>CAVPOX010000001.1:0-682649 GCA_963707075.1 uncultured Acidobacteriota bacterium
CGAATTGAGCTCTCCTGACTTCGGATAGCTACACTCACACAAATCAATTGTGCCACTTTGACGCAAGCGCCCTGCACGGATTCCCACCATGATGGGTGGTTAAGACACTGGGGGCAGGTCATTCGGTGCCTGGTGTTGTTGCGGATTTATCATAAGCCGGCTAGGATATGGGCATGGAGCAGAGCGTACGAAACTACCTTGCCAAGATCGGGCGTCGAGGCGGCCGAAAGAGTCGTCGAAGGCTGGACGCCGAGACTGCGAGGTCCATGGTCCGAATCCGTGAGGCGCGGCGAGCCTACCGGCGGTTCCATGCTGAGTGCTTCTGGCCGTACAACCCCGAATACCAGGTCGGATCTGGGGATGTCGCCTGGGTCGCTGAACAACTCCGCCGGCACGGCGGCCGGGAAGCGTGGAAGGTTGCGGAGGCACTGTGCCGCTAACCGAGTACCAGGCCGGCCTTGCCCTCCTTCTCTCCGAGAACCGGAGCTTCGACTCCTATCTTGCAGGTGGAGCCGCGATACTCATCGAGCCCAAAACGAAGAGGTTCAGCCGCGATCTCGACTACTTCCACGACTCCGAGGCTCGTGTCGCTGAAGCTTTTGCGGCTGACCAGCAGAAGCTCGAAACCGGCGGCTACTCGATTGACGTTGACCTCAATCAGCCCGGCTACATTCGCGCGATTGTGCGCAAGGACGGACACGCAACCAAGGTCGAATGGGCACGCGACTCTGACTGGCGGTTCATGCCCACCCTGCACGACGATCGCGTAGGGTTCATGCTCCACCCCGTCGATCTGGCCGTCAACAAGATCCTGGCCCTCGCTGGACGCGACGAGCCCCGCGATGTCCTCGATACTGTCTACCTGCATCACCACGTGCTTGTGCTCGGCGCTCTGTGTTGGGCGGCGTGTGGCAAGGATCCAGGCTATTCGCCGCTGTCTCTGCTGGAGCTTCTACGACGCCGGGGGCGGGTCCGGGCCGAAGATCTTGCCCGCCTCGACCTGACCGAGCCGATCGAACTGGGTGAGTTGAAGCGCGAGTGGCTTGCAGCCCTGGACTCGGTGGAACCGTTCGTCGCATCGCGCCCACAGGACGAGATCGGTTGTCTCTACTACAGCCGCTCCCAAGGTGCCTTCGTCGATCCCCGGGTAGCGACAGACGCTCTGCCTCACTTCGGCCGACCCGGAGGTGTGCTGCCGCAGATCGAGGAGGGCTCAGGCTCGTAGGAGTTCTACTTCTCCTGCGACTCCTGCGCTTCAGGACCAGCCTGACCTCACTCCAAGACTCAGAGAACGGCCGCCCACCAGCCCCTGCTGGACTAGTATAGGAACTGGCACACACATCTGGGCCGCCACCCGCGTGATCACGTGCCGCATGTTGACCGGGCACGCCAGGTACACCAGGGCGCCGATCCCGGAGGAGGAGTGTTTGAGCTCATGTGGAACCTACCCCGAGGTCTTGTCGTGACCGGGGCCTTTCTCGCTTCCGGCGCCTACGCGGGCCCCGGTGGCCCGCTCCTCCTCGTCGACTTCCCCCAATCCACCGAAGCCCTGTCCTGGTTCGTCGTCAACGACGACGTGATGGGGGGGCGATCCGAGGGAGGCCTTCGCCTCGAGGGCGACGTCGCAATCTTCACCGGTAGCACGAACACGAGAGGAGGTGGCTTCTCGTCGATTCGTTCGAGACCCCACTCCTTCGACCTGTCGGCGTACGACGGCGTCCGTTTGCGCGCGCGAGGAGACGGACGAACGTATACCTTCCGGCTCACCACCTCGGACACCCGGGATCGTCGGAGGCGGCCGGCCTATTGGGCCGAATTCGAGACCGGCGACGGCACGTGGAAGGAGATCGATGTCCCCTTCACGCGGTTCCGCCCTCGGTGGCGCGGGGCCACGCTCCCGGGGCCGGCCCTCGCGCCGGCGGCCATCGACAGCCTGGGAGTGATGATCAACGATGGGAGGGACGGGCCGTTCCGCCTGGAGGTGGACTGGATCTCGGCCTATCGCGAGGTCGAGCCGTTCTCCCTGGGCGCCCTGCGGTGGGAGAAGCGACCCCTCCTGCTCTTCGGGTCGGGCGAGCGTGACCCGATCCTGCGCAAGCAGCTCGACGCCGTGGAGTCGGCCCGCGAAGGCTTCGACGAGCGGGACATGGTGCTGATCGTCGTTCTCGGCGAGGGAACCTCGCGGATCGAGGGACGCCCCCTGAGTCTCGAGGACGCCCAGCTCCTCCGCGCGTCATTCGAGATCGGGAAGGACGAGTTTGCCTTGCGCCTCGTGGGCAAGGACGGGGGCGTGAAACGCGCGAGCAGTACCGTCGTTGCCATGAGAGACATCTACGACCAGATCGATGCCATGCCCATGCGGCAGCAGGAGCTGCGTCGGCAGTAGGTCGAGGAGTCAACCGACCGAGGCGATCGACCTGGCCGGACTGTCAGGTGACGAAGGCAAACCGGCCTCGAACTCGAGCGTTTCGCGGAATAGTTTGACGGTCGCTCGGGCACTTTCGCTGGCGATCCATTCCAGCGTGGAAGACGTGCTCAATGAGGTGTAGAGTCGTTCAGATTTCATGCGATTGCTGGGACAGGGGCTTATCGTTGCGACCGTCTTCGCCTCCATCCTCTTTGGTGGCGTAGCCTGCACTCAAGAGGAGCGTGGCAACCGGACGGTAGCGGTGCCGATGCGCGACGGCGTCCGCCTGTCTACTGAACTCTACTTTTCGACTGAACCGGGCGAGCCGTGGCCGGTGATTCTGATTCGAACGCCCTATCAGAAGGAGCGCTACGCCGAGTATTCGAGCACGTTCACCGCGCACGGCTAGGTGGTGGCGGTGCAGGACGTCCGTGGGGGCACACCGGCCGCACTATCGAGGCTGGCAGCAGGTTGCGGCTGATCGTGTCGTCAGCTCTCCATCCGCTCTACTCACGGAATCTCAACACCGGTGGCCGCAACGAGCTCGAGACGGAATACGAGATCGCCCGACAACGCGTCTACCACAGTGTCGAGTACCCCTCGCATCTCTCTGTATCGGTCGTCAGAGTGCCGCGCTGAAGCAAGGCGTGCGTTCTTTTCTGTTCGGTTTCGGATCGGGAGGCGGTGCCGAGACGAACGAGGTTGGAGAGCAGGTTTTTCCGAGCTCAGCGGGTGGCTGAAGGTTGTGGTAGACACTCTTTGAGCTGATCGAGTTCTCGATGAGGATCTGGGTGCTTGCGAGGGGGCCCGCCAAGCGCAGGGCGCCAGGTCGATCATGGTTCCGAGCAAGTGACCTGCAGCCAGAGTTGTTACCCACTATCATTTTCGTGAACCGCACGGAAGGGAAAGAGGCATGAAGAAACGCACACTGGGCAGGAGCAACCTGGAGGTCTCGGCAATCGGCCTGGGCTGCATGGAGCTGAGCTCTGGGTATGGGCCGGCCACGGACACGCAGGACGCCGTCCGGCTGATCCGCACCGCAGTCGAGCGCGGGGTCACCCTCTTCGACACCGCCGAAGCCTACGGCCCGTACCTCAACGAGGAACTACTCGGTGAAGCGCTCGCCCCCTGCCGCGACCAGGTGGTAATTGCCACGAAGTTCGGCTTCAAGGAGGGCGACGCGAGACAGGGCACGGACAGCCGACCGGAGCGGATTCGCGAGGTGGCCGACGCCTCGCTGAAGCGACTGCAGACGGATCACATCGATCTCTTCTACCAACATCGCGTCGACCCGGACGTGCCGATCGAGGATGTGGCTGGAACGGTCGGGGATCTGATCCGGGAAGGAAAGGTCCACCACTTCGGCATGTCAGAGGCTGGAGTGCAGACGATCCGGCGCGCCCATGAGGTCCAGCCGCTCACCGCGCTGCAGAGCGAGTACTCGCTCTGGTGGAGAGAGCCCGAAGAGGAGGTGCTGCCCGTGTTGGAGGAGCTGGGTATCGGCTTTGTGTTGTTCAGTCCGCTCGGCAGGGGCTTCCTGACAGGCAAGATCGACGAGAGCACTCCGTTCGACAGCACAGACTTCCGCAACCTCCTGCCACGCTTCTCGAGCGAGGCGCGCAAGGCGAACCAGGGGCTCGTCGACCTGCTAGGCCGCATCGCGGCGGCGAAGAACATGACGCCGGCCCAGATCGCGCTCGCCTGGCTGCTGGCCCAGAAGCCGTGGATCGTGCCGATTCCTGGTACCACCAATTTACAACACCTGGAGGAAAACCTCGCTTCGGCCGACGTCGAGCTAACGCCGGACGACCTGCACGAGATCGAGGAGTCCCTGGCTCGGATCGAGGTGCAGGGTGCCAGGTATCCCGAGCATCTGCAGCGAATGATCGGCCGTTGAGGGGGGGACAACCCACCAACCAAGAAGCAAACAGATGAGGACCACAATCAAAGGGAGTTCGACTGGTGGTCCCGAGATATCTCTCCTGACCGCGGGGTAGTCCGCCGGGGCTATTCTGTACCGGAATCCCAGCTGCACACCGAGACTGAGTCGATAGTTAGAGTTGGCGCGAAATCCGATCGACTGCGAGTAGATCTCGTCGCTGATGCGCCCATACTCCACACCTATACCGTGACGTTTGCCCAGCAGCCTCCCCAGTTGGTGCAGATGAATCACAGCCGTTTCTTGCAGCCTGATGTCATAGAACACGCCAGGTCGATAAAACAGCCACCACTTCGCCAATCGAAGTGAACGTGTTCGAGAGCGGGGGAGACATCCGGCGAGTCGGAGAGGTGGCAAAGTCATCTTCGCTGCCACCGGCAAACGCATCCGGCAGTTGCCCTTCATTCGACCGTTTCGATTCCTCCATGCTGCCGGACGCGCGTCGGTCGCGAGGAAAGAAAACATTCAAGACGTGCATTAAAATTACTCACCATCTTTCAGGCGTTTGGGGCCATACCGATTGATCTATTGACAGGCAGAGAGTTTTCTGATGGACTAAGCGGTGTGGATATAACGTCCATAACGTTCATCAAGAGAGGGCAAAATGTCCTCGCAACTTGTCAGAGGTGCAGTGATGCACACAGATCGAAGGAGGAGACGAAGATGAAGAAGACAACCTGGATGATTGGACTGGCTCTCGTCCTTGCCTTGGCAGCCACCGGCGCGCGGGCCGAGATGACGTATGTCGTGCATGGAATACCGGGCGGGGACCTCGGTCTGAGCGACGCCTTGCCGGTGGATGTGAGCGTCGGCGGCGTTTGCGCCCTGGAGGACTTCGAGTTCGGTGATGTTGTCGGCCCCGTCCCGGTCGTCGAGGCAGCAGCGGACATCCAGATCTTCCTGGCTGACGATGACGGAGCCCCGGGCTGCGATGGCACCCTGGTGCTGGATCTCCCGAACGTTCCGTTCGGCGGCGCGGCCTCGGCGATCATCGCGCACCTGACTGGTGACGGAAGTCCCGGCGCTGGCGATGTGTTGGCCGTGGGTATTACCGGCAGCAAGTTCGACCTCGACCTCAGCGGCACAACCCCCGGCAAGGGGCGTTTGATCGCTCACCACACCGCGCAGGCGCCCACCGTCGACGTCGACATCTGGCGCGGCAACCGGATCCGCGGGGTCATCGAGGTGGAAGACTTCATGCCCGGCGATCAGGAACAGGCGGACCTGCGACCCGGGAACTGGCGCCTGCGTCTTCGGGTGGCAGAGACCAGCACGGTCGCCTTTGGACCGACGAAGGTGCGGCTGAAGCCCTACAACGCGATGGTGGTCTTCGCGGTAGGCACGGCGCTGACGGATTCCTTCGAATTCATCGGCTTTCGCACGCCGACTGCTTTCAAGTAGTTGTTGCGAGGGCAATTGCACCAGGCCGGAGCTTCCGAGCTCCGGCCTTTTCCTTTCCTGCGGTAGTCCGGTGCCGAGTTCGATTAGCCGTTCGCCTGAATGAGACAGTCGACCAACGCCTGGCAGGTTTGGGAACGACCGAGGTTGCTGCAGCCAATCGTCCAACCTTTTCCAGCTCCTGATCAGCTATTCGGAAGTGATTCGGCGGCAGCCTCACTCGTTGCTTCTCAGGTTTACAGCTCCCGAATCCTGCAACCCGTTCGTCATGCCCGGGGACATCGCGTCCGAACCTCTAGAACACGCTGACTCTGCCAAGCCAACGTCAACTCTTCCGGGTTGGTTAGCGCTTCTTCCAGGGCTGAACAACTCCCAGGATCATCGCGAGGAGCCCGAGGACCAGCTGAGGCAACGCGTAGGCAACGATCCCGAGGGTGAAGACGTAGGGCGTCTCCCACTGTTTCCGGAAGTCCGCAATCTTACCTTCGATCTCCTCGGTGCTCGATCCAGCTTCCTCGAGCTGAACACTCCAGACCTCCGCGACGGTGTCTACCCAGGCCGGGTCTACGAAGTTGATGTAGACGAACATGTAAGTCTGGTAGACAACGCGCCCCACCAGGATCATCACCACAAGGAGCAAGAGCAGCTGCAAGAAGCGTGGTCTCTCTCCCTGATGCCTGCCGAGCGACTTTCCTGCCAGCACCGCGAAAACCATTACCAGCAGCCAGGTCAGAATCCAGGTGAGGTGCGACAGACCCAGGCCAAGCCAGGTCAGGATCTGGATGCACAGAACGACCGCCGCGCCGAGGCCAAGACCCCACAAGAGATGATGCTGCCATCGATTCCAAGTCATCGTCAGGCCCGACCTCCAGTCTTCGAGTCGCTTTCAGGAATCCTACGACAACGCCTGCTCGACTGGTTCGACTGCCTCGGGACGGGGATGGAGACTTCCCACGACGGCGAGCAGTGGAGTCCGATGATGGAGGGTGCCTTCAACCAGGAATAGGGAAACTGTACTCGCTCCGCCCTCGGCGTGTCACTGAGGCTGCCCGGACGCCAAGGAAACGAGTTTCACCTCGAACCAGCGATCGCATAATCGACGCTAGTTGGCGCGTTCGTGTTCTTCTGGCGGTAGATATCGCAGCTCGCTCAGATTCGTCCCGAGCTCGAGGTCGGTGCGCAGATCGACCAGCGTGTGGCAAAAGCGTGCGGTCGTCTCGTGCTCCCGCAGAAGCTCACCGAGCTTGCCCTCGAGAGCATCCTTCGCCTCCCACACCCTCTCCAAGGTCCCGAATCGAGCCAGGAGCTCGCCGGCAGTCTTCTTGCCGATTCCGGGGACTCCACCGATGCCATTGCTGCGATCACCGGCAAGCGCCAGAAAGTCGACCAGTTGCTCGGGGCGGACGCCGAACTTCTCGACCACGTCCTGCACACTGAAGTCGGCTCCCTTGAAGTGATCCCGCACCCGGACACCCTGAGGTAGCAATTTGAGGAAGATCTTGTCGGTCGACAGAATCGTGACCGAGGTTCCAGCCGCGAGAGCCTTGCAGGCGATCGTGGCGATGACATCGTCCGCTTCGAGTCCGGGCCGGACCAGTGATGCGACGCTGATCTCCCGGAAGGCGTCGCGGTACCCCTCGAGGGCGGATGCCAACGCTTCGGGCATCGGAGCATGTCCCGCCTTGTACTCTGGGAGAAGCTCATGGCGCCAGCTGGGGCCATCGCCATCGAACACGCAGACAGCATGCGTGGGTGCACACTCACGCAGCCCACGGCGAAGGGACTGTACGCTCGAGATCTTCGCTCCCTGCGCGCGGTCGAGCCCGTCCTCACCCGGCTGAGCCGCGTAGACTCGTCGGATCAGGTTCAGGGCATCGATCAGAAGCAGACTGGGACGCCGATCGCTCTCTTGGGTCATAGCCGTGGCTCAGTGACCAGCCTTTCACGACCGGTCACGAGGGATTGGACACTCCATTCTAGATCGCCCAGTGCCTCGACCGAGGCGGTGGCAGAGTCGACGATGAAGGCGAAGATCTCTATCTCGGCGCCGCAGAACGGGCACAGGAGCGGATCGACCTCGTCGACCCTGTGGATCAACTTCGCCCAGCTGAGCCAAGGTCGCCGGGTGGATTTGTCGGTGGCGCCAGGACAGGAGGTTGTCGATGATCGCCTCGGTGATCAGCTCCTTCTCGAGGAGAATTCGTAAGACCTCGGCGCGAAACAGCCGCTCGACATGCCGGGAGTCGAACCAGGCGAGTGGCCGAGCGTCAAAGTAGAGCTCCAGGGCCCGCCAGGCCGAAGTCCAGTACATTGATTCTGCCGTCGCACGTCAGCATGACGTTGGCGGGCTTCAGGTCCCGATGCACGATGCTCTTTTCATGCGCGGCGACCAGGGCTTCGGCAATCGCCAGACCGACTTCCAGGACCTTGATCGCCACCGGTCGCTTGAGCTCCAGATTCTCGGCCCGGTACACCTCCCCCATCCTGCCTTCGCCCAGCTTGGCGGTGATCCGGAAATGGGAAAGTGTGGCGCCGATCACTGCGGCGAGTTTACTGCAGTTGCATCAACCAGGCTGGCAAGAAGAAAAGGGACACCCGACGTACGCCGAGTGCCCCAAGTTTGAACGTTGAAGTACGACAATCTTCAGTCGATAGAGTTCTGGTTCGTACCCGAGCCCCCGGCCACAGGTGACCAGTGCGCAGCTCGCACCTTCCACCTGCCGCCCTCCTTTACATAGACCTGAGTGACGCGGGTCAGGTAGTTGTTGACCGCCTCGCCGCCCTTTGCCTTGAATTTCCCTTCAGAGTAGTACATCGCGACCGCCGCCTGGCCCTCGACCAGCGTGATGACCTCGATGTACTTGGGTGTCAGCGTCTGATACTCGTATTCCGAAATCGCACCGTCAGCCGGCACCCACTGCATCAGGCCGCCGCTCGACCAGAACTCGACCGAGCCGTCTTTCGCAACCGTGTCGGGCGCGTCCTTCAGGTTCTTGTTCGTGTAAGCCATGTCCTCCAGGATTGTCGCGCGGACCTCTTCGGCCGTGTCCGCCGCTGCCTGTCCCGGCGCGAGCGCCAGGACCGCTGCGACTATCAGGGCGATCCCGACTCCTTGACACACTCCACCTCTCGGTAGCTGCTTCAGCATTCCCTACCCCCTTCCGTTGGCCAGCAGGAGATCATTTCTCGCTGGCAAGTATCGGATTGTTGGCGGCAGTCTATACCGAGACGGGCAACAGCGACAGGTCCCTGCCACGTCCTGCGCGCCCCTGTTCCAGGTCGGCGGAGATCACTTCTCTGTCAGTCTGGCTCCCCAGTTCTGGATCAGCACGAGTGGCTCGACGGTCGGCTCTTCGACCAATCTGTTGAGCAGGAGCCGCTGACCATCGGCGGAGACATCGTACTGAGCGTTCCAGCCGCCGATATTTCTCAGCCGAGCCTTGAACAAGGGCTGGCTCTCACCGAACCGGGGACTATCGGAGAGCTCCACCGGTACCGCCATCAGCCAACCGTTCGCCGACCAGTAGTAGAGCTCACGCCCATCGGGGCGCCAGACTGGCGTCGTGCCTCCTCCGTCAGACACGGGAATCCGTTCAGCCAGCTCGGGGAAACGCTGTAAGTAGACCTCGAAGCGGCCCGAGTCGTTCGCGGCATATGCGATCCAGCGGCCGTTCGGGGAGAACCGTCCGGTGCGTTCGGCATAGGGCGTCGCCAGCCAGACACTCTCTGTGCCATCCGACAGGTCGACCGTCCAAAGATCCTCGTTCAGATCTGACTCGCCGGGCTTGTCTCTTCGGAAGAGGAGAAACCTCCCGTCGGGTGACACGTCGCAGGGCGAACCGTTGGCGACGACCAAGCGAGGATCCTCGTTGGAAGCGATCTGGGACACATAGATGCTGTTTTCACCCTCCGCGCGCATGTAATACAGACGAGCGTCATCGGCCGACCAGACAGGCAGGGTCTCATCCACTTCGCTGTAGGTAACCCGGTTCGGAATCGCTCGGCCAACTTCGAAGGTCCAAAGATCCGCCAGCGGCAGACTCTGATCGACCACCACTCGACGTCCGCTATGCGAGAGACGAGGGTAGTAGTACTCGCTCGGCGGCGCCAGTTGCTCGAGCAGCCCGCCGTCGCGATCGACCCACGCCAATTCGGTGGTACGCTGACCGATGTCACCCGAAAGATAGACCAGCAGCCCGTTTTGCGACGCGGCAAACAGACCCACTACGGGGAATACCGATCGCACCCGATCGGCGATTCTGAACGTCTGCTCACCCACGGCCGAGGTCTCGGGGTCGAAGCTGCGAGCCCGCAGCGAGCCTTCCTGCCAGTACAACAGGTAGCCCGGCTGTATATAGACCGCGTGCAGGCCGATATCACCCGTGAGGCGCTCCACTTCCGGCTCATCGATCGAACCGAGATACAGACCTGTGGCCGCCCCCGTCTGATCGAGGACGGAAAAGAGGAAGCGCCTGCCGTCGGGCAAGAAGCTGGGACGCAGGTGGTAGTCGATCTTCTTCTCTGGCACGAGATCGATGACAACACTCGCATCACCGCCGTCGGCATTCACCCGCCGGATCGGCTGGCCCCAGGCCCCGGGTGCAAAGACAATGACTCCCTCACGGTTCCAGCTTCCGCCCTCGGGAACGGGCGCCGCGGCGAGTACTACGAGTTCGCCGCCTTCGAGATCGATTCTCTTGAGCTTCTGGTCGGCGAAGAAGCCCAAAGACAGTGCATCGGGTGACCAAAAAGGGGAGCTGGCATCCTCAGAGCCGGCCAGCAGATGGACCTCGGGGCTGTCGAGGGATCGCCAGGCGAGCTTTGCCTCGCCCGTCGCGTCGATCACAACGAAAGCCAAGCGGCTACCGTCGGCTGACAGCGCCATCGGACCCCTCGAAGTGCTGAAGTGAAGCGGGTCGGGAATGGGAATCGCCGCCACGACAGACCGGCTGTCGGCCGTCTCATCAGGTGGGCTGCCTGTCAGCGCCAACCCGAGGGCCACAACCAGAGCCGCAGTGGCGATCAGCCAGGGAAGCCACCGCCGCCACGTCGGGATGTCCAGGGGTAGCCCTGGCGCTGCTGCCTCAATCTCCGAATCGGGGGCCGCCTCGAGCGTGATGCGAGCTTCGCCGATGTCGCGCAGGCGACGCCTCGGATCCCGTTCGAGGCAGCGCCACAGGAGCTGACGGAGTCGCAGCGGTGCATCAGCGGGCAGCTCGTCGAGATCGATCTCTCGACTGAAAATGGCTCCGAGGGTCTCTGGTACCGATTCTGCGGCAAACAGCTGCTTGCCGGTGAGCATCTCGAAGAGCACCACACCAAAGGCCCAGATATCGGCCCGCTTGTCCACTGTCTTGCCCCTGGCCTGCTCGGGCGCCATGTAAGCGGCGGTGCCGAGGATGACCCCGGCCTGCGTCATCTGGGCCGTCAACGTCGGTGACATCGACGGATTCACGCTATCGGTCTCGGTGCCAGCCGCTGGGTCGAGTGCTTTGGCGAGACCGAAATCCAGCACCTTGACCTCGCCCTCGCTGCCCACTTTCACGTTGGCCGGCTTCAAGTCCCTGTGGATGATCCCCTTCTCATGCGCCGCCTCCAGCGCCTCGGCGATCTGCAACGCGATGGGAAGCGCCTCGTCGACCGGAACAGGCCCCCGCGCGATCCGTGCACCCAGGTCCTCTCCCTCGGCGAGCTCCATGACGAGGAAGTGCATGGGTCGACCCGAAGGGATGGCCGATTCGATCGAGTAGATCGCCGCGATGTGTGAGTGGTTGAGCGAGGCGAGCACCTTGGCTTCCCGTTCGAAGCGGGCCAGACGCTCAGGATCCGAGGCGACCGCCTCGGGTAGCACCTTGATCGCCACCTCGCGCCCGAGCTTCGTGTCCTCGGCACGATAGACCTCCCCCATGCCGCCTTCACCCAGCTTGGCGGTGATCCTGAAGTGAGAGAGCGTGGTACCTATCAAGTTGACAGATTGTACTGCAGTGCCTCTCTTCGACTGCCCCGACTTGATCACCTCGCCAAGCGCAGCTTGACGAGCAATTCGTCGAACCGGGGATCACCTCGCAGCGGGTCGAACCCCGGCAGGCCTGCGGTCGAGCCGCGACCACTTCCCAGTCGAGAGAGTGGCTTTGAGAACTCAACACAGCTTGATCGACGCACTGTGGTTCATTCCAACGGATGTAGGCTGCCCGACGGTCCATGACCATTTGGATTGGGGAGAGTATCTGAATCGGCCCGAACTCAGTCTCGGGTTGCTCCCATTCGGAGATAAAGGTGCTACCAAGAGCCACTGGCCAGGGGGGACTCGACGTAGTAATTGGTCTACCTTGATTCTATTCCTTACTGGTTGCACGTTTTGAAATTGGAACATCACCAATCGCAACTTGGTGAACACTGACGTTAGGCCGCCTCCGGGTCGCCTCGATTGCGAGCCATTGAAGTAGGATGTCTTGCCAGAGAACCGTCAGTCGCCAACCAAAGTTATGTCAATTAGGATGCAAACCATGAGTGATCCCTTCCTCCCACGCGTCGGCGGGATCCTCAGCGCCGATATCGCCGTCCCAGAACACGATCGCGAACTGAGCTTCTACTCACGTGTCCTGACCACGGGTGAGAATCCACTGTGGCGGGACGACCTGACGAACAACCGAGGAATGCCGATCATCGGCCTGGGCGCGCGCATTACGGAGTACGAAAAACTACCGCTGCAATGGATGCCCCACATACAGGTCGCCGATGTTGCAGCCAGTGTGGAGCGTGCGCTCGATCTCGGCGGGAGTGAGCTCATGCATGGCAAAGATGACGATGGAAAGAGCCAATGGGCGGTGCTGCTCGATCCGAATGGCGCGGCGTTCGGGATCATCCCGGTTGTTTCTGCGGAGGCGTTCCCCCCAACTGAGGGCGTCTCATCGCGTGACGCCTCGGCGCCTGTGGGTTGCATCTCCTGGCTCGACCTGACGGTCTCCGACGCTTCGGCAATCCGTGACTTCTACGCCCAAGTCGTTGACTGGTCGGTGCAGGACGTCGAGATGGAGGACGCAGGCGAGCGCTACGCCGACTACAACATGTTCGGTGATGATGGAAACCCGGCGGCCGGAGTCTGTCATGCGCGCGGCGTGAACCTGGGGCTGCCGCCTATCTGGATCATCTACCTTCCAGTTGGCGACCTCGCCGAAAGTCTCCGTCGGGTACGAGAGGGAGGGGGTAAGGTCCTCAAGGCGACACGGGGGACGGATGGGGAGTACGCATATGCGGCTGTTCAGGATCCGGTGGGGGCGTGCCTGGCGTTAGTGGCGGGATAGAGAAGATGCAGCGGCCTAGCGCATTCAGCTCCCGCAACCAGGCGCCCAGTCGGTTCCAACTCGGAATGGAGTGAGCTACCAACTCATCCATTTTCGCTTCTTCTGCTCCTCGAGGGCTTCCTTTCGCTCATCGTCAGCTGCCAAGCGTCCCTTGCGGGTGTACACTGGTGTCCAAACAGGGTTTCGACGTGAACACCGACCCGATCGCCTCGGATGCGCTAGGCATCGCGCTGCTCGACTACCTGCGAGTCAGGGGCAGCGAGGTCGAGTGCGCGGCGGGCGCGGGCATCCTGCACGAGGGCGAACCGGGAGTCGCCGTCTACTTTATTCTCGCCGGTGAAGCCGAGGTCAGCCTGCAGGCCGCCGACGGTCGCCACCTGACACTGTGCCGACTCGGGCCGGGCGAGTACTTTGGCGAGCTCTCCGTGCTACGCAACGAGCCGGTTTCCGCCGACGTCACCTCCATGACTCCGATGCGGCTGCTGCGTTACCCGGCCGAGCTCTTTCCCACCGCGCTGGCCGAATGCGAACCGCTGAGGGTGAAGCTGCTTGGCCATCTGGCCCAGGACCTGAAGCGCTCCACTTCCGAAGTGTGGGACCTCTTTCAGCGGCAAGAGGCGTTCTCCGAACTGGTCCGTGCCGAGGTGGTCGAAGACTCGATGGTCGCTGTCTTCCCGCGCATGCGCCTCATCAGGCAGCAGCTGATGCGGCTCGGCAAAGGCGACGGAGCGGTATTGCTGGCCGGCGCGCCCGGGACGGGGAAGACGCTCTCCGCCCACTTGATCCACCACTGCTGCGGGGATCCCGAGCGTGCCCTGCTGGTCGTCGACTGTACAACCCTGCCCGCCGATCGAGCCTCATCGGCCATCTTCGGATTCCGCGAAGGCGAAGACTTCCCCGGGCAAGCGAGCGGCTTCGGCGCCATCCACATCGCCCATGAGGGGGACCTGATCCTCCGTCACATCGGGGCACTGCCCGCCCGGACGCAGGCGCATCTGGCGGAATACCTGGACCGGACGCGGCGCGGGGACATGGCCGACTTTCCGAAGGTTCGCATACTCGCCACGGCCCACGACCTGGAGAATCCTCTTTATGCCGACGAGGTCATCGAACCGTTGCGCAGGGCCTTCTCCAAGACGATTCGCCTGCCACCGTTGATCGAGAGACCGCGAGAAATAGTGCATCTGGCTCGCCATTTCCTCAGCGAGATCGACGGGCAGAAGAGTCTGCGACTCAGTCGCGGTGCCGAACACGCACTGGTGAGCCTGCACTACTCGGTACGCAATGTCGACGAACTGCGCGACATTGTTGCGATGGCGGCCCGCTGCAGCGTCGGGGGCGAGATCCGCGCGGAACACGTCTTCACCGGCCCAGGCGAGGAAGAGCCCGTCGGTCTGTCGCTCGGGCGCCCGTCGCCGGTTCTGCGCTTCCTGGAAGCAGGAGGTCTACGCTGGATTCGGTGGGCGACTCTGGTGTCGTTCCTCGCCGTCATCGTGCTCTGCCTGGTCGCCGGAGCCACGCTCGCCGGGCGGCTGGCCAACGGCTTCATCTGGGCTGTGTGGGAGCCGGCTGTCTTCGCCGTCTTCCTCCTCGGCGGAGCCCTTTGGTGCACCGTCTGTCCGCTGTCGAGCGCCGCCCGGATGGCCAAGGGGGCGATTGGCCGGGAACGGCCTCCGCCGAAGTGGATTGGCAACCCCTTTGTTGCCGCCGTGTTGCCGATTCTCGGCTTCCTTGCCATCCTCTGGGTCGAGCAGGTCTTCCATATGACCGAGGTGCCGCTCGGATCTGGTTTCCTGTTGCTGGCACTCATCCTCGCCGCCGTCGTGTTTGCCGTTATCTACGAGCGTGAGGTGTGGTGCAGGCACGTGTGTCCGCTAGGCAGACTGGCGGTCGTCCTGGCGCCAGCGGCTCCACTCGCGGTCGCCGCCGACCGACATCTGTGCGCCTCGACGTGTACGACCCACGACTGCTACCAGGGCAGAGACGGTATCCCCGGCTGCACGGTCTTTCGGCATCCCATGAACTCCAGCGAGGCGCACCAGTGCAAGCTCTGCGGTGACTGCCTGCGCACCTGCCCGCACGACTCGACCCACCTCATGCTGCGGCCGCCGGGAATGGGAGTTCTCGGCCTCTCCGGCGCGGGTCGGTACCCGGCGACCTTCGCGCTCAGCCTGCTGCTCCTGGCACCTCTCTTTCTGGTGGCGCCATCGAATACCTGGTTGCAGCAGCCGGCCGTCTTGGCGGCTGCCGGTCTGGCGGCGATCCTGGTCGGTCTCGTCCTGGCCTGGCGTCTGCCCGGAGTCCTCGGGGTGCTGCGAGAGAACCCGATAGCTGCTACTCGGGTAGCCGCGGCCCTGGCTGTGCTGGTTTGGGGCCCGCTGATGGCGGCCCAGTTCCGCAATATCCCGGTTCTGCACGAGCTGCAGATCCAGCCAAGTGGCAGTGCCGCCTGGCTCGGGCCGTTCGAGGACGGAGTCTCGGTTCTCACACTCGCCTCGGTTGCCGCCGTTCTGCTCGCTGCGGTCATCTCGGCGGCCATTCTGTGGGCCTCGCGCAGACGGTGCGAGAACGAGTCACAGCCCATTGCCCGCCCCGCCTGGCGTGGCCTCACCCTGGTCTGGGCGGCTTCGCTCATCGTCTTCCTGGTTCTGGCAACCTGAGAGCAGCAGATCCGCCCGGTCCGACGGACTCGTGGAGAGATCCGGAACTGTCCGGAGTTCGATCCAACAGAACCGGTCCATCGCCGTGTGGAGGAGTACCTCGGCGATGACTACGGCAGGAGCAAGGACTGGGAGCTCGATTCCTGACAGGAGTAGTGTAGATATTGAAAGGAGCAGAGGCATGACTCAAATGGCGCAGACGACTCAGATCACCATCGCTGAAGAAGGCAAGAACGTCTTCGTGACGCTGCACGGCAAGCTCGAAAGCCAGGACTACGAGCACTTCGTGCCCGAGGTCGACAGACTGACGAAGAAGTACGGCAAGATTCGGATGCTCGTGGAGCTGGTCGACTTCCATGGCTGGACGGCCGGTGCCCTCTGGGAGGACACGAAGTTCGCCGCCCGTCACTTCTCGGATATCGAGCGGCTGGCGATCGTCGGTGACCAGAAGTGGGAGAAGGGAATGGCCGTCTTCTGCAAGCCCTTCACCCTGGCTTCAGTGCGCTACTTCGACCGCCAGGAGATCGATGAGGCCCGTGACTGGTTGGACAAGGGCTCGGACTGACAGCCAGAGTCGACCGGACCTACCTGGTATCTAGACTGCCGCGGTAGACGACCCGGCCGTCAAAGACCGTCATCACGACTTGTACGTCGCTGATCTCGTGCGGCTCGAGGGTTGCAAGGTCGCGTTCGAGAACGACGAGATCGGCGCGCTTTCCGACTTCCAGTGTGCCCGTTTCACGTTCCAGGAAGTTCACCCAGGCCGCCCCGGTGGTGTAGCCAGCAAGCATGGTCCTCAGATCGACTCGCTCTTGCGGCAACCAGGGGGTCGAGGTTTGGTCGTCGGGGTCCTGTCGCGTGATGCCGACCTCGATCGCCGGTAGCGGATTCATGGTCGACACATCCCAGTCGCTGCCGAAGGCCACTCTGGCCCCCGATTCCACGAGGGTATGAATCGGGTAGAGCCAGCGCGAGCGTTCCGGACCGAGGAAGGGCTCGCTCAGGTCGGTGATGAAGGGGTCGGCCCAGGCCCAGAGGGGCTGGAAGTTGGCCACCACCTCGAGCTCGCGCATGCGTGGAATGTCGGCAGGATCCCAGAGCTGGACATGGGCCAGATGGTGCCGCGCGTCGCGCGCACCGTTACGCTGGCGCGCCAGCTCGATCGCGTCCAGAATCTCCCGAATCGCTCGATCGCCGATCGCGTGCACGTGGATCTGGAAGCCTTCTCGATCGAGGGCTACGACCAGTTGCCGCAGGTCCTCGGTCTCGAACTCGGTATAGCCCGCGAAGTCTCCCATGCCGACATAGGGCTCGAGCAGTGCCGCGGTCTGCGCCTCGATGACGCCGTCGATGTAGAGCTTGACCGAATCGACTCGCAGGCCTTGGCCGTGATAGCGATCTCTCAGTGCCACCAGCTCGGGGACCTGCGCCAGCCCTCCTTTGGGATCCCCCTGCAGGGAGATCGAGACATGGGCCGTCAGCTCCCCGGCGGCCGCCAGGGCGGCGAACGCTTCCAGGTTGTCGGCATCGGCGCCGGCTTCCTGAAAGGCGGTGATACCAACGCTGCGGGCGACCGTCAGGCCCCGTCGCAAGCCGTCCCGGCGTTCCTGCTGCGTACGTGCCGGCAGCAGCTGGCTCACCAGGCCCATGGCCGTTTCGCGGAGCGTACCCGTGGGCTCGCCAGTTCGGGCATCGCGTTCGATGCGGCCCGCGGGCGGGTCGGGCGTCTCCGCGCTGATGCCGGCGAGCTCCAGCGCCTTGCTGTTGATCCACGCCGAGTGTCCATCAGAGGAGGTGAGGTAGACCGGACGGTCGGCAACGACTTCGTCCAGGGTCGCTGCCAGGGGGTTGCCCAGGGGAAAGTACGTCAGCTGGAAACCTCCGCCGCGCAGCCAGGGGCTGTCGGCGTCGGCCGCCGCACAGTCCGCCACGGTGACGAGGACCTCGTCGGCATCGGCTGCGGCTGACAGATCGCAGTCGGCCAACCCCATGCCGCCGTCGAGCATGTGAACGTGAGCATCCTGAAAACCGGGCAACAGCATGCCGCCGCCGAGCTCTACGACTTCCGTTGCTTCGCCGATCCAATCCTCGACCCCGGCCATGCTGCCGACGAAGACGATCGATCCGTTGCGTACCGCGACGGCCTCCGCTTCGGGTTGCTGCGGATTCATGGTCCAGACGGTGCCCCCATGCAGGACCAGATCGGCCTTCTGCGGCGCTTCCGGGTCCCCTGCACAGGCCACCAGGAGAGACACCATGGCGATAGATAGCCTTCTCATGCAAACCCCACTGTGATCCATGCGGAATCCTGCGCCGGAAAGCTTCTGCCCGTCAACAAGAAATCTCTTGCATTCCGCTAGAAAAGGCCTATCATTTCGCTCGATTGGCGCGAAGAATGTCAGAAGACAGCGAGCCCGAACCTACAGCATCGATTTCGCGCCACGTGGAGACCGGCGAGGAATCGCCCACGGAGTGCCAGTGTAGAGGTTCCATGCCCGGCCACCCGGGCGGCGCTTACCAACCAGCCAAACCAGACAAACTGCTCTGTTCTCACCGCTGTTCCCACCCACGGGTGGAATCATGGGTCGGCCTAAGATCGGCGGTGATTGCGAGCCTCAGGAGACCGCGGGCCACGGCCCCGGGATACCCGGCCCATGTACAAAGTAGGTCTCACCTACGACCTCAAGGAAGACTATCTGCGACGCGGATTCGATGCCGAATCCGTCGCCGAGCTCGACAAACCCGAAACGATTCAGGCGATCGAATCCACGCTATGCGAGTTGGGCTACTTCACTGACCGGATCGGTAGCCTGCACGATCTGGTCGATCGCCTCTGTCGCGGCGACCGCTGGGATCTCGTATTCAACATCACCGAAGGTCTGTACGGCTTCGGCCGTGAGGCGCAGGTGCCGGCGCTCCTGGACGCCTACAGGATCCCCTACACGTTCTCCGACCCTCTGACTCTGGCGGTAACCCTGCACAAGGCCAGCGCCAAGCGCATCGTCCGAGACTCGGGGATCCCGACTCCCTCGTTCGCGGTGATCGAATCCATCACCGATGCCCGCAAGGTGACCCTGCCCTTACCACTCTTCGCCAAACCGGTAGCGGAAGGCAGCAGCAAGGGGATCTCGGAACGGTCTGCCATCCGCCGCCGCAAGGACCTGGTGACGGTCTGCGAAGACCTGCTCCACCGACATAGTCAGGCGGTGCTGGTCGAAGCCTTTCTGCCTGGCCGCGAGTTCACCGTTGGCATCCTCGGCACTGGCAGCGAAGCCCGGGTTCTCGGAGTCATGGAGATTCTCCTGCGCCAGCCCTTGCAGAGGTCTTACTCGCTGGCGATCAAGAGTGCCGACGACTATCGGAACCATGTGGAATATCAGCTCTGTCCCGACCCCGAGCTGGCCCGGCAGTGCGAGCAGGTGGCACTGGCCTCCTGGCGAGCCCTGGGATGCCGCGATGCCGGCCGCGTCGATCTGCGTTGCGATGCGGCGGGCAGACCGAGTTTCATGGAGGTCAACCCTCTCGCCGGTTTGCATCCAGTCGACTCCGATCTCACGATTCTCGCTCAACTGGTCGGGCTGTCGTATCGAGACATCATCGGCCGCATCATGACCTCGGCCGAAATGCGTAGTGGCCTTGGGTTCCCTGCAACCCGGGCCGCCCGCCGACGATGAAGATCACAGTCTGGCACCCCAGAATGCCACTCGATCCCTCGGCGGACGAACAGGATTCGCTGACCCAGGCCCTGAGCGTCTGGCAGGCCTTGGACCAGCTCGGTTTCGACGCCGTCCCACTCGAGTTCGACCCTGCGAACCTGCCGGGCAGTATCGATGCACTCGTCGCCCATCGACCCGATATCGTCTTCAACCTGGTCGAAGAGACCGATGGCAGGCAGTCGCTCAACTACCTGCCGGCCCAGATTCTGGAAGCGATGGGCCTGGCTTTCACCGGCAACCTTGCCGAAGCCATGGTGCTGACCACGCACAAGGTGGCCACGAAGGCAATGTTGTCCAACCACGGCCTGCCGACACCCGCCTGGATCTCGAGCCAACGGGTCCAGGGCGAGGACCGAGGTGGCCCCTATCTGATCAAGCCGGTTGCTGGCGATGCCTCGCAAGGCATCTGTGAATCGGACCTGTTTCTGCACGAAACCAGCGAAGCTGCCCTGTCTGCCCTGCAGCAGCTCGCCCGAGCCAACGGCCATGGCAACGGCTGGTTCGCCGAACGCTATATCGAGGGTCGGGAGTTCAATCTCTCCCTGATAGGGATCGAGGGCGAACCGGTCATCCTGCCGCCGGCCGAGATGTGTTTTATCGACTATCCGCACGACAAGCCACGCATCGTCGGCTACAGCGCCAAATGGGATCCTGACTCCTTCGAGTACACGCACACTCGACGGCGATTCGATTTGCCACCCGAGGATGACAAGCTCGTGGAGACTCTGCGCCGTCTCGCCGCTGACTGCTGGCAGCTATTTCACTTGCGAGGCTATGCAAGGGTCGACTTCCGGGTCGACTCGGATGGTCAGCCCTGGATCCTCGAGATCAACACCAACCCAGGTATCGCTCCGGATGCCGGACTGCCTGCTGCCGCGGCCGAAGCGGGCTACGACTACCGGCAGCTCGTTGCCCGGATCGCGGCCACAGCCGACACACGGATATCCGCATGAGACGTTCCGCGGCTGATCTGCATTGGCGAGAACGGGTCTCGGCGTCCGATGTCGGACGCGTGTCCTCGCTGGTCGAAGCCACAGGTTTCTTCAGCCGTGAAGAGCGGGAAGTCGCCATCGAGCTGGTCGACGAAAGGCTGGAGAAAGGAGAGGCCAGCGGCTATGCCTTTCTCTTCGCCGAAGGCGAGGAGGAGTTGCTCGGATATGCCTGCTACGGTCGAACACCCGGCACGGCCAGCAGCTACGATCTCTACTGGATCGTCGTCTCCCCCTCACATCAGGGATCGGGAGTGGGCTCCTGCCTTCTGGCAGAGGTCGAGTCGAAGATTCAGCGTCGAGGAGGGACCCAGATCTGGATCGACACCTCCGGACGAGCCCAATACGAGCCGACGCGGGCCTTCTATCGCAAGTCCGGTTACCGGCAGGAGGCACGCTTGAGTGATTTCTATGCTCCGGGCGACGACAAGCTGATCCTGGTCAAGCGACTTGCCGCGGTCAGCTAGAGGCGGTCGGACTCAGGCCGCGGACGCCACTCGAACAGCCCAATCTGCCGACCGCCAGGCAGGGTCGGCTCAGTCCTCGATCTCGACCAACTCGACAACGTCGTCGATGGTCAGGCCGACCCCCGGGCAATAGACCTTGTAGCTCCTGGCACCCGCGTCGATGGTCCTGGTCTCCTTGACGCCAACGCACTCCTGGAAGTTCCCGGCGCCAACCGAGACGCCCAGATTCATGTCGATGTGCTTGGCTCGATCCATTGCCACATCGGGGGCCATCTCCTGAAAGTACTGGGACCCGAGAAGGAAGGTTCCCGCCAGGATGATCCCCGGCAGGGCACCATCGACCCCCGCTCTCCACGCTCCGTCGTTGGAGACGACCTCATCATCCTCGTAGATGTCGACATCCTCGCCGAAGTAGTAGATATCGTTGGTCTCCTTGCAGCGGGCAAGCCAGTCGCGCGAGATCTCGATTAGCTCCCCATCCTCCCATTCGCGCTCCTCGACGATCCGCGCCTTGAGCGTGATCTGCTCGCCGCGTGCCGATTCGAAGGTGATCGATTCTGTTCCCTTCTTGACCGTGATGCGCAAGGAGATCTCCGCACCCTCGTCTTCGCCCAACTTGGCGGTGATGCGGTAGTGAGCCAGTGTGCTGCCGATCATCCGAGCCTGCTTCAGTCGGTCGGCCGAAGGAACGCCGTGCGGACGAAGACGGCCAGCATCCACAGGGCGACGATGGGTCCCAGGTCGATCGATCCTGCTTCCGCAGGGGCCACTGGAAAGGTCTGCAGGTTGAAGACGAGAAGCAGGAATCCGGCGAGGAAACCGACAGCAGCCCACACCTTGCCGAATCGAGGATGGGAACCGAGCAGGAGGGCGAACAACATGGTGGCGATGCAAATGAAGATGTCCCACACCACATCCAGCAGGTACTGCACGCGATTGACCGCACGCCACGCCAGGTCGACGGCGTCTTTGGCGGCCTGATCCGCCGCAGACGCCAGCAGGTCGCTGCGGACCATGTTGTTGCCGACCTGGACGACGAGCATGCTGGTGACCAGGACGCCGGCAATGATGCCGAAGAGGCAGGCGATCTGCAGCACCGGTCCCGGTCGATGCGTGGAAAGGAAATGGTAATAGCCGAGAAACGCGATGCTGAGCAGGGGGCCGAAGGCGAAGGCCAGCAGCCGGGTCAGCGCATCGGGAAGAGGCAGGAAGGCTGCCAGAAAGTAGCAAAGGACGCTGGCCGTGCCGCTCATCCAGGCGATGCGTTTCCAGTTCGTTGCGGACGTGGAGCTGTCGGTCATCGAGTCACCTCCGAGCATCGATCGTGGAGCGTTCGACTGTGATTGTACCCGCCGCCCGCGAAAGACCGATATTGCCATCGCAAGCTTGCCGACCCGACTGCCCTAGACTCGGCGCGCTGTTTGCTGCCTCAAGACGTGGCGTCCGGGCTCAGGAATCCATGAGACGCGGCAGCTCGGTTGACGCGACGTTCAGCAGTCCAGCCTCCCCGCAAGGCGATGGGTGCTTTAGCGGAGGCTCGCGCTGGATTCTGCGACCTCGAGTCGAGTATTCTCGCCACCGAAGACATTACCCCTTAACAGGTCGGGGAGGATTCGGATGTTGCGTACGGTTGGCGGCACGCTGTTGATCGCAGTTCTGATGGGTACGACGCCGAGCCTCGGTCAGAGCTCAGCGCGATGGCCCAGCGAGGGCTGGGAGAGGTCGACCCCTGCGGCCCAGTCTGTCGATGTCACGCCTCTGGCCGCTCTCGATGGCGAGTTCGCGGCCGGCAAGCACGGCTATATCGACAGCATGCTGGTCATTCGCAACGGCTTCATCGTCTACGAGAAGTCCTACCAGAACGACTACGACGCGCTCTTCGAAGGCAGGAACGGCAGACGCTGGCAGTACAACTACTACGACCCGGAATGGCATCCGTACTACAAGAGGAGCCCTCTCCACACCATGCAGTCGGTCTCCAAAAGCGTGACCTCGGCGCTGATCGGCGTCGCCATCGAGCGTGGCGCGATTCCAGATACCGACATAGCGGTGGCGCGGTACTTCGACGACTACCAGCCGGCGGTCGCCGATCCCGGGTGGGCCACCATGACGCTGCGCGACCTGCTGACGATGACCTCGGGCATCGCGTGGGATGAGGACAGCGTGCCCTACACGGACCCGGCAAACAGTTGCGCGGCGATGGAGAGCAGCGACGATTGGGTCCGCTTCGTTATGGATCAGCCGATCGCCGCGGAGCCTGGAACCACCTTCGAATACAACAGCGGCGTCACCGTGCTCCTGGATCACATCCTGTGGAAAGCGACGGGAATGCACGCGGAAGATTACGCCCGGCAGCACCTCTTTCCTGTGCTCGGTATCGAGAGCCACTATTGGAAGACGACACCTACCGGCCACACCGACACGGAGGGTGGCCTCTATCTCGAGCCGAACGACTTGGCGAAAATCGGCTATCTCTACGAGCACGACGGTGTCTGGGACGGCAAGCGGTTACTGCCTGAAGGTTGGGTGGCCGCCTCGACCCATCCGCACGTCCGCTCGGATTGGAACGACTTCATGTACGGCTTCCAGTGGTGGCTGCTCCCCTACGAGGGTGAAGGGCAACCCCACGCCTGGGCTGCGATCGGGTACGGAGGGCAGCGGCTGCTCGTGGTGCCCGAGTTCGACCTCATTGCCGTCTTCACCGGCTGGAACATCTACGACATCCCGGCCCTGGACCCGCGGCTGGCGCTCGACCGCATCCTGGCCGCTGTCCGCTGAGTTTTCACCTTTCCCTCAGCGTGTGGCACTCTGCGGTTCCGCGGACACCGCCGAGGGGTACGCCAGCTTCGACCTCGTCGCTTGCGCTGGCGATCTGTACGGCGACGTGATGCCCGTGCACGGCATCGCCGACCGGTCCGGGAGGCCTCGCGCCAAGTGACAATCCCGTGACAACACGGACAGTTCTGAGCGGCTCCGCCGACAGCAAGGACTATAGTGATCGACACAACTGCCGGTAGCACGGGCTGGAAGCTATACTGCCCAGGCGGAGCAGGCAGCCGGCAAACTCAGAGGTGCCCCATGGCAAAGTACGAGCTTACCGACATCAAGGGTATTGGTCCCAGCACTGCTGCGAGCTTGGCTGCGGCGGGTTTCGACTCCGTCGCGGCTGTAGCCAGTGCGAGCGTGACAGATATTTTGCAGATTGAAGGTTTTGGGCCCGCCCGGGCGACAGCGGTACAAACGGCAGCCGCCGAGTTGAACCGCTCTGCTTCAGCGCCCGCCCCCCGGCAGGGCAAGAAGAAGAAAGACACCAAGAAGAAGAAAGACAAGAAGAGGAAGAAGAAGGACAGGAAGGGCAAGGGCAAGGGCAAGAAGAAAAAGAGGGACAAGAGGGACAAGAAGGGCAAGAGCAAGAAGAAGTAGTCGAGCCGTGACGTCCCGTGTCGAGCCCCATCATGACTCCTGTCCCTGTGCGCTATTCCTTTGACGACCTCGTCGCGGCTCGTCAGGCTTTCCAGACGGTAACCGAGAGACTCGAGAGTCGAACCCCGAGCACCTGCGCCCGCTCCGAGACCTTCTACGACAGCTTCGATTGGCGACTCTTCAAAGCCGGGTTGGCCCTGGTCGCACAGCGCGGCACGACGGGTACGTACCTGGCGCTGACTGATCTCGACGGTTCGGTGAGGCATAGGCTGCGCTACCGGGGCGAGCCGGGCTTTGCCTGGGATTTGCCGCACAGTCCTCTTCGTGAGGCCATCGCCCCAATGATCGAGATCCGTCGCCTCCTGCCGATGCTGGTTCTCGAATCGTCCGGCCGCCAGTTGAACCTGCTCGACGAGCGCAGCAAGACGGTGGCGCGTCTTCGCCTGGAAGAATCCGCAGTGGTCCGAACCGACCCAGCTGATCAGGACCTCCGGTTGCACCCCAGCCTCACCGCGATGCCAGTCAGGGGGTATGACATGGACTTTCAGCGACTGACCCACACCCTGGAGAGAGAGCTCGGTTTGCTCCCGGCGCCGGAGTCCGAGCTCCTGGATTTGGCTCGACAAGCCGGGTTGAATCCGGGCAAATACTCTTCGAAGCTCAACCTGAAGCTCGACCCGGACCAACCAGCCGCAGAAGCCTTGCGGTCGATCTACCGACGACTGCTCGAGGTGATGCGCGCCAACGAACAGGGTGTCAAGCTCGATCTCGACTCAGAGTTTCTGCACGACTTCAGGGTCGCCGTCCGGCGCACCAGGTCAGCGATGACCCAGATCAAGGGAGTGCTGCCGCAGAGCCATATCGACCGCTTCAGGACAGGGTTCGCCTGGCTCGGTCAGATCACCGGGCCCAGTCGAGACCTGCACGTCTATCAGCTCAAGATGCCCGACTATCAGAGTAGTCTGCCAGAGCATGATCGTGCGGATCTCGAGCCGTTGCAGACATTTCTCGACAGCCACCAGGTCCTCGAGCATCGCAACATGGTGCAGTCGCTCGAGTCGGATCGATATGCGTCGCTGTTGCAGGACTGGCAACGCTTTCTCAACCACCCTCCAGAGGTCGAAGAGGCTCCTCCGGATGCGACCACACCGATTCTCGAGCTGGCTTCGCGACGGATCTGGAAGTCGTACCGCCGAGTGATGAAGAAGGGATCGGCGATCGACGACGATTCACCACCCGAGGCGCTGCATCGACTGCGCATCGACTGCAAGAAGCTCAGATACCTTCTCGAGTTCTTCTACAGCCTCTATGAAGAGACCGAGATCGGGAAACTGATCAAGGCGCTGAAGCAGCTGCAGGACAACCTCGGTGACTTCAACGACCTCACCGTGCAGCAGGAGAAGCTCCACGAATTCGGCAACACCATGCTGGTGGAAAAGAGCGGTCCAGCATCGACCCTGATGGTCATGGGTCGTCTCATCGCCAACTTCGAGCAGCGCCAGGAAGACGAGCGCAGGGCCTTTCATACGCGCTTCGACGAGTTCTCCAGCCGCCAGAATCGCCAGCGCTTTCGTGAGCTCTTCAGGATCGAGGGGGCGAGTTCGGCGTGAGGGTCTTCGCAACTTACAACATCAAGGGCGGCGTAGGTAAGACGGCTACTGCGGTCAACCTGGCATACCTGTCGGCGCTCGATGGCTTTCGCACCCTCGTTTGGGACCTCGATCCCCAGGGAGCGGCGACCTACTACTTCCGCGTCAAGCCCAAAGTCAAGGGCGGTAGCAGCAAGCTCATCCGTGGCAAGCGAGATATTGCGCTGACCATTCGCGGCACCGATTACGAGGGTCTTGACCTGCTCCCGGCCGACTTCTCGTACCGCAACATGGACCTCGATCTGCTGACCCGCAAGGAACCGACCGCTCAGTTGGCCCGGCTCTTGCTGCCGCTATCCTTCCAGTACGACTATCTCTTTCTCGATTGTGCTCCGAGCATCTCGCTCGTGTCGGAGGGGGTCTTCGTCGCTGCCGACGCCCTGCTGGTGCCCACCATCCCGACGACCCTGTCGCTGCGGACCCTCGAGCAGCTTCACAGACATCTCCTCGAACGGGGTCCTCGTAGCCCCGCGCTCATCCCCTTCTTCTCGATGGTGGATCGTCGCAAGTCACTGCACCGGAATGTCTCGGAGAACCGGGCCGGACAACCCGTGCAACTCCTGGAGTCGATGATCCCTTATTCGAGCATCGTCGAACAGATGGGGCTTCGCCGTCAGCCGTTGGGTGCTTTCGCGGCGAGCAGTCCGGCGGCCAAGGCATACGAGGAGCTCTGGCGGGAGATCTTGCGGCATTCTCCCAGGTGACAGGATCCTCGCCAGGCTTCACCCTCGGTTCCGGTTGGCGCTACTCCTGGCGTTCGAGGACGCTGCCGTAGCTCGCCGCCTCGCCATCGGCAGGTGTCGTCGCCTCGATGAACTCGCGAATGTGTTGGTTGGCTTGGGCCAGGTCTTCATTCCGCAGGTACATCATGTGCCCACTTTCATAGCCCTCGAAGCGCAGGCGATCCTTCAGCCGTCCACTGCGATCGAGGTTCCAGAGCACGTACTTGGCGGTGAAGTAGTCGGTCGCCCCGTCGTAGAAGCCTGATTGCACCATCACCTGGAGGTAGGGGTTCTGGGCCATCGCTCGCCGCAACTCCTCGCCGACATCGTGCTCATCGCGACCTTCCCAGGGACGGACCGGTCCGAACAGGTAGTACTGCAGGTCGGTGTCGAAGCCGAGCTCGTCGCGCAGGTAGTGATTGATGGCCGGAGCGAAGGCGTGATTCCAGGAGGTGAGCTCCGGTGGGTAGTCGTAGGTCTCCCCCGCGTCCTTGCGGTCGATGCCCAGGTAGCGGGAATCGAGGCGGCCGATGGTGTACCCCTCGTCGCGCAACAGCTCTTTCCAGAACGCCGACGCCGGCACAGCCAGATTGTGATCGAGGACGAACGCCTCCGACAGGCCTGCGTACCGAGCGACCTCGCGAGCGATCTGCTGTCTCTCGTCCGCCGCCAGGAAACCGCCCCGTGACAGAGCCGGCAGGTACTCGTCCAGGGTGAACGCCTCGACCTCGGCCAGCAACACCTCCAGGTCGAGGTTTTGAAGATCTTCGCCAAGCTGTCCATGGTAGTGCGCCGCAGCCGCGTAGTAGGGGAGCTTCAGCACCGGAGAGCGCGGAGCGGGCCCCTCGGTTTGCATGCCGAGTCCCGTCGGAGAGACCAGGATGACGCCATTCAGGTACATCCAGTGGCGATCCTGTAATGCGCCGGCGAGGCCCGAGACCCGAGTCGTGCCGTAGCTTTCTCCGATCAGGTACTTGGGCGAGCGCCAGCGACCGTTGCGCGAAACAAAGACGTCGATCCAGTCGGCCAGGTAGGTGATATCGGCCTCGACGCCGAAGAAGACCTCGCGATCGATCTCGTCGTCGAGGATCCGCGAGAAGCCGGTGTTGGCCGGGTTGACATAGACGATATCGGCCACGTCGAGGATCGAGTGGGAGTTGTCACGCACGCCGTAGGGCTGAACCGGAAAACCCTCATCATCGATCACCAGTTGCTTCGGACTGGTGTAGCCGAGATGCATCCACAGGGATCCGGATCCCGGCCCGCCGTTGAAGGAAATGAACAGTGGCCGCCGCCCGATATCGGAGACGTCGGTGCGCTCATAGTAGGTGTAGTGGAGGGCAGCGATCGTGGCGCCGTCTTCGCCGTAGACGGGTTGCGTGCCGGTCGTGACGCGGTAGGGCACACGCGCGCCGCGTATCGTCGCCTGGGCGGTCTTGGTGAGCTTGGTATCGGCAGGGAGCTCCCGCTTGGGGAGCTCCGTCTTCTTTGCTTCTGGTTCCTCCTGCGGTTCGACCGACTCCTGGGCCAGGACCGGCATCGATGCCGTCCATCCGGCGACGAGCATCGCAGCAAGTGGGAAGAGAAAGCGTCGATAGTCGAATCCGGTCATTGCGCACCTCCGATTAAGCGACCGAGGGAGAGGCCGACCCCATGGTTGAACCGAAGCAGGCTAGCATGGACCTCCGTTATCGCCAGGCTTTCGGCCGCGAATTGCCAGCGGTGGTGCGGTCAGGATCAGGGCCACGAGGGCGATGCGGTTGGCAAACTGCTGCAGATCGATGAATTCGTGCGCCGCATGGGCACCGCCGCCGACCGCTCCCAGCCCGTCCAGGGTCGGCGTATAGAGGCTGGTGGTGTTGCCGTCCGAGCCGCCGCCGGCGAGGCACTCCTGCAGGTCGAGTCCGAGCTCGGCTCCCACGTCGCGCGCCACCTCCCAAAGCAACCGATTGCCCGGGGTCTGCTCCATGGGTGGCGTCTCGATGCCGCCAGTGATCTCGATGCTGGCGTCCGGATGCTGCGGGCGCAGCGCCCGGATGGCTTGCTCGATCTGCTCGCCCTGCTGTTGTGTCATCACACGCACGTCGACCATAGCCCGGCTCTCCGGCGCGATCACGTTGGGGCGTACGCCGCCGTCGATGGTGCCGACGTTGACGGTCAACCCGCTCTCCGGATCGTTGAGCTCGAACAGGCGCTGGACCAACCTCGAGAGCTCGAGAATGGCGCTGATCCCTTGTTCGGGCTCGAGCCCGGCGTGCGCCGCGAGGCCCCGAATGCGCAGGGTGAACTGTCCCACTCCCTTACGGGTCGTCTTCAGCTTGCCTTCCGGCCCCATGGCCGGCTCGAGCACCAGCACCCGATCGGCAACCTTCGCCAGGCGTCGTATCGCGGGTCTGGATTCGGTGCTGCCGATTTCCTCATCCGAGTTGATCAGAACGACCGGTGAGACCTCGGGCTCGAGCCCGGACTGCTGAAGCGCGCGCAGGGCAAAGATCATCTGCACCAGGCCCGCCTTCATGTCGAAGATCCCAGGGCCGTACATCTTGCCTTCCTTGATCGCGACCGGCATCTCGGCCAGGGTTCCCACAGGCCAGACCGTGTCGCAGTGCCCGAGCAGGATTTGCACCGGCGCTCCGCGAGGACGATTTGCGGAGCTCGCCAGCAGATAGCCGCCGCTGTCGCGGCCGCCGTGCCGCCGTACCCGGAACCCTAGATCTTGCAACTTCTGGATCAGGAGATCTTGCACCTTTCTCTGGGCCTCGGGGTCTCGCGAGGGCGACTCGGTTTCGACGAGAGCGTGCAGCAGTCGGCGTATTTCCAGCGCGCTGTCATCGAGAAAGCGCAGAATGCGCTCGGCGCGCTCGGATCTCGTTGTGGTCTTCAGCGAGAAAATCCCTTGGGCAATGGAAATGAGTTGCTGCGCTTGATCGTGGCGAATCGGCCGGGATGGAGATAGGCCAGGAGTGGCGCTTTGGCGATGACCTGCTGGTCGTCGCGGTCGACCCGGCGCACGGCCTGAGTCCGAATCCTGGCTGCCACGATGCGGCCGATGATGAGGCTGTTGGACCCCAGGCCGTCGACGATCTTCTCCAGCGCGCATTCGAACTGAGCTTGCGACCCCACCAGCAGCGGAGCGTCAATCGTCTCGCCGCGAAGGGTCTGCAGGGCCGCGATCGTCGGCTTGCTGTCGTCCTCGCAGCGTGGTGAGGCCGTCAAACCGGCGACAACCACCTGGTCGGGCCGCGGATAGCTGACCGCGAACGCACGCTCGCGCTCGGCGTTGCGATAGGTGGCGTGGCGCGGCGAGCAAACGAAGCCGAAGTAGTTGTCCCAACTGTAGGGACCGGCCATGTGCTTTGGTGCCAGATCGTCGGCACCGTCGGGCTCGCGGGTACCGATGAGGACCAGGGGAGCAACCTGGAAGAACCGCTCCCAGATCGGCTGGGCGGTGTCGAGCTGCAGATACTCATGGTCAGCACGGTCAGGCATGTCGGGACTCCTGTCTGGCTACCTCGGCGGCGAGGTCGAGATCGGTGCGACGCAGCTTCCGGCTCAAACCGCGGGCGAGGTTGCGGTAGAGAACGATGCCGATGTCTGGACGTTGGTGAACCAGATCGGACAAGGCCTCATGGGTCAACACCGCGGCCTTGACCGGTGCGACGACGATGGCTTCGGCTGAATGGGGCGTGCCGATCATCAGGGCTACCTCACCCAGGCACTCGCCCGGCCCGACTCTCCCCAGAGGCCTGGACCCGCTGCCCCGAACCTCGACCTCACCGTCGAGCAGCAGGTAGGTCTCGGAGCAGGGCTCACCGACGCGGAACACCTTCTCGCCGCAGTCAAAGCTCACCCGTGAGCAGACGCCACCCAGGCGTCGGATCTGCTCGTCCGATAGTCCACGCAAGAGGCTGGCCCGGCTCAGCGTCCGGTCGATTCCGGGGAGAACCTCACGTTGTGCGAAGGCCTCGAGCACCAACTCGGCAACGCGGTCGGCGGGCGGTAGTAGCTTGCACGGCAACTCCGGAAGTGGCACCAGAAGTCGCTGCATCTTCACCACGTCGAGTCGCTCGACCTTGTGGAAGGCGAAAGCGGGCGTGTAGGCGACAGGAACGTAAGACATTTCGACAAGAGTGCGCTGCATCCGCGGTGCGTCAGCGCGCACGTCGATCTCGATAGAGCAGACGTCGGATCTCTCGCGGCAGACCCGCTCGATCTGCTCGAGCAGGAACCGCACCACATAATCGTCGAGCGAGATCAGTTCGAAGACGCGGATGTTCTGATCGACCTCGTCGTGGGTGTATCCGATCGCACCCGCCACCTGACCACGACTCTTGGCGACCAGGTAATGCGAGTGCTCCGAGCGCAGCTTGAAGAATCCATAGTGCAGACGCAGAGGGCCGAAGATTTCGCGTCGGCGCAGTCGGCCGCGCTCGATCCGCAGTAGCGAAGAGTAGCCGCCCTCGGTCATCTGTTGCAGCGAGTAGAGCCCGGCCGGCGGGTATGAGGATGCTTCCTCGTCCACGACCACATCCGGCCTGATCCCGACCTGCTCGAGAGAGAGATTGGCCAGCGGGTAGACCTCGGCAACGACGCGAGGATGGTTACGGCGCAACTCGAGCGCGTCTCCAAAGTACCGGACCAACAGCGCGGCATGCTCCCAGCGCGAGCCGAGCCTGAGTCGCAATGGCAAGAATCCGACCGGCAGGAAATCGTGGTGGAGACCGTTGGCCAGAGAGTACGGTTGAAAGACGCGGGCCTCCATGAAGCCGACGTGGAGACGATGCTCGACCTCTTCGATACGCCTCTGCAGCAGCATGCTGCCGATACCGCGGCCCCAGGCATCCGGGTGGACGGCGAGGCGCCCGAACTCTCCTACAAGGTCGCTGTAGGCACCGCTCTCCAGCACCACCGACGCGGTTCCGAGGATCTCCTTGCTCTGGGTGTTCTCCGCCACCAGGACCAGAGTGTCATCGCCGTAGACCAGCTTCTTCAGCAGCTCGGCCTCGTAGTACTCCGGGTAGATGTAGTCGTGACCGTAGTTGGCCTCGAAGATGTCCCGGATGGAACGGGCATCGGCGCCGGTTGCATGTCGGATCTCGATCATCGCCCATCCGGATGGCCAGGCCACCGACCGGCATTCACGACAGCACAGTGGGTCGCCAGGAACCTAGGCGACCCAAGCCCTCTGAGTATCACTTCGGTGACCCGTTCAGCGAAGGATGCTGCACTGGTTCCTCTTCCAGATTACCACTCCAGGGCACCCAGCGCGCCGTTCTGCGCACCTCTGTAGCCGCTCGAGCATCCTGTCTGGACGGCTTGGCGACTCGACCGTCCAGGCAAGAGCTTCTCCGACCGTTTCGTATTCCGTCAGGGCCAGCTGGGAACCCGGCCCGGCGTCCACGGCGCGCCGGCTGCCTCGGCCTGCTGCTCCAGGGCTTCGAGATCCACCACCAACTGCTCGATGTCGGCCAACGCGCTGGCGAAGGCCTCCGACGCCCATAGGTAGGCCTGCCGGTGCGTGTTGGTCGGCGCCTGGGTCGTATCCCACTGGTCATAGGCGATGCGTTGCACGCGACTGACAATCGAGGGCGGCGTGAAGACGTTACGCCCCGACTTGGTGCGGTCGCCATTCATCGCCAGGTCGACTGCATCGTAGCGGGCCTTGAGCCCCTCGAGCTCGACCATCAACGCGGGATCCAGATCCGAGGTCGCGACGAAGGCTTCACGCAAGTGCTGCAACCGGTTGTCCACCTCGCCGAGGAGCTTCTGCGCACCCAGTACGTTGCGCCGCAGCTCGCGGGTCTCCATGCGAAAAGCCATCACGGCCTGGGGATCAGCGGGCCTCAGCGTTCCCAGGTCGAGCGGCACGACAGTGACACTTGTTGGCTCACTCAGCGCCCTCCACTCTCCTGCGATCCTGCTTTCGAGAGTCGCCGAGTAGGTTCCAGGCAGAGCCAACGGCCCCTTCTCCGGTGACTCCCAGGGCATCAGATCGGTACGCGGCGTCAGGTCGGTCGGCGCGGCGGAAGCCAGGCGCAGATCCCAGGCCACACGCTGTAGCCCGGCCTCTTGTCCCGCTTCGACCCGCCGAATGATCGATCCTGCCGCATCGCGCACCACGAGGAAGGCCTTGGGCCCGACCTCGAGATCCTCCTCGCGCAGCTCCGCCATCGTTGCCACTGGCGCGTCGGACTCCTCCTCGCGTGCCTTCTTCTCGAGCTCCAGCCGGGCGTCCCTCTTGGTCTTGAAGCCATCACGCAGCCAGTAGGTGAAGACGGCGCCGAAAGGAGGGTTTTCGGCATGCCACATACCGTGCCCTCGATCGATGATCCGGTCACTCTGCTCGATGTACAGCAGCGCGTCGCGGGTCGGAAAGAGGATCGCCTCGTTGTCGGCAAGCGTCTCCTCGCTCATCGCCCGCAACGGGGTGTAATCGTCGAGAATCCAGAAGCCGCGACCGAAGGTCGCCACTGCCAGGTCGTTCCAGTCGCGCTGAATATCGAGGTCGCGTACCTGGATGGTGGGCAGGCCGCCTTCGAGCTGATGCCAGTGGTCCCCCTCGTCCAGGGTGACGAAGAGGCCGAATTCGGTACCCAGGAAGAGCAACTCCGGCTTCACATGGTCCTGAACCAGCGTGTAGGTCACCTGCCGGTCGGGCAGATCGCCACGCATCGATCTCCAGGTACGGCCGCGGTCCCGGCTCACCAGCACGTAGGGGTCGAAGTCCCCCTGTTTGTGGTTGTCGAAGGTCGCGTAGACCGTGTCAGCGTCGAACCGCGAGGCTTCGAGGTCGCTGACATAGGTGTTGGCCGGCACACCCGGGAAAGATTCGATCTTACGCCAGCTGCCGCCGCCGTCCTCGGTGACCTGGATCAGTCCGTCGTCGGTGCCGACATAGATCAGCCCCTCCTCGAGGATGGACTCGGTCAGCGAGACGATGTTGCCGTAGTTGGAGGTGGAAACGTTCTTGTGCACCGCGTCCATCTCCCAGATTCGGCCCATGACCGGAAGCTGATCGCGATCCAGTGCCCGGCTGAGATCGCCCGAGATGGCAACCCATGTGTCCCCCCGGTCGTCCGAACGGAAGAGCCGCTGGGCGGCGTAGTAGAGGCGGGTAGGGGAGTGGGGCGAGATGATCAGCGGCGAGTCCCAGTTCCAGCGATGCGCATCCTCCCCGGGTTCCTCCTGCGGTTGGATGTCGACGATCTCCTCCGACAGTCGGTCGTAGCGCACCAGACCACCGTATTGCCACTGCGAATAGACGATGTTCGGGTCTTCGGGATCGACCTGCGTCTCGTAGCCGTCACCGCCGACGGTGATGAACCAGTCCTCGTTGGTAATGCCGGATCGACGCAGCGTGCGGCTGGGCCCCCCCAGGGTGTTGTTGTCCTGGGTGCCACCGTACACGTAGTAGAACGGCTTCGAGGTGTCGACGGCGACACGGTAGAACTGGGTGATCGGCAGATTCTCCTTGAACTCCCAGGTGGCACCTCTATCGAAACTTTCGTAGATACCGCCGTCGTTACCGACGAGCATGTAGTCGGGGTCCTCGGGGTCGAGCCAGACCGCGTGGTGGTCGACGTGGATTCGCTCGGGAGACATCGCCTCGAAGGTCTCTCCTCCGTCCCTGGTGACGTGAAGCAGCACGTCGACCATATAGACGGTGTCCAGGTCGTGTGGGTCACACGTGAGCTCGTTCCAGTAGTCGCCGCCCGGCGCGTGATCGGAACGCTTCTCCCAGCTCTCACCGCGGTCGAGCGAGCGGAACACGCCGCCCTCGTCGCGCTCGGCGTCGACGACTCCGTAAATGACGTCCGGGTCGACAGGCGAGATGCACAGTCCCATGCGACCGCGGTCGACATCAGGTAACCCCGAATCAATCTCGCGCCAGGTCGCACCACCATCGGTCGACTTGTGAAAGGCCGATTCGGGGCCGCCGTTGATCAATGTCCAGACGTGGCGGCGGCGCTGATAGGACGTGGCGTAGACGGTATCGGGGTGCCGCGGATCGAGCCAGACTTCAGCGACCCCGGTGTCATCCGAAATGTGCAGGATGCGCTCCCAGGTTACCCCGCCGTCGAGAGTCTTGTAGAGGCCACGATCGCCTCCACCTCGCCACAGGGGCCCCATGGCTGCCACATAGACCGTGTTCGAGTCCCGCGGATCGACCACGATACGGCCGATGTGCTCGGATTCTCCGAGCCCCAGGTTCGACCAGCTCTGGCCGCCATCGACACTCTTGTAGACACCATCGCCGAAGGATACCGACCGCTGAGAGTTGTTTTCACCGGAGCCGACCCAGATGACGTTGGGGTTGTTCGGATCGATGGTGACACAACCGATCGAGTACGACCCTTCGCTGTCGAAGACCGGTGTCCAGGTCGTGCCGGCGTTTTCCGTTTTCCACAGATTTCCCGAAGCCGTTGCGGCGAAGAACCGATGTCGCTCGCCGGGCGTGACCGCGAAATCGACGACCCGACCCGAATTGATGGCAGGGCCGATATTGCGCAGGGCGAGCCCCGACAGGGTGCCGGAGTTGAGCTTGGTTTCCGGTTCTTCGGTCTCGTCTTCCGCCGCCCACGAGATCGCAGGCGAGAGCATGAGAATGGCGAGCGCAAATATGTTGATCTTCTTCACGGCTTGGCTCCTCGACTGAATGGAATTTGGGATGTGGCAGATGCCCCGATTGCGGGTCCCCCCGATCTGCGCGCCCAGTCTACCAAGCCGTGGGCGTTTCGTTGATGGCGAGTCTCTGATCAGTGCGCTCTTCCTGCGCTAGAATTGAAGGCTCTTACCCGCGGTTGAACGGATCTCCTCCTACCCCTCTGCGAGGTTCCCGACCATGAGTGCCAGAGCTGGTGTTGTTGCCGTTTTCGTCACCTTGTCCTCCGCCCTGAGTCTGGCGGCCGAGGCACCGCCTATCCACCTCGACAAGTGGCCGAAGGTCGAGGTTCCCTTTTCCGAGGACCCCGAGCTCGAGGCCCGCATCGACTCGATCCTGTCCCGGATGACACTCGAGGAAAAGGTCGGTCAGGTCCTCCAGCCCGACGTTCGCCGGGTGAGCCCTGAGGAGATTCGTGAATACCACATCGGCTCAGTTCTCAATGGCGGCGGTGGCTTCCCGAACGACAACAAGAACTCGTCGGTCGCCGATTGGCTCGCCCTCGCCGATGGCGCCTGGGAGGCTTCGGTCGACACGTCGGACGGTGGTGTCGCGATACCGATTACCTGGGGCGTCGACGCAGTGCACGGTCACAACAACGTGGTTGGAGCGACGCTTTTTCCTCACAACATCGGGCTCGGGGCCGCGAACGACCCCGATCTCATGCGGCGGATCGGAGAGGTCACAGCTCGGGAGATCCGCGTCACCGGACACGACTGGAACTTCGCTCCCACGGTTGCCGTGCCTCGCAACGATCGCTGGGGACGGACCTACGAGGGTTACTCCGAGGACGCGGCCATCGTTTCGCGTCTGGCTCCCGAGCTGGTGAAGGGCCTTCAGGGTGAGCCGGGGAGCGCGGACTTCCTCGGGCCGCAGCGGGTCCTCTCGACCATCAAGCATTTCCTCGGCGATGGTGGCACCGAAGGCGGAAACAACGAGGGAGACAATCTGGCGACCGAAGAGGAGCTGCGGGATATCCACGCCGCCGGCTATGTGACCGGCCTGCAGGCCGGGGCCATGACGGTGATGGCGTCCTTCAACAGCTGGCATGGCACGAAGATGCACGGCAACCGGGATCTCCTGACCGTTCTCCTCAAGGAGAGGTGGGGCTTTGATGGTCTCGTTGTCGGTGACTGGAACGGTCACGGCCAGCTGCCGGGCTGTAGCCCGGCTAGCTGCCCCGACGCGCTCAACGCGGGTCTCGATATGTACATGGTTCCGAACGATTGGAAGGGGCTGTATGAGAACACCCTTGCCCAGGCGAGGTCGGGAGCGATCTCCACCGAGCGCCTCGACGATGCGGTCCGCAGGATTCTTCGGGTCAAGCTCCGCGCTGGCCTCTTCGAGGCTGGCAAGCCTTCGACGCGGCCGCTGGCCGGCAACGAGAGTGTCCTCGGCGCCCCCGAGCATCGGGCGGTGGCCCGTGAGGCGGTGCGGAAGTCATTGGTGCTTCTGAAGAACGAGGGCGGCCTCCTGCCGCTCCGCCGCAAGCAGCATGTCCTGGTCGCCGGCGACGGTGCCCATGACGTTGGCAAGCAGTCGGGCGGCTGGACTCTGACCTGGCTGGGGGCGGGCACCGAACGGGCCGATTACCCCAATGCCACGACGCTTTGGGAGGCGATCGAGGCCGTGGTGAACGGGAGCGGCGGTACCGCGACGCTCGCGATCGATGGGTCCTTTGACAGCGGGGTGAAGCCGGATGTGGCGATCGTTGTCTACGGTGAAGAACCCTACGCCGAGGGCGTTGGCGATCGCCCCCACGTCGACTATCAACCGGGTGGCCGGACCGACCTGGAAATGTTGCAGCGCCTGGGTGAGGCCGGCATCCCGGTCGTTTCGGTGTTCCTTTCCGGTCGGCCGCTGTGGGTCAACCCCGAGATCAATGCGTCGGACGCGTTCGTCGCGGCCTGGCTGCCAGGTAGTGAGGGGGGCGGTGTCACCGACGTCCTCTTCCGCACCGCCCACGGATCCATCGACCATGACTTCCAGGGGCGTCTCTCCTTCTCCTGGCCAAGAACGGCAGCGCAAGCGGCAGTGAATCGGGGGGACGCCGATTATGATCCACAGTTTCCCTTCGGTTACGGACTGAGCTACGCGGAGCCGGGGGAGGTTCAGACTCTCCCCGAGGAGCGGGGGATCGCGCCGGCGCCTCCGGCCCCGACCGTCTACTTCGAGGGCGCCCCCACAGAACCGCTGACTCTCCTCCTCTACGTCATGAATTCCTATCCGATGCCCATGAGCACGGCTCGGGCCGAGACCCCGGGAGGCGAGCTCATCGTGCGCAACGTCGATCGAAGGGTTCAGGAAGACGCCCGCGCCGCTTCCTGGTCAGGAGACGGTGAGGCCTACATTCTGCTGTCCGGTCCGCTCGGATTCCAAGGCTTCGACCTGAGCGCCCCAGCGGCCGAGGGCTCTGCCCTCGCGATCGACATCAGAGTCGATGAAGAACCGAGTGAGGACGTCTCGTTTGCGATGGCGTGCGGCATGACCTGCCGAGGTGTGGTTCCGATGGGCGACGTGCTTGCTGCTCTGCCGGTCGGAGAATGGCGCACTCTGCGGATTCCGTTATCCTGCTTGCGCGACGCCGGGGCCGACCTCAGCCGAATCAGCGCACCGTTGGTGCTCGGAACGGCGGGACGTCTCGGGCTCTCCTTCTCCGACGTGCGGCTGGTGGCAGCTGACGACGGACCCATGATCTGTCCGTCGGGTTCGTAGTCGGGTACAGATCCTCGGATGACGGCAGGCTTCGCCCTGGCAGACTGCGACTCCGGCAACCAGGTCGGAAGTCGGCTCCGCGCTGTTCGGTCTGGATCAGGAGGGCTCTGCGAGATCGATTCGGTGGCTGAGCAGCGACTTCAGATCCGGCCCACCCTCACTGGCAAGCATCAACGCCAGCTGCTGCCCCACCTCGGTGCGCCCGCAGTCGCAGAGCAGTGCGATGGCATTCATGTGACGAGCGATCTCGCCCTGGGGTCTCCCGGAACTGGATCTCGAGATGCGCGCGATCTGGGCGCGGTGCACCTGGATCATCAGCCACCGCCGGCTCGAGTTGCCTTTCGATCGCGTCATGAGCGCAGGGTTTATCATGGATCCGGCGAACTGCAAAAGGGTTGCCGAGCCGAGGGCTTGTCCGTAGTGCTGGGCGATCGCTAGACTTTTCGAGACGGCGCTCAGCTGTTTGACCTCTGGATGGGTCCCGCAGACATCGTTCCCCGAGGCACTGGGTGAGTCTCCTCGGGAAGCCGGCAGACGAAGTTGCCGAACTTTCGCGCACCCTCCACGTCGATACAGTTGACCACACGGATTCGCACCTCGACCTCGTTGACCAGACACTCTCGGATTCGCCGCTCCATCGACTGCAGGATGTCGCGATCTGGCGGCTCGAGAAAGACCGCTTGCAGCACGAACCGGTCGATTGCGTTCTGAATGAGGCAGAACTTCCGCAACGTCGGAAAGCACCGCAGCGAGGTATTGACGACGGCCGCGACCGAGGCTCTCTCACCTCGCGGGAGGTGGATCATTCGACTCGCCTGCCCCCGCAGCAGAGTCAGACGTGGTAGCGAGCTGCCACAGGAACACTCGCCGTCACAAACGGTCCCGAGATCTCCTATCCGGTAGCGAATGTAGGGCATCGTCCGCGCAAACAGGCTGGTAATCACGAGCTCCCCACACTGTGAGGTCCCCGTCCCGTCGAGGCTCTCGACAATCAACTCGTCGGCGCTGATGTGCAATCCGTCGTGCGCTGGACATTCGGAAGCGATGGGGCCGAACTCGCCCGCCCCATAGAAGACGAAGACTTCGGCTCCGAGATCGCTCTGGATCTGCTCGCGCAGGCCTTCCGAACACTGCTCGCCGGACAGCGCGACGATGCGGGGTCGGATATGGCGGCCCAGGTGGTTTTGCGTGTGGTGCATCAACGCGGCCACACTGCTGGGCCAGGCCTTCAGCACCATCGGTCTTACGTCTTGCAGTAACGAGAGCTGCTGGCGGGGAGACCACGCCACCGGCACCACCTGGGTGCGGAATCGGCGAGAGCGGGCTCGAGCCGGATCGCTGATGACGCACACTCGCTCCCACGGCTGGAAACCAGCATCCACCAGTCGGCGCCAGCCGAGCGCTCGACGGATTAGATACTCCCGTCGCGTGAGATACGTGCTATGCGGCTCACCTGAGGAGCCCGAGGTACGGCTGACGATGCACTCGTTCTTACGCGTCCCCTGTGCCAGGCAGGCATCGACTCCGGCCTCCACCAGATTCCTTTTGTCCGTTGGCGGAATCTTGTGCAGGTCGTCAGTCGTCAGAACATCCTCGGGAGTGAGCCCGGCTGACTGAAACAGGGCACGGTAATAGGGCACCTGGTCGTAGGCATGCCGAATCAGCCGCCGGAGCTTGCGATCTTGAGTTCGGCGAAGCTCGTTGACGGAAATCCTGGGATGCCACCAGGCGCCAAGCACTCTCCCAAACGTCACCGCGCAGACGATACACTGACTCTGCAAGAAAGCGTAACGGGATGCTTTCCTGGCACCGGCGCCGCGTGACCGACGTCTTGAAACCGAGAACCCGTTGCCCGTTGCGGGCTCAATCTCGCGTCGAGACGTAGGGCACGGAGCTCTGCCGCGCCCAGGCATTGACCGCCGCGATGTCCGAGGCTTCGATCTCGGCGAGCTCGGCGGTCAGCACCGCCCACTCCTGTTTCAGGTCGGCGAGTCGGGTGAGCGCGCCTGTTGCCACGGGCGGGCCGGCATCGTCGAGCACGTCGAGTAGGTGGCGCACGTTCGTAAGCAGCCTCGGTGGCAGGCTGTCCTCGTCCTCGTACGTCTCGTATTCGACCTGAACGACCTTTCTCTCCCAGGAACCGAGCTTCCCGATGGCACTTTCGCCCGCGTCGTGCAGGGCTGCCGCATCGGGATACAGGGCAAGCAGCGCTTCGATCTGGCCACGCGACCTGCGAATGGCCGCCAGACCATCGAGCAGCTCGTTGATCAGCCCCGTCAACTCCGAGACATAGCGGTCCACCTCGGCGTACTCGGCAGTCGTCGCCTCGACGCGACGGTCAGCCATCAGATTGAGATCCACCGTGTCCTCGACATCGCCGATCCTGATGTGTGCGCGGTAGGAGCCTGGCATCACGTAGGCACCGTCGAAGCCCGCAAACAGGCGCAAATCCTCGATGCAGTGGAGACCATCCCGGCGCAGATCCCAGACCCAGCGATTGGCACCCTGCTTCTTGGGTGGATAGCTGACGTCGAAGGGGAGACGTGGGTCCTTGTTGCCAAGAATGCAGCGCTCGAAGTCGCTTTCTTCGCTCGAGTAGCGGCGCACGACGTTCCCGTCCGCGTCGCTGATCTCGATGGTCAGCGGCCCTTCGTGCTCATCGCGGATGTAGTAGGCGAGCACCGCTCCGTTCGGTGGATTCGTTCCCGCACCATCGCCGCCGCCCCAGCCGCGGCGGATCATCTCGACCGGTCCAGTGGCGAACACGTGCAGCGGCTTGTCCGCTATCTCCGGGGTCACGCTTCTCACGCCGGTGAGATCGTCGAGCACCCAGAAGCCGCGGCCCTGCGTGGCGGCGACGAGGTCGTCCTGGCGGATCGCGAGGTCGGTGATCGGTACCGGCGGCAGGTTCAGGTCGAGTGATTGCCAGTGTGATCCCCCGTCGAACGACACGTACATGCCACCCTCGCCGCCGGCATAGAGCAGGTCTCGGCGTTTCGGGTCCTCGCGGACGACGCGGATGAAGTTGTCGCGCGGCAGATCGGCATCGAGGCGCGTCGCGCTGGCTCCGTAGTCAGTCAGCTTGTAGATGTAGGGCTGGAAGTCGTTCAATTTGTAGCCGGTCACCGCAACGTAGGCCGTGCCGGGGTCGTGTGGACTGACCTCGATGGCGTTGACCATGGCGCCGCCGAGATCGCCCGGGGTCACGTCGCGCCAGGTCGCGCCATCGTCCCGGGTCACGTGGACGAGTCCGTCGTCGCTACCTACCCAGAGCGTGCCGTAGTCGTGGGGGGAAGCGGTGATCGTCAGGATGGTGCCGTAGAACTCGGCGCCGACGTTCTCCGCCGTGATCGGCCCGCCGTTCAGGCCCTGCTTGTCCTTCTCGTTCTTCGTCAGATCGCCGCTGATCTCCTCGAAGGTGACGCCACGGTCCTTGGTGCGGAGCACCTTTTGCGTGCCGTAGTAGATGACGCTCGGATCCTGCACCGAGGCGGTCACCGGAGCGTTCCAGTTCATCCGGTAGCGTAGATCCTTCGATTCCATGCCGAAGACGTACTCCGGATAGGGTTTGATCTCCCTCAGCCGCTGGCTCTCGGTGTCGTACTCGGTCAAGGTGCCGTTGATCGTCGTGGCATAGATGAGCCGGGGTTTCTCGGGGTCGAAGGCTATGTGGGCGCTCTCGCCGCCACCGACGGAGAAGTAGTCCTCGGCGGTGATACCGCCACCGTAGGTCTCACTGAGTATCGCCACGGTCGAGTTGTCCTGCTGGCCACCGTAGATTCGGTAGGGGAACAGATTGTCCGTGTTGACGCGGTAGAACTGTGCCGTCGGCTGGTTGTGAATACTCGACCACGACTCGCCCCCGTCGAAGGTGATGGTGGCGCCGCCGTCGTTGGCCTGGATCATGTTCTGGTTGTCGTGCGGGTTGATCCAGAGATCGTGATGGTCGCCATGCGGCGTGGAGCGCTTCTCGAAGGTCACGCCGGCATCGATCGAGCGCATGAACGGCGCGTTCATCACGTAGACGATGTTGTCGTTGACTGGATCGGCGGCGATGTGCATGTAGTACCAGGATCGGGTCCACAGGATGCGGTCGCCATTGACCAGCTTCCAGCTCCCGCCCGCGTCGTCACTGCGATACAGACCGCCTTCACCCGGCATCGCCTCGACGATGGCGTACAGCCGGCTGGGATTGCTGGCGCTCACATCGACGCCGATCTTGCCGATGAGCTCCGGCAGTCCCTCGGTGAGCTTCTTCCAGGTATCGCCGCCGTCGGTCGATTTGAAGATCCCTCCTGCACGGCCCCCGGACATCACATACCAGGGCTTCCTGCCGTGCTCCCACATGGCGGCGTAGAGGATCCGCGGGTTGCTGGGGTCCATCCGCAGATCGGTGGCACCGGTCTGGGCGTCGACCTTGAGGACCTGCTCCCAGGTCTTGCCGCCATCGATCGTCCGATAGACACCGCGCTCCTCGTTCGGGCCCCAGATCTGGCCCTGGACCGCGACGTAGGCGATATCGGCGTTGCCCGGGTGGATCTTGATGCGGGCGATCTGCCCGGCCTCCGGCAGCCCTATGTGCGTCCAGCTTCTGCCGGCGTCGGTCGACTTGTACATGCCATCGCCGTGGCTGGTGGTAACCCCGCGAATCGACTTCTCGCCGGTACCGACGTAGAGGACGTTGGGATCGGACTCCGCCACCGCGATTGCGCCAATCGTGCCAACCTTGAAGTCGTCGTCCGAGAGGTTCTCCCAGGACAGACCTGCGTTCTCGGTCTTCCACAAGCCACCCCCGGTCGCTCCCATGTAGTAGAGCTGGGGGTTGTCGGGCACGCCGGCAACTGTGGTCACGCGGCCGCCACGGAACGGACCGACGAAGCGCCACTCCATCGTGGAGAGAAGCGATCCGTCGACCGTGTCTTCCGCGGTCCCCGCCGATGGCAGCCACGCCGAGGCGAAGAGGATGACGACAAGGACAGCACAGGACCCGTACTTTCTAGGCATTGCATTCTCCCTCCGCCCGCCGCGAGGTTGCGAGCATCACCGAGCATACTAGGTTCCGCCAGGCTTTCACGGATTGGATCCGGCACAACGGGGGTAAGGATGGACGTATCATAGGCACGGGGAGTCGAGATCAAAGGAGGGACAAGACATGTTTCATTTCGGCTATGGATCGAACCTGAGCATCGATTTCGTCAAGAAGGAGCTGATTCCGAACGCCAGGTTCGCGATGAAGGGCTATCTGCCGAACTTCGAAGTGCAGTTCCCGTTCTGGTCGCCAGAACGCGAGGCCGGTTACAGCGGCATCATGGAGGCCCCTGGTGAGCTGGTGCACGGCGCACTCTACGAGGTGACCGAGGAAGACCTGTCGAGGCTCGACGACATGGAAGGTGTTTACAAGGATCGCTATAGAAGGTTCACCTATCTGGTGTTGGGCGAGGACGGTGAGTTCCACGCGGCCGATCTGTACCGGGTCATGGATCCCCAAGGGCCTTTCCCGCCTTCCCGCAGCTACGTCGACATCATGCTGGCCGGGGCGCGGGATCTTGGACTGGATCCTGAATACATAGCGAAGATCGAAGGGTTTTACAGTCAAGCGCAATAGCGCCAGCGACTTCAGGCAAGTCGCGTGGTAGAGGTGACAAGCGAACACGGGGGGTGGAGAAGAGGACTGCCATGGCAGGGTTGGATCGTTCGACGATACTTCCGGAGCCCGAGCTCCCGGACGGTTTCGAGCTGCTGGCGGAAGGACGTCGCCTCGCGCAGACCTTCAAGGTGGGCCGCTGCCCGTTCCTGACCACGCACGGTGTCGCCTCGGAGAGCGAGTACAAGCGGCGCCGAATGGACGAGGGAACGTTCATGTTCCACGCCCAGTTCGGCTACCGCAGCCCTGAGAAGAGTCGCCGAGCCTATGTGGAGATCGCGGAGCGTGTGGCGGCAGCCGGATACCGGGTCGACCGGTACGGCATATGCCTGGATTGGAGCATGGGGTATCCCGCAGCGCGCCGGGCGGGTATGCCGCATGGCACGGGATTGATTCTGGACGCCCCCGAGGACTTCGTGACCTTGACCCAAGGTGCGCCGGTGGCACCCCACTTCGGAGACTTCGTCATCGGCATGCCCGCCGCGGTGGAGAACACTGCCGCCGCCCTCGCTGCCGGTTCCACCGCCATCGGCAACCTGGGCCAGTACTTCACCTTCAGGCTGCCGCGGTGGGACGACGATGTCGGCACGACCGCCGAGACCGTCAAGGCGCTGGCAATGTGCGCCGCACAGCCTGTCGAGGTGCTCATCCACTCCAACCTCGACGACGGGTTCGCGGCCATTTTCACCGATTTGGCCTGCGGAATCGGCGCGGTGTTCATCGAGCGTCGGATCGTGGAGGAGCTCCTGGGTGGGTGCATTGCGCACTGCTACGGACACACGTTCTCGGATCCCCTGTCTCGACTGGCTTTCCAGAGGGCTCTGACCCACGTGACCGATACGCCGGGCAGCATGGTCTACGGCAACACCACCATTTACGGGGCCGACCAGGTCGAGAATTACGCCAATCTGGCCAGCTACCTTCTGATCGATCTCGTGGCTCAGCGACTGGCGCCCACCGGTCACGGTCTCAACCCGGTGCCGGTGACCGAGGCACTGCGCATCCCCGAGATCGACGAGATCGTCGATGCTCATCTGTTCGCCAATCGACTGGCGTCTCGCTCCGAGGGCTTCGAGACCTTGTTCGATCTCGAGCGTGCGGATGCGATGGCGGATCGATTGGTGGAAGGGGGACGCCGCTTTGAAAGACGGGTCCTGCAAGGTCTCACCGACGCGGGCATCGATATCGGAAATCCCTTCGAGCTCCTGCTTTCCCTGCGGCGCATCGGTGCGAAGCGTCTCGAGGAGCTCTGGGGCCCCGGCGCAATCGCACGATGGCGAGCTCCGAGGGCGGGTGCCGTGGGTCAGGGCCACAACAGTCGCGGCACTGGAGTCGCAGGGCGAAGGTGTCGTCATGGCCCTCGATCCCGCACACCGCGAGGCGATCGAGCGTGCTCATCTGACGGCGTGTGTCACCTGCACGGACGTTCACGAGTACGGGAAGATTTTGGTGGAAACGGTGCTCGGGCAGTTGGGCGTGACGGTGGTGGATGCAGGCGTCAGCGAAGATCCGGAGACGGTCGCGGCGCGAGCCAGCGACGCCGGAGCCGACATGGTCGCGGTGAGCACCTACTCGGGGGTCGCCCTGAGGTACATCACGGAGCTGCGCGAGGCTATGGAAAGCCTCGAGTGTGACCTACCCATCTTCGTGGGCGGCAAGCTCAACGAGGTGCCGGACGGGAGTCCGTCGAGCATGCCCGAAGACGTGTCACGGGAGCTCGACGAGCTGGGCGCTGTCGTATGCCTGCGAATCGAGGACATGTTGGGCAGGCTGGTCGAGATGGCGCGCGAGGTGCCCCGTGCCTGAAGGCGTGGGCATCATCGGCGTCGGCCATCTGGCCGGATATCTCGTGGAGGGCTTGGCGCGGATGCAGCCGGAGCTGGAGGTCGTGCTCTCTCCCAGGAACGTCGACCGTTCAGCGCGGCTGGCTGCTGAGTATGGGGCGAGCATCGCCGCAGACAACCAGGCCGTGTGCGATGCGGTCGATGTCGTGCTCGTGGCGACGCGCCCGGGAGATGTCGAGGGAACCTGTCGGGCCCTCACCTTCCGGTCCGGACAGACTTTGATCTCGACGGCAGCAGGGGTGCCGCTCTTTGTGTTGGCGTCGTCCGTGGCACCCGCGACCGCGGTGCGGGCCATGCCCCTGACCTGCTCGGCCATCGGCCGGAGCCCGACGCTACTCACACCGGATAATCCTGCGGCTCGCGCCATCTTCGAGCCCCTGGGCTCGGTCCACTCCGTCGACGACGAAGCGCAGTTCACCCCGGCCAGTGCTATTGCGGCTTACTACGGATGGGTTTATGCGCTGATGGATGAAGCCGTCACGTGGTGTGTCAGGGCGGGTGTGCCGGCATCGACCGCCCGAGACCTGGTGCTCGAGACCACACGCGGAGCGGCGGAGATGGGGCTTGCTGACCCGGACCGGGACCTCTCCGAGCTGCTGGATTCGCTGGCAACGCCCGGCGGAGTCACGCGCCAGGGCCTGGCGACACTCGAACAGCGGGGGAGCCTGGACGCCTGGGTCGAAGCGCTAGAGGAGGTTCTTCAACGACTTCGTGGCTGAATCGAGCGCCCTCGTCTCGAGGGTAGTCGGGTGCTCGCAGAGTAGAGAAGGGCCTTGACCAACCGGGTCGTAGTACGAGGATTGCAGGGCGCTCCTGAGGAGATCAGGCTTTAGCCTCCAGCACGGCCAGTGGTGTCGACGGCCGGCTGCGCGATCGCGTCTAACCACGATCCCAGGCCACGACCCGCTTCGCGACGTTCTGTCCGCAGAGGACGACCATCGGCATGCCGCCGCCGGGGTTCACCGAGCCACCGACAAAGAACAGATTGTCGTAGCGCTCGCTCTGCTTGGGCGCCTTGAACCCTAAGTTCTTCCAGCGGTCGGCGACGACACCGTAGATCGAGCCCTTGTTGGAGTAGTACTGCTCGGCGATGTCGAGCGGCGTCCAGAAATGCTCGAAAACGATGTGCTGGCGCAGGTCGGTCAGGCCCATCCGTTCCATCTTGTCCAGCACGACCTCCTTGAAGGCTGCGTAGTCGCCCCGGGTCAGTGGTTTGTCTTCATCGATGTACGGGATGTGTGGCAGGACCTTCAGGCAGTCGCAGCCATCGGGGGCCACCGTGGGATCGGTGCGCGAGGCGGCAACCAGGTAGATCGTGGGATCCGGCGGCAGCTGGCGCTGCCGGAAGACGATCTCGAAGTGTTTCTTCTGGTCTTCGGAAAACAGGAAATTATGATGCGCGAGCTGTGGGTACTCGCAGTCCAGGCCGAGATCGAGCACCAGCCCCGAGCAGGCGGGCTCGAAGCGCTCCAGCGACCGGAGGAACTCGGGATCCTCGCGCAGCAGGCGAGTGTAGGCCGGAATGACCTCCATGTTGGAGACGACGATGTCGAAGGCGATCGGCTGCTCACCCTTCGGCGTCAAGCCCGTGACCTTGCCGCCGTCCTTGCCGATCTCGGCGATCTCGGTATCGAGGCGCAGCTCGACTCCGACCTCGTCGAGCAGGCGATGCAGGCCGCGGGCGATGTTGTACAAGCCACCGTCGACGTACCACAGGTCATGGTCGAATTGGATGTTGGGCAAACAGTTCATGAAGGCGGGCGCGCGATAGGCCGAAGAGCCGACGTACTTGATGAAGTAATCGAGGATGTCTCGCATATAGCGAGTTTTGACATGCCGTGCGACCGACTGATGCATACTGCGGAACAGATCGAACCTGGGGAACTTGAGCAGACCGTAGAACTCCCGGAACTCCTCTGTGTTGTCGAGCCCGCTCTCGAAGTAGCCCTCGTTGATCAGGTCGTAGAGATTTCTCGAGTACTCGAGAAAGCGACGAAATGCGGCCGGGTCCTCGCCGACTTTTCGCAGCTCCGCTTCCATCAGATCCTCTTCGGGATAGAGGTCGACGACGGTGCCGTCCTCGAAGAAGTTCCGCCAGTGCGGCCGCAACGTGTGGATGGGAATGTAGTCCTCCATCCGCTTGCCCGAGCGCTCGAACAACCGCCCGAAGAGGTGCGGCAACGTGAGGATGGATGGTCCGAGGTCGAAGGTGTAGCCTTCGGCTTTCAATTCGTTGAGCTTGCCGCCGATCTGCCGGTTCTTGTCGAACAGCGTCACGGCGTACCCTTCCTGGGCCAATGAGATGGCGGCGGAGATGCCACCCAGACCAGCCCCCACGACAGCAACGGTTCTCCGGCTTTCTCTCACGACGCTCCCCCCTTCCTCCACCCCCTATAATAAGCTGTAGTCTTGATCGAGCCCGAATCGGCACTGTCCCGGACACGCGAGTTTTTTGCCAGTGGTGCGACGCGAAGTGTAGATTTTCGCGACAAGGCCCTCCAACGGCTGGCGCACACGCTCAAGGAGCGCGAATCAGAGCTCCTGGAAGCCCTGTATGCCGACCTGCGCAAACCGGCGCAGGAGGCCTGGGCCTCCGAGATCGGCGTCGTGCTGACCGACATCGCCTACACCACCCGCAGGCAGCGGCGCTGGGCCCGTCCGCAGCGTCGTCCTGCCTCGTGGGGGCTGCATCCGGCAAGGGCGCAGGTCTACCCCGAGCCGCAGGGGGTCGTGCTGATTCTGGGGCCGTGGAACTACCCCTTCCAGCTGCTTTTCTCACCGCTCGTCGCGGCCTTGGCGGCGGGGAACTGCGTCTGCCTGAAGCCCTCCGATCTGGCGCCAAAGGTCTCGAAAGTCATGGCGGCGATCGTCGAAGACGCATTCGAGCCAGGCCACGTGGCGGTTGTCGAAGGCGATGCCGAGGTTGCGAAGCGGCTGGTCGGTCTGGACTTCGACCATATCTTCCTCACCGGTAGCACGGAAGTCGGCCGGCAGGTGATGAGCGCCGCGGCCCGTAACCTCACACCGGTAACGCTGGAGTTGGGCGGCAAGTGTCCCTGCGTCGTCGCTCCCGACGCCCGGCTCGAAGTCGCCGTTCGCCGCATCGCCTGGGGCAAGTTTCTCAACGCCGGCCAGACCTGTGTCGCCCCCGACCATGTGCTCGTGCACGTCACTTTGAAGAAACGGTTCCTGCAATCGATGAAGGCGACGCTGGAGGAGTTCTTCGGCGACGATCCACGGCAGAGTCCGGACTTCGGCCGCATCATCAACCGGCACCACTTCGAACGCATCAAGGGCTACCTGGACCAGGGCGAGGTTGTTCATGGTGGGCAAGCCGACGGGGCGGACCTTTACATCGCCCCGACTCTGCTGGCCGACCCCCGCCCGGGCTCGGCGGTCCTCGAGGAAGAGATTTTTGGCCCTGTCTTGCCTGTGCAGACTTACGAGGACCCGGACGAGGTTTTGGCCGCATGGGGGGCCAAGTCGCCACCCCTGGCGATATACCTTTTTACCGAGAGCCGTGCTGTCCAGGAGCAATTCCTGGCGCACAGTGTTTCCGGGGGGGTCGGCATCAACGACGTGGTGAACCAGATTGTGCCCAAGGAGCTGCCTTTCGGCGGCATTGGCGACAGCGGCATGGGTCGATATCATGGCAAGGCCGGGTTCGACTGCTTCACGCACTACCGCAGCGTGCTACGCCGGTCGACGCGGTTTGATCCGGGTTTCCAGTACCCGCCGGCGCGGGTGGCGCTGAAAACGATGCAGCGCGCCTACCGTTGGCTGTTCAGGAACTGAGGGGAGAGAGATGAGCAGGCGAGCTTCCGACAAGCACGTCATCGTGGTGGGTGCCGGCCCGGGTGGGCTGACAGCAGCGATGATCCTTGCCCGGCGAGGGTGTCGCGTCAGTGTCTTCGAGAGCAAGGACAGGGTCGGCGGTCGCAATGCGGCACTCCAGGCCGGGCCGTACAAGTTCGATATCGGTCCGACTTTCCTGATGCTCAAGAAAGTGCTCGACGAAGCGTTCGAGGATGCTGGGGCTGTGTGCGACGAGCGGATGGAAATGAAGAAGCTCGAGCCGATGTACCGTCTGCAGTTCGCCGACAAGCGCATGGAGCCCACCGACCACCACGAGAAAATGAAGCAGGAGATCGAGCGCTGCTTCCCGGGGCATGGCCACTGCTACGACGAGTTCCTGCGCAGCGAGAGCAAGCGCTACGAGAAGCTCTATCCCTGTCTGGAGGTGCCCTACTCCCAGGCCTCCAGCTTGCTGTCCTGGCAGCTGATCTCCGCCGCACCCCACATCGCGCTCGGGCGCTCGCTGTTCGACGTGATGTTCAAGATCTTCGGCAACGAGGAGCTGGCGCTGGCCTTCACCTTCCAGTCGAAGTACCTGGGAATGTCACCTTGGGACTGCCCCGGTCTGTTCGCGATCATCCCGTACATCGAGCACTCGGGTGGCATCTACCATCCGATCGGCGGCTTGAGCACGATCTCGGACACCATGGCCGATGTATCCCGCGAGCACGGTGCCGAGATCCACCTGAACACCCCTGTCGAGCGTGTACTGGTCGAGAATGGCAAGACGGTCGGCGTCCGACTTGCCGGTGGCGACGAGGTGCGTGGCGACGAGGTGGTGATCAACGCCGACTTCGGCTATGCCATGTCGCAACTTTTCGAACCGGGCGAGATCCGCAAATACACGCCGACACGGCTGTCGAAGATGGCCTTGTCCTGCTCGACCTTCATGCTCTACCTCGGTGTGGACAAGGTCTATGATCTGCCACACCACACGATCTTCTTCGCCGAGGACTACCGGAACAATGTCGAATCGGTGTTCGAGGGTCGGGAGGTGAACGCCGACATCTCGATGTACGTCCGCAACGCCGACGTCACCGATCCGACCCTGTCGCCCGAAGGGCACTCGGCGTTGTACATCCTGGTGCCGGTACCGAATCTGCGGGGCGAGCCGGACTGGGAAAATGGTAAAGAAGCCTTCCGCGAGCTGGTCCTCGACACGCTCGCGAAGCGAGCGGGCATGACCGACCTGCGCGAGCACATCCAGGAGGAGCGGATGGTCACGCCGCTCGACTGGCGAGACGGTGCCAACGTGTACGAGGGCGCCACCTTCAACCTGGCCCACAACTGGCCGCAGCTGATCTATTTCCGGCCGCGAAACAAGTTCGAGGAATTCGACAACTGCTATCTGGTCGGCGGCGGCACCCACCCGGGAAGTGGCTTGCCGACTATCTATCAGTCGGGCCGTATCGCGGCCAACATGATCACCGGTAACGGCATGGCCGGCTAGGCGGAGGCTCCTGCGTCGCTGAGGGTCTGCCAACCCGGGTCGATGCCGAGATCGCCCGTCAGCAAGCTGGCGCTGATTTTCGCCGACTCGTAGATCACCGGCAGCCCGCTGCCTGGATGGGTCCCACCGCCCACGAGATAGACCCCGTCCAGGTCCTCGAAGCGGTTGCGCGGCCGCAGGTGTAAGAGCTGCCCGAGGTTGTGCGCCAGGTTGAAGGTGGCGCCGAGGTGGATCTCGAAGTCGCGGTCCCAGCCTTCAGGTGTCAACATCCGCTCGCATCGGATCCGATTCTCGACGTCGCGGACTCCCAGTTCCTCCAGGCGGCGCAGCGCCTTGTTTCTCAGACCTGCGGCCTCACTTCGCCAGTCGATGCTCGGGTGCCGATGCGGAACAGGTACGAGCACGTAGAGCGCACTACAGCCCGATGGGGCCATGCTCGAATCGGTGGCGCAGGGGTTGGCCACGTAAAGCGAGGGCTCTTCTGACAGGCGATAAAGGGTCTCGATATCCTCGAGATTGCGTCGGTAATCCGATGCCAGGTAGATCGTGTGATGGTCCAGTTCCTCGCGCCCCTCGAGGCCCAGGTAGAGCATGAAGGTCGAGCAGGAGAATCGCTTGCGGGCAATCTTGCGATCGGTCCAGCGTCGGCGCAGCGCGTTGGGTACCAGACGCTTCATGGCGCGAGCGAAATCGGCGTTGATGATCAAGGCGTCGCAGGGGTAGCGCCGGGCGGCGGTGACCGCCGCGGTAGGCCGTCGGCCCTCGAACTCGAGCGACTCCACCGGTTCCCCTAGTCGAATCTCCGCCCCCAGCTCGCGGGCGGCTTTGGCCATGGCAGTCGAGACTGCGCCGCAGCCACCGCGCGGATGAAAGAGACCGAATTCGTACTCCAGGAAAGAGAGGATGGTGAACAAGCTCGGGCAGCGGAACGGCGACATACCCAGATACTTGGTCTGGAAGGTGAAGGCAAGCCGAACTCGCGGATCGGCAAAGTAGCGTTTGAGGTCCTGGTCGACACTGGCCCAGGGCCGCAGCACCGACAGCGCGCCCGACCGTGGCATCCGCAGCACGTCGGTGAGGCCGTCGAAGTGGCTCTGGAAGACGGGTCCGAATGCTTTGAGCTTGCGCCGGTTGTCCTCCAGGAAGCGGCCGAGTTGGCGCGCATCTTCCGGCGCGATCTTGGCGATCTCTTCGCGCATCTGTCCGGCATCGGGGCGTGCTTGGAGGTGCTCACCGGTCCCGTAGCGCAGGGAGTAGTGCGGGTCGAGTCGGATGAGCTCGATCTCGTCGTCCAGCGACCGCCCGCACATCTTGAAAACGCCGCGCAGCGTGTCGGGCTGCATGAAGAAGGTCGGTCCGCGATCGAAGCGGTAGCCGTCGATGTCGAGAGTCGAGGTGCGTCCGCCGACACAGTCGCGGCGCTCCAGGACGGTCACTCGCAGACCCGCCGAAGCCAGCAACATTGCCGCGGCGAGGCCGCCGGGCCCGGCACCGATGATCACGATCTCGGGCGTAGGTTGCATAGCAGTCTCCACAGCAGGACCGCCGCCGAGACGCCGGATGAGTGGGGGCGGTAGTATGGCAGGAAGCCGTGACCGAGGAAAGCCGATCAGCACCGTGAGCACGCCGAATCCAGAACCCGAGGTACTGCGAAAATATTCGCCGCGTGCGGTCGGCTGGTTTGCGCGCTGGCTGCGCGGGTACTTTGGCCGCAACTTCGATGGCGTTCGCGTCTCGCTCGACGGCCAGCCGCCAGCGGGCGGCGATCATCCCTACATCGTCTACACCAACCACCCTTCCTGGTGGGATCCGGTGCTGTTCATCTACCTTTCGCACACTCTGCTGCCGCAGCGCAGGATGTTCGGACCCTTCGACGCCGATGCGCTGGCCAAGTACCCGATGTTCCGGCGGCTGGGCGGCTACCCTGTCGAGCGCTCGACGCGCCAGGGAGCGGCCGACTTCCTGCGGACGAGTCGCGCCATCCTGGGCGCGCCGAACACCGTGTTGTGGATCACGGCGCAGGGTGAATTCGCCGATCCACGCCGCCGGCCTCTGGTCCTGCAGCCGGGTCTGGCGCACCTGATGCGGCGACTCGAAAGCGGCATCGTGGTACCGCTGGCTGTCGAGTACCCCTTCTGGAACGAGCGCCGGCCGGAAGCTCTGGTTCGGTTCGGCCGGCCCCTCGAAGTGACTGGGTGTGCGGACCGGAGCGTCGCGGAGTTGGATGCCCTGCTCGCCGAACGCCTGACCGAGACGCTGGATGACCTGGCGGAGGAGGCGATTAGCCGGGATGCCTCCCGTTTTCACACCCTGCTGCTGGGGCGCACGGGCATCGGCGGCGCCTACGACTTGAACCGTCGGCTCAAAGCTTGGTCTTCGGGCCGCAAGTTCGACTCGGCTCACGACGACGATCGCGGATGATGCTCTTCTGGCTCAGCGCAGCGGGGTTGGTGCTGACCCTGGTGGCGGCGATGATGGTTGCCGTGAATCTCCTTTGCTACCGGACGCCGCCCCTGCCGCGAAGCCGCGGCACAGCGCTGGTGTCGATCCTGATCCCGGCGCGCGACGAGGAAGGGAACATCGCCAGCGTGGTCGACTCTGCCCTGGCAAGCCGGAACGTCGAGCTCGAGGTGGTGGTGATGGACGATCACTCTACCGACCGCACGGCCGAGATCGTGCAGGAGATTGCGAGCCGCGACCCCCGGGCGCGAGTCGAGACCGCGCCCCCATTACCCGAGGGCTGGGCGGGAAAACAGCATGCCTGTCATGCGCTGTCGAAGACGGCTCGTGGCGCAATCCTGGTCTTTGTCGACGCCGACGTGAAATTCGATCCAGACGGTGTCGCCCGCGCGGTTGGGTTTCTGGAGGAGTCGGACAGCGACCTGGTGAGCGGGTTTCCGCGTCAGATTACCGGTACCTGGATGGAACGGCTGGTCATTCCGTTGATTCACTTCATTCTGCTCGGCTACCTGCCCTTGCCCGCCATGCGGCGTTCGGATGACGAGTCCTTTGCCGCCGGTTGTGGTCAGCTGTTTCTGGCGCGCCGCACGGCCTATGAGCGCAGCGGCGGCCACGCCGCGATTCGCGCCACATTTCACGATGGCCTGCAGTTGCCGCGGTCGTTCCGTCGTGCCGGGCTGGCAACCGATCTCTTCGATGCCACCAAGGTGGCGACCTGCCGCATGTATCACAATGCGCATGAGGTGGTCCGGGGTCTGGCGAAGAACGCCCATGAGGGCATGGCGGGAAAGTGGGCCATCTGGTTCTGGAGCGTGATTCTGTTCGTCTCGTATGTGGTGCCGCCGGCGTTGGTCGTCAGCGGGTTGCTCACGGGCTCACGCGCCACCTGGTGGTCGATAGCGTTGGCCGCCACCGTGGTCGGAGTCGCGACGCGCCTGGTGCTGGCACTCCGTTTTCAGCAGTCGATCTTTGGCGCCTTGCTGCATCCGCTCGGCGTGATGATTCTTGTGGCCATTCAGTGGTACTCATGGTTTCTGCGCCGTGTGGGTCGCGGCGTTGCGTGGAAGGACCGTGCACAAGCCAGCGGTTGACACAGGCTCGGTCGAGTCGCCGGCCATCCGGGTCGAGGGCGCGACGAAGCGCTTCGGGTCTTCCACGGCGCTGGCAGGTCTCGACCTGCAGCTGTGTTCCGGCGAGTGGTTGGGTCTGCTCGGCGCCAACGGTGCGGGCAAGACAACGGCCATGCACGCGATTGCCGGACTGATCGATCTCGACGCCGGCAGCATCGAGGTTTTCGGGCATCGGGTCCATGGCCCGACGCCGCAGCTGATCGGCTGGGTTCCGCAGGAGATCGCACTCTACGCACACCTGACTGCGAGGGAGAACCTCGAAGCGTTCGGACGTCTGCACGGCCTGCGTGGCACGCCGCTCGCCGAGGCGGTGCGCTGGGCCCTCGGTTGGACCGGTCTGCAATCGCGGGCCGAAGAGCGCATCGTGACCTTTTCCGGCGGCATGCAGCGCCGACTGAATATCGCCTGTGGTGTCCTGCACCGACCACGGGTTCTGCTGCTGGATGAGCCGACGGTCGGTGTCGATCCGCAGAGTCGAGAGCGGATCCTGGACATGCTCGAGGGACTGCGTGAGGAAGGCACCGCGCTGCTGCAGAGCACCCATGAGTTCGGGGACCTGGAGCGAACGTCGGATCGACTGGTGATCATGGACGAAGGGCGTACCATCGCCTCGGGTACGCTAGAGGAGCTGGTCGACCAAACCGTCGGCGACCACGCTGTACTGACGCTGGAGATGGAGAGCACCCTGTCGAGGAGTCTGTTCGGCAGAGACGTTCGCGTCGACGGTTCCACTGTGACAACAACATTGCGCGATGTGGTCGAGGAGCTGCCACGCTTGTTGGAGGAGGTCCGGCAGGCCGGCGGCCACGTGGCACATCTGGATGTGCGGCGACCGGGGATCGGGGATGTTTTCATGCAGTTGACGGGAAGGCACCTGCGCGAATGATCGGCACGGTGTTCAAGGTCAGTCTGCTCTCGGTGGTGCGTGACCGCGTGGCGTTGGTTCTCACCTTCGTACTGCCGTTGGTCTTCTTCTCGGTTTTCGCCGCGGTCTTCGCGCCGATGGACACCGCCACGACGCGTGCGGTGAAGACGATCGTGGTCGCGGATTCGGGTACCTCGTTTTCCTCTCGTCTGGCCGACCGGATGGCGGCACAGCCGAGCCTCGTCGTCGAGCGGCGCGAGTCCGAGGCGGGTGCGTCGGCCCTGGCGGAAGTCCGCGCCGGCCGCGTTGCCGTCGTGCTTGTTCTGCCCATCGAGTTGCAGCCCACCGTCCCGGGTGCGGCGCCGGGTAGCGGCGAGGTGGAGCTGCACGCCGACCGTTCCAACCCGCTGGCCGCCGAGCTGGTGCGCGGGCTCCTTCAGTCGAGTGCGGCGGAGCTGCTCGCCGAGACCCATTTTGGTGCCGAGGTGGGCGGGGTGCATGACCCGGTGCCGGTGCGGGTGATCGACGCCGTCGGCGCCGGTGGCAAACAGCCTTCCATCTCGTTCTTCGCCGCCGGACTGGGCGTCATGTTCCTGATGTTCGCCGTCGCGGGGCGCAGCGCGATCCTGCTCGAAGAACGCGAGAACGGTGTGTTGGGGCGCCTGATGGCGGCGCGGGTAGGCATGACGCGCCTTTTGCTCGGCCACTGGCTGTTTCTCCTGGTCCTGGGCGCGACCCAGGTGCTGGTGATGTTTGTCTGGGCCGCACTGGTGTTCGGCCTCGACCTGTTCACTCCGCGGCATTTTGCGGGGTTTGCGGCGACGACGATCGCGGTGGCGGCCGCGGCCGCGGCCTTCGGCTTGATCCTCTCGGCCGCTTGCCGTACGCGCGCGCAGCTCAATGGCGTTGCGGTAGTGGTGATCCTGACGCTCTCCGTCATCGGCGGCAACATGTTCCCCAGCTTTTTGATGCCGGAGGGGATGCAAGCGATGGGGCGCTGGACGTTCAACGCGTGGGCACTCGAGGCCTATCGCAAAGTGTTCTGGTACGACCGCCCGCTGAACGAGCTGCTGCCGCAGATCGCTGCGCTGCTGGCTGCTACGGTGGTCTTCCTGGCCCTGGCGCGCTGGATTGGGCGTCGTTGGGAGCGGGCCGGAGGCATGAGATTGTGAACGCCAACCGTTACTCGGCCGCCATGCTGCTGCTGACTTGCGTGGCCTGTTCCACGCGTTCGACGACGCCGGTGGATGTAGCCAGATCCGCGGCAGGCGTTGGGGCGACCGTGCTGACGGTCGAGATCCTGGGGCTCGAGAGTGACGAGGGATCTGTCGCCGTGGCCCTGTTCAGCTCGCCCGAGAGCTTCGATCAGCGAACGGGCGCCGTGGCAACAGGGACAGTGGCTCCGCAGGACGGGCGTGCGACCTGGAGCGTGGCGAATCTACCCGCCGGCACCTACGCGGTCGCGGTCTTTCACGATCTCAACGACAACGGCGAGCTCGACCGGACGACCCTGGGTCCGCCAGCTGAGCCCTACGGGTTCTCCAATAACGCTCGCGGCACCTTCGGCCCACCCAGGTTCGAAAGCGCCGCGATCGAGCTGCCCCCCGGCCCGCACAGGATCAAGATAGGGGTGCGTTGACCGGGCAGAGGATTGGGTCGCTGCCGACAGTCTCGAAGTGGCGAAGCCTGTCGACATTGCGCATAATGGTCTTTCTGGTTGGGCGACCGGTAGTCCGACATCAACTCTTACTCCCAGACAAGCTGGAGAAAACGGATGGCCAAGATTCTCGTCGTACTTACATCACACGATCAACTCGGAGATACGGGGCACCGCACAGGGTTCTGGCTGGAGGAGCTCGCCGCTCCCTATTATGTGTTCAAGGATGCCGGAGCCGAAGTGACACTGGCCTCCCCGGAAGGCGGGCAGCCACCGCTCGATCCCAAGAGCGATGACCCCGACGCGCAAACCGAGGCGACTCGCCGCTTCAAGGCTGATAGCGCCGCGAAGGCCGAACTCGCCGCCACAGTCAGGCTGGACTCACTCTCGGCCAGTGATTTCGATGCGGTTTTCTACCCTGGAGGCCACGGCCCACTCTGGGACCTCGTCGATAACGAAGCGTCCATCCGGCTGATCGAGGACTTCTGGGCCAGCAACAAGCCCGTATCCGCCGTGTGCCATGCGCCGATCGCGCTCGTCAATGCCAAGGACGACAAGGGCGAGTTCATTGTGAAAGGGCGAGAAGTGACGGGCTTCACGAACTCGGAAGAAGAGGCCGTGGGTCTCACCAAGGTCGTGCCTCTCCTCGTCGAGGAGACAATGGTCACCCGGGGTGGCAACTACTCGAAGGCCGACGACTGGCAGTCCTACACGCGCCAGGATGGCAATCTCATCACCGGTCAGAACCCGGCCTCGTCAGAGGCGGTAGCAGAACTCGTGCTCGCAGCCCTCGAGGGGCGACGCTGAGGGCTGTGTGGGGCGCCTCAGCGTCTGACCTGCCGGCCTCCGCAGGCGCTAGGGTCGGTACCAGATCGGAGAGCTGAAGCCGCGCTCCTGGTGCACGAGCGGCACCTCGTCGTCCATCGCAATCCCGAAGCGCACCTTGTCGTACAGCGTCCAGCGCGGTGTGGGGATTTCGAGCACCCGAACGTAATAGACAGCACGCTGCGAGGGATCGAAATCGGGGTCGGTGAAGACCGCTGTCAGCTCGGTATCACCGATCGAGTTCTCGTAGGTCGCCGTCTCGCGGTCGACGGTGTCGCCCACCGGCGGCAGCTTACCGGCGGCGTCGGGCGTGCGGTTGTCCGACCAGGCGACGTCGTAGATAACCTCCTGGGTTTCACCTCCTGCGTCGACCCAGCCCTTGACGATCTGCACCCGATCGAGGTTCGCGCCTTCCGGGTCCTTGGTCGCGGAGACGATGAACGTTGGCGCCTGGCCCTCGCCGGCGGCGCCGAGATCACTGCCCATCGGCACGCCCTTGTCGTAGCCGGCTGCCACATAGTCGCCCTCGAGGTCGCTGTCGCCGAACTCATAGCCACCGAAGAAACGCACGAGCATTCTGGGGCCGGTGGTGGCGAAGGTCTCTCGGCGGTGCATCGCATCCCAGATCGCCTCTCGGGTATTGGCCGTGGCCCACACCCCCATGACGCCGGATGCCGCTTGTTCCCATCCCATGTAGGCACGGTTGTTGGCCTCGATGAGAGGGAAGTTCCAGCGCTCCTTATTGCTCGGCTCTACCGTTTTGAACTTGCCAAAGAAGTTGTCCTCCTCAGCCGTGGACATGCCGGTGTGAGTGTCGGTCGCCCCGTTGGCCCCGTAGACAAAAGGGTTCACGCCGAACTCCGCTTCGATGTGCATGCCGGACTTCAAAGCCTCGCGCCAGTACTCGTACCTGATCGCTCCTTTGGGCTTCGGCTTGAGAATCAGGTTGCCGCGGTCCCAGAGATCCCAGGCGGCAAACTCATCGTTGGGTGACAGCGTTGGGTGCGACTCGCTCTGCCCCTTGATCTGGGTGACTTCGTAGAGGCGCTCGTACTTGGCTCGTGTCTCGGCCCATTCGCGGGTTATCGGCGAGCCATCGAACTGCCGTTCCTCGAACATGCGCCCGTTGGACATGTTGCCGTTGTGCGGTATGGCGAGCACCTGCCCGCCGGTCGAGGCCTCGTAGTCGGCCATCCACTCCCACAGCTTGGTCGAGTCCTGGGTTACGAAGGTGGTCAGCGGCAGGATCTGCATTGCTCGGTCGGAGCCGTCGCGGAAGATCAGGTTGCGGTGCAGATTGTCGCCGCCGTCGGCATTGACTGTCCATTCATAGGCGATAAAGGTGGTGAACTCACCCGGCCTGTAGTACTTCTCGGCGGCCTCGATGGTCTTTTCCCAGGCTGTCTTCATCCACTTGGGATCCATGACCTGTTCAGGTAGCTGCTCGTTCGACTGCAAGACGATCAGCTCACTCTTGGCAGCGGCAGCCGCCTCCTCGCTACCGGAGTTGAAGGCCTCGTTCCACCGCTTCAAGACCTCGCTCTCCATCATCTCGGGGTTGCCGTCCTTGATCTCGTTGATTGTGCCCATCCCATCGGAGTGATCGCTCACCAGGAACCAGTCGTACGGTCGATGGAGCTTGGCCGGCATCCCGGAGTTGGAGGTGATCTCCTCGCCAAGCGCGAACCGGTAGGCGTCGTCGGGTGTGGTGATTGCACCATCCATACCTGCATCCGCTGACCAGCCAGTGTGCACGTGTGTGTCGCCGAAATAGGCGTTGCGCGGTACGTCCGTCGCGGCGACCTGAGCCGCAGTTCCACCCGTGGTCTCAGTGCCCGCGGCGGTTGACGTCCCCTCAGATTGATCGCTCGACGGGGTACACCCCCAAACCAATAGCAGGGCCATGGCAGTGCACAAGGTCAGCTGGAACTTTTGAACTCTCATCGTCTTTTCCTTTGCTCGAGTCGGCTGGAAGTGAATGCGTGTAGGGTACTAAAGGAGTCTCTTTCCTCGACTCGTTTGTCCGGGTGCTTGGCGGACGGGGGCGATCCGGTCCCACGCCTGGAAGGCCCCGCTCACATGACCCGCACACTGGCGAGATCACGGTGGATGCTTCTCTTGTACCGGTATTTCGGATAGCCGAGTATCAGAGAGGTGATGACCTTGTTCTCCCTCGGAATGCCATAGCGTTCGCGCAGGGTCCTGGACCGGTCGACGATGGGTGGTATCAGACCGATGATCGTCGTGCCGAGGCCCAAAGAGACGGCGGCCAGCATGGCGTGATGGCAGACGAGATGCGCGTTCTCTTCGTAGGACATCGCTTTGCGGCTGGCATGAAAAAGCATCAACATCGGTGCGGTGGCGGCCGCGGCGAGAATCTCCAGGCAGTTCTCCGGGTAGGCGTCTACGCATATGCCCTCGCCCCGACAACTATCCAGATCCACCAGGTGCAGGGCCTCTGCCATCCTTCACCTCCATTCTGCTCGAGCCAGAAAACAGACTACTGCCGAGTAACCGGGTACGCGAGACTCGAAGCCGTCCACCGTCGGGTAGGGCCTGACCCGCCCCCGATGTTTGCACTACTTCCTAGGTCAGTGCAGCCATCGGGGAAGCTCATGGTTTGCCAAAGCAGAGACCAGGTCAGGGAAGGCGCTGGCCGGCTCGCGCCTTCCAGATCAGATGTGGGCTGGTGTCTGCATCGAATGGGTTCGCGTCGTAGTCGCCGAAGAGCCGATCGATCACGAAGCCGAGATCGCGGAGATCATCCTCCATCTCGGACTGGGATGGCAGGGCGAAGCGTAGAGGAAACTCCCTGCGAGTCAGTGTTCGGCCTGCCTCGGAGATCTCTTCGACACGCTGGATGCCGACAATCGAGCCATCCTCCGGGTCGAGCTCGAGCCGGCTGGCAAGCGAGACCGAGCCCCTTCCGGATGCATGCTCGAAAGTGCCGTGGTCGTGCCACTCACCATCGATCGCCTGCCTACGAATCGGTGGATTGTGCACCGTGACAATCAACGCGGCCCCATCGGCCAGCGCCTGTCGCAGCTCTCGCAGGGCCTGGCGCCGGTGGTGCCGCGCGGCCAGCTCCGAGATGCCGTGAAAAGGCCAGATTCCAACCGGGAAGCGGTTCTTGAAGGGGAGCTGCTTCACATCACAGCAGACGAGGCGAGCCCGGAGACTTCTCCTGGACAGCTTCGTCCTCAGCACTTCCAGCATCGGTAGCGACAGGTCGACACAGACGAGGTCGAGGCCGTCCTCGATAAGGGGTATGGAAACTCGACCCGTGCCCGACATCAGCTCCAGAACAGGACCACTTGTGCCGTGCAGCGAACGGCGAAAGAAGACGATATCTTCCTCGAATCGACAGAAGCTGTCGTAGAGATCTGCAATCAGGCTGTAGTCGAAAGCCGGCATCCGTTGGCGGCCTCCTCCGTTTCTGCGACGTGCCAGAGAGGGCTGGTGTAGTCACAAGAATGTCAGAACCAGCGAGCTGTCTCAAAGGGCGCATCGTTCTCAAAGGCGCCAGAAGATCAGCGACAGGTTGTAGTGCGCCACCGGCAGGGCCTGTGAGGGATGGTACTCTGCCGTTACCAGACTGGTTTTTCAACGAACTGGTGGCCGGTAGGGCTGCCAAACAAGACGGAGGTCGTCGCTATGCACGCTGTCGTGAGAACCTATTCAGGTGCCGGAGCCAACGAGTTTTTCGATCTGCTGGAGAAGCGCAGCGCTGAAATCGACCCGCTCATTCGTTCGGTTCCAGGGTTCGTGTCCTACTCGATCATTCGGACAGGAGATGGCGGGATCACGGTGACGGTTTGCGAAGAAAAGGCGGGTGTCGACGAGAGCATCCGGATTGCTCGGGAGTGGATTCAGGAGAACGCATCAGGGATGGGTGTAGCCGCGCCGACGATCTCCGAGGGGCGTGTCGCCATGCATCTGCGTTAGCGCCCCGAGTCAGCAAGCTCCCGCAACAGGCTGTCGGCCCTCACCCTGTGAGCTGACGCCCGGGTTGCGGATATGATGCGCCCCCATGGATCCCCTGGCTACGCTGCGCCAACTGCGGGTTGGTTGGAAGGCCTTCCTGAACGATCTCGTGTCGGGAATGGTCATGGCCATCGTCACCGTCCCGGGGGCGCTGGCGAATGGCGTTCTGGCTGGTATCAATCCAGTCTATGGTCTCTATTCGGTCATCGCCGGTACCACGGTCGCCGCCCTCTTCACGAGCTCGGTGATCATGAACGTCGACTCGACGAGCGCGACCGCGCTGGCCACAGGCGATGCGTTGGCCGGAGTCGCACCCGAACAGCACCTGGCCAATCTCGTCATGCTGGGCCTGCTGGTGGGGTTGTTTCAGCTGCTGTTCGGTTGGTTGAAGCTGGGCTTTCTGACCCGCTTCATCTCGAACGCGGTGATGACCGGCTTCCTTGCCGGAATTGCCTGGCTGACGATCCTCGGTCAGGTCTCCGACATCACAGGTTTTGTCGGCGAACCCCGCAACAAAGTCCTCCGCACGTTCGATACTCTGCTGCATTTTCGCGAAATCGATTATCCGACCCTCGCCATCGGGCTGATGACGGTCGTGGTCATCTGGGCCATTGAGCGTACTCGGTTCAAGCGCTACGCGTACCCTGTCGCCTTGGCGCTCGCGACGGTGGTTGTCGCCGTTGTGGGTTTGGAGTCGGTAGCGGTCGTCAGGGACAGCACGGAAATCCCCCGGTCTCTTCCTGCCGTGCACATTCCGGACCTTTCGCTGCTACCCAGTCTGATCCTTCCGGCCTTCGCCATCGCCATCATCGCTTTGGTGCAGGCTGCCGGCGTGAGCCAGAGCGTACCCAACCCGGATGGTGAGTACCCTGATCCCTCAGGGGATTTCCGCGGTCAGGGCGCGGGAAATGTGGCGGCGGGTCTCGCGGGAGGGTTGCCGATCGGGGGATCGCTCTCGGGGACCGCCCTGATTCGCAGTTGCGGCGGCCAGACACGGTGGGCGAATGTGTTCACCGGTATCTTCGCCGCTCTGGCGGTCCTGCTCCTCGCGCGAGTCATCGAGCTGCTGCCGATGGCTGCACTGGCCGGTTTACTCGTGATGGTGGGCATCGGGATGATCAAGGTGCGGCAGCTTCGCAGGGTGTGGCTTACCGGGACCATGCCGCGGTCGATGATGCTTGTGACGTTCCTGGCAACCATGGCGTTGCCACTGCAATTCGCCATTCTCACCGGCGTGGGTCTTCACATACTCATCTATGTCTTCAACTCGGCCGAGAGGGTACGCATCGAGCGCCTCGTGCCGACGGGCGCGGGCGGGGTCCGGGAGGCAGAGGTGCCAGACGAGGTGCCGGACGGAGAGGTTACGGTTCTGCTCCCGATCGGCAGCCTGTTCTTTGCCGGAGCGGCAGAGTTCGAGGAGGACCTGCCTGACGTCGGCGATGCGCGTCACGCCGTGGTCGTCATCGGTCTCCGGGATCGCGAGGAGCTGGGCAGCACATTCATCCGGGTCATCGAGCGCTACGCGATCGCGCTGCGAGAGAACGATTGTCTGCTCATGCTGGCGGGCATCGACGACGAAGCGCTGGAGCAGCTCGAAAGGACAGGTGTTCTGGATCTGATCGGGCGAGAGAATGTCTTTCCTTCCCAGGAATCGATCGGTGTAGCCCTAAAGCAGGCCGTGGTGGCCGCTGAAGCCTGGATTCGTCAGGAATCCAGCGCGGGCGGGGGAGACCTGTGAGCCACCTGGTAGCGCTGTCGAGCGAGCTCTGAGATACCAAGCCGTTGATGCCGCTGGTTGCTTCGCTGGCGAAGATTTGGCGCAGTTCGAAGCGATCTGGGACCGGTGCACAGTCCAGTTGCGCTCTTCCCATGGCAGGGGTCTTGTATCTCCTGCGCGCCGTGGGAGTAGACTGAATTGTAGAGGTGCCGGGCATGATCGCCTCGCGGAGCAGCCCAGGAATCATCGGTCTACTGGTGCTCATCGCTTTTGGGCTTTGCGCCCTCCCGACCTCTGCTCAGTCCGATGCCGAGATGGAGGTCTGTCTCGCCAAGGGCAAGATCCTCAAGGGTTGGGAGGTACTCCCCGGGCTGACCGGGGCGCTCAAGCTCACTCTCGACTGTGATGGGCGTGAACAGAAGGCCGTTTTCAAATCGCTCGATTTCTACCGGCCGGGCGTCACTGTGCACGTCAGCGGCGACCGCGAGTTCAATTTCTCCGATCGTTACCAGTATGAGGTGGCCGCGTACCGTGTCGATCGAGAGCTGGGACTGGGGATGGTGCCCGTTGCGGTTCTCCGACGTCACCGGGGCAGGGAGGGTGCTCTGGTCGCGTGGATCCCCGACACGGTCCACGAGAATCGGGTGACGCGCACCTTCAACGGAGTCGAAACAGCATCTCTGGCGCGACAGATGTCGATCGTGAGGATGTTCGATTCTCTTATCTACAACGTGGACCGTCGTCCGCCCAACACTCTGGTCAACCCGTCAACGGTGCGGGTCTACATGATCGACCATGGCCGGTCTTTTCGGGAGAAGAAGGAGCTGCAGGAGGAATTCGAGCAGAATCGGATCTGGCTGACGAGGGAGATCTACGTGCGCCTGAAAGCTCTCGAAAGAGGCCGGCTGGACGAGCTCTTGATCGGTCTGGCCACTCGTGGACAGCGCAAAACGTTGCTGGTTCGTCGTGACCTCATCGTCGCGAAAATCGACCGGGAGCGCCAGAAGTATGGTGACGAGGCCGTCTTCGTCGGTCCCGATCAGGAGGCCATCCCAGGTGAGAGAATCAGTCCGAGGGCTGGACGTAGTCCGCTTCGACGGACTCCAGGGAGAGACGACGGGGTCGTCCAGGCTCGAGCTCGAGTTCTGCCAGCAGCGTGCCGTGGAGAGCTCATCGCAAGGCGCGGATGGTGAACCAGACGGAGACGATCAGCAGTACCGGGAAGATCAAGAGCAGGTCGACACGGATATCGGCCCCGGGTGTCTTCCACAGAACGAGCCATTCCCACGCGGCGTAGAGCCCCCAGGTGATGGTTGGCACCAGGAGTGCCGAATAGTGCTTCCTTTCTCCGAGCGCCGTGAATCGAAGCAGGCAGTAGCCGGCGGCGAAAAGCGCGGCGACGACCAGGATGTTGAGGGGTTTCTGCACAAAGAGCGAGGCGATCCATTGCATCGTCTTCTCCTTTGGCGCTCAGGCGCTAGCTACCCAGTTCCTCCCGCAGTCTGGCGAGCTCCCGAGCGAGCTCTTCCAGGCGCTGTTCTACGGTCTCCAGCCGCTCGCTCAACCCGGGTTCCTCCAGGGCTACAAATTGGGGGCGCGGCGTCTCTCTGGCGGCAGGTCTGACGTCAACAGCAGGCTCGGCGCCAAGCAGGTGAGCCCAGCGGTTCTCTTTGGTGCCCGGTTGCCGCTGCAGCTCGACCGCCAGAGGAGAATCGCCCGCGGCCATTTCGTGCAGAGTGGCCTCGACCTCGGCCAGGTCGGAGAAGGCGTGCAGTCGGCCGCTGCGTGAGCGGAGCTGGCCGGGTGTCTGTGGTCCGCGCAGCATCAGGAGGGTCAAGATGGCCTTCGATGCCGAGCTCAGCTCGAGACGGCGGCTGATCGACTGACTCCAGCGCTCGACGCGCGCGCCGTCGCTGCGCCACGCCAGGACATCCTTGCGCAGCCGGTCGAGCGCTTCCACCACCTCGGTCTCGCTCAGCTCGGTTACCGGCTCGCGGTTGCTCTTCTGATTGCAGGCGGCGATCAGCGCGTTGATGGTCATCGGGTAGTAGTCAGGAGTCGCTTGCTCTTTCTCCATCAACGCTCCGAGCACGCGCACCTCGGTGTCGTCCAACTCTCGAATCTTCCTCATGGTGCCGGGAACTCTATATCCAAAGCAGTCTTGTAGCCGTCAGGGCGTTGTTATCTCGAAAATGTCAGCGCCCCAATTACCGGTTGCCAGATCCTCGATGAGTATTCCGAGAAGCTCTTCCTGCTCCGGCACGGACAGTCTGGCTGAGCCCGCCAATCCGCCCGCTGTCGGGCGGCAGACAACCTGCTGCTGCTCGACTTCCGTCGGCGCATCTTCCGCCAGGATGGTCATCGTCAACCGGCAGGCCCGTTCCTGGTCACTCCGACCCACCTCGCCGTCGTCGATCGGCGGCAGAATGAACTCGAGCCTGGTGACTGCGGGTTCCTCTGCCGAACGTCCGGCATGCGCATCGAGGACGACGGGCGGTTCGACGCCTGCATCCTCACGCAGCAGGCGGACTCGCGCCGCGGCCACACTCGGTGGTGATCCGAAGCGGACCCAGGCAGGTGCCTGAGCGAGCATTCCCTTGCGGAGATACCTTACTTCCGCGGCGTAGAGATCCCCCGTGGGATTGCCGGGCATCTGGAAGGAGAGTCTGAGACGTTGCTTCAGATCGTGGAGCGAATCCTGCAGTTCCTGCTGCGCGAAAAGCACGCGACCCGAAGATGCGAGTGCCAGAGCTTCCAGGCTCTCTGTCGGCTCCAGCAGCACGGCGAGGGCCTCGGGATGGTCCGCGGCTACCTCGGCATCGAGATCGGAGGCCATTCGCAAGGTCCCGCGAGCCTTGACGCTGCGCCCCTGAGCCTCGAGGGCCTCTGCCAGTCCAGCCGCGGCCTGGGCTTGCTCCTCGGCAGTGCGACGGTCCCCAGAGAAATGATGCAAAGCGAGTCGGAAGGCTTTCTCCGCCTCGACTGCGGATCCCTGTTCCAGTAGAGACTGTCCGTTCTTCAGATACCCGCGGGCCAACTCCGGATCCCGTTCCGCTTCCCGAGCCAGCCGCAGGCCGATGACTCGACCCCCAGCCGGGCCCGTGACGCGCCATTTGCCGACCCGGAGTCCCGGTCGCAGCGGGCTCTCCCTCGGTGGCGGCGCAATGGGGTAGGTCAGCCATCCGAGGCCACCCAGAGTCGCAGCCAGAGCCTGGGTACTGTCGTTGATCTTTGGAGCTTCCAGAGGTTCCTCCTGGAGAGGCCTCGATGCGCCATCGCCCCAGGCACTGTAGAACTCCAAGGGATCGAGATCGAACTGCAGGCCCACCAGCAGCAGGACCTTCTGCCGACCCGCGGCCGGGCGATCGGCCACGAAGGAGAGCAGGAGATCGAGTCGTTGTTGCACCAGCCGAGCCTCCTCGAACGCGAAGGCTGTTTGCAGTGTATGGAGATCGATCTCGGTCTCGGTGTCCCTCAACGCCTCGAGAAACCCGGCTCGTAGGGCTCGCAGGTTGTCGCTGGCCGAGTCTCCCCAGTTGGGTGACGCCAGCAAGTTCTCCAGAACATCGGGTTCGGTGCTCCGCTGCAGCAAGAACCGGGGATCAGGATCGGCAATCACCAGGTCGACCGTCGCCACTTCACTGATCTGACCGGCCAGGGAAGCGACGAGATCCAGTGAATCCTCGAGCTCGCGGCCATCCGACAGAGCGGCCTCGACATAGATGAGGAGATGCAGCGGCAAGGGGCCAATGGTGCTGACGGAGTCCACCGCGACCACCTCTTGCAGGCGTCCGTCGATCAGGATCTCGAAGTCTCCGGCGCTCAAGTTGCCCGGCGGCTTTTGCGCAGGGCCCTCCGGCCGGGAGGAGGACCGGAGCTCCACAGGCAGCTCGATGACTGTCACTCTCTCTGTGTCTGAATAGGACTGGGCCAGGCCTGGCGTGCTCGCCGCACCCAGCACCAGGAAAGCGACAAGGTGAGCTCGAGACAGGTGCGGACCGCGGTTTCCCCGTGTCACTGAATTATCTTACTGCCATTCCCCCTCTTGACTAGGTGGCGCTCTCGGCTTGCCTCGCCCTGTTGAGTGCGGCTGCTTCAGCGCTCGGCAGCTCGAGGCCGTGCGAGTCGGGGCCACGATCTGTCATCTTGAGACGAATGGCGAAGTAGACGGCAAAGAGTCCAAAGGCAGCGAAGGTCAGCATGGTGATGGTGTAGTCGTAGACGCCTGTTCCAGCCTGCAGGGCCTCGACGGTGACCTGCGGATTCGACTTATCCAGCACCCAGCCGGCGATCAACGCCATGGTCCACCACCATAGATTTTGCATCCAGGTCATCAATCCGTAGGCCGTGCCGAGGCGCTTCTCCTCGACGATCAACGCGACGGCCGGCCACATGGCAGAGGGAACCAGCGAGAAGGCGATTCCGAACATCGGCACCAACAGCCAGGGGGTGATATGCGTCAGTGCGAATCCCAGGTGTGAGGCGACCAGAAGGACGGAGCCACCAATCATCAGCGTGGCTCGCAGCCCCTTCTTGTCGACGAACGCGCCGAAGATGATGGTGAAGATCGCGGCGCCCCAGGGGATGAGCGAGGTGAAGTCCCCTGCGGTAATTTCGGCATAGCCGTACTTGTGCTTGAGCATGTCGGCCAGGTAGTCCTGAAACGGGAACACGATGGCGTAGAAGGTCGCGCAGAGAAGCATGATGTAGAGGTAGGACTTGTTCGCAAACAGCCTCAGGACATCGTTGATGTGAAACTCTTCCTCGGCGGCGAGCCTGGCGGCATCGCCGGTGCCACGCTTCTTCTCGTCGCGGTAGTCCATGGCCATGTAGATGACAAAGAGGATCACGCTCGAGATCATGACGACCGCGCCGAGCCACAGGGATGTGTGGAAGCTGAAGCGCTCGGCGATTCTCGGTGACATCGACATACCCAGGGCGCTACCCACCCGCGCAAAGCCCAGGTTGAGACCGAAAGCCAGAGCCAGCTCCTTGCCCATGAACCACTTGGCCAGCACCTTGTTGAGCATGACGATCTGGGTCTCGGCCCCGAGGCCAAAAAGCAGTCGCCCGAACATCATCATCTTGAGCTCAGGTGAGTATTGGGGCAGAAACGAGCCCATGAAGCCGTACCCGAATCCGCCGGCGCGGAAGGCGTCGCTCACACCGTAGGCGGTGACGATCCCACCGAGGGCGCAGAGCAAGGTGAAGACGAAGCCGGTCTTCCGGATACCGAAGCGGTCCAGGAAGATCCCTCCGAGAAGGGCCATGAAGAGAAAGGTATTCGGGACGTTGTAGAAGTTGCGGATCAGCCCCCACTGGGTGGAGGAGGCCCCGAGCTCGGTCTGTAGCGTGCCCTTGAGTGTCGAGAAGCAGTCGTAGAGGTAGTAGTTGGCGAAGATCACCAGGCTCATCAGGATGAGCACTACCCAACGGGTCGCGCCGCGGCTCTCTTCGGGTTGCGGATCGCTCAAACCGGACTCCTTTCGGTGAAGCATGGGAAGACTACACGAGAGCCGGGTTCAGCGGTTGCTGGAACGGGAGCATCCCGGCGATACGGCAAGTGGCAGTTTCACGCACCTTGCCCGCACTCGCCGTCGGACCTGCGAGCCCTCCAGTGCCAAGAGAGCCGACACCATCCTCAGGCCCTTACTCGGTCTTGGATAGGTGAATTCCTGGTTTGCCGGCTCGGGAACGCTTGCCGCTGTTTTGCCTGAACGAGGGCAACAAAACCAGGTTGCCCATCAAACGGCCGCCCAGGAACGCCGTTGCCGCCCCCACCGCCCCCACCACCTGCAGCTTCACCACGAGCAGGGTGAGAAGCGAGGCGATACCGGCGATTTCCACCACGGTGGCCCAGGTGATCGGGCGGGTGTGCCGTGAGTGCATCAGGAGTCCGCGCTGCAGTGACAACAGCACTGAAATGGCCGGAAACGGAATGAGTATGCGCGCCGGCATCAGGGCGAAGCGGTAGAGGCTTTCGTCGAGCCCCGAGAGAGTCTGAAACCAAACCTCTGACAGAGGCGTGGCGACGATGAGGGCCAGGCCGACTGAGCTGGCGAGCCCGAGTGTGGCGGCAAAGCGGAGCACTGGACCCCTACTGGACTCTCTCCGATCGAGCATGGTGATCACGACTTCCTGGTAGGCGAGTCCGAGTGCGCGAAAGATAAAGGTGAGAGCGTTGATCACCGGTAGGACCGCCAGCGAGTCGAGGGAGCGAACGGCATGCCCCATGAAGAACGTCACCATGGGGTGGGCGGCCAGACCAACTACAGAAGTCCAGGCGAGCGGTATGTAGAAGTTCCAGATATCCCGGTAGGTCACAGGAGTCCCAGTTGGTGCCTGTCCCGAGGTGAGGTGGCGGACTTCGCTACTCGCCAGGAAACGAGCACTGATCGCCTCGACCATCACCCCCACTGAAAGTGCACAAGCCGCGATCCAGGCCCCAGGGAGGCTGCTGGCGAAGAAGAGCACCAGGGCAGTTGCCGCCATCGAAGTCAACCGAACCGCGGTGCCGTAGGCCACCAGGCGTGTCGAGCCGCTGCGAATGAGGAGTCCCTGGTGGAATCGCCGGTAGCCAATCGCAGCTGGCCAGGGGAGAAGGATGAGGAGCGCAACACGCGTGAGACCAGCGACCTGCTCCTCGAGGCCAATCAAACCGCGAAAGACAAGCTCGAAGGCCGGTGTCGCGATGAGAACGACCATGACCAGGGTGGTCAGAGCGTTCAAAGTCTGGGTGAAGCGACGCAGCCTGAGGAAGGAGATCCTTCCGTCCACGAGTGCCGTCGAGGCTCCCAGCATCATGATCACCGGTGCTTCGATGATGATGGCGACAGCGAAGGCCACGCCGTAGGCCGCCAGGTTGTATCGAGGATCGGGCAGCCGGGCGATGAGAGCTGCGAGGAACGGGCCCTCGAAGGCCATCATCAACCAGGTCGAAGCCAGCGGTAGCCAGAACCGGAAGATGTCCCGCTGACGGAGTTGAGTCGACATCGGCATGGCGGGCGAGGATAGCCTTGCGGGTCGCGTGAGGCCAGCAGCCACTGTCGGATTCGGCGGGTCCTGGATCGGGTGCTCAGCGTTTGGCGGCAGCGGTCTCAACCAGGCCTGTCATCAACTCGATGGCTTCGGCTCGGGTGATGCGACTCTCCTGGGTCAGTGAACGCCAGGCCCGGAAGTCGATTGCATGCTGTATTGCTGCGGCCAGCAGGGTCGTGCTTCGACCGCGAACACCCCATCCCGCAGCCAGAATGCGGACCACTTCGCTGAGGTACTGGCCGATGGGGGCGAGTGTTGGGCGCAGAGCTTCGATCAACTCGGCGTCCCGCAGGACATTGCTGAACATCTGCTCAGTGGTTTCATAGTAGGCGTAGAGATCGTCGAGTGCTTGTTGCAGTCGCTTGCGGGGGTCGTCGATCTTCTGCCAGGGCTCGCTGTCGGGGAGTGGGTGCTCGGTAAAGAAGTGTCCTGAGCAGGCTGCGAAGAGATCGGCTTCGGTGGGGAAGTGGCGATAGACGGTATGGCGCTGCACACCTGCCCGGTCGGCAACTGCACTCCACGTCGTGCGGGCCGGCCCGACCGTTCCGTGTAGATCGACGGCAGCCGCCGCGATGCGTTGCCGGGTTTCAGCCATGGCGTCGGCGCGCTTCTTCAGGCGGTAGCGGCGGGTGGATTTCTTTTGATTGACCATGGCTGTGCAGCCAATGTTGACACGCCGGCCCGGTGTCTGTATAGTGCATTTCATTAAACATAAATGTGCAGTGAAAAGGAGATCACCATGGCCCGAATCAAGACGATTTCAGAAGACCAGGCTCGGGGTCTGCAGCGGGCGCTGGTCTGGTACACCAAGCGTCAGTATGGCTATCTGCCGGGGATCTTCAAGATTCTTCTGCCGGATATCGGTCTTGCCCGACATGTCGGCGCAATCTACAACCACCTCCAGCTGAGGCAGAGCTCACCGCTCAGTCGGGTCCAACGCGAGATGGTTGCTGTAGTGGTGAACGGTCATATCAGCGGGGCACCGTGACTGGCTCTCCACACGACGGCCGTGCGCCGTCTCACGGGTGACGAGCACCTTTCCAGCGAGTTCGCGACCACCTGGCGTACCTACGATCTCGACGCAGAAACCGCATCGCTGCTGGCCTATGCCGAGAAGCTCACCAAGGCCCCTGGCCAGCTCGAGGACAGGGATATCGATGCCCTGCGCGAAGCGGGTTGGAGCGAAGATGCCATCTATGAAGCGACTGCGTTGATCTCGTTCTTCAACTGCAGTGGTCGGCTGGAGGCTGCCTCCGGCCTGCCGCCTGATGAGGTTCCGGTCGGCGCTGTCACGCCGGAGGCGCGCTCGGCATGAGCCAGGCCCACTGGGGGGCCTCAGTAGTCGCCGAGTATCAGTCGCCGCACGGTCGGCAGCGGCAGCTCGCCATAGCGCAGCAAAGCCTCATGGAAGGCCTTGATCTGGTAGTGCTCGCCCATCCGTCGCTGGTACTCGTCACGAATCTGCAGAAGGACTCGCTCGCCGATGATCTCGCGTCCGGGCGGGGTCGGATTCTGTGAGTCGCGCTGCACCTCGATCAGGGCGTTGGTGGGCTCCATGCCTATCTTGTCCACGTAGGCCTGGACCGCATCGTCGAACGTCATCTCACCGGTGGCCATGCGGAGCTTGGTGAGGATACGCTGGATGCGCCACATACGCATCTGCAGTCGCGCCATGCGAGTCTTGAGTGCCTCCATGTGCGGCAAGACGTCCTCGTAGTACCCCTCGTCCTCGAGCAGCTTCTCGAGGTAGAACGACCAGGCCTGGCTCAGATAGGTCGACCAGAAGAGCCGTCGCATGGGTCGTGTGTTGAACGCTTCGGCGATGGCGCGCTGGACGTTGTGTCCCAACCACTCGTGATACGAGATCACGTGCGTCCAGTAGGGGTTGTAGGACTTCAGGCGACTGCGCTTGTCTTCCTCGCTGAGGCGGTCCTCGATGGGCGTCAGGATGTAGTAGCCGGAGATGCGGCCTCCCAGGGTCGGTCCATAGTTGGCACCGCCAAAAGACAGGATGCGACGTGCCATTGGCGAGGCGAGCTGCACGCCGTAGTCGAAGTTCTTCGGAATTTCGACCAGATGCGAGCCAGGCCCGCGCAGCCACTGGTCGGCGAGCTCGACGTAGCGCACGGCCATCGGGTACACCTCGGGCCAGGGTGGTGCCTCTTCCTTCATCAGGTTCCAGACGGTCGCCAGATCGCCCGACGGGTGGATCCTCAGGGCGAGCTCGCGCATCTGTGAGAGGGTTTCCTGCTCTTCCAGCTCGGCGACGCGTAGCATCTCCTCGACGCCGTAGTCCTCCAGGCCTTCGAGCCGGAACTGGTAGAACTCGATCTGCTCGGGCTCCCAGGCGGGGGAGCGATCCGAGCGGGGCAGCAGCTCGCTCTGCATCCAGGCGGAGTAGTCCCGCACGGCGACCAACGCCGATTCGCCGGCCGCCAGCAACGCCTTTCTCAGATCCGGGTCGTCGACGCAGACTGTGTCAAGCTCCTCGGCCAGCATCAGCTCGGCGAAGTAGGCGGTGTAGATGGCATTTTCGGTCCAGGTCCGGGCCGGTCGAGTGAGATTCTGGCGCGCGTTGGCGAGCACCTGCGGCAGGCGAAGGAGCTCGTCGCGGGCATCGGCCACCGCCTTGTCGGGCAGCGCGCAGGGTCTGACGAACAGATTGTCGGTCTTGTTGAGAGCCAGATAGCGGACCGGCTGCAGTCGATGGAGCTCGAGCTCCTCGATCTCGAAGAGCCGAGTGGCGAGGTGCGCCTCGAGCAGATCGGCATCGACCGAGTCGTCACCCTTCAACGACTTCCGATCGAGCGCCCGGAGTTGCGCAAGCAGCTCACGGTAGGTTTCGGCGGCAGCCTGGTACTCGCTCGCGGAGTGCGCCTCGATCTCGACATCGCCGGCCTTATCGATGATCTCTGCGAGACCTTCAGCCGGATCTGGGCTCTCTGCGTTGACGGGTTTCACAAGCCATGATCCCAGGGCAACAATGAAGATCGCGGGAGTAACGAGTCGGCGCCTTTTCCCAGTGGTGAATGTCATGCGGGCAATCCTAACGCCTGGTTTACCCGGTCTTGTCGTGTCGATGACGCTTTTCGCCGGAAATTGCGCAATAGCAGACAGAGACACCTGAAGAACCACGAGCGAAGGAAACTTGATCTCACCCTGGTGAGAGACCAATGAAGAGATCTGGGTTGCTTCGAACAGCCTGGGATGGAGGAAAGTGATGACTTCTTCGAGAGGCACCAACCTGTTGCTGGTAGGTATTTTCCTGGTTTTCAGCACGGCCCTGATGGCGGCGGATCAGGGGGTGGTCCCAGCTGTTACCGAGCTGGCGGGTCCCGAGCTCTGGATCGATGGACCAGACAATGTCCAGCCGGACGATCCCAATTTCCCCGATGTCGCGGTCGACGCCGAGGGAAGGAGGATTCAAGTCTGGGAAGCTTTCGGTGACGACCGCCTGGACATCTACCTCCGCCGCTTCGACGCCAACGGCAATCCCCTGGAAGACCCGAGGAGGATCAACTCCACCATCGAGAAAGAACAACATTTTCCCCGGGTTGCGGTCTCGTCCGACGGATCGTTTCTGGTGATCTACCAGAGCTCGGAAACACCTTCGGGTCAGACCTTCGACCAGTACATGGTTCGCAGTCAGGCGTTCGACGCCAGCGGTAATCCGGTGGGTGGCGAGCAGCTCGTGAGCATGGTGCCAACACACGAACAAGTCAACGTCTATGCCGACGTCGCCGCGCTTCGCACCGTCGACGGCAGCCCCGGCGGCTATATCGTGGCGTGGCGGAACAGCCAGTTCCTGGGAGACGGCTGGGGAGATATACGGGGAAGTCTGGTGAGCGTCGCCGGGGTGCCGGGTGCCGAGTTTAGGCTCAACGCCGCCAGCAACGGTACCGAGCGCTGGTCGTCGGTGACCGAGCTCAACGACGGGGGCTTCCTGGTGGTCTGGGTCGAGACCTCCACGCAAGAAGTCCGGGGCCGACGTTTCAATGCGGCAGGTGGTCCGGTTGGTGGCAATTTCAAGATCAACACCTTCAACAATGCGGCTCCTACCAGCAGCACAGATGCTGCGGTCGGCTGGGACGGCCGGGTGCTGATCGTCTGGGAAGACAGCGGTAGCGAGAATCCACCCCTGCCGGCGGGCTCGAATACGGAGATAAGGGGTCAGATGCTCGATGCCGATCTCAGTCCACTGGGAAATGACTTCCGCATCAATAACCTCTTCGCCGGTATCCAGCGTTATCCGCGAATCGCCGAACTTGGTCCAGTCGGCTTTCTGGTGACCTGGAACAGCGACACGGTGAGCGCGGGTCCCGATACGACCGAGAGCGTCGAAGCGCGGGTCGTGAGCGGCCCGGGCGCCTTCGACGCCGACGGCGATGGAACAGACGACAACCAGGTCCAGTACAACGTCTGGGACAACAACGCCGGACAAAACTATCCGGCTGCTCATGGATGGTATGGGCGACTGGCCACCACCTGGCAATCGAATACCTGGGATGGCGAACCGGAGCCGGATACGATCGATCAGAACTTCCTGATCGGACGCGACCTGGACTATTGTCTCTTCTGTGATGATTTCGAGTGGTTCATCCAGGAGGCACAGACAGTCTCTGGCGCTGGGTAGCCGTGCCCTAGCGGGAAGCTCTGTGACCACAGACCTTGCATGTCAGTTGTCATGAGGTTTCGCCTGGCGTAGCCTTGGGCTGTGCCCGACCACGACAGGCTGGCAGCGCTGATCGAGCGCTGGAACGAAGGTGATCGGCAGGCCCTCGATGCGATCGTCGAGCTGGTCTACGAAGACCTGCGCGCCATTGCCCATCGCCACCTCTCCAGGGAGAGGCGCGACCACACCCTGTCAACGACTGCCTTGGTCAATGAGGCCTATCTCGAGCTCTCCGAGCGAACCGGCTCCGGTTGGCAGGGTCAACCACAGTTTCTCGCCCTGGCGTCGAAGGTGATGCGGCATCTGTTGATCGACTACGCCCGCCGTCGCAACGCTTCCCGGCGTGGTGGCAACGAGATCCATGTGTCGCTGAATGAAGATCTCGACGGCGCCGACCCCAAGGTGGTGGAGCTGTTGACCCTCGATCAAGCCCTCGTCCGACTCGAAGGGCGGGATGAGCGCATGGCCCAGGTCGTGGAGTGCCGGTTCTTCGGTGGGATGCCGAGTCGCGAGATCGCTCAGGCGCTGGGTCTGTCGATCAGGACCGTCGAGCGCGACTGGATCAAGGCCCGAGCCTATCTCCTTGCGGAGTTGGGCAAGAGCGAGTCCCGGGATCGGGTCGATTTGTGAGTGCTAACAGAGAGTCGATGTGGAGTCGATGGGAAGAGATCGATCGGCTACTCGACTCCGCACTCGATCGGCCCAGTCGCGAGCGGCAGAGCTTTCTCGAGGCCAAGTGTGAAGAAGACTCCGCCCTGCTGACCTCGGTGCTCGACCTGCTCGCTATTGCTGAGAGTGCCGACGACCGGCTCGACGTGCCCGACCCGGGGGCTCTCGCAGGCCTTCATCGAAGAGCTCGGCGCTGGTGAAACGGGCCTGGGCCGAATCGGTCGCTACAGCTTGTTGCGAGAGCTCGGACGCGGCGGGATGGGAACGGTCTATCTGGCTGAACACGAGGGTAAGGGATTTCACCAACAGGTCGCACTCAAGGTTTTGCGTCGGGGGCTCGACACCGACGACATCCTGCATCGCTTCGTTACAGAGCGCCAGATCCTGGCCCAGCTGAAGCACCCAAACATCGCTCGGTTGTTCGATGGCGGTTCGACGCCGAATGGCCGGCCCTTCCTGGTCATGGAGCATGTCGAAGGGGTGCCGCTGATCGACTACTGCGATCGGGAGCAGCTCGATGTTCGCCGCCGGCTGCGCCTGATGCTGCAGGTGGTCGATGCAGTCAATGAAGCCCACACCAACCTGATTGTTCATCGGGATCTCAAGCCCTCCAACATCCTGGTGACAGCCGATGGTCATGTCAAGCTGCTCGATTTCGGGATTGCCAAGATCCTCGACCCGGCAGCCGGTGCTCTGCACACACGCACCGGGTCATACCTGCTCACTCCGGATCACGCCAGCCCCGAGCAACTCAGAGGTGAGCCCATCACCACCGCCACGGATGTCTACCAGCTTGGTGCGCTGCTGTTTCGGTTGTTGACAGGCAGACGACCATTTCCGGCTGGAGAGGGCTCGCCGCTGGAGCTCCAGGAGCTCGCCAAGAGGGCCAACGTTCCCCTCCCCAGTACCACCGTCGAGTCGACAGAAGAGGGATTCGAGATCGCGAGAGCGCGCTCGAGCAGCCCGGCCCAGCTTCGCCGGACGCTACGAGGTGATCTCGACACCATCGTCGGCAAGGCGCTCAAGGCTGAAGTGTCGCGACGCTACGCCTCCGCTGCCAACCTTGCGGACGACCTTCGTCGCTTCCTCGACGGTCGCACTATCTCGGCTCGTCCAGACAGCTTCGGCTACCAGACAAGCAAGTTCCTGCGCCGCAACCCCTGGATAGCGCCGGTCGCTGTGGTTGCCCTGGCCATGCTGGGCCTCTATATCGCCACGCTGGTCCGCTACACCGATCGGCTGGAGGCGGAACGCAACAAGGCGGAGTTGGAGGCCGACCGAGCTGAAGAGGTGCAGCGCTTCCTGGTCGATCTCTTCTCGAGCGCCAATCCCTATGTTCCGGCCGACAGCCAACGCGGCCGGCGAATCACCGTACTCGAAGCACTCGATCTCGGTGTCGAGCGTCTCGATGGCTCGCTTGAATCCCAGCCCGAAGCTCGTGCCTCGATTCTCTCGGCCATCGCGGGTGTCTATGAAGATCTTGGAGCTTTTCAACAGGCCCTGCCGCTGCGTCAGGAGGCTCTGGAGCTGCAGCGCTCCCTCTATGGCTCGTCGACGCGCCCAGTCCGAGACAGCTTGGGAGATCTCGCCACGATCGTTGCTGGACTGGGTGAGCTTGAGCGCGCCACCGAGCTGCATGAAGAGCGGTTGGAGCTCGCTCTTGCTGCTGCACCGCCGGACGGAAGGGAAATCGCCGATGCCCGGACGCTGCTCGGCAGGCACCTGTTCGCCATCTCTCAACCCGAGGCAGCGGAGGAGCAGCTGCGGGCCGCAGTCGACCTCACCCGAAGAGCGCAGGTGCCGCCCCTGACGCAGGTGGAAGCCATCCGTAGCCTGGCCGACGCTCAGCGGCTGCGGGGCAGGTTCGATGAGGCTGAAAGCTCGGCCCGATCGGGCCGTCGAGCTGGCCGACACCCAGTTCGGCGTTACATCGTCCCCCTCGGGTCTGGCTCGGGCTACGCTGGCGACGGTGTACAGCGCTCGAGGAAAACGCGAGGAGGCCGATAAAACATTTCGGGCGGCGATCGACGCGCTCGAGGGAACGCTGGGTGCCGATCACGGCACCCGATTGTCGACCATGAACAACTTCGCGCTGCTCCAGATGAGTGGGGAGGAGTTTGCCGAAGCCGCCAGGATTCTGGCCGAGGTGGTGGAGATCGGTGAGCGGGTCTACGGCCCGGATCATCCCGAGGTCGCCCATTTCTTGCAGAATCTGGGCACTTCGTTGGTCCGTTTGGACCGCCTGGAAGAGGCCAAAGTGCCTCTCGAGCGCGCCGCCCAGATCTACCGCGACAAGGTGGCCGAGGACAACTTCGTTCGAGCTCTGCCGCTGCTGACGTTGTCGGAGATCTATCTCACGCAACGCGACCCCGCCGCCGCCGAGGCGACCACGAAGCAGGCGATTGCTGTCCTCGAGCAGGCGCTGCCGTCTGCTCATCCAGTCACCGCCATCGCACGATGCCGCCTCGCCCGGGCGCTCGTGCAGCAAGACCAGCTCGCGATGGCCGAGCCCCACTTCGCGAGGTCCCTGCCGCCGCTGCTGGAGACCACGGACTTCCCCGACTACCGACGGGCCTGTCTCGGTGCCGCGGCAGAGTTCTATCGGTCTCGGGGCGATGCTGGTCAGGTCACTCGAATCGAGGCGGCCCTCGCCACCATCGATTCCGAAGCGTCCCTGACACCGGCGGTGAGCACAGAGTAGACGCCGAGCTGACCACTGTGCTGGTTCTGGGCTACGATAGCTGATACGTAGGAAGACGCGTCTTGGAGATGGCGAGATGATCAGTCGCAAAGTGGCGGCCCCCTTCATTCGGGAGATGCTTGGGTTGATTCACCAACGACCCGGGCATCGAGCCCAAAGGAAGGAGGACCGCCATGGCACGATATCTCGGTATCGATGTCCACCGCGACAGCTCGACGATCTGCGTTCTGAGCGCGACCGGCAAACGAGTCACCCGCGAGGTTGTCGAGACCAATGGTCATGCTCTCGTCGATTACGTCCGCAGACTGAGGGGAAAGCTCCACGTCTGCATCGAAGAGGGCACCTGGAGCGAATGGCTCTACGAGATTCTGTCTCCGCACGTGGTCGAGCTCGTCGTCTACCAGAACGAGTGGACCCCGAGGAGCCAAGAGCGACGCGATCGATGCGCACGGCCTGGCCGAGAAGCTGCGGATCGGACAGGCCGGCCCCGGAGTCTTCAAGGCTCCGGAGCGCTACAAGGAGCTGCGCGAGTGGGCGCGGGTCTACCAAGCCCTTGCCATCGACACGACGCGAGCCAAGAACCGCTTGAAGAGTCAGCTCGCACGCCGCGGCATCCGCTGCACCGGAACGAAGTGTTTACGATCCAGCTCGGCGCGACCAGTGGCTCGAGCAGCTACCGCCGGCGATGCGTCCAGCGGCAAGGCTGCTCGGCATCGAGCTCGACGGCCTGACCGAGCTCAAAGCCGAGGCCGGAGCGGCTCTGGTGCGGGAATCCCACCGGCACCACATCTCGAGGATCCTCGAAACGGCTCCAGGTATCGGACCGATCCGAGCAGCGCTCCTCATCGCAATCGTCATCACGCGCCACCGGTTTCGCAGCAAACGCCAATTCTGGAGCTACTGCGGCTTTGGGGTGGTCACCCGGTCCTCGGCCGATTGGATTCCGAGCCAGGGCGGCTGGATCAAGGCCCAGGCCATTCGCACCCGGGGACTGAATCGCAATCACAATCCCGCTCTCAAGGCGATCTTCAAGAGCGCTGCCGTCGCGGCCATTTGTCAGACCCGTGCCGATCACCCTCTGCGAGTGGCCTACGAGCGACTCTGCGACTCGGGGACCAGGCCGCGGTTACGAGACCAGAACGATCGTTCTGGAGTCGGCGAGGCGATGAGCCCGCCACGACCACTGACCCAAGCGCCCGATAGCCGACCCGGCCCGTCACGCGCCAAGACGCTGAGTCCTATCCGTCGAGCGATCAGGAGGGGGTGTGGGACATCACTTCGCTCCTATGCAGCAATGCCAATGGAACCTCTCCTCATGCGTGGAAAGTCTTGGGTGATGTTGATGGCTCTGGCCCTACTCGCCAGCCTGGCTTGCGGCGAGGCGACGCGCGTCGAAGAGGGTGTCGCTTCCGACCATGCCGATTCGTTCCACGGTAGCAAGACGGCCAGCGGCAAGAAGTACAAAAGCGGGCGACACGGCCGCGCACCGGACCCTGGCCTTTGGCACCAGGGTCAGGGTGACCCGTCTCGACAACGGCAAATTGGTGTGGGTTCGTATCAACGATCGCGGCCCTCATGTCGACGGCAGGATCATCGACCTCTCGGGTTCGGCTGCCCGCAAGCTGGGAATCAAGAAGGCTGGAACGGCCAGGGTGCGCGTCGAGATCTACGAGTGAGGAAGGGCGCCGGCCACTGACCTTGATCCGGCTACTCCGGGCTCGGAGCTGGGTGGAAGTAGCGCTTGATCAGATCGATGGTCTTCTGGATGCCCTGGTACTCGGTCAGGCCGGAGTCGTCGGGTCCCTCGTATTCGACACCGATGTACCCGTCGAACCCGGAGGCGTTGATCAGCTTGAACATGCGCTGGAAGCTGGTCTGGGTTTCTTCACCCTGGTCATCGAAGAGGTGGGTCTTCGCACTGATGCCATGAGCGAAGGGCAGCAGGTCCTCGACCCCCTGGTAGCGGTCGTACTCGTAGAAGTTTCCGAAGTCTGGCAGGGCTCCCACGTTGGGCCGATCCACCGCGGCGAGCACTCCCGCAAGCCACGCGCCGTTGGTAGATGGCACCTCCGCGGTCCAGCCAACGTCGGGCTTCGTCATGCCGTGGTTCTCCACCAGGATGCTGATGTTCTTCTCAGCCGCGGCGTCGGAGAGCGCTTTCAGGGAGGCGACGAGCGCCGTGTGGATGTCGCCAGGGTCTCCCAGTCCGTTGCCGTTGACGCGGATGGCACGAGCGCCGAGGAAGGCGGCGGCATCGATCCACTTGCGGTGATTGGCCACAGCCTGCAGTCGTTCATCGGGATCGGGGGCACCGAGATGGCCTTCACCATCAACCATGATCAGCAGGCTCTGCACGCCGTAGTTGTCGCACTGATCCCTCATCTGCTGAAGATAGACACGATCCTCGGCTCTGTCCTGAAAGAACTGGGAGACCCACTCGATGTGATGAATTCCGACTCCTCGGCCGCCACCCGAGGAAAGTCGAGATTGTCGAGGTCACCACTCCCCAGGTTGCGGTGCAGGGACCACTGGGCGAGAGAGATCCGATGGTTCTCGTTCACGTTACCAACGCGCGCGCCTGCTGAGAGCGTGAGGGTTGTCAGGAGAAGTGTGGCGCTGATCAGGGTGCTCTTCATCGCGGCTATTGAGAATCCTACACCGAAGCTCCGTCGCTTCTCGAGGCGTCGACTCAGACCGTGGACGTCAGACACCTCACTCCCATCCCGAAAGTCAGCAGCCCGCCGGAGACTTCTGAGCGATCTGAAAAGCCGGGCTGACAAGAGCGCTGGGACTGGGTGGCCCGGAGGCGCCGACCCGTTCCTGTGGAGGAGAGGCCTGGTCGAGTTGAAAATGCATAGAAGTACAATGTATAGTGCTTCTGTGTATTGCTGCAAACTCGATCCGCACGCGAGAGAAGGGCGGCCATGAACATCAGCAAGGATCTTGTCGCCGCGTCAGCCGCGCCGCTGGTGTTGGCGATCCTGAGCGAGGGCGAAAGCTACGGCTATGCCATTCTCAGGAAGGTCGGGGAACTCTCGGACGGGGAGCTGCAGTGGACAGACGGCATGCTCTATCCAGTGCTGCATCGCCTGGAGCGAAATGGGCACGTCGAAGCGACATGGGGGAAATCCGAGGTGGGTAGGCGTCGCAAGTACTACCGGTTGACCGATCAGGGGATGCAGCAGCTCGCCGACCAGCAGCGGCAGTGGCAGGTCGTCGACTCGGCGTTGCGCAGTGTCTGGTTTGGTGCCGTGCAACCCGTACCGGCAAGCGCATGAAGGCCAGGACGGATGCGGGATAGCGACTTGCTGGAAGGGCGTATCGGGGAGTGGCGCACCTATCTGCGTCGCCGGCAACCGATCCACCCCGCGGATGTCGAAGAGCTCGAGGACCACCTTCGCAACGAGGTCGCAGCGCTGGAAGAGGCAGGGCTTGCCGCCGATGAGGCGTTTCTGGTCGCCGTGAAGCGTTTGGGTGACCTCGATTCCCTGTCGCGCGAGTTTGCTCGCGAGTATTCGGAAAGGCTCTGGAAACAGCTCGTTGTCGCGCCCGGCTCGCCCGAATCCACGACGGGGAAGCATCGGGAAGCGATGGTGGCGGTCGGTCTGGCAATGGCTGCTGCGGTGGCCATCAAGCTGCCCGAGCTCCTGGGTCGCATCTTCGCACGGGGTGACGCTGCAGAATCGTTCTACTTGCTCAATCTCAGCCTCTTCGTGTTGCCGTTTCTGGCCGGCTACTTCGGCTGGAAGCGCGGCCTGGGACGGGCGGGCTGGGCAGGGTTGGCCGGGCTGTTCGTCGTGGCCGCTCTGGCGGTCAATCTCATGCCTTTCGAGGCGGGCGGTCAGACGATGGTTCTGACTGCGCTGCACCTGCCGATGGCGCTGTGGTTGGCTGTCGGCTTTGCCTACACGGGTGGTCGTTGGCGTGACCACGACCAGCGCATGAACTTCATTCGCTTCTCCGGCGAGTGGTTCATCTACTACGCCTTGATCGCCCTGGGAGGCGGCGTCTTGATGGCCTTCACGCTGTTCATCTTCCAGGCCATCGGAGTCGATGCCGAATCCTTCCTGGAATCGTGGCTGCTGCCTTGCGGTGTCGTGGGTGCCGTGATCATCAGCGCCTGGCTGGTGGAGGCGAAGCAGAGCGTGGTCGAGAACATGGCGCCGGTGCTGACCCGTCTCTTCACGCCGCTGTTCACGCTGCTTCTTGTCGCCTTCCTGGTCGTCATGCTCTGGACCGGCAGCGCGATCGAAGTCGAGCGAGAGGTGCTCATCGGTTTCGATCTGCTGCTGGTTCTGGTACTGGGTCTGGTGCTCTATGCGATTTCGGCGCGCGACCCGCAGGCACCGCCCGGACCGTTCGACGTCCTGCAGCTCATTCTGGTGGTTGCAGCCCTGCTCGTCGACGCTGTGGCGCTCTGGGCGATCGCGAGCCGTATCTCGGCCTTCGGTTTCAGTCCCAACAAGGTAGCGGCGCTGGGCGAGAACCTCATTCTTCTCATCAACCTAGGCTGGTCAGCGGTGCTCTACGCCCGGTTTCTGGGCTCGCGAAGCCCAGTGGTCGCTCTCGAGCGCTGGCAGACAGGCTACCTTCCGGTCTACGCGATTTGGGCCTGGGTGGTGGTGGGCCTCTTTCCGATCGTCTTCGACTTCCGCTGAGCGACGTGGCCCTGGGGTGGTGGAGACGATCAGATGTCCGACGTGTCGTACATCGGTGGCAGCTCATGAATCTCGTTCATGGCCACGAGAAACGGGTCGACGACCCTTACGTGGCCATAGTGGCGGCCGTGTTCGAAATCCTCCGAGAGGATCTCGGGCAGGCCATTGACCTCGGCGTAAGCCCACAGATGGGCATCGAACCAGGGCAGGCCGTAGATCGACACGCCGCGGAGCGCCATGTTCAGAATGTCCTGATCGGGATAGATGACGGGGAATTCGCGCATCAGCCCCTCGGCCTCGCGATAGGCGACCTCGGGGGCCAGCAGCGACGCGCCACTCAGATCGGAGCGTGGCCGGGTCGTTGCAGCTACGAACTCCACGACAGCTTGATGAGGCAGAACCAGCTCTCGGCGCGTGAGCCCGCTCCGCAGCAGCTCGCGGGCCACGGCTTGCTTGGTTGGAGATCGAGGGTCGTACCGATAGACCAGGATGTTGGTGTCAACGAGACTTGTCACGGTCGTACAGATCCTCTCGCTTCCAGTCTCGCTCGGTAGGCGAATCTGCTGGGAGTTTCATGTGCTTCTCCCGCTCGCGCTGACGGGCCGTAGCCTCGTCGAACAGGCGTAGACGCTCCTCGATGCTGAGTCGATCTGCTACTCGCCCGCTGGGCGGGATGATGCGAATCGTCTCGCCAGAGGCTCGGAACTCGATCTCGTCTCCTGGCTTGAGGCCATACTGCTCGGCGATTGCCTTGGGGATGGTGACCTGTAGCTTGGATGTGATCTTGGACATGCCCTCATCCTAGTAAGGATGTAGTCCTTGTTCAATCACGGAGAATCTTTGTCGGAATCCTGATCTCCGACTCCTGAGAGCCTCAGCAAGGCAGCCCATCTTCGGTTACGGAGCCTTGACGAGGTCATCGGCTCTCCCCGAGATGGCAATTCAGGCTATCGGGGCCGCGCCGCTACCAGACCGGCACTTCCTGCCAGCCCTCGAACGGGCCGAGGCCCAGACGATAGCCGTCGGGAGATTCGGTGTCGGCCACCACGCGGTAGTTGGTCAGGCTCTCCAGGCGGGTGAGGAACTCGTCGAGCGGCAGGGTGTGGAAGGACTCTCGTTCAGGGATCGGCCAGAGGCGGATGAGGCCGTCGGCGTCTCCTGAGGCGATCCAGCGACTCTTGGGGTCGACGGCGATGGATTCGATGCTGCTGGGGTGTCCCAGAAGGAGATGGGGTTCCTCTCCAGTGATCGGGCCGAAGCGCACGGCCCCGAAGGTGTCGCCGGTGGCCACCACAGTGCCAGTGGGATCGACGGCCAGGGCGTGGACCTTGGCGCCGTGGGTGGTCAAGTCCCAGTCCGTCTGCGCTTCGAGATCGTGGACTCTGACCGTCCCACCATGCCGCATCTCTATCTCCTCGCCGACCAGGACCAGCAGGTGCTTGTCATCTGGAGTGGCTGCCAGGTAGCCGGTCGGGCCTTCCATGAGTTGCACCGAATCGCGTGTCCCCAGATCCCAGATGCGAACCCCGCCGTCTCCGGACCCGACCACCCGGTTGTCACTGAGAAAGAGCACGTCCATAACGAACGCGCCGTCGCCGGCGTCCAGGATGATCTGCTCCTCACCACCTTCGAGATCCCAGACCTTGATGCGCCGGTCCTCCTCGTCGAATTGACCCCCGCTGGCCGCCAGGTATCTGCCATCGATGCTGAATGCCGCCTCCCAGAAGTCCCCTGTTCCCACGGTCATCTTGTTCCCGTCTGCAACAGTGACAAGATCGACTCTCGTCCCATCCAGCACCATCGCGAACCGGTCTCCCGCTGGGTCGACCGCCACATCGCGCCCGGCCTGCTGTGGGACGGTGCTGACACCCTCGGTCCCCTCCAGAGGCCAGAGCTTGGCGGTACCCTTGAACGGCTCGGTCGCCAGGAGCCACCGGCCCTGTGGGTCGAAGGCCATTTCGTCGAGGCGGCTCTCATGGCCGCGCAACTCCGAGGGCCAGGGTGTGGCCAGGGACCAGAAGGTGGTGCCCGCCTGGTCGGCAGTCACCAGCCAGGGATCGCGCGGATGAAAGCTGACCGACATCATGGCGTCCGAATCCGATCGCCCGAGCAGAACCGGACCGGCATTGGGTGGGGCCTCGAGATCCCAGATCCACGCCGTGCTGTCCGCAGCCCCTACCCCAAGGAATCTGCCGGTGGGGTCGAATCGGGGTCGGGTGAAGAAGGTTTTGAACTCGAGGACGCGAACCGGCACTTCCGGGTCGCCGTCCAGCGACCAGAAGCGAATCTCCCCGGTATCGCGGGCAGCAGATACCACGATCGGTTCGGAAGGATGAAACAGGACGTAAGGCATCCCCATATGGGAGCCCACTTTGCGAGGTTCCCGCGAGTCCTCGCTGTTCAATGTCACTACCAAGACCTCACCTTCGTAGCCGTAGGCAAGGTGCTCAGCGGAAGGATCGACATCAATCACGGTGGCGAAGTCACCGGTGTGCAATCCCGGGATCGTCCTCTCAGCGACGAGCTCGTGACTATCGCTGGACCATTTTCGAATCAGGGCAGAGTTGAGACCATCTGCGGTAACCGTGATCAAGAAGCGTCCATCTTGCGATTGAATCAGAGCGTCGACAGGCCCAGGAACCGAGGATTCGACTGCGTCTCCATCGGGCAATGACAAGGCATGGACGACCTGTTCCCCTGCCCGTTTGAAGTACACCCGAGAGTTGCTGGAGTTGAAAGCGGTGTAGGCGGGTGGTTGCGGCCCGAATGCCATCAGATTCGCCTCGCCTCCTGCTGGCGACAGGATGGCCAGGGCCGAGTTGCCGGAATCGAAGTCATGGGTGCCCACCGCCAGGCTCTCGCCATCAGGACTGAAGGTCGAAGCAAGGGAAGGTGCGGGTCTGGCTACCTGGGCTGTGGGACCCTGCATGAGAGCCTCGAGAGCAAAACGCCGAGCGGCGGGGCTGTCGGCTAGCTCCAGGGAGGCAAGTGCATAGGCGATGGCGGAAGATGGAGGGATCTCGGACTGGACCCGCGCCAACGACAGTATGTTGCTGGCCTCGGCGCGCAATCGTGCCGTTTCACTCTGGCGCCAGAGGTAACTCATCCAGATGCCGAAGCCGATCAGCAGCAATAGAACGGTGGCCGCGAACGTGGTGCCCAACTTGTTGCGCGCCACCAGTTTCTTCAGCTGGTAGACCGTGCTGGGGGGGCGCGCCAGGATCGGCTGGGAGGTCAGATAGCGCCCGATGTCTTCCGACAGCGCTGCCGCGCTGCCGTACCGGTCTTCGGCGTCCTTCTCCAGCGACTTGCCGACGATGGTCTCCAGGTCCTCGTCGACCTTGCCCTTCCCGGTCCAGGCTTGCCGCAACGGCTTGGGCGGCTCCTCGTGGATCACCCTGACGGCCTCGATCAACGAGGTCTGCTGGGTGTCGTAGGGGCGCTGCCCGACCAGCATCTCGTAGAGAATCACACCCAGCGCATAGACATCGGTCCGTAGATCGATCTCTTCGGGCATGCCCCGCGCCTGCTCGGGGCTCATGTAGGGGAGCGTCCCCTTGATCAGACCGACCTCGGACTGCATGGTGACGGCCGCCAGGTCGCCTTCGGTGATCCGCGCCAGACCGAAGTCGAGGATCTTGATCTGCGGGATCCCGGACCCGCTGGCGCTCTCCTCGTCGTCCTCCAGATCGGGCACGACAATATTCGAGGGCTTGAGATCGCGGTGAATCACGCCCCGCTGGTGGGCGTAGTGGACGGCGTCGGCAATCTTGCGAAACAGCTCGAGGCGGTGCTGGAGCTCGTCTCGATCGAGGGTCTGCGGTCGGTCCTCGAGGTAGTCGTCGAGAGTTTTGCCCCGGACGAGCTCCATGGCGAAGAAGTGCCGCCCACCCTCGGTGTGACCCGACTCGTAGATGGCGCCGATGTTGGCGTGCTTGAGCAGCGCCAGCGTATCGGCCTCGCGCTTGAACATGCGGATCTGGTCGTCATCGACAAACTGCCCCCCGCGGATGACCTTGAGCGCGACCCGTCGTCTGGGGTTCTGTTGCTCGGCCTCGAGGACTACCCCCATGCCGCCCTCACCGAGCTTTCCGAGAATCGATACTTGCCGATCGTGGGTGGGAGATCAGCCGGGAGGTCTCCCGGCGCGTCGCCAGCCGGCGCCGCCATCGTGGCATCCTCGTCGAACGCCATCGTCGCTTGGCATCCTGGGTGGAGATCTCCTCGCTCGCGGAACCCTGTCGCCACGGGTCTCGTCGGAGTCCGATCGAAAGATCTCCGAAGGGCCCTTCACGCCGGACCTGGGTCCGATCCAGGTCGTCATCGGACACGGGGGGTCCGTGCTTGTCGTCGCTCAAGCCTGTCTCCTGCCAATGTGTAGAAGCCAGTCTATCGTGCCTCGTGGTCCAGGAAGGCTTGCGGGTGGGAGTCATCAGTCCCTATAGTCGGGGCAGCCCTTCCGGCAAGATGGAGATTGGAATGCGCCAGCGAGCTGAAAGCTCCAAGCGACCAGCGGTCTGGTTCGTAGCTACCTGTTTGCAGGTCTACTGGCGGTCCTGACTCTGCCGGGCGCCGCTGAGGCGCAGGGTTCGCTGACCGGATCCCTCGTGGGTCGTGCCGAAGGTCCGGAAGGAGCGGCGCTTCCAGGAGTCACGATTACCGTGACCTCCGAAGCTCTCCAAGGGGAGCGAGTGGCCTACACGGGTGCCAACGGCGACTTCGTGATGCCCAATCTGCCTGTTGGCACCTACCGAGTGATCTTCGCGCTCGAAGGTATGACCACCATCGAGCAGATCGTCACCCTCGATCTGGGCCGATCCGCAAGAGCCACTGCCACACTCCAGGTCACCGAGGTTGAAGAGAGCATCGAAGTGGTGGCGGATACACCGACCGCCGTGGTCAGCCAGCAGGTCAGTTCCAACCTCACCTACGACGAGGTCGATCTCCTGCCCATCGATCGGGACCCGATAGAGATCGCCAATTTTGCACCAGGAGTCAGTGATCGCAGTGCGGTCGTCGGCCAGATCTCGATTAGTGGGGGTATCGGCTACGACAACTTGATCATGATGGATGGCGTCGATAGCGGCATGTTCATCTTCGGCAACAGCAGCGGACCCACTCTGTTCCCGACCGAGGTCGGTCTCTTTATCGAGGATGCCATCGACGAGACCCAGGTGCTCACCGGCACGATCTCTGCCGAGTACGGCCGCTTCACCGGCGGTGTCGTCAACGCCATCACCAAACGAGGGGGAAACCAGTTCAAGGGTACGGTGCGCTGGGACATGACCAATCCGGCCTGGCGCGAGGAATCTCCGCTCGAGGAGGACCTGGGAATCGAGAACGAGAGCCAGCGCAACGATCTGTTTTCGGCGACGCTGGGTGGTTACCTGCTGAAGGACCAGCTCTGGTTCTTCGTCGCCGGCTCGGAGACCTCGCGGTCCGATCCCTCGGTCTTCCCCTTGACCAACCAGCCGCGGCCGGACGATTTCGACAACCTGCGGTACGAGATCAAGCTAAACGGCAATATCGGGGGCAGTCACTCCTTCGAGGGACTGGCGCTCCGCAATAGCAGTGATTTCAGGGCCTCGCTGTTCGGGCTCGATCGCCGTACTGTCGACGAGACCTCGCTCGAACACGACTATGTCGCGTTCCGCTACACGGGTGTGCTGGGACGAAATCTCCTGGTGGAGGCGCGCTACTCCGACCGCAGCGTGCTCAACTCGGGCTTTGGTGGTTCGAGCACCGATATTCGCGACTCGGTCTTCTACGACTTCGCCTCGGGATTCTTCTTCAACGCACCGGTCTTCGACGAAGCCGACCCGTCCTTCGACTTCACCGACCAGATCTTTTCCGGCATCGTCTCCTGGTTTCTTTCGTCGGGTTCCGTAGGCAGTCACGAGATTCGTGGAGGCATCGAGCGGGTGGGCTTCACGCAACGGGGTGGCAACTCCCAGTCGTCGACCGGCTTTTTGATGGGGTCCTTTATTCTGACTGACGTGGGGGGAGAGCCCATCTATGACAGCGAGGGTCGACTACAGCCGATCTTCGAGCCCTTCGCCGCCGAGGCCTACGCGCTGATCGCCGATCGTGGCGCTGTCCTCGAGACCCGTACGACATCGCTCTTTGTCAACGATGTCTGGCGCCTCAACGACAGGTGGAGCTTCAACGTCGGCCTGCGTTACGAAGAGGTCAAGGGTGACGCCTCGTCCACGGGCGAGGTGGCGAACTTCGATTCCCTCGTTCCACGACTCGCCGTCACCTTCATCCCCAAAGCCGACGGCAGGTATCGCATGACAGCCAGCTACAACGAGTACGTCGGGAGGGCCAATTCCGAGCTCTTCAAGCTGACCTCGACTTCGCGGAATCCTTCCGAGATCTGGTATGTCTACAATGGCCCGTCCGGCGTCGGGATCGATTTCGAGCCGGGATTCGATCTCGACAACTATGTACCGTACTTCGGGTTTTTCCCCGCCGCCAACGCCTTCTTCGCGCCTGGACTCAGCGTGCCCAGGAGCGTCGAGGTCAGCCTGTCCGGGGCGATGCAGCTACCCGGCGGGGGGTATGTCGAGGCCGCCCTGATCGACCGTTCCTTCAAAGACGCGTTCGAGAGCATTACGGAGATTGCCAACGGCATGACGATGCTCGATACTCCGGCCGGTCCCCTCGTCCTGGACAATGTGGTCTACCAAAACACCGATTCCTCGAAGCGGGACTATCTGGCGCTTCAGGTCCAGGGAAGTCATCGACTCCGGCCGAACTGGACCCTCGAGGGGCACTGGACCTGGGAGATCGAAAACGACGGCAACTTCATCGGTGAGGAGTTCGGCAACCCGGCGGTGACATCGGCAATCGGTACCTATCCCGAGATGAGGGTCCCAGAGCGGAACTTCCCCGTTGGCCCGCTGCCGAGTCATCTCGAGCACAAGTTACGAGTCTGGACCAGCTACGGTCTGCAATTCGGTAGAGCGGGTGACCTGGATCTGACCCTGCTCTTCCGGTACGACTCACCACTGACTTACAGTCACACCGCCCGTGTGCCTCTCTCGGAGCAGCAGATCGCCCGGGATCCGGGTTATGCCACGCCGCCGATGTTCCAGACGATTTTCTTCGACGGTCGTGGTAGCCAGACCTTCGACGATCTCCAAGCCTTCGATTTTGTCTCCATCTACCGGATACCCGTGTGGCGTTCCGTGGCGCCTTGGATGAAGCTGCAGGTTCGCAATCTCTTCAACGCCACGCCCAAGCTGAACTGGGACACTGGTGTCCAGGCTGACTTTGGCGGACCCGCCGACGCCGACGGTATCCCTACTCAGTTCATCAAGTCCCCGACCTACGGTCAGGCCCTCTCTCCGAGCGACTACTACCCGGGACGTGAGTTTCTGGTTTCGCTGGGGATCCGGTTCTAGGCAAGATGGGAGGTCGGCGCTCTCTCGAAAGCGACTGTGCCTGTACCTCAATGTGAGCTGAGCTGCGTGCCTGGGGTTCGTATAATCGCGCGATGCTACCCAGGCGCCTCTACTCCCGAGCTACTCCTCTCGTTGGAGTAGCGGGAGCCGTGACCATGCTTTTCACAGTGGGATGCGGGTTCATCTCGGTGGAGGAGACCGCACCCGAATCAGCTGACGAAAGCCAGGACGCTGATGCGCTCGATGCCGATGCTCTCGCCGCTCTCGAGAAGATCAGTACCCTCGGATATGTCGACGTTTCTCCCGAGCCCGCGGTGGTGGCGCAGATGGGAGTCACTGTTTTTGACGAGGAGCGCTCATATCCCGGTTACAACCTGTACACGGTGCGGAACCTGCGGGCCGCCGAGCTGATCGATGCTCGCGGGCGTGTGGTGCGTCGGTGGCAGCAGGAGGAGGACTTCGCCTGGGTCCGCAGTGTGTTGTTGCCCAACGGTGATCTGCTGGTAGTCGGGGATCTGCCACGAGACCCCGAGACGACCACCAAAAAGACTGCGCCTCACTTTGCGATGCGGCTGAGCTGGGAAAACGAGGTGATCTGGAAACGTGAGCTCAGCGCACACCACGACATCGTGCTGACTCCGGACGATCGCATCGGCGTTCTGACGGTCGAGGGCCGCAGGCCACCGGGCAGCCCCCCGTCGACGATCGTCGTGGAGGATCACGTGACCCTGCTGAGTCACGGCGGCGAGGTCGAAGACGCCCGATCTCTCGAGCAGATGCTCAGAGCGCGTCCGGACCTCTTCACCTTTCTTCCCGGTGGCAAGGGCCGCAGGAAGTGGGACCCTCTGCACTCGAACTCCCTGCGCTGGATGACGGACGAGACCCTGGCGGCGAGGAACCCGATCTACTCACTGGGCAACATCCTCGTTTGCTTCCGGCACCAGAACTCGGTGGCCATCTTCGACTGGGAGGAGCAGGAGGTGGTCTGGACCTGGGGTCAGGGGGATCTGGACGAGCCCCACGATGCGGTGGTACTCGACAGTGGCAATCTTCTGATCTTCGACAATGGACCCAAGCGGTCCTGGTCACGGGTGATCGAGCTCGACCCGCTCACGAAGCAAATCGTGTGGCAATACAAAGCGCCGCAACCAGTAGACTTCTATTCGGGTGCGCGTGGAGGCAACCAGCGGCTGCCGAACGGCAACACGCTGATCACCGAGTCCAACAGGGGCAGGGCTTTCGAGGTCACTCAGGAAGGTGAGATTGTCTGGGAGTTCTTTGTTCCACACCTGAATCCCAAGGGGCACCGTGAGGTCATCATTCGCCTGTATCGGTACGACACCCACTTGATCGAGCGGCTGTTGGCCGGTCGAGCACAAGAACTGGCAATGCCCGGTTGAGGTAGTCTCTGAGAGGCGCATGGCCACGCAAGTCTTCGAAGTCTTCTCGGACTACATATGACCCTGGTGCTATCTCAGTACCGTGCGTATTGAGCGAATACGAGAGGCTTTCGATGTCGCCGTCGAGTTCACGCAATTTCCCCTGCATCCCGAGACACCCCCCGAAGGGCTGACCCTCGAGCAGTTGTTCAGTGGTCGCTCGTTCGATCTCGAGGCGGCGCAGGCTCGGTTGAGTACGATGATGGCGGAGGAGGGACTGCCTTACGGCGAGCGCTCTCATACCTACAACAGCCGGTTGGCCCAGGAGCTGGCCAAATGGGCCGAGCTGCAACCGGGAGGTGAGACGATTCACGATGCCCTGTTCAGGGCGTACTTTGTCGACGGCACCAATCTGGCCCAGGTCGACAAGCTGGTGGAGATCGCGGGCTCGGTAGGTCTTGCTGAAGTCGAGGCCCACGAAGTGCTCGAGAGTCGGTCTCTTGCTGCCAGCGTGGATGCTGACTGGAATCGTGCTGCCGCGTTGGGGGTGACTGCCGTACCGACCTTCGTCATCGATGGAAGGGGCGTTGTCGGTGCCCAGCCCTACGAGGTTCTGGAGGATCTCGTGTCAAGGACGGCCGCCCAGCGTTGGTAGGAGTGCAACGCGGGGCATTCCAGCTCCGGGCGCTTGTTAGACTCGATCTTTCCATGCCGACCGGGCAAATCCACTCGATTCACGGCCGGAGGATTGAGTCCCTGGTGGAGAGATAGATGATCTGGGAGCAGCGTTGGCACCCGTTGCGGGAAGAGTGGGTGATCGTAGCGGCACACCGCGACGATCGCCCGTGGAGTGGTGAGAAGAAGGTCGTGCAGAGGACCGAGGCGCCAGCGTACGTCGAGACCTGCTACATGTGCCCAGGCAACCTCCGGGTGAGCGGTCTGCGCAACGAGAGCTACACCGGTGTCTATGTCTTCGACAACGATCATCCGTGTGTCGGGCCGGGCGCCCCAGACAAGCTCGCAGGGGCACCGGGAATCCTGCGGAACCGTCCCGCCTCTGGTGTGGCACGCGTGGTTTGCTACGACCCGCGACACAACGTGACACTTGCGGAGCTCGACGTGGGGCAAGTCGATGCGCTACTGCAGGTGTGGCAGGAGCAGTACCGCGAGTTGGGGAGCCGACCCGAGGTCGAGCACGTGCTGGTCTTCGAGAACAAGGGGGAGGTCGTCGGGGTATCCAATCCGCATCCTCACTGCCAGATCTACGCGACAAACTTCGTCTTCAAGACCATCGAGATCGAAGCGGCGGCAGCGGCGCGGCACTGGGCAGCGCACCAGCGGTCGCTATTGGGCGATGTGATTCAGACCGAACTGGAGGACGGCAGGCGGATCATCGCAGAGCTCGATTCAGCGGTGGCCTTTGTACCGTACTTCGCGCGGTACGCCTACGAGACCTACGTGGCACCGAAGCGTGCACACTCGAGTCTGGCCATGCTGTCGGATCGGGAACGCGCGGAGCTGGCGGAAGTGGTGCAGGAGGTCGTGGTCCGGTTCGACAATCTCTGGCAGATGCCGTTTCCGTATGTCATGGCATTGCATCAGGCACCGACGGACCGGCAGGAGCACCAGGGCTTCCACTTTCATATCGAGTTCCACCCACCCTTGCGAAAGCCGGAGCTCCTGAAGTACCTGGCCGGCCCGGAAGTCGGGGGAGGCAGTTTCCTGAGTGATACCTGCGCCGAAGAGAAGGCTGCAGAGCTGCGTGCCGTGGACACGATCCACTATCTGAAGGACAGCACACGCCGTGAATGAAGTGGAGCTCGACACCGATCCCTGGGCGCGGCCGGACGCGCGCGCGTTTCTCGAAGTGGTGGGTGAGGCGAGCAGCGAGCGGGGGATTTTCGAGCCTGGCAAGGCGATCACCATGGCGCGAGCGCCCGGCCGGTTGGATGTGATGGGGGGGATCGCCGACTACTCCGGATCGCTCGTCCTGCAATGGCCGCTTGCGGAAGCGACCTTTGTGGCGGTGCAGAGTGCCGCCGATGGCATGGTGCGAGTGATCAGCCGGGGTGATGGCCCCAACAGAGAGGATCGATCCGTTGAGATCGCCAGTGATGAGCTGTGGGTCCTGGCCCAGCGGGGATATGCATCCGTCGGCGAGCGTTTCGCTTCGCCGGCTGAGACAACCTGGGGGGCCTATCCGCTCGGTGTTCTGGCTGTGCTGATGCGCGAGCATGGCGTGACGGCTGAGGGTGGGCTTCGGGTATTGGTGCAATCTGCTGTGCCGGAGGGTAAAGGGGTGAGCTCGTCGGCAGCTCTGGAGGTGGCATCGATGAGCGCAATGGCGGAACTGTTCGGGGTTTCTCTCGAAGGTCCAGCGTTGGCGCGTTGGTGCCAGGTCGCGGAGAACCGCGTGGTGGGTGCTCCCTGCGGAATCATGGATCAGATGACGGCGGCCATGGGGCGAGAAGGGCGATTGCTGGAGTTGCTCTGCCAGCCGGCACAGATCCAGGGTTTCGCGAAGGTGCCAGAGGCGATTGGTCTCTGGGGGATCGATTCCGGAATCCGCCATGCGGTGTCGGGGTCGGACTACATCTCGGTGCGGTGCGGCGCATTCATGGGCTATCGGATTCTGGCCGATGAAGCCGGCATGGTGGCGACCGAGCCGGACACCGAGGGCCACGTCAGGATTCAGGACGATCGATGGGGCGGGTATCTGGCGAATGTCGGGGTCGAGACGTATGCATCGCGTTTTGGCTCGGTCTTGCCCGAGTCGATGAGTGGCCAGGAGTTCACGCGGCGGTACGGTGGCACGACAGATCCTGTGACACGAGTCGATGCAGAGAGCAACTACGCTGTGCGAAAACCTACGGAGCATCCGATCTGGGAGCATGCCCGCGTGAGCCGATTCGCGGGGTTACTTGGCGGCTCTGTCGAGGAAAGCGCCCTGGAGGAGTTGGGGGAGCTGATGTGCGAGTCGCACGCCAGTTACTCGGCCTGTGGTTTGGGCAGCGAGGCAACGGATCTTCTGGTCGAGATGGTCCGTGAGGCGGGCCCAGCAGTGGGTCTTTACGGGGCAAAGATCACTGGCGGAGGCAGTGGCGGGACAGTCGCGATCCTGGGTCGAGCCTCGGCTTCCGCCGCGGTGCTCTCCCTCGCTCGCCACTTCCGGGAGAGGACCGGACACTCACCCGTGGTAGTGCATGGATCCTCGTCGGGGGCGGTCTGGACCGGTACGCGCCTGTTCAACTTCGGGGGTGCCGATGGGTAGGGGCTGTGGCGCGTGAGTCGGCATGAACTGCTGAACCTGTCGATGTTCCGGGCCTACGACATCCGGACTCCGGCAGAGCGCTTGACCGATCTGCTCGCGGCTCGACTGGCCCGGGCCGAGGCGGTCTACTTTGCGGACGAAGTGGGCGTGGAGGGCGTGCTGGTCGGCCGTGACGCCCGATCGACGGGGCCACGGTACCTGGACATCCTGGTCGAGGCCTTGCTCGGGGCCGGTTTGGACGTCGTCTATCTGCCGGGAGTCAGCAGCACCTCGTATTTCTACTACTCGGCCATGCGTCACCCAGAGTACGGGGCGATTATGGTTGGGGCCTCGCACAACCCGGCGGGAGATACGGGACAGAAGCTGCTGGGTCCCGGTGTGCGCCCGATTGCTCGCGGGATCGGCCCGGCGGGGGGGCTGGACCGGATCCGCCGACTCTACGAAGAGGAAGCGAAATGCGGCCCGGTACGGCGTGGCGAGTTCCGATACTCCGAGCTCCTCTCCGACTACATCGAGTACAGCATGCGCCTGGCGGATGTGGAGCCGGGGAGACTGAGTGGGATGCGTGTGATGCACGATTACCTCTTTGGCGCAGCGGGGCGCGAGATGATGATCGCCTTCGAGCGGGTGGGTGCCGCGTTGACGCCACTGCACCATCAGCCGGATGGCAACTTTCCCTTGGGTGATCCAAATCCCGTGAAGCAGAGAGTGATTGCGTCCGGGTTGAAGCGGCTCGCGGAGGGTCGATTCGATCTGGCGTCGATCTTCGATGGCGACGGAGATCGGCTGGACATCTACCACGGAGACGGCACCTACCTGTCCGCGAGCTTTGTCTACGCCGCAGTGCTCGGTGACATCCGGCGTCGATTTCCCGGCGAGGGGTTGGGTGTTCTGGCGGACCTGAAGAGCAACCCGCTGGCGGTAATGGAGATGGCGCGGAACGGGGTCGCGGTGGATGTGGTACGCAACGGTCACTCGCAGATCAAGCAGAGTCTCTATGACGATGCGACCCGCTTCGGTGCCGTCGAGGAGTCGGCGCACTTCTACGAGGCGCTCACCCTCGAGGAGGGGCAGAGATTCTGCACCGAGAACACCCTGTACATGGCCTTGCTGGCCACGCGTATCTGGAAAGAACAGCCCGAGCGCGTCAGGGAGTTGCTGGACATTCAGGGTTCCACGACCCGAGCCCGCGAGTGGGGGTACAAGTTTGGCAGTGACGGTGAACGCGACGCGGCCTTGGATGCGGTGCGCCGCCACTTCGAGTCCGAGGGAGCAGACTCCATCGAGAAGATGCGTGATGGGATGCCCCTGGAAGCGACGCTCATGCGCCGCGGAGTGCCGTTCGAGGTGACCGCGAATACCCGGCCTGAGGCCGACTGGTTGCAGGTTTGTCAGCGTGTGTCGCACAGCGAGGACGGGCTGGCACGCTGGGAGGTGGTGGGTGCGGAGAAGACGTTGGTACACGAGGCGAAGGCGGCGATCGCGAAGTGTGTTCAGGACTTCGCTGCGAGTGCCGAGTATCAGGGATGAGAAACCGGTCCTTCATGACGGTGGCCCTGTTAGACTCACGCCTCGCAGCGTGGAAACAGGTGGCAGCGCGGTCGTTGGGTTGAGGACATCGCTAAAGGCCAGGAGAGGGGACGACTATGGCATGGCTAGATTGGGTCGTAATCGCGGGTTATTTCGCTGTCCTGATGGGCTTGGCCTGGTGGGTGATCCGGCAGAACAAGGACACCGCTGACGACTATTTTCTGGCCGGCCGCAACCTGGGCTGGTTCATCATCGGTGCCTCGATCTTCGCATCCAATATCGGCTCGGAGCATCTTGTGGGCCTCGCCGGCTCGGGGACGACCGACGGTGTGGCGATGGCGCACTACGAGCTCCACGCCTGGTGCCTCCTGGTTCTGGGATGGGTGATGGTGCCGTTCTATATGCGCTCCAAGGTGTTTACCATGCCCGAGTTTCTCGAGCGGCGCTACAGCCCGACGGCGAGATGGGTCCTGTCGATCATCTCGCTGGTGGCCTACGTCCTGACCAAGATCGCAGTCGGCATTTTCGCCGGGGGTATGGTCTTCTCGGTCCTGCTGCCGGAGATCAACATCGACCTCGGGTTCATGGTTCTCGATACCTTCTGGATCGGTTCGGTTCTCGTCATCGTCCTGACCGGCCTCTACACCATCCTCGGGGGCCTGCGCGCCGTGGCGTACACCGAGGCGCTGCAGACCATTATCCTGGTGATGGGATCGCTCCTGGTGACGGTCTTTGGCCTGCTGGCTCTGGGCAGCGCGTCGGGAGGCGGCATCGGTGCCGGCTGGGCTTCACTGCGAGAGATCGCCGGCTCGGAGATGTTCAATCTCTGGAAGCCGCTGGTACCAGAAGGCATGCAGGGGACCTGGGCACCGGTCCTGGAGCCGAACCGCATGGCCTGGTACTTCAACGGCAACTTCCCCTGGCTCGGCATGCTCTTCTGTGCCCCGATCATCGGTCTCTGGTACTGGTGCACCGACCAGTACATCGTGCAGCGCGCGCTGGGCGCCCCCGACGAGCGGGAGGCCCGCCGAGGCACGATCTTCGCGGCCCTGCTCAAGCTGCTCCCGGTCTTCATCTTCATCATTCCCGGCATCATCGCCTTCGCGCTGGCCGAGAGTGGTCAGGTGCAGGGTTTGCGTGACGCGATGTACACCGCCGGGGAGATGGATGGCGCCAAGGCTCAGGGCGCGTTTCCGTTGATGGTGCGCGAAGTCCTGCCGATGGGAGTTCGGGGTCTGGTCGTGGCCGGTCTGCTGGCGGCGTTGATGAGCTCGCTGGCGGGAGTCTTCAACGCTTCGTCGACGCTGTTCACGATGGACTTCTATCGCAAGTTCAAGCCCAAGGCTCCCCAGCATGAGCTGGTCTGGACCGGGCGGGTGGCGACGACGGTCATGGTGCTGATCGGTCTCGCCTGGGTGCCGGTGATCCGTGGTGCCGACGAAGGGCTCTACTACTACCTCCAGGGCGTGCAGGGGTATCTGGCGCCGCCGATCTTCGTGGTCTTCTTCTTCGGGGTGTTCATGAAGCGGCTGAATGCCAAGGGCTGTCTGGCGGCGCTGATCGCCGGATTCGCCATGGGCGTCTTCCGATTGGCAGTGGACACGCCGCTGACTCTGGGTCTACAGGGCTTCGAGAACGGCTATGCCGAGAACTCGTTCCTGTGGATCATCAGCAACATCTACTTCCAGTACTACAGCCTGCTGATCTTCCTGGTCAGCGCGGCGGCGGCGATCATCGTCAGTCGCATGACCGAGCCGCCGGATCCGGCGCAGATCGAAGGCTTGACCTACGCGACGGTGTCACAGGCAGACCGTCTCGAGTCACGTCAGAGCTGGGGTTGGGGTGAAGTCATCGCTTCGGCCATGGTGTTGGTGGGCATTCTGATCGCCTATTTCTACTTCACCGGATAGCGTCGGCGGGCTCCACCTGCATTTTCGGGCTTCTGTGCCCCTATCCCTGATGCGGGCGGTATTCCGCGGGCCGCCGAAATGGCCGACACAGAGGCCGGCCCCTGCATCTCCCTTGACATGTGAGGAGATCCTTCGGTTGGGACCACCAGCGACGGCCGTGCACCCGCGCATGAGGGGATAAGATCCGATACCAGGAACATGCGAAAGCACCTCGCACTGACCTGCTTCTCGATGGTGACTCTCCTGGGGTGTCAGGAGGCCTCGCCCCCGTTCGCAGTCGGCACGCTGGAACGTCATCGCATCGAGCTCCGTGCCGAGCGACAGGAGCCGATTCTCGAGCTCGCTGTCCGCGAAGGCGACCGGGTGGAAGCCGGCGACCTCATCGTCGTGCTCGACTCCAGACGGGTCGCAGCCCAGCTCGGCCAGGCGAGGCGGAAGCCGCGCTGATCGAGCTGCGGGCGGCGGGCGAGGTAGCCCGCGGATCGAGAGGTTGGTAGACGAGGGCATCGAAGCCCAGACTGCGCTGGAGTCTGTGCAGGCAGCCATAGCTGCAGCACGGGCTCGGCGAAGTGCATTGCAGGCAGCCCTTGAGCGCCTTCTCAATGGTGCCACGGTCGAGGAGCTCGATCAGGCGCGTGCCGACGTCGCCCGCAGCGCAGCCGAGATCAAACGGCTGGAGATCGATGTCGAGCGCATGACTGTCAAGGCTCCTCGCGCGGGGATCATCGATGCGTTGCCGTTCAAAGTCGGGGATGAGCCTCGAGTTGGAGCGACGGTCGCGGTCCTGCTTGCCGACGAGGCCCCTTTTGCGCGTGTCTATGTTCCAGCCGAATTGCGGCCCGGCCTCGAGGCTGGGCAAACCGTGTCCGTCGCGGTCGATGGTTTTCCAGATCCATTCACAGGTGAAATGCGGATGATTTCGAGCGAGGCCGCCTTCACCCCCTACTACTCGCTGACCGAGCGTGACCGCAAGCATCTCGCCTATCTCGCTGAGATCGATCTCGTCGGAGAGGAAGCCAGAGATCTTCCCACCGGACTTCCCGTCGAGGTGACCTTCTGAGTGACCTGGCCATCTCCACCGCAGGTCTGACGCGGCGCTTTGGCAAGCTGACCGCTGTCGATCACCTCGCCCTCGAAGTACCAAAAGGGAAGATATACGGATTCCTCGGTCCGAACGGTTCCGGCAAGACTACGGCGATTCGCATGTTGTGCGGACTACTGGAGCCGTCGGAGGGCCACGCCACGGTGCTCGGTCAGCGGGTCCCCGACGATGCCGACAAGCTGCGGTACAACATCGGCTACATGACTCAGAGGTTCTCCCTCTATCAGGATCTGACAGTCGACGAGAACCTGCGCTTCGTCGGCCAGGTCTATGTGCTGCCGAGAAAGCGGTACCAGGAGCGCCTTGCGGATGTCCGCAAGCGCTACAACCTGGCGGATATCGGGGGGCAGCTGGCGGGGACCCTGAGCGGCGGCCAGCGGCAGCGGTTGGCCCTGGCGGCAGCCACGCTCCACGAGCCGGCACTGTTGCTACTCGATGAGCCGACCAGCGCGGTCGATCCGGAGACACGGCGCCAGTTCTGGGACGCGCTTTACGACCTGACGTCGGCCGGGGCCACGATCCTGGTGTCGACGCATTTCATGGATGAGGCTGAACGCTGCCATTTCCTGGCCATCCTGGACGAAGGGCGCAAGGTGGCCGACGGAGAGCCGGATGAGCTCAAGGCCTCGATCGGGTATGCCGTGGTCGAGGTCGAAGTGTCGGATCCGGTCGTGGGTCGTGCGGTGCTGGCCGAGGTCGGAAACGTGGCAAGTGTGGCCCAACTGGGAAGCCGTTTACGGGTGCTCGTCGAGCCGGCTGAGCCGCAACCCGTCCAATTGATTCGACAGCATCTGCAGAATGCGGGCCTGGAGGAAGAAGCCCGCCTGGTCGAGCCGAATCTCGAGGATGTCTTCATGGCGGTCACGTGATGCGGCAGTTCTTCTCCAGAACCGCTGCCATCGCCGCCAAGGAGGTGGTGCAGCTACGTCGAGACCGGCTCACTCTCGGGATGGTGGTGGGCATACCGGCGCTTCAACTGTTGCTGTTTGGCTATGCCATCAATACCGATGTTCGCCATCTGAAGGCCGCGGTGGCCGATCAGTCCGGGACCAGAAGCTCGCGCGATCTGGTGGCAGCAGTCCAGGCCTCCCAGGTGGCCGATGTCATCGCTGCAGTCGACACCGCAGACCAGCTCGAAACGCTCTTGCGCCAGGGGAAGATCTCGCTCGGAATCCTGATCCCCCGTGACTTCGAACGGCGCCTGGCTACTGCGGATCGTTCGGCAGCCCAGCTTCTTGTCGACGCGACCGATCCGATCCTGCTCGGAACTGCCCAGGGGCTTCTGGAGCTGAATCTGCTCGATCCGCTACGGAGTGCACCGCGCGATGCGCAACTTCGGACGTTCGAGGTCCGCGCCTTCTACAATCCCGAACGCCGCTCTGAAGTGCAGATTGTCCCGGGACTGATCGGCGTGATTCTCACGCTAACGATGTCCCTGTTCACCGCCGTGGCCATCGTGCGGGAGAGGGAGAGGGGGACTCTCGAGTTCCTGATCAACACGCCGGTCAAGCGCTCCGAGTTGATGATCGGCAAGATCATTCCCTACATCATCATCGGTCTCGTGCAAGTCAGCATCGTCCTCGGGCTCGGCTACTACCTGTTTCATGTACCGATTCGAGGCTCTCTGAGTGATCTCTACATGGCCGCGGTGATCTTCATCATGGCGACCCTGACGCTGGGTCTGCTCGTTTCCACAGTGGCCAAGTCACAGTTCCAGTCGATGCAGATGGTCATGTTCTTCTTCCTGCCGAACATTCTCCTGTCGGGGTTCATGTTTCCCTACGAGGGAATGCCCCGGGCCGCGCAAGTGATCGCCGAGTTCTTGCCCTTGACGCACTTCGTGCGCATGGTGCGCGGCATCATCCTGCGAGGCGCCACTCTGGCCGATGTGAGTGGGGAGATCTGGCCACTCGCCGCCTTCTTTGCGGTGACTCTGACCGCCTCGATGCTGCGCTTCCACAAGAGGTTGGATTGAGTCGAAAGTCCATGACTCGCAGAGCCTTGGTGCGCGGAGTCCTGTTTGGGTCGGCGGTGGGTTCCGTTCTGAGTCTGGTGATGACCACTCTCGATTACCTGCACAACCCGGCGGGCATCTTCCACGATGAGCTCGGTGTGTACTGGGGCCGCGTCGTCGAGACCTGGTTCAGCTGGTTTGTCCCTGTAGCGCTCCTGGGATCTGTCGTCGCCGTGCCGATTCTTCTCTGGATGTCTCGACCCCGACACGACAACTGACCGATCACGCATGGCAGGTGGCTTGTGCCGAGCCGAGGATATTGGGCGCCACCGGCGGCTAGAATATGGCTGCTTGGAGTGGTGAGGTGAAGTGGCGAACAGGGGGGAGCGATGCAGGAGACAGCGGCAATCAGTGAGCGAACAGGGGTGCGGTGGCTGAGCTTTCTGTTCGGTCTCGGAATGGTGATCGCCTCGATTCTCACCATCGAGCACTTCTATTCGGCCAACTATCCGAAGTCGATTTACCAGGGATCGTTCTGCGACATCAACACCTTCTTCAACTGCGACAGCTCAGCCCACAGTGTCATCGCTGAGCTCGGCGGGGTACCGCTGGGGTTCTTCGGGGTGTTGGTCGGGACGCTGGTGATGTTGGGGGCGGTGTTCCCGTCGCCCGCCGGCGAAAGAACCAACAGGACCCTGGCCCTGTTGAACGCCATCGGTGTGGTGGTGTTGCTGCTCTACTCGGTGATCGGCCTGGGAAGCCTATGCTTGCTCTGCAGCGGCTTCTACGTGTTCTCGCTTCTGAGTGTTTTCCTGTTCTGGAGGTACGGCAGCGATCAGGAGAAGGGCTTTGTCGGTCGCTGGTTCAGTCCCTCCATCAAGCACCTGATGACCTATGCGGTGGTGGCACTCGTCGGAGCCTACGGATTCTCACAGTACACGAATGCCCGGCAGGATGCGCAGTCGGGGGGCATCGCGGCCCGCGCGGTCAAGCAGTTCTACAACCTCGAGCTCGTGGAGTGGCCCAGCTTCATCTCACCGTTCTGGACCGCCAAGGCTACCGAGACCTTCGAGGATGCCCCGATTCAGATCGTGGAGTACGCTGATCTGCTTTGCTCCGATTGCCTGTTCATGCACGAGCAATTGAAGCGGCTGAAGGAGGATTTCGCGGGCAAGATCAACATCGCGTTCCAGTTCTTCCCGCTCGAGGCCAGGTGCAATGATGTCGTCGAGAAGGACCTTCATCCCGGTGCCTGCGACATGGCGTACGCTGCCGCCTATGACCCCACGAAGTTTCTGGCAATTCACGACGAGATCTTCGGCAACTTCCAGAGCGCTCGCCGCGACGAAGAGTGGCGCAGGGAATTACCGGGAAGATTTGGTGTCGAGGCGGGGCTGACCGATCCAGAGACGCTCGCTCTGGTCGACCGGCTGATTCAAACCGGCAAGGAGTATGAGAAGACCGACGAACGCTTCGCCTATGGCATTCGTTCAACGCCGACAATGATAGTCAACAATCGGATGATCATTGGCACCCTGCCCTACGAACACTTGCATGCCATCTTCCAGGCTCTGGCTGACGAGCATGATGCCGACGGCAACCGGTTCATCGAGAACTGGGTGGAGTAGCGGGGCTCGCGGATTCGAACCACAGGAACGGGAAGACCTCTTTTGTGGCTTCCTCGATTGCGGGTCTCAGACCGCTGGCGATGCGGAGCAAGAAAGCGGGGTCGCTCCCAGTGTTGAAGTGCTGATGCTCGGTCTGCGGTCCCTGAAGATGAAGCGAGGTGCCGGGTCCCCACGGGATCTTGTTGCCGTCCACGATGCTGTGGCCTCGTCCCCTGAGAACATAGATGATCGCCTCCATGTGCGCGTGTCTGCCGCTTTGGGCACCAGGATCATCTATGAGGAAGCCACTGATCAGAGCCAGCTTGTTGGGAAAATCCATCTGCCCCGTGCGACCCATCAGCCGAACCCAGGAGCTGTGATGGCCGAGGCCGCTGGCGACATGCGCAGCCTGATTCTTCGCTCCCGGTGTGCTGCTCGCCGGATTGCGCAGCAGATCCGCTCCGCCGCGCAGACGTGCTTCCAGCCAGGCCCGCACACCGACCGCCCCGTCGCGATGCTTCGCCTCCTCCCATAGCAGTCGTATTCGCCGGCCTTGATCATCGAATCCGTTGGCTGAAACCGGTAGAGAGGGAAGCGCCGTGGTAGGTCCATGCTCCTCGAGTTGCTCGAGACGGAAGAGACCCAGATTACGCAGCAGCGGGTAGGCAGTTGCCACGAAGTAGCGCAGGCTCTCGGAGCCCAGGTTGAATAGTTGGTGCTCGGCCCCGAAGGGCACTCCAATTGTGGTTCCCGGGAAGATGTCGTAGCGCACGCCGTCGACCGAGATGAATCCTTCTCCCGTGACAATGTAAATTGCTGCCTCTCCATGGCGATGGCTGCCTGTGTGCCATCCGCGGGGGATCTCGGCTATCGCCGTTTCCAACCCCCAGGTGTCGAAGCCGGTCTGGGGTGAGACGAGGAGCGCGATGCGAGCATCCTGCGCTGTCGATACCCAGGTGAGCTCGTGATCATGGAGACTGATGCGGGCAACCCCTCTCGTCTCCTGTCTGTTCTCCCATTCCTGCTGCCTGGCTTCGTAGAAGCTGTCGGGCCCGATGACGTCCGATGCTGGTGCGACCTGCGTCGGTGGATCGAGATCGGTGTTGGGTCCCCATCCACACCCGAGGGCAAGAAGGACAAGCAGCAGAACGACTGCGGATGAGGACCTCGTGCCGGGCCGAGCGAAGGTTGTCACAACAGAGAAGTCGTGCTGCGTCTGCGCTCCGGTCACTATCTGTGTGCCGCTGCGCACCCAGGCATGGACCGCTACTTCGCCACTATCCTCTTTGGCCAGTCCGATATAGAGGGTGCTGGGAATGCGGCGACGCCGTAACATCCAGGTGGCCGCCACCGCTTGCACGAGGCATTGGCTCATCCAGGGCAGACGCCCGCCAAGGGATCCAATGGCGCGGCCGATTCGAGCGACAGTGTCTCGCTGCTCGGGGGTGTCCTCTGCCGGAGATTCTGCCATCTCATCCCCGAGGCGGGGTGCCAGCGATCTGAAAGGTACCCACCAGACACTCAGGCGGGCGGCCGCGAGTGCTACCCCCGCCTCGGCCAGGAGTCTCCACCTTTTTCCACTGGACAGACGCACGGTTTTGCCGTCGATACGCAGGTTCCTTCGCCGTGAGTTGCGGGAGTCTACGTTCCACCGCGCTCTGCAGGGAAGCGACGACCCTTCGAACCAGGAGAGAGTATATTCTCCCGGTATGGGGCGCAGGCTCTTCCTCGTGGTGTTGATACTGGTCTTTGTCCTCGGCGCCTATCTTCGACTCGTCGATCTTGGGGGTCCCTCGCTATGGCTCGACGAGATCCTCCATCTCCAGGTCACAGAGTCTCTGTCACAACAGCCCTGGTATGGATTCCTGGCAGGGGTTCGTGAGATCAAGGGCGGAACAGAGAACGGAGCGCTCTACTACGGGCTGCAGATTCTGGGCCTCAATCTGGCATCAGGCGAGGTCGGTGTGCGGCTGCTTCCAGCTGTCGGCGGCATCCTGACGCTGCCGCTGATGGCGCTGACCGGCCACCTCCTGGGAGGACGACTCGTGGCACTCAGCGCCACTTTCTTCCTGGCCGTTTCACCACTCCATGTCTACTACTCCCGCGAGGGGCGCCCCTACTATCTGCTCATGGCCCTGGCTTTGCTGCTCTTGTTCATACTGCTGCAGAAAGGGTCGCGCACCGGCGTCTGGATGGCCTATGCCTGCTGTTTGGTCGGTGCTTATGTGGGGATCCAGGCGATCCCTACCTTGTTGTCGTTCGCCCTGCTGTCGGTGGTCGGCCTGGGTTGGAGCAAGAGGAATGGGCAAGGTCTGAGGAAGTCGCCATACCTTCAGTACCTGGTGGCGGCGATTCTCGCTTTGGGGCTGACCTATGGGCTCTACCTGTCTCGGTCCAAGGTGAATCTGCCGATCGGCGACGGGGTCGAGAAGCAATACGGGCTTCAGCAATCTTTCGGCGAAGAGTCGGCGCCTGGCAAAACCCGCTACGAGTCCCCACTCAGCCCAAGGAACAGGCAGAAACTCTTGTCCAGCATGACGACGTCTGGACACTCATCCGTATTGCTGGTGAGACGATCATGGGTACTGCTGGCACTTTCGCTGGCAGGGATGGTTTTTGGTGCCATGTGGCAGTCAAGAGGGATCGTCTCGACGGTGGGCATGTTTGTCTTGCCGGTGACACTGTCCATGGCTGCTCTCGAGTGGAGTGGGCGCTGGTACAACGTCAGCTACACGAGTGCAGGACTTCCGGCTTTCCTGCTGCTAGTCGCCCTCGGCGTCGCCGGGATCGCCGAGTTGGCAAGCAGGATCGTGGGTGATGGCAGGCACCAGAGCGCAGGGAACGTTGTGAAGTGGGTGACGGCGGTTGCCGTGCTGCTCGTCCTTGCCGGCCCCAACGTCAGCGCTGCCCGGACCGATCCGCACCGCAAGGCGGACTGGCGTGGCGTCGCTGAGTTCTTCGACGCGGTGGCACTGGAGGACGAACCGATCCTTGTCGCCAACATCTGGCCACAGATCTGCTTGAACCACTACCTTCAGGATCGGGGTCGCAGTGTGGAGTTCGTGAATCTCTGGGAATCTTCGAAGGTTGCGGAGCGGGCGGTTGCCGAAAGGTCTCGGGGATGGTTGCTGACGGCTGGTTTCCAGAAGAGCAACGACGCCCGCGCCTGGATGCACCAGTTCGTGCCCGTATTGAAGCAGAGGGAGGAGGAGTTGGCGTTGTTCTTCTTTCCCGATTTCGTGACCCTTCTCGAGACGCGTTTCGTCGCTGGCAAAGGCGCTGTGTTCGAGCAACAATTCGAAGCCATGGGGCAGCGATTCGACTTCGGCTCGGGGGAGTCGGGCCTGCAGGGGCGAGGCTGGTCCTACCCCGAGCGCAACAACGCAGGGATCGAGTATCAGTGGGCAGTCGGCGGGCAGGCCGAGCTCGGGTTGCCCATCGGTCCGCGGCGAGAGGCCAGGATTCGACTGCGAGTCCTGCCCTTCTCCTTTGCGGGAGCCTCTGCACAGACGCTGGATGTATGGCTCAACGAGAGGCTCCTGGCCGCCCTCGAGCTCCCCGCAGACTGGAGTGAGCACGAGATCGTGGTCCCGGAGCGAACCTGGAGCAAGGGTGCCAACATCCTGCATCTTCGCTTCGGTCGCAACACTTCACCTTCCGAAGTCGACAGTCGCTCCCAAGACCACCGCCGGCTGAGTGTCGCTTTCGATTATCTCGAGGTGCTGCCGCAGGACCCTGATTAGGCGCAGCCAATCGCGTGGATCGCCAGACTGGCCAGGGCCCGCTGCGTCGAGCAGCTCATGATCCGTCATTTCGATCGCCACGGTGGGGGCAACCAGGTAGCCGTAGAAACCTTTGCCTGGGTGATGGCCGCGCGGGTCCTTCTGGTGGGACTCGATAGCGTGCTCCACATCTTCGGCTTCCAAGCGACGTCGATTTTCGCCGCGGGAACAGTCTTTGTTCCGGGAGCCGGATCCGCGGTCAAGAGTACGGTCGAGAGACCTCGATGACGAGTCCCAATGGTCCAAGCTCGCGACTCGCTCAGCCCAGTTGAGGCTGCCGGTCCAGTAGCCGAGAGTTTCTTGGGCAGCCCGCCGATAGCCCCGGGGTCACTGGCTCGGATAAAGTACAAGTGATAGGGTTCGCGACAAGATCGACAAGCCCGAATTCGACGCCAACCGGCAGCTGTGTGCCCAGTCGACGGCCTTGTTCCGAATGCAGGCAAGTTCGGTTCCCTTGACAAGGATGACATATGCTTGGGAATGAGAAGCTCACTGCCGGGTTACTGGTGGTCGTGCTGGGTGGATGTATGAGTTTGCCCGACAACAGTCAGCGTCACGAGAGCCGCGCCATCTCTGTCTCAGAAGGGCAGCAGACCAACATCGGACGCCGCGTTGCCCCAGATCTCGCTGCCAATCCCGGCAAGAACGGTGTCTTGATGCTCAAGAGCGGTCGTGACGCGTTTGTGGCCAGGGCCCTCCTGGCTCAATTGGCCGAGCGCAGTATCGACCTGCAGTACTACATGTTTCATCACGATACCGTTGGCAATCTCCTGATCAACGAGATGATCGACGCGGCGGATCGCGGGGTTCGGGTTCGGGTGCTGATCGACGACATCTACGGCAACGAGGGGGAGGATGTCTGGGTGGCGTTGGACGCGCATCCGCGGATCGAGGTGCGGCTCTTCAATCCCTGGGTCCGGGGCCGCTCGCGGATGCTGCAGTACCTCACTCGCTTTAAAGATGTGAACTACCGGATGCATGCCAAGACTTACTCGGTGGACAATCAGGCGACGATACTGGGAGGTCGCAACATCGGCGACGAGTACTTCGCCGCGGATCCCAATCTGGCGTTTACCGATCGTGATGTGCTGGCTGTGGGTACGGTGGTCCAAGACGTCGAAACGGAATTCGATGAGTACTGGAATAGCCAGTATGCCTACCCTGCGGCGACCCTGATTCGGCAAGGCACAAGCGAGGAGCTTGAAGCCCTGCGCGCCGAGAAACAGGCGTTCTTCGAGTCCAGCTCGACGACCGCCTATCTGCAGGCCCTGGACGACTCCCCGTTGGCCAATGCGATCCGTGACCAGACTCTCGAGCTTCGGTGGGCGGAAGCCAAGATCGTGCACGACTCCTCGGAGAAGAAGGCGCACGACGCCGATTGGCAAGAGGAGCTGCTGATCTCGCAGCTGGGGCCCTACATCGTGGCGGCCAAGACCGACGTGGTCATCGTTTCGCCGTACTTTGTTCCGGGTAAGCAGGCCGCTGATGCGCTCTGCAGACTGAGCCGGGATAGAGTGCGCGTCAGGATTCTCACCAACTCCCTGGTGTCCAACGACGTGGCAGCCGTGCATGCGGGTTACTCCAAGTACCGCAAGCCGCTGTTGCGATGTGGAGTCGAGATCTTCGAGCTCAACGAGCGGCTGAAGGAGCACGAGCAGAAGATCTTCTCGTGGCTTCCAGGCCTGAAGAAGTCGAGTCTCCACGCCAAGACCATGGCGTTCGACCGCGAGATCATGTTTGTCGGTTCCTTCAACTTCGATCAGCGTTCGCTCCACATCAACAACGAGATTGGCCTGCTCTTCTGGGATACCGAGACCGCTGCCGACTCGACCGAAGAATTCGATCGCTATATCGAAGACGTGGCGTTCAGGGTTACCCTCGAGACCGACGAGAAGGGCAAAGAGTCCCTGCGCTGGACCGGCAGGGAGAACGGCGCACAAGTCGCCTTCGATTCGGAGCCCTACGCCGGCATCGGTTTGAAGCTTGCGGTAGCACTGATGAGGCTGCTACCGATCGAGTCGCAGCTTTAGGCTTCCGGAGCTTCCTGCGTCCGTAACGTCGGCTCTCCTCGCGGGACTCTGTCCCTTGTCGACCCTAGCCCGTGGCGCGGCGCCGAATCGAGCAGGGTGCGACCCATTCTGTTTGTGCAATCCGACCGCTGTTTCACGACACGGATCACTCCTCAACGTGGGTCTTGCCCTGCACCCCCCGACTTGTCGGCGAGAACCTGCTTCGAGTGCCGCTTCCCAAGGGCATTGCCGGGAACAATCGGGATTGCGAGGAAAGGATCGATCAGAGCAGGTCGATCGACAATCGAAGAATCGTGCGAGCTCTGGTTCCGTTGCCAGGAAGGTTTCTCGAGGAGGTCGAGCAGTCGCTACGACTCCTGGTTGAGCTTTGAGAAGCGCTCGATCGCGTCTTCCATCATTTTGACGGTAGCGGTGGCTCCGCAGCGCGAACTGCCCGCGTCACGCACAGCGAGGAGGTGATCAAGAGTGCGCACGCCTCCAGCGGCCTTGATCTTGACACCCGGTCCCACGCTTGCCTTCATGAGCTCGAGGATCGGAATCGTGGCCCCCGTATAGGAGTACTTGCCATCGTCTCCTTTGACGAAACCGAAGCCGGTTGAAGTCTTGACGTAATCGGCACCGACGTCGGTGCAGATCTCACACAAACGGATGATGTCTTCCTCCCGCGTGACGTAGTCGGTCTCGAAGATCACTTTGACGAGTGCACCGTTGCGGTGGCAGACGGCGACGACATCCGCAATTTCGCGCTCGACATAGCGCCAATCGCCTTGCAGCGCCTTGCCGATGTTGATGACCATGTCGATCTCGTCGGCGCCGTCCTCACAGGCCTTTGCGGCCTCGAAGGTCTTGGCCTCGATCGTGGAATTGCCGGCTGGAAAGCCGACTACACAACCCACCCGTACGTTCGAGCCTTGCAGCAGCTCGACGGCGCGCTTGACCGCATAGGGTTTGACGCAGACGGAGGCGACGTCGTACTTCCGTGCCACGCCACATTCGCGTTCCAGATCGAAGTCGGTCATCGTTGGCGCGAGAATCGAGTGATCGATCATCTTCGCCAGGTCGCGAACGGTAGTCATCTCCAGTGAACTCCCTTCTGTGACAAGGCTATGCTGTGCCTGTCCCCTGCTCAGCTCGGTGGCCAGACGCCGAGCGCGATACGCATGGCGATCAACTGGCCGGCGTGATAGCCATTATGGTCGAGGAGGATCAGCGCCGCACGGAGGGTGTGGTGGGAGCTCTTCTCAGCGGTCGGCACCCGAGCGAAGAGGTCGTGTTCGGGGCTCTCGACCAGGGCCGCCATGGCTTCGGTGGCCGCAAGCAGGCCCTTGATGCTCTCATTCCACGCTTCCTCTGAAGGTGGCTCAGCAGACTCCGGCCAGTATCCATCTGGCCAGCCCAGTTCCTCGTAGTCGGCGTCGAGGGAGTAGGAGAGGAGATCCTCTGCGGCCAGCCGGAGGTGCTCGACCTGTTGCCAGGCGGTGTGCTTGAAGCCCTCGACCGGGCGACCGGCGAGCTCAGCGGGGAAGCCCTGCAGCGCTCGGGTCAACCCTGCATGGCTGTGACTCTGCCGAAGGAGTCGGGAGAGGGCGGCACGAGTTTCTGCGTCGCTCATCGTTCAAGGATACCGGATTGCGGGAGCGAGTCTCTGCTAGGCTAGCTTGCCTACCGCCCGACTGGAGCGACGCGATTGAGCAGCCCGCCACTAGACTTCTCATCCATTGCCACGACGCGTGGCATCCGAGTGCGGGTCGATCCGCAGTACGACCCCCAGCGCTCGAAGCCGTATCTGGGGCAGTGGTTCTTTCTCTATACGGTGACGATCGAGAATCTCGCTGAGGAGACGGTGCAACTGCTCACGCGCCACTGGATCATCACCGATGGCAATGGTCAGGTCGAGGAGGTCCGGGGATCGGGAGTGGTTGGCGAGCAGCCGGTTCTCAAGCCCGGTGAGGGCTTCCAGTACACTTCCGGTTGTCCCCTGGCTACCGATGTCGGCAAGATGGAAGGGAGCTATGAGATGGTCTCGAGCTCGGGCGAGCACTTCGATGTCGAGATCGCGCCCTTCACCCTGGCAGCCCCGGGTCCGGTGCACTGAGCCCGTACTCCGCGGCGCGGCTGTGCAGGGTGATGGGACGGGGTCAGACGTGGGTGTCAGGCGATTGCCTGACGGTCGGGTTCTTCATCGGCCCACTGTCGCTTGGATGCCCGTGACAGCGCCACCCAGTTGGCGACCGTCGTGTAGGTCACGGGTATCAGGACCAGGGTAACCAGGGTCGAGGCCAGCAGCCCCCCGATCACCACGCGTGCCAGTGAAGCCTGAATTTCGCCACCCACACCCAGGCCGAGGGCCAGGGGCACCAGGCCGAGAACGGTGGTAGCGGTGGTAATGAGGATAGGACGAAGTCGCAGGCGGCCCGCTTCGACGACCGCATCGGCTGCACCCATGTGGCGTTCGCGACGGAGCAGGTTGATGGCATCGACCAGCACGATCGCGTTGTTGACCACGATGCCGATCAGCATCACGAGACCCATGACGCTCTGAATGTTGAGAGTAGTGCCTGTCAGCAGCAGGGTGGGTACCACGCCGATGAGCGCCATCGGCACCGCGAGCATGACGATCAGCGGATCGAAAAAGCGCTCGAACTGGGCGGCCATCAACATGTAGACGAGCACCAGCGCCATGACGATGGCGATGGAAAAGTCGCGCCGCGCCGCGAGCTGCTCTTCGTACTGGCCACCATAGAGAATCGTGAAACCGCTCGGCAGCTCGACACCCTCGAGGGCAGCTCGCACGTTTTCGACCGCATCGCCGAGGGCGACGCCGCTTTCGAGATTGGCGGTCACATAGGTGACCCGCTGTCCGTCGACCCGGTCGATCTCGACCGGGCCACGGCCACGCTGTCGCTCGACCAGACTGGACAGTGCCACCACGGCACCTTGCGGGGTTCGCAGTGTGACGCCATCGAGGTCCTGGGATACCTGTCGATCTTGGCGCCGCAGCCGCACGGTGATCGGGAACTCATAGCCTCCTTCGCGGTAGCGGCCGGCTTCGATGCCTGCAACGTTGGCAAGCAATGTCTGGCCGACTTCGCGCACCGACAGCCCCAGCTCGGCGATCCGCTCGCGATCCAGAAGTAGTCGTTCCTCCGGCCGTCCTTCCCGGCGGCTGACGCGCACATCGGTCACGCCAGGGACCGCTTCCATCCGTTGCCGCATCTGTGCGGCGATCCGATCGGCGCGATCCAAGTCCCAGCCACGTAGCTCGAGCTCGAGGGCGTCGCTGCCACCCCCCGAGCTGAATACGCGATTGAGCATCCAGAGACCCTGCTGCGCCTCGACATCCAGGAGCCCTCCTGGCACCCGGCCGGCTACCTCGCGGCGTACCAGATCCGCCAGCTCCGCGCTGGCCAGCTGACGCTGGCTCTGGGACTCCAGTTTGAGCTCTACGGCTGCGTTGTCGCCACGAATCTCGGTCGAAAACAGTCGGACGTCGCCTGGCGGAACCACGGCACGCACCTTGTCTTCGAGCTCGTCGGTATAAGCGCGGGAGATGGCAATATTGGTGCCGCGCTCCATTTCGAGCTGGATGTCGATCTCGTCCGCCTCGGTCTGGGGCGCGAGCTCGACCGGGATCAGCGGCCAGGCGGCGATCGCCAGCCCGAGAGCCAGGCCGGTGGCGGCGAACACGCGCCCGCGATGCCGCATGGCGAAGCGCAAGCGCTCCGTGTACCAACCTTCGACCCTGTGCTGAAGGCGCTGGTGACGCGAGTGCTCTCGTTCCTCGCGTGGAGGCAGATGGAGGAACCGCGAGGCGAGCATCGGCACCAGCGTCAGTGCCACGAACAGCGAGCAGAGGAGTGCGAAGACCACAACCAGGGCCAGAGCCTGAAAAAGCGCTCCAGTGGTGGTGCGGGTAAAGACGACGGGTACGAAGATCACGCAGGTGGTCAGCGTCGAGGCGGTGATGGCGCCGGCGACGTCCCGAGTCCCGATTCGAGCTGCTTCCATGGGTGGCAGATCTTCTTCTTCTCGCTTGCGGACGATGCTCTCGAGGACCACGATTGCACTGTCGACGATCAAACCGACCCCGAGGGCGAGTCCCCCGAAGGTCATCTGGTTGAGGGTTTGACCACCGAAGAAGAGCAACGCGAAGGTAGCGATCACCGAAATCGGAATAGCCAGCGTGATGATCAGTGTGCTCGAACGGTTGCGCAGGAAGAGGTACAACACGAGAATGGCGAGCAAAGACCCCCAGATCGCCGATCTCTGGACATTGCCAATCGACTGACGGATGAAATCGCTCTGGTCGACGACCACGGTCAGCTGGATATCGTCGCGTTCCCGGTTGATCTGTTCCGCTTCGCGCCGGACAGCTCGGGCCACCTCCACGGTGTTGCCACCGCTCTGTTTCTGGATGCCGAGACTGATTGACGGAACACCGTTCATTTCGACCAGGTAGCGCACGTCCTCGTAGGCATCGCGCACTTCGCCCAGGTCTCGGATGCGCACAGGTCGACCGCCTGGCGTGGCGACCACGGTGAGCTCGATCTCCTCGAGCGAGCGATACTCCCCGAGGCTACGGATGTAGAGATCGTCGAAACCACGCTTGACCGTGCCGGTCGGCAGCGTCACGTTCTCGCGCCTCAAGGCTCGCTCGACATCGAGCGCGGTCATACCCATCGCTTGCAGGCGATTGCGGTCGAGTTCGACACGAATCTCTCGATAGACGCCGCCGCGGATGTCGATGGCACCAACACCGGGAATCTGCTCGAAACGGCGGGCCAGCTCATCCTCGAGCAGGCGGGTCACCTCCTCGAGGTCGCGGGTCGAGGTGACGGCCAGACTGACCACTTCGACGCGGTCGAGGTCGAGCTTGAATACACGCGGCGCCGAGGCCTCTATCGGCAGCTCATCCCGCAAGCCATCGAGGGACGCTCGTAGGTCGTTGGCCGCCTCGTCGATGTTGGTGCCACGGGCAAACTCGAGTCGGACCCGGCTGCTGCCTTCTTCGGACTGGGAGGTGACTCGCTCGAGGTTGGGCAGCCCGGCGACGGCGTTCTCGATCCGGTCGGTGATGATCTGCTCTACCTCCTCTGGACCGACGTTCGGGTAGTTGACCCGGACGGTCAGCTGAGTGAACTCCACCTTGGGCAGCAGGTCGATCGGCAGGCTGCGGAACGAGACGATCCCCAGAACGATGAGGATGAGAAAAACCATCGTTGTGGCGACGGGCCGGTGAATCGAGACTTCGGTCAGTCGCATCTCATGGCTCCACCGGCTGCTGTCGCTTGGCGGCGGCCTCGTCGAGCGCCTGGTCGACCACGTCCTCGCTCTCGGGAATCTCGGCTCCGATGGCGGCGGCCAAAATGCGCTGTTTTTCGAGAAAGCCTTCGAGCAGGTCCTCGTCCTGTAGATCCTGAAGCTCCATGACGTGTTGCCAGCTAACAGGTCGGACTCGAGCAGTTGTGGAGTCGCTGGCGCCCGAATCTCCATCGTTCCCTGCTTCGGTGGCCTCAGCCGCCAGTTGCAGTTGCTCATGCAGCAGGTGTTGCCCGACGATGACCACCCAGGTGCCTGTCTCGATGCCGGTCACGCCCGCAGCACCGCGGCCCTCGGCCAGAACCTCGACTGGCCGGAAAGCGACCGGATAGGTAGTGTCCGAGCTCTCCAGTTCAGGAGATGAGGGTTCATCGAGACCTGCCGCTTCCTGGATCGCGAAGACTCCGCGCCGACCAGAGGTTGGATCTTCCCAGACTGCGCCCACCGGCACCAGGGTTGTCTGCTGACTCTGACCGACGAGAATGCGCACGTTCGCAAACATCCCTGGCCGCAGCTGGCCACCGCGGTTGTCGACTTCGATCTCGCCCAGGGTGCTGAAGCTATCCTCGGCGAGAAACGGGGAAATTCGTGAGAGGGTCGCCCGGATCGGCTCGACGTCTCCAGAGCGGGCTTCGATCTCGACCGTCTGGCCCTCCTGAACACTGGAGAGCATGGCTTCCGTCAAATTGACCTCGACGATCAATTCGTCCAGATCACCCATCACAAAGAGGATGTCTGCGGAGTCGATCAACATCCCGATTTCGGCCCGACGCTCGCCGAGTCGGCCAGAAACCGGCGCGCGCACCACTGTCTTGGCCTGAGCAGAGCGTCTCTCCTCGACCGTGGCCTGCGCCTGTTCGACCCGGGCCGCAGCTTCGTCGGTGCTGGCACGGAGCGCATCGAGCTGAGCTTCGAGCGTTTCGAGCTCCTGCTCGCTGACCAGTTCCTCGTCTGCCAGGGTTCGGGTTCTGGCCACCCGGGCCTCGAGCTCGACCACGCGGGCTCTGACTGCTGTCGCGGTGGCTTGGGCCAGACGGACATCGGCTTCAGCTTGCCGGAGCCGCTCGCTGGCCTCGACCGCATCGAGGCGCACCAGTGGCTGACCTCGCTCGACAGAATCACCGCTGCGGACGAAGACCTCGACGACTCTTCCCTCGACTTCGGGTCGGATCGCGACCTGATTGCGAGCTCGTACCACGCCCGGTAGCGTTACCTCGATAGGCAGTGCACCGATCCGAGACTGGACTGCTTCAACCAGGGGTGACAGATTCGGGGGGCTCTGTTCGACATCGGCACCCTGGCAGGCGATGCCGAACGCTAGGGAAAGGCAGAGTGCGGGATAGCGTATGGGTTGAAGAGTGTTCATCGCGCCGGTCGAACCCCTTCGATGTCTCCTCGGCAAGGTTCGAACGGGTGGGTAGATTATCAGCTGAGCGGCCGAGCTCGCATCAGCTTTTCTTCCTCGGCCTTGTTACGCTTGTCTGGCGAGCGGGTTTGAATTCGGGCACCGGCTGAAATCGCATGCGACCACCACACTCAGGGCGACGTTGGATGAAGGGTTGGTTGCTGGCGGCTGCGGCTTACAACATGCTTTGGGGGACGACGGTGATCGCTGCACCCGAGATGTTGTTTCACTGGGCGGGGATGGAGATACCACGGTATCCGCAGATTTGGCAGTGTGTCGGCATGATTGTCGGGGTCTATGGGGTCGGCTATGCCATCGCGGCCTTCGATCCGCTCCGCCATTGGCCGATTGTGCTCGTCGGGCTGTTGGGAAAGGTCCTCGGCCCGGTCGGCTTCGTCATCGCCCTGGCTGAGGGTGTTTTTCCGTGGCGATTCGCGCTGACCATCCTGACCAACGATCTCGTGTGGTGGATTCCTTTCGCGGGCATACTGTGGGCGGCGATGTCGGAAGCCCAGCGGCCGGCAGACATCACCGTCTTGGATCTCAGGGAGGCTCTGCGCCGGGCGAAGGACCAGCACGGCACCAGCCTGTACGACCGATCGATGTCGGGGCCTATCCTGGTGGTATTGCTCCGTCACCAGGGCTGCACTTTCTGCCGTCAGGCATTGGCAGAGGTCGCCGCGGATCGGCTCGAGATAGAGCAGGCCGGGGTCACCCCGGTTCTCGTACATCTGGGTGCCGAGGCTCAGGCCCGGATGCTGTTCGCACGCTATGGTCTGGCCGATCTGCCGAGAGTCTCCGATCCAACCGCGCGTCTCTATCGCTCGCTCGGGCTCGGCCGCGGCAGCTTCCTGCAGCTTGTCGGTCCGGCCGCCTGGGTGCGTGGCTTTCGCTCGGTGGTGATCGAGCGTCACGGATTGAGCGGACTGGCTGGCGATGGGTTTCAGATGCCCGGGGTCTTTCTCATCCGGAAAGGCCGGGTCGAGCGAGCGTTCGTGCATAGAGTCTCGTCAGATCGTCCGAATTACTCCGATCTGATCGAAGAGGGCTCGGGGTTGATCGAACTGTCGTCCGAGGCCAGTTGACGGACAGCGGACTGTCGAGGAACGCCGGAAGGAAAGAGGAGAGCAGCATGCCCAGTGATCAAAGCCACATGGAGATTCTCAGAGAGCTGCTCGAGACACAGTTGCTCGGGGTTCTCGGGACCCAGCGAAGCGGCGAGCCCTACACGAGCCTCGTGGGTTTCGTCGCGACTCCAGATCTGAAATTCCTACTCTTCACGACAGGCCGTTCAACCCGCAAGCGCGCCAATCTGGTCAGTGACGCCCGGGCATCGATGTTGGTGGACAACCGTAGGAACGAAGCAGCCGACTTCACCGAGGCCTCGGCTGCCACAGCCGTGGGAGTCGTCGAGGAAGTCGACGAGAAGGAGCGACCCGACTTCGAGCGGCTCTATCTCGCCAAGCACCCGCAGCTCGAGAGTTTTGTCCGTTCGCCCAGTTGTGTTCGGTTGAGACTTCGCGTTTCGACCTATATGGTGGTCGCCCAGTTCCAGCACGTCATCGAGCTCCACATCGAGTCATGACCCTGATTGTCGGTCTGGAGGCGGTCACCGATGGCGATGCCGCCCGCATCGGTGGTAAGGCTGTCGCCCTGGCGTCTTTGCAGAGAGCTGGCCTGGCGGTGCCCACCACGCTCTGTCTGACCACCGAGGCCTACGAGCTGTTCGTGCAACGGGCTGCCCTGCGAGCCGTGATCCATCAGGAGCTCGGTCGCAAGGATTTCGCTGACATGCGTTGGGAAGAGCTCTGGGATGCCGCCTTGCGCATCCGCAATCGCTTTCTACGTGCCCCGATGCCGCCCGAGATCCTCGAGGCGCTGCGAGCCTCTTGGCCTTTCAACCCCGCCGACGAGCCGCTGGCGGTGCGCTCCTCGGCGCCCGGTGAAGACTCGGCCGCAACCTCCTTTGCCGGCCTGCATGATTCCTATGTCGGCGTTCGGGGCCTGGAAGAGGCGGCGGAAGCCATTCAGGAGGTCTGGGCATCGCTGTGGACCGATCGAGCTCTGCTCTACCGTCGCGAGCTCGGAATCGACGTGGATTCCAGCGCCATGGCGGTCGTCGTGCAGAACCTGGTCGAGGGCGAGGCGTCGGGAATCGTCTTCGGGGCGCACCCCAACGACCCCGGGCGGATGGTGGTGGAGGCGGTCTACGGTCTCAATCAGGGACTGGTCGATGGCACTATCGAGCCGGATCGCTGGCACCTCGAACGTCAGACCGGGCACGTGATCGATCATGTCGCCCCCCGGGAGCGACAGCGATTGATCGCCCGCCAGCAGGGCACCGAGGTGGAGTCGGTGCCAGACAAGCAGGGGCAGCAAGCACCTCTGGATGCCCGATCGCTGCGTCTCGTATTCCAGGCCGCGCGGACCACGGAATCGCTCTTTGGTGCAGCGCAAGACGTGGAGTGGACGGTGGCTGATGGTCAGCTGGTGCTCCTGCAGTCACGGCCTGTCACCACAACGGCCTCAGGCACCGGAGACAAACGCGCCTGGTATCTGAGTCTGACCCGCAGTCTGGAGACGATCTCGAGGTTGCGGCACCGCGTCGAGCAGGAGCTGTTGCCGGCAATGGACCGAGAGGCTGCGGAGCTCGGGGCGGTAGATCTGGAGTCGCTCGACGATCACGGTTTGGCCGATGAGATCGAGCGTCGTCGTCAGGCCCACGACCGCTGGGTCGATGTCTACTCGCAGGAGTTCATCCCGCTGGCGCACGGGATTCGGCTCTTCGGGCAGTTCTACAACGAGATCATCAAACCGCAGGATCCCTTCGAGTTCATGGAGCTTCTGGTCTCGACACCGATGCTGAGTGTGCGACGCAACAGGAAGCTCAGCCGCCTGGCGGACCTGATTCGCCAGGATTCCGGCCTCGAGAACCAGCTCGAGACCGGCGATCTGATGGACGCCGAGTTCGAGCTGGCGCTGCAGCAGTTCGAGCAGGAGTTCGGTGCGGCCGCGTTCGGCTCGCAGCGCTGCTTCGACGATCGCGCCCGCCTGATGCGGCTGTTGCTCGCCATGGCAGGGGCACCTGTTGTCGTCGATCGGGCCTCCCGAGACGAGTCGGCCGAGCGAACCGAGGCATTTCTCGACTCGGCTGGAGACGCGCGGCGGGACCTGGCGCAGGAGCTGCTCGATCTGGGCCGGGCCAGCTACCGCCTGCGAGACGACGACAATCTCCACCTGGCACGTCTGGAATCGCTGGTTCTGGCGGCGGTCGCTGAGGGCCGCCGGCGACTCAGCGCCGAGCATGGAGAGGATCTGCGGTCGATCGATCTCGAGAGGGTGGCGACGGCGCTGCGGCACCCCAACCTCGTGGTCGAGCCGGCAGCCCCGGATCCGGGCCTGGAAGTCGAGACGGGCTTTACAGCCAAGCCCCGCCAGCTCGTCGGTCAACCGGCGGGTCCTGGATTCACCACTGGTCCGGCACGGGTGATTACCGGGGTCGACGACCTGTTCGATTTTCAGCCGGGCGAGATTCTGGTTTGCGACGCCGTCGATCCCAACATGACCTTTGTCGTGCCGTTGGCCTCCGCTGTCGTGGAAAGGCGGGGTGGCATGCTGATTCACGGGGCGATCATCGCTCGCGAATACGGCCTGCCCTGTGTGACGGGGGTGCCGCAGGCCACGACCCTGATCGGCAATGGCGACCAACTGAGTGTCGATGGTTATCTGGGCGTCGTGACCTTGTCGGGATCCTGACGGCCGCAAACAAGCGTTCAAGTGCTACCAGCCCCAGGTGCCGGCACCGCCTTTGAAGGGGCCGACAACGTCCTGGGTGATCCAGCCGCCGTAGAAGTCGCCCTCCTGACTCGTGACGCGCTCCCCGTCGACGAAACAGGCGTCGACCCGTGACGGATAGAAGGCGAGGTGATCGCGAATCATCTCGAAGGCAGGCGTCGGATCGGAGTACGACCAGGCGGCCCTGGGTGACTGCTGCTCACCATCGTCGAGGGTGTGATAGCGGGCGCTACCCTTGAACTCGCAGAACGAACGACCATCGTCAGCCTTGAGAATGCTGGCCTCGATATCTTCGGCCGGGATGTAGAAATTCGGCGGATGGCTCGTCTCGAGCACCCGCTTGGCACGGCGGGTCTCGGCGATCTTCCTGCCGTTGAAGAAGACCTCGACGAGCTTGTCGGTCGGCTCGACGCGGGGCGGTCGCGGATAGTCCCAGACCGACTCCTGTCCAGGCTGGGGCTCGATGCGCTTCATGGAGGGGCTCCTTTCCGGGAAGTGGGGGGCACAGAGACTGATAACCTCCATCAGTTTGAGAGTCCGAGCGTCGCAACTGAGGTCGCTCGGATCGTGATAGGTAGTCATGGAGAGACTCGAGGAGATTGCCCGTTGGCTCAACCGCGAGAAGTTGAGCGCCGCGCCTTGCGCCTGGCTTTCGGCGGTCTCGATCTTTGTCGATGAGGAGTACGAGAACTACGACTACGACATCATCGGCCCGCGGGCGCGCAAGACCGTGGCCAGAGTCCTCGGTGAGCACGGATTCCGTCAGGTGAGCGGTCGCGTTTTCGAGAGCCATGACACCCGCTTCGAATTCCCGCATCCCACCCGGTCTCTGGCCAGCGACCCGGCCGCCGAGCTCGAAGCGATCGTCGAGCGAGGGACTGCAGCCGCATTCGCCACGCCGACGCAGGTGTTGTTGGCTACCTGGCGGCGGGAGGGCCCACGTCTGTCTGACGCGAGGCAGGAGGATCTGCTTGCGCTGGTTCGGGAGCAGCCGGCCAATCTCGACAAGGTCCGCGACTGGCTGCGGCGAACCGAGTGCGCTGAGGACTTCGCTCGCTGTTGCATCCGCCTGGCCGCCGCCCAAGAGCAAGGCTCGCAACAGCGTCGCCGGGGCGAGTTCCGCTCGCAGCTGCCGATATGAAGGAGAGGTTATGAGCAGATATTGCTTGCCGGGAGCCCGCTCGTGATCGCCAGTCCTGTCGCCGCCAGCCGGCGGCCGCTGGTCGGAACAGCCATTGCTGCCGCCTGTTGGTTGGCGCTGGCAACGGGCTGAGCGCGACCCGAGGAGTTGGCGCCACGCCTGGTGGTCGCGGGGCCGTTGCTGGATGGAGTGAAGCTGCCCTGGTACGGTGACTTGCCCCTGCTGCTCGAGACCTCGGAGGCGGTGGAACCGGCCCTGGAGAACCTGCGAGCTCTGGGCGTCGACTTTTTCAAGACTTATGACGGCCTCTCGGCCGAGGTCTTTGCCGAGATCATGCGCCTGGCCGGCGAGTGGCGGTTGCCCGTCGCTGGGCATGTGCCCGACGCTGTCGAGGTTGCTGCGGCGTCGCGGGCCGGCCTCCATACGATCGAGCATCTCGGAATCGATTTCCTGCGTGACTGCGTGAATGATGGAAATGGCTGGTTCGCCCGCTCGATCGAAGCGCGATTCGGCGAAGCAGGTTTGGACGGCTTCCACCGGGTGAATCGGGACTTTTGGAATGAGATCGATTGGCCGACCTGCGACGCGATGTTCGACACGATGGCGGCAGAAGAGGTCTACTTCACGCCGACTCTCATGATGGTGCTGCAGGACAGAGCGCGTATCGATGAGGCGGACCTGCAGTTCCTTGGCGACCAGGCGCGAGCCTGGTGCACTTCGCTCCTCGACGGCATCGACGCTGCGGACCCAGAGATTCGGGAGGAACACTATTCGCAGGTGCTCTCCACGGTAGGTCGAATGCGCGAGGCCGGGATCCGTCTCCTGGCGGGCTCCGATGCGGAGAACAACTGCCTGGCACCCGGATTCTCTCTCCACTGGGAGTTGTCGCGGCTGGTAGAAGCGGGACTGGAGCCGAGCGAAGTGCTGCGTATTGCGACTTTGGATGCGGCCGAGGCTCTGGGCATGGCCGATCGGACGGGGAGCATTGCTGTCGGGTACAGGGCCGATCTCGTGGTGCTGCGAGCCAATCCCCTCGAGGATGTCTCGGCGCTGCAGGCCATCGAAGCCGTCGTTGCCCAGGGAAGATACCTCTCGCATGAGGATCTCGCACGACTTCGCCAGGACGCCCTGTTTCATCTTGCGGCTTCGAGCTCCACCTCTCCCTGACTCATAGCGGTCAGCCCTCGTTCAGTTTGTCAATCAGCTTCTGTTTATCCATTGTCTCTTCCTTTCGCGGATCTCAAGACTCGAGGTTTCTCCTGGAGTTGGCAGCTCGGACTTTGGCTGCTCGCTCGGCGACCTCGCGGGCGCGCACGACCCCGATGAAGACGACTCCCGTCATCAGGACACCGAAGGCGAAGATGGCGATGAGTTGTTCGGTCATGATCTGCGCTCCGTTTCAGCCCGCAAGAGGCGGACACGGACTCCGACCCAGAGAATGAGAATCGAAGGAACCCAGATGCCGACAAAAACCCCGTAGTCGTGATTGACCAGGAACCAAAGGGTGACACTTGCCAGAAAACTGGCAAAGGCAGCAATGAGGAAGGGTGCATCGACGCGGTCGAACATTCTTGGTCCTCCTTTTGGAATATCACGCATCCTGTCGTGGTATGCGGGGCTACAGCTTGTAGACCTTCTGGCTCGGAGACTCGGTTGATTCTAATGCCTTGTCCTGTGGAGAGGCCGCGTCCCGAGTGTGCCCACCGCCAACGCCTGCAGCCGCGAAAGCGAAAACCAGGCCGACGGCGACGATGGCCGTGACAAAGCAACCCATAATGAAGATATAGAGCAAGATCACGTCTGATGTATTCCTTCCCGGGAGGTCGGTTCAGGGAGAGGACCCCTCGATCAGCGGTATGAGCACCTCGTTACGGCGCAGGAACCATGGTTTGAAAGGGGGGTCGTAGCGCGCCAGAATCGGTTCTCCGGCGGGGCGCCAGCCACGCTTGGCAAGCCAGGACTCGAGTCTCGCCTTGTGATCGTCGTAGCGTTGCTGGCTCCATCTGCCGCTGTAGCGCAGTGCGCCGACCAGCTCGGGCGGAACTTGTCGAATACGCACCTCCGGGTCGACCGGCTCCGGCAGCGTGGCCAATGTGTATTCGGCAGGCATCATGAAGGTGACGCGATAGAGGTTCCCCTGACGATGCAGGTTGACGGGAGCCGTCATGGCGATCTTCTCGGATCGGGCCTGCGATACCGGGGCGGTCATCTCGAGATTCTGGCGGCTGCGATTGTTGCCGAATATGTAGTCGGCCAGTCGTCTGAAACCCTCGTTTCCAGCGCGCTCGAAATCGGCGTCGACCAGCGTCTCGGCGACGATGAAGGATTCGTAACGTCGAATCTCGAGATCACCTTCCCTCTCCAGAACTTCGTACCTCGGTTCTTCGGTAGCCATTATTGGAGCTCCGTGGCCAATGCAACTTGCGAGTGTCAGGACCGACAGCAAGCCATGAATGGTTGAGTGTCGTCGACGAGTCTTGGCGGCAGGCTGGGGTTCTGTCAGGATGGAGTCCGAGGGGTATGTTTTGAACGCTTTCATCGAACTCGACCCACCCTGCCGCCAGGAATTGGATTCTTCATCAATAGCTTCAACATGAGAAAGGTTAAACTCCTCGCGTTGTTCATGGGAGCCGCTCCTCGGAAGGTAGCCAGAGAGGTTGAACGTTTTGCACGATATCACGACTCAAGTATCTGCGCCTTTCTGGCCGCTGTCAACCCCCGAGCCGGTCTCGACCTCGAGTGTGCTGCCTGCAGCTGGAGGCGATTCGCCAGCCGGTACAGACAATTGCCGCAGAGCCGATTGGCTTCTTTGACCGATTCACCAGGCCGTTGCTAGCATCGTGTGGGCCTTCCTTGTCTGAATTGGACAGATCCAAGAACGGTGGGGTTAGACAGAGTATGCACGTTATTGTGAATGAAGAGCAGAAGATTCTCCGCAGCGAGATCAGGAGGTTCAGCGAAGAGCGGATCCGGCCGGGGGTGGCCGAGCGAGATCGGAATCACGAGTTCCCTGCACAGATTCTCGCGGACCTCGGTGAAATGGGCCTTCTCGGGATGAGCGTGTCCGAGAAGTATGGGGGGAGTGGCCTCAGTAGCCTCGACCTGGTGATCGTGATTGAAGAGATCGCGCGAGTCTGTCCCTCGGTTGCTGTGAGTCTGATCGCCTCGAATTCAGTTTGCGGCTGGCCCATCAACGAATTTGGTTCAGAGGAGCTCAAGAGGCGGTTTTTGCCGAGTTTGGCAACCGGTGAATCCCTCGGTGCGTTCGCCGTGACGGAGGCGGGGGCGGGAAGCGACGCGTCTGGAATGCGGGCTACCGCTGTCAAGGATGGCGCGGACTGGATCGTAAACGGCGAGAAGGCCTGGATCACCAACGCCGGGGCGGCGAAGGTATATCTCGTCCTCGCTCGGACCGATCCCGACGCCGGCTTCTGGGGGATCAGCGCCTTCGTCATTCCGGCCGATGCACCCGGCGTCTCGGTCGGCTCACCTGAAGACAAGCTCGGATTGCGTGCCAGCGTGACGGCATCGCTTCTCCTGGAAGACTGCCGTGTCCCAGAGGCGAATCTCCTGGGGGGCGAGGGGCAAGGGCTCCTGATCGCTATGGCCGCATTGGATCACTCGCGGGTCGGAATCGCCGCGCAAGCCGTGGGAATTCACCAAAGAGCTCTCGAGCTGGCATCAGACTATGCCAGAGAGCGAGTGCAGTTCGGCAGGCCCATCGCAGACTTTCAGGCCGTGCGCTTCACCATCGCCGAGATGGCGACCCGCCTGGAGGCTGCACGCTGTCTGACCAGGGCGGCGGCCGCCGCAGCAGGGACTCGCGAGGCAGGCCGACTCGCTTCCCAGGCGAAGCTGTTTGCTTCTGAAGCCGCGAATCGGGCCTGTTGGGACAGCCTGCAGATCCACGGCGGAAACGGATTCAGCGAGGAGTACGAGATCGCTCGACTCTATCGGGACGTGCGGGTGACGACGATCTACGAAGGGACCAGTGAAATGCAGAGACAGTTGATTGCCAGTTATTTGCTGCAGTAGGAGAGGTTGGGACGGATCAGTCGTCCAGGCCCTCGAGAATCCGACAGAGCTTTTCGGCGGCACCCTGAACATTGGGCTCTTTCAGCACATACTGATGATGCCCATCGATCGACTCGACATCGAGTCGACCTTGGATGATCTGTCGCCAGGCAAAATCAGCGCCCAGGTAGAGGTCGGAACCGCGGAAGAGCCAGGCGTCACCCGGATAGGGTTTCGGCTGATAGTCGCGCAACGCCCGGTAGTGACGCACGGTAGCCTCCTGATAGGCCGGGTGCATCCGCTCCAGAAGGTCGTCCAGGGTTTCTTCCGTAGATTCCTTGTCTCCGCGCACCCCGCTTTTCAGGTGCCGCTTGACGGCATCGGCGCTGGTCAGCGAGGCGAGCATCTGGCGCGGCCCCTTGGCAGTGAACCGTTTCAGGCGCCGCGCCAGGATGGTCGCCAAAGGAGCGGACTCATCCAGCAGGTGCCTGGGTGGCACACTGTTGATCAGGGCCAGGAGGCTGACTTGTTCACCCCTCTCGAGCAGCTGGCGAGCCATCTCGTAGGCGATGCAGCCCCCGAGACAGTAGCCGACGAGAAGGTAGGGTCCCTCGGGTCGTGCCTGCAGAATCTCCTGCAGATAGGCCTCGGCCATAGGAACCATCTCGTCGTAGGGCTCAGCGGGTGCCTGAATTCCATAAATGGGTCGGTCACGCGGCAGGTACCTGGCGAGGTTGTAGAAGTAGCTGATCTCTCCGGCCAAACCGTGGATCACGAAGATGGGGGGACGCGCCCCGCCTCGGCGAATGCTGACGAGTGACCGCCAGGAGCTCTGACCCTCGTCCCTCTCGATGACGGCGGCCAACTCCGCGATGGTAGGTGCCTCGAAAATAGCGCCGAGTGGAAGCTCGACAGCAAAGTCCTGGTGGACGCGTTCGATGAGAGCGGGAATGAGCAGCGAATGGCCGCCATGCTCGAAGAAATTGCTTTGCCGGTCGATACTCGGATCATCCAGCAGCTCGAGCCAGATCCTCATGAGCTGGATTTCGTAACGATTCGAGGGAGACTCGCTGCCGGCAGTGCTCGGCTGGCTTTGCTCGGGCGTCAGCTCCGCCAGAGCTTGCCGGTCCAACTTACCGTTCGGTTGCCTCGGTAGCGTTTTCAGCTCGACCAGCCTGGCCGGCAGCATGTGAACGGGCAAGTTCCTGGCCAGGTGGCGTCGTAGGTCGGCGGTGGAAGTTGGCGTCGACTGCGCCCCTTCCAACACGTAGTAGCCGACCAGATGGCGGTGGCCTGATGTTGCAGGCTCGACGGATGACACCAGCACCGTGGCCTCTTCGACGCCAGGATGGCTGCGCAACGCTGCCTCGACCTCGGCCAGTTCGATGCGAAAACCGGAGAGCTTGACCTGTTGGTCGCGGCGTCCGAGAAACTCCAACACGCCGTTGGCCCTCCATCTGCCCAGGTCGCCTGTAGCGTAGAGCCTTTCGGAGGTTTCGATCCGCGGAAGACGAAGTTCGACAAAGCGCTGCTCGGTGAGATCTGGGCGGTCGAGGTAGCCTTGGGCTACGCTTGGGCCCCCGATGTAGAGCTGCCCGACAACCAGCGGCGGTACAAAGCGCTGATGCTCATCCAGCAGGTAGACCTTGGCGTTTGCGATCGGGCGTCCAATCGGCACGGTGCCGCGTGAATCGACTTCGCGACAGCGATGCACGGTGGCCCAGACCGTGGCCTCGGTCGGGCCATACTCGTTGAACAGGGCAATCTCGGGGAGCAGCTGCTGATGCCGGGCAACCAGGTCGGCAGGACAGGTTTCGCCGGCGACGATCACCGACTGCAGAGAGCTCAACCGAGTCGAGTCCCCCGTTTCGAGCAGACTTCGGTAGAGAGAAGGAATACAAAGCAGATGCGTCACCCGATGCCCTTCGATGGCTGCGACGAGAGCTTCGGCACTTCGCACCTCCTTCTCCCCAGGCAAGACGAGAGTGCCGCCGGTCGACAGAGTCCAGAAGATTCCTGCCACCGAGCTGTCGAAGGAGAGGCTGGGAATCAGGAGGTACCGTGTGGGCTGTTCTGCGTAGTAAGCCAGGCGAGCGGTGTTGGAGGCCCGGAGGTTGCCGTGGCTCACCTGCACGCCTTTTGGAATGCCGGTGGAACCCGAGGTGTAGATCAGGTAGGCGAGGTCCTCTGGACCGATCCCGACTTCTTCTCGCGCTCGGCTGGACGTGGTCTTTCCTCTCCTGGTAAGGGGCACCTGTTCGATACCTGTCGCTGTCAGCTCGGCCAGATCCGTCTCCTCAGTCACGACGACGCGGACCCCGGCATCCTGCAGCATGAAACGCCGGCGCTCGGCCGGATAACTTGGATCGACAGGCAGATAGGCGGCACCTGTCTGGAAGATACCGAGAATGCCGGCGATCGACTCGGCAGAACGACCCGTTTGCAGGGCGACTGAGTCGCCAGTTTCGATACCTGCCGCACGCAGTCCGTCTGCCAGAGCAGCCGCCAGGTCGAACAACTCGCTATAAGGTACCGTCTGGCCGTCCGCGGTGATCACTGCGGTGCTCTCGGGCTTCTCGACCGCCTGCGCTGCAATCAACTCGTGGACCAGGGGCTCGTTCTCCAACGACAGCTCCTGTCCTTGCCAGCCAGATGTCACGAGGCGGTGCTCTTGCACCGTCAGAATGTCGAGCTGGGTGACCGGTCGTTCGGGGTCTGCCACCATCGATTCGAGCAGCACTTGGTAGTGCCCCAGCAGCTGGTCGATCGTCTCTTCTTCGAAGAGGTCCTGACGGTACTCGAGGATGGTGGCGACCTCACCATCGCGCTCTTGGGCAAAGAGCGTCAGATCGAATTTGGCACTGGCAGCATCGACCGACAGAGGCCGCAGGTTGGCACCTGGAACCGTCAGTGCCTCTGGTGCATCCTCTTGCCGCTGGAAGACGAACATGGTCTGGAAGTAGGGATGCAGCAGGGTAGGACGAGGCGGATTGAGCTCACGCACCACGCGGTCGAAGGGGATGTCCCGTTGTTCGAAGACCTCGAGCATCGTTCGCCGCACGCGCCGAAGCGCCTCTCGGACGGTGGGTTTTCCGCTGAGATCGGTGCGCAGCACGACCGTATTGAGGAAATAGCCGAGCAGAGCCGACGTCTCTGGCAGCTGCCGATCGGCGATCGGTGTGCCGAGCAGAACGTCGTCGGTGTCGGTGTAGCGCTGCACCAGGAGATTCAGAGCCAGAAGCAGGACCATGGAGAGCGAAGCGTCTTCGCTGCGGGCGAGCTCGCGGAGCTTGCCGACCGTGCGCGAGTCGATCGATTTCGAGCGGTAGGCCCCGCGATCCGAGTGTCTCGCGCTCCTCGCACGATCGGTGGGCATTGCGGCAGCCGGGAGTGGCTCGGCGAGGCGGCGTCGCCAGAACTCGAGCTGACGATCAGCCAGACCGTTCTCGAGTCTCTTCTCCTGCCACGCAGCGTAGTCTGCGAACTGGATGGGTATTGCCTCGAGATCGGGAGGACCGCCGGCAACAAAAGCGCTGTAGGTGATGGAGAGCTCCCGCCAAAGGTGTTTGAGTGACCATTCATCCAGGATCACGTGGTGACTCGACAGAAGGAGCAGTTGGCGATCGTCGGTACCCTCGATGAGCGTCATGCGCAGCAGCGGTCCCTTCTCGAGATCGAACGGTCGTCGTACGAGCTCTCTGGCGCGTTCGACGACCCGGTTGCCATCACAGCCGATTCGCTCCACCGCAAGCCGGACTTCGGGGTGGAAGACCTGGACGATGCCAGAAGTTCCTGTTTCGAATGTCGTCAGGAGGATTTCATGGCGATGTGCGACGTAATCGAGGCTTCTCTCCAGGATCTCCAGATCCAACGCACCCTCCACCCAATAGGCTGCGCCGAGGTTGTAGGCGGCGGAAGCTGGGTCGACGCGATGGAGAAGCCAGATGCCGTGTTGTGCCGGGGAAAGGGGTGCCTGGTGATCAGCCGGCAAGCGAGGGATGGTCGGGGCTTCGACCTGCTCGCTTGGCAGGCCGCGAAGCCGCTGTTCGATCAGCCTTCGTTTTGCTTCGGACAGGCTGTCGGAGCTCATCGTGCCTCGTGAGGCTCACCGGCGAGGCGCTCGGCCTCCACTTCGCTCATCTGCTCGATTTCGGCGATGATCGCCGACTCGATGCGTGCTGCCAGCGCTTCGACCGATGGGTGCTGGAAGAGACTTGTCAGGGGTAACTCGACACCGAATTGCCGGCGTAGCTGGAGCGTGACTTCCATGGCGGCCAGGGAGTTGCCACCGACATCGAAGAAATTCGTCGTGGCACCGACCCGTCCGGTGCCAAGAAGCTGTCGCCAGATGGCGGCGATCTGCTCTTGAACGGGGCCGACAAGAGGTGTGATCTCCACCTCGGCATCGACCCCGACGGCCTCTGGTGAGGGCAGAGCGGCGTAGTCGATCTTGCCCTGCGACGTCATGGGGATGGCGTCGATCTGCACGAGTCTCTGAGGAACCAGCTGGGAGGGCAACGACTTCCTCAGGGTGCGTTGTAACTCCGCTTGTGAAACGCTGGCCGAAGCGACGTAGAAGGCAACCAGGCTGGCGTTGGTCTCCTCTCTCACCAGGCGATTCTCGTCGTAATCGACCTCGGAGAGCATCTGGCTGACCTGCTCTCGGTCGATGTCGTCATTGAGCTCTTTGATGGCCGCGTCTCGGGTCTTGTGCCCCAGGCGGACATCCCAGCTGTAGGGCAAGGCATAGTTGTGGAAGCCGCGCTCCTTCTGGTGAATATAGATGCCAACGTCATTGATCAGGCAGTTGGTCGAACGGCCGGTGTCCGAAGGGCGGCTCCACTGGACACGCGCCTTCAGATAGCGCATCAGCTCGTCGAGACCCACATCCCAGTATCGGTAGAAGTCGACAATCTGGATCTCATCGAAGATTGAATCCTGCCTGAAAGCCTCGACGTCGAGATGGCGCGAGACCGCGTCGTCGAGGCGGTGATAGACCTTGCGTGCTTCGAGCACCGCCTGGTCGACCTCCTGTGGGCTGCAGCCGCCGCCGCGAAACATCCCCTCGGTCAAGCGAGTCTCGAAGAACTGACCGCGCGACAGACCGGTGACGATAATGGGGATCCCGAGCTCGCGGGCCCGCTGCATGCTCAAGGTATAGATCGCCTTGAAGCAGCCCTGACAGACATTGCTGAAACGCATCAGACTGTCGCGGAAGATCGCGTTCATCGCCGGGGTCGTGGCGAGCTCGTAGTCGACCCCGAGCTTCTCTGCCACATTCCGGATATTGTCCTTGGCCTCTTCCGAAATGTAACCGTTGTCGAGTGAAAAGGCATAGACCTTCAGACCCATATCCACTAACTGGCACAGCGCGTAAGTACTGTCCTTGCCGCCACTGAGCAGCATCATGCAGTCGTAGGGTGCGTCCTTTCGCGCAGCCGATGCTGAGAAGATCTCGCGCAGGGTCTCGGGATCACTGAAATACGCTTCGGCCTCGTCCTTGATGGCGTCGTAGGCATGACACAGACTACAGACACCCTCCTGGTCGAAATGCGCAGCGGGAAAGTTCGAAGGCAGGCCGCACCGCTGGCAGTAGTCGAGCTCCGATGGTGAGAGGGAGAGGGAAGATCGATGCGATTGTTCTGTCACTACGCAGTCTTCGATGGCGGCATGGGCACGGAGAGCGGACTCGATTTCGCTCGGCTCCACCCGGAAGCCGGAAAGTTTCAGCTGGCGATCGATACGGCCCAGATACTCGAGTTTCCCCGGTGTGACGAAACGGGTCAAATCCCCGGTGCGATAGAGCCGCTCGCCGTCACGGAATGGATGGGATACGAAGCGGTCGGCCGTGAGCTCCGGCAGATTCTGGTATCCCTCTGAGAGTCCGAAACGCGATACGCACAGCTCGCCCGGGACCCCTTCGGGTACCGGCGTCAGCGTATTGTTGAGCACATAGATCTGAACGTCATCGGCGGGTGAGCCGATCGGCACGCGCGATCCGCGGTCTTGGATCGGGTCGAAACGGTGGAGCATGCAGCCCACCACCGCTTCTGTGGGGCCATACTCGTTGTAGATCTCGATCCTCTCATTGAACTGTCTGTGGCAGGTCCGGGCGAGTCGCGTCCTGAAGTCCTCTCCACCGACGACCATGCGGCGGATCCGCGACTCGCTCAGATCCATCTCCCTGAGCAACGACAGGTGCGATGGTGTCAATTTGATGAAGTCGACGATATTGGCTCCCAGAACGTCCATCAGAGCTGTATCGATGGGTCCAGTTGGCTCTTCGTAGACGACCAGGGTTCCGCCGCTGATCAGGGGCAGAAAGAGACTTGTTACCGTCAGGTCGAAGGCCAAGGAGGTGAACAGGGGAAAGGTGAGACGGTCTCCCCGAACGTACTGACGCGAAGCCCATTCTAGGTAGCTGGACAAGCCACCATGGTCGACGCGGACACCCTTGGGTCGGCCGGTGGAGCCCGAGGTGTAGATCATGTAGGCCAGATCGCCCAGCCCCGGCGTCGGCAGACTCGGGCGAGAATGAAGGTCGCATGCAGCCGTGTCGAGGTCGAGTGTCGGAACCGTGTCTGGCGCGATGAGACGACCCAGGCGCTGTGTGCTGGACGACAGGATCAACGTGGCGCCGCTGTCTGCGAGAATTCGACGAATCCGTGCCTCGGGGTAGCTCGGATCGATCGGCAGATAGGCAGCACCAGCTCTGAGTGTGGCAAGGATTCCGACGACCGCTTCGATCGAGCGGCGCATGGAGATTGCGACGATATCGCCGGGTGAGACCCCACTTTCGATCAATTGGAGTGCGCGAGCCTCGGTCTCCCGATTCAGCTCGGCAAAGGTGAGCTGCCGGTTCTTGTGGCGCAGTGCCACCCGGTCGGGGGACAGCCGGACCTGCTCTCGAAACAGCTCTGTCACGGGAAGCGTCGGCGCTGTCTGGGCCGAAGTGTCGTTGAAATCGACGATCACAGCCTTGCGTTCGGACTCGGTCAGAATGTCGATACCGGCGATCACCTGGTCGGGTTCGGCGAGACAGGCCTGGAGAAGGCCTTCGAAATGCTGGATCGCTCGCTGGTGAAGCGCAAGATCGAAGACTTCCTCGTTGGCATCGAAATGCAGGGTGAACCGACCTCGGCCGGCGAAATCGTGCACCTGCAACCGCAGGCTGTGGATCCGGTCTCCGTGGCCGGGGTGGACCCAGTCGATCGATGTCGGGATTCCGGCAAAATCCCCAAAGCTGCCTGGAAAGAAGTTGAGGACCACATTGTTCGCGGCGGCGGTGGACTGCGTGCTCGAGGCCGGAAGGGCGTTGGCTAGAAATCGCTGCGCTTCCTCGAGACACTTCTGGCCCAGTGAGCGAAAGGTCTCGCCTTCCTCGACATTCACGGCGAACGGGAACATTTCTATGAAGAGACCTATCGAGGCTCTCGCCGCGGCAGTGAGTCGGTTGTGAACCGGAGCATCGAACCCCAGTTGGTTCTTTGCGCTGATCCGATGAAGCCAGCTGACCAGGAGCGATGCCAGGAGAGTGAACATCGAAATGTCGGGTGTCAGTCCGCGGAACCCCTTCTCGTTGGCGAGCTCGCGCAGTCTGCGAGAGGAGGATTCGTCCAGATCCAGGGTCAGTCGCCGGCTACGGGTCGATTCGGGCCGAACGGTCTTGCCGTAGAAGGGTGTCGAGCGATCCAGAGCGCCCAGTCGCTGCTCCCGATCTGCGGAGGCGTCCTGACGCATGCTCTCGGTCGGCAGGGCCTCGAGCGCTCGGCTCGTCGAATAGTAATCATCGAGCTGCGGAGGCTCCACCAGGCGGCCCTGCAAACCGTTGGAATACTCCGTGGAAAGTCGATCCAGGAGCAGCACCACTGAGGCGGCATCGGTGATCAGGTGATGCTGGTTGAGGTAGAAGCCGAATCGTTCGTGTCCCAGGCGAGCGAGAGTGGCGTCGACGAGCTGCGAGTCGATCGACAGCACCCGCGTTGCGCGATCCTCCGCCAGACGCCTGAAGACGGCTGTGGGATCCGTCTGGTCAGAGAGGTCGACCACTTCGAGTCGACAACTTCCCGGGGGGAGGAGACGAGGCATGGCGATGCCTGCCTCTTCGACAATTGTGGTGCGCAGGCTCTCGCTGGTGTCCACAACCCTCTGCCAGGCCTGGCGGAAGCACGCTTCGTCGATGGGGCCCTCAAACACAAAGGTGAAAGCCATGTTGTACAGCGGTGATGTCGGATCGAGATGCTGCCCAACCCACATGTGACGCTGGCTCAGCGTCAGGGAGGGCCGATCGATGCTGGTCGAGGACTTCATGCAGATACACTCTTCCGAGGCCCGCTCCTCGGAACCCATCATTCTAAGGCAATACCTCCAAAACACCCTGGAAAACGTTCACGCTTCAACTTGGTCGATTGACCTGCTGCGACACCATTGCTTAGCCTAGCGGCATGGGGCTACTTCTGCATCACTCGATCGAGGAAGCGGCCGAGCGCTGTCCCGATCACGAGGCCTTTCGCTTTCGCGGGAGTAGCCTGACCTATGCGTCGCTGGCCGGGCGCTCCAACCAGCTGGCGAATTTCCTTCGCAACAGGGGAGTACGGTCCATGGACCGTGTCGGGATCTACATGCTCAAAGGGCTCGAGCTGCCCGTTGCCCTCTACGGCATCCTGAAGGCCGGTGGTGCATATGTGCCGATCGATCCTGGAGCTCCCCGGTCACGCATCGAGGCGATCCTGAAGGACTGCGATATCCGGCACCTTGTGACCAACGATTCTCGCGCTCGTCAGGCTGCGAGCCTGGCACGGGAGGTATCCACGCTCGAGTGCGTTGTGGGATCGAAGGTCGAGGAAACCCGGTGCGACACTCGATTCCACAGCTGGAGTGACATCGAGGCTGGCGAATCGAGCGACCCGCGAGCTCGGATCACCGAGCACGACCTGGCCTACATCATGTACACCTCTGGATCGACGGGGGTGCCGAAGGGACTGATGCACACGCACCACAGCGGCATGAGCTACGCGCGTCTCTCGGCCAGGACCTATGGCGTCCGCTCTACAGATCGATTGGCCAATCATTCGCCGCTCCATTTCGACATGTCGACCTTCGAGTACCTCACCGGTCCGCTGTGCGCGGCGACAACCGTGATCGTGCCCGAGGAGACGACGCTGTTCCCGGTCAGCCTGGCCGAGCTGATCGAACGCGAGAGAGTGACCTTCTGGTACTCGGTCCCCCTGGCTTTGATTCAGTTGATCACGCAGGGCGAGCTCGCGCGCTTCGATTGCAGTTGCTTGCGTTGGGTCCTCTTCGGCGGCGAGCCCTTTCCACCAAAATACCTTTGGCGCCTGATGCGCGCCTGGCCCCAGGCCAGGTTCTCCAACTCGTATGGCCCAGCCGAAGTCAATCAGTGCACCTACTACCATGTCCCATCCGAGGACATGGACTCGCCGGACCCCATCCCCATCGGTCGTGTCTGGGAGGGGGCCGAGGGCCTGATTGTCGACGCGGACGACGAAGCCGTGGCGCCGGGAGCGACCGGCGAGCTGCTGATCCGGGCTCCGACCATGATGCGCGGCTACTGGGCACGGCCGGATCTGAACGCAGCTGCATTCCTGAGTCGGGAGCCGCTACCGAATTTCCAGAAGCGGTTCTATCGGACCGGTGACCTGGTGCGTCGGCGTGAGGATGGCAATTTGCAGTTCCTCGGTCGCAAAGACCGTCAGATCAAGGTGCGGGGCTATCGGGTGGAGCTCGACGAGGTCGAAAATGTGCTGGGTGCGCTGAGGGAGGTGTCGGAAGCTGCGGTTGTCGCCATTGCGAGGGGAGAGGGCGAGAAGGAGATCGTCGGAGCGGTTTCTGCGACACCTGGGGTCGACTGCGACGTGGCGCAGGTACGGCAGAAGATTGCCGAACTGCTGCCCCCCTATGCGATACCCCAAAGGATCGAGTTGCTCGTGCAGTTTCCTCGCACTGGCAGCGGCAAGATCGACCGCCGGGCACTCGCCGAACGACTGGAGCAGAACAGGTCCGACTAGAGCCGCGACCTGGAGGTCTTCAGGCTCGATCCTCGAGCTTGTCGCTCAGGTAGTCCGCCATTACCCTGACGGACCGAAAGTTGTCCGGCACCCTCTCGATCAGGGGAATATCGATCTCGAGCGTCTTCTCCAGGTGTGCGATCAGACGCATGATCCCCAGCGAATCGACATGACCACTGGCAAAGAGATTGTCCTCGGGATCGATCTCCAGATCGACAGAGGCCACGATCTGCTCGCGGATAAAGTCGATGATGACCTGCTGTAGCTGATCTGCTTGCACGATCGTGTCGACTCCCATTCTCGCCGCGGATCAGGCGAGTCCGAAGGCTCTTTGCACGAACCAGTATCCCGCAATCAATATCAGCACTGCCGAGCAGGTCTTGAGCACCAGAGGCACATAGGCGGGTCGCTTGCGGAGCATCCAGAGGAACGGGAAGAGGGCGATAACAATGGCCACCTGACCGAGCTCCACACCCACGTTGAAGGCCACGACACTCTTGAGCAGGTCTCCCATGCGGAAGGGGAGATGCCCCATCACCGAGGCGAACCCGAGACCATGGAAAAGGCCGAGGAAGAGGATGACCCAGAGCGCCCCGCCGCGAACTCTGTCGGCAATGTTGTTCCAGGCCACCAGAATGATCGACAGGGCGATCATCGACTCGACGAAGCGCGAGGGCACGCTGAGCAGGCCCAAAGCCGCCAGCAGCAGAGTGATCGAATGCGCGAACGTAAAGACCGTGATGATCTTCAGCAGATTCCATAGGGCCGTGTGGAAATCCTCCACCGGTTTCCAGGTGCCGTTTTCGTGATAGAGCACCGTCGGCAGGATCAGCGCGATCAGGAAAAGAATGTGATCGATGCCGATCCAGATGTGCAGGACCCCCTGTTTGATCATCCCCTTGGGCGTGATCAGGCCAGGAACCGCGGTCAGATCCAGGGTCTGCTCGCTGTTGCTCGGGCCGAAGACCATGGCGGTGTATTCCGGCCCGTATTCCTCGTCGGTCTTGGCGTTGGTTTCGACCAGGAGGAGACCTCGATGAAAGCGGTCGTCCTCGTAGAAGCCATCGTGCCGAAAATCCAACCTGTCCGGCAGAGGCCCTGTCTCGGCCCGGAACAGGTACTTTGCGTATGAGCCTTGCGGCAGTTTCAGAACGTCGGTGCCGGTGAACTCGAGGACGTAGGGCTCTCCGCCCTCCGGCCCGATCGAAAAGTTGTCGCGCAAGTACTCATGCACCCTGGGTGCGGAGGTCGCCACTTGTTGGGCTGCCTGCGGTCCCTTGGGTATCTCCAACCCCAGTTTCTGCTCGAGATCCTCGAAGTTGATCTCGAAGTGACCATCGATCGAGGTTTCACGGAAATTGATGAAGATGTAGTCCTCACCGAGAGCATGAGCCCGGATGGCACTGGGCATACCCACCAGTCCCAGCAAGAGGGCCATGGCTACGAGTCGACTGAGATATCGGTTGAGTTGACGCATCGCTCTGAAGAGGCATACGGTGCCATGACGCAAAACGGTTGTCAATGCTCAGTTGGGCGGGTCGTGCCTGGTGGCAGTAGGCTTTCGACCGCCCGGACGGCCCGTGCCTCGGAGTCGTAGGCCTCCAGCAGTCGGCGCATCTTTGCGACACGCTGGCGGAGTGACTTGTCGCCCAGCACATGCCGGATATGCGATTGCATTGTCGAGGCATCGTCGTGGTCCTTGTCTCCGACGAGTCCCAGACCGTGGAAGCCAACGCGTGCCGCGTTACCGTTTTGGTCGTTGAACTGCAGCGAATAGACGACCATCGCTACGCCCCGATGAATGCACTCGGAGATGCTGGTACCAGCGTTGATGACCGCGCAGTCGGCATCGTCGAGAACTTCCATTTGGGGTACCCAGTCGAAGGCGTGGACATTGCCGGGCAGGGAGCTCAGTCCGTCGGCCGTCAAATTCCCACCCAGTGCCAAGATCATCTCCCACTTCGACTCGCGGCCAACCGCCTCGGCGATACGAGCCACGAAGCCCCGGTCCGCAGCGATGAAGGTGCTGAGCGAGCAGAGGATCAGGGCTTCGCTACCTCCCGAGCGCCGCCGCCTGTAGATGGCATCGAGCCGGGAGCGCGTGTCGGGGGACAGACTTTCTCCCGTACGCGCCTGTTGCACGAGGGCGCCACAGTGTTGCGTCAGTGGGTCCGGGTGAGGGGAAAAATCCAGCTCGCTCGGCGTCAGCGACAGCACCGGAAGTCGGCGATAGGAGAAGGGAATCAGCCAGTTCCAGAGGGTGATTTCGTCGCGCAACCGAATACCCTCGTTTTCGGCCAGTTGGTGGAGCATGGATATCTTGTCCCGGCCTCGGGTCCGCAGTCGTGCGCCCAAGCGCTTGAGCAGCTTGCCCAGTCGGAACCGCATCCAGAGCCACTCGATTCCAGGAGTGGATCCTCGCCAGCTTCGGCCGGGAATGACCGGGGAATGAAGGGGAGGTACGCGCGGTCGTTTGATGATCGAGATGAAGGGGCTCAGCAGCCCGATCGGCAGTCCCATGGGGATGCACCGCAGGATGTGGGCGTGGAGCTCGATGTCGATCAACAACAGATCGGGCTCGATCTCCTGAACCGTTGCCGGTAGGTCGGATACACCCATGGCCGCGATCGCCGCCTGTAGCCGTTGTTGGTGCGGACCCTGGTCGTGACCGAGGTCGGAATCATGCTCATCCGGGAGGTGGCTCGGCGGCAGTTGCACGTAGGGCAGGCCGGTCGCTGAGGCCCGCGGGCCGATTTCGTCGGGGCTCGCATAAACCACGCTGTGGCCGGCCTGGCTCAATTGCGTTGCCAGGGTGGCGCAAGCACGGAACATGGCCACACGTCCGTGGGTGATGACGAGGATCTTGGCCATGGTCGGAGAATCCGGACAGATCCGGAACCGATAGCTTGTCACGCAGCGCCGATGGAAGGGGGCAAGGGGCTACAATCCCATCCATGCTGGTCGAGTTGGGCAAACTGCGGGAGCTGCTGGAGAGGCGGGACATCCTTCAGTTCGGTCTGGTCTTCGCGGCCATCCTCTTCACGGCGCTGTTCGAGGTCGTGGGGATCGCGGCGATCCTGCCGTTCATGCGTCTGGTGGCGCAACCGGAAACCCTCCACACCAATGAGTGGCTGAGTCGGATCTACACCGCTGCCGGCTTCACCTCCGAGCGCACCATGCTGATCTGGATGGGTGTCGCGGTGATCGTGCTCGTCTCGATCTCGCGATTATCCGCCGCCTTCACCGTGTGGCTGACGAACCGATCGGTCTGGTCAATGGCGCATCGACTGTCGGTGCGGCTGCTCGAGCGTTATCTGCAGCTACCCTATGAGTTCTTCCTGACTCACAATTCGGCTGAGCTGCTCAAGAAGCTGGTGGCGGATGTCAACAATCTGGTGACCGGCGTTCTCCTGGCGGGGAGTACCTTCATCGCGCAGCTGGTGGTGGCCCTGTCCATCTTCAGTTTGCTGCTGATCGTGCAACCTCGGCTGGCACTGGTAGCGTTTGGTTTGTTCGGCGGTGCCTACCTCTTGCTGCATCTTGTCCGGCACACCCTGCTGACGCGGCTCGGCCGCGAGCGCATCGCGGCCGACAATGTGCGATTCCGCACATTTTCAGAGGCATTGACGGGAATCAAGGCGATCCGTACCGAAGGAGCAGGCAACTACTTCCTGGATCGTTTCGAGGCCGCGTCGAAGCGTTTCACTGGTGTGCAACCGAAGATTCAGCTCGTCTCACTGATCCCACGCTACATCATCGAGATTCTGGCATTCGGCGGCATCCTGGCTATCGTGCTCTACCTACTGGTGACCGGTGGAGAGATTGTCAGCGCCATTCCAATGCTCAGCTTGTTTGCGCTGGCCGCATACCGCATGCTGCCGGCTCTGCACGAAGCTTTTCTGGCCGGCGCCCAGGTGAGCCAGAACCTTCCGGCGATCGACGAGGTTTACGAGGACATGGCGGGCGAAGCGGTGATCGAGACCATTCTCGAACCCGAGCCAGCCAGGATGGATATGCGAGATCGCATCTCTCTACGCTCGGTGTCCTTCCAATACAGCGCGGGCCAGCTCCCTGTCGTTTCCGATATCGATATCGAGATCCCGCGAAGATCCCGAGTCGCCTTTGTGGGCTCGACTGGTGCGGGCAAATCGACGTTGGTCGACATCGTCGTCGGGCTTCTCATGCCACAGAAAGGCGATCTTTGTGTCGATGATGTGCCGATCAACTCCGACAACGTGGCGTCGTGGTTGCGCCTGGTGGCCTACGTGCCGCAGGAGGTGTTTCTCTACGATGCGACCGTGACAGAGAACATCGCCTTCGGTCTCGAGCCCGAAGAGATCGATGGGCAACGGGTGCGCGAAGCGGCCCGTATCGCTCAGCTGGACAGCTTTATCGCCGAGGAGATGCCGAGTGGCTATGACACGCTGATCGGAGAGCGCGGCGTGCGCCTCAGCGGAGGTCAGCGCCAGCGTCTCGGTCTGGCCAGAGCGATCTACCGGCGACCCGAGGTGCTGATCCTGGACGAGGCGACCAGTGCACTCGATGGCATCACGGAGGAGGCGTTGCTCTCCTCGCTCCACAACCACTTCCCTGACCTGACGGTCATCATGATTGCCCACCGTCTGTCGACAGTGAAGCTCTGCCACGCGATTCATCTGATCGAGCAGGGCCGGATCGTCGATTCGGGTACCTATGCCGAGCTCCTGGCCTCCAACCGCACGTTCCAACGGATGGTGCAGCGGACTTCTTGACTTTGGTGAATCCCATCCCTTAGGCTCACCCCGACATGAAGACGCCCAAGTCACGGCACCATCATCATCATCATGCACATACCCCGCTTGGGGTCGAGTGATGGTGTAGACCCAATCAACGTCTGAATCCAAAGCCGGCCTCGAGATGGCCGGCGTTTTCTTTTCTACCTTCTCCACTGCAACGCCAACCGGTCAGCTCGAGGTCGCCAGGAGGCCCGAAATGACCATCGATCCCGAAGAACCCACGTTGAGACTGGCCGTCCCCAAGGGACGGATGCAGGAAGGGGTGGTTCGCCTGCTTGGCGAAGCCGGCATCCAGCTGATTTCCTCCGCTCGCAACTACCGACCGACCGTTTCCCTGCCGCATTGTGAGGTCAAGATCCTCAAGCCGCAGAGCATCGTCGAGATGCTGCACATGGGGTCGAGGGATGTGGGTTTCACCGGCATGGACTGGGTAGCCGAGCTGGACGGAGAGCTCGTGCAGGTGCTGGATACCGGGTTGGATCCCGTACGCCTGGTCGCAGCCGTACCGCGCGAGTTACTGGCCCAAGGTCTCGAGTCACGTGAGCACCTCGTGGTGGCTTCGGAGTATGAGCGCCTGACGCGCCGGTGGATCCATGAGCGTGGGTTACAGGCGCAGTTTCTGCGTTCCTACGGTGCGACCGAGGTCTTGCCGCCCGAAGACGCGGATCTCATTGTCGACAACACCGCCTCCGGTTCCACGCTCGAAGCCAATGGCTTGAAGGTGATCGACGAGGTCATGCGTTCTTCGACGTGTCTTTATGCGAGTCCCATTGCCCTCGACGACCCGATCAAACGGCAGCGGATCGAAGATTTCGTGCTCTTGCTGTCGTCGGTGATCGAGGCGCGCAAGCGGGTGATGGTCGAGGTCAATGTCGATCAATCACGGCTCGATGCCATCCTGCAGGCTCTGCCCTGCATGCGGGAACCGACCGTTTCTCCTCTGGCCGGCGGCCACGGGTTTGCCGTCAAGGCCGCGGTCTTGCGTTCGGAGCTGCCCGAGGTCGTGCCGCGAGTCAAGGCCCTGGGGGGAACCGATGTCGTGGTCACCCAACTGGGACAGATCGTTCCGTGAGGTCAGGAGAAATCATCATGAAGACAAACCTCGACCCTCGTCCTGCCCTGGCTCCCATGTTGACCGGCATGGTGCCGTATCGCGTACCCGCGCATCCAGCGCCCATCGAGCTGCGTCTTGCAAGCAACGAGGGGCCGAGTCTTCCCGCCGAATTGAGAGGCTTCGAAGATCCCAGTGGGGAGACTCTGAGGTGCTACCCCTCCGGTCGAGAGCTGGAGGATGAGATTGCTCGAAGTCTGGGCCTGGAAGCTGATCGGATCCTCCTGACGGCGGGGGCAGATGACGCCCTGATGCGTGCCATCCGCCTGGTGGCTGCGCCGGGCCGCGAGATTGTCTTGCCGACTCCCACCTTCGAGATGATCGAGCGCACCATTCACCTGATGGGAGCGAGAACCCGATCAGTGAGCTGGTGGCGACAGGCTCTACCGGTGGAAGAGATGCTCGCAGCTATCCGCTCCGAGACAGCGGCAGTTGTCCTGGTGAACCCCAACAACCCGACTGGGGCTGCAGCATCGCCAGACGATATCGAGCGCCTGCTAGCAGGATTGGGAGGCCGCCTGCTCATCGTCGATCAGGCATACGGTGAGTTTGCCGACGAGGATGTAACGCCCATCCTGTTGCGAGAGCCCAACGTCGTGGTGATTCGCACCTTCTCCAAGGCTTATGGATTGGCAGGGCTGCGAATTGGCATTGCGATCGGATCGCCCGTCCTGGTGGATTGGATGCGCACGGTGGGGCATCCCTATCCGATCGCCGGACCATCTCTGGCGATCGCTCGCAAGGTGTTCGGCGACGCTGGATCCTGGCAGGGGCGCTATCTGTCGCAGGTTCGTCACGAGCGCAATGAGTTGAATGCCTTGCTCGCGGCCTTGGGCCAGCGGCCCCTGCCATCACAGGCGAACTTCGTCCTTTGTGAATTCGACGACGCGCACTGGGTTGCTGACGCGCTGGCAGGACTCGGCATCGCTGTCAGGAGGTTTCCCGATCGCCCGCGGCTCGAGAAGAGTCTGCGGATCAGCTGCCCAGGCGAGAAGGATGCCTTCGACCGGCTCGAGCATGGGATTCGCACGGTTCTCCATCCCCAGGCCCTCTTGTTCGATCTCGATGGGGTCCTCGCCGACGTGACGCAGTCCTACCGCCAGGCGATTCGCCGGACTGCAGGTCAGTTCGGCGTCGAGGTGACGCCTGAGCAGATCGACGCAGCCAAGGCCGCCGGTGATGCGAACAATGACTGGGTCCTGACATGGCGGCTGGTCTGCGCCCAACGACCGGGAGTCGAGCTCGCGGAGATCCGCAGGACCTTTGAACGCCTTTATCAAGGTGAGGCAGGCCAGCCTGGACTGTGGGAGGACGAACGGCTCTTGATACCGCGCCGACAGCTCGAAGAGCTGGCCGGTAGGTTGCCGCTGGCCATTGTGACTGGCCGACCTCGCAAGGACGCCGAGCGTTTTCTCGCGACGTTCAATCTGCAGGAGCTGTTTGCGGTGGTGGTCACGATGGAAGACGGTCCAGCCAAGCCCGATCCCTTCCCGGTGCGGCTGGCCCTCGACAGGTTAGGCGTCGAGAGGGCGTGGATGGTAGGCGACACCCCCGATGACATGCGAGCCGCGCGCTCCGCCGGCGTGCTACCCATCGGCTTCTCGGCGCAGGCACCCTCCCGTGAATCCGAGCTGGCGATGCTGCGTTCGGGCGCGGCTAGGGTGCTGAACAACTTGACAACTTTCGCCGACTGGCTCTCGGCGAAAATGAAACAGGGAGCTGAGTAGATGAGGAATCGTAGAGTGTCTTTGGAACGGGTGACCAGCGAGACTCGCATCGATCTGGATCTCGCTCTCGATGGCAAACGTCAGATCGACATTCGCACCGGTCTCGGTTTTCTCGATCACATGGTGCATGCTCTTGCCTTCCATGCCAGGTGGGATCTCCGTCTCGAGTGCCGCGGCGATCTGCAGGTCGACGATCACCACACCGTCGAAGACTGTGCGCTGCTCCTCGGCTCGGCGATCGATCGCTGTCTCGACGAGCGGCACGGTATTGTTCGCTTCGGCTCGGCATACGCGCCGCTTGACGAAGCGTTGGCAAGAGTCGTGGTCGATCTGTCAGGCAGACCGGCCCCGGTCGTCGGTCTTGGGCTTCGAGGAGAGCGCCTCGGCGATGTAGCCACTGAGAATCTGACGCATTTCTTCGTCTCGCTGGCGGTGGCCATGCGCGCTGCGCTGCACGTCGATGTGCTGCGTGGCGACAACGACCACCATCGAGCCGAAGCTGCCTTCAAGGCGGCCGCCCTGGCCTTGCGTGCCGCTCTGGCGTTGGACCAGGAAAACGAGGTGCCGAGCACCAAAGGAGTGCTGGCATGAGCTTCCCGGTCTACGTGGTCTCGACCGGCACTGCGAACCTCGCCTCCGTCGAGGCATCGATTCGACGATGCGGCAGGGTTCCGCGACGAGTGGACCGATCCCAACAGATTCTCGATGCCGAGCAGTTGGTGGTTCCGGGTGTGGGCACCCTCGCTGCGGCAGGCAGCCGTCTGCGCCAGCGAGGTTTTCTGGAGCCTCTGGCAGCACGTCTGCAACAGGGCCTGCCGACTCTCGCTATCTGTCTCGGGATGCAACTGCTGGCGGAGGGCAGCGAGGAGTCGCCGGGAACCCCGGGCCTGGGGATTATCCCCGGACGGGCCCGTCGTTTCCCTCGCACCGTGCGTGTGCCCCAGCTCGGTTGGAGCCGAGTGGTGGCAGAGCCGTCGGCGGCCTGGATCGAAGAGGGCTTTGCCTACTTCGCCAACTCCTACTACCTGCAAGAGCCGCCTGGTGACGGTTGGGTGACGCTCTGGTCGGAACACGGTGTTCGCTTCCTGGCTGCCATAGCGCGCGGTCGGGTTCTGGCCTGCCAGTTCCATCCGGAGCTTTCGGGCGAATGGGGTGAGGGGCTGATGCGCTGGTGGTTGCGAGGGGGTGAGGCGTGACGACCCGGCGTATCGTCCCCTGTCTCGATGTAGATGGAGGCCGCGTGGTGAAAGGCATTCAATTTCGGCAGCTCAGGGATGCCGGAGATCCCACCGAGAGAGCTGTGGAATACGAACGGCAAGGCGCAGACGAGGTGGTGATCCTGGATATTTCGGCTACTCCCGAGGGCCGCGGTCACCAACTGGAGGTAGTGCGAGAGGTACGCAGGGATCTGCGGATTCCTCTATCGGTGGGTGGGGGTATCCGCACGGTTGAAGACGCCGCCGCCCTACTCGAGGCTGGTGCCGACAAGGTCGCGGTGAACACGGCAGCGGTGCAGACACCCGAGCTCGTCTCCGAGATGGCCGAGAGATTCGGCTGTCAGAGCACCGTGGTCGCCATCGATGCCCGGCGCAGGCAAGGCGACTGGGAGGTCCTGGTGCAGTCGGGGCGACGGAGCGCAGGTCGCGATGCTCTCGCCTGGGCTCGTGAGATCTGTGACCGGGGTGCTGGCGAGATTCTCTTGACCAGCTGGGATCGCGACGGGACACGGCAGGGATACGACGCGGAACTGTTGCGGACGGTGACCTCCGCCGTACCGGTGCCGGTGATCGCCTCCGGAGGTGCCGGCGAGATCGCCCATTTCATCGAAGCGTTCGCGGCGGGCGCGGATGCCGTCCTTGCCGCCTCGCTGTTCCACTACGCAGAGACTACCGTCGAGGCGGTTAAACAACAGTTGGCAGAGAGCGGAATCGAGGTCAGACGATGATCATCCCTTCGATCGATATCCAGCAAGGTGAAGCGGTGCAGTTGGTCGGTGGGCGCGAGTTGGAGCTGCGCGCCGGTGAGCCGCTGGAGATCGCGGCCCAGTGGTCAGTGGTCGGCGAGTTGGCAGTGATCGATCTCGATGCGGCCATGGGAACCGGCGACAACCGTGAGCTCGTGCGAGAGCTGGTGAAACGCTATCGATGTCGCGTGGGAGGAGGCATTCGCTCGCTCGAGTCCGCTCTCGACTGGCTCGACAGGGGTGCCGAGAAGGTGATTGTGGGCACCGCGGCAACTCCCGAGCTGCTATGGCATCTGCCGCCCGAGCGGGTGATGGTGGCTCTGGATGCGGTCGATGGTGAGGTCGTTGTGGAGGGATGGCAGAAGGCGACGGGAGAGTCTCAGGAAGCGAGGTTGAGGACGCTGAAGGATCTCGCGGGAAGCTTCCTCGTGACGTTCGTCGAGCGCGAAGGGCGCCTGGGTGGCACTGATCTGGAAGCGGCAGAGCGTCTTGTCGGGATAGCGGGGAAGGGGCGGGTGACCATCGCCGGTGGCATCTCGACGGTTGCCGAGATTGCGGCGCTCGACCGACTGGGTGCCGACGCCCAGGTCGGCATGGCGCTCTACAAGGGTGAGATCGACCTGACCGAGGCTTTCGCGGCTCCACTGACCAGCGATCGACCGGATGGCCTCTGGCCGACCGTCGTTTGTGATCCCTCGGGCGTGGCTCTGGGGCTCGCCTACTCGAACCTCGAGAGCCTTCGGCGAGCCCTGTCGGAGCGTCGAGGGGTTTACCAGTCACGCTCTCGCGGTCTGTGGACCAAGGGCGAGATTTCGGGCAGTACACAGGAGTTGATAGGCGTCGATCTGGATTGCGATCGCGACACTTTGCGATTTACGGTGCGCCAGAGCCCCCCGGGTTTCTGTCATCGCGAGACGTCGACATGCTGGGGACAGACTCGTGGGCTCGCTGGTCTCGAAAGACGACTCCTGCAACGAAGCGAGGATCCTCCGGCGGGATCGTACGTAGCGAAGCTCTTGAGCGATGCGACGCTGTTATCGAGGAAGCTGAGCGAAGAGGCGGCTGAGCTGGCTACAGCCGAGAGCACTGAAGAGGTGACCTGGGAAGCAGCGGATCTCCTGTTCTTTACTCTCGTGGCGATGCAGCGTGCTGGCATAAAGCTGGAGGCTGTCGCTCGGCAGCTCGATCGCCGTGCACTGCGGGTCAGGAGGCGAAGTCAGTCTGAATCCCCGACCGAGGAGAGCCGCCCATGAGCTCATTCCAGCTACGACGGCGTCGACCCGAAGACATCGAAGCGGTCCGGGTAGGAAGTATGAGCGAAGCTGCCGAGGAGCGGGTGCGGGGGATCCTGGCGGAGATCGCCCGAGAAGGTGAGTCGGCGCTGCGCCGTTGGGCCGAGAAGCTCGGCGACCTGCAACCTGATGCCCCGCTGATACTTTCGCCGGCAGCGCTCTGCGAGGCCCGCGATCGACTGTCCGTTGATAAGAGAGCAACTCTCGAGCGGGTGGCCGCGCGTATCGGGAAGTTCGCCAAGCGCCAGCGAGCCGCGCTGGATGAGGCGGAGATGGAATTCCCCGGTGGTCGGGCCGGTCACCGGTTGACACCGGTCGAGATTGCCGGCTGCTATGCTCCCGGAGGTCGGTATCCGTTGCCTTCTTCGGTTCTGATGACGGCGGTCACCGCCCGCGCGGCAGGAGTCGATCAGGTGTGGCTGGCCTCACCACGACCCACGGTCGAGACATTGGCGGCTGCCGCCATCGCTGGCGTCGACGGAATGCTGGCAGTCGGCGGGGCTCAGGCCGTGGCGGCCATGGCCTATGGAGTCGGTGGAGTTCCACGCTGCGATGTCGTTGTTGGCCCTGGCAACGTCTGGGTGACGCTGGCCAAGAAGTTGCTGGTCGGGAAAGTGGGTATCGACATGCTCGCCGGCCCCTCCGAGCTGGTCATTCTGGCTGACGACTCGGCCGATCCGGAGATGATTGCAGCCGATCTGCTGGCGCAGGCGGAGCACGATGAAGAGGCTCTGCCCATCCTGGTGACACCCTCGGAACCGCTCATCTCCAGCGTCGAATCAGAGCTCGCCAGGCAGTTGGCCGATCTCGCGACTGCTGAGACGGCTCGGGTCTCGATCGGGCGAGGCTTTGCAGTCCTGACCACGAGCCTCGACCAGTCGATCGAGGTGGCAAATCAGCTGGCACCCGAGCATCTGCAAATCATGACTCGCCACCCACAATCCGTGGGACGCCGGTGTCGAGCCTACGGTGGGCTTTTCGTCGGTACGATGACACCCGAGGTTCTGGGTGACTACGGTGCCGGACCCAACCACACCTTGCCCACTGGCGGCACGGCTCGGTTCTCCGGCGGGCTCTCTGTCTTCGACTTCTTGAGCGTGCGCACCTGGATCGAGATCGACGATCCCGAGCAGGCACGTGGCCTCTACCAGGATGCGGCTGCCATGGCGGAGATGGAGGGCCTGGAGGCCCACCGGCGCGCTGCCGAACGACGCTGCGGCGAGAAGTCGAGGGCCTAGCGTGGCACCTTCAAGGAGGCCAGACCACCGTCGAGCTGAATGATCTGCCCGGTCATCCAGTCGTTGTCGGGATCCAGTAGCCAGGCGATGAGTCGGGCGACCTCTGCGGGCTGCCCGATGCGGCCGAGGGGGTGGAGCCGGATCGACGCCTGCAGGGCCTTTTCGTTGTCCACGATTCTCTGGGTCGCCCCGCTGGCGACGAGTCCAGGCGCGACGGCATTGAAGCGGATGTTGCGCGCTGCGTAGGTCGCGGCGGCGGAGAGAACCAGTCCGGCAACACCGGCTTTGGCGGCACCGATGGCCTCGTGATTCGCCAACCCGATCCCGGCGGCGGCCGAAGACATGAGCACCACCGAGCCACCCTGCTTGCGAAGCTGTTTGGCACTCGCCCTGACCACGGCAAAGGCTGTGGTGAGATTGGCACCGATGATCTCCTCGAAGTCGGCGCGCGAGGTCAAGTGCGAGGGTTTGAGCATCACTGAGCCGGCACAGTTGACGACACCCGTCAGTTGTCCCTCTTCTGCGGCGCGAGACAGGAAAAGCTCCACCTGGTCGAACTCTCGACCATCGACCTCGACCGCGATTCCATCCACTTCTGCAGCCAGCGAATTCAGGCGTTCCTGGTCCCGGCCTCCCAGGACGACTCGATAGCGGGCTTGGCTCAGTAGTCGCGCGAGGGCCGAACCGATGCCCCCATAGGCACCGAGAATGGCCACTACCCGATCGCGTTCATTCTCCGACATGGTCCGATCTCCTTTCTAGGGATCAATCGTGCGAGGCGTTCGTTGCAATCTCAGGTGACTTGCGAAAGACCAGGAAATGCTGCTGCGGCAACATGGTCCGATTCTCCACAAACTCGAGGCCGATGGCCTCCATCTCCCGGCGAGCTTGCGCCTCGGTCATCTTGTGCAATGGCAGGATCTGAATGGCCGGGTCTTCAGCCCGATACTCGACGAGGTACACGAACCCTCCTGGACGTAGAGCATCGAAGATGGCCGTCATCATCTCATGAGGGTGCGAGAATTCATGGTAGGCGTCGACCATCAGGACGGCGTCGACAGAACCCGCGGGCAGGTTCGGCGACCTCACCGTCCCGAGCACCGAATCGACATTGAAGTGGCTCCCGTTTCGCTTCCGGCGCTCGAGGACTTCGATCATCTCGGGTTGAATGTCCACCGCCAGGACTCGACCCTGCGGCACCCTGAGACTGAGACGGAAGGTGAAGTAGCCGCTGCCGGCACCGAGGTCGACCACAACTGCGTCCGAAGCCAGCTCCATGGCCTCGATAACCAGATCGGTCCGCTCCTCCCGTTCACGCTCGGGCCGCTCGAGCCAGCCAACTCCTCGATGGCCCATGACAAAGGAGATCTCGCGACCCATGTAGACCTTGCCGATGCCATCTCGGCTCGGGGTCTTCTGCGAATAGATGGCTTCCGCCTCCTGCGAGACGGAGCTCGAACAGCGGCCTGCCGCAGGAGTGAAGGCAGCGATGAGAGCGAACAGGGCGAGCGTGATGCGCAGTCTGGTCATGGTGGTCGTCGGTATGGCGAGCGGTTCGAAGCCTCGGTTTCTACGGAGATTCATGCGCAGGGTTCTGAAACGGCTCGCCCGCCCGCAGCGACTCGTAGACGGACTGCAGGACCCGGAAGGCCTTCTTCTTCTGGCCCTCACTCGAAATCAGCCCCTTGCGGTTCCAGAAGTCCTGGATCTCCGGCAGGGGGCGGCGGGGTGAGCGAAAGTCGACCAGGATCCAGGGACTGATGCCCCGGAGGAAGGGGAGCCGCCGCAGCATCGCAATCTGGTGCCGATAGAGATCTTCCTGATACTCCTCGGTCCAGCGCTCGAGTGGGTCGCCATGCTTTCCCGCCAGCGCGCCACCGCCGAGCTCGCTCATGATGAGCGGCTTGTCATAGGTCATCTTCCACTCGACATTGTCGGCCTTGGTGGGAAGGCCGTCGTACCAGCCGATGTACTCGTTGCAGCCGAGCACGTCGAGGTATTCGCCCAGTGGGTCATCGATCAAGAGGGTCTGGTCGTCGATGTAGTGACGCTCCATGGCGGCAGTGACGAGCCGGGTGGGGTCGAGCTCGCGAGCCAGTTCCGCCAGGCGGCGCATGAAATCCAGGCGTTCATCGATCACCGGGGTCTCGTTGCCAACAGACCAGAGAATGACCGCGGCGCGATTGCGGTCGCGCCCGATCATTTCGGTCAGTTGATTTGCGGCGTTGTCGAAGGTCCTGGAGTTGGACCACTGAATGGTCCAGTAGACGGGGATCTCGGCCCATACCAGCAGCCCACGTCGTTCGGCTTCCTCGATCATGAAGGCGTTGTGCGGGTAGTGGGCCAGACGCACGAAGTTGGCGCCGAGCTCCTCCGCCCACCCCAGGAGCCTGCGCGCATCTTCCTGGTTCCAGGCGCGTCCCGGGCGCCAGGGTGCCTCTTCGTGCAGCGAGATGCCACGCAGAAAGATCGGCTCTCCGTTGAGCAGAATCTCGGTGCCGCGAGTCGCGATGGAACGGAACCCGATCTGCTCTTCAACCCGGTCTCCTGGCGTGGAGATCACCACTTCGTATCGCTTCGGGTTGTCGGGAGACCAGAGCTCGAGATCCGCTTCGAGCTCGAACCCAGCCAGACCCTGTGGATCGGTAGAGACCGTGTGCTCGATTCCCGCTTCCGGGATCTTCAAAGTCACCGTCTGCGCTTGCCGTTCCGGGCCGTCGAGTTGGATCCATCCCGCGAGGCGATCAAGAGATCCGGGAGCCAGCTGCACGTGATAGTTGCGAATGAAGGTGTCGGGGACCGCGAGGAGGAGGACCTGGCGGGTCAGCCCGCCGTAGTTCCACCAGTCGGTGTTGAGGGTTGGCACGCCTTCGAGTCGCCTTGTACTGTCGACCTGGACGACAAGATGATTGTCTTTCTGGCGCACCGAGTTGGTGATCTCGAAGTTGAAAGGCGTGAAGCCGCCCTCGTGCTCACCCAGTAGCTCACCGTTCAGGAAGACCAGAGCCCGGTAGTTGGCGGCACCAAAGTGCACAAAGAGTCGAGAATCGTCACCGGAGGGATGATCGAAGGAGGTCTTGTACCAGACGGGACCCTCGTAGAGGAAAAGGGATTCCCTCTGCGAGTTCCAGTCGCCAGGGACCGTCAAAGTGGGAGAACGGTCGAAATCGTACTCGATGAGATCGGAGGGACTCTGGGGTTTGGCATTCCTGAAGTAGCCGTCCTTGTTGGGCTGAGAGCGATAGTCCTGGTAGCCGTTGTCGTAGGGATCGACGATGGCGTGCCACTCACCGTCGAGGCTGAGCACCTCCCGACCATCGGGATTGCTGATGGGTGGTGGAGTGGACCCTCCGCTGACAGAACCTGCTGACAAGGCGAGGATGGCAGCAACTGACCAGAACAGTTCAGAAGCTCGTACTGCGTTGAATGTGGGCATCAGGGACTCCAGATGATGGATCGATAAAGCCTCCGTCAGCCGTACCGTAGCAGGATTCACTTTCGCCCTTTGGCTACGCGAGCTCGGTGCACAATACGGATGGAGGTTCCCTTTTCAGAAGAAACCTATATATAATCTCGGGTGTCAGTGGTGAGGCTTATGAGGGCCAAGCCAACCGCTCTACCGATGAAGTAAGAACAACCCCACCAGAGACACAATCCACAGAGTCTCAGCAGTCGAATCGCAAGGGATTTTCCCGGCGGATGTTAAACCTATTGATATGAAACCAGTGGCATCGATCATGCGTATTGGTCACAAAGCTTCCCGGGGGATTGCCAAGGGAGGTATCAGGACCGTTTCTCAAATCCAGCTCGACACCATAGTGGCAGGGTTCTAAACGCTCGAACTGAAACCTTTAGCGCACAGATTCAAATATCAACCATCAAGAAAGATGAGAGTCTCTCAAGGTGAGAGCTCAGAAGACAAGGAGAATTGTTTTGAAAACATCCAAGAATCTGAAGTACGTTGCTGCCATCGCGATCGTGCTGATCGCGGCGCAGTTTGCAGGGACCTCGGCTGCCGAGGCGCAGAGCGACAACGAGTTCCGCTGGGTCCTTCGTGGCCATTTCGTCAAGACCTGGCCGGGTTCGGACACCTTTCGTGTGGACTCTGGCCAGAACATCGAGCCGCCCGCGTTTCTCGAGTTCTGGACCAATGGTGGCAACGGCTTCAATCTGGAGGCCGAGTACATGCTCCGCCCGAACATCGGGGTGTATGCGGGAGCTACCTTTGCCAACATGAAGACCAACCTGAAGTACGCGCGAGGAAACGACGATCTGTACTCGAGCGACCGGGTCGACACGCGGCAGTGGAACCTGGGTGGCAACTATCACTTCACGTTCAGCGATCGCATGGACCTCTACGCGGGCCTGCTCGTGAGCTGGGTCAACTACAGCTCTTCGACTTTCTACTTCCCCGAGATCGATCGTGAGTATCGGGCCGAGTACGACAACGAGCTCTCGTGGGGTTTTAATGGGGGAATCGATTTCCCCTTCACCTCGAGTGGCAAGTGGATCATCTCGGGGCAGCTGCGTTACTTGTTCATGGCGCTCGAGAGCGATGCCAGGTTCGTGGCCAACACCATCGATCCGCTGCAAGGCTACATCGGCGTCGGCTACCGTTTCTAACGGTACACAACGCTGCACTTTCGACCGCTGTGCCCCACGGGGCACAGCGGTTTTTTACTGCCTCACGAATCCCCAGCGCGCCAGGTCGCTCGTTTCGAAGTCGTCGGCTGCGATCAGGCCGTCGCCCCGGAACAGAAAGATCTTGCCTTGATTGTCGTTCGGATCGGCATTGTCATCGCTGTCGTAGTATTCGGCTCCCACTACAAAGTCATCGAACCCATCGTTGTCGACGTCTGTCGCTCCGGCCAGGGCGTAGCCGAGACTGCCACCGTTCTGGTCCCCCGAGATCAGGCAGTCCGCGTAGATCGGCAGTGGCTGCGCCAAAGGACCTTCCTTCGATCCCAACCACAGTCCGACACGGCCCTCGTTGGTGGAGTTGTTGGGATCCCAGACCAGGTCCCACCCCGGCTGGCTGGCGAGAAAATCGTCGTAGCCATCCTGATTGAAATCGCCTACCGAGACTACGGCGAATCCCAGGAGGTCTCCCTCGTGCAGACCGGCAACCTCCCAGTTGGGTAGACCTTGGGCGAGGCCAGTGTCGGACCCGTACCAGAGCCCGACGGTGCCGTTATTCGTGGCACCCATGTCGCACGCGTAGCAGCCGATCAGCAGATCGTCGTAACCATCATTGTTGATATCGCCGGCGGCCGCTGTGCCGCTGTCGTGGTCGCCTCCAGCACCGCCAAAGCGGTCATCCTTGACGGTCCCTTCAGCAGACCAATCGGCGGTGGCGGGGCTACCGGGAGAGGTGGGACCGGAATCGGATCCGTGCCAGACCCAGATCTTTCCGACATCTGTTTGGCCGCCATTGTCCCACCCAGTGGCACCGACGTAGAAGTCGTCGTAGCCGTCGTTGTCGAGGTCTCCAGCGGTGCCAAGTATCAATCCGAAACCATCCAGACTTTGTTCTCCCGACACGGACCAGTCGCAATTGGAAGGCGTGCCCTCTGCACGCGCTCCCTCGGCGTCGAGGCCGGTTGAGGATCCGAGAAACAAGTAGGCGTGATGCACGGTATTGGCGTCATAGCGATAGGCGCCGACGAGGATGTCGTCGTAATTGTCGCCGTTGACATCGCCGGCTGGCGCCGCCGCCCAGCCGAGATGGGCGTAGAGGTTGACACCGCGCGCGCGCCAGTCGTAGGTCGTATCGATACCGCCATCGGCGCCGTGATACACATAAACCATTCCCTCGTCGCTTGCACCCCCGGGAGCATCGCAGCCGGTGCAACCGATCATGATGTCGTCATAGCCGTCATTGTTGACGTCGCCCGCGGTGCGTGCGTGCATGCCGAAGAAATGGCTGGTGGTCACGTCAGGCGGCGGTGTAAAGGTCAGATCGGGTGTGACACCGGGTCCGGTGGGGCCGCCGTAGAACAGCCAGGCGCGACCGGAGTTCCCATCGGAGAATTGGGAGCCGACGATGAAGTCATCGTAGCCATCCCCGTTGACGTCGCCTGCGGAATTCAGGAACTGTCCGAACCTCTGACCGGATGCGACGCCCTCGATTGTCCAGGGACTGTCGTTTACAGTCAGCTGAATACCGGCGGCAGTGACAATCTGGGCTGTCAGCAAGGTCGTGAGCAAAAGGAAAAGAAATAACCGCGGATAGCGCCTGTTTGGCAACATCTCCTCACCTCCTGTAAAGGTCGTGGTGGACACCTCCAACAGCTGTGGTGCTCGAGCGGGAGCGATCACCTGCGCCATGCCTTCGGCAGCCCGGCGGTCTTGTCTCTGGAAGGCGAGGACCCGTAGCTTTGTGCGCTCGGTCTTTCGACCGGCTTACCCTTTCGAGACACTCTCTTCATACACCCAGGGTCCCGGTGGCACACCACCCGAACGGGTGGGCCGCACACATTCCCGACAGGCTATGGGTCGATCGAAGAACCGGCGAGGTGAATCGAGAGCGCGAACTTGTCGGTTCTGGTGCCAGAGTCGAGTCTCAACACGCTCTCGTGACAAGTGGTTTCGCGAATGCGAATTGCCCGATGCCACGCTTAAGTGATACAAATTCGTCAACGTCTTGCCGAAATTCTCACTCGAACGGGTCCCAGACTCGAAGGGAGGGTTGAATGAAGAAGCGTCGCAGTCTCGCTGCAATTGGCGCAGTAATGATGTCTGTGGTTCCCCATACCATCTTGGCACAAGGACCGAGGTTCGAGGCGGAGCTTCGGCAATACGATGGCAGCAACCTGATTTGTGGCTTCGGTATCGACGCCGAGGCGATCAGCTTCGAGCCCGTGGGCTGTGCGGTAGATGCGGTGCGTTCAGGAGCGACGGGCTCCGGAACGGTGTCGATGAAGGTCCTGGCAGGCCGAGGCTGGGTGCAGACGGGCCTCGACACCGCGGTGAATGCCAATCCCGCCTTCAGCGGCTTCGGCTATGGAGGGTGCGCCAAAGTGGCCACTAGCATCGATGACATCCTCATCTCGGGCCCAGCTGGCCCAGCGACTGCCGGTCTCACCGTCGACATCTCGGGCGAGATTGCCGGCGATACTCCGCGCGACACCAATCCTGTTGTGCTGAGAGTATTGTTGTCCTCGTACAACGCGGTGGGTGGATCTCGAGATGCCGATCAGGCCGAATACAGGGTTTCTGTGCCCGAGATGGCCGACACGACTTTGTCGGTAGGGCCTGTGAATGTCGAGGCTGGAGACACTCTGACGGTCGAGCTCAGGATCGACACGACCGTCGGGCTGTTTGCGAACAACACAGCACCTTCGAAGAGTCTCGACATCGATTTCTTGAATCGTGACTCCACGTATGGAATCAGTTTCTCTCGCACCGGTTCAGTATTCGATCTCCCAGCCGGATTCACAGCCAACTCGCTGGACGGTGACATTGCCAACAACCAGTGGCTGTCAGAACCAATCCCCCTTCTGAACGATGGACTCGAGTGCGGTGGGCAGAGCCTTTGGGAGTTCGTGCAGTAGTAGGGTTGGCTAGCCCGAGCTCGACTCTTTGACCCTGCTGGAAGATCGGCAGTTTCCGGGCTCTGCCCGTGAATCGCTCACCATCGCTTTGCGCAATTCCGGTCGGGCTCTCGCGTTCTCCAAGTGAAAGGTGCGAATGCGAAGAGATCGGAGTAGGATCCTCGAGAGCGTGCATTGCTGCCTGGCGGTTTCGGTGGAGCGCCCTTTTCCTATTCATGCGGTTTCCCTGGCAATCACGAGTGCAGTTTTGGCGGTCTGCCTGGTTCTGGCTGGAGCCGAGCCCGTTGCTGCCGACCTCTGGTACCAGCACTACCAGAAGGCGAAGGAGGCTCTGGATCGGCAGGAATGGGAGTCCGCGGTCGAAGAGCTCAATCAGGCCATCGCGCGGCGAGGTGATTCGGGTGCACGCGTGCGCACGTACGGTATGCGCACGACGGACTACTTTCCCTACCTGGACCTGGGCATCGCCTACCTCAACCTCGGTCAGCCCGAGGCAGCGGTCCAGGCTTTCGAGACCGAAGAGCGGCTCGGAGCCATTTCAGCCTCGGAGCAGGAACGACAGCGGCTCGAGCAGTTCCGTGCCGGGGCGCAAGCCCAAATAGCGGCCCATCGCGCCAAGGAACAGCAGCGGATCGAGCAGATCCTGAGCGACAGTGTCGCGGAAGCCGAAAAGTTGGCCGCGCGGGGCGATCTCGATGAGGCCATGGTGGCTCTGGGGCGCGGCCTCGCGGTCTCTCCCGAGGATCCTGGAGCCACCGAGCTGATGGAAAAGCTGCGTGATGATGCACGCAGACTCGAAGCGGAGCGGCGGGTCGCGAGCCAGGTCGAAGGTCTGGTCACGCAGGGACAGAGCTTTCTCGACCAGGGAGCGTTCGAAAAAGCCGCAAGTCGGTTCAGGCAGGCGCTGGCGCTGCGGCCGGGTGATATCGGGGTCCAGAAACGGCTCGATGAGACTCAGTCCCTGCTGAAAGAGGCGATGCGGGAGGAGGCTGCAACGGGGGAGCCAGCGCTCGACGTCGATGAAGCGCTGCGCGAGGCTGTCAGGCTGGAGCAGGCCGGACAGCTGGATGAAGCTTTGTCGATCCTCCAATCCGTGCTTGTTCTCGAGCCTCGGGATGTCCGGGCGAAAGCCCAGGAAGAACGTGTTTTGGCGGCTCGCGAACGAGCTCTGAAGGAAGCGGGGAATCGATCTGCGGCCGAGGAAGAGATCGCTGCCGCTTCCGCACACTTTTCGGCCGGCCGGTTCGAAGCATCACTCTCGGCGGCCAACCGCGCTTTGGCCTTCTCTCCCGGGAATCCGTCCGCACTCGAACTGGTGACCCGTTCTTACCGGGAGATCAGTCGAGTGCTTCTCGGCCGCAGCATGGGTGGCAACATTCCGCCTGCGATTCGCTTCGCGGACTTCCGCCACGATCACAGTGGGCAGTACCTGCAGGCGGTCAGTGATCCCGAGTTTCGGCTGGCCGGCATGGTGATCGACAACTCCCCGGTCATGCTCGAGGTGACGGATGGCCGCGAGCAGGTCTTGCCCGTCGAAGTCGATAGCCAGCAACTAGGTGACTTCTATCTAACCGAATTCCAGGTCGATGTGGATCTCGAGGTCGGTCAGCAGACCTTGCGTGTGGTGGCGACCGATGCCGAAGCGCTGTCCGCGAGCAGCGAGTATGCGGTGCTCTACCAGCGTCCCCGTTTGCGTTCACCCTGGTTCCTGGCGCTGTTGGCCGCTGTGTTGATCGGCCTGCTCGGTGCCGTGGCCATCGCGCGATCTCGACGCCGGGCACGGCGGCGCCAACGGCGATTCAATCCTTATGTTGCAGGGGCACCAGTGCTCGACGAAGATCTCTTTTTCGGCCGGAATCGGCTCATCGACCGCATCTTGCAGACCATTCACAACAATAGTCTGCTGCTCTATGGCGAGCGACGAATCGGCAAGACCTCGATCCAGCACCATCTCAAGAAGCGCCTGCTCGAGCTACAGGACCCCATCTACGATTTTTACCCGGTCTATGTCGATCTGCAGGGTACGCCCGAGGACCGATTCTTCGCCACCATCGCCGAGGATGTGTTTCAGCAGCTTGCCGGGGAGGTCGATCTGCCGGCAGAGCACAGCTTCGAAGACGACCAGGCCGACTACACCTACCGCGATCTGGTGAGAGATCTGCGCAGCGTTATTCGACAGCTCGCCGCCGGCAGTGGCAAGAAGGTCAAGCTCGTGTTGCTCATCGACGAAGTGGACGAGCTCAACGACTACGACCCGCGCATCAATCAGCGGCTGCGTAGTCTGTTCATGAAGAGTTTTGCAGAGAGCCTGGTAGCGGTGGTCTCTGGTGTCGAAATCAAGAAGCACTGGGAACGGGTGGGGAGTCCCTGGTACAACTTTTTCGAGGAGATCGAGGTGCTACCCCTGGACGACGAGGAAGCCCGCAAACTGATTGAAAGGCCCATTGCCGGCGTGCTGCGAATCCAGGATGGAGTGGTCGAGCGAATCCTCGAGGTGACAGGCAAGCGACCCTATCTGATCCAGAAGATGTGCGTGGCTCTGGTCAATCAGGCCTATGAGCGGGGAAGTACGGTGATCGCCATCGAAGACGTCGATGCGGTAACGCCGGTGGAGGTGCCATGAGCACTCTCGGGAGCATCCCCTACGTCGTCGGTCAGTGGGTGCGAGGTGAGAGATTCTATGGTCGTGAGCGGGTATTGGCGGAAGTGTTATCAGGCCAGCGGGATAGCTTGTGGGTGTTGGGTACCCGGCGCATAGGCAAAACTTCTCTGCTAAAGCAGCTGGAGTACCGAGCGAGTGCCGAGACCAGTGACTTCGTGCCCCTGTTCTGGGACTTTCAGGGGGCCGATGAGCCGCGCGAGCTGCACCTGAGCTTTCACGATGCTCTGTTGGATGCGGAGGAACGCCTGGAGGCACTCGGCGTCGATCCCCAGAAGATGGATGCGGAGGACCTGTTCAGCTCCATCTCGAGACTACGCCGCTACCTGCGCGCCAGGGGACGGCGGTTGCTACTGCTCTGCGACGAGGTAGAAGAGCTCATCAAGCTCAATACCCAGGATCCCTCGCTGCTGCGCAAGCTGCGCCGAACGCTGCAATCGGGTAGTGAGGTGCGCTCGGTGCTGACCTCGACCATTCGACTTTGGGCCCTGGCTGAAGAGCGCGGCGATACGTCGCCGTTTTTGCACGGGTTTGCCCCACCGGTCTATCTGTCGACGATGACCCATGATGAAGCGCACGCGCTGTTGCGCCAGGACCACCAGAGCGAGGCGGCGAGGCCAGCGCTCGACGAGGAGGTCGTGAGCGCGATCGCTCGAGCTTGCGACAATCATCCCTACCTGCTGCAGTTGATGGGCAAGCGATATCTCGAACTGGGCGATGTGGACGAGGCAATCGAGCAGGTTGCGACTGACGAGATGGTGAGTTACTTCTTCGCGGTCGATTTCGAGATGCTCTCTCCGGTGGAGCAGGAAATCCTGCGCACTCTGGGTGAGGCTTCGACAGTGGCCAGCGGCTCGCTCGAGAAGCGACTCGGTCTGACCAGCGATCAAGTCAGCGGCGGCCTCTTGCGACTGGAGTGTCTCGGCTTTCTCAGACGCAATGCGGAGCGCCAGCTCGAGCTCAACAACCGCTTCTTTCGCGAGTGGATTCGGCGAGTAGTACCCGGGTCGCGGGATCTGCATGGCCCGGTCTCCAAGCCCCTCCCCTTCTCGCAGCGCGTAACCGAGATTCTCTCGACGATCGAGGGCAAGGTTGGAGGCGAGAATCCAGCGACACCACAAGAACTGTTAGACGAGGTCTATGAGGACCTGCGCCGTCTCGCCAGGCGCTACATGAGTCGAGAGCGAGCGAGCCATACCCTGCAACCGACGGCTCTGGTACACGAGGCCTATATGAAGCTCGCCGAGCAGAGTCGGGTCGAGTGGCAGGGTAAGACTCACTTCTTTGCCGTCGGCGCGCAGGCGATGCGACGCATTCTCATCGACCATGCCCGCGGACGCCAGCGCACCAAGCGAGGCGGCGACTGGTTGAGGGTTTCCTTTGCAGAAGAGATCTTCGCGGGTGGCAAGCGAGGTCTCAACGACGAGGAACTGATCGATCTGGACCGGGCAATCCAGGACCTGGCGGAGATCGATGCGAGACAAGCTCGAGTGGTGGAGTTACGCTTCTTTGGTGGGCTGACTGTCGAGGAGGTGGCGGAAGCTCTGAAGGTGTCCAAGCGCACCGCAGATGGCGACTGGGCCAAAGCGCGGGACTGGCTCGAACAGCGCCTATCTCGGGGCGAGGATCTGTCATGACCGCGATCTGGCAGCAACGTGCTAATGGACAGGGCTTCCGGGCCCTCGTCGTGATGGTTCTCATGCAGGTTGTGCTGGCGACCGGGGTTGGCGCTCAGGACTCCCCGCAACCCATTCTGATCGCACAATTCAGCTTCTCCAACCCGGGTGCTCGCAGCTTGGGCTTCGGGGGTGCCTTTGTCGCACTGGCCGACGACGCCACTGCGGCCTGGGCGAATCCCGCCGGCCTGATCCAGATCACCGAGCCGGAGGTTTCGGTCGAGGGGCGCTACTGGGACTATGCAACCCCGATGATTACTGGGGGTCGAATACGAGGCAGGCCAACCGGGGTCGGGCTCGACACCTTTGAGGGGCTGCGCACCGAGACTGCGGACTACGACACCACCGACCTCGCCTTCCTCTCGGCCGTCTATCCCGGGAATCGATGGTCGGTGGCGCTGTATCGTCATGTGCTCTCCAATCTGGTGGCCGAGACGGGGACTCAGGGATTGTTCTCGGAGACCGAGGATGGCCGGATCTTACGCTTCCTGGATCAATGGAATCGGTCCGATACGAGCGTGATCTCCTACGGGGTTGCGGGCGCTTTCAGAGTTACCGACTCGCTCAGTCTGGGGGCTGGTCTGGTTTACTACGACACCTCGATAGAAGTCCAGTCGGACCTCTACTTTTGGGACGACCTCGACGATCCCATGGGGAGCGGAACCAGTTATCGATCCGAGAGATTCGTTCTGGGGCAGAACCTGTTCGCTGAGGATCGGGATCTGAGCTTCTCCGGGGGCTTTCTGTGGCGTATCAACACACATTGGAGCCTGGGGGGCAGATTCCGGCTGGGGCCCGAGGTGCCCATGGGGGCGCAGGTACGGGTGGGCTCGGCACTCGATCTCGGAGTTCCGCCCGGAACCATCATCGAGGTCGACTTCGAAATCGAGGCGGCGCTGCCCGACAACTACAGTCTCGGCATTGCCTATCGCTCGGAAGACAGTCGACTGACAGTGGGATTCGAATGGGATCTGGTGACCTACTCGGATCCTCTCGAAAGCTTGGGCCTCGATGACCAATTCATTGACGATGCCCATGAGTTGCACCTGGGAGGCGAGTGGGTATTTCTCGAAACGCGCCCCCTCGTGGCGATACGGGGCGGAATCTGGCATGACCCGGATCACCTGACCCAGACGAACGAGAACGCTGATGACTTCACCAGAGCCCACTTGCAGGCAGGAGAGGATCAGCTGCACTATTCCCTGGGCGCGGGTGTGGCATTCGATCGCTTCCAGCTGGATGGGGCCATCGACTATGCCGACTCGGTCAAGATCGCATCGTTCTCGGTCATCTACAGTTTCTAGATTCAGTGACCCGCGAGGGGAGAGGACCCTCACCGGTGTTGTGAGCCTCGAAGCCTGGTAGAGGGGGTTCCCCTCTCGGGCACCGGAGGCACTCCAGCCGCGCGGCCCTCAGGCGATCTGGAGCAGGGCCGCGCGCAGTTCGTGGGCGGAGGGAATGCGTCGCTCCCGGTCTTTCTCCAGGCACCGCAGGATGAGAATGCTGAGATCTCGCCCGATCCTGTCGTTGATCTCTCGTGGATCGGGCGGCGCTCGATGGCGATGCTGGTCCAGGACTTCAGTGATCGTCTCGCCTTCGAACGGCTTTCGACCGGTCGCCATTTCGAAGAGCACCACGCCCAGAGAGTAGAGGTCCGTTCGCTCGTCGAGCGGGGCTGCCGTCGCTTGTTCCGGAGACACGTAGTGCGGTGTTCCCATAAAGAGCCCGGGCGAAGTGATGCCAGGATCATCGAGTTGGCGAGCCAACCCGAAATCGGTCAACTTGGGCTCGCCAGAGCTGTCTAGGAGCACATTCTCTGGCTTGATATCTCGATGGATCACCTTGCGGGAATGAGCCGCTTCCAGCGCCGACGCGAGTTTGATGCCGACATGCCTCACGACCGTTTCCGGGAGTGCTCCCTCTTCGCCGATGACTTGTGCGAGGGTGGGACCGTCGACCCACTGCATCGTGATGTAGCGACGATCATTGGCCTGGCCGAGGTGATAAACGCGCAACACGTTGGGGTGGGCCAGATCGCGAGAGAGCACGATCTCCTGCCTGAAGCGTTCGAGGATTTGAGGGTGATCCCTGTACTCGTCACGTAGAACCTTGACCGCGATTCGGGTTTCCAACAGCTGATCGAAAGCCAGGTAGACGAGGCCGGTCGCTCCCTCGCCAATCAGCTCGAGCAATTCGTAGCGCGCATCCAGGTGACTCGCCGCGCCCGAGGTCGACTTCGGGCGAGCGTCGGAGCGCGGAGCGGGGAGCTCGTTGAGCCACCGTCGGAAGAAGGCATTGGCCAGCTCGAGCTGTCGCTCGGCGTTTCGCCTGAGAAAGCCCAGGCTCTCGAGTCGCAGCAAGCCACCGATGACCTCACGGCTCGTCAGATCGAGTCGTTCCTCCAGAGAGCCACTCGAGGCAGCAGGTACCTCACCGAGGGCCCGCAGAATGCGCTGCTCTACCGGTGAGAGCATCTCGAAATCGACGGCGAAGAAGTAGCGCACCATCTCGTCGGTCGCCACCTGCTCGATAGCTTCGTCCACGTTTCCGGCTTCGAGGTGCCGCTTGCCCGTCAGCTGCAACAGATACGGATGGTTGTCACAGGCTCTGGCGATCGCTTGCACGGCCTCGTCGTCGAGGGCTGGCCTTGCTGCCTCGGGCAGGTGGTCCTGACGCAACAACGCGTGCGCTGCAATATCGGTCATCGTCGACAGGTAGAGCGGCGGGGCGAATCCATGCAGGAAGGGCGAAGTGTCGCCTCGCTCATCGGCCAGAGCCCAGAGCCGGACGGTTGAAGTGAGCACCGACCGGATTTCCCCACCCGATTGCAGAGCTCGCCTGAGCTTGCGCAACAGAGAAGGATCCTGTCTGTTGAGCTCGATGAGCTCCTCGACTTCATCGCAAAGCAGTAGCAGATGTTTGTTCGAAGTCCGCAGATGGCGACGAATTCGCGAGATGGAGCTGAACAGGTCTTCGGGATCCAGTGAGCTCAAGGCGATCCCTAGGGCGTCCAGACTCTCCTCGGCATCCAGCAGGGCGTCGTGAAAGCTCAGGTGTAGCTCGCGCGGCTCATCGGCTCCCTGGAAGTCCCAGAAGAGAGGCACGAAGCCGCTCGCCGCATCGCTCGCTCGCAGCTCGAGCTCACGGAGCAAAGAGGTCTTGCCAATTCTCCGGGTGCCCAGCACCCACAAGCCCTCTCGCGGTCCCTCCAGCACCTCCGAAAGCACGGCCTCACGACCGTAGAACCGATCGCCCCGGACCCATTGACCTACAACGTAGGGAATGATCGGAGGGGCACCCATGCTCGTGTTTGATTGCCTTGAAAAGGTGGCGCTATCCGGCAGTATCGCATAACGATCGTCCTCGAGCGTAGGATAGAGAACTGGTCAATTGCGTCCCGCGCGGCCTTTTGGCGCGTAGAGACTATAGAAAGGGCGAATGCCGTGGATCTCTCGCTGGAACTGGACGGGCATCAGGCCACGATTCGGGCCACGGGCTACCTGAGTCTGCAGGCCAGCGAGAATCTTTCCATTCTGCTGAGAGACCTGGGACGAATGGACATCTCCGAGCTCAGCCTCGATATCTCGCGTTGTTCCCCTGTTTGTGTCGGGGCCCTGGAGACCCTGCTGGACACCAAGTTCAGACTGGCCAATGACGGTGTGGCCCTGGTGTTCAGTAGGCCACCTCAAGCTGTCTCGAGAGTGTTTCAGATCATGGGACTGAAGTCGGACGGCGAACTGCCGGCAGATGGAGTCTCTCTAAGTAGGAGCAACAGCTAGGACGTCACGCCGTATAGACTGCACAACGAGCTTCGCAGGAGATGCATTGTGGCTGGAATCACCACACGCGGGGAGTGCCTTTCCCGATGAGCCGGAGAATGGCTCTGGTCGTTGCGCTGGCGGCAGCTCTCCTGCTTCCAGTACAGATGCTGGCGCAGGGCGGACCGACGACGCTGCAGTTCAGCTTCTCCAACCCAGGCGCGCGGAGCCTCGGGATGGGTGGTGCCTTCGCGGCAGTTGCCGACGACGCCACCGCAGCGTTTGCCAACCCCGCTGGATTGACGCAACTGACACGTCCCGAGGTCTCCGTCGAAGGGCGCTATTGGAACTACGCCACACCGTTCACCGTCAGCGGCAGGGTCTCCGGTGAGCCCACGGGAATCGGGTTGGATACCCCTCTGCGATCAGCGGACTCGGACTTCGACACCTCGTCTCTATCCTTTCTCTCCTTGGTCTACCCCGGCCAGAACTGGACTCTCGCACTCAGTCGTCATCAATCCGCGCAGTTCGAGTCGTACACTGCGACTCAAGGCTTGTTTACGGATGACCAGGTTGATGATCCCCAACCGACATGTTTGCCCGCGGGTGCAGTCTGTCGATATCCCGACATCACCCGTCAAACGGATGTGTCGGTGGTGTCCACAACGGCCTCCTTTGCCTATCGGTTGTCTGACGGCTTCAGCCTGGGGCTCGGCCTCTCCTATTTTCAGGGTGACCTTCAGATGGTGCAACGGATCTACGTCCTGATCGAGGAAACTCTGCCGGAGGGTTTCTACGGACCGAATGCATACGAACGCGAGGCGCTCTACGGGACCGGTGATTACGGGTGGGACGGTACCGATTGGGGAATCAATCTCGGGTTCCTCTGGTTTCCCAACCGACAGTGGAGCGTGGGTGGCTTTTTTCGCCAAGGCGGTGAGCTGTCCGGAGGCGGAGTGGAGTTCAGTGGTCCGGCGCTCGATCCCCCGTATCCCGAAGGGTCGATCGGAGCATCCGAAATGGGGATTCCCTTCGAGGTTCCGAATGTTTATGGCCTCGGTCTCGCCTATCGCTCGAAAAGAGGATCATGGACGGGGAGTCTCGAATGGGACCGCATCCTGTATTCGGAGATCCTCGACAGCATCGGTAGCGGTGATCTTATCGACACGTCGTCGGTTCGGCTGGACGACGCCAATCAGCTGCGTCTCGGTGTGGAGTACGCGTTCCGTCAGCTGGATCCCCTGATCGCTCTGCGAGGTGGCGTCTGGCGCGATCCGGATCACTCGATCCGGTCGGTTGAAGACGATCCGCTCGAGCGCGCCCTGCTTCCTGGCGGGGACGACAAGACTCACCTGGCGCTGGGGGCTGGCGTAGTCTTCAAGGACTTCCAGGTTGACCTGGCGCTCGATTTCTCGGACCCGGTCAACACGGCGGCGTTGTCTCTGATCTACCAGTTCTGACAACACCTGGATTGCTCACCTTGTTCCTGAAGGTGCTCGAGCCGGAAAGAACCGTCTCCCCGAAGCTCGATCAGGCTACCCACCGACTTGGCGAATGCGCCCGCTGCCCGAGACGGTGACCGCAATTTCTGGGTCGCCATAGTACTCGAGGATGCCGGCTCCACTGATGACGCCCTCGATTCTTCGAGAGGCGCGCAGCGTTGCGTGGCCGGCTCCTGAAAGCGTGATCGATGCGACACGGCAGTGCAGGTTCGCAGCGTTGTATCGGCCAGCACCGGAGAGGTTCAGGTCGTGGCGGGCGATTTTGCCGGAGAGGTTCACCTCACCCGCACCACTCAGGGTAAACGCGAATCGATCGGTCTGAATCCCGCTTGCTTCGACTTTAGCGGCACCAGAAACGGCCAGATTCTCGACCTTGCGCACCGTGAGTCGATAGAGGACCGGCTGGGGCAAGGTAACACCGGCCCCTGATTGGATGCCCAGAACGAGCCGTCCTCCACTGACCTTAGAGGTCAGACTGTCGATGATGTTGTTGTCGGCGGTAATGGTCAACGACTCGCTACCCGTTTGTTCCAGGATCAGTTCACCTGGAGCGCTGAGCAGGACGCTGTCGAATCCGGCTACTGGCCGCGACTGTGTCACCAGAACCCCGGAGCTCGAAGGACTGAATCGGGGCTCGGTCGGCGAGCCGATGTGGGTGTCGACGCACCCGACCAGGCCAATTGCGAAAATAGGTATCATCCATTGCCGCTCCTGCATGATGTCCTCCCTTCGTCTCCATAGGGGAACGCGTCAGGAGACCGCCATCTCTGCAACCGGCGATGATCGGTCGGAACGGAAGCACGGCCGCTGCGAATCTCCGTAGGGGAGCCCTTGGTGGGCTCCCGAGAGGGTGCAAAACTTCAACCGGGGCGGGTCGTTGTAGAGTGCCGAGAGGTAACGTAGGCTCAGGATTCAGGAGCGGTAAGTAGAGAAAAATGGGAATCAATCGGCGCGAGGTTCTGCAATCGCTCGGCATGGCTGGTGCCGGGTTGGCGCTGGGCTGTGGTCGATGGGGAAACAGGTCCAACGGTGCGATCGCTCGCCTTGTCGCATCGACCGCACTGATCGATACGCACGAGCACCTTCCGGACGAGGTCGATCGGCTTGCTGGGCACGGGTTACCTTGTAATGATTGGAGCCTGCTGTTTCACGACTATCTCTCGGAGGATCTGCTATCGGCAGGGATGTCGCGGGAGGACCATGCCAGATTCTTCTCGCCGGGCCTCGATCCTCTGGAGAAGTGGCCGCTGCTAGAGCCCTTCTGGACCCGGGTGAGGCACACCGGGTTTGCGCAGGCGGTCCGAATCTCCATGCAGGCGCTGTATGGGATCGATGCGTTGAGTGCAGCAACGATTCCGCGACTCCAGGCAGCCTACGAGGAGCTCAGGGCTCCGGGGTTCTACGAAAAGATCCTGCGGGGTTCGGCACACATCGAGTCCTGTCAGGTCAACACTCAGGGGGTGCCGTTCCACGAGTCCAGGCAGCCCGGGATGCTCATGCAGGATCTGAGCTTCCAAAACCTGCATATCGAGCCCGACGTCGAGGAACTCTCGTCAGCGTCGGGTATCGAGGTGGCATCCCTCGGCGGTTGGCACGACGTGATCCGTTGGTGGTTCGCAAAATATGCGAACTTCGCAGTCGCAGCCAAGAGTCAGGGCGCTTACCTTCGAGGTCTCAACTACCGGAGGGTGGAACCCGAAGAGGCGGAACCGCTCTTCGATCGCTTCCTGAGCGGGGAACAACTGCCCAGAGAAGAGCTGAAGATTCTGGAGGATCATCTCTTCTGGTTCTGTGTCGATCAGGCCACCGAGCATCGGCTACCCGTCAAGATTCACACGGGTTATCTGGCCGGTCAGCGACTCAACCAGTTCCGCCGCATCACCCAGCACACCCCTGACATCATCGAGCTCTGCAACAAGGGGCCTGCCACCAGCTGGGTCTTCCTGCACATGGGCTATCCAAATTGGCAGGAGCTCATCGCCGTGGTCAAGAAGTACCCCAACGCCTACGCTGAAATGAGCTGGGCGTGGGCCATCGATCCCGCCAGTGCCCGTGAGTTCCTCAAGAGACTGCTGGTTGCAGCACCCGCCAACAAGGTCTTTCCCTTCGGCGGCGACTACTCGGTGGTGGAGTGCGTCCTGGGCCATGCCGTCATGGCGCGCCGAGGCATTACTCGAGCACTGGAAGAGCTGGTCGCCGACGACTGGCTGTCTGAAGACGATGCCATAGACATGGTGGAGCCGCTCCTTCTTGGCAACGCCAGCCAGTTCTTTCGCCTACAGGAGAAGACCAAGTTCCTGTCGCAAGTCCCTTGGCTCTAGCTCTGGCAGTCGGTTCCCACAGATCGAGCTGCCGGCTCAGCTACAACGGAACTCCCGAGTCTCTGCTGAGGTGCTCTTCGAGGGCGTCCAGTCGCCGCTCGATCTCGTGGAGCTTGTACAGGATCAGGATATGAGTTTTCTTGGCGTCGATTCCGACCGGACTGTCTTCGCTGCCAATCAACTTCTCAAGCTCGGCCTGGGTTGCCGCAGAAATCTCGAAGTCCATGCTCATGGGCGTTCTCCGGAGGCTGTGAATCCTCAATGTACTCGGTAGGAAGGTCTGCGGCAAGCGGCTGCGACGGTCCCAGTACGTGACCCGGTTGTCGAACGGCCGCGGCCCCTGGCGAGCCTCGGTCAGCAGGCGCCTTCGAATATCTTCTTGCATTTTCCCAATTCTTGCTTTACTTTCTATTGTGCATACAAACAGTCGGTAGCAGCGACGTGAATCGGGAGGAGGCTACGTCATGCGAAATTCGATGCGAATGCTTGGAGTGCTCTTGGTACTCGTGGTTCTCGCGACGGGCGCAAGTGCGCAAACGACTGGGACGATCCGCGGCGTTGTTACGGACCAGGATGGGACTGTTCTGCCTGGAGTGACCATCACCGTATCGGTTCCTGATCGAGGAACTTCTCGTACAGCCGTGACCGGAGAAAGTGGCCGATTCGCTTTTCCTGCCCTGGCTGTCGACACTTACGATATGACCGCCACTCTAGAGGGATTTCAAACCCAGGAGGTAGCAGACATCAGGGTGGGAATTGCCGCTACTGTCATGCTGGAGGTCAAGATGCCGCTGGGTTCTGTGAGCGACACGATCACCGTCTCTGGAACACCAGTACTCGACAAGACGAGCTCGAGCGTCTCCACGGATTTCAGCGTCGAGATGGTGGAGGATCTGCCGACCCAACGGTATTTCTACGACCTGCTGGCCGTGACCCCAGGAGTCAGCCAGCAGTCCGAAGGCAGCGATAGCCTCACCGTCTTCGGTTCGAGCACTCAGTCCAACTCCTGGAGTGTCGACGGGCAAGATGCGACCAATGTCGATACCGGAAGGTCCTATTGGTGGATCAACCCCGACACGATTGAAGAGATCCAGGCCCTTGCCATCGGCGCTCCGGCGCAGTTCGGCAATATGTCAGGTGGGGCATTCAACGTGGTGACCAAGTCGGGTACCAACGAGTTCAAGGGCTCGCTGACCGCCTTTTACCAAGCCCCGGGTCTTACCGACGAGAACGTCGAGATCAACGGTCTATCCTTCAATCGCGACGAGTTTCTGGATTTCAGCGCCACGCTGGGAGGCCCGATTGTGCGTGACAAGGTCTGGTTCTTTGCTGCGTATCAGAACTTCAGTGATACCTACTCGGACCCGGGTGTCGATCCGGCCTATCCCAACCTCTATCCGTCGATCAAGTACGACGTGAAGTTGAATGCTGCCATCAATCAGAGCACGCTGATGGACGCCAAGTTCCATCTGGAGGACTGGGAGTGGGAGTACGGTGATGCGTATTCGACGCCCTCGGCACAAGGCAATCAGGGCGGGAGCAATCCGGCATGGGGTATCGGTTTCGACACGGTTCTGAACGAGAAGAACCTCCTGGAGATCGGCTACGCAGGCTGGAGAGGTGATGAGCATTGGCAATCCAGGACTGGCAGTACCGAGGATCCCTTCTTCGACCAATCGCCGCCTGGCGGTGGGCCATGGCTTTACAGTGGCGGCCTTTTGTATCCCTATCAGTACGACCTGGGGCGCGATCAGGCCGATATCACCCTGTCGACTCATGCGGACGAATTTCTCAAGGGCGACCACGAATTCAAGTTCGGTGTCGCCTACGGACAGGGCTCTGCTGATACCGTGTTGACCAGTGGACCCCAGGGACGTTACTACTACCGGTATGAATACGTCTACGAGTACTACGGCTACGAGTACGCCTACCCTTACTACTACCGGGCCACCGCCCGTGCGTATCACTACGGGGCCGATTCGGAGACCCTGTCGGCCTTTGTCGACGATTCCTGGCAGATCACACCCAGGCTGACCCTCAATCTGGGGATTCGTTTCGACAAGATCAATTCCGACATTCCGGATTTTGCAAGACTGGACCGTTTCTCGAATGAGACGGGCGAAACGATTCCGGGCCTCAAGGACGCGGTCGATTGGAGCCTCTGGTCGCCGCGGCTTGGCTTTGCCTGGAGGATGGGCGATAAGAGTGTTTTTCGCGGCTTCTACGGCAAGTTCTACGACCAAAACGTCACTGGCAACTGGTACGCGCCGCCACCCGATGCCCCCAGCTATCTGTACGAGTGGTCGGACTCGCTCGACGGCCCGTGGAACTTCAGCTACCTATGGACCCAGAGCGGGACCACCGTCGATCCGAATCTGAAGGCTCCAGAGACCGACCAGTTCAGCCTCGGATACGAGAGGCAGTTAGGCACCTATTACACCGTTGGCATCCAGGGTGTCTACAAGGACACCAGGAACCTGATCGGGTTCGAGATTCTGGGTGATGGGGTGTACGAGATGCTTCCCTGGGTCAACCCGTTTACCGGCGAAGTCACCGAGTTGGCCAGCATCATCGAGGAGCCAACCAGGTGGAAGGGTAATCGGCCTGGCGAAGGCTCGCTGGCAGAGCCGGGAGCGGTGTTCGAACAGGACTTCCAGGGAGTGGTTGTGTCATTCAACCGGCCCTTCAGAAAGGGCTGGGGAATGATGGCGTCTTATACCTATTCAAAATCGACCGGATTACTTCCAGACCCGCTCTCAGAGAATCAAGGCGATCCCTTCTATACCTCGCGTAATGGGTCCGATCCGAACAACTGGATCAACTCCAGGCAGGCGCTCCAGAACGAGCGCCGCAACGTCGTCCAATTGCAGGGATCCTACGATCTTCCATGGAAGCTGAGATCCAACGTGGTCTACCGATTTCTCGATGGGAAACCCTACGGTCGGCACCTGACGGTGGGCAGCATGGCGTCACTGACGCCGCTCAACCAGGGATCGCAGACCGTGATTGCCATCCCGGCAGACTCGTCTACCACCCGGCCGGATCAGCACATGCTCGACATCACCCTGGGCAGAGCCTTTACTGTAGGGCCGGTGGAGCTGCTGCTCGATTTGCAGTTGTACAATGCCTTCAACACCGACACCTACCAGTACTGGGAGACTCTGAACGTGCCGCCGGGTGACACGTATGTTCCGTCCTCGTACGTCTTCCCTCGCCGTCTGCAGCTACGTGCTGGATTGCGGTTCTGAGCTGGGTACTCTTGGCCGAGAAATCGGAATGGCTGATGTGACGACGAGTAGTGTACGACCGGTCTCGCTGGGCGCCGCTGTGCGTCATCAGGAGATCTGCAAGGCCCTGGCCTCTGCCGGTCGAGTCAGCATCTCCGAGCTGACCGACCAGCTCGAGGTCACCTCGGTGACGATTCGCGAGGACCTCAAATTCCTCGAGGAGCAGGGCCTGTTGGTGCGGACTCGCGGCGGTGCCCTGGCCAAACCGGATAAGCGGATCGAAAGCGCCCTCGAGCAGACCAGCATGACCAATCGGGCGGAGAAACAAGCGATCGCCAGATACGGTGCCGCGCTCGTGCAGAGCGGTCAGACGGTCATGATAGATGTGGGCTCGACCACCACGGAACTCGCCCATGCGCTGTCGACTGACCTGAATGGAGTGACGGTCATCACCAACGGACTCAACATCGCCTTGAGTCTGGAGAGGGCGCCGGGAATCTCAGTCATAGTGACTGGCGGCACTCTGCGTTCCCTCCAGCACTCCTTGGTGGCGCCGATGGCCACACTTCTGTTGAGCAAGTTGCAAGCCGACGTTGCCTTCATCGGCTGCAACGGTGTCGATCGGGTTCGCGGTTTCACCAACGCTAACATCGCGGAGGCCGAGATCAAGCAGGCGATGCTGGAATCGGCGGACTACAGCATCTTCCTGGCCGATCACGAGAAGATCGGGAGCGTCTCGTCGGCATTTGTGGCTGACATCGACAGTGCGGACCTCCTGGTCACGGACAGCGGTGCCGATCCTGAGACGCTCGAGTCGTTTCAGGACAGTGGTCTCGAGGTGAAGGTCGTCGAGGTAGCGTCTCGAGACTGAATGAGATTGGGGGAGGGGGTTTCATGGGTCCAACTCTGGTAGCTCTGGCCGCCGGTGTGGGGAGTCGATACGGCGGGCTGAAACAGCTCGAACCGGTTGGCCCCAGCGGTGAGACGCTCCTGGAATACTCGGTCTACGACGCTTTGCGAGCCGGGTTCTCGCGAGTGGTTCTCGTCGTGGGTCCCAAGACGGAATCCTTGTTTCGTGAAGCTTTCGCCGATGGAATGGCGCGGCGGGTTCCGATCTCCTACGTCTGTCAGTCCGTCGATACCCTTCCCGCGGGCCTGACACCGGTGGCAGGTCGGGTCAAGCCCTGGGGAACCGGTCAAGCTGTCCTGGCCGCCGAGCCCGAAGTGGACGGGGCGTTTGCGGTCGTCAACGCCGATGACTTCTATGGTGCTGAGTCGTACCGCGAGCTGGGCCGCTTCCTCGTTCAGTCCCATGGCGGAGATCTGTGGCGCTTCTCCATGGTCGGCTTTGAGCTCGGTCAGACTTTGAGCGCTTCGGGTTCAGTTTCCCGGGCGCTCTGTCGAATCGACGAGGACCGCCACCTGAAGGAGATTGTCGAAGTCCTCGAGGTCTGGAGGCACGAGAGCGGCGGTGTATACACCGATGATGCCGGTCAGCGGATTGTCGTGCCGGGTGACCAGATCGTGTCGATGAACATGTGGGGTTTCACGCCTGCGTTGTTTGCCGTATTGCGCTGCCGCTTCGCCGAGTTTCTCGCACAGTCGGGACTGGTCGAGGGCTCGGAGTTCCTGGTTCCGGAAGTGGTTCAGGATCTCGTTCATGCGGGTCGTGCCCAGGTCGACGTGCTCGATCACGCCGGGCAGTGGTGCGGAATCACCTATCCCGAAGACCGGGAACACGTAGCGGGAATCATTGCGTCAATGGTGGTGCAGGGTGAGTACCCTGAGAGGCTGTGGGCATGAAGAGGGCCGCCGGCGGGATCGACAGATCCATTTGTGGTCCGCTGCTACGGCTGCTGGTCGGGGTGGTTCTGTTGACACCGGTCGGTAGTGCTTATGCATCTGAAGCGCGGGCGAGCTCGGGGTGCGGCCAGACCCCTGCATTGGCCCCAGGGGAGAGCGCCGACTTCTCGATCGAGGTGGGAAACCTCGATCGAGAATACCGCTTGCACCTGCCTCGAGGCTACGATCCGGCCCGACCGGTGAGTCTGGTGCTGGACTTTCACGGTTATACGGGCACGGCGGAGGATGAAGAAGTCAACACGACCCGATTCAGCCCGCATGCGGATGCCAACGGGTATGTGATCGTCTTTCCTCAGGGCACCGGATTCGTGGCCCCAACGGGTCAGAGAATCACCTCGTGGAACGATCTGGCTGGGAACGCCTCACTCGGTCCGCTGGGACCGGTTTGCTCCGATTCGGCGTTCAAGTACCCGAATCCGCCGGAGTGTGGTGAGCCTCGGCCCTGCGTCTGGGCGACATGCCATGACGACCTCGGGTTCATCGACCGACTGTTGGACGAGCTCGAGCAGACTCTCTGTGTCGATCTCGATCGGATCTATGCCACCGGTATGAGCAACGGCGCGATGTTCGTGCATCGTCTGGGGTGTGCCATGCCGGAGCGTTTTGCGGCTATTGCGCCAGTGAGTGGCACTCTCGCCAGAGGTTTCAACTGTGCACCCAGCGCAACGACGCCGATTTCCATCATGAATATCTACGGCAGTGAGGACCGCTACGTCGATCTCGAGAATTCGATGAGCTCGGACGGCTACTACTACACTTCGGCCAAGGATGTGATGGCCAAGTGGGCGGGACCTGAGTCACAGAACTGCGCGACCACACCCTCGCGGTACGCGACGTCGAAAGACGGCACGCTCGACCTCGAGTGTGCGCAGCAGGCCGATTGCGGAACCGGCGCCGAAGTCGTCAATTGCGCGTGGACGGGAGGCCACGACTGGCCCAAGGACGGGGACCACGACTTCGGCAACCAGATCATCTGGGACTTCTTCTCCAAGCACAGCCGGGCGGACTATCGAGCCGCTGACAACAGCGACTGACCGTCCGCGATCCTGGAGTCCAGTTCTGCGACTAGTCCGAGGTGACCGGTCGCAAGCGGAACGAGTAGGAGAATGCCTGCGGCTCGAGAATGTGCTGGGGTAGGGGTCTGGCTCCCCAGCTGTCCTCGCCGCCCACCCCGGTCTGTCTATAGTCGAGATTGAGGGTCACGAAGTCGCGTCTCTCCATCTCGTATTCGTGCTTCGCTCTCTCGATGTCCTCTGTGGTGTAGAAGAGCGCGGCCGCGCTCAGCAGCGGCATCCCGACCGCCTCGATACCCACACCATCGTTTCTGGTCAAGGAGACCCAGCGCACATCGGTCTTGTTGCCCGTCTCCTGTGGCTCCGAGTAGTCGAAGTACTGGTCGACGACCCTGCCTCTGTAGACGCCCACCGGAGCGCCAGCCTGGCGATCCCAGTAAGTCTCATGGGGCCCGCGCCCGTACCATTCGATGGTGTCGAATTCAGCGGGGATCGTCATCTGCATCCCGAAGCGGGGCATCTCTGCCAAGGGCTTGTCTCCAGGAACGAAGTTGTTGTCGACGCGGATCTCGCCAGTGCCGAAGACCGTATAGGAGATGTCATTGTCGCTGTCCACATCCGGCAGCTTGCCTTGAAAGCGGATCTCCACCACTCCGGGCAGGCGCTTTGCCACGGCGACGGCGGACACCTGCCAGTTCTGGCTCGCCGCCTTCCAGGCGGCGGCCCGCTCCGGCAGGTTGTTCCCTTTGTCGTTGTCGGTGGGAGCACGCCAGAAATGCGGGCGGGGACCTGAGCGGATCAGCTCGACGCCATCGACGATCCATGACGTGATCGTGCCGGCGAGCTTGTCGAAGGTGACGGAGAAGGCGTCTCCCGAGACTGTGACGGTCGCTTCCGACTCGTCGATCGCCAGTTCGGGCATGGCCGCGAAATCGCGATCCGGAACGGCAGCCTCGAAGGGCAGCTTTAACTGTTCCCAGGCCACTTCGTGGCCGGCATCCGCCCAGGGCGCGGCTTCGGTCAGCTGGAAGCTCAGATTGAGCCAGTACTCGACTCCGGGTTGCGGCTCTATTGGCGGGTACGCAATCGTCACGGTGCCGCTCGCTCTCGGGGTGATATCGAGCTGCGGCAGGATTCCCTCGCCGATCTTGTGACCATCCGCCATGAGAGTCCAGGAACCGGTGACAAAATCGAGGCTCTTGAAATCGTAGCGGTTCTCGATAGCGAATCGACCGGCTGCCAGATCCAGAGCTTCGACCCAGATGTATTGGTAGGCCTTCTTGATCTCGTACAGTCCCGGGTGGGGCGTCCGATCGGCCGAGACCAGGCCATTCATGCAGAAATTGTCGTCGTTGAAGACACCCTCCGGCTCGAAGTCGCCGCCATACCCGAAAAAAGTTTCACCAGGTCGGCCCGGCACCTCTTTCAGCAGCCCTTGATCGACCCAGTCCCAGACGAAGCCACCCTGCAGCTGCCGGTGCTCGTAAATCGCGTCCCAGTACTCCTTCACGCCACCGTTGCTGTTGCCCATGGCGTGCGTGTACTCGCACAGAATCAGTGGACGATCGGAGTAGGTCTCGGCGTATTCGACGATCTCGTCGACGCTGGCATACATCGGCGCATAGATGTCGGTGTGAGGTCGCATCTCCGCCCGCTCGTAGTGGACCGGCCGTGACGGATCACGCTGATGGATCCAGGCACTGGCAGCTTCGAAATTGACTCCGTCGCCGGCCTCGTTGCCCATCGACCAGATGATGATCGAAGGGTGGTTCTTGTCCCGCTCGACCATGCTGGTGATGCGATCCATATGGGCCTTGCCCCACTCGGGCTTGTTGCCCAGGGTCTTGTCGGGCTCGTAGCCGATCCCGTGGGACTCGATGTTGGCCTCGTCGATGATGTACAGGCCGTATTCGTCGGCGAGGTCGTACCACTCGGGCACGTTGGGATAGTGCGAGGTGCGGACCGCGTTGAGATTGAACCGCTTCATCAGCAGGATGTCCTCGATCATCGACTCCCTGGTGACGTAGTGGCCCGTGACCGGGTGGTGCTCGTGCCGGTTGGTTCCTTTGATCAGGATGGGAGCCCCGTTGATCAGCAGCTGGCCGTCCCTGATCTCAGACGAGCGAAAGCCGACCCTCGATCCGAGGACCTCCACCAACTCACCAGCGCCATCCTCCAACGTCAACAGCAGAGTGTAGAGATTGGGTTCTTCGGCGGACCATTTTGCGGGATTGATGACGGTGGCGGAGAGCTTGACGAGGGTGTCATCCTCTTTCTCGCCGGGAATGGAGACCTCGGCCGCCACAGGCTCGAGGACTTCGTTGCCCTCGGTATCGAGCAACTGGGCGACGACGCGCGCGCCCGTAGCGCTGTCGGCGAAGTTGCGTAGCCACAGGGTGATGTCCAGCTGAGCATCCGTGTAGCCCTCGTCGAGCATGGTGTCGACCTGGAAGTCGCGAATGTCGAGGTCGGCGACCGAGAAGAGAAAGACGTCGCGGAAGATGCCGCTGATGCGCCAAAAGTCCTGACACTCCAGATACGACCCATCGCTGTAGCGGTAGACTTCGGCGGCGAGGACATTCTCGCCAGCTTGCAGGTACGAAGTGATATTGAATTCGGCCGGGGTCCGGCTACCTTGACTGTACCCGACCTTCTTGCCGTTGACCCAGAGATAGAACGCCGAGTCGACGCCGGCAAAGTGAATGATGACCTGCCGTGCGTCCCATTCCTCCGGCATCGAGAATGTCCGCCGGTACGAGCCGATCGGGTTGAAGTCGTGGGGGACATTTGGCGGGTCGGCGTCACCCCAGGCATAGGCAATGTTGGTGTAGATCGGGTAGCCGTAGCCCTGCAACTGCCAGTTGGAGGGCACGGGAATCTCGTCCCAGTCGGTGACATCGAAGTCGGGACGATAGAAATCCACTGGCCTCGTATCTGGGTTGGGAGACCACTGAAACCTCCAGGGGCCGTTGAGAGATCTGAACCATGGAGAAGCTGTCGGGTCTCTGCGCAGAGCCGTCTCGGCATCGGCAAAGGGCATCAAAGTGGCGTGAGGCGCCTCCTTGTTCTGCCCGATCATCTGCGGGTCTTCCCAATCGTTGGGTGGGGCCTCCGCCCAGGAAGCAGGTGTGGACAGGCACGCGATCAGACCGACGATGATGCTCGCCCTTGCTCTAGAGATCATTGGAGTGCTCCTCGAGTTCCATGTGGAAGATCAGGCTTACCAGAACACGATGTACAGCAACACGGTCATGGCGATAACGGCCCCGCCGAGAGCGTACTGTCTGGGGTGAGGCGAGACGTCGATGTTCGAGACGGGCATGACCTTGGGTTCAGTGAGTGGGTACAGCTTGGTCATCACCACCATGAAGAGAGCCAGAATGAGGAAGATCAGCCCCATGTGGTGGAGAAAGGACCACGAATTGAACGCATACAAGGCACCCCAGAATCCGTCTGGCAGGCCGGAGGCCGCATAGCGGGTATTCCAGTCGAAGGCCCCATCCATGACCCACTTCGGGCTGCGACAGATGGCGTAGAGCGGGACTCCCAGCCACATGGCCCCTTTGGCCGCAATCGGGGGGGCCTTCTTGAGCACCAAGCCGACGAGAAAGGCCGCCACGATACCGGGAGAGATGAAGCCCCAGATCTCCTGGATGTAGTTGAAGACTCCCTCGAAGCCGGAGACGACCGGGGCCCACAAGCAGGCGATGACCACGATGACCGCCGTGGCGATGCGGCCGACGCGGACCTCCTCGACGGGAGTCGTTGTCTTATTGAAGTACTTCTTGTAGAGGTCGATGGTGAAGATCGTCGATGCCGAGTTGATCCCCGAATTGAAAGAGCTCATGACGGCGCCACAGAGCGCGGCGAACATGATGCCACGCAGATAGGGTGGCAGGATCTGGTTGATCATGTGGGGGTAGGCCTTGTCACCGTTGGCGATCGAGTCGCCGTAGAGCTGAAAGGCCATGATGCCGGGCATCACGATGATGAAGGGAATGAGCAGTTTGAGCCCGGCAGCGAAAAAGACACCTTTCTGCCCTTCGGCCAGGTTCTTGGCACCCAGAGTGCGCTGGGTGATGAACTGGTTGAGGCCCCAGTAGAAGATGTTGGGAATCCACAGGCCTCCGATGAACACCGCCAGCCACGGCACATCGGGATCGTTCCAGGGCAAGACGACATGGAGTTTGTCGGCATTGGTCTGATAGAAGTTGCTCCAGCCGTCCAGGAGGCTGCCGTCGCCGAGCATTCTCAAACCCAGGAAGGCGACGATTGCGCCACCAATCAGCAAGCCGCCACCTTGCAGCAGGTCGGACCAGACGACCGCTTTCAGGCCACCATAGATGGTGTAGCAGCCGGCGACGATACCGATCACCCAGATCCCGCTAACGTTGGCCCAGAACTCGGCCTTCGCGGGTTGCATGCCAAAGCGCTCCTGAAACATGCCAGAGATGTCGAAGACCGCATTGAGAGCAACCGCTCCGGAAAACAACACCGTGGCCAGAAACACGATGACGTAGGCAGCCATCATGTACATCGCCATGGTCGTTCGCGCTGCCCGGTCGTATCGATACTCGAGGTACTCCGGCATGGTGTAGATCCCGGCCTTGAGAAACCGCGGCAGGAGCCACCAGGCGACAAACACCAGAACGATCGCCGACATCCATTCGTAGCTGGCGATTGCCAGCCCGACACGGCCGAACGCCTGTCCGGCCATGCCGACAAAGTGCTCGGTCGAGATATTCGAAGCGATCAGGGAGAAACCGATCAAGCCCCAACCGAGCGATCGACCCGCCAGGAAGTAGTCCTCGGAGCTCTTCTCTTTGCGGCCGGCGTAAAGGGAGACCGCCACCACGGTGGCCATGAAAGCGACGAAGACAAAGAGGTCGACAAAGGTCAGATCCATGGGTTGCGTTGATCCTTTCTCTATTCCACCAGGTGGGCTCCGCCGACAGGCTGACAAACGAAGAACTTGCTGGGCAGGTCGAGCTGGGCGGCATAGGCGGCATGAACCTCCTCCGCGAAGGCGTCCGCTTCCTCCGCCTTCACCAGAGCAATCGCACTGCCACCAAACCCTGCACCCGTGAGACGGGCTCCGACACAGGCTGGGTGTCGTCGGGCCAGGTCGGTCACGAGGTCGAGTGCATGACTCGATACCTGGTAGAGATCTCGCAGACTCGCATGGGAGTCGTTCATCAGATGTCCTGCGAGGATCAGGTCTCCTGTCTCCAGCGCGCCGGCCATGGCCCCGGGGCGCCGGTTCTCGTCGATGACGTGGCAGGCCCGGTGAAAGGTCTCGTCATCCAACAGGTGTCGAATTGCCGCCAGATCTTCCCGTCTTGCATCACGCAATGCTCCAATTTCGGGATAGCGCGACCGAAGGATCTCCACGGCCAGTTCGCAGCTCGCCCGTCGCTGGTTGTAGGCACTTGCGGCCAGAGTGCGCGGTGCGCCTGTATCCATGACGACGATCTTCGCGGTGTCGGGGAACGCAACCGGTTGGGTGGCAAGCGATCGGCAGTCGAGTAGCAACGCGCAGCCCGGCTCGGCCGCGGCCGAGGCGATCTGATCCATCAGGCCACAGTTCACACCGACGAAGTCGTTCTCGGCATGCTGACCGATGCGTGCCATCTCCATAGGTTCCCATGGGATACGGGAGACCTCGCACAGGGCGCGAGCCATTGCCATTTCGAGGGCAGCGGAGGACGAGAGACCCGATCCGGGAGGCAGATCTCCATCCACAACCAGGTCCATTCCCCTGATCTCGTGGCCGGCGTCGAGCATGGCCCAGGCGACGCCGGCGACGTAAGCAAACCAGTTGCTCCCCCGGACGGAGTCGATCTCATCGAGATCCACCTGCCGAGTCTCGACGAAGATCGGCGAGTGGGCGCGAAGGATCCTGTCTGGGCGGGAAGCGAAGGCAACCCAGACGTAGCGGTCGATGGCCATCGGCAAGACCCAACCGTCGTTGTAGTCGGTGTGCTCTCCGATGAGATTGACGCGACCCGGGGCCTCGGCGAGCTGCGGATCACCGCTGATGTGGAACAGGTCGTGGAAGCGTGACCTGATCTGTGCCCTGCGATAGAGACTGTCGACCATCATCGGTGTTGCCGTATGGATACAAAGTGGGCCAGCCCGGTCTTGGCCGCGGCTGGCCCAGTGTATCTCTCCCCTAGATTCCGACCACTAGAAGTCCAGTGCGAGATTGACCATCAGGCGTCGAGGCCAGATGTAGCCGCTAGGTATGTACTCGTCACCCGGCGGCACGTTCAAGGTCTCCCACCAATCCCAGGAATCCTCATTGAATGCGTTGAGCAGGTCCAGGCGGACCGTGAGATCGACCGGTCCCAGGTCGAAAGGTCGCGCTAGCGACAGGTCGAACGCGGTCTGCGACGGCCGGGTCACGTCACTCGTCGCCGGGATGGCGATGATCGTCACCGATCCCTGCTCGAGAGGCGTCTGCGATCCCAAGCCACCGACGCTCATCTGTCGATTGTAGGGCTTGCCGTCCAGGTAGCGGAAGTTCACGGTACCGTTGAGCTTCCAGGGCAGAGCCATGTTCGATTGCACCTGGATCACGTGCCGCCGCTCGTTCTGCAGCGCCTGTTCGGCGTTGAGAAAGATGTTCGGGTCGGGGGGGAACGCGGCGTAGAAGGGGTCACCTTGCACCTCGGACCACGGCTTGGGAAGGTAGCCGGTGGATTCCGAGTAGGTATAGGAACCAAACAGGGTCCACCCGTTCGAATACCGCTTGTTGAACGTCAGCACTACCCCCTGGAAATCCTGCTCGTAGACCTGGCCCGGGGGTGCCAGCGATCCATCGCCCGGCCGATTGCCCTTGCGGGTCGTCGGCTGCTCGATGACGCTGGCGAGCTCCTGGATCTGGCCGGTGAAAGGATTGGTCCAAGGTACCATTTCATAGACTCCGTCCCCGAGGATCTCCCAGCCGATGAGATTCTTTGTCTCCTTGTAGACCCCCTGAATGCCCAGGGTCCAGGTCGCCCCGATCCGGTGCTCGTACCCGAGAGTGAACTGGTCGGTTTCCGGGGGTTTCATATCCGGATCGATCGGGTTGTCGAACCAGTCCCAGACGTAATTGGGAGTCCAGGGACCGTTGCGTGAGCTCGAGTATTCATAGAAGTAGCTGGGTGCGCCCGGGGGTGGGGCATACCAGTTGCCTGAGACGACGGCGTCGTAGAACTTGCCGTAAAAGCCTCGCAAGACACCGACGTCCCGGAACGAGTAGGCGAAACCGAGACGGGGAGAGAAGTGCGTCCAGTCAACGGCGTCCTTGAGCCCGGGAATGGTCTGGCCTGTTTCGTTCCAGTTCCCGTCGAGCAACGGATAGTCTGGAATATCGGCGTTGATCGAGTCGTAACGGATGCCGAGGTTGAGCGTCAGGCTCTCGGTCAGTCTCCAGGAGTCGTCGATGAAGCCTGAAATCGTCGTGGTCTCGGCGCCGTAGTGATAGGCGCGCGACGTGACCCGGTAGTAGTACTCGTAAATGTACTCGTAGCCGTAGTAGTCGTAGACGTACTCGTTGCGGTAGTAGTAGACCCCTCGCGGTCCAGAGGCGACGGTGGTGTCGCCTTCACCGATGCCGTACTGGACGCCGAACTTGAACTCATGATCGCCTTTCAGAAAGTCATCGGCGTGGGTCGAGAGTGTCGCATCGACTTGATGTTTGGAGGTGTCCCAGACATAGGGGTACAGGAATCCTTCGCTGTAGAGCCAGGGACCACCCCCCGGGGGTGCCATGTCGAAGTACGGATCCGCCGTGCTGCCGGTCGAGGACTCGAGAGTCCATTCTCCACCGTCGCCGGCATAGCTCACCTCGAGGAGGTTCTTGGTTCCCAGGACCGAGCTCACCCCGATTCCCCAGGCGGGATTGGGACCGAAATTGATTCCGGTCGCATCGGGAGTACTGTAGGCCGAGGAGCCCCCGCTCTCCCAGTCTTCGTAGTGGAACTTGGCATCGAGCAGAGTGTTGACTCCCAGCTGCGCGTCGAGCTTCAAGTCGTACCGGTTATTGTTGTAGAACCCAGGATAGGCAGGATCCTGGCCCGGATTGGTTTCGCGACTGTCGTAATCCTGGAAGGAGCCGAAGAACCAGAGCTTGTCCCGCTTGATCGGCCCGCCGAGGGTGAGGCTGAAGTCGTGGAAGCGATCCCGATTGAACGGGATGCCGTTGATCTCCGCGTTGGTGCCGGTGAGATTGTCGCTCTGGTAGTAGAGGCTGGCGCGACCTTTGAAACTGTTCGTCCCGGATTTGGTCACGACGTTGAAGGCGGCACCGGACATGTTGCCGTACTGGGCCGGCGCACCGATCGCCAGAACCTGAATCTCCTCGATGGTGTCGGGGTTGAGGTAGGAGTAGAACTCGCCCGTTTCGGAATTCGTGACATCGAGGCCGTCAACACTGAAAGAGTTGGAAGTGATGCCCGACCCGAAGGCCGATAGTCCAGTGCTTTGCTCGGATTGCTGGCTGATGCCGGGAGTCACCGCCATCATGTCCCAGTAGTTGCGATTTGTTGGCATCGCCTCGAGAAACTCCGCCTCGAAGTTGGTGCCGACGCTGGAGGTCGTCACATCGAGCACCGGTGATCCGGAGACCGTGATGGCATCGACCACCGTTCCCAGCTCCAGGGTCAGATCGAGCGTCACCGTCGAGGTAATTCCCACCCGCACATTCTCGACCATCTGCTCCCGGAAGCCTTCCAGTTGGGCGGTCACGTTGTAGGTGTCGACCATCAGCGCCGGCATCGAGAAGTTGCCCGACTCGGCGGTGATCACGGTGCGCGAGGTTCCGCGTCCGATACTGGTCGCAGTCACGGTGACACCGGGCAGCGCGTTGCCATCGATGTCGGTGATCTGTCCGCGGATGCTACCCGTGGTCTGGGCTAGTGCGGGGATGCTCGAGAGCAAGACGATTCCGCAGATAAACACCAGGAGTGGTCGTTGGTTGATCATTGTTTACCCCCTCAGAAATTGAACCGAGTGCATCCAGCAGTCCGTCTGGTTCTGCCTCAGGTCTGCACCAGGTCTCGCTGATCCTCGATTGCTGTCCGGGTCTACGGTTTCGACTTCCAGGTCCGAGTCCTTCAGCTTCTTCAGAAACTCGGGGTTGGCGCCCGTGTCGGTGATCAAGAGGTCGGCACTCTCGATGTCAGCTACGTAGGCCGACGCAACGTTACCGATCTTCTCGTGGTCTGCCAGGAAGACCTTGTAGTTGGCGGACCTGAGCATGGCCTGCTTGATCTCGGCCTCGGCGATGTTGGTGTTGGTGAACCCACGGTCGGGATCGACGCCGTTGCAGCCGAGAAATGCGATATCAGCCGTCAGCTTTTCGAGCAGCAGAGTGCCCATGGGTGCCACGAGCGAGTGCTGCAGAGGGCGGAGCGTGCCTCCGGTGACAATCACCGAGATTCCGGCGACCGATTCGAGGCTCATGGCGATATTCAAACCGTTGGTAACCACCACCACGCCGTGAAGATCTGTTGACAAGGCGCTGGCCAGAGCGGTAGTCGTGGAGCCGACGTCGATGATGACAGTCTGTCCATCTTTGATGAGCGATGCTGCATAGGCTCCAATAGCCTCCTTCTCGGCTCGGTTGGTCATCGAGGTCAGCTCGAGAGCCTTCTCTGGTCGGCTACCGGGCCTTGCTAGAGCCCCTCCCCGGGTGCGCGTGAGATGGCCCTGTTGTTCGAGGTGCTTGAGGTCTTCTCGGATGGTGACTGCGGTGACGCCTAGCCGGGTTTCGAGGTCGGAGGTGCGGACACGCCCCTTGGACTCCAAGGCGACAAGTATCTCTTCGTGCCGAATAGCGGCCTTGAGAGAAACCGGCGTTGAGTCCTTGACGAAGGCCATTCGCTTGTCTCGGAACAAAGATAATAACAGATTTTGACAAGTAAAAAGAAATTTCGGAAAGTCTGGGGAGGTTTTTGTGATCTAATCGGCGGGATGAAACCCGTGGAATGCCGGATCGGACCTCTCCTCGCGGCTGCGAGTCTCTTGCTGTTGGGAGCTCCCGGCCTTGCTCAAGACAGACCCTTCAGGTCCGCCTCGAAGGTTGAAGAAGTCCGTCGGCAAATCGAGCGCTTGCCGGCCGAAGAGTCCTGGTGGACGGCCAATGGCCAGGACATGGCCTGGAACAACAAGAACCTCAATCGTATCTTCGCGACAGTCAACGTTTATAGAGACGGACCGGTTCGCCGGCTCGAGTATCAGCCAATGGCGGAGATTGCCGAGTTCGAGGTGGATGGTCCCGAGGGCAAGATCCGGTTTGCGGACTTTCTACGCAGCGATGCCTCAACGACCATGGGGATGGTCATCTTGCATCGCGGCCAGATCGTCTTCGAGGACTATCCCCGGATGGAGCCCTATGAAAGACCCATCTATTGGTCGGTGACCAAAGTGCTGGTCTCGGCCGTTGTCGGCATCCTGGAGGATCGCGGCGAGATCGATACTGCCAAGCCAATCGAGACGTATATTCCCGAGCTCGCCGGTTCATCCTGGGCCGGAATCCGGATCCGCAACATCCTCGACATGGCCACCGGCGTCGACTGTTCGGAGGAGTACTACGACAAGACATCGTGTTATCACCGCCTCATGGAGACGACCGGTGAAGCCCATTGGACGGAGTCGTCGGCCGACAACCCGTACGAGCTTCTGGCGACGATCGAGGTGGACCGATTCGCTGAACAGGGAACCGCCTTCGAGTACGGCAGCGTCAATACCTACATCCTGGGCTGGCTGGTCGAGAAGATAACCGGGATGCCGTTTCAGGATGCCTTCTCGCGGGAGATTTGGACTCGCATCGGTACCGAGAGCGATGCGGCCATTCTGGCACCGCGCTATGGCGTCCCGATGTTCGCCGGCGGATTCCTGGGGCGAGTTCGCGACCTGGCCCGGTTCGGTCTGTTGTTCACCCCGAGCTATGGCGTCGTCTCGGACCGGAGGATCATCTCCGAAGGGCACATCGATACGCTGCTGAACGGTGGGAATCCGGCGCTGCTGGCCAATGCCAGATGGGGTGCACCGGAGGGTGTGGCGGCGGGGACCATCAAGCACAATGTCTACCAGTGGGATCTGGTCTTCACCAACAACGACATCTTCAAAGGTGGCTGGGCCGGGCAAGGGTTGCTGGTCAATCCCGATCGCGATCTGGTCGCCGTCTATACCGGGTACTTCAACGAGGACCAGAGTGAGTTGGAGGTCCTTCCACGCTTGCGACAGGTCCTCGAGGGTGTCTTCGGTGAAGGGGCGCCAGCCGAATAGCCCGGGAGCTTGGTCGAGATGAAAGAGATGCGAGCAGCTCCCATCGACAGGCAGATCTTCTGGCCTGCCCTGATCGTGGTGGTGTCGGCCATCGTTCCGCTGATGGCCTTTCCGGAGAAGAGCTCGGAGGTTCTGAATCGGATTCTGGGAATCGTCACGCACCAACTCGGATTCCTGTTTCTCTGGTTCACCTTCATTGTCTTCGGCGTCCTGCTGTGGTTTGCCTTTGGACGCTACGGCTCCGTCAAGTTCGGCCAACCGGACGACGCACCGGAGTTCCGCACGCTGAGCTGGATTGGCATGCTCTTTTGCGCCGGGATCGGGACCTCGCTTCTTTACTGGGCGACGATCGAGTGGGTCTACTACTACCAGGCGCCACCGTTCGGCCTGGAGCCCGAGTCGGCGCAGGCGGCCGAGTGGGGAGCCATGTACGGTCTCTTTCACTGGGGGCCATTGGCCTGGGCGCTCTACTGTATTCCGGCCCTGCCCATCGCCTACGCCTTTCACAACCGCAAGATCCCGTTTCTGAGGATCAGCCAGGCCTGTCGTGGTGTGATCGGGGATCGGGCTGACGGGCCACTCGGCAAACTGATCGACGTTCTGTTCATCTTCGGTCTCATCGGCGGCACCGGTACCTCGCTCGGCCTCGGAACACCGATTCTGTCGGAGTCCATAAGCAGTCTGCTCGACATCGAGCGGACCTTCGCGCTGGATGCCTTCGTCATCGTGGTTTGGACGGCTATCTTCGGTACCACGGTGTACCTGGGAATGGAGAAGGGGATCAAACGGCTGGCCGATGCCAATGTCTACCTCGGCTTCTTTCTGTGCGCTTTTGTCCTGATCGCCGGCCCGACGGTGTTCATCCTCGACACCTTCACCAACAGTCTCGGGTTGCTGGTCACCAACTTTGTCCGGATGAGTCTGTACACCGACCCGATCGCCCAGTCCGGGTTCCCCCAGACCTGGACGGTCTTCTATTGGGCCTGGTGGATCGCCTATGCCCCGTTCATGGGTCTCTTTGTCGCCAGGATCTCCCGGGGCAGGACCATCCGTGAAGTGGTCTCGGCGAACCTGATCTGGGGCAGTTTCGGCTGTTGGCTCTTTTTCGCAGTCTTTGGCAATACGGCGCTGCACGATCAACTGACGGGAAAGGTGCCGGTGATCCAGATCATGAACGAGGTATCACCACAGGCAGCCATCGTTGCCGTGGTGGAGGCATTGCCCTTTGGCACTCTGGTCTTGATTCTCTTCGTCGCCATGTGCTTCATCTACTCGGCCACCACCCTCCAGGCCTCGGCCTACACCATTGCGTCGGTGGCCTCGAGGGATCTGGTGGCGGGAGAGTCGGAGCCCTTGCGGTGGAACCGGTTGTTCTGGGCTTTGGTGCTGGGGGCGATGGCCGTCGCCTTGATGTATCTGGGTGGGCTGAAGCCATTGCAGACCGCTTCGCTCATCGTGGCCGTGCCGCTGATCTTTGTCATTGCCCTGTGCGTATGGTCTTTCCTCAGGTGGCTGAAGGAAGACGGAGCCGGGGAGCCGAGAAGAGACTCGAAGCCAACTTGCTGAACGTGGCTCAGGAGGGAGTCCATGGAATTCAGTCTTTCCGAGCAGCAGAAGATGTTCAAGGATTCGGCGAGGGAGTTCGCCGAGTCGGAGATCGCACCACGTGTCGATCAGATGGAGTCGGAGAAACGGACGCCACGCGAGCTGATTCCCAAGATGCGTGAGCTGGGGTTCTACGCGATCCAGTACCCGGAGGAGTATGGCGGTGTGGGCGCGTCCTACCTGGAGTACGTGATGGTGCTGGAGGAGCTGTCACGGGTCTACTGTTCGATCGGCGGCCACATCTCGGTCAACAACCTGTGTGCCGGCACCATCCGTGACTTCGGCACCGAGGAGCAGAAGCAGCAGTACCTCCCGGCTCTTCTCACCGGGGAGGCGGTTGGCAGCTTCGCCTTTACCGAGCCAGACACGGGAACCGACCCTCGAGCGCTGCGCACTACCGCAGTTCGTGACGGGGATGAATGGGTGATCAACGGGGAGAAGATCTTCATCACCAATTCGACTCTGCCCGGCACCCTCGCGCTGTTCTGCAAGGACGTCGAGGTCGACGACAAGACGACGACGATTCTGGTTCCCAAAGACACTCCGGGCTACTCCACGGGCAAGCTGGTGGCCAAGATGGGAATGCACGGGATGGAGGTCGCGGATGTCTTGTTGGAGAATGTGAGGGTGCCCTACGCCAACACGGTCGGGGGCGACGCAGGTCGGGGCAAGGGATTCAAGATTCTCACCACCGAAATCGCTGTTGGCAAACTGGGCATCTCCGCGCAGTGCGTCGGCATGGCGCAGGCGGCCCTGGACAGATCGATCCAGTACGCCAAGGACCGGGAGCAGCAGGGCAAGCCCATTGGCAGGTTTCAGACCATTCAGTGGATGATCGGAGAGATGTCTGCCGAGGTGGCCGCGGCGCGCTATCTCACCTACGCGACAGCCTGGGAGAAATCCGTTGACCGGGACATACTCTCCAATGCGGCGCGGACACGCTTGTTCGCATCGCAGGTCGCACACCGGGCGGCGAGCTCCGCGATGCAGATCCATGGTGCATTCTCGTACACGGAAGAGTACGGTATCGAGAGGATCTTCAGGGATATGAAGCTGGCGGAGATCTATGAAGGTGTCAACGAAATACAACGGGTGATTGCAGCGGCTGAGCTGCTGCGCTGAAGATGCCCGAATCTGGAGGATTGAACCGACCATGTTTGAAACACGACTGACCCAACTGCTGGGCGTCGACCATCCGATCCTCTCGGGAGGCATGATGCGGGTCTCGCGGGCGGAGCTCGTCTCCGCCGTGGCCAATGCCGGCGCCTTCGGTTTTCTGACAGCGCTGACTCAGCCGACACCCGAAGCGTTGGTGGCAGAGGTCGAACGCACTCGCTCCATGACCGACAAAGCCTTCGGGGTCAATCTGACGATCTTGCCGACCATCAAGCCGATTCCCTATGAGGAGTATGGCCAGGCCATCATCGAGTCGGGCGTCAAGGCGGTGGAGACGGCGGGACGCAGCCCGGAGCCGTTCGTGCCGGCGTTCGAAGCTGCGGGTGTCAAGGTGATCCACAAGTGCACGTCCGTCAAGCATGCTCGCAAGGCGCAGGAGGTCGGGTGCGCCGCGGTCGAGATCGATGGCTTCGAAGCTGCTGGCCATCCGGGCGAGGATGACATCCCATCGCTGATTCTGGTACCTCGGGCCGTGGACGCGCTCGACATCCCGGTGATCGCCTGCGGAGGATTCAGCGACGCTCGAGGTTTGGTGGCGGCGCTGGCCATGGGAGCGGAAGGCATCAGCATGGGAACTCGCTTTCTGGCAACCCGGGAAGCACCTGTGCACGACAACTTGAAACAGGAGCTGGTCGAGGCGAGCGAGCTCGATACCCAGTTGATCTTCCGCAAATTCAGGAATACGGCGCGCGTCTTCAAGAACACGGTGGCGGTCGAGGTGGCCGAGATCGAGAGTCGGCACGATTCGGAATTCGAGGATGTGGCCGACCTGGTGGCGGGAGCGCGCGGGGCCGTAGTGCTCGAGTCGGGTGATATGGAGGCCGGGATCTGGTCAGCCGGCATGTCGGCCGGTCTGGTGCACGACATTCCGACCGTTGCCGAGCTGGTATCCCGCATCATCTCGGAGGCGGAGGAGATCATCAGTCAGCGCTTGTCCGGCCTGTTGAGCTGAGCGAATGGGGCGGTACCACACAACGATCGCGCGATTGAGATGAGCTGCGGCTCTCAGGGTCGGGCTCGGACGGAGGGAACCATGGATGGCAATTGAACGTCTGCTGCAGCCGCGATCCATTGCGGTCTTTGGCGGCTTCGCGGCCGAAGAGCTCATCCGGCAATGCGATCTCATGGGCTATGAGGGAGACCTCTGGCCTGTGCATCCCAAGAAGGACCAGATTCTGGGCCGTCAGGTCTATCGTTCGGTAGCGGAGCTTCCCGGTAGCCCGGATGCCGCTTATGTTGCGGTCAACCGCAATCTGACAATCGACATCGTGCGAGATCTGGCGAGTCGAGACGCGGGAGGTGCGATCTGTTATGCCACGGGATTCACCGAGGCTGGAGAGGAGGGGGCTGCGCTCGAACAGCAGCTCCGGGAGGCTTGTGGCGAGATGCCCCTGATCGGCCCGAACAGCTACGGCATGCTCAACTACGTCGACGGGGCGATGCTGTGGCCCGACCAGCAGGGTGGTCGCCGGGTTCGAGAGGGCATCGCCCTCATCACCATGTCTTCCAATGTGGCCTTCAATCTCACCATGCAGCGGCGGGGCCTGCCCATCGCCTATGTGGTGTCTCTCGGGAACAGGTTGAAGTTCGATCTTCACGACGCAATCCGCACCTTCGCTCAGGAGGAGCGCGTCACCGCCATTGGTCTCTACCTCGAGGCGATCTCCGATCCCAGGGCGTTCGAGGCCGCGGTGATGGTGGCGCGGCAGGCCGGCAAACCGATGGTGGCGATCAAGACGGGCCGTTCCGAGACGGCCAGGAAGATCGTGGCATCCCATACTGCATCGCTGGCGGGCTCCGACCAGCTCATGGATGCTCTCTTCGAGCGCTGCGGAGTGGCTCGCGTGGATTCCCTGGAGGGGTTGATCGAGGCGCTGAAGGTACTGCACGTCCTGGGACCTCTGCCGGGCGGCCGGGTCGGGGCGATGAGTACCTCGGGTGGCGATCTGTCCTTGATCGGCGACGCGATGATGGGGACGGGGCTGGCAATGCCTTCATTGTCGGAAGAGGGAACCGAACGTGTTCGCTCGATCGTGCACGAACGCATGGTGGTGTCGAACCCGCTCGATTTCCAGATGTTCGATTGGAACAACGAAGATAGATTGGCCGCGACCTTCTCGGCGTTCATTCAGGATGAGTTCGACGTGTCCCTCTGTGTTCTGGACCATCCCAGGGCGGACACGTGCGATCCTTCGACGTGGACAGGCGCCGATCAGGGATTCATTCGGGCCGCGCACGAAACAGGAGCTCGCACCGGGGTGCTCTCGACATTCACTGACACCATGCCGGAGGACCTGGCCGAGCGTTTGATTGAGGAGGGTATCGTGCCACTGGCCGGCATCGACGCAGGGCTGGCGGGGCTGCAGGCAGCCGTCGATGTGGGCGCCGCCTGGAGCCGGGATCCTCAACTCCGCCTTCTCGAGCACTCCGAGCAGGCGGGAGAGGTTGCCTTCAGGGTCCTGGATGAAGCGGAGTCCAAGAGCATTCTGGCGAAGTTTGGAGTACCTGTTCCCGATTTTCGAGTCGTCGACAATGCCGAGGAGGCGGTGGCTGCGGCCGCGAGGATTGGCTATCCAGTGGTGCTGAAGGCACTGGGTGTGGCCCACAAGACCGATGTGGGAGGCGTCAGGCTCGATCTGGGAAATGAGCAGGAGGTCGCAGCGGCGGTCGCGGAGATGTCGAACCTGGCCAGCTCCTTCATAGTCGAGGCGATGATCGGAGGCGGGGTCGCGGAGTTGATCGTGGGGGTGGCCCGGGACGCGCATTTTGGGCCGTATCTGGTCGTCGGCGTCGGTGGCATTCTCGTCGAGTTGCTGAAGGACAGCCGGTCGATCCTCCTGCCGACCGATAAAGAGACGGTGACGCGGATTCTCGAGGGGCTGAAGTGCGCTCCCTTGTTTCATGGGTTCAGGGGAAAGGCGCGGGCCGATCTGAGTGCCACGGTCGATGCAATCCTGGCGGTTGCGAGCCTGGTCGAGGACGACCCGGAGGCCATTGGCGAGTTGGACGTGAATCCATTGATTGTCCGCGCTGAAGGCGAAGGTGTCGTGGCTGCTGACGCCCTGCTGAGCCTGCGAAACGGGAGTGACATCGAAGCTTGAAGCAGGATTATCGGACCCTTGCCGACCCCATGGGCGGGGTCGAAATTGACTGGAGAAAGCACGATGAGTGATTACCTCAAAGTCACCAGGAATGGGCAGATCCTGGAGATTGTCCTGGATCGACCCAAGGCGAACACCCTGGATGGACCGTTGAGTCGGAACATGGGCAGGCTGTTTGCGGACTTTCGCGACGATCCCGAGATGCGGGTCGCCATCCTGACTGGCGCTGGCGAGAAGTTCTTTTCCGCGGGTTGGGATCTGAATGCGGTATCCGAGGGGGAGGAGTATCTCGGTGACTACGGGGAGGGTGGGTTTGGCGGGTTTCCCGAGATGACCGACCTGCTCAAGCCGGTCATCTGCGCCGTCAATGGATTCGCGGTGGGCGGTGGCTTCGAGATGCTCTTGCGGGCCGATTTCATTGTTGCCGCCGAGCATGCACAGTTCATGCTACCGGAAGCTCGCATCGGCATCGCGCCAGATGTCGGAACCTTCATGCTGCCCAAGCTGATCCCTCGCCAGAAGGCGTTCGAGATTCTCATGACGGGTCGGCGCCAAAGCGCACAGGACCTGGCTTCCCTCGGGATCGTCAACGAAGTGGTGCCGGCGGATCAGCTGATGGACCGGGCCCGCGCTCTGGCCGAGGACCTGTGCCGGGCCGCACCGCTGTCCCTGGCAGCGATCAAGGAAGCGGTGCATCTGACGGAGAAACTCTCGTTCGAGGAGAGCTACGCGGCTCTGCGCTCGAAGTCGTGGCCTGCATTCATGAAGATGTTGGAAAGTAGCGATGCCCAGGAGGGTGCGACGGCGTTCGTCGAGAAGCGTGACCCAGAGTGGAAGGGTGAGTAGGCTGCGCCTCGTACGGGGTGCCTGTCTGATTCCGCTGCTGGTGGCTTGCGGGTCCGAGGTGGAGCTCGCCAAGCCTGGACTCACACCACCGGTCGTCAACGTCGGCGGAGAGACGCTGCAGGGCGAATTCCTCGAGGTGAGCCCGCCGATCGCGGCCTTCAAGGGCATTCCTTACGCCGCGCCTCCACTGGGTGAGCTGCGCTGGCGTCCACCAGCGCCGAGCTCACCGCGCGAAGGTCTGCAGCAGGTGACCGACTACGGCCCGGCCTGCATGCAGCCGCCAGACCACGTTCCCGATTGGTATCGCTACCTCGCAGAGACGTTCGAGCAGGACCCGTCACTGGTTCCGGAGTTGGAGCCGATCAGTGAGGATTGTCTGCATTTGAATGTGTGGTCGGCCAACCTCGGGGGCACCGAGCTCTGGCCGGTCCTGGTGTGGATCCATGGTGGGGGGAATACCTCCGGGTCCCCGTCGGAGACACCGTACGACGGTGCCAATCTGACGCGCAAGGGTGCGGTCGTGGTCTCCTTCAACTACCGACTCAATGTGTTCGGTTTTCTCGCGCACCCAGCTCTGACCGCCGAATCGGAACACGGCTCGTCGGGAAACTATGCGCTGCTGGATCAGATTGCTGCTTTGAAGTGGGTCCAGAACAACATTGCGGCCTTTGGTGGAGACCCCGTCCGGGTGACTGTCTTCGGCGAGTCGGCCGGGGCAACCAACATCGCCTATCTGATGAGCTCTCCCCTGGCGCGAGGGCTCTTCCAGCGAGCGATCATGCAGAGCGGTGGCTACGCAGTGAAGGAGTTTCGCGACCTCGCCGAAGTCGAATCCATCGGCGAGGGATTGGTCGCAGCTCTGGGTGTGACGGATTCCGACCCTGCTCCAGCCCGATTGCGTGCTCTGGATGCCGATGACCTGCTGCGAGCTCCTGGCGAGACCTATGCTGACTGGGCGAGTGTTCCGAATGTCGATGGATGGGTGCTCCAGGAAGCACCGGGTCGGGTGTTCGAGGCGGGACGACAAGCCGCGGTACCGCTGCTGATCGGTTTCAATGAAAACGAATGGACGACACTCGGGCATTACGGCCCGGCAGTCACCCTGGAAGGACTTCGCCAGGGTTTGCATGCTGAATTCGGTCAGCTGGCTGATCGAGCGATCGAGCTCTACCCAGCCTCGAACGATAAAGAGGCCGTCGATGCGATCAATGCCTGGCAGACCGATGCGACCTTCGCGTGCCCGTCGCGCTTTATGGCGGACCGGGTAGCCGGCAGTGGTAGCGAAGTCTTCTTCTATCAGTTCACGCGGGCGGCGCCCGGCCCGGGTGGAGCCCGGCTCGGGGCCTACCATGGAGCCGAGACCGCCTATGTCACCGACAACCTGGCGTTGGAACCTTGGGTCCCTCGTGATGCCACCGATCAGCACCTGGCAGATGTCATGTCCGACTATTGGGTCCAATTCGCTGCCGCCGGTAATCCCAACGGGGATGCCACCCCGGATTGGCCGGTCTACACCACCGGTGGGCGCGAGTTTCTGCTGCTGGGTGACCGGATCGAACCCGGTTCCGGGATCCGCACGAACCCCTGTGACCTCTACGATCTGTTGCAGCAGAAGCAGCTGGAAGATGTCAGATGACAGCAGGCCGTCGCGCCGGATGCGCGGCCCGGGGGCTGGCGGTCAAACTCGAGCCGGCTGGGGCAAGGACTTGTGATAGCGGAGCATCACGATCGCGGGAATCGTCAGAAGGAACGCTCCGATCAGGCACAGAGCGTCGTAGCCGAGTCCCGACAGAATGAATCCCGAGGCAACGCTGGCGACGGCGGCTGAGGTCCAGATCATGGTGTCGGTCCTGCCCTGCAGGCGGGCCCGCAGGCGCGGGGCAAGGCCGGAGCTCAAGAGCGCGCTGCCGGCGATGAACCCGAGATTCCATCCCAGCCCGAGCAGGAACAGCGCGGTCGCGACCAGCGGGATACTCGTGACGGGTGCCGTGAGCGCCGCCAGCGCGGCGACGAGTAGCATCGCTTGCCCGACCAGAATCACCGGCAGTTGCCCGAAACGATCAACCAGCCAGCCGGTGGCCGGCGAAAAGATGAACATGCCGACGATGTGAGCGCTCATCACGACGCCGATAGTCTTCAGCTCATGCCCGGCCTGCTTCAGATAGAGAGGCGTCATGGTCATGATGAGGACCATGACCGCCTGGCCGACGATAAGGACGGCGAGAGCGATCCGCACGCGAGTTGGCTGAAACAGACGGGAAAAGGGAATGTGTTCGGTCGACTCGTCGGCCAGGCGGTCGTCGGTGATCAGGGTCGACGGGTCGGGACGGAGCAGGAGGAAATAGAGGAGCAGCACGAAACCGTATGCGGCGAGAGTCAACAGGAAGGGCCCCGACAGTCTTGGCAGCCCGAACTGCAGCGCGAGTCGGCCAGATGGGTGCAATGAGTTGGGTCCGAGAACGGCTCCAACGGTCCCTACCCAGACCATCCAGCCAATGGCAGAGGCCCGGCGCTCGACTGGATAGAGATCGGCTACCAGGTATCGACTCAGAGACTCGCCACTGCGCCCGAATCCGATGGTGAACATCCCCAGGACGAGCATCGGGAGGGACCCCTTGACGACCGCGAGAATGGCAATGACGGCTCCCACCGCAGCCACGGCATAGCCGGCCAGCAAGCCCTTGCGCCGTCCCCAAAGTTGCATCAACTCAGCCAGGATTGTCGTCCCGGTCGCTGTACCGAGAATCGAAAGCGCAGAAGGAAATCCACTCCAGGCCGCACTGCCGGAGATGTGCTCTGCCGCCAGGGTGGAGACAGTGATCGAGGCGATGAATCCCGTGGCTCCGATGCCCACCCCGGTCAGAAAGAGTGCCGTGATCTTGCGGCGCACCCTCTGGGTGCGAGCAGTGGAGGGAGGCTCGGAACGGGCCTTGAACGCGTGGCGCACGGTAGGACTAGGACTCGCCGTCTTGCTGCCTCAAGAACTCCGCGAGCGCCTGGTCCTCGGACTGGATGTGAGCGATCAGCCAGCGCTCGAGGCTCGTCGCTGCTTCCGCTGGGTCTGTGGCATCGTCGGCCAGGAGCGTCTCCCCCAACCCCCGCAACTCTTCCATCAGGTCATCGTGCTCTCGCTGGTGAGCCTCGAATCCGGGGTAGGAGTGGAGCCGCATCAGGAGCTGCTCGGCGAGAAAGTGGGCGTTGGTGAAATCCTGCAGTTGCTCGAGGAGCTGGGGCAACTCGGCTCGTTCGTTGCTGGCCAGGGCCGCTTGAATGGCCCGCACGATCTGTAGCTCGAGAGCGTGCTCCCGATCCATCTCGTCCACACCGGTCTTCAATTCCTCGTTCATCTCACTGCCGTGCATCGCTTACCCCTTCCCGTGGTTCCGTTGCGTCCTGTGAGCCGGATCATGTCACGCTCAGCCAGTGATTGATCAGGAGGAGGGTAAGGCTGACCGGGCCCTGTCCGATCGTTGCTCGCCCGATTCCCGGGCGGCTTGGTTTGCCTCGATCGACGGTGCGGTAGAGTCGTTGGCAGCGCCCCTGGCCAATCTGGTATCGAGGAAGGAAGGTCCGCATGAGTGAATCGGTGTCGCAAGCCGAGATCGATGCTGCCATCGCATACGAGGAGCTCTTCGTCCCGGCGCTTTTCGGACAATGGCCCACGACGATTCTCGAAGCTGCGCGGGTCGGGCCCGGTCATCGAGTCCTGGATGTCGCTTGCGGGACCGGTATCCTCGGGCGCGCCGCTGCACGATTGACGGGGCCCGATGGATCGGTGACAGGAGTCGATCCCAACGCTGGAATGTTGAGCGTGGCCCGCAGGTTCGCACCCGAGATCGAGTGGCACCAGGGCACCGCTGAATCGCTGCCATTCACGGACGCTTGCTTCGATGCCGTCGTCAGCCAGTTCGGCCTGATGTTCATTGGCGATCGACCCCTGGCGATTCGCGAGATGATGCGCGTTCTGGTGGCTGGTGGGCACCTGGCTATCGCGGTCTGGGACTCGCTGGAGAACAGCCCTGGCTATGCAACCGAAGTCGCGCTGCTCGAGCGGACCGTGGGTCCGCATGCAACTGAGGCACTGTTGGCTCCCTTCGTCCTCGGCGATCGAGAGACTCTGGCGACTGTATTGACCGATGCAGGCATCACCGCGTTCGAGATCGAGAATCACCCGGGCACGGCTCGGTTCCCCAGCATCCGGGCCATGGTGGAAGCCGATCTGCGCGGCTGGTTGCCGGTGATGGGAGTGATCCTGAGCGAGAAGGAGATCGACCATGTCCTGCAGGAGGCGGAAGAGGCTCTGTGCCCCTACCTGAAGGAGGATGGTCGGGTCGAGTTTGCCGCTCCGGCGTTGATGGCCTCGACCACAAAGGGTCGATAGGCCTACGGCAGCTTGGGTGATCGCGGGTGTAGACTCGATCAAGGCGCGTATCGAATCAACGCGACCTCGAACAGGAGTGAGGGTCCGACAAACCGCGCGAACCTGATCCATGCTGTATCGACTGGGAATTGTGCTCTCGGGGGGTGGAGTTCGGGGACTCTGCCATGTCGGGGTGCTCAAGGCCCTGGCTGAGGAGGGAATCGAGCCTCAGGTCCTGGCCGGGACCAGTGCAGGCGCCATTGTCGCCGCGCTCCATGCTGCGGGTTACTCGGCCGAGGAGATGCTGGAGTTCTTTGTCAGCAAGAACCCGCTGCGGGTCTCCAAGCTGTCCCTCGTCAAGCCGGGTATCTTCGATACGGACAAAGCGGTGGCTGACTTTCTGGAGTATTTTCCGGAAGACTCCTTCGATGCACTGCACAAACGCATATTCCTGACCGCCACCAACATCGTCGAGGCCCGTCCGGAGATCTTCGCCAGCGGTCGATTGATCCCTGCCATCCTGGCCTCCGCCTCGACTCCCCTGGTGTTCACACCCACCGAGATCGATGGCCGCTGGTACTCCGATGGCGGCATCATCAACAATTTTCCGGTCGAGCCCCTGCTGGGTCTCTGCGACACCATCCTCGGGGTCTATGCCAGCCCGTTACGCTCGATGCAGGAGGTGCACCTGAAGTCCTCCTTCGCGGTTGCCCAGAGGGCATTCGAGATCGGCTCCTACTACAGCTCGAGGCGCAAGTTCCACCACTGCGATCTGCTCTTGAGCCCATCTGAGCTCAGCGCCTTCGGCACTTTCGACACCAAGCACTTCCCGGCGATCATGGAGATCGGATACCGCGCCACCCGGGAAAAGATGGAGTTCATCTTGTCGCTGGCGGGTCGTGGGCAGGCTGGCGAGGAAGGCTAGAACTCTGCCAGCAGCCGTAGCTTGTCCTCGATCTCTGCGTGGACGGGCCGACTCGGAAAGGATCGTGTTCCCCGGCTTCAAACCGGGACCCGTGAGCGGGTCGATGCGTTGCAGAACGGTCCGTCGATCGGCGGTATGATCCGCTCATGCCAATCCAGAAGGTCGCCTTGTCCTGTGCTCTGTTTCTGCTGATATCGACCTTTGTCGCGGGCCAGGAGCCTCTCTGGCCTGGGGCCGAGTACGACCCGAGCGTGCCTTCGTTCGAGGAGGTCCTCGGGCATGCCCCGGGCGAACGCATCGTGACGCATCCGGAAATGCTGACCTTTCTCGAGGCCCTGGCGAAGGCGCGACCAGGGCAGGTGCGACTCTTCGAATACGCCCGTTCCTGGGAGGGTCGCTCGCTGGTCTATGCAGTGATCGGATCGGCGGCCAACCTGGCCCGACTCGACGAGATTCGGGCGAATCGGCAACGACTGGCCGATCCCAGAGTCACAACCGAGGAAGAAGCCCGCAGTCTGATCGAGAGTGAACCGGCGATCACCTGGCTCGCATACGGCGTCCACGGCAATGAGATCTCCTCTCCGGATGCAGGCCTTTTTACGGCCTATCACCTGCTGGCTGCGCGCAACGACGAGATCGTCGACCTGATTCTGGCCGAAACCCTGGTCGTGATCGTCCCGACGCAAAACCCCGATGGCCGTGAACGCTTTGTGCACGCCAACCGGATGTCGACGGGGCTCGAGCCGATGTCGCATCCTTATGCAGCCGAGCGCGACGAGCCCTGGCCGGGCGGTCGGACCAACCATTACCACTTCGATCTCAACCGGGATTGGCTCGCGCTGACGCAGCCCGAAACCCGCGGCCACGTTGCTGCGATCCTGGAATGGTATCCGCAGATCGTGGTGGATCTGCACGAGATGGGAGGCAATTCGACGTACTACTTCGCCCCGGAGGCTGTGCCCTACAACCCGCATATCACCAGCAGCCAGCGTGAGGCGCTCGAAGCCTATGGTCGCAACAATGCCAGGTGGTTCGATGAGTACGGTTTCCTCTACTTCACGCGTGAAGTCTTCGACGCGTTCTACCCGGGTTATGGTGCGAGCTGGCCGCTCTTCCAGGGGAGCATCGCCACGACTTACGAGCAGGCCTCACCCCGTGGCCTCGTTCTGCGGCGTCAGGACGGTACAGACCTGCGCTTTCGGGACGCGGTTCGCCATCACTTCGTGGCTTCGATTGCCACCGCTGAAACGACGGCTCGCAATCGCGAGAAGTTTCTCGAAGACTTCTGGATGTTTCGCAAGACCGCCGTCACCGAAGGACGCAGCGAGGCGGTGAAGGCCTATGTCCTGGTCAACGAAGGCAATAAAGGTGCTACTCGCAAACTGGCCGGGTTGCTGGTGGAGCACGGCGTAGAAGTCTCCAGCTCACGCGGTGAATTCAGCGGGTGTGGACGGAGCTTTCCGGCGGGCAGTTTCGTCATTGACATGGCGCAGCCGACCAAGCGGTTGCTACGCACGATTCTCGATCAGGACGTTCCCATGAGCGATACCTTCCTGGCCGAACAGGAGCGCCGCCGGCAGAAGGATCTGCCCGATCAGATCTACGACGTCACGGGATGGTCCTTGCCTCGCATGTTCGGGGTCGAGAGTGTGGCTTGCAATGCGGTCCCGCGGGGTGACTTCGAACCAGCAGGCGAGGACCGATGGGTGCCGGCGGCAATCTCCGGCGACCCGGCCGAGCTCGCCTATCTGGTTCCCTGGGAAACATCGGCAGCCGCGCGCTTTCTGGCCGCGGCGCTGCGCGAGGATCTGCAGGTCCTGGGATCGGATCGTGAGTTTGTCCAGGAGGGCAGGACCTATCCGCGTGGCACTCTGATCTTGATGGTCGATCGCAATCCCGAGGATCTCCATATCACTCTCCAGCGGCTGGTCCGAGAGACCGGTGCCGAGATCGTTGCCACGGAGACGAGCTGGGTCGAAGAGGGGGTGAATTTCGGCAGCAACAACGTGCTGTTGCTCGAGCCACCCCAGATCGCTCTCGCCTGGGACCTGCCCACCCGGTCCTACTCGGCGGGCGCCACCCGCTTCGTTCTCGAGCGTCAGATCGGCTACCCGGTGACGCCGGTCCGCACTCGCCGTTTGGCTGAGATCGACTTGAACGATTTCGATGTGCTCATTCTGCCGGATGGCGGCTACACAGGTTTTCTCGATGAGTTGGCGACCGCGGCCCTGGAGCAATGGGTAGGCCAGGGAGGCACCTTGATCGGGAGCGCAGGTGCAGTGGATTACCTTGCCGCCTCGGGCCTGCTGGCGACTCATCGCGAGAGTCGCCCCGGCTCCGAGATGGAAGACCCCGAAGAAGTTAGCGAATCTCCCGCCGGCCTGCTGCTCGAGAGCGAAGAGGACTACAGGCAGGCCATCAAGCCCAGGCAGGAGTCTCCCGACTGGATTCCCGGGGTTTTGGCAAGGGCCACGATCGACACGGATCATTGGATCACCTCCGGGTCGAGCGAAACCGTGAATGCCCTGGTCCAGGGAGACGCGATCTACAGCCCGCTGAAACTGGATCAGGGTCGGAATACGGTGGTCTTTGTCGGTGCCGAGGATCTCGTCGCCAGCGGTCACCTATGGGATGAGAACCGGCTGCAGCTTGCGTTCAAGCCCCTGGTGATGGTGCAGGAGCATGGTCGAGGTCAGGTGATCGGGTTTGTCGGCGACCCCACCTACCGTGCTTACCTGGACGGGTTGAATATGCTGCTGGTCAATGCGGTCTTCCGCGGTCCCGCTCGCTAGCCTGATCGGGCAAAACGGCCAGCGTGCTAGTCTTGCGGCAACCAATTCTTGGCTTTGAAGGAGGTTGCGCATGCACGCCTATGCGTCGAATGAAGTCGGTGGACGGGTGAAGACTCCGGTTCACCTGTGGATTGTCGCGGTGCTATCACTCTTGTGGAATCTGATGGGCGCTTTCGATTACCTGGCCACCCAAACCAAGATGGAGTCCTACATGAGCCAGTTCACGCAGGAGCAGCTCGACTACTTCTACAGCATTCCGGCCTGGGCCGTGTCGGGCTGGGCTATCGGTGTCTGGGGTGCTGTGGTCGGATCCGTCGGCCTTCTTTTGCGGAAGAAGTGGGCCGAGTGGGCCTTTTGCTTGTCGCTTTTCGGGATGGCCGTCAGCAGCATTCACTCCTTCTTGCTGTCGAATGGTATCGAGATCATGGGTTCGGGAGCGGTTGTCTTCAGCCTCGTCATCTGGATTGTGGCGATTTTCCTCTACGTCTATTCGAGAAAGCAGGCCAAGGCCGGGGTGCTCACATAGATTCGCTGGTCGGCGGACTGACCCCGCCGCGGCAAGTGGCGGCAATCGAATAGACTGCCTCTCGTGGCGAGCAGTCGGAACAGCGGTACCGGGCTGACCCGGGATCTGGGCTTCCTGGGTCTCGCTGCGACGGGCATCTGCTCGATGCTCGGGGCGGCGATCAATGTCATCCCATTCATGATCCAGCGGAGCGTGCCCGGCATCGGACCCTTTGTGGTTCCGGCGTACCTGTTCGCGGCAGTGCCGGCCGCATTGGCGGCGATGGCCTACGCGGTGCTGGCCTCTGCTATGCCACGGGCCGGTGGGAGTTACGTTTACGCCAGCCGGTCGCTACACCCGTATCTCGGATTCGTGGCGAGCTTCTCGCAGTGGTTTGGGCTGTCGATTGCGATCGGCGTCGTGTCGTATGTGATCGTGCCGTTTCTTCGGGACATTGCGGCCGCTCTCGAGATGCAGGCGCTGGCTGGCTTTCTGGATGCGGGAGGTGTGCGACTGACGGTTGCGCTGACTTTCCTGTGGCTCTTTGTGTTGATCAACCTGCGCGGCGTCAAGCTGTACGAGCGCACCCTGGTGCCCTTGATGTTCGTCATGTTCGCCCTCGGCGCGATCGTGATCGTGGCCGGTTTCTCCTTCGATCATTCCGAATTTGCCGCCGCAGTGTGGGAGCGCGAGGGCATGGCGATTGCCGCTGCGCCAGGAGTCGAGTTTCAGTGGAGCACTTTCCTGGCTGCGTCGGCGCTTCTCTTTGCCAGCTTCATCGGTTTCGATTCCATCGCGCAGGCTGGGGGAGAGGCACGGAATCCGGGACGCTCTCTGCCGTTGGCGATCTTCACTGCCGTGACCACGGTCGGCACCTTCTACCTTCTGTTCACGGCAGCGGTTTACCATGCGGTTCCCTGGTCCTTCATCGCAGAACGGGCACAGACGACGGATCTGACGGCTCCGGGTTTGCTGAGCTATCTGCTCTCGCCGGGTTGGAGCGTGGCGATTGTCGCCGGGGCGGCGATCGCTCTGATCAACGATCTGCCGGCGATGCTACTGGCCGTCTCACGACTCATGTTCGCCTGGGCCGAGGACGGGGTCTTCCCGCAAACCGTGTCGAAAGTGCACCCGCAGTGGCATACGCCTTATGTCGCCATTGTACTGAGCGGTTTGATGGCTACGGTCGGCATTCTCGGAAGCCATCTGGCGGGCGATTTCTTTCTCGGCGTGGATATCCTGGTGACCTCGATGTTGGTGAATTTCCTCGTGATGTGTTTGTCAGTTCTGTCGCTGCCGCGCAACAACCCCGAGCTGGCGGCCCAGATCAAGGTTGCCCGCTCCCCGAAGATCCGAAACTCACTGGCAGCGGCGGGGGTCCTCTTCCTCGGTGGATTTCTGATCATCCACATCTGGAAAGACCTGACGACCGCGGTCGATGCCTGGTACTTCCATTCGACCTACGTCTGGCTGGTGGTGATGGTCGTGGCGAGCGTGATCTTCTGGCGCGAAGTGGGCAGCTTGCGGCGCGCCGGAGTCGATACGCAAGCCATCTTCGCCCAGCTGCCGCCGGAGTGATCCATGAGACCGATCGTCGAGCGCTGTGAGTTGACCCCGGGATTCACCATCTCCCGAGTCCTGACAGGTTTGTGGCAGATCGCGGACATGGAGCGCGACGGTCGGTCGGTCGATCTCGAATCGGCGGCAGAAGCGATGCGACCCTACGTCGAGGCCGGCCTGACGACCTTCGACATGGCGGATCACTACGGGTCGGCGGAAGACATCACGGGTCGGTACCTCGACCAATATGGCAGCGCGGATTTGCAGATCGCGACCAAGTGGGTACCCGAACCCGGGCCGGTGACTCGAGACGATGTCCGTCGGGCTATCGGGCGAGCTCTCGGGCGCCTGCGGTCGGAGTGCATCGACCTCCTGCAGTTTCATGCCTGGAGCTACGCTGATCCCGCGTATTTGGACTGTCTCTTCTACCTGCAGGAACTCAAGGAGAAGGGCCTGATTCGGCATCTCGGTCTGACCAATTTCGACGCGGCCCATCTCGGACTCGTGCTTGCGAGCGGGATCGAAGTCGTTTCCAACCAGGTCTGTTTCTCACTCTTCGACAGGCGGGCCCAGGCTGCGATGGCAAAGGTGTGCGAGGAGCGCGGGGTGAAGTTGCTGGCCTTCGGCACCCTGGCCGGCGGCCTGCTGACGGATCGGTTTCTCGAGCGAGAGGAGCCCGTTCACCTCGAGACCTGGTCCGAGATGAAGTACAAGCGTTTTCTGGATCTGGCGGGCAGCTGGAGTGCCTATCAGGACCTGTTGAGGGTGCTGGCGAAGGTGGCCGCACGCCACGAGGTGTCGATCGCCAACGTGGCGTCGCGCTACATCCTGGAGCAGCCGTCGGTGGCCGGGATCATTATCGGTGCCCGCCTCGGGCAGAGTGAGCACATCGCGGATAATCTGCGACTCTTCTCCTTCTCCCTCGGGGAACAGGATCGCGACGAGATCGAGACGATGCTGTCGAAGCTCGAGGCCATCCCCGGGGATTGCGGCGACGAGTATCGCCGACCGCCTTTCCTGACGGCCTCGGGCGATCTCAGCCACCACATCGATGCGTTCCCGACGCCTTACCAGGTGACCACCACCGCCGACGGCCGGCAGAGAGTGCTTTCCGGTACCCACTGGGAGAAGGCGTTCGGTTACTGCCGGGCTGTCCGGGTAGGGCAGACTATCTATGTGTCGGGCACGACGGCCTCACACGGTGACCGACTGATCGGTGGGACCGACCCTGCGGCTCAGACGCATTTCGTCTACGACAAGATCGAGGGTGCGCTGCGCTCGCTCGGAGGCAAACTGGAGGACATCATCCGGACCCGGGTCTTTGTCTCCGATCTGGAGCACTGGGAAGCCGTGGCTGCAGTGCATGGTGATCGCTTCCGCCATGTCCAGCCGGCCAACACGATGGTGCAGGCACAGCTGGTCGGCGAGGAGTATCTCGTCGAGGTCGAAGTCGAAGCGGTGGTGGGCAGCTGATCCTGCCGAGGCTCGCAGACCGGTCGAAGCACCACCCGCCATGGAGGGTTACTGCCGACGAGGACTACGGATCGAGAAACGACACGACTTGTGTTCGCGAATCGCTTTCTTCCAGCTGCTCGAAGAAGGACTTGACCTGCGCCAGAAACTCTGCCGGCTTTTCCTCCATGGGGGCGTGTCCCGAAGCTTCTATGGAAACGAACCGGACGTCGGGAAAGAACTGGGCGTAGTAACGACCGATCTCGAGGCTGATGAGCTCATCCTGAGCTCCCCACAGGATCAGGGTGGGGATATCGAGCTGTTCATACCGAATATCGCCGCGCGGCCGCTTCGACTTCGGCAACGGCCGGGACAGACCCCGGAATCCCTGGGCCGCGCCTTCGACCCTCAGACGCTCGAGATAGGCCTCGATCAGCTCTTCGGTCACCGCGGAATCGTCGTAGTAGGCTCTGCCCATCACCCGCTCGACGGTGCCTGTCCTCAGCGCGAGGCCCCGAACATAGATCCAGTTGAAGAGTCCGACCCGGGCAAACCACTTGCGGCGATTCATCGGATAATCCACGGCCGCGCTGTCAACCAGGACCATCGATCGTAGACGTTCGGGGTGATCGGCGGCCAGGGCCATACTGATCGATCCGCCGTAGGAGTGGCCGATGATGTGCGCCCGCTCGATGCCAAGTGCATCCATGACCCCCAGGATGAGCTCGACCTGGCCATCGCGGGTGTAGCGAGACCAATCGTCGGGCCGGTCGGTCCAGCCGAAACCATAAAGATCGAGTGCCACCACCCAGTAATCCTCGGCCAACGCTGGCACGATCTTGCGCCAGCTGTAGCTCGACCCACCGAATCCGTGGATGAGCAACACCGGTTCACCTTGACCAGCCTGCTCGACATAGATGTTCTGATCTTCGATGCGGATGAGAGGGTGAGCGGGGTTCGACCGATACACCTCGAGGGGTTGGACGGGCACGCAGGCGGCCAACAGCAGGAGCGCGACGGCGGCACCGGGGAAGAGGGACCGCGGGAGTCTAGACATCGGGACCGAATACTATCGACTGCCAGCCACCGGGTGCACCCCGCTCTCACGGTGGGCGCGTCGAATGCTTCGCTTGCGAGCATGGCTCGCCTGGCTATTGAGATCGACCGCATTCAGGGTCAGCGGTTCCGGTCATGTCTTCTGGCTGTTAGTCTCTGGTTTCGGACAATCAACCGGGAGAACCGAGATCATGCATAGCTACCTTCAAATCGCTGCAATCGCTACCCTGATGGCCTGCGGCGTCGCTTACGCTCAGCAGTCTGAAGAACCCACAGACACACCCGATGCCGGCAGCGGTGGCGAGAACATTCTTTTAGCGGAGTGGACCGGCCCCTACGGTGGCGTGCCGGCCTTCGACAAGATGGATCTGGCGGCCCTGAAGCCGGCTCTCGAGGTTGGAATGGCCGAGAACCTGGAAGAGATCGACGCCATCGCCAACAACCCCGAGCCCCCGACGTTCGAAAACACGATTGTGGCGATGGAAGATACCGGCAGGAATCTGGACCGGGTTTTCTCCTACTGGGGCATCTGGAGTGCTAACCGATCCAGCCCCGAGTTTCGTGAGATTCAACAGGAGATGGCCCCCAAGCTCTCGGAGTTCCGCTCCAAGATAACGCAGAACGAGAAGCTCTTCGAGCGCATCAAGGCGGTCTACGAAAGCGACGAGATGAAGTCTCTGCGACCGGATCAGCAGCGACTCGTCTGGTTGACCTACGATGGTTTCGCGCGCGACGGCGCCACTCTCGAAGGAGAAGCCAAGGAGCGCTACGCGGCGATCAATCAGCGACTCGCCGAGCTCCACACGCGGTTCGCCAACAATGTGCTGGCCGATGAAGAGGGCTACGTGCTCTATCTGACCAAGGACCAACTGAGTGGCCTACCCGACTCGTTCGTGCAGGCTGCCGCTGCCGCCGCGACCGAGCGGGGGCACGAAGGCAAGTACGCGATTACCAACACCCGGTCGTCGATGGATCCATTCCTGACCTTCTCGGATGAGAGGGATCTGCGGGAGAAGGTTTGGCGCACCTACTACTCGAGGGGTGACAATGGCGATGAGCACGACAACAATGCGTTGATCGCCGAGATCCTGCAGCTGCGAGACGAGCGGGTGAAGCTCCTCGGCTACGACAACTATGCGCAGTGGAGGCTCGAGAACCGCATGGCAAAGGACCCGGAGCGGGCTATGGAACTGATGGAGACCGTCTGGGCGGCATCCACCGCGCGTGTCGAGGAGGAGGTCGCGGACATGCAGAAGATTGCCGATGCCGAGGGTGCTGGCATCACGATCGAGCCCTGGGACTATCGCTACTATGCGGAGAAGGTCCGCAAGGCGAAATACGATCTGGACTCGGACGAGGTGAAGCAATACCTGCAACTCGACAAACTGCGGGAAGCGATGTTCTTTGTTGCCGGTCAACTGTTCAATTTTCGGTTCACCCCGGTGGCGGAGGGCTCCGTGCCCGTCTTTCACGAAGACGTGAAGGTGTGGGAGGTCACGGACAAGACGTCTGGGGAGCTCGTCGGTCTCTGGTATCTCGATCCCTACGCCCGTCCAGGCAAACGCTCGGGTGCCTGGGCCACGACCTATCGGAGCCATGAGAACTTCGATGGCAAGAAGACCGTGCTGGGCTCGAACAACTCCAATTTCATCAAAGGAGCGCCTGGAGAGCCCGTCCTCATCTCATGGGACGACGCGACCACACTGTTCCACGAATTCGGGCACGCGCTGCACTACCTGTCGTCGACCGTGGATTATCCGACACTGAACGGTGGCGTTCGCGACTATACGGAGTTCCAGTCTCAGCTGCTGGAACGTTGGCTGACCACCGATGAAGTGATCGACAACTACCTCGTCCATGTCGAGACGGGTGAGCCGATTCCCGACGAGTTGGTGGCCAAGATCAAGAACGCCAAGACGTTCAATCAGGGCTTCTCGACCACCGAGTATCTGGCTTCGGCGATCGTGGACATGATGTACCACACGATGGACCCGACCGGCCTGGATGCAGACGCCTTCGAGCGCGAAGCGCTGGCGAAGCTCGGCATGCCGGATGAGATCGTCATGCGACATCGCAGCCCACACTTCGGACATATCTTCTCTGGTGAGGGGTACTCGGCTGGCTACTACGGCTACATGTGGGCGGATGTCCTCACCGCTGATGCGGCCGAAGCCTTCGAGGAGGCTCCTGGCGGGTATTACGACAAGGAGCTGTCGCAGAAGCTGGTGGACCACCTGTTCGCGGTGCGCAACGCCGTCGATCCGGCCGACGCCTACCGTGCGTTTCGCGGTCGCGACGCCGAGATGGAAGCGTTGATGCGTGACCGGGGCTTTCCGGTGCCTCGGTAGGGGAGGGGCTGGCGATCCGGGAAGCCGTCAATCCGCAGGGACTCGGTCCACGATGACGAGGGTGAGGTCGTCATCTCGAAGGTCCTGCGGCTGGTTCTGGGACCAGGAACGGACCTCACCAAGTATGCGATCGGCAAGCTCTTCAGCAGAAAGGGAGGCACTGGCGCCAATCAGGGTGCCTAGGCGGTCTTCGCCGAACATCTCAGCGGCGGCATCCTGGGCCTCGACGATACCGTCGGTATAGAGCACGAGTCGGTCTCCCGGGTTGAAGGGGTAACGCTCTTCGTGGAAGACGGCGTCGGCGAACCGACCGAGAACGGTGCCGCTTCCTCCCACTTCGCGCATATTCGCGGTTTCGGTGCTCAGCAGGAAGGGATGGGGATGGCCCGCTGAAGCGATGACCACTTCCGATTTCTCAGTGTCCAGAAAGGCATAGGCAGCCGTCACGAATCCGTGTTGGAAGTTCCCGATCAGCGTCCGATTGACTTCCGAAAGCAGGCGAGCGGGATGGTCGAAGGAGTCGACGCGGGAGGCCACTGCGATCTTGACCATGGAGGCGATGAGGGCCGCCGGCACGCCGTGACCACTGACGTCGGCGACCACCAGACCGATCTGGCTGAGACCTCGGTCGAGAAAGTCGTAGAAATCACCTGCCACCGTCGAGGAGGGGCGAAACCTGACTGCGATCGAAAGACCCTCGGTCCGCGGAGGGCCATCAGGCAGAATGGACGTCTGAATCCGTCGGGCAGCTTCGAGCTCTCCTTCGACTGCAGCAAGCTCACGCTCGGTCGAGAAGAAGTGCCGGACTGCGATCAGGAAGAGGCAGCCAAGAAAGACCAGAAAGCCGATCGACTCCTCGCGCCAGTCCCACGGCAGCAGCTCCATCGAAACCAGATTGTCATTGATGGAAAAGAGACCGAAAACCAGGAGCCCGCCGGCGAGAATCTTCAGATCGGTGGTCATCCGCCCGCGATACTGGAGCAGTGAGGTGATGGCCACCACCAGTCCGCCAAGAACGATCAGATTATTGGGGTGCCGGGTCAGGGTCCCCGGTTCTCCCTGAATGACGTCGGAGGCGATGCCGACGACCGCAAAGACCGTGACGATTCTCAACCACCACAAGATGAGGGAATGCCAGCCATCTCCCAGGAGCTTCCAGAAGAAGTACCAGGCAGGCATCAGAATTACGTAGGTGATGAGGCTGGTGATCCATCCCGCCGTCCTCACAGAGACGCCGAGGGTGGAAGTCATCTCGCTGTGGAAGAACTGACGAACACCGAACAGCAGCGCAAAGGCACCAAAAGATGCCAAAAGAGGATCGATGCCCTGGCGGCGGAAAAGGGAGATCGCCAGCGCCAAGAGCCCTGCAGCTGCGATGAGCGTACCGGTGAGGAGGTCGCCGAGCCCGATCAACGATGGGTCCATCGGGATTAGGGTACCAGCAGCAGGGCCTAAGGGGATCCGGTGCGAAAGCTCACCTGTAGGGAGCCGTCTTCATCTCGCAGGTCGAGCGTCCCAGGAGTGACGGAGAATGCCCTGACCCTCTCCAGAGCAGCGAAGAAATGCTGCTCCTGCTCCATGAGCCCTTCGGGTCTGGCGCAAAGCTGGCGTGTCGATGCCGCGGGTCCGAAAGTGATCCGGTCGCCCTCGACCTTGTAGGTGGCGTTGTAGCTGTTACAGCCGCCAAAACCGCTTACAGTCCCTTCAGAGAAGACGGCGGTGACGAGTTCCGTATTGGCTGTCGATACGACTCCACCTTTGCCGTTGTTGATGCCGCTCGCCTGCCAAGGGGTGCTCTCGAGAGCGGTTGGGGCGACAGCAGTGTAGGTCAGAATCTGTCTACCTTCCGCATCGAGGAACGCCAGCTGTCTCCCTTCGATCTCCCAAGAGGAGGTCTGGGCGAGCAAGGCGAGATACCGCTGCTCCTGTTCTGCGACCGGAGGCACGCAAGCCATCTGGGTCGAACCCATCGGCGAGGTCAGGCTGAGCCGATCGCCATCGAGTTCGTAACTGCCGAAGTACCGATTGCAGCCGGCGCTGCCACCCAACTGGCCTTCGCTGAGCTTGAGGTCCACTGTGACGTCAGATGCCACGGAGGTCATCTCGCCGGCAGCATCGAGATACTGCGAGAGCTGCCAGTATGTATCTTCCAAAGTGATTTCCTGTTCACCCGCGGCAGCCCAGGTGATTCCGGCGAGCGAGAAGAGTAGCATTGTGATCAAGAGTCTTTGCATGTCGTGCACCTCGTTCTTCAGATAGCTGGGGTCGACGCTACCACCGGTAGAGGTAGGCCATGAGAAATTGGTCGAAATCGGCGCCGACGCTGGTAAAGGCCCCGGTTGCGACAGCCAGACGCAGCGACTGACGGGGGCGGAGTGGTAGGGACAGGGTCAGACCGATCCGCGAGTTCTTTTGCAGGTCGTCCTTGCGAACCCCATCGAGGGTGGATCGTCCACCCGTGAAATAGTTGGCGTCCAGGGACATCCAGATCTTCTTGGTGATGTCATAGCTCAGATGAGCCTGAAAGCTGCCGATAGGGTCCTGCTCGCGCCGAACGCCGCCAAGGAAGTCGTTGTTGACCGTGAAGTACCAAAAGCCTATCGCAGCATCCAAGATCCACCGCCCCTTGACCCTCGAGTATCCGATCTCGGGCTTGACACTCCAGCGGTTGGTCCCGAAGTTCACCAAACGGGTCGGGTCGTATTGTCCGGTTGGGGCCGCGAGAGTGAGGCTGACACCGACGTTTCGCCGCCGCTTGTGCTCGGCGAACTCCTGCGGGGTCATGGCTGGCCCGCCCACCAGATTCACCACCACGCGCGCGCGAATGTCGGCGGCGCCGGCGCGGCTTCCTGTGATGAGCTCATCCTGGACTCTCCCGGATCCGGTGACGTAACCGTAAGGCAGGTTCACCGTGATCGACGAGGACCGCCCAAACAGCCCCAGAGTCCGCAAATAGGAGACCACCGCCATATGGATGTCGATGTCGAGGTCTTCGACAGGTGCGGTGGGGTCTGTAAGGACGTTGCCAGATGAGAAGGAATAGGTCGCGAGAACGAAGTTCATGCCGACCGGGGCGATCCGGTAGGCGCGGGGCTCGAGCTCCTGGGCGAGGCTTTGGCTGCCATGGAAGGGAAGTGTTGCCGCCAGAACCAGCAGCCAAGTGAAGACTCTTCCGGATGCGGCGCGCACATCGAGAGACTAGCAAATCTCCGGGTCGGAGACTTTTCAGTCGGCCTTGTCAGACGTTGAACCGAAAGTGCACGATTTCGCCGTCCTGAACCGCGTAGTCCTTGCCCTCGAGGCGCAGAAGGCCTTTCTCCCGGCAGGCGCTCAGGGAGCCGTGCTCGAGGAGATCATCCCAGGCCGTGACCTCGGCGCGGATGAAGCCTCGCTCGATGTCGGTATGGATCGTGCCGCCCGCCTGTCGAGCTGACGTACCCCGACGAATGGTCCACGCTCGAACCTCGTCTTCACCCACGGTGAAGAAGGAGAGGACTCCCAGGAGGCGATAGCTCGCCCGAATCACCCGATCGAGGCTCGACTCCTCGAGCCCCAGGTCGGCCATGAACTCCATCTGATGCTCGGCATCCAGATGCGAGATCTCCTCTTCGATTGGCGCACTGACCACCACCACCTCGCGGCCCAGGCTCTTGTAGCGGTCGACCTCTGCGGCATCTGCCAAGGCATCCTCGTCGACGTTGAGCACCAGCAGTATCGGTTTCGCCGACAACAACTGAAACCCGCGCAACCGCTTCTCGTCCTCAGGGGCGATCTCGAGCTCCCGGAGCGGCCGCTCGTCCTCGAGTGCTGGCAAGATCACCCCTGTCAGCAGGGCCTGCTCGCGCTTCTCGTCGTTCGATAGCCCCCGCTTGGCACTCTTGTCGAGACGCTCGATGCGACGGCTGACAATCTCCATGTCGGCCAAAATCAGCTCGAGGTCCATGATTGCGACATCTCTGGCTGGATCGAGAGAGCCTTCGGGGTGGAGGATCTCCGGGTTCTCGAAAGCCCTGACGACATGGGCGAGGGCATCGACCTCACGCAGGCGGGCCAAATCGAGGCTCTCGGCACCTCCTCCCTTCTGCACACCCGGGATGTCGACATAGGTCACCGATGCCGGCGTGTACTTTTTCGGTTGGTAGTGCTCGCGCAGCTGAGCCAGTCGGGGGTCTGGAACCAGGGCCTGGCCGACATTGGTTTCACTGGAGACGTGAAAACGATCGGTCGACTGCTGCGACAACGTCAGCGTGTTGAACAGGGTGGTCTTGCCGACCTTGGGCAGACCGATGATGCCTACTTGCATGACTCGAGCCTCGATCTTGCGTGTTGATTCCGGAGCCGATCCGGACGGCGGAGAATACAGGACTTCCGTGCGGTTGCCTAGAATGGGTCCAGCCGGTGCACCTCGGGAATCGTGCTGGGCGACGTCGACCAGCCTCGGGCCAAAGCGGCCGATGAGTTCCAGCGTCGGTCCTAAACGGTCACCGGCTCGAATCGACCCTGGAAGAAGCGAAGCTTTTCGGGCTCGTAGACGAAGCGCAGCCCACGAATCTCGTCCCGCTTTTCATAGAGTCGGATGATTCCGTCGGCCACCGCGCGCATGTGATCGCGAGTGTAGACCCGTCGCGGAATCGTCAGCCGTACGAGCTCGAGCGGTGGCCGGTAATTCTTGCCGGTTTCGGGATTGCGGCCCTTGGAGACGTTGCCACGTTCCATGGGTCGCACACCGGTCTCGACGTAGATCTCGGAGGCCAACCGTTGCGCCGGGAACTCGTCCTGATCGATGTGCGGCAGGAATCTCTTCGCATCCAGAAAGATGGCGTGGCTCCCCGGGGGCGTGACGATGGGGACCCCGGCGTCCATGAGCATCTGGCCGAGGGCGGCAGTCTGCTGCACCCGAGCCCGGATATAGCGATCATCGAGCATCTCCTCGACGCCGACAGCGATCGCTGCCAGGTCCGCGGTCGAAAGACCGCCATCGGTAATGTTGCCCTCGTAGATCCGTAGCAGGTGATTCGATTTCTCCGCCCACTCCTGGTTGTCCTTGAATGCCAGCAGACCACCGATGTTGATCAGGAAGTCCTTCTTGCCCGATACCGTGCAGCCATCTCCGTAGAGCAGCATCTCGCGCAGAATGTCGCGGATCTTCGTTTCGTTGTAGTGCGGGTCACGCTGCTGGATCATGTAAGCGTTCTCTGCCATACGTGTGGCGTCGAAGAACACCGGGATACGGTGGCTGCTGCAGTACCCATAGACTTCCCGCATGTTCTCCATCGAGACGGGCTGGCCGCCGGCCATGTTCACCGAGTGCTCGAAGGAGATGTAGGCGATCTTTTCCGCCCCATGCTCATCGACGAGCGACTCGAGCTTGGCCATGTCGATGTTGCCCTTCCAGGGGAAATCGCTGGTGGGGTTGTGCGCTTCATCGACGATGACGTCGGCAAAGACACCGCCGGCCAGCTCCTGATGGAGCTTGGTGGTGGTGAAGTACATGTTGCCGGGCACCAGTTGGCCGGGCTCGATCATGATTTCGGAGAGGATCTGCTCGGCGGCACGGCCCTGGTGCGTGGGAATGATGTGCGCGTACCCGGTGGCCTCCTGCAGGACATCGACCAGATGCAGGTACTCGTCCGAGGTTGTCGGCGTGGCACGGGCTCCATCGAAGGCGGCCCACTGATCGGTACTCATGGCCGAAGTGCCCGAGTCGGTGAGCAGATCGATGGTCACGTCGGCTGAGCGCAGCAGAAAGGTGTTGTAGCCTGCCTCGGCGATCGCTCGTCGGCGTTCATCGCGACTCAGGGTGGCAATACGCTCGATCGTGTGAATCACGAAGGGGTAGGTCTCGAACTCGAACGGCTCGATGTCGGAGTAGACCCAGCGGTAGCGCATCTGATCGCGCCACATTCCTTCCTGGACAGGTTCGAGGGGTGGCACACTCTCACGCTGGTTGTAAAGGCTGATGATGGCATCGGCGACCTGGTCCAGTTGCCGAGTTGTCATCGCCAGGCGCGGGATCTGCACCGGTACCAGGTTGTCTCGCCCGACCAGGCCGTGGGCCAGGGCTCGAACGCCGGATATCTCGTAGAGGGCTGCTGAGAACGCGTCCTGCTGGAAGGCCTCGAGGTGGGGAAAGAACTCCTCGGCCAGGATGTAGGCGCCATCGCAGCCCCTTTCGATCGGTACGCCGGCTTCCTGGAGTCGCTGCGTGAAGTGTTCCGTCTGCTGCATCACCCACTGGACCTCTTCTTCGATGCACATCTCCTCCAGTCCGCGGGCAAAGACCTCCATGGTGCGACCGGCCATTCCGCCGTAGGTGTGCAAACCTTCGTAGACCACGACCTCGTTCATGAAGTGTTCGTAGTCCTGCGGGTTGTCGGTGACCAGGAGGCCGCCGGTCGGACACTTGGGATCCTGGGCACCGTCGATCTGGAACACGTGAGCGGTCTTGGCAATCTCTTTAACCAGTGTCGCGATGCTGTGAGAGCCCATCCCCTTCTCGTGCCGCTGGATGTACCAGGCGTTTTCGATGACCCGGGAACCGTCCATGATCAGCTGTTTACCGTAACGGCTGGCCATGGACCGAACGGCGCGGAGGTTCTCCAGGCTGAACGGATGCTGGCCATCGGCGAAAGCCTGCAAGCCTACAATGGCGACGTCGCCGCCTTCCAGAACCTCTTCCAGTCGTCCCAGATCGACATTTCCGGTGAAGATTTCGGCGGTGTGATCGCGCACGTCGGGAACTTCGACGTGGCGCGGAGCCAGCACATCGATACGGGTTCGGGCGTTGGATGGCAGCTTCGAGCCAGCGGGCACCATGGTGGCCGCCACCAGTTTGACGCATCCGAGGACGTTGTGAGTGGGGCAGACATAGGTGTGGCCAAGCACATCGTGTACCGCTTTCTGCAGGCGCTCGAAGTTGCGGGCCCCGGCATAGGCTTCATCACCGACGAGTTGGCCCGACAGCTGCTCCTGTGTCATGGCGCTGGTGCCCAGCGAGCACATGTCGAAGGTCACATGTGAGGGTGTCAGGTTGAAGACATTGAAATGGGCCTCCGCCAGGTACTTTTTGCGCTCCGCGAGTGTCGGAAAGGCGATTCCACGGATGGTCTTGATCTTGTGGGGTTCGTGGGCGAGGCGTTGCAGCATTGGATTCTCCTCCAGCGACAATCACCGGGCGCGGCAGAGCGTGCCGCGAGCAGCAGTGTGACAGTCGATCCTGTAATGAAAAGCGACCTCGATGATGGTCGCTGTGGGCGTCCCTGCTTCGTGCCGGAGCCGAGGCCCCGTGAGAGTGATTCTAGCACCGGAAATGATCCCCGACGATGTGGGAGTTTGGGCACCCGCGGAGGCGACCCAGGCGCTAAGATGAGGGCCTCGTGTCTCTGAAGCTCGTCGCCACCTGCGCCCTCGGCCTCGAGGAGTTCCTCGAGGGTGAGCTGATCTGCCTCGGCGTCTCGAAGAGCCGCCGACAGAAGGGTGCGGTCAGTTTCGTCGGCAGCTGGGTGGATGTGATGCGAGCCAACTGGAGACTGCGCACCGCCAACAGGGTGCTGGTCGAATTGGCGAGCTGGGACGGCTCGAGTGCCGAGTCTCTGGCCCGCGGAGCGGGCCAGCTGGTCGAGAGCTCCCACTCCTGGGATGGCCTGAGTGCGGCCCGTCTGCTCGATCCAGAGCACACCTTCTCGATACGAGCGACTTCGGCGGGTTCGCAGCTCCGAGACACACGGTGGGTGGGTGTGAAGGTCAAGGACGGTATCGTGGATGCCCAGCGTCGGCGATTCGGTCGGCGGGCCTCGGTGGATCGCAAGCACCCCGATGTCATGCTGCGCGTTTGGCTCTCGCGGGATCGGGCCACCCTGTTGCTCGATACCTCGGGTGAGCCACTCGATCGGCGCGGCTACCGCGTCGTCACGACCACCGCTCCCGTGCGCGAGACCCTCGCAGCGGCCTGCGTCTTGGCCTCGGGCTGGGACGGACGTGGTCCGGTAGTCGATCCCATGTGCGGCTCGGGCACCCTGCTGGCAGAGGCTGCGGCGGTAGCCCTGGGCCTGGCTCCCGGGAGACAGCGCAAGCTCTGGGCTTTCGAGCGGCTACCGGGGTTCGAGCGCGCGAGCTGGAAGCGAATTCGGGAAGAGAGGATCCCGGCGCCTGCGAAAGCGCTGAACCTGATCGGCATCGATCAGTCGCCAGAGGCTCTGGAGGCCGCCAGGACGAACCTGGGTCGCGCCGGCCTGTCTGGCTATGCTGACCTGCGGCTTGGAGATGCCTATACGTGTGAGCCTCCTCAGCAACCTGGCTTGCTGATCGTCAACCCAGCCTATGGCGAAAGGCTGGAGGAGAATCGCGATCAATGGCCGCGTCTTGGAGACCTGATGAAACAGCGGTTCGCCGGCTGGCAGGCTGTGGTCTTGGCGGGGGGTGAAGGGTTGGGTAAACATATCGGCCTGCGACCGAAACGGCGGATCCCGGTCAGAAACGGCCCTCTGGACGCCCGGATTCTCCTTTTCGACCTCTACTGATGGAGAAAGGTACCGAACCCTGCCTAGAAAGAAGCCCAGTCTGACCGCGCGCAAGGTGGCCTCCGACTTTCTTTTCAACGTCGAGGACCCGGAGATGGCGCGGTTCGCACCCGTGGATTCGATCGGGGCCACCTACAGCGTGCTGGAATCGGCTGGGCGCTTGAAACCCTGGATGGTGTCTCTGATCAAGGCCCCCTGGTATCAGAGGTTCGGGCGCAGCCTGGCGGAGCGCCTGGCTCCAGGGCAGATGCTGTACATGGTCTTGCGCAAGCGTTTCATGGATGACGAGGTTCGTGGTGCCCTGGAGGAGGGGACGACTCAGGTTCTGGTGGTCGGAGGAGGCTACGACACCCTTTGTCTCCGGCTGGCCGCCAGGTACCCGGAAGCGACCTTTCTAGAGCTCGACCATCCGCCGACGCATCTCGAGAAGCTGCGAGCGGTCGAGGCCATGGGTGTCTCACGGCCCAATCTTCACCTGCGGGGAGTCGACCTCGAGAAGCGAGGTCTCGAACAGGTCCTGGCCGAATCCGGGGTCTGGGATGCGGCTGCCAGGAGTGTCGTCGTCGCCGAAGGGGTGCTCATGTATCTGGGATTGGACGAGGTCGAGACCTTTCTCGCAGCGATACGAGCCTCGACTGGCGGTGGTAGCCGGCTCCTTCTGACCTATCTGCACGAAGCCGAGCTCAACAAGGTCTTTCGGGGCTGGCTGGGAACCGCTCTGCGCTACAGCCTGCATCTGGTGGGGGAGCCTTTCCGCTGGGGTGTGACCGACGAAGGGATCGAGCCCTTCCTGGTGGAGCATGGCTATGGCATCGTGGGAGACGAGACGCGCTACGACCTCAAACGGCGTTACCTGGAGCCCGTGGCGAAGGCCAATCAGCCTCTGGCCAGATTGGAGCGCGTCGTGGCCGCAGAACCGCTCGCCTAGATCTGGCCGACCGCTTCTGGAGTCGGTTAAGCTGGACTGGCAAGGCAGCCAGGAGTGTCGATGAATACTGCAACCTGAAGGAGAGAACGATGGGCAAGAAGATTCTCATGATTGTGGGCGACTTTGTCGAAGACTACGAGGTCATGGTGCCGTTCCAGGCGCTCCAGATGGTCGGGCATACCGTCGACGCGGTTTGTCCGGACAAGGCATCAGGTGACACGATCAAGACGGCGATTCACGACTTCGAAGGGGACCAGACCTACACGGAGAAGCCCGGGCACAACTTCGTTCTCAATGCCACTTTCGCGGATGTCGAAGCGGCCAACTACGATGCTCTCGTGGTTCCCGGTGGCCGGGCACCGGAATACCTGCGACTCGACGACAGGGTCCTCGAGATCGTGAGGCACTTCAGCGAGGCTGACAAGCCGATCGCGGCCATTTGTCACGGCGCGCAACTATTGGCAGCGGCAGGTGTGCTTACAGGCAAGGAAGCTTCTGCCTATCCCGCCTGTGGCCCCGAAGTTCTGGCATCCGGGGGTACTTATGTGGCGAAGGACTGGCCGGAAGCGCACGTCGACGGCAACCTGGTCACCGCCCCGGCCTGGCCGGCTCACCCAGCCTGGCTCGCGGCCTTTCACGCGGTCCTCGTGGAAGCAGATGTTGCCGAGCCGGTTGGTGCGGTCTGATCGGGATCGGGGGACTCGCTGGCGCCCGCCTGGCTGTGAAGCGATCGGCTGGATGCAGATGATGGATATCCCGATCTCGAGTTGATTGGCTAGAATCTCAGCAGCTCGGTGGGAACCGGCTACGAGCTCTATGCCCATCTGCCCGGTCACAGACCTGGAACGCCAGTAGGGGATTCGTACGGTGAGTTGTATGTCGGCGGCCAGTTCAGCTTCACCGGCGACAAGTTCAACAACAACTTCGGGGTCTACCAGCTCGGTCCCAGCACGAACATCTTCGGCGACGGGTTCGAGACCGGCAACACGTCGAACTGGTCGAGCAGTGTCCCATAGTGTCTGGTCGAGCCCGGGATCTGTGTGCCCCAAGCCATCGAGGCTACCGTGGAAAGTGAAACTCACCGACACCTCGGACCGTAGGATTGGATCGATCATGGGGAGGTCTTGTATGTGTCGCGTGACACTTACGCTTGTCGCCGGCCTGGTCGCCGGAGTGCTGGTAGCCGACTCCGAATCGGTTCGGAGCTTCGAGGAGTCTGTGGAGATCCCTGCAGGCCAGAATCTGGAAGTCGGTCTCAAGGTCGGTGAGATGGAAGTCGAGACGGCCGCGATCGACGAGGTCAGGGTCGAGGTCACGGCTTCCTGTCGCCCGAAGAGTCTCGACAAGTGTCAAGAGCGTCTCGAGCGACTGCGGGTGGAGTCCACCACCGATGCGGATGGCACCTTTGTCAAGGTGGCAGGGGCGTCGAAGCGATACTCGAAGATGGAGGTCAAGGCCAGGTTCATCGTGCCCGAGGATTCCCCTTTGATGGTGCGCATGTGGGCCGGCGAGCTGCGGGTCGACGGTGGTGGGCAGGACCTCTCGGTGCGACTCAAGTTCGGTGACGTCACGGTGCATCAACCCCTGAGTCGGACCCACAGCGTTCTGGTGGATGCCAATCTTGGAGATGCAAGTATCTTTACAACCGAGGGAGAGGCCGATCCGAGTCGGCCTCTACTCGTCGGCTCCAAGGTCTCGTGGAACGATGGCGAGGGCGATGCGAAGGTTGCCGTCAATCTCAGTGCGGGCGACATCACAGTCCATCTGGAGTGACCCGCCTTGGGATGTCCCCTGCAATAGAGCTGCTCGCGAAGGCACCGGCCGTCGGTTCTATCCAGTATCAGCGCACCAGGTACATTTCGACCTCGCCGTCCCGATAGACCGGAGGGCCAAAGGCCTCCAGTAGCTCACTGCGGACCCCAGCGAGCTCCTGGACGGAGATTTCCCGCTGCGGGCTGAAGCGGCGGACCTGATAGGGATAGTTGAGGGCAAATCTCGGGATGGCGAGCCGGGCCTCGGTCTCGCTCTCGACCGTCCGCTCCAGGTGAACCACCACGATTCCGGTGTCGAGCTGGCGAATGCTGTCGACCAGGCTGGGTGATCCTGGCGCGAGATCGGGGTTACCTAACGGGATGAATATTCGGCGCAGCTGTGGATGCTCGCGAAACCTCCTGGCGGTGGTTCTCAGGTTCGCCGAGACGTAGCCAGTGACTATCGGCCGCCCGTGCAGCGTCTGGTAGTACATGTCGATGCCACCCGAGCCTCGATGGCTGGTCGTGATGTCGAGTACCGCCAGATCGGCAGGGAGGTCGTCGAGGGCCCCAACCCAGGAGGGTCGAGGGAGCTCGCGAGTGGGGTATGGCAGCCAGGCGTAGTCCAGTAGCAGAAGCAGCGCGCAGGCACCTCCGATGAGATGCCTGCGGGATGCCGAGCGCTGCCGCAGAAACGCATCGACACTGATGGCCATCGCCACGGCGAGAGAGAGCATGGCTGGCACGAAGAACCGATTCGGCAGTCGGATCAGGCCGAACAGGGGAATCGATTTGAGCCAAAAGAACGGCAGTCTCAGCCATTCGGGGCTGACGAAGACCCTGGACTCGAGACTCTCTCCGAAGGACATCACCAGAAAGAACAGGAAGAGGGAAAGCCAGAGCAGAAGCGAGCCGGAGGGTGGGTCCGACCCGGTCGTCGGTCTGGAGCTCCATGAACGCCGTCTGGCAGCCAACCCGATGAGAGCGGTCAGGACCAACGTGGCCCATCCGACATAGGCGAGGCCACCAACCGCCGGGTATCGACGAATCTCGAGCTGACGATTCGTCAGGACGGAGCCCCAGAGCGGATTTCCCGAGTGGGGGATGAAGAGCGACACCGGATCGATCGAACGATCCTGGAACCCCCTCTGCACGCTGGCAACATCGGCTCTGGAATCGCGGATCAAGGGCCAGGCGAAGGGTGCCAGAAGGACGGCTGCAAGGATCGCCGCCACCCCCAATTCGAAGACGAGCCTGGCGATAGGACGTCGACCCCTCCAGGCTTCGAACAGAACCAGAACCAGTCCCAGGGGGATGGCCATCAAGCCGTTGTGCCAGGAGAAGAGGGCATTGAGGGCGAAGAAGAAGCCTGTCGCGATCCACCACTTCCCACCACGGCGCACTGTGCGAACCAGAGCCCACATGAAGAGTGGCAAGACCCAGTAGCTGGCCAGATTGACATGCTCAAGGGAGCGCTCGACATGCTGCGGAAAGTAGGCTGCCGTGATTCCAGCCAGAAATGCGGCCGTCGAGGTGCGGGTGTATTCGCGGGCGAGAAGAAATCCCCCGAAGCCTGCGAGGACGAAGCCGAAGAAGATGGCGAGGTTGTAGGCTGGAGCCATGCCAAAGAGGAGATTGACCGGCAGGGTCAGCAGCATGGTAGCCGGGGAGTGGGTATGCAGACCGAGGGGTGCTCCGTCGGGGTGGAGAAGCATGGTGGTGACATAGGGTGACTGGCCCCGCAGCAGGGATAGCTTCCACCACCACAGGTTCCAGTAGCTCTGCCAGACGTCATTGACGCCCATCGGCACATGCGTTGTCAGGCGTCCGAGCAGCGGCCAGGTCATCACACCGGCGAGCAGCAGGTAGAGTGAGAAGGCCCGTAGGCCCTCCTTCTTTGCTGAAGACATCAGTTATCGAGGTAGCCGAGAGCCTCGAGCGCTTCCAGCAGCTCTTCGTTGATTTCCGACGGAGCGATCATCTCCAGGTCATGGTCGCTCAGCTCGCGGCGCAGGTGGTCCAGCATCCTGGCTCGGGCTGCAGTATCGAGCTCGGCCAGATTCTTGCGCTCATCGGTCTCAGGGGTAATCTGAAAGAGCATCTCCTCCGAGCCGCTACGCAGGTACTTGAACCCTCCCCCCACCACGCCGACCTTTTCTTCGTCGACCAGCATCTCGCCGACGGGCTGGCCACCGACACTGCGAATATTGCGCCGGCGTCGAGGGCGCACCTCGACTAGCTTGCCCTGATAGAACGGATGCTGGATCAGGACGTAGCGGTCTCCGAAATCACCACTGTCCTGCAATGGCCGACCGGAAAAGTCCTGTGGAATATCAGCCCCTGCCACCCGCAGCAGTGTCGGGGCTATGTCGATGATGCTCACCTGGGCATCGACGCGGGTGCCCGCAGCGAACATCGGTGGATACCGCACCAACAGGGGAATACGAATAGCGGGTTCGAAGAGGCAGTCGGAGTGTTCGAAGTACTCCCCGTTCTCGAAGCACTCGCCGTGATCCGCGGCAAAGACGACTACGGTGTCTTCGGGTTCGGCTCGCTGTTCGACGCCGTCGATGAGCTTGCCGATCCAGTAGTCGGTGTAGGCGATCTCCCCTCGGTACAGCTGCTTGGCTTCCTCCAGGATCTCGGCCGGAATGTCGCTGTTGTTCTCTCCCGCGATCCTGTTCAACCGTGGCCAGGTGACCTCTTCCGCGGCGACGACTTCGGGTGGGCGGAACTGTTCCGGAGGGGCATACGGAATGTGGGGGTCGAAGAGGTGAACCCACAGGAAGAACGGCTTGTCTTCGCCAACCTCCTGTAGCCAGCTCAAGGCCTTCGCCACTGTGTCCTCAGCGTGCCTTTGGTACTTGCCGGCCGCGGCGTCGTAGGTGGAGAAACCCTGGTTTGCGCCCGAGGTCTCGTCGAGCAGGCCCACACTGAGAAAGGCAGCTGTGGCGTACCCCAGGTCGCGAAAGAGCTCGGTGACGGTGGTGGCCTCATCGGGTAGCGCCATGGCGTTGTTGACGACACCGTGCTCGCGCGGGTATCTGGCAGTCAGCAGAGAGAAGTGCGACGGACGAGTGAGCGGCATGGGTGCCGCGGCGCGTTCGAAGAGTGTCGCGGATCTGGCGAGCTCGTCGATATTGGGAGTCTTCGCTGAGGCGTCGCCGTAGACGCCGAGGTAGTCTGCCCGCAGGGTATCTACCGTGATGATCAGGATGTTCGGAAGCTGCTGCGGGGCGGCACAGGACGCCAAGGGCACCAGGAGCAGGGCCAACGCCGACACCGCGATGATTTTGAACACAGTCATGGCAACCCGGTCGACGATGATACCCGGTAAATCTCTACTTTGGGTGTTTGGATGATGGGGTCTCCGAAAGCCGAGGTCAGCTCATGACGGACCTGGGTGAGGACCTTCTGCGGCAGAGCAGTCTTCGGGTCGTAGAGGCGCACGCGATGGTAGCGGTTCGAGCTCTCCGGAGAGAGGGCCCTGGCGGCAGAGTGGAGCTGTTCGCGGGTGCGATCCAGATGCACCACGACAAACCCTACACCCATCATGCGGGCAGTCTCAGCCAGCTCGACCTGGACCTGTCTGGCCTTGGCGGGGGCGTAGGGAACTCGAATGGTCCAGAGGGCGGGGAAATCCCGGAGTTGGTGCCTGGCAGGTCGAAATCCCGAGGCGAAATAGCCCCCGACGATCGGGCGGCCGTGCTCGGTCTGCAAGAAGTTCTCGAAGGCTCCCGGAGGATCGTGGCTCGTCGGTATGTCGAGAATGGCCTGATCACCGGAAAACCCCGCAAGCCGCTCCGGCCAGTCGGGTCGGGGAATCTCTCGCATCGGGAAGGGCAACCAGGCATAGTCCAGGAGCATCGCGAATCCGAGTAGCACCATCAGGTGGCTCCGTCGACCAGGGGCGACTCCGGCACCGAGCCGTTCGGCTCCCATGGCGGCCAGTACGGACAAAGCGAGCATTGCCGGCACGAAAAAGCGGTTGGCTATCCTCACCAGTCCGAAGACAGGGACGGCTTTCAGCCAGGCAAAGGGAAGCGGGAGTGAAGCCGGGGTGCCCAGCAGGGAGACCTCGAGAACCTCTCCGAGCGACAGAATCAGAAAGAAGAGAAAGAACAGCCACCAGAAGAGGGTGGCTCCACGGGGGACGGAAACATCGGCTGTCGAGTTGCCAGTGCGCCCGCCTCTCCCGATCCGAATACTGCACAGAGCCAGGCCCAGGGTGACGATGCCGAGATAGCCAATGCTTCCGACAGAGATATAGGTCCGCAGTTCCAGATGGCGGTCAGTCAGGAGCGGACCCCATATCGGGTGGCCCGGATGAGGCAGCCACAAGCTTGCAACCGCAATCGGTTTGTCGAAAAGCGGCTTCTGGAGGGCGGCCGCACCGGCCAAGGTATCCCGCAACAGCGGCCAAAGGAAGGGCGACATGAGAATCAGGCTGAGCGTGGCGGCGCCGATCAGGTCGAGCGTCACACGCCGCAAGGGGCGAGAGCCCTGCCAGTACTCGAAGGCGGCCAGGCCGATGGCGAGCGGGATCGCGAGCAGGGCATTGTGCCAGGCGAGCAGCGCATTCAGGGCGAAGAAACACCCGGTGGCTGTTGCCCATAGCCTGCCACCGTCCCGCATGGAGTGGACCAGGGCCCAGAGGAAGAGGGGCATTGCCCAGTAGCTGGCCAGGTTCAGGTGCTCGGTAGCCTGGTCGACGTGCTGAGGGAAGTAGGCGAAGGCGAGGCCGCCGAGAAAGGCTGGCAGCGCCTTCCGCGTGTACTCTCGGGCCAGCAGGAATCCGCCAAGCCCCGCCAGGAAGAATCCGGCGAGAATAGCCAGATTCAGCGCCGGACCCACTCCGAAGAGCACATTGACCGGCAAGGTTGCGAGCATGTTGGCGGGGGAGTGGGTGTGCAGTCCCAAGGGCACGCCGGCAGGGAAGAAGATCATCTCTGAGTGATAGGGAGACTGGCCCTGCAGCAGGGACGTTTTCCACCACCAGAGATTCCAGTAGTTGAGCCAGATGTCGGCTTTGCCCATCGGTACATGGGTGCCCAGTCGGGCGATCAGCGGCCAGGTCATGACCGCTGCCAGGATGAGATAGGCCAGTGTGGCGAGCAGGGTGTCGCGATTGGACCTAGGCATTTGCTATCGACTGTATTCGGCGCTCCCGAGCCCAACTGGGGATCCGGCTGCTTCCCGACAGGTAGGCTACCGTCGAACGATCGGCAAGCGAACCTGCGACGGATGCTCGGCGGAGTGATGCACGCTGTTGTGTGCCACGACGCCCTCCGTGTCCTCCCAGTTGTTACCCCCTGTGTTGAGATTGCGAGCGAACCTGGGAAAGCTGCTGCTGGAGACCTCCAGGCGAATCCGGTGTCCTTTGTCGATCCATGCGCTGGTGGACATCGGAGTGACCTCCAGCTCGTAGACCTCACCGGGCTCCATGAAGACCTGCTTGTCATAGCCCTCGCGGAACCGGGCTCGCTGGATGGTCTCGTCGATGTTGAAGGCAGTGCCGTCCGGATGAACATCGATCAGCTTGACCGAGAAGTCGGTATCTCTTGCATCAGAGCCGATATAGAGCGTTACCCCTATCGTGCCCGTGATCTCGATGGCTTCCTCGAGCGGTTCGCTGGTATAGATGAGAACATCCTGGCGTGCCTCGATGCCGCGTTGGTCGAAGACTCCGGGCTCGACTGCGCCGCCATTGCAGCAGACCCCTCCGCCCAGTGAGGGAACAGGCACGGCCGGATCGTAGGTGAAGTGATCCGAACCGGTGCGAACTGGTGGGGAAGACTCGAGGCGGCCATCGCCGAAAAGGCTGTTGGCTCCTTCTTCACTGGAGAGATACCAGGTGACCATCTCCGCCTCTGCCGGCGGCCAGGTATCAGCTGACTGCCATTCGTTGAGTCCCATGGTGTAGTACTGGACCCTGGGAGTGTCGGTGAGCACGCCGTTGTCGTCGCCCTTGAGCCAGTAGTCGAACCAGCGGGCGGTCAGGTCATCGTAATCAAAGCGCACATCTCCCATGTCTCGCTCGCCGACCAGGGTCTTCTTCTTCTCGGTTTGAAAGCGACAGTGGGGTGTCGGCGCGATGACCACATACTGGCCATCGCGCACCTGGGGATCTTCGGCGTTGGCCCTGACGTGATTGAACAGGGCAAGGTTGGGGCCCTGAGAGATGTCGTACCAGGAGTTCATCCACAGGGCAGGCACTCCCCACGGCTCGTCGTCGTGGTAGAGACCACCCTCGTACCAGGCGGGATCATTGGGCAGGCGCTGGATGAACTCGGCATACATGCCCTTGGGGCCCTCCACCTCCTCCATCATGGTCACCAGCGGGAGGTGCTGGATCTTTTCGGGCCAATCGATGTCCGGCATGTCGGGAGCCAGATCGAAGTACTTCGAGAGGCGGACCACGTCCTCGCGCGGTAATCCTTCGGGCAGGCGGGGTCGTTGGGTGTTCTGAACACCATACAACCAGGTGCCGAAGAGCATCTGGTAGACGCCACCGCGGTACCAGTTACCCTGCTCGTAGAACTGGCCCACCCGGCCGATGCCAGCGCCCGAAGCCATGGGAACCATCGCCGCGTGCGCCGGATGGTCCATCGCGGCCAGGGCCAGCTGCCACTCGGCCGACGAAGAGCAGCCGATAGTCCCCACCTTGCCATTCGACCACTCCTGTGCGGCGATCCAGTCGAGCGCGTCCCAGCCGTCGGTGCGGGGGAATCCGAGAATCTCCCACTCGCCTTCCGAGAAGAACTTCCCCCGTTCGTTCTGGATGACGTAAGCGTAGCCCCGTTCCATCGCGTCGATCATCGCCTTCAGCCGGCGCTCGCCTGCCTCGTTGAAGTTGTAGGGGGTACGCAAGAAGATCGTTGGCAGGGGGCCTTCAGCCTCCTTCGGTCGGTAGACATCGGTGGCCAGGCGCACCCCGTCCCGCATCGGTACCATTATCTTCTTCTCGATGACGGTGATCTCCTCGAGATCTGCGTGCAGCTCGTCGAGATCGTCCTCGTCTGCCATGGCTGGTTGCAGGAAGCCGCAGGCAAGGGTGTAAAGCAGGCAAAGGCCAAAAACTCTGTTCATGAACGCTCCCTCCGAATACGAGACCCACCTTCATTCGCGCTAACTCGATGAGGGCCTAGTTTCTCACTGTTGGGCCCTCGATGTCGGGTGTGGTGCGTCGAGGGACAGCTCGCTGGCCGGCAAAGGATAAGCTTCCCGGGGGGAACCGGGGGTGTTACCTGAGCTCACCAGCGAAGAAATCGCTCAACGGCGTCGTGGTTTGCCGTTGAGGCCTTGGCCGCTGGCGTACTTCGGGTTTGCCCATCTCTGTCTTCTGTGGGCGGCTCTGACATTGGCCTTGGATCCGCGGGGAGTGGCCGGGTTCTTCTATCACCCACGAATGCTGGCGGTGGTGCATCTGGTGACCCTGGGTTGGATCAGCAGCTCGATACTGGGAGCGTTGTATCTGGTTTTGCCCATGGCCTTTCGTGCTCCACTGCGAAGGAGTCGGCTCGACGGATGGATCTTCGGGATCTATGTCACCGGAGTCCTCGGCATGGTCTCCCATTTTTGGATCGACTCACCGAATGGCATGGTCTGGTCTGCGGCGACAGCGGTGTTGGGATTCGCGCTGGCTGCAGTGCGCTTCGTGCCCGCTGTCTCGACATCGCGAGCCGCTCCGGCGGTCAGATTCCACCTTTATCTGGCATTCGTCAACATCGTCATGGCGGGGCTGCTTGGCACCACGGTCGGCGTGAACAAGTTCTTCCCGTTCCTTCCTGGAGGCCCGCTCTCCGGTGTGTTGGCGCATGCGCACCTGGCCATTCTGGGCTGGGCGACGCTTCTCGTCATGGGAGTCGGCTACCGATTGATACCCATGTTGCTTCCCTCGGCGGTGCCGAGCGGCCCGGGAGTGTGGGGCAGCGCTGTGCTCCTGGAGCTCGGGACACTGCTCCTCGCCACGGGTTTGCTTCTTTCTCCCACCTGGACACGGGTCGGTGTCGTGCTCTGTGTGACGGGAGTGTTGGCGTTCGGCTATCAACTGGGTTGGATGCGTCGCAACCCACGCCCCGCGCCGCAGGGCCGGCGGACCCCGGACCTCGGGAGCATTCAGGTCGGGCTGTCAATCGGCTATCTGGCGCTGGCGAGTCTCCTGGGTCTGTGGCTGGTCTTCGGTGAGCCCGGGGTGTGGAAGCTGCGGGCGGCGATGGGGTATGGCACCGCATTCCTGTTGGGGTTTTTGGCGCAGATCGTTGTCGGCGTGGGATCACGAATCGTGCCCTGGGCAGCCTATCTCTGGGGATTTGCCGACCGTGGATTCCGCGAGACTCCGCCGTCCCCCCACGCGCTGCCCGAGCGGAGATTGCAGTGGATCGTCCTGGGGACCTGGCTGCTCGGGGTGCCGGCAATTGGAGTGGGCCTGGCCTTCGACCGGATCCGCCTGATCGGTGTCGGGGGTTGGCTCCTCAGCTCGGGTATCCTGGCTGGTGGCTGGCTCTTGACGAAAATCCTGCACAGGGCCGGGGCGAGTGCGAGATCGCCAGGCGATCCTGTATGACCAGCGCGGGCATCGCCATTGGTCAGCGGGACGGTACGGACACGCAGGTCCCTAGGCTGCCGCGTATAATCGGCAGCCGATCATGAAATGCCGAGATGAGGGGGCTGCGATATGAAGCAAGCATTGTCGACTTTGTGCCTGCTTGTCCTCTTGTCTCCATTCTTCGGGCCCACGGCGGCGGCTTCACAGTGGGAGTGGGAGGGAGTTCCCCGCGTTGTCGTCCTCGGCGATGTGCACGGCTCCTTCGACAAGATGGTGACCCTACTCCGGGGTACATCGATGGTCGATGAGCTGCTTGCCTGGCAGGGTGGCAACCAGCATCTGGTTTTTTGCGGAGACCTCACCGACCGCGGGATCGAGGACAGGGCGGTCATGGACATGGTGCGGCGGCTTCAGGGTGAGGCCGAGGCTGCGGGAGGCAAGGTCCACCTGGTCCTCGGCAATCACGAAGTGATGAACCTGACTCGCGATCGACGTTACTGGAACGCCGATCTGCTCGCCGCCTTTGCCAGAGACGAGACCCAAGCTGAGAGAAGCGAGGCGTTGGGTTGGTACAAGACCTCGGTCGTGTTTGAGACGGCGCACGACATGCGGGCGTTCGAAGAGAAATTCCCACCGGGTTACTTCGCTCGGGCGCGCGCCTTCGAGCCCGACGGAGAGTACGGTTCCTGGCTGCTCGAGCAGCCTACAGTGGTCAAGGTCAACGATGTGCTCTTTGTGCACGGTGGGCTGACTCCGCAGGTGGCCGAGCTGGGCCTGGATGCGATCAACCAACAGGTTCAGGCGAACATCCAGAAGTTCCTCGACAGTGCCGACAGGTTGGGGGACGCTATTCCCTGGCCACGCGACTTCGGCTTGATTCTGGCTGTGGCCCATCAGGCAGTGGAACAGAATGGCTCCAGAGCCGATGTGGGCGCCGCCAGGGCGGTTCTCGAGGCGCATGATGGCCTGGCATTCGCAGCGGCGGGACCGGTTTGGTACAGGGGCACGTCGACCGACGACGAGCGGCTCGAGCGCCTGCGAGTGGACAAGGTCCTGGAGCTTCTCGATGCTCGGGCCGAGATGGTGGGCCACACGGTCACTCGTACCGGGCGGATCAACAGCCGCTTTGGTGGCAAGGTCTATCGCGCCGACGTCGGCATGAGCTACGGGCGTCCACCGATGGCTGTCGTAATGGAAGGCGGAGACGTCTTCGCTTTCGATCCCGAGAAGTCGGTGCTGATGGCGGCGATCCCGGAGCCACCCGAGGGCGAAGGCTGGCCTGCCGGAGAAGAGGACCTCTCGGATCACCGATTGGAGAGATTTCTCGAGACCGCCGAGATCAAGAGCCAATCAACGCTCGACGCCGCCCTCGTCGAAGGGCTGGCGGTTCTCGTTCTCGACCTGGAGCAGAAGGACCTGAAGCTGCGTGCCCTGTGGGGCGATGCTCGGGAAACTGCAAGGGAGGCGGCCGACAAGGGGAGACAATCGCGACGGATGTATCAGAATCAGGTTGCTGCCTACCGACTCGACCGGATGTTGGATCTGAACATGGTGCCAGTGACAGTCTTGCGGAAAGTGGAAGGAAGGAAGGGAGCTCTCCAGATCTGGGTGCAGGGGGGGCGAGACAGATCTCAGATTTCAGACGCCGAAATTGCAGCAGCCGACGACGCATTCAAGCCATTGCTCGCCAGGGCGCGGGCCTTCAATGCATTGATCGGACTGGAGGACAGGCTCGACTTCGGAAAGGTCGTGCTGCCAACGATTCCCCCGCGAGTCGTGGTGGTGGACAACGGTGTCTCGTTCGGGGTCGATCCCGAGATCGATCTCCTGCAGACGGAAGGCTGTGGCCCGGTAGGTGCCGCCTTTCTGCGAGCGCTCGGATCTCTGGAAGCGAGGGGTTTGAAGCAGAAGTTGGGCGATCTGCTGTCCAAGGCCCAGATCGCGGCTGTGCTGCAGCGTCGGGACAAGACCCTGCAGCGTTGCGAGACGCCAGATCCAGAGTGGTGGAGCAAAGTGCAGAAGAACCTGACTGCGGAGGGTGGCCCACCGGTTACGGGGCGGTAGGCAACTCAGCCCGTGGCCCGCGCGCTGCGTACCCGGTTGCGCCATTTTTCGAGCTGCATGGCGGTGAGCGGCTTGCTGATGAAGAAGCCCTGGACCAGGTCGCAGCCCATCTCGCGCAGGCTCTCCATGGTGTCGCTCGATTCGACACCTTCGGCCACGACCCGCAGTCCCAGGTTGTGGCCAAGCTCGATGGTCGACCGCACGATGTGTTCGACTTCTCGAATGGTGCCCATCTGGCTGATGAAGGAGCGATCAATCTTGAGCTCACGGACCGGCAGCCGTCGCAGCTGGGCCAGTGACGAGTAGCCGGTGCCGAAATCGTCGATCGAAATCGCGATGCCCATGCCGTCGAGCTCCTCGAGAACCCGCTGACCTGTCTCGAAGTCGGTCATGACGGTGCTTTCGGTGACCTCCAGCACGAGGTGGTCGGGAGAGACCCCACTGGCATCGAGCATCTGCTGCAATCTCGCCGGAAGCGTCCTGTCGTGCAGATCGAGTGCCGAGACGTTGACTGCGGCGGAGACATCGAGGCCGTGATGGAGCCAGAGCCCTACCTGCTCGAGCGACCGCTTCATGACCCACGCTGTGATGTCACGAATGAAACCCGTCTGTTCGGCAATGGGGATGAACTCGGCAGGGCCGATCTCGCCCTGGGTGGCGTGAGTCCACCGCAGAAAGACCTCCGCTTGATCGACTCTGCCGTTAGCGAGGTCGAGCTTGGGTTGAAAGCGAAGATCCAGCTCGTCGTTTTCCACCGCTTTGCGAAGATCACTCATGAGGCCGATCCGGTGGACGCTGTGGCCGTTCTGGCTTGCCTCGTAGAAGGTCGTCTTCAGCCGCCGCGCCTTGGCGACATACATCGCGACCTCTGCCTGCTGCAGCAGTGTCTCGGCATCGCCACCCTGGTCGGGATATACGGTCAAACCTGTGTTCGCCTGGATGTCGATACGCAGATCGTCGATCTCGATGGAGGTGCCGAGCAGGGAATGCAGTCGCTCGATGGTCTCTCTCGCCTCGACCACGTTCTCCGCCGACAGCAGAAGCCCGAATTCGTCACCCCCCAGTCGAGCGACCTTGATTCCCAGACGATCAGCGGTAATGGAGAGCCGGTCGGCGATTTCGCTGAGCAGGCGCTCGCCGAAATGATGCCCCAGAGTGTCGTTGATGCCCTTGAAACGGTCGAAGTCCACCATGCCGATAGCGAGCCGGCGGCCGCCTGTGCCAGCTTCCTCGATCTGATCGCAGAGATCGATGCGAAACTGATTGCGATTGGGCAAACCCGTGAGATCGTCATAGAAAGCGAGGTGATTGAAGGCCTCCTCGCGAAACTGTACTTCCCGTTGTAGTGCCTCGATCTCTTGTGCCAGGCTCATGAGCTCTCCCCTCTTTCCAGTCGGTAGCTCGGCACCATAGTCGCCTGCGGCGATGCGCCTTGCGGCGTTCTCGAGGCTGCGGATTTGCTCGGTAGTCTCGGTCGACTCACGGAAGGCTCCCGCCAGGGCCACGAGTCCCGCTGTGATCCCGATGGCGACGAGTCCTTTACCCAGCTCGGAGAGTCCGAAGACGGACGACAGCACGCCGCCGAGCAGGACGAGCAGGAGAACGACGACCAGGATCAGGATTCGGCTTTGCAGACTCATGGCTTGCAGCTTCGCGCGAGGCCGTGCGCTCGCCCGCCTGGAGTATAGGGAGCAAGCCTTTTGAAATCAGTGAATTCCGTCGCAGTTGAAGGAGATGTAATCACCGCTCAATCCTGATGTGGCGAGGCCGTGGTGGCCTCAGAGGCGATCTGCACCAGTTCGCTCGCGATCAGGAAATCCAGAATCGCGTCCGCTCCGATGCGATGCGCCAGCTCGCTGGGGTGAGAGTCCGTGTAGGGGATCAGCGCCAGGCGACGTCCATCCAGTCCTCGGAAGCTCGGGAAGAGATCGAGTACCGGCCACTTCAGGGAGCGTCCCGCTTTCTCGGCTTTGGCGATCAACTCGAGATAGGGATAGGAATCATCGAAGACTTCGCTGTCGAAAATCGGCCAGATCACCATAGCGATGGGGATTCCGTCTGCCGCGGCAAGCTCTTTCAGATCGCCGAGGGCCCACTTGCAGTGGAGCCAGCTCTCGTCTTCGAACAGCTCGAAATAGTAAGTCGTGAGCTCTCGACGGATTCGCGTGTTGTCGACGCGCCTCCACGCGAAAGCGAATAATCTGCTGTGGCGGTACAGTAAGGCTTCCCAGGCGCTGCTCGGCTTTCGGGGATGGAGTTGGACTTGCTCCCTTTCGCGCTCACGAGCATGGCGGGGTTCGGGATCGTTCAGGACAAAGCTCAGGATGATGAGGTCGGGCTCGAGCCCTGTGAGCTCGCCCTGTAGCGAGTTCACCTGATGCCGGGTGCTCCACCCTGCATGACTCCAGTTGATGACTTCGAAGCGCCGGCTGTCAGAGACGGCGTTGAGCTGTCGCTCGAGACGAAATGGAAACGCGTCCAGGGTGTGGAGGCCGTCTCCCCAAGCGAAAGAGTCTCCGACCACGAGGATCCGAAATGCATCGCTTCTGGCTGAAATTTCCGATCGGGGCTCTCGCAGGTCGGGCCGGCTCATCGGCGACCGATTTCTGGCATTCACGTTGTCGGCACGAAACGGTGTCTTCTCGAAGACCGGGGCGCGAAGAGCCAGCTCGACGCCGATCAGGCTGAGAATCAAGGCACCAGAGGCCAGTGCCAGCTTGGTGAGGATGTCCCGGAGCATCGTCTGAGCGGCGCTGCAAATGGGCCCGAGAGCGAGCAGCGGCTGGGAGGGTATCATTTCGGACGTTGTCCCCCGAGGTGTTCGCTGGAGAAAGCGACCCTGCACTGCAAACTGAAGTCGAACGGGAACATACGATGAGCGGACACGAAAAAGAGCCTCCAGCCAATCGGCTGGCTGAAGAGAAGAGCCCTTACCTGTTGCAGCATGCCCACAACCCGGTGGACTGGTTTCCCTGGGGCGAGGAGGCCTTCGCCAGAGCGAGACGGGAGGACAAGCCGATCTTCCTGTCTATTGGGTACTCGACCTGCCATTGGTGCCATGTCATGGAACGTGAGTCTTTCGAGAACCAGGCGACTGCAGATCTGATGAATGAGCTCTTCGTCAACATCAAGGTCGACCGGGAAGAGCGGCCCGATGTGGATCGTGTCTATATGACCGCGGTGCAAGCGCTGACTGGCCAAGGAGGTTGGCCTCTCTCGGTATGGCTGACTCCGGAGCTCAAGCCGTTTTTTGGAGGGACGTACTTTCCACCACGGTCTTACCATGGCCGGCCTGGATTTCCGGAGATTCTGCAGAGTATCGGTCAGACATGGCAGGAGAAGCGGGCTGAGATCGACGGTTCTGCCGAAAAGATCTACCAGGCCCTGGCCCGTCAGGAATCCTCAATCGGTTCTGCGAATGAGTCTTCCCTGGCATCCCTGAGAGACGCCTTCGAGCAGGTCCTCGACAAGGGATACTTCCAGCTCGCTCAGTCGTACGATGCCAAGCACGGTGGCTTCGGCCGGGCTCCAAAGTTTCCCCGACCTGCAACTTTCAATTTCCTTTTTCGATACTGGGCCCGGACCGAGGAAGGCCCGGCGCTCGACATGACCCTGGATACGCTTCGCAAGATGTGGGCGGGAGGGATGGTCGACCATCTGGGTGGGGGATTCCATCGCTACTCGGTAGACGACTACTGGCGGATTCCGCACTTTGAAAAGATGCTCTACGACCAGGCCCAGTTGGCCTGCTCTTACCTCGAGGCGTACCAGATCACGGCGCAGAGCTTCTTCGAAGAGGTGGTCAGGGACACGCTGGAGTACGTGCTGCGGGACCTGACCGATCCTGCCGGCGGGTTTTACTCGGCTGAAGATGCCGATAGCGCCCCCGATCCCGAGCGACCGGATCAGAAAGAAGAAGGCGCTTTCTACATGTGGACCGCTGCCGAGGTCGAGGAGGTCCTGGGTGCCGAGGACGCCACGCCGTTCATGGAAATCTTCGGAGTTACGGCGGTGGGCAACTGCATCACTGATCCGACAGGGGAGCTCGGAGCTCGCAATGTCCTCTATCAAGCCCTGTCAGTGGGTCAGGCAGCCAGAAAATTCGAGCGATCCGCGCAGGAGATCGAGGAGCTTGTCCAGCGAGGCAAGCGCGCACTGCTGGAGGCGAGGGGCCGGCGTCTCCGCCCCCATCGGGACGACAAGATCATCACTGCCTGGAATGGCCTGATGATCTCGGCCTTCTCTCGTGCGGCCTCGAGCCTCGGGGAGTCGCGGTATCTGGAAGCGGCAATTCGAGCGGCAGGGTTTGTGGCCGAGGCGCTCCTCGACAAGGCGTCCGGTACCCTACTGCGGCGCTTCCGAGACGGCGAGGCGCGTCATCCGGCCCATCTCGAGGACTATGCCTTTCTCGTCCAGGGGCTGCTGGACCTCTACGAGGCCGGTTTCGACGCCCGTTGGCTGGACCTTGCAGTGAGGTTGACCGAAGCGCAGAATGGGCTCTTCTGGGATGACGCAACCGGGAGTTTCTTTGCGACCTCGGGCGACGACCCGTCGATCATCCTGCGGACCCGCGAGGTGCACGATGGCGCCGAGCCCTCCGGTAGCTCAGTGGCTGCTGGAAATCTCCTACGACTGGCCTGGATTCTCGATCGTCCGGAATGGCGTCGGATGGCCGAGCAGGCCGCGGGGTCGGTCTCGAGCCTTCTCGACACCAGTCCGATCTCCATGCCTCAGATGCTGGCAACGGTCGATTTCGCGCTCCAGCCACCGCAGCAGATCGTCATTGCCGGAGAGATCGACGCCGAGGACACGCGACAGATGCTCGAAGTGGTCACCCAGCGGTTCCTGCCACACAAGATTCTGCTGAGGGTAGGAGGGAAAGAGGGATCGGTGCTCGGCAAAGCCGCCGAGTTCTACGGCTCTCTCGAGCGCCTGGAGGGCAAGGCCACCGCGTACGTGTGCGAGAACTACGCCTGCCAGCTGCCGACGAACGATCCGGCGGTTCTGGCATCGATTCTGGACAGTCGAGCCGATGGATGGAGATCGCGATAGGCCCCTGCCCTGGTCTGTATCCATAGCAGTCGGGCCGCAAGCAGGTCCAGTTGCGCCATGGCTGAGGCCCCGCGGTGAGCCGGTTGTCTCGCGGTGTTGCGCATCGCGGTGAAGGCAGCGATCGGGGTCGGCACAGGAGCTATTCCTGGCGCCACTCTCATGTTGGGTTGAGGTACCCCGACGGTTTCAATATCGGCGTGTCGGCACCGGCCCAGGGGGTTGACTGGCTAGCGCTGCAGCCCGATCCGCCAGATATCGAGCGGTTGGTCCGGGCTCTCATCGACAATGCGCTCCAGCAGGGCGTCGAATTCGGCTGGGTCGAAACGGCCATGAACCGCTCCGAGGGGTTCGATGCCGAGCGCCTGCAGTCCCTCCCGACTTGCGACTTCCAGGCTGCGGCGCAGCGCCATTTCGATCCATTCGATTTTCCAGGTGGGGTCGCTAGACAGGTCGTGGACGACCGCCAGAATGCGGAAGGGGTACCCGCCCCGGACATGAACGCTTCCCGGCACCGCCGGTTCGGCCTCCCACGCGTCGGTCATCACCCGAATGGGGTGGTCTTCGACTTCTTGAAACTCCGGTGACGAGCTGAGAGCGAACCAGGTGTCCTCTTCGAGAACCAGCCCCTGAATCGGGAAGGGGGGGCTATGGTAAGGCGATATCGTGATGCCGGGCCGCTTGGAGTCGGCGGGCTTGACGAGATGCAGATGCGAGCGGTCTTTGGTCATCGCTTGTTCCAGGTAGCGCAAATGCCACCGTCGGCCTGCCCCGTTCGAGCCAGGTCGAAGCGTGCGTCCTTCGAGTATTCTCCCTGGACTGGGGTCTGTCCAATGTATGACCACCGGCAAATACATCGACTTTCTGTTTGCACAGCCGTCTCGCGCAGTGCCCTCTCCGTTACTCGCTGTATTGCAGATCCCGGTGGCCGGCCAGAACTGCGAAGCCGAAACTGGACAGGGGGTGGAAGGGGTATCGAACCCGATGAGTCGATTCCCGATGCGGTAGCACTCGAATCCGCGCTGTGGCTTGCCCTGAGACAGTCGCAGACACTGCCGGAATGAGCGGAACAGCCGGGAACCGAGTCTGCTACCGTTGCGGCGTCTGCAACGGGTGCCCAATATGGTCGACTCTCCCCTCACAGATCTGTTTCTCGAACTGACTCCCGAGAAGGTGCTGTCCGCGGTCGAAGCCGGTGGCCTCGAGTGCAACAATCTCTGCTATCCGCTCAACTCCTTCGAGAACAGGGTCTATGAGGTCGAGCTTGTCGACCGGAGTCGGCTGGTTGCCAAGTTCTACCGGCCCGGCCGGTGGAGCGAGCCGCAGATCCTCGAGGAGCACCGTTTTCTGCGGGAGCTCGACGAAGCGGATATCCCGGTCTGCACGGTTCGACCCTTTCCCGACGGAAGCACGCTCAAGACGATCGACGGGATCTATTACAGCCTCTCGGATCGACGCGGCGGGCGGGCGCCCGACGAGCTTTCCGCTGATCTGGCCCAGCGTTTTGGCATGCTGGTGGGCCGAGCTCACAACGTCGCGGCGGCGGCGCCGGAATCCTCGCGGCGACCTCTCGATGCCGATTCGTTCATCCGCCGTCCTGTGGAATGGCTGCGGGAACACCGGTCACTGCCTGCCGGCCTGGAAGGTCGCTATTGTCGCGCGGCGGAGGCCATCGCCCGTCTGGCGGACCCACTGCTGAGCTCGGTCGACACGCATCGGATTCACGCTGATCTCCATCTGGGAAACGTGCTGCTGCGCGACGGTCAGTTCCACGTCCTCGACTTCGACGACATGTGCCGAGGTCCAGCGGTGCAGGATATGTGGCTAGCGCTTCCGGGGCGCGATGCAGAGACATTGCGATTGCGTGAGTTCTTCATTGCTGGCTACGAGCAGATGCGTCTGTTCGATAGGTCCAGCTTGCGGTTGATCGAGCCTCTCCGCGGACTGCGCATGGTGCGCTACGCTGTTTGGCTTGCCCGGCGGTGGCACGATGCGGCTTTTCGCGTCGGTTGGCCGCATTTTGGCACCGTCGAGTATTGGGAGGGCGAATCCAGGGATCTCGAAGAGCTTCTGGCCGTCTTGCGCAAAGACGATCCGGGCAATGCGATCTCCGGGGATGGCAGCGAGATCCTGTCGGGCGACCCAGATGCGGTGGAGCTAACCAACAAGGACTATTTCTGGGATTGGGAAGAGGATTGAAAACCTTAGAGCGCTTTGTCTGGATCAGTATTCTGACTGCTTGTTTGATCGTGCTGCTGAGCTTCGCGTCTCAGGCCGAGCGCTTCGAGCCCTCGGTGGGGCTTTTCTGGTGGCGCTGGGTGTCCCTGTTCCTGCTGCCCATGGGAGTTGGCTTGTTTCTGATTGGCTGGCTGGCCCGGAAGCTGACCCGAAAGCCGGTTGACAGGGTTGTCCTCTGGCTTACCGGGATTGCCGTATTGGGTCTCAGCCTGTTCGTCAACCGGGCGCCCAGCCAGAGGTTGCTCGGTTTCGCAGCCGAGGGCTTCGCAGACCCGAGGGCGACGCCGGCCTTCGTCCTGGCTCTGGTAGCTATCGTTTTGACCGTGGTCTGGAGCCGAGGTCGGGGCTGGTGGTATCGAGGCTTCTCGATCGCCGCTTTGGCGATCTTTGTCTGGTGGCTGTGGCCGCAGGGAGTCTCGATAGATGAAGTGGGCTCGACTCTCCCGGAGATGCAGCCTAGCGGGCAGCGTCTTCTCGTCATCGGACTCGATGGCGCCGATTGGCGGTACATCGATCCGCTGATGGCTCGAGGCGAGCTGCCGAACCTCCAGCTTCTCGTCGAGTCTGGGGTCCGCGGCCCGTTGGCGACCATCCTTCCGACCCGCTCGCCGGCGCTGTGGACAACCGTGGTGACCGGCAAGGACCCTGCCGATCACGGGATCGAAGGACACACTGTCGTGCATGCCAGGGGTGGGCGGCACGCAATGCCCGGGCCTGAGGTCTTGGCCAAGGGATTTGGCCTACCCAGGCTCTACGATTGGCTCCAGCAGCGAGGAGAAATCGTAACCAGTCCCGCAACCAGCCTGGAGCGTCGGGTGCCGGCTTTCTGGAATATCAGCACCGCCCTCGACTCCCCACTCGACGTCATCAATTGGTGGGCGACCTGGCCAGCCGAAGCAATCCTCGGTCGTATGGTCACCGACCGGACCTACTTCTGGCGCTGGGCAGCCAGAGGATACGGCGATGTCCACGAGGCAATGACTTTTCCCGAGACGCTCTACGCGCAACTGGCACCGATGATCATGCGTCCTGATCAGGTCGGTCTCGACCAGGCGCGACAGTTCATGGATATCGATGCAGAGACCTTTGCTTCGACCGAGGATGCTTCCTACAAGCACCATGAACTGCTGAGCGAGTTCAGGTACTACTACTCGATGTTCGAGACCCACCGCCGTATTGCGGCTTATTTCCTGGAGCGTGCCCATGCGGAAGATGTGCCGCCTTCGGACATGATGGTGATCTTTCGATTGGTCGACATGCTTTCCCACTCCAGCCTGAAATTTTCCGAGTTGGTCGAGGACCACCTGCAGAGTCCCCCTGAGGAGGTCCGGCGTTTTGGTCAAGCAGTCTCTGAAGCCTATCGTCAGGTCGATCGCGTGGTCGGTGAGCTGGTGGCCGGCTTCGGCGAAGGCAACGTGGTGGTGATTTCGGACCACGGTTTCACGCTCGAAGTCCAGAAGAACAAGCGGCGGCGATACAACCACCAGAGCGGCCCGAGTGGCATCTTCCTGGCGTCTGGACCGGCCTTCGGTCAAGGAGAAGCGGGGCAGCTCACCCTGTTCCACATCATGCCCATTCTGTTGGGGATCAAGGGTTTCCCGGTGCCGAGCGACATTGTCGAGGAGGTTCCAACTCAGGTCTTTGCGCCCGAGTTTCTCGCTCAGCACCCTGTCACCACAATCGATTCCTATGGCACCATCAGTCCGAGCGCAATCAGCAGCGAATCCGCGGTCGATCAAGAGATGATGGAGAGACTCGAAGCTCTGGGCTATCTCGATTGAAGGTTGTGTGGGAAGAGATGCGAGTCCGGTCATGAGGCCTATCCCAAGGCGATCGACAGGACATACATGGCGAACAAGCCGCGTCGGGCGGTCTTCCCGGTCGAAGTGGCTTCGCAGGCGAGGGACGATCCGATGAGAGAGCGCAAGAGCAGCAGGGATGCCGATGGCATCCAGGCCTTTCGGCAGGTGCCGCGCACGGGTGTGATCTACGTGACCACCGAAGCCCACCTTCGAGGCTATCGGTCTGGTCATCCGGACTGGTCCAATCTCGGGCAGGGGCAGCCCGAGACGGGGTCGATTGCGGGATCGCCGTCACGAATCACCGATCTGGAAATAGATCCGGCAGATCACGATTATGCTCCAGTGCCCGGCCTCTGGGAATTGAGGGAAGCCGTGGCCGCGCTGTACAACCACCTCTATCGCAGGGGACTGCCGTCTCAGTACAGCGCAGAGAATGTAGCCATATCCGGAGGCGGACGCGCCGGCCTGACCCGCGTGGTGGCCGCGCTCGGGCACGTAAATCTGGGCCATTTCTTGCCCGACTACACGGCCTACGAGGAGCTCCTCGAGATCTTCCGCTTGGTGACACCGATCCCCATCCTGCTGAGCCGGGATCGAGCCTACGAGTTCAGCCCGCTGGACTTGCAGCGCGAGATCCAGGGTCGAGGTCTCGGGGCGGTACTGCTCTCCAATCCCTGCAACCCGATGGGCAAGCTGATCGCCGGTGAGCAGCTCGCGAAGTGGATCGAGGTCGGCCGCGACCTGGAGTGCTCTCTGGTATTGGATGAGTTCTACTCGCATTTCATCTGGCGTCATCCACCTGAAGAGCCGGGGCCGTCGGTCAGCGCTGCTCGATATGTGGACGACGTGGATCGCGATCCGGTGGTGATACTCGATGGATTGACCAAGAACTGGCGCTATCCGGGTTGGCGCGTGACCTGGACTCTGGGGCCGAAGGCCGTTATCCAGGCGCTCGAGAGCGCTGGTTCGTTTCTCGATGGAGGTGGGTCGAAACCTCTACAACGGGCCGCTATCGAGTTGCTCGACGAGCGGAGGGTGTTAGACGAGGCGATGTCCATTGGCAAGGTCTTTCTCCCCAAGCGAGATCTGATGCTGCAATCGGTGAAAGGGATGGGGATGATCGTGGATCGAGACCCTGACGGCACGTTCTATGTCTTTGTCTCTCTGCGTGAGTTACCAGAACCCCTATCGGATGGCATGGCTTTCTTTCGTGCTGCGCTCGATCGGCAGGTTATTTGTGTGCCCGGCGTCTTCTTCGATGTCAACCCGGGGCGGCGCAGGGCGCGGCACCTCTCCCGATTCCATCAGCACGTCAGACTTTCCTTTGGACCGAACCAGGACGAAGTCGAGAGGGGCCTCGAGCGTCTGGAGTCTCTTGTCGCCGAGGCCGGTTGAAGGCAGTCCGCGAGGCGACTTTCGCGACTGGCTCGGGATTGTCGGCGAGGGCAGAAAGCAGCGTCGTCAGTAACGGAGCAGGCTTATGAAAATCTATGGCAGTGCGGCTGGCCGGAATTCATCCGGAGATTTAGCTGGTATGCACTGGGGATGTCTTCTTTCCTGAGGGGGGGTTGCTGTAGCAAGTCAAAAAGACGCCATAGTTTCGGTTTCAAGTCCGCCCCGTCACCAACGACGACGCAAGATCTATTGGATACCTGTGTCGGCATGGATGCAATCGGGAGAAAGAGGAATTTCCTGTAGTGGAATCCCCTACAGAAGAGGGATAGACTCGAAACCATGAATCGTCAAGCCCATCGCGTGCTCATTGTCGACGATCACCCGATTGTTCGCGAAGGGTTGCGGGCCTTGATCTCCCAACAGGCGGATCTCGTGGTCTGTGGCGAGGCCGAGAGTGCTGACGAGGCCATGGATCTGGTGGATTCGACTCGACCCGACATCGCCGTCATCGATATTTCGCTCAAAGGCAGTGATGGCCTGGAGCTGATTCGCCGGATCAGGGAGCACGCCAGCACGGTGAGGATGCTGGTGTCCTCCATGCACGACGAGAGCATCTATGCTCGGCGTTCTCTGCGGGCTGGGGCCCTGGGATTCGTCAGCAAGGAGAATGCGGCTCGGCAGATCATCGATGCGATCCGGCGGGTCCTCGACGGACGGATTTACCTGAGCGAGGAGATGTCGGAGCAACTGATCAGTCGAATGCTCAGGAAGGAGGAAGTACCCGGCGCATTGAGCGTAGAGTCGCTTTCGGACCGCGAGTTCGAGGTCTTTCGCTGGATCGGACATGGATTGACGACTCGGGAGATTGCCGATCGGCTGCATTTGAGTGTCAAGACCGTGGAGACCTACCGTCAGAGGATTCGCCAGAAACTCGATCTTCGCAACGGTGCAGAACTGGCGCATCGGGCGTCGCAGTGGGTGCTCGAAGAGTCCTGATCGACGAAAGAAACGGCCCCAAGCCATGGCACTCCCGATGGCGTGATTCACAGCCGCACCCCGGCCTTTTCCCAGGCTGAGAAAGGGAGTTTCATGCCGCCGAAGTCCAGCCACACGGGGCGCCTGATCTCAGCAATCCGGGTCTTGCCGTTGTCCCAGCCGGAGGCTTGCTGTACGCTGCGGCACCGTGAAGTCCTTTTTCCAGATGGGCAGGGTGGAGGCCGCGGTTCTCGTCTTCCTGATCCTTTTCAGTGCAGTTGCTTTTCTGCCGCTATGGCGCCATGTGGAGATTGCCGGAATGGTGGTTTTCGGCTGGATGATGGCAGCGCTGATGGTGGTGTCCCCGGCGCTGGCCTTGGCGATCTTTCTCATGGGTCGTCGACGAAGGTAGGTCACAGGTTGATCCTCGAACGGACTCTGGTTCTGCTCTATCTCGCCGGCTGCATCGGGATCGGGGTCTTCGCTTCACGCAGGGTCATGGGATCGGGCGACGAGTACTGGGTCGCAGGCAGGCGCATCGGCACCACGGTCAACGCGATGGCCATAATGGCCAGCCTGGCAAGCGGTGGATCCATCATCGGCGTCATGGGATTGGCCTATTCACAAGGCATTCCCGCCACCCTGGCGCTGTTTGCCGGAGCCGTCCTGGGGTTCCCACTCGCTTCGATTCTCGTTGCGCGCCAGTTGCGGAACTTCGGCAAGTACACGATCACCGACTTCCTCGCCTTCAGATACCCGAGTAATCTGGTTCGGTACCTGGTCCCCAGCGTGATCGTGATCGCGTTCACGATCTACATCGTTGCGCAGCTCAAAGCCGCCGGCATCACCGCCAATGCTCTTCTCGGCATTCCCTATGACACGGCACTGGTCGTAGCCACTCTGGTCTTCGTTGTCTACGTCTCGTTCGGCGGCATGATCGCGATCACTCTGACCGATGTGATTCAGGGGCTGCTCATGCTGGTCGTTGTGGTGGGGACTGCGGTGGCCATGATGTGGCGGCTGGGTTCACCGGCCGACCTGATGCAGCAAGCCACGGCGGTGGCACCAGAGCTGGGTCAGGTGTCCGGACAGTCGACAGCGAGCTATCTGGGTTACTTTGTCATCTGGGCGACGGCTATCCCGGTCATCCCCCATATCGTGATGCGGGTCTTCACCGCCAAAGACGCTGCCGGGGCACGCCTATCGCTGAATCTGGCCATGCTGGCTTACAGCGTGATGATTCTGGCAGCGGTACTGGCGATCGTTCCGGTTGGCAAGCTCCAGTTTCCCGGTCTCGAGGATGCCGACCAGGTCTTCCTCAAGGTAATGGAGACGGAGTTTCCACCGTTGATTCGCGGTATTGCGGTCGCAGCTGTCTTGGCAGCGGTCATGTCGACGACGGACGCCCTCCTGCTTGCCTGCAGCTCGGCGATCGCCCACGACATTCTGGGAAGCCTGATGCGCAGGAATCCTGGCGAAAAGACGCTTTCGGTGATCCGTATTGGATCGGCTTGGGTGATCGGTCTCCTGGCACTCTATTGGGCCATCTCACCGCCCGAATTGATCAGTCAGTTCTACACCGCTGGAGTGGGGTTGCTGAGCGCGAGCCTCTTCGTACCCACCATTGCGGGGTTGTGGTGGAAGCGAGCGAATCTGATGGGTGGGGTCGCAGCCCTGGTAACCGGAGCCGCAACCTACGTGGTTGTCTATTTCGAGGTCCTCGACCTGCCGATGGCGCCGGTCGTCGCTGCACTCCTTGCCAGCGCTCTCGCCATGGCGCTTTGCGGCATCCTTGGGCCGGCCGAATCGACTGAGATGTTGGAACGGGTCGAGGCACTTCACGCCCCCGCTGATTCAGAGGCCTGAACACTTTCGAACGGGCTTAATCTGATAGGTTGCGCTGCGGCGGGGGTATGTCGAAACCAATACCAGAGCTGTCCGCGCTGATGCCTGCTTACAACGAGCAGGAAGTGCTGCCCGTGGCCCTGGAAGAAGCGGTGACGGCGCTCGAGGACCTCTGCGAGACGTGGGAGCTGGTGATCGTGGACGATGGCTCGACGGATCGGACACCGGAGATTCTCACGGAGTGGGCTGCCCGGATTGAAAACCTCCGTGTGGTGACACAGGAGGAGAACTCTGGGTACAGCCGGGCCCTGATCTGTGGTTTTTCCGAGTGTCGGTATGAGGCGATCTTCTACACGGACGCGGATGCACAGTTCGATCTCCACGACATTGCAGATCTCTATCCCCTGTTGGCGGAGGTCGACATGGTGACGGGTTACCGCAAGGGCCGTCAGGATCGCTGGATCCGCTTTGTGACCTCGGGTGTCTACAACAAACTCCAGGGTTGGCTCCTCGGCCTGCGAGTCCGGGATGTCAACTGTGCCTTCAAGCTGTTTCGACGCTCGTTTTTCGAGAAGGTTCGACTCTCCAGCGACGGATTTCTGATCGATGCCGAGCTCTATGCCCGCGCCAGGTTGGCTGGCCAGAGCTGGGCCCAGGTCGCAGTCCAGCACCGACCGAGAGAGCTGGGAAGTACGACAGTCAAGACCTCGACTGTCACCCAGACACTGCGGGAGCTTTGGTCGCTGAAGAGACAGCTCGATCGCGAAGCCAGCCAGACCGACAACGCTGCCCAAAAGACCTCCGCTCGAAACCGGTGAAGAAGTATCTTCTGATCGTCGGTGTGTTGACGCTGATCCGGGTCGTGGGCTCGGCCGTCTTTCCCCTTTCGGGAGACGAAGCCTACTATTGGGATTGCTCTCGACACCTCGACTGGAGCTACTTCGATCAGCCACCGCTGGTGATCTGGGCCATGGTGCCCTTTCGCGCGATGCTGGGCGAGACCGCCCTGGCAGTGCGCGCCCCGGCCATCCTGGCGAGCGTACTGCTCGCCTTGTTCTTGATTCCGATTGTTCGCCGACTGGGTGGCGGGTGGCGGGAGACCACCTGGGCCTATTTGTTGCTGCAGATAATGCCGATCTACTTTCTCGCCAGCTCCTATGCTTCGACCGACGTGGTTCTGGTGACGGCGTATGCAGGTGCCACCTGGGCGGCGATCGCCATAGGTCAAGGGGAAAGGCGTGCCTGGTGGGGCTTTGGCATTGCCGCCGGTCTGGGCTTTCTGGCCAAGTTCCCGATCATCATCGTCACCGCCGCTCTCATCCCGGCCTTGCGCAGCAAGGCGGTACGGGCAGACCTCAAGACGGCAACTCCGTGGTTGGCCGCAGCGCTCTCACTTCTGTTGACACTCCCTGTGTGGATCTGGGGTGCGCAGCATCACTGGGCGAACATCCTCTTTCAGCTGACCGGGCGCCACAGCGGCATGGGGGAGTCGGGACGGGGCTTCAGCAATGTACTGTCGCTCTTTGAAAGTGACTGGGATCTGCTGGGTGGGCCCAAGCACCTGCTCGAATTCATCGGTGCCAACCTGGGCCTGGCAACGCCTTTCCTCTTCGTAGCCATGCTCATGGCTTTGTGGGCATCGCGCCGCCACAAGGAGGTCGGTTGGTCGGTCTATCGCGTGGCTACCTTGACGCCGTTGGTCTTCTGGGGTTTGATCGCGCTGAAGCAGCGAGTCGGGGCACACTGGGGAGCCCCAGCTCTGGCACTGGGTGTCGTGGCCATTGCCCTGGTCGAGATACCGGGACGCAAGTGGATGACGATCGGGGCGGCCGTCTTTTGCCTCGGCATCTGTCTGCCGGCCCTGTTCCTCGTCTCGCAACCCGACATCCTGCTATCCGTCCCTGCTATCGCCCGGCAGAGCGATGAACGGCTGGCAAATAGTCCGATCTCGTATCTCTACGGGGGTGATGAAGTGGTCGAGGGGGTACGCCAGCGCTTGCGTCCGGGTGAGCTCGTCGGCTCTGACAGTTACACCATCACGCACCTTCTGGGTTTCGACAGCGCAGGCGAGTTCGAGACGCGATTGGGCAGAGTCCTCGGACGTGGGCTGCACGGATTGGCCTCGCTTTACTGGCACACACCCGAGCAACTCCAGGGAGCCGACATGCTCTTTCTTACCGACGAGAAGGACAAAATCGGTGAGCAGCTTCGGTTGCTCTTTGCTCGCTGCGACGAAGAGGAGCCCATTCGTATTTTCCGGCAGGGTCGCATGGTGCGGTATGAGGACGTCTTGCGGTGCAAGAACCTCCTCGAGCCGGTCCCGACGTTCACCCGGCTCGAATCGAGCTCATCGCCCTAGTTGCCGCCCGTTGATCTGCCAGATCTCCATCCCGTCGACATCGGCGAGCTTCTCTTTGGGACCGAGAGAAAGAAGCCATTCGAAGACTCGCCGTACCCTGGGGTCAGCGGTTTCGAGGTAGCCTCTCCTGACCCCTACCCAGACCACGGTCTCGCCCTGGGCCTCGATGGACTCTTGGATGTGCTGCTGTTGAGCGTTGACGAGCGGGAATCCGAGCGCGTAGGACGCCGTGATTGTGCTGTCGGGAGGCAGGAGGACCACGTGGTCAGGTGGCCCAATCTGGCGATACAGCTCGGCAAACCCGGCCATGCCAGGTTTGGTGAGCTGCTTGCCCTGGACCACACACCCGGCCGCCATCACGCCGACTATCAGGATCATAAACGTGAACCGGAGTCCTTTCTTCCGCATCAGGCTTGCCGCCACAGCGATCAATACCAGGAATGTCGGCAGGACGAGAACCGAAAAGCGGGAGGTGAAATAGACCGGTTGGTAGAGATGACTGACGAGGAATGCCAGGCCGATCGGAAGGCAGGTCATCCAGGTGAGGTAGGCAGAGACACCGGTGAAATCACTGTGTCGGCGCCAGGCGAGCACGAGCGTCCAGAAGAGGGTCAACGACAGGATTCCCGACAGCAGTATCAGTCCCTGGTGGAGAGCCCCGTCAGGGGTGATCCTGCCGACGTAGAACTGCTTGGTGAACGGCAGGAACAGCGCGGTGAGGGAGGGGGCGGAGATCCAATCGAGGCGACCGAGCTTATGGGGCCCGTAGTAAAGCATGAATACCAGCCAGGGCAGAGCCAGAAGAGCCGTGACCAGGCTCGCTCCGCCATAGGTCATCAGGCCCCGAAAGTCCCGCCGCGAGCTCAGGGCGATTGCTGCGAACAGGCCTTGGGCCACAAGGACAAATACCCCGAGATAGAGCGTCTGAAGCAAGAGTGCCGCCGTACACGCGTACAGGACTCAGCCAGGCTCCCTGGGCCAACTGCGAGCCGCTGACGCGTCGGCTTTGCAGCCAACGCCACAGCATCCAGGAGCTGGCCGTAGCGAGGGCGGTGGCCTGAGCGTACATCCTGGCTTCCTGTGCGAAGTAGATGTCCATGGGGTTGATGGCCGCGAGCATGCCGGCGAAAGAAACACCATGCCAGTCCAACCCCGAGTCGATTGCCAGCAGGACGACAAAGGTCACACCGATGAGACTCCAGAGGATGCTGTAGCCCCGGATGCCGGCTGGTGTGGAGCCGAACACCTGCCGCCAACGGCCCAAACCCAGGTAGTAGGCAGGAGGATGTACGTCCTTGGCGTTGGCTTCCAGAATCTGGTCGGAGGGACCATCGCTCAGCAGTACCGAATAGACCTCGTCCAACCAGACAGGTTCACTCGTCAGGCCCCAGAGCCGCATGACCAGCGCCAGCGTAAGCGTCGCCGACAGAATCAACACCAGGAGCGTGGTCTTCATGGCCGAACCGGGAGGACGAACGTCGTGAGTCATCGCGGGCAGTTATATCAGTGTGAATGCCGCGGCACCGAGGTCCAACCTTCGAGTTCCAGCGCGCCGGTCGTCAATCTGACCTGGACTCTTACCTGTCGATCCCAGCCGCGATAGTGGGCGGAGGCCAGGATCTGACGACGGTTGCCGGGCAGTGAAGTGATGGTGCTGGTGATCGTGCCGCCGTCGAATTCTCGCTGCGCCATACCCCGATATCCCGAGCTCTGCTGGAGTCTGGCCAGGCTCTCCGCGATGGCGGCGTCGGTCATCGCCACCAGGTGGATCCTCCGGGACTCCTGCGAAACCAGGCGGGCGCGAAATGCGAAGTGGAGAGCCACCGTCGTGGCGGCCGAGACCACCAGAAGGAGGATGATCAAGGCCACCAGCAGAGCTTGTCCTGTCGGTCGTCGTCTCACCATACCCGCTTTCCGGGCCCGGCTCTCTGAGCGAATCGCAGGGTGAGTGTCTCGGTCGAGCCCCCAGGATCGTTCAAGGCGCCGATCCCCCCGAAACCTGTACCGCCGGGGTCCCGATGTCGGCGATAAACCACCTGAATTTCAATCAGTCCTCGCGCGAGCATGTGCCAGTTCCACAGATCGATACCTCGCATGACCGTGCGCTGGCCAAGTGGCGCTCCGTCTTCGCCGATTACCACGCGCACCAATTGCCCGAGGCTGCTTTCGTAGGAGACGGAGCTGCCGTCGGACAGGGTGAGGACGAGGGGTCCATCGCCAGGCGATCCGCTGACACTGTGCGAGCGGTGAAGATCGTTGCGCAGTAGCTGAATGGCGAACTGGGGTACAGGATCGGGCAGAGTTCGGCGCCAGTCGAGCGAAGTGGCCTGCACGCGCATCAGGAGCTGGACCGAGAGTGTCAAGACCAGACCGACGGCGAGAAGCGCCACAAGCATCTCCAGAACTGTGAACCCGACGGATCTGAATCTGTTCATGGACTCCACACCATGGTTTCGACCCGGCGCTGCTGAATCGAGCGACCGACGCGATAGCGGGCTTCGACGTTCAGGGCATAGAGTCCGGGTATCTCGGTGGAGGTAACGTCAAGGTCCACCACCAGTTCTGCGGCTCTTTGGGGTGGGGGATAGGCAATGCCGGGCTCCAGGAACCCGGATTCGAGCGGGATTTCTCCGGCCCGAAGGGTTTCCAGAGACGCTTCGATGGCGCGCAGGGCTTCGTCACCGGCATCCAGACGCTGGATGGCCTGGGGCTGCCGCATCATGAATCCGTATCCCAGGAGCAGCGCCAGGGCCACGACAACCAGGGCCACCAAAGACTCGAGGAGCGTAAAGCCGTTTCTGCTGCCGTCGTCAGGTGGTGGCCGCACGGGTTTCCGTTCTGACCAGCCGCGACAGTTCTGGAATCGCCGACAGGGCGTAGCGGACCGGGTGCAGCGACAGGCTGTTGCCAACCAACCGCCAGGCACTTTCGACTGGAAGATCGGCGGGTAGGGTATAGCTCTTGGGAAACCCCAACAGTCGCAGAATCTCTGTCGGCGAGAATCGACGCAAGCCGGAGGGTGTCTTCAGATAGGACCCACTCCGGATCGGAGAGTGCCCATAGGCGGCGGTGAAACAGGAGGCGACGGCCATCGAATCCAGAGGGTCGACGATATTGAGTGCATGACGGTACCTGCTGACCAGATCGGGATCGACACGCAGGCCCGGAGGAGGTTCCCGGTCGAGGAACGAGCGCAACGAACGAGCCTCGACGCGAGGCGGTGGCAGGTCTCTGAGCGCTGTTCTGCCTGCTACCAGGTAATAGCGTTCCCGCCGATTGGGGATGCCAAAGGCTGTGGGACACAACACCCTTTCCTGGACCGCGAAGCCGAGCCTTGCGAGCGTATCGAGCAGCAGCGAATGGGTAATCGACCCTCGAAAGCCCGGAACGTTCTCGATCGCCAGGTACCTTGGCGTCACCTCTTTCAGAAGACTGAGTATCTCCAGGAAACTCTGGGTACGGGAGTCCCTGTGATCACGCCGGAGACCTCTTCGAGTGAAGGGTTGACAGGGCGGAGAGATCCACCATAGATCGGCTTGCCATTCGCGCAGAGTGGAGGCGGGTAAAGACTCGATGGCCACAGCGGCGGTCGGGTGGGGAAAATTGCGCCGGTAGATCTCCAGAGCCCGGCGATTGATGTCGACGGCCGACACGATCGCCGCTTCCCGGTGCAGGGCCGCAGCACACCCACCGATGCCGCAATACAGCTCGGCTACACGCAGACGAGAGTTGCCGCCGGTGCTATTCATCTACCCGGGAGATCCTCGCACAGATGGCTTGGAGAAGCTGTGGAATACCACGCGGCAACTGGCTCGATACTTGAATGTCCAACAGGCGAGAGTCTGCATTCCTGGCGAAGCGGAAGGGGAATGTACCCTGTGAGGAGCACCATGTCCTGTCCACGTCACAGAAGGCGGATTCCTGATCTCTCGATCGGCCTTCTGGCGTTCTGTCTTCTGGCCATCCCCTCCGGCTCGTCGGGTCAAACCAGCAGAGAGCTCGACCGTGAGCACCAGCAGTGGCTCGAGCGGGTGGCATTGCTGATTCTCCCGGAAGAGCGCGAGTACTTTCTGTCCATCGACGAGCCCTTCCGTCGGGATGCTTTCATCGAGTCCTTCTGGCAGGTCAGGGATCCCGATACCGAAACGGCTCGCAACGAGTTTCGGCGGAGTTGGGATGAGAGGGTCGACCTGGCCCTGGAGGATTATGGAAGTGTCACCGATGCGCGGGCGGTCATGTTGCTCTTCAATGGCGAGCCAGGTCGTTTCAGACTCCCCGATGGCCGCGTCGTGGCGCGTTGCTTCCGCCCACGTGAGCAGGTCGAGGTCTGGTTCTATGGGGGAAGCCTACGAACAGACAGGTCCTTCGTGGTGATCCTGTATGCGCCCGATTTCCCGCCCGAGGCCGAGCATCGCATCTGGTTGAACCGCGAGACCATGAAGCCCGCCCAGCGATGGCGTCTGCCGGTGACCAATCCATCGCTTTTCTGTGACGACCATACCTGGGGATGGGCCATGCGGACGATCACCGACATGGGGTGGGATGTCTACCGCAACCTGATCGAGGACTTGATCTCGGTCCCCAAACCGGATTCCGAGGAGTGGATCGCCACCTTCAATGCCCGCTCGACCTTGCTTCCGGAGGGGGCCGCGACCTTCGCTGCACAGGTCGAGTTCGACTTTCCGGGTCGCAATCAGAATCGAGTGGCTGTGCGCGGTGTCGTCAGCCTGCCGGCCGTGAAGTTGTCTGCCCAGCAGGTCAAGGGGCAGGAGGTCCATGAGATCCTGGTTACGGGAGAGGTCGTTCGCGATGATCGACTGTTCGAGCAGTTCCGGTACAGGTACGAGGTGCCGGTGGACGCGCAGACAGCCCGTATACCGATCATCTTCCAACGGTATCTACGACCGGGCTCCTGCCGCGTGCTGCTCAAGGTGGAGGACCTGCTCGGTCGCCGATTCGCCTTGTTCGATGAACGTGTCGATGTTCCGGAGCCGGATGACCTCGATTCTGTCCGTTCGGCCCTGGCAACAGAGCTGTCCCAGAAACTGGAGGAAGCACGCCAGGCGGCGGAAAGGGGACAAACCACGATCAGTATTCTGTCTCCGCCACCACGCGACATCATGGTTGGTCCCCTGCGGGTCAACACCGTCTCTGCGGGAGAGTTCGACAAGGTCACCTTCTATCTCGATGGGAATCCGCTGCTGACCAAGAAGCGGCCTCCCTTCAGCGTCGAGCTGAACCTGGGAGCGGTTGCCGAGACTCACCGTCTCAGAGTCGTGGCATTCGGCCCTGAGGGTGATGAGCTGGCCAGCGATGAGATGGTGATCAACCAGGGCGGTCAGCGTTTTCGGGTCCGTCTCATCGAACCACGTTCGGATCGCACCTATGAAACCAGCCTCAGTGCTGTAGTACAGGCGGAGGTCCCAGATGGTGATGAGCTCGAGAGGATCGAGGTGTTTCTCGATGAACAACGCGTCGCGACGCTCTATCAACCCCCGTTCGAACAGGTTGTCCTGCTCGAGCGACAGGAACTGGCCTACGTGCGTGCGGTGGGCTTCCTGGCAGACGGTAGCTCCGCCGAAGATGTGGTGTTCATCAATGCTCCCGACTACTTCGAGCAGCTGGAGGTGCAGTTCGTCGAGCTCTACGCCACGGTGATCGGCAAGGACGGCAAGCAACGGCTCGACCTCACCCGTGAGGACTTCACGGTGTTCGAAGATGGAGAGCGGCAGGAGATCCGCCGTTTCGACTATGTGCGGGACCTGCCGATCCATGCGGCCCTGCTGATCGACACCTCGGCATCCATGGAAGAGGCCTTGCCACAGGTCGCGGATGCGGCCCGAGCCTTTCTCGAGGAAGCCGTGGAACCCCGGGACCGCGTCACCCTGATCGGCTTCGAGTCTCGTCCCAGCGTGGAGACCCGTTTCACCAATGAAGTGAGTGAGCTGTCCGGGGCTCTGGCCAGGCTACGCCCCGGCGGCGGCACAGCTATCTACGACAGTCTGGTCTTCGCACTGCACTATTTCGATGGGGTCAAGGGGGCCAAGGCGCTGCTGCTGCTGTCGGATGGCAAGGATGAATCCAGCCACTTCGACCTCGATGGCGCACTGGCGGTGGCACACAGGGTTGGGGTGACCGTCTACGTGATTGGCATGCGAGAGCTCTCGCGAGACAAGACGGCGAGAAGGCTCCTGCGCAGGGTTGCTCAGGAAACCGGCGGCCGAAGCTTCTTCGTCGAGGACCCCGGGGAGCTACCTGGCATCTATCAGGCGATTCAGCGGGACCTCCGCTCCCAATACCTGATCGGCTACCAGTCGACCAGTGGCAAGGATCCGGCGCAGCTACGGTTGATCCGGGTGGAAGTCGCCGAGGGCGGCGCCGAGGTCAGAACGCTGAGCGGCTACTACCCCTGAGGTTTAGAACCACTCTGCAGGACCGATCAGTCGTAGTGGCGCACCTGGGCCCAGGCGGCCTCCAGATCGATCCGAGGCTCGCGGCAGACCCAGATGGGTTTGTTGTTCTCGTACGGCATGCAGTCCTGGCAGGTGTAGGTTGTGGCCTTTTCGACGCTGGCGAACGAACGCTGATGGTCTTCGAGCTCGCCACCAATGATGATCACCGCCCGCCCGCTGCATTCACGATGGCCCCACCACCAGTAAGAGTTGTGACCGGAGATGGCTGGAGGAAGCCCGAGGTCGGGGCCGAAGAAGTCGATCGCGCCGGCCTGACCGTAGTTCTGGGCGAAGATGCACGCTTCGGTCTGTTCCTCGGGGGGCAGATCGTTGAAAACCGCGGCAACAGTCTCGGCCAATTCCCGCCAGCCGATCCGGTCGGCAAAGAACTGGGGAAGTCGTCCGAGCTCGTGTCGTTCCGCAGTACTGGGCTCCATTCCCAGGGTGGCCTGATACTGGATGAAAGTCTCCACCGGCAAGACGGGTTTGACGAACGGTGCCAGGGCGAGGCCTGCAATGGCGATCGACAGGAAATAGACAGGTTGCAGCCAGCGCAGGAGGGGCCGCGAAGTCAGGCGTTCGACCGCCACCCCCCCGGCCGGCAGAAGCATGGTGAAGGCGGGTGCGTAGTAGTAAGCCTTGGCCCGTTGCAGGATCATCAAGGCGAGAATGGCGAGGCAGGCCCATCCCAGAGCGCGGAAAGGTCGGCCCTGCGGCATGAGGAAATAGAAGGCCAGGGCCGTCAGAGTCAGCGGCAGGATGATCGGGTTCATCTGTAGAACCTGAGCCCTCAAGAACTCGCCCGGCGACAGGGGGAGGTTCTTGAACTGTGCGGCTCGGGTCATGAACTCCACCGTGGCCCAATCGTGAGTCACCTGCCAGACGATATAGGGCAGAAAGATCAAGCAGGCGAGGAGTCCACCAGTCCATAGCCAGCGGCTCTTGAAGTGTCGCCAGTCGCGAGTCAGGAGCAGCCCAACGACAGTGCCAAAGCCGAGAAAGAGCACACTTATCTTGTTTTCCAGGCCGATCCCGGTGACGAGACCGAACGCTATCCACCATCGCAGCTCGCCGGTGGCCAGAAGGTGGGTCAGGATGAGTACGGCCGCGGCCCAGAACATCACATCGAATGCATTCATCGAGAGAAAGCCGAAGGTGGCGACATACACCGGTGCCAGTGCCGTAGCAATGCCTGCCAGCAACAATCCCCAGCGCTGTCCGCCCATCTCACGCGCGATCAGGCAGACGAGAAGGACCGTGACTCCAGCAGCCAGAGCGGGAAGCAGCCGCAGGGCCAGGAGGGATTCACCGAAGAGGTTCGTGGTCAGCCAGCTGATCCAGCCGATCAGGGCCGGATGATCGACATACCCGTATCCCAAATGCTGGCCGTTGGCCACGTAGTAGAGCTCGTCCCTGAAGATGCCGTAGGAGTCCGTGGCGGTCAGCAGATGCCCGAGTGCTGTGAAGACGGCCAGCACGGCCGGAATCGCGGGGCCAGGCTTGTCAGCCCCCGTCACTGAGCTCCTCATTCTTCGATCCCGGCCAGGGTCTGTACCCATCGAGGCGTTGTCGGCTGGCCTGCAAAGAAAGAGCTCTCGACACCCCGGGTCAGCGCCCAGCGATGGATCCAGGTGATTCCTCCAGGTCCCACGTAGGTGTCGGGTGACTCGAATGCCGGATCGCGCAGGGCGCGTTCGAGATCGATGAACTTGTATCCCCGATCCTGCAAGGCTGCCAGGAGTGGTCTGAGATAGTGCGCATTGAGGGCATTGGCGTGAACCAGGAGAACCTGTGGGATCTCCCGATCGAACAGTCCTCGGCTCTGATCTTCGTAATAGCTGACCATGCGCACCATGTACCGAACATAGTCGGTACCCACCTTCTCCTGTACCTGCGTATCCTGGCGATCGAGAGCTTCGTCGTAGGCACGGGCGAAGATCCACTCGGAATTATCAACGGTGACCGGGGCGACTCGGTATCCCAGATGATCCAGCTTCCGCTCGAGAGCTCGCTTGGTTTCGAGGTCGCGCCCCGTGTGAAGAAACGGGTGTCGGAAGTACCGGTACGGCATCTCATGGTTCTCGGAGAGCGGCCGGGCAATGTCGTCGCCCTTGAGAAGGTCCGACTCGAAATCCTCCAAAGACACCTGGTGGAGATCAGGGTGTGAATAGGTGTGATTTCCGAGCTCGATTCCCGCTTCGAGCCAGTGCTCCAGCAGAGCCACCCGCGCGGGCACGAGTCGGTCCTCGTGGTACAGCTTCGCTTCGTTGACAAAGCCGATTGCCGGCGCTTGATAAAGCTCGAGTACCTCCAGGAGGGATCGGGTGATCATCTCGACCCGCTCCTGAGGAATTCCTGGTGCGCGTTGGGCTGGCAGGTCATCGAAGGTGAGCACCATCATGCGCGCGGGAGGATCTGGGGCAGGCGCCGCGCGCGAGGGTAGCACCAGCGCAGAGCTAACGAGAAGAGCCAGAACAGCAGTCGAGATGATTCTCATCTGTTGCACCGTAGCCTACCCGAATGCACGGTTACAGGTGCAATCCTGGAGCGTAGACTGATGACCTGGGAGGTGTTGAAGATGAAGTGCAGACTTCTCGTTGCTGTAACCGCTCTGACGATCTCCCTCGCCGTGGCCTGTCAGAATAGGGCTGAGCAGCCGCCAGTGTCAGAGGCTGACATGGAGCTGGCCCGAGCAACCCTGGCGCCCTTCAAGGAGCAGCTGGTCGATGCTCTCATGGGTGCTTTGGGCGAGGGGGGACCGGAGACCGCGATCCACGTTTGCCGCGAGCAGGCGCCGGAGATCGCTGCGCAGTTGAGCGTGGGCGGTGTCAGGATGGGCCGTACCAGTCACAAGACACGCAATCCCGCCAACGCGCCGCAGCCCTGGGTCGAGCCGCTCCTGGCCGCCTATCTCGAGAATCCCGAGGACTCGCAGCCGCGAGCGGTCTACGTGGATGCATCGACGATCGGCTACGTCGAGCCCATCTACGTCATGTCGTTCTGTCTGAGTTGCCATGGGACGAGTATCGATGCGGCACTTATGTCGGAGATCCAATCGGTCTATCCGGAAGACCAGGCGACTGGGTTCAGGGCCAACGACCTGCGTGGGCTCTTCTGGGTAACGCTGCCACGGGCTGAAGAGGGCGCCTGACCTTGACCGAGCAGCATCTCCGACCGGGTGCGGTGACCCGGATCCCTGAAATCGACCTGCAGAGTCCCGGGACTGATGCGTTGTCCCTTCCCTGGGAGCGTCGGTCGGAATTGGGATGGTCCAGGGCGGCGTGGGGCACGACCAGGCTGCTGCTGTTCGATCCGCTCGCCGCCTTCGGCCGGACGCGTCTGCACGGAGGGTTTCGGGGTCCATTGCTCTTTGCTCTCATCATTACCGCAGTAGCCAGCACCCTGGGAGAGTTGGTCGACGGAATCGCCCGGCTGTCTCTCGGCCTGGAGGGATCGGGCAACATCAGCGACATCCTGGACCTCAGGGTCAATGAGGAGCCGGTACCGGGTGCCGCATGGTTTCCCGGAGCGGCCCTCGGCGTGGTCGGACTCGGGGGTTGTGCCCTCGGTCTGCTGATCGGTGTACCCGTTTTTGCGCTCCTGTTTCCTCTGGTCATCCTGGTCTGGACCGGAACTCTCCATCTCTGTCTCAAGTTGGTGGGTGGCCTGCGGCTCTCAGGGTCGGGTTATCAGGGGACCTGGGCCTCGATCTGCTATGCGACGGCCGCCTTTGTGCCTGGTATGGTTCCTCTGATCGGCGACTGGCTTGCCTTCCTGTGGTTGGGCGTCTTACAGGGAATCGGATTCCGGAGTCTGCACCGCGCCAGTCCGGTTCGCGCGGCGGCAGCCCTGCTCCTGCCCTTTGCGGTGGTTGGCGGGCTGTGGCTTTTGAAGACCTTCGGCCTCCTCCCGATCGAGCTCGGCAACGGTCCTTGAGCTGGGCAGTGAGCCCTTGTTTCCGATATCTTTGACTTGGCGATCAACGCAGTAGGCACCTGGCGGGATTGGATCCACGAGGATGTCGAAAAGACCTTGGGGCTTCGCGCACCGAGGTCACCAGGAGGGTTGGGAAATGAGTGATGGAGAGAAGGGTTTCTTGGATGCGGCCGAAGAGGCGATGGACAATGCCGGAGACCTGGCAGACGCCGTTTCAGAGAAGGCCAGCGAATTGACCGATGAGGTCAGAGAGGTCCTCGAAGATGCGGCGGTCGGCTCCGAGGATGTCACCGAAGACTTGACCGAGGCGGCCCGCCAGGCGGTCGAAAAGCTCGATAAACCCGAGTAGAACGGGGATCGATCTCAATCGGCCAGAGGCAGTCCACTGGGGACAGCCTCGGGAACGGTGTGGCGCAAATCCGTGGAGGTCGGATCGGTCAGGGCCCAGAGAAAGTCCATCAGTCGATTGATGTCGGATTCGGTGAGCTCTCTGGGACCGAGCTCATTGGCCGCGGCGATAGCGTTCATCACAGTGGCATCGTCGAGCAACTGGAAATCGATCGCGTTCAGGTCGGCACGGAACGGCAGGACAGCCTGATCGCGCTCGTAGCTCTGCAACGAGTCGACCGGTTGCAGCTGGTGCTTCACCATTTCCCGCAGATCGTTGTAGGCGCCGTCATGGCCCCAGGGTCCAGTCAAGGCGACGTTGCGCAGTGAAAGAGTGCGGAACTGGTAGCGGTGCGCCGGATCACCGGTGACCTGCTCGCGACCGAAATCCTCGAGACCGCTGGTGCCGTCCCCCTTGCCCGGGCCGATCTGGGGCATGGCGACCGCATGGAACTCGTGATCTGTCAGAAACTTGCCACTGTGGCAACTCGAGCACCCGGCTCGGCCATAGAAGAGTCCCAGTCCCCGTTTGGCGTTGGGACTCAGGGCGCCATTGTCTCCACGCAGGAACTGATCGAAGGGACTGTTGTCCGACCTCCAGGCCAGTCCTTCGAATGCGGCGATGGCGTTGGCCGCGTGGACGTATGAGATGTCACTGGCCTCATCGACGTCATCGTAAACCATTGTGAAGAGGTCGACGTAAATGCTGTTGGCCTGAAGCCGGGAGGCCAGCAGACTCCAAACCCGGCGTAGGTTTCCGTTGACGGCGGCATTGGCTATGAGGTTCTCTCCTTCTTGCCCCGCCATCTCCGTCGGCGAGGTGACCGGAAACATGGCCTGGGCGGCGAGAACATTGTCCAGGCCCGAGGGTAGATCGTCGCCCGCCGGCGAGTGAAAACCGGAAGGCTGCGAAGCGTCGACCTCGACCCGGCCGTCGTGAAACATGCGCGTGAATTCACGTGCGCCCAGGTTGAAGACGTGAGGCGCATTGCGGGGCACTCTCTCATGAATCGAGTCGTCGTTCCTGCCTGTGTCGCGGGCGACCCCCAGGCCATTACCACCCTCACCGACACCGAGAGAAAGTCCGTCACCCGTGTCGGTAAGCGAGTGGTGACAGGTAGCGCAAGAGATGTTCCGATTGCCGCTCAGGATCTTGTCGAAGAAGAGCAGCTTGCCCAGCTCGACCTTCGCCATCGGTGGTTTGCCAGTGTCGTAGTAGTCGCTGTCCTGAACCGGGTCGGGCAAGTTTCGTCGTGCGACCTGACCCCGATTTGCGGGCTGGTCATCCAGGCGTGTGATGGGGGCACGTTGGGCGAAGGTGCCGGAGGTTACCAGTGGGACCACCATCAGTATCAGCAGCGCTCTCGAGAGACGTGTTTTCGACGAAGCCATCACCACTCCTCAGCGGACGAATACAAGGGGCAGACTCAGAGGATCGAGCTCACTCCTTCACAGACAGTAAGACTAGCAAAGCCGAGCCCTCTCTGGGTGGTGGCGATCGGGTATTCTGCATCCCGAGGCAGCCCAGATCGTTCACGGGGAGGCAGAGATGAGTGAGAATCCCGCAGGGGCTCGCCGCGCTGGTGCGGGTCAGCTGTAACCTTTTTTTGCCATGCCGGTCATCACTACAGGAGACGGGAATGGGAGCGAGGGCGGGCAGAGAGTGAACCAACCTACGGACTTGGAGCTCATGATCGCGGTGCAACAGGGTGAAGTCGGCAAAATGGGAGTTCTCTTCGAGCGGCATCATGCCCGCATCTACAACTTCTGCCACCGCATGACCGGCAGCCAGGCTGCGAGCGAGGACCTGGTACAGGAAGCCTTCATGCGGGCTCTCAAGTACAGTCGGACCTTTCGTGGCGATGCGGATTTTCTGCCGTGGCTCTACCGCCTGGCCCGCAACGTCTGCAACGATTACTTCGAGAAGAACCAGCGTCTTCCGCTCACCGGAGATCAGCTTCCCGAGGAAGCCAGCACGGAACCGAGTGCCCTGGATTCGGCTCAGGCAAGGGAGCAGATCTGCCTGCTGCGGCAGGCCCTGCTGCGACTGCCCGTGGAGCGACGTGAGGTGTTGATCCTCAGTCGCTTCGAGTTCCGCAACTACGAAGAGATTGCGGGACTGCTGGGCTGCTCGGTGGGAGCAGTCAAGGTGCGGGTACACCGGGCGATGAACCAGCTGCGAGACACCTACCGGGCAATGTTGAAAGAGATCGAAACATGAACTGCAAGAGAGCCGACAGACTGCTGATGGATTCACTGATGGGTACCTTGAGCCCGGAGGATCGCCAGGATCTCGACGCGCATCTGGTTTCGTGTGCGCGGTGCAGCGAGGAAGCTGCGGGTATGGAGTCGCTCTGGCTCGAGTTGGGAGATCTCGTCGAGGAACCTCTGGAAGTACCCAGCGAGAAGTTGACACGTCGGTTCCGGCTGGCGCTGGCAGATCTCGAGTCAGCGCCAGAAGTCTCTTCCCGCCCGAGCTTTAGCGACTGGTGGGCCAGTTTGTGGACGGTACGCCCTGCCTGGCAAGCGGCTCTTTCCGCAGCCTTGTTGCTGTTGGGTGTGCTGGCGGGTGCCGGACTGGCAGGCGGAGGGAGCTCGAGCCGAGAGATCGACCAACTGCGAGCAGAGATCGAGACCATGAGTCGCGTGGTGACGGTGTCGCTGCTGCAACACCAATCGGCCTCCGAGCGTCTCCGGGCTGTCAGCTGGAGCCGCATGGCCGGCGGTGACAATCGGGTTTTGACGGCTCTGCTGGACTCGGCGAGATCGGATCCAAACGTCAACGTGCGGTTGGCTGCTGTCGATGCCCTGGCCGGATACGCAGACCAAGGGGCGGTTCGCGCCAGCCTGATCGATACCCTCGAGCTCGAGAAGTCCCCTCTCGTGCAACTGGCCGTTCTGGAGGCCGTGGCCGGAGAGGAAGGACTGCGCAAAGGTGAGCTGCAAAGACTCAAGGATGCCAGCGAAGTGGACCCGACCCTTCTCGAGTACTTCACCAACCAGGCGGAGAGTCTGTGATGAAGAGACTGAATTCGGTGCTGATGATCAGTTTGATCGCGTCTTGGTCAGCGCTGCCGGGCTTGGCCGACCAGCTGACAGACAGTCGCAATCTGCAGGAGACAATAGCCTTCGAAAGCTCTGGCCCGCGCCGACTCGTCATCGACAATGTCTGGGGCTCGATCGTGGTCGAGGGTTACGAGGGTGACAAGGTTGAAATGCACGCCGTCGAGACGGTGAAGGCGCGCACCCCGGAGCGCATCGACCAGGCACGACGCGAGGTAGAGCTCCAGATTCTCAAACAGGACGGTGAGATCGAGCTCTACATCGACGGTCCCTTTCGCTGTCAGGACAGGAAAGATAACGGTACCTGCTGGAATCGCTGGCACGACAACTACGAAGTCATCTACGACTTCCGCGTCCGGGTTCCCCGTGCTGCTGATCTGGAAGTGCGTACCGTCAATCATGGCGATATCGAAGTCTCGGGCGTCGAGGGAGACTTCACGGTCCGTAACGTCAACGGCGCCATCGAGCTTTCGGGGTTGGCGGGTTCCGGTGAGGCGACGACAGTCAACGGTCCGGTGGTGGCCAGCTTCGTTTCGAATCCCGCGGGTGACAGCCACTTCGAAACCATCAACGGCAAGATCGATGTGAGCTTTCAGCCAGATCTCTCAGCGGATCTCGAAATGGTAGCCCGCTGGGGAGAGCTGTGGAGCGACTACAAGGTCGAGCCACTGCCTTCGCTGCCGGCGATGAAGCGCACCAGCAAGGGGCGTACTGTGATCGAACTTCAGCGCGGCTCCCGGGTGCGGGTAGGCGGAGGCGGCCCAACCCATTCCTTCGAAACACTGAACGGCAATATCTACGTCCGCAAAGGGGCGGCTGAAAGAGGTGACGACGATGTGTAACAAGAGCCTGATGATCCTGATCTGCATGACCCTGACGGGCGGTTTCCTGGCGGCCCAGCCACAGAGCTTCGTGGTGCCGCTGAGCAACCCGGGCCAGCCGGCAGTGCTCGAAGCGACGGTGATGATGGGGACCATCCTGGTCGAAGGCTACGAGGGTTCCGAGGTGCGGGTCGAAGTGACTTTTGATTCGGACGAAGAAGAGGGCGAGGAAGGGGAAGAGCGGGAGGGCCTGCGTCGCATTCCGAGCTACTCGGCCGGAGTTACGGTAGAGGAGAAGAACAACACGGTCGAGATCGGCACGGATTGGTCCAATGAGGGTGTGCACCTGGCCGTCAAAGTGCCGGTCCAGACCTCGGTTCATCTCAAAGGGGTCAACGGCGACCTGATAGAGGTCTACAACGTGCGTGGATCGCACGAGTTGAGTCACACTAACGGTGAGATCACCGCTATCGACATCCGGGGCTCGATCATTGCCAATACCACCAACGGCGATGTCCACATCGAGATTCTCGAGGCTGATCCGAATGCTCCGATGTCGTTCAGCAGCTTCAATGGCGATGTGGAAGTGGTATTGCCGGCCACGATTCAGGCTGACCTGTACATGCAGGCAGGTCAGGGCGATGTCTACACTGATTTCGATGTCGAGCTCCGGCCGACGACACCCAAGGTAACTCAGGAACGCGAAGGCGACGGCGGCTACCGTGTGCGTATGGAGAAGGCGGTCGAGGGCAGCATTGGGGGCGGCGGTCCCGAGTTTCGCTTCAAGACCTTCAACGGCGACATCATCCTGCGCAAGCCGAAGTAGACCTTTCGCCACAGGTTTGCGGTTCTCAGGCCGCCGGGGAACTCCTCGAGAGTTCCCCGGCGGCTTTTTTTAGTAGACTGCCGCTGCAGTGTCGGGGGAATCAATGCAGCGGAAATCGAGTTGGCAGAGCCTCCTCTCGGGGCTATTCGTTCCGTGTCTCTTTGTGGCATCTCTTGCTGGCGCGGCTGACTGGCCGCAGTTTCGGGGCACAGATCGAGAGGGTGTCGGCAGTGAGGAAGGTCTGCTCACCACGTGGGAAGAGGGTCAGCCGGCGATCGTCTGGCGCCAGCCGATCGGTACTGGCTACTCAGCGGTCACGATTGTCGGGGGTCGTCTGTATACCATGAGTGCGGACGACAGCCATGAGCACGTACTATGCCTCGATGCGGCAACGGGGGAGACTGTCTGGAAGGTCGAGGCGGGTTCGTTTGTGCAGGCCGAGCTCGGCGACGGCGGACCTCGTTCGACACCGACCGTCGATGACGGAGTGGTCTTCACGGCGACATCCCAGTCCAGTCTCCTGGCACTCGATGCGGATGACGGTTCCATACTCTGGACAAGGGATCTGACAGAGCTGGGCAAGGTGCCGCGATTCGGCTACTCCACGTCCCCTCTGGTCGACCAGGGAGTCGTCATCGTCGAGGTCGGCGACCCGGACAAGAGCCCAGGTATCGCGGCCTTCGATCGAGTCACGGGGCAAAAGCGGTGGGCCAGTCTCGAGGGGCCAGCAGGGTACTCGTCCGCAGTAGTGGCTGAAATTCACGGGGTACGGCAGTATCTGATGTTTCGTCGTGCTGGGCAGGAGGTTGTGGCACTTTCCACCTCCGGAGCCGTTCTCTGGCGATTCCCGACCCCCGATGCGCTGGCGGCGATCGTCATGCCGATCTTCGTGGCTCCGGATCGGATCTTCCTCTCCACCTCCGATGACAGCTTCGGTGGCCACATGCTGCGAGTCGAGAAGCAGGCAGACGGGTTCTCTGTCGAGGAGATCTGGAGCGAGCGGCTGATGCGCAACCACTTCAACACCTCGGTTCTGGTCGACGGGCACCTCTATGGCTTCGACAACGGAACCCTGCGTTGTTTCAATGCCGAATCTGCTGAGCGCTGTTGGGCGAAGCGGGGATTTGGCAAGGGATCCGTGGTGGCCGCAGATGGCCTTCTCTTCGTGCTAAGCGATGCCGGACTGGTGGCGTTGGTGCGCGCCAGTCCTTCGGGGTACGAGGAGCTTGGTCGCTTGCAGGTCATGGAGGGGCGGTCATGGACAGCGCCGAGCATCGCCAACGGCAGGCTGTATCTGCGGGACTTCGATGAGATCGTCAGTCTCGATATTCGCGGTGATTGGCAGCCGGAGGCCCAGGAGGGAGCACCATGAGGCCCAGGTTGCTGCGGCAATTCGTCGTCTTGACTTTGGTGATGGGTTCGGTTGGCCCTGTGACTGTTGCGGAAATGACGGTAAGAGATGTCGTGGCGCGTTACCTCGAGGCGCGCGGCGGTGCCGAGGCGTGGCGCAAGGTCGAGGGGCTGAAGCTGGAGGGCACCTTCTCGGTCATCAGCAAGCGCTCGGATTTCGAGCTCATCCGCCAGCGCGGCGATCTGTATCGCATGGACTATACGATGGCGGATGTGCCGGCAATTCGTGCGCGGGATGCGGAAGGTCCCTGGATGCTCAATGCCTGGTTGCAGCCCGAGGTGGGGAGAGTGAATGAAGACCCCTACAAGCGGCAGCTGGAGCGGGAGTCGCTCTTTCCGCTGCTGTTGCTGGACTATGAGAAAAAGGGGGTCGGTGTGGAGTTGTTGGGCCCCGGGGAGCTGGAGGGCCTCGACACCATCAATCTGAAGATCACGTTGCCCGATGGTCAAGAGGAGACGTGGTATCTCGACGCCGAGACCTACCTCGAATTCGCCACTGACAGTCAGGTACACGACTATACGCAGTTGCAGGAGCCGATGAAGCAGCGCACCTTCTTCGATGATTTCCGGGAAGTGGATGGGCTCGTCTTTCCTTTCCAGATCGAATGGGAGTTCTGGGCGCGACTCGAAACCATGACAATCGAAACGATCACCATCAACCCCCAGATCGACCAGGCGCGATTCAGCCCCCCTTCGTCGGCTGAGAAGTCGAATTAGGTTGCGACCAGGGGCTCGGATCATGGCGAACCTGAAGATGCTCTGCCGCGGAGCAGGTGCAGCAATGACTCTTGTGGCCTCACTCTGTGCAGGGACAGCCTTTGCACAGGCACTGTCCGATGAGCTCGCGGCAACGCTGATTCATCTGCGCGAGGAGGGCCTGGCGAACGACCACGCTTACGAGATGCTGCGCTCTCTGACCACCGAGGTAGGGCCGAGGTTTGCCGGTACTCCCGGTGACAAGGCCGCGATTGCATGGGCACTGAGAACCATGGAGGAGATAGGGCTACAAAACATCCGCACCGAACCCGTCCAGGTACCGCGGTGGGTGCGGGGCCACGAAACGGGCGAGATCCTGGCACCCTGGTCGCAGCCGATGCAATTGACGGCACTTGGCGGCAGCGTCGGCACTGATGAGGGGGGCCTCGAGGCCGAGGTCGTCATGGTGACCTCGCTCGAGGACCTGGCGGAGCGATCCAACTCGCAGATCGCAGGCAAGATCGTCTTCATCAATCAGAAGATGGTGCGCACCCAGGATGGCTCGAGCTATGGCCAGACCGGCGTCATTCGCCGAAGTGGTCCAGCGCGAGCGGCAGAGAAGGGCGCTGTGGGTGTCCTGATTCGCTCCCTGGGGACGGGGAATCACCGGTTCCCCCACACCGGAGCGACCCGGTACGAAGAAGAGATCCCGAAGATTCCGGCAGCAGCTCTGGCAATTCCCGATGCTGAAATTCTCGAGACGCAGATGGATAGCGGCAGGACCGTGCGCTTCCGTCTGGAGCTTGGCGCCCAACGCTTCGACGATGTGATGTCGGCGAACGTCGTCGGTGAAGTGGTGGGAAGGGAGCGACCCGAGGAGATCGTCCTCTTGGGGGCGCACCTGGATTCGTGGGACAAGGGGACCGGCGCCATCGACGATGGCTCGGGTGTCGCAATCGTCCTCGAGGTGGCGCGGCTGCTCCTCGAGCTGCCAGAAAACCCGAGAAGAACGGTGCGAGTCGTGCTGTTCGCCAACGAAGAGTTTGGTCTGTCGGGAGCTAGGGCCTATGGTGAGGCCCACAGTGAGGAGATCGGCAAGCACGTGCTGGCCATGGAGGCCGACCTGGGGCCCGGGGCCGTGTGGCGGTACGAGGTCAAGACCAGCGAGGACTCGGTCGTAGATGCCAGGGACTTGATCCGGTTCCTGGCTCCGCTCGGTATTAGCTGGCACAAGACAGAGGCCGTCGGAGGCCCGGACCTGATTCCCCTGCGTCGGCTCGATGTGCCCCTGATCGATCTCAGCCCGACGGCCACCTACTATTTCGACTACCACCACACCAACGACGATACCTTCGACAAGGTCGACCCAGTCGATTTGGCTCAGAATGTCGCCGCCTATTCAGTGGTGGCCTACTGGGCCGCTGAAGGGGAGGGGACGCTGGGTCGGCCTCCGGTCGAGGAAACGCAATCGTCACCGTAGCCAGCGACCCGGCTTCCTGCGCAGCTGGCGAGCTGCCGCTCACCGGCTTGTTGAGGAGAGCTGTTACCGCGGTTCAGCTGTTGAGGATCTCGGTAAACTCATCGGCGTTGAAGGCTCGCATGGTCTCGGGCCGCACCGCGCCGGTTGCTGACAACTCCGCCAGGTAGTGCAGAATTTTGGTCTCCGAATCGGCCTCCAGGATGACGACGCCGTCGTAGGCACCCATCGTCCAGTACTGTCCTACGACCTTGACGCCGGTACCGGCCAAGGCCAGGTTGAAGGACTCGGCGCGCAGTGTCGAATCCTTGATGGCGGCGCTGCCTTTCTCGGTAAATCTGAGCAGACTCACATATCTGACCATTTCCACCTCCGTGGTGTCGTACTCGATGCGGTGAGATTGGACGGCAAGCTATCAGGTTGCGGAAGTGGCTCCGTCTTCCCTGGCGACCAGGGGTCGGTAGCAGTGGCCTGCGGCTTTCGATCCGGCCGGTTTCGAACGTCGTTACTCTCCGTCGAACAAGCTCAGGTACTCCCCGTACCCTTCCATCTCGAGCTCGGCCTTCGGTATGAATCGGAGGGAGGCGCTGTTGAGGCAGTAGCGTAGGCCCGTGGGCGCAGGCCCGTCGGGGAAGACATGGCCCAAGTGACTGTCGCCGTAATTGCTGCGCACCTCGGTCCGTTTCATCAACAGCTTCCGGTCCTCACGCTCGACGATGTTGGCCTCTTCCAGAGGACGGGTAAAGCTCGGCCAGCCGGTGCCGCTCTTGTACTTGTCGGTCGAGCTGAAGAGGGGCTCACCACTGACGATATCTACGTAGATCCCTTCTTCCTTGTTGTCCCAGTACTCGTTGGCGAAGGGGCGCTCGGTGCCCTCCTGCTGGGTCACCTGGTACTGCAGCGGGGTCAACATCGCCTTGATCTCATCGTCACTGGGTTTGCGATACACCTTGTTGCCTCCGGTATCCGATGACGGACGCGGGCCGTCAGGGTCTGGTCCAATGGCGGACCTTGGCTCGTTCTTCCAGGTTTTCTCGATGTACTGCTCGCGGCCAGAGCCGACCTTGTACATCTTGTAGCGGGTCGGATGAGTCTTGTAGTAGTCCTGGTGGTAGTCCTCCGCCTCGTAGAACTCGCTGGCCGCCTTGATCTCCGTAGCGATGGGCTTGTCGAACTTGCCGCTGGCTTCCAGGGCCTGCTTGGAGGCTTCGGCAAGCTGCCTCTGCTCGTCGTCGTGGTAGTAGATGCCGGTGCGGTACTGCGAACCGCGATCGGCGAACTGACCGCCGGCATCGGTGGGATCGATCTGGCGCCAGAACGTCTCCAGAAGCTGTTCGTAGCTCACCTTCGACGGATCGTAGGTGACGCGCACGGCCTCCGTATGCCCCGTCCCACCACTCGAGACCTGCTGGTACGTCGGGTTCTTCACTTGCCCATCGGTGTAGCCGGAGACCACCGAGTGCACCCCGTCGAGAGCCTCGAGCGGCCCTTCCATGCACCAGAAGCAGCCACCGGCAAAAGTGGCAATCGCAGTATTCGGATCTTGCATCACAGTCCCTTCACTCATGGTGGTATCAGCCTCTATATCGGCTTGGGAGCTCGCGCCGCAGGCCACGACAGGAAGCATCGAGAGAATTGCGGTGATCGTCAGAAGCGTTGAGTTGCGCCGCTTGCCCATGACCCGTCTCCTTGGAGGATTGGATTCGTGCCCAGGGATCTGTCCGGGCACGAGTCGAATGACATCTTGTTGTACGTGGGCTGCCTGGCCGCGGTTCAATCCCGAATTCGCCATTTAGCGCCTAGTCGTCGGGGACGAGCCAGCGGTAGACGAATCCTGCGATCAGAGCCCCTAGTATTGGCGCGGCCCAGAACAACCACAGCTGGCTCAATGCCCAGTCACCGACAAAGAGAGCTGGCCCTGTGCTGCGTGCGGGATTCACCGAGGTGTTGGTCACGGGAATGCTGATCAGATGAATCAGGGTCAGTCCCAGGCCGATGGCGATACCTGCAAAGCCCGCTGGCGCGAGTTTGTGAGTGGCTCCCAGAATGATGATCAGGAACATGCAGGTCATCACCACTTCGGTGATGAATCCGGCGGCCATGGAGTAGCCCGCTGGCGAGTGCTCGCCGTAGCCGTTGGAAGCGAAGCCTCCAGCCAGGTCGAATCCCGCCTGGCCGCTGGCAATCAGGTAGAGGATCCCGGCTCCTGCAACCGCGCCGAATACCTGAATCACGATATAGGGGAGGAGCTCCTTGGCCGGGAAACGGCCGCCTGCCCAGAGACCGATGGATACCGCCGGATTGAGGTGGCAGCCTGAAATATGCCCAATGGCGTAGACCATGGTCAGCACGGTGAGGCCGAAGGCGAGTGAGACACCGGCCCAGCCGATGCCGACTTCGGGATAGGCGGCCGCCAGAACCGCGCTGCCGCAGCCTCCGAGTACCAACCAGAACGTTCCGATGAACTCTGCGGTGAGTTTTTTGGCAAGTGGCATCTTCTTCCTCCGATAGATCGGTAGAGGACGTATTGGCTGGGCAGAGCCGAGCCGGGTTTTCAACGGTGGTGCGGCAAGTCTACAGCGGCACCCATTGCTCGTCGTGCTCGTGCCGGGACGGGTTCGCCGCTTCGCGGATACGATAACCCAATCATGGAACAGCGATGGCGCAAAGTCGGGCTCACCCTGGTTTGGCTGGCTCTCGCGGCCGTATGCATCTGGGCGGCCTTGCAGATCGATGCGAAGCAGACACGAGCCGAGGGCGAGATCGAGGAGCTCTTTCGGGCCAGAAGCTCAGATGTCCTGGTGGAGGGGCAGGGAACGATAGCCAGAGTCCTCGCCGATGATCGACGAGGCTCGAAGCACCAGCGACTCCTTGTCCGACTGGCCTCGGGTCACACGGTACTCATCAGCCACAACATCGACCTGGCACCTCGGGTCGAGGATGTCAAACCAGGCGACAGCATCGTCTTTCGCGGTGAGTACGCCTGGAACGACAAAGGCGGTGTCGTGCACTGGACCCATCACGACCCGGACGGGCGGCATCCCGGCGGGTGGCTGAAGCATGGTGGTCGCACCTATCGCTGAGAAGCTGAGATTGGTCAGACAGCTGCTCCTTTGCGACGCGTCCTCCACCACAGCCACAGGCCGACGGAGAAGAGCATATTCAGGCCAAGGCCGACGAGTCCGACCTCGGCGTCGAAAAAAAGCTTGTTCTCGATGCCGAGGATGCCTTCCATGGGACCTGCGCCAAAGAATGAGTAGGCGATCGCGTTCCACACGCTGTGACTGACGCTGGCGACCACGACAGAGCCTGATATCAAGCGCAAAACTCCCCACACCACGCCCATTAGCGCGGCGTTGACCAGGTAGATCGGGGCGTGATGCATCGGCAGCTCCAGACCGCCCTCGAGCACTGCCCAGGACCAGTGCCAGGCGGCAAAGGCGAAGCTGCTCCAGATCAGCGTCTGGAGGTCGCCTTGGCCCGCGCGATCGAGCGAGGCCCAGAGCCAGCCTCTGAAGAATCCTTCCTCGGTCAAGATCAACATCAAGACTCCGGTGACAACCATGAGCCCGAAGTTGGTGCCGAGTTTTTGCCAGTCGACCTCGGAGGCGGCCGTGGCTCCCGCCAGCCAGGCAATCAGCAGAGCCAAGCCGAGAACGACGACCGGGTAGAGAACCGCCAGACCATAGTGCCAGACCTCGCCCCAGACGAAGCCCACCTGCTCTCGTGAAAAGCGCTGCAGGAACCAGAACAAGCCCAGCAAGGGCGCCAGCGCCAGAGCGCTGAACATCGACAATCCGGTGGCATCCATCGCAGTGGTGACGCCGATGGCCAGCAGGACGCCCACGAGAGGCCAGGTCATGGTGGATTCCGCGGATGAGTCCACTCAACCCCTCGGTCTGATAGTGATTCCAACTTCAAGTCTGGGTGCGGACATACTGGATCTCCATTCCCTTGAATTCGTTGTCGCCTTGCGAGAAGAAGGACTCCATCGTGTGATGATCTGCGTCCACCAGAGTGATGATCGACTTTTTCCTGGTGACGGCGCCATCGGGACCAACCACCTCACCGGTCATGGTCCAGACCCTAGCGGACTCATCCAGGGTTCCGGTCTCGTGTTGCATGACCGTGCTCGCGGTGTCGATCCAGAAGCCTTCGTACTTCTGGGTATTCTTGTTGAAGCCCCAGAAACCATGACCTTCGAAACCAGCCATGGGGGTCGGACCTGGACTCGGATCCCCCTTGTAGTCCTGCTTGACGAACCTGCCACCGAGGTCCAGGGAGTTGACCATCGTGCCGGTGGAGACCATCGGGTCCCCGGGTCCCGTGTAGATGCTCACTGTCGCCTTGAAGGTGCCGAGAAAGGACTTCAAGCGCTCGTGCTCGGGGCCGGGTGCGGCCATCTCCTGCATTGCAGCCATCGGATCATCGGACATGGGAATCCTCCTCGAGATCTGTCGGCCCGCCGGACTGTCGACAGTGCCGAGACCTCTGCCTCGGGACTCTCGACGAAGCTGAACCGAAAACGGGTTGAACTCTGTCGAGTTTACGTGACTTTGTGGGCGATGGTTTCCGAGATCTGAGGCTACTTGATGAAGTAGCCGCCAACACGCCACTCACCATCCGGGTCCTTCATCGGTGTGACGGTCTCGATCGCCGAAGCCTTGTGCTCAAAGGAGGTCTTGAACTGAATGACGACGTAGTCGCCGTCCGGGGCGCCGGGCAGGCTGGAGGTGTAGTCGCTGGAAGAGACTTTTCGCGAGATCAGCTTGCCCAGCGGGCCCCGAACCGCTCCGGCCTTCTGTACCCACTGCTCCTGGGTCACCGCGCCCTGGAAGAGGACGGCCGCTGTCTCCCAGCTCCTGGCGATGTCACCTTGATCGATCAGGGCGAGCCAGGTTTCGGCTGCCCTGATAGCTTCTTTCTCCGCTGCCTCGTTGGCTCTGGCTGCCGGGCTCGGAAGGAGTATTGTGATCACAACGGCAGCGGCGAGGAGAATGAGTCGGTTCTGCATGGTTGTCTCCTGTCATTCGATCTACAGCGGCTTGATGAAGCAACGAATCAGTCCAGCATCGGCAAACCCGCATGCCATGTGGGCTCGATAGCTGGACTCGTTATCGACTGTCGTATCCGAGGCGAACTCGGTGCACCCTTGACCCCGGGCCCAACGCTCGGACGCCTCGATCAATGCTCGGCCGAGCCCCATTCGCCGGTGCTCTGGCTCGACGTACCAGCCTTCCAGATAGCCGACGTTCGGGTTCGAGCACCCTTCGGCATAGGCTCGGATCGACAACTCGGCGAGGCCGATCAGGCGGTCCCCATCCTCCGCCACGAGGACGGCGGCAGGCTCCTCGAGCTGACCCTGGAAGAAGAGATCGATCTCGCGCGGGTGATCCTCCGGGTGATCCGGCCACAATTCGGAGCGCAGCCGCAACCATTCGTCGCGGTCACCGGGAGCGACGGCTCGGATCTTCATGGTTCTCGGTTCCTTTGACTGCGTAGCATGAAGGACTGTCCGTCGATTGCTCGCGCCACCGCCAACACTCCATCGAGGTGATCGCATTCGTGCTGGAGCAACTCGGAGAGATCGCCCTCCAGAGACACCTCCTGCTCGATCCAGTTCATGTCGCGATATCGGAGGCGGCATCGCTGGTGACGGCGCACGCGAACCAGCAGATCTGGAAACGAAAGGCAGTCGTCCCACAGCTCCATCGACGCCTCGCTCATGCAGTCGAGATGGGGATTCAGGAAGACCACAGGTCGATCGATGTGCATGTAGACGAGTCGCTTCATGACGCCGATTTGTGGGGCAGCGATGGCGCGACCCGCACGGATTCTCCGTTGGCAGTCCATCAGCGTGTCATGCAGGTCGATGACGACCTCACCCATCTGGTCCAACTCGTCAGCATCTACCGGGTCACAGATTTGATGAAGCTTGGGGTTACCCAGCAGGAGTATCTCTCTGACAGCCATTCCGAATCCTAGTGCGTCGCGGTCGAGGCAATGATCGGCGTGATGCAGGCGACCATGACGGCAGCCTGGACCGCCTCGATGGCCCCCTTGGTGGCCTCGGCCATCGCATCGCCCTTGATGATGCGGGCGATGCGATCCTTGCGCTTCTTGAGCTCCTTCTTGTCGAAGACCTTCTCGAGCAGGCTGGCGCTGTCGGTCAGGGCGACGAGGACCACAGTGCGCGGGTCGATTCGGGTGCTCTCGGTGAAGATCGCCTGGCGCAGCCGTTCGACCAACGCCCGTTCGGGCTGCGGATTGATCTCCGGGTAGATTCGGCGCGAGAAAAGCAGCATGATCCTGTCGCGGTCCGCCTGCAAGATACCTCGATCACAGAGTTGCTCGGCCAAGCGGTGCTTCAGGTTCTTGACTCCGGCAAACCGACTCACCCAGGCCTGGGCCGAGGCTGGTTTCCTGGCGGCGCTCAGTCTCCTCAGGCATTCATCCAGGAGTGGATCACCCAGCGGCTTGGCATTGACCAGGTGGACCAGCTTCTTCCTGGAAGTGTCCAGATGGATACGCGCTTGCATCAGCAATTCCGCCAGAACGGCACCACCGATGGCGTACTGGTAGGTGCTGTCCATGCCGACGGTGCCCTTCTCGTCGTGCAGGGCCAGCAGCAAGACCTCCTCTGGGAGGGAGAGCGAATCATTTCTTTCCATCGCGGCTGCTCCTTGGTGGTGTCTACATTATCTCCTTACGCTGGTTGGCCTGGAAGATTCGCGAAGGAGTGAACAGCTCACCCTGACCGCTCGGCTGGCATCATGGTGACGGAGCTGGCCCTGGACGCAGCAAATGGGGGCAGGTCTCGTGACCCGCCCCCTGGAGGTGCGAAGTGCTCTGGCTATCTGGGTTGCCAGTCCGGAATGCGCCCCGGTGTCCAGGGTGCTCCGGCGGCATCCATCGCAGTCTCCAGAGTCTCGAGGTCGGCAACCAGGGCTCTGAGACCGTCCACGACGGGACCGAACTCCTGCGAAGCGATCTCGACCTGCCGCATCTGCGTGCTGGTCGGCGCCGAGGTCGTGGTCAGGCTGTAGCCGAGCGCCCGCCCGACCCGGTTCATGATGGATGGGGAGATCGGCTCATTGCGACGGGCGATCGTGGAGTCACCGGTCAGCTGATCCTGCAGGTCGTTGAGTCGGGTCTCCAGATCCTCGAGTTGCGCCGGCCAGGTGGGGTCTCCAGTCGGGGTCTCCAGGGCGGCCACGTGAAGATGATCGATTCGTTCCTGCACCTCGCCCATGACGCGGGAGGTCCCGGCGACAGCACGCATCAATCGATTCGCTTCCTGCTGGAACTCCAGAGCCGCCGCTCTGTCGCTTGCCGCCAGCGTGGCCGTCCCAGTGAGCTGGGTATCGAACGAGATCGGGCCACTCAGCTCGGTAAGCTCGTTGTTCTCCCACTTGGCCAGCGTTGCGCTGTAGGTACCAGGCATGACCATCGGTCCCATGGGATCGTCGGAGAAGGCATGGCTCGGTGGTGGCTGCAGATTGATCGGGTCGCTCGGCGGATAGCGCAGGTCCCAGGCAACCCGCTGAAGTCCCTTGCCAGTAGGTCCGGTGATCCGACGAACCAGATTGCCGGCGCTGTCCTTGATGGTCAGCACGATCATCGGGTCTTCGGCACGGTCCTCGGCGCGCAGCTCTTCCCAGGTCGGGTAGCCGATCGCACCCCCATCCTCCTGGGTTTCCTTCTCGGCTTTGCGCCGCTGATCTACCAGGGTCTCGAGTCCGTCTCGCAGGTAGTAGGTCAAGACCGCACCGACGGGTGGGTTCGGAGCGCTGTAAAAAGCGTCGCCCATGAAGGCTTTGCGGTTGTAACCGAGCTCGTAGCTCTTCATGAACATCCAGGTGTCGCGAGTCGGAAGCAGTGTAGCTTCTGCCGCGAGAGCGGCATCGTCGAGATGACGCAGGGGGGTGTAGTCGTCGAGGATGAAGATGCCACGACCGAAGGTGCCGACGACAAGGTCGGTCTCGCGCTCCTGGATGACCAGATCCCGCACCGCGATGGTCGGCATGCCGCCCTTCAGCTGATGCCATTCGGCCCCGCCGTTGAGGGATGTGAAGACGCCGAATTCGGTGCCGACAAAGAGCAGGTCGGCCTCGGCAAAATCTTGCACGATCGTGTAGGCCGACCCTCTCTCGGGCAGATTGCTGGCGATCGAAGTCCAGGTCTGACCTCGGTCGGTGCTTTTGAGGACGTAGGGCTTGAAGTCGCCGCTCTTGTGATTGTCGATCGTCGCAAGAACCGTATCAGCGTCGTGCAGGGAGGCTTCGATATCGCTGACATAGGCCATATCGGGAACACCGGGGAAACCGTCGATCTTGCGCCAGCTCTGCCCACCGTCATCGGTGACCTGGATCAGGCCATCGTCCGTACCCGCATAGAGCAGGTCCTCGACGAGCGGGGATTCGGCGATGGAAACGATGTTGCCGAACGCCGAGGTCGAGGCGTTCTTGGCCACGGTATCGACGCTCCAGATCTTGCCCATCACCTCGAGCTTGTTGCGATCGAGTTTGCGGGTCAGGTCGGGGCTGATGGGTTGCCAGGTGTCGCCGCGGTCCTCGCTGCGGTAGACCCGCTGGGAGGTGAAGTACAAGCGGGTGGGCGAGTGCGGGCTGATCAGCAGCGCCGCGTCCCAGTTCCACCGCGGAGGGTCCTCCCCGAGCTCAGGCTGGGGTTGAATGTCGACCTTCTCGCCGCTCTTGCGATCGTAGCGGACCAGGTTGGCGTATTGGGACTGAGCGTAGACGATGTCCGGATTGGTTGGGTCGACCGCCGGCTTGAACCCGTCGCCGCCCTTGGCGACGAACCAGTCGCCGTTGGTGATGCCGTGTTCCGAGGTCGTACGGGAGGGGCCGCCCAGGGTGGAGTTGTCCTGGGTGCCACCGTAGACGTTGTAGAAGGGCAGGTCGTTGTCGACGGCGATCTTGTAGAACTGCGCCAGGGGTAGATTCGCCTTGAAATGCCAATTCGCGCCGCCATCCCAGGTCTCATAGACGCCACCGTCGTTACCGGAGATCATGTGATCCGTATCGTCGGGATCGATCCAGTGGGAGTGGTTGTCGACGTGCTTCGAGTTCTCCGGCACCTGGGTCCAGGTGGCGCCACCATCATTGGTCACGTGCAGCCAGGTATCCATCGAGTAGACTCGGTCTGCATTCACCGGATCGGGAATCAACTCGTTGTAGTACTGCGGGCTGTCACTGACATAGTCGCTGCGACGTTCCCAACTGGCGCCGGCATCGGTGGAGCGGTACGTGCCGCCCTTGTCATCGATCGATTCGACGATGGCGTAGATGACGTCGGGATTGACCGGGGAGACAGCCAGGCCGATCTTGCCCTTGTCTTCAGAGGGCAGGCCGCTCTCGATCTTGTTCCAGGTGGCGCCGGCGTCGGTGGATTTGTAGATGGTCGACTCGGGACCCCCATCGATCAACGTCCAGGTGCGTCTTCGCCGCTGATATGAGGAAGCGTAGAGAACATCCGGATCTCTCGGGTCGATCCAGACTTCGTTGACGCCGGTGTGATCGCTGATCTCGAGGACTCTTTCCCAGTTCTCACCGCCGTCGACCGTCTTGTACAGACCACGATCACCACCCGAGCTCCACAGGGGCCCCTGAGCGGCGACATAGACGACCTTGGAATCGCGAGGGTCGATAACAATGCGTCCGATGTGCTCCGACGCCTCGAGCCCCATATTGGCCCAGGTGTTGCCTCCGTCGATCGACTTGTAGACCCCGTCGCCGTAGGAGACGGAGCGCTGCGAGTTGTTCTCGCCGGCGCCCACCCAGATCACTTTCGGATCGTTCGGGTCGAGCGCGATCGTGCCAATCGAGTAGGAGCCCTCGTCATCGAAAATGGGCACCCAGTTGGTGCCGGCGTTGTGGGTTTTCCAGACCCCACCAGAGGCGGTGGCTACGTACCAGGTGGCCTTGTGATCGGGATGGACGACAAGCTCGGTGATCCGGCCAGAGGTGAAAGCGGGTCCGATCTCCCGGAAGGTGAATCCTCCCAGGGCTGTGGTCAGCGGGCTTTCTTCCTGCTTCTCGGCCTCGTCTGCTTTCTTTTCGGCGGCCAGGGAGCCACCTGAAATCGTCAGCGCGAGAGTCAGGAGTGCGAGCAGAGTGCGTTTCATCGGAATCCCCCCAAGAAAAGGTGCAGACAGCAGAGATTGAAGGAGCTGCGGTCGTCGATGGACCGCGAGGAGTCGAGGCCCCAGCTTACTGGAAAACCGGAGACAACGGGAGCCTCGGAGTGGGGTGCTCTGTCTTGCCGGTGCGCAAATTGCAACGACAGGACGCGTATTGAACCAAGGAGGTGTCATGAAGAGAACAAGTCGCACAGCGTACCCTCTCCTGGTCGTCATCGCTCTGATGAATCTCGGATCGGCAGTGGCTTCCGCCGAGACCAATCTGAACTTCGTCTTGGGTAGGAAGTACCTGGACGCAGAGGATTGGCCGGTTGGTGATGATCAAGGCTCGATCTCCCTGCTTTCGACCTTCGGCCCGCGCTCATGGCCGGTGCAGGTAGCGATCGATGTCCTGGGTTCGGCGTCTGGTTCGACCTCCACTTTTTATCCCGAACCAGGGGTCGAGATTCGAGGAAATGAATTTATCCAGAACACTCTCGAGTTCGACGTCGGCGTGCGCAAGATCTGGCGATCGGGTCGCGTACGCCCCTTTGTCGGAGGAGGACTGGCAGTGATCTGGGGTCAGCAGGAAGTGGAGTTTCAAGTCCCGATGTCTTTCGATGTCGAGGGTGACGAGCTCCCTTCGTTTCCCTCATTGGTGCTGAGCGAAGATGACGAGGCTCCTGGTGCCTGGGTCGACGGTGGCGTCTTCTGGCGACTCGGCAAGATGTTCAATATCGGGCTCGAAGCGCGCTACTCGAGGGCCGAGCTGAGCTTTCGGGGACGCGAAGTGCAGGCTGGCGGATTCAACCTCGGCATGATCCTGGGCTGGGGTTGGGGAGGTGGCGCTAGAATCGTTCCATGAGCGATTCAACCGAGACCATTTTCAGCAAGATACTCGACGGGGAGATTCCCTGCCACAGGGTGTATGAGGACGACGATGTCCTGGCCTTTCTCGATGTGGGGCCACTGTCCCGAGGCCATACGCTGGTCATACCCAAGGAACGCAAAGCCTTCGTCCACGAGCTCAGCGACGAGTCGGCTGCGGCAATTGGCCGAGTGCTGCCCAGGTTGAGTCGGGCTGTCATGAAGGCCAGCGGGGCGGAGGACTACAACATCCTTCAGAACAACGGCGCCGCCGCCCATCAGGCGGTCATGCACGTCCATTTCCACATCATTCCGAAGACGGCCGATAGCGGCCTGGGTGTGGGTTGGCCGGCAGCCAGTCTCGCAGACGAGGAAGCGGCAGAGCTCGTTGCGGGCATCCGGGCGGCATTGGAAGCGGAGGGCTGAGGGCGTCATGAAAGCGCTGGAAGTTCAAGGGTCCTTTGGGCTCGAAAACCTGAAGTTCGCCGAGAGACCGCAACCGGAACCGGGCCCCGGAGAGGCCCTGGTGCGCATGGCAGCAGCCTCTCTCAATTATCGCGATCTATTGATGGTCAAGGGCCTTTACAATCCGAAACAGGCATTGCCGTTGATCCCTTGTTCCGATGGCGCCGGCGAGGTTGTTGCAGTTGGGGAGGGAGTCTCGCGGGTGGAGATCGGCGACCGCGTAATCACGCTCTTCAGTCAGAGTTGGCTCTCGGGTGATCCGGCGCGAGACACCTTGCGGTCGACGCTGGGAGGACCGCTGGACGGGACACTCGCAGAGTACAGAGCATTCTCCGAGGAGGGCTTGGTGCGAGCACCCGAGTATCTGTCCGATCCGGAAGCGGCGACACTGACCTGCGCGGGAGTGACTGCCTGGAATGCCGTTACCAGGGGAAACCGGGTCGGCAAGGACAGCACGGTCTTGGTTCTGGGTACAGGCGGCGTCGCCATCTTTGCGTTGCAGTTTGCCCAGCATCTCGGTGCCAGAGTGATCATCATCTCGAGCAGTGACGAGAAACTCGAGCGTGCCAGAGAGCTGGGGGCGATCGCCGGGATCAACTATCGCGAGAACCCGGAATGGGCCAAGAAGATCAAGGAGCTGACCGACGGGCAGGGAGTGGACCTGGTGGTGGAGGTGGGAGGTGCCGAGACTCTTCCCAAGTCGGTGCTCGCTGTGCGTGCGGGGGGACAGATCAGTCTGATCGGCAACCTTGGAGGCGGCGTCGTCGATCTGAATCTCATTCCGATCTTCATGCGCGGGGTGAGGATTCAGGGGATCCTGGTGGGCAGTCGTGACGATGCCGAGACTATGTGCGGAACCCTCGCGAAGAGTAGGATGCGTCCAGTCGTCGATCAGATCCTGCCCTGGACCGACGTGCGTCAGGCGCTGCAGCACCTCGAAGCCGGACGACACTTCGGCAAGCTCTGCTTACGCATCTCATAGGTCTGGCCAACTGTCGCGCGCAGCATCGAAGGGAAAACCTGCATGCGAGACATCTGGAAGTTCCTCAAGATCTCGGTTCTCGTGGTGGTGGTGCTGGTAGCGCTCGGCGTCGCGCTGGTGGCTGGCTGGGCCTACTTCCAGCTAAAGCCCAGGGACATCATTGCCGCGCGGGATCAGTGGAAGACGGGGATGAGCGCTGAGGAGCTCGACCAGGTGGCGCTCGATCTGGTCGCCAGGATGACCCTGAAGGAGAAGCTCGATCAGATGGTCGGGTCAGGAATGGCTCCCATGATCGTGTCGTCGATCGTCCGGCACACCGCTGCACCGGTCTATTCGGGTGAGAATCAGCGCTTGGGGATCCCACCTGTCGCCTTCACAGACGGCCCGCGTGGCGTCATCTCGGGCAACTCCACGGCGTTTCCAGTCTCCATGGCGCGAGCCGCTACTTGGGATATCGACCTCGAACGCCGCGTTGGCGATGTGATCGGCAAGGAGGCGCGGGCCCAGGGAGCCAATTACTGGGGCGGTCTCTGCATCAATCTGGTGCGTCACCCTTCGATGGGTCGGGCCGAAGAGACCTATGGCGAGGATCCCTGGCTGATGGGGGAGATGGCCGTTGCCGTCATGGAGGGCGTCCAGAGTCACAACGTGATGGCCTGTGCCAAGCACTATGCCCTCAACAACCAGGAGACCGCACGGTTCAAGAACGATATCCAGATCGACGAGCGGACCTTACGAGAGGTCTATCTGCCGCATTTTCGCAAGGTCGTCGAGCACGGCGTGGCATCGATCATGAGCGCCTACAACAAGGTGCGGGGTGAGTGGTGTGGGGAAAACCGTTATCTCCTGACGGACATCCTGCGTGAAGACTGGGGCTTTGCGGGCTTTGTCACTTCGGACTGGTTCTGGGGTCTCTACGACGGTGCCAAGGGGGTGCGCGCCGGCCTCGACATCGAGATGCCAAGACCGAGGTTCTACGGGGAAAACCTGAAACAGTTGATTGAAGACGGCGCGGTGGCCGAGAGCGAGATCGACCGGAGTGTCCGCCGAATCGTGCGCACCAAACTCGATTTTCTGACGCGTGAAGACCCGATGGAATACACCCTGGACCTTGCAGCCGCTCCCCAGCACGTCGCGCTGGCGCGCGAGGTGGCCGAGAAGGGAATGGTCCTGCTGAAGAACGAGGATGGTTCTCTGCCCCTGGACAGCGCGGCCACGAAGACCATTGCGGTCGTCGGTTATCTGGCGGACGATGAGAACACCGGCGATCGTGGCAGCAGCAAGGTTACCCCGCCTTATCGAACCTCGTCCCTGAGGGGAGTTCGAGAGTACGTGGGAGAGGGTGCGACGGTCCTGCATGCGGATGGATCCGATCTGGAAGAGGTCGCTCGTCTGGCAGAGGCGGCGGATGTGGTACTGATCGTTGCCGGTTCCCACCACGACGAGGTGGGGGAGTACATCAGCGATGAGGAAGGACTGCGGCCGAGCAGCCCCGAAGAGAAGAGGCCGGTCGTGATCGATGGGCCCCTGCTGGACGAACCTATCGTCATGTCTGGAGGGGATCGGGTACCGCTATCGCTGAAGGAGAGAGATCGTTCGGTGATCGAGGCGGCCTGCGCGGCAAATAGCCGCTGCATCGTGGCCCTGGTCGGGGGCAGCGTCTTCACCATGGAGGAATGGAAAGAGGAGGCAGGGGCCATCGTCATGGCGTGGTACTTCGGGATGGAGGGCGGCAACGCACTGGCGCGTATTCTCTTTGGCGAGGTCAATCCGAGCGGCAAGATGCCCCTGACCACCCCCATCGACGAATCGCAGTTGATGTCCTTCGACGAGTTCGCCGACACCACTCAGGTCGGTCCCTACCATGGCTATACGTTGATCGACCGGGAGGGCTATGAGCCGACTTTTCCGTTCGGCTACGGTCTGAGCTATACGACCTATGAATACGCCAATCTGGTGGTGAAGACGCCAGTGGTCGCTGCCGGCGAGACCCTGAAGGTGACGGTGGATGTGACCAACACCGGATCGATGACTGGCGAGGAGATTGTCCAGCTGTATGTCGGCTTCGAGAGCTCCAGGGTTGAGCGGCCCGTCAAGCTGTTGCGTGCGTTCGACAGAGTTGCCCTGACACCGGGTGAGACCAGGACCGTGCCGATGTTCGTCGAGGTCGAGGATCTGGCCTGGTTCGATCCCGAGCGCATGGTCTGGAGGATCGAGCCGATGGTCTACGCGGTTCTGGTGGGTTCGTCGTCGAGCGCTGACGATCTCCTGGTGGCCAGCTTCGCCGTGGAAGCAGGGGACTCGGTCGACTCGTATTGAGTTGCCTATGGGAGGGCGCGGAGAGCTGCCTCCAGGGTTGCCGCCTGCTGCGTGACTCCCTGTTCTCGGTAGAACTCGGACGCTGCGACCAGACACTCGCGGCGGTACTCCGGGAAGCTTGTGGACTCGAGAAGCGGTCCGGTGGCGCGGTCGAAGTAGGTCGTCGCCTCTTCTGACTTGCCCTGCGCTCTCAAAGATCGGCCCAGTCGGCAGTTGGCCAGGGCTGTGATGACATGGCCCTCGGGTAGCGCCACTTCGAGTATGTCGAGAGCCTCCCTGGCAGTCGTCTCGGCTGCCTCTGGCCGATTCTGCGCCAGATGGATGTTCGAGAGTGAAAGCAGTGGTGTTGCCCGTTTGAAATCGTTCGCCGGCAAGGTCTCGCGAAAGATCTGTGCGGTGCGCTCGAAAGCGGCGATCGCTTCGTCGGTGCGCCCAAGCAACTCCAGAGCCTTGGAGTAGTTTTGCAGGTACCGACCGACCGCCGGATGGCTTTCGCCGAGAGTCCTCTCACCAATCTCCACTGCTCGACCGGCCAACTCGGCGGCACTTGCCGGGTCGCGATGGAGTTGCATACGCGCGAGATTGCTCATTGTCGAGAGCGTGTTGCCGTGCTCCGGGCCGAGGGTGCGGCTCAACAGATCGATCGCTTCCTGAAAGTAGACCTCGGCCTCATCGAACCGCTCTAGGGAGGCGAGCGTGCTGGCGAGTGTGCCGCGGGCGAAGGCTGCAGCGGCAGTGGACTCTCCACGCACCTTGTCCGTCAGTTCGACAGTGCGTCTGGCGTTCCGTTCGGCTTCTTCCAGTTTGCCATTCGATCGCTGGCTGTCCGCGACGGAGCGCAAGGCGTCGACAAGCTCGCGGTCCAGATCATTGGCTTCGGCCAACTCGACCGCGGCGAGGAAGTGGCTTTCCGCCTCATGGGTTTGGGAGGTGTTGAGGTAGTTGCGGCCGATCCGAATATGGGCGTCGGCAACCTCGGCGGGATCGATCGGCTTCGCAGCCTGTGCCAACTCGAGGCGTCGGCGGTGCAGGTCGCCGGCACGCGCATACTCGCCGCGTACTCCGTGAAGTCTGGCCAGCCAGCCCATGCTGTCGCGTGCGGGCCGCGAGGTCTCACCGTAGATCTCCTGGTTCAGGGCCAGTGCCTCCTTGCTCAACGGAAGCGCCTTGTCGAGTCTGTCCAGATCCTGGAGGACGGTAGCGATGGCCGAGAGGATTGAAGCCCGCACCTCGGGCTGATCCTGTAGGGATGTCTGGAGGCGTTCGACCCCCAGGTCGAGTGCTTCGATCACCGTGATCTCCCTGCCGATGTCCTGGTCGGCCGGTCGGTAGGGGTTGGCGCTGGAAAAGAGATCGACCAGAAACTTCTGGACTTCCTCTGCCCGATCGGCTTCGAGTCTGGCCGTGTTGCGCTCGTCTTCGAGTTGGCTGGTGTAACGCACAAGGGTGGCGGCATAGATGGCGAGAAAGATCAGGGCTGCCACGGCAACTGGAACCACCCAGGCCCGACGGCGCAGGAACTTGCGGGTCCGGTAGGCAAGGGTCGCGGGTCTGGCCGAGATCGGGCGACCGTCGAGAAAACGACGGATGTCGGCCGCGAGATTCTCGACCGAGGCATAGCGGTGCTCGGGTTCCAGGCTCAGTGCTTTGCCGATGATCGTGTCGAGATCGCCGCGGAGGGTACGATGCAGCTGCTTCGGTGATGTGGATCGGGTATGGGCAGCGCTCTCGGGATCCTCCGCGCTAGCCACTGCGGTGCTGGGCCGTGGCATCTCGCGTTGATCGGCAAGCTCCTTGAGCCGGGCTACCGATTCTCCCGTCGCCTGATAGGGCCGCTGGCCAGTCAGGAGGAGAAAGAGAAGAACCCCCAGTTGGTAGACATCGGTCGAGGTCGTGATGGGATCGCCACGCAACTGTTCCGGGCTCGCGTGATCAGGCGTCAGCAGGTAGTGGCCGGTTTTCGTGCGATCGGCACCCTCGTCGGCGTCGAGCAGTTTGGCAATGCCGAAATCGAGTAGCTTGACATGGCCTTCCGGGGTCACCAGTATGTTCGACGGCTTCAGATCACGGTGCACGATCAGATTGGTATGGGCCGTCTTCACAGCCTCGGCGACTTGCAGGATCAGCACCAGTCGCTCGCGTATCGTCAGGCGATGGTGATCGCAGTAATCTGTGATCGACTCTCCATCGACAAACTCCATGACCAGATACGGTTGCCCGTCCTCTGTCGCGCCACCATCGACGAGTTGAGCGATTCCCGGATGGTTGAGCGAGGCCAGGATGCGGCGCTCGGTCACGAACCTGCGCAACACATCCTCGGTGTCTACACCATGCCGGAGGATCTTGAGTGCCACCCGTTTGCGAAACTCGTCGCCCTCGTATTCGGCGAGATAGACCGTTCCCATGCCGCCCCGGCCCAACTCACGGATCAGGGTGTAGCCTCCGATTTCCTGCCGCGTCTCCGAGCGGCTGGCGAGGTCTTCGATGAACGCTGTCGGTGTGGCTACCGAGGGTGCTTCGAGGCGGCCCGCAGAGCCTGCTTCGGTGCGCAAGAGGCGTGAGACCTGGTCGATCAAGTCCTGGTCGCCAGCGCTCTCCAGTTCAAGGAAGGCCAGGCGCTCCGCAGCTGGCAGATCCAGAGAAGCGGCGAAGAGGCGATCGATTTCCTGCCACCGATCCCAGATCGGATCGTCAGTCGCGGTCACGGGGTGGATGCCTCGGAGGGTTCGTCCGGGGAGAGTACCGTCAGAAGGTAGACGCGGGCGCGCCGCCACTCCCTTTCGACGGTTCGGGCCGACACACCGATCGCCTCGGCAATCTCCGAGTGGGGCATACCGCCGTAGAATCGGCATTCGACGATACGAGCCATCCGTTCGTCGCGCGCCTCCAGTTTCTGCAAAGCTTGATCGAGGGAAAGCAGCTCCACGACTCGGGCATCGGCGCCGGCTCTTGCCTCGTCCAGAACGACATGAACCTCACCCCCGCCGCGGCGCGCCGCTCCACGACGTCGGGCATAGTCGATGAGCAGGTGGCGCATCACTTTCGATACCAGGGCGAAGAATTGCGAGCGTCCCTGCCAGACCGGTCCGGTGCGTCTCGAGAGCTCGACATAGGCCTCATGCACGAGCGCGGTCGTGGTGAGCGTGTGGTCGTCGCGCTCGAGAGCCAGATGCCGGCGGGCGATGAGGCGCAGATCCTCGTAGAGAAGCTCCACAACGCGGTCGAAGGCACCGCGGTCACCGGCGGTCCACCGGCGGACCAATTCTGGTAGCTCATCTGGGTCAAGCACGTTCTGAGGGCATTCTACAATCAACCCTCAGCGTTGGACTGTCAGGGCATCTGGGTAACGCTCAATCGACCCACTCCCATCGCCAGAGATTGCCCGTACCCCCGGTGTCGTACCACTCGAAGTCTTCACACATGATGCAGTATTCGACATCGCGGCCGATGATGAAATTGGAGTTGATGTTGTTGGGTGGCGGTTGACCGTCCCAGGTCAAGCTGCGCCAGGTCGTGGCAAGCCGTCCGTACCAGCCGTGAGCTCCCGGAAGCGTCTGATTGTTGTTGTTGTCCCAGACGTTGAGCTGAAACTGCTGGCCGTCGAACTCGTCCGGGCCGGTGACAATGCGAGCTTCGATACTGTCACCCAGATCGGCGCCACTCGCCTCGACGCTTTGCCAGACCACCAGGAACCCTTTGGGACCGAAGTCGGCGACCCGCGGAACCTCCTGCGCACCAGATGTCAGTGTGTTGACTCGAAAATCTGGCCCGAGCGGATTGAGGTCGGCATCGAACAGCCGGGCGTGAATCTCCTTGCCGGTGTCGATGGGGTCGGCATCGGACCAGACCACAGCGAGTCTCCCGTCCCAGCCGATCGCGGCGTCATTGTCGTATCGGCTTACTGCGGCGGAGGTACTTATCTGGAAATCGTTGCCGATCGGTCCTCCGGCAGCGTTGAAGCGTCTTCCCCAGACCTGCTTGTCGACGGTCCAGGTTGTCAAGAAACCCCCGTCGTTTAGCTCGGCGACAGAGGCGTAGTTCTGGCTCCCCGAATCGGTCGAATTGACCTGGAACTGAGCACCCGGCACGCCAGCGGCGCTGATCAGGCAGCCCTGGATGCTGGTGCCGGTGTCGGAGCCGGCCGAGTTGTTACTGGCCCACACGACGGCATAGCCGCCGGCTGCACCACCGGCGGCGCGCAGGGCGGCCACATCGGCAGAGGCATCGGTGGCGATATTGGTCAGCACGGTACTGACCCTCTGCTCAGGCCCAGCCGGGGTACCGTCGGGGTTGTAAAGCCGACTGCGGACGACGACCCTTTCGGCAGGTCCATTCTCCCAGCTCTGCCAGATGACGAGAAATGTCCCGTTGGTGGAGACTGCGACTCGGGCGTGTCTCTGGATGTCATCAGTGGTGGTATTGACCTGTTTCGGGTCCTCCAGGGGATTCCCTTCGGCATCGAACCGCCGCAGGATGATCTCCCCCGCTGCGGATCCGCCGATGCCCCCTTCGCTCCACACGTGCACCCGCATCCCAGAGTTGGCGACCCCGACGTCGGGATAGCTCCGGCTGCTGCCTACTTGGACAGCCTCGGGCCCATCGACCCATATTTCGTCACTGATATCGTCCTCGGCAGGGACGGCGTATGCCGATCTCGGGCTCGCGGTCAGAACTGCGGCCCCGATCACTAGCAAGGCGATGACTGTACAACTCCGACTGACTGAAGAATCCATCTTCCGCACCTCCAGTACCTTCTTGTGAAGATCGTTGCTGTCTTGTAAAGCGCATTTCGGCGGAAAAACCGACATGGGCTCTGAAGTTTTGTCGGGAGATGTGTGTCGACAGGGTTGCTTAATGATAACGTGATCTCATAATCGTGAGACAATGCGGCTGTCCCGATGATCACGCGAGTCCTTTTGTCAGCACTTCTGTCGATCCTGGTGTTTGTCGGTAACGGGTGGGCAAACCCCAGAATCGAGGTTGTCGTCAGTGTCGAGCCGCAGCGCTGGCTGGTGGAGGCGATCGGCGGCGAGTGGGTAGCCGTGGGTGTTCTGGTCCAGCCCGGCGAGAGCCCCGCGACTTACATGCCGACCGATGCGCAGGTCACCGGTCTGATGCGATCGGCTGTGTATTTTCGCATCGGAGTCCCCTTCGAGAATGGCGCCTGGTTCGATGCGGTCGCCAAATCGGGCCGAATCTCGATGGTAGATCTGCGCCAGGATATCGAGCTGCGGGGGAACGATCCTCATATCTGGCTCAGCCCGCGTCTGCTCTCGATTCAAGCGCGAACCGTGGCTGAAGCGATCTCACGAGTGGACCCGAATCATCGGGCAGACTATCGTGCCAACCTCGAGGCCTTGCAGGCACAGTTGGCGAGCCTGGATACCAGACTCCGTCTGCAGCTCGAGCCTTTTTCGGGCAGGAAATTCTTCGTCTTTCACCCTTCCTGGGGGTACTTCGCGAATGACTACGGGCTCGAACAGGTGGCGATCGAGAGCGGTGGCCGAGAGCCCAGCGACAGTGAGCTCACGGCTTTGCAGAGACAGGCGAGGCAAGCGAGCACGACAACCGTCTTTGTCCAGCCGCAGATCCAGGGGCGTGGCGCGAGGGCATTTGCGGCGGCCATTGGAGCGCGCCTCGAGATCCTCGATCCTCTGGCTGCCGATGTAGATCTGAACCTGCGCCGCACTGCGGACAAACTGGTGCAGGCCTTCTCGGAGGAAGAGCACGGTGAGCACTGATCCGGTCGCGGCGGTAAACGGGGTGACATTCTCGTACCCGTCATCACCTCCGGTTTTGCAGGACGTCGATCTCGAGATCCAGCCGTTGGATTTTTTGGGCCTGATCGGTCCCAACGGTGGCGGCAAGACGACCTTGCTGAAGATCCTTCTTGGTTTACTGGAGCCGCAACGGGGCTCGGTGACCGTTCTGGGGCAGCGGCCTCGCGAGGTGAGCCCGAAAGTCGGGTATGTGCCTCAGCACACGCGGATCGATCTGGCGGTACCGGCCGAAGTTCTGGATGTGGTGCTCATGGGACGCTTGGCCAGGACGTCGTGGGGCCCCCGCTTTCGCAGAGCCGATGTGGCGGCGGCGCTGCGTGCCCTGGAGGTGACGGGAGCGGCCGACCTTGGCGGCAGAAGGTTCGGCGAGCTGTCGGGAGGCCAGCGGCAGCGCATCCTGATCGCGCGGGCATTGGCGGCTGATGCCGAGCTTCTCTTGCTGGATGAGCCGACGACCGGGGTCGATCTCCACCGTGAACGAGCGCTGTTCGAGCTCCTGCGTCGGCTCAATCAGCGACTCCCCATTGTGCTGGTCAGCCACGACGTGGCACTGGTTTCCTCTCATCTCAAGCGCGCGGCCTGGGTCAATCGGCGGGTGACCTGCTATCCGGCGAGTGAGCTGTCGCCCGAAGTCATCGAGAACCTCTACCATGGAGCAGGGGGTTGACCAGCTTCTTCCAGGACCTGGGATCCAACCCATTCCTGATGACCGGGCTTTTGGCCGGTCTTCTCGCCAGCGTTGCCTGCGGTGTCATGGGCCCTTATGTCATCACCCGCCGCATCGTCTTTCTCGCCGGAGCCATCGCTCACATCGCGATCGGCGGCGTGGGGGCGACGATCTATTTGAGCCACCGCTATCCGGAGATCCTGGAGGGGCTCAGTCCCTTGGTCGGCGCCGCGATCGTCTCCGTGCTCGCGGCGGTGATTCTCGCCATCCTCCACCAGAAGGTTCACGAGCGACTGGATACGATCGTCGGGGCCCTTTGGGCTGTCGGCATGGCTAGTGGACTGCTGCTGATCAAGTTGACTCCGGGCTATCACACAGAGTTGATGAGCTACCTTTTTGGCAACATCGCTTTTGTCGGTTGGGACGCGATTCGGCTGATGATTGGCCTCGATCTGATCATCGTGGTGGTGGCGGTCCTCTGGCACAAGCGATTTCTCGCGCTGTGCCTGGATGAGGAGCAGGCTGAGCTGCAGGGCATCTCGGTCCTGGCAACCGAGATTGTTCTGCTCGTCACGGTAGCCTTGACCGTCATGGTGCTGACTCAGGTCGTGGGGTTGATCCTGGTCATCGCTCTGCTGAGCTTGCCTGCGGCCGCGGTGGCCCAACGGGTCTCGCGGATGACCCTGCTGATCGGCTACTCAGTGGCCCTGGCCGCGGTCTTGACAACGGTGCCGCGAGTTGTGGTCTATGGCACGCGCATCAGCCCGGAGGCGGCCATCGTGCTGGCGGCCGCAGGCGTCTATCTCGTGGCACTGATCTGGCGCAAGTGGAGGCGTGGAGATGGAGCGACAAACGCAACAACGTGACGCCATCTGGCGAGCCATCGAAAGGGCGGCTCGCCCTCTCGGACCGCGGGAGATTCTGCGACTGGCCAGGTCCGACGTGCCGAAGCTCGGGATCGCCACGGTCTATCGCAACATCAGATCTCTGGTGAGTGAGGGGCGTCTGCATGTCGTCGAGCTGGCCGGCAGCCCGGATCGTTATGAAATCGCCGGCAAGCAGCACCACCACCATTTCCTTTGTCGCTCCTGCGATGGGGTGTTCGAGGTTGAGACCTGCTCCGGTGACTTCGATGCGATCACACCGCGCGGCTTTCAACTCGAGACGCACGAGATCACCCTTTATGGACTCTGCTCTGGGTGCGCGGCCTAGGATGGAACATCCGACGACGCCTGTCGACCTTCAGCCGGTGCCAGTGTGGCTCGGGGCGGCGAGCGCTTCACTGGCCCCTGACTCAGCTGTCTGCGATGCAGTCAGAGAGGAACCGTTCGTTCCTCAGCTCGACGAAGGCCTCGTTTCCCTTGCTCCAGAATGTCCAATCCCCATTGCTGTACTTGGCGCCCGAACCTGACGGCACGTGCTCGAGGAGGAAGCGTCCATCGAAGGGGCCCAGGTCGAGAACGACACCTTCAGGAAAAATGACGATCTCGAAGGCCTCGTTTCCACCGCAGAGGTAGCGCAGAGGCTCGGAGCCAGTGACCTGGGCCGCGGCGAAGGCGAGCGCTTTCTCCTCGAGGGTGCGGGCGTGTCCGAGAATACGATCCTCATCGAGGGGATCGAGCGCGGTCTCGATTCCCTCGACGCGCTTGTAGCTGGTGATGAGATTGCCGTCGGGATCGAACTCCAACTCGAATGAGACGGGCACGAGCCTCTGGGGTCTGTCGGGGTCCATCAGCCGTAGCCGCGACGCCTGGGTGTAGGTTGCGAGCTTGCCGTTCCGATATCCGTATTCCGCCTTCGAGTTGCCATAGTCCCCGTGACCAAGGTCCTCGGTGATGCGCACGAGCTCGTCTGCCTCGAAGTACGCGGTGAAGGGTCCAAAGGAATCGCCCAGGTCCCACCAGCCGCGAACTTCTCGACTGGTGCTGGTAATGTCGATCTCGATTTCTGCCTCTGGCGTCGAGTCGGACACAGGCTGTTGGTCCGGTGAAGGGCGGCAGGCCATGACCAGAAGGCACACGAGCATGGAACGGCTGGTGAAACTGTTATCGATCATCACTCCAACTCTAAGCTATCCGAGAAGTGCGGAAGATGACTTCGGCTCGGAGTCGCGCTAGATTTGGCGGATGCTGCCCACCAGGTTGAATATTGCCGAGCGCTTTCTCGACGAGAGAGTGGTAGAAGGCAAGGGAGATCGCATCGCGCTGCGCCTGGATGGGGGCGTCCTCTCCTACCGCGAGGTGCAGACCCTGGCAAATCGGTTTGGCCAGGTGCTGCGGGGTCTGGGGGTCAGACAAGAGGAGCGAGTCCTGCTCGCCTTGCGGGACAGCGCCGAGTTTGTCGGGGCTCTCTTCGGCACCCTCAAGATCGGTGCGGTGGCTGTCATGGTCAACCCCGATCTCAAGTCTCAGAACCTGGCTGATCTCTTCGCCTACAGCAGGGCCGGGGCTCTCGTTGTGGAGCAGGAGTGCCTGCCCGCTTTCGAGGAGGCGGCCAAGCGGGCCGACTGGCAGCCTCGATTCCTGGTCGTCGCTGGGGAGGACGCAGGGTACCCGAGTTTCGAGGCTCTGGCGCAGCAGGTGGAGGGCAAGCTGGTCACCGTGCAAACTCACGCGGATGATCCTGCCGTTTGGCTCTTTTCTGGTGGGACAACGGGCTCTCCGAAGGCGGTGGTGCAGACGCACCGTTCTTTCGCCAATACAACCGAGCTCTACGCCAAGGCTGCGCTGGATTACAACGAGGACGACATTACGCTCTCGGTGCCAAAGCTCTTCTTTGGCTATGCAACCGGGTCGAATCTCTTTTTTCCCTTTTCGGTAGGCGGCTCGGCCGTGTTGTTCCCGGAGCATCCAACTGCCGAGGTGCTGTTCGAGAAGATTCGTCGGTACCGACCGACGATTCTCATCAACGTTCCCACCATGATCAACAAGATGGTCAACCACCCCGAAGCGGCAAAGCAGGATTTTTCGTCCCTGCGACTCGCAACCTCCGCCGGTGAGGCGCTGCCGGCGCCTCTCTACCACCAGTGGAAGGAGACCTTCGGGGTGGAGCTGCTGGACGGTCTGGGCACTGCCGAGATGTGGCACGTCTTCTTGAGCAATCTACCCGGTCAGGTGCGGCCGGGGACGCTGGGTCGAGTCGTTCCGGGTTTCGAAATCCTCGTCTGCGATGAAGGTGGCAGCGAGGTGCCGGTGGGAGATGTGGGCCGACTGTGGGTGCGGGGCGAGTCTCGAGCGATCGGCTATTGGCAGAACATGAAAAAGACAGCACAAGCCTTCCGTGGTGAGTGGTTCGTGGGCGGTGATCTGGTCCAGCGCGACGAAGATGGCTACTTCACCTACTGTGGTCGCTCGGACGACGTGTTGAAGGTGGCGGGAAAGTGGCTCGCTCCGCAGGAAGTGGAGAACTGTCTGAAGCGCCACCCGGCGGTCGATGAATGTGCTGTAGTGGGGGTGGAGACCGAAGATGGGCTGACCAAGCCTGTGGCGTTCGTCCTGGCGAAAGAGGCTTCGGGGAACCTGGAAAGTGAGTTACAGGAGTTCGTTCTGGAACGCCTGGAACCCTACAAACATCCGCGCCGCGTAATCCTGGTCGATTCCTTCGCGCGCACCCATCTGGGCAAGATTGATCGCACCAAACTGAAACACCTGGCTCTCGAGTGACAGGATACTTTCTCCGCGGAGAAAGTATTCTGTCACCCAGCGATGGCCTGATAGCGCTCCAGACGCTGCCTGAGCCAGTCGGGCACCGGTTGTTTTGCGAAGGTGTCCATATCGACGTTGACGGTGACCACACGGGCCCTGGCCGCAGGTTCGTCCACGCCGGGTCGAAAGATCCTGTAGCGCCAGATGATCGAGCTTGTCCCTACCTTTTCGATCTCAACCTCGATCTGGATGTGGTCCCCGTAGCGCAAGGGAGCCAGGAAGTCGACCTCGAGGCGGGCGGCGGGCAGGCCCATACGGTGTTCGGCCAGAAAGCTCGGATAGTCGGTCGCCAACACAGCTCCGAAGAACTCTTCCATGGCGACGTGAAAATAGTTCACCAGCCTCGGGTAGTAGACGATTCCTGCCGAGTCGATGTGGCCGAAACGGACGATCAGCTCGGCGCGGTAGAGTTCTCGAGCGCTCACTGGCTCAATCTGACTCCGGTCGCCGCACAGGTGGCTTGGGTGGCTGAGGCTTGGCGGCGAGGTATTGTTTGGGCCAGACCTGATCCCAGTACTCGTAATGCTCTGCCGCGTGCAGGGTGAGGCTCGGTTCTCGCAGGTGGGCACGGGCCATCGCGGCCAGGTCTGCTCTGCCGGCGGCCAGCACCGTATTGGCGTGGTCGGCACCGAGGATGGCCCCGACCGCCATGACCGGAATCTCGGCTTCATACCGGATCCTTTCAGCGAAGGGGACCTGATACATCCTGCCGTAGGCCGGTCGGGATTCGGAAGCGTTTCCGCCGGAAGAGACATCGATAACGTCACAACCCGCTTTCTTCAAAGCCAGGGCCACCTGGACAGATTCCTCCGGAGTTGTCCCGGAGCCATCAGGCATCCAGTCAGTGGCAGAGATTCTGACGGATATGGGCTTGTCCTCGGGCCAGGCCTGGCGCACCGCACGGAAGACATCGAGGGGGAACCGCAGCCGATTCTCCAGACTGCCACCAAAGACATCGGTGCGCTGATTGGCCAGCGGCGAGATGAAGCTGGAAAGCAGGTAGCCGTGGGCCATGTGAAGCTCGATCAGATCGAAACCGGCTTCGTGGCTCCATTTGGTGGCCTGAACGAAGGCGTGAATGACGCGATCCATGTCCTTGCGGTTCATCTCCTTGGGTGCTGGCCAGCTCGGGTAAAAGGGAATCGCTGACGGCGCAACGCAGTGCCAGGCACCTTCCTCGGGCTCGAGAGGCACATCCAGGCCCTCCCAGGGCAGTCGAGTAGAACCCTTGCGGCCAGCGTGGGCCAGCTGCACACCAATCTTGGCTTGGGAGTTCTCGTGGACAAAGTCGACGATACGGCGCCAGGCTTCGACGTGCTCGTGTTCGTACATTCCGGCGCAGCCGAAGGTGATCCGACCTTCTGGAAGCACATCTGTCATCTCGGTGATGACCAGTCCCGCACCTCCCAGGGCGCGGCTTCCCAGGTGCACCAGATGCCAATCACCCGGGGTGCCGTTCTCTGCCGAGTATTGGCACATGGGGCTGACCACGATGCGGTTGGGCAACTCGAGTTCCCGCAGTCTGAACGGCGTGAAAATGGGAGGTGGTGCTGAGTCATCCGACGTTGTCGCGGCACCTGCCTGCAGACGAAAGCGCTCGTCGACCTGTCTCACGAGATCGGGATCACGTTGACGCAGATCGTCGTAGGTGACGCGCTTGGAGCGGGTCATCAGGTTGAAGGTGAACTGTATTGGGTCCTGGGAAAGGTACCGGGCGGAGTTCTCGAACCACTCCAGGCTGGTCTGCGCTGCCTTTTGCAGCTTGACGACATCCACCCAGCGGGCATCTTCATAGGCCTGTAGCGTGACCGCCAGATCTTCGATGCCGTGGGTCTCGAAGGCCCGCACCAGGGCCATGGCGTCTTCCATGGCCAACTTGGTACCCGAGCCGATGGAGAAATGCGCGGTATGGGCCGCATCACCGAGCAGGACGACGTTGTCGTGGTGCCATGTCCGGCAGCGGACAGTCGGGAAAGTCCGCCAGACCGATTTGTCGGTCATCAACTTGTGCCCCTGGAGCTCGTCGGCGAAGAGCGCCTCGCAGAAGGCGACCGTCTGGGCTTCATCGGCTTGCTCGAGGCCAGCCTGGCGCCAGACCTCTTCACGGCACTCGACAATCCAGGTACTCAATCCCCCTTCGAAAGGATAGGCGTGGACCTGAAAGAGTCCGACGTCGGTAGGCTTGAAAACAAAAGTGAAGGCTTCGAGAGGCTTGTCGGTTCCCAGCCAACAGAACTTGCATTTCCGCCAATCCAGCTCGGGCTGGAAACGGTCGGAGAGCTCCTCGCGCACCCTGCTGTTTACGCCGTCGGCCCCCAGAATCAGGTCTGCTCTACCGAGGTCCTCGACAGACGCGATCGCGTGCTCGAAGTGCAGACCGACGCCCAATTCGCGGCAGCGTTCCTGCAGGATGAGGAGCAAGCGCCGTCGCGAGAGAGCGGCAAAGCCGTGGCCACCGGAGACCGTGCACGTTCCTCCATAGTGGGTCTCGATTCGATCCCAATAGCGGAAATGGTCGGTGATCTCGGCAAAGCTCTGCTCGTCGGCCGCCTCGAAATTGCCGAGCGTCTCATCGGAGAAGACGACGCCCCACCCAAAAGTGTCGTCGGCGCGATTGCGCTCGTAGATGTCGATCTCGACCTCGGGAAATGCCTTCTTCATCAGAATGCCGAAGTAAAGGCCTGCCGGTCCGCCGCCGATGCTGGCTATTTTCATGGCTCTCATCCTACCGCTTCCGCCGCGCGAGGTCTGGCAGCTGTCCCGAGTCTAGGTGGCTGACCAGGAGGGCGCGGTCAAGCGCCGCCGGCCGTTGGTGGCGAGTTGCAGGCCCTTTTCATCCAGGTCTTCGCGGTCCCAGAGCTGGCAGGTGACCTGCTTGTGTTTCTGGTCGAGACCCTCACAATAGTTGGTGTAGATACAGCGACGGATCTCCGCACCTCGTCCGAGGCGCATTTTGCGGAACCAGTCGGGGTCAGCAAGGCTCTGACGGGCGGCGGCGACGAGGTCGGCCTGCCCGCGTCTGAGGATCGTCTCAGCCTGGGCGAAGGTACCTATCCCGCCAGCCACGACAACTGGCGTCTCGAGACCGGCTCTTCGTACAGCTTGCCGTACGGTCGACGTCGCTGCGATGTTGCGGCCGAAGGGGCCCTGTGGGTCGGACAGAGCGGTCGGCATGCACTCGTAGCCGCTCGGTCCCGTATAGGGATAAGCGGCCCAGCCGATCTGGGGCTGCTGGGCATCGTCGAATTTGCCGCCTCGCGACAGGGAGAGAAAGTCCATCCCGGCATCAGCGAGGGCTACACCGAAGAACTTTGCATCCGCCACGCTACTGCCGCCCTCGATGCACTCGTCTGTGAGGAACCGGCAGCCGACTACAAAGTCTTTACCGACACGATGACGAACCTGCTGCAGAACCTCCAGTGGCAAGCGCACCCGGTTTTGCCTGGTCCCGCCGTAGCCATCACGACGATCGTTCCGGGTGGAGAGGAACGAGGCCATGGTGTAGGCGTGGGCGTAGTGCAGCTCGACACCGTCGAAGCCCGCCTCCCGGGCGCGCTCTGCTGCCTTGGCGAAGAGATCCGGAAGCACCATTGGCAGCGCCGCGATATGTGGCAAATGCACGTCGGTGACTCTCTCCCGATAGCCGAAGCGGAGGTCCTCGAGCTCGCGGCCGGACAGGGTTTGTTCCAGCTCATGCTCTGACATCCCGGACAGGGCGGCGCGGACCTGGTCGTCGTTGCGCAGACCGACAGCCCGACGATGATCCTCGGTTATCTCCAGGTAGCGGGCAAAGAACTTCATCGGATCGGGCCGGCGTCTGATGGTTAGGAAGTCGATCAGCTGGATGAAGAGTCGCGTGCGACCGCCACTGGCCTTCCCAACCGTCTCGACAAGCTTGCGCATGCCAGGGATGAACCGATCGTGACCGATTCTCAGCAGTGGCCCGCTCGGAACATCCCGAATGCCGGTGGCTTCGACGACCAGTGCTCCGGGTTGGCCGCGGGCGAAACGCTCGTACCAGGACAAGATCTCCGGAGTCACGAACCCCTCCTCGGTGGCTCTCCAGGGGACCATTGCCGGTACCCAGGTTCGCTCCGGCAGCTCGATCGGTCCAAGCTGAATCGGTTGAAACAGGGCGGCCTGGCCAGCCTCCTGGGCAGATGGCCACTCGGGTTCGGGCAGCGAGTGTTTGACCCTCTCCGGCGGCTTCCACATCACGGTGACAGGATACTGGTTTCAAATCCTTGAATCATGGATCCCGATGACGAGAGACCCTCGGTCCACCCCGCATGGTTTGTCAGGGGAGAAAGTATCCTGTCACCCGCGGAGGAGCTCGCGGGCGATGACCAGGTGCTGGATCTCGGTGGCTCCTTCGTAGATGCGGAGGGCGCGGACCGCGCGATAGAGATGGTCGACGGGGTGATCGGCCAGAACCCCCTTGCCGCCGATGATCTGGATCGCTGAATCGACAATGCGTTGGGCGGCCTCCGTCGCGAAGGCCTTGGCCATGGCGGATTCCAGGGTCACCTTCTGTGCACCGAGATCGGCTTCGCAGGCGGCCCGATAGACCAGCAACCTCGCGGCGGCAAGATCGGTTGCCATCTGTGCCAGCTTCTGCTGCACAAGCTGGAACTCGGCCAAGGTACGGCCAAACTGGCGGCGGACCCGTGCATGCTCGAGGGACAGTTCCAGCGCTCTGGCGGCCATTCCGCAAGCCGCCGCTGCGACCGTAGTGCGAACCCTGTCGAGCGTTCGCATGCCCAGCTTGAAGCCGTCGCCCTCGTTGCCCAGGCGGGACTCGACCGGAACGCGGCAAGCGTCGAACCGCAGCTCGCCGAGAGGGTGCGGTTGGCTCATGATCTGGGGGCCGGAAAAGATCAACCCGTCCGTGCCCGCAGGGACCACGAAGGCCGAGAGTCCGCGACTGCCAGCCTCAGGGTCCGTCCTGGCGAATACCGTGTAGAAATCGGCAATACCCGCGTTGGAGATCAGAATCTTGTGACCATTCAGGATGTAGCTGTCACCGTCTCTGGTCGCGATCGTCGCAATGGCACCGACATCCGAACCCGCCTCCGGCTCGGTCATGGCGAAGGCTGCCATGGCACGACCACTTGCCACAGCCGGTAGCCATTCGTCACGCTGCGCTTCACTCCCAGCCAGGGCGATGGGCAGCGCTCCGAGGCACTGCAGCGCGAAGACCTCGTCGGCCAGGGACGAAGCTCCGGACAGGGCTTCGCGGATCAGGCAGCACGCCCTGGAATCCAGCGTCAGACCCGTAGGCGAAACCATCGGCACGGAGTATTGGGTCCAGCCCGATTCGCCCAGCAATTCGAGGATCTCGCGGGCCTGAAGGCGGGCTGTCTGATCGTCGGCGGGGTGAGGGAGGGTGGCGATCGATTGCGTGACGAAGCCCATAACCTCGGCGGCAAGCTCCTCGTGGTGATCGTCGAGAAACAGGTCGATTGTCGAGAGATCCATCAGTCGAACTCCGGCTCTCGATTGGCCATAAAGGCCTCATAGGCTTCGCGGAAGTTGGGGTCTTCCATACAGGCGGCCTGGATCTCGGTCTCGGCAGCCAGAGCAGACTCGAGATCCATCGAGGCTTCGCGATAGAGCATCATCTTGGTGACCTCCAGGCCGAAGGAAGGGCCTCTTGCCAGCCTTTCGGCCCATCCTCGAGCTGCTCCCGGCAGCTCGCTCGACGGAACGACGTGGTTGTAGAGTCCTATGCGACAAGCCTCCTGGGCGTCGATGAACTCACCGATCATGAGTAACTCCATCGCTCGGCCCATTCCCACGATCCTGGGAAGCAACCAGGATGCGCCCATATCGGCGCCCGAAAGCCCTACTCGGGTGAACAGGTAGGCGATCCGGGCTTCCTCGGCTGCGATACGGATGTCGCAAGCGGCCGCGATCACAGCTCCGGCGCCGGCCACCGTGCCGTTCAGGGCGCCAACGATCGGTCGGCGACACTTGAGCATGGCCAGGACCAGGTTGCCCGTGTGCCGGGTGAACTCCAGCAAGCCGCGATAGTCGCGGGAGAAGAGCTCCCCTATGATGTCCTCGACATCGCCTCCGGAGCAGAAAGCGCGGCCGGAGCCGGTCAACAGGACCGCCCGTACACCGGGCTCCTTATCGAGGGCTTGAAAGGTCTCGCGCAACTCCCGGTAAACCTCGAAGGTGAGCGCATTGAGACGCTCGGGGCGGTCGAGAGTCAGGGTGGCGACTCCCGAGTCGGCATCGAAGTCGTAGAGAAAACTCTCGGGCTCGATGGGCATGGCACTCTCCTAGACGATCGCGGCGGTGCCTTCAATCTCGACCATGGCACCCGGCTCGAGCAGGGCGCGGACCTCGACCAGGGCCATCGCCGGATAGTGCATTCCCATGACACGCCGGTAGGCGCGGCCGAGTCCCGCGAGATCCGCCTGGTAGAGCTCCTTGTCCGTGACATAGACGGTCAGACGGGCAACATCCTCAGGCTTGCCGCCCGCCTCGGTCACCACTGCCATCACATTGGTCAAGGCGAGCTCGAACTGCTCGACAAAATCGTGCGAGACAATCTGCTTCTCCCTGTTCCAGCCGATCTGACCAGCCACGAAGAGGATTCGTGCCCCAGCCGGGGCCAGCACGCCGTTGGAATAGCCGCTAGGGGCACCGAGCTCCGCCGGATTGATCAGCTTCATGCTCGCTCCACGACGGGTGACATTTTCTCCATGCCCAGCTCCCTCAGCGCTGATTCGGCAAGAATCTCACCCAGGATCTGAATCGTCTTGTGGCCTTCCTCGGCGCTGCCCGCACCCGGATCGCCGAAGTAGGCTCGAGGCCCTCCGGCATCCTCGAAGTTGGAGTGTCCAGCCAGGATGGCCTCCGAGAGAGACTTTTGGTTGGCGGAAAGTCCTCGCTGAATCTCCTGGCGCACCATTGCGGAATTCGCTGCCAGTACGATCGACGTCTCGAACTGACCGGCATGGCACGAGCCGCTCTTGAACTCCTCCGTCAGCCGCGAGCCCCAGGGCCGCTGGGTGAGATCGGGAAAGGCCACCTTGACTCTTCCCCGGGCACGGACGGCATTGATGGCCGCGTGCAGAGAGCTCAGGTGCGCCGGATCGAGATGAGCGTTGGCGATGGCGAGGATCGGCGCACCCCACCGGGTCAGGCTCGAAGCGATATCGAAGATGAGCCTTACGACGGTCTCGGACTCGATCGAGATGGTTCCCGGGAACCGCTCAGCGAAATGTGCCGCAGAATAGTCCAGAGCCGGGAGAATCACCGGTACGAGCCCCGCCTCTTCCAGTCTGCTGGCTGCAGCGCACGCCATGGCATCGGAAATGAGGCCGTCGGTGATCAGGGGGAGATGTGGGCCGTGAGCCTCCACTGCTCCTACTGGCAGGATCGCCACCACTGTCGAGATATCGAGAGCCGCCACCTCGGTCCAGGTCATCTCACGAAGTCTGAGCGCGGGCATGCGGCGGCAGAATAACATGCAGTCGATGTCTTGACAGCGTGTGGCGCGCGTCTCTAGGGTTGCGGTATGGCATTGAAAGATCGCGCAGCGGTGGTCACCGGTGGGGGGCGTGGAATAGGACAGGCAATTGTCAGCTCCCTCGCCGGCAACGGTGCAGCCGTGGTGGTGAGCGCCCGATCGGCGGAACAGATCGAGTCTGTGGCAGATGTGCTGAGGGAAGCCGGCTGCGAGGCACATGCAGTCGTGTGCGACGTGACCGATCCGCAGCAGGTCGACGATCTCGCGCGTCGTGCCCGGGAGCTCGTCGGCCCGGTGCAAATTCTGATCAACAATGCGGGCGTCGCCTCCTCGGCACCGCTGAAATCCATCACCCTGGAGGAATGGAATCGCCTGCTCACCGTCAATGCCACGGGCCCTTTCCTCTGCACCCAGGCTTTCATGCCGGGAATGCTCGAGAGCGGCTGGGGTCGAGTGGTCAGTATCGCCTCGGTGGCCGGCAAGGTCGGGGCACCCTACATCGCTGCCTACGCGGCTTCGAAGCATGCGCTGGTGGGTTTCACCCGGGCGGTGGCCGCGGAAGTGGCGGACAAGGGGGTCACCGTCAATGCGATCTGCCCGGGTTATGTGGATACCCAGATGACCGATCAGTCGATTGCCAACATCGCTGGCAAGACGGGGTTGTCGGCTGAGCAAGCCCTTCAGCATTTGCGCTCGGCCAGTCCGCAGAATCGCCTGATCGAGCCAGTGGAAGTTGCCCATCTGGTCAACAGCTTGTGTGATCCGGCGGCGGGAGGCCTCACGGGCCAGGCCATTGTGCTCGATGGAGGGATGGTGCAGACATGATCGAGAGTGTGGTCAAGCGAAACGGCGAAGTCGTGCCGTTCGATCAGGAGAAGATCACCATCGCCATCTACAAGGCCGCGGCATCTGTTGGAGGGCACGATCGAGCGCTGTCGGAGGGGATCAGCGATGCGGTTATCGAGGCGCTGTCAGCGACGTACTCCGCAGACGACCCCCCCACAGTCGAAGAGATTCAGGATGTCGTCGAGAGGGTGTTGATCAAGGCAGGGCATGCCAAGACTGCCAAGGCATTCATTCTCTATCGCGCTGCGCGAGCGAAGATGCGATCTGAGAAGGAGGTTGCCAGGGTCGAGTATCTGCCTTACAAGGCGATGTACCAGGCCCTCGACTGGGCGGTCGAGCATGATTGCCATACCGTCTCCAGATTGAATCACATCATTCGCGACGGGCGCATGCCCTGGCTGATCGAGAAATCCGATGAGCGCTACGAATCCATACTCGACGGCGCCGCCCAGGGGATCCTCGAGCGCCGCGACCAGCTGCGCTTCATCATCGTGGCAGGGCCGAGCAGCTCGGGCAAGACCACCACGACACACAAGATCATGCACCGGCTGGAAGCTTCGGGTGTGCATGTGATTCCGATGTCTCTCGACAACTACTTCTTCGACCTCGAGCTCCACCCGCAGGATGAGTTCGGGGACTACGATTTCGAGACGCCGGAGGCGATGGATTTGCCGTTGATCAACCAGCACCTGGCGGATCTCGACAGCGGTCGAGGAATCGAGATGCCGGTCTACGACTTCAAGACCGGGAAACGTACCGACAGGACCACCCACTTCGAGCCCGAGCCGGGGACATTGATCCTTCTGGACACACTCCACGGCCTCTACGGGGGATTGACCGCAAGCGTGCCCGACGAGCACAAGTTCCGGCTCTATATCGAGACCATAAGCCAGCTCAAGGACAACACCGGACGCTATACCCGATGGACGGATATCCGTCTGCTCAGGAGGATGATTCGGGATGCCAATTTTCGAGCCTACTCACCCGAGAGGACACTTCTGCATTGGCATTACGTCCGGCGCAGCGAGCTCAAGCACATCATCCCCTACCAGGCCACTGCCGACTTTCAGGTCAACGGAGCCCTGGCCTATGAGCTGCCCTTTCTGAAGCTTCACCTGATGCACTACTTCGAGCCTTTTCTCGACGAATGGCGGGGTAACGACAAGCGCCTGGACGGCTATATCCGGGCACGTCGCATTTTCGATCTGCTTGCATCGATCGAAGATGTCGACGACGATTCGATGGTGCCGGACACTTCCTTGCTGCGGGAGTTTATCGGTGGCGGCGCCTACGACATTCACTAAAAAGAGCCGGCCGGGAATCGACTAGTCCCGGCCGGCTTGCTTCCCCGATAGTGGTGGTGAGATGGAAGAGGGGGGTCCATGTCCACCAGGGGTAGGAGGCGCTCTACTCGTTGAAACGCGCGGTGCCTCCAGATGGGGGAAGGTGTATCGTTAGCCCTTCTGACCGGGCAGGATGACGTGATCGATGACGTGGATCACGCCGTTGCTGGCTGAGATGTCAGCCTGCACTACCTCGGCATTGTTGACGAAGACCTTGCCGTCCTCGACCTTGAAGGTGATCTCCTCTCCCTGCAAGCTGGCTGTGCCGCTGCTCGAAGTGACGTCGCTGGCGGTCAGCTTGCCGGGAACCACGTGGTAGGTGAGGATGGCAATCAACTGATCTTTGTTCTCGGGCTTGAGGAGATTGTCGACGGTTCCCTCTGGGAGGCGAGCGAATGCCTCGTCGGTGGGCGCGAAAACGGTAAGCGGGCCGTCAGCCTTGAGAGCGTCGACGAGATCAGCGGCCTGGACAGCGGCAACCAAAGTGTTGAATGAGCCTGCAGCAACAGCAGTGTCGACAATGTCCTGCTTCTTGCCGTAGCTGCCCGCGGTCAATGGAGCGACCAGCAGGACAGCGGTTGCGACGACGGCCAGGGTGGTCAGTGTGGATTTCGTGGTCTTCATTGCGTTCTCCTTATAACGTTCAAATCGTTCTTATTTCGGAGAATATAGGCGACAGGAATCGATTTGTCAAGTGTTTGTTATCTGAAGTCGTAAGATATTTATAAAAAAGATTTTAACGACACTGAGGTGAAGGCGTGAGCCGAATCTTCATGAAACTAAAAACGTTCAATACGAACTTCTGGCAGGAATCAGTGCCCGAGGTCGCGTAGGCTCGGGCGCGGTGACCCGACCCTGGAAGAATCCGCTCGTTTGCCGGGTGGCCTAGAGGATGGGTGCGAGCAAGCGGGATACCTGCACGCCGAAATGCCAAAGCCAGGATTTGTCTTTGAAGGAAGCCGGATCGATCGGAGCGCACTGTTCGAAGTCGTTCAAAAACATGGCTTCGACCTCGCGGTTGAAATCTTCATCGACGATCAAGGCCGAGACCTCGAAGTTCAACCGGAAAGAGCGATTGTCGAAGTTGTGGGTGCCAATCACAGATGTCATGTCATCGACGAGCATGACCTTTTGGTGCATGAATCCCGGACCCCACTCGCAGAAGTTCACTCTGGATTCCTCCAGCAGCTGCATGAAGTAATAGCCAGCCATCTGCACCGGCTTGCTATCCCCCTTGGCCGGGACGAGAACCCGAACGTCGACTCCCCGCAGAGTGGCCAGCATCATCGCTTTGACGATCGCATCGTCGGGAACGAAGTAGGGGGCGGTGATCCAGATTCGATGTTTGGCCGCGTTGAGAGCATGGACAAAGAACATTCCCGCCGTCTCGAGCGGGTCTGCAGGCCCGGTTGCCATGAGCATGGCCTCGACCTCGGAATCCGGGACGGGCTTGGGTGCCCAGTCCAGATCCAGCAACTCACGTTGTGCCCAATACCAGTCGGAGACGATGACGGTCTGCGCTTGCAGGGCGACGGGTCCGTCGAGACGGACGTGGGTGTCGCGCCAGGGGCTGAACTTCGGGTCCAGTCCCAGGTACTCGTCACCGACGTTGTGGCCCCCGATCCAGGCCGTTTTCCCGTCGACGACTACTATTTTCCGGTGGTTGCGGAAGTTCAGCTGGAACCTGTTGCCAGCGCCTTGAGTCGTGTTGAAGGCCGAGACCTTCACGCCGGCCTCTGCGAGCTCGTTCTTGTAGCTATTGGTCAGACCAGAGCTCCCGATTTCGTCGTAGAGAAAGACCACGTCTACGCCGGCACCCGCCCTTTCGAGCATCGCCGCTTTCAGACGCCGCCCCAACCCGTCGTCATGGACGATGTAGAACTGCACCAGCACGTAGTCCTGGGCCTGCCCGATACCTTCGATGATGCTGTCGAAGGTCGCCTCACCATCGACCAGTAGCTCGGCCTTGTTGCCGATGGTCAGACGAGCACGGGAGAGTCCCTTGATCGCATCGTAGTTGGGATTTGGCGTCTCGAATTCGAAGATCGAGGAGTCCAGGTTGGAGCGGATCTCATCGACCAGTCTGTCGATCTCTGTCTGGTTTTCCCTGCGTGCCTCGAGATAGCCCTCGAACTTGCCGCGACCGAACATCCAGTAGGCAGGTACCGCAACGACCGGTATCCCGACCAGGCCGAGGGACCAGGCGATCGCTCCCTGGGCGGTCCGGGGTGTCATTACCGCATCGACGGCGGAGCTGATGCCGAGAACTCTGAAGACGATGATCGTCCAGGCGAGAAACCTGCGCCACCGTTTCGGCTTCGCTTAGATGGGCTGAAGGGTCGGATTGGAATCGGGTTGGCTCATGGCAGAAGCTCTCCCCATTGACTGACGGCGATGCCTTTGGTTCGCGGGGCCTGCCAGGTCGGCGTCATCATACCTCTTGGAGACTGAGCCCGATCCACTCAACGAAATGTTGCTATAGGGCTCCCTCGATGACCGATTCCTCGGGTTCAGGGATTCAAGGGGCCGAGGTCGATACAATTCAGACCGAGTCTGATTCATCAATCGGGAGGTTTCCAAATGGCGATCTGGACGCAACGCGTAGCGGCCCATCTTGTAGCACTAGTGATTCTGCTCGGAGCTTCGGCGGCTGTCGGACAGGCGCCTCCGACATGCTCGGATACGAGGTCGCACCAGTTCGATTTCTGGATCGGGGAGTGGGAGGTCTACTCAGGAGAGGCTCTGGCCGGCCACAACTCGATCGAGCCGATAGTCGACGGCTGCGTCCTGCAGGAGACCTGGCGAGGCTCGAGTGGCAGTGCCGGGACAAGCTTCAATTTCTTCAACCCTGAGAAGGGTAAGTGGCAGCAGTTCTGGGTCTGGAGGAACGGTACGACCCTGGAGCTCGAGGGGGGCTACTCGGAAGGCAAGATGATTCTGCAAGGCGAGTCACGGGACCAGGAGGGCAAACCGATTCAGAATCGGATCACCTGGCACGACAACGCAGATGGTTCAGTCCGGCAGCACTGGGAGATCTCACAGGACTCGGGGGAGACCTGGGCCACGGCTTTCGATGGTCTCTATCGCAAGAACGACTAGACGGGCTAGGACGGCGACCGGCGGTGTCGACGCTCAGCCGGTGAGTTTGCTGAAAATGCCCTTCAGTTTGGTCTCGTACGCCTCCTTGACCGTCGACTCGAGAGATTCGAGAGGCCGCACGGGAATAAGATCCATACTCTCGGGTCCTTTCGTCAGCAGACAGCGCACCGCTCCACCGAGCATCTTGCTGATGGCTTCGTCCGCAGCTTCCTGATTCAGACCGAAAGAAACCGCGAGCTCACGCAGGGCCTCGATCTGGTACCAGAAATAGGTCGGGCCCATGGCGGTGATTACCGCATAGGCCTCGAGGTGTTCCTCGGCGACCTCGGGCTGCTCTCCGAGCGGAGAAAAGAACGCCTTCAACTGATCCTTGGCCTCCGGATCGATTGCCTCGCCAAAGCAGATGGGGTTGTACCCGGCACCGATAGCGGAGGGGGCGTTGGGTATCATTCTTACCCACTGCTGCGTCCCGAGCGCTGCGGAGATTTCGCCGCCGACGAGCTTGGGCGCCAGGGACACGACGATCGTTTTCGGTCCCAGCTTTCCCGCCAGTGCTGTCAGTACAGCTGTCATTTGAGGGGGGTGAACTGCCAAGAAAACCAGATCGCTGTTGCCGATATCGTCCAGATTGGCCGCCTCGACCTGTGGCGCAACCTCGGTCAGCAATCTCAGAGCAGCATCATCCGGTTCGACAACACGAACGCTCGCTGGAGTTGTACCGGAGAGTTTCCAGCCCTCCAAGAGAATCCTGGCTACTCGCCCACCACCGATGAATGCAACCGAGTCCACCTTCCCCATCTTGATTTCCTCCTCTCCTGATCAGTGTTCCTCAGAGCATCGCCAAATAGCGACTCGGAGTGCTAGCGCTTACCCGAAAACGTCTTTACCAGTTCGCCCGTTGAAATAGCGCCTCTGAAAATAGAGTGAGACGTTGACCAGACCGATCAAGACGGGTACTTCGACAAGGGGTCCGATGACGGCTGCAAAGGCGGCGCCCGACTCGATACCAAAGACGGCTACAGCCACGGCGATCGCCAACTCGAAGTTATTGGACGCCGCGGTAAAGGACAGTGTTGCCGTCTTGCTGTAGTCCGCGCCGATTTTGTGGCCCATCCAGAAGCTGACCAGGAACATCACGACGAAGTAGATGAGAAGCGGTATGGCGATGCGCAGCACATCGCCCGGGATCCGCACTATCTGGTCACCCTTGAGACTGAACATCACGAGGATGGTGAAGAGCAGGGCGATAAGAGTGATGGGTGAGATCCTGGGGATGAAGACGCGCTCGTACCACCCCCTGCCCTTTACCTTGACCAGGACGAGTCGGGTCAGCATGCCTGCCAGGAAAGGGATGCCCAGATAGATGAAGACGCTCTCGGCGATCTGCCCCATGCTGATGGCGACCACGGAGCCCTCGAGACCGAAAAGCGGCGGCAGCTTGGTAATGAATATCCAGGCATAGACGCTGTAGAACAGCACCTGGAAGACACTGTTGAAGGCCACCAGGCCCGCAGCGTACTCGGTGTCTCCGTGGGCCAGCTCGTTCCAGACGATCACCATGGCGATGCAACGGGCCAAACCGATCAGGATGAGCCCGGTCATGTATTCGGGGTAGTCGCGCAAGAACACGATTGCCAGCACGAACATCAAAATCGGGCCGACCACCCAGTTCTGGACAAGGGACAGCCCGAGTACCCGCCAGTTGCGAAAGACATCGGGCAGCTCTTCGTAGCGCACCTTGGCCAACGGTGGGTACATCATCAGAATCAGACCGAAAGCGATTGGCAGATTGGTCGTGCCGACGGTGAACTGACCCCAGAAGTCCGCGACGCCTGTCCACAGAGCACCCAGCGCCACACCGATGCCCATGGCCAGAAAGATCCACAAGGTCAGAAAGCGATCCAGCAGTGAAAGCTGTCGGGCTACCCCTTCGCTGGCTGTCACGTGGAGGCCTCACTCTTCGGCAGGGAATCGGGCAGTGTCTCGACGAACGCCCGGATCTCGTCCCGCACTCGCCGATAGATCGCGAGCCTGTCGCTCTCATCCGAGATGTCGCGAGTCAGGTGGGGTGGATCGTCGAATGCCCTATGGACCATTTTCACTTGGCCGGGAAACACCGGGCAGCTCTCCCGAGCGTGGTCGCAGACGGTCACCACCAGATCGAAGGGAGTCGCCAGAACCTCCGAAACGCCCTTCGCTCGTTGGTGCGAGATGTCGACCCCCGCTTCCGTCATTACGGCGACTGCCCATGGATCCAGTTGCCCCGGATCGACACCGGCCGAGCGAGCCTCGAATTCTCCACCCAGAAGGTGGGCCACCCAGCCTTCAGCCATCTGGCTCCGACAGCTGTTGCCGGTGCATAGGAAAAGGATCTTCACGGGTGGTAGCACGCCGACAGTTCCTCCAGATCCTTGCGCCTAATCTCCGCAAGCCGCTTTTCGTCGTCGCGAATCACGGGCTCTCCAGCCAACGATTCGGTCACCCAGTCGACGGCCTTCTCGGTCGCCGGGGATAGGGGTTGGTGGGGGAGACGGTAGAAGTGCCAGCGGCCGTCTTTGCGGCGCTCGATCAGGCCTGCCTGCTGCAGCAACGTCATGTGCTTCGACACCGTTGATGGTGCCAGTTGCAGCAGGTCAATCAACTGGCAAAGACAGAGCTCGCCGTCCCGCAGCGCCATCAGAAGCCGCAAGCGCGTCTCGTCGCTCAAGGCCTTGGTGATGGGAAGGAAGTCTCTCATGCTCACACCTCCACTTCGCCATGTAGCGAAGTATACGAAAGATGGCGGCGTCAATTCAACAATGAGAACGAGGCGCTACCGAGATCTAGGCGGCGTCCAGCTCTGTGTACCAGGCCTTGAAGGCGACCTCGAAGTATTTCGGATTGAAGAGCAGCCAATCGGAGACCGTGGGTGGAAGCTCGAACTCGGCGGCGCCCTCGGGGTAAGGCATCCCTTTCTGGTGAGCGCGTCGTGCTGCCTCGCCGACGCTTTCCACCAGGGAGAGGAGTCTATCGACATCCGATCCGCTGGCGAGGGCACCATGACCCGACACATAGGTCGTATCTCGTGGACGCCGTAGGGATCGTATGCTCTCGGTAAAAGCGCTGGGCTCGGTGTCCCTGTAGTTGGGAAACAGGCCGTTCCAGACCAGGTCGCCGCTGAAGACCACGCTGGGATCTTCCAACTCGATGGTGACGTCACTGGGCGTATGCCCGTGCCGGGGATGGAGTGTCACGACGCGGCCACCCAGATCGAGCTTCATCGGCCTTTCCGGGGAGATCACACTGACACCCTCCAGCATTTCGTCGCGCACGGCGCTGGGAGGTTCCTCGCGCCGGGCATCTTCAGCGCGAATCAGATCGCGCGTCGCCGGGGTGGTCCATACCGTCGGCGTGTTCTCCCGGGCGTAGCCCTCCAGGCCGTTGGCGTGGTCGCCATGAAAGTGCGTGATCACGACGTCGGTGGGTCGACGACCGGTAAGGGCGAACGCCTGCTGGGCGAGCCATTCGGCTCCAGCGGGACTCACGAAGCCCTCGATTGCCACCACACGCTCTCGGCCCGCGATCAGACCGCCATTGCTGCCAGTGGTCCAGTCATCGGACTCCAGTGGCGTGGAGACGACCGCCCAGACACCCTCGGCCAGTGCTTCCAGATAGGCCCAAGGCTGCTGGTCGACGATGGTCGGGCTGGTGTCGGCCAGGGTGTGAGCCGCCCCGGAATTCATCCGACACCAGAGGCAGCCAACTCCCGTTCCCGCCAGCCTGAAGAACTGGCGGCGGCTGGGTGGGGCTGCGATCTTGAGATCGAGTGGGGCGAGCGGTTTTTGGCTCATGTGGAGTTCCTTCCCAAGTGATGCCCCGAGGACGAGACTGGCAGTGTGAAGTCTTTCACAGTCGGGACATCCGAACTCTGGGATATTCGATCCACGCTCATCGAAAACCTCCGAACCCGAGGACGGGTTCTGCAGATTGAAAGGGGTAGCGTGTGGTCAATTTCCATAAGAGAAGGAATCTTCTATCGGTGGCAGGAGTGATCGTGGTGGCAGCTTTGGTAATTCTGGCTGGCGCTTGTAGTGGAGGCAGCAGTGGTCCCACGGAGCCGGAAGCGCCGCGGTCCATTGCATCCACCGCCGAGGCTTCCGCCTCGGGTGCGGCGAGCGAAGGCAGTAACGGCGCTAACGGTTCGACAGGAAGCGCCGTTGGTGAAGGCACTCAGGAGGATATCGACTCGGACGGAACCGACGACTCCACAGCCGACACCGATGAGGATAGCGATACCGATTCTGATCAGCAGAGCGATGAGGTCGATGCAGACGATGACGCCGACTCCGATGCAGACGATGTCGATTCGGACGAGGACTCGGACGACGATTCCGATGAAGACTCGGATGACGACTCGGACGACGATTCCGATGAAGACTCGGATGACGATTCAGATGACGAGGACTCGGATTCAGACGGGTCCTGAGACGCGGGCCCAGGCCGCGTCGAGAACTTGAACCATGGCTGCGCCGAGGCGGCATTGGAAGAATCTCCTGGTAGCCAATCTGGCACCCCTGGCGGCGTTGGCTCTGGCTGGCATCGGACACTCCAGGTTTCCCGACCGGTACTTCCTCGCCCTGCAGGAGGACCGGTTCGCGGAGTGGCTGACCTTCTGGAGTTTCGCCGCCGCTGCGATCTGTTTCGGCCTGGCCTCCCTGAGATGCCGTCGTCATCGGAGTCGGACCGTCTGGTTTCTGGTGCTGATGGCGGTCTCGTGCCTTTTCATCGCGGGTGAAGAAGTTTCCTGGGGACAGCGCGTCCTGGGATTCAGCTCTCCCGAGTACTTTCTGGAGGAGAACTTTCAGCAGGAAGTCAACGTCCACAACGTGTTTTCGACGACAGTGCGCAAGGCGGGACTGAAGAGCGTGATTCTCGGCTTCGGAGTGCTGCTGCCATGGATGGCAGTGACCAGGGTCTCAGGCGGCTGGCTCGCCAGGTGGGGCGTCTTTTCGCCACCGTGGGAGCTCATTCCGAGCTTCCTCGCCATGTTTGTGCTCTATCAGATCTATCCCTGGAAGTTCTCGGGTGAGGTCGTCGAATTGATGTTGGGACTCACCCTGCTTGTGTCGGCACTTTCGACCTGGGACAGGTCGGCCATCCTCGGCGACTGGCCGGTGGCACCGACTGCCAGTCGTGTGGGGATGGCCGCTTCTCTGGTGGTGGTGCTGGGGGTTTCGAGCGCCGCAGCTTCGAGCCACCTTTTGCCGGTTGATCCCATGAAGATCGAAGCGGCACGACTCGAGACCGACGCCCTGAGGGCAGATATTCGGGAGATTGCCCGGGGAGAAGGTGATTTGGCGGCGGGCACATGTGGACTTCACAAGCGCCTCTACTCCTTTGTCGAAAAATACGGGAAGTCCGAGCTCCGCGAAGGTTCCTTCGCCGACCTGGTGAGAGCAGTCTCTTCGGTTGAAAGGGCCCGGTTCTTTATCGATCCCTGGAATACCCCCTACTGGATTCGGCATACCTGCGACCGTGACGGCTCCGACGGTGTCGTGCTGATCTACTCTCTGGGCCCAAATCGAATGAGGGACTCGACGCGGGATGAGATCCGTGGTGATGACGTCGGAGCGATGCTGACACGTGCCCGGCTAGCCGCGGTGCCTTAGCTCCCTCTCAGACCTCGAAAGCGGGCTATCATTCCGGGGACCGACCGGAGGGAGAGCCATGCGTTGCTTGCAGTTGCTCGCGGTGAGCCTGATCATCGCCACCAGTCCGCTACGGGCAGGATCCGAGGATTCAGAGGTCACAGTCATGTGGGGCGTCAGGGTTCCGATGCGAGACGGCCTCGAGCTCAATGCGACAGTGTTTCGCCCCAGGGACGCCGAGAACCCACTTCCTGTGGTGTTCACCCTGACGCCGTACACCAGTGATACCTATCAGGATCGTGCCTGGTTCTTCGCACGGAACGGCTATGTCTTTGCTCTGGTGGATTTACGAGGGCGAGGCAATTCCGAGGGTGAGTTCACACCGTTTGCCCATGAGGCCGAGGACGGCCACGATGTGGTGGAGTGGTTGGCGAGCCAGCCATGGTGCAACGGCAAGGTCGCGATGTGGGGTGGCTCCTATGCAGGTTACGACCAATGGGCGACCGCCAAGGAGTTTCCACCGCACCTGAGCACCATCGTGCCGGCCGCCGCAGCATTCGCCGGTGTGGATTTCCCGTTCTGGCGCAATATCTTCTATTCCTACGATATTCAATGGCTGACCCTGACCAGCGGCGCTACGGCGAATTTCAATCTCTTTGGCCAATCCGAGCTCTGGATCCAGACCTTTCGCCAGCTCTATCTGGAACATCGACCCTTTGTGGATCTGCCAGAGATTGCCGGCAACCTGACAACGGCCTTTCAGGACTGGATGGAGCACCCGCATCCCGACGCCTACTGGGACTCGATGAATCCAACAACCGAGGAGTTCTCGCGATTGGATTTGCCGATTCTCACGATCACCGGTCACTACGACGGCGATCAGCCGGGAGCCATGGAGTTTTACAAACAGCACATGGAGCATGGGTCAGTGGAGGCGCAGCGCCGGCACTTCCTGATTATCGGTCCCTGGGACCATGCGGGCACCCGGACACCCAGGAAGGAGGTCGGGGGGCTGACTTTCGGTGAGGCCAGTCTGGTCGATCTCAACGAGCTCCACCGGCAGTGGTATGACTGGACGATGAAGGACGGCGCCCGACCGGATTTTCTCGAAGAGAGAGTTGCTTACTACGTGACCGGAGCAGAGGAATGGAAATACGCTGACAGTCTCGAAGAAATCGGTGCAGAGCGGCACCGGCTCTATCTGTCCTCGCAGGATGGCGAGGCCAACGATGCCTTCCATTCCGGGTCATTGACAACCACTCAACCCGGACCCGATGCTCTGCCGGATGTCTATGTCTACGATCCCTTGGACACGCGACCCGCAGAGCTCGAGACGGAGGCGGTAGAAAACGTGTTGACCGACCAGAGCGCCGCGCTGAACCTCTTCGGCAGTGGGTTGGTCTACCACAGCGAGCCCTTTGCTGAAGACACCGAGATTTCCGGTTACCTGAGACTGGTGGCATGGCTTTCCATCGATGTGCCAGATACCGATTTTCAAGCTCTGGTTTCGGAAGTCCGTCCTGATGGAAGCGCAGTGCACCTGACCCAGGACATGATGCGGGCCCGCTATCGGGAGTCGTTGCGCGAGCCCAAGCTGGTTACACCTGGAGAGCTGAACCGGTACGAGTTCGATGGGTTCTATTTCTTTTCGCGTCAGGTGGCCAAGGGTAGCCGCCTGCGACTGGTTTTCAAGAGCCCCAACTCGATCTACTCACAGAAGAACTACAACACTGGTGGAGTCGTGGTGGAGGAGTCGGGTGCAGATGCCCAGAAGGCAACCGTTAGACTCGTCCACGACGCCGAGCATCCGAGCTATCTCGAGATACCGCTAGTGGACTAGGGGTGAGGAATCCGGGCACCGCTGGCGCACTAGTTCAACGCGGCGTATTCCTGACGCGCCGTCTCGACGGTGGGCAGACCGTCGTCGGCATCGGCCATCAGACTGAAGAAGTTCTCATACTGCTCTCTTGCGGCTGCGGTGTCCCCAGCCGCGGCGTAGGACCGCGCCAATCCGAAGCGCGCGAGTGTATGAATCGGGTCCGTCGGGTCCACACCCACGAGGTCGACAATCTTCTGGAATTCCACCCCGGCCTCGTCGGGTCTGCCTAGTTGGCCTAGCGCCCTGCCCCGAACGTAGAGCATGATCAGGTTCGACTTCTCGTAGGGGGCCCCCTTGCTCAATAAATCGAGTACCTGCTCGGGATTGCCTTCCTGCTGGGCGATGACGGCTTCGGCCAACGGGATCCACACGGATCGAATGTAGGTGTCCGTTGGAAACTGCTGCATCATCTCGTAGACCAGGAGGTCGGCCTCCTCGATCGCCCCGGAAAGTGCGAAAGCAATCGCCGCGATCGGCAGCGAGTCGCGATTGCCGGCTGTCTCCATGGCGACAGCCGCTCGCTCGGCAGCCCTGTCGTACGCGCCGAAAGTCGCTTCCCAACGAGCCAGACGGGCCAGGTAGTCGGCGGTGCGCTCGTTGAATCCCTGGGACTTGGCGGATTCGATAGCGCCATTGGTGATTTCCAGGGCCTGGCGCAGTCGACCACGCGAAGCGGCGGCCTGAGCTTCCAGAATCAGCAGATCGGATTGCCTTGGATCCCCCTGGATCGATTCTGCAGCTGCAGTCATCCCAGCCTGATCCCCTTTGATGTAGGCGATGTTGAACTGAGTCAAGTACAGGTAGGAAGCTCCCAGACCCTTTGCGAATGCGTCTTTCAGGATTCTGTCGGCATCCTCGATGCGACCCAGATTCAAGTATGCCTCTGCCAGATTGCTGGCTGGTAGTGGGTGATCGGGTGCCAACCTGAGGGCTTTCTCGCCCTCCTCTGCAGCCTTGTGGTACCAACCGATCTGGTTGAAAAGCGAAGAAAGATTGTTCGGTGGGATCCACTCTCTTGGGTAGGTCTGCCCATAGACCTGATAGGCATCGATCTCTTTGCTGAGCTCGCCGGTCACGGTGGAGAAGTAGTGGCCGGTGATATAAAGCCGTTCCTTCTCACTGACGCGGTCGCGAAGCTCGTAAGCTCTTGTCTTGTGATAGACCGCTTTGTCCCACTCCTGGATGTTGGCATAGACAGTCCCGAGGCGTGCATGCGCCAAGGCGAAATCGGGATCGATCTCCAGGGCCCGCTTGAATAGTGGAATGGAGTCGGGTTCGCGTCCCTGGTCGCGAACCTCCTCGGCCGTGGTCAGGTTCTTGAGGGCCTCGAGCGAGGCTGTGGTCGCCTCTTCGACCGGTGCGTCGAAACGCTCGATGGTAGCGAGCGATTCGCCGAGATCCTCTCGCAGTTTCACTGCTGCCGTGCCAACTGCGGCAAGCACACCCTCTTTGCTGTCAGCTTCGATCTGCTGGCGTGTCAGGGAGTTGCCAGTCTGACAGTCTTCGGCACCGAGAGTGATGACGTAGTTGTTGCCCAGGGAGGCGATTTCCCCAGTGACCATCGCCTTGATGCCCTGGCGGGTGCAGATGTCCTTGCCAATCAGTGGGGTGATCGGCTCGTTGGCCTCGAGCCCCATGAGTCCGAGTGTTTCCTGAACCTTCCGTTCAGCCAGCACATTGAGGTAGGGCGATTCTTCCAGCTTCACAGCCAGAGCTTGCTTGAGGGTGCCATCGAAGACGGGATCACCGGTCGAATTGACCACATCCGTCAGCAGCAGGACGTCAGACTCTCCGAGTGCCGTGGGGCCTTTGTCCTTCATCATCAGACCCGCTATGGCGGCCAGCGCCACGAGGAGGAGTGCGGAGAGGATCCACAGGGTGCGCCGAGACTTGGGACTTTCCACCGGAACCGGAGCAGACCCACTGGGTTCCTGAGCCATGCCGACACCGACCTGCGCTGGAGGCACGCCGATCGCACTTCCTGAAACGCCAACCGCGGTCGATCCACTCATCGGAGTCGGTACCGGTGCCGTGCCGCTGATCTGGTGATCATCGAAATAGGACTCGTCGGCTGCCGGAATGGCCGAGGAGACTCCGGATTCGATGGTTCTGCGGACACGCTTCAGATCGGTATGGATCTCGAGGGAACTTTGATACCGCAGGACCTTGTTCTTCTCCAGGCACTTGTCGACGATCTGTTCCAGCTCGTAGGGCACCTCGAGACCGAGACGAGTGGGCGTCGGAGGCACCCGGTTGAGAATCTTGTCGAAGATCGCGGCCTGGGTCGCGCCCGGAAAGGCTTGGCGGCCGGTGATCATCTCGTAGATCACCGTACCCAACGAAAAGAGATCGGTACGGGCGTCGACGTCCTGGCCCAGGGCTTGCTCGGGGGACATGTACGAAACCGTACCCATCGCTGTACCCGAGTCGGTCAGGTCGGCGGTCTGGGTCGGTGCATCAGCGACGATGGTCTCGTCTTCGCTGCCTGTGATGGGTGGTTCGGATGCCAGCTTCGCCAGGCCAAAATCCACGACCTTGATCTGACCGCCTTGGGTGATGAAGATGTTGGAGGGCTTGATGTCGCGGTGGGTGATGCCTTTGGCATGGGCGGCGGCCAACGCCTCGGCGGTCTGAATTCCCATCTCGATGACCAACTCGATCGGCATCGGTTTGCCACCGATGGCGTACTTGAGGTTCTGCCCCTCGAGGTACTCCATGGCGATGAAGGGCACGCCCTCGAATTCGTCGATTTCGTGAATGGTGCAGATGTGGGGGTGGCTCAGGGCGGCCGCCGCACGGGCCTCGAGCATGAACCGCTCCACCGCCTTGCGGTCCTGTGCCACCGACTCCGGCATGAACTTCAAGGCCACGAAACGGCCGAGTCTGGTGTCCTCGGCTTTGTAGACCACGCCCATCCCACCACCGCCGAGCTTTTCGACGATCTTGTAGCGCGAGACGGTTTGGCCGATCATGACGGATTCCCGCCCCGTCGGAATCGAGTTACCGGACAGGGTTCCCTTATTGTATACGGCTCGGCGATTTCGTGCCTCACGGGGTGTAGGATTATCGTGGGAATGAGGGGTTGTGTCGGATGCGCTCGATCTGACGCAGGTGATGGTCGAGATGGGCAACCAGGAATTCCAGCGAGTCCTCGACGGTGAAGGGTCCACCAACAGGGTGCTTGTAAGCGGCGTATTGCAGACCCCTCTCTTTCAATTCTGAAAGGACCTCGCCGAGATCGTCCCTCGCCTTCTCCCACAGCTGCTCGAGTCTGGCCAGATCGATGTCGGTATCGGGGGCGGCTGCAGGAACCGGATTCTTCACCCGCAAGCCGGTTTTCAAAACGCCCCACAGCAGCATGTAGCCAATGCGATGGTGCAGCCGGCGCTTGCCGGAGCGCATCCCGCGGTGCTGCTTGATGGAGTCTGCCGTCCCTTGCTCGGCAAGGACCACGTGATGCCCCACCTGCACGACATTCCAGGCGTCGGGTTTGACACGGAAGCTCAACTGTTCGGCTGAAAAGCCTTCGAGCGTGCCGAGGAACTGCGCCTTCTGTTCGCCAAGACGGTCGTAGAACTCCGCGACACGTGGAATCATCGCCATGGGACAAGTCTATTCTACCGGCCGGCGGTCCTTTTGATCGACCTGAAACCTCTGCATGAAGCGCCGGTCGATCCAGTCCTTGAGGTGCATGACCCAACGGCCCTGAAAGGAGAGCCCCTTCTTGACTCCCAGGGCCGTGCCATCACCCAGGTTGAGCAGCGTCAGGAAGTCGCTCTGGGGTCGATAGCTTTCCAGCGCGTGGCCAGCCAGGAAGGAGCGGATGTTGCGAGTCAGAACCGGACCCTGTCGCACCGCGTAGACGCCAGCCTTGGGTGTGTCAGGAGCGTCGAGGAGGGTGGCACAGTCGCCGACAGCGAACAGTGTGTCGTGCCCGAGAACCTGCAGGGTCGATCGTGTTTCGACGAAGCCGCGTTCGTCTGTCGGTAGGCCGGAGTCGCGAAAAAGCGGGTGACTGACAGCTCCGGTGACCCAGAGCAGGGCATCACATGGCAAGGAGTCTCCGTTGTCGAAAGTCACCCGATCCGCGCCAGCCGACTGGACTCGTCGACCGCAGTGAATCTTGATCCCCCGGCGCTCGGCGTGGCGGGCGGCACGGCGCGCGAGGCTTGCCGGATAACCCTCCAGAATCCTCGGGCCCGAGTTGATCAGATGGGTTTCAATCGCGCCGCAGTCTGCGTTCTCCAGGCGCTCCTGAAATGTGAAGGCGAGCTCTACCCCTCCGGCCCCGCCGCCTGCCACCAGGACCTGGAAGGGACTTCTCTCCTCCCGGTCGCGTGCCTTGGCGACAACCTCGTCGGTGCGGCGGATGAGCTCGGAGATGGGACGAGTCGGAATGGCGAATCGGCGTATTCCCGGTAGATCGAGACCGGCGACAGTAGAACCGATGTTGACCGAAGCCAGGTCATAGGGCAGCCGATTCCCGTCCGCGAGCTCTATGTTGCGGGCAGCCGCGTCGATCCGGATCACCTTGACGACGGTGCAGTCGACACCGGCCCACGAACAGAGCCGCGGTAGATCGATTTCCAGTTCGGTCGCCTGATACTGACCTGCCACATAGCCCGGCACCATGCCGGAGTAGACGGCGATCGGTCTGTCGACAACGACCTGCACAGCGGCACCCTGCAGAGGTTGGTCGGCGAGACTCTCGAGCACCTGGACATGCGAGTGTCCACCGCCGATGAGAAGAACCTGGGGAGTCATGGCACAAGGTCTCCGATGCTAAAGTTTCCAGCTCGCGTCGATCCCAGGATCGCCGCGAATCGTATTGTACTCAGGGGGGAGGCATATGATGGGCAAATCCAGTTTGATGGTCCTGGGCACTTTCCTGCTTTTCGCTGTAGCAGCAGGAGCCATGGAGAGAGCTGCTGTTTCCGGAGAGTCGACAATGACGGACGCTGAGAAGAAGCAGAAGATCGAGACCCTCTACAGCAAATACGAGCGAAAGTTCCCCACGGTCGAGGGCATTACGGCGCCGGAGCTGCTGCAGTCTCTGGCGGAGGGTGGCGACTACGTCCTGGTCGATGTGCGAAAACCGAAGGAGCAGGAGGTATCGATGATTCCCGGGGCGATCACCCAGAAGGAGTTCGAGGACCGAGCGGACGAGCTGCGTGGAAAGACCGTGGTTACTTATTGCACGGCTGGCTACCGTAGTGGTCTGTACGCCCGGAAGATCCAGGACAGGGGTTGGCAGGTACTCAATCTGGAGGGCAGCATTCTGTCGTGGACCCACGCGGGCGGACCGCTGGTCGACGACCGAGGCCCGACAAAACGGGTCCATGTCTACAGCGCGGACTGGAGTCTCGAAGCCGCAGCTTACGAACCCGTCTGGTAGAGCCGGCTGGATTTCAGATAGGCGATCTGGAAACCCATCCTCTGCACATCACGACGGTAACCGCTGGTCGATCACCAGCGAAGTCCGGATATTGCGACCCGCTCGAGCCCACCGTCTGTTCTGAGGTTGGAGTAAGCCACCCGGAACAGGTCGGCGAAGTTGCGGGGTTCGTGACTTTCGAACCGTGGAGTGGCGGCTTTCATCAAAACCGCGAGCTCTCGAGGACAACGTCGGCATGCTTCCAGGCTGTGTGGAAAGCATCTCCTACGACCGTCGCCTCGTCGGGTCTTCCCTGCGCCGCCAGACTCTGCTGCAGGCCGAAGAGTGCCCAGCCATTGTCGGGAAAGGTCTCGAGATCCTCGCGGTAGACCCGTTCCGCATCGGTGGGTCGGCCGGCTGCCAGGTAGACGGCACCCAGGGTCAAGCGAACAGGTTGATACCACGGGGGTGGCTCGTCGTAGTTCAGGGCGTCCTCCAGCTCTATGGCCTCAGTCAGGGCATCGACAGCCTTGTCGAGATCACCTCGTGCGGCAGCGATCTCTCCCGAGAGCACTTCCACCGCGATGTCCATCAAGGCGGCCGTGGTATTGAGATCCCAAACGGTGACGCGCTCGAGCTCGGGCTCCATGGTCAGCTCAGACAGAGCCGTCAACTCGGCTTCGGCCTGCTCCAGGTCGGCCTGGCGTACTCGAGCCAGTCCCCGTGCATAGTGCCGGACAGCGCGGGGGTAGAGCAGATCCTCATCCGGCTCCGCGGAGGCCAGAATCTCGTCCCATTTGCCGAAACGGATGTATCCCCAGAGAGGCGTAATCCAGTAGTGCTGGACCGCTCCGAGACCCGGTTGCCGCATCTGTTCCGGGTTGACACGGGACGCCATCTCTGTCGCGGCGTTCAGAGCCACTTCGCTGCGACCTTCGACACTGGCTGCGTACCAGATGTAGTGCCAGTTGTGCGGCATATACATGACCGGATAGAGGCCCTGGTTGCGGCACTGGGTGATGTAGCTGTCATCGGCCTCGACGGCCTTCTGGTTGGCGACCGTCGCGTCGTGGTATCGGCCGACCCTCAGATAGATATGGGAAGGCATGTGCACGAGGTGTCCGGCACCCGGCGCGAGGCCGCCGAGGTTGTCAGCAACGCTCTCCGCGAGCTGCGGCCGTTCCTTTTCGACGATATGGATATAGAAGTGACCTGCCCCGGCGTGGTCTGGATTCTCTTCCAGGATGCGTTCCAAGGTGGCCATGACCTCCACGGTTTCGGGCCGCGGTTCGCCGCTGTCGGTCCAGTAGTCCCAAGGGGTGGTGTCCATGAGTGAGGCAGCGAACAGAGTGGCGGCATCGAGATCTTCGGGGTACTTGGCGGCGAGTTCTCGCATGGCATTGGCATAAGCGAGATCGAGCGCCGACCGGTCCTCGGGAGGGTCCTCGGCGTAACGGAGGGCCAGGGTCTCGATATAGTCCTGCTCCGCATCCGATACCGTGGGTGCCAGCTCGATGGCCTTGGTCATCGCTTCGAGAGCTACAGGCACGCTCTCAGGATCCATCATCGAATTGATGTTGGGTCCACGGACGAAGGCGATGCCCCAGTAGCACATGGCGCAGTCGGGATCGAGACGCGCCGCCTCACGAAAGGACCGCTCGGCTTCGAGATGATTGAAGCCGTAGGCCAGAACCATTCCCTGATCGAAGAGCTTCTGGGTCTGCGGGTTATCGGTCGTGATGGGGTGGTGGTGATCGCCCATGCCCTCGAGCCAGGGTCCGACGCGTTCAGTTTCGACTACGTCGGGTTCGAGGTCTTTGGAGACCTCGGACGGCGGACTCGAGCAGGCCGCCAGAATCAAGCCGACCAGAATGGACAGGCTGGTCGAGATTCGTCTCCTATATCTCATCTCACAATTCCTCCTGGCGCCAAAGAGTCACCGGCGGCCCTACTGTCTTTCGTAGAGCATCTCCATATTCTTGTACTCCTCATCGTCCATCGTCGTGTACATCTCGTACTTGAAATGGTCGTCGTCGATCCACGTGTAGACCCCCCTCTGCTGGACCTTGCCGCCGGTCATGGGGTTGCTGAATTCCCCTTGCATCGTCCGAGACTTGCCATTGTCGGAGCAGGATCCGGTGTAGAGGACAAACAGGGTACCGAAATTGTCGAAAAGGATGGTCTCATAGCGCTCGTCACCGTTGTTGTATCCGTCGAACCCTCGTCCGACGTAGGGTGAGCCCGCGAAGTTGCCCGAGTACGTCCATTCCAGGAAACGTCCGTCCATCACCCACTTGGCTTCCGCCACCGCTTCGTTGTACATCGGTTCGCTGCCCTGGCCCATCCACATCGTGATCTGAGACTTCCAGGTGCCGACGAAGGGCGCCAGATGTTCGTGGTGCTCGCCTGGCTGGGCCAGTTTCATCCAGGCGGCCATCTCGGCCTGGGCTTCAGGGCTCATCTGGGGCTCGCCGTCCTCTTCACTGGCGCCGACGATCTGGCTGGTCGACAAACAGACCAGACAAGCAAGACCGACTATTGCGCCGTACTCGAGAGACTTCTTCATCGTGCTCCCTCCCAATTGAGGTGCTCGTACCAGTTGTTGGGACCTGATTGGTGCCTGCGAGCTTACATCACGGTGCTGGCTGTGAGAAAGCGCTCTCGATCTCGTCAAGGGCAGTCGATTCGGTGAGGAGACCCAGGTGGCTGACCTTGTTGAGGGTGACAGGGTGGGCACCCTCGAGGTGGGAGACCGTGACTGGGTAGACCACCAGATCGTGCTGCGTGGCCAGGGTGGTCACCGCCGCATGTGGGGCCAGGGTTCGGAAGTCGGGCAATCCGCGCAGATAGTTGGAGTCGAGCGACAACATGGCGTGAATCGGGCCAAATCTCATCCACCTCACGACGGCCGTCCCATGATGGGGGGAACCGAGCGTTACGATCCGGTGCACGCTTCTGGCGAGATCGGGATTTCGCCTCAGCACCTCACGGGTCATGACTCCCCCGATCGAGTGGGCGACGATCTCGAAGCCCTCGGCGGGCGACCGATCCGCCATCTCCCGCATGGCTCGTGTCAAGGGCTCAACGTAGGCCATCGGCGATGGGACCGGCAGGCCCATGAAGACCGCGCGTGTCGGTCGACCGATGCCCCGCAACCGCTTGCGGATGCCCCACAGGGTGGTGTCGTTGAGAAACAACCCGTGGACACAGAGGATCGATCGACCTCTTACCGGACCATCGGGTTGTTGGAGGCGTGAGCGAAAGGCACCTCGGAAGGTCCACCAGAGCAGCACGAAAGCCCCCTTCAGCGTCCGCCAATAGAACGCGATCCAGCCCACGATTCGGAGCTCCGGAGGCCGGGGCTCATGGTTGCGGAAGTAGCTCAGAAATCGCAGTTGCGAGAAGGCCGCCCAGAACAGCACGGTTCCGGCAAAGGCGAGTAGCAGGGCAACAGGGATGAGCAGGAGAAACAATACGTTCATTGGCCGAGACCTGACCGGGCGAGGGGGAGCGTCGCCGCAGTGCAGCATTGTACTCGACGGTTTGCAGGTACCATAGTCTGGCTCGAGCAAAAGAGGAGGCTTTGGCGATGAACAATGGGGTGTCGATTCCGCGACTCGTACTTGGCGATTTTTCGCTCACCTGGCCAAGGTTGGTCGCGACCGATCTGACCTACAAAGCGGCAGCAGTTGTCATTCTCGCGCCGCTCTCCGCGGTGATCCTGCAGATACTTCTCCGGTTCTCGGGGCAGGAAGCCCTTTCGGATCAGGACATTCTCTACTTCGCCTTGAAGCCGCTGGGTTGGGTGACCTTGATTGTCGTTGGCTCGATTGTCGTGGGAATCGTCGCCATGGAGTTGGCCGCCCTGATGCTGATCGGCTTTGGCGCCACTGATGGCCGAGAGGTGGGCGTCGTCGCGGCCCTGATTGCGACGTTCAAGAGGTCTCCCGGCATCCTGATTCTGACGGCACGCATGGTAGGTCTGATCTTGCTGGTTGGAGCACCGTTTCTCCTTGTCACCGGCGCGATCTATTACTTCCTGCTGACCAAGCACGACATCAACTACTACCTGGCCGAGAAGCCTCCCGAGTTCTGGACGGCCGTCGGTCTGGCGGCAGTCGTAGTGGCGATTTTGTTGTTCCTGATCTTGCGCATGGTCAGCGGCTGGTTCTATGCCATTCAGCTGCTGCTGTTCGAAAACGTCGAGGCCTCCAAGGCTCTGGCGACCAGTGCCTTGAGGACCGTGGGTCATCGATGGTGGATCGCCACCTGGGTCGTGGCCTGGGTAGCCTTCGGGCTGGTGCTGTCGCTCGTGCTGACCGTACCGGTGCTGATGCTGGGGCGCTGGCTGGTGCCGAGTTTCGCTGGACAACTGACTTTGCTGGTACCGATCCTGGGTCTGATCACCCTGCTCTGGGTGGTGAGCAACCTTGCGGGAAGCGTCATCACGACGGCCCTGTTCGGACTGCTGCTCGTGCGTCTGTATCGGGCCCGCGGCGAAGAGAGCGGTCGGCTCCCGGTCGACGCCATCGAAGCTCAGGAGGATCGGGAGGCCGTTCCGAGGGTCACCCAGAAAAGACTCCTATGGGGAGCGCTCGCTGCAGTTGCCATTGCTGCTGTCATCGGATTTCTGGTTCTGCGCAGCATCAGCTTCGAGGACGACTCGCTGATTACGGCGCACCGAGGGGCTTCGGGTGCGGCGCCCGAGAACACCATGGCCGCCGTCGAGGGCGCGATCGCGGCGGGCGCCGACTTTGTCGAGATCGATGTGCAGGAGACGGTCGATGGCGTGGTCGTGGTGGCTCATGACAGCGACTTCATGAAGGTCTCTGGGTCGCCGGCCAAGGTGTGGGAGGCCACTGCTGCCGAGCTGGCAGAGTTGGATATCGGGAGTTGGTTCGGTCCAGAGTTCGCGGACCAGCATGTCCCAACCCTGGCTGAGGTTCTGGATACCTGCAAGGGCAAGATCAAGGTCAATATCGAGCTCAAGTACTACGGCCACGACCAGCAACTCGAGCAACGCGTGATCGACCTGGTCGAGGAGCGCGACATGAGCAAGGACATTGTCATCATGTCGCTTAAACGCCAGGGGGTGGAAAAGGTCCAGGCGCTACGACCCGATTGGACGGTCGGTCTACTGGCGACCATGGCCATGGGTGACTTGACGCGGCTGGATGTGGACTTCCTGGCCGTCAACGCCTCGACCGCCAGCCCCGGCTTCATTCGCCGGGCACACGCGAACGACAAGCAGGTCTTCGCGTGGACGGTCAACGATGTGATCGGGATGTCGACGCAATTCAGCCGTGGAATCGACAACTTGATCACCGACGAGCCGGCTCTTGCCCGCGAAGTCCTGGCCCATCGGGCCGAGATGAGCTCGGTGGAGCGTCTGCTCGTGGAGCTTGCAGCGCTCTTCGGCATGCCCGGAGGTGGTAGACAGACCGAAGCGGACGCCTGACGTGCTGACTCTCAGTCGACCCTGCTGAAGTCGATCATCGAACAGTTGATCGGCGAGGCGGGTATCTCTGCCCTTTCGAACTGCGCCAGCGCTACGCGATAGGAAGCGAAGATGGCACCAAGGCTCACGACCCAGGTCAGAATCCACGATATCGGAGACCCGCCCAGGCGGTGAATGAAGACCGCCAGGAATCCACGGCCGGCCTCCGGATCGAAGACACCAAGGGCTGCCAGGACGGCTTGCCCGATCAACGCACCGAGCAGCAGGCCCAAACCTATCCAGTACATGGCCCGGATGTACCTGTTGCTGTGATGGGCACGAAAGGACCGTATGAAGAACGCGGTCAGCAGCAGCGCCGGAACCAGCACCAGAGCCAGATAGATCGCCGCCTCGGGTCCTTTCGCCAGGGGTGGCCGCCCCATCTGGTCCTCTAGCTGGGAGAAGGCATGCAGGGGAAGAGTCGCTGGAGCATCCTGGCCCTGAACGGCGGGGTTACCAAGACCGACGACCTGGTCGTCTTCGACGACAAAGAACTGTTCACGGATCACTTGCGGCGGTATGGACTCACCGTAGATGTCCTGGAGGGCTCGACTCGCCATCAGGGCCTCGAAGTCAGCCGAAGTCGTTTCGGTTGTGTTGTAGGGGTTGTACAGGACTGGCGGGAGACCGCGAAAGAGCTCAGTCGACCAGGCTTGGTGGGACTCTCCCCACGGGGCGGAGAGTATCGGCGGCTCACCGGTCAGGCTGACCCCCATGAACGCTTGATCGACCTCCACCCAGACCATGGTCGGCACTTCCGCGGGTTCGGCGCGCGACCCCTGTTGCAGATCGATGGTGACGCGCGGCTTCTCGACGTGGTAATCGACCAGAGGCGTCGGAGCGGGGTCGGTTGCCAGGAGCAACTGGCCGACCAAATAGCCCATCAGGAAAATCAGGATGCCTGGGAGCACCAGCACCGCAAAGAGTGTTCGTCTCGAGATGGGTAGTGAGTCGAATCGAAACAGGTGGTAGGTCAGGAGACCACATCCGGCGAGCAGCATGTAACTCCCCATGGGGATGTACATGAAGCGCAGACTCTGCGCTTCCATCGCGCGGTCGAGTCCACCCGCAATGATGAAGCCCATCAGGGCGACGAAGAAGTAGAGCATCCAGGGCGTGAACTGCTTCCAGGGCGGGGTGGTGTGCAGCACGTCGAAGACGATCTTGAGAACCTGCCACCGGCTGACCGGGGACTCGGAGGTCGCGGCGATCGATACGGTTTCACTGGCTGGAGCGGCGCACTTCGGCACCAGGCGATAGGCCGGCGGCAGCTTGCGCCATGTCAGATAGGTGATGACCGCTGTCATCAATAGGCAGAACCTTGTGGCGACCCAGGGCTTCTCATCAAGCAGCAGCAGAATCACCAGGATTCCTGCCAGACCGGTGATGACGAATATCCAGTATTCCTTTCTGCCGCGCAGCTTCCACAACTCGGGTTCGAGACTGCCGATCATGGCTGCGGCCAGCGCCAGTCCTGCCAGAAGCGGGGCGGCGAGGGTGAAATAGGGAACCTGCAGAGCACGCTCAGGGTCGACTCTGTTGATGGCGAATGTGGTGGCGGCGATGACCGCCATCGATCCGGCGAGAATCAAGGTGCCGGCGATGATTACCGCCCACTGGTGACTCCACCAGAGGGTCCGGGAAGCAATGGGCAGCGTCAGGTCGAGACGTTGGCAGCGAGTCCGCACATTGCCACCCAGGAAGTAGATGGCGATGGCCAACCAGAGGATCGCCAGCAACTCGGGAGTGGAAAGTTGCAATGCATGCGTACGCGACGCCTCGCGCCAGACGAGCAGACCCAACAGCACGTTGGTGGTCATCGCGGTGATCGCCAGCCACAGGGGCAGTCGCTTGAGCGCGCCGTCGTTCCAGATACGGTTCATGACCAGCCTCCTCCGTTCAACCCTGCCCGCCCGCAAGCTCGATGAACATCTCTTCGAGAGCGATGCGCGTGCAGTGCGCGTCGGCAAGTCCAAACTCCTGGTCGAGGAGCGCTGCGACGCGCTCAGGCTCCAGGTCGAACACCGCATGCAGGCCGTCGGCCCGCTGGCGGACCCCGAGACAGGCATCGAGCGTCGACAGCTGTTGGCGCGCAACCTGGCCGTTGGGCTTGATCAATGCGAGTGAGTAGTTCTCGCGCAACTCGTCGAGCTCGGTGTCGATCAGCACGCGGCCGTCGTGAATCATCACGATGCGGTCGGCGAGCCGCTCGACGTCGGACATGTAGTGAGACGAGAAGAGAATCGTGGTGCCAGTCTCATTGAGCAACCGGATAGAGGTCTCCAGGAACTCTCGGCGGGCGGCGGGATCGAGTCCCCCGGCTGGCTCATCGAGGATGAGCAACTCGGGTCGATGGGCGACGGCGCAGAGCAGGGCTACCTGCCGGGCCTGGCCCTTGCTCAGAGTCTTGATCTTCTGCTGGCCGGGAATCGCGAAGCGATCGATCATGCTCCGTGCCAGGTCGTCGTCCCAGGTCGGGAAGAGCCCCTTGTGCAACGCGATCACCTGATCGACCCGCAGATAGACGGGCAGGATCTGCTCCTCCGAAACGTACCCGATGCGACGTTTGACTTCGAGAGGGCGGGCCCGCGGGTCGAGTCCAAAGACCTCGACCGATCCCTGCTGGGGATCGATCATGCCCATGGCGATGCGCAGCAAGGTAGTCTTGCCGGCACCGTTTTTCCCCAACAGGCCGACCACCTGGCCGGATTCGATGGCGAAGGTGACACCTTCGAGAACGTCACTGCCCTTGGTGTAGGCGCGATGGATGTTGTTGAATGTGACGATGTTCATGACTTGTCTTCCTCTGCTGAGCGCTCGCTCTCGAGCTCGGTATTGACTTGTTTCAGGAGATTGATGACGTCCTCGAACCCAACGCCTCCCAGATGGGCACGCGACAGCAGCTGGCGCGCCGGGTCGCGAAGACGCTCCCGTTGTTCACCTGGATCCAGGGGTAGTGCAGCAGCCGTCACAAAGGTTCCTCTTCCTCTTTCAGTGCGAATCAGTCCTTCCCTTTCCAGCTCGTCGTAAGCCTTCTTGACAGTCAGCGGGGCGATCACGAGCTGCTCCGCCAGCTCACGCTGCGAGGTCAGTTTGTCGCCGGGCCGCAGTCGACCTCCGGCAATGGCATCGGTGATCTGTCGCATCAGTTGGCGGTAGATGGGAAGCTCGCTGCCGGCTGTGATGACGAACTGCATACGGTCTTCCTTCAGCTCTCCTGGTACTCGAGGAGCAACGCTGTCCAATCGTCCTGGAGAATCGATCCGGTGAGTCGGCTGATCTCGCCGAGCAGTCGATCCAGCCAGAGAGCCGAGTTGCCCACGGCGGCGTGCCCGGCCTCGACATTGCACTGCTCGAGCAGGTGTACCAGGCCCTCGTAGCCGATGGGGTTGCCTCGATGGTCTGTGGCCTCCGGAATGCCATCGCTGAACATCAACAGGCGATCGGCAGCCTGCATGGAGACCCGCGAGGTCGTGTATCGGACGTCCCGGCGAATTCCCAGGGGCAACCGATCTCCCGTCACCGTCAGCGGCTCGATTGCGCCGGACTGGCGGAGCAGGTAGGGATCGGGCAGCCCGGCGTTGGCGACTTGCAGCGTACCGTTCGCCGGATCGAATCGGGCGTAGGCCAGCGCGACAAACTCCCGGCTGTTCAACACGGAGTAGAGCTTGCGATTGAGCTCGCCGAGCGCCGCACCTGGAGAGTCCTGGGCGGCAGCCTGTGGCAACATCGACTTGGCAGTGGCCATGATCAGTCCGGCCGCCAGTCCCTTGCCGGCGACATCCGCGATCACCAGGTCGACGGCGCCGCCATCCAGCAGCAGGACATCGTAGAAATCTCCAGTCAGTGCACCAGCAGGGTAGCAGCGTGAGCTGAGTCCCCAACCGTTGCCGGACATCTCGGCGGGTGGCAGGAGTCGGTGTTGAAAGCTCCGCGCGGTCTCGAGCTCGCGTGTCAGCAGCTCCTTCTTGAGCAAGGAGAGCGCCAGGTCGGTGCCGCTCCGGTTGACGGAACCCAGCTCTGGATGGGTGATGCGGAGCTCGCCACGGATGGTTCCGTGACAGAGTCCGGCAGACTCCAGCTCTTCATAGGCCTTGCGCACAGCGGTTGGCGAGACGGCGAGCTGCGTGGCGAGCTGCTCATGGGGCAGCAGGACCTCACCGGGGTGAATCTGTCGATCTGCGATGGCGTCCGCGATCTGCTGTTGGATCTGCCTGTAGACCGGTGTGGGGTGGTTGGGATTGATGTGCAGGTGCATGTTCTTGTCTCCAAGTGCTATACAAATATATAACACTATACGAGCAGAGCGCAAGAGGGTTGCATACAACCCAGAAGACTCGCGACTCGCAGGGCTGCTGGATCTCGCTCGCCCTACCAGGCGAGGAGATCGATGACGCGGCGCGCCAGGCTGAGGCTGTCGAGCTTGGTTGCAGCGATGTGCTTCTTGTCGTCCTGAGTCGTGAGTTGGATTCGGTAGAAGAGCTTGTTGCCAGCCTGCATGCCACGAACAGGTTTGATCTCCCGAATCGCCGAGCGCTGAATCTCCCGGGGCTTGCCGAGTCCGAAGATGCCACCCTGGAGGACCAGATGCTCGGGATGGACCTCGATCGTGCGGCGCTCGAACCACAGGTCGAGGGTGCCGTAGACCAGCAACAGACTGAAGAGCGCCCAGATGATGGAAAAGAAGATGGGGGCATCGAGTACGAAGAGGAGATAATTGATCGCCAACCAGATCGCCAGAAAGCCTGTCAGGCTCGCGGCCGCACCCTTGTGACGGGCGGCGCCGAAGATGAGGCGTCGGCCACCAGTCGGCAGGAGCTCGGAGTCGATGCCGAGCTCAGGCAGATCCGGGACGGCTGCGCTCGGACCTCCCCAGGCCTCGATGTGAATGTCGTCTTCCTCGGCTTCGGGTCGGCTCTCCGCGGTCTTGAAGACCGGCACCTCGAACTGGGCGCTGTAGTCGACGCCGGGGACCTCGGCTTCGACCTCGAGGCGCCACAGGACCTGGTCGTCGTCGCTACGCTCTTCGGTGGGCGAGACATCGTAGGGGATCAGGAATTCGATCGGAATCTCTGAACGGGAGGGGTCGTACTGGGCCGTCTCTTCCAGCAGATGCCTCTCGTCCTGCCAGAGGAGGCGCTCGCTGGTGCGGCGACTGTCGCCCGAGCCGGTGGTGACCCGATGGATGTTGTCGAGTTTGACGAGGAACCCGGCGGACGCATCGAGGTCTATCGACGTCAGCACGCGCCCCGCAAGACGACCACCGATCACTCCCGGGAACGTCGACATCTCGAAGACGCTGTCACCGAACTTTTGCCAACGGATGAACGCCCGGCCCGCCCACACGAGGAGGCCTAAACCCACCAGAGGGAAGATCAAGCCGATCAGAGCGAGGTAGTTCTCCTTCTCGAAGACTTCCCTGGGCAGGATGAACAACAGCGGCGTCGAAATCAGGTTCCACAGGACTGCCATGACAGCTGGCAGCAGAAACCGGGCTTTGCCCGAGGAAGGGATGCGGCCTTCCGCCCACTCGCGCTTCCAGCGCCACGGCTGGGTGGGATGCTCAGCGGAGAGCTGCTCTTCCTCGTGGAGCATCCGCTTGCCCCAGATGCCTGCGAAGATCATGCCGAATCCGGCTCCGCAGAAGATCAAAGCGAACAGGCCCATGAAGGAGAGGAGCCCCCACCGCGCCTCGCGATAGAGCACCGACCGGGACGGATCGTCCGGGTCGACATAGCAGCGAAAAGCGCGATCCTGTGACCGGTGGCTCTCGAGCTCCCGGTACTTGTCCTGATGAAACGAGCCGATGTTGTCGGCGCCCGAGCCGAGTCCGACGGTTTCACCGTGGTAGGTCAATCCCTCGAACTGATACTCGTAGCGGGCAACCGCCTCGTAGGTGGTCGAATCATCCCCAACATGTTCCTCGAGCCCCACTTCGAGGATCTGTGCGGGCACCTCCTGCCACTGGCGAGCCTCGGCCCAGTGCCACAGCCGGAGTCCGGCCATGAAAGCGACGGCGAGCCCCGCGACGGCGAAGGGCAGGGCGAAGAGCACGAGGCATCCGAGTCCTCGAGTGTTCCTGGTCACGGTGTCGAGTCTGCCTGAACAGGTGAAAATCTCCAATGACTGCCGCCACAGGGTGCTCGACTCCACCCACCCTGGCGGGCAGGATGGTTTCCCGCCTGCGGGGGTATTGGGTCGGAATGACGGGCCTGCTATGAAACGAAGGCGGGTCGGTCCCGGTACCGATCACATTTCTCTCACCTCTCAACAGACCTGCTCCAGATCAGGAGGAACGCCATGACGACCACGGACAAACAAGCCGATCTCGCCGGTCCGGGCATCGGAACCTATGACGAGGTGGCCGCGGCCTTGCCCAAGGACTACGAGTCGTTGTTAACACCCAGAGAGACCATGGAAGCGCTCTTCGAGGTCAAGCGCTACATCGAGGATGGCCTGGCCAAGGAGCTCAACCTGATGATGGTGCAGGTACCCCTGATCGTCGACAAGTCGAGTGGTGTCAACGACTATCTCGACCGGGACGGTTCACGCACTCCGGTCGAGTTCCCCTGTGGGCTGGGGCTCGACGAGCCCATTCGCGCCCAGGTCGTCCAGGCAGCCACCAAGTGGAAGCGCATGGCGCTCAAGACATTCGACTGCAAGCCTGGCGAGGGTATCAATACGGACATGAAGGCGGTGCGCAAGGACTACTTTCTGGATCACGATCACAGCGCCTATGTCGATCAGTGGGACTGGGAGCGTGTCGTCACGGTCGATCAACGGAACCTGGAGTTCCTGACCGAGGTCGTGCAGAAGATCTGGAAGGTTCTGCGAGGTGCGCAGACGCACGCTGAAGAGCTTTTCCCGCAACTCAAGAGCGATAGATACCCGAGCCCGCCCGAGGAGCTGACTTTTCTGCATGCCGAAGAGATTCTCGACATGTACCCCGATCTGCCCCGAAAGCAGCGCGAGACGCGGATTCTGCAGGACCATCCGGCGATCTTCATCTATGGCATCGGTTGGCCGCTGGAGGATGGCTATCCCCATGAAATGCGCGCCGCGGACTACGACGACTGGGTTACCGAGACCATCACCAAGGATGGCAAGCTCATGCACGGCCTGAATGGCGACATTCTGGTCTGGAACCATGTCACCAAGCGGCGCCATGAGCTCACTTCGATGGGTGTCCGCGTCACCAAGGACACCTTGGTCAAGCAGCTGGAGATGAGCGGGCAGATGGACTTCCTGGAGCTGCCCTACCACCAGGCGATCATGACCGACCAGATTCCGCTGTCGATCGGTGGTGGCATCGGTCAGTCGCGCACCTACATGTACCTGCTCAAGAAGGCGCATCTGGGTGAAGTGAGTGTGACGGTGTGGCCGCAGATCCTCAAGGAGATCTCGGCCGAGAAGAACATCTACGTCCTCGAGTAGGGACCTCGACCGCTTGTCGCGGCATTCGGATAAACTGCCGGCCTCACGATGAATGAACGAGGCCGGCTTTTTCGTGCTGCGATTTTCGATCTGGATGGACTCCTGATCGACTCGGAGCCTTTGTGGCAGCAGGCGGAGATCGAGTGCTTTGGAGAAGTCGGGGTATCACTGACTCGGGAGCAAGCCCAGGAGACCCTGGGGCTGCGTTCCGACGAAGTGGTCTGTCAGCGGTTCGACGAGTACGGCTGGGATGAAGCGACTCATCCTCTGGAGGAAGTGGAAGAGCGCATCATTCAGCGCGTTCTCGAGCTCATCGAGGCCGATGCCAAGCCGATGGCAGGAGTCCTCGAAGCGCTCGACTTTGTCGAATCCAGAGGCTTGAGACGGGCGGTGGCATCGTCCTCACGCTGCAGCGTCATCGAAGCGGCCCTCGACGCGCTGGGCATAGCCGACCGCTTCGAGCTCATCCATTCCGCAGAGCTCGAGCTCCTGGGCAAGCCCCACCCGGGTGTCTATCTGACCACTGCCCGCAAACTCGACATCCCGCCAGCCGAGTGTCTGGCCTTCGAGGACTCTCTCGCCGGGATGGAGTCGGCAAAAGAAGCCGGAATGGCCTGCGTAGCCGTGCCCGACCATACCGTGGTCGGCAACCGAGGCTTCGCGCGTGCCGATCTGGTTCTAGCCTCTCTGGCCGAGCTCGACGAGAAGGCCTGGGCCAGGATCGCTTAGCAGTCCCCCTCGTTCTGATACGCGCCTGAGCCCACCCGTTGGGGTGTTGCGAGTCCTTCCCGCCGACAGTAGGTTGGCGATAACCAATCTGGGGGTATCGTTGCTGAGCAAGAAGCTTTCTCACTACGAGATTCTCGACCTGCTCGGTGCAGGCGGCATGGGCGAGGTGTACCGGGCCGAGGATACGGTCCTGGGTCGTGAAGTGGCGCTCAAGGTCCTGCTCGATGCTTTTGTCCAGGACCGGGAGCGTCTGGCGCGCTTCGAGCGCGAGGCCAAGGTGCTGGCGACCCTGGACCATCCCAATATCGCTTCGATCTACGCCTTCGAAGAGGACCAGGGTGTGCATTTCCTGGTAATGCAGATGGCACCAGGCGAAACCCTGGCAGAGCGGATTGCACGCGGTCCGATCCCTCTGATGGAAGCCCTTCCCATCGCTAGCCAGATCGCACAGGGTCTCGAAGCGGCGCACGAGAAGGGAATCATCCATCGGGATCTCAAACCGGCCAACATCAAGATCGATGCCCAGGACCAGGTGAAGATCCTCGATTTTGGCCTGGCCAAGGCCCTGGATCCGAGAACGTCCGACCCCTCATTCGGACCTACCGAGGTCCTACTCTCCGAATCGCCGACGCTGACGGCCGAGATGACGCAGGAGGGGGTCATCCTGGGGACTGCCGCCTATATGAGCCCAGAGCAGGCGAGGGGCAAGCCGCTCGACCGGCGGGTGGATGTGTGGGCGTTTGGCTGTGTGCTCTATGAAATGCTGACGGGCCAAAAAGCCTTTGAAGGGGAGACCGTTACCGACTACCTGGCGAAGATCCTCGAGCGGGAGCCGGAATGGGAGGCTTTGCCCGAAGAGACTCCGGCGGAAATCCGGACCGTCTTGCGTCGATGTTTGGCCAAGGATCCCAGATACCGACTTCACGATATGGGAGACGTGTGGCTCGAGCTGCGGGAGGTCCCGAGGGAGGCGGTGGAAGAGCCTGGTACATCACCTCGACCCGCAAGGTGGACGCGTCTGGTGCCCTGGGCTCTGGCCGCGGCGGCCCTCGGGGTCGCACTCTGGAGCCTCTCGAGGACGAAGGCCGGGCCAGCGATGACGAGTCCCGCGAGGTTGCCGCTGGCGACGCAGCAGCTCGCTATCGGCGCTCATCCGGTCAGCCCGATCATCGCTCTTTCCCGAGACGGTTCACTGCTCGCCTACGTCGCGGGCGAGGAGGACCGGGGCAAGATCGTCGTTCGTCGGCTGGATTCGTTCAAAGAACAGACCGTGGTCGAATCGGAGGGAGCCCAGGCGCCGTTTTTCTCACCAGACGGCCGTTGGATTGGATTTGCCGCTGATGGCAGTCTCAAGATTTCTCCAGTCGACGGAGGCCAGATCAGGACTTTGGCTGAAGTCGCGGTCATGCATGGGGCGACATGGGGGACCGATGACACGATCATCTTCTCTGATGCCAAGGGGCTCAGCCGTGTTTCGGCCAATGGCGGCGAGCCGGAGAGGGTGACCGAGGAAGAGACTGAAAGCCGCGGTGAGATCGGGCATCACAGCCCGGAGCTGATTCCCGGTGAAGATGCGGTGACCTTTGTGGCCACTGGACCATCGGCAGAGCCATTGGAAGTGGCTCTGGTCGATCTGACCACCGGAGAGCGATCGACTCTGATCGAAGGAGGAGGCATCGCGCGTGTTCTGGCGAGCGGGCACCTGGTCTATACCACCGATGGGCGACTCTACGTGGTGCGTTTCAACCTGGGCGAGCGCAAGGTGGTGGGCGACCCGGTTCCTGTCGTTCCAGACCTCATGATGGGGTTCCCCAGGGAACCCAGTCTCGGCCATTTCTCGGTGGCGGATACAGGAACCCTGGTCTATGTTTCGGGACCCGCCAGGGCAGGAGGCTCGAGATGGGTATGGGTCGATCGGGCCAATGGTCGCCGGCGTCAGGGTGAGATGCAGAAGCAGATCACCGGAGCCCGTTTCTCGCCGGATGGGACTCGGATCGCCGTATCCGCGGAAAGGTGGGGCGAGAGAGGATCGTACCTGTGGATCGAAGATCTCGAGCGGGGTACTCTCAGTCGACTGACTTTCGAACAGGAAGCATTCTGGCCGCTATGGTCACCGAGTGCCGACAAGATCGCTTTTTCCAGTTGGGATGGTGCCAGGGATACCGTCAATATCTTCCAGATCGCGGCAGATGGTAGCGGCAGCTCGGAGCGGTTGACTAGAGGCGAGCTGTGGCGGCAGTCGGGATCCTTCTCCGTGGACGGCGCGCGTCTCATCTTTCATCGCAGCCTCCATCCCGAAACCGGTTGGGATGTGGTCGAGACGGCCGTCGATGGTGCAGGGGGGGAGCGAGCGTTGCTGGAGTCGAGATTCAACGAATTCCAGCCGAGCCTCTCACCTGACGGCCGATGGCTGGCCTATGTCTCGAACGAAACGGGACGCAACGAGGTCTATGTGCGGCGCTATCCCGATCTGTTGGACAAGTGGCAGATCTCGAATCAGGGCGGGATCGAGCCCGCCTGGTCGCCTCGAGGCGACGAGCTCTTCTACCGGACGGACCGGGTGGTCATGCGGGTCGTCATCGACCCTGAAGACCTGTCTCCGGGAAAACCCGAGGAGCTTTTCGAGGGAGACTACGAGGGAGACCTGTCGTACGGTCGCACTTACGACGTCGCACCCGACAATCAGGGCTTCCTCTTTCTCGAGCAGCCGAGTATCCAGGAGACCGAATTCGAGCTTCGCATCGTCCTCGATTGGGTGAAGGATCTCGAAAGCCACTTTGCGTCGAACGAGAGTTGACCTCGATCAGGCTTCCCTTTCGGCGATCAACCTCTCTTCTGGTCGACCTGACCACACGCGAGTCTTGGATCCTACGGGGTGGCTGGCAGGGGCGGTTCCAGATCGGCGGGAATCGGTGACTGGTAAGGCTGGCCACCGGTCCGTTCCTGAAAATCCTGCTTCGCCGCGGCCAACAGCTCGGGGTCAGTCATGAGGTCGATACCGGTCAGGGCCAGGACCCTGGCAGCGGCCTGGGCTCCCCTCACTCCGGCTTCGGTGCCGTGGCAGGCGGTGGTGGCCCAGCTGTGCCAGGGAACAGACTTGGCTGCGGTCGCGATGCTGAAACCGGCCTGCGGCACGATGTAGCTGACCTCGCAGACATCGGTCGAGCCACCGGTAGCGGGCTCGATCTCGTCCTCGAGGGGCTGCACTTCGCCGACGAAGCCAGCTTCTTCGATCTCCAGAAACCGCTGTAGCCTTTTGCCAAAGGCCTGATCTTCAGCGGTGAAGCCCGCATCTCCGGCCAGCTCCAGATTGGCCTGGATGGCCTCCTGGATGGGGCGGTTCATCAGGCACTCGTGCACGGCAGTGATCAGAGTGACCTCGTGCGTTGTGCCGGTGGCCAGAGCCGCACCTTCGGCGATCTTGAGAATTCGCTGGTAGTAGCCGTCGACGGATTCACGGTTCAAATCACGGACGTAGTACCAGGCCTTGGCGTACTCGGGCACCACATTGGGAGCGTCGCCCCCCTCCGGAATGACGTAGTGGATGCGGGCCGTGGGCTTCATGTGCTCACGCATCATGTTGACACCGTAGTTGAGCATCTCGACGCCATCGAGAGCGCTACGGCCGTTCCAGGGGTCGTAGGCTCCGTGTGCCGCCTGGCCGAAGAACTCGACGGTAAAGCTGTTCATCGCCTGGCCGGGGTCGTTGCGGGTCTTGGTCTCGTCGCTGGGATGCCAGTCGAGAACCGCGTCCATGTCGTCGAAGAGCCCTTCTCGCGCCATGAACACCTTGCCGACAACCGTCTCCTCGGCGGGCGTGCCGAAGAGCACAACCGAGCCCGGAATGTCCTCTTGCTCCATGGTTCTCTTGATGGCGACCGCGGCTGTGGTGGAAGCCGCTCCAAAGAGATTATGGCCACAGCCCTGACCACTGGTGACACCGTCTTCGCGGGTGGAACGCTCCGGTACAGCAGCGTTGCCGACGCCGGGCAGGGCGTCGTACTCAGCCAGAATGCCGATCATTGGGCGTCCCTTGCCCCAACTGGCGACGAAGGCTGTGGGCATGCCGGCCACACCCCGATCGACCACAAAACCCTCACTCTCCAGGTAGGTGGCGAGCAACTCGGCAGAGCGTTCCTCGCGCAGGGCAATCTCCGAGTACTCCCAAAGATCCATCGAGAGCTGCCGAGTCTGCTCTGCGAGCTCCTGCGTGTGCTCGAGAGTCGCTTGTCTCGCCGCAACTTCAGCCGCAAGATATCCGCTACACAGTAGTCCGCAGGCGGTGATCGCAGTGACGAATCGCGTCGACATGAGTCCCTCCTTCATGCTTCAAGTCGCAGGAGTCTAGCAGCGCTGGAGATTCGCTGTCGTTATCCGATCGGATCATCAATGACATCTTCGGGCCGATGCTCGCGACTGGTGGCCGTCGATAGCTACCGCGACTGAGTCCGGGTCGTTGCCAACCTACCGACGGGTGAACCCGAGGTTTCTCACGCGGCCGGCATCGAGAGAGAAGCCGGTGACCTGGCCGTCCTCGGTGCGCATGAAGCTGAAGACCCCGTAGTCGGGATTGTGGAACATCTCATCGAGCTTCGCAGCGAGTGGTTGTGGGCCGTTTCGACCGATCTGGAAGGTCAGGGATTCGTCTTCCCACGCGATAACGTACTCGACGTAGAGCTCGTCACTGTAGTAGGTACCAAGGTAGTCCCTGATCTCCGCATCTGTGATCGACCGGGGTTCGAATTGCTGGTAGATACTCGGTTCAGTGTCTCCCCGATTGACATAGGTCATCTGCAGGCCCTGATCTCGATCGCCGGTGAACGTGAGATCAGCAATGGTCCAGGGTGTCACCAGAGCGAGATGTTGGCCGGACAGGGGGGTGAGCTCGTACCTCTCGTCCGGATGCGGAACCAGGAAGAGGGTGTCATCGTCCAGCACGATCTCCCAGAAGCTCATGCGCTCGCTGTTCCAGTAATGGCCCACCAGTCGCTTCGAGTCCGCGGTGTCTAACTTCACGCCCTTGATCGAGTCAGGCACTGCCGGGTCGGCACCTTGTTCAAGGGGCTCCATCACTTCGGCCAGAAGGATCTCGGCAACGCGCTCGGCGCGCTCCCCGGGATTGGCATCGGCCCGGTTGCACAGGACGTAGGTAGCCAATCGCTGCTCGGGATAGCGGGTCGAGTAGGCACGAAAGCCAACGAAGGCGCCACCGTGACTGACTCGCTTCAATCCCCGGTGGGTCTCGACGTCGAGACCGAAGGCGTAGGTCATCTCCTGGCCAGTCGTCAGCTCTCCGGGGGTTGTCACGGCTTGGATCAGGGCGGGACCGCCGTTGCCGAGCTTGTTGTCATAGAAATTTCGATCCCAGTGGAGAAGATCGTCGATTGTCGTATAAACGCCTCCGTCGCCGACCATATCGAGCGTCGTCTCGCTGATCCTGAAACCGTTTTCGGTTGGCGCATAGCCGCTGGCGCGATTGGGCACGATATGGGTGTGATCGTCGTGAAAATGGGTATCGGTCATGTCCAGCGGGTCGAACATGTTCTCCGTCGCCCACTCCCTGAGAGACCTGCCCGAAGCGCGTTGAACGAGGTGGGCGAGCAGCAGATAGCCGGAATTGCTGTAAAGGTATTTTTCGCCAGGTTGGAAGTTCAGATTCTGCTGTCGGGACAGCAGGTCGAGCGCGAACTCGTCGGTGTAGTAGTCATCATCACCCATGCCGGCCAACCAGGTGAGCGTCAGGTAATCGCGGACGCCGCTGGTGTGATGCACGAGATGACGAATGGTGACCATCTCGGCCCAGTCGGGGAACTCCGGAAAGTGCTTGGACAACGAGTCGTCGAGTGAGATCGTGCCCTTCTCGGCGAGAATCGCGATCGCCATGGCGGTGAACTGCTTGCCGACCGAACCGGTCCTGAAGACCGATCGTGGCGACAGGGCGACCCCGAGCTCCAGGTTGGCCATGCCGTACCCACGCTTGTAGATGAGCTCACCGTCGAGGATGACCCCCAGGGCGCATCCGGGTGAAACCGTGTTGTCGTAGTCGGCGAACACGGCGTCGATCTCGGTGGGGATGGGCTCTGTCTGGGCGACTATCTTCCCAGGTATCGACAATGCAGCGAGAAGCAGGCAGATCAACCCGTATCTTCGTCTTCCGGACATCGATTTCCTCCTGATCGCAAGCCGAGCGCTAGCGCCTGACGAATTCGAGTCCCCGGACGCGGCCGGCGTCCAGGATAAACCCCTCGGGGTTTGTGCTCTCCGCTGGGGAGAACGTCAGGGCACCCCCTTCGGTCGTGGTGAAGCGGTTCTCGAAGACTGGCTCGAGGACCACTTCGAAATCGGTGCCGGCACCGATCACCAGCTTGCCTTCCACGACTTCCAGGATGTAGTCGGCCTGGAGCTCGTCGTTGTGAAAGGTTCCAGTGAGCCGACCGAGCTCAAGCTCGCTGGGCATCCAGGGCACGAAGCGCTCGAGCACCGTAGGCTTTTCATCTCCGACGGTCACCGTCATCCGTTCGGCCGGCGAAGCACTGGCGGGCTCGAACCCGACGGTCACATCGACCGGGACGCCGAGCATGCGGTAGGCACCGTCGGTCCGAGGGGTCAAGGCGTTGACATCTTCTTCGGATCGCACGTACCTGACCGTTCCTTCGTCGATCCTGATCTCGCGCGCGAACTGCTCCTCCTCGGACCAATACCGACCCGTGATCCTCTCGGCCTCCTTCGGCTTCACCGCATCGGCCTCGACCTTGCCTTCGTGTGTCAGGACCTCGGCTTCTTGCGGATCGAGATCATCGGCGAGAAACAGGGCCGCCACCTCCTGGCTGATCCCAGTCGGATCAGCGCTGCCAAGATTGCAGAGGGTGGCAACTGAGAGGTGTTGCTGCGGAAATCGCAGCAACTGCGCGCGGAAGCCCATGAAACTTCCGGCGTGGGCGATTGTTGGCAATCCCCTGAACTCGCCATGGGCGAGAGCAAAGGCGTAGTCGAGCTCCTTTCCGTCGTTCAGTTTGCCAGTTTCGAGCATTTGGTCGGCAAACCCCTCCCCGCCGAACTCGCTGTCATAGAAGATGCCATCCCAGTACAGCAGATCCTCGACCGTCGTCATGAGACCTCCGCTGCCGACCTTGTCGAAGTTGGTATACCACTCGAGGCGATACTCCCCGTCGTCGTCCTCGTCGTAGGACATGGCGCGGTTGTCGAAGACTTGACCGCGATCGTCGTGGAAGTGGGTGTGTCTCATGCCGAGCGGCCGAAAGATGTTCTCTTGGGCGTACTGCCGCAGTGTCTGGCCGGTAGCCCGCTCGATGATCTGGGCGAGCAGGAAGTAGCCCGAATTGCTGTACAGATACCGTTCACCGGGTAGGAAGTTGAGCGCCTTCTGACGAGCGATGAGGTCGATGATCCACTCGTCGGTGTAGACATTCTCGAAATGGTTGTGTCCCAGATACATCAGGCCCAGATAGTCCCGCAGACCGCTGGTGTGATGAATCAGATGACGCACGGTGATCGTCTCGCCATAGTCGGGGATCTCGGGCAGAAACTTGCGGATGTCATCGTCGAGAGAGAGGTGACCCTGGCGGGCAGCGAGAACGATGCTAGCCGCGACGAACTGCTTCGACACCGAACCGATATAGAACACCGTCTGCGGTGAGTTGGGGACTCGTAGCTCCAGGCTGGCCATGCCGAATCCTTTGGCAAAGACGGTGCGGCCGTCTTGGTAGACCGCGACAGAGCACCCCGGGGAGTCGCTGTGGTTGTACTCCTGCAGGATCTGATCGATCTCCGATGTCTCGACAGCGAGACCGATTCCTGGACCATTCAGGGCGCAGAGACCAACTGCCAGAAACATCTGCTTGAATCGAAGCATCGCGAGATTCCTCAATCAGGGCGTCCCTCGGTAGGGAAAGAGTCTATCCGAGGGAGATCCGACTCGCCCTGGTGTATCCTGACGCCCTTCGATCACGAGGGGGGGCAATGAAGAAGATGATTCAGAGCTCTGTTCGGTTGGGAGTTGCGTTGTTTGTCGTCTTCGCCGGATTGAGCCTAGCTGGCGAGTTGGAGGAGGCCGTTCAGGACGAAGTGCCGGAGCTCTTCGAAATGTTCAAGCACCTGCACGCCAATCCCGAGCTGTCGTATCAGGAAAAGGATACGGCGAAATACGTTGCCCAGGAGCTGCGGCGACTCGGGTTCGAAGTGATCGAAGGGGTAGGAGATTATGGGGTCGAGGGGCGTGTGGGCTACGGAGTTGTCGGGGTGATGCAAAATGGCGCCGGTCCGACTGTCATGGTGCGCAGCGATCTCGACGGACTGCCGCTCGAGGAGGATCCGGGTCTGCCCTACGCCAGTCGTGTGCGGGAACTCAACGACGACGGCAACGAGGTCTTCGTGATGCACGCCTGTGGTCACGATCTGCACATGACGACCTGGCTGGGAACGGCCCGCATGCTGAGCCAGATGAAGGACGCTTGGAGTGGCACTCTGGTCTTTGTGGGGCAGCCGGCCGAAGAGCGGGGTTCCGGGGCCGAGGCGATGCTCGACGACGGGCTCTTCGAGCGTTTTCCCAAACCGGACTATGCCCTGGCGTGGCACTCCAGCGCCTCGCTTGCGGCCGGTGATGTAGGCCTTGTCAGTGGTTATGCGCTGGCAGCTGTCGACTCGGTCGACATCGTGGTCAACGGCAAGGGGGGACACGGGGCGTGGCCTCACACCACCAGGGACCCGGTGACTCTGGCTGCCCAGATCATCGTCAATCTGCAGACCATCGTCAGTCGGCAGGTTTCACCACTCGATCCGGCCGTGGTGACCGTCGGCTCGATCCACGGTGGAACGAAGCACAACATCATTCCCAATCAGGTCAAACTTCAGCTGACTGTGCGGACCTACAAGCCCGAGGTGCGACAGCGCGTCCTCGAGTCGATTCGGACCGTGGCGCAGAACACCGCGAGGGCACAGGGGTGGCCCGAGGATCTGCTCCCCGAGGTCGCGATTCACGAGGAGGAGGGGACTCCGGCCACTCTGAACGATGCTGATCTGATCAGCCGAGCTGCCCGGGTCTTTGGCGCTGAGCTCGGCGAAGATCGAATCCACACCGTGGATCCGGTCATGGGTGGCGAAGACTTCTCCTTCTTTGGCATCGAAGGGAACATTCCGATCGCCCTCTTCTGGCTCGGAGCGATCGAGCCGGCTGTGATCGAAACCGCTGCCACCGAAGGGAGGATTCTGCCTTCCCTCCATTCGTCCGGCTTCAAGGCCGACGCCAAGCCGGCCATTCGCACCGGTGTGACCGGTATGACCGCCCTGGTACTGGACTTGATGGCGCCCTGACGCAGGAAGCGCCGGGCGGCCGGACGTCGCCGGAGTTCGTCGAGGGGACGGTTCGCGCTGCGGAGACCATGGAAGATGGCGCTCGCCTGCGCTCACCGGGGCGCGGGATGAAAGGTGCCCTGCGAAGACTGTTGGTGACCCTCGGAGGCCCAAGATGTCAGGTCGCCGTCAGGGCCTCGTGATTGCTCCCGGCACATGGGGCCCGGCTGTCTCAGGCGTAGCGGACCCAGCGCCAGATCTCTTTGAGGGTCGGCTTCTTGCCGTACATCAGGATGCCGACGCGGTAGACGCGGGCGCAGAGCCAGATCATGAAGGCGCAGAGTCCGAGGGTGAGGACGTAGCCCAGGGCGATCTGCCAGGCCGGCGGGGTCTTGACGGCTATGCGAAGCAACATCAGGAAGGGCGTGAAGAGTGGAATCAGCGAGGTCACCACCGCCATGGTCGAGTCGGGGCTATTGATCACCGGCAGCAGAAAGATCCACGGCATGACCACGAAGATCACACCGATGCTGGCCATCTGTTGCGCTTCCTGAGTGTCGTTGAATGCCGAGCCGATCATGGCGTAGAAGGTGGCGTAGAAGAAGTAGCCCAGGAGGAAGAAGGCGAAGAAATGCATCATCAAGGCCGGGGACAGGGTCGGCAAGCTGACCCCCTCTGGCATGAAGGCGAAGAGGGCCAAGAATCCTGGCGCCGTCAAGGCGAAGGCGGTGGAAAACCAGATTCCCAGTTGGGTCAGACCGGCGAGGCAGATCCCGATGAGCTTGCCGGCCAACAGGTCGACCGGCTCGACGGCCGCCAGGAGCACCTCGACCACGCGGGAGCTCTTCTCCTCCAGCACGCCGTGCATCACTTGCTGGCCGTATATCAGCGTGGTCATGTAGAGGATCATGAAAAGGGCGAAGGCGATGGTGAATCCGCCCAGCCCCCCTTCGGCACGACTGCCTGCCTCGGAGAGGCGGATGGTTTCCAGCTCGATCGATTGCGTGAGCCTTGCCACCACATCGGCATCGTAGCCGGCTTCCTCGAGACGCAGTTGCCGGACGACTCTGGAGATGGCCGATTCCAGAACTTCCTGGGTGATGAAGTTGGCCACACTCTCAGCGTGGTACTCGACCAGGTTGTCCGCCAGCAGATCGTCATTGATCCAGACCCAGGCATCGAGATTGCCGGCGAGAACTCGCTGATCGAGATGCTTTTGTTGAGCCTGCCAGTTGGGATCCGGCCGCAGAATCTCCAACTCGAAGGCGACCGGCGGTTCGCCAAGTTGCTGGTCTGAAGGCTCGGCCCACTCTGTCAGTACCGTTGCGAGGCGGTCAGCCACCTGACCCGTCTGATCGATCACCGCGAGGTTTTGCCCGGCCTTGGTCTTGGCCACCATCAGGCTGGGAAGCACCGACCACGTCGCCATCAGAATGGGCAGAGCAATCGTACTGATCCAGAAACCCTTGCTTTTCAGTCGCGCCAGATACTCCCGTTTGGCGATGGTGATGACATTAGAGATGCGCATCGCTCACCGCCTTGATAAAGATGTCCTCGAGAGCTGGCTCCTCGGACCGGAATTCGTGAATCGTCATGAAGTCGACAAGTTGAGCAAGAACCTCTGCCCCGCTGGTACCTTCACTCAGCAGCACCTTGACACCACCATCGAGATGCAGAATCTGCTCGATGCCTGCCATCGTTTTCATCCGCTCCATGTCGCCGTCGGCAATCAGACGATAGGAGTTTCCACCGAAACTGCGCTTGATCTGGCCCAGGTCTCCCTCGAGCACCGCTCTACCTTGCGAGATGAGGCAGATGGAGTCACACAGCTTCTCCGCCTGCTCCATGATGTGCGTGGAGAAGATGACCGTCTTGCCACTTTCCCGATACTCGTCCAGGAGATTCTTGAACAGGATCTGATTGACCGGATCGAGACCGGAGAACGGCTCGTCCAGGATGAGCAGCTCGGGTTGGTGGATGACGGTGCCGACCAGTTGGATCTTCTGCTGCATTCCTTTCGAGAGCTCTTCAACCCGCTTCCTGGCCCAAGCCTCGAGATTCACTTTCTCCAGCCACAGCTCGATCGCCGGCAGTGCCTTCTGCCGGGTCATGCCATGGAGCTCCGCCAGAAAGAGTAGGTGGTCATGGACGGTCATCTTGCGATAGAGCCCGCGTTCCTCGGGCAGATAGCCGATATGGGCCAGATCGCCCGCGTGACGAGGCCTGCCCCGAAACAGCACGGCACCGTCGTCCGGGGCAATGATGTCCATGATCATCCGGAGGGTTGTCGTCTTGCCGGCCCCATTGGGCCCGAGAAGACCGAAAATGGTGCCGGGCCGTACGATGAGACCGAGGTCATCGACAGCGCGAAAATCGCCGTAGGACTTGGTGACCGAACGCAGCTCGAGGGTGGGAGTCATGACGCTTCAGCTCAGAATAATACTCTGCGCGAGCACTGATCCTCTGTTACCTGTGCGGCTTCGACGGAGGTGCGACCGGTCGTATCATCTTTCGCATCGACACCGCAGGAGGCATCTGATAGAAACAAGCTCGCTTCGGCGCCGTGGTCCTTCTGACTGCGGCCTTCCCTTCTCCTGATCAACGATGCGACTGCGACGTTCCTTCTGTTCGATCCTCTGGTTTCTGGGGCTGCCGGTTGCGGTTGGGGCACAGGTCGAGGGTGTCGTGACGACGTCGAATGGTGCCCCCATCGAGCATGTTCGTGTAGAAATCGACGGCGATTCGCAGGTGGCCTTCTCAGGACGCTTGGGAGACTTCTATTTCGAAACGGTCGAGCCTCCTGCGGTGCTGCGTTTCAGTCATCCCCGATTCATTGTTCGGTCGCTCGAAGTGGGGCCTCAGCTTCCTATGCCTTTGACCGTGGTTCTCGAGGCCAAGCAGGAGGTATTCGAGGAGATCGCCGTGACCGCGACGCCCGGCGAAGACAACTTCTCACCGGTGAGTGTGGCCACCAGCGTAATCGAGCCCGACGAGCTTCCGGCACCGCCGTCGACGTTGACCGAAATGGTGATCGAAGCTCCCGCGGTCTCCGAGAACGGCCAGGGTGGCATCTTCCAGACCTATTCGATTCGCGGCGTTTCGCGGCAACGGGTAATGACCCTGATCTCGGGAATGCGCATTGTCGGCGAGCGCCGGGCCGGTGTATCGGCATCTTTCCTCGATCCCCGGCTCATGGAGTCGGTGGATGTGCTGCGAGGCCCGTCCTCGACCTTTTACGGCTCGGGAGCGCTGGGTGGAGTTATCCAGGTCTTTCCCCGAAGGTTCGAATCGTGGGCGGTTGAAGGGGGATACCAGTCGCAGGGAAATGAGACCTACCTCCTCGCCGGGTGGGGAGACGAGCGGTGGTCGCTCGGCCTGGCTCGCCGTGATGCGGGTGACAGCGAGGCACCCGATGGGCAGACTCTGAACACGGGTTTCAGGCAGACTTCCGGGACGGCAAGGCGCCAATGGGTCGCTGGAAGACTGCTCTATGACCTTCAGGCCGTGGCCTCGCTGGGAGAGGATATCGGCAAGTCCAACACGGACTTCCCTGAACGCACCACGGTCTATCCCCTCGAGCGACATCTGCTGGTGAAGTTCGCAGTTCGCAGTGAGAGCGACTGGCTGCTCGAAGCCTGGACTCACCCGAACTCTGTCGACACGAAGGTGCGGGAAGAAGCAGGCGAGAGTCGGGTCGAGAATTCCGCCGTCGACTTCGGTTTGAACTGGCAGAAGCAGATCAAGGTGGCCGGCACGGTCTCGACACGCTTCGGTGTCGACTTTTTCGGTCGCCGCAATGTCGATGCGCGCGAGACGGCGACCGACAACAACAGTGGGGAGTTCCTGGTCCAACAGACCCTGGACAACGGAGAGGACAACGAGGCGGGTGTCTACGGTGCCATGGAGTGGAACGTGGGCAGGGCCGTCATCCTGGGCGGAGCCCGTTTCGCCTACCAGACCCAGAAAAATGCCTCGCAGGCAGGTACCAGCGACAATGCTCTCACCGGGTTTGCCGGTCTGGTGGTGCCTCTGGGAGCCGGGTTCGAGTTGGTCTCCAACCTGGGCACCGGTCTGCGCTTTCCATCACTGAGCGAGCGCTACTTCAGCGGTACCACCGGGCGAGGCGAGGTGGTCGGCAGCGCCGATCTGGATCCGGAGCGCTCTCTCAATCTGGATGTGGGCCTGCGGTGGTATGGAGACAAGCTGTTCGTCTCGGGGTTCGTCTCGCGCAACGAAATCAGCGACTACATTGAGCGCATCGAGATCGAGCCCGACGTACTGACCTTTGTCAATCTGGTTACCGGCAAGATCACAGGCTTCGAGCTCAGCGGCTTTTATCAATTCGACGAGCACTGGCGCGCCAGCTTCGGTGGCCATGTCTTCGACGGACGCGACGAGATGGATGACCCGTTGGCCGACATTCCAGCGAGTCGTTTCCACCTGGGAGGTGCCTGGCAAACCGGGCCCTGGGTTGCCGACGTGCGGTGGGAAGAGCGCCTGGACATTACAGACCCTGGCCCCGGAGAGAAGGACATCCCTCGCGCGAGCTTGTTGTCGGCTTCGCTGCAACACACACTCGCCGACGGGCTGCTGCTTTCCTTGAGTGGGCGCAATCTGCTCGATGAGATGTATTTCAACTCCGCTGATAGGAAAGTGGCCTATTCACCTGGCAGAGCGGTGGGCCTGGCGTTGCGTTGGCGACGATAGGATAGGGAGCATGGGAGGCATGAGAATGAAGAGTACGGCATTGGCAATGACAGGGATAATGGTTCTGGCGACAGTCTGCATGGCTGGCGAGACGATCAAGGTGGGAGAGGCCCTGACTTCGGGGCTGGAAGTCACGTCGATCGAGGCGATCGTAGCCGACCCCGATACCTGGGTGGGCAAGAAAGTGCAGGTCGCTGGAGAGGTGACTGGAGTCTGTGCCAGGCAGGGCTGCTGGATGGATCTCACCTCGCCGACCGATACCACTCTGCGCATCAAGGTCGACGACGGCGTGATCGTCTTTCCACCCGAGTCGGTCGGGCGTCAGGCGGTCGCGGAAGGGGAAGTCGAGATCCTCGATATGGAGCGGGACAGGTACGAAGCCTGGCTGCGTCACGTGGCGGAAGAGGAAGAGAGAGATTTCGACCCCGGCGAGGTCGGTGAGGCTCCCTACCGTATCGTCAGATTGCGCGGCCTGGGTTCAGAGATCCAGGTACCCTAGCTAACGTGACGCTTGCTGTATTGCCGCGGCAGTTGCAAAGCTGTAGAGCTTGCTTCGAGTCCGCACATAGAGGTGGCCATCGGAGATGGCGGGAGATGCGTGGATCTCGTCACCGAGGTCGTTGAGCGAGAGGACCTGCCAGTCGGGCCCGGCCTGGACGACCCCTACCTGACCCGCCAGGGTCGCGATGTAGATCTTGCCGTCAGCTGCAACCGGAGATGCATAGACTTCGGGGCTGCCCTTGGTCAGCCGACCTCTCTTGATCAGCTCTCCGGAAGTTGGATCGATGGCCGACACGATTCCATCCTTGACCATGTAGAGCACCCCATCATAGATAAGTCCGGTGGGGATGTAGGGCACGCTCTGCTGGTTCTTCCATTCGATCGCAGGATCGCCGCTGTCGCGCGGCACTCGGATCCCATAGATCCCCCAGCCCGGGGTGGCGGCTTCCTGGTTGACGGTTTCCCAGTCCTCAGCGGTGAAGGCACCGTCGCCGTTCCAGTCGATGTAACCGAAGTGCTTGGCCATCCAGGTGCCCTCGACCTCGGACAGGAGCAGGACACCATCTCCATTGCTATCGTGCTCGGCAGAAATCTCACTGAACGGGGGCGGCGGTTCGGGTGCCTGATCGGGTGCGTTGACGAAAAGCAGGTCTCCGTCGAGGACCGGGCTGGAAACCGGCCCGGCTCCCACGCCTGCCAAAGACCACGTACTGTTCCCGGTGCCAAGATCGTAGGCGTCGACCCACTTGTCCCCCAGGACGATGACGTCGCGCGGGTTGCGGGAATCGGGGTAGAGGATGGGGGTCGTGTAGCTGAGTGTTCGAGCCGAACGGTCTTTGCGCCACAGCTCTCTGCCACTTTCCTTGTCGACCGCCAAGATAAAGGAACCCTGCGACTGGTCGCAGACGAGCACCAGGGTGTTCCCGGCCAGGACCGGTGACGCTGCGATACCGTAGAAGTTGCGAAACGGGCCCAGACCCATCTCCCAGCGCTGCTCGCCGTCGCCGCTGTAGGCAACCAGCCCGGTCTCCTGAAAGAAGGCGTAGACATTCTTGCCGTCGGTGACGGGCGACGGTGTCGCCGAGTCCGTAGCCTGATGGAAGGTGTCGGTCCTCGCTCTCTCGATCTCACGCTGCCAGAGGATCTGGCCCGATGCGCGGTCGAGGGCCATGGTGGTGAAGCGTTCGCCGTCGATGGCGGTCAAGAAGATCTTGTCGCCCGTCAAGACCGGGGAAGAACGGGCGAACGGAATGTCGGTCGACCAGGCGACATTGGTCTCCGGGCCGAACTCCACAGGCAGCCCGGTCGAATTCGACACACCTGAGCCATTGGGGCCCCGAAAGCGCGACCAGTCTTCAGCGAGCGCAGAGCTGGCTGCGAGAGTCAGAACAATAGCTGCCGCGAGTCTGCGGGGTGTCGGGAGCATGGAGCGACCTCCTTTGGGTTACCGCTCTGAAGCCTGCGAAGTCGAGCGCGATCCTAGCATGCCGTGACCAGCCAACGATTTGCTCACGCCTGGCGCGGCAGGGACTTGCGGAGCTTCACCGGCGGCTTCTTCATCCGCTTGCGCAAGCGCAGGTTGAGCATCTCGACAAAGACCGAAAAACCCATCGCAAAGTAGATGTAACCCTTTGGAATGTGGAACTCCAGACCGTCCGCGACAAGTGCCATTCCTACCAACAAGAGAAAGCTCAGCGCCAGCATCTTGACCGTCGGGTGCTGTTCCACGAAGTCACCGATCGGCTTGGCGAAGACCATCATGAAGCCCACGGCGAGGACGATAGCGATGACCATGACCTGCACGTGATCGGCCATACCCACCGCGGTGATCACGGAATCGAGGGAGAAGACGATATCCAACAGCATGATCTGAAACAGCACACTCCTCAACGAGGCGTGAACCTTGACCTCTTCGTGCTCTTCTTCCCCCTCGAGATTGTGATGAATCTCATGGGTCGCCTTGGCCAGGAGAAAGAGACCGCCGATGATTAGAATGAGGTCGCGACCCGAGATCTCGTTGCCGAAGATCGTGAACAGTGGTGCGGTGAGTTTGACGATCCAGGCCAGGAACAGGAGTAGCACGATCCGCATGATCATGGCCAGGGCCAAGCCAACCATGCGACCTTTTTGTCGTTGATCCTCGGGCAGCCGACCGGTCAGGACCGAAATGAAAACAATGTTGTCGATTCCCAGGACGACCTCGAGGGCTGTCAGGGTTATCAGTGCGACCCATGCCTGAGGTTCAGTTATCCATTCCATCGGGATCTCCCGTCACCAGTTCTCGTTGCGGATCTAAAGTTCTTCGCGAAGGATAGCGTAGACCAATAGATCCATCACCAGGTTGAGCTTGAGAACGCTGCTCCTCAGACGACCCTCGCGAGTGAAGCCGGCCTTTTCCAGGACGCGGCACGAAGCGAGGTTGGAGTCGAAGACACGGGCTTGTATCCGTTCCAGGGCGAGGCTGTCGAAGGCCCATTGGGTGATCGCTCGAACAGCCCGGGTGGCGATGCCGCGACCCCAGTAGGCTTCGCCCAACCAGTAGCCGAGCTCTGCCGTGACGCGGTAGATGTCCCGGTGAAGGAGCAGACCGATACCTCCGATGACGCCTGCCTCGTCAGCGATGGCGAAGCTGGTCAACGGAGCTTGCTCGCGGACTTCGGCCAGCCACTTCCTGGCGTCCTCGGCGGTGTAGGGGTAGGGGAACCGATCTTCGAGGTTGCGACTGACGTTCGGATTGTTGGCTTGTTCGACGAGAGAGTCGAGATCACTGTCGCGATACGGGCGAATGATGATGCCGTTGCCAAGGTCGAGTCTCATTGCGCCCGATCGGTCATCAGGACAGCTGCCCCTTCGAGGTTCCCATCGCGAAGATCGGCCAGGGCGGCATTGGCCTCCGCGAGTGGGTAGGTGCGAATCTCGGTTTGTACCGGAATCTGTGGTGCCAGTGCCAGGAACTCCTCGCCGTCGCGCCGGGTCAGATTGGCGACGGATCGGATCGAACGTTCGCCCCAGAGAAGGTCATAGTCGAAGGCGGGAATCTGGCTCATGTGGATGCCGGCACAGACCACCGTGCCTCCCTTGCGTACTGCCGCCAGCGCCAACGGGACCAACTCACCGGCCGGCGCGAAGAGAATCGCCGCATCGAGCTCGACCGGTGGCCGGACTGTGGAGTCGCCAGCCCATCGGGCACCCATACGGCCCGCGAACTTCTGGCCTCGGGTGTCGCCTGGCCGGGTGAAGGCGTAGACTTCCCGACCCTGATGTCGGGCCACCTGGGCGATGATGTGAGCGGCTGCGCCAAAGCCGTACAAGCCGAGCCGTTGCGCCCTGCCAGCCATCTGCAAAGATCGGTAACCGATCAACCCAGCGCAGAGAAGCGGGGCAGCCTCCGCGTCCGAAAGACCCGAGGCAATCGGGAATGCGAAGCGGTGGTCGGCGACGGTGTACTCGGCATACCCGCCGTCGATCTGGTAGCCGGTGAATCGAGCGCGATCGCAGAGGTTTTCCTGGCTGCTGCGGCAATAGGAGCACGCACCACAGGTGCCTCCGAGCCAGGGGACCCCGACCTTCTGTCCTGGCGTCAGCGTCGGGACGTCTGACCCCACCTCCTCCACGACGCCGACGATCTCGTGCCCCGGAATCAAGGGCAGGATCGGCTCGGTGAGATCACCCTCGATCACATGAAGATCGGTTCGGCAGACGCCACAGGCGGTGACTCGAATCAGCACCTGACCCGCACCACAGGTCGGGATGGGACGCTCTTCCAGTCTCAGGGGTTGTCCGGATCCGTGGAAGACCATGGCCTTCATGGGTCGCTGGAATCCTCTTCGCTGATGAGGATGTGGTCGATGAAGTCAGCCAGGCTCGACAGCTGCGCGTCATTCAGCGAATTGACCGTCTTGCGCACCACCAGTGGCAGGGTGCGGCCCGCGGTCCCGAGTGCCAACTCGACAGCCTTGCGGGTTATCACCCCGACCCGCGCCACCTCCAATGGGTGGAGGAAGTAGTAATAGAGACCCCGATCGGTGAGCGCGACGACGATGTCGATCAGCTCGGCGGCGTGTTGCTGCTTGTCAGAGCTCGCTCGGAGCTGCTCGACGATGGTCTCGGCTCGCAGGCGCAGCTCGGCGGGAATCTCGAATGCCACCCAGCCCACGGCTGCTGAATCCGACTCGGTGATCTCGAGGGAGATTTCGTCGTTAGGCATCGATGCTCGAGATCTAGGCTAGCACGAGCCTGGTCGACGCTCTTTCAGGCGACACACCAGAAGTGTTTGCCCTCGGCCAGTTTTAGAGCCTGCAGATGCTCCCGGATCAGGGCCCGTGCGCCGCGAGAGGAGACTGCAGCGAGAATTACGGTATCGACCGCATCTGCCAAGAGCTCGGGCAGGCAATTCGGGGTATGGATTGGCAGGCCTCGCAGCGTGCGACCGACCTTCTTTGCATCGATGTCGATGAATGCCGTCAATCGAACGCTGCGGCGGAGTAGATGCTTCGAGAGACGCCTGCCAGTCTGCCCGGCGCCCCAGACCAGGACCCGAGGGACCCCACGCAGGGGACCCCGCGCCAGGTAATGCGCCTTGCAGGTAAGAAAGCGCTCGACCGAGTAGCGGGGGTCGTTCGTCGTCAGTCGACCTTCGTGGTGTCGCCACAGATAGAGCACTTCGGGCACTTTTCCGAATGTCTTGCCGGCCGCCGCCAATCGCAGCCAGAGATCGTAATCCTCGGGCCAGCCCTCCTCCCGATATCCGCCAACATCGGAAAGATCCTGCCGTCGAAGCATGACTGATGGGTGGGGCAACGGGCTCTCGATGAAGCGCTCGCGCATGATGTCTGCATGATGGATGAGGCCATTGAGCCAGCGCTCGTAGATATGGAAACCGCGAGCCAGGCTCCGACGGGGGAAGTGAGCTACCAATGAGGAAACCACATCGGGCGCGTCGGCAGCTTCCAGTGCTTGTACCTGCAGTTGCAGTCGGCGGGGATGGGCGATGTCATCGGCATCCATGCGGGCGATCAATTTACCCTGGCAGTGTTCTAGACCGGTATTGAGTGCCTCGATCAGCCCGCGATGATCGTGCGAGGTGAAGCGCAGGCGCGGCTCGGTGTGCGAGCTCTGTTGGAGGATCGAACCCGAGCCGTCGGTCGAACCGTCATCGATTGCCACGATCTCGTAATCGGTGAGGGTCTGGCGAGCCAGGCTATCCAAACATTCCTGGAGAAACGGGGCCGCATTGTAAACGGGCAGGAGTATGGAAACCTTGGGCTGCAACTCGGGATTCTCCGGTGCGTAAAGATCTGAAGACAGATGAGAAATCGCGATTCCGATTCCCTGGCTCCGGGTAGCCAGTATATTCATGGCACGTCGCCAGAAGAGCAGGAGCGGCTGTCGCTCCTCAATGATCTGCTCAATGCCGCTTCGCTGCGAGCCATGCGCTTGCAACCCGGGGAACGGGTGTTGGATCTCGGAAGTGGTCTCGGACAGCTGACTCGGGCGATGGCTCGCCAGGTTCAGCCCGACGGTCTGGTTGTCGGTATCGAGCGTGCCGAGGATCAGCTGGTGGAAGCTCGGCGACGCGCGCGGCAGTCCGGCAGTGAAATCTCGGTTGAGTTCCGACAAGGAGAGGTAGAGGACCTGCTGCTGACGGACACGGAATGGGAAAGTTTCGATGTGGCCCATGCTCGCTTCGTTCTCGAGCACCTCACTGATCCACAGGCGGCAGTTCGAAAGATGACGCGAGCGGTGCGCCCGGGTGGGCGGATCATCCTCGAGGATGACAATCACGAGCTTTTGCGGCTGTGGCCGCCCTGTCCCGAGGTCGAGGCTCTCTGGCAGGCCTACATCGACACCTGGAAGCAGCTGGGCAATGACCCGTATGTAGGTCGTCGCTTGACCACCCTGTTGCGTCAGGCCGGGGCCGAACCGCGCCGAAGCGACATGCTCTTCTTCGGTGGCAGCGCCGGTGAGGTCTCCTTCGGGGCCTATGTGGCCAACTTTGTGGGAATCCTCGAGGGGGCGCGTCAGACGATCGTCGAGCAGACCGATTGGACCGAGTCGCGGATCGTGGACGCCCTGCAAGCATTTGGCAACTGGAGTCAGCTCGAAGATGCGGTGGTGTGGTACGCCACCTGCTGGGCAGAGGGGCTCCGCCCCGGAGCCGTGGCCAAGGATGTCTCGACGGATATGGTGGAAGCTGCGAAAGGGACTGCGAAGGTAGCGGATCTCGCAGTGTCGGGCCCCAGGGCCGAGTTGGCAGAGCGGCTCGAGAGCGCTCCCTACCGCACCATGCTGGAGTTCCTGGCAGAGTCGGCCGCCGACCTCAGCTCCACACTTCGTCTCGAGGAGGTCTTTCAGAAGATTGCCGATCGGGTGCGGTTGCTGCTCGACGCCCATCTGTTTTGCATCCTGCTGTGGAACGAGGACGAGCAGGTACTCGAGCACAGCTACTCGCTCAAGTTCGGAGAGCACATCGAGCAGCACGGCGGCTTCCCGTTGGGCTATGGGCTCTCGGGCTGCGCAGCCCAGGACCGGATGCCGATTCGGGTACCCGATGTTCTGGAGGATCCGCGCTATGTTCGGTTTCGTCACGCGGAGGTCGAGGTTCGCTCGGAGCTGGCAGTTCCCTTGATCTCCAACGGCCGCCTGATCGGGGTCCTCGATCTCGAAAGCGTCGAATACGATGCGTTCACGCTCGAGCACGAGCGAACTCTGCTCGCACTGGGCTCGCACATTGCGGCGGCGCTCGAGAACGCCCGCCTTTACGGGACGGTACGCCGCGAAGAGAGACGGTTGGAAGAGGACCTCTCGGCCGCTCGCAAGATTCAGGGTGGTCTCTTGCCACAGTCAGCTCCAGCTCACGCGACGCTCGACATCGGTTTCGCTCACCACGCGGCCTGGGAGTTGTCCGGTGATTTCTTCGACGTTCTGAAGTATCCGGATGGCAGGCTGGCCGTGGCACTGGGAGATGTTGCTGGCAAGGGGACCGCCGCTGCCTTGCTGGCCTCGCTGTCCATTGGCATCTTGCGCAGCCAGGTCTTGCAGAGCCGCGGCCGCCCGAGCGAGATTCTTCAGAAGATGAACGCTCAACTGCGCGAGCTCAACATCGAGCATCGGTTCGTTGCCCTCCTGCTAGCGGTGCTCGAGCCCGATGCGATGCGGCTCAGGATCAGCGATAGTGGAGTTCCACAGCCCATTCTGATCCGCGGCGGGGAGGCGCAGGTTGTCGATGTCACCGGAGTGCCGCTCGGCAGGCTCGAGGATCTGACCTACCGAGAAGAGCTCATCTCAATCATCCCGGGTGATGTCGTTGTCCTCGTCTCCGACGGTGTCGAGGACTGTGTCGCCATCGATCGCAAGCCTTTTGGCCGAGAGCGAATCGAACGGGTCGTCAAGGAGACTGCACAGGGATCTGCCCAGGAGATCGCGGATGCGTTGTTGGCTGCGAGTGAGGACTACAGTCTGGGCGGTGATGGCGAAATGGACGACCGGACCATCGTCGTCATGAAAGCCCGGTGACAGGATACTCTCTCAGGCGCGCGAGTATCCTGTCACCAGGGATGCTCAGGGAAGCGCGGTGAAGAGAACGATCAAGGCATCGTCACCGCCGTTCAGGCGAGACGAGCCGACGACCACTGTCTGTCCAACCTCGGCCGTGAAGGAGGTGCTGATCAGGGAACCCGAGTCGATGAGATCGGCTCTTGGGGCCACGACGGGCGCCCCGGTGTCTGCCTGATTCTGCTGTTCTGGAGTCAAGGTCACGGCACGCAGTCGATCCATGACCGATGGGCTGACCTCGAAGCGGCCGACAAACACCTCGGACTCAGTTTCGCCGGTCGTCATTGACATCATGATTTCGAGCTTGGTGTTGTCTGGGCCGCGCATGAAGGTCTTGGAAGGACCCCGGCCGGGCGCGCCCCGGTGGGAAGGAACCAGGACCCTCACCAGGCTGGTGTCGAGGAGTCGGTAGCTCTTGAAGGGCAGAAAATCCCGGATGTCTTCGATGGCCTTGCGGGTGTTGGCCGGTAGATCAGAGAGTTCGTTGGCGCCAGCCTTGCTGGCCGCTAGCAGATTGATCTGCACCAACTTGGTCTCGGGTACCTCGTCGGGGGGCTGAGCCGCGAGCGGGGTGGTTCCTGCAAACAGAGTGGCGCTCAGGAGTATTGCGGCGAACGTAGGCCAGATCTCGAGAGGTTTCATGGACGTGTCCTTTCTGTGAACGTGCACCGGTTTGACTGGGGTCTCGGCCGAACTCACGAGGGGAAGTTTGGATTGAGTAACCAGACGACGAGGGTGCCTCCCGGCGTCTCGAACTGGATCTTGCGAGTTTCGAGTGAGTTTCCCGCCCGTTGGATTCCACGGCTGGGTGGTGGACCGGGATCGGAAGTGTTTGCCTGGGTTCGGGGTGCCGAGCCTGGGAGTGGCGAACCGAGCGAGCTCGGCCACCAGGCCACCGCCAGGGCGACAGCCAGCAGGATGGCGACGCTGAAGGCGGGTGAGAGCTGCCTCCAGAGACCAGGGGTTGTGGCGGGGACCTGTGACAGGACTGTCCTGCGCATTTCGGTCCGCTCGGTAGCGGTCAGTCCCGGGTCCAGGGTGAGAGGATCTGCCTCCTGGAGCCTGCGGGTCAATTCATGGTCGAGATCTCTGGTGAACATGGATGTCACCTCTCCTTTTGCGTGCTTTGCGCGGTTTCGGTACTGGCTGTGACTGCGGTGGTTGCGAGATGCCGGGCCAGTTCCTTCCGGCCACTGCTGTGGTGCCATCGAACGGTTCCCGGGTTCATGCCCAGGAGTCGAGACACTTCCGCGACGGGTAGACCCTCGAGCTCGCGCAACACGATCACCGCGCGACGCTTGGGCCTCAGATGGGCAAGGGCCGCCTGCACAGAGGTTCTGGCGACGGCCCGCGATTCGGGACTGGTCGGTTCTGGTTGGTTCAGTTTGTGCCTCACTTCCGGCCGGCGTCTGACTGCCAGTCGCCGATAGCGATCGCGGCAGAGATTGACCAGAACTCGCACCAACCAGGCCTCCGCCTTCTTGTCATCCAGAGGCAGGGAACCGGGGTTCCGCGCCGCCCTCAGAAAAGTCTCCTGGACCAGGTCCTTGGCCTCCTCGGCATCCGAGCTCAGGCGCCGAGCGAGACCGTAGAGCCGTTGCTGGTGGGCGTCGAAGAGGTCGCCGATGCGTTCTGTTGTCATCGCCGGGCTTGCCGTTCCCACAGTCGGTGTCAGGGTGGCGAGAATTTCGCTCATTCCACCCTACTAGACGCACCGCCCGCCAGAAATGTTGGTGACAGGATACGCACTTCAATTCCTTGAATGCTGAGGGGGCAGCCGATTTGGCTTTGCTTGGCTGCGACAGCATCCAAGGAATTGAAGTGCGTATCCTGTCACCGGGTCAGAGGCGGCCGAGGGTGGTTGTGTCCGACTTGCCGGCTTCGAGCCACATGAGGAAGACATAGATGGCGGGCAGCACCAAGATAGCGATCCAGCCGAGCCGGTAGGCCGTGTACCAGCCGGGTGTGCCGCGTCGCAAGACCTCGATCTCTTTCAGGAAGACAACTTCACAACCGTTGTCTTCACGAGTGGTGCTGGTCCGCCGCCAGAATTGTTGCCAGTCATCCATCTGGTAGTTGACCAACAAGCCGGCAAGACGGATCTGATCCCCGACCCGTACGGTATCGAGTGCGCGACGCACCTCCGGTTCATCGGTGATCAAGTGATTGTTGCCGAGGGCGTTGTGATGAAATCGGACCCCACCAGGATAGGAGAAGTAGCAGGTCCAGGGGCCGCTCTTGAAGTCGACTTGCTGGTAGTCAGCCTCCTGGAGGTTGGCTCCCCAAATGACACAGAGGTCCTTGGTGTCGACCGAGGTGCTGTCATGGTAGATGTCGGCGATGCTCTCGATGTTGTTGTGACTGACCACCAGACCCCACTGCTCCCAACTCGCCACCGGTTCGACCCGGCACTGTTTGCCTTTGTACTCGAAGTCGAAAGGTTCAGCGGATGTTGGGTTTTGGGCGGGATTCTGCAGCAGTGCCGCGTCGATCTCGCTGGGACCGACCAGTCTGCCCTTGAAGATCCAGGATGTGGCGGTGAGCGCGATAGCTGCGAGCAGCAGTGGACCGACCCATCGGCGGAGTTGGTGCGCTTGCATGGTAGCGATAATACGTCGGAGTCGGGCGCGGAATTCGATCTGCCGGGATCCGTTAACATCCCTGCTGCGTATTGCCGAACAGTGTCCAAAAGCTTTCAGAGATGGTCCGCAAACTCTTCCTCGCCGCTGCCCTGATCCTGGCTGGATTCCTGGCCTGGCGCGCTGCCCGCCCAGACTTTCTGCTCGGTGGCATCCAGGTCAATGAACCCGATCACTATGCGTGGATGGATGCTCTCGACGAAAGCGGATTCAATACCGTTGCCATCACCGTCTACGCGAAACAGGGTGATTGGGACTCTGCCAACCTGTGGTTCGAGGAGGAAGAACCCTGGGTAGTGGGTGAGGCCGTCGTTGCGAAGGAGAAGGGGCTGAAGGTGGTGCTGGTCCTCAGGGTAGCTCTCGATCATGCTTTCGAGCGCAACAAGTTCTTCTGGCACGGCATGATCATGCCTCCCACCGAGAGCGAGTTGGATGAGTGGTTCGACAAGTACGAGACCTTTGTTCTCAAGTGGGCCCGGATCGCCGAAGACGTCGGTATCGACGTGCTCGCGGTGGGCAGCGAGCTGAACTCGCTCACCAACACAATCGAGGTCGATGAGCTGCCGGCTCTCGAGGAGTACTGGACCAACGAAGAGAAGGTGGAAGGCGAGAACGCGAAGATTCTGGCGCACCAGCAGGAGATCGAAGACCGCAACATCTGGGTGCGAGGCAACGATGACTATTGGGAGCTGGAGCCCTACCTGTTGGATCGCTCGGCCGCCCACGCGGCATGGGCCCATGAGATTTCCTACCTGGATAATGAAGACCCGCTGGCCCAGATCAATCAACGACGGCGACTGCTCAGATCCCACTGGGTCGAGCTGATCGGCAAGGCGCGCGAGATGTATTCTGGGTCGCTCACCTATGCGGCGAACTTCGACCAGTACTACTTTGTCGACTTCTGGGATCGGCTGGATCTGATGGGAATCAATGCCTACTTCCCACTGCGCTACAGGGATCTACCCGGGGAGCTCGAGGGGGACCGAGTGGATCTCTTCCGCGCTCGGTGGTCGACGATCCTGCACGAGATCGATACGTTCCGACGGGCACAGGGCGTAGCCGATCAACCGGTCCTGTTTACCGAGCTCGGCTATGTGCGTCGTGCCAATTGCACGATTCAACCCTGGGAAGCGCATGGTTTCGCGGTCTTGCCTTCGGAAGGCGGTCCCAGGTTGGTGGTATGGGAGGATCAGCCCGAAGATCCTGCTGAGCGGGCGGAGGCGGTGCAAGGACTGTTCGAGGCCAATCGGGAGTTCGGTGGCAAGATGCTCGCGGGGATACTGTATTGGAAGCTGTCGAGCCAGCCCTCCCACAGTGCTATCGAACCCTTCGTGCTGATCATCGGGGACCGGGCGGGTGAGGATCCGCTCCTCCGATCCCTGCGGCGATTTACTGCGAGGTGGCCCATCGGTGCCTAGAAGGATGAGGATGAGGTGGCCCTGGTTGACGGTGCTCCTGATTGCGCCAGGTGTGCCAGGTGCGACACTGCCGGCCCGCGCTCAGCAGGAAGTGCCTGCCTTCAATGAGTACGATCCGCCCTCGACCCTGGTCGTTCCCGAAAACCCTGTGAAGCGGGCGAAGTACCCGTTCGTCGATGTGCACAATCATCAGTTCGGTATGCCGGATCAGGACCTGGAGCAGCTCGTCGCAGCCATGGACGAGCTCAATATGGCGGTGATGGTCAACCTCAGCGGCCGCGGGTTTCGGCGTCTGCAGCTGGCCGATGGCCAGGTCGGCTTCGATCTGCAGGAGGGGGAGTATCTCGAGCGGGCGGTGGAGAACGTCGACCGCAACGCGCCGGGTCGCTTCCTGGTCTTCACCAATATTCGTCTGCAGGGAATCGATGAGCCCGACTGGACGGCGCGCACTCTGAAGCAGCTGGAGACCGATGTCGACAATGGCGCCGTCGGGCTGAAGATCTACAAGAGCCTGGGGCTGACGGAGAAGGATTCCAGGGGCGACCGGATTGCCGTCGACGACCCGCGACTGGCACCGATCTGGGACAAATGTGGTGACCTGGGCATTCCCGTGCTCATCCACACCGGCGAGCCCGCTTCCTTCTGGCACCCCAAGGATCGCAACAACGAGCGCTTGTTGGAGTTGATGGAGAAGCCCGACCGGTATCGTGATCCGGCGCTTTTTCCCTCCTGGGAAAGCCTGATGGCGGAGCAGCATCGGGTGTTCCGCAATCACCCCGAGACAGTCTTCATCAACGCTCATCTCGGCTGGATGGGCAACGATCTGGCGCGACTGGGTGCGCTCCTGGATGAGTTGCCCAACGTCTATACAGAGATCGGAGCGGTACTCGCCGAGCTTGGTCGGCAGCCCAGGTTCGCGAGACAGTGGCTGATCGAATACCAGGATCGCATCCTGTTTGGTAAAGACTCCTGGAACCCGGAGGAGTATCCGGTCTACTTCCGGGTTCTCGAAACCGACGATGACTATTTCGACTATTATCGGCGGCGCCATGCGTTCTGGAAGATGTATGGTCTCGACCTTCCGGACGCAGTGCTCAGGAAGATCTACTACCAGAACGCTTTGAGGATTCTGCCAACCCTGGACGCGTCCCTGTTTCCCAGGTGAGTGGCGTAGGACCAAACCTTCAATGGGCAAGCAAGTAGTTCAACAGGGCCATCGATTCTGTTCTGACATGACGAGTCGCCACGCATGCCGCCGGCGTTCCACCTCGCGCCATCGGCAATTCGCGCTGGTGGTGGCGAGCCTCCTCGCGTCGGCGGGTTGCACCAGTCGCCAGGCTTCGGCAGAGGAGCTGGATCGTATTGTCGACATTCTCCAGTTGCAGCCAGGGTCGGTCGTTGCCGATGTCGGCGCTGGCGAGGGTGAATGGGCTGTCGAGCTGGCGAAACGGGTCGGTGCCGCTGGACACGTGTGGGCAACAGAGGTCGACAAGCACGATGTCGAAGACCTCGAAGAGCGCCTCCTCGACGGTTCCAGGAACAACGTCACGGTGGTGTTAGGTGACCAGTTCGAAACCGGTCTTCCCGCCGAGTGCTGCGACGCGATCCTCCTCAGGATGGTCTATCACCACTTCACCAACCCGGCCAGGATGCGGTCCAGCCTGCGGCAATCCCTGCGACCTGGTGGCCTCATCGCGATCATCGACATCACGCCACAGAGTGCCTGGCGAGACCTGCCCGATGTTCCGGAACGTGGCGGACACGGTATCGAGCGCGGGGACCTGATCCGTGAGATGACCTCGGCGGGCTTCACGGTCGTGCTCGATGAGGACGATTGGAACGGCGACGACGAACGCTATTGCGTTGTCTTCCGCCGCTGAACGTCGTCCTCTGTGGTCTGCTCAGTTGCCAGCGCTCTGCAAGGCCGCCAGCGGTACCTCTCCCGACAAGCTGTGGAGGAACGCGGCCAGGTTCTCGACCTCCTCGTCGCTCAGCTCGATGGCAAGCTGGACTGCCACCATGATGCGAATTGCTTCCTCCAGTGAGTCGACGCTGCCGTCGTGAAAGTAGGGCCCGGTCTCGCCGACATTGCGCAGTGAAGCTACCCGGAAGACATACTTGTCCGCGTCGTTTTCGGTGACTGTGTAGCGCCCCTCATCGACCTTCTCGCTGCGTGTGTGCTCCCAGTAGTCGTCAAACAGTCCAAACTTCTGAAAACTGTGGGCGCCGATGCTGACACCGTTGTGGCAGGTGGTGCAGCCGAGTTGGATGAACTTCGCGAGGCCCGCCTTCTCCTGCTCGGTGAGCGCCGCCTGGTCTCCTTCGAGATAGGCATCGAAGCGCGTCGGCGTGATCAGGGTGCGCTCGAACGCGGCCAGGGCCCGCTGAATGTTCAGATAGGTCAGTGGCTCCTCTTCACCCGGAAAGGCGGCTGCGAAAAGGGGTGGATACTCGGTGACGGCGCTCAGCCGGTCGACCAGGAACTGTTCGCTCGGGATGGCCATCTCGACCGGATTGAGAATGGGCATGCCCGCCTGTTCCTCGACGTCCTTGGCCCGGCCATCCCAGAACTGCGTCTGATGAAATGCAGCGTTCAGGACGGTAGGTGAGTTGCGGTCGCCTCGGGAACCGTCGTCGCCGTCCGACGTGGGCTCGTTGTCGACGCCGAAGGTAGCCAGATCGTGACAGGAGTTGCAGCTGATGTTGCCATCCTTCGACAGCTGAGTGTCGTAGTAGAGCCTCTTGCCCAGCTCGACTTTCGTGTCGTTGAGTGGATTGTCCGGATTTTCTGCCGCCCTCGGCAGCGGCTTGAATCGCAGGGTCGCCTCCTTGTACAGGTCCATGGTGGGCGTCGTCTCTTGTTGCGTCACCTCTGGCTTGTCGGCAGGCGAGCAAGCGGCAACGGCTGCAGCAGCGATCAGGATCAGAACCAGATACCGGGCTGACATGATTTCTCCTCCTCTCGAGCTCCGCGAAATCCCGTGCGGGTGGCCGAAACCCATCGGTGATGCTAGGCCCGGTAGCGGACGGGCTCAATACCCCTAGGGGTGGGCTCATCCAACCCCTTGGGGCGAGAGCGCATTTCTGTACACTAGGATCGCTAACAATCCTGCAGAGCGAGGATGCACTCTTGTCAGACGAAAACATCGCGGCTGTCGCTGCCGGTGCCCAACAGGCAGTTCGACCGTTGGCGGAGCGGCTGGACCTGAAGGGGCGGTTGGCAGCGTTCGGAAAGTACCGTTGGGACGGCACGCCCATTGGTGGCCCCGTTCTGCACATCGACGACTTCTCGGGGATCCCTTTTCTGGTCGATATTTCGGGCGTCGAGGAATACCAACATCGCGCCAGGCTACGCGCGCGAGCCACAGACCTCTATGCGGCGACCACCGCTCCGACCACCGGCTACGAGGCTTACTGTGAGCAGGTGGTCGGGCTGGCACCGGTGGAGGTACTGACCGTAGAACCGGTCGGCAAGCCCATGTATCTGGCACGTGCCGCCGGTTCAGGAGAGACCCGCACGCGTCTAATCGATGTGGCGAGGAAGGCGGGCCGGTTGACGCTGCATCCCTTCATGGGGATCGAAGACATCTGGGAGCTTGGTGAGCGGCTGTCCCAGGAGGCCGAAGTTCCGGTGACCGTCCTGGCACCACCACCTCCCACGACCTGGATTGCCAACGACAAGGCGCTCTTTGATGAGGTCGTCGAGTTGGTGATGGGGCGCAATTGGTTGGTGGAGACCTTCTCGACAGATTCGGTGACGGAACTCAGCCGCCATCTTCGCCAACTGGCCGGTGGGCACGTCCAGGTTGCCTTGAAACGGCTGCGCTGTGCCTCGGCGATGGGCAACGCGGTCTTCGAGTCCGCGCGAATCCTGGAGATGAGTCCGGCAGAGATCGAAGAGACCGTCCAGGGGTTTCTCGAGCGAACCGAGTGGCGGGGCGATGAGGCGGTGCTGGCAGTGGCGTGGGAGCAGGCGGAGCACTCGCCGTCGACACAGCTGTGGATCCCACCTGTCGGTACCGGTCTGCCACAGCTGGATGGTGTCTTCGAGCAGATCCTGGTCGGCGAGCGCAAGGTCTTCATGGGTAGCCGTCCCTCGACCTTGCCGGAAAAGGTCAATCTCGGTCTGGCTCGGGGGTCCCTGGAGGTTGCCTGTGGACTGCAGGCCCTCGGATACGTGGGCCGATGTTCGTTCGACTTCCTGGTAGTAGGAGACCCGGAGGGGGATTTCGAGCTTCGGTTTACAGAATGCAACGGGCGGTGGGGCGGTACCAGCACACCCATGGCATTGATGGATCGTCTCTTTCCGGAAGGCCGTCCCGCCTATCGTGCGCGCGACTTCGTGCATCCCGATCTTGTCGGTATTCCGTTCACCGAGCTGCTGTCGCGAGTGGGCGACGCAGCCTGGAATCACCAGACCGCAGAGGGCGACTACATTTTCTACAACACCGGACCCTTGAGGGAGTTCGGCAAGCTCGATGTCATTGCTCTTGGACCGACCCAGGCGGAGGCCGATCGGGCCCTCGAAGAGGATCTTCCTCGACTCCTGGGTCTGTGACCGGACTCGAGCTACCAGGTCCAGATGAAGAGCAGGGTGTAGAGGGTGCTGACGCAGAGCTGGCGCACGCCGATGCGGCTGGGTTTGACGCCGATCGCCGGTTGGCAGGTCCCCCACAGCGCTTCGATCCACTGCGGGATGTAGGCAACGGCCAGCGTCTGCGAGAGCAGGCCGTCGGCGCCCAACGCACCGACTCCCAACAGGTTGAGGCTGGTCAAGGTCAATGACGGTAGCCCCATGAGCAGTCTTCGCCGGGCCGCCGGAGCCTCTGCGAGGTTTCTCTGCTGCAACCTGAGGTAGACATGGACAATCGAGGCTGCCGACTGTGCCCAGGTCAGCATCCAGAGCAACCAGCCAAGTCCGACTGGATGGCCGACCGCGGCCCACAGCCCAGCGGGCGCCGTCAGAGCGAAGACCCCGGCCCCGACGATTTCCAGAACGAACTGCCGGCGTTCGCCACGACGCCAAACGAGATACAGGTACCAGACAAAGACGAGGATTCCGGGAATTGCGAGATAGAGCAGGTATCCCATCCCTCTCAGGATCAACCCGAGAACGTGAGCCAGCCCGATCAGACTGTAGAGCGCCGACCAGAAGAGGGCAGCCGGCAGATCGGCGCGTGAGCGGCGCCCGCTGATGGCTTTGACCGCGATCGTCATCGGCTGCCGGACAAGGAAGCCACAGATGGAAGCCACGATGAGGTAGGTGACAGGTTCGGTCCAACGGCCCCCGATGGCCAGGCCGATGATCAGTGGTGAGAGCAGAAAGACCCAGGAGCCGTGATCGCTTGGCCAGGCCACAGAGCGGCGCAGGAGGCGGTCACGAATTCCCATCTGTGCGCGACACTCCGCCAGACTAGGATGCTGGAAGCGGTGTCGTCGGCGTCTCTTGCCGTCGGAGGTAAACGGCCGTGGCAACAAGCAGGAACAGGGCTTCGACTACACCGAAGAGAACCAGCCAACGGGTGACGCTGGACTCTCCGAAACCATAGGAATGCAGACCGGCGCTGAGGATGAAGTTGACTCCCAGGTAGGTCATCAGGATGGTACCGAAGGCGACAATGCTGAGCGCCGCAGTGCCGAACGGCCCGATCATGCGGTCGAAGCGACCGTGCAGTATCGCCATGTAGGCCAGCAGAGCGATGAGCGACCAGACCTCCTTGGGGTCCCAGCCCCAATAACGTCCCCAGGAGGAGGCTGCCCAGATCGATCCAGTCAGGATTCCGGCAGCCAGCAGGATCGAGCCGATGTGCATGTAGAGATAGAGCAGCTCGTTGAGCTTGCGGCTCAGTCCCCGGTTGTGCGGTGCCAGCAGGCCGACACCGATCTGCGCATGAGCGATCAGCACACCGATCGCGAACACCGAGTAGCTGATCATGGTGATGGGAACGTGGATCGCCAACCAGGGCGTGCCGGTCAGCACCGGTGGCATGGGGTGGATGAAACCATCCATGGGCAGCAGGTCGAGCAGTGCCATGCAGAGTGCCGACATGAAGGTGGCATTCAGGACCAGCAGACGATTTCTAAGGATCAGGGCCGCAAAGACGGCGAACAAGCCGACTCCCCAGCCGAGAAAGAGCATCGATTCGTACATGTTCGAAGCCGGGATCCTGCTGGCGATCTGCCAGCGCGTCAGCAGACTCCAGGTCATGACGCCGAACGCCGCGACGAGCAGAAAGGCCGTGATGGCATCCAGCACCCTCTGCTGCCGTAGATAGGCGAGTAGGGCGAAGAGGCTGGCCAGAGCCAGGACGATCCAGGCGATCCGGTTGGGACGCACCCTGTTGTAGCGCACTTCTCGACTCAGTGCGGCAGGGGTTGGATAGCCGTTGGGAGCCTGTTTCGTCAACTGATCCTCGAGAGCCAGGAGCTCTGCGGGAGATCCTTGTTGCGGAGTGCTCCAGGCGCCACCCGGGGCGGTGGCCGGGACGGCCTGGATGGCTGAACCATTGAGAAACCTCTGCAGCCAGCGCAAGCGCTCTTCCAACTCGTCCGCCGCGACCAGAGCCGCGCCCATGGGTTCCTCGAGCTGGGCCTTCCTCCGGGCCTCTTGCATCATGGCCAGCACCCGCGGATTGGCAGCCACATCGGCGAAGGAGACATGGTCGACCTGTGGCTGCAGGCCGGTCTCGCCAGCCAGCGACGCACTGTCCATCTTGACGATCGTCTGTCGGGACCAGTGCTCGGGCTGAAAGGTCCACCCGAGCACCAGAGCGACCGGGTCGATGTCCTGCCAGGACCTCTCACCGGTGACCCTCCAGGTCGCTTCCCGGGCCAAGGTGTCGAGAGGCATCGAGCGGCCGTCGTGTTGCACAGCGAGATCTCGCAGAGATTCCACGGTGGCTGCGTCGGGAAGCCCGTCCGTCCACTCGCTGGCTGTGACGACTCCTCCCAGAAGCAGTCCGGCCAGCAGGGCCGAGCCGACGATCTTGAACGGGCTCTTGTCTCTTGGGGCATCGGTCGAAGCGGGCTGCAGGCCGGCCTCTGCTGCCTGACGTAGCTGCGACAACCGGGTGAAGAAGACCACGGTCATGCCGATGATCAGCAGGGTGTAGCCAGTGAACACGATCCACTGGGAGCGGTCGCGCGAGACCGACAGGATCGTTGCCTCACGCCCTGATTCCTGCCGGTAACTGCTCTGAAAGAAGTCGAAGCCCCGGTACGAGAGAGGCCGATTCATCTCGATGGTCGCCGCAAAGGGTTCGCTCAGCGAAGGATCGATGACCTGGACGCGACTGCGGAACTGCGCCGGCCGCTGGGTACCCGGGTAGTGATCGATCTCGAAGGCGTCCAGCTTGACGGCGAAGGGGAGTGCATAGCGATCGATCGCGCCCGGGATATAGGCATTGACGAACTCGTTCGACTGTTCACCCTCCCAAAGCGCCAGTTGACCTTCCTGTTTGAACAGGGCGGTGCCCAGTGCGCCGATCATGATCACCAGGAGCGCACCGTGGGTGAGCATGAAGCCGACGCGCTGGCGTCCCCATGGCCAGCGCTCGATCATCGAGCAGATCACGTTGACGGCGAAGAAGAACTGCAGGCCGAGAAACCACGGGGCGTTGTAGATGGCCTGGGCCTTCTGAGTTCCCATCAGGGACTCGACGATCGTGCCGGCGGCCAACACCAGGACCATGAAGACCAACAGGAAGACGGTGAGCTTCAGTGAAGCCAGCTTTCGAATCCACACGGGCATTGCCGCCCTCCTACTCGGGGATGAGGGCATCCCAGTCGACGGGCTCCGGGCTGTGGAGCACCGCAGCAGGGAGCTCTGAGAAGACCGCGATGTCGGTGTGACCTCTTTCTCCCCGACTGTCCGATAGGAGGATTTCGCCGTAGGTCCGCCAGTTGTGCCAGGGGTTCTGGAAGCCGGGCTCTGAGTTCTCGGCAGAGTCGAAGAAGTCCCACTGCTCGACAAGACCGGAGTCCTCCGCGACATAGACGAAGTACTTGTTCTCCGGTGTTCTGCCGACACCTTCGAAGGTCAGTTGCAGCACCTTGGCAGGTCGCCCGTCCAGCATGGTCCTCTCCCCAAGGTATTTCAGCGTCACACCCGAGTCCTTGAGCTTGTACGGCATGAAGATCCAGTAGCCATCGTTGATCCAGACCGCTTCCCCGTAGTCCAGGCGCTTGGCCAGTTCCACCGGATCGGTGATCTCTGTGCCAGCGGACCAGGCCCGGCCTTGCCTGGTGTGGATATTCATCAGAATGAGGAAGGTTTTGTCGGTCTCCCGGTCAGTTCCTTCAACGCGGATATCCCCGGTGAACTTGTCCCAGACATGCCGTCGCCCGCCAAAGAAACGCCAGGTAATGTAGTGAGTGTTGTCCCAGGCTGCGCGGCCCCCCATTCGGTCCATGACCTGGTCGGCTATGGCGATCGCCTCGGGGTCGGAGCCGACTAGATTGAAGCCCGGCGCCGGGGGATTGTCAGCGGCGAGCAGGTTGGGTAGGAGCAGGGTTGCACTCAGGATCAGCAGTTGCGGCAATCTGAACATGGCTCTCCTCGTATCGTGTCAGAAGGGGATACCCGTAGCCTCGCAAAGATAGCGCACAAAGGGAGCGCCGGTGCGACAGACGCGCGCATACTCTTCGAGGAATCCCTGGTGGGTGACCTCACCTTCCGTGATCTGGGTCGAGGCGATGAAGTCCTTGCGTTTGAGGTCTTCGATCAACGGATGCTCGGGATCGTAGCCTTTTGGGGCCCTTTTGAGACTCTCGCCCCCGAGCTCGAACCGATCCTGAAACTTTTTCCCATTGATCGTGTGTCTCCATCGCATCGGATCCTCGGCGATCGAGGTCCGAATCCGCGCCAGGGTGGGGCCGTCGGGGTGCCAGATCCCCAGGCCCACAAAGCACGCGTCGGGTTCGAGGTGGAGATAGAACCCAGGGGTATGCACATCCTTGCACTGCTTGTGCCGGAACTGAATACCGACGGCCGTCTTGTATGGACTCTTGTCCTTCGAGAATCGGACGTCGCGGTAAATGCGGAAGAGAGAACCCCCGACCGGCCGGGGGTCGGCCGTGTAGTGATCGCTGATCTTCCGCAGCCGAGGTCCGAAGTCACTGATGAACTGGAGCGCCGGATGCTTGACGCGCTCCTCGTAGCGTTCCTTGTTGGCCTGAAACCACTCGCGGGTGTTGTTCAGGCGCAGGTCCCGCAAGAAGGCAAAGAGCTCAGGATCGAAGCTGGCAGGGGTCGGTGGCATCGTCAGATCTCCTGTGAAATCGGTATAGAGTAGGCCTCGGATCGTGCCTCACCAGGGGAGGTAGGTTCGATTCTAACCGTTCAACAGCGTCTACACCCCACTGAAAACAGGGAGGTTCGAGATGAAGAAACTGATAACGGCTTGTCTGGCGATCGTGCTGGTCGCCGGCGCGGTCGGGGCCGAGGACATGACCCTCGACGAGCTCCTGGCAGCGCACTTCGAAGCCCTCGGAGGCTACGACAATTTGAAGGCCGTCAAGACTGCCAAGTTCTCTGGCCGAATGGCGATGGGGCCCGGTGCCGAGGTGCCCTTCAGCATGATCTTCGCGCGGCCGCTGAAGATGCGGTTGGAGTTCACCATGCAAGGGATGACAGCCATTCAGGCCTACGACGGTGAGACCGCCTGGTCGGTCATGCCCTTCATGGGCAAAACCGACCCGGAAGTCATGGCGGAAGATCAGGCCAAGAACATCAAGGAGCAGGCTGACTTCGACGGTCCGCTGATGGACTGGAAAGACAAGGGCAACCAGGTCGAGCTCGTCGGCCTGGAAGAGACCGACGGAACAGAAGCCTACAAACTCAAGGTCACCATGGCCAATGGCGATGTGCGTCACCACTACCTCGACAGCGAGTACTTCATCACCATCAAACAGGATGGCAAGACCACCGTGCAGGGCAACGAGATGGAGTTCGAGACCATTCTGAGCGACTACAAGGAGGTCGATGGGTTGATGTTTCCGCATTCGATCGAGAGCAAGCCCAAGGGTGCCCCGTCGGGTCAGGTGATCACCATCGACCTGATCGAGGTCGGGACGGATGTCGATGACAACTTGTTCGTCATGCCCGAGAAGGAAGAAGCTGCCGCCACCGGAACCGACGGCTGAGTACTAGAAGCGTTGTATCTCGTCCGTCGCCCGTCCCGGGTGACGGACGTCGTTTTTGTTTCTGGAGGGAAACCACATGCGCCACAGCTTGCCCCGGGTACTGACAGTGCTTACGGCGGCGCTTTGCCTGACGGGCATGGCGACCGCTCAAGTCGAAATCGACTCCAACACCTTCGGCGGACTCCATGCCCGCTCGATCGGCCCAGCCGTGATGAGTGGTCGCATCGCCGCCATCGACGCAGTCGCGGAAGACCCCTTGACCATCTATGCCGGTGCGGCGACGGGTGGCGTCTGGAAATCGAAGGACGGTGGCATCACCTGGAAGCCGATCTTCGACGACCATCCGCAGTCGATCGGTGCCATCGCGATCGACCCGAACGACCCGAACACGGTCTGGGTCGGGACCGGTGAGACCTGGGCACGCAACAGCGTTTCGGTTGGCGCTGGGGTCTACAAGAGCACGGACGGCGGAGACAGTTGGGCTCTGGTCGGCCTCGAAGCGACCGAACGCGTCGCTCGCATTGCCATCAGTGGCGACGACGGCAACACGGTTTATGTCTGCGCCACCGGACAGCTGTGGGGGGCCAACGAAGAGCGCGGTGTCTTCAAGACCACCGACGGCGGCGAAGGCTGGGAGAAGGTGCTCTACATCGATGAGGATACCGGTTGCTCCGATATCAGTATCGATCCGCAGACCCCGAACGTCCTCTATGCCGGGATGTGGCAGTTCCGGCGCTACCCCGACTTCTTCGAGTCTGGGGGGCCGGGTAGCGGCCTTTACAAGAGCAACGATGGTGGGGCCACCTGGAATGAGCTCACCCAGGGCCTGCCTGACGGGGACAAGGGACGGATCGCCGTCGCCGTATCCCCGAATCGGCCCAGGCGGGTCTTCTCGGTAGTGGAAACGGAGGGCGACACCTCCCTCTACCGGTCCGATGACCTGGGAGCTTCGTGGGAGCAGGTGAACAACTCGCTGGCGGTACGCAGCCGCCCGTTCTATTTCGCCTATGTGGTACCCGATCCGGTCGATCCCGACCGCGTCTACAAGCCGGGTTTCTATCTCGGGGTCTCCACCGATGGCGGCAAGTCCTTCAACTCGATTCTCAGTGGTCTCGGCGGCGGAGTGCACAGTGATCATCACGCTTTGTGGGTCAACCCGGCCAATCCGCACGAGTTGATTCTGGGAACCGATGGGGGCATCTACATGTCCTACGACCGGGCCAACAAGTGGCGCATGGTCAAGGCCCTGCCGTTGTCCCAGTTCTACGAGGTCAGTGCCGACATGGAGACGCCCTACAACGTCTATGGTGGCTTGCAGGACAACGGATCTTGGATGGGACCCTCGCGTGCTCCCGGTGGAGTACAGAACAAGGACTGGCTCCTGGTCGGCACCGGAGACGGCTTTCACACCTATCGCGATGCCAGCGATCCGAATGTCGTCTATGCCGAGTACCAGGGCGGCAATCTGCTGCGGTACCACCTGGAGACCGGAGAGACCAAGGAGATCGCTCCGCTGCCGGGTGAGGGTGAAGGGGATTACCGATTCAATTGGAACACAGCCCTTCATTTGTCCCCGAACACGCCGGGCACGATTTACTATGGCGGTCAGTACCTGTTTCGCTCTGCCGATCGTGGTGAGTCCTGGGAGAAGATATCGCCCGACCTCACCACCAACGATCCCCAGCGCCAGCGGCAGAAGCAGAGCGGTGGTTTGACCATCGACAACTCGACGGCCGAGAACAACACGACCATCTACGCCATCTCGGAATCGCCGCTCGACGGCAAGGTGATCTGGGTCGGAACCGACGACGGACTGGTGCAGGTGACGCGTGATGGAGGTGGGAGCTGGACCAACGTCACTGACAACATTCCCGACCTTCCCTCTGGGCTGTGGGTTTCCCATGTCGAGGCCAGTCCCCACGAGGCGGGCACGGCTCATGTAACGGTGGATGGTCATCGCTCCGGCGACATGAATACCTATGTCTACCGCACCACGGATTTCGGGCAGAGCTGGGAGTCGATTGTCGGTGCAGGTCTGGAGAGCTTCCCGCATGTCGTGGTACAGGATCCGGTCAACGCGGATTTGCTGTTCGTGGGCACCGAGACTGGCGTGTACATCTCCCTGGATGGTGGCCAGCAGTGGGCGCGATTCACCGGCGGGGTGCCGATGGTGCCGGTCCGTGACATCGACATTCATCCGCGGGATCACGACCTGATCATCGGCACCCACGGTCGCGGGATCTACATCCTGGACGACCTGACCCCATTGCGCAGCCTGACCAGCGAGACCCTCGATTCGAGCTTCGCCTTGCTACCGTCACGCGATGCGATCATGACGATCGGCGGCGGGCAGCCCTGGTTCGGCGGCCATGACGAGTTCAACGGCGACAATCCACCCGAGGCGGCCAGTATCTTCTTCTATCAGAAGAAGCGGCACATCTTCGGCGATCTGAAGATCGAGATCTACGATTCGGCGGGCGAGCTGATCACCACGATTCCCGCGCCCAAGGTCAAGGGGCTGAATCGGGCCGATTGGCCGATGCGGCTGCCCCCACCGAAGTTGCCGCCAGCCACCAACCTGGTGTTTGCCTTCCAGGGTCCACGCGTCCCGGAAGGCACCTATACCTACAAGGTGATCAAGGGAAAGGAGACGTTCGAAGGGACGGTAAATCTGGTGCCCGATCCGCGGTCGCCCCACTCAGCCGAGGATCGGCAGCTGCAGCAGCAGACTGCCCTCGAGCTCTACTACATGCTGGGGGACCTCACCTATCTGGTCGACGCCCTGATCGATGTGCGAGATCAGGCGAACACCCGGGCTGCGCAGCTGGATGGCAAAGGTAGTCTCTCAGAGCGTCTGGAGGCGTTTGCCGACAGCGTCGAAGGGCTCAGAAGCTCGTTGGTCTCGACTGCTGAGACGGGTTGGATCTCCGGCGACGAGAAGTTGCGCGAGAAGCTGGGCAACTTGTTCGGCGGCGTGGTCAACTACGACGGCCGGCCGACCCAATCGCAAATCGATCGAACGAAGGTGTTGGCGGGCCAACTGGAGGCGGCTCGGACGTCCTTCACTGCGCTCGGCACCGGGCGGGAGCTGACACAGCTCAACAGCCAGCTGGAGGCCAAGGGTATGGCGCCCATAGCGGTGATGACCCGGGAAGTCTGGGACGCGCAGCAGGAAGAGCAGGGAGCTGCTGCCAGCGGTGTCACCGTCAAGGCTCTGGCGCAGGAGATGGCTCACAGGGTGTGGTTGCCGGTTGGAGGTTTCTGAGTGAGGTCCGGCCGCTAAGTCACGCCGAGCTCAGACGATCTGTGAGAGGGCTTGTCCCCTTCCCGGGAGTCCACCAGGAGCTCCCTTGGCAGGGGACTTCACGATACTGAAGAAGCGATAGGATACCCGCATGATTGTCTCTATGGTGAACGTCAAGGGCGGTGTCGGCAAAACGACGACCGCCGTCAATCTCTCTGCTGCCTTTGCCGGTGAAGGGGGCTTGAGAACGCTTCTGGTCGATCTCGATCCGCAGGGCTCAGCAACCTTCTCGCTGGGAGTCGGCCAGGAAGACGCCAACCCCTCGGCTTTGGACCTGTTGTTGGGGAATCTACCTGTGCAGGACGTGATCCGCGAAACGGACGTCGAAGGCCTGCATCTCATCAGTGGCTCGATGGGGTTGGCGGGAGCAGATCTGGACCTTGCTCGTAAGCAGCAACCCCAGCGACGCCTGGCTCACTGTCTGGCCCCCATACGACGCCGCTACGACATGGTCATCATCGATTGCCCGCCAGGCCTCGGTGTGCTGACACTCAACGGCCTGGGTGCGGCGCACGCCTATCTGGTGCCAGTAGTTCCGCGCGACCTGGACATGGAAGCGCTGAATCGCTGTCTGGCCGCAATCGATGAGGTCCAGGGTCTGGCGCGCAAGCCGGCTCTACTGGGCGTGGTCTTGACCATGGTCGATCAGCGCACGCGGGTAACGGATGCCGTGGTCGAGGGGATTCGCCATGCTTTCGGCAGCCAGGTTCTGCGCACCGAGATTCCGATCAACGTGCGGCTGGCCGAGGCTCCGGGGTACGGCAGGACGATTTTCGACTACGAAGGTTGGTCGACCGGTGCCCGGGCCTATCGACTCCTAGGAGGTGAGGTCCTGAAGCGAGCTCGCAAGGCAGGTCTGCTCTAGCCGGGGTTCAGGAGGAGAGCTGTTGTTCGATGGCCTGCCGTTCCAGCCAGTTGTCGATCGCTGACGCAATCTCTTCCGGTAGATCCAGAAAGCGAAGCCCCATTCCCGGCTCGTTGCACTCTTGCTTGGCCCACTCGCGCTTCCAGACGACTTCGCAGGTGCACGTGGCGACCAGGTCGAGGGCCGGAATGGGGATCTCCAGCACATAGCGGCTTCCTGGTTCCTTGGGACTGGTCGCTCCTATCATCATGCCGCTGCGACTGATGTTCTTGGCATAGCCGAAGAAGGTCTTGGGCCCACCGTTTTCATCACGTTTGAGCACGGTGATCGGGGCAGGCAGGGGTACCCGATGGTCGGCAAGGATGGTGGATTGCGGCTCGGCGTCTCGATTTCCCAGGAGCATCGGCTGATTTCGTCCAGGTCAATTGCGTGCGAAAGGTGTCATGACTGCCGCTATTGTCAAATATGCGTGACGTAACTGCAGTGAAATAAATCACTTGACTCCACAGGAAGTTGAGGCAGACTAGGCTGGCATGCAAGACAGGAATTGGCCTTCTCGACGAGTCTGGGTTCAGATCTGGGCCCTTCTGCTCCTGACGCTAGCGGGTTGTGATGAGATCCTGCCGAAGCGAACCGCTGGCGAGAAGCTCTACCGCAAGCACTGCTCCGATTGTCATGCTGCGGACGGGGCGGGACAGACCATCCGCAGCATGGGCGAAACCTATGCCGATCTGCTGGACGATACGTGGCGGTATGCCGGCGATGCTCCAGGAATCCGCACCGTCCTCAGCCAGGATCTGGTTTTCGACCACCCTACCTTCAGCCGGAAGCTCTCCAGCGCGGAGATCAAGCAGATTACCGAGCATGTGCTCACCCTGCGGGGCGAGCGGTCGCGGTAGCGCGGCAAACCCGCATCGTGCTCCGTTGTCGTCCGTCGCTCGCTATACATATCTGCACTTGGCTCTAATCGTAAGTGTCTGTTGTGCAGGCACTTGCGCGACGCTACGCTGCAGCTCTCGTTGGCCTGAGGGGGGACGAGAGGTGCAGGTGGACCACTGGTGGTCCGCGGTGTGGTTTGGCTGGATGTGAGCGCGTGGCAACTTTCGACAAACGACCAACGCAGGATGGACAGGTCCGCTGGCGGGCGCGAATTCGGCGACGGGGTGTGACCGAGACAGCGACCTTCGCCAGTCGGTCAGAGGCTGTCGCCTGGGCCCGAGAAGTGGAACGGGCCATGTACAAGGGCCTGTGGAATCGGCGGGGTCGCGACAGTGGCTTCACCGTAGACTGGGTCCTGGATCGCTACCTGGCAGAGCGCCGACCGAGCCAGGATGCTCGTCGACACTTGGAGTGGTGGCGTGGACATTTGGGCACCGATGTGGCTGGTGCAGTCGACTCTCGACGAGTTCTGAGCTTGCGGGACAAGCTGGCTGGGGAGCGATCAACCGCGGGCAAGACCCGCAGTCCGGCCACCATCAACCGCTATGTGGCGGCGCTATCCGGTCTGTATTCGTGGGCCGTCGAGTACCACCTTGTCGATGGCCATCCGGTCTCGGGCGTGACCCCACTGGATGAAGGTGCGGCTCGACTGCGCTGTCTGTCGCCGGAGGAGAAACAGGCGTTGATTGCCGCCTGTCGGGAGACCGGTGGTCTGCGCTTGCAGGCGCTGGTCGTTGTCGGTCTCTCGACCGGTGCTCGCAGGGGTGAGATTCTCAGGCTGAGATGGTCCGATCTGGATATCAAGAAGCAGCAGTTGACGATCAAAGGCAGTGGCCGTCTCCGGAGCCGAACCTTGCCGCTCCCCTCTTCAGCGATGAGCTTGCTCGCCAAGCTGGCACGGGTCCGGCGTATCGACGGCAACAAGATCTTCGCCGACTCCCATGGCCGGGTTCGGTTTCCGCGGGCCGCCTGGCAGGCCGCGTTGGAGGTTGCCGAGATCGAGGACTTCCGTTTTCACGATCTGCGCCATTCGACCGCCGCCTATCTGGCCAGAAATGGTGCCTCACTTCCCGAGATCGCGCAGATCCTCGGAACGCGTACCCTGCAGGGAGTTCGCAGATATGCCGGCTTGACCGAGTCGCAGACACCATCGGTCATCGGCAAGATGCACGAGGAATTATTCGAGACCTAGCTTCTGCTTGACCACCGGTTCGAGCCGGGTCACTCCGGCGGCTTTGCCGATGGCAAGTGCCTCGTCGGGAGTCTTCCCATCGACGTAGTAGGCCTCCAGGGCGAAGAGAGCTCCGACGCGATTGCCGCTGGCGCAGTGGACTACGACAGGACCGTTGGCCTCGTCCAGTATGGCGGCGAGCTCGTTGGCGTTCTGCTCGCTGAGCGAGTCGGCTCCGGTGATCGGTAGCGACACATATCTCATCCCGAGGGCCTCGACGGCGGCAGGATCGGTCTGACCTTTCTCCTGGGGACTGCGGAGATTGACGATCGTGCCGTAGCCGAGGCCGGCGAGGGTCTCGAGCTGCGCCGGCGTGGGCTGGCCGCCAACCAGGACGCCCGCGAAGGGCACTTTGCCGTTGGGCAGTAGCTTGGCCGGGTCTGTTTGCGTTGCCGGCGCCGTCTGGACGACAGCTGACGGAGCTTTGGTTTGCGCGTCTGGCTGCGCTTGTTCGACCTGTGACTCGGCGCAGGCGGACAAGGGTATGGCGAAAAAACTCGAAATCACGAGCAGGAGGCGTAGTTTCATGATGATCTCCAGAGGGCTACTGACCAGGGCATTCTAGTTGCGCTCTCTCGAGCGAGAAAGCCCTTGGGCAGTCTTCGTGGTGTTTACGGTCGCTCACTCGAGGATGAGTCGGGAGTTGCGCGGTTGCACGGGCCGGTTGTTGTCGAATCCGAGCAGGTCGTGGTAGTGCTGGATCTGCTCGGCTGAAGCGATGATCGGTTTCTTGATGACAACCCACTGCACACCCTCCGTGCAAGGCGGTGTGGTCAACGAGCCGTTGTACAGGAAGTAGTCACCACGATCGGTGATCAGGTCGTTGTAGTCGATGGGGTCGCCATAGGGATCTTCACCCCGCTGCTTGCGGAAGGAAGGCAACGCGTCCATGAGCTCGTTCCGTTCTCCTTCTTTGAACACCAAGCCGACCACGAGAAAGTTGTTTGCCTCATCCTGGTGTACCAGGTGGACCTCCATCGGGAAAGACTGGCCAGTGATCGTGTGCTCGCTGGGACTGTGAAAGTGAAACTGTTTGAGCTCGTAACGCTGACCCATGAAGGTGACGTAGTTTCCCGGGTTCACCTGTTCCTGAATGGCATGCCCGGTGTTGATCTCCTTGACACCAGGTCTGGCGTAGTCGAAGTCGAGCTGCGGGAGATCTGCGTTGATATGCGCAACCAGATCGACTGGCGACTGGTTGGCTCCCCTTGCACAGATAGTGAAGTCACTCGACAGCTGACCCCAGTTTTGGGGCCCCTCAGGACCTTCGTAACTCCAGTGGGCTTCATCGCTGGCGCCGAGCTGGGCGGCGGGCGCAATCAACAGGACGGCGATGAGAAGGGTGCAACGATACATGGAGAGCTCCTCTGTTGTCGGAACAGAAGGATACAACGTCAAACGCTTCGCTTTCCCTAATGCCCGCTTGCTGACTGGGTGATCAGGGTCACGTCGTGCTGCGGGAACGGGATCGAGCAGCCGGCAGCTTCGAGGGCCTCCTTGATCTGACGGTTAAGGTCGAATTTCACACCCCAGTAGTCTTCGGCCTTGCACCAGGGACGGACCACCAGATTGACCGAGGAGTCGGCCAGCTCCGAGACAGCAACCTGTGGTGTGGGATCCGCCAGGATGCGCTCGTCCGCACCGAGAACTTCCTCGATGACCTGAATGGCTTTGCCGATGTCGTCTCCATAAGCGATGCCGATCACCATGTCCACCCGGCGAGTGTCGTAGCCGTTGTAGTTCTTGATGGTAGCGCCGTAGACATTGGAGTTGGGAACGGTGATTTTGACGTTGTCAGGCGTCGTCAGGGTGGTGGAGAAGACGCCGATCTCGTCTACCTTGCCGGTCGTACCACCGACCTCCACCACATCGCCCACCTTGAAGGGGCGGAAGATCAACAGCATGACCCCGGCGGCCAAATGCGACAGCGTTCCCTGCAGGGCCAAGCCGATAGCGAGACCTGCGGCACCGAGCATGGCCACCAAAGAGGTGGTCTGAATGCCGAACAAGCTGAGGACGGCGATCACCACCACCGCCAGGGTGAGGTAGTAGACCAGCTTGCTCAGGAATGGCACCAGCGTCGCGTCCACCTCACGGGCGGCGAGGGCCTTGTGGACGGTGCGCCGCAGGCCGCTCGCGATCATGCGCCCAATGAGCAGGACGACGATGGCACCGAGGACCTTGAGGCCCCATTGCGTCAGGACTTCCATCGAGCTCGTACCAATTTCTGTGAAATTCATGCGGGGGTCTCCTTCTGAAAGGGTCGATCTTCAGTTGATATAGCCGAGAGTTTCGAGGTGCTTCTTGCGGGTCTCCAGCTCTTCGGCGGTCAAATCATCCAGGAACTCCTCGGCACTTACCGGGGGCTCTGTGGGACGTTCGGGCCTGATCACCGGGCGTCGCCAAAAGGCGAGCTCCGTGTTGGTCGCCGCTTCGTCGAGTCCGCTCTGCTCGGTGGCGATGCAGAGCTCCACGTGCTGAAGAGCGAATCGCGAGAGATCCACGGTTGCTTCTCGCCAGGCCAAGCCCCGAAAGTCAACATGGTCGTGGAAGACCTCGGTCGACTCGTCAGCGCCGACCCGACGCACGCTGAGTCGGAAGTCGGCGGCGAACTCCCGATGATCGGCCCGCAGCACCGCCTCTCGAGCGACACCATACTCGAGGTGAGCCATTGCTGCGATGGGCAGAACCAGTTGGCGGCAATCGTTGCCGTACTTGAGGATTCCCTTTCGGTCTACTCCCGCGATATGCACCTGGCGCAGTAGACCCCGGCCGGCGAAGCGATAGACGTCGGTATCGATGTGGCGGTAGCTGCCGGGAGGGGTAACCCGAGTCTCCATCGGTCGACTCATGGCCGCGAGCTGTGGGCTGTGATCGTAGCCGTAACGACGGGAGCGCATGGGGTCGAAGGGCGGGACCCATTCCCACACCACGCGCCCGGCTCGCGTCACTTCGAAAGTGCGACCGCCCCGTGTCGAGGTGATGAGCACGTTGCCGTTGGGGAGGTGCTGCTGGACACCGCTGGTCGGCGAGTGGAAGCCGGCTGAGCGATACTGCCATACGACACGGTTCCTCATCGGGTCGAGCTCCTCGATGGTGCTCTGGCGGTCGGCATAGAAGCTGCGGATGCGGTTGTTGAAGAGCAGGATCCGTCCAGCCTCCGAATACCCTGAACCGATCATCCAGGGCTCGTGCTGCTTCTGGAGACCGGATTGGAAGGTCCAGGTCACCTCCTGGGTCTGTTTGTCGATGACGAACACCCGGTCGAGATCACGGGCACTGACCAGGAGGTTGCCGGGGCGGAAACGCTCGTCTCCCCGGTCGTACCAGGGGTTCTCGGGGAGCTCCTGCACAGAGTTCATATGGGTGAGGTCTTTGTTGCCCCAGGCTTCGGCGGGGACGAAGGGCCGCAGGGAGTCTCCGGACTGCCAGCGCCAGACGACCGTTCCGGCGCGATCGATCTCCAGGACCTCGTCGAAGGGGTCATCATCGGGTCGAATCAGGGTCATCGTGTTGCCATTGGCGAGTCGGATGACATCGTGATGGGCGAAACCGTTGTCCGCGGTGTATCGCCAGGTCTCGGTGCCGTCCCAGTCGTACTCGACGATGCCGCGTCCCAAGGCGATTCCCAGGAGTGAGCCGTCTGCGAGCAACCGGGCGCGGGATTTGATGCGTGCTGTGGGCCACCGATGGATCTCGCGACCGTTCATGTCCATGAGAATGGGGATGCGTTGGGAGACGAATGCCAGGGTATAGCCGTTCCAGGCCCGTTGCGGGTCGTAGATGGTGATCCAGCTCTCGCTCGAAGCGTCCGGGGGCGTGACCGGATCAGCAGAGGATGTGGATTCGGCCGGGTCGGGCTCCGACGTCGGTGCGCAACACAGAGCCATGATCGCGATCGAGGTCGCCAGAATCGTCTTGAAGATGGGGAGGGTCATGGGAGTTAGAGCGCACGAAAGCCGCCGAGGCGCGGAGGCACCGTTTGTCGGCGGCATTGTACCGTTCAGCCCGGCGTGTGAATCTATCGCCTGGGCGGGTCTCTGTCGCGGTCGGGCTCGCGTCGCTCGATGCCGCCACGGTTGTGGCGGTCGCGGTTCTTCTGGTCCCGGTAGTCCTGCTCTCGGTGACTCCGTCCTCGATTGTCCGGTCGATAGTGATCTCGTCGGTCTCGATCGCGCTGGTAGTGATTCCTGTCGTTGGGATGCCCAGGGTGGCGATTGCCGTAGAACTTCGGTCTACGGTGCGGGTCATGGTGGTCGTAGTAACCGATGTACCAACGGGGAGGCCCGAAGTAGTAATTCGGAGGTCCACAGCAGCTCGGTGGAGGGCCGTAGTAGTAGGTCGGCGGATAGGCGAGCAGTGGCGCGTAATGCTCGAGGTAGTACCCGGGTGACTGACCGTAGAACTGGAAGTGGTGATGTACTGCGGAGCACGAAGGGTGGTGGTAGTAGCGTGGACCGCTTCGGTAGCAGTAGCTGGAACAGGCATGGCCTCGGTAGCTGAATGGCTGGGTGGCCTCGAAGTAGAAGCTCGAGCCAAAGGGGCCTGCCTCGGCGTAGCCGACACGGAAGTGGACACCCCCGACAGTGAAGCTACTGCCAAAGTGCCAGGTATCGATTCCCGCCATGGCTGGGGTGGCGACCAGAGCCAGCAGGAACGACGACGACAGGAGAGTCCGGAAAGCCGCTCTTTTCTGCATTTTCGTCACCTCCTGTTACCCATGGAGAATCATGATTCGTGCCAGCGTGAGCGCGGCCTCTAGCCCGGAGTGCCGGGCATCTCGAGGCACTCGTGAGGTGCGGATGTCCTGTCTGGAGGACATTGTCGGAGTTGCGCGGCAAGGCGAGGTTTCAGGAAGCGCAGGTGCCGGGGTAGACAACTACTGAGGGCGCAGGGCTCGCAGCTCGTCCCCGATCGCCGTGGAAAGCTCCTGATCTGATCCCTCTTGCAAGGCCGACTCCAGGGTCTCGATGGCCGCGGCCGGGTCGCCACAGTCACGTTGGGCCAGCGCCAACCCGTAGAGTACCCAGCCTCTTGCCGACGACTCCATGGGTGCGGTGTCGAGGGCCAGCTCGAACACGTCGATGGCTTCTGTGCAGCGCTCCATCTCGAGCAGAATCCGACCCATGGTGTCGAGGGCCAGGTAGGGATCGGGACCGCCGAGCGCTACCGCCCGTGAGACGAGCTCCTGAGCTTCGGCGAGATCGTGACCCGAGGCGAGTCGCAACCAGGCCAGGTTGTTGAGCGCTTCGGAGTACATCGGGTTGAGGTCGAGGGCCTCGCGATAGGCCTCCTCTGCCTCCGGAACCAGACCCTGGGCGCTCAGCACGTTACCGAGATTTACCCAAACGAGTGGTGAGCGCGAGCCGGTTTCCAGCTGGTGGCGGTAGATCGCCTCGGCCTCGGCGAACAGACCCACCTCCTCGAGCGCCACGGCGTAGAGGATCGGATCGGCAGCGTCCTCCGCATCGTCGTCGGGTGTGATCACCAGAGTGGCGAAGCCGGTCTTGTCCCATGAGCCGGATAGGCGATCCAGCGATACCCAGCGAGCCTTGCCGTCCCCATACTGGACCCGCACCAGATCCTTTGCCGGATCGAATCCGTCGACGATCACGTAGTGGAACAGATCGCGACTCTCACCGACGATATCGACGATCTGGATCATCAGGATCAGGGGCCTTCCAGCTTGGATGCTCTCGAGAATCAGATTCCTGCTCCCGATGACCAGATCAGCGTGGAATCCGTATTGTCTCGCTGCCAGGGCCATGTCCAGCGATAGAACCCCACCGTTGTCCGCCTTGGGCAGAGTTGTATCGAGCGCCTCGATCGAGATGGGTGAGCTCCAATAGCTCATCACCGCCGAGAGGCTGGCCGCGCCACAGTTCTGGGCACCGAACTCGGTAAGGGGTACCCCTGCGAGCACCACCGCCCCGGCACTGGGTGCTCGGGCGGCCGGCTTCAACGTCACACAGCCGGCCAGCGAGACCAGCAGGAGCAGCAGAGGGCCGAAGAGTCGGAGCGGTCGCGAGCTCAAAAGGCCGTAATGATCAACACGCCCAGGAGAATACCGATCAGGATCCAGATATAGGTCGGCACGCTGGAACCGGCCGCTTGCAGTTGGTCGAGCTGACCGGAGAGAGAGTGGATCTCCTCGGGGGATAGCTGGGCGAGGCGTAGCTGGATTACGTCATCGGTGAACCCGTGCTGAGCCAGAGCTGCGGTGATTTCGGGTCGGGCGACCACGGCCTCGATCTTGGCAAGCTCAGCCTGTCGCTGGAGAAGGCTCTGGTCGACGGCCGTCTTTGACGGCGTGGGGAGCGCGGACAAAGGCGCGCTCACTGCCATGCACGCAGCTACTATCAGCGTGAGTGCGAGCATCCTGAAAGCGATAGTCTTCATTTTGTCTCCTGGATTGATTTTGGCCGCCCTATTGTACTTCAATGGGTCTGCTGGACTCTGTGGAGTAATCGACTCGGCGGTCCTCGCTGGCATCATCGGTATGGCATTTCAAAGCATCTGGCGGCGCTTGTCTGCTGTCCCTTCCTCCTGTCGAGTTGCCTGGAAGCTACCCGTTGGGGTGGCATGTTTCCTGTCCTGATGGATGGCCCCCTTCCAGGACCCAGCTGATAGAGATCACAGGTCTTCTGACCAGCCAGGGCGCAACGCTACGGGATCTCCGAGCTCTGTCGCCCCTGCAGGTCGAGTCCTGCCGCTCTTGGGGAGCGCGGATAGTGTCCGAGGTCGGAGAGACATCGCGACCAACAAACCAACGGAGGGGGAATTGATATGGAGCGAGGTAGATCCTGGTTGATGAGGGCAAACGCTCTCATGATTGCACTTGTCTTGTTCGCGGGGCCCACTTACTCCGAGACTGTGGAGAATATTCTCGACGCCGGCGGGCTCAAGGCTGCTTACAACCCGGTCCTTCTGGACTACCTCTTGGAAGAGGGTGCCGACGACCTGCCCGACGACCAGCGCAAACAGGCTATTGATCAGTTGGTCACGGCGCTGAAGGCCGATATCGAGATTACCCCAGCTGAGCAGAAGGCCGCCGCCATGGCTGCCGCTGCCGCCGGGCTCGCCCAGCTCTTTGGTGGTCGGGATGCCGGCGATCTCGGCGCCGCTGCCGGCGACGCCACCTACGACGTCTGGCGGGGTTGGGTTGAATCGGCCATCACTCTCCAGCGCGCTGGCTACGTTGACGAGGCCAACGCATTCTTCGAGAAGTGCATCGAGATCTATCCCTACGGTGATCTCAAGGGTCGCTGCGCGATTGGCCTGGCGGTAGGCAAGCCCGACGAAGCAGTGAGTCGACTCATGGCCCTCACCGACGGGTCCGATCCGGAGACGATCAATGCTGCTTTGCGCCTTCTGGGGGAGCTGGCCAGCAGTGAGGGCTTTCCTGCGGAGAACAGGGCGGAGGTGGTCGCGCGAATCACCGATTTCACCGGCGGCCTGAAGAAAGCTTCCTATGGCGAGGCTGCTTGCTACGGACTGGTCAAGGCATCTGACCCGAGCGCCGTTCCCAAGCTTCAGGCTCTGTCGAAGGGAATGATGAATGCCAATTTCCACCGCTGTGCACGCAAGGGTCTCCTGCTGACCTTCGACGACCAGAGCGTTGTGCCACTTCTCGAGAAAGCGCTGAAGTCGGGAAAATTCTCTACCACCGAGCCCTGGGACAGCTTTTTTTCCGCCACCGTGCTGATGGAAGCGGGCAAGGAGTCAGGCTTCGCCTGGGCCGCCGAGCAGTTTGGCAAGAAAGAAAAAAAGGGCATGAAGAAGATGATGTCCACCGAAGAGGAGATCGACTTCAAGCCGGCCCTGGTCACGGCCCTGGTGCGGATCGGTGGCGACCGGTCGAAACAGGTCTTGAGCCAAGCCATGAGCTCGGTGGAGAAGGGCAGCTGGATCGAGACCTGGATCGCCATCGGCTTGCTGGAGCTCGGCGACACCACGTACATCGATCTGGCACGTAAGGCTCTCGACGTTCCCGAGTGGGATTTCACCACCGTGCGAGTGGCCACCGCTCTGGCCGAACATGGCGACTACTCGGGAATCCCGGCGCTGAAGGCCCTTTACGAGAAGGCTGCCGATGGAATCGAACCTGAGACCGGTAGGGCAGTGGCCGCCTTCCTGGCTGGTACAGGGAACGAATTCCTGTCCGACCGCGATGCCAAGCAGGCGCGGCTGGTGAGACTCCGCCGGCAGATTGCCGATGCCTTGGCGACCATTGATCACGCCGACAGCGGTCCGGTTCTCGCCCAGATGCTGGACGACAGCGAACCGTCGGTACGGACCGCCACGGCCCAGGCTCTGGGGCGGATGAGCGATGCTTCGGCTCTGCCGGCCCTTGCCAAGGCGATGACGGTCGACTACGGAAACATCGGTGAGGGGTCACGCAATCCCACTGTGCTGGCCTACGTCGCACGGCAGGCCGCGAGGAATTTTCCCGGAGAGAGCGGCACGGTGGACGTCCTGGGAGCGGCGACGGCGAGTAAGTACGCCTCCGTGGAGTTCCTGGGCCTCTGTGCTTCCGACTGAGCAGCCGCCGATCGCGATTGGAGGAGGGGTACTGGCTATACTGGGTGGACTCGAGAGAGCCCATGTCCGGTCAAGATTTCTCCCGACTCCGCCAGGCTCTGCTGGCGCTGAAATCGCCTCAGTTGCGGCGGGGCCTCTATGGGCAGCGCTATGCGGAAGCCGAGGTTTTGAGCGATCTGTACTTGCAGGCCGGAGAGGCCGTGTTCGTGGCAGCCAGCACGCTTTTTGTCGGTGCGCTGCGCCGCCCGACGACTGGAGGAATACCGCGACGCCTCTTCAAGCATCAGTCCCCTGAGCGTTTCGACGAATTTCGGGAGGAGGAGGACGCGACATGGGCCTGGGCGGTGTCCCTGGCGGCTGACAAGTTCGTCGAGCGACTTGGCCGTATCGGTACCGAGGAGACCCGGTTTTCGGTCGAGATGCTTCAGGCACTGTATGAGCGCGTGGGCGTCTGCGCGCTGGGTGTCTATCGAGATTTGGTTTCGGAAGAGGACGACGAGGATACCCTCAAACGTGTCTGCCGCATCCTGCTTGCTTACGCCGAGTTGGCTCCGCGGGACGACCCGGCGCGGCTCGAAATGGTGGTCGACCGGATTCCCACCAAACAGCCCCGTGAGGTACTGCTAGCATCGGCCCTCGCTCTACCCAACGTCGAGCTCATTACCGAGCCGCAGGCTTTTCACGAGAGCTGGCAGCGGCTGAGCGCGTCGCGATAGTGACCGAAGATCGAAGGAGATGGGATGCAAAGAATTTTGGGAACAGTGACGGGGTTGGCCCTGGTGCTGGTCAGTTGCCAGGCCTCCGAGGAGTCGACGAGCGAGTTGTCCGAGCGGAGCGCAGAAGCAATGCAGACTCCGATTCACGAGACCCTCGCCCAGGCGCGTTGGGTCGATCTGACTTACGCCTTCGATGAGCAGACGATCTATTGGCCGACTGCCAACGGATTCGAGTTGACGGTGGGTCACGCCGGCCACACAGATGCAGGCTTCTATTACGCGGCCAACGATTTCGCTGCCGCGGAGCACGGGGGCACCCATCTCGACTCGCCGGTTCACTTCTACGAATCCGGAGTGCCGGTGGATGAGATTCCCCTGCGGCGGCTGATTGGCGAGGGGGTTGTCGTCGATGTCTCGGAGCTCTGCGCCGCCGACCCCGACTATCAGATCCGTGTCGAGGATCTGCTCACCTGGGAAGAAGAGCAGGGAAAATCGCTGACCGACACCCTGGTGCTACTGAAGACCGGTTGGGGTGATCGTTGGCCGGAGCGCGAGCGCTATCTCGGAACCGCCGAGTTTGGCGAGGAGGGCGTAGCCAAACTCCACTTTCCGGGCCTGCATCCCGAGGCCGCTCGTTGGCTGGCTGAAGAGCGTTCCGTTCGAGCGGTAGGTATCGATACCGCCAGTATCGACTATGGTCAGTCAAAGCTTTTCGCGAGCCACGTAGCCTTGTTCGAGCACGATATCCCCGTGTTCGAGAATGTGGCTTCGCTCGATGCCTTGCCCGATCGAGGCTTCACCGTCGTCGCTCTGCCGATGAAGATTCGCGGTGGCAGCGGGGGTCCCTTGAGAATTGTGGCCTTGCTGCCGTCTGCCGACAGTTGATCGTGAAGCACCGACGATCGAGGCACCTGTCGAGTCTCGAGCAGTCCTTGTCGAGCAAATCTTGCAGAGGCGTGGTGGTGGTCCACCATGCTTCTGCAGCAGAACCGAAAACAGGAAACCGGTCGATTGCAAAGTGGTGCACCCGGGAGAATTCGAATCCCCAACCTCCTGATCCGTAGTCAGGTGCTCTATCCAGTTGAGCTACGGGTGCATAAAGAACAGCCTGCGGACTGCGAATTCTAGATAATCGCCCGGGAACTTGCAATTGGGTCGCGGTTCACCCTGAATATTCAGGGATGATGACCTTTGTCGCAAGGGCTGTCCCTATCAAACAAGGTGAGGCAGGTCTCAGGCGATCGCGCTCGCTGGCTCCAGGAGGTGGTTGTGCTCGTCGACGTAGATCAGCCGAGGCTGGTGGCCGACAGCCTCTTCCTCTTCATACTCGGCGTAGCAGCAGATGATGACGATGTCGCCCTTCCTTGCCTTGTGGGCAGCGGCGCCGTTGATGGTGACCTCATGCGAGCCGACCTCGCCTTCGATGTAGTAGGTGGCGAAGCGCTCACCGTTGGAGACGTTGTAGATCTCGACCTTCTCGAAGGGCACCAGATTGGCGGCCAGGGCCAGTTTGGGATCGATGCTGATGGAGCCTTCGTAGTCGAGATCCGCATCGTTGACAGTGGCACGATGGATCTTGGATTTCAGCAGTGTGAGTCGCATGGTTGTCCTCTTTCGGTATCAGTGATTCATGGAGCTTCCGGGCGGATGCCGACGCTGGGTCGGCGACTACGGAATGGGCTCTACAACCTTTGCCGCGGGAGCTCCTGCATATCTATTCTCAGGTTGTCGATGAGCCGGGTCCCACCGAGGTACCCGGCCACAGGGATTACGATGGTGCCCTCGAGATATTCGACGGGTCGAAAGGTGTCGGCATCGACGACGTTCGCATATTCCGGGTCGAAACGGGATTCTCCCGCCAGGGTCTGTCTCAGAAGGTCGCGCAGGACCGTGGCAGAACGCTCGCCGCCCTCGATCGCCTCCCGAGCTGCGGTAAGTGCGCGGAAGAGCACAGTCGCCGCCTGCCGGTCCTCAGGGGTGAGATAAGCGTTGCGGGACGACAGGGCGAGTCCATCCTCTTCGCGTACGGTGGGTACCGCAACGATCTCGACGGGCAGGTGGAGATCCGTGACCAGGCGCCGAATCACGGCGAGTTGCTGGGCGTCCTTTTCTCCAAAGACCGCCGCCTCGGGTTGAACGAGATTCAGCAGCTGTGTCACCACCGTGGCCACACCTCGAAAGTGACCCGGCCGGGCCCTGCCCTCGAGTCCGTCGGCCACTCCAGCCACCTCGACGAAGGTGCAATGACCCTCCGGGTAGATGGTGTCGACATCGGGAAGAAAGAGGAGGTCGCAGCCGGCCGACCTCAGCAGCTCGCCGTCCTGGCGAGGGTTGCGCGGGTAGCGTTCGAAGTCCTCGTGCGGGCCGAATTGCGTCGGGTTGACGAAGATCGAGACGACAACCCTGGCGCTCAGCTCGGTCGCCCTCCGGACAAGCTCCAGGTGGCCTGCGTGGAGAGCACCCATGGTCGGCACGAATCCGACCCGCAAGCCGGCGCTCTTCCAGTCGGCCATCTGCTGGCGCAGTGCGGTCGTGTTGTCGACGACTCTCAAAACGACTCCGGGTACTCGGGATTTCAGCCGTAGATCTTGCGAATTCGTTCTGCCGACGGATCGTCGTAGGACTCCGCGAGTGAAGGATACTCACCCGAGCGGACATCCTGAGCGAACCTGCGAATCGCCTCTTCTGTTTGCTGTCCCAGCTCGGCATAGCGACGGACGAATTTGGGCGCCATGCGATCTTCCAGGCCGAGCAGGTCGTGGTAAACGAGAACCTGGCCATCACAGTCCGGTCCGGCGCCGATGCCGATCGTCGGGATCATCAATTCAGCGGTGACCTCGGCGGCGACCTCGCGCGGCACACACTCCAGGACGAGCGAGAAGGCTCCTGCTTCCTGCAGCTCGCGGGCGCTGGACAACAGGGTCTGTCTCGCCTCTCTGCCGCGGCCTTGAACACGGAAACCGCCGAAACGGTGAATCGACTGGGGAGTGAGACCCAGGTGGGCCATCACGGGAATCTCAGCCGCGACCAGGCCCTGCACCACATCGGCTCGTGGACCCTCGATCTTGACTGCCTGCGCCCCGGCTTCCTTGATGAAACGGACAGCGTTCTCCACGGCCTGATCGGGCCCGCGATGGAAGGATCCATAGGGCATGTCCGCCACCAGCAGCGCTCTGTCTGTGCCGCGGCGTACGGCTCGAACGTGGTGGAGCATCTCGTCCATCGTCACAGACAGGGTGTCCTCGTGACCCAGGACCACCATGGCGAGTGAATCGCCGACCAGGATGATGTCGGCGCCAGCTCTGTCCACCAGACGCGCCTGGTTGAAGTCGTAGGCTGTCACCATGACCAATGGTTCCTGGCGTCCAGGTCCCTCGACCACCCAGGGGACGGTCACCGGTGCGGGTTTCTTCTCCATCTTGCAGTCTCCAACTGAAAAAGCCCTTCCTCGCAAATGCTGACGGAAGGGCCTCTCGGCACGTACCAGCTCGTCCTCTTCACTCCCGGAGTCTTCGGGTGAGGTGTCGGTCCCGCGTTTGGGGATCCGGCCCTCGAAAATCCGGGCGAATCGGTCGGCCAGTCGGCCTGTTCATCTTCCGTCTCGGTCTCCTGCCAACCCGTGGGCGGTCAGGAAGATCCAAGCGGTACGTAGTACTGCGTTCCCTTTACCGGCCTCGAGACCTGGCGAACCAGCTCCTCGAAGTCCTCGGACCGGTCGACGAAGTCGAGATTGCGCGTATCCACCACCAACAACGGCGATCGGTTGTAGTAATGGTAGTAGTGATGGTACGCGTCGATCAACTCCGACATGTATTCCTCCGACATGTCCTTCTCGAAGTTCCGATCACGCCTGTTGATACGACTCATACAGGTTTCCAGATCGGCCACCAGATAGACCACCAGGTCGGGAACCGGGACCTGCGGCTCCAGTAGCGTGTAGAGCTTGTCGAAGAGCAGCAGCTCGTCGTCGGACAGATTCAGATAGGCGAAGATCCTGTTCTTGGGGAAGGTGTAGTCGCTGACCAGCAGCCGGTCGAAGAGATCCCGCTGCGCGATGTCTTGCTGTTGCTTGAAGCGGGACAGCAGGAAATAGAGCTCCGTCTGGAACGCTGCCCCCGGTCGGTCGCGGTAGAAGTCGGGAAGGAATGGGTTGTTGACATCCTCGAGAATCTTGACGCCCTCGAAGCGTCGGGCGAGTTTTTCGACCAGCGTGGTCTTGCCGACGCCGATGGGTCCGTCGACAGCGAGATAGTGGACAGGAAGTGATTCGTGGCTCACGCTTGGGTCGCCAGGTCGGCGTTCTCCTGAGTGGGATTGTAGAGCGTATCGCGCTCGACGGGAACATATCCGGCTTCGCGCACGATTCTCTCCAACTCGGCTCGCCCCAGATAGTCGCGGGTCTCCGAGCCAGCCATGTGGTAGATCGTCTCCGCGACCACGGTACCGTCGATGTCGTCGGCGCCAAAGCTCAGGGCCACCTGTGCCAGTTTCGGCGTGATCATGACCCAATAGGCCTTGATGTGTGCGATGTTGTCGAGGACCAGCCGGGCGGTGGCGATATGGCGCAAGTCATCCAGTCCGGTGGTGTGGTGCACCAAACCCATGTAGTTGTTCTCGGGGTGATAGGCCAGCGGGATGAAGGCGTTGAAGCCGCCGGTCTCCTGCTGGAGCTGGCGCAGCCTGAACAGGTGATCGACCTTGTGCTCGGGCTTCTCGACGTGACCGTACAGCATCGTACAGTTGCTCCGGATTCCCAACCGGTGGGCAGTGCGATGCACCTCGATCCATTCGGCCGCGTCGAGCTTGCCGTCGCAGATGATCTCGCGTACCTCGGGGTGGAAGATCTCCGCCCCGCCACCCGGTAGCGAGCCCAAGCCGGCCTGGCGCAACCGGATCAGGACCTCTTCGATGGAGAGCTTCTCCTGTTTGGCGAACCAGCCGATTTCGATCGCCGTGAAGGCCTTGAGGTGAACCTCGGGGAAGCGTTCCTTCAGCCCGCGCATCATTTCCAGGTACCACTCGAGGGAAAGATCAGGATGCAGGCCGCCCACGATATGGAACTCGGTGACAGCGTTTCCACCCTGTTTTTCGGCATGTGCCCAGACCTCTTCGTGGCTCATCTGCCAGGCATGATCTTCATCGGGCAAGGCGGCGAAACTGCAGAACTTGCAGTTGTAAGTGTAGACACAGATGTTGGTCGGGTTGATGTGCCGATTGACATTGAAGTAGGCGAGGTTGCCATGCAGGCGCTGACGGATGCTGTCGGCGAGGCGGCCGAGGTGCAGGACGTGCGGCGTCGTCAGGCACAGGAGGGTGTCCTCGGCCTCGAGGCGCTCGCCTTGCCGGACCTTGGCTGCCAACATCTGCAGCTCGGCGGGAAAGGATTCGGGCCTGATTTCGCTAGTCATCGGAGCGACGGTCGATGGGCTCGTCGCACCGTTGCGACGGCGCGGCAGTATATCAAGCGAGCTCCGGGTCGGACGGTGTCAGGGAATCATCGGGTCAGCGTCCAGGCCAACGTGGTACCGGTTTCAAAGTCATCCCCGAACACGAAGCCCTCGAGTTCGAAATTGACACCCGTTACAGCCGATCCGTAGACCAGATTGATGGGAGTACCGCTCAGAACCTTGCAGCCCAGGGCACAGGGGACGCCATCGTAAAGCTGATCAGCGTGGTATCCCCCAGTCGACGAGGTGTCGGTGACCGCGAAGTAGGAGCCCGCGGGCAGTCCGCAGGAGGTGTAGGAGCCCGCTGAGACCTGCGACAGGGGTTGCTCCCATAGAATCTCGGCGATCAGATCTCCAGAGTTGGAGTAGACGAGGATTCTGGTCCCGGGCAACCCCCGACGCTCGAGTCTGTCGATCACCGACCCCTCAAACCAGGCCCCGCGGGTGAGGGTAAAGTGGAGCTCATCCGGGGGTGTCGACACATCCACGACAACGGGAGTTCCCTGGGTGACATCGCAGAACTGCCCGCCACCAGGACACTGCTTCCTCGGGTTGCTGTAAAGCTCGTCGAGATAGCCAGCATAGTTGGCGGTCGCCGCGTAGTAGGTTCCGGAAGGGACGGCCTGCCGGCAGGTGAAGATGCCGTTCGCTCCAACGCGACAGCGCGCTATACGCTCGGCTGCCGGGTTGAAGATCTCTACGAGGCTGTCAGCGATGCCTGTCTGAGTGGTCGCATCCTTGACTGTGCCCGAGAGCTTGACACCGGGAGCGAGCTCGAAGTCCACGCCTGCCGTCGTGTTTGGCGCAGCAACCTGGATCGCCTGGCCATCGTTGACGACGTCGCAGTCGAAGAGGCAAGGCTGGTCGTTCCAGACTTCGTTGACATAGGGACGGCCGCCGGCTGTGCGAGCGTAGTATTTCCCGCTCGGCAGGCCGACGTCGATGGCGTAGTCCCCAGAGTTGGTCGGAGGCCTCTGTGACCAGACCCACTGGCCGTTTTCGTCGAAAATCTGAATAGTGGTCAAGGGTGCGTCATCGGGATCCGCCAGGGTCAGCGTGCCGCTGATCGATCCACCGATGGACAGTTCGAAGTCGATTCTGGAAGTGGTGGTACCGCTGCCGATGTTGATGGCTGTACCGGTGGTCGAGTCGCAGGCGGCGCATGGCTTATTGGCATACACCTCGTTGATGTATCCCTGGTCGTTCCAGGTATTGACATAGTAGGTCCCAGCTGGCAAAGGCCAGGTCGTCGTGTAGGAGCCGTCGGCAGAGGTCGCGATCCAGGAAGCGAGTTGCCCGGCGACACTCCGGATCTCGACGTGAACGTCACCGATTCCGCGCCCTGACATCGTTTCAGTCACAGTTCCAGCAACAAACCCACCCTTGCGGAGCTCGAAGTCGATCCCCTGGGTCGCAGCCTCTGCGATCACGACGATGGGCGTACCGAGGAGAGCTTCACAACCCTGGCAGGAATAGCCATGGTAGAGCGCTCCTGGATAGCCGAGAGTGTTCCAGGTCGTGGCGAAGTAGGTGCCGGGAGACAGTCCGGTGACCTCGTAGTGGCCGTTCGTCTGCGAGACAGTGCCCGTGGCGTAGTCGCCGTTGGCGTCCCAGATCTCGACTGTCATGTTGGCGATCGGTTGAGCGGTGCCGGCGTCCGTGATGGTGCCGGAGATGGAGCCACCGCTGTCGAGTTCGAAGTCGATGCCGCCGGTGTCGGCTCCGACCTGCACACCGATGATGGTTCCATTGGAAACGGGGTCGCACGTCGGCGGGCACGGGTGGTCATCGTAGAGCTCGTTGACGTAGCCAGCGGTATTCCAGGTGCGCGCGTAGTAGTCACCCGTTGGTAGACCCGGAGAGGCGTAGCGACCCTGGACATCGGTGGTGGGGTTGGCGAGCCATGTACCGGCAGAGTCGAAGATGTCCACGATGACGCCCGTGAGCTCATCTCCTGTGGCGGTACTGGTTACGGTCCCCGACAGGGTGCCGCCGTCGGTAAGAACAAAGTCGATTCCCGGGGTGTCTGCACCTCCATCCGAAACTGCGATCAGCGTGCCGCTGGTCACATCGCAGAGGAAGCACGGAATGTCGTCGAACAGCTCGTTGATCAGACCGCGGTCGTTCCAGGTTCTGGCGTGATAGTTCCCGGCCGCCAGTCCGAGAGTCACATAGCGACCTGCACCGTCTGTGAAAGCGGTGTGCAGAAAATTGCCAGCGGTGTCGAAAATCTCGATCTGCACACCCACCAGACCGGCGGCACCATCGGTCACGATGCCGGAAAACGTTCCTCCGGAAGACAGGGCGAAGTTCTTGCCCATTGTCTCGGCTCCGAGACTCACGACAATCGGTGTGCCGATCGTCAGGTCACATCCACCGGAGCACGGCATACCGTCGTAGAGCTCGTTCAGAAAAGGGGCCGGCGCAAAAGTCAGAGCTCTATACGTTGCGGAAGCAGGTAGGCCGCCACCAGTGATGTAGGCGCCGGTCTTGTCGGTCCAGCCGGTACCCCTCCAGTCACCGTCGGACTCGTAAATCTCGACCACCACGTTCTCGATAGGCGTTCCGGCCGGATCTGCGGTGACCATGCCGGAGACGGAGCCGCCCTTGACCAGCTCGAAGTCGATACCCTCGGTATCGAGACCCGGAGTGATGACGATCTCTGCCCCCGCGGTCGGGGCACAATGGCCCACACAGAGCTGGTCGTCATAGGCCTCATTCAGATATTGGTCCAGATTGAAGGTGATGGCATAGTAGGTTCCGGAAGGCATTCCGGGAGTCACATAGTCTCCGCTGGCGTTGCTGGAGGGGTTGCTCACCCACTGGCCGTCTTCATCGAAGAAATCCACTGTCACGAACTCCAGTCTGTTGTCGGGTGGGGCGACTGCGGCATCCGTGATCGTGCCGGAGATCGTATTACCCGGCTCGAGATCGAAATCGATGTCCGGGGTATCCGAGCTCGCGTGTACGGTGATGGACCTGCCGACCCGAGCAAGGTCACAGATGAAGTAGCAGGGGATGTCATCGTAGAGCTCGTTGATGTAGCCAGTCATGTCGTTGGTTCTGGCGAAGTAATCGCCCGGCGACAGGCCTGGGGTCGTGTAATCGCCGTTGCTGTCCGTGACGACACTGCCCACCCATTCACCAGTCAGATCGAAGATGTCGATGAAGACGCCTTCGATACCCGCGGGAGCGCCGCTACCCGTCACCGTCCCCGAGAAGGTCCCCACCGCACCGTTCCGGGGCTCGAGGGTGGGAGGCCTTCCGGGTTCGATGTGGAGCCTCCTGAGCTCCGTCCTGAGATAGGTCAGGCTCGTGTGAAGCTGAGCCTGGCTTCGCAGCGGCCGTCTTGCGAGACGACCTGCGAGATGGAGCCTTTCGATATTGGCGAGTTGGAGTGCAACAGAGTTCAGGCGGTCTGCCAGATACTGATCGCTTGAATCCTGCAGAAGAGGGCTCAGCTGGCTGCGCAGTTCATCGATTTGGGCGTCGATGCGAAAATCGAGAGATTCAGCCTGTTGTGGGACATTCGCATGAGCGATCTGCCCAGCCAGTGTCAGCACCAGGGCTACAAGTCTCGGGATCGTCAGACGGCTCTTGAACGACTGCATGGCTCCACCTCGCATTCCCCCGTAATGGGATGACTTCGGTAGCCCGGCGATCTTCGACGCGACAGGTGGGACTCGAAACAGGCGAATGAACCCAAAGACCCGTGGCTTTGCGGGGCCGGCTTCCGCCGACTTTGCCCTTTTCGGTCAGCTCTTTGCTACTCCCGATCAAACGTCGGCGGAACACCCCTTGGGGTGGGTTCAAGAGCCCACCCGATGAGGTGGGTCAGGTGCGAAGCCCCAGATCGAGCATGGTCGCGGCGAACAGCCATACCGCGAGGAATCCGTTGGCCTGGAAGAAGGCCGCGTCGAGCCGGGACAGATCACCCGGTCGCACGACCCAGTGTTGGAAGCCGAGGAGGGCCAGGCAACCTGCAACGCCGATCCAGTAGAAGGCCCCGAGACCGGGCGGGTAGGAACCGGGAAGCAGGGCGAGAAGGACGATCATGCCCAGGTGCAGGGCAGCGGAGACGACCAGCGCCCCGGTCTCGCCGAAGCGAACCGGAATCGAGTGGAGCCCGGCCTGCCGATCGAAGTCGAGATCCTGCAGGGCATAGAGGACATCGAAGCCCGCCACCCAGCAAAGGACGGCACCAGCAAGCAGCAGGGGCGTCACGGTGATGTCCCCGCGGATGGCGATCCAGGCTCCCAACGGGGCTCCGGCAAGTGCCAGCCCGAGGGCGACATGGGAGAGTGAGGTGACGCGCTTGGTCAAGGAATAGCCGAGCAGAATCAGCAGGGCGAGAGGTGAAAGGGCCAGAGCGAGTGGAGTCAGCTGCCAGGCGGCGAGGATCAGGAGCGCACAGTTGGCCGCCGTGAAGGCGGCGACGAAGCCTGGAGAGACCTGTCCGGCGGGCAGGGCGCGATCGGCAGTTCTGGGGTTGGCGGCGTCGATTCGACGATCGGCCAACCGATTGAAGCTCATGGCGGCACTGCGAGCCCCCACCATGGCGACAACGATCCAGGCCAGGTCTCGCCAGGAGGGCCAGCCACCGGCGGCCAGCATCATGCCCATGAAGGCGAACGGCAGGGCGAAGAGGGTGTGCTCGAACTTGATCATCTCGAGCACCGTGCGCAGGTTGCGAAGGGGAGTCACGGGGGATTTGTATCCCAAGTCGAGGGGCAAATCCAGATGCGTCCGACGCTCGATGCTTTACACTTCGACTCCAGGATGACGCTGAACACCACATGTCCGATGGATTGCCCGGACGCCTGCGCGCTCGAGGTGGAGGTGGAAGACGGACGGGTGGTGCGGATCGGTGGTCGTCTCGATCACCCCAATACCTCCGGGTTCATCTGTAGCAAGGTCGCCAATTTCGGTCGTCGTCAGGAGCATGCGGATCGGTTGGTGGAGCCCTTGCGCCGGGTGGGAGGTAAAGGCGAGGGGCGGTTCGAGGCGATCTCGTGGGATGCGGCCCTCGAGGAGATCACCCGCCGATTCGAGGCCATTCGTGAGCAGTTCGGAGGCGAGGCGATCGTGCCATTTCACTACGGTGGCTCCAACGGGATGTTGACCGACGGTCTTCTGGACGCGCTCTACTTTCACCGCCTCGGCGCTTCCCGGCTCGATCTGACCATCTGTGCCGTGCCAACCACCGAGGTGGCGCGCGGCATGTACGGCAGAATGCCCGGAGTGGCATTCGAGGACTTTCCTCACGCCCGGTTCATCGTCATCTGGGGTGCAAATCCGAAGGCTTCGAATATCCATCTCGTACCCTATCTAAGAGAGGCGAAGCGCAACGGCGCGTTCATCGCCTCGGTCGATCCGCGTCGGAACTTCTCGACTGGTGAAGCCGACCTGCATCTGGGAGTGCGCCCGGGGACCGATCTGCCGGTGGCGTTGGCCATGATCGAGGCATGGCGTCGCGAGAGGTCGCTCGATGAGACATTCCTCGACCGGCATGCTGTCGATGTCGAGCCCTTGTTGGCGGCAGCCAGCAACTGGTCGACAGCACGGGCAGCTGCCGTAGCCGGCGTCGAGGCGGCGCAGATCGAGCTTTTGGCTCGCACCTATGCCAAGACCGAACCCGCTCTCCTGCGTTGTGGGTGGGGATTGGAGAGGAACCGCAACGGCGGACAGGCGGTCGCCGCAGTGCTGGCCATGCCGACTCTGCTCGGGAAGTTTGGTCAGCGTGGAGGCGGCTACTTGATGAGCAACGGTGGCGCCAAGCGATTCGACAAGACCCTGCTGCTCGGAGATCTGGGGGAAAGTGATCGACGAAGCCTCAACATGACGCAGTTGGGGCGCTGGCTCAACGAAGAGATGACACCGCCGGTCAAGGCGCTCTTCGTCTATAACGCCAATCCGGTTGCGACCGTGCCGAATCAGAATGCCGTGATCGAAGGCCTGCGCCGCCCCGATCTCTTTACCGTGGTGAGCGAGCAGATCATGACGGATACGGCGCGCTTCGCGGATATCGTCCTACCGGCGACGACATTCCTCGAGGGTTGGGATCTGAAGGCGGGCTATGGCAGCTATGTCCTGGGTGGTGCTCCCCCTGTTGTCGAGCCGACCGGGGAGGCCCGCACGAACCAGAGGTTGTTTGCTGATCTCGCCTCGTCGATCGGATTCACTGATGAGGCTTTCTCCTGGACCGAAGAGGAGCTGCTCACCAGAGCTGCCGAGGCCACCGACCTGAACGGGAAACCGGTCTCGGCTGAACGGCTCCTGGCGGGAGCCATCGGCAGTTTCGATTTTCCTGGTCCGAGTCCCATTCAGTTCGAGACCGTTCATCCCCGGACCGCCGATGGCAAGGTGCATCTGACTCCGACGGTTCTGGGGCCCGAGCCCTTTGCCTTTGCCAGTCCCGAGGACGACTTTCCCTTGGCGCTGATCTCGCCGGCCAGCGGCAAGATGATCAGCAGCACTTTCGGTGAAACCAACTGCCCGGTCCTGCAGCTCGAGATCCACCCAGCAGACGCTGCAGCTCGTGGTATCCAGACCGGCGACGCGGTCACAGTCCGCAATACTTTGGGTGTGGTGGAGTGCACCGCCACCGTCACCGACCGGATTCGTCCGGGGGTCGTTTCGATGCCCAAGGGCGCCTGGCAGAAGTCGTCGCGCAACGGTGCCACCTCGGTGGCTTTGTGCCCCGATCATGTCAACGTCGTCGGCGGGGCGGCGTGCTTCAATGATGCGCGCGTCGAAGTCGAGCGGGGCTAATCGCTCTTCCAGCGGAGTCCGGGCTCCCCGGGTTCGTGAATGCCAAAGGCGTCCAGGACCCTGAGAACATAGTGATCCAGGAATCGGTCGAAGTCCTCACCGCCAACGTAGAAGGCTGGCATCGGCGGCAAGATGGTCGCGCCCAGATAGGCCAGTCGGCGAAGATTCTCCAGGTGGATCACCGTCAGGGGAGTTTCGCGAAAACCGAGGACCAGGGGCCAGCGCTCCTTCAGCGCCACGGCTCCAGCGCGATGCACCAGGGTCCCCGCGGCACCGGTAGCGAGGGCTCCGGCCGTCCCTGCGCTGCAAGGGACAATCGCGGTGCCCGTCAGGGTGAAGGACCCGGACGAGATGGGCGCATCGAGCTCATTCTCTCGATAAATGCTGATCTTCTGCCGCCATTCCGGCTGCAGCCGAGCTGTTGCGACGAGAGCTTCGATGACATTGCCGGCGAATTCGGTTTCGTGCTTGAGGACCTGGACAGCGCCCTTGGAGACTGCCAGGTGGACTTCCTCCACATCGGGATGCTTGGCCATTGCCACGAGCAGATGGCGTGGCAACGCCATCCCCGAAGCACCTGTGACGAGTAGCGCCAGACGGTGAGCCATCTAACAGCCGGAGGCCAGCTCCTCGAGGGTGGTGGTGAGAAGCCTGTAGAAGTGTTCAACCGAGCTGATCTTCACCCTTTCGTTGGGAGAATGGGGAAAATCGATGTGGGGCCCGATCGAGACCATGTCCATGCCGGGAATCATCTCCCCGATGAGCCCGCATTCGAGACCGGCGTGAATCGCCTCGACTCTCGGTTCCTTCCCCAGGGTCTCCAGGTGCACCTTTTTGACCAGTTTCAGAATCTCCGACTCGAGGTCGGGTTTCCAGCCAGGATAGCCAGGCTCTTCCTCGACACTCGCCCCGCCCAGTGAGGCGAGAGCCCGGATTCTCTGACGCAGCGCGGTCAACGCGGTGGCCACGGAGCTGCGGCTCGAGAGGCCGATCTGCAGGATGTCTCCCTTCGGCACGACTGTCGCCAGGTTGGTGCTGGTCTCCACCAATCCCGGAATATCGTTGCTCATCATCATCACGCCATGTGGAAGCGCCGAGATCAGCTGCAGGATACGGGCGGTGGTTTCGGGTGTCCAGATCTGGGTCGGTGCATCGATCTCCCCGATCTGCCACTCCATATTCGGATCGACAGACTTGAACTCTTCCTTGATTCCGGCGAGCTCGTCCTCGAGACCATTGACGAAAGCGTCCCGATCGGCGGGGCGGATCATCACCTCGGCGATCGCTTCCCGGGGGATGGCATTGTGGGCTTTGCCACCTGCCAACTTCGCCAGATCGAACTCGGTGGAAAGTGAAACGGCATAGAGTGCTCTGGTCAATAACTGCGTTGCATTGCCGCGCTGCAGGTGAATATCGATGCCCGAGTGGCCACCCTGGAGACCGGCTAGTCGAACACGTAGGGCGACCGCGCCGGCTGCCGCGTCGACCTTTTCGAGAGGCACCTTGATCTGGCTGTCGGCCCCGCCAGCGCAGCCGACACAGAGGGCTCCTTCTTCCTCGGAGTCCAGATTGATCAATCGGCGCCCCTTGAGCATCGCCGAGTCGAGGTGCTTGGCACCGGTCAGGCCCGTCTCCTCATCGACGGTGAAGAGAAGCTCGAGCGGGCCGTGAACCATGTCCGATGACTGCATCACCGCCAGCATGGCGGCCAGGCCAATGCCGTTGTCCGATCCCAGAGTCGTTCCCGCGGCTTTGACGTAGTCGCCTTCCTGCACGGGCTGAATGGCATCTTTCTCGAAATCGTGCTCCACGTCTGAGTTCTTTTCCTGCACCATGTCCATATGACTCTGCAGGATGGTGATGGCGCAGTTCTCCTTGCCTTTGCTGGCGGGCTTGCTGATGGCCACGTTGCCCGTGGAGTCGACCTGGTACTCCAGATCCTGAGCCTCCGCCATATCGATGATGAACTGCCTTATCTTGTCTTCGTTCTTGGATCCACGTGGAATGGTGAGAATATCGTCGAAGTGGCACCACAGGTCCCTGGGTTCCAGATCTCGAACAAAAGTCATGATGGTCTTCCTCCCTCGCGTTGAAGTCCTGATTGTACCGGTTTGACCTGCTTTCGAGGCGTGGCCTACAATGCGCCAGATTGCAATAACTTACGGAGAATCTCGATGGCAGACAAAACGGATCAGCCGTTCGTTCCCGCTTCGCAGGAAATGGCGGAACTGACGGTCAAGGCTGTGCTGCTGGGCGTCGTCATGGCGGTCGGATTGGGTGCGGCGAATGCCTATCTGGGAATGAAGGCCGGCCTGACGGTTGCGGCCACCTTTCCCGCCGCAGTGGTGGCGATGGCCGCCTTGCGCGGACTGGGCGGTACGATTCTCGAAGAAAACGTCGCCCGAACCACCGCCTCGGTGGGTGAAGCCCTGGTGGCCGGAGCCATTTTCACCATTCCGGCCTTCGTGATCAGTGGTGCGTGGGACACTCTCCACTATTGGGAAGCCACCGCCATCATGATGATCGGTGGAATCCTCGGAGTGCTGTTTGTCATCGTCCTGCGCCGGACACTGGTGGTGGAGGCTGACCTGCCCTTTCCCGAGAGCGTCGCAGCCGCCGAGATCGTCAAGGCTGGGCAAGGTGGCCAGACAGGCGCCGGGCTGGTCTTTGGCGCGATGGGCCTTGCCGCGCTCTGGGAGCTGGTGAAGAATTCCAACGGCATCCAGTTCGTGGAACAGAGTGCCCAGAAGTTCTATACCTTCGGCAAGTCCAACATCGAGATTCTGGGACAGAAGATGAGCTACGGCGGTGGTCTGCTGCTGGAGACGCCGTCGGCATCACCCGCGCTGATCGGTGTGGGATACATCGTCGGCATGCGGGTGTCGGCCGTGCTCTTTGCCGGTGCGGTCATGGGATGGTTGCTGCTGGTGCCATTGGCGGTCTTTCTCGCCCCGGGCCTCGCCGAGGGGCTTGGGACCGATGCCACGATGCTCGACCTGGCCACCGAGATCTGGTCCAAGCAGGTCCGGCCCCTGGCTGTCGGGACGATGATCGTGGCGGCTTTCTACACCCTCTACAACCTGCGCAGCTCTCTGGTGGCGGGGATCAAGAAGGCTTTGGTGGACATTGGCGGCTCGAACAAGGGCGAACTGAGCGAGCGCACCGAGATCGATCTGGATTTCAAGAAGGTCTTCATGGCAATTGGCGTGATGGCGATTGCGACCTTCTTCCTGTATTACTACTTCGCGCAGAATTTCGGTGGCGCCCTGGTGCTTACCATCGTCATGGTGATTCTCGGCTTCCTGTTCGCCGCGGTAGCTGGCTATCTGGTAGCGCTGATTGGCAGCTCCAACAACCCGATCTCGGGATTGACGCTGAGCGCGCTGTTGATCTCGGCAGTGCTTATGGTCTTCATGGGTTTGACGGGTGTTCATGGTGTGGCGGCAGTGCTGGGCGTGGCGGGCGTGGTGTGCTGCGCTGCCGGAATCGCCGGGGACATGATGCAGGACCTCAAGGTCGGACATATTCTGGGCGGCACGCCCTGGCGGATGGAGGTTGGAGAGATCATCGGTGTGATCTTCGCGGCCGCCGTGCTCGCCTTCCCTTTGATGGCCCTGGACAAGGTCTACCACATCGGTTCAGCCGAGTTACCGGCTCCGCAGGCGGGACTGATGGCACTGATGGCCAACGGCATCGTGGGTGGTGAGATGGCGTGGCCCCTGGTGATCGTGGGTATGTTTCTCGCTCTGGGTTTGATCCTGATCGGTTCTCCGTCGCCCATGCTGATCGCAGTAGGGATGTACCTGCCGTTCTACTCGACGGCAGCGATTTTCGTGGGTGGTCTGATCAAGTGGCTCCTGGAAAAGCGACTCGACAAGGTGGAAGCCACCGACGAGGAGAGAACCCGGGCCGAAAACTCGGGGATATTGATGTCATCGGGATTCATCGCTGGCGAAGCGCTGATGGCCGTTGCACTGGCGTTCATGGTTTTGGGCGCGGACATCTATGCTCCCCTGATGGCCGTCCACGAGAAGATCACCGGGGCCATCACGCCCCGGTTTTGGCTGAGCCTGATCATTTATCCCGTTTTGATCTACTTGCTGGTCGTGGTTCCCATGAAGCGAATGCGAGATGTCGGGGCACCGGCCACCAAGGTGGAGTAGAAGGACTGAAGAGCAGACGACGACGTCTGAGGGAGCAGCTCGAGCAGGTTAATCTCCTGGAGCTGGCTCCGGTGCGTGTCGCTCCCTGGAAAGAAGAGTCGGGACGGGTCGTCATCGAGCGGCCGAAGCCGAGCGGAAGCCTGGGGATGCGCCTGCGGTATTGGCTGGCGGTTCGACGAATTCGACTCGACGAACGCAGCAGTTTTGCCTGGCGACTCATGGACGGCGAAAAGACCGTAGCCGAAATGGCCGAGGACCTGCGACAGGAATATGGTGAGCAGGTGGAGCCGGCGGAGGAGCGAGCGGGACAGCTGGTGAGGATGCTGCACTCGGAGGACCTGTTGGCCTACCCCGGATGGGTAGAGCCCGCTTGCGAATGAGAATGCTAGGATCTGAATCAGCAGAGGGAGGGAAATAGAACGTGAATCCCTGGTGGCTGCGCCCCCCGGCCGACGAAGACGAGCCCAAGGGCAGCAGGCCGGAAAGACCGGCAAAGTCCGAAGAAACCGCGAAGCCAGTCAAGACAGCGAAGCCCAAAAAAGCCGCTCAACCCAGAAGATCCGGTGGATCGCCAGCCCAGAGCTCGGCGGACCGCTCGGCGATATCGGCTGAAGGCAAGCCCGAACAGAAGAGCGAAGAGGGGCAGCGTCGATCAGGCAGAAAGCGGTCATCAAGCCGGCGGCGCAAGCCTGCGGCCAAAGGTGCGCGTCCGCTGGCGCTGTTGTGCGATGCCGAAAGTATCGCCATGGCGATGCAGTCGGCCAATGTGGAGGATCTCGACCTGAAGCTGGTCCTCGATCAACTGGGCCGACGGGGACAAGTGGTCCACAAAAAGGCCTACGGTGACTGGCACAGGCTGAGCGAGCTCGAAGACGATTTTCGCTCTGCAGGGGTCGATGTGATCGATCTTCCGCCGGCCGAGCACTCGGGTGGCACGAGCGTCAGCATGCCGCTTGCCCTGGACGCCATGGAACTCTGCTACTCCAGCCAGGCTCCCGATATCTTCGTCCTTTTCTCCGCTGAGACCGATCTCACGCCCCTGGTGGAGAAGCTCAAAGCCGCCAGGAAGCAGGTTCTCGGTTTGGGAATCCATGACGCAGTCCTGCCGGTACTGGCCGAGGCCTGTGATGAGTTCCTCTTCTACAACGAGTTCTCACCCTCAGAGCCCGAAACGCAGATCCCGGAAGAGACCGATGAAACGAGGTCGCCCCTGTTCACGGCTCTTGTCGAGATCATCGACAGCCTGGGAGAGGAGGGAAGCGAGGTGATCTGGGGCGCGAAGCTGAAGCGGGAGATGCGAAATCGTCAGCCCGACCTCGATCTGGGCAGCCTTGGCTTTGCCACCTTCTCGGAATTCCTCGAGGACGCCGACCGGCATCAGATCATCCGGTTGGAAAGAGATGATCGATCCGGCAGTTACTATGTGGCCGCAACTCCTCGTCAGTGACGTTTTACCTTGACAGGAAATGCCATAGAATCGATGCTCCAAGAGTTGGAAATTGGCTGTGTGATACTTTCGCGCTGCCCCTGAGAGGATACCGATGGCGACAGCTTACATGGAGGTCTACGAGGAGGAGTTCGAGCGACTCGAGCAGGCTCTGCGCCGTCTCCGATACGACTCGAATGCCAAAGCGGTCTTTCTGATCGACAAGAATGGCCAGCAGATCGCTGCAGCGGGCGATGTCGATGAGTTCGACACCACGTCGCTGGCATCACTGACCGCCGGCAATGTGGCGGCCACCGATGGTCTGGCCAAGTTGATCGGAGAACGCGAGTTCTCGGTTCTTTTTCACGAGGGCCAGCGGGATCACATCCACATCTCGATTGTGGCGCGTCGTGCCATCCTGCTCGTCATCTTCGATGAGCGATCCTCGCTCGGACTGGTGCGTTTGCGGGTCAAGCGAGCCAGCGCCGAGATGGACGAGATCTTCGAGGACATGACGCGCAAGGAAGGCAGGGGGCCTGGCGGTCAGGTGCAATCGAGCCCGTTTGCCGAGATCACCGACGAAGACATCGACTCCCTTTTCAGCGAGTAGACAAGGGCTAGTCCGAGACGAGTAGCGGCAGAGCGGGTCCTGCGTCATGACGTTCATCAACTACGCTGCCAAAGAGATCAACTGCAAGATCGTCTACTATGGCCCGGGTCTGGGCGGCAAGACGACCAACCTGCAGCACATCTTCAACAAGACGGCACCCGATCGCCGGGGCAAGATGATCTCCCTGGCAACGGAGGCCGACCGGACGCTCTTTTTCGACTTCTTGCCTCTCGACCTGGGAACGATCCGCGGGTTCACCACCCGTTTCCATCTCTACACCGTACCTGGACAGGTTTTCTACGACGCCAGTCGAAAGCTGATTCTAAAAGGTGTCGACGGTGTGGTCTTTGTTGCCGACAGCCAGGTCGACCGCATGGAAGCCAACATCGAGTCGATTCGCAATCTGGAGGAGAATCTGGACGAGCACGGTTTCGACCTGAAGACGATCCCCTATGCGCTCCAGTTCAACAAGCGCGACCTGCCGAGTGTCATGCCGGTCGACGAAATGTATCGGATGCTCAATTTCAAACGTGAACCCACTTTTATCGGTATCGCTACCCAGGGCGTCGGAGTCTTCGATACCCTGAAGAACGTGGCCAAGCAGATTCTGGTAGAGCTGAGAAAGAAATAGGAAGACTCGAAACTAGATGGCAAAACGCTGGAAACCCCAGGAGATTACATATCTCAAGAGATATGCCAAGGTCAGGGTGCTGAAGGAGCTCGTAGAACGCTTCAAGACCCAGCCGGAAGAAGTCCTCAAACAACTCAAGATCCTGCAACTGGGCACCAAAGATGGTCATGGTTACATCGAACGGCCCCCGGACCCATTGCTCGCGGTGTATCAGCGCGGTCTCAAGGCGATGCAACAGGGCAAATGGAAGGCGGCGGCCAAGGAATTCAGCCGCGTGGTCGACGAGAGCAACGAGGCCGATCTGGTGGGTCAGTCCCGTCGCTACCTGCGAGTATGCAAGGAAGAGCTCGGTGAGGGAGCGAAACGCAACGAAGACGATCCCTTTCTGACTGCCGTCTACGAGCGCAATCGCGGCAATCTGGAAGAGGCGTTGGCGATATGTAGCCGCGGGGGGCGGCAGAGCAAGGACGAACGATTCGCCTATTTGGCAGCTTCAATCTACGCCTTGATGGACGATCGAGAGAAGGCGAGCAGCTTTCTCTCTCTGGCCATCGAGCTCAATCCGAAGAACCGGATTCATGCCTTCCACGACGCCGACTTCGAGCAGCTTCGCAGCGACCCGGAATACAAGCAACTCTTCTTCTGAGCGGAGAGCTGATGTGTCCCTGACCACGCTGGGTGGGGGGACCGGCCTGGGCAATCTACTGCGCGGTCTCAAGCATCATGTGGGTGACGAGATCGCCGAGCTGACTGCCGTGGTGGCCGTAACCGATGATGGAGGCTCCTCGGGGCGCCTGCGTCGCGATTTCGGCGTCCTCCCTCCGGGAGACATTCGCAACTGCATCGTCGCTCTGGCCGATGACGAGGATCTTCTCGCCAGGCTGTTTCAGTATCGGTTCGGCAATGGCGAGGGCCTTTCGGGGCACTCTTTCGGCAACCTGTTTCTGGCTGCGCTCAGCGGGATCACAGGCGATTTCTATCAGGCAATTCTCACTGCCGAATCCGTACTATCAGTCCGTGGGCGCATTCTGCCGGCGACCCTGAACGATCTGCACATCCTGGCACGGGGAGAATCGGGGCGCACCTACGATGGGGAATCGGCTGTTGGCAAGTCGGGTGAGCCTCTGCACGAGGTCCGCTTGGAGCCGGCCGAGCCGGTCGCCTTTCCGCCCGCCGTCGAGGCGATTGAGCGAGCCGACATGGTGCTCCTCGGGCCGGGCTCGCTCTACACCTCGGTGATCACCAACCTGCTGATTCCCGGCATCGCTGAGGCCGTTCACGCCTGTCGGGGTCTCGTGGTCCTGCCCATCAACCTGATGACCCAACCGGGTGAAACCGACGGTCTGGACGCAGTGGCCCATCTCGATGCCATCGAGAGATATGCCGGCAAAGGCGTGGTTGATGTGGTCCTGGTCCATTCGAACGAGATTCCAGCCGATCGATTGCCCGCATACCGGGAAAAGGGTTCGGAGCCGGTCGACGTCGCGCGGGAAGTTCTGCGGCAGCGAGGCGTCGAGGTCGTCGAGCGAGACCTGTTGGCGGATGGCCCTCTGGTGCGTCACGATCCTGTCAAGCTCAGCCGCGCCGTCGTCGATCTCATCCATCGAGGACATCTGCAATGAGCCCGGTCGCGGACAACGTTCACGCTGTGGTCTTGGCGGCCGGGCAGGGCACGCGACTGCGTTCATCGACCCCCAAGGTGCTTCACCTGGCCGCTGGCAGGCCGATGTTGCAGTGGGTGGTCGAGGCCGCCAGATCGGCTGGTTGTGATCAGATCTCGGTGGTCGTCGGACACGGTGCCGAGCAGGTCAGGTCGGCGATGGCCGATGATGATCTGGGATGGGTCTTGCAGACAGAGCAAAAGGGGACGGGGCACGCCCTGGCACAGGCTGCGCCGCAGGTCACTCGAGACAGCATTCTCCTGGTTCTCTCGGGTGATGTTCCCCTGGTCCGCGGACAAACCCTGGAGGCGTTGGTGGATGCCGCGCGCAACGGCTGGGGAGCGATGGCAGTGGCCGAGTTGGACGATCCCGGCTCGTTGGGGCGGGTTCTGGCTCGATCGGATGGAACTCTCGAGGCCATCGTGGAGGCCGCCGATGCGAGGCCCGAGGAACTGACCATTCGGCGAGTCAACGCCGGTCTCTACGCCCTTCCGGCCCCCGCGATCTTCGAGTTTCTCGAACGGCTGGAACCCGATAACGCCAAGGGTGAGTTGTATCTCACGGACGCTCTGAATGATGCGGCGCGTCGGGGTCTGCCCGTGCAGCTGGTCGACCTGGAGGATCCCTCCGAGTCGTTTGGCGTCAACAACCGGGCCGACCTGGGTCGAGTGCATCGAGCCCTCAACCGCCGTCATGCCTCAGACCTGATGGCGGCAGGCGTCACCCTGCTGGATGCGGACCGGGTCACGATCGAAGCCAACGTCCATGTCGGCCGCGATACCGTCATCCATCCTGGAGTGGTGCTCCTCGGGCAGACCAGGGTGGGTGAGGGATGTGTCCTGCATCAAGGCGTGTGGCTGCGCGACACATCGGTAGACTCAGGTGTCGAGATTGCACCCTATTCGGTTCTGGAAGGAGCCCAGGTAGCTGCGGACTGCCGGATTGGACCTTTTGCGCGTCTGCGACCGGGAGCGGTGATCGGTCCGGGGTCGAAGGTCGGGAACTTCGTCGAGATCAAGAACTCGGAGCTCGACCGGGGAGTCAAGGCCAGCCATCTGAGCTACATTGGGGATGCCACTATCGGTGAAGGATCCAACATCGGAGCCGGGGTCATTACCTGCAACTATGACGGAGTCGACAAGCATTCGACCCGGATTGGCCGGAGAGTCTTGATCGGTAGCGATACGATGCTCGTCGCTCCGGTGGAGATCGCGGACGAGTCCATGACCGGAGCGGGCTCGGTGGTCACCAGGGACGTTCCTGCCGGCGCGCTGGCAGTAGGGCGTGCTAAACAACGGAATATCGCCGACTGGGCCAGGCGCTTCAGGCGACGAAAGAAGGGGTAGATCGATCCGATGTGCGGAATCGTTGGCTATATCGGCAAGCGTGAAGTCCTCCCTCTCCTGCTCGAGGGCTTGCAAAGTCTGGCCTATCGAGGCTACGACTCTGCTGGAGTGGTGGTATTGCAGGGCGGCAAGTTCTCCGCTTGCAGAGCCGAGGGCAAACTCGACAACCTGGTCGCGAAGCTCGAGAAGAAGCCGCTGAGTGGCTCCTACGGACTGGGGCATACCCGCTGGGCGACCCATGGTGCCCCGGTGGAACGCAACGCCCACCCCATCATCGACTCCAAGGGTCGCCTGGCGTTGATCCACAACGGGATTATCGAGAACTTCCTGCCACTCAAGAATCGACTCCTGCAGGAAGGTTGGGAGTTCTCTTCCGACACCGACACCGAGGTAGTCGCCAATCTGATCAGCTCGCATTTCAAGGGCGATTTGCGTGCTGCAGTGCAGAGTGCGACCGCCGAGCTCGAGGGGCTGTATGCGATCGCGGCAGTGTCGACCGAATCGGGCGAGCCCGAGATCGTGGTCGCCCGTAAGGGTCCGCCCCTGGTCTTTGGCGTCGGTGAGGACGAGACCTTTCTAGCCTCCGATCCCGCAGCCCTGTTGCGCTACACCCAGGATGTGATCTTTCTCGAGAACGGTGATCTCGGGAGAATCAGCGACCAGGGGCTGGAAATCTGGGATCGTCAGGGTGAGGCGGTCGAGCGCTCCGTGATGCGACTGAACTGGGATCCGATCCAGGCGGAAAAGGGCGGCTACAAGCACTTCATGCTCAAGGAGATCCACGATCAGCCACAAGCCGTTCAGGATACCTTTGCCGGCCGCGTCGATTTCGAGCGGCGGAGAATCGACTTCGACAGTCTGGTACTGACGCCCGAGATCGCCGCGCGGGTCCAGCGTGTACATCTGCTGGCTTGCGGAACCTCCTGGCATGCGGGTCTGGTGGGGAAGTTCCTGATCGAGGAGCTGGTCCGTATCCCTGTGGAAGTCGACTACGGCTCCGAGTACCGCTATCGTGATCCGGTGGTCGATTCCAGCGTGCTGGCCTTGGGGATTTCCCAGTCTGGTGAGACCGCCGATACGCTCTCCGCAATGGAAGCTGCGCAAGAGCGGGGAGCGAGTCTCTTTGCCATCTGCAACGTGCGGGGAAGTCAGGCTACCCGAATCAGTCAAGGATCGATCTATACCCATGCCGGTCCCGAGATCGGTGTCGCTTCGACGAAAGCATTCACGACGCAGTTGGTGGCTCTCTATCTTTTCGCGCTCTATCTGAGGCAACAACGGGGCCTGGGGATTGAAGACCATCACCTCTCGGGTCTCGCGCATCTGCCCAAGGCGGTTACCGAAGTGTTGCAGCAGGAGGACGCGATCGAGGAGATGGCGCGCCGCTACTTTCGCTACGAGGATTTTCTCTATCTGGGCCGGGGACTCAACTACCCGATCGCCCTGGAGGGAGCCCTGAAGCTCAAGGAGATCTCCTACAGCCATGCCGAGGGCTATCCCGCGGGTGAAATGAAGCATGGTCCGATCGCCTTGATCGACGAAGATTTTCCTGTGGTGGCGATTGCCACTGGTGATCGGGTCTTCGACAAGGTGTGTAGCAATATGCAGGAGGTCAAGGCTCGTGACGGCATCGTCATCGCTTTGACCGACCGATCAGCCGCGGCAGTGGAGGAGACGGCAGATGAGATCATCCGGGTGCCGAATGTCGGAGAGCTCCTGCAACCCCTGGTCAACGTAGTCCCCCTGCAGCTCCTGGCCTATTTCGTGGCCGTGCGGCGCGGAGCCGATGTGGATCAGCCGAGAAACCTGGCCAAGAGCGTGACCGTCGAGTAGGAATCTCCCTCGACCATGGTGATACCTGATCGCTCCACTCTGGAGCAGGAGCTGAACGCCGAGCAACTGGCGGCGGTGACCCACGGTGCCGGGCCACAGCTCGTACTGGCAGGGGCGGGCTCGGGAAAAACGCGCGTGATTACCTACCGCATCGCCTGGTTGGTGCATGAGCTGGGCGTGGATCCTGCTTCCATTGTTGCGGTGACTTTTACCAACAAGGCAGCGGGTGAGATGCAGGAACGGGTCGAGCGTCTGCTCCAGATCCAGCCACTGCCGACGTTTGTGGGTACGTTTCACCGCTTTGCTTTGCGGCTTTTGCGGCGATATGGCGCTCGTGTTGGCTTGCGATCGGACTTCGCGATCTTCGACAGCGCGGACCAGCTCGCGTTGGTGAAGAAAGCATTGGCCACGGAAAATCTCTCGGAAACCGCCTTTGCACCGCGCGCTGTACTCGGCACGATCAGCGGTGCGAAGAATCGCCTGATAGGCCCTCAGGAGTATGCCTCGTCGGCACATAACTTTTATGAGCGCCAGGTCGCGAAGGTATATAGCCGCTACCAGAACATGCTACGGGATTCGTCCGGTGTGGATTTCGACGACATGCTGCGGCTGGCTGTGAAGCTGATCAAGGCCGAATCCGATCTCCATGCGCAGCTGCGCCAGCAGATCGACTATCTCCTTGTAGACGAGTTCCAGGACACGAATCACGCTCAAATGCAACTGGTCAGCGAGCTGGTTGGGGCCGAAGGCAATCTAACCGCGGTGGGCGACGAAGACCAGGGAATCTACCGGTGGCGTGGAGCCGATCTGAACAACGTGCTCGATTTTGAAGGGATATTCCCTAAGGCAACGGTCCGTACGTTGGAGCGCAACTATCGTTCGACCCAGAACATCTTGACGGTTTCGGGAGACCTCGTGGAGCGCAACGAGCGACGCCGTGGGAAGCGCTTGTGGACCGATTCCGGGGATGGCGAAGCGGTCGAGCTATATCGGGCACGCGACGAGCAGGACGAGGCTCGATGGATCCTCAATGTTCTCGACGGGCTGCGTGGGAGATGTCCGTTGAGCGAGATGGCGATCCTCGTGCGGACCAATGCGCAGACCCGGGTCTTCGAAGAGGAGCTCAATCGGCGTCAGATCCCCTACGTGCTGGTGGGTGGCGTGCGATTCTACGAGCGCGCCGAGATCAAGGACCTGGTCGCATATCTGCGGGTTCTGCGCAATCCCCAGGACAACTTTTCATTGCTGAGGATTCTGAATCAGCCACCGCGGGGAATCGGTAAGACCACCCAGGAACTGCTCGACCAGCAAGCGGCTCAGTTGGGACGATCGCTCTGGGATGCTTTGTGCCACTCCGAGATGGCGAGTTTTCCTCCGCGCAGTGCCAAGGCCCTCGAGGGGTTCCGCAAGATGATGGAAGAGCTGCGCGAGGAAACAGGGCGCGCCCCATTGCCGGTGTTGCTGGAGCATCTCCTGGAGAAGACGGGGTATCTGGACCTGTATTCCTCCGATGAGCCGGAGCACGAAGCCAAGAAAGAGAACATCAAGGAGTTCCTGACCGCGGCTCAGGAGTTCACCGAGAGTACAGAGTGGTCTACGGAGGAGGATCTCCTGACCGCCTTTCTGGATCACGTGTCGTTGATTGCGGATATCGATGACTGGCGCCAGGAGCGGGGGGTATCGTTGATGACCCTCCACAGCGCCAAGGGCCTGGAGTTTCGCACGGTGGCAGTCGCCGGGCTCGAAGACGGGATTCTGCCGCATTTCAACAGCGGAGATTCCCAGGACGAGATCGAGGAAGAGAGACGGCTGCTCTACGTAGGCATGACCCGAGCCAAGGAGAAGCTCTTGCTGACCTGTGCTCGTCGTCGGCGTATCGCTGGTCGTTACCAGGATCGTGAAGATTCACCTTTCCTGCTGGAGCTCCCGGACGACAAGCTCGAGGTGAGCCAGAGCCCGGAGCTCTTCTACGACCGGCGAACCGCCGGAGCCTACTCCTTCTTTGGCCGCCAGAAGCCGGCGGATGTGGACCTGGTCGAGCCTTCCGGTGTCGGCGATGTGCGTCGTGGTCGCCGGGTGCGCCACCCGACCCTCGGGGAGGGGGTGGTGATGGAGTTCGAAGGCGAAGGCGACTCCGCCAAGATCACCGTTTTCTTCGAACGTGCGGGCAAACGCAAGCTCGTCGCCCGCTACGCCAACCTCGAGCTCATCTGACCGAGCCTGTATCGGTCGTGCCTCTGTGCCGACTGCCAGCCGGTCCGCCCGTCCATTCGCCTCGCTTCGCAAGAAGAGGGTGAGGCTGCGTTCGGCGAATGGACGGACGAACCTTAGAGTTCGCGACGCCGGTGTAGCCCTCGCCCCTTGCGATCGCGTCAAGGGTCGTTACCGAGGGTCCGAGGACGGGGCTCTTGACAAGGGCATCCGACTCGGGTGGGAAGGGATCAAGATCGATCCGGCCCGTAGTCAAGCGAGCAAGCGCCACCTCCAGGGAGTCCTCTCAGCGCGCAGCGTCCCCTCCCGGACCCCGGCAGCGCCCCTGGCTATCCCGGGCAGGGATCCCGGCACTCAGTAGCCGACTGGTGTAGAGCCGGAGTGGAGAGATCAGGGTTGATCTTGCAGGGATGGGAGGAAGTCGCGGCGCAGGATGGCGTAGAGGTAGTTGTCGACGCGGAGCCCACGCAGGACGAAGTACTGGCGCAGCCGCCCCTCGCGATGGAATCCGACTCGTTCGAGGACCTTTTGCGAGCCGATGTTGTCGACAGCGCAGCGTGCCTCGAGCCGTTCCAGTTTGGTTCTCAGGAAGAGCTCCGCTAATAGTTGGGTCAGCGCCTGCGGCATGAGCCCGCGACGTTGATACTCCGTAGAGAGCGCATAGCCCATCTCCGCCAATCCATGGTCCCAGTTGGTGATGACCAGGGTGATCCAGCCGGCCGGCAGATCATCCAGTCGAATGATCCACTGGAACTTGTCGCCCTTGCCACTGTAGAGGTCGGACATCTGTTGACGGCCGAGCTCTGCCTGCAACGCGGCCAGAGAGGCGTGGCCTAGAGGCTGGTATTGACGCACACTGGGCTCGTCCCGCCAGCGACTCAGGTAGACCCCGTCAGCGCTCTGGGCGGGCCGCAGGGAGACCTGCTGGACCGATGTCTTTTCGTCGGGAAGCGCCATGACTCAAGGTTCCGACTCAATCATATGACGGGTCGCTTCAGGATTCGGCCGCCTGCCGGCGGGCTCGTGCCCGGGAGCGAAACCCCCACAATCGCTCGGGCGAGTAGGAGAGTAGTGCCATGAAGACATATCCATGCAGAAACAGGTAAAGAAAGGGCAGGGAATGCCACATCTCGAGTTGCCATGCGAGAACGAAGCATCCGGCGGAATAGACGGCCAGGCCCCGCTCGATCTGAACGGAGAGGTTGGTTCGCACCCGGTAATGCTTGTTTCGCCAGCGATCCCCGACCGATTCGATGCGGTACTTCGGGGTGCGCTCGAATACCCCGCCACGTCGGAAGAGTCCCGCGAGCACAGCGCGTGAGTTGTTGACCGACAACCCGATGCCGAGTCCCATGAGCGAGGGCAGCAAGCGGATTTCGTGACGCCAGGCAGGATTCACCTCCCGCTGGCTGAGCACATAGAAGAGGAGCACCGAACCGGTGGCGCCCAGAAACAGAGGGAGGTCCAGATACAGCAGCAGCCAGGGATCGGACCCGCGCCGCACGAACATGGCCGGAAAGACCAGCACAGAGAGCGGAATCATGAGCAGGTAGGCCGTGTTGTTGGTCAGATGGATCGCGGCCTCGCACTTGACCTGCCAGGGCAGCGGAGACTGCAGGATGGTGCGCAGGAGCTTTCTCGCCGTCTGAATCGAGCCTTTGGCCCATCGGGATTGCTGTCGCTTGAAAGCATTGACATCGACAGGGATCTCGGCAGGTGCGGTCACACCGGGCAGGAAAGCGAACTTCCATCCGGCGAGCTGGGCGCGATAGGAGAGATCGAGATCTTCCGTCAGGGTATCGTGCTGCCAGCCGCCCGCGTCCCGAATGGCCTGACGACGCCAGATACCGGCGGTACCGTTGAAGTTGAAGAACCTGCCACTGCTGTTGCGCGCGGCGTGCTCGATGGCGAAATGGCCGTCGAGCAGGACGGCCTGAATGCGAGTCAACAGGGAGTAATCACGGTTCAGGTGGTCCCAACGGGCCTGCACCATGCCGATCTCGGGGTCGGAGAAGGTCGGTACGGTCTGTTTCAGGAATCCGGGCTGCGGCACGAAGTCGGCGTCGAATATCGCGATCAGCTCGCCCCGGGCCGTGTCGAGGCCCGCTTCCAGCGCGCCCGCCTTGTAGCCTTCGCGATGTGGGCGATGCACATGGTGAATGCGGAAGCCGCGCCGTTTGTAGTGGTCGACTTGCCGGGCGACGAGCTCCCGGGTCGAATCGTCCGAGTCGTCCAGGACCTGAATCTCGAGCTGCTCGACCGGATAGTCGAAAGCGCAGACAGCATCGATCAGCCGTGTAGCCACGTATCTTTCATTGAACAGTGGCAGCTGGACCGTCACCAGCGGCCAGGATTCGGGGACAGGAAAGGCGTGAGCCGTACGCCTGCGGCAGCGGTAGTAGAGTGCGACCAACACCAGGCGGTGAACACCGTAGACAAAGAGAATTCCCAGAGTCAGGTAGTAGGCCACCAGGACAGTCTGTGCAAGCAACAACTCCATCGAGGTCATCTCTTGGGTCCGTGCCTTCGATTCAGCGGCTCGGATTGGCAGCAATGTTACCCGTCCTCGGGCATTTCGGACTACTGTGCATCTTCGATCTCGCGGAACGATGGCCTCTGACGCTGCTGTGTGTGGCCATCGGCTTTCTGGGTCTTCTGCTGGCAGGTCCGCAACTGCGAGGACAGACTGCCCGGTCGAGAGCGGGACTTATTCTCGCGGTGGCGTTGTTGCTGAGAGTCTTTCTTCTGCCCGTCTTGCCCAGTTTGTCGGACGATGTCTATCGCTACATCTGGGACGGCCGGGTCGTGGGAGCGGGGTTGAACCCCTATGTACTCGCTCCCGAGGCGCCGGAGTTGGTGCCATTGCGTGATGATCTCTGGACCGCGATGTCGCATCATGATGTGCCGACCGTCTACCCACCCCTGGCTCAGGCTCTGTTCACGCTTTCAGCCAGGCTTCCTGCTCCTGTTTACGCACTGAAAGCCATCTTGGCCCTGCTGGACCTGGGCGCCTGCGCCCTTCTCCTGATGCTGGCCGGTCGCTGGAACCTGCCCCTGGAGCGCACCATCTGGTATGCCTGGAATCCTTTGGTCACCGTGGAGATAGCCGGCATGGGACATGTCGATGGTCTTGGCGTGGCGCTGGTCATTCTGGCAACGACCTTGCTCGCCTGGCCGGGACGGCATCTCCTCTCGGGAGCCGTGGCAGCGGCTGGAGCGGTGCTGGCAAAACTGGTCCCGGTTCTGGCGATTCCCATTTGGGCGCGGCAGAGCGGGCGCTCGGCGTCCTTTGCCGCAGTCGCCCTCGCCCTGTCCCTGGCGGGGCTGATTCCGGTCTTCTGGTCGACGTCAGGCCCGCCACCTGGCCTGGTCGAGTACGGTGTCTCGTGGGAGTTCAACGGGCCTCTGTTCGAACCTCTCTGGAGAATCATCGACCGCGTCGATGTGCATGGGCCGGTCCAGGCGGGCCTGGATCGCCTGAAGGATCTGACCGGGCGCGCGGAACCATGGGACCATCTGTATCACTACAACTATCCACAGTTCTGGGCGAAGGTCCTCCTGTTGCTGGGATTGCTGATCTCTCTCGTCTTCATCTGGCGGTCCCGAGAGACCCTGTTTGGACTGCGGCGTGTCTTCGGCGCTGTCGTGATCTTCTCAGCCACGGTCTATCCCTGGTATGCACTTTGGGTCTTGCCCTGGGCCGCTCTGAGTCGCGACCGGGCGTGGCTGTCCCTCTCGGCGTTGCTGTTCCTGTCCTACCTGCCGCAGTTTCTCGATGTTCCCCTGTTTCCGTGGATTCATGCCTTGATCTGGCTGCCTTTTGCGATGTTGTTAGTCTCGGATCGCCGATGAACTACGCTCTGATTCTCGCTTATCATGGAGGTCGCTATTCCGGTTGGCAGCGACAGAAGAACGCCCTGACGGTACAAGAGGTGGTCGAGGAGGCCCTGTCGGATCTGCTGGCAGAACGCATTCGCGTCCACGGTGCCAGTCGCACCGATGCGGGAGTGCACGCGCGTGGCCAGGTGGCTCACCTCGAGATCGATCGTGAGTTTCCGGAGGACGCATTCCTGCATGGCACCAATCAACGGCTGCCGGACGATGTGCGAGTGATGTCGGTTCGGCGAGTGCCGGAGGATTTTCATGCTCGGAAATCCGCCCTGTCGAAGGAGTACCGGTACCGATTGATGCAGGTGTCGATCCTCTCACCCCTCGATGCACCGTTCGCCGTACAGGTCAAGCAGGCATTGGAGATGAATCGCCTGCGGGCAGCGACCGCCTGTTTGACTGGGCGGCACGACTTCTCGGCATTCGCCCTGGCGGGTGGAGGACACGGCCAACCGGTTCGCCGCATCCTCTCGGCGGAGTGGGTGGAGTCTGGCTCGAGGCTAGAGCTGCACGTGGTTGGTGATGGTTTTCTCCGAGGCATGGTGCGGTCCATTGTAGGCACCCTGCTGGAGGTCGGCAGGGGGCGTCTGGCGGTGGACACCTTCAGGTCTCTGCTGGAAGGGGGAGAGAGAGCCGATGCTGGCCCTACAGCCCCGGCCCATGGTCTGGTTTTGCAGGAGGTTCACTATCCGCAGGATCTGCGACTCCATCACCCCCGATCAGGCCCGGTCGGTGTGCTAGATTAAGCTCCCCCTCGAAGGAGTACCCCATCTACCCGATCGATAGAGTGCGTCAGCCCCAAGAACTGGGCCCCCGATGAAGCGCCTCGCAACAGCTGCGGTAGCCGTGCCACTCGCCCTCGCCGCGGTCTTCTACCTCCCTGGACTCTGGTTCTTACTGGCCGTTCTGGTGGTCTTCGAATTGGCGGTCCTCGAGTATGTGAATCTGGCGGAACGACTGGCTCCTGAAGGGCCCTATCGCTTGCTTCTGGTGCTGGTGCCACTGGCGGCGTTCGGCCTGGCGCCTCAGCTTTGGCAGGAGACCAATCTGGAGATGCCGTTCGGTCTTCTCGGCCTGGGCTTCTTCGTACTCTCGGTCGGTCTGGGAACCCTGGCCCTGGTGTTCCGCGTGCCCGTCGAGCAAGGCCTGGCCGCATTGGGTGCCATGGCTTTCGGCGTGCCCTACCTGTCCTTGCCCGCTGCCAGCTTGTACCAGCTGCAGCAGCGCGATCCGTGGGTGTTGGTCCTGCTCTTCGCGATTGTCTGGCTGGGTGACACCGCGGCCTACTACTGTGGCAGGGCATGGGGTCGTCGCAAGTTGGCGCCTCGGGTCAGTCCGAACAAGACCTGGGAAGGTGCCATCGCGAGTCTGCTGGCGGGTGTTCTGGCAGCGATGGCCTGGAGCCTGCTCCGTCTGGGCACGGTGAAGATGGATCTCCTGATCCTGGCCGCGGTGACCTCGGTGGCGGCGCAAGGGGGCGATCTGGTGGAGTCGCTGATCAAGCGGGGAGCCGGTGTCAAGGACTCGGGAACACTCCTGCCTGGACACGGCGGAGTCCTGGATCGCATCGACGCTCTTCTCTTTGCGGCTCCCACCCTGCTTTTGGGCCTCACTCTCGTCGATCTGGGATCGTCGGCACCATGATCAGTCGCCTGGCGCTACTCGGTTCGACGGGATCTATCGGTACAAGTGCTCTCGACGTCGTTCGGCACCACCCCGAGCGGCTTCGACTGACGACTCTGGCTGCCCACGGGAGCAATCTCGAAATGCTTGCAGCCCAGATCGCCGAGTTCGAGCCGGCGTTAGTGGCGGTCTTCGATCCGGAAAAGGCGACGGCTCTGGCTAGCAGGATTGGCAGTCGAACCCGCGTTGTGGCCGGACCCGAGGGGCTGGTAGAAGCTGCAACCCATGAGGATGTCGATCTGCTGCTAGCGGCAGTCGTTGGGGCGGCCGGACTGCCTGCGGTCCACGCCGCCCTGGCCAAGGGGAAGGATGTCGCACTGGCCAACAAGGAGTCCCTGGTGGTTGCTGGCGGGCTGCTGACCCGTCTGGCTCGTCGACACAAGGCTCGGATCCTGCCGGTGGACAGTGAGCATGTCGCGTTGCACCAGGCGCTGCGCAGTGGTGCCCGTCGGGAAGTCCGGCGTCTGATGTTGACCGCCTCAGGTGGCCCCTTTCGAACCCGTGATCTGGCGACGTGGCACGAGATCGATCGCCAACAGGCCCTGGCCCATCCGACCTGGCAGATGGGTGCCAAGATCAGCATCGATTCCGCGACCTTGATGAACAAGGGGCTGGAATTGATCGAGGCCAGTCATTTGTTTGCTCTGGCAGCGGAGAGGATCGATGTGGTCGTTCACCCGCAGTCGATCGTGCATTCGCTGGTGGAATTTTGTGATGGATCGTGGATCGCGCAGTTGGCGGTCAATGAGATGGTTTTTCCAATTCAATACGCGCTGGCCTACCCTGACCGCTGGGAGAATGACTTTCCCCGGCTCGAGCCCGAGCAACTCGGTCGGCTCGATTTCGAACCGCTCGATCGCAGCAAGTTTCCAGCTGTGGATCTGGCGAGAGAAGCACTCGGTATGGGGGATAGCGGCCCGGCGGTGCTGAACGCTGCCAACGAGGTGGCGGTACACGCCTTTCTCGCAGGTCGGATCCCCTTTGTCCGAATCGTGCCGCTGGTAACAGAGGTCTTGCACTCGCACAGGCCGACATCGGTGGATACCTTGGAAGACGCGCTGGTGTGGGATAACTGGGGCCGGAACAGGGCCGAGGAGTTGTTGAGCGCGGAGGAGAGTCAAGTCGAATGAGCAGTATTTTTGAACATGCGTCCGGCGTCGCCGGCAATATCGTGGCATTCATCTTCGCCCTGGGCGTCATCATTTTCGTCCACGAGGCGGGTCATCTTTTCATGGCCAAGGTATTCGGCATGCGGGTGCTGGCATTCTCCCTGGGGTTTGGCAAGCGGATCTGGGGCTTTACACGGGGAGGCACCGAATACAAGGTCTCCATGGTGCCCCTCGGTGGCTATGTTCGACTCGGTGGCGAGGACCCCGGTGAGGTCTCTGACGATCCGCACGACTTCATGAACACCCCCAGATGGCAGAGGATTCTGGTTTATCTGGCGGGTCCGGCGATGAACATCCTCCTGGCGATCGTGCTCATCGCCGGGGTCCTGATGGTGGGCATCCAGGTGCCCACCCTGAGGGAGATTCCACCGGTTATCGGTGCCATCGCACCCGGGTCGCCTGCCGAGGAGGCAGGATTGCAGATCGGTGACCAGATTCTGTCGATCGATGGTACCGAGGTCACGCAATGGGACGAGGCCCAGTTCGCCTTCGTCACCTCCCCCGAGAAACCCCTGCAGTTGGCCATTGAACGCGATGGCAGACCACTGGAGCTCACCCTCGTTCCGGCGAAGATCCCGAAGTACGAGATGGGTGAAACCGGTGCCTTTCCCACGTTCCTTCCCAGGATCGCTCAGGTCGTACCCGATACACCGGCCGCTCGCGCCGGGTTCGAGCCCGGGGACGAGATCATCGGTGTCGATGGCCGCGAGATGAGCAAGTGGCAGGACTTTGTCACCTACATCGAAGCCAGGCCGGGTGAAGAGGTGACGGTAACGGTGTTGCGCGACAGTCAGCGCCGTGACCTCGAAGTTACCCCTGCGGACGAAGGCGGCAAGGGCAAGATCGGGGTCATGCATGGCTACTATCAGCGGCTGCCCCTGCACCTCGCACTGGTGGAAAGCGTGCGGTTCAACTGGAACATGTCGCGTCAGACCCTCTCGGTCCTGGGCAAGATCGTCACCGGCCAATTGGCAGCCAAGGGGGCGTTATCCGGACCGATCGAGATTGCGGCATTGAGTGGCGCCGCGGCGCGCACCGGATTCAAGCATCTGGTGCAACTCATGGGCTTGATCAGCATCAGCATCGCCATCCTGAACCTGATGCCGATCCCGGTACTGGACGGCGGACAGATCACCATTCTGCTGATCGAGTCCCTGATGCGCCGCGATCTGTCGCTCACCGTCAAGGAGCGCATCAACCAGGTCGGCTTGCTGATGATCGTGGCCCTGATGGTGGTGGTGCTATATTTCGACCTGATCAAGAACGTGCCTTCGGACCTGTTGCCAGGTTCAGGGAACTGAACATCTGAAGGGATACATTTGTGGCGGACAAGCTCTCACCAGGTGCCGAGGCACCGAACTTCGACCTGAGCTCCACGGAAGATGTCGTCCTCATGCTGCGGGACGAGGTGCCGAGAATGGCAGCCTTGCTCTATTTTTTTGGCGATCCCACAAGCGAGGGAACCCGGCGCGATCTCGGGACCCTGGCCGAGTCCCAGCATGATCTGGCAGGGAACCGGGCGGTGATTCTGGGCATTTCCAGGACCAAGCTTCCTGCCCTCAAGCAGGCCCAACGCGAGCTGAATGTGCGTTTTCCGTTGCTCTACGACGATCGCGACTTCACTGCCAGCTATGGTGTGGAGGCCCCGGAGGAGGGAGAGCCTGCTCCTGCCCTCTTCCTTGTCGATCGAGATCAGAAGATCGTCTGGATGGCCAATCCGCTGAGCTCGATGGAATCGGCCTTGAAAGAGGTTGCCGCAGTCCTGCAGAGCCAGCCGGCTCCCACCTATCACTACCCCGCGAAGGTGGTAAACCGGGTGGTCAACTGGTGGGTGAACAGAGTGCGTCCCCGCCCCGCCGCCTAGAGCCCGCGCAAGAGAGCCAGATCCCGACGGTGCCCCTCGCTATCGTTGCCCATCGGGGTCTCCAGAATCATTGGGGTTTCCTGAAGCGAAGGCTCGTGAATCAGCCAGCGAAAGACCTCCAGCGACAGCTCTCCTTGCCCGAGATTGGCGTGCCGATCACGCCGGGCGCCGAGCTCGTGGCGTGAATCGTTGAGATGAAAGCACCCAGGCTCTTCGGGGCCGAAAAGGGTCTCGACTTCGTCGAGAAAGTCGCGGTACCCCGGCGCCGAGTCGATCGGATAACCGGCCGCAAAGGCGTGACAGGTATCGATGCAGATGCCGACACGAGACCGGTCGGCTACCAGGGAGCGAATCGTCGCCAACTCGCCGAGCCGAGAGCCAACGAGGGTCCCCTGGCCGGCGGTGTTCTCCAGGAGGACTCGGGTTTGGCATTCCGGCAAGCCCGCGAAGACCTCATCCAGTGAGGCCGCCACCCGTTCCAGACCGGCTGTCAGTCCGGCGCCCAGGTGGGCACCGGGATGCACGACCAGGGAGGGGATGCCGAGTCGGTCACAGCGTACGAGCTCGTCGGCGAGGGCGGTCCGGGATTTGCCCAGATTCTCGGGGTTCGTGGCCGCCAGATTGATCAGGTAGCTCGCATGGGCGACTACGGGTCTGATTTCGCTCCGACTCTGCTCCTGTCGAAAGAGCCGGACTTCTTCCTCGTCGAGGGGCTTGCCCTGCCACTGACTGGCATTCTTGACGAACACCTGAATGGTTTCACAGGCGAGCGTCTCACCGCGTCCGATGGCACGACTCACGCCGCCGGCAATCGAGACATGGGCACCGAGTGGGGGAGACATGATCGGCGGCTATCATTCCATAGTCCGGGGCGTTCGGGGCTTCGCTCGATTGCTTGGGTGAGCGCCTGGTGGCTGCTAGACTGCCGCGCATGTTGGGACGCTTCGCACGCGGTCTGGGCTGGTTGGCCTATGTCGGGCTACTGGGGATTGCTTTTGCTGCCGCGGGTTACTTCTCATTCAGTCTGTTTGTTCGTAGTGGAGCAACGGCGGTGCCAGATCTGGTGGGCTTGCCCGAATCCGAGGTGGAAGGGATGTTGGGCGATCAGGGGCTGCGATTGCGGCGCAAATACGACCTCGACCGATACGATGAAGAGATCCCGACGGGGCACATCCTGGAGCAGTCTCCTGGCTCGGGCAGCATGGTGAAGCGGGGTGCGGCCATCGAGGTGTCGGTATCGATGGGGCCCGAGAGGTTGACGGTTCCCGACCTCGGAGGCAAGACACTGCAGGCTGCTCAGGTACTGTTGACATCGGCAGATCTCACGATCGGGCGGATTGTCAGCGTCAACAGTCGTGCAGCCCAGCCCGGTACCATCGTCGAACAGGTTCCTCCCGCCGACTCGAAAGTCGGTCGCACTACGTCGGTCGCGCTCTTCCTATCGGCCGCCAGTCGGGCGGACCGGTATGTGATGCCAGATCTGGCCTATCGTGATCTGGAAACGGCTCGCCTTTTCTTCGAACGGCGTGGCTTTCGTTTTGGCAGCATCAAATTCGAACCGTACGAAGGCCTTCCACCAAGCATCATTCTGCGACAGTATCCTTTGCCGGGTCACCTGCTGCACAGGCAGGACCTGATTTCTCTGGTCGTCACCACGACGGCGAATGATTGAGGCAGACTGAAGATGTTGCTTTCTCCATCGATTCTGGCGGCAGACCTGACCGATCTCCGGGGTGCAGCCGCGGTTTGCGAGGCAGGTGGGGCCGATCTGATCCATGTGGATGTCATGGACGGCCACTTCGTGCCGAACCTCACGATCGGTTTACCAGTGATCGAGGCGCTGAAGGCCCGCACGGATCTGCCGCTGGAGGTACACCTGATGGTGACGGATCCCGATCGCCTCCTGGATGGGTATCTGAAGGCCGGGGCGGACTGGCTGTCAGTGCACTGGGAGGTAACTCCGCATCTGGACCGTACTCTGAACCGGATCCGTCAGAGTGGAGCTCGCGCCGGAGTCGCTTTGAACCCGGCCACCCCGGCCGAGATGCTGGAAGACATCCTGCCGGTGTTGGACTACTGTTTGCTGATGTCGGTCAATCCCGGGTTCTCGGGCCAGCCGTTTCTGCCGTATGTGGTGGACAAGGCGAAACGCTTGCAGGCGATGGCTCAGCGAGTCGATACAGATCTGGTGATCGCCATGGATGGGGGTGTGGGAGCGGACAATATCCAGTCGGTAGTGCAGGCGGGTGTGGAGCTCTGTGTCGCGGGGTCGGCAATCTTCGGGCAGGAAGATCCGGTAGAAGCGATGCGGGAACTGCGTCGGTGCGCGGAGAGGGAGCAGGGATGAACGCGATTCGGAACATAGCGTGGGTTGTCCTGGTGATCGGGACTCTGGCATCGATGGCCTGCAAGAGTGGTGGAGGCGGCATCAAAGATGATCCGATCCTCCGATTGTCGGCCGAGGAGGCCCTGGCCGAAGGTCAGGTCTTCATGGAGAACAAGAAGTTCCGCCAGGCGGCCTCGTACTTCGATCACGCTTTCGAGGTGGCTCCCAATTCGGCGACAGGACGCACGGCACTACTTTTGTCGGCGGACTCCTATTTTCTGGATGGCGGCACCGCCAACTTCGTCAAGGCGGAAGCAAAGTACCGGGATTATCTGAATCGATTTCCCACCAGCGATCGAGCCGATTACGTGCAGCTGCAGATCGCCAACTGTCTGGCCGAACAGATGCGCAAGCCCGATCGCGATCAGGCTGCGACCATCAAAGCCTTGACGGCTTTCGAAACCGTCCAGCAGCTTTATCCGACGAGCGAGCACGCCACCGAGGTTGAAAACAGCATCATCGACATTCGTCAGAACCTTGCCGAGCACGAATACCGCGTGGGCAGGTACAACTATCGTCGTCGGCTCTATACTGCGGCAACCTGGCGACTCGAAGGTATCGTCGAGAACTACCCCGAGTTCTACGAGATGGACAAGGTGCTGTACATGTTGGGAATGTCGTTCTACAAAGGCAAGAACGCCGAAAAGGCCGCCGAGATCTTCGGTCAGCTGCGTTCCGAGTACCCCGAGAGTCGTTTTATCAAGAAAATCCCCAGCACGAGATTGAAAGAGAAGAACGAAACATGAGTCGGACGATTGGAATCAGTTTTGTCGCCACGATGGCCCTTCTCGGTATTGGCTGCGCCTCGTCGGGGCAGCCCGCGCCGCAAGTCGACGCCTCGCAGGATCTGGCCGAAATGAAGGAGCGAATTCTGGAGCTGCAAGAGCAGGCCGCGGTCACCGACGTCGAGATGGCGCGGTTGCGCGAGCAGGTCGATCGGCTCACGCAGCAGCTCGGGAGCGGCGCAACCAGTTCCGGGTCCCAGCAGCAGGCATCTCCGACTGACCGACCCAACGCCGAGACCCCGTCGGCGCCGGTAGGAGCCGCCACTCCCGTCGTGGTCGAGTCCTCTGATCTGGAAATCGCCGGATCGGCCGCAGCACCGATCGAACCTTCCTCTGCACCGTCGATAGCGGTTCCGGTGACGCCAGAACAGGCAGCGCCAGAGGCTCAATCGACGGCACTCCAGCCGGTCGAGCCTGCGGCGCAAGCCCTCTACGATCGCGGGTATACCCTTTATCACCAGGGAAAGTACCTGGACGCCGAAGCGAGCTTCCAGCGCTTTCTGCAGGCCTACCCCGCAACCGAGCTGTCGGACAATGCGCAGTTCTGGATTGGTGAGAGCCGGTATGCCCGGGGCGACATTCGAGGTGCGCTGGGGTCGTTTCGCGAGGTCACTCAGCGGTACCCCACGGGTAACAAGGTCGCTGATGCCTTGATCAAAGAAGGCGACTGCCTGGAGAAACTGGGTGACAAAGAGAGTGCCCGGGACAGATACAGCGAAGTCATGCGCCGGTTTCCGGATTCCGGGGCCGCCGTGATGGCGGAAGATCGCCTGTCCGGCCTCGACTAATCCGCGCCCCATCCCGGGGTGATCGACTTCCTTGACAGGGTCATTTTTTGCGTGTACGTTGTTTCACGATCGCTAGAAATGCATATCTGATGCATATTTATAGACTTATCACCTATCAGGTTGCATAGGAGGCCCGGGTATGACACCGCGAAGAACCGCTTTCCTGGCATTGGCTGCACTCCTCTTGGGAGCTGGGTGGCTGCTGGCCAGTGAAAGGCCACCGGCGAATCTCCACTTGGAGGGAGATCACTGGACTGCCTGGATTCCCCCAACATCTTTTCCGGAAGACGCTGAGATCTACACTATTGAGAGGGGAGATACCCTCTGGGATCTTTCGGGCCAGTTTTATGGAGATCCCTACCTTTGGCCCCAGCTCTGGGAGCGCAATCAGTACATCCAGGATGCCCACTGGATCTACCCCGGTGATCCGCTTGTGGTGGGAGTCGAGGTTACCGATATCGACGATATCGCGCAGGCGGACTCCACAGGCGAGGATTCCATGGCTGGTTCGTCAGGAACCGGGGATGACCAGGGTCTCAATCTGGACCGGTCCTCGTCGGCTCCAGTCGCGCTGGGCAGCGAAGATGATATCTACTGCAGTGGTTTCATCGGTGCCGAGGATACGCCCTACGACAGCAAGGTGATCGGCAGCGAGCACGCTATCAGTGCTGGCAACGTCCCGGGCTCCGACCTTTGGTATGGCGGCTCTGTGAGCGTCATACTCAATCTGTCACTCGGCGACGTCATCTATCTCGATGGAGGCCGGAATTCCGGTCAGATGCCAGGTAGCGTTTACACCATCATGAGAGCTCAGGGCAAGGTCGACCATCCGGCTAGCCATGAGACCGTCGGGTATTTCTACCGGTATCTCGGCAGGGCCCGAATTCTCTCGGTGCAGGAGAATTCAGCAATCGCCGAGATCGTCCACGCCTGCAACCCCATCGGAGTCGGTGATCTGCTGCGACCCTTCACGCCGCAGCCGGTACCCCTGGCAAGGCGTTCGGGTCTGAGGGGTGTCAACGATCCAGTCGAAGCGGCGGAGCTCGCTGATGCGCCTTATATCGTGCACTCCGACGATCGGCTGATTTCTCTCGGGGAAGGGCATGTGGTCTACATCGACCGGGGGGCTGCCGACGTTGCACCTGGTGACATGTTCACGATCTACCGAGAGACGCCGCAGGGCCTACCGCCTCTGATCGTCGGCGAATTGGCTATTCTCTCGGTGACGGAACAGGCGTCGATGGCAAAGATCCTGGAGTCGAGGTACACGGTCTTCGTGGGCGATCGCCTCGAGCCCAAGAGCTACTAGAAAGCAACGAGATTGCATCTTTCCGGAGCGGGTGCCACCCGCTCCGGTTTTTCGTCTGCGAATCACGAAATCCTGCGCCAGGTAGCTACCGGCCGTCTCGCATGTGTGTTAAGGTGATCGACCTCCGGGACAGCAAGGGGGGTGCTGGTGACGAAGCAGAATCTGAATGGGCGACTTGGGCAGATTGTGGATGAGTTGGTGCGACGGGGAGTCCCCCTCGATCAAGCCCGAAGGGAGTTCGAGAAGCAGTTCATCGTCGCCACGTTGCGCACCAATGAAGGCAATCTCTCCCGTTCGGCGCAATCCCTCGGAGTTCACCGCAATACCTTGAGAAACAAAGTCAGCGATCTCGGTATCGCTACCCGCGATATCGGAGCCGGCGGTGCCGCCCGCCGCCGCAGGGCCCAGCGACACTAGATCAAGCAGAATTGCCCGTATAGTGCTACAATTCGGCGCCTGCCGTTTCCTACGGTAGCGTTGTCCAAACCCAAGCTCAAAAGCTAACAGGACAAGATGTATTCGAGTGGAGGATAATACCTCCAGTCACCATCGACACCAGAGAGACGGAACGGTTCCGAAATGAGCAAACAGATCCGCAATCGCGTTTCCAGGGTGGCCATCGCCACGGCCCTCTTCCTCGTCGTGTCGTTCAGCTCGCCACCGACGTTGCCTTCTGTTCCCGATGTCGGGTCGGATGGCCCGACGCTGGACGAGATCTACGTCCTGGAGGAGCTTGCCGATTGGGTTGCCGGTCCGAGCGATTTGCTCGACGCCGTGCAGTCGCGAAAACGGAGTTTCGAGCTCTTCAGGCATTTTGGCTCTGCTGGCGCCCGCCAGGGTCTTGTGCAGGGCTTGCCGTATGGCGATTTGATCGACAGGGTGGCCCAAAGATTCAAAGTCGATGGTCTGCTTCTGGCCTCCATCATGGAAGCCGAGTCGGGATTCAACCCATATGCCATCTCATCGCAAGGGGCGCTGGGTCTGATGCAGGTCATGCCTGCCAACGCGTCAACTTACCCTCTGGAGGATCTGCTCGAGCCCGAGGTCAACGTTGCCATTGGTGCGCAGTACCTGGTCGACCTTCTCGAACAGTTCGAGGGCGATGTGGCTCTGGCTCTGGCCAGCTACAATGCAGGCCCGACAATCGTCAAACAGTACGGGGGGCTGCCTCCATACTCTGAGACGCATCGGTATGTCGATCGCGTCCTCACCCGTTACGTCCGACTGCAGAGAAACCTCTGGGAATCGTCGGGCGCCAGCGATCTGCTTTTCTGATCAATCCGAGCTCTTGGGGGAGTTCTCACCCTCTTTGGGGAGTGCTGTGACCTCGTCGTCGGACTTCAGCCCTTTCTTGAAGTTGCGGATACCCTCGCCGAGGCCCTTGCCTAGCTGGGGCAGCTTCGACGCGCCAAAGATGACGATCACGATGAGGAGAATGACGAGCAACTCCTGAAATCCTGGCATGAGTACTGGCCTCCCGAGGTTTATCCAACAAGGAGTCTAGCAGATACCCTCGGCACGGAGACGATCTTCCAGTGTCACCGCGACTCTCCGGGTTTCCGGCACCTGAGCGAGATGATGGAACGCTCGATGGAGCGTCGGAGAGATCAACTTTCGGTGCCGCTGGAAGCCCCGCTGGGCAAAGGACTCATAGGTCCCGACCGCCTTGAGGGTGCGCTGAGCGGCAGCACGATGGTACTCGACTCTCTCCTCCGGACCGCGTTCCAGATGAGTGGACAGAATCTCTACTTCGAGCAGCGGTGAGGGAAAGAGGCTGTCGTTGAGCAACGAGGCGAGATCGTAGTATCGAGGTCCGAGGCGAAGGTCCTGATGATCGATGACGGCGAGTGAGGGGTAGGGATCCAGTGGAATCAGGTTCCGCACCATGTAGTCACGGTGGCAAGGGACGAGGTCCTCGGCGCCAAGGTTGTGGCACAGCGTCTCGAGAGCGTCGTGGAGGGATCGCCCGAATCTGTCGCTCCGTTCGATTCCGAGGGGCCCGAGGAAGGTATCCCAGGTCTTTTGCAGCTCTCGACCGAGAAGGGCCTGGCCAAGTGGCGGATTGAGGGCAGCCACCCTTTCCCGGGGGAGAGACTGGATTCGTGCCAGGTTGTCGACCGAGTGACGAAAGTACGCAGCAAGGGTCGGCTCGTCGAGGTCCTGAAGGTCGTAGAGAGTCTGGCTGCCCACGTCTTCGAGTGCCATCAGCCCCAAGGCACAGTCATGCGCCACGACATGTGGGACCCGGACACCGACTGTGGCAAGCAGGTTCGTAGCCTCCAGGTACCGGCGACAGGCGGAGCGCATCTCGGGCGGATAGACCGCGACAATCAAGCTGTCCTGTTCGAGCTGTGCTCGCATGTAGCGCCGCAAGGAGACATCTCCGGGCAGTTCGCTCAGCCGAGTCGCGGTAAGCCCATTCTGGGCGAGCCAGTGCAGAATCGGTTCACGGTCGACCATCAGTCCGAGCACGGTAACATAGCTCATTGACAGCCGCCGATACCGAGAACATAATCGCCGAGGCCTGTCGGAGGCCGAATAGGGAGAGACGCTCTGGACGCCAAGCTTCGTCGACTGTTGCAGGATCTCAGGGGGGCCATTACGGAAGCCCTTGCCGATTCGGCGGACGTGAACCGGTCGATGGATCAGGTTCGGGAGGAGGGTTGGTCTGTCTATCTGGTGATCGACCGGAAGCGCGAAGACGAGACTCCGGAGGGGATCGAGTTGACCGGCGATGATTCGGACGGCAAGGTTCCCACCTTTCGCATCAACAGTCGTGATTTGGCCTTTCTGAAGTCCGTCGGCATCGACCCGACTCGCCGTGTTCGCCGTCGGCGTTGATCGGCCCGCCCCACACACCAACTGGTCGCGTCAACTTTTCCAGGCGAAAGTCCAGTTGCGACCGGCCCTGTCGCCGTCCCGACGATAGCTCCACAGCCATTTCGGCGAGCACCGCGTGCACACCGGGACGGTTCGCAGGTTTCGCACGCCTGCCCGGGTAAGCTGCACGGCGGCGGCCTTGGTGAGATCGAGATAGGGGCGTGGATGGCGCGACAGCTCTACCTCTGGTGAGCTCGCGGCGACGACCTGGTTGGCAACGTCTGGTCCCACTTCGTAGCAGCAAGGACCTATAGCGGGTCCGATCCAAGCGCAGACTTTGCCGGGCTCCTCGTTGAGCTCGTCGAGCGTCTTCTCGATAAGGTGACCCGCCAGGCCACGCCAGCCGGCGTGGATCGTGGTCAGATGGCTCGGCCCTGCGACGACGATGGGAAGGCAGTCGGCGGTAACAACGGACAGAGCTACGCCAGATTTATCGGTGTGGATGGCATCCCCGTCACCACAACAACCCTCTCTTTCGGCCTCGAGCAAGACACTCGAATGGATCTGTCGAGGCCAGGAGAGCTGCAAGGTGCTTGGCTCGGAGACGAGTTTTCGAAAAGCTTCCTGGCGCTCGGTCACCGGGCCCTTGCCGACGAAGAGAACCTGGCATCCAGGGCCGGTGAACGGCCAGGCGGCATGATCATTCAGGCTTGCCGGTAAGATCGGTTGGTCGTTGGGCATCTTCAAGGACTTCCTGATGCCGCTGATTGTAACCGCCCAGGGAGTTCAGAAGTCACTGCCATCGGCACGGCTGTTCGCTAAACTGGGGCAGGTCTTCACGCGGAGACCGCAGATCAGGAGCTACATGCGGTTTGATCCAGTTTCTCAAGGTTAGCAAGAAGTTTTCGTCGGGCTCCGTAGCGCTACGCGAAGTCAGCTTCAAGCTGGACAAGGGGGATTTTGCCTTCCTGAGGGGGGCGAGTGGCGCTGGCAAAAGCACATTGTTGAAACTCATCTACCGGGAAATCGAGCCTACGGCCGGCCAGATCCTGGTCAATGGTCGCAATGTCTCCTCGATTCCACGAAAGAAGATTCCGTATCTGAGGCGATCCATCGGCGTGGTTTTTCAGGATTTTCGACTGATTCCCCGGCGAACGATCTTCGAAAACATCAGCTATCTGCCCCAGATCCTGGGGATGGGTCTGGAGGAGCGCAAGCGGCTGGCCTATCAGACTCTCAGGCGAGTGGGATTGGCACATCGCATGAGCTCCTTCCCCTTGCAGCTCTCCGGTGGGGAACAGCAGCGAGTGGCAATCGCGCGCGCCTTGATCAATCAGCCGGAGATTCTCATTGCGGATGAACCGACGGGCAACCTCGACCCGGATCTGTCCCTGGAGATCATGCGGCTGTTTGTCGAAATCAACGGCAAAGGCACGACAGTTCTGTTGGCTACCCATGATCCGAGTTTCGTGCGGGCTGTCGGGGGCAGAGTCTTGTCTCTGGATCGCGGTCGCCTGGTGGGTGACAGGGTGGTCGAGCGAGAGAGTCGATTGCTGACCCGCGACGCGGTTGCTGAAGAGGTCACGGACCTGAAGGTTGCCGGTTCCGAGGGTTCGGTGTGAGCCTGATACGCATCCTCGGGTACTTCCTGAGTGAAGCGACCTCGAGTCTCTGGCGGAGCTGGAAGGTGAGCCTGCTAGCCATCCTCACCATTGCGATGAGCATCTTCATCGGTGGCACCTTCATGCTGCTGAGCGGCAACCTGGAGCATCTGGTGGAAGACTGGCGGCAGGAAGCGAAGATCATCGTCTATCTGGAGCCGTCGAGCTCGTCCACCGACGTCGAGCGGGTTCGTTTGCTGGCCGACCAGCCAGCCTGGATCAACTCCGTCGAGGAAATCTCGGGCAAAGAGGCGAGCTCTCGGTTCCGCGAGATCTTTCCCAGCGTTCAGGACCTGCTGCGCAGCTGGGATGAAGAGCCACTTCCAACATCTTTGGAGATGAGCTTCGACACGACCCGAGCTTCCAGAGGCGATTTCGATGCGTGGCTGAGTGAAATGCGTGCCGACCCGACTGTGATACTGGTCGATGACGACCGGGACTGGCTGCACCAGCTCGATGCCTTCGTCGGCATTCTGCGTGGTCTTGGCCTGGTGGTGGGGCTCGCACTGCTTGGGGCGGCCGTGGTGACGATCGCCAGTGTCATCCGTCTGACCGCCTACCTGTATCGAGATGAGATCTCTGTCATGCGAATGGTGGGCGCCACCGAGCTCTACATCAGGGGTCCCTTTTTCTGCGAGGGCCTTGTTCAGGGTTTTGCCGGCGGTGTTGTGGCCCTGCTGAGCCTCTGGGTGGCTTTTCTGGCGCTGAATCCGCGCAACTCGACGGTCCTCCTGGGAAACGTGCTGATCGATCGCTTCCTCTCCTGGCAGGGCATGCTGGCGTTGCTGGGTGTGGCTACGCTGGCCGGCCTGTTGGGTGCGATAGTGTCCCTGCGCCGTGAGAATCTGGCGACTGACTGAGGACAAAAAGAAGGGGGCCTTGCGGCCCCCTGCGAGTGAAGCGAAAATCTTTCGAGCTCAATTGGGTGGTGGCCCACCGGGCAACTGCTCGAGCTCCTTCTTGAGCTTCTCCTGCTCTTCCTCGATCGCCTTGATTCTCTCGGCCTCGGCTTCGACTTCCTGATTGAACTGAGCAGTCTTCTGGTTTTCCTCGACCCGCGCCACGCCCGCAGAATCTCCTGCCTTTTGATAGGCGCTGATGGCGGCGCTGTAGCTCTTCTGCTTTTCGTAGACAAAGCCCAGTTGTTTCCAGATGGTGACCTGGTCCTTCCCGGGACTGGCTTTGTCGAGGGCCTTCTTCAAGGTCGATTCAGCGGAACCGAACTGGTCCTTCTGAGTGTAGGCCTGCCCCTGGTAGAAGAGAGGGAGCCAGTCGTTGGGGTTCTTGCGTGCGGCCTGGTCCAGGGTGGACAGAGCACCGTCGAACTGCTTGGCCCCGAGCTGGGCACCGGCAAGCAGCATCAGGTTGTCGTAGCTCGGATCGACCGAGACCAGTTTCTGGGCGGCAGAGGAGGCCTTGGAGTAGGCCTGGGTCTTGGCTTGCCCCGTCGAGGAACGTCCCTTGCGCAGCAGTGCCTGAGCATAGGCGTTCTGTTTCGCCGGGTCGCTGCCATCCAGCTGCGCAGCCTTGGCGAGCGCCGCGATTGCGTCATCGAGATCGCCATCACGGAGTGCCGCAGTGCCATATTGATACTGGAGGCTCGCATCGTTGGGTTTGGCTCGTGCAGCTTGTTGAAGCTGGGCGAGAGCTTGACCGGTGTTGCCACTCTTGTCGAGAGCCAGGGCCAGCATCTGGTGCAGCGCCGATTGTTGGGATTCCGGCAAGGAAGAAGCATCGATCTTGCCGAGCAAAGCGGCTGCGTCGGAGAACCGTCCGGCTTCGAGATAGACCTTGCCGAGGGCTAGCTGCACACCGACATTGCCAGGTTCCAATTCGAGGGCCTTGCGCAGATGGGTCAAGGCTTCGTCGTTGCGCTTCAGCTTGGCTAGGGACTGGCCGAGCATGTAATGGCCCTGAAAGACGTCGGGCCGCTCGTCGACGAAGGTCTGGAACTCCTTGGCTGCCTGTTGGTAGTTGCCACTCTTGAAGGCGGCCACACCCTCTTCCCAGCCGGCCTCTACCACTGTCGCGGTTGCCAGGATAAGGACAGCCAGTGCAAGTGATGCTGTGGCTCGATACCTCATGGTTGCTCTCCTTGATTCTGCAGCGGCCAAGCGGCCTTCTCGACTCCTACTGTAGTCTGAAGTTCACGGTCAGGTTGTAGATCACTGCCACCGGCTTTCCATTCAAGGTGGCTGGCTGAAACGTCCACTTCTTGACAGCGTCTGCCGCTGCTGTATCCAGACCCATTGGCAAGCCCTTGAGCACCTTGACGTTGGTGACCTTTCCTTCCTTGTCGATGATCGCTTCCACGATCACCACCCCCTGGATACGCGCTTTACGCGCGATCTCCGTGTACTGCGGGGAAGGTGCGGAGACCTTTACGGGTGGCTGAACGTCACCACCGACGCGAATCGGACCTTCTGGCTCTGCTGGTGGTGGTCCTTCGGGGATGCCAAAGATGATGTCGGTGTCAGGGATCTCGATCACCGTCTCAACCTCGTCGGGCAGTCGAATCGGCTCCGGCTCGTCTGGAGTTGGATCGGGGATCGGCACCTTCTTGGCGCGGGCCTTCGGGATCTCGCGTTGTTGCTTCGGCGGGGGTGGCTTGAAGCGCACCTGTTGTACGACATAGACCTTGGGCTTCTTCGCCTCCTGCGCCTCGGCCACCATCTCGGGGACCTTGATGAGAAAGAAGATGACGTGAAAGACGATGGCAAGCACGATGGCAATGCGCATGGTCTTCTTGTCATCCTCATACTCGAGGGCAAAGGTCTCCTCGGCCATCAGGACCGATGGGGTTTCGTCCTTGGTCTTCTGCGGAGTGGGCTTTGTCTCTTTTGCCATGGCGATCAGTACCAGAACATGTCGATTTCACGTTGTGTCGGAATCGAGACGTTCTTGACCTCGATTCCTATCTTCTCCGGTGCCTGCCTGAGCTCATCGAACACGCTGACCATGTAACCATATTCCGTCATCTCGTTGGACCGGATTATCACGGGCTTCATCGGGTTGCGCTCCAGCTTGGGCTTCAGATAATCGAGGACCTGATCCAGTTGCAGAGGCTTGTTGTCCACCATCAAAGCGCCGCCGGGCTGCACTTCGATGAGCACCGATTCCTCCTTGTCGACCAGAGGGCTGTCCTCCTCTTGTGGCAAGGAGAAGTCCAGACCGCGGGTCGCCGCGAAGGTCGTGGTCACCATGAAGTAGATGATCAGCAGGAAGGCGATGTCCGCCATAGAAGCGGTCGGGATCTCATCGTCTACCTGGGCTTTCTTGAATTTCACAGCCTCAACCTCCTGACGCGGCCGAATCGACGGTCTCTTGCTCCGATAGGAGATAGATAGTCTTGGCTTTGGCCTGTTTGAGAGAGTCTATGACGCCGTCGACGTAGCGATAGGGAACATTGGTGTCGGCCTTTAGAACAAAGTCCTTCGACGGATCCCTGGCCACAACATCTGCGGCAAAAGACAGCACATCCTCGGGATGCACCGGTACGCTGATCTCTTCGCCACCGCTCACCCGAATCTGTCCGGACTCGGTAATCGAGATGTAGGCGGACTTCTTCGGGATTTCGAGGCGAATCTCGGTCTTCGGCAAGAAGACCTGAGTCTTGTCCACCTCGAAATTGATGGTGACCATGAAGAAGATGATCAGCAGAAAGGCAATGTCCGCCATCGAAGCGGTCGGAATGCCCTGATTTTGGACTGATCGAACGTTCAGTTTCATGGTCTATTCCAGTTCCCTGAAATCAACTGCCGGCCGGCTTGGCGGCAGCACCCGCGGCAGGTCTGGCAGTGGCTGGCTCGGGTGTAATACCACTGCGCTGCATCTCGCTGAAGGTCTCGAGCAACATGTTGGTCGAGGTCTCGATATCGCGCACGAACTTGTTGATACGACTCATGAAGAAGTTGTAGGCGAGCTGTGCCGGAATCGCCACGAAAAGACCTGCGGCGGTCGTGATCAGGGCCTCCGAGATACCTGCGGCGACCAGCCCGGGATTGGAAAGACCAGCTTCTGCGAGCGCGTCGAAGGATTTGATCATGCCGGCGACAGTGCCGAAGAAACCGAGCAACGGCGACACGTTGGCGATGGTTGCGAGCCAGACGAGATTGCGCTCCAGGCGTCCCATCTCGAAGAGAGCGGCGTTCTCGATCGTCTTCTCGACGTCTTCCTTGGGCTCACCATACTTGAGCAGGCCAGCCTTCATGATCGAGGGTACCGGTCCTCTGTAGTCTTCGCAGACCTTGATTGCATCCGGAATGGAGCGATTGACGATCAGGGCTTTGCGAATCTTCGCCAGGAATTCGTTGACATTGATCTTGGCTTTACGCAAGGCGATGAAGCGCTCGATGATGAAGACCAGGCCAAGAATCGAGAACAACAGCAGAGGCCACATCACCGGTCCGCCGTCCCTAAACAGTTTTACGAAAGTTCCGCCGATATCCACGAGTTTCCTCCTCCATACAGAATTAGACCCCAGAGAGTCGAAACGAGTTCCCGAAACCCTTCGCCAAACCGTCAAAAAAGTGCTCAAAGGGGATCAGGCCCGAGCTCCGATGCTGCTTTCAAAACTAACAGCGACAAGTCTATGCCTCGCTGGCTGTGGAGACAAGGTTGGCATGCTAGCACAGGGCTCTGCGGCGCTACAACTGAGATATCGAGCCAGCGAAGCGGTGGGCTCAGCCGCCTGCCAGGAGCTGTTCCATGTGTCTTCTCTGCGCATAGCAGATGGCCATGGCGAGCGCGTCGGCAGCGTCGGCGCTGAGCCTGTCGTCACTGAGAGAAAGGTGGAGCCTCACCATCCGCGCGATCTGATCCTTGCTCGCCCGACCCTGGCCGGCGACGGCACTCTTCACCTCCGCTGGAGAGTACTCGCCGATCTTCAATCCGTGGCCAGCGAGCACCGCCAGGAGGGCGCCCCGAGCCTGGGCCAGGACCACGAGCGACCGGGTGTTCGGACCGTGAAAGGGTGTCTCCAGGATAGCTATCTCCGGCTGCCACCTCTCGATCAGGTCGCCCAACTGGCGGGCCAGCTCAGCCAGCCGGGTCGGCACGGGTTGCGAGGCGGGGCAAGAGAATCGGCCGTAGTCCACCGCTCGCAGGCCGCTACCCTTCGCCTCCACCAGCCCATAGCCGGTGTGACGGCTGCCGGGATCTAGACCGAGAATCAACACGGGTATCGGACCTTGTTGGCGTGTGTCAGCCGAACTCGGCGGCGAGAACTTCAGCGTCGATATCGAAATTTGCCCAGACGTTCTGCACGTCCTCGTGTTCTTCTAGCGCCTCCATGAGACGCATGAGTTGCGAGACTTTGTCGGCATCCACTGTTGTCACGTTCTGCGGCAACATCGCCAGCTCCTTGGCAACCAGGGGTACCTGCCGCTTTTCCAACTCCTCTCGGAAGGCGGCGAAGCTCTCCGGCTGAGAGTAGATCTCGAATACATCCTCTTCTATGGAGATGTCTTCCGCCTCCAGCTCGAGAGCGAGCTCCATGAACGCCTCCTCGCTCATGGCGCTGCGGTCGATGGCGAAGAGACCTCGTTTGTCGAACATCCAGGCGACGCAGCCGTTTTCGCCGAGGTTTCCACCGCTCTTGGAAAACAGGTGCCTGATCTCGGCGACCGTCCGGTTGCGGTTGTCAGTGACGGCCTCGACGAGGATCGCGATTCCCCCTGGGCCATAGCCCTCGTAGGAAATCTCCTCATAGGACACCCCCTCGAGCTCGCCGGTGCCTCGCTTGATAGCTCGATCGATGTTGTCGTTCGGGACGTTGCTGGTCTTTGCTTCCTGGATGGCGGTGCGGAGGCGAGGATTGCCATCCGGGTCGCCGCCCCCAAGACGGGATGCGACTGTAATTTCTTTGAGCAGCTTGGTCCAGAGTTGTCCCCGACGAGCGTCGGTGACCGCTTTCTTACGTTTGATCTGTGCCCACTTGCTGTGTCCAGCCATCTTTCGCTCCTGCTGCGGGTCTTGGGTTCGGAGCCATTCTAGCGCGCCTGAGGTGCCGGATTGGGGTTTGCTTAAGTCGCTCAGCCAAAAAGACTTTTCCGTTGACGCCCGGCAGGTTCGATGTTAGAAACCTAAGTCCATGGCCTGGTTCAAGAGAAGCAAGAAGCCGAAGCCGACGGGCTCGGCCAGACCCCGCAGTCAGGTGCCCGAGGGGCTCTGGGTCAAGTGCGACGGGTGTCGCGAGATCATCTATTCGAAAGAGCTGGCCAAGAACCTGCAGATCTGTCCGAAGTGCGGCTACCATTTTCGTATTTCCGCGTTGGAGCGAATCGAGTTGCTGCTCGACGAGGCTGCGACGCAGGAGCTCTATGTCGGCGTCCTGCCTGCCGATCCCTTGAAGTTTCGCGACACCAAACCCTACAAGAGTCGCTTGAAGCAATACCGGGAGTCGGCCGGAACGACGGAGGCCGTTCGCGTAGTCGAAGGAAAGATCGAGGGATCGCCCGTGATGCTGGCGGTGATGGACTATCAATTCATGGGAGGATCGATGGGTTCGGTAGTGGGTGAGAGAATCACTCGGGCTGCCGAGGAGGCCCTGCGCCGTGGCATCTCCCTGGTTGTGGTGTCGGCTTCGGGAGGGGCTCGCATGCAGGAGGGAGCCCTGTCCCTGATGCAGATGGCGAAGATCAGCGCAGCGCTGGCTCGCTTGCGCGAGGCCCGGTTGCCCTATCTCTCCATCCTTACCGACCCTACGACCGGTGGAGTGACGGCCTCTTTCGCCATGTTGGGGGACTTGAATATCGCCGAGCCCGGTGCCTTGATCGGTTTCGCGGGTCCGCGTGTCATCGAGCAGACGATCGGTGAGAGTTTGCCGGAGGGCTTCCAACGGAGCGAATTCCTTCTGCAGCATGGTTTTCTGGATATGGTTGTTCCCCGGACCGAGCTCAAGAGCTCCATCGGACGCTGTCTGCGCCATTTTCAGTAGCGCGAAACGGGGCTCTACAGACCTCCAGACGCGCCTTCAAAGACAAACAGGTGATGAGCGCCGTGGTTGAATTGGATCGTCTCCTGCAGCGATTGGAGACCTTCGGCGTTCGGCTCGGTCTGGAGACGACGCATCGGCTGCTCAGGGCTCTCGGTGAGCCGCAGCAACCGCTGCGCGTGGTCCTGGTGGGTGGAACCAACGGCAAGGGGTCGACCGCCGCTTTCCTGTCCAGTATGGCGACTACATCCGGCTATCGCACCGGGCTCTACACCTCGCCCCATCTGGAGACGGTGGAGGAGCGCCTGCGCATCGATGGTCGAGCGATAACGACCGATCGCTTGGCTTCGATCGTGGAACATGTGGTTGCCACCGCAGAAACGAGTCTCGGCTATCTGCCAACCTACTTCGAAGTCCTGACGGCTGCTGCCTGTCAGTGGTTCGCTGAGGAGTCGGTCGACCTGGCAGTTTTCGAGGTGGGGTTGGGAGGGCGGCTCGATGCCACCAACGGCACCGATCCAGCACTCTCACTGATCACGGAGATTGGCCTGGAACACCAGAAGTACCTGGGCTCGACCTTGGCGCAGATCGGGCGCGAGAAAGCGGGCATCTTGCGACCCAACCGCGATGCCATTGCCTGGGTCGAGCGCGAGGAGGCGAGAGCCGCTATCCAGCAGGTTGCCGCAGAAATCGGCGCGCGTCTGGTGTGGGGTCCCCAGGTGGCGAGATTCAAACAGGTGGGTGAGTACCGAAGAGATGGCCAGCTCATCGAGCTCTCGACACCTGGAGGCACCCAGGTTCTGGGCTTGCCACTGCTCGGCGAGCACCAGGGAGCCAACCTCGCCCTCGCCGCGCTCGCGGTGGAGACCCTGGGGCGGCACGGCATGGACCGTTTTAGTGCTGAGTCGGTGAGGGATGGCGCGGCGAGGACTCGCTGGCCAGGACGGTTGGAATGGGTCGAGCCGCCCGAAGTGAAACCTTTTCTCTTGGACGTGGCCCACAATCCCGACGGTGGCAGAACGCTGGAACGCGCGCTGGATCAGACCCCGGGGCAGTTCACACTTGTCTTTGGTGCCCTGTCGGACAAGGAAGTGAGGGCAGTCCTGCCGGGTCTGGCAAGCCGGGCGAGTCGAGTGGTTTTAACCCGTCCGGAGAGCTCACGCGCTCTCGACCCGAGCGTCTTGGCCGAACTGCTGCCTGGCGTGGAGGTGTCGATCCACCCCGAAAGCTCAGCGGCGTTGGATTCGGCGCTAGGATCGACGGGCGACTTCGTCCTGGTCTGTGGCTCGGTGTACCTGGTAGGAGAGGTCCGATTGGAGCTGCGCAGAAGATTCGGCGTTCCGGCGCCGGCAACCGACAACCTCTTACCGTTCCAGAGCAACGGAACGGACACTCAGGACAGCGGTGGGTAGAGCGGGAAAGCCCTGCATAGCGCCAGGACCTCTTCGCGAATGCTCGCCAGACGCGCCTCGTCCTGCAGTTCTTGCAGAGCCTTGAAGATCATGTTGGCAATCTCGATCATCTGCGGCTCATCCATGCCCCGCGAAGTTACGGCTGGAGTTCCGATGCGAATTCCGGAGGCGACCAGCGGTGGATTGGGATCGTAGGGAATAGTGTTCTTGTTGACCGTGATCGCCGCCTGCTCCAACGCTTTTTCTACCGACTTGCCCGTGTGGCCAGCGGCTGCGACATCGACCAGGAAAACATGATTGTCGGTGCCGCCCGAAATGATTCGCAGACCGAGCTCGGCCAACCGGTTCGACATCGTCGCCGCGTTGCGCACCAGGTGTTGTTGGTAGGCGCGGAAGTCTTCCTGCAAGGCCTCTTTGAACGCCACGGCTTTTGCGGCGATGATGTGCATCAAGGGGCCACCTTGAATGCCCGGGAACAGGGCGCGGTCCAGAGCTTTGGCGTACCCCTCCTGGCACATGACCAGACCGCCCCGCGGGCCGCGCAAGGTCTTGTGAGTAGTGGTCGTCACGAACTCGCAATGGGGAACAGGTGAGGGGTGCAGGCCCGCAGCCACCAAACCTGCAATATGAGCGATGTCGGCCATCAGCAGAGCCCCCACCTCATCGGCGATCGCTCGGAAGCGCTCGAAGTCGATTACTCGGCTGTAGGCACTGGCACCGCAGACAATCAGCTTGGGTCGATGTTGCTGCGCCAATCGGGCCACCTCGTCGTAATCGATGGTCTCGGTCTCTCGATCGACGCCGTAGGAGACCACCTCGAAGTCGCGTCCCGAGTAGGAGAGAGGGTGCCCGTGGGTGAGGTGACCGCCGCTCGCGAGGTCCATACCCATCAGGGTGTCACCCGGTTGGAGCACCGAGAAATAGACGGCCATATTGGCCTGGGTGCCACTGTGCGGCTGCACGTTCACATGCTCGGCACCGAACAGCTCCTTGGCACGGGCAATAGCCAGGCGCTCCGCCACATCGACGTTTTCGCAACCGCCATAGTAGCGGCGTCCGGGATAGCCTTCAGCGTACTTGTTCGTCATGACGCTGCCGGCTGCCTCGAGCACGGCTTCGCTGACGAAGTTTTCAGATGCGATCAGCTCGATGGACTCGTTCTGTCGCCGTCGCTCGTTGGCGATGGCCCGATAGATCTCGACGTCGGTCGCTTGCAGCGAACGGTATTCGGACATGGTGGAGCTCCCTGTCAGGTCGGGAGGAGACGTTGCCTATTCGTCGGCCGCTGCGTCGCTCTCTTGGGCAGCCTTTTTCGTTGCTGCTTTCTTGGCGGTGGTCTTTTTCGCTGCTGCCTTCTTGGCGGTGGTCTTTTTTGCTGCCGTTTTCTTGGCGGTGGTCTTTTTCGCTGCCGTCTTCTTGGCGGTGGTCTTTTTCGCTGCCGTTTTCTTGGCGGCGGCCTTCTTCGCCGGGGCCTTCTCGGGCGTGGCGTCTTCCGACGTGTCAGCAGCCTTCTTGGCGGCTTTCTTGGCCACCTTCTTTACCGGCTTGCTGCTGCGAGGCGATCGTTTCGCGAGCATCTCCCGCCGACGTTCCTTGAGTCGTTCCTGGCGGCGCTTGCGCCGACGTCTAAGCTCACGATCTTTTTCGCGCATCTTCCCTCCTCGAGCGTGCTTTCATTCGAACGGGGGTCAGCTTGCCCGACCTGACCCGCGCTGTCAAGCTATCGTTTCATTCTCTGGCGTCAAATGGGGATGTTGCCATGTTTCTTGGGTGGTAGGTGCTGGCGTTTGCAGCCCAGCTGACGCAAAGCACGAATGATCTGCGGGCGAGTCTGGCGGGGCTCGATCACCGAATCGACAAATCCACGTTCGGCGGCAATATAGGGATTGGAGAACTTCTCCCGGTACTCCGTTACCAGTTTCTGTCGCAATTCTTCAGCCCCGTCACCAGCCTCCTCCAGCTCCCGTCGATAGAGAATACTGACAGCGCCTTCGGGTCCCATGACCGCGATCTCGGCACCTGGATAGGCCAGGTTGACGTCGGTTCGCAGGTGTTTGCTGGACATGACGCAGTAGGCGCCCCCGTAGGCCTTGCGAGTGATCACCGTGATCTTGGGTACCGTCGCTTCCGCGAAAGCGTAGAGGAACTTGGCTCCATGCTTGATGATGCCGCCAAACTCCTGTTGGGTGCCGGGCAGGAATCCGGGTACGTCCTCGAAAGTGACCAGAGGGATATTGAAGGCGTCACAGAAGCGGACGAAGCGAGCTCCCTTGAGCGAGGCGTCGATATCGAGGACTCCGGCGAGATAGTTGGGCTGATTAGCCACGACGCCGACGCTTTGATTGGCCAGGCGGGCAAAGCCGACCACCAGGTTTCTGGCGTACTCGACCTGAACTTCGAGGAACTTCCCGTCGTCCACGATGGAGCGGATCAAGTGCTTGATGTCGTAGGGCTTGTTCGGATCCTGTGGAATCAGATGGTCGAGCGCCTCGTCTTCGCGTTCAGGGTCGTCTTCGCTGGCTCCCGTCGGAGGATCCTCGAGGTTGTTGCTCGGCAGATAGGACAGCAGATCGCGGATTGCCAGCAGGCAGGAGGTGTCATCGGGCACCGTGAAATGGCAGACTCCACTCTTGGAGGCGTGAGTTGACGCTCCCCCCAGCTCTTCCTTGGTGACCTCCTCGTGGGTTACCGTCCGAATGACATCCGGCCCGGTCAGGAACATGTAGCTGGTGTCTTCCACCATGAAGATGTAATCGGTAATGGCTGGAGAGTAGACCGCACCGCCGGCACACGGTCCCATGATGGCACTGATTTGAGGTACCACGCCGGAGGCCAGCGTGTTGCGTAGAAAGATGTCGGCGTAGCCCCCGAGCGAGGCTACGCCTTCCTGAATGCGAGCACCCCCCGAGTCATTGAGACCGATAATCGGAGCACCGTTCTCCATCGCCAGGTCCATGATCTTGCAGATCTTGCGTGCGTTGGTTTCAGACATCGAGCCACCGAAAACGGTGAAGTCCTGGGCGAAGACGTAGACCAGTCGGTTGTCGATCGTGCCGTAGCCGCACACCACGCCATCTCCGGGGATTCGCTGGTTATCGATGCCAAAATCCTGGCAGCGGTGGGTGACCAGGGCATCGATCTCCACAAAGGAGCCGGGATCGAGCAGTAGCTCGAGACGTTCACGCGCCGTCAGTTTGCCAGACGCATGTTGGCGTTGGATCCGGGCTTCGCCCCCGCCAGCTCTCGCCACCCTCAGCCGGCGTTCGAGCTCCGTTTCCACAGCCTCCGGAGATTGGGTCTTGGAAGTAGTCATCCGAGGATTATCTCATCGCCGGGGCTCCGTGCGAGAGTCGAGTGCCGAGCGTTGTGCAAGAATTTCCCTCGTGCCCTTCTCCGAGCTCGACACCGCCGCTATCGCCCGTGCAGTTTCCCGCGTGGCTGATCGCCAAGATGACCTCGCAGATGCCTTCTTCGAGCGTCGTGAAGAGATCGAGGTCGCGCCGCCGGACGAGTCGTCGGGGGTTCGGATCTGGCGCGAGCAGGGCTTTGCGATGCGATTGATTCGCGAGGGCAGGACCTGGTTGGTATCGCGAGACCGGATCGAGCCAGCGGAGTTCTCCGAGTCGCTGCGCCAGATTGCGCGAGTGGCGCCCGTGATGCCTCATTCGTCACCGAGCCTGCGCGTCGGTGAGCACATCGATCCTCGGATCCCAAGCGAGCTGCACGAGTTCCCCATGCGGGTCACCGAGGCGATCCGCCGTCGCCTGGCCGGATTTCCCTTGCGGCTGAAAACCCGTTGGCACCGCCGCTGGGTGCGGGTCATCGGTCCCCATGTCGCCCCCGAACAGGAATGCGAACAGTTCTACAGCTACGAAGCGGAGACACCGTGGGCTCGGCATGGAGCGCTGCTGCGAGAACTGGACGAGTCGGCGGTCGAGGCCGCGGCAACCAGCCTGACTAGCTTCTTTCGAGCGCGCGACGGGGTGTCGGCCATGACCGGTCACTGCCCGGTTGTCCTGGGGCCTGCAGCTTGTGCGGTCTTGCTCCATGAGGCCGTTGCCCACGCCCTCGAGACCGACACCCTGATCCTGGGAGGGAGAATCGAGGCTGCGTTGGGCGTCGCGGTCGGGAGCGAGTTACTCCATGTTCTGGATACTCCAGAGAACGGCCCGGACACAGTGCGCCGGAAAACAGATGATGAAGGAATGCGAGTCGTGCAGCGGTGGCTGTTGCGCGCCGGGGTCGTCGAACAGGTGCTGGCAGACCTGATCACCGCGCATCGCTCGGCGGATCTGATCCCGGGCGCTGGTCGACGTGGTAGTCGCCACACCGCACCCGTACCGCGCTCCACTCACCTCGAGTTGCTGCCAGGTGAGCACTCTCTCTCCGACTTGGTGAGCGATCTGCAGACAGGCTACTTCTTCCCCGAAGCCTCTCGCGGGGCGCTCGATCCGCTGACGGGAAGTTTCTCGCTGCGGGTGCCAGGCGGGCGCCGGATCGAGGGCGGCAAGCTGGCCGACGTGGTCGCACCCTGCGGTCTGCGCGGTCAGGTCACCGATCTCCTGAGGGCGGTGACCGGAGTCGGCAACGACTGCGTGATGGCAGGGGCCGGCTGGTGCGCCAAGGGTGGGGTCCGTCTGCCGGTGTGGGCCACGACGCCCTCGTTGAGATTGGAGACTGTCGAGGTGGTGCCGTGAAGCACCAGGAGCGAGCTCGTGAAGTTTTTGCGGCCGCCAGCGGGGCCGGGCTACAAGAGGCCGAGCTGTATCTGAAAACCGGTAGTTCACGCCGCCTCGAAATCGACCTGCAGGGAACGGCCGGCAGCTCGAGCCAGGAACAGGGTTGGGCCATTCGAGCTGGCAGCTTGCGGGCCTCGCTGTTCGCCGCCGGCACGGGGCTACCGCCAGCTGATCTGGCTTGGCCGGAGCCTGATGGACAACCACTGTATCTACCGCCGGCGGTGACAATCCCCGACTGGAAACCCTCGACTGATCTGGAGTTGCCTTTCTTGACGGAGAGCGAAGCCGAAGGGATCGTCGAGGGGATCGAGCGAGCCTTGAAGGAGGAGCTGCCAGACAGCAGGTTTCTTGGCGGTTTTCTGGAGGAGGGAACGAGCGAGACCTCCATCTTCAACACGCAGGGGGTGGAGGCTCACTTCCGGCGTCGCGCGGCGAGCCTGTCCATCGAGGCCGTGGGGCCCTGGCCCGGATCGCGATCGGGCAGGTTGAGCCTCGCCGAACGAGACCCACGGCGGTTCCAGCCGGTGGCGATCGCCCGCCGGCTGGCCAATCGACTCTTGCTTGCACATGAGGGAGCTGCGCCGACGCGGGCGCGCGGTGAGATCCTGTTGAGCTCCGCCGTGGCGGCCCGGGTTCTGGTCGCCCTCTCCCCGATGCTCATTGGGCGTAGCGGAGAGTCGATCGCGCGTCGGATGCGCGATCGCCGAGGCAAGATTGGCAGCGAGCTTCTCACGGTCATCGATGACGGTCGCCTTCCGGGAGGCGTGCTCGCGGCTCCCGTCGACGGAGAGGGGCAACCGACAGGACCGAGCCTGTTGATCGAGGAAGGACGATTCTGTACGGCCCTGACCGACTGGCGGGAATCGAGAGCCTCGGCGGGGAATCCCGCAGGCTACATGCGGCGGGAGGGCTGGCGGGATCTGCCGCACGTCGCCCCTTCGCACCTCTACATCCGACCCCGGCCCGAGGTTTCAGTCGGAGACCTGCTGGGCTCGATAGCGCGCGGCTACTATCTGGTCGAGTCCCTGGGAGTCGGCAGCTTCGACTTCGAGCAGGATCGCTTCCGCCTGCCTGTTTGCGGCTTCGCGCTGCAACAGGGTGCTGCGACCGAACCCCTGTCACGGGTTTGGCTCGAGGGCGGTATCAGAGCATTGCTCGATGGGATCCAGGGAGTAGCGAGAGACCTGACCTTCGAGCCCCTGGGGGCGATGATCGGGGCTCCGAGCCTCCTTGTCGGGGGATTCGGCTTGCGCGGCAATGACTCGGGCTAATCGGAGCCGCCAGGAGTCGATTTGACAGGTCTGGCCTTGAGTTTGAGCTTGCCTTTCTCGGAGGCGACCCTGAACGAGACCTCGTCACATCCTGTCTTGTCGCGAATCTGGGCGACCTGCTTGTTGAGATAGGTCTGGAATTTATCGAAGTCGGCCCTCGGTCCCCTGTCCGAGTCTGCGTAGAGCCCGTTGAACAGGGCCTGCACGGCGGCGACCGCGGGTTGATCATCGATAACCACGCCTTTGATGGGATCGTGGACCGGACCCTGCGACTCGAGCGGCCGCTTGGTCTTTCTGCCCAGTTCGTACTCTCTGAGTCGCCGGTTGAAGAGCACGAGCAGCGCGTTGAACTTGGCTTCGAGACCGTTGTACCGGAACCGATGAGCCACTGCCTTCATGTGGACGGTACGCAATTCCTTGATCTGGTTCTGCACCATGATACGCAGCTGCTCGGGCGGCATGGGCAGGTTCCCGGTGAAAAACCGCTCGAAATCGATCTGGAACCTGCGGATGTCCTGATCGAGGCGCATGAGCAGCTCTTCCACGGTTCGCTTGGGCTGCAATGAGACTGGATCTTGCACGAGTGTTCCCTAGCCTAACCTGTTCGTCCGCTGCGCCCAGTGGTTCTTGTCACACCGTGTACCTGGCTCTTCCCGTTGATCCTAAGCTCGGAATGACTAGAATCGAGGCTGCGAGATGACGGAACCATCGATACAGGATCCACGACGGCGCCTCCCCTCGGTCGATCGATTGTTGGCCGAACCGGAATTCGAGCATTTGGCCAAATTATACGGTAGGGATCAGGTCCGTTCCCGCCTGCGGCTGGAGCTCGAGTCGCTGCGCAACCGGCTGGCCGTGTCGGGTGGCAGCGAGTCCGAATCCATCGACTCCGCGATGGCGGCGTTGCGTTTGCGGGTCAGCGGCGGATTGGTGGCCGAGCTGGGACGGGGTCTGAAACGGGTGTTGAACGCAACGGGCATCTTTCTGCACACCAATCTCGGCCGAGCCCCTTTGCCGAGAGACATTGCCGCTGAGCTGCCCGCCTTTCTCAACGCCTATTGCGACCTGGAATTCGACCTCGAGGCGGGTCGGCGAGGCGAACGCAATCGCCGCGCGACTCGGCTGCTGGAGGCTCTGACGGGGGCCGAAGGAGCTCTGGTCGCCAACAACAACGCTGGTGCGTTGGTTCTGGTGTTATCCACCCTGGCCAAAGGGCGAGAGGTCGTGGTCTCGCGGGGAGAACTGGTCGAGATCGGCGGATCGTTCCGTGTTCCGGATATTCTGCAGGCAGCGGGTGCCACCCTGGTCGAGGTGGGAACCACCAACCGAACCCGTCTCAGTGATTATGCGAACGCGATCGGCCCCGACACCGGCCTGCTGCTGAAAGTGCACCCGAGCAACTATCTGGTCTCTGGATTTGTCGAATCGGTCGCGGCGGAGCCCCTGGCCAGGCTGGCGCACGACCATCAGCTGCCCATGTTGATGGACGAAGGGAGTGGGCTTCTGCGGCCCCATCCGGCACCCCAGTTGGCCGGGCATCCCAGTTTCCAGGAGCTTCTGGTGAACGGCTGTGATCTGGTCTGTGGAAGCGGAGACAAGCTGCTCGGGGGACCCCAGGCGGGTCTCCTGGCGGGGCGGGCAGATCTGGTCGAGCGCTGCCGCCGCCATCCGCTATACCGGGCGTTGAGGCCGGATCGCACAGTCTTCTGTGCTCTGGAGGCGGTGCTTCGCCTGCACCTGTCGGGTGGTTCATTGCCGATCGATAGGCTATGGCCGGACCCGCAAGCGCATCGTGCACGACTGGTGCTCCTGGCTGGCCGGCTGAGCGCCAAAGTCGTCGAGGCGCAGGCCTTCATCGGGGGTGGCGCTGCACCGGAAAAACCCATCCCAGGAGATGCCTTGGCACTGCCTGGAGAGTCGGCGCTGCTCGAGCGGCTGCGCGCGGGCGAACCTCCGGTCATCGGCTATATCCGTGAAGGAGCGCTGATTCTCGATCTGCGCACGATCGATCCCGAAGACGACGAGGCTCTGGCCGCGGCCGTACTCGAGGCCATGGCTGAATAGGTCTTGCTGACCGCTGTGGCGTTTCGAACTGACGCGGCGATTCTGACCGGTAGAATCGAATCATGTCGGATGTTTGCATCCTGGTAGTCGAAGATCGGGACTCGCTGCGCCGCATGCTGGATCGCGCCCTGAGTGGGGAGGGCTACACGGTAGCGACCTCGGCGAGCGCCGAAGCTGCGATCGAGAAACTGCAGGAGTCGGAATTCGATCTGGTTTTGACCGATCTCAAGCTGCCTGGTCGATCCGGAATCGATGTGCTCGAGGCCTGTCGCCAGATCGATCCGAATATGCCCGTCGTGGTGATGACGGCGTACGGCACGGTTCATACAGCCGTCGAAGCCATGAAACAGGGAGCCGCCGACTTCCTGGAAAAACCCGTCGAGATCGACGATCTCTTTCGCCTGGTCGCTTCGCTCGTGGGTGAGAGCTCGACAGAAGCGAGTCTCAATGTGCCTGGCGGCGTGACCATTGTCGGCCAGCATCCAAAGGTCAAGGTGGCGCTCAGACTGTTGGAGAGGGTCGCCAGGACCGACAGCACGGTCCTTCTCACCGGTGAAAGCGGAACCGGGAAGGAGTTGTTTGCCAAGGCCCTGCACGCACTGTCGCCGCGACGCACTGGACCTTTCGTGGCGCTCAACTGCGCGGCAATCCCGGAGACGCTGATCGAGAACGAGCTCTTTGGCCATGAAAAAGGGGCGTTCACCGGAGCCCATCGTCGCCAGACCGGTCGGTTCGAGACGGCCAGTGGCGGCACCTTGCTGCTGGACGAGATCGGCGAGCTGCCGTTGGCCATCCAGGCCAAGGTGCTGAGGGTTCTGGAAGAAAGGACGTTCGAGCGGGTGGGAGGGGCGCAGACTCTCAAGGCCGATGTGAGGCTCGTGGCGGCGACCAACCGGAAGCTCGCGACGATGGTCGAGGAGGGGACCTTCCGCGAGGACCTCTTCTATCGGTTGGAGGTCTTTCCAATCGAGTTGCCACCCCTGCGGGAGCGAGCGAGCGATATCCGACATCTTTCGCAGTACCTGCTGGACAACCTCGCTGAACGCCAGGGAACGGCCAGGCGACAGTTGACGGAAGACGCGATGCGCCTACTCGAGTCTCAGGAGTGGCCCGGCAATGTTCGGCAGCTGGCCAATCTGCTCGAGCGTGCCATGATTGTCGGCGAAGGACCGCGGGTGCACCCGACCGAGCTGCGCCAGTTGCTGTTCTCCTCGGGTGGCAAGGGCGAGCGGGAGCAGGTCTGTGAGGCCCTGGAGGAGGCCGACGGTGACAAACGCCAGGCCGCGGACATTCTGGGAGTCAGCTACCGTACCCTGCAACGTCGAATCAAGGAGTACGATCTGGGAGGCTTCCCGCAGTACCGTAAGTGAAGGTTTGTTGCCTGTTATATTGACGCGATCCAACAGCAAGGCCCAGCGGAAGGTTCTCATCAGTGAGCGCAGACAAAGGTAATCGCAAACTCGTCGACTGGTACACCGTGTCGACCGACTCCCTCAAGGGCTGGGTCTTTGTTGTCATTCTCCTGGTGCTGGCCGTGGCAGGGGTCCTGGGCTACCGATTCCTCGACAGGATGGTTCTCGAGAAGGAGGTCGCCCGGGTAATCGAGGAGGCGGAGGATCTCTTGCGAACGGTGCGCAGCGAGGGGGCGATCAACAGCTACCGTGAAGAGTACTTTGTCGCTCGGCGCCACCTGGAAGAGGCCCGTGAGCACGAGGTCGCGGGAGCTCTACGGGAGGCTTTTCGCAGCGGCGAGCGTAGCCGCACCCTGCTGGCGTCGATCCTCAGCACCCTGCGCATGCGTGGCGCCGAGGGTGAGGCGATGTTTATCGCCGTGCAGGGAGGTGTGCAATACCGGCGTGGCGACCGAGGGTCCTGGCAATCCGCGCGCAGCCGCGTGGCGCTCAACGCCGGTGACTATGTCAAGACCTCGGGCAGCGGCTCTGCGGAGATCATGTCCGTCGACGGTACGCTCTACACCGTGCGACCCGACACGGTCTTGTTGATCGGACGGGTGCGTCCGGCACCGGGCGAGGAGCGGCAGCGCACGATCAATCTGGAAGCGGGGTGGGTCGACCTGGGGACTTCCCAAACCAGCAGTCGCATCTCGACGCCACAGGCCGAGGCGCGGGTTCAGAAGGACAGCAAGGCGGCCATCACGCACGACCCGGAGCGGGATACCAGCAGTTTCGCGGCCTACGAGGGAGAGGTGCTGGTCGCCTCCAGCGACGGGTCGAGTCGGGAATTGGCAGCCCTGGAGCAGGTGTCACAGACTGGTCGGACGTTGTCGCGCAAGAAGCGACTCTTGCCCGCTCCCCAGTTGATGGCGCCCGAAGACAACTTCGAAGCCGTGATGGTCACCGAGGAGCAGTTGGCGCTGGAGTGGTTTCCCGTCGATCGGGCCGAGCGTTATGCGCTGCAGGTCGCCCGGACTCGTTTCTTCGTGCAGAACATCATCGATGAGGTCGATCGTACGTCGACGTTGGCCACTCTGGGTCTGCAGGGGACCGGCAGCTTTGTCTGGCGCGTGGCAGCCTTCGACGGCGAGGGGGTGCAGGGGCCGTGGAGTGGTTTGCGGCGTTTCAGGGTGACCACAGGTGCGACAGGCGAGGACGCAAGCACCAGTGAGGTGGACTCACCCTAGGCTTGATCTTCCTCGCCCTCGCCTTGTTCCTCGCCCTCATCCTCGTCCTCGCTCGAACCGGTTTCATCCTCCGGCGGCCTGGCGAGGAATCCACGGCTTTTGATATCGAACTCCACGGAGTCGAAACTGAGGGTGTCGGTGAATCTCGCCTCGAACCGGACGCTGGCACCGGGATTGAGAAAACCTCGCTCCAGATCTGCCCTGCTGGTCTCCAACAACGTGCCGTCCTCGCCATAGAGCATCACATCCAGGGCGATGGAGGTTGCAGGATTCTGTGTCGGATTCTGCAGGTTGCCGGTCACTGTGACCGAGCTGGTTGATAGATCCACTTCCTCCCGCCAGCCAGCGACCCGCAGTTGGGGACTCGCCTCCGAGCCCGCGGCTTCCTCCGAGTCGGCAATCGCATCAGCCGAATCGCCGATTCGGGGATGGCTCACGTCGGCATCGGTGAGGACGAACTCAGCCTTGCGCCTGGGCTTCGGCTGGGCTGGGGCCGGCTGGGCCGCAGCCTTCTCCGTCAGAGCCTGGCTGGCGTCGAGATCGACTGCTGACAGGCGCATCGAACCCAGCGTGCCGTTGGGAAGGGTGAAGGTCACCAACTGACCCTCGACCTTCCAGGGCCCATTGATCTCCACCTTGTCGCCCTCCTGGGTAACCAGCCAATCGGCGACGGCCCCACTGGCCGTAAAGGCCAGGGAGCCGAAGCCGAGAATCGACATACGCAGAAGTCGGCTTTGCTTCATCTCTAGAAGTCCTTCCAGTTGGTCTCCACCGTGCAGACCGGAATGGCGGCCAGGAACTGGATGCCCGTATCGTCACGCACCGCCTTGATATTGATGGTGTAGTTGGCGTACTTGCAGCCAGTCGGCAGAAGACCCTTGATCTCTTCGACCACCGAGACCATGTCGTCGGGCAGATCGTCCGCAGTGGGACCCCCGTCACCCGACGAGGGGTTCTTGGTCTGCGAGGTCTCGGCGAACGGCGGTGACAGGTAGCCACCCTCGATGGTGAAGAACCGTTCGTCCGAGCTCAACAGCGTATTGGCACTCGTGGTGGTGACCACGTAGACGTTGCTGTTGCCGAAGCGCTGGCAGATCGCGCCGTCGTCGCTGATCGCCTCCAAAGGTTCGAAGGTCGAGAAGATGGTCACCCCGGCCAGGGAGAAGGCTTCAGAGATCAAGCGCTCTCCAGGCTGCAGTACCAGGTACCAGCCGTAGGGAGATCGACGCAGGAAATCGGAGGTGGTGTTGGCACCGAAGAGAGAGATCTGCTGGAGATCCGTCTCGGTCAGTGGCAGGTAGGCATCGGTCGAGGCGAAGTCACGATCGATGAACATGTAGAAGCGGCCTTCCTCGAGCTGATCCTCCCACAGGTCCTCACGATCTCCTGTTCCGAGGGCAATCGCGTACTGACCCAGATCGGGGACAAAGATGACCGTCGGCTCGTGGTAGAAGGGCCGCCCACCAGAAGTCAGCACCGGAAAGGGCTCCCAATCGGTCGAGGTGATCTTGAGTCCACCGTCAACCCCGAGATCCTCCAGGTCGGGGATCGATCGAATGTCGGCTTTGTAGAGAAATCCGGCTGTCGTACCGAAGAAGACGGTATCGAGATAGCCATCCTGATCGGTGTCGACGACCGCTGGATCACTCGGCACAGAGCCGACAACGGCGCGCTTGTAGATGGCCCGTCCGGTCTCCATATCCACCATGAAGAGGAAGTTGCCTCCAACGTTGGCACTGTCCTTGTTGAGCGTGCTGTCCATACCACCGCCGAAGACCGCGACGTATTTGTCGACGACCTCACCCTCGATCAGATCGTTGACGCGGATGCGCCCGATCGTCGGTCGAGACCAGGAGTCTGCCAGGTCGGGTAGGCCGTTGCCGTCGTCGTCACAGCGTACACCCGTGCCAGAGCTTTCGAGCGTCCGGATGCGGTTGGTGTACTCCTCTCCGGGGCTGAATCCTACAAGGTTGGCTTCGACACAGTCCTTGCTGTCTTCGAACTCCCACAGGACCTCCGGATAGCGGGTCGTTCCACAGCCGGTCCCGCCGTTGGTGCACGAAGGCACGTAGTCCAGGGTGCCCGAGAGAGCCTGTGGGATCTGCTCCAAGCCATCGCAGTCGATCAATTGGTCGGGCTGCGTGATATCGATCGCATAGAGACCAGGGCCTCCTTCACGCAGAGTGCCGACGATCGTACTGCGCCACTCCCGCTCGTCGGGATCTGGTGCTCCGGTCTCCTGCAATGGATCGATGAAGACGTCGCCGCGTGCGATGCGACCGTCGACAGTGAACTCGTGTTCATCGAAGCGCATCAGGTCGTCGAGCTTGGCCATGGTCGTGCGGGGCACGTAGGAGAAGAGCTCCCGGCCGGTGCCGTTATCGAAGTCGCCAACTACGAACGCGTCAGAAGTTACGGGATTCGTCCTGCAGAGGCCGGTGTCTGCTCCGCTTGGACCGCGAAAGAAACCAGCATCGTAGATGTGAGCTTGACCGTCATTGGTCCCCGCGATGACCACCTTGCGGCGGTAGCGGTGCTTGGCGAAGAAGCACCGGTAACCGTTGGGAGAAACGTCGCAGGGATCCTGGAGAGGCAGACCGCCACTACCTTCCACATCGGCAACCCAGTAGGCGAACTCATCGGGGTTGCCGTACACCAGTGGATCAGAATGGAAGAAGTCACCCTGCAGGTAGTCGAAGTAGGTGCCGAGATTGTTGGGGTCTTCGGCATTCTTCTTCATGTGCAGCCAGTTCATGATCCTCGTACCCCAGAGTCTTCCAGCTCCGGTCTCGCAAGTCACATCGCCAGGCACACAGAGGTCCAGGCCATAGACCATGTCCTGCCAGAGCGCATCGCTGTCAGATGCATCGAGTTTGAAGAACCGGCGCTGATCGGGCAGCTGGAAGTCATCGCGGTCGACTGCGTAATAGACCCGGCGATTGAGCTCTCCGGTGCCGAGGTTCAGAGTGCCGGAACCGCCGATACCCCTGTCGTACCCGTCGCCGACAGCACCGCCAAAGGGTGTCGGATCGAGCAATTCGTTATCGTCCGCTGCCTGCAGCAGTAGCTCGTCGCCAGCATTCCAGATATGGCATTGACTTTCATCGGTGGGGCCACAGCTCTGGGTCGGATCGGGCACCAGGCGGGTCTCGATCGACCCGTCGGGGAGCACGACATCCTGGGTGCGCAGTGGCACGGGGCGCAGATAGGCGTCCATGCGTCCCGGCCAGATGGACTCTTCAGCCAGAGGCATGAAGGCGGTCAGATAGACCTTGTCATCGACGTTGACCTGCGCCTGGGGCACCGCGGCGGAAGCGAAGGACCGGGATTGGCTCTTGACCGCGTTGGCAATCTGCTTCAAGGCGTCGACCAGTTCCTGCTCGTTGCCTGGCAGAATGGGACCAGTGAGGTCCGTGACCCCGTCATTGTCCAGGTCGATGGCGTCGGTGCCTCCCCGCTGGGCGATGCAGTTGAGAAAGTTGGCATTCGACCCGGCGAGGCCGAAGCCGATGATGAAGGTGCGGATGTTGCGATCGTTCTGATTGAGCAGTAGGTCCGCGATCCAGCAGGGATTTCGGTCACCTCCACCGTCCGTCGTGCCCGTGAGACCACCCCCGTAACAGGTCTCGTCACCATCGCTCAGGATGAGCAGGTTGACCGTGCGGCAGCCGAAGCGATCATCCCCGTTCGGGCCGGTAGCGACTGGCTTCCACTGGTCGTACCACTGCATGAAGTTGTACATGGAATTGCCGATGGGGGTCGAGCCGCTGGGCAGCAAGGGCGGCGTATTGACATACGCGGGTTTCAGTGCCAGACGTCCGGTACCACCGATGGAGGTGAAGGTGTCCGGGAGATCTTCGAAATAGGGCGCCACGCGAAAATCGGCCGAATCGTAGTCGAGACCATCGAAGCTCGGAGCGAGACGTCGCAGAATCAGGTCCCGGTTGCCATTGCCGGTACCCCAGGTGTACTGGTCTTCCCAATCGAAGGGGATAACGTCGCCACGGTCGAGGGCCCAGGCATGGCGTGGGCCGCCCGGGTATGGATCGGTCGTCCTGGGGTACTTGAGACTGACGTTGGTCTCGGTGTCGGCCCCAGCGTCGAAAATGGACTCCCAGCCGGCACAGGTGTTGGTGGTGCGCGTGTCTTGAACGTTGTGAAACCCGGAAGGGTTGCCGGCGCTGTCCGTATAGCCATCTCCCTGCCAGACGAGGACTTCGTTGGCTCCCGGAAGATCCCGACCGCGGGTGTCGGTGGGATAGGTCTTGGTCAGCTCGATCTTGACATCGGTCCAGACGGTGGGAAGCCAGGTGCCACAACCATCGCGTTCCTGAACGGAGACGATGGCCACCGGGTTATCGTCGCCCAGGTTGCTGCCGACCTGCAGCTGATGCCAGGTCAGTTGGAATTCGCGGCCCTGCCACCCCACCCACTCGGTGGTCTCTGTCTGGCCGTCCCAACCGAGTGCGGGGACGGACAGAAGCTCGCCGAAACGTTCCTGGTTGGCCAGATTTTGGGGTGCTCCGCAGGTTCCCAGGGTGGTCCCGGCCAGCTCGGCCATGCTGCCATCCAGGTCGCAACCCCCGCCGTTGTCGAGGTCGTCCATGCAGATGTCCCCGAAGTGCTTGGGCATGCCGGGCATCGGGTAGGGCAGATCGTCCGCCCAGGGCGGGGCTTCCACCGGTGAGTAAAGATAGTGCTTGCGGTAGGCCCTGACCCGGTCCTGGTTGTAGGTCGCGAAACCCCAGTTGATGTCCTGGAGATCGGGATCTGAGACCACCTGAAAGAGAGCCGACTTGGCTTGATAGAACTTCGAATTGGGATCGTCTCCGTAGCCCGGGGCCCAGCGGTCCGAGGGCAGGTCGTCCGCGGTGCCCTGAACACCGTCGGGGCCGAAGCCGGGCGGGGTCCAGTTCATCGAGCCGGAGACGTCGAAGATGACAAAGAGATAGGGCTCTTCACCACTGTCCTTGACCAGATCACGATCGTCGGCGATACCGGTGGAGCTCACCAGCAAGGCCACGGACAAGAGACAAGCCAGTCGCAACAGAGGATGGGTAAGCAGGGTCTTGGGAGTCATGACGACACCTTCCTTTATCGGGTTCGCTCGAATCAGAACGCGTTTTTGAGACCGCCACGATTCGGGTCGGTGGCGGCGTCGACGCCGGTGGTGATGTCCATGCGCCAGGGCTGGAAGGAGATCAGGAGACTGACCCTTTCCTGCGCCAGCGGTGTCGGGGTATCCGGGGGCGTCGCCGGATTCCCCATCCAGGCGATACGGGTCGCGCTGGAGGAGACCGCGTGGTTGATCTTCATGAAATCGGCGCCTTCGTTGATCTGGCAGAGGTTGCACGGGGCACTGAGAATGGGCAGGAACGGCGACACTTCCAGGCGGTGGCGGATGTTCAGATTGGCGGGTACGCCGGTGCCTGGTGGATCGGTAGGCTCGACCAGGTCCAACTCGAAAGAACGCAGATCCGGCATGACCAGAGCCTTGGCGGTGCCAATATCGACACCCGCGGCCGCTGAGTGAAAAGCCTGATGGCTCAAGCGCTCGTTGACCCCGATCTGCATTTCGCTCTGGGTGACGAGTGAGAGCGAGAGACCGACGATGGTCAGGATGAGAAGGACGAGCAGCGCCAGGATGTAGACACTGCCCTGTTGGCGTTGGACCGTTCGCGTTACTTGGCGCATCAGAGGTTCCTCAGGTCGACAGTGCTCTGCAGGAGCTGACGTCGAAAACGGCGCTCGTCCTGCTGGTTGAAGGGGTCTACATCCCGGTTCTCGATCCGGTCGATCTGTAGCGAGTCGTAGTTTCGGTCGGGAACGTGGACGCGGGCCAGGGTGCTGAGGCGGACGTAGTAGAGCTTGGGCTGTACCGGAGCCGTCACACCGGTACGGTCCCAGGGCGGCACGAAGGGTGTCGCATTGGGATCATCGCCGGTGCTGTTGAACAGCCAGTCGTCGTTCAGGCCGTCGTCGGCCTCCGTGAGGATGATGTCGTCCTCGTTGGTGAAGCCGTCGCCATTGCGATCGGTCAGCGCATCGCCGAGACTGGAGTCGTAGCCGAGTGCGATCTGCAGGTCGAGGATGTTGTCGGCGAGGTCGAGCTGCAAGTTGTTGGGATCTCCCAGATGGGCGACCTCGGTCGCCGGGTACATGCGTGCCATGGAGAGAACCGGGGCCGGAAGGGTGTTGGGATCGGGCTCACGCACGTAGAACCGGTACTCCTCGACGATGCCGGCATAGGCGGCGTTGGTCAGGCCGCTGGGCAGGATCGGATTGCCACCCAGACCGGAGTTGTAGAGGGTGCGGTACGCATCCGTATAGACGCCGCCGGTCACACTGAAGTTCACGGTCGCCTGGTTCCCGGCGCAGCTGCCGCCGGTTATCTCGACCACGGCATAGATCCCGTCGTCTACGGGACTGACAAGGACCAGCGCTTCGGGGACTGCGTTGTCCACCGCATCGCATAGGGGGGCGAGATCCTGTGGAACACCCGTCGGAGTGGGATCGGTCACCGTCAGGATGCCACGCGTGGCCTGGCTGGCGTTGGCGGTGGGTCCGGCAACGTCGAAGAGTTGCAGGGTGCCGGGATTGCCGAAGTTCAACTGATAGACCGGGCTATCGAAGACACCGCGAATGGTCAGCACATCGGTCTCTTCCCATACGAGCGGAGAGTTGCCATCTCCGATGGCGATGTTTGCACCGCTGGCCACGTTGTCCCTGACGGTCAGCGCCGGCAGGTACCGCGGAGGGTTGGGGGTGATCCCCGCGACCGAGCGGTCGATCATGTGAGCCAGGCCCCCGCGGCCGGTCATCCGGATGAGGCGCGTCATTTCGTTCTGCACAACTCGCTGGGACTGCTGCATGTCGGCAACATCCATCTGGGTGCGGGCGAGTTGGGTGTTTCTCTGGAAGACGTCAAAGAGCAACAAGAGGACGATGATCGCCACGGCGAAAGCGATCACCAGCTCCACCAGGGAGAAACCGTTTTGCCTCTGTCTGGTCCGGCGGATTTTCATCGCTCCCCTCCTGCTAGAAAGCCTTGACGGTTTCGACGGTGATCTCCGACGCGTCACCGCCCTGGGCCCATTCCTTCTCGCCCTGGATCTGCACTTCGAGCTGCTTCAGATGAATCGCCCCGGGGATGGTGCCGACCGGCAGGGGGTTGTCGAACTCGCCATCGAAGTCGTTGTCCTCGAGGCCACGAATCTCGTCGATGATGCCGTCGAGGTCATTGTCGACGATGCCGTTGATGCCGAACTGACGGACGGTCGAGGTGCGGGTCCAGGGGGCGATTTCACCCGCTGGCACCGTCGTCACCCAGGACTCATCCCCCCGTCGATCGGCCGCCCCTGTGGTGTAGAAGTCCTGCGTCGTGCGCTCGGTACCGGCGTTGATGTCGAGCTCCCAGTTGTTGAAGGTCAGCTCGCTGAAGGTTTCGAGCTGCGAGCGGCCCTGGTTGCCGACCATGGTCGACTCCCGCCCCTCGATGTTCTCCACCACGGACCGCATGAAGAGCGGCAGCAGGCCGACGATGGCGATCACCACGATGCCCATGGCGATGAGCACCTCGATCAGGCTGAAGCCCGCATCACGTGTGGCGGATCGGTTCATGACGAGAGTTCTTGTTGGATTCAGCATCATCAGAGTCCTTCTTGCTCGGATCAGTTCCACTTCCAGGGTTTGCCGGTTTCATTGCGAATGTGCCAGGCATTGTCAGCGTCGCTGAACTTGCGAGTGCTGACGCGGCCGGTCAAAGGCGGGTCGACCCGGACCTCCAGGAAGTTGTTGAATAGATCAGCGATGCGAAAGGCACCGGCAGTCTGCACCGAGCCATTCGGACGAAACACGGCGACGTTTTCTCCAGCGACCGGAGTGAACTGCCAGATGACTGTGCCTCCGTCGGGATCCCCCGCCGGGACGTCGAAGTTGACTGAATTCGGCAGGGTCAGTCTGGAGAATTCCCAGTCGGTCGCCCGGTGGGGTTGACCGGCGATCGGATTGAAGATGCCATCCGGAGGATCGCCGATGTTGACGCCATCCACATCGACGAAGGCAATGACTTCCTCGGTGGCCTGGTTGATTCTGACGACTGCCTGCACGTTGTAGCGAATCGCGTTTTGCCGAGCCGTGCGCATCACGGCCTCCATCTCCTGTGCGGTTCCCGTCAGCTTGGCCTGGTGGATCAACCGCAAGAAGTTGGGTGCGAATAGCGTTGCCATGATGCCCATCAGTGCCATGACGATCAGCAATTCGAAGATCGTAAAGCCTCTTGGGGAGGAGTTCCGTTGCATTGGACGCATGATCTGGCTCTCCGTCATTGGTCCTTCAAGCGACACCTGCCAGCGAACGTTGAGTAGTCACAGCAATTGCGGTGCCAGGTTGGAAGTTGCCGAAATGAAGGCATTCAAGTTGTTGTAATCAAGTGGTTTACGGGATCAGGCCTGAGTTCGCTCGCGGTCTTTCGCCAAGGCACGATCTGTTTCTTTTCTACCCATAAATGCCAGTTGGGAAGGAGAGGACCGCTCGCGTGCCACCCGCGGAACGGTCGTCCAAACGGATCTTGCCTTGATGCAGGGTCACGATCCTGTGGGCCAGAGAGAGGCCGAGTCCAGCACCTTCGCTGTGAGAGGTGACGAAGGGCTGGAAGAGCCGCTGCCGCACCTCCGGGGGAATGCCGGTACCCCGATCTTCGATGCGCACCTCCAGCGTGTCGGGTAGCTGTTGCAGCTGCACTCGGATGGGTCCTGCGCCTCCGCCGGCCCGTTCAGCTCGGACAGCGTTGCGCAGCAGGTTGCGCAGCGCCCGTTCCAGCAGCTGGGAGTCACCCTGAATGAGCCATGAACCCGGGTCCTGAGCTTCGATGACGACCGGGAAACCGGCCAGTGCCGGGTCGGCGGCCGTGCGGCGGACGACCTCGAGAAGATCGACTTTCTCGACGCGAGCCGTGTCGGGTTGAGCAAACGAAAGGAAGTCCTCGAGCACTCTTTGAAGATGGTCGCTTTCTCGGCGGATCTCTTGCAGATAGTCCGTGATCGACTCCTCTTCCGGATGCCGCTCGATCAAGGTGAGGTAGCCTCGCAGAGTCGCCAGAGTATTGCGTAGCTCGTGAGCGATACCCGCCGCCAGCTCACCCAGCTGCTCGAGGCTGCTGGTGATCTGGCGCGCCTCCGCCTCCCGTTGGCTTTCGGTGAGATCGACAAACAGGGCGAGATGTCCTCTGACACTCCCGTCGTCGCGGCGTAGAGCGTGGACCGTGAAGCCCAGGGTCCGATTTCCGGCCGAAGTCTGAATGCGTATCTCTCTTCGTGGAAGGCCCTTTTCCGCTCGCACAGCACGGTCCAACATTTGCAGCAGAGCAGGGTGGGAATCGAGGCATTCGGTAACCGGGATCGGCTGCTCAACGGGTTCGAGCTCGAGCATCCCGGCACCGAGGGTGTTGAGGGTCAGAACTTGACCCTCCTTGTCGAGTAGCAGGAGTCCGCTTTCCAGGCTGGCGCCCAGGGTGCGCTGCAGTGCCGCGATGTCGTCTTCTGCGGTCTTCTCGGTGGCTCCAACCAGCGATGCCAGGGCTCGCTCCACGGTCGCAAGCAGACTCGCCACGTCGTTCTCGTCGGCCGTGCCTGGTGCCACGCGCTCCACCTGCTCCACCAGCGTTTCGTAGGGTCGCAGAAAGTGAGGTAAGAAGAGCAATGCAAGTACCAGCAGCGCGACACTCGTGGGCAGGACAACCCAGGTGAGAACTCGCACGACCTGCCGCTGGCGCGACAGCTCCAACGCGGGAATGTCGATGCGCAGGGTAAAGCTCTTGCCCTGATAGGAGAGGGGTGCCAGACCGACGACCATCTCGCCGGTGGTCGCGTCCGGTCCTCGGGCTATCGCTGTGGTCAAGGGTGGATACTGCTGTGCGCCCAGCGGCCAGCCTGTCCCCTGCTCGCCGAACGAGCGTACCGGGCGGCCTTCGGCGTCGACGATGGTCAGGCGATGAGCGTTGGGGATCAGCTGGCGAAGCTCAGCCGGAGAGGGCCAGGGACCCGCAGTGAGATCCGCCGCCAGGCTGCGAGCGACAGTTGCGACCTCTCTCTGACGATCCTCGGTAAGGAGGTCGACGGCACTGCGATAGGCGAAGAGCGTGAAACCCGAAACCAGAACCAGAAGGAAGAGGGTGACAGGCACGAGGATCAGGATCTCGCGCCGCAACCCGAGACGATGCCACGGCAGGCGACTCATAGCAATCCGTTGTAGAAGGCCAGCAGTCCGTCGCCAAAGAAGAGCGACAGCAGGCCACCGAGGGCAAGAAAGAAGCCGAAGGGAAGCCGAGACTGGAGTCCCAACCGGCCTGCCAGCATCAGCGTGAGACCGACCACCGCACCGCTGATCGTTGCCAGGAAGAGAGTTGTCAGGACACCCTGCCAACCCAGAAACGCGCCGATGAGGGCCAGCATGTTGACGTCACCGATGCCCATACCCTCTTCGCCTCGCAACCAGTACCAGTAGTTGATTACCAGGATCAGCATGCCTGCGCCGATGAGCGTCCCGAGCACGCCGTCGAGCAAGCCGGGCTGTGGATACCAGATCTGCAGGGCGAGCCCGACGACGATGCCGGGTAGCGTGAGTCGGTCCGGCAACAACAGGTGCTCGACGTCGATGGCGGCAAGCACCACCATGAAGCAACAGAAGAGCATCGCGTGGAGGAGAGTCGGATGTAACCCGAATCTCCAGAAGCTCACGACGAAGAGCACAGCGATCAGGATCTCGATCAGGGGGTATCGCCAGGAGATTGGTGCCTTGCAGTGGCGACATCGACCACGTAGCCACAGGAAGCTCAGGACGGGGATGTTGTCCAGGGCGTGGATCGGTCCCTGGCAGTAGGGGCAGCTCGAACGCGGCAGGACGGTCGATTTCTCCCGTGGGATGCGATGGATCAGGACGTTCAGATAGCTACCGATAACCAGGCCGATGAGGCCAATGACCAGCGCCGGAATAACGGATTCAAGCACGATATGGAATTCTACGTGGCAGCAAGGCGATTGCGCAGCCAAATATCGACACCAGGCTGATGCCCGCTCCCAGAGGCACTGCAGGATTGCGATGCCGCAGTGCCAGAGTGTGGCGGCCAGGTGGCAGGGCGATTCCCAGCTGCCCGAGTGCCGTGGTCTGAATGGAGATCGGAGAACCATCGATTTCCGCGCGCCAATCGCGGTCGGCGGTCATCGCTGCCACCAGAAAGGCGCGACCTGCGACCTCGTACTCGAGGTCAAGGCCACTTCCCATCTCGGCGAGCGACAGCACCTCGATCTGAGGGTCGAAGGTCACTTGCGGTGCACCTGCGGTCGCCGTCGGGTCGACGACGGCATCGAAATTCGCCAGATGGAAATCCCTGGCGCTCACGGACTCGACCGCTCGGTCGAGGTCGGCGACAAAGACCACCTCTGACATGAACCGCAGCTTTGGCAACACGTGCGGATTTCGCAGCAGACGTGCAGGTTCGGGGGGGGCTCCGGTGCGGCCCTTCTCCTCCATCTGGGCTGCCGGTGAGCGGCGCCGTACAACCACGCCGACGTTCCAGGCCCCGAGGAAACGGTAGGCGGTTTCAGTCCAACCTCGAGTCACCAACCCGGACTTCGATATCAGCAGAGTGAGGGCGTGCTGGCCCCATCGGCTGAGCATCAGATCAGAGTCGGGTTCCAGGGCATAGCCGTACCCCCAGAGATTGGCGGAGTGGGGATCGAGTCGCTGCAGAAAACGGCGCAGCGAGGCCGGCACTTCGGAATCCGGTTCGGGGATCATGAATTCCCTGTCGCCAAAGAGGATCGCATCCGAGAAGACCCGCCCCGCCGCCGGTGGGAGCTCCCCGAGGGACTCTGGCGGCTCCTGTAGAACTTTGGAAGGAACAGGGTTGTTGACTGTGCGGTTGTAATAGGCGAGCTCGATCGTCACCAGGCTCAGGGCCAGGACGATCAACCTGGCCTGGGGCACCCTGGATCTCCCGACAGATACGAGGACTGCGAGGGTGCCCAGCCAAAAGACCGCGGAGATAAATGTCTCACGACCGAGATAGCCAGCTCTGGCTGCCAGCGCCCTTTCCGGCATCGCGGAGCCACCCTCCCCCGCGTCATACCAATGCAACTGGTCGGCCGTGTTGCCCTCCAGGAGTCGAACAGCGAGCTCCGGAGCGACCAGAGGAGTGATGTACAGCAGGGCAGCGATCGAGAGGCCGCCGACCCCGACGATCAGGGAAGCACGCAGAGCCGTTCGAGTGCCACTGTTCTGACGTGCGGCGAGAAACCTTTGCCAGGTCAGGGCGGCCATGATGGCGATGCCGGTGGTCGACAGGAGCAGGAACTTTTCGGGAAATCGAATCAGAGAGAAAGGTGGGACTTTGACCAACACGACGGAATAGACCGGGTTGTAGCGTCCCAGAGCGAGGAAGATCCCCGCCAGGATCATGACGGTCAGTCCGCGTCGGCGCGGCAGATCGCGGACAAACAGACCTCCGACAGCAAGAGCGATGATCAGGGCACCGCAATAGATGCAGAGAATCAGCGGTACCGGTCGATCGACACCTGGATAACCGAGGTAGAGGAGCGATTCGGCGAGCATGGGATCGCCGAAGAGACGTGGCCAAAACCACTCAGCGAGGCGGACCGGCGGCGTCGACCAGGTCGTTGCCATGGCGATATCCATACCGGAGCCGCGAGCCAGATCGGAGATGTGACGAAGCGTCGGGAGAAGCTGAATCGCTGAAGCTCCCAGACTTGCCGTGGCGACCGGTACGAGTCGCAACAGTCGACGCCAGTAAGAGGGCAAGAGCTCGAGGCCCAGGCACCCGAGGGCCAACATGCCCAGCAGCGGTGTGATCGGGCTGCCGCACAGGATCTGGGCTGCGAGTCCGAGTGCGGTCCCGGCACCAGCTCGCGTCCAGTCCCGTCGAGTCTCACCGTTCAGGCAGATGTCGCCCCACAGGAGGACCCACGGCAACCAGGCCAGTCCCATGTATAGATTGAGAAGGTTCGGTGAGGAGGCAAACGCTCCACCTCCGACAAAGGCCACCGCTCCGAGACTGGCTGAGGAAGCCGAGCATCCCCACAGGCGGGCCAGCTTCCAGGCTCCCACGAATGCCCAGATCGCGTGCAGAACCACCAGTAGGGCGATCGCATAGTAGGCGGGCACCAGGAAGGTGATCCAGACCGGCGGATAGAAGGCGGCGTAGTGGGGATTGGAGAGCAGGGGCTGGCCGCCGTGAATCCAGGGGTTCCAGTAGGGGATCCCCGACTCCGCCAGTGTGGCCAGTGCGGAGAGCATTGGCAGGTGCAGACCGGGAATGTCGCGATCCGCCAGAGCGCCGGCGGGATTCAGGAGCTGGCCAAAGAGAATCGAGATGAGGACCGCACCGGCGACAAGCGGCCAGAGAAGGGTCAGCTGCCGGCGCATTCGCGCACCACATTCCACATGACATCGACACCTTTGGCGAAGACGTCCAGATCGATATGCTCGTCTTTGGAGTGGATCCCGCGCAAGGCATCGGAGTCGAGCTCGAACGGAAGAAAGCCGTAAACAGGAATTCCCCCTTGGCGCAGAAAACGGGCATCGGTGACCGCGTTGATGAAGGCGGGCACGACCGGAGCTGACGAGCCCAGCGTATCTTCGAGACAACGGAACACCGGGTGATCGACAGGGGAAGGCTCGACCTCGGGCGAGGTCAGCAAGATCTCGAGCTCGATCTCCGGACCCATCAGCTCCTCGAGCTCTGCGAGCAGTTTTGCAGAGTCCGTGTCAGGGAGCAGACGAATGTCGATCTGCGCGCTTGCCACGCCTGGCGTGACGTTGACCTTTTCCCCGGCGTCGAGAGTGTTGACCTGGATCGTGTCGAGGAGGTAATTGGGCATCCCGGGGAGCAGTCCTTTCGGGGCGTCGCGTCGCTCGAGAATGGCTTCGAGGTTGGCGACCACATCCTGGAAGGCAGGGCTTTCCAGCGGCGCCACAGATTCGAGAAAAAGCCTGGCCTCGGGTGTGAGCCGAAACTCCAGAGGCCGATCGACGAGCTTGTCCAGAGCTCGAATCAAGCGATGCGGTGCGCTGTGCAGATTGAGTCCCGAGCCGTGACCCGGACGGCCATGCGCCGTCGCCTGGATCCAGAGGGGTCGCTTCTGCGCCACCTCGATGGCCCACCAGGCGAGTCGGTCACCGTAGAGTCGGTTGGTGCCACCCTCCGTGAGAACAGCGTGGACGTTGTCGAACAGCTCGGGGTGGTTCTCGACCAACCAGCCGGTGCCCTGTATTCCTCCCGTTTCCTCCCCGCCAACAGCGAGAAAGACGAGTGAATAGGTTGGAGAGGCCAACTGCCGGAAGCGCAGAAATGAAATCAGATGCGCGATGCCCAGGCTCTTGTCGTCGACCGCGCCGCGGCCAAAGAGCGCTCCGGCGTCGACTTGCGCACCAAAGGGCGGATGGGACCAGCCTGGCCCGACAGGCACGACATCGACGTGGTGAAGCAAGACCAGCGTGGGAGCATCGGGTTCGGCGGAACCGGTTCGAGCGTAGAGAAAGGGCTGTTGCTCGGGGGAAACGATCCACTTTGTCGGGACGCCTGCCTGGTGGAGAAGACCTCGCAGATAGGAAGCGGACTTTCCGGCACCTTCGACCGTGGAGGAGTCGAACCCAAGGTAGGTTTGGAGCCATTCGAGAGTCTGCTCGGCTGTCGGTGGCTGTGCCTGCAAGACCCGGGTCGGAGTGACCGTTGCCAGGAGGAGCGACAGCAGATGAGCCGACAGACGCACGCTGGGCAGAGAGTCTAGCAAGAGGTTTGGCCGGAAAGCAGTCGGACAATGAGAAAAGAGGCGCCGCAATCTGCGGCGCCCCCGTGTTTCTCGTCTTCAGAACTGGAAGACGTCAGTCGACCTTGGCACCAGCTGGGTACTTGACGAAGAAACCGTCAGCCCAGACGATGTCCTGGTTGTAGTCGGAAGCCAGGAAGGGACCCATCGGGTAAGTGGTCTGGATCGCTGATCTGTCACGACCGCCCGTGGCAATCGCCATGACCTGGGCATCCAGTGGATTACCACTGTAGCGGTACTCGTAGTTGCCGCCCCAACCGTCCTTGTTCGGGACCTCCTGGATGTAGAAGATCCCGCCATCCTCCGGATAAAGGGTCGATAGCAACTGATCCCCGGTCATCGTTACTGCGGAGGGCAAGGTGTAGGTCTTGGTACTGGAACCGGCCGCAGCTGCGCCGACCTGATCCGTCAACCACGAAAACCAGGCTGCACCAACATCACGCATATCGCCGACAGTCCGCTTCTGCTTGGCCTTCTGGAGAGCATCCAAAAGGTTGGGAATCAGAATAGCGGCGATGATACCGATGATGGCCACCACGATGAGGAGCTCGATCAGGGTGAAACCCTTTTGGCTCCGGCGTCTCATGAGTCGCATCATTTCGTTCACTCCTTCTGCAACAGTTAACAGTTTCGCTTCGCTCGCTCTAGCAGTGTGCAGATAGCGTGCCAAGTAAAGAATGCCTGTTTCATGGGCTTCTGAGTCAGAATTGCGCGGACCGGGAATTCATAGTGACAAGAATTGACCAGAGTCCTGTCATGGACTGTCAACCCACGAGCTTGCGCAGAGCGCTCTCGTAAAGCTCGACACCGCGAACGAAGCCATGGAGATCGATGCGCTCGTTGAGTGTGTCGCGACGAAAGGTGTCGGTGGCGAAGATCAGGAATGGCGAGAAGCCATACGAAGGAATCCCGGCCTGTCGGAAGAATCGGGCATCGGTCGCCGACCAGGGCAGGAAATAGGGTCCGACCTGGGCCTGCGGGTGAAACTCTCTTACCGACTCCCGCAGGATGGCCATGGCAGGGTGATCTGGAGGGCTGCCATGACCGCCTCCGCTCGGTGGCTCGAGAGTGAGCGATACACCCGCGGTAGCCCATTCGGGTACCAGCCGGGCCTTGGCCTCCTGCCAATCCGATCCCGGCAGCAGGTGCAGGATGATGCGCATGCAATAGCCGCCTTCCGGATCGGTTTCGACTTCGAACGCAGCCACCTCGTCCCGGAACAGAGACTGGAGGTACGGGGGCAGCGTGAAGAACTGATCAGGGTGATAGAGCGCCGATTGGATGTCCCGAAGAATCTTCTGGGTTTGCTTGCTTCCTCTCGATTCGGCATAGGCACCGAGGAATTCCTCGACCTCCGGAGTCAGGCGCAGGTCGAAGTTGGAGTCGCTGATCTCGGTGAGATCGCCACGCAGCTGTTCGAGCCGCTCCGGGTCGTCAGAGCAGGCCGAACCGTCGCCGAACCATTTCTGCGCGAACTCGACACCCCAGAATTTGATCTCTTCGTGACTGATCGCCTCGACCACACCACCTTCCGTTAGCACCAGCTCGAAACGCCGAGCCAAATCGGAGTGATTGGCGAGGATCCACTTCGAGCCAAGCTCGCTGCCGGTCTCCTCACTACCGGTAGCCAGGAAGATAATGCTCTTCTCGGGCTGTATCCCGCTGCGGGCCATTTTGGTGATCGCCTGGAGCTGGGCCACGGCGACACTCTTCATGTCGAAGGCACCCCGGCCGTAGATCCAGGCTCGATCGATCACCCCCTCGAACGGGGGAAATTCCCAGGCTGCCGGATCCGGGACCTGATAGACGTCGATGTGATTGTGCAACACGACCCCCGCGGGACTCTTCCCTTCGAGGATGGCCCAGAGATTGGCCTTACCATCGGCAAACCGTTCAATGTGAGGTTGCAGGCCGGCTGCTTCGAGATGCCCGGCCAGAAATTCCGCACCGGCGAGCTCGCTGCCGGTCTTCGTGCTGGTATCGATCCTGATGTACTCCTGGAGGAGCTTGACGGATGGGTCGGCCACGAGCTTTTCGAGGTCGATGATGTCGTCCTTGCCGTGTCGCATCGGGCGGGCGAGGTAGGAAACGGCCAGCGCCACCAGTGCGATAACCACACTCAGACCGCCGTAGAGAGTGATCCGGGCGAGCAGCTTTTGGCGGGGGGGAAGGGCTGCGAATCTCTTCGACAAGTACATGAACGGCGCGATACTAGCACCGCGATGGCTGCGGCTTTGTGTATCCTTACACCGTGCCGGAGCAGCTACCATCCTCGCCCAGAGCCGTCGGATCGACCGGACCGGAGACCCGGGGCCGGGTGACGTCGAGAATGCTCTGGCTCGCGGGCCTGTTACTGGGTCTGGCGGTCTGTCTCTACTATCTCGGTATCGAGCTGTATCTATTGGGCGGCGAGCTCGGATTCCCGCTGGATGACAGCTGGATTCATCTCCAGTTTGCGCGCAATTTGGCGACTGGCCACGGGTTGTCCTTCAACCCGGGAGAGCTGGTGCCAGGCTCGACCGCACCGCTCTGGACGGCGCTGCTGTCGGTAGGCTTCCTGGTGCCGGGGAACCCCCTGGCCTGGTCGAAGCTACTGGGAATCCTGCTCTATCTGGCCGGTTGCTGGTTGACCCACACCCTGGCTCGGGAATTAGGTCTCGGACGAGAGTTGTCGATCATCGCGGCACTGCTCACCGGATTCACCTCCTGGCTTGCCTGGTCGGCACTTTCGGGCCTGGAAATCCCGCTCTTTGTCGTGCTCAGCCTGGCCGGTATCGTGCTGCACGTGCGAGAGCGATGGGATTCGTCGCGACTTCCGCTGGCATTACCCGTTCTCGCACTGAGCTTCCTGGCTCGTCCTGAAGCCGGCCTGCTGATCCTTGCTGCTCTGGCAGATCGTTTTCTGAACTTTCGGACCGATGAGTCAGGCAATCGGCATTGGCTTCCTCCCGCGCTGCGACCGCTGCTTCTCGGTCTGGTGCTGGTCGCTGTGATTGTCGGCCCGGCCATTTGGTTCAATTACTGGGTCACCGGGTCGCCGCTGCCGACGACCTTTGGTGCCAAATCCCATGGTGTCGCCCGGACCTTGCCCGAGATCGGATACCTCTACACGGTTTTCGGCATCTTTTTCCAGGCGCAGCCGTGGATGGCACTGCTGGCCTGTGCCGGTGCGCTGGTGCTCCTTTTTCGTCTGGGCGGCAAGGAGGACCGGGGGCTGCTGCCCGCGTTGTGGATGCTCGGTCTGCCTCTGGCCTACGGCCTGATTGATCCACCTGGTAAGTTCAGTTTGGTGGGCAACTTCGGGCGTTACTATTTCCCGCTCTTTCCGATCGTGATCGTCCTTGGGATGTTGGCGATCGCCACGGTGGCCGAGGCGACGTCCAGCAGGACCCGTTCAGGGGTGGGCCGAAGCGCTGTGAGAATTGCGATGCTGCTGGTTCTGTTTCTGCCGACATTGACGGAGCTGGCCCAGGGGGCCGGCAGATACGGGCAGAGTGTGGTGAATGTGCAAGATAGCGATGTCAGGGTGGCTCGTTGGCTGGCCGGGCGGCTGCCACCCGAGGCTGTATTGGGCGTTGGCGACATTGGTGCCATAAAGTTCCTCCTGCCCAATCCAGTGGTGGATCTGGCAGGCATCGCCAATCCGGAGATCAAAATGTGGGGTGCCGCGAGATTCCTGGAGCACCACAGACCGGATTATCTCGTCATCTTCCCGAACTGGTTGCAACGTGTCACCGAGGACTTGTCAGCTTTCCAGGCGGTTCACCAGGTGCCTATCAAAAACAACATCACCATGGCGGGCGATGTGCTGGTCGTCTATGCGACGCCGTGGACCCGGTACGTGTTGACCGAGCCTGATTCTGGAGCCACGCCTTGAGCCGGATACCACTCTTCGACCTCTCCCGGGCCATCGAGCCCATTGCCGAGGAAGTGCAGTCTCGCTGGCAATCTCTGATGAGGACGAGCACCTTCGTCGGTGGCGAAGAAGTCGATCGGTTCGAAAAGGCCTACGCCGACTTCTTGCAGTCAACGGGTTGCGTCGGGGTCGCCAACGGCACCGACGCCCTCGTTCTGGCTTTGAGAGCGATGGATGTTCAGCCTGGGGACGAGGTGATCGTCCCCAGCTTCACCTTCATTGCCACCGCAGCTGCCGTGGTATTGGCGGGCGGAACGCCGGTGTTCGCCGATGTCGAGGCAGAGACCCTGAACCTCGACGCGCACAATGCGGCGGAGCGAGTCAACGAGCGCACCGTCGGGGTGATCGGAGTCCACCTCTATGGGCGGCCGTTTGCGGTCGATGCGATTCGCGACCTCTGTGAAAGCCGAGGTCTATGGCTGATCGAAGATGCGGCCCAGGCGCACGGTGCCGAATGGAACGGGACCCGCGTTGGCAACTTCGGTTCGTTGGCGACCTGGAGCTTCTATCCCGCCAAGAACCTCGGCTGCTTTGGCGATGGTGGGGCAGTGAGCGGCAACCGAGCCGAGCTTCTCGACCGCGTGCGGCGATTGGCTGATCATGGCCGCCTGGAGCACTATCACCATGGTGAGCCGGGAATGAACAGTCGCCTGGACGCCCTGCAGGCGGCGGTGCTCAACTGCCGGCTATCGACACTGGCCGCGGATAACGAGAGGCGCCGCGCTATCGCCGCGACCTACAGGGAGGCGTTATCAGGCGTTGGTGACCTGCGGTTCCTGCGCGATGCATCCGGGGCGGTTTGTGTCTATCATCAGATGACGGTTCTCACTGGCCACCGTGACGCCTTGCGCCGACACCTGGACTCGAGGGAGATAGGCACGGGCGTCCACTACCCGCTGGCTTTGCACCGGCAACCTGCCTTCGCGGCACAGGCTAAAGATGACGGTCTCGAGGTTGCCACGACGGCCGGGGACGCAGTTCTCTGTCTGCCGATGTTTCCGCAGCTGACGGACAGTGAAGTGGAGATGGTCTGCGCCGCGGTGCGAGATTTCTTCTAATTGGCGGTCTGCTCCGGTAGGAACTCGAGGCTCGCAGACGGGATGCGGACAACCTCGAAAAGGGTGGCAACCAGCTCGAGTCGGGAGCCGGCACGGTGGGGGCTGACGAACTCCCAAACCGTTTCGCTGTCCGGTGAGATCTCCAGGGCTCGGCCAGCCTCCGAGTCGGTGATCAGGGTGTTGCCGTTGGGCAGTCGCTGACAGGATCCAGCTTCGGGTGAGCTCAGGTTGCCTTCGTCGTTTCCAGAGAACTCCCAGACGATTTTCTCCGTAAGCGGGTCGAACTCGAGAATGCGCGAGCCCGAGCTGCCACCGCGGTTGTCGAAGAGCAGGATCGTGGCTTCGGGAAGCGGAACGGGTTGATGTTGGGCGACCCACGGACCCCTCCATGCGGATCGGACCGTCAACGCGATGGGATCGACCAGCGCGATGATGTCGACTTCTCGTAAGGAAACCATCAGATCGCCTTGGCGCCACACTGTCCGTGCGGGTTCGTCTGTCGCCTCTATTGGGAAGACAGTGTTGGTGTGGAAGATGTCAGCGTGTGACGGCAGGGGATGAATCAGGTCGGCGAAGGGCGAGTTGGCGAAGCACTCCAGCAAGGAGACGCGGCTCAAGACCTCGCCATCGGGACTCAGAGTCACGATCGAGTCTTCCAGGACTGGCTCCGTGGGACGTATGCCCTGGATCCGCCGGGCGGACTTGGCGATCGCGACAATGCTGCCGTCCTGCTTCACGCTCAGGTGGTTGTAGAACGGCAGATCCGTCGCCCAAACGAGTCGGGACTGTGGGTCCAACTTGACAATCCCGCCACCTTGATAGAGGGCAAGGAGATCCCCTCCAGGGTAGACGTAGGCACGGCGAAAGAAGGGAGTCTCGAGGGTGGGCTCTTTGTGCGGGAACGCCTCCTCGAAATGGAGAGTCCAGGAGTGCAGTCTCTTCCCGTCCATGTCCATGAGGATGGCTTCAGGACCATGGCCGGATACATAGAGGTTGACTCCCTGGTAGGCGCTTTCTGGCCGATGGCGAACGACTCCCTGTGTGGAGGGTGCCGACCTCTTTCCAGAGACATACGGCAACGACAGGACCCGTGCCAACTCGTCGCCGTCCGGAGGCTCGGCAAGCTGCGAGGCCTGGAAGTGCCAGCGTCCCGGTGGCAAGACCTCCTCGGGTTGCAGGACCGGTTCGGTGGAAGAGGTGTAGATGTGCGTGAGCCACAAGGCCACGAGGCCCAGGCTCACAAGTAGCAGAAGTCTCCTTTGGCGACGACTCCAACTCATCAGTCGGGTTGCAGACCGGCCGCCAGGGGGAAGGGAGCGGTAGCCCGAAATGTCTCCAGGTCTTGTCGCCCTCGACTGGCTCCGGGATGGTTCAGCGCTTCCAGGCACCGCAGGCGCTGGGGCAGGAAGACTTCGTCCCAGGGAATCCACGGTCCATAGGCGTCGACTGCAGCGACACAGAGCTCATCCGAGCGCGCCTGCAGGGCAATCTCGAACAGGCTGGCCCGGCGCAGCTCGGCAAACAGGTCGAGGGCGAACGGCTCGCCGAGAGCTGCAAAGACTTCCGGACCCAGCTTGGGTCTGGTACGCACCATCTCGGAAGCCAGCTTGATCAGTCGTTGCATGGTAGGTGGATAGGGCCAGGGATTGACGCGATATCCCTCTAGTGCTCGAACCAGTGGTTCGATCGCGGTATCGCGCTGACCCTGCCGCCAGCGCCTGCGAGCCTCAACGGCTTCGGCCTCGATGTCTCTGCCGTCGAGATGCAAGCGCTCGATCATGGGGATCGCCAGATCGTCGCCGGTTTCAGCTGAGCATTCCGCCAGTAGAAGAACGTCGATCGGGGCCGCAGGCTGGACACTCTGAGCTTTCCAGGATGCACAGGCCCGGGTCAGCTTGCCTTCGACGAATTGGTGCCGAGCCCGCATCCGAGCCGCCAGCTCGCCCGTCGCTTGTGGCAGGACGAGCGCGTTCGCTACGCTGGCAGCGCGCGCCGAACGCAGGTCCTCCACCAACTCCCAATCCAGGCCAGCGGTCGGGATCCCGGCAGGGCGATTCTCACCCCGCGACCTGGCCAGCTCGATGAGATCGGCGATCTTGAATTGGCCCTTGCGTCCCAGGCTCCGGGCAAATCCGAATTCGATGATCGGCCTGTCATCGGTGTTGATCCAATGTCGCTCTTCATTGAGGATGGCGCGCGTCAGCCCATCGTTGGCGATGAAACCGGCATAGAAGCCCTCGACGCCTTCGACTCCCCAGATACGGTTCATGGCGAAGTGGAAAGGCTCCTCCCTGAGAACTCGCCCCAGTCGGTCCAGGTCGTGCGCGATCGGTCGATTGCCGGCGATCAGCATCAGATCCGAGGGGTTGGTGTGCCACACTTCGACCGAGTCGAAGACCGCACCCAGCGTTGCCAAGGCGGTACGCACGATCTGCCCATCGACTTCGTACCCCTGCAACCACTGGATGAAAATGCCGTCGTCGGTGAGGCGGCCAGAAACGGCCTCGTAGAAGTCGCGGGTGAACAGGCTGGCGATGCCCGCCCGATAGGGATTCGAGGGTTCGGAAAAGACGATGTCGTACTGTTGAGCCGAGGTCAGCAAGATCTCCCGTCCATCTCCGATGATCAGATTGACTTTGGAGTTCTCCAGTGCACGCTGGTTCACCGCTTCGCTGTACCGGGCGACCTCGGCAATATCCGGTTCGAGCTCCACCACATCGACCCGCTCCATGGACGGTACCTGGGCCAACCAGCCGGCGGTGCTGCCCGTTCCCAGTCCGATGACCAGCGACAGCTGGGGCTCTGGATGGAGCGCTGCTCCCATCAGGCCGCTCATGACCTGTGTCGAGGCGTCGCCACGTGTGTGCCCATCCACCTTGCCGCTGATCAGAAAGCTGGCACCATCGATGGACTGCATGGCGATAGAGCTCTCGCGTCCTTCCGCTTGCCAGAACACCACACGGTTTTTTCGGTGGATGGCATTGATCAACTGGTTGCGATCGGCGAAGTCGACCGTGAGCCTGCCGGCGCCGATAGGACTGTGTCGCCAGAAAGCCGTGGGTCCCGTCGCGGTGGAGAGGAGCAGGGCGACGCTACCCAGAGCCACGGGAGTCGCCAGCCGCCGCCACGCCTGGCCACGCGCGCCGATCCAGGCCGTGACCAGGGCGAGCAGGACCAGCAGCACGGTCACCAGACGCCAAGCACCGGTCGCTGAAAGCAGCGGGATCAAGCCAAAACCACCGGCCAGCGACCCGAGGATGGCCCCGGCCGTGTTCCAGGCGTAAGTCCAACCGACCTCGCTCCCGACCCGATCACGACCCGAGCCGAGTATCGCGACCAGCAGTGGAAACTGGTAGCCGGCGACGATCGCCGCGGGCAGGACCACCAGGGAGACCACTGCGGACCAGGAGACAATCAGGCCGCCGAATCCCAGGCCGCCCAGATCCCGCAGCACCAGGGCCGTTGCCGCCAGGGTGTCGCCAAGGGCGAACGGGAAGATCATGAACAGTGCTTCGAGCGAGCAGGTCGTGGCGAAGGCGAGCAGGGACGGTCGCCGGTGTTGAGATCCCGCCCCATAGAGCAGGCCGCCCGCGCCGATTCCCAGCAAGGCGACGGCGAGGATGAGGCCAAAGGTGTACGAAGATCCTCCCAGCAAGGGTGCGAGCATGCGGTACCAGACCAGCTCCATCAGGAAAAAGGCAAAGCCGACGATAGCCGCCGCACCGAGAATCAGGGCCGCCGGTGCGGGTGGTGAGGCTGCATGGCCAGAAACGGCTGTGGGCGGTTTTCCAGCATCACTCTTGCCAAGCTCGAGACTCGATCGTTGAGCGGTCTGCGTCTGGCCTCGCGCCAGATTTCTCGCCCACAGGGCCACCAGCAGGTTCACCAGACACGCGACCCAGATCGAGCGCCGAATACCGAGAACCTCGATGGTGAAGAATGTGGTGAGCACGGCACCGAGTACGGCCCCCAGGGTGTTGGCTCCGTAAAGCACTCCCAGCAATCGCCGTCCCTGGTCTTCGGTGCGCTCCACCGCTCGCGTGATCGCTGGCAGGGTTCCGCCCATCAGAAACGTGGGGACTCCGAGGACCAGTGCTGCGAGGAAGATTCGCACCCCGGTGCCGAGAGCGAGACCGAGTCCCTGTGAGCCACCGGCGGCAATGTAGAGCCAACGGGCCAGCTGGATGAGAAGCGGGCTGAGAGCGGCACTGACAGCAATGCCGAACTCGAGGTTGGAATAGAAACCGAGGGGACTTCTCTTCCGGTCCGAGCGTGGTCCGAGAATCAGGCTGCCGGCACCGATGCCGCCCATGAAGATCGCCACCACGGCGGCGGTGGCAGGAGTCGAGGCACCGAAGATCAGTCGCAGCAATCTGAGCCAGGCCATCTGATAGACCAGGGCGCAAAAGCCCGACCCGAAGACCAGGAGACTGATCCTGGCGACCGAGAGTTGCGAGTCTTTCTCAGCCACGATAGACGATCCACAGGGCTGCCAGCGCCCAGACAAGAAGGTTGATCAGAAAGGGCGGATCCTGCAGGATTGCCTCGGTTGGATTGCGCGATGTCGGCTTCTGATAGATCAGATAGAGATACCGAAAGATCCCGAACAGCACCATCGGGATGGTGAAGATCAGATCCTTGGTGTGGAATTTCTCGACGGTTTCAGGCGAAACGGCGTACATAGCGTACGACACCACCGTCGAGGCCGTGACGACATTGATCATCTGATCGAGAAACGCGGGACTGTAGTGACTGAGCACCGGCCGTTGCCCGGAGGCATCGTCGGCCAACAAGATCAGCTCGTGGCGCCGCTTGGAAAAGGCGAGAAACAGGGCGATGAAGAAGGTGCACAGCAACAGCCATGCCGAGACCTGCACGTCGACGGCATAACCGCCGGCGACAACTCGCAGGACGAAACCCAGGCTGACGATCATCACATCGAGGATGACCGTGTGCTTCAGTCCAGCTGAATAGAGCTGGTTCAGTCCCAGGTAGATCGCCAGCACGGTGAAGAAGTCCCAACCCAGGGACGCTGCCAACGTCAGACTGGCGAGTGCCAGGGCCACTCCCATCGCCAGTGCGACGGGCACGCTGACGACGCCGGCAGCGATCGGGCGGTGGCGCTTGAGAGGGTGTAGCCGATCTTCGGCGCGGTCGCGGATGTCATTGAACACGTAGACGGCGCTGGAGGCCAGGCAGAAAGCGGCAAAGGCCATCAGGCCGCGCCGGAGAGATTCAGCATCGAATAGCTGTCCGGCGAAAACCAGTGGCGCGAGCACGAAGACGTTTTTCGCCCAGTGCGCGGGGCGCAGGAGACGAATCATTCCGCCAATCATGATGCGTATTGTAGGGGACTGGCTATGGAATCTTCACACCTGTAGTATTTCCTGGCGGCGAGCGGGGCGAGAACGAGCCTTTCGGACCGCATTATGAGAAGAGGAACAGGTTCTCGTGACCCCATCTTCCAGGCAAGAGCCGTTCAAGAAGGTCCTGGTTGCCAACCGCGGTGAGATCGCGGTGCGAGTGATTCGAGCTCTGCGTGAGTCGGGTATACGCAGTGCGGTGATTTATTCGGAGGCAGATCGGCGTGGCCTGCCGGTCCTGCTGGCAGACGAAGCCTACGCTATCGGTCCGGCGCCTTCACTCGAGAGCTATCTGAGAGCCGAGGCTATCGTCGAGTTGGCCCGCCAGATCGGTGCTGATGCCATTCATCCGGGCTACGGGTTTCTCGCGGAGAACGCCGAGTTCGCCAGACTGTGTAGCGCCGCCGGAGTCAAGTTCATCGGGCCGCCGGCCTCGGCGATCGCCACGATGGGTTCGAAGATCGAGAGTCGAAGGCTGATCAGTCAGGCGAAAGTTCCCGTGGTGCCAGGGGGGACCGAGACACTGGAGACCGTCGAAGCGGCTATCGCCTTCGCCGAGGAAGTCGGCTATCCGGTCATGCTCAAGGCGTCGGCAGGCGGTGGGGGGAAGGGCATGCGCCTGGTTACCGATCCCGCCAATACTGCTGCAGCCTATCGTGCGGCCCGCTCGGAGGCCGGCGCGAGCTTCGGCGACAGCTCGGTCTATCTCGAGAAGTACATCGAGAAGCCGCGCCATATCGAGGTGCAGATCCTGGGCGATGAGCTCGGCAAGGTGGTCGCTCTCGGTGAGCGAGAGTGCTCTCTGCAGCGACGTCATCAGAAGGTTGTCGAAGAATCTCCCTCTCCCGTGATGACTCCGGAGCTGCGGCAGCGAATGTGCGCTGCCGCGGTACGGGCCGCGGAAGCGGTCGGCTACACCAATGCGGGTACAGTGGAATTCCTCCTCGATTCCCAGGGCGAGTTCTACTTTCTCGAAATGAACACCCGTCTCCAGGTCGAGCATCCGATAACCGAGATGGTAACCGGCCTGGATCTGGTCCGAGCGCAGTTGGACATCGCTCAAGGCAAGCCGCTGGGCGAGGAGTTCGAAGCGGTGAGGCCGACTGGGCACGCGATCGAGGTCCGGCTGTACGCCGAAGACCCGTACCACGGATTCGTGCCTTCACCAGGCATCATCGAGAGACTGCGCTGGCCCGAAGGGCCCGGGGTGAGAAACGATGCCGGCGTCTACGAGGGTGCCGAGGTATCGATTCACTACGATCCTCTCCTGGCCAAGTTGATCGTCTGGGGCAGTGATCGAGATCAGGCCATGGATAGACTTTCCAGGGCCTTGGGCGAGTTGCGGATCGAAGGTATTCGCACCACGGTGCCCTTGTTCCAGGCTCTGCTGGAAGACACCGATTTCCGTCAGGGACAACTCGATATCGGAATGCTCGATCGGAAGATGGCTTCCGGGGAATTGATGGCCGATGGCAAGCGCGACTTCCCCGAGCTGGCTGCGATTGCGGCCGCGCTGGAACACCTGAAGAGCGAAGGGCGCACCTCAGCCGTGCCGGTGAGAAACGGTGGCAGTCGTGAATGCTGGCGACGGGTAGCAAGACGGGAAATGCTGCGGGGCAGTCGATGAAGTTGATTGTTCGGCGTGATGGGGAGGAGACCCCGGTCGAGATCGAGGAACACGGACACCTCTTTCGAGTGAGTCTGGGTGATCGGACATTCGAGGTCGACTCTGTCGCCACCAATGGCGCGGTCCGCAGTCTCTTGATCGAGGGCAGCCAGTTCGAGGTGTCAGTCACGCGGCAAGGCAAGGGACGCTACAGCGTCAGGCACATGGGTTCGATCGAAGAGGTCGTGGTCCTCGACCCGCTAACCTATTTGGCGGAACAGGGTGCCCCCGGGCGCAAGGACGCGGGCCCTCAGCAAGTCGAGGCCTACATGCCGGGCAGGGTGGTGGCGGTTCTGGTGGAGGAAGGCGATGCCGTTGAAGCGGGCCAGGGACTCATTGTCCTGGAAGCCATGAAGATGGAGAACGAAATCCAGGCCGAACACGCGGCCGTTGTTGCCAGGGTTTTCGTCACTCCCGGTCAACGTGTCGAAGGTGGCGACCCCCTCTTCGAGCTCGCATAGCCGACCTCACGAGCGCTGAGCCGTCGAGACGATTCCATGCGGTCACCCTGCGCGCCTCTTGTCGTCACGCATCGGTCCGGCCATCCAATCGCCTCACTACGCAAGAAGAGGTTGAGGCTGCGTTCGGCGAATGGACGGCCGGACCAGTAGCGGCCGTGTCCCTATGCCGTCTGCTGGACGGTGCGATCGTCCAATCGCCTCACTTCGCAAGAGGAGGTTGAGGCTACGTTCGGCGAATGGACGACCGTACCGTTGGGCCCACACGGCTGCGATCTCGCCGAGGGTCGTTGGCGGCGTTCGGCAGAGGGGGCTCTCGGCAAGCGCTCTGCGATACCTCTTGCAGGGCTTTGCGATCCGGCGCGCCGCCGAGCCGAGGATTGGCAAAGGGATCCTGCTCGACCTGGCCAAGGGGCGTGGGGTGTGGTCCCAGGACGGGTCTCTTTCCAAGCGCATCCAGACGACGTGTTGCAGGCTTCTCGAGGTCCGGCGCGCCGGAAAGGGAGCGAACGCCTTCCGACCCAACGCCACTTGGCGTGAGCGTGCCCTCCAGGGCCACACCCAACGACCCGCAACCGTCCTGAATACGTCTTGCGGGATCCTCGACGACGAGTCCAGTCCGGCCGTCCAATCGCCTCACTGCGCAAGAGGAGGGTAAGGCTACGTTCGGCGAATGGACAACCACACCGTCGAGTCGAAGTTAGTCAGGGTACCCTGCTCGAGTTGGTCCAGGGGCGTGGGGTGTGGTTCCAGGACGGGTCTCTTTCCAAGTGCATCCAGACCAGGCCTTGCAGGCCTTTCGAGGTCCGGCGCGCCGGAAAGGGAGCGAACGCCCTCCGACCCAACGCCACTTCGCGTGAGCGTGCCCTCCGGGACCACACCCCACGACCTTTAGCCCTCGCAGCGTGAGCGTGCTCTCTGGAACCATCCCAATCACGCGCATTGGTTCCGAAGCGAAACAGTGTCACCCTGCGAGGCAGACCGTCGGGTCAGTTACGGCCGTGGTAGTCATCTGAGAGGATGTGGACGATCCGCGCGGCGACAGTGTCGACGGTGATGTCTCGCATGCAGCCCTGGTGAATCAGGGGACAGCGTTTGCGAAAGCAGGGTGAGCACCAGCGGTCGGAGTAGAGGACTTGATGGTCGGGGCCAAGCGGGCTGGTGCGGCGTGGATCGGTCGGTCCGAAGATGGCCAGCGTTGGCACCCCGAGAGCCGCTGCCATGTGCATGGGGCCCGAATCGTTCGTGACCAGCAGGTCCAGCTTGGAGATGAAAGCGGCGAGGCGCCCCAAATCCAGGTCGGGACCGACCACCGGGTGGATCTTGCCGGACTCTTCGTGCACGCGGACAGCGAGCCAGAGCTCCTTGGGCCCTGCGAGGATCGAGAGCTGACAACCGGGCACCCGTTTCCTCGCCTGTCGAGCCAGCTCGGCGAACCGCCGCCAGGGCCACCGTTTGCTGGGGCCGAACTCTGCTCCCGGGAAGAGGCCGATGAGGGGTTGCCGGTCCCCGTCCAGACTCGCGCGCGCGACGAGCTCACGGCCTTCGCGCAGCTGAGCATCAGACAGCTCGAGTCGTGGAATCCACTGCGGCGGTGCTGCCACCTGCATGGCGGCCAGCAGGTTGGCGTAGTCCTCGACCTGATGTCGATCGCGCTGTCGCCGATCCTTGATCGACGGCTCCAGGAGAAAGCGACGGACGAGGCCCTCTGCAGTGTTGCCGCCATAGCCCCACCGACGAGGGATGTCGGCCTGCTGAACCAACCTGGCCGAGCGAATCGAGTTGGGTAGGACCACAGCCTCGTCGCACTGTGCTTGGCGAAGTAGCTGCACGGTCTGGGTGTCAGAGGAGCTTCTGGGGACGAACTCGGCGATGCTCTTCTGCGATCTCAGGAGGGATTCCAGGTTGGGTTGGCCGAGGACGGCCAGGTGGCGCTCGGTGGCGCCAAGGGCGTCCAGAACGGGCAGAGCCATCACCGTATCGCCCACCCAGTTGGGAAGCACAACCGCGGTTTTCAAGACTCGATCTCCGCGATCTGTTGCTCGAGACGCTTGTCGAGCCAGCTCCAAAGTGGATCTTCGGGGTGAGCCCGAATGGGCAACTCGGCCAGAGGAAGGTGGAGACGGCCAAGTAGCTTGACACGATCCTTGCTGGTGGTGAGAACGACTTCGGCGGCGGTCCGTCTATACGCCTTCTCGATCTTCTGCAAGCTGCGCGACGGGTAGCCGTGGTGATCGCCGAAGGTAAGGACGTCGGCGATTCGGAAGCCCTGCTTCCGGGCAGCGTCGACAAACCGTCCAGGGTGGGCGATAGCCGCGACGGCCAGAACCCGCGCACCCGGTTTCACGAGGTCGCCTGTCACCAGACGCGCCGGCCGGGCTTCGATCGAACAGGAGAACATCGGGCCCTGAAAGCCGAATGGCCTCAAGACTCCAGCCAGAAACTTTGCCTCGGCTGGTTCCGCTCCCATCAGCACGGCAGCGTCGGCTCGGTCCAACGAGGCAAGAGGTTCGCGCAATCGACCGCTCGGTAGCAGTCTGCCGCCGGCCAGTGGGTCGTTGGCGGGGAAGACAACCACATCGATGTCGCGAAACAGGCCCAGATGCGAAAAGCCGTCGTCGAGGAGGAAAACCTCGGGTGGCGGCTCGAGGTGCTGGAGTGCCAGGGTTCCTGCCTGGAACCGGTCTTCACCGACCACGACGCCGACCCCAGGTAGCTCGCCGGCCAGTAGCACCGGCTCGTCCCCAGCCACCAGAGGGCCGAGCAGGGGTCCCTCACCGGTACTGACAACCTGTACTCCTGTGCTGCGGCGACCGTACCCTCGCGAGAGAATGGTCACGCGCTTGCCACGATTGCTCAGATGCTGGGCAACCGCCGCCACCATGGGCGTTTTCCCCGCGCCTCCCCAGTGAAGGTTACCCACGCTGATCACTGGTCGAGCCAGCCTCCTGGCTCGACCGGCGTACCACCGCCAGCGTGTTCGGTGGACAGCCCCGTAGAGCCGCTGCCAGGGCGATCGAGGTGGAGTCGGCACTCGCACATGGCCAGTCACGGTGCCTCTCCGAGGAGTGGCTTAAGGAAAGCCATCGTGCGTTCCAGGCTTCCCTGATTCTCCTTGACAACTGACAGACCGCGGCTGCCGAGGTCTGCAGCTGCTCCCGGGTCGTCGAGCCACGAACGCCACACTCGAGCCAGCTCGGCCGCGTTCTCGACCTGGGCCCACGCATCGGCACGGGAAAACACTGCCGCGATTTCACGAAAGTTTTCCATCGATGGTCCGATGCTGACGGGCACGCCGTATTGGGCTGGCTCGAGTGGGTTGTGTCCCCCGGTAGGCACCAGGCTGCCGCCGATGAAGCAACCCAACCCGATCTGGTAGAGGGATGAAAGCTCTCCCAGGCTGTCGAGGAGCAGGACATCGCTGTCTTTTCCACCTTCGTCGAGCCTGGATCGCCGGGTCAGAGAGAGCCCTGTCTTGCGTACCAGAGCGGCCACCTCGTTCCATCTTTCCGGATGACGTGGGGCGAGCATCAACAACGATCTCCGGCCGCTGCCCGCTTGGACAAAAGCCTGCAGAACCTGCTGCTCTTCCTCCGCCATCGTCGAGCCGGCGATCAATATCGGTCGTCCCGCGGCCACCTCCCGTAAGGACAGGACGAGCCCGTCGTCGGGCTCCTGGGGTGACGTTTCGAATTTCAGGTTACCGGTCACTTCGATCCGTTGGGGATCGACCCCCAGGTCGACCAATCGCTGGCGGTCGGTGGTGCTCTGCATGCCGAACCGATCCGTCGGACCCAACAGCGGGCCGAGCATTCGCCTCAGCCGTGCCATGCGACGGAAGCTGCGATCGCTGACGCGGCCATTGACGACGGCGATGGGGAGGTGTCGACGTTTGGCGCGTGCCAGCAGCAGCGGCCAGAGATCTCCCTCTACCAGAATCAAGGCTCGGGGTGAGAAGCGGTCGAGAAATCCTTCGACGACGGGTGCAAGATCGAAAGGCAGATAAGTGACCGTCGCGCGATTCTCGAACAGACTCCTGGCGCGGTCCTGCCCTGTCGGCGTTATCGTGGTGACCAAGAGCGGCATGCCGGGGGGGAGCTCGCGGGCAAGGATTGCCGCCACGCCGACTTCACCCACCGAGACGGCATGGATCCAGAGCGGTTTCTCTGGGACGGTACCGGAGTAATGGCCCATCCGGCCAGGCAAGGTCTTCAGATAATGCGATCCCCGGCTCAATAGAAGGAAGGGACCAGCAACCACCAGGGTGAGGGCGGTGGCAATCTGGTACAAGAACCACATGGAATCCGCAACAAGGGAACCGAAGGCCTGTCCCGTATAATCTACTCGACTGAAGGTCCTGGCCCGACGCCAGCCTGCGGGCGGGAGTTCCCTCCCGGCACCTGCGCATTCTACCTTCACCGACTCGTCATCGTGTGGGTGCGTGAGGAAGGCATGGTGAGGTCATCGGCCGCATAGACGCTTTGGGCGACAGGCACGTATAAACCGGGTAAGTCAGCTTCCGTCATTCTCGAGCTAACGTCATGCCATCCCTCGTCTATTCGTCACGCCGACAACGTTGCGAGTGGGTTGCCGCGTCCGACCAGGAGGTCATGGCGGCCGTGCGAGACGGTGTGGAGCAGGCGTTCGACGAGTTGATTCGGCGCAAAACAGCGCCGCTGATGCAGGTCGTGACGCGCATTACGAGAGATCGGGAGGAGGCCAGAGACATCGTTCAGGTGGTTTTCCTGAGAGTGTGGGAAAAGCGGCGGGAGTTCGATCGACAATGGAGCCCCAACACCTGGTTATACAGGATAGGGGTCAATCTCGCTATAGACCTGGTCCGGTCCCGCCAGTACCGCGCCCGCTCGCAGGGTCCCTTGGGAGCGCACCTGAGATCGGTGAAGACCGGCGAGTCGCGAGCCCTGGCAGACCTCGAGCATCGTCAGGTCGCAGGGATTTTCGATCGGCTGGCCGCAGGTCTGACCGAGAAACAGCGGTTGGTTTTCCTTCTCGTCGGTGTCGAGGGGATGACCTCCGAGGAGGCTGGGGAGATCCTCGACTGTCGCCCGTCCACCGTCCGCAATCATCTGTTCGTGGCTCGTAAGCGACTCCGCCAGGAGTTGGCGGAGCGCTACCCGGAGTACCTCCCCAACAGGTCGGATTCGGATGCTGCGGGAGGCGCAGAAGGGTGACATGCAATCGAGAGCGGGTTCAAAGGCCCTCGATCTCGATCGATGACATGGGGCCGACGCAGCGCCAGAGTTATGTCGCTCACCTGCGAGACTGCGACGAATGTCGGCGGCAAGCTCTTGCGGCAGATCCGAGCCTGGCCTTTTCGCTTCTGCCGGCCTCCGAGGTGACCCAGGACGAGATAGATGAAGTCCTGCGGGGCGTTCGGACCTTGCGGCGAGCACAGACGATCGAGGCCATTGCAGACAGCCGCCTCTCGAAGGGGCTGCTGGCACTCGGTTTGGCCGCGACGTTGTTGATTGCTGTCTTTCTCGTGCCAGAGTTTCGGCGCTCGACCGACTCGAGCGCGGTCCCCTTTTCCGGGGCTGTGGGTGTGGGTTCTGGCCTCGTTCAGTGGCCTGCGGCGCGGTCGGTGATGGCCAAGGGCACTCTGAGAGCCGAGTTGCGCCGTGTTGCAGCCTCGGGGGTGACGCAGCCTTCTACAGAGGCGGAGCGCTTGTGGGCTGTGGAAATTCCTGTCCGGTCAGGGAGTCGCGTCGAGCGACAGCCCCAGGGCTCCTATCGCCTGGCATTCGAGATGGGAGCTGTCACCGAAAGCGGCGGCCTCGAGCTGAGAGATCTTCAGCTGCACAAGCTCGATGGGGACAACGACTTTCTGCTGATAGCTGCCGACGTGCAACCGGTGCGAGGCCGTCCGCTGATCGTCGGCACTGTCCCGGCGCGCGGTGATGAGGTGGCCTCCTGGCTGGAGTTGACCTGGTTGGGAGGTCGCTAAGACCGTGCAATTCGTTTGCAAGCTGGGGACTCCGGAAGGACAGATCATCGAAGAGGTGGTCGAGGCCAAGAGCGAGTCCGCCCTCAAGAAGGACCTGTCGGGCCGCGGCTATCAGTTGTTCGACGTTCGTCGTCGCGGCCTGGCGGGAAATCTCAAGCTGCCAAGCTGGGGGAACAGAAATCAGCGCATCAGCCCTCGGGATCTGATGATCTTCAACCAGGAACTGGCTGCCCTGCTGCGCTCCGGACTCCCCATGCTGCAGGCTCTCGAGTTGATGCTCGGACGCCAGCGCAATCAGGTTTTCAAGCAGATTCTGACCCAGGTTCGCGACCAAGTCAGAAGTGGGGAAGACCTGTCGTCCGCCATCGCTGGATTCGGTGACCGGTTTCCTGGCCTCTATGCGGCAACGTTGCGGGCGGGTGAGCGCAGTGGTGAAATGGAGGAGGTCATCCGGCGCTTCGTCCGCTATTTGAGCCTGGTCCTCGAGACCCGGAAACGGGTGGTCTCAGCGCTGGTCTACCCGGCTGCCCTGGTGGGTCTTTCCATCTGTCTGATCGGCGTGATGACCGTCTACGTCCTGCCCAATTTCACCAGCTTTTTTTCCTCGTTGAACGTAGAGCTGCCGCTGGTGACCAGGCTGACGATGGGCTTCTCCTTGTTCGTCAAGGAGCACATTGTGGTCATCCTGGTGGTGTTGATTGTGGGGAGCTTTCTGCTCTGGCGTTACGCACAGTCGGAGGCAGGTCGAGTCACCCTGTCGCGGTGGGCTTTGCAGATCCCTTTCCTCGGACCCATGTTTCATCGCATGGCCCTGTCCGAGTTCTGTCGGTCCCTATCGACGCTGCTGGCCGGGGGCATCCCTCTGGTCAGCTCGATGCAGGTTGCGGTCAATGCCATCAGCAACCCGCATCTGCGAGCCCGTCTGGCGCCGACGATCGACCGAGTGCGGGAGGGTGAGGCCCTGGCAGTGACGATGGAGTCAACGGGCGCGGCCCCCGACATTCTGGTCGATATGGTGGAGGTCGGCGAAGCGACCGGCTCACTCGATACGATGCTCTCCGATGTGTCGGACTTCCTCGACGAAGAGGTGGAAACACAGCTCGGGCGGGTGCTCAGCCTGTTGGAACCGGTGATGCTGGTGTTGATGGGGCTGATTGTAGCCACCCTCCTGGTGTCGGTCTATCTTCCGCTTTTCAGCCTTCTCGGATCGGTGCAATCATGACTCTGGATGATTTGAGCGAAGGGCTCAGCCTGGCGGAGAACAACGAGGACCTCGTTGCCAAAACGCAGCGCGAGGCGCGAGAAGCCAACGAGCTCGCCGAGCGTCTGGGCCTCGAGCTGATCGATATGGCCAGCTTCAGGATCAACAACGATCTGCTGCGTTCGATCCCCTTCGATCTGATGCTGCGCTATTCCTTCGTGCCCGACTGTCAGCGCGCCGGTCGCCTCGCCGTTGTCATGGTGGATCCCAGCGATGTCACCAAGCTCGACGAGCTCGAGCTCCTGCTGGGCCAACCCCTGGAGGTTCGTGTGGGGCCGCGCTCGGCGATCGAGGAGATACTGCAGAAGTCAGAGAGCGCCCAGAGGGTTCTCGATGAGGCGACCGAGGATTTTCGTCTCCAGCTGGTGCAAGAGGATGCCGATGGTGACCAGGTGCTCTCCCTCGATCGCATCACCGCCGACAGCAGCCCGATCATCAAGCTGGTCGACTCGACCATCTTCAACGCCATCCAACGGCGAGCCAGTGATATCCACATCGAGACACGCGAGACTGAAGTCATTCTCAAGTACCGTATCGACGGTGTCCTCTATCAAGCGATGGAGCCCATCGACAAGCGGCACCATCAGACGATCATCAGTCGGATCAAGGTCATGTCCGAGCTCGACATCGCCGAGAAGCGCATCCCGCAGGACGGCCGATTCAAGCTGCGCTTCGAGGGTCGCAATATCGATTTCCGGGTGTCGATCATGCCCTCGGTGCATGGCGAGGATGCGGTGATCCGTATTCTCGACAAGGAGTCGATGAGCAAGGAGTTCAAGAACCTGCGCCTGGATATCCTGGGCTTCGATGACGGCACCATTACCAAGCTGCGCAAGTTCATTCGCGAGCCTTATGGCATGGTGCTGGTGACTGGTCCGACGGGTTCCGGTAAGACCACCACGCTCTATGCCTGTTTGTCTGAGATCCAGTCCTCGGAGGACAAGATCGTTACCATCGAGGATCCGGTCGAGTATCAGCTTCGCGGTATCACCCAGATTCCGGTCAACGAGAAGAAGGGCTTGACCTTTGCCCGCGGCCTGCGTTCGATCCTGCGTCACGATCCCGACAAGATCATGGTGGGAGAGATTCGCGACGTCGAAACGGCTCAGATCGCTGTTCAGTCTGCCCTGACCGGGCATCTGGTCTTCACCACTGTGCACGCCAACAACGTGGTCGACGTCCTGGGGCGTTTCCTCAACATGGACGTCGATCTCTACAATTTCGTTTCGGCCCTCAACTGCGTTCTGGCTCAGCGGCTGGTGCGCAAGATCTGCACCAACTGCCGGAGGTTGGCGGAGGTCTCACAAGAGCTTCTGGTGGACAGCGGGCTCGACCCGGATGTCTATGGCAATCATCCCTTCTACGAAGGCCGCGGTTGTCTGGAGTGCAGCGGTAGCGGTTTCCTGGGCCGGTCTGCGATCTCCGAAGTGCTCGATCTGTCCGATCGCATCCGGGAGCTGATTCTCGATCGGCGACCGGCCTCCGAGATCAAGCGGGTGGCCAAGGAAGAGGGCATGGTGTTCTTGAGAGATTCCGCTCTGGAAAGAGCATTTCAGGGAGTCACGACGCTACGTGAGATCAACAAGGTTACCTTCGTGGACTAAGAGGTTCCTGGGCATCGAACCGATGCCGGTACCACCTTTCGTTTTCGCGGTGGACGAAGCGAAGTTGCGATTTGCCCGCTTCCATCCCGGCGATGGTGGCTTCGAGCTTGCCGACTATCACGCGGTCGAGCTCGATCCGGACCTGTTCGCGCCCGGGCCGGTCGGCGGCCCGATCCACGACCCGGAACGCTTCCGCGCGGCGCTGACCGCGCTCCTGGATGAGGTTGGGGAACCGGTGACAGAAGGGAGCTTGATCCTGCCGGACCCATGGCTGCGAATCGCCCTGGTGGAGAGTGAAGAGCTGCCGCGCAAGGCGGAGGCACGCGAGGAGATTCTGAAGTGGAAGCTCCAGAGGACGGTGCCCTTCCGCGTCGAGGAGTTGCGAGTGCGCGGGACCGCCACTCATCGCAGGACGAGGCAGAGCCCGGAGGGTCGCGTGCTGCTGGGCTTCGGGCTGGAGAGCTTGCTGCGGCAGATGGAAAGCGTCTTCGAAAGCCGCGGGATTCATCTCGGGTTCATTTCCAGCGAGAGCCTCACCCTGCTGACGGCCGTTGCGCATGCCTGGAGTGATGTCGAGCTGGGGGCGGTGGCGTTCGTGTCCGCTCGCGGCTACAGCCTGACCTTTGTACTTCGTGGGGAGCCGGTCTTGCACCGTTTCAAGGCTCTGCCTCAGCTGGCGGGAGACGAGCCTCCGGCTCAGCTCGTCAACAGAGATCTCAACCTGACGAGAATGTACGTGGGCGAGCAGTTCCCGCAGGCGCAGATTGGCCGTCTCCTGCTGGTCGGACCCAGGGAGATCGAGGAGCGCTGGCTCGGCTGGTTGGGAGCCGGGTTCGGGTTGCAGGCGCATGCCATTCGCATCGAGCATCTGCCGCTGAGCATGGGGGGCAGGGACTTGCCGATCCACGAGATCGCAACCATGTTGGGAGCTGCCAGGCAGGAGATCGCATGAGTACCATGGGGCCCAATCTCGCCACGCGGCCTTTCGCCAACGAGCGACCGGTCAAGCGCGCCACGTGGTTGATCTGGTTGATCGCGCTGGGTTTGTTGATCATCAACGTCTTCATCTATCAGCGTTATCTCTCGGGACAGTATGAGCAGCGACAAGCCATCGAGGACTTGCAGACCAGGATCGAGGCAGAGCGGCGGATCATCGCTCAGCTGGAGAACGATCTGGCAGCGCTCGATCTGGACAGGCAGAACGAGCGCATCGAGTTCCTCAACGTCGAGATTGCCAAGCGCACCTTCTCGTGGAGTCGCCTGTTCGATCGTCTCGAGGAAGTGTTGCCCCCGGAGGTTCGATTGAGCCGGGTGGCACCTCGAGCAGCGGAGCAGCGGCATGTCGATGGGCGTCTGGGGGACCAGTCCGTCGAGGATCTGGTGGCGATCGAGCTCAACGGCAGGGCCGAAGACGGCGATCACCTTCTGGAGTTCGTCGATGGTCTCTTCGAGCATTCGAGCTTCCTTGTCCCGAATCTGGTGAGCGAGCAGGAGAACGACGATTACAGCCTGGACTTCTCATTGCGGGTGCTCTACCGCCCGGAGGCCGGAGAATGATCGGTTCTGCCGCAGCGTGGCGCCGCATGGTAAGGGTCTGGTTGCCGGGACTCTTGCTGCTGTTACTCAACCTGGCTGTCCTCTCGACCTACCGGATTCTGCTCGCCGGTCAAACCCAGATAAGCGCCTCGCGGGTCGAGCGGTTGAGTGGCGACCTGGAGGAACTGGAGGATTACCGTCAGGCCCTGGAGGATGTGATCGGTCGGGCCGAGGCCAATCGTGGTCGGATGGATGAGTTCTACAGCGGGTGGTTGTCATCGGAAGCCGACAGGCTGACCCAGGTCATTGGAGAGGTCAAGTCGATGGCGCGCCGGGCAGGCGTGCGAACGTCGGGATTTCGTTACCCGGACGAAGTGATCGAGAAAGTCGACCTCGTGCGACGCAACATCGAGTTTTCGGCCGAAGGCAGCTACAAGGCCATGCGCCAGTTCATCCACTCGCTCGAGCGATCGGATCAGTTCCTCATGCTGGAGACCATCGGTGTCAGCGAGTCGGGAGATCAGACGCAGGAGATTCGCGTTCGATTCGGCGTCTCAACACTCTTCTTGAGTGCTGCCCAACCGCGAGGAGAGCAGGCGTGAGCGAAAGCAGACGAAAACAGATTCTGCTGCTGGCACTCCTGGTGGTACTGGCTCTGGCGACCTGGTGGCGCCTGGCCCCGCGATTCTTCGGTGAAGGTCATTCCGGAACTGGGGGAGCTCGCGCAATCGGATCTGCGAGCGGTTCGGTCAGCGCCAGGAGAGCGGCGCTGCCGGAAGTGGTCGAGCTGAGACTGGACGATCTCGAGGCGGCCAGCGGTGATCTCGAGCAAGGGAGGGACCCCTTCCACACCAGTCAGCCCGAGCCGACACCAAAGCCCGCGCCGGCGCCCGACCAGTCTGCTCTGCGAGAGGCGATGGAGCGCGCCCGCGTGGCAGCCGAAGCGAGGGAACAGATGGAGGCAGAGACCGTGCGCGCCGTGCCGAGGCCACCTCCCGTCGATGTCGTTTTTCTGGGTAGCTTTGGACCCAACAGAAAACGCTACGCAGTCTTCACCGACGGTAGCGAGATCTTCAACGCCGGAGAGGGAGAGGTGTTGAAGGACAAGTACGTTGTGGTGAGGATCGGATTCGAGTCCGCCGACCTCGAATTTGTCGGTTTTCCCGAAGCCCCAGCGCAGAGGTTGGAGATTGGAGGATAAGATGCGGGCGATGCGCAAGATGCGAACCTGCGGTATCTGTCTGGCTGTCGTCCTCGCGCTGGTGAGCTGCTCGGGCTACAAGAGCGCCCGGCAGGCCCAGATCGCCGAGCAGGAAGGGGATTGGGATCAGGCGGTGCTGCAATACCTCGAGCTGATCGATCAGTACCCCGGAAACGTCTCCTATCGCACCGGCCTGATGCGCGCGAAGCTGAAGGCTTCCCAGATGCACTTCGAGCGGGCCAAGAGTCTGCATGAAGCGGGCGCGCTCGACCGGGCTCTCGAGGAGTACCGGCAAGCAGTGCAGCTCGATCCCAGCAATCAGTATGCCCGTGTCGAGCTCGACAAGTTGATGGCGGAGATCGCGGTTGTCGAACGGGGTGCAGATCCCAAGCAGTCGCTGGAGGAGATGAAGGAGCGCACCCGCGGCTCCAGGGCGCAGCCGCCGGTTCTCAACCCGCGTTCGAACGAGCCGATCTCGCTGGCTTTTCCGCGGCCGGTTTCAGTTCAGGACATCTACATGGCTCTGGGAAAGGCCTTCGGGATCAATATTCTCTTCGATCCCAAGCTCAAGGACCAGGATGTGGCGATCGAGCTGGAAGAGGTGGTCGCGCAGGATGCCCTCGAGATCCTGATGCGCACCACCAACCATTTCTACAAGGTCCTCGACGAACACACCATCATTGTTGTCGAAGATTCTCCCCAGAACCGGCGGGCCTATGAAGATCTGGTGATTCAGACGTTCTTTCTGTCGAATGCCGAAGTCAAGGATGTCATGACCATGCTGCGCAGCCTGGTGGGAGCGAAGAATATTGCCGCCAACGATCAGCTCAACGCGATCGTTCTGCGTGACAGTGCCGACAAAGTCAAGGTCGCTGAGACCATCATCAGCACCAACGACAAGTCTCGCGGCGAAGTCGTCGTGGATGTAGAGCTGCTCGAGATCGATACCAAGAAGTTGCAGGAGTTGGGTCTTCTGCTGAGCGACTATCAGATCACCCAGTTCCTGGACCCCTCCCTGCAAGTCGGTGACACCGGCGGGTTTCGCGTCTCGGATCTGGAGTTCATCAATCAGGGGGATTGGCTCGTCACCATTCCCAGTTTCACCTACGACTTCATGAAGCAGCGCACTGAAGCGCAGCTGCTGGCGAGTCCTCAGGTCCGGATCAGTGACGGTGAGAAGGCTCTGCTGCACATCGGTGACCAGGTCCCCATTCCGGTGACGACCTTCAGTAGCGCCAACACGATTGGTGGCAACATCGTTCCGATTACCTCCTTCCAGTATCAGGACATCGGGATCCGGTTGGATATCGAGCCGCGAATTCACCACAACAAGGAGATCACCCTCAAGCTCAAGGTGGAGGTGAGCGCGATCACCGGGTTCGTCGGTGGTGAGCAGTCCTCACAGCAGCCGATCATCGCGACCCGGCGCATCGAGTCCAATATCCGGCTGAAGGACGGTGAGACCAACTTTCTGGCGGGCCTCATCCGGACCGATGAGACCACCACGGATACTGGTATCCCCGGCCTGATGGACATTCCCATAATCGGTCGCGTCTTTACCCACAAGAAAACCGACGTCGATCGCACCGACCTCATTCTGACGATGACCCCTCACATCATCCGGATTCCCAACATCGACGAGTCCGACCTCTTGCCCATCTGGGTCGGTACCGAAGCGAACATCACGTTTCGTGGCGGCAGCCCGCGGGTGGAGTCGAATGTAGAGGGGCCCTTCGACGAGGACGAAGACGAGGATGCGGAGAGGATCCGGGAGATGATCCGCCGGCGGATCCAGAATCTGCCCCGCGGTTTGCAGAATGACGCTGAGGGTGAGGAGAGCGAAGGCGAAACCGTGCCGGCACCCGACCTCGCGCGACCTGGAACTCCGGGTGACCTGTTCGAAGGGGAGCTCGATCGCGACCCGGACGAGGAGTCCTTCGAAGAAGACGAGCCGCCGCTGGCCTGGCTTGCCGTCCCGTCGGAGCCACGAATCATGCCTGCAAGTTTCGCCTCGGCTGCTCACAGAGGATTCAGGCTGGCTGCGAACACCGCAGCAGAAGACAGTGCAGTCGGTCTCCGGCTACAACCCACCAAACCTGCAGTTGGAATAGGTGAACAGTTCGATGTGGAGCTGCTGATCGATGCCAGCCAGCCGGTGTCGCACGTACCCGTGACCTTGAGTTACGACGCCACCAGGCTGGAAGTCCTGGATGTCTGGTCGGGAGAGTTTCTCGGGGCGCGCCGGGACAGCCAGTTCATGGCGGAGTACTCGGACCCCGGAAACATAGTTCTCGGTGCCAGTCGGCTGGGAAATCGCCGGGGCGTTCAGGGCAAGGGGACGGTAGCCCACATTCGGTTCAGGGCGATCGCTCCCGGCCAGGCGGTGGTGAAGTTCGACAAGGGCAGCCGCGTGCTCGATTCCGACCTGGCGCCGATTCGACCCCTCAGCAAGAAGCGAACGACCGTTCAGGTAGGGTCTGAGAAGGGATCGTCGGAATCTTCCGATCAGATCGACGATACCTCGGGGCAGGAGCGGAGTGATCCTCCGATTCGCGGCTAGCCGAAGGAAGCTCCGAGGATGGCTCGATCCGAGCATCACACCAGGCGTCGCTCCGGGTACACCATGGTGGAGCTCGTACTGGTGTCTACCCTGCTGGTGATCCTGGCAGCGGTGGCCCTGCCGACCTCCAAGTACACGGTGAGACGTGCCAAGGAGATGGAGCTACGTTCGTCCCTCAGAGAGATGCGTAACGCCATCGATGAATTCAAGCGCTATAGCGATGCGGGACTCATCGTGGTCGAGCGCGGCACCGATGGTTATCCGGGAGAGCTCGAATTACTTGTCGAAGGGGTGGACCTGGTCGGACAGATCGACAAACAGGTGCGGTTTCTGCGCCGTATTCCGCGTGATCCGATGACCGGCGAGTACGAGTGGGGCTTGCGCAGCTATCAGGATGAGTTCGACTCGAATTCGTGGGGCGGTGAGAACGTCTTCGATGTCTACAGTCTGAGCGAAGGCGTCGGTCTGAATGGACTGCCTTACAGGGAGTGGTGATGAGGAGAAGGAAACCATGGGGTGGCTTCACGCTGTTGGAGTTGATCATCGTTATCGCGGTGATCGGGATTCTGGCCACTATCGCGTTGCCGGCACTCAAGGATGTCCCTCGCAAGGCCGCCGAATCGGTGCTCAAGACCGATCTGCGGATCTTCCGCGACATCATCGACCAGTATCACGGCGACAAGGGACACTATCCGCCGACGTTGGAAGCCCTGGTAGAGAGCGGATACCTGAGGGATTTGCCGAGGGACCCGTTTACCAAGAGTAACGAGACCTGGCAGGTGGTCTACGAGGATCTGAATCTCGAGGACTTCCCTGCAGAGACCGATCTACCCGAAGATATGCAGCCCGGTATCATCGATGTGCACTCGGGCTCTGAGCTGCCGAGCCTCGATGGGACGCCTTACAACACATGGTGAGATCCCTTCACTGCAGCGAACGTGGGTTCACTCTGGTGGGGATGATCATCGTCTTCACCGTCATGACGGTGCTGCTGTCGGCCGCGATGCCCCTGTGGAGCAAGATGATCCAGCGGGACAAGGAAGAAGAGTTGATCTTTCGGGGACTGCAATATGCGGAGGCCATTCGGGTTTTCCAGCTTCGCAATGGACGCTTGCCTCTGCGCCTCGAGGAGTTGGTGATCGTGCGCCCACGATCCATCCGTCAACTGTGGAAGGATCCGATGACCGAGAACGGCGAGTGGGGCCTCATCTACGCTCAGGTCGATCCAGGTCGGCGCGGGCAACGCGGACGGCGTGGGCGTGGCGTGGCGCCGCAGCAGGAGCCCCAGACCTTTGGCGGCTCGGCACCCCGCCCCCTGGGTGGTGAGGAATCCCGGGCATCCCGGCGCGGCCAAACCGCTCGGGCAGTCGCACCCATCATGGGGGTCCACAGCCTCAGCGATGACGAGGCAATCAAGAACTTCTTCGGGGGTGGCAAGCACAGTGATTGGCGGTTCACGGTCGACCTGGTGCCGGTGGCGAACCTCTCGCCGGACTCGTTGAGCCCGGTGCGAGCCAATGCCCGCTGGGTCGGACGACCCTTTCCACCGGATTTGGCGCCAGCCCAGGGGACCACGCCTGAACAGTCTGGGCAAGGCCCAGGAACGCGCACGAAGAGACGCAGGGTGAATCGCAGCGGTGGTGACTGACTCAGTTCTTATCCCGGTACGGCGCTTGGCGCACGCCAAGGGGCTGCCCCTACCGGAGTATGCCTCGACGGGCAGCTCCGGTCTCGATCTTCGCGCCGCCATCGGTCGCCAGCTCTCAGTCGACCCCGGGGAGCGGATCCAGGTTCCTACCGGATTGATTCTCGAGCTTCCGCCGGGGTGGGAAGGACAGGTACGACCGCGCAGCGGTCTGGCCTGGAGACGCGGGGTCACGTTGCTCAATACACCCGGCACCATCGACAGCGATTACCGAGGCGAGATCATGGTTCTGCTGGTCAATCTCGGGCAGGAGACTTTCGTCATCGAGCGCGGGGATCGCGTCGCTCAGTTGGTGGTGGCACCGGTGTCGCGTGCGAGGTGCGTCGAGAGGCATCAGCTCGGCACCACTGAGCGAGGTGAGGGCGGCTTTGGCTCGACTGGAGTCGACTGAGCACCCTGATTTCGTCGATGGCCCTGTCCAAAAATATGAATCCGCGGCCACCGGTAGCCAACAGGAATTCGGTGATATAGACTGCCAGCACCGTAGGAAAACCAGGCCTCGACTGGACCGGCGGAGTTAGCGAAAAGTGGCCTTACTGACACACTGTTGTCACCTTTGGGCCAACCCTTGTCCGCTACTCTTGGTCCTTGCAGCGCATCTGTCAGGGGGATCCAACCCTCTGCCAAGTTGAGATCTTTTATCCCAAATCCCTTTTTCTTGGAGGACTGCCATGAACCCTGAATTTCGTCGACGCCCAACATTCGGACTTACTCTTGGCATATTCCTTGTTGCCGGCTTCCTGTTGGTCTCGGGCCTTGCCCAGGCCCAGCAGCCAGTCGGGCATCTGCAGGGCCGTGTCTTCGATGAATCCGGTGCCTTGCTGCCCGGAGTCTCGGTTGTCGTGACCAATATCGACACTGGAGCAGAGCGTCCGGTCATCACCAACGCCCAGGGGTTCTGGAGCGCCAGGTCCCTTCAACCCGGCCGCTACACGCTCACCGGTTCACTCGAAGGGATGCAGACTGTGCAGCGCGAGGACATCGAGCTGCTGGTTGGCCAGGTCCTCGACGTGGATATGACCATGCAAATCGGTGCCACCACCGACCTCATTACGGTCACCGGTGAATCTCCGCTCATCGAGGTGAGCCGTTCGGAGCCCGCCAGCTACATCACCGCCCAGGAGATCCAGAACATTCCGATTGTGGGACGGGACTTCAAGCAGTTCGCCCTGCTCAATCCGACCGTCAGGGAAGATTCTCAGCGCGGCTTCATCACCATGAGTGGGCAGCGAGGCGTGTACTCGGGGATGAACATCGACGGAGCCTCCGGTAAGAACGCCTTCTTTGGTTACGGCAACGGCGGCGAGGCGACGGAGAATGATGGTCTGGTCGTGGCGCAGGAGTCAGTCAAGGAATTCCAGGTCATCCAGAACGGTTTCGCACCCGAGTACGGCCTCGACGGCGGTGGGTTCATCAATGTCGTGACCAAGTCCGGCACGAACGAGTACCACGGTAGTGCCTTCTACTACACGACAGACGAGTCATTGGCAGAAGATATTCCCGCGACCCCGGTGGACAAGTACCGCGATCCCGACGCCCAGGACATCAAGCCCGACGAGTTCAATCGGCAGAACTGGGGTCTGACCGGCGGTGGCCCCATCGTTCGCGACAAGGCCCACTTCTTTCTTTCCTACGATCACACCCAGCGGACCAATCCGTTCGTCGACCGTCTGAGCACACGGGGGGCCTACGATGCGGTGCTGCAGCGTGCCCAGACCCAGCCGGAGTTCGCCGATCTGCTCATCGGTTACACCCCCAACAACGACGGTGTGGCGGCGCCCGACCCGGTGAACGGCAGAACCGCTCAGGGGCTGTTCGAGCGCGACGTCGACAACGTCATCCTGTTGGGCAAGTTCGATTTCTACCCCAATGATATCCACTCCGCGTCGCTGCGTTACAACTACACCGATTACGAGCGCACCAGCACTTTCCTGGACGAGGAGTCACTGAAGCAGGAGAGGGTGGACTCGATCATCGGCTCGTGGGTCATGGTGGTGGGGGACAGCGGCCTCAACGACTTCCGCTTTCAGTACGCCACCGACGATCTCAATCGTGGCAATCTGCGGGATGGCTCCGATTTCGTCGCGCAGGTCCGCTTCCAGTTCCCGGAGACGTCCAGCGACTCATTGGGGAAGTTCGACTTCCTGCCTATCGTCGCGAATACGCAACAGTTCGAGTTCAGAGAGAATTTTTCCTACTTCTTCGGCAAGCACGACACGAAGTTCGGTATCCATTACTCCTCGGACAACATGGCGCAGCTGTTTGCCGGCTCCCGGGACGGTCGCTACGACTACCGCTCGATGGATAACTTCCTGAACAACGTTGACTCTGCCGTGCGTATCTACTTCGGCAACGTGCAGTATCCGAACTACGATGAGACCCAGGATGTCTGGGCGATCTACGCCCAGGATATGTGGAAGCCGACGGCCCGTTTGTCGGTCAACTATGGCCTCCGCTGGGGCAAGACCGACAATCCGAGCGGTCTCGAGCACGTCCTTGCGGTGGGACAGAACATTCCCGACGACGACCACATCTCGCCGCGAGTTGGCTTTGCCTGGCAACTGAGTGACGACGGTCGCGATGTCCTCCGTGGCGGTTATGGTGTCTTCTACGGCCGAACCCCCACCTTGCTCTTTGCCAGTCAGGTGCAGGAGAACGGCCTCTATCCGAACTACGGGCGGGTTGTTGTGTCGCCTGGCCAGACCGGACACGTGCCGTTGGGCACGCCCATCAACAACGAGAGTCCACCCGTGGAGACGATTCCTTCGACCTCCTATCTGGACCCCTCCTTCCGCGACGCGCGGAATCAGCGCTTCAACCTTGGATACGAGCGGCAGATAGGCAGTCTGTGGACGGCCAGTGTCGACTTGCTCTATTCGGAGGGAGACTTCCTGCAGCGCAACTATAACGACAACATCGCGGTCCAGAGTCTCGATCAGTACGGTCGCCCCGACTATGGACGTGTCCTGCTCGACCCCAACTTCAACACGATCTTCGTCCGACGCTCGGACGGAACTTCCGAGTACACGGCGATCACCCTCAAAGCCGTCCGGCGTTTTGCCGGCCGCTACTCGCTCCAGGCCCACTACACCTGGTCCGAGGACAAGGACGACGACTCCAACGAGCGCAATGCCACCGATCTGACGGTCTCCAACCAGAACGATCCGGGGTACGACTATGGGATTTCGGACCGGGATGTGCCCCACCGATTCGTCCTCGTCGGCACCTCGAACCTGCCTCTTGGGTTCAGGGTCAGCGGTACCGCAAAGTACGAGTCAGGCACCCCCTGGACGGCCCATGATCCGAATGTCTTCGGAGCCAACTGCTCGGGTCCCGTCTGTCCTGCACCTCGCGCCATCATCGGCGGTGGTGTGGTGGATCGGAACACCTTCCGCAACGATTCGATCACCCAGGTCGATGTGCGAGCCGGCTGGGTGTGGGGCTTCAGGGATTCAGGCGAGCTCGAGCTCTTTGCCGAGGTGTTCAACCTTTTCAACGAATCGGCCTTTTCTGTCGACGAGCTCTACAACCAGACCATGAACGCCTTCGACGTCACGGATCAGCAAAAGTGGGATCCGGCGGGCTCGAATGCCGAGTTCGGCCTCGAGGATGTGCGGGTGTCGACGCCGCGGTTCATCCAGTTCGGTGTTCGCGTGAGGATTTAGCGCTCAACGCGCGACGATGGTTTTCGTCGAGCGGCGCCAGGGTCAGTCCCCGGCGCCGCTCTTTTCGTACAGGGTGAAGAGGTAGCCGCCAGGCAAGTCTAGGTAGCGGCGGATCTGGCCGGTCGGCCAACTCACCAGGAGCTCGTTGGCGACCGTCGCGGTTCCGATGCCGAAGTGATACGTGTTCGGACCCTGAGAGGCATAGCTCGTCGTGCTGTGGGCGAGGCGGACCTGCCTCTTGTCGCCGACCAGGAGCTCCAGCCGGCTGCCAAATCCTTGCAGATTGCTACGGTCGCCCTCGAGTCTGATGCGCAGAGAGTGGTTCACCTGGGTCAACTGCCGGTTCTCGAGCACCAGGGTCTTGCCATTGTTCTGCATGAAGGCGAGATCAAGGTCGCCGTCTCGATCGAGATCCGCACCGAGTGCACCGCGCCCAACGAGGCGATCGTCGATCTCCAGAGCCTCCGAGATCTCGACAAACCTTCCATTGCCGAGATTGTCGTAGAGCTGACTGGGCTGTCGGTGCGCTCGCGTCGCGTCGAAGATCTCGATGTTGTCGATGATGTGGCCGTTGGTGACGAAGATGTCCAGGTCCCCGTCGTTGTCGTGATCGAAGAGGACGGTGCCGAAGCCGACCCAGGGGAGGCTGGGTGGGCCGAGTCCGGCGACGTCGGTACTGTCGAGGAACATACCGCCACCAAGGTTGCGGTAAAAGGTGTTGGTCTGCTCGTCGAGATGGGTCAAGAAGATGTCGACCAGACCATCGCCATCGAGGTCCCCGATCTCCACCCCCATCGAAGATTCGGCGGCGCCGTTGGCGTTGAAGCCGACCCCGGCGATCAAGGCGCTCTCGGCGAAGCGACCCTGGCCATCGCCGAGGTAGAGGTAGTTCATCACCGCGTCGTTGGCGACATAGATGTCCTGATTGCCGTCGCCATCGAGATCGGCGAAGGAGACGCCCAGACCGACGCCATCGGGAGTCAGGACGATGCCCACCTCGTTGCTCACTTCGGTGAAGGTGCCGTCGCCCTCGTTGCGGTAGAAACAGTCGGGGATGGCGTTGTAGACATCCGGGTGGCAGTAGGCGCGTTCCCCGGTCTGGGCATTGCCGCACCACTTGTGATTGTCGAAGGCGAAGTCCAGATAGTTGGTGACATAGAGGTCGAGGTCGCCGTCCTTGTCGGGGTCGAAGAACCCCGAGCTGACGCTCCAGAGTGGACACGCCACCCCGGCTTCAGCGGTCACGTCCTCAAAGGTGCCGTCGCCACGGTTGCGGAAGAGCACGTTGTTTCCGTAGTTGGTGACATAGAGATCCGGGTCGCCGTCTCTGTCGTAGTCGCCGTAGCTCGTGCCCATGCCGTAGCCGCGATCGCCGACGCCGGCACGATCGGTGAAGTCGATGAAGGTGCCGTCCTCGACCTGCCGATAGAGCTTGTTTTCTGCTTCGGGCACCTGCGTGTCACCGGTCAGCGGAGCCCCTTGCACCAGATAGATGTCGAGCAGGCCGTCTTCGTCGAAGTCGAAGATGGCCAGACCCGGAGACATGTTCTCCGGCATGTACTTCTCGCCAGTTCCGAAATGCCGGTGAGTGAAGTCGATACCCAGACGGTCGGAGACTTCGATAAAGCGTGCTGCCAGCTCGCTGCCGCCCGTGGCAGCGGAGCCCAGGCACAGGATCAGGCTGTTCAGCAGCAGCCAGAGCCTGCTGGGTGCATTGTGGAGGGTGAGGAAGTGGTGGAAGGACGTCATTGTGGGCGCTGCACGAGCCGCCGGTAGGCCGCGTCCTGTTCGGCACTCTCTTCCAGCCGGCCGAGACTCTCGAGGGCCGCGGCGTAGCCCAGGCGGAGACTCGGGCTATCCGCACCGAGCTCGAGGGCCTGCGCGAAGTGGGTCACCGCCTCCTCGGGGTCGTTCAACTTGGCGGCGGCACCTCCGAGCAGCGCGTGGCCCTCACCGAGGCTGGGGTCCAGACTGACTGCACGCAGCAGGGCGGCCCTGGCTTCGGCAGGCCGGTTCATCTGCAACAGGAACATACCCTCCAGGAAATTGGGCTCGATTTGCGCGGGATCGAGTTGACGGGCTCTGCTGACGGCGGCCAGAGCACTGTCCGGTTGGCCCATCGAATAGAGTATCTTGGCCCTCAGGGTGTGACCTCGAGCTTCTTCGGGATGCCCTGCGAGCAGCTCGTCAATGGCTGCGAGAGCTTCACCGAGCCTGTCGGCCGAGGCCAGAGACTGGGCCTCGTTGAGAGCCGTTCCAACCTGTAAGTCCAGGCGCTCGCGCTCCTCCTCCCGGGCCTTGAACTCTTGAAAGCGCGTCAGGGATTCGCGGGCGCCCTCGGCATCGCCGGTAGCTCGCTGCGCCACTCCCAGCTTGTAGTAGACATCTGACGAGTTAGGCATGAGTGCCGCTGCCCGCGAGAGCTGCTCGACTGCCTCGGCGGCCCGGTTGGCTTCGAGCAGCAGAGAGCCGAGCTCGAGTTGGACCTTGCTGGGTTCGGGGACACCCAGCTCCAGGGCTCTCTCCAGATGTGGGATCGCCGCGGAGCGATCCAGCGAGGCGTCTCTGGCTGTCGCCATCCCGAGCGCCAGCTGGAATCCACCCGTGTCTCCGTGAGTTTCGAGGCCATTCTCGATTCGCTGGCGGGCCTCCTGGAGCCGGTCTGCCGCGATCAGCAACATCGCCAACTCGGTCTCCAACTGAGGCTCCCGCAGGTCTCGATCGAGAGCGAGCTCGAGCATTGCAATCGCCTCCTGGCGCAGCCCCTGATCTCTCAGGAGCAAGGCCGAAAAAAGATAGCCTCGAGGCTCTGAGGGGTCGAGCTTCCTGAAGGTCTCGAGGGTATCGAGGGCCTGGGAGGTCTCGCCGAGACGAGCCAGGTGCCGCGCCACCGCCAGGGTTGCGGGCGCCGACTGCGGTGCTGCTTCGACTGCCTGCCGTGCCATGACCAGCGCCGCGGGGATATCTCCCTGTCGCTCGAGCACCTTGCTGAGTCCGAGAAGTGCGGGCTCGAGATCGGGCGCGATCGCCAGAGCCTCTCGAAAGGACCTGTCCGCCTTTTCCAGAGTGCCGGCTTGCAGCGCCGCCATCCCCTCGGCGACCCTCTGGTTGGCCGTATCCAGGTCGGGCTGAGCGTGTGCCTCTCCAGGCCAGACGAGCGCCAGGGCCAGGAGAAGGCCCGAGATTCGGATGGGCTGGTGCAGCTCGGACATGAGGTAGAAGGGATCGGGCAGTTCGCTGACGGGCCCCGGAACAGCCAGACAATCAGAGCCTCCGGGAGCGTCCCTTGAGTCTAACAGCCCACGACACTCGGTCCGCTCGTCCAATCGTCCAACTCCGCAGGAGGCGGGTGAGGCTACGTTCGGCGAATGGACGACCGAACCGTCGGGCCGTGGATCAGCAAAGGAACCCTGCTCGATCTCGCGAAGGGGCGTGGGGTGTGGTCCCAGGACGGGTCTCTTTCCAAGCGCATCCAGGCAATCGTTGCAGATCACTCAGGGTCCGGCGCGCCGGAAAGCGAGCGAACGCCTGCCGGCCCAAGTCGAATTGGCGTCAGCGTGCCCTCCGGGTCCACACTCCTCGACCCGCGACCGTTCTGAACCGGTCCTGCGCTACTCTGCGGGATCCTCGACGACGGGTCCAGTCCGGCCGTCCAATCGCCTCACTGCGCAAGAGGAGGTTGAGGCTACGTTCGGCGAATGGACGACCTTACCGTTGGGCCCACACGGCTGCGATCTCGCCGAGGGTCGTTGGCGGTGTTCGGCAGAGGGGGCTCTCGGCAAGCGCTCTGCGATACCTCTTGCAGGGCTTTGCGATCCGGCGTGCAGCCGAGCGCAGGGCCATGCCACCGTTCAGAGTCCCCTCCGCATGGCCCGTCCCCTCCAGGAACACCGCCACGGCCCTGCCCTTGTGCCGACTGCCGGTCGGTCCGCTCGTCCAATCGCCTCACTGCGCGAGAAGAGGGTAAGGCTACGTTCGGCGAATGGACGACCGTACCGCTGGGCCCTCGGCACTGCCGATCGGGGACACCCGTTACCCGGCTTGGCATCCGGCCGTCACCAACGCCGGTCGGTCACACCGGTGGCTTGGCGGGCGGATTCGGGGTGGCGATGGCCTGAAAGAGCTCGTGGAGAATCTCCTTCAGTTGGATCGTGTACTCGGCGAGATCGCGTTGCTGTTCGGCTATCTGATCGATGTTCAACCGGCGCATCGCTCCGGCCCTCGGTCGCACCTTGTAGGTCGAGATCTCGTCCAGGGTCTGTAGCTTCTCCAGGGCTTCATGAAACTTCTTGCTGTCCATCAGTCTCGCCCTCCGCGAAAAATACGGGTCGATGTGGCTTGATCCCGAGGCCGAATGACCATCTCGTCGATGTTGACATGCGAGGGTCGGGTGGCGACCCAGGCGATTGCCTCTGCGATGTCGGATGCGGTCAAGGGGGTCATCCCCGCGTAAACCGAGTCGGCCCTCTCCTTGTTCTGGTCGAAGCGCACCATCGAGAACTCCGTTGCCACCAGGCCGGGAGAGACCTCGGAGACGCGAACCGGCTGCCCGAGAAGCTCCCGACGGAGTGTCCGGGTCAGGGCGCGCAAGGCGTGCTTGACGCCGGTGTAACCGCCACCGCCAGGGTAGGTCTCGAAGCCGGCAGTCGAGCCGACGTTGATGATCAGCCCGTCTCCCGAGGCAACGAGCAGTGGTAGCAATGCCTTGGTCATGCGAACCGTGCTCATGAAGTTGAGCTCCCACATTCTCTGCCAGCGATCTTCGGAGGCCTCCTGCACCAGATCGAGTCCCAGCGCCCCGCCAGCGTTGTTGACCAACACCTCGAGGTGGTCCACCTGGGCGACAAATGCCTCGACGCTTGCCGCATCGGTCACGTCGAGGGGATGAAAACTGCCACCGGCCGTGGCGGCGACTTGCCTCAGCTTGTCTTGCCTTCGGGCCCCGATGAGAGTGTCGAATCCAGCACGTCCGAGGGCGATGGCCGTAGCGGCCCCGATACCAGCGCTGGCTCCAGTGACGACGGCCATTTTCTTGTCACGCATCAAGCAGTCTCCTTCAGGGTTCGGCGGACGGACAGAGGTCGATCAGCACGCAGCTGCCGCAGGTGGGCCTTCTGGCCTTGCACACACTTCTGCCGTGGAGAATCAGGAGGTGCGACCACAGCGTCCAATCGGTGCTGGGCACCAGCTCCATGAGGTCGCGCTCGATCTTCTCCGGGGTCTTCTCGGCGGTCAGGCCGAGAAGCCGGGAGATCCGCTGAACGTGGGTGTCGACGACGACGCCCTCATCGATGCCGAAGGCGTTGCCCAGAACCACGTTGGCGGTCTTGCGCCCTACCCCTGGCAGGGCAGTGAGCTCCTGCATGCTGCTCGGGACCTCGCCATCGTGGTCAGCCACCAATGCCTGACCCAGACCCGACAGGGAGCGCGCCTTGTTGCGGAAGAACCCGGTGGTACGGATGAGCTCTTCGAGCTCCTCGATCGGCGCTTCTCCCATGGCCGCAGGCGTCGGAAAACGTTCGAACAGGGCCGGTGTCACCATGTTGACCCGTTTGTCAGTGCACTGGGCAGACAGGATAGTCGCGACCAGCAGTTGGAACGGGCTTTCGTGGACCAGGGCGCAACGAGCATCTGGATACTCTTCTTGCAGGCGGGCGAGTATGGCCTCGGTACGTTGCCGCTTCTTGCGACCCGACTCGGGCCGGGCAGACTTCGAGCTCATTCGTTGCCGAAAGCGCGGATAGCCCAGTTGAACATCGCAATGACAATGCCCCCGAGCAGGGCCGAGCCACAGCCATCGATGGTCAGCCCGCTGAGCAGCCAGGATGCCACGTACAGGACGAAGGCGTTGATAACGATGAAGAAGAGTCCGAGGCTGAGGACGATGAATGGCAGCGACAAAACCGTGACCAGAGGTTTGACCGTGATGTTGAGCAGGCCGACGACCACTCCGGTGAGGATGAGGTAGATCCAGTCGCCCTGGTAGTTGATTCCTGGTACCACTTTGGCCACCAGGAGAATTGCCAGGCCACTGAGAACGATATGCAGTAGGGCTTTCAATTGGTGTCTTCCTCCTCTGCTTCGGGCGTCCAGGCGGGCAGGGTAGAAGGGTCCACCCCGACCGATCGGAGCGCTTCTTCCCAGACGTCTTCAGGTTGATCCGAAAAAAGCAGCTCATTCGAAACCGGCGCGGTCAGCCAGTCGTTGCGGACGATCTCCTCCACCAGTTGGCCGGCTCCCCATCCCGCATAGCCGAGAAAGAGGCGAAAACACATGGGGGGATTGGCCGCCAGCCGCCCGAGATCTTCAGATTGCTGGCTGATGAGGATACCGGGCCCGACCTCGGTCAGTCCTTCGAGGCTCTCCAGGTCGAAGTGTTCACCCGCCGACAGGCTGAACATGACCGTGCCCATCTGTGACTGAACCGGACCGCCGAAGAAGGCCAGGGCGTCGTCGATTCCCTCCCAGGAGATGTCCATGGCGCCGAGGATCTCCGCCAGCGGTAGCTCGGTAGGTCGATTGATAATGAACCCGAAGCTGCCTTCGTCTGTATGGTGCAGCAACAACACCACGCTGTGGTGAAAGAAGGGATCCTGCACTTGCGGCATGGCGAGCAGCAGCAGCGGTGCTTCGAGATTCGATGCCGAGCCAGTCATACAGCGGTCATCTTAGCGCGGTTTGCACCGCCGGATCGGCGACTGGAAGAAGCCACAATAGAAGAAGCCGCGCTGTGCGCGGCTTCCTGGAAAAAATTGGTTGCGGGGGCAGGATTTGAACCTGCGACCTTTGGGTTATGAGCCCAACGAGCTACCGGACTGCTCCACCCCGCGCCAGAGGAAGGGAAGTTTCGCACAACGAAAAACCGAAGTCAACGATGCAGACTGGCGCGCGATCTGTGGACTCGAGCATTGAGGCGCAGCCTCATAATAGATACGCTTGACCAGACGACGAACGGATTACAACCGCGGCAGCGGATAGGCGAGGGGCGAAAATGTTTGGTATCGAAGCGGTCATCGGAAGAGAGATTCTGGATTCGCGTGGCAATCCCACGTTGGAAGTGGACTGCTTGCTAACCGGGGGCGCGGTGGGGCGAGCTGCTGTTCCGTCGGGTGCATCGACTGGCAGCAGGGAAGCTCTGGAGCTGCGCGATGGCGGGGAGCGTTACGGCGGCAAGGGAGTAGAGAAGGCGGTCGCCAATATCGAGGAGAAGATCGGCCCCGAGATCGAAGGCATGGATGCCCGAGATCAGGCGATGGTCGACCGGGCGATGCTCGATCTCGATGGGACCGAGAACAAGGAGCGCTTGGGTGCCAATGCCATTCTCGGGGTTTCCATGGCGGTGGCCAAGGCGGCAGCTGAAGCTGCCGGGCTCTCACTCTTCGCCTATCTCGGCGGTCCCGCTGCGACGATTCTGCCGGTACCGATGCTCAACGTGCTCAACGGTGGAGTACACGCGGACAATTCTGTGGACATTCAGGAGTTCATGTTGGTGCCGGTGGGATTCGATTCCTTTGCCGAAGCCTTGCGAGCGGGCACCGAGATCTATCATGTGCTCAAGACTGTTCTCAAGAAGCAGGGCCTGGCGACGGCCGTCGGTGACGAGGGCGGGTTCGCACCCAATCTCGAGAGCAACCGCAAAGCGCTCGATCTGCTCACCGAGGCGATCGGCAAGGCCGGGTACGAACCCGGCGATCAGGTCTGTCTCGCTCTCGATGTCGCCGCAAGTGAGTTGGTGGCTGGCCGAGACGGCAATCGGGTTCGGTACGACCTCTCCGGTGAGGGGCGCAAGGACCTGCAGGCCAGCGATCTGATCGCAACCTACGGTGAGTGGCTCGATGCCTATCCATTGGTGTCGATCGAAGATGGACTGGCGGAAGACGACTGGGATGGTTGGAAGGAACTGACCGCAGCTCTCGGGCACCGCGTGCAACTCGTCGGAGACGATCTCTTTGTCACCAATCCGGAGATCCTCGCCGAAGGCATCCGTCTCGGTGTGGCCAACGCTCTCCTGGTCAAGTTGAATCAAATCGGTACCATGACCGAGACCTTCGAGGCGGTCGAGCTGGCCAAGTCCAACGGCTATTCGAACGTCATCAGCCATCGTTCTGGTGAGACCGCCGACACGATCATTGCCGATCTCGCCGTTGCGACACGAGCCGGCCAGATCAAGACGGGGGCCCCGTGTCGAAGTGATCGGGTGGCCAAGTACAATCGACTGTTGAGAATCGAGGAGGAGTTGGAGGGAGTGTCCCACTACCCCGGGGCCGCAGCCTTCCCACGCAGATCGAGTTGAGCAACGAGAAGTCTCCGGCCAGACAGCGTAGCTACCCGCCCTTGCTGGTGGCGGTAGTCGTGGCTGTGCTTGTGCTCTTGGGTGTCGCCAGTCTTGGCAGCTACCGCGATCTCCAGGCGGCTCAGGAGCGCCAGGAACTGCTCGAAGAGAAGATCGAATCCACGCTGCAGCGCAACGAGGAGCTGACTCGCAAGATCCATCGTTTGCAGGAGGACCCGCTGGCGATCGAAAGCCTGGCGCGAGAGCAGTACCGGATGATGTATCCGGATGATGTCGTGATCATCTTGCCCGAGGAGCCGTCCGAGGCTACTGCAGAGGCTCCGATTTCGCAGATTCCTTCGACTTCTCCCCCCGGGACAGGGTGATCTTGAGCACCGGCGGTGTCATCAGAGTGGTGACGATCACCATGATGACCACTGCCGAGAAGATGGGAACCGAAATCACCGGCTTTCCATGCAGAATCAACGCAGCACCGATTCCGGCAAAGATCAGTCCGACCTCACCCCTGGGCACCATGCCGACCGCTACGGAAATCCGGTCGAGGCCTTTTTCGACCACACCGAGAGCACAGATCATCTTGCCTATGATCGCCACGATCGATAACGCGGCGGCGAATCCCAGAACGCCCTTCTGACCGAAGGTGCTGAGATCGACCTTGATACCCATCAGGACAAAGAAGATCGGCACGAGGAAGATCGCGAGGGGATGAATCAGCTCTTCAAGCCCGTGCTCTCCGAGCTCGCGATAGTCCCGGTAATGGGCTTCGTCGAGAACCAGGCCGGCGGCGAAGGCGCCGACGATGGGGGCCAGGCTGATGGCATTGGCCAGGTACGCCAGAAGGAAGCAGAAGGCCAGTGAGACGGTGAGCAAGAGACCTCGGATCTTGAGCTTGCTACAGAGCCGGAACAGTCGGGGAGAAAGCCAGGAACCAACGACGATCGCACCGACGAGAAAGAGAGTTGCCTTGCCGACGATGAGCAGCACATCGGTGCTGGCCAACTCGCCACCAGTATTGGCAGCGCTGATGACTCCCGAAACGACTGCCAGGATGACCAACCCGAGGACATCGTCGATTACCGCTGCCCCGAGAATTATCTTGGCCTCCCGGGTAGCGACTTTTCCCAGGTCTGTCAGGACTCTGGCCGTGATACCTACGCTGGTCGCACAGAGCGTCGCACCAATGAAGATGTGGACGAGGAGTTCCTCGTCGGGAAGCATCCAGGCGGAGACTCCCCAACCGAGAAAGAAAGGGGCAATGACGCCGAGGACCGCCACCAGCAAGCTCGAAACGCCCACTGACATCATCTCGCGGACATTGGACTCGAGCCCGACCTCGAAGAGGAGTAGCACCACACCGATCTCGGCGATGATGGCAATTCCTTCGTTGGTGGCGAGAAAGTCGAGCCCGTGATAGCCGAATAGCACCAGGTTGCCGAGGACAACGCCAGCAATCAACTCACCCAGGACCGCAGGCTGGCTCGCTCTCTCCGCGATCTCACCTCCGATCTTGGCCGAGATCATGATGATGACGAGGCCGAGTAGCACCGGGGTCACCGGGCTTGTATGGCCTCCGTGCTCATCCCCTTCCGCGGTGTGTTCCTGCGCCTCCTCCTCGGGGGTCGCCGTGCTTGCAGTCTCACTGGCAGTCACCGGGAGGAAGATGCCGGCGAGCGCGATCAGCAAAGCCATGGTTACGAGGTAGCGCATGGGGAACCGGGCCATCCTACCACTGGCAATGGGCAAGAGAACCAGGGAGGGAGGGGTAGACTCTGTCGCGTGGAAGACTCTTCGCCGCTTGCGGACGTGCTCGATGTCCTGCGTGCCAGTGAACCCTATCGGGCACTGCGTCAGGGTGCTGTCGATGTCGAGCGCCTGCCAATACCCGCCGCCGCCTGGGTGCTCGAAGCGCTGGCGCAGGACCTCGCCAGACCGACTCTGATCCTGGTGCCCCATGAAGCCGACGGTGTGGCCTGGGTCGAGTCGGCAGATCTGCTGGGCGATTCGGCCGCCTATTTCTCGTCTCCGTCCCTCAGCCCCTATCAGGAAACCGACATTTCGTTGCAGATCCGGGCTATGGAGTCGGTTGCCCTCTACCGATTGCTGCGGGGAGAGCTCCGTACCGTGGTCTGTACGCCTCGCGCGCTCTTTCGCCGCTTGCCTACGCCTGATGCCCTGCACCTCGCGGTCATCGAGATCGAAGAAGGTGGGGATACGGCGGTCGACACCTTGATCGAACACCTTTCCCGGTTTGGCTATCAGCGGACAGATCTGGTAGGAGAGATCGGGGACTTCGCGGTCCGCGGTGGGGTCTTCGATCTCTTTCCGCCAGGGCTTGCAGGGCCCGTGCGGCTGGATCTCTTCGGTGACACTGTCGAGTCGATCCGTCGCTTCGATGCGGTCGATCAACGGTCTCTGGAATCCATGGATCGTCTGTCCATCATGCCCCTGTCGTTGTTTCCGGCCGGCGAGGCGGAGTCTCGACTCCTGGCCAATCGTCTCCTCGAGATTCCGGGTGCTACCGCGGGCGGCGCGGCTGCCGAAGCGATCGAGGCGCTGCGCCAGCGGGGTCGGTTCCCTGGCTGGGAGCACTATCTTCCGTTACTGGAGTCGAAAACTGTCGGGCTGGAGGACTGGTTGCAGGGGGCCCTCGTGGTGACGGTGTCACCCCAGGTGTTGACCTCTGAGATCCAGCACCATGTGCATCAACTGGAGACCGACTACCGAAGTCACCTGGAGCGAGCCATGCTGGCCGTACCTCCTGTCGAGCTCGAGCGCCACCGCGACGAGGTCCAGGCGATCCAGGAGTCGGCCGATGTGCGCATCGACGACGTGTCCTCCACCGGTGCGGAAGTCAAGGTCGACTTTGCCGGAGGTCTCACCGACCTTTTCCATGGTCAGCTCCCGCGGTTTCCGCGCGAGATCGAGACTGCCAGAGCTCGTCATGAGCGGCTCCTGATGATCAGTCCGCGTGAGCACTGGCCAAGGCTCACGCAGTGGTGTGAGCAGCAGAGGCTGCCTCAGGGCCATGGCGGAGTCGAGTTGGTCGACGGCGAGTTGCGACGGGGATTCCGTTTGCCGCCAGCTGGAGTTGTCGTGTTCGGCGAACGTCAGCTCTTTCCGAGGGTCACCCCGGGCAGGCCACGAGCCCGTCGTCGATACGGACCCTTCGTTTCGGACCTCCGCGATCTGCGTCTGGGTGACTTCATCGTGCATGCAGATCATGGCATCGGACAGTATGTCGGACTCCGTGCAGTCGGTGGAGACGAGCAGGCCGTGGATCTGCCCCCGGCTCTGGGCGCGATGCGCGATGCCTCGGCTGCTGCCGACGTGGAAGTCATGGAGGTGGCCTACTCCGATGGGCGACGCCTGCTACTGCCGCTGAGTCGTATCGATCAGATTCAGCGCTACAGCGGCATCGAGGGAGTGGCGCCCCGTCTCGATCGGCTGGGCGGCAGCTCTTGGGCGCGGACCAAGGAGAAGGTCAAGCGGAGCATGCAACGATTGGCTGGCGATCTGGTCCGGCTCTACGCCGAGCGGCAGCTGGCCACGGCTCCTGCGATGGCAGCCGACAGCGACCTTCTGGCCCAATTCGAGGCCGCATTCGATTTCGAGGAGACTGAGGATCAGCTGACCGCTATCGCGGCGATCAAGGAAGATCTCGGCGAGCAACGGCCGATGGATCGTCTGCTGTGCGGTGATGTCGGGTTCGGCAAGACAGAGGTGGCGATGCGAGCTGCCTTCAAGGCGGTGGATAGCGGCTACCAGGTGGCCGTGCTGGCGCCGACGACGATTCTCGCTGATCAACACCTGGAGACTTTCGCGGCACGGTTCGCCGGCCATCCGGTTCGTATCGAGATGATCTCGCGTCGGCGATCGCCGAGTGAGATGCGAGAGATTCGCCAGGCGCTGGCTGACGGCAAGGTCGATATTCTGATCGGCACCCACCGGTTACTGAGCCGTGATATCTCGATACCCAACCTCGGCCTGCTCATCGTCGATGAGGAGCAGCGTTTTGGTGTGGCCCAGAAGGAGAGGCTCCGCGAGCTGAAGAAGAACGTGCACGTCCTGGCTATGTCTGCCACCCCGGTACCGCGCACCTTGCAGCTTTCGCTGGCAGGCGTCCGAGACCTTTCTGTGATTGAGACTCCACCCAGGGATCGGATGGCGGTGGAAACGGCCATCGTTCCCTTCACCCCGGAGCTCTTGCGCGAGGCGATCGAGTTCGAGCGGGAGCGTCAGGGACAGATCTATTTTGTCTACAACCGGGTGGAGGGCATCGAGCAGTTCGCCGCCTACCTCAAGGAGGTGGTTCCGGATCTGCGCCTGACCATCGGGCACGGCCAGCTCGACGAGAACGAACTGGCGCAGCGGATGCACGCCTTCAAGGCCAAGGAGTACGATCTGCTTCTCGCGACCACGATCATCGAGAACGGAATCGATATTCCCAATGTCAACACCATCATTGTGCATCGCGCTGAGCGATTCGGCTTGGCTCAGCTCTATCAACTGCGGGGCCGTGTCGGTCGCAGCAATCAATTGGCCTACTGCTATCTCGTGGTCCCTGCTGATCGAGTCCTGACAGAGGAGGCGAGTCAGAGGCTGCGTGCCCTGCGAGAGTTCACGGAGCTCGGCGCCGGCTTTCGTGTCGCAGCGCGGGACCTGGAGATTCGTGGTGCGGGCAATCTTCTGGGGCCGGAGCAGAGCGGACATATCGCTGCGGTAGGCATCGAGACCTATCTGAAGATGCTCGAAGACACAGTGCGTGAGCTGCGCGGCGAAACCGTGGACGAGGCGCCCTCGGCGACCATCGATCTGCCACTTCCACAGGCGATCCCGGAAGAATATCTGAGCGACGCCAATCTGAGGATGGAGCTCTACCGACGCATCGCAGCCGGCGAGCTCGAGGAAGAGGAGATGGTCTCCGAGCTGCGTGATCGCTTCGGTCCGCCGCCACCGCAGGTCTATCAGCTACTGCGAGTGGCGGCGTTGAAGCGGCGTGCTGAAACGTTACGAATCCAGTCGATCTCACTCGCCGGGGCCCGGCTCCAGTTTCGACTTCGCCGTGATGCTCGAGTCGATGTCGAGCACCTGGTAAAGCTGGTATCAGAACGAGTCGGCATGAGCTTCAGTCCCTCGGGGGTGTTGACCGTTGATCGCCAGGCGGATCGCCCGCTCGGTGAGCAGGCTCTCGAGATTCTGGAACAACTCGCGCCTTCGCCTGCTGGTCAGGACTCAGCCGTGGAGCCGACGAAGCGATGATCTGCAGTCGGAGTGTTGTCCACGGTCTCCCGCGCTTGTCGGTGCTTATGATCGGTCTGGTGCTGGGTTGTGATCGATCCGTGGCGCCGGCCGATCGGGTCGCCGAAGTGAATGGTGAACCGATCCCATATGCGGCATTCGAGGAGTTCCTGGCGCGCAATTCAGTATCCGGTTTGGGGGTTCTGGGCAGTGATGTCTTGAGCTCGCTACTCGATCAGTTTCTCGACGAGCGGCTCCTGTGCCGCCTGGCGGCCGACCGTTTGGGTGAGGTAGACGTCCGGGACGCGCGTTCCGCCGCAGAGGCGCTGCTCGGCGAAACAGTTGTGCAACCCGACATGGGGACCGTCACTGCCTACTATCGGAGGAATCGGGCGAGCTTCGATCTGCCGGAGCGAGTCTATCTGCGCCAGTTGCTCTTTACCGAGCGCAGCGTCGCAGAGCGCATTCGGCAGCGGTGGGCCAGCGGAGCGCAGTATGCTGACATCCTCGACGAAGTCGCCGCTGTCGAAACGGCGCACGCGGGCGAGGAAGGCGTGTTTGCCCGAACTGAGTTGCCTCCGGCCTTTGCCGACCTCCTGTTCGGACTGGCTGACGGCACGGTCAGTGAGGTTCTGCCCGCCGATTACGGCTTGCATGTGTTTCAGGTGGTTCGACACCACCCAGCCGGGATCGCACCGATTGCCGAAGTGGCGGATGAGATAAACGACGTGCTCATCGACCAACGGCGGCAGGAAGCCTTGGCGCAGCTGGTCGCAGAGGCCCGGGAGCGCTACAATGTGCGAGTTTTCGAGCGCAACGTGCCCTTCAACTACCAGGGCGAATTCGACTCGAATATCGATGATGAGAAGAACTAGCCTTTTCCTTTGTGCCTTTCTGTTGCTCCCCTTGCCTGGGGCAGGGCAGGAGGATTTCGAAGTCGTGCTCAGGGTGAATGACCGGATCGCCACGACCTGGGATTATCAGCGCCGCAGGGCGGAGAAGATGCAGATGATTCAGGCCGCCGAGTCGCTGCCCGCCGAGCGTCGGCAGCGCATGCTCGCCAATGTCGGTGTGTCCACCATGGACGACCTGTTCGAAGAGATGCTCATGCTCTCGAGAGCGGATCAGCTCGGGATCCGGGTTACCGAAGCCGATCTTGACCGGGGAGTCACATCGACTCGGCAGAACAATGGCATCGAAACCGATGAGCAGTTCGAACAGGCCCTCCGCGCCTCCGGGATGACGTTGGAGCAGTTCCGGGAGAACTTGGCTCGAACGATGCTGGTTCAGAAGCTCATGGGCCAGGAAGTCCATCCGCGAGTCAGCCTCGAGGAAGAAGACCTGCGACGCTACTACCAGAACCACACCGACGAATTCCTGGTGCCCGAGAAGCTGCGTCTCGAGGAGGTAGTGATTCCAACCGTTGATGGTCAGGCAGATGCCGCGCTGAACGAGGTCGCCGAGAGCATTCGGCAGCAGGTGCAAGCAGGTGCCAGCCTGGCAGAAGTCGTCGAGCCTCTGGCGGCGACGGAAACCACGTCTAATGCGGTCGATCTGGGTTGGGTGGAAGCCGGGGATCTGGATCCGGAGCTCGAACAGGCAGTTTGGGGACTCGAGCCGGGCGAGATCAGCGAACCCGTGGTGGGTCGGGGTGGCCTGCATGTTCTGCTGCTGACCGAGCGACAGGAAGCCCAGTTGATGGAATTCTCCGAGGTGGCCCAGCAGATCCAAGCCAAGGAAGGGGAGCGTCTGCTTGGTTCCGAGATGCAGAAATACCTCGAGGAGCTCGAAACCGCGGCCTATGTGGTCGTCAATCCGCCGCCGGATGCAGTCGGGTTCCGGGCTTCACTGCAGATGACCTCGGATACCGATGAGCTCGAACGAGCCTTGACCGCACCCTTGATTACCGAACCGGTGCTCGAATCTGAGCCGGCTATCGAAGTCGTACCGGATGACAACATCCTGATAGACCCGGACAAGCCTCCTACACGTTAGAAAACCTCTCTGATTCAAGCTTCTGACGGCCGTCAATCAGAGGCAAATCCACTGCTGGCAAGGTGGTGGAGAAAAATGGACAAAAGTGGACCCCGGTGCTACACTGCGCCCCGAAATCACCCGGAAAATGGACGGGAATGATGTTTCGTGGAAGCGCGCCTACAAAAATCGACGATAAGGGCCGTCTCAAGGTGCCAACGACCTTCCGCCGCCAGCTCGAAGAGCGCTATGGCCGGGAGGTCTTCGTGACGTCGATTCTCGGAGACTCGGTACTCCTCTATCCGTTGTCGGTTTGGGAGGAGATCGAGGACCGATTGGCAGCGTTGCCGTCTACCGACAGGACCAAGCAGCGCTTCCTGGAAAGGGTCAGCTACTACGGACAGCAGGGCCAGCTCGATGGGCAGGGCCGGGTGGTGCTTCCACCCCTCCTGCGCGAGAGCGCCAAGATGAAGGGAGATGTAGTCGTCAATGCACGCCTGGATCATCTGGAGATATGGAACCGCCAGCGTCTCGAGGGCCGCTTCTCCGAGCAACCGTTTACGGATGAGGATTTTGCTTACCTGAGCGACAAGGGGATCTAGGCCCACGGGGTCCAGGTTCTCGAGCGCTCGACAGCAGTTCATTGAATCGGCGGTGGTGCGGCACATACCTGTCTTGCTCGAGGAGGCGAAGGGCTTTCTGGAGCCTGAACGGGGCGGCTTGTTCGTGGACTGCACGCTGGGTCTCGGGGGCCACGCCAAGGCATTGCTGGAGGCGGGGCCGGCGATCGAGCTGATCGGCATCGATCGCGACCCGGAGGCTCTGGGGTATGCGGAGGAGGTATTGCGCCCCTTTGGTCAGCGTGTACGTCTGGTGCCGGGGAACTTCGCCGAGTTGAGCAAGCTGCTGCATGGGCTTCGTGTTGAAGCCGTTGATGGCATCCTGGCCGATTTGGGTGTGTCGTCCTTGCAGCTGGAAGTGGGGAGTCGTGGTTTCAGCTTTCGCCGCGAAGGGCCCCTGGACATGCGCATGGGACCGGGGGACCTGACCGCAGCCGAGGTCGTCAACCAATACGGGGAGGCGCAATTGGAGAAAATCATTCGCGAATACGGTGAGGAGCGACAAGCACGACGCATCGCCCGGGCGATCGCCAGGCGACGGGAAGACGAGCCCATCGAGACGACCTCGGAGTTGCGAGACATCGTGGCCGGGACCCTGCGTCGAGGTGGTGGTAGGCCTCGAGGCCGCATCGACCCGGCAACGCGGGTCTTTCAGGCCATTCGCATCGAAGTCAATCGAGAGCTGATCGGCCTGGATACCTTCCTCGATCAGGCAGTGCGCTTGCTCAACCAGGAAGGCCGGCTGGTGGTGATCTCCTACCACAGCCTGGAGGATCGGATCGTCAAGAACCGGTTGCGAGACCTGGCCCGTGGCGAAATCGACGAAATCACGGGGCGTCCCCATTCCGAGACGCAGGTCATCGAAGTTCTGACGAAGCGCCCGGTGCGGCCGAGCGCCGCCGAGGTCGCCATGAATCCGCGTGCCAGGTCCGGGCGGCTGCGGGCGGCAAGGAGGATCTGAGCACTTGCGGAGTCAGTATGTCGTGCGACAGGAGGTAGACAACAGCTACCTCGTCCGGCAGCGGGACCGTCGTCGCCGTCGCGAGCTCGCGGCGGTTTTGCTGGCTTTGGTACCTGTTGCCAGCGGCATGCTCGGCTATGTCTGGCTGAATTTGCGGATGGTTCATATCGGCTATGAAGTCGATCGACTGGAGAGAATCCTGCGAGTAGAAGAACAGCGGGGTCGGGAGCTCTGGGTCGAGTCCGCCTATCTGTCGAGTCCAGAAAGAATTCAGGCAGAAGCTGCGCAGCGGCTCGGAATGATCCCGGCCGATCTGAATCGGCTGGTCTTTGTCGAGGACTCCCCGTGAAGGTTCGCTTGATCGTCGCTTCGGTGGTGTTGGCGCTTTGGTCGACAGGGATCGTGGCGCGGCTCTACTACCTGCAGGTTGTCGACTACGAGCTCTACAGGCAAAGAGCAGAAGGCCAGCATCATCGCAGGGTCGTCCTGCAACCTCCACGAGGCACCATCTACGATGTGCGCGGCCGGGAGCTGGCGCTGTCAGTCGAAGTCGACTCGGTCTGGGCAGATCCTTCGCAGATCGAAGACCCCGTGGCGACAGCGCGAGCGCTGGCCAGGACGTTGGGGCGTGATGCTGCCAAGCTCGAGAGCTCTTTGGCCAGTGATCGGGAGTTCGTGTGGATTGCCCGCCAGCTGGACCGCCCGCTGGCAGATGCAGTCCGGCAGCTGGCCCTGCCCGGGGTGGGGTATCTGACCGAGAGCAAGCGTTACTACCCCATGCGGGAACTGGCGGCCCAGATCCTCGGGTTTGCCGGGCTCGACAATCGTGGTCTGGAGGGCCTGGAACAGGTCTACAACGATGTGATCGCCGGCGAACCGGCAGAACGCAAGGTCTTGCGAGATGCGCGTCGCGGGACGGTGCTGCTGCCAGATATCTCCTTCGGCGAGGCCAAGCCAGGTCGCAGCCTCCATCTGACGATCGATGCCTGGATTCAGCACCTGCTTGAAGAGGAGCTCGCTGCAGCAGTCAAACGAACGCGGGCCAGAAGTGCCTCGGCTGTCTTTCTGAATCCCAACACCGGGGCCATACTGGCCATGGCCTCTTGGCCCACCTTCGATCCCAATCACTTCACCAGCTCTTCGCGCGAGAGCTGGCGCAATCGTGCGGTAATGGACGCTTTCGAGCCAGGTTCGACTTTCAAGATGGTTACCGCCGCCGCGGCTCTGGAGCACAATCTGGTCGACCCCACCGATGTCTTCGACTGTGAGCACGGCAGTGTCGTCGTCCAGGGCGTCAGAATCCACGATCACAAATCCTTTGGTGACCTGACTTTCAGAGAGGTCATCGCCAAGTCGAGCAATGTAGGAGCGATCAAGACCGGCCTGCTGGTCGGGAAGCAGAACTTCTATGAGCAGATTGTCGACTTTGGGTTTGGCAAGCCGCTGGGCGTCGATCTGCCCGGGGAGAGTCCGGGGATTCTGCGTCCGGCGGACAAGTGGCCGAAGCGGGCTACCGCCTATATCTCCTTTGGGCAGAACCTCTCCGTGACCTCTTTGCAGATGGCCAGCGCTTTCGCAGCGGTGGCCAACGGTGGCACCCTCCTGTCACCGTATGTCGTGGCGGGTATCGGTGAGAACGGCCAGGTGACCGAGCCGCACCCACGCCCCCTTCGTCTGGGGAATCCGATCACCGCGAGCACTGCGAGAACCCTCGAGCGACTGCTGGAGTCCGTTGTAGTCGACGGCACGGGCAAGAAAGCCGCGATCCCTGGCTATCGTGTAGCAGGCAAGACCGGCACGGCCCAGAAGGCATCGCCTGATGGCGGGTATGCGGCCCGAAAATTCGTCGCCAGCTTTGTCGGCTTTGCCCCCGCACGGCGTCCGGAGATCGTCGGCATGATCGCCATCGATGAGCCAGTGCCGTCGCTCGGATATCACGGCGGAGACGTGGCCGCGCCGGTGTTCTCGGCGGTGGCAGGTCCCGCGCTGGTGTATCTGGGTATTCCACCCGATCGTGAGGCCGTGGACGAGGAGCACTGGCCTGGGGAAATTGTGGCCTCCCAGGAGGAGAACCCTGAACCTCGAACCGTCGACAGATCTGCGGAGCCGATGGCAACGCTCGTCGAGCTTGCCGAGGATGCCTTGCCGGACTTCTCGGGTCTGACCGCGCGCCAGGCGGTTGTTCGGTCGGCTGAGATCGGGTTGCGTGCGACGCTGCACGGGCAGGGAATGGTGGATCGTCAGCTACCTGTGCCGGGTACCGCGGTCGCCGATGCCGAAGGCGACGTGGAGCTCTGGCTCGCGGCCGAACCTGGAGAGAAGGGGCGATGAAGCTCGCGGAAGTCGTCGCAGACCTGCCGATTGAACGGCTTACGGAGGCCAATCCGGAGATCACTGGCATCAGTCAGAGCTCGGTGTTCGTCAAGGAGGGCTATCTGTTCGTCGCGTTGGTGGGCAAACGATTCGACGGCCGGGCGTTTATTCCTGATGCACTCGAGCGAGGAGCCGCCGCGATCATGGCGTCGGGCCCTCCGCCTCCGGGCTTCGAGGGCGTCTGGTTGACCGCCAGCGATCCGCGCTGGCTCATCGGGCCGCTCGCCGGCAGGATCTACGACCATCCCGACGAACACATGCTGATGGTCGGTGTGACGGGTACCAACGGCAAGTCGACAGTGGCGTTCCTCATGGTTTCCATCCTCGAGGCTGCGGGATATCCGACGGGGACGATCGGGACCCTCGGACACCAGTTCCGCGGCGAGGTGCTCAACGCCGATCGCACGACACCGGAGGCCTCGAACATGTACCGGCTGCTGGCCCAGATGCGGGATTCGGGTGCGAGGGCCGTCTGCGCCGAGGTGTCATCACAGGGCCTGGCGTTGGGCAGGGTGGAGGGGCTGAGCTTCGACCTCGGCGTCTTCACCAATCTGACACGAGATCATTTCGACTTTCATCGGGACTTCGAAGACTACTTTGCCTCCAAGCGGCGTTTGTTCGATCAGCTCAAGACCGACGGCCAGGCGGTCATCAATCTCGATGACGCCTATGGCCGCCGCCTGGCCGTCGAGCTGGAGAGGGTCACCACCTACGGCGCCAACGGCGATATCTCCTGCCGGAAGGTGGAATTCAGTGCTAGCGGTATCGCAGGGGAGCTCGACACACCTCGCGGTGTCTTGAGCTTCGAATCGCCACTCCTGGGCACCTACAACCTGATCAATATCATGGCTGCAGCAGCCTCTGCCGAAGCCCTGGGTATCGATCACCAGGCCATAGCGGCCGGCATCGCATCGCAAAGTCCGCTGACGGGTCGCCTCGAACGGATCGAATGCGGTCAGACCTTCCCGGTAGTGATCGACTATGCCCATACCGACGCGGCGCTGGAGGCTTCGTTGAAGGCGCTGCGCTCCTTTCTACCGCACAAGATCCTGCTGGTTTTTGGTTGTGGGGGAGACCGCGATCCGGGCAAGCGGGTATTGATGGGGCGCGTCGCTGGCAGGCTGGCCGACATGTCGATCATCACGACCGACAACCCGCGTGGGGAAGACCCCCTGGCCATCATCGCTGCAGTCGAGCAAGGCATCAAGGACAGCGGCAACACGAGGTACCGGATTCTGCCGGATCGCCGGGAAGCGATTCGTCGGGCAATCGCGCAGGCCGATGACGAGTGGGTTGTCCTGGTCGCCGGCAAGGGACACGAAGATTTCCAGATCGTGGGTGACAAGCGCACGACCTTTTCAGATCACCGCGAGGTGGTGGAGGCACTGGAGGAGAGGCTTGGTAAGCGGGCGACTGAGTGACGCGGCGGCCGCCATGGATGGACGGCTGATTGCAGGTCTCGGCGAGGCCCTGTGGCAGGGTGCGGCCCTGGATTCGCGCGTTGTTCACGGAGGCGAGCTCTTCTTCGCCCTGGAGGGAGACCGGACAGATGGCCACAACTTCGTATCCAATGCACTGGAACAGGGTGCCAGCGCCGCTGTCGTGAGTCGGCGAGTCGAGGCGGGTGCCCCCGGCGGTCTGATCGAGGTCGCGGACACGTTTGCGGCACTGCACTGCCTCGCTCGCGATGTACGTACCCGGGCTCCTGAACGGTTGGTCGCAGTGACAGGTTCGGTGGGCAAGACGACGACGAAAGAGATTCTGGCCACTCTTCTGGCCCAGCGCTTCCGGGTCGCCCGCAACCCGGGGAGCCTGAACAACCTCTACGGTTTTCCCATCGCGCTGCTGGGAATTCCTGATGACACGCAGTGGATGGTGGCCGAGATGGGCATGTCGACGCCGGGTGAGCTGGGACGGGTCAGCTTGCTCGGTAGGCCCGACGTGGCTGTGTTCACGAATGTCAGGCCGGCCCATCTGGAGGCCTTTGGCTCGCTGCGAGCCATCGCGGAAGCGAAAGCGGAACTGCTGCAGGGGCTGAGCCCGGACGGATTGGTGATCGCCAACCAGGACGATCCGGAGGTCGTGCGCATCGTCAGCCGCCATGCGGGCGAAGTCGTCTGGTTCGGCTCGACGCCCGCGTCCGACTATACGGTGCGCGAGGTCCACCAGCGCCCGGCGGGGCTCGGAACATCGTTTCGTCTCATCGCCGGAAGTGAAGAACAGACGATCGATTTGCCCCTGCATGGGCTTTACAACGTCGAAAATTTTCTTGCTGCCGCTGCTTGTGCGCACCGGCTCGGCGTTTCCCTGTCCGCGATCGGCGAGGCGGCTGCTGGCATCGAGGGCCAGCCGATGCGAGGTGTTCTGCATCGCCTCGGCGAGGATCGAGTTCTCATCGACGATTGTTACAACTCCAATCCAACCGCTCTTGTAGAAGCCTTGCGCAGTGCCCGGGAGCTGGAAGGGAAACGCCACTGGGCGGTTCTGGGCGACATGCTTGAGCTGGGTGAGACGGCTCCCGATCTCCATCGCCAGGCGGGACGTCGCGCAGCAGAGATGGGATTCTCGCCTGTCATCGGTGTCGGCAACCTCGCCCCTGAGCTGACTGCGGCGGCAGCCGAGGCTGGAGCGGTAACGGATGCGTACGAGACCGCCTCCGACGCGGCGGCCAAGGTCGGCGCGCAGCTGCGTTCAGGGGACGTGGTGTTGGTCAAAGGCTCACGGGGAGTTGGACTGGAAGTCGTGGTCGAGGCGATGCTCGCTGCTGCAGGGGGGGAGGGCTGATGTTGTTTCACCTTCTCTATTCCTTGAGCGATCAGTTCGCCGCATTCAACGTCTTTCGGTACATAACCTTCCGGACCGCCAGTGCGGTGGTGACTTCGCTCTTGTTGTCGATGCTTTTGGGCCCGGCTTTCATCCGCATGCTCAGACGACTGTCGGTCGGCCAGAACATTCGCGACGTTGGACCCGATCGGCATCAGGTCAAGGCGGGGACTCCCACCATGGGCGGCTTGCTCATCCTCTTCGCTGTCATTGTGCCGACCCTCCTGTGGGCCGATCTGTTGAACCCTTATGTCTGGCTGGCGGTCGGGGTCACCCTGGCCTTTGGTGCCATCGGCTTCGCCGACGACTATTTGAAGATTCGTCGACGTCAAAACCTGGGGCTGACTGTGCGCGCCAAGATGCTGCTGTCCATCGCGGTGGCGGTGGTGGCAGGGGTGATCCTGCTGTCTCTGAAAGGTGAGTATCACTTCGAGCCGGCGATCTACTTCCCGTTCTTCAAGAGAGCGGTGTTGAATCTCGGGATTCTCTATATCCCCTTCCTCGCTCTGGTTCTGGTGGGTTCCTCCAACGCTGTCAATCTGACCGATGGTCTAGATGGATTAGCCATTGGGGCGACACTGATCGCCGCGGCCACCTACGCCATTTTCACCTACGTGGCCGGGAACTCCATAGTAGCCAGCTATCTGCAGATCCCCTATGTTCGCGGTGTCGGTGAGGTCTCGATCTTCTGCGGTGCGTTGGTGGGCGCGAGTCTGGGTTTCCTCTGGTTCAATGCACACCCGGCCGAGGTCTTCATGGGGGATGTAGGGTCTTTGGCCATCGGTGGCGCCATCGGGATGGTGGCGGTGCTGTCGAAACAGGAGATTGTCCTGGTCCTGGTGGGAGGTCTCTTCGTGCTCGAAGCTTTGTCGGTCATCGTGCAGGTGGGTTTTTTCAAGACAACGGGGGGGCGGCGGGTGTTTCGGATGGCGCCGCTGCATCACCATTTCGAGCTCAGTGGTTGGGCCGAGCCAAAGATCATCGTCCGGTTCTGGATACTGGCAATCATGTTTGCCTTGATGGGTTTGGGAACCCTGAAGCTGAGATGAGAGTGCCATGGGGAAGTCGACAATGGAACAAGGTGATGGTCTACGGGCTGGGCGCCTCCGGTCTGGCGGCGTCCCGACTGCTGAGGGCTCGAGGAGTTGAAGTTTTGGGCGTAGATCAGCGTACGACCAGCGAGCTCGATCTCGGTGAGCTGAGCGGCGACGTTCAGTTCGAGGTGGTGCTGGATACCGACCAGGTAGTGCTGGCCGATGACATCGATGGACTGGTATTGAGTCCCGGCATTTCGCCTTCGCGACCGCTCGTTCAGGCAGCCCGTGCTGCCGGTGTGCCGGTCGTCGCCGAGGTCGAGCTGGCCTGTCAATTCGCCGAGGGTCCGATAGTCGGCATAACGGGAAGCAACGGCAAGAGCACGACCACCTCGATGACCGGAGCGATCCTCGAAGCTGCTGGTCGGACTGCCGAAGTCTGCGGCAATATCGGGGTTCCATTGAGTGCGGTGGTCGACGGTCCCATTGGCAGGGTGTTCGTCGTCGAGTTGTCGAGTTTTCAGCTCGAGTCGATCGACACGTTTCACCCGCAGGCTGCGGCGTTGCTCAACTTCTCGACGGATCATCTCGACCGTCATCGGGATGATGCGAGCTACTTCGCCGCGAAACTGCGCCTCTTCAGCAACCAGAATGCGCAGGATGTCGCCGTCCTGAACGCCGACGATCAACGGGTCGCCGAGGTCGACGTCAAGGCGCGCCGCCGATTCTTCTCTCTGCGAGGTGCAGTCGAAGATGGCTGCTTTCTGGACGGGGACGTCGTTGTGGAAGTGGAGCCGGGCAGGAAGGCTCGGCCTCTGTTCAGCCGCCAGGATCTGTCGCTGCCCGGCCTTCACAACCTGGAGAACGCCATGGCGGCGGCCTTGTTGTCGCGGGCGATCGGAGTCGACAGGGAAGTCATCCCGGATGCGCTCCAGCGATTTCGCGGGCTCTCCCACCGCCTGCAGAAGGTCTGTAACCGGTTGGGAGTGGTTTGGTACGACGATTCCAAAGCCACCAACCTGGCGGCGACACAGAAGTCGCTGGCGGGTTTCGTCGACGGCACGGTACACCTGATTCTGGGTGGCCGTCATAAAGGTGGAGAGCTCGAAGAGCTGGTGGAGGCGGCATCGCGGAAAGTGGTCTGCGCCTATCTCATCGGCGAAGCCGCGGGTCCATTCGGCGAGGCGCTCGCCGGTGTTGTGCCTTGTGAGCAGTGCGGAACCCTGGAAAAAGCGGTCATTGCGGCGGCACGAGAGGCCAGAACGGGCGAGGTGGTCCTGCTGTCACCTGCCTGTGCGAGCTTCGATCAGTACCGCAGCTTTGCCGAGCGTGGCGAGCATTTCCAAAGCCTGGTGGGGCACTTGAATGGCTAAGAAGCTGGCCTTCGACAAGATCCTCTTCACCACGATCATCGTGTTGTTGGGACTGGGTCTGACCGTGGTGTTCTCCGCGAGCGATGCCTTTGCGCGTGATCAGGGCCATCGCTTCAATCTGTTCCTGGTCAAACAAGCCGCCGCGGCTTTGATAGGGCTCCTGCTGATGTGGGTGATGATGCACGTGGACTATCGCCACTTGCGACGTCCCAAGGTCCTGTTTACCCTGGTGGGGACCGTCCTGGTGCTCCTGGTCCTGGTGTTGTTCTCTCCCGAGCTCAACAGTACGCGCCGCTGGTTGTTCCTGGGTGGAATCTCCGTGCAGCCTTCCGAGTTGGCCAAACTGGCGGTCATCGTCTTCGTCGCCTACCAGATCCAGGCCAAGCAGGATAGGGATAGCCGCGAGCTGATCGTTCCGTGTGCTCTGCTGATGGGAGTTGTCGCGGCGCTGATTCTCCTGCAGCCCGATCTGGGAACGACCGTTTTGATCTGCGCCGCCACGATTCTCATGCTCTTTCTGGCTGGAGTCGAGTGGAAGTACTTCGGACTCGGTGTTCTCGCCATGGTGCCAGCACTCTGGTTCCTGATCTACTCGGTGCCCTATCGCCGCCAGAGGTTGCTGGCGTTTCTCGATCCGGATCTCGAACCCTTGCGTTCGGGGTATCAGGCCCGACAATCGCTGATTGCGATCGGCTCGGGAGGGGTGACCGGGCGCGGTCTGGGAGAGAGCCTGCAGAAGCTCTACTTTCTGCCGCACCCCCATTCCGACTTCGTCTATTCGATCGTCGGCGAAGAGATGGGCATGGTCGGTGGTCTGGGAGTGCTCGGTCTGTTCTCGGTGTTTGCCTGGCGGGGATTGCGAACCGGCTGGCAGGCGCCCGATGTCTTTGGCCGCTACCTGGCGTGGGGACTGACCGGGGTTCTGGTGATGCAGGCGTTGATTCACATCAGTGTGGCGTTAGCCCTCATGCCGACCAAGGGAATTCCGTTGCCGTTCATCTCCTACGGTGGCTCCTCCCTGGTAGTCAGTTTGGTGGCATGTGGTGTGCTGCTGAATATTTCGCAGCATGGATGAATGGAGTCAGGTCGACACAAGTGGTAAGAGGTATATGGATTTTGAGCATGTTCTGGTGGCAGGCGGTGGCAGCGGCGGACACGTCTTCCCCGCACTGGCGGTCGCCGAGCAACTGGTGGAGAGGGGTTGGCGCATGAGCTGGCTCGGACGCCACGAGGGGCTGGAGCGTGAGCTGCTGGAGAACCGAGGTCTGGCCTACCACGCGCTGCCGGCGCGAGCCATTGTCGGCCGCTCTCTGGCACAGCGTGCGGTCGCTGCCGGCGGCATGGGAATCTCGGCAATAAGGGCGCGGGGGTTGATCCGGCGGATACATGCGAGTGTGGTTCTGGGGACTGGCGGTTTCGTCTCGGCTGCGGGGGTCATGGGGGCAGGGTTGGCGGGTTGCCCGGTGGTCTTGCTGGAACCGAATGTCGTTCCGGGAGCGGCGAACCGCTGGCTCTCGCGATGGGCCAAAGTGGCGGCAGTGGCGACGCCAGAAACGGCACGTCACCTGCGCTGCCCCGTCGAGGAGACCGGGGTTCCGATACGTTCCGAGTTCGCAGTGGCGGCGCCGCCTCCCCCCCTCGATGGCCCCTTGCGGCTGCTGGTGCTGGGTGGCAGCCAGGGTGCGCGCCGCATCAATGAGATCGTGCCTGTAGCGATCGAGCGACTCGCTGCGATGCCCGGTGGCGTGCAGGTGACTCACCAGGCAGGAGGGGCACATGTGGAACAGACCAGGGCCGCCTACGAACGGTGTGCGCCAGAGGGCGTCGAGCTCTCGCTCGTTCCCTTCCTGGAGGATGTCCAGGGGGCAATGAGCCGAGCGCATCTCATCATCAGTCGGGCTGGAGCCATCACCCTGGCGGAGATCTGTGCAGTCGGTCGAGCCTCTCTGCTATTGCCTCTGTCTCTCGCTGGAGCTCATCAATCGAGTAATGCGAGGCGACTGGTGAAGGCCGGTGCCGCGGCGATGGTGGAGCCCGAGGCCCTCTCGGCCGAGAGGTTCGTCCAGGAGTTGGTCGAGTTGGCAGGAGACCGCCGAAGATTGCAGGAGATGGCAGAAGCGGCGTCGAGCCTGGCCCGGCCGCAGGCAACTGCCGAGATCGCGTCACTGATTGAAAGGGTGGTAGGGGTCTGATGTTCCGTCAGTTCGCCAGTCTCTCTCGGGTTCATTTCGTCGGCATTGGTGGTGCCGGGATGAGTGGCATTGCCGAAGTCTTGCTCGACTACGACCTGGAGGTCAGTGGTTGTGATCAGACAGCCAGTGAGACCACCGAACGTCTCGCCAGGCTGGGAGCGAAGGTCTTCGTTGGGCACTCGCCAGAGCATGTCGAAGATGTCGACCTGGTTGTCATCTCTTCGGCTGTTTCGATGGAGAGTCCCGAAGTGGAGGCCGCTCGCGAGCGCAACATCACGGTCGTGCGCCGAGCCGAAATGCTGGGCGAGTTGATGCGACTGAAGTACGGAATCGCGGTTGCTGGCACGCATGGCAAGACCACCACCACTTCTCTGGTCGGGGCGGTTCTGACCGAGGCGGGCCTGGATCCGACGGTCATCGTCGGCGGGCGCTTGCGGGTGTCGGGAACAGGCGCCCGATTGGGCAAGAGCGAGTACCTCGTCGCCGAAGCGGATGAATACGATCGTAGCTTTCTGCGTCTTCAGCCCATCATCGGTGTGGTCACCTCGATCGACAAGGATCACCTCGACACTTACGGCAATCTGGGAGCCATCAAGAAGGCATTTCTGGAGTTCTCCGGCAAGGTGCCGTTTTTCGGTCAGGCGATTCTCTGCCTCGACGATTCGAATATCCAGGAAATGCTGCCTCGATTGGCAGGTCGACGGGTTTTGACCTATGGGCTGTCGCCGCAGGCGGACCTGAGAGCAGAAGAGGTAGAGACGGTCTCCTCCGGCTCACGATTCGAAGTTCACAACAACGGCGAGGGTGAGATCGGGTCGGTCGAGCTTCCCATGCATGGTTTGCACAATGTCCGCAACAGCCTGGCGGCTATCGCAGTGGGCCTTTCACTCGGTATCGAGTTCGACACCATCGCCACAGCCTTGAAGGGTTTCTCGGGCGTCCATCGACGTTTCGAAAAGAAGGGTACCTGGCAGGGTGCAACGGTGGTGGACGATTATGCCCACCACCCGACCGAGGTCGCGGCGACGTTGGCGGCGGCACGTCAGGCTTTCCCTCGCTCACGCATCATCGCGGTCTTTCAGCCGCACCTTTTTTCGCGCACCCGCGACCTGGCCGGTGATTTTGGCAAGGCCCTGCTGGCTGCCAACTTCGTGCTGGTCACCGACATCTATGCGTCGCGTGAGGAACCGCTGCCCGATGTCGATGCGATGCTGGTTGTGGAGGCTGCCAGGGAGAGCGGCCACCGGCACGTCGAGTACCACGGTGAGTGGCGTGAGGCTCCCGCCATTCTGGCCTCGCAGGTCGGGGAAGGCGATGTCGTGCTGACCCTGGGCGCCGGGGACATCTATCGACTGGCGGAGATGTTGACGGCGGAGGAGCAGTCGTGACGACCCAGCGCATTACCCTGGAGCGCCCCAGCCCGTTCAGGCGTCGGCGATTCGTCGTCCCGCACCGACGCCGCAGCAGAACCCTGTTGCTGCTGAGACCATTCCTGACCGCCTTGTTCCTGGTCGGACTGCCGGTGGCCGCAGCGGTGTGGGTAAGCACGTCGCCTTTGTTCGAACTGGTATCGATGGAGATCGGCCCGACCGAGCATGTGGCCTCCGAGGAGATCGCTGGCGCGCTGGCCGACCTGCACGGTCGCCACTTGCTGGGTCTCGCGCTGAGCGATGTAGAGTCGCGGCTGGCCGGCAATCGTTGGATCGAGGGCGCTGCCATTCGCAAGGAGTTGCCGGATCGCATGGTGGTCGAGGTGCGGGAGCGCCACCCGGTGGCGCTGCTCCGCCAGAATGAGGGGCTGTTCTATGTCGACAGGACCGGCTTTGTCATCGAACCTTACGATCCGACGGGTCCGGTTGATCTGCCACTGCTCAGTCTCGCGCCCGGGGCCGAGCTGGACGTCGGCCGTGCTTTGGTGGTGGCTACGACCTTCGATCGCCATGCACCGGGTGGCGCGGCTGGTCTGTCCGAGATCGAGCTGCTCGGTGTCGATGATTTTCGGATCTACAGTGCCGCGCTTCCATATCCGGTGCTGGTCAGTGGCAAGGATTTGAAGACGCAGCTCGACAAGCTCGAGACGTTGCTTCCAGAGATCAGTCGCAGGATTCCATCAGTCAAGGCGGTGGACTTGCGGTTCTCTCGTCAGATTGTTGTTCAACCCGCGGGCGAACCGCGTAGTCAGGAGGGGAAAGTTTGATGCCGAAAATGGAACCACACCTGGTAGCTATCGATATCGGGTCCTCGAAGATCGGGGTCCTGATCGCGCAGCGCGACGATCAGGGACAGGTGGAGATCGTGGGAAAAGGCCTGGCACCGAATCGTGGCACCAGGAAGGGAAACATCGTCAATGTCGAAGCGACGATGGAAGCTCTCAAGCAAGCGACTGAAGAGGCAGAGGTCATGGCCGGAGTCGAAGTCTCGACAGCTTATGTCGGCGTGGCAGGAACGGACGTGCGCAGTATCAACTCGCGTGGCATGGTTTCGGTGGCGCGCAAGGATCAGGATCGCGAGATCACTCGCCAGGACATCGATCGTGTCCTGGAAGCGGCTCAATCCGCGGCACTGCCCTCCGATCGCGAGATCATTCACGCCATCCCTCAGGAGTTCATCGTCGATGATCAGGGCGGGATTGCCGATCCCCTGGGGATGCTCGGTAGCCGTCTGGAGGTGGCAGTCCATCTGGTGACAGGCAACATGACCCGCCGCAAGACCCTGATGACCTGCGTCAACCGAGCCGGGATCGAAGTCGCAGAGCTGGTCTTCGAGCCGCTGGCAACTGCCGAGGCCGTCCTCACCCACGACGAGCGCGAGCTCGGGTCGCTGCTGGTCGATATTGGTGGCGGCACCACCGAATATGCTCATTTCTCCGAGGGTGAGGTCCAGCACAGCGCAGTTCTGCCGATTGGAGCGGGGCATTTCACCAATGACCTGGCCATGGTTCTGCGCACGCCCTTTGCCGAGGCCGAGAACATCAAGATCCGTCACGGTTGTTGTCTCGAAGGCCTGGTAAGTGAAGAAGAGGGCATCTCGGTGCCGACAGTGGCGGGCGGCCCGGCCAGAGTGGTTCCCAAGAGAGAGCTTTGTTCGATCCTGCAGCCCAGAGCCGAGGAAATTCTGACTCTGGTGCGAGAGGACCTGGTCAAGAATGGCGCCGACGACTCCCTCCGCGGCGGCCTCATTCTGACCGGTGGCGGAGCGCAGCTCGACGGCTTGCTCGAGATGGCAGAAGAGATCTTCAATTGCACGGTGCGTTACGGGCTGCCCCAGGGACTGGGCGGTCTTGTCGATGTGATCAGTTGTCCCACGTGGTCGGCAGCATCGGGCCTTGTGCAGTACGGACAGGCTGCGGTGGACCGATCCTCCAGGACCGGTAAGGCGGGATTCACCATGCGCGGCGTGATGACCAGCATCCGCAGCATGTTTTCAGATTTGTTATGAGCCTCAACAGAGCACGGAAGGAGAGAAGCGAGATGATTTTATTCGACGATCAAGAGACGGAAGGCGGCTTGCCAATCACCATTGACGAGGCAGACGCCGTGCCCGCGAGAATCAAAGTCGTAGGGGTCGGGGGCGGTGGTGGTAATGCCGTGAATCGCATGATCGACTGCAAGATGCGGGGCATCGAGTTCATCGCCGGCAATACCGATTTGCAGGCACTGAGAGGCGGCCGGGCGCCGGTGAAGGTGCAGTTGGGAACGAGTTTGACCCGCGGCCTGGGAGCGGGTGGCGATCCCGAGGTCGGTCGCAACTCGGCGCTGGAGGACACCGAGCGCATCCTCGAGCTGTTGGACGGCTCGGACATGGTCTTTCTCACCGCGGGACTGGGCGGCGGAACGGGCACCGGGGCCCTGCCGATCTTTGCCTCGTTGGCCGCCGAGCTGGGAGCACTGACAGTTGCGGTGGTGACCAAGCCCTTCTCCTTCGAGGGACGCCGCCGCATGGAGCTGGCGGAGGCGGGTATCGAGGAGCTCAGATCGGCAGTCGATACCCTGATCACCATTCCCAACGAGAGACTGCTCAGCTTTGTCGAGCGCGGTACGCCGCTGACCGAGGCTTTTCGCATCGCAGACGATGTGCTGCGTCAGGCCGTGCAGGGGATCAGCGATCTGATTACCGTGCCGGGCGAAGTGAACGTGGACTTTGCCGATGTCAAGACGATCATGACCGGGATGGGCATGGCGCTGATGGGGACCGGCATCGCCAAGGGCGAGAACCGGGCGCTCGAAGCTGCTCAGCGAGCCATCTCCTCGCCGTTGCTCGAGGAGACCTCCATCGAGGGTGCCAAGGGTGTGCTGCTCAACATTTCAGGCGGCTCCGATCTGAGTCTGCACGAGGTGGACGAGGCGGCTCGGGTGATTGCCGAAGCGGTCGACCCGACCGCGAACATCATCTCCGGATTGGTGATCGACGACGCCATGCAGGATGAGATGAAGGTCACGGTCATCGCTACCGGGTTCCATGGAGATCATCCCGGAGCCCGAGTGCCCGCACGGCCGGTTGTCCGTCAGCAGGCGGCGTACGAAGAGGATGGTCCGACCTACGACGAGATCCCGGAACCGGTGGCCGCGAGAGAGGAAGAGAGTGAGGAGATCCCGTTCTATCGCAAGGTCATCGCCGAAGCCCAGAATGACGATCCGAACGGCTATGGCCCGAATTGGTCGAATGTCGACGATTTCGACATTCCGACGGTACTGCGTAAACAGATGGATTGACGGTGCTCTGACCGCTTTGACTGCCTTTCCGTGCTCCGCAGGGGCCGGCCGATCGAATGATGCTGTTCACCTCCCGGCGTGAACGACGTCTCTGGTCTGCGGCCGGCCTCTGCGTGGCTCTGATCTATTCGACCCTTTCTCTTGCCCGGCCCGTTGCCGAGGCGCTGCGCGAACGAAACCTGTTGGGTTTCGTGGTTGGCCTGGTCTTCATCGGCATCGCGGGACTGATCGCCTGGCGCCTTGTTCTGGCTCGACCCGAGCGGCGCACTGTCTTGACGGTGGCCCTCATCGGTGGCGTCTACCTGGTGCTTCTGACAGCAATCCCGATGCTCCCCGAGGAGCGTCTGCACTTTCTCGAATACGGCCTGGTGGCCATGCTGATCTACGAAGCGCTGAAGGAGCGCCGTGCCCGCCAGAATGAAATGGGATCGACCGCGCCCGGAGCCCATCCCGGGCCCTTCCTGTTGGCGTTCCTCTCGACTCTGGCTCTCGGCTGGATCGATGAAGGCATTCAGGCCCTCCTGCCCAGTCGCGTCTACGACTTGCGAGATGTGGGCTTCAATGCACTGGCGGGACTGCTTAGCCTCTCGACGCTCAGGTTGGTCGAACGTCGAACTGCCCGAATAGAGCGGGCCAACTGACGTAATCAGGTTGTGGGGATGGAGATGGCTGGCTTTGCTAGCATGCGGGTACCAATCAACCGAAGCGGAGAATCAGGCCTATGACGAATGGATTCGATGAAGCCAAGGCACAGCGCAACTGGCTCGAGCGACTGGGAGAGAAGATCCCAGGTCTGCGAGGGTTCCAGGATCGCGAGCTGCGTCGTGAGGTGGACAAGAAGCAACGTGAGTACCTGGCGAAATTGGTCGCCGAGTCGAAACGCGGCGTGAGAGATCAGGCGCAGAAGTACACCGATGCAGCACAGATTGGATCCCTGCATCTCTTCGATCGCCTCGATCGGCGGCTGGATGGGCTCTCGCAGTCGATCCGTTTCAGCGACTACGGAGCCACCGGCTTCTTCGATGTGGAAAAGATCGACGAGGCCGAGCTCGAGAAGATCTACGCGTTCGATCTGACGCTTATCGACGATATGAACGCCCTGAGCGAGATTCTCTCGGCGATTCCAGCGCCTGGACAAGGGGATCCCACTGCAGCTGTCGAGGAAGCCTTGCAGAGCCTGTCCAACCTGGAGGAGAAGTGGTCCGGGCGTCGGACCGTCATCAACGACATCGTCAAGACTACGAGTTGAGCCCTCAGCCAGACTGCAAGGAGAACCCATCATGAAAGTCATCCAGTATACCGATCCCACGGGCCAGACCATCGTCGCCCGTGTTCCCAAGCAGGGGACGAGCGCCATCAAGATCGGCAGTCAGTTGATTGTCGAGGAGAGCCAGGAGGCGGTCTTTTTCCGTGACGGTAGGGCGCTCGACACCTTCGGGCCGGGCCGGCACACGCTCGCCACTCAGAATTTGCCGCTGCTGACCGAGCTCATTGGAATTCCTTTTGGCGGCAAGTCGCCGTTCCAGGCGGCTGTCGTTTTCGTCTCCACGAAGACCTTTATCGATCTCAAGTGGGGCACCAAGGAGCCCGTGGCTTTCCGTGACAGTGAGCTGTCCATGATTCGACTGCGGGCTTTTGGCAAGTTTGCCGCGCGCGTGGTCAATTCACAGCTCTTCGTCAATACCATCGTAGGCACCAACGACATCTACACCACCGATGGTGTCGAGGCCTATTTCAAGGACGTCATCGTGGCGCGTTTCACCGATGTCCTGGGGGAGAACCTGCAGTCCATCTTCGAGCTGCCCAAGGTCTACGACGAGCTGAGTATGGCGCTCAAAGCTCGCGTCGCCGACGATTTCAGCAAGTACGGTATGGAGTTGGTCGATCTCTATCTGGGGGCGATTACGCCACCAAAAGAGGTGCAGAAGTTGATCGACGAGCGCGGCGGAATGGAAGCTGTTGGCGACATGAACGCCTACATGAAGTTCAAGGCAGCCAAGGCCATGGGCGACGCTGCGCAGTCGACCGGGGGGGAGACCGGGGGAGGTGTCGGTGCCGGACTCGGCGTCGGAATGGGTGCCGGCATGGGCATGATGTTGCCGCAAATGATGAAGGAGGCCATGCAGGACCAGGGTGGGCAGGCAGCGCCATCGGGTGGCGGTGGAGGCAGCGCCCAGGCTAGCGCTGGCGCTCCCGATGCCAACCAGGCGGCGGCTGGTGCTGCCGCAGGTTCGAGCGCAGCTTTCTGTCATCAATGTGGCGGCAAGCTCCCTGCAGGAGCCAAGTTCTGTCCGGGCTGTGGCACCAAGGTGGGCGGCTGATCCGACGGGATTCAAGGTGAGCTCGAGCCTTTCGCAGGACACCAGCACCACGGTGCTCTGTTCGCAGTGTGGTGGCAAGAACGATCTGCCGACTGGCAACCCGTTCGTGACGTGTGCTTTTTGCGGCACGACCCTCTTCGTCGACCGCTCTTTGGTGGTCAGCCACTACTCGCTACCGCCGTTGCTCGGCGGTGACGAAGCGGGCGCGGCTTTGCGTCGGTGGATGGCCGGCAACGATACCGTCAAGGATCTGGATCGCAAGGCCGAGATCACCGAGATTGCGTCGATCTCTTTCCCGGTTTGGTTGTTTCGCACAGCAAGGGGTGGAGAAGAAGAGGTTTTCTTCGAGCCCGCTGCCCCGACCCCCATTCCCCAGGTGCCAGATCTCTCGATTCCGGCCGGACGTCTGGAGCCCTACCAGCCCGAGCCCGAAGAGGTGGAGGTAGTAGAAGTCCAGGTGCCACTCGAGACCGCGCGAGGTTGGCTGGAGCAGCGCCAGGTCGGTGCCATCCGCGAGACCGCGCTGGTGCGCGTTCCCTTCTGGAGGTGTCACTACCGGTACGACGGCAAGACCTACCTGGCGGCCGTTGACGCTTCGACCGGAGCCGTGCTGGCTGGCGTCTTTCCCGAGAAGTCCGAAAGCCCCTACTTTCTGGTGGCGTCGCTCGGTTTGATCCTCTTCGGTGCTGAAGGACTCCTGATTGGGAATCTCTTTGCCAAGCTGGTGGCCTATGCCATCACCGCAGTGCCCTTGACGCTGCTGGCTTACTGGGTGGCACGAAGAGTATGAGTGCGAGTCCCAAGCAGTCGCGCGTTCAGGGGTTGACTTGCCCGAGTTGCGGCGGTGCTTTGGAAGTGGCTGCGGGACTGCGCGTTGTCGAATGCCCATTCTGTGAGACTCCCTTGCTCGCCTCGAGCGAGGTCGGAATTCGACGCTGGGCCGTAGAGCCGAAGATCGGAGCTGAACGAGCCCGAGAGGTAGCAGGGAAGTGGCTCGGATCAGGATGGCGTCGTGATCGCCGGCTGCGGAATGGGGCTGAACAAGGTGAAGCGCTGCTGGCCTTCCTCCCCTTCTTTCGCATGCAGGCGGATGTTGTCGGGTTCGCTTTGGGTACAGAAGAACGCCGTCGGACGGTCGGTTCTGGCAAGAATCGACGCACCGAGACCTACGAGGTCGACGTCGAGCGCTCGATAGAACAAAGCTTCGACCGGACATATCCCGCGCTGGATGTCGCGGAATGGGGGGTACAGCGGATCGATCTGAGGAGTGATCGCCTCGTTCCCTATCAACCCGAGAGCCTCAGGCGCCTGGGGATGGTATTTTCCCCGACCGGATCCGAAGTCAAGGTCAAGCAGCTCGCTCGTCAACTCATGGCGGCGAGGTCGGATCCCGGCCGTGGTCTGAAGCGGGTTAGGTTCAAGTACGTCGAGACCTTGCGAGAGCGTTTCAGTGTCATCTACTACCCGCTTTGGATCATTCGCTACCGATTCGAGAATCGGTCGTATCAGATTCTGGTAGACGGGGAGGATGGTGCTCTGGTCTATGGCAAGGCTCCGGGCAACGACCTTTACAGAGCCTTCATGATGGTGGCTTCCCAGGCGGGAGCACTCTTTCTGGCGACCACCATCCTGCAGGCGATCGGGGTGAGCTTCGGTGGCATGGCTGTTGTCGGCGTCGGAGTCTTTGCCGCCTTGATGTGGGGCTGGAAGCATTTTCGTCACGGTGGCGTGGTGGTCGAAGGGACCGGGGTCGGCGGGGGGGACAGGGAACCTCCCGAGTGGCTGTCCCAGGTTCCGATGACAACGGAAGTCGAGGCGATGGTCGGAGACTTGATGCAGGGTCGGCTGCCCCGGGGTGGGATGTTCTGATGAGCACCGAATACACGCTGGTGCCACTCGATTGTCCGAGTTGTGGGGCGGGAATCCGGGCGGAGGGCGAGGACGTCGTCTACTACTGCACCGCCTGTCGCAATGGCTACCGCTACGACGAGTCCACCGGCAGCCTGGAGCCAGTCGAAGTTGCGTTTGTCTCGTTGCCGAATGAGCAGGTCGATCTGTATCTGCCGTTCTGGTTGCTTCCAGCCGAGGTGACCATCGAGGAGCGTCAGGGGCAGGGCGGGGTCTCGTTCAGTGGCTTGATGCGCCTTTTCCTGGGGGAGGGGCGGCAGTCGCAAGGAAGCCATTCGGGGAACTTCGGCATACCGGCTTTTCACGCGCCGCTGCAGGTGGTCACCGAACTGACGCGCCGCTATACCGAGGCCCTGCCGGGCTTGGGAGAAAGATTGGGAGAACGTCTGACCGGGGGCTGCTATGGTGTCGAGGATGCCCGCAAGCTCGCACACTATGCCCTGATTGCTTCCGAGGTGGGCAAACCCGACACCTTGACCCAGCTGCGCTACCACCTGGAGTTTGGCCAGGAAAGGCTGCTGGGCGTACCTTTCAAACGCCGCGGCGACGGGGTCGAGGACGCTCTCTTTCGAGTTGCCTTCTAGCTGTGGCATCTGGAGTTGAACGAACGATGAGCCAAACTCAGGTTGTCGAGATCGATGGCGTTGCCTTGCACCTCGGGGCGGCCGTAACCGACACTCCGCCGTGGATAGGTCAGCGGGAGGTGTTGATCCAGCTGCTGGCGGCCTGGTCGAGGCTCGAGGAGAGGGACCTGCCCCTCAACCCTCGTCTGTTGGGCAAGCCCGGTGTTGGCAAGACAACCTTGGCCTGTGCCGCTGCGCGTGAGCTTGGTCTCGACATCTATGTCGCCCAGGCCACCATGGACACCCGACCGGAGGACCTGATCATTTCGCCGGTTCTGGCACCGGATGGAGGAGTGCGCTACATGGCTTCCTCCCTGGTGACGGCGATGCTCCGAGGGGGTGCTCTCATTCTCGACGAGGGCAATCGAATGAGTGAGAAGTCCTGGGCCTCGTTGGCCCCTCTCCTGGACCACCGACGTTATGTGGAGAGTATCGTGGCGGGGATCCGGATCCAGGCTCACCCGGACTTCCGCTTTGTCACGACGATGAATGAGGATGCATCGACCTACGAGATCCCGGAGTACATCCACTCGCGGCTCATGCCACAGATCTATATCGATTTTCCCGAAGAAGATGAAGAGCGGGCGATCCTTGCAGCGCAGGTGCCTTTTGCCGAGGAAGAGGTGCTCGAGTATGTGCTCTCCTTCCTGCAGGCAGCGCATGAGAGAGATTTGCGCTATACCGTGCGCGACGGGATGAATCTGGTCCGCTATGCCATGAAGGTCCTGCGGCGAGGCGAGGCCGCGACGGCGGCCGATGCCGTGAGCCGGGCCATGCGACTGACTCTGCGTGACGATGAGCTCAGCGAATTCGATCTGGCCTGATCCACGGGACTTCGATCTCCTGGCACCCTTGGTGAGTGAGGGAATCCGGATTCTGCCGGTTGTCCACGAACGTATCGAAATCACGGCTCTGGCGAGATCCGTGTTGGAACGGGTCGATCCAGTGGCCGTCGCCGTCGAGCTTCCGACCTCACTCCAGGCTGTATCGTTGCGCGCAGTTCGCAGGCTTCCCAGGATCTCGTTGCTGATCTCGGAGGAGCCCGGTGAGGATGCGTTGGTGTGGGTGGTGGCGCCGGGCGATCCTCTGGTCGAGTCGATGCGCTGGGCCCTGGAGCGTGATCGACCGGTCGTCTTCGTCGATCCGGATCTCCCATATCGAGAAAGGCACAGGGATCCGGTGCCCGATCCCTATGCCATCTGGAGTCTGGGAGGCCGCCGATTTCTAGAGCAGATTCGGCGGCATGTCCGCGATGCGACCGTGAGTGATCTCGACCGACGCAGAGAGAAAGGGATGGCCTTCCATCTGCAACAGTTGCGCCAGAACGTGGCAGGGGGAGATGTCCTGGCTGTTGTCGGCGCGGCGCATCTGGAGGGGGTCGCCCAACATCTCGAGCGATCCCAGGCCCTGCCCTTTGCGAGAGTCAGTCGCACCCATTGCGAGCTCCGCCACCTGGATCCGAAGAGTCTCACGGCTTTGCTCCCCGACGCACCCCTGGCCCACGCCATGTGGGAGAAGACCCGCGAGGGCGTCCTGCCGGCCGAGTCGGACCTGAGCTCGGCACTCTCTCGCAAGGTCTCCGTCGTGCGGTTCGGATTGCGTGTCATCCACGGCGAGAAGGGTGAGCCTGAGGAGCAGAGAAAGCACCGCCTGGTGGATTTTGCCTGTCATCGTGCAACGCGTCGGCTGGCGGAGTGCCCGTTTTTTCCGGATCGACAGGCCTTGATGCAGGTGGTCTGGCAGGTCGGCGCCGGGTCGTACAGCGAACAGACTGGCGAAATGGTGGAACCCTGGCAGCGACGCTTGTTCTCGGACTACGCCCGAAGATGTGCGCGGGTGCAGGGAATGCTGGTTCCCGGTCTGTATGACTGGACGGTGGCTTCTCGCGGTGTCGGCGATGACAATCTGGCCTGGGAGGTCTTCGATGCTGCCCGTGCCTATCCGTGGCAGGAGGAGTCGGCGGAGATCGCGACTGCCATGGTCGATGGAGATGAGCTGGATCTGGGAACACGCAAGGTCCGCTTTCGTCGCCGCTTTCTGCGCGTCAAGAGTCGACCCGTCCCTGTCCCCGTCCGCCAACATCCTCGACCCGATGATCCGCAGGAGTGGCTCGAGGCATTCGACTCATCGGGTCTGTGCTCCTATCCTCCCGAGGATCTGGTCATCGAAGACTACGGTCGATTTCTCCAGCATCGCGCGGTGTCGATTCTCGCCGCCGAGCGAAAACGCTCCGAGCCGTTCTCGACCAGCATGCTCGATGGCATCGATATTCGCGAGACTCTGCGAAACCTGCATGAGGATAGGGTTTATGTAGAGGAGAAGGGACGGGTACCTGGTGAGGCTGGTTCCGTCGTCGTGATATTCGATCGGGATCGCGGAAACGCAGGCTTTCCGTTCGCCATGACCTGGCTGGGGGAGCACGACCAGGAGTCCGACATGGCTTTCTATGCCACTTCCCCGGCGGAACAAGTAGTGGGGCCCGGTATCATGCGTGCCACCTACGGCGGTTTCATGCTGACGCTGCCGAGAGGTCGCTTGTTCGATGTCTGGAGCGATCGCGACTACGCGTTTGCCCATGACAAGGCCGAGGTGCTGACAATGGCAGCGATTGACTACAGTCTGGAGAAAATCGTGGTCCATGTGGCGGCCGAGCCGCCGACGGACCGCATCCGGCACTACGCTGCGGTGCAGGGCAAACAGGTAACCCACATTCCGCTCGCGGCCCTCTCGCCCGTGACTCTCAAGAAAATCCGCGTCATGCATATCCTCGCTGGGAAGGACAAGCGCGACATCGCGCGCGACTACATCTGGTAACTGTCGTCCTCGGATCAGCTGCATATTCGCCTCTCTCCGCAAGAGGAGGGTGAGGCTGCGTTCGGCGAATATGCAGCCGATCCGTAGGGCCTTCGATCATCAGTAGGGGTGGCACATCAAGTAGGGGCCGTGCCTCTGCGCCGGCCTTCAGGGTGAAGTCTTCGCAGTTCGGGACCCTTGACGAGATCGAGGCAGAGAACTGATCCTCAGGATGTAGCGGCGGGCCTCTCTGCCCGAGGTCTGCCGGCCGCTTCAGTGATGCCGACATGTACACCGGCTCGATCTCGTCAAGGGTCGTTGTGGGTGGTCCCAGGACGGGTCTCTCGACAAGCGCATACAGAAAACGTTGATAGGCCTCTGATGGTCCGGCGCGCCGGAGAGCGAGGGAGCGCCATCTTTCCGGATTTCCAATAGCGCGAACCGTGCCCTCCGGGATCACCCACAACGACCCTAAACGGTTCCGAACAGGTGAGGTCATCCGGCGCAGAGGCACGGCCCCTATAAAGATGGGAGTTGGTTACATCTTGCTAGGTAAGGGGATGCCGAGGAGATCGGCGAGAGTCTCGAGACCGCGCAGAAAGATCAGGGTCGTGGCCAGACGGGCTTCACGGAGCTGCTCGTCGCTCTCGCGCAGGATGGGATGGCGGTGATAGATGGCGTGGAATTTCTGCGCCAGGTCGAGGGCCTGACGGGCTAGAATGGATAGCTCGAGGGTGTCCGTGGCCATCTGGACTCGTTGCGGAATCAGGGCCACGGTGAGGACCAAATCCCAGAGGTCGTCCGCCCAGACTCCCGTCGGGAGCGAGGCCAAGGTGGAGGAATCGACTTCAGTGGCCATCCCTGCCTCACCGAGCTTTCTGAGGATGTTCTGGGCCCGGACCGCGGAATACTGTAGATAGGGTCCTGACTCGCCCTCGAAATTGAGGGCCTCATCGAGGTCGAAGGCGATGACACGATTGGTCGTCGCCTTGACCATGAAGAAGCGCAGAGCGGCAATAGCGATCTGCCGGGATAGCCTGTCGAGCTCGTTTGGGGGCAGGTCGCGATTGCGCGAGACGATCTCGGCGCGGCTCTTGGCCTCCAGCTCGTCCATCAGGTCGTCGGCCTTGACGCCAATCCCCTTGCGACCTGACATGTCGAGGCTGCGGTCCCCCACTGCATCGTCGTCCAGGTACCCCAGGGCGCGGGCGGTGGCCGGCGATAGTGTCACCATCTCGTAGGCGAAGTGGATCGAGTGGTTTGCCTGCTCTGCATAGCCGAGGGCCTCGAGACCGGCTCGAACGATCTTCTGCAGATAGCTCTGGCGGGCGTCGATGACATTGACAACCCAGTCGGCATCACCGAAATCCGGGTGCTCGGCGACACCTTCGATCGTCGTTTCCCATACCCGCTCCTCTTTCCACAAGCGGTACTCGAAGTCCTTGCCGAGCAAGCCGAACTTCCACAGCTGATAGGCGATGTCCTTGCCTACATAGGTAACCGTGCCATCGGAGCGGACGATGACCTTGTCGGGGTCCTCGAGGCCAGCGAATTCCTCGCTGTTGGAGAGAGGCATGACCCAGCAACCAGCGTTCTTGCCTGCGGCTTCGAGATGGATCGCCTGGGCGGCCTCGAGCTGCTCGAAGGCGGTGGAGAAGAAGTCGAGACCCAGAATCGCACCTTCATGGGTCAGCAGGTCGTAACCCACGTCGATCCGGGCCATGGTTGCCAGGTGACGGCGGACCACGCGTCGGCAAACAAGACGACCCATCTCGGCGCGCTCACCCTCGCCCTTTTCGAGCTGATGCAAGGTTTGACGGCGCAGTGCCTGCCTCTCCGGATCGTCCTCATACCAACGGCCGACCTCGCTGTAGAGATCCCAGCAGTAGTAGTCGAATGGTTCAGGCAGATCCGCGACCTGGTCGATCCTGAGCTGTCGCAGATCTGTGAACCCGACCACCACATCGGCGAGTTGCACCCCTGTGTCATCGATGTAGTTCTGGACCTCGACCGGATGTCCCAGGGATCTCAAGGCGCGGACCAGGGTATCTCCCAGGACCGCGTTGCGCAGGTGCCCGATGTGGGCTGCCTTGTTGGGATTGATATTGGTGTGCTCGACGATCGCCTTGTCGGTGTGGCTCTGCGCCGCCGACACGACTGGTTGGGTGAGCAGCTGGGCGCTGATGGCTCCGCGATCGAGGAACAGGTTGAGATAGCCTGCGCCCTCGACTCTGACCTGCGCGACATAGGACGGTAGCTTCAGATCAGTGGCAAGCTCGGTGGCGATATCCCGTGGTTTGCGGCGCAGCTCCCGCGCCAGATGCAGGGCCGCCGGAAAAGCCAGGTCGCCGAGCTCGCGACGGGGCGGAACTTCGACGACGGGGTCGTGCTCGAGGCCGTACAACGCTGCAATTCGCTCGGCTATCCGTCCCGAAAGCTCGTCTTTGAGTCCGCCCAGCATGGTCAGCGGAGTCTATACCACCTGCTTCATGGTCCCTTCTGAGGTGCTGGCTACCCCCAGGGGTACTAGTTCGGGGCCGGAGCTTGATATGATTGGCTGTCCCATAGCTGGAAGCTGCGGAGGGGATCACGGAGTATGGCTGAGAAGACCAAGAAAAACCGGGTTGCCATCAGGCTCAACGAGACCCAGCTAGAGCTGGTCGAGGGGGATATCACCGAACTCGATGTGGACGCCATTGTCAATCCCGCCAACGAAGATCTGAAACTGGGATCGGGAGTGGCCGGAGCGATTCGTCAAAAGGGTGGCCCGTCGATACAGAAAGAGTGCGACCGAATCGGCGGCACGCCAGTCGGGACCGCGGTGATCACCGGCGCGGGTGAGCTGCCTCACAAACACGTCATCCACGCGGTTGGACCCCGCATGGGCGAGGGTGACGAGGACCGCAAGCTGGCTTCGGCCGTGCGATCCTCGCTGGCCCTGGCGGACCGTCACGGCTTGATGTCGGTGGCAGTGCCGGCCATTTCGACCGGCGCCTTCGGTTTTCCGGTGAGTCGGTGCGCGCGCGTCACGTTGACCGAGATCCACCGCTACATGCAGGGCGGCACCAAGCTCGACCGGGTCGTGGTTTGCCTGTACGACAAGGAGACCTTCTCCAAGTTTCGTCAGGAATTGCGGCGCGGCTTTCGATAGCGTCTGCGAGTCGCCTGGCGGCGTTCAGGCCACCAGGTAGACACTGGCCCGAATTTGTAGTCGGGTGCGCGGCTGAAACCCGCCACCAGACAGGGTGAACGCGCTGTCGGTCGCCATCACCGGCAAGACTACCCAGCCGTCGAAGGTCTCGCCCGAGTTGTAAGGCGGGACTACCGGTTCGATCTCTGCCAGCCGTACCCAGTGTCCCTCGCTGGCGTCGAACGAGCCCTGAACCTCTACATACGCACGATCCATATCAATCTGGTCGGTGCTCGACGGGTGCCATAGAGACACCAGAAGACGCATCTCGTCGAAGGGACCGGTGCTCAGCGAGCTTTCGCCGTCGAGTGTCAGGAGAAACGAGAACCTGCCAGCGCTATCGGTGGCGAATATCTCGGGCGTCCGATCGAAGTGGACGTGTCGCGGCGGGACGGAAGATGACATCAGGTCTCCTCCCCTCGAGCCAGTCGCAGAGCCCGCTTTATCCGTTCATGAGCGGAGGCATCCGATCCCAGAAGTGGGGCGCTGATGCCGAAAGCCGAGGCTCCCGCCGCGCGATAACGAGGGATTTCCTCGACCTCGAAGCCCCCGGCAGCGAGCATCGGGATATCGCTCAGTGGCCCACGCACCACCGTGAGGTAGTCGGGACCTCCTACCGGTGGCAGGGGGTAGACCTTGACCAAGTCAGCTCCCAGTGCGCGAGCTGTGACGATCTCCGTGCACGTCAGGGCTCCCAGGATGAGCAGTAGTCTGGCCTCCCTGGCGACTGAGGCAACTGTCTGGCTGGTATTGGGTGAGACGATGAACTCGGTGCCAGCGGCGACAGCTGAGATGGCGCGATCGCGGTCGGTGACCGTGCCCATGCCGATCCAGGGTGGACCATCGCCACGCCGTTCGGCCAGGAGCTGGCGGACAAGGTCGGTGGCACCGGGGACCGAGAAAGTGATCTCGATCAGTTCGAGGCCGCCGTCGATCAGGAAATGCGCCTGACCGGCGGCTTCGGCCATCGACTGAGTACGGACGACTCCGATGACCGGTGCGCGCTGCAGACTTGCAGCCACGGCATCGTGGGTCTGGGGGGTGTCGGGCATTGCTTGAGCCTCCGTTGGGCGATGCAGTGTATCTCACCGCAGAAGTGGGTGGATAGGTCGCTACCGCTCTTCCAGGGTATGTTGGGCCCGCCGGCAAATGCCTCGCAGGATGCTCACTTCCCTGGAGGTCGCCCCCGAACGAGCTGCGAGACGGCGCAGATCATTGACGACACTGTTGAAAGTGTCATCACGCTGAAATCCGACGGTGGCCAGGATCGGGAGGAGCTGTCCGAAGAGGCCTTCCAGCTCTTCTGCGGGCGCTGGTCGAGGTCGCTGTTTCTCTGGCGTCACCGGGTCCAGTCGAGCGATATAGAGCTCATAGGCCAGCACCAGCACGGCTTGCGCCAGATTGAGAGTGGGCTGGACGGGTGAACAAGGGATGCTGACAAGTAACCCACAATGGGCAAGGTGTTCGCTTTCCAGACCCGAGACTTCTGAGCCAAAAACCAGCGCCGTGGTGCAATCAGGTGCCTCCTGTCGCAGGAGCTCAGGCAACTCGCGAGGGGTCGAGGGGACCAAGGGCAGCTCCCGGGCGCGGGCCGAGGTCGTCCCGATGATGCGCCGATAGGGCGCCAGCGCTTCAGTCAGGGATGTGGCATGGCGCACTGAATCGAGGATGTGTCCGGCGCTGACGGCGAAAGCCCTGGCAAGGCGACCCACCTCGGCGACAGGGTTCACCAGGACCAGCTCATCCAGCCCCATATTGGCCATAGCCCGCGCGGCCGCCCCGATATTGCCCTCTTCGCGGGGCTCGACCAGTACCACGGCGGGGATCAGCGGGTGGGAGTTCATCACTTGACACATGGGGCGAGCGAGATTACCTTGGGCACGAAAGGCGGACCATGACAGACGACAATTCCCCCCGTTCGTATCTCATCTTCACCGGTACCGGTCCCATCCTGGTGCTTTCCACCTATCCCGAGCTCACAGATGAGCGACTCATTCGCAAGCTCAGATACAAAGGCATCAACAAGTTCATCGCCTACGAGGTGGAGAGCGGTGCCGTCAGGAAACGCTATCCACAGACCTTCGAGTCTATCGTTGACGATCTGCGCAGCGTCGAGGATATCCGGGTTCTGGATTTCAATGGCCACCAGATCATGGCGAATTTTTCTCTCGATGAGCTCGGTGCTCCGATCAAGTTCAGTGGCGAAGAGGTCTCGGTCGGCTAGCTGTTATCGGTTCGACGGAACTGGCGAAGATCGAACCCAAGCGCGCGAAACAGGGTCTGGGTGGAGGGCAGAGGTAGCCCCACCACATTCGTGTAGTTGCCGGTCACGGCGGTGACGAACAGGGCTCCCAGACCCTGGATGGCGTAGGAACCGGCTTTGTCCAGCGGCTCACCTGTTGCCACATACCAATCGAGCTCCTCCTCGCTCATGGGGGCGATCTCCACCTCGCTCCGTTCAAGGGAATCGACCGTCGTCCGGGGCGTGCCGTCGGTGAGCGCGACGCCGGTGAAGACGGTGTGAGCTCGGCCGGCGAGTCGGCGCAGCATCGATCGGGCGTCAGTGGCATCGGCGGGCTTGCCGAGGATGTCCCCGTCGATCACGACCACCGTATCGGCCGCCAGTACCAGCTCTGCCTCGGAAGTCAAAGCGCGCGACTTATCCCGGGCCAGGCGCCGGACGTGCTGATCGGGTGGCTCTCCAGGCAGGGGTGACTCGTCCAGGTCAGCTGGGCGAACCTCGAACTGCAGGCCCATCGCCTCGAGGAGCTCTCGCCGTCGTGGCGACCCCGAGGCGAGCACTAGTCTGCGTGTCTTCGGTTGCATGCCGATCAGGAACCCGTGCTTTCCCGGGTGTGGGGCGATGTGGGACCTATGGATAGTAACCGGGGATGGTCCTGGTCTTCAATCCGGCCACTTCGACCTCGACATGGCGAAAGTCGCCACCCTCGACATGGCTGGACTGGTAGACCAGCAGGTATTGAGATCGGAGCTCCTGTTCGATGGCGTCGTAGATGGTGTCGAGCTCGCGGGCGCTTGAGATGGAGAAGAATCGTCCTCCAGTCTCATTGGCCAGCCGTGTCAGGACATTGCGGGAATCGATGTGGCGGCGATCCAGACCGAGGGCGATGGTGTAGATAGCCACCCCAGACCGTTGGGCGAACTCGAGGGCCTCGGCAAAGGAGAATCGACTGCGTGAGTCCTCTCCGTCGGAGAGCAGGATCAGAGCTCGCTTGCCTCGAATGCCGGAGAAATAGTGCAGGGTGAACACGAGCGTGTCGTAGAGAGCCGTTTCCCCTTCCGATTCGACACCTTCGAGACCCCCCCGCAAGAGGTCGATCTCGTTGGTGAAGGGCACCGAGAGAACCGGTGCGTCATTGAAGATCACCGCCGCGGCCCGGTCACGGGGTCGAATGACGCGCTCGAAGAAGGCCACTGCGCTGTCGATCGCTTCCTCCAGCTCCTCTCGCATGGAGGTCGACGCGTCGACGACGACACCCGTGTGGATTGTCAGGTCCTGCACTCGCTCGAATCTCTGGATGGTGTGCAGCTCTCCCTCTTCCCGTACCACAAAGGCTTCTTTCTGCAGTCCCTCGACCGGGCGCCCCTTCTTGTCGCTCACTGTGGTGTAGAGCTCCACCATGTTGATGTTCAGGTGTCCCATCGCTTGCGGCGCGTTGATGAACACGAGATCCTCGGTCACGGTGCCGTCCTCGAGGTAGGCGACGGCGCGGACGTAGGTGATGCGTTGGTGCTGGGGTAGCTGGATCGGTTGCACGAAAGGGGGCTGAAAGAGGCTCGCCAACCGGTCCTCGTTCAGGTAGAACTCGACCCGCTCGAGCGCTTCTCCTGCCGGTAGGTCCACTTCTGCGGCGGCGCGCAGGCTTTGCACATAGGCCTGGTGTGCCCGCGGTTCGAGAAGGCGAACGCCGAAGCGGTGAGGCCCGGCGTTGACCGGGACCAGGTCGCGGGTCAACTCGCTTCCCGCAGCGTCGTAGGCGACCGCTTCGAGGGTGTGCAGTCGCGGCGCCTTACCGAGATCGATCTCGACGCCGAATGGCGGGCGTGTCTTGCTCATCACCGGCCGCCCGTTGAGCACGAAGGTCACCTTGGCAATGGCTTCACCGCGAGTTTCAGCGCGAATGCGGATCTTGCCGGTGAGCAGCTGGTCGGTGAGAGGCTCAATCTTGATCCAGGAATCCGTCGCGGTGAGAACCGCGTTCGCCTCTGCCAGGGAAGTGCGGGTGAGGGATGTCGCCCGATGGGGCGGCGGCACGTCGATCGGTTTCTCGCTATGGTAGCTCCGGCCGGAATTGAGATCCTCGAGACGGAGCATCAACAGATACGCCCCGGGGAGCAGATAGCGTTGCAGGACCAGCGGAATGATGCCCTCCGTAACTGCCGCCACCGGCATTTCGAATCGATAGCGGAACCTGTCGTACAGGCGATCCTGTCGTAAGAGCTCACCCGTGAGCTGCAGTTGGAAACTCACCGTTCCCTCGGTGGTGGGAGAGGCGGCTTCGACCGGAAGATTCAGCTCCAACTGGGTGACGGTCTTCTCCTCATGCCTCCCCGGAAAGACGACATTCAGATCTCCCATCAGAGTGAGCGATCCCGCCGCCGGAGTGGTTGTCCAGTCGTCGATGTCGGCGGTCCAGTCGGCGGGTTGCGGGGGAAAGAGCCACCTCTCCTCTTGCAGGTCGTTCCAGGTCACCGCGAGCGCCACGGCTTCAGCCATCTCCCTGCCGTGACTACAGCGCCGGTATAGCTGCGCCAACAGGGTGTCGAGCTCTGTTGTCTCCAGGGTGCCCGGACGAAACAGGGAGGCGACTCCGTTGCCCGCCGACCAGTGGACGCTGGACGAGGAGCCTTCAGTCTTCGGGACGAAGATCAGATAGAAGCCTTCCGCGAAGTCTCCACCGGGTGGGTAGTACCAGGTCTCCATCGGGCGGGCGAGCTCTGGACAGAGATCGGCCATGATTCTCTCGGGTGGGCCGATGAGGAGCAAGGTGCGGGCGCGATCGCCCGCGAGATCGGAAAACAGCTCGATGGCCATCTCACGACGCCTTCCCCAGGTATCCCTGAAACCTTTGCGCTCCTGCCAGAAGCGTCGGATGAACTCCTCGCGCTGGTAATCTCGATACAGGCTCTCGAAGGCCCGGCGTTCGGCCTCGGTCATCAGGGGCTCTACCTGAGTCAGCCATTCGCGGTAGGCGGGAGAGGGCTCTTCCCTGAACTGGGAGTGGACGCGACTGACCGAGATCAGACTGCCGAGAACCGCCCAGAGGAGGATTCTGCGTGACCGGGGCATCCCGTCAAGGATAGTACCCCCGCAAGGTTTTGGCTTCCAGCCCCGGTTGGTCTACCCCTACCTCGACGGTGCGGAAGGCCGTATCTTCAGCGGTATTGCTCGATTGATAGGCCACAAAGTACCGCGACCGGAGCTCCTGCTGGATAATCCGATAGATCTCTTCCAGATCGTCGACGCTGTCGATAAAAAAACTGCGCCCACCCGTTTCCTCGGCCAGCTTGACCAGCTTTTTCTTGGCATCGCCGCCCTTCTTGCCAAGGGTGAGGCCGATGGAGTAAATCGCTACCCCGGCCCGACGGGCGTACTCGATAGTGTCCTCCCAGTCGAATCGGCTGTGTTCGTCGCGGCCATCGGAGAGCAGGATCAGGGCACGCTGCCCTTTGATGCCATTGAAGTAGTAGAGCGAGAAGATGACACTGTCGTAAAGCGCTGTGCCGCGCTCGGCGCGCAGACCGGCAAGGCCACTGGCGAGCTCAGGCATGTCGTTGGTGAACTTCACGGCCAGATTGGGATGATCGTTGAAGGTCACGATGGTGGCCCGATCCTTGGGCGTGACCACCTCCTCGAGAAAGGTGAGCGCTCCCTTGAGGGCGGTTTCAAGGTTGGGTTCCATGGAAGCCGAGACATCCAGCAGGATTCCGGCGTGAATGGGCAGATTGGAGACCTTCTCGAAACGACGGAGCTGCTGGGGTCTACCGTCTTCGAAGACCGTGAAAGCCTCGCGTTGCAGTCCCATCACCGGGTGTTTTTCCTTATCCAGGACCGTGATGAAGAGCTCGACGAACTGGATGTCCAGGTTTTCCATATAGTCGGGGGCATTGACCCAGACCGTGTCTTCGATGAAGTTGCCATCGGGCTGATAGGCGACGACTCGAACATAGGCCAACTCGTTGTCGGTGTTCAGCAGAATGGGCAGGGTCCAGGGGGGCTGAAAGAGGGTCGCCTTCAGGGTCTCGTTGAGGTAGAAGTCGACGCGATCGACCGCACTGCCTTCAGGGATGTCGATCTTGGCCTCGGCTCGCAGGCTGCGGGTGTAGGTCTGCCCTCGTCGAGGTTCGATAATGCGGACATCGAAGCGGTGGGAGCCCGAGTTGAGATTCGCCACGTCACGGGCGACCTCCTGACCGCTTGCATCTTTGGCGATGACCGTCAGGGTTCGCATCTGAGGGAGCGAGCCGAGGTCGAGCTCGACGCTCCAGGGTGGCGCGTTCTTGACCAGGTGCTGCCCCCCGTCGAGGTCGAAGACGACTTCGGAAATCTCTTTGCCGGTGGTGAGGGTGTCGATCCGCATCATGCCGGTCGAGTACTGGCCGCGAGGCGGAACGATCTTGATAGTCGTATCGCCGCTCGAGATGGCGGCGTTGGCCTCAGCGAGGATGCGCGCGGTCTCGGGGTCACTCGGCGTTACCGGCACCGCCTTGTCGCGTTCCGGCACTTCCAGCGCCACCTCTTCCCGATGCTCGCCGATGGAGTTGAGGTCCTCCAGCTTGAGCACCAGGTTGTACTCTCCAGGACGAAGGTAGCGATCGAAGACCAGGGGGATCTCACCATTCGTGATCTGCTCGACCGGGAAGTTGTACTGGTACTGGAAACTGTCGAAGAGCTTGTCGTCGCGAATGACCTCACCGACCAGCAGGATGTTGTAGGTCTGACCATAGTCGGCCAGATCGGAAACCTCCACCTTGTCGGTCGGGATCTTGATGACTCCCTGGACCACGGTGCGGCTTTGGTGCCGACCCGGGAACTCGATTTCCAGCCAGGCCGGGAACTCGGTGGCGCCCTCGTCCATCTCGGTGGAATAGGCGTGGAAGGTCTGCACCCACTCACCCTCGGGAGCCTTGGGGATGGACAGCATCTCGGCGAGCAGGGAGACGAAGCCCATCTTGCCCAGGTTACGCACCAGGGCGATGACCACTCTCAGGGCCTCTTGTTCCTGCATGCCGCAGGATTCGAAAACGCTATACGGGTTGGCGGAGGGAAACCTGGCGAGAGCTTGTGGACCGTCGTCGGGATACCAGATCCGATATTGCCCGACCGCACCCTTCTGGTAGAACAAGACGCCGACCCGTGCGCCGATCTTCTTGTTCTTCTGCCAGTACCAGATCTCCGCTGGCCACATCTCGTGACAATCGAGCGTCATCATGACATCGGGGGGCTCGTTTACCAGATAGACCCGTGAACGATCCTCGTCGAAGTTGCCGAATCGCTCGACGACGACTTCGACAGCGGACTCCCACCGTTCGCGAGCCTCATTGGTGGGCGTCTGCGGATAGGGATCCCGGGCCTTCCAGAAGCGCTCGATGAATGCATCGCGCTGGTAGTCCTTGCTGAGCTCGAGAAAGGAGTCGAGCTCCTCCTTGGACATGATCAACTCGACGGAATCGAGCCAGAACTTGTAGTCGGGATCGAGGGCGGCCCGGGCCGCCTTGCGCGACTTCCTGGTGCTCTTCTTCGACTTCTTGATGGGCTCGTCCTGTGTCGCCGCCCCTTCCTCGGACACTTCCTGCGGCGGCTGCGGCTCGGTCTGTGCGGCGATCGCCCAGCTGCCCGCAAAGACCAGAGCCAGGCAGAGCCAGAATATGCGTCGGAAAGCAATCATTGGGAGTGATCCTATGTCTCGGGTTTCACTACGACAAGGCACTGTCCTGGTTGCAGGACGTCACCGCGCTAGAATCGACCTCCCATGGAGGCCGCATACTTCGATCACAACGCCACGACGCCGGTCGATCCAAGGGTCAGGGCGTCCATGGCGCCCTGGTTGGGCGAAAATTTCGGCAATCCATCCTCGATCCATGCCTTCGGACAGCGGGCCAGAGAGGCTGTCGAAGCCTCCCGGCAGCAGGTCGCCCGGTTGCTGGGGGTCGCTGCACCCGAGATCGTCTTCACCGCTTCGGGCACCGAAGCCAACAATACAGTGTTGCAAACTTGTTGCCAGGGCTCCGGGTCCCCAGGGCATCTGGTTGTTTCGGCAGTCGAGCACCCGTCGGTTCAGCAGCCGGTGGAGACCCTGGCAGCGGCAGGCTGGGAAGTGACATGGATCGAACCCGACAGTCAGGGGAAGATCGATGCAGCCTCCATGACCGCCGCCGTGAGGTCCGAAACGCGGCTCGTTTCTCTGGTTCTCGCCAACAACGTGGTCGGGACAGTGCAACCAGTCGCGGAGGTGGCGACCTTCTGCCGGGAGGCAGAGGTCCCGGTGCTGTGTGATGCCGTGCAGGCGGTTGGCAAGATTGCAGTGCATGCTGAAGAGCTCGGGGCCGACTATCTGACCCTGGGAGCTCACAAGTTCTACGGACCCCTGGGTGCCGCGGCTCTATGGGTGCGCCAGGGTGCAGCACTGACGCCCTTGCTGCAGGGAGGGGCCCAGGAGCGCCGGCGCCGCGCCGGCACCCAGAACGTCGCTGCCATTGTCGGTCTGGGCAGAGCTGCCGAATTGGCGCAAGCAGAGCTGGAGGCACGCTCCCTGCACGCTCTCGAGCTGCGCCAGCGGTTCGAGAGTGGGTTACAGGGGATTCCGCACACCGTCATCCACGGCGAACGGGTCGAGCGCCTGCCCAATACGACCCACGTGGCCCTGCTTGGCGTCGATAATCAGGCGCTACTGATCCGCCTCGATTTGGCGGGATTTGCGGTATCGGCGGGCTCGGCGTGTTCTGCAGGAACGGTGGAGCCGAGCCAGACCCTGTTGAGTATGGGAGTATGCCGGGACGAGGCCATGTCGGCGATCCGAGTCAGCTTTGGCCAGAGCAACACCCGAGAAGAAGTGGATCGCTTTCTGGCAGAGCTCGCCGGACAAGTGGCCGAGTTGCGTCGACTGGCGGTGACGACTTGATGAGCAAGGGTACCCGGGACATGACTGCGGTGGCGATGAGCGGTGGACTCGACTCGTCGGTCACCGCCTGGCTCCTGGCTGGCCAGGGAGAGTCGGTAATAGGTCTCTCCATGCTGCTCTGGGACCGCTCAGCTGAGCGGACGCATGGACGGTGTTGTGGCGCCCTCGATCTCGGCGACGCCAAACGTGTGGCGCAACAGTGCGGGATTCCTCACTACACGCTACGCATGGACAGGGAGTTCATGAATCAAGTGGTCGATCCCTTCGTCCAGGACTACCTCGATGGCCGCACGCCCAGTCCCTGTATCCGCTGCAACACCTGGGTCAAGTTCGATCTGTTTCTCGAGCGAGCGCGACAGCTCGGTGCCACGAGGATGGCGACCGGCCACTATGCCCGAATCCTGGCATCGGGTGATGGCTGGGAGCTCCACAAGGCGCTCGATGAGAGCAAGGACCAGAGCTACTTCCTCTTCGAGTTGACGCAGGAGCAACTCGCAGCGACTCGTTTCCCGCTGGGGGAGATGAGCAAGGAGCGAGTCCGGGACCTGGCCAGAGAGGCCGACCTGGTGGTGTGCGAGAAGCCCGAGAGCATGGAAATCTGTTTTGTCTCCGCCGGGATTCGCGAGTTTGTCGAGGGGCGGGTTCGGCAGTTTCCCGAGAGGTACTCGCAGCAGCCCGAGCCGAGACCGAGCACCATTGTGGACTCCGCGGGTCGGCAGCTGGGTGAAGGAGAGCCCTACTATCGCTACACAGTGGGGCAGAGACGAGGACTGGGTGTCGCATCGTCCGAACGCTTGTACGTCCTCGGTGTTGAACCCCGTGAGAATCGAATCGTGGTGGGTGGTGAGCGACAGTTGGCCACGGCTGGTTTCGTGGGTGAACGCGTGCATTGGATCGGACCGGCAATCGCCACATCCGGCGAGGCGACGGTGAAGATCCGCTCACGACATCCGGGGGTGCGATCGGAGATTCGTCAGCTGCCTGACGGTCGGGTGGAAGTGGAGTTCGGGGCGCCGCAGGCGGGCGTCACACCGGGCCAGGCAGCCGTTTTCTACCAGGGAACCCGGGTTCTGGGTGGCTGTTGGATCCAACGCCAGACCGACAGCAGTGAGCGTTTGTCCACCCCGGCGTAGCTTGAAGGGGCTGAGCCATGTGCGGAATCTGCGGCATCGTCGGCTCCCATCCCGAGCCCGGAACCCTCGAGCGCATGACGCAGGCCCTGTCCCACCGAGGGCCGGATTTTCAGGACACCTGGCGGGCGCCGGGAGTCGAGTTGGGGCACACCCGGCTGGCCATTCTCGATCTCTCTCCGGCGGGCAATCAGCCCATGACGCTGGATGGGGCCACGCTGACCTACAACGGTGAGATTTACAACTTCCGTCAGCTGCGCGAGGGGTTGGCCGGGCCTTTTCGTTCCAATGGTGACACGGAAGTTCTGCTGCATCTGTACGTCGAACGTGGAGAGAGATGCATCGAAGAACTCCGGGGCATGTTCGCGTTTGCCGTCTGGGATGCACGAAAGCGTCAGCTCTTCGCCGCCCGCGACCGCCTGGGCCTCAAGCCCTTCTACTACACCGAGCTCCCCGATGGCGGATTTGCCTTTGCTTCCGAGATCAAGGCTCTGCTCGAGCTCGGGCGGCCGGCGATCGACCGGATGGCGCTGCGGGACTACCTGACCTACAAGTACGTTCCCGAACCCAAGACCGCTTTCAACGGCATTCGTAACCTACCCCCGGGTCACAGTCTGGTCTGGGACGGCAAAGTCCGGATCGAGCGTTATTGGAGTCCATCGACGACGGTTGCCGTGACGGATTTCGATCAAGCGGTGGTCGAGCTCGACCAGCACCTGCGGGAGATCGTGCCGGCGCACACCCTCGCCGATGTCCCTGTGGCGGTCTTCCTCAGTGGGGGGATCGATTCGACTACGGTGGCGGCCCACCTCGACAAGCCGCGCACGGTGACACTCGGGAGCGACGTCAAACGTCGAGACGAAGCCCCGATAGCCCGTTTGGTGGCGGACCACTTCGGAACTGAACACCATGAGGAGATTGCGGCCTCGATCGATCTCGACGAGGCTGTGGAAGTGATCCCCCGGGTGTTCGACGAGCCCTTCGGTGATAGCAGCTCGTGGGCGACCTATTTGGTGTCGCGCCTGGCCCGCAAGCACGCCATCGTGGCTCTGAGCGGTGAGGGAGGCGACGAGCTATTCTGTGGTTATCAGTGGTATAGCAAGTGGCTGATGCTCAAGCCCAACTGGTTTCATGGACTTCTGGCCAAGACTCTGCCTCCCTTTTCCGACGGGGCGCGCTCGAGCCAGCGACGCTCGGCATCCGGTCTGGAGAAGTATGCTGCGTTTCTCGGCCCCTTTACCGCTCGGCAGAAGACGTTGTTGCTCGGACCAGTGCTGGCGGAGGAGGGTTACGATGATCTTTGGCACTTCCGGCGCTACTGGCGGGAGGATCTGGAGCCGCTGAAGCGAATGCAGTGGGCCGACCTGCATACCTATCTGCCGGGTGATCTGTTGACCAAGGTCGATCGAACCAGCATGGCCCATTCGCTGGAGGTGCGACCGCCGTTGTTGGACCACAGGCTGGTGGAATGGGCCCTGTCTCTGGATACCTCGCTACTGCGCGACGTGGAGGGAGGACGCGGCAAGCTGATTGTCCGTCACCTGATGCGGGAGCGTGTTCCCGCAGGACTCTTCGATCGACCCAAGCGGGGCTTCAATCTTCCCATTCGCGACTGGTTGCGGCGCCAGCCCGACCTGCTGGAATCGGCAGTAAAGCGGCTCGCCGAAGCCGGACTCATACGCCGGCCTGGGTATGCGAACTTCACCAATGAGCAGTCGTGGACTCTGCTGGCTCTCGATCGCTGGCTGCTGCAGGCCAACTATCGGCTATAGGCCGGCTGCCGCGACGCTTTCAATCAGGTCCGCCGCTCGACTGGAGACGATCCGGGTGTCGTAGTGGTCGCGTACCCGTTCCCTGCCAGCCTTTCCCATGGCTGTGGCCCGGGCGGGCTCACCGAGCAGAGTGCTCAGGCCAGTGGTCCAGGCAGCCGTGTCGCCGGCGAGGAATCCGGTCCGACCGTCCTCCACCACCTCGAGGTTCGCTCCCACGGCAGACCCGACACAGGGAAGTGCCGCGGCCATGTACTGCAGAAGCTTGAAGGCGCACTTGCCGTGGGTCCATTCATCGTCGGTCAGTGGCATGATGCCGATGCCCGCTGTCGCGAGGTCGGAGGCCTCGGATGTGCTGGACCAGGGAACTCTTTCAATCGTGACCTCCGGCCAATCTGGAAACTCGCCGGAGACGACTCGCAATGTGAGGTCGGGGTCGTCCCGACTCAGCTTCGCGAGCACGTTGCGCACGAGTTCCAGGTAGGGGAGGTTCTCTGGCAGACCGATCCAGACGACGGTTTTGGGGGTCCGCTCGACGTCCAGTGCCTCGTAGGTGGCCAGGTCTACCGGGGTCGGCAGGATCTCGACCCGACGGGCCGAGCGCGACGCTCGCTCCGCCAGGCACTGGTTGCCCGCCATTACCACGTCGGAAATCGCACAGGTGCGCGCAAACTTGTATTGTCGAAACCAGGACTTGTCCGGCGCCTGTCCCAACTGACGGGGCCGCCGGTAATAAATGGCGTCGTCGACATCGAAAACCAGCGATCGGCACAGGTTCCGCAAAGGCAGGAATTCAATCGGCGTCAACTTGATACGGTGAAGGACGACGACGTGGGCCGAGCGCAGCTGATCGCGGCGTTCGAGAATTCGGGTCAAGTAGCGGCCCTTGGGAAGCGTTTCCACTGGGCAATTCCAGCCCCGCTCGAGGAGCACGTTACGAGCATGGAGCATGCGGTGGCGGAAAGAGGGTTCCGCGGAGTCATACGACCAGAACAGAGCTGTTCGAGGGGATCGGGTCGCAGTCATGGCGCAGTCCCGACAACCAAGGTGAACTCACCTTTCAGCGCCGTGCGTTCGCTCAGAGTATGCGCGACCTCCTCGAGCGTTCCCCGCAAAATTTCCTGATGAAGCTTGGTGAGCTCGCGGCAGATCGCGATGGGTCGGTTGCCCAGCACTGCTTGCAGGTCAGTGAGACTGGCAAGAAGTCGGTGGGGGGACTCGAAGAAGACCAGGGTATGGTCGCTGGATGCAAAGCGTAGGTAGAACCGTCGGCGCTTGCCGCTTCGGGGAGGTGGAAAACCAGCGAAGGTGAAGGGATGGGGTGGCAAGCCGGAAAGCACCAGAGCGTCGATGACGGCCGAAGGTCCCGGGATGGCGTCGATCTCGACACCTTCCTGAATGGCCTCCCGCACCAGAACGAACCCGGGATCGGATAGCAGGGGGGTGCCGGCGTCCGAAGCCAGGACGATCGTCTGACCGTCGCGCAAGGCGGCAATCAATCTGGGAAGACGTTGTCGCTCATTGTGCTCGTGCAGCGAGACCAGGGGACGCCGCAGGCCGAGATGGGTCAGGAGTCGACCGGTGCGGCGGGTGTCCTCACAGGCGACGAGGTCGGCCTCGCTGAGGGCCTGTACGGCGCGCGTGGAAACATCGTCCAGGTTGCCGATCGGGGTGGCGACAATGATGAGCTTGCCGGGCATCCCCCGCTCAGTCGCGAGGAATCTCGCGGTCCAGATTGATGGCGCTGTCCGAAAGCCGCGCTATCAGCATCAGGCGCCTCTTGTAACGATTCTTCTCTTCCAGCGAGACGATCCGTTCTACGACCTGTCGTGGATAGTCCAGCTCGATGACTTCCTCGGCGGAGAGGCCAAAGTTGAAGAGAAGGTAGAGCACTTCGTCGGCGGTCGCATAGTCGAAGCCCAGCTCCTGCTCGTCGGTTTGCCCGGGCCATAGGTCCGCAGAAGGCCTCTTTTCTACTACCTGGCTGGGCAGACCCAGGTGCCGGGCGAGCGCAAAGACCTGCTGCTTGTAGAGATCTCCCAAAGGGTTGATGGAGCTGGCATTGTCGCCGAAGATCGTCGAGTATCCCAGGAGAATTTCGGTCTTGTTGGAGGTGCCCAAAACCAGGCAGCCGAGCTTCTTGGCCTGGTCGAAGAGGATGGACATGCGCTCGCGAGCCATCTTGTTGCCGAGACGGATCTTGTCAGGGTCGGATTCATACAGATCGAAGTAGGGGTCGACCATCGGAGAGATATCGATGGCATGCGTGGTAAGGCCGAGTGCGGCTGCCACGGCCTGGGCGTCCGTGGCAGAGTCCGGGCTGGAGGTGCGGTGGGGAAGAATGAAGGCGTGGACACCATCCGGTCCCAGTGCCGGGACCGCGAGGGCTGCCGACAAGGCCGAGTCGATGCCACCGCTGAGACCGAGGACGACGCCAGTGGCGCCGGTAGTCTGGACAGCGTCTTTGATAAAGGCTACGAGCGCTCGATTGGCCAGCTCCGAGTTGAGCTGAAGCTTCTCCTTGACCCGATCCCTGGCGCTCACTTGAGGCCCTCGATATCGCGGCGATGAGAATTCAGCAAGGGCAGACGCCAGCGCGCCCGATCGACCTCACGCAGGTCGAGTCGAGCCACCAGCAGCTCTTCCTCGAGTGACGCGGCACGCATCAGGATCTGACCATCTGGACGAACGATATGGCTTGCCCCTCCATAGAAGGATCCCTCTTCCCAGCCGACGCGGTTGCAGTAGGTGAGCCAACAGGTGTTGACCAACGCTGTAGACCGGGTCAGGCACTCCCAGGTGTCCTGGCTCTCGAAGGTCTCCCCGGATCCGATACGACCAGGGCCGGCTGAAAGCACGGCCAGGAGCTTGCCACCGGCAAGAGCCTGGCTGCGCGCCAGGTGAGGGTGCCACAGATCCTCACAGATCAAGAGTCCGAGAGATTGGCCATCGATCGACGCCAGATCGAGAGACCCACCCTGGCCAAAGAACCGCCCCTCCTGAAAGATGCCGTAGGTTGGCAGATAGAGCTTGCGGTGAACGTGGACGATCTCTCCATCGTGGAGAAGAATCGCGCTGTTGAAGAGAAAACCCTCTTTACCCTCCTCGACGAGTCCAACCACTACCGACATGTCGGAGGTGGCGGCCTTCAATCGATCGAGGACAGCCGAGTCTTCCAGTCGGATGGCGACCTGGCTGGTGAGGTGGAGAAGCCGGTAACCGGTCAGGGAGAGCTCCGGAAACAACAGCAGCTCCACCTGCCGCTCGCGAGCCCTGGCGATCCATTCGAGATGCCGCTCGAGGTTCGCTTCCACGGCACCCAGGCGGCAGTCCATCTGCGCCAGGCCGACGGTCAAATGTGTAGCCATGGCTCTCGTTCGCGTCCGAGTCGCTATGCTAGCATGCCGCTCCCATGCGGTTTTGTCACACAGTTCTCCTGGTAGCCGTCATGGCCGGAGCTTTCGCGATGGGGGGAGCTGTCTGCCTGACAGCAGAGGAGCGGAACCCGGCGGATCGGATTCTGGCGGTGGTCGATGATGACCCGATCCTGGCTTCCGAGGCTGAACAGATTCTCGCCTTCGGCATCGTCAAGCCGGAACCGGACGAGGACGAACGAGACACCTACCGCCGAGCGCTGGATTTTCTCATCGAAGAGCGCCTGCGGTTTCACGAAGTAGATCGCTTCGGTTTTGCCGAAGTGCCAATCGATATCGTCGACGGCGAGTTCGCGCGACTGCAGAAGCGCCTTGGAGGACCGGCGAAATTCGACAAGGTGCTCGCGGATCTGGGCCTGGACGAGCAAGGCGCACGTCAACTGCTCGCCCGACAGGTCATGATCTGGATCTATGTCGAAGAGAGACTCGGAGCGCGTATCTTCGTCAGTCTCGAGGACATCAGCCAGTACTACGATGAGGAGCTGGTGCCGCAGTTGGTTGGTCGAGGCAGTGAGGTGCCGCCCATGTCCGAGGTGCGTGAACCGATCCGCTCGCTGCTGCGCGAGCAACGCATGAATGACGAGCTGGAACGCTGGACCGCGGAGCTCGTGCAGGCAGCAGATGTGGAAGACTACTTTGAAAGCGCCTTCGATTCACTCCCGGCCAACCTGATCACCATCGATCAAGCCGGTACGTCCTAGAGGCCAACTTCGTGGCAGACCTAGTTTGACTGCTGAGCGTAGATCTCGCGGTACTGCTCGCGACTGCTGAGCACTTTCGCGAGGTAGTCTCGAGTCTGGGTGTAGCCGACCTTGGTGAAGTACTCGGCGGAGTCGTGGCTGAAGCAGTAGCTCAACCACAACCGAGCCAGGTCCTCACCTGCGTTGTAGGCCGAGACAACCTGGAAAATGTTGCCGTCGAAGAGCCGTTCGAGCTCTGCAAGGTAGGCCGCCCCGAGAGTGACAGCGATTTCCGGGTCGTGCAGATCGGCGGAGTCAAGACCCTCCAGGTCGAGCTTGCGAGCAAGGCGTTGGGCGGTGGGTAGGACGAACTGGGTCAATCCTCGGGCAGCGGCCGGGGAGACTGCCATGGGATCGAAGCGACTTTCTTCGCGGATGATCGCGGTCAACAGAGCAGCATCCACGCCGAAGCGAGCCGTCTGGTGTGCAACGATGGAGTCGTAGGGCCGGGGATATAGCAGGCGGCGGAAGCTCGTTGGCAGGAACGCCTGGGGCAACCCGGAGGGAATGCGCCGGCCGATCACTTCCGCCGAGTAAAGGGACGATCGGTGGAGGCCGTTTACGACCAGGAGCTCACTACCGCTCAGGGCCAGGGCGGTGTCCTGTAAGGGAAAAGCGCTACGGACGGAGGCGGACATGGTCTCGATGAGTCCCAGGCCGAGAAGGATGTCCTCCGAACGGCGCACGCGCTGTTTCCAGAGAGGCCATTCTGCTGGTGCTACAGCCCGCATCTCGATGAAGGGTCGATTGCGGGAGCTCTGGCGCAGGCGTTCGAGGAGCTGTTGTCGTAGCTCGGTCTTTCGCGGATGATCTGCGGGCACAAGCAACCAGGCCTGCAGGAGATCAGAAGTGCTGCCCGACTCGGTTAGCTGTATGGCCCGTTGGTGCGCGGCCTCGCGGAGCTTCCCTTGGCTCCAGCGCGCTATCGCGCTCTGAGCCAGTGGATGATAGCGGTCGGCCGCTACCACTGAGAGGTAGTGATCGAGAGCTCTGCTCGGGCGGTTCTCGAGCTCGGCCAGCCGACCTCGCCAATAGCCAATCTCCGAGCTGTCTCGACGAAGGGCGTGGCTCGCAAGGTCCAGCCAGGCGCCGGCGCGCACGGTTCGGCCTCTGACCAGATCCGAGGTTGCCAGGAAGAGAGCGGCCCGTTCGAGACTCGACCGCCAGCTCCCCCGAGAGCGGATCTCCTCGAAGAGAGCCAGGGCGGTTTCCTCACGATCCTGCCGCCACTCGAGCCGCAGGGCGGAGAGCAGTGCGGCGGCGGCCCAAGAGCCATTCGGATCGGCATCGGCAGCCCGCCGGTAGCTGGTCACAGCACCATCCCAGTTGCCCTCGAGCGCCAGGCAACGGCCTCGTTGAAACAGGGCTCGAGCGACGTCTTTGGCGGCCGAGCCCTGGTCTGCCGCGAGTGTGAATCTCTCTGCTGCCGCCTTGTAGTGACCCTGCCAGTAGTGACTCCGGGCGAGCGCATAGAGAATGTCGGTTTCGTCAACCTGTCCCAGGCCGCGGGTGCTCGAGGTCGAATCCTCCAGGCTCGACTCGAGAAGAGGGATGGCCCCTGCAAAGTCCCGGTGATGATGGAGCGCCAATCCGACTCGCAAGGCCGTTGGTGGGTCCATGTCGGCAGGGAAGAGAGCTGCCATACGCATCGCCGCCTCCAGGGCGGCCTCGTCTTCGCGACTCCCGCGCAAGATCGCTACCATGAGCTCCATGGCGCGGTCGGTCTCCCCGGCTTCGAGAGCACAGTCGACCAGGGGAATTTGAATCTCTCGGGTTCGAGCTCGATCCAGGCCCCAGCTCTGCCACCCGTCGAGGACTCCGCAGCCACCACCCTCCTCCGCGAGGGCACGATTGAGCAGCTGAGCGGCCTTGGGAATCAGGGGTGCCGAAGGATTCTCGGCGAGGAGGTTGGCCAGTCGCTCTGCGGCGGCCCCTGGTCGACCCGATTCAAAATGGTTGAGGGCGATTCTGTAACTCGCGTAATCAGCCAACTGGGGCGTCATTTCGATCGCGGTCTCGAACGCCGCTGGCGCCTCCGCCGCTCTCTGAGCTTGCTCGAGCAGGTGCCCGCGCAAGTAGTCCATCCCCCAAGCCTGGGCTCGTGGATTGTCCTCCTGGAGGAACTGCTCGACCTGCTGCAGGGCGGCAGTCTGCCTTGCTTCCATCTGCAGCTCGACGAGCCCGGGGCGCGGATCGGCCGCAGCACCGATGAGGAGGGGGGCGAGTACCAGGAGCTGCCAGAATCTCATCGCCGCGGGATTCCGTCCCGGGTCGACCGACGCTCGACCCGGGCGCCGAGAGCGCGAAGCTTGGCTTCCATCTGCTCATAGCCGCGATCGAGGTGATAGATCCGATCGACACTCGTCACACCGCTGGCCACCAGGCCAGCCAATACCAGGCAGGCCGAGGCTCGGAGATCGGTAGCCATCACATGGGTGCTCGACAGGGGAGTCGGGCCGTGAATCCGGGCCAGTGTGCCATCGACCTGGATATCGGCGCCCATGCGGACGAGCTCTGCGACATGCTGGAATCGGTTTTCGAAGACGGTTTCACAGATGGTGGTCTGCCCGGTGGCCTGAGTCATCAGTGCCATGTACTGTGCCTGCAGATCGGTCGGGAATCCGGGGTGAGGGGCGGTGACCACGTCCCTGGGTCGAAGTGGGGAGGAACGGGTCAACCGGATTCCCTGATCGGAAGTCTCGATCAGGCAGCCCGCCTCCGCCAGTTTTTCCAGAAGGGGCGCGAGGTCGCCTGAGCGGGCCTTCTCGACCAGGACATCGCCGCCCGTGATAGCTGCTCCCATCAGGTAGGTCCCGGCCTCGATGCGATCTGGGAGGATGTGATGCCTGGCGCCAGAGAGTCGGTCAACCCCTTCGATCTCGATGGTCCCTCCGCCCGCCCCCGCAATGCGGGCTCCCATCTTGCCGAGCAGCTCGGCCAGATCGACGATCTCGGGTTCCCGAGCACAGTTGTCGAGGACGGTGGATCCCCTGGCCAGGGTAGCGGCCATCAGGAGGTTCTCGGTGCCTGTCACGGTGGGGACGGCAAAACGAAACCGGCCGCCGACGAGTCGCTTGGCGGTTGCAGTGACATAACCGTGCTCGAGTCGCACCTCGGCACCGAGTGCCGTCAACCCTGCGAGATGCTGATCGATCGGACGGACCCCAATGGCACACCCCCCCGGCAGCGATACCCTGGCAGAGCCGAGTTTGGCGACCAGCGGTCCGAGGACCAGCACGCTGGCGCGCATGGTCTTGACCAGATCATAGGGTGCATCAGCGAGCTGGGGAGAGTTGGCATGATGCAGAGTCAGGCTAGAGGCGCCGACCTCGACGGAGTCGACGCCAAGGTGTTCGAGCAAGGCTCTCAGTGTGCGCAGATCCCGAACCTGGGGTAAGCCGGAAAGCTCCACCCTGTCTTCGGTCAGTAGACAGGCGGCCAGCGCCGGAAGAGCTGCATTCTTGGCTCCGGCAACCCGCACCTTCCCGGCCAGGCGGGTCGGGCCAGTGATCTGAAAATAGTCCACGATCGCTTCTCCGGTGGCGATTATGAAGCATCAACGGCGCTGCAGCAGTGCAACTCTCGGCAGGCCTGCGTAGTCGGGTCGAACCTCGACCAGCTCGAAAGAGGAGTCCGCTGCGAGCTCCCGTATCTGTAGTTCCTGGCCGGCACCGATTTCGACCACCAGCCAGACCCCGGAGCGCAGCTCGAAGAGTCCGTTCAGCAGCCGCTCGTAGATCGCCAGGCCCGCAGAATCGGCAAGCAGCGCCAACTCGGGCTCGAAGTCGACGATCTCGCGGGACAGGTCCGGCACCTCCTCTGGTGCGACATAGGGAGGATTGCTGAGAACGAGGTCGAAGGTTGCCAGATCGAGGCCAACCGCCAGGTCGGTTTCCACCAGAAGGAGTCGCTCGGCCAGCTCATATTGCGATCGGTTGTGCCGGGCAACGGCCAGGGCAGCGAGGGACAGGTCGGAGGCCACGACCCGCGAGGCGGGCCGCTCCAACGCCAGGGTGCAGGCGAGACAGCCCGAGCCCGTTCCCACATCGAGAATGGATGGCCTCGCTGGCAGCGGGAGCTCCAGCGCTGTCGCCACGAGATGCTCAGTCTCGGGCCGGGGAATCAACACACGATTGTCGACGGCGAAGGACCGGCCATAGAATTCCTTGTATCCGAGAATGTAGGCGATCGGCTCTCCCGCGAGACGACGCGAGAGTGCACGGGCAAACCGTTCCCGATCTTCTGTCGAGAGGGTTCGATCCTGTCTTGCCAGGACCTGGGCCTCTGTCCAATGCAGGGTAGCCGCCAACAGCAGGTTGGCTTCCCGAGTGGAGGGTCTGAAATCGGCCGCTGCCAGATGCTGGCGTGCGTCCGCCAGGATTTCGCTTATCATCGGATTCACAGCGGCAGTGTATCCAATGAACCAGAGCGGGAGCGGGCTGCATGAAGGGTGATCGGCAATCGATCGAGCGGTTACGATGGGCAGCCAGGGAGATCTTTCAGGAGGGAGTGCGTGCGGCCGATCCTCGGCGAGCCGTACGAGAAAACCTCGAGGTTGGTGCCAACGGGCTGCCCGTAATCGCCGGCGAGGTCCTGTCCTCCGAGGCCACCTTGCGGGTCATCGCTCTTGGCAAGGCCGGTCTGTCGATGGCGGAGGCGGCATCAGAAATGCTGCCTGCAGGAGTCTTCTCGGGACCAGGAGTCGTGGCTGTGAACCGGGAGAATTATCGGGATCTGGACCGGTTCGACGTCTTCGCCAGCGGTCATCCGGTGCCGGATGCGGCTGGCGTGGCGGCCGCGGCGGCGGTGCAAGAGTATCTGGTCGGTAGTCGAAAGGGAGATGCTCTGTTGACGCTCATCTCGGGCGGAGGTTCCGCCTTGCTTCCAGCGCCGGCGCCGGGCATCAGCCTGGACGAGAAGATCGAGACGACCCGACTGCTTCTGGCTTCTGGTGCGCCGATCGAGGAGATCAACGCCGTGCGTAAGCATCTCTCGGTTCTCAAGGGAGGTGGGCTCGCTCGACTGGCCTTCCCGGGACGGGTGGAAGCCTTGATTCTCTCCGATGTGGTCGCCGACGACCCGAGTGTTGTCGCGAGCGGCCCGACGGCGCCCGACCCAACGAGCTTCCAGGATGTGCGTGAGATTCTGGTGCGTTACGGTCTCAGCACCAAGGTGCCACCCCGAGTGTGGGCACGGGTCGCGCAAGGCGTGCGTGGAGCCATTGCCGACACGCCGACCGCTGGAGATCCCGTGTTCGACCAGGTCGTCAACCGCCTGGTAGGCGCGAACAGCCAGAGTCTCGCAGCCGCCTGCGGCCGGGCGGAGGCTCTCGGCTTTGAAACCGTCGTTGTCACGCATGCGCTTGTTGGCGAGGCCCGGGACGCCGCAATCGTTATTGAGGACGCTGGTCGCCGGGAGTGGAAACAGCAGCGGCCCCTGGCGATACTGGCCGGAGGAGAGACGACGGTGACCCTCGAGGGGAGAGGTCGAGGAGGGAGGAATCAGGAGATGGCGCTGGCCCTGGCTCTGCGTCTCGATGCCCGACCCCTACCTGGCGACTGGGTCTTTCTCAGTGGAGGCACAGACGGCAGAGACGGTCCGACAGAGGCTGCCGGAGGTCTGGTGGATGGGGAGACGGTCGCCCGCGTGCGTCGGGCCTCGCTGAATCCGCTGGCAGAGCTCGATGACAACAACAGCTACGCCGCACTCTCTGCCGCTGGCGATCTACTCATCACCGGGCCCACCGGAACGAATGTCGCCGATCTACAGGTTCTGCTGCTCGAACCAGATCCGCAAGACTGAGAACGGCAAGCGTCAATTGCCGGTACTGGCTGCGATCTGCTGCATCTTCTCGGCTAGGAAGTAGGCGGTGATCGGCTCGATAAGGGGATCCAGATCGCCTTCGAGAATTGTCGGCAGTTTGTGAACCGTCAGGCCCATGCGATGATCCGTCACTCGATTCTGCGGAAAGTTGTAGGTGCGGATTTTCTCCGATCGATCTCCACTCCCTACCATCTTGCGTCGCTCGGCGGTGAGCTCGGAGTCGGCCTTTTCACGCTCGACTTCGAGCAACCTCGACTTGAGAACCCGCAGGGCTTTGGCTCGATTCTTGATCTGGCTCCGCTCGTCCTGGCAGGTCACCACGATGTTGGTCGGCAGATGGGTGATGCGGACCGCCGAGTAGGTGGTGTTGACACCCTGACCGCCCGGGCCGGAGGAGCAGTAGCGGTCGATTCTCAGATCCTTCTCGTCCAGCTTGATCTCGACATCCTCGGCTTCGGGCAACACGGCGACGGTCACCGCCGAGGTGTGAATCCTCCCCGAAGCTTCGGTTTCCGGTACGCGCTGGACCCGGTGGACACCGGCCTCGTATTTCAGTCGGCTGTAGGCTCCTTTGCCTTCGATGATGGCCGAGACCTCCTTGACCCCCCTGATGCCCGACTCCGAGAGGTCGATGATGTCCACCTTCCAGCCCTGTTGCTCGGCGTAGCGGTTGTACATGCGAAAGAGCTCCGCCGCGAACAGGGTTGCCTCATCGCCTCCTGTCCCGGCGCGGATTTCGATGACGACATTGCGTGCGTCTTTGGGGTCCTTGGGCGTCATCTCGATTCGTAACTTCTCTTCCAGCTCCTCCTTGCGTGCCTCGAGCCCCGCCGTCTCCTCCTGGGCCATCTCCCACAGCTCGTCCTCTTTGGGCAGACTGTCGAGCATCTCCTCGGTTTCGGCGAGCTGCTGATCGACCTGGCGAAGCTGGCGAAAGAGCTCCACCGCCGGCGTAATCTCGGCCAGCTTCTTGCTGGTCTTCCGGAAGGTATCCTGGTCGCTCAGCACTTCCGGGTCGGCGAGCTTGGCGGTCAAGTCGTCGTAAGTCTTTTCGAGCTCTGTGAGTTGATCGTTCATGGGTATTGTCCTGTGGTGAAATCTGTCGGATCTGCAAACTCCAGGTGAGAAACCAGTCTATCGCCAGATACAGGTTTCCTGAGGTCCCGTACCCTGCCCGAGAACCGCGGTGATGCTGCTGGAGTTGGAGAAGCTACCCGTCGCCGTAGCGTTGTCGGAAACGCTCGACGCGACCCGCGGTGTCGACGAACTTCTGCTTGCCAGTGAAGAAGGGGTGGCAGGCGTTGCAGATCTCCAACCGCAGCTCTTCCTTGGTGGAATAAGTCTGGAACGTATTGCCGCAAGCACAGGACGCGGTTATCAGATGCAACTCGGGATGAATGTCTTTCCTCATGACTCTACCTCGGGTCAGCGGGGCGGAATTTGTGCCCGCCACGCCAAGAACAACGAAGGATACTCAATAAATTCCCCAGTCGCAAGCTTCGGCCGAAACCTTCTGTAGACGCGGTCACTCGTCTCGGTTCTGGTAACCCGATAAAGTGTCGGTCTCGCTCCTCTGGCACCCCGGAGGCACCTTTGGACGAGTGGAATCGACAAACATCTCGCTGCCGAGAGCGTATATGCAGTTGAGCCGCTTCTTTCGGATCGAAACCCAATGAATCAGGGACTTTTGCGGCCCTCCAGTCGTTTGTCGGGCCTGGCTTTCTGCAATCCGGAGCGGATCTGGTATGCACTGGTAGCACTGGTTCTTGTCGCCATGAGCTCGGCGCCGGTGTCGGGCCGTCAGGAGCGGGTATTTTCCTCCTCGACTGACACGGTGATTCCGTACGATGTCCCTCGGTCTGCCGGCAAGATCCGGGTGGATGCCATTCTGAATGAACAGACGTGGCAGGAGGCGGTCCAGATCCAGCTCGACTATGAGACCCGGCCGGGAGAGAACACTCCAGCCCCGGTCAGGACCACCTGCCTGGTCACCTACGACGACACCCACCTTTATGTGGCCTTCAGGGCGCATGATCCCGATCCCAGTGCCATTCGGGCGCACTTGTCCGATCGGGATCGGGCCTTCAACGACGACTTTGTCGGTGTGGTGCTCGACACCTTCAATGACGAGCGTCGCGCCTTCGAATTCTTCGTCAATCCGCTGGGTGTGCAGATGGACCTGTTTCAGGACGACGTAACCGGGCGTGAGGATGAGAGTTGGGATGCGATCTGGGATTCTGCCGGTCGACTTACCGACGAGGGGTATGTCGTCGAGTTCGCCATTCCCTTCCAGCAACTGCGCTTTCCCCAGGGCGGAGGCGAGCAGGTGTGGGGTTTCGACGCCATCCGGTTCTACCCGCGCTCGGACCGAGTGCGCATCGCTGCCCAGCCGATGGATCGGAACATAAGCTGCTACCTCTGTCAGATCTCCAAGGTCCAGGGCTTTGCCGGAGCGACGCCCGGACGCAATCTGGAGCTGGTTCCCACGCTGACTGCGGGCCGACAGGACGAGCGAGCCGACTTCCCGGAGGGTGCTCTCGAGGATGGGGAGGGCGAAGGCGAATTGGGTTTGACGGCAACCTGGGGCATGACGCCGAGTATGGTCCTGGGCCTGGCTCTCAACCCTGATTTCTCGCAGGTCGAGGCAGACGTAGCGCAGTTGGACATCAACACGACGTTCACTCTTTTCTTTCCAGAGCGGCGACCGTTCTTTCTGGAAGGGGCGGATATGTTCCGCACACCTTTCAATGTGGTCTTCACCCGCAACGTCTCAGCCCCGGACTGGGGTATTCGGCTGACCGGTCGACAGGGTAACCATGGTGTCGGGACCTTCGTGGCGCGAGACTCGGTCACCAATCTCATCTTTCCCGGAGCCACCAGCTCGGAAAGTGACTCGTTCGACTTTCCAACCGATGATGCCGCCTTGCGATACCGTCGGGACTTTGGCGAATCCTCGAGTATCGGCGCGATCTTCACCGGCCGCAAAGGCGAAGGATACGAAAACCTGGTGGCGGGCATCGATGGCCTCTATCGGTTTCGCGAATCCGATTCCGTACGCTTCCAGGCGATGGGCTCGCAGAGCGTCTACCCGGACGAAATCGCCGCTGATTACGACCAGCCAATTGGCGACTTCGACGGTCGGTCGTATCTGTTGTCCTATGCTCACGACTCGCGCAGTTGGCAGGGCTGGGCCAGGTACAGGGACGTCAGCGAAGGTTTTCGGGCCGATATGGGCTTCATGCCGCAGGTGGGCTATCGAGAAGCGGTCACCGGTATCGAGCATCATTGGTGGGGCGAATCTGGGGACTGGTATAACCGGCTGAGTGCCGGTGGGGAGTACGAGAGGGCCGAGGACCCCTCGGGGCTGTTACTCAATGAAGAGAGTGATGTCTGGGGAGTCTACACGGGGCCGCTACAGAGCTTCGTGTGGGTGGGTCTGTCCACGGGTGAGAGCTATTGGGATGGTGAGTTGTTCGCTCTGCAGTCGATCAGAAACTGGATTGAAATTCGTCCCAATGGTCTGGTTCGCCTGCAGATGTCCAGCCGATATGGGGATCAGATCGACTTTGACAACACCCGACCAGGACGACAGCTATTGCTCAATCCGGAGCTGTCGCTCAATCTAGGGCTTCACCTGCGTACCGACCTCGACTATACCTACCAGCGCATGAACGTCGCGGAGGGACGTCTCTTCGCAGCCCATCTCAGCCAGCTGCGGATGGTCTACCAATTCACCAGACGTACCTTTGTGCGGGCGATCGTGCAGTACTCGAACGTCGATCGCAACACGGATCTCTACATCGACGACGACGTCGAAGCCAATAGCCAGGACCTGTTCAGTCAGTTCCTTTTCAGCTACAAGGTGAATCCGCGCACCGTGGTATTCGTCGGCTACTCGGACACCCGTGAGGGGTATCAGGATCTCTCCCTGACCCAGTCCAACCGAACGCTTTTCCTGAAACTGGGATACTCGTGGGTTCTATGACCAGGGCTGCATGACTGCAGACCGAAGCACCGCCAGCCTGTTCCGTTGCCAGCTCCGAGTCAGCTCGGAACGCGATCGACCGAAATTTCGAGACGCTTCATCATCTCGTGCAGTGTCGTCGGCTTGACCTTGAGCAACTGCGCCGCCCTCTTCTGCACGCCCTCGGCATTCTGCAGAGCTCGGACAATCAGTTGACGTTCGTAGGAGGCCACAGCCTCCTTGAAGGACATGCCGTTGACCGGCAGGCTCGAGGTCGGAGTCGGCATGCCGCTGGGTTCCCGCACAGCCGGTGGCAACAGGTCGATGCTGAGACTCTTGCCGGAGGAGAGGACGACTGCACGCTCGATGACGTTCTCCAGCTCACGGACGTTACCGGGCCAATGGTAGTCCATGAGGATCTCCATGGCGGCCGGTTCGATCTCTTCGAGTGGCTTGTCGTTCTCTTCGGCGTATTTCGTCAGGAAGGACCGGGCCAGCAATTGGATGTCCTCAGTGCGCTGACGTAGCGGCGGCAGCGCGACCGTGATCACATTCAGCCGATAGTAGAGATCCTCGCGAAACTCCCCCTTCTGCACTTCCTGCTCCAGATTGGCGTTGGTCGCAGCGATGATACGCACATCTGCTTTCAGGGTCTCCACCCCGCCGAGCCGCATGAATTCCTTCTCCTGAATCACCCGGAGGAGCTTGGACTGTGTGTCGATTGGGATATTGCCGATCTCGTCGAAGAAGATACTGCCGCCGTGGGCGAGCTCGAAGAGACCCTTCTTGTGAGCGACAGCACCGGTAAAGGCGCCCTTGACGTGACCGAAGAGATTACTCTCCAATAGATCCGCTGGCATGGAACCGGAGTTGACGGTGACAAACGGCCCCGCCGCTCGCCGGGAGTGCAGGTGAATCGCTTTCGAAACCAACTCCTTGCCGGTTCCGCTCTCGCCCAGAATCAGGATATTGCTGTTCGCCGGCGCCGCCAGTTGAATGAGCTCGAAAACCTTCTGCATCGGTTTACTCTTGCCGATGATGTTGTCGAAGGCATATCGCTGCCTCAACTCCTCGCGGAGTTGCCGGTTCTCCGAGGTCAGTCGCCGGCGCTCGAGACCGTGACGGATGGTCAGCAGGACCTCCTCGTTCTTGAAGGGCTTCGGGATGTAGTGGAAAGCTCCCTCTCGCATGGCCTCGATAGCGCCTTCGATCGAGGAGAACGCGGTAATGACCACCACCACCTGATCCGGGTCTTCGGCGCGAATCCGCTTCAGTACCTCGATTCCCGACATGTCTGGCAGCATCAGGTCGAGTAGCACCAGATCGACATCTTCCTTGCCGAGGATGTCGATACCTGCCTGAGCGGTCGTCGCGCTGAGTGTGGCGTAGCCCTCCTTGCGCAGCAGTGAAGTCAGGACATCCTGCAGGATCTCTTCGTCGTCGATGATGAGAATACTCATGAGCTCCCCTTCCCGTGTTCGACGACCCGAGGCAGCTCGACGATGAAACGGCTTCCTTCCCCTGAATGACTGACTACGCGGATCTCGCCCCCATGGCGATGGACAATGTTGTAGCTGATCGAGAGACCCAGCCCGGTGCCCCCCTTGGCAAGCTTGGTCGAGTAGAAGGGCTGGAAGATCTTGTCCAGGTCCTCCATCGGGATGCCGTGTCCATTGTCCTCGACAGACGCCCAGACCCACTGCTCATCGGCCTCGAGCTGTACCTTGAGCTGCCCTCCATCCTGCAGGGCATCCACTGCGTTGACGATCAGATTGGTGAAAACCTGCTGCAGCTCACCGACATTGCCCTTGACGCGAATCTCCTCTTCAGGCTGTTCCCACTCCAGCCGAAGATTCTTGGACATCAGCCGTTCCTTGAGCAACACGAGGCATTCGTTCAGCAAGGGTGCCAACGGCACCGTTGCCTGCTCGCCGTCCGGTTTGCGGGCGAAATCGAGCAGGTTGTTCACAATGCGAGCGGCGCGGAAGGTTTGCTTTTCGACCTTCTCCAGGAGCTCGCGTCGCGGGTCGCCTTCAGGAGTCTCGGCGAGGAGCATCTGGGCGTAGCTCGAGATTCCGGTAATCGGGGTGTTGACCTCGTGGGCGACTCCTGCTGCGAGCATGCCCAGGGAGGCCAATCGTTCCTGCTCTTTGAGCGCATTCTCCATCGCGACGCGTTGGCTGACATCCTGCAGGACGATGACGCGCAGCTCTTCGTTCTGGTCCTCGTCGAAGGGTGCAACCGAGATCTGTAGGTGACGAACCTCACCCTTGGCATCTCGAAAACTGAGCTCACGCGGCCCTTGCTGGGATTCTGGCAGCTCGTCGACTGGCAGGAGCTTGCTGAAGGGCTGGCCGGCCAACGCATTGGGCTCGCTCTGGACAAGCTCGCCGAACGCCTTGTTCACAGATTGCAGACTTCCGGTCGAATCGACCACCGCAATGGCTGCGGGTGAGGACTCAATGATCTGCTGGGTGTAGCGTTGCAGGCGCCCGACTTCTTCCACCTGCGAGCTCAGTCGCTCCATCAGCTGCGCGTTCTCCAACGCCAGCGACGCCTGATTGACCACACCGCGGATCAACTCCAGATCATCGCTGCTCAGTGGCAACTCACCCTGTTTGTAGCCGCTGAGCAGGATGCCGATGGGCTGATTGCGAACCTGCAACGGAAAGGCATAGCGGAATCCGGCGGTGAACAGCTGCTGTTGAGCCGTGAGCTCGTTGGTGGGAAACTCGACACCGGTCAAGGACTCGAGCTCCGAGTTCCAGAAATCGGCGGTAAAGTCGTTCGTCTGGAGATCAGGAGGGAGGTCCCTCTGGGGTCGGAAAGGTAGCAGCCTGTTTCTATGGTTGAGGAACAGCGACACCTGATCGAGCTCCAGCGCCGCCTGCAAGTCATCAACCAGCGACGCGCAGAGCCTGCCGAGACTGTGCTCCTGGAGCATTTCCTGTCCCAGACGGGCGAGGGCCCGGCGTTTGCTGAATGTTCCCCGATAGTGCAGGCGCTCCAGTGAGCTGCCAATGGAGTTCCTGGTCGGAACCAGCAACCCGGCGATGGCCAGACCGGAAGCGAAGGTAATCAGGGTGCGGGCGGCAGCCAGATCGTCCGGAACCAATCGGTTCACCACCAGATTTGCCAACGAGAATCCGACGACGCCAACCAGAACAGTCAACCCCAGGGTCATGGTGTCGCGAACGATGACTCCGATGTCCCAGAGCTTGTAACGCAGGATCGCGTAGGCGAAGGTCAGGGGAACAAGAGCAAGGGGTAGCACGGCTGCGGCGGTGATTCCTTGATGCCACTGGGCTCCCAGGGTCGCTGGCAGCACGTAAAGGCCCAGGAACGGCAGGTAGCCACCAGCCATGCCAATGGCGATCCAGGTAGCCTGACGGTGAGGCTCGGGCTGGCTGATACGACGAAGACGCCACCACAGGACCGCGACGGCAGCCAGCGAGAAGGCCACGAGATGATAGAGCTCGAGGTCGTCCAGCCGACCGAGGGCTGCCGCGGTATTACCAGCGAACAACCACCGGCCGCCGAACAGCACCAGGTCGACTTGCAGGGCGAGAAGAAAAGCGCTGGGTATGTAGAAGAACGGGATGAGCTTGCTGACCCGTGGATCCTGTGCCACCGGTCTTGGAAAGACGGTGAAGAGATGCAGGGTCAGGGGAGCCACGAGTATCCGGGCGATCTCATCGAGAACGTAGATGGTGCGTCCAGCCCAATCGTAGGGCGGTGCTGGCGATGCGATGTAGAGCACCGCCGAGGTCACACACCAGAGAAAGAAGAGAAACGCAGGCTTGCGACCGTCTCGGAGCAGGGTGTAGACGCCGATCAGCAGGTAGGCGATGCCGATGAGCGAGAGAATCAGATAGGGGAAGTCAATCTTCAGGGGTGGCAGTGTGTGACTGACAGTCAGCAACTCATCGTTGCGCACCACCACGAATTCGCTTGTCGTGTGCCGACGAAGGTGGGCCTCGGGATTGGAGATCTGCCCATACTCCTGTCCATTGATCAGGAGGATCTGATCGCCGACCTGGAGGGCGCCACCAGGGCCACCGGCGACTGATTGGATCTCCCAGGAACCTCCCCGGTCGATCGCCTCGAATCCAATTGGTTGGAATGTCTGCGCTTTTCTGGAGAAACTCAATCCGGCGAATGCCACGACCGCAGCTGCAAGGATCAATGCGCTGATCAGCAGTCGGGGTCGGGCTTTGGACTCAGAGGTCATCGTCGGTACGTTCTCCAACGTACTATCCGGAAGTAGCACATTCCGTGCCATCTGCCTGCTATGGAAGTCGCTGAAAATGGCCATTTGAAGCCCTGAGAACACAGTCGTAGCGGGACCCCAGTCACTATTATCCAACTTTCTGGATATCGTTCAAGCGCTTGGATCCAATCCTTTGACGCCCAGGAATCTGTGCAGTCGCGGGTTGAAGCCCGCCGATGTCGGACCGAGGTGGATGAGGCGCCCGTTTCCAAGGTGGCCGGAAGCCGATCTGGTGGCAGCAATCCCGCGAGTCCAGGGCGAGAACAGGCCGATCTTCCTGCAACGGAGAGGATCAGGAGGCTGTAAAAGAAGGGGAGGGGCTAGAAGCTGAAGGTAACGCCGCCCATGACACGCTTGCGGAGCTCTTCGTCTTCGAGCTGTGGATCTGTCTCGGCCGTCATTCCACGGCTGAGCTCCATATTCAGATGCACAGCCCAGTCTGCCACCAGCCGGCTCAGGACATCCAGATCCTGGGTCAGCATTACCTGCAGTCGCTCGAGCTCCATCTCGGGCGCCATTTCACGGCTATCGAGAGATCCCTCATCCAGGGGGTTGAGCTGCTGAGCCACATGGTGGAATGCCACGAACACACCGGTCGAAGTCTTCTCGAACTGGGTATCCAATGAGGTCACCAGGTAGCGGACCTCGTTCTCGTAGGACCTGTCGTCCATGGCATAAAGAATGCCACCCCCTCCGGTTGCTATATTGGAGGAAAGGCGAGCCAGAATCCTGGGAGCCAGACGTCGGCTGGCCGATAGCTGAACCTCCGGGACGTCGTCGCCCTCTACCAGGTAGAGGCTCTCGAGCCGACTGAAAAAGTCCTGGTTGAAATACAGGTGCAACGTCTCCGCGTAGCGACGGTGGACCAGTCCCAAGCTCAGGTTCTCGAGCTCTTCGGTCTGATGGGCCAGTTTGAGGTGGTAGCAGAATTCCTCGACGGTCTGGCAGCTGTCATAATCACCAAAAAGTGCAGTGTTGAAGTCGGAGTGGAGAGTGGAAGCCTCGTCATCGTGGACGCGCAAGCTACCGGAAGCCAGGGCCCGCCAGTCCTCACCGATTCGCAACGCCATGCCGCCCGACGGGGAGAGTGAGAGACTGCCATCACTCATCGTGGAGTAGAGACCAAACTCCACCAGGATGTCGGGGTTGACTTGCAGTCCTCCGAGCCCGAACAAATCGACCCGCTGTGCGGGTATGTAGTCGAAGTTCTCGCGAACCGAGCGGGTCTCGACATCGAAAAGCGGCTGGCGCTCACGGTATCGAAAGCCGGTTTGCATGGTTGAACGCTTGGTCGGACTGGCCGCGTAGGATCCTTCGACTCGCCAGAGGCGCGAAGCATCGGGAATACCATAGGGTTGGATCGGAGCTTGACGGAAGAAGTTGTTCTCCTCGGCATACTCAGCCGAGAAGGTGGATCTCCCCAGGGCTCCATAGTCCTGTGACCATGAAACCTGATGACGTTCCAGGCCAACATAGCTCCCAGGGCGGCTTTCCGACTCGTTGCGGCTCATGTAGTTGTTGATCGACGAGACCCGCACACCGGTCGCACCGCTGTTGTGGACGTTCAGCGAAAGGATTTGAGCACGTCCGGAAGGTTCCGACGAAACGGTGTTGCCCTCTCCAGGAACCTGTTGCAGAGAAATGAAGTCTCCCGTCAGACCGACATGAAAGTCGGCGATCGCTCCCTCGACTCCAACCCGACCGCCGGTCATGGAAGCGCTTCCGATCTCGATGTTTTGCTCCAGGCCTGCGATGGCTTGCATGCTTGCCTGGAGCTGGATGGGATCGATGATCGACTGGGAGATGCCCGACTTCGCCAGAATTCGTCGAGTGGCATCTTGCATCTCGATCTCACGCAACACATCTGAGGGGATCTTCTCCCGCATGTCCCAGAAGCCGGCGGTTTCTTTCCCAGGCTCGCGACTCTCCTCGGCCAGATTCAGGTTCAGATACTGATTGGCGGCGCGGGTCGAACGGGTCAAAAGGGCAATGGCAGGAACGAAGCCGTCCTTGAAGGCGATAACCTTGTACAGACCGGCTGGCAGCTGATCGAAACGAAAGTTGCCATCCGGGTCGGTGACGACCTTGCTCAGACTCTGGTCCGAAAGGTGATAGACGTAGACCTTGGAGTAGGACAGGGGTGCAGCCGAACCGGTCACCTGGCCGACGAGAGAACCGGCATTGCCCGGCTCCAGCTCAGCAGCGAATGCCAACCCGCCAACACAGGCAAGAAGGATCGCGAAGGTCAGAATTCTGTTCAAATACACCTCTCTCGGCAAGGATACACGCTCACTTAATATAGCGAGTTCAGGCCACTATTGTCAAAGCGGTTTCCCACACCCCCTTTATTGAGTTTCGCTCCCCTGCGGCCTCTGGCGGCCGGAGTTCGGCCTGCAACGAGCCCCAGGATCGAGTCGGATCCGGCCTGTCGCAAGCACTCGGCAGCGGCCTGCAACGTCGCGCCGGTGGTCACCACATCATCGACCAGCAGAACACGACGCCCCACGATGGCTACCGAGTGGCTGGTTCGCAGTCGAAAAGCGCGGCTCATATTCGTTCCACGCTGGTGCTTCCCCAACTGGGCCTGCGGGCGTGTCGCCCGACGGCGCCGCAGCGCCGACACCATTGGCCGGTCCAGGCGATCGGCCAACGGCCTGGCAATTGCCTCGGCCTGGTTGTAGCCCCGAGCCAGTCGACGATGCCAGTGAAGGGGTATGGGTACCACCACATCGACCTCCAGTTCTTTTGCTTCCAGCAACTCATCATGCAAGCCATCTGCCAGGTCCTCTCCGAGAAACTCGAGGCGACCGAACTTGAGCGCGTGAATCACCGCGTCGAACGGCGGAGCATACGTCCAGCGAGACAGCAGATCGTCGAGAGCGGAAGGGCAGGGATTGAAGGCACCATTGGTAGATTTGGATTGAAAATCCAATTCGCGGTGGCAGCGACCGCAGAGACCCAGAGTGAGTGATGAGACCCCTTCGACGCGATGGCATGACAGGCAAGCGGGTGGGAGAAGGAGCGCGAGAAGGCGCAGTCCCATGTCCTTTGTGATGGACATCATTGTCGTCCGTAAGAACCATTGATAGAGACGGATTCGGGGCAGATATACTTGCGGTTGAAGGAAAGGAGTGGCATTGCGACGACTCATTGAGACCTGCGTTGTTCTGGCTGCGTTGACTCTGCTGCCAGCTTCGGTTTCCCTGGCCCGGTCCTACACCTACGGCTTTGCGGGTTTGATCGGGGTCGGCGGCTCGCTCGATGAGAGCGATGCCGGACTCGGTAACCCGGCCTGGCAGTTGACCTTTACCAGCGATATCGCGGAAAAGACCTATCTGGCTGTGCGGGTGGGCGGCGTATATTGGGACTCGGCCGAGCGGGTGTCGCAGGCTTTCGGGCCTGCGCTGAACTACGCCACACTGGCCGGCGAATATCGAGAGACAAGGGCCTCGTTCTCGGGTGGCTTTGTCGAGCCGGGTGTCTTCCTAGGCATAGGCTACTACTGGATGGGAGGCGATTACTGGCTGGACGAGGAGGGGCTTGAAACCGAGAGCTTCTCCGACCATGGAGTGGGGGCCACGATCGGCCTGACCGGTGATGTGGCGCTGAATGAGAGGCGCAACTGGACCCTGCGTATCGAGCTGTCTGGTCACTACGCAGATCTCGATGCAGCACAGCTCTTTGGCATCGCCCATATCGGGGTGGCCTACCATTTTTGATCGGTGCTTTTGAATCCCGGGACCTGAATCTGTCCAAGAATCTGAACTGAACTTGATGTCGGAACCCCGATCCTCATCCGAGGATACGCGAACCGCCTTTCTTGTCGGTCTCATCTTGCCCGGTCAGCCGGGTTGGCTGGTCGAGGAGCATCTGGACGAGTTGACCGAGCTCGCTCTCAGTGCGGGTGTGGCGGTTGGTGGACGGGGGGTGCAGCGGCGCAAGTCGCCTGACGCCAGGACGTTCATCGGCCGTGGCAAGGCTGGAGAGATCCGCGCAGCGGCGGCGACGCTGGGGGTCGATCTGGTGATCTTCGACGATGATCTCAGTGCCAGCCAGGTCAAGAACCTGGAAGATATCGTCGATTGCCAGGTGATCGATCGGAGCGGGCTGATTCTGGAGATCTTCGTCCAGCGAGCCCGTACGCGGGAGGCGCGAACCCAGGTCGAGTTGGCGCGGCTCGAGTACCTGCTACCGAGGCTGACTCGACGTTGGAGCCATCTCTCCAGACAGGTTGGGGGTATCGGCGTGCGGGGCGGCGAGGGTGAGACCCAGCTCGAAGTCGATCGCCGGATGCTACGCAAGCGTATCGAGCACCTGAAGAAGGATCTGAAGAAGATCGAACGCACCCGTCAGGTTCAGCGCAAGGGGCGCCGGCAGGTGTACCAGATCGCCCTGGCGGGCTACACCAACGCGGGCAAGTCGACACTCTTCAACGCCCTGACCCACGCTGGGGCGCAGGTTGAGAATCGACTCTTTGCGACGCTCGACTCGAGATTGCGGCGAGGGGCTTTGGATAGCGCAACGGTTGCGGTATTCGCGGACACCGTGGGGTTCATTCGCAAACTGCCGCATCACCTGGTCGCCTCCTTCAAGAGCACACTCGAAGAGATCACGTTCGCCGACCTGGTTTTGCACGTTGTCGATCGCAGCCACCCCCAGTGGCGTGAGCAGATGGAGGTCGGAGAGGAGGTACTGACCGAGCTCGGCGTCGAGATGAATCGAGTGCTGACGGTCTACAACAAAGCGGATCGGTCGAACAACGCCGTGGGACCGATGAATGGCGGTTTGGCTGTCTCGGCGTTGAACGGTCAGGGTGTCGACGGTTTGCGGGCCGAGATTCTCAGACGGCTGGAGCCGCAACTTGCGGGCCGGGAGAATCGCTGACTTTTCGCAGTTACCGACTACATATCGCTTGCGAACTGACGAATCTAGAATTCGGTTTCCATGCGGGAACCGGTGCATCTTCTGTCTCTCCTCTCGATCCTCGCTACGGGATTCAATCTGGCCCTGGGGGTGTACCTGCTGCATTCCAATCCCAGAGCCGCTCTCAATCGGGTCTTTTTCGCGATCTGTCTCTCCTTTGCCTTCTGGTCTTTCGGGTACACGTTCCTTCCCGGGGCCGCCACAACCGAAGAGGCCTTCTTCTGGTTCAAGGTGTCGGCAGTAGGCTGGACCCTGGCTCCGGCTCTCTTGCTGCATTTCTGCATCTTGCTGGTGAAGAAGGATCAGTGGTCACCGCGCCCATGGGGCTTTCCCCTGATCTATGCTCCGGCCATCTATTTCCTCCTGCGTTCCTGGTTCGGGGAGATGGGGGTGATCGACTTCGTCGCCACACCCTTTGGCTGGTCGGACGTGTATGGCTCAATCTCGCCGGGTTATGCGGCGTACCTCTTCTACTTCCCGGTCTACATTCTGATTGGTCTTTTCCTGGTCGCTCGGTTTGCCGGCAGATCGGAGTTCACCTCGGAGAAGCGCCAGGCGAAGATCATCGTGCTGACGGGTCTGCCAGTTCTGTTGGCGGTGGCGGTTTCCGGGATTCTGCTGCCGTGGATGGGTATCCGCAACCCGCCCGAGATCGCCCATCTGATCGCGGTCGTCTGGACGCTGGTGATCTGGAACTCGGTCACCAAGTACAAGCTGATGGCAATGAGCCCGGCCTCAGTGGCACCCAACATCCTGGCGACCATGGCGGACGCCGTGGTCCTCCTCGGCCGCGATCACAAGGTTGTCACCTGCAACGAAGCCGCGAGGCGCCTTTTTGGGATGTCGACGCAACGCATCGAGGGCATGAAGGTCGCCGAGTTGCTGGCCGACAGCCAGGCGGAGTCGGCCGAGGACCTCGAGAGCTTCCTCTTGCGCGATGGTTCGAACCTGGAGATCTCCTTCGACAGGGGGGATAACGCGGAGCGAGTCCTGCGGGTGTCGACATCGCAGGTCACCGACTTGTACGACCAGCGTATGGGTGAGGTCCTGGTTTTTCGCGATGTGAGTGCAGAGAAGAAGGCCGAGTCGGATCTGCGCTATATGGCAACGCATGACGCGCTGACGGACCTGCCCAATCGCTCGCTGCTTCAGGACCGCCTGGAACGTGCGCTGAATCGCGCTTCGCGAGAGGGTAATCGATTTGCGGTGTTGATGTTCGATCTGGACGATTTCAAGCAGATCAACGACGAGATCGATCACGAAGTCGGTGATCTGGTTCTCAGGCATACGGCGCGGCGGCTCACCCACTGCGTGCGAGGTCTGGATACCGTCTGCAGGCTTGGCGGTGATGAATTCCTGGTCATCGTCGAGGACCTGCACGAGTTCGAAGACGCCGATATCGTGGCGCAACGCATCCTGCACGCATTTCAGGCACCGATAGTCGCCAAGGGGCAGTCTCTGACAGTAGCTGGAAGTCTCGGTATCAGCACCTATCCTGCCGACGGAAACGACGTACAGACACTGGTGAAGAAGGCTGATCTGGCGTTGAATAGCGCCAAGCAGAGCGGCCGCGCGAGTTTCCAGTTCTTCTCGCCCGATATGGAAGCTACCAACCGCGAACGGGTTCGCATCGAGCGGGGACTGCAGCAGTCACTCCAGAACGATGAGATGTTTCTGGTCTACCAACCCTTGTTCGATTTCGCTTCCGGGGAGATCGCCGGCATCGAAGCCCTGATCCGCTGGAAGTCCTCGGACATGGGGCTGCTCAGCCCGCTGCGCTTCATACCGGTCGCCGAGAGGTCGGGTTTGATCGTGCCCATTGGTGAATGGGTGATTCGGACCGCTTGCCGGCAGAATCGTGAGTGGCAGGATGCGGGCCTGCAACCGGTTCCGATCAGTGTCAACGTATCAGCACGGCAGCTTCGCGATGCGCAGTTCGTCTCCCGGGTGGAGACGATACTTCGGGAAACCGGTCTGGAGCCCGAATATCTCGAGATCGAGCTGACCGAGAGTGCCACCATGGAAGACCTGGATCACTCGCTGGAGATCCTGACGGCGCTCTCGGATCTCGGTGTCCGACTGGTGATTGATGATTTTGGCACCGGGTATTCTTCTCTGGCGCGCCTGCGGCAGCTGCCGATTGATGGGATCAAGGTGGACCGGTCCTTCATCGAGCACATCGCGGAAGACTCCAAGGAGCGGTCTTTGGTGATGGCGATCGTGGCCATGGCCAGCAACCTCGGTCTCCAGGTTGTCGCCGAAGGTGTCGAGACGTTCGACCAACTGCGGGCTCTCGGTAGTCTGGAAGGACAACCGGTACCTGTGTTCCGATGCGACAGGGTCCAGGGCTTCTTGTTCAGCCGACCTGTCGGAGAGGGAGAGGTGCCCGGCCTCTTCGAACGCAGTTCTAGCGACTTCGAGCCCTTCCGCAGTATTCGGCAGCTCCTTCACGAATCAGCGGCCTGATTCTCTGCCGACAGGTGCGGTAGTCTCTGCGGAGAGTGAGTCGCGCCGGGGAGTATTCGAGCGGGTTGCTGAGGCGAGTCCGTAAGGCTCAGGTTTGGTGTGCACTCCTGAGCCTGTCTCTCGCGCTGTCTGTGGCAACCGCGCTGCAAGAGAGTCGATCTGCACCCGACACGATCGATCGGTTTCGCCTACCTGACCGGGCTCTGGATGCGAGTCTGGCAGCGGAGTTCAGTGTCGCAGCGAAAGAGCCCTCGGTCGCCCTTTTCGTTTTCATCCTGGTGCTCGGTTCCGTCTCGATTTTCGTGGCTCTGAGTGTGTTCAATGCCTGGCTCGACCGTCGACTGGATGCGCAATCCGTTGCCGGCGAGAGATCGGGACTGCTGCTCTTGAGCGAGGTATCACTCGGGCTCTACGGGCTGCATCTGATCGCGTCAGAGGCCGCTCCCGAGTCGATGCGCAGGGGCGTCCATCTGCTGGCGGCGCTTCTGCTCGGTTCGATGCTGGCGAAGTGCCTCGTCGCTGAGCGACTTGGCAAGAGCCGAAAGTGGGCGGGTGCCTGGGGCATGCTCAACGACAACCAGCTCATGCTGGCGTGGTTGTTCTTACCTGTGGCGCTGATCGCCCTGTTCGACGGGTTGTCGCGCGGTGTGATCGAGCCGTTGGGCTTCTTGTCCGGTTGGCGAGGGTTTCTCGATTATCTGGTGGTGTTGCTTCTCTCCTTGCTGGCCTACGCCCTCGTGCTCAGACGCATGGCGGCGGGCGGGGGTAGCCTGGCTCTGGCGCTTTTCGACCTGAATACCGCGGTCATCGTCGCCGGGGCTCCGCTGATTCTGATCCCCTTCGGGTTTCAGGTCGCCAACGAGCTTCAGTTCACCCTCGGCAATCAGGTATCGCGATGGCCCTACTACCTCATGATAGGCGCGATTCTGGCGACCTCGCTGCTGATGTACCTGATGCAGCGTCGCAATGTTTTCCAGCTCACGGGGGCCGGAGTTCTCGGCGGCTTCTACTACCCGGTGGCGGTAGCGACCCTGGCCTCCTTCAAGGCTCATCGACACACCTTGCAGCTCGGCGAGGTGGGCTACTTCCGGATGGGCCAGGAGGTTCTGCCTACACAACAGTGGTCCGATTTCGGCAGTTTTCCAATGCTGGATCTGATTCCAGCAAATGGATTCTCCGATGTGGGAATCCAGTGGCTGTACTCTCTGGCCAACGGTATTCAGGGCCTGGACATGATGGTCTGGATTCCCTGGATACCGGTGGTCGTCGGTCTGGTCCTCGTCTACAGTCTGTTGGCGGTGGTCACCTCGCCAGTGGTGGCTCTAGTGGTGACCATCGCACTACCCGTGAACGCGGCGGTTGTTGGCCGCTATGCGCTCGCCCTGCTGCCGGCGACCCTGCTGGTGCTGGTCCTCAGACGGCGCGACTTCAAGCATGCCCTGATCCTCTGGCTGGGCGCGCTCCTGCTGGTTTTTTGGCACCCGCAATTGGGTTGGCCGGTCTTGCTCTCGGCACTGACGGTGGTCGGAGTGGCGAGCCTGCTGGAGAACAGGGAGCTCTTGTCTCCGGTTCTGATGTCACTCGGCTTGATTGTTTTCGCCATTCCGATCCTGTTGGTGATTGCCGATATCTTTGGCAGTGCGGATACCCTCGACACGATTCGTGCTCTGGTCGGATCGAGCGCCGATGCGGCCGGCCGCGACCTCGGCAGCATCTTGGCGGCTCCCGGCAGCATCGACCTGGCGCGATTTCTGGAGGGGCTTGCTCCGTTGATAGGGGTTTGCGCGATCCTGCTGTATGGAATCCGCAAGGTAGTGGGTAGGCAGGTCTTCTCACCGCCCAGCTATGCCGTCCTCTTCCTGGCGGTGTTCTCTCTGCTCGTGCCGGCGCAGGTCGAGACTCGCGATGGCGGCGTGTTCTTCGACCCCTCTTTGTTTCTCCTGATGCTGGCCCTGCTGCCAATACTGATTCTTCACAGCTCCTATCGCAACTGGATGACCGGTCGCACCGCATGGCTGATCACCGCACTGGTCTTGTGTGCCCTGCTTGGCAAGAGTGATTTCTACAACCTGGCTGGAGAGGACTCGATTCATCGGCTTCGCACCTGGCAAGCCGGAGAATCGAGAGTTCTTTTCGATCAAAGTCCTCATCGAGATCTGGTCGAAGTCCTGCAACAGGAGTTGCAGCCGGGGGAGACCTTCCTCGACTTCACCGACTCGCCGCTTCTCTATTCACTCGCCAGGGTGCGCATTCCGTTTCCGCAGATTCCGGACTTCCGCTCGACGTCCGAATCCCGACAGAGGCAACAGCTCTCTCTGGTCGAAGAGTTCCGGGAGAGGGTCGGGTTGCCACTGGTCGTCATGCAGGCGCCCCAGGCTCTTTCGAGTGCCAACCGCGAGCTGCCAGTCGCCGCGACTTCCTACAGACTCGCCGAGTACTTGTACGAGGAGTACCTACCCTTCGCCAGGGTCGCCGGTTGGGAGATCTGGCGGGAGCGTGGTGTCCGCAGAGACAATCCCGATCCCCCGGCGCGGATGATGAGCCCCAGCTCGGTGAGCCAGGAATTCTGGCTCGGCAGTCTGCCCTACCGTTGGGCGAAGGGAGATCCATTCCAGGCTGATCGCCAGACGGACCTCGTCGAAGCGTTGCTCGAAGCACCGGCGATATTGCGGCCAGGAGTCGACCTGTCTCTCGATTTGGCATCCCAGGTGGTAGCAGGACAAGGGAACTACCTGCAGATTAGGGCTCGATCTCTCCCCGACCTGGCACTGCGCGACAGAGCTCACACCGAGGCTGAGGTGACCGTGAGCTACGGCCAGCCGATGAAGAGCGCGTTTCGTTTGGAACTGGCTCCCTGGTCGCCTCGAGAGGGGGGTACAGAGCAGGAGGTGACCCTACCGTTGCGCGAGAGCCCCAAGATCCATCACATGACGAGAGTCGCCAGCGAGCCCGGGCGGCTCGTCTTTCAGGCCGAAGGGGGAGATCCCTGGGTGCGGCGATTTGTCGATCCGTCTTCGACCAGAAAGCTCGACTCCGGGGAGGAGTTGTGGCTGAGCCTCGAATACCGTTCGAGTCGTGAGGGTACCGGACAGATCTACTTTGCCAGTGGGGACCGCAACTTCCGGGAACAGAACAGTGTCAAGGCTCCGATGGTTGTGACACGAGAGCAGAACGGCAGCGAGCGGATGGTGATTCCGGTCGTGGGCATCGACCTGGACGGAAGGCTGATCGATGTGCGACTGGATCCGCCAGAGAACGCAGAGTTCGAAATCGTCAGTGCCAGCCTGATTCGGCGGCAACGCGAATTCGACGACTACATGATTCGACTCAGCAGCCAATGGCGCTGGTTCAGCGGCAATGTTCAGAGCCTGACCCTGAGATCCAATTCACCGGTCCTCGTCGACAGCATCAACCTGCGCACGGGCGACTGAGCCGGCAGGCGCGTTGAGCGTCACTGTGACCTGTTTCATAGTGGCGATTCCGCGCTCGGAGTCTCATGAACCTTGCGGGTGGGTATTCGATTTGGCGACGCACCTACATCAGCGAGCGGGTTTGTGCACACTGCTGACCGGGCTCTTTGTCGGCACGCTGACAGCGGCGGTGCAGCAGCCCGTTCTCAAGTGGTCGAATGCCGGCTGCTACGGTTCATGGTGTGAAACCGGCTGGTACTCCTCTCCCGCGGTGGCGGATCTCGACGGAGATGGGAACCTGGAGGTGATTGCCTCCGCGTACTCGATAGCTGTTCTGGACGGCAGGACTGGCAGCCTCCTCTGGCGGATGCCTTCTGGTCACGATCGCTCCGAACTCGGCGCAGCAAGCGTCGGTCGAACCTGGGCGGGAATCGTCGTGGCCGATGTCGACGCGGACGGCAGGGCTGAGATCGTGAGCGCTCACAGTGGAGGTTGGGTGTCGGTATACGACCATCAGGGCTACTTTGAATCGGGTTGGCCTCAGCGACGCGGTACCCACGAGCTACGAGGTCTGGCGGTTGGGGATCTCGATGACGATGGCACGTTGGAGATCGTGGTGAATGCCGCTGTCGGCTCAGGCACCAACACCTGGGTGCTCGAGCACGGGGGAGCGACCCGTCCGGGCTGGCCACGTGTCGGCAACGGTCCCGGCTACGCCTATGGTGTGTTCAATGACAATGCGGCCATCGCGGATCTCGATGGCGATGGCACGAGCGAGGTGGTCGTGCCATCGGATGTGCACTACATCTGTGCGTACGGACCTGATGGAACCCCACTGCCAACACATGCGGCCTACGGTTCCAAGGTGTGGGGTCAGGTGGGCGTATGGGAAAGCCCGGTGATCGAGCTGCGTGGTTGGGGTACCTGCAGCAAGAGCGATGACCGCGCCGAGCGCAATCGCACCAATTTCGCCCACGGTCCCGCCGCGATCGCCGATGTCGACGGAGACGGAACGCTCGAGATCATCGCTGTAGGCAATACCTACGACTGCGCCGCCAGTCCCTACGCCAGTCTCTACAGTGGGATCTTCATCTTCAATCGCGATCGCTCGCGGTTTTCCAATGGAGTGTACGACTGGACAACCGTGCCGATGGATACCGGTGCCCCGCTAATCGAGGACTACAACGTCATCGAGAGTGTGCACCCCAACCCGGTCGTGGCAGATCTGGATGGCGATGGAGAGATGGAGGTTCTGTTCCCTTCGTATGATGGTCGGATGCACGTGTTCTGGCTCGACAAGAGTGAACACGGCAACTGGCCCTTCTCGGTCCATGACAGCGGAGAAGGGCTCCTCCGATTGGCGTCCGAGCCGGTGGTCGCAGATCTGGATGACGACGGCGAGGCGGAAGTGATCTTCACTTCCTGGGTGCAGAAGGGAACTCACGCCACGGGCAAGCTGCATATCCTGAGCTCACGCGGGGTTCCAATTCGCGAGGTCGTCCTCCCCGATGCTTATGGGAGTCCGGACTGGAATGGAGCCATGGCGGCACCGACGCTGGACAACATCGACAGTGATGCCGATCTCGAAGTAGTGATCAGTACCGCCCATTCTGGATTTGTCGCCTACGATCTGCCCGGTACCCAGCGAGCCAGAGTGCAGTGGGGAACCGGGCGCGGGGGATACAGGCGGGCCGGTGTGGCTGAGGCTGGTGTGCTCTTCGCAAACGGTTTTGAAACAGGCGGAACGACGGCCTGGTCGAGCTTCGTCAGCCCCTGATCTGATTGCGGCAGCCGCACTTGTCCGCTGCGGTGGTCTCAGGATGAAGACAAAGGGGAACAGGCGCGGCAGCGGCGGTGGGGCTGCGGGGTCGACCGACCGCGCCTGCTCCAGGGACATCCCGAAGGTACGCTATCGGTCGACGCGTCGGATCTCGACGCGAGCGACGGGGTTGTTCCAGTCGTAGTCCTCGGCCGTCAGTGAGCCGCGGTCCTGGATCCCGGCGTGGGTGTAGATGTATCCCTCGGCTCCATCTTCCACGCGGACTCCGCCGTTACCGCAGGGTGGCCCGGGGATATGTGCGCAATCCTGGGTGTTGGCCTCGCTGCCGGCATCCCAGGCTTCCGCGTAGAGGGCTGCCCTTCTGGCGGGTGCACCTCGCCTCGCGGCGAAGAAGGCATCGTTGGAAGTCACGAGCATTCCCAAGGTGGAGATGATGCGGGCGTTGCCTCGTGTCGTCACCCGCACGGTCGCCGATTGACCTGGCATCACGACGCCGCTGGCAATGCTGGCGTCATGGACCCGCGGTTCGGCCGTCAGCAAGGCCAGGAGGGGCTCACTGTCTGCATCTTCCGCAACTCCAGCGAGCTCCGGCAGGGCCGGTTCGCCGACCGTAAAAAGTCTGAAATCCCATTCATGACTGTAGACGATTGGTGGGGACAGAATCTGGCCTTTGGTCAGGTTGGTGATCGTGACCTCGTAGACTCGACCACTGGCGAGGGCCGGCAGGGCCGTCAGGATCATCAGCACGATCCCGAGGGTCCAGGTGCGTTGCGTTGGGCTCTTCTTCATCTCTCATCCTCCTTCTGCGGTTAGTGGGTCTGTGGCGTCTGCCACGAGAAGGATGACGGGGAGAGTTCACGAAGGCCTCCCGAAAAAGTCACGTTTTCTTCACATCGCACTGTCGCGGGCAGGCAGGGTCACCCTGAAGCTGGTGCCCCGATCGGGCTGGCTCTCGACAGCGATGGTGCCGCCGTGCAGCTCGACTATCCGCTTGGAGATCGCCAGCCCGAGGCCGGCGTGATCCCCGCTTTGGTCCCGCTCCTGGCGATGGAAGAAGCGATCGAAGACGTGCGGCAGATCCTCTGGCGCGATCCCGCAGCCGGTATCGGTGACCTCGACGCTGATCCATTGCGGGGTGGTGTGCAGGCCCAAGGTCACGCGGCCGCCCTCAGGGGTGTGTTGCAGGCCGTTGTCGATGAGGTTGTCGAGAACGCGAGCGAGAAGCCCCATGTCGCCCTCCACCATCGCCGGATCTTCGGGGACCCGGACCTGCAGCTCGACGCCTCGCTTGCGGGCCAGGAGGCGGAATTGCTGAATGGCATCCTGGGCCAGCTCGGCCAGCGGCAGGGCCTCGATGTCCATCTCCTGAGTACCCGATTCGAGCCGCGCCAACTCGAACAGATCCCCGACCAATCGGTTGAGCCGGTCGGCCTGGCGGATGGCACCTTCGAGGTAGCGCTGACGGTCTCCGTCGCTCAGCGAGGACTGCTTCAACGCCAGCGTTTCGAGAAAACCGCGCAGCGAGGTCAGGGGTGTCTTCAGATCGTGAGAGATGTTGGCGACCAACTCTCGCCGCAACTGGTCGGTCTTTTCCAATTCTTCGAACTGGGTGACGAGCCGCTCCGCCATCTCGTCGAAGGTGCGGGACAGTCGATCGATCTCGTCCCTGTGCGCGGTGTCACTCTCGATGACGGGGCGATGTCGACGAAAACCGCTCTCTCTGAAACGGGTCATTCCCTGCTCGAGCCGACGCGCCCGTCGTGTAATCCAGGCGAAGGTGAGTAGCCCGACGAGAAGGGCGATCAGCAGTCCGGTCAGGATAGCCGCGGCGCCCAGCCGCAGCATGTAGCTGCCCTGCAGCATGGCGACGGCCGAATCCCACTGTTGGCCTGCCAGAACGACGTAGAGGTAACCGTCTGGTGCCTCGGAAGAGCCGATCGGCGCGGCTGAGAAGACCTTCTCCCCGGCAGGGTCGCGCGGGTCGTCGCCGAAGATCGGGAGTCTCGCATCGGCCGCCAGGAATCGATTGACCGGGCCGAGTGCAACATGGTCACGAACGACGATCCCTTTCGGCGCGGAGTAGGCGAGAATCTCGCCGAGAGGATCCAGCAGGTAGACCTCGATGCTCGGGTTGATGACCATCAAGACGTGGAAGATGTGCTCGAGCTCTTCCTCGCGGATTTCACCGTTTTCCATTGGCAGGGAGTCGGCCACCAGATGCTCGGCCAAGTCACGATTCAGCTTCTGATGGACTTCAGCCAGAAAGCTGCGTACCGAGGCCAGGCCGGCGACGAAGAACACGGCGCCGACGAGGGTCAGGATGAGGAGCAGGGCTGCGGTCAGGCGACCATAGAGGGTTCGCAGCATGGGTCAGCTCGTCCTCTCGGTTGTCAGGTCAGCGAAGCGGTAGCCGATGCCCCAAACCGTCTCGATGTATTGTGGTTTCGCCGGGTCCCGTTCGATCTTGGCTCGCAGCCGATTGATGTGCGAGTTGACGGTGTGTTCGTAACCGTCGTGGCCATAGCCCCAAACGCTGTCCAACAGCTGGGCTCGCGTGAACACACGACCAGGTTGGCGAGCGAAGTGGAGCAGCAGATCGAACTCTTTTGCGGTCAGGGTCACCGACTCGCCGCGTACTTCTACCCGCCGCCTGTCAGGCTCGATGGCGAGTTCCGGGAGGCGGATAGGAGTCTCCTCATCGCCTGGATCCCTTGCCTTCAGGACTTCCATGCGGCGAAACAGAGCCTTTACACGGGCCACCAGTTCGAGCACGCCGAAGGGTTTCGTGACGTAGTCATCGGCCCCCAGCTCCAGGCCGAGGACCCGATCCACTTCGGAGCTCCTGGCGGTCAGCATCAGGATCGGGGTGTACTCGGTGTGGGAGCGGACCCGTCTACAGATCTCCAGCCCGTCGATGCCCGGCAACATGAGGTCGAGAATGATCAGGTCATACTCGCTGTCGAGCGCTCGTTCGAGACCCTGCGTGCCATCCTCGACGATTTCGACCTCACAGTCGATGTCCTTCAGATGCAGAGCTACCAGATGTGCGATGTCCTGGTCATCTTCGACGATGAGTACCGTTCTCGGCATGACGAGCTCCATCTTAGGCAGAAACCTTCACGGAATTATCACGCATTCGATCGGTCTTGTTTGAGTCCGTTCTTTGGGCTCGACCCTGTCCGACCGTTTCTCAGCCTCTGGCCGCAGGAGGAAGCTGACGCTGCCGCTGGCGAACATAGGGCCGAATCGTCGGGCCTCTGCGATTAACCGGGTGATACCACTTTGGCCCCGAGAGAACAGCGGTCACCACAGTTCACAAGGGTTCGAGGTGTCTCGAAGTTGGTTGACAGCACGCAGCCCCATCGCTATATTCCTTAGCCCTCGCCATTCGTGGGGCCGTAGCTCAGTTGGGAGAGCGCTTGAATGGCATTCAAGAGGTCGTCGGTTCGATCCCGTCCGGCTCCACCAGATCAGCCTCGCAGAGCGAGAAGCTCGAGCCGCCGACCATCCTGACGGCCAGCTTTCTTCGCATCGAGCCCAGGCTGGTCTTTGCTGATCGGGGTCCGGGTCGCAAGGCGGGGAGGCTCAATTTAGCGACTGCAGATGAGGACTTTGGTCACCGTTACGAAAAGCCCGACTTGGGCACTGGCTTGAAACTCTTACGACCGAAGCACGAGCAGAATCGGAGAGATGAACAAGAAGCGTGTTGCACAGGGTAGGAAGCGCAGAGCTCGAGGGCGCTCAGGTGCGGGCTCGACCGGACCTGTACCTCTTTTCAGGCGTAGTGTCTCCCACTTCAAACCCAGCGAGAGAGAGCGCGGGGCAGAGCTCTTCCAAGAGGGTCGGGTAGCCGTCGAGATCGAAGGTCACCGTGCGCGTGCGCGGGTTGCGGGAGTCGAGGGAGAAGAGCCACAGACTCATCGTGTTGGCATCGACTGGGCTCGTATCGCTGAACGCCGAATCCATACCTTCTGCGAGTGTCGGCGATTCGCACGTGGACAGTTCTGTAGCCATATCTGGGCTACTCTCCTGGCGCTTGCAGAGACGGGACCGGAGAATCAACCACCGGGAAAAGACCGTCTCGGGGTGCGCAAGGACCGTGCGGCAAACTGGGAAGATCTGATCCACTTCACCGGCGGCAGCCCGATAGTCCCGTCTCCGGAGACCCGAAGCCTGCTCGAGGCGCAAGCCGAGAAGCGGGTCGACCGCACACAGTCTCCTCCCAGGCGCAGCCCAGCCGCAAAGTCCAAGCGCGGCCCCGCGATCGCCACCTCCTGGCGTTCGCACCTGGCTTTCCTCAGGGATCAGTTCGACTCGCCGACCGAGAATGCCGGGACGCAGGCTTCACCCGCGGTGAGAGGGAGGCAGATCATCGAGTTCGCCATCAACACGGCGCACAGTCTCGATACGGCCGGCCTGGTTCTGGATGTGTTCGGGCACTCGGTCGATGCCTCCGGCAAGTCCGGCAAGCTCAAGAGAGTGAGCATCGAGCACCATCAGCTCGAGGAGCTGCTTCTGCCCCGCGGCCCGGATGGTGCCCCGGTCATCGAGCCCGGCGCATCAATGGCCCTGGTCACCGAGCTGCTCGGCGCCCCGAATCGTCGCAAGGCGGCGGGGAAGCGGCAAGCCAAGGCGCCAGCCGGTGTTCGCCGTTTTAGTCTGCCTCACCAACTCTACGATTCGGTACTGCCGCACCTCTGTGAACAGCGGACCCTGAACTGTTGGGACGGCCGCACGCAGGGTAGTCTGCAGCGGCTGCGTTGGGATGCGGGTGAAGCGTGGCATCTGGTGCTGCATCTCAGGATCGGCGCTTCCGGAGTCGCTCGGCTGACTGGCGCCCTCGAACGCAACGGTGAGAGCGTTCCGGTGCGCGACCCTCTGCTGATTCTCTCACCAGGGGGCCCGAACTCGGACCAGGCCATTCCGGCCCTGGTCGTTTTCGGCGAGACGATCGGTCGCCTGGAGCTGGATCGCCGGAGAGATCTGCCCTGGATCACCTTTCTCCGCGACGGCAATGAGCTGGTTATCCCCGAAAGGGAAATCGGACAGGCCCTTGCCGAATTTCTCGAGTTGCCCGCATTGCCGCGACTCGAGTTGCCCGAGGTGCTGGGCCTCAGCGAGGAGAAGTCGCCCCCTCAGCCGAGACTGGCCCTGGAGCCCGGTCCCGCGTACCTCGATTCCTCCTACGCGGCCGAGCTGTCCTTCGACTATGGACCGTTGAGAGTCGACGCGGCGGACTCCCGGTCCTCCATCGTCGATTGGGAGAAGCGAACCTTGCTGCGGCGCGATATCGGCAGCGAACATGAGGCTTTCGTCCGCCTTCTCGAGCTCGGTCTCCGGGCGGTCGAGGTCGGGGAGGACGGGGTGCGGGCGCTCGAGCTCGATCCGGGAAAGCTCCCAGTCGTGCTCGAACCACTGTTGCAGGAGAACTGGATCGTCGAAGTTCAGGGCCGATCGGTGCGCCCGCCGAGTCCTCCCGTCTTGCGCATCGAGAGCGGTATCGACTGGTTCGATCTCAGCGGCGAGGTCGACTTTGCCGGGAACCAACTCGAGCTGTCGAAGCTGCTCGAAGCTGTCTCGCGCGGCGATCGCTTCATTCGGCTCGAAGACGGCTCCCAGGGCCTGGTACCCGACTCCTGGGTGCAAACCTATGAGTCGCTGGCCAAGGTGGCCCGTGAATCGACCGACGAAGGCCTGCGCTTTCTGTCGTCACAAGCACTGATTGTCGATGCACTGTTGACGGCGATGCCCCCCGCTGATGTCGACTCTGCCTTCAGCAAGCTGCGTGAGAAGCTGTCTTCATTCGAGCGCATCAAGCCGAAGAAGGAGCCGCGTGGGTTCGGGGGCACATTGCGAACCTACCAGCGCCACGGTCTCGCCTGGCTTAACTTCCTGCGGGAGTTCGGCCTTGGGGGTGTACTGGCCGACGACATGGGTCTGGGCAAGACGGTGCAGGTGCTGGCGCTGATCATGGCGCATCGAACTCCGTCCAAGAACACCAAGCTGCCATTCCTCGTTGTCGCTCCGCGCAGCGTGGTCTACAACTGGATCGACGAGGCCGCCCACTTCACCCCCAAGCTCCGGGTGGTTGAGTACCGCGGCTCGGGCCGTGAAGAGCTACGGGAGCAATTCGACGAGTTCGACATCATCGTGACCACCTATGGCACGCTGCGCCGCGACATCAGTCACCTCGCCAAGGTGGAGTTCGATACGGTTATTCTGGATGAGGCGCAGGCCATCAAGAACCCTGCTTCGCAGACGGCTAAGGCCAGCCGTCTCCTCACCGCGCGGCATCGCCTGGCGCTTACCGGCACCCCGATCGAGAATCACCTGGGGGAGCTAGGATCGATCTTCGAATTTCTCAACCCGAATTTTCTGGGACAACTGCCGCGGCTCGAGGTTCTCACCGCTGGTCGCGCCCCCAGCAAGCGCGAGCTCGAGCAGCTTGCCGAAGATCTTCGCCCTTTCATCCTGCGGCGGACCAAGGGACAAGTGTTGCCCGATCTGCCACCGAAAACGGAACAGGTCCTGCTCTGTGACATGCGTGAGGAGCAGCGTGAGATCTATGATCGACTGCGTGCCGCCTATCAGGTGAGCCTGCTCGAGCGAGTCGAAACCCATGGGGTTTCCGGCTCGGCAATCCAGGTGCTCGAGGCCTTGCTGCGTCTGCGTCAGGTCGCTTGCCATCCGGGGCTCGTCGATGAATCCTGGGAGGAAGCGGGAAGCGCCAAGCTCGAAGCCCTGTTCGAGCAGGTATCCGAGGTTCTCGACGAGGGGCACAAGGTGCTCGTGTTTTCCCAGTTCACGAGTCTTCTGGGCTATGTCCGGAAGCACTTCGACCAACAGGGGATGCCGTATGCTTACCTGGACGGCAAGACCGGCAACCGGGGCGAGATCGTCGACCGATTCCAGGACGATCCTGAGTGCAACGTCTTTCTCATCAGTCTCAAGGCCGGGGGTGTGGGCCTCAACCTCACCGCGGCCGGCTACGTCTTTCTGCTCGATCCCTGGTGGAATCCGGCAGTCGAGGCGCAGGCGATAGACCGTACCCACCGAATTGGCCAGACTCAACCGGTTTTCGCCTATCGCATGATCGCCCGCGATACCGTGGAGGAGAAGCTCCTCGATATGCAACGGGCCAAACGTGAGCTGGCCGAGGCCATTCTCGACGGTGAGGGCCAGACGCTGCGTGACCTGACTGCCGAGGATCTGCGTCTGCTCTTGAGCTGACCGACCCGGGCCGGCCCAGCAGGAATTCCGGCCGCTGCCCCTAAACCTGGACGGTTCTGGACCGTATGAGGAGGCGGACGTCAACCTGCCGCCGAAGGAGAACCGACGATGACATGTGCTTCGCACGGGTACCGCCCGACACGGCTGGCAGTCGCTCTTGGGTTTCTGGCGGCCGCCTTCGCCTCGGCGGATTATCGCAACGGCGCTCGCTTCGATCCGGGGCGTGAGATGACCAGGCGGGCCGAGGGAGCGCCTGAAGAGCTCGATCGCGTCACCAGCTTTGTCGGACAGTGGGATGTCGAGATTGTCTCGCAGCGTCAGGAAAAAGGGGCGATCAGGGCCTCGGGCCAGGCTGAGATCACCTTCATGAATCGCGGCCACGGGCTGCTGGAGAGCTTCTACTCCGAAGCCTTCGACGGCCACGAATTGGCCGCCGTTCACTTTCTCGGCTTCAACCCGGCTTCCCAGCGATGGTTTCTGGCCGGTGCCGACAGCTGGGACGAACACGCCTGGGTCGCCGACGGTGACTTCACAGACGAGGAACTGGTGTTCTTCGATGCTCGTCGTCTGCGAGGTGGCGTCACACTCACCCATTACCGTTACAGGTTTCAACAACCGGCAGCCGACGCCCTGCGGCTGACGGTCGAGTCCTCGGACGACGGCGGCGCTACGTTTGCCACTGTCGAAGAGCGCACGTACTCACGCCGCGAGGCCAGTGCCGACTTCATGAAGCCACGAACGACGTGGGGCTCTCCAGCACCGGACCGCGTCACCGAGGCGGCGGCCTTCGACTTCTTGATCGGTGAATGGGACACATCCCACGAGATGACGTTTCCGAACGGCCAGCGCGCCCAGTGGATCTCGAACGGCACCGGCGTCTATGCATTGAATGGCGCTGCCGTGATGGAGTTCAATTGGTTCGACCTCGATCCCAGCCTGCCCGACGCTGCCACCACGATCCTCCGTCTCTACAACCGCGGCATGCGCCGATGGGAGACTCTCTTCGTGCCCAACCGTGGTCATTCGGTTCTCTATTTCGGCGGTGTCCAGGAGGGGGACGCCATCGTGCTCCACCCTTTCGAAGCTGGTGCCTCTGGTCGGCTGTCCCGCTGGGTGTTTCACAGCATCGAGAAGAATGCCTACCGTTGGTACGGTGAAACCAGCACCGACCGCGGAGAAACCTGGACCAAGTCCTGGTTGATCGACGCCGAGCGCAAACCCGAAAAGCCGGTGGGGCACGGTTGATCCTCGATCAACCAGGACCTCGCCACCACCGGGTACCTCTCTAGCGTCTGACCAGGGGAACCCTCGAGCCCATGAAGGTAGCGGCTCGCCAAACCCACTCGAGCGGGCCGTAGTGGAAGCGCTGCAGCCAGTATCGGCTGAGCCAGATCATCGCGGAGATCAGGAGAATGCCGAAGATCAGGCTGAGTGTTGGGCCGAGATGTCTGTACATCGCGAGGCCAAAGCCGTAGAAGAACACCACACCAATGACTGACTGAGCAACGTAATTGGTCAGACTCATGCGGCCGAGCGGCGCCAGGATGCCGAGTTTCCTCTGCCAGGCGTCCAGGCGCCAGAGCAGAACGAATCCCATGATGAGCATGAGGGTGAAGGCGAGGTTGGCGTAGGAGCTCACCAACTTGTCGGCGAGGTAGAAGGCGTTCTCGCTCAGGCCGAGCGAGCCCAGGTTGAGCTTGAGGCCAAACAGGACCGCGAAGGTGACAGTGGCTCCGGCAAGGATCTTCCTGGAGAGATTTCTTCCCTCCTCGAGGAATTCGAAGAAACGTGAACGGCCCGCCACTATTCCCCAGAGGAAAAGGCCGAGGATTTGCCAGATTCTGCCCTCTTGCAGGTACCAGCCCCATTTCATCTGTTGACCGCGCCAGGCATTGAAGCTGACCACATCGGCCAGGGAGCCCTGACTGAAGATTCGGAAGGCCTCTCCGTACAGATTCCAGACGGCGTAGGGCCGCGGATCCACTTTCGCGTCGCCCAGCACGACGAGGAACTGATGGAGGTCGGGGAGATTGGCGACGAGCAATAGCGACAGTACGAGCAGCATCCTTGAACCCAGCCTGTCGAGCGGGATGAGGAGGACGCCCAGCACGGCAAAGATGATCAGAACATCGCCACAGTAGATCAGTCCATGGAGATAACCCATCAAGCCCAGAAGCGCGAGACGCCAGAGAAATCTCGATCTGAAGTCGACACCCCGTTGTGCCTGCCTGTCCATCTGAATGAAGAAGCTCAAGCCGAACATGAACGAAAAGATCGCGAAGGCCTTGCCGGCAAAGAGAAAGAAGACGATATCGTGAGCCACCGGGTCGAGAGCTTGCAGCCATCCCGTTGCGTTCTCCGGGTAGATCAGCAGATCGAAGTGCTCGAGACCATGGATGAGGCACAGGCCCAGGAGCGCGAAACCTCGCAAGGCATCGACAACCTCGATCCTCGGCTTGACGAGCCTGGTGGTTTGAGTCACGAATCGCTTTCCCTGGCGCTGCCTCTGTCCGTCTGAGCTCTGCGAAAAGGAAGATTATCCGAATGGGAGAGCTCGAGCCTGCCGAGACCGTGGTCTTGTCGAAAGCTCTCGTTCCGGTGCCGACCAGCGAATCCAGGTCAGTAGAGTAGACTCATCGTGAAACCAGGGAGGCAGTGATGATCAAGAAGATCCTTCTCATTATCGGTGGAATCGTTGTGGTCCTGATCGGGATCGTGGCGTTTCTTCTGTGGCGGCTCGATCCGGAGGAGCTCGGCCAGGAAGTCATTCGCAGGGTCAACGAGAAGGGTGGCATGCAGCTCGAAGCCGAGACGTTTGCGATCAAACCCCTGCAAGGAATTTTCATCGACAATGCCCATCTGTCTGGCGATGCTCCGGCTGGGACCGTCAGTGCGGAGGTGGCCAAGGTCATCATCGAATACGAGTTGCTGCCGATTCTGCAAAAGGAGCTGGTGATCAACCGCATCGTCGTCGAGCAACCGCAGGCTGAGCTGGTTTCCAGGCCTGCAGCCGAGCCGGTCCCGGAGAGCCAGCCGGCTGAGGCGGAGCCTTCTGCCGACGAGCCAGCCGTGGCCGAGCCGGCTCCGACCGAAGGGTCCGCCGAGGCGGAGGGCGGATTCAAGCCCTCGGTCGCGATCCAGGAGGTGCGAATCGAGAACGCCTCTGTGTCCGCCAGAACCGAGGGTGTCGAGGGTGGAGAGATGGCCATCGAGGGTCTCAGTCTGGAGTTGCACGATTTTTATGTTGACCCGGCTGCCACCCAGCCGCTTGTCGGTCTGAACGCCCGTGGCGGCATCCGTATCGATCAGATCCAGGCCGATGACATGACGATCAAGGGAGGGCGCGGGGACATCGGAATCCACAACGGCCAGGTCGCAGTCTCCGATCTCGGTGTCGAGACCTCGAATGCCAGCCTGAACGTTGCGGTGCTCGATCTGGACCTGCGGCAGGATCCTCCGGCCTACCACCTCGAGGCCGGCGGTGGGTTCGATCTGAATTCGTTCGTCAATGCCGAGGGTCCGGGTGGCTTCGGCCCGGCTGCGGTCTCGTTGACGTTGGACGGCGCAGGTCCCGACCCGGACGGTGCCGTAGGGAACGGAGGCCTGCGAATGGAAGCCGGAACGGTTCCCGCGTTCCCGATGGTTGCCAAGATCGAGAAGCTGCTTGGAAAATCCCTGATCACGGGGACTCCCTATCAGGTCACCGACATGAACTTCACGCTGGCAAACGGTGTCGCCACCATTCAGCCCTTCGGTCTGGTTCTGGAGAATCTCCAGATCGGTGGTGCGGGCACCGTGAACCTGGACGGTCCGCTGAATCTTCGTCTCGACATCAGACTGCCGCGCGAGTTGGTAGACATCGGCGTGCTGGACGGCATGATCGACGGGATGACGGATGAAGAGGGATGGACCGTCATCCCGTTCACCGTGACTGGGACCACCGAGGCGCCGGACGTCGATATCGACATGTCGGTAGCCAAGGAGTATGCCGTGGGGGCAGCCAAAGGCGCCGTCAACAAGGCAGTCGATAGTGCAGTCGATAGTCTGAAAGAGAAGACCCGTGGCCTACTCAGGAGGGACAAGAAGGACGGCGGATGAGCAGGGGCCCGAGTGAGCCCCGTGGCGGTGAGTCTGGCTCCACCGGACTCCTCCTCGATGCCGGGGAGCGGCGGGTGCGAAGCCAGCAAGGTGATCGGCGCATCACTCTGCGCCTGAAGCAGTGATGGTGGTGATCCTGATGGGGGTTTCCGGAGCGGGCAAGACCGCTGTCGGGGATCTGCTGGCCAGCCGCCTCGGTTGGGCTCACTTCGACGCCGATGATTTTCATCCGCAGTCGAACATCAGGAAGATGTCGGCGGGCCGGCCGTTGACCGACGAAGACCGCGACCCGTGGTTGGCCTCGATCCGAGCCCGCATCGACCGGTTGGAGCGCGCGGGCATCAACGCCATCATCGGTTGCTCGGCTCTCAAGGAGAAGTACCGGCAGCAACTCATGACGGGCACCCGGGACACGCGGCTGGTTTATCTGCGGGGATCCCGGGCCTTGATCGAATGGCGGCTGCGTCAGCGCCAAGGGCACTTCTTCGATCCCGACCTGCTCGCCAGTCAGTTCGAAGCCCTGGAAGAGCCGACGGTCGGGATAGTGGTCGATATCGACCAGGATCTCGATTCCGTCACGACGGCGGTGGCGCGGGCCCTCGAGGTGGAGGTGCCCGATTCCTCAGAAGAAGAGTGAAAGCAATAGGACAACCAGGAATCCGGTGACACCCACCAGAGTCTCCATGACCGTCCAGACGCGCAGGGTTTGGCGCTCGGTCATCCCGAGATAGCGACTGACAAGCCAGAACCCGGAGTCGTTGACGTGGGACAGGACGGTCGCGCCCGAGGCGATGGCAATCACCACGGCGGCGATCTGCGGGGCGGAGAAGCTCCCGGCTTCGACAATCGGTGCCATCAGGCCGGCGGCGGTCACCATCGAAACCGTGGCAGATCCCTGGGCGACGCGCACCACCACGGCGATCAGAAACGCCAGGACGATCAGTGGCAGGCGTGATTCAGCCATCCAGTCGGCGACAGCCTCGCCGACACCGGTGGCAAAAAGAACCTTGCCGAAGACTCCGCCCGCACCGGTGACCAGTATGATCAGGCCGACCGGTTCGAGACCTTTGCCGGCCATCTCCCGAACCTCACCGCGTGTGAAGCCCAGTCGAATGCCGAGGGCGTAGAACGACAACAGTGTCGCAATCAGGAGAGCGGTGAATGGGTGCCCGATGAATGACAGCACCTCCCGTGCCCTACTGTCCTCTGACATCGTGACAGCCGATACTGTGCGCAACAGAATCAGCACCAGTGGCAATGCGACAAGCCCCGCAGCCACCGCAAAACTCGGACTCTGCTGGCTGGTGCGCCCGGATTTCTGACCTCCAGCCTCCGGGATCAGGAATGCCGGGACCTCGACAAGGACCTTCCCCGAGATGTACCGGCCGTACCACAGCCCCCCAACGATGGTGGCGGGTATACCAGCTGCCAGGCCGAGGGCGATCACCCAACCGAGGTCCGCACCGAGTAGTCCTGCGACTGCCACGGGCCCCGGTGTGGGTGGGATGAACGAGTGCGCCACCGCGATACCGGCGAGCAGCGGGATCGCATAGAAGAGCAGGGAGCGTCCGCTTCTGCGCGCCAGGTTGGCGGTCAGAGGCAGGAGTAGGACGAGGGCCACGTCGAAGAATACGGGGATGGCGACGATCAGGCCGGTGATCGCCAGGGCCAGGGGGGCTCGCGCATCGCCGAAGATTTCGAGCAGTCGATCGGCGATGCTGCTGGCACCGCCGGAACGCTGCAGCATTTCGCCGAACATGGCTCCGAGACCGATGACCACGGCGATATAGCCGAGAGTACTGCCCATCTGTGTCTGGATCAGATCGGCGATCTCCCCGAGGGGGATGCCGCCGAGTACCGCGACCACGACACTGGTGAGCAACAAGGCAACGAATGCGTGGAGCCGGACGAAGACCACGAAAACCAGCAGCAGCCCGATCCCGAAAGCTGCGAGTGCGATCAGGGCACCCGTTGACATCAGCTGGCAGCTCCACAGCCATCGACTGGCTCCATTTCGCTAGTCGGCAACGGTTGGGCGATCTCTCCACTCACTCTGCCGAGTCCGATCCCGCCACTGCCCATCGTAGATCTCCGGGGAAAAGAAGTGCCCAATCTGTGCTGCGAATCAGTCGGTGAGTGTAGCAAAGGCGTCGCAGCTCCCATTATTGGCTAAGATCTTGCCAAATCGAGGCGAGGGAGATTTCGTGAAGAGATTGTTGCTTGTCGCATTGCTACTGGGGTCTGCGTCCACCTACGCGAATGAGTTGGTGTCCGAGGCGGACATCGCGGAGCTGGTCGCCAGGATGACCCTGGACCAGAAAGTCGGGCAGCTCAATCTGTGGGGTCGGGGAAGTCGAGGCTCTTACGATGCGATCCCTGCCGAGCAGGTGGAGGCGGTGCGAGCGGGCCGCGTGGGTGCGCTCATCAACATCATGGATGTCGAAGAGGTCGATCGAATCCAGCGCGTCGCGGTCGAGGAGAGCCCCCACGGAATTCCCCTGATGTTTGGCAGAGACGTGATCCACGGATTGCACGCCCTGTCTCCTATTCCGCTGGCCCAGATCGCCACCTGGCATCCAGAACTGGTCGAAGCCGGTGCGAGGATGGCGGCAATCGATGCCAGCGCCTATGGCATTCGTTGGACCTTCGCGCCAATGCTCGACATCACGCGTGACCCGCGCTGGGGACGTATCGCTGAATCCGTCGGCGAGGACCCGTTTCTCGCTGCGCGCATGGCGGAGGCCATGGTGCACGGATTTCAGGGCAAGTCCCTGGGCGACCCCACCTCTATCGCGGCGTGCGCCAAGCACTTCGCCGCCTACGGAGCCGCCGAGGGTGGCCGTGACTACAACACGGTTTCCTTGCCAGAGACCGAGTTGAGGAACATCTATCTGCCACCCTTCGAAGCTGCGGTACAAGCGGGAGCGGCATCGATGATGTCGGCCTTCAACGAGCTCAACGGCATACCCACCAGCGCCCATCCCGGTCTGCTGAGCGAGGTTCTCAGGCGGGAATGGCGGTTCGATGGGTTCGTGGTGAGCGATTGGGGGTCGATCACGGAAATGGTGACTCACGGTTTCAGCACGGATGCCCGGGCCGCGGCTCGGCAGGCTGCTATCGCAGGTCTGGACATGGACATGATGAGCCGGGCTTATGCGGAGCATCTGGTGGGGCTGGTTTCTGCTGGCGAGATCCCTGAAAGCGTGATCGATACAGCGGTCAAGAACATCCTGCGCATCAAGTACCGACTCGGACTGTTCGACGAACCGTACCGAACAGCGAACGCAAAGCCCGGGCAGTTGAACGATCGCTCGTTGGCGGTCGCTCGCGAACTTGCCCTCGAAAGCGCTGTGCTATTGCGCAACGAAGGGCAAGTGTTGCCGATTGCCGAGCAGGTCGGGCGCATCGCGGTGATTGGGCCCCTGGCCGATGCACCCCGCGAACAGCTCGGCACCTGGGCTTTCGATGGGCGCAGTGAGGATACGGTGACGCCTCTGGCTGAATTGCGTCAGCGTCTTGGTCCGCAGAGGATCGAGTTCGCCCCAGGTCTCGAGCATTCGCGGTCGACGTCGCGGGCGGGATTTTCCACCGCGTTGCAGGCAGCCTCGGCCGCCGATGTGGTTCTGTTCTTCGGTGGGGAAGAGGCCATTCTCTCTGGTGAGGCTCACAGTCGGGCCATCCTCGATCTTCCGGGAGCTCAGCCCGAGCTGATTCACGAACTGGCGGCGATCGGCAAGCCGATCGTGCTCGTGATCCTGGCCGGCAGACCGCTGACGATTCACTCACTCCTCGAGGAGGTCGATGCCGTGCTCATGGCGTGGCACCCCGGGACAATGGGTGGCCCGGCAATCGCCGACCTGCTCTTCGGGGTGGCATCACCGTCGGGACGTCTTCCGGTCACCTGGCCCAAAGCGGTCGGCCAGATTCCCCTGTACTACAACCACAAGAGCACTGGACGTCCTCCGAATCCAGACGAGCTGATCGCGCTCGAGGACATCCCGGTCGGTGCCTGGCAGAGCTCGCTGGCCAACACCTCGCACTATCTCGATCTGGGAATGCATCCCGAGTTCCCGTTCGGCTTCGGACTGACCTACGCGAGCTTCGAATACTCTGATCTCGAGGTGAAACCGGAGCAGATGACCTCTCGCCAACCCATCGTTGTCTCGGCAACGATCTCGAATACCGGTTCTCGTCGCGCAGCCGAGGTGGTGCAGCTCTATGTGCGCGATCTGGTGGGCAGCCGCACCCGTCCCGTCAGGGAGCTCAAGGGCTTCGTACGTGTCGAGCTCGATCCGGGTGTCACGCAGCGAGTGCAGTTCGAGATCGCCGAGGAAGACCTGGGCTTTTTCGACGGGGAGAGATGGACCACCGAACCCGGTGGTTTTCAGGTATGGATCGCTCCCGATGCGGTTTCGGGCGTTGAGGGTTCGTTCACTTTCGAGAAACTCGCGCAATAGCCGGCACCTGCGCCAGATCGGGGACCGTCTGCGCCAGGAACCACGCTAGACTCCGGTTCGTGAGGAAGACAAAGAAGTCCTTACCGGTAATCGGTTGGCGCGAGTGGGCCGGGTTGCCCCAGATGGGTATCGATCACATAAAGGTGAAGATCGACACCGGGGCGCGCTCATCGGCCCTCCATGCCTATGACATCCGGCCTATTGAGAGAGCGGGCGAGGCCTGGGTACGGTTTCTCGTGCACCCTATACAGCGCGATGCCCACACCACGATCGAGTGCGAGGCACCGATGCTCGGTGAGCGTCGCGTGCGTTCCTCCACTGGCAAGGTGACACTGCGTCCGGTCATCGTGACGCCCCTCGAACTGGGGGGACGGATGTGGCCTATCGAAGTCACCCTGATTCGCCGCGATGTCATGGGATTTCGCATGTTGCTGGGCCGGCAGGCCATCAGAAGACGTTTTCTGGTCCATGCTGGCCGGTCCTTCCTGCAGTCTGAAAAACCGCGGCTCGGGTTGGTTGCGGCCGCAAACCGAGAGGATGTATGAAATGACACTCGGCAATCCTTCTCGTGAGGACTTTCGTGTCGGGGACTACGAAGTCCCGGTCGGAACCGAGCAGATCCTGCAATTGCCGGTCGCACGGCTCTTGACCGGTAGCTGGATGTCCCTGCCAGTGGTCGTACTGCACGGGCGTGAACCAGGTCCCATCCTGTGGTTGAGCGCGGCCCTGCATGGCGACGAGCTCAATGGCATGGAGATCATTCGGTTGGTTCTGGACCGACTGGACCCGACCCAGCTCCGGGGGACGCTGATCAGCGTTCCTGTCGTCAATGTGTTTGGTTTCGAGCAGCAGGAGCGCTACCTGCCGGATCGCCGCGATCTCAACCGGAGCTTCCCCGGATCGGCCCGGGGCTCGCTGGCATCTCGCCTGGCCCATCTGTTCATGAGCGAGATCGTCGCGCAGTGCGAGTATGGGATCGACCTCCATACAGGCTCGAATCATCGCGCCAACCTGCCGCAGGTTCGAGGTGATCTCGCCGATCCAGAGACGCGCCGTCTGGCGCTCGCTTTCGGGGCTCCGATGATGATGCAGGTGCCGCCGATCAAGGGATCCCTCCGCTCGGCGGCCCGCCAGCGAGGTGTCCATGTGTTGGTCTATGAGGCCGGAGAGCCTCTGCGGTTCAATCCCAACGCCATCGCCGTCGGGGTCGCCGGTGTAATGAATGTCCTGACGGCGCTGCGGATGTGGCCTCACGCAGACACTACGGAGCCCGGTCCCGTCGTGGAAGCCCGCGAGCGCCGTTGGGTGAGAGCCAGTCGAAGCGGGATCTTCCATCCGGCAGTCGGCCTGGGCAGTCGAGTCGAAAAGAGGCAGGTTCTGGGATACCTTGCGGATCCGCTGATGCGTTTACGCAGCAAGGTGCGCGCCAGTATCTCCGGGCTGATCATCGGCTATACCAAGAACCCCCTGGTCCATCAAGGCGATGCCCTGGTCCACATCGCAAGAGTCTGAGGTTCCCGTCCTGCTTGCGCTGCCAGAGTCGCTGCTGGGGGAATAATCCCGGCATGGAGATTGCTAAAAGGGACGGAAGCCGTATGTTTAGAGCACTCAAAATCCTGGTGGGCACCTGCCTGCTACTGATTCTCCTGGGCGATGGCTTGTCTGTTGCGCCCTCCTGGGCGGCAAAGGGCCTGGAGCCGATCTCCGAAGACGAGTTGCTGGACATCGGAATTCGCGTCTTCGATCCTGGTATCGATCGGCCGTCCTACCAATTCACCGGCTTCGAACAGGTCAACGCCAATGTGCGTCGGGCCGAAGCGGCCTACATGGCAGTTCAGCTCATGCAAACGCTGCAGAAAACCGGCCGATTCGGGTTTGTCCGCATGGTGCCGGAGGGCTCGGTAACCGTCGACTTGATGATCAGCGGACGCATCCATCAATCTTCGGGTCGCCGACTGGCACTCGAATTCGAGGTTGTCGACGCCACGGGCAAACGGTGGTTGCGCAGAGGTTATCTGCAGCACGCCGATCCCTACTCCTACACAGCAGGGTTCGATACCGACATCGAGCCGTATCAGGAGCTCTACGATCAGTTCGCCGCCGATCTGATCAGGGCACAAGCGAAAAAGAAGAAGCGCCTGGCGGAAGTGCGCCAGGTTGCCGAGCTCCGATTCGCCTCCCAGTTGGCTCCCTCGGTGTTCAACGACTATCTGAAGATGAAGCGCCGTGGCAGGTACGTGCTCCAGCGGCTGCCCGCTCACGACGATCCGATGCTGGCCCGAGTTCGCAAGATCCGCACCCGGGACGAGTTTTTTCTCGATCTGCTGACCGAACGTTACCAGGACTACTACGCCGAGATGGATCGCGCCTACGACGACTATCGGGCGACGAGCTTCGAGGGTGAGATGGCTCTGCGCTACGCCAGAGTCCAGGCCTATCTGGCAAACATTCAACCAGTCATAGGGCCGCGCGGTGGTTTCCGCACGCGGAGCCCCTTTCCTTCGCAGCGCGAGCAGTACTTCAGAAGACAGGCCGTCCTGCAGGCCAGATACCTCGATGACATGGCGCGGTCCTTCGCCATGATGATCGAGCCCCTGCGCCTCGAGCTCGACGGCGAGGTCATTCGTTTCGAGGGCACCATCGAGGACCAGTACCGACAGTGGCAGACACTGCTCGAGGAGATCTTCGAGACCGAGACCGGGTTGTCGATCGCCGGGCGATCGGAGCCGACCGAGCCCGTTAGTGACGCCAGGTTCTGATCGCCCGCATCCAGCGGTAGGCACGCGCCTGTCCCCGAACATCGCATACCATAGATGCTGTCCGGGAGCTGGAACCTGGGAGGATTCCGCCATGCGTTCAAGAGCCGTAGGCCTGCTTGTCTCTGGAGCTCTGGTTTTCGTCGCTGTCGCCGCACATGCCCAGCGAACCGTCAAACCGGTGCTCCACGGACGTCACTGGATCGCGGTTACCGGCAAGCCGCTGGCTGCCACCGCCGGGGCCATGACGTTTGCCCGGGGTGGCAATGCGGTCGACGCGGCCTGTGCCATGCTGGGAGCCACCAGCACCATGTGGGACACGCTCGGTTGGGGAGGGGAGACGCAGGCTCTGATCCACAACCCGAATACGGGCGAAATCAAGGGCATCAATGCCCTGGGAGTGGCGCCCACCGGCGCGACGGTCGAGTACTTCAGGGAGAAGGGCATGCGCTATCCCCCGGAGTACGGGCCCCTGGCCGCCGTCACCCCGGGCACGCCCGGCGGGTTGATGGTCATGCTGGCCGAGTATGGGACGCTGAGTCTGGCTGAAGTCCTCGGCCCCTCCATGCAGATGGCTTCAGGGTATGCGATCGAGCAGTCCCAGGCCGACAACATGGAACGTCGCAAAGAGATCCTCAGTCAGTGGCCCGATTCGCAGCGCGTCTTCCTGCCACACCTCGAGGCAGACGACTCGCAGGAGAGGGCGGCGCCGTACCCGGGTGAGATCTTTCGCCAGCCGGATCTCTTGGCCACCCTGGAGAAGTTGGTGGCTACCGAGCAGGAGGCGCTGGCGGCTGGTAAGAGCCGCAAGCAGGCGATCTATGCGGCCTACGACCGTTTCTATCGCGGGGATATCGCGGCGGAGCTGGTTCGCAGTACCCGGGAGCAGGGTGGCCTGATCACCCTGGAGGACCTGGATGCCTGGCAGGTGCACATCGAGGAGCCCGTCAAGACGACCTACAAGGGCATCGAGGTCTTCAAGCTGACCCATTGGGTGCAAGGTCCGGTCATGCTGCAGGCTCTGAACATCCTGGAGAACATCGATGTGCAGTCGCTCGGCTACAACAGCGCAGCCTATATTCATGCGCTTTACCAATCGATGAACCTTTCCTTTGCCGACAGGGATTTCTACTATGGCGATCCTTATGTACCGCCGGTCGAACCGATCGAAGGCCTGCTTTCCAAGGACTACGCCCGACAGCGTTTCGAGCAGATCGATTGGGAGCGCAATGACGACGGCGTCAAGCCGGGAGATCCGTACCCATTCCAGGGTGAAGACAATCCCTACCTCGACTTGTTGGAGAAGTGGACTCCCGTCCCCCCGGCCGGAGACGCGGAAGGTGAAGACAGCTGGCAGCAGAGTTTCGCGATGAGCGATGACGAAGCCTTCGTGGCTGGAACCACCTCGATCCAGGCTGCCGACGCTGAAGGTTGGGTGGTCTCGATCACTCCCAGTGGCGGTTGGATCCCCGCCTTCATTGCTGGCAGTACCGGTATCGGGCTCTCCCAGCGCATGCAGTCCTTCGTGCTGGACGAACGGCTCAATCCCTTCAACCTGGTGGAGCCAGGCAAGCGACCGCGAGCTACCTTGACCCCCGGCATGGCGATGAAGGAGGGACAGCCCTATCTCTCTTTCGCCGTTCAGGGCGGTGACACGCAGGATCAGAACCTGCTGCAGTTCTTTCTCAACTTTGTCGAATTCGGAATGAACGTCCAGCAAGCGGTCGAAGCACCCAACATCGTCAGCTATCAGATGCAGAGCTCGTTTGGGGCTCACCAGGCCGAACCGGGACGCCTCGTGCTGCGCGACGATGTCCCCGAGTGGGTCCGCGACGAGTTGCGGCGCAAGGGCTATGAAGTCGAGACTCGCAGCCGCACTTCCGGGCCGGTTACCGCTATCTTCTTCGACCGTGAACACGGCACGATGTGGGGCGGTGCCAGCGACTACGGTGAGGATTACGGCATCGGCTGGTAGACGGCTGGATAAAGGGACCGGCTGTCGAGCCCGGCCCGGCCGGGGACAAGAGAGGGGACGAGATGTATCGCCAGCCGTTGTCCGATGAGCCTAGTGTTCTTCCGCCGGCTCTTCCTCCGCCTCTGGTTGGCAACCCGGTTCTGCTTCTCCGGCTGGACCAGCGACGGCGCAGACGAGTCGGGTCAGGGGTTCCACGATCATCAACTCGGCCTGGCCATACGACTCGCTGGCGTCCTCGAGTTTGCCGAGGTTGCCTGAGAGCCAGGCCGCGTCGGGTGTCTTGTTTGACTTCACCAGTTCGAGTGCCCCGAGGCCAATAGCAGAAACGTCACGCAAGTGCTGCGACAGGGGCACGATATCGCTCAGCCCGGGCGACGTCTCCAGGGTCGACTCGATCCTGGCGTGATTCTCCTGCCAAGCCTGCAGCGCGGTAGTGGCGATTTCCAGATCGCCGGGGTCGTCGAAGTCGCTTTCGATCAAGCGATCCACTGTCCATCGGAATTGACGAGCCGGAATCGCGTCCGGCCAGGCGGCGTCGACCATTCGGGTCAGGGGCGAGAACTGCGTGTGCTTCCTGAGGCGACCACGATTGTAGACCTTGACCGGCTCGATGGCTCCGAGCAGCACCTCGAGTCCGGCGATGTCGCGGCATTGGCAGAGCCGTCGCAACATCATGGCTTGGTTGCGCTCGTGCTGCAGGCCCACCTCTTCGAGCATCAGGCTGATCCGATCCAACCGGCGATACATGTCCTCCACATCCCGCACGCTCCCTGGTGACCAGAAGCGCTCCGCGATGGCGGCAGTGCGCGGCCAGATGCGCGAGTCGACGGTTTCGGGCGAGACGAACTCGGCCCACATCGTCGCCTCGCCGCCGAGAATCCTGGCGGCCTCTTCGGGTGTGAGATCCGAGTCTTCGGGAAGCGGATCGTTCAGGTAGTGGAAATCGGTCGGCTGAATCAGGTCGATGTAGTAGCCGTTGGAAAGAATTCCCGGATACCCGAGTTTTGCCGCTTCGAACAGGGACTCGCGACCACGCCACGACTGGATCACGATCGATTTGGTCAGACCATCCTGGAAAATCTCGTCCCATCCGATCATCCGCTTGCCGTACCTGTTCAGAATCTCCAGCACTCGCTCGTTGAAGTAGCGCTGGAGCTCCAGGGGTTCCTTGTATCCGTGCTCCTTCATGAAAGCGACAATCTCCGGATTGGCCAGCCAGTGCTTTCCGTTGTTCTCGTCTCCGCCGATGTGGAGGAACTCGTCATCGAAGAGCTCTGCCATCTCGCCGAAAAAGCTGTCGAGCATGGTGTAGGTCTCTTCGATGATCGGGTTGACGGTGGGGTCGAAGATGCCCCAGCTGCGCTCGATCGCGTAGGGTCCCGGTGAGCTACCCAGCTCGGGGAAGGCCGTCAGCCATGCCGACCCGTGTCCTGGTAGATCGAACTCGGGAACCACCCGGATGCCACGATCGGCGGCATAGTCCTGAATGTCGCGAATCTGTGCCTGCGAGTAGTAGTCGCCGTCGGAGCCCAATTCATGCAGCTTGGGCTGGGAGAAGCTCTCGACGCGGAAGCCTTGATCGTCGACCAGATGCCAGTGGAGCACATTGAGCTTGACCGCCGCCATGCCATCGAGAGTGCGCTTGATCATGCCAACCGGCATGAAGTGACGACTCGAGTCGATCATCAGGCCGCGCCAGGGAAACCGCGGCTCGTCATGGATCTCGATGACGGGCAGGGTCACGCCCTGCCCGTCCAGACGCAGCAACTGGAGCAGTGTCTGGAGCCCCCGCAGAGCGCCGATGTCGGTAGCAGCCTGCAACTCGATGCCTTCTGCGGTCACCTTCAGCTGGTAACTCTCGTCCTCGCCGAGAGTCAACTCACCTGTGCGCTCTGCGTTGATTCGCAGGGCGGCGTTCTGATGGCTTTCGAAATCCAGGAAGGTCTCGTTGGGAAAGAACAGTGTCGAGCGATCCGATAGACGGCGGAGCATTCGCCTGACCCCGCGCTGGAGGCGAGGACTCCCTCCTTCTCCGGCGATGGACACGGCGAAATCCTCTTCCACCTCGAACGTGCCCGAACCGACCTCGATCTGGGCTGGTACCGGCATCAGATGCAGATTTGGCGACGGGTTGGTCACTGCCACCGCGGCCAGCGGTGCAGTCAACATTAGGACGATGGCAAGTGTGGCTATTCTCATGATCCCCCCTGAGTGATGCGACTTCGGTAACTGAACCCCTGCATTGTCGCCCACTCGGAGATTCTGTGCCAACCGGTAGTGGCCAGGGCGTTGCGAGTTCGCGGTAAGATCGGCTCCGAATCCGAGGTCATTGCATGCCACGCAGATGCCGCCCCGCCCGACAAATCCGTTTCAGCCTCATCGGGGCGAGTCGGAGCTGAGCCTTGCCTCTGAAGCACGAACCCGAGTTGGATCCCGAGTTCGTTCCGGCAGAGCTATGGAGCCGGGACTACGAGGCCAAAGTCGCCGCGGACTCTGGTAGCACCGAGATCGCCATCGCCTTGACCCGTCCGGACGGCAACGTCTTCCGGCACCAGACCGACGTCCTGCCGCACGACGGCGACAACGTCGAGCTCAACCTGCGCTACGTCGAACGCATCGTCAAGCTCCTGCTGTGGACGAGGGGTGGCTCCGGGATCGTCATCGGCGGCCACGAGGACCTGGCAGCCGCGATCGCACACCACTACAGTCCGGTCGGTCCGCGAGCTTTCGATTGTGATCTCGTGGCGCGGCGCTGCTTCCTCGAGCCGCTGGAGGTGACCTCCTGTGGCCTGGACGAGGTTCCGAAGGAACGAACGATGGCCGTCTCGCTGGGTGGCCACCTCGAGGGGTGCCGCATCGGTTTCGATCTCGGGGGGAGCGATCGCAAGTGCGCGGCGGTCGTCGACGGAGAAGTCGTGCACTCAGAAGAGGTGGAGTGGCAACCGTACTTCGAATCGGATCCGGCGTATCACTACGAAGGGATTCTCGACTCGCTGCATCGAGCCGCCGCCCATCTGCCGCGTGTCGACGGTATCGGTGGCAGTGCGGCTGGCGTGTACGTCGACAATCAACCGCGAGTCGGGTCGCTTTTCCGAGGAGTTTCGGATGAAGATTTCGCGGCCGGTATCAGGCCGATCTTCGAACGGTTGCGCAAGACGATGGGTGATGTGCCCTTCGAGGTCGTCAACGACGGCGAAGTGACAGCGCTGGCGGCGACGCTCAGTCTCGGAGCCCGTGCACCCCTGGGTATTGCCATGGGCACCAGCCTGGCATCGGGGTATTGCGACCCTGAAGGTCATCTGACAAATCAGCTCAACGAGCTCGCCTTTGTGCCGGTGGACTATCGCGTCCAGGCACCGGTGGACGAATGGTCGGGTGACCACGGCTGCGGCGTGCAGTACTTCTCGCAGCAGGCGGTAGCCCGTCTGGCACCGGCAGCCGGTATTGAGCTGCCCGGGGAGATGCCGCTGGCGGAGCGCCTGATCGAGGTCCAGTCTCTGATGGATCGAGGTCACCCTGGTGCACGGGCGATCTATTCGACGATCGGTTCCTACCTGGGATACTCCATTCCGTGGTTCGCGCGCTGGTACGACATCGAGAGTCTGTTGGTCCTCGGGCGGGTACTTTCGGGACCCGGTGGTGACCTGATCATTCACCAGGCGAAAGAAGTCCTGCAGGATGAGTTTCCCGAGCATGCTAGCCGTTTGCAGTTCGTCATTCCGGATGAGAAGTTCAAACGCCATGGCCAGGCGATCGCCGCTGCCAGTCTGCCGAGGATCGAGCAATGAAGCTTTCCAAGCCAGAAGCCGACGTTTTCATTCCTGATGACATGCCGCTCGAGGAGGCTCTCGCACGGACGACCCACCTCGGTGTGGGAGCTCATCAGGACGACCTCGAATTCATGTCGCTGCACGGTATCCTCGAGTGTTTCGATCGTGCGGATCGTTGGTACGGCGGGGTGGTCATCACCAACGGTGGCGGCAGTGCCAGAAGCGGTCCCTACGCCGATTACTCGGACCTACAGATGCAGGCGGTTCGAGTGCAGGAGCAGAGGGAGGCCGCAGCTTTGGGCCGCTATGGATCCCAGATTCAACTCATGTTCGCGAGCTCTGAAGTCAAGGACCCGGAAAATCGCGGACCCTACGAGGATTTGAGAACCATCGTCGAGCTCAGTCGCCCGGACGTCGTCTATCTGCATAATCCGGCGGACAAGCATGACACCCATGTCGCGTGCTGCACGCGATCACTCGCCGCCTTGCGGTCGTTGCCGGCCGAAGCTCGTCCGAAGAAGGTCTTCGGCTGCGAGGTCTGGAGGGATCTGGACTGGTTGATCGATGCCGACAAACAGGCACTTCCTCTCACGGACCCCACGGGGTTGGGTCCACGCCTGAACGAGCTCTTTGCCTCACAGATCGGCGGCGGCAAGCGATACGACCTGGCGGTGCAAGGCAGGCAGATGGCAAACGCCACCTTTCATCAGTCGCACGCGGTGGATCAGCATCAGGCCTTGAGTTTCGCCATGGACCTGACACCCCTGGTGAACGACGCGTCACTCGACATCAGCGAGTTCACGCTCGAGCACCTGCGACGGACCACGGAGGACGTGGCGGACCGGCTGCGGCGAATGTCGCCAGTGACTTGAGGGCCACTCCCGGAGGAATCGGCAGGGTGGCGGATACAGGAGGAGGGACTGCTTCATGAAGACTTTGTGTAGCCTCGTTTTGGCGCTGCTGATATCGGTGCCGTCGATGGGGCACGATATGTTTCTGGTGCTCCAGGATCATGATGTCGCCGCGCACGCGGAGGTGACGGTCGAGCTGTTCAACGGCACCTTCGACAAGAGCGAAAACAGCATCGACCGGGAACGCATGCTCGACGTTTCAGTGGTGGATGGCGAAGGCGAGACCACCCATCCCGTTGTCGACCAGTGGCGTGAAGCCGACAACATCACCTATCTGGACTTCACCACTGGCGACCCTGGGACCTACATCGTTGGCGTCTCGACAGCAGCCAACATGATCGAGCTCTCGGCGGACGACTTCAACGAGTATCTGCAACACGATGGCGTCCTCGATGTGCTCGCTGCGCGGGAGCGCGATGGGTCCATGCAGCAGCCTGCCAAAGAGCGGTATGCCAAACACGTCAAGACCATCCTGCAGGTCGGGGATATGCCGACAGATTCGTATCTACAGGTGCTCGGCTATCCCACCGAGATCATTCCGCAGACCAATCCCGCCGATCTGACCGTGGGGGACACCCTGAGGGTACTGGTGCTGGCGGAAGGGCAGCCGGTGGACAGCCAGCTCGTCTACGCGAGTCATGCTGGCTTCCACGCACATGAAGCCAGTGGCGGCCATCAGGAGGCGGTCGAGACCAGGACCGACGACCGTGGCATCGCTGAAATCGCCATCTCCCATTCAGGTCGCTGGTATGTGCGCCTGATCCGCATGGTTCCAGTGAACGAGGGGGGCGTCGATTACGAGTCCAACTGGGCCACCTTGACATTCGAAGTTCGTTAGGCTGGTAGGGGAGGGAAGTGGCAATGGATCACGCGACCCTGGTGACTGCACTGAAGGAACCTTCGCTCTACCCTCACCCGGTCGAACGGGTCGAGTTTCTCCAGACCCATATCTCGTCGCTGTTTCTGACCGGCGACAAGGTTTACAAGCTCAAGAAACCGGTCAACTTCGGCTTTCTCGATTTCTCCACGCTGGAGCTGCGGGAACGCAATTGTCGCGCGGAGCTCGAGCTCAATCGGCGGCTGGCTCCGGAGGTCTACCTGGGAGTGATTCCGGTGACTGTGGACGGCGATCGGGTGCAGCTGAACGGCTCTGGAGAGATAGTCGACTGGTTGGTGGAGATGCGCCAGCTCGATCAGACGCTGTTGGGGGTCCGCATGCTGGAGCGTGGGGAGCTCGCTGAGCCTCATGTCGACCAGTTGGTGGAGATTCTGGTGCCTTTCTACCAACAGGCCCGCACCGGGCAGGGTGTCGACGAGTTCGGCACCAGCGAGGCGGTGAAATTCAATACCGACGAGAACTTCGCTCAAACCGAGGCTTTCATCGGCAAGCTGATTACCCGAGAGCGCTTCAACCACATCCGGGATTGGACCGATTCGATTTACGAGGAGCGGCAGGAGCTCTTTCAACGCCGCGTGAAGGAGGGTCGGATTCGCGAGAGTCACGGTGACCTGCATCTGGACAACATTTTCTTCCAGGATCCGCCGGTCATCTTCGACTGCATCGAGTTCAGCGATCGACTGCGCTGTGGCGACATCGCCGTCGACCTGGCATTCCTCGCCATGGACCTCGACTTTCGAGGAAGGCCCGATCTGTCGGGGTATCTGATCGACAGGTATGTGCAGGCAGCTGGTGATTTCGAGCTGCTCGATCTCCTCGATATCTACAAGTGCTATCGAGCCTATGTCCGAGGCAAAATCTGCGGTTTCACCTCTGGCGACCCGGCGGTCGGTGACGATCAACGACGCCTCCAGCGCAATCTCGCACGACACTACTTCGGGCTGGCCTATCGCTACGCGGGCGGCGGTGGCAGCCCGTCGCTGGCTGTCTTGCATGGGCTCATGGGTACGGGTAAGACGAGTATTGCGCGCTACCTGCGCGATGAGCTGGGGTGGCACCTCATCTCGACCGACAGCGTGCGCAAGCAGATCTCCGGCATCGGCGAGAACACGCGAGTCTACGTTCCCTACAATGAGGGGTTGTATTCGCCCGAGATGAGCCGCTGGACCTACGAAGAGGTCTGCCGTCGGGCTGAGAATCTTCTGGAAGCGGGCTTTTCGGTGGCGGTCGACGGTGCCTTCAAGAAACAGAGCGACCGGACGCCGGTGATCGATCTGGCGCGGCGTACCGGGGCGAAGCTGATCTTCATTCAGACCATCTGCGAGCCGTCGACCCAGATCCAACGCCTCGAGAAGCGGTCGCTGCATGACACCCGGTCGGACGGACGTGTCGAGCTCATGGAGCAGCAACGGACCGATTTCGAGCCACCTAATCCGGATGCAGCCGCGCTCTTTGTCGAAATTGCCACCGATGGTCCCAAACCGGAAACGCGGCAGCGAGTCAATGAGCTATTGGAGTCACACGGGTTGTTGACCACTGAAGAGCTGTCGGTTCTGGACTGATCGATGGTGATTCTGCCCCGATGCCAGAGCGAGTAGAGAGGATCGACGTCCGCGCGGGCTACGATCGATGGGCGGAGATCTACGACCAGCGACCGACTGCCCTGGTCGCCCTCGATCGACGATGGACCCTGCGGCACCTGCGACCCGCTGCCAACGAACGAGTTCTCGATGCCGGCTGCGGCACAGGCGCCCACCTCGAATCGATCCGAGCCGCAGGAGCCCGCCCCGTGGGGTTGGATCTGTCAGCGGGGATGCTCGTTGCAGCGCGGCAACGGGGCATGGCTCTCGGTCTCGTGCAGGCGGATCTCGACCGACCCTTCCCCCTGGCGGAAGGGGTCTTCGACGCGGTGCTTTGCTCACTGGTCTCCGAGCACCTGGCAGACTTGCGCCCTTTTTTCGAGTCCGCCTTCGCGGCCTTGCGGCCTGGCGGCCGTCTGGTCTTTTCGGCTTTTCATCCAGCGATGGCGGCAGCGGGAGTCGAGGCCAATTTCGAGCTCGAGGGCACCGAGTACCGTCTCGGAGCCCAGCTCCACACTCTCGAAGACTACCTGGCCGGAATCGGTGCTGCCGGGTTCGAAACACCGCAATGGAGGGAGTACTGTGTGGACGCCGAGCTGGTCGAGGAGGCGCCATCTGCAGCGAAGCACCTGGGGCAACAACTGCTGCTGCTGATTCAGGCCAGGCGCCCTGATTGAAGGGCGGGATGTTCCGATGTCGATAACAGATCCAAAGGCGCCGAGGGTTCCCGCTGGCGCGCTGCCTCTGGCCTTGGGTCTGATGGCGATGTTTGCCTTGGGCGCTACTCCCTCGAGGGCAGAGTTCTGCGAGGACTTCGACACCATTGTGGCCGCAGCGCCGGAGGGATTTGGCGAGGTCCGCGGCGAACGCCTTTCGAGTCAAGTCGACACGACCAGCGATACCCGCACGGTTTGGCAGTGCTCGCAGGGACTGCCCGGTGTCGACCGGTGCGAGGTCGAGTGGTCGCATCAGACCTACACCTATACCGTGCACTGGCTGAGGCCGACCGTGGAGGCCCATGCCGAGGTCTTCACAGCGGTGCGGGAGCTGCTGGCCAGCTGTGGTGCGCAAGAGAAGAAGGTCAGCAGCTCAGGGAAGAGTGTTTGGCTGGTTCTCGAGGGGCGCGAGGCTCTGGATATCGTGCTGGCCTACAACTCCAGCCGGGTACGCCTGGGGCTTTCGGCAATCGGATTCCCGAATCCGACCCCGGAGTAGAGACGACTCTCTCGCTCGGCCCGGGATTGGCGCCGATAGCTAGGCCTCGGCCTCCGCAGGTCGTTCCCGTCGCAAGAGCCTGGCTACGGCTATCAGTGCGCCCCCCACCACCGCCAGGGCGAGAAACAGGGTCAGCGGCCGCCCGTGCGGAAAGTCTTCGAAGATCAGCTTGAGGCCGACCAGCAGCAAAACCGGATAGGCCAGCCATCGCGCCTCGGGCCAGCGCTTGTGTCGACTGGAAAGGGACAGTGTGATGGCCGATGCCGACAGCACGGCAGTGCGCAGGACGGCCACGAGCCCGAGGTCGGCCTCGGCTCCGGGAACACCGGTCAGCATCGGCGCGAGATAGGTCACGATCAACCCGCCGACCTCCCAGACAGACAGCGCCAGCACCGTTAGCTGTGGCAATCCCGCCAGTCGGCCCCAGCGCTCGGAGTGTTGTGCCACCGGGATGAATAGGCAGACCACCGTGGCAGCTCCGACAATCAGCTGCCAGGGAGACGGAGTCGGCCAGGATTCGGCTCCATTCCCGGCCAGGGCCTGGATGCCGGTGCCCAGGACGCCCGAGCTGACCCCCGCGGCGATCAAGAGCAGAGTGCACTGCAAGCTCAGGGTGACCCTGCCATAGCGACCGCTGAACCAGGCCATGATCACCGCCATCAGGGACCAGGCCGCCGCCGCTTTGCCGGGTGACATCAGCAAGGAGCTGCCACCGACCACGAGAGCCAGGCCGAGTGTCGAATAGAAGAAGAAGTTGCGACCGCGCGTCGAGCGAGTCTCTCGACTGAAGGCCAAGGCATAGGCGCCTATTCCCAAGGCCAGGCAGGCCACGCCGAGGAGTGTCAGGTTGAGATTCTCGGCCGATACAATCCTGAAAACGGCCCAGTAGGTTGCGGCGATCACGAAGACGCCCTGCACGGTTTCGAACCAGCCAACTGTCTTCTTGTTGAGATGGGAGCGAATGGCGAAACTGAGCAGGAACAGCAGCAAGAGACTGATCGCCAGGGCATAGACGAGCATTGGACTCAGAGTCCAGCGCTCATTCGAACTGAGCAGGGCGACGATCACGATACCCAGATCCGCCCCCAGCGCCCCGAACCAATGGAGCCCCTTCCAGCCCCGCAGATACACTGCCCAAAGGGATGCCAGCCCGATAACAAGGAGCGCCATGGCGTAAGGGGCGGCCGCATGCGTCATCCTGAGCAGAACCAGGGCGGTGACCATTGCTCCGATCGTCGCCAGCCACCCGAGACTCCTGAGCTCTCGGATCACGGATACTGTCAGGGCGAGCAGGAAGAAGACGGTCAGAACAGCGGCTCCCTGGCTGCCGGAGAGGAGTTGGAACCGAGTCGTGGTTTCAACCAGCAACGGTAGGGTCATGAGAGTTGACGCAATGCCGTACAGGACCGCGGTGGGGCGCCGGGCTTCGGTGCCACCGGCCCTGTAGGCCATCACCAGCCAGCTCAACGCATAGACACCGCCCAGAAAGACGCCTGCTCCGGCGGGCAGGATCTCGAAATCGGTCAGTGCCCGCAGAAGGTAGGCACCGCCGAAGATCAGCAGGATGCGGCCCAGGTGGGTCGCCGCACTCGACAGCGATTTCTCGTCCAAGGGCAGGGACGGCGAGTCGGCCTCGAGCGATGCTGCTTCGATCGGGGAGAGTCTCGGTTCGGTCGCGGTCGGAGCTACCACCTGATCCGACTCGAGCGCCGAGAGGCGACTGTCGAGTCTGGCGAGACCCTCGACCAGTCCCTCGACCCGGGATTCCAGTTGCTGGAGACGATCTTCCATGGCAATTCCCCCCTACTGTTGGTGGAAGTGGTCGCGCAACTCCCGACGCATGACCTTGTTTGAGGCCGTACGGGGCAGTTTATCGATCTTGATGACTCGGTGGATCTTGAACATCGGATTGAGCTCGGCAGCGACGCGGCGACGCAGATCCTGAAGCAGGGTGTCGGTATCGATCGCCTCGGCGGGCACCAGGTAGACCACCAGACTCTGGGCGCCTTCGCCGGTCAGCTGGACGGCGATGGCTGCACTCTCGAAAACAGCCGGGTGCTGGTTGATCACCCCTTCGAGCTCGATGGAGCTGACCTTTATACCGCCCAGGTTCATCGTGTCATCGGTTCGGCCCTGGGCGCGGTAGGTTCCATCTCCCAGATCATGGAACTCGTCACCGTGGCGCCTCAAGAGCTCACCATTGGGTCCTGCTGGGCACCCCGCATAGTAGATCTCATGGTGATCGGCATTGAGCAGGGTCTGCGAGAGCCCGATGGAAGGCGGGATCAGGAAGAGCTCACCGAGCGACCCGGGTGCGACGGGGCGGTGGTCCTCATCGAGGATGACGAAATCGAGCCCCAGGGCCGGGGTATTGAACGTCGAGGGTGATGCTGGCAGCAGCACCGACCCGGTGACGTGTCCGCCGCCTATCTCGGTGCCGCCCAGATACTCGATGACCGGGGCGCGGTAGCCGGAGCGACTCATCAGCCAGAGGTAATCCTGTGGATTCGACACCTCTCCTGTCGAGCTGTAGGCCTTGATCCATGGCCAGGCGTCGGGCTCCACGAGATCGGCACTGCGCCAGGCCCTCACCAGGGCGGGGACCAGTCCGAGCATGGAGATCCGGGCTTGCGAGACGAAGGCGACGAACGATTTGCCGTGCGGCGCCCCCTCGAACAACGCCATGGCGGCACGGTTCAGTAGCGAGGCGTAGATCAACCAGGGCCCCATCATCCAACCGATGTTGGTCGGCCAGGCGACGACATCGCCGGCATGGATGTCCTGGTGGAAGTGACCGTCCATGGCACACTTGAGCGGTGCCAGGTGAGTCCATGGAATGGCCTTGGGCATGCCGGTGGTACCCGAAGAGAACAGCACGTTGGTGACTCGATCGGCTGGACCAATGATGCTCTCGAAGGTCTCATTCCGGCTGAGGAATCGATCCCAGCTGAGATCGTCGCCCTGGAGATCGGTGAAGGACTCCCCGCACGAGATTACGATGCAGCGGGCCGGCCGATCGAGCCCCTCGACGGCTTTCCGAACCCTGGAGTAGAGCTCGATGCGCCGACCAGCCCAGGAGAAGGCGTCCATGGTGATCACCGCAATGGCGCCCGCGATCTCCATTCTCTTGCGCAGCTCGGTGGCCGAGAAACTGTCAGCGACCGAGACCACGCGGCAGCCAGCGCGGACGATGCCGAGGTAGGCTGCCACACAGGTCACTGTCATCGGCATGAAGAGGACGATCGCCTGATCCTCGGCGATACCCTGTTCACGCAGACCGTTGGCAACGCGGTTGACCAGACGCTCGAGGGCGCCGTAGGTGACTCTGTGCAATGCCTCGCGACCTTCGCTTCCATGGACGATCGCCGTGGCGTCCGGCGCGGCCTGAAAGCAGCTGTCGACGATGTTGAAACGCGCCCCTGGCAACCAGTTCGGGTTCTCGGGCCCGGGCGAAAGATCCAGAATATGATCCGGGGGCCGTGCGAATCGGATTTCCAGTCGGTCGAGGGTCCTCTGCCAGAACTCGGCGCGATGGGCAGCCGACCACCGTTGGAGCTCGCGATAGTCACCCAGCCCGGTCGTCGCTAGCAGCGCCGCAAGGTTCGATTCGAGGACCTGTTGTTCTCCGGGCCACCAGACCTCGGGTTGGGCGAAGGCGTCTTCAACTGCAGGACCGAGAGCCTTGTAGCGTCGCCAGTGCTCCGCGAAGTTGGTGTGGTGTCCGTCGCGGAACTCCTCGACGAAGCTTTGCCACGAGCGCTTCGGGTCGGCCATGCTCCCTTTCTACATCGAAAGTGCTGGCAAGAAAAGAGTTCAGTGCAAGAGCGCGGTGCGGGAGTCGACCTCATCCGGATGGCGGATCACTTCCGGGTGAGTCTGAACCAGGGCAGGAAGTTGCAGGAGTTGGGTACCGTTCGCCGCAAACCGCCGGCCAATCGCATTGTTGTGAAAGTCCATGGCACGCTCGTTCGGCGTGTTGCCGGGTCTGGTTTCCTGCGCGTTGGTGACCTCGAGGGCGAACTCAGGCCCGAACTCCTCGGTGAGGCGATAGCTCCAGACGAGATGGCGGAGCGCGTCGCGGGTCCAGTGGTCGTCGGGAAAGTACTCGTTGGCCATCTGGCGTGCTTGTCGGGTGATATCGAAGAGGAGGGGAACCCGAATCGGGTAGAGCGAGACGATCTCGATCTGCTCAGGTGAGAGATCGACATCGGCCGCTGCGACCATGGACTCCAGGTCGGGACGGCTGAAGCGCAGGCGGTACTGATCCCCGAGGCGCTCGGTATAGACACGCGCCGGATAGGTCACCTCTCGCAGCTGCACCTGAACAAGGCCGCTGAACTCGAAGTTGCCCACCAGCTTGTTGTCGAGAAAGAGGTCCTCCAGGCCCGTGAGGACCTCGAGGAGCGCCTGGCGGGGCGCGAGTAGTGGCAGATCCTCTATGCGGAGAGTTCCGTCGGTGAGGCGATCGAAGGGCAGTCTCCGCGGGCGATCGGTCTCGTGAAAGCTGACCTCGAAGTTCTCCAGGTCGAGATCGCCACGCAGTGACAGGAGATTGGAGAGGTGGACAGCCAGCCGCTCGGCCTGGAATGACGAGCTGAGTTGGATCGCGTCCGTCGGCGCGAGATCGAACACTGCGGAGAGGCCGTCGAATCTGAGGCCGAGCAGCCGGGGCGAGACCCTCACCTTGTCATAGGCCAGCGAGTCCACTGCCAGGCGCCCACTTTGGATGCGCGGCAGCACCCGGTCCACGACCTGGTCGACGATGGCGGGTGCGGCCAGAGATAAGCCGCCCCAGATCGTGAGCCAGGCGAGGACCAGGGCGAGAAGGATTTTGGTCAGACGCCGCACTACGCTCTGGACCTCATTCGGAGCTCGGGTCCCTCCCAGGTGTCCAGGGAGCCCCTGCGGCTTCCAACTCCGCCTCGAGGGTCGGCAGCGTCTCGCCCAGCAGGATCGCCAGATCCGACTCGAGCGCGGCGAACTCCTCCTGTGCAACCGCCAGGCTACGTTGCTGAGTGAGCGTCGGAGCCTGGCGAGTGTCCCAGGTGCCACCGGCGACGCCCCAGGCGCGGCCGAGGATCGAGGGCACGGAGGGCTCTTCGAAACGGTTCAGGATGGGATCTCCCTGCAGTTGTCTCCGCATCCCCGCCAGCTCCGATTCGAATTGATCGAGCTGCTCGAAAAGGGAAGTCGATGCGCGCGGCGCAGCGACAAGGGCCTTGCGGAGATAGGGGAGCTTTTCTTCAGCCTGGCCCAGTCGCCGGCTCGCACCCGATGCCTGGCGTAACAGCTCGCCGGTCTCGCGGTGGAACGCAGCCACCTGGGTGTAGTCGGGGGCCGGGAAGAAGGATGTGGGCAACGCCCGGACCTCGAACTCCCGGGGCTCATCCAGGGGTTGCACGCCGGCCGCCGTGATCAGCGCCAGCTCGACGCGATATCTGCCTGGAGGCGCCAACGGGCCTTGCGGATCACTCGCCCAGGGTGGGCGGAATCCGGCGGCTTCGAGCTCGATCGGATTGGGCGCAGGCCAGCGCAGATCCCAGTTGACCCGATGCACTCCGGCAGTGGCAGGGCCTTCAATACGGCGCACCGGTTGTCCCGAGGCGTCGAAGATGGTCAACAGAACCCTGGGCTCCTGTTCCAGGGCCTCTGCTCGGAGGGCATCCCAACCCGGAAAGGGAATGTTGGCCTTCTCTTCTTCGAGTTCCTTTTCCTGGTCCCTTCGGAGTGCCTGCGCCCTCTTGGGAGTGTCGCGCAGAAAGTAGGTGAGCAAGGCACCGAAGGGCGGATTGGGTGCGACGAACTCGGTGCTGCCCAGGGAGGGTACTCCTCTCGCCTGACCGGGGACGAGTGGCACGTACCACCAAGGGTCACGTACCGGAAAAAGGGTGGCCGGTTGTTCGAGAGCGCCCGCGCGGATCTCTCGCAGTAACGAGTAGTCGTCCAGTACGTAGAAGCCCCTGCCGAAGGTGGCACCCACCAGGTCGTGCTCGCGACGCTGCAGCGCGATGTCACGGAAAGAGATCGTGGGGACGCCTCCGGATAGCTCGATCCATCGTGAACCATGGTCGGCTGTGAAATAGAGCCCGAACTCGGTGCCGACGAAGAGAAGGTCGGGATCGATATGGTCCTGCTCGATGGCCCAGGTGATACCGCGGTCCGGAAGATCGCCCGCCATCGAGGTCCAGCTCTGACCGCGGTCGGTGCTCTTGAGCAGGTGGGGCCGGAAGTCGCCTTCCTTGTGGGCGTCCACTGCAGCGTAGACCGTGTCGGGGTCGTGCAGCGAGGCCTCGACATCGTTGACAAAGAACTGGCCTTGGACGTCTGGAAGGGAGTCGACAGCCCGCCAGGAGCCGCCGCCGTTTTCGCTGACCTGAACCCGCCCATCGTCGGTACCGACGTAGAGCAGGCCCTCGACGAGTGGAGACTCGGAAACAGCTGTCAAGGTGCCGTACCAGGACATGGCGGTGTTGCCGTAGAGGGCATCGATGCTCTGTACTCTGCCGAGCATCTCCATCTCGTAGCGGTTGCGGTTGTGGGTCAGATCAGCACTGACGGCGGTCCACGAGTTGCCGCGATCATCGCTTCTCCACAGACGCTGTGACCCGAAGTACAAACGAGAGGCGGAGTGCGGGCTGATCAGCAGGGGTGCGTCCCAGTTCCAGCGTTCGGCGGGCTCGCCCGGGTCGGGGACCGGCTGAATATCGACAATCTCATGGCTGCGCCGGTCGTAGCGCTTCAGGTTGCCCACCTGGATTTCCATGTACATGAGATCGGGATTCTCCGGGTCGAAGGCACAGGAGTAACCATCGGCGCCTAGCGGGACATACCAGTCGCGATTGCGGACGCCCTCTGTGTCGGGGGTGCGAGAGGGGCCGAGCAGCGTACCCAGATCCTGGGCCCCACCGAGGATGTTGTAGAAGGGCTCTGCGTTGTCCACCGCGAGCTTGTAGAACTGAGAGATCGGCAGATTGGGAGACTGACGCCAGGTCTGTCCATCATCGAAGCTCTCATAGAGGCTGGCATCGGTTCCCGCGAGAAGATGTTGCGGGTCCGCCGGGTCGATATAGAGCGCGTGGTTGTCACTGTGCTTTTCGCGGCCGGTGCCGAGGACCTCGAAGTTGGCTCCGCCGTCGCGCGTGACGTGGATGAAGACATCCATTTGGTACACGGTGCCGACATCGTGGGGGGAGGCCTCGATCTCTTGATAATAGTGGGGTCCGGTGCCGTTGGAGATGTAGGCGTTCCGCTTCTCCCAACTGCCGCCCCGATCGAGAGAGCGATAGAAACCCTTGTCTTCTTCATTGGCTTCGATCGTGGCGTACACCACGTCAGGATTGGCCGGTGAGACTGCCAAACCGATTTTGCCCATGTCGCTGGACGGCAGTCCCTTGTCGAGGCGCTGCCAGGTCTCGCCGCCGTCTGTGGACTTGTGGATTCCCGATCCGGGACCTCCTGCCAGCAGCGACCAGACCGAGCGCCGGCGCTGATAGGTGGCGGCGTACAGGACATCGGGATCGCGGGGGTCGAACTCGACGTCGGTCACCCCGGTATCCTCGTCGACCGACAGGATCTGATTCCAGGTCTGACCGCCATCCACGGTCTTGTAGAGACCACGGTCTCCACCTCCGGACCAGAGCGGTCCCTCGGCTGCCACGAAGACCGTCAGGCCGTCGCGGGGATCGACCAGGATCTTGCCAATATGCTCGGACCTGGCCAGCCCCATGTTCTGCCAGTGCTGGCCACCATCCAGACTCTTGTAGACACCGTCGCCCCAGCCGACATGGCGGCCACTGACGTTCTCGCCAGTGCCCACCCAGACGACATCCGGATTCGACGGGTCGAGGGTCACCACACCGATCGAGTAGGCCGCCTGGTCATCGAAGATCGGTGTCCAGGTCGTGCCGGCGTTCTCGGTCTTCCACACATTGCCCGAGCCCACCGCCAGGTACCAGGTCCTGGGATCTCGCGGACTGACGGCGATGTCGGCGATCCTTCCGCCCATCAGTGCAGGGCCGATAGCGCGCAGCTTCAGTCCGCTGAGCGTTTCGGCGGATAGCGCATCGCCGTCGCCGCCAACCTGCGCCCGCAACGGAAAAGTAATGCTCGAGGCGAGAACGAGGGTGAGCAGCGATCGAGTGACAGGATGCAAGGCCTTCTCCTTTCAGGAACCGGTACCAGTCGACGACTGAGCCTACACCGAACCGGCTGGACTATTGGTCCTGGAGATGGCCGTGGTCGCGATCGGCAAGCTTGCCCTTCCTCCAGATCTGTGCCCGGAACGGGATTCGGCGACCCCTGTAGCGCCGACTCGTGCGCAGGGTGATTTCGCGGGTAGGGGGAAAACGGTAGGACGTGTGTGGTTTGTTGGCGCGGGGCCCGCGAAAGCGCACCAGGGGGACCTGCAGATTTTCGGTAGTCACCTCCTCGGCGAAGAGCCCCTTCGGCAAAACGAGCTCGAGGGAGATCCGGGCCCGCTTCCGCCTGTTGGGTGGCAATCGACCGATAAGCAGTCGCGGATCGCTGTCACTGGGAACCAGTTCCCCCCACCAGGAATCGCCTGGACGCAGTGGATGGAGCAGAGCGACGAGCGGGGGACCCCAGGCGTGGAAGGGTCGCGGTTCGATGATGCGCACGTGCGCCTCGCCGAGTCTGTTCATTCGAGAGCGGTAGAAGTCCCGTCGTGCAGGATCGTCCAGGTGAGCTGCCGAAAACACTTCGGCATCGCTCCAGTTGAGTGAGTCGACGGGTAGCTGCCGCAGGTCGTCGAGCGTGTGAACCGCCAACCGGCCCAATCGATGCCGGGTCTGGAAGAGGATTTCGAAGTCGATCTCGGAGAGAACGAGGCGTCCGGGAGGTCGCCGCAGCTGGCTGCGCAGGATTTCTAGCGCGAGATCAGACGTCCGCGGCACGGTTTCGCGGTAGACGTATGAATTGGCGTGCCAGCCGAGCAAGAGCACCAGCGAGAGTGTCGCCAGAGCTCCAATGGGCCGTGCACTCGCTGCAGGGAGCTTCGTGGCGATGAGCATCCACAGCGCCAGCAGGGTCCATCCGGCACCGAGTGCCGCAAAAGGGCTGATGGGTAGCCAGTTGTGCGGACTGGCCAGCGGTGTCGCCAGCGCATAGAGCGTCGTGTACCCGACGACGTAGGTCAGCACCATGATCCAGTCAAGCGCGACGGGCGACTGCTTGAGTTGGCGAAGGGACAGGACCGTCAGAGCTCCAAGCCCCAGAACAGCGAGGCTGCCAATGAGAGGTCCGTGAAAGACGCTCGTGAGCAGCGTCTCGATGAGATGCCAGAAGAGATAGAGCCTGCCATGTCCGGTCTCCTGGGCCCAAAGTGCGTACATCCGCGAGGTCGATCCCATGGAGCGTCGATAGATATCGGGGTCGATCAACATGAAGGGTTGCAGAAGCAGGAAGACGGCAAAGCTGACTGCGGCAGCGCAGACCAGGAGACGAAGCGTCCTCCATTTGATGCCCTGCTTCAGGAAGATCCCGACCGTCAACGGCAGGGCCACGGGACCGGCGTTGAATTTGGACGACAGCGCCAGGCCTATCGCGAGACCGGTCAGAGCGAAGGAACGAAAGGAAGGGTGCTCGATCGCCCGCAAACTCAGGTAGAAAGCGAGAACAACCGTCAACAGCAGAGCGATATCGGCCTTGAACAAGACGGACTGTCGCAGATGCCAAGGAACGACCGAAAGCAGGAATGCCGCGAAAAGGCCAAGGCGATCTCCGCCCAAGCGCCGGCCGATCAGAAACACCAATAGGAGGGTGAGAGTGCCGAAGACGACGCTGAGCGTTCGACAGATCAGATAGGTCGTCGCGGTGTAGTCTCCTCTCTGGTCGAAGATGGCAAAGGCCTCGCGGCCGGTTGCCCGGTAGAGCAGATCGCTGGCCTTCAGCAGGAGACCGTGGGGCAGGTAGGAGAAGCCCGGATGAAACCCGTGGACGGGACGTAGCTGGCCATGTTTGAGGAGAGGTTCGAGGTTCTCGAGTCCGTAGCGCTCGTCCCAGAACCGGGTGGAGTTGAGATCGGGTGTCGCGAACCAGAGCCGCAGCACGAAGCTCCAGATCAAGAGCGTGCCGAGCAGCAGGCGGACAGTGGTCTTCCCGAGACCGGTGGGGAAGCGAAGCTCGAGCAGATCGATCGTGGTCATGTCAGCCATCGAAGACTGACGCGCTGAGGCTTTCTCAACCGGTGCTGGCCGTTAACTGCCGCACCAGCGACAGCGCGGAAGCGAAGGTTTCGTCGACCTCGATATGGCGGAACTCGGCACTGCGTCCCACCAGATGCAGGTTCTCGAAGCGTCCGAAGACCTCTTCCGAGTCCTCCTTTGCCCTTTCGTAGAAACGATCATAGACCGGATAGGCGAAGCGTTCATGCAGGACCAGCGAATCGAGGAGCTTGCGGCGGTCCAGGAGCTCGTAGCGTTCCATGGCTCTCAGTACATCCTCGACTGGATCTTCCGAGGGCATGGTGACCTCGGCGACCACCACGGTGCGGTCCTCGGGAGTATCCGCATGGGCGAAGTTCTTGAATTCCGACATCCGGTTGATCACCACGTCGGCGTCACCAAAGTAGATCCAGTGGTAGGGCATGACCGCCGACTCGGCAATGTGCAGGTATACCAGCTGAATCGATTGGAAGCGCAGGTCGAACTCGTGACCGAGCATGCGACCCAGGATCGTGGACGGCAAGGTCGAGATCAGTCGGTCGCAGGCAAAACGCTCCTGCCGCCCGTTCTCCTCGACGTGAATGGCGGTCACACGGTTGCCTTCGGTGTCGACCCCGGTCACCCGGGCGTTGAGGTGTACGGCATTGTCGACCCGATCTGCCAGGGCGTGACAGATGGCGCCATACCCTCCCTGTTTTGGATAGTGGAACTCGCGGAAGAAGATCTTGGTGTCTCGCCGAAGCACGTCACGCAACCCTGTGACACGCAACTTCTGCCGCCCCCACGAAACCGAAATCTCTGCCGGTGGGACCCCGAACATCTTCATGGTGTATGGCTTGAAGAAGAACTCGTAGAGACCGTAGCCGAACTTGTTGATCGCCAGGCTCTCGAAGGAGTCTTCGGGGAGCTTGGGCTTGAAGAGGTAACCCTTGACCAGTCTGCTGCTGATGCGAGGCGGCAGACGCAGTACCAACTCGAAGGGATTGACCGGATCGCGCACGACATGGTCGGCGATGAAGATCCGGCTACGACGCTGATGGCGGTGCATGGGCACCAGCGCCAGGAGTCTCTCCTTGGCTTCCTTGTCGCGGGTGAAGAGTCGGTGTGGGGCGATGTCGCAGTGAAAATCGTGCCAGTCGAAGCTCCGTGCCAGCCCACCAATCTGATCGCTGGCCTCGAAGACATGCACGTCATAGCCCTGCTCCGACAACAGCATGGCGCTACTCAGGCCGGAGGTGCCGGCGCCGATGATCGCGACTCGTTCCATAAAATCGAGTCCAGATTATGCACCAAAAACCGACAAGACTAGGAGCCCGGAACGTTCCAACCCGAATACTGGAGAACGGGTGACTCGCCGCTCAGGGCGTGCTGGGGAATCGATCCCACGATCTCACGACTCTCGCCGGGCAACAGCGAGAAGTAGTTGTCCTCCCAGAGGACCGGGGCCACCAGCTCTCCCGATTCGCTACCGACAATCTGTAGTTCGATGAAGAAGGCGATCTGATCACTCGGGTTGCGCAGCGCAACCGACACGTTGGCGCCATCAGAGAGCTCTGCGAACCGGTGCTCGACATCGAGGTCGACCGTTGGCATCGCGGCCAGCGCCGAGAAATCGGCAAATCGCGCGATCGGTGTGTAGAACCACTCGGTGGCCTCCCAGTCGAGCGCATCCATCTCGGTCGACAGCCAGTAGAGATTGGCAGCCAGAACCGTCCCCGCGCGGTCGAGCAGTCTCAGGTCGACCAGATAGACACCGTCGTCGGTTGCGACCTCCGGCAACGAGACGATCGATTCCCGATTTTCTGCCGGGAAGTCTCGCTTCCAGTCCTCCTCATAGAGCGTCTCGGCTTGCAGGCTCAGGACTCTGGCCTGTACCTGGTGCCCGGGCAGGTCTTCGGCGGTGTCGTTGACGACGATCACGTTGCGGTCGCTGTAATCGAACACCACGTTGAGCGGGCGATTCGCGTTGCGGGTGGCGTAGAACGCCCCGTTCGGAACCAGGTAGTAATCGTAGAGCTGCCAGTAGAGCTCCGGCCAGGCGGAGTTGAGCATCCACTGGATGATGCCGGTCGTCACCGGCCGGCGGACGGAAAAGGCCTCGAACATGGCCCGCATGGCTTCATAGTTGGCGATCTGGGCCTTACGCGAGAAGTCTTCGAGATCGGTCGTCTCGCCGTAGCGTTTATCGAGAGCTTCCTTGTACCGGTCGATGGTGTTGAATTCGTTTCGACCCGAGTGGTATTCCCACATCGCATCGACCGGCCACCAGTTCTCCTGTGGCATCATGCGTCGGATGCTTGCCGCGGGCGGTGGCTGCGGACCCGGCCCGGTCTCGGTATTGAACCCGTAGGCACCGCCGTTCTCGGTATCGAGGTACCAGTAGCTGGGTGGCACGTAGTCGTAGGGGCCGTTCATCTTGACACCCGTTGGGCCGCTGACTTCGCTGGTAGCGACCGCGCAAGCCGCAAGCGCGGGTCGGGTCGTGTCGATCTCGTCGAGGACCTCCAGGTAGCGTTTCTCGAGGGCCGGCCGCGGCAGCATATCGCTGCCCAGGACCCAGAGAAAAACGCTGGGATGGTTTCGCAGCCAGGTCACCTGATCTCGCAGTGAGGCGGCCACCAGGTCGATTTCTTCAGGAGTGTCGATTCCACCAAACTCATCGACCGGTCCGCCGAGATAGTTCTCCCACTCCCACTGGCAGCTCCAGCCGACCATGACCAGAATGCCGTACTTGTCAGCCAGGTCGTACAACTCCTTACCGCTGCCCCAGAAGCCCTCTAGCCGGATGGTGTTGAGGTTCATGTGCCGCACGTAGCGCAGCTGATCCTCGACCTTTCGAGGGCTCTCGATCAGCATCAGATCGTCGACCCACCCGCCACCGCGAATCAATATTTTCTTGCCGTTGACGATGTACCCGCGGTGTCCCTGCTCGTTGAGATAGTCCTCGATCTGGCGAATACCGAAGGTCTCGTGGCGCACGTCGGAGAAGTGGTTGTTGGTGGCCGCGATCAGCTCGATCGTATAGAGATTCGGTTCTCCCATGTTGTTGGGCCACCAAAGGCGCGGTTTCTCGAGGACCAGGTCCGGGAAGTCGTCGGGCGTGAAGACGATCTGCCGTTCTTGTCCTGGAGCCAGATCGACGACCTGATCGATCTCGAAGCTGTCGTCGAATCTAGCGGTCACCGTCGTTTGCCGTGGTTGGTCGGCAAAGTTGGTTACCTTGGCCGAGACCGTCAACGATGCCCGATCGAGAGTCTCGGTGTCGAGGTCGGAGCGCACGAAGATCTCATCGACAGCGATCTCACCGGTGATACGAAGCTTGACCGGTCGCCACAGTCCCATGTTGCGATCGGGCGGCACCGGGTTCCAGTCGACAAAGCCAATCGTCGGGTCCCCGGGTTCGGGCGGGTAGACCTCGATGGCGAGCACGTTCTCGCCAGTGACCAAGGCCGAGGTGATGTCGATCTCGAACTGGCGAAACGCACCGATCAGTGCCTCACGCGACCCTACCTGGCGACCATTGACCCAGACATCGGCGCTGTAGTTGATACCTTCCAGAACCAGCCGCACGGTCGAGCCGACCTTGGGTTTAAGTCGAAACTCAGTCCGATACCACCAGGGCCCGGCGAACTGCTTTGTGGCGATCGCTTCGAGATTGCGGCCGAAGTAGGGATCCTCGATCTCACCCGAGGCGACCTTCGCCGCCAGAACCGTGGTCGGTACCGTCGCAGACATCCAGGTAGAATCGTCGAAACCCGGACTGGAAATCTCGACACCAGGTAAAGCGACGTCAGCGGCTGGGGCCAGCGTCCATTGCTTCTTCAACTCGAGGGTGGATTGCAGGTCGACCGTAGTGGTTTTCCGGGAGCTGTCGGCGCAGCCCGCCAGGATCGGAACTGCCAGAACGAAAAGGGCGATGAGTATCTTCATGGGTCAAGTATAGAAGCGCTGCCTGCCCGAACCCAACCTGTTGGGAGTAACATCTGCTGCTACACTGAGGAGCCACCGATCATGAGCTTGAAAGACGAAATCTTCGAACAGCCACTGGTACTGGCGCGCCTGCTGGAGACTCAGAGAGAAGCCGTTCAGGACATGGCGGAGGTCGTCCATCAGCGTGGCATCGAGTCGGTCTTTCTCGCGGCGCGCGGCAGCTCGGATAACGCCGGAATCTTCGCCAAGTACCTGTTCGGGACGATGAACCGACTGCCGGTGGTCCTGGCCGCGCCTTCGCTCTTCACCGTCTACAAGACTCCACCGAAACTGGCAGGGCAGCTGGTGCTGGGAATCTCCCAGTCGGGGCAGTCGCCGGACATTGTCAGCGTGGTGGAGGAGGGAAGACGTCAGGGCGCCCTGACCCTGGCGATCACCAACGATCCCGACTCACCTCTCGCCAACGAAGCTGAGCTGGTTCTCGACACCGGAGCCGGACCGGAGAACGCTATCGCTGCAACCAAGACCTACACCACGCAGTTGTTGGCAATTGCCATGTTGGCGACCTCGCTGAGTGGACACAACAGCCTCATGGAAGAGTTGGGGAAGGTGCCGAGGCTGGTGGGTGAGACGTTGGCTCTCGATCAGATCATCGAGACCGCCGCCCAGCGCTATCGCTACATGACTCAGTGTGTGGTGTTGGGTCGGGGGTACAACTATGCGACGGCCTACGAATGGTCGCTGAAGCTGAAGGAGTTGGCTTACATCGTCGCCGAGCCATACTCCTCAGCCGATTTTCAGCACGGCCCCGTGGCGATCGTGTCGCACGGATTCCCGGTGTTGGCTGTCGCACCCCATGGCGCGGTGTTCCAGGATCTGATGGGCCTGCTGACCAAACTGGCTCGCGAGCACAAGGCCGAGCTGCTGGTGATCTCCAACGACTCCGAGGCCTGCGATCTGGCGCAGACTCCGTTGAAGCTACCGGCGGACCTGCCTGAATGGCTCAGCCCCCTGGTAAGTATCGTGCCCGCCCAGCTGTTCTGTTATCACCTCACGCGCGCCATGGGCTACGACACCGAGGCTCCCAGGCAGCTGAGCAAGATCACGCGAACCTGGTAAAGGGCAGCAGGTCTCCGCGACGTAGCGACGGCGATTGGTCTGCCTGGATCGCCAAGAGAGGATAGGCGGTTCGCCTTGCCGCCCTCAAAGTTGAACTCGGGTGAAGATGATGGTGCGGTCGCCGCGGTCGATCGGGACTACGTGGCTTGGGCGAGCCTCGACCAGTACATCGCCAGCGGGCGGCAGACCGAACGACGAGTCCACAAGCGTGAACTCGAGCGGCCCCTCGCCACGGATCGACAGATTCATCTCGATGCCTTCGCTGGGAAATGTCGCCAGGACGACGACGCGCAGGTCGCCTGCGAAGACCTTCGATAGCGCTTTGTCCCTCAAATCGAGCTCCCAACCGTCGAGAGAGAGCTCTTCGATGCGACTCGAGTCGTGGAAGATCAGAGCACCCTGGTCGGCCTGACGAGGCGACAGCAGAAGCGTCTGGATCTGTCGATGTTCGGTGAGCGATGCCTGTTCGACAACCTCGACCACCGGAGAAGCCGCTGGGAGCGCTGCAGCTGCGGCCGATCGATACGCCGGTTCTGCAGCAGACCAGGGATACAGACTGGTGAGCTCATCGCTCCAGGCAAGGGCGTTGGCGATGGGATCCGGCAGAGCGCTTTTACCGGACTGAACAGCGAATCTCGCCGCTCCTGCATCTGCATCCTGAACAAAATAGAAATTCAGCGGGCGCGGGCTTTCCTCGGAGTAGGCGGGAAGCAAGGGGGTCAGGAGCACGAAAGCGAGGGCCAAGGCAAGGATCAGCAAGGGGAGCTTGCGGTGACTCGTCTTGGGTATCTCGGCCGAAGGGGCAAGGGTCAACGTCGTGATGCTGGCGACAAAGAGCGTGACCACCGGCATGACGGTGATCCCCATCGCATCCCAGAGGTTCCAGGCCATGTTCAGCTGCGTCGCGCAGGCAGCAACAATGGTCAGGGCGTAAGCGCCCGGAGTGAGCCAGGCGGGACGTTTGAGCGAGGTGAGCACCGCTAGGGCACCACCGACCACTGCCGGAACCAGGAACAGATAGGTGGCTCCCGGCAGCCAGAACGAGGCGGCCAGCGAGAAGGTCGCGAGTCCGAGGCAGGCTCCGATCCAGATCGAGGCGGCGCCGGCGCGACAGCCCAGAAAAGCGATCACCGAGGCAGGGACAGCGAGACCGATCAGCCAGAAGGCGGCCTTGGGTGCCCAGGCGGCTGCCGGCCAGGCAGGTAGCCCGGCCGGACCGGTGAAGAACCAGGTGGCGACCAGACCCAGACCCATGGCGCCGACGACAGAGAGGGCGAAGACGCCTATGCCCCAGGCGAGCTTGCCCAGGCCCACGTTGCGCCGGGCGCGACGGATGCCGAATCCAATAAGCGCTGACAACATGGCGAGGATCGACAAGGGCGCGTTCCAGCTTTCCGGCCAGGAGACAATTCCGAATCCCCAAATATCGAACCAGGAGGCGGTTCCAGGCGGTGGCGAATCCAGGTCGGCCTCCGCTAGGGCCCGGACCATCGCCAAGGCGTTCTCTCCCTGGTGTTGCACGGTCGCCGGTGTCACATGCTCGAGATCGTCCAGAGGTGTGTGGTAGTGAACCACGTCCTTGATGAACGCGAAGTTCACTCCATTCATCCCGTGCTCTTTGAAGATGGTGAAGTCGGTGTCGTTCGGTAGTCGCTTGTAGATGGAGTAGAAGAGAGAGCTGGTTGCTGGACGAGGCAGATGGCGTTTCATCAGGTCGACGAGCCAGGCGTTGTCGGTCCCGGTTTCGAACATGTAGCTGCGTCCGCCGGTGCCTCGGGCCTCGAGGTTGACCACGGCACCGACATCTTTGGCCCAGGGGTGCTCCGCAGCGAAGGCGATGGCACCCAGCAGGGCGGCCTCTTCACCATCGTCGATCAGGAAGATGACGTCATTGAAGAGAGGAGGTCCCTCCCTGAGGAGTCGGGCGATTTCCAGCGATGCGGCCACCGCGACTCCGTCATCGGAAACCGATGGTCCGGCACCTACCGAGTCGTAATGTACGGCAAGGAGGACGGCCTTGCCGTTGCCGGTGCCTTCGAGCCGAGCCAAAATGTTCTCCACATGACCGCAAGCGCGACTGGAGCGGCAGACAAACCCGTGTTGCACAGCCGGCTCATAGCCCAGATCCCGCAGTGACTCGAGTACGCGGTCCTTGTAGCGTCTGTTGTTCTCGGTGCCGATGGGGTGAGTGACTCGATCCGCGTAAATTCCTTCGAGGACCTGCATGGCACTCACGGCCGAAAAAATCCCCTCCGAGTTGGCCTCTCGAGGCGGTGAGGGATTCGATCGAATCGCTGTCAGCCACAAGCAGGCGAAGGCTGTGATCAGCGCTGCGGCGAAAGAGCGTCGACTAGCCTGCGGTTTCATGGCGCGAGGTGCTCCGCAGGATCAACCCGGTGATCAGGAGCCCCACGAGTGCCACGGGCGGGCCCTCCGCGAGCGTCCACCACAACGGCATTCCGGCATGCAAATCGATGCCGGTCAGTAGCACGCCGCCAATCGCAGTGGCGACTCCGAGATAGAGAAGTATCGGCCGGTAGCGCTGCAGATTGACGGACACCATCAACAACAGTCCACCATGCATGGCGTAGAGAAAGGAGATCGAGCGGGTCAGATAGTCGACCAGAGGTGAGGCAGGAAAATCGCCCATCCCGAGCCACTCATGAGTTCCGGCCATCCATGAAACCGGCATGAAAATGGCGAAAGTGGCCAGCAGCATGGTTGCGCCACCGACCCGCAGCACGATCTGCAGGATCCGCCCCTGTCTGTTCACAACGTCCTAGAGTTTATCGTTTCCTGTCAGTCTTGCCGAAGTCACCGGTCTTTCACGCATCGGTCCGGCCGTCCAATCGCCTCACTGCGCGGGAAGAGGTTGAGGCTACGTTCGGCGAGTGGACGGCCTTCCCCGTGGCGGCTATGCCCCTGTGCGGACTGCCGGTCGGTCCAATCATCCAATCGCCTCACTGCGCAAGAGTAGGGTAAGGCTCCGTTCGGCGAATGGACGCCCGCACCGTCGGGCCCTCACGGTTGCGACCTCGCCGAGGGGCGTGGGGTATGGTCCCAGGACGGGTCTCTTTCCAAACGCATCCAGACCAGGCCTTGCAGGCCTCTCAAGGTCCGGCGCGTCGGAAAGCGAGCGAACGCCTTCCGGCCCAACGCCACTTGGCGTGAGCGTGCCCTCCGGGACCATACCCCACGACCCGCATCGATTCCGACCAGCTCCCGCGGTCCCCTCCAGGAACACCGCAACGGCCCTGAAGGCTCACAGCGTGAGCGTGCCCTCGGTCGAACACCCGCCACGGTTCTGGGTGCCCTGAGAACGGAACGCTCTGGCTCTTCGCTCCGAGGTTCAGTTCGCGAGTGGTGTGATAGAAATGGTCTCCCAAAAATGATTGACAAGACACTCGCGCACTACAAGATTGTCGAAAAGCTCGGCGAAGGGGGCATGGGGCAGGTCTTCGTGGCCGAGGACTCCAGATTGGGCCGCCGGGTCGCCCTGAAAGTGCTGTCGGAAGAGATGGCCCAGGATCCCGATCGGCTGCAACGTTTCGAGCGAGAGGCTCGCGCTGTGGCGGCGCTCAATCACCCCAACATCGTCACCATCTACTCAGTGGAAGAAGCGGACGGCCAACACTTCATCACGATGGAGTTGGTGGAAGGCAAGACACTGGCCGAAGAGCTGCTCAAAGGGCCGCTGCGCCTGGAGCGGTTCTACGACATGGCCCACTCGCTGACCGATGCTCTCAATGCGGCGCACGGCCAGGGAATCGTCCACCGTGATCTCAAGCCAGCCAATGTGATGGTAGGGCCGGAGGGGCGGGTCAAGATTCTGGACTTCGGGTTGGCGAAGTTACGCGGTGCGGATGCGGACGGCATCAGTCCGGATATCGCCACGGCGACGTTGACTCAGGAAGGACTGATACTCGGAACGGTTCCCTATATGTCGCCGGAGCAGCTGCAGGGCAAACCGGCGGATCACCGCTCGGATGTCTTCTCACTCGGCATCATGCTCTACGAGATGGCGACGGGTCGGCGTCCCTTTCAAGGCGAGACCTCGGTCGATCTCATCTCGGCGATTCTCCGCGACACACCGCGGCCGGTCACCGAGGTCAAGGTCGATCTGCCTCACGACCTGGGGCGAATCATCAGACGGTGCCTGGAGAAGGACGCGGGCAGGCGCTACCAGTCGGTGCAGGACATCCGGACGGAGTTCGAGGACCTGGTATCGGACAAGACCCAGGTCTCAGAGGGTCCGCCGTCTCTGGCTGTGCTGTCGTTCACCGACATGAGCCCAGAGCGGGATCAGGAGTACTTCTGCGACGGAATCGCTGAGGAGCTCATCAACTCTCTGATTCGGGCCGGTGGTCTGCGCGTGGCCTCGCGGACGGCTACCTTCGCCCTCAAGGGCAAGAATCTGAGTATCCGTGAAATGGGTGACGAGCTAAACGTGGCGCATCTGCTGGAGGGCAGCGTTCGCAAGGCGGGCAATCGACTCCGCATCAACGCCCAATTGGTCAACGTGCAGGATGGCTATCAACCCTGGGCGGAGACCTTCGACCGGGAGATGGAAGACATCTTTGCCATCCAGGACGAGATCGCCCGTAGCATCAGCCGGGCGCTGAAGGGCGTGTTGACCGAGAAGGAAGAAGAGTCCGCGGCGAAGGCGCCCACCGAGAATGTCAAAGCCTATGAGTTCTATCTGCGCGGCCGGCAGCTGTTTCATCGGCACAGTCGCAGTGGGCTCGAGGGTGCCCGACGTCTCTTCAAACGAGCGTGTCAGCTCGATCCGGAGTACGCCAACGCTTGGGCGGGCATCGCCGACTGCAGCTCCTTCATGTACATGTATTGGGACTCGAGCGAGTCCGAGTTGCGGGAAGCACAAGAGGCGAGCCGCAAAGCGCTGGAGCTCGATCCCGACGCGGCGGAGTCTCATGTGGCTCGCGGACTCGCCGTCTCGCTGAGCCGCGAGTGGGAGGAAGCGGTCCAGGAGTTCGAGAAGGCCATCGAGCTCAATCCCGAGTCGTTCGAGGCCTACTACTTCTACGCCCGTGCTTGTCTGGGTCAGGGGAAATACGAGCAGGCAGCCGAGCATTTCGAGCAAGCCTGCAGAATGCGCCCGGAAGACTATGTAGCTCCCAAGCTTCTGGCCCAGGTATATATCAGCCTGGATCGCAAGAACGAGTCGGAGGCGGCCAATCGAAGGTCGCTCGAGGCGGCCGAAGCCCACTTGGAGCTGTATCCGAACGAGCCGCGACCGCTCTATATGGGGGCTGCTGCGATGGCTTCGATCGGCGAGGTCGAACGCGCCAAGGAGTGGGCGGATCGAGCCCTTGCCGCAGAACCGGAAGAGCCCATGGTGCTGTACAACGTCGCCTGCGCTTACTCCCAGTTAGGCGAGTTTGACAAAGCGATCGACTGCTTGGACGAATCCATCACCTTCGGCATCGGTCAAAAGGAGTGGTTCGAGCACGACTCCGATCTCGATCCCCTGCGCGACAACCCCCGCTTCCAGCAGCTCCTGGCTCGGCTCTGAAGACCGGCCGGCCAGGCTCCTTTCTTGCATCGGCCGGGCACCCGTGCACGGTACCGCCAACTGTGTTCGGAACCCTAGAGGGTCGTTGTGGGTTGTCCTGGAGGGCACGCTCGCGCTACAGAGACTTTGGAAGATGGCGCTCGCTCCCTCACCTACGCGCCGGGTCAGTAGTTGCCTTTGATCGTTGTGCTAGAGCGCTTGTCGAGAGACCCGTCCTGGGACAAACCCCAACGACCCCTCCCGAGATCGCAGGAATGTGCTGGTTGTCAGGACCGAAGCGACCAGCCTCTGCGCTGGCCGTGCTCGTGCCCACTATGATCCTGGACTGCGAAAGGATCGGTACTGGCGGTTTTCAGATATTCTCTAGCCCACATTTTGAATAACGCATCTCTGATCGGCCAGACCCTCGGTCACTACCGGATCATCGACAAGCTCGGTGCAGGTGGGATGGGGGAGGTGTACCTGGCAGAGGACTCGAGCCTGAAGCGGCGGGTTGCCCTGAAGGTCATGCCGCCCGATCTGGTGTCGAGCCCCGACCGTCTCGAACGGTTCCAGCGTGAGGCCGAGGCTTTGGCGGCCTTGAATCATCCGAACATCGTCACGATCTACTCGGTGGAGTCGGCTGGCGCCCTCCGGTTTCTGACCATGGAGCTGGTCGAGGGACAGAGCCTGGAGCGGCTCATCGGTGAGCAGGGGATGGAGCTGGAGCGCTTCTTCGAGGTTGCGATTCCGCTCGCGGATGCGATCTCGTCGGCCCACGAGAAGGGCATCACCCACCGGGATCTCAAGCCTGCCAATGTGATGGTGAGCGAAGAAGGGCGGGTGAAGGCGCTCGACTTCGGACTTGCCAAGCTTCTGGAGGTCGGATCCGAAACCGTGGCGACCGAGATGCCGACGCAGGCTCTGACTCAGGAAGGCGTCGCCCTGGGAACGGTCCCCTATATGTCGCCGGAGCAGATCGAGGGCAAGCCGGTCGACCACCGCACGGACATTTTCTCCCTCGGGATACTGCTCTACGAGATGGCGACGGGCCAGCGGCCCTTTGCCGGTGACAGTCCACCAGCCCTGATGTCGTCGATTCTCAAGGATGATCCGGTTCCGGCAACGGAGGTGCGCGACGATCTGCCCAGGCACCTGGGGCGAATACTCGAGCAGTGCCTGGAGAAGGATCCCCGCGACCGAATCCAGACGGCGCGCGATGTCTACAATCAGTTGCGGCTGCTCCGCCGCGAGGTCGAATCGGGCGCAGTCGCTACCGGCAGCCATCTTTACTCGCGACAGCGCTCCGATGCGGTTGGGTCGCAGACTGCAGAAGCCGTGGGTCGCCGGATCCTGGGTCTGCCTCCCTGGCTGGTCATAACGCTGGCGGCCATACCGCTGATTGCCCTGATCGTCTGGCTCGACAATCGCGACTCGGTGACGACGAAAGAGCCCCCGGTCGACTCGACGCTCGAGCGCCCCGCCGCTGTTTCAACCGAATCCGGTGCGGTGGACGATTCACGAAAGATGGTCGTCGTTCTGCCCTTCGAAAACCTCGGTCCCCCGGAACAGGAGTACTTCGCCGACGGGATGACAGAAGAGCTCACCAGCCGTTTGGCCAGTGCAGACGAGCTTGGTGTGATCTCCAGGACCAGCGCGATGCAATACAAGGAGAACCGGCCGCCCATCCGAAAAATTGGTGACGAGTTGGGAGTCGGGTACGTCCTGGAAGGTACGGTCCGCTGGGCCGGGGACACAGAAGTGGCAAGTCGCGTGCGCATCACGACGCAGCTCATCGAGGTCGACGACGGAACCCTCCTGTGGGCAGAGAACTACGATCGAGTGCTCGACGACATCTTTCAGGTGCAGTCGGATATCGCCGGCGAAGTGATCGACCAGCTGGGCATTACGCTGCTCGAGCCTGAACGCAAGGCGATGACGGCGCGTCCGACTGAAAACCTCGAGGCCTATCAGGCTTATCTGAGAGGTAGCGATCATCTGAACGAACTGGACGACGAAGGGTCTGCCGAGGCGACAAAGATGTTTCGCCGGGCCGTCGATCTCGATCCGCAATTCACTTTGGCCTGGGCGCGTCTGGCAACGGCAGGGGCCGGTCGTTATCACTTCGGCTACGACCGATCGGAGGCGTTGAAAGAGGAGATTCGATCTGCCGCCGAAAGGGCCCTGGACCTGGATCCGGACTCCTCGGCTGCCCACTCAGCCATGGGATTCTTCCACTATCACGTCAACAAGGACTATGAACCGGCAATCGCAGCGTTTGATCGAGCGATCCAGCTGCAGCCAGACAACGCGGAAGCGCTGGAAGGCAGAGCCCTGGTGCTGCGTCGCATCATGCGCTGGGACGAGAGCATCGAGGTCCATGAACGAGCGATGCGATACAACCCCAGAGATGCGGGTCTGATTTTCAACCTGGGTGACAGCCGCCAGTTCGTGCGGGACTACGAGAGCGCTGACGAGCTCTTCCAGAGGGTCATCGAGATTCAGCCCGATTTCTTTTATGCCTACTTCTATCGGGCTTTCAACTTCCTTCTGGAATCGGGCGATGTCGAACGGGCGCGATTGATGCTCGAGGCGATGCCCGACACGGACGCACCAGATCCCTACTGGGTGTGGTGGACGTTGGAAACGATGGAAGGCAATACCCAGGAGGCCCTGAACTGGGCCGACCGAATTCCGGAAGAGACGTTCCCTTTGGGAGCCGTGGTCCGGGCACCATCGTTGATGCGAGGCCTGGCTTATCTGTACGCGGACGATGCGAAGTCGGCCCGACCCCACCTTGACGAGGCCTGGAACATCCTGGAGCGCGATGTCGAAGAACGACAAGATGCCTTCCGTTATCGCAGCGCTCTGGGAATCGTTCTCGCCAGTTTGGGGTATCGGGAAGACGCCCTTAGGGAGGCGGAACAGGCGGAGCGGGATTACCCGATCTCACGAGACAGTACCTGGGGGCCCGCTGTGGTGGAGGACCTGGCGCATGCGTATGTCCTGGTCGGTGAGCCCGAGAAAGCCATCGCGCAGCTGGACCGGCTTCTTTCGATACCCTCTCAAATCTCGGTTCCTTTCATCGAGTTGGATCCGCGGTGGGATGCCCTGCGAGAGCATCCGGGCTTCAAGGAGCTTCTGGCGAAGTACCGCTAGCGCTGGGCGGTACCTTGCAGCCTTGGACTTTGGCACTGGCAATCTGCCGGCAGCCTCGTCGAAGGGATTCCCGTCGGTTCGGGCGTCCATTCGCCGAACGCAGCCTTACCCTCTTCTTGCGCAGTGAGGCGAATAGGCGGTCGAACCGTGCGATCCGGCAACACCGATGGTGGCTAGAAGTGGAATCAATAGCCAATGACGCAACCCGGAACCGGTTTTGTTCGTTACACTACTCGCCCGCTGTTACGGCGCTGGGCCTTATCTGTACTGAAATTACTTTTCGGAGTTAAGCGATGACACGTATTGCCCGATCCCTCTGTGCTTCTGTCTGTCCACTGATTCTTGGACTGCTTCTGGCGGTGCCATCGATCTCGTCTGCTGAAGAAGCCCGGCTGCTGCGCTATCCCTCGATCCACAAGGACTTCGTGGTCTTTGTCTACGGCGGCGACCTTTGGCGGGTGCCGACCGAGGGTGGCCGCGCCTGGCGGCTCACCTCGCACGAAGGCGTCGAGCTGACTCCCAAGATCTCGCCCGATGGCGAATGGGTGGCCTACTCGGCGCAATACAACGGGACCCGGCAGGTGTACGTCATTCCCTCATCCGGAGGCACCCCGAAGCAACTCACCTTCTATAACGACGTCGGCGCCATGCCGCCGCGCGGAGGTTTCGACTACTGGATTCAAGGCTGGAGCCCGGAAGGGAAGGTCCTGGTGCGAATGAATCGGACTCCGTGGGGTCCGCGGCCGGGTCTCTACTACGTCGTCGATCCAGCAGGCGGTCTCGAGGAGAAGCTACCGATTCAGGTCGGCGGAAGTGCCACTTTCTCGCCTACCGGCACCCAGCTCGCCTACACCTACTTCGACCGTGAATTCCGGACCTGGAAGCGGCATATGGGTGGGCGAAATCAGGACATCTGGACCTTCGATCTCGAAGCGATGGAGTCGAAGCGTCTGACCGACTGGCAGGGCAGTGACAATTTTCCCATGTGGCACGGGGACACCATCTACTTCACTTCGGATCGCGAGCACACGCTCAACATCTTTGCGCTCGACCCCGTGTCCGGCGCGACGCGAAAGGTCACCGATTTCGACGAGTACGACGTCCTCTGGCCGAGCCTCGGTCCCGAGTCCATCGTCTTCATGAATGGTGGATGGCTCTACCGGCTCGACCTGGCGACCGAAGAGGTGCGCAAGATACCGATCACCGTGGCCAATGATCTGCCGTCGACCATGCCGCACTGGGTGGACGTCAGCGACGATGTGGCCGCGGTAGACCTGTCGCCAGATGGGAAACGCGCCGTCTTCGAGGCCCGCGGCGATCTCTTCTCCGTCCCGGCCAAGAACGGCGCGACGCGCAACCTGACCCAGACGCAGGGTGTGCGAGAAAGCTCGCCTGCCTGGTCTCCGGATGGCCGTTGGATCGCCTACTACTCCGATGCCACCGGTGAGATGGAGCTCTACGTGCGGTCGCAGGATGGCAAGGACGAGCCTCGGCAACTGACCGAGAGCAGCCATGCATGGCTATATCCACCGGTCTGGAGTCCCGATTCCGCGAAGCTGGCCTTCTCGGACAGCTCCAGTAGCCTCTACATTCTGGATGTCGCATCCGGCAAGATCACCGACGTCGACAAGGGGCGGCAGGGCGATTTGGACACGTATCGCTGGTCACCGGGCAGCAAGTGGCTGGTCTATGAGACCACCCATCCGGAGACCGACCAGCCGGTCCTGGCGTTGTATTCGCTGGAGAACTCGACTGTCTATGTGTTGGGAGACGGATTGACCTTCGACTACAACCCCGTCTTCAGCGCCAACGGCAAGTATCTTTTCTTCCAGAGTGACCGCAACTACAACCTCAACTTCTCGGATTTCGAGTTCAACTTTGTTTACGACAACGCCAGCCGGATCTACGTGGCGGCGTTGGATCCCGGGGTTCCGCATCTTTATCCTCCGGAGTCCGATGAAGTGGAGATCACCGAGGCGAATGGGGAAGAAGCCAAGGAGGAGGAAGACAAGAGCAACAAGAAAGAGGAAACCCCCCAGGTTGTGGTGACGGCTGAAGGTATCGCCAACAGAGTCTTTGCTCTACCTGGTATCGAGCCCGGCAACTACGGCGCTCTGTCGGCGACCAAGGGTGCCATCTTCTATCTGAAGTTCCCGGACAATGGCCCGCCGGCCCTGATGCGTTACGACTTGGAGACCAAAGAGGAGAAGGAGATCGCCGCAGGTGTAGGTCAGTACATCCTCGCGGCCAAGGGCGAGAGTGTCCTCTACCAGCAGGGCGAGACATGGAAGATCTCGCCAGCCAAACCCGGTGAAGAAGGGCAGTCCCTGGATCTTTCCGGTCTACGGATGAAGCTCGACCCCCGGGCCGAGTGGGCGCAGATGTTCGACGAGGCCTGGCGGATCGGTCGGGATTGGTTCTACGACGAGAACATGCACGGTGTCGACTGGCTGGCCATGAAGAAGCGCTACGGCGCCCTCGTGCCGCATATGGGCCACCGCAGTGATCTCGATTTCATCTTTGGCGAGTTGGTCGGTGAGCTCGAAGCTGGGCACACCTATGTGCAAAGCGGTGACCAGCCCGAAGTGGAGCGCGTCGAAGGGGGCATGCTCGGCGCCGAGTTCGAGGCCGATGCCTCTGGTCGATACCGGATTGCCAAGATCTTCCCAGGTGAGAACTGGAACGACGAGTACCGCTCGCCACTGACCGAGCAGGGGGTCGATGCCAACGAAGGCGACTTCCTGCTGGCCATTGACGGGGTCGAGCTGACAACCGAGAGTAACCCCTTCGCGCTGCTGGAAGGCAAGGCCGATAGCCAGGTGACGCTGACCCTCAACTCCACTGCGGACATGGCAGGCGCGCGCGAAGTTGTTGTCCGCACCATTACCAGTGAGCAGTCTTTGCGGTATCTCGACTGGGTGACCAGCCGGGCGGCGCTCGTCGACGAGCTCTCCAACGGTCAGATCGGTTACATCCATTTACCGAACACCGCCCAGGAAGGCAACCTGATGCTGCAGAAGTACTTCTACAGTCAGGCGAGCAAGCCGGGTCTGATCATCGACGACCGCTACAACGGTGGCGGCTTCATTCCCGATCGCATGATCGAGATGCTGTCACGCACCACCCTGTCGTACTGGTCTCGGCGGGGAATCGAGCCGTTCTCCACCCCTGGCAACCGGCACGACGGTCCCAAGGCGATGCTGATCAATGGCTACGCGGCTTCCGGAGGTGATGCCTTGCCCTACTATTTCCGCAAGCAGGGCTTGGGACCGCTCATCGGCACGACCACCTGGGGCGGCCTGATCGGACTCAGTGGCACTCCGATGCTGGTCGACGGCGGGGGTGTGCTCTATCCCACGTTCCGTTTTTACAGCACCGAGGGTGAGTGGGCGGTGGAGAATGTCGGCGTGGCTCCCGACATCGAGGTGTGGGACCTTCCCGAAGCGATCGCTGCTGGTGGAGACCCGTCGATCGAGAAGGCCGTCGAGGTTCTGCTGCAGGAGCTCGCGAGCTATCGGGGCGAGCCGGAAGTACCGACCCCACCCGATATGACCGACAACTGACTTCCTGGTGACAGGATACTGGTTTCAATAATTTGGATCTCGCTGTCGATCCAAATTATTGAAACCAGTATCCTGTCACCGCTAGAAGAAGACGATTCGCAGAACCGTGTCGCCGGTGCCGATCAGGGTGTCACTCGTCAGGCGGAGCTTGCCGTTGATCGGTCCGCCCGAGATCAGTGTGGGGAGATTTTTCGACAGATTGCGGATGAACAGGCCGTCGTCTTCGTGGCTCAGCTCGAATTGTTCCGCGTCGATCCCCGTTTCATCGGTCAGCACGCAGGTACAGCTCGAGCGCTTGCCGACGACAGCGCTGCCATCGACGATGAAGCTGTATTGCTTGCCGCGGCGGCTGCCACGAACGACTATGAGCCTGGCTCGGATTGGCGGTACCTTCACCCGGGAATCCAGGGTGCGAATCGGAGCCGGCGGTCGCGTGAAGCTCGGCTCACCTCCTGGCATTGGTGGAGGGATGGGGGGATCGAGGACGCCTTCGGATCGAGGATCGATCGGCGGCGGCGAGTAGTCCGAAGCCTGCATTTGGCTCGTCGCCGCACTAGCCTTCCCGTCTTCCCGGGGCGTGTTGGCGAGCCTTCTCCAGACCAGGGCGGCTGTTGCGAGAAGTGCGAACCCGACCAGCCAAACCCAGGGTGGCAGTCCAGATCGGGCCGTTTGGTCTTCTGAAGCTACAGAATCGACCGCCGGAGTGCTCGTTTGGGCTGTCCGGCGTGGCTTCCCGTTCTTCGGCGACAGGCCCCGGCGCCGCAACGGTCTGAGTCAGAGGCAACAAACGAACCGATCGCCCACTGGAGAGAACCTGCCCGTCCAGGTTCACCGTCACCTGCAATCGCTGCAAGCTACCTTCCGGTTGGCAGTCGGGGCACGAGAAGTCAGCTACCCAGACCTCTCCGATCTTCCTGCGTATGGTGGCGTAGGCCTCGGCGAATCGAGTCTGCTCGGTGCCATAGAAGGCGCCACCAGAATTCGTGGCGATTCGCTGCAGCAGTCCGAGATACTCTTCGCGTTCCTCGGGATCCCGAAGGCGGCTGTAACCGATGGCGTAGATGGGCGTCGGGTCCTCCCGAATCCTGCTCAGGATGTCCTCTGCCACGAAGCTGCTGCCTTCGTCCTTGCCGTCACTGAAGACCACCAGGGCGCGCCGCCCCGGCAATCCCGGGTCGAGACGACCACATAGATCGAGGCCGTCGGCGAGCGCCTGATGCAGGAGTGTTTCGTTGTCAGTCGGTCCGAGCTCGGCCAACGCGGTCAGGAGCTCGTCCTTGTCATCGGTGAAGTCTGTCAACGAGCGACTGGTTTCGCCAAAGGCGATTATGGCGGCGCGATCCGCTGGTTCCATGTCCTCGACCCACGCCTCGATGCCATCGACCATCTGGTCGAACAGCTCTGTACTCAGGGACTTCGAGATATCCACGAGAAAGACGTAAGCCACACCCTGGTTGAGGGTCGCGAATGGAGCCACCTGGATGACCTCGGTAGCCCAGGATCCGAGTGTGGCAGAGAGGCTGGAATCGGGCAGGGTCCGCACCGGCTGGTCATCGAGATCCTGCAAGTCCAGATAAGCCCTCACAGCCGGTGTGCCCAGCTCGATCTGGCGCACCTGGGTGACAGTGAAGTGGCGCAGGCCAGCAGCCCAACCCTGCACCACGATGACGGCACCCATGGTCACGACCATGGCCGCGACCGATTTTCGAACCATGCTTAGAAGTTACCGCAAATCGGACCTTTCGTCTTCCTTTGATTTGTCTGACGAGAGGCAGTTCGCTAGTCTGCTCGAACCATGGTTGGTCCGACTCACCTCAGTGCTGGAAGATCCAGGCGCAAGGCATCGCCAGCCAGAAGAATCGGTTTGGCTCTGGTCATGGTGATACTCGTGCCCTCCCTGCTGACAGCAGCCGATGACCTCTTGCCGGAGTGGGTGATCGAAAAAGCCGAGTGGTCTGGCGAGCTGGAGGCTCGGCAAACCGTGCAGATCCGCAACGACTTCGGCGATATTCGAGTGCGACCCTCCGAGGATGGTCGAGTAAATGTTTCAGCTGCTATCCAGCGGCACGCGGACGATCCCCGCAGCGCCGAAATCGCGCATCGAGAGGACGGCGCCGTCTTCGAGATCGAGGTGACGTTCGCGCCGGTCGAGCCACGACAGGGTGTGATCGAGGCAGATTCGTGGCAGCGGCGGCGGATCGACGTAACGCTGTTCCTGCCCAGAGAAGCCATGCTGGTGGCCAGCACGGAACGCGGTCTGATCGAGGTCAAAGGCGCGGAGAGTCGGGTCGATGCTCGAACGCAGTGGGGAGACGTCGTCCTCAGCACAGGTGGTCCAGTCACGGCCTACAGCGAACGCGGCAGAATCGATGCCCACTTCAGAGGCACTGCCTGGCCAGTCGCATCCCGTCTCGAGACGCTGACGGGTTCGATCACGGTCTTCGTGCCGGCCGAATCGAACGTGTCGGTCGAGATGGAAACGACGGGGCAGCTGACAACCGACTTCACGCTGAAGGTCGCGCACCGTCCCGAGACTGCCCTCAAGACTGGTCGGGCAACCCTTGGAGACGGGACTGCCCGGTTGTACCTGAGAAGTGACCGGGGTAATCTCAGCCTTCGGCGCTCCGCTCGGTGACGGCCAACGGGTCGAGGGTACGCCGGCAAACCAGGAGTTCAGACAGCTCAGCCCTCATGCTTTCAGGCAGCATCAGACTCAAGAATCGGGCACTTCCACTGGTTTGGTGGATGTTGCTGACCCTGTGCCTGTCCCTGAATTCGGCAAGGGCGCAGGAATCGCGCAGGACTTACCGCGGGGCGGAGTCGAGTGAAGCGGTTGTACCGTTTGTGTTCGAAGGTCCGCTTACCGATCTGCCCACAGCGATCCGTTGGCGCCCGGGAGACCCGATCAAGGAAATCCCGCGCCGTCACTATTTCAAACCCGGTGAGAAGCCGGATATCCCGGCTCCGAGTCCCAGAGTCGACCCCCTCCTCGAGCTCCAGGATCGTGCCCGTGTGGGGCAAGTTGCGGACGCCTTTGTCTTACCCCTGGTCAATCGCGATGGCCAGGGTTTCAGCGGTGCCAACCCTCCGGATACGGTCGGCGATGTTGGTCTCGATCACTACATTCAGGTCGTCAACACTTCGAGTGGCGGGATCTTCACCATCTACAACAAGGCGGATGGCTCGGTGGCAGCTGGGCCGATTGCCCTCGATTCGCTGAGTCCTGGCGGCAACTGCGGCGTCGGGCTCGGAGATGGTGTCGTCCTGTACGACCACCTGGCAGATCGATGGTTGCTCACCGAGTTCAACAACCTCGCCAACAGTGTCTGTGTCTACGTCTCGCAGGAGTCGAATCCAGTGACGACTGCCTGGTTCGCCTACGAATTCTCCACGATCAGCTTTCCGGACTACCCCAAGTACGCCGTCTGGCCGGACGCCTACTACCTCTCGACCAACGAGGCGACATCGGGTCTGTACGCCCTGGATCGGGCCAGCATGTTGGACGGAGCACCTGCATCGACACAGCGGTTCGGTGTGCCGAATCTGGCCGGCTTCGGTTTTCAGGCGCTGACGCCGGGAGATCTCGATGGCGCCTCTCTTCCTCCGGCTGGTTCGCCGGGAATCTTCATGCGGCATCGCGATACGGAGGCCCATGGCCCCGACGGCTTTCCGGCCACCGACTTCCTCGAGCTATGGGAATTTTCGGTCGACTGGCTGGTGCCGGCCGACTCCAGGTTAACGGGACCCACCAACATCACGGTCACCGACTTCGACTCGGAGCTCTGCGGCTTTTTCTCCTTTACCTGCGTTCCGCAACCTTCGAGCACAGTCCTTCTCGATCCTCTGCGCGAGGTCATCATGCACCGCTTGCAGTATCGGAGCTTCGATTCTTACGAGACTCTGGTTGGGAATCTGGTAACCGATGTGGACGGTAACGATCATGCCGGAGTTCGGTGGTTCGAGCTGCGCAACAGCGGAGCGGGCTGGTCGCTGTTTCAGGAGGGCACCTACGCACCCGACGAACACCATCGATGGATGGGGGCCATCGCCATGGATGCCGTGGGCAACATCGCCCTTGGGTACAACATTTCCAGCTCAACGCTCTTTCCAGGCCTGCGCTACACCGGGCGATTGGCAGGTGATCCGATCGGCATGATGGGACAGCCCGAGACCTCGCTCATCGAAGGGGCCGCACCGAATTCCTCGAACCGATACGGAGACTACAGCGCGATGAGCGTGGATCCGGTGGACGACTGCACCTTCTGGCTCACCGGCCAGTACAACACTGCCGCCACCTGGTCGACCCGGATCGGGAGCTTCAAGTTCGACGATTGCGCTCTCGCCCCCGGATTTTCCCTCGGCGCCACACCCCAAGATCTCGAGATCTGCAGTCCTGACGACGCGGTGTTCACGGTCGATGTCGGCTCGGTGCAGGGGTTTGTCGGGGAGGTGACTCTGGGGTTGTCGGGTGAGCCTGCGGGCAGCCCCGTGGATTTCGATCCCAACCCGGTCATGGCGGGGCAGTCGAGCACACTGACGATCGGGACCTCACCGGCCACAACGCCCGACAGCTATTCTCTGCAGATCAGTGGGACCGGAGCACCAGGTGTCTCTTCGACGGCGGCTGATCTGATCATATTCGCCGCGGTGCCCGAATCGCCGGCCCTTCTCTCTCCGGCCAACGGGACCCTCAATCAACCGGTGAAGCCGACCTTTACCTGGACCAAGATCGGTGGCACCTATTCCATCGAGATTGCCAACGATTCCGCTTTCCTCGACATCGTCGAGAGCGCTTCCGGACTGACCGACGCCAGCTACCAACCGGTGACGCATCTCGGCTCCGAATCCACCTACTACTGGCGAGTTTGGGCCGAGAACGCCTGTGGTGTTGGCTCGATGTCTGCGATCTGGAGTTTCACTACCCTGCCGGTTGCCGGTGAATGCTCCGGCGATCTGGATCAGACCGCTGTGTTCTTTGACGACATGGAATCCGGTGAGCTCGACTGGATAACCCGAGGGACCGCAAGCACCTGGACGCTGTCGTCCCTTCGTACCCAGAGCGGTTCCTATGCCTGGCATGCCGAGGATCCCGATGGATTCAGTGATCAGTACCTGATTACCGAACCGATCTTTCTGCCGACCGGGGAAGAGCCGTTGACGCTGGAGTTCTGGGATTGGCAGGAGATCGAGTCGAACGGTGAAGATTGCTACGACGGTGCCGTCGTCGAAATCTCGGTCAACAACGGTTTCACCTGGACCCGTCTGGAATCGGAACTGCGAACCGGACCCTACGATGGCGAGGTCAGTCTCGATTATGAGAATCCGATCGCCGGAGACCACGCCTGGTGTGGCGATCCGCGGGATTGGCGAGAAACGATTGTCGACCTGAATGCCTGGGCGGGCGAAACCGTGAAGCTGCGATTCCGGTTGGCCACAGATGGCTCGATCGGTGCCGAGGGCTGGTACGTCGACGACGTCGGTGTCATGTCATGCCGCGATGAGGTGTTCAGTGATGGCGTCGAGTCGGGCGATACGTCTGCCTGGAGTTGGACCTACCCTCGGTTCTGACGAACTGCTCGCGGCCGTGTCTAGGTTTCAATCAACACGCTTTTGGAGGGGACCATGAAGCGATCTTGGACTCTGTTCTTGCTGCTGGTGTTAGTCGTGCCTTCTATGGGGCTTGCCGCTCCGGACGAGGATGAAAAGAGTGAAGGTGCGTTGCTCAGCGCGGAGACCTTTGCCGGACTCGAGCTGCGCAACATCGGGCCGGCACTGATGTCGGGCCGGATTGCCGACATCGCCATCGATCCGACCGATCAGTCGGTCTGGTACGTCGCTGTGGGGAGCGGCAACATCTGGAAGACAGAGAATGCCGGCACCACCTGGGAAACGATCTTCGACGACCAGGGTTCGTACTCGATCGGCTGTATCACCCTCGATCCAGGTAGCCCCAGTACGGTGTGGGTCGGTACGGGAGAAAACGTCGGTGGGCGGCACGTCGGTTTTGGTGACGGTGTCTACCGCAGTCTCGACGGTGGCAGCACCTGGGAGAACATGGGGCTCGGCAAGACGGAGCACATCGGGATGATCGTGGTCGATCCCGACGATTCGAACGTCGTCTACGTCGCTGCCCAGGGTCCGTTGTGGTCTGCGGGCGGCGAGCGCGGCCTGTTCAAGACGGTCGATGGTGGTCAGAGCTGGGAGAACATCCTAAGTGGCGGTCCATTCACGGGAGTCAACGAGGTCGTCATGGATCCTCGCGATTCGCAGGTGCTCTATGCGACCACCCATCAGCGCTATCGCAGTGTCGCGGCGCTGATCAACGGGGGCCCCGAGACCGCGATCCACAAGACCACCGATGGAGGTGCCACCTGGCGCAAGCTCGAGAACGGCTTGCCTGAAGAAGATATGGGCAAGATCGGACTCGCCATCTCGCCGCAGAATCCGGATGTGGTCTACGCGACAATCGAGTTGGCTTGGCGCAAGGGTGGGTTCTATCGCTCGGAGGATGGCGGTGCCAGTTGGGAGAAGCGCAGCGACTATCTGTCTGGCGGCACGGGCCCCCACTACTACCAGGAGATCTTTGCCAGTCCCCACGCCTTCGATCGGATCTATCAGATGGATGTGCGGCTGCACTGGAGCCAGGATGGTGGACAGACCTTCACCATGGTGGGAGAGCAGGACAAGCATGGCGACAACCATGCGATGGCCTTCAATCCCGACGATCCCGGCTACCTGCTCGTCGGTGCCGATGGTGGCCTGTACGAGACTTGGGACCTGGGCAAGACCTGGAAGTTCATCTCCAATCTGCCCGTCACGCAGTTCTACAAGGTAGCGGTCGATTACGACGAGCCCTTCTACAACGTCTACGGTGGCACTCAGGACAACAACACCCAGGGAGGTCCCTCCCGCACGCTCAACGTCAACGGGATTCGCAGCAGCGATTGGTTCATCACGCTGTTTGGTGACGGTCACCAGCCGGCAGTGGATTACTCGAACCCGGACATCGTCTACTCCGAGTGGCAAGAAGGCAACCTCGTGCGCTACGACCGCAAGACCGGTGAGATGGTCTATATCCAGCCACAACCCGAGAAGGGTGCTCCGGCCGAGCGCTGGAACTGGGACAGCCCGATTCTGATCAGCCCACACGACCCGGCGCGGCTCTACTTTGCCAGCCAACGGGTCTGGCGAAGCGATGACCGTGGCGACAGCTGGACGGCCATCAGCGGCGACCTGTCGCGCGGTCGCGACCGACTCACCATGCCGATGATGGACCGGGTTCAGTCGATCGATGCCATCTGGGATCTCTGGGCGATGTCGAACTACTCCAGCATCACCTCGCTGGCCGAATCGCCGGTGGAGGAAGGGCTGATCTATGCGGGAACCGACGACGGCCTGGTCCAGATCACCGAAGACGGGGGTGCCAACTGGCGACAGGCCGGAGCTCTGGGTTCCGTCCCGCAGGAGGCCTTCGTCAACGATGTGAAGGCCGATCTCTTCGATGCCGACACGGTCTATGTGGCCCTGGACAACCACAAGAATGGGGACATCAAGCCCTATCTCATGAAGAGCACCGATCGGGGGCGTACCTGGAGATCGCTGGCGGGAGATTTGCCGGATCGACATCTCGTGTGGCGTCTGGTGCAGGATCACGAAGACCCCGACTTGCTGTTCGTCGGCACGGAGTTCGGCATCTTCTTCACGCTCGACGGCGGCAGCAAGTGGATCAAGCTCGACGGCGGAGTGCCCAACATACCCTTTCGCGATCTGGCGATTCAGAAGCGAGAGAACGATCTGGTGGGCGCCTCATTCGGCCGCGGCTTCTTCATCCTCGACGACTACACGCCGTTGCGTCACGTTTCCGCGGAGGTGCTGGAGCAAGAGGCCAAGCTCTTCCCCGTGCGTGACGCCTGGTGGTATGTCGAGAAGCGGCCCTTGGGCCGCGACACCAAGGCGACTCAGGGTGCGGACTTCTTTGTCGCGCCCAATCCGCCCTTCGGCGCGGTGTTGACCTACTATCTCAAGGACGGTTACCAGACCAGCAAGGCTGCGCGACAGGAGGCAGAGAAGAAGCTGGCCGAGGCAGGGGGCGATACCCCGCATCCCGGTTGGGATGCGCTGCGTGAAGAGGCGCGCGAGGAGGAACCGGGGGTGGTCTTCGTCGTCCGCGACGAAGCCGGCGAGGTGGTTCGCCGGTTCACCGGCCCGGCCACCAAGGGTTTTCATCGGGTGGCATGGGACCTCCGCTTTCCGGCGACGGATGCAGTGACCACGCTGGAGATGGAGGAAGACTTCATGCCCAACGAAGGTCCACTGGCCCCGCCGGGACGGTACACCGTCTCCATGGCTGTGCGGCATGGCGGCCAATTCAGGGAGATCGGAGAGTCCGCGACGTTCGAGGTGAAGCGACTGTTCGAAGGGACCCTGCCGGGTGCCTCACCGGCAGAGATGGTGGCCTTCAACCAGGAGATTGCCGAGCTCAATCGGCAGGTCGATGCGGTGGGCCACATTTTCGACACTACCGCTGAACGGCTGGTGTTGATCCAGCACGCCCTGCTGCAGTCCACGCATGGTAGCCACAGCCTGGACCTCGAGGCCCGAGAGCTCGAAGGCCGGCTGCAGGACCTGCGACTGAAGGTCTACGGCAACGAGGTGATGGATGAGCTGGGTGAACCGGTACCCCACTCGATCGGGCGCCGGCTCAGCGCCGCTCACATGGGGACCATGCTCTCGACCTATGGGCCCACACCCAACCACCAGAAGACCCTGGCCATTGCGCGGGAGGAGCTGGCGGGAGTCAAGTCGGGTCTGGCTCAGTTGGTAGGTGTGGATCTACCGGCCTTCGAGTCCAGGCTGGACGCCGCCGGTGTTCCTTGGACGCCGGGTCGAGCTGTCCCCGAGTGAGGCCAGAACGGTGGCACCGCAGCAAAGGCGGGACGTGCCCCCAGCTGGGTGGAGGAGTCGTGGGCTAGGAGCTGGCGCCACCAGTGGCGCCACGCTCACCATTGATTCTGTAGAGATTGGATTGGCTGCGAATCAGCAGGCTGCCATCGGCGATGGCGGGAGAGGCGTTTCCGCCTTCAGCCAGCGTATTGGCCGCGAGCTGGTTGAACTTCTCTCCCTCGCCGACGACGACCATCAGCCCGGAGTTCGCCTGTACATAGATCTTGTTGTCTCCGCCAACCAATGAAGATCGATAGCCGCCGGCTGATGGCAGGCGACCCTGCCAGGCACGTTTGCCCGTGTAGAGGTCGTAGCAGCTCAGGTGGCCCAGCTCGACGACCGAATACAGCTTGCCGTTGAGAATCAAGGGTGAAGAGGTCTGCGGGATCATCCGGTTGGTATTCCACAGCTCTTCGGTCTGGGTGTTCTTGCCCTCACCGGTCAGCTTGATCACCGCGCCGAACCGGACCTGATGAGCGCCGCTGAAGACAGCCAGGATGTCTCCGTCGGAGACCGCACTGGCTACAGGCTGGTTGAACTGCAGCTGGTGGGTCCACAACTGTTCGCCGCTGGCTGCGTCATAGGAGGTCACCGCGCCCGAGCCGGTGAACAGGACTTCCTCATAGGCCCCTCGGCGCCTCACCAGAGGGGTCGTATACGAACAGCATCCATCGGCGAAGTCGACCTTCCAGACCTCCTCGCCGGTCTTCTTGTCGAAGGCGGCGATCCAGGCATAGGGCTTGTCCGTCGTCTCCCTGTCGTGGGCTACGATCACGGAATTCTCAGTCAGGACGGGCGAGCTGGCCGTACCGTAGTGAGAGTACTTCGCATACTGGTCGTCGACCTTCTGACTCCAGAGGATCTCGCCATCTCGGTCGAGGCTGACCAGCAAGTCGCCGAAGAAGGCGAAGACGTGCCTCCCGTCGGTGACAGGCGTCGGAGCGGCCGAAGTGTTCAGTCGGTGGTTCTTGCCCCTGGCTCTGAGGCCGATCTCGGTCTGCCAGAGAATCTCGCCGCTTGCGAAATCGAGACCGAGAACGTATCTCTGCACCTGCTTCTCCTCGCCCTCCTCGTCGTTGACGGCGGCCGTCAAGAACACCCGGTCGTGGCTCACGATCGGTGAGGAATTGCCCCTGCCTGGAAGCCGAACCTTCCACGCGATGTTGTCGCTGTCTTCGCTCCAGGTGGTCGGGAGGCCCACATCGGCGGAGACTCCGTTGCCTTGCGGTCCACGGAACTGTGGCCACACGCCTGGTTCCGTGACCTCGGCCTCGCCGCAGGCCAGGAAAACGACGGTCGACAAAGCGCTGCACAGAAGAGCTCGATATCTCATGATGAGTTGTAAGGACCCGAAAATTGAAAAGGAAGTGCCCCGCGGGGCTGCCAGCGGACGACTATAGCACCCGCCTGTTGGGTTGTAGTGGCCGGCCTCGCGGCGAGGTTTGCAAGGATCTCGCTCCGCTTTCCGTCCCTCCTGACATGAGACTGAGTGACTACCACCCGTTCAAGAGATGCAAGCCTGGCCTTCTGCAGAACTGTCAGCCCTTTGGCCACCCGGTGCACGTGATCATCGATTGCCATGATCGAAGACCTGTTTTTCGCAACGACGGCCTCGCGGCCCCGCTCTTCGCTCTGGTCGCGGATCACCCACAGACCCTGGCCTGCTGCCTGATGCCCGACCATCTCCACTGGCTCATCGCCGACGCCGGCTCGATGCGGCAGCTGGTGCACAGCTTCAAGTCCTATTCGACCTATGCCGCCCGGACGCTTGGCCATCGCGAGAAGTTGTGGCAGCGCTCGTATTGGGATCACGTATTACGACGCGAAGAAGACTTGCGACAGGTAGCGGAGCACATCGTGCAAGACCCGGTTCGGTCCGGATTGGTGAAGGATGCGAGCCGCTACCCCTACCAGTCGGTCAAGGTGGAGCCCGGCCTGGCCTAATCTGTGGGCACCAGCTCTTCGAGCTCCTGAAACCAATTCAGGACCACCGAGATCTCGCGGGGGCGATCCTCATCCGGTGTCTTGATCATGATGAAGCGGCCGTCGGGAGCCACGTCGTAGTCCCACTTGTTGGTCGAGGCCATGTAGTCGCCACTGAAGAGCTCGCGGGGCTGTCCGGCGGTGAAGCGGTCCCCGAGGGTGACATCGACCGCCATCACGCGTGGGCCATCCCGGAAGAAGAGCTCGCGGCCGTCGCGCGACCACAGAGGTCGCGATCCCCCTGCCAGAGACACCTGGATCTTGCGGTCACCCTTTGGAAAGCGGGCGACAAAGACTTGATCCTTGCCAGTGTCATCGGATTTGTAGGCCACCCATTGGCCGTCGGGAGAGAAGCTGCCGAAATCCTCGTTGAAGGCTGTCTCCAGCCAAACCTCCGGCTGGCCTCCATCCGTAAGGGGCAGGAATGAGAGATCGTATTCGGAGTCGGTGGTGCTCGTGAAGTACATCAGAAATCTGCCATCCGGTGAGATCGACCGGGCTTCGGTGTCGAGAGGAGTCTTGAGCAGCATCTCGGGTTGACCGGTACCATCGGCCGGGCGCCGATAGATGTTGTAAGGAGGGTCGTCCTGGCTGTAGACAAGCTGGTCACCCGCAGGCATCCAGACCGCACCGAATTGGGTTGGCGGCTCCGAGCTCAGACGGCTCAGTGTGCCGCGGTCGAGCTCCAGAGCCCAGAGATCCCAACTCTGGCCCTCGATCGTCAGGGCGATCCGGGAGCCATCGGGTGAGATGCGAGGGTGCCCGTACCGACCTGACTCCGCAATGGGCGTCTCGACCCCCTCCCGATCGACCCACACCAGTTGCCTTGGAGGACTCATGACCGCCCCCGGCACGTAGGCCAAAGTTCCGTTGTCGGCAAAGGTCACCGGTGTGTCACCTTGTCCGATGTCGGGGATCAGGTCGCTCAAGACTGGAACCGGACTGCCTTCGATCTGCAGTGATTTCACATCGAAGCGTGCAGCCATCAGCGTGTGGTCCCGGACAAACAGGAGATGACCGGTAGGGGCGTAGCGGCCCCAGACTCCATTCTCGATCACGAGTTTGGTTTCGCCGGTCCTCAAATCGACGGTGTGGATACTGGAGCGGCTCAGTGGCACAGAGAAGACAGTGAACAAAGCGAGGTCTCTGTCTGGCAGATGCTGCGGCCAGAAGTGCCCCAGCTCTCCCTGCTCGAGATCGGGGTGTGTCAACTCCTGTGGTGTCCCCCCGCTGGCGGGTATCCGGTGAATGCCGCTCGTATAAAAGGGGGTGTAGATGATGGTGTCGTCGGTCCCCCACGAGCCGCCTCCCCAATCGGCGGTGGCGATCTTGACATTCCGCCCGGTGGCGAAGGAGTGGCTGAACATCTCGTTGGAGTCTTGGCGCGTGAAGGCGATCGATTCGCCGTCGGGCGAGAAAAAGGGATTCCGGGCGCCCTCGGTTTCCGGGATGGTGCTGATCTGCGAGCTGCCGAGCTCTCGCAAGAGCAAAGCCTGAACGCCATCCTCGACGCCGACCATGACGAGCTTGCTGCCATCGGGCGACAGCGCCAATACTTCCCGGGCTTGGATGAAGAACTGCGGAGGCAGGGTGATCGAGAACCGACTGACGGGGCTGGACTCCGCCACTTGATCCCGTCCAGATAGGGCGAAGCCGGCGGCAATTGAAGCCATCAGCGCTGCCACCGCCCAGGGGAGAAGCCGACGCCAGGTCTTGGGGGTCTCGGTCGGAGAGCTCTCGGTCTTCGGAGGCGCCGGGCTGGTCAACATCAGCCGGGCATCGGCGATGTCATGGATCCGGTCGTGAGGATCCTTGGCCAGGCAGAGGCGGAGGAGCTCACGGATATGCCAAGGAGTCTCTGGTGGAAGTGCATCCCAGCTCGGCTCCTGGGTCACGATCGCGGCCATGACGTCAGTCACGGTCGCACCCGGAAAGGCCCCTCGACCGGTCAACATCTCGTAGAGCACTGCGCCGTAAGCCCAGATGTCCGCCTGCTGATCGATCTGCTGTCCGCGTGCCTGCTCGGGACTCATGTAGGCGGCGGTTCCCATCAGGACTCCCGCCTGGGTCATCTGGGCAGTCAGTGTGGGTGATAGCGATAGCGGTGACAGGTTCCGATCTCCATCGGTACCTGTCACCGACTCCGGTGCTAAAGCCTTGGCCAGGCCAAAGTCCAGCACCTTGACCTGCCCTTCCGGCGTGACCTTGATGTTGGCCGGCTTGAGGTCCCGGTGAATGATGCCCTTTTCATGGGCGGCCTCCAGGGCTTCCGCGATCTGCATCGCCATGGGCTGAGCCACCGAATAGGGAAGGGCTCCTCGCTCCAATCGCTCCTTGAGATCTTCGCCCTCGACCAACTCCATGACCAGGAAGTGCACAGGATGCTGCGACCCTTCACCGAGCGCAGCTTGACCCTCCTCTTGCGGAGCGAGGTGAAGGGTCGCAGCATCCTTGGCTTCAACCGATTCGATGGCATAGATCGCCGCGATGTTCGGGTGATTGAGCGATGCCAACACCTTGGCTTCGCGCTCGAAGCGTGCCAGCCGCTCGGGGTCGCTCGCCACCGCGTCGGGCAATACCTTGATGGCCACCTCGCGCCCGAGTTTGGTGTCCTCGGCCCGATAGACCTCACCCATGCCGCCTTCACCCAGTTTGGCGGTAATCTTGAAATGCGAAAGCGTCGCGCCGATCATCAATCTTCAGGGTGACAGGATACTGGATTCATTCGATTGAACTTCGCAAGAAGTCTTGATCCCAGATTCACTTGATTGAACCCAGTATCCTGTCACCCGAGGGTTGAAGGCGATCAGGATCATTCCAATGTGCTCGCCCAATTAAGAATCAAATGTAGCCGACCGGTCGGTTGCCAGTCCTCCGGAGGGATCATGCCTACGTACCGGCCGTCGCTCGACACATCGAAGGATCGTGTGTCATCTCCCCGCGACATATTGGGAAGCTTGAAGAGAAGTCGGGGAATTCCGGCGTTGAATTGGGCGCCCGTTTCGACCGGGACGGCCATGATTTCGTCCCCGTTCGAGAAGATCAACTCGCTATCCGCGGCGGACCAGTTCGCGCTCTGACCGCCCCTGGCGGAGATCTGCCAGCGCCGGCCGGGAACCGGGTAGGCCTGCACGTAGATCTCGTTGCGGCCCGATTCATCCGAAGTGTACGCGAGCCACTTTCCGTCCGGTGAGACCATTGCGTCCAATTCCTCGGCTGGGGTCTGCAGATATGCGGCGACCCGCGGCTCGGGATCGACGTTCAACACCCAGATGTCATAGCCTGTCGCCGGTGCCGCGTCGGTGAAGACGAGCGAACGACCGTCTGGAGCCCAACTGGTGAAAGTCAGGTTGGTGCCACTCCACAGGATCTCCGGTTCTCCGGTACCATCGGTCGCTACCTGGGCGATCTCTGAAGATCCGCCTTTGGACAGGACGTACGCGATGGATTCGCCCGTCGGGTGCCAGGTTGGAAAGTCTGCATCCCACTCCCTGGTGATTCGGGAAAGCGTCCCCCGCGCGAGATCGTAGATCCAGAGCTGTCCATTGGCGCCGTCGATCCGTACTGCGAGCTTTCGACCATCCGGTGAGAACCGGACCATGGTGAACGGTTGAGGAGCCAAAGGGAGATCGCTGATCTCTCCGGTCCTGGAGATTTCCACAGCTCTGGAGTTGAAGAGGTCCGGGCTTCCCGCCAGATAGGCGAGCGTTCCGGTCGAGCTCACGGCAAACTGACTCGAGCCGAAGGTCGGGGAGGTGAGCAGGTCATCGAGGATTGGCACCGGGGAGCCGACGAGCTCCAGACGCGTGGCATCCAGTCTGCCGACGTACAGAGTCCCCGCTCGGCCGAAGAGCAGGCGATCGGGGGGCAGTAATCTGCCGAAGCTCCCACCGTCGACCAGCGTCCTGCGTTCGCCAGATTGAGTAGACTGAATCACGATCGCAGCGTCGTCGAAGGTGTCGATATCCGCCCTGCCGACCGTGAAGACCAGGATGCTCCCGTCCGGCGAGGCCGAGGGAAAGCGATGCGATTTCTCACCTTCGAGCAGCGTCGTGACTTCTCGAGCTTCACCCCCGCCGGCAGGAACCTCGAGAATCGGTGAGAACCATGTCGGGGCGTAGAAGATCCGATCGTCCTCGGTCCAGCTCCCTCCTCGCGCCATTCCGGCGACGGGGGCAAGCTTGACCGCGGGGCCGCCGCGAATCGGTTTCTTCCACAGACCGGAGTCCTGAAAATAGCCGAGCCAGTCTCCATCGGGGGAGAAAAACGGTGCGTAGGCTTGCAGAGTGTCGGGAATGCTCTCGACCTCGAAGCTGTCGAACCGTCGGAAGTACAGCTCCGATACAGCTGTGGCGTCAGCAGGCTTGGCGGCGTATGCCAAAGCCTGACCGTCGGGTGAGAGCGTCAGGGCAGCGTTCTGGAGAGTGGAGTACTGATCGCTGGGTGGGATTTCCAGGACGAACTTGCTGACGGGTTGGTCCTCGACAGCAGGGCCGGAGTCTGGACGAGAGCCCAACAACCACAGCAGGCCTCCTCCGGCCAGGAGCCCCGTGGCAAAGACGGCCGCCAGCATGCCCAGAGATCGACCGTTCGAGGTCGGCAGGTCCCCAGCTGCCGCTAGGCTGTCTTCCTCTGTCTCGGTCAATTCCCAACGGGCGTCACCTATATCCCTCAAGCGCCTTGCAGGGTCCTTTTCCAGACAGCGCCTCAGCAATCGTCGCGTCGCCGTCGGAGTCTCGTTCGGGAGCTGGTCGAAATCCACCTCGCGCTCGAGGATGCGAGCCAGAACATCCGATACCGTGTCGCCCCCGAAGGTCGGCGTGGCGCTGAGCATCTCGTACAAGAGACAACCGAAAGCCCAGATATCGGTCCGCTTGTCGACCTCCTGGCCCCGCGCCTGCTCGGGGCTCATGTAGGCGGCCGTACCGAGCAAGACGCCGGCGCCCGTCATCTGTGCCGTAAGCGTTGGGGACAGGGACAGGTCCTTGCTGTTGTCGACAGCGGGGTCCATCGCCTTGGCCAGGCCGAAATCCAGCACCTTGACCTGCCCTTCCGGGGTCACCTTGATATTGGCCGGTTTGAGATCGCGGTGGATGATGCCCTTCTCGTGCGCCACCTCGAGCGCCTCGGCAACCTGCAGGGCGATCGGCTGGACCGTGGAGTAGGGCAGTGCACCCCGCTCGAGTTGGTCCTTGAGATCTTCGCCCTCGACCAATTCCATCACCAGGAAGTGCACAGGGTGATCCGGACGCTCGCCGAGCGCAGCCTCACCCTCTTCTTGCGGGGCGAGGCGAGCGTCCGGATCAACTGGAGCAGTCGTGGACTCGATGGCATAGATCGCCGCGATGTTGGGATGATTGAGAGACGCCAGAACCTTCGCTTCGCGTTCGAAGCGCGCCAGTCTTTCAGGATCGGCCGCAACCGCTTCTGGCAGCACCTTGATGGCCACCTCGCGGCCGAGCTTGGTGTCCTCGGCGCGATAGACTTCACCCATGCCGCCTTCGCCGAGTTTGGCGGTGATCGTGAAATGCGAAAGCGTCGTGCCGATCATTTTGTTGGAAGGCCGGCGCCGAGGCCGGCCGCTTCACAGGTCGTCCCCCATCGAGGGGTAGATTGTCCGTTCAAGTCGGGCGCATCCTAACACTGGCCCTGCGCGACCGAGTCGATTAAGATTGCCGGGCTTCGATGCTTGGACAAACCATCAGTCACTTTCGAATCGACAAGAAGCTCGGTGCGGGCGGCATGGGCGAGGTGTATCTCGCAGAAGATACAAACCTGCGTCGGCGGGTGGCACTCAAGGTGCTTTCCAAGGACATGGCCGCCAGCTCCAGCGGCAGGTCGATGATCTTCCAGGAGGCGCGGGCTGCTTCGCGTCTCAGCCACCCGAATATCGCTACTGTTTTCGAGGTCGATGAAGTCGACGGCGTACCGTTCATCGCCATGGAGTATGTCGGCGGCGAGAGCCTGAAGGATCTGCTGGCAAGGGGTGCGATCGCCCCCGAGAAGCTCCTTCCCATCGCTCGTCAGATCGCCGCTGGACTCGGCGCCGCGCATCAGGCCGGCATCCTGCACCGCGATATCAAGCCGGGAAACATCATGCTGGACGCTCAGGGCAACGCCAAGATCCTCGACTTCGGCCTGGCGGCCCTGGCCAGCAAAGAGCGCGACATCGATGAGACCGAGGCCGACTTCTTCTCTCGAACCGCGACCCAGTGGACCACGGGCGGAACCATTCCCTATATGTCACCCGAGCAGTTGGGAGGTGGAGAGACGGACGGTCGCACCGACATCTTCTCCTACGGAGTGCTGCTCTATGAGTGTCTGACGGGTCGACTGCCTTTCTACGGGCAGACGTCGGTCGACATCATGCACGCCATCCTGCGAGGACAACCCACGCCACTGCGGAGTCTGATTCCCAGTATCGCATCCAGCCTTGGAGCGAGTCGTGGAGCGCTGTGTCGCAAAAGGCCCCGAGCAGCGCCCGAGGGATATGGCCGAGGTACTGGAGGGCTTGAAGCAGGCAGCCGAGGTCGCCTCCGGCCCCGAGAAGTCCCTGGCTGTGCTGTACTTCGAGAATCTGAGCCGGGACGAGGAGGACGAGTACTTTCGCGACGGCATCACCGAGGACATCATCACCGAGCTTTCGAGGATCGAGGAGCTCAACGTCTTTCCGCGCTCGGCGGTCTTCGCTTATCGCGACAAGCACGTCACGGCGCCCGAGGTCGGCCAGCAGCTCAATGCCTCGTACGTTCTCGAAGGTAGCCTGCGCCGGGCAGGAAAGAGAGTCCGAATCACCGGTCGCCTGGTCGAGAGCCGCACCGGTCACACCGTCTGGAATGAGCGCTACGACCGGGATATGGAAGATATCTTCGCCATTCAGGACGAGATTGCCCAGAGCATCGCCCAGGCCATGGAGGTGATGCTGACCGACAAAGAGAAGGAAGAGATCAAAAAGGCGCCGACCGAGGATGTCCAGGCCTACGATCTCTATCTCCGGGGCAGGCAGTACTTTCATCAGTTCCGCAAGCAGGGTTTCGACTTTGCTCGCCAGATGTTCGCCCGGGCGACCGTCATCGACCCCAACTACGCGCAGGCGTATGCCGGAGTCGCCTATTGCTGTTCCTTTCTGTATATGTATTTCGAATCCAGCGAGGCGAATCTCAAAGAGGCGGATGCCGCCAGTCGAAAGGCCCTCGAGCTCGACCCCGACTCTGCAGAAGCGCACACCGCTCGTGGGCTCGCAGTGTCCCTGAGCAAGCGGGCCGACGAGGCGATTGCCGAGTTCAGGAAGGCGACGGAGCTCGACCCGAGACTCGCCGAGGCGTATTACTTCCATGCTCGCGCCATGGTGTCGGCAGGCAGACCAGAGGAGGCCGTCGAGCTGTTTCAACGCGCGGCTGACGCCAATCCGGACGACTATCAGGGATTGTTCTTCAAGGCTCAGACGCTTTTAGGTCTTGACAGGGTAGAAGAGGCGACAGTGGCCTATGCCGAAGCGCTGCGGGTGATCGAGAGACATCTGGAGTTGTATCCGGAGGATCCTCGCGCCCTCTATCTGGGTGGGATGGCGCTGCTGAAGACCGGCAATTCCAATAAGGCGCTGGACTGGACCCGCCGGGCGCTGACCATGGATCCCGATGACACCCTGGTGCTGTATAACGTCGCCTGCAACCTGGTCGTCATGGGCGAGACCGAGGAGTGCCTCGATTGTCTGGAGAAGGCGATCTTCGCCGGCGGCGGTTCCACCAAGGAGTGGATGGATCACGACCCCACGCTGGACCCCCTGAGAGATCACCCTCGTTTCTTGAAGATCGTCAAGCAATTCGAAGAGCAGGATTGACTGACTAGCGAGCGATCTCGGCAGTCCAGTTGAGGACAACAGTCGTGGGCGGGGTGGACTCGCCCTGGAGAGAACCGAGGAGCAGAAACCTCTCGCCATCGGGTGCCAGCCAGTACCGGCTCTCCTGGGTGATGGGTCGAAGGCTGACTTGAAAGATGGGCTCAGGAATCCCTGCTTCGAAGGTCTCACCGGTCTGCACGTCGACTCGCATCATGTTGGTGTCGGGAGCCAGGTAGTAGAGGGTCGTTCCGTCGGGATGCCACTGGGGTTCGGTCCCTCCCTCCGTCGAGATTTGCCATTTGCCCCCGGGGCCGGGAAACGCCTGCACGTAGATTTCCGCTCGGCCGGACTCGTTGGTCTGGTAGGCCACCCAACGGCCATCAGGTGAGAATCGGGCCCGGACCTCGGCAAACCTGGAATTGAGGTACGGGACACCCTCTCGCTCTGTCGCTTCCATATCCAGATACCAGAGATCCCAACTGTTTTCAGGATGTCTGTCGTAGTACAGCAGGTAGCGGCCGTCCGACGACCAATCGGCGGCATACTGTGCAGTCTCGCTGGCGAGCAAGAGCTCAGGCTCCCCGGTTCCGCCGAAAGCCTTTACGAACATGTTGTCCTGGCCCTCGTGCAATGAAGAGTAGGCGATGCGACTTCCATCGGGATCCCACTTGGGGGTCCCCTCGTCCGCGTCCTCAAACGTGAACCTGGAGGTGACGCCGCGAACCAGATCGCGGATCCAGATGTCTGTACTTTCCATGGATCCTGTGCTCATTCCCATGGCCAGCCAGCGGCCGTCGCGCGAGAGACTGGAGACCAAAATCTCTCCAGGGTCTCCCTCGGCTTTCAGGATCTCGCCTTCGAGATCGGCCCATAGCAGTTGGCCGCCGCCGGCCTCGCCGCCCCGGTAGGCCAGGACCCCGTTGTGGGAAGCGGAGAAGTGAGCCAGGCCGACTGTATCGATACCGAGATCTTCCGCCAGAGGAACAGGCTCGCCGCTGATCTGACCCGAGTCGGCGTCGAAGGGCTGCGCCACCAGTGTGCTCTCGCGGACATAGAGGAGATAGCCAGGCGGCGCGTATTCGACCCGAGACTGTCCGGCTAGGACGGTGATGGCCTCCCCTCCTCCCAGGGTTGACAGCTTGACCGCCGGCTCGGCTCCCTCGAAATTGACCCAGAGGAACTTCTCGCCGCCCGGCAGGAACTGGGGCCATCCGATCGACAAAGCTCCCTCATCTGCATTGGGTTCGATCTCGTTTGTCGGAATCCCGCCCCCTGCAGAGACCTTTCGAATCGGATCGTTGCCTTGGCCGTCGTAAAGGATGACTCCGCTCTCACCCCAAGATCCGTCAGCTCCGGTCGGGGCGTCACAGATGGTCTGCGCAGGCCCGCCACCCACAGCGATCTTCTTGAGCTTGCCGCCTGCGAAGAAGCCGAGATGAGAGCTGTCGGGCGACCAGAAGGGTCGGGTAGTGCCTTCGGTTCCCGGTAGGGGCTGGGCTACCAGACCGTTCAAAGGGCGAACCCAGATCTGGCTCGTGCCCTGCTCGTCGATGGCGTTGAAAGCCAGATAGCGACCATCCGGCGACAGTTTGGGCGAGTCGATTACCGGCAGGCCTTCCGGGTAGCCGACCTGGAACCGCACCATCTGTGGCGGCTCGGGTGCACGTTGATTCCAGAGGAAGGCAAACACCCCTGCAGTGACGAGTGCCAGAGCAGCCATGGCCCAGGCCAGCCGTTCGCGATTCTTGCGGCGGGCTGACACGGGGGCCGGTATACCCACCTGTGAACCACCCTCGGCGATCCACTGCAGCTGCAACTTCAGGTCATGTGCATTGGACCACCGCTCGTCCGGTTCCTTGGCGAGACAGGTCTCAACCACACGGTCGAACGCCGGTGGTGCCAGGGGCACGACCTGGGAAACCGCCTCCGGTGCCGAGTGCATGATGGAGCCGATCAGGCTCGCCTGGGTCTTGCCGGCGAAGGCCTTCTTGCCGGTCGCCATCTCGTAGAGAACCGCGCCAAGGGAGAAGATGTCGCTGCGCGCGTCGGCCTCGGTGCCCTCGATCTGCTCGGGAGACATGTACTGGAAAGTGCCGAGGATGGTGCCTTCGACCGTCAAGGGAGCACTTGCTGGAGTCTCAGTGAGCATGCGCGAGAAGCTGGCGCTGGACACCTCGGTCTCCGGCATCTGGTACTTGGCCAGGCCGAAGTCCAGCAGCTTGACGCCGCTGCCGGTCAGCATGATGTTGCCCGGCTTGAGATCGCGGTGGACGACGCCGCTCTTGTGCGCCTTGTCGAGAGCGTCGGCGATCTGAATGCCCATGGTGAGCACCTGATCCATCGGCAGGGGCCCCTTCTCGAGCTTCTCCTGCAGAGACTCGCCCTCGAGATGTTCCATCACGAGATAGTCGACCCCGTCGTCATGCCCGACGTCGTAGAGCGTGCAGATGTTGGGGTGCGACAACGAGGAGATCACCTTGGCCTCGCGCTCGAACCGCTGCTTGATCTCGTCGGATGCCGACAGATGCTCCGGCAGGACTTTGATCGCGACGGTGCGATCGAGGCGAGTGTCCTTCGCTTTGTAGACCTCACCCATGCCACCGGCACCGAGAGTGCCGAGGATCTCGTAGGGACCCAGTTTCGACCCGTTTTCTAATGTCATAGGTGCCGCGAAGGATACCAAGGATCCCGGTGACAGGATACTGGTTTCAAATCTTTGAACTGGCGAGGGCTCCCAGGTGTCCACTGCCAAACGAGCGGCGCCGCGATTCAAGGATTTGAAACCAGTATCCTGTCACCCGGGATGGCGGGGGGATATGATGGTCCCCACCCGTTTGGGTGTTGCGTGAAAATCTGCCAGTTGGTATCGGTCTGTTTACCGACGGATTCAAGGCAGATTGTCCTTGACTTGCCTCGGCTGTAACTAAAGGGGAGGTTGCTCCATGGACCATCAGTCCATCTACCAGCTGTTTCAGGAAATCGCGACGGTCAACGGATCGAAGCTCGCTTTTCAATACAAGAAGGACGGGCACTGGTTCGACGTCACCTGGAAGGAAGCCAGGGAAACAGTGACTCGGGTCTCGAAGGCCCTGATCGCTCTCGAGGTGGTCAAGGGAGACCGCGTGTGTGTCCTCAGCGGCACCCGGCTCGAGTGGTCGCTCGCCGACTTCGGGATTGTCGGCTGTGGGGCCGTAACCGTCGGCATCTACCACTCTTTGCTGCCCCCCGACTGCGCCTACATCATCAATCATTGCGATGCGGAAGTCATCTTCGTCGAAAACGCAGCGCAGCTGGCGAAGGTCATGGAGGTTCGGGATGATCTCCCCAATCTGCGGCAGATCATCATCTTCGACGGCGAAACCGACGCCGCCAACGATGTACTGGACTGGGATGACTTCCAGGACAAAGGCGCCAGCATCTCTGACGAGAAAGCCGCGGCGCGAGGAGAGGAGGTCGGTCCGGATGACCTGGCCTCACTCGTCTATACCTCGGGGACCACGGGCGTGCCCAAGGGCGCCATGATCACCAACGCCAATCTGTTGTTCACCAGTCAGTCGGTCATCGGCAGCGCGCACCTGATGCCGCATTTCAAGACGCTGATGTTCCTGCCCCTGGCTCACGTCTTTGCTCGCCTGATCGCCTATACCTGCCTGCGCTATCCGGCTCCCATGGCATTCGCGGAAGACTTCACCACGGTGCCGCAGAACCTCAAGGAGATTCAGCCGCACTTCATGGCCAGTGTGCCGCGACTCTACGAGAAGGCCCAGGACAAGATCTTCGCGGGCGTGGAAGAGGCCGGTGGCCTGAAGAAGGCCCTCTTCAACTGGGCGATCGGCGTCGGACGCAAAGTCAGTCAGCTGCAGCTGGCCAAAAAACCGATTCCAGGCGGTCTGGCCATGCAGCACCGCATCGCCGACAAGCTGGTGCTCCACAAGATCAAGGATGCGATGGGGGGGCGGTTGGAATGGGCCATCTCGGGGGCAGCACCGCTGAACAAAGCCATCGGCGAGTTCTTTCACGCCTGCGGCATCAATATCCTGGAAGGTATCGGCATGACCGAGAACACGTCCTTCTCCCATGTCAATCGGCTGGACAACAACCGATTCGGCACCGTTGGACAGCCCGGCCCCGGTATCGAGGCGCGGATCGCCGAGGACGGTGAGGTCATGATTCGTGGCCGCAACGTCATGCAGGGCTACTTCAAGAACGACGAGGCCACTGCCGAGACCATCACTGAAGACGGCTGGCTCCTGACGGGCGATATCGGCGAGATCGACGCCGACGGGTTCCTGCGGATCACCGATCGCAAGAAGGACCTGATCATCACCGCCGGCGGCAAGAATATTGCCCCTCAGAGGATCGAACAGGCCATGCGTACCTCTCCTTTCATCGCTCAAGTGGTGGCCATCGGCGATCGCAAGAAATACATCTCGGCTTTGATCACACTCGATGCCAACGCTATCCAGAAATGGGCAGTGGAGAAGGGCTTGGGCGACAAGGAACCCGAGGACCTGGCGTCAGACCCTAAGGTCCGGGAGTTGATCGCGGCGGAGGTCGAAGAGCGCAACAAGGAGCTGGCTTCCTACGAGACCATCAAGAGGTTCGAGATTCTGCCGCACGAGTTCTCGATTGAAACAGGCGAGCTCACGCCGACGCTCAAGGTCAAGCGCAAGGTAGTGTCGGAGAAATACCAGGCCAAGATCGAGTCCTTGTACCCCGATTGATCGTCGGTCCTGCTGAGTGACTGAGATTCCCTCAAGCGGCCGGCCACCGTGTCGGCGGCTTCGGTGTCATGGGCTGTCACGCTCGAGGCGTTGCCGGGCAAGCGAGACCTCCGCGACAGGCGAGTCGGCTTCACCCCAGATCTCGAGAAAGCGACGGTAGTGAGCCTCCGCCGCGTCCGCTCTACCCAGCTCATCTAGAGCGAACCCGAGCTTGTAGTGCGCCTGAACCCATGGAACCAGGGTCTCGTAGAAAACCCAGTTCAGCCCGATCAGGTCTTCGAGAGCCGCTTCCGCCCGCTTCCAGTCGTGTGCCTCGAGCGCAACCTCCGCGAGGGCCCACGACAAGAAACCGTTGTCCGCCTGCTCGATTTCCTGGATTGCCTCCAGAGTGTCCAGCGCCTGGCCGACATCACCCGCCGCAGCCATGACGCTCGCCGCGAGAATCTCTCGGCGCCGCAAGGCGTCGATGCCCGACTCATCGTTTTGCGAGGCCCAGGAGTCGAGTCCCGCCGAGATCTGCCTGGCGCTGTCCAGGTCGCTGGCGGCGAGGTAGGTCAGGCCGACGATCGAGTGCATCCAGATCCAGCCACTGCTCATCGGGATGAGCTCCCGGGCTTGGCCGAGAAGCTCGGTGGCGCGAGCGGGCTGCCCCCTGGCAATCTCACCCAGTGACCAGAGTAGAAGGTCCCGTCCGGCGCTTTCTGGAACCTCCTCGTGTAACAGGGCGGCGGACTCGAAGTGCTCAGCTGCTTCGTCGAATCGACCGCCGTATATCGACAGCTGCCCGAATGATCGTTGTGCCGCTCCGCGTTCAGCGGGGGCGGCCGCCTCAAAGCGCTTCGCAAATGTGTCCCGGGCACCCTGCTCGTCACCGATCGTCAGCAAGGTCAAGCCGTATTCGTGGTTCAGATTCCCGGAAGTCTCCCATTCCGGCCGAATCTGGAACGCCCTCTGGTAGAGGGCCACGGCCGTTTCCGGGTCCCGACTTGAAACGCAGGTGGCGATGTTGATCAGTGCCCCCGCGTTCTCCGGATCGAGTTCCAGAACCGTCCTGTATTCACCGGTCGCCTGATCGCAGTCTCCGAGGTCTCTGTAGATGCCGCCCAGGTTGTAATGAGCTGCTGCATCATCCGGGAAGCGATCGAGATACCTCCGAAAGGAATAGATTGCCTCCTCGGGCTCGCCGAAATGGGATTGAAAGGAGGCCTGAATGAAGTACCGCTCACGCTCGGCCACCTCGTCGAGCAGCGCCAACGCTTGCTCGTAGTAGGCGCGAGATCTATCAGGGTCGTTGAAGACGTAGGCACTGTAGGCATTCCCCAACGCGGCGTAGGCGGAGGCGAACCGCGGGTCGATCTGAACCGCCTCTTCGAAGAGCTCCACCGCAGCCTGGTGTTGGCCCAGATACCACTGCCGTCTCCCTTTCGAGTAGCGCATGAGAGCCTGGAGAGAGCTCGTGGTGACAAACTCCAGGTCAGCTTCGCCAGCGGTCAGGCCGGGTAAGGACTCGCCGAGCTCCCGCCGAAGACGGTCGATCAGCATCTCGATGGTACCGAGGAGACCATTCTGATCGGCTGACCTCTCAGAGAAACTCGCCACCGTCTCGCCTGTCGACGGCGCGATCAAGCTCAAGGTCACCAGATACTGGCTGCCGACCTTGGCGAGCTCGGGTGCGAGCAAGGCCTTGACCCCGCCCCGCTGGCAGATCTCTCGGCCCAGGGTGAGGTCGATGGGGTCGCCCTTGTTGCGTCGCATCATTGCCAGGGTGTTGTCGATCCGTGACCGGGGAACCACGTTGACGTACCCTGATTCCTCGAGTCCGATGCGGAGCGCCAAAGCCAGGGCTTCCGCCAAGTCTTCCTCGCCGTCAGGGTGGGCAAAGTCGGTGATCAGGACCCAGTCTCGCTCGGCAAAGCCTAGAAGCGGTTCTGGAGCCTCGGGGCGCCTCAGGAAAAGAGCAGCCAGGACGACGATCGAGACCAGAGCCAGGGCGAGCAGCCAGCGACGGTTCTGGAATCCAGATCTCCCCCCGACTCCCGGTCGACTGGACGAGACGACGGCTCCCGAGTCGATCTCCTCGCGGAGAGTCCTCAACGCGTTGCGAACATCCAGAGCTGACTGCAAGCGATCGGCGGGGTCCTTTTCGAGGCAGTGCGCGACAATCCGTGAAAGGTCGTGGGGGAGATCCTGCCGAACAACATCCACCTCTGGCGGCGTGTCCTTGACGATCGAGGAGATCAAGGAGATCGGGTTGTCACCCAGGAACGGCCGGGCCCCCGTTGCCATTTCATAGAGCAGAATCCCCAGCGAGAAGATGTCGCTGCGCGAATCGACAGCGCGGCCCTCGAGTTGCTCGGGCGACATGTAGGGCACCGTGCCGACGACCGCGCCTTCAGTGGTCAAGGTCTCGGTCAGCGTCTGGGTGAGACCCTGGGACTCCACGGCGCCGCGCATCTTGGCCAATCCGAAGTCGAGCACCTTGACTCGACCATCGTCCGTGACCATGACGTTGCCGGGCTTCAGGTCACGGTGGATGACGCCTTCCGCGTGGGCCACACTGATGGCGTCGGCCAGTTGGATGCCGATGTCGATCAGCGTGTCCAGAGACACACCCTCGGCTGGGATGAGCCTCGACAGAGGCCGCCCCTTGACGAGCTCCATCGTCAGGTACTGCAGCTCCCGGCTGGGTAACTCGTCGGGCTCTTCGCTCCCCTCAGCGCCCCACCTCGGGAGGGCAGACTCGACCGAGAAGATAGTGACGATGCCGGGATGATTGAGGGCGGCCAGGGACTCGGCCTCGCGTCGAAAACGCGCCAGCCGTTCCGGATTGTCGGCAACCTCGAGAGGCAGGATTTTCAGGGCTACCTGCCGTTTCAATACGGTGTCTTCAGCCCTGAAGACCTCTCCCATCCCGCCTTCACCCACCTTGGCGAGGATTCGATAGTGTCCGAGTGTCGCGCCGACCATGGCCCACCCGTTCCGTTATTCGGTACTCGTGGATTCTACTGTACCGAGAGGTGCGAGCTGACAGCGTCGGCCGGGGGGCGCCTGGGGGCTTTGGGCCTGCGGGCTCGCCACACCGGCACTCTAGATCTCCGGCTTGCGACGCAGCTTCTTCTTCTCCGACTCGCGTTGGCGCTCGAGCTTCTCGCGCTCGCGAACCGCCCTGCCCTTGCGGGTTGTCCTGCGGGGTGGATCTTCATGGAAGTGCTCGACCAGTCGCTCCCGCAGTCTTTCGAGTGCGATTTTCCGGTTTCTCAGCTGCGACCGCGAGTCGGCTGCCGTCACCACGATTCCTGTAGGCAGGTGCTTGGCCCTGATCGCCGAGAACGTCCGGTTGCGGTGCTGCCCACCGGGCCCCGACGCCTGGTAGGCAGTGATCTCCACCTCCTTCTCGAGTTGCTCGAGATCGGGAACGCGCGACTCCGGCTCATCCTCTGACATACCATCAATTCTATCGGTGGAACCTTCCCGGATCTGGCTCGTAGTCATTGTTCGGAGGGGATTTTCTATGAGAACGATCGCGTCCTGGATTCTGGCCATCGCGTTGGTCTCGGCATTCGCCTCGGTTCCACTTCAGGCGCAGTCGGAGGCAGGGGAGACATTCGATGTCGAGGCGGCAACCGAGGAGTACCTTTCTCGAATGTCACCTGAGGACAAGGCTCGGTCGGATGCCTATTTCGAAGGCGGCTACTGGTTGCAGATCTGGGGATTCCTCTACACCCTGGGTGTCCTCTGGTTCCTGCTCCGGTCGGGGCTGTCGGCCCGCATGCGAGGTCTGGCCGAGCGGGTCACCAAGCGGCGGCCGCTGCAGACCGCGGTCTACACTGTGCTGTATCTCATCGCGACCGGAGTCCTTTTCTTTCCTTTGACCGTTTATCAGCAGTTCTTTCGGGAGCACCAGTACGATCTCGCGACCCAGACCTTTCCTGAATGGATGCGGGACTTTGTCGTCGAACTCGGCCTCAGCTTGATTCTTTTTCCGCTCTTGCTGATCCCGCTCTATGGGGTCTTTCGCAAAGCGCCGCGCACCTGGTGGCTGTGGGGATCCGTGGTGGGTATCAGCTTTCTGGCGTTCTTGCTGCTGATCGCGCCGGTGTTCATCGACCCGATGTTCAACGACTACGTGCCTCTCGCAGATGCCGAGGTCCGGGACCCGATACTGGCACTGGCGCGCGAGAATGGCATGGAGGTCGGTGAGGTGCTGCAATACGACGCCTCGAGACAGACCACTCGAGTGAGCGCCAACGTCAGCGGCTTCCTGAACACCATGGCGATTCGCCTCAATGACAACCTGCTCGAGCGCTGCACCCTGCCGGAGATCGAGTCGGTCATGGCCCACGAGATCGGCCACTACGTGCTCAACCACATCTACGAGATGTTGATCTATCTCTCGTTGATCCTGGTGGGTGGGTTCGCCTTCGTCCGGTGGGGCTTCGATCGGGTCGTCGAGCGCTGGGGTGGAAACTGGTCCATCAGCGGTATCGGGGATGTCGCCGGTATGCCACTGTTGGCGGCTCTGTTCGCCACCTACCTATTGGTCATGACCCCGGTCGTCAACACGATGATTCGCGTCAACGAGGTAGAGGCCGACCTGTTTGGCCTCAATGCCGCGCGCCAGCCAGATGGTTTCGCGGAAGTGGCCCTGAAGCTGAGCGAGTATCGCAAGATGGATCCCGGGCCCCTCGAAGAATGGATTTTCTTCGACCACCCCAGTGGTCGTAGCCGGATCCATATGGCGATGACGTGGAAAGCCGAGAACCTGTCTCCTGCCGACGTCACGGATACGCAGGACGAGGAAACAAGCAGTCCAACCTCTCGCTAGTCGACTCGACAGGCCTCGAAGCCCTCGCCAGGCTTCGTGTCCAGGAGCAGCAGCCGTCTTGTTTTGTGGACATGGTCGACCGCGTACAGGGTCCCCACGGGCTGTGAGGTGTTCTGGCTTTCGTCTCCGGCGCCGAGCTCCCAGATCGCCCTCAGATTGTCATCCGCGGCGATCTCTCCCAGTGTGGGGAACCTGAGATAGCTGAAGCCCTGATCGAGACAGAAGGCATTCGCCTTCAGGACCAGTCGTTTCTGGACCTTCTTTTCTCGATCGAACAGCACGTTTCCACGCAGAACCTGGCCACGCTGGTAGGAGACGAAGAAGATGCCGTCATCGACCTTCTCGGCCAGAAAGCCGGCCCTGGCTGGTATCGCCCCGCAGAGTGCGACGAGCAGGCTGAAGAGGATGATCGTACGCTTCATGGCTTTTCCTCCTTCCACGTCGATGGACACTCACTGAACTCGCTAACGAGCAAGAGCCGTGCCGGCGATGGCGGTTTGGGCTAGAATCTCCCGCACACCATGATTGGCAAGACACTCTCCCGGTACAAGATCACGGGCAAGCTGGGTGAAGGTGGCATGGGCGAGGTCTATCGCGCCGAGGACACCGAGCTCGACCGCGAGGTCGCTCTCAAGCTACTCCCGGCGGACATGGCCGACGATGCGGAGCGCCTCGAGCGTTTCAAGCGTGAAGCCAAGGCCGTCGCCGCGCTGAATCACCCCAATATCGTCACGATCTACAACATCGAAGAGAGTGACGGCATCTACTTCCTGACCATGGAGTTGGTCGAGGGGGATAGTCTGGACAAGTTGATTCCCGCCGAGGGGATGCCTCTGGCCAAGCTCTTCGATGTCGCCATCCCCATGGCCGATGCGCTGGCGGTAGCGCATGAGAAGGGCATCATTCATCGCGACTTGAAGCCGGCCAACGTCATGGTCTCGAGCGACGGTCGGGTCAAGGTTCTGGACTTCGGACTCGCCAAGCTGGCAGCGGCACCCACCGGCGAGGATGGCGAGTTGGCTGAGATGGCGACGCGCACAGCGTTGACGGGCGAAGGGATGCTTATGGGCACCGCTCCCTACATGTCGCCCGAGCAGCTCGATGGTCGCCCCGTTGATCAGCGCACCGACCTCTTCTCCATGGGAGTGGTGCTGTATGAGATGGCCACTGGACGACGCCCTTTTCAGGGTGATACCTCTGCTGCGCTGGTTTCCAGCATCCTGCGGGATCAACCGGAGGCGATCACCGATGTCAACGAAGCGCTCCCTCGGCACCTCGCCAGGGTCGTCCAGCACTGTCTGGAGAAGAATCCCCGCGATCGGTATCAGTCGGCCCTCGATGTGCGCAACGAGCTCAAAGGGCTGCGCCGAGAGATCGACTCTGGCATCGTGCAAACCGGTAGTGGCGGCATGGTTTCACCCATGCTGACCGACTCCGGTGCCAAGAAATCGAAAGCAGGATTATGGGCGGCAATCGCCATCGGAGCCCTGGCGATTCTCGGTGCCGGTTGGTGGCTGGGTCGGGGCAAAGACGAGGCGCCTGAGACCAAGGCATCAGCCGTCGTTGCTCCAAGCTCGCCGGTAGCAGAGGTGAGCGACGAGCCCTCTGTGGCGGTGCTGCCGTTCACCAATCTCAGCGCTGACGCTGACAATGAGTACTTCACCGACGGATTGACGGAGGAGCTGATTCACGCGCTGGGCAAGCTCGAGGGTCTGCAGATTCCGGCCCGGACCTCGGTCTTTGCCTTGAAGGGCTCGAATCTCTCAGTGCAGGAGATTGGCCATCGTCTCGGTGTTCAGAACGTCCTGGAGGGGAGCGTCCGAAAGTCTGGCAACCAGCTTCGCATCAGTGCCCAGCTGATCAAGGTCGAGGATGGATTCGAGCTCTGGTCCGAGATCTACGATCGCGAGCTCGAGGACGTGTTTATCATTCAGGATGAGATCGCGAACAGTATTGTCAGCGCCCTGCAGCTCACCCTGAGCCCGGGCGAGCAGGAGGCGCTGCAAACCGATCGGACTACCGATATCAAGGCCTATGATTTTTACCTGCGTGGTCGCGGCTACTTTCGGAGACGCACCAAAGAGGACTTCGAGTCGGCGCGCGATATGTTTTCCAAGTCCATCGAGGTCGATCCCACCTACGCTCCCGCTTACGCCGGGCTGGCCGATACCTATACCGAGTTTTGGCGCAACTATGAGAGTACGGATGAAAACCTGCAAAGGGCCGACGAGTTCAGCCTGAAGGCTGTCGAGCTGGGTCCCGACTCGGCGGAGGCGCACGCGGCCCGAGGGTACGCCCTGGGTCAACAGCGTCGCTATGACGAAGCCCAGGCGGAGTTCGAGAAGGCGATCGAGCTGGGTCCGACGCTTTTCGAGGCTTACTTCTACTATGGCACTGTGGCATTCAGTCAAGGAAACCTGGAAACTGCTGCCGAAATGTTCGAGATGGCCAGCCAGTCGGCACCGGACGACATCCGGGCGCTCCAGCTGCTACCCCAGGTCTACCGCAGTCTGGGTCGACCTCGCTCCGTTCGATCGACCAGTGAACGTCGTCTGGCGCTGGCCGAGCGACTGCTCGAGCTCGACCCGGACGACGTCCAGGTCTTGCTTTACGGGGCCAACGCCCTGGCCAACCTGGGCGAGCGCGAGCGCAGCCTGGAGTGGGCCGAGCGGGTCCTCAGGGCTGAGACCGATGACGCTCTGGTCCTCTACAACATCGCTTGCTTCTACTCGATTGCCGGCGAGAAGGACAAAGCCATCACGGCCCTGGAGAAGTCCTACGAAGCCGGTCTCGCCGACCCGGAGTGGATGGAACAAGATAGCGATCTCGACGCTCTGCGCGACATGGTGCGCTACCAGGCTCTTGTCGAGCGCATGGAAGCCGGTACCTAAGACCATGCGCTACAATCCGCTGCACACGTGATCGGCCAGAACCTCTCCCATTACAGGATCACCGGCAAGCTCGGCGAGGGCGGCATGGGTGAGGTGTATCGAGCCGAGGACACCGAGCTCGATCGCGAAGTCGCCCTGAAGCTTCTACCCGCTGATATGGCGGACGACCCGGAGCGTCTCGAACGGTTCAATCGGGAGGCCAAGGCGGTCGCGGCGCTCAACCATCCCAATATCGTCACGATCCACTCGATCGAGTCAGCCGAAGTCGAGGAAGATGACGGCCTCACTCGGGTCGTTCACTTCATGACCATGGAGCTCGTGGGTGGCGAGAGTCTCGACAAGATCTTGCCATCGGACGGGCTGCCTCTGGCCAAGCTCTTCGATGTCGCGATCCCCATGTCCGAGGCTCTTTCTGCGGCCCATGAGAAGGGGATCATCCACCGCGACCTCAAGCCCGCCAACATCATGGTGACCGAGGAAGGGCGGGTGAAGGTCTTGGACTTTGGATTGGCGAAGCTGGCGGTAGCCGCAGCCCAGGGCGAGGAAGATATGGCGACGGCGATCGCCACGCGGACGGCATTGACCACTGAGGGGACCATCATGGGCACCGCCCCCTATATGTCGCCGGAACAGATCGAGAGTCGACCTCTGGATCGCCGCTCCGACATCTTCTCGCTGGGAGTCGTGCTCTACGAGATGGCAACCGGCCGGCGGCCGTTTCAAGGGGAGTCTTCACCGGCCCTGATCTCGAGCATCATGAAGGACACTGCTTCTACGGTTTCCGATGTCAATAGTGCTCTCCCTCGGCACCTGGGGAGAATCATTCAGCGCTGTTTGGAGAAGGATCCTCGCGAGCGGTATCAGTCAGCCCTCGACGTGCACAACGAGCTCAAGAGCCTCCGACGAGAGGTCGACTCCGGTGCTCTGAGCACTGGAAGTGGTCGGATCGAGGCGCCAGCAAACCCTTTAGAGCCCGCCAGGAAGGGCAAGGTCGGGTTGTTGGTAGCGATCGCAGCGGTAGCCGTATCGATTCTGGGTCTTGGGTGGTGGTTGGGGCAGGGCAGAGGTGGAGATTCCGAGGTCTCGGTGCCTGCATCGGCATCTTCGAATGTGACAGTACCCGGCGCAACCTCTGAAGCAACGGAGCCGTCGGTAGCTGTCCTGCCTTTTGCCGACCTCAGCCCGGAGAAAGACCAGGAATACTTCACCGACGGTATGACCGAAGAGCTGATCTTCGCCCTGTCCCGGATCGAGGGGCTCAAAGTACCGGCACGAACCGCGGTCTTTGCCTTCAAGGGGGCGGAGGAGCTCGATCTGAAGGCAATCGGGGAGAAGCTCGGTGTCGAGACGGTCCTCGGGGGCAGTGTTCGCAAGGCTGGGAATCAGCTCCGCATCAATGCTCAACTGGTCAATGTCGAGGACGGCTTCCCTCTCTGGTCGCAGACCTACGATCGTGAGCTGGAAGACGTGTTCAAGGTGCAGGACGAGATCGCCCGCAGTATCGTCGAGGCACTCCAGGTAACCCTGGAGCCAGGAGCTGGCCAGATCGTCGAAAGGTCCTCGACCACCAACCTGGAGGCCTACGACTTCTATCTTCGGGGCCGCAAGTTCTTCTATCAACGCGGCCGCAGGGAATTGCAGGTCGCCAGGCAGATGTTCAACCGCGCGATCGAGAGCGATCCCGAATACGCGCTGGCCCATGCGGGTCTGAGTGATGCCCTGTCGGATCTCTACTTCCGGTACGGAGGCGAGCAGGAGATCCTCGATGAGGCCGACCGAGCCAGCCGACGAGCTATCGATCTCGATCCCACCTCAGCCGAGGCCCACTCTTCGCGGGGTTTCATTCTCTCTTTGCAGGGCGACCACGAGGCCGCTCAACGCCAGTTCGATGCAGCGATCCAGCTCGATCCGCGTCTGTTCGAGGCCTACTACTATTACGCCCGTTCAAATTACGCCCAGGGCAATCTCGAGAAGGCTGCGGAGATGTTCGAGAAGGCCAGTCTTGTCAGGGACGAGGACTACCTTTCTCTGTTGTTGGTGGCGCCGGTGTACAAGAGTCTGGGACGGGATGAAGAGGCCGATCTGGCCAATCGACGGGGTCTGGAAAAGCTCGAGCAGCATCTGGAGCTCAACCCCGAAGACGTCCAGGCTCTGGTCATTGGTTCGGCGGCGCTGGTGGACATCGGCGAACAGGAAAAGGGCTTGCGGTGGGCCGACATGGCGCTGGCCATGGATCCCGACGATGCACGGCTGGTGTACAACCTGGCGTGTACCTACGCGCTGGCCGGTCGCAAGGACGAGGCCTTGGCCGCCCTCGAGCAGTCGATCGATGCAGGGTGGCGCCAGCGGGGATGGATCGAGAATGACAATGATCTCGCATCGTTGCGCGACGACCCCAGATTCGAGGTCCTCCTCGACCGCATCGAACCGGATTCGTAAAGCCTGAGCTATCCGCCAGCCGGCCCCACTCGATTGTCTCCAAGCTCCGCCGCTACTCGGTAATCCCCGCCAGATCCAGGATGAAGGCGTACTCCATCGCCGTCTCCTTGTGCTGTTTGAGACGGCCCGTGGCGCCGCCGTGGCCGGCTTCCATGTTGGTCCGCAGGATCAGAACGTTGTCGTCGGTCTTCAGATCCCGCATCTTGGCGACGTATTTGGCCGGATCCCAGTACTGCACCTGGGAATCCTGGAAGCCGGTCGTCATCAGGATGTTCGGGTAGTCCTTGGCCTCTAGGTTGTCGTAGGGCGAGTACGACAGCATGTAGTCGTAGTACTCCTTCTCTCGCGGATCCCCCCATTCATCGTATTCGCCCGTCGTCAGGGGAATGTCCTCGTCCAGCATGCCGGTGACCACATCGACCCAGCCGACATAGTTGACAATGCCCTTGAAGAGCTCCGGTGCCATGTTGGCGACCGCGCCCATGAGCAAGCCACCGGCGCTGCCGCCCATGCCGAACAGGCGGTCGGGTGAAGTGTAGTTCTCCCCGATCAGGAATTTGGCTGAGTCGATAAAGTCGGTGAAGGTGTTCTTCTTTTTCAACAGCTTGCCGTCCTCGTACCACTGACGTCCAAGCTCCTGTCCACCGCGAATATGGGCCAGGGCGTAGACGAATCCCCGGTCGATCAGGCTCAGTCGAGGTGAGATGAAGGAGGCGTCGATGCTGGAACCGTAGGAACCGTAGGCATAGAGCAGGCAAGGGTTGCTGCCATCCTTCTTGAACATCTCGGTGCGATACACCAACGAGATGGGGACTTCGACACCGTCTCGAGCCTTCGCCCAGACCCGCTCGGTCGTGTAGTTCGTCTTGTCGAAGCCACCCAGAATGGGATGCTCCTTGAGCAGTGTCTTCTCCCGCTTCGCCATGTCGTAGTCGTAGGTGGACTTGGGCGTGGTCAAGGAGGTGTAGGCATAGCGCAGAGTGTTCGTGTCGGCTTCGTAGTTGTCTGTCGTCCAGGCGTCGTAGGCCGGCTCTCCAAAGTCGAGATAGTGCTCTTCACCACCGTCCCAGGGCTTGATGTGGAGCTGCATCAGGCCGTTCTGGCGCTCCTCGACGACGAGGAAATCGCGGAAGAGCTCGGCATCGACCAGGAACACATCTTCGCGGTGGGGGATGACCTCTACCCAATTCGCCTTGCCCGGGCTGGCTTCGGGAGTCTTCATCAGGCGGAAGTTCGCCGCATCCCAATTGGTGCGGATGTAGAAATGGCCGTTGAAGTGATCGGCGGAGTACTCGTGATCCGCCTCCCGCGCCTGAAGCAACCTGGGTGCGGCGGCTGGCTTGTTGGCATCCAGATACCAGACTTCGGATGAGAGCGTCTGATCCGCGCCGATCATGAGGTAGTCGTCGGAGCGGCTCTTGTAGACGTAGACATTGAACTCCTCGTCGTCCTCCTGGTAGACGAGCTCGTCCTTGGCCGGGTCGGTACCCAGGACATGGCGGTAGATCTGAAAGGAGCGCAGCGTCTCAGGATCCTGTTTGGCGTAGAGGTATGTCTGGTTGTCATTGGCCCACTCGCCGTTGAAGGTGACGTCCTCGATGACGTCCGGAAGGTCTTGACCGGTTTCCAGGTCGCGGAACTTCAAGGTATGGAAGCGCCGGCCAACAGTGTCATAGGCATAGGCGAGGGTCTTGCCGTCCGGACTGGGCTCGACGGCCCACATGCTGAAGAACTCGTGTCCCTCCGCCAGCTTGTTTGCATCGATCATGATCTCTTCCTCGGCCTCGAGAGATCCCTTCTTGCGGCAGTGGATGGGGTACTCGTCACCCTCTTCATAGCGTTCGTAGTAGTAGTAGCCGTCCTTGAGGTAGGGTACCGAATCATCGTCCTGTTTGATGCGGCCGACAATCTCTTTGTACAGCTTCTCCTGCAGAGCCGCGGTATGGGCCATCACCGCCTCGGTGTAGGCGTTCTCCGCTTCGAGATAGGCAACGACTTGCGGGTTGTCACGCTCGCGCAGCCAGTAGTAATTGTCGACGCGGACGTCGCCGTGGGCTTCAAGCTCTTTGGCCTGCTTGGCCGCGATGGGTGGATTGAGTGACACTTCGCGCTCTCCGTCGGTCTGCTGCGTCGAGCACCCGATGGCACCCACACAGACGATGGCCAGCAAAGGTAACCGCAAGACTTTCATGGCATTTCCCCCTACTGAGATTAGAAGCCTTTGGCGGAGCTCTGGTTGAGCCACCACCACGGCAGAGTCGGGCCAGTGTCAGTATACCGGCGCTCGGTCTCGGATGGTGAAAGCAGCAGGCAAAAGTGAAGACCCGGACGGCTCAGGCCGTCCGGGCGGGGGATGAGGAGCTGGCAGGAAAAAGAGGGCTAAGCGGATTCAAATGAAGCTGAACCCGAAAGCAGAGAGCCGGCGAGCAAGGTAATCAGGGATAAAGGATTACGCGAGGCATCGCCGGACAGGAAGGACGGATGTTTACTCATCACGGCTTAAGCGTACAAAACGTTCATTAATATGTCAAGTGCCCCCTTGGATGTTCGCGCTTAACTCATAGAAATAAAGGATTATCGAGAGCAGCAGCCAGATTTTGAAACATTCTAAACAGTCACGAATCGTTTTCCTGTAGTGGCGTGGTGCCTTGGGTATCCGTTTTCACCGGTCCGCGTCTTACAATCGGCTGCCATGGATTCTGTGGAACCCAGTCCGGTCGCTCGACCGGTGTCCACCTATCTGGTGGCCGCCTTTGGTCTCTTCCTTATCTGGAGCAACAGCTTCATTGCGGCCTCGTACCTGCTGGGCACCGAAGGCAGGCCGGCGACGCTCGACTTCGTCAGCCTGTCCGTGTTGCGATTCGTTCCGATCGTGCCGCTGACCCTGATCTACTGCTTTGGATTCAAGCGGCGAGAGAGCCTCGAGTTACTGCGCCAGTACCCGTGGCGCGTTCTGGGTTGTGGTCTGCTGGGTTCGCCGGGTTACAACCTGGCGCTCTACTACGGCCAGCAGAACGGAGTGCCCCCGTCGGTGGCGTCCCTGACCACAGCCCTGGTTCCCCTGTTTGTGATGCTCCTGGCGGCCATCTTTCTGGGAGAGCACCTCACCGGGAGACGCATCGTAGCCTTTGGAATTGCGCTGGCCGGTCTCTGCGTCATTACCCTTTCGAAGGGCAATCTCGGCGAGGTGATGAACTATGGTCTTATCCTGGCGATCACCGCGCTGGCTCCGCTGTTCTGGTCCATCTACTCGATCCTGGCCAAGCCCGTCATGGCCCGCTCGTCGCCGATCGTCTTCACCTACCTGGCGATGTCGATCGGTGGCTTGCCGCTGATGTTCCTGTTTCCCTGGAAGGGGAGAGCCGAGGCGGCCGAATTGCCGCCGGATGGTTGGATGGCAGTCCTCTACCTGTCGGTCCTTTGCACCCTGCTCGGATACGCAGTCTGGACCTGGCTGTTGCGTCATTTGCCGGCGTCGACCCTCGGTTTCACGGTCTTTCTCAATCCGCCCCTCACTACCGCTTCCAAGTTGGTGCTGTCTGTACTCTTTCCTGCCGTCTTTCTCTGGCAGCTCAACCTGCTCGAGTGGCTCGGGGGCGGCCTGGCCCTCCTGGGGCTGGCGATTGCGGTGTGGCCGCGGCGTTGATCTGGCCGCGAAGGCGTTCGGCAGGGGCGTGATCTACCAGCTGTAGATCGCTGAGATCGAGAGGGTGTCCTGGCTATCGGCCAGGTCGACCCCGAAGTCGACCTGGAATCGTTGAAAGGCCGCTCCGATTCCGAATGAGAAATGCATCTCGTCGCCGCCGGTTCCCAGGATCCCCTGCACCAGCTGGTCGTCCAGGTCTTCACTGCGCACCTGATGGTTCGGGTCGAGCCACATGCCCGCGCGCAGAGCAAGGACCGGTCGGATCTTCAGCAGAGCGTACTCGGCACCCAGGTGTTGCTCGCTCCCGTCGGCAATAAACTCACCCGAGGATGTAGCGGCGAGACTCTCGAAGATGGACGAGTACTCGACGTGGTCCCACTCGTAGCTCAAGGTCAGTCGTCCTCCGACCGATCGGAAGGCCACGCCAGCGCCATAGACATTTGGGTACTTGATCGAGGTGGTCTGCGAGACCACGGTTCCTGGTGGAAGCTCGGGCTCATTGCTGGCAGGGCCACCGATAACCGAGTAGTCGAAATCGAACTCTGGTCCCCGACGATAGAAGCCTCCGAGGCTCAGGTTCTCGACCACTCGCCACAGCAGACCAGCGCTGAAACCGATGTCCGAGCCCGTGGTGCTGAATTCCGTCCCGGTGACGAGCTTGTCGGGCAGGAAGGAGGTCGGTCCAAAATAGCCTTCCAGCGAGTCCTCATCCCAGCGGAAGTGATCCTGATTTCCCTCGAGCTGCCCATCGAAATAGGTCAGACCGAGCCCCAGGCTCAGGTTGTCGAGGACCTCGCACGCCGCGGCCAGACCATAGGTGACGGTCTCGAGTCTCGAATTGTCACGCCGATCGAGGAGCCGATAGGTATTCACCGGTCCGGGCCCCTCGGCGAAGAGTCCCTGGGTCTGGGTTTGGAGCTCGAAATCCGCCAGGAGATGGCGGTAGAAGGCGATGGACCAGCGCTCTCGTGGATAGACAAAGGACAGGAACGAAAGGGCGGTCACATTGTTGTCGTAATAGCCTCGGTAGATGCCACCCTTGGTATCGATGCCCATCCCTGTTGGTGCTCCGGTCAGCCTCCCGGTGTAGGTGAAGGGAACAGCCCGCTGAAAGCGTCTGACTTCGAGAGAGACCTCGGGAGTCGTGAGCTGAACCAGACCGGCCGGATTGGCAAAGGCGGCCGTGGCGTCATCCGCCAGAGCGGCAAACGCGCCGCCAAGACCCATGCTGCGAGCTCCGGGATTGGAGAAGCTGAATTCGAAGGCGAGACCGATCTGACCGACCGCTGTGGCCGGAATGCAGGCGACAAACAGAAGGGTGAGTAGAGCTCTCGGCATCCATCTCCTCCGAGTCTGCTGGGTTGTGGTCAGCGCCCTGGATGGTCCTCCTGATTGTCTGGGTCGGCCCCGGCGAAGCGAAATACCCCACAGGACGGGGTGGTGGGCCACCCGGCAAGGTGGGACATCGGCCCAGGATCGCATAGTCTTGGGCCCACAGCATGACCAAGGGAGAAGATTCATGAGACGCAACGTCCTTATGTTGGTATTCGCGATCTTTCTGGCAACCGTGTGCAACGTGGAGGCCGCGCCCGAGGAGAAGACGGAGCAGCTCTTCGCCGCCACCCGGGCGGGTGACGTGAGCAAAGTGAAGGAGCTGTTGGCCGCAGGTGTGCCCATCGACGCGATGGACAAGTATGGCGCGACCGCGCTGATCATGGCCGCCAGCAGCGGCCAGGTCGAGGTGGCGAAGCTCCTGCTCGAGAAGGGCGCCGATCCCAACCACCAGGAGTCGTTCTACGGCAGTGATCCCCTTGGCATGGCGCTCTTCCAGGGGCATCCGGAGGTCGCCGTGTTGCTCTTGCAGAACGGAGCCGACAACCGGGCGATGGCCTTTGGAGCGGCCGCCACCCGGGAGGACAATGAGGAGTTGGCGCGCGCCGCTGTGGCCGCCGGTCCGTTCTATGAATCCAGCCTCGCGGAGCTCCGTGCGACGGATCTGCCTGAGAAGTACAAGAAGCTCTTGGCCGATGTCGAGAGTCGCCCAGACCCGGCGCCACCGACCTATACGGCCGCCGAGCTCGAGCCCTTCACCGGCAGGTTCGAGGGCTGGGACTCCGGATTCGCGGTCGAAGTCTCTGCCGAGGGTGGCCATCTGATGGCGAGCGTTAACGGTGAGACTCCCATCGCCATGACGGTCGTGGGAGACAAGACCTTTCGCTCAGGGGACGGTGATCTGGAGCTGTCGTTCTCGGGGCGTGCCGGTGGCATCGAGGGCGTGGTCGTCCGCCAGGGAGAGGCCGAGCCGGCCTATTCGCGGCGCAGTGTGGCTGAGCCTGCGGGGGTGGCCGCATACACGGCTGATGCGGCGGAGTGGAAAGTCGAAAAACCCACGGTCAACTGGCCGCAGTTTCGCGGCGAGAACGCCCTGGGAATCGGTGACGGCAAGGACACTCTGATCGACTGGAACCTCGAGTCGGGGCAGGGTGTCCTCTGGTCCTCTGACCTACCCGGCCTGGGCAACTCGAGCCCGGTGGTCTGGGGCGACAGGGTCATCGTCACCACGGCAGTGGCGTCTGGAATGAAGCAGGAGATCAAGACCGGTCTTACCGGGGCCGGTGACGGCATTCCGGAGGAGGTGCCGCACAGCTGGCGGGTCATGGCCTTCGACAAGAAGACGGGCAAGACGCTCTGGGATACCGAGATCGCCAGTGCCGTGCCGGAAACGCGTCGCCACTTCAAGGCGACCCAAGCCAATTCCACCGCTGCGACCGATGGCCAGCATGTCGTCGCAATCTTCGCCACGGCCGGCATCGCCTGCCTCGACATGGACGGCAATATCCAGTGGCACAAGGACCTGGGCGGTCTGAACGCGGGAGCCTTCACCGATCCCGGCATCCAGTGGGGCTTTGCCAGCTCGCCGATCATCCACGGCTCCAAGGTCATCCAGCAGATAGACATCCACGACGGTGCCACCATGACGGCCTGGGATCTCGAGAGCGGCAAGGAGATCTGGTCGATCGAGCGCGACGTAGCGCCTTCCTGGTCGACACCCGCCATCATGAAGACCGACTCGGGTGAAGAACTCGTGGTCAATGGCTCGACCATTCATGGATACGACCCGGAGACCGGCAAGGAGCTGTGGAGCCTCGGCCCCAACTCCGAGCTGGTGATCGCCGCGCCCGTGGTGGGCAAGGACGTGGTCTACGTCTCCGCCGGCTATCCGCCGGTCAAGCCGATCTATGCGGTCAAAGCGGGCACGCGTGGGGACCTGGAAGTCGACCCGCGCGGCGACGACGAGCGCCTGATTTGGAGCCACGGCATCGGCGGCGCCTACATGCCGACGCCGCTGCTCTACAGAGGCATCTACTACGTGGTGCACCACAACGGACGATTGGTGGCCTACGACGCCAAGACCGGAGAGGCGATCTTCAAGAGCCGCTTCTCCAAGGGTGGCGTCTTCACCGGCTCACCCGTGGCCGTCAACGGCAAGCTCTACCTGCCGACCGAAGAGGGCTACCTCTACGTCCTCGAAGCCGGCCCTGAATACAAGGAGCTCGCCGTGCATGAATTCGGCGAGCCCCTGATGGCGACCCCCGCCGTCTCCGAGGGGGTGCTGTACTTCCGCACGCCCTCGAAGCTGATTGCGGTAGGGAAGTAGTAGGAAACGGCCGGGCACGAAGCCCGGCCGAGAACAAACTGGAGATCGCCTGCCTCCTAGGGCTTGACCGCAGACCAGTCCGCGGTATTCCCGTCTTCGAAGTTGCACATGAAGACCGCATCGTAGGGTAGCAATGCGAAATCGATGTTCATGGTCCCGACCCCCTTTGTCACGGCGATGGGCGTGCCGGTGGTCACGTCACAGCCCGAAGAGCAGTCGATGTCGTCGTAGAGCTCATCGCGCCACTGTCCCCAGGTCTCAGTCATGGCAACGTAGGTGCCAGTGGGCAGGCCGGTACGTGAAGTGTAACGGCCATTCTCATCAGCGTAGGCATAGGTCGCCCAGTTGCCAAACTCGTCGAGGATGTAGACGTACACATACTTGATGGGCGATCCGTTGAGCTCCTCAGTGAGGGTGCCGCTGATCGAGCCACCCTTGCTGAGGGCGAAATTGATCCCCGTGGTGTTCGAGCCGATGGTGACGGCGATGGCGGCACCGGTCGTTGGGTCGCAGCCGAGTGCACAATCGAGGTTGTTATACAGCTCGTTGAGGTATCCGGACCAGTTGTAGGTCGTAGCATGATAGGTGCCGGTCGGAAGTCCCTCGACCTTGTATCTACCCAGGGCGTCGCTGTAGTCATAGCCGAAGTAGTCACCACTCGAGTTGTAGACCTCGACCTCGACACTTCCCAGCGGCAGGCCTGTCGCTTGATCGATGATGGTTCCGGAAATGGATCCACCCAGAACCAGGGTGAAGTCGATTCCCTTGGTCTCGGCACCCTGGGTCACGGCAATCGGGGTGCCGGTGACCGGGTCGCATCCCGAGGAGCAATCCAACTCCTCGTAGAGCTCGTCGAGGTAGCCGCTGTACCAGCTGTATGTTGCAGCGTAGTAAGTGCCGGTGGGCAGACCCGCTTCTGACGCGTAGCACCCCGTACAAGACGAGTAGCCGCCGGTCACCCAGTCACCGGTGGAGCTGTAGATATCCACTCCCATGTTCCGAATCGGCAGTCCAGTGTCCTGGTCGGTGACGGTACCGCTGATCGTGCCACCCTTGATGAGCGCGAAATCGATACCCGCGGTCTCCAAGCCCACCGTGACGGCTACGGGTGTGCCGGTGGTCGGATCGCAGTCCAGCGCGCAATCGAGATTGTTGTAGAGCTCGTTCAAATAGCCTTCGTAGTTCCAGGTGGTCACATAATAGGTGCCTGTCACCAATCCCTCGGCCACGTACTCACCAGCGTCATCGGTATAGCCCCATTCAACCGATGAACCACTTGCATCGAAGACAGTGATATCAGCGTTTTCGATCGGCAGGCCAGTATTCTGGTCGGTGATGGTACCGCTGATCGAACCACCCTTGTTGAGAGCGAAATCGATACCTGAAGTTTCCGACCCGAGCGTCACAGCGATCGAGGTGCCACTGGTCCGATCGCAGCCCGAGCTGCAGTCGATGTTGTCGTAGAGCTCATCGAGGTACCCGGACCAGTTCCAGGTCGCCGCATAGTAGTTTCCAGCCAGCAGGCCAGCTGAGGTCAAGAAGTTCCCATCGCTGTTGGTATACCCACTCGAGAGCCAGTTGCCACTCGAGTCGTAGATATCGACGCTGACAGACTCGATCGGCAATCCAGTGGCCTGCTCGGTGACGGTGCCGCTGATTGTGCCGCCCTTTCTGAGCTTGAAGTCGATGCTGGAGGTCTCGTTACCCTTGGTGACGGTGATGGCATTTCCGGTGGTCACATCGCAGTCGCTTGCGCAGTCGATGTTCCTGAAGAGCTCATCGATGTACCCCAAGCCGTTGTAGGTCCTGGCGAAGTAGGTTCCAGACGGGAGACCGTTGGCGGTCACATACCTTCCGTTGATATCGGTGAATGCGTAGGTTACGTAGTCCCCGCTCGAGTTGAAGATATCCACATTGACATCCTCGAGGTCGGAACCCGTAGTCTGATCCCTGATCGTGCCGCTAATGTAGCCGCCCTCTTCCAGAGCGAAGTCGATGCCCGGCGTGTTGATACCCGTGGTTACTGGGATGGACTTACCGATTGACGGGTCGCATTGCCACGTCGGCGGGCTGCAGATGATGTTGTCGTAGATCTCATTGACGTATCCATCCCAACTGTCAGTCATCGCGTAGTAATCGCCACTCTTGAGTCCCTGCAGGGTCACGTAGGTGCCATCGGGTCCGGTCGTGCCGAAGGACATCCAGGTACCGTCGTATTGGTAGATGTCGACCCTCACATTCTCGAGGTCGGCGCCTCCGTTGGCATCGGTGACCTTGCCCGACACGCTGCCGCCTTGCCGAAGCCTGAAGTTGATGTCGGTGGTCATCCCACCGCCGCTGACCACTACCGGTGTACCGGAGCAGTGGTCGCAGTCACCCCATGTGCCGCTTCCGGGGCACTCGATGTTGTTGTAGAGCTTGTCGATGAATCCGGCATAGTTGTAGGTCTTGAGGAAATAGGTGCCGTCTTCGAGGTCCGGGAACTCGTAGTACCCCGTGTTGTCGGTATTGACCAGGTCGACCCAGTAGTCGTTTTCATCGAAGGCGATCACCTGGATCGCCTCCAGTGGGGTACTGTCGCTCGCCGCTCGCACCATGCCGGAGATTCCACCTGCCGAAACAGAGGCGGCTCGCTGGGTCCTGGCAGGTAGATTGGACCGCACTCTGAGAGCAGCCAGTTCCAGCTCGGACTCCCGTCTGACTCGGTCCAGCAGCTTCAGTGTCTGCCTCGAAAGTGTGCGCAGTTGCCGCTCGAACCTGGTGTCCGCTGAGGCCTGGTGAGCGGCTCTGGAGTCTTGCCACTGCTTCCTGGCGGCCTGGAATCTCGATTGGAACTCGCCAAGAGCTCTCCTGAATTCGGTGGTCCCCAGGCCGTGCTCCTGACCTAGCCTTCTGGCCTCACGGTCACCCCTGTTCACCACGTCTCGAACTCTGCTCAGGTCTCTTTCGACTTCTTGTTGAAGCCGTGGCGTGAGCCCCTGTGGCCCTGCTTCGACAGCAGCCAGTGCGATGCTGCTGACGAACAAGAGGATTGCTGCGAAAAGGACATGTCGATACATCGGATTCCCCCCTCTACTTCCATGAAACTGGTTACCGATACCTTTCGGCAGCCCGGCGATCTTGGGGTCCTACGAGGCGGGATTCCGTCGCGGAGGAGGCGAGGACCCGTGGCTTTGCGAGGCTGGGTTTCCCCAGCGGTGCCCTTGTCGAGGCGCTTTCGCTTTCTCCTACTGAGTACCCACACGGGCAGAAATGTGACAGAGAAAGATCAGGCCGGGCACGAGGCCCGGCCACTGATTACCACTTCGATGTTGTTAAGCTGCGGTGCGTCGCAGATGGTGTTGGAAGCGAACTCAGTCCACCGGATCAATGATGATCTTGGCACCGCCTAGGTTGGTGATCTGCCATGTCGAACCGGGTACGACATTGTAGGATGACCACAGGCAGCTTGGGTCGGTCCAACCGCAAGACCACAGTCTGACGATACTTCCCTCGGCCTGAACCGCTACTTGCGCGGTATGCCCGAATTGAGCACCTGGAAATTGGTCCCATCGACGGTGAAGCCTCTAGTCGGTGCGAGGCAGGTGATCGTTGCTTTTGAAGGCTTGCCCCAACAGATCCCACCCGTGCACTGATCGTCTGTCGTCCCTGCGTTGCTGTCGTCACAAAGCGCCTCGGCATTTGCGAAGCAGCTCCCAGGAAAATCGCCAGGAGCAAGATGGGCCTGTAAGGCTCTTTCACTCACCGTGATGGTGTGAAGGTTCGCCGGCTCACCCGGCGGTCTTGGGATCCTTCGAGGCGGGGTTCCGTCACGGAGGAAGTGGAGACCCGTAGCGTTGCGGCCCTGGGTTTCCCAAAGTGTGCTCTTGTCGAGGCGTTACTGCCTTTGACGGGGACCAAGTGGTCCAAAGGTGAAATCTGTGACAGCTTGCGGCCGATATTCCTCGTGTTTTCTTGGTACCGACCTTTCAATAGAAGAGAAACGGCCACCAGTTCTTCATCGGCTCCTCGTTCATGTCCGTGGCGCCGTTGTCGAGACCAGGCATGTTCATGCGCCAGTAGACAAGCCAAGGCCCCATGCAGTCCGGTGCGACCGATTCGTACGGTGTGAATCTGGAGCGATCCCAAATCTGCAGCTGATCCTCGCCATCCGAACCGTCGAAGAGTCGGTAGTGCTCGATCGTGCTGTAGACCTGTTGGGTGTTGAGAAGGTCGTAGTGGTCGCGGCCCGCGGGCATGAAGTGGACGTTGCCGCCGACCACGAAGTAGCCCTCGACCGTGCCGGTGATTCCCGACCAGCGCCACGCCATTCGGTCGGGCTGTGGATAATCCAACTCCTCTACACCCGCGTAGAAGCTGCCGAAGGGGAGTCCCCAGCGCGTATCGAGATCGAACCCAGCGAATCCGTAAAAGTGGTTCCGCCAATAGGGGCTGAAGTTGTAGTGGGCCATGCCCTCGAGAGCGTGGCCGAAGTTCTCGAGCGCGCAGCCGATTCCCCGCTCCCCGTTGATGAAGGTGAACCGCAGGCTGCGGCCTATCCAGGGCAGCGGGTAGTGCCCATTGCCCGCGCCCCCATAGACCCCCGGCCTCTTCTCATGGTTCTCGTCGTAGTACTGCTTGATTTCGATCGTCTCGAAAGGGGCCCCAAGCGATCGGTGATAGGTGAAGAACCACACCTCGTGGACGATCCCGAGCTCCACCAGCTCATCGAGGGCGAGGTACTCTCCCGGCCGGGCCGGATCCTCGTATCCGTAGTACTCGGCAAATTCCTCGCTGTACAGCTCTTCGTAGGCGAAGTTGTTGCCGCCCGTCCAATTCGGCACTCTCGGGTACTTCGTGCTGTTGCCATCCCCGGTGATCGTCCCGGGTGGATCCCGCAGGTCGACATACTTGGCCACTTGGTACTGGAGAAAGGGTTCGGCAGACGGGTCGCTGTGACCGTGGTAGGTGGTAGAGAGCTCGAGGGCATGGATCAGCTCGTGGGTCATCTCGACTTCCCGGTGCCAGTCGTTCATGAAGACGAGAACGAGGACCCGCGGCCGCATGACCCAGAGACGGTCATGATTCGTGGCGATCCAGTCGTCGGAGTTCGAGGTGCTGAACCGGTTGGGCCAGTGGCCGATCGGCCCACTGGCCGAGGACCACGCGAGAGTGTCGGCCGTCTCGAAGTCATCGGAGAAGATCTCGATCTGGGCAACTAGACTTGCGAAGCACGACAGCTGGACCAGGATCGAGAGAGCCAGGGTTCTCAAAGTCTCCGCTCCTTCCGTTTACTGGGCTGAATCAACAGTCGATCCGTTCGAGAATCGCCGTGGCCATGGTCACGAGCAGGCGAGCCGTGTCGTTGGAGATCTTCTTCCCTGCCAAAGCGTCGACTTGCCGAATGAAGGCGACGATCTGGTGCCTTGTTGGGCAGCCTGTAGTGCTCGGGACGTTGGCTGTTTGAAGACTCGAGATCACAGACGACTCAGCCTCGAGCTGCGGCGGCTTCAGATGCGCGAGCAGACTGGTCGCGATGCCGGGACCGAGGTCCAGTTTCGGAATGAGCTCGATGAGGCCGGAGCTCAGGTCCATCGCTGAAGCCAGCTCCAGACGCTGCAAGTCTGCCTGGATCCAATAGCCGTCGAAGGTCGAGAAGTTGACGCATTTCAGCGAGAAGCTTGCCTCGACGCCGCTGAGACTCGAGAGCTCGGTGAGATGTATGTCGAAGTCGTCGACCAGCCAGCCGTTCTCGGTGTCCCTGAGATTTACACCAGACCCATAGCAGGTCAGCTCCTCGGGGGCGATGGGTTCGCCGGCAATCTGGTCGAGGTCGAAGCTGAAGACCTGGAAGACGTCCTCACAGAATCTTTCATCCGCAATCACGAGAGGGTTGCAGGTTCCGTCGGAATAGAGCCGATCCGAGAGCCAGAAGCCTGATTCGGAGAGTGTCTCTTGAGAAAGCCAGGTTCGGCTGGCGCCTGATTGAGGCCTGCTGATGGTGAACCAGTACTCGAAGCCTGGAGCCGAGTCGTAGAGGCAGTAGAGGTCCCCATATTCTGGGTCAGCCGAGCAGCCCGCTGCCCCCAAGGGGTCGATACTGAGATAGCCTGATACCAGATCGCCTTCCATGATGTCGAGCTGCCCAGTGCTTTGCACGCTCGTGATCTGGGCGTCGATGTCGAGCTGCCCAGTGCTTTGCACGCTCGTGATCTGGGCGTCGAAGCCGTACAACAGATACTGCGCCATCTCGGCTCGCAGACCGAGACAGAATCCGAGAACTACCAGGCTGAGGACCAAGAGCCGCGTTTTCATGACTGTCTCCTTGGTTTGGTGTCCTTCCGGGTTTTGGCACGAGAAGAGGCCGGGCGCTGTGCCCGCCTTCACCGTGAAGCCAATTCAATCCACTGCAGCAAGACGCTTCGGCTGCAACCGAAACGCTCCTGACCTGTGCCGAGGCCGAGCTCTGCGATGATCTGCTCGCACGAGCAGCCTGCTGTCTGTTCCAGCGTGAAGGTGCTGGACGGTCCCACTCCGACGGGGGTCGCGGTATCGAAGACCACGTCGGCGTCCATCAGGGCAAAGCGGTTCGCCTTGAGGAAGTGCGTGGGTATCGCCTCGGGAACGGCGGTTCCGAGGCAGACATCGACGATGCTGCCGAAATGGTCGGCAATCTGGTCGTTGTCGCTGTCGACGGGTGCGACCAGCGAGTAGGTCGACAGATGAAGCAGTTCAGCAGTGCAGGTCGCCACGAATGTACCGGGCGGCCCTTCGGTTGTGGCACAGTCGGCACCGAGGCCGACGAACCCGTCCTCGACGCCATCGCCGTCCGAATCAGAGAGCAGGTAGAGGTCGAGCCGACGTCTTTGTCCGGGGTTCAGGGCCGACACGTCCGCGGTGATCGTGAAGGAGACCGTTCCGTTGAACTCCAAGCCATCAGGCTCGAGGATGTAGGAAGCGATCGGCTCTCCGACACCACTACGGCCGGGAAGAACGAGATCTGCTGATGCTGAGGTTTCCGACGATTTAGTGATCGAAAGCGTGGTGTCCTCGCTGAGGTCTCCTGGATCGATCTCCAGCATCGCCGAGCCGTCCGGTGTGACGACGATGCCTCCTTCGGCGGCAACAATCTCCGAGGCTGCCGAGCCAGCAGTCTCACAGTCGTCTGCCGCTGGACAAGCGTCACAGACATCGCCGATCCCATCGCCGTCCGAATCAGCCTGCAGGGGATTGAAGATGAGACAGTTGTCGGTGGCGTCTGGTTGCCCGTCGAAATCTGCATCCGACCACTGCAGGCGGAGTGCATAGACCATAAGTAGACCTCCTGACCGAGCACTTACGAGAAGGCCGTCACCGTCTACGGCCATGTCTGCGATAACACCGAGGTCCAGAGGAGGATAGACCTTGGCTGCAGCGAACCAGGCACCCGTCCTGTACGAGAACCAGGTAATGGAGCCGAGGCCCGAGTTGTCGAACGGTCCCAGAACGGTCAGCAGGCGGTCCTGCAAACTCAGGCTTCTTCCGAAGTACTCGCTGTGGTATAAGTCGTTCGAGGTTGGTTCTGGAAGAGTCAATCTGGCGTTCTGCACCCAAGCGTCGTCAGCATATTGGAACGCATAGACCGCTCCGTCCTCCACGTAATCCTCTGAGCCTGAGTCTGGGTCCCAGCCCTCCGCTCCGACGACCGCAGTAACGCCGTCGATGGCAACTGAGTGCCAGCCAAACTCGTCGTAGCTGGAGCCGTCGGAGGCCAGAAGCTTGGTCTCCTCTACCCAATTGCTTCCGTCATAGCGGTAGATGTACGCGGCGCCAGCGAAGGTTCCCAGGTCGTCATCTCCTCGGGCACCTATGAGGATTCTGTCGCCCGAGATGGCAACAGCCTCTGCGAAAGAGGGTCCATAGAGGAAATCCCGGGGAAGAAGCATGGTTTCTGCTTGCCATCCCGACACTGTGTGGCGAAATACGACCGCATGATTCGTCCAGGGGTCGCCTGCAACGATCAGGTCGCCGGAGACGGCCAAGTCGCCATTGAAGTGACGGCGAAAGGGATTCAACAGGAGCGCCTCTTGACTCCAGGTGCTCCCCTCTCGTCGAAACACATAGACGGCTCCCTGATTGGGGTCGTCCGGTCCCTCGCGCATGGACCAACCAGGTGCCATTACGGCTAATGTGTCGCCCTCGACAGCGACCTCGCTGCCGAACTTGTCTCCGGCGATTGTGTCGATGCCAAAGAGCTTCGACTCCAGAATCCAGTCTGAATCGAACCTCCTGAACACGTAGACGGCACCTGCGTTGTACCCGGGCCGCTCATCGTCCCCCCAGGCGCCCACAACAGCGGTATCGCCTGAGATATCGATATCGGAACCGAAGCAGTCATCGAGCCCGGTGTGTGTAGGGGTCAAAACGGCTTCCAGCTGGATCTCGAGCTGCCCGGTGCTCAGGACGCTGGTCATGGTCATCTCGTCGTCGAGGCCATAGAGCAACTGGCCCGCAGCATCCGAACGGATAGTCAGGTATAGGCCACCAAGCGTCAATGTCAGAAAGACAACGGGGACTCTCCCACTCATCCTTGACTCCTTTCCTCAGCGGCTGTTCGATTCTCGTGGAGGATCTCAATCCAGCGAACAGTGGCCGCTCGGGGAATTTAGTATCCAGGTCTGCCAAGCCCTTCAAACGGCGCAGAACTCGCCACTAGTTGCAGCCCAGGTTTTCCTTCAACTCCAGGACGAACTGCGCCAGATCCGCCGCCGCTGGGCCTTCGACAAAGTCGGGAGGTGGCGATTGGCCGTCGGTCTTGCGCAGAACGTCGAGAAGCTGGCTGCATGCTTCATCAACGAATCCGCTTTCGATCAGGTCGGCAGAGAGCTCGATCATTTTGATGAGAGCGTTCAGGCGGCCGTCAGCGGAGGCCCCAGCTCCGGAACCTTCGAGACTTCCCTCTGCAACGGCACTGTCGATCCAGGTCAGGACACTCTCGACGGTAAGCTCGAGCTGCCAGTAGTAGATGCCGCCGGGATTCTGATCGGGCACGGTGCCAAGTAATACGATTCCCGGCGCCACTGCAAGAGAACGCGGCCAGAGGTTTCCAGGAAGGTTCGGCAGCCTGGAGAGGGGTTCCCAGGTGGACCCGCCATCCGCGCTCAGGTAGGCGGGGATGCCGTTGTCGTCGAAGATGTTGTTGATGAAGAGATCCCCGTCGAATGCCTTGATCTCCCCGACAGTCGCATAGAGAGTCGGATCCGGCCTGAACCAGGTTTCCCCCCCGTCCAGACTCTTGAAGACTCCATTGGACCAATCCCCGGCAAGCATCGCGTTTGGCTCCAGCGGATCGATCCAGAAGCTCAGGATCCACGGGGCAAAGCCGAACCCCGAATTAATGTCCGACCAGGTCGTCCCGCCATCCGTGGTCTTGAAAGCTCCCTGGAATGGTGTTCCGGCGAAGGCGATGTCGGGGTCGTCGGGGTGTACGGCAACCGCAACTGCATTGTCGAAGAAGCCTTGCGAAACCCAGTTCCAACTGCTTCCACCATCGGCGCTTCGATATATCCCTCCTGTCTGACTGGCTGCGTAGACGAACGATGGGTTCGAAGGTGACACGTCCACTGCCCAGACCTGCCCGTCGAGGTTCGACGAGTCCCAACTGATGCCAGCGTCCAGGCTCTTCCAGACTCCGGCTCCGTTGAGGCCTGCGTAGACAATCGACTCATTGGTGGGATCGAGTTCGATGTCCCAAATTTCGACATTCGAGGGGAGCCCTGAGACCTCGATCCAGGTGATGCCGAAGTCGGTACTGCGAAACATCGTCTTTGGTTCGTATTCCGCAGTCCCAGCAAGGATGTAACCGGATGGGCTTACCTCCAGGGCCCAGATGTTCTGGCCTGCCAAGCCGCCTAGCAGTGGCAGCCAGGGACCTTCGGCCAGCAAGGGTGGTGAGACCCAGATCAGGATCACTAGCGTCAAGGCTACGGGCTGTGCGTTCCATCGTCGGCTCATCGCGTCATCCTCCAGTAGTGTTCGTTCGAAGTTGATTCCCCTCGTCGACCCCTTCGGCTATCCCGGCGGTCCTCGGGTCCTTCGTGGCGGGATTCGGTCGCGGAGGAGGCGAGGCCCCATGGCTTATCGAGGCTCGGTTTCCCCAGCTGTGCCTTTGGCGAGGCGCTTTTGCTTTCTCCTACTGAGTACCTACACGGGCAAAAACGTGACAGGAGCTGTGGAGGAAGGGTGACAGGGGAGAGCGTTGAGAGTGCCTACTGTTCTTGATAGTCACGGTGTCGCCGACGCCCATGGCTCTGTCTTGTCCTCGCCTCGATAGCCCGACTCAGCAGTCGAGTTGCTCAAGGATCGAGGTTGCCATCGTTACAAGGAGGCGAGCGGTTTCACAGGGGATCTTCTTCCCCGTCAGAGCCTTGACCTGATTCAGGAAGGCCAGGACCTGATGCCGCGTTGGGCAACCCGGCCTGGTCTTGACTTCCATAATCGACAGACTTTGCTTTTCATTTGAGTAGGCTCCGGCCAATGGCAACTTCAGATGAGCCAGCAAGCTCTTGGACACCCCTGGTTCTAGATCCAAATTCCCAATCAGGTCAATGAGATCAGAAATGAGTGCGTCTGTTGTTGCGAGTTCGAACTTTGCGAGGTCTGCCTGAACCCAAAAACTCTCGAAGGTCGAGAAATCGATACAGGACAATGTGAAGCCAGCCTCAACGCCGTCGATCGACGCCGGACCAGGCTGGTGAGTATCGAAGCCGTCGATCACCCAGCCGTTGGCTAGATCCAGGAGATGGATTCCCGATGCATAGCAGTTGACTCCTTCAACTGTTACGGGTACGCAGTTGACCTGGTCTAGGTCCAGGCAGAAGACATCGAAACCGTCTTCGCACCATAGCTCTTCCGCCACGACGATGGGGTTGCAGACGCCATCCGAAAACAGATGATCCGAGAGCCAGAAACCCGACTCTGAGAGCGTTTCACGCGAGAGCCAGGTTCGGCTGGATGCAGGTGTCAATCTGTCAATGGTGAACCAGTATTCGAAGCTCGGTGCGGAATCGTAGAGGCAATAGAGCTCCCCCATCTCTGGTGTAGCGGAGCATCCGGCTGCACCTGAAGGGTCGATATTGATGTGCCCAGAAACCCGGTCGCCGGGAATGATGTCGACGTCCGCGCCGCCGTCTGTGTTTGTGACCTCTCCTTCGAACTCATAGATAACGAGCCTTCCGGTACTCAGCACACTCGAGCTCACCATCTCGCCATCGAAACCATAGAGCAGATGGTGGGCAATTTCCCCCCCCTAGTCCCAGATAGGTCCCGAGGACTAACAAGCCTGATGCGAGCATTGTTTTCTTCATGGTTCTGTTCTCATCTTCGCGCCGCAAGTTCTCGGTCCTGCGACACAGGGTTTCGGGATTCTTCGTAGCGGTTGCCTGGCACGAAGGAGACGAGGGCCCGTAGCGCTGCGGCTCCGGGTCTCCACACGCGCGCCTTTGTCGAGGCGCTTTCATCGTCAAGGTCTGATGGAGGTCCATGGACCGGTCCCCGCTTCGAAACCATCGAGGAAA
>CAVPOX010000002.1:0-965000 GCA_963707075.1 uncultured Acidobacteriota bacterium
CTTCGGCCTGGATCTGATCGATCGGGCCCAGGAGGTAACGCGCGATATCGACCGAGTGACTGCCGTTGTCGATCAACACGCCACCGCCCGACAACAGAGGATCCGCGTTCCAGCGGTTCTTCATGTCGACCTTGCTGCAGAAGGCATTCTCGAACTGGATGATCTCCCCGAGGATCCCGGACTCGACAATGCCCTTCGCCTTGATGACCTCGTCCACGTAGCGGAACTTGGACGCCATCATGAGAACCAGATCCTTCGACTTCGCCTTCTCCACCATCCCGGCGGCGATGGAGGCCTTGACAGCCAGAGGCTTCTCACAGAGAACGTGAATTCCCTGGTCCATGAAGGCGCCCGCTATCTCTCCATGGGTGCTCGGTGGTGTGCAGATCACCACCGCATCGATCGGCTCACGCTCGAGAATCTTTTCGTGGCTCGTGTAGTGCCGGCAGTGGTACTGCTCAGCCACACTGCGAGCTGCAGTCTCACGCACATCCGCCACTGCGACCAGCTCGCAGTCTGCTAGCTGCTCCAGGGCCTGGAGGTGAGTCTGCGAAATCCTGCCACAGCCGATAAGCCCGAAACGGACTCGGTCACCGTGAGTTGCTGTCCAATGCCATTCCTACACCTCCAACTCAGCAGCGACTTCCTTGATGGCGTTGGCGATGAAATCCACGTGTTCGTCGGTATAGAACTCGTTCCAGGGCAGGACCACCACGTGAGCCAACGCGTCGTAGGTTCCAGGGAACTCCTTGGCGGGATACGGTTGAGGTACCGCTCCCCTCCGCTCTGCGAAACGGGAACTGGCTCTTGCCGAAGGTCACCGCTTCGCTGAAAACCTGACACTCGAATGCGGGCTTCTGAATGTAGCGCGGCGCATTGAAGATTCCACGTTCCTTGAGCAAGCCAGAGAAACGATCGACGCCACCCTCGATCACCTTGTCATCGATCCTGAGGCAGTACTTCCAGTAGGTGTGCTTCGAATCGTCAGTCACTTTCGGGCTCTCTACTCCGGGAACACCGTCAATCAACTCCCGCAGGCGATCTGCCGTGCGCACACGACGATCGACGACCGAGTCGAGCTTGCGGAACTGCGCCAGCGCAACAGCGCCCTGCAGCTCGGTCATCCGATAGTTGGGGGCAAGGAAGTAATGATCCGGTTTGGGATCTCCATATCCCCAGGCTTTGTCGATGAACAGCTTCATCCGACGAGCGTACTGCTCACCACGGCTGACGACGATGCCGCCTTCACCGGACGTCATGTGCTTGCCCTGTTGCAGGCTGAAACAGCCGATGTCGCCGATGGTTCCGACGAGGCGTCCCTTGTACTCGGTCAGGTAGGCCTGGGCCGCATCTTCGATGACGGGCAGTCCATGTCGATCCGCCAGCTCCAGTATCGGATCCATATCGCAGGGATTACCGAACAGATGGGTCACGATAATCGCCTTGGTTCGATCGGTGATCTTGGGCGCAATCGTCTCCGCCGTGACGTTGTAGGTCTCGGGATCGACGTCGACAAAGACCGGAACCGCGGTCTGGTAGACAATCGGCACCAGCGCTCCCATGTCCGTGATCGAGGTGGTGATGATCTCGTCACCGGGTTCGGGATCGACTGCTGCCACCGCTACATGAATCGCCGCTGTTCCCGAGGTTGTCGTCCGACAGAAGGCGGCACCCCAGCGCTCGGCGAACTCGGACTCCAATTCCTTGACGACGGTTCCCTTGGTGCAGTTCAGCGTGCCTGAGCGGATCGACTCGCTCGAGGAGCTCGAGCTCTTCGTTTCCGAGGTCTCTACCCGTGTGATCTCCATCGCTGGGAAGGTCGATCTTGGCAACCGCTTTCTCAGGCACCTCGACTCCGCTACCTTTCATCACATACCTCCACTGTTCCTTGAGACTACGAGTTCTCCCCCAGGGGGAAACTATCTCATGAACTTCCGGCTACAGGAATTCGGTTTTGGCTATTTCCGACTACACCCGCTCGAGATAACTGCCGTCTTCAGTCGAGACACGGACGCGATCTCCCGTCTTGACAAAGAGCGGCACCTGCACTCGCATCCCGGTCTCCAGCGTGGCATCTTTCGTAGCTCCGGTGGCGGTGTTGCCCCGGTCGGCATCGTCGATGGTCTCGGTCACCTCGAAGTCCATCTTCTGCGGCAGTTGTACGCCGATCGCCTTGCCCTCGTACATGGTGACCTGCACCTCGGTGCTTTCGACGAGAAAGTTGGAACCAAATCCGATCAGATCGGACGAGATCGGGATCTGGTCGTAGCTCTCGAGCTCCATGAAGATGAAGTCTTCACCCTGTTGATACAGGAACTGCATCGGCTGCGTGGTGACATCGGCGACCTCCATCTTGGTTCCAGCTCTGACCGTGTGGTCGATGACCTTGCCGGTGACAATGCCCTTCAACTTGAACCGCACAAAGGCGCCGCCCTTGCCGGGCTTGTGATGGGCCCTTTCCAACACGGTATAAAGCTCCCCGTCCAGCAGTAGCTTCGTTCCTGGACGGCACTGATTTGCATCGATTGATCCCATTTCTAGCTCCTCGATTTTACCCCTCCAGGCTATTCTCGCTGACAGCCTGAGTACCTGCAAGGTAGAGACAGCCCTCGGACGACTCCCACCAAAGTCGCGAACCGCGACCCAGGAAAGCGGCTCGGGGTACCCCTCCTCGAACTCCTGAATCTGAGCACTGCCGAAGACGCCCCCCGGCGTTAGCGCGATGAACTTGCGAAACCTACTTGCCTCGCCAATTCAGCAATCGAGCGCTCTCCAACCGACCGATCTTTGCTGCCTGGCCAGCTAGATCGTCACCCCCATCGGCTTCCGCAAGGCAAAGGCGAAGACGATGGTCAGGATGAAGAAGATCCACATCCAGCGGGGCATGAGAAGGACTTCGGGGTCTTCCGGGTAGGCGACGCTGATGGAGCGAATCGGGTCGCTCTTCGCGAAGGGTTTCTCGACGGGATAGAGGAACTGATCGGCCATGGAGGTGACCCGCATCGGAGATCGGCGCACGGTCTCCTCGGTGACTCGCACGCTCTTGGCAAAGGTCTCGCCCCCTGTCTTGACCTGGAGCTCGTAGTCGCCGGGTTCGGTGGCTGCCAGCCGCCATACCATCTCTCCCTTCGAGGGTATCCAGACTCCAGGCGAGTCCAGCTCCAAGCCGGCAGGAACCTCCAGCTCCCAGGCAGGCTTGTCGTCGAGCAGGAACTCTGTATCTCCGCCGTCGGGACGCTGCATCTCGACCTTCAGCAAGACCGGCTCACCGACTTCCAGACCGCTGTAGCCGTAGTAGGGCTGCAGGTGAGCCATGATCAGGATCACGGGCGGCAGGATGAAGAGCAGCGGGAATAGCTGCAGTCGCAAATAGGACAGGTTGTGCCGCAGGATGTCGAACTGCGAGCGCATGATGGCGCCCAGGTCGTCGTTGAAAAGCCGAATCTCGAACAGAGCCGCATGGATCTTCCGCTTGACGCCCTCGATGCGCTCCTGGTTCGAGACCTTCTTGAAAATCAGAAGAATACCGACACTCACCACGGCTGAGATCAGAACCAGTCCCAACATGGGCCAGTTGCGAAACGGCAGCATGATGGCTCCGAAGATAGAACCGAGGATGGTGTTGAGGATTTGCATGGTGCCTCGATACAGAGTGTCGCCGGTCGATACGCCAGCCGGCACATAGGCCGGCTGCCACCTGGTCCGGAATGACCGATCAGCTATGAGATATAGCCGAGTCCTCGCAGTCGCTTCTTGATTTCTTCTTCGGAATCAGCGCCCTCTAGCTTGGCCAACTCCTTCTCCAACGCGTGGGTAATGAACTCCTCAGGTGAAGAGTAGCCGGCGATGTCCGCGTACTTCTTGACCTTCGCCACCAACTCCGGATCCAGCTTGATCTTTGCTCCACCAAACATTGGATGTCCTCCTCTCAACTCTCTTCGCGAACCGGGAACCCTTGAGTGATGCCAAACTCGGCCAACACCGACGCCCCGAGGTCCTTGAGGCTGGCGGCTGGCCGCTCGAGTGGCTCGCTACTCAACAGAATCCCGGGCACCGCTTCATGGTCCATGCAGTGGTCACCACTCCACTCTTCCATATTGTCGGTCATGACCTCCGGGGGAAACTCTCCCAGGGCGGATTCGTTGGAGCCCCGCACGCCCTTGGCATAGCCCACCTGGATGTCGGGGCCGATGTCCAGATAACCGCGGTCCTTGTATGTCTCCTCGGAGATGTAGACCTTCGTGATGGCCGGTTCCCCGGTTTCCGGGTCGACCGTGGCCAACAGTTTCTCTTTCAGTTCCTGCATCAGGGCTTCGCGGTCACCGGGATCGACAATGCCGTTCTTTTCTCGGCCGCGAAGATTGATGTACAGCCCGTTGAGCCCCATCGCATAGGCACGGGTCTTGGACCAATCGACATTCAGGTAGTAACCCGGGTCGTCCTGACGATCCGGGTCCTTGAACACCACATAGCCATTCTCTTTCAGCCACGTATTGAGATGAAAGGCCCGTCGCCAGCTGGTGAACCCGTGGTCGGACATCACGATCAGCTTCGTTCCCGCTGGCATGTTCTCCAGGGTATAGCCGACGATCCGATCGAGCTCTTCGTAGATTTCCGGGATCACCGCAGCGTACTTCTCGTCGATCTCCGCGTTGTAGGCAGGATGATCGGGATCCATCGATTTCATCAGCATGTGCGAGGTCTGGTCGAGATTGCCAAAGTAGTAAAAGAGAAAGCCTTTCTCGAACTGGCTCAGCACATACTTGTACTGTTCGACAAACTGATCGCCGGTGAGCCTGGCTTGCCCGAGAAACTCGTCAAAGGAGAAGATCTCGCCGCTCAGAGCCTTGGTATCCTCCGGCATCTCCTGGGTGTAGAAAAGACCGGTAGCCTCGGCCAGGTCGGCCGCATAGTCAGCGGGCGTCGAAATGGGCATGGCCGGATGGGCTGGATCCATATTGAGAGGCGTGGCATAGAGCTCCAGCTCCGGATGCGTCTGCTTGAGGTAGAAGCGCACGATCCCAGGAAGCTCGGTCGGCATCATGAAGGTGGTGAGAATCACCTTGCACAGACCGGTAGTCTCCAGCGGAAAGGCGAAGGGCACCCAGTCGCTCCACTCCCCTTCTTCGAGGACCAGCTCGTGCTCACCGATCTCGATCATGGCAACGCGTTCGTCCTTGTCGACATAGACGTTGAAAGGCATCTCGGTCTTCTGGCGCTTCTGCAGGTAGGGGGTCTCCGGCCCGACCAGGGAAGCCTCGATCATGCCTTCGTAGGGATACACCTCGTAGACATCTCCGCCACTGATGTCCTCGCCCTGGAAGGCGAACAGTTCCGAGGTGAAAAAGGAGAACGTGCCCGAGGTGCCGTGCAAGTCGGGGGTTCCCATCCCACTCAACTCGTACGTCGCAGTGCCGGAGGGGGGAAAATTGGCCGGCATGCGGACAATCGTCGCCTGCACACCGTTCTCCTCCAACACCTGCCAGAACGGGGTTCCGCGGCGCAGCAGCTCGATCTCACCGCCCAGCGGAATCTGGCACTCGCCGATCTTGATGCTCTTTTCCGCGCCTTCGGTACGGCTGGTGGACAGGTAGGGCAGCATGGAGTCCTGATCCCGGTGGACGAAGTCGAAGATGCCATGCCCTCCGGAATCCATCCCCGTGATGAAGTTGGACCAGGCAACCGGACTCTGTGGAGGAACTGCCGTTTCGAGAGGTGCAAAGCCACCAGATTCCGCCAACCGACTGAAGTTCGGCATCCGGCCCTGCGCCATCATCTCCTGGGTCAGCCCATAGTCCATGCCGTCGAAGCCCAGCAGAATCACCTTCTCGCCCGTATCGCCACTTGCCGCCTTACCGCCGCATGACCAAAGCGACACCGCCACTACACCGATGATCGAAAATGCGAGAAGAGCCTTTGCTGCAGGTCTATTCATCGATCCCCTCCGACGGTAACGCCGCGAGCTTGCCACCTTCCAGAGTCGCATCGGAGAAAAGTGGCTTGCCTTCCATATGCGGCGGCACCTGCATGCCGAACAACCGCATCGCCGTGGGCGCGATGTCCATCAAGGCAGGATCCTCGTCATCGATCTTGTGGGTGCAGAACAGGACGCCGGGGACAATCCTCGGGTCCACACCGTGATCGCCACTCCAAGCCTTGATGTTGTCCTCGAAGACCGGGCCCGAGATCATCCCGGTGGCGCAGTCCCAGGAGACGCGATAGCCATGGTTGTAGCCCACCAGGAAGTCGGGAGCATTCCCGACATAGGGGCCCTGATAGAGCTTGTGGGTGTCGAAGAGCTCGTTGATGCCGATCTCGTTCTTTTCCTCGTCGCGCAGGCCGCTGATCTTCTCGATGAGCTCCGCCTTCAAGGCTTCCGCCTCCTCGCCCGGTTTGACGATTCCCTGGCCCTCGCGGCCCTCCATGTTGATGAACATGCCGGTCAAGCCCAGCGCGTAGGCCCTGGTCTGCGACCAATCGACGTCGGTGAGCCACTCGGAGGAACCGTCTTTGCCCTCCTTCAGCTTCAGGTAGCCATTCTGGAGCAGCCAGGCGTTGAGATTGACACCGCGGCGGAACGACGTAAAACCGTGATCGGAGAGCACCATCATGACGTCGCCCTTGCGCAAGCGCTTCATGACCCGACCGACCATGGCGTCGTTGTGCTTGTAGAGCTCCTCGATGGCATGCTTGTGCTCGGCGTTCTCCTTGCCCTTGGCCGCAGGATGTCCTTCTTCCAGATACCGCCAGAACATGTGCTGGATGCGATCCGTGCCATCCCAAACACAGACGAGAGACCCCTTCTTCAGCTTCTGCATGGCCGCGAAAAACATCGCTTCACGCTCGGCATCGATGTCGTAGGTCTGCTGCAGAAAGGTCGCGTCGTCGGTGATCTCTTCATTGAGCGCCCAGGTGTCCTCAGCCAGACCCAGCGTCGAGAAGGGACCGATCTTCTTGGAGAGATACGTCGAGTAGTAGGACGGATGGGAGACCGGCATCGCGGGATTCTCAGGGTCCAGACTGATGGGGGTGATGTAGAGCGAGGTGTGCTCTTCCATCTCGGTGATCATCATCCGGCAGATCCCGGACACCTTGACGCCGGGAGCCGCTTTGAAAGTCAGGGTGACCCAATCGCTCAGCTTGTGGCGTTCGAGCTCGGTCGCCTCGCCGTCGATGGTGACCGTCGCCTTCCGTGCCTCGCGATCGAGCTCGAGGGTCATCGGCAGCTCCAATGCCGGCTCGCCTTCCAGCAGGCTATTCTCGGGGCCTTCGATCTTGGTTTCGAACCGACCGTTGCTTCCCTCCAGGGGAATGCGGACGCCCCCTTCCTTGAACTTCTCATCCGAGGGACGGGTGGTGAACAACAGGAAGGTGCCCTGTGTTCCGAGCAGATCAGGCGTACACATGGCGCTCAGCTGGGCACCGTAGAACTTGTCAGGGGGGAAGGTAATGGGTACCCGGAGGACCGTGCTCCAGATGTAGTTCTCTCCCAGCAGTGTCCAGAACGGCTTCGACTTGCGCAGTAGCCTCAGATCCGGCTTGCCGAGGGGAATCCTGTACTTGCCCAGCTTGATGAAGCGATCGACCCCACCGATATGCGCCGACGAGAGCATCGGCAAGTAGGTCCGGCGGTCACGATCCAGGAAGTCGAAGATGTTGTGCTTGGAAGGGTGGGTGCCCGTGCTGAAAGAAGACCATGCCACCGGGGAAACCGACGGAAACGTCGTTCGCAACTTCGAGTAGGTGCCCTGCTTGGAGAGCTTTTCGAAGTTGGGGAGCTTGCCTTCCTTCATGAAGCGATCCGTCAGCCGGGGATCCTGGCCATCCAGCCCCACCACGATCAGGCGCTTGATATTGGGCTTGGGCTTCTCCTTGCGTCGCAGAGCCCGCCAGAGCTTGCGCAGTGGCCAGCTGAGAACGGCCAGCAAGGCGATGATCATCGTGGTGAAGACCACCAGGAAGGAGGAGACCAGGGCGATGCCCGCGCCCGGCCCGACGTAAGCCATGGCAGGCAGAGCGACCATCGTTGCGCTCAGCCAGCACGCGACGACCGCGATGCTCTTGAGGTGCTCTCTGCCGTTCGGCTCGACCCGGAGCCTCTTGCCCGTCTGCAACTTGACTTTCATGTGGTTTCTGAAAAAAAAGGAGTCACCCGGCACGCGAACACTGCGGGCACTGCAATGTGGGCTGGTATTATACTCACGCGAGTTCGCCTTGCAAGCGCAGGGCAAATGCTTGAAGCTGCATACTCTGGAACTCCCAGATCACAGCACCTAGGATTGATCGATCAACTGGCCGGGAGGCTTGGAAGATGGCAACCACTCTACAACGTATGTACCGACGTTTCCGCTTCGGCGAGCCCCTGGTCGTCGTTTCCGGACTTCCCCGCTCGGGCACCTCGATGGCCATGAAAATGCTGGACGCAGCAGGGCTTCCGATGGTCGTGGATGGCCTAAGGGAGGCTGACGAAGACAACCCGAAAGGCTACTTCGAGCTCGAGCGCGTCAAGGATCTGGCCAATGAGACCGATTGGAGTTGGCTCGACAACGCTCGCGGCAAAGCGATCAAGATCATCTCCTACCTGCTGAAGGAATTACCCGATACGCATAACTACAAGGTGATATTCATGCGTCGGGACTTGAGCGAGGTGCTGGCGTCGCAAGCCAAGATGCTCGATCGGCGAGGCGAGACCAACGAGACCGACGACGAACGGATGATCGAGCTCTACGAAAGCGACCTGTGGAAAGCCAACTACCTGCTGAAGAACAATCCGCGCTTCGAGACCCTGATGATCGACTACCGCGAAGTGGTCGGTGACCCATTGAGCCAGGCCAAGCGAATCAGCGAGTTTCTCGGTGGCGGCCATGATGTCGAAAAGATGGCAGGCGCTGTCGATCCCAAGCTCTATCGCAATCGGGCGGAACAGATCGCCAGCTAGTCGATAAGGAATCCCCGGCTTGCCTCCCCGCGATCGGCTCGACGACATCGCCAACGGCTACCAGGCGAGCCAGATCTTGCTGACAGCCAATCGGCTCGGGCTCTTTGCCGCGATCGCAACCGGCCACAGGAGTTCTGACGAGCTGGCTGAAGAACTCGCGGCCAGCCCACGCGGGATGCGCATACTGTGCGACGCCTTGGCTAAGCATCGGCTTGCTGGAGAAAAACCCGGAGGGTTACAGAAACGGCGACGAGGTCAGGCGTCACCTCTTGCCCGGTTCCCCAGAGCCGCGATCGGACCTGCTACTGCATGGGGCGAAGCTCTACGAAAGGTGGGGTCACCTGTTCGATTCGGTAAAGACAGGGGAACCGGTGTCCGATGCATCGCTGGACCCCCGACTCGTAAGTGGAGAGCGTGGTTTCGCCAGAGCAATGGCTGATGTGGGGCGACGCTCGGCAGCGCTCACCTGCAACCAGCTGGATCTCTCCGGCACCAAGACCTTGTTGGATATCGGCGGGGGTCCCGGGATTTATGCAGTCGAATTCGCGCAAAGGTGGCCCGAGCTCGAAGTCACGATTCTGGATCGCCAGGAAGCGTTGGAGATCGCTCTGAACAATGCCGAGAAGGCCAGCTTGACGGATCGAATTCACCTGCGCCCTGGAGACGCGCTTGCAGACGATCTCGGTGGTCCCTATGACGCCATCTTCATCTCCAACGTGATCCACATCTACTCCGCGGCCGAGAACCAACATCTCATCCACCGATGCGCCGAGACCCTCGCACCGGGCGGCCAATTGATCCTCAAGGATTTCTTTCTGGATGAGGATCGGAAGAATCCTCCAGGTGGAGCGGTATTCGCAGTCAACATGCTGGTCAACACCGAAGGGGGTGACTGTTACGCAGCCGCCGAGGCACAGTCGTGGTTGGAGCACGCAGGACTGCAGTTCAGCGAAATGAAGGACATCGCAGAGAAATCGCGCCTGGTGATGGCCAGACAAGAAGATTGAGGTCCAGATCCCTGGGCACCAACCGGACTTGTCGGCGATCGGTGCACAGTTGGCACAGCCACCGAGCCATGGCGACAGCACCAATTCGATCTATCGATTCTGAGCCCGAGTCTCCACCTCCCCCCACACCCGCATCGTATTTCCCCCGAAGATCTTGGCGATCTCCTCGTCGGTGTAGCCGCGTTCGAGGAGGATACGAATGAGATTGGGGAAGTAGGAGACGTCGCGTAGCCCGGTGGGGGTTGTGGGACCGACGCCGTCGAAGTCGGAGCCGAGGCCGACGTGATCGACGCCGACCAGGCCGACGACGTGGTCGATGTGGTCGGCCACATCCGAAACATCGGCCAGCACGGGCGGGTTCTCCTCGTACATCTGCTCTCGGTACGCCGCGAGTTGGTCGTCGCCTTGCCGCAAGCCGTGCTCCTCGGCATAAGCCTCCATCTTGGCCCAGAGTGCCGTTGACGAAACGTTCGCCGCCTCTGTCAGGAAAGCGGAGCCGAAGTTGATCTGGATGACGCCACCGTTCTCAGCCAGCGCCCGAATCTGCTCGTCGCTCATGTTGCGCTCCCAGCCGGGCGTGAAATGGCGACACGAGGAGTGCGAGGCAATCACCGGTGCCTGGGTGGTTTCCAGGACTTGAAAGAACGCCTCGTCGGTGATGTGGGAGACATCGATCATGATCCCCAGGCGGTTCATCTCGGCAATGACTTCGCGGCCGAACGGGCTCAGCCCCTTCCATTTGCGGGTCTCCTCGTAGGAAGAGTCGGCGATCTGATTATCCGTGCCATGAGTCAGAGTAATGTAGCGAATCCCGCGATCGAAGAAGTGCTGGAGGTTGGCCAGGTCCTCTTCGATCGGGGCACCGTTCTCCATCCCCATGGGCAGCGAGATGACGCCTCGCTCGAACTGCTCCTGCACGTCGGCTGGTGAAAACGCCAGGGCAAACTTGTCCGGCCACTGCTCGACAAAACCCTCAACCCGGTCGATGAGTGCATCTGCCTTCTCCCTCGCCCCGCCCGGTCTCCTGCAACTCCGAAGGCACGTAGATCGACATGAAGGCGGCATTGAGCCCCCCTTCCTTGGCTCGCACGTAGTCGAAGTGGCCACCCTCGGTACGCTGGGAGATGTCTTCTTCCTGCTCCTCCATGCGGTACGGCACGTCCACGTGGGTGTCGACGATCAGGATCTCTTGTGCCAAGCGCTCTGACCGGGAAGTCAGATCCTCATAGTCCGTGACCGGCACCGGGTCCGGGTCCTTCTTGCACCCCAGGCTAGCCAGTAGCGGTAGCAGGGAGAGCGACAGAAGGAGTCTCTGCGATAGACGTGATTTCATCTTGGCTAACCTCGGACAGGATCTTCGATCTGGTGCGGACTCTTCAGGAACTCACTCCCGACCTAGCGGGCCTCCACCACGACCGTGAGGACAAACTCCTCGTCATCTCTCAGCACCGTTGCTTCGACCTCCTGTCCCGGCTCGAGCGTCTTGAGGATTTCGGAGTAGCCTCTCAGGTCCGTCACCTCCTCATCATCGATGCGGATTAGCACGTCTCCTTTCTGAAACCCGGCGGCTTCAGCGGGCGATCCGGCGGAGACCTCCTCCACCTTGACACCCGGCCCAGGGAACGCGAAATCCGGCACCGTGCCAAATCGCACCCGACGGCCGGAACCAGGGCCGCCCGAGCTGGCAGGAGCCGAGGCCGGCTCTTCCCCGCCCTTCTGTTCGATCGTCACCGTCAAAGGCTCCTCGCGCCCACCGAGATAGACCACAGCCTCCTTGACCAGGGTCGCGACCTTGACCAACCCGGCGGCGTCGATCTTGTCGGCGGTATCGGTGGGTCGATGGTAGTCGGCATGCGCCGAGGTGAAGACCTGGATGCCCGGTATCCCCTCTTCGATGAAGCTCATCTGGTCGGACGCTTCGGCAGACTCGGGGATATTGCGGCTCTCGACCCCGGTCACGAAGCTGGCCCCGCGGAAGATGTGTTGCCATTCATCCGCTGTCCCGGTCCCCAAGATGGACACCGGACGATCGTTCATGCGACCGACCGTGTCCAGGTTGACCACGGCGCGGATACCCTCGATCGAGTAGCTCCCAGGATGCTCGACGAAGTACTTCGAGCCGGCGCGACCCGCCTCCTCGCCGCTGAAAGCGACAAAGACCAGGTTGCGCTGCGGCTTGTCACTCTCGGCCACCGCCTTGGCCAACTCCAGGAAGACCGCGACACCACTGGCGTTGTCATCGGCACCGGGGTGGATCTTGCCCGCGTCGCCCTCGTGCACATCGGGCCAGCCTCGGCCCAGGTGATCGTAGTGGGCGCCGATGATGACCGCTTGCTCAGCCCATTCGGGTTTGCTGCCGGGAAGCACCGCGATCACATTTCGCAGCTCCACTGGAGAGCCATCGGGGCCAGACTCCAACGTGAAGCTCTGGAAGTAGGTGCCGTCGTCCCCACCGGGTTCGAGACCCGCGGCCTCGAGTTGTGCGGCGATGTATCGGCCGCTTCCGCGCGCCCCTCGCTGAACCGGGACCTCTGCCCTCCATCGCATCGGAGAGCGAGGAGCTCGACGTGCTCCATCAGACGCTTCTGCGAGAAGACAGGCGGTAGATCGATCAGTGCGGGTCGGCTCGCCAATTCCAGTGCGGGCAGGGGTGCACCCCGCTGGTCCTCCGGCCTGAGGTCGACAAAGAGAGGTGAGTCCCCTGTGGGCCATTGCCCTTTGACCACATTGGTCGGTTCCTCGCCTGCGAAACCGAGGTAGGAGTACTTGCCGTAGTGAGGCAACTTTCTCCCCATGCCGGCAAACGCTGCAGCCGGATCGACGACCAACCAGCCGACGACCTTTTCGAGGTTACCCGGGTGACGACGCACCACGACCAGCGAATGCCCATCGAAAGCGACGGACTCCTCGCCCAGCTGAGCTTGGGTAGCGGAGATCTCTACGCCAGGCAAATCTGACGCGAATTGACCTTTGGCATGGAGGTTCTCTCGTCCGAGAATCCATACCGCCCGATCATCGGGAATCTCGGACACCTCGTCGTCCAGCCGCATCGCGATGCTGTGACTGTCACTCTGCCAGCCTTGCATCAGAGTCTTGTAGGCCTCGATGGTCTCGGCTGAGGCCTGGCTGGGCAACAGCGCAAGGATCTCGGGCTCGCCGAAAATCTGACCGATCGAGGGTGGAATCTCGCGGACATCGAGAAAGCGAAAGACATCGAATTGCGGATCGACCTGCAAGGCCAGGACCGGCGCCTGGGCCTGAAACTCGAACGACGTGTCCCGTGCCCGGGTGTGGACAGTGAAGACCTCGGTTCCCTGCGCTGTCTGGACGGCAACCGGAACCTCGAGCTCGAACGGATCCGCCTCCTGGACCTGGTGCAACACACCCCGCACTGCAGAGTCTCCAGCCTTGGAATCCACTTCCACCTCGAAAGCTGCAGCACCGGGTCGGTCGACCCAGGGCTCGAAGAACCACCCCAGCTCTTTCCCGCTGGTGTCTTCCAGGACGCCCTGCACGTCGGAGAAAGACGCTCGCTTGCCCTGGTAGCGGCGATAGAGAGTCGCCATGCCCTTGCGAAAGTCCTCGTCTCCGAGGTACTGACGTAGCATGTGGAAACCCATCAACGTCTTGCCGTAGCCCACGGCCTCTGTCGCTGCACTGTGACGTGAGCGGAACTCACGCAACGGGAAGTCGCTGCTGTCCTTGACGTAGTTGCGGTACTTCTGCAGCGTGGTCTGTCGGTATTCCGCGCCCTTGCCGCGCTGCTCCTGAATCAGGTGGTCTGCCATGTAGGCCGTCAGGCCCTCGCACCAGTTGCCGGTTGCGTAGTCGACAAAGACCGAGTTGCCCCACCAGTTGTGCAGGATTTCGTGAGGATAGGAGGAGGTCAAAATGAACGGGAAGCGGATGACCGTTGGCCCCAGCAGCGTGAAGGAGGGCATCCCGTAGCCGGTCTCCCAGAAGTTCTCGACCAGAGCGAACTTCTCGTACGGGTAGGGGCCGATCAGATCACGATACATCTCGATGTACTGGGCGGTGGCGGTCAGAGTACTTGGAGGCCAAGGCTTCATCCGGCTCTCTCAGGAAGACCTGCGCGCTGACTGCCCCCGCAGCCTCCTCATAGGCCTCCAACGGGCCGCCGACAATATAGATCTCATCCATCGCACCACCTGACGACCAGTGCGCAATCCCCTCGTCGTCGCTGGATGTGCCGTTTCCCTGGCTGATGACATGCCAGTCGCCCGGCTTTTCGACACTCATCTCGAAGACCAGCAACTGGTCGCCGAAGCTCGGGTACCAGAATCCACTACCCGCCAGGTAGACACCTTCATCACTGATGATGCCTGCGGTCTCCCGAAAGCCCCGCGTGTATTCCTCTTTCTGATCCGAGAGGCCAAAATCGAACTCGCCCTCGTAGGTGAGCCGCAGGACCCCCTGCTCGGGCCGCTGGCTGACCCGATACCGATTGAGCTCGATGTCACCGGCGAGCTCGATGCTGGTGCCATTGATGCCGTAGAAGCCCTCGACCTCGCCGAGCGGCACCTTCTCGACCGACGGGGCGGCTTCGACGATCGTCAGGGCCGAGTTGAGCAGAAACTCGACCTTGTCGCCTGATGCCACATCACCCAGGCCGATCTCATCGGTGACCCGGAGCATCCCTGTCTCGGGATCCAGCGCGACCTCCAGCTGGTGTTTGATCTCGGCAACCTCTGCCGCGCCGGCGGGCACCACCGGGGCCAGGACGACGAACCACAACAAGGCAACAGCGACTTTCCAACTCATATCCGAACGACCTCGCAAAGGGACCCGACCCGAGCCAGGAACGGGGGTGCAAACACCAGCCGGCACTCTATCGTGGGAAATCGGTCTCAGGAACCCTTTCAACCTGCTCGGCCGGCACTCACCACCCGCCGCGACTACCGAGAATCCGGATCCCGCGCGCCTGCTACCAGATACAGAACCCCAGAACGATTGCTTGCTGCCGCCTCCATCACGTCTTCGAGCCGGGACTCACCCTCCGCCGAGCGGCCGTGTAGCAGCACTCCGGTGTAGCTCTCCCTGTTCAGCAGATCGACGATCGAGCCCCAATCCCGAGGCTCCAGTTCTCCTTCAGGCGGCCATTCCGGCATCCTCCGGAAGTAGAGATTGTTGGTGTAGGGATTGGCAAAGAGGAAGGGTGAGAGACAGTCTTTCCTGATGCAGAGGTAGCCCCAGAGGTGCAACCGGGGGCGAATGAGCTCATTCAGGGGTGAGGCCAGGTTCAAGGTCAGGATGAGCTGACCGCGGGGGAGAGCCTCGGCAAGCCCCACGTACTCCTGCGCTGCCGGCTGGAAATCCTGATAGGCCCTGGCAGTCAGAGCCATCGTCACGATCAGTCCGACACCGGCCGCAGTGCCAGCGACTCTCCTGAACACGGAGGGCAGCGCGGCTAGCAGAGGTAGGGCGAGCAGGATCGCCATGTGAAATACCCGCTCTCGGCCATGAACCCATCCCCCAGAGAGATGGGTGGGAGCTACCAGGTACAGTCCAAGACAGGCGATCACGAAGAGCAGAACCACCTGCCAATGGCTCGGCAAGAGACGGGCTCGCAGGCGGTAAACACCGAAACAGAAAGCCACGGCGATCAGGGCGAGACAACCCAGCGCGATCCACTGATCCCAGGCGGGTTGAAACCGTCCAAAGATACTGAGGGGCGTCCAGACGAACCATCTCTTCAGATTGAAATCGTACCTCGGCCGGTTGGCCAGCAGGCCCGATCCAGATTGCTGAAGAGCGTAGATCAAACCCAGCAAGACACCGGGGATGGCCGGCGAGACCCGCCACAGCCTGCGCCGCCAGCTCTCCCCGGGTTGCAGCAGGGCGGCCGCGCCGGCTATCGCCATGACGCTGGCGTAAACGAAGGCATGCGCCGAGACAATGGCCAGCGAGACTCCCCAGGCCACGAACCATCGGCGCCAGGTGAGCTTGTTATCGCGCGGCCAAAGGACCGCCAGATAGATCAGTCCGAGGGATACGGCTGCATGGTTGTTGAGAAAGCCCTTGTGGAAGAGCCACCCCCCGATCACCAGCAGGCCAATGAAAGCCCCGAGAATGTCTCCGCCGAAGGTGACGAGGTAGTACCAGAGGGCCGCTGAGGCCAGAGCGAGACAGAGCGCCAGCCAGATCTTGCCGGCGAGCTCGATCGGCAGAGGGCCGTAGAGAGCGCCGACCACCCAGTCCCCCAGGCTATTGGGCCGGAACGCGCTATCTCGAGTCAGGTACTCCGAGTAGACCGGCACGCGATCCAGGCTCTCGGCAGCATGGACCCGCAGCAGGTGGTTGGGATAGTCCTGGATGGGTGGATAGGGGACCACGGCCACCAGCAGGATCTGGGCCAGCGCACCCAACAGGAGGACCCAGGCGAGCCATGGCCGAGCCACCTCCTCAGCCGTCTCCCCTGCTTACCGCGATGGTGGTGGGCGGTTCGTCTCGGACTGACTGCTTCCGGCCTCGCTGAACGAGCGCCGGGATGAGAATCCAATGAAGACTCAGAAGAAAGGCCGCAAACGCCAGCGTCACGGGCATCGGATGGACGGACCAGTTGGCGAGCCGCCAGCCAGCGGCTACGAGCAGCAGCAGAAACACGACAGCCTGTGGAGCGATCGTCCACCACGGGAAGTGGCTCGACGCAGCCTTGGGCGTCGCGATGAACGGAACCTTGCGGCCCATCAGAGTGCTCAGTACCGCCGCGGTGTAGAACGGCCAGGTCACCATGAAGAGGGACGAGCCGCGGAATAGAAAGCCTCGGCGGGCCCGCGGCTCCAGCGCCCACATCCTCAGCGGCAAGAAACCAGCTGACAGCCAACCCAGAAACGTAAACGGAAGGATTCCTCTCGAGAAGGCCTCGATATCGAACACCGGCCAGACCAGTAGAACGGTCAGACCCAGCATATGCAGCGGCACCAGTGCACCGTGAAGGTAGTAGGTGAACCGCGTCAGGTAGCAGAGCTTCTGCTGTGGATCGAGACGCCAGAATCTGCCTGTGAATGAGCTCAGAGCCGCGGTAAAAACGCCGCTCGACCATTTGAGCTGCTGCTTGAAGAAGGCCAGCAGATCAGCGGGTGCGTGCCCCGGTGCCAGGGTCTGGCGCACGTAGGCCGACTTCCAACCGTGACTGTGGAGCGCCAGCGAGGTCTCCAAATCCTCGGCGAGACCTGGCTGGTACTTACCTGATTCGAGTAGAGCCTCTCTTCGAATGACGGCGTTCGAGCCCATCAGGCTCGCCGCCCTGCAGGTATCTTTGCCTACCGCACCGATGTTGTAGTACTGGTAGGCGGTCTCACAAGCTGCTCGCGCAAAGATGTTCTCGCCGGCATTCGAAAAGGTGTTCATCACCTGGACGAAGCCGACCTCGGGATCGGAGAAGTACCCCAGGCTGCGATCGAGGAAGTCGGGCCGCGCGTGGTGGTCGAGATCGAAGATGGCGACGAACTCGCCGGATGTCTTGTCGAGCGCATGATTGACGTTGCCCGCCTTGCGATCCTCGAGGCTCGTGCGACTCAGGTAGTGAACCCCCAGCTCCTCGGCCAGCGCTCGCACCTCCTCCCTGCGCCCGTCGTCGAGCACGTAGGTCTCGTGCGGATAGCGGATGCCCAACGCCGCCCGCAGCGAGGACTCGATCATGTCCAAAGGCTCGTTGAAAGTCGTGACGTACACGTCGACCGAGAGACCCTCGGGTGCGGCAACTGGCTCGCGCAAGCGAAACCGCAAGTTCAGATACCAGGCCATGCCTATCTGAAAAAGTGGCAGCCAGAACATCAGGCCGAAGCCCACTAGCAGAACAACGCGCGACCCCTTGCTGGGCGCCTGACTCCAAAGCGTGCTCAAAAGGCCCATCAGAGCCAAAAGCGCTGCGAGCATCAAGAAGACGAGAAACGCCTTCTGCCCTATCAACCGCAGCGAGCTGGCGGGCTCCCAGGGAGTCGGGAGCTCTGTCTCGGAGTTGATTGAATCCAGATCCATGATCCTCAGATGTCCAGCTACTCACACGCGGAGACGGATGAGTCATCGATGCGACGATTTATCGAATCCGTCATTCACCGCTCCTTGGCTCCAACAAGAGATCCGGCATTCTACTTTGTGTTTGCCCGTCGGTCACGGATGCCCCTCCCGCAACCCGCCCCTCGGGCTCACTGATCAGTGCACTGACTGCAAAGGTCAGTGACGATTCCGTACCTCGCACCCTTGGGCCGGGCCGCAACAATCCAGGCGGTCCCAGGTCCTCCTGATCGAACCAGACTCGAGATTGTCAGTCTTTTCTCGAGCTCCACCCGGAGGTGTTGCTGGTCTCGAAGCCGTCGTTGAAGATCGGAATGAACACGGGAGCGAGACAGGTCGGATAGTAGCTCGCCTGGTTGGCAACATAGCTGTTCATCCGGGAGGGAACCCGCCATGACTGCTCACCGTAAGTATGGCCGGCGCCAAAGGTCAGAGCGATATTGCCGTACCCGCCGTTGATGAGATGACAGTAACTCATGATCGTGCCACAGCGCTGGCCGGCACCGGGACAGCCAACGGGGAGCACCCCGGCCTGGCCATTGCAGGCAGGGCCATAGTTGGCAGGAACACAAGCGTCCACAGGATCCGGGTTGCCGCTGTAGTTGCAGTAGGAGTGCGTGTGCGGTGACCCGAAGTTGTGCCCGATCTCGTGGCTGACGACCAGAATGTCCCAGAAGCCCGATCCTGACAGCGGACTGTTGGGATCGAACCTGCCGGAGAGCGAACCGCTGAGACCGTAGCTCGAGTACTGACTGCAAAGCGACGGGCTCGCTGCAATGCCACAGCCCGTGCTCTTGCCGCTCAGCAGGTGAACCAGGGTCCTCTCGACGGCACCCCGATTCGATCGCCAGTAGTCGCGAAACTCGTTGAGGGCGTCTGAGCAGCTGGACTTGGTCCAGGGATCGGTGCCTTCATGGGCCCCGGGCCACCACTTCAGATAGCTGATGTACAAGCTCGTACCGACTTCCTGTTCGTAGATCGTCGACGAAAACGCGAAGACATCTGCGACGTAGTCGGTAGCCGCAGCCACGTCGCCACCGAACTTTTGCAGGAACTCCCAGTCGGTATCCACCGCGACGCGCGCGGAGTAGGCGTAGGTGCCTGCAACCAGGCCATCCGATTCCAGGCCGCTCGGCTCCATGGAGTCCAGGTAGGAATCGGCAGGCGGAATCGTCTCCGTCTGACAGTCGAATGGCCGATCCCGAAACTCCTCGAGAATGCTCTGTCTTTCGGCGCCAAAGCCCGAAAGTCTCGCTTTGCCGGACAATCGCCAGACTTCATCGCCGTCTGTGATCAGCCCATCGATCAATCCGCCGCGCTTGAAGCCGACGACAGCTCGCGAGCCAGGGGAGCCGACGACTGTTCCACGGTAGTAGGCTGTGTCCGGAATTGCCAGAGGCCGATCGCCCGCCAGGATCCGGGCGTCCTGGGTAAAGACCTCGAATCGATCCAGATCCAGTTGCACTGTCCCCCTGGTTTCCAGGTAGAGCCCCGAAACCCGCAGCCGGCCACCTCGCGAAATCTGGCGTGCGATGTCTGTCAGCCCTGGATCCTCAGCACTCACCTCGATCGAGCTGTGAGCCGCCGTGGCTCCGAGGAAGAGCCAGCCGAGCAGCACCAGCGCGATCACCAGCAGCCGGCAATGTGACATCGGCGATTCGATCGTGGCAGCCATTCGGCAATACTCAGAAAGGCAGCAAGTCGGCGCTCAGCAGGTAGGCCGTGCCACCCATGACCAAAGCCAGCGCAATCAGCACCAGCGCGATGCGCAGAGCCGAGTACGAGCGCTCTCCCTTGACCGCCGGCGCGGGCGGATCGATCGAAGCCTCGCTTTCCCCCGTGGGGCGATCGAATCCGAGTAGATCCTCGTCGATCAGCAGCAGGTCTCCCTGAGCAGGAGGTGTCTCCGCAGGGTCCACCAGCTCCAGCTCAGCACGAAGATCTTCGGGCTCGTTGGTCGACCCAGTGGCATTCAGATCAAAGACCGCGCCGCCCTTGTCGAGATGCTCGGCGATGACGCGCTCGACCACTGCGCGGCTCTCCTCATCGATCTTGAGGTAGCGCACCCCCATTCCGGCGGGTCTGTCCTGCCCCTCGTCCTCCATGCGCACCCACATGACTTCACCCAGCCCGTGCACCAGCTTGTGTTCGTCTCCCAACCAGATTTCGAAGATGAAGACAGACCCTGGGAGCTTGGGAGCTTCGGTCTTGATGAACATACCCGTCATGGAGATGTTCGCAGAGTACTCGATGAAGAAGCCGCCAAAATGGTGGAACTTGAGAATGACCTTCCGTTCCAGCGGCACCCGACGCGACTCCATGATCGCCGGATCCACCCCACCGATCTCGACCTGCTCTGTCAGCTGTAGTTGCTTCATCGTCTGGCCCCCTGAGAACGTCTTTCGGCGATGCAGTCGCCCGGCCGGCAGCGAGGTCGCGAAGTCCGGCACCGGCGACCGACACTTCCCGACTCAGGCTACGCAAGGCGATGCGCAGCTGCAGTGGAAAAACTCACAGCAGGCGGACATTGCCGCGGGGCTATCCCCCGATATAGGACATCTCGGGTCGGTCCCGCTGGGTGCTCTCTTCCGATCGAAGCTCTGAATAGCGATCCGTGCGGCCCTGCCAGATATCCACGATCAGCCGGCGGATCTCCTCGTCCGCCGCCCCGGCGCGCAGCGGCGCTCGCAGGTCGAACCCACGGGTGGCAAAGAGGCAGGTGAAGAGTTGCCCGTCAGCCGACAAGCGGGCGCGAGTGCAGTCGCCGCAGAAGGGTTGGGTGACCGAGGCGATGACGCCGATCTCGCCTCCCCCATCGAGTCGCCAGCGCCTGGCGACTTCGCCGCGATACCCTGGGTCAATGGGCTCCAGGGACTCGACGGTGGCGATACGGCGCAGCATCTCATCGGCCGACACGACCTCGTCCATGCGCCAACCGTTGGTGTGCCCGACATCCATGTACTCGATGAATCTGACGATGTGCCCGGTGCCTTTGAAACGCTCGACAAACTCCACCAGGGTCTCTTCGTTGACACCTCTCTTGACGACGGCGTTGATCTTGATCGGAGTGAGCCCGGCTCGGGTCGCAGCCTCGATACCCTGCAGCACACGCTCGACCGGCATGTCCACATCGTTCATCCGGCGAAAGGCTGCATCATCCACCGAATCGAGACTGACGGTTACCCTGGACAAGCCCGCCGCCGCCAGATCCTCGGCCTGGTGAATCAGCAGGGAGCCGTTCGTCGTCAGGGCGATGTCCGTCTCGGGCAGCTGACTCAAGAGCTCCACCAGCAGGGGCAAATCGGCGCGCAGCAGGGGTTCACCGCCGGTCAACCTGACCTTGCGGACACCGAGAGAATGAAAGATCCCTGCCAGACGACGGATTTCCTCGAAGGAGAGGATCTCCGCACGCGGCAGAAAGGGGAACTCGGCCCCGAAAAACTCCCGGGGCATGCAGTAGGGGCAGCGGAAATTACAGCGATCGGTTACCGAAACTCGCAGGTCATGCAGGGGTCGCCCCAATCGATCAGACAATTCGGCCATCGGCACGAGAGTCTACCTGAGCGGTAGGCCTGCATCTAAGCCCCTCACGAGCAAGGGCTTTTCGTTGAAATTGCATTGACCCCCGAAGCCCACGGGTGTTAGAACATGGACCGGCGCATCATTGGAGTATAGCCATGCCTCTAATTCTTCTCGCTGAGGAAGAGACCGCAACCATCGATCACGTGCGTTCCGCACTTGCCTCCCAGGGCTGGTTGGTCAAGACCGTGGGCACGCGCGATCAGGCCCTGAGGGCGGCTTCGGAGTTCGCTCCCCAGCTCGTGCTGGTCAACGACCGACTGGCCGGGGCTGAAGATCTCGTCAGGACCTTCTCGAAAGGCAGTGGCGGACCCGGAGTGGTTCTGCTGACAGCCACCAACGGTGACGGCAGCGACCTGGGTACCGATTCCGAGAGTGTGGATGCTGTCCTCGCCAAGCCGCTCGACACCGCCCAGCTGATCGAGGCGATTCGCTACGGGCTGTCAAATGGGAAGGGCAAGCCTGCTGCGATCCCGCCCACAGGCAACGACAAAGTCTTCTCCTCGGAAGAGATTTTCGGTGATCTTCTCGATGACATTCTCGATCCCGGTCAAGAGAAGGCTGCAGTCGCCCAGGCGGCCCCTGCGCAGTCTCGGCCGGTCGATACCTCACCGCCTCCGCACAGACCTACGCCTGAAACAGTTGAGAGCAAGGCGCCAGCCACTCCTCCACCGGTGCCGCCCGACGCTGCGGCGGAAAAGGCCTCACCGGTCGTCGACATCGCCGAGCCAGTCGCTGCCGCAGCCGAGGCCCTGCCCGCATCGGATGCGGCTCCGGTCACGGGTCTGGAAGACCTGGAAGAGGTCGTTCGCGAAGAGGTCGCCGCCTGGGCTGACACCGTCCACCCGGAAGACGGCTTTGTCGTCGCCGATGAGCACGATATGTCCGCCCTCGAGGAAGTCAGGGAAGCTTCGGAGCTGGACCTGGCGGAACCCGAGAATGCCGAACCCGAAGAGGACCTCGACTCCAGGCTGGAAGACACTCTGGCAGGAGTCCTGGCAGCCTCCTTGAGCAGCGCCATAGCCGACGCCGCGACCGAGGAATCGGCTTCTGAAGATGCGGACGGCGTCGATGCTCTGCTATCCCAGGCTCTGGGCGATCTCGATCTGGGCACCTCCTCTCAGGCGACCGACATCGATGATGACCCATCAGCCGAGCTCGACGACGAGCTCGCGGCACTGACCGCTTCCCTGGAGATCGACGAAGTCACCCGGTCACCTCGAACGACGAGTCCCTCGAGGAAGTTGCCGCCGCAGGGGAAGGCGAGTTGCACGAAGAAGACGCAGAAGAGGCAGAGATCGAAGTCCAGTCTGATCTGGAGCTTGTCGAGATCGATCCTCTCGAGGGGCTTGAAGATCTGGCCCTCGAACCTGATCCCGAACCTGCGACCGAATCGGTGGCTCCGCCCTCCGCCGCGGTTCAGGGCATCGAGTTCGGCGAGTACACGCTCGAACAGCAGATCGGTGTCGGTGGTATGGCTTCTGTCTGGAAGGCCCGGCGCAAAGGCGTGGAAGGCTTCGAGAAGCGGGTCGCCATCAAGAAGATCCTGCCTCAGGCAGCCGAGAACGAGGACTTTGTCGAGATGTTCATCGACGAGGCCAAGCTCGCAGCCCAACTCAACCACAACAACATCACCCACATCTACGACCTCGGCAAGATCGACGATGACTACTTCATCGCGATGGAGTTGGTCGAGGGCAAGAACCTGCGACAGATTCTCGATCTGACCCGCAAGGAGGAGAAGGCGATCCCAGTGGGAGTCGCGCTCTTCATCGCGGCCCAGATTGCCGACGGCCTCGACTATGCCCATCACAGCAAGGACTTCGACGACGCCGAGCTCGGTCTCGTGCACCGCGATGTCTCGCCCCAGAATGTCCTGATCAGTTTCTCCGGAGACATCAAGCTCTGCGATTTCGGCATCGCCAAAGCCGTCTCCAAGATCAGCACCACTCAGATGGGAGCGCTCAAGGGCAAGCTCCAGTACATGTCACCCGAACAGGCCTGGGGCAAGGCCATCGACCACCGCTCGGACATCTTCTCGCTGGGTACCCTGCTCTACGAGATGCTTACCGGCGAACGACTGTTCACCGGCGACAGCGAGATGGCCGTTCTGGAGTCCGTCCGCCAGGCTGACGTCGGCGCCCAGATCATTCAGTCGCCCAGTATCCCCGCGGGTGTGCGGGGTCTGCTGCTGCGGGCTCTTTCGAAGGAAGCGGAGGACCGGTTCGAGAGCGCTGCAGAGCTGCAACGAGGGCTGGAAGAGCTGCTCAAGGACGAGAGCCCGACCCCTGGAGCAAAAGCGGTTTCAGCCTTCGTTCACGACCTGCTCGGTTTGCATAGCGCACCCGTCGAGGCGGTCGAGGCGCCTGAAGAGGAACCTGCAGCGGGTATGGAAGTCTCCGAGGACATCGACGAGAACCTGGAATGGGATGCTGTCGGAAGCGAAGAAGATCCTGAAGCGTCGGATGAGAAGTCGCGCTGGTTGCGGCGTTTGCTGACTCGCCTCCTGCCGGTGATCCTGGTGATTGCCATCGGTGGTGGCGTCGTGGCAGGACTGATGCAGAGAGACACCCCATCGTCTTCTGCCAGTTCTGAACTCGAACGGGTGGCCGCCGTGTCGAAGTCCTCTTCGAGCGAGCCTGCGACGATCAGTGAGGAGCCCACCGCCGTGGACCCACAGGGCCAACCACCTCCCGCCGATGCCGCAACCACATCCGCGCCAGCGCCTCCCCTCAAGTCCGTCCCCCAAGAGCAAGAGCCCACCCCGAAACGCGAATCCGCACCCAAGGCACGCGAGGTCTCGCCGGTCAGCGAGCCCAGCGGGGACGAAGACCTCGAGAGACGGGTGGAAGCGGAGCTGCAGAGGGTCCAGGAGCTCATGGCCGCGCCCGGCCGGGCAGTCAACGAAGGTAGCGAGGCAGAGTCGGCCGAAGCTGAAGGCGCTGCACGAGAATCGGCGGCCACTTTGGACGAAGAACAGCCTGCGCCCGGGGATTCCCAGCTAGACTCCGAGGTGACGCCGGTCGAGATCGTCGAACCCGGACCGGGGGTCGTCGAGCCACAGATCGTCGATTTCAGGCAACCCGCCTACACCCCCGCTGCCGAAGAGGCCGGAGTCGAGGGAACCGTAAGGGTATCGGTCCTCGTCGACGAGACCGGCAAGGCCGCTGATGTGCAGCTGATCGCAGGTCTGCCGGAGAAGCTCGGCCTCGAAGAGGCAGTGATCGAGTCCGCCCGCAATGCCGTCTACAAACCCGCCACCAAGGACGGCAAGCCAGCCAGGATGTGGCACGAGATAGCGATTCTCTTCGAGCTTCCGTAGCTCGCAACACCTGACAAACAACCGAATAAAGCGATAGATTACGGAGGAGATCCATGACACTGAGTGACGAACATCGCAAGTTCTACGAGCAGTCCCTGGAGGTCACCAAGGAGGAGATCGATGGGCTGGACCGCCAGATTGCTGCCGAGCTTGCCAAGGTCAAAGACCGACTGACGGAACTGCAGAAAGCAAAAAAGGCCACGCTGCAAATGTATGCGGCGGCCTGTAACAGACTCGGTATCCCGAACGATCTCGCCGACGCGGATCACGAGACGCCGAGTATCGGCTGAGCCCGGGGCCCCACGGGTCGCCAGGCAGGCCAAGGGAGGAAGCAATGGCTAGCCGCATCCGCAGGGTCGAGTACTTCCACGCCACGGTCAAGGACCGTCCGGGAGAGGCATACGGACTGCTCTCCCAGTTGGCTGGCTCCGGGGTCAATCTGCTGGCTTTCAGCGCCGTTCCGGCCGGCGTGGAACACACCCAGTTGATGCTGTTTCCGGAGAGCGTCGAAGCTCTCCTGCGAGCGGCGGCATCCGAAGGTCTGATCCTCTCCGGACCCCAGCACGCCATTCTGATTCAGGGCGACGACGAATTGGGGGCCCTCGCCGACCTCCACAGGCGCCTGTCGACGAGCAGTATCAATGTCTATGCTTCGACGGGTGTAGCCGACGGCCAGGGTGGGTTCGGCTACGTCGTCTTTCTGCGATCCGAAGACATCGACCGCGCCGCTTCGGTGTTGGGGATCTAGGCAGATCAGCCGGGAAGAGCCCGCCTCAGTCCGGTCTCTCTGACAAAAAAGTGAGACCTGGGCAGAAAATGTTGACAGATCTGTCACCAAAACCGGCCAATTTATGCCGCAGTGTGGCATTTCGGCGCCTTTGAAGCGGGCCACTCCTCGGGCGGAATGGCCTCCCGGCCCAATAAACACGGGCTTCTCGTCCTGATTCCACCTGTTGGCATGTTGCTTGCTAAATAATATTGGCAGCAGCAAAGTCCAACCGAGCAATCCGCACACACACACTCCAGACTTTACCTACCCCAAAAACAATCCCGCCGGTGACGGCCTCCCCGCTCAGGAGGCCGGCACCCTACCCCTTCCTGTTGTCCGTCGGTACTCGGACCGGAGGCTCCGTCGGCTCGGAAGTCGAGACGGTGAGAATCCAGTCCCCGCGACGGCACCACCAACCCGCGAAGCTCCTTGCCAGCCCGAGGTGGGCGACCTCGAAACCGCGCCATTCTGGCCCCAAACTTCCCAAGCCACCCTGCACTTCCACCTTTCGCGAATCGACAGTCAAGCCAAGCCGGAGCATTTTCAGCAAGCTCTCCTTGGCGCTCCACAGCGCGTTGGCCGCAACCGCCGGACCTGCCGCTCCCGCATGTTCTATCTGTGCCCTCTCATCAAGGGTGAAGTAGTCTTCGACAAAACCAGGGCTGCGGGGTTCCACTACCTCCAGGTCGCAGCCCACATCGCAGTCCTTGCTCAGACAACAAAGAGCCCGACCCGCACGGTGACTCAAGGAGAGGGCGACGGCGATCTCCGCTCCCGAGTGCCATACCCTCGGTGATCCATCGATCGCGGGCAGAATCTCGAGATCCTTGACAGATTCGACCGCCAACTGATGGAGAGGTAGGTACTGGCACAGAGTCTGCTTTGCGGTCCACCTCCCCAAAAGCCAGTCCTGACGACGTCGCTGAATCTTCAGCGAGCGCAGATGTTCTCGCTCGCCCAGTCCCAGCCATCCCAGGTCCGCTGGCACGTCGGCCATCTCCTGGGTCTGCCAATAAGGTGGTGCTACCACGACCAGGGACTCTCGACCCTGCCTCGCGAGTCAACCATTCTGGACCCGCTGCCGAATGGTGGCCAGTGACTCGGGATCGATTTCGAGGGGCAGCTCGACCGTCGAGTAACCCTCGATCTCCAGCAGGATCCTGCCAGATGCGTCGACCACGAATGCCTGGTGGGTTCCGTCGGCGCTCTTTTCGACTGCGGCTCGAAGACCAGCCATCTCACTGATCGGAGGATAGAGCTTTAGAGAGCGCAATCGACTGGGCAGGCCCACCCGCTCGGATCGAGCCAGATCCAACAGGCCAGCCGCCTGGAAACAGGACTCGAGTAGCCGGGGGCCGGCAGCCATCTGCAAATCCTCCGGGGTGTGATGCGTGGGAAGGGTGTCAGGGATTCGTGCCAGGAGTCGCCCATCGACGCTCCAGGCCTCCTCCAGAACCTGATATGCAGGTCCGTGAAAATAGACCGAGTAGATCAGGCCGGAATCGAGTTTCGCCCCGCCAGATTCCGGCAACGCTGCGTGACTCTCCGAGCTCCGTGCCTCTCGCGCCAGGCGCACGGTCCCGACGAAGTGGAGTGTCTCTTCGAGCCTCTCGCCTCCCAGCAGGCTTCGCCGACCGACGAGCTGGCACCTTGCCCACCTCTCCTTCCGGTTGCCTCCGAAGATCGCTTGCACGCGAATTGTCCTGGGCTCGTCGCGGTAGAACTTGAAGGGCGCCCGGAACTCTACCTCTTCGACGCCGATGACCGACCAGTCGGGCAGGACCGCCTGTGCCACCTCCGAAAACGCCTCGATCCCCATCACGCCGGGCAGGACCGCAGTACCGTCGATCTGATGGTCGAAGAGGAAGGGCTGGAGCTTGGGATCGAGCTCGGCTTCGACAACCAACCCCTCGTACAGGCCAAATCCGACGACAGTGGAGGCCATCGGGCCCGTCAGCCTCTTCTCGAGCGCCGCGCAGTCCAGCCCGCCGGTCGCATCGAATTCCGCCAGAAGACCTCCCAAGCCTCCCGCCACCACGATCTCTTCGCCAGAGCTCGCCGAGATCTCCCGAGCCACAATCGGTATACCGATCTCCGGGGGAACCATATCGATTCCGGCCTGCTCCATCATCTTCGGGATCGAGCCGCGAGTCGCCATACCGATCTCGGCCCAGGCCGTCCAATCGATAGCGATACCCCTGGTTTCGGGCCTGGTGGAACGCAGGTTCGAAGTCAGCTTGCACAGCAAGTCGTTGGCCGAGCTGTAGTCGGTCTGTCCGGCATTGCCAAATCGGCCTGCAATAGAGGTGAACACCACGGTTGCACCGATCGGGAGATCGCCAGCCGCCTTCATCAGATGAAACCAGCCCTGCGCTTTGACGTCGAAGATGAGGTCGAATTCCTGCCGGGGCTTGTTGGGCAGCATGTGGCTGATCTCCAGGCCCGCAGCATGTATCAGGACATCAATCCGCCCGTGCTGTTCCCGAATCTCGTCGATGACCTGGGCCACGGCCTCCTGGTCGAGCAGATTCGTCGATCGATAGTGTCCCTGGCCACCAGCCTCCGTGACGGCTTCGAGCGCCGAGAGAGCCGCCTGCGACCTCTCGAATGCGGCCAGCTCCTTCTCGACCGCTGCCGGCGTAGCCTTCTCGCCCTTTTCCTTCATCCTGTCGAAGAGTGTCCGCCTCAGTGCATCCCGGTCGCTGCGGAACAGCGCCAGATCGGCATCGTCCGCCTGCGGTTCGGGTGTGAGGTCGAGGAGATAGAAATGGCCTGGCCAGCGAACTGCGAGATCGCCAACGATGGCGGAGACAATGCTGCCCGCCGCTCCGGTCACGACAAAGACAGGCGCTTCGCTCAGGCTGAACCCGGGTTGAGCATCATCCAGCGCCTTCTCCAGCAGTCCTACGGTCCATCGCTGTTCATCGACGTAGCCGACCTCGACAACACCTGGGTCCTTCAGTGTCTCTTCGATAAGGGCCTCGGCCGCTCGTGAGGATCCGGCAGCGAGCTCGAAATCCACGACCTTGACCGTCGCTGCAGGGCGCTCTCTCTTGACGGTCTTGGTGAAACCGGCGACTGCACCACCGAGAGGCGCCAGGGCACCGGCAGAGTCGTAGCCATGACGCCCACCCATGCGAGTTCCGGACACCAGGAACTTACCTTTCGCTGCGAACGTCTCGAACAACGTCTGCATCGCGGTGTGCATCATCTTGACCCGGTAAGAGATCGCCTGAGCCCACTGCTGCGCCGACAACCCGGCGATGGGATCGACCGGATCCATCCCTGGAAGCCAGTAGACTCCGTCCACACCCCCATTCGAAAGCCAGTTCTCCAGAAGCTCCCGCAAGCGCTCATCGTTGGGAACACCCTCGACGAGCAGCACCTCGGCGCCCAGGCTGTCGAGTGTGCGAGCCAGCGTCACGCCCACCCCACCTTCATCTGGCATGACCACGATTCGCTTGCCTGCGAGTGTTTCGACCGGCGTGGGTTTGCAGATCGCTATCGGCGGGCGGAGGACCGCCGTCGGGACCCGCCGCGGCACATTGACAACCGCCCCACCGCCGGTCGCCTGACCGTGCAGGCGACCGGCCTCGGTGCCGGCCGCGGCCGATTCATCTGGCGGACTCACCGATTCCGCGGCCGACTCGGTCGGGCTCGCGTTCAAGTCGGGTCGCCGCTCGTAGACGAAACGGATGGTGTCGGCCAGGGTCGGGAAATCTCGCAGCTGCAGATCGTCGTCGCGCGGAATGTCCCACTCACCGCGAATCACGGCGAACATCTCGGCCTGCTTGACCGTGTCGATGCCGAGGTCGGCCTCCATGTCGAGATCCAGGTCCAGCATGTCTTGCGGGTAGCCGGTGAGCTCGGCGACCAACTCCAGAATTCGCGACGCAACCGGGTCGTCCACGGAAGGTCCCGACACTGGGGCCGGTTGCTGCAGGGTGTCCGAGGAGGGCGCAGGTGGCGCCGTGCCGGGATCAACGGCCCGAGGAGACGACTGCTGCAGGTCGGGTCGCCGCTCGTAGACGAAGCGGATGGTGTCGGCCAGGGTCGGGAAATCTCGCAGCTGCAGATTGTCGTCGCGCGGAATGTCCCACTCACCGCGAATCACGGCGAACATCTCGGCCTGCTTGACCGTGTCGATGCCGAGGTCGGCCTCCATGTCGAGGTCCAGGTCCAGCATGTCTTGCGGGTAACCGGTGAGCTCGGCGACCAACTCCAGAATTCGTGACGCAACCGGGTCGCTCGCAGGTTCGACTGGAGCCGAGACTGGCGGCGTCGAAGAGGGCGCCGAGCTCGGGCCGCCAGTGGATTCGGCTGGCGCGGGAAGAGGCGGCTCGGGGGAGATTGCAGAGGCCGCCGCGTCGGCGAAAACAGTCGGCACGGAAATCGGCCGCTGCACAGATCCGGCGACAGCGGAAGCTCCAGCAGGAGGGCCTTCATCGCGTACACGAAGTGTGCGCTGAGAAACCTCGAGATGAGCTTGCCGGTAGCCGCTGACGCTCGACAGCCAGTCGTGCCATCGGGTCGGGTCGGCTACGCGGAAGGCAAAGCCCAGTTCGTCGAGACCGGGACGACGTCCCTTGGCGAAGGGCTCCACTCTCAGCAGAGACATGCTTATCTGGGACCCGAAACCCGCACCGAGACGCAAGGCATAGCGTACCGGGTAGAGGCCTCCGCTGGAGAGGTTCAGGTCACCCAGCTCAGGGTCGATCTCCTTGATGTTGGCAACCGGCGGGATCAGCCCGGTCTCCAGGGACTTGACCGCCAGCACATCCTCCATGGCCACGGCCATGGGGTGTCCGGTGTAGCCCTTGGTGTTGGCAATGACAATGCTGTCTGCTGCTTCACCAAAGACCTTGCGCAGAGCGAAGATCTCGGCCTGCGCACTGCCGCCGCGGGCCGGCGTGTAGGTCTCATGTGAAATGAAGACGGTCTCCGGCGCGATGGTCTGCCGATCGAGTCCCCACTTCGCCTCCGCCTGACCGATCAACTTCTCCATCATCTGAGAGATGTGCTCCACGTCGAGTCGGGTGCCATGAAATGCGCTGTTGGCGGTGACCGTGCTCAGCACATCGCAAATCGGCTGCAGACCTCGCTCCTGAGCCGCTTCGCGGCTCTCCACCACCATCGCCGCCGCCCCCATCCCGATAATCATCCCGTGGCGTCGACGGTCGAAGGGAATAGCTGCGTCTTCGACGTTGGCGTCGGTCGCCGCGGCACCGGTGGCGAGAAAACCGGCGCCGATCCACTCGAGTGCCTCATCGCTGGTCACAGCGTCGGCGGAGATCACCACCACCCGTCGACAGCGACCGGCCCGGATCCAGTCCTCCGCCAGACTGACTGCTTGCGTCCCACTGGCGCATGCGGCGTTGATCTGGGTATTGGGACCCCGGGCACCGATGAGCTCGGCGAACTGTGAATGCCCCATCGCGAGCAATTTGAACAGGAAGCGCCGCTCGAAGGTGTAGGGGTCGGCCTCCAGCTCGGCTCGCAGGGTCGCCAACCGCTCTTCGATCTCGCGAACTGCCTTGCCGTTCTCGCCGTCGGAGATCTGTTCCCGGAGGTCCTCCAACTCCTCGACCCAGTGCCGCCGAGATTGATCGTGGTAGTACCGTCTGGTCTCGGCAGCAAAGAAATCCAATCCCGGGAAAGCCGAGGCGAATATCACACCGGTGTCGTCCCTGAGATCCTGCGGGAGCTGCCATCTATCGGGAAGCTGCGTGCCCTTGGTGGTTGTCTTGTACTTGCGAACCAGCGGAATCCCGGCATCGCGCAAGGCGTCGAGGCCCGCACCGATGGCGAGCTTGGTGACCAGATCGAGAGCCGGCTCACGATCCGCCGGGTAGCCGAACTCCTCTACCAGATCGACTTCACCGGCGCGGGCGGCCAGTTTGATCACATCGGCGGTGTCGTCGATGGTTTCGAAATGGGGGCTACCCTGTTCACTCTTGACCAGGCGGGTGATGTTCTTGTCCACCATTGCCGAGCGAATCGCCTGCGGAATGGGTTTGATGAACTGCTGCCCGGTGAGCAGCTTCTCCGGGTTACGGTCGTCGAACACCCGCTCTGTGCCGGGTAAACCGAGAGAGGCTCCGGTGATGACCGTTGGCGACGGCGACGGCTCGAGTCGCTGTCCGGAGTAGAGACTCATGCCGCGATCCAGAACCTCGGCGAACATTTTGCCGAGCTCCAGGTAGGTCTCGCCGCGGCCAGCTGAGTCGACAGCAGCTGTGACCGGCCGCTGCAAGAGCTCGGGACGAGGGATCGATGGCGCGGATGGGGCTGCGACCGGCACGGCAACCGCAGGCGAAGGCAATGGTTGTCGGCTCGACGTGGCCACTCCAGCGCCAGTGCGGGACTCTGCCGGCACCGGTTGTCCCACCTGGACACCAATCCCAACACTCCACAGACCACACAGGGCCTGGTTGAAAGAGGCCGCACCGCCAAGCCGGGGGTGATTTGTCGACAGCGCCAGGACATCATCCCGGTCCTCGAAGACTCCACGTACCATCCCCTGCAGCGCCCGTTTGGGCCCGACCTCGACAAAGACCCGCGCTCCCGCACGGTAGAGCGTCTCCAGTCCCTTGACGAACTGCACGGGCTGCGCGACCTGTCGGGTCAGAATCTCGATCATCTCGGGTTCCACACCGGGTCCCATGGGATAGAACTCACCGGTGACATTGGCCACGATCGGCAGCTCCGGCGGTCGAAGATCCATGGTCTCCAGGACCTTGCGTAGCGGTTCGCTTACCGGGGCAACGATCGCCGTGTGAAAGGCATGACTGACGGGTAGCGGCTTGGCGTCGAACCCCGCCTGATTCAACGCCGCGACTGCGGCAGCTACCGCCTCACTGCCCCCGCCAATCACCGCCTCGGCGGGACTGTTGATGTTCGCGACTACGACATAACCCTCGATGGTGTCCAGAATCCGCTCGATCTCCTCGAGCGGCGCGAAGACCGCTGCCATGCCTCCGTTGTCCTCGGTGGCCAACTCCTTCATCGCATGGCCACGAGCACTGACCGCGGTGAGCGCATCGGCGAAATCCATTGCACCGGCAGCCACCAGCGCACCGTACTCTCCCAGACTGTGCCCCATGACGAAATCCGGCCGGATGCCATAGGCCGCCAGGAGACGTGTCAGCGCGATATCGACGGTCAGCACCGCCGGCTGCGTGATGGCTGTCTGACGAAGCTCTTGCTCGGCGGCAACCATGGCCGCTCGATCCGATTCGTCGACGAAGAGATAGTCCGTCAAGGGTCGACCGAGCAGGGGTGCCATCACCGCGTCCGCTTCTTCGATCGTTTCGGCGACGACCGGCTCGATCTCCCGTAGATCGCGGAGCATATTGAGGTACTGCGAGCCTTGGCCGGTAAACAGCATGGCGACCCTCGTCGCTGGGTGCTTTCCGTAGAAAACGCCGCGACCTCGCAGTGGTTTCCAGGCCTCGGGACGACCACTTTCCAGAATCGTCAGCGCCTTGGTCGCCTTCTTGACGAGTTCCTCGGCATCACCATGGTCAATAACCAGACGATGGCTCGCCCCCATATCCTCCGCTGCGGGCGGCGCCGGCACGGGAGCGCCATGTCTCTTGACCTCCTCCAGGACTCGCTGCAACCGACTGCCCAGCTCCGCTTCGCTCTCAGCTCCGATCATCAATGCGCCGCGCAGGGGAGCCTTGGCACTAATCCGAAGCTGCCCCGAATCGGGAGCGCCGTTGACCGCCAGAGTCGAGCGTTTCCGGGCGAACGATTCACCGGGTCGATACTCCTCGAGGACCATGTGGAAATTCGTACCACCGAAGCCAAAAGCACTCACCGCGGCCCGTCGCACAGCGTTGTCGCGTATCTTCCAGTCGCGCAGCTCGGTGTTGACGTAGAAGGGACAGGCAGCGAAGTCGATCTTGGGGTTCGGCGTCTCACAACCAAGACTGGGGGGTAGCAGTCGATCCCTCAGGGCAAAAGTCGACTTCAGCAGGCCCGCCGCGCCGGCTGCCCCCTTGAGGTGACCGATGTTCGACTTGACCGAACCCAGCGGGATAGCGCCAACCGGCAAATCGAATGGTAGGAAGGCCTCGGTCAGGCTCTCGATCTCGACGACGTCGCCAACGCGGGTCGAGGTACCGTGCCCCTCGATCAGCGTCGCGCCGTCGGGTTTGAGTTCAACCCGACTCCAGGCTCTCTCCACAGCCAGACGCTGTCCCTTCGGGTTGGGCGCTGTGATGCCCTTGCCTCGCCCGTCACTGGAGCCACCCACGCTGCGGATGAGGGCGTAGATCGAGTCCCCATCCCTGACAGCGTCTTCCAGGCGTTTCAGCAGGAAGAGCGCGGCGCCCTCGCCCATGACGAAGCCGTCCGCACCGTCGGCATAGGGTCGCGTCCCGGTGGCGGAGAGCGCACCAATTTTGCAGAACTTGGTGAAGGTCGAGGCGCTCATGTTCGAATCGACGCCGCCAGTGATCACGGCGTCGAAATCGCGTTGCTCGAGACCCTCGATCGCCGCGCTGATGGCTGCCATCGCCGAGGCACAGGCGGCGTCCGTGACGAAGTTGGGCCCATGAAAGTCGTACAGATTGGCCACCCGGCCTGCGATGATGTTGCCCAGCTCTCCCGGCATCGAGTCCTCGGTGATCTCCGGGAAGTGGGCCGCGATGCGGTCGCCAAACTCGCTACGAATCGCCTCCTGGATCTCAGGCTCCAACTGAGCGAACGATTCGGCCCGAGCCAGCTCCAACTCGTACTCGGGAAGAAACACTCGGATGGCTGTCAGATAGTGGCGATCACCCGCCATCGCGTTGCCGATGATGACCGCGGTGCGCTCCGTGTCGAGAGGGCGCTCGGGGTAGCCGTAGTCGATCAGAGCCTGTCGCGTGCCCGCGACCGCCCATTTCTGTGCCAGGTCCATGGCATCCGCGACCTTGGGGGGAATGGGGAGTTTCCAGGCCATCGGATCCCATTCCCAGTCGCGAACCCAGCCGCCTATCTTGGAGTAGGTCTTGGCCGGTGCCTTGGGGTCGGGATCATAGAAGAGACCGGGATCCCAGCGCTCGCTGGGAACCTCACTGATGCTGTAGCGTCCGGCCTTGACGTTCTTCCAGAACGCTTCGGCATTCGGTGCATCGGGCAGCACTGCGCCGACGCCGACGATGGCGATTGGAAGATGATTGATATCGGTCATGGTCGTATCTCTTCTTCAGTCCCGTTGGTAAACGATATGGGCCATTCGATCCAGGTCGGCCAGCAGATCGCGCATCCGATCGCGGATCTCGGGGAGTTTGGCTGCCGTCTCGAACTCCGCCAGCCCGCCATGCTGAATCCCGCCTCCGCCGACCACCAGGCCCTCCCCTTCGCTGGCCACCTTGAGCGCGGCCTCGCGGGCAAAGACTCGAGCCATTACCGCCAGAGCTTCAGGTTTGAAGCGTCGACTCGCCTTGTCGTTGAGCTCACCTGCAGCCGACCGCGCCGCGCGCCGCGCCAACCCTGCGGCGCCCTCCACCCAGGCAATCAACTCTCCGAAACGGAACAGGATGTGTTGATGCCGCGTCAACCGGGCGAGTCTGGCCCGTTCCAGCACTTCGGCCAAAGCGTGACTGGCAAGGGCTGCCAGGTCGGCGCCGACGTCCGACTTGACCAGGTGCAGCGCTTCCAGCTCCCGGGCCTTCTCGTGATAGTGCTGACCCCGAGTCTTGAGATGCATCTGCCACCGGTCGCGGGCGATGGTCATCTCCAGAATCTCCGATGTGCCCTCGTAGATCGTCGTGATACGGACATCACGCCGGATTTTCTCGACCATGTACTCGCGGGTATACCCATATCCACCCAGCGCCTGAATAGCGGCATCCGCGGCTGCCAGACCGGCTTCGCTGGCCAGATACTTGGCGATCGCGCCCTCCGTGTTCAGGGTGCCCTCACCGGAGTCGATGCGCTCGGCAGTCTCTTCGATGAATGCCCGCGCCGCTTCCAGGCGCACGACGTGCGGCACGATCAGTTTATGGGTGTATCCCTGCTTTTCCGACAGGGGCCCCCCGCCCTGAACACGTTCCGTCGAGTAGGGAATCGCGCGATCCAGGGCAGCCCAGCCCGCTCCCAGGCCGAAGGCCGCCACCATCAGACGGGTGTAGCCAAACACATTCTGTGCCTGGATCAGTCCCTGCCCTTCCTTGCCGCCCACCAGACTCTCCCGCTTCACGAACACGTCTGAGAAAGACACAGCGGCAGTATTGCTCGCCCTGATGCCGTGCTTGTCTTCCGGTAGACCGAAGCTCAGCCCTTCGGTCCCCCGCTCGACGACAAACCAGCTCGGCCCCTGCGGCGCAACCGCCAGGACACTGTAGAGATCTGCAAATCCGCCGTTGCTGATCCACTGCTTGCTGCCATTGATCCTGTAGCCGACCACCTCGCCGTCCTCTTCGACCCGCTCGGCCTGGCTTCGCAGCGCGCCCAGATCACTTCCAGCTTCGGGCTCGGTGGCGCAGTAGGCCATCAACAATCCCTCCTCCGCAATCCGACCGAGCCAACGCTGCTTCTGCTCCTCGGTGCCTCCGAAGCGTATCGGGTCGCTGCCCAGAAAGGTGGCGAGGACACCGGTCGCGACGCCGAGGTCTACCGATGCCAGTGCCTCACAGATGCGATAGACATCGAAGGCACCGCCGCCCATGCCACCAAAGTCCTCTTCGATGAAGAGCAACTGGATTCCCAGCTCGCCACACATCTCGCGCACCAGGGCCTCCGGGAACTCGTCTTTCTCATCGAGCTCGAGGAGGGTTTCATCTGAGAGCTTCTCGCGCGCAAAGTCGAGGAAGGCCTCCACCGCGAGATCGAGAGTTTCCCTGTCGAGTCCAGCCAACATGTCATCCCCTCCTGAGCATTATCTGAAGACCACGACCTTCCCTGCGGGGTCAGTGTCCCTTACCGCCGCCAGACTGGATGCCGGCCCGGGCCACCCCCTCTCCGGCTCGATCAGGGAGATCCTCCTTCGCGCTGAGCGTAGGACGCCGATCGTGTTGACACCATACCCCTTGGGATTGGCCGGCGCACCATCCAAGAGGGTGGGACAAACCCCCATGCCCGAAATGCCGTAAGTGACTATGATGGACGTGATGCGTCGCCGAGCTGGGGCGACCGAGGTCCTCCTGGGGTTCGGTCTGCTCGCGTTTCTGGTTGCCGGGCTGTCGATCGTGGACATGTTCCTGCCTCGCCCCTATGACGGCGTGGTCCTCGAATCCGACACTCCCGGCCGCCTGACCGTTCGTCGAGTCGTCCCCGGCAGCGGGGCCGAGAAAGCAGGCATCCGAGCCGGGGACCGGATCGTGGGTATCGATCGCAGCATCCTGCGTTCGCCAACTCACGCAGCCAAGCTCCTCCATGAGCACGACATCGGCGAAACCGTCCCCTACCTGGTGCGACGCTACAACCAGGTCAAGGAAGTCGAGGTTGAAATGGGGCGACGCCGCATTGGCAGCCCCGCCTTCGTCTACGCCTGCCTTCTGGGTTTCGCTTTCTTCTTTGTCGGCCTCTTCGTGCTGCGGCGTCAACCGCGCCTGCGAGCGGCACAGATCTTCTTCCTGCTCTGCCTCCTCTTCCTGCTTTTCCTGGTCTGCCGTCTCCGCCCTGCCAGCTACTCTTTGTTCGACAGCTTCATCCTGGGGGCAGGTACCGTGGCTCTCCTGTTCTTGCCCGCCTCGTTTCTCCATTTCTTCCTGATCTTTCCCAGGCCGATCCCCTTGCGCCCGGACGAGGACCATCCGGCTTACCGAAGCCGACGGTTGGTGTGGCTCGCGACGCTGGCGATCATCTACCTGATTCCTCCCCTGGTGCTGTTGGTCGGCCTCCAGCAGAGCCAGTGGCAGCGCTATGAACTCGAGCTGATCAGCGGCGCACCCGTTGCCAACTGGTGGGTCCTGGCGGTCTACGTCTTGCTCGGCCTGGCGGCGTTGGCCTACAACGCCTATCGCCTGGATGATCCCAAACAGAGGCGAGGTGCCGCGCTGGTTCTAGTCGGCGCTGTCTTCGGCCTGATTCCGTTTCTCGTCACCGCTGTCGCCTTCCCGTCCTTCCTGCATACCGAGAAGTTCCTGTTCTACGGCGTCGCCCCTCTCATTCTGGTACCGCTGACTTTCGCCTTCGCCATTGCCCGATTTCAACTACTCGACATCCGGATCATCCTGCAAAAGAGTCTGCTCTACACCATCACGACGGCGGTCGTCACCGGCCTCTACGCACTCGGCATCACACTGTTCAACTACGTCGCCAAGGACACCGAGCTCGCCGACTCACCCTTCTTCCCCATCATCTTCGCCCTCGTCATCGTGCTCCTCTTCGAGCCCGTACGACGAAGCATCCAGGTCTGGGTCGATCGCTTTTTCTTTGCTGAAAGAGGGCGTCTGGAGATGGCAATTCGGGGCCTCTCCCAGGCGGTCACCGCCCAGGTCGATCTGGGTGGTGTGGTTCGTGATCTCGTCGAACAGCTTCCGCGCGTCCTGGGCCTGCATTTTGCCGGTCTCTACCTCGTGCGAGAGTCCAGGCTCGAGCGCGAAGCGGGCCCCGAAAGCCTTCCCGGGGTCTTGCCGCTTCTTTCCGAGCTCCACGAGCCCGGTGCCTGGCTTAGTCGTCTCATTCCTCTGGATTCCCTCTCGGACGCCGATGCGGAATCGCGAGAGAGACGACGTCTCACCGATCAGCTCAGGGCTGCGGGTGTAGAAGCGATCGGTGAGCTGGCCTCTCCCAGGCGTCCAATCGGCATCATCGTGCTCTCCGGCAAGGTCGGGCAGATGCCGCTCGACTCCACCGAAATCGAGCTTCTCGACAGCCTGTTGCATCAGGTTGCAATGACCCTTGAAACAAGCCTCCTCCTGGAGGAACGCACCCAACAGGCCGAGCTCGAGCGAGAGCTCGAAATTGCCGCCTCGGTGCAGTCCGACCTCCTGCCAGCAACGGTCAGCTTCGCCGAAGGCTGGACCGTGGCAGCCGTGTGTCGCCCCGCCAGGCACGTCGGCGGGGACTTCTTCACCGAGTTGCCCGGCCCCCGCCCTGATACCCATGCCATGGTCTACGGCGATGTCGCTGGAAAGTCTGTCTCCGGCGCTCTGGTCATGATGGCGGCGCATGAAGCCCTGCATGCCCTGGCCATGTCGCACAAGGATCCGGAGACCCTTTTCGACCTGGCAAATCAGCGGCTCTATCGCCTGGGGCACAAGAAGAGTTTTGTGGCACTCGCCTATCTGACGGTGTCGGAGGACCTCCAGGGAATCGACTATCTCCTGGCCGGTCAGCCACAGCCGCTGATCCGGCGCCGAAATGGCACCGTCTCGGAGTTGCCACTACCCGACCATCGCCTGCCTCTTGGAGCCCTCATCAATGGTGGATACAAGACCTGTCACACGCCTGTCAGGCGGGGCGACCTGGTGCTCGGATACTCGGACGGCGTTGTCGACGCACTGTCCCCCCAGGGGGCGAGCTTCGGGATCGAACGGCTCAGTGAGGTCGTCGCTGCCGCGCCACCCCAACCTGAAGCCGTGATCGATCTCGTGGTCCAGGCCTTGAAAGAGTTCACCGAGGGCACCGAACCCTACGACGACGTCACCTTGGTCGCGATTGCCTGTGACCGGGAGGGAGTCTGATGCGAAATCTACTGATCGTTCTGTTCATCGTCCTGCTCACCGCCGGGGCAGCCCTGCTGGTCTTCTCCAGAGAACCCGAATGGAGCACCCGTTCGCCGGAGGCGCTGCTCGAGTTCGAGCTGGGTCTCGATGCGCGCATGAAGATGTACCTCGACGAGGCCGGTGCGCATTTCGAGCGGGCGCTGGAGCTCGACCCCGATTTCGTCGCTGCCAAGCTGATCTATCGCGGGTGCTGCGTCGACCACGAAACCCGCAAGACGATGATCGAAGAGTTGCGGAATGTCGAGACCGGGGGCCTCACGGACCGCGAGAAGTTCATGCTGGCTTACGACATCGCCGACGCCGACCGGGAGTGGGATGCGAGGGATCGGCTGCTCGACCGGTACCTCGACAAGCACCCCAAAGATCCTTTCGCTCTCTGGATGTATGCCTCTCAGGCCTGGGAAGATACCGACTTGACCGAGGCCGAGCAGCGCTACCAACGCCTCCTCGAGGTCGACCCCAACTGGGTTCAGGCACAGAATCGGCTGGGCTATATCGCCATGGCGCAGGGCCGATTCGACGAGGCGGAGCAGCTTTTCGAAACCTACAATTACCTTGCCCCCGACCAGGCCAACCCTCACGACTCCCTGGGTGAGCTACTCACCCTGGTCGGACGCTATGCGGAAGCACGCAAGGAGCTCGAGAAAGCCCTGGCCATCAAACCCGACTTCTGCGCCTCGTATCGGCACTTGTTGATGATTGCCATCCTCGAAGGTTCTATCGATGTCGCCGATACGGTTGTCGAGCGTGCCTCCGAACACTGCGGCGAACGTGATCTCGCCGAGATGACCTGCCAGGCTCGGGTCTGGAGTGACTTCTTCGAATGCAATTTCGAGGGACCCTGGCAGGAAGGCCGCGAAACATGCAACAAGCTCTCTGGGGACTTCAGCTTCATTCACCATCGGATGGAGCTCCTCACCGGTCGCCGGGAAGAGGCGCTGGCCCGTGAGGAGCGAATCCGGCAAGAGATCGCTCAGGTCGAAGAGGAAACAGGGCGATCTTTCGCCTATCCACGGGGCTTTCTGCACTATATGGAGGGCGCCCGCCTGGCCATCGACCGAGACTACTCTGCCGCGGCTGCCCGTTTCGATGAGGCCGACGCCAACCTGCTCTATTGGTTCGAGGGCCAGGGGATCCTCAAGCTCTACAATCGGCTCCACCTCGCCTACGCCCTGGAAAAGGCGGGACACGAGGAGGAGGCCCGCCAGGTGATCGCCAGGGTCGAGGCGGTCAACCCGGAGTTCGCCCACGCCTACTCGGCGATCAAGAGCGTTCTTGGTGAAGGCTGCCAGCCCGAGTAGACTGGGGGGCGGAGGGCGGCACCATCATGGGCAACCACAGTCTACTCGGCACAATCGGCAACACACCGTTGATCCAGCTACAACGGTCGAGCCCCAATCCGAATGTCCGGATCTGGGCCAAGCTGGAGCTGGCCAACCCCAGCGGCTCTCTGAAGGACCGTATCGCCCTCTACATGATCGAAGCCGCCGAGGCACGGGGTGAGCTGGAGCCCGGGATGACGATCGTGGAAGCCACCAGTGGCAACACCGGGATCGCGCTCGGCATGGTGGCCGCGGTCAAGGGCTATCGTCTGAAGCTCTTCATGCTGGAGAACAAGACGCTGGAAAGGCGCAAGATGTTGCGCTTCTGGGGAGCCGACCTGGTGCTGACCACCAAGGACGATCCCGACAGTCACATCTTCAGCGCCCAGGAGCTCGTTGCCGCGCAACCCGGGGCCTACTTTTATATCAACCAGAACGAAAACGCTGACAATATTCAAGCCCATCGCCAGGGCACGACCGACGAGATCGTCCGTGATCTCGATGGCGAGGTCTCGGCCTTCGTCGCCGGATTCGGCACCGGCGGCACCCTGATGGGAGCGGCCCACTTCTTCCGCGAGCAGGGAATCGGCGCACGCATCGTCGCGGTCGAGCCCGGAGGGCAACCGCGAGCCAAGATCGACGGCCTCAAACACAGCTCGGAGGCCTATCAGCCCCTGATCTACGATCGCTCCCTGATCGATGAAACGATCGAGGTTCCCGAGGACGCCGCTTATCGCACGACCCGCGAAATCGCCACTCGCGAAGGGATTATCGCGGGACTGAGCTCCGGCGCCAGTCTGTGGGCGGCGCAGCAGCTGGCAACCCGGATGGAAGCCGGCAACATCGTGGTGATTCTCGGCGACCGAGGCGAACGGTATTTCAGCACCCGCCTGTTCGACTGAGTCAAGTCGAGTCGAGCTGCGGGCTACTGTGGGGGCTGTGGGCTACCGATCGCCAGCAGATGTTCCCGTGTCCGGAAGTACAACACTCCAGCCGAGATCGCTGGCGTGGCCATGGTCACCTCTCCGGTCGAAGCTTGGGCCAACAGTTCGTAGTCGGTTCCGGCGCCGACAACGTACACATCCCCCATCTCGCTCGTCAGATAGATCTTGCCATCCGCTGCAACCGGTGAGGCCGAGAACCCGGTATTGCCTGTGCCGAGCCTGACCTTGTAGTGCTCCTCACCACTGCGAGCGTCATAGCAAAAGAAGGTGCCGTTGTCGCGCAGCACATACAGCTCACCGCCGACCACGATCGGGGTGGGCATGTACGCCCCATCCCGCCACTTTCCCCAAGCGACGAACTCGTTCGAGGTGGCATCCTCGCTCAGGGAGACATCCCCCTGCGCCGCGGTGCGAATGGCGAAAATCGGATTGTTCGTCCCGTGCGAATTGGTGATGAAGATGAGATCGTGAGCCACGATGGGCGTCGGCACGGGGATGTCCCCACCGCCTGTGAACGACCAGACCTCCTCACCTGTCTCGAGATCGTAGCCACCACTGTGCTGCCAACCATTGACCGCCACCCGAATGGAGTCCCCGACCTCGTAGATCGTCGGTGAGGACCAGGTGGGGACCTCCTCGCGTGGCGTCCGCCAGAGCTCGGTGCCATCACGAACATCCAGAGCCGCGATGAAGTCCTCCGCCAGAACATCGACCTGGATGACGACCTTGCCGTCGTGAATCACCGGCGAGCTGCCAAAACCCCACTGCGCCGTGGGTGCCAGGTAGAAGCCAGCATCGAGAACTCCGAAGTCCTTCTGCCATTTCAAGGTCCCATCGAGGTCGTAGGCATACAACCCCTCGGAGCCAAAAAAGGCCACCAGATACCGACCATCCGTCGCCGGAGTCGAGTTGGCATGTGTCGACTTGGTATGTCGTTTCACTCGCGGAATCCCGGAATGCGCTACGCGTTGCCACAGGCCTTCGCCACTGGATTTGTCGAGGCAACTGACGGTCCACTGGTACGAGCCTTCGTCCTCGACCGACTCGATATCACCATAGAGTCCGACCTTGAGCGCCGGCTCACCTCCCTCGCGCACCGCGCTGGTGACGCAGATGCGATCCCCCCAGATGATCGGGCTCGAATGGGAGAGTCCGGGGATCGGCGTCTTCCACAACACGTTCTTGCCACTTTCGAGATCCCATGCGGTCGGGGTCGCATGGCCGTGAGCAACGCCGGAGGCCATCGAGCCGCGAAACGACGGCCAATTGCCGTGGTCTTGCGCCCAACCAGGGGGCGCAACACTGACCAGTCCGCCAATCGCCAGCGCCAGAGCGACTGCAGGCCCGCAAGACAAAGGATGCATCGCCGGATCCTCCTCAGAGTTCTGTCGCCTCATCATATTCCATACATTGTCTCGACTCGGTGTATGCTTTCCATGCTGACAAACGACGGAGGTTACCGATGCAACGGATGGCAAAAGGATTGGCAGTGGTGTTGACGCTGGGAATGACCCTCGTCGTGACCCCCGTGTGGGCACAGCGAGGTGACGACTCCAAGCGGCTGAGCAAGAACGGCAAGACTGAGGCCACCATCGACGGAGTCGATGTGGTGGTCGAATTCGGCCGACCGAGTGTCAAAGATCGGAAGGTCTGGGGTGGTCTCGTGCCTTATGACCGCATCTGGCGCACGGGTGCAGACGAATGCACGACCATCACCCTGTCGGACGATGTCACCGTCGAGGGGCAGACGCTCCCGGCCGGCACCTATGGGCTCTTCACGATTCCAGGCGAAGAAGCATGGACTGTCGTCTTCAATACTGTCGCGGATCAATGGGGTTCTTTCAACTACGACGAGTCGAAGGACGCGCTGAGAGTGCAAGTGATGCCCCGTTCTGCAGACTTTGTCGAAACCCTCGACTTCGAGATCGCAGACTCCGAAGTCACCCTGCGGTGGGAGGAGCTGGCCGTGCCTTTCTCCCTGGCTGCTGCCCGCTAGGCGGCGGCCGGACCTGATGGATCCAGCCAACACGACACCCAGGTTGGCAGCAGCATTCGCCTATGCCGAGCAGGTCCACCGTGGTCAGACTCGCAAGAAGACCAGGGCACCGGCCCTCAGCCATCTCATGGCAGTGGCTTCGCTGGTACTGGAAAACGGTGGTGATGAGGACGAGGCGATTGCCGCCCTTCTTCACGACGCTCCGGAAGACTGTCAGGGCGCCGAAACACTGAGGGAAATCGACGTTCGCTTCGGCGATCGCGTCGCCCAGATCGTCCTGGGTTGCACCGATTCCCTGCAAAGCCCCAAGCCGCCATGGCAAGAGCGCAAGTCACACTACATCGCTCGTCTTCCCGCCGCCGACGAATCGACCCTCTTGGTCTCGCTCGCCGACAAGGTTCACAACGTCGGTTCACTGGTGGTCGGTTACCGGCAGCTCGGGGAAGAGCTCTGGGATCGGTTCTCCGCCACTCGTGATCAGAGCCTTTGGTACTACGAGTCTCTGTTGGCAGTCTTCCAGAGGGCCGGTATCCATCGGTGCGCTACGCTGGTGGAAGAGCTGGAACGCTCTCTGGGCGAATTGCGCAAAATGATCGCAGCCGACGGCTCTTGACCCGATCCGCGTGCCTCACCTCCCGCCGCCAGCGTTGTGACGCTGATACCAGGATCGACCGGGGTTTTGCTGCCCGTGGCGCTGGAAGAGATCCGGAATCTCGCCCGGCGCGATCGGGCCGCTGAAGAAGTTACCCTGGATCTTGTCGCAGTGGAACATGTCGATCGGCTGCCCCTGGAACGAGCGCAAGACCTCCAGCTGCTCCCGGGTCTCGACGCCCTCGGCGACCACCTCGACACCGAGGTTCCGGGCCAGAGCGACGATAGCCATGACTAGGGCGCGATCGCGCGGATCCTCGGCGATGTTCTCGATGAAGGAGCGATCGACCTTGACGGCATCCATCGGCATGAGCTTCATGCGCACCAGCGACGAATAGCCGGTCCCGAAATCGTCGATGACGATGCGGACACCGAGGTCCTTGAGACGCGACAGAACTTCCCGCGACTGCTGCACGTCGGCCATGGCCGTGCTCTCGGTCAGCTCGAGCTCCAACAGTTGGGGGCTCAGCCCAGTGCGACGGAGAATGTCCTCGACGACATCCAGGAAATCCTCGCTCTGCAGCTGTTTCGCTGAGATATTGACGCTGACCGGGAACCAGGGCAGGCCTTGAGCTTGCCATTCGCGGTTGGTCCGACACGCGGTCTCCAACACCCACTGACCGATCGGAACGATCAAGCCACAGCGCTCTGCCACGGGAATGAACTTGTTGGGGCCGATCAGCCCCATCTCGGCTGAACGCCAACGCAGCAGTGCCTCGACTCCTGCGATTCGACCCGTTTGCAGCTCTACGAGGGGTTGATAGACGAGATAAAGCTCGTCGCGCGTCAGGGCCAGTCGCAGCCCCTGCTCCATTCGGGTGCGCTCCCGATTGACCGCATCCATTCGGGGTGCATAGAACTGGAACCCGCCGGTCTCCCGCTGCTTCGAGCAGCTCAGTGCCAGATCGGCCTTCTTCACCAGGGTCTCCGGATCGAGGCCATCGAAGGGATAGATGCTGATGCCGAGAGAGGCCGTCACGCTGATTGCATGGTTGCCGGCACCGATCGGCGCATCGAAGGCATCGAGGATGCGGCGCGCCACGAGATCGGAATCACCCGACTCGAGCAGGTCTTCCACCAACACCATGAACTCGTCTCCACCCAATCGACAGACGGTGTCGAGACCTCGGGTCGCCTGCGTCAGCCTCCTGGCGGTGCTCTTTAGAACTATGTCGCCGACCTTCTGGCCGTAGGTATCGTTGATGGCCTTGAGGCCGTCGAGATCGAACATGAGCAGGGCAAAGGGCCTCTTGTCCCTGCCCGCCCGGTCCAGAGCCCTCTGCAGGCGATCGTGAAGTATCGAACGATTCGGCAAACCGGTGAGGACATCATGGGTGGCCAGGTGTTCCAGCTGGGCCTCGGCTTCTCTTTGCTCCCGAATATCGCGCAACACCAGGACCTGCCCGACGATCTGCCCATGGCGGTCCTCGACCTCCGAGGCCGACACACGCACCGGGATCAGATCCCCGCGCGGCGACCGGTAGCGCAGCTCGAGATTGCGACTTCTCCTGCCACTCAACAGTCGCTGAACCGCCTGGGTCTCGACCTCGTCTTCCATCTCGAAGAGTTCGTGAATGGACTCCCCCTTGAGCAGGCTTCCGGGAGATTCCAGCAGGTCTTCGGCGGCCTCGTTGAGCGTGATGATTCTCTGCTCGCGGCTCAAGAGCAGCACGGCATCCGCCATGGTGCGCAGGATGTCCGACGCCACACTGGCCGGGGTCATCAACATCAGACGGTAGGCGGCCACCGAGTACCAGACTGCCAGCACCCAGACCGGGGCAATCAGATGCGCCACTTCGGGAGGTGTCCGCAGACCCATCCATGGCAGGAGAATCCCGGACGCCGCGACGGCACCGAGCACCGGCACTCCCGTCAGGACGATGAACTGAGCCTCCCGGCGCTGGGCGATCAGATCCGACTTCCGGCCCCAGCGCCACACCAGAGCGAGGCCGAGCAGGATCGCGCTGGGGAAGAACAGCAAGTAGAGGGCCAAATTCACCGTCAAAGGTCCATAGACATCCGACCAGCCGTAGCGGGTGGCGACGAAATCGACCACCCCGACCTCACCGATCCAGGCCTGGACCAGAAAGTAGACGCCGGGAAGATAGATAGCCGGCAGGACCCAGCGCCGCTCCAGCCAGCGCTCGTGCCCGGCGAGCAAGATGAAGAAATGCAGCAGCATTGAAGGGGTGAGGGTCCATCCCACTGCGGAGACCCTGAACCAGGCCCAGACCTGCTCCTTGCCGGCGGCTCCGGGCAGGAACGTGTAGGCGAAAGACCAGAAGAAGAAGCTCAGGCAGATGGCCGAGAACACCTGATTGAGCCGCTCCCGGGGATTGGAGCGCAGGATGTATCCACCCAGATAAAGATAGAGAGCCGATACGACTATCGAGCACAGGGAAAGAAGATGGACCGCATCGTACACCACGCCCCATTCTGAGATTCACTCGGCCAAGTTTCAGTGGCCCAGTTCACTGCAATAGAAACTGTCACACGTCGCCGCCCACATGCGTCTCAAGGATTGGAGTTGGCAGACAGCCCATGGGCTGGGGCTACCAAACTCGTACGCAGGGAGAAGATCTATGGAAGAGGTCTGGCGCACGCCTTGCCCCTTCGCGGTGCCTGACTGATCCTCGCCCTGTTCTGCTCAGCCTTAGTGCTGATGGGGTTTGGCGTCTATTCCGAGTGGGTCGAAGGCTAAACTGCTGCAGGAAACAACTCGCAGGATCTCTCCCATCGCTGCCGGGGGCTTGACAAAACTACAGCGGTAGTACTATAAAGGTAGTCGAAATGAAACTACCGGAGTCGTTGTACGTACCTACCTTACTGGAGGATTGAGATGAGCCGCCGCCACAGCCTCGGAGACCTGCAGCTTGCCATCATGCGCGTGCTCTGGGCACGCCAGGAGGCTACGGCTTCCGACGTCCACCTGGCGCTTCTCGCCGACCGGGGCCTTGCACCGACGACCATCGCCACAATGCTCCAGAAGATGGAAAAGAAAGGTGTTGTCGACCACCGGAACGAGGGACGCCGATTCGTCTATCGCCCCACGATCTCCGAGGCCCAGGTCCGAACCAGCATGGTCGAGGAGCTCACCGAGCGCCTTTTCGGCGGAGACCCGAGTGCTCTGGTCGCCCACCTCCTGGTGGAAAAGCCAGCCACCGCCGCCGAGCTCACCGAGATCAAACATCGCATCGCTGCCCGCGAGGCTCAGGAGGAGGAGTGACATGACTGCCTGGCTGATGACCTACTTCTTTCACAGTTCCATCCTCATCGGCACTGTCGCCCTGATCTCGCGGAACCTGCACGATCGCTGGTTGTCCCTCAAGGAGACTCTCTGGCGCACCGCGGTCTTCGGCGGTGTGCTGACCGCTTCGTTGCAGGTGGGGTTGGCAATCGAACCCCTGGGTGGCTCCTGGGCGCTATCCTCCCGGACTGAGACTCAACTCGTCGCCACGAACATGACGGGGACTACCCCCGACGTGTCTGCGAACCTGCAGACACCCGTCGCCTCTGGCTTCGCGCAGTCCCGAATTCCCTCCGCCCATGCTGCTTTCGAGCTCATCCTTCTGGCTGCCTGGACCCTCGGAGCCATCATCTTGACGACCCAGCTAGCGATCCAGTACTCCAGACTCGAGAGGCGTCTGGCCAGAAGAAGACGGATCGTGCGAGGGCCAACCTTCGAGCGCTTCGACAGACTTGTCGAGTCGGTCGGGTTGGCTCGACCGGCTCGACTCAGCATGTCGTCAGAGATCGATGTGCCGCTGGCCAAAGGTTGGCGTCGACCCGAAATCTGTATTCCCGAGAGAGTCGAGCTGGACCTCCCGGTGGAACAGCAAGAAACCATCCTGGCCCACGAGTTGGCCCATCTGAAGCGATACGACCCTGTTTGGTTAGCCGTCCTGCGACTCATGGAGTCGCTGTTGTTCTTCCAGCCGCTGAATCGAGTCGCCCGTCGGCAGCTGCAGGAAATTGCCGAGTACCGATGTGATGACTGGGCGGCGGAGAGCACCGGTCGACCGCTGACGATGGCGCGCTGTCTGGCCAACGTCGCCGAATGGACGCTTTGCCGACAGAGCGACTTGCCTGCACCGGCCCTCACATCGCGCGGACAGATGCTGACACGCCGAGTCGAGCGCCTGCTGGACCGCCGCTATCCCCTGCCCCATCCACCCCGGCGGAGATGGCTGATTCCCGCCGTTGTCATGCTACTGGTGTCCACCGTGCTGGCAGTTCCGGGATTTTCGGTTGCCGACTCCGCCGAAGAGCCCCACCCACCCGCTCGCACACCTGTTTCAGCCGAAGACGAGGTCGAACCCGACTCGGCTGTCGTGCCCGCGACAGACGAAGTGATTCCGATCGAGGCTGCCCCCGTTCCGGCAGTCCTTCCACCTGCCGAGCCGGCAGCGCCGCAGTCTGGTCGAACGCGTGCGACCCGTCAAGGGGCGCCGGCAGAGTCGCGAGGCTCAACACCAGGCCAGGGAAGTGGAGCTGCGACGGATCGATGAGACCCTGAGACACGAGGCTCGTGCTGTCGAAGCCGAGGCCCGACGCCTGGAGCGAGACCTCATGCGACAGATGGAACGCGTGGAGAGGATCTCGCTGGAAGAAATCGAGGCCCTCGAGCTCGAGCTCCAGGAGAAGGTCCGGCTACAAGAGCATCAGATCGAAAAGATCGAGACCCTGCACAGAGAGTTGCAGGAGACTGTCGATCGCCGACTGGAACTCCAGGAGGCCGAGCTACAGCAACTCCGCGAAGAGCGCGATCGGCTGCGACTGGAGAGAGACGCGGAACCGCAGGAGGAGCCTCAGAAGCCCTGACTACAGACCCAACAGGCCTTTCTTGAACGCAGCGCCCGGCGGCTTGGGACCGATCCAGCAGGAAAAGAGGGCATCGGCAAAGTCCTTGCCCTCGATGGTTCCCTTGACTTCCCCTTCAATCTCCACCTCGGTACCTTTTCCAGGCACATAGGTGTACACCATCTGCTGCCCCTTCTCCATGTCCGTCTGGTATTCACAGAGCTGGTCGAACTTGGCCTCGAGCGCCGCCGAGGGACTGGAAGTGTTGGCCTCCAGGCCTTCCTTCCAGGCCGAACACATCTTGTCCGCACCCACGTCGAAGCGAAAATCCATCACCGTCCTGCGCACGCTATCCGCTGCGAGAATGGCGGCCTCGTCGTTCATCTTCTCGGGCAGGTAGAGACCAGCGACATAGACCTTGATCACCGCTTTCTTGCGCAGGCCCATCCCGTTCAGCTGCAGGGTCTCACCCCCCACCTGCACGGTATCCGGCATGGTCACTCCAGCCAGCTCACCTCCCCATGCGGCACTGGCCATCCCAAGCACCAATCCCAAGATCAGCGTTCTCTTCATGCTCAGCCTCCTTTGGCGGCATTCTATCTCTTGACCGGGACCCTCGACTAACGACGATTCGCAGGACCGAGGACCACCTTGACCTGGATCCTGCGGCCATCCCGCACGAGCTCCACGTCGACTTCTTCACCCGCCCGCTTCCGGTCGAGGGCCAACGAGAGATCATCCGTCGAACGGATCGACTGTCCCGCCACCGCGACGATGATGTCGCCGAGTCGCACTCGCCCATAGCGATCGCGCTCGGTCCCTCGGATCCCCGCGCGGTCCGCTCCCGAGCCCCGGAGCACTCGCATGACCAGCGCGCCCTCCGTCTCGACCTGGGCGACGGCCTGCGCCGTCACGATATCCACACCCATCGTCGGGCGCTCGATGCGTCCCTTGGCGATGAGCTCGGGCACCACCCAGCTGACTGTATCAGCGGGAATGGCGAAGCCGATACCGGCGTAGACCCCGGAAGGACTGTAGATGGCGGTGTTGACGCCAATCAGACGGCCTGAGCTGTCGAGCAGCGGCCCCCCCGAGTTACCCGGATTGATGGCGGCGTCGGTCTGGATCACGTCGCGAATCGGGATCCGCGTCTTCGACTCGATCTCCCTTCCCAGAGCGCTGATCACCCCCGTCGTGAGCGTCTGATCCAACCCGAAGGGATTCCCGATCGCAAAGACCGCCTGTCCGACGCGCAGATCACGCGAGGTGCCCACGGCGATGGGCGCCAGAGTGTCGCTGGGAGCTTCGATCCGCAGGACGGCCAGGTCTTTCTCCGGAGCGATCCCCACCACCTCGGCTTCCCAGGTACTTTGATCCGAGAGCGTCACTCGGGCGGTGCTGGCTCCTTCGAGTACGTGGAAGTTGGTCACGATGTGGCCACGCCGGTCCCAGACAAAGCCGGAGCCCGCGCCCCGAGGAATCTCATAGATATTGAGGGAGTATCGATCGCGCTGCAGAGAGACGGACGTGATGAACGCCACCGAGGGAGAAACCCGCTCGAACAGCGCGATTGTCGATCTCTCGTAGGGTGCCAATTCTGGCGCAGGTTCGCCACCCTGCGCTGGCGCCGCAAGCTGGTCTTCCGCGCTGACCAGAGCGACCCCCGAAAGTCCAAGCATGGAGACGGTCAGAATCCGCCGGAAGAAATGTCGACGTCTCATGGTTCGCGAGCAGCCACCCCCGATTATGTCGCACTCCAGCCCGTTGACGAGGCCGGCGAGACTGCCCGGCCCCGTCGCGGGTGCCCTGCCTGGGATCGGGAAAGAATCGGGCCTATCGAGCGACCAGAAACACGTTCCAGACGAGCCGGACTCGATTCCCGGACCAACCGCTCGAGGCCTTGAAGCGGAACTGATTCCCGTGACGATCGACTCGCTCAGATGCCTTGAACTCCAGATCGAACCACTCCAACCCGACCTGCTGGAGTGTCACCAGCTCTCCCTCCTCGGAAATACCGTTGTGATTGGCGTCTCTCCACAACCGCAATCGCGTGAAGATCGCGTCAGCCGCGCTGATCCGGCCGTCCTCGTTTCCACCACTCAGCACGTCATCGAACACCGCCAGCGCCAGGAAGCCGTTGGGCTCGTCGGTGGAATGCTGGGGAGTCACGTCGCCAAAGAGCTCGCTGCCGTTGTCGATGGTGCCATTCCCGTTGCGATCCAGAACCAGAAAAGCCTCGTCTCCTGCCGGATCCGTCCATGGTACCGCCGCTGCAAGACCACTCTCACCGAGGTCGAACTCGACACCGTTCTGCCGGTCCGTCAAGTGAAATCTCTGATCTCTCAAGCTCACCACGAGGGGGTCGTTCTCGGCACAACTCGAGGGTCCCCCAAAGGGATCGCAGTTGCACTCGACGGTCATCGTGCTGATTCCGCTGGTGCGGCAACCCGCCAGGTTACAGGGCAGAGCATAGTAGCCCTCTCGATTGATCATCGTCGACGTCAACGACGGGGGGTTGAACCGATGAATGTCGGAGCCAGCAGCCGGCAGGCACTTGATACCGCTATTGCAGTACTTTCCCTGGAAGCACTCCCCATAGCCGGTCAGAGAGCGATCGAAGGTTCCGTCGGTATACCCACAGCCGTCGAAGCACCGCACGCGCCAGGTCCGTGTGAGCGTCGGATACGGACACCGATTGCGAGCACGGGTGCTGCGCGAAAGAATCGACAGACTGCCCCAGCAAAAGGACTCTGCTGGCGCAGCGTGGATCAGGGTTCCCGCCACCGAGACCAGAATCAGAAGCAGAACCGACCCACGCTTCACTGGTCACCTCCGCCCCGGCGTGCCGTCGACCCATCATTGCCTTGCCGCGATCGGACCGCCTTCAGGCCGTGGTCATAACGCCGCTGCAATGCGCCGGTCAAATGGCCCATCGTCTCCGTGGGATCGGGGGCCAGTGAGATCTCGTGACTCGCATCTTCGAGCCACTGCGCCAACTCCAGACGCGTCGCCGAAACCTGCGCGGCGCTCTCCCGCCGACCCTCGGTCAGCACGGTCCGGTCTTCACCCTGTTGTCTGAGCTGTTTGGACTGCTGCTGCAAGGTCGCTGTCCAGTCCTGACGGGTCCGGAATCTGCCCTTACCCGTCTCCAACGACGAGAGAACCCTGCCGATCTCCTCGACCCTCGCCTCTCGGGACTCCAGAATGGCCTCGGCAGCTCGTGCGCTACCCTGCCAGGTGGAGTCGTCAAAAATGACCGCGACCACCTTGACGGAAAGCGCTTGGATACCGGGCTCTTCGTCACCGATATCGAGGCGCCAGCTGCCGGAGGTGATCATTCCAGGATCCAGCGGGCCCGGCCGCCTCGTTGCAGTGGTTCGATCGACATCGAAGAAGTCCTGATCCAGGATCGATTTTTGCGCATGACCGTGGGAATCGCTCCGGGCCAGGCTCAACCGCCAGGCGGTGATCGTCTTGTCGGATTCATTCCAAAGCTGGTAGCGCAACTCCTGACTCTCCGGCTCGAAAACCTTGTCGCGGATCTTCAGAGCCGTGACCTCTGATCCGCTGGCCGGGTTGTCGAGAAGCAACCCGAAAATGGATGACAACAGGATGACGACACAGGTTCGTCGCATGGCACTCTCCTCTCTGCTAGACGTTTCGTTCTTCGGACCGCGGCAACATGTGTCTTCGTCTAGCAGTCCCGGACTTTGTTACAAACCGCGGTCCCCTGCGCTCCTCCGGCAACGATTCGCGGCCAAGACGGTAGGATGGTGTCGATGAGACCTCTACCCCTGTTGCTGAGCTGTCTGTGCCTGCTGCATACCGGCGTCGCCAGCGCCCAATCGGGCGACGCACTCAAGAACACCTTCGACCAGGAGTCTCGGCTTCTCGATCGGGCGATCGACGAGTACGGCCAGGCCCGAGCCGCCGAGAGATCGGCCATCAGTGAGCTCGGTCGGCTGCATTCGCAGTTGGACGAGGCTCTCGAAGACCCCAACATCACCCTCGACTACCTCAACCGTCTGGAGTCGCAATTGGCTGAAGCCCGCGACCGCGCCTGCGCCAGCCTCGAGAAGACGGCCAGAGCGAGACAGAACATGTACGCTCGGATGGAGCGACTCGCGGTCGTCGCCCGCAATTTCGAAGAACAAACTGAGCTCTTTGGCACCGCGCGAGAGGGACTCACAGGGATGTGGCAGCTCGAGGTCCAGCCGCTCGATCTGTACGGTCTGATCAATTTGAGACTCGAGGGCTCTCAGGTCAGCGGCCCCTACCGGCTCAGTAACGGCAATCAGGGCTCGGTCAGGGGCACTCTGGCGGGCCACGTCCTGCGGCTCGAAGCCGTGGATTCCGAGCAAGGGGTCATCGCCGACATCGAGGCCGAGGTCGACACCTCGGCAGGCGAGATCCGTGGTGAGTGGAGGGCTCGGGTGCTGGGTGGAACAGGTCTGCCTGCCGTCGGAGACTGGATCGCCGACAAGGTTTCATCCCAGGAAGAAATCGACCTCGACTTTTGAACCAATGCCGCCTGCCACCTGGTCCCTGGAACCATTGATGCCTCGAGGGCAACAGACCTGCCAAACAATTGACGAAAGACCCGGAAAAGGAGACCCAAAGTGAAAGTGGCGTTGATTGGAACTGGACTGATGGGAGGCCCGATGGGTGAGCGACTGATCGAGTCCGGTCACGATCTCGTCGTCTACAACCGCACTGGAAGCAAGACCCGAACCCTGGAGGAACTGGGAGCGGTTGCAGCAGCATCACCCTCCGAAGCCATTGCCAGTGCAGAACTGACACTCCTCATGCTGTCGGACGCTCCCGCGATTCGCGAAGCACTCGAGCCTCACGGCCGCTTTCCAGACCTCTCAGGTAGAAGCCTGTGCCAGATGGGGACCATCGCACCGCGAGAGAGCATTGCGCTTCTGGAGGATGTTCGGCGAGCCGGTGGTGAGTACTTCGAGGCTCCTGTGCTCGGTAGCCGGCCCCAGGCTAGAGATGGCTCGCTGATCGTCATGGTGGGCGCAACGCCAGAGCAGTATGAGCGCTGGCTGGAAGTTCTCGAATGTATGGGGACCGAACCGAGACTTATCGGCAAGGTCGGTCAGGCCGCCGCCTTGAAGCTGGCCTTCAACCAGATGATCGGCTCCCAGCTGGTCGGATTCGCAACAGCTCTCGCCCTGGTTCGACACCACGATATCGACAGCGAGGAACTGATGACTCAGCTGCGCAAGAGTGCACTCTATGCCCCCGCTTTCGATGCCAAGCTGCCCCGGCTCCTTTCAGGCGAGTTCGAAAATCCCAATTTCCCGGCGCGGCTTCTGCTGAAGGACCTGGAGCTCGCGCGTGGCCTCGCTGCCGAAGTCGGCCTGGAAACCGATGCCCTCGAAGGCCTCTGTAGACTCGTGGAAAAGGCTATGGATCAGGGAAAGGGCGACTACGATTACTCGGTTGTGGGTGCGGTGATCGACCCCCACCGAACCTAGGACTACGCCTATGATTCCGGATTCTTCAAGGTTCGCCATCCGAACCATCACGGCGGGTGTGAACCTCGACCCTGCCGGTTCCTCGGCGCTCTTCGAGAAGGCAGTGCGCTTCCTCGAGATGGCCCGCCGACGATTCGAAGACAGCGGCCTTATAGTGCAGAGCACCCGCATCGCAACCCAGCCACAAAGTCACCTGTTCCGGTCGCTCGCGCCCAAACGTGCGCTGCAGGTACTTCGCGATTTGGACCAGGCGGCCGCTGACACCGGACAGATCATCAGTCTCGGCCCGCTGATAGAGGACAATGAGGATGCCAGTGAGTTCCCCGCGTGGTGTGCTGAGCTGGCTGCTGAAACCGAGCAACTCTACTTCAGTGTCGTCATCGCAGCGCCGCCCTCCGAGGTCCACTACCGCTCGGTCCAGACGGCAGCAGAGGCGATCCTGGCCATCTCGCGGGTCGGGCACAACGGCGAAGCCAACTTCAGGTTTGGTGCTGCCGCCCGCATCCCGGCCGGAACTCCCTTCTTCCCCGTAGCCTTTCATTGGGGGCCCGCAGCCTTCTCGATCGGGCTCGAATCGGCGGGCCTGGTAGGCGAGGCCTTCGCCCAGGCCAGCGACCCCGGAACCGCCTCCGCCGTTTTACAGCCTGTCCTCGAAGAGGCCATCGCGCCTGTGGAGGAGATAGCTCGAGAGATCTCGACCGACGCGGACTGGTATTTCCGTGGCATCGATCTGTCGCCCGCGCCCAGCCTCGATGCAAGCATCGCCGGTCCGATCGAGGCCCTGACGGGGCAACCTTTCGGTAGCCCTTCGACTCTCGTCGCCTGTGCTGCCATCACCCGTGCCCTGGATGCCGCTCGCCTGACCAGCTGCGGTTACTCCGGATTGATGCTGCCTATGCTGGAAGATCGGGTGCTGGCCCAACGGGCCGAAGAGGGACGATTCCACATAGGGGACCTGCTGCTTTACTCCAGCGTCTGCGGCACTGGATTCGATGTCATCCCAATTCCGGGGGACACCGACAGCGGAGTGCTGTCCCGTTTGATCCTCGATGTTGCGGCCCTGGCTTCGCGACTCAAGAAGCCACTGGCAGCGCGGCTGCTTCCCATCCCCGGCAAACGGGCCGGAGACCGGGTCGGCTTCGCCAACCCACACTTGACGAGCTCCGTCGTCCTTTCGCCGGATTGATCGAACGCAGTTATACTGCCCGCGTCCGCTGGGACCGCAATCCACTCTGCAACCACTGGAAGTCAATCTGGAGGGGACTGACCGTGAGCCAACAATCAGCTTCGCATCGAATTCTCGCCGGACTCGCGATAGCGATCCTGGCAACGACACCGGCCCTGCATGCCAAGCAGGAGGAGACGGCTACCAGCAACGGAAGCACTTCCCTGTTCGACGCCGAGCTCTTCGAACCTCTGAAGTTTCGCAACATCGGGCCCTACCGCGGCGGCCGGTCGACTGCCGTGAGTGGAGTGATTGGCGATCCCCTGACTTTCTACATGGGGACGACCGGGGGCGGAGTCTGGAAGACCGACAATGGCGGAGCACGTTGGAGCAACATCTCTGACGAGCACTTCACCAGCGCTTCGATCGGCGCCATAGCGGTCGCCCCTTCCGACCCCAACGTTATCTACGTCGGTACTGGGTCCGCCTGCCCGCGGGGCAATATTTCCCCGGGTGACGGCGTCTACCGATCAACCGACGCCGGCAAGACCTGGACCCATGTTGGCCTCGAAGAAGCCGGTCAGATCGGCCGTATCCGAGTCCATCCACAGAATCCCGAACTCGTTTTCGTCGCGGCATTGGGTCACATCTTCGGTGCCAACGAGCAGCGAGGCGTTTTTCGTTCACAGAACGGTGGGCAGACCTGGGAGAAAGTGCTCTACGTCAGCGACCGGGCCGGCGCGGTCGATCTCTCGATGAACCCCGGGAACCCCCGAATCCTCTTCGCCGCAATCTGGGAGTCGGAACGCAAACCCTGGACGCTGACCAGCGGAGGCGAAGAGAGTGGGCTGTACCGGTCGACCGATAGCGGTGCCACCTGGGAGGAGGTGACCGAAGGTCTGCCCAAAGGGATCAAGGGGAGGATCGGCGTCGCGGTGTCGCCTGCCAACCCCGATCGCGTATGGGCTCTGGTGGAGGCCGAGGAGGGTGGATTGTTCCGCTCCGATGATGGCGGCGACAAGTTCCGCTTGATCAACCCTGACCGCAATTTCCGCCAGCGCGCCTGGTACTACACCCATGTCTTTGCCGATCCCCAGAACGCCGATACGGTGTATGTACTGAACACCGGCCTGTGGCGGTCGATCGACACGGGGAAGAGCTTCGACTTCATCCGGGCGCCTCATGGCGATCACCACGACCTCTGGATCCACCCCGAGCGGCCTGAGGTGCTGATCAACGCCAACGACGGTGGTGCCAATATCTCGTACAACGGCGGCAGTACCTGGTCGACCCAGGGTAACCAGCCGACCGCCGAGATGTACCGGGTCACGGTGGACGACAGGTTTCCCTACCATGTCTATGGCTGCCAGCAGGACAACTCGTGCGTAGCACTACCCAACCGCACCTCCTCTGGAGGCATCGGACGTAATGACTGGTACGTCATCGGCGGCTGCGAGAGCGGGCATGTCGCGGTGGATCCGCGAGATCCCTACGTCACCTACTCGGGCTGCTATGGCGGGACTATCGGGCGTTACGATCACTCCGTCGATCAGGAGAGGGAGATCATGGCCTATCCTCAATTGGCCGTGGGCCAGGCACCACGGGATCTCAAGTACCGATTCCAGTGGAATGCCCCCATTCGACTGTCGCCGCACGATCCCAACGTGCTCTACCACACCTCCCAGTTCGTCCACCGGTCGACGAACGAAGGGCAAAGCTGGGAGACCATCAGCCCCGACCTGACCCGCAACGACCCGGAGAAGCAGGACTACGCCGGCGGACCGATCACCCTCGACAACACCGGCGTGGAGGTCTACAACACGATCTTCGCCTTCGAGGAATCTCCACAGACACCGGGCCTGCTCTGGGCGGGAACCGATGACGGCAGGGTTCATCTTTCCCGGAATGGCGGCGGCAGTTGGACCGAAATCACCCCCGGACAACTCCCTGAATGGGGGCAGGTCAACAGCATCGAGCTTTCAGCCCACGATCCCGGCAGGGCCTTTCTCGCGGTGACGCGCTACAAGTTCGACGATTTCAGACCTTTTGTCTTCCGCACCAACGACTATGGAGCCACCTGGCAACTATTGACCACCGGCAGCAACGGTATCCCGCAGAACCACTTTGTGCGCGTCGTGCGCGAAGACCCGGATCACCGGGGTCTGCTGTTTGCGGGTACCGAGTTCGGGCTATACATCTCTTTCGATGATGGCGCGAACTGGCAGTCGTTTCAGCAGAATCTCCCGATCACGCCGGTGACCGACCTGGCGGTGAAGCAACAGGATCTGGTCGTGGCCACCCAGGGACGTTCCTTCTGGATCCTCGACGATCTCACCCCGCTCCATCAGCTGACGGAGGAGCTGAAAGCGTCGACGATGAAGTTGCTCGAGCCACGAGCGGGTTACCGCTTCGGCGGAGGGTCCTCCTTCGGCAATGCCGGCTCAGCGGGCCAGAACCCCCCGGGCGGTATCGTGCTTCACTATTGGCTCGACGAGACACCCGAAGAGGAGTTGACTCTCGAGATTCTCGACGGCTCCGGCAACGTCTTGCGTTCGCTTTCCAGCGAGAAGGAAGAGCCCGAGGCTCCCAACCCCTGGCGCCGGTTCATGAGCGGACCACAAACCAGCCGCAAGCTGACGACCGAGAAAGGGCTGAACCGTTACGTCTGGAATCTGCGAATCAGCGATGCTCAGTTAGTCGAAGGTGCGATTCTCTGGGGAACGGCCCGAGGACCGAAGGTGCCACCCGGCAGCTACCAGGCCAGGCTCAATCTGGGCGACGCGAGTGACCTCGTCGACATCGAAGTCCTGGGTGATCCGAGATTGTCGACGACGGCGGCAGATTACGAACAACAGTACCTTCTCTCCAGGCAGATCTGGGAGACCCTGACGGAGAGCCACAGCACACTCGAGACCACCCGCGATGTGCGAGCGCAGATCACGGCTCTTGCCGATCGTCTGCAATCAGGCGAGCCCGACGAGGACCTGACCGCGTTGGTTGAAGCTTCGACCGCGCGACTCGATGCCATCGAGAAGAAGATCTACCAAACCAATGCCGAGGCATCTCAGGATGTCCTGAACTTCCCCCCCAGGCTGGACAACCAGTTGCTCGATCTGCTGGGGGTCGTGCAGAGCGCCGACGCCGCTCCCACCGCCGGCGCGACGGAACGCTACGATGTCTTGCGGGCCGAGCTCGACGCGGTCCAGAGCGAGCTCCAGGAGGTACTGGATTCCGATGTCCGGGCTTTCACCGCTCTACTCGAGGCGCGAGAGGTGCCGGCGATCATCGTGCCATGAGGTGCGAGTTCACCGGCACTACAGGCTCTGATAGAATCTGCCAGATTTTTTGATCATGAGCGAGCAGCTGCAAGTCGACATCAATATCGGCAGCCTCTTCGACAACATTGACCTTGTCGACGTGGTGACCGACGCCGTCCTGCGTCACGCGGGTATGGATGATGAATCCGTGGAACGCCTGGGCCTGGCGATTCGTGAAGCCGTGGCCAACGGCGTCCAGCACGGGAACAAGGAACAGCCCGAGAAACGTGTCGCCGTTTCCTTCGTATTCGATAAGGAAGAGATGACGATTCGAATTCGAGACGAAGGTGAAGGTTTCGATCTGCAGGGACTTCCCGATCCTCTGGCACCCGAGAATCTGTTCAAACCGAGAGGGCGAGGGATTCTCCTGATGAACAGTTTCATGGATGAAGTCGAGTTCGAGTTCGACGGCGGCAAGGGTACGGTGGTCAAGCTGCGCAAGCGTCTGACTGCAGCCAATCCAGAAGAGGACAAGGAGGACAAGGAATGACGTTTCCTTCTCGTACGAGTAGAGGTGTGACGGTTCTGGAACCCTCGGGCAAGATCACCATCGGCCGTGGCGACATCGCCCTGCGAGACTCGGTCAACAAAGTCATGGCGGAAGGCTCCAACAAGATTCTGGTGGATTTCCACAAGGTCACCCGGATGGACTCTTCGGGCATGGCCGAACTGGTTGCGGCCTACAAGCGGGTATCGGAGTCCAGCGGTCAGATGAAGCTACTGCGCCTGCCTTCGAACATCCGCGATGTCCTGAACATCACCCAGATCGCACAGGTCTTCGACATCTTCGAAGAGGAAGAAGATGCCATCGACTCCTTCGACACCGACGAAGGGAACACTCCCACCAACTGAAACTACCGCACCTGAGACTCGTTTCTGAACGAACCACTCAGATCAGGGCACCACCGCAACTCGATCCCGTGCCCGCTGTACATCCGAAGCAATGCGCGCCCGTTGCGACGGGACGCCCGACCAGCTCTTCGAGACCCTGCAGCTCCCACAGCGTCTCGGGACCCTCTGCCAGAGGCATCTCCAACATCTGATTGAAGTCGCAGTCATAGATCCGCCCGTCGTAGCCGACAGACAGAAGTGAGGTACACATCAGCCCCGGGATGGTGTCGGGATTGAAGTGATTGACCAGCAGTGACATGTATGCCTCGGTCTTTCCGGTGCGCTCCAGGTCTTGGGCAAACCGCCGAATCGGCATGTTGGTCAGTGTCAGCAAGCGATTGAACTGAATTCCGAAGCGCTCGAACAGCTCGGTTTTGTAGCTTGCTTCGAGCGACGCCTGCTCCGGGGGCAGACTCGGTCCACCCGGGTTGAACACCAGATTCAGCGTCAGCCCGGAACCCTCCCGGCCATAGCCGAGTGCATTCAGCCGACGCAGAGCCTCGACGCTACGATCGAAGACACCCAGTCCGCGCTGGCGGTCGACGTTCTCGGACTGGTAACAGGGCAGCGACGCGACGATCTCGACCCCGTTGCGTGCCAGGAAATCGGCGGTCTCCTCCTGGCCGGGCTCGAACAACACCGTGAGGTTACAGCGGTCAATGACGTGGCGACCGAGACCGCGCGCGGACACCACCATCTGGCGGAAATTGGCGTTGAGCTCAGGCGCGCCTCCGGTGATATCGAGAACCCCGACATCCGGCGAGCTCGCCAGTAGCTCGAGGACTCTCTCGGCCGTCCGCGCGGTCATCGACTCGGTTCGCGCCGGACCGGCCTCGACGTGACAGTGATGGCAGGCCTGATTACAGACCTTGCCGACATTGACTTGCAGGGTCGTCACAGCTCCGCGACACAGCGGCCAATGCCCAACGCGGTCCAGAGCTGCGCCAAATTCAGAGTGGCTCACGGCTGTTTCCATAGCGGCGACATTCTAACTGCAGTGGACCTCTCCGGGTTAGCATAGACCCCACAGGAGGGGTTCCATGAAGACTACGATTATCGGTCTGGCTTTGGTTCTATTGACGAGTCCGGGTGCTGCCAGCGCCCAAACCAGGATCTCTGTGCGGTTCGATGACACCGTCCTCGATGAACCCGTCGACGGTCGGATCCTCGTCTTGATCAGCCGCAAGGGTGACACTGAGCCACGGCAGCAGGTGACAGCTGGCGTCAAGGCGATCCAGATTTTCGGTATCGACGTCGACGGTCTCGCGCCTGGTTCGCCGGCTGTCCTCGATCGAGAGGTGTTCGGCTACCCCATCGACTCCTTGGCCGACCTGCCCCAGGGTGAGTACTGGATTCAGGCGGTCCTGCACCGCTACGAGACCTTTCATCGTGCAGACGGTCACGTCGTGAAGCTCCCCATGGACCGGGGCGAGGGACAACGTTGGAACACCGCCCCCGGCAACCTCTTCAGCGAGCCTCGACAGGTTCAGCTCGACCCGCAGACGAACAGCTCACTCGAGCTGGTTCTCGACCAGGTCATTCCTCCGATCGAAGAGCCCGAAGACACGCCGTATGTCAAACACGTCAGGATCCAGAGCGATCTCTTGAGCGAGTTCTGGGGTCGACCCATGTACCTCGGGGCACATGTCCTGGTGCCCGAGGGCTTCGACCAGCACCCCGAGGCTCGCTATCCTCTGATGATCTTCCATGGGCACTTTCCTGCCGACTTCGGCGGCTTTCGCACGACACCGCCCGATCCAGAGCTCGAGTGTGAGTACAGTGAGCGCTTCCAGATCGACTGCTACAACCGCATCCAGGAACAGGAAGCCTACGACTTCTACAAGACGTGGATCGGGCCGGACTTCCCGCGCTTCCTGGTGATCGAAATCCAACACGCCAATCCCTACTACGACGACTCCTATGCGGTGAATTCCGCGAATCTGGGCCCCTATGGCGATGCTCTGACCTACGAGCTCATCCCCTACATCGAGAAGACCTTTCGCGGTCTGGGTGAGCCCTGGGCCCGCTATCTCTACGGCGGCTCCACCGGTGGCTGGGAAGCCCTTGCCGCACAGGTGTTCTACCCGGAGGAATACAACGGCTGTTTCGCCGCCTGTCCGGACCCGATCGATTTCCGCGCCTACACCACGGTCAACATCTATGAAGACACGAATGCCTACTGGCGAGAAGGGGGCTTCGCCAGACTCGAGCGACCGGCGCATCGCAACTGGCTGGGCCAGGTCGACGCCTACGTTGGTGACTACAACCACATGGAGCTTGCCCTGGGTACGCACAGCCGATCGGGCGACCAGTTCGATATCTGGCAGGCCGTCTACTCACCCGTGGGCGAGGACGGCTATCCTCAGCCCATCTGGGACAAGCTCACCGGCGAGATCGACCCGGAGGTGGCGAAGTCCTGGCAGCAGAACTACGACCTGCGATTCATCCTGGAACGGGACTGGCAGGAGCTCGGGCCCAAACTCGAGGGCAAGATTCATATCTACTGCGGGGACATGGACAACTACTACCTCAACAACGCGGTCTACCTGATGGAGGACTTCCTGGAATCCACCACCGATCCGTACTATGGCGGCGAGGTGGATTACGGGGACCGGGCCGAGCACTGCTGGAACGGCGACCACGAGAACGGCAACCACCTGTCGCGTCTGCGCTACAACACCTTCTACCTGCCCAAAATCATGCAACGCATCGAGGACTCGGCACCCGAGGGGGCCGACCTGACCAGCTGGCGCTACTGAGCAGCGCGGATCGTGAGAACGGTTTCCACGTTCCGCCTCACCAATTTCGAAATCGATGAGGATCGGGAGCGATGGTACTATCCCGAAACCTGTCATTGAGTTGAAAGGCCCAGCAGACCCTTGAAAGTACTCTGTGTAGTCGGTGCCCGCCCGAACTTCATGAAGATCCTCCCCATTCTGGTTGCGATGAGGAAGCGGCCCGAGTTGAAGCCGATCCTCGTTCATACAGGCCAGCACTATGACGAGAACATGGCTGAAGCGTTCTTTCGGGATCTCGCCTTGGCCCGACCCGACTACGAGCTTCGAATCGGCAGCGGCAGCCACTCTCAACAGACCGCAGCGGTGATGACTTCTTTTGAGAGGGTCTGCCTTGCGGAGCAGCCCGATCTGGTAGTTGTCGTCGGTGATGTCAACTCAACACTGGCTGCCGCGCTCGTCGCTGCCAAGCTCCAGATTCGGGTAGCACATGTCGAGGCTGGCCTCCGGAGCCGAGACTGGTCGATGCCTGAAGAGATAAATCGCATCCTTACTGATCGTCTGTCTGACTATCTCTTCACACACTCGGCCGAGGCAGAGCCCAACTTGTTGGCCGAAGGTATTGACAGAGCCCGGATCCACCTGGTCGGCAACGTCATGATCGACACTCTGATCCGGCTCCGAAGCCACGCCGAAGCAAGCGACGCCGTCGAGCGACTGAATCTGGTCGGGAAGCCCTATGCGGTGACAACCCTGCACCGTCCCTCCAACGTCGACCGCGAAGAAGATCTGCGCCGCTGCTTGCAGGGACTTTCTAGAGTGGGGAAAAGACTTCCGGTGGTCTTTCCGGTTCACCCAAGGACCGCGAGACGACTCGAGGCCCTTGGACTCGATCAGTCTTCCTCTCATATCCACCTGGTCGAGCCCCAGGGTTATGTCGATTTTCTGGCACTGGTTCTCCGTTCAACCATGGTGCTTACCGATTCTGGCGGCTTACAGGAGGAGACAACTTTCTTGAATATTCCTTGCCTGACTCTGCGCGAAAACACCGAGCGGCCCATCACACTGACCCTGGGCACCAATCGCTTGGTCGGAACCGACCCGGACCTCATCGAGAGGTCGGCTGCAGAGGTGCTTTCCGGTAACTGGCAACAAGGCCAATGCCCGCCCCTTTGGGATGGAAACGCTGCGGAGAGGATGGTGCAAGTAGTTCTTCAATCCTGCTAAGCGAACCACACCCGGGCCAATCAAGCGGCTGCCGTGTTCTCCTCGGTTGTCAATGGGGGTTGTAAGGGCCACGCGTCTGCGCCTGTTCTCTGGGTGGTCTCAATGCCATCGCCGTGGCTCGTGGCAGGTGGTCCCGGAGGGGGCGGTTCGGCCCTCTATTCGCCGAACGCAGCCTCACCCACCTCTTGCGCAGTGAGGCGATTGGACGGCCGAAACGGTGCGTGACGGCGAGAAACATGCAGGGTGACCGCATGGAGTCGTCTCGACGGCTCGGCGATCGTGCGGGTCGTCGGGTGTGGCCCCGGAGGGCACGCTCACGCTAAGTGGCGTTGAGCCAGAAGGCGTTCGCTCGCTTGCCGGCGCGCCGGACCCTGAGTGATCTGCAACGATTACCTGGATGCGCTTGGAAAGAGACCCGTCCTGGGACCACACCCCACGCCCCTTGGCGAGATCGTAGCAGTGTGGACCCGACGGTGCGGTCGTCCATTCGCCAAACGCAGCCTCACCCTCCTCTTGCGGAGAGAGGCGAATGGACGGACGAACCGATGCGGCCCAGTGGCCGGCCTTTTTTTCAGGCCCCCTTTGGCCGATTGCTTCGCCGGACGGAAGTGACGGGTTTCATAGGGGCTTACGCACTCTGTGCCTACCATGGAGAACGGAGATCTGGGCAGTGTCGGCAGGATCTGCCACCTGCCCGGTACAGGTGCGCTCGGGTCCTCGACAGGGGCCCGACGCCGCAGGAACGGAAGCGGAAAGTGCAAGGTCGAACCCAGAGAATCGTCACGCCACCTGGGTCTGGTGCTGCCCAAGTGCCACCAGTTCCCGAGAAGCTCGGCAAGTACGAGATCCTCGAGCCCATCGGAGAAGGTGGCTTTGGCATCGTCTACAAGGGTTTCGATCCCTTTATCAAGCGTCACGTGGCGATCAAGACCTGCACCTCACCCGACAAGGAACTGCGTCAGCGCTACTACCGGGAAGCCGAGATCGCCGGACGACTCGATCATCCGAATATCGTCCGCATCTTCGACTTCGGGACCGAAAGCGGCACCCCCTATCTGGTCCAGGAATTCCTTGCTGGCAGCGACCTGGATCACAAGATCGAGGGACGCCGCTTCGTGCCCTATCCCGAGCGTCTGTACTACCTGATTCAGATTGCTCGTGGCCTGGCCTACGCGCACGCGCAGCAGGTCATCCATCGGGACATCAAACCGGCCAACATCCGGATCCTCGACGACGGTACCGCCAAGATCATGGACTTCGGTGTCGCCATGCTGCAGAACACCGAGACCCGCTTGACCAAGGACGGCATGGCAGTAGGAACCGCTGCCTATCTGTCCCCCGAGCAGGTGAAGGGGAAACCGACTGACAAACGGACCGATATCTTTTCCTACGGCGTCCTCGCCTACGAGCTCCTCGCTGGCAAGCGCCCCTTCGAGCAGGACAGCATTTCTGCCACGCTCTTCTCCATCCTCAACGACGATCCCGGACCGATCACACTGCCCACGAATCTCTTTCCGGACGCTCTTCGCCAGCTCATCACGCGCTGCCTGGAAAAGGACCCCGAAAAGCGCTACCCCGACTTCGAAGCGGTCCTGGGGGATCTGGAAGGAATCCGCCAACAGATGCGAAGCGCTACCGGCGACAGGGACTTCTCCAGTGAGATTCGCAACGTGGCTTCGGCCACCGGCCCCGCCAAAGGCACAACAGCCGACAGCTCGGGCCGATCAGCTCGCAACTTCGACCCGACCCTGCATCAGATCGTGACACCTCCTTCCATCCGTCTTCGCCGCCGGCGTCACTGGATGCCGATCGTGGCTCCCGTCGCCATCGTCGGCCTACTCGCAGCTTCCTACACGGCCCTGGCCACTCAGAACCGCGTTCCGTGGCCAGAAGGCTTCGCAGATCTCGGCTTGATCGCCAACCTGGGGCTCGATCCGACCGAGAATCGGATCCTCATGCAGCCCACGAGCGCCTTCCACGGTCAACCCGAAGGAGCCGGTTCGACCCTCGTCTTCCCGACGTCTGAGATGGTTCCAGAACCGGTGCCTCCACCTCCGCCAGTTGTCGAGAAGGCGAGCCTGACTCTGGCCAAGGGATGGCATACGGGAATCTCGGCATCCATCAACGGAGCAAAGCCCGTGAAACTGTCGGGCAGCTTGTCCTACGAGCTGGAACCGGGTGAGTACACCGTCCGATACTCCCTCGTCACCCCCGAGTACCAGGCTTCGAGGACGCTCCGGACAACTCTGGCTCCCGGAGAAGAACGCACCCTGAGTAATCCCATCGACCGACCGGGGACGCTCTCGGTGCAACCCAGCCTCGGCTCTCCTCAGGGCCTGGTGACTCTCGACGGAAAGCCGATCGGCCCTAGCCCGCTGCGTGATCTGCCACTGCCCCCAGGTCAGCACGAGCTCCAGGTCTTCGCCACGTCAGACCCGACAATCGCTCTGGTCACAGCGAAGTTCGAGATCGCTTCGACCCGCGAAACCGTCGTTACCTTCGATCTGACCGGCCAGCGGGAACTGGCCGTCCGCTATCGAGACCTGAAGGAGTGAGGACCTCATGAGTCGATCTCGGTCTCTGCTACCCCTGCTACTGCTCCTCCTCGCGCCTGCGTCGGCTGCGGCCGCTGAGACCACTCAATCCACCTTCGACACCGATATCCAGATACTCGAGCGTCTGGCCAGAGAGCGCTACGCCGAGGGAGACCTGCGACGCGCTGCCGAGCTGTATGAGGAGATCGCTGTCAAGCAGCCCGAACCAGAGGCCAAAGCCAAGGCCTTGTTCACCGGCGCCTGGCTCCTGCACCTTGCAGGTGACACCTCGAGACCCGTGCAACTGCTGACCCGTTCACTCAGCATCGATATCGATCAACCCTTCGACGCATCCCTCTACAACCGGGATTTCGAGCTGCTCTACCGACAGGCTCTCGACATCGCTCGACGCGATCGCCATCAGGAATCGACAGAGAGGACCCAGCTAGGTGTGGCTGCGCTCGAGGCCGGCCGCGACCCGCAAGCGCGATCCCTTCTCGAGGAGGCTTTGCGCCTCGATGCCGACAACCCCGTGGCCCTCTACAACCTGGCCCTACTGGATCTGCGCTCAGGCACCGCACCCGAAGCACTCGCCGATTTTGAACGTGTCATCTCCCTGACCTACAAGAAAAGCGGTGCCGAGATGACCAATCTAAGGGCCAAATCTCTGGTCAGCATGGGGATCATCTATCAGCGTCAGGCGCGCCTGGAAGACGCCGAGCAGTCTTACCTGGAAGCCACCAGGGTGGACCCCGGGGAACGCTCAGCCTGGACGCGTCTCGGCCTGCTCCATTTCGGCAATGATCAATTCCAGGCCGCTGTCGCCCCGCTGGAACGAGCTTCCGAGCTCCTTCCAGACGACCGGGAAGTGATCGCGGCCCTGGTTCACAGCCTCGCCGAGACAGGACAGGCTGGCCAGGCTTCGATGGTTCTGGAGAGCTTTCTCGGACGGCATGCCAACGACGCTCAACTCTGGATGACGCTCGCTACCCTGGAAGCGAGTCAGGGACAGACCGAGGCGGCATCGCAGGCCCTGGAGAAAAGCATTCTGGCAGATGGGAACAACCGTACCGGCATCGCGTTGGCGGCAGCGGTTGACCTCGCCGCCCTCCATCTGCAACAGGAAGAGTTCCAGTCGGCCCTGGATCGGGCCAATCAAGCATTGGGATGGGATCGGACCTCCGCACAGGCCTGGACCATTCTGGGACAAACACAACTGGCGATGGGTGACGAGGCAGAGGCGACTGCCAGCCTGACTCGGGCCGCCGAGCTCGATCCCGAGTCGGCCGCGCGGCAGATCATCCTGGGAGATCTCTTCCTCGCCGATGCCAAGCTGGCACAAGCTGAAGCAGCCTACCTGCGCGCCCTGAGCCTCGATCCGAATTCCACCGAGGCGGCGGCAAACCTGGAAAAGGCACGCAGCCGACTGGCGAAAGAACGGGCTATCGTGGCCGGGGATGCCCGACCACGCAAACCCGTTCCACCCAAGAAGATCGGCCTGGAATTCGCGGGTATCGACTACAAGGACCTGCAACTGCGCGGTGCGCTGGTAAAACAGGTCAAGAAAAAGAGCCCGGCAGCGCGCGCGGGACTGCGCAAAGGCGACCTGGTGCTCTGGATTGGCGACTACGCCGTGGTCAGTGACAAGGACTTCATGCAGTTCCTCAAGCGCAACCCGCCTGGCAAGAGTCTCGACATCGAGTATTTGCGCGACGGCAGGATTTACGACACGGCAATCCAGCTGCGATAGGCAGCTGGGACTATTGTCGCTTCAGCTGTCTACGACTTCGACCCAGGAGCGTTCGATCCACGCCTGTTGTTGATCGGGCAAGGCGATCCTCAGCCACCCGTCGCGCTCGTCCCTGATCAGGACCTCCGTACCGGCGTGAAGCTTGAAACGCACCACCGCTTCACCGTCCGGAGCCGCATAGGCATCGATCTCGGGCGGCAAGATCACTGCCACGGGTCGCGCAACGAACTGGTGCGCCGCGACCGACCCACCGATCAAGACAAGACCGGCGAGGGTTCCTACGGAAGCCCACCGCAAGATCTCCGACTCGCGGAAGAAGAGACGCAAGGCAGCCAGAGTCCAGAAGAGAACATTGACCAGGACGAGTGCCGCTGCCAGCTCGGAGCGACTCAAGCCGTAGTGCCAGAAGAGCAGCGTCGAAAGCACGTCAGAGGGTGCGGGTGGCGCGATGGCGTCGCGGGTACTCTGCCGGGCAAAAGTCAGGTTGGCCTGAATGTCTCCGTCTCGCGGCTGCAGATTGTGGCTACGCCGCAGTTCGGCGATAGCGCTGCCGAGCTCACCATTCCTGAGATAGGCGTTGCCGAGGTTGAAATGGATCTTGCCGTTGGCAGCACCCTGGTCGATCAAAGCTTCATAGGCACGGATTGCCCCCGCATAATCCCCATTCTCATAGGCCTGGTTGCCGGCCAGAAACGCCGCAACCGGTTCTGTAGGCACGAGAGTATCCTGCTGTGCCCCGGCATAACCCGCCAGGCCGCCAAGTGCCAGGAGGATGGCGCTCAGGACCTTCATCCCCGAACCTCCTTCTCGAGGACTTTGACCAGATCCTCGATTTGAGCAATCGCATCCTCGGCGACGACCGGTTCGCCACCATATTGGGCCGCTTCGAGCTGCTCCAGCAGGTTGCGCGCCTTGCCTACCCACTCCTCGGCGACACCACGTCCACGCAGTTGCTGCTCGACCTCCGTGGGGGTCAATGCACTTCCCTCGAGGCCCAGCTTGTCGCCAACGTACCCTCGGAGACAGCGCGAAGCCGCCTGGGAGACTTCATGCGGCGAATTCCCTACATGGCGAATCTGTTTGAGCCCCTTGCGCACCTCACGCAGTGCATGATGCCGGCGACGCAGAGCCGAGTCGAGCGCGAACCGTTCCCGACGTCGCTGACCGATCCACAGGCCCCCGAACAGTAGTGGGGGCGACAGCAGACCCACCCAGAAGAGCCATGCCCCCCGTCCCTGTGTCCAGAGAGGCTGGACGGCGTCGAGGCCTTTATAGATGGGCAACAGATCGTCTGCGAGGATACGCACAGCGACCTTGCCGGTGGTCGGTGCCACGGATTCCGTGAGATTGAGATCCTCCTTGCCCTCCCTTGGCGCGACTCGCAAGGGAATCGCGGCAGTCCGGATCTGGCGGAATTCGCCTGCCTCGGGATCGAAGAAGGTCAGGCCGACTGGCGGCACCACCAACTCTCCCGCTATCAGGGGGACCAAAGCCTTGCTGTAGGTTCGCGACCCCGTCAATCGGGCACCCGATCTCTCGATCGAGCCCGTGGGCTTGTCATCGTAGGTCTTGAACTCGGGCATCTCGGGCAAACTCGGTTCCCCGATCATTTGGACGTTACCGCTACCGCTGATGCTGAGCTTCAAGGTGGCCGACTCGCCAACCTGCAACTCGGCCTTTGAGATCCGCGCCTGAATGTCGTAGTCGCCGACCAGGCCGGAGAATCCGGGGGGAGCCTCTGGCAGAGGACGCACCTGCAGCTCGATCTCCCGGGTTCTGAGAGTCTTGGTCTCCGATGCCGTCGTTCCGAAGAAGCTGTCGAAGGCACTGGCGCGACCTCGACTACTGCGGACCAGGACCTCGACAGTCAACCGCGATGGCGGTATCACCAAAACGCCGTCCTCTTGCGGGAACAAGGCCTTGCGGATTTCGCTGACCAGATACTGCACCCCGTTGACCGTCGCCTCGTACTCCCGCACCTCGCCAAGGTCCTCGACCAGAAAACCCTGGAACTCCTGGGGCTCGAGCCGAGCATCGCCAATGCGAACACGCCGATAGAAGCGCCAGATGTAGGTTACTTCCTGACCGACGTAGGGGTTGGTCGTAGAAACCTTCGCCGACAGAAAGACATCCCTGGTCTCCTCGGGCCGTTCGGAGGCACCAACGATTCGCACCTGGATCGGCTCGCTCGTATAGACCTCGCCGGCCAATTCGATAGTGGCAGCGCCGATGGTGAAGGTCCCCGTTGCCCGGGGGACAAGCACGTAGTTGTAGCTGACACTCGAGGTCACGCGCCCGTTGACGAAGCTCATCTGCGTCGACTGGCCGCGGGAATAGACGTCGAAGTCCGCCAGCTCGGGCAGCTGCGGGCTGGCGCTGCGGGAGCCTTCGACCGTCACCGTCAGCAGCAGCTGATCTTCGATAGAGGCCTCCGGCCGATTGATGGTGGCCGTGATGCCATCGGCCTGGGCCGCCCCGACAAGGCCATTAGCCAAAATGAGCGCCAGGAGAACTGTGATCCTCGATCTGCGCATCCGGATTACCAGTCCTTCTTGTTGCGACTCCGCTTGGTACCCGGAGGCAGCTGCCGCTCGGGCCGCCCTTCTTCGAGGGCCTGGAGATAGCGCTCGGCCTCCTCCGGAGTCAGCCCTTCGAGCTCCTGCAGCTCCCCTTGCGGCTCTGCACTTCCCGCGCTGCCCTCCTCGCCATCCGTCACGCCATCGCCATCGCTGTCCGGATTGTTGGGATCGGTCTCCTGCGGATCCAACCGACCGTTGCGATTCAGGTCCTCGGCCCCATCGGGCAGGCCATCACCGTCGGTGTCGGGATTCTGCGGATCGGTCGGGTTCTGACCGGACTGCTCGACGTCGTCGGGAAGCCCATCCTCATCCGAGTCCTGCGCGCCCTGGGACTGCTGCTCGTCCGCGGACTGTGGCTCATTCTGCTGCTGTTGCTCTTCCTCACCCTGCTCTTGTTGCTGCTGATCATCCGGTTGCTGCTGATCCTGCTGTTGGGGATTCTGCTGTGGCTGTTGGTCTTGCCGCTTCTGTGCCTCTTCGTGACGACGACGGATTTCGTCACGCACAAACTCGAGGTTGAACTTGGCGTCCTCGTCCTCCGGATCGAGCTCCAACGCAGTCTTGTAAAGCTCCACAGCCTCTTCCAATCGGCCTTGACGAAAGGCCGAATTCCCGAGGTTGTACAGTGCTTCCTGACGCAGGGTCTGATCGCTGGCCAAGGCGGCCCTCGAGAAAGCCCGATCTGCTTCCGCGTAGTTGCGCATCTGATAGTGCGCGCTACCGAGGTTCAGCGCCACCTCCGGGTTCTCCGGGTTCTCCACCTGCAAGTCCGTGAACCCCTGCAGGGCCTGGTCATACAGACCCTGATCGTAAGCTTTGAAGGGGTCCTTGACACGCGGGGCCGTTGTCGCCTCCGGTTGGACGGGAGACTGCCCGGGGGTCGGGGGAGACTGCTGGGCCAGGGCATTCGACGCAGCCATGAAAGCAATGAGAAGCACAGGCGTCACCGAACCCGTCGAAGCGGCGCGACGACGACTGCGAATCGAGATCAACGGCTCCAGCATCAGCACCACCAAGGCAAACGCCACGAACCACTGGAATCGCTCCTCCCAGCGCTGTCGACGCTTGGAGCCCAGCTCCTGGTCCTCCAGTACCGCTTTGATGCCCTGGGAGTAGATCTGCTCGAGATCGACGTCTCCGGTCACCGATCGTACATAGCGGCCGCCTGTCTCGAGAGCGATCCTTTGCAGTGTGGGCTCATCGAGACGACTCAGGACGATCTCGCCCCGTCCATCGCGACGGAAGCCGCCACCCGCATCGGGGATCGGCGCTCCCTCGTCCCGGCCAATGCCGATGGTGAAGATGCGCACACCTGCGGCCTTGGCCTCTTCGGCGGCCGCCAGGGCCTGCCCGCTATGATCCTCTCCGTCAGTGATGAGAATCATCGCACTCGAGGCGTTGGAGCCCCCCTCGAAGGCGCTCAAGCCGGACCGTATCGCCTGAGTCAGATCGGTCCCTTTCACCGGAATCAGCTCGGTATCGATCGCATCGAGAAAGAGCTCCGCAGCACCATAGTCCAGGGTCAGCGGGCACTCCACGAAAGCCGTGCCGGCAAAGGCAACCAGACCGATGCGATCACCCTCCAGCAGCGCCAGCAGATCGGCGATCTCTCGTTTCGCCCTTTCGAGCCTGCTCAGTTGGCCTCCCGACTCGGCATCTTCGACCAACATGCTGTCGGACACATCCAGGGCGACGACGATGTCTACGCCCTGTCGCTTGACCTCCTCCCAGGTGAAGCCGTACTTGATCTCGGCCAGAGCCAACACTGCCGCGGTCAAACCCAACAGGATCAGCACGGCCTTGAAGGCCTGCCGTTGGCGACTGATCCCGGTGGTCAAGCGCTCCACCATCTCGGCGCTGACGAAGCTCTTCAGCAGACGGTCCTTGGTCCGCGCGACGTAGACGAAAAAGGCCAGCATCACCGGTGTCAGCCACAGCAACCAGAGCGACTGTGGATGACCGACTCGCACATCGGCGCAGCCAGTCAACGGCAGCAACAGGAGGACCCAAAAGGCAGGAAGTCTCATCATCGCTCAGGGCAGCTTGCGAAACCTGGTTCCCAGCAGGACGACCTCGAGGATCAGCAGGCCGACCGCCGGCAACAGGAACCATCGAAAGCGCTCGTTGTACTCCATATAGGTATCGGTCGTGATTTCTGTGGTTTCGAGCGCATCGATCTCATCGTAGATCGACTCCAGAGCCACCTTGTCCTCGGCGCGGAAGTAGGCGCCGCCAGTCTCGCTTGCGATCTCCTCCAGCATCGCATCGTCGATCTCCACGCTTTCGTAGATGACCTGCTTGCCAAAAAAGGAGTCCACCACAAAGGGCGCCTTGCCCCTCGTGCCGGCGCCGATGGCGTAGATCTTGATGTCGAACGTCTTGGCGATCTCTGCCGCCTTTCGCGGATCGAGCGAGCCTGCATTGCTCCGGCCGTCGGTCAGCAGGATGATCACCTTGGACTCCGCTTGCGAATCCCGCAGCCTCTTGACCGCGGTACCGATAGCCGAGCCGATAGCCGTCGCGTCCCCGGCGATGCCGATCTCCACCCGCTCCAGAAAGGTCGCCAGGATGCCATGATCGAGGGTGAGCGGACACTGCGTGAACGCTTCGCTGCCGAAGACGACCAGGCCGATCTGGTCATTGTTGCGGCCCTCTACGAATTCTTCCACCACCGCCTTGGCAATCTGCAACCGGTTGCGTCGACTCTTGATCGGGCGGTCGGCGTCGAGGTCCAGTGCCTGCATGCTGCCCGAGGTATCCATGACTAGCACGATGTCGATCCCTTCGGTCCGCACCTCCGAGTGTTTGCGACCCGTCTGCGGGCGGGCCATCGCCATGATCAGCAGGGCGACAGTCAACAGGCGAAGCCCCTCGACGACTCGCCGCAGGAGCACGACCCTGGATGGATGGAGGCGCTGCAATGTCTCGATGCTGGAGTAGCGCACCGCTGCAACCTGTCGACGCCGGCGTGCCAACCAGGGGGCAAGCCACCAGCCAGCCACCCACAGCGCAAAGAGGGGGACGAGAATCCACAGCAGCCAGCGATCGGCGAAGATCAACTCACTCACGCGGCCTCCTGCAGGGATGCCTCGTCGGCGGCCGTCTCGTCGCTCCGGCGGGTCGCTTCGACGAAGCTCAGGGCCTGCTCGTAGATACTCTCGACGTCACTCCGGCTCGGCTCACGGTGGGCGAACTTGACCTGATCGGTGTCGACCAGGAAGTGCCGCAGGTGCTCGCCTTGTTCGCTCGTCAGGTCCTCCAGACTCGCCAGGCTCGGCAGGATCTCCTCGGTCGTCAGGTCGGTGGCGTTGATGGCGAAACGCCCCTCGACATAGACCCTGAGAATCTCGGAGATCTGGAAATAGAACCAGCGCACGGCCGCCGGATCGTCGAAATCGGTGTCGCGCAGGGCGTTCAGGGCCTCGAAAGCGACCTCATGAGGAGGCCGCAGCGGCACGGCATCCCGTTGTTTCGCCCGCCATCGCAGGTACCACCAGATACCGGCCGCGATCAGCAGCGCCGTGATGAGTCCGGCAATGATTCCCACCCAGGGAACGGGAGAGCGCACCGGGTGGAGTGGTTTCAGCCCGCGAATGTCCTCGGCACCACCCTCGGCAGGCAAAACGGATTCGACCTCGACAAAGATCTCCGAAGTCGTCAGCGTCTGCCACGGTTCCGGCTCCTCGCCTTCGGGCGCGGGCTGTCGGTAGCCGACCACGACGGGCGGCAGGACGTAGGAGCCCACCAGATCTGCGCGCAGCTCGTACCAGCGCTGACGCAAGACCCGACCGTTCCTCGCGGGAGCTTCTTCCGTACCGATATCGACAATGCGAAAGCCGGCAATCTCGGCTCCAGCCTCGGGAATCTCGATTTCGTAGCTCGCTTCCGCGTCCACCGCGATCCGGTAGGTGATCAGATCCCCGGTGGTCGCCACCGCGCGGTCGACGGAAGCCTGAGCCTCGACCGGTTCGCGAGGTGCGTCCTGCAGCCGCGACTCCGGAACCTCGGCACAATGGATCAGGCCGAGCAGACTTGCCACCAGCAGGCACCCCCGCAAGGGCCTACGAATCATCGACCATCCTCTCCGGGAACAGCTCGACATCCTGGGTCGAGAGCTCACTGTCGATCAGATCGTTGTAGGCCGACTGCATCTTGACCATCTGGTAGTCACGCTCGACGAGCGGACGCACCTGATCGAGGGTGATCTCCTCGGTGGCGCCCTCCGCCTGCTGGCTCTGGTAGCGCTCACGATTGGCCTGGAAGTAGTTCGCGAGGTCGGTCTCGTCGACAATGATCTGATCCAGGACCTCCTTCTCGATGAACCGCGTTACAGCGAGCTGTTTCAACACCTCGGTTTGCCGCCTTTCGACTTCCGGGTCGCGGTCGTACTCGAGCTTGACCGCCTTCTGCCACAACAGCTCATCCGCCACGTATTTGCGGAGCAGCTCCTCCTTGCCTTCGGCGGTGGAAAAGCGCGCGGCGATCTCGGGCGGTAGCCCGTCGAGAGCCCGGTCGACCTGTGAACGGCGGATCTCTCTCTGACCGATCCTGGCGACAACCGGGTCCTCACTGGACCGCTGGACCGGGTCAGCCTCGAGCTGGACATGACTCTGCAGGGCGGCTTGTGCCGCGTGATGCCGCCCGAGTCGCTCCAGACAGTGCACGATCCGGGATGACAACTCGTCTCCGAGCTCGCCGGCACCCAATGTCTCAGCCTCATAGAACCAGCGCAGCGCCTTGTCGAACTGCCCGGTCTCCATGTAGTTGGTGCCCAGGGTATAAGCGATCCGGGCACGTTTGTCGCTCGGGACCGAGCCGTCTTCGAGGTAGCTCGCATAAAGCCCAGCGGCCTCATCGAAAGCGCCTGCAGCCTGGAGCTTGGCGGCAACCTCGCGCTGACGCTCAGCCGTGGCAGCGCCGGTGGTGGAGGAACGCGCAGCCAGCATCATCCACAGGATCAGGCCCAGCAAGAGCGCCAGCACCGCGATCAACAGCCAACGATTCGTGGCATCGCCAGGTCGAGAGTCCACTGTCCGGGGTGGCTCACGGAGCTCCATCTATCGTCGCCTTTCTCGCATATGGAAGTAGCGCACAAGAGAATCCACATAGTGTGGATCGTCGGCCCGCACCTGCACCTCACCCGCCCCGGCCGAGCGAAACAGTCGAGTTCGATCCTCACGCGTCTCACGGCTGAGCAGTCTCAGCCCCTCGGAGATGTTGCGATCCGAGGTATCGATCAGGATGGTCTCGCCGGTCTCGGCGTCTTCGAGCTCGATCAGCCCGATCTTCGGCAAGTCCGATTCCCGTCGATCTCCAACGACGACCGCCGTGACATCGTGTCGCTTCGCCGAAAGGCGCAACACATCGTCGTATCCTTCGTCCATGAAGTCCGAAATCACAAACGCGACGACCTTGCGTCGCAGGACCTTACTCATGTACTCCAACGCCTGCTGCAGGTCGGTCTCCCGGCGAGCGGTGCGGAAGGTCAGAGATGTCGCGAATGACCCGCCAGACGTGGGCCCGCCCCTTCTTGGGTGGGATGAAGTGCTCGATTCGATCGGAGAAGATGATCAGACCCACTCGGTCATTGCTCTTGATGGCGGTATAGGCGAGCAGCGCCGCGATCTCTGCCGCCACTTCGTTCTTCAGCTTGGCTCCGCTACCAAAGGCACCGGAAGAGCTGACATCGACCAACAGCATGACCGTGAGCTCCCGCTCCTCCCGATGGAGCTTGACGAACGGCAGGCCCATGCGCGCTGTCACCTTCCAGTCGATGTGACGAATGTCGTCTCCAGGTTGGTACTCGCGCACTTCCTCGAACTCCATCCCGCGGCCGCGGAAGGCGCTCTCGTATTCCCCGGCGAAGGCATCGTTGACGAGACGCTGGGTACGAATCTGGATCGCCTTGATCTTGGCGAACAACTCTGGCGACAGGGCCTCGGAGAGGTCCAGGTGCTCACTGTTGTCTTGAACAGGAGACGCGTATTTCATGCTCAAGGTACGTCGACGGTGTTGAAGATCTCCTGGACGATGTCGTCCGAGGTCAGGTCCTGCGCTTCGGCCTCGTAGGAGATCAGGACGCGGTGACGCAGCACATCCGGTCCGACGGTCTTGATGTCCTGGGGCGTGACGTAGGCTCGGCCCGACATCATCGCCTGCACCTTGGCCGTCTGGGCCAGGAAGATGCTGGCGCGCGGTGAAGCGCCATAGTCGATGAGCTTTTCCATCTCCTCCATCTTGTACATCCCCGGTTCCCGGGTAGCGAAGACCACGTCGATGATGTAGTCCTCGACCTTGGGATCGAGGTAGACCTTGTCGGCCACCTGCCGCATCTCCTTGATGTCCTGTGGCGTCAAGACAGCCTCGACATGGGGCTTTTCGCGCTGTGCCATGCGGCGCAGGATCTGCTTCTCCTCCTGCTTGTCGGGATAGCCGACCTTGAGCTTCAGCATGAAGCGATCAACCTGGGCTTCGGGCAGCGGGTAGGTACCCTCCTGTTCGATCGGGTTCTGGGTGGCCAGGACCAGAAACGGATCGGGCAAGGTGTGGGTGTTCTCACCGATGGTGACCTGACGCTCCTGCATCGCCTCCAGCAGGGCACTCTGGACTTTGGCAGGTGCACGATTGATCTCGTCGGCCAGCACCAGATTGTTGTGAATCGGGCCGGTCTTGACGACGAAGTCGTGATGCTGCGGTCGGTAGATCTCGGTGCCGATGAGGTCGGCCGGCAGCAGGTCGGGGGTGAACTGGATGCGGGCAAAGCCCGTGTGAATGGCATCCGACACCGTCTTGACCGCTGTGGTCTTGGCGAGACCGGGGATCCCTTCGATCAGGATATGGCCATCGGCAATCAGCGCCATGAGCAGCCGATCGATCATGTAGGCCTGCCCCACGATCACCTTCCCCACCTCCTCGCGCAGGCGATTGAGCTTCTGGGCCTGGGCCTCGATCTCGGGCGCCAGGTCCTGTGCGATCACATTCATGTCCTCTCCTCGTCGTCTTGTAGTCGTATGGCTCGGCGGGCGGCCGCATCCGGGTCAGGCTTCAAGGCCTCGAGGCGCCGTCCCACCTCCCTGTGCAATCGGTCCAGCTCACTCGCGGGTGGCACCTGTCCGCCGTAACGAAGGCTCTCTTCCAGCGCGGCCATCCCTGGAGACTCCTCTTCGCCTGGCTCGCGGAGATCGCCGAGCAACTCCACCATGGCCAGCGCGTAGCCGCCGCCATCCCCTTGCATTCTCAGGCTCCTGGCCGCGTTGTAGCGCGCCATGATCGGCTCCAGATCGGTCACCGTTTCGGTGGGTTCGGTGTGCTGGCGAGCCTTCCACCACTTGCCAATCGCCAGCCCGGCCATGGCGGCCACAGCGATCCCTCCGGCACCGATCGCCAGCGTGTTTGGCGTCATGCCGAGAACCGTTCGAGGCTCCACGGTCACGGTGGGCCCGAGCATCCGGGTCGCTGTCTCGTCTGTGGCCATTCTCGGTTTGTAACGCAGCTCGATCGGATCGAGAGCGAACGTCCCCGGCTCGGTGGCCTGCAATGTCACCCGGTAGGTCACGATCTGAGCTCCATCCCGGCTGTTGGACGAAGCCGTCACTGCTGTCTGTTCCACACCCTCCGGCAGATGCACCTTGGGTGGCTGCGGCAAGTACTCTTCCAGGTGTCCGGCCCACTGCAACCGGATATCCAGATCGAACGCTTCCCCGACCTGGGGCGACGTCGTCGAGAGCGCCAACTCGGCGGAAGGCGGATTGAGAATCGTCGGGAGATCCAGGGCTTCGGCATAGACGGCGTCTGGCCGAGAGCTTGGCGGCAGCAGGGCGATGAGCTCATCGAGCATGCCGGCCAGCCGTGTCCAGTCCCTGGCGCCCCGGGCCAGAGCTACCACTCGACCCGCGGGATCCACCAGATAGCTCATGGGAATCGCCGTCGCTTGATACTGGTTGCCGACCTGGCCCCGCTCGTCCCAGAGCAAGGGGAAGGTCAAGCCGAGCTTCTCGGCGAATCCATCGGCGGCGCTGCGTTCCTTGTCGACCGAGACACCCAGGACCACCACTCCCTGGTCGCCGTGGGAGCGATGCAGACTCTCCAGACTCGGCATTTCTGACCGGCAGGGTCCGCACCAACTGGCCCAGAACGTCAGGATCACCCAGTTGCCCGAGTACTGCGACAGCGAACCGGTGCCACCTCCAGTGCGCGGCAGCTCGAAATCGGTTGCGGGGCGCGGGGGCTCCAGCGCGCTCAGGCCCCTGGCCTGGACCACGTCGGAAACCCCCGCGCCCCTCACCAAGGAGGAACTGCACAGCAGACTCCCCAGGGCGAGTGCCACGATCGGCACCAGCCGCCACGCCCCGCGGGAGTCCGCCTTCACTCTCAACTGTCCTTCGGTTCCATCAGATCGGACCGCTTCAGTTGTAGCTTCTCGGCAGTGAAATCCGAGATCTCGTAGACCCAGCTACCGTGAAAGCTGTTGAACGCATCGATCTCATCGGCCCGGCTGAGCATCTCGGCCTTCTCTTTGAGCTCCTCTTCCGACTCATCGACGGTGATCGCCACCTGCTGCACCTGGTTCGTGCCGCGGATCTTCAGGAAGTGCCGTTCACCCTCGGTGGCGTGCAGCAACTCGTAGCCACTGCCGTCGCTCAAGTCGATCGTCAGCGCCGGCTCGAAGCGCAGACCGGCAACCTGGTTATCGTCGGCAACGAAGACCTCATCAAACCGCAGCCCGCTCAAGATCGAGCTGAGGCGACTGGCTTCGCTCGCTTTGAGCTGCCTGTTGGCCGGCAGATCGGTCAAAGTCAGCTCACCCCCCTCTGCGGGCTTTGCCAGGACGAAATCGGGTCCGCTGAGTCGGGTCACCTCGGAGGCTGGGTGATCGACGATCGCCTTGTCGAGGTACGAGCCGGCATCGGTGTCGAGACGGACCCCCCGGGAGGTCAGAAAGATCGGGGATTCCTTCTCATCGAGACGCTGCACGTAACTGCCCGCGCCGCCCTCCGAGGAGTCTCCAACTCGCAGACGCACCATTTCCTGACTGGCGGAATCGATCAGCGCTACCTCCACCGTCTCGGGACCCGCAGGTTCGAGCCCCAGCTCTTCAGCCAGACCTGCCCCCGAACCAACTTCACGCTCCAGACCGATTTCCAGAAGGTCGCGGAGCAGTCGGTTCACCGAGGCGTTGCCGGCCGGATAGCCTCGCTTCTCGACAACAGTGAATTGATCTCCCTGCCGTCTCAAAGTGACGGTCTCCTCTCCTTTGGAAAGCTCGATCGTCGCTATCTCATCAGGATTCAGGTTCGACAGGAAAAGCTGTCCGCGCTGGAACCGGTCGGCCCGTCCCTGGGTCTGCCAGAAAGTCAGCGCCGAGAGCGCAAACAGGACGGCAACCACCATCAACAGATTGCGATTGGTCTTGCTCATTGCCCACCCCCTGTCACCTCCTGGTGCATGCGCCGACGGCGCAGCCCCAGGCCTATTCCGACCGCCAGAACCAGGATTGGCATCCAACCCAGAACCGAGAATCGCACCTTGGCCTCCTCACGCTCCAACGCCTCTCGGCGGCCCTTGCGAATCTCCCGAAGCTCCCGGTTGGCCTCGCTCAATCGGTCGTTGAGACGATCGACCTCCTCCTGTACCTGCTTTTGAAAGAGCGCCGCCTGCTGGCCACTCATCTCCTGTCGTTTCTGCCTCAATTCCTCTTCCGCAGCCGCCACCTCTTCGCGCAGTTGGCGCTCCCGTTCGAGAGTCTGCACCTCCGCCGCATCCTCGATGTCGTCGAAGAGCGTGAACGGGCGACGAATGGCATGCTTGGCGCGGATTCCCATCAGCTCCTCGGCACCCATCAGATAGTCGACCAGATTGAGCAGCAGCTTGTGATTGTCGTTGGTCGCCATGGTCAATCCCAGGAAGTTTCGCTGGAAGGCGATCTGATCCGAGATGACATCGACGTCACTCATGACCACGACCGTTGCCTCACCCCGTTCGTCATCGGGTACCGGATCCTGGTGGATCATCTCGGCACCTTCAGGGGGCGGCAGCTTGACTCCCGGTGGCAGACCGGGAGGGGTCTCCGGCGTCTCGGCCGGATAGTCGATGCCTTCCGGGTACGCCGTGGGCAACCTGCCCTTGATCTGATAGCCCAGGACTACCGACTCCGTACCGGGGACGAAAGCATCCCGCAGCTTGGCCGGCTGGCTCAGATCGGTATAGGCCAGCTTGCCTGGCTCACCGCCGAACCCGGGCTCGATGGTGAGGGTACTTCCGGTGGCGGTGGTCGTCACCAGCGGCGTCAGCTCCACACCTTCGGCTTCGCTGCCGACGAGCGGCCGCAGAGCACCTGCCATGAGGAAGCGCAACTCGCTCAATCCTTCGAAGACCGGATGGTCGATCGCCAGGGTCTGGTCGCGGGTCGTGTCGTTGAACGAGAGATCGATCAGCACCGACTCGGCACCCCCTCGCGGATCCACGGCGCGGCGCACCGCAAGATCCATATCCGCGGCGAATTGGTTCGCAGGCATCTCCAGTCCCCAGGCTGCCAGCATCGCACCCAGGTTGGAGGCGGGCTGATACTGCAAGGCCTGCCAGGGCTGTTGCGGATTCTGTGGGGGACGATCATCCAGGGCGTAGGGATCCTGAAATATCAGGGTATTGCCCCCTCGCACCACCCACTCGTCCAGGGCCCAGAGCGCCTTGTCGCTCAGACCCTTCGGGTGGATGACCACCACCAGATCGAATTCGTCGGGCGAGATGTGCTCGGTCTCGCGATCGATCGAACGCACGTTGTGGGCCTCTTCCAGCAACTGCAGCGCCACCCATTTCTCAGGAGGCTGACGACCCTGGGCCGCGAGCATCTGGGCCAGATAGGGATTGTCGGCACCGCCGAAGACCTCCAGGCCCGACAAGACTCCGACAGTCCTGCTGGAGGGCCAGAGCAGCGCATGGAGCGTCTTGGAAATCTCGTATTCGATGGTCTCTTGACGGTCGGGCCAGAGGAACTCGATGATGTCCCGGCTGCCAGTCTGCGTCTGGAAGACCAACCCGAAAAAGAACAGATCTCCTTCCTGGTTGATCGGCTTGCCGTCGAGACCGAAGTCGAGCGCGTCCTGCGCCTCGTCGCTGTCGGTCACGGGATCGATGAAGTGGACGCGAATCCGACCCTGCGCCGCCCTCTCATACTCCTTCAAGAGCGAGCGCAGATACCGGTCGTAGGCAATGAAGTTCTTGATGAAGCGCGGCAGAGTCTTGCCCGTGGTTTCGGAAAAGTACAGATCGATGTCGACCGGCTTGACCCCTTCACTGACCATGCGGTCGAGGATTTGCTCCGTACCCTCGGTCAACGAATAGAGGTTGTCCTGGGTCATATCGAACCGGGCGCCCTCCAGCTGGTCGAAAACGATGTGATTGCCGAACAACACAGCCAGGGCGATCAAGACAATAGTCAGAATTTTGCTGTTTGCCATCTGATCTCCCTCCTTACGCGGCACGGGTTCGGTCCAGAACCAGCATGCCGCATATCAGCCAGCCCAAGGTAAACAGACAGAAGAAAACCAACGAACGGACCTCCAGCAAGCCCCGACTGAGCGTCTCGAAGTGATCGATCAGACTCAATCCCGAAAAAACGTCCTCGAGGTAGCCGCCGCCTGGAAGATTGCCGATGAACTCGAGCGTCTGCGGCAACCCCAGCAGAAGAAAGAGCGCCGAGGCTGCAACTCCGAGGATGAAGGCCACGACCTGGTTGCGACTCAGAGCGGAGAACAACATCCCAACTGCCAGGAAGGCGGCCGCAGCCAGAGCGCTCGCCAGATAGCCACCGAAGACAGCCCCCCAATCCGGATCACCGAGGCGTGCGACCTGAAACACTACCGGCCAGGTCAAGAGAAGCGAGAGCCCCAGAAAACACCACCCGGCGAGAAACTTCCCGACATACGCTCCTTGCAGCGTCACCGGCAGCGTCAGGAGCAGCTCCACCGTGCCGGTCTTGCGCTCTTCGGCCCACAAGCGCATGGCTACGGCGGGCACCAGGATCACGAACAGCCAAGGAATGTAATTGAAGAACGGGGCCAGATCGGCCTGGCGCAATTCCAGCAGTCGACCGAAATCGCGCGACAGGGTCAGGAAGCCGATCGCCACGAGAAAGATGACGATGAAAACGTAGCCCAGAGGCGAGGAGAAGTAGGCTTTGAACTCCCGCCGAAAGACGGGCTTGATACCGGTCAGCCAGCTCATGCCGCGATCCCCCGTGTGATCTCCCGGAACAATTCGTCGAACCGCCCCTCCTGCAGGTGCACACTGTGGATTTCCAGGCCGCCCACCAGTTCCATCAGGTCGTCCAGGTGGTTTTCGCCACCGTGGGGATAGACGTCCATCATGGTGTCGGACCAGCGCTCGACGCGCTGACACCAGGGTGCGGCTTCGATTCGGCTCGTCACCTCCGGAATCAGATCGCCGGGGAGCGACAAGCGAATCACGTTGTGACTCGGTGCCTGCGCAATGAGCTCGGCCGGCGTCGAGTCCACCAGGATCTTGCCCTGCGAGATGATCAGAGCACGATTGCAGATCCGCTCGGCCTCGTCCAGGATGTGGGTCGAGAGCACGATGGCCTTGTCCGCGGAAAGACCGGTGATGAGCTCCTGCACCAGTGCTTTCTGATTGGGATCGAGTCCATCGGTCGGTTCGTCCAGGATCAGGATCTCCGGATCGTGAATCAGCGCCTGGGCCAAGCCGACGCGGCGCTGGTATCCCTTCGAGAGCGTGTCGATGGTCTGATGCACGACCCTCTCGAGGCCCGTACTCTGGACCACGTCCGCCACGGCCTGGTTGATGTCGGCAACCTCTCGCGTTTCGGCGATGAACTCGAGAAAACCGGTCACGGTCATCTCGCCATAGGCCGGGGCCGATTCGGACAGATAGCCGATCCTGCGACGTGCCTGCAACGAGTCCCTGGCCAGGTCATGTCCCGCCACAGTGACGGAGCCGCCATCGGGCTCGAGAAAGCCGGTGATCATTCGCATGGCTGTGGTTTTGCCCGCGCCGTTGGGCCCCAGGAATCCGAGGATGTCGCCCCGGTGCACCTGAAAGTCGATGCCGTCGACGGCCCGGATCGGTCCGTAGTGCTTCACCAATCCGCGAACGTCGATCAAGACGTCAGCGTTACTCATGGCTCTCAGTCTCCAAAATCCCCTCCTTTTGAAGGCTGTTCCTCAAGTGTTTTTACGGAAAGGGCCAGATCTGCCGTCCGGTCGCGCCAAAATGACCGCTCCCCGGACCACATCGGACCCAGAAATCGGGGCCCACACTGAGCCCCTCCACCTCTAAAGCAAAGCGCGTACCAGACTCTGGGAGGCTAATCCATGGACGGCAGCCAGTCGCTCCGGCCCACCATCTCCCAGCGGGCGAGCGATACGGGAATCATGCCTACCTCGAAGAGCTCCGTCATGAAACCCTTCAGGGTGAAAGCAGTCCCGAGCTGCTGGGCACGCTCGGCCATCAGGGCGTCGATCAGAGTCTTGCCCGTGAGATAGCTCGTGCCGTAACCAGGCTGGCGAAGATAGAGTTGCTGCTCGAACAAGACGAGGTTACCGTCGGCCCGAAACCACCCCCGGGGTGTCGCTCCACTGGCGAGCTTCGTCGCCTCCTCCACCGTCAACTCGTTGCTCTGTACCCGCAGGCCGGCGATGGCTCGTGCCGCCCGCATGGCGATCATGATGTAGACCAGCTCGCGACTGCGCGGGCTGTCTGCGAACATCCCGGCGCTCATCATCATCTCTTCGAAGGCCGTGGCGAGCCCCTCGGAGCGACTGTCCCAGATGTTGTAGAGCGACTGCGTGCGACGAATAGGACTCTGATGGGGGTGCTCGCGCAGGTAGGCCTTGTCGATCCAGTGAATGAAGTGACTGTGCAGCACACGTGGGTCCCGCATAGCGACCTGGAGGAAAAAATGGCGATCCTCCGGTGGCACCCAGCCGATCAGACGCTCGCGCAGTGCCGGCTCCATGAAGGCCTCGACCTCGAGCACGTCGTCGTCCTCGAGGAAATCCATGAAGCTCCTGGTGGCGACTTCATTCAGGGTGTCCCATGCCGCCGGGTTGTCAGGCGGATCGAGGGGAGGCAGGGAGCGGTTCTGGTGTTCCTCCAGCTTCATGTTGGAAACCGATCGCGCCAGCTCCCGTTCCATCAGCCGCAGCTCGTCTTCCCAGGAGTAGGGCAAAAGGTGGACGTTCTGCAGATACCAGGTGTAGTTGTCGACGCCGATCCCTGATGGCCCCTGCTTGCTGGGGAATTGCGCCTCCAGCCAGGCAGCGAAATCGTCCGTCGCTTGTCGCGCACGCTCGCAAACGGGGACCAGATCAGGATGGTGCTCCTGGAGGACCTGCGCCAACGCCTCAAACTGGGCACTCTGGCCCTGCTGGGTGCGAATGCCCAATTGCCAAAGATCACGGGCATCCCCCGTCAGGTTCGACTTCGCCTGTTCGAGCAGAGGCGGAATCACCCCCAACTGGAACCGAAGGCGGTCCAGATCGCGACTATCGAGCGGAAACGTCAGGCGCCATAGCTCGATGGCGGCCTCATTGACCGGTCCCTCCTTCAGCGGCGTGTCGCTCTCCGAGTCGATCAACAGCGCATAGAAGGCCGGATCCCGTGCCCACGGCCGCATGACGCGATGATCGAAGTCGAGCCCGTTCATCTCGGCCCACACCAGCCACCAATCGATCTGTTGCTCGACGGGCCAGGCGGCGATGTCGATGGCCTTCAGCCGCTCCTGATAGGCCGCCAGCTCGCGATGCTGCCCTGCCATCGCGGCAGCCGTGTAGTCGGGGACTCCTGCCTGCAGCCGCGGGGGCTGGAACTCTCGCCAGGCTGCGAACAGCTCGACGAGATCCTGGTAACTGCCACTCGATTTTTCCGGCTCTCGCGCCCGCGCGTCGGCAGCGATACTGCCCAGAGCCAGGAACAGGACGATCAGGACGATGCGTGATGAACGAACAGACATAACGGTTTCCTCCGACTCGGGGAGTGTACACGGGAGTCCCACCGGAGTCTCTGGCGCGATCCGAAGAGTTGACTCAGGGATTCACCGACAGATGACGATTGACGGGCACATTCAGGAAGCGGGACTGGCGACCGTCGGGCCAAAACACCGTCAGGCGGTCCACCTTCGACGCCTCGGCGAGGCCGAAATGGTGACGAGGATCGTTGACCGACAAGAAGGAGCCACCGACCACGCGGTGCCGTGTGTAGTGGTGTTGGGCCACGTCAGCTTCGACCCGCACGGCATCCGACGCGTCGACGATGATCCAGGATCCCAGAGTCTCGCTGTCGTTGCGCAACACCGTCGGCGCGGCATCGACATTGGAGATCGCCATATCCAGGTCGCCATCGAAATCCAGATCGCCCACCGCCAGGCCATGGCTGACTTCCTCGATGGCAAGCCCGGGACCAGCCTGCGAGGAGACATCGACAAAGGTCCCTCCCTCGTTGACCAGCATCAGATTGGGCTGTTTGAAGCCACCGCTGATCTCCGGCACCAGGTCCGCCTGGGGATAGATGTGGCCATTGGCGACGAAGACATCCAGATCACCATCGTGATCGAAGTCGGAGAGCGTGGTGCCCCAGGAGAGCAGCGCGAAGGTCGGCTTGTCGAGGAGCACGTTGCGCGTGACATCCTCGAAGATGAAGTCCCCGAGATTCCGGTACAGGGTCGAGGCGTCCTTCTGGAAGTTGGTGACCAGGATGTCGGCGAGGCCATCACTCTCCAGATCGCCGGCAGCCAAACCCATCCCCGCCTGCGCCGCACCCATCGCATCGAGCGCGGCACCACTCCACAGACCGACTTCCTCGAAGTGGCCCTCGCCGTCGCTTTTGTAGATGTAGTTGGGATTGGAATCGTTGGCGGCGTAGATGTCCAGATCCAGATCCCCATCGAGATCGAGCGCCATGATGCCGAAGGTGTAGAACAGCCCGACATCTTCCAGGCCCGCTTCCTCTGTGGCCAGACGAAACTCCCCCCCACCCATATTCTCGAAGTACTGGTTGGCTTCGCCCTCGAGACCGAAGGGTCCCAGCATGACCTTGAGACCCTCCCAATCGAGGCTGGGCTCTTCGTTGAGCACCTCCTCCAGCGTGCAGGCGATGTAGGCACCCAGGAAGAGATCTTCGTCCCCATCGCCGTCCGCATCGAAAAACACCGCCCCGGCCGACCAACCGTCGATGCTCGGCGGATTGGCAACGCGCTCGTAGCTACCGTCCCCCAAATTGCGGTAGAGAGTGTCCGGGCCGAAGTTGGTTACCAAGAGGTCGACCAGCCCGTCGCCGTCGATGTCTCCGGTGGCGAGACCCGACCCCCAACTGTCGTCTCCCAGTCCCGCGCGAGCGGTGACGTCGACGAAACGAGCCCCGTCGTTGCGATAAAGGACATCGCGCCCTTTCTCGGCGACTTGGTTGCCCTCCAGGCGCCAACCATTGACCAGGTAGAGATCGAGGTCGCCATCGCCGTCGTAGTCGACGAAGCCGAGCCCGGTACCGTTGGACTCCATGATGTGCGGCTTGTTGTCACGTCCGCACCAGGTGGGCGCGATGGCTCCCATCTGCGGCGCCACATCGATGAAATACAGCGGCGGCGGGTCGGCCGCGCGGACCGACCCGACCGCCGCCAGGGTCGATATCGACAGGGCGACGATTGCGTAACGGGTTCTTGTTCGCACCGATCGGGCGTCGACGCTACTTGACCAGGCTGCTGGCGACCTTGTCGAAGTCACCCCAGGCCGCCTTGCGAGCGGTTTCGTCCTTCGCTTCACGCAGGGCCTTCGACGCCGCCAGAGCCTTCTTCTTGTCTTCCTTGGTGACGATCACGAAGCCTTCGTCGTAGATTCCGGCATCCTCGCCGGCAGCGTTGTGGTGATGGCCTCCCTCGACCAGACGCTTGCGAATGCCGGCTACGGCATTGTCACCTTCGTTGCCGAACAGAGCCATCTGCGCGGCCGACGTCTCCCAGTCGCCCGCTTCGAAAGCCCGTCTGGCTGCCAGGTAGTGGTTGTGCAACATCGCTTTCACGAAATCGGATTCGGCGGTTCGCATTCCCAGAATCACATCGGCCAGGGCATCGTAAGCCGCCACCGTCGTCTTGGGTGTTTGCTGCGCGAATCCGGGCGCCACCAACACCGTTGCCATCACTGCCACCAATAGAGCTCGTTTCATCCGTATCCTCCTTTTGTCCTATCCAGGCTGAGTCAGCCAGGCTACTCGAGAGCCACTACTCTATCGGAAGTCGCCCGGAAAGTGCTCGGCCCGACCGGTGCGTGCCTCGGAACCGAGCAAAAGAAAGAGGCCGGAGGTCTCACGACCTCCGGCCAAAGCAGACTCGAACAAAATGGAACGAGCTCAGTTGCGTTCGCGTGCGGAACCCCCACCGAGGAGTTTGCCGCCGAGATCTTCCGCGGTGACCTCGTCGACCTCGCGCTTGCCACCGCAGTTCTTCATCTTGAAGGAACAGATCTGAGTCTTCCAGCAGCCTCCGGTAAAGCAGTCATCGATGCCGCTGTCATAGAACTCGTTGGTGTACCAGAAGGTGCACTCATCCTTCGGGTCGACGTTGATCGTCGAGTAATCACCCCAGCGGGTGACCGGCCCGGACGAGAGAACCGCACTCTGTGAGGCGGTGCCTTCCACGCAGCTCTGCTCCGTGCCCAGGATACCCATGGGATCCTTCGCTGTACGGGCTGCAAAGCGGACCGAGGGAAAGGTCGTGGTACTCGAAACACTGTAGCCGAGACCGATATTGCCCTTTCGATCCATGGTTGCCGAGCCCATCCAACGGCTATCGGGATCCGGAGCCCAGGTTCCAGCCTGGTAGAGATACCAGCCCGTACTGTGCGCGCTGCGATGCCCGGGGTTGTCCCGGCGGAGCTCGAACCAGCGGGTCGCGATCTGGCCGCCAGCTGAAGTGTTGAACTCTTCATCCGTGCACAGGTCCCCGTTCGGCAAGAGACAGGTCGCCACGTTGCCGACAATGGCGTCGTACTGGCCGAAACTCCGATAGTTCGCATTGGTCATGGTGAATTGCGCGAGGATATCCAGGTTTTGAACTTCACCTGGCTGCAGCACACCAAGACCAAAGAAGTCATACACAAACCCTCCATAGGAATCGAAGGGTGGCGTCTCGATCAGACCCAGGTCGACGAATCGTGACCTTTCTGGTCGACGGAAGTTGGCGTAGAAAGCCCAGTGGTGAATCCCGTCTGGCTGCACCACGCTCACGGGGCCCCAGGTCTCATAATCCATGTTCTGGATGAAGATATTGGGCGCCGTTTGCCCCCTGACCTTCGGCTTCTTGTTCCCTTCCCAGTTCGCTGGCTGCAGCTGGAAGTGGAAGGGCTCGGCCGGATCGGTGGCCGCGGCCAGGAAGAACTTGATCGCGTTCGCGGGCATCCCGGCATACATCGCCCACTTGTCGATCGCCGTTGCCGAGGCACCCTGGAAGGAAAACCCGAATCCAGTGCTCGGATTGGCGACAAACTCATTGGTCGAAAGATAAAGCCCGTCGGGCCAGATGCCGAACTTGGGATAGTCGTTCAGGCCAAACTCCGGTATGGAACCGTCCCCCGGAGTGATCTCGAATTCATAGAGGTAGTAGGAGCCCATCGGGTCAGACGAAGTCGACACCGCGATGCACTGATACCCGCCGAGACCGAACAGAAAGGGGGGCCCATCCTCGAATCCTCCAATGGCGAACTGCGTCATCACCCACCGCTTCGCTTGCTGATCGTAGAGCACGATGGGATCACCGTCGTTGTTCTTGCCACAAATGCTCAGCGGATCCCCCGTATCCGGGTCCACCGCACTCGACCAGATGGCCACGTTCGGCAACGGGCCCAGGACCGTCGCACCGGTCTTCTTGTCGAAAATCTCGAAGACGACGTTGTTCATCTGCACGTAGTAGTCCCTGCCGATATCGCCGTCGTTGTCAGGCGGCCAAATGACGAAGCCGGTGAGGGCACCGTTGTCGAAGTTACCGGTGCCCTCGAAGCTCTGCTGCGGCGCGGGGGTCTTGCTCGAGCCAAAATCCATCTGCGCTACTGGATCCCCGATCGCCCGCTGCAGCGATGGCGCTTTGTCTGAAACGAGCTTGGCGTCCTTCCGCATGACATCGAGGCGGTTGAGCACCTCTTTGGCACCCACCTCTCCGCCGCGGCCTTCTCGCAAGTCGGCGAAGGCTTTGTCGGCATCGATCTCCCTGAGCGGCAGGCTTTCACCGAAGAAGAAGCCTTCGATGACGACGGGTGGATCGCCATTGGCGGGAGGACCACCTTTCGCCAATGACGGGGATGCAGCGATCAAGAGAACCGCACAGACGGCGGCGAACACTTTCGCTCGACTCATGACATTCCTCCTAAAGGATTCAATTAGACTACCGGACCTCAACTGATCTCTTCCCTTATAGCAGCCAATCATTTCAGCGTCAAACCCTTCATCGGGATTGCGTACCCGGCACGGCTTCAGCCTGAAATCGCCAGCGGCCCATTGGGCTCGAGGCCATTCTGATTGCTGGGGTTGCATTCACTTATTCGCATACCTCTCCGCTGATCTTGCTCGCTGGTCAGCAGAATTGACGCCCATCGCCCACCGTTGCCTGCCCGAGATGAATTCCGCGACCCCCACCGCTATCATAGGGCTCGATCGCCACCCGAAGATCCTGCCCAGAACACGGGAGCTTCAGGGGCCAACGAAGGAGGAGTCATGCACCGTCACTTCAGCCACCGTTTCATCTTCTTCACAGCTCTCATAACAGTGGCGAGCACCACCACTTCGGATCAGATTCCGCCGAGCACGCAGATTCAACCGGTAGATGAGGCAGCGGAGAGTTCCCCCCAGCCAGATCCTCAAGCTGTCGCCGCCATGTCAGGAGCATTGACAAAAGCCCTCGCTGCCGGCTGGCAGGATCTTCATCTCGTCGTGCGCTGTCCAGCGCACGAGCAATCAGACTCGCTGGAAGTCTTCGGTGATGGTGTGGGGATCTGGAACATGGAGCGCCAGCTCAGCCTGCCGAGGGAAGTCCTGCAAGAAATGTTGTCGACTCTGCAGTCCAACAGCTTCGCAGCGATGCCCTATGCCTTTGGAGGCAAGGCGAAACCGCTACAGAAGCGCACCAAGACGCCACCTGCAGGAGCGGAGATCGCCTGTCAGATCGCTCTCGAGCTCGATGGGTCTTCGAAAACCGTGATTCAGATGCGCAAAGGCGAGCAGTCCGCAGAGCTGCGAAAGCTGGCAGAGCACCTGCTGAGCCTGGCAAGACCCCATGCCGAAGAGGGGCTGACCGCATCCGGATTGCAGGACGCCCTGGACAAGGTGGCGAAGGGAGACTTCGCACCGGTGCTCTTCGGCCTATCGGTGCATCAGAAGCCAATGGGCGGCCAGGAGGGAGAAGGCTGGGTCCTCTCTATCAGGCGGATGGAAGCGCAGGCACGGTCGCTCGCAGCTGGATCCGGCGATCTGAAGGCCGTTACAGTCAGTCTTGACAGTGAGATGATCCAGTCGCTCGCCAGGCTGCTCGGCACGAGTCGGGTCGCTGAGATGCCGGCCAACGTGTGGGCCGAGGTCTATACCGATTTCGGTGTGGGTGTCATGCGCTGGCGAAAATCGATTCAGGCCAGGCAGTTCGACGGCATGAAACCCGAGGATCTGGGCGAGCAGCAGGAGGCCTTCGACGCCCTGATCGCCGAGTTGGACAAGCTCTATCAGCAAGTCTCGGGCAGCGACTCCTCGGCCAAGGTCACGGCCCCGGAGGGATAGTCCCTGCCCGCTTCGCCATGATTACGTTGAGAGATATCCAGGACGCGCGACGGCGGCACTCGCGCCTGGTCAAACAGACACCTTGCCTCGATACGATAGCCCTGTCGCAGCGCAGCGGCACAGACCTTTATTTGAAGCTCGAGACCCTGCAGCACACCGGCTCCTTCAAACCACGCGGGGCGCTGAACAAGATCCTGCAGCTCGACGAGGAACAAAGGGCCAGGGGCGTCGTCGCGGCATCGGCCGGAAACCATGCGCAGGGAGTCGCCTTCGCTGCGCGAGAGACCAAGGTCAGGAGCCTCATCGTGATGCCCGAGGCGACACCGCTGGTGAAGATCGCCAATACCGAATCTCTCGGGGCGCAGGTGGAGCTATTCGGCACCAACCTGGATGAATCTCTGGAGAGGGCGCGCCAGCTGGAAGCTGAACACGGGTACACGTTCGTTCATCCCTTCGACGACCCAGCGATCATCGCCGGACAGGGGACAGTCGGGCTGGAGATTCTCGAACAGGTTCCGGACGTCGAAGCCATCGTCTCCCCAATCGGCGGTGGTGGCCTGATTTCGGGAGTGGCGACGGCCGTCAAGGCCCTCAAACCCGACGTACAGGTCTTCGGTGTGCAGAGCGAGGCGGCACCCTCGATGAAACGCAGTTATGACGCCGGTCAGTGGGAGGAGGCCGAGGTGGCCGCCACGATCGCCGAAGGGATCGCTCTCAAGCGGCCAGGCAAGCTCACCCAGCCGATCATCCAGGAGCTGGTGGACGGCATCGAGCTGGTGTCAGAGGCCGAGATCGAAGCGGCTATCTACGAGCTGCTCGAGAAGGCACGAACACTCACGGAGGGCGCAGGCGCGGCCGGCTACTGTGCCGTTCGCCAGGGTCGATTCCCACAGCTTGCGGGCAAGAAGGTCGTCGCCATCCTCTGCGGCGCCAACATCGATATGAATGTGCTCGACCGGATCATCGAACGCTCCCTCCTCCAGCAACACCGCCTGGTGAGGCTGCGGATCACCATCAGCGACCGGCCGGGAGGGTTGGCGCGCTTGCTCGATCTCGTCGCCGAGCAGAGAGCCAACATTCTGCATATTCACCAGAACCGGGTCTTCACCGAAGCCGCTTTCTGGGAGGTCGACGCCGAGCTGATCCTCGAAACCCGCAACCGGGAGCACATCGATCAGCTTCTCGATGCCTTGAACGACGCTGGCTATCCCCACATCGAGGAGATCGATCGGCGAATCATCCCCTCACCTCGATCCCGTTCGCTGACTGGTCGCATCCTCGCTCCGCGTCAGGAAAGCAATTAGGCCCAAAACGGTCCGAGATTGCTATACTCCGGCGTCCGGGGGGACCGGGAGAAACGGTATGTACGAAGAAGTCACCATCAAGCGCGAGGTCGGGGCTATCCAGATCCCCGATGGCAATCGCACTGTCATCACAGAGGGCACCAAGGTCCTGATCACCCAGCAGCTGGGTGGGAGTTTCACGGTCATGACCGATCGCGGAGCGATGTACAGAATCGACGACCGCAACGCCGACGCCCTCGGCAAGCAGGTTTCAGCCGACGCGCTACCCGATGCCCAGGCCGAGGCACCCCAGGACGTCGAGAGCCTCGAGAGCGCCATCTGGGAGAAGATGCGCAAGTGCTTCGACCCCGAGATCCCCGTCAATGTGGTCGATCTGGGTTTGATCTACGACTGCCAGATCCTGCCGCAGGACGACGGCACCTACCGTGTGGAAATCAAGATGACGCTCACCGCTCCCGGCTGTGGCATGGGACCGGTTCTGGCCGAAGATGTCCGCAGCCGCATCGACGATATTCCGGGCGTACGGGAGACCGCGGTCGAGGTGGTTTTCGACCCTCCGTGGAACCCCAATATGATGACCGAAGCGGCGCGTTTGCAGCTCGGTTTCATGTAGCCACCCCCATAGGTAGGTAGCTCTGCCCACCTGATCGGGTGTTGGCTCGAGGATCGCTTTCAGGCACTCTCGGGAAGAGTTCTTGCGAAGACACCTCACGTCTTCGGCCTGATGATTCCCGCTTGCTCGACCCGCGGACTGACATAGATCTGGAAAGGAAGAATATGCCTGGAACAAAACCCAGATCCCGGCCCAAGCCTTTTGTCATGCCCCACTTCTGCAAGGCCTGCGGGCGTTGCATCGATGCGTGTCCCAAAGGCTGTATCTCCATGGGCAGCGAGATCGATCCCCTGACCGGGTTCACGCCCGTCGTGCTGGATCTCGATGCCTGCTCTGGATGCGGGCTCTGCTTCAGCGCCTGCCCGGAACCCTTCGGCCTGGCGCCAGCGCCGAATGAGTTCGAAACCGAGCTCTTCGATCCGGCCAAGCAGTTCGGGACTCGACCGACTTCGGCTCCCGAGCCAGTGGCCATTCCCGACAAGCAGATCACCCTGCCCAAGCTCCAGCCGATGGTGCTCAAGGGTAACTACGCCTCGGCAATCGGGGCCATCCTGGCGGGCTGCCGCCATTTCTTCGGCTATCCCATCACACCCTCTACCGAGGGTGCGGAGTTGATGGCCAAGCTACTGCCCGAGCTCGATGGCGTCTTCATCCAGGCAGTCAGCGAAGTGGCCACCATTAACATGATGTACGGCTGCAGCGGAGCCGGCCTGCGGTGCATGAGCTTCACCTCCTCGCCCGGCATGAGCCTGATGATGGAGGGTATCTCCTACATGGTGGGCGCCGAGCTGCCAGCGGTGGTGGTGGATGTCATGCGCGGTGGTCCCGGGCTCGGCAACATCGCTCCCGAGCAGGCCGACATCAAGTTGCTCTGCCGGGGCCTCGGACACGGTAACTCCCACGCCATTGTCCTGGCTCCGTCGACACCCCAGGAGATGCTCGACATCACCATGCTCGCGTTCGAGCTGGCCTTCAAATACCGCAACCCGGTGGTGATCGCAGGTGACGGTTATCTGGGCCAGATGACCGGTCGAGTGAACCTGCCGGAAACCATGATCCAGCCCGGCCTGCCCGAGTGGGCGGTGTGGGGCGACGAGATGCACCGCGGCAACCTGATCTCCTCGATCTTCCTCAGCGAGCCCGATCTCGAGGCTCACAATATCCACATCAATGAGAAGTACGACCGTATGTGGGTCGAGGAACAGCGGGCCGACTGCTTCTTCTGCGACGACGCTGAATGGCTCATCGTCGCCTGCAATACCCCGGCACGGATGGCCAAGGGTGCCGTCCAGCAGCTACGCAAAAAGGGCATCAAGGTCGGCCTTTTCCGGCCGATCTCACTGTGGCCCTTCCCGATCGATGCCCTGAGCCGCTTGCTCGACCACGTCGATGGGCTGGTCGTGGTCGAAGGCAGCAATGGCCAGCTCGAGGACGAGATGCGCCTGGCACTGAGCCACGCGGCAGCGCCCTCCCGACCGATCGAGAACATCCGCCACTTTGGCGGGATATTGCCGAGTCACCATGAGATTGTAGAGAAAATCACTTCCCTCGTTGAGGTGGCAGCATGAGCGAGTCCAACGCTTTCTACGAGAGGTTCGACAGACATGCGCATGGAGAAGGGCTCAAGGGGCAGAGTACCCACTACTGCCCGGGCTGCGGTCACGGCCTGATCCAGAAGTTCATGGCCGAGTCGATCGCCGAGCTCGAGATTCAGGATCGAACCATCGCGGTGTCTCCTGTCGGTTGTAGCGTCTTCATGTACTACTACCTGGACGTCGGCAATACCCAGGCCGCTCACGGTCGCGCGCCTGCGGTGGCCATCGGACACAAGGTGGCCAACCCGAACTCGATTTTGATCAGCTATCAGGGCGACGGCGATCTGGCCTCCATCGGTCTGGCGGAGATCATGCAGGCCGCCCAGATGGGGCTGCCAATGACCGTGATCTTCGTCAATAACGCGATCTACGGCATGACCGGCGGGCAGATGGCCCCCACCACTTTGATGGATCAGAAGACCTCGACCACACCGACAGGACGCGACCGCTTGACCGGGCTGCCCCTCAAGGTGGCGGAGACCATGGCGCAGCTCGATGGCCCCATCTATGTGGAGCGTGTGGCGCTCTTTGATAACAAGCAGCGCAATCGCGCCAAGAAGGCCATCAAGAAAGCGCTCCAGCTCCAGGTCGACAACAAGGGATTCAGCCTGGTCGAGGTCCTCGCCGAGTGCCCCACACATCTCAAGGCCACCCCAGTCGAGGCTGAGCAGTGGGTGAAGGAACAAATGGTGCCGCTCTTTCCACTCGGCGTGAAGAAGGATGAAGACGTCGAGCCCTGGTTCCACCTGGGCACACCTACTTTCGACCCCGGGCGGGTAGTCGAAGTCATCGGGGGTTCAGCTGAGAAGACGAACACCTTCGCCGAGGGTTTCGCGGCACATTTGGATGAAACCGATGTGGCGCTCAAGTTTGCTGGTGCCGGCGGTGATGGAGCTCAGATGGTCGCCATGCTCACCGCTCGCACGGCTATCAGCGAGGGCTTCGACTCGACGCACATTCCGAGTTATGGTCCCGAGTCCCGAGGCGGCACATCCTACGCCGACGTCCATGTGGCTGCAGAGGAAGTCCTCTCCCCCGCTTCGCCGCGGCCACATCTGCTGGTCGCTTTCAACGCGCCCAGCCTCGAAAAGTTCGGACCCACCGTGCAGGCGGGAGGCACGATCATCTACGACAGCTCGGTGATCGCCAATCCACCCGAGCTCGACCCCACCGTCACCATGGTCGGCGTGCCGTGTACCGAAATCGCCATGGACCTCGGGGCAGCCAGGGTCAAGAATGTCGTCGCCCTGGGTGCGCTTCAGGCGGCATCCCAGCTCTTCCCCAAGGAATCCTTCCTGACCGCGATCCGCCAGGCGCTGCACAACAACTGCGCCATGATCGAGCTCAACGAAGAGGCCTTCGGCTGGGGCATCAAAGCCTTCGAGGAGATGACCGGGGCCAATTAATCGGGCCGAATCCCCGGGCTGCTCTTCTGCTCCAGGCGTTTCCCCGGAGGCGCCTGGAGCACTCCTGGTGACAGGATACTGACTTCAGAGAATTGAAGACCCAGTCCTGATTCCAGGACACTGTGCTTCAGAAATTTGAAGTCAGTATCCTGTCACCGGAGGGGGGGAAGCGCTGCGGGTCGGTTTCTCGCATCAGCGCGTAGACCGCGTCGAAGACATCTTCCCGGTTCGGCTTCGAGAAGTAATCACCATCGGAGCCATAGGCTGGCCGATGGGCTCGGCCCGTAACCGTTCGCGGCTCGGCGTCCAGCCAGTCGAAAGCGCCCTGCCCTTCGAGCACTTTCTGCATCATGTAGGCACTGGTACCACCCGGAACATCCTCGTCCAGAAACACGACCCGGTTGGTCTTCTTGATCGACTGGGCAATGCGACCCTCTCGATCGAAAGGCTGCAGGGTCTGCACGTCGATGATCTCAGTCTCGATACCCATGTCTTCCAGAAGCTCCGCAGCTTCCAGTGCAATGCGGCAACATGCACCATAGGTCACCAGGGTGACATCGCTGCCGGTTCTAAGGGTCTCCGGCAAGCCGAGAGGCAGGGTCATCTCACCCAGATTGGATGGGAGCTTTTCCTTGAGACGGTAGCCATTGAGGACTTCGATGACCAACCCGGGGTCGTCCCCCTGCAGCAGGGTGTTATACATCCCGGCTGCTCGGGTCATATCGCGCGGCACACAGACGAGAATGCCTCGCACCAGGTTCAGGATGCCCGAGACGAGGGAGCCCGAGTGCCAGATACCCTCCAACCGGTGGCCCCGCGTCCGAATGACCACAGGTGCCTTCTGGCCACCGCGAGTCCGCCAGTGCAGCGTCGCCAGATCATCGGACATGATCTGCAGGCAGTACAAGACGTAGTCCAGGTACTGAATCTCCGCCAGTGGACGCAGTCCCCGCAGTGCCATTCCGATGGCCTGTCCGATAATGGTGGCCTCCCGAATACCCGTGTCGGCAACTCGCAGTTCCCCATAGGTCTCTTGCAGTCCCATGAACCCCTGATTCACATCCCCCAATTGGCCAACATCTTCACCAAAAGCCACCAGGTTTGGATGCCGCCTAAGGGCCTCATCGAAGCACTTGTTGATGATTTCGAAACCATTGACGAGTGGCGAATCATCGGCATAGGCAGGCGGATTGGGCGGTACCGCGAGCGCCGAAAGGTCCGATTCGCTGAGCAGATGTGAGCTGTAGCGCCGCGAATTCTCCCGCCGCAGCTCCTCCTGCCAATCGATCAACTCCGTCCTGGCCTGACTCGCCTCGCCCCGCAATTCGATCAGGACCTCATGGGTAGCAGCGAGGTAGTCCCGACGCTGCGGGTAGGGCCGACGGTCCAGCCTCGAGACGATCGCCTGGATCTTCTCCCGATGAGCGGAGCTATCCGCCACCTTGCCGAGCAGATCGAGGACCTGACGCTTCTCAGCCTCCAGCGGGCGCCGGAAGTTCTCCCAGGCCCGGCGCTGCAGCTCGCGCACCAGGTCCCGGTCCTCACCCTCGATACGTGTGAGCTCCTCCGCGGAGGCAATGCCCTCCTGCAGGATCCACTCGCGCATGCGAGTGAGGCAATCATGCTCCTTCTCCCATTCGAGTCGCTCGGTAGACTTGTAACGTTCATGACTACCCGAGGTCGAGTGCCCTTGCGGCTGCGTCAACTCGGTCACGTGAACGATGGCCGGTACGTGCTGACGCCGCACAATCCGCGACGCATTGAGGTAGGTTTCGCACAACGCCGGATAGTCCCAACCCGAAACCGTGTAGAGATCGAATCCCTCGGCGGCTCCCGGAGCCCGCTGAAAGCCACGCAAGATCGAGGACAGGTGTCCCTTGGTCAGATGCAGCTCGCTCGGAACCGAGATCCCATAGCCGTCGTCCCAGATGGAGAGCAACATCGGAGCCCGGAGCGCACCCGCCGCGTTTACCGCCTCCCAGAAAATCCCTTCGGCACAACTGGCATCTCCGATCGTCCCCCAAGCGATCTCATTACCGTTGTCGGAGAACGCGCTCATGTGTTGCAGGTCCTCCAACTCCCGATAGAGGCGCGAGGCATAGGCCAGACCGACCAGACGCGGCATTTGCGCTCCTGTCGGCGACTGGTCGGCGCAGCTGTTGTAGGTGTCGACCTGGGGTCGCCAATGCCCATCCTCGGTCAGCAGCCGACTGGCAAAATGCGAGTTCATCTGCCTTCCGCCTGACGACGGCTCTCGCTCCACGTCGGCATCGGAGTAGAGCTGAGCGAAGTACTCGTCGATGCGCAGCAAACCCAGCGAGAACATCAGGGTTTGATCACGGTAGTAGCCGGATCGGAAGTCTCCCTTGCGAAAGGCGCGCGCCATGGCAACCTGCGCCACTTCTTTGCCATCGCCGAAAATGCCGAATTTCGCCTTGCCGGTCAGCACTTCGCGCCGGCCGATCAGGCTGGCTTCGCGACTCTGGAAAGCGATGCGGTAGTCGCGCAAGATGCTCTCCCGGGTAAAATTGAGCATCGCTCGCTCCTGCGGGGGGATCGTGTTGTCCGTCACCATTGTCGAACTCGGATTCGGGCCGCTGGACGACCGGAAGAGGTGCCAATCGTAGCACGGGCGGCACACGGCATCCTGCCCCGAAGGACCCGCCAGACGCTATACTGCCGCTCGTTCGCAGACTTGCTTTCGACTTACGGGAGAAGAGCCATGACGCTGCCCAAGTTCACGATTGGCATCGAGGAGGAATACCAGCTCATCGAACCCGAATCCGGCGAGCTGACTTCCTACATTCAGGAGTTTCTCGAGCAGGGGCAGGTCGTCCTGGGCGAGCAGATCAAAGCGGAGCTCCTCCAGTCTCAGGTCGAAGTCGGCAGCACGATCTGTCAGAACATCGAAGAGGCCCGTGACGAAGTGGTGCGACTACGCAGCCATGTCTGCGAGCTGGCCGAGGCCAATGGCCTGCGAGTCGTCGCGGCCAGCACGCACCCATTCTCGAGCTGGAAGACCCAGGAGGTTACCGAGACCGAGCGCTACACGGACCACATCGCGCGGATGGCCGATGTGGCCCGGCGAATGCTGATTTTCGGCATGCATGTCCATGTCGGGATCGAAGATCGTGACCTGATGATCGACGTCATGGATCAGGCCCGCTACTTCCTTCCCCACCTGCTCGCCCTGTCGACCAGCTCGCCCTTCTGGCACGGCCGCGACACGGGGTTGAAGTCGTATCGATCGATCGTCTTCGAGGGCCTACCCCGGACGGGTCCACCACCCTCGTTCAACTCCTGGGCCGAGCATCAGCGATTCATCGATGTCCTGGTGAAGACCAACTCGATCGAGGATGCCACACGCATCTGGTGGGACATCCGACCCCACCCCAAGTTTCCAACGCTCGAGTTTCGCGTCTGCGACATCTGCACCAAAGTCGACGAGACCGTCTGTCTGGCCGGGGTCATCGTCGCAATCGTCGCCAAGCTGATCCAGCTTCGCCAACAGAACCGCTCGTGGCGTCGCTACCGGCATCACTTGATCAGCGAGAACAAATGGCGTGCGGTCCGCTATGGGATCGACGGCAAGCTGATCGACTTCGGCCTGCAGTGTGAGGTCCCCACAAGGGATCTCATCAGCGAGCTGCTCGAGGTTCTCGACGACGTGGTCGACGAGCTGGGCGTGCGGCATGAAGTCGAGTACGTCAATACCATCCTCGAGGAAGGGACCAGCGCCGACCGTCAACTAGCCGTCTACCGCGAGACGGAGGATCTCAAGGCGGTGGTTGACCATCTCGTGGAAGAGACCCGAGAGGGTCTCGATGTCGTCGACTGACTCGCTTCAGGCCAGCTGTTCGTACAGTTCGATGTACTTGCCGATCTGTCGCTCCCAGGAAAAGTCCCGAGCCATGCCGTTACGCATCAACCGACGCCACTTTCGCCGATCAGGGTAGAGGCTAATAGCTTCGGCCAGCGCCTGGTGCATGGCCTCCGGCGCAAAGCGCTCGAAGAGAAAACCGGTGCCCTCACCGGTTCCGGGATCGAAGGGCTCGACCGCGTCCGCCAGACCTCCTGTCTTGCGCACGACTGGCACGGTGCCATAGCGCAAGCTGAACATCTGGTTCAAACCACAAGGTTCATACAGGGAGGGCATCAGATAGATGTCGCTCGCCGCTTCGATGCGGTGTGCTAGCTCGTTGTTGTAGCCGCGATAGAAGAAAGCCCGGTCCGGATACTGCTCGGCCAGTCGGGCGAAGAACATCTCGTATCGCGACTCGCCCGAGCCCAGCACCGCCACCTGTATCTCTCCCTGATCCAGCAACCCCGGGAGGACGTTCGGCATCAGGTCGATCCCTTTCTGAGGGACCAGGCGCGTCACCATCCCGACAAGAGGCGTCCTGGCCTTGAACGGCAGGGAGACGTCCTTGAGCAGCAGGCGTTTGTTCAGGGCCTTCCCTCTGAGATCTGCGACCGTGTAGTTGCGGGGCAGCAGGATGTCGTGGGCAGGGTCCCACTCTGCGTAGTCGACGCCATTGAGGACGCCCACCAGCCGATCGGCCCGCTGACGCAGAAGCCCTTGCAGCCCCATCCCGTACTCGGGAGTCTGAATCTCCCTGGCATGCGTCGGGCTGACGGTGGTGATCATGTCAGCATGCAGAATCCCCGTCTTGAGGAGATTGACCCGGTCGGCTTCCAAGTCCTCGCGCGGGAACATCAAAGCCGCCGACTCCAACCCCAGACGCGCCAGGGAGTCACCGCCAAAGACCCCCTGGTAACCGATATTGTGGATGGTCAGGATGGTGCGGCTCTGGCCAAACAGACTGTCCCAACCATAGGTACTTCGCAAGTAGATGGGTAGCAACGAAGTGTGCCAGTCGTTGCAGTGGAAGACGGAAGGAGACCACCCCATACGCTGGCAGCTTTCGATAGCAGCACGGCTGAGAAACGCGAACCGAAGTGCCTCGTCCGGGCTGTCGGTGTAGACCGATCCGCGATCGTAGAGCTGGGGACAATGAATGAAATAGACCTGTACCGAGGTCCCCGGCAGGAAGGAATACAGGACGGAGAACTGCAGACTTCGCTCTCCCAGATCGAGAGAGATATCCTGCAGGAAGTCGACCTCCCCCACTTCGAGACCTGACCAGTCGATGGTCCCGTAGGCCGGCAGAAAGAGTCGAGCATCCTCTCCGGCCTGGCTGAGGTAGCGGGTCAAGGCAGCAGAGAAATCTCCCAAGCCACCGACCTTGGCATAAGGCGCCGCCTCGGCAGCGACGATGCAGACCTTCAGTGGATCTCGGCTCAGGAGTTCTCCTCCCGGATTGTTCGCAGCAGCGCGATGTTGTTTCTGTGCCCTGTCAGCCGGGCCGTGACTTTGCCTCGGATCGGATATCCGAGGAGATAGAGGTCCCCAATGATGTCCAGGATCTTGTGACGGACGAACTCGTCCGGGAACCGAAGGTCGGTGTTGATGACGTTGTCCTCACCGACCAGAATGCAGTTGTCCAACCTGCCTCCAGAACCAAGGCCCAACTCGTTCATCATTGCCAGATCCTTCATGAATCCGAACGTGCGACAGGGGGCAATCACTTCCCGATAGGTCTCGGCATCCGCGAGCGTGAACTCGAAGGACTGCTCGCCGATGGGCGGTGGATAGCTCAGCAGATAAGAGACAGAAAACTCGTGATCGGGCTCGATCGTCAACACCTTGTCCTGACCGTCGCCCACCTCGTAGCGCCTGTCGATGACGAGCTCTCGACGGGGCTCACCCTGTTCTTCGATCCCGATCTCCTCGAGGGTGCGACAGAATTCGGCAGAGGAACCATCGAGGACGGGGATCTCGCCGTGGACCTTGATCAGCAGGTTGGTGATCCCATAAGCGTGCAGAGCCGACAGCAGGTGTTCGACGGTCTTGATGCTGGCTGTGTCTCGAGAAAGCGTTGTCGCATAGTCTGTCTCGGCCACTTGCCCAACATGGGCGGGGATATGAGTTACCTCAGGCAGGGTGACAAAGTGGATACCACTGTTTGTCGGCAACGGCTGGAGCACCATGCCGGTGCGGGTCCCCGAGTGGAGTCCCAGACCATAGAGCACGGTACTCTGGCTGATGGTCCGTTGCGGTTCTCTCCCGACCTCGAGGATGGGGAGCTCGGGGGCCGGTTCGAATGCGAAGTCCGAGTCGACTCGGGGCTTGGTCCTTTCCAGGGATGTCAACAGGGACTTGTCCGTCGCCACCGACTCACGGTACTCGAGGGCCCCGTTGACCGACTCCATCACCTGGTTGTAGGAGACCGGCTTCTCGACGTAGTCGAACGCCCCCATCTTGATCGCCTTGACCGCCGTCGAGGCCGTCCCGTGACCCGACATCATGACGACCGCGGCGGCAGGATCCATTTCGCGGATGGCTTGGAGGGCCTCGAGGCCATCGCGGTCGGGCAACCAGATATCCAGAAAGACGACTGCGGGCGATTTCTGCCGATACAGGTCCAGCGCCTCGTCACCGCTCTGCGTGCAAATGGTCTCGAACCCTTCGTCGGCCAGCACACTGGACAAGGCACTGAGAATGCCGGGTTCATCGTCTACGATCAGGACGAGCTTGCTCATCGAATTCTCCCTGGCCAGGGCGATTCCGCCCCGCCCTGGCCAGCGAGTATGGCATAAGATCAGAGGCAGTCTCAGGAGGTCTGCCATGGCAACAGTTGTGCTTCCGCCCACACTCAGTACCCGTATCGATGGCAATGGCACCCAGGTGATCGACGGCGCCACCGCGGGTGACGTCCTGCGAGCTCTGGAAAAGCGACATCCCCGGTTGCGAGGTTGGATCCTGGACGAGACCGGTCGCCTCAGGGAGCATGTGGCGTTGTTCGTCGACAGCCAACGCATCACCCTCGGGAGACCGATCAGCGAGGAAGACGAGATCTATATCGTGCAGGCCATCACGGGAGGTAGTGCAGACCCCGATGCAGCGATCGAGCTCCTGCTTGGGACTCGGAAGGGGCTGTTCGTCCTGCATGGCGCTCGCGGTGAGTCCACCCGTGTCGCCTACCGGGCCTTCGCCGGCCAGACCGTGGACTACGCCTGCTTCGACCCCCGAAGCGGCAGGTACTTCGCCAGCCTCACCCACGGACAGTTTGGGCCCCACCTCTACTACACGGATGATCTGGACGCGGCGTGGCAAGAGGCCGAGGGCCTCGCCTTCCCGGTTGATTCTGACGCGGCAGTCGAGCGCATCTGGATTGTCGAGCCCGCAGCGGACGATGGAGCCCTTTGGGCAGGCGTGGCTCCCGCGGCCCTGTTTCGCAGCACCGACGACGGCGAGACCTGGCAGTTGAATGACGCTCTTTGGAAGCATCCCACCCGACCCGAGTGGGGCGCCGGCCTGGGGGGACAGGCGCTGCACTCCATCTGCCCCTGGCCGGGGGAACCGGGGAGGCTGGCGGTCGGTATTTCGGCAGCAGGGGTCTGGCTGACAGAGGACGGCGGCCGGACCTGGTTCCGCGGCTCAGAAGGCCTGGTGCCCAGGTATCTGCCCGAAGAAGCTCGGCCGGCGACGCTGGCCCATTGCGTCCACAAGATGCTGCGCGCACCGCGCCAGGCGGAAACTCTCTATATGCAATTCCACGGCGGTGTCTACATCTCTGACGATGCCGGCAGATCGTGGAATGACATCGGCACAGACACCGGACTGCCGGCAGACTTCGGTTTTCCCCTGGCCATCGACCCCACAGATCCGAACCGGGCCTTCGTCATTCCCCTCGCAGCGGATGTCGACCGGGTGACACCGGACGGCATGCTGCGGGTCTATGAGACCCGCGACCGCGGCAACAGCTGGCAGCCGCTCACAGCGGGATTGCCCCAGGAGAATGCCTATCTCACCGTCCTGCGCCAGGCCTTTTGCCAGGATGGTCGCGATCCCCTGGGTCTCTACTTCGGTACCAAGTCGGGGGAGCTCTTCGGTTCCGCCGACGGGGGCGCCACCTGGATCACGTTGATGGACCGCCTACCGTCGATCGTCGCAGTCCAGCCAGGGCGATAGAGAAACCGGTCTCATCCCGACCACTGAAAGCTCTCGAGATGCTCGCGGAGTTTGCGGGCGGTGGGGAACTTCTTGTGGATCAAACCATGCTTGAGGCCACAGCAGATGGCTTTGATCTCAGGTGGGTGCCGGGCATAGCGCTGACGCCCACCCAGCGCGTCGTAGAGCAGGCGGATCGCATCGATGATGTCTTCGCGTCGCTCCTGCACCGATGCCCGGCCGCGATAAAAGAAGTCGAAGACCTTGACCTCGTAACGGATCCCGACTCGCCTTACCAGAACATTGTCAGCATGCAAATCGCCGTGATACTCGTTGGCAGAGTGGATGCACTCGAGGCCGACAACCAACGAGTGCAGCAGGTGCAGTGCCTCATAGGCTGGCATTCGGCGCCCTCGCTGCCGAGCCACGTACTCGGAGACACTCTCCCCATCGACAAGCTCACTGATCAGACAGGTCACAGAGACACCTCTGACCCTCAAGGTCTCTGTGTGGTGATACTGAGCCACGATCGGGCACATCCGGAGCTTCTCCAGCTTACGCGCGTACCGGGTCGCTGTTCGATTGCCCGGGTTGCGCTCCGGGTAGAAGAGCTTGGCCGCGCGACGAATCCGTGTTTGGCGTTCCCGGACTCGATAGACCTCTCCTTCCCACCCTCCTCCAATGAGCTCCTCGACGACATACTTGCCGCCGAGCAATCGTCCGTGCTCGAGGTGAAATCTCTTGATCGTGGCGTAGGGAATGGTCATCTGAATCCACTCGGGGGACTGGCATTGTCGCACAAGTTGACAGGGCTCCGGCCCGCGTGCTCGCATAGGTTGCGTAGATGACTCGCTCCGACCTTCACACGCGACCGAGAATAGTTCTGGGCAAAGGGCCCAGGTCCAGCGAAAGGGCGCTGTTGGATGCGATCGAGCACGCCCTCGAAGTGCAAGGACATCAGGTCCTGGAGCGCCCGATTCATCTCCTGGTGCCCTCTCACAGCTTGCGACACCACCTGCTCGATCGGCTGGTGCGAGACCGGAACCGAAGCGCGACCGGTCTCACCTGCTGGACCCTGCGAAGCCTGGCCCGCGACATCCTGGAACGGGCTGGCGTGTCCCCTCCCTCGGGCGCACAGATCTTTCCCATACTGGTGCGTCGTGCGGCTCGCGAGGAGCCCCCTTTGCGGGAGTGTCTCGACCACCTGCAAGATGGCTATCGATCTCTGGTCGGAACCGTCTCGGATCTGCTCGAGGCGGGCCTCGACCCCGCGCATGGTGACGCCATCGAAGAATCTCTGGCGTTCGAGGGGCGTAGCGTCGCCACAGCAGCCGAGGTCCGACGGGCGCAGAGCCTCGTCCGTGTCGCCATCCGGACCCGGGAAGCCCTTGCCGAATTGGGGCTTGGCACGGTTTCCACAATGCTGCAGCAGGCGACAGAGATTCTCGACCTGCACCCCGATCCTCTCCTCCCCTGCTCGGGGCTGCACGTCTACGGGTTCGCCGACGCTACCGGCGTCGCTACCGATCTGATTCTCGCCGCCCTCAAGAGATTCGGCGGCACCGTCTACCTCGACCGTCCTCCCAACCCGATCAACTGGCACGAGGATGAGCCCATCGACGACTTCGGGCGCCGCTTCAGCGAGCGCTTGCTCGACTTCGGCAAGGCCGAGGCCGTCACGAATCCCCCGCCAGAGCCGCCGCACATCTCTCTCGTTGCCGCCCTTGGGGCGCAAGCCGAGGTCCGAGAGATCGGCTGGAGGATACGGCACCTGCTCGATCGAGGTACACGCCCTGAGGCCATCGCCGTGGTCACCCGTAGACCCGCCGCCTACCGGTCGGCCCTGCGCTCGCACTTTCGCCGCCTGGGTATTCCCTATTCGGCCCTCGCTGCTCCCGGTCCCCAGCTGCCAAGCGGCCGACGCATCAGGGCCCTCATCGAGCTCGTAGCTCTGCGCCAACAGGCCCGCGTGGATCGTTGGCTCGACGCCCGTGACGGCGACTCCCAGGAAACTCGAGATTTCGACCTGCGGCTCGCCCTCTTCGGACTGGGCGTCAGCCGTCTAGAGGAGCTCACCCGACTACCCCTCGAGGCTGTGTTGCAGCGAGAGACCTACCCGCTACCGGTTCGCGTCGGATTCAATTCCGAGGACCCGGACCACGCCGATTGCCGGCTCGACCGCCGTCGGCTTCCGACCCGCGACCTGCAACAGGCTCGCGACGATGCAGCCGAGCTGAGCGACCTCTTCGACAGGTGGTCCCCGATCGATCGGTGGACCGATCACCTCGAACACTTCGCCAGGCTGCTCGGCAGTCTCGGTTGGGAGCCGAATCAACAGGTCTACCGCGACGTCTGGTCAGCCTTGACCCGGTCTACTCGTGGCACGCCAGAGTCCTTCCGGATCGATCTCGATGAATGGATCCTCCTGCTCAGCCGTGCGCTCGAGCCGGTTGGGTTGGAGAGTTTGGGTGGATCAGGCGGCGGGGTGCAGATTCTCGATGTAATCGAAGCCCGTTCCAGGACTTTCGAGCACCTCTTCCTCCTGGGGATGAACAAAGGCGTCTTCCCACGCACCGTTCGCGAAGACCCCGCGTTTCCCGACGCCCTGCGCCAGGTCGTCGGACGCGAAGGTCACGGAGTCCTCCCCGATCTACCGCGCAAGCGCACCGGTCACGCCGAGGAGCGATTTCTCTTCGCTCAGCTATGCGCTGCGAGTCCTCACCTGACGATCTCCTGGCAGGCGGCCACGGATGACAACAAGGAGGTCACGCCATCGCCCCTCGTCGAGCGGCTGCTCTGGTCGACAGCGGCCCAACGGGTGCGCCACCCCCAGTCGATCGATCCCGCGGCAGAACCCCAACCACGACCTCGCACCGAGCTCGAGAATGGCATTCGTGCCGCTACCTGGGGATCTCGTCGCAACCTTCGAGCCAACCTCGCTGCGGCGGTTCCCAGCGACCAGGCCAAGCTGTCCAGACCCTTGAGCTCGGCCCGCCTGCAGATCGTCGACGAGTTGAATCAACCACCTGGGTCCGAGAGCCGGCTGGGCCCCTACTTCGGGTTCATCGGCTCCGCCACCGAATCGGCAGATCCGCGGCTCGCACAGGACCTGTACGTCACCACGCTGGAAAGCCTGGCCGTCTGTCCCTGGCGGACATTCCTCGAGCGCATCCTCGGCCTGGAGACCCTGCCCGATCCGATCGACATGCTTCCCGGCATCGAGCCTTTCATGATCGGACAGCTCGTCCATCGAGTTCTCGAGCGACTGGCTGCTCGAGCGCTCGAGCAGCGCGCGCCATCACTGGATGATGCCAGGCAGCTGCAGCCTGGCGCCGTCGAATGGCCTGAAGGCATGGAGCTGCGGGCTCTGGTCACTCAGCAAGCTGGCATCGTCGCCGCCGAGAACAGCCTCGCCTGGGAGGGTTTTCCCGCAGTCCTGGCTCGGGCCGTCCTGCCGTATGTGGATCAAGCCCGGCGCCAGATCAGGGGTTTTGCCGCCGATCACGGCCCGGTGGCAGTGGAGATCGACGGTGCCGTGGAGGTGCGTGGCCAGGCAGGCACTCGCGAGCTCCGCTTCCGAGCCGACCGGGTCGATTCCATTGCCGGCCAGCTCGTCATCACCGACTACAAGACCGGTCAGCGTGGCATCTCAGAGTCCAAGACACAGAAGACCCGCGACAAGCACCTGCTGGCAGAGGTTTCCCGGGGTCGACTTCTCCAGGCGAGCGCCTATGCCAAGGCGGCGGGTGACCCCGACGATCTCGGCCAGTATCTCTTCATTCGACCCGACTTCTCCGGCCCGGAAGAGGCTCGGCTGGTGAAGGTAAGCGCTTCAGACCCCGCCCTCAGTGGGGCCTTCGACAGGGCCGTTCAGATCCTGCTCGACTCCTGGCATGCAGGGACCTTCTTTCCGCGCCTGGTCGCTCCTGACATGGATGCCGAACCGCGAGTGTGCCAATACTGCAAGGCCGCAGAGGCGTGTCTGCGCGGGGACTCGGGTGCCAGAGGTCGGCTGCGCGACTGGGCAGCCGACCACCGGGCTCGGAATGCCATGGAGACGGCCTTCCTGGACACCTGGTTACTGGCTTCAGCGAAGGGAAGCACGGGGTGACGATTCCGACCCACGGCCCAACCGACGCTTCAGCCCGGCGATTGGCGCAAGCCACCTTCGACCGGCCGGTGGCGGTCGAAGCCGGCGCGGGAACCGGTAAGACCACGGTCCTGGTCGCCAGGGTCCTCGGCTGGACTCTGGGCCCGGGCTGGACCGAGGCAAGGTGGCGGCTGATCGAGCAGGGCTCCACCGATCCATCAGACGCTGACATCGCCGCCCGCGTGCTCGACGGCGTTGTCGCGATCACTTTCACCGAGGCTGCAGCGGCCGAAATGGCAGGCCGGGTCGCCAAGGCCCTCACTTCCCTGGCGACCGATCCCGAGACTGGTGTCCGGGGGTTCGATCCGGGACTGCTGCCGGACGCCGACCGGCCGGCGCTGGGCGCCAGGGCCAAGGCCCTGATTGGCGCCCTCGATCATCTGGCGATTCGCACGATTCACTCCCATTGCTGGCATCTGCTCGCGACCTACCCCATGGCCGCCGGGCTGTCGCTCGACCTCCAGGTAGATGCCGATGGCCGCCGCCTCGACGAGACCGTTCGCGAGGTCGTCGAGCAAGCTGTCAAAGCAGCCTACTCCGGCCCGGGCGACCACCCTCTGCAGCGACTGGCTCCGAGGATGATCGGTCCCCGACAGCTCGCCGAGGCGGCCTTTACCCTGGTCAGCGAGGGATTCGCTGCCGAAGCCCTGGAGCGTGATCCTCTTTCCTCGTCCCGCCGGCGGGAGATCTGGCGACGTCTGGGCCAAGCCGTGAGCGCCGTGGAAGTGCTCACCGGCCCGGTCGCCGAGCAGAATCGGGCAAAGCTCGACCTGCAGGTGACCGAAGCACTGGCGCAGACAAGCATGCTCCTCGAGCAAGGAGAAGAGACACCCGACCTGGGCAGTCTGTCGGCCATGCTGGACCGGCTGCGCGAGATCTGGTCCGACGATCTGATCAAGAGACTTGGCTCGTGGGCCAAGGGAAGCTTCACCAAGACGGTAAGCGACCTGCTTGACAGCAAATGTCTTCAACTTTCCCGGCTGGCTGGCGAGCTGTGCGGCCTGTTGAAGCTCTACCGTCGACTCGACGTCGAGGCGCTCGATGACGCAAGACGGGCTCTACAGCCCCTGGTCGCTGCGGTCGAGGACGGACTCCGGTCGCGTGGCGTGCTGACCTACGCTTCCATGATGACCGAAGCCTGGAGCCTGTTGAAGAACCACCCGCAAGTCCGCCAACGCGAACGGCGCAAGCTGCGGCAGCTCATGGTCGACGAGTTTCAGGACACCGATCACCTGCAGTGCGAGCTCGTCCGCTTCCTGGCACTCGGTGGCGAGAAGGCCGACCGGCCGGGACTCTTTGTGGTCGGCGACCCGAAGCAGTCGATCTACGGTTGGCGCAATGCAGACCTGGAAGCCTATGAGAATTTTCTCGAGGACTTGCGGGGAGCAGGCGGATTGACGGTCGAATTGTTTCAGAACTTCCGATCGGTGCCAGCGATCCTGGAGGAGGTCGATCGCGCAATCGCTCCGGTGATGGAGCCTCTACCCGGGCTTCAACCCGCCTTCTCCAGCTTGCAGCCCGGCGACGATCTCAAGGACGAACCCGGCTTCCAGCGCGCGGCTCGCAGCCCGATCGAGTACTGGGTGTCCTGGACAGCGGATCTGGCCGCTACGCGAGGCGACGATGCAGCCACCCTGGAAGCTCGGGCCATCGCGGCCGACATTAGGCAGCTCAACGAGCTCGAAGGGGTCCCCTGGTCCGAGTTCGGGCTCCTGCTGCGCAGCACGTCACGACTGGAAACCTATCTCGAGGCCTTTCGCGACGCCGGCGTCCCGTTCGTCGTCACCAGCGATAAGCACTACTACCGGCGCCGCGAGATCATCGAGGCCGCCGCCCTGATACGCACCATCATCGTGCCAGTCGACCACCTTGCCCTGGTCACCTTCCTGCGTTCAGCCACGGTGGGAGTTCCAGACGCCGCCCTGCTGCCCCTATGGAAAAGGAACTTCCCGGACCTGGTGACGGATCTGAGCTCACCTGGCGACGACACACTCGACACATTGCGCCGCATCGTCGACGATACAGCCGCCAGTCTGCCAACCGACATCCCTGGACTCGATCGCATCGCCGGTTGGCCGATCAGCCTGCTCGCAGCCCTGGAGAATCTCGCCTGGCTCCGCGAGGCATACCGGCGCGAGAGCACTGACCGCTTCCTCGAACGGGTGCGCGAGCGCTTCCTTCTCGACGTCACCGAATCGGCTCGCCATCTCGGTGCCTATCGGCTGGCCAACCTGGATCGGTTCTTCCGTGATCTCGAGACCGCCCTGGAAGAGGGCGGCGGTGACATTCAGGGCGTGCTGCGGGCACTCCGGCGCAGCGTGGCCGATGCGGCTGACGCCGAGCAAGCCCTCCCGCAAGGCGCTACGGAAGACGCCGTACAGGTGATGACGATTCACGGCGCCAAGGGTCTCGAGTTCGGGCACGTGTATCTTCCCCAGATGCATGTCCACGGGCGAAGGAAGGACTGGCCCGCTGTCCAGGTCGACCGCCGCTGGCGCCCCGGGCAGGAAGCCGAGTACGTGCTGTTCGGATACCCGACGCCGGGCTTCGACAGGGTCGAGCGTCGGGTGGAGCAGATCGAGCGTACCGAGCAGGTTCGGACTCTGTACGTCGCCATGACCCGGGCCAAGCGGCGTCTGGTCCTGCTCGGCAACTGGCCCGAGATCCCCGATCCGGTGCCCATCGACAAGCGAGCGACCTATCTCGACCTCCTGCGCAGTCGGGAGCTGCTGCCCGACTCCCTCGGCACGCTATTCGAGGAATGCGCCAGCGGTCCTTCACCCTGGGCCGATATGGGGTCGATACGCTGGCGCTTCCCCTTCCTGGAAGGCCTCGCTACGCAGGCTCCGCGCAAGAGGGCGCGATCGGCGAGCTTTCCTCCCAGGACAGCGCTGAAAAAGGAAGCGCAGCGCCTGGAGAAGCTGCGAGCCGCCGCGGCCCGACGCATGGATCGGCGCTATGCGGGAGCCGCTTCGGACGAGGCTGCGGAACGCCTGGAGAGACTTGTTCGTGATGAAGCGCCCCCCTTCGAGCTCTCCGCCGAAAGAGGGATTGCGCGTCCCGTCGGCGATGCCTTCCACCGTATGCTCGAGTCCTGGGACCTCGAGGCAAAGCCTGAGCGGGAGCTACAGAGGCAGCGGGAAAAGCAACTTCGCTGGCTGCACGCGGAAATTCCCGCCGAAGCCCTCGACGCTGCGCAGGATCGCTTTGACGCGCTCCTCGATCGGTTTCGGGCAGGCCAGTTCTGGGACCGGTTCCTGTCGTTACGTGGACTATCAGTGGCTCGAGAGGTACCCGTCCTTTTGCCGGCCCGGGACACGGGCACAGGCCCCGTGGGTTACATCAGCGGGTTCATCGACCTGATCTATCGCGATCCGCAGACCTCCCGCTGGGTCGTCGTTGATTACAAAACCGACCGGCTGGAGGCGATGTCCGAGATCGACGAACGGGGTCAGATCTATGCCTCGCAGGAGGCCGTTTACGCCCACGCCCTCCGCGAGGCACTGGCTCTCGATACCGATCCGGCCACCCAGCTCTGGTTCATCTGGGCCAACCATCTGCTGGAGGAGAACGTGGACTCATGACGACCCTGGAAGATCTGCCGACGCCCAGTCTGATCGTCGATCTCGACAGGTTGGAGTCGAACATAAGCAGGATGGCCGACAAGGCTCGGCGCCTCGGAGTCTCCCTGCGACCCCACATCAAGACCCACAAATGCGTGGAGATCGCACAACTCCAGAGGCAGGCCGGTTGCCAGGGCTTGACGGTCTCCACCCTGTATGAGGCTAGAGTCTTCGCGGACCACGGCTTCACCGATCTGACCTGGGCCTTTCCGCTCATCCTCAACCGCATCGTCGAGACTCGCGACCTCGCCCAGCGGGCCCGCTTGCGGCTCGTCGTCGACTCGGTCGCTGCTGTCGATCTCCTGGAGGCACAGGGGGTCCCCTTCCACGTATGGCTGAAGGTGGATTGCGGGTATCACCGGGCTGGCGTCGATCCTGAGAGCCGGCTGGCCTTCGATCTGGCACGCCGTATTCAGCAGTCCGCAATGCTGAAGTTCGACGGTCTGCTAACCCACTCCGGTCACGCTTACCGCGCCCGGACTCGATCCGAGTTGGCGGCGGTCGCCGAGCAGGAGCGCGCCACGATGAATCACCTCGCGAATGAGCTCAGAGCTCGCGGGCTGGCCGTCCCAGCGGTCTCGGTTGGGTCGACCCCAGCCATGTCCGTCGTCGAGGATCTGACGGGAATCGATGAGATGCGTCCAGGCAACTACGTCTTCTTCGATCAGATGCAGATCGACCTGGGAGCCTGCACGCCTCTGGACTGTGCCGCCACGGTGCTGGCCAGCGTCGTCTCATCTCAGCCGGCTGCCGATCACTCTGTCGTCGATGCTGGAGCGCTTGCCCTATCCAAGGATTCGGGTTCCGGGTTCGGCAGGCCGTCCGGTATGGGAGCGATCTTCGACGACTACCGCACGGGTCGGCTCAGCGAAACCGTCCATCTGCGATCACTTTCCCAGGAACACGGAATCCTCTCGCGAAGACTCCCCATCGGTGAACGCATTCGAATCCTGCCTCAGCACTCGTGCCTGACGGTGGCCTGCTTCGACCACTGCTTCGCGGCGCGGGGTAATAGAGTCGAAGGCCGTTGGCAGATCTGGAATGGCCGCTGATCGCGAGGCCGCAGACAGATGCTTCAGTCGAGGTACCCGAGAGCCCGCAGTGCTTCCATATCTTCGTCGCTGATAGATGGCGGTGGCAGGTCATCCGACAGCTCGAGACCGGCCCGGACATCCGACAGCCAGTCCTGGAGAGCCTCGGAGGCAGCACTGTCCGCCGCGACCAGGTTACGCGATTCCCGGCTGTCGTCTGACAAGTCGAACAGGGCACGGCTGTCGTTCTTGACCCGATAGGTCTCCTTCTGCCCGTTGCTGAGCATGCCCACCTCCAGCAGGCCCCTCCGGCGCAGATCCTTGCCCCCTTCATGTGGAGCTACCGCTCCCTTGTGAGTCTCGAAGTGCGTCACCCGATCTGCCGGGCCGACATCTCGACCCTCCAACACCGCAGTCCAATCGAACCCCTGGAAAAACTCGGGAACTTCCAGACCCAACAGACCGACAACTGTAGGCGCGATGTCGGTGATCAGAGCTGGAGCATCCTCTACCGAAGGCGCAACTCGGCCCGCCAGCACAAACCCCAGCGGGATCCTCAGATTGGGCTCCTTGAGGTTCCGGCCGTGCCCCCAGTAATCGTGCTCACCGAGACTCTCACCATGGTCGGAGACAAACACGATCAAGGTATTGTCGAGAGCTCCCATCTCCTCCATCTTCTTCAGGAACCGCCCAATCTGATCATCGACATAGGCGATCTCGGAATCGTACCGATAGCTCTTCGACTTCGAAGCACCAGGTGGAGGCGGACCGATCTGCTCCAGGAACTCCTCCTGCAGCTCGTAGGGTGAATGCGGCTCGACATAGTGGACCCAGAGAAAGAAAGGCCGTTGCCCCTCGTTGCTCCGATGCTCGCTGAGCCAGTCGACAGCCCTCTCGTTGAGATCCTCGGCCCTCGCCTCCCGCGTCCACACACCCAACCAGCGCGACTTCGTCAGCACCGCCTCGTAGGTGTCGAAATGATCGTTCATCTCCCACAGATTCTTGCGCAGCGTCCAGTTACCGACGAAAGCCGCGGTCCTGTAACCGTGGCGCCGCAGGATCCGAGGCAATGACGGGATGTCTGGACGAACTCTCAGACCGTTGCGTGTCGAGGCATGCTCGTGCGGTGGCAAAGAGATCAGCATCGACGCGAGCGCCGGTGCTGTCAGTGGCTCGACGGTGCGGGCCTCGGTGAAGCGGACTCCGCTATCGAGCAGTCGGTCGATATTGGGTGAGGTCCGGCGGTCATAGCCATAAACCGACAGGCGATCGGCTCGCAAGGTGTCCACAGAGACGATCAAAATGTTCGCCGGGCGGGCAGCTGCCAGCACGGGCGATATCCAACAGAGCAAGGCCACTCCTACGAGGGCCTGTCGCGCAAGTCTCATAAGCAGAAATCTCACAACCGGGGGAATCTACCAAAAAAAAGGGAGGTGGGTGCCGACCTCGTGTCTTGCTGAGATCTGGCCTTCTAGTCGGAGAGAGCCGTTCGTCCGAGGAGACTCTCGAGACAACGCCCGGCACGCCGCCGAATCTCGACGAGATCAAGTCGCTGCAGTTGACCATCCCGCACCAGAATGTCGCCACCGACGACAACGTGACGCACCGCTGCCCGCGACCCCCCAAACGCCAGGAGATCGTGTGGGTCGACTCGTGAAGCTCCCAATAGCTCGGCGCGATCAGTTGCCAGCACCAGCAGGTCAGCGGCCTTGCCAACCTCGACGGTCCCAACCTGCTCTTCCAGACCGATGGCCACGGCACCCTCGCTGGTCGCCAGGCGCAGAGCATCCAGACCACTGAAGGATTCGGGTCCGTTCTTGACTTGCTGCAGGAGGGCCGCCAGGCGGAGCTCCTCGAGAGCGTCGAGATCGTTGTTGCAGGCCGCTCCGTCGGCGCCAATGCCTACTGGCACACCAGCACTGCGAATCTTGACCACGTTGGCGATCCCCGATCCGAGTTTCAGGTTCGCACTGGGACAGTGCACCACACTGAACCTCTCCCCTCGCACGCGGGTCAAGTGGGCATCGTTGAGCCATACACCGTGCGCGATCCGCAGATCCCGGCCGAGAATGCCGCACTCGTCGAAGTAGCGGATCTCGTCCCGGCCGCCTTTGAGCGACTGTACCGTCACCGTCTCCTCTTCCTGTTCCAGTGCATGGGTGTGGACCGGCCATCCCCGTACTTCGGACAACTCCCTGATGCCGCTCCACAGGTCATCCGAGCAACTCAGGATAAACCTCGGATTCAGCAGGTATTGGAGTCGACCATCATCGACACCATCAAACTCTTCACCGAGATCGAGCGTCCGGCTCAGGGCCTTGTCGGTCGACAGCCTCAGTGCATCCGGCAACCCCTCGCCGTCGTCCATCAGGCACATCCCCGCCAAAGCGCGCAGGCCTGAATCGCGGATAGCCTGCAGCAGCCCTCTGGCACCGGGTCCGAGACCAATGTCCTGAATCGTGGTGGTGCCACCGAGAAGACACTCTGCCGCTCCGAGCAGGCCACACCAGTAAGCCGACTCGTCATCGTGGGCGGCCTCCAGGGGCCAGATGCGCTCTGCAAGCCAGGGCAGGAGCCGACGACCCTCGGCCAAACCGCGGAAAAAGGTCTGCCCCAGATGGACATGTCCCTGCACCAGGCCCGGTAGCACCCAGGAATCGCTGACGTCGAGAACGGCCCCGGTCTCGGGAGGATCGAGATCCTCACCGATCGCGTGAATCTTCCCGGCCTCCACCAGCACATCCGTCGCCGCCAGGACCGTGGCCTGCCGATCCATGGTCAGCACGGTGCCACCCCGCAGCAGGAGACTTCGCGAGGTCAAGTCGCTCAAGGTCGTTCTCCCGGCGCCATCGGGTGGATTCTACACTCGCCCCATCTCTGCGCCCTGCCGGTGTTCTACAATCCCTCCTCGAGATGTCGTCGCCATGATCTCCTGTGAGTCAGACGGCATCCGATCGTGTGCGACATGTAATCGAGAATGAGGGCGGGCAAATGAGCGACAATCGAAGAACGATCATCGTGGGTACCGGGAGCTATATCCCGACCCGGACCGTCCACAACGACGATTTCGTGCCCAATGAGCTCTTCTCCGGTTACGGCGAACCCCTGGATCCTTCGAACAACGGCAATGTGGTCGAGAAATTCGAAGACATCACCAACATAGTCGAACGGCGCTATGTCACCGACGATCTGGTCGCTTCCGACATCGCCACCTTCGCCGCCGAGAATGCCTTGACGTCCTCGACGATCGACAGAGAGACCCTCGACTACCTCATCGTGGCCCACAACTTCGGTGACGTGCGGGCCGACAACCCGAGGTCCGATTTCGTGCCCAGCCTGGCAGCGCGAGTCAAACAGAAGCTCGCGATCCACAATCCCAGATGCATCGCCTATGACCTGCCGTTCGGATGTCCCGGGTGGTTGCAGGGGGTCATCCAGGCCGACTACTTTCTCAAATCCGGTGACGCCTCGCGTGCCCTGGTCATCGGGACCGAGACGCTCTCGCGGGTCTCGGATCCACACGACCGTGACAGCCTGCTCTACTCGGACGGGGCAGGATGCGCCATTCTGGAGGCTCGCGAGGGAGACGAGCGCGTGGGTGTCCTGTCGCATGCCGCCAGATCGGACACTCTCGAGCACGCTTCCCTGATGTGGATGGGTGCATCCTACAACCCGGATCACGACGAACACGCGCTCTATCTCAAGATGCTGGGCCGCAAACTCTACGAATACGCGGTAACGACGGTTCCCAGCCTGGTCAAGGAGAGCCTCGACAAAGCGAAACTTAAGCTGGTGGACGTCCAGAAGGTGCTTATGCACCAAGCCAATGCCAGGATGAACGGAATGATCCTGAAGCGACTCTTCAAACACGAGAACATAGCGGAGATCCCCAACGGCATCATGCCCATGACGATCTCTTTTCTCGGTAACAGCTCGGTCGCTACGATTCCCACCATCCTCGATCTGATCGTCCGTGGCAGGCTCGACGACCAGGAGCTCAAAACCGATGACATCGTCGTCTTCGCTGCTGTCGGCGCCGGGATGAACATCAACTCAGTCATCTATCGCTGGCCCTAGGACATCGATCATGGCTCTATTCAAGAAGAGTTTTCGCCTCACCGACTGCGCCACAACCGGCGGCTGAGCGGCCAAGGTAGGTCCGGGGGACCTCACCGAAATGCTCGCCCCAATACTCCGGCTGTCGGCCGGCGACGACAGGATCCTCGTAGGTCCCGAGACGGCTGACGACGCAGGAGTCCTGCGCTTTCAGGGCACGGCACTTGTCGCTACCGTCGACTTCATCACCCCGGTGTGCGACGAACCCTACCGCTATGGCCGGGTGGCGGCGGCCAATTCCCTGTCCGATGTCTTCGCCATGGGAGGTCACCCCCTGTTCGCCTTGAATATCTGCTGCTTCCCAGAGAAGGGCGTCCCCGACATGGTCTTCAGCGAAATCTTGCGCGGCGCCGCCGAGACCGTCTACCAGGCTGGAGGTGTAATTCTGGGCGGGCACTCCGTCGGTGACGACGAGCTCAAGTTCGGCCTCTCGGTCGTGGGTCAGGTCGAACCGGATCAGCTCTGGGCCAATGCCAGTGCACAGGTGGGCGATCGACTCATCCTGACCAAACCGCTTGGGACCGGGGTGCTGATCAACGCCTACAAGATCCGCAAGCTCGACGCCAGTGGTCTGGAACCAGCCCTTCTGCAGATGGAGCGGCTCAACGCGGAAGCGACCCGTCTCGGGCAGCAACACGGAGTACATGCAGCTACCGACATCACCGGTTTCGCTCTCGCCGGCCACGCCCTCGAAATGTCGAAGGCCTCGGGCGTGGGCATACGTATTCGGTTTGCCGACCTGCCTGTACACGAGGGTTTCTACGCCATGGTCCGCAAGGGCGTATCGACCAACTCGACTCGCGATAACGAAGCCAACGTCGAAACCCACTTCGAAGACCTGGCCAAGCTGAATCGGCAGCAGCGAGAGATCCTCTTCGACCCCCAGACTTCCGGGGGCCTGCTCCTTTCGACCCCAGCCGGGCAGGCCGATGCGCTGCTGGTCGCGCTGCGGAGCTCGGGCCATGAGGCAGCCGACATCGGCCAGGTCGTGGACGGACCGCCGCGGCTCGAAATCGTCTGAGCTGGGTAGAAAGAGCCGCATGACCCCACCAACCTGCCTGCTCTATGGCGCCTATGGCTACACCGGCGAGCTCATCGCGCGCGAAGCGGTTCGTCGGGGTCTGCATCCCATTCTGGCTGGACGCAGTCCCGAGCAACTTGCAGTCCTGGCGCAGGAGCTAGGCCTGGAGTATCGGGCTTTTGGCCTCGACGATGCCACGGCGGTCCCGCCCGTGCTCGAGGACGTGGACGCGGTGCTGCACTGCGCCGGGCCCTTTGTGCGCACCAGTCGCGTCATGGTCGACGCCTGCCTGGAATCGAGCACCGACTACCTGGATATCACAGGTGAAATCGCAGTCTTCGAATCGGTGCTCGATCGACACACCGACGCCCGCGGGTCCGGTATCGTCCTGCTACCCGGGGTCGGACTCGATGTCGTGCCCAGTGACTGCCTCGCCGTCCACCTGGCGCAAGAGCTTCCGGACGCCACCCATCTCGAACTGGCGCTGGCAACGGTAGGCGGATCCATGAGTCGGGGCACGCTCAGCACCATGATCGAAGCCCTGCCCCATGCCGGCGCGGAAAGGGTCGACGGCGAGATCGTGGTCCGCCCACCTGCCTTCGCTACCCGCGAGATCGACTTCTCTTGCGGCCGGCGCTGGACGATGACCATCCCCTGGGGTGACATCGCGACCGCCTACCGGTCCACCGGGATCCCGAACATCAGGGTCTACGCACAAGCCTCTCCAAGACGTATCGCACGTCTGCGCCGAATTAGGCCTCTTCTCCCACTGCTCGGGAACAGGCACCTGAAGAACGCTCTGCAATGGACGATCCGCAAGCGAGTCACCGGACCCACAGCAGAGGTCCGAGACTCGGCGCGCACCTACTTCTCGGGTCGGGTCCGCAACGGCTCTGGAGAGACTCGCGATGCGTTCCTGGAAGCCCCCGAGGGCTACAAGCTGACGGCGATGACCGCCGTGGATTGCCTGCAGCGCGTCCTGGATGGACAACTCGCGGCAGGGGCATGGACACCGGGAACCGCTTTCGGGCCCGACTTCATCACCACGTTTCCCGGTGTCTCTGCCAGCTGGTAGCCCTAGTCGAACTCGACTCGCACCGTCGCGATCGCCTTCTGGCCGCGGAAACGCATCACCGCGGCGATCGCTTCACCCATCAGCCAGAAAGCGAGAACGAGCAGCACCAGCCCGACAATGAAGAGAATGCTGCCCCCTTCCTCCCATTGGCTGTAGAAGTCTCGCAAATTGGAAAACATGGCCGCAATCGTCGAGACCGCCATGAAGACCATGGGCACTGCCGTGAACCAGGGATTCTTGCCGCGCTGATAGAGATAGAGGCTGACGGCCAGCAGCGCCAACCCGGCCAGGAGCTGATTGGTCGTGCCGAAGAGCCGCCAGAGCGCCAGGCCGGCCGGCTTGCCGCCGATCTTGTAGAAAGCGAAGAATGCAATCACGATGACCGCCAGCGTCGAGCTGACGAATCGGTTGTCGAGAATACGCAGGCGCAGGGTCTCACCGATTTCCGAGATGTTGAAGCGCAGCAAACGGGTGGCCGAATCGAGTGTGGTCAGGGCAAACGAAACGACGACAACCGCGACGAAGGCAGTCGCCACCTTGTGGCTGACGAACCCGAGTTTCTCGATGAACTGGGCCGCACCTGTAATGAAGACTCCCACCTGCTGGCCCAAAGACTGCATCGACCCCCAGGACCGGTAGGTATCGGCCCAGACCTCCGCAGCTGAGTACCCGCCAGCGCCCAGCACACCGGCTGTGCAGGCAAGCACCGCGAGCAGTCCGAGCAGGGATTCTCCAATCATGCCGCCGTATCCGATGAAGCGGGCATCCGTCTCCTTGTCGATCTGCTTGGCGGTCGTCCCGGAAGCCACCAGGGAATGGAAACCACTCGCCGCGCCGCAGGCGATGATGATGAACACGAATGGGTAGAAGCTCGGCGCTCCCTCGGGATGGGCACGAAAAGCGGGAGCCGCGAACTCCGGGCGCCAGACAAAAACGCCCAGATAGCTCAGCGCCAGCCCCAGGTACAGGAGGAGCGAGTTCAAGAAATCTCGTGCCTGCAACAGACTCCAAACCGGCAGTACCGAGGCGACGAATGAATAGACCAGTAGAACGACGATCCAGGTCGACTGGGAAGGCCAGGTCGCAGCCTCCATCCATAGCAGGGGCCACCGCAGGCCGCCCCAGACCCCCAGCAACATCAACACAAAGCCGACGAGTGTCAGGGGCCCCAGTGGGAAATTCTTCCTGTAAAGCAGGTACCCCATCGCCATGGCGATCGCGATGAGCACCGCCGAGGGAAAGACCGCAGTGGGAAAGGAAGAGGGATCCGCCATCGGCTCGTTCGGATCCCAGAGCTCGGTGATCGAGAACATCACCGCGATCACATAAACGAAGACCCCCATGGCCAGGGCGATGCCGAAGAAGATAATCAGATGGAAGAGGGTCTTGGCCCGCGAGCCGATAATCCCCTCGGTAACCTTGCCGATCGACATCCCCCTCGCGCGCATACTGACAACGAGCGAACCGAAGTCGTGAACGCACCCGACGAAGATGGCGCCGAGAACGACCCAGAGCATCGCTGGCAACCAACCCCAAATGACCGCCACCGCCGGTCCCAACATTGGTGAAAGTCCGGTGATCGATGCCCAGTGGTGACCGAAGAGAACGAACCGGTTCGTGGGAACATAGTCGACCCCATCTTGCAACTCGTGAGCCGGAGTGACCGCCGCGGGATCGAGCTCGAAGAGCTTGCGCGCCAGCTTGCGGGAGTAAAACGTGTATCCGAGAAAGTAACCCAAAAAGCAGAAGGCAGTAACGATGGCGGTCATGATCGCGCCCTAGAATACCCCACCAACGTTGCCGCGACAGACGGTAGCTGATAAAACTTCCCGGAACCCGAGGGTGAGCGCTCCCCACACCGGAGCCCATTTGAATCCACTCGAACTCTGTGACGTGAGGGAACGCGGAATGCTTCGACCCACCTGCCGACGACGCATCACCCAACGTAGTCTCATCGTGTTGCTGATTCTCGGAGTCGCCGTTCCCGGTCTCTGGGCGCAAGAGGACGATTCCATCCCGCCGGCACCGCCCAGAGCAGAGGGCGAGGGGCCATTCGGCCGACTGATCCTGCGGGGAGGAACGCTGATTTCCGGCACCGGCTCACCCCCGATCGGACCTGTCGACATCATTATCGAAGGCAACCGAATCATCGATATCAAGGGGGTCGGCGTGCCTGGACTTCCCATCGATCCCGCCAAACGCCCAGAGATTGGCGAGGACGGTCGCGAGCTCGATGTCGAGGGCATGTTCATCCTGCCCGGCTTTATCGACATGCACGCACACATGGGAGGCAAACAGCAAGGGACCCCGGCCGAATACGTCTTCAAGTTGTGGCTCGGGCATGGCATTACCAGCATCCGGGATCCCGGCAGCGGCAACGGCCTGGACTGGGTTCTCGATCACAAGCGTCAGAGCGAGGCCAATGCGATTACCGCACCCCGAATAAACCCCTACCTGTTCTTTGGGGCAGAGCGCGAGGAACCCTTTACCACTCCGGATCAAGCCCGGGCCTGGGTACGTGACATCGCGGCCCGGGGCGCCATGGGGGTCAAGTTCTTCGGCTATCGACCCGACATCATGGAAGCCGCACTGGATGAAGCCGGGAAGCTGGGTCTCGGCTCCGCGTGCCACCACGCCCAACTCTCGGTAACCCAGGTCAATGTGCTCGACACCGCGCGGTGGGGTCTTACCTCTATGGAACATTGGTACGGACTGCCGGAGGCGCTCTTTGCCGACCGGGTCATCCAGGACTATCCGCTCGACTACAACTACGCTGACGAGCAGGACCGCTTCGGTCAAGCGGGTCGCCTCTGGAAGCAGGCGGCTGCCCCGGGAAGCGAGCGCTGGAATGCGGTAATGGAAGAGCTCCTGGCGCTCGATTTCACCCTCGATCCCACCCTGACCATCTATGAGGCGAGCCGGGACTTGATGCGGGTGCGCCGCGACGAGTGGCACGACCAGTACACTTTGCCCTCGCTCTGGCGTTGGTTCGAACCCAATCGAGATGCGCATGGCTCCTACTGGTTCAATTGGAGTACCGCAGACGAGATAGCCTGGAAAGAGAACTATCGGCTATGGATGACTTTCCTCAACGAGTACAAGAACCGCGGTGGTCGAGTCACCACCGGCTCCGACTCGGGATACATCTACAAGATCTACGGCTTCGGCTTCATCCGCGAGCTCGAGTTGCTGCAGGAAGCCGGTTTCCACCCTCTCGAGGTCATCCGCTCAGCGACCCTGCTCGGCGCCGAGGCCCTGGGGCAGTCCGATCAGATTGGCTCGGTGGAGCCAGGCAAATTGGCGGATCTGGTAATCGTAGAGGAGAACCCGTTGGAGAATCTGAAAGTGCTCTACGGGACGGGCGCCATCAAGGTGGATGAGGCCAACCAGGCCGTTCGGGTGGGTGGTGTGCGCTACACCATCAAGGATGGCATCATCTTCGATGCCAGACAGCTGTTGGCCGATGTCCGAGCCATCGTGGAGAAGGCCAAACTGGAGGAGGGGTTCACCCTCACCCAACCCGGAATCGACGCCCCGTAGTCCGCCTCGACGCCCGGTAGCTGGCAAAGCCGAATTCGCGATCCGTGCCCAAAAGCACCCCGTCGCCAGAGGATCTTCTAGATGGGGGCCGGCTGACGGGGATCGGGGTCGCGCAGAACCTTCTCCGACTGCTCTTCACGGAACTTGCGAAGCGCCTCGCCGATGCCGGGATGATCGGTGGCCAGGATCGACGCCGCGAAGAGCGCGGCGTTGACCGCACCGGCCTTGCCGACGGCAAAAGTCGCCACCGGGATGCCGGCCGGCATCTGTACCATTGAAAGCAGCGAGTCGATCCCCTGAAGCTTCGATTCCATCGGAATGCCCAGGACCGGCTTGGCGGTCTGAGCGGCCATGACGCCTGCCAGGTGAGCTGCCATCCCGGCCGCGCCGATAAACACTTCGGCGCCACCGGCCTCCATCTCCGTCATGTAGGTCGTCAGAGCATCCGGCGTGCGGTGTGCCGATAGAATCCGGACGTCGTGAGGAACACCCAGGTGCTCGAGAGTCTTGACACAGTGCTCCATAGCACCCCAATCGGAACGAGATCCCATGATCACGCAAACTAGAGCTTCCATGGCTGCGAAATCTAACACAGCTCTGCTGGGCGTGCTCCTGATGAGCTGCGTGGCGGCCGAACCGGTCGGCGAGATCCAGCCTCTCCTCGACGAACTCCATGCCGCGGATATCCTCACCGAGAGCCAGGTTGTGGAGCTACCTCCGTCGCGGGGAGGCAACCGGTTCCTCAGGGGTTGGATCCCCTGGCGGCACCAGGACACCCCGGTTCTGGTGCCCCACGAGGCTGGTGCCGCTCTCCAGGTGGTCAACATTTCCGGCCAGGCCCGTTCGCTCGTGCTGGAGACCCGACTGTTGGGAACGAACGATGCTCTCCCGGTGGAGATCGAGGTCGCGGGCAGGGCGTTACCCGAGATCCAGCTGACTGAGTCCCTGGCAGTGCCTCTGCCGGGTCATTTGCCACAAGGTCGCATTGCAGTGCATCTGCGGTTTCCGAAAGCACCCGATCCCGTCGTCTTGTCAGCCCGACTGGAGAATTCCTTGCCGCCAGGGAGAGTCACCGTCGACGAGCAGACCATCGTCCAGTCACCAAGCTCTCTGGTCGACCTGCTTCGCCGCACGCTCCCCGGTGACCGGCTGGTGGGTCGTTTCGAACCACCCGCAGTACCCCGGCCCGGTCAGCGTTTCTCGATCGTCATCGAGCAGGGAACCCGGGCACCCAGAGTCGTTTTCGAATGGTCCCCTGGCTGGCTGGATCGCTGGCGCGGCGACCGGACCTTCTCCATCCCGATCGGCGACGAGTCCGACTTCGTCCGCATCCGTCTGCGGGCCGAGGGATCGGGACCCGCAGCCACCTGGCACGACCTGGGAATCAACCGCGTTTCTCCAGCCGTCGAAGGCTCGGCCGCCCGCGCACCGGAAATAGACCTCCCCTCCCCGCCACGGCTGGTGCTGCTGTACGTGCTCGACGCGCTACGCGCCGATCACGTCGATCTTGCCGGTGGGAGCGATAGTCCGACTCCCACGCTGGCGCGGCTCGCCCGCGACGGAGTGGCCTTCGAACGGCACCAGAGTGTGGCTCCGAATACGATCCCTTCGACGAAATCGCTCTTCACCGGGCAGACCTTCTTCACCCAGGGCAACTCGAAGCTCGCCGAAGATGGATCCGAAACGTTGGCGGAGGTTTTTGCAGATGCCGGGTACCGTACCGCAGCATTCTCCGGCAACGAGTTCGTTTCCGATGCCTATGGCACCTCCCGTGGGTTCGACCATCTGGCCGAGGAGGTCGTCTTTCGTGGGTACGCCGACGTGCCGGGCGCCTACAACAGAAATGCCGAGCGAGTTCAGGCGAGTGCTCTCGCCTGGCTGGACGACCTGGGCGATCACGATCGGGCCTTCGCCTATCTGCATACGATGCACCCGCACAACCCATACGATCCCCCAGAACCTCTCCAACACCGGTTCGCCGGGACGGCGGCGTCCGAAATCACGGCGACCTCGCGCGCGCTGCTCGACATCAAGCACAACAGACTCGAGGTTACAGCCGAAGACCAAAAGCGGCTCGCGGGCCTCTATACCGGCGCCCTGGCCTACAACGACAAACAGATCGCCCTGCTGATCGATGAGCTTCTGCTGAGATTTCCCCGTGAGGAGATCCTGCTCATCGTCACTTCGGATCACGGCGAGGAGCTCTTCGACCACACCGGCGTCCTGCATGGCTATACGCTGTATCGCGAACAGCTGCAGATCCCCTTGATTCTGTGGTGGCCAACCCATCTGGAACCCGGCAGGGTCGAACTGCCCACCCAAAACCTCGATCTTCATCAGAGCCTTCGGGTCCTCGTCGGCGCCCAACCCTCCTCGGCCAGCGAGGGGCAACCCTTCTGGCCCCTAATCGTTGCGCCCGCGATGCCGAGGCCAGCGCGTCCCCTCCGATTCGCTTCCGCCTCGAGTGTTCAAGGCGGCATCTTCATGGCGCAGTCCGAGCGCTACAAGCTGATCTTCGCGCCGCGGGTGGGAACGAACTACGGCATGGGTGAAGGAAGGGGACGAGGCCGCGATGCCGAGTACCTCTTCGACCTGCGGGAAGATCCTGCCGAGCTCGTCAACCTTGCCGGCAAGACCTCCCCGGAGGTGGACTGGATGCGGTCAAGGCTGACAGCCTGGATGGAACGGGGTTTGGCGGGAGAGGTCGGAGCCGACGAAGCGACGCTCGACGAGGCGACACAATCGCGCCTGCGAGCCCTGGGGTATCTCGAATGATGCGCGGACTCGTCTTGATCGGTCTGATTCTGGCCTCCGGGTGTACGCGCCCTGCCGAGGAATCCGGGAAATCGGTGGTGCTCGACCTGGTGGCGCAACTCGATGAAGCCGCAGTGACCTACGAGACCGGACGCCTCGATATTGGAACCCCACCAGCCCGCCGCTATCTCACCCGAGACTGGTCCTGGAACGAGAAGGACGGCAACGGGACAACTTTTGTCTGGGGTGGTCCGGGGCCTTCCGAGGTGGCATTCTTCATCGCAGTGCCTCGATCCCTCGAGATCGACTTTCGCGCCCTGCCCTATCGCAGCGCCGACGGTCGAGTCGAGACCATGGTGGTCAGTCTCAACACCTCGCGGCTGGTCTCGATCGACCTGCAGGAGGGCTGGAGCGAGTACACCCTGCATCTGCCAGCCGAGCAGATCCACGCCGGTGTCAACTTACTGCAATTCGAATATCGCTGGGCGCCAGATGTGGTGCCACCCGAAACCGACACGCGAGGCCGACGGGTCGCTGTAGCCTGGGACTGGATCGACTTTCCAGGAATCGAGGCTTCCCCACCTGAGGCCGACCCGCTGACCGGGTTGCTGCAGCTGCCACCAGGATCACAAGTCGACTTCTACTTCGAGACACCCCAGGATGCGAACCTGGTGGTCGAGTCGATCCTGCAGACGGGCGAGGGCGGCGGACAACTCGAGATCTCCAGCTTGCAGGACGGCACTCCACTCCGGCGAATCCTGCAGTTCGACGGTCTCTACCGAGGACCCGCACAGGAGGGTCGCAGAAAGCGCTACAGGAGTCTGCCGTTCAAGGAGATCTCGAACCGCTGGCCGTTGGCGGCCGACGGCGGACTCGTCCGACTGCGCCTGGAATCGACCGGGGCCTTCGAGATCAAACGACCCGTCGTGACCTCGAGCACGGGGCCTGAGGAGCCGCCCGCGCCGTTGGGTCCCAACCGACCGCGCGATCTGCCGCGCCATGACCCGCCGCTCGTTCTGCTCTATGTGATCGACACCCTGCGGGCCGACCACCTCGACAACACTCAGGTCACCCGCACGCGAAGCCCGGCGTTTGCCGCTCTCATGCAGGACGGCGTTGTCTTCGAGACCACGTTCGCCCAATCGACATGGACCAAGCCCACGGTGGCTTCGATCCTGACTGGCCAGCCACCCTGGATCCATGGCGCCGAGAACGCCAAGGACGCCCTCCCTGGCGAAATTGAAACGCTTGCCGAGCGCTTACAGCAAGGCGGCTACCGGACAGCGGCCTTTTCCGCCAACGGTTTTGTTTCCGAGGTCTTCGGTTTTGACAACGGCTTCGAGCACTTCTACCTGACACCCGAATACGACGCCACCGCAAGTCAGGTTCACGACAAGGCCCTGAGATGGTTGGCTGACGAGCCCGAGCAGAGCACCTTCCTCTTTGTCCAGACCATCGACCCCCATGCTCCCTACTCGCCGGCCGAACCTTTCCGGTCCCAGTACGTCTCCGAGACTGTGGCACCAGATGCAGGATCGGTGGCGTATATGAACGAGTTGGCCAAAACCCGGCGGCAACCCGAGCTCATTGAAATCGAAGACCTCAAAAGCCTCTACTCCGCCGAGGTCGCCTCGCAGGATCATCAGTTCGCCACCCTCATCGAGGAGCTCCAGACCCGGGACCTCTACGATCCGGCACTGATCGTGGTGCTGTCGGATCACGGAGAGGAGTTCTACGAACACGGAAGCTGGACTCACGGCCGCACCCTGCACCGAGAGGTGCTCCAGGTGCCCCTCATCATCAAGTTCCCGCACGGCTGGGCCGCCGGCTCCCGCATCTCGCAGCCCGTGCAACAGATCGATCTCCTGCCCACCTTGCTTGAAGCTCTCGGCCTGGAAGGTGCCGCCGATTTGCCCGGCCACAGCCTGCTGTGCGCAGTCGAGGAAGCGACCTCGGGAATCCCCGTGGATTGTGATGTCAACCGTTCCCGACCCATCTTCTCCACACTCCACTACCACCAGAATCACTGGCTGGGAGTGATCCACGAGGACTGGAAGCTCATTCTCCCCGGCACCGAACGACTGGTCGGCAATGCCCGGCTCTTCGATCTGCGAGTTGACCGGGCCGAAACCGACAACGTGGCGGCGCTCTATCCGGTTCGAGTCGGATACCTTTCCTCGCTTATTCGAAGTGAGCTGCGCCGGCGAGCTGCCTTCGTGGAGCCGAAGGAGGTCGAGTTGGATGCCGAGACCGCTGAGCGTCTCGAGGCTCTCGGTTACCTCGACTAGGACAGGCTGCCGCAACTGGCTCGCATCAGTCCCGCCAACGCCGCAGAATCCACCCATAGACTGCCAGGTTGACGACGATGACGGCGACTCCCAGGCCGATCTGCATCCCTCGCGTCAGACCTGCCGGATAGAGAACCGGCATCAGATAGTGCTCGATGAAGCCGCCCGCGTAGCCGGCGGACCCCGCCTGCTGTCGCAATCGATTCTCCAGAGGGGTCAACGGGCAAACCGCACCGGTGAACTCGATCACCGCACCCCAGAGGGCACAGGGAAGATGCGCCCAGATCAGCCGGGGCCAGCGCAGAGCCAACAACCCGCCCAATACCACGAAGACGACAAAGGCGAAGTGAACGAGGGCCACCAGATCGGCGGCCAGGCTGTAAACCAGGCTACTCTCCCGTGCGCTTGAAGTACTCGCTGGTCTCGCGAACGATGACCCCACTCAAGAGCAACAGTCCGACCAGGTTGGGCAGGGCCATCAGACCGTTCATGACATCTGAGACCGTCCAGACGAAATCGAGACTACGCAGGGCACCGAAGAAGATGGCGAAGATGAACACCACCCGGTATGGCATGACGGCCCGCTCACCCATCAGATACTCGATGCTCTTCTCACCGTAGTAGCTCCATCCCAACATGGTGGAAAAGGCGAACATGGCCAGACTGATCGTGACGATATAGCCGCCCCACTCCCCGGGCAGTCCGTGGCTGAAGGCGGCTGCGGTCAGCGGCGCTCCATTCAGGCCCTGCTCCCAGGCGCCGGTGACCAGGATGGTCAGGCCGGTAAAGGTACAGACGACGATGGTGTCGATAAAGGTCTGGGTCATGGAGACCAGGGCTTGACGAACCGGTTCGCGCGTCTGGGCGGCGGCGGCCGCGATGCCCGCCGAGCCCAGGCCGGACTCGTTGGAGAAAATACCCCGCGCTACCCCGAAGCGAATCGCCTGCCGAACTGCAGCTCCGGTGAATCCGCCAACCGCCGCGGTGCCGCTGAAGGCGCTCTCGAAGACCAGGGCCAGGGCAGCGGGGATTTCACCGGCGAACTTGAGCAAGATGATTCCCGACCCGATCATGTAGGCGGCGATCATGAACGGCACGAAGAAGCCGGTAAAACGGCCAATCGACTTGATGCCGCCCAGGATCACCAGCCCGGCGGCCACAGCGAGAATCAGCCCGGTGACCCACTTTGCCGGACCGAAAGAGACCTGCAGGGCGTCGGCCACCGAATTGGACTGCACCATGTTGCCGATGCCGAACGACGCGACAGTGGCAAACACCGCAAACAGAAAGCCCAGTGTCTTTCCCAACCAGCGTGTCTTGATCCCGTTGGCCAGGTAATACATCGGACCGCCGCACTGGTCGCCTCGTGCGTCGATGACGCGGTATTTGACCGAGAGCAGGGCCTCGGAGAACTTCGTGGCCATGCCGACCAGCCCGGTCATCCACATCCAGAACAACGCACCCGGGCCACCGGTCGCAATCGCCGTGGCGACGCCGACGATATTGCCGGTCCCGACGGTCGCCGCCAAGGCGGTCATCAGGGCTTGAAAGTGGGAGATATCCCCCTCGGCCCCCTTCTCCTTGCGCACGATCAGGGCGTAGTACAGAGAGCTCCAGAGCTTACGGAACTGGATGCCCTTGAGCCGGATGGTCAAGAACAGGCCGGTGAGCAGCAGGAGCGGAATCAGCAGGTACGGACCCCAAACGAAGTCCGAAAGGTTCTTGACCAGGGTTGTAGGGTCACTCATCAGAGGTCAAAGAGCGCATCGAAGGCCGCTCGCGCATCTCCCGGTGTGGGTTGGTCGGAATCGAACTCTTGCGTGGTCTTGGGACTGAAGAGCTCGCACTCGTTACGCTTCGCTTTCTTGAGAACGGGTTCGGATAGCTCCTGGCGGCACTCGAATCGGGCCGAGGTGTCGAACTGCGAACAATTCGTGCAGGTGTGAATGTCATCACCGCACTCGGGGCAGGTGGCATCCGTCGCAATCGCCTTGCTGGTTGGCAGGCTCGTGCCGCAGCGGCTGCATTTGAAGACGCTGCGGGTGGGCGCTCCCAGACCCCTGCCTCGCGGCTTCTCGGGTCGTTCGCGTGGACCTTGTCGACGCGACCGCTTTTCACGCGGCTCGTCCTCCATGTATCCTCGCTGCCCGTACTTGCGCTCGCTCATGATGAACTCCGACAGCATTGTACCCGACAGCCTCCCACTCCTGGTCGAGCTCCGCTCGGTTTCCAAGAGCTATCAGGAGGGTGAGCGCCATCACACTGTGCTGGACGCGGTGGACCAGACCATCACCACCGGTGAGCTGGTCGTCATTCTTGGCAAGAGCGGCTCTGGCAAGTCGACCTTGCTCAATCTCATGAGTGGTATCGACCTTCCCGACTCCGGCGAGGTTCGGGTAGCGGGCACCGATCTCGTGAAGCTTTCGGAGCGGGATCGCACCCTGTTTCGGCGCCACCACATCGGTTTCATCTTTCAGTTCTTCAACCTGCTGCCGACCCTGACAGTCCAGGAGAATCTGCTTCTCCCACTGGAGCTCAAGGGCGAAACCACTCGGGCGGATGTCGAGCGTTGTGCAGAGCTGCTGGAGGCTGTGGGACTGGCAGATCGTTCCGGTTCGTTCCCTGATCGCCTGTCGGGAGGAGAGCGCCAACGGGTTGCCGTCGCCCGCGCCCTGATCCACCAACCGGACCTGATTCTCGCTGACGAGCCGACGGGCAATCTCGACGTCGACACCGGTGTCGAAGTCATCGAGCTCCTCGATCGGCTCACCCGCAGGGCCGGCAAGACCATGGTCATGGCAACCCATAGCCGCGAGGTTGTGGGTGTCGCCGATCGCATCTTCACCATCGAACACGGGCAGCTGGTCGAGCACCCTCGGGAACCCTCGGCATGAGCCCCACCCTGTGGCGCGCCAGTCTTCGCCACTTGCGGCAGCATCCATGGCAACTGGCCCTGGCCATCCTCGGCGTGGGCCTCGGGGTGGCGATCATGGTGGCCATCGACGTGGCCAGCGGCAGCGCGCAGCGGGCCTTCGAGCTCTCGAGCTCAGCGGTCTCGGGCAAAGCGACCCACTCCATCGAGGGAAGCGTTGCGGGGATTCCGGAACAGGTCTACCGACAACTGCGCAATGAGCTGGGCATCCGCCCTGCAGCCCCGATTGTCGAAAGCTATGTCGCACCGGCCGGGGATCCGCAGAGAGCCCTCCTCTTGCTCGGCATCGATCCCTTTGCCGAAGCGCCCTTCCGGGGATACCTGTCACCAGGCTCACGGGGCAGCGATAGCCTGTCCGAGTTCCTGACCCGCCCGGGTGCGGCCTTGCTGGCGAGAGATACAGCCGCGGAGCTTGGCCTGTCCAAAGGCGCCGATCTGGTGGTCGACGTGGGCGGCAAGCTCCGCACGCTGAATCTGATTGGGTACCTCGACACGCGAGGCGAGCTGGAGAACGCGGCGCTAGCGGATCTGCTCGTCGTCGATATCGCGACGGCCCAGGAAGCGCTCGACCTGCAGGGCCGGCTGACTCGAATCGATCTACAGATCTCGGATCAGACGGACGAGCAGGCAGTTCTGGAAGCGGTCGAAAAGCTCTTGCCCGGCGATGCGGCAGTCGTCACTGCGGAGTCGCGCAACACCACCGCCGCCGACATGACACGGGCGTTCAGACTCAACCTGCAAGCTCTCAGCCTGCTGGGCCTGCTCTGTGGTGCCTTCCTGATCTACAACACCATGACCTTTGCCGTTGTGCAACGGCGACAGTTACTGGCGACTCTGCGTGCCCTCGGCACCACCCGCGGCCAGATCCTGAGGCTGATTCTGGGCGAATCCCTGTTCATTGGGCTCCTGGGCGTCCTGCTCGGGGAGCTGGCTGGCTGGGCCATCGGCAGAGGGTTGGTGCATCTCGTCACGCGCACGATCAACGATCTCTACTTCGTGCTCGAGGTCCGAGACGTGGTGCTCGAACCCCTGACTTTGCTGAAAGGAGCGGCGATTGGCCTGGGGACGACCCTGCTCGCCACGCTGGCGCCCGCCTGGGAGGCTGGCACCACGACTCCCCGAGCAGCCATGACCCGATCCGACATCGAATCGCGGGCCCATCGCGCCCTGCCCATCGCCAGTGTGATCGGCGGCGCCATGGTAGCTCTGGGGGGACTGTTCCTGATTGTCCCCGAGCAAAACCTGCTTCCCGCCTTTGCAGGTCTCTTCACGGTGCTGATGGGCCTGGCCCTGCTGACGCCTCTCGCCACGATGGGCCTGATGCGAGCATTCACCCCCGTTTCGGCTCGCCTGTTCGGCCAACTGGGCAGGGTTGCCACCCGTGGGGTCACGAATTCCCTCAGTCGTACCGGGATCGCCATCGCCGCGTTGATGGTGGCGCTCTCTGTGACCGTCGGCGTCGATCTGATGATTCGCAGTTTTCGGTCGACCGTCACCGGTTGGCTGGAGTACACCCTGCCAGCCGACCTCTATGTTTCAGTCTTCACCAGCCAGGCAAGACGGTACACGACGGTCGGCTCGACGCTGGAACCCGCCACGCTCGGCGCATTGGAGTCGCTTCCCGAGGTCGCCGGAGCGAATGCCTTGCGCCATTTCACCGCCTCGATCGATGGAATCCGATCGCGGGCTATCGCCATCGACCTCGACCCCCGTGCCCGCGGCGTCTTCAATTTCAAGCAAGGTGACTGGGAGCAGGCCTGGCGCCCCTTCGATCGCGGCGAATCCGTGATCATTTCCGAGCCGCTCGCCTATCGCACCGGGATCGAAGCCGGAGACCTGGTGCAGCTGGCCACTCCGAATGGACCCCACGAGATGAGGGTCGCCGGCGTTTACTACGACTACTCCTCGGAACAGGGCGTCCTCTTTCTCGACCGCGATCTCTATCGACGGCTGTGGAACGACGACCGGTTGACGGCGATCTCTCTGCACGCCGAGCCTGGGACCGATCTCGCCGGATTCAAAGCGACGGTGCGCGCCGCGCTCGGTCCCGAGACTCGCGTCCAGGTGGTGTCCAACCATGACCTCCGCCGTCGATCCCTCGAAGTCTTCGACCGGACCTTCGCCGTGACCGGCGTTCTGCGAACCCTGGCCGTCATCGTGGCTTTCGTCGGCGTCCTCAGCGCACTCCTGGCCCTGCAGCTCGAGCGCACTCGCGAGCTGGGAGTGCTGCGCGCCTGTGGACTCACTCCCGGACAGCTTTGGCGGCTGGTGACCCAACAGACCGGGTTGATGGGTCTGACGGCAGGACTGCTGTCCCTGCCAGTCGGGATCATCATGGCGGCCATCATGATCTTCATTATCAATCGACGTTCCTTCGGCTGGTCGCTGGAGATGAAGATCTCACCGACCAGCCTGATTCAGGCGGTTCTCGTGGCCAGCCTCGCCGCTCTCCTCGCCGGTGCCTACCCCGCGTGGCGTATGGCCCGCACGTCCCCGGCTGAATCCTTACGCGAGGAGTGAGATGAAGTCACACCCACCTTCTGCCAGCCGCCCCGGAGCTCTGCCTGTGCTCGTGATGTCGTCGCTTGTTCTCATGCTGGCGGGGACCGCCATCGCGAACACCGACGCTGCTGCTGACGAGCCACTTTCCCTGACCGAAATCCTGGCGGGTGGTGAGAGCGAGGGATATGCGCGAGCTATCGGGCCCAGGGAGTTTCGATTCCCGGAGGATCACGGCTCACATGAAGAGTTCCGAACCGAGTGGTGGTACTTCACGGGGAATCTGACGACCGCTGGAGGTCGGCGATTCGGCTATCAGTACACCCTGTTCCGCACCGCCCTGTCTCCAGAGACTCTCGAGCGAGATTCGAAGTGGGCCACCCGGCAGGTCTACATGGCCCATTTCGCCCTCACGGATGCCGAAGGCGAGACCTTTCATGCCTTCGAGCGCTTCAGCCGAGGTGCCGCGGAGCTGGCGGGCGTGACCGCTCGGCCATTTCGCGCCTGGCTGGACGACTGGGAGATCCGCGGCGACGACAATCCACCCCCCTTTCAGCTGCTTGTTGCGGAGGGCGGTACAGGGATCGAGCTGGAGCTCGACTCGAGCAAACCGCCCGTGCTCAATGGCGATCGAGGTCTCAGTCAGAAGGGACGCCAGCCCGGCAACGCTTCGTACTACTACTCGCTGACTCGCATGCCGACTCGTGGAACGGTGACGGTCGGCTACAAGACCTTCGAGGTCCAGGGCTCGAGCTGGCTCGACCGCGAGTGGAGCACCAGCGTGCTCGAAGAGGGACAGGTCGGCTGGGACTGGTTCGCGCTGCAGCTCTCGGACGGCACCGATCTGATGCTCTACCAGCTGCGTCGTATCGATGGAGGGGTGGACGCGCTCAGTAGTGGAACGCTGGTCACAGCAGAAGGTGCTACTCGGACTCTCACATCCAGCGATTTCTCGATCGAACCACGGGCCCATTGGACCAGTCCAGCCACCAGAGTTCGCTACCCATCCAGATGGCGGCTGACGGTCCCGGAGGCGCGCATCGATCTGGAGGTCACTCCCCTCCTGCCGGACCAGGAACTGGCCCTGTCCTTTCGCTATTGGGAGGGTGCTGTTTCCTTGCAAGGTTCCAGCGGAGGTGAACCGGTCACTGGCCAAGGTTATGCGGAGCTGACCGGATACGAGTGACAACGAGCTCACTCTTGCCGAATTGGCTGTACTCCCGACACACTGGAGAGTAAACAGCGACCACATTAGATCTACCGGACTGTAGATCTATCGTGCCCCGCGAGGCGTCCTAGCTCCCAACACCCAGCCAGAAGCAGAGCGGAACGCTCGCCGCCGGGAAGGGTCGCAGCCCTACCCTAGGCATCTCGACATCAGATCCCTCGGTTGTGACATCCGTCACTGCCCCGCAGTTCAGTCAATGGTCCTATAGCCACAAGCGGATAATTCGTTGCTCCTCCTGATTTCGCACTGATGGAGAGAACCATGAATCGATGTGGCTGGGTCGCTATCCTGATTGTCTGTACTTCGAGTCCTGCGATTCTCCCGGCTAGCGCCGGCACTGCCGAGCAGCCGACCTTGTCGTCTGGGACCCAAGCCTTTCCAGGTGCCGGCCCCGAGCTTCTGGTGGACGGCAGGGTGGACCAACCGGGTAGCGCCTGGGCCGCCGCGGGTTCTCCCAATTGGGTGGAAATCGACCTCGGACAGCCGCGAATGATCACCGAAATTGCGGTAGCGCCCTTCATCGGCTCGCCCGGCGAGTCCTACTTCTACGACGAAGCCTGGACCGTGCAGTACCGTGACGATCAAGGCCAGCTGCAGGACTTTGCGAACGTGCAGAAGATCATGGGCGCGGGCACTCTTGTCGGGCCCGGTATTGCCGTGGCCAACGGCGATCCCGGAACGACGTCATCCCTCGACGGCTACAAGTACTACGGTTTCAATTTCACTCCCGTTGCTACACGCTTCGTCCGGTTCACCGTCACCGTCGGAGACCGGGATGGGGACAGCAACGGTGCCGAGCTCGAAGTGCGACAGGCGTTTCGCGTTGGCAGCCCCGTGACTCTGAGTGGTAGCGCCGACGACGCGGAGGACGGGGAGATCTCCCCTCTGATCAACTGGAGCTCCAACCTGTCAGGGTTTCTCGGCTCCGGCGCCTCCATCACCCTCAGCAGTCTGATGGTCGGCACCCACACGATCACCGCCTCTGCTCAGGACAGCCACGGAGCGCATGCAACCTCGACGACTTCGGTGACCATCCTCGACAACCCTGCGGTCTCCTATTCCTTGACCACGACCATCTCGGGCACCGGCGCAGGCACGGTCACGAGCTCCCCGACCGGCATCGACTGCGGTGCCGACTGCAGTGAGGTCTTCGAGGAGGGCGCCGTGGTGACCCTCAACGCCTCTCCTGATCCAAACTCCAACTTCACCGGCTGGAGCGGCCATGCCGACTGCGCCGACGGCAGAGTCACCATGACCGCCGATCTCACCTGCACCGCTACCTTCGACCTGCTGCCGCCAACGACCCATTCCCTGTCTTTGGCGAAAGGCGGCACGGGCACAGGAACCGTCAGCAGCTCTCCGGCCGGTATCGACTGCGGTGCCGACTGCAGTGAGGTCTTCGAGGAGGGCACCGTGGTGACCCTCAACGCCTCTCCTGATCCAAACTCCAACTTCACCGGCTGGAGCGGCCATGCCGACTGCGCCGACGGCAGAGTCACCATGACCGCCGATCTCACCTGCACCGCTACCTTCGACCTGCTGCCGCCAACGACCCATTCCCTGTCTTTGGCGAAAGGCGGCACGGGCACAGGAACCGTCAGCAGCTCTCCGGCCGGTATCGACTGCGGTGCCGACTGCAGTGAGGTCTTCGAGGAGGGCACCGTGGTGACCCTCAACGCCTCTCCTGATCCAAACTCCAACTTCACCGGCTGGAGCGGCCATGCCGACTGCGCCGACGGCAGAGTCACGATCGCCGCCGATCTCGCCTGCACGGCCACTTTCGACTTGCTGCCTATGAAGGTTCACAGGCTGACTGCCAGCAGGGACGGTACTGGCTCAGGCACAGTGCTCAGCTCACCCAACGGGATTGATTGCGGTGCCGACTGTAGCGAAGACTACGAAGAGGGAACCCTCGTCTCTCTCCAAGCTCTACCTGCCGAGGGATCAGTCTTCGCGGGCTGGAACGGCGCTGAAGACTGCACCGATGGACAGGTGATCATGAGCGACGTTCGCAACTGTAATGCCATCTTCAACTCGCAGGCGGACAGTGGCTTTCTCCTGACTGTGAAACGATCCGGAAGTGGCGCGGGGATCGTCTTGAGCGAGCCTCCCGGAATCGAGTGCGGCCCCGATTGCACCCACACCTTCGGTAGGGGGACCTCCGTTTCCCTGACAGCCGTGGCTGAAGATGGATCCGTGTTTGCCGGTTGGAGGGGCACCAACGACTGTCGCGACAGCCAGGTGACCATGCGACAGAGCCGAGATTGCGAAGCCGTCTTCGAGTCTCTCGACACCTCGACCCACACCCTGGCTGTTCACTTGGGTGGCACCGGGTCCGGCGCGGTGACCAGCTTGCCCGCAGGCATCGAATGCGGCACCGATTGCCTGCAGAACTATGCTGTGGGGACTGCCGTCGCCTTGACGGCAACTGCCGACAGCGGGTTCTACTTTGCCGGCTGGAGCGGCGGCGCCGACTGTAGTGACGGCCAGGTAACCATGAGCATCGACCAGGACTGCACTGCCATCTTTGAGACTCAACCGGCCAACACGCAAACCCTCACCATCGGTCTTGACGGAACCGGTGCGGGAACGGTCACCAGCTCCCCGGGAGGTATCGACTGCGGCATCGACTGTTCCTTCAACTTCGCTAAAGGGACTGTTGTCACCCTTACTGCTACCGCTGCGGCAGGGTCAACCTTCACTGGCTGGAGCGGACCAGGTGACTGTCGCGACGGTCAGGTCACGATCCGCCAATCCCGCATCTGCACCGCCACCTTCGACGATGCGCGATCTATGTTCGTGGATGGATTCGACTCGGGCACCACCGACAAGTGGCCGAGCAAAAAGCACTGACCTTCCTGGCCACTGGAGGCATGCTCGAAGCAGCTCGTCGAGGCCCCCCTCGAACCCCCGACAGAGCGCCTGCGAGTCGCTAGTCGAACAGGCGTCGCGCCTGCCGATGAAGGTTCGAGATCAGCAGGTCGAGCTTGGGGAGGTTCTTGCGTATCAGGGCTTGAACCTGATGAGCCGAGACCGCCACGGTACCCGTGCGACGGTTGTCGGAGACGATCTTGAGGACCTGGAGCAACTCCGACGAGGTCAACCGACCGGCCCGCTCACAGAACGCCGCGGCTTCCATGTCGTAGAGAGCATCACTCTCGAATCGGGTCTCGACATGAGAGACGGTGCAGACTTCACCATTCTCCAGGTGCAGATCCGCGGGCACACGAAGTCGGTGAATCCTCCCTGTCTCGGCATCGACAACCTGGTTTGCGAGTACAGCCGTGCCGATATCGTGCTGACGGTGTCCGGCAACACCCACATTGAGCCAAATCGAGGGTCCATCCTCCGGGATCGCTCTCGCCAGGTTGTCGACCGCGGTCGTCGCGAGCTCCTTGCCGACACCAGAAACAATCAGAGACAGGTCGGACCGGCAAAAGACCGACAAGGGCGCCAGGTGATCTGCGCGTTCGAGATCGAGATGCTGCACCAACGGACGGGCCTCGGCCGCCAGGGCGACGACGATGTAGATCATGAATCGACCGCCGACTCCATGGGTACCTGGTTCTCCCACTGTTGCCGTTTCAGGCGATAGGCATCGACGTCGTCCCACTTCTCCCGCTTCACAGCTCCGGCGATGAGGATCTCTATCTTCTCCAGCAAGATACGCAGGGTCGCCTCTCGGTCTTCATCCCCGAGCACTCCGGACTCCAGACTCTTCTCCAGGGCGCGAACCCGGAATCGATCGAGACCCCAGATGCGTCGTGACAGCTGGTCGGGATGCCCGCCGTATTTCACCACCAGCGGTTCGTCGAGATAGTGCACCGGGTACCGGGCGCAGATGCGCAGCCAGAGGTCGTAGTCCTCGCACGCCGGCAACGTTTCATCGAACAGGCCAACGCTCTCGAACACCGAACGGTGGATCAAGACGGAGGAAGGAGACATGGCGCACAGCGGGAGGCAATACTGATAGATCCAACCGCCGAATTTGGCGTGCTTGCGTTTCGGGTTGACCCGACGATGGTGGCGAATCCAGATCTCGTCGGTATGGCAGACCCGAGCTTCGGAAGCATCCGCCAGGGTGCTCAGCTGACGCTCGATCTTCTGCGGCTTCCACTCGTCATCGGAATCCAGTAGGGCAATCCACTCTCCAGTGGCCAACTCGATACCCCGGTTGCGGGCAGCGCTCACACCACGGTTCTCCTGGACGAGCAGATGCGCTTCGGGAAATTCCTCAGTGACCATCCTCGCTGAGTCGTCGCTCGAGCCGTCGTCGACCACAATGATCTGGTCGACGGGCCGGGTCTGGGCCATTACCGAAGCCAGCGCCCTGGCCAGGACACTCTGGCGATTGAAAGTGGGAATGACGACGCTGACGCCGCCTATCGTCGAGGGATTCAACGGTCGATCCTTGGTGCTCCCGCCATGAGCTCAGTCCTTGCTCTCCTGCAGCCATCGGTCGAGCCAGCTCAGAACCGTTTCATGCCATTGCATGCTGTTGGAGGGGCGCAGAACCCAATGGTTCTCATCCGGAAAGTAGAGAAACTCGCTCGGAATCCCCTTGCGCTGGAGCGCTGAAAATGCCGCAAGTCCCTGAGTGACCGGAATCCGATAATCCAGCTCTCCATGAATGACCAGCATCGGCGTTTGCCACGCCTCGACATGGTTCACCGGATTGTGTGCCTCATGACCCTGCGGATTCATCCAGTAGGGTCCTCCATGCTCCCACTCGGGGAACCAGAGCTCCTCGGTTGCGTAGTACATCATCCGGTTATCGAAGACCCCATCATGATTCACCAGGCAACGAAACCTTTCGGGCCAATTGCCGGCAATCCAGTTGATCATGTAGCCGCCGTAGGAAGCCCCCAGGGCACAGACGCGCTCTCCATCGAGCCATGGATACCTTTCCAGCGCCGCCGCCAGTCCCTTTTGCAGGTCCTCCAGAGGCTTGCCGCCCCAGTCACCGCTGATCGAATCCGTGAAATCCTGCCCGTAGCCGGTAGAGCCGTGGAAGTCCACCATCACCGAGGCGTAGCCCGCACCGGCATAGGTCTGCGGATTCCAACGGTAGTGGAAGTCGTTGCCGAAGGAGCCCTGCGGCCCGCCGTGGATCAGGAAGGCCACTGGATATTTCTTCCCGGCATCGAAGTTGGCCGGTTCGACCACGTAGGCATGCACGGTTTCATTGTTCCAACCCTGGAAGGTGAACTGCTCGGCGCGCCCCATTGCCAAATCCGCAAGGCGCTCTGCATTCACCTCGGTCAACCGCTCGACAGCCCCCCCAGAGACCGGGATCGAATAGAGATCGACGGGTGAGTCGAGAGTGTCTCGCCCGAACACGAGAGCGTCGCCCGCGAGAGAGGGCGAGCGCACATGCCCCTCATCGACCAGGCGGGTCACCGTCCCCGACCCGATATCGATGGAGAAAAGCGATACCTGCCCCCGATCCCCCGCCGTGGTGTAAATTGTCTTGCTGTCACCGGAGAAAACGATACCGCCTGCCGAGTGGTCCCAATCGTCGGCCAGGATCTGTCGCTGGCCGGCGGGCCAGTCCATCAACACGATGCGAAACCGATCGGACTCGAACCCTGGTCGTGCCATCGCCAGATAAGCCAGAGTGCTGCCGTCGGGCGAGAACACCGGCTGCGTATCCCACGCCTCGTTGGCCTCGGTCAGATTGCGCGCCGGCGATGAGCCGTCGACCGGGACGTGGTAGAGATCGAAGTCGGTAGACCACGGCTCGGCGACGCCGACCTCCCGCATGGTGAAGACCAGACCCTTGCCATCCGGGGTGAACGTGATCTCCTCACCACCCCCGAAGGGTTTGGATGGCACGTCGGCATCGAATCCCAGGGTCAGATCTCGGACTTCACCGCCAGCGACCGGCACCGTGAAGAGATGGGACCGCCGGCCGTCCATCCAGGTGTCCCAGTGGCGCGCGAAGATCTGGGTGTAGAGATGTCCGGAAGACTTGCTCTCCTCGAGCTGCTCCAGGCGCTCCACGGTGCACTCGAGAGTGTCGCAATCCGGGAAGACCTGCATCGTCACGGCCAGAAGTTCCCCCGAGGGCGAGAGCGTCAGGGTTCCGACATCGAGAGGCAGGTCGGTGATCTGTCGAGAATCCCCACCTTTGATCGAAACGCTCCAGACCTGAGAAGAACCGGAGCGGGAGGACAGGAAGAAGAGCCGTCCTGAATCCGCGGCCCACACGGGGCTGGAGTCACCCGCCTCATCGAAAGTGAGCTGTCTCATCTCTCCGCCGCTGGCACCGATCAGCCATAGATCGGTGCGCCCCTTGTCCGCCTCCATATCGGTTTGACGGCGCACGAAGACAATGTGCTTGCCGTCTGGTGATGCCTGCGGGCTGGAGATTCGGTCCATGCGGACCAGATCTCCGACTGAGAATCCACGTGATCCGGCCGCCGCGAGGGAGCCGGCGCCAACCATCAAGAGCACACCAAACGACAAGAATCGATGCATGTCTCCCCCCTGAAGATTCAACTGCATTCAGAGACCGGCAAAGGTCTCACCGAGCAAGGATAACAATCCGACGCACAGAGATAGAATCCCCTGCGTGAAACCCTGGATCAAACGCTGGAAACGCAACACCCTGAACTGGCTCGCAGTCAATGTTTTCGGCAAGCTGATCCTGCCGCTGCTGGTACGCAGCTGGCGAATCGAAACCGACTTCCCCACCGAATGGCTGAACCGCGCCCAAGGCGGCCAATGGTTGATTCTGGCGTTCTGGCACAACCGACAGATCGGCTTTCTTCGTCTTGCCTCTCTGCTGCGCCCCACCCGCGTCCTGGTGAGCCGCCACGGTGATGGCGAGATCATCACGCGCATCATGGCGCGGTTCGGTATAGGCGCCGTCAGGGGTAGCTCGACCCGCGGGGGAACAGCGGCGCTTCGCCAGATGATCACCGCGACTCGCCAGAGTCACATAGCCATCACTCCCGATGGACCCGTCGGTCCGCGCTACCAGGTCAAGGACGGCATCATTTCGCTGGCGGCTCTCTCGGGTAAGCCGGTCTTTTGGGTCTCCTGGAGCTCGGACCGGGTCTGGATCTTCGACAGCTGGGATCGATTCATGCTACCCAAACCGTTCGCCACTCTGTCGTTCCAGGCAGCCGGGCCTCTGAACCTCGACAAATCGATGCAGCCCCGGAAGTTGACGGAAGCCCGCCAGGAGTTGCAGAGTCAGATGCGAGACCAGACGGCGACTCTCGATGCCGCTTCTGGTCTCGAGGTCGACCCGGTCCTCACACAGAGATAGAACCCTTGCGGAAATCGCTCTTGCCGAGCTGCGCATTGACCAGGACCGGCCGGCCGCTCGACGCCTCCGATTTGGCCGTCGACAGCACCTCACCCATGTCGTCAGCCTGATGGAGTGACAACCCCCTCCCGCCAAAGCCCTCGGCTACCACGTCGTAGTCTGTGCGACGCAAGGTGGTGCCGACGTCGTCTCCGAGTATCTCGACCTGGTCGCGCGCGATCTGCGCCCAACTGGCGTCATTGCCGACGACAGCGATGACTGGAAGATCGTGACGAACGAAGGTATCGAATTCGGCGATGCTGAAGGCCGCGGACCCATCGCCGTAGACGATCCAGACCTCCGCCTCGGGTCGGCACAGCTTGGCGCCCAGGGCGAATCCCGCCCCCACCCCCAGGGTCCCGAAGACCCCGGGATCGAGCCAGCTGAGTGGACTTCGCGGACAGAGGACATAGGACGCTGTCGCCACAAAATCGCCGCCATCGGCAACCATCACACTGTTTTCGGCAACGCGGTTCTCGATCTCCCGGCACAGGGCGAGGGGATTGAGGAATTCAGTCGCCTCCCCGGAACGCTCGACGATCTGCTGCTGCCGACTCTCGTCGCGTTCCCGCAGGGTCTTCAACCAGGGCTCCCATCTGCCGCTCTCGGTGATGGACGCCGCGCGAGACTCCTGCAGAGTCCCTCCAGGATCCGCCACCAGGCCCAAATCGGGATTGCGGTTCTTGCGCACTGTCTCTTGGTCGCGATTGATCGCGATCAGTCTCGCCCGGCGATCGATTTGTCGCCCGTAATCCAGCCGAAAGTCACATGGCACCCCGGCCAGAATCACCAGGTCCGCGTCCCGCAGCGCCTGACGCCGCTGGTGACGCAGTTGTAGGCGGTGCGCCTTTCCCGACAGGCCTCGCGCCATACCCGAGAGATAAGACAGGTACCCCGAGATGCTCTACAGCCGGGCCAGATGCTCGACATCGGCAGGTTGCAGCAGGGCCTGGCTACCGATCATCAGTACCGGCCTCCGCGAGGACCCGATCAAGCCTCGAGCTCGCCTCAGACCAGCCTTCGGCGGTCCGGGGAACCCGGCAGCAGCCGGCGACGAAGGGGCAGAGTCAGCTCTTCCCGCAAAGAGTCTGTCGACGTGGCGTCGCAGAGTACCACTGCAGAGCTCGACCCTGCAGACTCCGGGGTCCCGCTTCGCCGGTCTTGGCACCGTACATTTCGCGCACCAACGCTTCGTCGTAGAGCAGGTCGACCGGGCACTCGACGAACACCGGTCCCGGCACGCCCTCCTGGGCTCGGTGAAAAGCCTTGTTCAAGGTCGGGCCCAGATCCCGGACTCGACGAACGGACACCGCCCACTTCACGTGTGGCCCAAAGAGCGCGATCTGATCGATGTCCTGAAGGGCACCCCTGCCCTTCAGAATCGTCCCTGTCGCCCCGCCCAGAACCACGATGGGTGACTGGGCGAGTTGAGCGTTCTTGACCGCGGTGAGGGTATTCGTGCAACCGGGGCCCGCGGTCACCGCGGCCACACCCGGAATCCCGGTCAGTCGCGCGACGGCATCGGCTGCGAAAACAGCCGTCGCTTCATGCCGCACATCGACGACTCGCAGCCCTCGTTGCTTCGCCCCGACGAGAATGGGCGAGATGTGGCCGCCGCAGAGCGTGAACAGAAAGCGCACACCGTGCGCTTCGAGGGTCGCGGCGACCTCTTCTCCACCGTTCACAGCCGGGTGCCTATTCTTCTCCCATGTGCGGATAGGCGATATCGGTCGGCGGCACGAAAGTCTCCTTCAACGATCGCTGGGAGGTCCAGCGCAGCAGGTTCACCATCGAGCCCGCCTTGTCGTTGGTTCCGGACGCTCGCGCACCCCCAAAGGGCTGTTGCCCGACCACCGCCCCAGTCGGTTTGTCGTTGATGTAGAAATTCCCTGCTGCGTGACATAGGGCCTTTGTCATCTGGGCGATGATGCGCCTGTCTCGCGCCCAGATGGCACCCGTCAAGGCATAGGGACTGGTGGCGTCGCATTGTTCCAGGGTGTCTTTGAATTTGCTGTCCGGATAAACCTTGATGGTCAAGATGGGCGCGAAGATCTCCTCACTCATCAACTTCGACTTGGCATCCTTGGACACCACGACCGTCGGGTGAATGAAGTAGCCCTTCTTCTTGTTCCCCTTCCCACCAGCGATGATCTCGAATCGATTCGAACCCCTGGCGAAATCGATGTAGGACATCGCGTTGTCGAAGGCGCTTTCGTCGATCACCGCACACATGAAATTACGGAAATCGGTGGGTGCCCCCATCTTGATGGTGCGCATGGTGGCCACCAGTCGGTCCTGAACCTCCGGCCAGATCGATCTGGGGATGTAGGCGCGAGAAGCCGCCGAGCACTTCTGCCCTTGATACTCGAAAGCACCGCGGACGAGAGCGGTCACCAGGCCATCGATGTCGGCCGATCGATGGGCGAAGACGAAGTCCTTGCCGCCCGTTTCACCGACGATCCTTGGATAGGTGCGATAGTTGGCGATATTGTCACCGACCTGCTTCCACAGGCGCTGGAATGTTCCCGTCGAGCCCGTGAAGTGAATGCCAGCCAGACCGGGTTGCGCCATGACCGGGTCCCCCACATTGGCCCCCTTGCCAGGCAGGAAGTTGATGACACCCGGAGGCATTCCGGCTTCCTCGAGAAGCTTCATGATGAAGTAATTCGAGTACAAGGATGTCGATGCAGGCTTCCATAGAACAGTGTTGCCCATCAGGGCAGGTGCCGTCGGCAGGTTCGCCGAAATGGAAGTGAAATTGAAGGGCGTGACGGCGAAGACAAAGCCCTCCAGGGCGCGGTATTCGGCGTAGTCCCAGATACCCGGAGCCGAGATAGGCTGCTGCGCATACAACTGCCGCACGAAGTAGGGGTTGAAGCGGAAGAAATCGACGATCTCGGCGGCCGCATCGATCTCCGCCTGGAAGACCGTCTTGGACTGATTGAGCATGGTGGAGGCGTTGAACGTGTCGCGCCAGGGACCCGCCAACAGCTCAGCGGCCTTCAACAGGACGGCGGCTCGTGCTTCCCACTCCATCGCTGACCATTCGTGCCAGGCCTTGTCAGCCGCCGCTACCGCCTTCTCGACCTCCGTCGGACCCGCCTGGTGGACGGTCGCCAGAACGTGGCCATGATCGTGGGGACAGACGGCTTCGGTCGTCTTCCCGGTGCGAATCTCTCGGCCACCGATGATCACGGGGATCTCGATCTGCTCGGCGAGCATCTCGTCGAGCTTCTTCTTCAGCGACAGTTTTTCGGGTGAGCCGGGCCCGTACGAGCGCACAGGCTCGTTGACGGGATCCGGAACGCGCACGATTCCGTTGGCCATGACACAAACCTCCCTTTTCGGGTTCTCAGATCAGATGGGGGCTAAGACGCCCTTTCCATCGTATCGCAAATACAGGGAGTGAATCAGAGGCGCAGGGCGGTCCAGGCGAACAGGCCGAAGCCAGCCACCATCAAGATGCCACCGAGAGGGGTGACGGCGCCCAACCATCGCGGGCCACCCAAGGCCAGCCACCCGACTGTGTCGCAGAAGATCAACGCACCGACCAGCAGCATCCATCCGGCCACGTCGAAACCCGGTCGCGGCCACTGGGAGGCCGTCACCCCGATCAGGGTGAGCCCCAGGCCGCCGTACATCAAATAACGAGCCGCCGTCTCCCAGAGCTCCAGCTCCCTGGGATCGAGCCTGGACCGCAGGCCATGAGCACCGAAAGCTCCGCCGAGGACTGCGACAGCGCAAAGGATCGGCCCAACTACCAGGAAGATGGATCGCACGATTAGCTCTCTCAGAGGTCGCCCAGGCGCCGGATCGATGTCACCTTGTCCGCCGGGATCTCTACGCGATCATACTTCTTCCAGAACCCCAACTGCGCCGCACGCTCGACGTAGTCCGCCTTGCTGCGCCCAGCTTCGCCTTCGCGGTGGACGTCGACGTCGACAAGCCTCACGCCGGCATCGTCCATGTCGTCACACCGACCGATGAAGATCTCTTCGCCGATCGTGTCCACGACGATGGTGATGCCGTGAAGCTCGTGCTTGTCGTGGTGGAAGGTGCCCATTCAGGATGCAGTGGTCGCGGGAGCGAAGTACCGATCGAACGCCGAGGTCAAGTCAGCCGCCACCTCTTCGGCACTGCGGCTCTCGATCCGATGACGGGGCACGAAGTAGACCAGCTCGCCTTCCTTGAAGAGCGCTATCGAGGGACTGCTGGGCGGGATGTCGGCGAAGTACTCCCGTGCCTTCTGTGTGGCCTCGACATCCTGACCGGCAAAGACAGTCACCAGACGCTCCGGCTTGTTCTGGTTCTGCATCGCCATGGCGACACCGGGCCGCGCCTGACCAGCGGCGCACCCGCACACCGAGTTGATCACCAGAATGGCCGAAGGAGCTTTTTCATCCATGAAGCTGTCGACTGCCTCCCCGGTCATCAAGTCCTCGAAACCGAGGGAGGCCAACTCTTCTCGCATGGGATTCACAATCAAGGGACTGTATGGCACTGTTATCTCTCCTTATTCTCGAAACTCCGGATTCCCGAGCGTCGAGCCCGAGAGCGACGCCTATTCTACGCAACCGAGTGTGATGCGGTTTGCTGGCCGATGCTACACTGAATTTCCATGCGGTGCCTGTCTGCACTTCTCCAGATCTCCTGTCTTGGCCAGTGTTTTCTGGCCCTTCAACCAGCACTCGCAGAGGTTGGAACCGCAGCTTTCGAGCTGCCTGAGGATCGACCGTTGCGGGCAGGCTTCCTGCTGATCGACGGTGTCTACAACACCGAGCTCATGGCACCCTGGGATGTCTTCCAGCACACCAGGTACCACTCGGCACCTCACCCGGGAATCGAGGTCTTCACGGTCGCCAGGAGCTCTCAACCCGTCTCCACAGCCGAAGGGCTGCGCATCGTCCCCGATTTCACCTTCGAGTCAGCCCCACCCGTCGACATCCTCGTGGTCCCGAGTGCCGAGCACAGTCGAGACGCCGACCGGCAAGACGAGGCCGTGATCGCCTGGGTCCGACAGGTGGGCTCGCAAGCAAGGTTCGTGATGTCCCTGTGCTGGGGCGCGTTCGTACTGGCTGAAGCCGGGCTTCTCGATGATCATGCCTGCACCACCTTCCCGGAAGACTTGCGTTCGTTCGCAGAGGCTTTCCCGCACCTCGACCTGCGTGTCAACGTCAGCTTTGTCCACGACGGGAACGTTCTGACCTCTCAAGGCGGTGCCCGAAGCTACGACGTGGCGATGTACCTGGTCGACCTGATCTTCGGCGAGACGGTGGCTCGAGCTGTGGGCAAAGGACTACTCATCGAATGGCCGACGCCCGAGGAGCTGCGCTACCCCTTCGTTTCCGATCCACTGATGTCACGACTATCTGATTAACCAGAGGCCATGCAATGACAACTCAGTCTGAAACTCCCGTTGCAGCCGGGACCGGCCGCCTGCTCCTGGGACCGGGTCCATCGATGGTTCACCCACGCGTCTACCAGGCCCTCGCAAGGCCCCTCTGCGGACATCTCGACCCCGAATTCCTGGCGCTGATGGACGAGGTTCAGGATCGGCTCCGCCAGGTCTTTCGTACGCAGAACCCTCTGACAGTGGCGATATCCGGCACCGGAAGCGCCGGCATGGAGGCGGCCCTGGTGAATCTCATCGAGCCCGATGACGCCGTGCTGGTCTGCGTCAACGGCGTTTTTGGCCTGCGCATGGCGGATATCGTCGAGCGCTGTGGTGGGGTGCTTCACCGGATCGACCGCCCCTGGGGCGAGGTCTTCGACCCGGAGCAGATCGCCGCCAAGCTGGGCGAGCACCCGAAGATCAAGCTGGTATCCATCGTTCATGCGGAAACCTCCACCGGGGCCCGACAGCCCCTTGAAGACATCGGCCAGATCTGCCGTGCGCAAGATCGCCTTCTGGTCGTCGATGCCGTGACATCTCTGGCCGGAATCGAATTGAAAGTCGACGCGTGGAACATCGATGCGTGCTACAGCGGCACCCAGAAGTGTCTGAGCTGTCCCCCGGGCCTGGCACCTCTCACCGTTGGCCCCCGCGCCATGGAGAAACTGCGGAGCCGCAAAACCAAGGTCCAGAGTTGGTACCTGGACCTGAGTATGATCGAAAGCTACTGGACCGAGCGACATCGCACCTACCACCACACCGCCCCGATCTCGATGAGTTATGGATTGCACGAAGCTCTGGCCCTGGTACTGGAAGAAGGACTCGAGGAGCGCTTTGTCCGCCATGCCCTGCACAGCCGAGCACTGCTGGCGGGTCTCGAGGTTCTGGGATGCCAGCCGTCGGTCCCCGTCGGCCACCGGCTGCCGATGCTCAACGCAGTCAGCATCCCCGAGGGAATCGACGATGCCCGGGTGCGGAGCGCCCTGCGAACCCGACACAACATAGAGATCGGCGGCGGCCTGGCTGAGCTCGCAGGAAAGATCTGGCGAATCGGACTGATGGGAGAATCGGCCCGGAAGGAGTCGGTCATGGCACTGCTGACCGGGCTGGAAGCGATCTTCTCCGACCTCGGTCGGAGGACTTCACCCGGAGCCGCCGGGCAAGCCGCCCTGGATATCTATGGTCGCTGAGGGCCGCTGACTAGCCAGTCTTCGAGAAATAGACTCGCAATTGCTCGCCGGCCGCTTCCGTCCGCAGCAACTCGACCTCGACGTCTACCAGATCGGCCACGATATGGAGCGAGTTGACACCGTTGTCCTCGTGCATACCGGTACGAATCTGCCTCACGTGATCGGTCTGCAATTCGATCAAGCGCTGAGCGCAGGGCCGTTGCACCCCACGAATCCTGACAACCTCCCGCGGCCGGTCGCCATTGATCCTGAAATCGTCGATCTGCTCGGCCTGAAACGAACCGTCAGCCCACAGCGTCACCACGGTCTCACCGGCCTCGTCCCGCCAGGTGATGCGGTCGACTCCCGTCATCGCTTTCTGCGTGGCCTCGACAGGTGTCGGGCTGTCGAGCGGCGCGACTTCCGGCGAGGCTTCGTTCTGTGCGATCTCGGAGAGTTTGGAGGCCAGGGACTCTTCACTCGAGTCTGGCGGCACAAACCCGGTCTGGGAGCTCGCGGCCGGAACCGTCTGGGCCTGCACCGATTCGGCCGGTGTCGCTCGCCAACTGCCTTGCGCCCTGGGCCGAATGACAAACACGTAGAAGACTGCCCCCAGGGCTGCGCCCAGGAGCATCAATAGCAAGATCACCCAGAGATCCTTCCGGCTGCTCTTCTCGGGTTCCTCGGGCAGCCAGGGCAGCCCGGCATCGATGTCGCGGCTCTGCTGAGCAGCCAGGACGTCGATTGAGGGCTCGGGGTGCTCGGTGATCTCCAGTTCGGCACCGCGCTCCGGGGGAAGATCCACCAGGTCTCCGGCCTCGATCAACAAAGCTTCAGGCTCGGGCCGAGATGGTCTTGAGTCCCAATCGGCGTCGGTGTCAACCTCGATCTCGGCCGCCGAGTCCGCCTTCGCTGACTCGGCGCGAAACTCTGCTTCGAGGTCGTCCAGGGTGAGGCTGAATTCCTTTGCTGGATCGCTCTGCGCTCCACTCTCACCGAAGAGCTCGTCCGCCGACAGCTCCCGGTCCTGCAGGCTTCGAGCGTCGGATTCCTCCGCCGGCACTTCGGCTTCGAGCTCGTCGTCCTCGGTTGCCACCTCCAAGACACTCGGCAGCTCCATCAGCGGCACCCCTTTGCGCCGATAGTGCTCGAGCAGCTTTGGCAAAAGCTTGAGGCTGGGCGGATCGAGGTGCAGGAGCCGCACAAACAGGCCATCATCCCGGGTCTGCACGACTTCCCCAGACCCTTTGAGAACAGAGAAGCCGTCTCGAATGCGCACATGAAAAGCCACCTCCGCCCCGACATCACGCGGTTCCGAGGTCTCGAAGAAGATCCCCTCCTCGGAAAGTCGCTGGGCGTAGCCATCCAGCACCTCATGAAAGCTGGCGAACTCCACAACGAGATCTTTATCAGGCATAGCAGCCTCCGCAACCGCCCTTATCCAAAAGAGAAACCATTCTAGCGCGCCGTGGTCCACTTCCGGCTCGACATCGATCGCCAGACCTTCCAGGATTCGATTCTAGTGGGCGAGAGAGCCGATGATCCAGATGACCTGGTAGATCTTCCCAGCTCGTTGTTCCGCTGTATCGGGCTGGTGTTTCAAGAATCCGCCGGCTTTGTCGGGCGCGACAGTCGAGTTCCAGGCCGTGAACGAGAACGACAATCGAGACCGGCCGCGGTCAAGTCTGCGTTCGGGAAGGGGTAAACTCACGATCTCGAGAAGGAGCCACCGTGGACGACATTCGAAACTTCTGCATCATCGCCCACATCGATCACGGCAAGTCGACGCTGGCTGACCGTCTGATCCAGCGTTGTGGTGGCGTGGAGGAACGAGAGTTTCGAGATCAGATTCTCGACTCGATGGATATCGAACGCGAACGTGGAATCACCATCAAGAGCAACACAGTGACCCTGCTCTACAACGCGCAAGACGGCCAACGGTATCGACTCAATCTCATCGATACCCCGGGCCACGTCGACTTCTCGCACGAGGTCAGACGGTCTCTGATGTCGTGTGAGGGAGCCCTGCTCATCGTCGATGCCTCTCAGGGCGTCGAGGCTCAGACCATGGCCAATCTCTACCTGGCCCTCGAGTACGACCTGGAGATCGTCCCGGTCATCAACAAGATCGATCTGCCCTCGGCCGACATCGAACGCGCCCGCGAGGAGATCGCCGAGGACCTGGGACTCGACCCCTACGAAGCAGTGCTCTGTTCGGCCAAACAGGGCAAGGGTATCGACGAAGTCCTCGAGGCCATCGTGACCAGGCTGCCACCCCCCACGGGGGACCCGAAGGCGCCGCTGCAGGCTCTGGTCTTCGATGCCCAGTACGATCCCTACCGCGGTGCCGTGATGCTGTGTCGGGTCAAGGAAGGCAGGGTGAAACCCGGTCAGGAGATCGAGCTGATGCACTCGGAAAAGGAGTTCACGGTCGAGGAGGTCGGTCTCTTGCAGCTGCATCGGGTCGCGACCGCCGAGCTCGAAGCGGGTGCGGTGGGTTACGTCATCGCGGGGATCAAGACAGTCCGGGACATCGCCATTGGCGATACCATCACCGACGCGGCGGCCCCGGCAAAGACACCACTCCCCGGTTACAAGGAAGCCAAATCGGTGGTCTTCTCATCAATCTACCCGATGTCCACCGATGACTACGAGGACCTGTCGGTCGCCCTCGACAAGCTGGCGCTGAACGATGCCGCCCTGACGTATGAGAAGGACTCTTCGGCGGCCCTGGGCTTCGGGTTTCGTTGCGGGTTTCTCGGCCTTCTCCATCTCGATGTCGTCCAGGAACGGCTCAAACGCGAGTATGGTCTGTCTCTGATTCTCTCGGCGCCATCGGTGAGGTACCACATGACCCTGACAAGTGGCGAGCCGCTGGCGGTCGACAATCCCAGTCTCTATCCAAACCCGACAGACATCGCGGCCACCGACGAGCCTTATATCAAAGCGGCGATCATGATCCCCGAGCGCTACATCGGAGTTGTCATGGAGCTGTGCCGGGACAAGCGGGGCACCAACACCACCTTCAACTATCTGGCGGTGGGGCGTGTCGAGTTGACCTCCGAGCTGCCTCTGGCGGAGGTCCTCTTCGACTTCTACGATCGGCTCAAGACCATTACTCAGGGCTACGGCTCCTTCGACTACGAGATGCTCGACTACCGGCCGACAGACCTGGTCAAGGTCGACATTCTGGTCAATGGCGAACCGGTGGACGCACTGTCGCAACTGGTGCATCGCGACAAGGCCAGAGGGCGGGCACTGAGCTACTGTGAAAGGCTTGCGGACACCATCCCCCGCCAGCAATTCAAGATCGCGATTCAGGGAGCGATCGGTGGCCAGATCATCGCCCGCAAGACCATCAACGCCTACCGCAAGGACGTTACGGCAAAGTGCTACGGCGGAGATATCACTCGCAAGCGCAAATTGCTGGAAAAGCAGCGCGAGGGAAAGAAGCGGATGAAGGTGGTCGGATCGGTCGAGATCCCTCAATCGGCTTTCGTCGCCGTGCTCAAATCGGACACCGACAAGTGAAGGGCCTACCGTCCCAGCCAGGCCTCTACCTTCACCTCCCGTTTTGCTCCAGGATCTGCCCCTACTGCGACTTCTATGTCCTCTCTGGCGATCGTGATCGGCGTCGACAATTTGTCGACCGGCTGATCCAGGAGATCGAGCTTTGCGCCGGGCAACTCTGGCCCCCCTTTGTCGACCAGCCTCCGCGAGAGCCCTTCGATACCCTCTATCTGGGCGGCGGTACACCCTCTCTCCTGCATCCGGATGAGCTGGAGCGCCTTTTCAGCGCGATCCACAGCAACCTGCCAATGGTCGCCCGACCGTGGATAGGGTTCGAAGCCAATCCTGAACATGTCGATACGAGGAGCCTGGCCACCTGGAAAAGCCTGGGCGTGAGCTTCCTGAGCCTGGGAGTTCAATCATTCAACGATCGAAAGCTCAGCTTCCTGGAACGGACTCATCGTTCGGGGGAGGCTCGAAACAGCTTCGCACTGGCCAAGCTGAGCGGCATCGAGAGCATATCGATCGATCTGATCTACGGCCTTCCTGGTGAAACTGCAGAGGCATGGCGAGAAGACCTGGACTGGGCCCTCGAGCTGCAGCCGGATCATCTCTCCTGCTACCAACTGACCATCGAACCAAAAACCCCATTCGGTTTTCGCAAGCAGCGAGGCCAACTCCTGGAGAGCGACCCCGAGGTGCAAGCCGACCTCTTCCTGCTCACTCATCGACACCTACGCGAGCATGGATTTCCGGCTTACGAGGTCTCGAGCTTCTCGACTGCTCCCGAACACCGATCTCGCCACAACATGAAGTATTGGACGCATGCCCCCTACCTGGGACTGGGGCCCTCGGCCCACTCGTTCGCAAACCGACAGAGGTGGTGGAACACCCGCAAGATCAAGCCCTGGGCACTTCTCCTGGACGACGATCAAAGGCCGATTGAGGGACACGAAGCGCTCGATGGCATCAGCCTCAGCCTCGAGCGGTTGATGCTGGGCCTACGGACGCCATCGGGTGTCGACTTCGCTTCCTTTCCCGAGAATGTCGGGAGCTCGATCTGCCGGGACAATCGACAACTGATCGACGAGATCTGCTCCAACGGCTGGGCAATAGTCGAAGGATCGTGCCTGCGGCCCACCCTCAAGGGCCTCGCCCTGGCCGAGGCGATCGCCCGACGATTTCAACTCCGCAATTCCGATCCCCCGGATGCTCCACAGATTTGCTAGCATTTTCAGCAATGTGACCCATTCCGTCGGCAGGCCCAACCAACACCTGAAGCGGCTCAGCTCGCTCCTGGTGGGATCATGGCTGCTGATATCCGTCTACAATCCTCCGGCATTCGCTTTCGACATTCCCCATGACTCTGGCGCAAGGCGCGTCATGGCGCTGCCGATCACCGAGATCTCGCAGACTCGAGACCTCGACACGGCGGCAATTCAGCCGGTCGCTCTACTCGACGGGCGGGTCCAGAGCGTCCAGAGCCTGCAGCTCCCGGCTCCACCTCCCTCGCCGGCGACTCCACCCCATTCCTGGCAGGTTGTCGTGTATTTCGACGCTCCGCTGGCGACCAGAGAAGGACTCCGCAAGGCGGCCAGGGCGCTGAGCCGCGAGGCCGAGCGCTTGACCTTTCTCGGCTCCACCGAAATCGTCATCGCCGATCCTCTGCCGCGCCTCTTCCTTGCAGGCTCCAGAGACCCAGCAACGCTCCGTGAAGCACTCCTCGATGCTCCCGAGGAGGCGTTGACCGCCGGCGAGCTGCAATGGCACCGACAACGCTTCGCCACCAGCGAACGCGACGAGGACACCGCGGCGACTTCCCACGCCCTTCGGGAGGAGATGGGCATTCTGGCCAGGCACCGCTCCGGTCTGTTCAGGTGGTCGATACAGAAGCGAGCCCCTGGACCGAGACTCCTCATCCTGGTCCAGAACGGCTACGATGCCAATCCCCGAGCCTTTTACGAAGAGGAGCTCGGAGGCAACTTCCTGGTCGATCCACGCCAGGACTCCCGCCGGATGGACCTCGCCAAGGCAATAGCCGGCGAAGGGTGGACAGTGTTCTGCCTGGCCTTTGGCCCGAGACCCAGCGAATTCAACGAGCCTTCAGCCCCGCTCTTCGAGCTGGCGCGCGCCACGAGCGGTGCAGTCATCCCCCGTCACCGAGATCTCTCAGAGGCTCTCGATCGCGCAGCGCGATGGCCCATCGTATCGCTCGAACTGGCGGGAAACTCCCAGCCCGGTCCCCTACCCCTCGAGATTGTCGACGCACGCACTGGGCGATCCCTTCAGACCTCGAGATGGGCGTCACTGTTGCCGAGTCCTCTCTCCGGGTCTGCGCTCGCCGGCAGCGATACCCAGAAGCCGCCACGTGCCGCGGTGCAGTTGCTGCGCCCGGAGGGAATCGCGCTGAAGGGTGAGCTGAAGATCCGCACGGTAGCCAGCCACAAACGGATCGATCGAGTCGTCTTCTCTGTCGACGACAAGGTGGTCGCTGAAACGAGGCGCTCCCCCTACGCAGCGCTGATCGACCTCGGACCTCGGGTCGAGCCACACGAGGTCTCCGTGGCCGCCTTCTCCAAATCCGGCCGCAAGCTGGGAGAAGATTCGATGCAGCTGAACACCGCGCTGGAGCCCCCGATCGTCACCATCGAGAGGCTGGAGTACAATCCCGAGTCTTCCCTGCTGAGCATCAGCGCCAAGGCTTCGACGCCTGCGGGCCTGGATCCAGACAGGGTCGAGATCTTCTTCAACAACAAGTCGATGGCGACTTTCGATGGTCCTCCTTTCGACACGGTTTTGCCGGTCGGCGGCTTGCAGCCAACCGATGTGGTGAAGGTTCTCGCCCACTATCCCAATGGAGACAAGGCGGAGGCCGCCAAGGTCCCGGGAGCTGCCGGCGTCGGCGAGACCATGGACGTCAATCTGGTGGAGCTGCTAGCCATGGTCACGCCGCGAAATCGCCAAACGCAGATCGAGCTGGAGGAAGACGACTTTCGTGTCCATCAGAAGGGCAAGCAACTGGCCATCGACCACTTTTCGCGTTGGGAGGAGGTCAATCTCACACTCGGACTGGTGCTCGACACTTCTGAGAGCATGCAAGAGATCCTCGAAGATGCCCGTGAGGCGGGAGAGCGCTTCCTCTCCGATGCGCTAAGCGAGGGCGACAAGGCCTTTGTGGTCGATTTCAACGACATGCCTCGCCTCGCCCGGCAAGCTACCAGTGACTCGAGAGAGCTTCTCCAGAGCCTTTCTGGCCTCGAGGCCGGGGGCGACACCGCTCTCTACGACGCTATCGTCTTCGCCTTGCAGCAGTTCGAGGCCTCCGAGGGCCGCCGAGCCCTGGTGATTGTCACCGATGGAGAAGACTCAGCCAGCCTCTACGAACCCGCCGAGTGCGTCCGGCAAGCGAAACTGCACGGCGTACCCGTCTACCTGATCATCCTTGGCCCGCCGCCTGATCCGCGACGCCAGCCGTCACTTCTGCGCAACCTGGTCATCGCCGACCGATCGGGAGGTCAGGTGTACTTCATCTCCGACCTCGATGACCTGTCCCAGATTTACGACCAGATCGTGCACGAGCTGCGGCGACAGTACTTTCTGGCTTTCAACACAGGCCACACGCTGTCACCGGAAGAGCTCGACGCAATCGAAATCGAGGTCGTGCCGAAGGGGGTCTCTGTTCGCACCCTCCTGGCCAGCCAACAACGGGGAGATTGAGACTTGAAACCCGCGCCCTTCGATTACCTGGCCCCCGATTCGCTGGAGGCCGTGCTTTCGAGCATGCGAGAGCACGGCTACGACGCCAAACTGCTGGCCGGGGGGCAGAGTCTGATTCCGTTGCTCAACTTCCGCTTGGCCAAACCGGCCGTGCTCGTGGATCTCAATCGTGTCGACAGCCTCGATTTCATCCACCCTTCACCAGAGGGTGGGCTGCGAGTCGGTGCCATGGTCCGTCAGAATCGACTCGAGTGCGATCCCCTGATCGCGGAGAGGGCCCCTCTTCTGGCCGAGGCCGTACCATTCATCGCCCATCCCCAGATTCGCCATCGTGGAACCATCGGCGGCACGCTGGCGCATGCCGATCCCGCAGCGGAGTTGCCGGCGGTCGCCCTCGCTCTCGAGGCTAGGCTGCGGCTGCAAAGCGACCGGGAAGAGCGCTGGGTCAATGCCCAGGATTTCTTCATCGGTCTGCTGACGACTGCCCTGGCACCCGACGAGGTCCTGGTGGAGATCGACATCCCGGCGTCCCCTCCCCGAACGGGTTGGTCATTCGTCGAGGTTTCTCGCAGACATGGCGACTACGCCCTGGCGGGATTGGCAGCCAGGATGACACTCGACGAATCCGGCTCGTGCACAGCCGCCCGCCTGGTTTACCTCAGCGCCGGCGACGGCCCGCTGAACGCCTCACTCGCAGCCGAACAACTCGTAGGTTCCAAACCGGAGGATCGCTTGATTGAAGAGGTCGCGCGTCTCGCAGCCGAGAAGGAGGTCCAACCGACCGGCGATATCCATGCCTCGGTAGAGTTCAAACGACATCTCTGTCGGGTCCTGACGCATGAGGCACTGCACACCGCAGCCCGGAGGGCCCAGGCATGAGCGCCACACACCAGATCGTGGTCACCGTCAACGGCCGGGAATACACGCGACAGGTCGAGGCGCGTCTGCTGCTGAGCGATTTTCTCCGCCATGAGCTGGATCTCACCGGAACGCATGTCGGGTGTGAACATGGTGTCTGCGGGGCTTGTACGATCCTGATGGATGGTGCACCGGTGCGTTCCTGCCTGATTCTGGCAGTACAAGCTGACGGTCGGACCCTCGAGACGGTCGAGGGGCTGGCAACCGACAGCCAGGAGCTGCACCCCTTGCAGGAAGCCTTCTGGCAGGCTCATGGACTCCAGTGTGGGTTCTGCACAGCCGGAATCCTGATGACTCTGGTGCCGTACCTCGAAAGCAACCCCGACCCTTCCGACGACGACATCAGGCTCGCCTTGTCAGGGAACCTCTGCCGATGCACGGGGTATCAGCACATTGTCGACGCCGTGCGTCTCGCAGCCAGAAGGATGAACGGCGGGCGGTCCGGATGAGCCCACCAGTCGTATCGGCCCAGATGAGCATCGATCGATGGCGAGAGACTTCTGGTCAGCCGGGCGCGGCTGTAGACCTCCTGCGAGATCACATTTTGCGTCTGGAACCCGATATTCATGCTCTCGTTGACGAGCCCGGCAGATTCGACCGGCTTCGCCAGGCTTTGGCGAACTGCCCCGGTGGGAAACTCGCCACGGTCCCGATCGGCATCAAGGACATCGTCCACGTCGCCGGTCTCGAAACCCGTGCCGGCTCCAGGTTGCCGCCAGAGGCACTGCTCGGTCCCGAAGCCGACTGCGTCACAGCCCTCAAAGAGGCCGGCGCGATCATTCTCGGCAAGACCGTCAGCACCGAATTCGCCTATTTCGCCCCCGGACCCACCCGCAACCCGCACGCTTTGCACCACACCCCGGGGGGATCCAGTAGTGGTTCAGCGGCGGCGGTCGCTGCCGGCTATTGTCCGGTGGCTCTCGGCACCCAGACGATCGGATCCGTCTGCCGACCGGCCGCCTATTGCGGTGTGGTGGGATTCAAACCCTCATTCGGGCGCGTCTCGACAATGGGCATCATCCCTTTGGCTCCCTCGTTGGATCATGTGGGTATCTTCACAACCAGCGTGGCCGACGCGGACCTCGTCTCCGAGACACTGGTCGATCGATGGAATCCGCAGGTTTCGAACCAGCGCCCTGCACTGGGAATTCCGCGGGGCCCTTTTCTCGAACGCGCCTCCGCCGAAGGGCTGCTCCACTTCCAAAAGGTCTGCGACCACCTGCAGTCTGCGGAGTGGTTGCTCCGGTCATGCAACGCCTTTGCAGACTTCGGCGTGATCGAAGACCGACATCACTCGATTGTGGCTGCCGAGGCCGCACGGGTACACCGGCGCTGGTTCGCCGAATTCGGTGAGCTCTATGACCGGAGAACGCGAGAGCTCATCGAGAGGGGACGTGCGATCACGGATGAGAGGCTGGATGAGAGCCTGGCCGAGATCGGCCGACTGCGGGATCGTATCGAGCGACAAATGACCGCGGACAGCATCGAGTTCTGGATTTCGCCTGCCGCGACCGGCCCTGCCCCGCTCGGCATCGGCGCCACCGGAGACCCAGTAATGAACCTGCCATGGACCCAGGCTGGCCTCCCCGCCATCAGCCTGCCAGCAGGCGTTGACGACGCCGGGCTCCCGTTGGGTCTTCAGGTCGTGGGTCGATTCGGCGCCGACGAAGAGCTGCTGGCAGTTGGCAAGGACCTGGAGAGGACCCTGGAACGAATGCGATGAGCTACCTCACCACCCAGGTCCGTGTCGGGTTCTACGCCGACTCCATCGTGCTGATGCAGCTGCAGAGCGAACTCCAACGACTCGACGGCGTGCTGGATGCCGGTGTGGTCATGGGATCCGAGGTCAACCGCGAGCTCCTGCGTACCAGTGGACTCCTGGACGAAAAGTCTGCGACCGCCGGGCCCAACGATCTCGTCATCGCCGTTCGCTGCCAATCCGAAGACCAGGCGAGCCTGGCTCTCGGTCAGGTCGATGATCTGCTCAAGGCCAAGCGCTCGGCCTCCAGCCTGGGTTATCGCCCGCACAGCCTGGGCGCTGCAATGGAAGCAAATTCGGACCGGACCTGGGTCTCGATATCCACCCCGGGTCGGTATGCCGCGGGCCTGGCTCACGAGGCGCTCGATCTGGGCTGTCCGGTGTTTCTTTACAGCGACAACGTGCCCGTCTCCGAAGAGCGGGAGCTCAAGACCCGGGCGGGTTCCTTCGGCAGTCTGGTCATGGGGCCGGATTGCGGAACTGCGATGATTGGCGGCGTGGGATTCGGATTCGCCAATCAGGTCCGGCAAGGCCCTATCGGTTTGGTGTGTGCTTCGGGAACAGGACTCCAGGCGATCTCGAGCCGGGTCCATCATCTCGGTTCGGGAGTCTCGCATGCCATCGGTACCGGCGGACGCGACCTTTCCGATGAGATCGGTGGGCTGACCGCAAAGCAGGGCCTGAGACTGTTGGCCCGGGATCCAGACACCAAGGTGATCGTCCTGGCCTCCAAGCCGCCTGGCCCGACAGTCAGCTCCGAGGTCTTGTCAGCTGCCCTGCACACTCAAAAGCCAGTCGTGGTGTATTTCTCGAGTTACCCGGCGCCGGCGCCTCGGGTGGCGAATCTCCACTTCGCTCGCAGCTCGACAGAGGCAGCCGAAATCGCGATGGGTCAACTGGAGAAACCAGAACTGGAGAAGGCGATTGAAGGCTCGATACCTGCATCTTCTGGCCGGTACCTGCGAGGTCTCTTTGCCGGCGGCACTCTGGCCCTCGAAGTCCTGCAAGGGATAGGACCCTTCCTGTCGCCGATCTTCTCCAACCTCGACCACGCCGGCACCGTGATGCTGCCCGACCCTACCCGGAGTCGAGGTCATACCGTTCTGGATCTGGGCGCGGACGAGCTTACCGTCGGCCGTCTGCATCCGATGATGGACCCTCAGTTGCGCCTCGACAGACTCCGACAGGAGGCGTCCGACCCGGAAACTGCTCTCATACTCTTCGACGTGATCCTGGGGCGTGGAGCCCATCCCGATCCCGCTATGGCGCTCGGCCCCATCCTCGACGAGATCGTGTCTGCAGGGGGTCCGTCCTGCATGGCTATAGTCATCGGTACCGACGAAGACTCCCAGGGCCTGGAATCAACGATGGAGCGTCTGAGGAACTCGGGAGCCGTGGTGTTCCAGAATCCCACCGAGGCAGTGCATCAGGTCGTGCGGGGCTTGGCGCGGGTTTCCGACACGGCCTCCGCAGCGGGCTCCCGGGAGATCATGAAGAGACCGCGGCGCGTCGTCAATGTCGGATTGGAGATCTTCTATCAGGAGATGCTCGCTCAGGATGTCTCGGCCGTCCAGGTGGACTGGCGTCCTCCAGCCGGGGGCGACGAGCGATTGATATCGATTCTGGAAAGGATGAGGTCATGACCATCACCCAGGCGAACAAGCGGGCAGTGGATCGCATGATGGAGTGCAGCCCGGTTCTCGTGGGTGTTGCGACGGCCAGAGACGTCATACCCGAAATGTCGGAAAGACTCCTTCTCCATGCCGGCCCCCCGATCGAATGGAGCGAGATGTCGGGTCCCCTGAGGGGCGCAGTCATCGGAGCTACCCTGTTCGAGGGCTGGGCACGCAACGAGGAGGAAGCCACCGCGATGGCATCGCGGGGCGAGATCTCGTTCGATCCTTGCCACCACCACCGCGCCGTCGGCCCAATGGCCGGGGTGATCTCGCCCTCGATGACGGTCTATGTCGTCGAGAATACGACCCACGGCAACTTCGCCTATTCGAACATGAACGAAGGCTATGGCAAGGTGCTGCGCTACGGTGCCTACAGCCCCGAGGTGCTCGAGCGACTGCGCTGGATCAACACCGAGATGGCGCAGCTGTTGCGCGACGCCCTGGCCGAGACCGAAGGGATCGATCTACGGGCCCTTGTCGCTGAAGCGCTGCACATGGGGGACGAAGGCCACAATCGCAACAAGGCGGGCTCGATCCTGTTTCTCAAGGCCCTCGCACCCGTGATTGCTCGCGTCGCCCCCACGGAAAGGGCCGGCGAACGCGTTCTGCAGGTGATCGGTGACAATGCGCTGAGCGTGCTCAATCCCGTGATGGCTGCCTGCAAGGCGATGGCCGATGCGGCACACGGTATAGAAGGCAGCACGATGGTCACAGCGATGGCGCGCAACGGTACGGATTTCGGCATCCGGGTAAGCGGCCTGGGCGATGCCTGGTTCACCGCCCCCGCACCCACGCCACAAGGTCTGTATTTCAGCGGATTCACCGCCGCGGATGCCAACCCCGATATTGGAGACTCCACCATCACCGAGACCATCGGGATAGGAGGCTTCGCGATGGCGGCAGCCCCGGCGATCGTCACCTTCGTCAGCGGCACTCCTCAGGATGCGGTCAACGCCACCCTGGAAATGTACGAGATCACCCTGACCGAGCACAGTCATTTCACCATTCCCCAGCTCGATTTCAGGGGCACTCCCACGGGCATCGACATTCGCAAAGTCGTCGAGCTCGGCATCACTCCCCGCATCAACACCGGCATTGCACACCGTGAAGCCGGTGTCGGCCAGGTCGGCGCGGGACTGGTGCGTCCCCCGATAGAAGTGTTCGAGAAGGCTTTGGTGGCCTACGCGGAGCAATACGATGTCTGAACACTTTGGCAAGCGACTGACTCGCAATGAGGATCCTCGTCTGCTCACCGGGCAGGCGCTTTTCGTCGACGATGTCCACCTACCGGGAATGGGCCATGTGGCCTTTGTGCGTAGTCCCTTCGCCCACGCGATCCTCAAGTCGATCGACACCGAAAGGGCGCGGCAGATGCCCGGCGTCTTCGGCATCTATACGGCGCAAGACCTTGGCGACTACTGGCAACACGGCCCGCTCCTGGTGCCCCCACCGCCGATCGAGCGCTGCACCTTCAATCAGCGTACCCAGGTCGTGCTGGCCAAAGACAAGATCCGACATCTGGGCGAGGCGGTTGTGGCAGTGGTTGCCGATTCCCGCTATACCGCCGAAGATGCGGCCGAGGAGGTCTTCGTCGAGTACGAACCCCTCGGGGCCGTGGTCGATCTCGAGCAGGCCCTGGCTGACTCGGCCGCGCTGCTCCATGAGGACCTCGACCGGAACATCTCGGCTCACGTCATCCAGGAGAAGGGAAGCTACGCGGCCGCCAGGGCCGAAGCGGACGTGGTCCTGGCACGCCGGATGTTCTACGACCGGGGCACGGCCGCGGCGATGGAGAATCGCGGTGTCGTGGCCGATTGGGACAGCCGCAGCCGCCGCCTGACCGTCTGGGACACCACTCAGGCCCCCATCCCGATTCGCAACGGGCTCGCCTCGATGTTGCATCTGTCGGAGAACCAGGTGCGCGTTGTCGCTCCCTTCATCGGCGGCGGTTTCGGTCCCAAGATCATGATGTTCTACCCCGAGGAGATGCTCATCCCCTGGCTCTCCATGCAACTGGGTCGACCGATCAAGTGGATCGAGGATCGACAGGAGAACTTTGTCTCGACCACCCAGGAGAGGGGCCAATTGCACGATGCCGAGATCGCCCTGTCAAACGACGGCAGGATTCTTGGAATCCGGGACGTCTTTCTGCACGACAACGGCGCCTACAACCCTTACGGACTGACCGTCCCCATCAACAGTCAGTGCACGCTGCTGGGACCCTACGATGTCCCCAACTACTACTCGGAGTTCACAGCGGTCTTCACCAGCAAACCGACCGTGACGCCCTACCGCGGAGCCGGCCGACAGCACGGGGTCTTCGTTATGGAGCGACTTCTCGACCTGGCTGCGCGGGAGTTGGGAATCGATCGCGCCGAGATCCGCCGCCGCAATCTCCTGCCAGCCGACGCCTTTCCCCACAACCACGAGATCATCTTTCAGGACTTTGCGCCTCTGACCTACGACAGCGGCAACTACGAGCCGATCCTCGACAAAGCCAGGGAGATGATCGGCTATGACGAGTTCTTTCGCGAGACCCAGGCCAGGTATCGCGCCGAGGGTCGAAAGGTCGGTCTCGGTCTGGTTGCCTATGTCGAGGGCACGGGCATCGGCCCGTACGAGGGTGCCCGAGTCCAGGTCGAAGCCAGCGGCAAAGTCAGCGCCGTGACCGGTGTCGGCACGCAGGGGCAGGGTCACATGACCTCGTTCGCACAGATCGTAGCCGATCAGGTAGGCGTCAGTCCCAGAGACGTGATGATTGTCACCGGCGATACCGATCAGTTTCACTGGGGTGCTGGCACCTTCGCCAGCCGCGGTGCTGTCGTCGCGGGCAATGCCTTTCACGCCGCTGCTGTCGATGTGCGCCGCAAGATCCTGAAGATGGCGGCGCAGGAACTGGCCACCTCGGAGGAGTCGATCGAGCTGGCCGATGGCAAAGTTCAGATCAAGGGAGACCCGTCCTCTGCGATTGGCCTGGGAGAGCTCGCGTTGCGTGCCAACCCGATGCGGGGAGCGGTCGAACCGGGTACCGAGCCGGGCCTCGAGTCGACCAACTACTTCGGTCCCGAGAGTGGTGCCACCGCCGCCGGGGTCCACGCCATGATTCTGGAAGTGCACCCCGAGACATGCAAAGTCACGATCCACAAGTACGTTGTGGTGCATGACTGCGGCAGGGTCATCAATCCCCTGATTCTCGATGGTCAGGTACACGGCGGGGTCGCCCAGGGGTTGGGCAACGCCTTCTTCGAACAATTGGTCTATGACGAGTCGGGTCAGATCCTCAATGCTTCATTCATGGACTTTCTGCTGCCCACCGCTCTCGATGTGCCGCGCATCGACACTGGGCATACCGAGACACCTTCGCCCTTGAATCCACTCGGCATCAAGGGAGCTGGCGAGGCCGGTGCGATCCCCGTGGCGCCACTGTTTCTGCAGGCGGTGGAGGACGCATTGGGCGACGACACCTTCGAGATTCTGGAGGTCCCGCTGAGTCCCAACCGTTTGTGGGAGCTCTGGCAGCGTCACGCCGAGACCGACTGACCACCACGAACTTCAGCCGGACGATGCAGCTCCAGAATCCAGGGGCATCGTGTAGCAGACCGCGGATCCATCCAGAACCACCGTTCCGTCGGCCAGCAAGACACGAGTAACGAGCTCGCAGATCGGCTTGTCTGCACGCACCTTCCTGACCTCGATCTCCCCGGTGATCGTATCCCCAGGACGAACTGGAGCCCGGAAGCTCCAGTCCACGTTCAGAAAGACCGTCCCCGGGCCGGGCAGGTCCTCGGCCACGACGGCGTTGAGAATCGCGGTTGTCACCCCTCCCTGGACGACGATGCCACCAAAACGCGTCGCGGCAGCTACTTTCTGGTCGTAGTGAATTGGATTCCGATCCCCACTGATCTCGGTGAAAAGCTCGATGTCGCGCGGGCGGATCTCTCGCGACCGTCGCGCCGTTTGCCCAACTGAGGGCATGCCTCGCGGCCAGACATCCTTGGTCTGCATTCCTGGTCTCCTTTCTCCGCTGGACTGTGATCAGAGCATATGTCAATCTGCAGCCTGCCCATGCGCTTGAGGAACCTCTATCAGGCCCTTCCTTCCGAGCTGTCGGAGGAGCTCACCGAGGTCTTGACGGGCCGGCCGGGTCTGCGCATCGAGCGCATCGTTTCCCAAGGTCACGCTTCACCCCCAGGATTCTGGTATGACCAGGAGGAATGGGAATGGGTCCTCGTGGTAGCGGGACGCGCCCGGCTGCGCTTCGAGGAACCCGACAACGTGGTGGAGTTGGGCCCGGGAGACTATCTGGAGATCCCCCCTCACCACAGACACAGAGTCGACTGGACCGATCCCGCCCGGAACACCATTTGGCTGGCGATCTTCTGCGCGGCCGGATCTGGCAGCGACAACGCATCGCAGCTACCAGAGGCTTCACGCCTCTCGGTCGAATCACCCAACGACTCCGAAGATCGGAAGTGACGCATGAATACACCACAGTCGGTCCGCGCCATACTGCTGCGTGAGCTGAAGGCGCTGAAGCGAGAACTCGAGGCCTACCCCGACGAAAGGGTCATCTGGTCCACCCCGCCAGGGATTGCGAATTCCGCCGGCACACTCGCACTTCACCTCGCGGGCAACCTCCAGGCCTTCATCGGCGCCGCACTGGGCAACTCCGGATATCGGCGGAATCGCCAAGCAGAGTTCGAGCGCCGCGAAGTCCCTCGGGCCGAGCTCCTCGCGGAGATTGACCGGGCCATCGAGGCTGTGGACGCGACATTGCCCCGCCTGGATGACGAGCGGATGGCCGCACCGTTTCCGATCGAATTCGGAACCCTGCAAGTCACCACGGGTGACTTCCTGATACACCTGGCAACGCATCTCGCCTTTCATCTCGGCCAGGTCGATTATCACCGACGCCTCTCTACCGGTGACTCGAGATCAGCGAGTCCTGTGGCCATAGCCGAGCTGGCCTCCGCTGTGACGAGAGAGTAACCACCGCGAGCTCTGCTAGACTTCGATCAACGCATCCGCGGTGCCTGACAACCATTGATCGTCATCCGGGTCCCTGCCAGGGCGGATGGTGCTGTGACCGATGAAACACACACTTCCCGAAGTCGATGCCTATATCGAGGAAGCCGCCGATTTCGCCCGGCCCATCCTCAGAAAGCTCCGCGAGCTCTTTCACCAGGCTTGCCCTGAAATCGAGGAATCGATCAAGTGGAGCTCTCCCTTCTTCGAGCATAAAGGCATCGTGGGATACATGACCGCCTTCAAGCAGCACGTCAGCTATGGCTTCTGGAAAGCCGGCTTGATGACCGATCCCGCAGGCATTCTCAGGAGGGCCGGCAAGGCCCGGGCGGCAAGGCTGAAAGCCGCCTCCGTCGAGGATCTTCCGGCGGATAGCGTTCTGATCCAGTACATCGAGGAGGCGGTAGACCTTAACGAGAGAGGGGTCAAGGTGTCACGCACCAGGCCAGCCTCGAAGAGGCAAGGGCTCCAGATTCCCGACGACCTCAAAGCAGCCCTGGCGGAGAACACCGAGGCCCGCACCATTTTCGCTGGCCTGAGCTACAGCAAACGCAAGGACTATGTCGAGTGGATCACCGAGGCGAAGCGGGAAGTAACTCGACGGAAGCGCTTGGCGACGGCGATGGAATGGCTGGCCGAAGGCAAGCCCAGGAACTGGAAGTACATGAAGGAGTACCGATAGGGATGGACTTCACCGGTCGCGCCATGAAGGGGATCGTCTACATGGCAGAAGAGGGGATTCGTGAGGAACTGCAACTTCAGTCGTGGGTGGCGCGGGGACTCGAGTTCGTCTCTACGCTGCCCCCGAAGTAGGAACCGAGGAGGTTTCAAGATGAAGAGGACCCGATGGACTGTGCTTTCTCTTGCCACCCTGCTGTTCGGCTCGCCGCTCATGGCTGGCAGCGTTACCGCCGAGGGCGTCTTCACACTGCTGGCGAGCCTCGAGGGAACCTGGCGAGGCACCCCCGAAGGCAAGGGGCAAGGCAGCCGAGGCCGAAGCCGAACTGGCGGGCATGGTTACCCACGACATCGAGGTCTCCGCCGCCGGTACGGTGGTCATGGAGACAATGGGTCCGGGTACCGACCACGAGATGATCAACATGTACCACCTGGATGGCGAGGATCTGCTTCTCACCCACTATTGTGCGGGTGGCAATCAGCCTCGCATGAAGCTCGATCTCGACGACAGCACTGCCGAGAGACTGATCTTCGATTTTGTCGGCGGTACCAACCTCGATCCGGTAGCCGACCACTACATCCGCTCCGCGGAGCTCCGACTGATCGACGAGAACCATCTCGAAAGCACTTGGCAGTCATGGGGTGACGGCAAGCCGCAGGCGACCATGATCTTTCACCTCGCCCGCGCCGACTGATGGCTTACAGCTGGAGTCGGCCTTGGGGCATCTGGCAGGAGCCGAAGGACGGTGCCGGACCTGCAATGGGCTGTCCAGACCATCTCAGTGCGCTCGTCGACAAGCACCCCTGTCAGGGCACCGCAAGGCTTTTGTCGGTCGTACCCGGTTCAGCCGTCCATTCGCCTCACTACGCAAGAGGAGGTTGAGGCTACGTTCGGCGAATGGACGACCGAACCGTTGCGCGTTCGAAGGCACTGGCGCATTCACGGTTGCGACTAGCCAAGGGTCGTTGGCGGTGTTCGGCAGAGGGGGCTCTCGGCAAGCGCTCTGCGAAGTCTCATGCAGAACTCGGCGATTCGGCGCGTAGCCGAGCGCAGGGCCATGCCACCGGTCAGAGTCCTCTGCGCATGGCCCGTCCCCTCCAGGAACACCGCAACGGCCCCGCCGATTCGGCCATCCAATCGCACCGTCGGGCCAAGGATGGGGAGAGAGCCTGCTCGACCTCGCCAAGGGTCGTTGGGTGGGGTCCCAGGACGGGTCTCTTTCCAAGCGCACCCAGACGATCGGTGCAGGCCCTTCAGGGTCCGGCGCGCCGGAAAGCGAGCGAACGCCTGCCGGCCCAACACCACTTCGCGTGAGCGTGCCCTCCGGGACCACACTCCACGACCCGCAGCCGTCCTGAACAGCTCCAGCGATGCCCTGCGCAATCCTCGACGCCGATTCCAGTGCGGTCGTCCAACCGCCTCACTGCGCAAGAAGAGGGTAAGGCTACGTTCGGCGAATGACCAACCGCACCGTTGGGCCAGGGATTGGCGGAGGGAGCCTGCTCGACCTCGCCAAGAGTCGTGGGGTGTGGTCCCAGGACGGGTCTCTTTCCAAGCGCATCCAGAGCAGGCCTTGCAGGCCTCTCGAGGTCCGGCGCGCCGGAAAGGGAGCGAACGCCTTCCGGCCCAACACCACTTCGCGTGAGCGTGCCCTCCGGGACCACACTCCACGACCCACAGCCGTCCTGAACAGCTCCAGCGATGCCCTGCGCAATCCTCGACGCCGATTCCAGTCCGGCCGTCAGGTCTCGAAGAGTCGTTTGACTTCGGGCTTGGTCACCTTGCCCATGGGATTGCGTGGGAGAGTATCGACCAACTCCAGCAAGCTGGGGATCTTGTATGGCGCCAGTCGCTCCTTGCACCACGATCGCAGAGTCTCGAGGGAGAGCTCGGCTTCCGACTGCAGCTCGATGGCAGCAGCGACGCGCTCCCCCCACTCCGGATCCGAGACACCGACGACGGCACACTCGCTGACCGCCGGGTGTTGCCGCAAGGACTCCTCCACTTCGAGAGCGGAGACCTTGAAACCCCCGCTCTTGATGATATCCACGCTCTGACGACCCAGGATACGGTAAGAGCCATTCTCGACAACCGCCACGTCACCGGTTCGGAACCAATTCTCCCGGAAGGCCTCCTCGGTCTCGGCGGGTCGGCGCCAGTACTCCCGAAAGACACCAGGACCCCGCACTTCGATCTCGCCTGGCTCCTCCAGCTTCTTCGAAACTCTCCCCTCGGAGTCGACTCGTCTGACCTCGATTCCGGGCAAAGGTTTACCGACATGTCCTGGGATTCTTGTGCCGTGCAGAGGATTGGACAGCGCCATGCCGATTTCGGTCATGCCGTAGCGCTCGAGCAGGGTGTGGCCACTGATCTCCCGCCAACGGTCGAAAAGACTCACTGGCAGGGCCGCCGAACCCGAGACCATGAGCCTGAGTCGGCCACAAGCTCGCGTCCACTCCTGCTGCAGCCGGCTGTCAGCACTCTCCCAGGTTGCAGCCAGCCGGGAATAGATGGTGGGCACCGCCATGAAGAGCGTCAGGGGGCTGCTCGCCAAACGCCGCCACACCTGCTCGCTGTCGAATCGCGGCAACATTTCCACTGCAGCACCCGAGTAGAGGGCGCAACTGAGCACATTGATGATGCCGTGCACATGATGCAGTGGAAGCACCAGGAGAATTCTGTCGTCCTCGCGCCACTCCCAGGCCTCGACCAGAGAGGCCACCTGAGCCTCGATGTTTCCGTGAGTGGTGACCACGCCTTTGGGGCCACCTGTTGTGCCGCTGGTATAAATGATCATCGCCGGGCGACTCTGGACGACCACTGGGAGCGGTCTGGGCTCACTGCGCAAGAGTCCCTCGGCCGAGCGGAGCTCGATGTGCAATCGCCTGGCGATCGGCACGAGCCGCGGCATCATCTCCTTCGACGCCACCAGGATGCGAGGCTCGCAATCGTCGATCACATACTGGAGCTCCGGTTCCGGATGGGAGGTGCAAAGCGGAACGGCAACCCCGCCGGCACGCCATATTCCCCACTGCACCGCGGGATACTCGAAGACCGGTGGTACCAGGTAGGCGACTCGCCCACCCGCGAGGTCTCCCGTCGTTGTCAGTAGCCCCGCAGCCACCCTTGCCGAGCCAGCCAGAAGATCCGCGTAGGTGAAGTCACCATCGCTGGTGCTTACCGCGAGTCGGGATGCGTACCGCTTTGCTCTGCCGATCAGCGATATCATCCACCGGCCTCCCGATTCTCCAGGTCCTGGAGGGTGTCCAAATCCCGCAGAGGCTCTGCCGAGCTCACGGGTACCTCGACGATTTCACCTTGATGCGCCGGAAAAAGCTGGCGCCCCCCTGCGTCGCCCTCGAGCCCTGCCAACTCACCGAAGAGCGAGCGGTCGAAAAGCACCGGCGAGGCCCTTTGCCCCCGGTGCGTCGGCACCACGATCGGTCCCCGCGTTCGCTCATACGTATCGATGAGTGCATCGAGGACCCGCGGCGTCAGATCAGGCTGATCGACCGGGATGAACATCACCGCATCGGCCCTCGAGTCGATTGCCGCCAGCCCCGCCCGCACCGACAGACTTTGCCCCTCCTCGAATCGAGAGTTGAAGACGGTGCGCACCTCCAGATCCTGACAGGCCCTCTCGACCTCGCCGGCAGCCTTGCCAACCACGACGATGACTTCGCTGAGATTCGATCTCAAGACTCGCCCCACAACCCGGCGCACCAAGGGCTCTCCATCAATGTCAACCAGTTGCTTGATTGATTGATCACCAAAGCGGCGGGACGAGCCTGCCGCGAGCACGACGCCCGACACTGCTGGAACGCTCACTCGCGGCTCACTCCGGCGTGGTGCCCCGCGTCGCCCGACCATTGCCGACCGCCACCACCTCGGCGATCACGGAGAGCGCGATCTCTTCGGCACTCCGACCGCCCAGGTCCAGGCCGATCGGTGAATGGATGCGGGCGAGATCTTCGTCGTTGAATCCCTCTTCCCGCAACAGCGCCTCGCGCTTGGCATGTGTCCTTCTCGAACCCAGGACACCAATGTACCGGGCAGGGCTGCGCAAGGCCAGCGCGAGGGCCGGAGAGTCGATCTTGAGGTCATGGCTCAGTACGGCAATGCAGGTTCCCGCGTGCAACCCGATTTCGGGGAATGCCTCCCCAGGCCACCCGACCAGGAGACTGTCGACATCCTGGAATCGCTCCCGGGTCGCGAACGTTTCTCGAGGATCGACAACATGGGTACGGAAGCCCAATCCCTTGGCGAAACGCACCAAAGGAATCGCGACGTGCCCGGCCCCAACCACAATCAGCTCGGGTGGTGGCGAGTAGACCTCGAAGAAGGCATCGATCGCATCCTGGTTCCAGCGAAACGACTTTCGTCCGGCCTGTCCGGTCGGCAGGATCTGCTCTGCGTAGAGTGCCGCACGCTGATTCAGCCTCGGGCTACCCAGATCACCCAGCGTCTCACCACCGGACCAGACCAGAAGCTGGCTTCCGGTAACAGGGCCTGAAACCACCGTCGCCAGGACCACCGGCTGGTTGGCCTTCATGCAGGACCTCAGCTCGTTGTAGATTTTGCGCTGCATCGCTGCCAAGGTGTTGCGTTGACTCAGCGGGCGAGTACTTCGACGAAGACTTCTATCTCTCCGCCGCAGCTCAGCCCGACTTCCCATGCCCGGTCGTTGCTCACACCGAATGCCAGCAACCGCGGCTTCCCCGACGCCAACACTGCCGCTCCCTCTTCCAGGACAGCCGTCTCCACACAACCCCCACTGACCGAGCCCACCAGATCACCCGAGCCGGTAAAGGCCATCTTTGCACCTACCTGCCGGGGTGCCGAACCCCATGTCTTGACGACAGTGGCGACGGCGATGGACTCGCCCTGCTCCAACCACTCGTCGATCTTCTCGGCAATGTCACGCATCGTCATCAAGCCCCCGAACAAACCAGAAAGAGCTGCAGGAGAACCGCAATCTTCGCCGAGCCGGATCATGATCGATGACGCCTGCAGTTGGGCTTTATCATCTCATACAGGCCCGGAATCGCTGCTCCGGATTTGAGAAAATGCCTCCAAAGGAGTAGCCTTCACAATATAGGAAGAAAGTAAAGGCAAACCGACGCGCAAGGAGAGGGAGATTGCCATGCATCCGGCCAACCATCGACATTTTTCGACTGTTTGGTGGACCATCGGGGGGATAGTGGTCCTCACCACCATAGCCTTGGCTCCGCGCCTGCTGGGCGCCGACCAGGCCAACGAGGATCGGGCCTTCTTCGTGGCCAAGGGGCGCGTGACCTACAGGGTGTATTGCATCAACTGCCACGGTGCCAAGGGTGCTGGCGACGGCACCCTGGCGGAGATGCTCACCACCAAGCCCGCAGATCTGACGAAACTCAAGAGCGCCAATGACGGCAAGTACCCGGCCGACCAGGTCCGCGACATTATCGATGGCAGGACCGGAGTCCGTGGACACGGAATGAAAGAGATGCCCGTCTGGGGCGATGTCTTCCAAACTTCCAGCCTCGAGCCATCTGGCTCAGACGAGACTGGAGAGGAGCGCGCCCGTCGCAAGGTCCACGAGCTGGTGCTCTACCTGGAGTCGATCCAGGAGTAGCTCTTCAGCCTCCAAGCAGCCCCTCGATCTCTCCGTCGACCAGATCCATCCTGGTGGCCTGCGGTGTGACCGGCAGGCCAGGCATTCGCATGATGTCTCCCAGCAGGGGCACAACGAAACCGGCTCCGGCCGAAACGATGAAGTTGCGCACTGTCACCTCGAAATCCTGTGGGCGCCCAGCCACCTTCGGGTCATCGCTCAAGGACGTCGGTGTCTTGGCCATGCAGATCGGCAGGTCGGCGTAGCCGAACTTCTCAATTCGTTTGAGCTCTCTTTCAGCCGGACCAGTGTAGGTCACATCGGAAGCGCCGTACATGGTTCGCGCGACGCGTTCGATCTTCGCCTTGATCGGCTCTGACCAGTCATAAAGAGGTTTGAAGGGGCTATGCCCCTGCTCGGCATGGGCCACGAGGGTCTCAGCGAGCTCCCTGCCGCCTTCTCCTCCGCGAGCGAAGATGTCCGAAACCGCAAAAGGCGCTCCCATCTCCTCACAGGCCTGCCGGACCACCTGGATCTCCTCTGCCGTGTCGGTGTCGAACTTGTTCAACGCCACGACCGGCTTCTCGCCAAAAGCACGGATGTTCTCGATGTGCTTGCGCAGATTACCCAATCCCCGCTCGACGGCGGCCGGGTCCGAGACGTCCAGGTCATCCTTGGCGATGCCTCCATGACGCTTGAGGGCGCGCACGGTTGCCACCAGCACCACTGCTGCGGTGTCGAGACCGGCCGACGTGCATTTGATGTCGAAGAATTTCTCCGCGCCCAGATCGAAACCGAATCCGGCTTCTGTGATCACCCAGTCGGAATGTGCCAGCGCCATCTTGGTGGCGATGACCGAATTGCAGCCATGAGCGATGTTGGCGAAGGGTCCGCCGTGGACCAGGGCCGGCACGCCCTCTCCGGTCTGGACCAGGTTGGGCATCAGGGCGTCCTTGAGCAGCACAACCATGGCACCCACGGCTTCGATATCTTTGGCGGTCACGGGTTCGTCCCGGAAGGTGAAGGCAACCAGCAAGCGGCCAAGCCGCTCCCGCAAGTCGTCGGCATCCTCGGCCAGACAGAGTACTGCCATGATCTCCGAGGCCGCCGTTATGTCGAAGCCCGTCTCCCGCGGAACCCCCTGGAGCTTGCCACCCAGGCCCACGACCACGTTGCGCAAAGCCCGGTCGTTCAGGTCGATGACCCTTCGCCACAGGACCCGACGCGCATCGATTCGCAAGGGATTGCGATGGTAGATGTGATTGTCAACCATCGCGGCCAGCAGATTGTTGGCCGAGGTGATGGCATGAAAATCGCCCGTGAAGTGCATATTGATGTCCGCCGTCGGTACCAGGACCGACTTGCCGCCCCCGGTGGCCCCACCCTTCATCCCGAAGGTGGGACCCAACGACGGTTCCCGCAAGGCTAGGCTGACCCGATGCCCGAGCTTGGCCATACCCTGTGCCAACCCGATAGAAGTCGTCGTCTTGCCTTCGCCAGCGCTGGTCGGAGTAATGGCCGATACCAGGACAAGCTTGCCTTTGGGCCGCTGCGAAGCCTCCCTGGCCTGCAGTCGGATCTTCGCCTTGTCATAACCATACGGAACGAGATTCTCGTCAGCGATCCCCAGATCACTGGCAACCTCGGTGATGGGACGGGGAACCGAAGTCGTGGTCATAGCCCTCTCTCCTTTCGCCGCAAGAACCAGAGGTGTGCCGGCTGCGGGAAACTGGGCCTGGATGGCGCAGCCCTCGCAAACGCGAGCCCCTGGTCCAACTCTCAACAACCGGAACCGATTATCTCAGAACCGGCGCCGGGGATTCGATTTCCACTTCACCCACCGCGGACCGGTTGTGCTGGGCGTCCACTACGGCCAGAGCTGTCATGTAGACGATGTCTTTGACCTCACTACCCAGCTGCAGCATGTGCACAGGCTTGTCGATTCCCATCAGAATCGGGCCGATCGCTTCGGCGCCACCCAACCTCTGCAAGAGCTTGAAGGCGATGTTGGCCGACTGAAGGTCGGGAAAGACCAGCACATTGGCCCCGCGCTCCAGTGCGCTGAACGGGTACATTTCCTTGATGAGATCCGGCGCGACAGCCGTGTCCGCCTGCATCTCGCCGTCAATCATGAGATCGGGACGACGTTGTTTGACCAGCTCCGTCGCCAGGCGAACCTTCTCGGCGGCCGGGTGCCTGGCACTGCCGAAGTTGGAAAAAGACAGCATGGCCACTCGCGGCTCGACATGAAACTCCCTGGCGACATCCGCGCTGCAGATTGCGATATCCGCAAGCTCCTCCGCCGTCGGATCGATATTCACGGTCGTGTCGGCGAAGAAGTACGTTTTGTTGTGAATCAGCATCAGGTGCACACCCGCGACGCGCGTGACCTGGTCGTCCTTGCCGATGATCTGCAAGGTCGGCCGCATGGTGTCGGGATAGTGCTGGCTGACACCGGCGACTAGCGCATCGGCGTCACCGAGCCGCACCATCAGAGCTCCGAAAACGGTGGGATCCTGCAGCTGATCGATAGCGTCATGCAGGGTCATACCCTTGCGCTGTCGCAACTCGAACAGGGCCTGGGCATAATCGGTGCGCTTCGACGAAGTGGCCGGATCGATGATCGTGACGTTCTCGAGGTTGTAGCCATGTTCCTCGATGGATCGCAAGATCTCGGTCTCGGACCCGAGCAGGATCGGCTGCGCCAGACCCTCGTCGACAACGATCTGTGCCGCCCGCAGGACCTTCTCATGCCTACCCTCGGGAAAGACGACACGCTTGGGAGCGTTCTTGGCCTGATTGAGAATGATGCGCATGACCTCGCGCGACTTGCCCAGCTGACGTTCCAGCTGCTCGCGATACGCTTCGATTTCGATGCTCTTCTGAGCCACTCCGCTCTCCATGGCCGCCTGGGCGACGGCTGCCGACTCCCAGATCAGCACCCGATGATCGAAGGGCTTGGGAATGAGGTACTCCCGGCCGAATTCCATGCGCGAGACGCCATAGGCCTTCATCACCGAATCCGGAACGTCTTCCTTGGCCAGATCGGCGAGCGCCCGCGCCGCAGCGGCTTTCATCGCCTCGTTGATCCCGGTCGCCCGAACATCGAGGGCGCCGCGAAAGATGAACGGAAAGCCCAGCACGTTGTTGACCTGGTTGGGATAGTCCGATCTGCCCGTGGCCATGATCACATCCGACCGCGCCGCGGTGGCGTCTTCATAGGTGATCTCAGGATCGGGATTGGCCATGGCGAAGATGATCGGGTTGTCATTCATGCTCCGCACCATGTCCTGGCTGACCGCATTGGCTATTGAGAGACCCACGAACACGTCGGCGCCCCGCAGCGCGTCTTCGAGTGTCCGCACGTCTCGATCGGTAGCCAAAGCCTCCTTGTAGGGATTCATGCCCTCGGTGCGGCCACGATAGACCGCGCCTTTGCTGTCACAAAGAATCAGATTCTCGCGCTTGACTCCCAGACTCATGTAGAACTCGGCGCAAGCCACTCCGGCCGCACCCGCCCCGTTGAAGACCACCGTGATCTCATCCAGTTTCTTGTTGGAGATCTCCACCGCGTTGAGCAAGGCAGCGCCGGAGATGATGGCGGTACCGTGCTGATCATCATGGAAGACTGGAATCCCCATCTCCTTCTTCAGGGTTTCCTCGATGTAGAAGCACTCGGGGGCCTTGATGTCCTCGAGATTGATCCCCCCGAAAGTAGGCTCCAGGAGCTTGACGACCTTGATGATGTCATCGGGGTCGTGCGAGTCGATCTCCAGGTCGAAGACATCGATACCGGCAAACCGCTTGAACAGAACGCCCTTCCCCTCCATAACCGGCTTTCCGGCTACAGCGCCGATATCCCCTAATCCCAGCACCGCTGTGCCGTTCGAGACCACAGCGACCAGGTTGCCCTTACTGGTGTACTTGTAGGCGTCATCCTGGTTATCGTGAATTCTCCGACAAGGCACGGCTACCCCCGGTGTGTAGGCCAGGGAGAGATCCCGTTGCGTGATGCAGGGTTTGGTGGGAACGACTTCGATCTTTCCGGGTCGCCCCTGCGCGTGGTAGTCGAGCGCCTCTTGGTCGCGAATCATCATCTACCTCCCATATCTGGCTGGTCACCAAACACGATTTTTGCCTCTGAAACGAGGTCGACTGAGAGCCGGCTGCGGGTTAGATCCTTCTCGTTGGGCAGACGCCCGGCGAACGCCTGCACGACTATCATGACCCCGCCCCGGAAGGGGCACCACAGGCTAAAGGGTAGGCATTTGGCCCGCCCTAGCAGGTAGGGTTTGCCGTCGGTCCCGCTTCTCTTGTACGCTCTGCTCCGCAGCAAGTTCGCCAAGCATCACAATCAGAACACAAGGAGGATGGAATGAGTCGGAAGAAGATCGTCATCATGGGTGCGGCAGGGCGAGATTTCCACAACTTCAACTGCTTGTTCCGTGATCAGGAGGAATACGAGGTCGTGGCGTTTACCGCCACCCAGATCCCCGACATCGAAGGTCGAGTCTACCCTGCGGAGTTGGCTGGGAAGCTCTACGCCGATGGTATTCCCATCCGCCCGGAAGACGATCTGGAGCAGATCATCCGCGATCAGGACGTGGATGAGGTTTGGTTTTCCTACTCCGACGTGCCTCACACCTACGTTATGGACAAAGCGAGCCGGGTAATCGGATGGGGCGCCCACTTCGGGGTCTGCTCGGCCACGCGCACCATGCTGAAATCGGACAAGCCGGTCATCGCGGTGACTGCTGTCCGTACAGGAGTCGGCAAGTCCCAGACCAGTCGCTACATCTCGCGGATCCTGAGAGAGCTCGGACTCAAGGTCGTCGCCATCCGACACCCGATGCCCTACGGCGAGCTCAGCAAACAGATCTGTCAACGCTTTGCCAGCTACGAGGATCTCGACACCCACCAGTGCACCATCGAAGAGCGCGAGGAGTACGAGCCCCACATCGACAACGGCTTCGTCGTCTATGCCGGTATCGACTACGAGCAGATCCTGCGGCGAGCGGAAGAGGAAGCCGATTTGATTCTCTGGGACGGCGGCAACAACGACACCCCCTTCTACGCCCCGGACCTGCACATCACTCTGGTCGACCCCCACCGCCCCGGGCACGAGCTCACCTACTACCCAGGTGAGACCAACTTCCTGATGGCTGACCTTCTGATCGTCAACAAGGTCGAAACTGCATCCCGGGAGGGCATCGAGACCGTCCTGGAAAACTGTCGACAACACAATCCCGAGGCTACTGTTGTCAAATGCAGGTCCGCGATAACTGTCGACAATCCCGAATTGATTCGCGGCAAGCGGGCGCTCGTCGTGGAGGACGGTCCGACTCTCACCCATGGGGGAATGAGCTATGGCGCAGGTTGGTTCGCTGCCAAGGAAGCGGGAGCGGCGGAGATTGTCGATCCGACCCCCTACGCCGTCGGTTCGATCAAGACCACCTACGAGCACTACCCCAACGCTCGACAGATTCTCCCGGCAATGGGCTATGGCGACGATCAGATCCGCGAGCTGGAGGCCACCATCAAGGCTACTCCCGCCGACGTCGTGGTCGAGGGAACGCCGATCAATCTGCAGCGAGTCCTGTCAGTGGACAAGCCGATCGCCAACGTGGCCTACGAACTGGAGGAACTGGAGCCCGGAGTCATCGAGGCTGCGGTACGGGGAGTCCTCGACCAGCGGTGAGCTGGGGACCGGTTCGCCCGACCCTTAACCGGGACTCGCCTGCGCGGTCTCTGGCGGCTTCTTCTGTCCTTCGATGGCCATCGGCGCGAGCACCATCACCATTCGACGACCATCGAGACGCGATCGACTCTCGACGGTAGAAATATCCGACAGCTCTGCTGTGACATTGTCGAGAATCTGGGCCCCGAGCTCGGGTCGACGAAGCTGACGATAGCGAAAGAAGATCGTTACCTTGACCTTCTTGCCCGATTCGAGAAATCGGCGAGCGCGCTTGGTCTTGATCTCATAGTCGTGCTCATCGATACTCGGTCGATACTTGACCTCTTTGACCTCGATGACGTGAGTCTTCTTCCTCGATTCCCTTGCCTTCTTCTCGCGCTCGTACTTGAGCTTGCCCCAGTCCAAAATGCGCACGACCGGAGGATTGGCATTCGAACCGACCTCGACCAGATCCAGGCCCTGGTCTTCAGCCTTCTGCCGAGCCTCCTCGATCGGCACCACGCCTAGTTGCGTGCCGTCGACATCGATCAAGCGGACGGGGCTCTTCCGGATCTGTCGGTTGACTCGAGGTTGATCGTCTCTGCGTGGGGGGTGCCTGTCTCTACGAATCGGGATACTCCTTTCTAGGGGTTAATCGGACGGCGCCATGCAGCCTGCCGACCTCGGAAACCACGAGGACTCCGAACCACTGAATCGCACTCACTGATTGGTCACGGTTGCGGGCTCGGGCCGAGATGAGAAAACCTCGGCGAGATGGGGGGCACTGGAGGAAATGCCAATCACGAGATCTGATAATACCACACCACGTTCGCACTTCCTCATGACAGTGTGGCTTCCACCAGCTCGAGTTGCCGCTCGATCTCCGGCCAGCAGGTGCCACCATGCGAGGTCCTCCGGCCAACCGCCTGCCGAGGATCGATCAGGTCACCGATGCTCTCGGCCGCGAGATCGATCTCGTTGCGCTCGAGATCGGCCGTCTCCAGGTGACCCATTCGCCGACCCCGTGACTCCAGATCCTGAACCAGCGCGCCGACACGCTCGTGGGCGAGGCGAAAGGGTACACCCCGCTCGACGAGGGCGTCTGCCAGTTCTGTAGCCAGGCTGTCATCGCCGACCAGTTCCGACTCGAATCGCTCCCTGTCGAAGGTCGAGGTACGCCAGACCGCGGCCATGATGGCGGCGCTCGACAGAGTCGTCTCCACCGCGTCGAAGAGGGGCCGTCGGTCTTCCTGCAGGTCACGGTTGTAAGCCAATGGCAGCCCCTTGGACAGGGTCAGCAGCGTGACCAGATCTCCGTAGACTCGGGCCGCCTTGCCACGGACGAGCTCGGCGGCGTCGGGATTGCGTTTCTGCGGCATGATGCTCGAGCCGGTGGCGTAGGCCTGATCGAGCTCGACAAACCGGAACTCCGCCGACGACCAGAGCACCAGTTCCGCCGCCATGCGGGAGAGGTGAGTCATGGCAATCGCACAGACGGCTGCCACCTCCTGTTCGTGATCGCGGGCCGCGACAGCATCGAGCGCATTCTCGACGACTCCCGAAAACCCCAGCAGCTCAGCCGTCCTCTGGCGGTTAATCGGAAGCCCGGTGCCGGCCAGAGCGCAGGCACCGAGAGGGGACGCATCGAGACGCCGGCGAGCTTCGGCCAGACGCTGCCGATCACGGACGACCGGCCAGATATGTCCGAGAAGGTGATGTCCCAGCAGAATCGGCTGCCCCCGCTGGAGGTGCGTATAACCAGGCATCAGGACCTGTCCGACCGATCGTGCCTGGTCGACAAGCCCGCGGATCAGCGCCTGCATGGTTTCGTCGAGACGCTGGAGCTGCCGCAGAAGCCACAACCTCACATCTGTGGCGACCTGGTCGTTGCGCGAACGTGCCGTATGCAGCTTGCCGGCGGTCTCACCCAGTAGCTCGAAGAGACGCGCTTCCACCGCCATGTGGATATCCTCGTGCTCGGTGTTCGGAACAAATTCTCCCGACTCCAGCTCCCGGCCGATCTGTTCGAGGCCCTCAACCAGGCTCTCAGCGTCCTCGGGTGAAATGACACCGACCTCGCCCAGCATGATGGCGTGAGCGCGGGAGCCATCGATGTCGTCTTGCGCCATCGCCAGATCGACTTCGATCGACGACGAGAACCGGTCCATCCCCGGATCGGTCGGAGCGCTGAAACGCCCTCTCAGGCGGCTCACTCGCCCTCCGAGATACGTCTTGCTGCCAGAGTCCGAAGACGCAGTGCCCGCATCTTGATGAAGCCCGTAGAATCGGACTGATCGAAAACATCATCGGCTTCGAAGGTCACAGTCGCCTCGTCGTAGAGCGCATGCGTTGTCGATCGACGGCCTTCGACCGCCGCATGCCCCTTGAACAGCTTCAACCTCGCCTCGCCATTGACCCTCTCCTGGACGGTATCCATGAACGACTGCAGGGCCTCTCGCTCTGGACTGAACCAGTACCCGTTGTAGACCATCTCCGCGTAGCGGGGCACCAGCTCGTCGCGCATGTGCTGTACCTGACGATCCAGGGTGATCGACTCGACCGCACGATGGGCGTGGTGCAACAACGTGCCACCCGGTGTCTCGTAGACACCTCTGCTCTTCATCCCGAGGAACCGGTTTTCCACGATATCGACACGGCCAACGCCATGCCTGCCGGCAATCTGGTTGAGACGGGTGAGAAGCTCGACCGGGGGCAACGCTTCCCCATCGATCGAGACCGGGTTGCCTTCTTCGAAGCCGATGGTCACCCACTCAGGCTCGTTTGGGGCCTCTTCTGGATCGGTGCTCAGGCGAAACATCCCGGCTGGAGGAGCGGACCATGGATCCTCCAGGACCCCTCCTTCGTAGGAAATGTGCATGAGATTGGCGTCCATTGAATACGAAGGTTTTGGCGCCGCCGAGAGGTCGAGACCATGTTTCTCGGCATAGGCCACCAGGTCACTCCGGCCCCTGAAGTCCCACTCTCGCCACGGCGCGATGATCTTTGTCTCGGGCCTGAGGGCGTAAGCAGATAGCTCGAATCGCACCTGATCGTTGCCCTTGCCCGTCGCTCCGTGAGCGATCGCATCCGCGCCGAAGCGGTCCGCCGCCTCCACCAATCCCCGTGCCAGGGCAGGCCGAGCCAGAGCCGTCCCGAGCAAGTAATACCATTCGTAGACCGCATTGGCTCTCAAGGCCGCAAACACATAGTCGCGGACAAAGGTCTCGCGAAGGTCCTCGATTACGATCTCTGCCGCGCCGCTGCGCTGCGCGGCGCGGCGAGCCTTTGCCAACTCATCCTGGCCCTGGCCGACATCGCCGGTGTAGGTGATCACCTCGGCACCGTAGGTTTGCCGGATCCAGTGCAGGATCACGCAGGTATCAAGCCCCCCTGAGTACGCCAGTACAACTCGATTCATCCTTTGGGTTCCTCCCGCCCTGACTGACTTCCCATCCGGAAGCGATACGCTACCACCTCCAGCAATCGTACAGGGTCGGCAGTGCGGGATTCGAAGAGGGCTGGTGTAGGATGCCTCCGCTATGATGAGAATCGGAATCAAGTGGTTGGGAATCGGTGGAGCCATTGTCGGGTTGGCCAGTTGTGGCTCTCCACAGAGCCAGCAGGCAGGTGAGCCGGGAGCGCAAACCGAGGCCAACGAAACCCGGCCTGCCGACGAGGCAGTCTTCGACGAAGGCTTCGAGCAAGGTGATGCGGGAGAGTGGACCGAGTCCGAACCGGAGGCTCCTGCAGGTCAGGAAAGCGCTGAAGACGACCCTGGGATAGAGTAACCCTGTTCACCGTCGGAAACGCTCTCGACAGGTAGAGTCGATGACGATGCCTGCTGACTCTCCATCGGATGCCCGGACCGCTGCCATGCCGCTCTATGACTCGGCACGCCGGCGCAGTCCCTTCATCGAAGAGCTGCAGGAGTTGTGGCGATTCCGCGAGTTGGTCGTGCGCTGGGCCAGCCGCAACATCAAGCTGCGGTACAAGCGATCGGTACTGGGAATACTGTGGACGCTGATCGAACCGCTGATGTTGATGACCATCCTGACGGTGGTCTTCTCGACTCTCTTCCGCTTTCAGCTGGAGCGCTACCCCATCTATCTACTGTCCGGCTTGCTGCTCTTCGACTTCTTCAGTCGCTCGACCCTGCAGATCATCGAGGAGACCGTCGCCAGCCAGGGGCTGGCGAGTCGGGTCTATGTGCCGCGAACTGTTTTCGCCGTGGCCACGATTCTCACCTATCTGACCAACTGGGCGATCGCCCTGGTACCGCTGCTGGCGATCATGCTGATTCTGGGCCAACCTGTCTCTGCAGCGCTCGTGACCCTGCCGGCCGGAATGGTGTTGACCAGTCTCTTCGCTCTCGGTGTGGGGCTCCTCGTGGCCACGCTGGGAGCCTCGTTCCACGACTTCAAGCTGACCTACCAGGTCCTCCTGACCGCCTGGTTGTACGCTACGCCGATCATCTACCCACTGGAGATCGTACCGGAGAAGTTTCAATCGTTCTTCAAGCTCAACCCCCTGCTCTACCTCTGCACGACCGTCAGGGATCCTGCTTTTCTTTCCAAACCAGCGCCCGCGGAAGTCTGGCTGGTAGCCGCTCTGATCAGCATCGGTACCGCAGTTCTGGGATGGTGGGTATTCACGACCCGGAGAAGTGTCTTTGATTACCTCGGTTGAGACTCAGGCATCGAACTCCGGAGCAGGGCGATCATGCCGAGTCGGCGATCCGCCTGCAGGACATCAACGTCCGCTTCGAGATGCCGGCCGAAAGGATCGTCAGTTTCAAGGAGTACGTGCTCAGACGCCTGACCGGCAATCTCGAGCGACGCGAACTGTGGGCACTGCGCGACGTCTCTTTCGATATCCCCACAGGCCAGGTTCTCGGGGTCGTGGGTCGCAATGGCGCCGGCAAGAGTACTCTGCTCAAGGTCATCTCTCGAGTGCTCCATCCGTCCAGTGGACGACTCGTCGTCAGAGGGAGACTGGCGCCACTTCTCGAGCTGGGTGCCGGGTTCCACTTCGACCTGACGGGAAGGGAGAACGTGTTCCTCAATGCGGCGCTTTTGGGCTATCCGTTGCGACGTGTCGAGGAACACTTCGACGAGGTTGTCCAGTTTTCGGAGCTACAGGATTTCATCGATGTCCCCGTCCGCAACTACTCGAGCGGAATGTTGACCAGGTTGGGGTTCTCCGTCGCGACGATGTTTCGACCCGATATTCTGTTGATCGACGAAGTTCTGGCTGTCGGCGATGCCCGCTTCCAGGAGAAGTGTCTCGACAGGATCCATGCGTACCGCAATCGAGGCACAACCATCATGCTGGTCTCGCACCAGACCGCTGAGGTCGAGAAGCACTGCGACCGTGCCCTGTGGCTGGATCACGGCAGAATCGCCGCCCTGGGAGACACCCAGGAGGTCGTCAGTGGCTATCTGCAGGCCCTCGCCAGCGCAGGTGACCAGAATCTCTAGCCCGGGGCCACCTGGAAAATGAATCCACAAAGCCTGGTCACCATCGTCATCCCGACGGTGGGCGGTAGCTCGATCTTCCGTGACTGCCTCGAAGCGCTCGCCAACGATCGTCGAGCTGGTGCTCGTCTCGTGGTCGTGGCGGATCGCGACATGCCTGCCGGGGAGATTCCGCAGGACTTGATCGATCTCGTGGTTCGGGCACCTCGAAATGGTGGTTTTTCAGCCTCCTGCAATCTGGGCCTGGCCGAAGTCGAGACGGAGCTCAGTGCCATCATCAACGATGACGCGATTGTCGCGGCGGACTGGTTGCAGATCATGATCACCGAGCTCGGGAAGAATTCGCGAGTCGCTGCGATTCAGGGCCTCAACTTCCAGATGCATGAAGCAGGCAAAATCGATGGCTGCGGCATCACCTGGAACGATCGCTGGCAGCCGGTGCAGATCGATCACGGCCTGGATCGAGCGAGCATCACCGAGACTCAGGAGGTCTTCGGCGCATCGGCGACTGCCGCGGTCTTTCGTCACAGCGCCCTGCTCGAGGTCGCCACCGGGCCCAACCAGATCTTCGATCCCAACCTGCACACCTACTACGACGATGTAGACCTCGCCAGCAGGCTCCGGTCTGCCGGCTACACCTCGCTGGTGGTCCCATCGGCACGAGCCGAGCATGCCGGCGGGGCCAGCTCCGAAGCCGCTCTGCAGTGGCGATATCAACAGCTGTACGGCAATCGCCTACTGGTTCTGGCACGTCTTCTGGGACGGCAATTCTGGCTGCGCCTGCCGCAGATTCTCTCTGCTGATCTACGAGACTTCGCCAGGGCTGTCACGAGACGAGACCGACTCCAACTCACCGGCATGACGAAGGGTTGGCAGAGGGCCGCTGGGCTACTACCCAAGTTCGCCCATACCGGCAAGGCTCTGGTTTCGACAACCGAGATCAAACGGTTGCAAGAAGATGTCGACCCGAGGCTCAAGCGCGCCGTGACCACAACCGGAACTGCACAGATCTGTGGCATCGTTGTGCATTGGCATGATGAAGACCAGCTGCGCAACCTGGTCGAGGCCTGGCCTGCAGATCCCAGGTTCGAGCTACGCATCGTCGACAACGGCTCGACCCTCGAGCTACCCGACTCGACTCCGAGTCCTCGGTGGAAAGGGCAATCTCGGATTCGCCGGAGCGGTCAATCGCGGGCTCGAAACTACCAGGGCACCTTTGGTACTGATCATGAACTCCGACGTGCGCCCTCATCCTGGAGCCATCGAGTCGCTGATTCGGGGTTTCCAGCGCTGGCCCGACGCGGCGGCTCTGGCACCGCGACTGATCGACGCCAGGGGTGCGAGTCAATGCCAATGGCAGCTACGCCCGCTACCCGGGGTATCGACGCTGCTGATGCACTCCCTGCTGCTGCCGGCAGGGCAGGGCAGCCCCAATGAGCCTGCAACTGGCGCGCTGGTCGAGCAGCCTGCTGCCGCCGGGTTGGCTGTCAGACGTCGGGTTCTGGAAGAACTGGGAGGACTCGACGAGCGGTTCTATCCTGCCTGGTTCGAAGATGTGGATCTCGCCAAGCGAATGCAACGGCGGGGGCAAACGATCCGCTACTGGCCGGAGGCGGTCTTCGACCACAAGCTTGGCAGCAGTGTCACACGTCTTGGGTTCGGCAGATTCCTCCGCATCTACTACACCAATCTTCGTCGGTACTTGAGCAAACACCACGGATGGCACTGGGCTCTGGTCTCACGGGCCATTCTGGTGCCCGCGTCCCTGCTTCGCCTGATGCTCATCCCCATTCGCAAGCCACGGCGGGCGACGACTCGCGGCGAGGCGGCCAAGGGCCTGATCGGGCTCGCTTCGAACTCCTTGATCGGCTGGCCGCCTGCCGTCACCGATGAGCCTCCGAGACTGTCGACGCCTGGGTCACCCACAGCTACCCCATGACGAACCCGTCGCCCAAGGTCGCCGTCTGTGTCGTCTCCTTCAACTCGGCCGACGAGATTCCCGGATGCCTGCAGAGCATCGCTCGCTCCACCTATCGTCCCCTCGAAATCGTCCTGGTCGACTGTGCCAGTCGCGACGCTTCAGTTTCTGTCGCGCAACAGGCCCGGCCCTCGGATTTGCCCATGAAAATCGTGGCGCTGGAGGAGAATCTCGGTTTTACGGGTGGGATGAATCGCGCCATCGCCTGCACGGAAGCCCCCTGGATCCTCTCCCTCAATCCGGATGCGAGACCTGCCGCGGAGTACGTGGAACAGCTCCTGGCCCGCGCTTCCGGCGGACAGAGAATCGGCGCAGTAACTGGCAGGCTGAGACGTCCTGTCCCTCCTGACTCTGCACCGATCCTCGATGCCTGTGGCATGCGGTTGACGCTGACCTGGAGGCACCTGGACCGCGGCTCAGGTGAGCTCGACCGCCAGCAGTGGCCCCAGACCCAGAGGGTCTTCGGAGCTACCGGTGCGGCCTCGCTCTTCCGGCGACAGGCACTCGAAGATGTTGCCATCGACGGCGATATCTTTGCCCCGGAATTTCACTCCTTTCGAGAGGACGCCGAGCTCTGCTTTCGTCTACGGGAACGCGGATGGGAGGTCGTCTACGAGCCTCTTGCTCACTGCCAGCACCGCAGGCACAATGTTCCCGCTCGGCGTCGTGAAATGCGCCCGGAGATCAACTACCATTCACTCAAGAACCGCTATCTGCTCAGGGCCTACCATCAAGATTCGATGAATTTCCTCCTGACGCTGGTGCCTACCCTGGTACGTGACCTGTTGGCGTTGCTCTACGTGCTGACATTCGAGAGAAGCTCCATCGAGGCCTACCGCTGGCTCTGGCGGCACCGAAATGACATTTTCCGGCGTCGCCGACTGCTGCGGCAACGTCGAACCTGCACCAGCTGGGAGCTCAACCGATGGTTCATCCATCGCAGCCTGCCCCTGTGACTGGGCTCCGCATTGCGCTCCTCGGCAGCCGCGGTATTCCGGCCTCCTATGGCGGCTACGAGACCCTGATGGAAGAGCTCTCGACCCGACTGGTGGCAAGGGGACACGAGGTCACGGTCTACTGTCGTAGCCAGTACACCTCGAAAGCGATGACCGAGTACCGCGGGGTCAAGCTGGCAGTGCTCCCCACCATCCGCACCAAACATCTGGATACTCCGGTTCACACCCTGGCGTCGTGCCTGCACGCCGCAGAGCGCAACTTCGACGCGGCTCTCATGGTCAACGGAGCCAACGCGATCTTTGTACCCTTGCTGCGCTCCGCGGCGATCCCGGTGGCCCTCCACGTCGACGGCATCGAGCGTCGTCGCGCCAAATGGGGTGTTGTCGGCAAGACCGTCTACGCGATCTCCGAGCGCCTGGCGACCAGGGTCCCCGATGTCTTGATCACCGACGCGAAAGTGGTTCGCGACTACTACCTCGAAAACTGGCAGACCGACTCGACCATCATCACCTATGGAGTTACGCCCCGATTCGAGAAAGCTGGGGAGACCTTGCGTCAGCTCGGGCTTCAGGCGGGCCGATATCTCCTGTACGTCAGTCGCTTCGAACCGGAGAACAACCCTCATCGGGTTGCCGACGCCTATCGACAGGTCGCAGGAGAGGTCCCCCTGGTCATGGTCGGTGGAGCTCCCTATGCAGAGGACTTCGTCACCGGTTTCACGCAGAACGCGGATCCACGGGTTATCTTTCCAGGCCCGGTTTACGGTCGGGGGTATCGCGAGCTGCTCACCCATGCTCTCGGGTATATTCATGCTACCGAGGTTGGCGGGACTCACCCCGCCCTGGTGGAAGCGATGGGTTACGGCAATCCAGTGATCGTCAATGACACGCCCGAGAACAGAGAGGTCGCCGGCCCCGACGCCATGTATTTTCGGGCGAGCTCTTCAGCAGATCTGGCCGACGTCCTGGAGCAGTTCCTGGCGTCCGGACCCGAGCAACGGCAACGGCTCGCCGACCTCGCCCAGCTACGAGCCTCGCAGCACTACCACTGGGACCAGGTGGTGGACGACTATGAGCGGGTCTTCAGACACCTGGCCAGGAGCACCCGGGTGGGATGAACGGCTCTGAGCGAAGTCTCGGATTCGTGGGGTTGGCTTGCGTGTTGCTCGCGTCCGCCGGCTGCTCGACCGAAGAAACCCGGCCCCTGCGATCAGATCTGCTGAATGATCCACAGATGATCGCTCTCGACTACACCTCTCCAAGCTATCGATTCGACGGCCAGGGCGGTTCCTTGCTTCCCACAGACGGCTGGGCGCCGTCCGAGGCTGGAAGTCACCCGAAGGACACCTCTTTCTTCGCCTGGGCGCTCAAGGGCAAGGCCTCGATGATCTTTCTGCGGCCACCTGGTGGCGACTTCGATTTGCTTGTCCGCGCCAAGCCCTTCCACTGGGAGGGGGCACCGGTGCAGGTGATGACCGTCCTGCTCAACGACCAGGAGGTGGCAGCAATCCCCTTTTCACCGGGATGGGAATCCTACAGGACCAAGATACCGGAGCGAGCCCTGCTGCCAGGGATCAACGAGTTGACTCTCCAGTTCACCTACTCGGAGCGGCCCAGCAACGTCGTCGGGAGCGGAGACAAACGTCAGCTGAGTTGTGCCTTTTCCGATATCGCCCTGATTCCTGCGGCCACACCAGACCCCTGGATTCTCCTCGACGTGCCGCGAGTCGATCAGGACAGGGAACTGGTCGAGATTCCGCCCCGGGGAGGATTCTCGATCCCTTTGCCCGGGGGGACTTCGGGAAGGCTGCAGCTGCCCGCGATCGATACCGGCTGTCCGGACTGTGCCCTGATCGTCGAGCTGTCGGGTCCAGAGAGCGATCTCCAAAGGCTCTGGCAGGGTCCGGTACGTGAAGCCGCGGGGCGCCTCATTCGCTTCGAGACTCCCGCCTCCTGGGCCAGTTTCTTGGGTCTGAGGCTCGAGGTCCCGGCGGAATCCGCGACTCCAGAGGATTCCAGGACCCTGTTTCGATTGCCGCCGGAATCACTCCAGGTAGAGCGATCCCGCAGCGGGTCGTCGTCCATGACGACTCCGGTGTTCCTCTACATGATCGATACGCTGCGAGCCGATGCTCTCGCCGTCTACGGCGCGGACCCAGCGACCTCTCCAAGAATCTCGCAGTTCGCGGCAGGGGCGGTCACGTACAAGGAGTCCTGGTCGCCTGCCGCCTGGACGCTGCCCTCGGTTTCCTCGCTGTTCACCGGCCTGTTTCCAAGCCGACATGGAATGGGCCTGGCAGATCGCAAAATGCCGGGCGCCACGATGCCTCTGATGGCTCGACTGCTCTCGTCTCGGGGCTATCAGGCCTTTGGCATCTCCCAGTCCTTTGTCGCCAGTGCCGCTTTCGGACTCGACGTTGGATTCGACAGGTACCTGTTGAGCAATCAACTCAACGGACAGGAGCTCCGATCCCCGGAGATTCGCAGATTCCTCCTGATGCTTCTCGCCACCGCAGACCCCGACAGAGTGCCCTTCGCCTACATCCACACAGTCGATCCGCACAGCCCCTATGCCCCCCGGGAGATGTACCGCAAGTTCCTCAAGGGTACCCGAGGAAACCTGCCGGAGAGAATGTATCGACCCGCCCCCTTCATGCATCAGGGTCTCGGCGAGGATCCGGAGGAGGTAAGGGTTCTGCGTGCCCTCTACCAGGGCGAGGTGCTTTTCGCGGATCACCAGTTCGGGAGTTTCCTCGATCTGCTGGAGCAGCTGGCCATTCTCGATCGCAGCCTGGTCATCCTCGTGGGTGACCACGGCGAGGAGTTCGGCGAGCACGGCGCATTCGACCACGGCCGGACCCTCCACCAAGAGATGCTCCGCGTGCCGCTACTGGTTCAGTATCCGGATGCGCGGTGGGCTGGAACCGAAGTCGACGAGAGGGTGAGTCTCCTCGATGTCTTGCCCACGGTTCTGCACGAGGTGGGGATCGCGCGCGAGGGCATTGACCTGGATGGCAAACCCCTCCAACCCGACCAGGTCCCCAAGCGGGGCCGACAGGCTGTTTTCGCCGAGACCAAGACACAGCCGGCCGAGAACCTCGCCGCTGTCGATATGCAGGCCGTGGCAACGGCCGTGACCAAGTGCATCCACAGCACGAATGGCACGGATCAGTTCTCGCGCCCCATGCCCGAATGGCAGGCCTACGACCTGGTCACGGATCCTGCCGAGCAGCGACCGCTACAGATGGACAACCCCTCGGCACGCGCTTGTGTGCAACTGCTGACCAACTGGCTCGAGGCCAGAGAGACCTGGATCGAGGCAGCAGGGGAGCCTGAGAGTGAGGTCGATGAGGAGGCCCTCGAAGCTTTGCGCGCCCTGGGCTACATTCAATGAAGAGCCGGAGACGACGTCGAGGAAATCTGCGACTTCGGCACCTGCTGCCATGCCTCGCCGCGCTGTGGAGCGGCTGCAGTGCCCCGCCCGCCGATCAGGATCGCAACATCATTCTGATCGTCACCGACACCCTGCGTGCGGATTATCTATCCATTCAAGGCGGTCCCGTCCCCACTCCCAACCTCGACGAGCTCGCGCGGCGGGGAGTCCGCTTCGAGCGCGCCTACAGCCACATCCCCGTCACCGGCCCCAGCCACAGCTCGATCTTCACCGGGCTCTTGCCTCAGGAACATGGAGTCGAGATCAACACGCAGCGCCTGCCCAGCGCCCATGTCACCATGGCGGAGACCCTCCGGGATCACGGCTATCAGACCAGGGCAGTGGTCAGTTTGGGGGTTCTGCGACCTCGGTTCGGTTTCGATCAGGGCTTCGATGACTTCGACGATGGCTTCAGCAACGATTACTTTCGGCGGGGAGACGAGGTCACCGACGCGGCTCTCACCTGGCTCTCGTCGCAACCCGGGCAACCCTTCTTTCTCTGGCTTCACTACTCGGATCCTCACGAGCCCTATTCGCCACCCACCATGGTCCACCCCAAGGTCGAGATCTGGCAAGAAAACCGCTACCTGCAGACGGTAGCCGTCGACGGGACGCGCCATTTCATCGATCTCGAGCTACAGCCCGGTGAAACCACCCTGCAGCTCACACGACCTCGCGGAGACTTCCGGGTGGGTCCACAGCTCGTCTTCCGGCAGATTCAAACTCGCAGCGAGAACGTCACCATGCGGCCCGACGATGGTTGGCTGACGACAAGCGCGACGAGCCAGAATGGACGCCCTCGCCTGCAGGGCACCAGTCAGCTACCCGCGACCCTCGTCCTGCGCAACCCCCTCGAGAAGGTCGTCAAGACCCGGTTGATCTTCTTCAGCCACGAGGACTACTCGGAACAGCGGCTACGCGAGCTCTACGCAGGCGAGACCGCCTATCTGGATCAACAGATCGGCAGGCTGCTCCGCCAACTCGACGAGCAGGACCGCTGGCGGGACACCATCGTCGTCTTCACATCAGATCATGGTGAGGGACTCGGCGATCACGGCCGCTCGGGTCATATCGATCAACTCTACGACTCCCTCCTGCGCGTGCCATTGTTGATCATCGCCGAGGGACTGATTCCCTCGAACGAGGTCGTCGACCTGCCCGTTCGCCTTATCGATCTGCTGCCCACAGTTCTGGATCTCGCCGGTATTCCGACGCCCGCAGGAGTTCATGGAACCAGCCTGGTGCCCCTGATGACCGACCCGACGGGAGGCGGCCCGTTACCCGTCATTGGCAGCACCTACCGGCCTCTGGCCGAGTTCGACCAGCGGTCGCTTATCCAGTTTCCATACAAGTACATCGTCAATCTCCAGACGATGGATGAGGAGCTCTACGACCTGCGAGCGGATCCGAAGGAACAGAGCAATCTGGCCACCTCGCGGCCCGACTTGACCACCAGAATGCGTCTGGCTCTCGAGCAAAGTGTCGCGGGACTGTCGTCGGACGCTCAGGATGAAGCTGTGACGCCCGAACTCAGTCAGGAAGAGATCGACCAGTTGGAAGCGCTCGGCTACGTGAACTAGTCCGCTCCTGCCGCAAAAAAACGGAAAGGCCGGCCGCCATGACGGCGACCGACCTCGAGACTCTGTCGTGCTTTGCGACTCGCCCTAGGGCAGGGTCGCTCGATAGGACTCGAAGGAGTCGTAGTAGAGCGGACCATCGGTGAGCGGGTCCTGGGGATTGTCGGTGAAGCCGCTGATGGCTCCCATCTGCACGAAATCGACCCGGTGCAGATCGTTGTCCAGATTGGTCCTCTCGCCTGCCAGGTTTGCTGTGTACTTCGTATTGCCCTGGTAGAGCCGACAGATGCCATCATTCGCGCCCGGGGCACTCGCCGCCTTGAACTCCATGGTGACCCACTTGCGACCCGGATCCGGCATCACCAGGCCTCCGATGTACTGGAAGCTACCGTCGTCTTTGCGACAGCCCAGACGCCAGGTATAGCGAGCCACACCTCCCGGCGCATCGACAGCCAGTCGACCAAAAATGCCGCGGAATACGGTTACCGGCGAGCCGCCGCCATTGTTGAAGTTCTCATCGGCGGCGCGAAAGCCGACGAACCGCGTGGCCTTGGTGCCATTGTCGTTGTCCATGAAGATGCCGCCGGCGCGATCGACCCAGAACTGGACGCGATAGGTCGACTCGTTGTTGGGGGTGTTATCCCGCACGTAGGTGGGATTGACCGTATTGGCTTCCATGTCGACTTCCAGACCGAAGTTGCCGTCGATCGCCGCTGCGCCCTTGACGGCCAGCGTGTTGCTCCAGGCCGGAGCAGCTAGCAGCACGGTCACTGCTATTGTGAGGATTGCCAAACTTGACTTGTTCATGTTCTCTTTCGCCTCCAATCGCTATTGACTTTGACTGAGCTCTCTATTCTCGAAATCATCCGGGATCAGGAGTGCCGACTCCAACCGCCGAAGCTACCTTCCTCCAGGTCCTCACTGAAGATCGACTGATCCCCGTCGCCGGCGGCGCCTCGGGCCGCAGCAGGACCGAGGTCGAAATCGCCCTTCACCGCTGACTCGACAACCGGCCTCAGACGGGGCTCGGTCTCGAAGCCTTCCGACAGAATCAGACCTGTTTCGGTCAGTGAGCCCACTTCCGAGGCTGAAACCGGCTCGTTACCCGCCTGCATCTGCCAGCCACCCGGCAACAGGATCATCGCACCCGCCAATAGTGCCAGAACGGCTGCGGCAGCCAGATATTGCCGCTGGCGAAGAGGTCGCTTCGCCGAGGGCAGTGGGACCTGGCGAATCCCCTCCAGCACCCCAACCAGGACGGGCTGCGCCGATTCCGACTCGAGCGCTTCACACCACCAGGCACGACAATGCGGGCATTCCTGCCTGGTCTGCTCGGCTCGCAAGGCTTCCGCATACCCCAGTCGTCCCTGGGCCAGGCGCAGAACTGATTCTCCATGGGTGGGGCAATCGACTCTCTTCATCTGTTAATAGGACGTATCGGAAGGGAAAAAGTAACGTCTGCCGACTCAATCACTTTCACGCAGCCGCTGGAGACGCAGACGCAGACGCTTCCGAGCCCTCGTCAACCGCATCTTCACCGCCTCCTCCGAGATTCCCATGATGTCGGCCATCTCACGGGTTGGCACCCCTTCTGCGCGATCTTTCAGCAGAGCGAGACTGCCCTCGATCCTCCAGCCGACAGGGCAGCAACCATTTGGCGGACCTCCGCACGCCTCTCTGCGCCCTCGAGCGGGTCATCCTCGCTGCGCAGTTCGGCCGCCAACTCCAGTTCTTCCTCACGGCGAACAGCCTGCCGGCGAAGATGATCCCGGGCCGCGTTGGCGGCAATCTGTCGCAACCAGGGGCCGAAGGACTGCGGATTTCGCAACGAATCCAATCGCTGCCACGCCCGCAACGCGGTGTCCTGAGCCAGATCTCGCGCGGTCTCCGCGTTCCGCACACCACAGGCGACAAGGGTCGAGGTCAGGGCCGCACTGTGCAACTCCAGCAGTTCGCGGAAAGCATCATCATCCCCCTGCCTGGCAGCGCGAACCAAACGCGTCAGCCTTATCTGATCAGGCACCACCCAGACTCCTCATGCCGATGAACCTCGCCGTCTCATGGCCGGTGAGCTCGAAAGTGAGAGGAAATCCCAGAGGGCCATCATAGCAAGCCACTTTTGCACGATAAGATCGCCGTTATGGTCTCCGATTCTCCCCCTTCTGCCCTTGGAGTCAATGTATTCGGCTACTTCTACGCCGAAAGCGGGGTCGGAGAGCACTCTCGTCAGCTGGTCGAGACGATCCGTCAAGCAGGGATTCCCTACGCCGCCATCCCCTATACCCGGACCCTCACACGGCAACAACACCCTTTCGCAGACCCGCACATTGGAGACCCTATCTACCCCATCGATATCCTGTCCATCAACGCCGACGAATTGCCCCACTTCGCAGCAGAGGCCGGCGAGAGCTTTCTCGAGTCCCGGTACAACATAGGTCTCTGGGCCTGGGAGATCGAGGAGTTCCCGACGCTCATGGCCCGGAGTCAAAAGCACCTCGACGAGATCTGGGCCAACAGTACCTTCGCGGCCGCAGCGATTCGCACCAAGGTCGACGTGCCGGTCTACGCTTTTCCCCTCCCTGTTTCAGTGCCGCAACTGGATCGAGCAGACAGGGAAGAGTTGGGACTGCGGGACGGTTTCGCTTTTCTGTTCTGTTTCGACTTCGACAGCATCTTCGAACGCAAGAACCCGATCGCCGTCATCAGAGCCTTTCAGCTTGCCTTTCCCAATGGCGAATCCGTGTCTCTGATGATCAAGACCATCAACGGCGCCAAGCAACCAGAAAAGCTGCGCCTGCTGCAGCGCGCTGCCAGCCAGGATCCCCGCATCGATCTCATCGATGAATACTGGACCGCCGAGCGCACCCGAGCTCTGATGGCCAACTGCGACGCGTACGTCTCCTTGCACCGTGCGGAAGGATTCGGCCTCACCCTGGCCGAGACCATGGCCTACGGCAGGCCGGTGATCGCCACCAACTACTCGGGCAACCTCGACTTCATGAACAGTGGGAACAGCTATCTCGTACCCGCCACTCGCGTGCCGATCGGCGATGGCTGTGGGCCCTATCCTGGAAGCGCGGTCTGGTCCGAGCCCGATGTGAGCGAGGCCGCCCGCCTGATGCAACGGGTTGTCACACACCCCGATGAGGCTCGCCAGCGGGGTGAGCGGGCGCGACATGAGATCCAGAACCATCACAGTCCGGAGGCCCGCTCGAAGTTCGTCAAAGAACGCCTGACGGAGATTGCTGCCGGTATTCCCCCGGTCTCGTCAGCTTCCACCTTGCCTGCTCTCGGACCTGGTTTTGGCTCCGCGGACGACGTCGATCCAGAGGCGCCGACCGCTGGCAGCTTCATCGGTCCGACCACGCCAGGGGAGTCCGAGGCGATAGCCAACTACTCAGCGCGGCTGGAGGAGGGGCCCGACCTGCGCTGTCAGACGGGTCTGGGCCAACTCGGTCTCTGGATCCGACGCTTCGTCTTCCGGGTTCTGCGCAACTATCACCTCCACCAGGTGCAGCTCGGCAGAGCAAGCCTCCTGGTCATGCGCGAGCAAGAACGGGAGCTGCGGTCGACCCGGCAACGACTCACTGCTCTCGAGCAGCGACTCGACAATCTCCGATCTCCGGCCGAGTTCCAGGGAAAGGAAGAAGAAGCCGAGTCCGATGGGTAATCCCGTCGTCTGCACGATCGTCTCGAACAACTACCTGGCCTTCGCGCGGGTTCTGGTCGATTCGCTTCTGGCCAAGTATCCGGGTATCGAGGCTTGGGTCCTCATCGTCGACGAGCCAGCGGACTCGATCGATTACTCGGCTGAGAAGTTTCAGGTCCTGTTCGCCCATGAACTGGGAATACCTGCTTTCCGCCACTTCGCGTTCAAGTACTCGCTCATCGAGCTCAATACGGCCGTAAAGCCTTACTTTTTGGCCTACCTGAGCCGAAAATCAGCTGCGGAATCGGTGATCTACTTCGATCCCGACATCAAGATCTATGGCGAGCTGGCTCCGCTTTTCGAGTTGACCCGAGACTTCAATCTGGTTCTCACGCCTCACCTGCTCGAACCCCTCCGCGACGACAAGCGGCCGTCGGAGCGCAGCATCCTCCTCTCGGGGGTCTACAATCTCGGTTTCCTCGGATTGCGCTTCAACCAGGAGACTCTGGAGTTTCTCGAGTGGTGGCAACAGAAATTGTACGCTCACTGCCTGCATCGGGTCGCCGACGGCCTGTTCGTCGATCAGCGTTGGATGGATCTGGCCCCAGGATTCGTCTCCAGGGTCCATATTCTCAGGGACCCGGGATACAACATGGCCTACTGGAATCTGGCCAACCGACACCTGACCGCGAGGTCTGGGGACTGGTATGTCAATGACGTGCCCCTGCGGTTCTTCCACTTCAGCGGCATCGCGGTCGATGACGTGGAGAAGATCTCCAAGTATCAGGACCGCTACAAGCTCCGCGACCGGCCCGACCTGAAGCCGCTGATCGAGGGCTACAGGCAGGACCTGATCGAGGCCGGCCATCGGAAGATCGAAGGCGTCGACTACACCTACGGTCGGTTTGGCAATGGCGTCGCCATCCCGGAGGTGGCGAGATCCGAGCTGTGGAGGCAGGACGCAAGCGGGGACCGCTGGCCCGATCCATTCGAGGTTTCTGGGGCCGAGTCCTATCTGGATTGGTTGTCACAGACCGTCGATAGGGAGGACGAGGGCACGGCACTGCCAAGGATTGCACTCCTCCTTTGGGAGAATCGCAAAGACCTGCAAAAGGCCTTTCCTGCACCGCTGGGTGACGACCACGAGGAGTTTGTACGTTGGATCCTCTCCGGTGAGCCGGCAGCGTCGGGCCTCGAGCCTGTCTGGTTTTCCGATCTCGCGGCAACCTTCAAGAACAGGAGGATTCGCCTGCAGCCCACCGGGACCAACCTGCAGTCTCGAAGCGACGCTCCAACGGACGAGCTGGAGGGCATGACTCGTCTCGATCTCCAGACCCTGGGCGCCGACGCGAGCTTCGACGCTCGGCAGCAGCCCCTGATACCCAAGATGGCCATGCTGATCTGGGAGGATCGCCACGACATTCATGAAGCGTTTCAAGCTCCACTGGGACAGTCCAGGCGAGCCTTCGCCCGTTGGTACACGACCTTTGCTGCTTTGGAGTACCAAATCCCTGAAGCCTTGGTCCGGCCGACTCGGCGCACCATGCCGATCCGCGATCAACTGTATGCCTCACTCTGGCGCACCCTTGCACAACGGGGCCATATCCGCTACATCCCACAGGGGTCATGGCGCCAACTCGCCTCGACCGCCAACGGAGCCCGCAGGCAGACATGAGGCACGACACCGACATCTTCCGTCACGACTACGATCTGGATGCCCTCGAGAGCATCCGACCGCGCGACCATGACTTCGAGATGCTGGTCACGCCGCGTCTTCGTGAGCACTATGCCGCCGCCTACAAACCGCTGACCTGCAATCTGATCCGTGCCATAGCCGGTCGCAAGCAGGTCTTCATCGACGTCGGCGCTCACTATGGCTTCTTCTCCATCATCGCGGGCCTGCGCAATCCCGACCTCCAGATTCACACCATCGAGCCCTTGATGGAGAACCACCTGGTTCTCCAGCGCAACCTCGAGCTGAACGGGCTTGCCTCGACGGTATGCCACGCGGCTGCCGCCTCCAATCGGACGGAGCGAGCAAACCTGTACAAGTCTCGCGCCTCTGACGCCTCGGGTTTCTACCAGGATCCCGCGACGCCTGCCCTGGCCGAGACTCGAGTCCAAACTCTCGAGCTCGCAACCCTTCTCGAAGATCGGGCAGGGGCGCCGACCCTGATCAAGATCGACACCAACGGCCACGAGATCCCGGTCCTCGAGGGGCTCGCAGATGCCCTGAGGGGCAATGGGGACGCGACGTTGATTGTGGGGGTCAGTCCAGAGATGCAGCAGCGCGCGGGTTACGACCCGGATGATCTCCTGCAACAGCTCGAGCAAATGGGCTTTGCTTCTTTCCTGATGCAGGAAACAGGGCCGCGGCTGATCCGAGTCGATTCGACCCGCGATTGGCTCGACCTGATTCCGGCCGACGGGACCGGCAACCTCTATTGTCGCCCCAGAGAAACCTCGATGAGCATCTGTTTCATGGCCCACTCTCATGCACTGGCGGGAGCCGAGCGCGCCATGGCCGACCTGGTCACCCAGCTCATCGAGGATCATGGCACGGTTTGCAACGTGGTCATCCCCGGTGATGGTCCGTTGAGGCAGAGGATCGAGCGGGCTGGAGCCGGAGTCATCCCGGCGGACTACGGCTGGTGGTGCAGCCGCGAGCCCAAGTCCCCTGATGAGATCACCAAGGCGCTCGGCGACGATCTGGTGCGCCTGCTCGCAAGGACTGTGCCCGAAGTCGAGGCCATACGGCCCGATCTGATCTCGTCGAGCAGCATTGTGATTCCCCACGGCGCTATCCTGGCCGCAACTGTCGATAAACCCCATGTCTGGCACTTGCGCGAATACGGCAGCGACTACACGTTCTTTCTGCCATCGGAGGAACGCCTGCGATTCATCGAAGATTTCTCCGATGCGATCTTCACTGCCTCCAAGAGGCTGGGCGAAACGCTCTTCCCACATCTGCAGCGAGATCGCATCGACCACCTCTACCCTGCCATCCAGGTTCCTCAGCTGGCGGATTCCAAACGCCCCCGCCCAACCGCCCAGACCGACCGGCCACTCTTGCTAGTCGATCTGGCGAGCATTTTCGAAGCCAAGCAACAGGAGATCGATATCCGTGCTGTTGCCGAGCTGGCAAAACGGGGACATCGAGTCGACCTCTTGCTCAAAGGTCCTCAGGATCCTGCCTATGTCCAACGATTACAGGAACTTGCCGACTCACTGGGGATTTCCGAACAGATCACTTTCGAGGAGTTTTCGGTTGATGTGTGGCCTACAATCGCGCGCGCCGATGCGGTGCTCATTTCGGCACCGGCACACTGTTTCGGCCGGGTCGCGGCTGAAGGCATGCTGGGCGCCAGACCCGTGATCTACCCGGCATCGACCGATATCTCGGAGTACATGGCCGACGGTGTCACCGGACTGGCCTACGCCGCCAGCAACGCGCAGGATATGGCTGAAAAGGTCGAGCGCCTCGTCCAGGATCCCGTTTTGCGTGAAACACTTGGAAAGGCCGCCCGCGCAAAGGCCGTGGAGCTCTTCACCCGTCGAGGCTTCGCCGACAAGTTCATCGAGCGAGCCCGCAAACTGGCAGACGAAGGTCCCGCGATCCGACCGTCTCTGCCCGCCATGTTTATCGACAGCCTGACCCTCGGCATCCAACACCTCGACCAACACGGTCTCGAACTCGAGAAGCGTGCGGTCGCGCGGGATGAAGAGCTGGCTGCAGCCAGGAAGACACTCGCCGCCCGGGAGACCGAGATCGCCGCCTTGAAAACAGAGAACGCTGCCTTGAATTCGGCCATCGCGGCCAAGGATGAAGAGCTCGGCTCGATCAAGCCGGTGCTGGCCGACAAGGAGGAAGAGTTGGCGGCGATAAAACCGGTGCTGGCAGCTCGTGATGTGGAGCTCGTCAACATCAAGGCCGAGTTGGACAGCATGCGCGATAGACTCGACCGGCTTCTGTCCACTCGACTCGGCCGGTGGGCGGCCAGTATGACAAAGGCGGAATAAGCGGAATAAGACGATGAAGGGAATCATTCTGGCCGGGGGGGCCGGCACAAGGCTCCTCCCATTGACTCGCGGCATCAGCAAGCAGCTGATGGCGGTTTACGACAAGCCGATGATCTATTACCCGCTGTCGACCCTGATGCATGCCGGAATTCGTGAGATCCTGGTCATCACGACTCCTCGGGATCTCGAGGCATTTCAGTCGTTTCTCGGGGACGGGTCGCAGTGGGGAATCTCGCTCGTATTCAAGACCCAGGAGCAACCCGAAGGCATCGCCCAGGCCTTCCTCATCGGTGAAAGGTTCATTGACGACGGTCCGGTGAGCCTCGTGCTCGGGGACAACATCTTCTATGGCGAGGACCTCACAGACAAGCTGCAAGGAGCCGCCCAGCGAACGGACGGGGCAACGGTCTTTGGCTACTACGTGACCGACCCCGAGCGGTACGGCGTGGTCAGCTTCGACCGGACCGGCCGCGCTCTCGACATCGAGGAAAAGCCCGCCAAGCCGAAGTCGCACTACGCTGTGACGGGGCTCTATTTCTATGACCAGCAGGTGGTGGAGATCGCCAGAAACCTCGAACCCTCTGCTCGGGGCGAGCTCGAGATCACGGACGTCAACCGTCGATATCTCGATCAGGGCAAACTGCAGGTGGAGATTCTCGGGCGAGGCACCGCCTGGCTGGATACCGGCACCCAGGATTCGCTGCTGGACGCCGCTGTCTTCGTGCGTGTGATCGAGAAGCGGCAAGGGCTCAAGATCGCCTGCCCGGAAGAGATCGCCTTCCGGATGAACTACATCACAGACAACGAGCTCGACAAGCTCGCAGAGGCCTATGGCGACAGCAGTTACGGCCTTTACCTCAAGGGTGTGATCGAGGACGAGAGGTGAACACCCCGAGCTTCATTCCTACAGCCATCCCAGAGGTCCTGGAGGTGGTGCCACGGGCCTTTGAAGATTCTCGCGGCTTCTTTCTCGAGAGTTGGAACGCCCGCTCCTTCGCCCACGGCGGTCTCGATGTCGATTTTGTTCAGGACAACCACTCCCGATCGGCCCGGGGAATCCTGCGAGGCCTCCACTACCAGGTGCTGCAGCCCCAGGGAAAGCTGGTCAGAGTGGTCGACGGAGAAGTGTTCGATGTAGCCGTCGATCTGCGACGCAGCTCGCCTACTTTCAAGCATTGGGTGGGCGTCTTCCTCTCGGCATCCAGACACAACATGCTCTGGGTCCCACCCGGATTCGCGCACGGCTTCTATGTCACCAGCGAAAGGGCCGATCTGCTCTACAAGTGCACGGACTACTACGCGCCGGACGACGACCACACCCTGTGTTGGAACGATCCCGAGATCGGTATCGAATGGCCACTCGTCGATGGCCAGAGTCCCGTCCTGTCTGACAAGGATGCCAACGGCAAGCGATTGCCGAATGCGGTGACCTTCCCTTGAGGACACTGATCACAGGCGCCGGCGGCCAGCTCGGTCGCGAGCTGCAGTCGACATGCCCGGATGGGGTCGAGCTGGTGGCTTGCGACCTGGCAGAGCTCGACATCTCGGATACCCACCGATTGGAAACGACCTTGGGCGATCTGCGCCCTGCAGTGGTGATCAATGCCGCCGCCTACACCGCGGTCGATCGGGCCGAGCAGGAGAAGGACAAGGCCTTCGCCGTCAACGCCACAGGAGCAGGCAACCTCGCTCGGGTCGCCGAGTCCCTGGGTGCGCGGATGATCCACATCTCCACCGACTTCGTCTTCGCCGGCGAGCGCAACCGGTCCTACCCTCCCGATGCGGAGACCGATCCGCTCGGCGTCTACGGTGCGAGCAAGCTGGCTGGCGAGCTCGCGGTCATGGAAGCCACGAACGAACGGGCATTGGTGCTGCGCACGGCCTGGGTCTACTCTCGCTTCGGTCAGAACTTCGTCAAGACGATGTTGCGGCTGATGGCGGAACGCCCCGAGCTGACGGTGGTGTGTGATCAGATCGGGACTCCCACCTGGGCTCGTGGGCTGGCAACCGTGATCTGGTCAGCCTGCGAACATCAGGGCGTCTCCGGTATATACCACTGGACCGATGCCGGCGTGGCTTCGTGGTACGACTTCGCGATCGCCATCCAGGATGAAGCCACGCTCCTCGGCCTGGCGCATCGGGGCACCGCTATCGCACCGATCAGCAGTGAAGACTACCCGACCCCGGCACGGAGGCCTCGATTCAGTGTTCTCGACACCACGGCCACGAGCCGGGATCTCGATATCCAGCCGACGCATTGGCGCCACCAACTAAAATCGATGCTGCAGGACCTGCATGAATACGGAGAGAACTGAATGATGTCTCGATTACTGGTCACGGGTGGAGCGGGCTTTATCGGCACGAACTTTGTGCACTACTGGCGGCGCCACCATCCGGAGGATCCGATCGTTGTTGTCGACGCCCTGACCTACGCGGGCAATCCCGCCAACCTGGAAGGCGTGATGGGTACCGAGGGGTTCCGCTTCGTCCACGGAGACATTCGAGATCAGGAACTGGTGGAGTCCCTGCTGCGCAAGGAGGCGATCGATACCATCGTCCACTTCGCGGCCGAATCCCACGTCGACCGGTCCATCTCCGGTCCCGACATCTTCGTCGACGTCAATATCGGCGGCACTCACAGCATGCTGAAAGCAGCCAGAGCGGTGTGGCTCTCCGATGCCATCGAGCCTCACCGCTTCCACCACGTCTCCACGGATGAAGTCTACGGTTCGCTCGGGCCCGAGGAACCGGCATTCTCCGAGACCACACCCTACGCACCCAACTCACCCTACGCCGCCAGCAAGGCCGCTTCGGACCACCTGGTGCGCGCCTACCATCACACCTACGGGCTGGCCACGACGATCAGTAATTGCTCGAACAATTATGGTCCCTATCAGTTCCCCGAGAAGCTGATCCCTCTGCTGATCGTCAATCTGCTCGCCGGCAAATCCTTGCCCATCTACGGTGACGGGCTCAACATCCGCGATTGGCTCCACGTCGATGACCACTGCCGTGGTATCGACTGCGTCTTGCATGCGGGAGAGGTGGGCCAGACCTACAACATTGGCACCGAGAACGAGCTCACCAACCTGGACCTGGTGCGTACCCTGTGCGGGCTGATGGATCGCCTTTTCGAGCAGGATAGCGACCTCGCAAAACGATTCCCCGCCGCACCGCCTGCCAACAACGAGCGCTGCGATACCGCGATCACCTATGTCACCGATCGCCCGGGCCACGATCGTCGATACGCCATCGATAACCGTCGTATCGCACGCGAGCTCGGTTATCGGGTCGAGATCACCTTCGAACAGGGGCTGAAGTCCACGGTTCGCTGGTTCCTGGATCACGAGCCCTGGTGGCGAGCCATCATGGACGAGTCCTACCGCGACTGGATCGACCAGCAGTACCAGAGCTGAGTTGGACCTGGAGCTCCACCGCGCTAGGGTCCGATAGGCTCTGCTGCTGCCTCGCTAACCTGAAGACGTTGGTCGGCGCTGTAGGGAAAGAAATCGATCACTTCGCCCTGACGGTTGCGATCCTGCAAAGCGCGCCAGAACTGCGTTCCGAAGAGGTCGCCGTGGTGCCGCTCGAACACCTCCCGCAAGCGGCCGCGCAGCTCCAGAAAGGTGGCCAGCTCCTCCGGAAAGACATCCTCTGCGGAAACCGAGAACCAGGGTTCGGACGCGAGCTCGTCCTCGGGGTTGCGAGCAGCAGGGAACTTGCGGAACCGACAGTCACCCAGCGGACAGATCTCGTCATAGTCGTAGAAGACCACACGACCGTGTCGGGTGACTCCAAAGTTCTTCAGGAGCATGTCACCCGCAAAAATGTTGGCTGCTGCCAGATCCTTCAGGGTGTACCCCCAATCGACGATCGCTGCTTCGACGGCTTCTGAAGGGGCCTCCTGGATGAAGATATCCAACGGCGTCACGCGCCGACCGATGAAGAGGTGGCGAATCACAACCACCTCATTGTCGACTTCGACGGTGTGACCCGCGCTCCCTTGCAGTTCTTGCAGCAACTCTCCGGAGAACCGTTCACGGGGAAAGGTCAGGTGCTCGAATTCCTGAAAGTCCACAAGGCGACCGACGCGGTCGTGGCGCAACACCTCACGGTACTTCTGCATGACTTCGGCTCGGGTGGTGGTCTTGGAGGGTGGAAAGCAGTCGCGGATGACCTTGAAGACGAACTGGAAGGACGGCAGGGTAAAGACCGACATGACCAGTCCGGGCTGTCCGGGGGCGATCACGAACTGCTCTCCGGATTGCGCCACGACCCGCATCAAATCGCGAAAGAACTCGGTCTTGCCATGCTTGTGATACCCGAGCGAAACGTAGAGCTCGGCGATGCGCTTGCGTGGCAGTACCGAATGGAGGAATCCGATGACCTCTCTCGGGCTGGCCACATCGGCATGGATGTACCAGCGCGCGAAACTGAACAGGATGCTGGCCCCTTCTTCGTCCGTCAAGACGGCATCGACGACGAGCCTTCCCTGCTGATTGAGAATGGCCAGCACCAATGGCACGACCTCCTCGCCGCGGCGCACTCGTCCAATGACATAGGCTGCCTTGTTTCGAATGAAGACCGGTCGCAGAACGTCGACGGCTTCGATCTCGGCCGAGCCGAAGACCGTAACGATACTCCGCCCTATTCTCTCTGCTGCAAGTGCTGCATCACGACCGAGATCAGCGTAGGGAACACGGAACTCGGCATCCTCCAGGATCCTTCTCACCACGCCGGCGTCGACTCGCCGCACCGCATAAAGACGCGCACTCGCCATCTCCCACCCTTTGTACGGCAAAGGAAAGTCGACTGCCGTGAAATCGATCGCTGGGTCGACCCCGACATGGGGGAAGACCACGCGGGACAACGAGTTGAAGAAGGTCTGACCCAACTCGAAGTCATCACGCCCCAGGATGGCGAGGGCGTAGGCCTCTTTCATCGCGGTCCAGAACTCGGGGACGGCTATGTCGTCTGCCAGCTGATCGAGCAGAGCTTCGTGAGACTCGCTGACGAACTGTCCGTGGAGACCGAGACGTTTGACCGTATCGCGCCGGATTCCCTCCCAGTCGCAGCGCTCGAAGCGCTCGCGCGTGTGCCGAGTCACCGCTCGGAAACGAGTCTGATAGTCGTCGAAACAGCGATGGACGATGTCGGCTCCGCGAACCGCTAGATCGGCATCAACCACAGCCGGATCATAGCAATCGTGCTGCGCCACCGGGCCACCCGATCGGGCGGGATCTGGCTCTCACTCGAGATCTCTGGCACAGCGAAAACCAGAGAATATCTGCCGCCGCATGGGATAGTCCCAGTTGCGAAAGGTGCCCCGCGCAACCGCGGGTCGCGTCGCCCACGAGCCGCCCCGCAACACCTTGTAGTCGCTGCCAAAGAAGATCTTCGAATACTCTTCGTAGGGGAATGCTGCGAAACCCGGGTACGGTCGAAAATCGGACGACGTCCACTCCCAGACATCACCCACCATCTGCTCAACACCGTAGGCACTGGCCCCCTCAGGGTAAGCGCCCACAGGGGCCGGTTCGAAAGCGAGCTGATCCAGATTGGCGCGCCGGCCGTCGGGGAACTCATCGCCCCACGGGAAGGTCCGGGCTGCCTGAGCTTCTGCGTCCCACAGCGCAGCTTTCTCCCACTCGGCCTCAGATGGCAGGCGCTTTCCGGCCCAGCAAGCATAGGCCTCGGCTTCGAAATAGGAGACATGAATCACCGGCAGCTCCGGGCGCAGAGCGTGCTCGCGATCCATGTAGCGAACCTGCCAGGCCCGGCCTTCGCGTTTCCAGTTTCCCGGTGCCTCTGCACGGGTACGATTCACCCATTCACGCCCCGCCTCGGACCACCACTGACTCCGTCGATAGCCACCATCCTCGACGAACTCGAGATATTGGCCACAGCTGACCGGCGTCTTGTCGATCAGGAATCCCGGCAGGGAAACCGCGTGAGCCGACATCTCGTTGTCATAGGCGAAGCCCCTGCCGGATCGCCCCATCTCGAACGTCCCGGCAGGAATCATCACCATCGAATCGAGCAGGGCGCGGCCAGAGGGCAGCGGACGGCTCATCGCAGGGAGATAGCTCGGCGAATCCAGCACCTGCAGCAGTTGCAGCATTGTCTCCTGGTGTTGTTCCTCATGCTCCGCCACCATTTCGAACACGAAACCTCCCTCGACCAGAGGGCCCTGGTGTCGGCCTGACGCGCAGTCCTCGAGCACCTGAAGGGCTCTCGTTCGGACTCGCCGCAAGTAACCCCAGAGTGTTCTCGCCACCGGTAGCGGCAGGTTCTTGCGAGTGGGTCTGGGGTTCAGAACGGCATCGAACATCGACGCGAATTCCGATTCCAGAGAGTTGTAGCCACCTACCTGCTGGCAGAGCCACTGCTCTTCGAAGTTGGCCAGATGCCCCAGATCCCAAACCATTGGGCTGAGAATCGGGATGTGCTGCCGTTTCAGGGTCTCCCAGTCGAGGCCGGCGATGAGGCTCAGGGTACGCCCTCTCACGTCTTCGAGACGACGGGCAATATGGGAGGGGTCGAGGCTATCGACCGGAAAAGAGGACAGGACAGGTGACATAGTCGCGGGCTGGTCTCAGCTCTCGAGATCGGGCCGTCGCGCCATTGTGAGAAACCTTCCGTCCTTGCCTTCGCGGCGAAATCCCAGAAGGTGAAAAAGGTGCAATGGCGAGAATCGGGCCAGCCGCCGATCGACGAGGAAGGCGTCCCTGCGATCGGGATGCCTGGAGACACCGGGAAGCCAATGGAGAAAACGCTCCAACCGCCAGCCACGCAGCTTGGCCGAGACCGGGAGCCAGAACGGTCGGACCTGCCGGACGAGAAAGAAGCCGTCTTCACCCTGTTCCTGGTAGAGCGGCATGAGCAGCATGCCCGACTGGGGTGCCAAGACGGTTGTCGAGCCATTGCGCGCCAGAATCTGCCCCTCTTCGATGGTCTGGAAGCTCTCGAAACCCGGTTCCATCGTGAAGCCGTTGCCGGACTCGATGTGGTAGCGATAGAGGATCTCCACGATCCCGACATCCGAAGCGGTCTGCTCAGAAAGCTCGCGCTTCGCTTGTGCAGCCCGAGCACGCCCGCCTTCGCGAAGCAATCCACAAGATCCGAGGGCGACCCACACGGCTGCTGCGGCTCGCTCCACCGAGCCCGGATCCTCGTGCTGTCCTGCCTCGAAACCCAGGACTGTCACCCCCTGCGCCGTCAGGTAGGACGCCAGGGTACCCGCGAGCTCCTCTTCCAGACCAAGTACCAAGGGGACGGGAAAATCGAGGGCGATCTCCCGATTCGGTAGTGTGTCGTCGAGGATGGCAAAGGCCGAGCCGGGACCCGATGTGGTGTGCAAGTCGAGAAGATAGACCCGCCCCGGGGCCTCGTCGATGATGCGTTGCAGCGTCGCATCCAACTCCAGTTGCTCGCGGTCTTCGGCCTCGACGTGTCGAGTCGACTTGAGCAGACGACTCAATCGCTCCGGATGCCAGGCCCGGTTGAGGTCGTGATCGATGAACCGGCTACCGACCGCCAACGCCCGTCGATTGCCGACCAACGCGATCAGCTCACCATTGAGGGTTTCAGCTCCGGGCCGCAGCGACTCCAGGATCGCCTGTAACGCCAGGACGCCGGCCGGCTCATTGCCGTGCAGACCTCCCAAGCAGATCAGGGTCGGTCCGGGGAGGTGACCGACTACACGGCCGAGCTCTCGGGGAAGATCGGCGAGATCAGCCTGCCCGCGGCTCTGCGAGGAGTTCCCCTGCGCTCCTGTAGCCGTCCGCGAATCGCCTGTGGTCGGGCAAACTGGATCTAGAGTCGACACCATCCGATTTCTATGCGGTCATCCCGAATTCCACTATCCGGAATCAGCTGGACGATTATATTCGGAGTCGCTCCGGGGGCGAGCGGCCGACGGCGCGAATGCCGTCGAGTGACTTGAAAGGTGCCGAAACAATGGGCTAGCCTCGAACTTCAGATATGGCAATTTCAGAAACAAGCGAGTCCCTCGAGCAGGCCTACGAGCAGTTTCTGCACGACTATCCAGAGTACCGCGAAACGGCTTCGCTCGACGAGCTACGGCAGCGTGACTTTGCCCGCCTCGATCGACATGACCATGTCTACCTCGACTATACAGGGGGCGGCCTGTATGCCGAGAGCCAGGTGGTAGAGCATCTGAATCTGCTCAGGGAAAAGGTCCTCGGCAATCCGCACTCGAGCAACCCGACATCGAAGAGCGCCACCGAGGGGGTGGAACGTTGCCGCCGCAGAATCCTCGAGTTTTTCAATACCTCCGAAGAGGATTACGGGGTCATCTTCACCTCGAACGCCAGCCAGGCGCTGAAGCTGGTCGGCGAATCCTATCCTTTCGAGCGCAATGACCAGTTTCTGTTGACCTTCGACAACCACAACTCGGTCAACGGTATCCGTGAGTTCGATCGAGCCCACGGCGCCAGAACGACCTACATACCGGTGACTCCTCCCGATATGCGAGTCGATCCGGGTCTGATCGAAGGCTACTTCGAGCTGGCCGATACTCATCGGCATAACCTCTTCGCCTTTCCGGCACAGTCCAACTTCTCGGGGGTCCAGCACCCGCTCGACTGGATCGAGCGAGCCCAGGCCAAGGGCTGGGATGTCCTTCTCGACGCCGCGGCCTACGTGCCCACCAATCAACTGGACCTGTCGCGACATCGGCCCGACTACATGGTGCTGTCGTTTTACAAGATGTTTGGCTACCCCACCGGCCTGGGGGCTCTGATCGCCCGTTGGCCGGCCCTCGCCAAACTGCATCGCCCGTGGTTCGCTGGCGGGACGATCGAAGTCGCATCGGTCCAGGCCGATCGCTACTATATGGCTGCCGGCTCGGCTGCCTTCGAGGATGGCACGCTCGACTACGCCAATATTCCAGCCATCGAGGTCGGCCTGGCGTTCCTCGAGACGGTTGGACTCGCTACGATCAAGACTCGGGTCAGGTGCCTGGTTGGTTGGCTGATCACCGAGCTGCTCGTGCTGCGGCATTCCAACGGCATGCCCTTGATCCAGATCTACGGTCCCCCGACCACCGAGAATCGCGGCGGCACGGTGACGCTGAATTTCTACGACCCAGAGGGCACAGTCATCGATCACGAGGTCATCGAGGAGGCGGCAAACACCAGGATGATCTCACTGCGTACCGGTTGCTTCTGCAATCCGGGAGCTGGGGAAATGGCGCTCGGCATCTCGAAGCAGGAGCTCGTCACCTGCTTCAGCGGTTCCGGCCGGGAAATGACCTACAACGACTTCCGTCTCTGTATCGATGGCAAGAGCACCGGAGCGGTGCGGGTTTCGACCGGTATCGTCAGCAATTTCAGCGACGTCCACCGGTTCCTCGAGTTTGCCCGTCAGTTCCTCGACTACCCCGCCAGCTGAACCGATCTAGCGAGGACCTGCGAAGTCCAGCTCCAGCAGAATCGGGTCGTGGTCGCTCGCCCGACGCGAATGCGCAAAATCAGCGTTTCGGTGGACGATGTCGAGCCGGGAGCTGACCCGTTGCCGAAGACTCCGATTGATCAGAATGTGATCGAGCATCTGCGAATTACCCTGGAAGTTGAACGAGTAGCGATCCTCGACTGGCAGCCGCAGCGCCAGATTCTCGAGCCCCGCAGCACCGAGAATGCTGAGCGGGGTCCGAAACTCGTGTTCGTTCAGATCCCCCAGTACGATGACTCCGGTTCCCGGGTGCCTGGCCTCGATCTGACGCACGAAATCGGCCACCAGTCGGGCCTGCTGCGATCGTTGATCCTCGCTGCTGCGCCGCGGCGGCTGAATCTCTCCAAAAGTTGGGTCATCCGTCCGTTTCGATACCCAATGGTTGTTGATCAGCACGAGTCTTTGGTCACCGAATACGATCTCCCCAGCGACCGGCTTGCGACTGGGTGAGAATCCCCGCAGCAGATCGCCCGCGAAGGCTGGAGCCATCGTCATCAATCTGCCTGGACTCAGCGACAGGACTCCATCCTCGCTCGGGTCCAGGACCTGGACCGCGTCTGTTGGCCCGGCCTGCCCTCGATCGACAAAGTCGACTCGGCGGGGGTTGAACAGAAATGCGACCCGAATGTTGGATCCCGGCCGCCCTCCGTCCTGGTCGTTCTCGGGATCGACTACCCGACTCTCGTACACCGGGCCTCCAGCTACCTGCACAGCTTCAATCAACCGCCCCAGTGTCTGAGCGGCCGAAACCGTGGCGTCGTCGACGCTACCGCTATCGTCCTGTACCTCCTGCAGCGCAACCAGGTCTGGTGAGCCCAGCCCGTCGACCAGTGTTGCCGCGACAGCCTGAAAGCGGCTCTCGCTATCCCGATAAGTCAGATTCAGGACGTTGAAGGTCGCCACGGTCAATCGCTGCTCGCCCGACCGCAAATCCGTGCGCTCTGGGTGCCAGCTCGTGGGCTGGAGATCAGGCAGCGGTGAAATGGTCTGTAGACCGTATCGCCCAAAGCGATAGTCGACGACGCCGGTCAGCTCTCCCAGGAACCTCGCCCCGACATCCATCGTCGGCGTGGCAGGCAAGTCACCTTCCCAGAGGGCCAGCCGCTCGGGATTGAGATCACCCGGCTGCAGGAGAATCCCGCCGGCTGACGTGCGCCCCATCGCCCGCACATCGCCATGACCGCCGTCGATGCTCGAGTCGCCATATTGATTGGTCGCACCGATCACCCGGGCATCGGGGATCGTGACCCGCATTCCTTCCAGGCTCTCCCAGAAATCGAGACCGTCGAACTGCGGCTCGAAGTGCTGCAGGCCGTCGTCGTCGACGACTTCGGTCGGAACACTTCGCCCTCCCCGGTCGATCCGAACCGGTGACGGCAAAGCGCGATCACGGCCAACCCGCTCGAGCCGCATGGCCTCGATCCAGGTCGTACTCAACTCTCCCGGTCGTTGCCCTTCGCGCACCAACCCGGCAATCTCGACTTCGTCACCAACGCGCAGGGCGACAGAGGCGCTGGAGTGCTTCACCAGCACCCCCTCAGAGGTCAGCGGGTCATCGTCTCGATCGATAGCCTCCACCCAGAGCTCGAGCTCTTCTCCGGGTCGCACGAGAGTGACGACGCCACCGATTCCATAAACCCATCGCCCATCCAGAGGAGAACGATGCCCGGCGCCCTGGAGATCGGCGACGGTCAGCGGTCGTCGATCGATGGCAAAAGCGAGAAACTGGGTCACCTGCAAGACGGGATTGAAGTTGTCGTCGGAAACCAGGATCACCGTCTGGCGTCCGTCGGCCAGGGTCGGTCCGAAGGTCATCCCTTCGAGATTGTCGAGATAGGTGTCCAGCTCCCGCAGATCGAGCAGGAGCTCCTTGCGAACCGGAATCACTGAATCCAGGTCGATCCCGGACAGCGCCGGCCACCGACTTACATCAGTAGCGCCATCGATCCCGATCTCGAAAATCCAGATGACGTTGCCTGGTCCCATCGAGAAGGACCGTTCCATGGCCAGCAGGGTAGTCTCGTCGAGCGCGAGCAGATCCACCAAACCCGATACCTCCAGCCCATCAGGCAGCGTTGATGCATAGGCCACCGGTTCGGTGAGATACAGATACTCGCCCCTCATTGTTCCGGTTGCCGTGTCGAACTCGAGCAGACGAGAGGGACTGGGCGTCTCGAGTGCCGCCTGGGCCCCATCCTCCAACAAGGCGTTTTCGAGAGCGGTAAAGAGAGTCTGCCTGTCGGGGCTCAGCGTCAGGCTTTCGAACCCGAAGTTGTGACGCGGGCCCCGAGCACCCTCGGGGTCCGGCCGGTATCTGTCGGGTAGCTCGAGCTCCATCACGAAAGACCCGTCGAGCGAGAAGCGGCGAACGAACGGTGGAACACCGCTCCTGATCTGTCCCTCGGACGAAATAAACAGGGTGTCATGATCGAACAGAGCGATCCCCTCGGGATCGACTGTCAGCTCGGGCATCGGCCCACCGGTCCGGTCCTGGATCAGGGTTTTTCCCAGGACTCTGACTCCGTCACGAGCCAGCCGTCCTTCGCCGAGGTCGATCTCGAGGGTATAGAAGCGTGCTGGGGATCGGCCACTGGGGTCGTCACAGACGGCATAGTAGACACCGCGCTCCTCATCGTAGGTGATGCCCGAAAGGCCACCGACCACACTCCCTTCCACCTGCAACCCGCCGACTATCCTGGCCTCGCCCAGAAACTCGATCTGCGCGACCGAGCTGCCGAACGCTGCTCCGGTCACCAACCAGCACAGTGAGCCAACCATCAACAGCAGAGCCGGAAGCTCGAGAAGAAGAGCCCGCCGTCTCACCGCCACTCACCCTCCAGAGGCCAGAGAATCAGATCTGGCCGTGATCGAATAGCTCGATCATCGAGCTCCCCGGCAATCTCTCGCAGCCGCTGTCCAGTGACCGGATGGATGCGTTCGGGTGCCAGATCTGCCAACGGAATCGCCACGTGAGCACTGGTGAGGATCTCTGGATCGGGAATCTCGATTCCCACCTCCTTGTCTCGTACGATCCTCTGCCCGACAAGTGAGATATCCACGTCGATGGTCCTCGGCGCATTCCGGTCGGCGGTTCTGACTCTCCCGAGCCTGCGCTCTAACGGTCGCAAGACCTCGAATTTGAGCTCCCGAGGGGTCATGTCGGCATGGACCTCGATCGCCGCATTGAGAAAGAGGAAAGACTCCCCATCCCCCACCGGCGCTGTTTCGAACACCTGTGAGGCACCGACAACTCGCAGGCGGTCGGCCAGTAACCGGCATGCTGCTGGCAGATGATAGACCGGCTCGATGTTGGAGCCCAGTGACAACAGGACGGACACCGTTGCTTGGCCCGGCAACAACTCAATCGAAATCGGCACGACTGCGGACGATTTCAATGCCCACCGACTGGGCAAAGCGCAGGGCTCCCGGCTTCTCCACCCTGACGGTTGCTTCCTCGGCACCAAAGTCCATCACGGCGATGCGCGCGAGCTCCGCCGCCAGGGCTTCCACGAGGAAGTGTGATGAAGCCTCGATGTGTCGCACTACGGCTTTCGTGAGACTGCGATAGTTGAGCGAATCCTCGACGCGATCAGAACCCGCCGCAAGACGAGTGTCGAACTGCAACACGAGGTTTACCAGGATGTCCTGTTTCTTTTCGCGCTCCCAATCGTTGATGCCGATAATGCCTCGCACCAGCAGGTCCCGGATGAAGATCTTGTCTCGAGCCATCGGTATCGTCCTCACTTTGCAAACTCGACCTTCTCACAGTTGACGGTGGCCAGCGCCCACCAGGTGCTCGCCCCCGTCGACACACAACGTCTCGCCGAAGATGAAATCGTTGGAAGCGAGAAACACTACGGCCTGGCCTACTTCGGCCGGCGAACCTGGTCGTCGAGCAGGGATCCTGTTCACCAGCGACTGAAACTCCTCATCCTGCTCCCCTTTTCCGGGAGGAGGAAGCACCGGTCCTGGTACCACTGCATTGACGCGAATCGCCGGGGCCAGTTCCCGGGCTGAGACCCGGGTCAGGTGCAGGAGTCCGGCCTTGCTGGCCCCATGATGAGCAAACCCTGGCCAGGCCAGGACACCACTCAAGTCGCCGATATTGACCACGACAGCCGGCACTTTGTCCTGCTCCCAGCAGGCACCCATGAGCGGGGCGGCGAAACGGAGACAGAGAAAGGGAGCACGAAGATTGACTGCCATCACCTGGTCCCAATCCGAAGCCGTGAGCTCACCCAGGGGCGCCTTTTCGAACGTCGCGGCACTGTTGACAAGGATATCGAGTCGGCCGTGCTGCTTGTCGACCGTCTCGAAGAGGGCTGCAACCTGCGCCTCTTCCCTGAGATCGGCACCAACACATATGGATTCGCTTCCTCGACTCCGCAGCTGCTCCACCTTCGCTTCGGCTGCCTGACGAGACCGTCCATAGTGGATGACTGTCACGCATCCGGCGTCCGCCAATGCGTCCGTGATGGCTCCCCCGAGACGGTGGCCGCCTCCAGTTACCAATGCAATTTTTCCCCGCAACTCCATTTCACGACCCATCATCGGCACTCGCGCCTGTCCTGTCAATCACTGGCCTGCCGTTAGAATCCGGTCGATGCGTCGATTGCCGAACCTGGTCTGGTTTCTGATGTGCCTGCTCGCCTTCGGCGTGGCCGTCTTCCTGAGGTTCGACGGGCTGGGGGAACCTTCGCTGTGGTACGACGAAATCCTGCATCTGGAGAGGGCCCAGGCGGCACTGGCGGAACCCTGGAATTCCTGGCTCACTGGCTTGAACGTCGACCGTGAGAACGGCCCCCTCTACTACGCCACACAGCTGTTGGCAATGCGGTTCAGCGACGGCGAAGTGGCCGCTCGGCTCGCGCCAGCGCTGCTCGGCCTCGTCAACGTGATCGTCATGGGGTGGTTGGGTTGGAAGGCCGCAGGGAATCGCTCCACTGCCCTTGTAGCCGCATCGCTGCTGGCCGTTTCGCCGCTGCACGTCTATCTCTCTCGAGAAGGGCGTCCCTATGCTGCCGTCATGTTGATGGCCAGCCTCCTGCTGCTCCTGTTGCTCTCGAGTGACCGGCGATGGGCTGCACCTGTCGCCTATGCCGTCTCCATCTTGACAGCATTTCTGGGAGCAGTAGCGGCGCCCGTGTTGATCTCTTTCGCACTGCTCGCTCTCATGGATTGGCTGGCCTGGCGCCGGCCCAGGACCTGGTGGCCCGGGCACTTGATGATCGCCTCGCTGCTCGGAATCGGCGTGACCATCCTGATTTTCCCAGCCGCCGAGCGCCTGGGGTCCTCGAGAATCCCGCCCGAATTCATCGTCACCGATCCATTGTCCCTCACCGCTTTGGATCGGTTCGTGGCGAGCCTTACGGTTTCGGGAGTCGACTGGGCCGTCACACGCTCCTCGAGTTGGATCCTGCTCGGGTTGGCTGGCTGTGGTGCGATCTTCCAGTTGCACCGTCACCGCCGTGCTGGGCTAGACATCATCGGAATGTTCGCCCTGCCCGTGATGGGGTGGCTGGCACTCCTCACTCTGCTCGATCGCTGGTACCTGGTTCGATATACCTCAGCCGGTTTGCCCGCCTTTCTCCTGCTCGTCTCAATCGGTTTAGTGAGGTCGCTGAGTGAGGTCTGGAATCGACTGCCAAATTCGATGAAACGACCTGCGTGGACCCCATTCCTGCTTGCGCTGCTGGTCGTGGCACTCCTGTCGTTCTCAAACTGGTCCGCCGCCCGCACCGAGCCCTGGCAGAAAGCGAATTGGCGGGCCCTGGCGGATCTGATCGCGGTTCTCAGCGTCGACCACGAACCGGTAATCGCTCACAGCGACTGGTCGGCTATCAGCGTCCGACACTACCTGGCGAAGACAGACAGGAAGATCCAGGTCCTCAATGCCGGCAACGACCTGACTACCGCCCAACTTCTGGCGCGAGATCGACGCAGTGCCTGGGTCCTGTCCGCTGGATACGAGCGCGCGGCGGAATTTCGCGCCTGGATGCACACTCTGGATCCGGTGTTTCGAGGTGATCTGGCCAACATGGCCCTCTTCTACTCTCCGGACTTCTCCACCTTTCTCGGCGCTCCCGAAAGAGCCTCCGCCCTCGAGAGGCTCCTGGAATCCCGGGGTGAGTCAACGAACCGTCTGGAGTTCTCGTCTTCTGAGTTCTTGCTGGGAACCGGGTGGTCCTATCCAGAGGTCAGCGGCGACGGCACGGGGTTCCGCTGGGCGGCCGCCGAGACCGCCGAAGTCGGATTCCTCTCGCGAGCCTCGGGTCCTACCACCCTGCGGTTGCGTCTTCTTCCATTTCCCACTGCCGACGCTCCGCCGCAAGGAATGGAGATACGATTGAATGGGCAGCCTGTACAGCGCCTTCAACTGAAGGCTGGATGGAGCGAATACGACATCCCACTCGCCGCTCTCCCATGGCATCGGGGTCCGAACGTCCTGACCTTTCGCTTCGACTGGTTGCAGTCTCCAGCCGATCTGGACTCCGGATCGGCCGACACGCGCTCATTGGCCGCAGCATTCGACTTCGCTGCAATCCTCGATGAAGGGCTCGCCCGCTAGCTGGGGTTACGAAGGGTAACCACAAAATTGTAGATCCATGCCGTCGACCAGCCAGCTATTCCCCCGATCAGGAGACCATAGATGAATCCCAGCGCTGCCCCACCCCACGAGACCCTGTAGCCTGGGAGGTAGTTGCCCAACAGTCCCAGATGCGGCCCAATCTGATCCCCGCCCAGGATCACCAACCAAAGAGTCGCCATGAAGAGCAATGTGCCTGCCAGCAGACCACAGACGATTGCCAGGGCACCCGCCCGTAGCCTGGCCACCGCTCGGCTGATCAGCTTCTGTTCATGTGAACCCGCGTTTCGACTCCTCACTCGTGTCCCTCCAGGGGATCCATCAATTCAACCGCCTCGAGCTCGCGCTGCAGCGATGCCTCGTAGAATCCGATCAATCCATTGATGCTCGAGGCCATCATCACCCCCAGAACGAATCCGCCGAAGGAGGCTTCGAGAGCACCCAGCAATGCACCGAACCATGTCACCTCGTACCCGAGAAGATATACCCCCAGAAGTGAGAGGTTGGGACCGACGGGGTCACCCCCCTTGAGGAGCAGTATCGCAGTCGCCAGGAACAGACCCGTGCCCGCAACACAACCCAGCGCTGTTCCCAGCGCCACCGGATCGTAGCGGGCGAAAACCTGCTGGAGCAGCTCCTCCAGGGAGAGTCCCGAGACCCGTTCGGGCGTCAGACGATCTCCGGTCGCATCCCTGGGCTCGACCACCTCCTCCAGGTACTCGCCATCCACGTTGACAGCCCAGACATCGTGGTGTTCGCCCATAACATTCTGTGCTGCGCGAATACCCGACAACATCGAATGGTCCTGATTGTTGTAACGGTGCTGGCCGTTGCGCCCGATGACTTCCAGATTGGTGAACTCGGCCAGGTATTGTCGGATTGACGCCACCGAGTCCCGATAGTTGCGATCGTAGACAGGATAGGCCTTGGGCATCCTGACCACCGTCCCATCAACGACCTCGTCCTGTTCGATGAGACCCAGGGTTGCCATCTCTGCCTTGCCCAGGGCCACCAGATCCTCATCTGCCGCTTCCCAGAGCTCGTCGCCGATCGAGACGAAGTACTCCAGGCCGAGCGAGGTTCTGGATGAATCCGGTACCATCTCGGGGCTCCAGTTCTTGAAATTCTGGACTCGTCCCATCTTTACCTCGGGAGAATGGATGTAGATCCAATTGTCTGGGAAGACCTCCTCGCGATCGACAATCAACACGACGATCAAGAAATCGCGATAACTGAGCCTGTCCGCTGCCGCCCGGATCTCGGTGGGCGGGTCCGGCTCCAAACACCGAACCAACTCCGGCAGCGGCATAGAAGAGATCACATGCGAGGTGGCAAGATGTTCACCACCTGCACCTTGTCTCAAACGGACTCCGGTGATGCGCCCTCTCTCGTGCAAGAGACGGTCGACTCGGCGACCTTTGTCGATTGCTGCCAGGCCCTTTTTCTCCAAACGCTCGCAACAGCGCTCCCACATCATGCCCGGGCCATGTCGAGGATAATGAAAACGGTCGATCAGGGTGCTGATTACCTCCTGGCTCGCCGACGATCCGAGGAGAGCATTGCGCACGGCTTGGAGGAGATCGAGGTTCTTGATCCTCTGCGCCGCCCAATCGGCACTTATCTCTGCGCAGGGCAGTCCCCAGACCTTCTCGGTATAGGTCTTGAAGAAAATCTCGTACAGACGGTATCCGAACCGGTTGGACACCCACTCCTCGAAGTTGCGCTCCTGGGCATGAGGCATGATCAGGGCCCTCAGATAGCTCGCTCCGATCCTTACAGCTTCCACTGGACCCAACCCTCGCAGTGCGTTGACCGGCTTCAGGGGATAGTCGAAGAAGCGATCCTTGTAGAAGATGCGTGACATTCGCGGACGCTCCAGGAAATCGTCCGGCAGGATCTCCTCCCAAAACCGCTGAATCTCCGGCACCTTGGTGAAGAACCGATGCCCACCGATATCGAATCGATAACCCCGGTATCGCACGGTTCGCGAAATACCACCGACAATGTCGTCCTTCTCGATCACTCGGCAGCTCCGACCCGACTTCGATAACTCGTGAGCCGCTGCCAGCCCTGCCGGACCGGCACCGATGATGATTGTCTCGGCCATCCCGGGGCCCATCCTAACCGAAACTGAGATCGGTCATATTGGCGAATGGCGATAGAGTCTGGCGATCGTGAGGTTTCGCGCCACGCCTGTCTCCGCGGCTCCAGAGGATTCCATTCTGCAAAGCTACCTGTCCCTGGGTGGCGGTGTCATTCTGGCCCGGATCGTAGCGTTTATCGGCACGGCCTACCTCGCCCGAACGCTCGGCAGCTATGCCTTCGGAATCGTTGGCTTCGCCACGACGATCACCGCTTTCCTCGCCATCGCGGTGCGCAACGCGTTCGACCCGGTCGGTGCGAGAGAGGTCGCCAGAACTCCAGCAGCCGCGTCGCCGCTTGCTGCCGGAGTCGCGGTCATCAAGGCGGCGATAGTGATGCTCGCGATCATCGCGCTGGCGCTGGTCGCCGCTGCGCTGGACAAACCCGCAGAGGTCAAGCTGGTTGTCCTCCTCTCCGGCCTCACCTTGTTGCCACTGGCCGTCGATACCCGATGGGTCTACCGTGGTCTGGCCAGAAACCGTTGGGTTGGCGCGAGCATGGTGCTGGCGCAGATCATCTACGTTCTCTGTCTGCTGACGGTGGTCAAGGCTCCAGCAGACGTCCTGTGGGTCCTGCCCGCTCTCGCCCTCGGCGAGCTGGTAGGGGCTTGCTATCTGGCTCTGCCGCTGCTGCGCGAGTGGAACTGGAAGGTCGATCTCGAGAGAGCCTGGAACATCCTCCGTTCCTCTGGCTTCCTCGTCGCTTCCAGCATTCTGGGTGCATTGACGAGGACTGTCGATGTAATCTTGATCGCGCTTCTACTGGGTGAGGCACAGGTCGGCCTTTACTCGGCCGCCTATCGCATCTGTTTCCTGTTGGCAGCTCTGGCCCTCGCCCTGCATTCCGCCTACCTGCCACGCCTCGCCAGGGCTGCCGCCGACAGCATCGAAACGACGACAGCGTTGACGCAGCGAGCCTTCCAGTCCGCTGCCTCCCTGGCTGTGCCTTGCGCGATCGGCGGCTGGATTCTGGCCGGCCCCATGCTCGAGAATCTGTTCGGCGAGCCGTTCACACCAGCCCGAAACTCGCTTCGGCTCCTGCTGGTGGCGATGGGCATCCTGTTTTTGGATGGAGTGTTGCTGCAGATTCTGGTCGTGTTCGACCGTACCCGACCCGAGTTGCTGATCAGGGGCATTGCGGCAGGCCTGAATCTAGTGCTGAACCTGCTGTGGATTCCGCGTTATGGCATCGAGGGTGCTGCCATGGCGACTGTCCTGGCGGAAATCTCTGTCTTGCTCCTGCGTCTGCTGGTCGGACGCCGTCTTGGAGTCCGGATCGGTGGCAGGTTTCTGCTCAAGCCGCTGCTGGCTTCGGCGGTCATGGCCGGTGTCATGTTGTGGATCGGCCCACACATCCCCTGGTGGGTGACGTTTCTGACCGGAGGAGTCACCTATCTCGTCTCCCTGGCTGCCTTGCGGGGACTCCCGCAAGACCTGATCCCTGGGAAAGCCGAATCTGTCTAGGGCAAACCTCGGTCTGTCGGCCAAGGAGAAAAGCGACCGACAAGGTACGCAACAGCACAGTTGAGTTGATAGATCCAGTGGAGTGCAACGCCGGCCACCAGCAGTCTCAGGCCTCCTTTTCTGGCGAGCAACCGATAGAAATCACGGTTGAGCCACAGCAGCACCGACCCGCTGCCAAGAGCCACCCAGAGTGCCACCGACCAGAAAGGAGTCAATGCCAGCCCCGCCAACACGGCCAGAGCCATGACGACGCTGATTCTGGACCTCAAGTTCAGATTCAAGTCGTTTGGCAGACCGCCCTTCTCCATCAGTAGCCGCGTCCAGGGAATGCCACGATCGAAAAGGTCTGTCCGCAGGACACTCGTAAGGGTCCACGCCTTATGATGCTTGACCTGGATATCGGGCGCGAGACGAATCTTTCCGCCTTTCGCACGCAGGCGGTACCCCAGCTCGATATCTTCGATGGAAGGTCGGGGATACCGGTAGATGTCGAAACCACCGAGATCCTGAAAGGTCGATCGCCGCATCACTCCACAACCCGCCCAGAAGGTCGAAGCCTCGCGGCAGCCTGTCTGGTGGACATGATGATGTTGCAGATTCCTGTAACGCGAAACCAGACCCCGGGCCGTTGGCTGGTCGTCGTAGGAGCCGAAGAGAGCGTCGATCTGGGCATTTTCGTGCAGCAGATCCGCCGCCAGCTGCAGAGCATCCGGGGCGGGACTGCAGTCAGCATCAAGAAAGACCACGAACTCTCCACGGGCTTCGGCCACACCCAGATTGCGTGCCGCACCTGGCCCCTGGCGCCCCCCGGTGCGCAAGAGTCGAGCCCCGAACTCGGTGGCGATGCTGGCCGACTCATCGGTGGAGCCGTCATCGACGACGATCAACTCGAAGTCGGTAAGACTCGAGGCCCTCAGCGACGCCAGGCTCAGGCCCAGTGTGCCAGCGCCGTTGAAGACGGGCACAATGACAGAGAAGAGAGGCGTTGTGCGATCTGTATTCATCACCGAATACGGGGCAACGAGAGTGTGGACGCTACCGCCGCGCCAAGTCTAGGCCAAATCTGCACCGACTACCCGTAGCGCTTTCCGCATCGACCAGAACCCTGGATGGCATGGAACTTCGACTCCCCGGCGGTCCACAAGGATCCGAGCACCATGGCTGCGTGGCCAAACCCTTGGCACCGTCGCCAAAACGAAGAATCGCGGCCAGGAGGCCGCGACTCAAGGTCTCACAAGGAGACTCGGTAAGGAAAAGGAAGGGAGGTTCCAGGTTAGGCGTGCTTTGTGTCGAATTTACCCCGGTTAGTATCCGGGGACTGGGGTAGGCCAGTCGGAGAGTTGGAGATCATTGCTGAGTCTCCATTAGAGTCGGTTGGACTAACTCGTAGAAAGGGGAACCTCCCAGTCAATGCTCTTTCGAGCTTCCTTGCGGGTAATATAGCAGCTTGTGACACTTTTCACAAGCCCTCTAGGTGCAACCCCCTTCTTGCCCCAGGAATCAGCACGCAATCAGGGTGGAGTGTTGGATCCTGAAGTTCTCTTGACGCCCCCGTGTCGAGTCGGACCTGGAGAGACCGGAATCCAGCTCCCAGGCGCGCGACTGATGATTCTTCCCTGATGGGTCTCGCGCGAATCATGGGGCGCGACCTCGGGTGGATGACCCGGCTTCGCCTGCGGCGGCCTGGGCCTGCTGGGAAATCGAGGACCGTGACCAGGCCTCACGAAAATCGGAAAGCCTCCATAGACAGGCAAGCCCACCGGATACCGGGGCACCGCGTCGAGCCTCTGTCGGTTCTCTTCCGCCTCGGCGATCCTGGCCAGTGCGATCATCTCCATCGCGCGGGCCAGGCGATCGTGACGCAGCTGCTCCTGTCGGTGTCTGGCCGACTCCTCGAGCGCCTGCCGATGAGCCACAGCCTGGGCGGGTGAAAGCCAGCGGTCACCGGACCGAACGTATCCCCGCCTCTCCATCAATTCCTCGTAGGGCAACCAGATCGCCAGTTCCTGGTCGAAGGCATAGCCGAATCTCTGCATCAGGGGCCGTAGCCCTTCCAGTCCAGGATCGAGCTGGGCTGCCCTCAGCGTCGCCTCTCGGCAGCTGTGATCCAATCCGTGATCATCGGCCCAGCGAGCCAGAGCGAGCCACGTCGTTGCCGATTGGCCGCTCGTCATCAACGCCTCCCGGCGCTCGAGGAACTCGGCCAGCGCCGATCTGCCGCGCTCGATCTGGAGAATGCTCGAACGTGGCAATCCGATCTCACCGAAGGCCAGTCGAATCCGCACCTGATCGGCGGATTCTTCGAGGACTATCCCCTCTATCGATCTACCGTTGAGCAGGTGCACGACATCGGCAGCGCTGGACGCAGCGACCAGGACGAGCAAGAGCACGCCGAGACCTGCTGAGGTCCTGAGCTGACGCATCATCCTCCTACCATCGTAGCAGTAGACGCTTGGGGCACTCGGATCAGTCCTCCTCGACGACAACAGCTGTGCCATAGGCCAGAAGCTCGGCGGCTCCAGTCATCACCTCCGAAGTGGAAAACCGGACCTCGACCACGGCGTTGGCGCCGAGAGCGCGTGCCTCTTCCACCATCCGATCGAGGGCCTGTTCGCGTGCTTCGGCCAGGAGTTTGGTGTATTCGCTGACTTCACCACCGACAATCGTACGCAGACCCGCGATGATGTCTCGGCCGATGTGGCGGGCCCTGATGGTGTTGCCTCGGACGATACCCAGGCTGCGTACGATGCGAGCTCCGCTGATCTCTCCAGTCGTCGTGACAATCATTTGTTCACCCCTCTGTAACGATCGGTCTTCAGGGCCTTGACTCGGTCGAGCAAGACCGAAAGGAACAGCAGGGTCCCGCCGCCCAGAAGGGACGATATCAATAGTTTTTCAAACCACTGCCCCTCTCCGGCGAGCAGGCCTCGAATCGCCATCCCACCGGCTCCGACTACAAAGACCGTCACCAGGACCCACCCGGCCAGGCGCAGCCCCTTGCTGCCGGTGGCACGGGGCGCCTCCTGCCATTCTTCATCCAGCGGTACCGGAAAAGGCGTTGCCATGGCAGCCTCCCTGTTGTCGAGCAGATCCTGCATCAGGGCCCTGCACTCTGTGCAATCTTCCAGATGGAGACGGACTCTCTGGTTGTCCGCTTGGGTCAACTCACTGTCGAGGTGCCCCGACAGCAGCGTCTGGTCGAACCCGGATCGACATCCTTGCATCATCGGTCACTCCTCGAGGCTGGATCCTGAGATGGACTGTCTGGGCCATCCAGCTCTCTCATCCTGCGCCGCAGACTGCAGCGAGCCGCATGCAACCGGGACATCACCGTTCCCTTGGGAATGCCCAAGACCGACGCAATCTCGACATAGGTCAGATCCTGATAATCCCGCAGCACCAGGATCTCCCGGTGTTTCGCCGACAGTCTGTTCAGCGCCTGCCACACCCTTTGCTGCAGCCGCTGGCTCTGCAGTCGCTGCCCGGGACCGGGCGCGGCAGATACCGGCTCGAGTCCCGTCTTTTCCAGATAGCTCTCCAGAGATTCCACCCGCCTGCGCCGCCGCTGGCGTTCGAGATCACGGACCCGGTTATGCACGATTCGAAAGAGCCATGGCAAAACCGGCCGATGAGCCTCGAACCGGTCCAGACTCGTGAAAAAGCGAAGCATCGAGTCCTGCGCCACGTCCTTCGCCTCTTCCGGCCGTCCCAGCAGCTGCATTGCCAGACGAAAGGCCGGCGTCCTGTAACGAACCGCCAGCAGTTCCCGCGCCGCGAGGTCACCTTGCTGGGCCAACACCACCACCTCACCCTCGGGCAACGACTCCAGATCCAGATGTGTTGCAGCGGCCATACTCATATCTGACTATACGCTGCAGCAGGGCCGGTATTCGACCCCTTCCCGCGCATATAATGAGACAGGCGGCCGGCCGAGAACGCGGAAGAGAAGATCCCAGTGAACAGGCAGTCGAACGGGTCGAGGACGGGCTTGGAACCCATTGCCAAGCGGGTTCCCATCGAACGAAAGATCGACCTCCGCTTCCCCAACTTCGAGGGTCTGATCACCCACATGTCGGCCAATCTCTCGACGAGCGGCATGTTCATTCAGACCGAGTCACCCAGAGCTCCGGGGACAGAATTCGATTTCAGCATCCGCATCGAGGAGTGGAGCCCCATCCAGGGTGTGGCTCGGGTCATCTGGACTCGTTCGCGGACCGAAAGCCCTGAGCGACCCGCGGGTATGGGCGTGCAGTTCGTCGAACTGGACGGACAGAGCCGCCGTATGATTCGCTGGCTGGTCGACAAGCACCTGCAGGCAGGTGGAAGGCCTTTTGACGTCGACAGAGTCCCCGCCGGAGCTTCAGGGTACCGCCACACTCAGGGGTCGGATCGAGATGTCGAATCAGCCAGACCAGGTCAGCGGAAGGCCGGCAAGGTTCCCGTTCGTGCGACGGGTGGCACCCGCGGTCGACGGGGACTGGTCGCGATTCTGGCTATTCTCGGTCTTGGTGTGGCTGCTCTGGCCATTTACAGGTACTGGTTCGATGGGTCCCAGAAGCAGGTTCGGTCGCAGCCTGTCGACATCAGCTCACCCAATAGCGAGCGTGAACCCGGCGTCGACCGCGAAACCGAAAGTTCGGATACCTCCGTGGGAGCTGACGAGTCGACGGACAGCCGCGCCTCGGCCGAGGCCGTCACGGGTTTCCTCCGCTCCTGGTCGACCTCCTGGGAGCAGCGCGACTCTGATGCCGTGAAGGCTCTGTACTCGGAGCGCTTCGACGGAGCCGCCTACGGTGGCCGCAGTGCCTGGGAGGCCGAAGTCGACCAGCGCATCAGGAACTCCGACTACATCAACATTGCGATCTCGGGCCTCGAGGTCGACTTCCCCACTCCCGAGGAAGCCACGGCCACCTTCTTCAGATCGTGGCGTTCCGATCTGCTTGACGAGACTCGTCGGATGGTCCTGGTCCTCGGGCCCGCCGACCGGTCATGGAAGATCCTCGACGAGAAGTTTCTCGACTGATGCGAATCACGTATCCGTGACGCCATCCAGAATACGGTCGCCGTAGAGCCGGACGGTGTTTTCGGCTACGGCTGCCGTGACTTCCGCGACAGTCAATCCCTTGATCTCGGCAATTGCCTTGGCCGCTACGACGAGGTTTGCCGGTTCGTTCCGTCCCTGCCCGTCGGGACCGAGGACCGGACTGTCGGTCTCCAGCAGAAGGCACTCCAGAGGGAGCTGGCGCACCAGCTTCTGCTTCTGCACCGACCGGATCACCGAAGGAGGAATCGAGAAGTAGAATCCGGCCTCGACCGCCGGCAGTGCCTTCGCCGCTCGCCCGTCGAAGGCATGGAGCTGGACCCGCCTGGCATCTGCCTCGAGCAGTAGCTCGATCGTCGGTCCGCCCGCAGCCCGGGAATGGACATTCAGGGGAAGGTCGAGCTCGCGCGAGAGGTCGATGAAGAGTCGAAATATCTCCTGCTGCACTTCGCGCCCGCCAGCGTCCTGAACCTTCCAGAGATCCAACCCCACTTCGCCAATAGCGAAGAGACGCTCGCGATGGGTGCGAATCTGGATCGCCAAAGCTCGTGCCTGAGTCGTATCCAGAATCGTCGGGAACAAGCCCGCCGCCGGGCGTACCATGTCCGGGAAGTCCCTGGCCAGCGCCAGATTCACCTCGAGGTCAGCCAGAGTCTCCCCTACCGCCACGACGGCCTGGACTCCCTCCCGGGTCGCCCGAGCCAGTACTGCCGGGCGGTCCTCGTCGAAGCAAGGGTCGCAGAGGTGGGCGTGAGTATCGATCAACATCGACCTACCACAGCTTCACGCATCTGCAATCCGCTCCCGTCCACTGTAAATGTTGAACCGGTTCTGTCCGAGAAAACCAATCAATGTCATCCCATACTCGGTTGCCAGATCGATCGCCAGGCTGGAGGGAGCCCCTACCGCCGCCAGCATCGGGATACCGGCCAGGATCGACTTCTGCACGAGCTCGAAACTGACCCTTCCACTGACCAGGACGAGTCTCTGTGAGCTCGGCAGGCGAGCCTGCAGGAATTGGCCGCCAACCAGCTTGTCCACGGCGTTGTGACGCCCCACATCCTCACGAAGATCAAGCATTCGACCCTCGGAATCGAACAGGGCCGCTGCGTGTAGACCACCCGTGCGGGCGAACACGGCCTGTCTGGAGGAAAGCACTTCGGTCAAGCTCAGCAGGGTTCCCGAGGAGATCTGAAAGTCACCCACAGGACGTGCCGCACAAGCCTGTCGCACGGCGTCGATCGAGGTCCGGCCACAGATACCACACGCAGAGCTGATCAGCACATGGCGACTCAGCCGGTCCGCGTCGAACTGCTTTGCTGGAGCCAGATGCACATCGATCACGTTGCCGAAGGCCTGCCCCTCTACCCGGTCGCAGTGTTCTATCCGCCAGATGTCCTCGGGTCGATCGACCACCCCCTCACTGAACAGGAATCCAGTCGCGAGGTCGAAGTCTTCACCAGGGGTCCGCATGGTGACCGCTACCGATCGACTCCGGCGTCGACCAGCCGACTCTGCCACCACCCTGATCTCGAGCGGCTCCTCCACTGTGACCAGGTCCTCGGTCCGGGTGAACGTCCCGTCCAGATGTCTCGCCACTTTCACTCGCAGCGTGGCTTCGGCCGGATGCGAGTCCACCGGCTCTCGGGTCATGACCTGCGCCTCGGGCGATTCAGCATCTCCTCGAAGGCTTCGCTGCGATTGACATTCGCCAAGAGGTCCGATCGGTGCCAACCGTGGTCGCAATCGAGCGCCAGGACTCTAGCCTCGAGCGATTCGACAAGTGCGAGGACACTCAGTCGGTCCTCGTCCAGCGCTCTCTCGATCGCTGGCAGGCATTCTCCGCTGTAGAGGCCACATAGTGGTTGCAGGCCCTTGATGTCCCGAGGTAGCCGCACTTGAGCGGGTCCGAGCGATCCGGAACCCACAATCCAGCGAACAAGCTGCGGAGTCACATGGGGCATGTCGCAGGCCAGCACGAAGACCGGTCGTCCGTGGCCCCGATCGAGCGCCGCGTGCATGCCGCCGAGGGGCCCTCGCCCGGGCCGAGTATCCGGCACCACTTCGACGCCGAGATCGCCATATCCCCTGCCAAGAGGAGCCACCACCACGACCTCTTCGAATACCGCTTCCAACACCGCCACCGCGTGAGCCAAGAGGGTGCGCCCCTCCACCTCGAGCAAGGCCTTGTCGCGCCCCATTCGACGGCTCTCACCACCCGCGAGCACAGCCCCCATCACAGTCGTCGATCCAGTGCTTGCCTCCGGCATAGGAAAACCTCGAACCCATGCTAGCAAAGGCCTGCACATGGCCGAGATCGAATCCATCGACCGCAAAGAAACCCGGGCGTGCTAGCATTTTCAGAAAGAAGCCGGCGTGGGACCTGCCGGAGAAGCGAGTAGCCGTGAAAGTTCTCGTAGTCGACGACGAAGCACAGGTGCTTCAGCTGGTCGCAGCGCTACTGCAAGCCAAGGAGCACGACGTCATCACCGCGCCTGACGGTGAGGAAGCGCTCCGACTGGTGGAAGCCGACCGGCCCGACGCCATTTTTCTCGACATCATGATGCCCGGCGTCGATGGCGCAACGGTTGCACAGAAGCTGCGAGAAACTCCCGAAACTGCCGATATTCCAATCATCTTCCTCACGGGCCTCGTCGACGCCGACGAGATGCGCAAGCGAGGCCCCAAGATCGGCGGTCAGTTCTTCCTGGCCAAACCCTTCGACGCTGAGCGTCTGTATCAAGTGCTGGATCTGGCCACTCGCTGAGGGTCAATCGACCAGTGCGAGTAGCTCCGAGCGCACCCGGTCGGCAAACTGACGCCTGTCGGCAACTTCGAGACTGTCGCTCGACAATGGACTCCCTACCTGGACACGAATCGTCCCAGGGCGAATGATGATCGAGTTGGCAGGCAAGACTTCGGCGGCCCCCTGAATCAGGATTGGCACAACGGGCACGCCAGCCTTGATCGCAGCGACAAAGGCCCCGGTCTTGAATGGCTGTACCGATCCGTCCGGGCTGCGCGTGCCTTCGGGAAACGCCATCAGGCTCATCCCCCCTTCCAGCGATCGAGCCAGCTGCTCGATACTCTCGCGCGCCGCCTCGCTCCTGGCTCGATCCACAAAAACCATTCCCATCGCACTGATGAAGGTGCCGACCATGGGGACACGACGCAACTCCTCTTTTGCCAGAAACCTGAGGGGAGTATCGAGTGCCGCGAAGACCACCGGAATGTCGGCCTGAGACGAGTGGTTGGCGACAAAGAGGTACGACTGCGAGAGATCGAGAGTATCGACGCCCTCGACCTGTAGCTCGGCGCCAATCATCTTCAGCGTCATTGGAGCCCAAAGGTAACGAGCCATAGCGAGCGGCAGGGAATGCCGACGCGTTAGCCAGTAGATCGGCAAGGCAACCACCAGGCAAAGCCCGGTCCACACGGCTACCAACAGCACTCTCACGCCGGAGACGACTCTTTCCATCATGCTCGAGCTTCTGAGCCTATCGCCTTTCAAAGGGTACCGCGTGCTAGCATCTGCGCCCACGGAGTCCGATGTGACACCCCTCTGCCGCGCCGCTTGTTCCTCTCGACTGTTCCTGCTGCTCGCAATCCTGGCCGTCTCGGCCGGATCCGCCTCCGCTCGAAGCGAGCCTCGCCAGGCTCAGGTTCCGGTTCGTGAGCTGCGCCTGGACAACGGTATGAAGTTCCTCCTGATCCACCAACCCGAGTCCACTTCCGTGGTAGCGGGTTGGATGGTCGGCGTCGGATCGGCCGCCGATCCGGCGGACCGCACCGGCCTCAGCCACCTGCTCGAGCACATGATGTTCAAAGGCACCGAAAAGGTCGGGGCAAGGGACTTCCCTCGGGAAAGGGCTCTTCTCGCCGAGCTCGACAGTTTGTGGGAGACACGGGCAGCCCTCCAATCAAAACTGGATAACGCCTCCAGCAAGAAGCAGACAAAGAGCACCAAACGTATTCAACAGCTGACCACCGAGCTCGAAGACCTGCAGGAGCAAGCAGAAAGACTCGTCTATCAGGGCGAGTTCTCATTTCTCTATTCGGCACAGGGAGGCACGCGACTGGATGCCAACACCCTGCAGGACCTGACGCTCTTCTTCGTCACCTTGCCAGCCGACAAGCTCGAGCTCTGGTTCTGGTTGGAGTCCGATCGATTGCTCAGCCCGGTCTTCCGACAGCTCCACAAGGAGGTCCAGATCATCCTGGAAGAGCGGCGCCTGCGCATCGGGTCCACACCCACCGGCAGGCTGGACGAGAGCGCGCGAGCGATCTTCTGGAGCGATCATCCCTATTCCTGGAATCCGATGGGGCAAGCCGATGATCTGAAATCGGTAACTCGATCGGACGCCATCGAGTTCTTCCAGAGCCACTACCGGGCCGAGAACCTGACCGCAGCCCTGGTCGGGGCCTTCGACGTCGACCAGGCCGAGGACTGGGCGCGGCGCTACTTTGGCCGCATTCCGACCGGCGCGGCTCGCTTGGCGCCCGCCACCGCACCCAACCTCAGTGCTTTCACCGCAAAACGCATGGAAGAGGTCTGTGCCTGCCCGCCTCAAACGCGGATTCTCTACCCGACAGCCCGGTTCGGGCACGTCGACACCTACGCTCTGCAGCTCCTTTCCGCCATCATGAACGGCCGAACCGGTCGCTTGTACCGAAGACTGGTACTGGGCAGCGAAATCGCCTTCTCCGCCTATACGCAGCAGGTGCCCTTGAAGCTGTCCGGGGTATTCAACTTCCGGGCCGAGAGCAAAGGCTCGACCGACCCGGATTCTCTGGTCACCGCCTGGGATGAGGAGTTGCGCCGACTGCTGGCTGAACAGCCATCGCAGGAAGAGATCGATCGCGCTCGAAATCGGCTGACTGCGGATGCCTTTCGTACCCTCAAGGAGCCAGAGGGCCTCTTGAAGCAACTGTTGATCTACGAAGGGTTGGGAGACTGGCGTTATCTCAATGAATGGTCTGCCCACCTGCAGAAGATCACCCGCGAAGACATCGTCGCCGTTGCCGAAAAGTACCTCGTGCCAGAGCGGCGAACCGTCGTAATCTACCGTCGCGCAGGGCGCCAGGCCCACGTTTCTGCCTCTCCCGAGGTCCTGACCCTGCGGAGCGCACCTTGAGACTGGCAGCAAGGCTATGCGCCGTCCTGGCCACTTGTGTCCTCTTGCCCACCTCACCGATTGCTGCCCAGTCGATTCCAGCCCATCCGAGAGAGCTCCGGTATCCGGACCGGAGCGTTGCCTTACCTTCCGCCGATGGTCGTCGGGTCGAGCTCGGCGAGGGTATCGTTGTCTACCTCGCTCCCGACCGTTCCCTCCCTCTGGTCGAGATCTCTCTCGCGATTCCCGTCGGCAGCTTTCTGGATCCTTCCAGCCAGAACGGGGTCTCCCTGATCACCGGGGATCAGATTCGTCGCGGAGGAGCTGGCGATCTGGCCGCCGAAGCATTCGACAACCGGGTGGATGACCTCGGCGCGAGAATCACCACCATGGCAGGGACTACACGCTCGGGGGCCAGCTTGAGCGTACCTGTGTGGACACTTGGCGAAGGTTTGGACCTGTTCTTCAGCATGCTTTCCGTGCCGAGATTTCAACAGGACAGGTTGGCGGCGGTGCAAGGCAACCTTGCAGAAGGCATGAGCCGACGCAATGAGAGCGCCATTGTGGTACTCGAACGGGAGTGGAGCTGGTTGATGTATGGCGAATCGCACTTCAGCACTCGCCCCCTGACTCCGGCGAGCATCGGCAGCATCGGCCGTGAGGATCTCTTGGGGTTTCACCGCCGCTACTGGTGTCCAGCTCAGATCATCCTGGCGGTATCCGGCGATTTCGATCGCGATTCCATCCTGCTTGCACTGCAGGAGCGGGTCGACACCTGGACAGCGTCCAGACGGTCCTCAGAGGCTATTGCGTGGCCCCCGCCTTCGCCTTCCAAGCCAGCCGAGCCTGGTCTATACCACTACGAGATGAACGTTCCCCAGGCCAAAGTGATCATCGGACACCGACTCCAGGAGCTTCTCGCCTGGACCGCGCCCGATCGGTTCCTTCTCGAGGTGGTAGGCGAGCTGCTCGGCGGACAAGGAGCCATCTCACGCATCGCCGGACGACTGCGCACTTCCGAGGGTCTCGTCTACCGTGCCTCGGCGCGACTCGATCCCGGTGAGCTCTGGGCGGGAGAGTTGCAGATCTTCTTCGACACCCGTAACAGCTCAGTAGCACGTGCGGTTGAACTGGTCATCGAGGAGGTCGAGCGGCTGCGCTCGCATCCGGCCCATCCGGACGAGCTGGCGGCCGTCAAGGAGTCCTTGTCGGCTCGCCTGCAACTGCGTTTCGACACCGCTGAAGAGATCGCTGGCTACTTTGCCGAGGACGAGCTCCTCGGCCGACCCCACGCGTACTGGCAGAGCTATCTCGATACCGTCTCGAGAGTGACTCCTGCCGAAGTCCAGCGAGCTGCCGAAGACACCATCCGCCCGGGCTCGCTCACCTATCTGACGGTCGGACGTTGGGGCGAGATCTCTGCAGGTGCTCCGCCTGGATCGTCGAAACTGGAAAGCATCATCGGTCATCGAGTGATCCATCTACAGCCACGCGATCCACTGACCATGGAACCCATCCCCCGCGAGGAGAAAGGAGCTACCCCAGATGCTGATCGGAGTAATGGCAGATTCCCACGATAACGTGCCGATGGTCGAAGCGGCCGTGCAGCTGTTCAATCGATCGAATGTGAAGCATGTGCTGCATGCGGGCGACTTTGTCGCTCCTTTCGCAATCGATCCGCTCAGGCAGCTGGGCTGCCCGGTTCTGTCGGTCTTTGGCAACAACGACGGGGAAAGAATCGGCCTCGCCGCCCGTATCCGGGAAGTCGGTCAGGTGCGGTCTCACCTCGCCACCATCAACCTGGGTGAGCGTCACATCGCGGTCGTCCATTATCCTGAGCTCGCCGAGCCGCTGGCGCGTAGCGGCACCTACGATCTGGTTGTCTACGGCCACACCCACCGGGTAGACCAACGGCATGACAACGGTCTGCTGCTCAATCCGGGAGAGACGGGTGGCTGGCTGACAGGATGCTCGACAGTCGCCATCGTGGACCTGGACAATTTGCAGGTGCGCCTGCATGACCTGCAAGCGGACCAGTAAGGGGCTGTGGCCATCGACCTGTTGAATCTCTTGCGACCCGGCTGGTATGCCTTCCGGTACGAGGTAAACCGGCCTGTGGGGAGGCTTTTCACCTCGCTTCTGCTGCTTGGGTGGCTGGGATTGAGCGATTCGCTGCCAATCAGCGCACAGGCTGGCTCCGACCGATTTCGCCGCGGCATCGTCGTCTCCTGCCCGCGAGCAGGTCAGATATGGGGTTCGCCAGAGATGGCTATCACCCTGTCGGAGATCACCTCGCTGGGAGCCGATTGGGTCGCCATCCATCCCTACGCCCATGTCCGCCAAGATGGCCTGATCCAATTTCGTCCCGCTGCCGAAACCGGCTATCTTGAAAGGGCTGCCAAGCTCGCGAGCGAGGCCGGCGTCGGTCTCTTCTGGAAGCCCCATCTCGCCTACTGGGGCAGTTTCGCCTGGCGCGGTGACATCGAGTTCGGCAACGACACTGTTGCGTGGCAGCGGTTCTTCGAAGGCTACGAACAGTTCATTGTCGATCAGGCCCGCTTTGCCGAGAGCGTCGGAGTGGACCTCTTCTCGGTCGGGGTCGAGTACGAGAGGACGACCGGCCACGAAGCCGAGTGGAGAAAGATCATCGCCGCAGTCCGCTCCGTTTACCGGGGCCGAATCACCTACGCCGCGAATTGGGACAGCATTGAGCGGGTGCCCTTCTGGGATGCGCTCGATCTGATCGGTGTGCATGCCTATTTCCCCCTGGTCGAGGGGCCGAGTCCGGATCGCTCGGCTCTCTGGCAAGGTTGGGATGAACCTCTCGCAATGCTGGAGGCGCTGTCGCGCCGATACCAGGGCAAACAGGTCCTGTTCGCCGAGATCGGCTATCCGCGCTCACCGAAAGCCGCCGCTCAACCCTGGGTACCGGGGAATCTGGATCAGCCCGAGGTCCGCGCGCTGCGGCAGACCTTGATCGAAGTGGCCCTGGAACGGATCGAAGCCTCTCCATTTATCGACGGAATGTTCTGGTGGAAGTGGATTCCCGGAGATGATCGGTGGGATAGCGACTTCTCCATGAAGGATCACGAAGCGCGCCAGGCGCTACGCGGTCACTGGGGAAACGGGAGGTCTAGTATTCCAACAGCTCGATAGCCGCTTCGAGAACCTGCTCGACCTTGGGCAGGTAGTCGTACTCGAGGGGCGGTGAATAAGGAGCTGGTGTGTCTGGCGAGGCGAGGCGACGAATCGGGGCGTCGAGAAAAAAGAACACCCGCTCGTTCAGAATAGCCGTCAGCTCTCCACCCAAACCACCTCGCAAGGTGTCCTCGTGCAGAATCAGCGCCCGATGCGTCTTGGCCACCGATCGACAGATCGCCTCCTCGTCCAGCGGTGACAGGGTTCGCAAGTCGACAACCTCTGCGGAGACCCCCTCCTCTTCCAGCAGCTCTGCGGCGGCAACCGCCGTCCAGACCATGGCGCCATAGGTGAGAATCGTCAGATCCTGGCCTGGGTGAGCAATCGAGGCTACGCCAATAGGCGTCTCGATATCCGTGCCTTCGGGCACCTTCTGGCGAAGATCCGTGCGGAAGAATCCGTACAGGCCCTTGGCCTCGAGGTAGAGAACCGGATTGTCGTCACGGATAGCCGCCAGCATCAACCCCTTGGCATCGACAGGATTCGACGGCGCCACGATCTTCCAGCCTGGAACTCGAAAGAACCACATTTCCGGGCACTGGCTGTGGAACGGTCCGCCCCCGAGCAGCATGTTCATCGTTCCGGTGGCTCCCCCATAAGGTAACCTGACAACCATCGGTACACGTCTGCCCCATCGCCAGTAGAGCTTGGCCGCGTTGTTGATCAGCTCGTTGAACGCCGGCGCCAGAAAATCTGCGAACTGCATCTCGACGACAGGTCGCTTCCCCATCAGGGCCGCACCCACCGCACAGCCCACAATTGCCGACTCGGCCAGGGGTGTGTTGAGACAGCGACTGGGCCCGAACCTCTTGCTCAGTCCCCGCGTGACCCCAAAGGCTCCGCCATAGCGCCCGCCGACATCCTCTCCCAGCACAAAAACCTCGTCGTGCTCGGCCATCATCTCGGCGAGCCCTTCGCGAACGGCCTCATCGTAGGCCATCTGCCTGGTCGCAGGTGCTGCGGGGCGACCCGGCAGGAGCGGCGCCTTTGGGGCGAACACTCGCGCCCGGTAGTCGGCCGGCTGAGGCCACGGCGCAGCCGCCGCCGTCTTTGCCGCCTGGTCGACCTCGCGAGCGACTTCCTCCCGCATCGCTGAACACTCTTCTGGACTCAGGATGCTGTCCGCCTGCAACCGACGCTCGTACAATTCGACGGGATCCAGTGCCAGCCATGCTTCGGCCTCGGTCTCGAGCTCGTAACCGGCGATCTTCGCCTCGGGGTTGCCATGAAACCTGTCGTCGTCATGGTGTGCGTGTCCCGAGCGACGATATGTCACCAACTCCACCAGGGCCGGCCCTTTCCCTGCCCGGGCCCGCTCCGCAGCCCACGTAACACCGGCCGCCACCTCGTCGGGATCGTTGCCGAACAGAGTCACTCCCGGGATGCCGTAGCCGGCGGCCCGGCGGGCGAATCTGCTGGCAGCCGTCTGCTCGCTGACGTGGGTGCCAAGAGCCCACTGGTTATTCTCGACCACGAAAACCATGTTGAGTCGCTGCACGGCGGCGAAGTTGATCGACTCGTGCCACTCTCCCAGACTCGACCCCCCGTCACCGATGAAGCTGACGCAGACCCGCTCCTCCTGATTCAGCTTGAATGCATAAGCGATTCCCACGAGAGTTTGGGTGGCGAGAGCCAGGGGAGCCACTGGCGGCAGTACTCCTCGATCCAGATCCCCGGTGTGGAGATCTCGACCGCCGACAGGGGTACCTGCTTTGCCATACTGCACCAGGAATGGATGGAGCGGATCCGGCATGAACATCAGCAGCGCGCCTAGATCACGGATCATTGGGCCGATGACATCTCCCCGGTATGTCTCGCTCTGGCCATACTCCGGATACCGCCTCAACCGCAATGCCGCTCCCACGATCGCCTCTTGCCCGGTCGAGCGAAAACCCTTCTGAGGCGACGGGAATCCACCCCACTTGACCTCCTTGCGATCGAAAGCCAGTTTCAGCTGCCGATCGAGCTGACGTGTCAGCAACATGGTTCTGAACATGACCCGCTTTTCGTGTGCGCTCAGGGAGTCCTTGATCCGACGCCTGTCGAAAAAGCCTCGCACGGCGATCTCGAGCTCGGCCCGATTTCTTTCCACCGCTTGTCGATGACTCAGCTGCGGGTACAGGAGTTCGTCCGCGAACTCCTCTCCGGTACGAGAACGCGCTTCGATACGCTTGAGCAGCGCTTCCTCGAGAGCATCTTCCGAGACCACTCGTGGTAGATCCCTTATGAGAAAGGGCGCCTCGAGACTCAGGAAGGCGTGAAGCTCGCGCAGGAGCTCCTTGGGCAGGGGGGCCTCGGCCGCGTCGCCGTTTGCTTCGCTCATGCGGCCGCTAGTATACCGAGTGGCGAGTGCGGGTCAGGGCGCTCCGCCCGACATGAGACCCGGCCGCAACACGCATTGATGGGCCATGAACCAGGGAAAGGGGAATGGCCATCTGAATCGGCGGTCGGGTCTCATGTCGGGCGGCAGCTCCTCTTCTCTCAAGAACGACCGGCTACCGTAATCTGCTCAGGTGCGGCCGCCAGCTCATCCACCGCGGATGCAGGTCGCCGGGAACCCGATCCCTGCCAGATCCGGCGCAGCCATCGCGCCACGCCTTCTACCCCGAGATTGAAGTAGGGCAGAAGGAGCAGCGTCAGAATCGACGATGACATCAAACCGCCCATCACTGTTCGCGCCAGAGGATAGTAGAAGATGCCGGCAGTGTTGGGTCCACGGATGGCGAGCGGCAGGAGTCCGATGATCGTGGTCGCTGCTGTCATCAGAATGGGCCGCAGTCGATCTCGGCCCGCCTGCAGGATCGCCGACTCGGTCGACAATCCAGAGCGCCGCAGCCGGTTCATGTGATCGAGCAGGACGATGCCGTTGTTGACCACGATTCCCATCAAGATCAACAAGCCGATCTGCGACATGATATTGAACTTGGTCTGGGTGGCCGCCAACATCCAGGCCACTCCAGGCAGAGCAAACAGGATAGAGAACAGGATTGCGAAAGGCTGGGCCAGAGACTCGAAAAGCGAGGCCATCACCAGATAGACGAGCATCAGAGCCAGAAGAAAATTGATCCCCATCTGGCTGTTCTGATCCTGCTGCTCGATGATCCGGTCGCCCCACGACCATGAATACCCTGGCGGCAAATCGAAGGCATCCATCAGGCCCGCGATCTCCTTCTGCGTCGCCCCCCAGTCCTCGCCCTCGTAGGTTCCTCTCACGGCCACTCGGACCTTGCGATTCTCGCGTCGGATCTCGCGCGGACGCGGTACCACCTCAAAAGCTGCAATATCACCCAGTTGGAACGGACGGCTGTCGGCACCACCTCCGATCTGGATCTTCCTCAGGTCATCGAGGTTCTCCCGGTCCTCCAGACGCAAAGCCAACCAGGTCTCCACTTCCCGCTGGCCGGAGTTGAAGCGCGGCAGGCGCATGGATCCCAGGGTGAAGGAGAAGATATCTGCCAGGTCCTGAGCCGACAGCCCCAGCCGCTCGGCCTTTTCCCGGTCGATCGAGACCTGAATCTCCTGTTGCGAGTCCCGGAACGAGGTTCGCACATCCTGCGTTCCCCGCAGCGTTTCAATACGTCGGGCCGCTTCGGTGGCGAAAGTTTCCAAAACCCCGGTGTCCTGCCCAAAGAACTTCACCGCGAAATAGGTGCTGTTTCCTCCATCCTCGGAATCATCATCAAAATAGAACCGGACACCCGCGACTTCGGGCATGGCGTCACGAATCTCCTGACGTAGGTCACGCACCTCGTCGTCCGTCATGTCCTGGCGGGCCAGAACCAGCGTCGTTTCAGCGCGATTTTCCGTGTAGTAGCTGTAGAGAGACTCGAGTTGAAAGTCTTCCCGCCTTGTTTCGAGCAACGCCTCGACGACATCGACGACCTCTTCGGCTTCGGACTTGTAGGTGTGATCGGCGAACTCGTACTGCAGACGCAACATCGAATTGACCGTACCTGAAAAGGTCGCGGACTCCACCAGGCCGACAAAGAAGGGCAGGACACCGAGCCCCAGAACCAGCACCATCAGGCCGAAGGTCTTGATCCGATGCTGCAGCGTCCAGCCGAGAATGCTGGAATACCGGTCTTCCAGCCACGCAATCGATTTCACCGGCTTGGGCTTCTTCCGACCGAGAAAGTACGCCGACATGAGCGGGATCAGGGTCAGGGCCGAAAACAGCGAACAGGCCAGTGCGATGGCAATCGCCAGGCCGATCTCACCAAGCCAGACCGTGAGCTCCACCTTGGCTCCGACAATCAAAGGGAGAAACACGATCAAGGTCGTCAGAGTCGAAGCCGAGACCGCCACGGCAACCTGCCTCGCCCCGATCAAGGCGGCCCGCTTTCGATCCGGTTCATCACGATGGGTGCGATCGATGGACTCCAGGACGACTACAGCGTTGTCGACGAGCATTCCCACAGCCAGCATCAGGCCCATCATGGACAGGACATTGAGGCTCCGGCCCATGAAGTACATCGCTCCACAGGCTGCGATGATCGAAAAAGGAATCGACATCGCGACGATCAGGGTCGAATCGAATCGTCTCAGGAAGACGTACAGGCTGACAATCGCCAACAGGGCACCGATCGCCCCGGCCTTGAGCAGCCCCTTGAGTCCGCCCGTGATGACATCTCCCTGGTCTTCCCAGACAAAGACGTTGAGCCCCTGCAATAGCGGATCGCCGTCGATCTCGGTCTCGATCACCAGCATGACCTCTCGCACGACATCGACCGTGTTTGCGGTCGATTCCTTGAAGACCTCCAACGCGACTGCGAACTGTCCATCGAGATGGCGACCATGCGGATAGGGCGGTTCCTCATAAGAGAGCTCCGCCAGGTCCCGCACACGGAGACCCTGTTCATTGACGATCAAGTCACCCAGCTCCTCGACCGTTGTGAACTCACCGAGAGCCCGGGCGGTGAATCGTAGGCCACCATCCTCGATCTGTCCCAGGACCAGATTCGAAGAAGCGCCCTGGAGCTGCTGGATCAGCGCTCCGACATCTACGTTGTGCTGTTTGACACGATCGAGAATAAGGTCGATGTAGATCTCTCTCGGCTCGACCCCCTCGAGGTTGACCCGCGCAACACCCGGTACCCGCCGGATCCGATTGAGAATGCGGGCTTCGATGAGATCGTAGCTCTCAGAGAGGTTGACCCCCTTGGCCGAGACACGCGCCTGCACTACTGGGATGTCACTCGTATTGAAGGAGAAGATGACGACTTCACCGATACCCTCTGGCAGGTCGGCCTTGACCTGATCCATCTTCTCGCTCACCTGCATGCGCACGACATCGAGCTCGTGCCCCCAGTCGAATTCGAGAAAGAACTCGGCCTGATCGGCGCTGGCAGTGGCGTTGAGAGTCTTGACTCCGGCCAGCGTCGACAAGACCTCCTCGACGGGCTTGACGATCTCCCGTTCAATTTCCTTGGGGTTGGAGTTTGGAAAGGGAATCTGTACCCCGATGAACGGCACGTCGATCTCTGGCAGATAGGCCAGTGGCAATCGCACGATGGCGATGCCGCCGAGCACGAGCACACTGATCAGCAGCATCGCGGTGGTGATCGGCCGTGTGACGGCCAGGCGGGACAGCTCCATCAACCTGCCTCTCGCAGCGGCTCGATGACTACCGGCTCGGCCGCGTCTGCTATGGCACGCCTCGGGTCGACCTCGGAGGCGGAGGCCATGACTTCACCCCTGCGATCCAGCAGCGAATACACCACGGGAATCACGACCAGGGTCAACAGCGTGGCGACAGTCAAGCCACCGATGACAGTGATGGCCAGAGGCGCACGCAGCTCTGCTCCTTCTCCCAGACCCATTGCCATCGGCAACAGACCGAGGATCGTGGTTGCCGATGTCATCAGGATCGGCCGGAGTCGATCACTTCCAGCGGCGATCAGTGCCTCTTTCTTCTCCGTCCCCGAGCGACGTCGCTGATTGACGGCATCCACGAGCACGATAGCGTTGTTGACAACGATACCCGCCAACATGACCGCGCCGATCATGGCCACGATGTTGATGCTGCGGCCGGACAGAGCGAGCGCCCAGACGACCCCGATCGCGCCCAGAGGCAGGGTGAAGATGATCACGAACGGATGCAGAAAAGACTCGAATTGCGACGCCATGACCAGGTAGACAAGGAAAATTGCCAGCCCCATCGCCATCAGCAGCGAGCCCAAGGCTTCGGCACGCTCCTCCTCCTGGCCACTCAGGGTCGCCGTCACTCCAGCCGGGTAGACCTGCTCCTTAAGCACCTGGCGTACGTCGGTCGCCACCGCCCCCATGTCACGCCCCGAGATATTGCCGGAGATCACCGCCGTACGCTTCTGACCAATGCGACGTATCTCGCTCGGACCTTGTACCAGGCTGACGTCGGCGACCGATTTCAAATAGATCGGCACGCCATTTCTCTGAGCCACGATGAAGTCCTTGACATCGTGAACCGAGGCCTCGCCGATCTCCACCGATCGCACAACGATGTCGATCTCGCGATCACCTTCGGTGAAGCGGGTCGCGACTTCGCCCTGGACCTTGTTACGCAGCGTGTCCGCCACATCCCCGAGATTCAGTCCGAGTTGTGCCAGCTGATTGCGGTGGAAAACGATCTGTAGTTCCGGATTGCCCAGATCGGCACTGGATTTGACGTCGACCAAACCCGGAACCCCGTCGATCCTGCTCTGCAGGTCGTTGGCCACAGTGTGCAACTCGGTCAGATCGTCGCTGTAGACCTCCACTTCAATCGGCGTGCGAAAGCTGAAGAAGGTCGGCCGCTCGAACTCAAAACGGACCTGATCCGTGCCCTCGAGTCTCCGCCGCAGGTCGGCGATCACTGCGGCTTCCTGTTCCGGGGTGGTATCTGCCGCCATCCGTACCTGAATTCGGCCGGTGTTCTCTCCCTCGGTGCCGGTGCTGGTCAGTGATAGTCCGCGCCCGCCGGATATCGTCGAATGGGACTCGACTCTGGCATCGCCCGTCAAGATCGAATCGACCTCCGCCAGGAATCCATCGGTGATCTCCAACGGCGTCCCTTCGGGCAGTTCCACCAGGAAGCTGAACTCTCCCTGGGAGAAGCTCGGAATCAGATCGAATCCCAGTCCGGGCACCATCCAAACCGCCACCGCCAAGGCGACAAGCGCGAGTGCCAGCACGACGACTCGTGCCTGCAACGCACCCCGCAGCACCTTGGGATAGGCACCGGAAACCAATGCCATGAGCTTGTCGAACGCCATGGATATCGGTTTGACCAGAAACGCCAGCCCAAGGCCGATCCATCGCAGGACAGAGCGCACAGCCATCACCACATAGATCGGTATCTGGACCATGACGAATCGCATCGCGCGACGCAGCCGTCCCCCCTCGGTCGACACAGGCCGCCTCTTGACAGCATCCTCGGCACCTCCCGCGATAGCGGCCATCATCGGAATCAAGGTCAGGGCCACAGCCAGCGAAGCCAGCAGCGCGAAAGATACCGTCAGCGCCATGTCCCGAAAGAGCTGCGCCGCGATCCCCTGCAGAAAGATCACAGGCAAAAAGACAGCGACCGTCGTTAGAGTCGAGGCCGCTACTGCTCGACCGACCTCGGAAGCGCCATGCAGGGCAGCGTCGATTGCAGATTCACCAGCCTCGCGGCGCTTGAAAATCGCCTCCAGCACCACGATCGCGTTGTCGACCAGCATCCCGACTCCGAGCGCCAATCCCCCCAGAGACATGATGTTGAGGGTGGTTCCGGTCCGATACATCAGGAAGAAAGTGGTCACGATCGAAATCGGTATCGAGATGCCGATAATCACCGTGCTGCGCAAATCCTTGAGAAACAGCAACAGGACGGCAATGGCGATCGCCCCACCGAGCAAGGCGTTGTTCAAGACCTCGCGAATCGAAGCCTGGATGAACTCGGACTGATCCACACCGGTAACCACTTCGATACCTTCAGGCAATTCCTTGGCGGTGCCCTCCAGGCGCCGTGACACCGCCTTGGAAACCTGGACGGTATTGGCATCCCCTTCCTTGTAGATCGCCAGCTCGACCGCCTCTTGCCCGTCGAATCGTGTAATGACTTCCCTCTGCTTGTGTCCCCGTGAGACCTCGGCCACATCCTCGATGCGCACCGTGCGGCCGTCACGCGTCAGCAGGGCGGTGTGGCGAATGTCCTCCAGGCCGAGGAACTCGTTGTTCGACCGCACCAGGTAGCGAGCTTCTTCTTCATAGAGGCTGCCGCCAGCCTGGTTCACGTTTTCGCGCAGCAATCGGTCGTTGACTTCCTGGATACTCAGGCCCAGCAGCGCCAGCTTGCCTTCGTCGACCTTGACCTGAATCTCTTCCTCGTAGCCTCCATTGACCTTGATGGCCGCCACACCCTCCGTGGATTCCAGATCCTTCTTCAATACCTCCTCGGCCACATAACGCAGCTGGTAGAGATCGTCGCCTCCCATCAGGTACAGGCGCAGGACGGGATCGTTGGCTGGGTCGAAGCGCAGGAGCACCGGCTTGACGACTTCGCGAGGCAGTCGCACGAGGTCGATCTTTTGCCTTACATCCAACGAGGCAAAGTCCATATTGCGGCCCCATTGGAACTCGAGCGTCACCTGCGAGAGCCCCGGCTTGGAGACCGAGGTGAGACGCTTGACACCCGAGACAACACCCACGGCCTCCTCGATCGGCCTGGAGACCAGCGACTCCATCTCCGCCGGAGCCGCCCCTGCCAGTTTGGTCTCCACCGTCAGGCTCGGATAGGAAAGATCGGGCAACAGATTGATCGACAACCGGCCAAAGGCGACCAGCCCGAACAGGACAAGGGCAACCGCTACCATGGAAATGGTGACACGACGACGAAGAGAGAACTCGATCAAGCGCATGGCGATGCCTTCCCGCCTAACCCGCACTCTCGGTGTCGACGAGGATCTTCACCGGAGAACCATCCCGCAGACCGCCCTGTCCAGCGATGATGACCGTCTCACCCGCGGTCACTCCGGATAGCGCCTCGACATAGTCACCTTCCTCCAGACCCAGGGTAATGGTCCGCTTCTCGGCCACGTCATCGCTGGCGACAAAGACATGAGCCTTTTGCAGCTCGCGGAGCACCGCTTCACGCGGAATCAGCAGGGCCGCTGCCCGGGTCTCGCGGACGATGTCGACCGTGACAAAGCTCCCCGGGCGCACATCTGCGGGCGCATCGCCAGCTTCCACGGTCACCTTGACCGTGCCAGTTGCCGTATCGACGATCGGACTGATCTGACGAATCCGCCCGCTGAAAGCCACATCCTGGTCCGCATTCAGGTGAAGCCGCACCTCGCGCCCCTCGCTCAAGCCGATCACATCTCTCTCGGGAAGATAGATCCGAGCGATCAAGGGATCGAAATCGGTGACCTGGAAGAGCTCTTCACCCACCTGTACGTGCTGGCCAGCCTGGGTCATCCGGGCGGTGACCCGACCGGTGAAGGGCGCCCGAATAGTGGTCTTGGAGAGGGCCCATTGGGCCTCGGCCAGCTCCTGCTCGGCGAGCGCATTCTCGATCTCCAGCTTGTCGAACTCCTCGCGACTGATGAGCTCCTTCTCCACCAAATCGCGGGCCCGTTCGAAAGCGAGCCGCGTATTCGAGGCCCTGAGCTCGGCCTTCTTGACACTGATCTGCTCATCATCGGGGACCAGCGTCGCCAGCACCTGCCCCTTGCGCACCGTGTCGCCCTCTTCAGCCTGCAAGCTCAGCACGCGACCCTCGACCTCTGAGAGAACCTTGACCTCGAATTCAGCGATCAGGTTTGCTGTCGAGCTGATATAAGCCGACACCGAACCCACTGAGATATCAGCCACTTCCACCGGTACCGGAGCCTTCTCGCCCTGCTCTCCTTCCGCCTCATCTTCGGCACCGACCTCTTCCTGATCCGCAGTTTTCTCGGTGGCGGCGTCGCCCTGGTCCTCGGTCGATGCACCATCGGCTTTGGTCGCGCCGAGGTTCATCACGAAGACGATGCCGAGGGCTACGATCAGGACACCGGCCAGAAGCGACAGGAATCTGACGCGTCGGCTGCGGTTGGCTGCTTTGCTGTTGCTGGATCTGCGATACCGCATGGGGGCCTCCGTGGATGAGCTGTTCTCAGCATCTGGTTTCCTGCGAACCACAGCCGAGGTGCGTTTGTTCATGAGTACGAATCAGCATTACGGTTTGTTTCAGGCGGCTCATCCCACGCCAGAGACCCGACCGCATACTTGAAAGGACGCAATTCGGGTTCGCGAGGTTGCAGGCGACCGTGCGGAATACCCGATTGACTCGCTCGCAGGATTGCACCATCCTTTGAACATGCGCCTGCTGGTTGCCTGTGCCGAGTGCAAACGTCAATACGATGCCAGCGACCTGGCTGAGGGCTCTCGCTTTCGTTGCCTGTGCGGTTCCATACTCCTGGTGCATCGGCCGGAGGTGCACGAAGCCGCGGTAGTACGATGTTCCTCCTGCGGCGCTCCCCGCCAGGCCGGAAGCCCCAGGTGCCACTTCTGTGACGCCGACTTCACCTTGCACGAACGAGATCTGCACACCATCTGCCCCGAGTGCATGACGCGCGTCAGCGATCACGCCCGGTTCTGCCACCACTGCGCCGCACCCCTGATGCCATCTGGCAGGGCCGGCTCGCCGAGCGAACGCACCTGCCCGGCATGTGGAAACGAGCAGCACCTCAGCAGTCGAAAGATCGGCGAGCCGGGAATCGGCGTGCTGGAGTGTCCGCAATGTACGGGGCTCTGGCTCGCCGGCGAGGAATTCGAGCTCCTGCTGAAGAGAGTCCGCAGCACGGCAGCGTCGGTCGACGAAGAGATCAACCTCGATTCACGAGGCCAGCCCCCTGCGGGCACCGCCGGACAGAGTGGCTCGCTCTACCGACCCTGCCCCATCTGTGGCAAGCTGATGCATCGGCGGAACTTCGGTCGCAAGAGCGGGGTCATCGTCGACCACTGTCGGCCCCATGGATTCTGGTTCGACGGCCAAGAGCTGGAGGCGGTTCTGCGATGGGTCCAGCAGGGGGGTGAGATCGCGGTGGGACGTCGCGAAGAGGAGGAGGCCCGCGAGGCCAGGCGTCGGCAGTCGCTCGATGGACAGCTCAAACCGCTGGACAGCGAGTGGCCACGGTCCTACCGCGGTGCACGCACGCTGATCGATCTTCTCGACTGGTTGGCAATCCGAATCCGCTAGCCCAGCGCACCCGTGCTAGCATGAAATCCAGCACGCTCAAGCTCGCCTAGCGAGTAGATCAGCTCCCGAATCAATGATCGAATCGCCAGCACTCCTGCACTCCTACGTTCAGGGTATCCGCAAGCTGAGTGGCGCGGAGACCGTGACGCTCTTTGTCCCTTCACTTCCCGGGGGGCTCTTCCAACCGCTGTTGATTCACTATGGCGATGCTCCCCCCGTCCCGGAGCTGCGGGACCTGGAGGCCGCCGAGGAATTCGCCCGGCAGCAGACTGGCGAGGAAGATGACGGCGCCGGCCCCACTGCCCTCCAACTCATCCCCAGCCACGACGCAGACTGCGGGCTGATCACGTTGCCCGGCGTCGAAATACCCTGGGAATTGGCGAGGTTTGGAGTCGAGAGCCCCGGACGCCGTCGCACGGACACCGACTCGGCCCAGGAGGATGTCCTGGGTGCCTGGCTCGGCATCCGGCTGCCGCAGGGCAAGGGCGCAGTTCTGGACAGACTGGCCAATAGCCACCTGCCCTCCAGGATTGCCGAAGACGGGGATTCTCGGGTGTGGTGGGAATGGCTGTTCGTCCTCGGTGGTGCGCTGGCGAGCCATACTTCGCAGGTCACCGTCATCCTCAAGGACCCCGTCACCGGTCTGGCAGACCGCAAGGCATTCCAGGCAGTCCTCACCAATCAGCTCGAACGCGCCCAGGCGGAGTCCCAGCCTCTCTCACTGCTGTTCATCAACCCCGATCAGTTCGCCCACATCAATGAACGATTGGGACGCGAAGTGGGCGATCAATGCGTGCGCGAGATCAGCGAGCGCTTGCGTCCGGGCCTCCGCATGACCGACCTCGTGGCCCGTTATGGCGGGGTCATTTTCGCCGCGATCCTGCCCGACACCCCCGAGACCGAGGCCCTGGAGGTGGCCCAGCGCGTGGCCGAGAACCTGGCTGCCGCTCCGTACCTCGAGGGTGACATCGAGCTGGCCTTCAGTATCGGCCTGAGCTGTCTCGAGCCCGAGGCTCAGAGCTCCGCAGGAACTCTGGAGATCGTTCGTCGCGCCGATCGCGCGCTCAATGCGGCCAAAAGGGCGGGTGGCGGCCGCATTGTCAGCTTCAGGGATGCTCCAGACATAGAGAATGGTGACGGCCAGGATCGGCTGAGCGGCATCTTCACCGGCAATATGTCGAAGGACTACCGCAACATGGCCCTTCTCCACGACACCATCGACATCCTGGCTCTGGAGACGGATTTCGACGGCCTGGCAGCCGAAGTCGTCGAGAAGCTCTATCAGGCTTTCACACCCGATCGGATCGGCATTGTCGATCTGGACGATGGCAGCGAGGTGCGGACTCTCTGTGGCCTTACCCGCCGTGAATCCACCGGCGGACTGCAGTCGAGGGTCGAGACAGTCGAGCTCGAATCGTTCGAAAAGCAACAGATCAAGACCGCTCTGAGCAACTCCAGGGTGCACGAGCACCACGCCTCCGCGTCGCAACGGGTCTGCTTTATTGCCCCGTTCAAGGCTGGCCGACGGGCTCTTGGTTGTCTGTTTGTCGAAGGGCGACAGAACATCCTGACGCTCGATTCGGCCGACCTGATCTTTCTCGAATCGCTGGCTGCCCAGATCGCAGTAGCACTCGACCGAGCACGTCTTACCGGGTTGGAGCAGCGCCGACAGGACCAGGAGCGCAGAAAGCTCCGGGCCGAGCTGAGTGAGCTGCGCCAGGCCCTGCAACACGTCAAGATGGTCTACCGCTCCCCTGAAATGGAAGAGCTGGTCACCACGGTCAAACGAGTCGCACCCACCGATGCGACCGTCCTGATCACAGGTGAGAGCGGTACCGGCAAGGAACTGCTTGCCCGAACGGTTCACGAGCTCAGTCAGCGCAAGACACATCCCTTCATCATCGTCGACTGTGGCGCCATCTCGTCGACGCTGATCGAAAGCGAGTTGTTCGGTCACGAGCGCGGCGCCTATACGGGAGCCGAAGGTCGCCGAACGGGCCGTTTGGTCGAGGCAAGAAACGGCACGGTTCTGCTGGATGAGATAGGCGAGTTGCCACTGGAGGTGCAGAGCAAGCTGCTCCGGTTCGTCCAGGACAAGGAGTTCACCACGGTCGGTGGATCGAAGGTGCAATCGGTCGATGTGCGAATTGTCGCCGCCACCAATCGCGACCTGGCAGCCGAGGTCAAGGCAGGCCGGTTTCGCGAAGACCTCTACCATCGGCTCAATGTGGTCTGCCTGGAGATCCCGGCGCTGCGTGAGCGTCCCGACGACATCCTGCACCTGGCCCGCCACTTTCTCGATCTCTTCGCCGTGCAGTACCAGAAGGGAGTCCGACAGTTCACTCCCGAGGCCGAAGCGTTCCTGGTAAGGCACCGGTGGGCGGGCAATGTCCGCGAGCTGCAGAACAAGATCCTGCAGAGCGTCATCCTCAGCGAGAGTGACGAGATCGGCGCCGAGGAGCTGGGAATGAGCTCCCGATCCGACCGACGAAAGAGCATGCGGGTGTCTTCCGATATCGGCCTGGATGCGCTCGAAACTGACGACGACGCCATTGCCGCGGCTGATCTCTGGCAAGAGCTCCGGGTACAACTGGGGGACCGAATCGATCGAACCGCCCGCGCCACTCCGCCGCTTCGTCTACCGTTCGGCACCTGGCTGCGAGACGACTTGCTCCTCGAAGCCGCGCAGACCACCAACAACGCAGCTCGCGAGGCTGCCTCGTTGGTGGGAATGCCCGAGAGCACCTATCGACGCCGGCTACGCAGTGCGGCGGATCAGGAGAGCTCCGGTCTGGCCCGCCGGATGGAGGACTGGGACGAGGTGCGCCAGATTCTCGCCGAGCTCACCCGCACCGGACCCGCTGGCGAGGGCGAGCTGCATTCCCGCACCCAGGAAGTGCTGCTCGAGGAGATTCTGGCCCGATTCCCCGACAACGTCGGAGTGGGAGCCCAACTCCTGGGAGTCAGCCCGCCCACCTATCGCCGCCGAACCCGCCACTTGACCCCGGCCCCCTAGCCGCCGGGAACTTTTGACGCGATCACGCGTTAGACAAAGTGGGAGGAGACGTTGAACGACGGCTCTGGCGCTACTGACAGTGAGCTTTTTCAGCGCGCTCGGCAAGGAGACCGCGTCGCTTTCGGTGACCTCATCGAGCGCCACAAGGATGGACTGGTGAATTACCTGACCCGCTTGTGTGGCAACCCGGACCGGGCCGAGGATCTGGCCCAGGAGTCCTTTCTTCGACTCTACGAGAGAGGTAGTCGTTACCACGAGCAGGGAAAGTTGCAGGCCTACCTCTACCGTATCGCCACCAACCTGTTTCGTAGTCAGATGCGTCGCGAACAGCGTTGGCAACGCCTCGGACTTCTCTTCTTCTCCTCCAACGGCAGCTACAGTGAAGCGGCCCAACAGATGCACCTGCTCCAGCACGAACTCGGGCAACAACTCGGCGAGGCCCTACTCCAGCTCCCGATGCGCTATCGAACTCCAGTGATTCTCGCCCTGGTCGAGGGCTGGACGCATCGAGACATCGCCGAGCTGATGCACTGCCAAGAAGGCACCGTCAAGTCGAGGATCTTCCGCGGGCGGCAACTCTTGCAGAAGCAGCTCGAAGCCTATCGGAACGGAGGCTCTCTATGACTCACCGCGATACCGGAGACACCTTGCTGTCGGGACTCTCCCGGCTCCCCAGAACGCAGGCTTCGGAGGATTTCACCGATAGAGTCCTTGCGGCCGTGGAGGATCGAGAGGGCAACACCCCGCGCCGTCTGGCAAGACTGGCCTGGGCCGGAGCTATCACTCTCATGTCGGGCCTGGCGGTAGGGGCCATGATCGTCCATCAACGGCAGCAAGCAGCCGAACTCGCCTATCAGCAGCAGGTAGAAGAGTTGCGTTCAAGGTACGAGGAGCTGCTGAATGAAGTCGTTTCGATCCGACAGGAGGCATCCACACCCGACAACCACCTCTATCTCGGAGGCGACGACTCCCTCGACCTGGTGCTCGATCTGAATCGGCTCGAGCCCAACCAACTCGACAGCCGTCGAGACACGCGCGACGTTCGTTCGGCAAACTGGGAACCATGAGCCAGAGAGGAGAGAGCACCATGTCGATCCGAATCCCAAGATCGGTGATCCGCTTCATCCCAGGGGCGGGTCTCTGTTTGAGCGCCTTGTTCGGGCTTCTCGCCACCACTCCGGCGCGGGGCCAGGATCACCAGGACGAACACCTGAGAGTCGTGAAACGGCCGGTCATCGTGGTTCGCAACTCCCAAGAACCGGTTTACGCCTGGAGTATGCAGGGAAGTCGGGCGTTTCTCGGAGTGCAATCCATCGAGCTGACGCCGGAGCTGCGTCGCCATTTTGGAGTACCCGAGTCAGCCGGCGTGATGATCTCCAAGGTCACCTCTGAAAGCCCCGCTGCGCGCAGCGGCATCGCTGTGGGTGACATTCTGACGGCGATCGACAACGAGCCCATCGATTCCACCACCGACCTGGTAATAGCCATCGGCAGGCGCGAGAGAGATACCGTGGTTCAAGTGGAAATCTGGCGAGATCGACGGGTTCAGACCCTGTCGGCAACGCTGACGGAACACGAGGGTCCATGGGTGGACATTCGTCAGTTTCACCTGGGTGAAGGTCATGCGGCTCCACACCAGGCTTCCCCGGAGGAGCTCGAGGGCGCCATCGAGATCGAGACCGACCTCTTCAACACAGCCATCGAGCGGTTACAAGAAACCATCGACAGCCCCGAATGGCACGAGCGCGTCTACCGCTTCAATGAGCATCAGGGTGACCTGATGGAGCGCATCGACCTTCTGGAAAAGCGGCTGAAGGAACTGGAGGAAGAGCTCGAAGCACTGCCCTCCAACGACTGATTCACTTGCGTCAGATTGCCGATTTCGAGGGCGCCTGGCCGAGCTCGGACTCGACAACTGAACGCCGAAGCCGACGGCTCGCCGTAGCCCGGCGCTCCATAACAGCGGCGATTTCACCGCCGACCAACACACACATGGCTGTGAGGTAGAGCCAGATGAGAAAGGCCGCGATACCTCCGACGAGACCATAGATCGCCGTAAATCGGCTGCTGTAGGAAAGGAAGAGACGAAAGAGCAGGGTCGCCCCGATCCACAGGATAGTGCCCACCATGGCTCCGACGAGGATCCAGCGCTTCGACCGACTCTGATCGTGATTGGGTAACCAGTAGTAGATCAGCCACATCATCGCCACCGCCAGGAGAAAGGTCAGCGGCCACAGAAGACCGTGACCCGACGCCTCGAGTTGCAGCACCTTGCTGATTGCCGGACCGGCGAGCACGATGACCGCCAGCACGATCAAGGCACCCGCCAGAATCAACAGGAGCGCCAGCGCCATCGCTCGCCGCTTCCACCAGCGATGCCGCCGTTCGGCCTGGTACGCCTGGTTCAATCCGTCCGCCAGTACGGCAAAGATGTTCGAGGCGGTCCACACGGTCAACAGCAGACCGATGGACAAGGCGCTGGCACTGCGTGTCATGGTGACCTGATGGACGAACTCGCCAATGGCCTCCGATGCCGCATCCGGTAGCGCAACCAGGAACTCGTTCATGATCCAATCGAAGGCGGCTTCCCGGCCGAGAAGCCCCGTCAGAGAGAAGAGGGTCAGGATCATGGGGAAGAACGACAGAAAGAAATAGTACGCGATGCTCGCCGCCTCGGTATTGATTCGATCGCGATAACAGCTCCGAATGACCTCCTGCGGCACACTGACCAGACTCAACACTCGCTGTCGGTATCGCCTAACCATCATGACCCTCGACATGCAGCACTACTGCAGGTTCCGCCTGACGCTCGAGCTTGGCCATGGTAACGCCCAGTATAAGCTCTCCGCCAGCACTGCAGCACAACGCCACGGATATCGTTAAAATCGCTTTCTCGAGACCATGCGAATTCATGCATTCAGCGGTACCCGGTTTGCCGACGCGAGTCGGGCGGGCTCGTTCGCGGGGCCACCCTACGATCAGATCGATGAGGTACTCCGCGCTGAGCTGCAACAGGAGCCTCACCATTTCGCCCATTTGATCCGACCGGGCGTCGACGTCGATCCGCACGGCTTTGCGGCCCACCTGCACGCCAGTTGGCTGCAGACCGGTGTGCTGACCGTTGACGATCAACCGGCTCTCTATCCCTACGAGATCCTGTTTCCCGACGAACGACGTCGTCTCGGATTGGCCACGCTGGTCGGACTCGAAGACCCATCGTCAGGGATTATCCGCCCCCACGAGGCGACGGTGGCCAAGACGGTCGATGAGCGCCTTTCTTTACTCCGCGAAACACAGATCGACCTCGAGCCCATTCTTCTGCTGGCCGACGACGACGGAAGACTGGATCAACTGCTCGCAGACGACTTGCGGGACTCGCAGGCGCTCGTGCAACACCAGGACAGTACAGGTCATCGCCATCGGCTTTACCGGATCACCGCAGCGGACCGCATCGCGGATTACCGGCGCCTGTTGACGCCGTGTGTCGGATTGATAGCCGACGGCCACCATCGCTATGCCGTTGCCCAGCGCTACGCCCAGGAGCATGAGGCCCTCGCCGGCACCGCCGCGGCTGCCAAGCTGTCCGTGATCACCGGTCTCACTGCCCCAGGTCTTGCGATCGATCCGATCCATCGACAACTTCGCCTCGCCCTCGACATCGAGAGCGTGGCAGGACTGGCGACGAGTCACCGAAGTATTTCGAGCAACTCGGGCCAAGCGATCGCCGAGGCTGTGGCTGGCACTCCCCAGCCGGCTCTGGGCGTCAGCGTCGGAACACGAACCGAGCTCTGGAGTTTCGATGCCAACAGGGCTCCCGAGTCGCTGTCTCCCTGCCTTCGTCACCTGGCCGTTGGCTGGCTTCACGGCGTTCTGCTTCCCGAGTTGGGCCTGCCACCGGAGGCTGCCACCGATGGAACGGTGGCTTATCGCTCCGACCCCGACCGGCTCCTCGGAGAGCTGAGCGGTGGCGAGGCCACTCTCGGCTTCTGGCTACCGCCGATGTCGGGAGGCGATTTCGCTCAGGCCATGAAAGGTGGCCAAATACTGCCACCCAAATCGACCCGATTCCTGCCCAAGGTGGCCTCCGGCCTGGTTTGGGCCGCGCACGACTGTGCGTTGCTCTGAGGCGCACCGGGAAGAAGAACCATCATGCCGATCCATTTGCGAGACGATGGCAAACCGGTCGTGGAGTTCGACCCACTGCTCGAGCTTTCTCCCTTCACGCTCTTTCGGCGGCTCCGTGAAGATCAAGCCCTTCGACTGATCGACGTCCGGGCCGATCCCAAAGGTATGACGCTCGAGGGTTCGATTCGGCTGCCAGGTCCGGATTGGGAACCGGACCAGGATACGCCCGTCGTGCTCTTCGACGATACCGGTACTGAAGCAGTCGAACTAGCCAGGAGCCTGCAGGCTCGAGGCCATGAAACCGTACGCGCCCTGTTCGGTGGGCTGGAGCTCTACGAGTTCAGCCTCGATCCAGAAGTTGTTGGCCGGGAGACCTATCTGAAACCGGTCGCTGCAGCGTACCCCACGCCCTGATCAGTCCTTGGCCACCCCTCGGGTGATGCCGCCGTCTTTCCCCACGGTCCAGAGCTCACCCGCATAAATCAGGTCTTCGAGCGACCCCTGGCCTCGAGATTCGACCTGCTCCTCGATCTGATGGACGACGCCGCCCTCGTAGGTTGGCATGTCGACAGACCGGAGGATGCCGAGAGGCGTCGGGAACGCCGGCGCGGACATCTGCGCCGCCATGAAGGCGATGGTCGGGTTCGGGTCGGTCTCGTCCCAGACGAGGCAATCTTCGGGCCCGAATTCATCTCCCAACCGAATGACCTCGAGCCGGGTACCGTTGAGTCTCACCCCGCGGTCCTTCTCCTTGCCGAACACCAGAGGTTGCCCATGTTGTAGATAGATGGATTGATCGTCCCGGACGTCTTTCTCGGTCATGTATCGGAAGGCACCATCGTTGAAAATATTGCAGTTCTGATAGACCTCGATGTAGGCCGAGCCCCGATGAGCTGCCGCCTTGGCCAAGACTTCCCGCTGGTGCTTCTGGTAGATATCGACAGTCCTGGCCACAAAGGTGGCGCCAGCGCCGAGAGCCAACGACAACGGATTGAAGGGGAAATCGACCGAGCCGTAGGGTGTCGACTTGGTGCGCTTTCCAGCCTCGCTAGTCGGCGAGTACTGTCCCTTGGTCAGACCGTAGATCCGGTTGTTGAACATGATCACCTTGACACCCACATTGCGTCTCAAGAGGTGGATCAGGTGGTTGCCGCCAATAGAAAGGGCGTCCCCGTCGCCGGTCGCTACCCATACCTCCAGGTCCGGGCGAGCGATCTTGATGCCGCTCGCAATGGCTGGCGCTCGGCCGTGGATGGAGTGGAAGCCAAAGGTATCCATGTAGTACGGGAAACGGCTCGAGCAGCCGATACCCGAGACCACAACGAATTTCTCCTTTGGGATACCGAGATCGGGGAATACCGACTGAACCGCAGAGAGGATTGCATAGTCTCCGCAACCTGGACACCAACGCACCTCCTGGTCGGATTGAAAGTCTTTCTTCGTCAGAACGGTCGATTCGGTTGTCATGATTTTGCGGCTCCCAAAATCTCCTCGATCTTGGCCAAGATCTCGAAACGGTAGAAGGGCTTACCCTGGACTTTCGAATAGCTGATCAGCTCTTTCATGAACTGAGCTCGCAGCAGCAAGGCGAGCTGACCTGTGTTCATCTCCGGAACGAGAACCTGGTCGAACCGATCGAGGACCTCCGCCAGATTTGCCGGGAAGGGGTTGATATAACGCAGGTGAGCCCTACCGACTTTCAAGCCTTGCTTGCGCGCGCCACGAACCGCTCCAGTGATCGCACCGAGTGTGCTTCCCCAACCGAGGACCAGGAGATCACCGCTGCTGTCTCCCTCGACAATCAGCTCGGGGACATCCTTGACAATGCGTGCCACCTTTTCGGCCCGCAGGTGCGTCATCAATTCGTGATTGGCCGGGTCGTAGGATACGTTGCCAGTCGGGTTGTCCTTCTCCAGACCGCCGATTCGATGTTCTAGTCCGGCCACCCCGGGAATCGCCCACGGCCGGGCCAGGGTCTCCGGGTCTCGGGCATAGGGCTCGAAGTTTTCCGTGTCCGTCCAGAACTCCGTTCTGAGGTCGGGCAGGTCATCGATCGCCGGAAGCCTCCAGGGTTCGGATCCGTTGGCGATGTACCCGTCGGAAAGCAGGATCACCGGCACCATGTGCTGCACCGCGATGCGGCTCGCTTCGATCGCCATGTCGAAGCAGTCGGCCGCCGAAGCCGCAGCCAGGACCGGGACGGGTGAATCACCGTTACGGCCAAACATTGCTTGCAGGAGATCGGACTGTTCAGTCTTGGTAGGCAGGCCAGTGGAAGGTCCACCGCGCTGGATGTTGCAGATGACCAGGGGCAACTCCACCATCACCGCCAGGTTGATGGCTTCAGATTTCAAGGCCAGGCCCGGACCACTTGTGGTGGTGACTGCCAGCGCCCCGCCAAAGGAGGCCCCGATCGCTGCGCAGACGGCGGCAATCTCATCTTCGGCCTGGAAGGTCGTCACGTTGTAGTTCTTGAAACGGGACAGCTCATGCAAGATGTCGCTGGCGGGAGTAATCGGATAGGAGCCGAGAAACAGTGGCAACCCGCTGCGTCGACTGGCGGCGACAAGGCCCAGAGCCAAAGCGCTGTTGCCGACAATGTTGCGGTAGACGCCCGGATCGAGTCGGGCAGGCTCGACCTCGTAACGCACCTGGAAGACCTCGGTGATGTCACAGAAGTTGAACCCGGCCTTCATGACCTTGATGTTGGCCTCGGCGATCTCTGGTCGAGTTCGGAATTTCTGCTTGAGCCAATCGATCGAGGTTTCGAGCGTACGGCTGAACATCCAGTAGACCATCCCCAGTGCAAAAAAATTCTTACACCGGTCCTGGGTCTTGGTGTCCAATCCGCTGTCTTCCAGAGCCCGGCGGGTCATTGTGGTGATCTCGGCTGGAAACACCCGATACCCCTCCAGGCTGGCGTCCTCCAGGGGGCTGACCTCGTAGCCAGCCTTCTTCAGGTTGCGGGCATTGAACTCATCGGTGTTGGCGATGATGATGCCGTTGGCCTTCAGATCTACCAGGGATTTCTTCAGTGCCGCCGGGTTCATGGCGATCAGCACATCGGCCACGTCGCCGGGGGTATGGATATCGTAGTCGGCAATGCGAACCTGGAACGCTGACACTCCTGGCAAGGTTCCGGCAGGCGCCCTGATTTCGGCCGGAAAATCCGGAAATGTCGCCAGATCGTTGCCGGCCAGTGCCGAGGTGCTGGTGAATTGGCCGCCAGTCAGCTGCATGCCGTCGCCGGAATCTCCTGCGAAGCGGATGACAACCTCATCCACCTTTTCGGTGGTGACCGAACGGGTTCGCTGATCTGTTGTCTCGTTGATTTGTGAACTCATGATGTCTCTGGACTCTTCCCGACTGTGCCAAGAAGTTAGGTTAATGAGAACCGTCGTGGTTGAAGGTTGGGGTGGATGGCGTTCATGGCGGGACGACCTCTCCCGGGCCCTACCTGAGAGGCGGAAGTTTAGCAGAATATGGCTCCCGGACCAGTACCCTGCGGAGGAAGGACCTTCCGAGCTAAGATGTCTGCTTGGAGCCTCGACCCGCTCCGGAGAACAAAACAGGGAGCTCCAACGTAGTGCCTACTGACCCCTGCGTAGAATCTCCTGCTCATGGCCCGACCTTTTCTGAGACGTTCCGCCTGGATACTGGCCTTTCTGGCAGGCTGTATCCTGCTGGTCAGCGCAGCCGGATGGGTGCTCAACTTCCCCTTGACCCGCCAGTTGTTTTACGGACTGGCCCTCGGAGCGGTTGTCTTCCTGGCGCTCTGGCTGTTGTGGAAGGGTCTTCAGCTGTTCCTCTGGCGCGTCGGCCGACGCCTGGCGTTCTCCTATTTCCTCATCGGTGTGTTGCCGATACCCATGGTCATCCTCTTGATCCTGCTCAATCTCTTTCTGCTTGGTGGTTATTTTCTCGGTCATCTCTACCGCGACGCGGGAAACACTCTGCAGAAAGAGATCGGGGATGCCGCCATCTCCCAACTCGAGAAGCGTGAGTCGGGCCAGCGCGTGGTCGACAGCGACGGTCGGCTGGTTTATGCCTACTACTTCGACGGTCAACGTACCGCCGGCGATCGTGATCTCCCCGACTACTTGCCCGACTGGCTTGCAGCTCGACAGGATCCGGACGAGAACAAGAGACCGCTTCTCTCCTTTGTCGCGAGAGCCGACGGCACACCGACTCTGGCCGCCACGGCAGTCGGGGAGCGACATGCCGTCCTGGCGGTCTTCGATGGATCGATCGAAACAGAGCTGGCACGCCGCAGCGAGGTCTGGGTAATGCTGCTGCGTGCCGAGGACCCTCGCAAGGAAGGATGGATCCGACTCGACTGGATGGGCAAGGAGATCGTCCTGCAGCCCCTCGGAACCCGACCCGCCGGGGAAGAACGAGACCAGTTCTTCGGCGCTCCACCCGAAGGCGGAAAGAACAGATGGTGGCGGCGACCGATTATCTGGTGGGGTGAGTTGGCGGGACCGTTCAGGAGCCTGCACAACGGTACCCCGATCTCCGAATACCTCACCGCCTCGCTCAATGGGACTCCGGCAACGATCTACCGCAATCTCATGGGAGGATCGGCTGAGGTCAACACCGCAGTCTGGGCCAGCCTGATCGCGATCACCGGCGTCCTGTTGAGCATCTATGCCGTGGCCTTCCTCATGGCCTTCTTCATGATCTTCAGCCTGAGCCGAGCGGTCAATCAGCTCAGCCGGGCCACGGACGCCGTGGGCCAGGGAGAATTCTCCGTCCGCATTCCGGTTCGTCGCCGTGACCAGCTCGGCGAGCTGCAAAACTCCTTCAACGAAATGGCGGCCGGTCTCGACCGATCGGTCATCGCGGTGGCTCAGAAGGAGGTCCTGGAAAAGGAGCTCCAGATCGCTCGAGAACTGCAGGAAAGCCTGCTGCCAGCGGACATCCCGTCGTCTGAGCGCATCGAGTTCGCGACTCTGTTCCAACCGAGCGCCGCGATCGGTGGAGACTACTTCGACATCTTCCGACTCGACCAGAATCGGCTGGCCGTCGTCATCGCCGACGTCTCGGGTCACGGCCTGCCGACCGGGCTTCGCATGGCGATGCTCAAAGCTGCTCTTGTCATTCTCGTCCAGGAGCGCAAACCCCCGGTGGAGATTTTCCGTCGCCTTAGCCTCATGGTGCGCTCAGAGCAGAAACGCCGGTTTTTCGTCACTTCGACGATCGCAGTGGTTGATCTGGAGAAAGGCCAGATGGAGCTCACCAATGCGGCACACACTCCCACCTATCTGGTGCGAGGCGATGAGGTCCTGGAGATTGCCCTGACCGGTCATCCGCTCGGAGCGCTTGGCGATCAGTACGGGCAGCGAACCGTACCTCTGGAAGATGGAGACGTCGTCGTTTGGCTGTCCGACGGTATCGTGGAAGCGACCGACGATTCGGGTGAGCCCTTCGGTTACCATCGCGTCCAACGCGCGCTCGAGGGTCCACCAAGCTCCGCTTCACAGGTTCGAGACCGTCTGCTGGCAGCAGAAGAAAGGTTCACCGGTGGCGGTGTAGGCGAAGACGACAAGACCCTGGTCGCGATGCGCTATTCCCGTGCACCGGCACCCGCGTCCGCGACAGCAGCCGAATAGATCCGCCGGATGTAGTCGCGAGTCTCTCTGTAAGGCGGCACTCCGCGATAGCGATCCACGGACGCTTCTCCTGCGTTGTAGCCCGCCAGCGCCAGCTCGAGGTCGCCGTCGAATCGGTCGATCAACCAGCGCAGATAGCGCACTCCGGCCTCCAGATTGCGTTCAGGATCGAAGACCTCGCGGGAGTCGACTCCAAAGCGGCGGGCGGTCGATGGCATGAGCTGTAACAGCCCCGCAGCCCCCTTGCGCGACACCGCCACCGGGTCGAAGGCAGACTCGGTCAGGACCATGGCAGCGACCAACTGCGGGTTGATGGCGTGCCGCTTCGCCGTGGCGAATATGAGCTCGCCGAAGGGGGTGTCGGGGACGCCTTGCTCACCGTTGAAATCGACCTCCAGATGGCCAGCCGACAGCGCATCGGTGGGTGCCCTTTCGATCTCATCAGCCAGAATGCGATCGATACGCAGCACCGGCACCGTCAAGGTGCCGCCCGAGGACAGGTCGAGCTCGATCTGATCCCCCGTCCGGCTGAAACCGTTCACCTTGAGCACCCCTCCGCCAACCATCAGGACCAACTCGGCCGGCAGCGAATGGGCGAAAGCAAGGCTGATCAGGAGGCAGGCCCCGAGCACAGCTCTCCAAACCACGGCACGACTCCCAGCCACATGGCGGCTCATCAGGTTGCGTTCTCACTGCGCGGATGAAATCGGTCGTATAGAGATCTCAGCCGTTGGGCATGGATATGCGTGTAGATCTGGGTAGTGGAGATATCGGCATGCCCCAGCATCATCTGGACGGCTCGCAAATCGGCGCCGTGTTCGAGGAGATGCGTGGCAAAACTGTGACGCAGGACGTGAGGCGAAATCTCCTCCACCCCGCCCTGCCGGCAGTAGCCTCGCAACTTCTTCCAGAAACCCTGACGACTCAGTGGCTTGCCGAATCGGTTGACAAAAACTCGCTCGTGCCGTCCCCGGGACAGCGTCGGACGGATCTGCTGCAGGTATCTCCGCAGCCAGGCTTCAGCTTCCTCGCCCACCGGGATGACGCGTTCCTTGTCCCCTTTTCCTCGCACGATAATGAAGCCGTGCTCGAATCGAAGTTGCCCGACTTCCAGCTCGACCAGCTCACTGACGCGCATCCCGGTAGCGTAGAGCAGCTCCAACATGGCCTTGTCGCGCAAGCCAAGCGGCTGATCCGGATCCGGGATTGCCAGCAGGGTTTCCACATCGGTCTCCGAAAGCACCCGTGGAAGCTTGCGCCACAGCCGCGGTGGCGACAGGTTGACTGCTGGATTGTCCTGCCGTTCGCCGGATTCGATCAGATGACCGAAAAACGCACGGATCGACACCAGGCTGCGCGCGATGGACCGCGGTGCCAGACCTTGCCGGCGGAGGTTGCGCAGGTGGGCCGCCACCTGTTCTTGTGTGACCTCGAGGGGACCGATCCGCTGCTTCTCCAGACCCTGGCTCAGCTTGTTGACGTCCCCTGCATAGGCCGAGGCGGTACGTTGCGACAAACCCTGCTCCATCAGCAAGGCATCGACAAATCGACCGATAACCCGCGTCCACGATAGCGAGCCGGGCGGTTCAGATCCCATGATGGATAGCGAGAGGGACGGTCTCTATCCTAGACGGCCCCCACAACGGCGTTCGCCAGGGCCCGGGCAAGATGGTCACCGACCTCACTGGTCGACCTTTCACCTCCCAGATCCGGTGTCGTGATCCCGGCTGCCAGGGCGTCACAGACCGTCTGCTCGACGGCCTCGGACGCCTCCCTATGGCCGAGATCGGCCAACATCAAGCCAACCGTCAGGATGGCGGCCATGGGATTGGCAACACCCTGACCACGGTATTTGGGTGCAGATCCATGGACAGGCTCGAACATCGAGACCCGGCCGGGATGGAGATTCGCCGACGCAGCCATGCCAAGCCCGCCCTGTAGAGCCGCTCCCAGGTCGGTAATGATGTCGCCGAACATGTTGTTCGTCACGATGACCTCGAACTGCTCTGGCTTGCGAATCATCTGCATTGCGAGGGCGTCGATAAAGAGATGGGAGGCCTCGATATCGGGGTACTCTGCCGCGACTTCGGCAAAGGTCCTTTGCCAGAGGTCGTGGCCATAGCGCATCACATTCGACTTGTCCGCCATGCAGACCTTGCCGCGGTCCTGGTCGCGCGCATACTCGAAGGCAGCTCTGAGGATTCTCTCGACTCCACCACGGGTGTGAATCTCTTCCTGGATGGCTATCTCGTGTGCTGTACCCTTCTTGAAGTTGCCACCCACGCCGACATAGGCCCCCTCCGTATTCTCCCGGAAGACCACCAGATCGATCTGCTCAGCGGTCTTGTACTTCAACGGATTGAGACGGTCCTCGTAAGCCTTTATCGGTCGAAAGTTGATGTAGAGATCCAGGCCGAAACGGATTCCGAGCAGGATATCGGCGGCGTGGCGCATATCGGGTACGCGAGGATCCCCATAGGCACCAATGAGAATTGCCGAGTAGTTCTCCTGCAGGTCCTCCAAGGCCCCATCAGGCAAGGTCTCGCCAGTCTTCAGATAGTGATCGGCGCTCCAGGGTTTCTCGATCGTCTCCAGCGGGAGCTGCCACCGCGATACCGCTGCCTGCAGAACCTTCAAGGCCTCGGCGGTGACCTCAGGACCGATTCCGTCACCGGCCAGGACGGCGATTCTCTGGGGATCGTGATCTCTGGGAGGAGCTGCGCTCACCCGTTCGATGGTAGCACAGCGATGACGTGCGGCGGCTCAGGCCGCGGAGCGACGCGCCGTACTCGGAGAACCTTGAAACATGGCCGGATCCGGAGCAGCGGGCGATGCCGTCCGGGTCAATGACAGGCGCACGGTTTCGGCACTCAACTCGAACTCATAGGGAACCTCCGGGCAGAGCCACGCCGAGTGAGGCCGCAGCCAGGAGGACGCATCGCCTACATCCAGTGAATCCCTCAGCAGGTTCGAGTCCTCGACCGACGCCTGGAGAGGCCAAAGCTGCACGGATTGTTGCGAGGTTTCCACCGGTTGCAGCTCGCCTGAAGACAGCACATAGCCCCGGAACCTCTGACGAAAGAAATCGACGGTCCTGCCCCAGCTACCCAAGGCCGGGCCCCTATACGTCTGTGGAGGAGCCTTGGTCGCCGAAACACGCAGCGCCTCCTCACGGACCACCTGCCAACGCCATCCGGTCTCCTTGTCGTCGACGAAGGGCCGCGGATAGCTGAATTGGGCCGCCTGGGCCGGCTGATGGGCCACCCAACGAGCGCTGGGGACGACCCAGCCGGGTACCAGAATCCTCTGGAAGAAGACCGAAGGGACGCCCTCGTGATCGCGCACATAAAGCCGCAGGTTGAACTGCGGGTAGGAGAACCGTAGGAACGGTAGACCCGCCAGGTGAAGGTGCTCGTGCCGGAAAAGGAGTGCCGAGACAAAGCCGTAGCGAACTCCGTCCTGCAGTCGTTCCTCGTAGCGCAGGGGCTCTGGTAGCGCCGGTAGAGCGTCGACCGGGAAAGCCCAGTTTACGTACAGGCAATCCCTGACCACCGTGCGAAGCACTCTGCTCATATCCGTCACGCTGCTGTCCAGTCCTCGAATCTGCGACTCGCGCGATTTGCTAGAGTTCCGATCTGCATGAAGCTATCAGGAGGGGAGCATGAGAGACAACAAGTTGCCACCAGTCCGAATCGACGCCTTGGCGATCTCGGCAGCCGCGATGCTGCTGCTGGTGGGGTGCCAGGGAGCCAGCCCGTCGCCGGAGGAGGACGCACGTACCACCTCGGCGGTCGCCGCCAGCATTTCCGCAAAACGACTTGAAGAGCATGTGGCGAAGATCTCCGAAGACCGCACCGCAGGTCGCAGCCCTGGAAGCCCGGGAGCTCGACTGGCGCGACAATACCTGGCGGAAACCATGCAGGGCCTCGGCCTGGAACCCGCCTTCAACGGTAGCTGGGAGCAACCGATCGAGCTGGTTGGAATCACTTCGCAAGTTCCTGAAACCTGGACCTTCTCGCACGCCGGTGGCCAACTGGATCTCGCCTACAAGGAGGACTTCATCGCGGGAAGTGGTGTCCAGGAAGAGGAGGCACGGATCGAGCAAGCCGGTCTGGTCTTCGTCGGCTACGGCATTCAAGCCCCTGAGTATCAATGGGACGATTTCGTGGGCGCCGACCTCAAGGGCAAGGTGCTGCTGATGCTCAACAGCGACCCCGAGTGGGATCCGGACCTGTTCGGCGGCGAGCGTCGGCTCTACTACGGCCGCTGGGACTACAAGTACGAGAGCGCCGCGAGGCAGGGTGCTGTTGGCGCCATCATCATTCACACAACCCCATCAGCAGGCTACCCCTGGCAGGTGGTGCAAACCTCATGGTCCGGGCCACAGTTCGAGCTACCGGCCGGAGACGAGCTTCGCCTCCAGATAGCGTCATGGGTTACCGAGGATGCTGCCCGCAGACTGGTTGGCCTGGCCGGGAAAGACCTCGACCAATTGATCGCCGCTGCTCGTGGCAGAGACTTCCGTTCCGTGGACCTGGGAATCGACACCTCACTGGATCTGGCCGTTACCCTCGAGCGAGTCGAGGGAGCCAATGTCGGCGGTCTGCTGACCGGTTCCGACCCGGAGCTCGCCGACCAGCTCGTGGTCTATTCAGCCCACCACGACCATCTCGGCGTCGGTGAGCCGAACGACGCAGGCGACGCCATCTACAACGGCGCGCTCGACAATGCCTCCGGCTGTGCTGCGGTCCTGACGATCGCCGAGGCTTTTGTCAATCAGCCGCGCCACCCTTCACGCTCCCTGTTGTTTCTCTTCGTCGACGCCGAGGAGCAGGGTCTCCTGGGATCCGAGTATTTCGCGCTCCACCCCACGGTGCCACCGGGCCGCATCGCGGCCAACCTGAATATCGATGGTGCCAATATCTGGGGTGCAACCCACGATCTGGGAGTCATCGGTTACGGCAAGTCGAGCCTGGACGCCCTGGTCGAAAAGATCGCAAGTCAACAAGGTCGCACCGTCAAACCGGAGCAGTTTCCCGACCGCGGGTTCTACTACCGTTCCGACCAATTCAATTTCGCCAGGATCGGTGTTCCGGCAATCTATCTCGACACCGGTACGGAGTTCATCGACCGGCCAGCGGGCTGGGGCAAGGAACAGATCGAAGCCTGGGAGGCGGTGCACTATCACCAGCCCAGCGACGAGCTCGAAGAGACCTGGAACTTCGACGGCTTCGTACAGGACACGCAGTTGATGTTCGAGGCAGGTCTGGAGATCGCCAATAGCCCTGAGTTGCCTGCTTGGAACCCGGATGACGAGTTCGAAGCGACCAGGTTGGAGGCGTTAGCCGCTCTGCAATAGACGCTCGCCGCGGGGCAGGGTCAGTCGAGCCCTGCGTGGGTACCATCGCAGTAAGGCGAGTTGTCGGTGTGCTTGCAGCAGCACAGGGCCACTCGCTTGTCCTCCGCCAGCTCCAGCTTTAGCGGCGAGAACTCAGTCCCTGCATGAGCACCATCGCAAAAAGGCTGGTTCTCTGAACGCCCGCAGCGGCACCAGTAGTAGGTCCCAGCCTCGAGCTCCATAACCGCCGGACTGAGATCAGCAATAACGGGATCAGACATGAGGGTTCTCCTTTCCACTCGGCCCTCTGCGAGGCCTAGTCGTCATCAACGATAACTCGATCATCATCGACTTTTGCTCCAAGGACTTCGAACTGCTCGCGAAACTCTCGATCGAGTGCCGCTCGTTCCGACTCCTCGAGAAACGCGTTTTGCAGCGCCTGTCGCGAGAGCTCGGCCAGTGTACCTGCACCGTAGTCGAAGTGTCGCGCCAGCTCGAGGTATTCACGGTTGAGATCGGTCTCGAACAGCGGCGGGTCATCGGAATTGACGGTCACCACCACTCCTGCTCGGCGGAGTCGATCGAAGGGATGCTCGGCGAACCCGCCGACCGCGCCCAATCGGATGTTCGAGGTCGGACAGACCTCCAGCGGGATACCTTGCGCCGCCAGTTCCTCGACCAGATCCCAATCGTCGATCGACCGAATCCCGTGGCCAATCCGCTCCGCCTGACAAACCTCGAGGGCTGAACGAACGGTCGCGGATCCCTCGTGCTCACCGGCATGCGCGACCCGGTGCAGACCTTGATCGGCGGCCACCTGGAAGTGTTCCCTGTAGGGTTCATTCGAGGAGCTCTCGAAGCCGGAGAGCCCCAACGCCGCGACACCACGGTGCTGCCCGGCCAAGGCCCATTCGAGGGTTCGATCGGCCATGGCCGGCCCGACATCTCTGACGATGTCCGGAATCAGTTGCACCTGGACTCCCCGACGCTTGCGACCTCGCTCGAGAGCTTCCGCCAACGCGTCCGCTACTTCCTCTCCGTTTACGCCGTTGGCCAGATGGGTACCGATTGTGAAATGGACCTCGCTGTAGAGGACATTCTGTCTCTCCTGTTCGGCCATGAACTGGTCGAGCACCCACTGGAAGTCCTCCGGGTCCCGCAGACAACGGCAGCATGTGAGATAGATATCGACGAAATGTGCAAAATCGCGGAACTCGAACCAACGGCGAAGTCCTGCCTCGTCATCCGCGGGCAGATCGACTCGTCGACGACGCGCCAACTCGAGCAGTGTTGCGGGTTGAATCGAGCCTTCGAGATGAACATGGAGCTCCACCTTTGGCATGGCGACCACGAACCGCTCCAGGGCCGGCGGCAGGCTCATCTGGACGACTGACTCCGCGGCGGATCGGCGACCCCAGCCAACCTCTCCAAGACCGCCTCTGGCACCAGGCCTTCGAGGTTGCCGCCGAGAAAGAAAACCTCCCGCACCAATCGACTGGAAAGGTAGATGTAGTCTTCCTTGGGAACCATGAAGACAGTTTCGATCGCCGGATTCAGGCGCCGATTCATCAACGCCATCTGAAACTCGTATTCGAAGTCGGACACAGCACGCAATCCGCGAATGATGATGCGCGCCCGCGTCTGCTGCATGAAGTCCACGAGAAGTCCGGAGAAACTCTCGACCCGGCAGTCCGGGCATTCACGTAACTCATGAGAGATCATGTCTACACGCTCAGCCACTGAGAACACCGGCTCCTTGGCCATGTTGCCCAGCACGGCAATGACCACTTCGTCGAAGACGCGCCGGCATTTCTGGACGATATCGAGGTGACCGTTGTGGATGGGATCGAACGATCCGGGATAGACAGCGATGCGCTTGCTCATGGACTCTCACCTCCGGTCAAATCGATCGTCACGACGTTGAAGGCCGCGTCTGTCACCCTCAGCAACAAGAGGGATCCTGTTTCCATTGCTGGCAGGATCAGTGTCTCACGCTGCCCGTCGAGGAGTCCATCGACCGGCAACGCAGGTCTCCACTCCTGTGCGTCGACGCTGTAGACCGCCTCCCGAAGCGGATTCCACCGATCCTCGATGACGACCCGCAGTCCACCCTCCGACTCGCTGACGCTGACCAGCGATGGCGTCGAATGGTCGATCAGTACCGGCTCGCTAATCTCCTCGGCTACCTGCCGCTCGGCATCGTCTGCGCGGAGCCGATCCGCCGCCTGCAATCGAAATCGATAGCGGCCATCGGGCAGGACTGTGGAATCGAAGCTGTAGTAATCCTGCGTAAGATCCTCGACCATTTCAAGCCAGCTCCGATCGGTGCCATCTGGCCGAAAAGACAGAGTGTAGACGAGTTGGTCTTCGTTGGGGTCCTCAGCCTCCCACCGCAAGGTGCGATAGCCCTTCTTCCAGAGCGTCTTCAAGCGTTTCTGCGGGTCCATGGCCACCGGCTGGACCGTCGTGAAGATCCCCTGGCGATTGGGATGTGCAGGCTCGTAGGCCTGCTGCGCGGGATTGAAGTTCGCCGGTACCAGGATCTGCCCGGGATCCAACAGCGACAGACTCTCGACTCGAGGTGGCAGATTGGCCTGCCGATAAGAGACCGTCGCCTCGCTGAGGTGGGGCGACTGACCATCCGCGCCAGAGAAACTGGCCCGCCATTGCAGAAAACGCCCCGCAGGCAGGTCGGACAGGGGGATCTCTTCCCCGGTTCGGGGCTCGGACCAGGCGCTCCAGGTACCGTCGGGATCGGAGCTCATGCCGCTGCGAAAGGAAAATTCGATCCGGGTGCCGCGAGCGGCGTCTCCTTGCCAGCGCAGTGTGCCGAATCGCGAGATCTGCTCTGCATCCAGGGGCGGACTGGTGTAGCTGCCGCTGCGCTCGGCCTGATCGACGATGCGATAGAGAGCAGCAGCATTCGTGGTAGCAAACGCAGGTCCTGGACTGTCCGCAAGAAGCGCCACCACCTGTCGCTCATCCACATCCTTCTCGAGTACTGGCCTGCGATCCTTGAGGCTGAAGACCTTGCCCTCGAGGCCCGTACCGATCCAGAGCCGCCCTCGATGCCAACGCAAGGCGTAAACCGTCTCTTCCTGAAACGTCGTCAAGGTCTCGACGGCCCCGGTCGGTGAGATCTTGAGCACTTCGGAACGGGCACCGGCAAATCCAGGTGGCCGACTCCCGACAGGTGCGGTCTCAGCCTCGTCTCCGTTCACCACGACCACCTCGACCCGCGGCTGATTTTCCTGGCCCGATTCCTCATCCTGGTCGCCACTTTCAGCCTCGTCATCACCCTCCTGACGCGGCTGCGACAGATTGATCAGACTGGCTTCCGAAGCCAGCAAGGCCGCGAAGCAGTTACCGTTGGGTTCAGCGGCGAATGCCACCACCTCCGGATGCGGCGCATCGTAGAGGGTCTGGGCCTGACCGGTCGGAGACAGCTTGAGAATCAGGCCCTCACCGGCAGTGCCAAGGAGAATCTCGCCGGTCTCCAGCACCTTCATGGCGCGCAGATGGGTATCCTCACTGTCGAAGAAGACTTCACCTTCCCCGGCTGTGCTCACTTTGTACAACTTTCCCTGAGTACCGGTAGCCACGAGCAGGCTCCCATCACTGGCCAGTCCCAGATCCCAGATGTAGGTCTCCCCCGGGTCGAAGAAAACCGACGCCTCGCCCTCCGCAATCCGATAGACCTTGCCGTCGGGTGAAGATCCAGCGAAGACGGTGCCATCATCAGCCGCCCAGACCGAGAAAATCTCGGGCTCTGCAGCGGTAAAGAGCGTTTGCACCTCCCCGGCAAACGTGACCAGGAGCACCCGCCCGGCGTTGCCCGTGCCGATCACCCACCCCTCGGGATGGGATGCAGCCGACAGCAGGAACGGTTCGTCTACCTCGGCCAGCCGCTCAACCCGATCGGCAAGCCGCAGCGTACCTAGCTCGTCGACCCCGATTCCGTCGAGAGTCCCTTTCAGGAATCCAACGCGTGAGTTGAGGCGGAACAATCGAGTTTCGACCATTGAAGGGCTCACCACCGACGGCAAGCACCAGGCGACAGCCAGGACCAGCGCCAGGGATCTGGCTCTGACAGGTAAGCTCGATGCCAGCCACTGCCAGCGGAATCTGTTCCAATCCATCAAACTGAACCCTCCTTGGACGGCCTATCCAACCCGGACGATGAGTCCGACCCGGCGCCCGCAGACGCTCCAGATGGCGAGGATGAGTCGGGAATCTGCCCTTCGATACCCTCACCCGGGCCAACCGGGCCATCCCTGCGCACATCCAGATCGATACGTACTGCACCCACCATCGGAATCTCCAGATCCATCTCCTGCTGCTCGGCAATGGCAAGTCTCAGGGGCACAGCACTGCTGGAGGATGCGGCGCCCCAGAGGGACTGAACCGATCCCGGCAACTGTGGCAGGACCTCCCCGGCCACTGACAGTCCGGGGCCGCTGAAGAGCCCCAGCACCACCAGCTCACGACGTGAATGCAGAGACCGCAACAGATCGAGCGCTTGATCAAAGGACACCGGCTCGGCCTGCTCGACCGTCAGGCGGGCGACATCGATGCTCACCCCGTCTCCCACCAACAACGAGTAGCGACCATCCGGAATACTCGTGGGAATCACGACTTCCATCGAAACGCGGCGACGCTGACCGCGGTACTCCACGAGATCCACAGTGAGCGAGACCCGGTCTCCGGGGCGAACCCGGGTGCGCGAGGCATGGGCCCCAACCAGGGTCGCCAGGCGCGGCTGTGGGTGCTGCTGCAGCTCGATCCGGATCTCCGCCAGCTCGATCTCCGCGAGATGGTTGTTCAGCAGGTAATCGGCAAACGCAAACAGATAAAGCGCCGCATCCACTGCGGCGCTCTCTCCATCGAAGCTCTGCACCACCGGCAGAAGCCCCCGCTCACCCAGCTCGAATTCCGCGCGCAGATCAAGGCTCTGACTGCCCCCTGCCTGGGTCACCGCATCGAGCGCCCCGAGCAGCGATATCGCCACGAGCGAGGGGGTCATCATTGGCACTCGTGCCAGCCGCATCGAGAAAGACCGTTGACGATCGCCGACTACCTCGATGGCCAGCGGTGTCATGGAGGCCTCCTGCCCTAGACGCCCCCGTATGCCCGACTTTCGATCCAGATCGAAGGCCCCAACGACCTTTCCGAGGTTGGTGATCTTGAATGAGTTCGCAAGATTGGCGAGCACGGTAATGACCTCGGAAGTCGCCATCGGGACCTCCAGCGGCCCGACGCTCAGAAACGGGTGTCCAAAGGCGAGGATCTCGTCACCCGAGCGCTCGGTGACGGTTCCGGTCGCCGCCAACTGAATGTCACCTGTCATCAGGACCGCGGCCACGGAGTCCCCCGCCGATAGATCTCCCGCCACCGCAGGGGTCGACTGGCCCGCTGGTGAGAGCACCCCCAGTTGCTCGCTCAGAAGGTCTTCCGTTCGCGCCCCGAAGCCCGAGCCGATCCAGCCGATTCCGCTGCTGGCCCCAGCCATTGGCGGAGTGCGCCACCGTGCCAGAGACGCGGCCAGGAGATCGGTCGGCAACTCGGCTGCCACGAGCTGCGACAAAGGGACCGAGCCGCCCGAACTGGCTGGAACCCCACTCTCCGCATCCTCCATCCGGAGCCGTCGCATGGCTTCGATGGGGGTGATTCCCGCGATCGGATGGATCGCGAAGGGCCAGGCGAAGGCGACCGCACCTGCCAGGCGGCCATCCAGATAGACCGGGCTGCCACTCATACCGGCAATGACACCGGACTCCTCCAATCCCATTCCCGACAACCTGGCCAGAATGAAGCTCGTGTCCGGCGCGACCTGGTTCCAGACTCCGAGCACCTCGACCTCGAACCGCTGCTGGTCGTGGCCCTGAAAGACCGACAGACCGTAACCCTGTTGCCCCGGACGGACCTCCGCGAGCGGTATGATCGGGTCCAGCGATACCATCTCCGGCTGTTGCGCCAAGACCACCAGGGGCACACCGAGCACCCACAACAGACTGCACAGGAATCTATGCATTTTGGATCGGCTCCGCGCTCATAGGGGTTCCGCCGGATCATCCGCAGAGATTTCCGCAGTGGCTGCGGAAAAAACGGGCTGCGAGACTCTCGCCTGGAGCCACTTCCGGTCGACCGCACCCTCTCGCAAAACGACGAGGCCGTCTGTCGTCCACTGCACAATCGTCGATGCCAAGCCACCCGGCAGGTCTCCATCATCCAGGATGATGGCTGGCCAACCAGCGAGAAGTCGGTGCAGATCCACGAGCTCTGATACGGGCTCGCGGCCCGCAGGGTTCGCACTTGTCGCCGTGAGAGGACGGTCCAACGCCAACAACAGCGACCGGAGACGTTCATGGGCCGGAATGCGGACGGCGAGAGAAAAGGCCCCGGCACTCGCCGGCAGAGGTCGGAGAATGGGGATGATCACCGTTAGCGGAGCTGGCCAGAGAGTCCGCAACTCGGCCAGCTCCGACGCTTTCGGATCGGCGCCCAGCAAGGTCAGCTGTGCGAGATCTCCCAGAACAACCGGCAAAGGCTTCTCTGGTGGTCGGCCCTTGAACCGAAACACGCTGGCAACTCCGGTTGCACTTCGTGGGTCTGCCGCCAGTCCGTAGCTCGATTCAGTTGGAATTGCCAGGAAGTCGCCACGATCCAGGGCTGACACAAGTCTGGATGTGTCATCTCCCCATCGCCAGGTCTCGGGCTGGCGACTCATCGCAGACCCTCGGCCGCAGAGGTGATCATCTCCCTGGCGTGAGAGAGGGAGAGCTCGGTGACCCGCTTGCCGGCCAGCATACGGGCCACCTCCTCCACTCGTGCAGCGTCATCGAGAGATCTCACTCGAGTCACCGTCCGATCCTGCTCGGTGCGCTTCTCGACTCGGAAGTGGCGATCGGCATAGCACGCCACCTGCGGCAGATGTGTGACGACAAGAATCTGTCCGCCCTGCGCCAACCTCGCCAATTTCTTGCCCAGGGCCGCCGCCTGCGCTCCACCGATTCCAGCATCGACCTCATCGAACACCAGGGTGGAGCTCGACGCCGGTCCGCTGGCCCGGATCGCCAACTGAACTGCCAGGTAGATGCGCGACAGCTCGCCACCGGAGGCGCTGCTAGACAGGGGTGCTGGATCCTCTCCGGGGTTCGCTGCCAGCTGGTAACTCACCTGGTCGTATCCGGTGGAAGAGAACTCCACCGGCAAACCATTTACCTCCACAGGGCTCTCATCGCGACGTCGACGATCCAGAGAGACCGCGAACCGAGCTTTCCCGAGGGCGAGATCGGCAAGCTCGTGGTGCACGCGATCCGATAACTCTCGACCCCAGTTCCGCCGCAATGCCGAAAGCGATTCGGCCGCTTTCGAATAGCGCTGCAGGGCCTCACCAACCCGGTTCGACAGTTCTTCGCGAAGACTCTCAGCACCTGTCAACTCCTCGAGCTCGCGCTCCAGAGCCTCGCGGTGTGCGATGAGCCCTGTGCAGTTCCGTCCGTACTTGTGTGTCAGTCGTTCGATGACCGATAGACGCTCCTCCACCACATCGAGGCGTGAGGGATCGGCTTCTATCTGGTCGAGACGGCGGCGAAGTTCTCCAGCCAGGTCCTCGAGCCCGACCTTCATCGACTCCAGCGTCCCAATCAGTCCATCACTCAGCGGCTCCCAATCGGAGATATCCTGCAACCGGCGAATCGCCAGCGAGATTCTCTCGCCCGCCGCACCGTCGTCCTCGAAGAGCAGTCCATATGAAGAGCCGAGGGCCGCCGCGATCGCCTCGCGATGCCGCAACACCTCTCTCTCAGCCCGGAGCTGCTCATCTTCATCGGGTTGCAGCCTGGCAGCGTCGAGCTCTTCGATCTGAAAACCGAGGAGATCGATCTGTTCGCGACGTAGCTGCTCATTGCCCTGAGCGCGTTCGAGACGATCTGCCAAACCAGCATACTCGTCATAGGCAGCCTCCACTTGCCGGACAGCTTCCTGCCCTCGCGGACCGGAGCTTTTGTCCAACCAGATGCGCTGCAACTCCGGAGAGACCAATCCCAACTCTTCCCTTTGGGTATGGATGCGCAGCAGCTCCGGCGCCAGCCTGGCGAGTAGGCCTAGAGTGACGGGTTGATCGTCGAGAAAGACGCGATTGCGACCGGCGCGATTGATCTCTCGACGAACGGTTAGCTCCGGGCCCGAGACTTCGATACCGGCTTGTTCCAGAACCCCACGCCACTCCTGCCCCCCAGGCTCGAAGACGCCCGAAACCGACAGGGTGTCTGCCCCGGTGCGGATCAGCTCCTGGCTGGCCCTGGCCCCGGATAGCAGGGCCAGTGAATCGACCACGATCGACTTACCGGCTCCGGTCTCTCCGGTCAGAATATTGAGTCCGGACCCGAACTCGATCTGCGCCTCGACGATGACGGCCAGATTTCGAACATGAAGGTCACGCAGCACGGATTACGCTCAGGCAGGAAGAAGTCTGCGGCCGCAGTCTAGCAAAGCTCCACGGCCATGCGGATTGGCGCACGAAATCGACAAACCGCCACCCGGCGATCTGTCCAGGTGGCGGTGAGCTATAGGTCCGAATGCCCGTCGGAGCGACTACTGGCAGCGCCCGACAAGCGCCTCGATGTCGAGCACCGTGAAGCGGTGCGACGGATCTACCGAAATGAAACCACTGTCTTTGAAATCGACGATTACTTGATTGACGCGTTCACGCGAAGCACCGACCAGAGCGGCGACATCGGTCTGAGTCAGCCGCAAAGGAATAGTCACTCCAGTCGTGGATTCGCCTCCCTGACCGTACTGTTGGGCGAACGCCAGCAGCTGGCGTGCGACCCTGCCGCGCACATCCAGCGTCGACAGCGCCTGAATCTGCTCATTGGCCAGGCGCAGGCGGCGGCTCATGAGACGCACCAGGTTGTAGCTCAAACCCTTGGTCGACTTCAGGCACTGGTGGAATGCGCTCCGGTCCATCAGGAGGCAAATACAGTCTTCCAACGCCACGACATTGGCTGAACGGCCGGCGCTGTCGACCATGCTCATCTCTCCGAAGGTGTCACCGGGGCCCAGGAAGGCCAGGATCACTTCAGAGCCATCGAGTTGGTCAACATAGATTTTCACCGTGCCCTCGAGCAGGATGTACACCATGTCTCCAGGTTGGGCCACGGTGATGATGTTGACACCGGCAGGAAAGGTCTTCCGGTGCATCAGGGCATTGACATGTTCCAGATCGTCGTCAGCGAGATCCTCGAACAGCGGGATCTTGCCAAGAAGTTTGGCGTCATCGACAGCTGGCATGGTTCACCTCCTCCGCTGATACGCGACAGCGTCATCCGATTGATTGGTGACAGATCTTCCCCTAGAACTCAAAACCTATCCTTGAACTGTATATCAAATTCCATGAATATTCTCCGATTCCAGCGAAATTCAGACCCCTTCGCCTTTACCGCCCTCAGAAAGCACTCCATCCCTGAAGCGGCTCAGCAGACGATCCGCCCAGGGAGAGGGCACCAGGCAACTGGAGATCTCCTCCAGGCTCGTGCGCTCGGCAACATAGGTGTCGCGGTACATCTCGAGGCGCGCGAGGAGATGCTGATCGGTCATCTCGGCATGAAACTGACTGCTGTAGACAGGCTTTCCCGCGAGCCGCAAGAGCTGGTGACGGCAACGTTGCGATAGAGCGAGCTCGACCATGCCCGCAGGCAATCGCCGTACCCGATCATGGTGGCCCAGCTGGGCAGTGAATCGCTCTGGGAATCCTGCCAGGAGTGGATCTCGACGCCCCGAGGGAGTCAGCTCGACCTCGAAGGTCCCCACCTCTCCAGCCTGGTGGTCCGTCACCACTGCCCCTCCCAGGGCTCGCACCAGGGCATGATGCCCAAAGCAGGATCCAAAGAACGGCAGACCGCTCTCCACTGCCTGCAGGATCAGGGACTCCAGAGCAGGCGTGAAGCTGTATGCCCGGGTAGCTGTGTAGGCGCCCGCACCGCCAACGAGAAGCGCGTCGGCGCCACGCAGTCGTGTCGTCGGCACTCGCGGCTCCAGGGTCAGATTGACGCAGTCAAGCTGCTCGGGCTCCAGCCGACACGCCTCGAGGAAGCACAAACGCTCCTGCTCCGCAGCTGGTGGATCGTCGCGGACCTGCAACAGGACGAATCGCACTAGCGAGTCGCCGGGGCCATCCCGAGAAAGGCTCGCGCCACGTGTCCCGCAACCTCGGGGTTTTCACGCAATCGCCGAATCGAATACGGATACCAGTCAGGACCATACGGCACATAGACCCTGAGTTTGTGCCCGGCATCGAGCAGGATCTGGCGTAGCTGCTCATCGACGCCGAGCAGCATTTGAAACTCGTATCTATCGTGCGGCACACGGTGCTTCTCGAGTAGTCCGACCGAGCCACATACCAGGTACTCGTCGTGCGTCGCGATTGCGGAGTAGACACCCTGCAGAAGCATCTTCTCGAGACACAGCAAGAAGTTCTGGCGAACGGTCTGGTAGCCCTTCCAGGCGATCTCTCGCGGCTCGATGTAGATCCCCTTGCAGAGCCTTACGTTGGCGCCTTCGCGCGGCAAATCCTCAATATCCTGCAGAGAGCGCCGCATGTAGGTCTGCAGGACCACTCCCAGATTGCCATAACGGGGTTGCAGATCATGGTAGATGCGCAGAGTGGCATCGGTACAGGTATGGTCCTCCATATCGATGCGGACGAAGTTGCCAAACTGCTTCGCGGTGGCAGCGATCTTTTCGATGTTGCCCAGACAATAGGCCTCGTCGATCTTCAGGCCCAGCAGTGTCGGCTTGATCGATACGTTGGAATCGAGGCTGTGAGAATCGATGGCTTCGAAAAGTCGGACGTATTCCGCAACCGCCTTCTCTGCCTTGTCTCGATCCGACACCTCCTCCCCCAGCACATCCATCGTCGCCACGGCTCCGAGCTGGTTCAGCTTCTTGACCGCGATGATCGCTTCGTCGAGAGTCTCTCCCGCGACATACCGCGCGGCCACCTTGCCCACCAACGGCTTGGGTACCAGAGGCAGCGTGGTCACAACCAATCGGCTAAAGACGCTCACTGTCTCCCTCCCATGACTCGGCTCTGCTCAAGAGGATCGGAAGTTCAAGCCCCGCCGTTGCGGCCATTGCCGGGGGCCGGCTCATCCACGACCCAGCGCACGGCTCGCGAACAGGGACAGACACCGCCAACCCGGCGTAACGTCGGCATCGTCCGGGCAGCCTCATCCGTCGTCAGCGCATCATCTCCGATCTTGCGCAGCAGCTCGACATAGTCCCTGAAGTCTCTTCCTGCCCGGTAGGAGTCGGGAAGATGTTGAGCGAGATGTCGCAGGTAGGCCTCCACGTCCTGGTAATCCTCACCATTCCAGCCGATCATCCTGAAGGCGGGAACACCCCGACGACGAAAGAACTCGCGATGCGGCATGTGCACAAGGTCCTCCCAGGCGATACCGTCGATGTTGCCGCCGTCGGCCAGCAGTCGATCGAGCAACCCCTCGGCCTCGGCAGCCCCGAGCCGTGGCAGGCGAGCTCGGATGTAGCGCAAGTTGAGATCGCGCACGACCTTGCCCACTTCGTCGTAGTACTGGGCCTGCGCCTCGGCGTTCTTCATCGGCTTGAGGCCGTAGCGCACATTGGTGCCGCCGCCCCGCTCGTCGCCAAACATCTCCAATCCACGGGGAAGCCATTTATTGAGTGTGCGCTGGATGTCATTGGTCGTGATGTAGACCGAATCCCCCGCCGCCTTTTCCATCCAACGACGTAGAGGCACGACTCCCGCCGCCAGATGAAACGCCTCTTCGCGCAGCATCTGCGGCATGCTTTCAGCCATCGGTTTATACGCACTGATCCTTTGCATCGACAGCTGGTACTTGCCGACACGATCGATCAGAGCACAAAAGGTGACGTTGTCGATGAAGGAATCGAAATCGATATTGAAAGCTCCCAGGATGTGGGAGCCCGTCTGCATGGAGAGGATCTCCTCGACCATCTCACCGCCAGTCTGATCAGAAACGCCTTGCCACTCGTCCTCCAACAGGAGGTGGAACATCTGGTAGCCATGGCGCATCTCTTCGGCCATCATGCGCAGAATCCAGAACTGCTCCTCCTCGTCCTGGGCCCTTGCCAGGGTCAGCTGATGCTGTTGGATCGAGCCGAACTCGGTGCTGGCTTGCGCTTTGATCGCTCCCAGCAGATGGCGTCCCTGCTCAGTCTCCATCTGCGCGGCCCGGGTGTACTTTGGGGAACCCTTCTTGGCTCCACATTCGATTTCGTCGCACATCCCCAGCTGCCGATAGGCGCAGAGCTCGAACTGCTGGTCCTTGGGAAAGTACTTGTCCCAGTTTTCCTGCAGGAAGTCAAAATCGGGCAGATAGGTCTCCTGCCATCGAACCACGGCGTCGTGGTACTTCTTCGGTATGTATGTCTTGGTCATTCCCATGGAAAATCTCCAGGCCGTCGCCCGCCTCGCGCTAAAGGTCCATCACAAAAGAACGAATCGGTGCGGCCTCGAACCCCAGACGAGTGAAGAACTCCCCGATCTCGCCCATCGTCTCGTCGACCAGCGTGCGAACCTTCGTGGCTCCACTCTGTCGAAAGTGATTCAGCATCTGTTCGGCCATGCGGCGACCTATCGCCTGTCCTCTGAGGTCAGGGTCGACACCCAACACTTCGACCCAGCCCGTGGGCTCCTCGAGGCCGAATTCTCCAGAGCGGACCTCGCCGAGCATGAAACCGACGACCTTGCCATTGGCCTCAGCCACCACCAGCGCTTCCGGGTCGCGTCGCAAGTAATAACCGATCCTTCGTTCCCATACCTCCGGCCGGTACTGGCCACCTAGCTTCTCGTCGAGACTGGTGATGTCACCGATATCGGTGTCTTCTAGCATTCGAATCTGGACCTCTGAACCGGTCTCGGTCATAGTACGACGCTGCTCCTTTCGGGGTTTTGAAACGTCGAGAGCACTGCACGGATTGTAGCTCATACCCGCGCAGGACCGAAGATCGGCAAACAGGGTAGTCTCCAGACCGCCATGGCCAGAGAAGCTCAAACAGCCCGCCACGACACCCTGTTGACCGTGCATCTGGCGCTACTGGCGGTGCAGCTGAGTTTCAGCGGTTTCCACGTGGTCGGCAAAGCCGTCCTGGAGACGTTTCCCCCCATGGCCCTGGCGACTACACGCGTCCTGATCGCCACACCCCTGCTGCTTGGACTGGCCTGGCTCAAGGACCGTCGGCTCCCGGCGAGGCGGCACCTGCCCTGGCTGGCACTCTTGGGATTGCTCGGCGTCTATCTCAACCAGATCCTCTTCGTCATCGGCCTGAAGTTCACGACCGCCACCAACGCGGCCATTCTCATGCCTTCCATTCCGGTGTTCGCGGTGGGAATCGGCTGGCTGACCGGGGTCGAGGGCATCGCTCGACGCAAGCTTCTCGGCGTCCTCCTCGCAGCCGGCGGCGCCCTGACCCTGCTCGATCCACGGAACTTCTCTCTGAACGATGCTTCCGCCCTGGGAACCCTGCTCATCCTGCTCAACTGCCTGAGCTACGCCACCTTCCTGGTGCTACAGCGCCGGCTACTCGAGCAACTGCCCTGGCGGACGGTCATCGCCTGGTCCTTTCTCTTCGGCGGCCTGGCCGTCATCCTGACGGGCGGCAGCACTCTCGCAGCAGTCGAATCGAGTGCTATCGCTCCTGGGGTCTGGCTGGGAGTGCTGTACATCGGCCTGGTCCCGACCTTCCTGGGCTACCTTCTCAATACCTGGGCGGTGCGCCGCTCGTCCGCCACTTTGGCAGCTACCTATACCACCCTGCAGCCCCTGTTGACTGCGGTCCTGGCATGGATCACCCTGGGCGAGACGCTCGGCGCACCACAGGTCACCGGCTTTCTGCTGATCGCGACAGGTCTTTGGCTGGTCAGCTGGCGGCGGCGTCCCGCGCTGACGGTCCGGTAACCGAGGCACGGGCAACCTGCTCGTGGGCGTGGTAGCTGCTACGCACCAGCGGGCCCGCCTCGCAGTGGGCGAAACCGAGCTCGGTTGCGTGACTACGATAGCGGGCGAACTCGTCGGGGTGGACCCAACGACTCACGGGCAGGTGCTGTGTGGTGGGCTGCAGGTACTGCCCGATGGTAAGGATCTCGACTCCGGCCTGGCCGATGTCGCCCATTGTCTGGCGGACCTCTTGTTCGGTTTCCCCCATGCCCACCATGATGCCTGTCTTGACGCGACCGGCGAACTCACCCTCGGTCTGTCGACGTGCGGCTTCAGCCAGCAACTCCAGGGATCGATCGAACCTGCTACCGGGACGCGCTTGGCGGTAGAGACGAGGGACGGTCTCCATGTTGTGAGAGAAGATCTCTGGTGCTGCCGCCAGGACGACATCCAGGGCCTCCGGAACACCGCGGAAGTCCGGGGTCAACACCTCGACCGCCACCGATTCAGGCAGATCGTGGATCGCTTGAATCACCCGGGCAAAGTGGCGTGCTCCCCCGTCGGGCAGATCATCCCGATCGACCGAGGTGATCACCGCGTGTCCCAGGCGCATCAGCGAAACGGCCTTCGCCACCCTGAAGGGTTCCTCCTCGTCGACACCGGACTGCGGTCGCCCGGAGGTTACGGCACAGAAACCACACCGTCGAGTACAGATATCTCCCAAGATCATGAAGGTCGCGGTCCCATGCTCGCCCCAGCACTCGTAGATATTGGGACAGCGAGCTTCTTCACAAACAGTGTTGAGCTCGAGGCCCTCGATCAAGCCTCTGACCTCGGTGTACTGTTTCGGAGTCGCCAAGCGGATCCTCAGCCACTCCGGCCGCCGGCTGGACCTGGCGCTCGGTGTCTTCCCCCCGATCTGTATCAGTCCATCGCTCACGGTGGCAGAGTCTACAGGAGGAATCAGCCCTTGATCACACCGAGTGGGCGCAGCTGGGCCACTTTGCGGCTAATTCCGGCGCCGGCAACCACGTCCACCACATCGGCGACATCCTTGTAGGCTTCCGGCATCTCCTCCGCTACGGTGGCCATGCCAGCGGCCATCACGACGACCCCCAACTCCTCGAGCTCCTGCAGGAGATGACGTCCCCTGGCCTCCTTTTTCGCTTGCCTGCGACTGAGCCGACGGCCCGCTCCATGACAGGTCGAGCCGAACGACTCGCTGTATGCCTTCCGGGTGCCAACGAGGACGTAGGAATATCGCCCCATGTCCCCGGGGATGAGCACCGGCTGACCAACATCTCGATACGGGGCCGGAGTTTGCGGATGCCCGGGCGGATACGCCCGCGTGGCTCCCTTGCGATGGACGCAGAGAGTCCGGGTACGACCCTCGACCTGGAAATTCTCGAACTTGGCAATGTTGTGACAAACATCGTAAACCACCGAGAGACCCAAATCGCTGGGGCCTCTGCCGAGAGCCCGGGAGAAGCTCTCACGCGTCCAGTGCGTCATGACCTGGCGGTTGGCAAAGGCATAGTTCGCGGCTGCCGCCATCGCTCCGAGGTAACTTCGACCTTCGGGTGAATCGATCGGCGCACAGCAGAGTTGCCGGTCGGGCAGCTCGATGCCATACGCCCGGGACGCCGCCAACATCACCTGCAGATGGTCCGAGCAGACCTGGTGCCCGAGTCCCCGTGAACCGGAATGGAGCGTGACGGTGATCTGGTCGGGGAACAGGCCTAGAGCCTGCGCCGCAACCCGATCGTAGATCTGTGCGACATACTGGATTTCGGCGAAGTGGTTACCCGAGCCGAGAGTGCCAAGCTGTCCCCTCCCCCTTTCCAGGGCCCGATCCGACACCAGAGCCGGTTCGGCGCTATCGATGCATCCACCCTCCTCCAGAAAATCCAGGTCCGCAGGCTCCCCCATTCCATGATCGACGGCCCAGGACGCTCCAAGCGCCAGAACCTTCGCCAGATCATCCCGCCTCAGGCGCAGATCGCTCCTCCCTTTGCCCACCCCGGTTGGGATGTTGCGGTACATCTCGGCGACTAGACCGTGAAGCCGGGGCTCGATGTCAGTGCGACTCAGACCTGAGCGCAGGAGACGGACCCCTCAATTGATGTCGTAGCCAACACCTCCAGGTGAAACTACCCCCCGGCGAGGATCCATCGCCGCCACGCCTCCGATGGGGAACCCGTAGCCCCAATGGATGTCGGGCATCGCCAGAGAAGCGCCCACAATCCCCGGCAAATGGGCCACATTGACGACCTGCTGCAGACTCTGATCGCCACGGATCTCATGCATCATGTCCTCACTGGCATAGATCAGTCCGTCGACTCGCATCTTGCCATGTCGCGGAATCCGCCAACGGAACTCGTCTTTTCTTTCGATTCTCATCGCTCAATCTCCTGGTCGCCCCTTGTAGAAGCAAACGGTACCAGTCGGTGGAAGGTTAGCCACTCCTGACTGCCAAACTGGGCTCGAGTCGTTCTCAACTACCTGTTCCCGGCTACTTCGGACCAAGCGGAGGTATCGCCCGATTCGAGATCATCGGAGAAGATCAGGTGTTCCGCGGCGTTTACTTGGGTCAGATCAGTGTCCGAATATATTTCACCGTCGCGGTCGACTGTGACCCGATTGGACAGTTGAGTCCGCACATCGATTGGCACTCTGGCCCGCACAGAGTAAACGAGGCTGCCCTGCGGCAAGAGACGAGCCTCATCGAGGATGTCGCCGTCTCCGTTTCCACAAGCCGATCCAGCCGTGGAGCTGCATGTCCAGGAGACCTCCTGCAACGCCGCCGGAAGCTCATCGACGACAACGATATCCACCGCATCGGGTTCCAGGTTGCTGATGAAGATGGAGTAATCGATCCACTGCCCGGCTTCCACATAGACCAGTCCATCGTCTTTGAGAACTGAAGGACCCAGACCCTCGAGATCCAGGTTCCAACGCGAGAACCACGGCTTTCCACCCCGACTGCTCAAAACCACGATTTCGTCACCAACGAAGAACAAGCGGATCGGCGCCCCCTCCAACTCACGAACTGCAGTCACTCCCCAATTGGGTGGACTCCACCTTTGGATCTGACTCCAGGATCCAAACCTCCTCAAGGAGTAGATCTCTCCTCCCACCCAGACAGCATCGTCGATGTCGTTCCCCAGCGTGTCGCGCTGATCGAGTGTCACACCGTCGTAGATTCGACCCGAGCCCAGCAGTACCCGTGAGCCATCGTCTGCAACACGAATCGGATGAGCGATGCCATCGCTGGAGTGATAGGGCGAGTCCATCTGCGCTCCAATCATGCCCTGCTCATCGAGCTCCTCCCAGAGCAAGTCGTTGGGGATCGTATCGTCTCGCAGGTGGTACATCTTTCGATTCGCCGGGCTCCAGACATACTCGTCGGATCGATAGTTCCACTCCTGCTGCGAGATCAGCAGCCCGTCCGCGCCGTAGGTGAAGTGTGACACCCAGGCACCCGACGGATCGCAGACGAATATGTACTCGCCTGCAGTGGCCAATCCACAGGGTGTCTGGGGTGAGTTGACGAACGGCTCTTCCACAAATCCCAGAAGCGAAGACAATGAGATGCGAGTGATCTCGCCGGAGGAGTAGGCCAGGTAGAGGGCGTTGTTTTCGTGGGACAGCGCCATGAATCGCGGTGCCAAGGCGAGGGGAATCGCTTTCAGGTAGGCACCACGCTCGATCGACCAGCGAAAGATACTCAGGTTGAGGCGGCTCAACAGATACAGGACATTGCCAGGACCCAGGACGACTGTGTCCGGATCGTAGAGCAGCCCGTTGGGGTCGACAGGCAGGCCCGGATCCTCCGGGTTCAAGAGTGAGACAGGAGTCTCGCTGACTTGAATAGCCCCTTGTTCGTATGAAAAGCCCAGAACCATCTCCTCATAGACGAGGATCCCCAGAGGCTCGGCCGCTGGTGAGTATTGGCCCGTCCGGAGGAAAGACGCCGAGTAGGCAACAAGCGTGCCTTCACGAAGCACGATAGGTAGATCGCCGAAGAAAGAGAGCCCCTGGAACGGACCGGCCAGGCTGTTGGCATAGGTGAGATCCAGCGAGTGATAGACGATACCTGAATCATCTGCCACCAGCGCCTGGTTCGGAAATACATAGACCTTATTGGCATCCGGAAAGTCTCCGTGATAGGGGCTATCGTCCTGCCCTCCAAACGTCCCGTCGGGATTCAAGTGGACCTGGACGATGTCAGACGGACTGACTCCGGCGGTTCTGCCGAACAATCGATCCATATCGGGCGCAAGGGCCAAGGAGCGAAGTCGGTAGAAATAGGTCTGCCAGTCCACGAGGGCGCCGTTCCACTTGTTGGCGCTAACAAGCTCCTCGGTTGACTGGAGGTAGACGAAGTCATCCCTGGTGGCGATCCCGACGACTTCGTGATTGGTGTTTCTCAGATGGGTCTCCTCTTGCCAATCCAGGCTGAATCGCGAAGTTCGACGACCAAAACTGACATAGAAACCGTCGGAGTCGGCATAAAAGGCCGTCGGGGCCTCCGCCAGATCGACTACCGGCAGCCACATCTTGTCCGCGATGGAATACCGCTCTACCCTGGGAGAGTCTTGAAAGACGAAATAGACGATGCCGGCCTGTTCCCGAAAGGTCAGCCATGGAGTCTCCGCCTCGGCAGTCCGAGTCTGGAATTCGGGGTTGGACTGACTGGCATGCGGACCGAGCCACTCCACGGTCTGCGGCGACCCCGCACGCACCAAGAGGACAATGAGGCAGGGGAGAACACCGACAACAGCCAGAGATCGTCTCATCGCTTCCACCGAGGACCATGCGCAAGGCGGTTCTGAACGACCTAGTACACCCTTCTTTCATTATAGGTGGCCGCAGCACCAGGTAGAACACTCTGGTGGGTAGGAAGCCAGAGCCCTGGTCAGATGTCGAAGATGACCCGGGCAATCCAGCCGTCTGGGCCAGGACCGACGCTCAACTGGTGATAGGTCACCGCCTTGATGAGCGTCTTGAGCCCGTGGCGATGCAGGTCGAACACCTCGCCTCGCAGGTTCCCCGTCAGCGACCACTCCTGGTCGCCCTCGGCCACCGACAAATCAGCTTCGGAGAAGACCAGGGCTTCCGTTTCATGCAGCCAGATGCCTTCGTTCAGGAAGACGACGAGCAGCTGATCGAGCGCCGGCGCCACCAACGCCACTTCGCGAGACTCTCGCGGCCTCACCCTCTCCACCCGGGTCATGCAGTCGGTCAACGCAAACAGAGACTCGGCGAACAGCTCCTCCAACGAAGCGCCCATGACTTCGATGGCGAGATCGGCGGTGTGCTCTAGGGTTCGATAGGGCATGGTTCCAGTATCTTCGAGGCAGGCACCCGCGTCAGCCGACACCCGAAGACCTCGCCGAAGTGGTGAGCGCACCGCGCGGCGACCTCGGCGAGATCCCGTCGTCGCCCCGCGCAGCCTTCCACGGAAGTCATCTCCACTCCTTCCAGCCCACATGGCACGATGCTCGAGAAGAACGAGAGATCGGTGTGCACATTGAGCGCGAAACCATGCGTCGTGATCCAGCGGCTGACATGGACACCAATCGAGGCGATCTTGCGGTTCTCGACCCACACCCCGATCTCCTCGGTCACGTGGCGTGGCTCCCCGTCGATGCCTATCTCTTGCAGGGTCCGAACCAGCACCTCGAGCAGGTCGTGAACATAGCGACGCAAATCCCTGCGGTCCGGGCTGAGGTCGATGATCGGGTATCCCACCAACTGCCCAGGGCCGTGATAGGTGACCTTCCCTCCCCTGTCGCTCTCCACCACCTCGGCCCCCCGCGAGGCGAGCCACTCGCGATCGACCAGAATGTCCTGGCGATCGGCGTTGCGACCCAGAGTGTAGACGTGTGGATGCTCTAGAAGTAGGAGGTAATCGGTCTGGCGCTCGTGTCGAACCAGATCGCGAAGGGCTCGCTGCAGCGCGTCGGCTCGCCCGTAGGGCAGGGAGCCGACGAAGCTCCACTCCAGCCGGCGGTCAGGCGAAGGCATCCAGCTCGCTCCAGGTCTCCTCCAGGAGCGTCTGTTGCATGTGATTCATGAACTGATCGGCATCGGCCCCATCGACCAGCCGGTGGTCGAAGGTGATAGCGAAATAGGACATGGTCTTGATGGCTATGGTGTCGTTGCCATCGCCATCCGTGTCGACCACCGGCCGCTTTTCGATGGCACCGATACCCAGAATGGCCACCTGGGGCTGGTTGATGATCGGCGTCCCGAAGAGCGAGCCGAAGACGCCCGGGTTGGTGACTGTGAACGTCCCGCCCTGCACCTCGTCCGGAGTCAGTCTCTTGCTTCGCGCTCGATCCGCCAGATCGTTGGCGGTCTTGGCGAGGCCCAGAAGGTTGAGTCGATCGGCGTGGCGAATGACCGGCACAATCAGACCCCAGTCCAACGCTACCGCCATCCCCAGGTTGATGTCCTTCTTGAAGACGATGTTGGTGCCGTCGATCGACGCGTTCAACTTGGGGTTGGCGACCAGCGCGTTCGCCACCGCGCGAAAGATGAACGGCATATAGGTCAGCTTCGTGCCGTGCGTGGCCAGAAAACCCGCCTTGGCCCGATTGCGCACTCTCGCCACCCGCGAGAGATCCAGGTGAAACACCGAGCTGACGTGCGCCGAGGTCTGCTTGGAGTAGGCCATATGGGCCGCGGTGAGTCGGCGAATATTGGACATGGGCTCGATCTCGACGTTGTCACCCTCGCTGAACGCCGGGACGATGAACTCGCCCTGAACCGCAGGCTGTCGCTGCGGAGCCAGGACTTCGGCAGTGCGAGGCTCCGAGGTCGCCGGCGCCTCTGGCGCACCCGATTGGTCTTCCAGAAAAGCCTGCAGATCACGCTTGGTCACCCGCCCGTGGATTCCGGTCCCCTCGAGCTGGGCTAGATCCACGCCGGCCTCGGCCGCCATGCGCCGGACCAATGGACTCGAGAAGTGACGCACCCGCTCGACCAGCTCGTGATCGCCGCTGGTTCGGGATCCCGCCTCGACCGAGCCAGCCGAGAACGAAGTGGGCTGGGGCGGTGGGGCGGGAGGCTGGTCCTCGAGTGCGGCCGGCGGCTTCGGTTCGGTCGCCGGTACCGCCACTGTCTCGTCACCCCTCGCATCCTCGTCACCGGGCTCGCCCACCACAGCTACTACGGCGTCGACCTGGACCACGTCGCCTTCGGAGAACCTGATCTCCAACAAGGTGCCCGCAGCCGGACTCGGAATCTCCGCGTCGACCTTGTCGGTGGAGACCTCGAAAAGGGGCTGATCCTGCTCGACCTTCTCTCCGACCTGCACCAGCCATCGGGTCAGTGTCCCTTCGGCGATGGATTCCCCCATCTGGGGCATGATCACGTCTGTCGTCATGGAGTTGAGTCCTCGTGCGAGTCAGATGTGGATGGCATGGCCGACCGCCGCATGCGCGGCCTCCGCCACAGCCTCGGATAGCGTCGGGTGGGCGTGAATGGTGCGAAAGAGCTCTTCGGTGGTGGACTCGATCTGCAGAGCAACGCACGCTTCGGCGATCAAATCTGTAGCGTGTGGCCCGATGATGTGAACTCCAAGCAGCTCGTCAAAACGCGTCTCCCGGACAACCTTGACGAACCCGTCGGTCTGACCTTCGATGGCAGCCTTGGCCAGCGCACTAAACGGAAACTTGCCACAGGCCACGTCGTAGCCACGGTCACGGGCCTGGGCCTCGGTCAGTCCGACGCTCGCAACCTCAGGATTGCAGTAGGTCACGCCCGGCACCAGGTCGTAGTTCAGGGGTCGGGCCGGTGCGCCAGCCATATGCTCCGCCGCCAGGATTCCTTCGGCGGACGCCACATGCGCCAGCCACGGGGTATCGACGATGTCGCCGATGGCATAGATGTGCGGCAACGAGGTCTGCATGAATTCGTTGGTCTCCACGTAACCCCGATCCAGGCCGATGCCCAACTCGGACAGGCCGAGCTTCTCCGTCACGGGGGCCCGACCGACCGCCACCAGCAATCGCTGGCTGTGGAGCTCTTCCGGATCGCGCCCCTGCCGCTGGAGCCGAATGCGCAGGCCATCGCCAGCCTGTTCCACTCCGATCAATTGGGATCCGGTGCGGGTTCTGATGTGGCGTTTGCGAAAGGACCGCTCGAGCTGTTTCGAGATTTCCTCGTCCTCCAGGGGCAAGAGGTGCGGGAGCATTTCGACCAACGTGACCTGGCTGCCGAAGGAAGCGAAGATGGAGGCGAATTCCGTGCCCACAGCCCCGGCCCCGAGAACTACCAGCGACTCGGGGACCTCGCGCAGCTCCAGCAGGTGATCGGAGTTGAGGATCCTCTCCCCGTCGCTACGAGCGATGCCGATCTCACGGGGTACCGAGCCGGTAGCGAGGAGAATGTGCTTACCCCACAGAGTCCGGGAGCCCGAATCGTCGGTCACCTCCACTTCGTTCCGCCCCACCAGGCGACCTCGACCGTGAAAGGTCTCGATGCCGCCCTTCTTGAACAAGAACTCGATTCCCTTCGCATTCCTCTCCACGACACCGCTCTTGAAAGCTCTGGTCCCCTCCAGATCGAGTCGTACTTCACCCGTCTCGACTCCGAAATCGCTGGCATGACGTGCCTTGTCCAGCAGTCCCGCAGTGTGCAGCAGCGCCTTGGTGGGAATACAGCCACGATGCAGGCAAGTGCCTCCCAGCTTCGGGTCCTTTTCCACCACCCCGACTCGCAGACCGAGCTGGGCCGCGCGAATCGCGGCCACATAACCGCCCGGTCCGCTGCCGATGACTACCAGGTCGAGTGAATCCGACACGTCGATCTCCGCCGCAATCAGAGCCGACTCAGGCTACGTCGATTTCTGCACAGAGGAAGACGTCCTGGATGGCATTGAGCAGCTCCACGCCTTCCGCCATGGGCCGCTGGAAAGCCTTGCGTCCAGAGATCAAACCGGCGCCACCACCTCTCTTGTTGATCACGGCAGTACGCACCGCCTGCTCCAGATCGCCTTGTCCAGACGAGGCACCGCCGGAGTTGATCAGCCCGATCCTGCCCATGTAGCAGTTGGCCACCTGCCACCGCACCAGGTCGACGGGATGGTCGGAGACCAGGTCACTGTAGACCAGCGGATGAGTCTTGCCAAACCCGATGGCGTTGAAACCGTTGTTGTTCGTCGCCTGCTTCTGCTTGACGATATCCGCCTCGATGGTGACTCCGAGATGGTTGGCTTGACCGGTCAGGTCCGCCGAGGCGTGATAGTCCACGCCGTCCTTCTTGAAGGCGGAGTTACGCAGATAGCACCAGAGGATGGTCGCCAGGCCGAGCTCATGGGCCTGCTGAAACGCCTCGGCGATCTCCACCAACTCGCGGTCACAATCCTCGGAACCGAAGTAGATGGTAGCGCCGACGGCGGCCGCACCCAGGTTCCAGGCCTGTTCGACCTGGGCGAAGAGCACCTGCTTGTAACGATTGGGGTAGGTGAGGATCTCGTTGTGGTTGATCTTGACTACAAAGGGAATCTTGTGGGCGTATTGGCGCGACATGGCACCGAGGACACCGAGGGTCGAGGCCACTCCGTTACATCCTCCCTCGATGGCCAACCGGATGATGTTCTCCGGATCGAAATAGGCCGGATTGGGCGCAAACGAGGCGGCTGCCGAGTGCTCGATACCCTGGTCGACGGGCAGAATCGAGAGATAACCAGTGCCGGCCAGTCGTCCGTTGCCGTAGAGACGACTCAGGTTCACCAGAACCGGAGCTGAACGGTCAGATCCGCCAAAGACCCGATCGACATGATCGGGCCCGGGAAGATGAACGAGGTCCTTGGTTATGCCCTTGCATTCGAAAGTCAGCAGCTTGTCAGCCTCGTCTCCGAGGAGTTCGACGATGCGATCGAGTTGGGTCGTGGTTTCAGCAACTGTCATGGTGGGTGCAACCTCCAGTGAATGATTGATCGGAATCTATGATTATCTCACAGGGCCGAAGGCGCACTCAGACGCGAGACGAACTGGCTCATCTCTCGCCAAACCACGGGAGAGCTCAACAGGTCGTTGTGTCCGGCGGTTCCGACCTCGACCCAGGCCGCGCCCGTCAGCGCGGCTGCCAGTTGCCTGCCTTGCTCGATGGGGATGATGCGATCGATGGAGCCATGGATCATCAATGCCGGGACTGCGATCTGATCGACCAGACCCAGGGAGTCGTAATGCTCTCGCAGCCCGAGGCCAACCAACCAGTGGGGAAAGTGAATCTCGGCGACTGCTGCCAAGCTGGTCCATGGACTCATGGCGATGAGGCCTCGAACGCGGTCCGGCCGAGCTGCAGCCAGATACACCGCCACCGCCGCGCCGAGCGACCATCCGGTGGGGACGATTCCTCGATCGGGATATCGCGAGGCCACCCAGTCCAGGGCACGTTCCGCGGAGCCTTTCAGACTGCTCTCCGAAGGCACTCCCGAGCTCCGCCCATACCCTGGATAGTCCACAACCAGAACCGGCGCCTGCAGGGACAACAGTTGATCGAAGAGGCCCGTCCATTTCAGGGTCTCGAGGTTCTCACCGTTGCCGTGAAAGAAGATCAGGACGGGTCGATTGCCTGCTGCATCGCCGGGATGATGCCAGCCCACGAAGCGGATGCCCTCGGCAGACTCGATCTCGACCTCCTCGAATCGAGTCGGCGGACTGCCCACTTCCACCATCGGGACCGGGTAGATGATATTTCTCACGGTGCAGCCGGCGAACAACAATGCAAGGGTCAGGACCCAGACCGACGGCCAGGGTCGAAGCGCTTTCAGATTCACTCCTCTTCCGGCAACTCGAAACCGAGTCGTTGGAGCAGGTTTTGCACGATGCGGGCGGTCAGACCCCAGACCTGGCGCTTGCCGAGGTGGTAGACACGAATAGTCCTCTCTACACCGTCGATCTTGACCAACCGATCCTCCACCATCCGAAAGTCCGTGAAGGCGAGCAACGGCACGGCGAAGACCTCGGCGATTTCCGCTTCGTTGATCGAGGTCTCCAGAGGAAAGGGAACGGCACCCACACAGGGCACGATTTGAAAGCCGCTGGGCGTCGAGGCCTCGTCGAGCTCACCGATGCGGATCACCTGGGTTGGCTCGACACCCAATTCCTCCTGGGTTTCGCGCAATGCCGCGTCCCAGGGATCCTCGCCGATCTCGTGACCGCCGCCGGGAAAAGCGATCTGTCCACGATGATGTGGCAAGGTCTCCGCGCGCTTGGTAAGCAGCGTCCAGAGCTCCCCGTTCTCGACGTACAGAGGCACCAGGACCGCTGCCTGTCTGACCTCGCTGACCGGAAGACGCCTGGGTGGCGGTGTGGAGAGCCTCCGTCTGAGCTCGAAGATCCAACTGTGTGCGGGCTCTTGGTAATTCATGGCTCCGATTTGACCACATCCTCCGCGATGGCGGTCACCGTCAAGGTCTGGGCACCTGACGCCTTGGGCATTCTCAGCTGCAGGACATAGTTGTGGTGCCGCTCGCCACTCCACCACATCGGATGAAGGGCCTTGCGAGTCAGATTCTCAACGCGAAATCCGATGCCGCCGCTGGGTGACAATACCGTATCTCCCAGGTCTCCACCGCGCAATTCTAGGTCGGGCTCGGCGGCGGCACCGAACTGCAAATGCAGGGCTCGAAGGGCGGTTGGCGTGGCGATCTGCAGCTCGGCCCACCCCCGTCCGGCCAGCTTCCAGCTGTTGGAGCCTTGCACCTGGGCTTCGCGACTGGTGGATCGAATCCACAAGCGCTGCCCCGAGGCCTGACCGCGTGGTGGCAGCTCCTTCTGGGTGGTTTCCAGTGGCAGCCAGCGATGGAAGCGACCCGCGGTCTGACGATAGACCCCGTTCGCTGTCACCGGTTCGATGTCGGGAGCCAGCCAGGTCGGATACATCACCGGTGCGGCAAGCAGAACAGTGGCTGCGAGCCATCCACGCGGCAAGTGTCCGGTCGGCAAGAACAGAAGCAGGACGAACCAGGGGAACGCCCAGGCATTGCCCACGGCCGCGGGCCCCCCGTAATAGTTGAAGGGCGTCAGAGCCACCGGGGCCAGCATGCCAACGATAGCGGTTAGCGCCAGGACGGAACGTCGTGCCCCGCCCTGCCAAAGACCGAAAAGCGCGAGGAAAGGCAGGCTGTACAGGAGCAGTCCCGTGTTGCGGCCTACGGCAAAATAAAGCAGGTTCCAGGTCGTGGCTCCGACACTGACGCTGTCAACGCTCCCTGCCAAACCGCTCAGCATCGACTCAAAATACTCTGGTCTGGCGAACACGAAGGCCATCAGTGTGACGACCAGGCCGACGAAAAGTCCGAACAGATTCGAACGCCGGCAACGCGCAGGGATCAACACAGCCGCCGGCAGGACCAGGAGCAGGAAGAGTGGATGGATCGTCGCCGCCACCCCGACCAGAGACCCGATGACAAAATTGCGACCTCCCCCACCGACCGGGCTCTCGACCGGTCGGTAGATCTCCTCGATGCCGTGGGATGCGGGCTCTTCGTGCCGCAAGACCAGGGAAAACGCCAATGCCACCAAGGCCATCAGCAGGCTGGTCGGCTGCACCAGAAAAGCATTGCGGTACATGACCGAAGCAAAGAGACATACGGCCACCAGAGCCAGCGCATCCCGCCCCAGAAGTCTACCGAGTCGATAGGCAGCCACCAGGGCCGCCAGACAAACCAGCAGAGCATTGAGAACCACCGGCCCACGCAGCGGTGCGACGCGAACCCACGGCGCCATGACCAACGGGTAGGCTATCGGCAGGTCGAACCGCGCGCCCTCCGATGCCCGCGAGCGCACCGCCACTGACTCGCTGGGAAGCCCCAACTCACGACCGCGCGAACGGTCTTCTTCTGCGTACCGAAAGTCGAAATCGTAGGCCAGGCTGTGTCCCGCAAGCAGAAACGACACCTCCGACGGCGTCATCTCGCCGACGTCCCGCTCGAGCAGGACAGCTGTGGCGACAAGCAGCACGAGAAGCACGACAAGCACCATGCCGGGTGTTGTACGAAAGACGCCGAATCTGGCTTCCGAGGTCAGGGAAACCCTACCCATCGGGGCCCTCCCAGTTCCTCCCCACCGGCTGAACCCTGCACCCGAGCCCTCACGGCCAGCATCGCCCCACCCAAAGGCCGCCTTACGGACACCTCGAGGCTCCGACCGGCGCCCGGGTCCAGGGGAGATGGCAACGCCACCCGCTGCTGCTCGATGGCGGGACTCCAGGGAGTGCGACGCCACTCGAGATCGAGGCAGACCCCAGCGACAGGTTCTCTGGTCGGCAGCCATCTGGCAGGGCCATAGTTGCGCAGGCGGAATTGTAGCTGCCGCATCTGCCCCTCTGGCCAGGGCAAGTCAGCGCCCTCGACTTCGAGCTGTCCTGCAATCTCTCGCCAAACCAGACTGGAGGGTGGGTCGGGTGTCGCGGGGCAATCGCCCGGTGGCTCGGACTCAGCCAGCTCCGCACACGCTGCCACCATCTTTTCAACCGCGCGAGTCGGGTCATGACTCTCGGCGATATACCTACGGGCCTGCCGGGACATTTCGCGCAGGCGAGGCCTGTCCACCAGGAGAGCTCCCACTCGCGCAGCCAACTCGTCCACCTCGTTCTCCCCGAGGGGGATCTTGACCACCACGTCATCTGGCAGCTCGGCCGAATGCGCATAGTCGGAGACGATAGCTGGACGGCCTACAGCCAGGACTCTCAACAAGGAGGCTGAGGTCTCTCCCGCCGTCGGGTAGCGCAAATTGACGCAGAGATCACAAGCTGCGATGGCCTGTTCGAACTCTGCATAGTCGAGAAAACCAACGCTGTGCATTCTGTCGCTCACCCCGGCCCGTTCGGCGACAGTTGCGAAATCGAGCACGGGAGAGACCTCTCCGGCGATCAAAAGATGCGCTTCTTCCATTCCTGGTCTGCCGAGGGCGGCAATGACCTGCTCGGTGCGCTTGATCGGAGTCTGGAATCCCATGGAGCCGATCAGAGGAGTCTGGGCGGCAATCCCCAGCCGCTGGCGAAACGCCAGTCCAGCTGCCGGATCCGCTTCGGCTGGCAACGGAATTCCCATCGGAATCTGCCGCACCTCGATTTCGGCATCTTCTTCGACAAGGCTCTCGGCAGCCCATCGGCTGTGCACCAGAATGCCGCGCTGTCGCCGCAGCAGGGTGCGATGGGCGGCCAGGGAAAACATCGATGCCTGCCCCAGCTCTCCCCAGCGACGCGCGGCTGCGGCAGATTCACCGATCCAACCATGATCGGCGACCAAGCGGCTCGCGTACGCCTCGAGTCGTCCCTTGGCCAGGGTAGTTTCCACCAGCAGATGATGCAGGACGACGTCATGCAAAGTTACGATACCGGGCTGCTGCATGGCCAGCTCGAAGATTTCCCGATGGTACTCGTTGTTGCCCATCTGATAGAGCGGCAGTCGCCCATCGGCACCCGCCTCTCTGGCATTCGCCGGGGTCCATCGATTCATCAGCCCATCGTCGACCGGCTGCGAGACCACCCGCATCACTCGCAGATCACAATACCGATCGAGAATGGGTAGCAGATCGGCGCTGTAGTCGGAGATACCCGATCGGACCGGGGGCAATGGCGAGACAAAGTCGATGGCCAGCGGGAGACTCATGGCCCAAGCTAGCTCACCGACTTGTCGGACCCGGAAGTTTCCTCGCCCATCTGATGGCTCAGCCAGGCCTCGATAAACGGGTCGATATCGCCGTCGAGGACCCGATCGGCGTCGCCCACCTCGACCGACGTTCGGTGATCCTTGACCATGCGATAGGGCTGCAGGACATAGCTGCGAATCTGACTGCCCCAGGCGATGTCCTTCTTGGTACCCTCCTTGGCCGCGGCCTCCTCCTCCCGCCTGCTGATCTCCAGGTCGTAGAGACGCGCGCGAAGGATCTTCATGGCCGTCGCACGATTCTTGTGCTGGCTTCGTTCGTTCTGACACGCCACGACAATCCCCGAAGGCAGATGGGTGATCCGAACCGCCGACTCGGTCTTGTTGACGTGTTGCCCACCGGCACCGGAAGCCCGGTAGGTGTCGACACGTAGATCCCCATCCTCGATCTCGATCTCGACATCATCGTCGACCTCCGGGTAGACGAAGACGGAGGCGAAAGAGGTGTGGCGACGATTCGCCGCATCGAAAGGGCTGATCCTGACCAGACGGTGTACACCCGACTCACCATTCAGGTAGCCGTAGGCGTAATCGCCACGCACCGCAAAGGTCGCGCTCTTGATACCCGCTTCTTCCCCCTCGAGGCGATCGAGGAGCTCGGTCTCGTAACCGTTCTTCTCGGCCCAGCGCAGGTACATACGCAGGAGCATCTCGGCCCAGTCCTGAGACTCGGTCCCACCAGCACCGGGGTGAATTGCGAGCAACGCACTCTTTTCGTCGTCATCGCCCGCCAGCTTGAGCTGGAGATCTAGCTGGCGTAGCTCGGTCTCGAGGCGCTCCAGGAACTGTTCGATCTCTTTGTCGATCTCCCCTTCGGAAATCAGTTCCTGCCAGGTTGCCAACTCTTCGGCATCCCCGCGGAGACGATTGAGGGTCGCCAATCGTCGTTCCAGACCGCGTCGTCGCTTTAGCAGGGGGGCACTGCCGGCGTGGTCATCCCAGAAGCCCGGCACTTCCATCTGCCGATCGATCTCGGCGATCTGCTGTTCGAGGTCGGCGTCCTCAAAGATACCCCCGAAGGACTCTCAGTTGACGACCGAGTTGCTCCATCTGCTGCTGAATCTCTGCTGAGCTCATCTCTTTGATCCCCTGCGGCCAAGAAATATAGCAAACGCCGAAACCGCGATACACAAAACTGGCACCAACCACGGTGCCCTGGTGAACGGACTCAGTGCCAGGCGCCCGGGTACCTCGGCCGAGAGAATCCCGGCTTCTCCGAGGCCCAACTCTTGCAGAACCTCACCACCCGGCCCCACAACCGCCGAGACACCGGTGATGGCCGCACGCAACAGGTACCTTCGGTTCTCTGCAGCCCTGAACCGCGCCGCACGAAAATGCTGCCACGGAGCCCAGCTATCACCATACCAGGCGTCGTTGGTCACGGTCACCAGGATGGTTCCACCCTGTTGAACCTGACCCGCAACCTCGGCGGGAAAAGTGACCTCGAAACAGATGGCTGCGGCCAGACTCTGCCCCGTCCATTCCAGCAACTCGGGTCCCGCGCCCGGCAAGAAGGCCCCGGCGTTGCGGGCGATTTTGTCCAGGAAGGGGAGCCAGCTGGCCATGGGCACGTATTCACCATAAGGCACCAGATGGCGTTTGTCGTAGCGGTCGAGCATCCCGCCTTCATCGACCAACAGAAGCGAGTTGTAGATTCCACCGCTGCCTGCCATGGAGGTGTTGACCAGGATCGCACAGCCTTGCGAGGCGAGCTCCTCCAGATCGCGACGCAATCGCTCGTCGCGGCTGTAGGCGTATGGCCAGGCGGCGCTCTCGGGCCAGACCAGGAGAGCGCCGGGGCGATCGCAAGCCCGCCTGGAAAACTCGAAGATGCGTTGGTAGTGCTCCTCCACCATCGCATCGTCCCATTCCTCGAGAATGCCAATATTGGGCTGCAGAACCCGCACAACGACAGCAGCGCGGTTCCCGCCACTGACATCGTCTGGAGTCCCCCAGCGCGCGGCCGCAGCCAGAACCACCAGACAGATGCCGACCGTCGCCACACCGAGTCGCCACCGGCGTTCCACCAGACTCAGCCCCAGCGCGACGTTGCACAGGACCAGCAAGAATCCCACTCCATAGGGTCCAACCCAGGAGGCCAGCTGCAGCGCACCGGCAACCTCGATCCAGGCGTAAGCAGCAAGATTCCAGGGGAAACCACTGAACACCACTTCGCGCAGCCACTCCGTCACCACCCAAAGGGCGGGTAATCCCATCAGGGCGACCGCTCCCCCAGATCGCCAAAGTGGAGCCCCGAGGCCCGCAAAGAGCGCACTGAACAGAGCCAGATAAGCAGCGAGAGCCGAGAGCCCGAGGACTGCCATCCATAGCGGCAACTGCCCGTGATCCTGCAAAGTGGGCACGATCCAGGGAATCGACGTGACCCAGAAAGAGACGCCGAAGACCCATCCCAGAACGGCCGGGCGGCGCTGCCGCAACAAGAGGACGAGAGGGATCAGGCCAACCCAGGGTGCCACCAACCAGGCGCGTGGGCCAAAGCAGAGACCCCAAGCCAGGCCGGCGCCAAGGGCCCACAGCCAGCCAGCGAGTCCTGTCATGATCGGATTTCGGTTCTACCGCGTCACCCAGGTGTCCAACTTGAACTCACGGCGAATCCGCTCCGCCACCGACTCGGCACTTGCCAGCTCCGAATAGGGCCCTATTCGCACTCGCATCATCGTCTGGTTCCCCACTTCGACCGGGGAAAGAAAGGCGGGGAACCCACCATCATTGAGCTGCTTGAGCAGGCGACGGGCCTGCACTTCATCGGCTGACGAGAAGACCTGAATGACATAGGAGCCGAGTGGTGCAGTCTCGGCCACCGCGGCTTTCCCCACCGACTCCTCGACCACTGGTGGCGGCTCGGCCGCAGCCGCTTCAGGCTCGTTGCCCGCAACGTCCTCGAGCAGTGTCGTTCCGGGTTTGGGCGCCTCCGCGATCTCGGCCAGGCTGGGCTCCTGCTCGGCGGGCCCCTCACGATCGGCGAAGAAATGCAGCTCTCCAACGGCTACTCCGTCCTCGGCCTCTCCCTCCGCAGTGTCGACTGGCCCTGACGCGACCTCGCTCATGCCGACAGGTGCGTCTCGCCTGCCGACCCAGACTCCAGAGAAGAAAGCCGCCACCACACAGATCAGCAGAACCACAAAAACAATCAGGACCTGCCGGTTGGTGAGGGCGATCTCGTAGTAGCTCGGCTCGTGCGAGTGGCTCACGATTGGAATTCCTCTAGGGTCAGTTCTCGCTATCGCTGCGAGACGACTTGAAAGCCTGGAACATATCGATCGGTAGCGGGAAAATAATCGTCGAGTTCTGCTCCGCGGCAATCTCCGTCAAGGTCTGAAGATAACGCAGCTGCAGGGTCGTCGGGTTCATGCTGATGACATTCGCAGCTTCAGCGAGAGCTTTCGAGGCCTGCAACTCACCCTCGGCGTGAATGATCTTGGCCCGCTTCTCACGCTCGGCTTCGGCCTGCTTGGCCATGGCTCGCTGCATCTCCTGGGGCAGATCGACATGCTTGACCTCCACCGATGAGACCTTGATACCCCAGGGATCGGTGTGTGCATCGATTATGGACTGCAATTGATCGTTGAGCTTCTCTCTTTCGGAGAGGAGCTCGTCGAGCTCGGCCTGTCCCAGGACTGAACGCAAGGTCGTCTGGGCCATCTGACTGGTGGCAAAGAGGTAGTTCTCTACCTCCACCACTGCCTTCAAAGGGTCGACCACCCGAAAATACACCACGGCGTTTACCTTGACCGAGACGTTGTCCTTGGTGATCACATCCTGCGACGGCACATCGTGCACCACGGTCCGCAACGACACTTTGACCATGCGGTCGATGGGCCAGAAAATCAGCACAAGGCCGGGCCCTTTCGGTTTGCCCAGCAATCTGCCAAGTCGAAAGACTACGGCCCGTTCGTACTCATTCAAGACATTGACCCAACGGCTGAGAAAAATCAGCCCGAGCACCACGACGACAATCAGTCCATAGAGCGTCATACGACCTCTCCTTTGGGTTCAGATGATGCTGTTGCCTGCGGACGAACCCGCAGGATCATGCCATCCACGCTATCAATCTCGACTGGGGAACCGGCGGCGATCGGTGTCTCCGAAACAGCGTTCCAGATCTCCCCATGCACAAACACCTTGCCCTTTCCATCGATGGCCGTCCGCGCCACACCCGTCTTGTGGACCAGACCCTCTGATCCCGTGGCGACCTGGGCTCCGAGGGAGCGGACTACGAGAGTGACCAGCAAGGCAACCACGACCAAAGTGAAGGCTGCCATGCTAGCGATCACCTCGAGGCTGACGCGAATCGCCGGATCAGCGCTCTTGAACAGCATCAACGAGCCGATGACCAACGAGACCACCCCCGCCACGGTCAACAGCCCGTAGCTGACTACCTTGACTTCGGCGATGAAGAAGATCATCGCCAGAAAGATCAACGCGATCCCCGCGTAGTTGACCGGCAGAACGGAAAGGGCGAAAAAGGCCAGAATGAGGCAGATTCCGCCGACCACTCCAGGTAGCACGGCTCCTGGATTGGACAGCTCGAAATAGAGACCCAATCCGCCAAGCGTCATCAGAATGTAAGCGACATTTGGGTGGGCGATGGCTGAGAGAAAGCGGCGAAAACCGGTCATTTCGAGGGTCTCGACCTGCGATCCTGCGGTGGCCAGCACCCGCACCTCTTCCCCTTCGGGCGCGATTTCCAGCCCGTCGATCTTCTCGAGAAGATCTCCCAGGTCGTCGGCGACCAGATCGATCAGGTTGTTCTCCAGCGCTTCGTATTCGGTGAACGACTTGCTATCGACCACGGCCGACTGTGCCAGCTCGGCGTTGCGGCCGTTGCGCGTGGCAAGGGAGCGAATGGTTGCCGCCGCGTCCTCCTCGACCTTGGCGCCCATATCCCCTTCGATGTCTTCCCCACTGCCTCCCACTGGATGCGCAGCGCCGGTATTGGTGCCCGGCGCCATGGCGGCTACGTCGGCTGCCATGAGCAGGAAGAATCCGGCAGAGGCTGCTTGCGCCCCGGAGGGAGAGACAAAGACCACTACCGGTGTCGCGGCGCCCATCATGGCCCTGAAGATGTCTCGGGTCGACGTCAACAGACCGCCTGGTGTCGACAACTCGATAACGAACAGCGCCGCATCCTCCCGGTCAGCGACTGCCAGAGACTCGATGATGAACTCCGCCGCTACTGGATGGATGATGCTGTCGATGCGCACCCGGAACACTTTCCGCGGAGGGTCTTCTCCGGCCGAGGGCTCCAGATCGGACCCCGTAAGCATCCCTGGCACAGCCAGGCAAAGCAGTAAGAGCAAGGGACCCACAACAGGGAATAGAGGTCGTAATTTCATCCGCATGGCCTTGATCGCCCGTCCACTTACCCAGTATAGCCCGCACCCCAGCAGCCCTCAATGTGGAGTGGCTTCCGCGGCGCTGACCGGACTCGGTGGACCTGGACCCGCGCGCAACGAATTCTACTTCCATCGAGCCACGAAGACATTGGTCTCACCGCTCTTCCCCTGGTTTCGATTCGAAGAGAAGGCGAGCCACTCGCCATCGGGCGAGAAGATCGGGAAACCATCGAAACCCGGGTGATAGGTGATTCGCTCGAGGTTGGTTCCATCGACGTTGATCGCCCAGATATCGAACTCGCGGCCCGAGGCATCACCGTGATTGGTGGAGAACAGTACCCGTTCACCGGATGGAAAAAAGAAAGGGGCGAAAGACGCGGCACCCAGATTGGTAATCTGCTTCACGTTACTACCGTCAGCGTCGGCGACAAAGATCTCCAGCTTCGACGGCCGGACCTTGTCTTCGGCCAACAGTCTCTGATAGTCGCCCAACTCCTCTCCTGCCTGCGGTCGCGAAGCCCGCCAGACAATCTTGGAACAGTCCGATGAGAAGAAGGCACCACCATCGTAACCCGGCGTATGCGTTAGCCGCTGGAGATTCTCACCATCGGCATCCATGCGATAGAGCTCCAGGTCTCCGTCACGAGTCGAGGTGAAGACAATCGAGCCGTCGGTGGCGCAGACCGTTGCCTCGGCGTCGTAAAACCCGGAGTCTGTCAACCTCACCAGGTCTGAACCATCGAGGCGCACGCTGAAGATGTCGAAGCTGTCATAGAGCGGCCAGACATACCCTTGAGAAAAATCGGGGACGGGCGGACAGTCTGCGCTCTGCAGGTGGGTCGAGGAATAGAGGATCCGCTCGCCGTCGGCGGTGAAGTGAGCACAGGTCGTGCGGCCGGTACCGGTCGATACCAGGATCGGCTCAGCCGGTTCCCCCACCGACATGCGGAAAATCTGATCGCACTGATACGGGGGCCGGGTAGATTGGAAGCTGAGCTCCTCACCATTCGGCGACCAGTAGGCCTCGGCGTTCTCACCCCCGAACGTGAGTTGACGAATACCCGAAAGATGCACCTCCTGCGGATGTACCAAATCCGCTGGTTGAACATCGGAGGCTGACGCGATTGAAGCGGCTAGCAGCAGCGTCGCCCAAGCGCCAATCGCTACCCGTCTCGCAGCCTTCGGGGTACCACCGCTCCAGGTTTCTGACAGTTCTGACATGCAATTCTCCCTTCATCGGTCCGAGCGCCAAGATAAAAATCGCCGGCTGTTCACCGGGCGCAATCGGCGAAATGAACCATAGATTGTACGGAATTTCACCACCAGAGTCCCACTACTCCCCACGCCTCTCGTCCCCAGCGCTCGGCTCGGCAGGGGCTCGCGCGACGTACCTGCCGCATCGGTGCACATCGCCGTCGCCGCCAGGACTGACTGAGCAATGGGGCAGTCTGCCGACCTCACTGCAATGAAAACGCTCGCCCGGGTCAGACCGTGAAGCGTGCTAGGATTTAACATCATGCTCGAGAAAATCAGCGCGGCAAGGCAGGGCACGAAGCGGTCGTGGGGTGGGCTGGCTACCGGTGTGCGAATTGCTCTGACAGGAGCTCCTCTCGTCCTCTCGGCAATTCTCCTAAACGGTGCAACGGCCCCAGCGAACCTCGAGGAGGCTCTCGCGGTGCAGCGCTCGCTGGTGGCCCAAAACCCCTCGAATGCGGACCAGCTGAATGACCTGGGCAACCTCCTGGTCCTGGCGAACGATCTCGAGGGTGCCAAGGAGGCCTACCAGCGGGCTCTCAACCTGGAACCCGCCTCCGAAACCAGCCTTTACAATCTTGCCCTCGTGCTCCAGGAGCTGGGTAGATCCAAACAGGCGCGCCAGGCTTATCAATCGATTCTCGAAAACAATCCCGACAACGCCTGGTGTCACTACCAGCTGGGAACTCTCTACTCGGCAAGCGGCAGTCGCTCGAAGGCGCTGGATCACTTTGCCCAAGCCTTCTCCCTCGATCGCACACTGGCCGACCCCAAGGTCAACCCACACGTCGTCGAGAACCCCCTACTCACGGACGCGCTGCTGCGGCTGTACGTCTCCAGGTCGGCTTCCAGCCGGGCTCCCAGGGTGTATCGCGAGCCGGGAAATGTTGCCGAGCTCCTGCTGCCGCCGGCACCGGAAGAACCTCCTGGGGAGGAGATGACGGCACAGGATGCGGCGCCCGCAGCGGACAGCCGGGAACGCCAGTACCGGGCCACCTTCCAGCCGCGGACGGGGGTCATCGAGTCGTCGAGCTCACCGGCCGAGGTCGAGGATCCGAATCGAACCGCCCTGAGCTCGCCGGATCGCAATCTCGATGAAACCAGCCTCGGGCCCGGCCAAGCCGACCCGGGGAGTATGGTGCCGCCGGGCTGGTCGGGGACAGCGCCCACCCTGCAGCCCGGGGTCCAACAGGGTTCATCCTTTGGGCAGAATTCGGCCGCCACCGAGGGCGCTGCCCCGCCACCAGTCAGACGGATCACTGCCGAGGATCTGCGCTCCGGAGTTGCCAGTTCCGAGGCAGAAGCTGCTCCGTTCGTTCCGGGAACCGAGAGTACGGGGCGCCTCGATATCGAGCTCATACCGGCGACCGATGCGAGCGCGACGGTCCCCGCGAGTTGAAGCCCGAGGCCAGGATGCTGGCCCTGCTCCCGGCCGTTCTGGTCGCGATTCTGACACTCTGGGCCGGCAACTTCTCCGGAGCGGCTACCGCCACCGGGGCGCTGATCACCCAGGCCGGCATTTTGGGATTCTGCCTCCTCGGCATCAGGGAGGCCCCCGACCCGTTGCGTCTTGGACTGGCGGGCCGATGGCTCCTACCGGCCCTCCTCGGGCTGATGATTGTCAGCTGGTGGTCCTCACCGGTTTCTCGCGCCGGCACCCTCGGTCTACTCCTGCTGCCGGCATTCCTGCTGATCCCGGCTTCGACAGCTCGTTGCTGGTCATCAGCCAGGGCCCTCGAACTCGGCTTGACGGCACTGGCGACCCTGGTCCTGACTGTCGCCGCTGTGGCCATCTTCACCTGGCAAACCCTGCCCTTGCCCAGGGCGGCGTTACCCCTGGGACACCATAATCTGCTGGCACTCTGGCTGGTTCTGGTTCTCCCCCTGGCCGTTGCCGGGATACGCCGGCCGGGACCGCCGCGGTGGCTGGCCTTGGCCGCAGGCACCGGTGCGTTGGCAGCCCTGGGCGCTACCGGCTCACTTCTTGGGGCTGTGGCACTCGGAACTCAGCTGGCCATTGCATCTCTCTGGTGGCCTCGAATCCGTATCGCGGCTCTATCGCTTGCCGCGCTCGCCGCGCTCTCCACTCTTCCCCGTTGGACCGCAATCTTCCAGGCGACCGACCTCTCGGCACTGGCGAGAAGGTCGTACCTCGCAGCAGGATGGCAGGGTCTCCTCGCCCGGCCGGCGATCGGTTGGGGGCCGGGCGCCGTGCCCTGGACGCTGGGCTCCTTCATGAAGCCTGTTGCCGGAGTCCACCCGGCCAGCCAGATCGTCGCAGATCTGCACAGCCTGCCGGCTCAGATCGGATACGAGCTCGGGTTCGCGGGGATCCTGCTTTCGTTGGCAATCGCCGGTATCTTTTCCCGGCAGCGTTGGCAGGAGAATCGGGACGATGCACAGCCGATCGTTCGCCAAACAGCCCTGCTCGGCTTGCTCGGCGGCGGAATCTTCGCGCTCGGCGCTGCTCCCCTGGCGGTGCCGGCCCTGCCCGCCACCGCCCTGGTCGTCGCGGGAGCCTCGTTCGGCGGTGGGGCGTCAGCGACCCGACGATTCAGGTCTCTTTGGTGGGCCTACGTCGCAGTCGCGGCCGTCGCGCTGTTGCCTCTCGATCGCGCCCACTTCCAGTACGACCGCGCCCGTCTGGCCCCATCTGCTCTTGAGAGCCGGTCCTGGCTCGCCAAGGCGGGGACCCTCGATCCCGGATTTCCACTTTATCTGGCGCGGGAGGCCTGGCTAGCCGCCGAGTTGCAGGGTGTCGATCAACCCACGGCCGAGCGGGCACGGCTGGCTGCCGAATTGGCGCCCGGCCTGGCGCCGCTATGGCTCGAGGCTGGCTATCTCGGCAAGACTTCTGGAGCCGACTGGGCTGCGCACGCTCTGGCGACCGCGTACTGGCTCGACCCCCTCTCGCCCCTCACAGCCTTTCATCTGATGACGGTGACTGACGATTCGACCACAGCCACGAAACTCGGTGCCGAGGCCTTGCGGGCGGAACCACGGTTGGCGGGGGCGGTGTGGTGGCTGGACCGTCCAGATCTGGCCCGCTCGGTAAGCGTTCTCGTCCAGGCTCCTGTCCCTGCACCGGGAACGATCGCACAACCCCGGGGGCCAGCTCTGGCTCTCGGTTTCGACCGCCGTCCATCCCTCGCCTTCTCGCTCTTCGCATTCAGGCGATCGCCCTGGGCGGGCAGTCTCGCTGCGGTCCAACTCGGCACGGATAGAAACTGAGATGGTCGCCCCTTCTCTGTAAGCCAACCCGGGGTACAATAGGGACCGCTGCCCGGTTAGCGATCTAGCGAAAACCTCGGGGCAGTGGCGACGGAGGATCCGGAAGGCCGTGCGAAGGTGATAACCGCTGTACTGAATCGCAAGGGTGGTGTCGGCAAGACGACTACTGCTGTCAACATCGCTGCGGCGGTGGCCGCGCAGGGGTACAAGGTCCTGCTCATCGATCTCGACAGTCAGGCCTCGACCTCTCTTTCCCTGGGAGTGCCCCGCTGGGCTCTCGCCCCTTCATCCGCCGATGTGCTGCTGAACGCCACGCCGGCGGTGGAAGCCGTGAGAGCGACCCGAGTCATGGGCCTGCACCTGATGACCGCCTCGACCGATCTGTCGAGCTTCGACCGTGAGCTCAGCGTTTTGCCCAACCGCGAAGGACGCCTGCACTCTGCACTCCGGCCCATCCGCAACCGGTACGACTACATCTTCATCGACTGTCCTTCGGTCTCCTCCCTGGCACCGCTCAACGCACTGGTCGCCGCTGATTACTACATGGTGCCGGTTGTTCCCCACTACCTGGCCATCGAGGGAATACGTAACCTGTGCGCCTCCGCCGACCGGCTCCTGGCTCGCCTCGGAGTCCCCACCCGCCTTCTGGGTATCGTCCTGACAATGGTCGACTACCGAGCCAAGGCGACGCGAGAGAATGTCGCCAAGCTGCGCGAGGAGTTCGGCAACTCGGTTTTCGCGGTCGAGATTCGTACCAACATTCGACTGGCCGAGGCACCCGCTGCCGGGAAGACCATTTTCGAGTTCGATGACTCCTCGACGGGTGCAGACGCTTACCGGTTGGTGGCGGACGAGTTCCTCATGCGCGTCCAGGAACAGGAGGCGACCGTCGACGGCATGGAAATTGCTCAGAAGTCCGCTGGAAGATCGGACGAGAGTGAACCCGATACCCGGGTTGGGCCGCACGACAGACCGGGAACCACCCCCCGCTCTTCTCGTATCTAGAGTCTGGGTGCCCTTGACGGGCAGCAAGCGAACTCGCCATGTTCGAAAAGAGTTCTTCCTGGCAGCAATACAAGCAGGACCGGCCGAAGACCATCAGGGTCCATCTCGGTCACGTACCCGTGTTGGATACCGAAGGCGAGGAGCGCGAGGCCAAGGTGCGCTTTCGTATCGCCGTGGTAGTGGCGCTGATCGTCCACCTCGCCCTGGCGATCATCACGTTTCCCGAGATGGCTGCCAAGCCACTTCGCGTAGGCCCCAAACAGCAGGTCTATGTCGTTCAACAGGTGAAGTTCAAACCCCCTGCTCCCCAGACCACTCAGCAGGCCCCCAAACAGAAGCAGAAAGCAAAGAAGATTCCGATCCCCGATCCGACCCCGGATGAGCCGGAACCCATCATCAGGGAGGAGGTCGAAGTCCCCGAAGTCGACCTTTCCGACCTCGATTCGGTGGTCTTCGGCGCGGAGTCGATTCCGGCTGTTCCGGGAGGGATGGGTCGGTGGCCAATGAAGGTCGGTGGCGGGGTGCTGCCACCCCGGAAGATCTATACCCCGCAACCCGTCTATACGGAGGAGGCCCGGCTCGGTCGAATCCAGGGGGTGGTCATCCTCGAGGCCATCATCGACGAGAAGGGCTCGGTCCAGCAGGTCAAGGTTCTCAAGGGCCTGCCCATGGGCCTCAGCGAGTCGGCGGCCAAGACGGCCCGCGAATGGACTTTCGAACCCGCTACGCTCGATGGCCAGCCGGTTCCGGTCTACTTCAATCTGACCGTCCGGTTCTCCCTGCAGTGACTGGGTTCCTAGTCAGCAGAGAAGGACTCGAGAACCCCGAGCGTGTAATCGATATCCTCGACCGTGTGATCGGCGGAGATCTGAAAACGAATCTCCTCGTCACCTCTTGGCACAACGGGGAAATTCAAGCCTGTAGCCAGGATGTGATTGTCCTTCAAATGCTGCACCAACGCCTTGGTGCGAGCGGTATCACGGACCATCAACGGCACCACGGGATGCTCCCCGGGTATGGTCTCGAAGCCGAGTCGCACCAAGCCCTGTTCGAACCGCGCAGTCATTTCCCGCAGGTGATCGAGCAACTCCCTGCCTGCGGAGCTGTCGAGAATCTCGAGTGAGGCCAGCGCCGCGGCAGCCTCCCCCGGGGTGATGGGGTTGGAGTAGATGTAGAACGCCGACTTCTCGCGCAGGAAGTCCACCAGCCCCTGGCTGCCGACCACATATCCCCCATTGACACCCAATGCCTTACCCAGGGTGGCAACCAGAACGTCTACTGGGCCACAGTCAGTGAACTCCTCTGTACCGCGGCCCGTGGCTCCAAAGGCGCCAACACCGTGGGAGTCATCGACCACGATCACGGCATTCTCAGAAAAACGCTCGTCATGCCGGTCGATCAGGCTCTTGATCTCAGCCAACGGCGCCCAGTCTCCGCGCATGCTGAAGATCCCGTCGGTGACGATCACCGCACGCCGGCAGCTCCGTGCGGCAGACTCGAGTTTGCTCTCCAGGTCGGCCAGATCCAGGTGACGATAGATATATTTCTCGCCCGGTCGGGAGAGCCGCATGGCATTGATGATGCAGTTGTGATTGAGCTCATCACTGATCACCGCCGTCTGATCGGTGATCAGCGCCGGTAGCACGCCCATGGTCGTGGCGTAAGCAGAACTGAAGATCATGCCCGCTGCGCGACCATGGAACGCGGCCAGGCGGCGCTCGAGATCGACATGCGGCTGATAGCTACCACTGATGAATCGAACTGCCCCTGGCCCGGCTCCGAAGGCGCGCGTCGCACGCTCTTCGGCCTGCATGACCTCCGAGCGCAGAGACAAACCGAGGTAGCTGTTCGAATTCATCCGCAGAAACGACTGGCCTCCCCTCTGGCTGAGCGTGAAGCGCGGGCCCTTGCCACCGGTGGGCGGATGAACCTCGCAGATCACATCTTCATCGCCTTTGCGGGCGCCGCTCTGCCCCACCTTCCTCACCTCGGCCTGTAGAACCTTCTCCAGTCGGTCGAATGGCATGAATCTCCTCCTGCTGCTCAGGATTGCGTCCGGAGCCTGATCGCCAGTTTGTTCAGCATGTCGCGAGTCATGGATTCGAGGTCGTGCTTCGGCTGCCAGTCCCATTCCTCCCGCGCGGCGCTGTCATCGAGAGAGTCGGGCCAGGAGTCAGCGATCGCCTGACGGACCGGATCGACTTCATAATCGATCTCGAAATCGGGCAGCGTCTGGCGGATCTGCGCCGCCAGGGTCGCGGGGGTGAAGTTCATCGCAGTGACATTGAATGCGTTGCGATGTACCAGTCGCCCGGGATCGGCTTCCATCACCCCTATCGCGGCCTGCAGCGCGTCGGGCATGTACATCATGTCCAGGCAGGTGTCCGGCCTCAAGAAGCACCTGTAGCGCTGATTGCGGATCGCATCGTAGAAGATCTCCACCGCATAGTCCGTGGTACCCCCTCCGGCGGGGGCCACATATGAAATGAGGCCCGGGTAGCGCACACCGCGGGCGTCCACGCCGAACCGCCGATGATAGTAGTCGCAGAGCAACTCCCCCGAAACCTTCGTGACGCCGTACATGGTCGTTGGTCTCTGAATGGTGTCCTGAGGCGTATTCACCGGGGGCGTTCCAGGTCCGAAAGCGCCGATCGAGCTGGGGAAGAACACCGCGCAACCCAGCTGTCTGGCTACTTCCAGAATGCGATAGAGCCCGCCCATGTTGACACTCCATGCCATGTGAGGTTTTTCCTCGGCCACGGCCGACAACAGCGATGCCAGATGAAAGATCGTGTCGATATCGTAGCGTCGCACGACGTCCTGGATCTCGCGGGCATGGGTGACGTCGATGTACTCGAAGGGTCCGTTGCCTTGATCGACATCGAGCCGAATCAGGCGGATATCGGAGGCGACAACAGCCTCGTGGCCATAGCGCTCGCGCAGGGCTGGAACCAGCTCCGAGCCGATCTGACCCAGGGCGCCCGTCACCAGAATCCTCTTCATCGCATCCTCTCTCCCTGCCACCCTCGCAGGAACGGTTTCACTCGATCTCGACGATCGACAGACGCTGACTATCGTATGTGTCTGGCTCGCCTCGGGCAAGCTTTGTGCCCAGTGTTTGCTAGAGTGCCAGAAGATGAAGAAGTGGTTGAGACGCTTTATCATCCTGATTGTTCTGGTGGCTGTTGCTGTCGCCGCCAAGCTGACGATCTTGCGGCCCAAACCCGTCCCGGTGCAGGTGACCGAGGTCGACCGAGGCCAGGTCGAGGAGACCGTGACCAACTCCCGTGCGGGCACGGTGCGAGCCAGACGCCGTGCCAAGCTGTCACCCGAGTTCGGAGGACAGGTCGTGGAGCTCCCCTTCCGCGAGGGCGATTTGGTCAACCAGGGACAGATCGTGCTACGGCTGGAAGACAGCCTGCAACGCGCGCGCCTCGACCTGGCGAAACGAGAGCTCGAAGCGCTGCAGTCCGAGCACCGGCGGGCCTGTCTCGAAGCCGAGCGAGCGGGCCGGGAATTCGAGCGCAATCAGAGGCTGGCGCGCGAGGAGATCGTCTCCGAGGATCTGCTCGACAACATCGACAGCGTGCGACAGGGAGCTGAGGCAGCTTGTGCCGCAGCCGAGGCCAATGTCTCGCGAGCAAGAGCTGCGATCCGTCTCGCCCAGACTGAGCTCGAAAAGACGGTGCTGCGAGCTCCCTTCGATGGAGTCGTGGCCGAAGTCTCCACCGAGGTCGGAGAGTGGACAACACCCTCCCCTCCCGCCATGCCGGTGCCCCCGGTCATCGACATCCTCGACCCCACCTCCATTTACGTCAGTGCCCCGATGGACGAGGTCGACTCGGCGCGTGTCCAGACAGGACTGCCAGCGCGAGTCACCATCGATTCCTTCCGTGACCGCCAGTTCACCGGCCGAGTCTCGCGGGTCGCCCCCTATGTCCTCGACCTGGAGGCGCAGAACCGCACCATCGAAATCGAAGTCGAACTGGATGCCCCCGAGGTGCTGCCGCTGCCAGGCACCTCGGCCGACGTAGAGGTGATTCTCTCAGTGCGAGACGACGTCTTGCGGGTCCCCACAGCCACGCTCATCGACGGAGACCGCCTCCTGGTCTTCGCCGACGGCGAACTCGTCGAACGCGATGTTTCGACCGGGCTGCGCAACTGGGACTTCACCGAGATAGTCGACGGGCTACAGGAGCATGAGCTCGTGATCACGTCACTGGATCGTACCGAGGTCGCCGCCGGCGCCCTGGCAGAGATAGCCGGACCCGAGGAGGACTGACCGGGTGGCCGAAAAAGCGGCCATGATCAGGCTGAGCGGCATCAGTCGCGACTTCCAGGTAGGGGACGAAGTGGTGCGGGCTCTGGTGGACCTCGATGAGCAGATCGAGGCGGGTGAACATGTCGCCATCATGGGTCCTTCGGGCTCAGGGAAGTCGACGCTCCTCAACATTCTGGGTTGTCTGGATCAGCCCACCACCGGCAGCTACTTTCTCAATGGTCAAGAGGTCGCGCATCTCGATGACACGGCGCTGACCCACGTCCGCCGTCATGAAATTGGATTCGTCTTTCAGTTCTTTCACCTCGTGCATCGTCTGACCGCCGCGGACAACGTCGAATTGCCGATGGTCTTCGCGGGAGTGCCTCGGAGCGAGCGACGGCAGAGGGTTGCAAGGGCTTTGGAGGCCGTCGGTTTGACGCCTCGCGCTCGACACCTTCCTGACCAGCTATCCGGCGGCGAGCGCCAGCGAGTCGCGCTCGCCAGAGCCACGATCATGCAACCCGAAATCCTGCTCGCAGACGAGCCGACCGGGAACCTCGACAGCAAGTCGGGCAAAGTCGTCCTGGATCTTCTCGATCGGATGAACGAGGAAGGGCTGACCCTGGTCGTGGTCACGCACGATCCCAAGGTTGCACAACGGGCCGATCGCGTCCTGGTACTCGTCGATGGTCGGATCGAACGCCGCGTCGACCCCGGCCAGATGAGTGACATCCTGGCTCTGCTCGCCGAGGACGACCACGAATGAGGCTGGCAGATCTCTTCCGTTTCTCGGCGCGTGGTCTTTCCGGCCACGGGCTGAGAACCGCGTTGAGTTTGCTGGGAGTTTCGATCGGTGTCGCTGCCGTGGTCATTCTCACGGCGCTCGGAGAGGGTGCGCGCCTCTATGTGATCGATCAGTTTGCCAGTCTCGGCACCAACATCCTGATCGTGGTTCCCGGCAAGACCGAGACAACCGGCACGGTTGGCGCGGGCGGTGTTCCCAACGACTTGACCCTCGACGACGCCCTGGCGATCGAGCGCCAGGTGCCGGCCGCACACCACGTCGCCCCTCTATCCATGGGCACCGAGCAGGTGGCCTATGGCGAGCGTCGCAGGCAGGTAGCGATTCTCGGCACCACCCATCAATACCAGGCTGCGCGGCAACTGCGGATGGAAAGTGGATCTTTCCTCCCCGAGGAAGAGATGCAGCGCGGCTCCTCCATAGTGGTTCTGGGTCCCAAACTCGCGCGAGAGCTCTTCGCCGGTCAAGATCCGATTGGTGAGGTCGTCAGGGTTGGAAGCTGGCGCATGAGGGTCATCGGTGTGCTCGCCCGGCAAGGGGTCAAGATGGGAATGGACTTCGACGATCTCGCCATGGTGCCAGTGTCGACCGGAATGCGCATGTTCAACCGTAGCTCCCTCTTTCGCATCCTCGTTCAAGCCGACTCACAGAACGCTTTGGAGCGGGTGAAGCAGTCGGTCCACCAGGTCTTGATGGACCGCCACGACGAAGAGGACTTCACGGTCATCACCCAGGACTCCGTGATGTCGACATTCACTTCAATCCTCAGGGTACTGACCCTGGTCGTTGGCGCCATCGCGGCGATCTCCCTGACGGTGGCAGGCATTGGGATCATGAACGTCATGTTGGTTTCCGTCTCTGAACGGACCCGTGAGGTCGGTCTGCTGAAGGCTCTGGGTGTAGGGCAGCGTCAGATCTTATCGGTCTTCATCACCGAGGCTGCCCTGATCTCGTCGCTGGGCGGTCTGTTGGGCCTGGGTCTGGGTTGGCTGGCGGTCCGGTTCCTGGTGCAGCTCTACCCTTCGTTCCCGGCCAGTCCACCTGCCTGGGTGGTGTGGGCGGCACTTTTCGTGTCCGTCGCCGTCGGCGTTACCTTCGGTCTGCTACCGGCACGCCGGGCAAGCCGTCTGGACCCCGTCTTGGCGCTGGCAGGAGGAAGATAGACCCCGTGTGGGAGCTGATAAAACTCTCGCTGCATGCGATCGTCGCCCATCGGCTGCGCTCGGTGCTCTCCATGCTGGGCATCGCGATCGGCGTGACCTCGGTAATTCTGCTGACCTCCATTGGCGAGGGGACGCGGCTTTACATGGTCGGCCAGTTCACCCAATTCGGCACGAACGTCCTGGCCGTCAATCCCGGCAAAGCGGAAACCCTCGGTGTGCCGGGAGCCCTCGGTGGCACGACCCACAAGCTGACTATCGACGACGCGGAGGCTCTGGCGCGGATACCTGGCGTCGACAGAATCGTGCCCATGGTCTTTGGAACTGGGCGCGTCGAAGCCGATGGCAAGGGGCGGAGCGTGTTCGTCTACGGAGTCACACCGGATGTGCCGGAGGTCTGGCAGTGGGACGTGCGCATCGGCTCTTTTTGGCCTCATGGCGACCCCCGGCGCAGTGCATCCCAAGCGGTACTGGGTCCAAAACTCAAGAACGAGCTCTTCGGCGCACGCAACGCGCTCGGCGAGTTCGTGCGTATCGGCGGCGCGCGGTTTCGAGTGGTCGGAATCATGGAACCCAAGGGTCAGTTCCTCGGTTTCGACCTCGACGACTCAGCCTATATCCCCATCGCAGCTGCAATGCGCATCTTCAATATGGACGAGCTGACCGAGATCGATCTGACCTTTTCTCACGCCCGGATGCTCGAGAGCGTGGAGGGCGCCGTGCGCCGAGTGCTGACCGAGCGCCACGATGGCCGTGAGGACTTTTCGGTAACGTCGCAGGCGGCGATGCTCGAGGTCTTCGACAACATCATGAATATCATCACCATGGCCGTCGGTGCTATTGGAGGGGTCTCACTGCTGGTCGGTGCCATCGGCATCCTGACCATGATGTGGATCGCTGTCAGTGAGCGGCAGAACGAGATCGGCCTTATTCGCTCGATTGGCGCTACCCGATCTCAGGTCCAGCTGGTGTTCCTCGTGGAAGCTGCCACTCTCGCTACCCTGGGTGGACTGGGTGGGCTCACCCTGGGCTGGGCGCTGTGCGCCCTTATTCGCCTTGCTCTTCCCGGGCTGCCGGTCCACACGCCCCCCTTGTTCGTGGTGCTTGCGGTCACGGTCAGTTTGCTAGTCGGCCTCATCGCAGGCGTGACTCCAGCGCGCAAGGCCGCTCATCTCGACCCGATCGAGGCGCTGCGAGCCGAGTAGGGGCTGCGTCCACATTCAATCCTCTGGAGCGGTCTCGCCCCAGCTGTGAGTGACATACCTCTGGATCCTGATATCGGGAGACCAGAAGCTCTCCGACAATCCGGCCTTGACTTTGAGCTTGTCGAGAAAGGTCCTCGGCTCCTTCAGAGTCTGCCAGACAGCTGGCAGGAAGGTTCCGCGATGTCCATCGAACTCGAGCAGCAACCCATCCACGCCCGGTCTCAGTTGCGCGAGCAGGTTCTCTTCTGAATCGAACTCCATGGGCTCGAGGGACGAGAGGAGGGACACCTCGATACTCAGCTCCGCCAACTCCCAAGCCTCTAGTGGCGGGAACCTCGGGTCACGAAAGGCTGCGGCCCGAGCATTTGCCTGGACATCTTCCAGCAGCGGACGATAAGCGATCATCGATCCGATGCAACCGCGCAGCTGGCCATCTCGATGCAGCGTGACGAAGCAGGCACCCGGCTCTCTGAGCCAGTCGGCTTCTGGCCAGCTCTCGGCTGGCGACGCCTCGAGATCGTGGGCCAGCGTGTCCCTGACAATCGACAACAGGACTCGCCCGTTCTCTGCCCGGGAAATGTCGTCCCGACTCATGAGGACACCATGAAGCCGAAGGAACCGTAGCCCACAACCCGCGAGCGATCCCCGGCGGTGTCCCCTGAGTTTCGCAGATCCAGCAGGCGCGGTGACATGTGCTTCTGCCTGGCGGTGACCAGGAGTCCGTTGATGGCGCGAGCTCCGCAGGCGCGGTAGTCCTCGATCGGCTCATCGAGCTCCAATACCTGCTGCGCCGTAGCCCAATCGATCTCGCGGGCAGCCTGGTAGCCGAGGTAGTGTGAAAGATCCGAGCTGATCACGATCCGCGTCTCCGGTCCGTCCCACACCCGCTCCAGCACCTGCGCCACCTCAGCGGAGCCCACTTCACTGACCAGCAAGGGCAGGATGGAGAATTCCTCGAGCACCACCTGCAGGAACGGCAGCTCCACTTCGAGACAGTGCTCGGGGTCATGGGCTGCCTGGTTGACCGTCACCTGCGGCAAGCTGGCGATGCGACCGACCATCTCCTGGTCAACTGGCACGACGCCGAGTGGAGTCTCGAACGCCTCCTGGCCGGACAAGGCCAGGCCACGAACCGGTAGACGATGGGCCGGTCCGATCAACACGATCTTGCGGATCAGGCTCGCCTCGGATGCGAATCCGGCAAAAGCCGCTGCGGCGACTGGACCGGAATAGACGAAGCCAGCATGCGGCGCAATTACAGCTTTTGGCGGCCTCTCCGGCGCCCTCTCGCTCGCAGCCGCGAGGAAGCCATCGACCTGGCGACGTAGCTCTGCGGCCGAGCCGGGGTAGAAGAGACCGGCAACTGCAGCTCGCCGTACCTCGTTCATGACACGACCCTCCCTCGAACCATGCTTGCGGTCCTCTCATGGTAACAACCCCGACGCGGCGGAAATTCACCCGGAGCAGGCCGGAGCGGTGTGCTTCGAGCGATGGGAAGCATCGTGTCACTCGGTGGGAGTCACTTCGAGACCAGGGGCACAGCGGCGCGACACCTACGGCTGGCGAAAGGGAAGGTCGAGGTGAGCTGCTGGTCAGCTGGGGCTACGCGCGATCAAGTCCAGAAGGGTTCCCACTTCTCTCTTGGCGACTCTGGTGTCAGAAAACTGACCACGATGAGCGAGACCAGGGAGAGGGCGCCCGCCGGATAGATGATGTAGTCGTAGTCGAGGGGCATCTCCATGAATCCGAGATTCAGAGATTCGAACCCAAAACTCGCCATGCCGGCAAAGACGATGGTGCCCAACATGCCGGCGGCAATGGAGGCCATGCCCCCAAGTGGCGTCACCCGCCGCCACAGGAAGGCCGCCAGCAAGGCGGGTGTCACAGCTGCCCCTACCATCGTGTAGGCGTACAACGCCATATCCAGGATGTTCTCGAACTGTGTCGTGACCAGGAGCGTCACAAGTGCCAGCAGAATGATCATGACCCGCTGAAACCAGATGATCGACTTGCCTTGCGCTTCGGGATTGATGAAACGCTGATAGATGTCCCGGGTCAGATTGGTCGACGGCACCATGAGGAAGGTGTTGGCGGTCGAGAAGATGATGGCTGCCGCACCGAGCAGCAACAGGATACCTGCAAAAAGAGGGAGCTTGTCCGCCGCCAGATGGAGCAGCACTGTTTCGGTCGTCGCGCGATCGAGCCCGCCCGCGGCCGTGCGAAAGGTCGCATCGTTCCAGTACTGGCCGGCACCGAATATCGCGGCAGAATCCAACACGGTCTCGATGATGATCACCCCCACGATCATCCAGATGACTGCTCTTCGTGTCGTCTTCTCATCCTTGGCCGACATGAACTTCTGGTAGATACTGCTCTCGCCCAGGAGCAGAAAGAATGTCGGCAGGAACAAGCCCAGCGCAGCCGCTACCCCCGTAGCGCCAAAAACGGTGAAATGCTCTGCGGGTAGTGTCTCTCTGAGAGCAGTCCAACCTCCAGCCCCTTTGAGAGCCAGCGGCGCAGCGATGATCACTCCGAGGGTGATCAGGATGCCGTTGAAGACATCGAGAGCCACGATCGAGGTCATGCCGGCCATGATCGTGTAGAGAACCACCAGGACACAGACGATGATCTTGCCGGTGTCGGCACTGACCGCCCCGTCGGTGAGAATTGCCAAGAGACGTCCACCACCAATAAACTGATATCCCGCGATGGTCAGGTAGGCGATGACGATGGCGATCGTGCCGAGGACACGCGAGGTGGCGTTGTAGCGAGTCTCGAGAATGTCCGGCACCGTGTATTGCGCGATGCGACGGACCTTGGGGGCCAGGTAGTAGACAATCGCCAGGCCCAGCCAGGCACCCGCACTCATCCACAGGGCCGAGAATCCTTGCCTGAAGGCACGTCCAGCGCCACCAAAGAGACTGCCCGATCCAATCCAGGTGCAGACGAGAGTGCCGACCAGAAAGGTCGCCGTGACCCCTCTTCCCGCGACCATGAAATCGTCCTGCGTCTTGACCTTGCGACTCTTCGAAACGCTGACCAGGATCAAGAAACCCAGATAGATGGCGATCGCCCACACGTAAATCACGAATCCCTCCTCTTCTGTCGGAAGCGATCGTACGATACGGGATCGCCTCTGCGACCGCAAGCGAAGCCGGCCGGCTGGGGAAGCTGCAATCTGTCGAAGGAAGGCACCGAGCTGTTGTGCGCTGCGCCGTCCGGGCAGCACTTCGACTTTCGAACCCGCTGATGAATGGTCGGGGCGAGAGGATTTGAACCTCCGGCCTCACGGTCCCGAACCGTGCGCTCTACCCGGCTGAGCTACGCCCCGACAGGACTCGAGAGTCGACACCCGACCGACACTCACCAAATCGCAATGCTGCCACGACCGGCATCGGCAGGGAACGCGGAAGGATACCGCCGGCCGCCTGGACGGTCAAGAAGAGTCGGTCGATCCTGTAGAATTTCTTTTCGCCTATCGCTTGCCTGATCGAGGGGGAAACATGCCGATCCAGACTCTCACAGAGCTCTTCCAGGTAGCTGTGGAGCACGACAAGCCGGACTGTTTGCAGCACAAGGTCGACGGCAGTTTCCAGCCGATCTCGACCTCCGAGTTGGTGGAAACCGTGCGCAAGCTGGCCACGATACTCGAGAACTTCGGAGTCGAACGGGGAGACCGGGTGGCGCTGATGGCCGAAAACGGCCCGCATTGGCCCGCCGTTGATTTCGCCACCCTGTGTCAGGGCGCTGTTCTGGTCCCGATGTACCCCACTCTGACCCCCGACCAGGCGGCCTATATTGCTCACGACTGCGGCGCCAAGATCCTCTTCGTCGAAGGAGCAGAACGTCTCGCGGGCCTGCTCGCCGACAGCCACCAATCCATGCCTGGCGTCGAGCATTTCGTCCTTATCGATGGCGAATCCTCCACTGAGGCCTACAGCAGCCTCGAGCAGCTCCTGACACAGGCCACAATTCGACCCGAGCAATCTTTCACCGAGCAGGCCGAGCGCGTCGAGCCAGACGATCCAGCGACGTTCATCTACACCAGCGGAACTACCGGCAATCCCAAGGGCGTCATGCTGAGCCATCGGAACATTGCCTCCAATGTCGTGAACGGGCTGAAACGTATTCCGGTCGAAAAGGGTTGGACTGCTCTGTCGTTTCTTCCTCTCTCTCATTCCTTCGAGCGCACGGTCGACTACATCTATTTCCACCAGGGTGTGAGTATTGCCTACGCCGAATCGGTGCAAGCGGTTGGGCAGAATCTCCAGGAGGTTCGCCCGCACCTGTTCGTTTCGGTGCCACGTGTCTACGAGAAGATCCTCGCCAAGGTTCAGGAGAACGTGGCCACGAGCTCGCCCGCCAAACAGAGGATCTTCAGCTGGGCGGAGGATGTAGCGAGACATGCGCTACCTTTTCGACTCGAGAGAAAGTCTCCCGGTGGTTCCTTGGCTATCAAGCTGGCCCTCGCGGACAAGTTGGTGTTCGGCAAGCTGCGATCACGGCTCGGCGATCGATTCCAGTTCGCGATCTCCGGAGGCGCCCCCCTGCCTCGCGAGCTGGCCGAATTCTTCTGGGGCGCCGGCATCGAGATTTATGAAGGCTACGGACTCTCCGAGACCGCTCCCATCCTCGCGGCCAATGGTCCCCGTCAGGTCAGACTGGGTACCGTGGGGCGCCCCATCCCGCAGACCGAGATCACCATCGCCGAAGACGGCGAGATCCTCGCTCGTGGACCTCAAATCATGCTCGGCTACTTCAATATGCCCGAAGCCACCGCCGAGGCCATCGACTCGCAACAGTGGTTTCACACTGGCGATATAGGCGAGATCGACGACGACGGCTATCTCAAGATCACCGATCGCAAGAAGGAGATCATCGTCAACGCCTACGGCAAGAATGTCGCGCCAGCCCCGATCGAGAACGCGCTGAAATCCAGCCCGTTCGTCTCTCAGGCGGTGGTCGTCGGAGACCGACGGAAATTCCTCTCGGCGCTCCTCGTGCCCGACTTCGACAACCTGTCCGGTTGGGCGCAGCGGCACGGACTGCCGGTCGACGACCCCTCCTCCCTGCTCGAGGATCCACAGGTGAAGAACCTCCTCGAAGACGAGATCGCAAGGGTCAATCGCGATCTGGCTCGCTACGAGCAGATTCGCGTCTGGGAGGTGCTCCCGAAGGAATTCACCATCGAGAGCGGCGAGATGACACCCACTCAGAAGATCAAGCGACGGGTTGTCCACCGCAAGTTCGGTCGACAGATCGAAGCCATGTATGACCGCGCCATACCGGCGCCCGACGAGAACAGGCGCTGACGCCAGGGGGAGGCAACGATGAGCTTCGCACTTGATCTGCAGGTTCAGAATGATGGTCTGGCGACACTGGTTTTCGATCTGCCTGACAAAAAGGTCAATGTATTCACGCATCAGGTGTTGGTTGAGCTCGAGTCGCTTCTTGCCGAGCTGGCCAGCCGGCAGGACATCCGAGTGCTGATTCTGCTGTCGGGCAAGCCCGGGAACTTCATCGCAGGATTCGACATCGCGGAGATCGCCGGGGTCACCGACGCGGCGGCGGCAGAAGAGGGTTCGCGAATCGGTCATCGACTCTTCCAGCAGTGGAACGAGCTGCCTTTCCCGACTGTCGCCGCCATCCAAGGGACTTGCCTGGGTGGCGGCACTGAGCTGGCCCTCGCCGGCGACTACATCCTGATCAGTGATCGCCCGGACATTCGCATCGGGCTTCCTGAAGTCCGTCTCGGCATCGTTCCGGCCTGGGGAGGTTGCAGCCGCCTGCCGACACGAATCGGAGTCGCGGCGGCGCTGGACATCATCCTGGCGGGCAAAGCGGTCAACTCCTACAAAGCCTTCAAGATCGGGCTTGCCGATGCCTTGCTGCCCGACGCCTCCTTTCTGCACCTGGTCCGGGACTTCGCTGCCTCGTTGGCACCGGGGAAGACTCCCCGACGACGCAACGCGAATCTGAAATCCAGGCTTCTGGAAGGGAATCCGCTCGGCAGGAGCCTTGTTTTCAGTCAGGCGCGCAAGCAGGTTCTGGCCAAGACCGGCGGTCACTATCCGGCACCCCTCAGAGCTATCGAGGTCGTCGAGCTGGCGGTCGAAAAGGGCCTGGAGGCTGGCCTCGATGCTGAGGCCCGGGCGACCGGGGAGTTGGCGGTCTCGACGGTATCGAAGAATCTCGTCCATGTCTTCCAATTGATGGAGGCCGCGAAGAACCAACAGCTACCAGCGCCAGCTCACCCGATTCGTGCCGCTGGAGTTCTGGGGGCAGGTGTCATGGGTGGTGGAATCGCCCAGATCATCGCCGACCGCACCGACATCCCCGTTCGACTGAAAGACCTGGAGCCAGATGCTCTCGCCAGCGGTCTGGCCCACGCCTCACAGATCTTCGCCAAACAGGTCGCGCGCCATCGGCTCAGCGAGGCCGCAGCGCGAGAGAAAATGAATCTCCTGCAACCGACCCTGGACTACTCCGGCTTCGGGCGTCTCGACCTGGTTATCGAGGCCATCGTCGAACGACTGGATATCAAGCAAAAGGTCTTCGCCGACCTCGCATCCCGGGTCCCACAGGAGACAATCCTCGCATCCAACACTTCCTCCCTGTCCATCGATCTCATCGGTCAGAACACTTCCCACCCTGAGAGAGTCGTAGGGATGCACTTCTTCAACCCTGTCGATCGAATGCCGCTGGTCGAGATCATTCGGGGAGAGAAGACGTCGGAAGAGACCATCAGCACGATCATCGATTTCACCCGAAAACTCGGAAAATCGCCCGTCGTCGTGGGCAATGGACCGGGTTTCCTGGTCAATCGGCTCCTGGGGTTCTACATGACGGAGGCGCTGTGGCTGATCGATGAAGGCTGTGACATCGAGAGTGTCGACCGGGTGATGACGGAATGGGGGATGCCTCTGGGCCCCCTGGCCTTGATCGACGAGGTGGGAACGGAGGTGGCACTCAAGGTCGCCTACATCCTCGCCGAAGCCTTCGGCGATCGCCTCCCCTTGCCGGAGTGGGCCGACCGGATAACCCAGGACGATCGACATGGCGCCAAGACCGGCAGGGGAATCTATCGTTACTCCGGAAGAGAGCGCCAGGGCCCCGACCCGGAGATCTACCCGGCCCTCGGACTCCCGCCGCCGCTATCGAAACACGGGGCCACCCGGATCGTCGATCGCCTGGTGTTGCCGATGGTCAACGAAGCCGCCCGCTGCCTCGAGGAGGGTATCGCCGCCAAGGCGGGAGATGTCGACCTCGCCATGATCATGGGGACAGGCTTCCCTCCCTTTCGCGGGGGCTTGTGCCGCTGGGCCGATCAACAAGGTCTCGAGGAAGTGCTCGGAATTTTACAACGCTTCACCGGCGAGGTCGGCCCCCGCTACGAACCATCCCCCGCCCTCTCGCGGACTGCGACCGACGGCGGCTTCTATGCCCGATTCGATTCGGTCTGAACGGCACCGATCTTGCTACCGGTATACATCGAAGTGATTCTCTTTCAGAAACGTCCTGAACCGCCGCATCGAGCCGGTTCGCCATCCAAGGAGCCCATTCCATGGCCATCAAGCAAGCATTTGTCGTGATTTTCGCTACTGTTGCCACCCTTCTGCCTTTGGCAGCTCAGGAGGAGGTTCCCGAAACGACGATCCGGGAACAACTGGAGGTGACAGAGGTGCTGCTGGATGTGGTCGTCACCGACGGTTCGGGCAATATCATCATCGGCCTGAAGCCCGAGGACTTCACCATTATCGATGGCGATCGGCAGATCCAGGCAAAGTCCGCCGTCTTCTACAGTAACCGCCGTTTCGTCGACTCTGGAGTCTCCGCCGAACGTCTCGGGATTGCTGAAGACGAGGTGGTCTCGGATCGCTACTTCATCTTCTTTTTTCACGATCAACGGTTCGAGGATCCCAGTCTGACGACCAACATTCTCGACGCCATTCGGTGGTCGAAGGATTGGGTGCGGTACGAGAGCCTGGCCAACGATTGGATCGCCGTCCTGAGCTACGATGCCAGCCTCAAGGTGCACCAGGACTTCACCAACAACAAGGATGACCTGTTGCAGGCGCTCGATAGCGTTTCCAAGTCCAAGAGCCCGGAAAACACCTGGCCGTCGAGAATCGCAGATGTCGAGGGCGCCAGCCTGCGCAAAGGCTTGCCACAGGGCAAGGATCTGCGCAAGCAGACTCGGCGGATCTACAGCGCTCTCTCTGCCGTGGCGACGGCAGCGGGTGACATCGTCGGGAGAAAGAACATGTTGCTGTTCAGCGTCGGCTTCGGGCAGCTGAGAGAGGGTGGCAACTACGTTCCTGACGTGCGCTACTGGAACCCGATGATGGAAACCATGAACGACAACAACGTTGCGGTCTACGGCATCTCCTGGATCAAGAACATCGGCCAGGAGACCTTCGCTGAGAGCGCGCTGAACAACTCGCTCAGTCTGCTTTCAACCGAAACGGGAGGCCAGTACTTCGCCAACTTCGTCAATTTCAAGGAACCGCTGAGCAAGGTCAACGAAGACAACAACGGGTACTACCTGCTGAGCTACGATGCACAATATCCAGCGGGAAAAAGGGGCTTCCAGGAAGTAGACGTCAGGGTCGACAACCCTGGGTTCAACCTCCGCTCCAGGAAGGGTTACAGTTACGGCAACCAGGAACCGTAGCTAGGAACCGCTCTCGGTTGCTGGGTCGTGGGGCATGACTTCCAGCAAGATAACGGTGATGTTGTCGACGCCACCCTTTTCGTTGGCGAGTTGCACCAACTGGTGACAGTGATCCTCGAGATCCCCCTCGCCCGTCAGCAGGCTCTGAATCTCGCCGTCGGTCAGCATGGTGGTCAGTCCGTCTGAGCACATCAAGAAGATGTCACCCGGGCCCACGGCCAGTTCCCTCACATCCACCTCGACCTGGTGGTCCCCCCCCACTGCTCTGGTGACCACACTCTTCAACGGATGGCTGCGCGCTTGTTCCGGTGATAGATACCCGGCCTTGACCTGCTCGTAAACCCAGGTGTGGTCTTCTGTCATCAACTCCAAACTACCGCCACGGAGTCGATATACCCGGCTGTCGCCCACATGAGCCACGGCAACTGCGTCAGCCCCGGCAACAAGCCCCACGACAGTGGTACCCATACCGGCCAGGGTCTCATCCTCCACCACCGCTTCCACTACCGACCGATGAGCCGCGTGAATGGAATACTCCAGCTCCACCGCCTCCTGCCGAGCCCCTGATCGGTCGATCTCTTGACCATTGCCCCAGCGGTCGAAGGCACCGGCCATGTAGTCCACGATCGCTTCGATCGCGACCCTGGAGGCGACATCGCCATGGCCATGTCCTCCCATTCCATCGGCAACCACGAAGAGCCCCCGATCCAGGTCGATGCGCATCGAGTCCTCATTGTGCGACCGCGAACGGCCAACATCCGACAGACCACAGGCGTTCAGTTTCATCATCAAGTGCCTCGACCCTATTTCTTCAGAGCCTTCAGTGCCGCGCGGACTTCCGAATCCTCGCCACCAAAGGTAAGTGCATCGCGATAGTACTTGGCAGCTCGAGTCGTCATACCGGCCGTGGCCGCCAGTTTTCCCGCCTGCTTGAGGTAGTCGGGATTTGCTGGATCCAGCTCACATGCCTTGGCTGCTGCTGCCAACGCTCGACTGAGCAGGCTCGTGCGCTGAGCATACACCTCCGCAAGGTAGTACCAGGCTTGAGGATCTTTTCCATCCTCCTGGGTTGCCTGCTCGAGATTGGTTGCAGCCTCCTGGTAGCGCTTCTTCTTGAGAGCTTCGATCCCTCGCCGCAGATAGACCCGGGCAGCCTGCGCCGTCACATCGCTGGTGGGGGATCTGGCTTGCACATCCTGCTCCTCGTCATACTGCCGGCGTCGTTTGGCATCATGCAGGATGTTGTAGGCCTGGGTGATTTGCTGGAAGGCAATCTCGGCATCCGCCTTCTCTTCCGCCGCATAGCGATCCGGATGCCGATCTCTCGCTAGCTGCAGAAAACGCTCACGAATCTGCTTCGAAGTGGCGTTCTTCGGCACACCCAAGATGGTGTAGTAGGAATCAGTCATGCTCGCAGCTCCATCAGACAGCCTTGATTCTATACAACCGGGCCGCAGTATTCCGGACGGCTTCGGAGACATTGCGATCCCGAGAGAGATTTCGCAAGTCCCGGATCGACAGTTGGGACACCAGGCGTACCGCCATCCCCACATTGGTTCTCGGGTTCTTGATCAAGGCATGAATGATGTTGTACTTGCGGTTCCATTGGCGGTTCTGCGCGATCATCGTGAGCACCTCCTCGGCGACCGACCGATTGGAGGCAACCAACTCGATCTCGGACTCGGTGAGAGCGTTGCCGTTGAGCACCGCTCTGGCAACCATACTGCTCTTGTCCTTGATGAGGATAGCGCGCAGCGACCTCGGGGCCCCCCTTGCCAGTTTCATGCGCACCGGTACGGGCAGAGATCGAATTTGCGCTTCACTGAGGCCGGTAACCTCATCCCTCTCTCCCTCTGCCGGCTCCAGCCTGGCCGCAGCGATGGCTGCTTGGACCTCCTCAGGGGTCGCTTCTTCGGCGCCCTCCTCAACTGCGATTTCAGCCGACGCCGGATCCAGCGCCGGTTCCTCCTCGACGGGCACCAGGTGCTCTCGGTACTCGAGGATGCGTCGTTCAGAGTAGGCACTCAGATCGGCGTTGCTTTCCAGATGATCCAGGATCTCCGGATTCTCTACAATCAAATCCTGCCGCAACAGGAGAATCTCTTGCAGCTCTGGCGTCAGTCGAGGGGCGATCGCACCCAGCACTGCCGCCGTCACCGCCCGGTTACGCACGATTGCCTCGGTGACCACAGGGTGCTCGAGGACTCGCCCCAGGTAGGCCATCAACTCGTTGTCAGCGGACTCCGCAACGACGGACGCGGCGATCTTGGGATCCAGACTCGCCAGGGATTCGCCTGCCGCGGCCGCCAGCTCCTCGTCGTCACCGGCGGCCAGTGCAACCTGGATCGGCACAAGCTCCTGTGGTGGCAGAGGGAATATCCCCTGCGCGACCAGCATCTGAACCTCACGGTTGCCACCAGCAAGGATCTGATCAAAGACCGACGGCTTTGGGGAAGCCTCGGAGCTCACGGTGTGTCTGGATCCCGGGTTCCGAGGGCAGCCAGGTCGATCAGGATATCTCGTGCCACGGAACCGGCGGGTGCCTCTACCGGAAAAGGTTGCCCATTGGCTTCGACAACCACCACGCCGGGGTCTCCCAGGGTGAGCACAATGCGATTCTCGGCCTCGAGGCGGAGAGCTTCACCGGCGATGTGGAGCTCACTGATCTGTCTTTCGTCATCGATTACGGCCTCGACCCAGCATTCACCGGTGAAATCGAGTGTGACAATGAGTGGCATGCTGGTAACGGACAGGACGGCCTCCTGCGCGATCGGCTCTACCACTGCTACCGGTGGGGGGGCGGCCATCGGCGGCAGCTCGGGCTCGGTCTCATTCTGCGATCGCTCGATGAAGTAGGCGAGGCCACCTACTACCGCCAGCAGCACCACAACCGCCAAGGTGAGCAGCAGACCAGAGGTCTTCTCCAGGCGACCCCGGCGCCGTTGGCTACCTCGCACCTCGGGTGCCTCCTCAGGCTCAACTGTGGTTTGCGCGGTCAGATAGGAATTGACCACCTCGTCTGGATCCAACCCGACATAGCGAGCATATTCACGCAAGAAGCCCTTGGCGAACACCGGAGCCGGCAGGACATCGAACCGATCCTGCTCCAGCGCCTCCAGATAGCGGATACTGATTTTGGTCACATCGGCGATTTCCCGCAGGCTGATTTCGCGCAGCTCCCGCTGCCGCCGAAGCCAGTTGCCGAACGACACGGACTCGGCATCGGGACTCGGCGACAACATGCGTTGTCGAGCTTGCGAGTTCTCGGTGTGGGTCATAGATAACACAATCCAACTGCAGGATCGGGCGGGAACTGTCCGATCCGATCAACAGCTTCGGTGAACAGCTACTCTATTAGGGCCCCTCAACACCGTCAAATCGAAGAGCCGAGCCGGAGACCCCGGGTGCTAGGCGTGAGTGCGCCCGAGGAGGACCCCGGCGCGACGGCGCACTGGCATGGGCAACCGCCGATCGCCCTCGATTCCCTTCAGATCGACCTTCTTCAAATGGGGCAAGATGCTCAACGTCAACTGTACCGGGGTCCGCCGATTACGCGCCAGAGAGACTCGAATTGGATAGCGGATTCCCCATTTCGGATTGCGCGCCACCAGGGTCAAGATCTCCGGCTTCGCAGTCTCGCTGCTCACCAGAGGTATGAGGGCTCCTTCGGTCAACCGAGGGTTCTCGAGCAAGGCCCTGATGACTCGTGGCTCGCTGTCGCCGCGCAGCTGGGACACCAGTAGAGGGCCGGCCCGGCGTGCAATCGTCGCCTTTTCTCCCGCTCCGAGACCCGCCAGCCGCTGCAAAAGATGCTGCTCCGCTGCTCGCCGCAATCGGGGTCGAATTCGGTTATCGCCAGTAATATCGAGTAGATCGCGCCAGAACAATCCGGAGACAAACCGCAGGGCTCGCACCTCGGGGGTCAACCGGTGTTTAACCAGCTCCTTGCGTACTTCCTGGAACGTCAGAAGTCGCCTCTCTGACAGCACCATCTCGATCATCTCCCGATTCAGATGGGGATTCCGAAACAACAAGCGCAAGGAGGGTGGATCCAGTTCGACCAGATGCGCTCTGAGCAGCTCCATCAGGCCCTCGGGACCCGCGTCGCGAAGCCGTCGCTGCAGCTCTTGCGATTGGTTGCTGGTCATGTCGCCTCTACTCTATCGTCGATCGATTGGCGGGCATGATCGACCAGTCTTCCGGTTGCAGTAGAATCCCCCTTCGCCATGGCAGCTATTGAAATCATCAAATCGCTGATCTCTGAACATCGGTTCGATGAAATCGATGACATCTGGATCACTCAGCAAGCTGGCCGACCCGACGATCTCGGCTTCTTCGTCGAAACCGCACGACTCCTGACCGCCGCGAAAGAGACCGAGCGGGTCGAGTTCCTGCTGGAGCTCCTGGATGAGCAGCTACGGGAGACACAACGATGGGACTCGCGGCTGGAGCTCCTGAAGCAGACCGGGCCTGCTTTCCTTGATTCGATCCAGATTCATGCCGCGATCATGGAATCTCTGGAGAACCTCTACGCCGGCTGTCCGAGTCTGGAAGGACTAGTGGATCGCGTGGGACTGCACCGAGCCATCGAGGACACGCCCAAGCTGTGGACAAAGGTAGAGCGTCTGCGCAGCCTCATGCAGTTTGAGAGCGGGGCCTACGTCTGGATGAAGGACAAGGGCCCAGGGCGCATTGTCGAAGTCAATCTCGAGCTCGAGAGCTTCAAGTTGCAGATCGCGGGTCTGCCCGATCTGCGTGTCGGTTTCGCCGCTGCCGCCAAGATGTTGAGCCCGCTCCCCGCAGACCACATCGAACGTCGCAAGCTCGAGGATCTCGATTCATTGCTCGCCCTGAAGCGGGACCAGCCCGGGGAATTACTCCTCATCGCCTTGCAGAGCCATCCGCAGGCTCTGACCGCCGCCGAGATTCGAAAGGCGCTTTCCGGAATCGTCGAGGATGCGGAATGGAATGGTTGGTGGTCGGACGCTCGCCGACACCCGCGGGTTTTGACTACCAGCGCCAAAGGCCGACAAACCTACGGTTGGGCGGCAAGCGAAGATCATGCTCTGGAGGAGGTCCGCGAGCGGTTTCGCGATGCGGAGGTGGATGAGAAGCTGAGGATTCTACGCAAGGACGCCAAGCGCTCAGCGACGCTGAAGGAGGAGATGATTCGAGATCTGCAGGGCCTCGCCGAGTCTCACCTGGCGGATCAGCCCTCGACTGCCCTGAAGATCTGGTACGCCCTGGACAAACTGGGGGCTACCTCGGAGGTGACGTGGTCACCGTCGACCCTGATCAGGGAGAGCTCTGAGCCAGCAGCCCTGGCCGCCACGCTTGCGGACAAGTCGATTCGAGAGCGTTTCTACGCCTTGTGCCGCGAGGATCGCTCTGATTGGCCAGAGATCTACCATCAGTCGCTGGCTCTCGAAGAGGATCCAAAACTGCTCTCGAGTCTCGCAGATCAACTGGGTGCTGAGCACAGCGACCTGCTCAAAACGGCCATCGACGACATTCTCGGTCACCCGAAACGACGGCCGGCGGCCTTCGTCTGGCTGGCAGAGTCGGGCGACTCACTACCGAGCCTGGCCGAGCGCAATCCCTTGCGCCTCATTCGCCAGATTCTCGATGCCCTTCACCAAAGTGAGTTTTCAGCCTACAAAGGACGCCTGCACAACACCTTCGAGACCGGTGGAGGCGCCACTCCGCTCTTTACCCGTCTGTCAGAGGAGCAGGCCGCCCAGGCCGAAGAGGCGATTCGTCGGGCCTCGATCGACGAGCATCTCCAGGACACCCTGATCCGCTACCTTCATGTGCGGTATCCATCGCTCGACACTTCTCGAGAAGCGCCGCTCTACGCCACCGAAGGGGCAATCGCGAGCCGCCGCAGCGAGCTGACCAGGCTGCAGGAAGAGGAGATTCCAGCCAATCGCCGGGCCATCGAAGAGGCCCGCGAGCTGGGCGACCTGCGCGAGAACTTCGAATACAAGTCGGCACGACAACGTCATGAGTACCTCAACGCGCGTTTGGCCAAGCTCAACAACGACTTGTCGCGTGTTCGGCCCCTGGTGATCGACCAGCTCGATCTCACCGAAGCGCGGATCGGATGCCGCCTCGACCTCAAAAGCGCCGATGGGAGCACCTCCGCCATTACGATTCTCGGCCCTTGGGAGAGCGATCCGGATCGTCAGATCGTCTCCTACGACTCCGACCTCGGGCAGGACCTTTTGGGCAAGAAGGTAGGCGATCTGGTGACGATCGACGGCGACGAAAAGAAAATTACCGGGATCGGACCCTGGGAGTAGCAGGTCGGTCAACGGAGCTCGCCGATAGGCATCTCCACAACGCGTCCGTCGAGACGGAGACGAATCGCCGAGGCGAGCTCGGCGAAGTCCTGCACCTCCGGATGCGCCTCGAGCCACCGCTGGGCCTCGGGACTCGCAGCAGAGAGTCGATCGATCTCGATCCTCTCGTCGAGCTCCCTCTCGACCCAGGTGTCCCCGATCAGATCGAAAGCCCGACCCGCCAGCCACCGACTCTCGGTGATCCCGGACCCAGCCGGCAACTCACTCGGCTCGAGCGAGGTCTCGGGCACGGCTCGGTCAGAGTCTATTGCCGGGTAAGAGACAGTGCTCGAGGTGCGAGAGAAACCCCAGGACAGTAGAAAGATGATGACGACCAGGGCCACGAGAATGCCGAACATCGGCATCACCACGTTGTCGAGACCCAGGCGCAAGGCATCGCTTCCCATCCGGTCGACCAGGGTGGGTCGTGTCGCCTGCAATGCGGAGAGCTCCTTCACCCGACGGCCCAGCGAGCGCGGTGGCGATCGACGCTCGAGACCGGCGAGCTTTCGCACTACTTCCTGCATGGCTTGAAGACGCTGACGGCATGGCTCGCAGAGCTCCAGGTGAGCCTCGACCCGTGCGCGCTCCTCGCTCGTCAGGCTGTTGTCCAGGTAGGTCGACAGGTCCTCGACCGCAGGATGCGTGTTCATCGGATCTCCTCCAGCAGGCTGCGCAGACGATCTCGCCCCCTGGCGAGGCGCGACCGCACGGTTCCGAGTCTCAAATTCAAGACCTGGGCAATCTCCTCGTAGGTCAGACCTTCTATGTCCCTCAAATAGACCGCCTCGCGGTAGACGGGCGGCAAAGTCTCCAGCGCTCTGCCCACCAGTTCACTGGTCCGCTGTGCGATGGCACGCTCTTCCGGATCCCGGCGTTCATCAGCGACCTGCTCCAGGGTTTCGACTCGATCTGGCACGAGTCGCGAGCGCCAGGCCCGCTGTCTGCGATATCGACTCCGACAGCTATTGATCGTCACCCGGTAGATCCAGGTCTTGAGCGTCGATCTGCAGCGAAATCCACCCAGGTGCCGGTGAATCTTCAGGAAAGCCTCCTGAGTGAGATCAGCAGCCTCTTCCTGATCGCCACAGAGTCGCCACGCCAGGTTGTAGACCATCTCGCCAAAGCGCTCGTAGATCTCTTCGAACGCCGACTCATCCCCGTAGCGATGGCGCAGGACCAAGTCGCGATCAGCGCCTGGCATGGGATCCAATTTCGCCGTAGCAACCTCCATCGAGCGCCCCGATCCACATGGGTGCGCCGGGTCCTCCTCTACTGGATTGGACACCCGGCTGAGCGAAGAAGTTCCCGAGCGAGCGGTCTATCCGCCCGTCATCGCAACCTGCAACTCGGCAGCGCCTTCCGATTGCCCATAGTAGCCGAGGATTCCCCGAACAATGGCTTCGGCAACCTGTTGACGGAACTCTTGCGTCTGAATCAGGCTACGGTCTTTGGTATTGGCCAGATTACAGACCTCGAGCAGCACCTTCGATGGTACCGCGTTGAAGCGGATGACAGCCGGTACGTACTTGCGACGCCCTCGGATGATCTTGCCTCGCACGGGTTTGTCCGGATGGACGCTCAAATCGGCGACATGAAACGAATTGAGAATGTGCCCAGCCAGATCCCTGGAGAGCCCTTCACTCTGGGTTCGCTCCCGACTGGAGTAGCTGACCTGGGGTCGTTCACGCACCTCGCGCCGGGCGGAATAGACCTGACCCGATTTTCCAAAGGTGCCGGTCCGATACTCGGCAGCCGGTACATACACCATGGCCCCGCGAAGCGAAGGGTGCAGGGAATCTGCATGAATCGAAACAAACACGACCTTTGCAGGATCGGATCCTTTCGCGAGGGCCTGCCGATATATGCTGTTGGCCAGATACCAGCGCAGATGGACTCCGACGCGTGAGTCCTCGATCTTGTAGTTGGGCGTGGTCAACACGCGGTGACTCTTGGAGTTGACCAGTATGTCGCGCTCCGGAATCTGGGTGCTGCTGCCGTCCTGGGTCGTGGCGATCGCGGTCGCACCCGTCGCTGTCTCCAGGACTCGCTTGGTACGCAGCATGATGTCGTAAACGTAGATGCTCTCCCAGACACCGGCTGAGGAGGCGCCCACATCCATCCCGCCATGGCCGGCATCCAGGATTACCGTGACCCCCTGCAGGCTGGAGGCCCTCACCTGATTGCTGAACCGAGAGCTCGCCAGCATCTGTTGCTCATAGTCTCTACGCCGCTCGTGGCCCTGAGGGAGATACTCGGGGAGCAGCTGATCGAACGGGATCTTGACGGGGAAATCTACCGGGATATCGCGCACGTCGGTGATACCGCTCCTTCTCGCGACCATCCCAGAGAGCTCGTTGACGTCATCTGAAAAGACCTGGCCTGTGAATCGCATCACCACCGCGGTATAGAGAGCCTCACCTCGTTTGAGCCTATACACAGCGTACTCTCCTTCCGCATCTCGCCCGAACTCGAGATGATACGGAGAGCTCTCCGGCAATGCGGCGCGAAAACCTGGTCGCAGGAGATGGGCCGGTATCAGGATCATCTGGCCTGGAATCAGATCCTCTTCGACGAGTCCGTTGCTCTGTCGAATAGCCGAGTGATTCTCACCTCTTCCGGTGAACCACTTCGCGATGGTCCACAGACTCTCGGTTCCCTGGCGAGTGGAGGCATGCACTTCATGGCGCCACCCCACGGGCTCGGCTCGATCCTCACTGAACAACGCCTTGATCGATGCGAGCTGCAGATCGGCGGCAAGGAGGTCGAAGGGAATCCGGTAACTCACCCCGCGCAGCAGCTTCTTGTTGATGCCATTGACCTCGGCCACGATGTCGGAGACATCGGAAGTGCCGCAGAGTCGGCGGGTGAAGTTGATCAGGCCCTCACCCCGGCGTGGCATCGCTTCGAGGTAGAGACTCTGATCCGTATCGAGGACGGCTACCATGCCCTCACCCACTGTTGCCTCGACACGATCGCCACCGCGACTCGGTCGCGCCTCGGCTCGGTCTCCAGCAATCGATCCCACCGCCAACCAGAAGGTGATCGAGCACGCCACGACCAGCCCCCGCCACTGGCGGCAGGGCGGGATCTGACGACTCCCCAAGTCTGGCTCGGTGTCGAACAAGTTCAAAGTTCTTTTGATCAGAGGATATTTAGCGCCATTTGTTAAAGTAGAATTTTAATGTCCGATCCCGCGCAAAGCAACAAGCTCCAGGGCCCGGTCCAAACAGCCACCCACCGTGTCCAGATACCCTCCCGACCCTCGATCCGCTTTTGCGGCACTGCGCGGGCGAACCGATCTGCAAATCCTCAGCGAGCTGACCGGTTCCCAGGCCTGTCACCTGGTTGGCGGTGCCCTGCGCGATGCTGTCGTCGGCGTCCGGGCACGCGATCTCGACGTGGTGGTCTCGGGCCGCGGCAGAGCCTTGGCACAAGCCTTGGCCGAGGCGAATTCGACCCGGGTCATCGAGCTCGGCGGCGAGCGCTTCAGCTCTTATCGTGTGCTCACGAGTGAGTCCCAGATCGATCTCTGGGATCGAGGGACAGACTCGCTGGTCAACGACCTGCAGCGACGCGATCTGACCATTCACTCCTTTGCCATGGAGGTCCACGACGGCTCGATTGTCGATCCCTTTGGTGGTCTCGGCGACCTGGCACAGAGAACTTTGCGCATGACTACGGCAGATTCATTTTCCGGTGATCCGCTGCGTGTGCTGCGACTGTGCCGGTTCGCCACCCACCTGCGCGACTTCCAGATCGACCCGGCGACTCTGAGTCAGGCTGCGGTCGCAGCACCGGAGCTGAATCGAGTGGCGAGCGAGCGCATCCGGACAGAAATCGAATCCTCACTTTCACATCCCCGTGCTGCCACAGCTGTCAAGCTATGGAGCACACTCGGAATCCTTCCGGACGCGCTCCTCGGTTACACCACAAGGGCCGACCTGCGGCAACAGGTCGTCGCCGATCTGGGCACAGCCTTCGCTGCATTCGACCGAGCCACGCAGAGTCTCGCCGCAACCGAGGGCCTCCTGGCGGCACGCGTCGCGCTCACCCTGCGGGTAATCGGAGCCAGGGTCGGGATGGCGACCGACAAACTCGGCGACGCGCTCTTGCAGCGCGGTTACCTGACGAAAGACCTCTACGGATGGGCGTCTCGGATAGCCTCTACCCCACTGCCCCCAGCTGGCAATTCCGAGCAGCGCTGGTATCTGCACTCGATGGGGAGGCTCTGGGCCACTTCGTTGGCCGTCCTCGAGGGTATGCATGCTTTGCAAGTACCGACCAGGCAAGCGAGCGAGTCCTTCGCCAGCCAGATCGAGAGATTAGTGGAACTCGTGACCAGGGAGGGGGAGGCAATCTTCGACCCACCCAGGCTGGTGACCGGCCGTGACCTGCAGAGCGAGCTGGGACTTGAATCTGGACCCGAGCTGGGACGGATTCTGGCGGAGATCAGGCGGCGACAGATCGAAGGGAAGCTCGGTAGTCGTCAGCAGGCCCTGGAGCTTGCCAAAAAGCTGATCACCGACTCGCCATGATCTTCTGATTGAGCTCCTTGATGCGTTCCGAGAGCTTGTCGATCTTCTCCTGCGCCTCCTTGCGAAGTCGGCCATACTCGTTTCGCAGCTTCTCGGCCTGACGCTCCATCTCATCCATCTGGGAACGCAGCTCCTGGATCTGGTTGTCACGATCGGCGATCGTATGGTCGAGGCGACTGACCTCTTCCTCCTTGTCCTTCATTCGAATCTTGAATTTCTCCTCCTGTTCTTCATAAAGCTTGCGATACTGCTGCAGCTCCATGATCTGGGAGAAATCCGCAGTTGAAGGGTTCATGTCGCCTCCTCTTTCTTCAATGGCTGGGAACATCTTGCGCAGCTTGAGAGATAGATCTTCCGGGTCTGGAGAGGCCCGCATGGCTTCCGAGTAGGAGATCGTGCCGTGTACCAGGAGCGTCAGTAGCGACTGATTCATCGACTGCATCCGGAAGAATGAAACCGACGATTCGACTTCCTCCAGAAGCTTGCCGGTCTCGCCGCGGTCGATCAGCTCGCAGATCCGCGGGGTGGCACGCATGACCTCCAGCGCTGCAACCCGCCCCGTGGCGTCCTGCTTTTCGAGCAACTGCATCGAGATGACGCCCTTGAGTACCTGTACCAACTGAACTCGAACCTGCTTCTGTTGTTCGCCCGAGAAGGTGTCGAGAATGCGATCGACCGTCTGGGTCGCACTGTTGGTGTGCAGAGTGGAGAACACCAGGTGGCCGGTCTCGGCCGCAGTGAGGACCGTGGCAATGGTCTCCGAATCTCGCATCTCACCCACCATGATGACGTCCGGGTCCTGCCGCATGGCGTTGCGCAGGGCCTCGCTGAAACTCACCGTATCGGTGCCGACCTCGCGCTGCGCGATGGTGGCCACGTCGTCGCTGAAGAGAAACTCTATGGGGTCCTCGATACTCAGGATATGCACCGGACGCTGAGAGGTGATGAGCTTGATCATGGCGGCCAGCGTCGTGGACTTGCCGCTGCCAGTCGGGCCGGTGACCAACACCAGGCCCATCGGCAGATCACAGAGCTCTTCGAGCACTGGGGGCAGATTCAGGTCCTCGAGCCCCAGAATCTCGTAGGGAATTCGTCTGAACGCTGCGGCCAGCGTTCCCCTTTGCATGTAGAGGTTGCCCCGAAAGCGCGCCAATCCCCTGACGCCGTAGCCAAGGTCCACCGAAAGGCTTTCTTCCAGCTTGGCCTTCTGCTGAGGGGTCAGGATCGGAAGAATCATCTCCCGAATCTTCTCAGGCTTCAGAGGTTCCGCCTCGATGGGCATCAGCCGACCATTGATGCGTAGCATCGGTGGACGGGTCGGCTTGAGGTGTAGGTCGGACGCACCCTTTTCGGTGACGAATTTGAGAAGTTCTTCCAGGTTCATAGGCGAGTGTGATTGTATAAATTTTGCCTGATTTGTCCCTAGGGCAGATGTCACAGACCCACAACTCGCCTGCAATGGACGCTAGAACTTTCTCATCAGGCCCACCACAATGCCCTGCACCTTGACGCTTTCGGCGGGGACCCGCAGCGGTTCCATCCGGGCGTTGGCCGGCTGCAGGCGGATCATCGGTCCCTCGGGATAGAGGCGCTTGAGCGTCGCCTCGTCCTCCACCAGGGCGACCACCATCTCACCCGCGCTGGCCACTTCACGGCGGGCCACCACCACCAGGTCCCCATCGTGAATTCCTTCTTCGATCATCGAATCACCGACGACCTCGAGCACAAAATGATCGTTGCCACGATCGCCAAACAAGTGAGGAGGGACCGTGACGCTCTCGTTGCCGGCCACGACCTCGATCGGCTTACCCGCGGCGATTTTGCCGAAGAAAGGCAGCTCTGCATCCGCGGCAGCTCGCGGCGTCCCTCCGGGATTTGCCAGTTCGACCCCTCGCTTCTGATTCCAGTGTCGTCGCAGGAATCCCTTCCGTTCGAGTAACTTCAGGTGCTTGTGCGCCGTACCGTAAGAGGAGTAGCCGAAATGCTCACAGATCTCGCGGTGGGTAGGGGAGAATCCATGACTGGCGGTAAAATCGCGAATGAAATCGAGGATTTCTTTCTGTCTAGGGGTGAGATAGTTCGCCATGCCAATATTCTAGGGCGCAAACAGAGCGTAAGTCAACGCCGCTTGACTTTACGCCCCAGCGTCCCTTACCGTGGGAAATTGGTCAGCCCAGCGATACCAACCACTGGAGAGCAAGCCACGTGTGGAAGAAAAAGGAACCCGAGCTGCCGGTACCAGACCCCGTCCCCAGGGCCGCCCCTGCCAAGCCCAAACCGGCGCCTGCCACGCGGCGGTCGGATCGAGCCATAATTGGGCCCACCCTCAAGATTCAGGGGGAGGTCTCGGGTGAAGAAGACCTGCTGATTCAGGGACAGATAGACGGCAAGATCGTGGTCCATGGCCAGAGTGTGACCATCGGCAAGGCAGGCCAGATCAAGGCCGATATCCATGCCAGCTCCATTCGGGTGGAAGGCCGAGTTCGAGGCGACCTCTGCGGGACGCAGGAGGTCGTCATCGAAGCATCGGGAGACGTCGAAGGCAATCTGATGGCACCCAGCGTGCGTCTGGAAAACGGATCGCGGTTCAAGGGCTCGATCGACATGGAGAGCGCCCGACAATCGCCTGTCTTGCCTGCCGCTTCGCGTCCCGACGCCGGGCAGAGCCCGGATCGGCCAACACCTCCCCCATCACCGGATCCAGAACGGCCACCGCGACGACCCTGACATCGAGAGTGGGCGCCCTCAAGCCACAAAACGTCGCAGGCAACGCCAGCGCATCCAACGTGGATGGCGCTGTCCATCACTCCCTGGGACTCAAGCACATTTTGCGACGATTCCGCAGTCCCGGCGGAGTGAAGGTTCTCGACCTCGGGCCGGCAACAGGCCACAACGTCAAGTTTCTGTCCACCTTCGTCTCCAAGCTCTACATCGCGGATCTGTCGAGGACGATCAGCACGCAGAGTGGCAGATCGGGCCTGGAGAAAAACAAGCTGAGCAGAATCCTCGAGAAGGATCTTCCGCCCGTCAGCGAGGGTCCCATCGATCTCGTCCTGGCCTGGGATCTGCTCAACTATCTCGACGACGAGCAGGTGACCACACTTGGCAGACACCTCGCCATGGCCTGCGGTCGGGACAGCCTGGTGTTTATCCTCGTCGCCAACCGGCCGGAAGTGCCGGAGCTACCCGGCCGCTACATCATCCTCGATCCTGAAACCCTGCGCTACGAGAACAAGTCCAAACGGACCAAGCCAGCACCCGGTTACAAGGAGCCCCAGCTCGAGCGCTTGATGCCCGCGTTCGAGGTAGAGACCTCCTACCTCCTACGCAGCGGAATCCAGGAATACGTATTGACAACACGAACTGTCGACTGACTATTCTGTTCAACCAGCCCGACTGCCCGCCAACATGCCTGACATCGCCATGCCTCAGCTCGACATCCACCGCCATCGACTCGCCAACGGCCTCGAAGTCGTGCTCCAGCCCGACACCTCCTTGCCCCTGATCGCGGTCAACCTCTGGTACCACGTCGGCTCGAAGAACGAACGCCCGACAAGAACGGGTCTGGCCCACCTGTTCGAGCACATGCTGTTCCAGGGCAGCAGCAATGTACCCGTCAACGATCACTTTCGACTCATCCAACAGGCGGGCGGCTCGGCCAACGGCTCGACATGGTTCGATCGCACCAACTACTACGAGACCCTACCCGCCAGCCATCTCGACCTGGCACTTTGGCTCGAATCCGATCGGATGGGATTCCTGCTACCCGCCCTGGATCAAGAGAAGCTGGAGAATCAACGAAATGTGGTCATGAACGAGCGGCGCCAACGCATCGACAACCAACCCTACGGACGAGCGTTCGAGCGCCTCAACGAGCTGCTTTTTCCAAGCAATCATCCCTACCATTGGCCGGTCATCGGCTACATGGAGGACATCGAGGCCGCGACCCTCGACGATGTTTCAGACTTCTTTCGAACCTACTATGCTCCCAACAACGCCGTCCTGACACTCGCCGGTGATTTTCGGGCCGAGGATGCCCTCCAACGTGTGGAGCACTACTTCGGCTCCCTGCCTGAGGGTGTACCGATAGCGCCGGTTTCCGCTCCTTCCCTCTCGGGATGGACCCGCGAACACGAGATCATGGAGGATGCCGTGGAGCTGAGCCGCGTCTATCTGGCAGCCTCCATTCCAGCCTTCGGTGATCGAGCATGGTACGCGGCGGATCTTCTGGCGACAGCTCTGTCGGCAGGGAAGTCGAGTCCGCTCTACCGAGACCTGGTGCACGACCGACAGATCGCCATGGACGCGAGCGCCTTTGCTCTGCCGATGGAGCTTACCGGCAGCTTTGTCATCGTAGCCACCGCGCGACCGGGAATCGAGATAGAGGTCGTGACCGAGGCGATCGAGCAGCACCTGCAGGAGATGATCCGTAACGGGCCGAGCGCCACCGACCTCGATCGGGCCCGCAACAAGGTCACCACTGCCCTGAGCGATCAGTTTCAGAAGCTCGATGATCGCGCCGATCTTCTCTCGATGTTCACCACTTACTTCGACGATCCAGAGCGGCTGCACCACGAAGCCCAACTCTACGCCGATCTCACTCGTGAAGATCTGGTGGAGCTCGCCTTCCAGCACCTCCAACCGGAGGCCAGAGCCTCGTTGACAGTGGTCCCGGAGGGCAGTGGATGAGCGCCTCGAACGACCCTGCCTTCGACCGTTCCCAGCCCCCAGCCGTGACCGCCTCCGGAGGTTTCCGTTTTCCCGACTTCCTGGACCAACGACTCGAGAACGGACTCCGGGTGTTTGTGGCCCGATACCCTCGCGGACCGCTGGTCCATCAGCTACTGGTGCTCCCCGGTGGTGCACAGCACGACCCCTGCGACCTGGCAGGCCTGAGCGCCTTGACTGCCTCGATGATCGATGAAGGCACGGCTGAGCGATCTGCCATCGAGGTCGCCTACGAAGTAGAGCGCCTGGGCGGCTACCTCACCAGCCAGGCGGATTGGGATTCGATGAGTGCCGCCCTGGGCATCCTTGCAAAAGAACAACAGCGAGGCCTCGACCTTCTGGCAGAGGTCGTCTGTACGGCATCGTTCCCGGAGGAAGAGCTCGCTCGACTGCGCGAGCAGCACCTGGCAGAGCTGCAAAGACGATCGGCTCGACCTGCGGCCCAAGCCTCCGACGCTCTCGCCCAGCTCGTCTATGGAAAAACCGCTTATGGCAATCCCCTGCTGGGGATGGCAAATACCGTGCGCATCATCAAGCGTCAGGACATTCTGTCGACGGCCGAGCAGCAGATCACGCCGGCTGGGGCGGCACTCATTCTGGTGGGCGACCTCGATCCGGATCGTAGTCTCGAGATGGCCACCGCAGCCTTCCGCGACTGGATGGGTCCGGACATCCCTCCTCCACCAGCCATCGAGCCACCCGTCGCCGAGCAACACCAGATCGTGCTCATCGATCGCCCCCAGGCTGCACAGGCCGAGCTGTGGCTGGGTCACGTGGGAGTTCCCTTGGACCACCCGGACCGACCAGGACTCGGTGTACTGAATAGCCTGCTGGGAGGCAAGTTCACCAGTCGCATCAATCTCAATCTTCGCGAACGCCTCGGCATCACCTACGGGGCCTCTTCGAGCTTCTCCCAACGACGTGCAGCTGGCCCCTTTGTCGTGGCGGCGTCGGTGGATAGCGAAGCCGTCGGCAAGGCGATCCGTGAGGTCCTTTGGGAGCTGCAACGACTGCGCGATGAACCCGTGACAGCCGCCGAACTGGCAGATACCCAAAGCTATCTGCAGGGGATCTTTCCCTTCACCTTGCAAAGGATCGAAGGCCTGGCAGATCGACTCGCAGACCTGGCGGTCTACGGTTTGCCGCGTGATTACTTCACCGACTACTTCGCACGCGTTGCCACTGTCACCATTGCCGATCTGCAGGACCTGGCGAGGAAACACCTACACCCCGATCGGCTGGCCATCGTGGCCGTGGGACCCCGGACAATCCTCGAGGACCAGTTAACCCCTTTCGGCGAGCCCCGGATTCGACCCTTCAGTGGGCCGACAGAAAGCTCCGACAAAGATACTTAAACCACTCATTCAAATACACTTAAGCAACAGACCAAGTCGCTTCAGCGGGCACCTCGCTATGCTATAGTTGGCGTTCTCTTTGATGCTCGATTTGGAGGAGATTCAACATGCAGGTGGACAGTTCCGACAAGATCCGCAATGTGGCGCTTACCGGACACAATGACACGGGTAAGACGACCCTGGCCAGCGCCATGCTCTATACCGGTGGTGTCGTCAACAGAATGAGCCGCACCGAAGACGGGAATACGACGACAGATTTCGACCCCGAAGAGATCGAGCGCGGTATCTCCATCGGCCTGGCGACCTGCTTCGTCCCCTGGCGGCAACACAAGATCAATCTGATCGACTGTCCTGGCTATGGCATCTTCTTCGAAGAGACTCGCGCGGCGATGCGCGCTGCCGACACCGCACTGCTCTGCATCAATGCGACGGCGGGCGTCCAGGTCACCAGTGAAAAGGCCTGGGGGTTCGCCGACCGAATCGGTCTGCCCACGATGATCCATCTCACCAAAATGGATCGTGAACGCGCCGTATTCGATGTTGCTCTCGAACAACTCAAGACCTCCTTTGGCCGGGAAGTCGTGCCTGTGCAGATGCCTATAGGCAGTGAGCACGAATTCGAAGGTGTCATCGACCTCGTGTCGCAAAAGGCCTACTTCTATGCCAAGGACGGAGATGGGAAAGGCAAGACCGGGGACATTCCGGAGGATCTCAAGGCCGAGGTTGAAAGCTGGCGGACAACCTTGATCGAAGCAGTAGCCGAAACCGACGATGCGTTGATGGAGGAGTTCTTCGAAGTAGGAAGCCTTCCCGATGACGACCTCATCAAAGGTCTGCGTCGAGCCATTCTGAACCGCAAGATCTTCCCGCTGACCATGAGCTCGGGTGCCCATGGTATCGGTACTGCCAGTCTGCTCAACGCGATCGTGGATCTGCTGCCGACTCCGACGGATCGTCGCACTTTCCCGGCAGAGACCATCGGTGGCGATCCGATCGAAGTGGAAACTACGGCAGACGGGCCCATGAGCACTCTGGTTTTCAAGACCCTCAGCGATCCATTTACCGGCAAGGTGTCGCTGCTGCGAGTGGTCAGCGGCACATTGGAGTCCGACGGCCCGGTGTGGAATGTCCAGCACGAGACCGATGAAAAGGTAGGTCATCTGATGGTCATGCAGGGCAAGACCACTTCCAATGTGCCCCGATTGGTCACCGGAGACATCGGCGGTGTCGCCAAGCTGAAGCACGCCAAATCAGGCGACACCCTGACTGAGAAGTCACGTCCCGTCCGCGTGCTCTGGAACGAGCCCAAGGAGCCGGCCATCGCCTTCGCAATCGAACCCAAATCCAAGGGAGACGAGGAGAAGATCGGTGAATCACTGGCTCGACTCATGGAGGAAGACCCGACTCTCAACGCCCACAGGAACCAGGAGACGGGCGAATTCCTGCTATCCGGAACCGGGCAACTCCATGTCGAGATCGCGGTAGCCAAGCTGAAGAAACGATTCAACGTGGAGGTCATTCTGCATCCGCCCAAGGTCCCTTATCGCGAGACGATCCGCAAGAAGGCGGACGGCCACGGTAGACACAAGAAGCAGACGGGCGGTCGCGGACAGTTTGCCGACTGCCGGATCCTCATCGAGCCGAGCCCCGGCAACGAGTTCGAATTCATCGACGAGATCTTCGGTGGAGCCATTCCTCAGGGCTACAGGCCGGCTGTCGAGAAGGGTATCCATGAAGCCTCCAGAAGAGGGTTTCTGGCCGGCTACCCGGTCGAGGGATTCAAGGTCCGCCTCAAGGACGGTCAGTACCATGATGTGGATTCCTCCGAGATGGCCTTCAAGATTGCCGGGTCTCTAGCCTTCAAGGACGCCATGGGAAAGGCTTTTCCCACCCTGCTGGAGCCGATCATGAAGGTGGAGATCTACACCTCTGAGGATTTCATGGGAGACATCATGAGTGACCTCTCCCAACGTCGCGGCAAACCGCAGGGCATGGACAGCAAGAACGGAACCCAGGTGGTCACAGCGACCGTTCCCATGGCCGAGATGCTCGATTATGCACCTGCCTTGCGTTCCATGACCCAGGGGCGATCGAGCTTCCACATGGAGATGTCTCACTACGAGGAAGTGCCCAAGCAGATTCGCGAACGGATCATCGCGGAAGCGCAAAAAGAGCGGGAAGAAGAAAGCCACTGACAGCCAAAAGGGCCGGCTCCATGAAGGAAGCCGGCCCAAAAAGACGTACCGATCGAGGAGAGGAAAGCTACTTGGCTTTCTTCTCCTTTTTCTTCTTGCTCTTCTTCTTGTCGGGCTCGGGCTCGCTTGCACCTGTCTCGACGAACTCGATCAAGGCCATTTCAGCGCCATCACCCCGCCGAGGTCCGAGCTTGATGATCCTCGTGTACCCTCCAGGGCGTTCCTGAAACCGCGGTGCGATGTCGTCGAAGACCTTCTTGACCAGATCTCGTTCGGGCAATAGACGGTTGACCTGGCGCCGGGCATGCAGGGTGTCCCGCTTTCCCTGGGTCACGACCTTCTCTGCAATCGGCCGTAGTTCCTTGGCCTTGTGCAGGGTGGTCTTGATCCGCTCCTCCTTGACCAAAGAGGCCAGTTGGTTGCGAAACAACGCCTTGCGGTGGGCTGGACTGCGGCCCAACTTGCGACCTTTGACTCGATGACGCATGGTTATCGACTCCTTGCAGGCCCTCAGGCCGGGGCCTGTGGCGATTCCTCTGGCACGTCCATACCCAGGCGCAGCCCGTTCTCCGCGAGGATCTCCTGCACCTCTTCCAGAGACTTGCGGCCGAAGTTCTTGGTCTCCAGCATCTCTCTTTCGGACCTTCGGACCAGATCTCGCAGAGTGTGGATGTTGGCGTTCTTCAGACAATTGGCCGAGCGCACCGACAGGTCGAGCTCATCGATCGTCTTCGCCAGCACGGCTTCTACCCCGGTGGCCTCCTCCGCCGGCTCACCCACGACTTCCTCGACGACGCTATCCTCTGACTCGATGAAGATCATCAGGTGATCCTTGAGCAATGTCGAGGCCAAAGACAGAGCCTCTTCAGGCTTGACAGTGCCATTCGTCCAGATTTCCAGCACCAGTCTCTCGTAGTCGGTGGCCCGACCGACGCGTGCTGCTTCGACCCGATAGTTGGCCCGCTTGATGGGAGAGTGCACGGAATCCACAGGCACCCAGCCGACGCCCAGGCTCTCGTCGAAGTTCTTCTCGGCGCTGACATAACCCCTGCCCATGCTGATCTGGGCTTGGAGCTTCAGCTTTCCCTCTTCATTCAAGGTGGCCACATGCACATCGGGATCACAGATCTCGATCTGAGCATCGCCCATCAGCTGTCCCGCGGTGATGGCACCAGGCCCGGTCACATCCAGGCTGAGGAACTTGGGTCCCTCCCCATGCATGCGAATCGGAATCTCCTTGAGATTCAAGATCAGATCGGTCACGTCTTCGACCACACCCGGCATCGACGAAAACTCGTGCAAGACTCCCTCGATCTGTACCGCGGTCACCGCGGCTCCCTCGATCGAGGAGAGCAGACTGCGGCGAAGAGCATTGCCAATCGTGGTTGCAAAACCTCTCTCGAACGGCTGAGCAACAAACTTGGCGTAGGTCGGCGACATGGTCTCGCCGTCGACCTCAAGGCGCTTGGGCCGCTGAAATCCCTTCCAAAGCATAAGACGACTCCTTCTAACCGATTAGCGGCTATATAGCTCGACGATCAACTGCTCTTCGATGGGCAGCTTGATGTCTTCACGAGTGGGCAGGGCAATCACCCTCCCTACGAAGTTATCCGGATCCAGTTCCAGCCAGGTGGGGATACCCCTGCCGCGGGCGGTCTCCACGCTGGCCCGAATGAATTCGTTCTTGCGACTACCTTCCTTGACCTGGATCTGCTGTCCTGTCTTGACCTGGTAGGAAGGAATCGTGGTCTTGGCGCTGTCGACCTGAACATGCCCATGTCGGATCAGCTGGCGAGCCTGTGACCGCGACGAGGCGAAACCCAGATTGTAAACCACGTTGTCCAGGCGCCTCTCGAGGCTGACAAGCAGGTTGTCACCCGTCACCCCACGACGCTTCTCAGCATCCTTGAAATAGTTACGGAACTGCTTCTCCATAACGCCGTAGATGCGCTTGACCTTCTGCTTCTCGCGCAGCTGGGGTCCATACCCCAGGCTGCGACGTCCTCGGCGCTGGCCGTGCTGCCCCGGAGGATAGGCTCGTCGCTCAATCGCGCACTTCTCCTTGAAGCATCGATCCCCTTTGAGGAACAGTTTCATGCGCTCCCGACGACAAAGCCGGCAAACGGGTCCTGTATAGCGTGCCACTCTTGACTCCTCCTTCTTCCTCTAGACGCGGCGCCGTTTTCTCGGCCGGCAACCGTTGTGGGGAACGGGCGTCACATCCTGGATCGACTTGATCGACAACCCTGTCGCTGACAGAGCCCTGACAGCCGACTCTCGTCCACCACCAGGCCCGTTGACCTTGACGTCCAGTGTTCGCATTCCCGAATCTCTAGCAATCTGAGCCGCGTTCTGGGCTGCTACCTGGGCAGCGAAGGGTGTTCCCTTACGCGAGCCCTTGAAGCCGATACGACCAGCTGACGACCAGCTGATCACGTTTCCCTCAGGATCGGCAATCGTGATCAGAGTGTTATTGAACGTAGCCTGAATGTGCGCGACGCCGTGAGGGACCACGCGCTTCTCTTTCTTTTTACCACCTTTACTTCCACGGGGTTTCGCCATCCTGCACCTCTATTCCTACTTTGTGACCTTCTTCTTGCCCGCCACCGCACCACGCCGCGGACCCTTCCGGGTTCTTGCGTTGGTGTGGGTTCGCTGCCCGCGAGCCGGTAGGCTTCGGCGGTGGCGAACTCCCCGATAGGAGCCAATCTCGATCAGGCGTCTGATGTTCTGGCCAATGTCTTTGCGCAGGTCACCCTCCACCCGACCTTCATCCTGAATGACCTGACGGATCTTGCGAGCTTCATCCTCGGTCAGGTCCTTCACCTTGACGGTCTGGTCGACTTCCGCCTTGGCGAGTATGTCGCGTGCTCGCGTCCGACCGATTCCGTAGATGTAGGTCAAACCGACCCAAATCTGTTTGTTCTGCGGCAGATCTACGCCTGCGATTCGTGCCATTCTCTCTACCCTTGTCGTTGCTTGTGTTTTGGATTCTCACAGATCACCCGCACCACGCCGTGGCGGCGGACGATCTTACACTTGGGACACATTCGTTTTACTGAAGCACGCACTTTCATGGCGCTACCCTGCCTTTTCCTTTTAACCCTTCAACCTGTAAACGATCCGACCACGGCTCAGATCGTAGGGCGACAGCTCCACCCTGACTCGATCACCTGGCAGAATCCGAATGAAATGCTTGCGCATTTTCCCAGACACATGGGCCAAGACCCGATGTCCGTTCTCCATCTCGACCCGGAACATCGCGTTCGGCAGCGGCTCTACTACCACCGCCTCGACCTCGATTGCTTCTTCCTTAGCCACGTCTACACCTCGTCTTCTGCCCGGCGATTCACGCTCTAGCGGCACCGACACCGAGCACTCGGGGCTCACCCTCGGTGACAGCGACGGAAACCTCGAAATGAGCCGACAGCTCGCCATCTGTCGTTCGTGCTGTCCAACCGTCGGCATCGACTTTGACACCGGCCAGGCCGGCATTGACCATCGGCTCGATCGCCAGAACCAGACCTGGTTCCAAACGCGGCCCCTTTCCTGGAGCACCGAAATTCGGTACCTGAGGATCCTCATGCAAGGCCACCCCGATGCCATGGCCTACGAATTCCCGCACGACCGAGAAGCCGTGCTCCTCGACATGCCTCTGTACCACGTGCCCGATATCCGAGACTCGATTGCCGGGCCTCACCTGGGCGAGGGCCAGGTTCAACGCGTCCTGGGTCACGTTCATCAACTCACGGGCATGGGTCGAGACCTCGTCCACCGCGAAGGTTCGAGCCGCGTCACCGTAGTAGCCCTTGTAGAGGACTCCGCAGTCGACGCCCACGATGTCGCCCGGCTGAAGCGGAGTGTCGTCCGGGATTCCGTGCACGATCACATCGTTGATCGAGGTGCACAGGGTGGCCGGAAAGCCCCGGTAGTTCAGAAATGCCGGCACGGCGCCCGCAGATCGAATCGTTTCCTCCGCCTGCCTGTCCAGCTCACGGGTGGTGACTCCCGGGCGTATCTGTTCCGCGATTCCGTCCAGAACCCGATGCACGATAGCGTTGGCCTCGTCCATCAGGTCGACCTCACCGCGACTCTTGAGCACCATCAGGCGTCCTCCCCGAGGGCTTCGACAATACTCCTGGAAACGTTCTCGATGGTCTGGTGTCCATCGACGGCCCGCAACAAACTGGCTGCTCGATAGTGATCGATCAAAGGCTGCGTCTGGCGGACATAGACCTCCAACCTCTGTCTGATCACCTCTTCCTTGTCATCCGCACGCTTTCTGGCCAAAGTGCGCTTGACCAGCTCGGCCTCCGGAACCTGAATATGGATGACCGAGTCGAGCTCCCAGCCCCGCCGCTCGAGAATCACGGCAAGAGTATCGGCCTGTCCAAGGGTGCGCGGATAGCCATCGAGGATAAACCCCCTGTTGGCATCAGCACTTGCCAGCCGTTGTTCGACGACTGCGGCCATGGTCTCATCATCCACCAGCGTTCCGTTCGCCATCACAGTCTCGACAGTCTTGCCGAGCGGCGATCCCGCAGCTACCGCATCGCGCAGCATCTCTCCGGTCGAGATCGCCGGGATGCCCAGGGTCTCGGCCAACAGACTCGCCTGGGTCCCCTTGCCCGATCCCGGAGCGCCGAGGAGTACCAATCGCTTGGCAGCGTTACCTTCGCCCACGAATACGTCCTCGCTTCATGAAGCCTTCGTAGTTGCGCATTACCAGCTGACTCTCGATCTGCTGCACCGTATCCATGGCCACGCCGACGACAATCAGGAGTGAGGTACCCCCGAAGTAGAAATTGATCCCCATGCCCTGGGTGAACCAGGCAGGCATGATCGCATCCAGCGTGGCGCCAATGAACGGCACACCTTCGACCTTGAGACCGCTCAGCAGGAACTCGGGGAGAATGGAAACCGCGGCCAGATAAACCGCACCCACCAAAGTCAGCCGGGTCAGGATGCGATCGATGTACTCAGCGGTCTTCTTGCCCGATCGGATGCCCGGGATGAAACCACCATACTTTCGCAGGTTCTCCGCGGTATCCGCAGGGTTGAAAATGATCGAAACGTAGAAGTAGCAGAAGAAGATGATTGCTATCGAGTACAGCAGATAGTAGATCGGCTGTCCCCACGAGATGGTATCCGCCAGTTTCTGCAACCACTCGTTCTGGAACATGCCCGCGATCGTCGTGGGAATCATCACCACGGAACTGGCAAAGATGACCGGGATCACTCCACCGGTGTTGACTCGCAGCGGCAGGTAGGTGTTCTGGCCGCCATAGATGCGGCGCCCCACTACCCGCTTGGCATATTGCACGGGCACCCTCCGCTGGGCACGTTCCATATAGACAATGAATGCGATCACCGCCAACATGAAGACCAGCAGGAAGATCAATTTCAGAATCGACATCGCGCCGCTCTGGATGCTGGTAAGGGTGGCAAAGATGGCGCCCGGCAGGCCCACAACGATACCGGCAAAGATGATCAGCGAGATACCATTGCCGACCCCGCGCTCGGTGATCTGCTCACCCAACCACATGACGAAGGCCGTTCCGGTGGTGAGTGTCAACACGGTGATAAAGCGGAATCCCCAACCCGGGTTCGGTACCAGGGTTCCGCCGCCAGGAGTCGTCATGCGCTCCAGCCAGAGCGAAATCGTTATTCCCTGGATCGTGGCGATTCCCATGGTCAGGTAGCGGGTGTACTGCGTGATCTTGCGCCGCCCCAGCTCGCCTTCCTTGGAGAGTTTCTCGAGATACGGCCACACAACCGTCAAGAGCTGCAGAATGATCGAGGCCGTGATGTAGGGCATGATGCCCAATGCAAACACCGCCACTCGCTCGAGGCTGCCCCCGGTGAATGTGTTGACGAACCCCAGAAGAGTACCCTTCATGGCCTGCATGAACTCGACCAGCGCCTGCGGATCGATCCCTGGTGTCGGGATGTTGCAACCGATCCGATACACCGCCAGCAAGCCGAAGGTGAAAGCCAGACGTTTTCGCAGATCCGGGATCGCGAAGATATTGCGGAAACTCTCGATCACGAGCCCAACACCTCGCAGGTCCCGCCAGCCGCTTCGATCTTGGAACGGGCACTGGCGCTGAATTTATGTGCCTGGATATTGAGAGCACCTGAGAGATCACCGTCCCCGAGCACCTTGATGCGATGGCCGGGCCGTACCAATCCCTTCTCGACCAGCAACTCTGGTGTCACTTCCCCACTGAGGTCGTTGAGACTCGAGAGGTTGACCACCTGATAGCGGACCTTGAAAATATTGGTGAAACCTCGCTTGGGGACCCGGCGCGTCAGCGGCATCTGACCACCTTCGAAGCCCAGGCGTTGGCTGTAGCCGGAACGCGATCTCTGCCCCTTGTGGCCTCTGCCAGCCGTTTTGCCAGTTCCCGAGCCGGGGCCGCGACCGATCCTCTTGCGCGATCGTTTGCTGCCCTTGGCGGGTGAAAGCTCATGTAGCTTCATGACCCCTCCTCGACGATCTCCACCAAATGGGGAATCTTGTTCACCATCCCCCGGATGGCGGGAGTATCCTGTCGCACGACCTCGTGCCGGATGCGTCGCAAACCGAGACTGCGCAGAACCTCGCGCTGATTTCTCGGGCGACCGGCCACGCTACGGACCTGCCTTATTCTCAATGTCTTTGCCTTAGCCATGACTCTGTCCACCTTGCCGATTGACGTCTCAGCCCTTGTCCGCTTCGACCGTCAGTCCGCGCTGCTTCATTACCGTCTTCTCGTTGCGTAGCTGGAGCAGGGCATCCATTGTCGCCTTGACCACATTCTGAGGATTCTTGGAACCCAGAGACTTGGTGAGAATGTCCTGATATCCGGCGCTCTCCACCACGGCCCGCACCGCACCACCGGCAATTACGCCGGTGCCTTCAGAAGCCGGTCTCAAAAGGACCTGACTAGCCCCAAAGCGGCCGAGAGCCTCGTGCGGAATCGTAGTTCCCTTCATCGGGATCCGGCAAAGGTTCTTCTTGGCGATCTCCACACCCTTGCGAATAGCACTGGGGACCTCTTTCGCCTTCCCGGAGCCGTAACCAACCCGGCCACTGCCATCACCAATCACCACCAAAGCAGTGAACGAGAAGTTCTTGCCGCCCTTGACGACCTTGGTGACCCGGTTGATATCGATGACCTGCTCGAAAAACTCGGGATCGTTGTCATAATCTCTGGCCAAACCTGCTCTCCTTGGGGCTCTTAGAATTCCAGTCCTGCGGAGCGGGCCCCATCCGCGACTTCCTTGACCCGTCCGTGATATTGATAGCCGCCGCGATCGAAAACCACGCTCTCGATGCCCTTGCCCTTGGCCCGCTCGCCGATGAGCTCACCAACCCGACGTGCGGCTGACTTGGTCTTGGCTCCACCCTCGAACTTTCCCTTGGCCTCACTTTCGCGCGAGTTGGCCTGGACGAGGGTCTCGCCCTTCTGATCGTCGATGATCTGCGCGTAGATGTACCTGGCACTCTTGTAGACAGCCAATCGCGGCCGCTCGCTCGAACCCGCGACTCGACTGCGTACCCGACCGTGTGCCTGTTGGCGTCGTCGGAGTTTTCTCTGTGCTCTATCCATGACTTCCTCGACTCCTGCCCATTAGGCTTTGGCGCCGGCCTTGCCCACCTTCCGACGCACTACCTCGTCGCTGTAGCGAATCCCCTTGCCCTTGTAAGGCTCGGGCTTTCTCAACGATCGGATGTCCGCAGCGACCTGTCCCACCTGCTGGCGGTTGGCGCCCCTGATCGTGATCTTGCCGGCCTTCTCATCGACGTCGGCGTCGATCCCTTCCGGCAAGGCGAAGTTGACTGGATGCGAAAAGCCCAGCGCCAGTTGAATCTGCCGCCCCTGGAGCTGTGCCCGATATCCCACACCGTGAATCTCGAGGGTCTTGCTGAACCCCTCTGACACACCCTGGACGGCATTGGCAATCAGGGCTCGCATCAGGCCGTGCTTCGATCGGATATCTCCAGACTCGTTCTCTCTGGTCACGTTGATCTCTGTATCGCCGAGCTCTACTGGAACACCCTCCAACAGTATCTCCGATACACGCCCCTTTGGACCCTCGGCGACGAACTGCCCGTCCTCCAGGCTGACCTTGACGCCATCCGGGATTGGTACCGGTTGCTTTCCTACGCGCGACATGACTCTCTCTCCTACCAGATCTCGAAGAGGACCTCTCCGCCAACCCGCTGTTGGCGTGCCTCTTTGTCAGTCAGCAGTCCATGTGAAGTCGACACGATGCCGACTCCCAGACCGTTGAGCACCGGTCGCAGGTCGTCTGCTCTGCGATAGACCCGTCGGCCGGGCTTGCTGACCCGTTTCATGTGACGAATCATCGGTTCGCCATCATCTGTGTACTTCAAGTAGACCCGAATCTGCTGTTTCACGGGATCCTCGTCGAGGATCTCGTACTTTGAGATGTAGCCTTGCTCTTTCAGCAGGCCACAGATCTCGCTCTTCAGCTGCGAAGCCGGAAGATCGAGACGGTCGTGTTTCGCTACGTGTGCGGTCCGAATCCGGCTCAGCAGATCCGCGACGGGATCGGTCATAGTCATGCTTGAAACGACCTCCTACCAGCTTGCCTTGATCACACCCGGCAGATATCCCTGCAGGGCCAGATTCCGGAAACAGATACGACATAGCGCAAACTTGCGCATATGCCCGCGAGGACGACCGCACCGCTGACACCGATTCCGATGTCGCACCGAGAACTTGGCGCGCTTTCTGGTCTTGGCGATCTTTGCTTTTGTTGCCACGAATACTCCTCCTACTCCCCTTCGGCCACGGCAGCTGTGCGGCGACTCGCGAAGGGCATACCGAGCTCGCGCAACAGATAAAAAGCCTGCTCATCGTTGGCGGCGCTGGTGACGATGGTGACGTTCATACCTTTGGACCGATCCACCTTGTTGTAGTCCAGGTCCGGAAAAATCAGATGATCGCGCACCCCCAGGGTGTAGTTGCCGCGACCGTCGAAACCACTGTTGGAAATTCCCCGAAAATCGCGGACTCGGGGCAATGCGATGGCGATCAGGCGGTCGAGGAAGAACCACATCCGGTCTCCCCGCAACGTCACCCGACAGCCGATCGGCATACCTTCTCTCACCTTGAACGCAGCGATCGACTTCTTGGCCCGGGTAATTGCCGGCTGCTGCCCGGCAATCTGTCCGAGCTCGAGGACTGCGTCGTCGAGGACTTTGATGTTCTGCGTCGCCTCGCCAAGACCGACATTGAGCACGATCTTCTCCAGACGGGGTACCGCCATTATGTTGTCGATGCCGAATTCCTTTTGCAGCTTGGCAACAACCTCATCGCGGTACTGAACCTTCAGTCGCGGCTCGTGGCGCTCGCTTTTCCCTTTTGCCATGGTGCGAAGTTCCTCTCGCTTCAGTTGAACGTGGCTCCACAGGCCTTGCAGACGCGGATGCCACTACCATCCTCGAGTCGCTTGCGCCCGACGCGGGTCGGGCGGCCACACTCGGGGCATATCAGCTTAAGATTCGAGATCCGGATCGGAGCTTCCCGCTCGACGATGCCTCCCTGGATCTGCTTGTTCGGGTTGGGACGGGTGTGACGTTTGATCATGTTGGCTCGCTCCACGATAGCCGTGCCATCACCGGGGTAAACCCTCAGGACACGTCCCTTGTACCCACGGTCTCGGCCGCGGGTCACCAACACCTCATCGTTCTTCTTGATCTTTACCTTCACCATCACATTGCTCCCGATCTCATCTGCGCAGCCCCAGGCGACTCGCTGACACGAGTCACAGGACCTCGGGTGCCAGAGACACTATCTTCATGAATCTTCGTTCTCGCAGCTCGCGAGCGACTGGCCCAAAAACGCGGGTACCGATCGGCTCCCCCGCCTCGTTCACCAGCACAGCGGAGTTGGTATCGAAGCGAATGTGACTGCCGTCCTTTCGCCGATGAGCGCGTCGCGTCCTGACTATGACGGCCCGGACGACCTGTCCTTTCTTCACCGTGCCTTCGGGCGTCGCTTCCTTCACCGAGGCGGTGATGACATCTCCCAGACCGCCGTACTGACCGGCAGAGCCACCACGCAGGTGGATGCACGCGATGCGGCGTGCCCCGGAGTTGTCAGCGACCTCGAGAATACTCCCCATCTGGATCATCGTCAGACTCCCTCGACCCGCTTCAAGACCTCGTCGACACGCCACCGTTTCTGACGTGACAACGGTCGCACCGAGACGATGCGGACTTCATCTCCAAGACGACAAGTGTTTTCCGGATCGTGAGCGTAGAACTTGGAGGTTCGCTTCACATACCGGTGGTAGAGACGGTGCGTCACAGTGTTCTTCACCGCCACGACGACCGTCTTGTCCATCTTGTCGCTGACCACGGTCCCCACCTTGACCTGTCGCCGACTCTGGTCACGCGAAATCGTTTGCTCAGTCATCAGACTTGTTCTCCCCGTTCCTTCTCGCGCAACACAGTCAGCACTCTGGCCAAGTCGCGACGCGCCACTTTCACCTTCGCGGGACTCTCGAGTTGACCGGTGACTTTCTGCAGTCGCAGCGCAAACAACTTCTCGGCCAGATCCTTCTCCTTGTCCCGCAGTTCCTCGACAGTTTGTTCCCGTAATTCGGCAGCTTTCATGGCATCTCTCCTAGAGAACTTCGTGGCGCGAGAGATAACGGGTCTTGATCCCGAACTTGTATGATGCCAACTTGATCGCGTGCGCGGCGACCTCCGGATCGACCCCTTCGACCTCGAAGAGAATACGGCCTGGCTTGACCACCGCGACCCATCCCTCCGGGTTCCCCTTGCCCTTACCCATTCGGGTTTCCAGAGGCTTCTTGGTGATCGGCTTGTCGGGAAACACGCGAATCCAGATCTTGCCTCCACGCTTGACACCACGAGCGATGGCGATACGCGCCGCTTCGATCTGTCGCGAAGAAACCCAACCGGCCTCCACGGCCTGCAGAGCATGGTCACCGAAGGCGATGTAATCGCCGCCCTTGGCTCGCCCACGCCGGCGGCCCCGCTGCTTCTTCCTGTACTTGACCTTCTTCGGCATCAACATGGTCTATCTCCCCGCTACTCCTACAATCCTGCGGCGCGACGGCCCTTCTCGCGCGACAGGTCACCTTTGTAAATCCATACTTTGCAGCCGATGACGCCATAAGTGGTCCGAGAAACTGCGAATCCGTAATCGATCTCGGCTTTCAACGTGTGCAGCGGCAAGCGCCCCTCCTGATACCACTCAGTACGGGCAATCTCCGAGCCTCCCAAACGCCCCGAAACCATGATCTTGAATCCCTTGGCGCCGAACCGGAAGGCGGCCTCCATCTGCTTTTTCATTGCCCGCCTGAAAGCTATTCGTCGCACCAGCTGGTGAGCCAGGTTTTCCGCCACCAACTGCGCATCCAGCTCGGGACGCTGAATCTCCTGGATATTAATGTGGACTTCGCGCCCCATCTGCTTCATGAGATCGTCCCGCAGCTTGTCGACCTCGGACCCCTTACGGCCAATGATGATGCCGGGCCGGGAGGTATGGATCGTGACCCGCAACTTGTCGGCAGCCCTGTCGATATCGATCTCGCTGACTCCGGCGTGCGACAATCGCTTCTTGAGCCGTTCCCGCAGCTCCAAGTCCTCATGCAGAAGCTTGGCGTAGTCCTTTTCCGCGTACCATCGTGACTTCCACGACTTGTTGTAGACAAGTCGGAAGCCGTACGGATGTGTTTTCTGACCCACTGTTCTCTCCTTACGCTTCGCTTTCAGTCAGGCGAGAATCCAATCGAATGGTCACGTGACTCTGTCGTTTGAGAATGCGAAAGGCCCGACCCATCGGTTGCGCTCGGATGCGCTTGAGGGTTGGACCACCGTCCACGAAGATCTCTTTTACGTAAAGGCGATCCATATCGAGTTGATCGTCCTGATTCTCGGCGTTGGCTACTGCGGACTGCAGTAGCTTGCGCAGCGGCTGTGCAGCCGACTTCTTGCTCAGTAACAGAATGTTGGCAGCCTCTTCCACACCCTTGCCTCGAATCTGATCAGCTACCAGTCGCACCTTTTGCGGTGACGCCTGGAGATAGCGGAGCTGTGCAGTTACTTCCATTGCTCAATCACCTCTCTCAAGTAACGGAACCAGCTATCGAGGACGCCCCATGCGCTCGACCTTGCGGCCGGTGTGACCACGAAATGTCCGAGTCATGGCGAATTCACCCAACTTGTGTCCCACCATGTTCTCGGTGACGAACACCGGAATGAACTTGAGGCCATTGTGGACCGCAATGGTGCGTCCCACCATCTCGGGAGTGATCGTCGACCTGCGCGACCAGGTCTTGATGACCCTCTGGTCGTTGGTCTCTTTCGCAACGCTCACCTTCTTCATGAGGTGTTCGTCAATAAAATAGCCCTTCTTCAGCGATCGTGCCATGGTCTAGCTCCGCTCCTACTTTCGCCTGCGGTCCCGAACGATCATTCGGTTCGTCCGCTTGTTGTTGCGCGTCTTGTAACCCTTCGTCGGGAACCCCCAGGGTGTGCATGGATGCCGCCCGCCCGAGCTTCGGCCTTCCCCACCACCCATGGGGTGATCCACCGGATTCATGGTGACACCGCGGTTGTGGGGCCGTCGACCCAACCACCGCGTCCGCCCCGCCTTGCCCAGAGCCACGTTCTCGTGATCCAGATTGCCGACCTGACCGATCGTGGCATAGCAGTTCAGGTGCACTTTACGCACTTCTCCAGAGGGCAACTTCACCTGCGCGTGCGCACCCTCCTTGGCCATCAGTTGAGCTCCGGTCCCGGCTCCACGCACCATCTGACCACCCTTGCCGATCTTGAGCTCGATGTTGTGGATGATGGTACCGACTGGAATCTTGTGCAGGGGCAGAGCATTTCCGAGGTTGACTGGCGCCGACTCACCCGCCAACACCTGGTCCCCTACCTGGAGTCCATGAGGCCAGATAATGTAACGCTTCTCGCCGTCTGCATAGTGGAGCAGCGCTACCCTCGCCGAGCGATTGGGGTCGTACTCGATCGTCGCGACCGTGCCGGGCACGCCATGCTTCTCACGCTTGAAATCGACGGCTCGATACCGACGCTTGTGGCTTCCCCCACGAAAGCGAACCGTGACCCGCCCCTTGTTGTTGCGGCCACCGATACGCTTCTTGCCAGAAGTCAAGGGCTTGTGGGGACGACTGGTAGTGAGCTCCTCATAGGTCATCCCGGTCTTGCCCCGGCTCGCGGGATTAGTCGGCTTGTAGTGCTTGATAGGCATTGTCCTAGACTCCTTCGAAGAACTCGATGGTCTTCTCGCCCTCGGCCAACCGGACATAGGCCTTCTTCCAGTCGGCCTGCCGTCCCACAAAGCGCCCCTGGCGCCGCAATTTGCCATGCATGGCGGCGATCCGCACCTCGGCGACCTTGACCTTGAACTGGGCCTCCACCGCTCGCTTGATCTCGATCTTGTTGGCGCGGTGATCGACTTCGAAGGCGACGGTATTCGTCTGATCTCGCTGAATCTGCGACTTCTCAGTTATCAGAGGCCGCCGAATGACGTCCTGAACTCTCATTTCGACAACACCTCCACCAGTCGCCCGATCGCGTCTTCGGTGATGACCACGTGCGACCGATCCACGACGTCGTACACGTTGACAGCCATGACATCCACCGTCTTGAGCTCGGGATTGTTCCTGGACGCCAACAGCAGCTTGCTATTGTCATGTCGGTCTACCAGGAGAGTTCGCCCGGACACCCCGAGACCGGCCAGAGACTTCGCCAACTCACCCGCCTTGTGGCTCTCGAGCTCCAGTGCGTCGACGACCAGAATGCTCTCTTCCTGCAGCTTCCGCGACAGCACCGACTTCAAGGCATTGCGCTTCTCTCGCGCGCTCAGCTTGTTCGCATAATCGCGTGGCTGAGGGCCGTGAACGGTGCCACCTCCACGACGGGTAGGTGACCGCAGGCTGCCGACGCGGGCGCGTCCGGTTCCCTTCTGCCGCCAGGGCTTGCGCCCACCACCACGAACCTCCGAACGGCCCTTGGTCTTGTGGGTCCCTCGACGCTGGGCGGCGAGATAGGAAACTACCGCCGAATGCACGAGATGTTCCTTGAACGGATATCCAAAGACCTCCTCGGGAAGCTCCAGATCCTTGACCTTCTTGTTGTTCAGACTCTTGACTGCAACCTTCATCTCGTCACCCCACTCAACCACGCTTGGCACGTCGCACCGCGACATAACCATTGTTGGGTCCCGGAACAGCACCTCGCACGTAGAGCAGATTCTTCTCGGCATCGACCTTGACGATCTGCAGGTTCTTGCGGGTCACTCGCTTTCCGCCAGTTCTGCCGGGCAGTCGAGTCCCCGGAAACACACGTGAGGGGTCAGAGGCCTGACCGATAGAGCCCGGGGCGCGGTGGAACATCGAGCCGTGTGTCGCGCGACCACCGCCGAAGCCGTGACGCTTGATCACACCCTGGAACCCCTTGCCCTTGCTCGTAGCGGTGACATCGACGTACTCATCGGCCGCAAAGATGTCCACTTTCACCTGATCGCCCGCAGCGAGCTCGTTGTCGCTCTCGATCCGGAACTCCATCAGTCGACGCATGGGAGCCACACCAGCCTTCTGGAAATGCCCGACCATGGGCTGCGAGACGCGACGCGCCGGACGCTCCTCCACGAGACCGATCTGGATCGCATCGTAGCCATCCTTTGCGACTTCCTTACGCTGGACGACCAGACAGGGTCCGGCTTCGATCACCGTTACCGGCTCGACCAGACCACCGTCATTGAATATCTGGGTCATCCCCAGTTTCTTACCCAAGATGCCAGGCATCGCTTCCATCTCCCACTAGGCGCCAAAGGCCTTGATCTCAACGTCCACTCCGGCCGGTAGCTCGAGTTTCATCAGGGCGTCGACCGTCTGACTGGTCGGCTCGAAGATGTCGAGCAGACGTTTGTGAGTGCGAATCTCGAACTGCTCCCGCGACTTCTTGTCCACGTGGGGGCCACGATTGACCGTGTAGCGCGAGATATGCGTCGGCAAGGGAATCGGCCCGACCACACGGGCTCCGGTACGCCGGGCTGTATCCACAATCTCGCCCGTCGAGGCGTCCAGTATGCGAAAGTCGTACGCCTTGAGGCGAATGCGGATTTTCTCGTTGACCATCTGTCTTCTCCCCCTGCAGCCTGAGTTTCCTATCCCTACTCGATGATGTCGGTAACGGTTCCGGCACCGACGGTGCGGCCACCCTCACGAATGGCGAATCGCACACCCTTCTCCATGGCGATCGGAGCGATCAGCTCCACCTCCAGATTCACGTTGTCGCCCGGCATCACCATCTCGGTGCCCTCGGGCAGACTCGACGCCCCCGTCACATCCGTCGTCCGAAAGTAAAACTGCGGACGATAACCATCGAAAAACGGCGTGTGGCGACCACCCTCCTCCTTCGTCAGGATGTAGACCTCACCCCTGAACTTCGTGTGCGGCGTGATCGAACCCGGCTTCGCCAGCACCTGACCACGCTCCACCTCGTCCTTCTTTGTCCCGCGCAGCAACACACCAATATTGTCGCCAGCCTGTCCCTGATCGAGCAGCTTGCGAAACATCTCCACGCCCGTGACCACCGTCTTCATCGTCGGACGAATACCCACGATCTCGATCTCCTCGCCCACCTTCACGATCCCGCGCTCGACGCGACCCGTCACCACCGTGCCACGACCCGAAATCGAAAAAATGTCCTCGATCGGCATCAGAAAATCCTTGTCGATATCCCGCTCCGGCATCGGTATGTAGCTGTCTACCGCCTCCATCAGCTCGAAGATCGACTTCGCATCGTCCGAATCCGCACCCTCCGCCTCCAAAGCCTTCAACGCCGAACCACGCACGATCGGAATATCGTCGCCCGGAAAATCGTAGCTCGACAGCAACTCCCGAACCTCCAACTCCACCAGGTCCAAAAGCTCCTCGTCGTCCACCATGTCTGCCTTGTTCAGGTACACCACGATGCTCGGCACATTCACCTGACGCGCCAGCAACACGTGCTCGCGCGTCTGCGGCATCGGACCATCCGCAGCCGATACCACCAAAATCGCACCATCCATCTGCGCCGCACCCGTGATCATGTTCTTCACATAATCCGCGTGACCCGGACAGTCCACATGCGCGTAATGACGATTCTCCGTCTCGTACTCCACATGAGCCGTCGCAATCGTAATCCCACGCTCCTTCTCCTCAGGAGCCTTGTCGATCTCGTCGAACGCCACGAAAGACGCCATCCCCTTCTCCGCCAATGCCTTCGTGATCGCAGCCGTCAACGTCGTCTTGCCGTGATCCACGTGACCAATCGTCCCCACGTTTACATGGGGCTTCGTACGCTCAAACTTCTCCTTCGCCATGATCGTTCCTCCGAAAACCCACTCTCTAGCCGGCGGCCTTGGCCACGACTTCCTCACTCACATTCCTGGGAGCCTGCTCGTAGGCATCGAACTGCATCGAGTAGGTCGCCCTGCCCTGAGTCACCGAGCGCAGATCCGTGGCATAACCGAACATCTCCGCCAGCGGCACCCTGCAACTGATCACCTGGGCGTTACCTCGAGCCTCCATGTGCTGCACGCGCCCGCGGCGGGATGTCACATCGCCAATGACTTCTCCCATGTACTCTTCGGGCGTTACCACTTCGACCGCCATCACCGGCTCCAACAGTGCTGGCTGCGCTTTCTTGCAGGCATCCTGAAAGGCCATCGATCCAGCGATCTTGAAGGCCAACTCAGAAGAGTCCACCTCATGAAAGCTGCCGTCGTAAAGATCGACCTCGGCGCTGGTCATCGGGAACCCAGCCAGTGGACCTGTCTCCATCGCCTCACGAATGCCCTGCTCGACCGGCTTGATGAACTCCCGGGGGATGACCCCACCCTTGATCTCGTCATTGAAGATAAAGTCGGTCCCGCTCGATGGCCGCAAGCGAATCTTGACGTGCCCGAACTGCCCCCGACCACCGGATTGACGCACGAATCGCCCCTCACCCTGGGACTCGACAGTAACGGTCTCTTTGTAGGCGACCTGCGGCTTGCCGATATTGGCCCCGACGCTGAACTCCCTCACCAAGCGGTCGGTAATGATTTCCAGGTGCAACTCTCCCATGCCAGAGATCAGGGTCTGGCCCGTATCCGGATCCGTGTGCACCTTGAAGGTCGGATCCTCCTGCTGCAACTTGCCCAAAGCCAACCCGAGCTTCTCCTGATCGGCTTTCGTCTTGGGCTCGATCGACACCGCGATGACAGGCTCCGGAAAATTCATCGATTCCAACAGAACCGGCGATTTCGGATCGCAGATGGTGTCGCCTGTCGTTACGCCCTTCAGGCCCACCGCTGCCGCGATGTCTCCCGACCAGACCTCCGAGATCTCCTCCCGCTTGTTGGCGTGCATCTTCAGCAAGCGACCGATGCGCTCCTTCTTCCCGGAAGTCACATTGAGCACGCTCTCCCCTGTTTCGACGTGCCCGGAATAGACCCTGAAGTAGGTCAACTGACCGACAAAGGGATCGGTCATGATCTTGAAGACCAGAGCAGCGAACGGAGCGTCGTCCCTGGCCTCTCGAGTCGTGGCCTCACCCGTATCGACCTCCACACCTTCGATTGCAGGCACATCCAGCGGCGAGGGCAGATACTCGATCACGGCATCCAGCAGCGGCTGCACACCCTTGTTCTTGAAAGCGCTGCCGCAGAGGACCGGCTGGAGCCGGTTGGTCACCGTCGCACGGCGAATCGCGGAACGGATCTCATCGTTGGTTATCTCTTCGCCCGAGAGATACTTCTCCAGCAACTCGTCATCGGTTTCTGCGACCGCTTCCACCATCTCTTCGCGCATCTTGTGTGCCTGGTCGGCATACCCATCGGGTATGTCCACAACCTCGAAATCGGCACCCAGAGTCTCGTCCTTGTAGCGAATCCCCTGCATCTCCACCAGGTCGATCAAACCCTGGAAGGAATCTTCTTTACCCCAAGGCAACTGCAGCACCACCGGCGCGGCGCCGAGACGGGACTTCATCATCGCGACGCAACGCTCGAAATCGGCACCCACTCGATCCATCTTGTTGACGAAGGCCATCCTTGGCACCTTGTACCGATCTGCTTGCCGCCAAACGGTTTCCGACTGCGGCTCGACTCCAGCCACTGCGTCGAACACCGCCACTGCACCATCGAGCACTCGCAGCGACCGCTCCACCTCCGCAGTGAAATCGACATGGCCAGGGGTGTCGATGATGTTGATCCGATAGTCCTTCCAGAAGCAGGTCGTCGCGGCAGAAGTGATCGTGATGCCGCGCTCCTGCTCTTGCACCATCCAGTCCATGACGGCCGTACCATCATGGACTTCACCGATCTTGTAGCTGACGCCGGTATAGAACAGGACCCGCTCCGTGGTCGTGGTCTTACCCGCATCGATATGGGCCATGATGCCGATATTGCGTGTCTTTTCCAGTGCAATTTTGCGAGACATGACGACTTCCTGCCAATTTCCTTCATTCGGCACAAAAGCGACGGCAAAACCCAGCCGTCGCCGGTCTGACTTTCTCTGGCTTAGGCCCCACCCCCTGCGGAAAGCAGGGAGTCGATCAACTACCAGCGGTAATGAGCAAAGGCCTTGTTCGCCTCAGCCATCCGGTGCGTATCCTCCCTCTTCTTAATCGCGGCTCCACGGTTCTCCGCAGCATCCATGAGCTCGCCTGCCAGCTTTTGCTTCATGGTCTTCTCTCCCCGGCGCTTGGAGCTCTCCAAGAGCCAGCGAAAGGACAGCGCGAGGCGCCGATTGGGGCGTACCTCGATGGGAACCTGATAGGTAGAGCCGCCGACCCGCCGTGATTTAACCTCCACAGCAGGCTTGACGCTATCCACCGCCTTCTTGAAGATCTTCATCGGATCCTCGCCCGTCTTCTCACCGACAATCTCCAGGGCGTCATAGAGAATCCGCTCGGCTACTGTCTTCTTGCCGTTGATCATGATCGCATTGACGAACTTGCTCACCAACTGCGAGTTGTAGACCGGATCCGGTAGGACTTCCCTTTTCGGGACTTCTGCGCGTCTAGGCATGGGTGTAGATCCTCAAACTTCCAGCTTTTCTTACGCCTTCGGGCGCTTGGTTCCGTACTTCGATCGGCTCTGACGGCGATCCTCGACTCCGATGGCGTCGAGCGTGCCCCGCACCACGTGGTAGCGCACCCCGGGCAGATCCTTAACCCGGCCACCCCGGATCAGCACAATGGAATGCTCCTGCAGGTTGTGCCCAACACCCGGAATGTAGGTCGTCACCTCGATCCCGTTGGTCAGACGGACCCGGGCCACCTTGCGCAAGGCAGAGTTCGGCTTCTTCGGGGTCTGGGTATACACCCGGACACACACACCCCGTTTCTGAGGTGAAGCCTGGAGGGCCGGACTCTTGGTGTGCGAGGTCGTCCTCTGGCGTCCTTTGCGAACCAACTGATTGATCGTAGGCATCGATTGTTTCTCCTGCTTGCTGCTTCGAAGTCATTCGCCACCGACCATAGGTCAGGGCAGCGATTCACCAGCAGGTGTTCGCAAAGCGAAACTACCCCTGCCCGGTCCTCCTCGGGACCTCGAAGCCAAACCGCGCTAAGTTAGCAGCCCTGCCCTCTCTCGTCAAGAGGGCAATCGGCCATTTTCAACAAGATTAGATCGTTCCCGAACCAAGTCGGGGCTACTCTGTCTCCACGACTCCCTGCGGCAGCGCCCTGATGTCGCTGTCACCGAAATCGAACATCAATTCGTCTTCCGATTCCAGGAGGTCTTCATAGACCTCCTCCTCCATATGGAAATCGTGGTAGTTCATCATGCCCGTGCCCGCCGGGATCAACCGGCCAACAATGACATTCTCCTTGAGGCCCCGGAGCGAGTCCACCTTGCCGTTGATCGCGGCCTCGGTGAGCACCCGGGTAGTCTCCTGGAAGCTGGCTGCAGAGATGAAGCTCTCTGTCGACAGCGAAGCCTTGGTAATTCCCTGCAACATCGGGCGTCCAATGGCGGGTTGGCCACCCGCAGCCGCCACCCGCTCGTTCTCTTCGCGAAAGACCCAGCGGTCCACCTGTTCATCGATCAAGAACATCGTGTCGCCAACCTCCTCGATCTTCACCGACCGCATCATCTGGCGCACGATGACCTCGATGTGCTTGTCGTTGATGGCCACGCTCTGCGAGCGATAGACCTCCTGAATCTTGTCGACCAGGTACCGTTGCAGATCGCTCTCTCCCAGTACCTGCAGAATGTCGTGCGGATTGATCGGACCATCGATCAAGGGCTCACCGGCACGAATGCGCTCGCCGTTCTGCACATTGATGTGCACCGACCTCGGCACCATGTACTCTCGGACATCGCCACTGTCGCTCTGAACGACAACCTTCCGCATTCCCTTCTGGATCTCGCCCAGTTGCACCGTTCCATCGATCTCACTGATAATCGCCGGCTCTTTCGGGCTGCGAGCCTCGAAGAGCTCGACCACCCGCGGCAGACCACCGGTGATGTCCTTGGTCTTCGTCGTCTCCCGAGGGATCTTGACCAGCGTGTCACCCGGATAGACGCGATCACCATCCTGGACCACCAGATGGGACCCTGTCGGCAGGAGGTAGCGCCGCTCCTCACCCTTCTTGCCCTGCACGACGATCGCCGGTGACTTCTTCTCCGTCAGCGGCACGTCGACAATGATGCGTTGCGACAAGCCAGTGACTGGATCGGTCTCCTCGCGCAAGTTCTCGCCCTCCGCGATGTCCTGATAGGTCGCCTTGCCGGCGATCTCGGTCAACACCGACGAGGTGAACGGATCCCATTCAACCAACTCCTGCCCCGGTTCAACCTGACTCCCCTCATGGGTCAGCAGGTGTGAGCCGTAGGCCAGGGCGTAGCGCTCCAACTCGCGACCCCGCACATCGATGACCACCAGCTTGCCGTTCCGGTTGATCGCCACCAGTTCGCCATCCTTGCTCTCCACCGTGTTGACGTTGATGAACTTGACGGTGCCAGGGTTCTTGGCCAGATGCTTGGATTGCTCCGACACACGACTTGCGGTTCCACCGTAGTGGAAGGTCCGCATGGTCAGCTGCGTTCCGGGCTCACCGATCGACTGCGCAGCGATCACCCCGACTGCCTCGCCGATCTCGACCAGACGGCCCGTGGCGAGATTGCGACCGTAGCAAGAAGCGCACACGCCTCTTCGCGTCTCACAGGACAGAACCGAACGGATCTTCACGCGCTCGATACCCGCTCCCTCGATCGCTGTTGCGATGCTGTCGGTGATCTCCTGACCTACCTGAACCAACTCTTCACCACTGGCCGGGTCGTAGATCTGCTCCTGGCTGACTCGGCCGACGATACGATCCCGCAAAGGCTCGAGGATGTCGCCACCCTCCATGATCGCAGTCACGATGATCCCGTCGATGGTCCCACAGTCGACCTCGGTAATGATGAGATCCTGGGACACATCGACCAGACGCCGAGTCAGGTAGCCCGAGTCGGCGGTTTTCAGAGCGGTGTCGGCCAGCCCCTTGCGCGCACCGTGGGTGGAAATGAAGTACTGCAATACCGAAAGGCCTTCACGAAAGTTGGCTGTGATCGGCGTTTCGATGATCTCGCCCGAAGGCTTGGACATCAGACCTCGCATTCCCGCCAGCTGACGAACCTGCTCCCGGGAACCTCGGGCACCGGAATCGGCCATCAGCCGAATCGGGTTGAACGTGCCCGTGGCATCCTCGACCTTGGCCATATCGCGGAACATCTCCTCGGAGACGCTCTCGGTCACGCGGTGCCAGATGTCAATGATCTTGTTGTGCCGCTCACCGGCTGTGATGACGCCACTGGTACGCTGCTTTTCGATCTGAACGACCTCGTCACGCGCATGGTCGATGATCTTGCTCTTGCCAGCCGGAATCACCATGTCGTCGATGCCAAAGGAAACCCCCGCCTTGGTGGCGTAGAGGAAACTGACTTCCTTGATCTCATCCAGCATCTTGACCGTCATCGCATTGCCATACTTGAGATAGACGTACCCCACCAGCTCCTGCAGACCGCGCTTCTTCAACTGGCCGTTGATAAAGGGAACCTCTTCCGGTAAATGCACATTGAGGATCACACGACCGACGGTCGTGTCGACCAGTTCCCGCTCCTTGATCTCGATGTCGGCGTGCATGATGTCCTGATTGTTGTACTGCGTCTCGAGGTTGATATAGGGGCCATCGACCCTGACGCGAATCTGCGTCTGAGTTTCGACCACTCCCTCGTGCAGGGCCAGCAAGACCGAGTCGAAGTCGTGAAAGCTGCGCCCTTCACCCTTGCCGCCTTCCTTGCGCATGGTGAGGTAATAACCACCCAAGACCATGTCCTGACTGGGCACGGCGAGCGGGCGACCATTGGCAGGGCTCAGGATGTTGTTCCCCGACAGCATCAGGACATGACTCTCGATCTGAGCCTTGGGCGACAGCGGCACATGGACCGCCATCTGATCCCCATCGAAGTCGGCGTTGAACGCTGCACAGACGAGGGGATGGATCTGAATCGCCTTACCCTCGATGAGCACCGGCTCGAATGCCTGGATACCCAGACGATGCAGGGTAGGAGCCCTGTTGAGCAGGACGAGATGATCGTGAATGACCTCCTCCAGAGCATCCCAAACAGCATCCTCTTCTCGCTCGACCATCTCCTTGGCGGCCTTGATGGTGCCCACCAACTGCTTCTCCTCGAGCCGGTTGTAAATGAACGGCTTGAAGAGCTCGAGAGCCATCTTCTTGGGCAGGCCGCACTGGTTGATTCGAAGCTCGGGCCCCACCACGATGACCGAGCGACCCGAGTAATCCACTCGCTTGCCCAAAAGGTTCTGCCGAAAACGTCCCTGCTTGCCCTTGAGCGTGTCGGACAGTGACTTCAGCGGCCGATTGTTCGAGCCCTTGAGAACTCGGCCACGCCGCCCATTGTCGAAGAGCGCATCCACGGCCTCCTGCAACATACGTTTTTCGTTGCGCACGATCACCTCGGGCGCCCGCAGCTCCAAGAGCTTCTTCAGTCGGTTGTTGCGGTTGATGACCCGGCGATAGAGATCGTTGAGATCACTGGTGGCGAATCGCCCGCCGTCGAGCGGTACCAGAGGTCGCAGCTCCGGTGGGATGACCGGAATGACTTCCAGAATCATCCACTCAGGTCGATGGCCGCTCTTGCGAAAGCCTTCGACCACCTTGAGTCGCTTCGCAGCCTTGAGGCGGCGGATCTGACTGGTCTCGGTCCGCATGACGATGCGGAGCTCCTCAGACAGCTCGTCGACCTCGATGCGGCTGAGCATCTCCCTGATGGCCTCGGCACCCATCCGCGCTTCGAAAGCCTCCTCACCGTAGAGATCGCGTACCTCGCGAAATCGCTCTTCACTCAGCAACTCGCCTTCTTCGAGCTCAGTATCACCAGGATCGATGACAACATAGCTCTCGAAGTAGAGAATCCGCTCGAGATCGCGCAGACTGAGGTCCAGAAGGTGACCGATCCGGCTGGGAAGTCCCTTGAAGAACCAGACATGCGATACGGGGCTGGCGAGTTCAATGTGCCCCATCCGTTCACGGCGAACGCGGGACCGAGTCACCTCGACGCCGCACTTGTCGCACACGACGCCGCGATGCTTCATCCGTTTGTACTTGCCGCAGAGACACTCCCAATCGGAAATTGGACCAAAAATCTTGGCGCAAAAGAGTCCATCACGCTCCGGCTTGAAGGTCCGGTAGTTGATGGTCTCGGCCTTCGTCACCTCGCCATGACTCCATGAGCGAATCTTCTCCGGCGAAGCGATCGAGATCTTGATCGCGTTGAAGTCTTTATGACTCTGAGGCTTGTTGTATGTGCGAAGAGGCTGCAAAGCTCTTCCTCCTTCCTCTCCAGAAGCGGTCCTCAAACCTTCATCAGCTCGACGTCGAGACACAGACTCTGGAGCTCACGCACCAGAACGTTGAAGGACTCGGGCAAGCCCGGATCCTCCGGCACATCGCCCTTGACCAGGGCTTCGTAGATCCGGCTGCGACCTTCTACATCGTCACTCTTGACGGTGAGCAACTCCTGCAGGGTATAGGCCGCACCGTAGGCTTCCAGGGCCCAGACTTCCATCTCACCAAAACGCTGACCGCCGAACTGGGCCTTGCCTCCCAGCGGCTGCTGCGTAATCAGCGAGTATGGGCCGATAGAACGGGCATGGATCTTGTCGTCAACCAGGTGCGAGAGCTTCAACATATAGATGTAGCCCACGGTCACCTGCTGTTCGAAGGGCTCACCGGTCATACCGTCATGCAGTTGGGTCTTGCCCGACTGCGGCAACTCGGCGTCCTCCAGGAACTGCTTGAGATGATCCTCGCTGGCCCCGTCGAAGACTGCGGTCGCAAAGTGCAAACCGAGGGCTCGACCAGCCCAACCCAGATGCGTCTCGAGAATCTGCCCGACGTTCATTCGACTGGGCACGCCAAGAGGATTCAACACGATCTCGACGGGCCTTCCATCCGGCAGATAGGGCATGTCTTCTTCGGGCAGAATCCGCGAGATCACACCCTTGTTACCGTGACGACCAGCCATCTTGTCGCCAACCTGGAGCTTGCGCTTCATGGCCACGTAGACCTTGACCAGCTTGATGACACCTGGCGGTAGCTCGTCACCCTTCTGCAGCAACGCGACGCGCTCCTCGTTGACCTTGTGCAGAACTTCGATGAATGAATCGGTCTTGCGGTAGACCTCCTCGACAGTCTTGATCAGAGACTTGTCCGCAATCGGCAAACGAAGAATCTCCTGCCGAGTCAGAGACTTGAGCACCGGCAGGGTGATCTTGTCGCCTCGCTTGAGAAGCTTCTCACCGCTTCGATCCGAGACAGCAGCTGTCACCTTGGCATTTACCAGCAGATCCGTGATCTTCTTGTTGCGCTCCTCGGTGTAGATCCTGACCTGGTCCTTGATGTTCTTCTCCAGCCGAGCGATCTCGTACTCCTCGATCTCCTGGGCCCGCTGGTCTTTATCGACACCCTTGCGGGAGAAGATCTTGACGTCGACCACAGTCCCCTCGATACCAGGCGGAACCTTCAGACTCGCGTCCCGAACATCCCCGGCCTTCTCGCCAAAGATGGCGCGCAGCAACTTCTCTTCGGGGGTGAGCTGCGTTTCGCCCTTCGGCGTGACTTTGCCGACCAGGATATCCCCCGGTTTGACAGCCGCACCGATGCGCACGATCCCGCTGTCATCAAGATCTTTCAGAGCCGCCTCCGAGACGTTGGGGATATCGCGCGTGATCTCCTCGGGACCCAACTTCGTATCCCGAGCCTCGATCTCCTTCTCCTCGATGTGGATCGAGGTGAAGTAATCCTCCTTGACCAACTTCTCCGAGACCAGAATGGCATCCTCGAAGTTGTATCCCCTCCAGGGCATGAAGGCGACCAGAACGTTGCGGCCGAGAGCCAACTCTCCAGCGTCGGTACTGGGGCCATCTGCCAGCACATCCCCCTTGCGGACGCGGCTGCCCTCCTCGACAACCGGCTTCTGGGTAACACAAGTGTTCTGATTCGAGCGACGGAACTTGGTCAGCTGGTAGATGTCGGCGCCGAATTCCTTCGCCTCACCCGTCTCTACATCCTCACCTTCGACGCGCACGATCACTCGTTCTGAATCGACCGAGTCGACAATACCGCCGCGCTTGCATAGCACGACCGCACCTGAGTCGCGGGCCACGATCGACTCCAACCCCGTACCGACGATCGGAGCCTCACTGCGCAGCAGAGGCACTGCCTGCCGTTGCATATTGGAGCCCATAAGGGCCCGGTTGGCATCATCATGCTCGAGAAAGGGAATCAAGGCGGCGGCGACCGAAACCAACTGCTTTGGACTGATGTCCATGTAGTCGACCCGATCGCGCTCCACCGTGGCGAAGTCTCCGCCGGATCGCGAGCTGACCCTCTCGTCGACCAGGTTGCCCTTGTCGTCGACCTCGGCATTGGCCTGGGCGATGGTGTAGCGCTCTTCCTCCCAGGCTGTGAGGTACCACGCGTGTGGCTCTCCATGAACTGGGCGTTTCTTGGCCCGTCGGAGCTGGGAGTTGGTCTCCTCCATCTCGTCCCCGGTGATGATCTGCCCCAGCTTGTAAGGCCCATCACCAATCTGGGTCACCCGGAAGTGATCGATCACGCGCCCATCCTCGACCTTCTTGTAGGGGCTCTCGATGAATCCGTACTCGTTGATCCGCGCATAGGTGGCCAGCGAGGAGATCAGGCCGATATTCGGCCCTTCCGGCGTTTCGATAGGACAGATACGGCCGTAATGCGAGGTATGAACGTCACGCACCTCGAAGCCCGCTCGCTCACGCGACAGCCCACCGGGGCCCAGTGCAGAAAGGCGCCGCTTGTGAGTCACCTCTGAAAGAGGATTGGTCTGATCCATGAACTGGGACAGCTGCGACGAACCAAAGAACTCCTTGATCGCGGCGATGACCGGCTTGGAGTTGATCAGGTCGTGTGGCATGGCCGAGTCGATGTCCTGGTGAACTGACATCTTCTCCTTGATGGCTCGCTCCATCCTCACCAGTCCGACGCGGAATTGGTTCTCCAATAACTCGCCAACCGTCCGCACGCGCCGATTGCCGAGGTTGTCGATGTCGTCGACCAGCCCTACGTCCCGATGCAGATGCAGGAAGTACTCCACAACACGCATGAAGTCGTCGGCCGAAAGGGTCTTCTGACTCACCGGCACGTCTGTGTCGAGCTTGATGTTGAACTTGAACCGACCAACCCGCGAAAAATCGTATCGCTTGGCATCGAAGAACATGCCGTAGAAAAGCGAACGGGCGCTCTCCAGGGTGGGCGGATCACCTGGTCGCATCCGACGATAGATCTCGATCAAGGCCTCTTTGGCGTTACGCGTGTGGTCCTTGGCCAGGGTATTGGTCAGGATATTGCCGCACAAGTCCCAATCGGGAAAGAACAGCTCCAGATCGGTGTGATTCTTGCCCTTGAGACGATCTTCCAGATCCTCAGGTACCAGATCGTTGGCTTCGAAAATCACCTCTCCGGTATCCAGGTCGACCACATCGGAGACGAACAGGGCTCGCTCGAGATCGGCGACGCGCACCGGCATCTCTACCGAGTTGCCCTTCTTCATCTCGGCGATCGCGTCCTCATTCAGGCGAAGATCCGCGAACAGGCGATAGGAATCGCGCCGGCCACGGCTGTGACGATCCTTCAGCCGCTCCTGCTCCAGGACCTCGGGAGGCAATGTCAACGTCACCTTGCCTCGACCGCTCATCACGGCCGGAACCGGCAGATAGAACCGGCGCAGTATGGCCTCGTCGCTCTCCAGGCCCAAGGCTCTCAGAAACACGGTGCCGTGAAACTTTCTCTTTCGGTCGATGCGAATACTCAGGACTTCCTTCTGGTCGTACTCGAACTCGACCCATGAGCCACGGTACGGAATGATCTTGGCCAGATAGGCACGGGGCCCTTGCTTGGTGAAGAACACTCCCGGGCTGCGGTGGAGTTGACTGACGATCACCCGCTCGGTCCCATTGATCACGAAGGTGCCGTTATCAGTCATCAAGGGAATGTCGCCAAAGTAAACTTCTTCCTCCTTGGCGTCTCGCATCATCCGAGCCCCCGTCTCCGGGTCCTTGTCGAAGACGAACAGCCGGAAAGTAACCCGCAACGGAACGGCGTGAGTGACCCCCCTCTCCTGACATTCGGAGATGGAGTAGGTCAGCTGTAGATCGACCGGGTTGCCGCAGGTGTCGCAGCGGGTGACACGGTTTTGATTGACCACGCCACAATCGGGACAGGTCACCGTCTCCTCGTGCGGGTGCTCGGTCATGATCTTCGCGCTGCAGTTGTTGCAGGTCATTCGCAGGTACTCGAGGCCCTGAAGCTCACCGCACTTACATTGCCAGTCACCGATCGTGTACTTGACGAAATCCAGCGAGCAGGTCTCGCGGAAATCGGAAAACGGAAAGATGCTCGCGAACACTGACTGCAAACCCTGGCTCGCCCGCTCATCGGGGAGCAGGTTCATCTGCAGAAAGCGCTCGTAGGATCTGCGCTGTACGTCGATCAGATTCGGAATTGACAACGAGGTCTTGATGGTGGAGAAGTCCTTGCGCTCGCGAATCAGACCCTGATCTCTATTCTCCATAGATCTTCCTCAAATCTGCCGGCTCGGCGTGAATGGATCGCCGACCGCCCCAGCGAGGGACAGTCCTCCCCCAGAGTTCCTGACAACTGCGCCCGGAACCAGGAAGATTCGGCTGCGTGGGTGCGTCGCACCCGTTCGTTTTTCGAGACCGTAACCTGTACTTCCAACAAACGGTCGATGCGGATTACAGGCCAAACTACTTCAGCTCGACCTGGGCGCCCGCTTCTTCGAACTTGGCCTTGATCGCCTCAGCCTCGTCCTTGGCTACAGCCTCTTTGACTGTTGCCGGGGCTGATTCGACGAGATCCTTGGCGTCCTTCAGACCCAGGCTAGTCACTTCGCGGACAGCCTTGATCACATTGATCTTCTTGTCGCCAATGGCTGTCAACACGACATCGAACTCGGTCTGCTCCTCGGCTGCAGCCTCGCCCCCACCCGCGGCGCCGGCACCGGCAGCAACCGGCATGGCCGCAGCGGCGGCGGAGACACCGTAGTGATCCTCCAGCGCCTTGACGAGGTTATTCAGCTCCAGCACGGTCAGGTCATCGATCTGCTTGATGAAATCTTCAACTGCGATCGCCATCTCTCTAACTCTCCTTATCCTTCAAACAACAACTATTGCTTTCGCGCTTTCTCGTATCGAGCTAGCCCGCACTTTCCTTCTTCTGCCGAACCTGCTCGAGAACCACCACGAACTCCCGCGGCACCGCGGCCAGAGTTCGGACAAAGCTCGAGATCGGCGACTGCAGGAGAAACACCAGCTTGCTGAGCAGCTCTTCGCGGCTGGGCAGCTGCGCAATCTCCTTCACATCTTCCGCGTTCACCGACTGCCCCTCGACGAGCCCACACTTGACCTCGATCGCGGGCACACCTTTGGCGAAATCGGTAACAGCCTTGGCCAGCCCCACCGGATCGTCGCCACTGAAGGCCACAGCCGTAGGACCCTGGAAGTACTCGCCCAACTCTGCGAGGGCCTCGCCCTCGATAGCCCGCAGCACCAGGCGATTCTTGACCACTTCGTAGTGCCCACCAACTTCGCGAATCTTGTTGCGAAGCTCAGAGACTTGGGTCACCGTCACACCCTTGTAGTCCACCAGAAAGACATGTGGCGCCTTCGCCAATCCTTCCTTGTAGCCATCCAGGAGCTCTTCCTTTTTTCGACGAGTCAGGGGCATTGCCTTGATCTCCTAACCTTCCATGACGGACAGCGATCCGTCATCGACTCGAACCCCGGGGCCCATGGTCGATGACACGGTGACCGATTTGAGATACTTCCCTTTGGCGGAAGCGGGCTTGGCTCGCACGATTGCCCCCAACAAGGCCTCGGCATTCTCGCTCAGCTGCTCCTCGGAGAATGACGCCTTACCGAAAGGCGCATGCACGATACCCGTCTTGTCAACCCGAAACTCGATCTTGCCGGCCTTGATCTGCTCGACGGCCGCTCCGACATCGAAAGTGACCGTCCCCGCTTTCGGATTAGGCATGAGACCGCGCGGACCGAGGACACGCCCCAATCGGCCCACCACCTTCATCAGATCGGGAGTCGACACCACCGCGTCGAAATCCAGCCAGCCGTCGTTGATCCTGTCGGCCATCTCTTCGCCTCCCACATGATCGGCGCCCGCCTCCTCGGCCTCCTTGACCTTCTCACCCGCAGCGAAGACCAACACTCGGACCGACTTGCCGGTGCCGTGCGGCAACACAACCGTTCCACGCACCATCTGATCTGCGTGACGCGGATCGACGCCAAGTCGAAGAGCCATCTCCATGGTCTCGTCGAACTTGGCAAAGGCCGTCTCCTTGGCCAAACTCACCGCCTCACCCAGGGAATAGGCTCGAGGCTCTACCTTGGCGACCGCGGCGGTGAAATTCTTCCCATGCTTACCCACTTATGTCTCCTTGCGCTGCGCCGCTACCCTTCGACCTCGATCCCCATGGACCGGGCTGTACCCTCGATGATCTTCATTGCGGCATCAATATCCACCGCGTTGAGATCGGGCATTTTGGTGTTGGCAATCTCCTCTACTTGACTGCGAGTAACCTTGCCCACCTTGTTCCGGTTGGGCTCACCCGACGCCTTCTCGAGACCAGCCGCCTTCTTCAATAGCACCGCGGCCGGCGGCGTCTTGGTGATAAAGGTGTAGCTACTGTCGGCATACACCGTGATCACCACAGGAATGATCGTCCCCGATTGCTCCTGGGTTCTGGCGTTGAACGCCTTGCAGAAGTCCATGATGTTCAACCCCGCTTGTCCCAACGCAGGGCCAACCGGCGGGGCCGGCGACGCCTGACCACCAGGAATCTGCAGCTTGATCTGACCTGTTACCTTCTTTGCCATTGCCTGCTACCTTCCAGAAAAAAGCCCTTACAGCTTCTGCACTTGACTGAAGTCGAGCTCGACAGGGGTGTGCCGCCCGAAGATCGTAACCATCACTTTGAGGGTGTTCCGATCGAGATTGACTTCTTCGACAACGCCCGTGAAGTTGTTGAAGGGACCATCGATGATTTTGACCGGCTCGCCCTTGTCGAAGATGTATTTCGGCTTCGGCTTTTCCTTGGCGCTGACCACCTGCTCGAGAATCTGATCGACTTCGTCCTGCGTCAGGGGCGTCGGGTTCTTGCCACTGCCGACAAAACCGGTGACCTTGGGCGTATTCTTCACCACATGCCAGGCCGCGTCGGACATCTCCATCTGCACCAGGATGTAGCCCGGGAAGAACTTGCGCTGGGTCTCCTTCTTCTTGCCACCGCGATATTCGACTATCGTCTCCGTCGGAATGTGGATCTCCCCAAACGACTCGGCCATATCGAGAGCCTCCGCCCGCTGGCGCAGGGTCTCCTTGACCCGATCCTCGAACCCGGAATAGGTGTGCACGATGAACCACTTCATCTTCTTGTCATCTCCGCGGACGGCCTCACCACTCGCCTCGTTGTCGGCGGCGGTCGTCATCAGCTCAGCACCCTGATCATGCCTTCGTAGAGCTTGATAATCACGATATCGGCGAACCACAGGTAAAACGCGAAGATGACACTGGTAATCACCACCACCGCTGTTGTAGCGACGACCTCTTCGCGTGACGGAAAAGTGACCTTCTTCAGCTCCGACCGCACCTCGGAGAGAAAGGTCTTCAACTTCTTCCAGCCGTCAGTGATCGAGAACACTTCCCATTCCTTTTTTCGGTTTGATCGTCATCCGGGCCCCCTCGACTCAGGCGCAGTCGACACCCTGCCCCACCCGCGGCACTCGTCCGATCAAGATCTCCCCATTTCGCTGACCAATCGAATCTCTGGCAGGCCAGGAGGGATTCGAACCCCCAACATTCGGTTTTGGAGACCGACGCTCTACCAGTTGGAGCTACTGGCCTGTACTCCCCCTACTCGATGATGTCGGTAACGGTTCCGGCACCGACGGTGCGGCCACCCTCACGAATGGCGAATCGCACACCCTTCTCCATGGCGATCGGAGCGATCAGCTCCACCTCCAGATTCACGTTGTCGCCCGGCATCACCATCTCGGTGCCCTCGGGCAGACTCGACGCCCCCGTCACATCCGTCGTCCGAAAGTAAAACTGCGGACGATAACCATCGAAAAACGGCGTGTGGCGACCACCCTCCTCCTTCGTCAGGATGTAGACCTCACCCCTGAACTTCGTGTGCGGCGTGATCGAACCCGGCTTCGCCAGCACCTGACCACGCTCCACCTCGTCCTTCTTTGTCCCGCGCAGCAACACACCAATATTGTCGCCAGCCTGTCCCTGATCGAGCAGCTTGCGAAACATCTCCACGCCCGTGACCACCGTCTTCATCGTCGGACGAATACCCACGATCTCGATCTCCTCGCCCACCTTCACGATCCCGCGCTCGACGCGACCCGTCACCACCGTGCCACGACCCGAAATCGAAAAAATGTCCTCGATCGGCATCAGAAAATCCTTGTCGATATCCCGCTCCGGCATCGGTATGTAGCTGTCTACCGCCTCCATCAGCTCGAAGATCGACTTCGCATCGTCCGAATCCGCACCCTCCGCCTCCAAAGCCTTCAACGCCGAACCACGCACGATCGGAATATCGTCGCCCGGAAAATCGTAGCTCGACAGCAACTCCCGAACCTCCAACTCCACCAGGTCCAAAAGCTCCTCGTCGTCCACCATGTCTGCCTTGTTCAGGTACACCACGATGCTCGGCACATTCACCTGACGCGCCAGCAACACGTGCTCGCGCGTCTGCGGCATCGGACCATCCGCAGCCGATACCACCAAAATCGCACCATCCATCTGCGCCGCACCCGTGATCATGTTCTTCACATAATCCGCGTGACCCGGACAGTCCACATGCGCGTAATGACGATTCTCCGTCTCGTACTCCACATGAGCCGTCGCAATCGTAATCCCACGCTCCTTCTCCTCAGGAGCCTTGTCGATCTCGTCGAACGCCACGAAAGACGCCATCCCCTTCTCCGCCAATGCCTTCGTGATCGCAGCCGTCAACGTCGTCTTGCCGTGATCCACGTGACCAATCGTCCCCACGTTTACATGGGGCTTCGTACGCTCAAACTTCTCCTTCGCCATGGCGCTTTCCTATCCTCCCGACGGTTTAAGGATCCTGCGGGCCTTTACAGCAGATAAAATGAGAATCAGACCTTCCAGCGGTGGAGCCCACGACCGGATTTGAACCGGTGACCTCTTCCTTACCAAGGAAGTGCTCTACCCCTGAGCTACGTAGGCGACAATTTTGGGACCGCAATTCCCCCGGCCGGGCCACAACCGGCACCGGCGAGTGGAATTTGCGAGTATACCTCCTCGCCTTCTTACTGTAAACCCTTCTCCCCGACTGCTCTGTGAGGGCCACACCAACCTGGCTCTCACGCTTCTAATACGTTATCTTTTCAGATTATCGCCCTGCACTGCAACCCCAATATCGAGATTGGAGCGGGAGACGGGAATCGAACCCGCGACCAACGGCTTGGAAGGCCGAGACTCTACCACTGAGTTACTCCCGCATGGAGGTTTGGTGGAGGTGGATGGATTTGAACCACCGTAGGGCTTAGCCCGGCAGATTTACAGTCTGCTGCCATTGACCGCTCGGCCACACCTCCTGTTAAAGACCAAATCTCGAAAACCGCCGAGAGCTTCGGGTTGGAGCCGGCACCCGGATTCGAACCGAGGACCTGCTGTTTACAAGACAGCTGCTCTACCCCTGAGCTATGCCGGCGAACCGGGTCGATCCCAACGCGGGTCCTACCGGTCCCCTCGATCGGGTTCCAGAGTCTAGCCGGAATCTCGGGCTGGTGGCAAGCCTCCCCCTGTCGAGCGTTGACGAACAGCCTCGTAGACAATCGCCGCGGCTGCTGCGGAGACATTCAGGGATGTGAGGGCCCCTCGCATCGGCAGTCCGATCAAGGCGTCACAGACGCCGCGAGTGCGCGCTCGCAGTCCTCGGGATTCGCCTCCGAGACAAATCACGATCTTGCCTCTGAGATCGATTTCCCAAGGCGGCTGGCCGTCCGCGTCGGCGCCATAGATCCAGTATCCCTCCTGTTTGAGGCCCTCGATGGTGTTGGCGGAGTTGACCACCCGCTCGATGTCCAGCCACTCCGTGGCACCCGCGGCCGCCTTGACCACTGTCGGTGAGACCGGGGCGCTACCCCGGTCTCGAATGAGGACCCTGCCGACACCAGCTCCTTCACAGACTCTGAGGATCGCACCCAGATTCCTCGGATCCTGGACGTCCTCCAGTAGCAGCACCAGATTTGGATCCTGCCCTTCGGCACTCTCGTGACGAGTGACCGAGACAAACTCGGCGACAAAGCCGTTGTGAACGCCACGTGTGAGATCGGACAGCTCCTTTTCAGTGGCAACCTCGAGACGCACCTGGTGACGACGACAGAGATCCTGAATCCGATCCCGTCGCTGACCGCGCCGACGCTGGCCAACCAGGATTCGCCTGATCTCCTGCGGGCGATGACGCAAGGCCTCGTGAACGGGATGGTACCCATAAATAAAGGAGGTCATTGCGATTCAGCCCCGGAGGACTCCTGCCGCAGAAGAGCAACCGCAAGAGCAGCAATCCCCTCCCCTCGCCCAAGGCTTCCCAGTCCCTCGTGAGTCGTGGCCTTGAAACTCACTTCGGCAGTCGAAAGATTCAGAATCTCACCGATCCGCTGCCGAATACGTGCCGCATGTGGAGCCAGCCTGGGGGCTTCGGCGATCACGGTGAGATCGCAGTTGACAACACGGAATCCCTCGGCTGCAACCATCTCGACAATTGCCTTCAACAAATCAGCGCTGTCGGCATCGCGCCATTCGGGCTCGCCCGGGGGAAAGTGGGTTCCAATGTCTCCTAGCCCGACCGCGCCAAGCAGAGCGTCCCCGAGAGCATGCAAGACGACATCGGCGTCCGAGAACCCTTGAAGACCTAACTCGCAAGGGATCTCCTCACCACCCAGAATCAGCTTTCGGCCTTGGACAAGGGGGTGCACATCGTAACCCTGGCCAATTCGATAAGTCATCAGGCGTCCCCAGTCTCTCGCAGTAGCAGTTCGACCCAGCGCAGGTCCTGGCGCCGGGTCAGCTTCGGATTCGGCCGCATCGCTACCGCAGTGTTTATGCGAATCGCGCCGAGTCTCTCGACGATCGCAGCCTCGTCAGTACCTTCGAAACCATCCTGGGCACTCGCTTGCAGCGCCCGGGACAGAACTTCTCGCTTGAAGACCTGCGGCGTCTCGGCACGAAAAAGAGACCGCCGATCGACGGTGCCGGCCACGTGAGTCCCGTCCAGTCGCTTGAGCGTGTCGACGACAGGCCGCCCGAGAATCGCTCCGTCATCATCGCCTACTGCCGCAATCGTGGCTTGAACATCGACAACCGAGACGGCCGCGCGCGCCCCGTCATGCACGAGAACCAGGTCGACGTCAGCGGGACTCGCAGCCAGGCACGCGACCACCGACTGCTGGCGAGTGGCACCCCCTGCCACCCAATGTACCGCTGGGTGCTTGTCGAAGATCTCGGGCACGCTCGCCAACCACCCTTGCGGCAAGGCCACCGTCACCCCGGCAAGCCCCGAATCGATGAGGCGCTCGAGAGTCCATGCCAGCAAGGGTTTGCCCGCTACTGCGAGCAACTGCTTGGGTGTATCACCGCCGAACCGCTCACCGCTTCCTCCGGCAGGCACCAGGCCCCAGACTTTGCGATGCATATCGATGCCACTCAAGGCAGCCTGCCGACGAGCCGGAGCTAGACCGTCATCAGGTCCTGCTCTTTGGACTCGAGCGCCCGGTTGATCTCACCAATGTAGTGATCGTGGAGTTTCTGGTGCTCCTCGGCTCCACGCCGTTCGTCGTCCTCACTGATCCTCTTGTCCTTCTCCATCTCTTTCAACTGCTCATTGCCTTCCCGTCGCGCGTGGCGCACCGCGTTGCGCGTGGCTTCGGCCAAATCGTGAGCCCGCTTGACGATCTCCTTGCGGCGCTCCTCGGTCAGAGGCGGGATCGGCAGGCGCACGACCTTGCCATCACTCGACGGATTGAGACCTATATTCGCCTGCATGATGGCCTTTTCGATTGCCGGGACCAGAGAGGAATCGTAGGGCTGAGCCAGGATCAATGTCGGCTCGGGAATCGACAGCTTGGCCACCTGATTGACCGGTGTCGGTGCACCGTAGTAGTCGACCATCACGGTGTCCAGAATGGCCAGGGAAGCCCGTCCAGTCCTGAGATGTTTTAGGTCCTCGTGAAAGTGGTCGACTGCGCCTTTCATCTTCAGCTCTGTCTGTTGAAACAGGTCCTTCATAGGTTCTCCTCGTCATTGACTATCGACGTTGTCCACTACCGCTTCGGGTGCCTGATTGGAGACAACCGAGCCTATCGGCACGCCACAAGCCACCCGGCGAATGTTGGACTCCTCCATGAGCTTGAACACCACGATGGGGATTTCATTGTCGCGGCAGAGGCTGATGGCGGCCGCGTCCATGACACGCAGATTGCGCTCCAGAACCTGCTGATAGGTCAGATGCGGCAAAAGTTCGGCGCTGGGATCGGTATGGGGGTCGCTGGTGTAGATTCCATCTACGCCGGTCGCTTTGAGCAGGACCTCGGCGTGAACCTCGTTGGCACGCAGGGCCGCTGCACTGTCGGTGGTGAAGAAGGGGTTGCCGGTTCCGGCGGCGAAAATAACGACCCGTTGCTTCTCGAGATGCCGAATAGCTCGACGGCGGATAAACGGCTCCGCTACGTCGCGGATGTCGATCGCCGTCTGCACGCGGGTTGACACCCCGTGTTTCTCGAGAGAATCCTGCAGCGCAAGGGCGTTGATCACGGTAGCCAGCATCCCCATGTGGTCGCCGGCGACCCGGTCGATCCCGCGATGGCTTGCCGCCAGGCCTCGAATGATGTTGCCACCGCCAATGACGATAGCGATTTCGACGCCGAGATCGTAGACCTCCTTGATCTCGGATGCAATCCAGGAAACCACCGGCTCGTCGATCCCGAACTTCTGCGATCCCATGAGGGCCTCGCCTGAGAGCTTGAGCAGGATCCGATGATAGGCCGGTTGGTCGCTCACTTCAGTCAATCAACCCTCGCTCACCTGGAAACGGGCAAATCTGCGCACCTGGATATTCTCTCCCAATTTGCCGATCTTCGCTGCGACCATTTCCTCGACTGTCTGGTCCGGGTCCTTGATGTAGGGCTGCTCCAGAAGCACGTTCTCGGCATAGAACTTTTCCATCTTTCCATCGACAATCCGATCGACGATGTTCTCGGGCTTGCCCGAGGCCAGAGCCTGCTCCTTGTATATCTCCCGCTCCTGAGTCAGGACTTCCTCGGTGACCTCGTCCCGTGTAACAAAACGCGGATCAGCGGCGGCCACATGCATGGCCACGTCCTTGACCAGTTCCTGAAAGTCATCCGTGCGAGCTACGAAATCGGTCTCGCAATTGATCTCGACCAGGACACCGATCTTGCCACCGGCATGGATATAGGAGCCCACGATACCCTCGCCGGCGTGACGCCCGGCCTTCTTGGCCGCGGTCGCCATTCCCTGCTTGCGCAGCAGGTCGATCGCCTTGTCCAGATCACCTTCGCTTTCGACCAGGGCCCGCTTGCAGTCCATCATCGGCGCCCCTGTTCGCTCCCTGAGTTCTTTCACCATCTGTGACGTTACTTGCATGGTTGGCTCGTTCCTCTGCTATGGCATCAACCGCATCGCTCACCAGCGACAGTTTCGCAGCCCGGACTCGGGCTTTCGTAGTCGTCGACGGCCCCGCAGACTCCTGGCTGATGCTGACTCTTGTTTACGTCGCGTCCACTCCCCTTCGGGGATGGACCGGATCGGAATCGTCCTACGACGACGCCGGGGCGGGACTCTCCACTTCGGGCGCCGACTCTCCTTCGGTCGCTACCGGCGGCTCCGCTGGTGTCTTCTCTGCGACAGGCTCCGCATCAGCAGCGGCCTTCGCGGCAGGCTCGGGCGCTACCGGTTCTGCGACAGTCTGCGATGCCACTGTTGCAGCCGGCTCCGCAGCTGTGTCGATGCTCTCCGGGGCGGGCTCGTCCTTGGCCTCGATATGCAGCTGGCGTTCGAGCTCACCAGCACCCTCCAGATAGGCGTCGGCAATCCGCGAGGAGAACAAACGAATTGAGCGAATGGCATCGTCATTGCCGGGGATCACATAATCGACCTCTTCCGGGTCGCAGTTCGTGTCAACGATGGCGATGACCGGTATACCGAGCCTATTGGCCTCGGCCACCGCGATGTGCTCCTTGCGGGGATCGACCACGAATAGAGCGTCCGGCAGACTCGTCATATCGCGGATCCCCTCGAGATTGCGCGACATCTTGGCCCGCTCGCGCTCCAAACGGAGCTTCTCCTTCTTGGTAAGCGGGCTCGCCTCATCGGCCAGCCGATTCTCGAAGTCCTTGAGCCTCTCGACCGAAGCGCGGATGGTCACGAAGTTGGTCAGCGTGCCACCCAGCCACCGGTGCGTGACATAGAACTGACCGCAGCGCCGAGACTCTTCCTCGACAACGACTTGCGCCTGACGTTTCGTTCCGACGAAGAGAATTCGACTGCCAGCCTGACCCAGACCCTCGGCAAACTCCGCGGCCTCGTTGAACAGACCCAAAGTCCGCTGCAGGTCGATAATATAGATACCACTGCGCTTACCAAAGATGTAGCGTTTCATCTTTGGGTTCCACCGCCGGGTCTGGTGTCCGAAATGGACTCCTGCCTCCAGCAGCTCTGTCATCTTGATGTCCGCCAACGAAACCCTCCTTGCCTGACCTACCGCTTACTGAACTGATAGCGGGCCCGGGCACCCTTCTGGCCGTATTTCTTGCGCTCCTTCTTGCGAGGATCCCTGGTCAGCAGGCCAGCGGCCTTGAGCCGTTCGCGCAACTCGGCGTTGTACTCCAAAAGGGCACGAGAGATACCGTGGCGCACTGCACCGGCCTGCCCGGTTGCTCCCCCACCCGTTACCGTCACAAAAATGTCGAAATTCTCATCCGTCTCGGTAGCCAGCAAAGGCTGCCGCACCACCATTCGCAGGACCCGGTTCGGGAAGTAGTCCTCGAACGATCGCTCGTTGACGGTCACCTGACCGCTACCCGGGCGCAGGAACACGCGCGCGGTCGCCGTCTTCCTCCGACCGGTTCCGTAATACTGCAAATTGCTCAAACCCTTCTCCTCCATGCCTCGCCCTGGCTCAGGCGAACGTCACTGCTTCCGGCTGCTGTGCCTGGTGAGGGTGCTCGGCCCCTCCGTAGACCTTCAGCTTCTTCAGTTGCTGCCGTCCCAACTTGTTCTTGGGCAGCATGCCCCACACCGCCTTCTCGATCATCTGCGCCGGTCGCCGGCGGCGAAGCCTCGCCACGGACTCGGACTTCAGGCCACCGGGATGTGTACTGTGGCGGTAGTAGACCTTCTGCTCTTCCTTGCGACCCGTCAGGATCGCTTTCTCCGCATTGATCACGACAACGAAATCGCCGGTGTCGATATGCGGTGCGTACTGCGGCTTGTGCTTCCCGGTCAGCAAGCGTGCTACTTGCGTGCACACGCGACCCATCGGTACTCCACTCGCGTCGACCACATACCAATGACGATCGATCTCACCCTTCTTGGGGCTGTAGGTCCTGTTCATGGCGCTCGAACTTCTCCGTGTCTTGACAGATTTCCCCCGCCCTTCGCCAGGCAAAGGATCTGCGATGTTATGGAGTCCCCCAGACCTTGTCAAGAGGTCGAAGCGGTGTCTGGTGGAAAGACGATTCTAGCACCGCCTGTCGCGAGAGTGTCAGGAGGGCAGCTTCGGTTACACTTCGCAGGTGGCTGCCAACGCCAGAACCCTCGACAAGAGGCGCTCGCAGATCCAGAGCATGTTTACCGCTGTGGCTCCGCGCTATGACCTGCTCAATCGGCTCCTGTCCGCACGCAGGGATGTTGCCTGGAGGCGAGCCGCGGCCGACGCCCTGGCACCTTCCCCGGCGAGCCTGATACTCGATCTCTGCTGCGGCACGGGCGACCAGGCCTTGGCGGTGCACGACCATCGAGCAAGAGTCCTGGCGGCGGATTTCTCCCTTTCAATGCTCCTTCTCGCCGATCAGAAGTTCGCAGGCGCGACCGGACCCGGCCCCTGGGGACTGGCTGGCGACACCCTAGACCTGCCTTTCGCTACTGGTCGATTTGCCGGCGTTACCGTCTCGTTCGGATTGCGTAATGTCGAGGATCTGGAGGCGGCGCTGACCGAAATGTACAGGATTCTCAATCCTGGCGGGAGGACAGCGATCCTCGAGTTCGCCACGCCGGTGCGACCGCTGTTGCGCAGAATCTATCTGCTGTACTTTCTCCACCTGCTGCCAAGAATCGGACGCTGGCTATCTCCTCGCGGCTCGGCCTATCGGTATCTGACCGACTCCGTGATGAGCTTTCCCCAGCGACAGGCGTTCACGGCCGCAATGACCAAGACAGGTTTCATCAACACTGCCTGGCAAGATCTGTCAGGCGGTATCGTTTGTCTATATACGGGGACTCGACCGACATGACCACTATTCTCGACGGCAAGGCCATCGCGCAGCAGATTCGTGAAGAAGTCGCTACAGGCGTCCAGGATCTCACCCACAACGGCATCAGACCGCCTGGGCTCGCGGCGGTTCTGGTTGGTGAGAACCCCGCATCCGAAGTCTATGTCCGATCCAAGTCCCGCGATTGTGAGAAGGTCGGCATCTCGAGTCAGACGTTGAAGCTTTCCGAGGACGTCGGCGAAGGTGAGCTGCTGCGATTGATTCGGGATCTCGACGCCGACGACCGGGTCGACGGAATTCTCGTCCAGTTACCCCTGCCCTCCCACCTCGATGACAAGCGCATCCTGGCGGAAGTCGATCCGGCGAAGGATGTCGACGGCTTCCATCCGGTCAACGTCGGGCGACTGTGGACCGATGAGCCGGGCTTCGCGCCCGCCACGCCAAGCGGCATTGTCGAGATGCTTCGGCGCACCGACATCCCCCTTGAAGGAAGCCACGCGGTGATCGTCGGACGCAGTACCATCGTCGGGAAGCCGATGGGCGCACTCCTGCTGCGCGAGAACTGCACGGTCACCTTCTGCCATTCGCGAACACGGAATCTGGAGGCGACATGCCAACAGGCCGACATTCTGGTCGGCGCGATCGGCCGTCTGGCCTTTTTCGGTCCCGAGCACGTCCGCGAAGGCGCCACCGTTATCGATGTCGGTATCAATCGAGTCACTGATCGCACCGAGGTGGAGCGACTTTTTCCAGGCAACGATCAACGCCTCGCCCAGTTCGACAAGAAGGGCTCCATTTTGGCCGGTGACGTCGACTATGACCGTGTGGTGGACAAGGCCGGTGCGATCACACCGGTGCCGGGAGGGGTCGGGCCGCTGACCCGGGCCATGCTTCTGGTCAATACACTCGAAGCGGCTCGCGCTCGGCGGGGAAGTCTCTGAGGAACCGGCGGATGGCTGCCTACCGCGTCGGGCTGACCGGCGGTATCGCTGCAGGGAAGTCCACCGTCGCCGAGTGGTTGCGGCAAGCAGGGATCGAAGTCATCGATGCGGACCGACTGGTCGCTCGCCTCTACCAGCCCGAGCGAGAGGGTGCGGCCATCATTGCGCGACTTTTCGGACCGGCCTATCTGCAGAGCGACGGCAGCGTCGACCACCGGCGGGTGGCCGACAGAATCTTCTCGGACGAAGCCTCACGCCATCGACTGCAGGAAGCCATCCATCCACTGGTCAAGAGAGAGTTCGACGCCATTGCTGCGAAGTCGACCGGCGTCGTCGTTCTCGAAGCTCCTCTGCTGGTAGAGGCCGGCTTCGCACCCGAGCTCGATCTCGTGATCACGGTCGAAGCTGACCCCGAGAGCCGAATGCAACGGGCGGTCGCTCGTGGGCTCGATTCGACCGAGGCGCAACGCCGGATGGCCGCCCAGACCAGCGAGGAGATCCGCACGAAGGCCGCTCACCGGGTGATCCGCAACGAGGGCTCACTCCAAGAGCTCCGGGACCAGGTCGCGATTCTCATCACCGAGCTGCAAGAGAAGGGCCGTGGCGACAGATAGAGCCAAGTCGATGCTCGGCAAAGCAACTTTGGTCACCGGAAATCCCGGCAAGATCGAAGAGGCTCGTCGGCTCTGCGGCTTCGACATGAAGGCCTCCGCACTCGACCTGCCCGAGGTCCAGTCCCTCAACATTGAAGAGGTGCTGCGCGCGAAGGCCCACAAGGCTTTTGGACAGCTAGAGACTCCGATAGTGGTCGATGAAACCGGCCTCGAGCTCGTCGCTCTGAACGGTTTCCCTGGCTGCCTGGTGAAGTGGATGCTCGAAGCTGTCGGCGCCGACGGGCTCGCACAAACCGCCTATTCCCTCGGTGACCCGCGAGCTACTGCGAGATGCGCCCTGCTCTACTTCGACGGTAAACACGAGGTCCTCGCCGAGGGAACGACGTCGGGCTCACTGGTCAGGCCACCCAGAGGAGGGGGGGGGTTCGGCTGGGATCCAGTCTTCCAACCTGACGGCTACGAGCTGACCTTCGCCGAGCTTTCCGGTCCCGAGAAAGACGCCATCAGCCACCGCGGCGCCGCCTGGCATCAACTCATCGTGCTCCTGCGCGACCTCTGATCGCCCGACCAGGCCACTGCAGAACCCACTAGATGGCGACGCCCCCCATCAGCCAGAGCATGATCGCTTTCTGGGCGTGTAAGCGATTTTCCGCCTGGTCGAAGATGCGACTCTGCGACCCATCGACCACTTCGGCACTGACCTCTTCACCCCGGTGGCAGGGCAGACAATGCAGAAATACCGCTTCGGGAAGGGCCTGTCCCATCAGCTCGGAATCGACCTCGAAGCCACGAAAGAGTTTCAGGCGGCGAACCGCGTCATCCTCCTGTCCCATCGAGGCCCAGACATCCGTATAGATGGCCGAGGCGTCGGTGGCGGCCTCCTGGGGGTCCCTGGTCACGTCGATCTTGATCCCCGCTCCCTGAGCCCCCTGCTGGGCAAGATCGAGGATCTCAGCACTCGGCTCGAAGCCTGGAGGAGTCGCGACGCTCAGGTTCATGCCCACCCTCACCGCTGCCAGCATCAGCGAGTGCGCCACATTGTTGCCATCGCCGATGTAGGCAAGCTTGCGACCTCGCAGATCTCCGAAGATCTCTCGCAAGGTGAAATAGTCGGCCATCGCCTGGCAGGGATGCAGCAGATCGGTCAGCCCGTTGATCACCGGGATGCTCGCGTGCTCGGCCAACTCCAACACATCGTCGTGGGCATAGGTGCGCGCCATGATCCCCTGGACGTAACGGGACAGGACCTTCGCCGTATCCCCAATTGTCTCACCTCGCCCCAATTGGATGTCCCGGCTGGAAAGGAACAGCCCCTGCCCACCCAACTGCAGCATCCCTACTTCGAAGCTCACGCGCGTGCGTGTCGAGGACTTCTGGAAGATCATCGCCAGGGCCTGTCCCGAAAGCGCCTGGTGGTAGCTATCTGGGTTCGCCTTGACATCAGCGGTCAGTCTGAACAGACCTTCTACCTCTTCGCTGGTGAGATCGTAGGTCGAAACGAAGCTTCTGGCACTCACTCTGATACCTCCTTGGATGTCGTCGCCGACCGCCGATGCTAGCAAATCATCCAGGCGAAAGCCCGCTCAGAGAGGCCCGTCTATTTGCTAGACTCGCAGCCGGATCATGGCGTCCTCACCCCCACAGAACTCTCTGTATGAGCGCTATGCCTCGCCCGCGATGGCCGGTCTGTTTTCGGCGGAGTATCGCTATGGTGTCTGGCGGCGACTCTGGATCACACTGGCCGACTGCCAACGCGAGCTCGGTCTCCCGATCTCGGAGGAACAGATAGAGCGGCTCCGACAGGTAGCTGATGGAATCGACTTTGCGAGGGTTGCCGAGATCGAGAAGGAGACCCGGCACGACGTAGTCTCTCATCTTCGCCATTTCGCCGAACAGGCCGGCGACGCTGGGAGCATCCTCCACCTCGGTGCCACCTCCGCCTTTATCACCGACAACACCGATCTCATTCTCCTGCGCGAGGCTCTGGAACTGCTTGGTCAGCGGACAGCCGCCGTGGCTGGAGCTCTGGCTGCCTTCGCTGAGAAAACCCGGGAGATTCCAACACTGGCCTTCACACATCTGCAGCCAGCACAGCTGACGACGGTCGGCAAGCGCGCCTGTATCTGGCTGCAGGAATTCCTCCTCGATCTGGAGGCGCAGCAGCGATTCCTGCGCGCCATGCGCTGTCGAGGTGTCAAAGGCACGACGGGAACCCAAGCCAGCTATCTGACCCTCTTCGCAGGCGACCATGCCAAGGTCCGTCAGCTCGACAGGATGTTCGCCAGCCGCATCGGGTTCACCGACAGCTTCCCGGTGACGGGCCAGACCTACCCGCGGAAACAGGATTCCCAGATTCTGGCTCTCCTGGCAGGAACAGCCGAATCCTGTCACAAGCTGGGTACCGATATCAGGTTGTTGCAGGGTATGGGCGAGATGTCCGAGCCATTCGGATCCTCACAAGTCGGCTCCTCGGCGATGGCCTACAAGCGCAATCCGATCCGTTCCGAGAGAATGTGCAGCTTGGCGCGGCGCCTGATCACGGACTCGCTCAACGGACCGTTGACCGCATCAACCCAATGGCTCGAACGCAGTCTGGATGATTCGGCCAACCGCCGTCTGGTGTTGCCGGATTCGTTCCTCATCGCTGACGCGATCCTCGGCCTGGCGGCGGGAATTGTCAGCGGCCTGACGGTCAACGAGCCGCGCATTCAGCACCGCGTCCACCGTGAGCTGCCTTTCATGGCAACGGAGTCCTTGTTGATGAAGGCGACTGTCGCAGGTGGCGATCGTCAAGAGTTGCACGAGATCATCCGACAGCACAGCATGACCGCTCACGCCGCAGTCTCACGCGGAGACGACAACCCCCTGATCGAGCTGCTCATGGAAGACCCCGCCTTCGCCCTCGAGTCCGACGAGATCGATGCGATCCTGCAGCCCGAGGCCTTCACCGGACGAGCTGCACAGCAGGTTCTCGACTACCTGGCCGAAGTTGTCGCACCGGCGCTCGCAGATATCGACGCAGCCGGCATCGAGGAGCCCAGGGTATAGGCCGATGCGTGAGCGGGTCCGCTGTTCGCGCTGGCCCGGCGCCCTGGCGCTCGCTCTTGGGGTGGCCCTGTTGGTCAGCGGCTGCGCCAGCTCGCGACGGGCCCAGCAAGGCAAGAGAGGCTATACCGAACGTGGTCTTGCCTCCTGGTACGGCCCGGGCTTCCATGGCAAACAGGCAGCAGACGGCTCGATCTACAGCATGCACGAGATGACGGCGGCACATCGTACTCTACCGTTCAACACGGTCGTCGAGGTGCGCAATCGGGACAACGGCCGACAGGTCAGGGTGCGCATCACCGATCGTGGGCCCTTTGTCAGAGGACGCGTCATCGACCTCTCTCACGAAGCGGCGAGTCGACTGGGCATGATCGGGCCCGGAGTGGCCCGAGTCGAGATACGGGTCGTATCCGAAGCCTCCGAGTTTGCCGACTCGCGGCGATACTGGGTCCAGGCAGGCGCTTTTCGCACCGCCGAAGAGGCAGCATCGCTGTATCGTGAGCTCCGGGAGGACTTCTCAGATGTGCGACTCTCTACCGACGGAACGTGGCATCGAATCCGCCTGGGGCCGTTCAACAAGCGCAAGAATGCGTTGCGTATGCTGCGCCAGCTCGAACAGCGCGGCGTGGCCGCGTTCCTGATCCAGATCTGATGCTCACGAGCCCAGCGCCGTAAACCAGTTCTTGATGGTGCTGTCGAGTCGCTGCCGCCGACGATGCCGTGCCACTCCGATCCTCACCAGACGGTCCACGAGGTCCGGCAGCGACAGTCCGGAGAGCTGCCACAGCTTCGGATACATCGAAATGCTGGTAAATCCTGGCAGGGTATTGATCTCGTTGACGTGGATCCCACCCTCCTGGCCTAGCAGGAAGTCCACTCTCGCCATGCCACTGCCACCTACAGCAGCGAAGGCTCGGATCGCCAGAGCCCGAATCTCTTCGGTCATCTGCTCTGGCAGCTCGGCAGGCATCTTCAACTCGGCGGAGTCCTGAAGGTACTTGTCCGCATAGTCATAGAAGGCATTACCCGGCACGATCTCTCCGATCACCGATGCTTCCAGGTCCTCGTCGCCCAGCACAGAGCATTCCAGCTCGCGTCCCTCGATCGCCTGCTCGACCAGCACGGCGTCGTCGAACTGCAATGCGAACTCGATGGCACCCAGAAGCTCTTCGTAGAGCTCCACCCGCCTGACCCCGGCGCTCGAGCCACCGCAGCTCGGCTTGACGAACACTGGCATCGGCAGCCGCTGTATGCGTTCCAGACAGTCCCCAGCCGAACGGGCCATCTGAGGAGCCGTCACCGCCTCGTAGTCGACGATCGGAATGCCACAGTCGTTCAGCAGGCGCTTGCACTGGAGCTTGTCCATCGAAATGGCACTGGCCGTCACATCGGCGCCCACATAGGGCAGGTCCAACATCTCGCAGAGCCCCTGCAAGGTTCCGTCCTCTCCCCAGGTTCCGTGGACGACGGGAAACACCACATCGATATCGGCGTCCATCAGCGGTCGCAAGCTCGACCGAATCTGCGAACTGGCAGCCGCCAGGGAGTCGATCTTCCCCTGCAGGGCGGCCTCACCAAGCTCTTGCTCGACCCAGCAACCGTTGTCCGCGATACCCAGGGCCACCACCGCGTGCCCAGCGCTGCGCAACCCGGCCGCCACAGTCCTGGCTGAATTCACCGAGACTCGGTGTTCAACACTCCTGCCGCCAAAAACCAGTCCGACCTTCATCGTTCCTCTCACCTCGCGATGTCGCAAACTAGCCGCCGCTGAGATCGATCATCTGCACTTCCGTCACCTCGGGGATGCGCGACAACCGGTCCAGGGTCGACGCCTCCAACTTGCCATCCAGCCGCACCACGGCCATCGCCTCACTGCCCTCCTGGCTACGGGCGAGATGTATCTCTGCGATATTGACCTCGGCGTCTCCCAGGAGCGTGCCGACCTTGCCGACCACCCCTGGGACATCTCTATTGCGCACGAGCAACAGGAATCCCTTGGGCCGGAATTCCAGACGGTAGCCTTCAAACCGCACCACGCGTGGATCGCGATCGCCAAACACGGTTCCCGCTACCGCGACCTCGCCCGACTCGCCCCGCAGCCTCACCTCGACCAGGTGGGGATACTCGCCGCTCTGGTGATGAATCGAACGCACCACCTCGACGCCACGTCCGGCTGCGATTGTTTCAGCATTGACGAAGTTGACCGCTTCTCCGAGAAACGGCATCAGGGATCCCTTGACGGCCGCCACCGTCGTCGGCACTCGCAGATCATCGTCGACGCCCCACAGCTCGACCCGTACCTCGAGGAGACTCCCCGCCAGAAGCGAGCTGGCCAGTCTGCCGAGTTGCTCCCCCAGTGCCAGAAAGGCCTCGCCCGTGCCACCGATGGACATGAAGGGCAGGTTGACAGCGGTCACGGCCAGGGAGCCATCCAGTGCGGCCAGCACCATCTTGGCGGTTTCGGTCGCGACCCTTTCCTGGGCCTCTCGCGTCTGAGCACCTATGTGAGGCGTAGCAACCACCCGAGGATGGGACACCAGGCGGGTATCGGTGGGAGGCTCCTCCGCGAAGACGTCGAGAGCCGCACCGCCCAGGTGTTCGTTCTCGAGAGCCGCGAGGAGGGCCGGCTCGTCGACGATGCCACCTCGGGCGCAATTGATCAGCATCGACCCCGCTTTCATCCGGGCAATCCGTTCCGCATCGATCAGACCCCGGGTCTGATCGGTCAATGGGGTGTGCAAGGAAACCACATCCGCAGCTGTCAGAACCTCGTCCAGGTCCGCCAGTTCGACGTCGAGTCGTCTGGCTGCGACGGCATCCAGGAACGGGTCGAAGGCGATGATCCGCATACCGAAGGCGCGTGCCCGCATGGCAACACCCTGACCGATCCGCCCCAGACCGACCAGCCCCAGTGTCTTGCCTTGCAGCTCGCTGCCGAGGAATTGCTTGCGATTCCACTCTCCGGCCGCGAGTGAGCTATTGGCAGCCGGGATGTTCCTCGCCAGCGCGAGCAGCAGAGCGAAAGTATGCTCGGTCGCGGAGACCAGATTGGCCGTCGGCGCGTTGACCACCAGGATGCCACGCTCTGTCGCGGCAGCAACATCCACGTTGTCGACGCCGATTCCTGCCCGCCCCACAACCTTGAGCCGATCGCTGGCAGCGAGCATGGTCGCATCGACCTGCGTCATGCTGCGAACGATCAGGGCATCGAAATCAGCCAATAGTTCCGGCAATCGCAGCCTTTCTTCCGGAGCCAGAAGGTGAAGCTCTGTCTTGGCTCGACGCAAGATCTCGAGACCTGCTTCGGCCAACGGGTCGGCAATCAAAATTCGATACATCGAAGGACCCTCTAGCCTGCTCTCAAAATGTCATCGATGGTCGCGAAGAGTTCCTCGAGATCGCGCCCGCGTACTTCCCCCATATGCCCGATGCGAAAGGTGTCGGGCTTCCACTTGCCGTAACCACCCCCGACCACGACGCCGCGGCTGGCCAATGCAGACACCAGTTCGGGCGCAGAAAGACCACCAGGGGGTCTCAGGCAGCTCACAGTGGGAGAGCGAACGCCCTCCTGGGAAGCGTAGTCGAAACCCTGGGCACGAGCCCATTTTGCGGTCATCGCCTGCAACCCCAGGTGCCTCTCCCAGCGCGCCTCCATGCCCTCGTCACCGATCACGTCCAGTTGGCGATCCAGCGAATAGAAGATCGGCAACGCGGGCGTCGTCACAGTCCCCGACTTGCGATGTTGGTCCCGATACCGGATAAAGTCCGTATAGAAGCCCCGGTCGTCGACGGCTTCGGCCCGGGTGGCGGCCCGCTCGGAAAGACTGAAGAGTGTCAAACCCGGCGGCACCGCCAGAGCCTTCTGGGTGCTGGCGAGAACCACATCGAGGCCCCAGTCGTCGACCTCGACCCGGGCACCTCCAAGCGACGACACTGTGTCTACCAGGATCAGGGCGTCACTCTCTTCCCGAATCACCCGAGCGATCTCCTCGATCGGATTGAGCACCCCGGTCGAGGTTTCACTGTGCACTGTGGTGACAGCCTCGTACTTCTTGCGGCGCAGCGCCCGCCGCAGCAGATCGGGATCCACCGCCTGCCCCCACGGAGCCTCTACCTTGTCGGCCTCACGACCCACTGCCTTGCTGATGGTGTGCCAGCGTTCGGAAAAGGCTCCACAGGTGAGATTCAGGACTCTCGACTCGACTGTCGAGAGGATTGCGCTCTCCATGACCAGGGTGGCACTGCCTGTGGCGATCAGGACGTCCCCCCGGGTGCGAAACACCTCTTGCAGGCGCGGTACCAGGGAGGCGTAGAGCTTCTTGAAGTCTGTCGATCGGTGGCCCATCATGGGACCCGTCAGCGCCTGCAAAACATCCTCGCGGACCCAGGTCGGCCCTGGCAGGAAGAAATCGATGCGACTCTGATGATTCATATCGGTCTCGTCGGAGTGGGTGAACAGCTCGTGGAATCGAGCTTGCCGCGTGGCGGCATTGTTGCACCGCCTCCCAAGCCGGTCAACCGCGCCGGCATCTCGACACATCCGTCCTGGCCTTGCTCTCTGCAGGCTTCCTAGTCCGACTGCCGATAGAGCAGAACGTCAGCCGACTCTCGGCGAAACGTCTCCTCATCAGTCGCCCAGGATTCGATCCAGGCAGTGGGCTCGTCTCCTGCCTCCAATGCCAACCGTAACGCGCTGTCACCGCTCAAGAGATCGATCGCAGGTCTGTCGCCGACAAACTCATAAGCCTGTCTTCTCCAGGCGAAAGCCTCGGGCGCCACCTGATGCATCACTGCCAGCAACTCGACACCGCAACGATAGGGTCGCAATGCGGAATAGTCCGTCACTCTGATCTCGACCCCGCCGCAGAGCTCACCCTCGTGCTTGTGAAACTGGGGCCTGAAGACCGCGGGCAGGAACCTCACTCCCGGAAGCCCCCTTGCCTGCATGGCATCTGCGAGGTCGACTGAATCGATACCCGGAGCCCCAACCAGTTGAAAGGGCCGAGTCGTCCCACGCCCTTCCGAGATCTCGGTCCCTTCGACCAAACATAGGCCTGGATAGAGAAAGGCAGTCTCCTGGCTCGGGATATTCGGGGAGGGGGCGACCCACGGCCGGCCAAGCTGACTCCAGAGCATCTCGCGCTCCCACCCCTCCACCTCCCAGATGCGAATCCCTGAAGACCACCCACCCCGCTTTGCTTCGAGGCGTACCATCTCTCCCAGGGTCAGACCGTGACGGACCGGCATGGTGAAGGCACCGACAAAGGACTCGAGCCCTGCAGCTCTCAGATTGCCTTCGACTTGCAAACCTCCGAGAGGATTCGGCCGATCGAGAATCCAGACCTCGATACCCGCCGCAAGGGCCGCCTCGGCCGACCAGATTGCGGTGGCTGCATAGGTGTAGTAGCGGCATCCAATGTCCTGCAAATCGATCACCAGCAGATCGAGACCCGCCATGGTCGCGGGATCGGGTCGCAATGAGCCCGCAGAATCGCCGTAAAGAGAGACTGTCGGAATGCCCGTCCAGGGATCGACTCCGTCCGGCGACGGGATCATGTCCTGCTCTTCTCCGTAAAAGCCGTGCTCCGGTCCGAAGAGCGCCAAGGGTGGCGGTGCCCCGGAGCGCAGGAGCGCGAGATGAATGGGTTGCAGATCCGCGCTCCGCGCTGCAGAGTGCGAGACCAGGCCATAACGGCGCCCCTCCAGGCCCTCCGGGTTCGCCAGAAGTCGATCGAGACCGTTGGTGATCATTCCTCTCGCTGGTAGGTTCCGCTGCGCCCACCACTCTTGCGTTCGAGCCGCAGGTCGGTGATGACGGCGTCGCGTTCGACAGCCTTGACCATGTCGTAGAGGGCCAGCGCAGCCGTCGCGCAGGCCGTCAGTGCCTCCATCTCTGCACCTGTCCTGGCGGTCACCACGACCCGGCTGTGGATCTCAACGCCTCCCGCGAAAGGTCGCAGATCGACCTCGACCTGCTCCAGACCAATCGGGTGGGCCAACGGCACCAACTCGGCGGTTCTCTTGGCACCTTGCACACCCGCCAGCCGGGCCACAGCGACCGCGTCGCCTTTGGGAAGCTGCGCCAATATTGCAGCGGTCTCGGCCGACATCGTGACTCGACACGTCGCTTCGGCGACCCGTCGGGTCACGGCCTTACCGGAGACATCGACCATGCTTGCACGGCCTTCTTTGTCGATGTGGCTCAAGGGATGACGGGAGGTCATGGAGGCTGTTCCCTATGCTAGCATTTCGCCACTTTGTCGGCTAAAACCGTCGCCGTCGTCATCCCGACCCTCGACGAAGAAACACCTCTGCGCCGCTGTCTCGCGGCCGTGCCTGGCACAGTCAACGAGGTAGTTGTGGCTGACGGCGGCAGTCGCGATGCGACTGTCCAGGTCGCTAGCGAGCTGGGTGCCCGGGTCGTTACAGGACGCCAGGGACGTGGTCCCCAGATGAACCAGGGGGCGGCGGCTGCGCAGTCCGAGATCCTGCTCTTCTTGCATGCCGATTCGGTCCTGCCCGACGGAGCGATCGAGAGCATCCAGGGTGTCGTCGAGGATGGGCGCAAAGGGGGTGGTTTCCTCGTCAGATTCGACGATCCGAGCCCCCTCTTCCGCCTGGGATCGGGCCTGGTCAACATACGAACACGTGTGACACGCATTCCCCTCGGAGATCAGGCACAGTTTGTCACCCGCTCGGCTTTCGAACAGTTGGGCGGCTTCCGGGACTGGCCGATTCTCGAAGATCTCGATTTCGCTCGGCGGCTGAAGGCCCTGGGCGCTATCGCCATCGTCGGTTCGCCGGTGCTCACCTCGGCGCGACGCTATCGACGCAACGGCATCCTGAGAACGATCGCCAACAACTGGTCGATCTGGTGTCTGTTCGCGGTTGGCGTGTCTCCGCCCAATCTGGCCAAGCGCTACCGCCAGGTCCGATGATGTCGGCTCAGAATCGACGACTTAGAACGTTGACAGTAAAACCATCGTGGACATCACCAGGCAGTATCTGCCACTGGCCGTTGCCGATCTCGTACTCGGAGATTGAAGCAGGCACTCTGCCCTGAAACTCGGCTGGCTCGAAACCTGGACGGCCTGCGAGAAAACTCGAGACCACTCCGTGATTCTCTTCCGGTTCGATGGAACAGGTCATTACCGACAGTAACCCACCGGGACACACCAGATCGGCAGCCGCCTCGACCATGGTGAGTCCTTGCCGACTCAGCCGAGAGATCTCACCCTCGTCGATTCGCCACTTCAGCTCCGGGTGCTTGCGCAGGGTTCCCGAACCAGTGCAGGGTAGATCGAGCACCACCCGATCGAACGAGGCCCTCCAGGGAGGTGATTCGGCGTCAGCCAGGACCAGCTCCAGCCGTTGTTTGAGGCGTTGCCTGTTCTGTCGCACGGTCAGTAAACGATGGAAATCCCGATCGGCTGCGGTGACCTGTACACGAGGCTCGTAGGCGAGGAGACTGAAGGATTTGCCTCCCGGAGCGGCGGCGAGGTCAGCGATCCTCTCTCCGGGCTCGGGTAGCGGCAGGAGTGCCGCCGACTGACTGGCCACATCCTGCAGGTAGATCTCGCCCTGCCGCCAGACCTCTGTTTGCATTGCGTCGCCGCTGCTGACCACCAGACCCACCGGAGACAGTGTCGAGGGTTGCGTCGTAACGCCCTCCTCGGCTAACCGGGCAGCCACTTGCTCGAGCGCGGTGCGGCCGGCGAGAACCAGAATCTGGACCGGCTTGCGCTGGTTGTTTGCCCTCAGGAGGGCACGCGTCTTCTCCTCCCCCAGCTGTCCCAGCCAGCGTTTGACCAACAGATCGGGATGGCTGAACTCGATCCCCAGACGTCGGATGGGTTCCGCCTCGTCCACCGGCCAGTGCGCAAGACTCGGCGCCCGCGCAATCCGACGCAGGACTGCATTGACGAACCCGGCCCCACCGCGGTGGGTCCGCCGCCGTGCCTGCTCGACCGCCTCATTGACCGCCGCATGTGCGGGAACGCGGTCGAGGAACAGGAGTTGATATGCAGCGACCCGGAGGGGGCTTCTCAAGCTCGAGTCGACTGCCTCCAGCGGCCGGGAGCTGGCCGACTCGAGGATGTGGTCCAGCCGCCGCAACCACCGCAAGGTGCCAAGCCCCAACTCGCGCAGGAACCGGCGATCGCGGCCGTGCAGCCCGGCTTCGGCTCGTTGAATGAACCGATCCGCGGGGCTCCTCACCGCAAGCGTCTGCTCGACCACCCAAACAGCCAATGCGCGGACGTCTTCCGCATCGGGCTTCAACCGAACTGCTCTCCCACAGCGAGCCTCTGGCCGTTGGCGAAGCCCTCGGCTGTCACCGGTTTGCGTCCGGGACTCTGCAAGCGTTCGATTCCGAACCCCGTGCCTCCGCCACAGGAGATGACCAGCCGGCCGTCGACGAGGCCCAGAAAGGTCCCGGGGCCTTCGTTACCCGAAGTCACGACGTCGATCGGTCGCCCCCACAGGACCTTGACAGGCTGACCACGCAGAGTCGTCGAGACCCCGGGCCATGGGGTCAGTCCGCGCAGCAAGTTGAAGATCAGCTGAGCTTTGGCCTGCCAGTCGATGATGCCGTCGCTCCGGTCCAGTCGGCGGGCTACCGTTGCCGCAGCGGGATCCTGGTTCCGGGGGACGAGGAGATTCTTCTCTTGCCGCTCGAGTGTCTCGATCAGCAACTCACCGCCAGCCACTGCCAACCTCTTGGCCAACTCACCCGAGGTCTCCTCGGGACCTATGGGCAATTCCCTCTGCAGCAGGACCGGTCCGGTGTCCAGGCCCTGGTCCATGAGCATGGTGGTCACACCGGTGACCCGGTCTCCAGCGATGATCGCCGCCTGGATGGGCGCAGCGCCCCGGTGCCGAGGCAGGAGCGATGCATGGACATTGATGCAGCCGTGCGCGGGCATCTCCAGCAGGCGCTCGGGAAAGATCTGACCGAAGGCCACGACCACCATCGTCGTTGGATCGAAGGACTCGAGCCAGTCGAGAAAATCGGGCGCCCGCACCCTCTCGGGCTGTGCCACTGGCAGGCCTTCCTGCTCAGCCCACCGAGCAACTGGTGGCTGCTGGACCGATCGCCCGCGCCCACGCGGTCGGGCCGGCTGCGTCACGACCAGGACGGGTTTCCGCCCATGCCCACAGAGCCCCTCGAGGGTCGGGAGCGCAAAGTCGGGGGTGCCGAAAAAAACGAGACGTTCCAGCTCTCAGACCTCTTCCCGAGAATCGTCGATCTCGGCGAAATAGTCGGCTTTGACCAGGACATCCCTGGGTTTACTGCCCTGCGGCGGCCCGAGCAGGCCGTCCTGCTCCATCATGTCGATCAGACGGGCCGCCCGCGAGAATCCAATCCGCATGCGCCGTTGGAGAAAACTGGCCGAAGCCTGGCGCTCGGCAACAACCAGGCGGGCCGCCTCATCAAAGAGCACATCGTCTCCTCCACCGCCGCCCGCACCTCCTCGCTCCTCTTCCGGTGGTGGCGCCAATACGGCCGGATCCAGTGAAGGCTGACCCTGCTTCTTCAGCCAGCGCACCAGGGCAGCCGTCTCCTGCTCCGCGACATAACCACCGTGCAGCCTGATGATCCGCGAGGTGCCAGCGGGCATGAAAAGCATGTCCCCCTTTCCCAGTAGCTTCTCAGCGCCAACCTGGTCGAGAATCGTCCGTGAGTCATGTCGACTGGCCGTCGCATAGGAGACGCGACAGGGGAAGTTCGCCTTGATGGTTCCGGTCAGAACATCGACTGAGGGTCGTTGCGTCGCAATGATCAGATGGATTCCCACGGCCCGGGCCATCTGAGCGATCCGGGCGATCGACTGCTCGACCTCGGAGGCTGCCACCATCATCAGGTCGGCGAGCTCGTCGATGACGATCACGTAGTAGGGCAACGGCTTGAGATCGCCGGCATCGACCTCAGTTTCGCCGTCGGACAGGGCCAGGCGCTTTCTTACCGAGGGATCCTTGATGGCCCGATTGTAGAACTCGATCGATCGAACATGAGCTTCGGCCAACAAGCGATAGCGCCGTTCCATCTCGGCAACAGCCCAGCGTAGAGCATTCGCAGCCTTCTTTGGCTCGGTGACGACCTCCGCCTTGAGGTGAGGAATCTGCGCATAGACACCGAGCTCGATCCGTTTGGGATCGATGAAGATGAACTGCACTTCGTCGCGGTTGGCCTTGTAGAGAATCGAGGTGATCATGCTCTGTAACCCGACGCTCTTGCCCGCACCAGTGGCACCGGCAACGAGAAGATGGGGGGCGGTCGCCAGATCGGCGAAAAAGGGCTCACCGTGGATATTGGTGCCGAGCGCCATCGTCAGGCTCGAAGGTGCTTTGCGGAACTCCTCTTGCGACAACAGCCACCCGAGATGGATCACGCTACGCTCCTTGTTGGGCACTTCGATACCCAGGGTGGAGCGTCCAGCCAGCCGTTCGATGCGGACGGATTCCGCTTTCAGCGCCAGGGCGAGATCGTCCTGCAGATTGACGATCTGACTGACCTTGACGCCCGGCGCCGGTTGGAATTCGTACACCGTGATGATCGGGCCCGGACTGATCCCGGCTACCGTTCCTTCGACTCCGAACTCCGCGCACCGACTTCGGATCACCTCCCCCAGGCGCACCAGCTCGTTCTCGTTGACATTGGATTCCACCGGATCCAGCTGCAGCAGGTTCAGTGGTGGCAGGGCAGTCCCGTCGACCTCGGCCTCGACGAGAGGCATCTGCGGTTCAGGAGAAGTCTCGGATTTCACCTTCCTCTTCTCTTTTACCTTCCGGGGGGCGGCGGGTGGGCTTTCCACGACGGGCCGGGCCGGGACACGCACACGGCGCATCGCGAAGCTCCCCTCCCCCGGCTTCTCGGTCACCCGCATCGGTGGACTCGGGATGGGAGGCGACGCCTTGGGGGCCGCTACCACTGCAGCGCTGGTCGGCTCTGCGACAACCCGTTCCTTTTCCGCCGCGCGCTCCAGATGCTTTGCCATGACCCGCCGTCTTGACTTCTCCTTGCTCCTGCGTTCCCGTCCGCGGAGCCACGTCAGTTGCAGGTTTTGCAGGCCGCCCCTTATCTTCTGCGACCAGTGACTCAGGAAATCTCCGAGTGTCGACTGCACCAGCAGTGCCACGCCACCGATCGCCGCTCCCGCCAGGACGACGAAGGCGCCGGTTTTGTTCAGGTAACGGGACAGCAAATCCGCGATGAGCTTTCCCGCGAGACCACCGGCCGCGATCGGGGTACCGCGCCAGCCGACCTCGGGCACGACGACCTGCAGAAGTGCCGGGAGGCTCAGCATGAGCACCACTGCACCAATACCCCGACCGACGATGCGCACCCCATCCAGACCCCTGAGACGTCGCCAGGCAGCACCGGCCAGCAACAGCGGAATAAGCAGAGAAGGTAGTCCAAAGACCTCGAATGTCGCCGCCGCGATCTGCGCGCCCAGCGGTCCCACCAGGTTGGCGACTTCTCGATCACCGGACGCCTGATGAAAGAGACTCGGATCCAGCGGATGGTAGGTCACCAGGCTCGCGCCCAGCAGGAGCGCCAGCACCAGCATGAGAATACCCACCAGCTCGCCACGCTTCGCGGGTGTCAGGCCTGGGCGGGAGATCTTCTTCTTGGAGCCAGCTGCGGATTTCGGCAGGGTGTCGTCCTCCTGGGCGTCAACGCCGCGGAAGTGTAGCCTGCATTATCTCACCTGGCCACACCTCCAGCGCTCGAGACCCATCGCTTCGAGCCGGCTGTCAGCTCGCCCCGGGGCTCCGATGTCCTCCGTGCAACGCGATGAAATCCGCCAGGCAGAGCTGCTCGGCTCGGCTGTGCGGATCGATTCCCGCCGCAGCGATCGCTCGGTCCGCCGCCTTGCGCCCCCAACCCGCCCCCAGGGCGTTGCGCAGCTGTTTGCGTCGCTGCGAGAAGGCAAGATGCACCGTCGCCACAAACCGGTCCATCTCCGGTTCATCGAAGGTCGGGCGGATCAGCTCCAGCCCCACGAAGGCGCCGTCGACCTTGGGTGGCGGACGAAAGCTCCCCCGCCGCACGAGTCCCAGATGAATCGGCCGCGAGCGAGCCGCCGTGATCACGCTCAAGGCACCGTAAGCCTTTTCACCGGGCCGCGCCAGGAGCCGGTCCGCCACCTCCTTCTGCACCAGAAACCCCGCCCGCAGCACTCTCGGCCATTGCCGCAGAACTCGCTCGATGATCACCGTCGAGACATTGAAGGGCAGATTGCCGGCAACCAGTGTGCCGGCCGGAAGACGTTCCCACTCGACCTCGAGTGCATCGCCGACGATGACCTGTGTTGCGTCCCAGTCGGCTCTCTGCCCCAGGATGAGAGCCCAGTCGAGGTCGACCTCGACCGCAAAAACGCGCGCCCCCGCGGCGGCGAGCCTCTCGGTGAGCACTCCTCCACCGGGCCCAATCTCGACCACCAGACGCCCTTCCGGCTCGAGAAACCGCACCAACGGATCGCACAATTCTCCGCGAATGAGGTGATGCTGGCCGAATCTCTTGCGCAAGAGCGGCTCGGCGCCACCGACTCTCGCCCGGTCTTCGTTCGCCATGGCTTTATGATCATTGCACAGCCACTGCAGCGATTCGCTCGCCTGCTCGCGGCAGCAACGGGCCGCGAATGTTGAGGATTCACAGCCGCTCGGGTCCGGCTTGCGCTAGAGTCTTGGGTGCCGAGCTGCAGGCGAGAGCTCGCACGACAAGAGCGTAGCCGCGATGACCGACTTTCACTGTCTCCAGCCGCCCAAGCTGGTGAACTTCCTCGAGCGGCGCCGGGCCGGACATGCCTTCCCGCTGGAGATGAATCTCTCCGACAACCTGGTGGCCATTCTGCGCAAGGCCAATGAGTTCGTGCCTTCCGAGGCGGGCTCGATCCTTCTCGACAACCCCGTTCACAAGCTACGCCAGCGCGAACGCAATGATCTGACCTTCATCGCTGCCTTCGGCGTCAAGGCCGAGACTCTGGTGGGCCGACGCGTCCCGGCTGACAAAGGCATCGGCGGACAGGTCTACATCACGGGTGAATCCTACCGGGCGGTCAGATCCGACAACGACCAGCGATTCAATCCGGTCATCGACGAAGCCACCGACTACCAGACCCTCTCGCTGGTGGCGATACCCATTCGCATCGAGCAAGAAGTCTGCGGAGTCCTGGAGCTGGTCAATCGCCGGCATGCCAACGAGTACAGCTTGCAGGATCTCAACCTGTTGGAGATCTTCGCCGGCTACATCTCCATTTCGATTCAGAACGTCCTCGATGGCAGACTGGCTCAGGAGATCGCCAAGCGGGACAACTTGACCGGCCTCTTCAACGACCGTTATCTGCACATCGCGCTGACCAAGATCATCGAGGATTGCCAGGAGAACGACAAGGATTTTTCCCTGCTGTTTCTGGATCTGGACTTCTTCAAGCGAATCAACGACAGTCACGGTCACCTCGCGGGCAGCCAGGTCCTGCGCGAGGTCGGCCAGTTGCTCGACAGCATTGCCAAACGCGTTGGCGCCGTTGCCGCCCGCTACGGAGGCGATGAATTCGTCATCGCTGCCCCCGGAGTCGCGCTGGACAAAGCCATCGATCTGGCGGAAGAGATGCGCGAGGCCATCGTTACCACGACCTTCTGCAGTCGGCCAGGCGAGGTCCAGCCCGATGTGCTCGATCTCACCGGCTTGACCAGCTCGATTGGAGTCGCCTCGCTGAAACGGCACCTGACCAGCGAGAGCACGACCGAACAACGCAAGAGCACCATGCTGCGACTCTCCGACGCCGCCATGTACGTGGCCAAGGAGACCGGCAGGAACCGGACAGTGGTCGCGGGAGAACCGGTGCCGCGACGGACGACCCGGCTCGACCGTTTCGATTGACCCTCCCGATTTCGCGGTGCTAGCATGACTTCCGCTCGGGAGTCCGCCCCACCTAGCCCTGCGCCCAGCGAGCGAGTGCGGACTCCCACTCCAGTAATAGCTCTTCTCAGGGAGGATTCACCGTGATCTCCACCACCGCCTCGTCCGCACACATCGCCCCCAGCGAAGTCCACAGCCACCTCAGGAAGCACATGTTGGTCGACGGATTTTCGATCGTCATGGACCTGGAGAAGAGTCACGGTGCCTTTCTCTACGACGCCCTGCGAGGCACCGAGTTGCTCGACTTCTTCACCTGCTTTTCGACCTGTCCACTGGGCTACAACCATCCTCTCCTCGACACGCCGGAGTTCAGAGAGCGGATTCTGCCCGCAGCCTTGAACAAGCCCTCGAACTCGGACCTCTACACCACCCAGATGGCGGAGTTCGTCGACGTCTTCTCCCGTACGATCCCGGATTCCCTGAACGAGAGGATGTTCTTCATCTCCGGTGGCTCCCTGGCCGTCGAGAACACTCTCAAGGCGGCCTTCGACTGGAAGGTGCGCAAGAACATGGCTGCTGGCAAGGGCAAGAAGGGCAAGCAGATCATCCACTTCAAGCAGGCCTTCCATGGTCGCAGCGGCTACACCCTGTCGCTGACCAACACCGCCGATCCACGCAAGTTCCAGTACTTCGCCCGTTTCGAGTGGCCACGTATCTCCAATCCGATGCTCAGGTTCCCTATCGACGACCAGGTCATCGCAGAGGTGGAGGTGAAGGAAGCGCAGGCGATCGCGGAGATCAAGGACGCCCTGAAGCGGAATCCCGATGACATCGCCGGACTCATCATCGAACCGATCCAGGGAGAGGGCGGCGACAACCACTTCCGCGGCGAATTTCTGCAAGCGTTGCGCGACCTCGCAGACGAAGCCGAGTTCCTGCTGATTTTCGACGAGGTCCAGACCGGGTTCGGCACGACAGGCAAGTGGTGGTGTTTCGAGCACTTCGACCTGCAGCCCGATCTCTTCGCCTTCGGCAAGAAAGCTCAGATCTGCGGGATCTGTGGTTCGGAACGACTCGACGAAGTCGAGTCGGTTTTCGAAGTGTCGAGCCGCATCAATTCGACCTGGGGTGGCAATCTGGCCGACATGATTCGCTGCCAGCGCTACGTCGAGATTATCGAGACCGAGAACCTGCTGCACAACGCCACCACGGTCGGTGAGCATCTGCTCAACGGGCTGCGGGGGCTCGAAGAGGAATATCCGGGCAGAGTCACCAACGCGCGTGGACGTGGCATGTTCGTGGCCGTCGATCTGCCCGACGGCGAAACTCGCAATCAGTTGCTGCGGACCATGCGACAGGCCGACGTTCTGGGACTGGCCTCAGGCGAGCGAGCGATTCGATTCCGGCCCAATCTCGCCCTCACGATCGAGGAAGCCGATATCGGTCTGGACCGTTTGCGGCGGGCCCTGGCGGTCAACCTCTGAGCCCCGGAGAGGGCGCGGTCTTCCTAAGCTGCGGAAAATCAACGAGATACGTCCTCTCCCCGAGCCCGCGTCAGACCGATCGATTTTATGGAAGTATCTGAAAACAAAAAGTTTACACATTTTGCACAAGAAACTGTGCAAAATGTGCCAAAGTGCCGAAAAATGGTGGTTTGAGTGATTCGAGGACCGGTTTTTCAACAGGGTTTTCCGCAGTTCCTGTGGAGAAGCCCGGCCGTAGACGAGGAGGGCTCCCATGACATCCGTCGCGACAACCCATGACCTGAAACATATTCTCGATTCCCTGGGCATTGAAGAGAGCAATCCCGGGGCTTTCTGTGGGCGCTGGCTCGACACCGAGGGACCGGCAATCGACTCCGTCAACCCCGCCACCGGCGAGGTGATCGCCAGTGTCCGATCGGCCACAGCCGCCGACTACGAGGTGGTCGCGGAAACGGCGACCGAGGCTTTCAGAGAGTGGCGCAGCTGGCCGGCTCCCCGTCGAGGCGAGGTCGTTCGCCAGCTGGGAGACGAGCTGCGACGGCACAAGGATGCCCTGGGAAGCCTTGTCACTCTCGAGATGGGCAAGATCCTCAGCGAAGGCTTGGGGGAGGTGCAGGAAATGATCGACATGGTCGATCTCGCTGTCGGCATGTCCCGCCAGCTCTACGGGCTGTCGATGCACTCTGAGCGACCCGAGCACAGGATGTACGAACAGTGGCATCCGCTCGGTCCGGTGGGGATCATCACCGCCTTCAATTTTCCCGTTGCGGTCTGGGCCTGGAATTCCACCGTCGCCGCCATTTGCGGTGACTCGATGATCTGGAAACCCTCGTCGAAGGTGCCGCTGTGCTCTATCGCTATTACCCACATCGCGCAGCGGGTCCTGGAGGCCAACAATGCCCCGCCGATATTCTGCCTGGCGGTGGGCGATCGAAACCAGGTCGGTAACCCAATGGTCGAAGATGCCCGTGTGCCGCTCATCTCGGCGACCGGATCGGTGGGTATGGGCCGCAAGATAGGCCAGACCGTGGCGAATCGACTGGGTCGTAGCCTGTTGGAGCTGGGAGGCAACAACGCGATTATCGCGATGGATGATGCCGATCTCGACCTGGTGCTTCGCGCTGTGCTTTTCGCCGCTGTGGGCACGGCCGGACAAAGATGCACCACCACCCGCCGGCTGATTCTGCAAAAGGGAATCGCCGCGGAGATGAAGCAACGCCTGATCAGTTCCTACAAATCGATCCGGATCGGTGACCCGATGAGTCCTGATACCTTGATGGGTCCCTTGGTCGACGCTGGGGCGGTGGAGGACATGAAGTCCGCCCTCACCAAGGTCGAAGAGCAGGGCGGCAGCATTCTCTACGGTGGCGGGACCCTCGATCGACCCGGGTACTTCGTCGAACCGACCCTGGTCGAAGCCACCGGTGGGATGCCCATCACCTGCGACGAGACCTTTGCACCGATTCTCTATCTATTCGAGGTCGAGGATCTCGATGAGGCCATCGAGCTTCACAACAGCGTCCCCCAGGGGCTGTCGTCAGCCATCTTCACCACCAACCTGCTCTCCGGAGAGCGGTTCCTGTCGCCCGCCGGGTCGGATTGTGGGATTGCCAACATCAACATCGGCACTTCGGGCGCCGAGATCGGTGGTGCATTCGGCGGGGAGAAAGAAACCGGTGGTGGCCGCGAAGCCGGCTCCGACTCGTGGAAGATCTACATGCGTCGTCAGACCTGTACGATCAACTACGGCGAGGAGCTACCGCTGGCTCAGGGCGTCGAGTTCAAGGTGGACTGACGACGCGCAGAGCACCTGGCTCGACGGTGACCGTCAGCCCCCCGCTTGCGAGGCGGCCGATAGGCTCGCCGTCACAGGCCATCATCAGGGGTCGATCCACTTCGATCCTGGCGGATCGCAGATGACTTGTCTGAACTGCCGGGTGGTTCACGTGCTGACCGGTAAAGACCTTGGGGAAGACGCGAAGAATTTGCAGCCTGGTCAACTTGGTGGCGAGGACCAGATTCAGGACGCCGTCGTCGAAACGAGCCTCCGGGGCGATCCGCATGCCTCCACCAAAGCGCGAGATGTTGCAGACGACCGCGAACATCGCCCTCTCCTCGAAGGCTTCCCCCTCCCGATCGACCCGCAGAACCGGGGGTTCGAACACCAACAGCGCGCGTAAGAAGCCGTAGATGTAGGCCAATGTGCCCTTGAAGAGCCGCGGCGCATTGTAGGCGTAGTGGGTAGCCAGGCTGTCAAAGCCGACGCCGCAGTAGCCGGTGAAGTAGCGATCATTGACCCGCCCGAGGTCGATTTTCACGATCGATCCAAGCAGCGCGGCCTGAACTGCAGACCCGATATCGAGCGGTACGCCCAGGTCCGAGGCGAAATCATTGCCCCGCCCGGCCGGGATGACTCCCAGGGCACACGTCGAGTGTGCCAGCCCTTGAGATACATGGTGAAAGGTACCGTCCCCGCCAACTACGAGCAGTCTCTCGATTCCATCCTCTGCCGCCCGGCGTGCCTGCTCGACCAGGTCATCGGCGCTGCTACTGACTCGGAGCTCGCTGTTCGACTCATTCGCGAGCTTTCGCAGGAGATCCAACGAGCGGCGGGAGCGCCCCTTGCCCGCGCTGGGGTTGACCAGAAACCTGTTCAACTAGTTACTCTCCATGACTTGTAACACGTCCCTCGGGATACGCGACCTGTTGTCTCGACCGGTCACCCAGGAGACGGTCAGCAGCACGCTGAATGACACCATCAGTGCAATCGCGGAGGGGACCGCTCCAGCAGCCAGGCCGAACTCTTCGAGGGTGCCGGACGGTGTCATCCGCCGCAGCGCCTCCAGACCGAGACTGACCACGAGCCCACTCGCAATCGACGCCGAGGCGGCCGACGCGGTGACTCGTGACCAGCTCAGACCCAGCACGAACGTCGGTGCCAATGCCGCCCCCAGCGTCCCGAAAGCAAAAGTCCCGAGGAGGGCGATGAGGTCACCGAATCCCAGTGCGAGCGCGGCGGCAAGCAGCGCGATACCGGCTGTGGCCAAACGGGCGGACCGCAGTCCACGCATCCTCGAGACGCCGAACAGCCGTGGCAGGTCACGCACCAGCACTCCGGACCCGATGTTGAGAAACGAGTCCGCCGTCGACATGATGGCCGCCAGCACCGCCGATATCGCGACTCCGGTCAGGAGAGGTGGACAGAACTCCAGAAGAAAACGAGGCGCCGCTTCGTCGGGATGAGCCAGAGCTGCCATCCGTCCCTGAGCGACCAGCGCGGGAACAGCCAGACCAATCCCCACCCAGATCAACAGGCAGATCACCTGACTGCTTCCCAGCACCAGGGGAAACCAACGTAACTGCCTGGGATCCCGTAGCATGTAGAACTTGTGCAACATGTGGGGCTGACCGAGCACGCCGATGCCGAAGACCAGATAGAAGCTCAGAGTGGTCAGTCCGGCCCCGTTGGCAAAGGGATCGAAGAAGTCGGCAAATGCCTCGTGCCGGCCGATGCTGCTGAGCATGGCAACAGGGCCCTGGTTGACCCACAGGACCCTGCCGAACACCAGCAAGGCGGCTAGCAGCATCAGGACTCCCTGAACCAAGTCGGTATAAACGCCAGCCACCATACCGCCAAGGACACTGTAGAGCACCACAATGGAGGCTCCGGCCAGCAGGGCCACTGGCAGACTCCAGGAGCCGAGAGTGTCTCGGGTGCCGAACAGCGTCTCCACCAGGATTGCGAGGGCGAGGAACTGGGCGCCGAGATAGGCGATCACGCCGATAAGAACCGCCAGTGTCGCCAGCGCCGTCGACAGGCGATCCTCGAAGCGGCAGGCAATGGCATCGGGAATGGTCAGAATCTCTCTGATCTCCGACAACAGGCGCAGCGGTCTGGCCACGGTCCAACAGAGCAGGCTGGCGGTGAAGCCGATCGGCAGGATGATGGCGAAGGAGGCGACTCCCATCCTATAGGTCAGTCCTGGACCGCCGAGAAAGACGAATCCACTGAAAGCAGTGGCCATGGTTGCCATGGCAACCGGCCACAGACCGATATCTTGACCAGCGATGAAGAAGTCTCTGGACGTGCGGATCCGGCCGCGCGACCAGACGCCGATTGCCACCACCCCGACCACCGAAATCAGGACGATCAGACCTGTCAAGATGGCGGCCCTTCGCGAAGCTCTCTCAGTTCTTCGGGACTGAGTCCCTGGTCACTGAATCCGCGTCCGAAGAGCCAGGCGGTGCAGATCATGGGCACCACGCCGAGACCCAGCAACATCAGGGCCACGACCAGGGATGCCTGGAGGAGGGAAGCTCGCGTCAGATCTGATTTCGTGCTGATCCATTCCAGGACGAGCCAGCTGCCGGTGAGCATCGACCAGACCAACCCGAGACCAACAGCAGCAGGTCGACGCGCCTTGACAGTGGCGATGATCAACAGAAATGGCAAGCCACAGATCAATGGAGCGGCCACCCATACCCAGACCCGGGCCGGCGCCGCCAGGACGAGCGCCAGCAGAGGGCAGATCGAGGTCAGCATGACGAGTGCGGATCGGGAAGACATCTGTCGAGCTCCACAAGGAGCCGTGATTGTACAGGGTGGCCGGTCCGCCCGGTCAGGAAATGACGGGGAGCACCGAGGGTGCGATATCGCGGTTCTGATCCGTCAGCGCCTGGCGGTACCTCGCGGCGGCGTCGGCAGTATCCTCACGGTCGACCCAGCGCTCGTAAAGATTGGTCCGCTGACGCGGTTCGTACCCGGCTGCCCTGATCAGATGCTCCATCTCATCCTGGCTCATGCGATAGCTGGTGCCAGCGGCCGAGACGACATTCTCCTCGATCATGATTGAACCCATATCATCCGCACCAAAGGCCAGGCCGACCTGGCCAATCTTCTTGCCCTGCGTGACCCAACTCGTCTGGAAATGCTGGATGTTGTCGATGAACAGCCGTGAGACGGCCAGGGTCCTGAGATATTCGTCGGCGAACACTTCCGGAATGTTCTCGAGCTCGGTGTGATCATGCTGAAAGGTCCACGAGATGAAAGCGGTAAAACCTCCGGTCTCATCCTGAAGATCACGAACCCTCTGTAAGTGCTCCACTCGCGCCGAAAGTGTCTCGCCCATGCCATACATCATGGTGGCGGAGGTCCGCAGGTCATTGGCATGTGCCTGGCGCATGATGTCGATCCACTCGTCGGCCGAGGCTTTCGGATACGCCGCGACCTCCTGGCGGATCGGATCGGAGAGCAACTCGGCTCCCCCCCCCGGGATTGACATGAGTCCCGCCGCCTTCAGGCGCTCGATCACGTCGAAGAAGCTCAGGCGCTCTTTTTTGGCGATGAACTTGATCTCTGGCGGAGAGAACGCATGCACGTGAATCTCCGGGTAGTGACGCCGGATCTGTCCGACGAGGTCTTCGTAGTAGGCGAGGGGGAGATCCGGATGAACGCCCCCCTGCAGGAGAATCCCGGTGCCGTTGAGTGCCAGTGTCTCCTCGATCTTCTGACCGATCTGCTCGAAGGGCAGCAGGTAGCCTTCCGGATCATCGGGAGTGCGATAGAAAGCGCAGAATCGGCACTTGTAGACACAGACATTGGTGTAATTGATGTTCCGGTCGATGTTGTAGCTGGCCACCCCGGCATCATGGAACCGAGACCGGATTTGCTGGGCGGCCACACCAAGATCGAGAAGGTTCCCATCGAGCAGGAGAGTATGGGCATCGCTCGCGGAGAGACGCTCACCAGCGACAGCCTCTTCGAGGATCTCGGAAACGGGACGGCCGGAGGGCTCGAGGCTCATCGTGCGGGCTACTCTATGGAATCGCCAAAGACGCTGCAAGAAGGCAGGTCGATCAGGCCAGCCTGTCGCGCGCGCCGGTAGAACTCCTCGAGGCCAGCTCGCTCAGCCGATCCCAGGTCGAAGGAGAGGCAGTCGGTAAGGTACTCACGGACAGACTCGACCTCCAGTTCCAGCTCTGCCGCAGCCTCGGCGATCAATCGATCCATCTCGGCCCGTCCCTGTTGCAAGCTCGATTGAAAGATCTGCGCATGAGATCCGAGCTCGACGCCCTCGCGTTTCGCCCACACCGCGAACACGAAAGGGAGACCGGTCAGCCGCCGCCACTCGGCAGCCAGATCGTGAACGATCAAACCAGTCCGGTCGACTTTCAGGGCAGGATCACCGATCAACAGCGCAGCATCAGCCACGGCCATCATGGCGTCGACATCGGGAGCGGACACCACACATTCGGGCTCGATGCCGTGGTACTCGCGAAGCAGAATGCGCACCAGAGTGGCTGAGGTGCGGCTGTTGCGATCCAGGGCCAACCGCCGGATCTGCCTTGCCGGACGACGGCTGAGAAGCAACACGCTCCGCACTTCCCGGGTCGCTGCCACACAGAGCCCGGGCAACACGGTCAACCCTGGTATTCGGGCAACCTCGATCGAAGGAACCAGACCGACGTCGAGGTCCCCGCTACCGAGCAGATCCGCCACACGCGCAGGGGGCAGAAACAACGCCTCGATGCCTTCACCGGCAGTTCCCTGCAGGAAGGACCAGGCCAAAGGCCGGCTGTTGAGATAGTCGACGATACCGACGCGTAGAGAAGGCGTCACTTCGACATGGCGTTCAGGAAGTCCTGGTTGGTCTTGGTCTTGGACAGCTTGTCGAGCAGCAGCTCCATGCTCTCGACCGTCGAGAGTGGGTTCAACACCTTGCGCAGCACCCACACCCGGCGCAGCTCGTTCTCGCCCATCAGGAGCTCTTCCTTTCGCGTTCCGGACTTGTTGATATCGATGGAGGGGAATACCCGTTTGTCGACCAGCTTCCGATCGAGATGGATCTCGCTGTTGCCGGTACCCTTGAACTCCTCGAAGATGACGTCATCCATCCGGCTCCCGGTATCGATCAACGCGGTCGAGATGATCGTCAGAGAGCCCCCCTCCTCCACGTTGCGCGCCGCACCGAAGAAGCGCTTGGGACGATGCAGCGCATTGGCATCGATACCACCTGAGAGCACCTTGCCCGAAGGCGGCTGTACCGTGTTGTAGGCGCGGGCCAGGCGGGTAATGGAGTCGAGCAGAATAACCACATCCTTGCCGTGCTCGACCAGCCGTTTGGCCTTTTCAATGACCATCTCGGCCACCTGCACGTGGCGGGTCGCCGGCTCATCGAACGTGGAGGAAACCACTTCGCCCTGGACCGACCGCTGCATGTCGGTTACCTCTTCCGGTCGCTCATCGATCAGCAGCACGATCAAGACCGCTTCCGGGTTGTTGGCTGCTACTGAATGCGCGATCGATTGCAACAGCATCGTCTTACCCGTTCGGGGTGGTGCCACGATTAGCGCTCGCTGCCCTTTGCCCATGGGTGTCACCAGGTCCAACACTCGCGAGGACATGTCGCCCTCGTTCTCCAGCAACAGGCGTTCGAGAGGATAAAGCGGCGTAAGATTGTCGAAGAAGATCTTGTTCCGCGCCACTTCCGGGTGCTCGAAGTTCACCGCCTCGACCTTGATCAGGGCGAAGTAGCGCTCGCCCTCCTTGGGCTGGCGTACCTGGCCCGACACAGTGTCCCCCGTCCGCAAGTCGAACCTGCGAATCTGACTCGGCGAGACATAGATATCATCCGGGCCGGGAAGATAGTTGTACTCGGGCGCCCGCAGGAAGCCGAAGCCGTCCGGCAGACACTCCAGCACACCCTCCGCGAAGATCAAGCCGCTCTTCTCGGTCTGCGCCTGCAGAATCTTGAAGATCAGCTCCTGCTTGCGCAGGCTGGTCACTCCCTCGACGCCGAGACCCTGAGCCACCTCGGTCATCTTGCTGATGCTCATTTCCTTGAGCGTACGGATGTCGAGAGCATCCTTGTTGACTGTCGCTTTCCCGCGATGATTCTGCTTGGGCTTGTCGTCGGGCATATATGACCTCATTCAGTTGGCCATTTCTGCGGACTCTTGCAGAAAGGCGTAGATTCCCTTCCAGATATCCTTGACACCTTCGCCCGTCCTGGACGAAAAGGGTGTCGGCATGGTGGTCGTACCTGGTGACAGGGCCTGACTGATCTCAGCCAACTGCCGCTGCCGTTTGCTGCGCGAAATGCGATCGACCTTTGTTGCTACCACCACTGGCTCACAGCCCTGGGATCGCAAGTACTCGAGCGCTTGCACATCGAGTGGGGTGGCGCCCACCTTGGCGTCCACCAACTGGATGACCAGGGGACTGGGTTGGGTAGTTCGAAAGTAACTGTCCATCAGCTCAGCCCATGCCTGTCGCTCGGTCCTGGCTGCTTTGGCATATCCGAATCCGGGTAGATCGACGAAATAGAAGCTGGAATCGATATCGAAGTAGTTCACGGCACGGGTCTTGCCCGGGTTCGAGCTGGTCTTGGCCAGGGCCTTTCTTCCCACGAGACGGTTCAACAAGCTCGACTTCCCGACATTCGAGCGCCCCACAAACGCGATCTGCGGTCGACCATCCGCCACCAGATCCTGGTGCCGCACCGCCGACAAAACGAATCGTGCATCCTTGACCTTCACGTCTCGCGTTTCCGGAACTCTGGCTCCTCGACCTCCAGCCTGGCATCTGCTCGCGGAGCAGCTTACGCCCAGACCCACATCCCTCGATCTATCCGTGGAACTTCGCCACCCGCAACCCGACTCAGTGCGCGACTGAATCCGGCTGCAGAGGTGGCTCGGGGTTGGTTTCTTCGAACTTGGAGTCGCCCTTGCCAAGCGGCCCGACTTCTCCATCGAGTGCCAGACTCAGCACCTCGTCCATCGACTCCACGAGGTGCATCTCCAGCCTCTCTCTAACTTCAGGTGGGATCTCATCGAGATCCTTCTCGTTTCTCTTCGGCACAATCAGCTCGGTGATATCCGCCCGGAACGCTGCCAACAACTTGTGTTTGATCCCGCCAACCGGCAGAACCTTGCCGCGCAGCGTGATCTCGCCGGTCATCGCGATGTCCTTGCGGACTGGAATCCCCGTCGCCGCCGATACCAGTGCGGTCGCCATGGTAATTCCGGCGGAGGGCCCATCCTTGGGAATCGCTCCTTCTGGCACGTGCAGATGGAGGTCGAACTTGTCGTTGAACTCCGGGTCGATGCCAAAAAGATCCGAGCGGCTGCGCAAATAGGACACCGCTGCCCGTGCCGACTCCTGCATGACCTCGCCGAGCTTGCCGGTGAGGATCAGCTTTCCCTTGCCCGGCATCAAACCGACTTCCGTCTCCAGGAGCTCACCGCCTGCCTCGGTCCACGCCAGGCCTGTCGCGACTCCAACTTCAGACTCTTCGCTCTTGCGTCGCGGGAAGAACTTGATCTTGCCGAGGTAGTCCGAGACCGATTCGGCCGTGACCTCCATGGTCACCTTGCTGCCCTCTTCGACGATCCGACGGGCCACCTTGCGACAGATCTTGGCGATCTCCCTTTCCAGGTTCCGCACGCCGGCTTCACGCGTGTAGCTCTCGATCACGGTCTGGATGGCGGACTCGTCCAGATTCACCTTCGACGCCTTGAGTCCGTGAGCCTTCATCTGCTTGGGCACCAGAAAACTCTTGGCGATCTCCAACTTCTCATTCAGGGTATACCCGGTGAGCTGGATGACCTCCATGCGGTCTAGCAGGGCTGGCGGAATTGTGTGACTGATGTTGGCGGTGGCAATGAACATGACATTCGACAGGTCGTATTCGACATCGAGGTAGTGATCCAGAAAGGCGTCGTTCTGCTCCGGATCCAGGACCTCCAACAAGGCCGCCGACGGGTCACCGCGAAAGTCCATCGACATCTTCTCGATCTCGTCGAGCAGGAAGACCGGATTGATGGTCCCCGCCTTCTTCATCATCTGGATGATCTGGCCCGGAAAGGCCCCGATGTAGGTGCGACGGTGGCCGCGGATTTCCGCCTCATCGCGCACCCCGCCCAACGACAGTCGCACGAATTTGCGACCGGTGGCGCGGGCGATCGACTTGGCCAGAGACGACTTGCCGACCCCGGGAGGCCCAACAAAGCAGATGATCGAGCTCTGAGTCTTCTTGGTGAGCTGCCGCACCGCGAGAAACTCCAGAATGCGTTCCTTGATCTTCTCCAGCCCGTAATGATCTTCATCGAGGATTTTTTGGGCCCGCTGCAGATCCTTGATCTCCCGGCTCTTCTTCTGCCAGGGAACGCTCAGCAGCCAATCGATGTAGTTGCGCGACACGGTGGCCTCGGCCGACACAGGCGGCATCGACTCCAGCCGCTTGAGCTCCTGCTCGGCCTTTTCCCGCGCTTCCTCAGGCAGACCGACCTCTTCGATTCGCTCCTTGAGCTCGGCGATCTCGTCACTGCGGTCATCCTTGCGCCCCAACTCCTCGTGAATCGCCTTGATCTTCTCGTTGAGGTAGTACTCCTTCTGCGCCTTTTCCATCTGCTTCTTGACGCTGACGTTGATGCGCTTGTCGATATTGAACTTCTCCAGCTCCATATCGAGGACATCGTGCATTCTCTGTAGACGCTCGTAAGGATTCATCACCTCGAGCAGTAGTTGCTTCTCAGCCGTCGAGATCATCAGGTGGGCCGCGAGTTGATCGGTGAACTGGTCTATGTCATCGAGCTGGATGGTCGAGACGAGCCCCTCGAACGCCAGATGATGGGACATTTTCGCGTACTGTTCGAAGATGCCAAGTACCTTGTTGATGTAAACCTGGAGCTTTTCATCGGTCGGGTAGTCGATCGTGTGCACGTCGACCTCGGCGAAGACTGTGTCTTTCGCCCCCTCCATCTGTACGAGGCTGGCTCTGGCGAGTCCCTCGACCATCACCTTGACGTTGCCGTTTGGCAACTTCAGGTTCTGCACCACCCGGGCCACGACACCCATCTCGTAGATGTCCTCGCGCCCGGGCTCATCGACCTTGGGGTCTCTCTGTGCGACGAGAAAGATCTTCTTGTCCGACTCCGTCAGACTGTACTCCAGGGCCGCGACTGAGAGCTCGCGCCCAATAATGAAAGGCGCCATCATGTGTGGGAACACCACCATGTCGCGCAGGGGTACAACCGGCAGTCGCCGGCGGTCTGTAGTAACGAAGCTGGAGCTCATGCTCGCCATATACCTAACTTCTCTGTTGCTCGGGAAGTTTCTGTTGCCAGGAAAGCCGCTTGCGAGTCGGAGTCTATCGGCTCGCGACCGATTCGGCTAGACGGCTTTCTTCAGAGGAGTCGTCTGATTGCGATTCAGCACGGTCTCCTCCGTGATAAGGCACTCGGTGATGTCGCTCTGCGAAGGAATGCTGTACATCAACTCCAGCATCAACTCTTCCAGAATGATGCGCAATCCTCGGGCGCCCACATTGCGCTTGGTAGCGTCCTTCGCGATCTTCTTCAGAGCCCCTTCGGTGAACCTCAACTCCACGTCCTCGAGCTCGAACATGGTCTGGTACTGACGTACCAGGCTGTTCTTGGGCTCCTGGAGGATGCGAACCAGCGCGTTCTCATCCAGATCGTTCAGGGTCGCAATTACCGGCAAGCGCCCGACAAACTCGGGAATCAAGCCGTACTTGATCAGATCCTCGGGCGTAACCTGTTGCAGGAGATTACCGGAACGCTTCTCCTTGCGACTCTTGATCTCCGCGCCAAAGCCCAGGGTCTTCTCGTTCAGGCGCTGCTCGATCATCTCTTCCAGACCGACGAAAGCCCCCCCACAGATGAAGAGGATATTGGTCGTGTCGATCTGCAGGAACTCCTGATGGGGGTGCTTGCGCCCACCCTGGGGTGGGACGTTACACAGAGTCCCTTCGAGAATCTTCAGCAACGCCTGCTGGACACCTTCTCCTGAAACGTCACGCGTGATCGAGGGGTTGTCGCTCTTGCGGGCTATCTTGTCCGCCTCGTCGATGTAGACAATGCCTCGCTGAGTCTTCTCTTTGTCGTTCCCCGACGCTTGATAGAGCTTGAGGATGATGTTCTCGACATCCTCGCCGACGTAACCGGCCTCCGTCAGGGTCGTGGCGTCAGCGATGGTGAAAGGCACGGAGAGCAATCTGGCCATGGTCTGGGCCAACAACGTCTTGCCAGTTCCGGTCGGACCGATCAGCAGGATATTGCTCTTCTGCAGCTCGACCTCACTGCGCGTTTTCTCGGCAAAGTCGATCCGCTTGTAGTGGTTGTACACCGCCACTGCCAGCTTCTTCTTGGCCAGATCTTGATCGATTACATACTGGTCGAGGAATTCATCGATTTCGACCGGCTTCGGCAACTGGGTCTCCTGCTGCTGCTCCAGCATGCGATCCTCGGCGATGATGTCGAGGCAGATGTCGACGCATTCATCGCAGATGAAAACCGTCGGGCCAGCGATGAGCTTCTTGACCTCACGCTGGCTCTTGTTGCAGAAGGAGCAACGCAGAGTTTCGTCACCGGTGTCTTTTTTCGGCATGGATCGTCGATCTAGCTTTCTGGTTTGATCTGTGGTCGGCCAGGCTGTCTTGCTCTCTTCACCGCCGTTCCCCGCTAGCCACAACAAGCCTCGACCTGTCGGCTATTCCGGAAGGACTCGGGAGTCGTGCAATCTTTTCGCCGTGGCCTTCGTCAGCTCCAATAGTACCAGATCACTCCCTTGACTCGATGTTAAACCTGTCGCCGATTCATCACCTTGTCGGCCAGACCATACTCGACGGCGTCATCGGCTGAAAGGATCTTGTCCCGCTCGGTATCGTTGTGGATCTCCTCCTTGGACTTGCCGGAGTGGTAGGAGAGGATGTCTTCGATCCGATCGCGCATCCGCAGGAGATCCTTGGCGTGAATGTCGATATCGGTCTGTTGCCCCTGCAAACCGTAAAGCAGGGGTTGATGAATCAGCACGCGACTGTTGGGCAGCACAGCCCTCTTGCCCTCGGTCCCCGCGGCCAGGAGAACGGCTGCCATCGAGGCTGCCTGTCCTACGCAGAGTGTCGAGACGTCCGGCTTGATGTACTGCATCGTGTCATAGATTGCCAGACCCGAGGTGATCGATCCACCCGGCGAATTGACATATAGCGCAATGTCTTTCTCCGGATTCTCAGCCTCCAGAAACAACATCTGCGCGATTACCAGATTCGACACGTCGTCGTCGATCGGTCGTCCCAGGAAGATGATGTTGTCCTTCAACAGACGAGAGTAGATGTCATACGCACGCTCGCCCCGATTCGTCTGCTCCACTACCATGGGAATCAACATATTGTTCACGCACTCCTTAGCTCTGGGATTCCTCACCCAAAAGTGCCTTCAAGGCCTTTTCGCGCAGCATCTGCTGGCGCAGGCCGGTAAGTCTTCCTGTCCGATCCAACTCCTGCCGAATTGCCGAGGTGCTGCTCCTTTGCGCGCGAGCGATCGTGCTTAGGGTCTTCTCGAACTCGTCTTCGTCCAACTCTGTTTCGCTCTGCTTGACCACTGCGTCCAACAACAGCCGGGCATGCACTCTGCGCTCCGCCTGTGGTCGCACCTGTTCCGCCAGGGCTTGCCAGTCCATCTCGGCCTTCTCCAGATCGACCCCCGAATCGGCCAGGCTCTGGGCGTAATCCCTCAGCATGCCGTCGATCTCTTGATCGACAACTCCACCCGGCAGCTCCATTGGGTGACGCTCCCGCAGCTGGTCGAGCAGGGCCCGCTCCCGTTTCTGTTCCCGATCCACGCTCTTGGCCCGCTTCAAGCGATCGCGGATGTCGGTCTCGAGCTCGGTCATCTTTTCGAACTTGCCAACTTTGGCGGCCAACGCATCATTCAACTCGGGCAGATCGCGTTCCTTGATCGACTCGATTTCGATCTCGAACCGCTGGATGGATGCTTCCTCACCCTCGCCTTGCCGACGTTCGAACTGGCCCTTCTGACCTACTTTCTTGCCCGTCACTTCCAGAGAGAGCTCCTCCCAGACCTGCGGATCACCGACTTCGAAACTGACCTGTTGCGACTCGGTTTCAGTGTCGGCCTCGAGCAAATCCTGGAGCCTGCCAGTAATCAGATCGCCCTGCGCCGCCGGTCTCTCCACCTCTACCCATTCGGCGACCGCCCGCCGCATGTCCTCGAGCGCCTTCTTCATGTCTTCGGCTGTTGGCTCGATTTCCGGGTCGGGGAGGTCGAAGGGACCGATCTCTCCCAGCTCTATCTCGGGCCGAACCTCCACCGAGGCCAGGAAGGTCAGAGGCTCACCGGGTGTCATCTCGACTTCGTCGACGCTCGGCGGCAGCAGGGGGTCGAGCTCTGCTTCAGCCTCTGCCTGGCGCCAATATCGAGGCAGCAGCCTGTCGACCACCTCCTTCTGGATCTCTGAATGGTACTTGCGCTGAATCACTCCAGCTGGCACCTTGCCCTTGCGGAACCCCGGCAACCGGGCGCTGCGTCGAAACTCGCCCACAACTCTCTCGGTCTCTGCTTCGACGACTGCAGCGGGCACCTCGACCTTGAGCTGCTTACGGCAAGGACCGGATTCTTCGATGGATAGGACAACGCTCACGTCTGATATCGCTTTCGTGGCTGAAGGTTAGGCGGGTCTAACGGTCCGATTTCATCTGGTGCGAAAGGGGGGACTCGAACCCCCACCCCGATAACGGGACTAGATCCTAAGTCTAGCGCGTCTACCAGTTCCGCCACTTTCGCATTGAGAACTGTCCGACCGGAACAGGAAGCCGCGGGGAAAAAAGAAGGTTGGTGAGCCGCCAGGGAATCGAACCCCGAACCCGCAGATTAAGAGTCTGCTGCTCTGCCAATTGAGCTAGCGGCCCTCGCGGCGAGGAATTATACACATTTTCCCCGAGCAGTCCCATAGGTAGCCCTGATCAGAGCAGATGCTTGATCTCGGCCGTACCGATCGAGCTGGACGCGGTCACGATGAGGGCACTGCTGCCTCGCTTGAGATCGGGAATCTCCAGTGCCAACTTCAACTCGCCCTGCGCATCGGTCTCACCATAGGCCAGGGTCGCCGGCTCGCTGACCGTGGAGATCATCTTCACGGTGATGCGCGTCCCTGCAGCCGGATCGCCAGCCAGACTGCCTTTGGTCCGTAGATCGAGGGTGGCCGGTTGACCCAGTTCGAACTCCCGGTCGACCTCCATCATCAGGACCAGGTGCTCTTGCTCGGCCTCGGAGCTGAGATACTCGAGGATGATCTCGTCGAGACTCTGCCCCTCTCCGGATGCGACTGGTGCGCGCTGCCCGCTCACCTCGGCCGAATCGTCCTCGACGATGGGAATGGGCTCCCGGCCCGCCCCCGCTCCTCGGGCGGTTGCCACATCTTCGGCGACCACCATTCCCAGATCGGTCAACTGGCCATCGTAGCTACCATTGCGAATCTCGGCGATCATCAGACGGTGCTGGCGGTCCATCAGCTTCATGATCGCTTCTTTGCCTTCACCCCGTTCGACGAGGTCGCGATAGCCCGTCCGCCTCTTGCCGAGAATCTGCCCGCCGACGTACACCAGACTCTCAATACTGGCCGATTCCAGTCCCTTGTCCTCGGTCTGGACGTGGAGGACCACATCATGGTGGCCAACATCGGTGTTGTAGCCCGTAATCATCGAAATAAGACCAGCCGAGTACCGGCAGCCCAGCGTGCCTAGAGATTCTAGGGAGCGCCATGACAAACTTCAACCTCGGATTTTGTTGCGAGGTCTCCCGGGCCCGTGCGACAATACCGGCCGAACCAAACACTGGCGGATCGGCTGTCATCTGTCCGCCATCCCAAGAGCAACCGGAGGACCAACATGCCTCAGCCCCAAGCTGAATTGGAAGCAAGCGAGCGAAAACTCGTCGACTACGAAGTCAAGGAAGGTGTAGCGTACCTGACGCTGAACGATCCACCTGCCAACACCTACACCCACGCCATGATGAGGCAACTCGACGAGGCGATTCTCCTAGCGCGTTTCGATGAGGAGGTGCAAGTCATCGTCCTCACCGGCCTGGGCGAGAAGTTTTTCTGTGCGGGCGCCAACATCAACATGCTCAAGCAGTCCGACCCCTACTTCAAGTACTTCTTCTGCCTGCATGCCAACGAGACGCTCAACCGTCTCGAGCAGACACCCAAACTGGTGATCGCAGCGCTGAACGGACATACTGTCGGGGGCGGGCTCGAGATCGCCATGGCTGCTGACCTGCGGATCGCAAAGAAGGACGCAGGCAAGGTCGGCTTGCCCGAAGTCAACCTGGGCGTTCTTCCCGGAACCGGCGGCACGCAGCGACTCGCCCGTCTGGTCGGCAAGACCCGGGCCATCGAGCTAATGGTTACTGGCCAGCTACTCGACTTCGAGGAGGCCAAAGAGCTCGGCGTGCTCAATCAGGTCTGGGACGGAGACGACTTCATGGAGCAGATTCACCAGTACGCGACCCAGTTCTGCCCACCCAACCGGGCCGCCAAAGCCGTGGGTCGGATCAAGCGAGCTGTGCAGTCGGGCGCCGAGGTGCCGTTTGAAAGCGGTCTCGCCATCGAGCGCGAAATGCAGCAGCAGCTCTTCCAGAGTGAAGATGCCCGCGAAGGCCTGACCGCCTATATCGAGAAGCGCAAGGGCGAGTTCAACGGAAACTGGTGAACCGTTCCCTAGTCCGCCGGACAACGAGGCATCGCTGAAGGAAAGAGGGTGCGATGATGGCATCAGTAGATCCAAAGACCATTGTGCTCGCGGCGCCGATACGCACACCGATCGGTCGATTCGGTGGTGCCCTGGAAAGTCTGTCTGCCGCAGATTTGGGCACCGCCGCCGGCAGGGCCTGTCTCGACCACGCCAACCTGGCTCCCGAGGTCATCGATCAGGTCATCTTCGGGCATGGTCGGCAAGCCGGCGCTGGGCCCAATACGGCACGGCAGCTGGCTTACCGGTGTGACATTCCGCAGGAACGCCCCGCGATGACCATCAACCAGGCCTGCGGCTCCGGTCTGCAGGCAGTGTTCTGTGCCGCCCGGGCCATTCGACTCGGTGAGGCCGAGGTCGTCCTCGCCGGGGGTGTGGAAAGCATGTCCAATACGCCCTACCTCCTGCCGCGCGCCAGATGGGGCTATCGATTGGGGCACGCGGAGCTCACCGATGGAATGTACCGAGACGGATTTCAGGATCCACTTTCTGGCCTGATCATGGGAGAAACCGCGGAGGAGCTCGCCGAGGAGAAGGGCATCGACCGTCAGGCCGCCGATGCCTACGCGGCCCGCAGCCAGCAACGCTGTGAAGCGGCGCGCCAGGCCGGGCGGTTTCGCTCTGAGATTGCGCCGGTCACGGTGCCAGGGCGCCATGGCGACATCGTCGTCGAGCTCGACGAGCACCCCCGAGACGGGGTCACGGCGGAGGGCCTTGCCAAGTTGCCAACGGTGTTTCGTGATGGAGGTACCGTGACACCCGGCAACGCGTCGGGAATCACCGACGGGGCCGCGGCACTGGTCGTCACCAGCCAGGCAACCGCCGACCGTCTCGGCCTCGACGTCACCGCCAGACTGATCGACTGGCAGGTGGTCGGTGTCGAGCCGCGCATCATGGGCATCGGGCCGGTCCCGGCGACCCAGCAACTGATGCAGCGACAGAATCTGAGTTATGACCAGATCGACCTGGTCGAGCTGAACGAAGCGTTCGCCAGTCAGGTCCTCGCCTGTCTGGCCGAGCTGCCGTTCGATCCCCAAATCGTCAATGCCGACGGTGGCGCCATCGCCATCGGCCACCCGATAGGTTGCACCGGGGCCAGGATTCTGGTGACGCTTCTCCACGGAATGAGACACCGGCAGGCCAAACGAGGGATCGCGACCCTCTGTGTTGCCGGCGGCATGGGTCTGGCCGCCCTGGTGGAGGCGGCGGGCACTTGAGAGACCGCATCGTCGTCTGCTGTGAGAACAGGCGCAAGTCGGGCCCCTACACCGAGGCTCTGCTGTTGATGGGCGTGGATGTCGAGAACATCCTGCTGCTCACCCCGGAGGAGACCCCGGAGAATGTTGTCAACCTGGGGGCCGGTGCAGCGGGAGTGGTCCTGTGTGGCGGTCCCGACCTCGATCCACAGCGCTACGGCGAGCAACCGAGGACCGATGCCAACCTTTCCGTCCTGCCGGCGCTGGATCTGATGGACTGGAATCTCCTCCAGGGCGCTGCCGAAGGGCGAACGCCTGTCTGGGCGATCTGCCGGGGCATGCAGACCTTCAACGTCTTCCAGGGCGGAACCCTCTGGCAGGATCTGCCTACACAACTCGAGGCTGTTCTCGAACACCAGCCGAACGCACCCCACGAGTCGCTGGCCCACCCCATTCGGGTCGTGTCCCATCGACAGTCCTTCGCCCGGATCCTGGAAGGCGATCGCATTCAGGTCAACAGCCGGCACCACCAGGCGGTTCGGCAATTGGGCAAGCAGATTGAACGGGTCGCAGAATCACCGGACGGGGTCGTCGAGGTCCTGGCTCTGGATCGCGCGGACTGGTGGGTCAAAGGCGTTCAGTGGCACCCGGAGAATCTCATGCACATCCCCGAGCAGAGACTTCTGTGGGCCGAGTTCCTTGCCGCCGCCAACGCCAAGGCCGAGAAGGCAGGGACCGCCCGTCTGCTCACCTGAACCGGAGTCGCTCGTATCACCTCCGGTGCCCTGGCTGAGAGCGAGCGAATCGATGCTTGAGGAGCTGATGCAAACCCGGGAGATGCGCGAGGGCCTGGCCGCTCTCGTGGAGAAGACACTCCCCTGACAAAATCACCGCTGAGAAGGAGTCGAGAATGTCTGAAGTGATTCTGAGAGAGCAGGAGGGACGTGTCGTCATCCTGACCATCAACCGACCCGACAAGCTGAATGCCCTCAACCAGCAGGTGCGAGACGAGATGCTCGAGCATCTCGCGCAATTGGAGAAAGACGACACTGTCGGAGCCGTTGTCTTGACCGGGGCGGGCGAGAAGTCATTTATCGCCGGCGCCGACATCAAGGAGTTTGAAGGACGCACGCCTTTTGACCAACGCGAGTCCATGCGTCAGCCCAGAATCTTCGATTGCATGAGCAGTTTCCCCAAGCCGGTCATCGCCATGATCAACGGATTCTGTCTGGGCGGCGGCAACGAGCTGGCAGCGTCCTGTGACATCCGCATCGCTTCCGACAAGGCCCGGTTCGGCCAGCCTGAGATCAATCTCGGCCTGATTCCCGGTGGCGGCGGCACCCAGCGCCTGCCGCGACTCATCGGCCCGGGTCAGACCCTCCGTCTGGTGCTCTCCGGGGAGATGATCCGGGCACAGGAAGCCAAGGAAATCGGGCTGGTCGAAGTGGTGGTGCCTCATGAGGAGTTGCGTCAGGCGACTCTCGAAATGGCCGGCAAAATCGCCTCCAAGAGCCCGCTGACGCTCAACATTGCCAAGGAGGCGGTCCGCGCCAGTCAACGCATGTCGATCGAAGACGGTCTGCTCTATGAGCGGGATCTGTTCTGCCTCTGCTTCACCAGTGCCGACAAGGAAGAAGGGGTCGCCGCGTTTCTCGCCAAGCGTGAGGCCGAGTGGCAGGGACGCTGATGGCGCGCGGCTAGAGACCCGACTGCCAGAGACAGAACGTGGTCAGGGTCAGGCCGACCAGAGTGGCCGGCAGCGCGGCCCCGGCATCGATGACAAACCAACCTGCAAGTTGACCAACGGCGAGCCAGAGTGAGAACCCGAGCGCTGGCAGGACCCCCAGAAAGCAACGGACTCGACGCCCGACCCCGGTTCGAGCGGGACCCACCAGCGCGACCATCGCCATCGGCAACAGCAGCAGAGTCATGAAGGTCGGGATCAGGAAGACCGAGACGAGAAAGAGCATGCGAAAGGCGAAGCCCGGCAGGTAGGCTTGTCCCGCCTGGCGGCGCTCTTGCACCGGTCGCTGCCGCCACCTTCCGGGAAGACCCCGCCAGACCAGCACCATCCAGACAAGAAACCCCATCCAGACCAGGTCACGACGGCTCCAAACCCTACCGAACAGGACCAGATATTCGCTCTCGTTGCGCGGGCGACCGTCCAGCCTGTCCAGACGGCGCACCGTTGCAGCAACCACCTGTGCCCATGCGCTCAAGCGAACGTCATTTAACACATCCGGGCTGTCTTCACCCTCGGGGCCCGGCTGTCGGGCTTCGGTCATCGACAGATCCGAGAGCGTCGCGGCAGGGACACCTGCCTCGACGAATCGATACCCATCCGAGATCCGCCGCGGCCGCGAGCAGCGCACCGCCAACTGCGCCCACCACGACCACCATTTGTCCAGCACGACCAAGTCGAAATCGACCCCTGCGGCGGCGCGCAGAATCGCATGGACCAGCCAGGCCGGCGTGACCGTCCGTCCGTCCGATCCCTCTCCTACCAGAAGACGCACCACCCCGGCGCCACCTCGAGCGTCACCGAGCATGTCCAGATTCAGATTCGCCAGAATCCTCTCACGCTCCCCTGCGGCCTGCCTGGCGAGCCACTCCCGACTACCCGCCGCGAGGCTCTCCTCACCGTCGGTCAGGAGCAGTCTGATACCCCTCTGACGCGGCGTCCGGGCCAAATCCGAGAGTGTATTCAGGGCGACGGCACAACCCGAGGCGTTGTCGTAAACCCCGGGGCTCCCGGGGACGGTGTCGTAGTGTGCAGACAGGACAACCAGGGTTTCAGCGTCTCCGGGCAGATCACCCAGTAAATGGGTCCAGGTTTCCAGGCCGGATACGACCTCCGGGCGCACCTCTTCGACACCGGCCTCTGCCAGCGCGCTCGACAGCCACTCGCGGGCTGCGCGATGCCCGGGAGAACCCGGGGTCCGAGGCCCCATCTCAGTGAGTCGACGCACGATCTCGGCCGGATCGGGAGGCTCTTGCGCCAGGCAGAGCGCGCTGGAGCAGGAGATCAGGGCAATCGTTCGGAACGCGTACCAGGTCTTTCTGGGCATCCCTCAGGGAATCTCATACCGTTTGCGCTTTTCCCACAGAGTCTTGCGGCTGATGCCCAACAAATCGGAGGCCTTGCCCTGATGGCCACGAGTGTAGGCGAGCGCCCGGATGATCTGCCGCTTCTCGACTTCCTCGAGGGATTCGGGTCGACCTCCCCGGCGATGGGGACAGGGAGGATCCAGGGGCCCCCCTGACTGCGTGATCAACGCCCTCTCCAGGACGTTTCGCAGCTCCCGTAGATTGCCTGGCCAAGGGTACTCCGCCATCCACGCCCGTGCGGCCTCGGAGAGTTGCAGAGGCTCCCTGCCGAATCTCTCCTGCAGATCGGTCAGGAAGAACTCGATGAGCGATTCCAGATCGCTTCGTCTCTCGCGTAAGGGAAGCAACCTCAGGGTCACGACCTCCAGGCGGTAGAACAGATCCTGTCGAAACCCCCCTTGCGAGACACGCTCGGGAAGATCTTCCGAGCCGATGCCGAGAAAGCGAACATCAGCGGCTCTTTCCCTGCCACCGAGGGGCGCATACCGGTTTTCAGCCAGAACCCGCAAGAGCTTGGGCTGCGCCGCCAGCGGGATGTCTTCGACGTGGTCGAGGAGCAGGGACCCACCCTGAGCCCGTTCTACCCGGCCGGCAACCCCCGCCTGGGCGCCGGTGAAGGCACCCGCGCGAAATCCGAAGATCTCACTTTCGAAAAGGGTGCTGGGAATGGCACTGATGTCCACTTCGACCAGCGGCCCCTGGGCTCGTCTGCTGACGGCGTGCAGACCACGAGCCAGGGTCGATCGACCGCTCCCGGGTTCTCCAAGAATGAGAATCGGGGCTTCACTCTGTGCCGCGCGTCTGGCACCGTCGACAAAGGACGCCAGCGACGGCGTATGCCGAAACAGCTCGGCGAAGGCATTGGCGACAGGCGGCGTCAACTGGTGAACTCGGCGGTTACATCCGGCGCATCGGCCCAGAGCTTCTCCAACGCGTAGAAGGCACGGGTGTTCTCGTCGAAGACGTGCACGATGAAGTCGCCGTAGTCGAGCAGGACCCAGCGGCCGGGGGTATAGCCCTCGACATGGTGAGGACGGATCTTCTCGGCTCGGAGCTTCTCGACGACCGCGTCGGCAATCGCCTGAACCTGGCGCTCGTTGCTGCCACTGCAAATGAGAAAATAGTCGGCCATCGAGCTGATGGAACCGAGCTCCAGGACACGCAAATCGAGCGCCTTGCGATCCTCGACGGCGGCGACGGCACCGCGACACCGGGCCGCAATGTCTGGAGGTGTCTGCGCCTTGCCACTCATTGATAGAGGGAGTACTTCCGGATATACTCTAGCACCAAATCCGGAACGGCTCCTGCGGGCGGCTCCGCACCCGAAGCCAACCGCTCCCTGATCTCGGTGGCCGAGATATCCACCGCGTCATTGCGCACGAAGTGCACGCGATCACTGTCCACCAGCGCGGCGATCGCCACCGGCAGTCGATCGCGCATGTCGCTCAACATCCAGTCCGGCCTGGTCAGGACCGCCAGCTGAGCCAGCCTGGCGATCTCCCACCACTCCCGCCAGGTGTCCAGCTCGGCGAATCCGTCACCGCCGAGGAGCAGAAAAAGCTCGGCATCGGGGTCGCTCCGGTGAAAACGGCGCAAGGTGTCGACTGTGTAGCTGGGGCGCTGGAGAATCATCTCGACGGGACTTACCTCCAGACCCGCTTCCCGCAGCAGAGCCAGCTCGACCATGGCGAATCGCGCATGGGGGGGCGCGAACTGGCGACCGGGTTTGTGCGGCGGTACAGCCGTCGGCAGGAAGACCACTCGATCCAGCCCCAGCTGCCGCCGGGCCTCCTGGACCGGCCGGATGTGCCCCATATGGATCGGGTCGAAGCTGCCGCCAAACAGTCCCAGCTTCACAAGAGTGGGTCTCCCTCGAGCATGCTGCGCAGCATTGCAAGCAACCGTTCGACGCCCTGCCCCGTTACCGAGCTGATCTCGAGATAGGGCAACCCCCGTTCCAGGGCTGCCGCCTCGAGCTCCCGACTCCGCTCCCCGATCGCCGCTTCGACCTTGGTGCCGACCAGGAGGCGCGGCCGATCCAGGAGCTCGCGATCAAAAGCCGCAAGCTCGTCTTCCACCGTCACCAGAGAGTCCGCAGCATCGTGTTCTGCGTCTGCCAGGTCCACCAGATGCAAGAGAATCCTGCAGCGCTCGACATGGCGCAGAAACTGATGTCCCAGACCGGCGCCTGCCGCCGCCCCTTCGATCAGCCCGGGCAGATCCGCCACAACGAAAGGCTCGGAGTAGGGCGTCTCGGCGACCACGCCGAGCTGGGGCTGCAGCGTGGTGAAGGGGTAATCGGCGACTTTCGGTCGTGCCGCAGAGATGACACTGATCAGCGTCGACTTACCCGCATTTGGCAGACCGACAATACCGACATCCGCGAGCAGCTTGAGCTCGAGTCGGAGCTCGCGCTCCTGACCGAGTTGGCCGCGTTCGGCCTCCCGTGGGGCCCGCCGCACCGCCGTGGCAAATCGCGCGTTGCCGCGCCCGCCCCTGCCACCGTGCGCCACCCGAAGGGTCTCGTCGTGCGACAAGACTTCGCCAATGAGATCCCCGGTCTGTCCGTCGTAGACCTGGGTGCCCAACGGAACCCTGATCTGCAGGTCGCTGGCGGAACGTCCTGTTCGATTCGAGCCCTCCCCGTGGCGTCCACGGTCCGCCGTGTAGGTGGCCCGAAAGCGCAGATGGTAGAGCGTGTTCAGGTTCTCGTCGCCGCGCAAATAGACCGACCCTCCATGCCCCCCGTCACCGCCAGACGGCCCGCCACGGGGCACGAATTTCTCTCGCCGAAAGGCGACACAGCCGTCCCCTCCACGTCCAGCCTGGACCCGGATGACAGCTTCGTCGATGAAGGCCAATGGGGAGGGCGCTGAAGAGGTTCGTGCTATTCGGCCGGAATGACGTGGACGTACTTGCCGCGCCGCCCACGGTCCTGGAACTGCACCACGCCATCTGCGGTGGCGAAGAGCGTGTCGTCCTTGCCCCGACCGACATTGAGCCCAGGGTTGAACCTGGTGCCCCGTTGGCGAATCAGAATGGTGCCGCCACTGACGGTCTGTCCGCCATAGCGCTTGACTCCGAGAAACTGCGGATTCGAATCCCGGCCGTTGCGACTCGAGCCCTGTCCTTTCTTGTGTGCCATACCTTAAGCCTCGGCTTCCTTTGCGGGTTCTTCCTGCTTCGACCTTGCAGTCTTCGAACCGCTGGCTTTGATGTCGTCGATCTTGACTCTGAGGAGATCCTGTCGATGGCCTCGTGTGCGTCGGTAACCCTTGCGTCGCTTCATCTTGAAGACTCGCACCTTCGGGCCCCGCACCTCATCGACCAGGACTCCTGTCACCTCGGCACCGGCGACCACCGGTGCACCGATCTTGACGTCCTTGTCATCCCCTATGAGAAGGACGCGATCGAACTTGACCTTCTGGACTTTCTTCCCGGAGACAGGCGTCAACTCGACATCGATGACGTCGCCGGGCTCGACCCGGTACTGCTTGCCCCCAGTCTCAATCACTGCATACATGGCTACGCACCTCCACCAGCACCGTCCCACGGCGCGGACGCGCGAGGGTAGCATGAAGGTTCGACCCCGGTCAATCCACCCCCTCCCCTATACTGCCATAATCACCTCCCAGGAAAGGAGATTCCCGTGCCCAGACCCGAATACCTGATCTGCCTGAACTGCGAAGCCGCCACCTATGTCTTCGAGTGGGAGGAGGACGAGTGCAAGGAAGCGTTCTGCGAAGTCTGCGGTAGCGAGGAGGTCGATCAGTTTCTGACTCAAGAGGACTTCGACACCCTCATCGACGGGCAAACCTGACGATCAGGTCGGGGTGGTTGCCGGAGTGGCCTTCCCCGGGTCAGCCACCAGGGGCAGCAGTACCCGGATGCTGGTGCCGCGGTCGGGTGAGCTCAGCACTTCCAACTTCGCCTGGTGGGCGCTCGCAATCCTCTGCACCACCGCCAAACCCAAGCCTGTGCCGCCCTTGCGCGTCGAATAGAAAAGATCGAACATGTGCTCCGTCTGGTGGGCTGTCATGCCAACTCCATGGTCTTCCACCTCCAGGACCACAGTGTGCCCCTGACGCAACACCCTCAACCAGACCCGGCGATCCCTTCCCGCCTCGTCTACCGCCGCGAGGGCATTCTGGACCAGATTCAGCAGCAGCTGGGTCATCTGTCCCAGATCGACTCTTATCCGAGCGCCGCCGCTGCGATCCTCGACGATCAGCTCCGCTCCGAGAGCGCCGACCTCGCCCGCCAGGACCTGGCGAGATCGCTCGAGAAGGCCGACGGCCGAGAAGACCTCCAGGTCCAGTGGTGGAGGCTTGGCATATAGCAGAAACTCGGTTACCAGGCCTTCCAGGCGGTGGATCTCGTCGCGGGTGATCGCCATCAAACGGCTGCCCGATCCGGCCCTCGGTCGCTCGAGCATCTCTTCCTCCAACAGTTGCATGTTCAGGTTGAGGGAGTTCAAGGGATTGCGAATCTCGTGGGCGAGGCCCGAGGCGAGAGTGCCAATGTAGGCCAGTTGCTCACTCTCGCGCGCCTGCTCTTCCAGGTGCTGACTGCGACTCCACAGTCGCCAGATGATCAGATAGGCGAAGACCAGCACAATCAGGGTTAGCGCCGCGATCGAGGCTGTCGTCTGGATCAGGTCCGAACGCAGTGCGTCGATGCTCCGCTGCAGCTCTCCCTGGCTGATACCGATGCGGAGAAAACCCAGCTCTCCGATGGGCAGATTCAGGTCGTGCAGGGACTCCACCGAGTTTTCAACGGGAAAGGTGGCCTGCCGCTCGAACGGTCGGACCTCGACATTCGCCGGTCCCTCGCCGGTCTCGATGATCGGTGACTCCTGCGGCTCGAGCTCGAAGGTCGCTTCTCCCGTGCCGCGAAAGACAACCCGTCCTTCGCTGTCCACCACGACGACTGTCTGCACAAACTTGCGCTGCTTGAGTATGGAATCGATATAGGTCTGCACCTCACGCTCGGTCGTGGTCACCGAATAGAGGTCCTCGCCTTGTTGCAGCGCCCGACCTGCGAGTTGCTCCGCCAGCCCCTCTGCCTCCTGTCGGGTCTCCAGCAGGACCCTTTCCACCTCTCGCCGGGACAGGGAGCGAAAGAGCAGCCAACCGAAGAGAGCGAGATCCAGCAGGATGAAGACCCCGAGCAGAACCGAGGCCACTACCAGACGCTTCGAAGTGACAGGGAGTTTGCGCTTCATCCGGCAGCAACAATACCAGCGGTCCGCCGCCGGCTGTGACGATTTCGCTTGCGGCGGCCAATCAACGAGGCGACAATCCAGGGCACCATGCAACGCAGACTCCCGGTAGCTCTAGTCCTGGTCGGCTGTGTGTCCCTCGGATGTGCACCCGGGGACCCCGAGCTTGCAGACCCGCAGCTCGCGACGCGACCCCAACCGGGTGGCACGATGGTGGTGGCGGCCAGCGCCGACATCGGCGGAGTCAACGAGCTGTTGTCAGCGACCGGCTCCTTCACCCAGTCCGTTCTGCAGCTGATGTTCCTGCAACTCTTCCAGGAACAACCAGACTTCGACCAACATCCCCCCACTTTCGCACCGGAGCTGGCTGAGCGGTGGGACTGGTCGGACGACCACAAGACCCTGACGGTTCATCTGCGGCACGATGCCTATTGGAGCAATGGAGAACCGGTCACTGCCGAAGATGTCGAGTGGACCTGGCGAGCCCAGATCCACCCGGAAGTGGCTTGGGCCCATGCGGAGTCCAAGGACAACATCGCCGCCATCGAGGCTCTCGACCCGCACACCCTGCGTGTCAGCTTCCATGAGCGCAGCGTGCAACAACTCGCTGATCTGAACGAAGGGGTCATCCTGCCGCGCTCGGTTTGGTCGCAGTTGCCGTTCGCGGAGTGGCGTCAGAATGCCGACTGGTTTCTCGACCACCTGGTGACCAACGGTCCTTTCAGCCTGAGCTCCTGGGACCGTCAGCAGCAGATCTCACTGGTTCGCAATGATGCCTTCTACCTCCCCGAGCAGCCGTTCCTCGACGCCGTGGTTTTCCGCATCGTGCCCCAGAAGAGCAACCAGGTCGGTCATCTGCTGGCCGGGGAAGCACAGTTCGTCGACCACGTTCCGGCGTCAGAAGCCGCACGAGTATCAGACAGACAAGATCTGAATCTGATCACCTACTGGGCTCGACAGTACAACTTCATTTGCTGGAACACGACCCGCGACCTGTTCGCTGACAAGGCAATGCGGCAAGCCCTGACTCTCGCCATCGATCGTCAGGCCCTGGTCGATGCGCTCTGGTTCGGCCACGCTCGTGTCGCGTCCTCACCCATTCCCTCCTCGGTCTGGGCTCACAACTCCGCGATCACTCCCTTCCCCTATGACCCGCAGGCCGCACGTTCAATTTTCGAAGATCGAGGATGGCGGGATACCGACGGCGACGACATCCTCGACCTGGACGGCCAGCCGCTGGCGTTCGAGTTGCTCACCAACACCAGCTCCACGGTGCGTGTCGACGCCGCAGTCATGATCCAGGCACAGCTGCGCCGAGTCGGGATTCAGGTCGAGGTCAAGCGGCTGGAGTTCAATACCCTGATAGAGCTTGCCCTGGCCCATGATTTCGATGCTCTTCTGAGCGGCTGGACGATCGACACTTCACTCGGCCTCGACTATGCCTTCCACAGCGACTCCATCCAGGATGGCTACAACTTCGGCGGTTTCTCCAACCCCGATGTGGACCGGCTGCTCGAAGCGGCACGAGATCTCGACACGCTGGAACAGCAGGGCCGAAGCCTCGCCGACCTGCAGGTCATCCTGCATGAACAACAGCCGTACACCTTCCTTTGGGAACCCCAGCGTCTCACCGGAGCTTCCGTCCGCCTGCGGGATGCCCAACCCAACTCTCTCGATCCCTTCTTCCGGATCGAGAACTGGTGGCTAGAACCCACTGGTTAGAGCTACGCTACAGTCGCCATGCGAGAAACCATGGCCGGCTATACGATCAGACGACTGGGAACGGCGGCACTTCTGTTGCTGCTGGTGCTCAGTTTCACCTTCTTCTTCGTGCGGCTGGCTCCCGGAGATCCCACCTTCCTCACCCAGGATCCACGTCTGGGGTCAGAGGACCGTGAGTCGCTGCGCCGGGTATACGGGCTCGACCGCCCCCTCGGACAGCAGTACCTGACCTGGATGGGGTCCGTTCTCCTCGATGGGGACTGGGGAACCTCCTACGTTCACCAACGCCCAGCGGCGAGCGTCATCGCCGAGCGCGTGCCGCCGACGCTGCTGCTGACCGGGGCGGCGCTGGCGCTGCAATTCGGAATCGGTCTGATGCTCGGAGTCGCCGCCGCGAAAAGACCTGGAACCTCGGTCGATCATCTCCTGCGTTTCAGCTCGCTGATCTTCTATTCGCTGCCCATTTTCTGGGTCGGGCTGATAGCCCTGATGCTGCTTAGCCACCGCTGGCCCCTATTCCCGGCTGGCCATATGCGATCGGTCGGCGCCGCTGACCTGTCTCCGGTTGCCAGATTCGCCGATCTCCTGCACCACCTCGTGCTTCCCGTCGGCGTACTGGTCCTGGGCGGGGCCGGCGTCGTCGCTCGCTTCGCCCGCAACAGCCTGCTCGAGGTCCTCAACCAGGACTACATCCGGACCGCCCGCGCCAAGGGCCTCAGTGAACATCGGGTGCTCTGGATTCACGCCATGAAGAACGCTGCAGCGCCTTTGATTCAGCTGCTTGGGCTATCCCTGCCCCTCCTGTTGAGCGGATCGCTGGTTGTCGAGGTCGTCTTCTCCTGGCCCGGCCTGGGTCGCCTCGCGTACGATTCCATCCTGGCCCGGGACTACCCCGTGATCGTTGCCACGACCGCTCTGGCTGGCGTCCTGGTGATCGTAGGCAACTTTCTCGCCGACGTCACACAAGCCGTGCTCGACCCGAGGATCAGGACGTGAGTGGGCCCGGGCCGCGCCGGGCACGTTTATCAGGCGCGGGCCGTTGGGGCCTGATCGGCGTCAGCTCACTGGTCGCCCTGGCGATCGCTGCGCCGCTGCTTGCTCCCTATCCCGCCGCGGAGCAATTCGATCCTGTGGCCGGCCGCTACCTGCCTCCCTTGACTTCCCGGCTAGCTGTCGAGCTTCAGGACGGACGGTGGCTCCTTGCCGAATCGGCCAGGTCTGTCGCCACAGGGATCGAGTTGCACAGACTCGATCGTCTCGAGGTGGTCCCCACCGAGCAGTTGGCCGATCCAACATCCGATGCTCCCGTCGAGAGCCTGTTCTTTCTCCTGGGTACCGACAAGTTCGGTCGAGACCTGTGGTCGAGGATCGCTCATGGTGCCCGCATCTCACTGGCTATCGGCCTGTTGGCTACAGCCATCTCCCTCTTTCTTGGCCTCCTGGTGGGAGGCACGGCGGCCATGATCGGAGGGTGGGTCGACGCGATCCTGATGCGCCTGGTCGACGCCTTGCTGATGTTTCCCAGGCTCTTTCTGATCCTCACGCTGGCCGCCTTCACCGGAGTCCGCCTGTGGGTCGTGGTCCTGGTGCTGGGGGTTACCGGCTGGATGTCGGTCAGCCGCCTGGTTCGCGCCGAGCTGCTGCGGGTGCGTGAAGCTGACTTCGTCATGGCGGCGCGGGCGCTGGGACAACACCCGCTGCGCATACTTTGGCGCCATATGTTGCCGCATGCCATGGCTCCGGTAGTCGTCGAGCTATCGCTGCGCGTTGGCGCGGTGATCCTGATCGAGGCGGCGCTCTCGTTTCTCGGGTTCGGTGTGCAACCGCCGACACCGAGCTGGGGCAACATCATCGCCGATGGAACGGATGCGCTGGCCTCCGGCTGGTGGGCCACCGCCTTCCCTGGTCTCGCCATCAGCCTCACCGTCATCGCTTTCAATCTACTCGGCGATGGTCTGCGCGACACTCTGGATCCCCGGCACTACGAGGCCCGCTGATGCGCACCGCCGATTTCGATTTCTGCCTGCCCGACAAGCTCATTGCCCAGTCTCCCGGCCCCAGGGGTGAGAGTCGTCTGCTGTTCCTGGGCTCGGAGGGCGCCATCGCCCATCATCGGATCGGCGATCTGCCGCGCCTGCTTCGGCGCGGCGATCTTCTCGTAGTCAATGACACCAGGGTGATCCCGGCTCGGCTGTTGGCGCAACGACCAACGACCGGAGGACAACTCGAGCTGCTACTGGTGGAAAGGGTCTCTGCTCGGAACTGGGTCGCGCTGGCCAAACCCGGGCGTCGGGCCGTGGCGGGCCACACCTTCGCGCTTGACGAAGAGCTCGAAGTCGAAGTGGTCGAGAAACGCCCCGCCGGCAAGGTGCTCGTCAGGTTCAGCGAGCCGATCGAGCCCCACCTCGATCGCCTGGGACATGTGCCACTGCCTCCCTACATCCGTCGCCCCGACCAGGCGGCCGACCATGTCGACTATCAAACCGTCTACGCCCGAGAGCCCGGAGCTATCGCGGCACCGACTGCCGGGCTGCATTTCACCAGCGAGTTGCTCGAGATCCTGCGGCTGCAGGGGATCGACACTTCGGCGATCACCCTGCATGTCGGCATTGGCACCTTCAGACCTGTCACGGCAGAGTCCGTCGACGACCACGAGATGGACTGCGAGCGATTCGAGATCTCCGCCGCCACTGCCAACGCCATCGAAAGAGCCCGGGCCCATGGCGGCCGTATTGTCGCGGTGGGAACGACCGTGGTGCGTACTCTGGAAACAGTCATGCAACGCTGCGGCACCATCCAGGAGACCACTGGCAGCACCGATCTCTTCATTCGGCCGGGTTTTCAGTTCGGTGTCGTCGACCTCCTGCTGACCAACTTTCACCTTCCCCGGTCGACGCTGCTCATGCTGGTCTGCGCATTCGGCGGACGCGGCGAGGTTCTCGAGGCCTATCGACAGGCGATCGAGGAGGGCTACCAGTTCTATTCCTACGGGGATTGCATGCTGGTGAACCGCGCGGTGGCAAGCGAGGCGCGCTAGTTCCGCGAGGATCTGACTGCGCTGCCCTTGAGACTCACGGGGACCAGAAAGAAGACAAAAAAGACTCCACAACTGTAGATCGCAGCCAGCGGTGCTGCGGACTGGACCTCGGGCGAGGCCAGCGACCGCAAGAGATAGAGGATGCCAGGGGGCCCCAGCAGATAAATCAGAAGAATCCGACTCCGCACCGCCCGCGGAAACCGTCGCGAGCGGCTGACATAGACGTTACCCGCTACCCAACCGAGGGCCGCGGCTATCCCGTAGAGCTGATAGAGCGTCAGATCGAACAGGCCCGCGGTTGGCAGCAGCCCGACGAGCGCGGCAAGGGCGACCGTCCAAACAGCGAGAAACAAGCCCAGCAGGCCGCGCTCCCAATGCTTCCTATTCGCCACTGTCAAGAAAATGCTGATAAGCCTCGACGTCCATCAGCTCACCCAGCTCATCGGCGGACGAATGACGAATCTTGACCAACCAGCCGTCGCCATGGGGATCCTTGTTGACTGTCTCAGGGGCTTCTTCCAGAGCCTCATTGACCTCCACGATCTCACCGCTGACCGGCGTGTACACTTCGGCCACCGCCTTGACCGACTCGATAGAACCGATCTCGTCGTGTGCGTCGAAGGTCTCCCCCGGCTCGGGTAGCTCCACGAACACCACCTCCCCCAGCTCGTCCTGGGCGTAGTCGGTGATGCCCACCACGCAGATGTCGTCCTCGATGCGAATCCACTCGTGATCCTTGGAATACTTGTAATCTTCCGGATACATGATTGCATTCTCCTCCACAAATGCAGTTCAGCAGGAACTCTATCTCAGTCACTTTCCTCGCTTGTAGAAGGGTAAAGGCACGATCATTGCCGCGAGGGACTTCTTGCGCACCTGAATCTGAATCTCAGTACCCGGCTCAGCGAGAGCGGCTGGCACATAGGCCATGCCAATGGCTTTCTCCAGCGTCGGACTGAACGAGCCGCTGGTAACTCTTCCCACAGACTGGCCGGCCGACTGCACCTCATGCCCCTGCCGGGCGATCCCTCGATCGGTCACTTCGAAACCGACCAACAGCGAGTCGACGCCGTGCTCCTTCTGGGCGACCAGCGCGTCGCGTCCCAGGAAATCCCCTTTGGCCAACTTGACGACCCAGCTCAGCCCTGCCTGGAGAGGTGTCGTGGTCTCGTCTATCTCGTGTCCGTACAGGGCCATGGCCGCTTCGAGGCGCAGGGTATCGCGAGCGCCAAGTCCGGCGGGAGCCAATCCCTGCGAGGCGCCAGCCTCGAGCAGCCTCTCCCAGATTACGGGACCACTATCGGGTGACACATAGAGCTCGAAACCGTCTTCCCCGGTATATCCGGTCCGTGAGATCAAGGCCTCACGCCCCGCAACGGAACCCAGCGCGAATCGGTAGTAACGAATCTGCGCGAGATCGGTCTGCGTAAGTGTCGCCAGGATCCTCTCGGCTCTCGGTCCCTGCAACGCGAGCAGCGCATACTCGCTGGAGACATCCTCGAGCTCGACCCCGGTCGACAGCCGAGTGGAGATCCAGTCGAAGTCCTTCGCCGAGTTGGCGGCGTTAACCACGAGCAGGAATTCCTCGTCATCGACTCTGTAGACCAGGAGATCGTCGATGTAGGTCCCCACCTCGGTAAGCAGGCCACTGTAGTGAATCCCGCCGGGAGACAGTTTGCTCACGTCGTTGGGTGTCAACTCCTGCAGCAAGGACTCGGCGCCGGGCCCGCTGAGCCTCAGCTCACCCATGTGAGAGACGTCAAAAAGGCCCGCGGCGGTCCGCACTGCGCGGTGCTCGTCCATCAGTCCGGAGTATTGCACCGGCAACTCCCAGCCCGCGAAGTCCACCAGCTTGCCGCCCGCCCGCCGGTGGCACTCGAAGAGCGGAGTCCTCTTCAGTTGGGAATCTGCAGCCATGGGTTCCGTGGTCCTCCTGGGCACGCGAAATTTGCAGTCGCTCGCGCAGACTATACCAGCCAGCCAAGAGACAAAGGCTGCAGGTGACAGCTATGTGACAAGCTCATGCTAGCGACTCTCTTCCCCAGAAACGAGCCCGTTCCTTGCTAAGCTCTCGCTCGCATGAGCCTGGCGCGCATCCTCATTGTCGAAGACGAGCAGAGCATCGCCGAGGTGCTCGAATACAACCTCGCCAAGGAGGGCTTTGTCGTCGATCTCGACTTCCGCGGCGATACGGCGCTGGAGTCCATCCGGTCGAATCCGCCAGACCTCATCTTGCTCGATCTCATGCTTCCGGGTCTCGACGGCCTCGAGATCTGCCGGTTGATCAAGCGCGATCCGCAGACTGCCTCGATCCCGCTGGTCATCCTGACCGCCAAAGGGGAAGAGGTCGATCGCATCGTCGGGCTCGAGCTCGGCGCCGACGACTACATCCCCAAGCCCTTCAGTCCTCGCGAGGTGGTGCTCAGAATCAAGGCGGTGTTGCGTCGATCGGAAGGCCAGGAAACAGGCGATGCAGATGCCCTCGAACTCGGTGCCCTAAGGCTCGACGTTCCCGGTCATCGTTTACTGGTCGAAGAGCGAGAAGTCCCTCTCACGGCTACCGAGTTCCGCCTCCTGAAGATTCTGATGGAACGCTGCGGTCGCGTTCAGACCCGGGACAAACTTCTCACCGACGTCTGGCGGTATGCCGAGGAAGTCGACAGCCGAACCGTCGACACCCACATTCGCCGACTTCGTCGTAAGCTCGGTCGCGAAGCCAATCGCATCGAGACCGTCATCGGAGTCGGGTATCGAATGCGCTGTTGAACCTCGTGCGAAACTTCCTCTTTTCCCCCAAGATCCGTCTGGCATTCATTCTTCCCACCTTGACCGCTCTGGCGGTCTCGATTCCCCTGATCTGGTACCTGCTCAGCGGGCTCCTGCAGCAGGGGGCTGCGACCCAGCTCCTGCACGCCCTGCCCGTTGTCACCGGACTCGTGGAGGAGCATCTCGCACTCCCCCCGGAAGCGCTGCAAGCCCAGATCGAAGACCTGGCTGCCACGAAGGAGCTCCGGATCACCATCGTGGACCAGTCCGGGACAGTGCTCGCAGACAACGCCCGTTCCTGGACCCAGGTACAGGCCATGGACAACCATGCCGATCGTCCCGAGATCGCGGTGGCCCGAGCCCAAGGCGACGGTTCTTCGGTGCGCCGCAGTGCCACTACCGATCTGGTTTATGTCTACGCGGCACGGACGTTGGCCGATCAGGACGGTCGTCTGTTTACTGTCAGGCTCGCCCAGCCCGTGCAAGGACTTCAAGCCTTGAGACGGGAGCTCGCCCTGGTGCTGATCGTCGCGGCAGCCGCTGCCCTGATGGCCATGACCGGCTGGTTGTGGTGGTTGCAGCGACAGATCTCCCGCGTTGCCCCTGAGCTCCTGGAATCGGCAAAGCACCTGGAGAACGGCGACTTCTCCTATCGGATCAGCATCTCTCGCCAGACGGAACTCGGTCGTCTGGGGAGGTTTCTCAACAGGATCGCAGACCAGGCCGATCGCCAGATTCAGGACCTGACGACGCAGCGAGAGCACCTCCTGACGGTCGTCTCGAGCATGCGGGAAGGCGTTCTGGTCACAGACGAAGAAGGCTTCACGCGCCTGGCCAACCCGGCGTTTTGTCATCTTTTTGGTATCCGTGGCGAAGTCGAAGGACGCACACCCCTGGAGCTTACCCGCGAGACGGAACTGGAAGACCTCATCGTTTCCACGCTGACCACAGGGGAGCCCGCGCTGGCCGAGATTGACGCGGAATCGCCCAAGGTCCGCACCATCGCGCTGGCGACGGCGAGTCTCGGCAGAGGCGTAGGCGCGGTGGTTGTCGCCCGGGACATCACCGATCTGGTGCTGCTGGGCCGGATGCGTCGCGACTTCGTTGCCAATGTCTCCCACGAGCTCAAGACCCCGCTAACGGCAATCCGCGGATACGCGGAGACTCTCCGCTATGGCGAGATTGACAGCGAAGAAACCCTCAGCCGATTTCTGGACCGCATCCTGCAGCAGTGCGCTCGGTTGCAGGCGCTGCTGGAAGATCTGTTGACGTTGTCCCGACTCGAGAGCCTCGAGGACGGCAGTGAGCGATCGCCCATTCAACTCGACAACCTGTTGCAGGAGTGCCTCGCCTCGATCGCGCCCCAGGCAACCGAGAAACAGATCGAGCTCGAGGTCGAGTCTCGATCGAAGCCGACCTTCCGGGGCGATCGTGACGCGCTCGAAAGGCTGGTCATCAACCTACTGGACAATGCGGTCAAGTACAACCGCGTAGGAGGCAGCGTCAGGGCGGACCTCGAACAACGAGAGGAGGAGATCGTGTTCGAGGTCTCCGACACCGGGATCGGTATCCCGGCAGACTCACTGAACCGGGTCTTCGAACGCTTCTACCGGGTCGACAAAGGGCGCAGTCGAGATGAGGGAGGCACCGGCCTGGGCCTGGCGATCGTCAAGCACGTCGCTCAACTGCACGGCGGGCGCGTCGAAGTGCAGAGCCGCCTGGGCAAGGGTTCCACATTCCGGGTGCATCTGCCCATACACGCCGACTAGGCCTCCAACCTCGTCTACCTAGCGTGTCGAGGGCTCGAAATCGAATCTGGCGAGCTCGGCGAGAATCTCCGATCGGGACGTCGACCGTCCCTTTCCAATCCACAGATCCGCCCAGCGTATACAGCGATTCAGCGCCCCTCGAAATCGCTTGGGCACCTTTGGCGAGTTGGCGAGGTTGGCCTCGACATCCTCGCAGACCGGCTGCCACCGATCCGGATTGCCGCCAGTACCTTCATGCTCGGCGATAACCTCGACCCCCTGACGGACGACGTAGGACAGAGGCCCTCCATCCTTGCGGTCCCGCCACAGACCCCAGATCCGCTTCACCTCGACCTCGATCTCCAGCGGAGCGCCGGCACGTGCTTGAAAAACAACCTGCGTCGGGACGGATAGCGACTCGTAGAGCCAACCTCCTCGCAAGTCCTCATAGCGCTGGAGCACCACCCGCAGCTCGTGGTCGCCGACGGAGATCAACCGCCGCGATGCGACCGGCTCGCCTGCGAGCGAGGGCTTGCTCCAGGCCACCAGCTCGCCGTCCAGGTAGAGGTAGACCCCCCAGGGTTGCGCCCGCGGAGAGTCCGGCTCATCCTCGTCGACGAACGCTTGTTTGGCGCGTAGATGGATGAGGGTCTCGACGGACCCGGTTGCAGGAGGAGCTTCCTGACCGGCCGGCTTCGATCTCGCTGCTGACTCGGCGCTGTGCGTCTCGACCCCCTGCAAGAGTGTGGTCATGAGCGACTCGGAAGCCCCTGCTTCGGTCAAGGCAATCACTCCCTGACGCCCGACATCAGCCGGACGGCGATCGGTCGAGTCCAGCCACTGTACGATCACCCCTTCGTCCACGCCGGCTCTCAACATCTCGATGACATCGACGACCACGGGGTCCAACGTGCCTTGCTGCGAGACCGCAGGAGACGCGACGGCCAGGCACAGCATCTCCACCCACACGAGAGCACTCCAGCGGCCGTATCGCTTGGTCTTCTTCATTTCACGCCTTTCTTCACTTTGGCTGCGGCACCACGAGATCGCCTTCTTGACCAGGATCAAACTATCAAAAAATCACCCGAGCACTGCCCTTCGCACGCCGGTTTCACGGCGAGCGGCTACTCCGAGCGCCCCATGGCGCCAACAATTCTGCGATTCCGGCCATAGCAAGCACGAAGCCGGCGACACAAGGTCGCCGGCCCGTCGGAAAGTCTGACTCGCAGTGACGTCGTCATCCCCTAGAAGACGAACTGCCACTGCATGATGACCTGCTGTCGGTTGTCTCCATCCGCACCGTTGACGTTGGATTCATCGCGAAAAACGAACTGGACCTTGGCCTTGTGCTTGTTGAAGAAGTAGTTGAGACCAAAGTCGTTCGCATACCAGGCCGTCTCATAGCCATCGGCGTCCATACTGTCGCGCTTGTAGACCAACTCGATCGGAATGTTGGGTAACATGTAACCGCCCTCGAGCTGCCACTTCTTGATCGTGGTCTCACCGTTGATGTACATGCCGCTGTTGAGGGGTATCAGATTCCCCTCGTCGTCACTGAAACTCCGGGCCTGCAATTCACCGGCGATCTCGTTGTACTCCAGATCGACCGACAACCCTCGACCGCGAACACCACCGCTGAGCTCCCAACCCGTCGCATTGTCCAGATCGCACTTGCTCGAGCTGTTGCAGATTCTGTTACCGTTCTCATCGATGTCGGTGTAATCCGCACGATTGTCACTCTCGGTCCAGTAGAAGGCCGCTCCCTCGATGGCGTACTTGAAGGAGCCCCGATCGAAATCGCCCTGATCCCGCTTGATCGCCCCCAGGGGGTAGTAGCTCAGACGCCCGGCTCCGACGTAGCCCATGGTCCAATCGCCGGTGTCGTTGGCCGGGGTGTCGAAATCCATCCTCCTGTTGTCAGGGTCGAAGTTCTCGCCGCCGATGTTGAACTTGTACTCGAACTTCTTGTTGCTGGAGTGGCCATCGACACGGAAACCGAGCATTCGGTCTGGACTGCCGAAGTTGTGCTGACCGACAAACCAGCGCTCGACAGTCTGCTGCCGCTTGGAGGACGCCAGAAACTCGCGTGAAAACACCGTCTTCGAGTTGCCGATGAAGATCACATGGTTCTTGAAGCCGATGTACTGCATGTAGGCGTCCTTGACAGCAACCTCGTCCCCGTCGAGTGACTTGCCCATGTCCCACTGGAATTTCCCCCACCAGTTCTTGGTCACCGAACCGGCGATGTAGGGACGCAAACGCCGGAAGAAAATGGTGCTTTCCGATCCGCCTTCGCCCTCTCGTGGGTCCTCTGTGATGTAGAGGTACTGCATCTGCAGCCGTCCACCGAGCTCGACCCACTTGTCACCGTCCTCCCAGACCTTGACTCCGGCATGGGCGCGCGGCGCCAGGCCTGCAGCGGCCGCGCTGGCCACCGCCAGGATAAGAAACGAACGCTTGAACATCTTGGGATCTCCTCCTTGAGTGTTTTCGTCGAAGCCGAAAAGATTCTGATTCGTATACCCGCCTGGCGAACCGGCGGGATAATCGCGGGCAGTCTAGGAACGGCATGCTGCAGATGTGCGTCAGGGTTGTGGCATTTGTGCAACAGCGAGCCCATGGGGAGTCCCCAATGAGTGTCACAGGACTGTCACGGCTCCTTCACTTGGTTGAGCCAGCCCTGATAGATCCTGCCTGTTCAGAGAGTCTATGGCACGCTGGGTAGGCAGCGGTGTCGAAAAGGACGCCCGGAGGAAGACATCGCAATGGAACGCCATTTGGATCAAGTCCTTGAAGAGGTCCGGCAACACCTGCTGCGGATGGGGGCCCTCGTCGAGGCGATGGTTGCCGGCTCGGTACAGGCACTGGTGGATCGCGACACCACCAGGAGTGAAGCCATCATCGAGCAGGATCGCGATGTCGATCAGCTGCAAATCGACATCGACAGGCTCTGCGAGACCACAATGGCCACCCAACAGCCCACGGCCGTGGACATGCGGTTCCTGGTGGCGGTGATGAAGATCAACACCGACCTGGAAAGGATTGGCGACCTGGCCACCAATATCTGCAAATCAGTTCACCTGCTCAACCAGCTACCCCCACTCAAACCCTACGTCGACCTGCCACGAATGACCGAGTTTGTACGCGACATGGTGCGCTCCAGCCTCGATGCCTTTGTCGATCGAAACAGCGACCTCGCTGCCGAGGTCTGCGCGAGCGACGATGAGGTGGATGCCATGTATGAACAGCTCCTGCGAGAGCTGCTCACCTACATGATCGAGGACCCCAGCAATGTGACCCGGGGGCTGCAGCTCCTGTTCATTTGCCGCGACCTGGAAAGAGTGGCCGACCACGCCACCAACATTGCCGAAGACGTCATCTTCTACGTCGAAGGTAAAGACATCCGCCATCTGCAGGCACCTGCCCCTCCAGCTTCCCAGTGATCGGACCGATCGGCATATGAGGTATCCATGAGCTCATCTCCATCCGAAATCGTCAACCTGGAGCAAACGGCAGCCGCACCTGTCAATCCGGCGCTCGATCCGCCGATCGAAGATCCTGCCCTGGAGATCGACCGACTCTCGCTCTGGTATGGCGATGCCCAAGCTCTGAACAGCATCACAATGAAGATACCGCGGAGCCAGATCACCGCCTACATCGGTCCATCCGGTTGCGGAAAATCCACGCTCCTGCGGTGTCTCAATCGACTCAACGATCTGATACCCATCGTCCGCACCGAGGGCGACATCCGCTTCGAGGGTGAGAGCATTCTCGCACCTGGTTTCGACACCAACCTGCTGCGCAAGCGAATCGGCATGGTGTTCCAAAAGTCCAACCCATTCCCCAAGTCGATCTATGAGAATGTCGTCTACGGACTGCGCCTGCAAGGGATCAACCAGAGATCCATCCTGGATGATGTGGTGGAGAAGAGCCTACGCGCCGCGGCGTTGTGGGAAGAGGTCAAGGACCGACTGCAGGACCGAGCACTCGGGCTGTCGGGTGGGCAGCAACAGCGCCTGTGCATCGCCCGAGCGATTGCTGTGGAACCGGAGATCATCCTTTACGACGAGCCCTGTTCCGCGCTGGATCCGATCTCCACCGCCAAGATCGAAGAGCTCATGCTGGAGCTCAAGAAGGACTACACCCAGGTCATCGTGACCCACAACATGCAGCAGGCCTCCCGCGTCTCCGATCTGACGGCCTTCATGTACCTGGGGGAGCTCATCGAGTACGGGGCCACGGATGCGATGTTCATCAGACCGCGGAAGGAACAGACCGAGGCCTATATCACCGGCCGATTCGGCTGATTCCAACCCGCAGCCGTTCGTCACACCCCCGTCACCCTGGCGTAGCCGCGCCGCCGCAGCAGATACCTACTCTTTCTCTTACCGGGTTCTGTCCCGACCCCTGAAGTCCGACAAAGCAAGAGGAAAAGGAGAAAGGTCCCATGAAGAAATCCATCGTTCTGTTCATGCTGATTGGACTGGTCCTGAGTGTTGCGGCTCACGCCCAACGCGATCAGATCAGGATCGTCGGCTCCTCGACGGTCTATCCGTTCGCCACCAAGGTGGCCGAGCAGTTCGGTCGCAGCACGAAGTTCAAGACCCCCGTTATCGAGAGCACTGGCTCAGGTGGTGGCCTGAAGCTCTTCTGCGCCGGCGTCGGCGTCGAACACCCGGACATCACCAATGCCTCGCGAGCGATCAAGAGCACCGAGGTCGAGCTCTGCCACAAGAACGGTGTCAAGGAGATCACCGAGGTCAAGATTGGCTACGACGGCATCGTCCTGGCCAACTCAAAACAGGCGAAACAGATGTCCCTGACACGCAAGCAGATCTTCCTGGCGCTGGCCAAGATGGTTCCCGGCGACGCGGATGGCAAGCTGGTCCCCAATCCCCACAAGACCTGGAAAGATGTCGATTCCGGTCTGCCGGCCAGCAAGATCGAAGTCCTCGGCCCACCGCCAACCTCGGGCACGCGCGACGCCTTCGTCGAGCTGGCCATGGAGGGCGGCTGCAAGGAGTTCGGCTGGATCAAGGCCCTCAAGGACAGCGACAAGAACAAGTACAAGGAGGTCTGTCATACGATCCGCGAGGACGGCGCCTACGTCGAAGCGGGTGAGAATGACAATCTCATCGTGCAGAAGCTGCAGTCGAACCCGAAGGCACTGGGCATTTTCGGTTTCAGCTTTCTCGATCAGAACTCCGACAAGGTCCAGGGCAGCAAGGTCGACGGCGTGCTGCCCAACTTTGATCAGATCGCCAGTGGCGACTACCCTGTCTCACGCCCTCTGTTCTTCTACGTCAAGGACGCTCACGTCGGTGTGATCCCCGGAATCGCCGAGTACGTCAAGGAGTTCACCTCCGATCGCGCCTGGGGTGAAGATGGCTATCTCTCTGACGCCGGTCTCATCCCACTGCCCGATGGCGAGCGACAGGAGGCCAGCGCAGACGCCACCGCGCTGACGAACAACGTCGACTGATCCTTCGTCCTCCCGGACCGGTGGCCAGATCTCACTGGCCACCGGTCCATCGTGATTATCGTTACGGATTCCTTCGGAGAACCCTTTTTCCCCAGCATGAGCACCTTATTCGTCATCGTCATCCTGCTGGTGCTCTCTTCGATCGGCTATCGGATGGGCCGCCGGCGCGCCCTGTCGCTGGTCGATCATCCCAAAGAACTCAATTCACTTCCCGGCTACTACGGGTCCTGGGTTCTGATCTGGGCCCTGCTGCCGGCCATTGTCGTCCTGGGTCTGTGGGTCGCCAGCGAGTCCGCCATCATCGACAAGCTGGTAGTCGCCGACCTGCCGGCAGAGGTTCAGGACCTGCCTCCCGAGCGGCTCAATCTCTTTCTCAACGATGCCAAGAACCTGGCTAGCGGCAACATCATCAGCGGAGAGGTCGATATCACCCTGCAGTCTGCCGCCAACCAGATCTCGAGCCTCGAACGAACCAGCGCAGTGGCCAGAACGCTGCTGGTTCTGCTCCTCTGCCTGTCAGGAATCGCCCTCGCGTACAGCCTGATCTCGGGCCGCCTGCGAGCCATGCACAGGGTCGAAGCCACGGCCAGGGTCCTTCTGGCCGTCGGCTCGACGATCGCCGTCTTCACCACCATCGGCATTGTCCTCTCGCTCCTGTTCGAGACCCTGCGCTTCTTCAGGATGGTGCCGCTCACCGACTTCCTCTTCGGGCTCGAATGGAGTCCGCAGACCGCACTGCGCGCCGATCAGGTCGGCAGCTCGGGATCCTTTGGTGCCATTCCCCTGTTCACCGGCACCATGCTGGTCAGCGCCATTGCCATGGTCGTCGCGGTGCCGATCGGCTTGCTGTCGGCCATCTACATGTCGGAGTACGCCTCACCCCGCCTGCGGACCGTGGCCAAGCCGATGCTGGAGATCCTGGCCGGAATCCCTACGGTGGTCTACGGCTTCTTCGCCGCCCTGACTGTGGCCCCGTTCATCCGCAACCTGGGCGAATCGCTCGGCCTGAGCGTCGCCTCGGAGAGCGCTCTGGCCGCGGGTGGGGTGATGGGCATCATGATTATCCCGTTTGTCTCGTCGATCTCGGATGACGTGATCAGCGCCGTGCCCCAGGGCCTACGTGAGGCCTCGATCGGTCTCGGCGCCACCCAGTCGGAGACCATTCGGCGAGTCATCTTCCCGGCCGCCCTGCCAGGCGTCGTTGGTGGCATCCTGCTGGCTGTTTCGAGAGCCATCGGCGAAACGATGATCGTCGTCATGGCGGCTGGTCTGGCGGCCAATCTCACCTTCAATCCCCTACAGGCCGTCACCACCGTTACGGTCCAGATCGTGACGCTCCTGGTCGGCGACCAGGAGTTCGACAGCGCCAAGACCTTGGCCGCCTTTGCACTGGGTCTCGTCCTGTTTCTCGTCACCCTGGTCCTCAACGTGATCGCACTCCATGTCGTGCGCAAGTATCGGGAGCAGTATGAGTAGCTCGGTCTCTTCCAGTGCCTCTGACATGCTCACTCGCGAGGCAGTCGCCGGCAGGCTGACCAGCCGTTACCGGGCAGAGCGCCGATTTCGCTTCGCCTGTGCTGCGGCCCTCGTCATCGGCGGGGTCTTCCTGGCGGTGCTCTTCTGCAGCATTGTCTCGAAGGGCTACTCGGCATTCACCCAACACTTCGTTGGGCTGGAAGTCCACCTCGACCCGGAGGTCATTGACCCCGACGGGACGCGTGACCCCGAGGTTCTCGCCTCGGCCAACTACAACAAACTGGTTCGGGACGCCCTGACCGAGCAGTTCCCGGAGGTGAGCGGCCGCAACGAGAGGCGCGAGCTGACCGCGCTCGTCTCCAACTCCGCACCTTTCGAGATACAGCGACGGGTGGAAGCGAACCCGGCCCTCATCGGTACCCGAGAGGTCGTGTGGGTACCGGCCTCCGATGACATCGACATGCTGCTCAAGGGGAATATTCCACGGGATGTTCCCGAGGACTCGCGAAGGGTAACCGACAACCAGATCGCATGGGTCGACGCCCTCGAAGAACTGGGATTCGTTGAAAGTCGCTTCAACAGGCGATTCTTCACCGCCGGGGATTCGCGCGAGCCCGAGCTGGCCGGCATCTGGGGTGCGGCCGTTGGGTCGGCCTACACCATGCTGGTCTGTCTGGCGCTCTCTTTTCCTCTCGGTATCGCGGCAGCGATCTACCTGGAAGAGTTCGCACCAAGGAATCGCTGGACCGATCTGATCGAGGTCAACATCAACAATCTGGCCGCGGTTCCTTCGATCGTCTATGGTTTGCTCGGTCTGGCGGTCTTTCTAAACTTCTTCAACATGCCTCGCTCGGCCCCGCTGGTGGGCGGTATCGTCCTTAGCCTGATGACGCTACCCCGAATCATCATTCCAGCCCGCGCCGCCATGCAGGCGATCCCGCCCTCGATAGAAGAGGCAGCCTACGGCCTGGGTGCCTCGCCTATGCAGGTGATGTTCCATCACACCCTGCCACTTGCCCTGCCCGGGATTCTTACCGGTACCATCATCGGTATGGCGCAAGCTCTCGGTGAAACAGCGCCACTCTTGATGATCGGTATGGTCGCCTTCATCGTTGACGTCCCGGCGAGTGTGTTCGACCCAGCGACCGTTCTCCCTGTGCAGGTCTACCTGTGGGCGGACAGTCCCGAGCGCGCCTTCGCGGAAAAGACCTCCGCCGCCATCATCGTCCTGCTGATCTTCCTGATCATCATGAATCTGACAGCTGTGATCATTCGGCGCAAGACCGAACGCAGCTGGTAGCTCATGTCAGCCGCACACAGCTTCAGCGACACCGCCGCGCACCAAGAGGCAAACCTGCACGAGCTCACTGACTGCTAGAGAACCGCAGTCAGATATCAGCCAAAACGGCCGGTGATGTAATCTTCCGTTGCTTGTTCAACCGGGTGGACGAACAGTTCCTCGGTGGGACCGTACTCGACCAATTCGCCAAGATACATGAAGGCCGTGTAGTCAGAAATCCTCGAAGCCTGCTGCATGTTGTGGGTGACGATGACCTGCGTGTAGTCCTGCCTCAGATCCTGCATCAACTCTTCGATCTTCGCGGTGGAGAGCGGGTCGAGGGCGGAACATGGCTCATCGAAAAGAACGACCTCAGGCTCGGTCGCAATCGCCCTGGCGATGCACAGGCGTTGCTGCTGGCCCCCCGAAAGTCCGTAAGCATCGTCCTCGAGCCGGTCCTTGACCTCGTCCCAGAGTGCTGCCCGTCGCAAGCTGGTCTCGACAACCTCCTCGAGCTCCGCTCGGCCCGCCAGCCCTTTGATACGACAGCCATAGGCAATGTTGTCGAAAATCGACACGGGGAACGGGTTGGGCTTCTGAAAGACCATCCCTATCCTCTTCCGCAACAGGTTGACGTCTACGCTCTTCTGATAGATGTCGTCCCCTTCGAACCTGACTGCTCCTTCTATACGGACCCCGGAGATCAGATCATTGAGACGATTCAGGCAGCGCAGGAGAGTCGATTTTCCGCACCCCGAAGGTCCGATGTAGGCAGTGATCTGGCGACCCGGGATCCTCATCGAAACATCCGTGAGCGCTTCTTTCGTCCCGTAGAGCAACGAGAGGTGGTCGATCTCGACCACGGCATCGACAATATCGGTGGCGACAGCCTTCTGCGACCTTTCTCTGACAGAAGTACGGGGCTCTGGCTCGCGAAATATGCGAGTTGAGAGGGTCTCGATCATCACTCACCCGTGACTCTAAATCCTCTCGCCCGAGCCCGGGCGACGAAGGCGTGACAGTCCTGTGACAGAGCCGACCGAGAGACGAGTCCGTCGAGGATGCTTAGACAATCCGGGGTTCAACCGACAACTGCCGACCGAATGCCGACTCGAAGAGCGACCGGTGTTGCTCGATCTGCCAGACCTCTAGACTCAAGTCCTCAACCGCTACCGGACGGAGGATGACCTTCGATTTCCGGATCTCCACCTGCAGATCCTGGACACGTTGGGCCCGAGGTCGCTCCAGGTGGTCCGCCAGACGAAGGCACGCAGCCAAGGTTCTCAACAGCCGCTGATCAGACTCCTCGCAGAGCTTTGCATAGGGTCCGAGACGAGGCCTGCCCCCGAGGTGATAGCGCACCAGCAGTGCCAACAGAGCCTGCTCCCTGTGCGAGAACCCATTCAAGGGCGCCGCAGAGACCAGATATTCTCCATGCTGATCGTGCCGATAGACGTTCACCGCCAGCCCGATGTCCTGCAGGACCACGGCAGCATCCAGCAGGTCCCCCTGACGATCGCCAAATCCGTGGAGCGGTCGCAAGCAGGTGAACAATCTGGCAGCGAGCTTTCGGGTCAACACGACATTCTCTTTGGGTTGGGCATAGTGCTGCAGCAGATTCTGCACACTGAAACCATGCAGGTTCTCGATCAGATACGGCTGCGGCAGGAATCTCCTCATCAAGGCCCCTTCCCGCAGCCCGAGTCCGGAGATCCACAGCCCTTCGGCCTGGGCTCGGCGCAGAATCCAGCGAAAGACCAGCGACCCGGCCACGATTAGATCCGCTCGGTCCATCTTGATCCCGGGAATCGCTCCGCGCTTCTTCGCTTTGCAGCTGATCAATCTCTCCACCAAACCTTCCAGCGCGTCTGTCGACAAAAAGTACCCATGGATTCGATCGATTAGGGGGTACCCTGCCTCCTTCTGAACCGCCCTGGCCAGGTTGCGAATCGTCCCACCCATGGCAACGAGGGGAAGCGGGCGAGCACCCATCTCTCCAGCCTGCGGACCCAACTGATTGTCGAGGGATGCCTCGAGTCGCTCGATTTCCCTGGGTTTCGGTGGATCCGAAGGCAAGAACTGCTCGGTCAGCCGAACGGCACCCAGAGGATGGGCCTGCCCCCCGACGAACGCACGTGCTTCCATGAGGGAAACCTGAGCGCTGCCCCCACCCAGGTCGATCACCCAGGCATCTTCGAACTCGAACCCGTTGGCTACCGCCAGCACGCCGAGCTCGGCCTCTTCGACGCCATCGAGAACGGAGATCTCCAGCCCCAGGCGCTCGACGCGATCCAGGAAGTCATCCCGATTCCTCGCATCCCGCAATGCGCTGGTGGCGAGGATCTCCAGAGGCGGGAGACCGGTACTGGTGGCATAATCGGAAAACAGCCGCAGGGCACGCTCGGCGCGATTCTGGGCGGCGACCGTCAACTCGCCGTCTTCTCCGAGCCCCTGTCCGAGTCGAACCGGTTGGCGGATTTGATCGACCAACCTGTACCACTGCCCCGGCTCGAAGGCGAAAACGACCAGACGGGCGGTATTCGAACCGAGGTCGACAATACCCAGCCGCTTCATATCGAACTCATTACCTGTCTCTCATACCGCTGTCAGTGAAGCGTTAGATTTTCCAGTCACAGTGACGATGCTGTCACACACTGCCCGCGGCCATGCCGAGGTGCAGTGGGTACCTTTCTACCGAAGTAGAACCTCCTTGGTATCTCACCCGCACCCTGGCGGAGTGGGCTGGACAGGCCCCCCCACTCTGGCAGGGTTTCTTCCCGAGTCGCCAAGGAGTCGATCTTCCCTGGGACAGTGCTAGCATCGCGCTCGCCGTGGAAAAGAGAACCATTCCAGGAGCCCTGGCGATCTGCTTGGCGGCCGTTCTGTGGGGCCTGGACGGGGTCGTGCTGACCCCACGTCTGTTCAATCTCAGTGTTCCCTTCGTCGTCTTTCTTCTCCACCTCATTCCCTTCATTCTCATGCAGCCGGTGCTGTTCGAGACCTACGGGGCGATCCGTCGCTTGGCAGCCAGGGACTGGGTGATCTTGACCCTGGTGGCGCTTTGCGGCGGCATCCTCGGAACCTTCGCTATCGTCAAGGCACTCTTCCTGGTGGAGTTCAATCAGGTCAGCGTTGTCGTCCTGCTGCAGAAGCTTCAGCCATTGTTTGCCATCGTGCTGGCCAGGATTCTGCTGGGCGAGAGGATCACCCGACGATTCGTGCTATGGGCATCACTGGCTCTCGTCGGGGCCTACCTTCTGACCTTCGGCCTGAGTCTTCCAGAGATCGGCCATAGCTCGAAAACCACCCAGGCCGCTGTCTGGGCGGCAACGGCTGCGGCAGCTTTCGGATCCGCCACCGTCTTTGGCAAAAAGCTCCTGCAGACTCTGGACTTTCGACAGGCTGCATTTGCCCGCTATGGCCTGACTAGCCTGCTGGCGCTGATGTACTTGCTGGCGAGCGGCGAAGGTCTGCCATTCGCCACCGTGACCCCCACCAACTGGCTCCTGATTCTGGTGATCGGATTGACCACTGGCAGCGGAGCGATATTTCTCTATTACTTTGGGCTGTCCCGAGTGCCAGCCATCGTGTCTGCCGTCTGTGAGCTCTGTCTGCCCCTGAGCGCCATCTTGTTCGACTACCTGGTCAACGGCTCGCTTCTCGGAGTTTGGCAGTGGGTGGGAGTGGCATGTCTGCTGCTCGCCATCTTCCAGGTCTCGGTACAACCTGCACGGCTTTCGACCTGAACCAAGTCAGCCAGTCTAGAGATCTTCGTCGCCGTGTCGGATCCGGTCGTAAGGCTGGATCACAGACGACACGATGTTGCTCAGATGAGCGCTGATCCGGCGAAGAATGCGGGCAGCCGTTGCGTACACAATCGCCATATCGGCGCTGAGATCACTTCTCGCCACCCGACTGGTGTACTCGATCAACTCCTGCTTCAGCTCGACGTGTTCGTTGACGACTCGCTGGGCCAACTCGGAATCGTCCTCTCTGAATGCCGTCTCGGACATCTCGAACATCGGCTTCAGACGCGTTGCCAAAGACCTGAGCTCATCCGCATGAACGCCTTCGCGTGGACTTCCGGCCAGGGTCACCAATTCGCCCATGCCACGGGCGAAGTCGCCAATTCGCTCCGCATCCTGCACCATGCTCACCAGAATCAGGCTGGCGACCAGGTCCTGGGCCGGATTGACGCTCAGGTGCTCCAGAATCGTCCTGCGCACCATCCGCTCTCCCTCGTCGACGACATCGTCCATGTTTTCCAGATCAGCGTCCAGGCTCTTGTTCTCCAACAGGGCGGCAAGGGAAAGATCCAGCATCTTGGCTGACTGTTGAAGCATCCGCGACACGTCCTCGAATGCAGCCTCGACCAGGGATGATCGCTTACCTGACCCAAAGAGTTGCTTGAACATCGCTGTCCTCCAAGCTCATCAAACCCGATTACAGAACTCCCGTTACCAACAGCATCAGGAGCGGGAGTCCAAAGAAGACCAACAAAATATAGGCCGCAGCCATCAAGCGATTCTGACTGCCGATGCGACCCAGAGTGCGAGCCAGATACAAGGGAATCGCGCGGATGGGCGGCGGCAAATAGATCAGCACCGAGGCAGAGAGATTGAACATCAGGTGCGAGAAAGCCACGGTGACTGCAGCCGGGCTTCCAGTGGAAAGCGCTGCCAACATCGCGGTGATTGTCGTGCCGATGTTCGCGCCGATGGTAAAGGGGAATAACTGTTCAAGGGTTACGACACCGGCCCCAACGAGGGGAATCATCAAGGAAGTAGTGATGGAGCTGCTCTGGACCATGACTGTGATCGCGAGCCCCGCTGCGATGGCGGACAGAGACGACCGAAACAGGGTGTTGTGCAGGATTCTCTCTGCCTTGCCCGTCATCAACGCCTTCAACACGTCCACCAGGAACTTGAGGCTCGCCATCAGCAGCGCGATGCCGACGATCAGAACCAGGACGCCGGATTCGCCCAGCCACGCCACGACCTGTTGCGAGACCGGGCGTACCATTTCCTTCAGCGGGTTCATCATCTCGATGCCGCCGACTCCTTCGACAATCGACTCCAGGAACCCGGCCGACCTGGCGAGAAAGCCTGTCGCCAGCTCGATTGGCAAGAGAATCAACACTGCCATCCAATTGAAGAAGTCGTGGATGGTTGCGCCGGCGAAGGCCCGCTGGAACTCTTCTCGACGAGTAACGTGTGCCAGTGAGACCAGGGTATTGGTCACCGAAGTCCCGATATTTGCCCCCATGACAATTGGAATCGCGCCTTCGATCGTCAGCGCCCCAGCCGCCACCAGCGCGACCGTCATCGACGTGGTCGTCGAGGAACTCTGCACAAGAGTCGTGGCCAGAATGCCGATGAAAAGCCCGACGAACGGGTTCGAAGTACGCTCGATCAGTATCTCTGCGAAACCCTTCCCGAAAAGCTTGAACGAAAGGCCCATCAAATCGAGTCCGACGAAGAACGCGAAAAGCAGCACCAACAGAAGTCCCAGGCGAATCAGGCCACCGTACCTGGATTCCAGGATAGCCTGCTCCTGCGATAAGGCTTCAGCGCCTTCACGAGCCAGTCCAGGCATCGAGACCTCTTCTCTATTCAAGTTCAGCCCCTCTGCTATTCGTGGGGCTTCCGCGCGGGCGATCGGTCCAAAGATGCCCGTCTGCAAGTGGTATTCTGCGAAGTGAGGAGAGCCCAGCTAGCCGGCTTGTCACCCGAGAGCCGCGACATTGTAACGCTATTGTCACCCGTGGAGACTAGCATCAGCCGCGCCCGGTAACATCCTGCCTACATCTGGACAGAAGGCATCTACCTATCCCAGTCCTGCCCGTCTAACTGGCCACTTGAGAAGAGAGAGGATCGAACATGAAGAGAGTCAGCGCCGTACTTGTCTTGTTGGCAGTCTCAGCCTGCGGGCCCCGTTCCGAACAGACCGGCGGACGAGTTCTGATTCAAAACAAGGGTTCGGACACCCTGGTCAACGTGGCCCAGGCCTGGGCCGAGAACTACAAAGAGGTCAATCCCAACGTCGCGGTGGCGGTCACGGGCGGTGGCTCGGGTACCGGCATCTCAGCGATGATCAACGGCACGGTGGACATTGCCAACGCCAGTCGCAAGATGAAGGACAAAGAGATGGAGATGGCTCGCGGCAACGGGATCGATCCTGTCGAGTGGGTGGTCGGCTACGACGCGCTGGCGGTCTATGTCCACAGCGACAACCCCATCCAGAGCTTCACCCTGAGTCAACTGGCGGAGATCTATGGGGAGGGTGGGGCAACCGAGAGCTGGAGTGAGATCGGGACGGAGATTCCCGGCTGCGACAGCGGCGAGATCGTCCGGGTCAGTCGTCAGAACAACTCCGGAACGTACGTCTACTTCAAGGAAACAGTGCTGGGCAAGGAGCGCGACTACAAGCTCGGTTCACGGGACATGCACGGATCGAAGGATGTCGTCGACCTCGTGCTCCACACTCCCTGCGCGGTCGGCTACAGTGGGCTGGCCTATGCCACCGATGAGGTCCGCATGCCCTGCATCGCGATTGAAGAAGGTGGAGACTGTGTCGAGCCATCCGTGGAGAGCGCGATCGATCGCTCCTACCCGATCGCCCGGCCACTCCTCATGTACACCGCTGGGCAGCCCGAAGGAGCCATCAAGGAATACCTCGACTGGATTCTCAGCGACGAAGGACAGTGCATCATCCAGGACAAGGGCTACGCACCGGTGCGCCAAGTCGCCTGCGGCTGAGCCATCTCTGAAGAAAGGGGTCGCCAAGCATGACCCACTATGAACAGCGACTGGAACAGGACATCTCGGCCATCCGACGCCGCGTTCAGGATGTGGCTCGGGAAATCGAGCTGGGGCTCAAGAACGCCGTTCACGCCACCCTCACCCTGGACCGCCCACTGGCGAACCAGGTCATCCTGGGAGACAAGCCGATCAATCGCGAGATCCGCGCGATCGACAAGCTGTGCCACGGGTTCGTCGCCCGCCACCTCCCCAGTGCGGGCCACCTGCGCTTCGTTTCAGCGGTATTGCGGCTCAACGTCGAGCTCGAGAGGATCGGCGACTACGCAGTCGCCATCGCCAGAGAAGCGGTGCAGCTGTCTGGCAAGCCAGGTGACTCCGTAGGCAGCGACATTCAGCTCATCGCGGACCAGGCTGTGAAAATGTTCAGGCAGGCGATGGAGGCGTTCCTCGAGGGCAACGCCGAGTTGGCCCGCGGCACGAAGGGCATGGCGAGCCACGTGGAGAGCACCTATCAGAAGATTTTCGGCGATTTGGTGCGAGAAGGCGAGCGCGGCTCACGCCCGATCAAGGACCTCTTCGCACTGCTGGTCATCTTCAATCGAATCGGTCGAGTCAGCGACCAGGCGAAGAATATCTGCGAGGACACGATCTTCGCCGTCGCCGGTGAGACCAAGGGAGAAAAGGTCTATCGCATCCTCTTCGTCGACGAGAAGAACGATGCCATCAGTCAACTGGCTACCGCTTATGCCAGAAAAGCCTTCCCCGGCAGCGGCAGGTACTCCAGTGCCGGCTGGAATCCAGCAGGCCGACTTCTTCCCGCCCTCGAGGTGTTCCTGCAGGAGAATGGACTCGATGGTGAGGAACTCGCTCCCTCTGGTCTCGATCGTGCCACTGAAGAATTGGCCGATTTCCACGTCATTGTGGGGTTGGGTCCCGGCGCCGCTGCCCATATCGAGACTGTTCCCTTCCACACGGTTCTTCTCGATTGGGACATCGCACCGGTGCCCGAAGATCTCGATTCTGAACGCGCCAAGGCTTGGCTCGCAGAAGCCTCGAAGAGCCTCAAGGAGAAGCTCCACGAACTCATGCAACTTCTTCGCGGAGAGGACGCACCCTGAGCCAGCCTGTCGCCACCGATCTCGATCGCAGGAACCTTGCCTGGTACATCGACAAGGCGGTGCAGGTGCTCGTCTTCGTCGGCGGCGTCTCAGCGATCATCTTCATCCTCGGTATCTTCATCTTCATCACCAAAGAGGGACTGCCCTTCCTCCTCGGCCGATTCGACGCGGTCGAGTTCTTCACCTCGCCCCGGTGGCGCCCCACCTCCGAACACAACGCGACCTATGGTGCCCTGGCTCTGATCGCCGGCACGGCGAGCGTGACGGGCCTGGCAATACTGGTGGCCGTCCCCTTCTCTCTTGGAGCGGCGATCTACATCGGGGAATTCGCCACGGGCAAAACGCGTGAAGCCCTGAAGGTCCTGGTGGAACTGCTGGCTGCCATTCCCTCTGTGGTCTGGGGCTTCATCGGTCTGAGCATCATGAATCCCCTTATCATCAAGCTGTTCAACGTCCCTGTCGGTCTGAACATTCTCAATGCCGGCTTCATTCTCGGCCTCATGGCCGCCCCGATCATGACGACGATAGCCGAGGACGCGCTCAAAGCCGTGCCTGACACCTACCGTGAGGCTGCCGAGGCCATGGGCGCGACGCGCTGGCAGGTGATCCTCAGGGTAATCATCCCGGCTGCCAAGAACGGGCTGGTTGCGGCCATCCTGCTGGGTGTTGGCCGAGGGTTCGGAGAAACCATGGCCGTACTCATGGCCAGCGGTCACTCGATCAACATGCCGACGAGCATCTTCGATTCGGTACGGGCGCTAACCGCGACAATCGCGGCCGAGCTTGGCGAAACAGCCGTTGGCTCGGATCACTACAGAGCGCTTTTCACCTTGGGGATTTTTCTCTTCGCCATCACCTTCATCATCAATCTCACCGCCGATCTCGTCGTCCGCGGAATACGCAAGAAGTAGGCAGCCGTGTTCGAAGCGACCGACCTCAACATCAAGAACCGCAAGGTGGAACGCCTTTGGGGCCTGCTGTTCCTGGTCATGACTCTTTTACTCATCCTGCCGGTGCTGGTAATCCTCGCCGTCCTGATCCACGAAGGTGGCCCAGTTATCTCGATGGATTTTCTCTTCACCGAGCCGAAGGAAGGGATGACAGCAGGAGGCATCTTTCCGGCCCTGGTGGGGACCATCTGGCTCGTGTCGGTGGCGCTCCTGGCCTCGGTACCCATCGGAGTTGCCGCCGCCCTTTACCTCAGCGAGTACGCACCCGACAACTGGTTGACTCGAGCCATCAACCTGGCAATCATCAATCTCGCCGGTGTGCCTTCCATAGTCCACGCCCTCTTCGGTGTGGGCGCTTTCGTGCTCTTCTTCCGTTTCGGAACCAGCATCCTCGCGGCCAGCCTGACCCTGGCCATCATGACTCTACCGGTAGTCATCGTCGCCACCCGCGAATCCCTGCAGGCAGTCCCCCAGGCCTTTCGTGAGGCCTGCTGGAACATGGGAGCGACCCGATGGCAGACAATCCGCCGTGTCGTCCTGCCCAATTCCATCAGCGGCATCCTGACCGGCGTCATTCTCGAGGTGTCGCGCACGGCCGGCGAGACAGCCCCCATCATGTTTACCGGCGCAGCCTTCTTTCTCCCGTTTCTGCCGCAGAGTGTTTTCGACCAGACCATGGCAATGTCGCTCCACCTGTTCGTGATCTCGACGCAGGTTCCCGGAGTCCCTGAAGCGATGCCGTTCGGTGTGGCACTCGTTCTGATCTCCATGGTTCTGGCAATGAACGCGGTCTCGATCGCCTTTCGGATGTACCTGCGAGGCAAGAAAAAGTGGTAGAGAATCCCACCAAGGTCGAGGTTCGGGATCTGACCATCCGCTATGGCCAGAAGGTCGCCCTCGATGGCGTTACTCTCGACATTCGAGAGAACGAGATCTTCGGCATCATCGGGCCAGCCAATAGCGGCAAGACTTCGTTTCTCAGAGCGCTGAACCGGATGGACCTCTTTACCCCCGGGATGCAGGTCGAAGGCGCGATCCGCTTCGACGGTCGCGACATTCGCAAATGGCGCAACGTCTACTCGCTGCGTCAACGCATCGGCGTGGTCTTCCCTCTTCCAGTGGGGCTTCCCATGACCATTTACAACAACGTGGCTCTGGCTCCTCGTCTGGCCGGAGTCAAGGGCAAGGCAGTTCTCGATGAGATCGTCGAGCGTTGCCTCCAGCGGGCAGCGCTCTGGGACGAGGTCAAGGACCGACTCAACTCCCTCGGCAGCTTGTTGTCCGGTGGCCAGCAGCAACGACTCACGATCGCACGAGCCCTGTCACAGGATCCCGATCTCCTGCTCCTCGACGAGTTCTCAATCGCGGTCGATCCCGTCACCACCATGCGGATCGAAGACGTCCTGAAGGTCCTCAAGGACGAGATCACCATTGTGCTGGTGACCAACCTGGTTCAGCAGGCCAGACGCCTGGCCGATCGGACGGCCTTCTTCCTGATGGGTGAGATGGTGGAGGTCGCCGAAACCGAGGCACTGTTCACCCGGCAGACCACGGACGAACGCACCCAGGCCTATGTGGAGGGTCGCTTTGGATAGGCCGACGCCCAGTGCCGCTCCTGCTATCGATACCGAGAAACTCAATCTCTGGTACGGCACCTTCCAGGCCCTTTACAACATCGATCTGCAGATCAAGCAAGGAATGATCACCTCGATGATAGGACCCTCGGGCTGTGGCAAAACCACCTTTCTGCGCAGCATCAACCGCATCAACGAACGGCTCGGGTATGTTCGGACGACCGGCAGCATCAAGGTCCTGGGGCACGACATCTACAGCCCGGAGGTGGAGTTGGCCCAGGTCCGCAAAAAGATCGGCATGGTGTTTCAGCGACCGAATCCCCTGCCTTTGTCAATCCGGGACAACGTCATCTTCGGCTACCGACTGGCCATGGGTGGCGAAAAACTGAGCCGCAACCGACGCGATGAGATCGTCGAGGGAGCCCTGCAACAGGTCCTTCTGTGGGATACGGTCAAGGACATTCTGGACAGCAGGGCGACCGCCCTCTCTCTCGAGGAGCAGCAGAAGCTCTGTATCGCCCGTCTTCTGCCCGTCAAGCCGACGGTCTTGTTGATGGATGAACCCTGCTCGGCTCTGGATCCGAAAGGGACGGAAGCGGTGGAAGAGTTGATCTGGGAGCTGCGCGGTGAGTACACCATCCTGATGGTCACCCACAACATGGCTCAGGCGCGTCGGGCCAGTGAAGAGTGCATCTTCATGCTGCTGGGAAAAGTCATCGAACATGCTCCCACGGAAGACATCTTCGTCACTCCGACGAACCGCGAGACTGCCGATTACATCGAAGGCCGCTATGGCTGACCTTCGCGGAGCTTGTCCGAGCCTCTGAAGAGCAGGTCGCCCAGGTCCCTCGAATTTGCCGATGGGTCGCCAGCCTCGCTGGCCTACCGAGCGCTGTGGAGCGAAACCGAGAAGCGTCAGATCTGTGAGACAATCTCACCGTTCCACCCAGACTGACCGGCCTACCCGACCATGCTTGAAGCCCTCAACCTGAGCCTCGAGACCCCCAAGGCCGACTACAAGAAGCGGCTGCCGGCCCTGCAACGTCGGCTACACCGCCTGCAGAGGGCCTGCTGGGAAGCGGATCTGGCCACGATGGTGCTCTTCGAGGGTTGGGATGCATCAGGCAAAAGCACAACCATCCGCAAGCTCACTCAGAAGCTCGAGCCCCGCAATTTCAGTCTGCATGCGATTCGCGAGCCTCGCACCTTCGAGACTCACTTGCCCTGGCTATGGCGTTATTGGATACGGGTTCCCAACTGGGGTGAGATGGCCATCTTCGATCGCAGCTGGTATGGGCGTGTGTTGGTTCAGAGAGTCGAGGGTTTAGTCACCGAAGATCAATGGCGACGCGGCTATCGGGACATCGTCTCGTTCGAGCGCACGCTGGCGGATGATCGCTATCTCATCGTCAAGTTCTTCCTGCACATCTCCAAGTCCGAGCAGAAGGCGCGATTCGACAAACTGTCCGCTGATCCGATGACCGCGTGGATTGTGGAACCGGAGGACTGGAAGCACCATGAGGAGTACAACGAGTATCTACTGGCTGTCGAGGAGGTGCTCGAAAGAACCGAGACGGAATTCGGACCGTGGACGCTGGTGGAGGCCACCGATAAATACTGGGCTCGCATCAAGGTCTTCACCACTATCATCTCGGGCATGGAGGAACACCTGGCGGCTCATGGGTACGAGATTCCGGCAGCACCCGGAATCGACGAAGACGAGGAAGACGACCAACCCGATCTGGACGACTAGGCCAGAAGACCATGCTCGAAACCATTGACCTGACCCGCAGCCTCGAACGCGAGGACTACAAGAAGCAGATTCTCGAATGTCAGCTTCGCCTGCGAAGTCTGACCCGCGAGCTCTACCAGCAGCAGCGCTCCTTGGTCATCATCGTCGAAGGATGGGATGCCGCCGGCAAGGGAGGAGCCATTCGTCGCCTGACCGAGAAGATCGATCCTCGGGGCTACGAGGTCTATGCGATCGGTCCCCCGGAAGGCGAGGACAAGACTCACCACTACTTGTGGCGCTTCTGGAGACGACTCCGGGCTCCGGAGGACAAGCAGATCCTGATCTTCGATCGATCCTGGTACGGCCGTGTCCTGGTGGAGAGGGTGGAGGGTTTCGCTGCTGAGAGCGAGTGGCGTCGAGCCTACCGAGAGATCAACGACTTCGAGCGCCAGCTGACCAACCACCGGATGCTGCTGGCCAAGCTCTGGTTTCACATCAGCCCCGACGAGCAACTACGCCGATTCGAAGCCCGCAAGGAGACGCCCCACAAAAAGTGGAAGCTCACGGAGGAGGATTGGCGCAACCGCGAGAAATGGGATCAGTACGAGCAGGCTGTGACCGACATGCTGCAGAAGACCAGCACGGTGACCGCTCCCTGGACCATCATCGAAGGCAACGACAAGTACTGGGAACGGGTCAAGACACAACGCACGATCATCGATGTGCTGGCATCGGCTCTCGAGCCGGAGGGTTCTGGGCAGAACAGGCCGAGGGACAACTCCGGGTCGGGCAAGGACAAAAAGAAGAAGAACAAGTAACCGGGAATCCGGCCGACTACTCGACCTGAAGTTCGTCGAGATGCCAGGAGTCCTGCCTCTCGAGCAGCCTCGCCTGCGAGCTCAGCAACGCCTCGCCTTCCCGGACCGGAACCTTTTGGTACTGACCATCCTCTCCGAGCTGATAGCACTGGGCATTGTCCGCCAGGTGCACAGCCAGAATCTCGTCCCGCAGCGCGATTTTGAGATTCTCATCCTCCACCGGGAAGAGCGTCTCGACCCGACCGTCGAGGTTGCGGGGCATGATATCGGCACTGCCGAGTAGAATCTCGTCCTCCCCGCCGTTCCGAAAGTAGTAGATTCGAGAGTGTTCCAGAAAACGCCCCACTACCGATGTCACGCGGATGTTGTCGCTCACCCCGGCCACTCCGGGCCTCAGACAACAGATGCCCCGTACCTGCAGCTCGACCTCGACACCCGCCATCGAGGCCTGGTAAAGAGCCTTGATGCAGGCCTTGTCTACGAGCGAGTTCATTTTGAAGACGATCCGACCCTGCTGCCCACCTGAGTGGCACTCGATCTCCCGCTGAATCCGATCGAGCAGCTGCTGTCGCATCGCACCCGGGGCGACCAGCAGCTTTTGATAATCGTCGGTACCGGAGTACCCGGTCAAAGCATTGAAAAGGTAGGTGACGTCGGCAACGATCTCCGGATCGCACGTGAAGTAGCCCAGATCCGAGTAGATCCTGGCGGTGACCGGGTTGTAGTTCCCCGTCCCCATATGGACGTAGCGCTGTAAGCCATCCGGCTCCCGGCGCACCACGAGGCACATCTTGGCGTGGGTCTTGAGGCCCATGAGACCATAGACCACATGTACCCCGGCCTGCTCGAGGGAGCGCGCCCAGACAATGTTGTTTTCCTCGTCGAAGCGTGCTTTGAGCTCGACGAGGACCGACACCTGCTTGCCATTCTCACGAGCTTGTCGCAGCGCCGCCACGATGGGTGAGTTCGGCCCTACGCGGTAGAGGGTCTGCTTGATCGCCAGGACATCGGGATCCCTGGCAGCTTCTCGAATAAAGCTCACCACCGGCCGAAAGCTGTCGTACGGGTGATAGAGCAAGACATTGCGACGCCGCATGACCGAGAAAATGCTCTCTTCGCGACGCTTCAAGCACTTCGGAGTCGTGGGCTTGAAGGGCGGGTCCTTCAGCTCGGGTCGGTCCAGCTGGGCCAACTCCATCAGATCCGAGCAACCCAAGGGGCCCTCTACGGAATAGACCTGGTAGGGCGCCAGCTCGAAATTACGAATCAGAATGTCGCGGACCCGGTCTGGCATCCGGGCGTCGACCTCGAGTCGCACCACCGACCCGAAATGGCGCTGCCCGACGACGACTTCCATCGCGGTGATCAAGTCGGAAGCTTCGTCCTCCTCGATCTCGAAATCCGCGTCGCGGGTTACCCGGAAAGGATACGCCGACACCACCTCCAGGCCGGGAAAGAGCAGATCGAGATTGGCCACGACCACCTCTTCCAACCAGACGAAGTTGGAGTAGGTGGTCCCTTCCAGACCCAGCCGCTGCATAGCATCCGCCTTTTCCTCACTTGGGATACGCAGGAAACGAGGGAACATATGAGGAACCTTCACGCGAGCGAACTTCTCACCATGCCTGGGATCATTGATCACCACCGCCAGGTTGAGACTGAGATTCGAGATGTGTGGGAATGGGTGCCCGGGATCAAAGGCCAAGGGCGTCAGAACCGGGAAGATCTCACGTTTGAAGAGTCGCCGGAGTAATCTTCGCTGCTTGCCTTTCAACTCATCATAGGCCACGACGTTGATGCCCGCTTCTGCAAGCCTGGGTCGCAGATCGTGCGTCCAACATGCCACCGCTGCAGCCAATGCCGGATCCAAACGGTCACGGATGGCTGTCAGCTGCTCCGCCGGCGACATGCCATCCGGTGGTGCGTGCAGTGCCCCCGCCTCCAGTTGCCGACCGAGCCCGGAAACCCGAATCATGAAGAACTCATCCAGGTTACTGGAGAAGATCGAGAGAAATTTCACCTGCTCCAGGAGGAGATTGGTTTCCGCCAGGGCCTGTTCGAGGACACGCTCATTGAACTGCAACCAGCTCAGCTCCCGATTGAAATAGTAGGTCGGGTGATTGAGATTTGGCGTGCCTCGCCGCTTCTTCTTCGCAGTGGCTCGCAGATTCTGGCTCTGGTCATCCGCCATGGTGAGATCTCCTGGATGCACGCGGGACGCTATCGACTCGCGGTCTCTCGGATGTTACCAGTAGCTCTTTCGTCCCTCAGTGAAGTCGGAAACGGCTCCCGGAAATCTGAAGTACAGTCTCGTTATGAAAAGCGTCCTGATTCTCCGTCACGGGAAATCTGATTGGAAGGCGGCAGTGGGCTCCGATCACGCGAGATCGCTGACCCCTCGTGGAGTCGCAGCCGCCAAGCGTATGGGTCGTTTTCTCCAACAGAACCAGCAGGTACCTGAAAGGGTCATCAGCTCCTCTGCTGTTCGGGCTCGGGCCACCGCTGACACGGCCATGGCCGCGGGAAACTGGGCTTGCCCAGTGGTCTTCACGGACACGCTATACGACGCCTCTGTTGCCGCGGTCATCGCTCTCGTTCAGAGCGAAGAGGACGGGATCTCCAGGCTGCTCCTCGTCGGACACCAACCGACATGGTCGGCGCTGATTTCGAATCTGACCGGGGGCGGAAACGTTCGTTTCCCGACCGCAGCCCTGGCTCGAATCGACTTCGAAACGTATCGCTGGGAAGAGGTCGGGTCGGGGACCGGGATTCTGCGTTGGCTGGTCACTCCCAAGCTACTCAAGCAGATCTGAGGCTCGACCCTGTTGGAGGGGTTCGTGATCGCACTGCTGCCTCCACCTGAACCACCCGGTGGAAGCCTGCCCAGCCTGCCGCGGTTGTGCGGGCCGAAGGAATCGCCATACACTCCGCAAAGTCACTGAAAGATCCGCCTCGACAATGACCAAGAGCCCCTCAAACAAAGCCGAGACCGGAGACAAGTCTCGACGCAGAGCGCTGCTTGTCGTCTCACCAGACGGCAAGCGCCATCGATTCCTTCGCGGCATGGTCACCCACGACCTCGTCCTGCGTGGACTGAGCTTCGAGACTGCCTACGCCATGGCACAGACGGTGAGAGAGAACCTGGCCGACCGGGACGAGGTCACGACGGGAGAGCTGCGCACCCTGATCCATGAGGAGCTGACCAGAATCTTTGGTGGGGATGTCCCCTCGCAACTCCTCGAGCCGGTCCAGCGGGCTACGGACCTGCGTGTCCTGATCGAGGGCCAGGTGCAGCCTTTCTCGCGTGGTCTGCTTGCCAAGAGCATCCATGCCTCGGGCCTCGATCTCGATCGCGCCTACTCACTGGTCACTCAGCTCGAAGGCGAGCTGCGCGACTCAGGCTCGACCACCATGACCAGCGGCGACCTGGCGAGACACGTGGGTGATCTGCTCGAAAAATCCGAGAGTCCTGGAACGGCACTTCGCTATCGGACGATACGGCGGATTCACCGGCTCCCACGTCCCCTGGTGATCTACATCGGAGGAGCCAGTGGTACCGGCAAGTCGACCCTGGCATTGGAGCTCGCTCCCCTGCTCCGTATCTACCGCCTCAATGCCACCGATACCATCCGCCAGGTCATGCGTATGGTCTTCACCCCTTCGATTCTGCCGGCTTTGCACAGCTCGACCTTCGAATCGGCCCCAATCCATTCTCTCAGCGGTTTCCCTGACGAGTTCGACGCCGAGCTACGACTCATCGATACCTACGAAGAACAGGCCCGCCGGGTGTGCGTCGGAGTCCGTGCCGTGGTCGAGAGAGCGATCGCCGAAAACATGAGCATAGTGGTCGAGGGTGTGCACCTGCTCCCGGGCCTGGTGCCATTCCCGGATCTCGAAGGATCTGCGCACCAGATTCCTCTGATTCTGGGGACACTCGACGAAGAGGCCCACAGGACCAGGTTCATCGCCAGGTCACGCTCCGGCCGCCGTGGTGCCAACCGCTATCTGGAGAATTTCGCCGCCATTCGCTCGATCCAGGACTACCTGCTGCAACAGGCTGAACAGAGAGGTTGGCCCCTGGTGGACACTTCCGACGGAGAGCCACCGGTGATCGAGACCCTGCGGGTGGTGACCGGCTGGCTGGAGAAGAGCGTACCCGATATCGACCACGCAACCTGGAGAAGCCAGCAACGATCGCCACCGACGCTCCTGCTGATCATCGATGGACTGCCGGACCGACCCGTCCGAGCGCTCGGTAACCGGACACCCCTGCAGGCTGCCAATACCCCGACCTTCGATCGGCTCGCCAGGGAGGGTCAATCGGGACTCGCCGATCCGATCGCCCCGGGGGTCGTCGCCGACACTGCTGCCGGTACCCTGGCAATCCTCGGGCAAGCCCCACTGGCTCTCAAGCGGGGTCCCGTCGAAGCCCTCGGAGCCGAGATCCAGCTGTCGCCGGGAGATGTCGCATTGCGAGCCAATCTGGCCACCATGGAAGATGGGCAGGTGCTGGATCGCCGGGCTGGCCGCATCCGTGAAGGCGCAAAGGAGCTGGCCGAAGCCATCGATCGGCTGACGCTTCCCGGTCACCTTGCCGGTAGCCTTGAGATTCGCGTAAAGCCGGCAACGGAACACCGGCTCGCTGTCGTCCTGCGAGGCCCGCGGCTATCATCGGCGATCCGGGGCAGCGACCCCGGGGAAAGCGCCATTCCGGGCCCTCCGCTCACTCCCTCACCCAACGACCCGGACAACGAACCCGCGGTGCTGACAGCCAGCGCTCTGGCACTCTTCGAGCAAGAGGCCCGTCGTGTTCTGGAGGACCATCCGGTCAATCGAAAGCGGCGCAAGCAGGGATTGCCCGTGGCCAATTGCCTTCTGACACGCGGAGCAGGGCACATTCACCGACTGGTGCCGCTCGAGGAATTCGGACTGCCATTGAAGATCAGCTGCGTCGGTGCCGACCGCACTATCCTGGGCTTGACAGGATGGCTAGGCAGCCGAATCCTGACAGAAGAGACCATGACCGCCAACCTGGACACCGATCTGAGTCGCAAGTTCGAACTGGCCGAAAGGGCGCTGAAGCGAAATGATCTGGTCGTACTCCATGTCAAAGGCGCTGACATCGCCGCCCACGATCAACGACCGGATCTCAAGGTCGACTTCCTCGAGCGCGTGGATCGGGAGTTGGGGCACCTGATCGAACGCCTGGCGACACCGACGCGGATTACCATTGCCTCTGACCATGCGACTCTTTCCGAGAGCGGACAGCACGCTGCCGATCCGCTGCCAGTGCTGATCTGGGGCGAGGGTTGGGAAGCCGATGCCGTGGAGACCTTCGATGAACACGCCTGTGCTGCTGGCGCCCTGCAACGATTTCCACTACAGATGCTTCTCGGTCGCATGTTCAGGCTCAACTGAGACCGGATGCCAGACCTGATTTGAGCCTACTCGTCACATACATCGCCATCGCGATCGGTGTCTCTTTCACCTGCTCGCTGCTGGAGGCCGCCCTGCTCTCCTCCCGAAACGCAATCCTGACCGCCCAGGCGAAAGCAGGCAATACCGGGGCCGAGCACTTGCTGAAGATCAGAACCGAGCGTGTCGACGACGCGATCAGCGCGATCCTGACCCTCAACACCGTCGCCAACACTTTGGGCGCTACCCTGGCGGGAGCTCAGGCGGCCAGGGTGTTTGGCAGCAAGTGGGTTGGAGTCTTCTCCGGTCTCCTGGCCTTCGCCATTCTGGTCTTCTCCGAGATCATCCCCAAGACTCTCGGCGCCGTCTACTGGCGTCAGATTTCCGGCGGCGTCGGATGGGCATTGCAGATCCTCACCAAGGCCATGACCCCAGCGCTGTTCTTCTCCCGCGCACTGACCCGCCTGCTCACCCGGGGACGGCAGGTGACCTTTTCCCGAAGCGAGCTTTCGGCAACTATCGAAGCCGCCACCCGCCACGGAGTTCTCAGTCCAGGTGAATCCCGGATCTTCGAGAACCTGCTGCGTTTCGATGAGGTCAGGGTCGAGGACGTGATGACACCGCGCACCGTGTCGGTGATGCTACCCACGGAGGCCACCTTCGGAGGGCTTCTCGACAATCGCAAAGCGGAGTCCTTCAGCCGCATTCCCCTTTATCGAGACCATCGGGACAATGTCGTCGGCTATGTCCTGCAGCGGCAGGTTCTGAAGGCCGTGACCGAGGGGGCGCCCCTGACCACGCCACTCGAGCAACTCATGCGGCCGATTCCCTTCATTCCGGAAGTGGCGACTCTGGGTGCCGCGCTACGTCAGTTTCTGGAAAGACGAGAGCCCGTCGCCATGGCGATCGACGAACACGGAGGCATCTCCGGCTTGGTGACCTTGGAAGACCTCACCGAGACCATCCTCGGGGTCGAAATCATCGACGAGTCCGACAGGATTGTCGATCAGAGGCTTGCCGCAACCAGGTTGCGTGACCAGCGGATGCAAAGAATCATCCAGCGGCGCAAGGAGTTGGGCCGTCAAGAAGATCACATCGAGAACTGATATCCCGCTGCTAGAATCCCTCGATCATGGGAAAACGACTCAAGATCCTCTACGACTGTGATGCCTGTCCCGCCTACTGCTGTTCGTATCCCCGCATCATCGTCGACAAGAAGGATATCCGCCGTCTCGCCAAATACTTCGGTCTGAGTCAGAAGCTGACCCTCAAGAAGTTCACGAAGAAGGGGGCCGAGCCGGGCGAGCGAGTTTTGCGCCACCGCAAGGACGAGACCTACGGCACCGCCTGCCGCTTTCTCGACGACGAGTCCCGTATGTGCTCCATCTACTCGGCCAGACCGGCAATCTGTCGAGATTACCCGGGCACTCGCCGATGTGGCTACTATGAATTCCTGAAGTTCGAGCGCATGCTGCAGGAAGACGACGAGTTCGTGCCCACTGCCTACAACCCCTGATCCACCGATCTAGCAGCACTCAACCGTGAGTCTTCTTGATCACGACGACACTGATGTCGTCCTGCGGTGAGCCGTAGGTCAACAGGTCCTGGAACAGGAACTCGCAGACAGTCTTGGCACTCTGATCACTGAGCCTGGCCAGGCGACCCTCTACGGATCGAGGGAAATACGTCCCGCCGGCGTGCTCTGATAGCCCGTCGGTATAGAGAAGAAGCAGATCGCCGTTGGCCAGCAGATCGATCTCGTTGACGGTATAGGGTTGCTTGTACCCCAACCTGCCCGGATCGACACGCTCGTTGAGATTCGTCGATGGGAACATTCCCACAGGTGGGTACGAAACCAGGCGATCCGCGCTGATATCGACAAACGCACCAAACTCGCGCGAGAAGATCATGGGACGCGGGTGACCGGCCGAGATGAAACGAAATCGCCCCTCATCAGAGATTTCACCGTAGATCATCGTCAGGAACTTGTTGACGGTCGTGGTGCGATAGAAACGCTGGTTGAGATGCTCGAAGAGCTTGGTGGTGATCTCCCCGTAGTAGTCCAGCTCGTAGTAGGCGCCGGTGAGAAAGGCCTGGTGCAGCATCGCAGCGATCAACGCGTCGGTCGCTCGGTGCCCGGACACATCTGCCAGCAGGATACCTGCCCGGCGACAACACGCACGGAGTCGCTCAGCGACCTCCGGACGCCCTTCCGCTTCGGCCTCCTCGATGCGGCGTGGCATGTCGTAGCGCTGGTTGAAGTCGATGTAGATGATGTGGTCGCCACCGGTCTCGTCCTGCAGGGGAAGGGACCTGCCATAGATGTCCACACCCTTGAGTCGTGGAATGCCCCCTGGGGAAGGCCTCAGGGTGGCCGCAATCTGACGAAAATTGATCAGCTCGTCGGCAGCCGCGGCATCCTGTTGCGGAGGTGTCATGCGAAGTCTTTCGAGAGTCGGGTGCCAGTCTCGACACTATAGCTCACTGTTCGTGGTCGGGGGATCCCATTTTCCACTCGGTATAATTCGCAGCTGGAGCTGACATCACCATGAACTCGACTCAACCACGGACCCGACCCGTCGTCCTGATCGTGCGCGACGGCTGGGGGCGCAATCCCCACCCGGAGCAGGATGCCTTCAACGCGATCCATCTGGCCTCGACCCCGTGCGCCGATTCCCTGCTGCGCTCCTACCCCTGGACACTGATCAAGACCAGCGGCGAGGATGTCGGTTTGCCGGCTGGAACGATGGGCAACAGTGAGGTCGGGCATCAGAATCTCGGGGCGGGCCGTATCGTCGACCAGGAATCGGTGCGCATCACGAAAGCGATCCGTGAGGGCACATTCAGCGAGAATCCGGTGCTGGTCGGCGCCATCGATCACGCCCGGGAGTCCGGCGGCGCGGTCCATCTGCTCGGCATCGCCTCGGATGCCGGGGTCCATGGGCTACTGGATCATCTCTACGCCTGCCTCGAGCTCTGCCGACAGCGCAGTCAGAGTCGGGTCCGGCTCCATCTACTGACCGACGGACGCGACAGCGGTCCGTTCACCGGACTCGACTATGTGCGGCAGGTTCAGGAGAAGTGTCAACAGCTCGGCACTGGCCAGATCGTCACCATCTGTGGCCGCTACTACGCAATGGACCGCGACAATCGCTGGGAAAGGACACGCTTGGCCTACGAGTCTCTGACCGGCCGGGGAGACGCCCCCGCCAACTTCGCGACGGCAACTCAGGCTGTGCAGGACTACTACGACCACCCCAGCAACGACAGTCAGCAGGGTGACGAGTTCATCACTCCAAGGACCGTCGGCAGCGATTGGCGGCAGACACGCATCACCGACGGTGATTCGGTGATCTTCTGCAACTACCGCGGTGACCGACCCCGACAGCTGACCCGTGCTTTCGTGCTGGGAAAATTCGCCGGCGCGGTCCCGCCATCCCCGGACAGCGGATTGTCGGGCTTCGATCGCGGCGAGCGCCTGGACATCGATTACGTCACCATGACCGGATACGAGGAGGAGCTCAATCGCCTGGTTCACGTGGCGTTTCCGAAGCTGCCGCAAATGGCGGATATCGCGGGTGAGTATCTGGCAGCGAAGGGGCTCACCCAGTTCCGCTGCGCCGAGACCGAGAAGTTCGCTCACGTCACCTTCTTCTTCAATGACTATCGTGATGAACCCTTCCCGGGCGAAACACGCGAGATGGCCCAGTCACCCCGCGTGGCAACCTACGATCTCCAACCGGAGATGAGCGCCCGCGAGATCTGCAGGATGGTGCTGGAAAGGCTGCAAAAGCCCGTTTGTCCCGACTTCATCCTGGTCAATTTCGCCAACACCGACATGGTGGGCCATACCGGCAAGCTCGAGGCGGCCATCACCGCGGCCGAGGTTGTCGACGAGTGCGTCGGCGAGCTCGTCGACGCCACCCTGAAACGCGGCGGCAAGCTCGTCGTCACTGCCGATCATGGCAATGCCGAGCAGATGTGGGACCCGGACACAGGCAGCCCGCACACAGCCCACACCACCTACGACGTCGAGTGCATCCTGGTCGATCCCGATCGCATCTCCGACAGTACCGACAGTCGCGATGAGCCGTCCCCGGCGTTGCGCTCGGACGGTCGACTCGCCGACGTCCTACCAACCATCCTCCAGCTCTTCGAGCTCGAGCAACCTGCGGCCATGACCGGAATCTCCCTGCTGAAATCCAATCATGACTGACATGGGCTCCAACCTCCACCCGCTGGCTGGAAAGCCAGCTCCCGAGTCGCTTCTCATCGACACCGCATCTTTGCTGGAGGCTTACGCCAACCAGGAGCCTGATCCGAGTCGAGTCGCCGAGCGAGTCTCCTTCGGCACCTCGGGCCACCGCGGCTCCGCGACGCGTCGGAGCTTCAACGAGCATCATATTCTCGCCATCAGCCAGGCCATCGCCGAACACCGCAACTCGCAAGGAATCACCGGCCCGATGTTCGTGGGCACCGACACCCATGCCCTGTCCGAACCAGCGATGCGCACGGCCGTGGAGGTCCTGGTGGCCAATCAGGTGCAGCTCCGTCTGCAGGAGGGCTGGCGACCGACCCCCACACCTGTCATCTCTCATGCCATTCTGACCCACAATCGCGACCGCAAGACCCACCTGGCGGACGGGATCGTCATCACCCCGTCGCACAATCCACCTGAAGACGGCGGTTTCAAGTACAACCCTCCCAACGGAGGGCCAGCCGACACGGCCACCACCCGGGCCATCGAAAAACGGGCCAATGAGCTCCTCGCGAACAAGTTGCAGGGAGTCAAACGGCTCGCATTCGAAAAGGCGCTGCGCTCGGAGGTCGTCAGCCTGCAGGACTACGTGCAGCCCTACGTAGCCGACCTCGGGCAGGTCATCGACATGCGTTCGATAGCTGCGGCCGGACTCAGAATCGGGGTCGACCCGCTGGGTGGGGCATCGCTGGACTATTGGCAACCGATTGCCGATCGCTATGGCCTCGATCTGGAAATCGTCAATGCCGAGCTCGATCCGACGTTTGCCTTCATGACCGTGGACAAGGACGGCAAGATCCGCATGGATTGCTCCTCCCCCTGGGCCATGGCCGGACTGATCGCGCTGCGCGACCGCTTCGATATCGCTTTCGGCAACGACCCCGACGCGGACCGCCACGGCATCGTCACCCGCGAAAGCGGGCTGCTCAACCCGAACCACTATCTGTCAGCTGCCGTCTGGTACCTGTTTCAGCACCGACCCGGTTGGCGGGCCGATGCCGCCATCGGCAAGACGCTGGTTTCGAGCTCGATGATCGATCGGGTCGCCGCGGCGCTGCAGCGACCTCTCGAAGAGGTGCCCGTCGGCTTCAAGTGGTTCGTCGACGGACTTCTGGACGGCTCCTTCGGCTTTGGCGGTGAAGAGAGTGCGGGTGCCTCCTTCCTGCGCCTGGATGGCACGGTCTGGACCACCGACAAGGACGGCATTCTGCTCGATTTGCTCGCCTGTGAGATCACCGCCCGGACCGGTCGCGACCCGGGCGACCTTTACCGGGTTCTCGAGGACCGATTCGGTAGCCCCGTCTATCAGCGAATCGATACCCCGGCGACCGCCGCGCAAAAGACGGCGCTCAGCCAACTCCAACCCGAGATGGTGCGGGCGAAGCGCTTGGCGGGCGAAGAGATCCTCGCCCGGCTGACCCATGCTCCGGGCAACGGCGTGCCGTTCGGTGGCCTCAAGGTGGTGACCGAGAATGGCTGGTTCGCCGCCCGGCCCTCGGGAACCGAAGAGATCTACAAGCTCTACGCCGAGAGCTTTCGCGGCCCGGACCACCTGCAGCAGATCCAGGAGGAAGCCCGGAAAATCATCGCAGCTTGTTTCGCCTCCGACGGCGTCTAGGCGGAGTTTTCGGTCTCGCCCGACTACAGTTCGACCCTCTCCAACGTGTATGGCCGTCTCGAATGCCTCGGATAGAGGTGTCGGCTGTGCTCGGCAAAGCGACCTAGCGTCGGTTCCCAACGAAAGTTGGAGACGCGCAGGGTCTCGTCGTCGATGGTCACCCAGTTGCAGGTGTTCTTGTCCCGCTCGCCCGCCCTGCCTCGATTGGAGGTGGTGGTTCCCGAATGGAGAATCACGACCGGCGGGCGACCCAGTGGGTAGAACTCTTCCGAGTTGCCGATAAACGACTGGTGGAGGTGTCCGGAGAGAATCAACTCCACACCGTGCCGGGTGAAGACGTCCATCGCCTCCCAGGCGTTCGTGGCCACGGCCTGAGGATTGAACCAGGGTGGGTGAATCAGATGGTGATGGGCGACAATGATCTTGAATTGCGATGCAGGCGCTGCTTGCAGAAGCCGACCGACTTCGAGCATTCGCTGCGGGGTGACCCGGCCGTTCTTGAAGGTCCAGCCGTGCGCTGTGTTGATTCCCACGGCCAGCAGCTCCTCGTCCTCGAAGATCGGCTCAAGAACGGGTCCCATGTGTCTGCGATAGGTCCCGAAAGGATTGGCGAAGCGTTCCCAGACACGATAAAGAGGGACGTCATGATTCCCTGGTACCACCAAAGACGGCGCTTCGATCCTGTCGACGAACGCTCGGGCCTGGCGAAACTGCTCGCTCTTGGCCCGCTGGGTGAGATCGCCTGAGAGAACAACGAGGTCCGGCTGCCGTTCGGCGACAAACCGGAGTACGCCTTCCGAGAGCTCTGACAGATGGGGTGGTCCGAAGTGAACGTCGGAGATGTGGAAGATTTGACGCACGTTTTCCAGGCCTTCAGCATTCGCGCCGGTCCAAACCTCGTTCCGCCGGTGCTATCCAGCTCAGATTACGTCTTTGCCCAGCAGACTGTTGACCTGCTCCGAAACACTGTCGGCGGCGAAACTGGCAAAGGACTCGATGATCTCGCTGCCCCTCTTGCTACCCAGGATGTAGCCACCGACTGCCGCGAGTGCCAGAGCCGTCTTTGGGTACCGACACACCATGGCCTGCCACTCGAATTCCGCTGGCATCAATTCGTCGACGACGTCGTCCGCCGGCGTCGATTCCCGTGCGTAGGGATGTGTCGATTCAACCAAGACGGAGACCTCAGTCGTGGCGACGGGGTCGCAAGAGCAATCCCAAGACGAAACCGATACCGGCGGCCATCAACACCGCCTTCCCAGGGTTGTCCCGCGTGTACTCGTTGACATCCTCCGTCAGGGTATCGAGGTCCTTGCGGGCCTTGCCGTAGCCAGACTTCACCTTCTCTTTGGCGACGCCATACTTCTCCTTGGTCGTAGCCGAAGCCTTTTCGGCACCTTCCTTGACCTGTTGCGAAACCTTGTGCGTCCCTTCGCCGATTGCTTTGGCTTGCTTCTCCAGCTCGCCTGCGACCTGGGTGAACTTATCGCGTGCCCTGTCGAGCGTCTCGGTGACCTTGGATCTCGAAACCTCGATCGTGTCGTCGACCAGCTTTTCCGTATCCGCTTTCAAATCCTTCACGTCGTCCGCCATGACTACCTCCTAGCGAGAGCCTGCATCGATCTCTCCTTTAAACGGTATACCATCAGAGGAACGACTCCAAGGGGTGAGGAGAAATTGACATGGGCAAAGTGACTTTCTGTGGCGCCTGCGGGACAGTGACAGGCAGCAGCACACTGCTCGAATGGGGTAAGACCAAAGTCGTTGTGGATTGCGGTCTCTATCAGGGCGGCGAAGAGCTCGAGCAACGCAACTGGCGGTGGTTCAAGTTCGAGCCTCACGAGCTCGATGCGATCGTCATCACCCATGCACACCTCGACCATACGGGCCTGTTGCCCAGATTGGTTGCCAAGGGTTTCCAGGGAAGCATCTATTGCACGCGCGCGAGCCGGGGGCTCATCTCCCTGATCCTCCAGGATGCCGGTCAGCTGCAGGAAGAACAAGTCCATTTCGCTCGCAAGAAGGGCTACAGTCGCCATACGAAGCCCGAACCCCTCTATACCTCCAAAGACGCGCGCCAGACCCTCAAGCTCCTGAGGCCGCTCGGTTTCGACGAGGTCCACGAGATCGTCCCTGGCATCCACCTGCGATTCCGTCGAGCGGGACATCTGCTCGGCGCTGCCTCACTCGAGATTCGAGCCAAGGACAGCCAGGGTGAGAAACGGACATGGGTGTTCTCCGGCGATGTGGGGCGCTACGACGTTCCGCTGATCAAGGATCCGGAGCCTCCTCTCGATACACCGGATACCCTGGTGCTCGAATCCACCTACGGCGATCGTCGGCATCGCGAGAGCGACCCCGAGGGCGAGTTTCGGCGCGTGATTCACCGCGTCTTCGACCGCGGCGGTACCGTCATCATTCCCGCCTTTGCCCTTGGCCGGACCCAGGAGGTGCTCTACCACCTTTCGCAGCTCGTCAATGACGGAAAGCTCGATCCCCAGGCGGTCTTCCTTGATAGTCCCATGGCGATCAAGGCCACCGACCTCTACCGGCAGGCCACGGCCGAGCACGACGACGACCTCAAGCTGCTGGTCGAACAGCATCTCAATCCACTGGATCCCGATCGCTTCGAGCGCTGCCGTAGCGCTGAGCAATCCAAGGCCCTCAACAGCCGCAAGGAACCTGCGGTCATCGTGGCAGCGAGCGGCATGGCCACCGGCGGCCGGGTCGTGCACCACCTCAAGCAGCGCCTCGACGATGAACGCAACGCTGTCGTCTTCGTCGGCTATCAGGCTGCCGGAACTCGCGGCAGAGCCCTTGTCGATGGCGCTCGCGTAGTCGCCATCCATGGTGATCCGATCGCGGTACGGGCAGAGATCAGTCAGCTGCATGGGCTCTCGGCCCATGCCGACCGGGATGAGTTGCTGCAATGGTTCGCCACCCTGCCTGGTCGACCGGATCGTATCTACCTGAATCACGGCGAGGATGAGCCCCGCAAGGCCCTCTCCGCAGCCCTGGCCCAGCAGAGCTCGATCCGGCCGCGTCTCCCGGTGACGGGCGAATCGGTGCCATGGTAGGCAGTTTCGCGTTAGAATGCCCAGCCGGTTGTGAGATGGGGCAGTAGCTCAGTCGGGAGAGCACCACGTTCGCAACGTGGGGGTCGTGGGTTCGAATCCCATCTGCTCCACCATCATCCCTGAGACTTCGCAGGAGCATCTCAGCCTAGCTGGGTACTCCAGATCCCCACCCCACCCGCAGCTGAGGTGGCCCGACCGGCTTTCATGCCGCTGAAACTGCGGCCCGATCTGCACGGTAGTAGTATGGCGACTCCCAGGGGTGAAAGATGAGTATCGAAACCGCAGGAATCTTCTTAGCCGGCCTGGTGATCGGCGCCCTTGTTGGGCTGGCACTCTCGATCCTGTTCCGATCGACCCGATCTCAAACTGCGATCGTGGATGCGGCCGGGCGGCTTTCTGCCGCCGAGGCTGCCGCTCGACTCGAGGAGGGTCGTCGTCAGGAACTGGAGAAGGAGCTCGAAGGCTTACGGACCGAGCTCGCGCAGCTGGATCGGGACGCTGCTGTGGCGAAGGAGAGGGCCGAACAGGCCGACAGCCTCATCACCGAGTTGAAGGACTTTCGCGAACGATCGAGAAAGGACCTCGAAGACAGCTTCAAGGCATTGGCAGCCGAGGCCCTGGCCGGCAGCCACAAGCAGTTTCTCAATCTTGCCGAGCAGCGCCTCGCCACCAGTGAAGAGCGCTCCAAAGCGGAGCTCGAGGAACGCAAGAAGGCAGTCGAGACGCTTCTCGCGCCCCTGCAGAAAACCCTGCAGTCGCTCGATCAAAAGTCCCAGGACATGGAGAAGGCTCGGGTCGATGCCTACTCCCGCATCGATCAGCAGGTACAGCTTCTGGCTCAGGCGACCAGTGGCCTGCAAGACAAGACGACCTCCCTGACTACCGCCTTGAAGAGCTCCCAGGTTCGCGGCCGCTGGGGAGAAATCGCGTTACGCAACGTCGCCGAGCTTGCCGGAATGGCAGAACACTGCGATTTCGATGAACAGATCGCCATCGCCGAAGGCAAGCGGCCAGACATGATCGTGAAGCTGCCCGGAGGCCGCAGGATCGCTGTCGATGCGAAGGCTCCCCTGACCGACTTTCTGGCAGCGGCTGAAGCTACGGAGGAAGCTTCTCGTGAGGTGGCCCTGGACCGCCACGTCAAAGCGCTCAGGGCCCATATCAAGGGATTGGCCAGCCGCGACTACGCCGCAGCTCTGAAATCCGATCTCGACCTGGTCGTCATGTTCTTGCCGGGCGAGCAGTTTCTCAGTGCCGCTTTCGCTCAGGACCCGGACTTGCAGGTCGATGCCCTGCGAGCCAAGGTGCTGATCGCCACCCCGACCACCTTGGTGGCCTTGCTGAGAACTGTGGCCATCTACTGGCAGCAACGCTCCCTGGCCGAGAACGCCGAGGCAATTGCCGAGGTGGCCCGCGAGCTCTATCAAAGGGCTGCGAAGTTCAGTGAGGACCTGGAAAGACTCGGCAAGGGCCTGAGCACGGCGCTCGCGGCCTACAACAGCGCGGTAGGCTCTTTCGACCGACGCCTCCTGCCCATGGCTCGTCGGCTCGAACAGCTCAAGGTCTCCGAACAGACAAAACGCGATCTCAAGGCTCCCGAGCCCATCGAAGGCGAACCGCGGAAACTGTCCTCCTAGCACCCCAGGGCGGCTTGCTGGCCACCATGCAGAGTGCTCACGGTTCGACCGTCTGTTCGCCGGACTTGGCCTTGCCCTCTTCTGGCTGAGTGAGGCGCACAGTCGGTCGAACCGGCCGGCGCAATGGGATTCCCGCTAGCGATCCTGGTCTTCGACTTCGCCGATCATGGGAACGAAGCGCACCGGAATAATCTCGCGCTGCTCCACCCCATCGGTAGTCTTGGTAATGACCAGCAGATCCTGAAAGAAGTCGCCCACCGGAATGACCAGCTTGCCGCCTTCCTTGAGCTGGTCGATAAGCGGCTGGGGAACGGTTGCGGGAGCGGCCGTGACCATGATCCCGTCGAAGGGTGCCTCCTCGGGCCAACCCTGGTAGCCATCGCCGATCCGCAAATGGATGTTGTCGTATCCCAGGCTCGCCAGCCTCTCCTCTGCTTGACTCCCGAGCTCTTCGCGGATCTCGACAGTGTAGACCTCGCGCGCGACCCGGGCCAGCACCGCCGACTGGTAACCCGATCCGGTTCCGATCTCGAGGACCTTCTCATCACCGTCGAGCTCGAGGAGCTCGGTCATGAGCGCCACGATGTAGGGCTGTGAGATGGTCTGCCCTGACCCGATGGCCAACGGGCCATCGACGTAGGCCTGGTTCCTCAGATACTCCGGGACGAATGCATGACGCGGTACCTCGCCCATGGCCCGCACCACCTCCGGGTTGTCGACACCGCGTCGAACGATCTGTTCCTTGACCATCGATTGCCGATGGAAGCTGAACCGGTCGTCCTGGGCATGCAGACTCATGTTCGACCCCGCAGCCAGGAAACCAACGCCCAGCAGCGACCCGAACAACAGCAACCTGGCACAGCGTTTCATCACTTTGACTCCTGGGTCTGGGTGCCGATACCGCTGGACCAGGTCGTTCCACTCGCAGTCTGAGCCCCCGGCCACAGGTCTGACAATGTTATCGCGCTGGATGAGGTCATGGGTGTCCTCGGAAAACGACGGTCTTTGCCTTCTGGTAGCGTCTGAATCTCTCCCGCAGGCTATCTCTGCAATTGCCGAGCCATAACGACGCTACAATAACCGCTCATGCGAGTCTTCCTGAGCAATCTGGGCTGCAAGCTCAACCAGGCCGAGCTGGACCACCTCGGCCGCAACCTGCGTCGGGCCGGCCACGCCCTGGTGGACTCGCTGCTCGAAGCCGATCTGCACATCCTCAACACCTGCAACGTCACCCATCTCGCGGCGCGGGACTCACGAAAACTGGCCCGCCGCGGCAAACGGGTCAACCCCAGTCTACGAACGGTTCTCACCGGGTGCTACGTAACCGGTCAACCCGAGGAAGCAGCCCGACTTGCCGGAGTCGATCTGGTTGTGCCGAATCTGGAAAAGGAGCGGCTACTCGAACGCATCGCAGCGCGCTTCCCGGAGATGGTATCGGGCACTCACGCGTCGGCCTCCGTTCCCGTGCCCTATGTGCCGATGAGCTTTGGACCCAGCCGGGCCCTGGTCAAGGTGGAGGACGGCTGTAACATGCGATGCAGCTTCTGTGTCATCCCCATGATGCGGGGCCCCCAGGTGAGCCGCGCCCTGCCCGACATCCTGGCCGATGTCCGGTCTCTCGCCGAGGTGGGACACCAGGAAATCGTCATCACTGGAGTGCAAATCTCCTCCTATGCGTGGCGAGGGCACGGCCTGTACGAGTTGACTCGCGCGCTCATGGAAGAGACCGAGATCCCACGCGTACGACTCACCTCCATCGCTCCATGGCAGTTCGACGATAGGTTGCTCGACCTGTTCGCTTTGGGCCGCCTCTGCCGCCACTTCCACCTCTCCCTGCAGAGTGGCTGCACCCGGACGTTGAAGAGAATGCGGCGACCCTACACGGCAACCGAGTTCTCGACCCTGGTCTCCGAGATACGCCTGCGCATACCCGGCATCGCCATTACCACCGACGTCATCGTGGGATTCCCCGGTGAGACGCAAAGGGAGTTCGACGAGAGTCTGGAGTTCTGCCACCGCCTGACCTTTGCTCGACTGCACGCTTTTCCGTTCTCATCCCGCCCGGGTACCGACGCGAACGCCATGCCGGATCAGATCGCTCACCCCGTCAAGCGGCAGCGGATGGAGCGCATGCTTGCAGTGGCCAAGCAGAGTCAACAGTGCTTCGAGCAACAACACACCGACACTCCAGCCGAAGTTCTCTGGGAGTACAAACAGCGGGGAGCCTGGCACGGCATGACCGACAACTACCTTCGCGTTGTAGCCGAAACTGACCACGAGCTCGCCCATCGCATCACCCCTGTCCGGCTAACCCGACGTGGAGAGACAGGCTTGACCTGTTCGCTGGGCCACGCCATGGGTGGCTGATCTCGAGGAGGCTCAGCCATCACCACCCGCACGGCTACATCCGAGTTCTCGTCACTGCAGGAGATTGCCGACCGCATCGAGTCCGCCATACAGCGGTCACCCGCCGATGAGACGGAGATTGTCTGGATGGAGACCCGAGGGGGTCGATCCGAGAATCGAAACCGGGAGGTGGACACTCGCTACCGCGACGAGCGGACGATCGCGGTGCGGGTCATCGACCGACGCCGAGTCGGCAGCTATCGCACCGGCTCCACCACCCCGAGCGAGTTGGATGAGGCAATCCGTCTCGCCGTCGCGCAGTCGAGAAGCCGTGACCCGTTGCCGGGGATGTTGCATCTCCCAGGCGACGAGAGCGAGCTTCTGGAAGCTCCGTCGCTTTGGGATCCCGAAATCGTCGAGCTCGACCATGGTCGGTTGAAGTCCATCATGCAACCCTGGATACCCCCTCGCGGAACCGTCCGACTCCATTGGACCGCCGGCCGGGTTGTGGTCTCCAGCAGCCGTGGTGTTCGTCGCCAATGCGAGGTGACCGCAATCGATCTGGCTACCCGCATCGGGCGGCGACCCGGGGGGGGACGAGCGGCTGGTGCTGCTCGTTCTCTCTCCGGTCTCGATGGCCTCGCTATCGTTGATCGTGCGCGCAGCCGCCATGCGAGTGGTACGGTCGACGATCTCCCTGCCGGCGCCCTGCCCATCGTACTCTCACCGGAAGCGACCGCACAGCTCTGTGACATCCTGAATCGTGTGGCATTCTCAGCGGTGACCTACTATCACGGCAGTTCCTTCTTGCGTGAGCATCTCGACGTCCAGGTCTTCGATCGTACGGTCAGTCTCTACGACGATGGCACCGACGTCGCTGGGTTGCCCTTCCCCTTCGATCTCGAGGGTACGGCCAAGCGCCGTATCGATTTGATCCAAAAGGGAACTCCCAAGACACCGGCTCTCGATCAACGCCAGGCAGCCAAACTCGGGTTACCGCCGACCGCCCATGCCATTGGAGGCGATGACGCCCGAGCTTCGAACCTGTTTCTCTCCGCTGGAGCGACGTCGGCGCCGGATCTTCTGCGGGCTGCCGAGGGAGGGCTATGGATCGGCTGGCTGGATCAGGTCGAGTGCTTCGAGCCCGCACGGGTCCAGATTCGGGCCCAGGCCCGAGGTGTAAGGCGCATCGTCGATGGAGCCCTCGCCGGTGGTGTGCCCGATCTGATCTTGGAGGACAGTCTGTTGCGAGCGCTATCGAATCTTCTGGGACTCGGGGACTCGAGGGTCTCCAGAATCAGCCACGATGGCTTACTGGGGGGGATCACGACACCTTCGGTGGCTATCGCAGGGGTTGCCGGCCTCAAGCTGGCCGATCCTTGAGCCTCAGGCCGAACGCCGCACCAGGACGAGGGTCTGGTCGTCCGCCTGGCTCAGGCCCGCCGCAAACTCGGAGACTTCCCGGTCGATCCTGCTGATGATCTCGGGAAGAGAATCCTGGTAGATGGACTGCAGCAATTCGATGAGGCGAGGAGGCCCAAACTCCTCATCGCGCGGTGACGTGCTCTCGGTAATCCCATCGCTATAGATGCATAGCAGATCACCAGGCTCGAATTCCACGCTTTCAGACTTGAACACGCTATTATCGAAAAGGCCGAGAGGCAGGCCACCCAAGGCCAACTCGATCGCACTGCCATTGGCCCGAACGAGGATGGCGGGGTTGTGTCCGGCGCTGACGTATCTGATCTCGCTCCGGGTCGGATCGAGCTCCGCCAGCATCAGAGTGATGAATTTGTTGGGTGCGCTCGACTCGGCGATGTGATGATTCAGTCGCCTGACCAACTCCGGTCCGACGTCGACTTGATCGACCAGCAGGCGCAGTGCCGAGTGCACCGTCGACACCATCAGTGCCGCAGGGAGACCCTTGCCGGAGACATCGGCCAGGACAGCCGCGACCCGATCGCCTGGAAGCCTCAGCAGATCGTAATAGTCGCCCCCGACGTGCCGGGCTGGGCGGCTCCAGCCGGCCAGCTCGAAGCCTTCGAGTCGGGGAAAAACTGTCGGCACCAGTTGCCGCTGGATGTCAGCCGCCAGATCGAGCTCCCGTTCCAGGCGCTCCTTCTCGAGAGCTTGGCGATGCAAATGGGCGGTCTCCAGAGCGATCGCAGCCTGGTTGGCGAATAGTGAGAGCGAGCGGCGATCGGCATCCGGAAAAGGCCCCACCCCTGTTCGACTCTCCTTATCCGCCACGATCAACAGACCCTGGGGCCGATCATCCGTCCCGAACGGCAGACCCATCAGGTATCGTGCCCCGGGCAGAAGGTCCACGTCCGCAGGCAGCTTGGCCTGTATCAAGGCTTCGATCTGCGGATCTTCCACTGTCAGCCTCTGGCGCGCGTCACCGCCAAAAGTATGGTCCAGCACATACTCGTCCCCAGATCGCAGATACAGAGCTCCGCGCCGCGCATCGAGCAGGGATACGGCACGCACGAGGATCTCTTCGCCAAGCTGGTCGAGGTTGAGCATGGATGCGATCGCCAAACCCACATCGTAAAGCGCCTCGAGCTCAACTCCCCTGTAGTTGATCGCGAAGTTCTGCTGTTTGAGATGTTTGCCGAGAATTGCCGCTCGCAGCGCCGAGGAGAGGGCAAGAATCAGCGGCCCCTCGAAGGCGGGTGACGCCTCACCTTCAGCCACAAAAAGCAGCAGCCCTTCCGGCAGCAGCACCGACTTGTAATCGAGCTCCTCGTCTCCAGTCAGCGAAGTCGGAAACGCTTCCGTCCCGGCGCTGACCTGACGCTCGAACCCATTCTCGACCTTGGAGTAGAGCCCGGCCGCCTTCAGCTCGTACTGTTGACAGAGGTACTGCAAGAGGCGGAGAAGAAAGGATCTCTCGCCTTCACGGCGTGCCCCGGCTGCAAGGACATCCTCCCAGGAAAGCCGTTTCTCGAGGGACGACGCGAGATGGGTCATGGTTCCGGCTAATCAGACAACTCGCCGAGTGCAACCTCTTCGTCGGCAAAGATCTTGGCGTACTGCGCTAGCCCCATGATGTGGAAGGTCTTTTCAATCGTGGGAGTGAGGTTGCAGAAGGCTAGCTGGCCGTCGATTTCGAGCATCTTCTCGATGATCTCGATCAGGATCGAGATACCGATTGAATTGACGATCTTGGTGCCCTTGAGATTCAAGAGCAGCGTCTTGTGATCCCCATCGATCAGGTCGTAAGCGACCCGCGCGATCTCTTCTCCCCCCTGATTGTTGATGTAACCCTCGGTATATATCACCGCCAGGGGCGGTCGGCGATCGACGGTTACTTTCAACATCTCGGTCATGATTCGCTCTCCGATCTCATCGCAGCTTGCTCATCACCACAGTCGTGCCGTGCGGACCAGAGTGAATCTCCACTTCGTCCATCAGGCCCTTGATGATTGTCAAACCCCAACCTCTCTTGCTGGTTTCCCCAAACTTGTCCTCGATCTTCGGACTCTTCAAAGTATCAGGTGCAAACCCCACACCGCTATCCTTAATCGTGATCTGCAGCCTCTCGGGATCATCGTTGCCGAGCACTTCGAAGCGAATCTCCACCTTCCGATCACTTGCTTTACTGTGCTCGAAACTGTTGATGCAGGCCTCAACCACCGCCATCCGGACCTCGTCTATCTTATCCGAGCTCATCTCCATGAACTCAGCCAGGGCAGTTGCGGTCTTGCTCGCCGCAATCTCCATGTCCGGCAACATCGGGAGCGTCAGGGTGACCTCCCTCATGACGGTGCTATCGACCATAGCTCCACTTTCGACTCCCCCAGATCTTGCTGCCTGCCAAGAGCTTCTAGAAGGCCAGATAGATCTGGAGCACGTACACAACGAGAGGTTGAATGCTATCGCTCAAGAGCAACCAACCGAAGGCCAGGATCGACAGCGTACTCAGTACTGGCAGGGTGGGCACCCTTGGGATTGGTACTGCTTTTCGAATCGACTGCAACATGCGGATTCTCCCTGGTTCGCCTCCAATCAGGAGCAAACCCGCTGCCAATCCGCACCGTCGCCTCCAGCAACCTCATAAACCCCTTGATAACAACACTTACAAGACTAGAGCCCAAACCCAGGTCAGTCTGACCCATTCTTGTTAGCGACATATTGCCGCGGTCCGATCCCAGGTGACTGGCGACTCAGCCCTAGAACCTGCACTCTGACACAGCAGCCCCACCAAATGGTTAGTTTTGTCGCATGCGCGACAATCTGTCACAAACATCAGTACCCCTTGCGCTGCAGAGTCCGCCGATCCACTCCGAGAAGCTTGGCTGCCTTGCTCTTGTTGCCGCCTGTCATGCGAAGAACCCGAGCGATGTGCCGGTTTTCGACCGCCTGCAGATCCATGGGCTCGGGGCCCCTGACCTCATCGGACCGACCCATGAGCGAATGCAGGAGCTCGAGCCCGACGTTGCCATCCGCCAGGGAAAGCGCCGCTTCGACCAGATTCTGCAACTCCCGAACGTTGCCGGGGAAGTCGTGACTGAGAAGCTCCGCCAGGGTTTCGGCCGGAAACCTCGGCGTCGGAATGCCTTCCCGCAGACTGAACTCATCAGCGAAGTACCGCACCAGGTGGGGAATGTCCTCGCGCCGCTCTCGCAATGGAGGCAGCTGAACCTCGACTCCCTTCAGCCGGTAGTAAAGATCTTCCCGAAACAAGTGTCGTCCGACCAGATCCTCCAAATCCCGATGGGTCGCTGCGATCAGACGCACATCGACCGGAATGGGGTGTTGCCCCCCCACGCGGACAACCTCACGCTCCTGAAGTGCGCGCAGCAGCTTGATCTGGAGGGCAACGTCCATGTCGCCGATTTCATCCAGAAAGAGGGTTCCCCCGTCGGCCAACTCGAACTTGCCGCGCCGCGCCTCGACGCCAGTAGCGACGCCTCCTTCGATGCCGAACAGCTCGCTCTCGAGCAGTGACTCGGGCAAGGCGCCGCAGTTGACCACCACCAGGGCGCCTTCGCGGCCTGAAAGAAAATGCAGGAGCTTGGCGATCAGCTCCTTGCCCGTACCACTCTCGCCACGTATCACTACGCTGACACTCCGCGGTGCGACTCGCTCGACCCTTTCCAGAACCTTCCTCATCTTCGGGGAATGAGCGACGATGCGCTTGCCCGCGACCTGGTTAGCGAGGTGATCCTTCAGTGCCTTGTTCTCCTCCTGCAGACGCTCTCGCTGCGCCTCGAGGTTCGCAACTTGTCGGGCACTCTCCAGTGCCACTCCGGCCAGAGAGGCTACCGACTCGAGGAATCGCCTGTCTTCGCTGCTGAAACCGACACTCTCACCACCCCTCTGCTCCTTGTCGAGAACGGCCAGATAGCCCAGATACACGCCGCGGCTGGCAAGAGGCGTCGCCAGAATCTCTGCGTAAGGCCGATGGGCCAGCTCTCCCCGGCGCTGCGCCAACAACTGGCCACTGGCCAACAGCTCCTTCCACAGAGGGGAAGTCAGCAGATCTTCAGCCGCGGGCGGCGCTTCCAGCCAGCCAACGCTGGCCACCGCGCGCGGCGCTCCAAAGGCATCACGCGTCACGGCAACCGCCGCCCCGGGATCGAGAACGGCACACACACGTTGCAGAAGGCTGTCGATGAGCTCCTGCTCGGGCCGATGGGCATGCAGGGCGACGGCCAGGTCGTACAGCGTTTCCAGCTGCAGAATCCGACGCTTCTCCGCGAAACTCGCGCGCTTCTCGTTCATCGCTGAGGTGCGATTTTACAGGAGTTGCGCCTGCTGCGTTGTGACCTTTCGCCACCAGCCGCACTGTCAGAACCTTCGATCTGCATGCGTGAGGGCAACAGGCGGGATGGCGGTGCTGCCTCAAGCAGGGCTGGTCCTGGAGCCTTTTGGTGAACTCTTCCGAGTGGTCGAGAGAAGGCGCGAGAGGTATTGGCCGGTGTAGCTCTTCTTGACTCGTGCCACCTTCTCAGGCGACCCCGCTGCCAACAATTCTCCACCAGCAGCGCCTCCTTCAGGCCCCAGATCGATGACCCAATCGGCCGTCTTGATGACTTCGAGGTTGTGCTCGATAACGACGACCGTATTGCCCAGCTCCACCAGGCGGTGCAACAGACTGAGAAGCTTACCGACATCATCGAAGTGCAAGCCCGTGGTCGGCTCATCGAGGAGATAGAGAGTTCGGCCAGTCGAACGTTTGCACAGCTCTCGAGCGAGCTTGACGCGTTGCGCTTCTCCGCCTGACAAGGTCGTGGCGGGTTGTCCCAGATGGATGTAACCCAGCCCGACCTCGTCGAGCGTCGACAGGATTCGTTCGATCGGCGGAACGTGACGGAAGACCTCGCGCGCCTGCTCGACGGTCAGGTCGAGAATATCCGCGATGTTCAACCCCTTGTAACGAACCGCCAGCGTCTCCCGATCGTACCGACGGCCCCCACAGACCTCACAAGTGACATAGATGTCTGGGAGAAAATGCATCTCGATCTTGATCTGTCCGTCGCCCTTGCAGGCCTCGCAGCGCCCGCCCTTGACGTTGAAGCTGAAACGGCCAGGCTTGTAACCTCGCTTACGAGCTTCAGGAGTCTTGGCCATCAACCCCCGGATATGTTGAAAGACATTGGTGTAGGTGGCGGGGTTCGACCGAGGGGTACGACCAATGGGACTCTGATCAATGGCGATCACCTTGTCCAGATGTTCCAATCCATCGATGCGCTCGTGGGACCCCGCCCGGTCGGCTGCCCGATAGAAGTACCGGGCGAGCGCACGATAGAGAATGTCGTTGACCAGGCTGCTCTTGCCCGAACCGGAAACCCCGGATACCACGCTGAACAGACCCAACGGGAGCTCGATCGTCAGGTCCTTGAGGTTGTTGTGAGTCGCGCCCCGAATTACCAGCGCCTTGTCTGTCGGCTGGCGCCGTTCGGCAGGCATCGGCACAGACTTCTCACCGCGCAGATACCTGCCGGTCAGCGAGTCTGGATCTCTCTCGACCTGTCCTGGTGTGCCGGCTGCGATGACCTGACCGCCATGGACTCCGGCGCCAGGTCCGAGATCAACGACCCAATCGGCGGCGCGGATGGTCTCCTCGTCGTGCTCGACGACCAGGACGGTGTTGCCGAGGTCCCGCATGCCCTGCAGCGTGGCGATCAGGCGGGCATTGTCGCGTTGGTGCAGACCGATCGAGGGCTCATCCAGAACATAGAGCACACCCATCAGCTTGCTACCGATCTGGGTGGCAAGCCGGATCCGCTGGCTTTCGCCTCCCGAGAGTGTGGCAGAGGCTCGCTCCAGGCTGAGATAGCCCACACCGACATCCACCAGGAATCGCAGCCGATCGCGGATCTCCTGAACAACCTTCTGCGCGATGGCCAGTTGGCGCGGAGTGAGCTCCAGGTCTTCCAATAGACTGTGGATCTCGGCCACGGTCAGCGCCGACAGCTCGTCGATCGACCGATTGGCCACGGTTACCGCCAGAGCTTCCGGACGCAGACGGCGACCTTGACAGGCCGTACACCTGTGCACCGACATGTACTTCTCGATCTCCTGCCTGACACCGGCTGAATCAGTCTCGCGATAGCGTCGCTCGAGGACCGGTATCACCCCTTCATAGCTCCCCTGCCAGGTGTAGCTCGAGCGACGGCCCTTCATCTCGAAGGTCATCTCCCGGTCCCCGCTGCCGTGAAGCACCACCTCCCTGACACCCGCCGGCAGCTGATTCCATGGCGTATCCAGGGAGAAATCCAGCTCGTCGGCCAATGTCGTGAGCATGCGCATTCGCCACGACGATTTCGAGCCTCCAGTCCAGGGTGCGAGGGCGCCGGCCGAGATGCCGCGCTCGGGATCCGCGATCACTCGATCTTCGTCCACTGCCATGTGGGTACCGAGACCCGAGCAGGACGGGCAGGCTCCATAAGGGCTGTTGAACGAGAACAGCCGCGGGGTGATCTCGGCCAGTCCGGTGCCGCAATCCATACAAGCGTAGCTCTGGGACAGCGTCTCTTCCGGGAGCCCCATGGCCGCCAGCACCAACAGGCCGCCACTCACCTTGAGCGCCGTCTCGATCGAGCCGGCCAGCCGCTCTTCGATCCCCTCCTTCACGACCAGTCGATCCACGGTGATGTCGATATCGTGTTTCCTGCGTTTGTCGAGAGTAGGGATCCCTTCCTGCAATTCGACGGTCTCACCATCGATTCGGGCTCGAATGAAGCCGTCCTTCACCATCTGCTCGAGTTGCTTGCGGTACTCGCCCTTCTTGCCACGCACAAAGGGGGCGTAGAGGATCAGACGAGTCTTGGGTGGCAGATCCATGACGCGATCCACCATCTGTTGAACCGTCTGCGGCCTGATCTCCTTCCCACAGTTGGAACAATGCGGCGCTCCGATCGAGGCGAAGAGGAGTCGCAGATAGTCGTGAATCTCAGTCACGGTCCCGACCGTCGAGCGCGGGTTCTTCGACACCGACTTCTGTTCGATGGAGATGGCGGGCGAAAGCCCTTCGATGGCGTCGACGTCGGGCTTTTCCATCTGTTGCAGGAACTGCCTGGCGTAAGCCGACAGTGACTCCACATACCGCCGCTGGCCTTCGGCGTAGAGGGTGTCGAAGGCCAGGGAGGACTTGCCCGAGCCAGAAACCCCGGTGATCACGACCAACTGGTCACGAGGAATCTTCAGATCGATGTTGCGGAGGTTGTGCTCGCGGGCGCCGCGGATATGAATGCTGTCCATGCCGAATTCAACTCAGACAAAAAAGTGGGCTGGAGTGTACCAGCCCACTGATTGAGTCCTCGAATCGCCAGCGCTTGGCGCGCTCGCTTTCCTGCCAGCGATCTAGAAACCGAACGATGCCGACACCAGCCAGGCATCCTGGGAGTAGGTGCCGAAGTAGAAGACCTCCGAATCGTTGACAGTGCGTTCGTCGAATTTGACATACATCAGGGCCAGATCGACATTGAAGCCACCGCCCATGTAGCCGAAACCGAAGGTGAAGTCGTTGCGGTTGGCATCGGGCAAGACGGGACTGACCGTGCGCTCGGGTTGCGGCGTCTCATCATAGATATAGCCCAGTCGCCACTGGAATTTCTCACTCGAATTCCAGCGAAACCCCAAGCGATATTGCCAGACGTCGCTCCATTCCTGCTGCAGCTCGACATCGGGAAGGATCGGCGTCCCGTCCGGCCCTCGGGGCCCATCGATGGTGATCACCAGTTGATCGAACGTGCTCCAGCCGGTCCAATTGACATCGAACTCGAGCCAGCTCGCAGCCGAGGTGGCGAAGCCCAGCCCGAGGCTGGCAATATCCGGGAACTCGATCGAGGCCCCGCCCGGGATGACCTGCCCAAAAGGAATCACGGCCCCCAATTGGCCATCGATCGGGGGAATACCTGTCGGGATCTGATCGAGAACGAGCTCGCCAGCATAGTCGATCTCCATGCGACTGCGATACTGGAATCCCCAATGGAAGCTATTGTTGTACTTGTGAAGCAGGCCGAAATTGAATCCAAAGCCTTCGTCACGACCGCCGTCCAGCGTCGATTTGGCCCACTCCGTTCCCGGCGGTGGAGCGGGAACGCCCGGAAACATCGAGAACTGACGGCGCATCAGCTCCACCTCCGAGAAACGGGCCACGATGCCGAATCCCAGGCTGAGATTGTCTGTCGCCCGCCAGCCGACGGTCGGATTGAGATCGATCGCGGTCAGAGCCGAACGCGTATTGATGTGCCGGCCCGTGAAGGTGTCTTTGTTCGCCCACTCGACCGAAAGGCCGAAGGGCGCGTTGAGGCCGAGCCCGAACGCCCACCTGTCACTCAGGGGTTCAACCCAGTAGAAATGCGGTACCAGCTCTGAAAGGTCTTCGGTATTTTCCCTGACACCGTCACCGGGATAAGGATTGTTGCCGGTGAAGTCCGCCGATCCGGTGACCAGGGTGCCTCCCAGGTAGAATCCGCGACCTTCCTGGAACGCGATGCCCGCGGCGTTGTGAAACAAGGCCGATGGATCGTCCGCCTGCGCGGTGAACGCCCCGGCCATGCCCATCGCCTTGGCGCCTTGCTCGAAAATCAGAAAACCTGCAGCATGCACCGGAACCGTGGCGACCAACAGCAGTGCAATGACTCCCAGAACCCGCAACATCCTCGCTTTGACTGTGACCATTACCGTTACCTCCCTCGTTGTTGGCTGGCGCACCAAGACCCGCTCTCCTGCCCTGCCCTGGCCGACCTCCCCGTCACAGACCTGTGAAGGGCATCGCCGCGGACTCTTCCAGCCGTCCAGCTGCAGAGGACCTTCACCGGGCACCTGCCTTCGGCCCAGGCATTCCCAGCGCTTCGCCATTGACATTAGTCGTCATTTCGCCGCCTTTGTTACCCACCAAGGGGTAGTCGAGGCATCACTATCGGGTAGTCGGATCACCACCCCGTCGGGCAGGCACCGATTTCGCCATCATCTCGTTTCGAGGCCGGAGAAGCGCGCTCAAGACACCATTATGAGCACTGTCGTGTGCCTGATAAGGTACAACCGGAGGCCGAAAAATGCAATTCGAAAGCGAGCATCATCAGGCAACGCACGATCAAGTGGAGCGCTATCTGGCGGAACTTTTCGAGGACCCCTATCATGATGACGAGAATGGTCATTTCTACGTCGGCTATGGCAGCACCATTCTGGAGCTGTCGGTAGAGCCCTACGGTCCCGAGGAGACGATCGTGCTGGTCACCGCATACTGCGCCCAAGGCATCGAACCCGAGGAGGATCTCCTGCTCGGTCTCCTGGAGCTCAACCACGAACTCCCGGTTGGCGGGTTCTCACTGGTCGGCCGGGATGTCTTCTACTCGCATGCCCTGTTCGGCAAGACCCTCGATCGCAAGAACCTGCTGGGAGCGATTGCCGCAGTGGCGACTATCTCCGACGATTACGACGACCGGATAGTCGCCAAGTATGGTGGGCAGACCGCCCTCGACAGGATTCAGCATACAGGTGGGCGCAAAAAGCGCAGCGCCCTGAAGAGCGGCGATTCCGTCACCTAGCCGCGACGCGTACCCATCGCCTCGCGCGCTTCCTTGTCCAGCAACTTGGCTCTGGCTGCCTGTCGTTTGTCGTAGAGCTTCTTGCCCTTGGCCAGCGCGATCTCCACCTTTATACGGTTGCCCTTGAGGTACACCGAGAGGGGGATGCAGGTCTGCCCCTGGATGGTGATTCGCCCCATGATGCGCTCGATCTCGCGTCGCTTGAGCAGCAACTTTCGGCGCCTCTCGGGATCGTGGTTCGAGCGGTTGCCGTGCGAGTAGGGACTGATGTGCACTCCGACCAGGAATGCCTCGCCACCGACAACCTCGACATATGAATCCTTTAGCTGGACCCTACCCTCCCGGACCGACTTCACTTCTGTTCCGAGCAGCGCGATGCCCGCTTCGAGCTTCTCGAGAATCTCGTAGTCGTGTCGGGCCTTGCGGTTGGTGGCCAGGCGTCCTGAAGATCGTTTCGCGTGACTCATGGAACGCAACAGTCTATCTCGCTTTACGCCGGACGAAGTGCCGTCAGGTGCTAGAGTTGGAGGTCGATGAACCTGCCTGCGGCTCTGACCCTGTCCGCTTTTCTCTTCTTTGGCTCGTCCGCGGACAAGCCACAAGTCACCAATCTCCGAATCGCGCTCGATGGGCTGAGAGTGCAGGCGAGTTTCGAACTGGTCAACGCCTTCACCGACGAGTTGTTCGAGCGCATCCAGACCGGCCTGGCTTCCGGGTTCACCTTCCAGTTCGTGCTGACACGCGATCAGAAGCTCTGGTTCGAGAACCGGCTCGACTCGAACTACCTCGAGGTCACAGCGATGTACAACGCCGTCACGCGTGAGTACCTCGTCAACTACAAACAGGACGGGAAGCTCATCGACAGTCGCATCGCCAGTGACCGAGAAGAGCTCGAGGCCGCGATGACACGCTTCAGCCACCTGTCGCTCTTCAAGCTCGAGAAGATCAAGCCCGAAAAGCGACTCTCAGTGCGGGCCAGGGCCGAGCTGGGCTCGAAGACCACCTTGCTCATCATCCCGACACGGGTCAAGACCGATTGGGCACGATCGACCTGGTTTATCCCTCCCTCGGCTCAGCCCTGACGCATGACTCTCCGAGAACAGGTCCAACAGCGCCGCAAAGACACCCGCTGGATCGTCGGCGGTCTCGCTGTACTCCTCGCCGCGCTGACTGCCATGTACTACCTGACTCAGCGAAGCAGGGATCTTCCCTCAGAGTTGGTGACCAATCGAGTCCTGCTTTTTGTCCTCTGGTACATCAACCTCACCCTGATCCTGGCGATTCTCTTCGTCCTCCTGCGCAACCTCTTCAAGCTGATCATCGAGCGCCACAACAGGATTCTTGGCTCGAAATTCAAGACCAAGCTCGTGGCCACCTACGTCGGCCTCTCGCTTATCCCGGTGCTTCTACTGTTTGCCTACGGCAGCCGCATGATGCGCGGCTGGATCGATCGGTGGTTCGATGAACCCGCCATGCAGCAGGTGGCCACGCAGGGCCACTCTGTGGCGCAAGAGCTGTTTCGTCAGATCGAGGAGGCCCGCACAAGAGATACCCGTTACGCTCTCCGTCAGATTCAACAGCTGGAGTTTCTGGACCCCCAGCAGCGCCCACAGCTGCAGCGGCTGATGGGTCAGCTACTCGAAGACCTCGAGCTCGACGCCCTGGCCGTCTACGATCGCAACTCCTTCGTCCATGCGGTTGTCGATCCACGTTCGGGCCTGAGCCGGTTCCCGGAGTCCGACGAGCGCATCCTCGGCGATGCCGAGCGCAACCAGACGGCAACGCGAATGGTTGCGGTCGAGGGCGGCGGGGAAAGACTCCTGTTGACAGCCGCAGCAGCTGAAGATCAGGGCGACGGCCCCCTGCCAGTGGTCGTCGCTGGCGCCCTGCTCGACCCGGAGATCGCCTTCGCCAGCCAGCAACTGATCCAGGCCTACCAGGGCTTCCGACAACTGGAGGTGAGCAAAGAGAGAATCGAGGCTGGCTATGTGCTCAATTTTCTCATGGTCGCGCTGCTCATTCTTCTCGCGTCATCCTGGGCCGGCCTCTATCTCGCCCGCCGCATCACGGTACCTGTTCAGGCGTTGGCCGAGGCGACAAGACGGATCTCCGAGGGAGACCTCGACGTTCAGGTCGATGTCGACGCCGACGACGAACTGGGAGTCCTGGTGCACTCCTTCAACAGCATGACCGCCGAGTTGCAACGCAACAAGGAGCTCCTCGAGGAGAGCAATCTGGAGCTCGTCTCGTCGAACCAGCGACTCGCCGAGGAACGCGCCGTCATTGGCGCCGTGTTGCAGAACGTCGCTGCGGGTGTGATCTCCGTCGACGAGCAGGGCCTCGTCCTGACCTGCAACGGTGCAGCGCAACAGATGCTGCAGCAACGAGAGGCCGACGTTGTCGGCAGACCGGTCGAACAGGCCTGGGAGGACCCCGAGCGGCGAAAGTTGGCTGACCTGTTCAACCAGGATGCTGGTGCCTCTGGTCAAATTACCCAGTCGATGCGGCTGCTCCTCGGGGGTGCCTGGAAGATTTTCGAGGCCAAGGTCACTACCATGCGCGACGATCAGGGAAGAGTCAGTGGACGGGTCATGGTTCTCGAAGAGCTCACCGAGCTGGTCAGGGCGCAGCAGACAGCAGCCTGGAGTGACGCCGCCAAGCGGATCGCCCACGAGATCAAGAACCCGTTGACACCCATCAGACTCTCAGCCGAGCGTCTGCTCAAGAAGCACAATCAAAAGGACGAAAACCTGGGGCAGGTCATCGAAGAGGGTGTCGAGATCATCACTCGCGAGGTGGAGACCCTGAAAGGCATGGTCGACGAGTTCTCTCGTTTCGCCAGAATGCCACAGCCGTCTCCGGGTGCAGTCGAGCTCACAGGTCTGGTTACTGAGACGCTCGCCCTCTATCAAGACATCAAGCCGGGAGTCGCCATCGAGGCCAGGATCGATGACTCGGCGCACAGCGCCTGGCTCGACAATGAGCAGATCAAGCGGGCCCTGATCAACCTGCTGGACAACGCGATCGAAGCGACGGACCCGCCCGGAACGATCGCCGTCTCGGCGACAAAGACCAACGGTCACCTGCAGATCAGGGTGGCTGACAGTGGTCGAGGTATTCCTTCGGAGAAGAAAAGCAAGCTCTTCCTTCCCCACTTCTCGACCAAGAGGCGGGGCACCGGTCTGGGGCTCGCGATTGTGCACCGCATCGTGAGCGATCATCATGGCACCATCGAGGTCGATGACAACCTTCCTCGCGGAACGATCTTCACCATCACCCTCCCTCAGGATTGATCGGCTGTGGCAGACCGTATAATTGGGACCATGAGCACACCCCAGGAGCGCATCGAAAACGAGGTCAAGGACGCCCTCAAAGCACAGGACAAGGAGCGTCTGTCCACTCTGCGGATGCTGTTGAACGCCATCAAGAACGAACGCATCCGTAGCGGAGAAGAGGTCGACGAAGAGACTTTCCTCGGTCTGGTCCGCAAGGGCATCAAGCAGCGACGGGAATCGAGTGACCAGTACCGCCAGGGGAACCGTCCCGAGCTTGCCGAAAAGGAAGAGCGCGAGGCTGAGCTGCTGCAAACCTACCTGCCTCCGGAAGTCGATGAGGCGGAGATTCAGGCGGCGATTCGGGAGTTCATCGAATCGGAGGGGCTCACCGGTCCCCGGGACATGGGCAAGGTCATGCACGAGATGCTGCACCGGTTCGCGGGTAGGGCTGACGGTGGCACCATCAGTCGACTTGCCCGTGAGACGCTGACAGCCAAAGCCTGAGGAGCCCGATTCCGGTGGATCGCGTCATCGTCGGCACGGCCGGCCACATCGACCACGGCAAGACCACACTGGTCGAAGCCCTTACCGGTATCGACTGCGATCGCTGGATCGAAGAGAAGGAGCGCGGCATCACGATCGATATCGGTTTCGCGGTCCTGCGCCATGAAGACCTGCAGATCGGATTCATCGACGTTCCGGGGCATGAGCGTTTTGTCCATAACGCCCTGGCAGGCCTCGGCGGCATCCGCGTGGTGTTGCTGGTAATCGCTGCGGACGAAGGGGTCAAACCACAGACTCGCGAACATCTGGACATCTGCAAGCTCCTGGAGATTCCGGCCTGCCTCGTGGCGCTGACCAAGATCGACCTGATCGACTCTGAGATCGTCGACCTGGCGCGACTCGAGGTCGAAGAGCTCCTCAGCACCACGACGTTCGCCGGCGCCCGGATTGTCGGTGTATCGAGCAAGACCGGAGAAGGCGTCGAAGAGCTCAAGCATGAGCTCCTGAGACTGGCAAAGGAGCATGCGGTGGCGAGGGACCCGTCGGCGGCGACTCGCATGCCTATCGACCGGGCATTTCACCTCAAGGGGCTCGGCGTTGTCGTTACCGGCACGCTGGTTTCGGGAGGAATCCGTCCCGGAGACACGCTCCAGGTCTTGCCCGGCAACGGCAGCGCGAGAATCCGCAGCATTCAGGTTCACGGTGAGTCCCGGGAGGTGGCAGAGTCGGGCGAGCGCACGGCCCTGCAGCTTTCCGGAGTCACGCTCGAGGAGCTGCGCCGGGGGCTACAACTGGTATCTACCGGGCAGTTTCAGACGACGCAGCGGCTGGTCGCCAGCTTGGCGCTGCTCGAGGATGCCCCGAAAGCCCTCAGGGGATCGACCCCTACCCGCTGCCATCTCTTCTCCGCCGAACTACTCGGCCGCGTGCGGCCACTCGCAGGCCCTATTGCACCCGGTGAAACCGGTTCCGTCGAGATCCGTCTGCACGAGCCGGTCGTCGCTATCCGTGGCGACCGTTTCATCCTGCGACGGCCGTCACCCCAGACGACACTCGGTGGCGGTGAAGTCCTGGATCCATTCTGGCATCACCACCGGCAGTCCGAGCTCGACGCCAGCTTGACCGCGCTATCTGGCACGAATGAAGAGAGTCTGGCCCTCTGGGTTGGCGAATCCGAAGAGGCAGGAATCGGACTCGAGGAACTGGCTCGACGCCTGGGAGATCCACCCGCACAGGTCGAGACCCAACTCGAGAAGCTCGAATCCGAACAAAAGGTCCTGCGCGTTGCTGCAGGCGCCGGTAGGGAGACTCGATGGCTGGCACCCGCAGTTGTCCGCAAGGTTGCCAAACGGGCCGACGTGGTGCTGAAGTCCTACTTCAAGGCAAATCGCCTTGCACCCGGAATCCCCAGAGCTGAAGCGATCGAGCGCATTCTGCCCGATCGGGCGCGCGATCTCGCTCCCGTTTATCTCGGCTGGCTGGAGGCCGAGAAGATCCTGACGGCGCGAAACGGCATGATCAATCGCCCCGGACGCACTGCGGACCTCACCCAAGAGGAGTCGCGACTCGCCCAAGACATCCAGCGGCACTTCGAGACAGGCGCCCTGCATCCGCCGTCGCCAGGCGAAGTGCGCGACCAGCTGGCTGCAAAGCCACAGATTTTCGATGGCGTGCTGCAGTACCTGCTGAAAAACGGGGACCTGCTAAGCCTGCCCGGAGGCCTGATGATCGCTGCGTCCGCTATCGAGCAGCTCGTCGAAGACCTGCAGAAACTGGATCACGAGATGATCTCGGTCGGTGAGTTCAAGGACCGTTTCAGCCTGACGCGCAAATGGGCCATCCCTATCCTCGAGCACCTCGACTCGGCCGGCGCGACCCGCCGTATTGGCGACCAAAGGCAAATCGTCAGGAAGACGCCATGAATCAGAGCAGCCCTCCAAGTATAGCTGTCGTCGGAGCTTCCGCGGATCGTCGGAAGTTCGGCAACAAGTGTGTGCGAGCCTATTTGCAGGCGGGATATCAGGTATTTCCAGTGAATCCGCGGGCACGGGAGATCGAAGGGCTCCCAACTTATGGTTCGGTCCGCGATCTGCCCACAGACCCCGATCGCATCAGCATTTATCTGCCTCCAGACAAGACCCGAGCCCTGATTCCCGAGCTGGCCTCGAGAACTGGTTCAGAAATCTGGTTCAACCCCGGTTCGGCGGATGCCCAGATTCTTCAGCAGGCCCGGGACCTGGGTCTCGATGTGCGAGACGGCTGCAGTATCGTCGATGTAGGACTCTCCCCGGCTCAGTTCTGAGTCCCTATTCCGCAGCCAGCTTGGCGTCGTACCAGGTCCGACCCGCTCCCAGATCCACCGTTAGCGGTACAGACAGCTCCGCCACGCCTTCCATTTCCTCTCGCACTGTCCTGGAGACCCTTTCGAGATCCCCTTCCGGGACCTCCAGGACCAGCTCGTCATGCACGGTGAGCAACAACCGGGTATCCGGGTGATCCCGATTCAGCCTTGCAGCAAGCGAGATCATGGCCTTCTTCATCAGGTCTGCAGCGGTACCCTGGATGCGGGCGTTGATAGCCATTCGACGCCCATTCTCGCGCAGGTTGTGATTCGAGCTGTGGACTTCGGGCAGCCAGCGCACCCGTCCATACAAGGTCTCCACCTTGCCTTCCTCTGCGACGTCAGCGAGAGTTTCCTCGATGTACCGCTTCACCCCGGCGTACTGCTCGAAATAAGCCTTGATGAACAGGTCTGCCTCGGCCGGGCGAATGCCCAGATTCTTCGCCAGACCGAATCCGCTGATGCCGTAGATGATGCCGAAGTTGATGGTCTTGGCCGCGCGTCTCTGGTCGGCGGTCACCAACGCGTCCGCCACACCGAAGACCGCTGCGGCTGTCGTGCGATGAATGTCCTCACCGGCACGGAAAGCCTCGATCAACACGCTGTCGGCGGCAATGTGCGCCAGGACTCTCAGCTCGATCTGGTTGTAGTCCGCCACCAGGAGAGCGCGCCCGGGTGGCGCGACGAAGCTCCGTCGAATTCGCTGCCCCTGCTCGGTGCGAACCGGAATATTCTGCAAGTTGGGATTCGCCGACGAGAGGCGTCCGGTCGCCGCAACCGCCTGGTGGAAGCGCGTATGTAACCGACCATCGCCGCCCACGAGCCTGGGCAGGGCGTCGACATAGGTCGACTTCAGCTTCGAGAGCTCACGGAACCGCAGCAAATGCTCGGGTAAGGGGTATCCCTGCTCGGCCAGCTGCTGGAGAATCTCCGCACTGGTGGAGTAGCTCTTGGTCTTGCGGGTCTTCTTCAGCACCGGGTAGCCCAGCTTCTCGAACATCACGATACCCAGCTGCTGCGGCGAGTTGATGTTGAACTCCTCGCCGGCCAGCGTGTAGATCTCCGCTTCGAGCGTGGTCAACTCGGCCTCGAGCTCGGCCGACATGGCTGCCAGGAAGTCTGTATCGAGGAGTACTCCCACTTCCTCCATGCCGACGAGGACTGCCATCAACGGTACCTCGATATCGTAGTAGACAGACGCCAGGGAAGTACCCGCGATCTCTTTGGCCATTGCCGATCCGAGTCGCTTGGCGAGATGCGTCTGTTCCCCTGCGTAGGCCAGCACTCCGGGATCTCCGATCAGCGGCAAGGCTGCGGCTCCGAACCCTACCTCCTGCGGATCGAGGCAACTGTGCCCCAGGTGCTCCACGGCCAACTCCGCGAGTCCGTGTCCACGTGCCGAAGGTCGCAGGACATAGGACAGAAGCATCACATCGTGCAGTCGGGCCTTCGGCTGGGGACCGGGATCCACCAGGCGAAGGACCTCCTTGAGATCGTGCCCGACCAGCGTGCGGTCGGTGTCTGCAAGCCACGTTCGGAGGCTACCGAGAACAGCCACTTCGAGGCCTTCCCGTCGAAAATCAGCGTACCAGGCCCGACCCCCGGCATCGGCGACGGCAACCCCCACAGGTGACCGCATGCCGACCAACGCGATTGTCACCTCATCCTGTAGCTGGCCGACCAGCTCACACCACTCGGCCACAGACTCCACCTCTTCGGCCGAGCCAACCTCTTCGCTCCCGGTGATGGCCTCGACCTCTTCCAACAAGCGTCGAAAACCCATCTCACGATAGAGCGTGCGCAGACTCTCCAGATCGGGTTCCTCGATCTGGAGTTTCTCGGTTTCCAGCTCGATCGGCAGATCGGTGTGAATCGTCACCAGCTCTTTCGACAGAAGGGCCTGCTCTCGATGCTGTTGTAGTCCCTCCCGGTAGCTCTTACGGGAGACTTCCGAGGCCCGCTCGAGCAGTGCCTCCACCGATCCGAACTGCCGGACCAGCTGCAGGGCGCCCTTCTCGCCGATTCCCGGCACGCCCGGGATATTGTCGACAGCGTCCCCCTTGAGAGCCAGGACTTCGGTGACCAGCTCGGGTGCGACTCCGAAGTCCTCTTCGACGCCCTGCGGGTCGTAGAGCTTGTCCCGGCCCGTATGGTAGAGCGAGATGTTCTCGTCGACCAGCTGCATGAGGTCCTTGTCCGAGCTCACCAGCGTTACGGCGTAGCCCGCCGCACTTGCCTTCTTGGCCAAAGTTCCCAGGACATCATCCGCCTCATACCGGTCCATCTCCAGAATAGGGATGCGGTGCGCCTCGATCGCCTGGCGTATCCAGGGGATCTGAGTGCGCAGGTCCTCTGGCATCTCTGCCCGATTGGCTTTGTACTCTTCGAACTTTTCATCCCGGACAGTCGGCCCGGAGACATCCAACGCCACCCCCAACAGCTCCGGGTTTTCGTCGCGCAGGAGCTTGCGCAGCATCTGGACAAAACCGTAGACGGCGTTGGTCGGCTCGCCCCTGGAGTTGGAAAGATTCCGAATCGCGTAGAACGCACGGAAGATGTTCGAGTACCCGTCGATCAGAAAGATGCGCTGGCGATTGTTCACGACAGACAATTCTAACGGCGAAGCTGGCCGACCAGATGGGAGACCTCTGGCAGTATCAACGAGGCCATGGCCAATTCGACCGCCTTCGGCGATCCGGGGACAACGAACACCACACTCCGGCCGATGACACCCGCCGTGGCGCGGCTCAACATTGCGGCCGCTCCGATCTGGTCGTAGGAGAGAAACCGGAACAGCTCGCCGAATCCGTCGACCACTCTGTCGAACAATGGCATGACCGCCTGGATGCTGACATCACGGTCACTGAACCCGGTCCCACCATTGATCACGACGACATCGGCAGCCAGATCTTCGATCGCCGTCATCACCGAGCTGCTGATGCTCTCGACCGTGTCGGGAGTGATCGTCCGGTCGACCAACTCATGTCCTGCATCAACAACCATCTCAGCAATCAACGCACCGCTGGTGTCGTCGGCCGTCCCCCGACTATCGCTGGCGGTCAACACGGCAACCCGCAGACTGGCCGGGGCATATGCCCGATGCTCTTTGACCGAATCCATGACGCTCCGCAGACTACCACCCCATCAAGCGCAACACGGGCTAAAATACCCAGCCGTGAAGACCCTAAGCCTCGCCTTGACCATCTTTCTGTCCCTGGGCTCCACCGCGAAGTCCACTATCGGAGAGGACGCCCTTCGCTTGCGCAACTTGAGTCTCGCCGAGCTGGAGAACGAACAGCCCGGCAAGGCCGAAGAGATACTGAAGCAGTTGGTCGCCTCGACACCCGACGATCCTCTGCCCTATGCCAACCTGGCCATCGCAACCCTGCGCCAACAGCGTTTCGACGAGGCCCTCGACTGGATCGACCAGGCCATCGAAGTCGTCCCCAACCAACCCGAGCTCCTGGCGATCAAGGGAGAGGTCCTGCAGTGGAGCGGCCGACCGGAGGAGGCGCTGCCGCTCTTCCAAGAGGCCGCCAACGCCGCTCCCGACGACGTGCAGATTCAGTATGCCCTGCTGCGACAGGCCTCGACCATGAACACTCCCGCAGCACAAGCGGCGGAGAGCCAGGCTCTCGACCGCTTGCGCGAGCTGCGTCCCGAGAACCTGGTTGTTCTGATGCAGTCCGGGCAGCAGGCTCTGGCCGCCGGCAGCAGGACCGCAGCGACTGGCATCTTCCAGCGCATCGAAGAGGTCCTCTGGCAAGCTCCAGCCGCCGCCACCACGTTGATGGAGCAAATCCTGCAGGCGCTGGAGACCAACGACCTCGAGGCTGCACGTGTGCCAGCCCTGCGACTGGAGAATGTTGCCAAGATCACACCGATGTTCAAGGAGGGGCTACGCGAGCTCTCTCCCGGCGTGCAGGGCGTACCGCTTGACCGATTTCGTGCCGAGCAGCAGAACCTTGCTTTCGGCGACGCCCTACAAGTGAGCTTCACAGCTGAAACGCTCGCTTCCACACCAACGCTTACCAGAGGTCTGGCGACAGGAGATTTCGATGGCGATCAGCGCCCTGACTGGGCCCGGGTCACTGCGGCCGACGGCAGCGAGCTCGAGATCTGGCTGGGCGCCAAGGCGGACGGAGCACACGCACGAGTGCCGGCACAGGGAGCTGCCCACCTGATCGCCGCGGATCTCGATAACGACGGCAACCTCGATCTCATCGCCTACGCTGAAGAAGCCCTGTTGGTGTTCAGGGGAGCTGGAGACGGCTCCTTTGACGAGGCTACCTCGGATTTCGGGTTGGCCGACCAGGGCGCTACGGCTGCCACCGTCCTCGACTTCGACATCGAAGGCGATCTCGATCTCGCGACGGCCGGGGGGATCAGCGGCTCCGCGGAGCTCTTCCGGAACGCGCTCCAAGGTCCCCTGGAAGCTGTCGGGCAGAAGAGTTTTCCGAGACTCGACCTGAGTGGCATTCGCGACCTCCTGGCAAGTGACCTGGATCGGGATGGCGATATCGATCTGCTCATCACGCATGCCGCAGGGCTGACCTGGCTGGACAATCTCCGCCAGGGCCAGTTTGCCGATCGGACCAGGGCGGTCGGCCTCGACGGGATCGGGGATGCACAAGCCGTCGCCAGCACCGACCTCGACAACGACGGCTTGCCCGATCTGGTGATCGCGGGCAAGGGAATCGAGCTGCTGCACAATCGCGGTGGTCGCTTCGAAGCCTGGGATCTGGGCAACAACCTGCCTCGCGACCAACAGTACTCGACGCTAATCGCTTTCGACAGCAACAACGATGGCCGAATGGATCTGGCCTTTGCTGGCGAAGGGGGCCTGGCCGTGGCCACGCAACAAGCGGGATCGGAGTTCCGGCTTGTCGACCTGGTGGATGCACCATCCCAGGTCCTCGCGCTCCAGGCCCTGGATCTGGATCAGGATTGTGATCTGGATCTGCTGGCCGGAGGCGCCGCAGGCCTATCGAAACTGGAGAATCGGGGTGCAGAACAGAACCACTGCCTGACCGTTCGACTGCAGGGACTCGTCAAGGGCAACAGCAAGAACAACTTCTTCGGTATTGGCAGCACGGTGGAACTACGCTCGGGCGAGGCCTACCAGTTTCACGAAGTCCAGGGGGATGTCACCCACCTTGCTCTCGGGCGGCTGCCCAAGGCCGACTTGCTCCGGGTGGTTTGGACCAACGGCGTACCGCAGAATCGCCTCCAACCTCAAGCGGCGCAAAGAATCGTCGAAGAGCAGGTGCTGAAGGGAAGCTGCCCCTTTGTCTATGCCCGTCGTGATGATCGCATCGAGTTTGTCACCGACCTGTTGTGGGGCGCACCTATCGGCCTCCCGGTCGCTCCAGGGGTCTGGGCCAGTACCGATTCACAGGAGCTCGTCAAGCTTCCCGGAGTCACTCCGGTCGACGGGCTCTACGAGCTGCGCATCACCGAGGAGCTCTGGGAAGCTGCCTTCTTCGACTTCGTCAGTCTTTGGGTTGTCGATCACCCGGCGGATGTCGAGGTCTCCAGCAGCCTGCGAATTGTGCCGGGTGAGATCGTTCCCGAACGGGTCCTGGCGACTCGAGGCCTGAGGCCAGTAAAGGCCTGGAGCGATCGACAGGGCGAGATCACCGAGTTCCTGGCGGCCCGCGATGAGGTCTACGCGAGCCCCTGGCGCAAGAGTGCTTATCAAGGCGTGGCGACCGATCCCTGGGCTCTGACACTCGATCTCGGCGATCGACCTGGAAGCGGAATTCGTCTGCTGATCGATGCCTGGATCTTTCCCACCGACGCGAGCCTCAACCTGGCCCTGGCGCAACAGGAAGCCCTGACAGCACGACCTCCGCGCCTGGAGGTCGAGACGGCCGAGGGATGGCAAGTGCTGATACCACAGATGGGTTTTCCCGCGGGCAAGACCAAGACCATGGTCATCGACACCCCCGTCCTGCCGCAAGGCAGCCACCGTTTGCGTATCGTGGGCACCCAATGGCTCTCTTTCGATCGTATCGCGTGGTCGAAGGAGTCAGCCGATAAGGCTCCGCTCATCCAGGCACGTCTGCAGCCGAGTCGAGCGGATCTCCGCTTTCGCGGATTCTCCCGCATGTATCGCCCGTCACCCAACGGCCCTCACTACTTCGACTACGCCGCAGTCGACACAAGGTCTCCGTGGTTACCCTTACCGGGTCGCTATACCCGCTTCGGCGACGTGCGCGAGCTGCTGGAACGCACCGACGATCGATCCGTCGTCATGGCTGCAGGGGACGAGATCATCCTGGAGTTCGACAGCTCGTCTCTGCCCGTCCCACAACCCGGATGGAGACGCACCGTCTTTCTCGAAAGTCACGGCTGGGACAAGGACGCCGACCGCAACACGGGTGAGGGTCAACAGGTCGAGCCTCTACCGTTTCGGGCAATGACCACTTACCCGTATGGTGGCAACGAGTCCTTTCCGGATTCGGCTCTGCACCGGGACTACATCGAGAACTGGCTGACTCGCGAGATTCTGCCCGCTCCGAGCGCCGCTTCCCGTCCCTCACCCTGAGCCGGAGTCCCTCCGATACATCGCAAGGGCCGACTGTCTGTGAAACCTCTCACAGAGACCAAGGAAACATGCCCATTTTCTTGGGCACAGATTGTCAAACATTGCCACTAATTGACATGTGTCGATGGGAAACGGCTGAAAATCCCTGCTGCTATCGACTTTCTGGAACCTGGCACGCATCCTGCTGTACCCCAAGGACGATGCAGCACTACAACACGGAGACCTGAGGAAAGCGATGACCAAGGAAACTCGAAACCGATGCGCCGATTGCGGAACGCCGACCTCGAGCTTCCTTTGCGACCGCTGTGCCCAGATTTGCGACAACCTCACCATCCGTGGCGAGTACTGGTTTCGCAGAATCCGGCCCGTCAAAAGGCCCGAAAAATCTCGTGAGCTTCACGTCAAAAGACAGCCCGCTCGGATAAGGTAGGAGACTGGCCATGCAAGCATCCAATCGCCTCGATGTGCAAACGTTGGTTGAAGCGCCACCGCCCTCTCTCGACGCCGTCGCCGACGCTCTTCTGCAGCTGGCTGTGCGCGACAACGCGATCGACCAGGACGAGGCCACCGAGCTACTCAACTGGGACCTGGGCACCATTGCCGAGTTTCTGGCGCTGCGGCTGCAGCAACACGGTTTTCTCTCACCGCAAGAAGTCACCGACATCCTCCAGACACACACCTCCGGTCTGTATCACTAAATACAGAGTCTCCCTGGCTGACGCCGATGGTAGACTGCCGCGCCAGTAGGCCGACGGCACGGGAGATCGCGATGAAGAAGAGCCGCGTAGCAGTTCTCAAGACAGCGCCGGGGACCGTCCTGCGGGACTATCACGAATTGATGAACCTGGCCGGCTATCAGCAGGTCATCGACCGGCAGGCCGACACCGCGCTCAAGATCAATATCTCATGGCACTTCTTCTATCCGGGATCGTCCACGACGCCCTGGCAGTTGGATGGTGTGATACGTGCCATGCTCCAGGACGGGTACGACCCTGCCCTGATCCACGGCTGTCACAACCGCACCGTGGTGATCGACGCTCATCTGGGTGAACGTGAGAACAAGCAGATCAACGTCCTCGAAGCTCACGGTCTGCGCAATATCCATCTCTACGAAGGCGAGGAGTGGATCCACATTCGTGATGCCGTCGGTGATCTCGCCGACGAGTTCCTCTGTTTGAACGAGGTCTATCCGAAAGGATTCCATATTCCAAAGCGCTTTATCGGCGAAAACATAATCCACCTGCCGACCGTCAAGACGCACGTTTTTACGACGACCACGGGTGCGATGAAAAACGCTTTCGGTGGCCTGCTGAATGAACGACGGCATTGGACCCACCCGGTGATTCACGAAACCCTGGTCGACCTGCTGATGATCCAGAAGAAGATTCACCGGGGGGTATTTGCGGTCATGGATGGCACATTCGCTGGTGACGGACCGGGACCCCGCTGCATGATCCCCTACGTCAAAGATGTCATCCTGGCCAGCGAGGATCAGGTGGCGATCGATGCGGTAGCCGCTTCCCTGATGGGCATCGACCCCATGAAGATCAAGTTCATTCGCCTGGCGCACGACATGGGGCTCGGCTGCGGTGATCCGGGCGAGATCGAAATCGTGGGTGACCAGGAAGCGGGGCGCCAACAGTGGGATTTTGTTGGCCCGTTCAAGAAGATGACCTTCGCCTCCCGAATGCAACACAAGATCTACTGGGGCCCGTTGAAAAAGCCCATCGAATGGACCCTCAAGACCGTCCTGGCGCCCTGGGCCTATATCGCCAGCGTGATCTATCACGACAGCTTCTGGTACCCGTTCGTAGCCAAGAAGCAGATGGCGAAAGTGCTCGAGAGCATATGGGGACGGCTGTTCCGGGACTGGGAGAATGTCGCTGCCGACGCTGAAGGCTACCCCGAGATCGGAGACGCTCCAGCAGAGCTCGAGAAGACCGGACTATCCGCCTTCGGGACGTCTCTGGGCATCCTCTGGACCTGTTTCAAGGAGGCTCCGGAAGTCGTGCAGAGGAGGCGCATATCGAAGTCCGCCAGCCGCTGACCTCGAGACCCTGAGACCAGGAGATCCGGATGCTGAGCCGACTCGTGACCCTTGCGATCATCCTCGCCATCGCCTACTTCCTCTTGACCAAGGCCGGGCCGCTACTCCAGCAACAGTTTGGCGGTAGAGCTACCAGAGTCGAAGCCGAGACCTCCAGTGAGGAGGGATTGTGTGTCGATCGCGCCTTCAGCGCCAACGATATGTTGACTCGGGTGGCCCGACAGTATGGCCAGCCCCCGGTCGATGTGGATGCCTGGTCCGACGCCCAGTGGCAGCTCGACAGTGAGATCCAGACCGCCGAATCGGCCTGTTTCTGTTCGGCGGAAGCCTGTCGGGCGGCTTCGGATGCGCTCTCGGAGATGCGCGATCTGATCTCCAACCTGGACGCGATGGTACGCGGCACCAGCGCGGGATTTGCCAACCCGGCAAACCAGCAGGAACGCATCTACGCTCTCCTGAACCAGGCCAGGTCTGCAGCGGGCTACTAAAAAAGGCCAACCGGCACGCGAGAGCTTCCCCGCATCGCGACATTCAGCAACGGACCAGGTCTCGAGCCCGAGAACGCGTCACGGACTGCCCACGGGAGTGGAGCACCTCACTGCGACCCAGCTTCTTCCGAGTGAAGATAGGTGCGGTAGAGATCTAGTGAGAGGACTGTGATCCAGTGACTGTGCCCAACTCGAGCCCCGGAATAGCTAACATGAACAGCCAGACAGGCCTGGACTCGGTGGCTGAGGCCTTGCTGCAAAGAGCCATCCAGCATCAAGCCCTCACCCCGGAAGAGGCTCGAGATCTGGCCACGTGGGACTTGAGCACGATCACGGAGTACCTCGCCCTGCGGTTGCAGCAGGAAGGGCTTCTGACCGCCAGGGAGTGTCGCGCCATGCTCGGCAGGGCGTCTCCGGGCCACTGACCTCCCACCTGTGCCAGTGATGTCCTAGCGGCCCATCGCCGCCAGCAGCTCGCTCAGAGAAAGACAGTTTAGGACGTTGGCGGGTTCCAGCCACGCGCGACGGGCCTGCTCGACACCGTAGCGCATCAACTCGAGATCCTGGACTCGATGGGAGTCCGTGCTGATGGCGATTCGCAGTCCCAGATCCCGTGCCAGCATCAGGTGATCATCCTTGAGATCGAGTCGCTCGGGATGCGCATTGAGCTCGACCACGACTCCGTTTTCGCTGGCGGCCTGCAATACCTCGTCGATCGCCAGTGCGAAGGGGGGTCGCTTGTTGATGAGCCGCCCTGTGGGATGCGCCAGAATGTCGACGTGGGGGTTCTCCAGAGCCTTCAGGACGCGCTTGGTCTGTTCGACCTCCGGGAGATCGAACAGGGAGTGCACTGAGATCACCACCAGGTCGAGCTGCTCCAGAACCTCGTCCTCCTGATCCAGACTGCCATCGGCCAGGATGTCCACCTCTTGACTGCGCAGAATACGAATCTCGGGATACCGATCTTGCACCTCGGCGATCTCGACCCACTGTCGCCTGATCTTCTCGGCATCCATTCCCCCGGTCATGGCCAAGGCCTTGCTGTGATCCGTTATGGCGAAATATTCGTAACCCCTGGCCCTGCATCCCAGGAGCATCTCTTCGATGGTGTTTTTGCCGTCAGACCAGGTCGAGTGCATCTGCAGATCGCCGCGGATCTGTTCCAGACCGACGAGCTCGGGCAGTTCGCCCGCAGCCGCAGCTTCTATCTCACCACGGTCCTCACGCAGTTCCGGGGCAATCCACGGCAGGTCCAAGGCTGCGTAAACATCGACCTCCTCGGCACCCGCCACTTTCTGCCCTGCCCAGGGATCGCGCTCCTCGTCCCTCTCGTCGCCCTCGTTTTCTCGAAAGACCCCGTACTCCGACAGGCGAAGTCCTCGCTCCAAGGCCAGCTTGCGCAGGCGAATGTTGTGCTCCTTCGAGCCGGTGAAGTAGACCAGGGCAGCGCCGTAGCTCTGGCGAGGCAAGACTCGCAGATCGACTTCCAGTCCGGACTTCAAGGCAATGCTACCGCGGGTGTCTCCGGCCATCTCGACGTGGACCAGCCCGGGATACGCCAGGAAGTGCTGCATGATCCGGGTCGCATCGCTGGCAATGACCAGCAGGTCGATATCACCAACAGTTTCCCGTCGTCGGCGATAGCTGCCCGCCACCTCCAGACGCTCGATGCCATCCGCCGCTTCCAGATACTCCAGCAATGGCTGAATCAATTGGTCGGCCTCGGAGATCTTGAAGCGGTCCCGATGGAGACGGAATCGCTCGATTCCGGCCAGGATCTTTTCCTGGCTTTTGACGCCAAAACCCGACAGATGGGCCACCTCTCCCCTTTGCGCGGCCGCCTCGAGGTCTTCCACCGATTCAACCCCGAGCTCTTGCCACAGCTTTCTGGCTTTCTTGGGACCGACTCCGGGCAGATCCATCACGTCGATAAGGGTCCGCGGAATCCGGACGGTCAGCTCATCCAGGGCGCTCAGCTCACCGGTCTCTACCAGCTCACCGATGTGGGAAGCCATGTCCTTGCCGATACCCGCGAGCTCGGTCAGATCGGCGCCGCTCTCGATGAGCTTTCGCATTGGTGTGGCGTGACCATCCACGGTGCGTGCGGCATTGCGGTAGGCCCTGATTCGGAAGGGATTGGCACTCTGGATCTCCAGAAGATCGGCCATCTGTGACAGGACTCGGGCAATTTCGAGGTTCTCCATCCTGGCCTCCGGTCCGACATTCTACGACCGGACTGTTAGGATCGGAAACGAAGGCGGGCTGATTCGGCGGATCGCCGGGTCGGCCCGCCTGACTTTCTGGCCCTGACATGGTGACATCGCCCCCCTCGGCTCGCCGCCGGCTAACCCAGATGACTCACCTGGTGCTCCTGCTGGGAATGATCCTGTCGTGCTGGCTGTGGCTGCGCAGTCAGGTGGCGGGCGATCAGCTCAACATGCTGTCGCGGGGATGGTTGCTGATCGCGGAGGGTCAGTGGATTCCATTCGGTCTACCAACTTCGGCAGGCGGCAAGGCCCCAGGTAGTCTCACCAGTTTCGTCGTCGGCCTGCCACTCGCCCTCTGGCCTCATCATCGCTCTCCGACGCTGGTGATTCTGCTGTTGAATCTCCTGGGCTTTCTACTACTCGATCGCATGCTGGCACGTGAGCTGGGGCCGGCTGCCCGCCTGCTCTTCGCCATCGTCTACTGGCTAAGCCCCTGGCGGCTCTATTACGCCTCGTTCCTGTGGAATCCGAACTACCTGCTGCCGCTCGGGGCTCTCCATTTCTGGACCATCTATCGCCAACGGCATTGTCCGAAATTCTGGGAGAGCTTCCTGCAGGTGGCCATGATCGGCCTGGCGGCGCAGGTCCATGCCTCAGTTGCCACTCTGGTGATTCTCTCGGGGCTGCTCTGGTGGCGTGGATACTTCCGTCTGCGTTGGTCCGGCGTCGTCGCCGCCGTGATCGTCGTTGCGGTATCGCTCTTGCCCTGGGCACGAGCGGTGCTGCAGGATCCACTGCTGCTGCCACACGCCTCCTCCCACAACGGCAGGATGGCGCAATCCCTCCTTTCTGTCGCGCGGGGACTCGGATACTGGCTGCGCTACCCCGCCCTGATCGCCAGCAGCACGATCCTCTGTCTCGATTTTGGCTGGCCGTCGGCGGCGCTGCGTGGTGAACCGATCCGGCACGTCATTCAAGCCGCGGCAGGCTTCATGACTCTCCCCATCACACTCTGGGCCAACTTCCGGTTGTGGATCCACGCTGAGGGATGGTGGTACCGGCCGCGACCTTCGCTCCCCTTTCGTCTCTGGCTCGACGGCGTGATGCGGTGGTCGTTCCTGGGGGTTGTGATCGCCTGCATCCTGACTCCAACAGCGGTCATGAGCTGGCAACTGCTGACCATTCTTCACCTTGCCGTCATGCCTCTCGTCCTGGCAGGACTCGATCTGATCCGGACCGGGCGGATCCGTTGGGTGAAGTTGGGATCAGGTGTCTGGGCCTGCCTCAGCCTGCTCATGATCATCGCCATCGGACTCGGCAGCCCCATGTATCGGTGCGGTGGCGAAACCTGTGGTGCCATGAATGCCGATCCTCCGCCTCTGCGGGCCAATCACGAGATGCTCGACAGACTCGGCATCAATGCCACCTGCCCCTACGAGGTGAACGTCCCCGGTGGCTGGTGGCCCGACGTGCTTCCGGAGCACTGAGTCTCGACCCTCTAGTCGAGCGTCACGCCCCTGGATTCGAGCAACTCGATCAGGCCAGTCTCGTCCAGGATCTCGATGTCGAGGTCGAGCGCGTTCTGGTACTTGGAGCCCGGATCCCGACCGGCAACGACGTAATCTGTCCTGGCGGACACCGATGAAGTGATCGTGGCTCCCAGGGATTCCAGCATCACCTTCGCCTGATTCCGGGTCAGACTTTCAAGCCCACCCGTGAGGACGAAACGGAGTCCTTCCAGATTATCGCCTGCCTCCTCCTCAGCCATCTCGAGCACTTCAATACGGCCATCCAACAGCCGATCGAGAATCTCGACATTGCGCGGCTCCCGAAAGAACGTCACGATCTGCTCGGACATTCTGGGGCCCACGCCCTCCACTTCTGACAGAGTCTCTGCATCTGCTTTTCGGATCGCCTGCAGCGATCGGAAGTGGCGAGCCAGATTCCTGGCGACCGTCGCCCCGACCTCGGGTATCCCCAGGGCGAAGAGGAACCGCTGCAGCTCGGCGCGCGACGCCCGCTGCACAGCTGCGACCAGGTTGTTGGCAGAGGTTTCTGCAAAGCCCTCCAGCTCCACAAGCTGGCTGACCCGCAGATCGAAGAGATCGGGCACATGGCGTACCAGCTTTTTGTCCACCAGGAGCTTGGCCGTCTCCTCGCCGAGACCCTCGATGTCCAGCGCCTGTCGCGAGCCGAGGTGAAACAGCCTGCCAACCAACTGCGCCGGGCAATCGAAGCTGTTGGGACAGACTGAAAAGGGGCCTCGTTCGACGAGCTCGATTCCACACGACGGACATCTGGTGGGCATCTGAAAGCGCGGAGACCGCGGCCGCCCAGGCTCCTCGACCCTCTCGACGACCTGGGGTATGACATCACCTGCCCGCTGAATGCGCACCCGGTCCCCTTCTCGAATATCCTTGCGGGAGACCTCCTCCCGGTTGTGCAGGGTGGCGCGGCTCACGGTGACGCCACCGATCTCGACCGGCCGCATCAGAGCCACGGGTGTGACTACGCCCGTGCGACCTACGCTGGCAATGATCTTGTCGACGCGGGTGATCTCTTTGCGTGGCGGAAACTTGAAGGCAAAGGCCCACCGGGGATGATGGGAAGTCGAACCCATGAGCTGCCGAGCAGCCAGCTCATCGAGCTTGATCACGACACCATCGATCTCATAACCGATATCGTCGCGATTCTCCACCAACTGACCGTGGTATTCGAGGATCTCCTCCACCGAACTCACCAGCCGCGGCAAGGAATTGACCCGCAATCCCCACTGTCGCAGGGCCTCCAGGACCTCCCACTGGGTCGCGAGGTCGGCCCCACGAGCCGCCAGAATGTCGTAGACAAAGATGTCTAGCGGCCGTGAAGCCGTGACCCTGGAGTCGAGCTGCCGCAGCGCTCCTGCCGAGGCATTGCGGGGATTGGCAAAGGGCTCTCGGCCTTCGTGGATCAACCGCTCGTTCAGCCGCTCGAACTCATCTGCTCGCATGATGACTTCACCACGCAGGGAAAGGAACGATGGCACGACCGTCTCGTCTCCTCTCAGCCTCAACGGGACCGCGGGAATGGTCCGGACATTGGCGAGGATTCCTTCACCCTTTTGACCGTCACCGCGGGTGGCAGCGCGAGTCAGCAGACCGCGTTCATAGACCAGTTCTACAGAGGCACCATCGAGCTTCGGTTCCAAAACATACCGAATCTCGGCAGCGTCACCCACGGCCTTGCGTATACGTGCATCGAATCGACGGACGGCCTCGGGATCAGCGGCGGAGTCGAGGCTGAGCATCGGGGCTGCATGCTCGACGCTGGCGAACCCGGGCAAGGGCTCCCCGGCAACCCGCTGCGTCGGAGAGTCCGCCTCGACCAGCTCCGGATGGGCTTCCTCGAGGTCCGTAAGCTCCCGAAAGAGCGTATCGAAGGCTTCGTCGGAGATCTCGGGGGAGTCCCGCACATAGTAGAGATACTCATGTCGCCGGATCTCCCGGCGTAGCTCATCGAGCCTTTCGACGACACGCGGATTCGCCATAGCCCTCAAGCAGCCAGCTTCTCCCACTCCGAGTCAGGAGCATCCATGGCCAGGGCCAGGCCACCGTCAGAACCCACGTGGAGGGGATCGGCGACGACTCGTACCCGGCCTCCGCCAACATCCTCGAGGGCATTCTGGAGGACGAGGCCCAGACCTCGAATCAGCCCACTGCCACCCGACAGAATGACGTTGTTGCGCACGCTCTCCTGATACTCGGGTTCGACGCGAGAGATGAGATCGAGCATCGTCTCGACGACGGCTGGAACGATGCTCTCGCAGGCACTACGCATCGGTTCGGTGATGTCGAAACGCGTCGGACGGCCTTGCACCGGAGCCATCACCTCGATCTCCTCCGGGGCCGCCCCGACGAAGCTGTAACTCTCTTTCCATTCCCTCACCATGTGCCGCGAAAGGCTGACTTCCGGATTCAGGGCGGCGATCTGCAGATGCAGCTGTTCATCGATGTAATCACCGGCCAGGGTAAGGGTCCGTTGATCCTCCTCCGCCGGGTAGCGACCATTCATGACGCAGAAATCACAGGTGCCAGCCCCGATATCGATGATCAGGGAGTTGACCAGGGCCTCCAGGCCGTAGGCGACGGCGAAAGGCTCGGAGACGATCATCAAGAGATCGACAATGCCACGCAGGGCATTGCGCAGCTGCTTCTTGTTGACTCGCAGTGCCGCTGCTGGAACCCCGACCACAGCTCTGACGCGCAGATCCCGCCGATCCGGTCCGAGTCCCACCAGTGAGACCAGATGTTGCAGCAGCTCGTGAACCGCTCGTCCATCCAGCTCTGACCCCTCTTTGATGAGACCGCGCTCCAGCGGCCGACGAATATCCAGCATGCGCCGGTTGTCGAGCGCTTCCCGGCCCACCAGGACATCCTTCTTCAAAACCTTGCGCGCTACCAGGTCCCGCGGCCAGCCAACATAGCTCTCGACAGCCTGGCGCACACCGTTGGAGGACGAGATCGAGCTCCTGGAAGTCCCCAGGTCGACTCCGAGATTGACAACGGGTTCGCTCATCCTCTCATCCACCCACCTCGTAGGCCTGGCTCAGGCTGCGGGAGTAGGATTCTATGCCGCGGAACAGGGCCTCGGCGAGGTATTGCCGGTAGATCGGTGTCATCAAGAGGCGCGCCTCGACCTCATTGGAGACACAGGAAACCTCGGCCAGGATAGCCGGCATGTCCGTCCTCGTCAGGACTCCGAAGGGCGCGCTCTTGACTCCGCGGTCGCGCACTCCGTCGTTGACCTGGTAAAGGGCGGCAAACAGTGAGCGTTGCACCTGCTCCGCCAACCGCCGCGACTCCTCCTGCCTCACTCCGGCGTAGACCTGCTGCAGAATGTCCTTGAGATCTGCCAGAGAGTACCCGGATTGCTGGTTCTCACGCGTTGCCAAGGCTTCGAGATAGGGATCATCCGTCGGCCCGAGATAGAAAGTCTCCAGACCCCGCAACCCTTGATTCTCCAACCAGTTGACATGAATCGACACGAAGATGTCGCCCCGTTTCGCATTGGCCAGGTCGGCTCGATCCCGCAGCGAGAGACTCGAGTCCTGCTCCCGGGTGAGAACAACCTGATAGCCGCTGGCGCTCAACAGATCACCCAGCCTCAGTGCGATGTCCAGAGTCGCATCCTTCTCCACCAGGCCTCCTGGTGATTTGGTGCCTTCGTTATCACCTCCGTGTCCCGGATCCAGGACCACCGTACGCAATGACAGGGGCAAAACCGCCTGGTCGATCGGCTGAGGAATGGTGAATCCCTGCCTGACATCGGGGGGCGGCACTATCTCGGACTGGTCGAACGCTACTCTGGGATGCACCAGCACCGCAGCCTGGGGCGACGGCGGGATCGGCTCCGGTCGCCATTCAGCCGCAGCCGTGGCGAGCACATAGGTCGAAGCGAAGAGAGCTGCCGGAAGGCTCAGAAAGAACAGCACCCGTGCGCTGACCAGCAACAGATGCATTGACTGCCGCCTGTGGTGACGTCGATTACCTTCGAGGGTGTCCAGATTCTCCAGGACCGCCTGACGAATCATGCGACGCTTGAGGCGCTGCAGGTTGGCCATAATCTATAGGAGTCTAGAACCGCCAAGCCTCGGTCGGTGTGCAGATCTTCACAGCTTCAGGGTGTCCCCGAACCTGAATCAGTATATCGGAAGCCGCCGGAGAACCCTTTGCGCCCTGCTAAGCTGAGCGCATGCCTGCGGAGCGTTCCCCCGATCATCGGTCGCCACCAGGGGCGGTTGACAGGGCCCGCAGCTTGCGCCCCACAGGCGACTCCTGGCGAGCCGATGCCTTCGCTGGTAGCCGCCACAGTCGCTGGCTCGATGAGCTCCGCCAACCCCTGGACAACGCCGATTTGGCGTCGGCACGACGAATCTGCGGTGAAATCTGTCGCCTCGCTTTGCAGGACTTCGCTCCTGCCCTGCTGCTCTTGTCAGAGACAGAACGAATGCGAGTCCAGGCTCTGACTGCCTACACCCTCACCTTGTTCGACTTCGTTCGTCAGACGGGTCTCGAGGGTGAGCGTCTGTCCGCCATCAATCGCTGGGAGTTCGAGCTCGAGTCGGCGCTCGACGGTCGTGGTCGGGGGCAGCCGGTGTTTGTGCTTCTCCATGATCTGGAGCAACAACGACCCTGGTTCCGCGAGGGCTTCGATAAACTGCACAGCTACGCCCGACGCCGATGCGCACTCCCCAGACCCATCGACCCCCCGAACAGCCAGCAGAATGCAGTCGTCCTGGGAGAAGCTCTGAGCTCGCTTCTCACCGGTGCGCCGGCATCACAACCGGTCGTGCGAACGGCCAGCTCGATGATCCGACTGCACGGTCTGATAACCCTGGGAGACGACATCCGAAGGCATCGGCCCCAACTTCCGATAACCGAGCTGCCCGAGTCCTTCGAATCGCCGAACCGGGACCAGAGCGGAGTCCTGAAAACCGCAATCGAGCGGGAATGCCGAGAGGTAAGACAGCAGATCGGTACGCTCCGGAGCCTGCGGTCTCTCCCCGTAAGCCTGCAGCCCGCGGCCCGATACTGCTGGCTGGCCAGTCACCGGATCCTCGCACGCATCGAGGACCTCGGTCCCCAACTGGTCGAGACGGTGCCACGGCTGGGCCTCTTCACTCGACTGAGGCTGCTCTTGCGATCCCGCCTGGGCTAGAAAATGCCGATACCCCGCCGGGAGCCGGGTCTTCAGTCGACCGGCGTGACCAGGATCTTGGAGGCTTCTCCGAAACCGAGATGAAGAGGCTCTCGATCAGCACGCTCGATCAGAACCTGCTCTGCCGAGGCATCCCTTTCCAGAATGATCAGGTCCCCGCCGGGCTTCAGTCCCTCCTTTTCGACGAGCTGCAGAAACTCTGCCCGTTGATCGCTGACCCTGACGACCCGCTGACGCTCATCGAGCCGACACTGCAGAAGATCGACAGCAGCGGGCTGCTCGACTTCGCCGCCGGCGGTCGGTATCGGATCGCCATGCGGATCGACTTCGGGCTGGCCCAACATTTCATCCATTCTCTCGATGAGACGCTCGGAGACCGAATGCTCCAGCAACTCGGCCTCCTCGTGCACCTCGGACCAGTCCATTCCCATCACCCGAACGAGGAAGAGCTCCACCAGGCGATGCCGACGCAGCACATGGAGAGCCAGCCGACTGCCCGCTGGCGTCAGGCTGACTCCCGAGTAGGGCTCGTAGCTCACCAACCCGCTACCGGCGAGGGTCTTGAGCATCGAAGTCACCGTCGCCGGCGCGACATGGAGATCGCTGGCAATGGTGCCGGTGCTTACCCGCATCCCGGGCGCTGCCTGCTCGCGCAGCAGGATGCACTTCAGGTAGTCCTCGACGGTACTGGTTGGCATCCGTCCCTCTAGTAGGAATCGCCCGGTTGCAGGACAATGAGCTCGGTATCGAGTCCCTGGCGCTGCAGCTCATCGGCAAATGCATCGGGAGTTCCGGTCAGGATCGGAAAAGTCCCCCAATGGATGGGCACGACCGCCCTGGCACCGAGCAGTCGACAGGCGTGGGCAGCCCGCCTGGGACCCATCGTGTAGTTGTCACCGATCGGCATGAACACCAGATCGGGTTGGTGAAGCTCCCCGAGCAGCTGCAGGTCGGAGAAGACATCCGTATCCCCCATATGAAAGAAACTGTAGCCGCCCGGCAGCCTGACAACATAGCCTCCGGGATTGCCGCCGTAGACGATCCGCTCCCCGTCGACAATGCCCGACGAGTGGAGCGCCCAGGTCATGGTCACGCTGCAGCCCAGGACCTCGATCTCACCACCCGTGTTCATCTCGGCGAGGTTCTCGACGCCCCTGCCACCGAGCCAGTGACAGACTTCCGGGTTGCCCACCACTGCAGCGGGCTTGCAGCGCTGCGCCAGCTCGACCGTGTCGGTAATGTGATCGAAGTGACCATGGGTGAGCAGGATGGCATCGATTCGGTCCGGTGTCTTTAGCGCTTCTGGACACTTCGGATTGCTCACCCAGGGATCGATGAGGAGAACGTCGTCGCCGGGCAGGTCGCAGCGCAGGGCGGCATGTCCAAGGTAGGTAAAGGTCGGGCGAGATGGCGCGTTCATGTTTCCCTCCATCGGTTGGGCAAGAAATCTCTTCGCGTTGATTCTAACCTCAGGGACGCCTGGCCCCCGCTCGACCTGGCTTCGGCAGCCACCTGTTACCTCGGATCACTCCGCGATCGCAGTCTGACGCACACCGGCACCACCAGGAGGAAGAGCATCCAACGCTGGATCTCGGTATCCCGCCAGTTGGCTTCGAAGACGCCTCCGATGTTGATCGCCACTATCGCCAGCAGAACACCCCAATAGAGGTCCGCCCTGGGTCCCTCCAGCGACCCATCGTCGCGATAGCCCCGCCAGGCCAGCGAGAATGCCACCGCCATCAGCCAGAGGTAAGCCACGACGCTCAACAGCCCCCTTTCCGCCCCCAGCTGCAGGAGGGTGTTATGGAGGTGTTTGACGTCACCGCGGTGCGAGGTCGGATGACGATAGATCGGGTAGTACTCCTTCACCATACCCGGACCGATACCGAAGAGAGGTCGGTCACCGATCATCTGCAGCCCCGCTTCGGCCATGCAGATTCGGTCGTAGTTCGAAACATCCTCCAGACTGACCATCGAAGTAATCCGCGACCAATGCTGGGGGGCCAGGCTCGCAATCGAGGCGAGCAACACGACGACGACGGTGCCATAGGCCCACAGCCAACGCCGAAAGCGGGCGAAGAAAGCGATCGTCAGGACCACGAAGGCAGCCAGCCATACATTCCGGGTCAACGTCAATCCCAAAGCCACCAGGATGGAGAGCATGATTAGCCACTGCAGCCAACGCCGCTCCCGGTCTGCAGTCATCAGGCGTCCAATCGCCAGGCAAACCCCCAGGAGCAGGACCCCCGAGTAGGTCATGTAATGCCCGAAGGGTCCAGGGATCCGGTTCTGCAAGCCGCCATAATCGGTGAAGGCGTATTGCAGGATTCCGTACCAGGCGAGGCCCGCACTCACCCAGATCAAAAGGTCGAAGACCCGCCTCACCTGGAGCTCACCCCTGACCCAAAGAAGGGCCAGCGGCAGGGTGGTCAATCCGATCAGCGCCCGTAGCTCCCACAGGCTCTGACGCACCTGGAAAGAAGTGAAGGCCGAAGCCACCAGGATCAGACAATAGAGAGCGAAGGGGCGCAAGAGCCGCATCGCGCCGGACTCTCGTAGTTCGTCCTCTGAAAGACCGAGTCTCGACCAGCGGGCTCCAGTCCACAGCAGCATCAGCCCCTGAACGGCATTGGAAAGAGCCAGGCCCCAAACCGTCGCCAGATGCAGCGCGTAAAGCCAGAAACCGGCCTCGGTCGCTCCACCGGCTGCCGGGTGGTGGGAGGGTGATGATCGATCGTCGGACATCAAGTTCGCAAGTCAGACGGGCTTCGGACCACCCGATACCCGCAAGCGACAACGCCGCTCTCGGACGATTCTACTTGCACCGCCAAGGCGCCGGGGGATCATGGTCCGCCGACGCTCCAATCCAACCCGATCATGAGCCCCCGCGGACGTCCCGGTCTCGCGCCGGCGGGTCTGCGTGCCACAACATAGACCTCGTCCAGAAGATTCATCGCCCGCAGACGAAGTGCCAGGCGCTCCTTCAGCCGGTAGCCGAGAGAGAGATCGACAACCAGATTCGCGTCCGTTCCCTCACCCGGCGGGATCGCGCCCTGGCCCGGCGAGCTCCGCATGGCATCCACATAGGCCAGATTGAGAAACGCGCTCCAGCGGGATCCGCTCAGGCCACCGCTGATGCCTGCCTGGTGCTCAGGCAAGTAAGGCAGCTCGTCTCCCACCGTGACCTCTGGTGCCCAATCAGGAAAGTTGCTGGCAAAGCTCGTCAGGAAGCGACCGCTGGTGTAGGTATAGACGAAACCGACGGGAACGCTGAGCCGCCAGTTCCGCGCCAGTCCGAGGTCGTATTCGATCCCGGCCTCGAAACCCCTCACCTCCACCGCGCCTCCGTTGAATGCGTCGCCGGACCCTTCACCGCCCGAAGAGAGCGTGTCACGTCCCAGGAGATTGCTGTAGTCGCTGTAAAACGCGACAGCTTTCGCTCGCCAGTCGCCACCACCCAGACGACATCCCATCTCGTAGTTCCAGCTCTCCTCCGACTGCGTCTTCGGATCCTGCCCCGGCCCGGGAGGGGCAAAACCCCGATGGACGGCACCAAACAGATTCCAGACTCTCCCGGCTGAGTAGTTGAGACCGAAACCCGGCAGGACCTCGGTCACGTCATTGGCTTTCAGGACCAGATCGGCAGCAGTTCGATCCGGGTCCAGCTTGCCGAAATCCTGTCGCAGGAAATCGATGGACTCGACCCGCAGACCCGGCGACAGAGTCCATCTGCCAGCGTAGATGGTATTGCGAACAAAGAAGGCCACGGCCTCGGCCCCGTCTATTCGATTGGACTGGCTGGCAGGCTCACCCAGCGCTTCGAGGTGCATTCGGGTCTCGACCATGTTCCAACGGTCTTCCTCCTGATAGCGATCCTCCCAGTCCTGATGAAGTCGCAGCCCGAGCTCGATCTGCTGATCGAGACTCGCCCCAGGAACTTGCCAGCTCAGGAGAGCCTCCAGCCCTTCGGACCGGTAGCTGCGCCGGTTGTTGCGAATCTTCAGACCACCAGTCGTCTCATCGAGCTCGCCTCGCAGAACGGCAATCTCTGCCGGATAGTCACCTGGATTGTCCAGCACGGTGCCGATGTCCACACCCGCGACCGATTGGAGCTTGTGCCAGTTGCGAAAGAAGTCGTTCCGATAGAGGGTGGCGGTAAGGTGCACTCGGTCGACCGGCTGCACGAAGTACCTGGCCTGAATCTGCTGGTGATCGCTGTCAATCCAATCCTCCTGGGACCCCGCGTAGCGTCGCATGGGTGTTCGGTCGAAGTCCTCCTGAGTCAGTCCCAGATAGGTCTCCTCGCCGAGCTGTGTCGTCTTGCCGATCTTCACCTCGACAAGCTGATAGGCCCTGTCCGTACCCGCCGTGTTGTAGCGCAGCTTCCCCAGGTAGTCTTGCAGTCGTGCCCCGGTTCGGCCTCCTCCATCCAACTCCTTGAACCCGTCGGTGTCGAGCTGATAGGTCTCGAGCAACCAACCCATGCGCTCGGTGGTACCACCGGCCTTGGCACGAAGCCGAACCGTTTCTTCGCTACCGTAGAGGAGCTCGCCTGCCGCGCCCAGCCGGGGCGGAATTGCCGAGGAAACCAGGTTGATGACTCCACCGGTGGTGTACGGCCCCTGACCGATCGACGCCGAGCCTTTACGCACCTCCAGTGCCTCCATCCTTCCGGAAGTCGGAAAATAGTAGGCTGCCGGCGCAGCGTAGGGCGCCGGAGCGATCAGAACCCCGTCTTCCATCAGCGTGATCTTCGCGCTGCGCTCTACCCCGGTCCCACGCATGCCGATATTCGGACGGAGGCCATAGCCCTCCTCCTCCTGGATGTTGACCCCGGGAACCTGGCGCAAGATGCGGTTTACATCTGAGTACGACTGCTCCTCGAGCGTCGAAAGATCCACAAAATCGGCCGAGCCCGGCAGCGACTCGACTGCTTCGGCCCCCCCTGTGACCAGGACTTGCGCCTCGAACGCGGCCTCTGGACTCACCTCCACCTCCGGAGAGGTAGTCGAGCTGTCAGCCTCGGCCTCCAGCCACGTACTTGTTAGAACCAGGACAAAGATCGTTAATACCAGTCGATAGCCCATGAGAAACCCTTCCCGTCTCTCGCTCGCGGTTGCTTGGAAAGCAACCGCTCGCTTTCGGGCTGGCTGGCGTTTTGCTGGCTTGCCCAGGTCAGTGATGTGAGCTCAGACGCTCATCATTTGGTCAGAATCAGCTTGCCCAAACGCGTGACTTGAAGTCGATACTCTTCCCTACCGTGCTCGATCACGACACAGTAGCCACCTTTCAACAAGGCACCCGAGCGAATGCGGGGATGACTGCCCACAGGAGCCATCTGCTGATCCGATGTAGTGCCTCTCCCCTCCGCGATCGAATCTTCCAACACCTTAGCGCCCCTTCCGCTCATCGACTTTCCGCCTGATTGCTCACCGCCGAGTCCGCGGCCTTGCAGAATCCCTCGGCCTCGCAGTCTGAACAGGCCACTGCACTCTCGTCGTAGAGATGTTCCAGACCGTGCAGACTCACCGACTTCCCGGCCTCGAGATGCTCGAGAAATCTTGTGATGCGGTTGATTGTGACCGGGCTGACCGCGTGCTCCATCAGGCAAGCGTCGCTTTCGGCGTCCGAGCCGGGAACCCCGAACACCTGGGTGAGCAACACCCGGAGTGTCTCGTAGCGACGTTCCACGCACTGCGCCAGAGCACTTCCGCTCGGCGTCAACAGAGCACCACCGTAATGCTCGCGCTCGACCAGGCCCAGCTCTTGAAGTCTGTTCAGTGCCGTAGAAACCGTACCGGGTGTCAATCCGAGCTCCTCGGCCAGGTCCCTGACTCGGCCCACCGGATGAGCGCGGCAAAGGCGATAAAGCGCCTTCAAATACATCTGATGTGTCGGAGAAACGGGATCTTCGCGGTGCATGTATCAACATCCCGTCGAGGTTGCCTGCACCATACCACAGATGTTTGAATAACCAAACTTAGTTCTTTATTACAAAAACACTTCTACCAGCCAAACATCTTTCAGGCTGCCGAGACCTCACCAGAAAAGCAATCAAAACGGCCGCTGGCGGACCTGAGATCCCGAACCCTGAGGTTACGCTACTCAGTGGCGCATCGGTCAGGGCGAAACGCTGCTCCACACACTTGTGTCGCCAGTCTCGAAGCCATCTTCGAAAATCAGTCCACTGCTGCGATTGATCAAAACCGAGATGTTGTTCGAATCTCGGTTCGCAGAAACCAGATCGCTCGCCGCGCTACGATCGAGATCTGCGGTAACCAGAGGTCCTGGAGTCGTACCCACGGTCAACTCAACAGGTGCGGCAAAGCTCGTGTTCCCCAGATTGCGCAGGACCGAGACCTGGGCGGAGTCTTGATCTGTAGTCGCCAGGTCGAGCAGCCCGTCGACATCCAAATCAGCGGCAACGATTCCCTCCGGATTTAGACCGCCAACGGCGAAGCTGCTGAAACCGGCAAAGGTGCCGGAACCCGTCCTGCGGAATACCACCGCTACATCCAGGCCGTTTCCCGAGGCAGTGGCTGCGATGTCCATCAAGCCATCCCGATCAAGATCGGCGGCAACAACACCGACAGGCCGAAGCTCATTACCCACCGATAAAGCGATGGGAGCACCAAAGGTTCCGTCGCCGTCGTTCAGCAGCAGACTGATCTGGCGGCTGTCGTGGGCCGCAACCGCCACATCGAGAAAGGTGTCGTCGTTGAAGTAACCGAGCGCCAAGCCGCGAGGCTCTACGCCCGCGCCATAGGTGACACCTTCCGCCAGGACCCCAGCGGTGTTGAGCAGAACCGAGATATCGTCGGAGTCCCGATTCGAGGTCACAACATCGGGCAGGCCGTTCTTGTCGAGATCACCCACAGCCACGTCGCGTGGCAAGGACCCGTTCACAGCCGTCACGGTTCCGGCCGTAAGCGCGCCGCCATTGTTTATCAACAGCTGCACCGAATCGATATTCTTCAGCACGACCACCAGGTCGAGATCTGGATCACCGTCGAAGTTCGCCGATGCCAGTCCATGCGGAGAGGTACCTCCTCCGAGTGCCACTGAAACCGGCGCACCGAATGCTCCACCTCCAGTATTGAACAGCGTGGAGACCTTGTCGGGGCTGTCGCTGGTGACACTGATGTCAGGTCGGCCATCACCGTTGAGATCGGCAACTGCCAAACCCGAGGGTCGGGTTCCCACAACATAATCAGCAACTGGGTCGAAGTCGATCTGGGCAGAAACTGGCCCTGTCAACACCAGGCAACACAGCGCTGGAACAATCAAGAGCGATCTCATTTCGTAGTCCTCCCTGAAACCTCACCTCGATCCGTGACGACGAATCCGGTAAGCAACGGTGTGTGCAAACACCGCGCCAAATTGCCACCGCTTCCGGATTCTGCAGGAAAGAGCCTGCGATGTCCAAACGGATTCAGCCAGGCGCTCCTCCTACTTTTTACTCACCGACGACATCTCCACATCTCGGCATCTTCCGCCCCATGTAGGGGTTGCCGATCTCGCCCTCTGGTTGAATCCAGGCCTTTTGAGCCATCGAGCAGTAAGCTACCACCGTGCTCGAGTCGCCACTGAGCTTGCGGACAATCGCCATCGGCCTGGTGAGGACGAACAGCTCATCGCGTGCTGCTTCCAGACCAGAGGCGCTAGCCAGAACCAACGCCGACTTTTCTATTCCATCCAGGGCCGTCTCCAACTTTTCTCGATTCTCAGTGACGGTGTCCTGCATATCCTGGGACAGGCCCTGACGAAAATCCGCGGCGGAGTCGGCCAGAGCCTGTGCCGCTTCGACCACGCCACTCACCGAATCTGCCAGCAGTGCCACGCGAACGAGCTCGTAGTGCTGCGACAGATCCGAGTACGCATCGGTCAGCGTGGTTTCGGCCAGTAGCACGACCGGCAGCGCCAGGAACCCGGCAAGGTATAGCTTCAGAGATGCGAGCTTCTTCATGGTGATTCTCCTTCTGAGACTGTTGTTTCCGTTGAATCCTCGTGAGTTGGCAACAGTGGCGTGCGTTCGAGACCGATACCACGCCAAACAAAGTAGATCGCCGGGAAGACGATGAGCTCCCCGACAAACGAGGTAAAGAGTCCGCCAACCATGGGCGCGGCGATCCGCCGCATCACATCGGCGCCGGTTCCGGTCGACCAGAGAATGGGCACCAGGGCGATGAAGGTCGTCAGCACCGCCATGGTCTTGGGTCGGATCCTCTGGACCGCCCCGTGATCCACAGCCGCACGGAGATCCGAGAATGTGGCCATCTCTCCCTTGGCCCTCCAATTCTCGTAGGCGATGTCCAGATACAGGAGCATGACGACGCCGGTCTCCGCTGCCAGCCCGGCCAACGCGATCACACCTACCCAGACAGCGACCGACCAGTTGTAGCCCAACCAGTCCATCAACCAGATCGAACCCACCAAGGCGAAGGGAACCGCTGACAGCACGATGGCGGTCTTGATCAGCGACTTGGTGTGGAAATAGAGGATCAGGAAGATCAAAGCGAGCGTGATGGGCACGATCATCAGCAACCGAGCCTTCGCTCGCTGCATGTACTCGTACTGTCCCGACCAGAAGATGCTGTAGCCCGGTGGCAGGTCGATTTGTTGGGCCACTTCGACCTTGGCCTTCTCGACCCATGATCCGACATCGATACCCTTGAGATCGACATAGACCCAGGCATTCGGGCGGGCGCCCTCTGTCTTGATACCCGGGGGACCTGTATGGATCTCGAGATCGGCCAACTGCCCGAGAGGTACCTGGGCGCCCGAGGGCGTGGCAACCAGGACCTCCTCCAAGGTTGCAGGGTCGTTGCGCAATTCCCGCGGGTACCGAACATTGATTGGATACCTTTCCAGCCCCTCGACGGTCCAGGAGACATTCATCCCACCGACTGCGGATTGAATGACGTCCTGGATGTCACCGACCTTGATGCCGTAGCGGGCTGCGGCTTCTCGATCGATATGGAAGTCGATGTACGAGCCGCCCATCACCCGCTCGGCATAGACGGAAAGCGTCCCCGGCAAGGGTTTGACCACCGCTTCCACCTGCTCGGCGATACCTTCCAGCGTGGTCAGATCGGGCCCCGCGACCTTGATACCCACCGGCGTCTTGATACCGGTGGAGAGCATGTCGATTCTGGTCTTGATCGGCATCGTCCAGGCGTTGGTCACACCCGGAAGCTGCACGGCTCGATCGAGCTCCGCGATCAACTCTTCCTTGGAGAGCCCCGGTCTCCACTCCGACGGGTCCTTCAGGACGATCGTGGTCTCGATCATCGACAACGGTGCCGGATCGGTTGCCGTCTCTGCTCTCCCGACCTTGCCGAAGACCGTCTCGACCTCCGGAAATGTCTTGATGATCTTGTCGGTCTGCTGCAGGATCTCCTTGGCCTTGGTGATGGAAATCCCTGGAAAGGTCGTCGGCATGTACAGGAGATCTCCCTCCCAGAGCGGCGGCATGAACTCCGAGCCGATCCGCTGCAGCGGAACCAGTGTTACGGCCATGATTCCGATCATGGCGATGATCACCAACCACCGCCATCGCAAGGACCAGTTGAGCACCGGTGTGTAGAGAAAGCGGAGCAAACGGGATACCGGGTGTTTGTTCTCACTCCGGATCTTGCCGCGGACGAACCAGTACATGAGCACCGGAACAGCCGTGACGGCCAGGATCGAGGCCATCGCCATGGAGTAGGTCTTGGTGAAAGCCAGAGGCTTGAAGAGACGCCCCTCCTGAGCCTCGAGAGTAAAGACCGGCATGAAGGAGACGGTGATCACCAACAGGGTAAAGAAGAGGGTCGGGCCCACCTCCTGGGCCGCTCTGGTGATGATCTCCAGATGCGACCGCTTGCCTTGCCACTCCTCGTAGTGCTTGTGGGCGTTCTCGACCATGATGATGGCCGCGTCCACCAGCACACCGATGGAGATGGCAATACCGCCCAGAGACATGATGTTGGCGCCGAGACCCTGTATCTTCATGACGATGAAAGCAAGGAGAATCGACACCGGGATGGAGATGATCGCGACCAGCGCCGATCGGAAGTGAAACAGGAACACCAGGCAGATCAATGCCACGACGATCGATTCCTCGATCAGCGTGTGAGTCAGGGTCTCCACGGCCCGGTCGATCAGGTTGGTCCTGTCGTAGGCGATCGAGATCTCGACATCCTCGGGCAGCCCCGCCTTGAGCTCCTCCAGGCGCTCCTTCACGTTCTCGATCACTGTCCGGGTGTCGGCGCCCCAGCGAACGACGATGATGCCGCCCACTGTCTCTCCTTCACCGTTCCACTCCGCAAGACCCCGGCGAATCTCAGGCCCAATGGACACCCGCGCCACATCTCGCATCAGCACCGGAACACCCCCGGGACCCGTCGTGAGGACGATGGTCTCCAGGTCACTGACATCCTTCACGTAACCCAGGCCCCGTACCATGAACTCCTTCTCCGCCAGCTCGACGACCCGGCCGCCCACATCGATATTGGAGCGCTGAATCGCTCGCTTGACCTGATCGATGGAAATCCCGTAGGCCCGCAGCCGCACCGGATCTACCTCGACCTGGTACTGACGGACAAAGCCGCCGATCGAAGCCACCTCGGCAACACCATCTACCGAGGTGAGTCCGTACCTCAGATACCAGTCCTGGTAGCTCCGCAGATCTGCTAGTGACCGCTCCGGAGAGTTGAGGACGTACATGAAGGCCCAGCCAACACCGGTCGCATCTGGCCCCAGCTGTGGAGCTACACCGGCTGGCAGCTGTTTCGAGAGACCGGACAGATACTCGAGCACCCTCGAGCGGGCCCAGTAGAGGTCAGTTCCGTCTTCGAAGATCACGTAGACAAAGGAATAGCCGAAGAAGGAATACCCCCTGACCACTTTGGCGTAGGGAACAGCCAGCATGGTCGAAGTGATGGGATAGGTCACCTGGTCCTCGACGACCTGGGGAGCCTGACCCGCATACTCGGTGAAGATGATCACCTGAACATCCGAGAGATCGGGGATGGCATCGACGGTGGTGTTGCGGATGGCCCAAACCCCACCCACTACCGCCAACACCAGGCCCACAATGACGACAAGCTGGTTCTTCAAAGACCACTCGATGAGTCGATCCAACATGGTGATCTCCTTTAGCGGTCTTCCTGACCCGAGCGCTGGGCGATCATCTTTTGAACCGCGACCTGGAGGCTGGACTCTGAATCGATGAGGAACTGCGACGACGTCACGATTCGATCGTGCTCATCCAGGCCCTCGAGAATCTCCACATAGCCGCCACCTTCGTGTCCCGTCAGGACCTCGCGCGGCGCAAAGGTGCCACCCCCGAGATCGACAATCACGACGCTGCGCTGCCCAGTGCGCAGGATGCTCTGGGTTGGCACGACCAAGGCCTGGTGGGCTGCCGTCGGATGAAACCTGACGATGCCGAACATTCCGGACTTGAGCCGTCCATCCCGGTTGGGTACTTCTATCTTGACCTGGAGTGTTCGGGTGGCCTCTGAGAACTCCGGTTCGACAAAGCGGACAGTCCCACTGAAAACCTCACCCGGGAAATAGGTCAGATCGATATCGGCCACACTGCCGACATCGATCTGGGCCACCTGATGCTCGAAGATTTCTACGGCAAGCCATAGCGACCGCATATCCGCGATGTGGTACACCTCCATCCCGGGCTGGACTCTCATCCCTTCGAGACCCGCCATCCTCTTCATCACCAAGCCACTCGCTGGGGCGACCATCTGGAGTGTGCGAAAGACCTCTCCTGTGCGCTCGAGGTTGTCGATCTGATCAGATGAAATATCCCAATAGCGCAGTCGCTCGCGCGCAGAACCGACCAGCGCCTCGGCTCGCCGACCGGCCTCGGTGCTCGAGGCGTCGAACTTCCTGGCGTAGGCGATGGCAGACAGGAGCTCTTGCTCGGTCTGGACAAGCTCTGGCGAGTAGATCTCGAAGAGCGGTTGCCCCTGGCTCACTGGCTCGCCAACGTAGTTGACGTAGACCTTCTCGACCCATCCGGAGTACTTCGTGGTCACGGTGACCATTCGCTCCTGGTCGTACTCGAGATACCCGACAGTGCGAATCTCCTGGTCGAGATCCCGTCGTTCGACCATCGCGGTCTGCACGTTCATGTTCTGAACGACGACCGGATTGATGCTGACGGTCGGGCCTTGATCGACCGCCTGGTTGACCTGATCTGAATAGACGGCGACGTAATCCATCCCCATCTCGTCCTTGGCAGGGACCGGCGAGGTGATCGTGGGATTCATCGGATTGCGATAGAAGAGGATCTCTCTCTCACCACTCCTCGCAGGGTCTTTTCGCGCTGTCGGAGCACCTCCAGCGCCCGGCACGAGTGCCATGCCGCAGATCGGACACTCCCCCGGCTCGTCCTCGAGAATGTGAGGGTGCATGGAACAGGTCCACAGCTGGCCTTCCGATTCTCCAGAGGTCGTTGCCATGTCACCGACGTGGTAGTCGAGTCGAGCTTGCAGCCAGCCATCGACCGGGTGCAGGCTCCAGGGGTCGAGAAAGAGCACATAGAAAAACACCAGACTCGCAGCCACCAACAGCAGAGCCCACAGTGCCTGTCTTCCAAAGGAACGTTCAGATTGCTTTTGTGATTTCATGACTTCGATTACTCCGTGGTCGAGGTCGGCTCCAGGGGGCCCGCAATCTCGCCTTCGAGTTGACTCAAGCGGATCGCGTAGTCGGCCTGAGCCCGTGCAATCGCAATGTCAGCCTTGAAGAGAACATGCTCTGCATCGAGAAGGTCCAAAGCGTTGAATGTCCCTGACACATAGCCGGACTGGGCTGACTGCACAGACTCCTCGGCCTGCACAATGAGGATGTCCTCGAGGAGGCGCAGCTGTTGCCAAGTCAGAGGAATCCGCTGCATCAGTTCGCCCACAGCAGATTCGATCCCGGCGAGAACATCGCGCTTCGCCTCCCGGGCGGAGAGCTCGAGCTGACTCGCTTCCTCTGCACCAGCCCTGAGCTTCTTGCGCCAGATTGGAACACTCATCGCTCCCTGAATGCCGAAAATGTCCTCGCCATTGCCGTCGGGAGGATTCAGCTTTCCTGCTGAATCGCTTCGACGACCCACGACGGTGTAGGTGAGACCGACATTGAAGTTGGGTCGATACTCCTTTGCTGCCAGCTCGAACCGAGCCTCGCTCGCCGCGATCCGAGCATCGATCGCAGCTATCTCGGGACGGAAGCGGCCCGCTTTCTCCACGAGTCGCGAATAGTCGGGACGGATCTCCTCGCCTTCGGGAAGCACGGCTGGCAGGATGGCGACGGACGCGGGTCGATCTCGCAGGGCATTGAGCTTGGACTCCAGCTCGACGCGGCGCTGATCGATATCAAGCAGGAGATTCTGTGCAAGCGTCAACTCGGCTTGGATCTTCACCACATCCTGACTGGCGCCGATGCCGGTTGCGTAGCGGGATTGTGAAATCTCCTCGTGCTGCCGAAGATGATCGAGAAAGTCCTGCGTGATCGCTCTGTACCGCGCCAGAAACCCCAACTCGAAGTAGAGCCGACGCACGGTCGTCACCAGTTCGAGCCGCACGGCCTCCACATCGGAATGCAGGGCGCTGGCCTCCAGCAGGGTCGCCTGCTCCTGAAGGTCGAGCTTGCTGAGCCACGGCAATGCCTGGACCCAGCTCAGAGTCAGAAGCTGAGGCCCCGTGCGGGTCTCGGCCCCTTGTAACCAGGCGGTAGCCCCAAGGACCGGATCGGGCAGACCACGGACCCGAGGTGCCTTCATTTCTGCTGCCCGAGCCAGGGCTTCGGCTCGCGCTACTCCCGGGTTTCTTGCCAACGCATCCGCGGCCAGCAACCGCAGCTCAGTGTTCGATAGCGATTGCAGGATACGATCTGCGGGAGCCAGCGCCCGATCGGCGGCTGTGTCACTGCTGACCGCGGTCCCGGACGCCTGCGGCCCAGTCTGTTGCCCGGATATCGGCGCGGCGAGTAGCAACGCGGCCGTCAGGCCCATCTTCAGTAATCTGTGCACCAAACTCCTCCAAAGAGATCTGTGTTCGAGGAATCGCCACCCCACCGGTGACGAGTCTTCACAGCTCAACTCAGAGGAGTATCAAAAGAGGAACGAGGAGTGCAGAGTGAATCGACCCAGCTCATGCCGCTGGGACGAGACGGCTTCGGAGATCGAAGCCGGCGGCCTGGAGGGCGCACGGACCTCGACTCGCTCTGCCAGTGTGACCAGCGGAGACGAGCCCTCGTGCAAGGAGGTGGTGGTCTCGAACCTGGCCGGTTCCTGATCGACCGGACCGCTGCAGCACTCGATCCCGGCATCGGGTTCGGCAGAACAGCCGGACGAGTCGTGGCCGGTGTGCGAGGACGGTGCGTGACAACCCTCCATCTCAGGCAGGGCCGCCATCGGACAGTCCGGTGTGCTGCAACCTTGCACACCCACCGCCTCACAGCCCCACGCGAATGGCGGCACCACAAGAACCCCCAGAGCGAGGATTGTGAGGAGTGTGAGTGGATGGCGCATCGTCAAGTCCGGCAGTCGGTCCATAAACTTAGGGCTATCATCTCGACTTGTCAAGCAGCTCAACCGCAGCAGCTGGAGCTCCTGACACCTGGTGTCGCTGAACCGGTCACCCAATCCAGGCAGCGAGCGCAAAAGATAGATCGAAAACGGGAGCGAGGGACGCCCCTCGCTCCCCGTGCAGAAGGGCTGTCGACAAAGCGATCGCGGTGGAGCGCCCTACCAGGCGAACTTGATGCCGAGATTCACCTGCGGGCCGTTGAGGTCGACTCCCACATCGACAGGCCCGCCGAAACCGAAATCGTCTCCGCGGATCGTCATCTTGGCGTCACGCCACATGCCCTCGACATAGGCGCCCCAACGCTGGGCAAACATGAAGTCCAAACCTGCGAGGCCGTACCAACCATACTCATCGTTGACTCTGCCGTTGGAATCGGGGGTCGAATCCAGCAGGTAATAAGTGCCGCCGCCGCCGACATAAGGCGTGAAGGCTCGGCCATCCTTCCTGAAGTTGTAGCTGAACCCGAAGTCGACCAGAGTGCTCTGATACTCGAACCCGCGGTTCGGCAGTACCTGACCTGGAGGAAAATCGTCGTCGTTGGGATCCACGACCAGGGATCTGAAGTCCGTCATTCGCAGCTGGATATCGACATGGGGCGAGACGCCGAAATTGGCCAGCAGTCCCCATCCTGCGTCATCACCCGCATCGTCCATATCGACCCAACCGGCATGCACACCGATGCCACCTGTGACAGCGCCAGCGGGTACGGCCAGCAAAGCTAGCAAACTCAAAGATAAGAACGCCCTTTTCATAACCTACCTCCGTTTTTCATCGAACCGGACTGCCCAGGCAAACTAAAGCCTTTTTCATGTGTTCTAGCGAACTTACGCACTGATTCTTAGACGAAACTCTTGAAGAAACGCAAGTTGGTACTTCACACCTGTGGATCATTCCTCTTTGAAACTCGTCTGCAGCCAGGTGCTCAATTCCGGGGACTTTGCCAGCAGATCTGAGGCTCGCACCAGTCCCCCGTTCTTGCGGGCCTGCTTGAACAGAGCCTTGGCGGGATACTTCCCTTCCGGACCTGCCAGGAGATTGGCTCCGTTGAAGCACTGGCTATCGAACCAGAGACGCGCCCGCAGTGAGGGAGGGGAAGATAGCGCACTCAGGGGATAGGCAGCCGGGCCACCTCCCGCCTTCGCCAGATCGCCAAAGACCATGCGCACATCGGCCAGTCGGCCGCCATGATGCTCCTGGATGTTGCTCAACACGACCACATGGGCGACGACTCGCTCGACCCAGGGCTGATCACCGGTGATCCCGGCCGCCCGCAACATGATCTGGGCGGCTTCGATGCTTGCCACCAGATCACCGACCCCCAGACTTGCCACCTGTTCGGGGGTGCCGCGCAGGGGCTGATCTGGCATCACAGGGAGTCTGGTTCCGAGCAGCTTCTGCCACACTTCCACGGTCCCGTCATCGCCCCAGGCCGGCAGGGCGATCCCTCGGCCACCCGCCGCCTCAGGGACACCGTAGGGCTGCCGGTAGTCGAGCTCCTGCCACTCTTCTCGGGAGAGCAGGAACAGGATGAGGCCGACCTTGGTCCGGGTCCAACCTCGGAAGTCCCCGACCATCAGCTCGAAACTGTCCTGCACCTGCACGGCCCGGTCGAGCGATCCGTGGGAGTAGCGCACAGCCACCGATTCACCAGGCAGGTCGAGGAGGAACATTGAGGAGCCGCCTTGACCAAGACCCGGTGCCGACGCCAGAAAAACCAACACCGCACCCCACAAAACCAGCCGCTGCCAGCATCCATCGATTCTTTTCACCGGTTCGACTCCTTGCGGTTTTGCGGCACCGTGGTTGATTCTCTGAGTCCGGGTGGCGAGCGCTTCGCGCGTAGTGTAGCCCAGAAGGCTGCCGTCGACAGTCGAATCCGCCACCGCCGCCGAGGTCACCGTGACCCCCACGCTGCTAAGATCCTGGTCAATTCGACAAGCCGAGGTGTCCATGACTGATTCCGTCCAATCCATCACCGTACTGGGAGCGGGTACCATGGGCCGGGGAATTGCCCAGGTCGCGGCTGCCGGTGGCTATCAGACCTGCCTCTTCGACGTGGAGTCGCAAGCGTTGCACGAGGCCGGAGAGCGAATCCGGGGCAACCTGGAAAAGGGCGTCAGCCTCGGCAAGGTGAGCCGCGAGGTCGCCGATCTGGCGCGGCGCAATCTGCGCTTGTCCAGTGATCTCGAATCGGCGGTCTCCGGCGCCGAGCTGGTGATCGAGGCAGTCCCGGAGTCGATGGAGCTCAAGACGCGGCTCTTTTCCCAGATCAGCCAATTCGCCCCGGCCGATACCTACTTCGCTTCCAACACCTCCGGACTGTCCATTACCGAAATGGCAACAGCGAGTGGTCGCCCGCAGAAGTTCGCCGGAATGCACTTCTTCAACCCGGTTCATCTGATGAAACTGGTGGAGTTGGTTCGTGGGCTGGAAACCTCAGACCAGACCACTGCGGTGATGCGCTCAGTCGCCGAGAAGATGGGCAAACAGGTCGTCACGGTCAATGAGTCGCCGGGGTTCGTCACCTCCCGCATCAATGCCTTGATCGGCAACGAGGCTTTTCGCATGCTCGAGCAAGGCCTGGCCAGCGCCCGCGACATCGATACGGCCCTGAAACTGGGGCTGAACCACCCCATGGGACCCTTCGAGATGGTCGACCTGGTCGGTCTCGATGTGCGGCTGTCGATTCTCCAGCACCTGCAGGAGACCCTCGGCGATCTCTACAGACCTAGCAGTCGATTGATCCAGTATGTCAAGGCGGGGCGTCTGGGCCGGAAGACCGGCCGTGGCGTCTATGTATACGACGCGGACGGGAACATTGTCGACTAGGAGGCAGACATGAACGACCTCACCGATCGAGTGGCCCTGGTAACGGGATCCAGCTCCGGTCTCGGCTTCGCTGCCGCCCGGTCGCTGGCCCAGAGAGGTGCCCGGTTGGCTATCAGCAGCCGGGGCGGCGAGAAGCTGGACCAGGCTTCGCGGGCCCTGACCGATGCCGGGGCCGAAGTGGTGGCCATCCCGGCCGACATCCGGCAGGTTCACGAGTTGGAGGAGCTGGTATCAGAGGTAGAGGAGCTCCTGGGTCCGATCGACATTCTGGTCGCCAACGGCGGTGGACCCAGGGTCAAACCCGCCAGTGAGCTCGACGAGTCGGACTGGCAAGAAGCGATTCCGCTGGCCTTTCTGTTCGTGCCCCGGTTGTGCAATTTCGTCCTTCCCGGTATGCGGAGACGCGGTTGGGGTCGCATTGTCGCCATCAATTCCGTCTCGGCCCGACAGCCGATTGCCAGACTCGCCCTCTCCAATTCCCTCCGTCCTGCAGTTCTGGGTTACCTCAAGACCCTGTCCCAGGAGGTGGCCGCAGACGGGGTCACTGTCAACGCGATTCTGCCAGGCTACACCCGCACGGAGCGGCAGGTAGAACTGGCAACGGCCATGGCGCAGCAGACAGGCCGGAATGTCGAAGACATCCTGCAGGCCCAGGGAAGTGATATTCCTATCGGCCGAATGGCGGAATCTCCGGAAATCGGCGAGGTGATCGGCTTTCTCTGCTCCCCTGCCGCCTCCTATCTGACCGGCCAGTTCGTCGCCGTCGATGGCGGCTACCTACGCGGCCTTTGAGTGAACTCGCAGCATCAATTCCGAGGAGAGGGCTCATGAAGCGCGACAAGGCTACACTCGAACGCCAGACCGCTGCCGGTACAGATATTCACGATCTGAGCTCCGACCTCGCGGCCCTTGTCGCAGATTCGGAGGTCTCGGAGGGCTGGCTGATGCTCTTTGTCCCCGGATCGACCGCAGCGCTGACGACAATCGAGTTCGAGAGCGGTGCAGTCAATGACCTGAAGCGGGCTCTCGAAGGGGTGGCACCGGAAGGCGGCGAGTACGAGCACAATCTGCGCTGGGGAGACGGCAATGGATACGCTCATGTGCGCGCGGCTCTCATGGGTCCCAGCCTGGTCGTCCCGATTACCAAGGGTCAATTGGCGACTGGAACCTGGCAACAGGTCATTCTGTGTGACTTCGACAATCGCCCCCGGCAGCGGCGGATCACAGCACAGATCCTGGGGATCTGACCCCCTTACCAGACTCGCCAGTCGGCAACCTGCACGGGGCTTCGCGGCACGGCGGCCGCTCCAGGCAGGTTGCTCCCGATCCGCGATCGAGCGGTCGTAGCGACCAGCCCTTCGAGTTCGGCCAGCCAGCGCTGCAGCGACTCCAGTGGGCCGGATCGCAGAGAATAGAGACGTTGCCGGCCAGCCGGAGTCTCCATTACCAGGCCCGCCTCCTTGAGGATTCGCAGATGCTTGGAGATCGCCGGACGGCTCATCGGAAACTTCTCTGCGATTTCCAGCACCGAGAGCTGACTGCCTTTCAGCAGAATGAGAATCTCGCGTCGTGTCGTGTCCGCAAGGGCCCGCAGCCCGCTATCGATGCTCTCCTCTTGAGACACTATTCGGTTACCTTTCTTCTAATGTAACTCTTCAGTTACGCAATCTAGCGAACCACAGGGGCTTTGTCAACGATGCGTCAACTGCATCGCGCCAGAATCCTTCAGGGTCTCCAGGTAGGGGCCGAGGTTCTGACGACAAGATCTCAATATTTCAGCACTCTGGTAGGCCTTGGCCAAACCGATCGATCCCTGCCAGGCTGCCACGACAAACGTCGCCGCGGCCTCCACATCGACGTCCGGGCGCACCTGCCCGAGCTCCTGGGCGCGCGCGAGTACTTGCGCCAGCCCACCTCGCCAGACCTCGTAGACAGACTCCAGTCGCACGCGAAACCCTTCATCGACACCCGAGAGCTCCTCGACCATTCCTTGCAATGGACAACCGAGCGCCAGTCCCCGCTCGGTAACATTTCGCTCTCCCCACAGGGCAAGCTGCTGCAGCGCCGCGATGGGGTCCGTGGCCGACTCGAGCGGCCGCAACCACCTATCTCGAATCCAGCCTTGCAGGACATCAGTGATCACGGCGTAGGCCAGATCCCGCTTGCTTCGGAAGTGGTGGTACAGGGCGCCCTTCGTCACACCGGCATCCTCGAGAATCCGCTCCAGACTGGCGGCAGCGAAGCCCAAGCGGTGAAATTCCCGGAATCCGGCCTGCAGAAGCCGTCTCCGGGTTTCCGCTGGATCCCGTGGACTCATCGAAGACCTTCAAACCCCACATTCACGACAGAACAATAACATACCAACTGGTTTGTATGTAAAGAGCCACAAATCAGCACACATACCGACTGCCGGCTCCCCGCGATCCAGACCATTCAAGGCAACAATCCAGGAAGCCCTTCGCAAGCAGAGAGCTCACCCTGCGAATTCAGGGGCTGCAGACATCGGGAGGAAAGCGGATTCCATCTGCAACCTGAACAAACTCCTCACCGGTCACTCGACCAACCGGCGGACAGGCCCCTGTGCGTGATCTGCAATCTCCGGTGGCGAGGTACTCAGCGATGGCCTCGAGCTGGATCTGCAACCCTGGATAGGTCCACATGAGCCTGCCGACTTCCTGCATTTCATCGCGGGCGGCCGATAGCGACCACCCCTGAAATCGCATGCGGTAGAAGGCGCCCACGCGACCTGTCCGATGCCATCCGTGCCGACAGCGGAAAGCGATCTTTCTGCCAGACGCCCTGCTCTCCTCCACCCAGGCCGAGAAAGCCTCGAGAAAGTCTCGACTGACCGGCGACCTCGGGTCTTGCGTCTCGTTGTAGCGCACCCGCAGACCCGGACAGACATCATCCCTCAACTTGCATTCGCGCCCCTGTGCCGTGCCATCCATGACCACCATCTCTTCGACCCCGGCTTCACAGAGCCCGCGCAACCGAGAGGCTCCGAGGCGTCCAGACCGATAGATGGCGAAATTCGTTTCAGCGGCCTGGTCGATGCGTGCCGGCGGCGCGGCACAACCGATCAAGAGGCAACCCACAGCTGCCATCGCAGCCGACTCGAGCCAAATCGAAAGCTCAGCTGCCCTGCAGCGCGTCTGCTTCTGCTGCGGACGTGCCGCTAGCCTGCGAGGCCTGTTCCTGAAAGAAGGCGAGGAAGCTCGGCGAGAAGATTGCGATCGGTGGAATCTGCTGCGGATCGACACGTTTACAGGCTAACACTTCGGTGCGAGCCCCCTCCAGCAGGGACTCGTCGCTGCCGCCAGTGACCTGATACAGCGAGAACATCGCTGCCGCCCTGAGTAGATGGACATGTGCCGCCGCTCGAGGAGTGGAGAACTCACTGGTGGCCAGAGCCAACAGGACCCCTGCGTAGTCCCGATTGAGGAATGCCTCTGCGGCCGCTGTCAGGGATGCAGGCGGCGGAGAGGTTGCCTGCCGCAAGGCCATGGTGACGGCCTCGAGCTCGCTCTCGAGAGCCTCGATCTCGCTCTTGGACAGCGAGCTGTCCTGCAGCGCGCGAGCGTGTTCCAGAGCCTGTTCGACAGCAAGCCGACTTCGTGCAACGGAGGTCGGATAAGGCCTGAGGTACTCACTGGCCGCCAACTCCTGGCGCGCCTCCTCGACCAGGGGCTCGACCTTCGCCGTCATCGCGGTGTGGATCTGTTGGGCCTGTGTCGCTCGGTGACCGCTGGCCAGCCTGGCAAGCTCGACAAACTCTCGACGTGTCGTGACTGCCACTCGCGCCGCTTCCTGGACCTCCGCCAGGGCAACGTCGCCAGCAGTCAGCCTCGCACCAACCCGATCGAGCCGAGCCTCGGCTGCGGTTTGACGATCGCGTAACTCTTTGGTTACGCTATCGGAGATGGGCAGAGCAGTCAATCCCTGTCGCGACTCTACTGCCGAAACCTCAGCCCGTTTGACCGCCTGTAGCGCCTCTTCCAGCGCGCTCTCGAGATTGGACATCTGACGACAAGCCGTGCGCCCCTCCTCGAGTTGCGCGTATTCGGGAAACCGCAGCACCACGCCCTGCGATTCAGACTCCTGCCAGGCGTCGAGAGCCCCCCGGCAGTCACCGCTTTCGAACAGCGCCTTGCCAAGATAGAAATGGGGCAGGTAGCGCCGGAAGAAGAACGACTTCTTGACCTTGGCCCTGGCGGTCGGCTGATCGGCGATGGCCCGACGCATCATCTCGGCGGCCTGCGTCCACTGCTCAGCTTCCGCGGCCGACAAACCGAGCTTGTAGAACTCCAGAAAATCTGCCGCACGAGCCGGCATCGCGGTAACACCGATCATCACTGCCACGACCAGAAGCTGAAGAAATCGTCCCACCATGGTCATTCCCGCTACTGCCACCAACCCGTTTGACGAAAGAGGTCCTGGACTTCCACACTGGCGATTCGCGGCTCGCAGCGCGAAGTGGAGTCGGCCGCGATCTCGACAACACAAGCTTGCACCTCCTCAAGCTCTGGCCGAGAGACCTCGACAATGTACTCGCCCGGCGCGAGCGCGAAAAGTACCGGCGTGTAGCGATCGTCCGGCAGACTCAGCTCATTTCCAGCTTCGTCGATCAGGCGTACCACCTCGCCCCAGGGCTGGGTGTCCACCACCAGAGTTCCCAGAACGGCAGCTGTAGGGGTGGCCGTCCCGGGCAGCTGTGGAGCCGTGGTCGGCGGCACCAGGGCTTCATCCGGAACCCGCACGACACTCCAGCCGACGACTCCCGACAGCAACAGGGCCCCGAGGACCACGCCCGCTTTACGCCAACGAGCGCGCTTGAGCCCGTGGGTCACGCTCTTCAGATCGATCGCCCTGACGAGTCCTGCAAGCATGCCGCCCGTGCGTCGCAAGCCGGCGGCCAGCCGCAAACCTCGGTGACCGAGAGAATCTCCAATCCCCCGCCAATCGATGCCTGGCCGGACACCGTTCTGGGGGCGCACCGCCACCTTCTGGATCGCGCTCAGGGACTCCGAGTGCTGGGGTGAAGCCACCGACGACAGCGCGATTGTGTCGGTATCCAGCTCCAGAGAGGTGGCTTCCAAACCAACCGCTTCGGCTTCGACCCCATGCATGTTGATCTCGTCGGTATCAGCCTGGAGGGTGGAGATGCTGATCTCATCGGTATCGGCCTGCAGCGAGGATATGGAAATCTCATCCGTATCGGCCTCGAGCGAAGCCAGCCCGATATCCTCGATGTCGATCTGGGTCGTGGCATGCATATCCTCGATGACCAGGGTCCGCTCTTGCTCGACATAGTCGGGCGCCGGAGGGACTGGAATGACCTGGTCGAACTCCTGGATGACCTCGTCCATCGAACAGAATCGCCGCCCCGGATCCCGTGATAGACACCTCAGGATGATCCGATCGAGCTCCGGTGGGCATTCGGGCCAGTACACCCCGACAGGCTGCGCGTCGGACTCCAGAATCTGTGGCACCAGAGCGCTGAGTGATTCAGCCAGGTAGGGCGGTCGTCCCGTGAGTACCTCGTAGGCGAGAGCACCGAAGCCGTAGATGTCGCTGCGCACGTCGAGATCGAGGCCCAGAAGCAGCTCGGGGAGGAGCCAACCGACCGCCGGCCAGCGGTGGGCACCGTTGCCCAGCTGGGTAAAGGCGCTAGCCAGACGCGCGGTACCGAAGTCGGCCAGCTTGGCCTCTCCTGCCCGATCGACCATCACTGCTGCCGGACGGAGCTCGCGATGCAGGACCTTGCGACTGTGGGCATGCTGCAGTCCGCGGCCGATCTGCATCAGGTAGTAAAGCTTGAGCACGTCCTCGATCGGTTCTCGACGGGCCAGAAGATCGCTCAGGGTCTCTTCCGAGAAGGCCTCCTGAACCAGGTAGGGTTTCGAATCCCCTGACCCGAATTCGAAGACGGTGGCGATGTTCGGATGCCGTAAGGACGCGGCTTGCTCGGCAGCGTTGAGAAATCGACGGCGAATGCTCTCATCAGTGGCAACGCAGAACTTGATCTGCACCCTCCTTCCATCAAAGGGATCCTTGCCTCGATAGATGATCGCGAACGCATTGCTGCGCAACCGTTCCTGGACTTCGAATCTGCCGATTCTCTCCGTCTGATTCATCCGACCTCCACCACCGGTCCGGCGTTTGCGATTGCCAGAACCGCATCGCATCTCGCCTGCTCGCCAATGCAGCCTGCGAGCGGGCGGCGGCCCTCCCGGGCGCCGACGCATTCATGTTACGGGGTAAGGCGGTCAGATACTGTGCAGCGCTTAACAGTGCGTGCAGGGCACCGGGGGAGAGGCGGCCTCAGAGCCCGGCGTCTCGAGCCAGGGCGTCGGCTTTGTCGGTGTTCTCCCAGGAGAACTCTGGTCGACCGAAATGACCATAGGCCGAGGTCTGCCGGTAGACAGGTCGCTTCAAGTCCAGATGCTCGATGATGCCCTTGGGAGTGAGATCGAAGTGCTTGTCGACCAACTCGACGATCCGCTCCTCCGGGACAGTGCTGGTTCCGCTGGTGTCGATGTTGACACTGACCGGTTTGGCGACACCGATGGCATAGGAGAGCTGCACCTCGCAGCGATGGGCCAGGCCCGCCGCGACGATGTTCTTGGCCACATAGCGGGCAGCATAGGTTGCCGAACGATCGACCTTTGAGGGGTCCTTGCCGGAGAAGGCGCCTCCACCATGCCGCCCTACGCCACCGTAGGTGTCGACGATGATCTTCCGGCCGGTCAGGCCGGTATCGCCCTGTGGACCACCGATAACGAATTTGCCGGTTGGATTGATGTGCAGGATGGTGTTCTCATCCATGTGCTCGCCACAGATCGGACGAATTACCTTCTCGGTGATCTGCTGGCGCAGCGCTTCGATTTCGGTCGAGTCGAGATGTTGGGTACTGATGACCACCGTGTCGAGCCGTTGCGGTCGATCCCCCAGATACTCCACCGTTACCTGGCTTTTGCCGTCGGGGCCGATCCCCTCGATCTCACCCGACTTGCGAACCTGGGCCAGACGACGAGTCAACCGATGGGCCAGCATGATGGGTAAAGGCATCAATTCAGGTGTCTCGTCACAGGCGAACCCGTACATCATCCCTTGATCACCCGCTCCCTGCTGCTTGCTTTCGCTCTCATCGACACCGATGGCGATATCCGGACTCTGCTCGTGAATGCTCACCAGGACCCCGGCATCCTCGTGGTCGATACCGAACTCCGGGTTGGTATAGCCGATCTCCTCCAGGGTGTCACGGACAATGCGCTGGACATCGGCATAACCTTTCGTCGTCACCTCACCGGCAACGATGACCGTTCCGGTCGTGACCAGGCATTCGACTGCCACCCTGCTGTCTGCGTCTTCCTGCAGCAATGCGTCGAGTACCGCGTCGGAGACCCGATCACAGATCTTGTCGGGGTGACCTTCGGTAACCGATTCGCTGGTGACATAGGTGATTCGCGCCATGAGACGGTATCCTTTCTTCCAGATCGACGAGCTTTCTTCTGATTCCGTGAGCGACCTTCCGGGCCGAAGAGATTATCCACATTTCAGCAATACTTTCCAGCCGATGCGACTGGTAGCATCTATCGTATCGCTGGGAGATCCCGTGAGGCGCCTCAACTTTATCACTCCAGACGAAGGACTATCGGTAGCCTCGCGAGGTTTTCCGCCGGCAGTTTCGATAGCCCTGATTCTTCTTCTGGTTAGCGTTTTCGCTGGCGGCCTGATAGTCGCGCAATCTGCGTCCGTGCCTTATCTCGAGGTCCTCGGCATCGCCCAGGATGGTGGGCTGCCCCACGCCGCCTGCAACTGCGAGCGCTGCGCGTGGGCACGTCAAAGCGCCCAGAACCGCCGTTACATAGCAAGTCTCGCCCTCGTCCAGCCGGGGACCGGCGGCATCTATCTGTTCGATGCGACTCCCGACCTGCGGGAACAGCTGGCGCTGCTGAGCGGAATCGGCCCTCCGCCAGCCAGTCAGGTGGATCGAGAGCCGGTGGCCGGGGTCTTCCTGACCCATGCCCACATCGGGCACTACCTCGGTCTGGCCTTCTTCGGCTACGAGGCCATCCATACGCAGGGTCTGCCGGTAATGGCGACCCCTCGGATGGCGGAATTCCTCCGACGCAATGGGCCCTGGAGTCAATTGGTTTCGCTGGGCAATATCACCCTCGAGGAGATGTCTCCGGGTGGCAGACGACAAGTCGGCAATGAGGTCGTGGTCCAAGCCATCCCTGCTCCGCATCGGGAGGAGTACACCGACACCCTGGGGTTTCTGATTCACGGACCAAGGCGCTCGGTGTTTTATCTTCCTGATACCGATTCGTGGAGAGCCTGGCTGACGCCGGTCACCGAGCTACTGCGCCAGGTCGATGTGGCGATTGTCGACGGAACCTTCTTTTCATCCGAAGAGCTCCCTGGCCGCCCCGTCGAAGAGATAGGTCACCCCCTGATCCAGGACACTATGGACCTGCTGCAGCCTCTGGTGGACAAAGGCGGTCTCGAGGTCTACTTCACTCATCTCAACCATTCCAACGCAGCGCTCGACCCGCATGGTGAGGCGCGGCAATCGATCGATCAGCGCGGGTTCCATGTTCTCGAGCAAGGCCAGAAGATCGCATTATGAGGAGGTTTTTCGATGGCTGAGAGGCAGCTCTACTTTCGCCAACTCCTGGCAGGAAGACAGGTCGCAATCGTCGATCGGGTGGCCGGTCAGATGGCCAATTTCATGTACCTGCTGGGTGACCCTGAGAGTAGACGGGCATGGATTGTCGACCCGGCATGGGACGTTGACTCACTACTGGAGATCGCTCGCAATGACGGCTACTCCATCGGCGGGGCACTGATCAGTCACTACCATCCCGATCATGTCGGCGGTGACCTGTGGGGAGTCCAGGTCGAAGGCGTGACCCGCCTGCTGGAAGAAGAGGCCGTGCCGCTATATGTCAACAAGCACGAAGCAGCGGGCCTCAAGGTCGTCACCGGTGTCTCCGACAACGATCTCGAACTGGTCGACGATGGGGATACCCTGGAGATCGGGGCCCTGCAAATCCGCTTCCTGCACACGCCAGGGCATACACCGGGCAGCCAGTGTTTTCTCGTGGGTGATCGCCTGGTGGCCGGAGACACCCTTTTCGTCCAAGGTTGCGGTCGAGTCGATCTGCCGGGAGGGGATGCCGACCAGATGTATTACAGCCTGACCCAGAAACTCGCCAGGCTGCCGCGGGAAACCGTGCTCTATCCCGGCCACAACTACGGACCCACCGAAACCTCGACCATCGGTGATGAACTCGACCAGAATGTCTATATGAGGGTCAGCTCGCTGGCGGATTGGCGTCGTCTGATGGGGCGGTAAAGGAGCGAGGTCTCAGTAGTCCAGGTAGCCTTCCCGAGCCCGCACGGCCACCCCGGAACGGTCGATTCGAACCTTGACTTCGTGCCACTTACCGTCGCCGCGATCTTCGCTCGGATAGTAGCCAAGCACGTATTGTTCCCGCAGCTCAGCGAGGATTCCGGCAAAAGCCTCGTTGAGTGACGCCGGATCCTCGACGACTTCGATCCGACCGCCGCTCTCCCGAATGGCCTGACGCAGGGACCTGGCTTCCTTCAGATTGGCTTCGGCATCCCGCCAGGAGGTGGTATAGGTTCGGATCTCGTCTTCCGCACCTTCTTCGCGCAAGAAGACCCAGTAGATCAGTGCCTGACTCGCGCGAGCCTTCTGCAGGACATCTTCCATAGACAGCACGCTGTGCACGTCCTCTCCATCGGAGAACAACACCACCACCCGGCGCCCCTGCTCTCGCTCGAGGTTCGACAGCGCGTAAAAGAGATGATCGTTGATGGCGGTTCCACCCGCGGCATGGACATCCTCGAGCGCCGCCTCGAGGAGCTCCTGATTATCTGCGAACTCCGTGGTGCGCAGGAGATGATCCGAGAAGAGCGTCACCTGAGCTCGATCCAGGGGATTCATCCCCTCGAGAAAAACCCTTGCCCCCTGCAGCGCCGACGCGAGGCGCTCTCCCTTCTCCATACTGAGACTGGTATCCAGAATCAGGCTCGCCGTAATTGGGATATCGCCGCGCTCGAAGGTGACAATCTCCTGACGTTTGCCATCGTCGGTAATCCGAAAATCACCCCGATCCAGATCGAGGACTCGCCGGCCACCGGAGCTGACGGTCACATAGAGCTGTTGCAGATCGACTTCCACCATTTCATCGACCTGTAATGCCGCGGTAACCATGACCGCTGCAGCCGATTCACCGCTACTGGACCGCGCCACCACCTGGAACTCGTGCTCGACATTGTCGAACCCCACATCGACAAGCAGACGGTAGGGCGGGCTGCTGAACTCGGCGATCTTCCTGCCATCGAGGAAGAATTCGACGGCGGTCACCGGTTCCTCTGATTGCACCGAAGCTTCGAACTCGACGTCGCCGAAGACGAATTTGGTCGAACGAGGCTTCTCGATCCAAACCTCGATCGGGGTTGCCACCATCGGCGTGGCCACGAGCAAAGCAACGAAAAGCAGTCGGATGGGGCCCATCAGTCTGCCTCTGCTCCTGCGGGCGCGGCCAGGCTGGCTGCCAGCACCCCGCTACCCTTTTGCATCTCCTGGCGAAGCTCGCCACGTACGGTCCCGAGTTCAGGCGGTGTCCAGAAATCGTAGATCAATCGCGGTGAGTCTCTCTCCCATCCATCTATACGGATTGCTTGCAGGGTCGCCAGCGATTCACTACGCCGCCGCTTGCTCTCCAGGATCATCGCCAGCTGCAACGAGAGCTGCTGATCTCCGGGCAGATCCTCGAGTCCCTGACGAAGGAGTGCCTCGGCCGCCTCGATGTCGCCCCCCTGCAAATGAATGCGCGTCGACTCCTGGTAGGCGATCGAGCGAATCCATTCGGGATGTTGCTCCCCGGTGAGTTGCGTGAGACTCGACATGACAGCTTCGGCCGCGTGGGCATCCTGCCGGATCTCGCAGAGCGCCAGTCGAAGCCGAATCTCCGCGTCTCCGGGCTCCTGAGCCAGAGCAAGCCTCAGGTACTCGATGGCCTTGGGATAGTCGCCTGCCCGCTCGTAGGCAGCCGCCAGACCTCGCAAAGCCACCTCGTTGTCCGGGTCGACCAGGAAGGTTCGGTAGAAGAGATCGGCACTGCCGCCGATGTTCGAAGGCGACCAGAGATAGGCACCGAAGCTGGAAAGAGTCCAACCCGCGAAAGTGGCCGCGCCGGCGGTCCCGGCACGCTCCGCATAGACCTCAGCCAGCTCACTCGCCATGGTGCGTGAGTGCTGCGCGAGATAGGGTCGGTCCAGCTCGGTGTAGAGAAAGTAGGCATCGTGGTGCAACATGATGATCGGCATCAAGAGATCCGGCGACCGGTTGGCCAACAGGTCGCGGATCACCTGCAACTTGAGCCGCCACAGATTGTCGAGAAACCGCCAGGCCTCCTCTTCACCGGTGGCTCGCTGTTCCAACTCTGCGAGCTCGGCCAGAGCCCGCTCCGACTCACCGCCTGCCAGGACGGCCAAGACGCCTCGATACGCCTGCTTGTATTCCAGAGGCTTCATCCCCCCCCTGGCAGCCTCGACCGGCGCGACCCAACAACCCAGGACGGCAGCAAACAACCACAGCCCTCCGATGAGCCGGGCGGTCCTCTTCCCCGTGCTGTAGCGTTTGACGATAGACAAGGGCCTTCCCTCAAGCAGGCATGGAGATCCTATCTCAGCAACACCTACCTGGGTCGAGAACCAACTCGCCGCGATCCGGGCGCTTCGGCCCACCAGCTCGCGGTAGCCCCTTGACAGCACAAGCCCATGAGGTGACAATTCAAACAATCGTTTAAATCAAACGGACGTTTGAATGCCATCGAACTCGCTGCACGAACCCTCCCCCGACACCAAAACGGCTCTGCTGGATGCCGCCGAAAGGCTCTTCGCCGAGACCGGGATCGCCCAGTCCTCGCTCCGAGCCATTACCAGCGAGGCCGGAGCGAATCTGGCCTCGGTGAACTACCATTTCGGCTCCAAGGAAGGCTTGGTGAAGGCGGTTTTTGCACGCCGATTGCGGCCGCTCAATCAGCTTCGTCTCGACATGCTCGAGCGCTGTGCGCCCAGCAGCCCGCACCCACCGGATCTCCAGAGCCTCCTGCGAGCCTTCGTCGAACCTGCGGTGGTCATGATGAACAGCGATGACCTCGGCGACCGGGAGTTCATCAAGCTTCTGGGGCGCACGCTTTCGGAGCCTACCCACGAGTTGCATGCGCTACTTGTCGAAGAGTTCCGTGAGATGGCCGAGCGGTTCAGTGCAGCGCTGCGCCAGATCTTTCCGGACGCCCCGCAGGAGGAGGTCGTCTGGCGGTTCCATTTCATGGTCGGAGCGCTGGCGCACACGGTCGCGGGTCGGCACCTGTTCAGCCATCGGCTCGAGTGTCTCGAGCTACCGGAGAGGAACGACATCGAGACGCTGACCGGCCGTCTTGTCGACTTCCTGCAATCGGGCTGGCAAGGGATCGGACTCGCAAGTGTTCCAGCAGATGACAAGGAGTAGTCTCATGACGATTTCGAGCCAGCAGTCCCGTGCACTGCCGACCCTGGGTCTCCTGATCGTGTGCCTGGGAACCGCCTGTGTGTCTGCTCCTGCCGCAGACCCGGACCTAGGAGTCTCGGTACCGGATCAGTGGACCGCTTTGCCCGGCGATGCCAGCGCCGAGACGTCGACCGCAGAAGAGACAATCTGGTGGGAACATTTCGGGGACGATCGACTTGGACTGTTGATCGAAGACGCCCTGGCGCGCAACCACGATTTGCTGGCCGCCGCAGCCAGGGTGGATGCAGCGGCCGCCCAGGCCAGGATCGCTGGGGCCGACCTCTACCCACAGATCGGCGCCGGGGTCAACGTCTCACGCGGCAAGAACAACCTGTTCGGGATTCCGATCCCTGGTCGAGAGGGCCAGGTGCTCAGCATCACCACCTCCAGCTTTGGGGCGAGTCTCAATCTGTCGTGGGAGGTCGACCTGTGGGGCCGGCTCCGGGCACAGAAAAGCGCCGCGACTTCGCAGGCTTCTGCCACGGCTACCGACTACGCGGGCGCTCGTCTCTCCCTGGCTGGGCAGACCGCCAAGGCCTGGTTCGCTGTCCTCGAGGGCCATCAGCAGACTGAGCTCGCCCGGTCGACTCTCGACAGCCGTCGCATCAGCCGCGAACGGATCCAGCGTCGGTATCTTCTGGGAACTCGTCCGGCTCTCGAGCTGCGCTTCGCCACCACCCAGGAAGCTTCGGCCAGGGCGGTGTTGGCACTGCGTGAGAGACAGCTCGACCTGGCAATGCGCCAACTGGATCTGCTGCTTTCACGCTATCCGGATGCGAAGCTCGAGATCCCCATCGGGGACAGCACGTTGCCTCCTCCCCCCAAGGGAGTACCGGCAGGGCTCCCAGCCGAATTGGTCGCTCGCCGGCCCGATCTGGTGGCCGCCGAGTACCGCCTGGCCGCGGCAGGCTTCGATGTGAAGCGGGCCCGCGCCAGTCTCTACCCGAGGCTGAGCCTCACCGGCTCTGCCGGGACGCTCAGCGCCGAGGTCGAGGAGATCCTGAATGACGATTTCTCCGTCTGGAGCCTGGCCGCCGGACTGCTGCAGCCGATCTTCCAGGGTGGACGCTTGCGAGCGGGGGTCGACCTGTCCGAAGCCCAGTATCGCCAGATCTCGGAGGACTACGTGCAGCGGGTGTTGCGCGCCTTCGGGGAGGTCGAGTCGGCTCTCGCCGCCGAGCGTTTCCTCAAAAAGCAGGAAGAGGCCCTCGAGGAGGCCGCCCAGCAATCGATCGCCTCAGAGGAGCTCGCCCAGAATCGCTACGACGCCGGGCTCCAGGACTACCTTTCCTTCCTCGAGGCCCAGAGAAACTCCTTCCTCGCCAAGAGCGAGTTGATCAGTGCCAAACGCCAACGTCTCGACGCCCGCATCGACCTCTACCTGGCTCTGGGCGGCGATTATTTTCAGACCGCAGAGACCGACCCGTCACTCTAGACGACGAGAGGAAGAGATCCATGAACAAGACCTTGAAGATTCTCTTGCCCATCGCGGCGCTGCTGCTCGGTCTCGCCGGCGCCATCGCCATTGTCAAGGCCCGACCGACAGTCAACCGTCAACAAGCGGCGGCGCTTCCTCCGCTGGTGAGGGTCATCGAAGTCCGGCCCACCGACCTGCAGTTGATCGTTCGTTCGCAGGGAACCGTCCAGCCCGTGGTCGAGTCGACCCTGGTTGCTCAGGTCGCTGGACGCATCGATTGGGTCTCGCCGGCCTTCGCCGAGGGTGGATTCTTCAACCAGGGCGACCGACTCGTCCAGATCGACAGGAGGGACTACGAGCTGGCCGTCTCCCAGGCCGAGGCGCAGGTCGCCCAGGCCCAGGTCCGGCTCCAACTCGAAGCAGCAGAAGCCGAGCTGGCCCGGGAGGAGTGGCAAGAGCTCGGTTCGGGCAGCAGCAATCCCCTCGCTCTTCGCGAGCCTCAAATGGCAGAGGCCGAGGCGGCGGTACAGGCCGCGGAAGCCGCCCTCGAGCAGGCTACGCTCGACCTCGAGCGCACCGCCATCCGGGCACAGTTCGATGGCCGCGTCCGCACCAAGCTTGTGGATCTCGGTCAGTTCATCAACCGGGGTACTCCGGTCGCCAATCTCTACTCCACCCGGGCCGCCGAGGTCAGGTTGCCGATCAGCAAGGATGATCTGCTCTTTGTCGGCCTCGATTCGAGCCAGAGACTCGATTCCGCCGACGCTCCCAGGCCCGCGGTCACCCTGCGCGCCACGATCGGTGGCTCCGACTTCACCTGGGCAGGCGAAATCGTCCGGACCGGCAGCGAGTTCGATACCAGGACCCGCATGCTGCCCTTGTTCGCCCGTATCGAAGACCCACTGCGTCGTCGCAGCGGGGCCACTGAGAAACCTCTCCCCATGGGCCTCTTCGTCGATGCCGATATAGACGGTATCAAGCTGCAGAGCGTCTACGTCCTGCCGCGCTCAGCGGTCCGTGATGGCTCTCAAGTCCTGATCGTCGATTCAGAGAATCGTCTGCACATCCGCAACGTTGTCGTCGAACGCTTCGAACGCGATCGGGCAGTGGTCACGACGGGTCTGGAGCCCAACGATCTGGTCTGTGTGTCACAGATCGAGGCGGTGGTCGACGGCATGACCGTTCGCACGCAGCTCGAAGACTCACTCCTGGTGACCGATGCCACCGAGGAAGAAGAGCTATGAAGAAGATCATCGCCTGGTTCGCGACCAACGGGGTCGCGGCAAACCTTCTCATGTGGGTCATCGTCGCCGCCGGTATTGCGACCCTCTTCGGCATCAAGCAGGAGGTTTTTCCTGAGTTCGCTTCCGGCATAGTCACCGTGCGGGTCCCCTACCCGGGCGCGTCGCCAGAGGAAGTCGAAGAGGGGGTCGTGGTCCGTATCGAGGAGAAGATCCAAGACCTCGATGGGATCAAGAAGATCAACTCTACCGCCGCCGAGAACATGGCAACGGTGCTGGTGGAGTCCATCGAGGGAGCCAACATCCAGAAGCTCACCAACGACGTCAAGTCGCGGGTCGACGCGATCGACACCTTCCCCGACGAAGCCGAGAAACCGATCGTCGAAGAGGCCCTGATCCGCAACCAGGTTCTCGAGGTAGCCATCTCGGGCGATGCCGACGAGCGGACCCTCAAGGTGCTGGGTGAGCGGGTTCGCGATGACCTGTCAGCCCTGCCGGAGATCACCCAAGTCGAGTTGGTCTCGGTTCGACCCTACGAGGTCTCGATCGAGATCTCCGAGGAGGCCCTGCGACGCTGGGGGCTGACGTTCGATCAGGTGGCACAGGCCGTCCGTCGCACATCGCTCGATCTCCCAGGAGGCAAGGTCTCGACCTCTGGTGGCGAGATTCTGCTGCGCACGAAAGGCCAGGCCTACCTCGGAACCGAATTCGACAATCTACCCCTCCTGACGCTGGCCGATGGAACGCGCTTGACCATTGGAGATGTGGCCGAGGTCCGGGACGCCTTTGCCGATACCGATATCTGGTCGCGTTTCGATGGTCAACCCGCTGTGCTGGTGCAGGTCTTTCGGGTCGGGCAGCAGGGAGCCCTGGAGATCGCCGAAGTCGTCCAGAACTACTTGACGCAGGCTCGCCTGGAGATGCCGGAGGGGATTCAGTTGACCGTCTGGCAGGACCGCACCAAGATCCTGCAGAGTCGACTCGACCTGTTGATCAAGAATGGCCTCGCCGGCTTTGTTCTGGTCTTCCTGGTCCTCGCCCTCTTTCTCAAATTGAGACTTGCCGGGTGGGTCTCCCTGGGGATTCCCATCTCCTTCCTCGGGGCCATCGCGCTGATGCCACCGCTCGATGTGTCGATCAATCTGATCTCGCTCTTCGCATTCATCGTCGTCCTCGGAATCGTTGTCGACGATGCCATCATCGTCGGCGAGAACATCTACACCCAGTTCGAAAGCGGCAAGGAAAGACTCCAGGCGGCAGTGGACGGTACGGTCGAAGTTCTCGTCCCCGTCACCTTCGCGGTCCTTACCGGCATCGCTGCCTTCGCACCGCTACTCGGTGTGACTGGCAACATCGGCAAGATCATGCGGGTAATTCCCTTGATCGTGATTCCGACCCTGCTCTTTTCCCTCATCGAATCACTGCTCATTCTGCCGAATCACCTCTCCCACTTGAGGCATGAGGGACCGATAGACTCGCAACGCGGAATCCCGGGTATCTGGGCACGGTTTCAACAAGGGGTCTCCCAGGGCCTCGACTTCATCATCGAGCGTTCCTACAAACCCAGCCTGGAGATGGCGGTCAGGTGGCGCTATCTCACGGTCGCCTCGATGACCGCGCTGCTACTCGTCACCTTCGGCCTCGTCGCAGGCGGTTGGCTCAAGTTCAATTTCATGCCCAAGGTCGAGGCGGACAATGCCACCTCCTTTCTCACCCTGCCGCAGGGGACCCCAGCAGACCGCACGGCCGAAGCTCTGGCGCAGATCGAAGCCGCAGCGCTCGATCTACAGGACGAGCTGGAGACGCAATTCGGCAGCCAGCCCATCCGACATGTCATGACGACCATTGGCGCGCAGCCCTTTCGCAGTGCCGCCGGACCGGCCGCAATGAATGTCGCGGCCGACTCCTCGGCTTCCAACATCGGCGAGGTCAACCTCGAGCTGGCACCCGCCGAAGATCGCGCCATCAACAGCACTGAGATCGCCAAACGTTGGCGCGAAAAGGTAGGGTCGATTCCCGAGGCCGTCGAGTTGACCTTTTCCTCGTCCCTGTTCTCCAGCGGCGAAGCGATCAACTTCGAGATTTCCGGCCCAGACGTGGAACGCCTGCGTGAGTTCGCAGCGGTCCTGCGCAGCGAGCTCGCCACCTACCCAGCTACACAGGACATCTCGGACAGCTTTCGTGCGGGCAAGAAAGAGCTACGGCTCACCATCAAGCCCGAAGCGGAAGCCGCCGGGCTGACCCAGGCCGATCTGGCGCGACAGGTGCGCCAAGCCTTCTACGGCGAAGAAGCGCAACGCATTCAGCGCGGTCGTGACGAAGTCAAGGTGATGGTGAGATTTCCGGAAGAGCAGCGGCTCTCTCTCGGGGACCTGGAAAATCTTCGCCTGCGCACTTCCCAAGGTCACGAGATTCCCTTTGCGACCGCCGCGACCTTCGAGTACACGCGCGGGCCGGCGAGTATCAGGCGTACGGATCGAAACCGGGTCGTCAACGTCACGTCCGACGTCGATGATCAGCGGGGCAACGCCAACGAGATCATCGCCGATCTCGAAGCTAACGTGCTTCCCGCATTGCTGGCTGACTACCCGGAGGTTCGCTATACGTTGGCGGGCGAGCAGGAGGAGCAACGCGAATCCATGGCGGGGCTGGCAAAGGGTTTCGTTCTCGCACTCTTCGTTATCTACGCACTGCTTGCCATCCCGTTCAAGTCCTACCTGCAGCCCCTGATCATCATGAGTGCGATCCCCTTCGGCCTCATCGGGGCGATGTGGGGACACCTGGTGATGGGAATGGATCTGGCCATTCTCTCCATGTTCGGTATCGTGGCCCTGACCGGGGTGGTCGTCAACGACAGCCTGGTCATGGTCGACTTCATCAATCGGTCGTACCGAGAGGGTGTGCCGCTGCACGACGCGATCCGCACTGCCGGCGCGTCCCGCTTTCGCCCCATCCTGCTGACCTCACTGACCACCTTCGCTGGTCTGACGCCGCTGCTCCTCGAGAAGAGCTTGCAGGCGAGATTCCTCATTCCGATGGCCATCTCGCTGGCCTTCGGCGTCCTGTTCGCCACCCTCATCACCCTGGTCCTTATTCCTTCGCTTTACACCATTCTGGAGGACTTCCGGTCGGCCTTCGCTCGGCTGACAGGGCGTGACACCGCAGCCGCAACCCTCGAAGCCCCACCGGTGGACACCGCGATGTAACCGCCCGCTCAGGCTCTCGCTATGAAACACATCACGTCGCCTGCTACCCGCCACTGATAGGCTCGCCCGCCAGGAGGCGAGCCATGAGTCACAAGAATCGAAAGGCCCTTGACCGTCATCCCTCTCGACGCTCGTTTGTGTCACCCGCCAGACCCTGGTTCCTGCTGACGCTGCTGTCGAGCGCTCCGCACGCTGCCTTCGCCGATCCACCTACCGATCTGAACCTGGAGCTCGTGGCCTCCGGTTTCTCTTCGCCGGTCGCCGTTCGCCACGCCGGAGACGATTCGAACCGGCTGTTCGTCGTCGAAAGAGGTGGCCGTATCAGGATCATCCAGAACGGACAGGTCCGGGCCACACCGTTCTTCGACATCGGCGACGCCAACAACCCACCGCCTTTCATTTCCGGTGGGGAGCGCGGCCTTCTCGGCTTGGCCTTCCACCCCGACTACGGCAGCAATGGCTACTTCTACGTCAACTACACCGAAAGTGCCACGCCTCCCAACAACTGCCCCGCCGGCGCGAACTGCGACTCGAACACAGTCATCGCTCGGTACCAAGTCTCCGCTGGCAACCCACACGCCGCCGATCCAAACAGCGAGCTCCGCATTCTGGTGATCAATCAGGACTACGGGAATCACAACGGCGGCAACATTCTGTTTGGTCCGGATGGGTATCTCTATATCGGCATGGGGGACGGCGGTTCCGGTGGAGATCCCCAGAATCGGGCTCAGAGCATGAACAGCCTGCTCGGCAAGATGCTGCGCATCGATGTCGATGGGGGCGGGTTCGCCGCCGATTGCGGGTTGGTCGCCAACTATGGAGTGCCGGGAGACAACCCGTTCCGTGACGGATCAGGTGGGGCCTGCGACGCCATCTGGGCGCTCGGATTGCGCAACCCCTGGCGCTGGAGCTTCGACCGTCACACTGGCGATCTGTTCATCGGCGACGTCGGCCAGAACACCTGGGAGGAGGTGGACTATGAACCCTGGAGCAGCACGGGAGGCCTCAATTATGGCTGGCGCTGCTACGAGGGGGAACATATCTACAACACGAATGGGTGCGAGGCACGCGACCAATACGAGTTTCCGATCGTGGAGTACGACCAGAGAATCTCCAACCGCGCGGCGGTGACCGGAGGCTATGTGTATCGCGGCTCCACGATCGGCGGTCTGCAGGGTCACTACATCTTTGCCGACTACAGCTCCGGCGAGATCTGGTTCACCATCCCCGATGGTCACGGTGGATGGGCGACCGAGCTGTGGCTGGACAGCAATCACCCGATTTCCTCCTTTGGCGAGGACGAGGACGGCGAGGCCTATCTGGTCAGTCTGGCGGGTTCAGTCTATCGCTTCGCCAGCCCATCATCGATCTTCGGCGATCAGTTCTCGACGGGCGACACCTCCAGTTGGTCCAGCACTCAGCCCTGACTTCACTTTGCTACGATGGGCCTTTCGGAGGCCCCATGTTCGAATCCACTGCGACCGCTCCTCCCGATCCGATCTTTGCCCTTACCGAGGCCTTTCTCAACGATCCCAACCCGGCGAAGATGAACCTGGGAGCAGGGGTCTATCGCGACGAACACGGGCGGACTCCCGCCCTGGCCGTGGTCAAGGAAGCCGAGCGGCGCATTTGGCAAGACGAGACCAGCAAAACCTACCTCCCCATCGAGGGCGATCGACAATTCGCCCGCTGCGCCCAGCAGTTGGTCCTGGGCTCGAGCCACCACCTTGCAGGCGACGCGCGCCTGATCACCGTCCAGACGCCCGGCGGTACGGGAGCCTTACGCCTCGCCGTCGACTTCCTGCGCCAGCAGAATACCGCCATGACGGTCTGGATCCCCGACCCAACCTGGGTCAATCACTCGAAGCTCTGCGAGGCAGCCGGCCTGTCGGTCCGAACCTATCCCTATCTGGACGAAACTCGACGTCGACTGAGCTTTCAGAAGCTCCTGATGACGCTGACCTCTGCCAAAGAGGGGGATATCGTGCTGCTCCACGGTTGCTGCCACAACCCGAGCGGAATCGATCCTACCCCCGAGCAATGGCACCAGCTGGCCGAGCTCGTGAGAGACCGCCAGGTCGTGCCGCTGGTCGATTTCGCCTATCTCGGGTTCGGCCAGGGCCTCAAGGAAGACCGTGTCGGCATTCTCTCCCTGGTCGAAGCGGTACCTGAGATGCTCGTCTGCACCAGTTTCTCGAAGAACTTCGCCTTGTACAACGAGCGGATCGGAGCCTTGTCGGTGCTGACGACGGAGCCCGCGGCCGCTGCAGCCGTCCTCAGCCAACTCAAGAAACTCGCCAGGGTCAGCTACTCCAATCCACCGGCGCACGGCGCGGCCATCGTCACCACGATCATGGGCAGCCAGGAGATGGTTGAACAATGGCGCGCCGAGCTCGCGGAGATGCGGCAACGGATCGTCCACATGCGGCAGCTACTGGTCAAGGGTCTGGATCGACGCGGCGTCGGGCTGACCGACGTCGGCAATCAACACCTGCTCACGCAACACGGGATGTTCTCCTTCTCGGGGTTGACGCCCGCGCAGATCGAGAAGCTTCGCGACGACCACTCCATCTACATCGTCGGCTCCGGCCGGGTGAACTTCGCGAGCATGACGGCGAAGACGATGCAGTACCTGTGCGACGCCATCGCAGAGGTCGTGGCATGAGGCTACCCTGCCAGCGGGACCAGTTCGATCTGCCCGAGAACGTCGTCTATCTGAACTGCGCCTACATGGGCCCGCTGACTCGACGGGTGCGCTCCGCTGGCATCGAGGCCCTGAGCGGTAAGTCCGAACCCTGGAATCTGGTTCCTGAGGACTTCTTCAATGATGTCGAGCGGGCGCGCCAGCTTTTCGCGCAGGTGGTCGGCGGCGATCCCGAGGGCGTCGCACTCGTGCCATCAGTGAGTTACGGGATCGCCACGGCGGCCCGTAACCTGCCGGTTGCCGAAGGATCCGAGATCATCGTCCTCGCGGAGCAGTTCCCATCCAACGTCTACGCCTGGCAAGAGCTGGCAAGAAAGGCAGGGGCCAGGCTGCGCACGATCGCCAGACCTTACGACGGAGACTGGACACGGGAAGTCCTCGCGGCGATCGGCCCGCAGACGGCGCTGGCAGCCCTTCCCAACTGTCACTGGACCGACGGCACGTTGATCGATCTGGAGGCGGTCGGTGCCGGCCTGCGGCAGTTCGATGCCGCACTCGTCGTCGACGGGTGTCAATCGGTGGGCGCTCTACCGATCAACGTGCAGAAGGTCCAGCCCGACTTCCTCGTCACGGCTTCCTACAAGTGGTTGCTGGGACCCTACAGTCACGGATTTCTCTGGGTGGCACCACGCTGGCGAGAGGGTGAGCCCCTCGAGCACAACTGGATCGGCCGTGCCAATAGCCGTGATTTCGCTGCGCTCGTCAATTACACAGACCAGTTCTCCCCCGGGGCGCGACGGTTCGATGTCGGTGAGGTCAGCAACTTCGCACTTCTCCCGGCGGCCGTCGCGGCACTCGAGCAGACCCTGTCCTGGGGTGTCGACGCCATCCAGGAGACGCTGCGACAGCTGATTGATGCGATCGCCGACGGTGCGCAAGCGCTTGGCCTCGGTGTGGCCCCACCCACCCACCGCGCTGGCCACATGATTGGCCTACGCCTGGGTGGCCGCGACCCGCGGGTTCTGGCGGCCACGCTGGCGGAAGCGCGCGTGTACGTCAGCGTTCGCGGCGATTCAGTGCGGATTTCTCCGCACGTTTACAACGATCGGCGCGATGTGGAACGCTTTCTGGAAGTGCTCGCGGGAGCACTGGCCGGGAGCAGTGATCCAGAGCCCGTTGCATTGGTCTGATCGCTGGCAATTCCGAGAGCCTGTATGTGGACAAAATGGTCTCTGTTTTCAGCGATCCTGCTGCTTGCAGGAGCGCTGGTCGGCGTGCCGAGCCCACCCCTGGTTGCCGAGCTCGCACCAGCCGACCCCGTCACTGCGGTGCGGGCCTATCGGGAGGCTCATGGGGCCGCGATCTTGAGCGCCTACGCCGAGTTGCTCGCCATCCCCAATGTGGCCATCGATGAAGAGAATATTCGTCGCAATGCCGAGGCCATTCGCGGGCAGCTGGAGCTACGGGGGGTCACGGCCGAACTTCTCGAGCTGCCCGACGTGCCCCCCATCGTCTACGGTCGACTCGATATCGGGGCACCGCGCACGCTCGGTATCTATATGCACTATGACGGGCAACCAGTCGATGCTGGAAAGTGGAGCACCCCACCCTGGCGGCCCACCCTCTATTCGGCGGCAATCGAAGCTGGAGGCAAGCCGAGGCCGTTCCCCAGACCGGGAGAGACCATCGACCCGGAATGGCGCATCTACGGCCGCTCGGCAGGAGACGATAAAGCCCCGCTACCCGCCATCTTCGCGGCCCTCGACGGCCTGAAGGCGAACGACTTCGCCCTGACCTCGAACCTCGTCTTTCTCTTCGAGGGTGAGGAAGAGGCGGGCTCGGACCATCTCGGCGAGTACTTCGAGCTCTACCAGGACCGCCTCGAAGTCGACCTGTGGCTGATCTGCGATGGCCCCGTGCATCAGAGCAGAAGGCCACAACTCGTCTTCGGAGTCAGGGGCTACACCGGACTCGATATCACGGTCTACGGTGCCACGCGCTATCTCCACAGCGGCCACTACGGCAATTGGTCGCCCAACCCCGCCCTGAGATTGGCCAACCTTCTCGCCAGTATGAGAACGGATACCGGAGAGGTCCTCGTGGCCGGATTCAACGACAGCACGGCTCCTGTCTCCGCCGCCGAGCGTCGGGCGATGGCAGCTCTTCCCGATATCGACGCCGACTTGCGACAGGAACTGGGTCTGGCCGCATCCGAGTCTGACAATGCACTGCTTGCCGAACGCTTGCTCATTCCCTCCCTGAACATTCGTGGAATGCAGAGTGCCGCGATCGGCGAGGCCGCTCGCAACATCATTCCAACCGAAGCGACAGCCAGTCTCGACATCCGTCTGGCCAAGGGCAACGACCCGGAGACGATGCTCGATCTGGTGGAAGCCCATGTGGCTGCTCAGGGCTACCACATCGTGCGGCAGGACCCTGATCTGGAGACCCGGTTGGCCCACGACAAGATCGCCAGAATCGACAGACGCAGCGGCTATCGCGCGGCCCGTACGCCGATGGATCTGCCGGTCGTCGAGGAGATTGTCCAGGCTGCCCGGCGCGTCGCCGGCGATGATCTCGTGCTGTTGCCGACCCTCGGCGGATCTCTCCCCCTCTACCTATTCACCGAGATTCTGCGGGCCCCGGTCGTGATCACCCCGATCGCCAATCACGACGACAACCAACATGCCCCGGATGAGAATCTCAGATTGGCGAATCTGTGGTACGGCATCGACCTCATGGCCGCGCTCTTCACCATGCCAGCGGATTCCCCTGCCGACCCGGAGCTCGAGAGACTGGCTCGATGGATGACCGGTGCGTTCTCCAGCCGGGCACAGGCCACGGCGGACCCGGACAACTTCTACGACATCAGTCTGGTGATGAGTCCTATCTGGCACCACCGTTCCGACGGCCCCTGGCTTTATGTCGAACAGGCTGCTGCCGAGAGCCTGGACAGACCCTACCGCCAGAGGGTTTACAGACTGACCCGGGTCGATGATCAGACCCTGCAGAGTGAAGTCTTCACGCTTCCCGGCGACCCGCTCGCCCATGCCGGCGCCTGGCGAGCAGACGATCCACTTGCGGGCATCCAGCCGCACGATCTGGTCCCCCGGCAAGGCTGTGCCATCCTGCTGCGGGCGATCAACCGAGACACCTTTGCGGGCAGCACCGACGGCGACACGTGCCCGAGCTCTCTGCGAGACGCCACTTACGCAACCTCCGATGTCGTGGTGACGCCGAATCAACTGTTGAGCTGGGACAGGGGATTCGACGACACGGATCGACAGGTCTGGGGAGCCGAGGTGGGACCCTATGTCTTCGTCAAACAGGCCGACTAGCGCGAGGCGGATCCTCTCCTGGCACAGGCCGTTCGAGAGAACGCGGTGGCCATCCGGGGGCACGCCAACCGGAGCTTGCGCTCCCGAGTCTCGATATCCGGGGCGCTGATGACGAGAGCCAGCTTCGATGTCGTGGTGATCGGCGGCGGGATCGTCGGCGTCGCCACTGCGCACAGCCTGGCGCGCACAGGTGATCATCGCGTCGCGGTGCTGGAGGCCGGCCCGAGGCTTGCCCTGCATCAGACTGGCCGCAACAGCGGTGTCATCCACTCCGGTCTCTACTACCGACCCGGCTCGCAAAAAGCCACACTCTGTGCCGCTGGGCGGCGGCAACTGTACGAATTCTGTGCGTCGCACGAGATTCCATTCCGGACCTGCGGCAAGCTGGTGGTCGCCACCGAGAGTCCGCAGCTACCGGCGTTAGCGCGACTGGAGAGTCGGGCCGCTGCCAACGGCCTGGAAGGCGTTGAACAACTCGACAGCTCGGCGATCCAACACTTCGAGCCTGCGGCCAGAGGCATCGCGGGCCTCTGGGTCCCGCAGACCGGCGTCGTCGATTTCGCGGCGGTCACCGGCGAGTTGGCACGTCAGTTCCAGGAGGCAGACGGCGCAATCTTCCTCGACTCCAGGGTTCAGCATATCGGACGGGCGCCGGGGCTGCTGCACGTGAAGACACGCCGGCAGGACTTCCAGTGCCGAGTCCTGATCAACTGTGCGGGCCTGCAAGCAGATCGCGTGGCTCGGATGGCCGGCCTCGAGCCGGAAGCGCGGTTGATTCCCTTCCGAGGCGAGTATTCCCGAGTTGTTGGCGCCTCCCGGGACCTCGTGCGAGGCCTGATCTATCCTGTTCCCGATCCGCGTTTTCCCTTTCTCGGCGTCCATCTGACTCGCACCGTGGACGATCGCGTGCTCCTCGGTCCCAATGCCGTGCCGGCGTTGAAGAGGGAGGGCTATCGATGGACAGATGTCTCGCTCAGGGATGTCGCGGACACCCTCGGTTTCCCGGGATTCTGGCGCCTCGCCGGCAGCTTTTGGAAAACGGGTTTGGCTGAAACACACCGCTCGCTCAGCCGACGGGCATTGATCCGGGAAACCCAGCGCCTGGTACCGGGGATCTCTCACCGAGACCTGCATCCTCATCCGAGCGGCGTGCGCGCCCAGGCGGTCGATCGAGACGGCAACTTGCTGGACGACTTCTGCATCCTGCAGACCGACACCATGATCCACGTTCTCAACGCCCCCTCGCCAGCGGCCACAGCCTCCCTGGCCATCGGCGAACACATTGCCCGCCTCGCACGAAAATGTTGCTGATCCTCCGTCGAGCCAATCCAAGAGCTGTCGACCCGCCAAGAATCCCGCGGTTACCCCAGACCCACTCGGGATTTTCTCCCCACTGAAAGCGGTTCACAATCAGGATTCTGCCCCGGAAATTGCAGCCAGCCTGATACTCCTCTTTCTCTCGACAGGTGGCACCATCCTTGCTTCCTGGTCCTACCACACGCCGAATTCCAGAGAGGAGAGTCCGAGATGCGGATAGCAACGGCTGGTCCAATTATCGTGGTCACTATTGTTATGGGCGGGTTCATTCTGGGTAGACCCACTCCCGCGGACGCCTACTCCCAGTGGAGCATCAACGATGACGACACTTACTGTGGTGAGTGCCACGGCGACTTCCGAAGCCCGAGCTACACCTCCCCTGTCGATGATCAGAACTGGGGCAATCTGCACGATCTTCACCGAGAAACCATGCTCGAGGGGGACTGCGACACCTGTCACCTTGCTAACGACAAGTTCCCGGTCATGCTGAACGAGTCGGCCGGTGGAGATGGCCTGGACCCGGTCTCCTGCATGGGGTGTCATGGGGTCGATCCGAACCCTGGAACTGCCAACACGCACTGGGGCGCCGGTCTACGGCTGCATCACCTGAATGCCGGAGTGCCCGCCGATCGCAACGGTGACAAGTGCACCGCATGCCACCAGGACGATCCGACGCCACCCGCAGAGAGCGTCTTGCCCGCCTTCTATTTCACACCCGACGTCAACCACCCCAACAAGCCCACCGACCCCTGTAACCCCGCACCGGATCTTCCCGAGCATTTTGCGGGACTCACCCTGGGCATCGACAACGACGGAGACCTCAGCTACGACCAGGCCGATACCGACTGCAGCGGTCTGCTCCAGGACGGTTTCGAGTCTGGTGACACTTCAGCCTGGTCAGCCGCGGTCCCGTAGGGCAACCCCGGCGGCCGAATTGTCCCGACTCAATCGTCGACGAACGCGAGTGCTGCGATATCCGGCTTGGCATCACGGGCAGTTTCAAGCAGATCATGAGTCGGCGCACCGTCGACCTCACCCGAGTCGATTGCCGGCGAACCGGCTGCCAGACTGAGATCGAGCCCTGGCCAGTTGGTGAAATATGAGGTCGACCTCACCGGGCTGCGGTTCGCAGGTTGTGATCCCCACCCGACAGGTTGCAACTGGTGAGGTTGTTGCGCCAGGTGTTGGTGACGATCACCGAGTCGTGGGTATCGACCCGGATGATCCCATGTCAAGGATAAGCTTTGCAGAGGTTGTGGGTGATTCGCAGACGCCTTTTGGGACCGTCCTCGAACCTGCTCAGACACTGGGTAGAGCTCCAGGGCGGCGGAGGCTGTCCAGTGGAGTACCGGTTCATGAAGACGTTGCCGGTTATCAGTACTTCCGACGAGGTAAAGGGATTGGCCCCCATGTAGCTTTGGAAGCAATCGTCGTCACGGCCATCACCGAGATCGACAGCATCGAAGATGCGGTTGCCGACAAAACGGTTGAAGTGACCTCCGGTGGCGATGCCATCACGCGAGAAGTAGTCGATGGGCTGCTGGTGAGATCGAGCCTGTCCCTCCGGCCACGAATCCCATCGGAAACAAAGTCGAAACAGTCTTGCACCGTTGACAGATCGCCAGACGTGATCCGGCTGTTGACGATCTCCACATTCATGGCGAGACCGTGGGTACCATGTTCATCGATTTGCACCATGCTGCCGCGAGAATGAGCCGACTCGAACTGAGCCACCAGGTGCTTCTGGGCGCGAATGGTCAACCAGGCTGAATTGTGGCAACCACTGATTTCGAGAGCAGCGTCATGCCTGGTAGCACCGATGAGCACGATCGAGTCGCCTCCCCACAAGGACGCATCCGGATTGAGCGGAATCCCGTGTCGATCCGAGCAGTCGATCTTTGAGTCGAGCACGAATTGGATCGATGCCCAGGGATTGTCCCGACTGCCATCGCCAGCGAGGTCATCACCGATAGTCGGATTGACGACGTGGCTCTGACCCGGGGGGAAGAGTCTAGGGGCGCCGGTCGATCAGTCGATAGACAGCGGGAATGATCAGCAGGGTGAGCAGCGTCGAGGTGAGTAGGCCACCGACCACGGTGAGCGCCATCGGACGCCGCAGCTCGCTGCCTTCGCCCAGGCCGATGGCCATCGGCAGCAGACCCAGCACGGTGGTGGCGGTCGTCATCAGAATGGGTCTCAGGCGAACCTCACCGGCTCTCTGCAACGCCGCCAGCTTGGCGATTCCCTCGCGCCGCAACTGGTTGGTGTAATCCACCAGGATGATGGCGTTGTTGACGACGATCCCGGCCAGGAGAATCCCGCCGATCAACACCACGATGGAGATTGCCGTATTCGACAGGAACAGGGTTCCCAAAAGCCCGATCAGGGCAAAGGGAACACTGAAGAGAATCACCAGGGGGTGGACTAGTGACTCGAACTGGGAGGCCATGACCAGGTAGACCATGAAGATTGCCAGCAGGATGGCCAGGCGCATACTCTCGAAGGAAGTCTCCATCTCCTGACGCTGCCCTCCGATGCGCCAGTCGTAGCCGGTTGGCAGCGTCATCGACTCGAGCTCTGCCTCGATCTGTTCCGACACGGTCCCCAGATCGCTCCCCACCAGATTCGCCGTTACCACTGCCACCCGCTCGCCCTCTGAACGCCGAATCTCGGCTGGACCCTCGACCTCTTCCACCCAGGCCACCGCGGACAGTGGAATGGCCGTCTTACCCTGCTGGTGGACCGTGAGGTTGCGCAGGTCGTCGGCGCTCTGCCGAAACTCTTCATCGGCGCGCAGACGGATATCTATCTTGCGGTCCTCCCGCTGGATGTCCGTGGGGATGGTCCCCTGGACCTTGGCCCGGACCACGCCCGCAACCTCGGCCAGATTCAAGCCAAAGCTCGCCAGTCTGTCGCGGTCGAAGCGGATCTGCAGCTCGGGATTGCCGCCTTCGGTCGACGACTTGACATCGGTCAACCCGGGTATCTGGCGCATTCGCCGGACCAGATCTTCACCCAGCCGCTTCAGGAGGTTGAGGTTGTAGCCCCGGATCTCGACCTCGATTGGTGTGCGAAAGCTGAAGTAGGAAGGCCTGCCGAAGCGATAGGTCATCCCCTCCTGAGCGTCCAGCTGACGCCGCAGACCGAGCATCAGTGCCTCTTCTTTTTCGCGGGAGATCGGTGGGCTCACCGTCAGCGTCAGCTGACCGATATTCTCGCGCTTCTCACCGGCTGTGCCGCCCTGTTCATTGGAAGCTCCGATGATCGCGTAAACCGTTTCGATATCGTCGAGTCCGAGGCTGTACTGCTCGAGACTGGCCAAGCGGCGCTGGTTGACATCGAGATGCGTGCCGGGTGGCAACTCGGTGTTGACAAAGAACTCTCCCTGGATCAGCTCCGGGATCAGCTCACGACCCAGCTGTGGGAAGAGGTTCAGGCTGCCCACCAGCAATGCGAAGGCGATGCCGACCGTGATCCAGGAATGGTCGAGGACCCAGGCCAGTGCTCTGGCGTAGAGCCTTGCCAGCCAGTCGTAGCCGATCTCGAACAACCGCAGGGGCCAGTGCAGGAGGGCGGAGAACACGGCGCCGATGGCTACGGCGACCCCTTTGATGGCCCGCCCTACCCACACGAGAACGGTGAACACCGCCTTGCCAACTGCCTTCGTCAATCGATTCTTGCGGGGACGACTCTCTTCCGCGCTCGGTTCGCTCACATCCTCCCCAGCCGCACTTCGCGAAGCCAACATGGGAATGAGGGTCAGGGCCACCAGCAACGAAACCACCAACGAGAACGTGACGGTCAAGGCCTGATCGCCGAACAGCTGGCCGGCAACACCTTCGACGAAGACGATCGGCACGAACACGCAAATGGTTGTCAGGGTGCTGGCGATCACCGCACGGGCCACGGCACTCGTCCCGACCTCGGCCGCAACGGCTGGCTCCATTGCCTGATCGCGTTGCCGTTGAATGGACTCGAGTACCACGATGGCGTTGTCCACCAGCAGACCGATCCCCAGCGTCAGGCCACCCAGGGACATGATGTTGAGAGAAATGTCGAAGACGAACATCAGGAAGAAGGTCGCGACCACCGAGATCGGGATGGCCAGACCAATGATCAAGGTAGTCTTCCAACTGCGCAGAAAGAAGAACAGGACGGTGATGGCCAGCGCTCCACCGAAGAGCGCCGTGCGCAGCACTTCGGTTACCGACTGCCGGATGTAGCGCGCCTGATCCGTCACCACCGCCAGCTCGAGCGCCGGATCGAGCTGCTTCAGTCGCGCACCCAACGCCTGCAGATCAGCCTGCACCGCATCGGAGACCTTGACGGTGTTCGTCCCGCCCTCCTTGTACACCGCGATCTCGACGCTCTCCTGTCCATCGATGCGCGTGATCACCTCACGTTCCTTGTGGCCCTTGTAGACCCTGGCGACATCTTCGACACGCACCACCGCCCCACCCGAGGTGTCGATCACCACCTTCTCGAGGTCCTCCGGGCGAAGAAACTCGTTGACCGTGCGCACCAGGAATTCCGTCTGCCCTTCCCGCAACCGACCCCCGGTCAGGTTGATGTTCTCCTCGGTCAGGCGGGTCACGACTCGATCCACGCTCAGACCCAGACTGGAAAGACGGCGTTCGTCGATCTCCACCTGGATTTCCTCTTCCAGGCCCCCACTGACCACGACCGCCGCCACACCTTCGATCCGCTCGAGACTGCGCTTCACCTGCTCTTCGGCGATCAGGCGCAGGCGGATCAGGTCGTCCTCGCCGAACAGGCCCAGGCGCAAAATGGGATCGAGTGAGGGATCGAACCGCAAGAGGATCGGTCGCTCCGCGTCCACCGGCAGCTGCAGCACATCGAGCCTTTCGCGCACGTCGAGCGCTGCGAGATCCATGTTTGTGTCCCAACTGAACTCCAGCGTCACTTCACTGACATCGGTGCGCGAGCTCGACACCACGCGGACCACATTGTTCACCACGCCGACCGCGTTCTCCACCGGGCGAGTGATGAGGCTTTCGACCTCGATCGGGGCCGTGCCTTCGAAAGTGGTCTGTACCGTCAGGGAGGGATAGCTGATGTCGGGCAGCAGATCGGTGGCCAGCTGGTTGAACGCTACGAGACCGAACACCACCGCGGCCACCGCGAAAATGGTCACCGAAACGGGCCGGCGGATGGAGAACTCGATGAGTTTCACGACGCCAGGATAGCGGGAGCCCTACTGGCCCTCACCCGCTCTGTCGGGTTTGGCTCCTGCGAGCCGTTCTTCGATCTGGGCGTCCGTCAGACCACGCGCCCGCATGGAGTCCCTGGCGCGTTCCAGCTGTTCGGGGGTCATCCGGGAGAAATCCGGACGGCCATCCGGACCCCGAGGCAAGTCACCCGGAGAGCCTTCCGGGGAAGGTTCGGAAGGGCCTTGCGCCACGCGCTCGGCATCGCCGGCGAGGATGTTGATCGGTGTCCCGTCGCTCAGCCCATCCTGACCGACGACAATGACCAGCTCACCCTCAGAGACGCCATCACGAACTTCCACAAAGTCGCCCTCGCGAAAGCCCAGCTCGACGTTCCTGCGGGAAGCCGTCTGACCCGCGGCGACATAGACCGTGTCGCCGATACTCTCCAGGGAGAGCGCCGCTTTCGGGATGACGAGCGCATTCTGCCGGGATTCGGTTTCGACGAACACCCGCGCGAACATCCCCGGGCGCAACAATCCTTCGGCATCGACATCGAGGGTCACTCGTACCGTGCCGGTCGCGCTGTCGACGATAGGCCTGATGCGCAGGACCTTGGCCGAGAAACGCTTGTCCGGCCAGGCCTCCAGGGTCAGATAGGCCCTCTGATCGAGCCGCAGCTTGGACAGGTCCCGCTCCGGAATCTGGATCGGACAGAGAAGCGGGGTGAAATCGGAAATCCGGAAAAGAGCGTCTCCCGGCCCCACCTGCTCGGCCAGACCGATGTAGCGGGCAACGATCAAACCCGCGAAAGGCGCCTTGATCTCAGTGTAGCCGAGCTGAATCGCATCGGACTCGTACTGCGCCCGGGCCGTTTCGACTCGCGTCTGGGCTTGTTCGAACTCCTCGGGGCTGACCAACTGGCTGTCCCGCAGGGTTCTGGCTCTGGCAAATGCGAGCTCTGCTTCCTGCAGATTCACCCGCGAGATCTCCGCCTGCGATTCCAGCTCGCTGGCATCGAGGCGGGCCAGCACCTGCCCTTGGCGAACTTCCATCCCTTCTTCGACTTCCAGCGCCACAATCGGCGCTGTGACACGCGCCACGATATCGACCTCGTTCTCGGCTTCCAGGGTGCCGTTGGTCTCGATAAAGGAAGAGATCCTGCGAAGCTCGACCGGCACGACCTCCACGGGAACCGACGCGGCGGGCTGCTCCTGGCCACCGCCGAAGCCACCTGGCCCGCCCGAACCGGGCATCGAGCGTTGCCCAGCCGAACCCTGCCGCCCGTCTCCGCCGGATTCTCCACCGCATGCCGAGGCCAGCAACAACACCAGACAGAGACACGTCCATGGCGTCGAGAGCTTTCCTGCGGTCTTCATGGTACCCACCTCGAGACGAGGCGCGATCATACCGCCTTTATGACCTTCCGAGACAGCCGCGTCAGATCGTCGATCAACGAGTAGATGGTCGGAATGATCATCAAGGTCAGAAAGGTCGAAGTGGTCAGACCACCGACGATGACGAGCCCTATCGGAGCCCAGCTGGCTGCGCGCCCTTCCACCGCCCCGAACCATTGCGGAAAGAGGAAGGGCGCCACCATGGGCAGCAGACCCAGGATCGTGGTCACCGCCGTGATCAGGATAGGTCGCAACCTGTGCTGCCCACCTGTGACGATCGCCTCGGTGCGACTGAGTCCGGTTTGTCGCAGAAAGTTGATGTGGTCGATCAGGACGATGGCATTGTTCACCACCACCCCCATCAGCACGACCATCCCGATCATGGTCATCGTCTCCCAGGGCTGGTTCGCCAATTTCATCACCACCCCGACTCCCAGCAGTGCGAACGGCACCGAGAACATAATCGTCAGTGGCTGTGCATAGCTCTCGAAAAGTGCTGCCATCAGCATGTAGACCAGTGGCAGCGCGAACAGCAAAGCGAAACGACCACTCTCCTGGTCTCGCTGCATATAGCGGTTCCACCTGCCAAAGCTCCACTCGTATCCGGGAGGCATGGGCGTTTGGTTCATGATGCCGCTGATCATGCGCATCGCTCCGAACGATGCCGAGCTGTCCGTCGCATTGGCGGTCACACTCACTTTGGCCTGGTGGTTCTCACGCTCGATGCTGCGTGGCCCGGCTACGAGCTCGAAATCGGCCATCGCATCGAGAGGCAGCGGTGCTCCAGCACCGAATACCGGGACGTTCTTGAGCTGGTCGAGCGTCTCCCGGTCCCTTTCCTGATACTGCATGACCAGATCGACTTCGCGCTCGCCGGTCTTGAAGTGGCTGACCGGCCGACTGGACAGCGCATTGGAAACCGTGAAGGCAACCGCGCGGCTGGACATTCCGGTCTGATTCGCCCGATCCTGATCGACCCGCACGTGTATCTCCTCCTCGCCGCTCTCCAACGAGGTGTCCACGTCCTCGATCATCGGCAGGGCAGCCATGCGTTGGGCAATCTGCTGACTCAACAGCTCCAGCACGACGGGATCCTGGCCCATCAGCTGCACCTCGACGCCCGAAGAGCCGTGGCGACCGCCTTCGGCCGCGATCCGCAGTTCGACACCCGCTTTGACCGGGAGAATCTCGCGCAGCTGATTGCGCACCTGCGCCGTGCTGAGCCGGCTGTTCTCCTCGTCCTGGAGGTAGATGGTGAATTGACGATTCCGCCGCCAGCTCGAGCGTGAACGGCCGCTACCCCGGTCGTAGGCGTAGCTGATATCGGCGATGTCGAGCGCCTCGCGCTGTGCATCGATCAGATCGTAGATCTCCAAATACAGTGCCTCTGTCTGCGCCAGGGAGTACTGACGCGGGGTATCGACTCTCAGGACCACCTGCCGCTCGAGCGAGCGGCTGGAGAACGACTGTTCGATCGTGCCGAACAGCTTCACCACCCCAAAAAACATCGCCACGATGGAGATCACGAAGAGAAAACGGTGCTTGAGCGTGAACCGCAGCAGACTGCCGTATCCACCTGTCATCGTGTCGATCAATCTCGACGAGCGGGTCTCCTGATCCTTGAGCAGGTAGACCGCCGCCAGGGGAACGACGGTGAGGGCGACGAGAAGGGAGGCCACGGTGACGATGCAGATGGTCAGGCCGATGTTCTCCATGTACAGCTTGAAACGCCCGGCACTGCTGAGAAAGATCAGGGGCAGAAAGACGCACATGGTGGTGGCGGTCGAGGCCAGGATCGGCAGCGCCACTTCACTGGTTCCCATGAGGGCAGCCGTTCTCGAATCCTCTCCGAGCTCGTTGCGATGCCGGAAGATCGATTCGATCACCACGATCGAATTGTCCACCAGCATGCCCAGGGCCAACATCAACCCGGCCAGGCTCACGACGTTTAGCGTCAGGTCCTCCATGCCGGCCTGCCGCAGAAAATACATCAGGACGAAAGTCGCGACGACCGACAAGGGAATGGCAACGGCGACCAGGAGCGTGGTGCGGAAGCGCCGCAGAAACAGAAAAACAGCCGCTATCGCCAGTAATCCACCCAGCAGACCCGCGTTCCGTAGCTGTCCGAGGCCCTGGCGAACATCTCGAGAGGCGTCCGCGTAGATTCTGAACTGAATTCCTTCGGCCTCCGCCATATTCTCGATCTCGGCCAGCTCCGCCTTGACCCGATCGGCGACTTCCAGCACATTCGCGGTCGAGGACTTGGTGACTTCGACCGTGAGGGCCTCCTGACCATTGAGGAAGTTGAAATCCTCCTGCTCGGGGAAGTCGTAGGTCACCTCGGCGATGTCCCCCAAACGGATCCCCTGCTCGTTCAACGGCAGCTGCCGAACCTCGTCGGGAGTGTCGAACTCCCCCACAGCCCTGACCAACAGCTTGCGGCTGCCTTCCTTGATGTCACCGGCCGAGATGTTGAGATTGTTGCTCCGCAGGATAGCGGCCACCTCGCGACTGTCGACTCGGTGGGCCCGCATGCGAGCCGTATCCAGCATGACCTGAAGCTCGGGCAGGCGCAGACCATTGACTTCGACCTGAGCCACGCCATCGAGCCGCTCGAGCCGACGCAACAGCACGCTGTCGGCGAAATCGTAGAGCTGGACCTGCGGCCAGTTGGCGCTGACGTCGAAACGGATGACCGGTATATCGCTGGTTTGAAAGCGCCGAATCCAGACCCGGTCCAGATCGTCGGGCAGAAGGTGCCTGACCCGATCGACCCGATCGCGCACATCGACCGCCGCCATATCCATGTCCGTGCCGTCCAGAAAAGTGATTCGTACTTGCGCTCGATCAGCTGAAGCCGAGGCCGACATGGTGTCGATCCGGTTGATCGTGCCCAGTGAGTCCTCCAGAGGCCGCACCAACAGCCGTTCGACCTCCTCCGGCGACGAGGAGGGATAGGGAGCAATCACCGTGATATTCGATGAGGAGTATGCCGGCAGGAATTCGAGCGGTAACCGCGAAAGCGACAACCAACCGAGTACCAGGGTCCCCAGCACGATCATCCCCATGGTGACCTTGCGCTCTACCGCAAAGCGGACAATGGGGTGAATTCTCGTGGTCATGATCAGCGCCGGTCAGCGGGCTGCCCCGGGGAGCGTAATCCTACCCTTTGTAACCTCTGAACCGGAGATTTCCTGCGGCGGCCACCGAAGGCAGCCAAGGCTACATCGCACGAGAGTCTGTACGGTCGTGGCTGGCGCGTCGGTTTCCCGGCTGCGCCAGCGGGTTATCATGACCTGACAGGGGGGACTCTCTATGCAGAAAATCGGTGCGCGTTCGGTCGTCATCGGCGTCTTTCTCTCTCTCTGGGCGACAGGAATCGGAGCCGTAGGCTCACCCGAGCAACTCAGTCTGGAGTCGATCTTCAGTCCCGATGCAGAGACCAGAATCGAGTTCGACGGGGCCCCGTTGACCGGCCTCGAGTGGGCAGAAGATGGCCGTGCCTTCCTGCAGCCACAAGGCCAGAGGGAATCGCTGCAGGCACCCTCGAGAGTCGAGGTCAGTGACGGTAGCTCGGCTCCCCTCTTCGACACCCAAAGACTGATCGAATCCTTGACCGCGCTGGAGGGCTTCCCCCGCGAGGCGGTCCAGGATCTTTCACAGGACGACCTCGAACTAGCCCCCCATCAGGACGCTCTTCTCACACAGCAGGCCGCCGATCTCTTCTACTTTTCCATTGCGGAAGGCTCCTCGCGGCGGCTCACTCACAACGAAGGCGTCGAGGAGGTCGCCCGGTTCAGCCCCGATGGACGATGGGTCTCTTTCGTGCGCGACCACGATCTGTACGTCGTCAGCTTGCGAGACGGTCGAGAGACCGCCTTGACCCGGGATGGAAACGCTGCCTTGCTGAATGGCAAGCTCGATTGGGTCTACCAGGAGGAGCTCTACGGCCGAGGAGACTTCAAGGGATACTGGTGGAGTCCCGACTCCCGCTTTCTCGCCTTTCTGCAGTTGGACGAATCCGCCGTGCACGAGTTCACCCTGGTGGACCATCTGCCGACTCGCGGGCGGACCGAAGTCGTACCCTACCCCAAGGCAGGCGATCCCAACCCGAAGGTCCGACTGGGCGTCGTACCGGTAGCCGGCGGACCCATAGTCTGGGCTGATATGGCCCAGTATCAAGCGGTCGAACCCTTGATCGTTCGCGTAGATTGGACACCCGACAGTCGGCACGTCGTCTCTCTCGTGCAGGACCGCGAACAGACCTGGCTGGACATCGTGCTTGCCGATCCGCTCACCGGCGAGATGACCCCATTGGTCCACGAGACCAGCCCTGCCTTTGTCGATGTCGATCTGACGGAGGCGCCACACTGGCTTGCAGATGGCAGTTTTCTCTGGCTCTCGGGTCGGACTGGTTTTCACCATATCTACCACTTCGACCCTTCGGGCGAGTTGCGGGCGCAGGTCACCAACGGCGGTTGGGAGGTCAGCAAACTGCACGGCGTCGACGAAGAGCGGGGGTGGATCTACTTTTCGGCCAGCGAGCATAGTCCCATCGAAATCCACGCCTATCGCGTCCGTCCGGATGGCTCGAATTTACAGCGCCTCACTGTCGAGAGCGGCAGCCACCTGGCCAACTTCAATCCGACTTTCGATCACTATCTGGACACCTACAGCAATGTCGACACGCCGCCGCGGGTTTCGCTCCATCGATCCGACGGAGCTCGACTTCGGACCGTCGATGCCAACCAGGTTGCGGCGCTCGCCGAGCTCGAGCTGGCGCCGGTGGAGTTTCTCGAAGTCGAGGCACCCGACGGGTTTGTCTTCGAAGCCGCCTTGATCAAACCGCTCGATTTCGACCCGAGCAAGACCTATCCAGTGTTGCAGTACAACTACGGTGGACCTCACGCCCCGACCGTCAGAAACGCCTGGGGTGGCTCGCGCCATCTCTGGTTTCGCTATCTGGCACAGGAAGGTTTCGTCGTCTGGATGTGCGACAACCGCTCGGCCTCCGGCAAGGGCATCGCGCCGACCTGGGAAGCCCACGGCCGGCTGGGGGAGCTCGAGCTTGCCGATCTCGAGAGCTGCCTTGCCTGGCTGAAGGAGCAAGCCTGGGTCGATTCCTCTCGGATCGGCGTCTACGGCGGCAGTTATGGCGGATTCATGGCCTCGTTCGCCCTCACTCACAGCAAGAGCTTCAAGGCTGGAATCGCCTTCGCACCGGTCACCGATTGGCGCCTCTACGACAGCATCTACACGGAACGCTATATGGGACGGCCGCAGGACAATGCTGAAGGGTATGACGCCACCTCGGTGATCGAGGCGGCGGACCGAATGCACGGCGCGCTCCTGCTGATTCATGGCACGATGGACGACAACGTCCATCTGCAGAACACCATTCAGCTCGCCAACGCCCTGCAGCAGGCGGGAAAGGACTTTCAGCTGATGCTTTACCCCAACTCCCGCCATGGAATTCGGGACAAGCGACAGATCTACCACCTGTATCGCTCGATGACCCGCTTCCTGAAAGAGAAACTTTGAAGCGACCCGCTAAACTCCAACCGTCGTCGTGGCATCTAAATGGTTGTGAGCGAATGGTACGCACTAACCTTGAACCACCTGGGCGGCAGTCTCCCGACGCGGACTTGGGTCTTTCTTGACGCCATGTCCGAGCGGGAACTGGTCGCAAGGGCGAAAGACGGCGATGTCGCCGCATTCGAGGCCCTCTATCGCCAACACGAGAAGCGCATCTATGGCCTCTGTCTGAGGATGGTGGCCGATCCGAGCCGGGCCGAGGATCTGACGCAGGAAGCATTTGTCCGCGCCTGGCAGAAATTGGGCTCCTTTCACGGCCAGAGCGCCTTCGGCACCTGGCTCCACCGCCTGACGGTCAATGTGGTCCTGGGAGCGATACGGTCGAGGAGTCGCCGAAAGGACTTCGCAGTTGCCAACGAGGAGCTGCACATCGTACCTGACCCACGGCCCGCACCGGCGCTGGAGAGTGGCATCGACCTGACGAGAGCGATCAGTGAGCTGCCCCCCAAGGCGCGCGTCGTCTTCCTGCTGCACGATGTCGAGGGCCTGAAACACGGAGAAGTCGCCGAAGCCCTGGGCATCGCCATCGGCACTTCCAAGGCGCATCTGCACCGCGCCCGGCAGATTCTACGAGAGGCACTCAAATCATGATTTGCGATGAGATCCGCCAGAGCTTCGATGACTATCTGGACGACGAGCTGTCGGCCAGGGCTCGACACCAGGTCGAGAGACATGTGACCAGGTGCGACAGCTGCCGAGCGGAGCTCGCAGAATTGCGTTCGCTGATCGAGGCCGCCCAGGGGCTCGACCTCCAGACGGCCCCCGATCACGACCTCTGGCCCGCTATCGCGGCCCGGCTGGAGAACGAAGTGACAGTAGAAACACCCTGGTGGCTCCGTCTCGCCGCAGCAGGGATCGCTTTGGCAATTCTCTCGCTGCCACTCTCGGTATGGTGGCTGGGGCGCAGCGACGAGAGCGCCCGGTCGGAGCTCCAGTCCGAGCAACCGATCCAACCGTTAACTGTCCAGGCCGAGCTCGCCCGTGCAGAGGACGGAGTCCAGCTGCCGCGGACCGACCTGGTCACTGCTATCGAGCGACGTCGAGATGTCGTCCCAGACGACACGCTGCACGTCCTGGAAGAGAACATGATGCTGTTGGACCGGGCCATCGGCGAGACTCGCGCGGCCCTGGACGACGATCCACAGAATCTTAGCCTGAGAATGCTATTGGCAGCACGATATCAACAAGAGAGAAAGCTCCTGCAAAAGGTCAGCCGGGTGTGAGATCCGGAGGAGGATGAGTCATGAAAAGGATTACCATAGCGTTAGTCAGTTTGGTTCTGGTCAGCGGAATGGCCTGGGCTGAAAAGCAGGTCGACGAAACTCGGCCTGCCGACCCTGATGCGAGAGTCAGCGTCGAGATCATCTCCGGCTCGATCCGGGTGACCGGCTGGGACCGCAATGAAGTTCACATCACCGGCAGCATCGGTGACGATGTAGACGCACTCGAGATCTCCGGCAGTGGTCGCAGCATCGCGATCGATCTCGACGTTCCAGACAGCTGGGGTCGCCGACGCCGCGACATCGATGCGAATCTGGAGATCTCGGTGCCGACGGCGGCCCGGGTTTCCGTCGAGACAGTCAGCGCCAACATCGCCGTCAACGACGTCAGCGGCAGCATCGAGCTCGCTTCGGTCAGTGGTGGTATCGATCTGGCGGGACGCCCCTCCCGCGCCGAAGTGGAGACAGTCAGCGGTGACATTCGGGTCGAGGGCGATCAGACCGCGATCGCTGCGGAGAGCGTCAGCGGTGACATCGTCCTGAAAGGCGCCGCCGCAACCGTCGAGGCCGGTAGCGTCAGTGGCGACATCGAAGTCACTGCCACACAGATCGAGCGCGCGACCTTCGAGTCGGTCTCCGGCAACCTCGAGTTCTCCGGTGGGCTCACCTCCAAGGCAAGATTTCATGCCGAAGCTCACAGCGGCAATGTCACCCTGATGCTACCCGCCGATACCTCGGCGACGTGGGAGGTCGAGACCTTCAGCGGCAACGTCACCAACGAGTTCGGGCCCGGCCCTGAGCGCACCAGCGAACATGCCCCCGGCAAATGGCTCAAGTTCACCACCGGTACCGGCGAAGCGCGAATCACCGTCGACAGCTTTAGTGGCAACGTGAAATTCAGCAAGCGCTGACTCGGGCTTCCACTATCGCATTGCCCCACGCACGCGTAGGGACTTCGGTCTCTACGCGTTTGCTTTCGCCCTGAGGACGATAAAGGTGATGTCGTCGTTGGGGGAGTCACCGCTCGCCCACTCTGCTGCGGCCGCAGCCAAAGATGCAGTTATTCGCTCCGGTCTCTCGTCTGCGGTTTCCGCAAACAGCTCCCTGACTCGCGCATATCCCAAAGGCTCACCTGTGCCATCGAGAAGCTCCGGAAACCCGTCGGTCATCAGCAGGACCGTGTCACCCGGAGCGAGCTCCGAGCTCCATTGATCGTAAGTCGCATCCGCCATGCTCCCCAGAGGGGTTCCCACCAGGGCAACCTCTTCCACCAGCCCCGCACGCTGTCTGTACACCAGCGCCGGGGGCATGCCGGCGGCCGACAGGTGGAGACGATGAGCATCGAATCGAGCCAGGGTCAGGGCCATGTTCATCCGGCCCAGGTTCATCTGCTTGATCGCTCGGGTCGCAGTGCCCAGAAGCTCGGGCAACACGGACTCGGAGATTTCGGTAGTCAGCAATCCCTTGACGACGGTAACCATGGTTCCTGCCCTCAGACCGTGACCCGCGGCATCGCCGATAACCGCTGTCAGCGCTCCACCGGTCCCCGTGAAGAAATCGTAGTAATCGCCACCGACCTCGGCTGCGGTCTTCATGAAGACCGCAATCTCCAGATAAGGATACTTTGGCAGCTGCCTGGGCAAAAGGGAGAGCTGGAACTGGCGAGCCTCCTCCAACTCCCGGCCCCGCCGTTCGTTCTCGGCCTCGAGCAGACGCCGCTCGATCTCCTGTTCTTTTCGACGACGCTCTTCCTCGATCAGCCTCTGCTGATGCTCTTGCAGCTCCACGGCCATGCGATTGAAAGTTCGGGCCAGCCGGCCGAACTCATCACGTGAGCGCAGAGGCACTCTTGCCTGCAAGTCGCCTGCGGCCAGGTCCTCGGCGCCTTGGGTCAGCAGCCCCAGATTGCGAGTCATCCGACCCGATATCCACAGAACTCCCACCAACGCCAACACCATCATGGCCATCCCGTAGGCCAGGTTCTCGAAGGCGGTCCGACCTATCTCCTGCAGTGGCAGGGCAATCGGGCGCGCTACGCCGAAGCTCAAACCGGACATGGGATCCGGAGTCTCAACGACCATCCAGCCTCTGGAGGGTGGGACCTCCTCCGCTGGTGCTGCGGATGCTCGGGCAACTCCGATCTCGGCAAGCACCTCACGGTCCTCGGGCGACTCGACGAAAAGATTGCCTTCCACATCTCGTGCAAAAGGAATCTCGCCGCTGTCCCTGGGGGTGCGCGTCAGAACCTGGCGCAGGAGCTTGGATGCCGACACCATCGCCTTGAGCTGGCCGACCACCTCCTGTCCCCGTTTCACCGGGCTGATGAACTCGCTGCCCAGCAAGCGCTCGACCTCCCTGCCACGCGCTTCCACAGCTGCCAGCTCAGACTCCTCCATCACCTCGCGGCTCTTGATCGCCTGCCGAACCATCGAATCCAGATACTCCTGTGGGAGCCCCGAGCTATCGAAGTCGCCAGAGCGTTTCTGAAGCCTCTCGAGCGCCTTCGTCAGGGTCATCGAGGGAAAAATCAGGAAGGGCTTCTGGAGACCCCCGGCACCGCCAGTTACGGGGGCGAACTCGAACCAGTCGACGAGATCGCCGACATCCGCCATGCGTGCCATCAGGTCGGTATAGATCTTGATCGATTCATCAGCGGTCGAGCTCTCCAGCAATGAGCGTACCGGCAGGCTCGCCAAGCGGTTCAGTCGGCTCTTGATGTCCTGACGAACATCCTCCAGACGCTCTCCCATCTCCCCGGCGAGGACGAGCGACTCCGCCTGCACAGCCTGGCGAAAGGCTCGCTGCGATGAAAGATAGGAGTAAAGGACGATGCCAGCCAGCGGCAGGACAGCCAGCAAGAGAAAGGCGAGGATGAGCTGGTTTCTGACTTTCATGCTGACACCGCCTCTGCTGTTTCCACCTACCCAAAATGGCTACCGTGACCGACTTTACAGCCGAAAGGCCCGGAATTGTCTAGGCTACAGAGGTCGAATTGGTATGCGCACTCGAGGCATCCTGAGCGTGACAGAACAAGTTCAACAACTGATACGAGTCGGTGACCAGCAGGTTGCTCTGCCAGATGGCATCTCCCTGTCCCGATGGACCCTCGAGAAGTACCGTTGGCAGAACCCCCGAATACGATCGCTCCTGGGCTGCATCAAGATGCTCGAGGGCGTCCTGGAGAGCAACTATGCCATTCTGCATTGCTCGCCGGCGCGACTCCACGAGATTTGGCGTCAGGTTCTCCAGGTGGCCGACCTGATCCGCACCGAGCTCTCCGCCCTCCTCGACGAGCCGTCGGTCATTCCCAGCCTCGAAGAGGCTCGGCAGAACATTCAGTCCTCGCTGACGCTGCTGCGAGGCAACGTGCTTGAGGACCTCGAGCGATTCCCGACCGAAGATGCCGTGGGCAGCATGATGGAAGAACGCAAGCTGCTCTGTATCTCGATCGGCAAGCTCAACGCCTTCCTCCAGGACACTTTCGGTGAGCTGCTGGCGGCGGATCCCCGCAGCCTGCACGATGCCGATTACTTTCTGTCGCGGAAATTCCCACGCGACATCGAGGAAGCCGAGTGGTTGTACGCGTCGGTCGAGGACCTGCGGAGCTATCTTCGCCAGCTCGAGCATGTACGGTACCGCCGACTTACCGAGGTCATTTCGGTCATTCGTCGCGATCTGACACTGCCCGTGGCCGAGACCTGGCGTGAGCTGGAGGAGTTTCTCTCACAACTTCTGGAAGGACTCACCCCAAGACTCAATGAGTTGCTCGCTCTGCGAGGCATCCGGTTCGATGAGATGGAGATTCTCGACCAGTATGCTCAGAGCATCCCGACCCGAGCCAGGCTGGTCCTCGAGCTCGGATCCACAGGCCGCAAGGCTATCGAGTTCATCAAGGACGGTCTGGGGGAATCCGACGCAGAGCGGTCGCAGAATCTGCGTGATCTGATCGATCTTCACGCGGTCTTGAGCCGCCGCATCATCGCGCTGCTCGGGCAGATCGATCGGTCACTGCAGGATCTCTGGCTGTTTATTCCGATCTGGCTGCAGAACATCGAAAAGCGCCGGGCACTGCTACTGCGCGGCGAGCTCGACGACAACCCGGGCACCGTCAGGAATCTCCAGTAGCCCGCCGCCCCGCCAACTCCTCGGGTGGCCGTGTGCGAAACCTGCGGTAGCTCCACATGTACTGCTCAGGACAGAACCGAACACACTGCTCCACCCCCTGGTTGAGCTGGGTCGCCGCACGCACGTCATCGGGGTCCCCGAGGCCCTCCGGCGCGGTGAAGACTCGGATACGAAAGGTCCCCGACTCGGTCCGCTGCGCGAAACCGTAGATCACCAGCGGGTCGTAGCGTCGCACCAGCCCAGCAACCAGTTTCATGGTCAATGCTGGAACTCCAAAAAAAGGAGCGAACACACCATGCTGCTTGAGAGGCTCTTGATCGGGAAGAATGCCGACAACCTTCCCCTGCTCCAGGGCCCGCGCCAGGCGACGGAGACCACCGGCGTTGGCCGGATACATCTCGGCCCCGAGACGCTCCCGACGCTGGCGCAGATAGGTGTCCAACTCGGCGATCCGCGGTGGCCGATAGAGACTGACCAGGCCGTAGCGTCGAGTCAAGGAGTGGGCCAGATACTCCCAATTGCCCACATGGGGCCCGAGAGTCAGAACCCCTCTGCCCTGTTCGAGACTCCCTTCGATCAACGCCTCGCCCTCGGCGCTCTCCTCGAGCTCGGCGATGTGCTCTATCGACCAGTGGAAGGTCGCCCCGGCCTCGGCGATGTTGAGAGCCATCGAAAGCAGGCTCTTCCTGACCAGCTCTGCCTGCTGCTTCTGGGAAAGCTCGGGGAAGCAGCGGCGAATGTTGCCCCAGGAATTCTCCCGAAACTGATTGGGGATTCGCCAGAGGAGGGCCCCGAGGCCCCGACCGACACGCCGGGCACCGGGGAGTGAAAGCCTGCCCAGCCCACCGATCGTCGAACGCAGGACAGCCGCCACCACAGGCGATGACTTGCTCACCTTCTGGGCCATGTCACCACATTCTAGTGGACGCCGGGAGCCCGTTAGTTCGGCTCGCAGAGACAAAAGGCGTAATAGCCGTTGGGATCACCGAAGTCCTCGAGGGAAGAGAAGACTTCCAACCAATCGTCGACGATTCCCGCGCTTCCTGCCGGCAGAGAGCCCGCAGAGCCGAAGCTCCCGAAACGATCGGCAACCGATCCCACCAACAGGTCGATCACCCGCGTTCGCCAGTCCCTCGCTTGTTCCACATAGCTCACCCGATAGTCGTCTCCCAGGTCGGCCAGGCGAGCGGCCGCCTCGATCGACATCTCCAGACCACCCAACTGGTCGACCAGCCCCAACTCCCGGGCATCGATCCCTGCCCATACCCTGCCACGAGCGATCGCGTCGACTTCCTCCACCGATTTGTTGCGACCCGCGGCAACGCGCTCTATGAAGTCGCGATAGCCCGACTGGATCATCAACTCCAGAGCGCGGGAGGCCTCGTCCGGCAGTTGCCGATCCGGTCTGAGCGTTCCGGCGAGTTTTCCCGTCCCGACACCGTCGTTGTTCACTCCCAGATTCTCCAGGGTCCGCGAAAAGGTCGGAAACATGGCATAGATGCCGATCGACCCGGTGATGGTCGTCGGCAGGGCCCAAATCTCAGCAGCTGACATGGCGATCCAGTAGCCCCCGGAGGCGGCGACACTTCCCATGGAGGCCACGACCGGCTTGCCCTCCTGTCGAGTCAGCTCGATTTCCCGACGGATGATCTCCGAGGCGAAGGCACTACCGCCAGGACTGTCCACCCGCAGGACTACCGCCTTGACGTTCTCGTCCTCCCGGGCTTGTCTAATCAGCTTGGCCGTGGAGTCGCCGCCCACGCTGCCAGGTGCGCGGCTACCATCGTAGATCGTGCCTCTGGCCACCACCACCGCAATGTGATTGTCGCTCTTCACCTTCGGTTTCTCGAGCGCCCTGAGATAGCTGTCGTGACCGATGCGGTTGAACGACGTCCCCTCCTCGTCTTCTCCGACCAGCTCGATCAGTCGGGACCGGACCTCGTCACGGTAGGCGAGATGGTCTACCAGCCCCAGGGCCTGGGCGACCGACGCCGCGTCCCCCTCGTGCTCGGCCAGAAGGTCGGCAAAGTCGTTCGCATAGCGGTCGAGGGAGCCGGCATCCAGGCCACGCGCCTGTTCTACATCTTCGCTGTAAGCCCGCCAGAGGACATCCAGCCAGCGCTGGCGGGATTCTCGCGCTTCGGGTGACATGTCACTGCGCAGGAAAGGTTCGACCGCCGACTTGTACTCGCCGACCCGAAAGACGTGCCAGTCGATCTGCAGTTTGTCCAGAGCCTCCTTGTAGTAGTTGCGATAGCTTCCATAGCCGGTTACCAGGACCAGGCCCAGGGGATTCAAGTAGACCTCGTCAGCGGTCGAAGCAAGGTAGTACTGCGTCTGGGTGAAGGAGTCCCCTGCCGCGATAACCTGCTTGCCGCTGCTGCGAAATCGATCGATCGCACCTTTGAGAGTCTGCAACTTGCTGAGACCGGCTCGACCCAGGCGATCCGTCTCGATCATCAGCACCTGTACCCGTTCGTCCTCGGCAGCCGCATCCACGGCCTCTACCAGCGACCTGACAAGCGTCTCGGGCGAGCGCTCCCCGAGCAGAGCCAGAATCGCCCGATCATCCGGGTCGCCGGAGAGCTCTTCCACCAGATCGCCATAGGGAGCCAGCACCAGAGCCGTCTTCTTCGGGACTTCAGGGGTGTCATCAGCCAGAAGCCAGGCGAGGACCACCACGAGCAGGATCAGGAAAAGGAGATTCACGACCCCGCGTCGAGCCCGGTCGACGCCGCGCCAGAACCACACGAATGGGCCAATCAAGGATTTCAGTATCGTTGTCGACATCTTCGAGCTCCCTCGAGAGTTGCTTCCCAGGTCTTGTACGTCACCGAGACGTGGGAGTTGACTCCATTTGTCTGAATCTACCAACCCACCCGCTTGAGTGGTCCGCAAGTCCGCCCTTTTGCGTGGTGCGCATCCGCCGCGTTGAGCCTACAGTGGAGCTGTCCGATCTGGAGGGAGACGGCCGAGGCCGAATCCAACGAATTCAATTCCATTCTGCGAGGAGGTGGCTGATGGGCCGGAGCCTGAGCCACGATGTTTTGATTCTGGGGGCTGGACTGGCAGGACTGCGAGCCGCTGTGGAGATTGCTAGGCGCACGGAGGGTCGGACGAACATCGGGATCGTCTCCAAGGTACAGCTCATGCGCGCTCACTCGGTATGCGCCGAGGGTGGAACAGCGGCCATGCTCCGTACCGATGAAGGAGACTCTTTCGAGCTCCATGCCTGGGACACGGTCAAGGGAGCGGATTTCCTCGCTGACCAGGACGTCGTCGATCGCTTTGTCCATGCCTCTCCAGAGGAGATCTTGCTCCTCGACCACTGGGGCATTCCCTGGACCCGCGACCAGGACGGACGTATCGACCAGCGACCGTTCGGCGGTCACTCCTATCCTCGTGCCACTTTGGCGGCCGACAAGACCGGCTTTTTCGAGATGCAGACCCTCTACGACACGTTGATGAAGTACGACAACTTCACCCGCTACGACGAGTTCTTCGTCACCGACATCCTGATCGACAGCGATCGCTTCAGCGGCATGGTCGGAATCGATGCGACCACCGGCGAATTGATTACCATGCAGGGCAAGGCCCTGCTGATCGCGGCGGGCGGCGCGGGCACCCTTTTTGGGTTCACCACCTACTCCCAGAGCGTCACCGGCGATGGCCTGGCCATGGCCTACCGAGCAGGGCTGCCGCTGGAGGACATGGAATTCATCCAGTTCCACCCTACGGGCCTGGTGCCTTCGGGGATCCTGATGACCGAGGGTTGCCGTGGTGAGGGCGGGTACCTCCGTAACGCCGAAGGCGAGAGATTCCTCGAGCGTTACGCACCGGAAAAGATGGAGTTGGGTCCACGCGACGTGATATCGCGCGCCGAGACCACCGAGATTCTCGAAGGTCGCGGCTTCAAGGGCGCCGACGGCATGGACTATCTGCACCTCGACCTCACCCACCTGGGTGCCGACCGCATCAACACCCGCCTCCCCCTGATCCGCGAGGTCAGCATGAAGTTCGTCGGCATCGATCCGATTGACAGCCCGATTCCAATTCGCCCCGTGGCGCACTACTCGATGGGCGGTATCGAAACGGATATCGACGGCGCCACCCGGATCGTCGGTATCTGGGCGGCTGGAGAGGCTGCCTGCGTGTCGCTCCATGGCGCAAACAGACTGGGCTCCAACTCCACGGCCGAGTGTCTGGTCTGGGGAGGAATCGCCGGACAGGAGATCGCTGACAAGCTGAGCGACCTTCCTGCCCCACCGGCTCTGGGTGAGGCGCAACTGGACGACTCACGCTCGCATGTAGACAGAGTCCTGGCGCGCAAGGGCGATCAGGACCTCTATGCCTTGCGTCAGGAGCTGCGCGGCACCATGGACAAGCATGTCGGCGTCTACCGGACCGGTGAGGGCCTGGCAAAAGCCCTGGAGACCGTCAGAGAGATCAAGGAGCGCGCGCAGCGGGCCCCGGTCGAGGACAAGAGCCGCGTCTACAACTCCAACCTCTTCCATGCGCTGGAGTTGGAGAATCTGCTCGAGTTGGCTGAAGTCACCGTCGCCGGTGCCCTGGCCCGGCAAGAATCGCGGGGGGCCCACTCACGCCGGGATTTTACGACCCGAGACGACGAGAACTGGTTGCGACACACCCTGGCGTGGCGTACTGAGCGTGGCCCTCGCCTGGACCATAAACCGGTGACCATCACCACCTGGAAACCGGTTGAACGCAAGTACTGAGAGGAGACGGACGCATGGTCGATACCCCGCAAGCACAAGCTCGACGCTACCCGAACCGGCTGGGCGTATTCGGCTGGTTTGGCGGCGGTCGCTGGGGACCAGACAGGTATCTATACTCCCTGCACCGGCTCACCGGCCTCGGCCTTCTGGCTTACTTTGTCGTGCACATCGTTGTCACCTCTGCGCGGGCCACGGGAGAGGCCGCATGGGAAGCTTCCATGGCCAGGGTCAGTGGCCCACTCTTCTATTTTGGTGAGTACCTGATCTTCGTGGCGTTTGCCTTCCACGCCATCAACGGCGTGCGACTGGTCTTCGCCGAACTGGGGTTCGGTGTCGGGCGACCCATCGAACCGATCTACCCCTACAAGACCGTTCTCGATGTCCAGCGACCCTGGGTCGTCACCGTCGTCGTGCTCACGGGGATCCTGATCCTCATCGGCACCCTGGACTTCTACGTCTGGCGCTGAAGGCGAGGAGCCTGAATATGATTCGTGACCAAAAACTCTGGACATGGCATCTGGCAGCCGGCCTGTTGATTCTGGTGCTGCTGGGGCTTCACATGACGATCATGCACCTCGACTCACTGGTGGGCATCTTCAATGCCGCGGGAGGTCACTCGATCGACTGGCAAAATGTCGCTGCGCGCAGCCAGAGCCTCTTTTTCATGGTGTCTTATGTGCTCCTGTTGGGCGCAGCTCTATTTCACGGTTTCTACGGGCTGCGCAACATCCTTTTCGAGCTCGATCTGGGTGCACCACTCAAACGCTCACTCAACTGGGCCTTGCTCGTGGCAGGGCTCGGGCTGTTCCTGTTCGGCACCTGGTCGGCCTGGGCGGCCTACCGATTCGCTGCTGTCTAGGGGGAGATGCCATGATCGATTCCGAGCTTCCCGACACCATCACCTTTCGCATTCGACGCTTGGCTCCGCGGCGAGCCGAAGCACCGACCTGGGGCGAATACCCTGTGACCTATTCGCCGGGCATGACTGTCCTCGATGGTCTCTGGCAGATCAAGGAGAGGGTGGACTCGACGCTCGCCTGGCGGGCATCCTGTCGCATGGGTGTCTGTGGATCGTGCGGGATGTTCATCAATGGCAAGCCGGGACTGGGGTGCAACACGCAGATCTCCGAGCTCGGCACCACCGTGGTCACGGTCGCGCCGTTGCCAAATTTTCCCATCATCCGCGATCTCGTTCCCGATCTGCGATCCATGTTCGACCATCACACTGCCTTGTCGCCCTACATCATTCGCGCCGACACGGCGGAGATGGAACGACCGACCGGGGAGTTCTACCAGTCCGCTGAGCAAATGGAGCAGTACCTGCAGTTCTCCTATTGCATCAAGTGTGGATGCTGCGTCGCGGCTTGCCCGACCTGTGCCTCGGACCGGACCTACTCTGGCCCCATGGCGCTGACCCAGGCACATCGCTACAACACGGATACTCGTGACGATGGCTTCGCACATCGGCAGGAGACACTTGCGGGGGAAGCCGGGCCGTGGCGCTGTCACTTCGCAGCCGAGTGCTCCCGGGTCTGCCCCAAGGGGGTCGATCCTGGCAAAGCCATCCAGCTGATGAAACGACAACTGGTAGCCGACGTCCTGGGTCTGCGCAGCCGGGAGCCCATCGCTCAGGTCAATGTCAAACCCGAGGGAATCGAGCGCAGGCCGAACATACCTGAAGCACCCGAGCCAACGGTCTAGGCCCGGAATCAAGAAGCCAATCGGGATCAGAGCGGCGTGAAGCTGAACTTCTGGCCCCCAACGGAGGCTTCGTACATCAGACCCGACTTGCCCAGGGTGAAGATGGCCACCCCGTAGCGATAGGTCGCGTTGGCAGCAACACCGGCCGCCGCCGCGATTGCCGATGCCTGGGCACTGAGCTCGAAGTTGCCACCTGTGAAGTTGGTGTAGGACGCTTCATCCTCGAAGAAGATGACCTCCTGGTAGACCTGGCCTCCCAACTGCAAACCCACCGTGAACTGGGTCAACGAGGTCTTGCCAACGACCTCCCCACCTTTGTAGACCAGGCCTTTGCCATGTGCTCCGCCTACCCCCAGGCCACCCTTGCTGATGTTGGGAAAAACCGCGAAGGCGTAGGCGTTTTCAAACCAGCCTGCCATGCTGTCGTCGGCCTGTTTGAACAGGTCGATCGCTTCCTGCGCCGCCGGCTCGCGCGAATCCTGTGCTGCCACTACTCCGGCGGTAAGACACACCAACACCACCGCCAAAGCGGCCGATCCTATCGATTGCTTCAATCTCGATCCTCCTCCCAAAGTCGGCTGATCACACAGGCGTTGACACCACCCACTCCCATGTTCAGCTTACCAGCAACTCTTCCTTCCAGCTCAGCCTTCTCGTGCCGCAGAAGAGATTGGTGATGAGGCCGAATCCGGGGATGCAGTTCGTTCTCCTCCAGGTCCACCGGATGCAGAATGCCTCTGGCAAAGCCAATGTGCTGCGCGGTCAGCTCCCATCCTCCACAAACCGACATGCCGTGTCCGAAGGAGCCCTTGCGCGCTGTCAGGCGGGTCGTCCCGGGAACCACCGACACGATATTCTGCAGCTCGGTCCAGTCACCAGGCGTCGCGGTAGCGTGCATGTCCCAGGTGGCCACTTCTTCGGGAGCCACGGCGGCATCGTCGAGAGCCTGCTCGATGCAGGCCTTGGGTCCCTGCTGGGTCGGCGTGATGATGTGATCGGCATCGGAGTTGATTGCCACTCCGACGATCTCGAGTCCAAGCGGCTTCATCCCCAACTCCGCGAAGTAGTCGACATCCCCGACGATCCAGATACAGGCTCCTCCCGAAACATGGGTGCCTCGCATGCCGGTAAAGGGTTTGGAAACCTGCCCATCCTGCGAAACCACGCGGGCACTGAAGAAGGTGCCGACCGTGAGCGGGTGGGGCTCGGGATCCGTATCGCCGATGACCGCCGCCCTGGCGCTTCCCGACTCGATGGCATTGACCGCCATCTGCAGGGCCGTACCGAAACCGGAACATGCAGCAATGGGTGCCACGGTCGGACCCGTGATCCGACCCAGCATCGAGATCTGCGAAGCCGGCATGTTTGGGATGTTCCACAGCAGCTTGGCATCGACGGCGTTCCAAGGCTCGAGCGGGCACCCGTACTTCGCGTTGAGCTTGCGGCGCAAAGTAGCTTTCCGGCGAATGACCTGTCCCTTACTCGTCTCGATATCGTCTCCCACACCTTCGGCCTCGATCTGGCGCAACTCCTCGAGATAGGCCTGCAGGGCTTCAGAATGCCAAACCCAGAAGGCGTACCAGTCCTCGAGAACCTCATAGAACCGGTCATCGCCCCGATCCAGGTTCGCAGGATCCTCGGGGACTCCCATCTCATGGCGTAAGGCTTCCTGACCGTCGTCGTCGGCGGCGCGAAATTGCTTCAGACGCGCGTTGCGATCCTCGTGACACCAAAAACGATTCCAGTATCGCTGCGCGCGGCCGTAGACCTGGCCAACTTGATAACTTGTCGAGAGGTCTCCCAAACCGGTGCCGACGTAGATGTGCGCCTGGGACCCGAGCTTCTGCAAGACCTGCTCTATCCCTGGATTCTGCCCGAGCGCCTGGATGAAGGCACCGATGGCATATTTGACCATCGCCCCCATCTTGGAATCGATCTGAGAATAGCGCCGAGGCTCGAAGCGCTCGTCGATCCAGGACTTGTAGTCGGCGAAATCGAACTCGGGGGTACCCACCAGGAAGTTGTTCGGACCATAGCCCACGAAAGGCTCCAACCAGCTTTCGGCCGCGAGAAGATTCTTCTCGAAAGTCGCGATATCGGGCGATTTTGGGGCAACGACGCCCCAACCATAAATGCCGATGCGTTTCTTGTGCGTCGTCATCTTCGTCTGCGGCAAACCCAGCAGCGCGTGACCAAAAGCTGCGATTCGCCCCCCTCTCCGACATTGAATGCCCGGTCATACTACCCCGTTGCGTCGATAGCTCAAACCTGTCGCTGCTTCCACCGCCCGCGGCTGAAGACTGCTGCGCCAACGATGGTGATCAACGCCTCAGCGGTCGTGATCGCCCAGAACACCCCGCGCGGTCCCATTCCGAGTGGACTTGCCATCAGGTACGCCAGGGGAATCTGCAACAACCAGTAACAGAAGAAGTTGATGATCGACGGGGTGACGGTATCTCCAGCGCCGTTGAAGGACTGCACGATGACCATGCCAAGACCATAGAACACGTAGCCGTAGCTGATGATGCGTAGACACTCGACTCCCACCTCCACAACAGGAGCGTCAGCCGTGAAAATGCCGAGGATTTGCCTTCCAAAGAGGATGAACACGGCGGCCACCAGACCCAGGAAGATCATGTTGAATCCGCCGGTCATCCAGGCTGACTTCTCGGCTCTGGCCGGTTTGCCGGCTCCGAGGTTCTGCCCCACCAGGGTTGCCGCGGCATTGGCCAGGCCCCAGGCCGGCAGGATCGAGAAGATCACGATCCGGATGGCGATCGTGTAGCCAGCGACCGCGGTGCTACCGAAAAGCGCGATGATGCGAACCAGAGCGACCCAGCTACAGGTGGCAATCAGTACCTGAACGATGCCCCCCGCCGAGACCCTGAGAAGTCGCACCATCACCTCGAAATCGGGTCTCATCTGCGACCAGGCAACAGCGATCCGGCTGCGCCCGCTGGTCAAGATCCAAAGCTGATAGAGCACGCCGACTCCCCTGCCGATGGTGGTCGCAACGGCCGCTCCAGTGACCCCCATCTCCGGGAAGGGACCGAGACCGAAGATCAAACAGGGGTCGAGGATCAGATTGATGATGTTCGCCAGCCAGAGAACCCGCATGGCGACCGCCGCATCTCCAGCTCCCCGGAAGATCGCGTTGATGACGAACAGGAAGACCACGGTCCCACAACCGCCGAGCAGCACTCGAGAGTAATCCGAGCCGCTAGCCAGGACGGCTTCGGATGCCCCGACCAGGCGCAGCGCGGTGGGCCCGCTGACGAAGCCCAGCGCCCCCAGGCCAGCAGAGGCAACCAGCGCCACGAGCACCGCCTGGGCCGCTGCCGACGCAGCCGCACGGTGCCGCTTCTCGCCGACCCGCCTGGCTACCATCGCGGTGGTTCCCATTCCCAGACCGATCGCCAGCGAGAAGACGAGTGTCAGCAGGGATTCGGTCAGACCGACCGTGGCCACGGCTTCGGCACCCAATCTGGAAACAAAGAAGACGTCACAGATCGCGAAGACCGACTCCATGACCATCTCCAGAACCATGGGGATCGCCAACACAATGATCGCCCGACCCAGAGGACCCTGCGTGAAGTCTTGCTCCGATCCCCGCAGCGCTCGAGACACAGCCGACCCGAGAGAGGAGGAGGCCTCGTCCAGTGCCTCGGGGCCGATTGGCTCTCCAGTCATGGGTGAGAATCGAAATCGCCGTTCAAGATATCGAGAATGGCCCGATGTGTGGCCGGCTGCAAGATGATGCGGCGATGGGTACCCTCGACGTCGATCGGCTCAGTAGCGATCTGAGCTGTCTCTTGATCGGAGAGCCATTTCTGGCTGCCCGCGGTCGCATGGCCATCCCCGTCGGTGATCACCACCGCCCGCAGCGTCGGCCTGCGACCAATCCCCCTGTCGTCCTCGAATGCCGTCTGCCACCGCCCGTTCTGCTGAAAAAGGACGGCCTTGGAGGCGGTCTCATTGTGCGTGTTCATGATCAGGTAGTAGCGTGTCGCGCCGAATCCTTCCACATCGCGCTTCAGCACCCTGTGGAACCGCCCGGCACGGTCGAGTTGGTCCCGCAGGAACTGGAACCGCTCGTCCTCGGTGCCGAACCATGGCGCAGTCTTCTTCCGCGCCAACCGCTGGCGGATTTCGTCGTTGAATACCGACCAACCGTACTTTTGCCAGTTCTCAGCGGCGAAAAGATCCACCTGCAGATCCCGACCCTCCGGGTCCACAAAGAGATCACGAGTGTAGGCCGGCAGGTCCTGATACAGCGAGAGATAGGTGAACAGGGTCTCCGGAGCCCAGAACCGCCCGATGGTCCGGACATACTTGCGGCCCCGATTCATCTCGCGCAAGATGCGGATCGAGCCCCCGTTCGAGCTACCGACGAGGATCATCCGATCCACCTCCAACTGGTCCTCGACCTTCGCCTTGCCCGATTCGGCGTCCTGTAGATCCAGCGAGCCGAATTTCGCGAAATAGCGACAGATATGCGCCCCGTTGCTCTGACAGATGAGATTCACCCTTAAATGCGCCTGCCCGCGCACCTGCCGCAAGCGCTCCAGCTGCGCAGCCAGCAGCGCTGCCGAATCGACATTGTCCTGCCGCCAGTCATAAGCGAACATGAAGAAGTTTTCGGTCGGTCCCGGCTGCTCCAGATCTCCGAACTGATACCCATTGGCTTCGAAGAGATCGACCAGTGGTTGATAGACCGGTACCCGCAGTACCCCCAGCAGACGCAGATTGCGGATGACTCCAGCGGGCACCAGATCAGGGCCTCCTCGATCGGCGAAGAGCGGTCTGGCGGTTCCGTGCCCCCGGTCGTGGGGACTTATCACCGAGTCCCCCTTCCCCCAGGTCAGCTCGCCGGTCGCGCGATCTCGCAGAGCAACACCGGTGACGCCGGGAACGAAGACCACCGGGACTCGATCGTCGGCGGCCTGGAGCGGCGCCCTTACCTCGGGTGGCGGCGACTGCGAGCAGCCGATCCACCAACTCGGTGCCAGCACGACAGCCATGACAGCCACGGCTGCTTTCCAAACGCTCGATTCGAACCGGCACGGAGACATAGCCACCTCACGGAGGGCGACTATACCCAAACGGACCGTTCGAGTCGCCCATGCTCGGGGTAGAATCTTCCGGTCTCTGCGAGTCAACAATCCGATTCGCATTGAACGGAGGGTCTATCGATGCTTTCTCACGCAACCTACAAAGTCATTCACCTTCTGGGTATCTTCCTGCTATTCGCGGGCCTCGGAGGACTCTGGGCCTCGGTATCTGTGGCTTCGGAAGACTTGCGCAAAACCATCCGTCGCCTGGCTACGGCCGCTCACGGAGCCGCGATGCTGCTGATTCTCATCGCCGGTTTCGGCATGATGGCGAGACTGCAGATATCTCACTCATGGCCTCTGTGGATCTGGATCAAGCTCGTTGTCTGGCTGCTCCTGGCAGGGTATCCCGTCCTCCTGAAGCGGCAGGAGAGACCTTCCGGGCTGCTGTTCTTCCTGGCACCCCTACTCGGTGCGGTCGCCGCCTATGTAGCTCTCATGCATCTCGGCCAGACGCCCTGACTCCCGATGCGCCAATACCTCGATCTCATGCAGCATACGCTCGATCACGGTGTCGAGAAATCCGACAGGACCGGAACGGGAACCCGAAGTATCTTCGGCTATCAGATGCGCTTCGATCTGAGCGATCGATTTCCCCTGCTGACCACCAAGAAGCTGCACATCCCATCGATCCTCCACGAGCTCCTGTGGTTTTTGAGCGGCGATTCCAATATCGCCTATCTCAAGCAGAACAACGTGAAGATCTGGGACGATTGGGCCGATGATGACGGTGAGCTGGGACCTGTCTATGGCACCCAATGGCGCTCCTGGCCAACGGCAGAGGGTCGCAAGATCGATCAGATCTCGGCGGTGGTGGACCAGATTAGCCACAACCCCGATTCGCGTCGCCACATCGTCAGTGCCTGGAACGTCGGGGAGATCGATCGGATGGCACTACCACCGTGCCATCTGTTGTTCCAGTTCTGGGTCGCCGAAGGCCGACTCTCATGTCAGCTCTACCAGCGCAGTGCGGACGTCTTTCTCGGAGTTCCCTTCAATATCGCCTCCTACGCTTTTCTGACCCGAATGATGGCTCAGGTCTGTGGACTCGAACCGGGCGAGTTTGTTCACACTTTCGGCGACGCCCATCTGTATCTCAATCATCTCGATCAGGCCCGACTTCAGCTGGAGCGTCAACCCCGCCCTCTGCCACGCCTCGAGCTCAACCCGAAGGTGAGATCCATTCTCGATTTCAAGTACGAGGATTTCCACCTCGAAGGCTATGACCCCCATCCACACATCAGGGCGCCGATCGCAGTATGAAGGTGTCGATCATCGCAGCGGTTGCGGACAACGGCGTCATCGGTCTCGACAACGGCCTTCCCTGGCACCTCTCTGCCGACCTTCAGCGATTCAAGCGTCTGACCATGGGGCATCATTTGCTGATCGGTCGCAAGACGTTCGCAGCGATCGGCCGGTCTCTGCCGGGGCGGTCGATGGTCGTCATTTCTCGCGGTCGGCCCACTCTGCCTGCAGGCGTCGCTCTGACGTCGTCGTTGGAGGAGGCCATCGAATTGGCCAGAGGCGCCCAGGACACAGAGGCTTTCGTCGCTGGCGGAGCGCAGATCTACGCTCTCGCCCTGCCGTTGGCCGACAGGCTGTACCTGACACGGATTCACGCCACCTTCGCCGGCGATGCCTTCTTCCCAGATGTCGACCTTGGAGCCTGGAAGCTGATCGATCACGAGGACCATCGTGCTGCCGACGCGACAGCGATCAGCTACTCGTTCTTGACGTACGAACGCCCGTAGCAAGGTCGGCCTGTTGCGCCTCGGGCCGCCAGTCCCGCAGGACTCCGTGGACTCTAGCCAGCAGCTCCTTGACACTGAAGGGTTTGACCAGCAACTCGGTGTCGGGCATCAGGACACCATGTTGCACGATGGTCTCATCGGCGTGGCCCGAGATGAACAGGACCTTGAGATCTGGCTGTGTCTCCTGCAACTGGGCAGCCAGCACCGGGCCGCTCATTCCCGGCATGACCACGTCACTCAACAGGAGATCGAGGGGTTCGTGCAGATTCGCGAAGATCTCGAGCGCCTCGCTTGGGCTGGCCGCCTCGAGGACACGATAGCCACTGCGCTCGAGGATCATCCGGGTCAAAGATCGCACCGCAGCTTCGTCCTCGACCACCAGGACGTTCTCGGAGCCCTGCATGTCGCTGGGCCGAGGATGCGGGGCGTCTTGCGTGAGAGGCTCGACTGAACGTGGGAAGAAGACGCTGAACGTGGTCCCTTCGCCAGGCGCCGAGTCCACCCAGATGCGGCCCCCATTCTGCTTGACAACACCGTAGACGGTCGATAGCCCCATTCCGGTTCCCTTGCCCAGCTCCTTGGTGGTGAAGAACGGCTCGAAAATACGGTCCCGGACGTCCGCGTCCATGCCAATGCCGGTATCGGTCACTACCACCCCGACAAACGGACCGGCGTGTGAATCGCCATTGCTGCCTTCTCCCTGCAAGTCGCGACTCTCGGTTCGGATGGTGAGCGTACCCCCCTGGGGCATGGCGTCGCGGGCATTGACCGCCAAATTGATCAGGACCTGCTCGAGTTGGCCCGGGTCGGTCCTGATTCGCTGCGCCGAGCCGTCAGAGTCGGTGGCCAGCTCGATGTCCTCGCCGATCAGCCGACGTAGCATGGTCTGCAATTCACCTACCTGAGCTTCAAGATCCACGACCTTGGGACTGATGACCTGCTTGCGGCCGAAGGCCAGAAGTTGCTGCGTGAGCTCGGCGGCATGCTGACCCGCGAGCCGTATCTCTTCTACGTGGTTGCGAATCGGGTCCTGATCGGGCAGCTTCTCGAGAACCAGCTCACTGTATCCATTGATGGCGGTCAGCAAGTTGTTGAAGTCATGGGCCACGCCTCCGGCCAGGCGACCGATGGCTTCCATCTTCTGAGCCTGGCGCAGCTGCTCCTCGCTCTTCATCAGTGCCTGCTCCGCCACTCGGCGCTCAGTGACATCGCGAACAACCCCGACCACACCCTCGATATTGCCCTCAGCACCGCGCAGCGGCCGATAGGTCTCATGGGTAACAAGGGAGACACCGTTGGGAAGGTCGTGATGCAGATTGCTCGCCCTTTGCGGCTCGCCAGCCATGGCGCGCTGCATCATCTCCTTTACGCCGAGCGCAACGAGGTGGGGGAAGACCTCCCACGGTGGCTGTGCCTCGCGCAGAACCCTGTCTCGCGACGTGCTGGTGAGCTCCTCCATCGCCCGGTTCCACGACACGAACCGGAACTCACGATCCAGAACCATGACTCCATCACTCATCGACTCGACGACACTGGTGTAGAGCTCCTGGGACGCGTGCAGCTGCTCCTCGGCACGCTTGCGCTCGATCGCCAGCGCGATGTGCCCTCCGACGGATCCGAAGAACTCCAGGTCCCGCTCCGAGAAGGCACCTTCATCGCGGTAGTGCTGCACGGCAAGCACGCCAATGGTTCGATTGGGTGTGATCAGGGGAACTCCCATCCACGATGGCGAGCTCGCACCCACGAGCTCGACCTCGCCCATGGCAATCAGGTGCTGAAAGCGAGCCTCGGTCAGCAACAAGGGCTGACCGGTCCGCAAGACAAAATCGGTACAGGTCTTGCCCCTGGGAATCGGTTCCTGAAAAGTGTCGAACTGGTCTGCGAAGTAGGGGAAGTGAATGGTGTCGTCCTCTTCGTCGAGGAGGGCGACAAAGCAATTCTCGGCGTAGATGACACGTCGTAGTGATGCGTGGACCAGCTTCAGCAGTTCGTCCAGATTGGCCGTTTCGACGACACCGCGGATAATGCCCGAGATGACCTCCCTCTCGGTCTCCGTCCGTCGTCTAGAGCTGACGTCCGAGACCACCGCGAAGCTTCCCAGATACTTGCCATGCGCATCGAACAGCGCCTGCGGCGATACCAGGACCGGGATCTCGAGAGCATCCCGGGAAACCACAACCGTTTCGTAGGGGTCTGCAGCGCCGTATTCCCGGAGATTCAACTGGGAATGGAACTCGTCGAGCAACCGCGGCACGATGAAGTTGGACGAGGATTGTCCGATCACCTCTTCCCGCGGGTAACCCGAAAGGCGACAGAGGGCATCGTTGACAAAGACCAGGTCGCCCCTGGCGTCGGCAACGGCGACGCCCTCAGCCATGGTCTCGACGATCCGCGCGAAGAACTCTCTGTTCATAGCTGCTCCGGCACTGCCAAGCCGATTGGACCAAATCTCGAAGCTCGATGCAGTGAATCCTTCCACGGAGGTCTTGACTGCAAGCCGGCAGGTCGATAGTTTCTCTCGGTCATCAAGAACCATGCCGGCTTGGTCTCACCGGGTACCCGGTTCTGCTGAGACAAGGGAATTACTTGCGCTACACGCTCAGGAAGATCGGGCCGGTGGGTCTCGTCTTTTTCACAGTCAAGGGGCTGATCTGGCTGCTGGCTTGAGCGGCCATGGTGGTGCTGGCGATCGACTGACTTTCGACAATCGGAGAAACGCGATGATCCATTCCAATGGCGGTACCATGCAGCGTCTGCGAGATGCGACTCGCGATGAGCACGAACGAGCCGAACACCACGCATTCCAGCAAGCGATGTTCAAAGGAGAGCTGTCGCGCGGCGACTACACTGCCTGGCTCGGTCAGATGTATCTCGTTCACGATGCCCTCGAGACCGCTCTGCGACGGTGCGCTGCCGAGCACGAATCCATCCGCCGGGTGGTTCGCGAGTACCAATACCAGGTCCCATACCTGCGCGAGGATCTGGAGTTCTTCGGTGTCGATTCGGAGCAAATCGAGCCCACACCGGCGACCAAGAGATTCATCTCCCTTATCGAGAAGAACCAGAGCGACCCCGTGCTGCTTCTCGGTATGCACTACGTCCTCGAAGGCAGCAACAACGGCTCGCGCTTCATCGCCCGACAGGTCGCCAAGGCATACGGTCTGGCGCCCGGCGCCGGCCTGCGCTACCTGGTGCCCTACGGCGAAAGACAACGAGAATACTGGATGACGTTCAAGAACGACATGGGTGAGGTGAACTTTACCGATGACGAAGCATCTCGCCTGGTGGAGGCTGCCAAGGCCATGTACCAGACGGTCGCCGATCTCTCGGACGACCTCTCGGCGGCACCAGACTAGGATGGGGTAACGGGGCCCCGCAGGGCCCCGCTGCGCACCTAGCCGCGTTCCGCGATCAGCGACTCCACGACGGTAGGATCAGCCAGCGTCGAAGTATCTCCAAGATTACCGGTGTCCTTCTCCGCGACCTTGCGCAAGATGCGGCGCATGATCTTGCCCGACCGGGTCTTGGGCAACGCTGGCGCGAACTGGATTCCCTCGGGAGTGGCGATGGGACCGATCTCGGTCCGGATATGGTTTATCAGCTCCTTGCGGAGCTCGTCGGTCGCCTCCACCCCTTCGACCAACGTCACGAAGCAATAGAGGCCCTGCCCTTTGATGTCGTGGGGAATCGGGGTCACTGCTGCCTCGGCCACCAGGTCATGGCTCACTAGCGCGCTCTCGATCTCAGCGGTGCCCAGGCGGTGGCCGGAGATGTTCACCACGTCGTCGATTCGGCCCATCAGCCAGTAGTCGCCGTCCTGGTCGATCCGACATCCGTCGCCCGTGAAATAGAGATCCGCAAAGTTCGTGAAGTAGGTATCCACAAAGCGCTCGTGATCTCCCCACATGGTACGCATCATGCCGGGCCAGGGTCGACGAATACACAGCTTGCCGCCCTCGTTGCGCCCACACTCGCTGCCGTCGTCGCGCAGCAGCACGGTATCGACGCCGAAGAATGGCCGGGATGCGCTTCCGGGCTTGAGGGTGTTCGCGCCGGGCAAGGGCGTGATCATGAAGCCGCCCGTTTCCGTCTGCCACCAGGTATCCACGATCGGGCAGTTCTCATGACCGATGTTGGTGTAGTACCACATCCAGGCTTCGGGATTGATCGGCTCACCCACCGTACCCAGGACGCGCAAGGAGTCGAGATTGTGCTTTGCCGGCCACTGCTCCCCCAGACGCATGAGGGCACGAATAGCCGTCGGGGCGGTGTAGAAAACGGTGACGCCGAACTTGGCACAGACCTGCCAGAAGCGTCCGGGATCGGGATAGGTCGGTACACCCTCGAACATGAGCGAGGTGGCGCCATTGGCCATCGGTCCATAGACGATGTAGCTGTGGCCGGTTACCCAGCCGATATCTGCGGTGCACCAGTAAATGTCGTCTTCGTGAATGTTGAAAACCCACTTGTGCGACAGAGACACGTGCAGCAGGTAACCACCCGTGGTGTGAACCACACCTTTGGGTTTACCGGTCGAACCGGAGGTATAGAGGATGAACAGTGGATCTTCCGCCTGCATCGGTTCGGCCGCGCACTCGGCGTCGACCTTTTCCATCTCTTCGTGGTACCAGAAGTCACGACCTTCCTGCATGCGGCACGCCTGATCTCCGGTCTGGACGACGACGACACTCTCGACCGACGGGCTGCCGACGAGCGATTCGTCGACGATGTCCTTGAGCAGGATGTGCTTGCCGGAGCGACGCAGCAGGTTGGCGGTGATGATCATCTTGCAGTCTGAGTCGTTGACCCGGCCGCGGATGGCTTCGGCACTGAAGCCACCGAAGATCACCGAGTGAATTGCTCCGATGCGGGCACAAGCCAGCATGGCCACAGAGGCTTCCGGCACCATGGGCATGTAGATCGCGACGCGGTCCCCCTTCTCGATTCCTCGTGCTTTGAGCACATTGGCGAATCGTTGGACTCGCTCGTACATGTCCCGGTAAGTCAGCTTCTCGACCGAATCCTCTTCCTCACCCTGCCAAAGGATCGCGGTCTTGTGCTCGATCGGCGTCCCCATGTGCCGATCCAGGCAGTTGTAGGAAACGTTGAGCACACCATCCTGGAACCAGGTGTGCTCGATCTTGCGAGCGGCGGTGTCCCAGACGAACTCGAGACTCTTGCTGGGCTCCCTGAACCAGTCGAGCGTTTTGGCCTGCTCCAGCCAGAAGGTGTCGGGCTCGTCGATCGATTGACGCCACATCTTCTCGTACTGCTCTTCACTGGAGATATAGGAATTGGCTCGCAATGCTTCCGAGGGAGGAAAGGTCCTCTCTTCGATCATGAGGGATTCGATGGACTTGTCAGTGGGTTCCGTCGTCATGGTCATCTCCGACTTCTTGGTTGGATGGGGTTTGCCAGTGAGGTTATCAAGTTGCTTCAGAAACTGTAGATCGCTGCGAATTGCGTGCGAAAGTCGTCGGCCGAGTCCGGTCCCGATTCGACCACCACATACTCGGTATTCCAGTAGGAAAGCTCCAGGGCGAATTGAATGTGGTCGGTCAGGGAGTAGAAGGCGTTCCAGAAGATGGAACTGTTGAAGGTCCGATCGCTCTCTTCCAGAACGTCGTCGTCCGGATCGGTGAGGGTGAATCCCAGGTGGTGAGTGATATCACCAAAGGGACCCAGGTCCAGACTGATCCAGCCACCGGTGTCCCCGATCTCCTCGTTGCGCTCGAGATTGACACCCTGACCTATGCCGCCGAGGTACTGGGCAAGGTTGACACCGGTATAGGCCTCGGCCTTGACCGTGACCTTCTCGGTCAGAGGTACCTTCAGATCCAGGTTTGCCGACCAACTGTCAAAACGCTCTGCGTTGCCGAGATCATCCAGGTCGTACTCCTCTTCCGCCCAATGACCCGAGAGGCCGATATCGAAAGCCCCCGAATGCCAGCCGAGACGGCCCTGGAATCCGGGAAGACCGGAGTCGGTCCCCGCGTCCACATTCGCAAAGACGCTGTCGGTGGTGCCAATATCGCGGGTGATGGCGCCGGCGAGCTGCAAGCTCGAATCGTCCGACACCGCAAAGTCCCTTGCCAGGCGAATCTGGGGCCGCCGATAACCGATGTTTCCAGCCCACCACTGCACCGAGTAGTTCACCGTCACGGGAACCAGCGGCGAGATGACGTCGGGAGCCTGGCCCGCCAGGAACTTCCATCCCGAATCCCGCCAATTCAAGTCGATATATGCCAACCGCAACATCGGTCGGGGCTTGTTCTCCTCACCCCCGCCGTAGAAGTCGATCTCGACACGACCCTGGGTTGCGAGACTCCTGCCCTCCTTGTCGGGCCCCCTCACCCAGAGACCCAAACGCGTCTGGTTGGCCGTCATGTTGAACTCATCGTCGTCCTCGTTGCCAGGCTCCAGATCCACCCACTTGATGAAGTTGCCGGGGTCGGCCGCCGCCGTGTCGTATGCGGCATCCAGCTTGATGTATCCATAGAGCTGCAACTCGACAGTCGACCAGACCGACTGCTTGCTGGTCTCGGCTTCTTCAGCCGACAAAGAGACCGCCGAGGCCCAGACAAGGACCATAGCGACGCAAACATCTCGGTGGAATCTGTTCATGGCGGCAGACCTCGGGCCCGTGGAATAGTCTGAAAGAGAAACAGCCTGCAGATTTGGAGCGACTGCTCCGACGGAGATTGTTGCAACGCCTGAACAGGCGAGAAACACCTGTCGGGGTAGGCTCTCGACCCACCCATTCAGGGCGTTTCCCGTGACGCGGCAGGTGCTACTCTCACGCACGGCCGGCAAGAGACGGGGAGGCGTGTCCGGTCACCCACTAACGGCATTCGACTGCGGACTACCGCACAATCCACATCACTCCCGAGGAGAGGCTCTATGTCGGACACTTCCACGCACAACCGCTGGACGGTGATCGCGGGCGGTCTGATCGTGCAGGTGATTCTGGGCACGGTCTACGCCTTCAGCGTCTTTGTCAAACCGCTGGAATCGGCCATGGGCTGGGATCGATCGACGACCCAATGGGCCTTCTCGATCGCACTGGCCACCTTCGCTGCGGTGATGATCCCCGCCGGGCGCCTGCAGGACCGAATCGGTCCTCGCAAGGTGGCCTCGATCGGTGGCATCCTGCTCGGACTGTCCTTCCTGCTGGGTGCGATCCTGGTCGCGCCTGATCGACCCTGGGCTCTCTACCTGACCTACGGCGTCATCGGTGGCGCCGGAATCGGGTTCGCCTACGTTTGCCCCATTGCCGCCGCAGTCAAGTGGTATCCCGACAAGAAGGGTTTGATCACCGGCCTGGCTGTCGCCGGTTTCGGTGCTGGTGCCCTTTTCTTCGCCGGCCCCGCTTCCATCCTGCTCTTGCCACCTGGTGACGATCCAATGGGACTGTCACAGGTCCTGGCTGTCGGCCTGGGAGCCTCCCAAGGGACCGGATTCGGCATCGGCTGGCGCGCGTTCTTCATCCTGCACGGGCTCGTGGCAGGTGTGGCGGTCTTGCTGGGAGCCTCGCTGCTACGCAATCCTCCCGCGGGTTGGACCCCGCCTGGCTGGCATCAGAACCCGGCAATTGTCAAAGTGCAGCGGGATGTGGAGTGGCACCAGATGCTCAATCGACCGCTGGCCTGCATGCTGTGGCTGACCTTCATCTTTGGCGCCACCTCCGGACTGCTGGCCATCGGTCAGTGGAAGCCAATGATGGGCAGTATTCTCGGCGGTACCACATTCGCTCCTGCCTGGATGGGCGGTTTTGGACGCTTCATCGAACCGGTCGGCATCCTGGCAGTCTTCAACGCCATCGGTCGCGTATTCTGGGGCCGGATCAGCGACTACATCGATCGCCCGCGGGCCATGATGCTCATGTATCTGGGCCAGGGACTGGCCTTCATGATGCTGGCCGGTATCGACTCTCACCTGGCGGTCTTCCTCGCTTCGGCCTGGGTGGGGCTGAACTTTGGCGGCAACTTCGCCCTTTTCCCTTCGGCGACGGCGGACTACTTCGGCACCAAGAACTTCGGCATCAACTATGGGTTCATCTTCACCGCCTATGGCGTGGCGGGGATTCTCGGACCGGTCGTCGGTGGTGTACTCTTCGATGTAACCAAGGAGTACGTCATCGCATTCGTCTTCGCCGGTACGCTCTGCTTTCTCGCTGCCGCTTCCTCAGTGGTCGTCTGGGCACTCGCCAGACGCCCCACAGACGAGCCTGCAACCGATGCTTGACCCTCTGCTTCGCCCCGCATCGGTCGCCGTCGTCGGGGCTTCGCGGACTCCGGGCAAGGTGGGACACGCGATAGTCGCCAACCTGGTCGAGTCCGGGTTCGCGGGCCAGATCTACCCAGTCAACCCCAAATCGGAGGAGATCCTGGGCCTTCGCTGCTCACCCTCGCTGGCCGAAGTCCGGCAGCCGATCGATCTGTGTGTCATCGCCGTGCCGCCGCCAGCGGTCAAGGCAGCCGTCGAGGAGGCCCTGTCGGCGCACGTCCGCGCCGTGGCGGTGCTGACGGCGGGATTCAAAGAAGTCAGTGAACAGGGTGCCGCCCTCGAGGCGGAGATCGCGCGACTCTGCCGGAAACGAAAGGTTCCAATGATGGGGCCCAATTGTCTGGGTCTGATCAACGCCCATCACCAGATGAACGCCACGTTTGCACCGGTGATGCCTCCGGCAGGCAATATCTCCGTGATCTCGCAGTCGGGCGCCCTGTGTGTTGCCATTCTCGACTCTTCGGCGAGCGCGGGACTGGGACTGGCCATCACGGTGAGCCTAGGCAACAAAGCCGACCTCGACGAAGTCGACTTCCTGCAAGCCCTGGCAGCCGATCCGAACACCCAGGTGATCGTCGGCTATCTCGAGAGCATCGACAATGGGGAGGAGTTCCTCAAAGCCGCGCAAGAAGCGGCCACCGAAAAACCCGTGGTCATTCTGAAAGTGGGCGTCACCGCGAGTGGCGCCAAGGCGGCTTCATCGCATACCGGGAGTCTGGCGGGGGCCGATATCGCCTACGGTGCCGCTTTCAAACGTTCCGGTGTCGTGCGCGCCGAGACTTTCGAAGCGCTCTTCGACTACGCTCAGGCCTTCGCCATGCAACCGATTCCAGCAGGCCCGCGCGTGACCGTCATCACCAATGCCGGCGGCCCAGGCATCATGGCCGCCGACGCCGCCGAGATGGCGGGCCTGAAGCTCCCCATTCCCGATGCATCGACCGCGGAGAAGCTGCGCTCCGATCTGCCGGACACGGCTTCGGTCGGCAATCCGGTGGACGTTATCGGCGATGCCGATCCCTCTCGATACCTGAAAGCCTTCGAAACCATCCAGGGATCGGACGGCACCGATGCCATCGTGGTGATCGCCACGCCCCAGAACATGACCCAGCCGACGGAGCTGGCCAAGCGCCTGGCCGCGGCTCACGACGGCAGCAAGACCCTGCTGGCCGCATTTCTGGGCGGAGACGAGGTCCGAGAAGCCCGACGCACGCTCACCGCCCTGGGCATTCCCAATTACCCCTCCGCCGAGCGGGCCATGGGAGCGCTCAAGGCCATGACCGATTACTCGGCATGGCGCTCGCGCCCACCACGCATCGTCACCCACTACCCGGTCAACCGGCGCCGCATCGATCGGGTGCTGCGCTGGCACCGCAAGATGGATCTGCAGCAGGTCGGCGAGGTAGAGGCCAAAGAGATCCTGCGCGCCTACGATTTCAGAATCCCGGAAGGTCAACTGGTAGAAACCGCCGACCAGGCTGTCGAGGTTGCCGAACGCGTCGGCTACCCCGTGGTGATGAAGATCGTCTCTCCCGACATCATCCACAAGTCCGACTCCGGTGGGGTGCGCCTCAACTTGGCCAGCGCCGATCAGGTCCGGGACGCCTACGACCTGCTCATGCTGCGCGCCACTCGACGCTCCCCCGACGCCAGGCTGCGTGGCGCTCTGGTCGAAAAGATGGGTCGCAGAGGCCGCGAGGTGATCCTGGGCATGACCCGTGATCCACAGTTCGGACCGATGCTGATGTTCGGCCTGGGCGGCATCTTTGTCGAGGTCATGAAGGACGTCACCTTTCACCTGGCGCCCATCACGGCCGAGGAGGCGATGCAGATGCTCCAGGGAACGCGGTCCTATGCCCTGCTTCAGGGCGCCCGTGGGCATCGTCCCGTCGATCTCGACGCCATCGCGGCCGGTTTGCAGCGCATCAGTCAGCTCTCCACCGACTACCCCGAGGTCCTCGAGCTGGATATCAACCCGTACATCGTCAGCGAAGCCGGGGGCGGCGCCTATGTTGCCGACGCCCGCATGACGATTGCAGTGACAGATGACGAAAGATGAGCGAGTTCGACACCAATTGGCAAGAGAGGTATGCCGAAATGGTCACCACCCCCGAGGGAGCGGTGAGCCATCTCAAACCCGGGCAGCGAGTTTTCATCGGCACCGGCTGCGCCGAGCCCCTGGAATTGGTCAAGGCCCTGACGCAGCGCTCCAAACAGCTGCCGGACACCGAGATTGTCCACCTGCTCACGTTCGGTGAGGCGCCCTACGCTCACAAGGAGATGACGAAGTTCTTTCGCATCAACAGCTTCTTCATCGCCGAGAACGTGCGCGACATTATTCAGGAAGGGCTGGGAGATTACACTCCCATCTTCCTGTCGGATATTCCGCGCCTCTTCCAGAGCGGTCAGCTGCCGCTGGATGCCGCCCTGATTCAGGTGACGCCGCCAGACCATCGCGGGATGTGCAGCCTCGGAGTCTCGGTGGATATCGTGCGCAGTGCCGCCGAGAATGCGTCGATCGTCATCGCTCAGGTCAACCCGAACATGCCGCGTACCCGGGGCCAGTCCGAGCTCCACGTTTTCGACTTCGACTACCTCGTCCCTTGTGATGCACCGCTACTCGAGACTACCTATGGCGAAGAGACGGAGGAGACTCGGCAGATCGCCGAGTATGTCGCCGCTCTGGTCGAAGATCGCTCCACCATAGAAGTCGGGATTGGACGCATTCCCCACTCCTTCCTCGGCTTTCTGAAAGACAAGAAGGACCTCGGCATCCACACCGAGATGATCACCGACGGCATCATCGACCTGGTGGAAAGCGGCGTCATCAACGGCTCGAACAAGACGCTGGACCGCGGCAAGATCGTAGCCAGCTTCTGCCTCGGGACGCGCAAGCTCTACGACTACATCGACGACAACGACACTTTCTCTTTCCAGCCGACCGAGTATGTCAACGACCCCTTCGTCATCAGCCAACACCACAAGATGGTTGCCATCAACGTGGCTCTCGAGATCGATCTCACTGGCCAGGTCTGCGCCGACTCGATCGGCAGCAAGTTCTTCTCGGGAGTCGGGGGGCAGGTGGACTTCAATCGGGGCGCCGCCCGCGCGCATCGGGGCAAAGCGATTATCGCTCTACCCTCGACCGCTCGTGACGGGTCGATCTCACGGATCGTGTGCCACTTGAGCCCCGGGGCCGGGGTTGTGACCACTCGCGCGGATGTGCACTATGTGGTGACCGAGTACGGCGTGGCGTACCTGCACGGCAAGAGTGTCCAGGAGCGCGCTCTGGCTCTGATCAGCATCGCGCATCCCGACTTCCGAGCCGGCCTGCTGCGCTCCGCGATCGACGCCAAGTACCTCTCTGCCGACTTCGCCGACATCGAAGGCAAGATTGTCATCGGCCCCAAAGAGCTCCGGACCACGATGCTGATGCCCGATGGCACCCAGATCAGCCTGCGGCCAATTCACCCGACCGACGAGCCCCGCATGCGCAGCCTGTTTTACGAGCTCTCCCAACAGACTCTTTACTACCGGTTCATGAGCGATCTGAAGCGGATCCCACGCAAGCAGATCCAGGACTTCGTCTACATCGACCACCGCAACGACATCGCCATCGTCGCCACCGTACCCGAAGCCGAAGGTGAAAAGATCGTCGCCATCGGTCGCTACTATCTCGACCCGACCACCAACATGGCCGAGGTCGCCTTTGTGGTCCACGACGACTGGCAGCGTCGCGGCATTGGCACCTTCATGTTCAACCACCTGGTGAAAATCGCTCGGCGCAACGGCATTCGCGGTTTTACCGCTGAAGTGTTGGCCCAGAACAAACCGATGCAGTCGGTCTTCGACCACAGCAACTGCAAGACCCAGAGTCGGCTGGAAGAGGGCGTCTACAGCTACAAAATGCTCTTCGAGTAGAACTCGGGCAGCGCTCTCACAGATCGATGTGCTAGTTTCGACTTCAGCATGGAAAGGTTGATCCCGGGGCGTGCTGCAGCTGGTCTTGGGTTTCTCGTGGGTCTGGTCGGGCTGCTTGGCTGCGCCAGCGTCGATCTCGAGCCACCATCGCTCACCCTGGTTGATCTACGACCGGCGGAGGCCACCCTTTTCGAGACCACCTTGTCGGTCAAATTGAGGATCTCGAACCCCAACCCTGAACCGCTCACCTTCGAAGGTGCCAGCTTCAAGCTCACACTCGACGGGCGCAAGATCGGCCGAGGCTCGACCGCGGAAACCGTGACAGTGAATCGTCTCGGCAGTGAAGTCATCGAGGCCACCTTCCACATCAGCAACGCCTCTTTGCTGCTGCGCTTGAAAGAGATCCTCGAAGTCCAGACCGTAGCGTACGCAGTCACGGGCAAGCTTTACACCCAGCAGTCGGGTCGGACCAGGAGCCTCAAGGTCGAGAGCTCGGGACAACTCGATTTGAGCCGCAACTACGCCATGCCGGCTACGCCTCGCTGAGACCTTGACACTGCGGCCTCCATGGTCTATCCTTTCATCCGGATGGAAGGATTAAAAGAGGCTCCATCGCGGAATGCCGCGCAAATCTTCGAAAGGATCTCGATTCTCGGCGATCCGATTCGATGCCGCATCCTGCTGCTTCTCGAGGAACAGGAGCTGGCGGTCGCCGAGCTCTGCAGTGTCCTGCAGCTGCCCCAGTCGACGGTGAGTCGCCATCTGAAGACGCTGAACGACGACGCGTGGATTACCGCCCGGCGAGAAGGAACGAGCCGCAGGTACTCCGTGTGTCGCCAACCTCATGACCTCGTTACACAGCAGCTCTGGCGTTTGCTCCGGGACGAGGTAGCTTCGACCAGCGCCGCGGCGCAGGACCGAGCTCGACTGACCGGCATTCTCGATCAGCGACGTACCCGGTCTCAGGAGTTCTTCTCGACGGCCGCCGGAGAGTGGGCAGAGCTGCGCCAGGAGCTCTTCGGTCAGCGCTTCGATCTCGAAGGCCTGCTGGCGTTTGTGGACGAGACCTGGGTCGTTGGAGATCTGGGTTGCGGCACCGGGCAGACAACCCTCGCTCTGGCACCCTTCGTGGCGCGCGTCATCGCGGTCGACGAGTCACCCGCGATGCTGGAGGCAGCAAGGTCCCGACTCGCGGGAATCGAGAATGTCGACCTGCGACAGGGGCGCCTCGAGGAATTACCCATCGAACCCGACTCACTGGATGCGGCCATGGTGGTCATGGTTCTGCATCACCTGGCCGATCCGGCGCGAGTCCTGGCCGAAGCCGCCAAAGCTCTCAGACCGAAGGGCAAGCTGCTGGTGCTGGACATGCTCTCGCACGATCGCGAGGACTACCACCAGCAAATGGGGCACGTCTGGCTGGGATTCGAACCCGAGCAGATCCAGCAGTGGCTGGACCAGGCAGGATTCGAGCGTCTCCACCTTCATCGACTGAGACCGGACCCACAAGCCAAAGGCCCGTCTCTTTTTTCTGCAACAGCACGTCTCGCAGCCTGAACGCAGGCGCAGCCAATAAGGAGAACCGCATGACTATCATCACCGATCAAGAGAAAATCGACACCGCTCGCGTCAGCGAGCGACTACCCTTCAAGGTGGCCGATCTGACTTTGGCCGAGCTTGGGCGCAAGGAGATCCGCCTGGCCGAGCAGGAGATGCCCGGACTGATGGCGCTGCGGCAGAAATACGGCGACACCAGACCACTGACTGGAGCGAAGGTCATGGGCAGTCTGCACATGACGGTACAAACCGCCGTGTTGATCGAGACCCTCGACGAGCTGGGCGCCGATGTCCGCTGGGCGTCGTGCAACATCTTTTCTACGCAGGATTCGGCAGCCGCAGCCGTGGCAGTGGGTCGGCCGGAGAGCGGGGGCTCCCCCGAGGAGCCCAGGGGAATTCCGGTCTTCGCCTGGAAGGGCGAGACGCTCGAAGAGTACTGGTGGTGCACCAAGGAGGCGCTCACCTGGCCGGATGGCACCGGCCCGGATCTCATCGTGGACGATGGCGGTGACGCCACCCTCCTGGTGCACAAGGCAGCCGAATTTGAAAAGGCGGGAGAGATTCCGGCCTTCGATCCGGACAACGACCCTGAGGAGTGGGAGGTGATTCTGCAGACGATTCGCAGCGAGCTGGCCGAGCATCCCGGGCGCTGGTCCGCCATCGCCGCGCACATCAAGGGTGTCAGTGAAGAAACCACGACGGGGGTCCATCGGCTCTATCAGATGCAGAAGACCGGTGAGTTGCTCTTTCCCGCCATCAATGTCAATGACTCTGTCACCAAATCCAAGTTCGACAACATCTACGGCTGTCGCCATTCGGTCATCGACGGGCTCAACCGCGCCACCGATGTGATGCTCTCTGCAAAGCTGGCGGTAGTCTGCGGCTTTGGCGAGGTCGGGAAAGGTTGTGCCCAGGCTCTGCGCGGGCAGGGCGCCCGGGTCGTGGTCACCGAGATCGACCCGATCTGTGCACTGCAGGCCGCCATGGAGGGCTACGAGGTCGTGCAGCTCGAGGATGTCGTCGACAAGGCCGATATCTTCATCACCGCTACCGGAAACTTCAACATCATCACCGCCGACCACATGAGCCGCATGAAAGACAAGGCGATCGTGGGCAACATCGGCCATTTCGACAACGAAATCGATATGGCAGGCCTGAAGAAGACCGAAGGCATCGAGCACATAAACATCAAACCTCAGTACGACGAATGGCGGTTCGCTGACGGCCACAGCATCCTGGTACTTTCCGAAGGGCGTTTGCTCAATCTGGGCAATGCCACCGGTCACCCGAGCTTCGTCATGTCGGCTTCCTTCACCAACCAGGTGCTGGCGCAGATGGAGTTGTGGGGGAACCGGGACGCCTATGGTGTCGACGTCCACATGCTGCCCAAGAGATTGGACGAAGAAGTCGCGCGACTCCATCTGGAGCAGCTCGGTGTGCGGTTGACCAGACTGACAGAGCAGCAGGCCGACTACATCGATGTCGACCCGGATGGGCCCTACAAGCCCGATCACTACCGCTACTAGAGGACTTGCAGGCCAGTGTGTCTCAGCTGCTGAACGACTGCACCGCGAGATCCTCATTGTCGAAGATCTCGAACAGGAGATCCGCCTGGGTGATCACCAGGACGTCGACCACCCGGGGGGTGGGCTGCAGAAGCCTGAGATCACCACCCCGGTTGCGAACACTGGTCAGGCACGAGACCAAAACACCCAGGCCAGTGGAGTCGATCGCATCGACCTGCGACATATCGAGCAGCAACATCGCATGCCCGTCTTCGAGCTGCTGGCGCACGTCTTCGCGAACGGCTGCAGCGCCGCCACCGAGAGAGAGTCGGCCGTCCAGCTCGAGAATGCGTACCTGGTCTCGATCACGAATCCTGATGTCCATATCAACCTCGACCTCGAGCGCCAGCCGGAAAACCTCGACAGGCACTCTGGCGTATAGAGAACGAGTTTAGCAGAGGGCGGTGAGCGCTCTGCACGGGCTTGCTACTATCCTGTGGAATCCATCGCGGAGCAGATTCTCATGACACGACCTCGCACCCTTCTGTCGCTAGCAGCAATTTGCTACTCGACTGCCACCATGGTTGTCGGCGCCGCACCGGCGAGTGCCTCCGACGCCCAGGTCTCGGTCGAGGAGTTCACCCTCGACAACGGAATGAAGTGGCTGCTCGTGCAGCGGCCCGAACAGTCGACAGTGACCGCCGGCTGGGTCGCCCGTGTCGGCTCGGCGAACGAGCGCCCCGGGATTACCGGTATCAGCCACCTCTTCGAGCACATGATGTTCAAGGGTACTCACGTGATCGGCACTACGGACATCGAGCGCGATCTGGAGATCCTCGCCGAGCAGGAGGAGATTCAGCAACAGATTCGCGGCATCTACAAGGAGCAACGCCGGAGATGGCGTCGAGGAGAGATCGAGGATCCATTCGACCCGGCCAACCGGACACCGGAGATGATCGAGCTCGAGGAGCAGTTCCAGAAGCTGCTGGAGGAGCAACGCGCCCTCATGGTCAAGGACGAGTTCGACCAGATTTACACGGCGGCGGGGGCCTCGGGTATGAACGCGGGCACCAGTGAAGACTTCACGATCTACTTCATCACCGTACCCGCCAACAAGCTCGAGCTCTGGTTCTGGATGGAGTCCGATCGTCTGCTCAATCCGGTCTTCCGAGAGTTCTATTCCGAGCGCGACGTGGTGCAAGAGGAAAGACGTTTGCGCCTGGAGTCGACCCCGACCGGGAAATTCGACGAACAGTTCAACACCATGTTCTGGGGATCTCATCCCTACAGCTGGTCGCCGGTAGGCATCCCGTCCGACCTGCGAGTCATCAGCAAGCAACAGGCCGACGACTACTTCGCCACCTACTACGCTGCCGACAATCTGACCGCGGCTCTGGTCGGGAATTTCGCTGTCGACGAGGCCAGGGAGCTCGCCGAACGATACTTCGGCCGTCTACAGAGAAGTCCCCGCCCGGTACCGGATGTCAGCACGATGGAACTGCTGCAACTGGCTGAAAAGCGGATGTCTGCCGAGTGCGATTGCCAACCCCAGGTGGAGATCCGCTATCACACCGTGCCGTTCATGCATGCCGACTCCTATCCCCTCGAGGTTCTGGCCGGGTTGATGAACGGGCGCACCGGTCGACTCTACAAATCGCTGATCCTCGACCAGGGCGTGGCCAGTACAGCTGCCACCTCGCAGAGCTCGGACAAGTGGGCCGGCACCTTCTCCTTCGCCGCCGAGACCAAGGGTGACGCGACACCCGATCAGCTGGAAAATGCCTGGTACGAAGAGTTGCGGCGACTGTTGGAGGAGCCCATCCCCGAGACCGAGCTACAGAAGGTCAAGAACCAGATTCAGGCTGACGCCTACCGCCGCCTGGAGAGCTCGTTCTTCCTGCTGCTGCAACTGCTCATTTACGACAACGGCGGAGATTGGCAGTACCTCAATACCTGGGCCGACCGCACGCTCGAGGTCACCCAGGACGATGTCAAACGCGTCATCGAGACCTACTTCGGCGCAACCAATCGGGCCGTGGCGCATTACGACCGCCTGGCGGGAGCCATAGCAGAGGTCTGGCCCGAGGCGATCTCTCAACTTCCCTCCGAGCAACGGGAGATGGTCAAGACACAGATTCGCCAGCTACGTCAGATCCAGGATCCGGCCCAACTCGAACAGATTCTGGAGCAGATGCAGCAGCAGAAGGGGGCTGCTCCTGCCGATCTTCAGCCTGCGATCGGCGTGCTCGAGCAGTTTGTTCGCGACCGTATCGAAGAATTGGCTGGCACGGGCAGCACCGACGCCTGAGGAGATCGACAGATGAGTTTCCGGAGCCTTCTGACCACATTGGCGTTGATTGCCGTATCCCTCGGCATCGCCCAGGCGCAAGTGGCCGCCGTCGAGTCCACTTCGGTTCCCGGGCATCCGACCGAGCTGCAGTTCGGCGAGCTCGAGTTCGAGGTGCCAGACGGCGAAGCCTACCGCCACACGCTGAGCAATGGAGTCGTGGTCTACATCGTCGAAGACCATCAGCTGCCACTGGTCAACGTGACAGTTACCGCCCGGCTCGGCAGTTTTCTCGATCCCGAGGATCGACCGGGCCTGGCAGAGACCACGGGTACGATGCTCCGGCGTGGTGGTACCAAAGCGCTGAGCGCCGAGGAGTTCGACGAGCGAGTCGAGTTCCTGGCGGCCGAGATCGAATCCTCCACCTCTTCGACGCGGGGCACGGCATCGCTGAACTGCATTACCCCGGTGCTGGAAGAGTCTTTGGGACTGTTTTTCGACATGCTGAAGACTCCCGGGTTTCAAGAGGATCGTCTGACACTGGAAAAGGACCAGGTCCTCGAGGCGATGAAGCAGCGCAACGACCAGCCGCAGGCTGTGTCCCGGCGTAATTGGCAATGGTTGATGCGAGGCATGGACAGCTACCTCGCTCGCGAGCTCACCGCCAACGACATCGCAGCGATCACCCGAGACGACCTCGTGCGCTTCCACGCGCAGTACTGGCGGCCCCCAAATCTCATTCTCGGTATCTCCGGTGATGTCGTGGAGTCGGAGATGCTCGCCGCGTTGGAGCGCCATTTTGCGGACTGGCAGACCGATGGGCCGGAAGTACCGTGGCCTCCTCCAGCACCCAACCAGACCCCGAAGCCCGGGGTCTACCATCTCCAGAAGGACATCCCGCAAGGCCGGGTGCTTATCGGTCATCTCGGCTACCAGCGACCCGACTGGGAAGATCCCGATGTGCAAGCCCTCGTCCTGATGAACGAGATCCTCGGGGGCGGAGGTTTCACCTCTCGCCTGGTGAAGCGGATCCGCTCCGACGAGGGGCTCGCCTACAGTGCCTATTCGCAATTCGGTATCGATCTGTGGTGGCCAGGCATCTTCGCGATGGGCTATCAGTCGAAGAGCTCGACGGTGGCCCTGGCCGCGACGATAGCCCTGGAAGAGCTCGAACGGATCCGCAACGAGCCAGTCAGCGCAGAAGAGCTCGCGACGGCGAAGGCTTCGCTGATCGACGTCTTCCCTCGGCAGTTCGAGTCAGCCAGCCAGACGGCAAACCTCTTCGTGCGCGATGAGTTCGAGGATCGCCCTCACAGCTACTGGACGACCTATCGTGACCAGGTGCGGTCCATAACCGAGCAGGATGTGCTGCGCGTAGCCAGAGACCATCTGCACCCGGATCGACTGGTCTACCTGATTGTCGGTGATTGGGGCGAGATCGAAGCGGGCGACCCGGATGGGCGCGCCTCGATGCAGCAGATCTTCGGTGGCGAATCCACCGAGCTGCCACTGCGCGATCCCCTGACTCTCGAACCCATGCCAGACTGACTTCAGCCGCGAGATCACAGTCCCTGAGGCTTGTCTCAGGGGAAGATCCCGAGGTCCTTGTAGGAAAGCGCAATCTTGTCGATGGAGCTGACGAAGGCTGCGGTCCGCAGATCGGTTGCGGGCCCGAGCCGCTCCCTGACCGCCCGGATCTCTCCGTAAGCCGTGATCATGGTCTCCTCCAACCCGGAGTTGACCAGATCTCGCTCATCCGCTCCCCTGGCCATGACCGCGAGCTCCGCGTCGGAAAAGACATCGCGGCCCGTTCGCTTCTGAAAGGCATCCACAAAGCCTCGGCGCACCTGCTCGTCGAAGCGCCGTTCCAACCTGCCAAACCGCAGGTGGGACAGGTTCTTGACCCACTCGAAATAGGACACCGTGACACCGCCTGCGTTCATGAAGGTGTCAGGTAGCACCATGACGCCACGTTCACGCAGGATCTGATCGGCTTCGAAAGTCGTCGGGCCGTTGGCTCCCTCCGCAATGATCTTCGCCTGGATCCGGGAGGCATTTTCTGCGGTGATCTGATTCTCCAGAGCCGCAGGTACCAGGATGTCGCACTCGAGCTCCAGAGCCGCTGACGAGGGTTCGATGTTCGAGGCCCCGGGATAGTCCAGGATCGAACCTGTCTCCGAGCGATGCTGCACGACCTTCTCCAGCTCCAGGCCCTCGGGACGGTGAATGGCACCCTCGTACTCGGCCACTGCCACCAGCACGGCACCGCCCTCCTGCATGTACTTGGCGGCGTGGTACCCCACATTTCCCAGCCCCTGGACGATGAATCGTTTGCCGGCCAGGCCTGGCTCCAGACCGAGTGCCCGCATGTCGTCCGCGATATCGCAAGCACCGCGAACGCCGTAGAACACTCCCCGCCCGGTGGCTTCAGTACGACCGCGGATTCCTCCCTGCGCGACCGGCTTGCCGGTCACGCACGCCAGCGAGTTGAGCTCCCCCGCCGACAAGGAGTTGTAGGTGTCGACAATCCAGGACATTTCTCGAGCTCCAGTACCGTAGTCGGGGGCCGGCACGTCGACCCCGGGGCCGATGAAGTTCTTTTTCTTCAGCTCGAACGTGTAGCGACGAGTGATCCGTTCGAGCTCGCCAATGGAATGCCGGGAAGGATCGATCTTGATGCCCCCTTTGGCGCCACCAAAAGGAACATCCACGATGGCGCACTTGAAGGTCATCAGTGACGCCAGGGCGATGACCTCGTCCTCATTCACATGGGTGCTGTAGCGAATGCCACCTTTGGTGGGCAGCTTGTGGTGGCTGTGCTCCGCGCGCCACGCCTGGATGGTCTCCAGCGAGCCATCGTCCCGGATGAGGGGAAAGGTGAAGTAGTAGACGCTGTTGCAGACCTTGATCTGGTCGAGAAGGCGCGGATCGTGATCGGTCAGCGCAGCAGCGCGATCGAAACTGAGATGGACCTGCTCAAGAAAGCTCGGCTCGGTCGCCATAGGGTCACTCCCAAAGGTGCGGTTGTCAGTTGTCTCGCCCATGATAGTACGTTCCCCTCAGCGCCAGTCACGGGAGCGTGACAGAATCGTGGCTCTCTGGCTTCTGGTCGCCGATGAAAGCACTCTGGCTCGAAAATCAGCAGTTGCGCCTGCGGGACGATCTGCCGACTCCGCCGACGCCACCCAACGAAGCCCTGGTTAGAGTCATCCGAGCCGGTATCTGCAACACCGATCTGGAGATGATCGACGGCTACTACCCCTTCGTCGGCATCCTCGGCCACGAGTTCGTCGGCATCGTCGAGCAGGGCCCGAGCAAGCTGATCGGTCAGCGAGTCGTCGGTGAGATCAACACCTGGTGCGGCGACTGCTCCGCCTGTCGTCGGGGACTGACGACGCATTGCGAGAATCGAACCGTACTGGGTATTGCGGGCCGTCACGGAGCCTTTGCCGAGTACCTCACCCTGCCCTTCGAAAACCTCCACCTCATCCCCGACCGCCTCAGCACCGACACCGCAATCTTCACCGAGCCGCTGGCTGCCGCCATCCAGATTCAGGCACAGATCTCCATCGAACCCGATGACCGGGTTCTGGTGGTCGGCAACGGCAAGCTCGGACAGTTGATCGCCCAGACTCTCGCCCTGACCGGATGTTATCTGGATGTGATGGGCCGGCGCCGCCGTCAGACCGATCTCCTGCGGAAGCGGGACATCGCAACGCGACTTGCCGACGAGGTGGAGCCCAGCAGCTACGACGTCGCTGTCGAGTGCACCGGAAATCCGGATGGCTTCGCCCTGGCACTGCGAAGCCTGCGCCCACGTGGCACGCTGGCATTGAAAAGCACCTATGCCGCCAAACTAAATCTGGACGCATCGCAGCTGGTCGTCAAGGAGATCACGGTCACCGGATCGCGCTGTGGCCCCTTCGCTCCAGCCCTGCATCTGCTGGCCGAAGGCTCGATCGAGGTCGAGCCGTTGATCGACTCGCGGTTTCCCCTCGCCCAGGGTCTCGACGCGTTCGCGCAGGCCGCCCAGCCGGGAACTCTCAAAGTGCTCCTCGAAATCGGCGACGTTGACGGATAACAGTGTTAGAGTAATTCTCAGAATCGGCAGAATTGGAAGCCTCGAGTCTCCTAGCTCTGCCTGATTAGCAACAGTTCCATCATGGAGGGGATTTTTATGCGGAAGTCATTTGTCAGTATCGGACTCGGAATCGTCGCCCTGCTGGTCGCGGTCTCACCGATCGTCGCGCAAGCACCCGAAACTCTCACCATCGACGATTGTGTCTCCAAGAAGTCGGCTGTAGAGTTTCCCCACGCGGCCCACTTCGAGGTCACCGAGTGCACCACCTGCCATCACACGGATGAGGGGTTGACGGCAGACTCTGGTACCGCCCAGGCGTGCGGTGAGTGCCATGTGTCACCTGAGGCCGCGGAGACACCGGAATGCTCTCAGATGAGCATGAAAAAGAATCCGTTCCACATCAACTGCGTCGGCTGCCACAAGGAGCAGGCGGCCGGCCCCTCCAAGTGCGACGAGTGCCACACCAAGGCTGACGGCTAGCCCTCGTCGAGCCAAGACTACCCAGCGAGCCACCCGAGCAGTCGGGTGGCTCGTTCCTTTTCCTGGCGTCGCCGACCAGGAAGCCCAGGCACCCGGATTGCATATCATTCAATTCTGCAGAAACCTCCATCTTTCCGCAGTGCGGCAACACATTTTTGAACCCCCTGGGGTATCCCCTTTGGTCCCCTAAGTGCTCTAAATAAAGCGCTTAAGCCACCCCACCCGCAGCTAGCTGTGCCGGACAACGAGTTGTTCGTATCAGCTGATTCAAGATTGTGCATAGGCTGCGGGTCGCTGGCCCGGCCTGGGGCGCAACAAACCACCCCAACGGGTGGGGCTGTCCCACCCCCGGGGGTTGTCTTGCCCACCTCGTGGGGTTGGAAATGGCTGACTTCCCATGCTCACTGGACGCTTGGCACCCCCTTTGCTCTCTCCACCTCTGTGGGTCGATCCCACAATCATGCCGCCAACCGACAGAGGAGGAAAATCATGAGAGCAAGAAAAGCAACCAGTCTGGCAGCCGCATTGCTGCTGCTGCTGGGTACAGCCGGCGTGGCCGTCGCCCAGGAGGAAACGGGTAACGTTTACGTCAAGGTGATGGATACAGATGGCGCGCCCCTGCCTGGGGTCACCGTCGAACTCTCGGGCATGGGAGCTCCGCGGGTGATGACGACCAATACGGCGGGCGAGGTCCGCTTTCTGGGACTCGACCCCGGTCAGGTGAGCTTGACCGCAAGCCTCGAGGGCTTCTCCACCGTGGAGTACCCCACGGTCAACGTTCAGGTCGCCCGCAATACCTCGATCGAAGTGCAACTCTCCCAGGCCATCGGTGAGGTCATCACCGTGACCTCGGAGAGCCCGATTCTCGACGAACGCAAACTGGCGGCCGGCACCACGGTCACCCAGGTCGAGCTCGAGAGCATCCCGACCGCTCGCGATCCCTGGTCGTTGCTCAATCAGACTCCCAGTGTCGTCACCGATCGGATCAACGTCGGTGGCAACGAGAGCGGCCAACAAGCCGTCTTTCGTGCGCCGGGGGTCTCCGATGACGAGAACGACTTCATGGTCGATGGCGTGGTGATCACCGACATGGCCGCCATCGGCTCCTCGTCGACCTACTTCGACTTCGATCAGTTCACCGAAATGCAATTTTCGACTGGCGGCACCGACATCACCAAAGCCGCCGCGGGCGTCAGCCTCAACCTGGTGACCAAGCGCGGCACCAACGAGTTCCGCGGTTCGGGTCGCTACTTTCTGACGGATGCCAACGGCTACTTCGGTGCCCTGAAACAGGGCGATTCGAACATCGAAAGTGAACTGGCTCCTGGACAGGAATCGCTGTCGGGCAATCAGATTGACAGCGTCCTCGACTTCGGTTTCGAGGCCGGTGGCCCGGTCCTCCGCGACAAGCTCTGGCTGTGGGGATCCTGGGGCAAGAACGACATCAAGATGTTCGCGGCGGGAGGTCTGCCTGACAATACAGACCTGGAGAATTCCGCGATCAAGATTAATGCACAGCTCATCGCTGCCAACTCGTTGGTCGCCTCGTTCAACAACGGCGAAAAGAAGAAGTTCGGGCGCAACGCGGGGCCCTCCTTCGAGGCCCCTGCGACCTGGAATCAGCGTGGCCCGACCGGCATCTACAAGGTCGAGGACACCCATATCTTCAACTCCAACCTCTTTCTGACCGGGACCTGGTCGAAGGTCGACGGTGGCTTCGGCGTGGTGCCACAGGGCGTGGTCAACGCCGGCTGCCAGGGTGCGGACTGTCCGTTCAGCGTCGAGCCGCTCTGGGACGATGACTTCGTCTTCAAGAACAGCTACTACCAGTTCAACGCCAGTCGGCCCTCGGAAGAGCTCAAGCTCGACGGCTCCTACTTCTTCAACACCGGTTCCTCGATGAGCCACGAGCTCAAGTACGGCGGCCGTCTGCGCCAGTTCGAGAGCAGCACGAGCTTCATGTATCCGGGGCGCAATCTCTTTCACTACGCCGGCGAGATCTGGGGGATCGACGATCCCGAACTCGCCGTGCTCGAGGCTAACCGGGGTAGCTGGCCGTCGGTGAATCAGGACTACACCTCGTTCTGGGCCCAGGACACCATGAGTCTGAGCAAGTGGACGATCAATGCGGGCCTGCGCTGGGATATCCAGACCGGTGAGAATCCAGCCGAGCTCATCCCGGCCAATCCGGCCTTTCCGGAGATCCTGCCCGCCATCAACTTCCCGGGCAACGATGCCGGCGGTCTCGAGTGGAGCACCATCGAGCCCCGCGTCGGCGTGACCTACGCTCTGGGTGAAGAGCGCAAGACCCTGCTGCGGGGCAGCTACTCGCGTTTCGCCCAGGCGCTCTACAACGACGTCATCGGCAATCTGAATCCTACCGGTTTCTCCGCAGCCTACTACACGTTTGAGGACTACAACGGCAACAACATGTGGGAAGGCCCCGAAGAGCCAGCCGACTTGTTCTACTGGGAGGGTTTCGACCCTGATGATCCAACCGCGCTGTCGTCGCCCAACCGCAACGATCCCGGCCTCGATCCGTCGATGACGGATGAATTGATCCTCGGCGCAGAACACTCGCTCCTGCCCGAGTTCGTGGTCGGGGCAACCGCCACCTGGCGGCAGGTGACAGACGTCATCGACGATCTGCGTTTGATCCGGGATCTCGCCGGCAACGAGCGTGTCGAGACACTGAATGACTACGTCGTCGTGCGTGAGCACGAGCAGACGTTGCCCGACGGTACGGTTGTCCGCTATCCCGAGTGGAACCTGCGTGAAGGCCTGTCCCCGACCGGTGGGATCTATCTCACCAACGGTGGACGCGAACGCAGTTACACCGGCGTCGGTCTCAACTGGACGAAGCGTCTGGCCAATCAGTGGATGATGCGTGGCTTTGTCAACTACGCCCTGGTCGATGAATGGAGCGTGCCGTCCGACTACCTGAGCTATGACGAGGGCCGGAATCCGACCGAGGGCAAGAGCGACTGCGACGGTTGCATCTACGCGGTCCAGTCTACTGGCTCTGGAAACAAGGGCGACGTCTATCTGCAGACCGGCTGGTCGTGGAACCTCAACGGCATGTATCAGATCATGCCCGACCGCCCCTGGGGTTTCAACGTTGCCGCCAACCTCTTCGGTCGCCAGGGCACGGCGTTGCCCTACTGGGATAGCCGTACCGGTCCCGTCGATGGCATCGGCCGCAATATCTCGTTGGTCAACGACACCGACGATTTCCGCGTCGACGACGTCTTCATGACCGACGTACGTCTGGAGAAGGAGTTTGCAGCCAGGAGTGGGATCAGCTTCACCTTCTCGATCGACGGCTTCAACGTCTTCAACGAGAACTCGGTCCTGCAGCGTGAGCGTCAGCTCAACAGCTCTCGCGCGAACTACCTCGATGAAACGATCAGCCCGAGGATCTGGCGTTTGGGCGTGCGGCTGAACTGGAGGTAATCGTCGACGACAATCTGCTGCGATTTCAGCAGCGCTTTCGACCGGGGGTTCTGCCCCCGGTCTTTTTCTTGGGCCACGGCCACGGCAGGGTGATGCCAGCGAAGACTAGTCAGTCGCCGGGGAGGCAATTCCGGACCCGATCGGGACGATGACGCCTTCCGCCTGCCAGTGCTCGAACAGGCAACGGATCCGATAGCGGTCGACGGGCAACTGCTGCTCACACTCGACAGGTGAGCTGCCTGCCGAGGCCAGCCGCCAGACCTCCTTGAACAACTCGGCATCTGTCTCCCCTTCCGGCAGCGTGGGCTGCCCGCCGGCGGGTTGGTATCGAGCCTCATCGGGCACCACACTCGCGGCACGCTTGAATTCGTCGTAGCGCCGAATGCCCTCGAAGAGGATCGATTGGATCGACAGCTGCTCCCTGGTCCTGGCCTCATGTGGAATCTTGCCGTCCGAGTGCGCGAGCTCGAAACGGCCCGGCGCGGGATCCTCGAGCAGCTCCAGGATCGCGACTTCCCCGCTCAGCCGCTCGCCCCTCGCACCCAATACCCGCCCCTCTTCGAGCCAGATCTCGGTGGAGATCTCTCCTCCCCGATCGTAGACGCGAAGCACGCCTCCAATTTGGGAATCCGCGAGATTCTGCAGCAAGTTGGGTAGGCCAAAGAGCTCGAGGTCTCCGGACAAGGTGGGAGTGCTCGACTTCTTCGCACCCCCGGGAGAGGAGAATGTCTCGAGGATTCTCTCAGCGGTCCTGACGAACGGCTGACCTTCATAGCTGCGCCCTATCTCAGTCAGCAACTCTCTGACCGAGGCCGTGTTGGTGCTCGACAAGGCCTTGAGGAGCGATTCGACAACATAGTCCTTGCGACCCGTCTTCAGGGTCAGTCCGAAGACCTTCTTGGGCAACTCGGCACGGATCTCCCGAATCAGCCGACTCACCAGGTCGGGCTCTTTGGACATGTCTTGCTCTGCCAGCCAGGTCAGTCGCTCGAGGGTGTATCCCAACTCCGTCTTGCGCTTGAGTCCATGAGCCACTACAGCCCGCCGTGCATCCGGCATGGACATGCGGACCAGTGCCTTGACTGTACTGTCCAGGAGACTGCGCAGTTGATCGGGTTCATGTTGCAGCTCTCGCTCTCCGAGCAGCGCTTCCTCGAGCTCGCTGATGGTAGCTGCCAAGGCAGTGACCGCGCGATCAGAGCGCAGCTGTCCGAGCGCTCCCAGCGTCTCGCGCAGCAGAGGCAGCGGATCGTTCGTCTTCGAGTTGCCGACCAACACGTCGATCTCGGTCTCCACCGGAGTCTCGGCCTCGCGAGGAATCGTCCGCAGAAGGTAGATCAGGTTTCGCTTGTAATACCAGGGGAACGTGGCGCTGCCGGTCGCCGCTTCACTGAGGTCGTCGAAGACGGCCTCCCTGGCCCTGGCACCGTGAACCAGCAGCAGGTCCAGGAGGAATCGCCGTCGATCCCGATTCTCTTGCTCTTCGAGCTCCAGGAGCAGCTCGGCAGGTGAGAAGAGATGAAAGAAACCGATGAACCGACGGAGCAGGTGGTGCTTGTCCTCGCTGTCCATGGCCTTGCGCAACACGTCCATATCGATCTTGGCGTGAGCGCGGCGCTGCACCGATTGCGCGAAGACACCGTCTACCTCTTTCCTGGTTGCCATGCTGCCCGCCAGATCCAGCAGCGTCACAGCGCGACCCAGAGAACCCTTGTTGAACTCCCCAACCGCGGTATCCACCAGCTCGTCGAACCGCTTCTGGCTCTCCTCCTGGTCCCCGGCCAACGAGATGAAACGGCGCATGGCCCGGACTGCGGCCTGAGGGGGCTCCGCCTGGGACGGCCCCTGCACCGGTGGGGGAGCCCAGTCGGGGAGATTGTTGGCCAGCATGCCCAGCAGCCCATCGGGTGTCGAAGGCAGTCCCCTGCTCTTGAGACCCTGGAGAAAGCTCTCCATTTCCCTGGCGCTCTCGAGACTTCCTGCGGCCTGGGAGACCGCATTGGCGGCCAGGCCCTGCTGGTCCGGCGCTGCTGCTCCGACAGGCCCCGCGGCAGGTGGTGCCACCGGCACTCGACTCAACAGGTAGTCGAGCTTCTGCAGACCCCGGCCGAACGTCTGAGACATCTGCCGCAGCTCGTCGTCCACGGGTGCCGGGCTGCCACCCGCCGCGGCGCGGGTGCGCGGCCCGGTGTCCTGACCACTTGTGCGCCGGGTATAGACCACATCCACCCCACCCCCCGGAGGGGCCATGGTGACCTCGAGATCGAGCCGGCCGAGATCGTTAGCCAGGCTGGCTCGATCGACCTCCGGACAACCCGCCAGCAACTCCGGACCCAGCAGCGCCAGAAAGCCAGCGATCGTCTCGCCCGGCATCAGGTCGAGCTCCGACAACATATGAATCTTCTTGGCGGCATGAAAGATGTAGTCCGCGGTCGGCAAGGGGCCACCCGGGGACTGCTGTCCCATCGCCCAGGCAATGATCTGGGCAGCGATGACCCGTGGCGGCACCTGCAACAGGACCTTGACCGACTCCGCGAAGAAGAGCGGCGGGATGCTGTCCGAGAGATACAGCTGGAGCTCCTCCAGCGCTTCCCGGACCTTCGGGTCGTCGGCAATAGGCAAGTCGTTCATTTCGCAGCGTCTAGTGTAGCTGACACCGCTACGGTACGACCTTGAAATCGGTCACACCGGCCGCAGATCGACTGGCGGCGGCGTCTTGACTGTAGAATCGCCCCGGGCAGAACGACGATGAGCAAACCGACTCCCGGAAAACCGACGATCTGGTATCTCGAGGGAGCGGTCGATGAGACCGGTCAGGTTTTTCGTGTGCCGGTCGAGCAGCTCCCCTTCCGAGTGGGCAGGGAAGCCGGTTTGCCGCTCAGCCTACCGTCGCAAGTGGTGTCGTCGCTGCACGCCGAGCTCTTCCAGGAAGGCGGAAGGCTCATGGTGCGCGATCTGGGAAGCACCAATGGAACTTTTGTCAACAAGATCCCTGTCCACGAGCGGTCACCCCTCGAGGACGGCGATATCCTGAATTTCGCCACCATCGCCTTTCGTGTCCGCTCGACCGAAGCGGCGGCAATCGAATCGCTGCTGAGCTCTACGGCGACCATCGACACCAGGCTCACCGCCAGGATCACAGCCAACCTGCGTAAACTCAAGAGCCTCCTCGAGCAGGAAGCGGTGACCCAGCTCTTCCAACCGATCGTTTCTCTCGACGCTCGCGAGATTCTCGGCTACGAGGTCTTGGGCCGGGGCGACCTCGCGGGACTGCCGGGCAGCCCCGACGAGCTCTTTCAGCTCGCTGTGCCGATCGGGGCGGAGGTCGATCTGAGCCTGCTATTGCGTCGCCACAGCGTCGCGGCCTGCGGAACACTCGCCGGTGAGCACTACTATTTCTTCAACACGCACCCGACCGAATTGGTCGATGACACCCTGACCGAGTCACTTCGCGAGATGAGAGATCAGTGGCCGGATCTCAAGATCGCGATAGAGGTCCACGAGTCGTCCGTTACCGATCCGGCGAGTATCAAGGAGCTCGCGCATGAGCTCGAACGGCTCGAAATGCTGTTGGTCTACGACGACTTCGGTGCGGGCCAGGCAAGGCTCCTGGAGCTGGCCGACGTTCCACCCGCCTACCTGAAGTTCGATCGCAGCCTCATCCACGACATCCACCGCGCCCCGGCAGCCCGCGTGCGGCTGCTCGAAGGCCTGGTCAAGGTGGCCCAGGAGCTGGGAATCGACATCATCGCCGAAGGTCTGGAGCAAAGAGAGGAGCTCGAGCTGTGTCGTGATCTTGGATTCGCCTGGGGTCAGGGCTTCCTCTTCGCCGTTCCCAAGCCCTTCCAGGAGCGCGAGGGTGAACGCGTCCCCCCACCATTGGAGCCGGAATGAGTCACCGTGCAAAGTACTTCGCGGGCCTGGTGGTGTCCATGCTGGCGCTATCGATACCCGGTTGCCACCAGTCAGGTGATGGGCAGCCTCAAATCGACCAGCTTTCAGGCAGTGCCGCCGGCAGGAACCTGATACTGATCACAGTCGACACGCTGCGAGCCGACCGCCTGGGCGCTAACGGCTATGCCGTCCAGGGAAGAAGCCCCAGCCCCAGAATCGACGCCTTGATGAGCTCCGGTGTGCACTTCGCCAAGACCATCGCGCCGCGAGCGATCACCTGGCCCTCTCTGGCGTCGGTCCTGACCGGGCTCTATCCGAGTGTTCACGGTGCCTATGAGAACGGTTACGAGTTGATTGACGGCATTGCGACACTGCCCACCATCCTCGCGGAACAGGGGTATCAAACCGGTCGCTTCCTGAGCAATATGTGCGAGGCGAATCATCTCGGTTGGAACCAGTCCTTCTGCAGCCAGGGGGTGGACAGCAAGATCAACCCGGCAGCGCTCGAGTGGCTCGATCAGATCGAGCCGCAGAAGCCCTTCTTTCTCTGGGTCCACTACTTCGGGCCTCACGGCCCCTACTACAACGGCGGCGAGCGTGCCGCCAAAGAGCTCGATCCAGGATACGAGGGACCGGTGGCTCCCAAGAAGAACTGGCTCAACCGCATCATGACCGAAGAGATAGCGCTCGACGAGGCTGACATTCGCCACCTGGATGCCCTCTACGATGCCGCCGTCATGGGCACCGACCAGTTTGTCGACGAGATGCTGTCGGCACTGGACAACAGGAACCTGCGGAGTGACAGCCTGTTGGTCTTTCTCGCCGATCATGGCGAAGAGCTCTACGATCACAATCAGTACATCTACCACGCCTGTTCGGTGTACCAATCAGGGCTTCATGTCCCACTGGCCTTCATCGCGCCCGGAATCCTCGAAGAGGGCAAAACTGTACAGCAGGGCGCCGAGCTGATCGACGTGTCTCCGACCATTCTCGATCTCCTGGGCATCGCGACTCCTGGCGAGCTGCATGGCATCTCCCTGGTTCCCTTTCTGGAAGCGGAGAGGATTCCGGGTGGTCCCAGACCGGTGTTTTCCGAGTACCCGCCCGCCAATATCCACACGGTCCAGGTGGGCTCCTGGAAGTTGATCGACAACCCCGATCAGGTTTCCCCTTACTGTCTCCCCGACGCTCCCCTCGGGCATTACCCGCTGGAGCGAATCGAGCTCTACGACCTCGCTGAGGATCCACTCGAGACCCACAATCTTGCCGATCAGTATCCGGAGAAGGTAGCGCAGCTGCAGGCTCTCATTCGCCAGCGCTTTGCGGATCTGCCGACCGAGCTGGTGCCCCAGGAGGTTCCCGAGGATCTCAAAAAGGAGCTCGAGGCGCTCGGTTATGTCGTCAACTAGAGATCAATCGGGGCGCTCGACCGGTAGCAGTCGCCAACCCGTGATGACCGTATCCTTGGGGAGGTAGGTGAAGAAGAAGTACTTGGCGCGCCATGGCAGCTCGGCCGACCCGGTGCTCGCATCGAAGAAGAACAACCCGGCCTGTTGACCTTCCCGGGTCACAACCTCGATTCTGCCCTTGGCCGCCGGTGGATCCGTATCGAGCTCGAACCGGTAGCTGCCCGGCTCCATGTACTCCTTGAACAGCAGGTAGGCACCCCCTCGGGGATAGCGGAAGCCGTCGCCCTCGAAGGCGTAGACGAAGCGATCGTGGTAGACCACCTCCCAGGGGTCGACCTTGTAGAGCTCCAGACTCGGCCCCATGCGAATCGGGTTCGGTAAGAACTCCTTGACCTTCTCGAACTGCAACATCTGCTCGTAGTTACTGGCATAGGCCTCGTGGTGGGGCTTTTCCCAGTTTTCCGGTTCCAGGAATCGTCCGTACGCGTTGACTGCCAGCAGGACATAGTCCCACTCGCCGCTGCGGACCTCCCTGATGGGAGTGCGGGCCGCGAATCGCGTCTGATGGACCTGGTAGATCGCTTTGTCGAGATGGGGAGTATAGGACTCCTTGATAATCGCTGAAGCTTTGGGCACGTGGGTGTTGATCCAGTCCGCCGCGAGCTCTCGGGTGCTCTGACGGGAGAAGGCGATGGTCTGTGTGAGGGTTCTGTAGACCGGAACCGCCAGCGCGACCGCAACGAGCAGTGACGCCCAACGGAAAGTCCCGGAAGTCGGCCACCGACGCCGACTCGCCACGAGCCATCCGACGAGACCGGCGCCCAGGAGAGCGGCTATCGCTGGAATCGCCGGCAGCAGATTGCGCTTGACCACCATGCTCATCGAGGCCAACAGGATCAGATAGAACGCCGGGAAGGGCAACATCCAAAGCCACCGGCGTCTCTGTTCCCTGTCGAGCCCTGGCCAGCCGAGCACCCCCAGGATCAGGGCGGGCAAGCCAAAACTGGCGAGCAACTGCCCGCCGTACCAGACCGCGTTGCTCTCAGGCATCACGCCAATCCAGCCGCGCTTGCCGTACTGTCGAAATCCGAATAGCAGATCCTTGCCTTCGCCGACGAACACTGCATCGGAGTGCACGAGAAACGCGGGCATGACGGCCATGAAGGTGGCCAGTGATACGGCGCCAGCAGCGACCAGGTGCCAGGACCATCGGCGAGTTCGCATGCGCCAGGCTACCCAGATCCCGATGATGGCCACAGCCACGACTCCGGCTGGGTACTTGCTGGCGGCCCCCAAACCAGCCATGACGCCGGCCAGCAGGTAGGGGCCGTAGCGCTCCTCATCGAGCAGCATTGAAACAAACATCACTGACATTGCTGCGAAGAAGGCCGATGGCACATCACTGATGATCAAACGACTGATCTCGTTGAAGATGGGAGAGAAGATGATCAGCAACGATCCGAGAACCGCTGCCATCTGCCCGGCGATGCTCTGGCCGACAATGAAGACGGGTATCGTCGTCAGGGCGCCCAGCGTCGTATTGATGCCACGCAACAGGATCCAACTGACATCCACGTCCTCCACCACCGTGAAGGGCATCCCGAGTAGCCAGGCCAGTGCCTTTGGGAAAAGAGACTGCACCCACAAGGTGATCGCGTACACATAGTAGGGCAGGTGTCCATAGATGAACGAGTCCGGAAAAAACTGCCCTTCGTTTATGGCGTTCGCTGCCGCGAAGTAGATCCCCTCATCCCGGTAGTAGCGGCCCCTTACCTCCCAATCGACTCCAATCCAGTGCACGACCAGGGCAGCAACGGTCAGCAGCAGGAGCCAACGGTTCGTGTGCCACATCCTGGGCAGCCAGCGAACACCGGCAATGACCGTCAGCGCCAGGGCCACGAGCACCACGCCCCGACTGATCCCCGGAGGAGTCCCACTCCCCACAACGTCCCACAGCCAGCAGGCGACTGTCGCCAGCCAGCCGAAAAGGCAGGCACGCCATGACAGGCCCCACTTCATCACTGTTCGATGTCCTTGCGGGGAGGTGATTTTCGCAGCGTAAAGGTCAAGCGTCCTGGCTCTGTCGATTCGGACCGCAGAGCGAGCTCATACAGGTAGTAGTCGTCCCAGGTCCACCACATGGGGTGCCGGGCCCGAGGACCGGTGAGGCGCAGATGGAACAAGCGCCCACGGGCGTTTGTCGCCTCACTCAGCGTCTCGGCCCCTGAAACCACCTGCAGTGTTTCGACTGGATCCTGCAAGATCTGCAGATACATCTCTGACAGCGGCTGGGGGCTTCCAACCAGCAGAGCACCCCGGCTACCACGATCGAGCAGCAGGGCCTTGCCGTCTCTTCGCGGACGGACGCTGCGGGTCAGAAACTTGATCCACACTCCGCCTTGCACCACGTCCGCATGTCCCGCGGGCTTGAGATGGCTCTGCGTGGTCTCGTAAGGCAGCATGCGAACGGCGAGGTCCGAAACATAGCGGTACGTGTGGTTGGTGCGCATGGGGAAGCTCCGCGGCGCGCTCCACAGAGGCCAGAGAAACGGTGCTGCCAACACGATGACCACGACGACTCGACGAACTCGGCCAACTCGGGTAGCGAGAAACCAGAATGCTGGATAGAGCGGTATGAAGTAGCGGTTGGCAATCGCGCCACCCCCCCCATAGATGTTGAACGGCCGGTAGAGAAAGAACCCGCCAATGGAAAGCCCGACAGCGACCAGCAACATCCACCTGGCCCACCCTCGCGGTCGACCGAAGAGCCCGAGAATAACCGGCAGAAAGTAGGGCAACACGCCGATATTGCGTCCCACAAAGAAGTACAGCGTGTTCCAGGCCCACAGGGCAGGTGCCGTAGTGGGAAGCTCGACCAGGGAACCCGCTTCTGCCCAGGCCGCATTGCCCAGATCCTCGAAGCTCTCTCTCCAGCCATCGACCGGAATCTGAACCGCAGGAAAACCTGTCTCACTGTAGAAACCACGTCGCTCGGCGCCATAGCTGGTCCAGGAATCCGAGTTCAGGCGGTGCACTACAGCCGACCCGGTCGCCAGGCCGAACGCCCCCAGCAGCAAGCCCGCCGCCGCCTGCCAGCGATGCCTGCGGGGGAGAGCGAAGAAGGCGGGCAGAAAGAGAGGCGCATAAAGCGGCCTGCTGAAGGCCACGACCGCTAGCAGGGCCCCAACCCCCAACCAACACAGAAGAGTTGCACGCTTCCCATCTGTCGACCCGGTCGCACTTCCGGGTCCCTTCCAGAAGGCCAGACTGAGCCCGATCGCCGTCAGGCACATCAAAAAAAGGTCGGCGTGAGCCCAGAACGTGTAGGCGAAGCTCACCGAGGCGAAGACAAAAGCCGCAACCCAGAGCGGGGCGACCGTGCCCACCGTCTGTCGAAGCGTTCGCGTCGCCACCAGCGCAGCCAGGGAGAGAATCAGAAAATTGGCCAGGAACGGGCCGGTTGTCGGGAATAGGCGCGCGAAGGGAGCGACCCACAGCGGGTAGAAAAATGGCTTGCCAAACGTGATGTGCTTGCCGCCATCACCACTTTGCAGGATCAGGCCTTCGGGATCGACACCCCAGACTCCCACGAACCGGTCATAGTCGTGACGCTCGTAGAGAAGATCCTGGTCCCAGGCCAGACTCTCGGCCGCCATCAGGTAGGTGGCCTCGTCCCCGATCACTGCGGGCCAGGAGAGCCGGTCGAAGCTGACGACGGCGAAAAACAAGGCCAGCAGAAGGACCCACAGGATTCCGTCATAGGCTGCCCGTCGAGCGGGACGCGCGCGCTGATCGTGCAAAGGGCCGAATCCTCCAGGATGGCGTCACCGGGGTCCTCGAAATGCCGACTCCCGGGCCTCCGCGAGCGATCATACCGCGAGCCCGGAATCGGTAAGATCGGAAGGAATGATGGCTTCGCAGGCTCTTATCGGGCCCTGGGCATGACATATACTTGACCCCGTTCGCGTCGGCCCGCACGTAACCGAGAGCCCCAGCCCGTGTCCAATCGTCGATTCCCTCTGCCAGCCGTTGGTCTCTGCGTCGCGCTTCTTCTGACGTCCGTTGTCGGCTCCGGCTGTGCCGGATCGCCGGAGACCACCAGGAACAACATCCTGCTGATCACCATTGATACCCTCAGGGCGGACCACCTCTCCGCCTACGGCTATCCTCGGATGACATCGCCCGTGCTGGACTCTCTGGCCGCCAACGGCGTGCGCTTCGACATGCCCATCGTCCAATGGCCCAAGACAGGGCCATCCTTCGCTTCGATCTTCACTTCAACCTATCCGAAGGACAACGGCATCGTGCGCAAGATCGGCACCCGGCTTCCCGACCAGTTCAAGATGCTGGCAGAGGTCTTGAAGGATCAGGGATATGCCACCCGGGCCGTGGTGGCCAACGGCGCGGTGGCCAGTGAGTTCAACTTCAACCAGGGTTTCGACACCTACATCGAGAGCTGGAAGCTCACGCCGCCGGATGAAGACACCGATCCCACCGGCGCTGCCATGATCAATCAACTGGTCGCCACGGTGCTCGACAGCCATCAGCCGGATCAGCCCCTGTTTCTCTGGGTCCATTATCTCGATCCTCACTTCCCCTACGAGGCACCCGAGCCCTGGACCGACAAGTTTGCCAACGACGAGCTCTTCGACCCGACCCAGAAGGTGGATGTCACAGACGAGAAGCCTCGCCGCCAGATGATGGGAATCGGGCATGAGCAGGTTCTGGCCGGGCGCGATGAGCTCGACTTCTACATCGCCCGTTACGATGCCGAGATCGCCTACGTCGATTCGATGATCGGCGAGCTACTCGAGTTCCTCGATCAGAAAGGTCTGATGCAGGACACCCTGACCGTCATTACCTCCGACCATGGCGAATCGCTGGGCGAACACCAGTATTACTTCGACCACGGCCGGTTCAGCTTCCAGACCTGCCTGCGGGTGCCGCTGATCTTTCATCAGCCTGGAGTGCTGGACCCACGTGTCGATGCATCTCCGGTGGAGCTTCTGGCGCTGACACCGACCCTGCTGGAAGCCGCAGGCGTCGAGCTCGAGAACGGAGTCTGGATGCAAGGAGAGTCCCTCTGGCCACGACTTCTCGGCCACGAATTCGAGACTCCGGAACGGTTCGCTTTCTCGGAAGCCGGCTATGCTGTCAAGCCTCTATGGCAACGCGCAGTCACCGACGGACGCTACAAGCTGATCTACGCCCAGGATTGGGGCGAGCAGCGGTGGCTGGCGGGCAAGGACAATCCGTTTTCGCTCTTCGACCTGCAGAATGACCCGGGTGAAACCGAAAACCTCGTCGGCCAGCTCGAAGATCAGGAGCGCAGACTGAAGACCGCCCTGCACCGGCTCTGGGCCGAGCCACCCTTCGAGGTCGGAATCGAGGTTGTAGACTCCGAAGAAGAGCACGAAGAGATGGACGAGGAGACCCGGCGTCAGCTCAAGGCTTTGGGATACCTGCAGTAGGCTCACCAGGCAGCACTTCGACGGTGTGGCGTAGCGTCTGTCCTGGCCGACGGCGGGCGAACCAGCTGACTCTCTCGCGAACCAGATCGAGCTCCAGGACATAGGTGCCGGGCTTTTCGGGCGCCCGGATCAACTGCTCCACCTCGACGGCGCCACCGGGCTCGAGGTCCCTCGGCAATCCGGTGCGGCGACCTTCCTCCAGGGTCCGGCCATCCTCGGGATCGAGCCAGTGATAGGAGAGATTGACTCGCGTGGTACCCAGAGCAGGCCAGGGCTCTTCGCTGGCGTTCGACAACCTCGTCAAGATGGTGAACATCTCACCAGCGCGAATCTCGTCCGGTATCTCACACTCGCCCCAGGTGACTGAAAAGAGATCCCGATCCAGGTCCTCCTGGCTTCCCAGATAGCTCAGTCTGGCGCCCTGATAGAAGTCGTTCACCGGCCAAAGGGTTTCGGCGTTCTCCGCCGCGTTGGGAATGAACCCCGTCCGGGTCTCGACGAACAACCGATAGGCGTAGACCGTTCGGCGCCCCTCTTTCAAGGGAATCGGAGCCTTCCTGGGGACGAGCTCGAGCTTCTCCGACCGGACGGCACGCGCTCCCTCGAAGACCAGCTCCCGTCGATCCCCGCTCAGATCGATGAAGATTTCGTTGGCAGGCGCGCTGTTGCGAACCTCGAAGATGGCCGGGTGCGACAGCGGCGCGTAGGTCACCATCCAGAGCTCGACGGGCATCGCGCCGTGAATCACGATCTCGTCATTGGTGGCTTGAAACGCATCCTTCCTGCCAAAGAAATACGCCCCCGACATACCGGCACCGTGATACCCCGGCAGTTTGTTGCGGAAGTCCAGCTCGAGCGGGAACCATCTTGTCGGTGGATTGCGCACATGCGCCTGGAGCGTCGGCTCGGGCACCGGAGCACCGAAAGGAGTGAACAGAATCGGACCCAGCAAGAATCCACCGATCGCATAGCCCACCGCGATCAGCCACGACGGCGAAATGCGCGTAACCAGGAACAGGAAGGCAGGATAGACGTTGACGAAGTAGCGATTGCCAACGAACCCTCCTCCGCCGTGCCAGTTGAATGGAATCCAGACGAGGAAAAACAGGGCAACCGCGGCGAGCGAAAGCAGAGTCATCCAGCGCACGGCGCTGCGTCTGCCGTAGAGCAGGAACAGGAAGACGCTGAGAAGAGCAAACGGCATATAGACAATCAGGCCGGTGTGCCGGCCCCAGAGAAAGTAGCCGATATGGGTCGACAACTCGCCGAGATCGACGTCCGGAACCCGCGCCAACCAGGTCCAGGAGTTGGTGGTCGGCGCTTCAGCGGCCGCTGGCCTCTCGACCGGGTCCACCGGCATCTGCTGTGGATCGAAGACTTGCACCCCCATGCGCTCCACACCCAGGTAGGCACTGGGATGTCCCGTAAAAAGGATGGCAACACCTGACACCAGCAGGATAGCCAGAGCCGCAGACGCCATCCAGAGAGCGCCGCGACCCCACTCTCGCTTTTTCCAGAGGGCGAAAAGCGAAGGCAGCGCCATGGCTGCCAGCATGGGTTTGTTGTAGATGGCCAGAGCCAGCAATGCGCCCGACCAGACCACTCTCATGCGTGGTCCGACAAGGCCCTGTCGTGCCTTCGCCCATCGCCCCACGACTGGCCCGTCCTCGAACTCGTGCAACACCAGGAAGAGCGAGGTCGCCACACACGTCATGTTGAAGATCTCGGGATGCAGCCAGAAAACATAGGCGATCGAGGTACTCAAGACGAAGAACCCGACCGAGTAGAGGGCTGCCAGGGGCGGCGCATTGAAGCGCGACAGATAGGCTGTGCCCATCCACACCATGCCCATCAACAGCAGCATGTTGAACGCCACCAGACCGTTGGCGCCGAAGAGTCCCGCGAATGGCGCCGCCAGAAGCGAGTAGATATAGGGCTTGCCGAAGAAAACGGTATGCCAACCATCGTCGGTCATCAGGATGACGTTGAAGGCAGCAAGATAGGGGTACTCGTCGAACAGCCGGCCCAGGTCGCCGGTATCGCAGACGAGATCGTGATCCCGCGCCAGACTCAGAGCCATCAGGTAGTAGGCCGGCTCGTCCGCCTTCAGGGTCATCGGCAGACCGGGCTTACCCACCATCAGCGGGAATATCACCAGGAGGACGGTCAAACAGACCAGCGCTAGACCTGTGTAGCGATGCATGATCAGAGCCGCCAGTCTACTTCACCGCTGTGGCTACTGCAGGTAGCCGAGTGCCTTCAGTGCCCTGGTCGTCTCTTCATCCAGGACCGCTTCCTCGGTCGACAGCAGACTTCCCTCCATCATCTTGGCTTCCAGCATCCGGGTCATGAACCGGGTGCGGATCGGATACTCGAGGACACGATTCTCCGCCTCGCCAGCATCCTCCAGGCGATTGAAGAGCCCGGTCCAGGTCACCTCCCCGTCACTGTCCAGACGTTGAATGAGCTTCCACTCCCCATCCACCAGGCTGCGGGTCGGCGCTCCGTCCAGATGGAGGAACGAGAAGGCCGGTCGCGATGCTGAAACATCGGATCCCTGACCCGGCTCGAGCAACCGGAGAAAGGACTCCCCTTCCACCTGCTCGGGCACTGGAACCCCCACATAGTCCAGCAGTGTCGGCATGAGATCGATCTGCTGAACGACCTCGGCCACCCGCACGCCTTGTCCCCTGTCCGGAAACCGCACTATCAGGGGAACATTGAGGTTCTCGGCGTACAGGTTTCGGCCGTGCCCCCAGGTACCGTGATCCAGGAACTCTTCTCCGTGGTCGGAAACGAAGATTACGACCGTCGAATCGAGCAGCTGCTGCTCCTCGAGGATGGACACCAGCTCGCCAAAGCCCCGATCGTTGTACGCGATCTCGGCATCATAAAGGGAGCGCAGATAATTGCTGACACTCTCCTTCTCTGCATCGGTCATCGTCGCGGTGCGTTTGAAACCCGGGTGCTTGTCGAGGCCCCAGTCCTCCTGGTCCTCGCCCATGAAGAGCTCCCGCGTCTCGGCCGGAGGTCGGTACGGCTCATGGGGATCGACCGTGTGCACCCAGAGAAAGAAAGGCTTCGTCTGGTCTCGCTCGTTCAACCACGCCCCGACCTGCCGGGTCAGCTGGACCGCCTTGCCGTCTCGCACGCGTTGATACTCATCGAAACCCTGGCGAAACCCGAAGACCGGAAAGACATTCCAATTGCGCACCTTGGCGGCGGTCTGGTACCCAGCTGCAGACAGGATCTCGGCCAGGGTCGTAGCTTCGGGGTCGAGGATGTCCTTGCGACCGTTGGCAGCGTGCTTCAACGGCCAAAGACCGGTAAACATCGAAGCCATGGCCGCACGGGTCCAGGACGAGTTGGCCACCGCATTGTCGAAAACGGTCGCCCCCGCCGCGAACTTGTCGAGCTCAGGCGACACCGGCCGCGAGTAGCCATAGACTCCCAGGTGATCGGCCCGCAGGGTATCGACCACATAAAGCAGGATGTTGGGACGCTCGATCGAAGACCGTCGGTCGGCCGTTTCAGCCACTCCCTCCGCCTCAGTGGAAGTCGCGGCATCCGGCGAGCGCAGAGCGGCGGACTCGACAAGGACTCCCGACCTGCCCGATACCGCCGCGCCCGCGTTGTCAGCTCGCAGGGTCAGACGCACGATACGATCGCGGGCGCCAGATAGATCCTTCGCGACCGTCTCGGCTGTTCCGTTTGTCAGGAGATACTCGGCAGGCTCCTTGCCGTCCTCCTCGACAACGAGACTCAGGCTCCCTCCCGAATCGCCGAGATGGCGGACCCGCTCGATGGTGAGAGCGCTGTCGGCGGGCAGCTCCATGGTGTACTCCACCCGCGTGCCGTAAGGGATCATCACTCCACTGTTCTGGCCAAACTGGGCGGGCATCGGCGGCGGCGACTCGTCTGCAAACGACAGATCGACCCTGTACCAGGCCATTTCGAACCCCGGATCGGCACCGTCGGAGCGCCGATAGCGCAGAACTACCTCGTTCTCCCCCGCCCGCAAGACGCTTTCTTGTACCGGGAATTGATACCGACGCAGCCGATCGTCCATCTCCAGTGACTGCACCGGATACCCATTCACCAGAACGTCGACTCCGACGCCAACACCGGAGCTCGTATTCATGGGTCGTCCGAACAGATGCAAACTCAGGGGCCGGGGTTGGATCAACTCGACCGCCACCACCGATTCACCGCCTCGGCTGATGACAAAAGTCCTCTTGCGGCGCGCATCCCATCGATCCTCGGTCCAGCCCGAAACCAGCTGGCGCCGACCGGCAGCGGTGCCGATGTCGATGGAACGGGTCTCGGAAAAGAGGTCGGCACCGATGAACCCCGCGGACAGGTCGTACATGACCGGCCAATCGGAGGGGCCACCGCCACAGCCTGAGAGAATCGCCAACAGCAGTAAACACAACGTCCATCTGTACCTTGCCATCTTGTGTTTCTGCCTCCGGGAAGTCGATCCAGCGGTAATCTGGGACCGGCGAGACATTAGCACAGCGAGACGAAGACCAAGCTAAACTTCCCGGCATGAATTGGCGAGTTCACCGCAGGATTGTCCTGCTGACAATCGCCATCGGCCTCGGTTGTGCAGCTCCCGAGGAAGGCACCGCTCCAAAGGAAGTGAATGCTGCGTTCGACCTGGCGCAGCACCCGGTGTCAGATGGAAACGAAGGGACAATCGGTCTCGGTGAAGGGTTTCTGGTCTGGGAATCCAATCGCAGCGGCCGATGGCGCCTGTGGATACGGAACCTGTCGGGCGGAACGCCCAGGCAATTGACGCCCGACGAAGGGCGCCGGCTTCATTGTTGTCCCCACATTTCGCCCGACGGAAGAAAGATCGCCTACCTCAGCCTGCCACCCGATCAGGACGGGTATCCTCAGGGAGGCGCTGTCGGAGTCATGATGTTGATTCCGCCAGATGGCTCTGCGCCAGAAAAGATCGTGGATCGCGCTCGCAACTACTATGAGAATCGGGCCGCTGTCTGGACATCCCCCACCGAGCTGAACTACATCGACGGCGAAGGCTTCGCTGCTCGACTCGACCTTGAAACGGGCAAGACCTCTCGGCTGACCGAGGCTACAAGCGACAGCGGGCCCTGGTTGATCAACAGCAGCCTGAGCTGGGCTGCCTCGGGTCATGGCGCATTCTCTCCATTCGATGCTGCCCGCCGCCGCGTCGTGGACCGCGGGCCTCGACCGGGCTGCCAGCCGTACTTCAGCCACGACGGACTCTGGGGCTTCTGGGTGATGGCACCCGGCGGGCCGATCAATCGGTTGCACCTGGAGAGCGGTAGGGACACGACGTTGTTGAGCAAGAGCGACCCCCGCTTGCCAGCGGATCGCGGGTACCTGTACTTTCCGATGCTCTCTGCAGACGGCCGGCTACTCGCCTTCGCCGCCTCCAACGACGAGCACGCGCACTTCTCGGCCGACTACGATGTCTTTGTTGTCGAGACGGACCCTCGCACCCTGGAGCTTCTGGGGGATCCGATTCGCTTTACCCATCACCCTGCAACGGACCGATTCCCCGATGTCTTCCGTTCTCCTCTGGCGCTCGGGCGGCAACAGGGCGAGGCGCCCTTTCGCTGGATTCCCGACCCGGAGCTTCCCCTGCGCGACTGGCAATGGAGCTTTGGCGACGGCGCTACCGCGCGGGGCCCCGCCGCAGAGCACCTCTATTCACGACCAGGACGATTCGAGATCGTTGCGCGATCCGGCGAGACGACGCTGCGCGGGCAAATCGTGATCACCGAGGCCGCTGCACCTGTGGTGCTTGCCAGTTCCCTGCGAGACCAGGGCAACGAAATCGTCGTGGTCTTCGATGAACCGGTCGAGGTGTCAAATCTCGCAGCCACGCTGCAGTCCGGGACCCCGATAGCAGGGCATGTGTTGGATGGCGATGGACAGCGGTTGAAACTACGGCTGGCCGAGCCCCTTACAACCGACGACCTTCTGCACCTGACCGGAATCACGGACCAGGCGCAGACACCCAACGCTCTGCCCCAGATGGACCTGACCATCACGTTGCCGACCTGGCCAATCTCGCAGCAGGGACTGAGCTTTATCTGGGAGACGGGCGATTCCCTGAACCTGCTCTACGACCCGCAGCTCGACGCCGAGGTCGGAATAGGCCTCACCCCCAGGGGCGCGGCCCGACTCGACCGTCTTTTCCGCATGCTGCCGGCTGGCGGCCAGTTCGAAGCCACGGAAGCGGCCTCACGGCGAACGGTGCTGGAGAGCAAGAAGACCTACGAGATCTCGCTCGAGATGACTCTCGACGCTCACGGGCCTCAGCAAGGAAAAGCGGTCATTGTGACCTCGGCGTCCGAGAGTCGCCGCAACTTCTCCGTCGAGCAACAGGGCTCACGCCTATTCCTGACGCTGCGCATGAAGAGTCGAGGCGAGCAGGCTCTTCCCCGAGTTCCGTTGATGGCCCTGCCAGCAAACCGTGCGGCTCATGTCGTCATCACCTACTCCCCGGGAAAACTGCAGGCCTATCTCGACGGTCAGCCAGTGGCTGTCGAGTCGAGCTTCGAAGGGGGATTCTTCCACTGGCGACCGGCGCCCCTGGTCTTTGGCAACGACTGGAATGGCAAACGGCCATGGCGGGGGACCCTCGAGGGAGTGGCCTTCTATTCGAGGGTACTGGGAGAAGACGAGGTTCGGGAGAGCTTCTTGCGCTACCAAAGCAAGATAGAAGCTCGACCGGTCGCCTCTGTCTGGACGGTACGGGGTAGCTGGTCGGCGTGCTCGGCGGCGCCAACACCGAAGCAGATCGAGCCCTATCGCGAAGCCCTGGTTGTCTGTCACCTGCGAGTCCTCCAAACTCTGGCTGGTGAGGAACTGCCAGCGAAGATAAGGGTCGCTCGCTGGTCGATGCTCGACAGGCGCGATCTCCAACTACCGCCTGCCGCTAGCGCTGCCGCCGAGCTCGAGCTGGGTCTGCTCACGGAGAACCCACAACTGGAAAGTGTCTTTCTTTCCGATACTCTGGAGCCCCGAGAGGCAGGCCCCATCTACTTCCTGCAAACGCCGTAGACTCGGTGCCTGCCCTTCACCCGGACATCGACACCGACATCGCCATACGATAGGCACCCAGAATGGGTTTATTGGCAAGCATCGTCGTCCCGAACCGCGATTCACCGCTGGTGGATCGCACGCTCGCCGCCCTGCTACAGCAGGACCTCGAGTCCGCGGCCTACGAGATTCTGGTCGTGGGTCGGGACAATCCAGGTCTCGTGCCGCGTGATGGCTCGGTCCGCTTCGTCGAGTCGCCAGAGCCCCTCGGTCCCGGGGCCTCACGCAATCTGGGGGTCGCAGAAGCCCAGGGCCAGCTGCTGCTCTTCACCGACGCCGACTGCCGCCCGGCTAGCGACTGGGCGCGCCGCCTGCTGGACACGCTCAACAGGTTTCCCGTCGCTGGCGGTAGCGTCACCTTCTCGCTCAACACAAATCCCTGGGCCGTGGCTGACAACATCGCCTCGTTCAACGAGCTGCTGGGCGATCGGCCGGCGAGTAGCCATGCCCGGCAACCGCTAGGCAGCCTGAACCTCGGCGTCACGCGAGCTGCCTGGGACCAGGTGGGACCGTTCGACGAGGCCCTGATCACCAGCGAGGACTACGACTGGATCCTGCGGGCGCGTCACTCGGGGCTGGAGGTGCGCTTCGAGCCCGCCGCCCAGGTGACCCACGCCGATGTACGCGAGGACCGCCAGGCATTGGAGGCACACGCCGCCTGGTATGGTCGCCACTTCAACGCCTTCTGCCGCAAACACCCGGGGGTCTTCAACAGCGGGCCTACCTGGAAGAATCGACGACGCCTTGGGCTGACCTACCCGCTGAAGAGCTGGGCATCGAGCCTGCAAATCTTCCTGGACCACCCGATGCTGCGCCCGGCCTGGCGCACCTTGCCGGGCGTCGTGGCCTTCAAGATGGCCTGGTACCGCACCATCCTGGAGCACTGGCAAGATGCGTAGACCGGTCAGTGAAACCACTGAAAAGCGTTTTCTGCGCTCGATGGTATCGGCCGGCGGCAGCCAGATCGGGCGTACCGTCTTGCGCCTGATCGCCGATTTGACGCTGGCCCGGATCGTCCTTCCCGAGGATCACGGCCTTTTTGCCCTCGCCTGGTCGACGGTGGTGATCGCCGGATTTGTCCGCGACCAGGGACTTCCCTACGAACTGGTGCGCGACCCGGAACAGCGCTATGGCAGCGTCCTGCTGTGGGAGATCGGGGCTGGCGTGGTCGTCACCCTGGGGCTGATACTGGCCTCGCCCTGGTTCGCCGGTCTGGACCCAGATCTGCCTTCGGTGCTGCGCGTGCTTTCGCTGTGGATCCTGATCGAGGGCCTGGGGGTAGTCCCGCGGGTCTTCTTCGAGCGCGAGCTCGAGGTCAACCGTCTGGTCGGACCGGAGATCGGGCGCGGCTTCGTGCTGGCCGCAACGTCGATCACGCTCGCCGCGATGGGCTTCGGTGTGTGGAGCTTTGTCATCGGCGAGTTGGTGGCGTCCTTCCTCTACATGCTGATCTTGTGGCGGCGTGCCTGGGGTCACATGCCGGTCGACCTCGACCTGGGCCCCATTCCCGGCCTGCTTCGCCAAAGCATTCTGCTCTTCGTCATCGCGCTCCTGGCAAATTCGACACCCTTCGTCGGCCGCTACATCATCGAGGCCGTCGACACCACCTACATGGTCGGGCAGTTCGAGAAGGCCTTCCTCTGGGCGCTGCGAGCCCAGGTATTGATGGTTCCGGCGCTGGTCCGAGCCATCTATCCGGCGTTGGTGAAGTACCTTTCCGACAACACTCGATTCATCGGCGCCTACCGCCTCGCCACCGTGGTGATCCTGTCTTTCGAGGTCCTGGTCGCCTACTTCCTCTTTTTCAACGCCGAAATCGTGCTGCTGAAGATCCTGCTCGGCAACAACTGGACGGAAGCCGTGCATCTGCTGAAAATCCTCTGTTTCCTCCCCCTCGTCGACCCCTTCAACCGGCTCGGTGGGGAGATGCTGAAGGCCCATCGCGAGGATCGCATCTGGCTGCTCATCGTCGTGCTCAATATTGCCTCCCTCATCGGATTCGGCTGGTTCCTGGCGCAGCGCTTCGGCACCGATGGCATGGCCTGGGCACACTACCTGATGTTGGGGCACCTGTTGATGGCCTGGCGCGTCTACAAGATCTGTGGTCGAGAGTTCTGGCCATTGGCGGGCGAGCTCTTGTTCGTCTACCTTCTCCCTCTGCCGTTCTTCCTGGCCATCGCCTACCTGCTGCCTCCCGCTACCTGGAGCCGGTTCTTCGCTTCCGCAATTGCCGCGGTCGTCATCGGAGGCATTCTCGCGCTGCGCTTTCATCGACCCTTCCGAAAGTTCTTCTTCAGCGAAGAGGCCGCCGCGCCATGAAACCGAAAGTGGCGGTCATTCTGTCGGGCTACGGGGTGGTGCCACGAGGCGCCGAATCGATGCTCGGGGAGATCCTGCCGAAGCTCGCAGATCGCTTCGATCTGCATGTCTATTCCCGGTCCGGTCAAGGCCCGGGCGGCGTCGCCAGACCGGCGATCCCGCGATCCCTTCTCGAGCCGCTTTACCTGGGCACGGATCTCGGACGCAAAGTCTTCGACACACTCTATCTCGATCCACTCCATGTCGAGTGGGCGACCCACCTGCTCGCCTCGCTGCCCTCGTTGGTTCGCGGTGGCTATCAGGTCATCTGGCATGAAACCGGGCTCTGGGGCGGATTCCTTCTCGGGGCGCTGCGCCGGCTCACCGGTGTCAAGCTCCTCGACTACGCTCACAGCAGCCATCCCGGATGGGAGCTTCCCTTCGCCCGGCGTCGACCGGACATCTTCGTCACAGCCGATCCGGATCTGGCGCGGCAGGTGCGCGAGGAGGTCAGAGGTCTGCGGGTCGAGGTCGTCCCGCAAGGCGTCGATTGCGACCGATTTCGACCCGGGCTCGAACCTTGGGAGCTCACCGTCAACCGACCGGTCGCGCTCTTCGTCGGAGCGCTCTCACCCGAGAAGCGTCCGGACCTGGCCATCGAGGCCGCGGCCATGAGCGGCTTCTCCGCTGTGATCGCCGGCGCCGGACCACTCGCGGGCGAAATCGACGCACTGGCGCACGCGAGCCTGGGTAGCGACCGCTACGCCCGTCTCGATATCGAGCGTGCCGAGATAGCCCGCCTCTACAACGCGGCGGATGTGGTCATCCTCCCCTCTCCGCTGGAATCCGGGGCGCTGGCAGTGCTGGAATCGATGGCCTGCGGCACGCCGGTGGTCACGGCCAACGATGCGATTCGGCGCGAGTTGGTTGGCGATGCCGGACTTCTCGTCGCCGAGCAAACACCCGCAGCGTATGCGGAGGCGCTCCCCAGGGCACTGGATATCGACTGGAGTGATCGCCCCAGAGACCGGGCCTTGTCCTTTTCCATCACTCGACAAGCGCAGCGCTTCGGCGATCTGCTGGCAGAATTGACCGCGGAGCCACGTCCATGAGTCTCTTCCCCCGCAGCATCTTGCCGGTCCTGATGTATCACCGCTTCGGAGATCGACCTGAAGGCGATCCCAGCCTTTGGATCTCGCCTGATCGATTTGCCGGACAGCTCGCCTGGTTGCGCGAGAACGGCTTTCGCACCCTGTCTCTCGATGAGGCCTACGCGGCCCAGACCCAGGGGTCGGTACCCAGGCGCTCGGTGCTCCTGACCATCGATGACGGATTCAGGAATGATCTGGAGATCGCGGTCGGCCTGCTGGAGAAGTCTGGTGCCCGCGCCACGGTGTTTGTCGCTGCCGGTCTGCTGGGTCAGGAGGTGGAGTTCCAGCACCCCTCGGGCAACCTCGACATGGTGTCCAGGGGCTCGATCGTCGATGCCGATGGTCTTCATCGATGGATCCAGAAAGGGTTCGACGTCGGCTCACACTCTCTGACCCATCTCGACCTGACCACCTGCACCCCAGAGGCGGTTCAGCGTGAGGTCGGCGAGTCCAAAACACGGCTGGAGGCGGCTCTCGATCGTCAGATTGTCGACTTCTGCTATCCCTTTGCCCACCACGACAGAGCGACGCGACAGGCCGTCAAGGCCGCCGGCTATCGAGCTGGATATGCAGGTGAGCCACCGGTAGACGACATCCTGGCCATCCCACGGATGATGGTCTATCCGGGCGACTCGGCCGCGCGTTTCAGGCGCAAGGTATCCGGATACTACTTCTGGATCTCGGCATTGCATCAGAAACTGCGTCGATTCGTGGGAAACTAGCCGCCATGTGGCCCAGACTGACGCGCGACTTCGAGCGCATGCGGCAGATCAAAGGCTGGGGAACCCTCCACGCCCTGGCCGATGCCCTGATCCTGGACAGCGGGTTCCAGGCGCTCATGCTGTATCGCTCGGGACACACCCTGCGGCGCTGGGGTATTCCTTTCCTGCCGGCTCTCTTTCGCCGGTTGGCGATCGCTTTTTGCGGTATCGACATCCTGCCTCGAGCCAGGATCGGGGGTGGGTGCTACATCCCGCACGGGGTGGGAATCGTCGTCGGCGGTGCCACCGTCATCGGCGACGACTGCACGATCCTCCAGGGGGTCACCTTCGGTGAAGCCCGATTCGACAACGACGACTGTCCTGTCGTAGGCGACAGAGTCACTATCGGAGCCGGCGCCAAGCTTCTCGGAGCGATCGTGGTGGGCGATGGCGCTTCGATCGGTGCCGGCGCCGTGGTCCTCGACAATGTGCCGGCCGGCAGTGTGGCTGTCGGTGTACCCGCCAGGACGCAACCGCCTGGCCCGTCTTGAAGATGTCGCCGTCCCTCCTCGCAGCCACAAGGTTGGGGCGAAGACACCCTCGAGCCTCACAATGGCTCTTTCGCGAGATCACTTTGCAGGTCTCCCGTGGCGATCGGCTGGCGCTGGTCGGTCCGACGGGATCCGGCAAGAGCCTGGTTCTGAGAGCGCTCGCCCTGTTGGATCCAGTCGACGAGGGTAAAGTCTCCTGGAACGGGCAGCCGATCGCCGACACGAGCGTCCCGGAGTTTCGCCATCAGGTCATCTATCTCCAACAGCGCTCGCCGGTGGTCGAAGGTACCGTCGCCGAGAATTTGAGGATCCCCTACACCCTGGGGGTGCGCCAGGACCTGGCGTTCCCCGACGATCAGGCGGTCGAGCTGCTGGCGATCCTGGGCAAGGGAAAGGACTTCCTCGCCTCGCACACAGGTGCCCTCTCAGGGGGAGAGCGACAGATCGTGGCGCTACTGCGCGCGCTGCTGGCCGCTCCGACGGTCCTGCTGCTCGACGAACCCTCGGCGGCACTCGACCCGTCGGCTGCATCAGCCCTCGAGAGCCTGGTCGAGTCCTGGTACCACGGTGCACCTGGCGAGCGAGCCTACATCTGGGTGAGCCATGACCCGGCCCAGGCTCAACGAGTCGGCAAGCAAGTGCTCCGACTTGAAGCCGGCAGGCTGAGGACTGAGTGATGGTCGACCAAGCCTCGTATCTGCAGCTCGACTACTGGCAAGTCGTCCTAGCCACTCTGCTGATTCTGGTCAATGGTGCGCTCTCCTTCGCCCTCCAGCTCGGCCTGGGCAAGCGCCTGCTGATCGCCGCCCTCAGGACCACCATACAGCTCCTGCTGATCGGCCTGGTTCTGCAGCAGATATTCGAGCTCGATCACTGGGCGCCGGTGGTAGGACTGGCATTCATCATGGTGCTGATCGCGGGCTTGGCAGCGGTGCGCCGAACCTCCCGCAGGTTCCCTGGCATCTGGATTGCCAGCACCCTGTCGATCCTGGTGAGCTCCTGGATCGTGACAGCCATCGCCTTGTCATCCATCGTTCGCGTCGACCCCTGGTATCGGCCTCAATACGCCATCCCCTTCCTGGGAATGATTCTGGGCAACGCCTTGACGGGGATCTCGCTCGGCCTCGACAGGTTCACCGAGACCCTGGTCCGCGGAAGAGACCAGGTCGAGCTCTACCTGACCCTCGGTGCCACCCGCTGGGAGGCAGCACTGCCCGCCATACGTGAAGCGGTGCGCACGGGCATGATTCCGATTCTCAATTCGATGACGGTCGTCGGCCTGGTGAGCCTCCCCGGAATGATGACCGGTCAGATGCTCGCCGGGGTGCCGCCCGCCGAAGCCGTGAAGTACCAGATCGTCATCATGTTCCTGATCGCTTCGGTCACCGCGATGGCGACTGTCGGGGCCGTGTTGCTGAGCTACCGACGCCTGCTCAACCACCGACATCAATTTCTCGTCGACTCGATCTCCGAAGCCCGCTAGAGCTGAAGGATGAAAGGCGTTAGAGCCGTGGTGGCTCGGAGAGTGGGTCTCTCAGCCCTCTCCAGACCCCCTTCGCCTTGGCCAGAACCGCCGCAGGATTGCCGCCGAAGAGCTCTCGCATCATTGCCGCAACCAGACCCAGACCATTGGCGCCCAGAAATGCCAACAGCCCAAGAGCTCCGAAGTGCCTGCGGGCATAAAGAGTATTGCTCCGGCCGGTGTGGAAGGTCTTGAAGGGCGCGTAGCTGCCACCGGTGGAGACCGCGACCTTGTGCCAGATCCTGCTCTCTGGCACGTAGCGCAAACGGAACCCCGCATTCAGAGCGCGCCTGCACCAGTCGGCATCATCCACACCGATGAAGTAGAGGGGATCCAGCGGTCCGACCCTCTCCATGGCATCGCGAGGAATCAGCAGGCAACAGGTCGTCAGATAGGTCATGTCCGAGGCGGTCGAGAAGGCCGGTCCGTCCGGCTGGCCCTGACCGAACTCCTCCGTTACGGTCTCCCGCAATCGCAGCTTGCCACCCGCCGCCCAGATGAGGTCGTCGGGCTCGAAGTAGTAGATCTTGGGGGCCGCCGCCCCGATCCCGGGGTCGGCGCAGGCCTCGATCAGCGGCAGCAGGAATCCCTTTTCGACAGCGACATCGTTGTTGATAAGCAGGATCCAGCCTGTATCGTCGTATTCGAGGGCGTGGCGAATCCCCGCCAGGTTGCCTCCCGCAAAGCCCAGGTTTTCCCCGGTCTCGACCAAGTCGACCTCGGGGCGCTCTCGACGCAGGGTCTCGACCGAGCTGTCGGTCGAACCGTTGTCGACGACGATGATCCGCAGCGGTGGTCCCTCGACCTCATCGAGCTCAAGCAGGACATCCAGGGTGTCGCTCACACCGTTCCAGTTGACGATGATCACCGCCACCGGAGCCTGCGGATCTCTCGTCTTCGGCATCATCGATGGTCAATCGCGACTCGCCAGGATCGCGTCGGCCGCTGTCTTGCCGCTGCGCATGGAATGATCCATGTTGAAGTACTGCCATTCACCGAAACGGCCCACGTTGTAGATCCCGTTCTCCAAAAGATACTCGCGGATGATCTGGATGTAGTTGGCGTGATTGAGGTCGTAGATGATGTACGCCGGCAGGATCTCTTCGGTATGTACCAGCGAGATGTTGTCGTCGGGTGTGATGAGTTTGGCAGCAATCAAGCCTTCGATGGTCTTTTCCACCGCCGTCTCCTTGTTCAACGGTCGCACACCGGAGAAGGCCACCTCGGTGGCGATGGAGCTCTTGCCCGGTGGTACGCAGTCGGGACTGAAGTTGGCAGGCAAGGAAAGACGATGGAAAGGAAAGTCGTCCTCGTAGTAGTAGATCCAGTGCTTGTCGGAGATCGCTTCCCGATCGACACCGACGTTGACACAGTAGATTCCCTGATAGCGCAGTCCTTCGCAGGCGGTCTGCACCTCGGGTGGCAGGTTCGGAATGAACCGGGGTACGTAGCAGAGAGGCAGCGAAAAGATCAGGTGCTCGAATGGTACGACCTCACCATCGGTAAAGACCACCTGCCTGGCCGGTAGCTCGATCCGCTCGGCCGTGCGCTCGAGATGGATGTTCTTCACCCGCTCTCCGAGAGCGGTAGGTAGTGGCTCGATCCCGCCACGCTTGGTGTACCAGAAGTTCGAGGTCGCCCCCACCTGCTCGGTCTCTTCGGCGAGCGCGCCACGAATGATGCGCTCGACATCGGGTGTCGGAACCCGTCGGCCGATCCAGCTGAAGTCCATGGTGTCGGGCTCGACGGTCCAGATCTTCCGCGCATAGGGAATCATCAGATGCTCGGCAATGCCGTCCCCAAAAAAACCACGCATCCACTCGTCGTAGTTCTGGGGGTTGAAATCGCCCCTGGCCTGACCTTCCACCGCTTCCACCAGGCCGACAAGACAATCCTTGACCGTCTCGACAGGCAAACCGTGCAGATGCGCCTGGAATGGGAACTTGGTGTAGAGGTCCTGAGCCTCATGGTAGATGTAGGCGCGCCGTTCCTGGGCATGGAAATTGTCACCCAGGAGGTCGCGGATCAGCGCCTCCATCTCCTTGTCGATGGTGAAGAGAATGTGCGGGCCGTAGTCGAAGCGATAGCCGTCGATCTCGACGGTGCGGGCGAGCCCCCCGACATTCGGTTCACGTTCATAGATCTGCCAATGGTCCTCGCCGCCGAGCTGCAACGTGTAGGCAGCGGTCAGACCGGAGAGGCCGGCGCCCAGGATGACGTCTTGTCTTTCTGACATAAGTTGTTTCCGACTTGAGCTGATTGATGTCCGACGCGGAAGCCCACGACTCACACCTGCGCTGCGCCGGGGCGGCTGCAAGTATCTCGGAGGCCCCATACCCTGTCAACTTTTCCAACGATAGTGCGGTATCGTTGGCCGTCTATCTCAATTCATCGGAGGAAGGCGATGGTGGGTGAAAGCCTGGGTCACTACAGGATCGTGCAGTTGCTCGGCAAGGGTGGTATGGGTGAGGTCTATGTCGCCGAGGACACCAGGCTCAACCGCCAGGTGGCGTTGAAGGTCCTGCCTTCCGAGCTGGCCGGAGATGCGGAGCGCCGCGCTCGGTTCGAGCGTGAAGCCCAGGCCGTAGCGGCGCTCAACCACCCGAACATCGTCACCATTCACTCGGTCGAAGAGATCGATGGGCAGCACTTCATCACCATGGAGCTGGTCAAGGGCAGATCGCTCTCCGAGCTTCTTCCCAACGGTGGTTTGTCGACCGATCGATTCCTCGAGCTGGCCATCCCGCTCTCCGCTGGCGTGGCAGCCGCCCACGAGCAAGGTATCACCCATCGGGACCTCAAACCGGAGAACGTCATGGTCGGCGACGATGGCCGGTTGCGGATTCTCGATTTCGGGCTCGCCAAGCTCGCGGAAGGACCGATCAGTGCCGGCGGTTCGGCAAGCGACGAAATGCCCACCCAGACCGTGACACAAGAGGGCCGGGTGCTTGGTACGGTCGCCTATATGAGTCCGGAGCAGGCCGAGGGCAAGCCCGTCGACCACCGCACCGACATCTTCTCTCTCGGTGTCATCTTCTACGAGATGGCAACGGGCAAGCGACCCTTCGAAGGCGACACCAGCATGTCGGTGCTGACCTCGATCATGCGCGACGATCCCGGCTCGGTGACCGACCTCAACGCGCGGCTCCCCAGACAGCTCGGCCGCTTTGTCAAACGCTGTCTGCAAAAGGACCCGACCCGGCGTTACCAGTCGGCCCTCGACCTGCGCAACGAACTCGAAGAGCTGCAGGAGGAGGTGGCTACGGGACAGGCGACTCCGGTTGGGGGACCTACCACCAGCGGCCCGACCCGGCGAAAGTGGGTCTTGCCGGTAGCTCTTACCCTGGCGGTCCTGGGCGTCGGCTTCGGTCTCTGGAGCAGCATAGGCAGCAACAAGGAGACAGACAGTCCGCAAGCATCGGCCAACTTTCAGTCGATGCAGATCCGCAATCTCACCAGCTCCGGAGGAGCGAGCCAGGTCGCAATCTCGCCAGACGGGAAGTATGTCGCCTATCTCTCGGAAGAGGGCCGACGCCCCTCGCTGCGTATCAAACAGGTGGCGACCGGCAGCGATGTCGAGATTGTGCCCGAGGAGGACATCTGGTTTCGCAATGTCCTTTTCACGCCCGATGGGGACTACATCGTCTACCAGGCGTCGATGCTCTTCGATGCCCCGGCCGATCTCTACCAGATTCCCACCCTGGGCGGCACACCACGCAAGCTGATGAGTGATGTCAACGGTGAGATCACACTCTCACCCGACGGCACGCAGATTGCTTTTCTGCGACACCCGGGGGGCGGGATCGGAGTGACTCAAGAACTCTGGGTCGCCAACCTGGATGGAAGTAGCGAGCGTTTGGTCACCAAGCTCAATGATGGACTCATGGCGACACCCGCCTGGGCGCCGGATGGCCAGAGCATCGCCTTTGGCACCCTCGACTTCGAAGCACTCAAGATGAGACTCCAGGTCGCCCCCGTGGAGGGAGGCGAGATGATACCCCTGAGCGACGAGACCTGGGACGGATTCGGCTCCCTCTCCTGGTATCCCGACGGCAGCGGGTTGCTTGTCACGGCTTTCAGGTTGAATCTCAGCGGGCCCCAGATCTGGGAGGTCGCCCATCCCTCCGGGGATATCCGAAGGATCACCAATGATCTCAACTCCTATAGCGGAATCAGTCTCACCGCCGATGGGCAGAGGTTGGCTACGGTGCAGAGCGAGACGCGCTCGGCGCTCTGGCTGCAGGACCTGGTCGATTCTGAGAAAGCACCCACCGTTATCCCCACGACCACCGGCTCAGCCAACGGTGACGACGGTGTGGCGTGGAGCCCGAGCGGTCAGATCGCCTTCACCGCCGACGAAGGAACCGAGGTCCACATCTGGGTGATGAATCCCGACGGGAGCAACGCCCGCCGTCTGACTACTGCGCTCTTCAACCAGAACCCCTGCGCACACCCCGACGGAAGACAACTGGTACTCGAGCGATTCGATGGCGAGGTTTTAGGCATCGTGCTCATGGACCTGGACGACGGCTCGTCGCGGCTCCTCGCCGAAGACGAGGTGTTTGCCATGGATGCCTCACTCTCAGGTGATGGCAGTGAACTGTTCTATCGCACCATGCACCAAGGGCAGTTTCATCTTCTGCGGCGACCCCTGGCAGGTGGCGAGGCTACTCTCGTCGCCGAGAACCTGGCCCACCAGCCCAGCTTCTCCCCCGACGGTACCAGGATGGCCCTGCACATGCTGGATCCGAGCGATGGGCGCATCCGCACCGCGATTTTGCCCGCCGAAGGTGGCGAGGTCTTGCAGTGGTTCGATTTCCACTCCGAGCAGGGCTCTCCCTGGGGCCCCGACGGCGAGAGTCTCTACCATGCGGAGACCCGCGACGGCGTGATGAATATCTACCTCATGCCCCTCAATGGCGGCGAGCCGAAGCAGCTCACCCGGTTCACCGAGGGCGAGATATTCGACTACGCGGTCTCCCCGGACCACTCGCAGCTGCTGATCGCCCGCGGCCAGATCCAAAACGACATCGTGCTGATCGAGAAATTTCGTTAGCAGGGCCGCCGTTCGATCAGGGGGCTCGTCGGGGGGCACTCAGCACCTCGACCACGTCGTAGACCTTGTCTTCGGAACGCCACAGGGGCTGCGTGCGGCTGCGATCATTCAGGTACTCGAACAGCGATTCGGGCCAGGGAACGAAGCGGTCGCGATTCTCGATCAGGAGATGGGTGATTCCGAGCGCGCGCAGCGCCCTGCCGACGCCCTCGGGACCCTCCTCTTGTCGCAACAGCGCGTTGATCTGCGAAGCTTCGAAAAAGCTATCGGCGACAAATTCGCGATCGCAGAAGAACCCGTGGTTGGTATTGAGAAACAGCAACCTGGCATCAGGAGGCAGCTCCTCATCGATGAACTCGAACACCGGATGCACGCCCGAGGCAAGAATGTCGCGCCCCTGCTCCAGGTATTGACCCACCATCATCCTGGTCGAGCTCGCCTGACCCCAGACGATCAAAACGAGCCAGCCAACGGCAATCAAGGAGCTCCCCCAGCGCAGTACGGGTTGCACAGTCGACGCAACCCGTTGGATCGCTTCGTCGATGGCGAGCGCACCGGCCACCGCGAGTAGCGGCAGGATCGGAATCAGGAAACGCATCTGCTGGGAGGACAGGGCCCAGAAGACCCAATACGATCCCGCTACACCCAAGCTACGGAAGATCAAGGGTCGGCGCCTGCCCACCACCAGAGCCAGCGGTACCAGGACCAGCCATGCTGGTAGCAACCGGCCATCGAAATGGTCGTACCCCGGACCGCCCTCGACCACGACACGCCAGGGCAGGAGCAGATAGTCCAACCAGCTCCTGCCCATGCCCATGCCCAGCTGCCATTCCCGAAGCTGCTTGCCCAGCTCGGCACTCCACTCGGGTCCGCCGAAGACCGAGTAGAAGAACGGATAGGTCGGGTTGCCTGTCAATATCCAGCTCTTCAGCAACCATGGTGTCAGCAAGAGCCCGGCCGGGACCAGGATGCGCATCGCGCCTCCCAGCGCCGCTACGAGCGGACTCCGTCGACGCAGCGACACCACGAGGTACAGCATCACCAGACAGACAACGCCAAGGACTCCGGTCGGTTTTATTCCGGCGACAACTCCCGCGAAGACGCCCGCCAGGAGCAACTGGCGATTCGCGGTCTCCGCGTTCTCGAGGGCGAAGTGGACGAAGAGGAAGGCCAGAAAGAAGAAACAGGCATAGGCGAGGTCGACGTAGGCCGCACGCATCTCATCGAGAACCACCGGATTGGCCAGGAAGAGAGCGGCACCCACCCAACCCACCCACTTCGCGCTTCCCCGCTCGACGGCCCGATAGATCGCCACAACAGTGGCGACTCCAAAGGCGAAATGCACTGCCTTGGCCAGCACGTAGTCGCCGATCATCTGCGCCATGGCGTAGAGAAGCTGGGTATTGAGAGGCCAGTTGGAGTAGACATTGAACGGGATGCGACGAAAGCCACCCTGTTCGATATACAACCTGGGGACCGTCAGATGGTAGACAGCCGCGTCCCAGGAGATCTGTGGCCACTGGCTCTGCAGCCACAGGACCATCAGGAGAATCATGACACCGAGGGCCACGACCCGACTCGGCCGATCGACAGCGGTGGCGGCGCTCGGACCGTCGTTCGGCAATAGAGGGGCGCCCATTGCCTGGCGGACGCGCCACACGCCGACCAGAATGAGCAGACACAGCAGGCCAAGCACTGCCGGGTTCAACAGCCCCAGCGCCGCCGCGATGAAGAGCAGACCCATCCACACCGCAGCACCCAGGGCAAAACGGGCAGGGCCCGAGAGCGGCTCGAGACCGCGGCCCTGCATCAGCAGATGATCGACGAGCCAACCCGCCAGATAGCAGACACCAACCAGGCCGATCAGGCCGAAGAGGTTGGCGAACAAGTAGGCCATGTGCCCAGCAGTCTACTCAGCACCCAGAAGTTGTGTAAACCACCACAGGACCGGATGTGAAAAAAAACCTTGACGACATATGCGGGCAATTCGATATATTGACGCTGCCACAGATGGAAGGCACTGACGGACCACGATCACCGACGATCGCCGTCGAAGGCCAAGGGGGGTCATTCCACAAAAGTCGGTTCGATGCAGAGAGAGGATGCCAGTCCAATGGGTATAGGCCGGTGGCTAGCGCAAAGCGTGGCCACCGCATTACTGGTTGCGGGCACCTTGCTCACGCCATCGACCCTGCAAGCTCAAAGCTTGCGCGTCTCCACCAATTCGATGGATCTGCAGAACCTGCAGGCCGAACGGCATGGGTACAGTTTCGCCCGCACCTCTGCCGACGTCGAGGACATGATCGACTCGGGGGTACTGGTCCCGGTTTCGGGCAACGCCTATTTCGAGATCAAGGAGGGCGTCACCTTTCCCTACGCCCGCCCCGAGGTCCGCGATTTTCTCGCCAAGCTGGGCCAGGAATACTACTTCGAATGTGGTGAGAAGCTGGTAGTGACGAGCCTGACCCGGGCACGCAACCGCCAGCCGCGCAACGCGTCCAAGCGCTCGGTACACCCTGCCGGCATGGCGATGGATCTGCGACGCAGTTGGGACCGTAGCTGTCGTACCTGGATCGAGATGACGCTGTTGACGCTGGAGGTCAACGGCGTCCTCGATGCCATGCTCGAGTCCCGCCCACCCCACTACCATGTGGCGCTCTTCCCCAACTCCTGGAAGGCACAGGGCGCCGAGATCCTCAGTGAAGGTCAGCCCACCCACTACCAGGTCTCGCGCGGCGACACCCTCTGGAAGATTGCCCAGCGGCATCACACCGACGTCTACTCGGTGAAGAAAATCAACGGCCTGCGGTCCGATTCGATCTATATCGGTCAGGTCCTGCAGCTGCCGGCGAGCCGCTAAAGCGTCGGGCGATCCGTTCGACTAGTTCTCGATTGCGATTGCAGCACCGGAGGAGTACGCCGTGAACTCGGGTGCGTACATCGACTGCATCACTGCCGGGGCCACCTTGAACTCGCCGGCCATGGCTACTCGCAGGCGGTACTTGAAGGTGTATTCCCCGGCCGGGAGCCAGTCGAAGAAGAAGTTGGTGCCGCTGTCGCGGATCTCTTCATACCAACCGATCCCCAGGTCCCACTTGTAGCTCGACGTCGCGGAAACCGGCTCGAAGCCAGCTCCGCGAGGATCTCGCAGGTGGACGTACTCCGCCGCGTGCCGCGTCCGCACCGAGAGATGAACCTCGACCTGGTCTCCGACCTCCAGGGGATCCCCCTCGGCCAGGGGTCGTAGAACCCAGCCATCCACAGTCGACGATCGGCGGTAGAAGGTTCTGTCCACCGAGAAGAAATCGCCCTCCGCTTCAGCGGGGAGCCGCTCGGTCGAGAAATGCCAGGTGGCCGAGGCGAACATCAACCCTGGAGTTGTCTTCTCGACCACGACCGTCGAGTCCGCGACAGGATCGATCTCGCTGCCAGCGACCCTCCATTGCCTGTTGTCACCCGTGTAGGCATCAGGCTCGAACGCGAAGGAGCGGCGCCGGTCGCCGATCTGGACCGAGGCCGCTTCACGTTGTCCCAGGCCGCCCTCTCTGTCCAGGTAGTGGACCAGAGAGTAGATCACCTCGGCGGTCGCCCGGGTCGACTTCCAGTGGTTCAGCTGCTTGTTGAGAAACAGCCACTGAACCAACCCGTGGCGCCTCTCGTCCTGGGGGTCGATCTCTGTCAGCGTGCGCAGCGCGAAGGCATGCGTCTCGATGGTGTCGTTGTACCACAGCCAGGCCCGATCCTCCGGAGCCCAGAACGTGCCTTCGTCGCGCGTCGTCCGCGAGGAATCCATGACACTGTCGAAGACCAGGTGAGCATCGTCATCCCGCCCCGACCTCTCGAGCGTCAACGCCAGAAAGCTCTTCAGCAACGGTGAATGACTGCGCCAGTGCCGGAAAGAAAAATCGAGCATCACCCGTCGCTCCGCTTCGACGAAGACACCGCCGGTCCAGGCATCGCTCGGATAGCTCGACAGCACGTAATCGAGGAAGGTGACCATCTCCCAACAGCAGTCGTCTCCGATCATCGACTGCGCCATCTCATCGACATAGTGCCGATGCATGTACTGCCAGGCGGCGACCACCATGGATTGCGGGATCTCGACGCCGAACTCGAGCGCGCGCGAGAACCCATGCAGCAGATAGAGCGTCATGTACGGTGAAGGGGGACCACCCGGCCACCAGGGGAATCCCCCGAGAGCCGTCTGAGCCTTGGCCAATTTTGCCAGGGCAGCGCGCCGTTCCGCCTCGGCGACTCGCGGGTCGAGCACGTTCAGTAGATCCTCCGCATCGGCGCTGCCGCCTTGCGCCGAACGGAGCCAGGGTGTCTCCACCAGGCTCATCTTGCGGTTCGCGTCCGCTCCGTCCCAGGTTTCGAACTGCGTCCGACGCTGCGAGAACTCGGCAGCCATCCGCGCTACCGACGGATACTCGTCGTACAGCGAGGTGACGATCCCGGTCGAGACAAAGCGATTCAGGGTCTGCTCGGTACATTCATAGGGAAAGCTCGTCAGATAGGGCAGCGCCCCCAGTACTCCGTAGAACAATTGTGCGTCGAGAGTCACGACGAGCTGCTCTTGGACCACTGTCGGATCGTCGGCTGCTGCCATATCGGCGAAGTGCAGCTCGCGTCGATCCCGATCCTGCAACGTCGCGAATCGTGACTGACTCAGGTGCATCCTGCCGGGCAGCAACGGCAATGGACGCAGCTCACCATCGCGCAAGTCTCCGGCCTGAGCCCTGACCTCGATCGCCACCTCCCCCACGCGGGCCGGCACCGCGAGCTCGAAGGTGAGGGCCGATGAGCCACCCGCTGCGGTTGCGAAGGGCACCGCGACAGACTCGTCCCGGCTCAATCCGAATTCGGCAAGCAGACTCTCTCCTGTCGCCGGATCGCGAATGTCGAAGTCGAGAGTGCCCGACAGGTCGCTTTGCGCCGCGTTGTTCACCATCACCCGGAGCTCAGCTCGGTCGCCCTCGCGCAGGAACCGGGGCAGGTAAGGTCGCACCATGAGATCCTTGGTCGAGCGGCTCTCGGCGTGCAACGAGCCCCCCCGCAGGTCACGCGTCACCGCATGCACCCAGACATTCCATTCGGTGACCGAGTCCGGAACCGTGAACTCGAAGGCCACCGATCCATCCTCACCGACCAGAAGATGGGGTTCCCAGAACGCGGTCTCCGAGAAGTCGGAACGGGGTGTCACCTCGGACCCGGGCTCGTCCTGTTCAACCATGTCGCCCTCGCCAGGGGGTGCCGGCTCGGCCACGATCTTGCTGGCCTCGGGACTCATCCCCTCCTCCATCGCCATATCTGCGCTCATGGCTGCCATGGCCGAGGGCAAGCGCAGCCCGCCGCGCCCCTGGATGCCGGGGCCACCGAGGCCGTATTCGTCGAGGAAGATCAGACGATCGCCACGCAGGACGGGATAGTCCGGCAAGGTGCCAAACTCCGCCTCCTCGGACCAGACCTCTCCTCGCCCACCGAGGTTGACCTGCAACGGACCCACGGCAGTCAGAGTCGGGTAGCGAGAGACGACATCAGGCGGCTGGTGCGGAGCGAAGATGTCCAGGCTGCGATCGTACATATAGGCCAGAAGCTCGGCCGCGCCCTTCGCGAGCGCTTCGCCACGCCAGTCCTCGACCTCGAGCCGCCAGGTTTCTCGCTGACCGGGCCGCAAGAGATCGCGAAAACTGCTGAAGCGCAACTGCAGCTGGCGGTCTTCCCAAGGGACGAAGATGGTCTCGGTGAAGGTCATCAGTTGGTGATCCCGCACCGCGGTCAGCCGCACTCCCAGACCGCCGCGCTGCTTGCCATCGATGGGGATCTCGATCACCTGCACGCCCGCTGCCGAGCTCAATTCGCGCCGTTGGGTCCGTAGCCCCTGCCGATGGATCTCCAACACCATCTGCTGGTCCAGCAGACCGGACTGCACCAGTATGCGAGCCGTGTCTCCTACCGATACGGTGGGCTTTTCGACCACCAACAGAGCCGGCAGGCCGATCGGCTGTGCGCCGCTTTCGACGACCACCAGGTCCTTCCACGTCTCACAGATCGCTCCAAAATCGTCGCGCGTCCGGTAGGTCAGGCGATACGCTCCGGCCGCGAGTGCTCCCAGATCGAGCTCTGCCATGCCCCGGTCATCGTGGGAAACCGTCCGCGCCGCGCTGGCACCTCCCTCCTGCCACTGGCTGAGCACCTCCTCCGGGTCATAGGCGGGTGCCCACCGGGGTCTCTGTGCATCCCCTGGGGTGGCGAACTGCTGCTGGGCCTCGGTCGGCCGAGGAAGAGGCTGCTCGGCTGGCAGCAACGTTCGGTCGGGAGACTGCAATCGAGCCAACGTCCACTCTCCGACTCCCGCTCTGGGGTTGCCGTCGAGGTCGCTACGCCGTACCGCCACCCTCGCTGGCTGGCCGACTCGGAAGAATCCGAGGTCGGTCTCGATCGAAGCCTGGACCGAAACGAAGCCCAGCTGAAAGGTACGCTCTGCCGATCGGGTCTCCCCACCATCGTCGACCAGATCGACGCTCAGCCGAAAACGGTAGGTCACCCCGCCATCCGCTGCATGGCGCTCGTCGGCTTCTGGCAAGAAAGTCAGGTCGAACCGCCCTTCAGCATCGGTGGTCCCGCTCCCCGCAGCCACCACTTCGGACTGGACCGTCTCGTGTCCCCAGAGCCACCACCAGCGGGGATACACGGGGACCCGCTCGACTTGCCAATCGACTTGCGCCTCGACGACGGGCAGACCGAAGTAGTAGCGGGCCTCGCCTCCCAACTCGGCGGGGCGGTTGAGACGTAGCGGACCTTCCGGATCCCGCACCGTGACCTCGAAAGTCGGCCGCTTGTACTCCTCGACTCGCACATAGGTGGAGCCTCCCAGGGAGGTCCGCAGATGCCACTGCCCCAGGAGCCGGCCAGCAGGAATGTCGAAGACGCCCGCAGCTGCACCGAATGCGTTGGTCTCGACCTCCACACTCTCGACCACCTGATGGTTCGCATCGAGCAACTCGACCCGCAACGGGTGGTCCGCCAGCACCCCGGCCTCGGCCTCTTCCCCCATCTGATAAGCCACGGCCTTCCACTGGATACGCTGCTGCGGCCGATAGACGCTGCGGTCGGTGTAGACCAGCGCCTCGGTCCTCGCCAGCCTGGATCGCGCCAGTTGCCACAGGGCCTTCGAGTCGAGTCCGATCTGCCCTTCCTTCCTGGCCACGACGAAGTAGCGGTCCTGCGGACGCCCCGGGCCCTGCAGTCTGGCCAGGCCCTCCGCATCGGTCCGCAGGCTGGCGACACGACGGTGGCCCCGACGGTAGTCGTAGCGGTAGAGCAGAACCTCGACGCCCGGCAGAGCCTTGCCGCTCTGCCCCGAACGAACCTCGACCTCGAAACCCGATTCCAGGTTGCGGGTCAGCAGAACCAGATCACCAATGAGCAGGTGCACGGCCACGCGCCTGTTGTGGCTCTCGCTGAAGTTGCGGGTTGCCGAGGCCACTACCAGGTACATCCCCGGCTCGGTCAACGGGGGTGTGGCATAGGTCGAATGCATCGAGAAGTCAGGGGTCTCCGGGAGGTCGACGCTCCACTCAATGTCCACCGGCAGACCGGCGATGACCTCCGGCACCTCGCCGTAACCTGGCAGCAGGTCGTAGTCGCGACTCGACTCGATCCGCCGCAAGAGATCCAGTCGATAGGCGCGGAAATAGACGGTCGGCAGGTTCTTGTGCCGGATCAGGAGCGAGCGCCGACCCGGTCCATCGGTCTGCATGGAGGAGAGCTCATAGGATGGCGCCTCGATCGACGCCACGATGTGGCGGCAGCGTTGCCCTCCGACGCTCGAAGGGTGGGCCTGCTGGCCGGCGTCGGCAATCGCTCTGGCTCGAATCAGGGCGTCTGCAGCTGTCTCCTGTTGGACCATCTCGGCCAAGGCCGCCTGCCCCATCGACCACCAGGCATAGCGGGTTCCGAGGTCGACGAGAGCCTCTCCGAGGGCCGCGCGGATCGCCGAGCGATCGTCCTCCTGATCCATGGCCTCGTGCAGTCGAAGCAAACGCTGCAATCGAGCTTCGAAGGCCGCCTCGGGGCGCTCCTCGGCCAGATGCCACGACTCGAGGTCGTCCAGCAGGGCTGCCATCTTCACCAACGGATGTATCTCCGGGTCGTCGAGGTGCCCGATGGCTTCGACATCGAATCCGCCTTCGATCAGGCCATCGCGGTCGAGTTGGTGGACCTCGTTGCTGTGGCGCGCCCGCCAAAGACTGGAGTCGGTCAGCAGCTCCACCCAGAGATAGGTCACTGCATCCCGCAACGTTCCCCGAATGCGTGCTGGATAGTCGTTCTGCTCGAGGTATGACGCCCAGCTCCCGAGTCCCCTGGCCCCCCACGTCTCCCGCGATGCCCACACCCTCTGGAAGGCCTGCTGTGCCGCCGCGAGGATCTGATCCTGGGACCAATGCTCGAGGTCGACCTCGGCCGCAGTCTCGATCAGCTCGCGCTGCGCGATCTCCCATGAATAGGCGTGCAGATAGGTCACCAGACCGTGCGCATAGAACAGCTCCAGTATCGCTCGGTGCATGGGCGATTCGGGCCAGGGACTCTCCCGGAGAGACTCGACGGCCGTCGCGTAGCCGTGCAGGGCCGTGCGCAATTGCAGCCTGCGAACCAGGGCCCGCGTCCACTCGTCTTCGTCAGCTGCCTCAATCGCCTGCCCCAGGATCTCTTCGACGAGAGTCGCAGCTGCGGCGAACTTGTCCTCATGCTGCAACCGATCCACCTGTTTCCAGCTCATGCCGTAAGGATATTCCTCTCCATCCCCAGGGGTAGAGATCCGGGTGCCAGATTCGCTTGCTCCCGTGCTGACACCGGCGATCAATCCCACCAGGAGCACAGAAAACAGTGCCGCCGTAGGCAGAAGCGATCTGGTTACGAAACTTCGCCCTTTTTGCATCATCACCCAGTTTAGACCCATGAGCGACGCAAACCGATCCTCCGTCGCCCACTTGTCACTACTCCCCCCTGTACCGATAGACTAACCTCCGATGGCACCAAACCCGTGGAAGAGGGAGACGACAGACTCATGAGTGCTTTACAGCCCATCATTGCCGATCTTCGCCTGGGGTCACTCGGCCGCGCGGCCCTGATCTGTTTCGCCCTGGCACTGCCGATCACCGGTGCGGGGACCGCAGCCAAAGCTTCCGACACTGCCGCCTCCGGCAATGGGGTCGAGGTCGAACCGGAATCGCCGGCAACTTCACAGCCCATCGACGAAGTCAATCCCGCCTGTGGGTGCTGCCAGCGGGGCAAAGGAAAGGGTCGGGACTCGGGCGGAGGGAAGGGCGCGGGCTGTGGAATGGGGCGAGGCAAGGGAGCTGGCGACAACTCAGCGGGTGCCGGTCGAGGTCACGCAGGACGCCCGGAGATGCAACTGGCCCACTTCCTGATCGACAACCATGCTCGAGTCAAACGAGAGGTCGAGATGATCCCTGCAGGGGTCCGGACCAGCACGACGACGGAAGATCCGGAACTGACCGAGTCCCTCCGGGAGCACGTTCGTCAAATGGCAAACCTGATCCGGGAAGGTGGCCGAATTCGCAACTGGGATCCGCTCTTTCAGGAAATCTTCGAACGTCGTGATGCGATCCATATGGAGATCAACGACATCGAGGGTGGCGTCGAAGTCATCGAAACCTCCGACGACAGCCAGGTCGCCCTGTTGATCCAGGCTCATGCCAGGAAGGTCGACGACTTCGTGGCTCGCGGCCGTGCCGCCTACAGAGAAGAGACGCCGCTGCCCGAGGGCTACTCCGAGACCCGTCCCTGACCCCCACGATGGCTGCCCAGATACCAGGGAGCAGTTCCAACGATCCCTCCAGGCCCCGTCGTCGCTACCTGCCCGCGGTAGGTCCCCAGCTCAAACGCCTGCTCGGTGTGGTGTTTGGCCTGTTCGCCCTGCTAGCCGTCAACGCGAGCTACCTGGTGAGCGTGACCGCCTTTGAATGGTTCACCGGTGAGACCTATCAAAACTGGTTCTACCTGGTGATGTTCCTCATTCACCTGGTGCTCGGGTTCCTGATCATCGTTCCAGTGGTGGCTTTTGGGCTGATCCACCTGCGCAATACCTTCAACCGGCCGAATCGCCGTGCAGTCTGGGTCGGCATCGCACTCTTCTTCGTGGCGCTGGTGCTATTGGCCAGTGGCATCGTGCTGACCCGTATCGAAGGTGTCATCGTCGTCAACAATCCCACTGTGCGAGCGGTCGCCTACTGGACTCACATCCTGACTCCCCTGGTGGCCGCCTGGCTCTTTGTGCTCCACCGGTTGGCAGGCAAGAAGATCCGCTGGCAGATCGGCATTCGGTGGGCTATCGTCGGCGCCGTTTTCGCCGCCATCCTGCTGATCGTGCAAGCTCAAGATCCGCGCCGATGGAATCTCGAGGGCCCCGCCTCTGGCGAACAGTACTTCTTTCCCTCCCTGGCCCGGACGGCCACCGGCGACTTCATCCCAACCCGGGTTCTGATGAATGAGCAGTATTGCAAGGAATGCCACGAGGACAGCTTCAAGACCTGGGAAGCCAGCGTGCATCGGTTCAGCTCGTTCAACAACCCGGTCTACCTCGCCTCGGTACGCGACACTCGTCGGGTCGCCCTGGAACGCGATGGCAACGTGCAGGCGGCCCGGTTCTGCGCCGGTTGCCACGACCCGGTGGTCTTCTTTGGCGGCAAGTTCGACGATCCCGATTTCGACGATGTCAACGACCCCACCGCCAGCGCCGGCATCACCTGCACGTCCTGTCACGCGATCACCCATGTCAACTCCCCGCGTGGCAACTCGGATTTCACTATCGAGGAGCCCATTCACTACCCCTTCGCTTTCAGCGAGAACACCGTCCTGAAATGGGTCAATCGGCAACTGGTCAAGGCCAAGCCGGAGTTTCACAAGAAGACCTTTCTCAAGCCCCTGCACAAGGAGACCGAATTCTGCGGCACCTGTCACAAGGTTCATATTCCCGAGGAGCTCAACGCCTACAAGTGGCTGAGGGGGCAGAACCACTACGACAGCTTCCTGTTGAGCGGGGTCTCCGGTCACGGGGTTTCCAGCTTCTACTACCCTGATGAGGCCGAGCCCAATTGCAACAACTGCCATATGCCGTTGCTGGCCTCGCAGCAGTTCAGCGCCCAGGACTTCGACGATTCGGGCAACCTGACGATTCATGACCACCAGTTTCCGAGCGCCAACACCGCCATTCCCCAGCTTCTCGGTCAACCCGAATGGGTCATCGAAAAGCACCGGCAGTTCAACGAGGGCGTCATGCGGGTCGACATCTTCGGCCTCAAGCCCGGTGGGGCGATCACCGACGAGCTCATCGCTCCGCTGCGTCCCGAAATTCCGACCCTCGAACCTGGCCGGGTCTATCTCCTGGAATCCGTCATCCGCACGCTCAAGATGGGGCACCACTTCACGCAAGGCACGACCGACTCCAATGAGGTCTGGGTCGATGTGGCCGTCACCGCCGGCGATGGTGTCATCGGTCGCAGCGGCAGTATCGATGCCCGTGGCGATGTGGACCCCTGGTCCCACTTCATCAACTCCTACATTCTCGATCGCCAGGGTAACCGCATCGAACGTCGCAACGTGCCGGACATCTTCGTCTCCCTCTACGATCACCAGATCCCACCGGGTGCTGCCGACGTCGTGCACTATCGCCTGCGGGTGCCGCCGGACCAAAAGGAACCGATCACGGTCCGGGTGAAGCTTCTCTACCGCAAGTTCGACGCCCGACTCATGCGCTACGTCCTCGGTGAGGGCTACGTCAACGATTTGCCCGTCATGACGCTCGCCGAAGACACCCTGACCTTCCCGGTCGCTGGCGGTGAGGCCCCGGCCCAGATCTCGCCGATCCCAGAATGGCAACGATGGAACGACTACGGTATCGGGTTGCTGCGCAAGGGAGGCAAGTCCAAGGGTGAGCTCCGCCAGGCCGAGGAGGCCTTCATTCGGGTCGAGGCTCTGGGACGGCCCGATGGCCCCCTGAACCTGGCGCGGGTCTATCTCGCCCAAGGTACGGTGCAGGACAAAGCGATCGATGCCCTGGCGCGAGCTGCCGCCTTCGATCCCCCGGCACCCAGCTGGTCGATCGCCTGGTTTACCGGCCTGGTCAACAAACAGAATGGCTTCCTCGACGAGGCCATCGCCAACTTCGAGAGCATCCTTGCTCTGGACGATCAGGAGACCCGTCAACGGGGCTTCGACTTCAGTCGGGACTACCGTCTGCTCAATGAGCTCGGTCAGACCCTGTTCGAACGAGCCAAACAGGAAAGGGGCACGAGTCGTCAGGCGAACCGGAAGGCTCTCCTGGAACAGGCCAGAGATCTGTTCCTGGCCGCCTTGCAAGAGGATCCGGAAAATGTGACGGCCCACTACAACCTCGACTTGATCTTCAAGCAGCTGGATGAGCGTGGCCGGGCCAGTGAGCACTTCGACCTCTACCAGAAGTACAGGCCTGATGACAACGCGCGGGACCGGGCCGTGGCCATCCACCGTGCCGCCAACCCGCCCGCCAATCACGCAGCCGAAGCGATCGTCATCTACGATCTGCAGCGCCAAGGAGCTCCATGAGCACAGACAGACCCCCTGATTTCCAAGAAGAGGACCAACTCGTCCCCGAAGACGACGCGATCATCGGCAGAGCCCTTCGTTGGTCGCTCCTCGTTCTCCTGGTATTGGCCCTGGCGATCGTTGCAATCTGGACCCTCCTGCGGCGACCGGAGGAGACAGCCCCTGAAGTGTTGATCGACTCCTCCGCCCCGGAAGAGATTGCACGGGAATCGACCGCTCCGCAGGTGGAGTTCACCGACATCACTCGACAGGCCGGGATCGATTTCGTACATTTCAACGGTGCCGAAGGCGAGAAGCTCCTGCCCGAGACCATGGGCAGCGGAGCGGCATTTTTCGACTACGATGGCGACCTGGACCCCGATTTGTTGCTGGTCAACTCCACCGTTTGGCCACACTCGAAGTCTGCTGCCCAGCTCCCGGTGCCCGCCCTCTACCGCAACGCGGGCGGCGGTCGCTTCGAAAACATCACCAGCGCATCCGGAATCGACCAGCCTATCTATGGCACCGGCGTTGCCGTCGGCGACTATGACGACGACGGAAAGATCGATGTGTTTCTATCTGCTGTCGGCGAGAACCGTTTGCTGCACAACGAGGGCGATCGCTTCCGAGATGTGACCCGCGCCAGTGGAGTCGGTGGAGACCGGGCGACCTGGAGTACCAGCGCTGCCTTCTTCGACTACGACAACGACGGAGACCTCGACCTCTTCGTCTGCAACTACGTCCAGTGGTCGCGAGACATCGACTTCGAGGTCGACTATAAACTCACCGGTGTTGGCCGAGCCTACGGCCCCCCGACAAACTTCGAAGGCACCTACTCCTACCTTTATCGCAACAATGGTGATGGCACCTTCGACGATGTCTCGGTAGAGAGCGGAGTCCAGGTAAGCAATGAGGCCACGGGTCTTCCGGCGGGCAAGGCACTGGGTGTCTTACCGATCGACGCTGACGGCGACGGATGGATGGACATCTTCATCGCCAACGACACGGTGTCGAACTTCTTGCTGCACAACCTCGGCGGCACCTTCGAAGAGGCGGGCGCGTTTTGGGGACTCGCCTTCGGCCGGGCAGGGGAGGCGACTGGCGCCATGGGCGTCGACGCCGGCTACTACCGCAACGACGACGAGCTCGGATTCGCCATCGGCAACTTCGCCAATGAGATGACCTCCCTCTACATTTCGCAAGGCGACCCGTCTCTCTATGCCGACGAGGCCATCGGCGAAGGTGTCGGCGCTCCCAGCCGCCTGATGTTGAGCTTCGGCCTACTCTTCCTCGACTACGACCAGGATGGGCGGTTGGACATCCTGCAGACCAACGGACATCTCGAGAGTGAGATCAACAGCGTCGATCCAAGCCAGACCTACGAACAGGCGAGTCAACTGTTCTGGAACGCCGGACCCGAGCACCGGCAGGGCTTCATCGCCGTGCCACCCGAGGCCACCGGCGATCTTGCGCAGCCGATCGTCGGCCGGGGAAGCGCCACCGCGGACGCTGACGGGGACGGCGACCTCGACCTGATCATCACGCAGACCGGGCGGCCGGCTCTGCTGCTGCGTAACGATCAGGCTCTCGGCCACCATTGGTTGAGGCTGAAGCTGCAACGCCCTGCGCCCAATCGCGATGCGATCGGGGCAAGGGTCGAGCTCGTGTCCAATGGACAGACGCAAAGACGGCAGGTCATGCCCGCCCGCAGCTACCAATCGCAGTCCGAGCTGATCCTGACCTTCGGACTCGGAACCGGTACGGAGATCGAGTCGATCAAGATCATCTGGCCGGATGGTGCAGTGCAGGAGGTCGGGAGCTTGCCGGTCGACCAGCTCCATGTGATCGAGTATTCACCAGCTGCCTGAGTGGCAGCATCGACTTCTCCAGGTGCTAGAATCGAGAGAGTTGTGGGCTCTCGATGCACAAGTCGGCCGCAGTGCCCGCCTTCCAATCAGCCGCGACGAAATCACAAAAAGGAGAAGCTTTGATGCCCGATCGGTTCCCCCAAGAGGTCGTTCTGCGCGATGGTAGGAGGGTCTTGATTCGCCCGTTTGCCGAACCCGATACCCAAGCCCTCTTCGAGTTCTTTCAACGGCTTCCCATCGAGCACCGACGCACCGCCTGGGACAACATCGAGGATCCGTCCTTGATCGAGAGCTGGGGCAGCAACATCGATTACTCCCGTGTGCTGCCCCTGGTCGCACTCAATGGCCATCAAATCGTTGCCGACGCCAGTCTGCACTCCCGCGATCGGGGACCGCTGCGTCTGGTCGGTCGAATCAAGTGGCTGCTCGACCCGGAGTATCGCAACCAAGGTCTAGGCATGACCCTTGTCAACGACTTCATTTCCATTGCCCGAACCAATGGGCTACGGCATCTGAGCTGTATGCCGATCGAGGAGCTTGAGCAGGATGCCATTGCGACCCTGACCGAGCTGGGTTTCGAGAAGTTCCCGATCCCGGGCTATGGCGCCGACCCCGACGGACGCGCCTACGACATGGTCAAGCTCGTGCTGAAGTTGTAGCCGTTACCAGCCGCACCGCCCGCTCCTTCACCGTCGTGGGCATAGGGCCCGCCACTTCAGCCTGCTCCAGGCTGCCCCAAAAAGAAAAGCGGCGCTGGATCGCTCCAGCGCCGCTACTGGAATCCGTGCCGCGTTCAGGCAGCCCGCTTCTTGGCCGGGGCCTTCTTGGCCGGGGCCTTCCTCGTTCTGGCTTTGCCGGCAGATGTCTTGCTTGGCTTCACCGTCAGCCGTTCCACCTGACCCGTGAGCTTCTCCACCCGACTGGTCAGCTCCTCGACCTGGGAACGCGACGGCACACCCATGCGCTGGAGAACCTCCGAAACGCTATGATCGAGCTTTTCGCCGAGCTCATCGGTTGTCGATTCGATTCCCTTACGGGTCTTGCTCCAGCTCTTCTTGCCGCGACTTTCGACCTTCTTGCCGCGCTCGACGAGCTCCGTGAACAGGCTCTGGGTCTCCTTCTCGACAGTCGACAGCACACCCAATCCGGCGAGCCAGACTCGACGTGTCGAAGAAAAGAGATCCTCCTGCAGCTTCTTGACGTCCAGATTTTGCTTTGCCATTCTGCAACTCCTTTCCGCCCACCGGGACGGATATTTGCTTGAGAAGATGTCGGCAATACCTTTTGCCGCGTCGAGACGTATTATGACGCACTGCGGCAAGTCTGTCAACAGATATTCCGCAACGCGGCGAAACCGTCTACAATTCGCCCTACAGGTGGGCGGAACAGAGTCCAGAACAAGACATGCGGTCGACTCTCGAGCAGTCGTCGCCAAAACCAAAAGGAGAAGAACATGAGCAACACCTACAAAATGGTGACGCTGATCGGCACCTCGCCCGAAACCTACGAGGCCGCCATCGACAACGCCCTCAACGATGCCTCCGTCAGTCTGCGAAACATCTCCTGGTTCGAGGTGGTCGAAATGCGCGGCAGCGTCCACGAGGGCCGGGCCGCAGAGTTCCAGGTCAAGCTCCAGGTCGCTTTCAAGGTCGAGGTCTCGTGACCCGCAGGCCGGTCGCCTGCGTTCTGTCCGCCGCCGCCCTGATCGGGGGAACTGGAGTCCACGCTTCCTCTCCGTCGATCGAAGAGGGTGGGCGCCTGTACCGGGTCCACTGCCAGGCATGTCATGGCGAGTCGGCACGGGGGGACGGTTCGATGAGGGACCGCCTCGAGACGCCGCCGCCCGACTTGACCACCCTCTCCAGACGAAACCAGGATGAATTCCCGGAGGAAAGAGTTCACCAGATCATCGATGGTCGTGAGCTGACTTCTGCCCACGGCAGTCGCGAAATGCCGGTCTGGGGATTCACCTTTCGGACCGCCGGACTGGACTCTGACCAGGAGCCGCTCGTGCAACAGATGATCGACAATTTGTCGCAATACCTCGAGTCCATTCAGGTCGAGAGTCCAAGCGAGTGAGAGTAGGTATGCGTCAAAACAGCAAACCAGTCGCCGCACCCGCGTCTCTCTCGCCCTGTCCCGAGACGCCCAACTGCGTCAGCAGTCAAGCCAAGACCAAAGCACAGCGCGTCGCTCCCTTCGCCTGTTCAGGAAACTGCAAAGATACCCTGGCGCGCTTGCGCGACCTGGTCGCGGCCATGCCTGGAGCGAAGGTTACTGCCTTCACCGGCAACTATCTTCATGCCGAATTCAGCAGCGCTCTGCTGCGCTTCGTCGACGACCTCGAGCTCCTCGCGGACCGCAATGCTAAGGTGATTCACGTCCGCTCCGCCTCACGATTGGGATCCTGGGACTTGGGGGTCAACCGGCGCCGGGTCGAGAGCCTGCACCGGCGCTTCTCCGGCTCACGGCCATAGCCTGGCAGGTCGAGTCAGTCCCGCGGTAGACCACCGCTGCCGGTGGCCGGCGGCAGCTCGAGCTGGACGGATTCATCCGCCTGGGTGAAGTCTTCCCCCGGATTGATGAACTGATCGAGCTCCACCTGGAACTGCTGCTCGTACAGCTTGCGATAGGCGCCCGGACGTGCCAGGAGCTCCTCGTGACTGCCGCGCTCGACGATCCTGCCCTCTTCCATAACCAGAATCTGATCCGCGTTGCGCACGGTGGAGAGGCGATGGGCAATGACAAAAGAGGTGCGCCCCTCCTTCAAGGTCGCCAGCCCCTCCTGAATCAGCGCCTCGTTCTGGCTGTCGAGGCTAGAGGTCGCCTCGTCCAGGATCAGGATTCGCGGATCGGCCAGGATCGCGCGCGCGATCGCCACCCTTTGCCGCTGGCCTCCGGAGAGCTTGACACCCCGCTCACCGATGATCGTTTCATAGCCGTCTTCGAAGCCCTCGATGAACTCGTCACAACGGGCCAGTCGTCCTGCCTCGGCGATCTCCGCCTGCTCGGCGTCGGCGCGACCATAGGCGATGTTCTCAGCGATGGTTCCATCGAAAAGGAACTCGTCCTGCAACACCACAGCCAGGTGTTTTCGATAGTCCTTGAGCCTGATGTCTTTCAGATCATGCCCATCGACCGTCACCCTGCCCAGCTGCGGGCGACGGAAGGCCATGACCAGACCGATGATCGTGCTCTTGCCCGACCCACTCGGCCCCACCAAAGCAGTTATGGTACCCGCTGGCGAGACAAAGCTGACATCGTGCAGCACCGGCACGCCCTCCTTGTACTCGAAAGAGACGTTTTCGAAAGCGATCCTGCCGGTCATCGAATGCAGTGGCGCCCGATCATCCTCACGACTGTCTTCCCTCTCCTGCGACAACACATCCCTGATCCTGTCAAGCCCGGCAAAGGCCTCGGTGATCTGGGTTCCGATGCTGCTCATCTGAATCAGCGGCGTCACCAGCAGGCCGGTGAAGACCATGAACATGAAGATCTCGCCCATGGTCATCTCACCAGCCAGTACAGCGCGCGCTCCGGCGACGGCCATGACGATGCCCATCAGACCGAAAAGGAGTGAGGCAACACTGCTGATAGTAGAAACGCCGACCATGGAGCGCACGATGTTGCGCAACAACCGGTGGACACCGTGAGCGAAGACTCGCTCTTCGTGCTTCTCCGCCGTGAAAGCCTTGACGACGCGGGTACCGTTCAGGGTCTCTGCCAGTCGCCCTGTCACCTCCGCATTGATCTTGCCGCGCTCACGGAAGATCGGCCGAAGGCGGCTGAACCCCTTCACCATCACCACACCGAACAGGCAGAGCAGAACCAGCGTCAGGGCTGTCAGCTTCCAATTGAGCCACAAGAGGACGCCCAGCGCGACCACCGAAGTGATGATGCCACCCACCAGTTGGACAAACCCCGTCCCCACCAGGTTCCTTATCCCTTCGGCGTCGTACATGATGCGCGAGATCAACTCTCCGCTCTTGGAATCTTCAAAGAAGCTCACCGGCAGGTGCCCGATGTGCTGCTGGACCTTGAGGCGCAGATCGGTGATGGCCCTTTGGCCAGCCACACCGAGGAGGACAGCCAACAGGAAGGAGGTCGCAGCCTGAAACAGCGTGGCGGAGCCCGCAACGACCGCGATCCATACCAACAACTCACTTCTACCCTGACCGATGACGTCGTCGATCAGAACCTTGGTGGTCGCCGGCAAGACCATTCCCGCCAGGCGACTGGCAACCAACAACCCAAGGCCCACCGCCAGCCGACCGCGCCGAGCCCAGATGATCTCTCTCGATTCGCGCCAGACGGTATCCCAGCTGACCTGCTTCTTCTGTTGTTCGCCTGACATTCGGCCTACCCTATCGCAGGACCGATTCCGGGACGCGAGCAGCGCCAGAGACGGAACAAGTCAGATCACGGCTGAAAGGTAAACGCGCCGCCGAGCTTGGCGGCGAACCGGTCACGAATCCAGGCCGCATCCCACCATTCGACTGGATTCACCGCCTGCCCCTGAATGAGCATGGTGAAGTGCAGGTGGTCCCCCCCGGCCAGGCCGGTCGCGCCGGAACGTCCGACGACCTGACCACGTTCGACCGGCTGCCCCTCGCTGACAGCAATCGATGAAAGGTGTCCGTAGAGACTCATCAAGCCGTAACCGTGATCGATCACTACCGCGTTGCCGTAGATGCCGAAGAAACGCGCCAGGACTACGACGCCGTCGTTGGCGGCCTCGATCTCGGCGTGGACGATCGATGCCAGGTCGTACCCCAGATGATCCTGTTGGTCCACTTCCTGCCCCTGATAGCGATACGTGCGACGATCGGCAAAGGACGACATGACCTGGGCGTTGGACATGGGCATGAAGACCTCACTCCAGAGGAACTCCTCGCGCGACTCCCCGGCGAGCTCGGTCAGGGTTCCGGCATTGAAGCTCCGCAGCTCACCATTGATCCAAAGGTAGTTCTGCAGCAAGTCCCCCTGATCTTCGACACCCGGGGTCGCGGCCATGATCGCGGGCACCACGCGCTCCATGAAACTGTCGGTGAGCTCGATCGTGTCTGTGCTGTAGCTTCTGGGTAGGTACTGGTCGACAAAGCTGACCCTTGCCTCGTTGCCAACGTCGTCGGCCGCCACCAGCAGGATCGCGTTGCCGTCCATCAGATCGAAGGGTACGGCGAAGAGCGCGAAGCGCACTCCCGGCTCCTCACTCTCGAGCGCAAAGCCAGGGAACCAGAGATCCTCGATCAGCACACCATCGCGCACCGAGGAATCACCCACCTTGTAGATCACGACGCCCGATCCTCCCGGCGCGACGTAGTTGTGGCTCGAGCGAATCTGCAGGGACGGAGGCGACAAGCGGACGGGCAAGACGACCTCCGCGACGACAGGATGAGGATGTCTCAACCAGGTATCGGCCCGCCAGGCGGAGGCCCTGATCGTCGCCTCACCTGTCTTCAGGCCCTCGAAGACCTCGCTCCCGACCTCGACTATCAGTTGGTCGTGCTCTACGGCTCCACCCCAGAATTTCCACGGCTCGCGAGGCTGGTGGTGAGCCTCAGCGAGGATCTCGGAGCGATCTCCCTGGATGAACTCGACCTGCACCTGGGACAGGCCGCGACCCTTCTCCTCGAAAGTCACCCTGACCGGGGTCCGCTTGCCGATGGCGCTCATCTCGGGTTCGATCTCGATCGTGGGAGAGTCGCCAACCCGGAAGGTCGTCAAGACCCCCCAGCCGAGGACCAGGAGCGCCAGCAGGAACAGGATCTTCTTGCCGGAACGGCGGGGCTTTCTTTCGTCCATTTAGCTCGCCTCTACTCGTTGTGACATCGATCTGCCTACCCGGGTCCCGGTCATCAGTCTTCGCCACTTGCGTTCATACGATGCGTTCGCGGATCCTGGCAGACAGGATGTCCATGATCCAGACGGTCGCAGCGATCAGCAGAACCAAGGTTCCCACCTCGCCCCACTGTCCGAGGTCCACCCGGGGCTTGAGAATGTATCCGATTCCACCGCCACCCACAAAGCCGATGATCGTCGACATGCGAACATTGATGTCCCACCGATAGATCGTGAACGACAGGAAGGGCGGAATGACCTGCGGCACGACACCGTAGCGCAAGATCTGAAGAGTCGACGCACCGGTGGCAGTGATGGCATCCATCGGGCCATGATCGATATTCTCGATCTGTTCGGAATAGAGCTTGACCAGTGCCGCCACCGAATGAACCCAGAGGGCGAGGACACCGGCGAAAGGGCCAATACCGACCCAGGAGATGAAGATCAGGGCCCACACCAGCGGTTCCACAGCACGTGTGAAGTTCATTCCAGCACGGACCAGGGTGTACATGGATCTCGAAAGTCGACTGCCGCGGGTCAGGTTGCGAGCGGCGAAAAAGGACAAGGCGAACGCGACCGGTATCGCAAAGGCGGTGGCCATGAAGGCCAGGAAGACTGTTTGGACCAGGAGCACCAGTCCCTGATGCAGAATGCTGCTGGAGGGATGCAGCAAACCCCGAACGATGTCCGCAGCCTTGTTGAACTGGGTCAGGAAGGTCACCAGCTGCACCTCGGTGATCAACCAGCCAGTGAAGATGGTCAGCTCGATCAGCAGGATGCCGAACCAGCCCCGCAAAGTTCGGGTCCACGGCAAGAGCCTCTCTTCCTTCATCCCCAATACCAGGGACTGACCCGGCGATGGTCCCAGGACCCGGTTGGCGCTCTGCCAAATCAAGGTGAGCAAGAGAGCTGCAGGCAGTAGCCAGAGGTAGTGCAGCAGATCCAGGATCTCCTCGGGGGTGAGCAACAAACCCGTCGACCCGCGGCGTCCTGAAAAGGCGATGAAGAGAAAATCGACCATCAACAGAAACAGCGAGATCAGGATCCAGTCCACAGCCACAGCGCGCAACCGGGCAAGGCTCCTCTGCCAAGGGCTCAGATCTTGCGGGTTCGAGCTGTCGGTGGTCATTTTGATTCACCCCGCCAGGCGACTCGTGGGTTCCGCCTCTTCGCCGTAGATCTCGCGAAAGGTCTCTCCATTGAACTCTTCCGGTTGCCCCTCGAACACCAGTTTGCCATCCCGCAGAGCCACCACTCGCGTGGCGTAACGCTCGATCAAATCGATATCGTGCAGGGTACACATGACGGTCATGCCCTCTTCCTGATTGAGAGCCTCGATATGGCGCATCACCGAGTGGCGAAGGGCCGGATCCAACGACGCTACCGGTTCGTCTGCCAGGATCAGATGGGGTTGCTGCATCAGGGCCCGGGCGATCGCCACGCGCTGCTGTTGCCCGCCGGAGAGCGCGTCAGCCCGGCTGGCGCCCCGTTCCCCGAGGCCGACCCGATCCAGACAGGCCTGTGCCCGTATCCGCTCCTCGTCACTGAACCTGAGAAAAAGGCTGGACATGAGCGAGGTCTGTCCCAGACCTCCGGAAAGCACGTTGGTCAATACCGAGTGGCGCTTGACCAGGTTGAACTGCTGGAAGATCATCCCGATCTCGGTTCGCAAGCGTCTCAGCTCGGCGCCTTCGGCACCTGTCATCTCGCGACCCGAGATCCAGATTCGCCCAGCTGTCGGATTCTCGAGCCGGTTGAGGCAACGCAGCAGGGTCGACTTTCCCGATCCTGAAAGGCCAATCACCACCAGGAACTCGCCCTGGTGTACTGCGAGATCCACATTGTCCAGGGCCTGAATGCCATTCGGGAAAGTCTTCGACAACCCCTCTACGCGCACCGCGAGATCCGAGCCCGTCAAGGCTTGCCCTCCTTTGCGCTGCGCTTGCCCTCCAGCTTCTTCTCCTCTGCCTGCAGCAAGGTGTCCGCGCTCATACCCGCGGCTTCCAGAGCGGCGCGAAAACCATTCAGCGCCGAGTCATCGGTCCGCGTCACGGCCACCCCCGCCAGGATGTCCTGGAAGGCCTCCTTTCCCTGTGGCGTCTCCAGAAAGCGATCGAAGGACTCCAAGAATCGCCGCCAGGTGCGCTCTGGAAATCCCTGGCGGACAACGCAAAGGTCGTTTGGGATGGGATCGGTCAGCTTGAGCACCCGGAGATCGCGCAAGAACTGCCGGCGGCGCTCATCGGTGTCCATGCGCTTCAACAACAGGTAACGGGCATCTCCCACTGAGAGCCCTTCCGCCAGTTGCTTGGCGCTGGGAGGAGAATAGAAGGCGGACCCACCCAACGCCTTGCCGTCCCACACGGCCTGCACCACATTGGGATGACCGCCGGCGAAATAGACCCGCCCCAGGGAGACCTCGTTTCGCCGCAGGAGCAAGCGCGGGAAAATATGACCGGAGGTCGACGTCTCGTCCGAGAAGGCAAAGGAGCGTCCGTTGAAATCCTCCAACCGGCGAGCTCCCGAGTCTGTCCGCGTGTAGACACAGCCGTAGTAGACACTCGCGCGCTCCGAGACCGTCTCTTCCGTCGTGTAGATGATGGCCGTGGTCTCCATGGTGCCTGGCCGGTCGTACTCGAGCTCCTTGCGGCCGTCGCCGACCATGTCGAACGGGCCTGACTCCACAAACGAGCTAGCTGCTGCTGCAACCTTCTGCGGGTTCTCCAGGAGCTGGCTTGCCGCGGCCCTGTCGCTGTCTGCGGGGACCTCGATCCACCCCGGCGCTTGGCTATCGAGACGATCTTGCACCATCGCTCTCAGCGCGGTCGGCAGCGTTCGGGGGATGGCGACGCCTCGACCTGCCAGATCCGCTATGGAACGCGGCTCTCCGGGAACGGTTCGCGCGATCAGAACGGCGCGGCGCTCGACGGACCGCACGACCTGCAACTTGGCTTCCGCGCCATACTTTGCGTGGGCAATATCGTAGGCGAACACCGGCATCCAGGCCACATCGGCTTGGCCGGTCCCCAGGGCCTGGATCACCGCTGCATAGCTGGTCGGAACCTCTGAACGCAGGATCAGCCCCGAGTCCTCACGGATGAACTGCGCCAACTCGTCGCCGCGCTCCACCAGAGTGCCCTGCTCGACGGAGGGCACAAACAGCATCCGAATGACATCGTCGCCTGTCGCCTCCAGACGACCACGTCGGTTCATACCCCATATGAAGAGTGCAAACACCAGCAAGACGAGAGTCCAGCCGATGCGGGGCGCCCAATTGGATTTATCCATGATCTGCGAGGTTGGTCGACGATCCGGTTCGTGCGCCAAGTCTAGCGCGGATCGGTCTGTGAGTTGGCCGAAACTCGTGACGAACCGGTAACATTGGGTTGCGATGTCCTACCCCAACAGCGCACCGAGACAGCCTTCGGCCGCCGATCTGAGTCGGGCCCACGCCCGGATCCAGCCGTACGTCCATCACACACCCGTATTGACATCGACCTACATCGACCAGCGCTGTGGTGCCCAGGTCTTCTTCAAATGTGAGAACTTCCAGAAGATAGGGGCCTTCAAGTTCCGTGGGGCCTGCAATGCTGTTTTCTCACTGAGCGAGGAAGAGCTCGCGAAGGGCGTTGTGACGCACTCGTCCGGAAATCACGCCCAAGCACTGGCGCTCGCTGCACGCCTTCGGGGCGCCCGAGCCACCATCGTCATGCCAGAGAACTCGGCAGCCGTAAAGATCAACGCAGTTGCAGACTATGGCGCCGAAGTCGTGCTCTGTGCACCGGGCACCGAGGCTCGTGAATCCGCGCTCGCTCGGGTCCAGGCCGAGACAGGTGGCACGCTCGTCCACCCGTTCAACGATGCCCGCATCATTGCTGGCCAAGGCACCGCGGCGAAGGAGATCCTCGAGGAGATCCCCGAGGTCGACCTGCTCCTCGCTCCGGTTGGTGGGGGCGGGCTACTCAGCGGTACGATCCTGGCAGCCAGGTCCCTTTCACCCGAGACAAGCGTGGTGGGTACTGAACCTCTGGCGGCCGATGATGCTGCGAGATCTATCGCGGCGGGCTCGATCCAACCGGCGATCGATCCCCCCACGACCATTGCCGACGGCTTGCGCACCTGCCTAGGCGACCTCACCTTCCTGATGATTCGCTCGGGCGTGAGCCAGATCGTCACTGTCGACGAAGATGCCATCGTCGACGCCATGCGGACTGTCTGGATGCGAATGAAGATCCTGATCGAACCTTCCGCGGCCGTCCCCGTGGCAGCTTTGTTGGGCAACAACCTCGAGGTGAAAGGTCGTCGAGTGGGAATCATCCTGTCGGGTGGCAACGTCGACCTCGACGCGCTTCCCTGGTAGAAGGTTCTTCAGTCTGCCGCCGGGTGCTGGGCTCGCCACACCTCGAAAGCCTGATGCAGGCGATTCGCCAGACTCCGCTGTTCCTCTTTCAGTTGCCGCCGCAGATCCTGGCGAGATCGGAGCACAAAGAATCGCCGGGCATCGCTCCAAGCTCCTCGCCATCTTTCACGCACCCATTGACCCGCGAGACCCCACAGCGGCAGGATCACCACCACCGCCAGGGCCGCCCAGCCACCCCATGACCACCACGAAAGCGCGGCAAGCGAGAGAATCCAGACGAAATATGTCAGGGCGCCGATCAAAACCTTGTAGGTGGAGCGTTGATCCTCCTCTGGCCGAACCAGCGAGATGATCCAGTCGGTCAGATGAAAGGGAACCCAAAACAGGAGCGCCCCCAGGAATGCCAGCACGACGGCTGGCGGACCAAGCAGGTGCAGGCGGCGCAGGGACCAACGGGCCCCTGTCGCCAGATCGATCCGGGCATCGAGATCGGCAGGCGTCAGGCCCAGTCGATGCAGCCGCCGACGATGGACATTGACATCCCGGGCAAGCTCCACCCAGTGCCGATCTCCCTGCCGACGCAGATCAGCCAGGACTCCGGCCGAGGTCTGTGACCGTTTCAGCTGATCTATCCGGTCGCCGGCGTTGGCCATCTCTGCAGACCAGACTGCCGCTGCACAGTCGATCAGCGGGGAATCTTCCCAACGCTCGAGGTTCACGGTGACTGCCCGCAGGGCGCTGTCTAGCCTGTGCGTCAGGTCACGTACCGCCTCCTGATCCTCGACGTCCCGACCCACGAGGTCCTGCCACGAGATCGGCTGGCCGCGAATCACCAGCGCTTCGGAGCGGAAGACGCCCTTCTGGCGCAGCACCAAACCCACAGGTATCAGCGGAAAGATGGCACCGTGTCGCAAGTATGCGCCCAGGGCGATTCGCGCACTGCCGGTCCTTAGCTGTGCCAGCGCCGGCTGGCTATGACTGATGCCTTCGGGAAAGATCCCCACGGCTGCCCCATGCGTCAGCGCCTCGAAGACTGCCTCGAACATATCGGCGTTGTGCGCCGCGGCGGCGGGATCATCCGATCGGCGATAGACAGGAATGGCCCCGGAGCCTCGGACCAGCCAACCCACGCGGGGGTCCGTGAACAAGATCGACTTGGCGAGGAACCGCACAGGTCTGTTCGCAGCCGCCGCCACCAATGCCGGATCCAGAAGAGAGTTGGGGTGATTGGCCATCAGGAGCACAGGGCCGCTCCGAGGCACCTCGGGTCCAACTATCTCCAGCCGATAAAAGGTTCTGGCTGCGAAGGCAGAGACATGGGACAAAAATGGCAGCAGCCACACGATCAACGCCCCGCAGACTCGATCCCTTCCCGTTCATCGACCCGAATCAGCATCAGCCCTCCGAGGAGGAAGAGGACGACCACGACAGAGATACCCGCCCTCATGGACCCGGTGGCCTGGGTGAGCAGGCCGAGCAGGAAGGGCCCCAGGAAAGCCGTCAGCTTGCCCGAGAAAGCAAAGAAACCGAAGAACTCGTTCTCCTTGTCTGGCGGCACGAATCTTCCCATCAGGGACCGACTGGCGGACTGATTCGGTCCGGCGAAAATCCCAATCAGGACCCCGGCCACCCACAGCCAGACTCTGTTGACAGCCACGACTGCGACAAGCGTCGCGCTCAACAGACCGACCAGGGAGATCAGGATTGTCCGTTTGCCGCCGAGGTAGTCGTCCAGGTAGCCAAGGCCCAAGGCCCCCAGACCCGACATCACATTGATGACGATGCCGAAGACGAGCAGCTCCTGGAACTCGAAGCCGAACACCACACCAGCGTAGATCGCGGCAAACTGGAAAATGGTCACGAGACCATCGTTGTAGAGCAGTCGCGCCAGCAGAAAACGGATGATCTGCCGGTACTCACGGATCTGCCTGAAGGTCACGGCCAGTTGCTGAGCGGTCTCCTTGAATATCTTGCCCTGGACACTGATTCGGGACTTGTCCTCCTTGACCCAGAGAAACATGGGCAGCGAGAAGACGGCAAACCAACCCGCCACGAGCAGGGCGGCAGCGCGGATGTTCTGCCCCCCTTCCTTGCTGAACCCGAACCAGGGGGTCTCCGGCTGCACCAGTACGACCAGAGCAACGATGAGTGCCAACAGGCCTCCCAGATATCCCAAAGCCCAACCGTAGCCCGAGATTCGCCCGATGCGGTCTGCTGGAGCGACATCGGGCAGGAAGGCGTTGTAGAACACCATGCCCATTTCAAAGCCGATATTGGCGATCACGAAGCAGAGCAAGGCTGGCAGGACCTGGCCAGGCTCGAACCAGAAGAGGGTGAGGCAGCCGACGATGCAGATCGAAGTCGCCAGCGCCAGAAACCTCTTGCGATACCCGCCTCGATCGGCAAGCGCGCCGAGAAAAGGTGACAGGCTCGCCACTACCAGGGCGCTGACCGTCACGCCTCGCGACCAGAGTACCGTGCCACTCAGGTCGTCCGCGGCAATTGCTTGCACGAAATACTTCGAGTAGATGAAGGTCACTATCAGGGTAGTGAAAGGCGAGTTGGCGAAATCGAAAAGAGCCCACGACCAGATAGCTCGAGAATCCGAGACTGCCGCCGGTTTCACGCTGCCGGGTCCTTTTCCCGATTCTCGATCAGCCGAATCTGGTCTTCTCCGACCGGCACGAGACAGAGGAATTCGAAGGGAGCCTCCAACACCTTGTAGAAATGCGGTTGCCTGGCAGGGATGAAGATCACATCCCCGGTCTCGACCTCGACCGTACGATCACCAATGCCGATTTGCGCACGACCCGCCAACACGTACTGCTCGTGTTCGACTTCGTTGGTGTGCAGGGGCATACCTCCACCCTCACCCATGATGAATCGTCGCATGGCGAAATTTGGCGCGCCATCGTCAGGGCCGATCAGCACCTGCATCTCGGTGGCGGTCCCGGCCGCCACGGTCTGGCGCGCCACCGCCTCGGCGCTCTTCACCCGTCCTGCTCGCTCTCCACTCGCCATGATTCCTCCTTTTTGCCGCATTATAGGGGGTCAACCCCCTGCGACCTCATCTCTATCCGTCGAGTTGCGAGAATCTCGTAGAATAGTAAGGTCTTCGACCTCTCTCGAGCCAAGGCATGTTGAAAGAAAGGGCCAGAATCGTCGCCGGCGGGCTGCTGATTGTCGACCTGCTCCTGGTGTTCGTCGCCTTCTTCCTGTCTTTCTGGCTGCGCAACGACCTCTTGCCTGCAATCGGTCTGAGCCCTTCGGATCTCTATCCGCTGCGGCTCTACCTGCCATTGCTGCCTATCGTGCTCCTGATCTGGGGCTCGCTGACGCTCGGCTTTCACCTTTACCACTCACAGCGAACCACCTCGTTGCTGGTCGAAATGTGGGACATCATGCGGGTGTCCATCGCTGGCACCCTCCTGCTCAGCCTGGCGATCTTTCTCTTCCAGCTCGACAAGAAGCTACTGGGTAGCGACCAGATCAGTCGACTCTGGATCCTTCTCTTCGTCGCCACTACCTTCTTCTTGCTGTCAGCCAGGATGGTGGTGGTGCGTCTGACGGCAAGATGGGTACGCGCACGCGGCTACAACTACCGCACCGTACTGGTGGCCGGCACCAACGCGACTGCGAAGAAGATTGCCCGCACCATCGAAAATCACCCCCACTGGGGTTTCCGTATCCTCGGTTTCGTCTCCGAAAATGCCGATCTCGAGGCTTGCGACATCGATCCCGACCTCCTCCTCGGCCGATTGGACGATATTGCCGACCTCGTCGAGGAGAATGTCGTCGACGAGGTCATCTTCGCGCTCGGCTTGCGCGAGTTCAATCGCCTGGAGAATCTGCTCCTGCAGCTCGAGGAGCAAGGGGTGCGTACGCGACTGGCGCTCGACCTTTTCCCCCATGCCCGCGCGCAGGTCCAGATCGGTACCCTGGAGGAACTGCCGCTGCTGACCTACTCGACAACCCCGACCAGTGAGCTGCGATTAGCCGCCAAACGGGCGATGGACGTCGGCATCTCTCTTCTGGTTCTGGGCCTGGCGCTGCCTGCCATGCTGGTCATCGCTCTCGCCATCAAGATCGCCAGCGGGGGAAAAGTTCTATACCGTCAGACTCGATGTGGGCTCTATGGACGCAAGTTCACCCTGTTCAAGTTCCGCACCATGGTGGAAGACGCCGAACAGCTGCAAGAAGAGCTTTCTCACCTCAACGAGATGCAAGGCCCCGTTTTCAAGATGAAGGAGGATCCGCGCATCACCCCTGTCGGACGCTGGCTCCGACGCCTCAGTTTGGACGAGCTCCCGCAGCTGTGGAACGTGTTGAAGGGTGATATGAGCCTTGTCGGGCCCCGCCCACCAGTGCCCCAGGAGGTTTCATCCTACGAACGGTGGCAGCGACGCCGCCTATCGATGCGCCCGGGCCTGACCTGTCTCTGGCAGATCCGTGGTCGCAACGACATCGACTTCGAGAGTTGGATGCAATTGGACCTCGAGTACATCGACAACTGGTCTCCTATGCTGGATGTCAAAATCCTCGCCAAGACCATCCCCGCCGTCTTGTCCGGCCGCGGGGCTTCCTAGGTTCAAGCGAGTCGCTCCCGTCCGAGAGCCCGAGCATGGGCTGCAAACGATCCGTCCGGATATCCCACAGGCCACCGAAGCGGAAGTGCTCCACTTTCAATCGGGCAGATCACCAGAGAGATTCGGTCCATCTGCCACGAGCGAGGTCACCTGTCGACTGTAGAGAAACTCCACCAGGCCGTCATGTCGGGTCCGCAGGCTCGAGAGCAACCCGAGGTTGAAACCGGGATACACCGTCAAGGTTCCATCCCTGGTATCGAGGCCGCCCCCCTCCTGGGAACCGACAAGAGGAGTCAGTTCGCGCTCAGCCCTGACCGCGATCGCTCCCAGAAGGGTCAGGCCAGCGCTGGCGACGACTCCCGCCAATTTCGTCATGGGGCTACTATACGCACCCAATTCTGAGATACTCTTGCAGGTCTGGTTCCGAAAGGCCCGATAGAACAAGGATTCGAAGGGTGCTCGAGGAACGCAAAGTCCCCGATGAGTCCGAGAGCTGCCCTTCAGTTCTCACGGGCTCGTTGTCGGGGGGAGTTACACCACTTTGGCTTCTCAGCCCAATATGCTGATTCGATGGCGGCATCGGATCGAGCATGGTCTCTATCTACTGGGAAGATCTATCTATAGATCCTTGCCAGCAGGCGTGCTACGTCGATTTGGACCGCTGCTCGGCCGGGCTGGATTCGTGCTCAACAGACGACACCGGAAGGTAGCTCTGGAGAATCTCGCCACGGCCTATCCCGCGCTCGACGAGACCACACGGCGAGAGATGGCACAGGCCTGTTTCGAGAACTTCGGCATGCTGCTGACAGATTTTCTGTGCTCGTCCAAGCTCGATCGCGACCAGTACTTGCCGCGATTCGAGGTCGAAGGCCTACAGCACCTCGAGGCGGCCGAAGCCGTCGGCAAGGGGGTGATTCTCCTCACAGGGCATTTGGGCAACTGGGAGGCGCTGGTCCAGTACCTTGCGCTCAGCGGACGCTCCGTGTCGTTTGTCGCCCGGCCACTCGACAATCCCCACATGGAAGAGGACTTTCGCTATCTTCGGGAGCGCTTTGGCAACCACAGCATCCCGAAGCGCAAGGCTGCCAGAGGTTCGCTCAAGGTCCTGCGGAACAAGGGCACTGTCGGGATATTGATGGACCAGAGGGTGCACCCCAATGAGGGCAAGGCCTACCCGTTCTTCGGCAAACCTGCCTACACCACGACCATGCCCGCCAGACTGTCACTCAAGACCGGAGCGCCGGCAGTGCTCATCTTCGGCATCCCCATCGACAACTGGCAGCGCTGCCGTATCGTGGTGCATCCTCCGATCATTCCCGATCCAGGGATCGAGAGCTCCGAGTCGGCTGTCGACAGGTTGACGTTGCGTTATCTCGAGATCATCGAAGAAACGATTCGCGATCAACCTCACCTCTGGTTGTGGATGCATCGCAAGTGGCGACAGTTCGACCGCCCAATACCCATCCGGGGTGCGATGCCAAAAGAGTCCGCTGCCAACGCCAAGCCGATGCCCGAGGCGGCCGCCGAAAAGGTTCTCTCTCGCAGCTCTCGACGCGCTTGAAGCGCGGCACCGCCTTCTTCGGCCCTGAATTCCGAGGGTCAGCTCCGGCTCGAAGCGTCCGACTTGCCATCGAGGAGGGGCTTCAGCACTTCGCGATGCTGCGAGTAGACCGATCGGGCCGCGACGAACTCTCGATGTGAAAATCCCAGCTCGCTCGCCACCTGTCTGATCTCTGCCTCTTCGGCTCCGCTGATGGAGGCGTCAGCCGCGGAAACCTCGAACAGGCAATCGAGCAGCTCCTGGCGTTGCTCGGCCGTGGAGACCTCGGTGAACTCACGCGTGACCAGGAAGTTCTCTGTGCCGCCGAACAAACGATTCTGGCTCTTGGCGATCTGCACCACGAGAATCGCCTGCTCCGCTGGCAGATGACCGAGACGCAAAACGATCTCCTCCATCTTGCGAGTCTCATCGGCGCTGAAGTGCAGGTCAGCATGAGCCACACGACCGAGGATATAGGCGAATGCCGCCACGTACCGCGCCCGTTCTGCATCCATCGCCTCGAGCTCGGAAACGATCTTGCGGACTGTCTCGGTGTCTCCGGTGGACTCGGTCTCGGGTTGGCCACCCAGACCCAGCATTCTTAGAATCGACATGGTCTTCTGGTCCTCTTTCGCCGCGATACTAACGATAGAAACCTGCGATGGTTCTGGCTTTGTGCCCCGCCATCTCGACATCGACCTCGACATCACGCCACTCCCGACCACCCAGATCTTCAGAGTAATAGCCCAGCACATACTGGCTGCGGAGCTCCTCGTCGATCTCCTTGTAGACGTTCTGTAGATCTTCGCCGACTCGGGCCATGTAGATCCTGCCACCGACGGATTCCGTCAAGGTCTCCAGGCGATCGAGGAACCCCTTGACCTGGAGACCCTTGCCTTCGGTTCGGCGAATCTCGTTGTTGGAGAGCACGACATAGATCGGCACACCCACCTTGCGGGCAAATCTCAGGGCGGTGCGGAACGAAAAATCCGGGTCCTCGTCAGCACCATCGGTATAGACAATCAGCGCCTTCTTGCCCGGAACACCCTGGAGCTGCACCAGGGAATAAACGATCGCTTTCCAGATTGCCGTCTGTCCATCGGGACGTAGCCGGTCGAGTGAGCGAATGATCTCGGGCAGATCAGAGGTCGTCGATCGGGTCAGCCGCGGCTCGTCTCCGAAGCCCACGACGAAAGCGCGATCCCTGCGTGTCGCCAAGCCCCGCAAATACTCCGACGCAGCAAACTGGACATCAGGAAGTTTGACGAACATCGAGGCAGACGAGTCGATCACCATCCCGACCGTCAGCGGCAGGTCGCCGGCATCGCTGAAGGTGGCAATCTCCTGGACTTCACCGGCCTCCTCTACGCGAAACACATCGCGGCTGAGCCCCGTGACGGGACGCCCGTGTCGGTCGGTGACCACGACGTAGAGCTCCATGAGATTCACCTGCAGGCGCTCGCTGGGACCAGAGCTGTTGACCAGGACCAGGTCTTCCGAGCTGTTGCCGTCATCGAGATACGCCACCACGCGCAGGAAACCGCTGGGGTCGTCTTCGGGAATCACCACCCGCTGGCGGAAGGGACGTGCGTAGCGCGTCGCCACCAGGGTTTCATTGAACCAGAACTCGACTCGATCGATGCCTTCACCGCGACGAGGCTCGACCTCGGCCTCCACATCGATCGGGCCCACCAGTCGCAAGGCCTTGCCATCTTCCGTGCGCGTCTCGGGCTTGACGATCCGCACCCCGAAGACGCCGGAGCCCTCATTGACGATCAGATAGTCCCGGCCCAGCTCGTTCCCCCCACCATCGAGTGCAATGACCTCGACACGCCGCGGCTGAGGCAGAGACCCGAGATCCAACGTAGCCTGGAACGGCGCCGTGCGCGCTACAGCTTCTCTCTGGTTGTCGAGGTAGAAGTCGACCTGGGCGACCTCGGGCTCCGAGATGACAGTCTCGAAGTGCGTCGGTCCCATGGCGAATCCCTGGGTAGGGGCCATAAGGTGAATTACCTGAGGTGCGGGCAAAAGCATCGTGTCCAGGCCACCGCGCGCTACCGACAATCCCGAGGTTTCCATGAACGAGGCGAAGGTCCCACCCCACTGACCGCTCGCCAGTTCTTCGATCAGAATCACCACGACCCCATCGGGCTCTTCGGGCAGAGTGAGATCGAGCGACGCATCTGCATCCGGATCGCCGGCAGGCAACAGCTCCCATCCCGGCTCTGTCTGATGAGAAACCTCGATGCCGCCATCCTCGTTGCCGACCGCCAGGGTGACTCGCAAGGGGCCCGAGAGCTCTCCCGGCTCCATGAACGCATCGCGCTTGACAATGAGTCGCGTCTCTCCCACATTTTCTGCCGGCTGCAAGGCAGCCGAGATCACCAGGTCCCCTTCGTCCAGCTGCTCGGCCAGGATCAGGCGCGCGCGGACCGTCGACACGGCCTCCGGCGTCGTCTGGGAGACCCATCTTCGTGAGCGCAGGATCGCAGGAACAGGGATCTCGTCGTCGAGCCCGATACGGGTTACCAGCTCTCCCATCCCGGCATCGGGACCCGCCGGCTCGGCGATACGGATCCGCTGGCGCTCTGCCAATCGCACCAGGAGGTCGGAAAGCTGGAACTTGCCCCGCAGCAGCTCACCGCCCGTGGCATCTGCCAGAGATCTGTAGGGAGCTTCGGGTCGCAACAGCACCGGTGCCTCCGCGTCCTCCTGCTGCCGTTGGCGCCGCCTTTTCAGCACCTCGGTGGGATCGAAGCCGATCGTGGTCTTGTCGACAATCTCGCCATCCTGAAAGACGACATCCGTCATCTCCTCTTCCTTGCGCGCCATGAGCTCGGCCTCGGTCTCGTCGAGCAAGGCGTCCCCACGCTGCCCCGGGGTATAGGGCAACACCGTCCAGCCGTAGACCGACAAGACCTGCCCAAGCTCCGCTATCGACAATCCGACGTCGGCCGGTTCCAGTGTCTCGGCGACCCGGGACCAACCCGATTCGATCAACGCGGCACGGTAGAAGTCCAGAGGATCCTCGTCAAAACCGCTGCCGATCAGAAAGAGCGCTTTCGGCCCCAGCGTGGCGTGGGAGACGGCCCAGAGAAGCAGTTGCTCACGAAACCGACGCAACAGCTCCGCCTCGTCGGCGAGGAAATTCTGCGCCAGCTCGGCGATGGCCGCAGGTTGTGGCGACTGGACTTCGGAGCTCTCCAGGTCCAGCTTCTCCAGAAACGAGTGCCGCAGCTGGGTCTGCAAATTGTCCGCGGACTCGCGCAAGCGCAGCCAACCCAGAGCCTGGCTCACTGCGTCGGGTTCGCGATTGGCCGGTAGGGCCGTCGAGACCTCCTGCCGCGCCGTCAACAACTCCACCGAGCCCAGGCGGGTAAGGTCGCGCGCGCGTTCCCCGAGCTGGATCGTGGCGTTGTGAAAATCGGTCGGCGAAGCGAGAGACTGATCGAAATAGAGGACCACGCGCCAGGTGCCCCCTACCGACCCCAGCGGCTCGATCGGCAGCAACTTCCCCCCTTCGGTAACCTCCAGACCCTGAACCACCTGATCCGTGATGACCGCTCCAGTGGCGTCGAGCGCTTCCACCAGGAGCTCCTGGTGCACTCGATCCGCACTCTCCTGACCACTGGCCGGGGGCGCCGAAGCCGCGGTCCAGAGCAGGGCCAGAAGTGCCGATCCGGCGGTCAGAACCTGCCCAAACGGCCGACCCGCACGATGACGGAGGCCCGACCTCCCCTTTGAGAATGGTGATTTTTCAGTCATGAACACAGCGTTCCGCCGGGCTACCCCAGCGCAGTCACTGGACCTGATACAAGATCGATGCCCGAACCGGCATCCGGGCGCTATTCTATTGCGCTCGGGCCATTTGTCACCCTCAGCCATCGACATCCCCTAGAATTGCATCGCACCCTACAGCGAGCACCATTCGACCGTCACACCGGTGCGCTGGAGCCCGGGAGCCGTCCCTGTATGACCGACACCGTCATTGCTGTCCTCGAGAGAATCAGCCACACCCATCGAGACCGCGCCGCTTTGCGGTTCAAGCGGCAGGACCAATGGGAAAGCCTGAGTTGGGGAGAGTACTTCGATGAGATCATCCAGATTGGCAAGGGTCTGATGCGTCTGGGCCTGGAGCCCGGTGAAGGTGTGGTGATCCAGGGCAACAATTGTCCTCGCTGGGCCCTCGCGCATTTCGGCTCCATCGCTGCTGGCGCGGTTCCGGCAGGAATCTATGCCAACAACACCCCCGACCAATGTGCCTTCATCACCAACCACTGCGAGGCGGTCGTCGCCTTTGTCGAGAACGAGCATTTGCTGGGGAGCTTCCTGGAGAATCGTGCCAAGCTCCCGCGGCTACGTCACTGCGTCCTGATGGAGGGCGACCACCCCGATCCAGCTGTAATGACCTGGCAAGAGCTCCTCCACAAGGCGGCCAACATACCCACGGCTGATCTCGAGAGCAGACTCGATGCCGTCGATCCCCAAGGAATTTGCGAGCTCATTTACACATCCGGTACCACTGGCGAGCCAAAGGGCGTGATACTGACCCATCGCAATGTGATCTGGACCGCGAATCGCGTGACAGAGATTTACGATATCGGTCCAGATGACTCGCTGATCAGCTACCTGCCCTTGAGCCACATCGCCGAGCAGGCTCTGTCTCTCTATGCTCCGGCGTTCACCGGGGCCTGTGTCTGGTTCGCTGAGAGTCTGGACAAGGTTGCCGAGAACCTGCGGGAGGTCCGGCCCAGCCTCTTCTTTGCGGTGCCCCGGGTCTGGGAGAAGATCCAGGCCCGAATGGCCCTGGTAGGGGCCCAACGCACACCGATCGAGCGATGGATCGCAGTCTGGGCCAGGCGCCAGGGGCTCGCCGGAGGATACGCCGAGCAGCAGGGACGATCCAGACCACTCCTCTACGGCCTCGCGGAGAGGGTCGTCTTCGCCAAGGTTCGACAGCGCCTCGGTCTGGATCGAGCTCGGCACTGCTTCACGGCTGCCGCTCCCATTTCCCTGCACACCCTCGAATTCTTTCTGAGTCTCGGCATACCCATCCTCGAGATCTACGGCATGAGCGAGAACAGCGGACCTGCCACGCTGTCGACTCGGGACCGATACCGCACCGGAAAGGCCGGCAGACCGATGGAGGGCGCGGAGCTCAAGATCGAACCCGATGGGGAGATCTGCATGCGGGGTCCGCATATCTCACCGGGATACTTCAAAGACCCAGAAGCCACCCGTGAGACATTCGATCAGGACGGCTGGCTCCACTCAGGCGATATCGGCGCAATCGACAGCGAAGGGTACCTCACGATAAGCGATCGGAAGAAAGAGTTGATCATTACCTCCGGCGGCAAGAACGTCGCACCTCAGGCCCTCGAAAGCGAGTTGCACAGCATCGAGGCTGTCGGCCAGGCCGTGGTCATCGGCGATCGGCAGAAGTACCTGACGGCTCTGTTGACCCTGGACCCCGACGCCCTGCCGAGAGTTGCCGACAGGATCGGCAGCCCGGCGCGGGATCTCGCGAGCGCCGCCGCCTGTCCGCGGTGGCGGCAACATCTGGAAGCTCAGGTCCACCAGGTCAACAAGGGCCTCGCCAGATTCGAGACCATCAAGCGCTTCGCGATCCTGCCGACACAGCTGTCGGTCGAGGGTGGAGAGCTGACCCCCACGATGAAGCTCAAGCGCCGCGTCATCAACGAAAAGTACGCCGCACAGATCGAAGAGCTCTATCGGTAGATCCCTGGCTCACTCCTCCTCGTGGACCTGGAGGTGGCGGTATCCCTGATTCCAGTAAACCAGGGGTCGCACATCGGGGATCGGAACCCGGCTGGCCTGGATCTCCCCGACGTAAACGGTATGTGTGCCCGCTGGGAATCGATCTCGGATGGTGCAATCCATCCAGGCCGCCGCATCGAGCAGCACCGGAGCGCCGGTTTCCGCCACACCCCAGTCCCCCTTGGCGAATCGGTCTTCATCCTTGACCCAGGCAAACCTATTAGAGAGCTCCTCCTGATCCTGACGCAGTATGTTCACCGCGAAAACCGCGCCTGCGGTCTCCAACAACGGATAAGCGTGATGTCGCTGATCGATCATCACGGCAATCAGAGGCGGATCTGGCGAAACGGAAACAAAAGCCGAAACAGTCAGACCGTGCCTGTCTTCGCCCGCCTTGATGGTGACGATGGTGACACCCGACGGAAAATGGCGGAGTGCCTCGCGAAATTCTTCGGATGTGATCGCCATGCGCGCTCCTCAGGGGATTTCGACAGTCTCGATTCGCGGGTACTTGTTCGCCACATAATCATCTATCAGATCTCGAAACGCTTGCGACAGCTCGGCGTAGGTGCCCTTGAGGCTGGTGAACTTCTGACCGTCGATATAGACAGGGCAGTGAGGCTCCTCACCGGTGCCCGGCAAGCTGATCCCGATATTGGCGGCCTTCGATTCGCCGGGCCCATTGACCACGCACCCCATCACGGCGACTGTCATCGTTTCGACGCCGTCATAGGTACGCTTCCATTCGGGCATTCGCTCTCGTACGTGCTGCTGCACTCTCTCGGCGAGCTCCTGAAAGGTCGTGCTGGTCGTGCGACCGCAGCCCGGACAGGCCGTGATACTCGGCGCAAAAGACCGCAGACCGAGGGCCTGCAGCAGCTCCATGCAGGCATAGACCTCCTCTCGGCGATCGCCCCCCGGGCGCGGGGTCAGCGAGATCCGAATGGTGTCACCGATGCCTTCCGACAACAGAATCCCCATGGCCGAGGCCGACCAGACCAGCCCCTTCAGGCCCATCCCGGCCTCCGTCAGTCCCAGATGCAGCGGCTGCCGGGTTTCGGCAGCCAGCCGCCGGTAGACCGCGATCAGATCAGCCGGACGCGAGACCTTGCAGGAGATGATGATCTGATCCTGGCGCAGACCGCACTCGAGAGCCATCTCGGTCGACTCGAGCGCTGAAACCAGCATGCAGTCGCCCAGGATCTCCTCCGAGGTCTTGCCAAGATCCCGGTCGGTATTCTCCTGCATCCGGGCCATCACCAGATCCTGGTTGAGCGAACCGCCGTTGACCCCGATTCTCACCGGCTTTCCGTTGTCGACCGCGATCTGACAGATCGTGGCGAAGTTCTCATCCCGACGCTTGCCGTGACCGACATTGCCCGGGTTGATCCGGTACTTGTCCAGCGATCGCGCACAATCCGGGTACTTGTTCAACAAGACGTGACCGTTGTAGTGAAAATCCCCGATCAGCGGCACGGCGCATCCCCGGTCCAACAGCCGATGTTTGATCTCTGGCACCGCACTTGCGGCGTCTTCGTTGTTGACCGTGATTCTCACCAGCTCGGAACCGGCCTCGGCCAGCTCCAGACACTGACGAGTTGTGGAGTCGACATCGGCCGTATCGGTATTCGACATCGACTGGACCACAACAGGTGCGCCACCACCGACCTCGACGGTGCCGACAGCTACAGCGATGGTCTGATGTCTCATAGCCGCGAACCCAACTCCTGTTTCGACTCTCGGGACTGATGGCGGCGGCGATTCTAGCATCGCCCTTCAGCAGCACGCGAGATTGCCTGCCGCGAATCCGTCTATCAGGGACAGACAGCGAGGCTCCGATTTCGATCGCAATGACAAAGATGAATACAGGGGAAAAGCGCAAGCATCCCCGCCTCTCCACCCGGCAGACGACGATCCGCAATGCGCTACTGGTAGGGCGAGTTGTCGATATCAGCCTCGGCGGTCTGGGAATCGAGACCACCACTGCCCTGCGAATCGGCAGCGGACACGCGTTTCATGTGGTCTTCCGGGAACAACCCGTGGAAATCGACGTCGAGGTCCGCTGGTGCCGGCTGACCCAGACTCTCGGCAAGGGCCCGGGCGAGGTCGCCGCCATCTATCGAGCTGGACTGGTCCTTACTCGAACCCTGGATCTCTTTCCGGCAGGTGGGCTGAAAAACAACGCAGGGTGGTTCGACCCGGAATTTCGTGTCGATCGATGAGAAAACCCGCTTCGAGAACGGTAGCCTCGGTGTCTCTGTTGGGATGACAGCCACCGGCAATCGCGGTCCACAGGGGTTGGACCCCATCCTGGGCCCACCCCACGAGTCGATTCGAGGACCTCACGTGCTCGAACATGCGCACCCGCCCACCTGCCTTCAAGACCCGTCCGACCTCCTGCAATCCCGCGGCTGGATCGGCCACGCTACAGAAGACCAGGCTACTGACCACTGTGTCGAAGCTGGCGGCGCGAAATGGCAGGGCCTCGGCCCGCCCCACGACCATCGGCACCTGTGGTCCTCGGCGTCTGGCCCGCTGGAGTAACCACAGATCGAGCTCCAGCCCGATCACCGTTGTTTCTCCTCGGAAGAGCCCCAGGTTGCGACCTGTGCCACAGCCAAGATCGAGGACTCTTCCACGAGCACCCGCCACCAGATTCTCCCGCCACGCTTTCAGGCCCAGGCGTTCAACGATCTCCATCAGCAGATCGTAGGCCCAGGGATTCTGTTCGATTCCTCTCACTACTCTGCCACCAATGCCGGCTCGGAGAGCCCTTGTGGATAGGTGCACATTGCCAAATGCGCTCAGAATTGTACAATTTCGCTTCCAGCGAAGAATCAGGGGAACTCACCATGTCATCCGCACCGACCCAGCTGACACTCGAGCTCACACCGCGGGCTCGATTCGACGTCATCGACGTCACCCAGCACATTCGCGAGGAGCTCGGCGACCTCTTGTCGCGCTACGGCAAGACTCTCTACTGCTCTCATCACACCACTGCGGGATTTCTGGAACAGAGCCTCTGTGCGCGTCTGGATTACAGTCGCGAGCGACTCGGGTCTTTCCTCGGCGTCTTTCAGCACCTGTTTCCCCCTAACGCCAACTATCAGCACGACAAGATGGACCTGCGCGACGAACTGAGCGATGAGCAGAAGAAGGTGGAGCCGAAGAACGCCGATTCCCATCTGGCTTTCATCGGAGCCGGCCTGCACAACTGTGTTACCTACCGCAATCGCCCGGACACCGCAGTACACCTGATCGATCTCGACGGGGTTTGGGAACACGGCGTTCGCACGCGCCGCACCACTGCCCTCGCTTTCAACGAAGAGCAGCCGGTCGCCCAGGAGAGCTTCGCGGTCCCCATCTCGGGCCACCACATCGACTCGGTCAACTTGCGCGAGGATCGGGTCGGCCTCTTCGCCTGGATGCAGGAGCTCATCGAACGCTACGAGATCTCCAAAGGCCGCATCGAGATCTCCCTCGACCCTGCCGAGCATCACACCGGCCTGACAGTCAACGAGTACGAGACGCTGCTCATGCGACACGATCTGATCGAAGTCCTGAGAGATCCGGTGAGATTCATGGCCGATGGGGGTCGCGATCTCCTCAGGGATCCCAGATCCATTCCCCACGTGACGCTGAATTACGCCCGCTACGATCTGGTGCGGGTGATCAATCAGCTGATCGAGGTCACCGGGATGAGTGAATCGATCCTGGAGCGGGCGGTGGCCAAATTCCTGGCCGCTCCGGCGCAACGATTCCTCAGGATCAAGCGATCGGTCAACCTCCTGGTATCCGACCACGACCGGGATGAAGTGGGGCAGATTGTCCAGGGCACCTATCAGAGCCCGGTCCTGGTGCAGTGGAAGAAGGCAGCAGGCCAGAGCCATCGCCTCCAGGTGCAGCTCCACCGTTTCACCTAGTCGGTCATCAGATCCAGCGCCACGTTGAGAGCGGGGGCACTGTGGGTGATCCAGCCCACCGAGATGAAGTCGACGCCGGTCTTCGCCACCTCGACGATGGATTCTGCAGTAATACCACCCGAGGCCTCAGTCAGCACTCGACCTGCGCAGCGCTCTACGGCCCGTTCGAGATCAGCTGGTGGCATGTTGTCCAGCATCAACACGTCGATTCCCGCCGTGAGCGCCTCGTCCAGCTCGCTGAGATGATCGATCTCGAGCTCGATCTTGACCAGATGACCCACGGATCTCCTGGCCAATCTGGCGGCTTCAGAGATGCCACCGACCGCTGCCCGATGATTGTCCTTGATCAGCACGGCATCGTGCAGCCCGAAACGATGGTTGGAGGCTCCTCCGACTCGCACAGCGTACTTCTCCAACGCTCGCCAGCCCGGCGTGGTCTTGCGAGTGCACACCAGCCGGGCCGGATAGTCGGCGATTCGGGTCACCAGGGCATGCGTCGCTGTCGAGATCCCCGACAGGTGCCCCAGGAAATTTAGCGCTGTGCGCTCCCCTGCCAGAATGGTCCGTGCCCGGCCGCGAACGACGAGCAGCTGCTGATCAGCCTGCACGTCGTCACCATCTCGCACTCGCGCGCGACAATCGATCGTTGGGTCGAGACGGGAAAAAACGGCTTGCACGACATCGGTTCCACAGATGCGGCCCGCCTGCCGCGCCACGATCGCCGCCGAAACCTCCAGATCCTCGGCGAGGAGGGCATTCGACGTGATGTCTCCAGCCTGGCCCAGATCCTCGTGCAGAGCCATATCGATCAGGGGGGTGACCAGCAATGGGTCGAGGCCAGCGGGCAGCGCAGAACGACTCACAGCCGCGCTCCCTGTCCTGCCGCTATCGGCAAGGTTCGCGAGCTCGCCAATACCGACACTTCTGGCACTCCACCAACCCAATCTTCGACGCCGACAAAGATCGGTGCCACGCCTGCCGCGCTGCTGGAGGGATAGTCGCTACGAAAGTGGCTGCCCCGACTCTCGCGACGGGCCAGCGCACTCGTCGCCAGCATCCGGGCCACGAGCAGAGGCAGCGCGATCGATCTGTCCGGCGACCGGCTCCTCGACCAGCTGTCCATCTGCTGCAGCGCCTCACGCAGGCCGGCCTCATCCCTGGATAATCCGACCCGCTGCCACATGAGTCGACGCAGTGCTGACCCGGTCTCGCCATCCTTTACGCGCTGCAGAATCGATGCGCGCTGCTGCCACCCCTCCAACTCGGTTTCCTCTGTCAGGGGAAAACTCCAGTCTGTCGACTCCCGCACACTCTCCCCGACGCGACGCCCGAAGACCTGAGTCTCGAGGAGCGAGTTGCTCGCCAGACGATTCGCTCCATGCACACCGGTACAGGCGGTCTCACCACAGGCCCAAAGTCCAGGTACGGAGGTTCGACCAGCGAGATCCGTCCAAACACCACCCATCGCGAAATGAGCTGCCGGGGTCACCGGCAAAGGCTCTCTTTCCGGTTCCAGGCCATGCTGTCGCGCAACCTCCATCACCGTTGGGAATCTTTCCGCTCCAGCGTCTGCCATTACCGAGCGCGCATCGAGATAGACCTCGGCGCCCCGATTCCGACGCGCCCAGACCGCCCTTGCCACCACATCGCGCGGTGCCAGATCTCCGGCCGGGTGAATTCCGGTCATGATCCCGTTGCCGGAGGCATCGACCAACCTGGCACCCGCACCGCGTAGCGCTTCAGTCAGCAGAGGCAGGGTCTCACCGCTGACGTCCAGTGCCGTTGGATGAAACTGAACGTACTCGAGATCGACCAGGCGCGCGCCAGCCAGGGCTGCCATCGCCAGGCCCACTCCACACGAGGAGGCCGGATTCGTGGTCTTGAGGTAGAGCCCTCCCAGTCCTCCTGTGGCGAGAATCACGGCTGCGCCCCGATGCAGCACCAGCCTGCCTCCAGGGTGCAGTGCCAGCACACCGATGACTCGCGGGCCACTGCGGACGAGGGAGTCGACGCTCACCTGTTCCATCACTCGGACACTGGGGCATTTCGACACCTGTCGGGCCAGCACCCGACTGACCTCGGCCCCGGTCGCATCTCCCCCCGCGTGCACGATACGCGGATGGGAGTGGGCTGCCTCTCTACCCAGCGCCAGCGCACCGTCCTGGTCGTGGTCGAATCGCGCCCCCAATTGCTCCAGCCATCGGATCTCTCCCGGCCCCTCCTCCACCAGGTGGCGGACGGCATCTTCGTCGGCCGAGCCTGCTGCCGCGGCAAGCGTATCGGAGAAGTGCTGTGCCGGGCTGTCTCCGGAACCCAGAGCCGCAGCGACGCCGCCCTGTGCCAGTGGACTCGATCCCGTGGCGCCGAGCGCGCCAGCGGTCAAGAGCTGTACCGGACGAGGGCTCGCCGCCAGGGCCGCTCGCATGCCTGCCGCACCTGCGCCGACAACCACGACTTCCGCGGTGACCACTTCATCGACCACCTGTCCGACATCGGACCGCCACGCCCCTCTCACCTTCCCACCTCCAACATGCGCTCGACGGACCTCCGTGCTCGATCGACGATTCCGGCCGGGACCTCGATTGCCGGGGACATCTCGCTCAGGGCCCGTTCGATATTGCCCAATGTGATGCGCTTCATGTGGGGACAGAGGTTGCAGGGACGGATGAACTCGACCTCCGGGCACTCGCCGGCAACGTTGTCGCTCATCGAGCACTCGGTCACCAGGATCACTCGCGGCGGCTGGTGGTCCCTGACGTGACCGATCATGCCCGCGGTCGAACCAACGTAGTCGGCCTCGTCGAGCACGTCGGGCGGGCACTCCGGATGTGCCAGGACCTGCAGTCCGGGATGAGCTGCTCGATACCGCCTCAGCTCACTCCCGGAGAAGCGCTCGTGCACCTCGCAATGGCCATGCCAAAGAATGATCTCCACCGACGTCTGGCTGGCGACATAACGCCCGAGGTATTCGTCGGGCAGGAAGATCACCCGATCGGCCCCCAGGGACTCCACCACCTGCACCGCATTGGCAGAGGTGCAGCAGATATCGGACTCCGCCTTGACCTCGGCTGAAGTGTTGACATAGGTCACGACAGGAACCCCCGGGTAGCGCTGACGCAAGTTCCTGACGTCGGCCGCGGTGATGGCTTCAGCCAAGGAACAACCGGCTGCGACATCGGGCAGCAGCACGGTCTTCTCAGGACTCAGAATCTTGGCTGTCTCCGCCATGAAATGGACACCACACATGACGATCACTTCCGCATCGCTCTCGGCGCCCGCCTGGGCCAGGGCCAGAGAGTCGCCGGTGAAATCGGCGACGGCATGGTAGATCTCGGGAGTCTGGTAATTGTGGGCCAGAACCACGGCCTGTCGCCGCGCTTTGAGCCCCTGAATGGCCTCGATACGTGGGGAGTGGACGGCCCACTCCATTTCGGGCATCACCCGACGCAGGGTGTCGGGCATCGGCAGCAGGTGGGATGAACTCTCTTCAACTTGCATGGCGATCATTCCTTATGCTCATAATGAGAATATATAGGCGCAAAATAAAAGAGGCCTTCTTATACTACAAATGAGCATATCGATTGTCAAGCCCGGTCAGGACGGAGATTCGCGCAAGCTGGGCAGGCCGACCCCTGGCGCGGGCCTCTCGCGCAGGACTTCCCGCCGGAAACGAAAGATCTCGGCCGGACGCCCCCCCGTCTCCAAATCCATCTTGCCGGTTCCTTCGACCAATCCGCCGCGCTCGACCAGACGCCGGAAGTTCTGCTTGTGCAGCAGAACACCCGCCAGAGCCTCGACGCTCTGCTGCAGTTGCAGAAGCGTGAAACGGTCCGGCAAGAGCTCGAAGACGACAGGTCGGTACCGCAGCTTGCCCCGCAGGCGACCCAGCGCCGTCGCCAGGATACGGCGATGGTCCAGGCGCATCGCCAGACCCGGAACCTGCAGTGTAGCGGGTCCTGTCAAGGCCGAACTCCCTGTCATCGCCCCCTGGCGCGCCCTCCGATCGAACCAGCTCTCGTACACCAGGCCCGCCTCGTAGAGCAGCTCATAGCGCTCCAGGACTCTCTCTCCGTCCCAGGGGGCTCCGTTCCAGCCGAAGGCGATCGCGACCCGGTCCTGGCGAGATTCCCGCTCGCCGGCCTCGCGGGAGACCTCGATCCACTGCTGCAAGGCCGGCTGTAGCGTCCGCTCGATCAGATCTGGCTTGCCCGTGCGCCAGTCCTCCCAAGGCAGGAAGGCGTAGCAGTCGCGCCACTGTGCCTCGCCCGCGAGGGCTCCCTCCCTGACCAGCGCCAGATATCCCACGGAGAGCACCCGCTTGCGCGCTCCGGGACCCACCGGTTCTCGATCCCGATCGCCGAAGGTATAGAGCTGCTCTACATAGCCCAGATTGATCCCGGTCTGTTCTGCGACCCAGCGGCGCAGGCCCAGCTCGAGAGTGCGATCTCCCTCCGGATCCAGGGGACCGAAAGGCAACCCGTGGAGGTCGCCCGTCATGCCCTCGGCTGGACTCGTCGGGCGGACCGTCAGCACACGGGGACGCTTGTCGGTGACCGCAACGATGACCGCGTTGAGTCCCACAACCACGTGGCTTTGGTCGGCTTTCATGGCAGAGCTCGAACTGACGGTTTGCCGTCCTCCAGTCTAGATCAGGGAGTGGGATTGCCCGCCGTCGACGTTGATACAGGCCCCGGTCACCAGGCTCGCCCGGGGCGAAGCCAGGAAAGTCACTACATCGGCCAACTCCTCCGCTGAACCGAAGCGACCCAGGGGAAGGTTCTGGTTGACGAACTCCGCCATACCCTGCGGGTCGTCGAGGCAACGCTTGTCCCAGCTCCCGCCGGGAAATCGAATCGACCCCGGCGCGATGCTGTTGACCCGGATTCCTTCCCCGGCGAGCTCCAGAGCCATGATCTTGGCCAGGCTGATGAGAGCCGACTTGGTCGTGTTGTAGATCGACAGCCCCTTGCCGCCGGCCTCGCGACCGAAGATGGATGAGATAAAGAGGATGACCCCCTCCTGCTGGTTGCGCATGGGACCGATCACCGCCCGACTGAAGCGCAGGTGCGACTTGAAGTTCAGGTCGAGTATCGCCTCCCAGTCCTCATCGGTGGTCTCCTCCACCAGGCCGCGCCGATTGCCACCGACGTTGTTGACCAGGATGTCAATACGGCCCAGCGTTTCGATTGTCTCGGCCACCATTTGCTCTGCGGCGCCATCCGCGGTGACATCCACCGATTTGGCCAGAACGCGAGCACCGAGGTCACCAATTCGTTCTCCGGCCTCGGCGACAGTCTCCTCCGACCGGGCACAGATCGCCAGATCACAGCCCTCTCGCGCTAGCTGCATCGCGATATAGCGACCCAATCCCTGACTGGCACCCGTCACCATCGCCACCTTGCCAGCTAAACCCAGATCCATGACAACCCCTTTCTCGAAATCTCTATCCCGGGTCCAGGTGAGCGGACTCGGAGTCCCCCATCTCGACGCCTTGTGGAAAATACTCTCGCCATCTTCGGCTTACCAAGGCCGCGGTCTCCGAGTCGCACGAGAGCTCCTCCGGAAAACCGGGCTGGCAGCGCGAGTCGAGGACAATCGGAAACGAATAGGCAAGATGGTTACGCACGACTCGACATTCGCCCGCGTAGAGGTCGGCCGCCGGCTCGAAGCGAGTGAAGGTCGTCCACAGGAAGTTCATCGCACTGACGGCGGCTCGCCTGGGCTCGTCGCTGACAACCACCAAAGGCCATGCCGAGAACGCCTCGGCACCCGCGATACGCCGTGCGACGTCGGGGTCCTCTGCTTTGGACGCAGCCCCCACGACCAGACAACCCGGGCAGAAGACCGCCACCTCGCTGACCCCGACTGGCAGCTCGGCAGCGGTAAATGCCGCCGGCAGATCCCGCACCGGCTCGCCCAGGCCCAACCAGAGGCCTTTCGAGCCTTCGTTGACCTGCGGTCCGCTGTAATCGAGGGTGTCCATCGAGAGGTTGCTGAAGATAAAGAGATCGGTCTCAGGGCGGGTTCGCGCGAGCACATGCTGCAACGTCGCCTTGAAATCCCGCAGGTCCACCTTCCGATCGGTGACCAGAAGGAACTTCGTGAGGGCGAGCTGACCCTCGCCGAGAATGCGGAAAGCGCTACCGATGGCCTCCCGTTTGTAGCGTTCTTTGACCACCGCCGCAGCCAGCGAATGATAACCGGTCTCACCATACGACCAGAGGTCGAGCACACCTGGCATCACCAGGGGAAACAGGGGGGCAAGCAGCTCCTGCAGCAGGTCACCGATAAAGAAGTCCTCCTGCCTCGGCTTGCCCACGACGGTTGCCGGAAGGATCGCGTCCTGCCGGTGTGCCAGCCAATCCAGGTTCAGGACCGGATAATCGTGCTGCAACGAGTAGTAGCCATAGTGATCACCGAAAGGACCTTCCGCGCGGCGTTGATGAGGCGGTACGTGCCCTATCAGGGCAAACTCCGCATTGGCGATCAGGGTTCTACCTTCGGGGCCCGCGCAGGTATCGATCCGACCCCCGGCTATGAGGGACGCCAGAAGGACCTCGGGTACGTTCTCTGGCAATGGCGCCACCGCTGCCAGGATCAGAGCCGGGGGACCACCCAGGAACACCGTCACGGGCAGTGCCTCATCCTGCTCCTCGGCAACGCAATAGTGGAAGCCACCGCCCTTGCCGATCTGCCAGTGCATACCTGTCGTGCGCCGATCGTGCACCTGCAGGCGATACATCCCAAGATTGTGTCCACGACCCCCTGGGTGCTCGGTGTAGACCAGGGGCAGCGTGAAGAACGGGCCCCCATCCTCCGGCCAACTGGTGATGACAGGCAGTCGGGTCAGGTCCACGTCCCGGGTCAGATGCTCTGTCACCCGGCCAGCTCGGCGTTGCCGCGTCCCGATTCCGAGCATTTTCATTCCCAGATCCCGGGCCTGCCAAAACTTGGACGCCGAAGGGGGAAACAAGGTCTCGGCAGTGGTCACCAAACTGCGAACCAGCTCGAAAGGCTCCTCGCCAAAGGCCAGCCGGGCTCGCTGCGGGGTACCAAAAAGATTCGTCACCAGTGGGAAAGACGAGCCCTCCACATTGGTGAAGAGGAGCGCCGGCCCCCCCGCCGCTATCACCCGCCGGTGAATCTCGGCGACCTCGAGGTCGGCCCGCACCGGTACCTCGACAGTCGCCAGGTCACCCGCCTGGCGCAGCCGGGTAATAAACGCCCGTAGATCGGGAATCTCCGGTCGGCTCATGCGGGCTAGTCTACCCGCACCACGAAGATCTAGCCCTTTACCTGGATCACGACGAAAGTGATGTCGTCGTTCGGGCTCGAGTCACCGGACCACGCTGCGGCGGCGTCAGCGAGCTCACCGATCAGTTGCTTCGGCCCAGCCGAGCCGTGAGCCGCGAAGAGATTTCTGACCGCGACATAGCCCAATGGCTCTCCCTTGTCATTGGTCAACTCAGGAAAACCGTCGGTCATCAACAGGACCGTATCTCCGGCAGCCACGTCCACCTGGCACTCCTGGTACGACGCGTTCCCCATCGAACCGAGCGGCACCCCTTCGAGGGCCAACTCGTCGACATTCTGACTCGACGAGCGATGTATCAAAACGGGTGGCATCCCGGCAGCAGCGACTCTCAGGCGCCCTTCCTGGTATCTGGCCAGGGTCAAGGCCATCGCCATACGTCCCAACTCCATGCGGCGAATCGACTGCGATGCCTTGTCCAGAAACGGCGCCAGACCCATCGTGCCCGCCTCCGCCGCAAACAGGCTCTTGATGACCGTTACCATCGTCCCCGCCATCGCCCCATGGCCGGTGGCGTCACCGATCGCCGTGGTGAGTGGGCCAGCCGACGAGGCCAGGTGAAAGTCGTAGTAGTCACCCCCGACTTCCGTGGCGGTCTTCATGAAGACACCGATTTCGAGATCCGGATGATCCGGCAGGCGTTTGGGCAGCAGCGAGAGCTGGAATCGACGCGCCGCCTCGAGCTCGTCGCTCTTGCGGGAATTCTCTGCCGCGAGCAGACGCCGCTCGAGCTCGTGCTCTTTGCGCAGCTTCTCCTCTTCCAGAAGACGCTGTTGGTTGCGCTGCAGATCCTCGGCCATCTGATTGAAGGTTCTGGCCAGATGGCCGACCTCATCGCGTGAGCGCACAGGGACACGACTGTTCAGATCCCCGGTCGCCAACTTTTCGGCCCCTTCGGTCAAAGCGCCCAGATCCCGTGTGATGCGGCGAGAGAGGGGCGCGATCCCCACCAGGGCCAGCCCCACGATACCCAGACCGATAGCGAAATTCCGGCCAGCTGTCCGGCGTAGCTTGGTGAGCGATTGACCGATTGGCCTGGCGATACCGTAGATGAGGTCGGACTCCGTATCCTGCAGGCGAACGATGACCCAGTCGTCGAGGTCCTGCGAGCTCTCGAGCGGCGCTTCGTCGCTCGCCGTCAAGGGAAGACCGGCCAGCAGAGCGCGATCCGCCTCTCTCGCTACATAGACCTGGCCTTCACCGTCGACAGCGAAAGGAATCTCTCCTGCATCCCTCTGCGCCTGGTCTAGAACCTGCTGCAGCAGCTTCTTGGCGCTGATCTGCGCCTTGACACGCCCGACTTGCCTGCCCTGCCGTTCGACCACACTCTGGAACTCGCGACCAAGAATGCGTCGCGATTCCAACTCCCTGGCCTCCATCTCTTCCACCTGCGACGGTTCGAGCAGGTTCGGCTCCCAGATTGTCGCGGCCTCACCCACCTCCATCGGCTCCACCCAAAGGACCTGACGTCGCTCCTGGCGCACCCTCTCCCCCTGCTCCAGCTGCTGCAACCGATTCTCAACCAACTGGCGACCCGCCTCTTCGCGGAGCTCCTCTGCCTCCGCCATCAGATGCGTGATATTCAGCTCCCTGAGAGTTGTCGCCAATTCCTGCCCATCGACTGCCGAATCAACCTGGATCTCCGCGATCAACGCTTGCCCTTCATCGCTGGCCAGGAAAGCCTCCGGGCTCTCACCCTTCGCAGCATTCCTGTCGGCCAGACCACCCAGGTGGATAACCACCGATTCCACGACCTGGCTCAGGTTCTCGGCGACTGCCCCCACCTCGGGCTCGGCAGGAGCCACGACCACCGGCGCGGGCGCGGGCATCGAATCAGGGGCGCGCGGCGCGGTGGGAAGAGGCATGAATTCGAGGGACTCGACGAAGGGCGCCGCAGAACCCATTGCGATTCCCAGCTCGGCCAGAAACTGTTGGCTCCCGCCGACTTCGCGATTGTCCTCGAACAGATACCCCAGCTCGCCGCTGCCGAGCCGTTCGACACCCCAGCCGACGTCGTTGCGGATGGTCTCTACACGATCTCCGATCTCGGCGGTCAGCTCTGAGACCTCGGCCAGGGCGGCCATACGCAGTGTCTCCAGGGAAGAGAAGTAAGAATACAGAACGATGACTGACAGCGGCACCACAGACATCAGCAGGAAGGCCACGATCAGTTTGGTGCGTAGCTTCATTCACCACCACCGTCGACAATCGTGAGACCGAGCTCGGGATCTCCATAGTCGAACAGGACCTGGTCCTTGCCCTGAGATTCGATGAGTTGATCGATCGTTTCGAGCACTTTGACACGACGCTTTAAGATCGCCTTGATCTCACCCTTGGCCAGAAGATCCTGCAATTCGGCCACCACCTCGGCCTCATCCAGCGCCTTGATCGCCTCATAGAGTCGGTTGGAGCAGCGGGAGATCGTCTCGGGACGAGGCAGCGAAGCGTCGGGTCCAAAGGTGCGGGTGTGATCAATCAGCCAGAGATAGCCGAACGAGTCCACCAGCATGTTGCCGGTGTTGCGGTCGATATTGTTGATCAGGTTGTCGAAGACCCGCATATCGGCATAGAGCTGGTTCCACAGCGCCCGATCGGTCGGCTTGATTCCCTTTTCCTGCCGCTCCTGCTCCATCATGGCATTCTCGATCCAGAGCTGGGCCGACCCCTTGAGGCCGTTCGAGCGCCGCAACACGGTCGGTGGAATGTTGTGCATGCCCAGCATCCGTCCGAGTCGGAAGGCCGCTACCTGACCACTGTAATGGTCCCTCACCCAGGCCACGACATTGTCATTGGGCAATCTCTTGACCTTGCGTTCATTGCGCGTGATGTGATGGAAAGCGGCTCGCGCCTGGATGCCGCGATCTTCCAGACGCAACCGCTTCGCCTGGGTGATGCCGTGACCAATATCCTCAGAAGCGATCTCGCGTGCTGACTGGAGGAATGCGAGAATCTCGTCCACTTCCTGCATGGGAAGTGGCTGGTCATCGGCACCCAGAAAGACCGGCCCGGCGATCTGGGCCAGGTTTGGCGCGGGCAGGAGTCCCCAGACCAGCGCCACAGCGATCGCGCACTTTGTCATTTGAGCGGTCATGGCACTGACTTCAATACCTCGAAACGCACCCACCTCCCTGAGGGCGTGGGTCCCACTCTGCCTCTGAATCGTCTACGTGAATAGACCGCTGGGGTTTCCTGCTAGTCGTAGCTAATGACCAATCCTGGGGGCGGATCGCCATAATTGAACAAGACCTTGTCCTCACCGTCCTTCTTAATCTCGGCATTGATCAGCTTGACCAGTTTGTCCCGTCGCTTCATCAAGGCCTTGATCTCGAAGGATCCCAGATAGGGAGAGAGGGCCTCCGTCACCTGTGCCTCGGTGAGGGCCTGGATGCCCTGAAAGAACTGACGTGAGCAACCCTTGAACTTGTCCGGCTCGCGCAGGCCAGGATCTCGCGCCATGCTGCGGGTGTGATCGATCAGCCAGAGATTGGTGTCCTGATCCCACGCGATGTTGCCCTGGTTGCGGTCGGTGTTGCGAATCAACAGGTCCCAGGCATACATGTCCTTGAGCTGACGGTCGAAGGAGGTCGAGGCGGGCGTACCCTTGTTGCCCTCCTTCAGCCAGTTCTCATAGGTGTTCAGCCCCTCGACCCAGAGCTGCACGATGCCGTCCTGGCCATCGATGCTTCGGGCCACCGCCGGCGGGATACTTTCCATTCCGAGCAGATGACTCAGCTCATAGGCCGCCATATCGGCCTTGTAGCTGTCGAGGAAGTACATCTCGACGGTCCCATCGGCCATCTTCTCTCGCTGCCCACTCTTGTCGACGTAGTTGAACTTGGCGTGAGCCTGCACACCATCCTTTTCCAACAGAATCTTCTTCGGCTTGGTCACACCCTTCGGGATAGCCTGCTGAGACTTCACCTCCGCAGTGGCGAGGAAGTTCTCCATCTCCGCGATCGACTTGAACGGCAGCGGATTGCCCAGCGGATCACGCCATACCCGCTCGTCAGCGTCCGCGCCTCCATCCTCCTGAGGTGGATAGGCTGCCAGCATGAACCGTCCGGACTGCCCCTTGCGGTAGACAGCCCGACGAAACCGGCCGTCGGCGAGCGAGGCCGAGCTTTTTGCCGCACTGGCCGGAACCATCTCGTCGGGTTGCTCCACCAGGACCTGCCGCTCTCCCCCTTCATAGAGGGCAGAAATGCGACCCCCCTGGAACTCGAGAGCCGACGGTCGTCCCTTGTAGTAGCTGGAGAGCATCCCCGTATCGATCAAGAACACGCGACCACCGAGGCGCTCATGGATCGAGCCCGTGGACATCGGTGAGTGAGCCACGACAAACCGCTGCGCACCGTAGGTCTGTTTCAACGTGTCGAGGTGTTGCTCGAGCTCCTCGTCCGTGAGATTGGTGTACCCGCGATACCACAGCGGGCTACCCTGGAGAAGGATCGCCTGCATGCGATTCAGATCCTCGGCAGCCTTGGTGATCAGCGCGGTCTGTTTGCTGTCGCGATACTCCTCCACTGGCGGATTCTCGGCCTGGAATACGAGGGCCTGATTGGTCTCGTAGAGGTTGTAGAACCAGGGAATGATGTCGTCCTCGATGAGCTGCTGACGGTTCTCCAGATAGATCTCGAACTCGCGTCGGTGAAGCTCGTTTATCTCGTCGATACTCTTGTCGGCGTACTCGGGTCCGATTCCGGCATGCATAAAGACGGTGTCCCCGATTTTCGCCATGATCGGCAAACTGAGAAGCCACTTGCCATAGTCCCCATCGGGCCCCATCGCCCGCATGTACTCGAAGTAGCCCGCCGGATGCTCCTGCATGAACTGATCCTTCTTGTCCTTCCCGAGTCTCTGTGGCTCGCCCCCGCGTGAGCGAATCAGGCGGCTCCGCCACTGACCGAACTCCTTCCAGGCCTTCTGCCTCTGCTTTTCGGAATCCTCTCCGGCAAAGCTGGCCAGAATCTCTGGCGAGGCATCCTGGAAATCACCGAGGAGATTGATCGACTCGTGATTGCCCATCAGGACGATGACTTCGCCTCCCTGTTCCGGTGCCTGGCGCTGCAGACGCATGAAGAGATCCATTACCTGCCGGACGCCCGCGCCACGGTCGACGAGGTCACCGGTCTGGACCAAGGTGGTGTTGCCACCGCTCCAGTTGCCATCGACGTCGATCAAGCCGGCTTCGCGCAAAATACCCTTGACACCCTCGATCTCGCCATGCACATCACCGATCGCGACCACTCGACCTGCGGCGTTTAGGGTAGAGCTCTGCGCCGCCGAGAGCGGCAGTAGCGTGAGCAGGAGGGTCGTACAAAGTAACCCACCCAGTGTCCTTGCGTTTCGGGTCCGTTCAAGCATCTGGCCTCTCCTCTCAGGTCTGTCCTTGCTGCAGCGTCTCGATCAGGTGTCTGAACAGCGCCTTCACAATGTCGATGTTATTCGACAGCAGGTCGAAAAAATCACCCGATTCGATCGCCAGCAGCAGACAATCGCCGTTGGCGGTCGCAGTGTCGGTGCGGAGACGCCCCCTGAGGATATCGATTCCGCCGAAAGTGCTCAAGGGCGGAAAGATCTGCGACCCTCCATTGCTGCCGTCTACCTTGACCAGGCCCCGCACCACGCAGAACAGAGCATCGGAGGGATCGTTCACGCCGAAGATCTTTTCGCCATCCTGAAAGGAGCGCTCCTGAGCGATGGCAGCGATGCGCAGCACCTCTTCCGCTTTGCAATAGGAAAAGAGGTCGACACTCTGTAAGAAGACTACCGTCTCGATGCGGGCGAGTTCAGACACTGCCTACCTTCCATTCAGCCAGAGGATTTCCCTGGTTTCCCAGCAAGAATATCAAGATCCACCGCGCAGCAGTCGCTCGCGACAAAATCATCTTGGCCTCTAGGACAACTCCTGCAGGCCCACCCTCTGCCCCACCCAGACGGCTGTTTCGTTGACGAATGGATCGTCACTGTTCTCCATCAGCTCCCTGACCCTGCCGTAGAGATTCTCGATGCGATCCGTGTGGACCATGTAGAGAGCCGCGAGCGTCAGGTGATTCTCATCCGACGCGCCGCGATCCACCTCGCCGAGCAAGTGCTCCACGACCCCGACCAGCGACCGACGCTCGATGTGAAAGTCTCTCTCCGCCGCCAGGAGCTTGTCTTCGAGGTTGTCATCGCCGATCACCGCAAACAGGTCCCGTCGGATCTCGCCGGTCAGCGTATTGTCAAGATACTCCAAAGCGTGGTTGCGCAGCGCTACCTGACCACTCACCAGGCTGCGATAGGACGCCCAGACATCGCGCGGTGGATAGAGGATCGCAGTCAAGCCAAAGATAATCCGCAGATGCCCGTCCAGGCGCTCGGCCAGGAGTCTGTCGACCAAACTCGGCTCGAGGATTTCGTCCCCCCAGGAAATGCAGGGGCCTTCGAGCTGCCCTTTATCCAGCATTCCCAGGGCGCTGAGATCAGCCAGGGTCTGCAAGTAGCGCCGCGCCTCCCGGTGAATCTGCTCCCGGATGATTCGCTGATCGACCGACCTGCAGATATCGCCACGGAGCGAGCCCAGCGCCTCGACCACCTGCCAGCGTTGAAACGGGTCCTCCAATTCAACCAGCCGCTCAGCCAGTACCGTGGCCGACGCCAACGTGCCGATTCTGGCAATGGTCTTGGGCAGTGCCCGACGCACCCACAACGGTTCGTCGCTGGCGGACATGAAATGGTTCAGGGCCGGCAACGCCGGCTCACCAAAGGCCGTGAGTGCCTCGCGCGCCTCGTGCTTGATACGACGGCTCTGCAACAGCGAGATCAGTGTCGGCACATAGAGTGGATTGAAGCCATCGCGGCCGACTCGGCGTCGGATAGCGGTAATCGCATCGCGAACCACCGTGGTATCCCGATCATAGAGCAACCGAATGAGGCACTCCTGATACCTCGGTTCGTGGATGGCACCGAGCGCCTTGGCTGCTTCGGAACGCACGGCAGGATCGGAATCGTAGAGCAGATCATCGAGGGCCGCAGTGGCTTCCCCGATGACCTCCTCGTCACCGAGATTGGCCAGGCAAGCGACGGCGGCCGCACGGACGGGGGCCTCGGCCTCCTTCAAACGCGGCAGCATCAGCTCGCTGATATCTTCCCCGTGCAACTTGGCAAAAACCTGAATCGCCTCGGCCCGAACCTCGGCATCCTTGTCCTTGAGAGCCCGCTCGACCAGGGGCAGCGCATCGACCCGGGCCAACTTGCCGATGATCGACAGCGTCCGTCGTCGCACCTCGGGATCTTCGTGGTAGAGCAGCAGGGGTGGCACCAGGTTGCCGCGGTTGTTGTCCTCCAGCAGCTCGAGGCTCTGCACCACCTGGCGGCGATCGGAGCTGCCGAGAGATTGCACCAGCAATTCGAGCGTCGCTGCATCCGACATATTGATCGGTATGTCGGCATCCAGCTTGCGACTCTTGAGACCTTGCCGAAACGAGCTCACATACTCGCGGTACATGAACCTGATGGCAACGAGCCAGATTGCGATGAGGGGGAACGCGAGCCATCCAGCCAGCACCGGAGGACTGACCCATGCGATGGCCGGTGTCACCGGCAACAGCAGGATGGCAGCCAGACCCTTGGCGCTGCGCTGAACGAAGACATCGATGAAGACCTTGCCCTTGATACGAACCTGCGAAGGCACCGGGAGAAAGAGCAGCTCGCGCGTCGACTGCTCGAGCGAGTAACGCAGGCCGTTCTCACCGATCTTGACCAAAAGGGCACTGCCCAACAACAAGCCGGGCAGAAAATAGAAGGCTCCCAACACCGCCGCCGAGCCCAAAGCCATGGTCAAGGGCAGGATCCGCATCGCCACCCCGACTCCCAACCGGCGATGGATGCGAGAGGTGAAAGCGAGCTGGAAAAGGAATGCCGTGATCCCCATGATGCTGAAGAAGTTGCCGAAAAAGCTCGTCGCATCATCCAGATCACTCGTCGACTTTTCCACGACCCAGTTGAACTGTACGTCGACGATCTGGGCCACCACGACCGTCAAGACCATGATCGCGGCGATCATCCTCAGCTGCCGTGAACTCTTGAGCGCTTCGACACCGCCTCCCACCCGTGCCAACTTGGTGGCCCCGATCGCTCCCGCAACCGACGCTGCATCGCTCGGACGGTACCTGCTGACGACCAGGACCAGACCACCCGCGAGCAAGAGAATCGCCGCCGCGACGAGGAAATTGGTGCGCGTCTCCACCCACCCGCTCACCAACCTGGCCACCTGACCACCGGCGACTCCTCCCAGGAGACCACCCGCCCCGATGAAGCCAAACAATCGCTTTGCCTGTCGCGGATCGAAAAGGTGGCTCGAGAACGACCAGAACTGGCTGAAGTTCATGACGTAGACAATCGAGATCCAGACATAGAGGACAAACGGAATCCAGGGCCAGGAAAACTCGAATAGCCACCAGAAGACCACCATACTGCTGGCAATCACGCCGCTGGTCGCCGCGATCAGGTGATGCTGCTTGAGCCGATCCGCCCAGAGGCTATAGAGCCTTAGCAAGGGATAAGCACAAACTGCGACAGTCAGGTAGACCCAGGGCAGGTTGGCCGCACCCAGACCATCGATATAGGCCGATTGCCTGACCGCCTTGGTGATGTACTGGAAAGTCGTGAACAGAAAGAAGCAGGCAAACAGCAGCAGCGCGGGGGTACCTTCCCCGGGTCGCGTGTCGATCCCCAGGCGACTCGCCAGCCGTCGCCAGCCACCGTGCCCGCCACTTGCAGCAGGCCTGGAATCACGCAGGCTCACAGGTCGAGGCGCCCCTTGATCCACACTGCTGTCTCCTTGACAAAGGGATCTACCGCCGACTCCGCCAGGTGTCGGACTTCGACTTCCAGCCCCTGCACCTGCTCCTGGTGAGCTGCATAAAGAGCTGCAGCCGCCAAAGCGGCGCTGTCGGACTCGGGCGTCCCGGTCGCATCGAGAAATCCACCGAGAGTTGCCGGTTTGGGCTTGACCCGGATTCCGAACTGATTTGCACCGCGCTGCAGCTTCTCACCCAGTGGACAATCATCAATCACGGCGAAGACATCCCGCTTGATACTCGCCTCCAGAGTGTTGTCCAGGAACTCGAGGGCGCGCGCGCGCAGCATCTGTTTGTCACTGATCAGGCTGAGATAGGCAGGCCACATCTGATCGCCGCCGTACAGCAGCGACAGCAGCCCGAACAGGTTGCGCAGGCTGTCCGCAGCCCGCTCCTCGAGAAGTTGGTCGAGCAGCGTCGGCACCTGATCTCCATCCCATCGGATGGTGCCACCGATGAGCAGCCCTTTCTCCGGCAGGCCAAGGCCTTGCAGGGCGGCGATGTGATTGAGATAGCTACTCGCCTCGAAAGAGATCTGCCGTCGGATCTCATCGGAGGCCTCGGACCAAAGCGCACCGGAGTCCTTGATCGAGGCGAGTGAAACCACCAGGTTGCGCCGATGGAAGGAGTCTTCACCTTCCTCCAATCCTCGCAGCAGGGCCCGGCTCGCGGCCAGCGTACCGATCTGGGCGATTGCCTTGGGCAACGCCCGTCGCACCCAAATCGGCTCGTCCGCGTCGTTCATGAAATGCACCAGGGCGGGAATCGCCGGCTCACCAAACGCCACCAGAGCCTCCCGTGCTTCGTGTTTGACCCGTCGGTTCTGCAGCAGCGAGACCAGGGTCGGCACATACATCGGATTGAATCCGTCGCGGGTTACCCGCCGACGAATGGCGGCGATTGCCTCGCGAATCACCATTTGATCAGCGTCGTAGAGAAGCCGAATGAGGTGTTCCTGGAATCGGGGCTCGTGGACCGCTCCGATCGCCTTCGCGGCCTCGGCACGCACTTCCGGATCGGCGTCTGACAACAGATCTCGCAAGACCGCCACGGCTTCATCGAACATCTTCTGGTTCCCGTGGTTGGCGAGACAGGCCACCGCCGCTGCTCGAATGCCTGGATCGCCGTCATCCAGCTTCGGCAGCATCATCTCGGTCACGTCCTGACCCTGCATCCCTGCAAGTACTCGGATCGCCTCGGCACGCACATCGGGGTCGCCGTCAGCCAGCCTCTTTTCGATAAGGGGAACCACATCGACCCGGCCCAGCTCGGACAGAATGACGAGAGTCCGCCGGCGAACCTCCGCATCGTCGTGATAGAGCAAGAGAGGCGGGACGAGATCACCGCGATCGTTGGCGATCAACAGATCCAGGCTGTGCAATACCTGCCGGCTGTCCGAGCTTCCCAGAGACTCCAGCAGCAGCTCCAATGTCGTCACGTCAGACAAGTCGATCGGCACCGCATCATCTACGGTGCGCCCCTTGAGACCCGATCGAAAGGCATGCACATAAGCCCGCGAAGCCAAGACGATGACCACCATCCAGACGGCGATCAGTACCAGTGAAATCCAACCGGCCTGTACGGCCGAAATCAGACCAAAGGTCACCGGCAGCAGCAAGAGGGCCGCCAGCCCCTTGGCGCCGCGTTGGATGAACACATCGATAAACGCCTTGGCTTTGACCCTGAGACCAGTGGAGACCGGGGCAAACAGGAGCTCACGAGTCGACTGATCGAGGGAGTACCGCAACCCACTCTCGCCCACCTTGAGAATCAAGGCCGCAGCGATAAGCAACTCGGGAACCAGGCCCGCTGCGACAAACAGAGCGATGGTTCCCACACCCATGGTGACCGGCAACACCCGCAAGGCGAACCCGATGCCCAGGACCCGAAGGATCCTGCCAGCAAAGACCAACTGGAAGACAAAGGCCGCAATCCCCATCGCACTGAAGAAATTGCCAAAGAATGCCGTGCGCTGATCCAGCGTCGTCGTGATCTGCTCCACGGCCCAGTTGAACTGCAGATCGACGATCTGGCCGACCATCACGGTCAGCACTACTACCGCGGCAATGGTCTGCAGTGGCCGCGAGCGTCGCAAGATCTCGAAACCACCCCGGGCCTTGTCCAGCTTGCTCTGTGCTCCCTCCTCTTCGGATTCCACCCCTTCTCCGAGTGATCGCGCCCGATACATGAGCACGGCCACCGCCAACAGCAATCCTGCGGCCACCAGCGGCACCGTGCCGGTGCCAAAAGCCCGACTCGCCAGCCGCGCGATCTGACCTCCCAGGATGCCTCCCAGGAGCGCACCGGCTCCGATGAATCCAAAGAGTCGCTTCGCCTGTCGCGGATCGAAGAGGTGATTGGCAAAGAGCCAGAATTGACTCGCCAGCAGGCCATAGACAATCGAGGTAAAGACGTAGAAGGCTACAGCAACCCAGGTCCAGGGCTTGTCCATCAGCCACCAGAAGACGACCAGGATGCCGGCGACGACCAGGCACGAGAATGACAGCAACTGGTCGACCCGAATGCGATCGACAATGCGGTTGTAGAGCCGCAGGATCGGGTAGGAGATCGAGGCCACCAGGAGGTAGACCAACGGCAGCCTGGAAGCACCCAACGAGTCGATGAAGGTCGACTGACGAACTGTCTTGGTGGCGATCTGAAACGTCAGTAGCAGAAAAAGACACAGGAAGAGGAGTCCGGCGGCCTGCCCTTCTCCGGGGCGCAGATCTACCCCGAGACGTCTGATCAGGCGACGCCATCCGGCGTCGTGCGCGCTAGGCGCGCGAATCCCCTCTGCTTCCGCCGTCATCGATGCCTATCCTCGTTGAACAATATAGTCCAACTTGGACAGGCAAGGAAAAGTGACACCTACCAGCGGTCTCGTCCGCCGCCACCACCGCCGCCAGTGCGCTCTCGAGCAATGCTGACTCTGAGAGTGCGACCACCGAAATCGGTGCTGTCCAGAGCGGCGATCGCCTTCTCCACCCCCTCGTCATCCATCTCGACAAACCCGAATCCACGAGGCTGCCCCGAGTGCCGATCGCTGATCAGGTTGACCGACTCGACGGCACCGAACTCGGAGAACTTGTCTCGCACCTCATCCTCTGTTGCGCTGAAAGGAAGGTTTCCCACATAGATCCTCTTCGACATGACTCCTCCTCAGTTTAAGGCCGATGTGTCTACGATCGACTCGATGGTTTGCAGGGCTCAGGATGCACTAGGAGATCGGCGGAAATCGGGAAGTGGTGGTAGGCCGCTTCGAATCGGAAACCTACAATCGCCATGGCGCGACCAATATGCGGCAATTACGCTAACACAGAATCCTCACCGAACACCTACTCGGGAACTCCGATGCGTCGCAGTAGATCGTCGAAGCGAGGATCGTCCCGGATCGGGTCGAGCAGCGGAGAAAAGGTCAGATGCAGCAACTGCGGCGTCCGCTCGGCGTACGCCTGCTCCAGCCACTCGAAGGCCTCGTCGGCCTGGGCTGCAGCAGCATAAAGTGAAGCGATGCCGTAGGGGTCGTTGCGCTCGGGTCGGGAGGCCACCAGCTCGGCATGAGCCAACATGGCTCCTGGTGGACCGTTCTCGGCAAATCCTCTATCCATGGCCTGGGCGATCTCGGACTCGGGTCCATAGACCCTTTCGCGCCACTGCGTGAGGGCAGCCTCATGCTCGCCCTTGAGCCAGAGCGCCCAACCCATGTAGTACTCGGAGGCACCGCTCTCGATCCCCAGGGCGCGAGTCCTGTTCGCCTCGACAAGCGCCTCTTCGTAACGTCCACAGACAGTCAGGTGGGCCGTGACAAAGGAATGCGCCCATCCCCCCATCGGATCGTAGCTGCGACCGCGAAGAACCTGCTCGACCGAGCCGTCGCAGTCTCCCATCACCATCAGGTAGTCGGCATAGCCGTGGTAAGACATCGTTTGTGTCGGGTCGAGCTCGATCGCCAGCTCCAGCTCCTGCCGGGCCGTTTCCCAGTCCCAGTCGAAAAAGAGCGCGATGTATCCAATCGTGGTGTGCGCCATCCCCTGACCCGCATCGAGCTCCAAAGCCTTTCGTGCCGCCTCCAGGGCCTTGGGGATCATCTCGTCGGGCGGAGCCAGTCCGAAGAAGCCGTGGATCAGGTAACTGCCCGCGAGTTCGGCCCAAGCCCCGGCGAAGGTCGGGTCGAGCTCAACCGCTCGAAGCTGCAGTTCGAGAGCCTTGGGGAAGTCTTCGAATTGTCCCGAATTGAAGTAGTACTTCCCCTTGAGAAAGAGCTCGTGTGCAGCAGGATCCACAGTGGGGGCCGCGGTGAGTCGCTGGTGCTGCTCATCGGTCAGCGTGATCTCGATCTCGCGGGCGATACCCCGAGCCACCTCACTGAGCAGGGCCAGCACGTCTTCGAGCTCTCGGTCGTAGCTCTGTGCCCATAGGTGCCGATCGCTGCGGCCATCGATAAGCTGGGCCGTGATGCGGACCCGATTGCCGGATCGCAGAACGGATCCCTCGACAAGCGCGTCGACGCCGAGCTCCTGTGCGATCTCTGGAACCGATTTGGTGGATTCGGCGTAGAGCATCGCCGAGGTCCGTGAGATCACCCGCAAGGCGCTGATCTTGGCCAGGTCGGTGATCAGGGCCTCGTGCATCCCTTCGACGAAGTAGTCCTGCTCGGGATCGTTCATCAGATTGTCCAGCGGCAGCACGGCCAGGGACTGGATGCTCGGCGTCTCGGTGCCCGGCGGTCCATCGACAGCCCGACGCACCATCAGATAGCCGATTACACAGCCGATCACCAGTGCCAGAACTACACCCGCCACTCTCACCCAATGCGCCACGGAGCCCTCTGGGCGATCGGGGCCTATCCGGCTCTGGGACAGGGCATGCTCCTCGAGAATCGCCTCGGTATCGAGCTCTCGTGCCAGATCTGCCAGCTCGTTGCGCAAGTCCTTGGCCGACTGATAACGGCGATCGGCATCCTTCTCGAGACAGCGTCGGATGATCCGACTCAGATGATGCGGCAACGCAGGTCTGACCCGGTCGGGGGGAGGCGGCGAATCGCGCAGGATCGCTGACATCAGATCGGCAGAGGTCCGTCCATCGAATGCCCGTCTGCCAACTGCCATCTCATACAGAACCAGACCCAGCGAGAACAAGTCGGAACGCTCGTCGACAGAATCTCCCCGTACCTGCTCCGGCGACATGTAGCCGACCGTCCCCAGCACCATGCCTGTACGGGTTTCCAGGCTAGCAGTCGCCGCGGCCGTGGCCTCTGCGGCTTCGACCTCCCGTCCGATCGACTTGGCCAGGCCGAAGTCGAGAATCTTTGGACGGCCCTCATGATCGATCAGGATATTTTCTGGTTTGAGATCGCGATGAATGATCCCCTTGGCATGAGCCGCAGCCAACGCGTCGGCCAATGCGACGGCCAGCGCGAAGAACCGCCCCAACGGCATACCGCTCTGCGGGATTGATCGGGACAGGGTCTCGCCTTCCACAAGCTCCATGGTCATGAAGCACAAGGCAGGACCCACCCCCTGCTCTGGCGACGAGCCGCCGTCGGGTTGGCGTGGTTGCCCCTCCTCCACAGAGAAGACGGTGACGATGTTGGGGTGATTGAGCGCTGCCAGCGACTTGGCCTCGCGCTGGAAGCGTCGGCGCCTGTCGGGATCCCGTACGAACTCTGGCGGCAGGATCTTCAGGGCAACCCAACGCTCCAGTCGCCCGTCCCTGGCACGAAAGACCTCTCCCATGCCACCGTGCCCCAGCAGCGCCTCGATGGAATAGTCACCAAGAACTGTCCCCTTGGCGAGCGACTCGGGTGGGCCATGTACCTTGTCGACCACAGCTGCTCCAGCGCCTCAGGCCTTCCCTGGCCTCGAGCCCCAGCTTAACTCCAAACGTAGCAGCGAGGGATCACTCGTAACTCTTGCGAAACCGCCTCCAGGCTTCGTCGACCAGCTGCGCCATCTCCAGGCTGATCTCGTAGATCCGGCTCTCGTCTCTCCTCAGCTGACGCAGCAGGGTCCGGCGCACCTGGAGGTCGAGATCTGGCGCCACCTGGTTGGTATGTCCTCGACCGAGTTGCACCCCGATGTCATACGCTACCTCTCCCAACTCTGACGGCGATTGGAAGCTCTCGAGAATATTGACCTCGGCATAGTTGTCGACCCAGGCGTGAATCCAGAAGGTGAGGTTGTCGAACAGGACATAGCCCAACAGGGTGTAAGGCTGATAGGCAATGAGCGACTGCCCGATGAGAATCCGCAGTGGCTCGTTGCCCCGGCCAACAGAGATACAGTCGATCGCTTGCAGGTCTCGAACCTGTTTGAGCTCGAGCACCACATCATCGGTAGGCGTTGCCTCAGCACCCCTGATCCGCACCAGGTACTTGCGGTCGAGAGCACTGCCAATTCCCAGACGCAGATACCCCACCTCGACGATCTCGAAATACTCGGGGCCGAGCTCGGGATGCTGTTGGTGCATGATCTCGACATAGGGAGCCATGGCCTCGGTCAGACTCTTGGCCTCCGCTGCCGGCACCGGGTCGACGATCGAATCGACCCATTCGAAGTACTCCTCACGGTCGTAGGTGAAATTCGCGCGCAATCGCCTCGCAACGGCCGGCTCCGGCGCCTCGACGGACGGATCTTCGAGGGCGGCTCGATAGCCAGCCATGAACCGGCCGATGATGGTCTCCGCTTCAGCATCCCACCCGTTGAGTTGGCAGGCCAGCCGCAGTGAGACGGTCAATCGCATGATGTCGATGACCGCCGGTCCCTTCGAGGAGTCGTCGAAATCGGTCAGCCCCCGTCCCAGATCGGTCACCGCGTACTGCTCGACGTGGGCGTCCCCATGGAGGTTGAAGATCGGCACCCCATCGAGAAGATGTCCGGCTCGCCGACAGACCTCCTGGCTGAACGGGATATTGATGAACCGCAGGTAGCCATGGGGACTGGCAACGATGCGCTCGAGCAGAGCGGGATTGTCCGAGAAATCGTTAGCGGCCGGATCGACAAAGAGAGGGTTCCCCTGCTCTACGCTGGCTACCGGCTCCTGTCGCCGGCAGGCAGAGAAGATCAGCACGGCGACGCCCAGCAGGGTCAGGTGAGTTCGCAGAGGCACCATCATCTATCGACTTTCGCTATCGAGCTCGAGGTGTCGGGTCTTCCCGAGACCTTCACTCTGCGTTCGTGATCGCAAGTGGTCCGGCGTCGGTCACCGATGCTATCTGATTCGAGTCCACCAGGACCTGGCTATTGCCAAACGGGTCGACGCTTTCGAGGCTGCGGGCACCGTCCTTGTCCTGACGCAGCAACAAGAACTTATTCTCACCCATGGCTGCCAGCCCGAGAACTCTGTCCCCCGCCAACTCGACGAAGATCTTCACCGAACCGTCGGCTTCCAGCTTCGCGACCTCGGAGGTGTTGCCGAAGAAGACACGCCCGTAAGGTGTGACCGCCAGCGAGTGGATCTTGCTGATGTTGTCCGTGACGAGAACAGGAAGGGTATCGCCACCCGGTAGCGACCGTTCGATGTTCTTGTAATCCCTGGCGACGTAGACCGAACCGTCTCGCCCGAGATCTCCAGGCCGACCGCCGAACAGAGATTTCAGAGCCTTTGGCGGCTTGGCCATCTCGGCACCACCGTTGCTATCTATCTTCCAGACGGTCTTCTTTTCGCCGAGGTAGAGCTCTCCATCGAGCGTCAGTACGAGATTCTGAAGATGATCGCCCGCCGACACACCTTCCAGGCCCGAAGCCACTGACAGCTCTCCCTCGCAGAAACGCAGCAAGCGATTCCGCTCGAGATCGACAAATAGCACCGCACCTTCGGGAGTGACCTCCAGCGCATGAGAGACAGGGCCCGCCTCTACCGGCATGGCGACCACTGCTGTCAACAACGCTGCCGACAGAAGAAGCCGAGTTGAGCTCATGGGATTCCCCTCCAAACTGTGATCTACCGCAGATACTACCGCGAGCTAGAGGGGCAGGTTCAACCGGCGCAGGATCTCCTTCCCGCGGGGATCTGAATGAAGCGGGGTCAGCGCCGGGAACTTCACATACGCTGCCGGGCTGTTTCTTTCCTCACAAGCCAGCGCCCATTGCTCGAGGGCCTGATCGATATCGCCGAGGCCAGTGAGAATCTGCGCCTTGCACAGAGGCGGTACATAGACGGTACGCGCTCTTTCGTGCAATCGCTGGAGCACCTCCCTGGCCTTGTCGGGAAGGCCGCCGATGCCATAGGCCCAACCCAACCAACTGAGATAGTAGCTGCCCTCCCCGGAAAGCGACACGGCGCGTTCCAGAGTCTCGATGGCCGCGTCGGTGCGCCCTGCAGCTCCGTAGGCGGCACCCAACTGCCACAGTGTAAAAAGGTAGGTCGCATCCAGTTCCCGAGCATTCTCCAGGACTCGGGCCGCCTGGTCGAACTGCCCGCGAGAGGTGTAGCACAATCCGATCGTGGTGAACGCGTAGGACGAGAGGGGATCGATCTCGAGCGCTCTTCTGGCAGCCGCCATCGCCTCCTCGTGCCGATTCAGACGAGACAGCAGGAACGCCTTCCAGCAGTGCGCCAGAACATGCGACGGATTGCCGGCTATGGCTCTCTTGAGATGAGCTTCAGCCTTGTCCCAGTCCCACCCGATGTTGACCTCGTACAATCCTGCCGCCGCCTGGACCTCCGGCAGCTCTGGAGCAAGCGCCATGGCCCGGCTTAACGCCTTCTCCGCCCGCTCGACTGCGATCTTGGGGTCGAGGTCGTAGAAAGCCAGGCTGCTGTAGGCATTGGCCAACCCGGCGTAGGCCAAACTATAGTTGGGGTCCTCCTGCGTGGCCTGCTCGAAGAAATCCGCCGCCTTTTGCAGTGAGCCCTGCTCCCGTTTGTACCAGTTGTGTTGTCCCTTGAGGTAAAGCTGGTAGGCCTCCAGAGAGTCGGTCGGTCTTTGCGGTGCTCTCTCCATTTCGGGCTTGTCGGCCTCAAAGAGCTTGCCCCGCAGGGCCTGCATGATGTGTTCCGAGATCTCGTCCTGCACGGCGAAGACATCGTCCATCGTGCGGTCATAGCGTTCGTTCCAGAGTTGAAATCCGCCGTCCACCTCGACCAGCTGAACCGTCACACGCAGGCGATTACCTGCTGTACGGACGCTGCCATCGAGCACCGCACCTACGTTGAGCGCCTGGCCCACCTCTCGGATGTCCTTGGCCTTGCCTTTGAACTGGAAAGCCGAAGCTCGGGCCGCCACCCGCAACCCCTGGATACGAGCCAGGGCATTGATGATCTCCTCGGCCATACCTTCACAGAAGTACTCTTGCTCCGGGTCCGGGCTCATATTGGTGAAGGGCAGAACGGCCACTGACGCCGGTCGATCTGCGCCTTCGGAGGGAGCCGATGTGACCACTCCCGAGACGCTCTCGCGGTCGAAATCGGATATGGATTCCAGGGCGAAAGCGAGATCCCTCGCCGATTGGAATCGCTCCTCGACCACTTTCTCCAGACAACGGGCAAGGATCCTCTGCAGGGCTGGAGCCGCGACGACACCCGATTCGGAAAGCTCGGCCGGTGGGTCCCGGAGAATCGCTCCCATGAGCTCGGGAGTGCTGTCTCCCCGAAAGGGTCGACGGGCGGCAAGAATCTCATACAGAACCACGCCGAACGCGAAGATGTCGGAACGATGATCGACGTCCTCGCCGCGCAGCTGCTCGGGCGACATGTACGACAGCGTACCCAGAATGGACCCGGCCGCCGAGTCTTCCATTGTCGGCGCAGCCGTATCCAACGATCCCGACAGGCCCAGAGGATTCTGTTTCGCCAAGCCAAAGTCGAGGATCTTCACCAGACCATCGGTCGTGAGGAAGATGTTCTCGGGCTTCAGGTCGCGATGTACGATCCCTTTGGCATGCGCCGCGGCGAGGCCTCTGGCAATCTGTAACGTCAGCTCGACGCCTTTCTGCGGTGAAAGGCGAATCCGCTGCAGTCTCTGGCGCAGTGTTTCGCCCTCCAACAGCTCCATGACTGCATAGGCAATGCCGTCCGCCTGACCATAGTCGTGTATCGACAGGATGTTGGGATGGGTCAGCGCCGCGACCGCCTGAGCCTCGCGCTCGAAACGCGCCAGGGCCTCTTCATCCTCAGCCAGCTGCCGGGACAGAACCTTGATCGCCACCTCGCGTTTAAGACGGGTATCCCGAGCTCGGAAGACCTCACCCATCCCACCCGCACCCAGAGATGCCAGAACCTCATAGGGTCCCAATCGTTGTCCCTTTTCCAGACTCAAAACCCGCACCTACCGGTGTAATTTCGTTCTCGCGTGCGTGCGATGCTACACTGCCGCGCAACGTCCTGAAGACAGATCGCCACCCAGCTACTCGTGATGGCGAGCTGCAGATCCTCGAGATGGCAAGTGCCAACTGGAGCTGATTTTGTCACAGCCTCAAACGAAGGAGAGTGAAGATGTCTGACAGCTGGAGCATCCCTGAAGAGATTCTCGAACGGTGTCACGAACGGGCACCGATGTACGACCGCGAAAACCGCTTCTGCCAGGAAGACTTTGACGAGCTCAAGGAAGCCGGCTATCTGAACATGGCAGTTCCCAAGGAGATGGGCGGGCTTGGCATGAGCATGACCGAGGTCAACCAACAGACCCAACTTCTGGCTTACCACGCTCCGGCCACTGCCCTGTGTATCAACATGCACATCTACTGGACCGGGGTCGCCGCATCGCTGAAGGCCAACGGCGACAATTCCCTGGACTGGTTGCTGGAGGAGTCGGTTGCGGGTGAGGTTTTCGCAGCGGGGCACTCCGAAACCGGTAACACGGTACCGCTGTTGCTCTCCACCACCACTGCTGAAAGAGTCGACGGCGGCTACAGGTTCACAGGCCGCAAGGGCTTCACGAGCCTCAGCCCGGTCTGGACCCGACTGGGGCTCCACGGCATCGACACCAGCGATCCCGAGAACCCCAAAATCATCCATGGCTTTCTCGACCGCGGCGCCGAGGGCATCGAGGTCGAAGAGGTCTGGGATGTCATGGGAATGCGGGCAACCGGGAGTGAGAACACCGCTCTCGACGGCGCTTTTGTGCCGGACGACCGTATCGCCAGAATCGTTCCTGCGGGCGCCGCCGGCGTCGATCTGTTCATCCTCGGTATCTTCGCCTGGGCCCTTTCTGGATTCGGTGGTATCTATCTCGGCCTTTCGCAGCGCATCCGTGACTTGATTGTCAAACAGGTCACCAGCAAGGGCGCCGTGGGCATGACGCGAACGATGGCCTATCACCCCGAGGTCCAACGCAAGATCGCCATGATAGTGATGAATCTCGAAGCCATGGCGCCCCAGCTGCGCGAGATGACCGACGACTGGTCCAACGGCGTCGATCATGGGCCTTATTGGGTGGTCAAGATCGTCGGGACCAAATACAACCTGGTCGAGGCGGCATGGAGAATCGCCGATCTCGCCATGGACACCTCAAGCGGCTATGGCATGTTCAAAAAGGCCGAGCTCGAGCGCCTTTTTCGGGACTGCCGCGCCGGAAGATTTCACCCGGCCACGGCGATACTCGCCTACGAACTGATCGGCAAGGGCGTCCTCGGAATCGATCCCGACGAGCAGCCGCGCTGGGGCTGAGCTTCAATCGAGCCGCGGACGAGCCGCGAGCTCCGCCTGGATCTGGCGGAACCGCGGCTCGCTTCGCACCGACTCGAACATCAAGTCGCCAGCCAACCGGGGGACCTCCGTCCAGCCAGCCTGAATTGCCTGTTCCATCGCCTGCAGGGCTTCCTCGACTCGATGTGAAAGTGCCAGGTAGCTTGCCAACTCCATGTGAATCTGAGCATCTCCCGAGTCCCAGATGCCACTGAAATCATGGTCCGCCTTGGTCTCCATGAGCTCGAGCGCCTTCTGGTAGGCGGCGTCAGCCTCCCGCCTCATCCCCAGTCCGTAGAATGCCTTGGCGAGCCCGACGTTCGACCGTAGCAGCGCCCAGCCAATCCCGAGCGAGCGCGGGCTCACGCTGACCTGCTCCTGGGCCGCCCGGAAAGACCGCAAGGCATCGTTGCGGTGTCCCTGTCGCATCAGGACATCGCCCTTCCAGCAATGCGCCAGAGCATTGCAGGCCGGAGTGTAGACGTGCACCGTCTCGCCTGAAACCCGAAACGCCTTGTCCAGTAGACGCGACGCCTCATCCACCTCTCCCTGCCGGAATGCAACCCTTGCCAGCATACCGATAGCTCCCACGAACCTGCCCAACTCGAAGGTCCCCGATTCCTCGATTTCCGCGGCGATCTCGAGACAGGCTCGCGCCTTCGCATATTGCCCATCACCAAGAAGAATCGCTCCCTGAATCTGAAAACCTGGCTGATACCGGGGCGCCAGGGCCGTCACTTCCCGCAGGCGGTCGAGGGCTTCCTGATAGCCGCTCGTATCGAAGGCATCGACCCCCTGCAGCCACAGAGCGACACCCAGGAAATAGTGGCTTTGCGGATTATCCGTCTCCAGCTCGATCGCTCTCCTGCCGCTGGCGATGGCCTCCTCGTAGCGTCGCTCGCGCGAGTAGGCGTAGGACAGCCACCCGTGCGGATCGCCCAGCTCGGCGTCGAGCTCGACGGCTCTCTGGAGGTGTTCGACCGCGACATCGAGCTCCCTGGGATCGGTGGTGGCAATGAATCGAAAGCAATGCAGTTGCCCCAGCGAGGAGTAGGCCAGGGCATACTCGGGATCCAGCTCGACGGCCTTGCCAAGATAGTTCACCGCCTCGGCCATGCCCTCCGGATCCATGCTGTAGACCAGCTCCCGCGCCTTCGCGCAGTACTCGTAGGCCTCGAGATCGAGTGTTTCCGGCCTCTCGATCTCCCGTACCTCGGAGTCGCTCACTTCGAGATCCAACGACCCCAGGAATGCCTTCAGAATCTCGTCCTGAAGCGCGAAGATCTCCTGCATGGAACCGTCGAGCTTGACCGTTCTGACTACCAGACCGTCGGTGGCGTCGAGACACTGAGCTGTGAGCCGGATCGCCTCTCCCAGCTTCTGAAAAGCTCCCGAGATCAACCATCGCGCGCCGAGCCGAGCTCCCAACTGCTCGAGCTCATCATCACCCAATTGCGTCACATCGCTCTCACCGAGCACCTTCTGAATCTTCTGCCGGCTGGTCACCTTGAGCGAAGCGATCTTCTTCAGATCCACCGAAAGGGTCTCGGCGATCCCACCGGAAAGCCAGTCGGCCATCGGATCTCCCGTGATATTGGAGAAAGGGAACACGGCTACGGCATCGGCCCGCGCGGAATCCTGAGTGCTCGCTGGGGCTGACGGGCGGTCAGACTGCACCAGGGTTGGCTGGTCATCGGAATACAACAGGGTCGGTTGTGAAGGCAGATCCCGCACCTCGTCGGCAATTGCCTGGAGTTGATCTCGCAACGCCGCTACCGTGAATGTGCGCGCCTCTGTGTTCTTCGCCAGGGCCTGCCGCAGGAGGAGGTCGAATCCCCCAATGGAACTGGCAATCGCCGGCAAGGGTGGCTCTGTATGCAGGATCGAATAGACCACGGCACCCTCGTTGTCGCCGCCGAAGGCGGCCCTGCCGGTGAGCATTTCGTACAGCACAGTTCCCAGGGCCCAGACATCGGCCCGTTGATCGACGCTCTCCCCCCGCAGTTGCTCCGGCGACATGTAGTTGAGGGTTCCCATGGAGGTCCCGGTCCGCGTGAGCTTGGTCGATCCCGCGACCTTGGCCAGGCCGAAATCGAGGATCTTGGCCTCGCCGCGCCGGGTAATGAAGATGTTGGCCGGCTTGATATCTCGGTGCAGAATGCCCCGTTCGTGGGCGACGATCAGTCCGTCGGCTACCTGTAGGCCGAGAGCCGCCACCTCAGGGGCCGCCATCGGGCCCCGCGCGATGCGCTCTTTTAGACTCTCCCCTTCGTAGAAAGCCATGACGATGAACAACTGTCCGTCTTCGGCTTCCTCGATCTCGTGAATGGTGCAGATGTTGGCATGATCGAGGGCCGACGCCGCACGGGCCTCGTTGACGAATCGCCGTCTGATCTCCGCATCGACAGCGAACTGCGGTGGCAGGAACTTCAGCGCCACGAATCGATCCAGCCGCTGGTCGTGGCCCTTGTAAACCACCCCCATGCCGCCGGCGCCCAGCAGCTCGACGATCTTGTAGTGGGAAAGCGTCTTGCCGATCACAGAGGCTCGCGATCTCGACTCGGCTCCAGCGCGACGCTCAGAGGCTGGGCTTGTCGAAAAGAAAGCTCGCCTCGCCGCGGACCTCTATCTGAGCGGCAATGGCGTCGACAAGCAGATCACGGCGCTCCAAGAGCTCCGATCTGTAATTCTTGACGTAGGGCCCAACCGCCTCGAGAATAGCCGCGTCCGAGGTGTTCTGCAGCTTGTTCCAGAGCTCCCGGCTGCAGCCGGTAATCTTGTCTGGATACTTCAGTTCAGTCTGACCAGCGAAACTGCGTGTCTGATCGATAAACCAGACCTTGTTCTTGCTGTCGATGATGATGTTGCCGGGGTTGCGATCGGTATTGGCGATCAGGTTGTCGAAAATCACCATGTCCATGACCTGCTTTTCGAAGGTCTCCGGATCAGCCGGCGTCTCTCCCGCCTTTCTCCGCGCCGCATCGGTCGTAGCGTTCTCGATCCAGATCTGCATGCTGCCGCCCTTACGCCGCACTACCGGAGGCACGTTGTCCAGACCGAGCAAGAGGCCCAGATGGTAGGCAGCGAGCTCCGACAGGTAGGAATCGACAAAACCACCCCCGGGCGAGTCCTTTATTTCATAGCTGGTCCGCAAAATGGCATGGGCCTCGTTGCTGCCTTGCTGGAGCTTGACTTTGCGCTTCTGTTTGTTCGTTCCGGCCGCCAGCTTCTCCTTCCAGGCGATATCGGCCTGGTCGAGAAAGGCCTCGACCTCCTCGTAGGTCGAGAAGGGCAGAACCTCACCGTTAGAGCCGAGAAATGCCCCTTCCGCCGCGGCGAGTGGCCCGGCCAAACCCACCAACCAGGCAGCGCTCACCAAGGCGACAACGAAACAGACCAGACATCTGGCAACTCGAAGACTCATAGCATTCCTCCTGGTTCTGGACGGATTCTATCCCGGAAAGATTGCGATTTCCCTTCCGCCAGTCCAGCCCGATCTCCGCCACTCTGATCGAGAAACTCGATGCCCCGGGCGAACCACTCGTTCTCGACCGGGTGGTAGTGGCTGGCACCCGGAATCGTCAGGATCTCGACATTCTGGAATCCGTCGTCGACCATCTGGTTGAAGATCGCCCGGGTTTGAGAGCGATTGAAGTCCAGTTCGCCGGTCAGCAGAACCAGCCTGCTGCTCTGCTTGACACTGCGCGCGATCTCTCGCGACGGGGCCGGAAACGCTGCTGGCCAGTGAGCTCCTGGCATGTGGGCTATGGCGACCGGTTGCCAGTAATCGCAGCCGAACAGGGAGAAACCCCCCCTGAAGACCTCCGCGTACAACAGGGCCAAGGTGCTGGTCACCCGGCCACCGCCGGAGTAGCCCGCCGCGTAAATACGGTCGGTGTCGATGCGGTAGTAACGCTGCATGTTGTGAACTGCGTCCAGAGCCAGCAGCACCCGGAACCAAAGTGGTCGAAGATTGCCGCTGTGATCGGCGCCGACCCAGATCAGCCCCTTCTCGTCGAGCACCTCCCTGACCTCGTCGCGAGCGAATCCACCGTATGGAAGCGGGCTGATCCACACCAGCAGCCCAAAACCAGCAGCAGGAGGTTCTCCTTCAGGCACGTAGACCTGGAAACTCTCTACGCGCAAGTCGTAGCGCCCACCGGCGGGATCGTTCTCCTCGACATACTCTTGATCGATGCCGAGTCTTTCGACCAGCAAGGGCAGGCCGCCCTGCGGGCTCGACTGATCGAATACCACTCGGTAACGGCCTCGTCTGCCCGCCGCAGGGGGCTCGACCGGCAACTCGTCGAGCCGGGTATCGTTGGCGAGCGGATCCGCCATTGTCTCCCCCGGCTCCGGCCCAAGCCCGGCAACCTGCCCCTGATCCAGGGATGACAGGAATGCCTCCGCTTGCTCCGACCTGTTCAGCTGCATCGCGACCGACCGGTAGAGTTGGCGACTCGTCGCGTCCTCCGGAGCCAGGAGCAGTGCCTGCTCCAGGGCGGCCACGCACGGGTCCCACTCCTGCTGCAGGTAGTGAGTCCGGGCTACGGCCCGCAGCACTTCGGGCTGCGACTCGACCGGAAGCATCGTCAGCGCTTTTTCATACTCCTGGCGGGCCCGTTCCGGATACCCCTGTTCGAGCAAATCGTTGCCCATCTCGATCCAATTCGTGATCGACTGCACGCTCGTACCGAAGATCGGCGTCACTTCATCCAGAGGTCGAAGCGCCACGGAGACCGGGTCGGCACCCGTGCGGCTCACGTCGAACCAGCCCACGGAGGTGCGAAAACCTCGGGCCTTCACCGTGATCTCCCACCTTCCGGTTGACACCTCGACCAGGGCCCAACGTCCCTGTGCGTCGGTGACGACCGACCTCGTCGAGGCAGGCGCCTGCGAACGAGCCACGGTCACACTGGCGGCGGCGACAGGTCGATCGTCGAGGTCTGTGATTCGGCCGGCCACGCGAGCGGCAGGCGGATGCTCCTGAGCTGCCAGACTCACGGCAAGCATCAGGAAGGCAAGGAGAGCGATGGACGGGCTGCGGGTCGACAACGTGGGCAAATCGGGGCGAGCCTCAGAGCTCGGGCGGAATCACCGCCGGCGCACCCCGGCGTACGGCCTTCTTGAGGCGCTGATGAATGGCAAACACCTGGGGCCGCGACAGCTTCGCGCCGGGGCCCTTTTCCTCGACCACCGCCAGGGTCGCCCAGGCCAGCTCCACAGGCAACCCGGTGAACATGACGATGCCGTCCGGGCCCCCGGCCTCCTGAATGGCCAGTGTGTACTCGGTGGCCGCCAGCAGATCTGCCCGGGCCAGACCGAAGAACTCCTGCCGCCCGATGCCGGTTGGCAGGTAATTCCTTCCTTCAACCGCGTCATCGGCCGAATCCTTGAGAATATTGACCAACTGCAGGCCCTCGCCGAACTGAGCATCGCGTTGTCGGAGATAGTCGCCTATCGAGTCGAGGTGTTCCCTTTCGAGCACGAAAAGGTCGGTGAGCATTTCACCGACGATGCCAGCCACGATGTAGCAATAGTCCTGGACGTCCGCAAGAGTGCCAAGTCGCAACACGCCATCGGAACCGGTCCGTTCGACCACCGAGGCCATACCAATCGAGGTGCGAATCGTGTGATGGGCAACGACGGTCTGGGCCGCTTGTGAAAGTGACAGGTGCCCGGCGATCACGTCTGGCGTCCGTTCCAGTAGCTCCAGATACCCGGCATGATCGGATGGTGGGTTACGCATCCATTGACGGGTCAACCGCTGCGCCTGCTCGACCGACGGGTCCTCCATCAGCTCGACAAACTCCAGCAAGGCCGCCTTTTGCTGAGGCTTCTCCCATTGCACACTGGCGTCTTCGAAGGTATCGGCGATCCGAAACAGCAGATAGGCGACGGTAACCTCGCTCAACGTCGGCTCTGGCAGGAGCGGAATGGCCAACGCGAAGGTTCGACTGGTCTTGACCAGCAGGTCCTGGAGCAGGGTGCTGTTATCGAGCTCGGATTCAGGCATCTCTCGGGTCTCTGTTGCGGCCTATCCTAGCAGGCGAGAAACGGAGTCTGGCATGGCGAGCTCAGCGACCTGGCAGGATGCGGGTGCCGTGTTCGGCGTCATCCTCGATCCCCTGACGCAGAGCCCCGACGCGGCCGCCATCGCCAATCCATGAAGCGATGCCGTGCCTGGCCATCGCACCGGCGGCTTCGAGACGATGACGTATCCCTCCCGTCACATCGGTACCGGCCGCGCCTTCCAGTCCGGCAAGGATCCCGTCGATTTCAGACAACCCTATCTCGGCGATGGCCTTGCCATCCTCATCGAGCACACCGTCGGTTCCACCCAACCAGACGACCCGCCGCACGAATACACCGCGGCTGCCGAGCGCCGGCATCAGGGCCAGGAACACAGACTCTGTGGAACAAATCGAAGCCCCCCACTGCCGATCCATCAGCACATCGCCAAAGACAACGGGCACCATGCCGAGCTGCAGCACCCCCAGCAGAGGTTCGAGCCAGACTCGCTCAGGCTGTCCCGCCTCGGCCACCATGCAGCTCGAGGGGACCACCGAAAACGCCGGCACCCCCGCCTCGCGCAAGGCGGTGATCACCAGGCGATGGAGCTTGAAGGCCTGACCCTGCGTCGCGCCGACACCAGAAAGTTGTGACGTATCTCTTACCCCTCTTTGGATCCCTGCTGCCGACGCCGCCACATGCCCGAAGGAGCCGCTACCGTGACCGACGATCAGGCGCATCGAGCTCGCTGCAACCGTCTCCGCGAGCTCCCCTGCCAAGCGCCCGATCACTTCGAGACGAGCCGTCTCGGGGCGTGTCTTGTCGGTGATCAGACTGCCACCGAGCTTGATCAGGACGACCTCGCGTGGATTCGACATGGCAATCAGAAAAGGGATTCGTCGACGATGCGTGGCCCGCTACCCACCCCATCCCGAATCACACGCTCGACCTCGGGTAGCACATGCAATGCCTCGACGACCTCCGTTTCGGCCTGCGGAGTGCAGATCACATGCACGTTGGCGCCGGCATCCATTGTGGCACAGGCGTCCAGGCCGTTCTCGCGCAGCGCGCGGACAAGCTCGAGGACAACCAGGGTTCCAGGGCGCCAGTAAAAGACCGGTGGCCGGGAAGACATGGCGATCAAATGCAGGTCGATGGCCTCTTCTTCCACCGCGGGAGCCAGTTTCGTGAAGTCCCTGGCCTGCAGGGCGCTTTGCACGGCCGCGGTTCGCTCGGGGAGTTCGTTCAATCTGGATTTGAAGTAGGGACTGGTCTCGGCCAGGCGATGGCCCGCCCGGGACGAGACCCGCTTCTCGGTGGTGTCCAGAATGGCGATGACGTCTCGCAGGTCCCAGTGCTCCGCCGGCAAAATCTGCTCGGCCGCACCGTCGCTGCCCTCCGCCGGCCAGGCGACATAGCCTCCCATGACGGACCTGGCAGCCGACCCGGAACCACTCTCCCGGGCCAGCACCGATGCCGTCTCCGGTGAGATCTGCCGATCGAGCGCCGCCACCACCGACAGAGCCAACGCGGCGAACCCCGATGCCGAAGAGGCCATGCCGGCTCCCATGGGGAAGCTGTTCTCCGTCGCCACACAGAACCGTGCATCGCTGCCCGCCCAATCTCGAAGTCTGTCCAGATGGCTGGCGACACCGGCGGCGAAACGGGCGGAAGCGGGCTCCAGCTTACCTCCACTTCCCCTGACCAGTACCTCATCGGCAGCGGCGTCGATTCTCTCCACCGTCGTGCGGGTGTAGCACTCGCGCAGCGTCATCGAAAGCGAGGGGTTGAAGGGTAGCGTGCGCAGCAGATCACTGGTTCCCCAGTATTTGATCAGCGCTATGTTGGATGGGGCGATCACCGTTGCCTTGGCGCTCATTGCAGCTCCTCCACACGCAGCCCTTCGACGCCGAGGTCGACGGCGAGGCGGCGATACTGTTCCAGCAATGCTGGTGGCTGTGCGGGCGCCCCGCTCGGCCAATAGACCAGGAGACAACCCGCCGCCGAGCCGGTCAAGGTTCCCGCCCCGGAGATCTTGGCTGCACCACCCGCAGCCTCGACCTCGCGAATCACTTCCTGGACCTCGACCGGAACGACTCCCAGGACCTCGAGGCAGTTTTCATAATCTCGGATGAGATCGACGGTTCGCGCCGCGGCCCGATCGGGCGTCTCCAGCTGACTCCTGAGGTCCAGGACGTCTCGACCCATGCGTTCCAGAAGCGCATTGACAACACTCGGATCGCGGTCACGACGGCGGCGGACGGCGGCGACCACCTCCCCTGTAGTCTCGCGCGGTTTGCCAGTTTGATAGACCTGAAGGTCTCCCAGCTCGGATGGGCGAGACGCCAATCGGGAAACCACCAGCCCACCGCCCGCAGAGCGGGTTGCCACCACCACGCCGCCATGCAGAACGGTCTGGTGATCGACACCCGAGGGCAGTCCGTGCTGGCGACGTTCGATCTCGAAGGCAAGATGGTCGAGGCTCGCCTCGTCAGCGGATCCTCGCAGAAGAGTCAATACGGCGCCCACCAGAGCGACCGCGATCGAGGCCGAGCTGCCGAACCCGGAGCCGATAGGAAGACAGGATTCGACCTTGACCTTCAGCGGTTGGCGCTGCGGCGGATCGATCAGCGCTGCCAGCTCGCCGAGAGCCACCATCACCAGATCCTCGGGTGACCCTGCGCCTACGGCGGAGAAATGCTCGGGAGTCGGATCGGCCGCATAGCGCAACCAGGCCTGACGACACCGATCCGCGTGTCGCAAGACATCATCCCAGGCTGTTTCGAGGTTGAGCTCGAGATCGGCCAGCTCGACCTGCAATCCTCGGGTCCCGACACTGGCCTCGACCCGGGCCCGCGGATCGACCGCTGCCACTAGAGCCGGCTGGCCATAAACGGCAGCGTGCTCCCCCATCAGGATCAGCTTGCCCGGGGTCGAAGCGACAACCCTTCGAATCACCAGTGTGTCCTATCGCTCGATCTGACCGCGACCAAGCCGTTCGTGCGCGCCGGCGAGGTCTCCAGAAGTAAAAGCCGCCAGCAGTGAAATCTCGCCTGCCAGAACCGTGGCACCCAGTATCTCGGCCAGGCGCTCGGCACCCGCTCCCGGCCTGTCGGGATGGGGGCTGACACCGAGCATGGATAGCGCCGCCTTTTGGGTAGCCAACGCCGTCCCACCGCCAACGACTCCGAGAGGCACGTCCGGCAAGTACACCGAGGCGAACACCCCGTCCGTACCCCGGAGCTCGACGGCCGTCACCCCCATCGCTCCCTCGACGACCTGCGCGATGTCCTGGCCGGTGGCGAGAAACACGGCCGCCAGCACATTGGCAAAATGGGCGTTGTAACCCATCGATCCGGCCGCGATGGATCCCATCAGGTTCTTCCTGTATTGGACCTCGACAAGGGATGCCGCGTCGGTCTTGAGGGCCGCGGCGAGCACCTCCGAGCTCAGCTCCACCTCGGCGTAGATCTTCTTGCCCCGACCCTCGAGAAAATTGATTGCCGAGGGCTTCTTGTCGACACAGTAGTTGCCCGACAGAGCGACGCAAGGCACCCCCGTGGCGGGTTCGATGAGATCTCTCACGACCCGATCACAAGCGATGGTCGCCATGTTCATCCCCATGGCGTCACCGGTTTCGAAACGAAAGCGCAGGTAGATGGAGCTGCCCAGAGTCTGCGGTCGAATATCCGTCAGTTTGAGGTACCCACTGGTCGCCTCACAGACCGCTCGGATCTCGCCTTCGTGGTTCCTCACCCATTCGAGAAAGCTCTGGGTCTGCTCGATCCCCTGGGTGCGGAACGCCGGGGCGCGGGTGATACCGACATCTTCGACACGGGTTACCGCACCGCCGGAATCACGAATTGCCCGGCAGCCGCGATTCACGCTGGCCACCAAAGCTCCTTCGGTCGTGGCCATCGGCACATAGATAACCTCGCTGTCGTCCACCCAACGGCCCCTGATGCGCAGGGGACCCGTGACACCCAGCGGAACCTGAGTGGCCCCGATGAAATTCTCGCAATGGCGACGGGACGCCCGGGCTGCGTCGAGCGTGTATTCCCCCACCTTGTCGAGCTCGGCACCGGTCATCGCCGCGACCGCCTCCCGACGTATCGTGGCGGCCACCTCCGGGGGGAGTTCCTCGGGTAGCTCGTGAAGACGCCGTCGCCCCTCGACAATCTCTGCGACCAGGTCCTCGTGGCTCATGACTCCTCCCTCGACCGCAACTCGACACGCTGCAACGCCTCGATGTTCGCGGCACCGGTGCAAAACATCGTGATCTGCAATTCGCGGATCACCTGTCCGGCACGCTCCACGACCGCTTCACTGGAGTCTACCGCCGCTTCCAGAAAGGGCCTCGCCATGCCGACCAGATCCGCCCCCAGGGCGATGGACTTGGCAACATCGAGCCCGTTGCGGATCCCACCGCTGCCGACGATCTGAAGATCCGGCACCTGCGCCAGCGCGCGGATGTTGTCGGGTGTGGCGATTCCCCAATCGCCGAACAGGTCACCGATGGCGTGATCCCTGGCCCGCGCCGCTTCGATAAGTGCCCAACTGGTGCCACCGACACCAGCACAGTCGATGATGCCAATGCCTTCCGCCTGCAGGGCTCTGGCGGTCGCCACCGAGATTCCGCTCCCGACCTCCTTGGCGACGACCGGTACCTCGAGTCGAGCGGCGATCTCGCCCATCTTGCCGAGCAGGTCCCTGAAGTCGCACTGCCCTTCGGGCTGAATGGCCTCCTGCAACGGGTTGAGATGGAACACCAGCGCATCGGCTTCGATCATGTCGATCGCAGCCCGGCACTCGTCGAGACCGAATCCGTAGTTCAGCTGGACTGCGCCCAGATTGGCCAGCAGAGGAACCGACGGGGCGTATCGTCGCATCTCGAAGCTGGCAGCCAGGGCAGGCTCTTCGATGGCCTTGCGCTGCGACCCCACACCGACCGCGATGCCAACCTCTTCTGCACCGATCGCCAGGTGCCGGTTGATACGGGTCGCCTCCTCGGTGCCGCCGGTCATGCACGAGATCAACAGCGGCGCCTTCAGATCCCGCCCGAGAAACGCGACTCCGAGATCTATTTCAGCCAGGTCGAGCTCGGGCAGCGCCTGGTGGTCGAACCAATAGCGATCGAACGGATGCAGCGGAACCTGCATCGCATCGTCCAGGGCCAGGCGAATGTGCTCAGCTTTACGATCGCCGATGTCGCCGTCCCCAGTCACCGCTTGCGACCCCGGAGATAGTCGATGAGCCCTGCCAGGAAGGCCGCACCGTCTTCCGCCAGATCGACTGCCTCCAGGCTCTCGTGGGCCTGCTGCAGACGCTCCTCGACCATCTCCTGAACCCGCTGGCGCGCGCCACTGCTTTCGATCAAGCGCTGCGCCCGCTCGACTTCGGAGGGCTCCAGGTCGGGGTCGCCAAGCGCGGCTTCCAGAGCTCTGCGATCGGCTGCCGACAAGTGTCGCAGGGCGTGGTGAACCAGCAGCGTGAACTTGCCTTCCTTCAGATCCCCACCCACCGGCTTACCGACCGTTTCGGCATCGCCGAACGTCCCCAGCAGGTCGTCCTGTAGCTGAAACGCCTCACCCATCTTCAGTCCGTAGACGGTCAGTGCCTGTCGCGTCGCCTCCGGCGCCCGAGCGAGCAGATAGCCCAGCTGGACAGGCCGCTCGACGCTGTATCGACCGGACTTCATGCGCAGGACCCGCAAGAGCTCTTCTTCCTCCAGGATCTCGCGATTGCCTGCTGTCATCTCCAGGTATTGACCCAGAACGACCTCCTGGCACATCAGCGAGAACTGCTGGCGGAACTCAGCAGCCACCTCCGGAGCCAGTTCCACGGACGAGTAGAGCTCCAGCGAGTAGTTCTGGGCCAAATCACCGAGAAGTATCGCCACCGATTCACCAAAGTGCCTGGAGTCTCCCTGCCAGCCGCGACGGCGGTGCATATCGGCATAGAGCACATGGGCAGCGGGCTCGCCGCGGCGCACATCGGCATGATCCATGATGTCGTCATGGATCAGCAGATAGGTGTGCAGAAGCTCGACCGCCATGGCCATGGGCATGACCTTCTCATCCGAGATCCCACCGCAGGCCCGATAGGTGTAGTAAAGCAGTGCGGGCCGAATTCGCTTGCCGTCGCGGGCGACAAATCGGGTCAAAACCCCGGTGAGCTCCCGAGAAGAGGCGGACTCCGCAACAGCCTCGACTTCCTTCTCGGTCAACCAGTCGTGCAGTTGGGACTCCAGCTTGGAGCGGAAGTCTGCGAGGAGTGCGCGAAAGGACTCCTGCACGGCGTCCACCTGGCGGCTCGATTCAGAGGTCATGATCCCTTACTCTATAGCTTGAGCCGGCAATCAGCGAAATCACTTCGGATCGGAGACGATCCCAGGCGCGACCACATTGGGATGACTCGCGAGATGCGACCGAAACGGGATCAGGGCGCGGTTGTATCGAGCGACATCGGGCGGCTCCCAATAATCGGCATCACTCATCAGAAAACCCAGGGTCGCTTCCCGATTCAGGCCGCCGTGGGTCCAGCGCAACTTTCCCTTCCCGACCTGCGCCAATGCTGCTGTCGAAGCAGCCCCGTACATGTAGTGGACGCCCAACGAACAAACGACAGATCCGGGATTCGACACCAAACGGTAGGCATCGGAGATGCGCTGGAAGGCATCCGGGAACTGATGGTCGGTGGTAGCCTGAAAGAGGTCCTCATCAGCCATCCAGGCCGCTTCCCCGCGACTGGTTCCGACAAGTTGCCGGATGACTTGGCCGTAGTCCAGTGGATCCTCGCCCTCAACGTTGTATCGCCAGTGAATACCGGCTTCTGATTCGCGGCGTTCAATACTGCCGACACCGAGCCTTCCTACGGTCCTCCACTCGTTCGGTCCGCTCTGATAGGTGCAAAGCTCGACACCATCGACCCCGGCCAGAACCCTGGCGACCTCATCTTTATGGTCGTCGGTCGTGTATGCCTCGAAGTTGGAAACCAGTCCGAAAGGCGTCATGACAACGGTATCGGGCCTCCTGAGGTGCTTCTTGGAGATGCGGAATCCCGCAGCTTTCAGGGCTTTCTTGGTCTCCTTCGAAACATTGATCAGTGGCGGCCCGCCAGCGACCCCATGGTCCGAAAAGATCACGGTGTCGAATGGCCGCTCCGGGCAACGAGCACTCGCCTCCTGCAGCATCTTGTCGAGCTCGGCGAGTAGTCTCTTCACCGCATCCGGGCCGACGACATGAACCGCGGTGTCGGTAGCTGCGATATAGATCAAAGAGACATCCATGTCGGAATCAGCAAACTCTCTGATGGCGTGGCGCAGGCGCTTGATCCCCGATTTCACCGGCTGCACGGCTTCGAAGGCACTGCCTGCCGGATTGCGACGGCTCCAGTCGAAAAAGTCCCGCCAGGGAAAGTCGATCTTGGAATAGCTGATCGCGCCACCGCCCCGGGCCTTGTGCTGCTCCCAATCGAAAAACCTCGCCTCATAGCCCGGCGACTTCTCGAGTCCGAGAGGCTCCAGCAGGCCAACAAGCGCCACACTTGTAGAGGATGGGAAGGTGCTCACCAGGGGAACCGGACCCTTGAAACCCGGAAACCTCGCCTCCGCGCCAGGATCCTCTCGAGCAATCTCGTCGACAACCCGGAACGGCACCGCGTCGAGCGAGATGAGAAGGGTTCGGGAATCGACTTCCTGTCCCAAGGCGGGCAAGATCGACCCTGAAGCGGTCAACCAGAGAGCGCAGAGGATCAGTCTCGACTTCATCGGGTCAGTAGCTCCTCGACCAGGATGGCCAGTCTCTCCGCGCAATGCCGCAGGCGCTCTCTGAGCTGCATCAACTCGGGCAAGATCGAGGGGTGCCGCAGCGAGTATCGCAGAACCTTGGCTCGGTCCGAGCTGCCATCCGACTTGCGAAACATGTTGAAATCCAGTGGCAGTGCCTCATCATGACTGTCGCTGACGGCCCGCAGCACTAGATAGGGTATTCCGTGAGCCGCAGCGACTCTTGCGTAGCTCGCCGATTCGAGGTCGACCACCGAAGCCTCCTCCCCCTGCCAATGGTGCCACAGCCGCTGCTTCACCAGGGGGTCGACCGCAACCTGCGAGTGGCTATAGACCATGCCTTGCCGAACAAATTTCAGCTCCGCGGTTCTCTCGAGCAGCTCTGGATCGGGTGCCGGCAGCTCTCCGGTATCGTCGAAAACGCGCCTTGCCGCCACGACACTCCCCACCTCGAGATCGTCGGAGAGACCGCCTGCTATGCCGATGACAATCACCGCATCGAGCCCGCGGACCGCGAGGAGCTGCTCCATTCCCAGCGTTGCCAGGTTCGCACCATCTCCAGTCGCCGTAACGATCGTCGGACGATCATTCAACCTACCCTCAATGGCATGCCCACGAGGTAGGCGAATTCGCTCACCGCCCGCCAATCGCCGTCTGACGGGGGCAATCTCCTCAGGCAGAGCCGCAATCACGCCCCAACTCTCGAGCTCGCGAGCCACACTCACGCTCCGCCTTCGACATACCCATTGTCTCGGAACCACTGCACGGCCCGGCGCAGAGCTCCCTCGATGGGAGTCTGGGGCAAGCCAAGCTCGCGCACGGCTTTAGCTGGATCGAAGAACATGCGATACCGCGAAAGACGTACCGCCTCGATCGGCACACCCGGCTCGCGTCCCATCAGTCTGGCGAACGATGTCTCCACAGCTGCGAAGGCCAGGGGCACCCAATGTGGTAGCTGGACTCGTGGTGCCGGCAGGCCGGTAATCTCACTCAAGGCACCGAAGATCTCGATGAGCGTCATGTCACGATTGCCGAGGATGTACCTGGCCCCCACCTCGCCCTTTGCCGCCGCCAACAGGTGCCCCTGGGCAACATCGCGTACATCGACCAGGTTGAGCCCGGTATCCACGTAGGCCGGCACCTTGCGATCGAGAAAGTCGAGAATCATCTTGCCCGTCGCGGTGGGTTTCAGGTCGCCTTCGCCGACGGGCGTCGAGGGATTGACGATGACCACCGGCAGCCCCTTCTCCACCCATTGCTCGGCGACCCGCTCCGCCAGGAACTTGCTGCGTTTGTAGTGTCCAACCATGTCCTCGAGGGTGACCGGCGTCGATTCATCCGCCGGCGTCCCATCGGGGTTCAGACCGAGAGCACCGACAGAGCTGGTGTAGACGACCTTCTCGACACCCGCTCGCGACGCAGCCCGGAGGATGTTCCGGGTCCCCTCGACGTTGGAATCATAGAGCTCGCGGGGATGCGCTGCATACAACCGATAGTCGGCTGCACAGTGATAGACGGTGGAGCAGTCTCGCACTGCGTTCTCGAGAGAAGCCGCGTCCCGCAGATCGCCGACGGCGATCTCTACCGGTAGTCCTTCCAGGTTCCGCCTCGGGCTGGTGTCACGCACCAGACAACGAACCTCGGTTCCAGCAGCCAGCAATGCTTGCAGGACATGGCCACCGAGAAAACCCGAAGCTCCTGTCAACAGGGCTTTCATCTTCGGATCTGAAGTGAATCCGCGACGTCTAGCCGAAGAGATTCCAGGCAGCCAGACGCACCATGTCACCGGGATTTCTCGGCAGCTCGCGGACGACCGAGGCTTCGAAGCCCGAGTGCATCAGGCAGTTTTGACAGAGCCGATCTTCTCTCGATTCCCAGTACTCCCAATCGGTCAGATTCCAGAACTCATCCCAGGACCAGGTGAACTTCTTGCCGATCAGATAGCAGGGCCCCTTCCACCCGTTGGGGGTGAAGGTAACGGTACTCCAGGGAGAGCACTTGTAGTCGCGCAGACCGGCTGCGAACTCCATGAACATGGGCGTCGAGGTCAGCTTGTACTGCTTGGAGATCTCCAGTAGGCGCTTGAATTTGTCGTGGATGTCCTGTCGGGTCATGAATATGTCGGTCTCCACCGACTCGTACTGGTATCCGGGCGAGATCAGCATACCGTCGACCTGCAAGCCGGCGAGCAAGTCGCAGAGCGCTTCCACCTCCTCGATCTGCGTCTCCTTGAAGACCGTGGTGTTACTGATCACGTGATAGCCACGCGCCTTGCACTCCTTGATCATTTCGATCGCTTTGTCGAACACTCCCTCGCGGTCGACGACAAAGTCGTGCGTCTCGCGCATGCCGTCGAGATGGACATTGACGGTCAGACGCTTGTGCGGCGCAATCACATCGAACACCTTCTCTTCCATGAGCAGGGCGTTGGTGCACAGGTAGATATGCTTGTTGCGCGCGATGATCCCCTCGATGAGATCCGGAAGCTCCGGATAGATCGTCGGCTCACCCCCACACAGTGAGACCGCCGGCGCACCACACTCGTCAACGGCTTGCAGGCATAGCTCGAGTGGCAGCCGATCCTTGAGCTTGCCCGTGTGACGCTCTACGGCACAACCGACGCAGGCCAGATTACAGGTGTAGAGCGGTTCGAGCATCAGCACGAAGGGGTAGCGCTTGTTGCCCTGCACGGCATTGCGCACCTGATGCTTGATCATGTCGGTGGTGATGTGAATCGGAAATCTCATGGTTGTTACTCCACCGGCCTGGGGCCTTCGGTTCTCGCGTTGTTCGAATCCTCTTCCTGCTTTCGCCAGAGCTCGAGGGCCAGGAGCGGAAAGTAGGTCGCATAAAGGTGATACTTCAGATAGAAAACCTCCGGGAAACCCGTCCCGGTCCAGGCCTCATCGTGCCACTCGCCGCTTTCGAGCTGGGTAGCTTGCAGGTACTCCAGGCCACGCTGCACGCTACCAGCACCCTCACCTGCGGACAAGAGACCCAGCAGAGCCCACGCCGTCTGCGAGGGGGTGCTTGCCCCGATCCCCTTGCGTGTCGGATCGGCGTAGGATTCGGGTGACTCACCCCAACCGCCGTCCGGATTCTGTACGCTTTGAATCCACCGCGCACCGCGATGGACCGCCTCTTTCTCCGCCTCACCGGTCCCCGCAACGGCCAGTGCTCCCATGGCGAGAAACGAGCCATAGAGGTAGTTGCAGCCCCAGCGACCGTACCAGGAACCATCGGGCTCCTGTTCCTTCAGCAAAAACTCGATGCCGGCTCGAATCGCCAGCGACGAGCGATCGTCCCCGAACCGGACCAGGGCCTCGACCACGCGAGCCGTGATATCGGTGGTACTGGGATCGATCATGGCGTTGTGATCGGCGAACGGGATATAGGTCAGGAACTCCTTGTCACATCCCTTGTCGAAGGAGGCCCAGCCGCCATCGCGATTCTGCATGCTCAAGGTCCAGTCGATGGCCCTTTGCGCCGCCTCGTCCCATCGTCGACGCAAATCGGCGTCATCGAACTGCACCTTGGAGATCGCGGTCACGATCTGCGCCGTATCGTCGACGTCCGGATAGAACTCGTTGTTGTATTCGAAGTACCAGCCACCGATCGGACCTTCGGGATTCTTCTCCCGCCAGTCTCCAGGATCCCGAACCTCGTGCTCGAGCAACCACTCGACCGCCTTCTCCAGCCGGCCGTTCGCAGCCGCGTCACCGCGCTCGGCCAGTGCATTGACCGACAGGGCCGTATCCCAGCTCGGCGACTTGCAGGGCTGCACTCGCAGCACTCCATCGCGGTCGATCTCGAGCTTCTCGAGCTCGCGCAGCTGACCCTGGATCACGGGATGGCTCTCCTCGTAGCCCAGACACCGCAGGGCAATGATCGTGTTGACGATGGGTGGAAAGATCGCGCCCAAGCCGTCGCTCTTTTCCAGTCGCTCCAGGGTCCACTGCTCGGCCCTCTCGAGGGCGCGTTGGCGCAAAGGCGTCCAGCCGAGACTTTCGATCGACTTGTGCAGCCTGTCGACCGCCTGAAAAAACACCGACCATCCGTGATGAGCCAGCGAGCCCCGGCTGAACCGAGGCCCGGAGACCCGGCTGTCGACGATCCGTAGCTCCTCGAGGGAGGCGTGTTCCGGCACGGAGCGGTGGGGCTTGCAGGCCCAGATGATGCTCAACGGGACCACGATCGCGCGCGACCACGAGGACATCTCATAGATATTGAAGGGAAACCACTTCGGGAACAGGATGAGCTCTGGCGGGACCCCGGGGCTCCGCTTCCATTCATAGAGTCCGAAAATCGACAGGTAGAGTTTGGTGAAGGAGTTGCAGGCTTCGATCCCTCCCAGCCGCCGAATGGCCAGCTGGGCCTTGGCCATGTGGGGTGCGCTCGGAGAGTCACCCGCCAGCTTGAGCACGAAATAGGCCTTCACCGAGGCGCTGACATCGGCCGGACCATTTGGATAGATCGCCCAGCCGCCGGTTTCCAGCTGCCTTCCACGGATGAAGGCGGCAGCCCGACCTATCTTCTCCTCGCGCCCGCCCAGAAACAGCAGGAGGAGGACGTACTCAGACTCGAGGATCGTGTCCCCCTCCAGCTCGGCACACCAATGACCGTCTGCCTGCTGGAGCTCCAAGAGGCGCGCGCGAGCCCGGCGAATCGAGTCCTCGGCCCAGGCCCGTAGATCTGCTGGAGCGCTCCCTACGGCTCGCTCTTGCTGGTGCTTCTCGACGACACTCATTTTGCTTCCTCGTCTACGGAAGAGGTGACAAGACCCATCCTCGTACACCAACCCCACGCCGCCCTCTCGATTCAGCAGCGAAGAACATGATCTAGCTCAACTACCTTCGCCCACAGGCGACGGCAGACTCCTTACAATACTATGTTGCAGCGATTTGACCAGTGTCTTGCCGCACCAAACCGCTGACTCTAGGTCCCACGGTCATGGATTCTACAAATATCCAGAGGGAGAGCAAAGCCAGATGATCCTCCGAGTCTTCAGACCCAGCATTCTCGTCTCCAGCCTATTGGTCCTGATTCCGCCAGCAGCGGCCCAGGCCGATGTCTCCGAGTCGATCGCTCGCGGCGATGAGAGCTATCGCCAGAGGGCCGAGGGGCACCGGGGACGCCGGGCCCAACCGCAGCCGATTCAACAGGCGATCGAGGCCTACACCGAGGCCCTCGATACCGACCCGGAGAACCTGGAGGCCCGGTGGAAGTTGTTGCGCGCCCTCTACTTCCAGGGAGAGTTCGTTCTCGACGATGACGTCGCACGTCTGGCACTATTCGAGAAGGGTCGGGAGATTGCCGACGTCGGCCGGCAACAGATCGAACACCATTACGGTCTCACCGAAGACTCGCTCGAGATGAAGCCACAGCAGGTCGCTGAGGCCATCGGACCGGACTCACTGGCCGCCGAGATCTACTTCTGGTCGGCGACCCACTGGGGTCTCTGGGGCCGTTACCGTGGCAAGGTCGCGGCAGCCAAGCAGGGGGTGGCTACAAAGATCCGCAAGTTTGCCGAAATTGTCATTCTTCTTGATGAGACGGTCCAGAATGCCGGTGGCCACCGGATCCTGGGTCGGCTCAATGCGGAAGCTCCCAAGATTCCCCTGTTCACGGGCTGGATCGACCGCGACACGGCGATCGCCGAATTGCGTCGCGCCCTGGAGCTGGCGCCCGACGACCTGCTCACCCAGCTCTTCCTCGCCGAAGCCCTGCTCGAGTTCCGCCCCGAGAAGGAAGCGGAGGCGCGCGCGATTCTCGAGGCGATCGCTGCCAGCGACCCCAGCGCGGGCTTCCTCGTCGAGGACACCAAGACCATCGAGGACGCCAGACGAATTCTCGCTGAGGATTGAGTCAGCTCGGTAGCCACGACAGTCCGGCCATTAGCGCGCAGACGGTCGTCAATGGAAGAGAAACTCGATCACCTCGCCGTCCTGCACCGCCTGCTCCTTGCCCTCGGTGCGCAGAAGCCCAAGGTGATGCAGTGCTTGCAGGCTGCCATGTTCGACCACCTGGTCCCAGTCGGCGACCTGGGCCCGGACAAAGCCCTGCTCCATGTCGGTGTGGATCTTGCCAGCCGCCTGCGGCAACAGGGTGCCCTGCTCGACCTCCCAGGCTCGTAGCTTGTTGTTGGCCAGGGTATAGAAGCGAATGAGCCCGAGGAGCTCGAAGGTGGACTCCACCAGACGCTCCAGACCCGATTCGCGGATTCCCAGCTCTCGCTTGAAAAGCTCTCGCTCCTCGCTCTCCAGCTGACTGAGCTCCCATTCGATCTTGGCCGACACCGGGATGACTGCAGCACCGAGATCGAGAGCTGGCGCCTTGCCGTCTCCATAGTCCTCTTCTGCGACGTTCGCCGCATAGAGCAGGGGTTTGCCCGTCAGCAGTCCCAGGGCCTTGAGCTCCTGTCGCTGAAAACGATCGAGCCCCAGGGTCCGCAACGGAACTCCAGCTTCGAGCTTTTGCAAATAGAGCTCGAAATGCTCGCGCTCGGTGGCGTACCTGCGTGGCTCGGTTTGCCACTCTTTGCGACGCTTCTCGAGCGCCCGTTCGAGAAGCTCGAGGTCGGCCAGCAGCAGCTCGGTCTCCACCACCCGGGCATCGCGGGCAGCGTCGGGTTCGGCAAAGACGTGGGCGACATTGGGGTCGTCGAAAAGCCGCAGGACGTGGACGATGGCATCCACCTGGCGGATGTTTCCCAGGAACTGATTTCCCAGGCCTTCGCCGCGACTCGCACCCTCCACCAATCCGGCGATATCGATGAACTCGATATGGCTCGGCACGCATTCCTCGGGTTGCACGACCTCCCGGAGCTTGGCCAGGCGTGCGTCCGGAACCGAGACTACGCCCAGATTGGTGTCGATAGTTGTGAAGGGATAGCTGTCCACCTGCGCCTGCCCGGTGGTCAAGGCATTGAATAGCGTGGACTTGCCCACGTTGGGCAGACCGACGATCCCGGTAGACAGCATCGGCCTCATTGTAGGCGAATCCGTGCACGGATCTTGTGATTACTCCAGCGAAGCTGCAAAATAGTCGGTGAATGAGTCGCTTCGTCGCACAGCGATCGCGTGGCCTGGCCTTCTGCGGTCTTTTCCTGGCCGTCCTGGCCAACCTTGGCCTGACCGTGCACGCTGGGCATCACTCGTTGGTGGTCCAGCACGCGCCCACTTCGACTCGGGTAATCGCCGAGCACTCCCAACCCGATCCGACGCTACACCTCGAGAGAGTGGCCGATGTCAGGACGCTGACCTGTCCCGGCTGTCTGCTGCAACAGCAGATCAGTGGCAGCTACTTGCGGGCACAATGGAGCCCAGGTTCGCCGTCGCTCGTCGGAGTTCGGGTCGAAGCGACAGTGGCTGACCCAGCGACTCGCATCTCGACCGCGCAGCTGACACGCGGCCCTCCCTCCTGCTGATCAGTCCGGCTTGCGGACCACCGTGAGCGTCCATCGACCGCCGGCGCTCCAGACTTCACTCACGCAGAACCGAACGCACCTCTGGCGGTGCGGTGGCGGCATCTGATCAACAGCAGGAGTTCAAATCATGTTCTCTCGACTTTTCTGTCCTACCTTCAGGACGGCCTCCTTGGGTGTTGCCGTTCAATTGTTTGCCGCGAGCCTGCTCCTGGCTCAAGACACCGGCTCCATCCACGGTCGACTCCTCACCGAGGACGAGTCTCCTGTCCTGGACGCGACGGTCACCGTGACCGAGCTGCGTCGACAGGTGGCCGTCGATTCGCAGGGCGCCTTCGAATTCTCCGGGCTGCCGGCGGGCTCCTATCTTTTGCGGGCCGAGAGCGACCGGCACGGCACGGCCGTCGAGCGGGTCGACGTCACGTCCGGCGAGCCTCTGGAGGTCGTCCTGTTGATGGGTGCTCATCACCACAGCGACGCGATCGTCGTGACTGCCCCCGGAGAGCTTCGCAGTCAGCTCGAACTGGCCACTCCCGTCACCGTCTTGAGCGACGAGACCCTCGAGCTCAGGGTTCAACCCACGTTGGGTGACACATTGGGAGACCAGGCCGGCATCAGCCAGACGTGGTTCGCCCCCGGGGCGAGCCGACCGATCATCCGCGGCCTGGGCAGCGACCGCGTCAGAATGCTGCAGGGTGGACTGAGCTCGGGTGATGTCTCGAGCACCAGTCCCGACCACGCGGTAGCGGTCGATCCGGGTACCGCTCAGCGGGTCGAGGTCCTGCGAGGACCTTCGACCCTGCTCTACGGCTCGACGGCCATCGGCGGCGTGGTCAACGTGATCGATAACACCATCCCCCAGGTCCAGCCGACCGAGTCGATCACCGGATCGGTCGCCGCCCGGGGCGGGACGGTGGCCGACGAGCTCTACGGTCAGTTCGACCTGAACGGCGGCTTCGGCAATTGGGCCTGGCACCTCGATGCGGCCCTGCGCGAGACCGATGACTACTCCATCCCCGACGACTACGACCCGGAGGACTACGATCACGAAGAGGGCGAACACCACGACGAGGGTGAGGAGCACGAAGGTCACGAGGACGAGGAGGAGTTCACCCCGGGCACGCTCGCCAACAGCGATCTCGAGACCCGGAGCGCCGCCGGTGGGCTGACCTACTTCGCCAAGAAGGGCTTCATCGGGGTGAGCGTCTCGGGCTTCGACACCAACTACGGCGTGCCCGGCGGTCACGGGCATCACGGTGAGGAGCACGACGAGGGTGAAGACCACGACGAGGGCGAGGAGGAGGAAGAGGCAGACGTACGCATCGATCTGGAGCGCCGACGCATCGATCTCGACGGCGAGATCACTGAACCCTTCAGTATCTTTCGGGGATTCAAGGCCCGTCTTGGCTATGTCGACTACGAGCACATGGAGCTCGAGGGTGTCGAGATCGGCACGCAGTTCCTGAAAGAGACTTTCGAGGGCCGCTTCGAGTTCGTGCAGAAGCAGCGGGGCGAGTGGTCCGGTTCCTTCGGTCTCCAGATTCTCGACGACGACCTCGAGGCGATCGGTGAGGAGGCCTTTCTGCCCCCTTCGAGCACTCAGACGCTGGGGCTTTTCGCCTTTCAAGAGCTCGGCACCGGTGACTTGAGCTGGCAGTTTGGTGGCCGGATCGAGTCGGCGGACAACAGCACCCGCGAGACCGACCTCCCCGACCGCTCGTTCACGCCGCTCAGTCTGTCGGTCGGCCTGGTCTGGGACTTTGGGCAAGAGTGGTCTCTTGGAGCCTCTCTGGCCGCCTCACAGAAGGCTCCGAACGCCTCGGAGCTCTACTCCGATGGGGCCCATGCGGCCACCCAGACCTTCGAGATCGGCGATTCCGATCTCGACATCGAGTCGAGTCTCGGCCTCGATGTCTCGGTCCGGCGGGGTGGCGGTCCGCTGCACGGCGAGCTGACGCTGTTCTTGAACCGCTTCGACGACTTCATCTACCAGATGCTCACGGGTGAAGAGATCGAGGGCTTCGACGTGCTGCAGTACACCCAGGCCGACGCCGAGTTCCAGGGCGGCGAGCTCGACATCGAGTACGACCTCTGGGAGCGCTCGCACAACCATCTCGACCTGAAGTTGATGGCTGACTACGTCCAAGCGGAGCTACGCGACACCGGCGAGCCGCTGCCGTTCATCCCACCGTTCCGAATCGGCGGAGGGCTGCACTACGGATCACAGCACTGGCACGCCGCGGGCGAGATTCGCTGGGTCGACGAGCAGAGCCGGGTCGCCGAGGAGGAGCTGCCGACGCCAAGCTACACCATGGTGAACGCCTCGGTTGGCTATCGGTTCTACTTCCAGAGCACCCTGATCGACGTCCTGCTGCGAGGCACCAACCTGACCGACGAGCTGGCCTTCAACGCCTCCTCGGTGCAGAAGTTCCAGCGCCCGATGCCGGGACGGGACATCAGTTTGCTGGCGCGGTTGAGTTTCTGAATCACCGGTGTGAGTCGGTCAGCCACGAGCTCGTGAAGGTGCCAGGTCTCTCCGCGACTTCCCCCGGACGCTCCAGAGAAAGAGCGTCCGGGGGGATTTCGAACTCAGGCGGCGTAGCTCATCGTCGCAGACGGCGAGCTCATCGGCACCAGAGTCGGCGGTAGCGGCGGCGTCTCCTGTTGCCCGCGACCGTACCGCGGTACCTTGCTAGCCTTCGGCTCACGGCTATCGAGCTCCAGGGCACGCTGATAGGCCACCTGGGCCTCACCAGCGGCGCCTTGTTTCTGCAGCACGATCGCCAGATTCAGCCAGGCCGGCGTGTAGTCCGGATCGAGGTCGATGGCACCCCGATAACACGCCTCGGCTTCCTCGAGGCGGCCCTGCTGCCGCAGCGCCACCCCCAGACTGCTGTGCGCGACCGCATTGTCCGGCTCGAGCTCGAGCGCCCGGCGATAGCACGCCTCGGCTTCCGCCAAGCGGTCCAGTCCGCGCAACGGCACGCCGAGGTTGATGTGAGCCCTGGGCGAGCCCGGGTCGAGCTCGGTGGCCCGACGGCACGCGGCCACGGCAGCCTGCAACCGTCCGGTCTTGCGGTAGATGACACCGAGCGTGCTATGCGCTTGGGCATTGCCCGGGTCACGCTCGATCGCCTCGCGGCCGGCGGTCTCCGCTGCCCCCAGGTCACCCTTTCGGCAGAGCAGGCTGGCCAGATAGCCGAGCGCCACGGAGCTCGTCGGATCGATCGCCAGCGCACGCCGGTAGGCCGCCTCGGCGGCCGACTGCCGCCCACGCGAGGCCTCGACCAGCCCGAGCTGGACCTGCAAGCGGGCACAGCCCGGGTTGAGCAGGATCGCCTTGCGGCAGACCCCCTCGGCCTCGTCGTAACGACGTTGCTCCGTTAGCAGCAACGCCAAGCGCTTCCAGGCCCGGGGGTGCTGCGGATCGAGCTTCACGGCCTCGCACAACTCGGCCTCGGCCTCCCGCAAGCGGCCCTGGCGGCGTAGGGCGTCACCCAGGCCGGCGCGCACTTCGGCCGAATCTGGCTGGGCGCGAAGCTGGCGGCGGTAGATCCGCTCGGCTTCGATCGGTCGACCTTGGCGAGCCAGGCCCCTGGCTTGCTCGCAGACCTCCTCGGCAACTCCGCCGGCGCCGTCCTCGGCGGCGGCGAATGCCAGCTCAGAGATCGCCAGATGCGCTACCCTATCCTCGGGCTGGAGCTCCAGCACCTTGCGATAGGCCCCGATCGCTGCGTTCACTTCGCCGTTGGCACGGCGTATGCCGGCCAGCGCACGCCAGGCTTCGACGCACTCAGGGTCGAGCTCCAGCGCCCGCTGCAGCAAAGCTCCGACCCGCACCACGGCAGGCCTGCTGTCTGCGCCTCGCTCCCAGAGTTTGCGAGCCTGACTCACCTGGCCCAGAGCCCGGGCCCGACGCAGCTGCCGCTCTGCCGCCTCCAGGTGGGGCGAGACCCTGGACAGCGAGTACCGCGCGTAGATCACCGTCACTACCGCGATCGCCAGCCCGCTCACCGCCGCCAGCCAGGGCGCCAGAGGAGAGAGATTGTTGATAAGGATGTCCATAGCTATTCTCTCCTCGTCCTACCTTCTTCTTGCAGCGGTTCGCGAGCGGACAACCGGGCTCCCGTCACGGGGGGCACGGCTATCGGTCGCGGCAGTGCCAAGAAGATTGTCATCTGGTTCGCTGTCGCGGGCTCCGGCCCGACGTACATGACGCGCATCATCTCGTGGTCCTCGTGCGACAGGATGTGGCAGTGCCAGACATAGCGGCCCGGCTTGTCGAAGGTCGCCTTGATGCGGGTGATCTGCCCCGGCAGGGCGGTCACCATGTCCTTCGGGCGCGTTCTCGACGTAACCGGTCGGCTGGGGCACAGCGGCCCCGTAGGTCAGATTCACGATCCTGAACCCGTCACCCAGCAGACCGTTGTGTTGCACCACCGGCTGGCTCACGAGGTAAGTGCCGTCACCGGCCGGCGTGGCGTAGTCGTCATTGGGAATGACGCGATCGTCCTCGGTGGTGTGGCTGTCCCAGGTGATCTCCTCGCGGCCCAGGATCTCGAAGTGCACCAGGTGCAGGTGCACCGGGTGGGCGTCGCCGGTGACGTTCCAGATCTCCCACTCCTCGGTCGAGTCGAGGGCCGGATTCTCGGTCGTCGGGCTGTGCCAGGCGATCGAGCCCTCCATCTGACCGACAGGCCGGCGTTGGCGTACTCCGGCGTGTCCGGCCAGTTGACCGGATTACCGACGTAGTCGGTGGCCGGCTCTGCGGTGCCGAGCAGCGGCTGCAGCCGGCCGTACTCGTCGGTGCCCTCGAAGAGCGCCACCTTGCGCGTCCGCGTCGGCGCCGGCACGACCGGACCGAAGTTGATACCGGTCGGCGTCACATCCGGCACCGCCGTATCCAGTGGCAGTACCACGTCGAAGGCCATGATGCGGTTCATCTCCGGGAACGGCCGCGGGTCGCCGGGCATGAGAATGCCACCGCCAAACGGCTCGTCGCCGCCGATGTTCTTCATGATCACCCGGTTACCCGGCGTCACGGTCTTGAAGTCGAAGATGACGTCGTAGCGCGAGCCGGTCTCGATCAGCAGGGTGTCGACCGTCGTCGGGCTGGAGGCCAGACCCTGGTCACTGCCGATGACGGTGAAAGTCGAGCGGCTGGATCACGGTCGTGAAGTCCGTGGCACCCGGCGGCACCTCGAAGAACTGCACCGCCAGGAAGCGGCTGTCGCAGCCGTTCAAGAACCGCAGCCGGTAGTTGCGCGGCTCGACGTCCATCTGCGGCCAGATCCGGCCGTTGACCACCATGTGGTCGCCGAAGAACTCGGCCAGGCCGGTCGGTCCGCCACCCGGAAAGATATCCGGCGGCAGCACCGCACCTTCACCCGTGATGAAGTCGTCGTAGAACGGATCCCCCGGGAAGGCCGGGTAGAAGAGCTCGCCGTTGGCCTTGAACATCTTGTCCTGGATGGCGAAGGCCGCCTCGTAGGGGAAGGCCGGCAGATCGAGCGGATTGCCGAAGAGCCCGGTATCGAAGTCGTCCCGGATGATGTAGAACCCCGCCATGCCGGCGTAGACATTGAGGCGGGTGATACCGAGGGCGTGGTCGTGGTACCAGACGGTGCCCGCCGGCTGGCTGTTGTCGTAGAGATACCTCTTGTCCACCCACTGCGGTCCGCGGATGGTGTAGCCGGGGCTGAAGAAAAACTCCGGATTGCCGTCGTACTGGAAATCGGAGTGGCCGCCGTGGACGTGCGCGACGATGGGCACTCCGTCCTTCTCGATCGAGTACTGCTCATAGCCGTGCAGGCTGTAGGCCCAGTGCAGGCTGGTATCGACGACCGAGCGGCCGGTGTAGTCGCCAAAGCCGAGGCTGGTGTTGTCCTTGCCGGTGATCGGAAAGGGCAGGCCACCGAGGCGGTTTTCCCATTTGACCTCGAGCGGTTCGTAGCTCCGAACCTGGAAGGTCCGGCCGGGCCAGGTGTAGGCCTTGTCGTTGGTGTCACCGTAGCCCCAGATGGTGGTCTTGAGCGGACTGCCCATGCTGTCGACCAGACCGGTCTCCTGCACCGCCTGGCCAACCCCCACCTTGATCTTGCCCTGCTTGGGCCTGTAAAGGAAACCCGGATCGAGGGCGTTGGCCACTGGCCAGATGAACTTCGGCTGCAGCGCCGGGTCGCTCAGACCCGGACCCTGGGTGGCGGCGAGGGCCTTGCGCACCCATCCAGCCTTCGATTGCACGTAGATTCCGGCTCCGGCGAGAGTACCGTACTTGATGAAATCTCTGCGTGTGGTCAAGTTGTCTCCTCCTTGCTCTGGAAGACCTGGGCGCCGACCGAGCGCCCGTCCTCCGGTCCTGGTTCAGCAGATGAGATTTCCGTTGGGCGATGGACAGAGCTCCGCCCTCGCCCTCTTTCCAAAGGCTCGAGCACCCGGGTGCTCCTCCGTCGGCCTCCTTTCAGTTGACGACCCGCAGCAGTAGCCCCACACAGGAGGCAGCTAGGCTCTCGAAAGCCGTCGAGACGACTTTTCAGAGCAGGTGGTTCAGCTCCTCCCCATCCGCGCAACTGCTGCGCTGTCCAAAGGCACCAACAGGACCCGTGGCGTGCCAGATTTTGGGTAGCAATATAGCTATATCGCGATCTACCCTTCTCACCAACGCACACGGAGGTGGGTTCCTGCCTATCCCAGCGGGTAGGTTGGCAGCCATGGGCCGGGCCAGTGGGCGTACAATGCCTGACCGAGGAGGGACCATCATGCATCGCAAAGAACCGATTTCCCTGCTGAGTACAGCCCGTTGGTACGACTTGACGCAGGCACTGAGCATCTTCACCCCACCCTGGCCCGGCGAGATGCCCCTGCAGGTGCACTTCTTCAAACGCCTGACCGGTTCCTTTCACGGCGGCCAGGGGGCCAATGGACAGCTCATCGAGTGGAGCAACAACACCGGCTGCCATCTGGTCGGTCCGCGTGCCTTTCACTCGGGCGCCAGAGCCATCGCCGATATTCCTTTGACCGATCTCTGTGGTGAAGGCGTGGTGGCCGATATCTCCGATGCGGTCTCCGACTACGACCTCTATACGCCCGAGATGATCACCGCCCGGGTCGAGGTCAAGGAAGGCGACATCCTGATCGTCAACACCGGTTATCACCGGTATGCCTACGATCAGCCGGATGTCGAAAATCCCACCAAGCAGGGGGGTATCGAAAACAAGGAGTTCGGCTACTACGTGCGCCATCCCGGACCTTCGCCGGACTTCTTTCCCTGGGCACTCGACATGAAGCTCAAGTTGGTGGCGGTCGATTGCGGCTCGGCCGAGCACCCGATGAACACCAACATCCGCTTCATGCATCCTCGGGAGTTCGAAAAGGCCGAAGCGCGTCTCCAGGAGACCCACGGCAAGAGCTGGGAGGAGATCTTCCCACCCGAGCAGTATCGCGAGCTCACCCATCGCACGATGCCCAAGGCCGGCTTGCTGCTGGCCGAGGCCCTCGGCGGCCAGATCGACCAGCTCGGCAACCAGCGGGCCTGGATCATGATCCAGCCCATCCCGTTTATGGAGGTCGAGTCGGCCTGGTGCCGGGCGGTCGCTCTCCAGGCACCCGAGGGCACGAACGACGAGGACTTCTATCGGGCAATGGCTCACACCGAGATGCTCGACCTGACGCTCCCGTTCAGCGTGCAGACGCCGCAGTGGGCCAACTACGAGCCGCTATCCATTCGCTTCACCAAGCGGGTCGGTGGTCTCGACTTCGGTCTGGGCCGCAACAACGCGCACTGCAAGGCGAGCTTCCATCTCGCCACGCACATGGACGGCGAGAAGCACTTCTGGGCCGCCGGACGCACCATCGGCGAGGTGCCGCTGGATTACTGGCACGGCCCCGGAGTGATCGTCGACATCTCCGAGGAGGTGAGCGACTCCAGTGTCTACACCCCTCAGATGATCGAGGATCGGGTCGACCTCCGGGACGGCGACATCCTGCTCATCAAGACCGGCTACGGGAAGTACGGGTGGAACAGTCCCGACTCGGACGAGTTCCGCTACATGATCAAGCATCCGGGACCGTCACCCGATTTCTCCGACTGGTGCGTCGAGCGCCAGATCAAGTGGCTGGGCATCGACTGTGTGGCCATGGAACACCCGATGAACACGATTCAACGGGTCTTTCATCCCAAGACCTTCGCCGAAGCCAACCAAAAGCTGATCGACCAGTTCGGCAAGGACTGGGACGAGATGTTCCCGCTGGACAAGTACTATCAGGACATGCACCTCAACCTGTTTCCCAAGAGCATCGTGCACGCCGAGAACTTCGGCAACCAGCTCGCCGAAGCCGAAACCGGCCGCTATTACATCGCCGCCTTCGTCCAGAAGGGCATGGAGCTGGCCTCCTGTTGGGGGAGGTTTGTGGCCTTCCGTCAGAACGGCTCTGGTGAATGATGGCCTTGCCACCCTCTACCCGAGCCTGCTGATGCCACCACGACTCTTCTCACAGCGACTCGAATCACGACATCGGCGGGTGTACCGACTGGTGCTCGGCTACTTCATCGTCATCTTCGTGGCCATGATCTGGCCGGTGGTAACGCTGTTCAGCCACGCTCGGCCCCTGATCCTCGGTCTGCCATTCTTTCTCTTCTACCTGGCGGTATTGCTGATCGCGAGTTTCCTGGTGCTGCTGTGGTTGTTCCATTGGGAGGAGCGCGCCGGGGCCTCGTCCGATCCAGCGGAGGATGAATCCTGATCCCCAGCTGGATCATCGTGCTGGCGGTCACCCTGGGGTACCTGGGGATCTCCCTCGGTGTGGGGCTGTGGTCGGGCAAGAAGACATCCAAAGGCACGGAGGGCTACGTCGCGGGCGATCGCGCTCTGGGATTTCTGGTTCTCTATTTCATTCTCGGGGCTTCGATCTTCAGTGCGTTCGCCTTTCTCGGGGGACCCGGCTGGGCCTACTCGCGCGGCGCGGCGGCTTTCTACATCCTCTCGTATGGCACCATCGGCCTGGTCCCCTGGTACTTCTTCGGGCCGCGGGTCGCCCGACTGGGTCGTCGGTTCGGATTCGTCACCCAGGCCGAGCTGCTGTCCCATCGTTATCAGAGCAAGGGGCTCTCGGCCGCCCTCGCCCTGATCTCTCTGGTCGCCTTTCTCCCCTATCTGACGTTGCAGATGCAGGGCGCCGGCTACGTGTTCAACGTGGTCACCGAAGGCCGTATCCCCAACTGGGCTGGTGCTGCCATCGCTTACGGTGTCGTCCTGGCGTATGTCTTTCGCAGTGGGGTCATGGGGGTCGCCTGGACGAACACGCTGCAGGGAATGTTCATGATGGTGCTGGCCTGGAGCCTGGGTCTTTACCTGCCGTGGAAACTCTACGGTGGAGTCGGGGCCATGTTCGAGAGCCTGGCTGAGACCGTGCCAGAAATGCTCCGGGCACCAGGTCTCGGCGCCGACGGCCAGGTCTGGACCTGGGGCGGCTACTCGAGTGCCATCATCATCTCGGTCATGGGCTTCAGCATCTGGCCCCACTACTTCATGAAGATCTTCACCGCACGCAACGAGCGCACCCTGAAACGCACCGTGGTGTTCTACCCCACCTTCCAGATCTTCCTGATTCCCATTCTGTTCATCGGCTTCGCCGGGATCCTGTCCTATCCGGGCGTCGAGCCGGCCGACGCGATCCTGCCGACCATCCTGATGTCCCTCGACCTGCCGGCAGTGGTGATCGGTCTGTTCTGTGCCGGGGCCCTGGCCGCCTCGATGTCGACCGGCGACGCCCTGGTCCATGCCGCCGGATCGATTCTGGTGCGGGACTTTTATCGGGTGCTTTTCCGCCCCGAGCTCACCGATGCGCAGCAGACACGGCTGATCCGCATTCTGGTCGTCGTGATCAGTGCGGTGGCCTATTACTTCGCGGTGGTTTCCGAAGTTTCACTGGTAGCCCTGCTGCTGCTCTCATACGGGTTCATCGCGCAGATTTTTCCCGTGCTCCTGGCGGCGCTCTACTGGTCGAGATCGACACGACCGGGAGTCCTCGCCGGGCTCGCGGCCGGGTGTTTGGTGACGGTTCTGTGGAACCTCTTCCCCGAGCTGCAGTGGCAGCAGATCCACCCGGGCGTCTGGGGGCTGGCCGCCAGTATTCCGACCCTGGTGGCGGTCTCCCTGGCTACCGCTCCAATGGACCCCGAGCACGTTCGCCAATTCGTCGTCGACTAGCTTCAGCTCGAAGTCGACTCGATAGCGAGCCGACGGGCCAGGGCCTCGTTGACGCCCATCGCTTCCTCGAGCGCTGCGATCTCGATGTGCTCATCGACCGTGTGGGCCAGGAATTCGTTGCCAGGTCCGAAGCCTACGGGCGCCATGCCCGCTTCGGCGAAATGCCCTCCATCGGTGGCGAACTGCCACACGTCGGTGGGGCGCGCTTCGCCGAGGGCATCGGCACAGATCCTCTCGGCAGCGACCACCGCGGGGTGATCGGTGGCCAGGATGTAGGCAGGATTCGAGCCGGCGATCGGCCGTTCCAAACCAGTATAGGTGCGGCGATTGAAGACGGGAACCGTGATCTGGATCGTGGAGGTGGCGAGGTCCGGAAACTCGGAGGAGACACGGTCCGCGACAGCCTCGAGCATCCGTCGCGCATCCTCCCCCGACTGACCCGGAATGTTGCGCCAGTCGCACGTTTGCCAAAGCTCACCCGGAACGACATTGGCACTGGTCTGATCGGTGCGCAAGCAGGGTCGGAGCGACCGTCGAGGGTCCCAGATCACCGTCGGTCGGCATCTCGAGATCGTCGAGACCGACAAGGAAGAGCCCCAGGGTGTAGAGCGGGTTGATGCCTTGCTCGGGAACACTCGCGTGCACGCTGCGGCCCTTGATGTGCACGATCAATTCGGTGCGACCCCGGTGCCCGCGGCGCAGCGTGTTGTGACTCGGTTCGCCGACCACCACCACCGGTGTCTCCATTGTCTCCGTGAGATGTCTGGCACCGATCCCGCCAATCTCCTCCTGCACTACGCCGGTGACCCAGACATCTCCGGGCGGCCGACTGCCTCCCAGCAGGCGGGCCGCGCCAAAGATCTGCGCTGCCATGGGGCCCTTGATATCCACCGCCCCACGACCCCACACCCGATCGTCATGGATCTCCCCGCCGAAGGGAGGGTACGGCCAGGCCGCCGGGTCCCCGACGTCGACATGGTCGAGGTGGGTGTTGAACATCAGGGCCGGAGCCGATCCCTCGCCGCGAATCAGACCGAGAACATTGCCGACGTCATCGAAGGTGACCGAGTCGTAGCCCAGACCGCGCATCGCGTCGGCCACCAGGGCTGCCAGCTCGGCCTCCTCACCGGGCAAACTCGGTGTACGGATCATCTGCTGTAGCAGGTCGACGCAGGCTTGCAGATCACCGATCACAATACAGAGTCTACATCCCCGACCGGCAAAACTCCCGTCGCGGGCTCTCGATCGGTGGCTCCGGTCGTCAGTTCCGTTGCAGATCCTGCAACCAGTTCTGATGCACCACGATCCCGGGCGGTATCCCGGAGACCCTCACCATGAGAAACCTCTCGCCGTTGCCATCGACCGCGAACTTCCTATGAAAATCCTCTTCACCCGGAGCCTGTTTGAACTTGAAGAGTCGCACCGGTGTGCTGGCTTTGAAACTGGCTCCAGCCTCGATGCCAACCTCGAAGAACTCATCACCATTGAAGAAATAGAGGTGCCGACCATCCGCACTCCATTCGGGTGAGGCGCCCCCACCCTCGGAGATCTGCCAGCGAGGTTCGGCTTGGGGGAACCTGGTGACGTAGACTTCATTGTTCGACCGATAAGCCACCAGATCATCATCGGGAGAAAACGAAGGGCTGATATCCCAGGTGTCCGTCTGCACAAACACCTCCTCGGTGCCATCCTCGAGATTCCTCCACCACAGGTCATTCATGAACCCGGGGCGAGGTCGGACGAAGATCAGGAACCTGCCATCGTGCGAGAATTCCAGGTCCATGTTGCCTTGGGTCAGAATCTCAGCCTGGGTGCTGCTGTCGGGACTCTTGATCATCAGCCGCAAATCGTCACCACCCGAGGTCGCAGCATAGGCGATCCTCCCGGAAACAGGATCCCAGGCTGAGAGCCCGAGCACCGAGTTCTCCTCGAAAGCGACTCGGTGGGTTTGCCCTGTTCCCAGGTCCATCACCCAGAGGCTACCCCCCTGTCTGTCGGTCACGATCAGTGATGTGCGATCGCCTGTCGGTGACAATTCGACGAACGGATACATCCCCATGCGAGGCTCCCCCAACGACTCGAGCACTCGACCGTCGCGATCCACCCAGACAACCTCGTTGACAAACTCCTGAAATCCCGGCGTGTAGACCAGGGTATCGCCCGAGACACTGGGAGTCTGGGCCCCGCGAGACACCAGAAACGGCTCCCCTGTAATCGTCGCGCTCTCCAGGGAGAAAGGTGCTGCCCACAGCCCAGATCGTCCCTGCCCTCCCTGCACGACATACAAGATATGGCCGGTCCCGGAGTAGGTCGGGTAGTAGATGAAGTCGCCTGGGGCCTGAATCAACTCGATTCGCTCGTCGGCCTTCAACAAGGTGACGTTGTCGAAAGCCTGGTCCTCCAATTTGTGGACTACGGTCAAGAAGCCCGAGCCGTCGGGCAGGGTCTCGAGATGGTGAAAGTCGACCTCTCCCTCCCCGGGCTCGACAATGGTCCGGTTCTCACCCCCCAGTGCCGAGACTTCGAAGATTCCCGAGTTCCCGGTGTTGAAAACGACGCGTTCCCCTGGCAACCAGACGGCTCCACCCGATGTTCCCGTGGACAAGTTCGCAAGAAGTGCTCTCGTCCCTCCTTCCACCGGCAGTCGCCAGAGCGCCCCGTCGGCACTGAACCCGAGAGACTTCCCATCGGGAGCCCAGAAGGGAGTCGAAGCACCTTCCCCGCCGGTTACGGCACGCGGCTCGAGCCGGTCGAATGCCCGGATCCAGAGTTGGCCTTCACTCGTATAGGCGAGCTGACTGCCATCAGGAGAGATAGCGGGTTTGCTCGCACCCGCATCCGGGATCGGGATTTCGAATCGCCACGACCTCGACTCGGTTTCGGGCGTACCCCGGTGGAAAAGCCCTCCCACTAGCAACGCTCCCACAACCAAACCGGCCAGAGCACCGATCGCCAGACCCAGCGGGAACCCCCGCGAGGCCCTCTCCTCGACGAGTGCCGGGGCTTCCCAGCCGCCATCCTGCATATCCTCGATCACCAAGCGGGCGTCGGCGATGTCGTGCAGTCTCCGGTTCGGACTCCGCTCGAGGCAGCGGCGCAAGACTTCCACAAGCGGCGCCGGAACCGAACTCGGCAGTTGTCCCACGTCGATATCTGCTCGCAAGACATCCGCCAGGATGTCGGTGACCGAGTCGCCGGTGAACAGCCGTTGACCGGTGAGCATCTCCCAGACCACGACGCCGAACGCCCAAATGTCGGAGCGTTTGTCGACCGCCTTGCCCTTGGCCTGTTCGGGACTCATGTAGGCGGCGGTACCCAGCAACACGTTGGCACCGGTCATCTGGGCCGTCAGGGTCGGGGACATACTGAGCGGCGAGTTGCTCGGATCCCCGCTGGTGCCCGAAATGCTCATGGGGTCGAGCGCCTTTGCCAAACCGAAGTCCAGAACCTTGACGTTGCCATCCTCGTCCAGTTTGATGTTGGCGGGCTTCAAGTCGCGGTGGATGATTCCCTTCTCATGCGCGGCTTCCAGCGCCTCTGCCATTTGCCTGGCGATGGGCAGCGCTTCCCCTGAAGCAATCGGTCCACGCGCGATCCGATCCGCCAGCGTCCCTCCGGGAGCGAGCTCCATGACGAGAAAGCTGATTGCGGAACCAGTCTCGCCGGCCTGGTCGCCGCCAGGCACTGCAGTCTCGAAGGAGTAGATCGAGGCGATGTTCGGATGGTTCAGGGATGCCAGAACCCGTGCCTCTCGCTCGAAACGGGTCAATCGCTCCGGATCCGCAGTCAGGCCTTCAGGTAACACCTTGATGGCCACCTCGCGACCCAACTTCGTATCCTGGGCTCGATAAACCTCACCCATCCCACCCTCGCCGAGCTTGCCGGTGACTCGATAATGCGCCAGATCACTGTCAATCATTTTGCCGGGATCATACTCCACCGGTCGCCGGCTCGAGCAGCTAGTCCAGCGGAAGAGCGGATACAGTAGGCACTCCCATGCCTTTAGACCTACAGGAAGCGGGCGGTCGTCGCCTCTACACCGTCACCCAGGGGTCGCAGGTTCTGGGCTTCATCGCCATCGATTCCTTGCTCGATGGGCGGGCTCGCGGCGGTCTCAGGATGCTCCCCGATGTCAGTGCCGCAGAGCTGCGGGACGCCGCGCGTGCCATGACTCTCAAGTACGGCTTCCTCGGCCTGCCTCAGGGCGGTGCCAAGGCCGGCGTCCTGGGAGATGGCGAGGCCCACCGCGAGGAGAAGCAGGCCCGTCTTGCCGAGTTCGCCCGGGTTGCCGCTCCGGTCCTCGAGGCACGCCTCTATGTGCCCGATTCCGACCTCGGCACTACCGCGCTCGACATTCAGGCGATGATGCGATCCATCGGCGTCAAGGTCACGCGGCGGGAATGGCGAACCACGCGTTCCGGCTACTATACCGCCTATTCCTGCCTGGTTTCCGCCGCCGCGGCCCTCGCCAGGCGCGGCAAGCAACTCGCCGGACAGCAGGTCGCCATCGAGGGCTTCGGCAGTGTCGGCTCGAGTCTCGCTCGCCTGATGCAGCAGCGAGGAGCTCACGTCGTGGCAGTTTCGACCTCCCAGGGTGCGGTCTTCGATCCCGGGGGCCTCGACCTCGATCAACTCGAGCGCCTCAGTGAGTCTTGCGGCAGCGCCTTCGTGCGACAGATCGACGCTCGATTGCACATCGAGCGCTCGCGCCTTCTCGAGCTCCCGGTCGATCTCCTCTGTCCCTGTGCCCGACGTCACGGGATCGACGAAACCAACGTCGGACGCATTGCCGCGCCGCTGATCTGCCCGGGAGCCAACGATCCGATCTCCCCACTGGCCGAGGCAGAGCTGTTGGCGAGAGAGGTGGTCGTCCTTCCCGACTTCGTGACCAATTCCGGCGGCGTCCTCGGTGGGACGATGGAATTCGCCGGCCTCCAGTCACCGTCGATCATCAACCTCTTCGACCAGTTCTACAGCGACCGCGTCACGGCTCTGCTCGAGGCCAGCGCGGCGCAGGGACGCTCACCCCGAGCCCTGGCAATCACCGAGTCCGAAGAGCGTCACGCGCGGGTTCGCCAGGCAGCCGAGCACCCTTCGGTGGCCGGCCGCCTCTTCAGCCTTGGGCTGGAGGCCTATCGCAAAGGATGGATCCCCCGTCGCCTGGTGGCCCTGCTTTCGCCGATGTACATGCAGAAACTTCTCAGCCGCTGAACGACTTTTTGCTAGCATGGCCGAGCTCTTCACCAGGGAGACAGAACGAGCAGTCAGACAACGACCGCTGCACGCATGAATGTCGACGAGACCATCCGCACCCGCCGCTCGATTCGGCGCTTCGATGGGCGCCAGGTCCCGGACGACCTGCTCGAGGAGATCCTCGACCTGGTTCGCTACACCCCGTCTTCGATGAACGGTCAACCTCTGACTTTCGTGGTCGTCCGCGACCCGAGCGTCAAACAACAGATCGCGGACGCCAAGAACGCCGATTGCCCGTCCCTCAAAGCAGCCTTTGCTTCGGACTTCCTCAGCACGGCACCCGTCGTGATTGCGATCTGCGTCGACAGGGAGCGCTCCTTCGACCGTGAGAAGGAAAACGGCATCCTCGCCGCCGGGACCCTGATGCTGGCGGCGACCGCGCGCGGTCTGGGCAGCGTTTATCTCTCTGCCTATCGCGATTCCGACGACCGAAGACTGCAGAACCAGATCGCCTCGCTGCTCGATCTTCCCGCCGACATCGAACCGATTTCCCTGATCCCGCTGGGATTTCCAGCGGAATCCCCGCAGGCAAAGACGCTCCGACCGCTCGCCGAGATGATCCGTCATGTCTGATCGATACGCCCCTTTTCTGCAAGCGATCGACCGGGATGTCGCGGCGCGAGACAGTATCGTGCTGCGCTATCGCGACGCTGTCCGTTTCGAGTCGGACGAGGACAAGAACGCCCGCGTCAAATCGCTGCTCAGCAGAACCAGCCTCCAGGAAGGGCTGCAAATCGTGCCCCTGATGGAGTACGGCGGAGTCTCCATCGACATCCTGGACGAGAGCTCGCTGATGGCGACCGGGACTCTGAAGTCGATCGACGGTTGCCTGGCTGCGGCCCGTTGCCTCGAGTCCGGCATCGACAGATGTGTCTTCGAATCCGGAGGTAACACCGGTACGGCCCTCGCCCTCTATGCCGGCACCGCCGGGCTGGAGACCTACCTCTTCCTGCCAGCGGAGAATCTGGACCTTCTCGACAGCTCAGTGTTCGATCGACCCCACACGCACCTGATTACTGTCGGCGATCCGGGGCAGGTCAAACCCGCTACCCACGCTTTTGCCGAGCTCCACGACCTGGTGCGAATCCCAAAGCCCGGATGGCGGTTCCAGGCCTCGAAGCTGATCGGCTGCTTTCTCCTCGAACAGGCTCTCGAGGGCCCCTTCTACGACTGCATGGTGCAATCGATTAGCGCCGCCTTCGGACCGATCGGCATCTTTCAGGTCCTGACCGACAGCCTCCCGGCCGGCACCCCCTTGCCCCGATTCATCGGCATTCAACAGGCGGCCAACTGCCCGATGTATCGAGCCTGGCGTGGGGAGGAGCCGGCTGCCGTCGGTCGTCCTGTTCGGTCGACCCGCAAGCTCTTGACCCGGGTGATGTACGACAATGCCCCCCAGACCTATGGCACCTTCGAGTCACTGCGTGTGTTGCTGAACGACACAGGCGGACACCTGGACACCCTCGACCACCGGGAGTTTGCCCAGGGTCTGGACCGCCGCTTCCAGGGAAGGGATCTGGTGGCCGTTCTCGACGAGGTCGGCATCGCGATCGGACTCAGAGAGGGCGAGGTGCTGGAGAAGGCCGGTCTGATCGCGCTGCTGGGCACTCTGAAACAGATCGATGCCGGGAAGATCCAGCCCGGTGAGCGGACCCTCGTTTGCCTGACCGGCGGCACGGCCCGACCCGATGGCCGGGTGGTCCCCGACTGTCGCATCGAGGATGCCAGCCAGATCTGGCAGATTGCCGTCGGCGACGGCCCTGCCGTGGAAAGCCAGCATGGTTGAGCTTCCTGCTCGGGTCGTGCTGCGCGACTCTACCCTGCGCGAAGCGATGGACACTCCCGGAGTCGATTTCTCGCTCGAAGACCGACTGAGCATCGCCCGCACGCTCGCGAAGCTCGGGGTGTCGGAAGCGGAGGTTGTCGCACCGGCGCGGGTCGAAAAAGACCTGCCAATAGCCGAGCGAATTCGACAGGAGAATCTGCGACTCGCAACCTCCGGCCTCATCTACTCCAATCGACCCGAGTGTGCAGACCAGGTGGCCGCGGCGGCACGGGTGTTGGACCACCTCGACCTGATCATGCCGTTGTCCGAACAGCGAGAGCCCGAAGGGTCGGACAAGAAGATCGAAATGCTCATCGACGCGGTCTCGAGCTCCCGCGATTGTGGAGCCAGAATCAGCGTCGGCTTCCCACACGCGTCCCAGGTAGCTCCAGCCCTGGTGATCGAGGCCGCCATCGCCGGCGTCGAAGCCGGAGCGCAGCGTGTCATTGTCTACGATACGAACGGTTCGGCGGAGCCCTTCGCTGTCCAGGCGCTGATCGACTCGGTCGTCGCGGCAGTGGAGGTCCCCGTGCATTTTCATGGCCACAACGATCTCGGCCTGGCGGTGGCCAATTCCTGGGCGGCAATCAGGAGCGGCGCTCAAGGCCTGGACGTTACCCTCAACGGTCTCGGCGATCGCGCCGGAAACGCCAGTCTCGAACAGCTCGCGATGCTGCTGCATCTGCAGGGAGTCGAGACCGGGATCGTAATGGAGCAACTGCCGCCGGCCTGTCGCCTGATCGAACGCCTCAGTGGTGTGCCCGTCTCCAGGCTCGCACCCGTGATTGGTGAGTACGCTTTCGATCACCGATCCCCGACCCATCTCGGCATCCCCAGGGAGTTCGAGGCCTTCGCACCGACTCTGGTCGGTGGCTCGAGGCAGACAGGAGACTAGTGGATAACCTTCTCAATCCGGCCCCGCGCCGCACCGGGTGCGCAATAGGAACATGACCTTTCCGTTCAAATCGAAGCTCGTCGAGACTGTCGGTTTGTTCGGTCGTCAGGGATAGGCTGCCCTGGCGGGAGAATCCGTGTCTCCAGACCCCAACGAGTACTGGGACTCGGTCGCTGGACGCTGGCATGAGGAGCAACCTCAACAGCTCTGGCGTTCTTACTGCGACACCCTCAACGGCAGGCTGATTCGCCGGTTCCTCGCCGACCGGAAGGTCGAACGGGCCTTGAAGACGGATCTGTTCGATGAAGCGACCAGCGTGACCGGACTGATTCCCTTCCTGTTAGAGCCGGCACGCTCCGTAGTCGGATTCGACCTCTCTTTCCTGACCACCCACCTCGCCCGAGCCAAACATCCCGCGCTGCAGGCCTGTAGCAGCGACGCCCGGTCACTCCCCTTTGCCGAAGCGAGCTTCGACATCGTGTTGTCGAACTCCACCCTGGACCATTTCGCCGAAGCAGACGACATCGACATCGCGGTGAGAGAGATCGTCAGGGTGCTGCGACCGGGAGGCCGCCTGCTGATGACCCTCGACAACCTGGCGAATCCTGTCATCGCCCTGCGCCGTGCCCTGCCCCACAGACTGCTGAACAGGCTGGGCCTGGTCCCCTACTACACCGGCGCCACCTGCGGACCCAAACGGCTGCGGACGCTCTTGCAGGAGGCTGGTCTCGAGCCTCTCCACGTTGGAGCCATGATGCACTGCCCGAGGGTACCCGCCGTGATGGTCGCCAATCTGATCGACAGATTAGGAAGGCCCGGGCGAGGAAGCCGCCTGGAGAGTTTCCTGCTGAAATGGGAGATCCTGGAGAAGCTCCCGACACGTTATCTGTCTGGCTACTTCATCGCGGTCCTGGCCGAGCGTCCATCCGGATAAGATCTTCCGACGATGGATACATTGCTGCTCACGCAATCCGACGTACGCGCGCTCGCCACGATGCAAGCCGCCGTGGCGGCGGTGGAGGAAGCCTTTGCCGCCCATGGGCGTGGCGAGACCCTGATGCCGCCCAAGGTCTACATCGAGCTCGAGAAACATCATGGAGACTTTCGGGCCATGCCGGCCTACCTGGACGGGGCCGCCGGTCTGAAGTGGGTCAACTGTCACGCCGAGAACCCCTCCAGGCACGGCCTGCCCACCGTTCGCGGCATCTATATCCTGAGCGATCCAGACACAGCAAACGTTCTGGCTGTCATGGATGCCACGTGGCTCACGGCGGCCCGCACCGGGGCTGCGGCAGCCGTCGCCGCCAGATATCTCGCTCGCCCCGATGCGAAGACCGTCGGCTTTGTTGGTAGCGGTGCGCAAGCGCGGACCCTTCTCGCGGCCCTGCAGATTCCCTTCCCTGGTCTGGAGATCGTCACCGCCGATCAAACTCGGACCGCTGCCGAAGCCTTTGCCAGCGAAGTTGGCGGTCGTGCCGGAACCGTCGAGGAAGCGGCCGGTTGCGACATCGTCTGCACGGCAACCCCCTCGCGTCGACCGATCATCGATCGTTCCTGGATCCGGCCCGGCACCCACATCAATGCGATGGGCGCCGATGCCCACGGCAAACAGGAGCTCGACCCGCAGATTCTGCTCGACGGCGTCGTGGTGGTCGACGATATCCCTCAGGCCCAGGGTAGCGGCGAGGTCAACGTGCCCCTGCGGAGTGGACAGCTCATGGTCGAGGCCTTGCGTGGCAGCCTGGGAGAGATCGTGGCGGGTGCGAAGGCTGGGCGCAGCAACGCCCAGGAGATCACCATTTTCGACTCCACCGGTCTGGCCATCCAGGATGTCGCGCTGGCCCGGGTCGTCTACGAGGCGGCGCGCGAGCAGGGTATCGGGCGCTCTATCGACTTCTTCTCATGACCACGACGAACTCCCGCTACAGCCTCGGAGAAGAGCTCGCCCACAGCATCACTCACGGACTGGGCGCGGCGCTGAGTATCGCCGGGATGGCCGTCCTCGTGACCCTGGCCGCGATCCACGGTGACGCCTGGCATGTGGTCAGCTGCGCCATCTTCGGCGCCTCGCTGATCTTTCTCTATACGGCCTCGACGCTGTACCACAGCGTCACTCACCCCGGCGCCAAGCAGGTGCTACGAGTGTTCGACCACTCGGCGATCTTCTTGCTGATCGCCGGGACCTACACTCCCTTCACCCTGGTCACTCTGCGAGGCGGGTGGGGCTGGACCCTTTTCGTGATCATCTGGGGCTTGGCGTTGTTCGGCATCATCTACAAGGTCACGGCAAGGAACCGCTACCGATTCCTGTCAGTCCTGCTCTACCTCGCCATGGGGTGGCTGGTGCTCATCGCCATCAAGCCGATGATCTCCTCGGTCCCCCCGGTCGGGCTCTGGCTGCTGCTGGCTGGGGGCCTTTGCTACACCCTCGGCATCATCTTCTATGCCTGGAAGAAGCTGCCATACGCGCACGCGGTTTGGCATCTGTTCGTCATGGCGGGCAGCGTCTGCCATTTCTTCGCCGTGCTGCTCGCGGTGATTCCCGGGGCAAACTGACAGCAACGGCCACAGAGGCCCGATCTGCTACAGCGAGTCGGCGACGAGCTCGGCAACGTCTTTGACCTTGAGCGACTCTTCCTTGCCTTCGACCTTGACGCCGTCATCCATCATGATCATGCAGAACGAGCAGGCCGTCGCCACGGTGTCAGCGCCGGTCGCAGCGGCTTGCCGCACCCGGTTGAGGTTCATCCGGTCCGTTTCGTCAGCCATCTCGTACCACATGTTGCCGCCCCCGGCACCGCAGCAGAAGCTGTTCTCGCGGGCCTGCTCCATCTCCACGAACCCGCCTTTTGCGGCCACGGCCTGGCGAATCAGCTCGCGGGGAGACTCGTACTGGTCGTGGTACCGACCGAGGTAGCAGGGGTCGTGGAAGGTGACCTTGCCCGCGCCGTTGCCGCCCCCCTTCAGCTTCAGCTTGCCGCTGGCGATCAGCTCACCGATGAACTGCGAATGGTGAACGACCTCGTAGTTTCCGGCGAAGTCCCTGTACTCCGTCCCGATGGTGTGCATACAGTGCGGACAGGGCGTGACGATGCGGTCGAATTCATACTGGTCGAGCGTCTCGATGTTCTGCATGGCGAGGGTCTCGAAGAGATATTCCTCACCCAGGCGGCGCGCCGAATCTCCGTTGCAGGTCTCTTCATCGCCGAGCACTGCGAAGTCGACACCTGCGGCCTGCAGGATCTTGACGAACGCGCGGGCGATCTCCTGGTTCCGGGGATCGTAGGAGCCAGCACAGCCGACCCAGTAGAGGACGTCGGCCTTCTTCTTCTCCGACATGATCGGTAGATCGAGGCCAGCCTCGCTCGCCCATTTCATGCGGTCACCTTGTGCGAGTGCCCAGGGATTGCCCCGATTCGTCATGCCCTCGAGCGCTTCGGCGGCTTTGTCCGGCGGCTGCCCTTCGGAGAGCACCAGATAACGCCGCATGTCCGTGAAGGTCGGCACGTGGTCGATCAGCACCGGGCAAGCGTTGATACAGGCTCCACAGGTGGTGCACGACCAGAGCTCGTCGAGCTGGATTCGCCCCCCGACAAGATCCTCCGTCGCTTCTTTCTGCCGAATCGTACGGTCGTAGAGATCCTGACGGATATCGGTGATCAGCTTCATCGGCGACAGCGGTCGGCCAGTCGCATAGGCGGGGCAGACCGTCGTGCAGCGGGCGCATTCGGTACACGAGACCGAATCGAGCAGCTGCTTCCAGGTGAACTCATCGGCCTGATGGGCTCCGAGCGTGATGGCATCGAAGTCGGCCTCCGGGTCGTCCATCAACTGACTCACATGCATCGGCCGCACGAGGCCCCGTTTTGGGCGATCGGTCAGGGCCACGTTCACGATCACCGCGATGACATGGAACATCTTGGTCAGTGGAATCAGGGCGATAAAGGCGAGCGACGTGATGGCGTGCCCCCACCAGACGCTGCGCTCTACCGCCGCCCAGGTTTCGATCGAGGCCATGCGGGACAGGGGATAACCGACAAACGAAAAGGCGGCGGTGGGTGGCTTTTGAATTCCCAGGCGCGCAGCCTCGGCCAGGAATCCGCCAATCACCAGGATCAGGAGGAACAGCAGGATTCCGGTGTCGGCGAAGAGATTCCCCCGACCCGAGAACCCGCTCTGGGGCAACGCCTCTGGCTTGGTGAGGTGCCGCCGCCATAGCGCCAGGACAAGGCCAACAAATAGCAGGACACCCCCCAGATCGTTGAGCGCTGCGAACCAGGGCGTGTCCTTTGCCGGCAGGAAGGCGACAAACCACCCGCGAACCACGAAGAAATCGACCGTCGTGGCAAAGAAAAGCTCGATAAAGCCCCACCCGAGACAGAAGTGCATTATCGAGGCATAGGCAAAGCGCCGATTCGTCACCCGGCGCTGCCCCACACCGAAGGTCAGTGCGTTGAGGATGCGACCGAGCCAATCGGTCGAGCGATCCTTCTCCTCCTTGCCGACTCGAACGGTCCACAGGATCCGCAGGTTGTAGAAGAAGAACGCTATCGCAACGACGGCGAAGACATAGAACAGAAGCGGAATGTGATGGGAATCGTCCATGACGGCCCTCCCTCTCGCCGCCAAGATTAGCACGCCGCTATGCGGCAATTGACCAGACTGGCACAGAAAAGCAGCTCGAACAATTCACCCGCAACAGCGCTCCGCAAGACGCCGATCGATCCCTTGGTAAACGACCCAAATCGCAATAAGCTCGGTGAGGTGTCCGAGAAGGCCTCAAATCCTGAACTTCGTGTGCTTATCGTAGGCGCTGGTCTCGCCGGCCTGGCCTGCGCCCGTCGTCTGCAGGCTGCGGGTATCTCCTGCCGGGTCCTCGAGGCCGGCGAAGCGGTCGGCGGCAGGGTGCGCACCGATCGCGTCGATGGATTCCTCCTCGATCGCGGATTTCAGGTCTTGCTCGAGGCCTATCCGGAAGCCCGCGAGGTACTCGACTACTCCGACCTGGATCTCAGACCGTTCGCGCCAGGCAGTCTTATTCGATCCGCTGGGCGCTTCCACCGGCTTGCCGATCCGTGGCGTCTCCCCTTGAGCGCCATCCCCGGGATCTTCTCGCCGATCGGCACCCTGCCCGACAAGCTCAGGGTCGCACGCCTCCGCCAGCGTCTACGGGGCAGCTCCCTGTCGACGATATTCTCGCGTCGCGAGACCACGACGCAGGAGGCTCTGGTCAAGCAGGGCTTCTCTTCCCGGATGATCGAGCAGTTCTTCCGCCCCTTCCTGGGGGGAGTGTTTCTCGAACGTCAACTCGACACCTCCAGCCGCATGTTCGAGTTCGTTTTCAAGATGTTTTCCGAAGGCCAGGCCTGCCTGCCCGCGGCCGGAATGCAGTCGATTCCGGAACAGATCGCCAGGGGGTTGGAACCCGGGACCGTGAGGCTCGACTGCCGAGTCGAACGCCTGATCGAATCCGGCGTCCGCCTGCAGACGGGTGAATCGATCTCGGCAGATGTTCTGGTCGTGGCAGTCGATGGACAGGAGGCAGCACGATGGCTGCCAAACCTGGAACCCGTGGAGTTTCGCCAGACCAGATGCTTCTACTTCAACGCGCCCAGCCCTCCCCTGCGGGGTCCCTGGCTGGTGCTCAACGGCGATGAAGAGGGACCGATCAACAACCTCTGTGTCGTCAGTGAGGTGTCACCGACTTATGCCCCTGCCGGTCGGTCCCTGATCTCGGTCACCGTGGTGGGGCATCGACCCGAGAGTAGCCGCGATTTGGAGGGTGCCGTCGGTGAACAACTGCTCGACTGGTTCGGTGACGCGGCTCGGCAGTGGAAACTGCTCCGGATGGATTCAATCCGGCGCGCTCTGCCAGCACAGCCCCCAGGCTACCTCGAACCCGCTGAAAGGGCGGTGGAGATCACACCCGCAGTCTATGTCTGCGGCGATCACCGCGATCAGAGCTCCATCCAGGGCGCTCTGGTTTCGGGCAGGCGTACCGCCGAAGCGATCCTGTCGCGCCGCAGCGCTTGAGCCAATCTCAAATGGGCGCTTTGCGCCGCAGCAGAATCGGCCCCTCAGCGAATGAGGAGTCGACCACCGTGCCGCCCTGCAACAACTCGAAACGGCCGGTAGCCGCCAAGCGACGCGCTGCCATTTCGGCCGCCTCCGTCAACAGCTGCCAGCCATGGCGGTCTACGAAACGCGCCGCCTCTTCGGGGTCAAGCGTTGCACCCCTGTCGTGGGTCTCGCGCGTGGTCAGCAGATGTTCGAGGGCTGCTTCGAGCCGGTGATCGCTGGCCCTCAATCGACGTTCATGGCAGCGCTGGCTGCAATAGCGAGCCTCACCGTACCCCCCCTCCCCGTTCTTCCCCAGTGAGAACATCCGCCCACAGACCATACAGCTCTTCTCCATCACGATACCTTTCTGCGGGGCTCTGCGACATCGAAACCACCTCGGCAGAGGTGCCACAGCTGGCGACGCTCGCGCGTTGACTCCCGCGTCCAGGGAAGCGGATGTGTCGAAGCTTCACGTCGATCAAACCAGAAGCCGCCGGTGCCCAGCTTGTCGGCCGCCGCCATGGCCAGCCAGAGAATGGTGTCCGCCCCCTGCCGAGCTGTTCGCAGATGATTCTGCATGCGGTTCCAGAATCGGGGCAGCGAACTCCGCACCCCGGGTGTGTCAGCCCAGCCCGGATGCATGCTATGAAAACGAATCCCGCTGTCGGCATAGTGCATTGCCCAGAGCTCGGAAAGAACGACCAGCGCCCGTTTGGTCTCGGCATAGGCCCGAATGCCGTCGAATGGTCGACGAATCCAATTGGGATCCGCCACCTCCAGGCGCACGGGTAGCATGCCTCCCGAAGAGACGTTGATGACCCGGGGGTCGGCAGATCGCTGCAGCCTCTGGATCACGCGCTCGGTCAAGTGGACTGGACCCAGAAGGTTGGTCGCCAACGTGACTTCCCACCCATCTTTGGTTTCCAGTCGCTCAGACTGCAACACCCCGGCGTTGTTGACCAACACGTCCACCTTGTTCTGCGCCTCGTGCGCCAGAAAACGCTCGATCGAATCGCGGTCGGTCAGGTCTACGACAGCCACGCTCACCTCGCTGTCTGGGGTGGCAGCCCGGATCCTGGAGCGCGCAGCCTCGCCTCGCTCGCGATTGCGGCAAAGCAGCTGAACCTGAGCGCCGCGCGCGGCCAGGCCTGCGGCGGTGGCCTCACCCAAACCCGAGCTGGCACCAGTCACCAGGCAGTTCTTGCCGGTCAGATCGACCTCCAGATCTGCAGGATCGAAACGTCTCGCGTGGCGCTCGAATCCTGTGCGATCGAACGAAAACAGGACTGAGCGATCCAGCAACGCGTCCTTCCAAGGTTGGCGGTGGTGGGTTCCGAGCATCAGTAGGGACTCCGATCGGAAAGAGGATGCTGCCAGCGAAACGCCAGGCAATCGTCCAGAGCCGCTGGAATGCCCTCGTGGATTGTCGCGTATAGAGGCTGCAGGCCCAGTTGATCCCAAAGTAGATTCCTCGCTACCGGCAGGCGGAGATTCCATCCGATGACCGTATCCGGAGTCATCAGGGACGGCCGTCGACGAAACGACAGCAGCGGACGTATCAACTCGGTTCCCAACCTGGCGATCCACTGAGGAACCCGAAACTGGCGGAATCGGGGGTAGTGCTCCCGCAGCGTGGCGAAGAATTCGGTCCAGGTTGTCGGTCGCTCGTCGCCAACGGCGGAAATGCCGCTCCAGCCGCGCTCAGCGACGGCAATCAGCAGTCTCGCAGCGTCTCGCACATGCAGGTGAGAGTAGAGATTCTCACCTGAGCCAATACTCAGCAGCAGACCCCGCCGAATCCGTTCGAAAAGTAGATCAGTGGCCCCATAAACATGCGGCAGCCGAATAGCCGCGAAATTGATCCCGGCGCCTTCGGCCAGGCGCTGCAGCCTGGCCTCGGCATCCAGCTTCGCCTGACCGTAGTCCACCCGCGGTGCCGCCGGTGTCTGAGCAACAATCGCCTCTTGCTGACTGTTGTAAACGAGCAGGCTGCTGGCGTAGACGAAGGTTCGTGAATTCGCCTCGATCGCCGCCTGCATGAGGGAGACGGAGCCGTCCACGATGGTCGGCCGCAATCGGGCGTAAGATTCGAAGACTGCTCGTGCCCCTAAATGGAAGACCGTATCGACGCCCTCCACAGCGCGACGCAAGCTAGTCGGACTTGTCAGATCAGCGCTGATAAGCTGGGCACCGAAAGGACGCAAGAGGGCTGCCCGGTCGGGCCTTCGCACCATCAAGCGCACGTCATGGCCCATACTGGTCAACTGTTTGGCCATCTCGAATCCGATGAAACCGGTGGCGCCGGTTACCAGGATACGGCCGAGTGAACCTGACTGCCGGTCCGCCGGCGCTGCTTTCTGCTGGTCCATAGAACCCCTCATGCGAATGTTATGAATGTTTTTCAACTGCGAATTTACTCGAGTACTCAAGCGAAAGATTTTGATTTCTTCGTTGTGAATCTCTTCTAGTCTAATTGAATGCCTCACAGGCGACTATTATAATGAACGTTATGCACGATTTCAAGCGACCCGACCCACTACCGGTGACCGACCTGCCGGTCTTCGTGTCCGGAGCCTCCGGCTACATCGGGGGGCGACTCGTTCCGCGCCTCCTCGAAGCCGGGTACCGGGTCCGTTGTCTCGCACGCAATCCGCAAAAGCTCTTGTACAGGGTCTGGGCGGCCCACCCCAATGTCGAGATCGTTGCGGGAGACGTGGAGGACACGGAGGGATTGACCGAGCTATTGAGAGGATGCGGTGCCACCTACTATCTGGTGCACTCGATGATTGCTGCAGGAGCCGACTACGCCGACCAGGATCGTCGGCTGGCAGTCGGCTTCGCCGAAGCGGCGGCGGCAGCGGGGGTCCAGCGCATCATCTATCTTGGGGGCCTGGGAGAGACCGGTGAGGATCTGAGTGAGCACCTGAGCTCGCGGCGCGAGGTCGAATCGGCTCTGGCAGCAACCGGCGTGCCGGTGACGGTTTTCCGAGCCGCCATGATCATTGGCTCGGGCTCGGCCTCGTTCGAGATTCTCAGGTACCTGGTGGAACGTTTGCCGGTAATGATCACACCGCGATGGGTCCACACCGAGAATCAGCCGATCGCGGTGCGCAATGTCCTGCACTATCTGATTACCTGCCTGAAAGTCCCCCAGAGCACCGGTCGCACTCTCGACATCGGCGGCACGGAGGTGCTCACCTACCACGACATCACGCAGATCATGGCGGAAGAGCTCGGCCTGCCCAGACGCTGGGTGATTCCGGTCCCGGTTCTCACGCCTCGGCTCAGCTCCCTATGGATTCACCTGGTAACCCCCTTGAGCTCGAAGATCGCCCGACCGCTTGCCGAAGGCCTGCGCAACCGCGTCGTCTGCCGCGACGACGAAGCCCATCGCATGATGCCGCAGCGCCTGCTGACAGTGCGTGAGGCCATTCACGCGGCACTCGGCCGGATCGCTGACGGGCAGATCGAGACCTCGTGGTCCGACTCGGGAGTGATTCCCGGAGACCCCGAATGGGCTGGTGGCACCACCTACGTGCACCGCGAGGAAACAGCGGTCGAGACCAGCCCCGCCAAGGTCTTTCGGACGCTGTGCCGGATCGGCGGCGAGAACGGATGGTACGCAGCAGATACACTCTGGCAAATTCGGGGCCTTCTGGATCGGATGGTCGGAGGGCCAGGCCTGCTCCGAGGTCGCCGCAGCGCGGATGACATCAAATTCGGGGACGCCCTGGACTTCTGGCGGGTGACGGGAATCGAGCCGGACAGATCGCTGAGCCTGAGAGCCGAGATGAAGGTGCCGGGTGTCGCCATGCTCCAGTTCGAGCTGGAGCCTCGCAATGGCTCGACCCAGCTGGCCCAGATCGCCCGGTTCCAGCCCAGGGGACTTCTCGGCATTCTCTATTGGTATGCGGTCATGCCCCTTCACGGATACGTCTTTCGAAGGATGCTGAACGGCATCAAGGAGGCTGCCGAGGCCGGCCTCGACGAGACTCGCAACGGAGAGGTCGAAGAGGTGGAGACACCGAAGATCCGGACTTAGGACCAGGCGCAAGATGCTCGTCGAGCCGCTCCTCCTGCTGCACGCTGCTGCCACGTTCTACATGACAGGTCTGATCTGGTTCGTCCAGGTGGTGCATTACCCCCTGTTCAAACAGGTGAGCCCCGATCGCTTCGCTATCTATTCCGAGATGAACCAACGCCGGACCACCCTGGTCGTGGTACCGGCAATGCTGCTCGAGCTTGGCACGGCTATCGCTCTGGTGACGCAGCTCGATGCGCTCACCTCCCGCTCGGCTGCCTGGGCTGGACTCGCGCTTCTCGGCCTGATCTGGCTCTCCACGGCCCTGCTGCAGGTCCCGGCCCACCGCCGGCTTCTATCAGGCTACGACCTGGCAACCATCGATCGACTCGTCCGCAGCAACTGGCTGCGCACCATCACCTGGACCCTGCGTGCAGGGATCGCGCTCTGGCTCTTGCGCTGGGGATCTACAGCATGAGCGGTGTTCACCGACTTCTGCTGCTGACTCCCGACCAGCTCAGTCTCGACTACCCTGCCGCGGCGGCTATCGATCCGGGGCGCGATATGGTGGCCCAGATCGAAGCACCGGAGGACGTCACCCGCTTGCCTTCACACAAGCAGCGCATCACTCTCTTTCTGACTGCCATGCGCCACTTCGGAGCCAGCCTCCAGGAAGCTGGCTATCGCTGCATCTACCGCGCTCTCGACGCGCCCGACCATCGGGGCTCCCTGCGGTCCGAGCTGGCAGGCTTGATCGAAGCACTCCACCCGGAAGCCCTGGCCCTTGTCAGGCCAGGTGACTGGCGCACACTCGAGACCATCGCCGAGATCGCCGAGCTGAGCTCGACACCCCTGGAGCTGCTGGAGGATCCTCACTTTCTCGTCACGCCGGAGGACTTCACCCGTTGGGCCGAGGGCCGCAAGACGCTGGTTCTGGAGCATTTCTATCGCTGGCATCGTAAGCAGCGAGGACTGTTGATCGATGACAGCGGTGCGCCGACGGGTGGCCGATGGAATTTCGACGCCGAGAACCGCAAACCTCTCACGGCAGACTCACCGGCTCCGCCGGAGCCGGTTCAGTTCCAGCCTGATGGCACCACCCGCGAGGTTATGCAACTGGTAGAGGAGCGCTTTGCGGATTCTCCCGGCCGGCTCGACGCCTTTGGCTGGGGGGTTACGCGACACCAGGCCCTGTTGCTGCTCGCGGACTTCGTCGAGCAACGACTGCCCCACTTCGGTGACTATCAGGATGCCATGGCACACGGCCGACCCTGGCTGTTCCATTCACTGTTGTCGCCGATGCTCAATCTCAAACTGCTCGACCCACGGGAGTGCATCGATGCAGCCATCGCGGCGTACGATGCAGGTCACGCCCCGATCAATGCGGTGGAAGGCTTTCTGCGGCAAATCATCGGCTGGCGTGAGTTCATTCGCGGGGTCTACTGGCACGAGGGTCCCGGCTACGGCGAGCGCAATCACCTGGAGGCCGAGGGGAAGCTGCCACGTTTCTACTGGGGCGGTGAGACCGACATGGTCTGCGTCGCCGACGCACTGAAGTCGGTGCTGGAGACCGGCTACGGCCATCACATCCAGCGGTTGATGGTGACCGGAAATCTGGCGCTCACCTCGGGGGTAAGCCCCCAGGCGATCTCCGCTTGGTACCTCGGCATGTATGTCGATTCGATGGACTGGGTGACGCTGCCCAACACCGCCGGCATGGTGATGTTTGCCGATGGCGGCGTGGTCGGCAGCAAGCCGTATGCGTCGACCGGCAAGTACATCCAGCGGATGAGCGACTACTGCGTCAGCTGTCGCTACGATCCTGGCACGAGATCCGGGGACGACGCCTGCCCGTTCACTACCTTCTACTGGGACTTCTTGATTCGGAATCGATCCAAGCTCGAGTCGGTCCCCCGCATGCGCATGATGTACCGCAACGTGGATCGCATCGACGCCGATGAAGCCGCCGCCATCGCCGCCCGCGCGACAGTGCTCCGAGAGGCCTGGGGTATCAGATAGCGGCCGATTCGGCTGCCCGGCGATCCTGAGGAGGGACCGATCCAGGGTCGAGCTGGAGCGACCTGCCTCGATGTCGGCCCGTCGGGTGGACTCCTAACGGCGGCTGGGTGGCGATACCGTGATGTCGAGCCACACCGGAAAGTGATCGCTGACGTTGGCGGCCTCGGTAGTGGGCCGTTCGACGGCACCATCGCGGATCTCGAGATCGACGGAAGGCAGCACATAGTCGATCCGCATACCCCACTGGGCCGTATCGGCCTCGTCGAGCTCAGCCCAGCTCGGGTCCACGCCTGCAGATCGAGACTTCGGCGTGAAGCTCCCCTGCACTCGCGGGTGGACCAGAATCAACCGACCGATCGGATTGTTGAACGCGTTGCCTTTCTGCGGATCGGCATTCAGATCGCCCATGATGACGAATGACGCATCCGCGTTCAGACCGCCCACCCCCCCAGCGTCGTCGTAGATGTAGTCGGCGTCGTTCAGATAGTCGGCCCAGAAGCGAATCTCGTCGTGATTGCGCTTCTGGTTGCGCTGCTCCTCGCCATCGAAGGCCGCCGGCGTCGGATGGCTGACCAGGAAATGGGTCACTGCCCCGTTGGGAAGCCTCACCGGAACATCCCAGTGGCTTTTCGAGCTGAGTCGGAACTCGGCCCACTCCTCTGCGGAGTACCAGGGCTCGCCCGTCTCGGGATCGATCGGAGCCAGAGCGCCGGGCATGGCACTCCACTTGAACAACTGAAAAGTCCGCGCCTGATGCTCGAGGATCTCGAGATCCTCTCGCACCAGCAGCACCATGCTGTACTGCCCGGGGAACGTGCCGAATCCCCAGTTGTCGCCGCCATACGCTCGTCCTTCCGGCGTCTGCTTGTGGGAATCGGGGTAATCGGTCGCCGGGGGCAACTCTGGGGGCTCGACGACCGCTCGACCGTCGTTGTCGAAATCGTACCCACTCGCAATTCCTGTGTTGGAAGGCCGCATGAAGGCGCGGTAGTGAATCGACTCGAGACCCTTGCCCTGCGACACAGCCAGAAAGTTCTCGGCAAACCGCTGCCCGTTCTGCCCTTGATCGCCGCCTTCCTGCCAGGCAGGTCCTGACGGCTGGTCGTAGGTCAGCTCGTTGACGAGCAGGACATCCGGCCGCAGCTCCTGGATGACCGCCGCGGCAGCCCTGGCCCGCCGATTGGCAGGATCCGCCACCTCTTCCGTGCGCAAGTCTTCGATATTGAAAGTGGCAACCCTCAGATCGAAGGTGTCGGGTTCCGGCATGGTCTCGTCGACCTCCCTCGGCGAACCACAACCCATGAGACTGTTGAGGCCCACCATCACAACAGCCAGACAACGGTGCATACCGCGATCCTATCGCGCTCGACTTGCTGGCAGCGTCGGGACGCCTCGACCATCGGATTCAGCTCGGATCCAACGGCTTCCAGATCCAAGCTCTGCGCTTTTCCGGTATCCTGTCGCCCTTGGAGGAACAATGATGGCCCAACTCTCACTCGACCGTGTCGCAGTCATCGGTGCCGGCAAGATGGGCATCACCATGATTCAGGCCTTACTGGAGCGCACGAACCTCGAGCCCGGCAATGTCGTGGCCACCCGCAAACATGCCACACCACTCGAGGAGTTGGCGAGGGACACAGGCGTCCAGGTGACGACCGATAATCGGCAGGCTATCCGGGGGGCCGATGTCATCCTGCTCTGTGTCAAACCGCAGACCATCACCGACGTCATCGATGAGATCGCTCCGGAGCTGAAGGAAGACCAGATCGTCGTCTCGATCGCAGCCGGGGTCACCTCTGCGCAGATGGACGAGAGGCTATCCAGCAAAGTGCCCATGGTCCGTGCCATGCCCAACACACCCAGCCTCATCGGCGCGGGCATGACTGCGGTCTGTGGCGGCCAATACGCCACCGACGAGCACCTGGAGATCACGCGTCAGATCTTTGCCGTCATGGGTCGAGCCATCGTGCTCGACGAGAAATACTTCGACGCGTTTACCGGTCTTGGCGCCTCCGGCCCCGCGTTCATCTACATCGTCATCGAGTCGCTGGCCGAAGGCGGCGTCAAGATGGGCCTTCCCCGCCAGATTGCTACCGAGGTCGCTGCCCAGGCCTGCCTCGGTGCCTCACAGATGGTGCTCGAAACCGAAGAGCACCCGGCCCTGCTCAAGGACGCCGTGACCACCCCCGCCGGCTGTACCATGGACGGCATCATTACCCTCGAAGAGGGCGGCCTGCGTGTCACGCTGATCAAGACGGTCGTCGAGGCAACACGTCGGGCCGGGCAGCTGGGCTGACGAAGGCAGCGCGGCCCTGCCAGAGAATAGGGGGGGCCGAGCCCCGCTCAGGCCATCGCCTCTGAGCCGATTTCCGGGTGCGCCTTGACGAAGCGGACGAGATTGTCGACGTAGCCGGAGAAGCGGGGGCAGGCGATGCCGCTACCCTCGAGATCTCGCACCGTTTGCTCGACGCAGTAGTGGGTCGGGTGAACGAAGTAGTCGATCGCGGCCGAGGGAATCCCCATCAAGCGGTAAACGCCGGGTACATGGTCGATCGCGGCCTTGGCGACGCCCTTCATGGCCGGCACCCGAACAACCATCCTGCCGGTTGCCCGGCCAGCCTCGGCGATCATCTCGTCGACGGTTAGCGGTGCCGGGTCGGCGAGCTGGTAGACCTTGCCGGCTGACGCTTCGATCCCACTGAGGTAGCTCAGCGACTCCACCAGGAAGTCGCTGGGTACCACATTGACCCGGGTGGTCTTGGGGTTGCCGACCATCGGCATGACGGCCACCATGGGTTGCTTCAGGAGCCAGCGGATCACGTAGTAGGGACCATCGTACTTCTGCGTCGCGCCGGTGTGGCTGTCACCGACGACGATCGCGGGACGATAGATGGTTACCGGCAGACCGTCTCGCATTCGCTTCTGCACCTCGACCTCGGCGTGGTACTTCGTTTCCTCGTAGAAGTTGTTGAACTCCTGGCCCTTGATGAGATCACGCTCACTGAAGATGCCGGCGTACCGGCCGCTCACGTAGCAGGTGCTGACGTACTGGAAACGATCGAGGTCAGGACAACCCGCGGCGAAGTCGAGCATGTTGATCGTGCCTTCGACATTGACCTTCATCGCCAGATCACGACGGACGCTCAGATCGTAGACCGCCGCGAGGTGGTAGATCTCGCGAATCTCCTGCTGCAGCTCCCCCCGCACCGCCAGGCCCAGCCCCGGTCGGGTGATGTCACCCTCGACGAGCTCGATGCGCTTCTTGAGCTCGGGATGCCCGTGCGTCACCTCGTTGGCACGCTGCCTGGCCATTTCCATGAACTTTCCCTGCACGAGACAGACAGCGGTGTCCTCGCTCGCCCGCAGCAACACCCGCGGTAAAAGCTCCGAGCCCAGAAAGCCCGGAAAACCGGTAAAGAAGATCTTCGACATCAGTCTCTCCCCAGCTATCGAATCCCAGGTACCCGTTTGAGCAGCCAGAGCGCACTCGACATCAGACGGCTGTAGCTTTCTTCCTCGACGCCTTCCGGCGCAGCGATTGGTAGCAGCCGCTGGACCGCGATGGTCTGCGGTTCGGTGTATTTCACAATGCCCTCGGCTCCATGGCGACGACCGATCCCCGAATCCTTGAATCCCCCCATGGGAGCATCCATGGAGCCCCAGGCGGCGGCATAGGCTTCGTTGACGTTTACCGTGCCCACCTGCATTCGCTTCGCCAGAGCCTCCCCTCGACTGAGATCCCCGGTCCAGATGCTGGCATTCAGCCCGTAGCGACTGTCGTTCGCCAACTCCACCACCTCATCCGCCTCGGCGAAGGGATACACCGACACGACCGGACCGAAGGTCTCCTCTCGGTAGAGCTCCATCTCTTTGGTGACATCTGCCAAAACGGTGGGCTCGAAGAAATAGGGGCCAATATCGGGACGGCCCCGCCCGCCGGTGAGCACCCGCGCACCCTTGTCCACCGCATCTTGCACGTGGGCCGTGACCGTTTCGAGCTGTTGCCGCGAAGACAGCGATCCCAGATCGACCCCGTAGTCGAGGTTGGTGCCCATCGTGAGCTTGCTGGCGCCGGAGACAAAACGGCCGACGAAGCGGTCGAATATCTCCTGGTGGACATAGAGACGCTCGGTCGCGATGCAGAGCTGCCCTGCATTGGTAAAGCTGCCGCGCAGTGCACCATCCACCGCCGCGTCGAGCTCGGCGTCGGCCAGGATGATCATCGGGTTCTTGCCACCCAACTCGAGCGAGCAGCCGATCAGACGCTCGCCCGCCTGTCTACCGACGATCCGCCCGGTCCTGGTGCTGCCCGTGAAGGTGATGAAGTCGACATTGTCGATCATCGGCGTCCCGAGCTCGGAGCCCCTACCCGTGACCACCTGAAACAGATCGTAGGGGAGTCCCGACTCGCGCATAAGCGCTACCGCCCACAAGGCGGTAAAGGGCGTCTGCTGGTCCGGTTTCAGCACGGCGCCATTACCTGCCATCAAAGCCGCGATCGCATCGGTGACACCCATGCTCAGGGGGTAGTTCCAGGGCGCGATGAAGCCCACGACACCCTTTGGTGGATGGAGCTCCCGGGCGAAGGTCAGGCCCGGCAAGGCCCCCTTGCGGCGACGCGTCTGCAGGTGACGCTCGGCATTGAGCGCGTAGTACCGCGCCACCATGGCCACATCCAGAATCTCTTCGAAGGCGTGCCGTCTTGCCTTGCCCGTTTCCAGCTGGATGATGTCGAGAATCTCGTCCTGTCGATCGAGAATCAGGTCGTGATACTTCATGAAAACCCGACCCCGTGCACTGAAGCTGCGCTGACACCACTCTTCTTGCGCCCGCCTCGCCCTGCGAACTGCGAGCTCGACGGTTGCCGCAGTGCAGCGAGGGGTTCGAGCCAGCGTCTCACCGGCAAAGGGAATCTCCACCGGAATGGTCCCGGTCTCGTCGCCGGCGTGCGGAATCAACTCCAGCAGAGCCTTCAGCAGCTCCGGAGTCATTACGCCTGCAGCTTTGATCTGACCAGTAGAGGTTGAAATCGAGGAACGCTCTCCGATCTTTTCGGCGATGGCCATGATGGTGGACTCCTCCGTCTAGGCTGCGTGGTCGACGGCTTATGCCGCACCACGGCATCCATTATGGCATCCTTTCGCCGCCGCCGCTGCGAGCCACCTTGAGCTATGATTCAGGGCGACACGAGAATGAGTAGGGGAGAACACCATGTCGGATACCGATTCCATCCGCGCCAAGGTCATCGAGCATCTGATCGCGGCTTCAGACGAAGACTTCAAATCCGAAGACGTCAATGAAAACAGCTCCTTGCGGGATGATCTCGACCTGAGCTCTCTGCAGGCGGTCACCCTGGTCATGGATCTGGAGGACGAGTTCGGCGTAGTCATCGAGGACGAAGAGCTCGAAAAGCTCTCGACCGTTGGCGATGTGCTCAATATTGTCCTGGCAAAACAAGCTGAAGCCGAGGCGGGCTAGGCCAGGCGATGGCCAGACGTGTTGTCGTCACCGGAGTCGGACTGGTCTCCTGTCTGGGCCACGACTACGGGCCTGTTCTCGCCGCACTGGAACAGGGCCGAAGCGGTGTGCGCAGTGTCCCCGAAGAGTGGCTGGGGCGCGGCCTGAAGAGTCTCGTCGCCGGAACGATCGAAGATCTCGAGGACAAACAGGCCGCGGCGGGTCTCTCCAAGAAGCTCGTTCCCGGAATGTCTGACGCCGCCCGCTTCTCCTGCATTGCGGCCAAAGACGCTGTCGGCGGCGCGGGTTGGAGTGAAGACGCGCTCCAGTCGCAGGAAACGATCTGTATCGTGGGGACAGGCGTGGGGAGCGTGGATGCCGTTCAGAAGGCCGCTCAGCTCTACTACACCGATCGCATTCGCAGGGTCGATCCCTACACGGTGCTTCGCTGTATGTCGAGCTCGTCGAGCGCTGCCGTGTCCAATTTCCTCAAGATTCGCGGCCGCAGCTACTCCCTGAGCTCAGCCTGCGCCACCTCTGCGCACAACATCGGACATGCGGTGGAGCTGATTCGTGGTGGAGTTGCGGAGCGTGCCATCGCCGGTGGCGGTGAGGACATCACCGAGCTCATCACCGCGGCGTTTCAAGGCTTGCGCCTGGCACTCTCGACACGCTACAACGACACACCCACCAAGGCATCGAGACCCTATGACGCCAACCGCGATGGTTTCGTTATCAGCGGTGGTGCCGGCATCGTGGCGCTCGAAGAGCTCGAGCAGGCCCGACAGCGCGGTGCCAGGATCTATGGCGAAATACTGGGCTATGCGGCCAACTCGGACGGCTTCGACCTGGTCCTGCCAGAGCCGGAAGGCCTGCAAGCCGGGGCCTGCATGCTGACTGCCCTCGAGGATGCCGGAATCGACGCATCGGAGGTGGATTACGTCAACACCCACGGCACCTCGACGATCCACGGTGATGTCGCCGAGGTCAAAGCCCTGCAGCGGGTCTTTGGCGATGCGCTACCGCCCTTCTCCTCCACCAAATCGATGACCGGACACGGCATCGGCGCCGCTGGAGGTCTCGAGCTGATCTTCTGTCTGGGCATGATGGAGAAGGGGTTTATCGCCCCATCGATCAACATCGAGACACTCGACGCCGCAGTCGAAGGACTGCCGGTTGTCACCGAGACCCAGAAACGGGAACTGACGACCATTCTGTCCAACAATTTCGGATTCGGTGGAACCAACGCCACCCTGGTCTTGCGAAAGCTCGATGACTAGGGCGGCGATCGATTCCCTGCGCGATTCCACAGGATGCCTCGATCGAGCGGCCCTTAGGTCGATCCTGCCCTATGGCGACGACTTTCTGTTCGTCGACGACGTGGCGAAGCTGACGGACTCGGAGGTCGAGGCCAGCTTTGCCGTGCCAACGGACGCCCCGTTTGTCCGTTCCCATTTCGTGGGCCTGCCCATCATGCCAGGCGTCCTCGTCGGTGAAGGGATGGCCCAGGCTGGGTCTCTCGTCGTGCGCTACAACCTCGAGAATCACCACCTTCACGACCTGTTGGCTTTCCAGATCGAACACGCTCGTTTCTCGCACGCGGCGCGCCCCGGCGACAGACTCGACTACCACGTCCGGTTGCTTCGCCTCCGCCGACAGGTCGCCAGGCTGGAAGGCGAGGTTCTGGTCGCGGGTCGGGAAATCTGCCAGGCCCGCATGGTGCTGGCGATCATCGAACGGGACAAGCTGCAGCAAGAGCTCGAGGCCCTCGGCAAGTCATGACCCGCATCGCAGTGTTGGCGGACATCCACGGCAACATGCCGGCCCTCGAAGCCGTCATCGAGGATATCGCCGGCCAGCAGGTCGACGAGGTGCTGGTGGGAGGTGACCTGGTCGGGCGCGGCCCCCAGGGGAGCCGTGTCATCGAGCGCATTCGGGGACAGGGCTGGCCCTCTGTGCGGGGCAATCACGAGGATTACCTGTTGACCTTTCGACGGGGTGAGGTCCCACCCGACTGGCTCGAGGCCGACCAATGGTCAGCGGCACGGTGGATGGCCGCCGACCTCAGTGATGAGGACGTGCACTACCTCGAGTCGCTCCCCTTCTCCCTGCACAGCCGAGAGCTGCCGCAAATCCACCTGGTGCATGCCAGCCCGCAATCCAACAGCGACGGCATCGGCCCGTGGACTCCAGCGCGCAAGATGCAACAACACTGGGACTCGATTCCCGAATCGACCCTGGTCTGCGCTCACACTCATCGGCCTCTGCATCGAAGATTTGGCGACGGCGATATCGTCAACGTCGGCTCGGTCGGTCTGCCCTTCAATCGGGATCGCCGAGCCCAATATGCCCTGTTCACCCAGGAAAACGCAGGGCTGAGCTTCGAGTTCCGACAGGTCGAATACGACCTTGGAAAGATCCTGGACATCTATGAAAAGTCCGGTTTTCTCGCCGAGGGAGGCGTCACCGCTCAGCTACTGATTCTGGAGCTCGAGAACGCCCAACCCTATCTCGTCCCGTTCCTGCAATGGGCCGCCACCCTGAACGTACCCGCGACACCGGAACAGATCGGCGGCTTCCGGGACTTCTACGACCCAGACGAGCCCATCGGCTGCTTCTTCGAGCGACTCGAGCAGCTCTCCGGGAAGGGCAGAATCGGATGGAACTCGAATGGGTGACGAGACCGTTCTGATAACCGGCGCCTCCTCGGGCATCGGCCTCGAGCTGACCCGTCTGTTCGCCGCCGCGGGATCCGATCTCGTCCTGGTGGCCCGCCGGGAAGAGAGGCTCGCTGCGCTAGCCGACGAGCTCGGCGCGAACGACGTCACGGTTCGGGTCCTGCCAGCCGATTTGTCGATGCCCACATCCGCCTCGGCCATCTGCGAGATTCTCCTCGGTTCGGGAGTCGATATCGACATTCTGGTCAACAATGCCGGCTTCGGAGCGCGCGGGGCCGTGGTCGATCTCAGCATCGACCGTCAGATAGAGATGATGCAAGTCAACATGCGAACGCTCACCGAGCTCACGAGGCGACTGCTGCCCGGAATGGTGCAACGTGGCTGGGGTGGCATCCTCAATGTCGCATCCACCGCCGCCTTTCAGCCAGGTGGTCCCTATATGGCCGTCTACTACGCGTCCAAGGCCTATGTGCTCTCCTTTACCGAAGGTCTGGCGGAGGAGTTGGCTGGAACCGGGATCGACGTCACCTGCCTGGCGCCGGGCCCGACGTCGACAGAGTTCGGTGCCATCGCCGATGTCGACGAGTCGATTCTCTTCAAGGCAGGTACCATGGAGGCCAGTAAGGCCGCCTGGGCGGGCTACCGGGGGCTACGTCGGGGCAAAACCCTGGTGGTTCCCGGCCTGCGCAACAAGCTGACCACCCTCGCCGTGAGGCTCCTGCCGCGGCCGGCAATTCGCAAAATTGTCGCCCGCCTGCAACGCTAGCCTGTCGAGCACCGAGCTAGATGGAGTCGATCAATGTCGCGCCACCCTGGAGGGCGAGACGCTGCATATAGAGCTTGGTCCCGATCAGCCCACCCAGCTCCTCACCTCCCCCGGCTCGACCGGGGCCGCCATGCAGGTTTTGCGGAAAAGCCGCGCCGGATCCAGGAGCAGCCGTCGTCATCTCCTCTGAGCCGACATAGAGACGACCAGTGAATGAGCCACCATTTAGCAGAAGATCCTTGACCCACTGGTGATCGTCCGAGTAGACAGAGGTGACCAGGGTACCCCCGGCCAAGCCCACGATCTCCGCGGCATCCGCACTCGAGCCATCGTAAGGGACCAGGGTCGACACCGGTGCGAAGACTTCTCGCTGATGAACGAGAGGCGCTGCCCGACCGTCGGCGACACGCAGCAGGGTGGGCGCCATGAAGAAACCCTTGCCCTCCGGACTACCGACCCCGTCACATCGCACGCCCGTGCCCGCGACGATCTTGGCCTCCTCGGCCAGAGCAGCGACTCCGGCGACCGCATCTGCCAGTTGTCGCTGGGTTGCCAGCGGCCCCATGGAAACTCCTTCAACTGCAGGGTTACCCGTGACCACGGCCTTCAGGCGCGCAACCAGGGCTTCCTGTACCTCGTCAATCTGCTCCTTCGGGACCAGGATTCGGCGCACCGCGGTACATTTCTGGCCCGCCTTCTGGGTGATCTCGTGAACAACCTCGCGCAGAAAGAGCTCGCCTGTGGGCTGATCGAGGCGCGTGTCCGGTCCCCAGACAGCCGCATTCAGGCTGTCGGCCTCGACATTGAATCGAGCTGCACCCACCCTGTGCTGGACTCTCTGGCGCAGTTTCAGACTGGTCTCCGCCGATCCCGTGAACGCCACCACATCCTGTGGCCCGAGATGATCCAGCAGATCCCCTGTCGACCCACAGATCATTTGCAGGGCTCCCGCCGGCAGGATCCCGGATGCGGCGACGATTTCGACCCATCGCGCGGCCACCAAAGCGGTTGCCGAAGCGGGTTTGGTGATCACCGGCATCCCGCCGAGCAGCGCGCAAGCCAGCTTTTCCGCCAATCCCCACGCTGGAAAGTTGAAAGCGTTGATATGAACCGCAACACCCTGGCGTGAGACCCAGACGTGATGGCCCAGAAGCTCACCGCTCTTGGACAACAGATACTGCTCGCCGTCAGTGAGAACCTGACGATCGCCGAGCCCTTTCGCCTGGTGGGCATAGAAGGCCAGGGCACCTCCGGCCCCATCAACATCGAAGGAACCGTCGGGTTTCGTGGTGCCATTGTTCTCGCGAGACAGATCCAGCAGCTCCTCGCGATGTTCGCGAAGGACCGTTGAGACGCCCTTCAACAAACTTCCTCGCTGGGCGAAGGTCATCGCTCTGAGAGCCGCACCGCCGGTGGCGGCGAACCGCAGGATCTCGAGGCTATCCAATCCCTGGCTGGAGACTCGGCCGATCTCTTCTTCGGTCGAAGGATTCATCAGCGGCACGAATCCGTCCAGGGCCTCGTGCCAGCTCCCCCCGACATAACTCTTCAGGGTCTTCATGTCGGGCCTACCCCTTCCCGTCGCCGTCGGGGACGGCTTCCTCGCCGGCCTTCTTCAACTCGGTACGGATGAACTTCTCCAGCTTCTCTTTCTGCTCGGGCGCAGTCTCCAGGAACTCCACGCCCATGCGATAACTCAGGTCCCCTTCGTGCAGGTCGATCTCTGCCATGTAGATGATGCGCGCCAGCGAGGTGAACTTCAGGCGCCCGAGTCGCATCTCCAACTCCAGCGCAGTCTCGGGCTTGAGCGCCACATCGGCCTCGATCATCATGCCCGAGATACTGATCTCCCTCACTTCGAATTCGGAGTCCGACTCGAGTACCACCTGGTCGACCGACTCCATCTTGAACCGACCCGAGATCCGACGCTTCGGACTCAGAACGATGTTCTTCTCCATGAACACGAGCAACTCCTCGGCCTTGTCCGTCAGCACCTCGTCGAAGGCTATGCCCGCGTCATAGACCGGCACGATATCGCCCGATTCCTGTCGTTCGGTGCCCGACATGCGGCACCACCTCACCGATCCGCTCAAGTCGACAGCATCGGCAAAGCCACCGAGTCGAAAGCGATACTTGCGACCGATGCTCAGCTGCGACTGCGTCCGCACCGCCAGTCCGCCGAGGCTTATGTTCAGCACGCTGGCTTCGACCGAATAGGAGAAATTGCCGCGCACATCGTCGGCGGAGAACCGATCATGTTGTCTTCTGTTGTCGTCTTTGGTCATTTGAGGTGCCCAAGTGTATATCCACCTGTCTATACGTGGGAAATCTTGACAGAGAAAAGATTCTGGCGAGTGTGTCACATGCCACATTCAAGCGGCAGATCCGTCCGTAGAATGGATCCTGACAACTGCTCCGTCGCCACGGGATTTCAGGACTGGGGCAGCCCTGATCTACGGATCGGACCTCTAGACGATGAGCATAACCGGCAACCTGAAGACGCTCGAATTCGCGGAGCTTCTGCAATGGCTGGCGCAGGGCCAGAAGACCGGCGCCCTGGTGATCCAGAACGGTCACACCGAAAAGCGCATCTATTTCAGCGAAGGCAAGATCATCTCCTCCGAATCGAACAACCCCGAGGAGCACCTCGGCAGCTTCATGGTGCGCGAAGGCTTGATCGATGAAGCGACACTTGCGCGAGCCGTGAAGCTTCAGGAGTCTACCCAGATCCTCCTGGGTAAAGTCCTGGTGACTCTCGGAACAATCACCGAAGAAGAGCTCCACCATATTCTGCGCAAGAAGACCGAGGAAAGCCTCTACAAGCTCTTCGCCTGGACCGAGGGAGACTTTCGATTCGTCCCCGACGATCTACCCAGATTACCGATGGTCCCGCTGGAGATCGACGTCACCAACGTGGTGCTCGAAGGTGCCAAACGCTTCGACGAGGCCCGTCGCGACGCCCAGCTGGGCACCGGAGAGTACGGCACTCAGATCGACGAGGTGCTGAGCTCTGAGATCTTTCAGGGTATCGAGATCAGCGACAGTGGTCCGGTCCTCGAAGATCTGCCATCGGGTAAACACGAGGCCCTGTCTCTCCCGGCCACACCCGCGGCGAGCGAAGAGGAGCGTCCCTCGACCGAGATCCGCGGGTACTACTCGGGCAGGAGACCAAAGGCCACCAAGATGCCGATGGTGGCTGCCACTGCAGCCCTGGCTGCCATTGGCATCGGCGTTCTCGCCTACTTCATCATGCGACCTGAGCCAGCAGCAGACGCCGCCAGCCTGGCCATCGTGCCGCCCATCGAACGGGCCGAGTCGGTCAACGACTCCGAGTTGTTTCGCGGCCTCGAACCTGCGGCAGAAGGCAACGATGTCGTCCCGGCCTCGGCCGAACCCGAGCCCCCGCGAGGCGCGAACGCTGCCGCGCCCCGGAACGATCGGCTCCAGGCCCGCTACGAGGCCGAATTGGCGGCGCTCAAAAAGCAGTTGGAACAGGCCCAGGTGGCGGCCGCCGAGCGCGATGACGCCATGGACCGACTCGCCGAGCTCGAAGAGCAGGTCGCACAGACTCGGGAAGAGCCTCCACTGCAGTATGGCAGCGGTCAAAATGGCGAGCCCTCCCTTTCGGCTGGAGGTGACGAAGCGCCTCCGCTGGGCAGCCCTCTGCCGACAACCGCTGCCGATCGTGAGGCCGGCACTGATTTCGCTACCGAAATGGTCGAGTCGACTCCCGATCCGATCCTGCCAGAGGCCGCAGCTCCTCCACCCTCGACACAGGTACCGGTCGAAGAGGCTTCGATGATCGAGCAGGCCCAGACCCAGATCACTCCACCGACCTTGCTGACTCGACCCAAGCCACGCTACCCAGTGGCGGCGATGCGGTTGCGTAAGGAGGCCGTCGTCACCCTCCGCCTTTTGATCGATCCGAATGGCAAGGTGATCGATGTCGAGCGGGTCGGTCCCGAGGCGGGAATGGGGTTCGACAGGGCCGCCGTCACCGCTGCCCTGGCTACCAGATGGCAACCTGCCACTGAGGACGGAGAGCCCATCGAGATGTGGACGGAGATGCGGATCGCCTTCAAACCTTGAGCGACCGTCGCGCTATCCTGAGAACCAGAGCTTCAATGCAAAGAAAATCATGGTCACGCTGACTACGCCGCGTACCCAGCGGTGACCCTTGAGAACTGTGAGGCGGGCTCCAGCGACCCCGCCGAGGCTCGTCCCTGCCGCCAGTGCCAGACCCATCAGCCAGTCGACCCGACCGTTGAGCGCGAACAGCGCCAGTGACAGGGCCGTGAAGCAAAGAACTGTCAATACTTTGACGGCGTTGCCTCTTACCAGATCGAGTCCTGCAGCCGTCGTCGCAGCCAGGATCAGAAAACCGACTCCCGCCTGCACGAATCCGCCGTAGATCCCGATCAGAAAGAATGCGGCGCCAACCGCGAGGAGTCTGGGAGTCGAAGGTGTCTGCGGGTCACTGCCGTCACCGGCAGCAGCCTTCGTGCTCTTCGACCACAACGTCCACAGCGACAAGGACACCATCAGCAGTGCGAGGATTCTCTTGAATGCCTGATCACTGACCACCAGCGCCAGCCACACTCCGAGGGCCGCCCCTGGTATCGAAGGCAGGGCCGCCCATAGGACCGACCTCCAATCCAACACACCCTCGCGTTGGAAGGTCCCGACAGCCGCGACGTTCTGCAGGAGAATACCGACGCGATTGGTGCCATTGGCAACACTGGGCGGCAGCCCCAGGAACATCAGAATGGGCAGGGTAAGAAAGGAGCCGCCACCGGCGATCACATTGAGCACCCCGGCGATCACACCGGCAACCAGAAGCAGCAGGTAACCTGCCATGGACGCGAGTCTAGCGCGAGCGCGAGACCTTCAGGGCTGGCTCCCAGCGATCGCGGCTCAGATCGACCCGACCGGCGGCGTCGAAACGTATCCCTTCTTCTTCGAGCAGGTGCCTCTGGAAGTTCTCCCAGCCGCGTTCGGACCTGGGACTGACCTCGCCCCGAGCATTGATGACCCGATGCCACGGTACCTCGCTCTCCGCCGGGAGTGCGTGCAGCGCGTAGCCCACTTGCCTGGCGTGTCCGGGCAGCCCGGCAATGGCGGCCACCTGACCGTAGGTAGCGACCCGACCCAGCGGAATCTCGCGCACCACAGCGTAGATCCGCCGATAGCGATCACTCACCTGCCGCTCCATGTCCGCCTCGTTAAAGCAGGATTCCCGCGATCGTCGCAGTCATCCAGGAGGCCAGGGCACCTCCGAACATCGCCTTCAGCCCGACCTTTGCCAGATCAGACCTTCGGCCCGGGGCGAGGGCACTGATGCCCCCTATCTGGATGCCAATCGAGGAAAAATTGGCAAACCCACAGAGCGCGAAGGTGGCAATGGTCGTCGCCCGCTCACTGATGATCCCTTCCTGCATGTAACCACCCAAGGTGGCGTAGGCCACGAACTCGTTGAGCGAGAGCTTGACACCCAGCAGGTTGCCGACTCGCGCGGCATCGGCCCAGGGGACTCCCATCAGCCAGGCCAGCGGTCGCAAAGCGGTGCCAAACAGAGTTTGCAGGGAGCCCGGAAAATAACCCTGAAACTCGGCGGTGACCGGCGACATCCCACTGGCGGCATAGGCCACATACTCGCCCCCAAGCAACTTGCCGTCGATCAAACCATCGAAGAAGCGCAAGATCACGTCCACCACCGCTATGAGCGCGATGAATCCAATGAGCATGGCGCCGATGTTCAGAGCCAGTTTCAGGCCATCCGAGATGCCACCGGTCGCGGCCTCGATCGCATTGCCGCCGACATCGATATCCGGCAACTTGACATCGCCGGCGGTCTGGGAGTGTTCCAGCTCCGGAAAGATGATCTTGCCCATCACCAGTGCTGCCGGCGCCGACATGACGCTGGCCGCGATGAGGTTCCCAGCCGGTACGCCAAAGGCGATGAACCCGGCGAGCACCCCACCGGCAATCGTGGCAAAACCACCCACCATGATGGTACATAGCTCGGACCGGGTCATGCCATCCAGGAAGGGTCGCACCAGAAGCGGTGCCTCGGTCTGGCCGACGAATATATTCGCGGTACAGGAAAGGGTCTCGGCGCCGCTGGTGCCGATCGTCCAGCGCATGAAGCGGGACAGCGACTCGATGACCTTCTGCATGATTCCCAGGTAGTAGAGGACCGCCATGAATCCGCCGAAGAAGATGATGGTGGGCAGGACCTTGAAAGCAAACATGGCACCGAATCCCGGCCACCCGGTCTCGGCATTGGGAAAGTTGTACTCGATGGTGGCAAGGTTGCCAAAGAGGAACCTGGCGCCATAGTCCGACAGATTGAGGAAACCTGTGACCCTGCTGCTGAAAACCTCGAAGATCTGCTGACCATAGATCTGGGCAGCAATCAGCCAACTGACCCCGAGCAGAAAGAAGGAGGCGATGAGAAATCGCTGTGCAGAGGCAGCAAATCGCAACCAGGAATTCAGGATTGCCACGAGCAACACCACGATGGCACCCGCGCCAAGCCAGGTGGGGGGCAACTGCGAGAGAACGCCGCCCAGCAACAGGCTGGCGCTCAGGATCAGAATGGAATGGAGCCAGTTGCGGGAGCCGTCTTCTCCGGGTCTTTCCAGATTGTAGAGGACGATCAACCCGGTCAGAATCGCCATCCCGACGAAGCTCCACAGATCTTGCCGCAGAATGATCAGGGCCAGGACGAACTGCAGGCCAATGCCCCAGAAGATGATCCGCAGGCTGACCTGTTTGCGATGGTAGGACATCGACCAGGCGAGACCGAGAAGTACCAGCAGGCCCAGAATGCTGACGAAATTCATGCAACGGGAGTCTATCTCAGTCGTCAGGCGCCCAGATCGGCTAGCCGAGATCGAGCGGCATGCGGTCCTCTTGCGAGAAATCCTGCGACACGCTTCCTGCTGAGATTCCAGCCTGTCAGTGGACGCAGGTAGACTTCACGGGATTTCGAGGATCGCAACCATGGCCGAGCTACCTGTCGAGACCATTCTGACCGCGGGCACTTCAGCCAGTTCCGCCCTCTGTGAGACCATCGGAATGTCTCGCCAGGGGCGGCCCATCGAAGCCTTCGTCCTCGGTCGTGGACCTCGATCCCTCAGCCTGATCGGTGGATGTCATGCCGATGAGCCCGTCGGTCCGGCCATGCTGCGGAGGCTCGTTCATTTCTTGTCGACTCTGGATCCGGGCCATCCTCTGCTCGAAGAGTTCAGCTGGTTCGTCGTACCGCACGTGAATCCCGATGGCGAACAGAGGAATATGGCCTGGACCGAGCACAAGCTGGCAACGATCGATCACCTCGGTGCCAGTGACGCCGGTTACGATCCAGTGGTCTATGTTCAAAACGTGGTCCGCGAGCTGCCCGGCGACGACATCGAGTTCGGCTTTCCTCGGGGAGCAGACGACACCCAGGCTCGTCCCGAGAACCGCGCCGTGGCCGACTTCCTCTCTTCGGCTACCGCCCTTGCCTTGCATGCCAGCTTCCACGGCATGGGCTTCGCTCCAGGTCCCTGGTTCCTGATCGAGCCGACCTGGATCGAGCGCACGACTGCAATGCGCCAGGCTGTGCGGAACCGCGTGCGCGAGATGCGCTATCCCCTGTTCGATATCGATCGCCGGGGGGAGAAAGGCTTCCGCAGAATTGACGAAGGCTTCTCCACCCGGCCGGACTCCCGCGCCATGGTGGAACACTTTCGGTCATTGGGTGACGAGGAGACCGCCGCCAGATTCCGCCCCAGCTCGATGGAGCTCGCCCGCAGTCTGGCGGACGATCCCTTGACCCTGGTCTCGGAAATGCCGTTGTTCCTGCTCGCAGAAAGCCAGGACGATTCGGGCGCACCCGGATTCAAGGCGGGAACCCCAGGCAGGCACGAGCTCCACGATCGACTGAGTCGAATCGCTACCGAGCTTCCCACTGCCCTGGCCCGCCAGGAGCTGGCACGTCTCGGCATCCGCGCGATGCCGATTCGCGATCAGATGAGGCTCCAGTTGGCGTTTCTCAGCCAAGCGCTCGACTGTATCGCCGCTCGCTAGGAACGACCAGGGCCACCCATAGGAGTCCGCAGAGGATCTGCACCGCACCAAAAGCCAGGATACTGCTGCGTAGATCCAGGACTTCCGCCTCCATCAACAAGCTGCAAGTGAGGATTGACAGGCTGTCGGCGACTGTCACCAGGAGCCACTCGGTCGAGAAGACCCTTCCCCGGTACTGATCGACCGTACGCTGCTGGAGCAGTACCGAGGAAGCCACCCAGTTCGCCCCACTCGGGGCGTGCGCCAGAGCAACGAGCACCAGCACCCAGACTCCCCACGGCATCCTTGCGACTGTCATGTAAGCGACGCCGGAGGCTACCACTCCCCAACCCAGGAGAAGTGGCCACAGCCGCTCGTTGGGCACCCATTGCCTTACGGCCAGAGGCCCGACGCCGGTGCCGAGCCCGCGCGCCGCGTAAAGGATGCCGATACCTACCGCCGGTGTCGCGGCCGCCACCTCCTCGCCCATCATGGCGAGCAGGTACACCAACGCCCCTCCACCCAGAGCCCAGGTGGCTTTGGCAAAGGCCATGCGACCAACCTCGGGATGAGTCCGCATGTGGCGCCAGCCTTCGACGGTGTCCGACAGCACCGCCCGCACCCCAGGCCCGGATCCCTTCTCGGTCTCCTGTGGGATGACGGCACGGTAGATGAAGAACGCCGAGATGACATAGGTAGCGCTATCGAGGGCGAACACGGCGTCGGTTCCCAGCCATTCTGTGGCGAAACCGCCGAGGGCAGCTCCCACGGCGAGGAGCGTCGACCACGTCGCCGCACTCAAGGCGTTGGCCGTCAACAGCTCCTGCCTCGTGGTGATGTTGGGTATCGAGGCGCTGCGGGCGGGGATGAAGACCGCGGTCAGAACCACCTGGGCTGTTGTGATCAGGTAGATCAGATAGAGGTCGCTCGCGTCGTCGACCAGTAGCAGGCCCAGGACCAGCAACGCACGCAGCAGGTCTGTAGTGATCATCAGCCGGCGACGGTCGAGACGGTCTACCAGAAGGCCCGCCAAAGGCGAGGCAATGGCAAAAGGCACCATCTTGGTCAGGAAGACCAGTCCGAGGGCGAAGGGCGATCCGGTGAGTCTTTGGACCAGAGTGTAAAGAGCGATGGCGTTGAACCAATCGCCGAACCACGAAGCGACCTCGCCGAGCCATACACGGCGGAAGTTCCGGTTGCCCTGCAGAAGCCGGGTGTAGCTTACCGGAGAGCTGTTCGCGGAAATCTGATCCTACTCCGCACCGCCACCCGACGCCGAGTTGAGACGCTGCACCATCAATGGCGTGATATCGACACGCTCTGAAATCATCAAGACCACGCCGGGGACACGGTTCAGAATCAGGTCGAATCCCATCTCGTCACGCACCTGGGCAAAGATCGGCTGCAGTACCTCCTCGATGCCTAGCAGCCCCTCCTCCTGCATCTTCTGCCCTTCGCGCTGCTTGTCGTCGCGAAAACGCCGCAACGCGATAGAGGCATCCTCGAGCTCCTTGTTGAGCTCGTCGAGTCGATCCGGCGACAGAGAGTTCGCGCCGTCGGTGATGCGCTGTTGAATGGCCTGGGCGTCATTCTGCATCCGCTGCAATTCGGCCGAGGTCTCGCTCTGGAACTTCGACAGCCGCTCCTGCAGCGCCTTGCCTTGAGGCGACTCGGCAACCAGGATCTCGACATCGACCACCGCAATCTTCAGCGGTGCATCCTGAGCCACTACGGGTGTGATGAGGAAGGAGAGCAGCAAGATCGAGGCTGCGCTCCGCACGGTCAATTTCATAAGTTTTCTCGCCATGGTCGAAGGACCTCCCACATGTGACGCCATACTCTACTGCAATGCGGCATCTTCTGCCGAGCTTTGCTCCAGCGACTTCGTCAAATCGGCGTAATCCCGGAAACAAGCGCTGTCCCCTTGCGGTTTCGAGACCTTGATCAAAGCCCGGACACCTGCCCGACGGGCACACTCTCCATCGCGATCCTCGCGATCCCCGATCATCACCGCCTGCTCGGGCGCCACGCCGGCAAGCTCGAGTACCCGCTGCAGTCCTCTTGGATGTGGCTTGAGACGATCGACCTGCGGATCGACACCGCTGACCAGCAAGTCGACCTCCAGACCCAGAGCGGCCAGCTTTGCTGCAGCCGGATAGTCCGAGAGCACCGCCAGCATGACTCCGGACCTCTCCAGCGCCGCAAAACAACGCCCAACCCCAGCAAACCGACACCCCCTGAGATGTGGCAATGGCCGGTCGAGCATCCAACTCTCGACCACCTGTCTCACCTCGGCGGTTGCCAATCCCATCTTCTCTGCCGGCCGGCGATACTGGAGGTCCGCGATTCCAGCGATCTCCGCCTCGGCCAACTTCTCTCGGCAACGACGGAACTCTGAAATCAGACGCAACACTTTGAAATCGCCCGGATGCCGCAAACAGTGCGTCGCCAGCTCGCGGATCATCTTCGGCCGAAGACAGCGTCGATCGTAGAGGGTCCCGTCGAGATCGAAGACCGCCAGGCGGACATCACCCCAGTCGAAATCGATCATCAGGTCCCTCAGTCACTGCCGATGCGGATGAAATGCGGGCTCGTCAGCCGCTCGAGAATCGGAATGTCGATCCAGGTCAGGACCACCAGGGTCAGGGTCAACACGATCACTGTCAGCACCAGGGGCCGCTCGCGAAAGAGCTTCTCGGGAGCCTGAACCGTCGAGTCTTCTTTCAGGGCGACGTGCAGGTACATGACGAAGAGAACCGCGAAGATCGGCAGCGTCAGCAGATACTCGATCCGGTACTTGACCAGGAAGACTGCCAGGAAGAAAGCTGCCAGCAGTGCGTAAAGAAAGCTCGACAGCAGCAGTGACTCCTCGGTGTAGTGGCGAAACGAGCCCCGGTAGACGGCCAACGCTTCGAGCCGCCCCCCTTGCTCGGCGCTGCGGTACTCAGCCAATCGTTTCAGTGCCATCAGGAACGCACCACCCATCCAGTAGGCCATCAGCAGACTGCCCGGGGGCAGCGTCGACGGGTCGACCATGACCCAGCCCAAGGTCAACCGAATGGGGTTGTTCACAGCTTCGCTGACGACGTCCAGGAACGGCAACTCCTTGGTGCGAATCGGCGGCACGTTGTAGATCAGGCCACTCAGCAGGAACAGAGCGGAGACGACGAGGTATTGCTCCGAGATCCACCAGGCCAGTCCCAGCCCGACCGCTGCCAGAAGCAGGTACTCCAAACGCACAACGACCGGAGACAACCGCTTGGCGACCGCCGGGCGCGCCGACTTCGAGTGGTGATGCCGATCGGTGCGAGCATCGAGCCACTCATTGAGCACATAGTTGGCTGACGCCAGCAGACAGGCGCTCAACAGACCAACAGCGATGCGGGGCAGCAGCTCTGTCCAGGGTTGCGGCCGCAAGAGCATGGCCAGGGCAATCCCGGGCAGGATAAAGACATGTTTGACCCAGTGATCGGGTCGAGCCAGTGCGACGTAGTCGGCCCAGGTGGCCGGCTGACGGGTTTCTGAAGCCACGGTCATTGCCGCACTACTTTCTCACAACGCCGGCAAACTTCTCGCGATAGTCTCCCGTAACAGAAGAAGACAGCCCACCGGTAGCAGAGGAGATTCGGTATTGGTGACTTTCGTCTCGCTTTTTCTGGGTCTGGTTCTGGGGGTCCAGACCGTGGCTGTGCAGGTCGCCGAGCCGGTTGCCCGCGTCGATCTCCTTCTCGACGGCAAACTGACCATGACCCTGGACAGCCCACCCTGGGAAGGCCAGATCGATCTGGGGCAGGACCTGGAACCGCACCAGCTGGTCGCGGTGGCCTACGACGAGAGCCAGACCGAGCTCGATCGCGTGACCCAGTGGATCAATCTCCCCCGGCCTCCTGCGGAAGTCACGATCCTGCTCGACAGAGACGAAGCCGGGCAGGCGGTCAGGGCGCGGGTCTCGTGGGAGAGCCTCGTCGACGACGAACCCTCGGCTGTGCTTGTCGAGCTCGATGGCAGCCCGCTCGACCCGACCGATCCCCTGGACATCCCCCTGCCTCGCCACGACCCAGAAGTCCTCCATCTTCTGCGCGCCGAGGTCGAGTTCGGCGGCATTGTCCGCGCCAACGCCGAGATCACCTTCGGCGGCAGCTACATGGACCAGATCAACTCCGAGCTGACCGCCATCCCAATCCAGCTCTCCAGGCGCCGCAAGCCTCGAGCCGCAGCTGACCTGCAGGGCTGGTTTGTGGCGCGCCAGAAGCCGTTACGCGTGGCGGCGATGGTCAAGGGACAACTCGACCTCCTTGTCGTCCGCGACAGCAATGCCTGGCCTTTGCTGCGCCAGATCTACTACGACGCACAGAGACTCCCGCCTGCCGATGCGGGCGGGCGCTCGCAGGGCTCATCGGCTCGTACGGCGTGGTTCGCACCGGACATGGTGGAGTTCTCCTCCTGGACCTATCAGTTCTTCTGGCCGATACCCCGTCGACGTATCGTCGGTGAGAACCCCTACGACCTTTTTACCCACTCCCGCATGTACGCCGGGAACACCGGTAGCCTGCACGGCTGGCTCACCGCTCTCGAACAGCCAGAGGACAGCCTGGGAGACCAGCGCCTCGCCGACGCGGTCGCGGTTGCCGGGGTGACGGCTGCAGGCGGCAACCGGCGCCGTGCAGTCCTTCTGGTCCTCGGTCCCGAAGCCGAAGACGCGAGCGAGGCGACGCCTGCAGCCGTCCGCCGCTATCTGGCCGCGCTGGGCGTCCCGCTCTTCGTCTGGAGTCCGGAGCCGACGACGGTACAGGACTCTCCCTGGGGTAATGTCCAACTCGTCTCGACGCCTGCTCTGATGAGCCGAGCGACGAACCAGATCTTCCATGAGCTCGAGCGTCAGAGGATCGTCTGGGTGGAGGGTAAGCACCTGCCCCAGCAGGTCCTCCTGACAGACGCGGCCCGCGGTCTCGAAACCGTCGCCCAGGTCCCGCCGGCACCGGAGGACCGGAAGTAGTGAAAACCACTGGACCCTGGTTCCTCTTGTTGGCGACCTGCATGGTGACATCCTGGTCCGCAGCGCAAGAGGAGCCCACCGTCCTGGGCAAACCTTCCAGCATCCAGACAGTGGCCGAGCCGGAGAAGACAGTGCTGGTGCCGGCCGGCGCGCGACTGCGAGAGCGCCCAGGGTCCAGGGCACCGGTGCTCGAGACCTTTACCAGTGTGATCGAGCTGCCGGTCCTGGACGAGGAGGGCTCCTGGATCCAGGTGCGTTTCGGGGCCTGGCTCGGTTGGGTACGGATCCGCGGAGAGCAGCCAGACGATACTGTCGATCCAGGACCCCATCCCGACCAGGAGCGTCTGGAACGGGCGCTAGGTCTCTTCGACCACGCCGTCGACCCCGGTGCCCTTGGACCCTACAGGTTGTACACCGATGTTACCGACGCGAGGCTCCTGACCAGACTCTCGGCCGCCGCCTCTGACGTCGAAAGAGCCTATCGTGAGCGCTATGCGCTCGATCCAGGCTCTTCTGCCGGGACAATCGTGGTGCTCTATGCCCAGGAGGAAGCCTACCGGGAATTCGAAGCAGCCGAGACGCGTATCGCCGCCGCCGACAGTCAGGGCCACACCAGTGAAGACCTGTCGATCCTTTACACCGGCGGCCAACCGACGGACGCGATTCTCGCCGTCCTGATCCATGAGCTGACCCACCTGCTGGGCCGGCGTGTTTTCACCGATGCCATTCCACCATGGCTCGACGAAGGCATGGCTCAGGACCTCGCATTCAGCCGTCTCAACAGGCAGGGTCGGATTCGTTTGGGTACGCTCTCGACCGTCGAAACCGACCTGGATACCCTGGTGAAGGTCTGGAACAGCCCAGCCCACCCGGGACTTGCCGGCCTCACTTCTCTCGACTGGTCAGAATTCATCGAACCGGTGGGTCGCCCGCTGCGCTATGCGGAGAGCGCGTTTCTGATCCGCTACCTGCTGGACAGCGGTGAGGAGGGCTTGAGGGAAGGATTTCTCCGCTACCTCGCCGAGCTTGCCGAGGCCGAGCTGAGCGAATCGGTCTCCCTGTTCGTAGCACTGGAGCGCGAACCCGATAAACTGGAACGCGGGTTCTACCGGTTCCTGGTGAGTCAGGTCAGAGCCCATGGCATTTCCTGACGCGACCTGCCAGCGCGTCGGTCCTGGATCTGGAGATTCATGATGGACTCAAGAGTCACTGCGCTGCACGCTGTCTTCCAGCTGAACACCCGTCTCTTCCTGAACTGTCTCGAGGACGTAACGGACGAGTTGGCACGCACGAGACCGACTCAGACGAACAACAGCATGGCCTACATTGCCTTGCACCTGCACGATGCGCGGCACTACCTCGCTCGCTACCTGGGTGTAGACGAACCCGATCCCTTCGCCGCCATCACCGCCGAGGCCACCGGCATCGATTCCATCGATGTCTACCCCTCGGTGGCAGAGCTCAGGACCGCCTGGATGGAGATCGCGATGGCCCTGGAGAATCGGTTCCCACTCCTCACCACCGACGTACTCGACCAGCCCTCACCGGAGGACGCTCCCGACTTCCCCGTCGGGGATCGCACGCTACTGGGGGGTGTCGCTTTCCTCATGCAACACGAGTCCTACCACGTCGGCCAGTTGGCCTTCTTACGGAAGCTGCTCGGGCTACCCGCTATGAGCTGGCATACCTAGGGTGGGCTCTCAATCGCCCCGCCGACGGAAGTCCTCCAGGGAAACCACATCACCTGAAGGTCGCGCTGGGGATTCGGCAACGTCTTGCTCGTCGGTTTCTGCCAGTTCTAACGGGTGAGAATCAAAGCGCAGACCGAATTCAGCCTCGGGATCGACAAAGGACTTCAAGGCGAGCCACGGAATCCTCAGATGTTGGGGCCTCCCATCGAACCGCAGCATGACTTCGAAGCCCTCGTCGTCGACAGAAAGATCCCAGAACTGATTCTGCAACACGATGGTCATCTCCTCCGGGTAGATGTCGCGTAGCTCGGGAGACAAGCCCACATCGGGATGGTCGGTTTCGAACGAAACATAGAAGTGATGCTCGCCCGGCAGTCCCTCCTCCGCTACCCGTGTCAGGACGGATCGAGCCACGCCGCGAAGCGCTTCGTCAACCAGATTGGGATAGTCGATTGCCGAGTCGGTCATGATCGTCGGTCCTTCAATTGGCCCTGCGCTTCCAGATGCTCCAGGTGGGCGATGACCTGTCTCTCTGCCAGGGGATGTGCCATAGGGGGGATCTCCGCATAAACCTGAGCTCGCAGCTCGCTGGGCTCTCGTAATCCGGCCTTCCAGGCCTCCAGGATGCGCTGCTCGCGCCAGTGTCGGTGCTCGATGAGCTGGTTCAGTTTGCCATCCACGTCGACGGTCACCGGCCCATGCGATGGAAAGAGGGTCCTGGGACCTAGCTCGCCAATCCGCTGCAACGAGTGCAGATAGTCGCCCATATTGCCATCGGGAGGATCGATCACAATCGTGCCGAAACCGGCCACCAGATCTCCAGCCAGCAGCGAGCCGCGGGTTTCATCGAGAAAGCACAGATGTCCCGACGCGTGACCGGGTGTGTAGAGAACCCTTACTGGAAAAGGGCTCGGTCCCTCGAGCCATATCACTTGATCATCGCGCAGCGGTGTGTCCACCTTCATGCCGCTCTCCTGCAGACGCTCGGCAGTCGCGGGATGAGCGCAGACAGGCAGATCGAAGCGGCGGCGCAAGACTTCCACGCCTCCCACATGATCGGGGTGATGGTGTGTCAACCAGATCGACTCGAGAGATCGCCCCTCCTCCTCGATCAGCACTTCCAGGGACTGCACCAATCTGTCGATCTCGACCTCCATGGATGAACCCGGATCGACCAACACGGACTCGCCCAAACCGAGGACGTAGCAGTTGGTGTGGGATGCCGGGGGAAGCGTCTGGGTGCGGAGGGGAAACAACAGTACGCCCGGCCGGAATTCGATGCGCCGATGCGGTCCGAGATTGGCTTCGACGGGCTCCCGCAAGCGCTCCAGGCCCCGCTCCGGACCCTCTTCAGCGAGCACCGTGAGGAGATGCAGGATGGGAGGTGCGGTGATGATCTCGCCCTGGTGCCACCGCTGCAAAGCTGCCGCCGGGCGAACCCATTCGCCATACTCCGCTTCTCCGTCGGTTGCTTCTGGTTGCTGGAGCTCGGACTCGGACCATTCCAGGAGAAAGAAGCGATTGTCGAATCGCAGGGGCCCGAGGGGTGGGGTGAGCCAACGTCCGGCGTAAACCAATCGGGCGACATCCGACGACGCGGAAAGCTCGAGGCCAGTCTCTTCCTGCAACTCTCTGAGCAAGCCGACTGTCAGGCCGTCGCAGAGAACGGGCCCGAGGTCCCCCACGCCTTCGAGGACACCCTCGGGCATCGCCGACACCGGCGACGCTCCTTCGATGCCTTGCGGCAGACCAGATGCCCCGCCTGCGCGGTCCCGGCGTGAGATACCGCCGCCCGGGAAGGCATGGAAGCCGCCCATGAACGGCATGGTGAGGGCGCGCTTGACCCAGAAGACCTCCAGCTCCGAGTCGCGACGCCGCCAAAGCACAGCCGACGCCGAGGCTCTTGGTGGTTTTGGCGCGGGGAGTGCGGCACCGCCGTCGCACTGCGCCAGCACCTGCTCGTACAGCGTCTTCTCACACATGGTGCCTGTGCTTATAGCACAGACAAGGTGGCGTGAAGAACCCGTCTCAGTGTGAGAACATTCCACCATGACACTGGAGAAAGGGCCCATCCTCAAGCTCTGGGAGCGACTCCAGAAGGTCCCTGGCGGCCAGGCGCTCTTCAGCTTCTACATGGGCAGGAAGGTTCCCTACACCGGCACCATCCATGCTCGGGTCGAGGAGCTGGCACCGGGCCACAGCAAGATCCGGATGGCTGACCGCAAGGGGCTACGCAACCATCTGCGTTCGATCCACGCCATCGCCCTGGCGAACCTCGGCGAGTTGGCGACCGGCCTGGCGGTCATGGCCGCGCTGCCGCCGACAGCCCGCGGCATTCCTATCGAAATCAAGCTCGAGTTTCTCAAGAAAGCACGTGGCGAGATCGTTGCCAAGGCATCCTGCGCCATTCCCGAGCCGAGCCAGCGGCATGAGCACCCCGTAGAAGCGCTCATGTTCGATGCCCAGGGCGACAAGGTCGCCCGGTTCAGCGCCCGCTGGATGGTAGGACCCGGTAGTTGATCGAGCCGTTCCAAGACCAGCCATGCCTCGGGTTCCCGACTTCTCCAGCACCGTTACCGACATCAAAGGATCGGTCTTCTCGGCGCTCGCCCACCGTCTGGCCACCCACCAGGGCGAGGTCTACCCTCTCCACATCGGCGATACCTGGATGGAGCCGGCGGTCGGATGTCGCATGGAAGACCTCAAGGCCGCGGATCACCCGGGAATGCACCGGTACAGCCCGCCGCAAGGCCGGGACGATCTGTTGTCAGCGATCGCCGAGCGCGCCACGCGACGCCAGGGCGTGTCAACGAGAAGGGAGAACCTGTTGGTGGCTGCGGGTGCCACCGGCGCGCTCGGCGCTGTCGCCGGTGCGCTGCTCGAGCCGGGCGACCAAGTTCTCATCCTGGCGCCCTTCTGGCCACTGATCGTCGGCGTCGTCCGCTCTTTTCACGGCGTGCCGGTGCCAGTCCCGGTTATCGGAGAAGCCGACTCGGCCGAGTCGGTGCTCGACATCCTCCGACCCTTTCTGACACCGAAGACCGTCGCCCTCTATCTCAGCTCGCCGAACAACCCCTCGGGTGTCGTGTTGCCACCCAGTTGGATCAGCGCAATCGTCGACTGGTGCACCCAGAACGATCTGTGGATCCTCGCCGACGAGATCTACGAGGACTATGTCTACAATGGCGAGCACCTTTATGCCCGCAGCCTGGCGCCGGAGCGCACCTTCTCGGTGCACTCGTTTTCAAAGGCGTTCGGCATGGCGGGAAACCGTTGCGGCTATGTGGCGGCCCCACAGAGGGCAGTCGGCCATCTGCGGCGCGTCAGCACTCATACCTTCTACTCGACGCCAACCGCTTCCCAGTTGGCAGCCCTCGTCGCGCTCGATGGCCGCGGAGATCGCTGGGTGGCCCACGCCAGGGAGAAGTATCGCGAGATGGGTAACAGGGCCGCGGACAGGTTGGGAATTCCACGCCCCGAGGGCAGCCAGTTCCTCTTCATCGATGTCGCCGATCGCCTCGATGCACGCGGGCTCCTCGGGTTTCTCGAGGACAGTGTCGAGCGCGGGCTTTTTGTCGCTCCAGGGCCCAGCTTCGGTCCCTACCCCACCCACATCCGTATCTGCTACACCTCGGCAGCACCACCCGTCGTCGATCGGGGCATCGAAGTGCTGGCCGACCTGCTTGGCCGCTAGGATTCCCGGGAGACCGTGATGGCATCCCTGATCTCCATCCGCCGCAGTCTGCTGACGAACCTGGTCCCCGTTGTACTGCTTTTGGGAGTCGGCATCTTCACCATGATGGCATTGAGCACCCGCCGAGCCGTCCAGGACCTCTCCAGCTCCCTGATCCAGCAAGCCAGCCGCCGCACCGAGGTCAAGTTGCAGGGCTTCTTCGGACCGGTCAGCCGGCAGGTTGAAGCCGTTCGCAGGTGGGGAGAACGAGGTCTGTTGTCCCTGGATGAGCCGGAACAGCTGCGAGCCCTGCTGCCTCCGTTGATGCTGGAGTTTCCCTGGAGCTCGGCGGTGTTCATTGCCAACGAACAGGGGCGAGAGTACCTGCTGAGGCAGGCCGACAAATCATGGACCAGCAGACAGATATGGCGCGATAAATGGAACGATCGAGCATTCTTCCAGACCTGGCAGGACGGCTCCCCGACACCGGAGGGGAGCGAGGGCAGCGTGGAGGGTTATGACCCTCGTCTGCGACCATGGTTCGAAGGCGCCGCGGCACTTCTGGCAATCGAAGAGGGCAGCGGCGAATCGGCGCCGGTGTTCTGGACAGAGCCCTATCGCTTCTTCTCGACCGGGAAGCCGGGAATCACCGCGGCCATGGCTTTTCGCGATGGCCAGGGACTGTTGACCGTCGTGGGCATCGACCTCGCCCTGACAGAGATCTCTCGGTTCACCAGCGCCATCCACCTGCTCGATGACAGCACCGTTTTTGTCTTGACCGAGGATGGACGCATGGTGGGTGTCCCACGCCCCACCGCCGATTTGCTCCCCGAAGAGGAGCTCGAGCGTCTCCTCCTGCAAAGACCCGAAGAGCTCGGGACCACGGCAGCCCAGGATGCGGCCGAGCGGTTGATCGATGATTCTCGGGGATGGGGACTGCCTGTGCGTCTGGTCAGTGAGGGGCAGGCCTGGTGGGGACAGATCACGCCGTTCGAGCTGTCAACCCAACAAAGGCTCCTGATTGGTGTGGCCGTGGGTGAGAAAGCGATTCTCGGGCGCCTCGAAAGACAGCGGTATTGGGTGATCGGCATCACGCTGGCGGCCCTCGCCCTGGCGGTGTGGAGAGCCGCCAGAATGGCCCGAGGATACAGCCGCCCCGTGGAGATGCTGGCCCAGGAGAGTGAACGCATCAGCACTGGAGATCTCGAACCGGGCCCGGCGATTCAGACGCGAATCGCCGAGGTCCATCAGCTCACCGAAGCGCACAATCGGATGCGCACCGGCCTCAGGACACTGCTCAAGCTCGAGGGCGATCTCCAGGTCGCTCGCCGGATCCAGGAGAGTACCCTGCCGGACAAGCTGCCCATCCTGTCAGGGATCGATCTGAGCGCCTGGAGTGCACCGGCGGATGAGACCGGTGGTGATACCTACGATGTCATCGGACTGACGCCCGGCGGCCCGGGGCAGGGACTCGTGTTGACCGAAGGCGAGGCCGACCGCGCGCTGCTCATGCTGGCCGACGCCACCGGCCATGGCGTCGGTCCGGCGCTGTCGGTCACGCAGCTGCGCGCCATGCTCCGCATGGCCATCCGCCTCGATGCCGATTTCACCGCCCTGGCCAACAACATCAATCAACAGCTGACCGCCGACCTGCCCAGGGGCATGTTCATTACCGCCTGGTTCGGCCTCCTGGACACCTCGGCTTTCACTCTTTCGACCTTCAGTGCGGGCCAGGCCCCCCTCTTGCGTTACTCCGCCAGAGGGGACGACTTCGAGGTTCTCGAATCGAATGCGGTGCCGCTGGGTCTCTTCCCGACCCTCGAGATCGATCTTCCCGATCCCATCCAACTCGAACCCGGCGACATCTATGCGGTGCTTTCGGATGGCCTGTTCGAGGCCAAGAGCCGGCAGGGAATAGAGCAGGGAACCGAGCGCATCTGCAAGGTCATCCAGCATCACCACAGAGAGCCCGCCGCAGTGATCTCCCAACGAATCCGGGCCGCTACCGAAGAGTTCACCCAGGGTGCCCCAGCCGATGATGACCGGACGATCATCATCATCAAGCGTCTGTAGTCGCACCGCCTGAGAGACTATTCTTCGAGCTTGCGCGAGGCCTCCAGGGCGAATTCGATCTTGACGTCGTTGGCGACAACGAGACCGCCGTTGTCCATGATGTTGCTGAACTTGACGCCGTAGTCCTGTCGATCGATCACCAGCTCTCCTTCGGAGCCCACCCGATGGTTGCCCCAGGGATCCTTGATCGGGCCGTTGATCTCCAGGTCGAAGGTGATCTCGCGGGTGACGTCCTTGATGGTGAGATCACCCGTGACCTCGAAGCCATCTCCCTGCCCGACGATTTTTTTCGACTGGAACACGATCTCGGGGTAGGTCTCGACCTCGAAGAAGTCAGCGCTGCGCAAGTGGTCGTCCCGCCTCTGGTTGTTGGTGTCGACGCTGGCTGCGTCGATCTTCAGCACGAGCGAAGAGTTCTGGACATCCTCTTCGTCGACCATCAGCTCGGCGGTGTACTCCCTGAAATCGCCTCGCACACTGGCGACGGCCATATGCTTGACGGTAAAACCGATATGGGAATGGACGGTGTCAACATCGTATTTCTCTGCTGCACGAGCGCCTGTTGCGACCGTGAAAGCGAGGACAACCAAAACGAATCTGGACACTTTGCGTTTCATTCTCTTTTCTCCTTCGCTGCCTAGAAACGACGATGGTCGAGCAATGGGATTGCCCGTCGCACCTCTTCTAATCTGTCTAAATCGATCTCGGCTATGGCGATTCCCGGACCATCCGCTGCCATCGCCACGATCTGACCCCAAGGATCCACGATCATGGCGTGCCCGAAGCTTTCTCGCAAACCGCGATCATCATGCTTGCCGTACTGCGCCGGGGCCAGGACATAACACTGGGTTTCAATGGCCCTCGCGCGGAGCAGCGGATGCCAATGATCCTTGCCCGTGGTCAGGGTAAACGCTGAGGGGATCGTCAGTATTTCTGCTCCGCGCGTCCGCAGGTCCTGGTACAACCCTGGGAACCTCAAGTCGTAGCAGATGGTCAGGCCGAGAACTCCGAAATCCGTCCCGATGGTCACGACCTCGGTACCCGCCTCGACGGTCCTGGACTCGGTGAAGCTGACCTCGGGCGAAACATCGACGTCGAACAGGTGGATCTTGCGGTACACAGCGAGCTGTGCCCCATCCGGCGCGAACAGCACCGAGGTGTTACGGCATCGATCCGGCTCCTCGGAGCGCTCGTTGAAGGAGCCGAGCAGCAAGTGGATGCCGAGCTCTTCGGCCAGCCGTGAGAATCTTTTGCAGGTGGGTCCGGCGAGAGACTCGGCCCGGACAACCTTCTCCTCGTGGGGGCCCAGAAAGTTGGTGTTCTCGGGGGTGGCGACGAAGTCGGCCCCGAGCCCCGCGGCGCGCGTCACGAGATCGCGCGTCTGGCGCCAATTGGCCTCCACATTGGAGGTTGAGTTCATCTGGATGACAGCGGCAACGGACATGGCTCGAGTGTTCTAGAAGTTGATGACCAGAGAGGTGTTGAAGATGGTATCCAGCTTCTCTTTGGGTTCCTGCACCGCCCCATCTGGTACCTGAATCAGGTCACCTTCCGGGGTGAGCACAAACAGGTCCAGATCCTGCAGTGCCGGCACGTTGTTGTAAAGCCACTGCAGACTCACCCGCAGCGCCAAACGGGAGTTGATGCCGACCGAGATCGCGCTGGTCATATCCGAATTCCAGTCGGCAGAGTCGGCAAAGCTGCCATTGAACGTCCAACGGTTCTCGAAAGTTGTATTTCTGCCCCACAGGTTGAGGTATTCCCAGTTGATCCGATAGCCAAAGAAGGTGTCGTCCTTGTTGGGATCTGCGTCCACCTCTTCACGATCCGTGTAGCTCAGGCCGTAGGAGGTATTGAACATGAGATCCTCTCTGTCCCACCAGACATTTCCCACACCCGCGAAACCTATCCACCGACTTGCGATGCCGGCGTCCAGATTACGATCCCAGGCGAGGCCGACATTCCAGAAGAAGCGCTCCGTGATGGACCGGTCATACCGGTTCTCCACCAAATACTTCTCGACATCGGGGCTCTTGGAGAACTCGACAATCCGATAGCCGCTATCGAGATCTTGATCGACCACAGCGATACGATCATCGGCGCTGTTCGTTCGCGTGGCCTCGACCCGGAAGGTGTACCGCGAGCTCGGCCAGATATAACGATAACGGTTCTTGAAACCAAGAGCGTCAGTGTTGGAATTTCCTTCCGTCAGGACGAAGCTCAACTCGGTGCTGTTGGACATTCCCAGAGCAACTTCCCCGTCCGGGTCCTCAGCCTCGCCCTCCTGGGCCCGGACCACCCCAGTCACACCAAGGCACAACACCAACAGCGGCAACACACTCTTCCTGTGGATCTCTTCTAACATGATGCTCTCCCTGATCAAACTGCGGGACAGTATCAGATACCCTCCCTTCGGCCTGCATTACGTACCACCCCTCCCGCAGGATTGAATTCGGGAAACCACCGATTCAGGCTAGACTTCCGCGACTGGAGGAGAGCAATGACCGATCTCTTGGCCAAGCGCGAAAAGTTTCGCAGGGTCCTCCTGCTGCTCATGGTCGTGGCGATTTCCATCGTCTTCACCTACATGATTCGGAACTATCTCAAGGCCCTGTTCCTGGCCGTGGTCTTCAGTGGCATGGCCTATCCGCTTTATCGCTGGATCCGCGACAAGTTGAACGGCAGGCAGGCTCTGGCATCGATTCTCACCCTCCTCATCCTGATTCTCCTGGTACTTCTGCCGCTGTCCGGGTTCTTCGGCATCGTCGCCGCGCAGGCTGTTGAGCTGACCGAAGAGGTCATCCCCTGGGTCCAGGACAAGATCAAGAATCCCTCAGAGATCCACTTCGCCCTCCCCTCATGGGTACCCTTCCAGGACAAGCTTCAGCCCTATACCAAGCAGATCGCCTCCAAGCTGGGCGAGGCGGCGGGCATGATCGGTAGCTTCCTCTTCAACAGCATCTCGGCCGGAACACGCGGCACCGCCACCTTCTTTCTCAACCTGTTCATCATGCTCTATGCCATGTTCTTCTTCCTCATGCGCGGCGATGCGATGCGCGGCAGCTTTCTCGATTTCTCACCGTTGACGGACGAAGACAAGGCGCTCCTGGTGAACAAAGGTATGTCGGTAGCGCGCGCGACGATCAAGGGGACGCTGGTCATCGGCATCGTACAGGGTGCGCTCGGCGGCATCGGATTCGCCGTCGTGGGGATCAGGGGTGCCGCCTTTTGGGGCACGATCATGGCGGTCATGTCCATCATTCCCGCGGTTGGCACGGCTCTGGTCTGGATTCCAGCGGTCATCTTCCTCCTCTTGACCGGTCAGATAGGGCTCGGCATAGGTCTGCTGCTGTGGTGCGCCCTGGCCGTGGGCTCGGTGGACAACCTACTCAGGCCGCGTCTGGTGGGCAATGACACCGAAATGCCGGATCTCCTGATCCTCTTGAGCACCCTGGGCGGATTGTCGATGTTCGGCGCCGTCGGCCTGATCATCGGACCGGTGATCGCCGGCCTCTTCATGACCGTCTGGGAAATCTACGGCACGGCTTTCGAGGATGTGCTGCCCGCCAGAACCGTGTCTAGCGAATAAGCGACCAGAAGACGCCGAAGATACCGACGAACCCGATGACAACATAGGTTGCCACAGCCCAGGCCGAGGGCTGCGCGCTCAGCATCTCGGCAATGAAGCCCTGCAGAAAAACGCCCAGCAGGCCGGCGCCCAGGAACTGAAAGACGACGTTCTTCCGGTTGCGGAATTCGGTGTGCAGTCGGTGCGCCGCATACTGCACATCTTTGGTCAGGACCAGCGGATGCTTTCTGGACCTGGCAGTCGATACCGACTGTCGCACCAGATCTTCCCCATAGGAGCGAATCTGCTGAATCGCCAGATCTCTGGCGGTCTCGTGAAATTTGAGATCTCTGTTCGCGCCTTCGCCGGCTGCCTTGGGTTCCTGTTCCGCCATCGTATCTAAACCTCGTAGCTCGGCTCGACGCTGGAGCGGAACCTGAGCTCGACGGCCAGCTCACTCATCGCACCGCGCACGATCTCGCGCTCGCTCTCTGTCAGCTCGCGGGGAAAGATCAGCCCCGCGACCTGCACCAGCGTCAGGCCGAATCCCAGTAAGAGCACCATTCCAAGGCTGAAGAGGGTGATCGCCACCACCTCGCTGCTGGCTACCCAGGAGCTCGGAATGATCCTCACGAAGAGAGCGCCGAGACCGGCCACCAGCACCATCAGGACCAGACTGAAAACAACAGCAGCCCGGTTGGTGGGGGCATGCATGAACAGATTGACCTGCTTGCCGGCATCGAAAAGAGTATGACTGACCGACTCCACCGACAACTCGTGTGGTCGATGCGCCAGAATGTCGATCAGCGAGTTCACCAGGTCCTTTAGCGACAGATCGGCGTCGATCCCGTTCTCTTCTTCGAGCTCGGCCCGGCGCTTCGCAATCTCGTCCAGGATGATCTTGCTCGGCGGCGGCGGGTCACCGACGTAAGAGGCCATCTGCGAAACGCGACACCCCGCTTCAATCAACGGCTCGAGGTCGACCCCCGTCTCTACGCCAAGGCTCTCGAACATTGCCACCAGCTCTTCGGTCGACACATTACCGATCGAATGCCGGACGGTGATGGCGCCCCCGATGCCACCTACCGAGGCATCGAAGCAGCGGACCCCCATCTGATAGGCCACATAGGCGTTGGTGACTCCCAACCCGCGGCGGTCGTGCAGGTGCACCCCGATATGCTCGAGTCCCATCGCATCGCCGATATGACTCACCAGCCTCTCGATGTCGTTGGGCGAAGCCATGCCATCGGTGTCGGAAAGCGCGATGATCTCGCAGCCCATGGCCGCCAATTGCCCGCAAATCTCCGCCACTTTGTCGACAGGCGTGAGCCCATCAGGTTGTGTCGGATCGCGGAACGAATAGGAGAGATAGCCTCGCAAGCGGAATCCATCGTTGCGCGCGGCCTCAGCGATTCGACCAGCCGCGGTCACCGCCTCGGCGACACTCATTCGGGTGTTCTTTTGCGAATATTGTTCGGAGGCCGACACAAAGAGCGCCACCGTGTTGACCCGCTCGGCCATCTTCAGTTGCTCGTAGTAAGCGAGGGTTGGCGCCAGGGCCGCGATCTGACCATCGTAGGGTGGCATCTGGCGCAGAACATCCGGGGTATCGCGCATCGCGGGAACCACCCGCGGATTCACAAAAGAACCCACCTCGATATAGGGTACGCCGCTACGAATCAGCGCCTCGAGCAGCTGCAGCCTGACTTCGAGAGGAATCACTGCATGACGGTTGAGGATCTGCATCCCGTCGCGCAGCGACACGTCACAGATTTTTACCGTAGCCATGAGGATCTCGAGCACTCCCTCGAAATCACCCTATCACCCTGGATCGTCACGGCGTGACAAAAACCTGGGTGATCCAGAAAGTGTCCCCAGATCCGATTACGCCGATACCCACGAGCCTGAATTCTGGGTCGAGAATGTTGGCCCGATGCCGTTCGCTGTCCATCAACAGGTCGTGCGCGACGAGGCCGGGGTTGCCGACGTGGGTCACTTGCGCGATGTTCTCGCCAGCCCGGGTATAGCCAATTCCCGCTGCCTCCAGTCGCTGCCTGAGAGTCTTGCCTTCCGGGCTGACGTGGCTGAAGAAACCTAGATCCCGCATCTGCTCGCTGTAGCGCCGAGCGACGTCACTGAGGCTCTCATCGAGCACCAGGTCCTGGCCACCGCCCGCCACAGAGCGCTCACGATTCGACAGCTGCAAGAGCTGGTACTCGATCTCGGTGGGTGTCGTCGCGCCGCGGGGCTCGGTCGGCCCCACGGAGCTGCCGCAGCCGAGCATCGCCAGAACTACGGCGGCGACCAGGGCAATCCGCCCGCGCCGCCCCCCGTGCTGCCCACCGGTGATCTGCCTCATGAACATTCCAACCGCTGTCCCTGTCTGCCCCATCATGGTAGAGAAATCGGCAGCGCAATGCAGTGATCCACTGCACTCGTCGGGCGAGCAGCGAGGGGGATCAACCAGCCTGCTTGAGGCAGCGATTGCGGAACCGGGAGAGGCGATGCAGGTACCGCAACCCACCGTAGCGATGGACATCATTGTGACCCGCTCGCCGAACGATGTAGAGCTCCTTGGGATCACTCGCCGCCGCAAACAGCTTCTCGCCCAGCTCCACCGGTACCGACTCGTCGCAGTCGCCGTGGATGAAGAGTTTCGGAATCGCGATGCGGCCGACCTTGTCGATGCTGCGGAACTCTCGGGTAGCCGCCAGATGCAGAGGCAGCGTGGGAAACATCGCCTTGGCCGCGTCTCGGATGTGGGTGAAGCTGGACTGCACCACCAGACCCGCCGCTGGCCTGTGCAGAGCGCAGTCCACGGCTACGGCGCCCCCGAGCGAGTGCCCAAAAAGAAGGATCTCACCGGACTGTCGCTCTAGCGAGTTCACCGTATGGTCGAAAGCGGCTCGCACGTCTCTGAACAACCCCGCCTCGGAGGGCGATCCGCTGCTGCGACCGTAACCCCGGTAATCGAATGCGAAAAGATTCACCCGCAACCGCTGCAGGTGCCGGAAAACCCCGATCCGGTGAGCGATGCTGCCGGTGTTGCCATGACAGTAGAGGATGGTGCCGCGCGCGGCAGGGTGCGGTATCCACCAGCCATGAAGCTTGACGCCATCGTCGGCCTCGAACCAGACATCGTCGACCCTGAGACCAAAAGCGTGGGGCTCCCAGACCCCATCCGGGTAGCGATTGGGCAGGAAGACGCGAGAACGCTGGAACCGCCGCCGCAAGTATCCCAGTGCACCCACACCGCCGGTGACGGCCAGAGTCGGCAGGGCGAGGCCCAGCAATCGGGGGCGGCGGGTATCTGTATTCGTCGTCATCGTGACCTGCCTTCATTGAAACCCGGCAAGAGACCCTACTATTCCTTTAGAATATTCGCATCATGAGGCCGAAATCGTTTCCACTCGTTGCGTTCGCCCTGTCCCTGACACTCAGCCCTGGGGTCGCGATGGCCCAGGACACCCCAGCAGAGGCTCCGCAGGTCACTATCGAATCGATCACGGTAGAGCCGTCTTCGCCAGCTGCCGACACCCTATGCAAGCTCACGGTCAAGCTGCGCAATCAGGGTACGGAGATCGCGTCGCAGCTCGATTTCAAGGTCAGCATCAACGGCCAGGCCCTGCCGGTCTACCGCAACCAACTCTTCATGTTTCCAGTGCCGGCAGGGGAGTCAGCAGAGATCAAGCTCTACAATTTCTGGAGCACAGAAACTTCCCGTCCCATGCCTGGCAACGGCAAGCTCGAAGTCGAGGTCACCCTGGCTGCAGCGCAATGGACCAAGGTCTCCATGGAAGACGAGGTCGAAGTCTGGGAACCGCTGGGAGAGGTCGCCGGGCTTCCCCAAGCGAGGAGCATCACGCTCGAGATGAAGCGCTAGCTCCGCCTTACTTCAGTTCGATTTCCAGGACAGGACTTCGAGACCGACCGAACGTCGGGTCAGGGTGTCGACCTCGACAATCTGAAAGGTCGGCTGCAATGAGATCTCACATTCCGTGGGAAGTTGACCTTCTTCGTTGGCCTTGATGGGTATCTCGAGTTGGTGATTGCCGTAGCCACGCAGGGAAAGCTCGTCTCCTCCGCAGGTGCTCCTCACCAGAAGGCCCGGCTCGCTTTCACCTTCGTTCAACGAGAGCTCCTCGCGACCGGCGACAGCTTCCGAAATCTTCAGACTCATCCAGACCACCCCCGACCCGGGTACCTCGGCAACCCGCAGGGTACCTTCCCCGGTCAGCCATCGTCGACCCATGATCTGGACATCGGTGCCGGCTTCCAGCGGTAGCCAGGCCGGGGAGAAATAGAACATCGGCACGTCCGCCGGATCGCCCTGGGTATCAACGCTGGCCACCAGGTACTCGAGATTGGCGACGGCTTCTCCCGACTCTTCGAAGGCCCAGCGCTTTCCACTCGCATCGTAGAGGCCCAGGGTCAAGCGGTAGGTGCCGGCTTCCAACGGCGGCGCCAGGGCAGACTGATAGAGCGGTATTGCATAGGAACGGCTGGCTCCGGGCTCCCAGTCAAAAGGCAGGGTGTGGTCGAAAGTCCGCTTGACACTGCCATCCCCGTCAATCAGGTGGACAAAGACCAGAGGTCTTCCCTCGATGGCGTCGAGCGGTGCCTGCATGTCCCACTCCAGCTCGAGATTAGCGTATCCGGGGTAGGGGATCTCGACTGTCGACGGTGTCGCACTGACTCTGGCCACCGGTTGCGGGGCTTTGTCACAACTCCAGGCGGCACTCATCAGGACGATCAAGGCCGATATTTTGCCAGGACTTCTCATGATTCCTTCCTTTCTGCGCGGTCGCCTGATTCTAGAGGGCCGTCCAGCGCATCGCAATGGGCGGTTCCCGACGTCACGTTGCTAGACTCTGACTCCCCGGAGGAAAATCTCTCGAGCTCGCAAGCCTGTCATGGAAATCACTCTCGACATCATTCTGCTGCTGGCCATCATCGTCTTCACGATCCTGGCGTTTGTCCGCGAGTGGATGAACATGGCAGTGATCGCCATGGTCTGCTCGGGGCTCTTGCTGCTCTTTGGTCTGATCACCCCGGAGGAGGCGACCTCGGGACTGAGCAATCCGGCTGTGGTCACCGTGATGATGATGTTCATCCTGAGCGCCAGCCTGGTGCACAGTGGTTTGGTGACCAAGCTGGGCTATCGGATCGCCGAACACACCGGTGGGTCCCGTTGGAGAGCCTCCGTCCTGCTGCTGGTGGTCGCCGCCGTCCTCTCGGCATTTGTCAACAACACAGCAGCGGTGGCCGTTCTCATGCCCGTCGCCATTCAGTTGGCACGGCACTACAACTTCAGCCCCTCGAAGATTCTCTTGCCACTTTCCTATACCGCCATCTTCGGCGGCACCTGCACGCTGCTCGGAACCTCGACCAACCTGCTGGTCAGTTCACTCTCCGCCGAGAAGGGCGCGGGAGCCTTTAGCGTCTTCGAGTTCCTCGGGCTGGGAGTGGTCCTGTGCGGTGTTGGACTGATCTACAACGTGTTGGTGCCAATGCATCGTCTGGAGCCTCGAGTCGAGGCCACCAATCTGACCCGTGGCTACCATCTCAGTGCTTTCCTGACCGAGGTCCAGATCCCGCCGGGCTCGCGACTCGTCGGGCGCACCGTGGTCGAAGAGCAGATAAGTGAACGACATCAGATCAATGTGCTCGAGATCATCCGGGGCAAGGAGAAGATTCCAGCGGACCTGCGTCGCACCTTGTTGGCCGCGGACGACCTCTTGCTCGTGCGGGGAGCGATGGAAGACATCCTGGCCTTCAAGGAACAATACGGACTGCTTCTCTTGACCGACCTCAAGCTCCAGGACGAGGATCTGAGCGATCAGCACACGATCCTCGCCGAGGTGCAGCTCTCTCCCGCTTCGCCCCTCGTCGGGTCGACCCTGAAGGACATCGACTTCCGGCGCCGTTACGGATGTTTCGTGCTGGCCCTGCGGCGAACCGGTGAGCTGATCCGCGACAAACTGGCCCGCATCAAGTTGGCCCCGTGGGATACCCTGCTGGTCTTTGGACCTCGTGCCCGCGTCGAGGCGCTGTCCGAGATGACGGACTTCGTGCCACTGGGTGAGCGCGACCTCACCATCCGTCTGTCAGCTCGGTGGTGGATCTGCGGCGCGGTCATTCCGATCGTCGTCCTGCTCGCAGCCGCCGGCGTCACGGACATCCTGACAGCGGCTTTTCTCGGCGCCGTCACTTTGCTCGTTACTCGCGCGATCACGATTCAGCAGGCCTTTCGCTCCATCGACTGGACCGTCATCTTCCTACTGGCCTGGATTCTGCCTTTGGGGCTGGCGATCGAGAACACCGGTCTGGCCGAGCTCATCGGTTCCGGTCTCAGCCGGGTGGGAATCCAATGGGGCCCGATAGCCATGCTGTCGGTCCTCTACCTCGGCACCTCGCTCCTGACATCTTTCTTTTCCAACAATGCCACCGCCGTTCTCATGGTGCCCATTGCCTTCACTGCCTCCACGGAGCTGCAGGTCGACGTCAAACCGTTTCTGATGGCCGTCGCCTACGCCGCCTCAGCGAGCTTCATGACTCCCATGGGTTATCAGACGAATGCCATGGTTTTCAGCCCTGGCAACTACCGATTCAATGACTATCTGAAGTTCGGGGCGCCCTTGACCCTGGTATTCTGGCTCCTCGCGACCCTGCTGATCCCGTTGTTCTGGCCCTTCAACCCCTGAGCCTCACCCGGCGTCAGAGGCGTCGAGAAGCTTCTCCAGACGGGCGATCACCATCTCCAGAGCGACCCGGTTCTCGCCACCCTGCGGCACGATGACATCGGCCCAGCGTTTGGAGGGCTCGACAAACTCCAGATGCATCGGCCGGACAGTCTCGGAGTATTGGCGAAACACGTCCTGCAGATCTCGTCCACGTTCGCTCATATCGCGGCGGACCCGGCGTATCAGCCGCACGTCGGCATCGGTATCGACGAAGATCTTGAAGTCCAGCAGCTTGCGCAGGCGCTTCGAGGCCAGGATCAGGATTCCCTCCAGGAGGATGACCGGACGGGCGGGCATGGTGATCGTGGCGGGCGTCCGCCGATGGGTGACGAAATCGTAGATCGGAATCTCCACATCCTGCCCCGACTTCAGCATCTGCAGATGTTGAACCAGCAGCTCGTGATCAATGGCATCGGGATGGTCGAAGTTGTGTCGCAGGAGTTGGTCCTCGGACTCCCACTCCACATCGCGGTAGTAGCTGTCCTGAGCCAACCAGGAAATCCGGTCCCTGCCCACAGCCTCGAGAATGGCTTCGGCGACTGTCGTCTTTCCCGAGCCGGTTCCCCCTGCCACGCCCAGGGCGACTCCCGGCTTGGTTTCAGCTTCGCTCATGATGTTCGATCCTATCGTTCCCTTACGCCCAGGAGCTCCGGCAACGCCGCCAGGGAGTCGAGCGTCGAGTCGGGCTCTGGCCCACCACCGTCGTCGCTACGGATCCATATAGTCCGATTGCCAGCCAGCCGGCCGGCCGCGATATCCCGATCGCGCCGGTCACCAACCATGACCGTCTCCGCCGGCTCGGCATCGATCGCTGCCATTGCCTGGCGCAACATGGCCGGGGACGGCTTGCGACTCCCGGCGTCGTAGCTGAAGACCAGGTGGTCGAAGCTCTCGACCAGCCCGTGCCGCCGCAACACCCGGAGGTAGAGCTCACCTGGCAATGGAACATTGGAAACCAGAGCGACCTTCAGGTCTGAGTCTCCCAGGCTGGCCAGAGCTTCGGTCGCTCCAGGAAGCGGTACCAGTTGTTCACCATAGGGTGCGAACCAGGCCGCGAGCAGATCGAGATCGGTGACCTGGCAATGGCTTTCGCCGCGCAGCCGGTCGAGATGCTGTCGCCAGTCGGCTTCCCGTCCCAATTCCACACGCCGGCCATACTCTGCCTGCCAGGGTGCGAAGACCAGTGCCTCGAGGTCCTCGAGAGTCACCCTGCCGCCCGCAGCGCGGATGCCCTGAACCATGGCTTGACGCCCCCGCCAATCCAGGCGAGCCACCGGGAATCCACGACCGCCTGCCATGTGGAGAATGACCCCCCCCATATCGAGCAGCACCGCTCGCACAGATTCGACCTGCATCATCATTTGCTCACCTTTGGCACCCCGGGCAATAGAAGGTCGAGCGACCACTCTGTACGATACGCCGGATCGGCCTCCGGCACCGGTAGCACGGTTCGCCCAGCCGATCATAAACCGTGAGCGAAACACTGAAATACCCCGACTGTCCACGGGCGTCAGCGAAGTCGTTGAGGGTCGTGCCGCCCTGATCAATGGCCTCGCTAAGGGTTTGGCGAATCGACTGAGCCAGCCTCTCCCATCGGGTCCTGGCGATGCGCGCCACCGAGCGCTGCGGGTGGATACCGGCCCGGTACAGAGACTCGGCAGCGTAGATGTTGCCAACGCCGACCACAATCCTGCCATCCATCAAGAAACTCTTGATGGGCGCATGACGGCCCACGGCCCTCTGCCGAAGCACAGCACCGTCGAAACCGTCTCCGAGCGGCTCGTAGCCGAGGTGGACGAAGTGCCGATCGATCGGCAGATCAGCGGTCCGCCGCAGCATCACCAGACCAAATCGCCGTGTATCGCGAAATCGTAGACGTCGATCCGAATTCAGATAGAACGCCACGTGTTCGTGCGCCTCCCTGGCCGCGCCCGCGGGCACCAGCGTCAATCGACCGCTCATTCCCAGGTGAACGGCCAGGGTCAAATCACCCGCGAGATCGAGCAGGAGATACTTGGCGCGCCGCCTGACTGAGAGGATTTCACGACCTCGCGCTTGCGCCAGCGCTCGGCGGTCCACCGGTTCGCGCAGGTTCGGGTTCCACACCCTTACCGACTCGATCCTGGAGCCGACCACCAGCGGCTGCAGGCTGCGTCGCAGGACTTCGACCTCGGGAAGCTCTGGCATCGGTTGACCGACCGCGGACTAGCGACCGCGAGCCGCGGTGGCGATGTCGCACACGAGCGCCGCAAGAGCCGCGTCTGGTTGATCGCTTTCGCCCTTGAGCTGCAGCTCGGTCTCCAGGACCCTGGCGGGGAGCCTGCCGACACGCTCGGCCGGCACCCTGCAAGCGACCAGATACGCTCGATAGAGCCTGTAGGGGTGCAATCCCGCCATGGGATTCTGTTGCCCACCTTCCAGCTCGGCTTGCAGTCGGGGGGCCAGCTGCGCCTTGAATCTTGGATAGGGCATCGACTGTCTGGGTATCTGGAGCAGGTCGATGAGATTCGACAGGGTGGTCAGCTGCCGTGCAAATCCTGCCAGCAAGGAAAAAAACGAGAGACGCGTCGCGATTGGATCCTCAGCCGCCGACATCAAACGGTCGATTCGCCGCAGCGCCTCATCCGCACGACCCGCCCCAATGGCATCGAGGGTCTTCCACGCATCCTCCTCCCCACGATCCTCGACGACATTCCTGACCAGCTCGAACCCGATCTCGCCTTCGCCCACCAGCGTCGCCAGCTTGCGAAACTCTCCTGCAAACCTAGCTGTGCTTTCGGCACTTACCGAAGCGGCGTCGCCGCGCGTCTGGCTTTTCTGCAGCGTTCGCCGGGCGAGCTCCTCTAGGGCTCGTCCGTCGATCGAAGCCCCGGTCTCCTTTCGCAGCTCGGCGGCCAGCAGATCGAGCCCTTGCCAGCCACCACTCTTTGTCGCCTCGACTTGTCCCACCGCGGCGTAGCGACCGGCCTCGGCCACCTTCTGCACCAGAGGATGGCCAGCCGCAGCGGTACTTTCAGCCAGGACCAGCGCATGTCCTTCGGGCAAACCGCGCACGACGATCTCTGCCAGATCCCCCAGATCGGTTTCGGCCCAGCCCTCGATCTCGGCGAGACGGGCCACTTCCAACAGGCCCACGAGGTGCTCGCGCGCCTCGGCAATCTGTTTGCGGCCGCGACGACGACGACGCCCGCCGCTGCCGACTGCGCCCTGCAAAGCAGAGTCGGGCAGGCTCGCGATGACCTCTTCGGCGCTACCGGCCTGGGGTGCGATCTGAAACAGCCGCAAGGTCTGCAACAGTCGGCTGGCACTGCGACGCTGGGGGTCAGAAAGCTCGGCTGCCGCATCGACGGCGATCGGACAGGACTCGAGAGCTTCGTCCAGCAAGTACGCCGCCGCCTGGGCATCGGCCAGCACCGCCGTCTCCACGGCCACCAGTACCTTCGCCGAGGCGAACAGAGAATAGGTCTTGAGATCGGCGAGCAGGGCTCCCAACTCGGCGGGCCGCCTGTAGACGGCGACCTCGCAACCGACCTTCCTGGCCAGGGCCTCGCCAATCCGGATGGCGCCAGGCTCCGCGAGAACCCGGTCGCCGACTACCAGATAGAGTGACCCGATACCGCCCTCTGCAATCTGGTTGGTGATGGCTTCGATACTGACGGATCTACTCTGTGTCATAGACCGGCCAGACAGGGCGTTCCCGCAAGATCTGATCCTCGCTACCAACCGGCTCGACGTCCAGCTGCAGCTCGATCGTGCCCCAGTTTCCACAGACCCCACAACGGGAAAGCCACTGAGAGTATCTCTCACGGCACACGGAACAGAGATAGAGATCGGCTGCCAGGCGAGACTCCTCCAGGCCGCGCCGGAAGGCCTGACCAGCCTGCACCCCCTCTCCACGGCGTTCGTACAGGCGTCCCATCAGGTAGAGCAAGGTGGGCGACTCGTGGACCCGATCGCGAATGCTGCCGAGAACTCTCAAGGCCTCGTCATGCATCTCCAGACGCGCGTAGAGCTTGCCCAGGAAAAAACGCGGCATCAGATCGTTGTCGGCCTTGGCGATGATCTGGTGCAACGTTTCGATGGCCTCCAGGGGCTCCTCACGCTCGATGAAGTGGTCCTCGATGCGCTGCAGGAAAATGGGGCTGCCGGTGGTCTGCCAGGCGCGTTGCCAGACGGAAAGAGCTGCCTGCGGATCTCCGGAAGCGGCCAGAGCCTCACCGAGCATGATGTGGGCTGGTTTGAACCCGGGAGAAGCGGCCAGGATCGACTCGAAGACAGTGACTGCTTCCTGATAGCGCTCGCCATCGACGAGCTCGACGCCCTTCTCGAAGCGCAGGCCTCGACGCACAGACTCTTCCCGTTCGTCAACGATCCCAGCCAGGCCGTCCGGCTCGAGCGTGATCATCCCCTCCTGGTACCGCTCGGCGGTGGCCCAGTCGCCGGCCTCGAGCGACTGGTGGCGCCGCTGCCGGAGAACCCGAAGTCCGATTCCGGTGAAATCCCTCAGAATGCGATCGTGGATCTCTCGAGCGACATCAGCGGACCCTTGGGCCGAGTAATCCTCCGCCAAGTGATAGAGCACGGCCACACTCTGTGGGTAGAGGACACTGGCGCGTCGGTGGACCTCGATAGCTTCCTCGATCTTGCCCTGTTGGCGGAGGCTCACCCCGGAGCGCAGCAAGGTGTCGAAGTCCTCCGGTTGATCACTCAGCACCGTCTCGAGCTCGTCCGCGGCGCGATGCCACTGTCCATCTTCGAGGTAGTCCACCGCACGCCGGTAGCTTCCCTGCACGCTGCGGGCCTCGCGTTCGAACCGACGCTGACGACGCGTCGCCAGATCCTGTTTCAGCGTCTTGACGAGCAGGACGGTAACCACCGGCAGGAAGCCCGCCAGGAAAGCGGTCAACAGGATGACATAGACCGGCACCGCCCAGGTCTCTGTGACCTGGAACGGTTGCCGGATGAGGTCGTTGTTTTGTTGGGCGAGATAGGCAACGACGAGCGAACCGACGAGAGCGAGAAGAATGCCTAAGAATGTATGTACCCGCACCGCGTCAAACCGCCCTTTGCCTCTCCCGGATCAGTTCTCCAATTCCACTCCGCGCTCGACCTGCTCCTGACAATCAACGCAGTACTTGGCCCAGGGAAGGGCTCGCAGGCGGGCCTTGGCAATCTCGACGCTACAATTGGTGCACACACCAAAATTGCCACCATCCAGTCGCTGCAACGCTCCGTCGATCTCCAACAGGATCTGGCGCTCGGTATCGGAAAGGGCGAACATGAACTCCCGATTGTAGGAATTGTTGGCGCGATCCACGATGTCTTCGGTTCCCTCGTCGCTGGCCTGCTGACCGACCTTCAGGTCGTGCTCGTAAAGGCTGAGAATCTCTCGCTGATGCTCGACCAGCTTCTTGCGGTACGGATCCATATTGTTAGCCTTGCGCTTCGTGGCTTTCTTTACTTTGGTTGACTTGGCCACCCCTGGGTCTCCTTTCCTCTGTCTCCTGATGCCAAGAAAACGGCGTAGGAAATTACAACGGACCGCGATGGTACTTTATTCCGCCCATAATGCAAAAGGCCCGGTAGATCTGTTCGTAAAGCACCAGACGAGCGAGCTCGTGAGGCAGCGTCATCGCACCGAAGGAAAGCTGTTCGCCGACATGCTCGAGAACCTGCGGGTGCAGCCCGAGATCGGAGCCGAGGAGAAAGACGATCGGGTGGGGCCACGCTTCCAGGCGACCCTGAAGCCAGCTGGCGAGGTCCTCTGAGCTTCGGTTCTTGCCGCGTCGGTCCAAAGCCACCGTCAGGGCTCGATCCGGTACCGCCGCCATCAGCGCGGACCCCTCGAGAGCCAGCCGATTCTCGGCAGTACTGCTGCCTTTGACCCTGATCGGAACCTCGTGCAGATCGACAAAGCGCCCGATTCGCTGTCGATAACGATCACAGAGTGCGTCCCAGTCGTCACGACGATGACGACCGGCCCAGAGGACCAGAATCTCCCGTGTCATCTTCAGGAATCTGCTTCGCTCTCGGTGCCGTCGAGTTTTGGTCCGCTCAGAAACTGTCGCCACTCGTCGCCGAAGGCGAGGGAGCGCAGATCGCGCATGCGATCGATGAAGACGACCCCACTCAGATGGTCATGGGCATGCTGGAGCACTCGTGCAGCCTCGCCTGACGCCTCGAGATCGATCGCCTTCCCGGCATGGTCGAAGCCACGCAGCTTGACCGTCGGGTAACGGGGAACCAGGCCCTTGAGATCGGGAATCGACAGGCAACTCTCCCAGTCGTAAACCAGGTCACCATGTTCCGGCACCAACATGGGATTGACGATGATCCGGGCCGTCGAATCAGCGCCCTTGCCGTCCAACAGCTCGCACCTGATGGCCATGACCTGAAGCTCGGCACCCACCTGGGGTGCTGTCACGGCTGTGGCTCCGGAGTCCACGAGCACCTCGGTCAGAGCCTGAATCAGCTCGTCGAGCTCTCCCGCCTTCAACCGATCGACGTCGACAGGGTCAGCCGGAAAACGCAGAATTGGATGGCCGAGACGCGCAATGGAGGGTGGCAAGGGCTTCTCCTCTCTCAAGAGTCGGTACCGCACATCTTATCTCGACCGGTCGAATACCGCGGAATCGCCGTTGATCCCGTGCTAGGCTTTTTCGCCATGGCGAAACGGACACTGCCCAAGCGGAAGGGTCACAAACGACGCAGCACCCTGATCAAGGGTCTGCTGGTCGGTGGTGCCGCCGTCGGCTTGCCGGCGCTGGCGAACGCCCTCATCGCGAGGCGCAACGAAAGGCTGGCCGAGCCCCTCTGGGGTCGACACCATCGGTTCGCCTGGACGTATGGAGAGATCGCTTTCCAACGTCTGGGTCGTGGCCGGCCCCTGCTGCTGCTCCACAGCTTCGGTCCGGGTCATGATGGCGAAGAATGGCGCAGCGCCGGGGAGCAATTGGCCGAGGACCACACTGTCTATGTTCCGGACCTGCTCGGCTGGGGCCGCTCCGACAAGCCACGCATGACCTACGACGGCGAGCTCTACATCCAGCTGCTAGGAGACTTTATCGAAGACGTGGTGGGTGATAGGTGCACGGTCGTCGGCGCCGGACTGGCGGCCGCGTACGCGGTTCAGGTCGCGGTCGACCGTCCCGAGCTGATCGAGTCGCTGGCCCTGGTGGTGCCTTCGGGAATCGAGGTCTACAGCGACGAGCCCGATATCAAGGACGCCCTGGCCAACCGCTTTCTGCGCTTTCCGATTTTTGGCACCTCGGTGCTCAACCTTCTCACCAGCCGCACCGCGATGGGTCAGTATTTGAGACGCGAGGTGTTTCTCGGGCCCGAACAGGTCGATGCCGCCCGGGTCGAGCACCACTACCGTTCGAGCCATCAACCCGGTTCTCACGAAGCGCTCGCAGCCTACCTCAGCGGCTACCTGAATCATCCGGTGCACGAGGCCCTCAGCCGCCTCAATCAGCCACTCTGGATAGGCTGGGGCCGAAACGCCACCACTCCCCCGGTGGCCGACGCCGACCTCTGGATGCTGCGTGCCCCGGACGCACGACTCGAGATCTTCGAAAGTAGCGGCAACCTGCCGCACCTGGAGGTCAGCGCCCGGTTCGTGCAGCGGCTGAAGCCGTTTCTCGGCCACCCCACAGCCTGAGCAGCCACCCGAGATAGAATGGCCGCCGTCATGGCCAAGAAATTCCCCACCCTGCCCTCGGGTTACCCGTTCCCCGACCTCGAGCTCGACGTCCTGGCCGAGTGGAGGGCCAACGACACCTTCCAGAAGAGCCTCGAGCAAACCGCCGACGGCCAACCGTTCGTGTTTTTCGAGGGTCCACCGACGGCCAACAACAAGCCCCATGTCGGACATGTGGTGACCCGGGTCGTGAAGGATCTGTTCCCGCGCTTTCGCACCATGCAAGGCCGTTTCGTTGCCCGCAAGGCGGGTTGGGACACCCATGGCCTGCCCGTGGAGATCGAGGTAGAAAAGGCACTGGGTTTCTCGGGCAAACAGGACATCGAGCAGTACGGTGTCGACCGCTTCAACCAGGCTTGTCTGGAGAGCGTGCATTCCTACGAGCGGCAGTGGGCCGAGATGACTGAGCGCATCGGCTTCTGGATCGACCTCGACAGCGCCTACTTCACTTACTCCAACCGGTATGTCGAATCGGTTTGGTGGGCGCTCAGCCAGCTACGCCAGCAGGGCCTCCTGGTCGAGGACTACAAAATCCAACCCTACTGCGCCCGTTGTGGCACCACGCTTTCGAGCCACGAGGTCGCCCAGAACTACAAGGACACGGACGATCCGTCGATCTGGGTCCTGTTTGCGACCCGCCCGGGGCAGAAGCTAACCACTCTCGAAGGCTACGAGTGGACCACACCGGAGGCGATGGATCTGGTGGCCTGGACGACGACGCCCTGGACCCTCACTGGCCACTCCGGTCTCGCGGTCAACCCGGTCATGGTCTATCGGGTGGTCAGGCACCCGGAAGACGACGCCCGGCGCTTGCTGTTTGCCGAGGACCTCGAAAACCCCGTCCCACTCGAATTGAATCGCGATGGCGAACGCACGAGGATCGATCTGCGGGATCTGTCGATCGAGGCGAGATTCCGTGGTGACCAGTTACAGGGCCTGCGCTACGACCGCCCGTTTCCGACCGACCCGGCCGACCGCATCCCCGAGCAGGGTGCTTTCGACCCCATCCCCTCGGACGCGGAGGGCTGGTGCGTGTTTGCCGCCGACTATGTCACTCCCAGCGAGGGAACGGGTTTGGTTCACACCGCACCGGCCTTTGGTGAGGATGACTATCAGGCAGGAAGCAAGTTCGGCCTTCCCTTCTTTCTCACTGTCGATAGCGACGGACGCATTATCGAGCGCGCCGGGATCGAGGCCTACGCCGGTCAATGGATCAAGGACGCCGACAAACAGATCATGCGCGATCTGAAGGAGCGAGGGCGGCTCCTCCACCACGATCAGTATCGCCACAACTATCCATTCTGCTGGAGATGCGACCAGCCGCTGGTCTACTACGCCAGTCAAAGCTGGTTCGTCAGAACCACGGCCCGCAAGCAGGAGCTGGTCGAACTCAATCGCACGATCGGCTGGCATCCTCCGCACATCCGCGAGGGCCGCTTCGGCAAATGGCTCGAGAATGTCGTGGACTGGGCCCTGTCACGCAAGAGGTACTGGGGTACGCCGCTGCCGATCTGGCGGTGCGACACCTGTGAGCACACCCAGCCCATCGGCTCGTTTGCCGAGCTCTTCAAGTCCGCTGGCCGTGAGCTTCCGGGCGACATCTACGACCGCAACCAGTTCGACCCACACCGGCCGTCTGTCGACCGCGAAGCCGAGGAACCCTTCACCTGGACCTGCACGGCGTGCGAGCAAGGCACGATGAGCCGGGTCGAGGAGGTAATCGATGCCTGGTTCGATGCCGGTTCGATGCCCTTCGCCCAACACCACTATCCATTCGAGAATCGTGAGTTGGTCGAAAATCGTCTGCAGTTCCCGGCTGACTTCATTGCCGAGGCCGTCGATCAGACCCGCGGTTGGTTCTACACCCTGCACGTTCTGGGAGCCCTCCTGTTCGATTCGGTCGCCTACAAGAACTGCATCGTCTTGGGGCACGTCAACGACGAGCAGGGTCGCAAGATGTCGAAACGTCTCGGCAACGTCGTCGACCCCATGCAGGTGATTCCGGAGACCGGAGCGGACGCCCTGCGGTGGTACTTCTGCATCAACAATCCCGAGATCAACTCCCGGTTTTCGGCGCGCCTGGTCCGGGAGGCAGCTCAGAGCTTTCTTATTCCGCTGTGGAATGCGCTCTCGTTCTTCACCATCTACGCGAATCTCGACGGGTGGACTCCAGGTGGAGCGACAATCCCCTTCAAGGACCGGGCTCCCCTGGATCGGTGGATTCTCCTGCGTTTCGATCGACTGGTGCAGGAGACGACCGGGCTGCTGGAGACCTATCGCGTCGTCGAAGCGGCCCGAGGCATCGAGAGCTTCATCGACGATCTGACCAACTGGTACATCCGCCGTAGTCGTGATCGTTTCTGGGCACCGGCCCATCAGCACCCCGAGGACAAGGAGAGCGCCTACCAATCGCTCTACGCGGTGTTGACCAGTCTGGCAAGAGTGATCGCGCCTTTCACCCCATTCGTCGCCGAAGTCATGCACCGCCATCTGGTGCGCACCCAGACCGCAGAGGCGCCGCTCAGCGTGCATCTGGAAAGCTGGCCCGAGGCGGGTACAGAGCGTGCCGAGCCCGAGCTCATGGCAGCGATGGAGACGGTCCAGAGGATCGTCCGCCTCGGCCACGCCGCTCGCAACAGTCATGCGCTCAAGGTTCGTCAGCCGTTGGCCTCCGTCACCCTGGTGACCACCGACGCGGACATGCAAGCTCGGGTCGCCAACCAGCTCGAGGTCATTCGCGAAGAGCTCAACGTGCGCGAGGTTCTCTGGGCCACCGACCGCACCGCTTACGTCCACCACGAAGTCATTCCAGTTTTTCCCAAGTGCGGCCCGCGGTTCGGCAAGCAGATGCCCCTGCTGAAGAAGGCTCTGGCCGGTGCCGACGGCGATGCCATGGCCAACGACCTGGGCACCAGGGGAACCTTGACCCTCACGTTGGACGGCGAACCCGTTACCCTCTCCGACGAAGAGGTGGAGGTTCGCTTGATCGAGCGCGAAGGCATGGCCACTCAAGGCGACAGCTCCCTGCTCGTCGCCCTCGACACCGAGCTCACGGAAGACCTGGTGGCCGAGGGCTGGGCGCGGGAAGTCATCCATCGCATTCAATCGGCCCGCAAAGAGGCAGACCTGGACTACGCAGATCGCATCCGGGTTCGCTTCCGGGCAACAGAGAAGCTGGCAGAGGCCGTCGATCGGTTTCGCGACCACATCGCCGGTGAAACCCTGGCAGAAGGGCTGCTGCTCGATGCCTCGGCCGACGACCTCGAATCGAAGCCCGTAGAAGACATGGAATTCGCCCTGACCATCGACAGGGTCTGACAGGGAGCCATCATCATGGCAGGAATCTTCAAGGCGTACGACGTCCGCGGGACCTACCCCGACCAGATCGACGAAGTTATTGTCCGCGAGATCGGGCTGGCATTTCACAACGTCCTGGACGCCGACGACCAGCATCCCGGCGGTGAGGTCATCGTCAGCCGCGACATGCGCTCCCACAGTGAGCCCTTGACGGCAGCTCTGATCGACGGCCTGCGCAGTAGCGGCCTGAACGTCTGCTACATCGGCCTGGCGACCACCCCGATGAACTACTTCGCCATCGGGCATCTGCAAGCCGCGGGGGGCATCCAGGTCACCGCCAGCCACAATCCCGCCCGCTACAACGGATTGAAGTTCAGCCTGCGAGGCGCACGACCGGTCTCTGGTGACCACGGCATCCCTCTGCTCGAGACCCTGGCGACCGGCGGTGATCAGCCCGAGGCCGACACCCCTGGGGCCCTGCGGGAGACCGGGATCTACGATGCTTACGGCGAGCATGTGTTGTCGTTTCTCGAGCGTCGACCGGACGCCAGAAGGCTCAAAGTAGCGATCGACGCGGCCAACGGCATGGGCTCCATCTATCTCCCCCTGCTGGAGCAGATGGACATCGACATCGTGCCGCTCTATTTCGAGCTCGATGGCACTTTCCCCAACCATGAAGCCAATCCGCTGAAAATGGAGAACCTGCGGGACATCGGGGATCTGGTGCGCTCCTCGGGCGCGGACTTCGGTATCTGCTTCGACGGCGACGCCGACCGGGCGGCCTTCCTGGACGAACAGGGTCGACCGATCGGCAGCGACATCATGACGGCCCTGATCGCCGGCGAGTTGTTGGCCCACGACCCCGGCAAGCACGTGCTCTACGATCTGAGATCCTCACGCGCGGTCGCGGAATACATCGAGGAGTGCGGCGGCATTCCGGTTCGCGAGCGGGTCGGCCACTCCTTCATGAAAGCGACGCTACGTCGAAAAGACGGAATTTTCGGAGGCGAGTTGGCAGGGCACTATTACTTCCGGGACAACTTCTTCGCTGACAGCGCGCTGCTGGCGGTCGTCGAGGTGTTGAACCTGATCCATGCCAGGGAGCAGAGCCTGTCGGAGATCGCCGGGCCGCTCCTGCGCTACTCCAAGAGCCCGGAAATCAACTTCGAGGTCGAGGACAAGCAGGGCAAGATGGACGAGTTGGCCGAGCGCTACTCCGACGGCGAGATCGACGACCTGGACGGCATCACGGTCCAGTACCCCGACTGGTGGTTCAATGTCCGGCCCTCCAACACCGAGCCCTACCTGAGGCTGGTTCTGGAAGCCAAGGATGACGAAGAGCTCGCCCGTCGCCAGGCTGAGCTCTTCGAGATTCTCGGCACACCCGCCGAGTAGACGGGGCGAACCGGCTGCCTAGTCGCGCGCGCGACTGATCCAGTAGAGGAGCTGCAAGACACTGGCTGCGGCCGCGGCCACGTAGGTCATGGCTGCCGCGTTGAGAACCTTGTCCACCCCCTCCTTCTCCTGGGGCGAGACGATTCCGTACTCTACGGCCAGCCTCTTGGCTCGTGCTGACGCATCGAACTCGACGGGCAAGGTCACCAGCTGGAAGGCCACGGCGGCGGCAAACAGGACGATGCCCAGCTTGAACAATCCGGTGGCGCCGATGATCAAGCCGAAGATGATGGCGTAGACGCCGAAGTTCGAGCCGATGCTGGCCGGCTTCACCAGCAGGGACCGCAACCACATCGGCTTGTAGTCCTTGGCGTGCTGAATCGCATGCCCCGCCTCGTGGCAGGCCACACCTACCGCCGAGATCGAAGACTGGCCGTACACGCCTTCGGACAGGGCCAAAGTCTTGGTCATCGGGTTGTAGTGGTCCGACAACATGCCGCGGACGGGCTTGATCTCCACATCGCTGATGCCCGCGTTATCCAGCAGTGTCTTGGCCGCCTGGGCTCCGGTTTGGCCGCTCATCACGCGAACCTGCGAGTATTTCTTGAACGCCGATTTCGTCTTGAAGCCGGCCCACATCGAGAAAGCCAGCATCGGCAGCATGATCATCATGTAGTTCATATCGAGATACATAGAATCCTTTCCTCCACTCTTCACCGCTGAGAACTACGGCAAGTCGACGAGTATTCCCTGGCGGGGAAGACTGTTTGTGCCACAATTCCGGTCAGGAGGCAACCATGCAGGCTCTCACCCCCGACATCGAACGCGTCGCTCTGGTCACCGGCGGCAGTCGCGGTATCGGTCGCGCCATCGTCGAAGCACTCCTCGAGCAGAGCTGGCGAGTCTTCTTCTGCTCCAAAGAACGGGATTCGGTGGCCAAGGCCTCCGATACCCTGCGCCAGAGGTATCCCGATCGGGTCACGGCCTGGCCATTCGATATTGGGGAGCAGGACCAGGTCGATGAGCTCGTCGGGCGCGTGATCAATGAGCGGGGCCGGCTCGATTGCCTGGTCAACAACGCGGGGATTGGTCACTTCGCACCCGTGGATCAGATCTCCGGCGACGACTGGCGACGCCTGATGCGCGCCAATCTCAACGGCGCCTTCTACGCCATCCGCGCCGCTGCGCCTCAGATGAAGCAACAGGGCTCCGGCTGGATCTTCAATATCGCTTCGCTCGCGGGCAAGCATCCCTTCGCCGGAGGCGCCGCCTACAACGCCAGCAAGGCCGGGCTGATCGCCCTGTCCGAGGCGGCCATGTTGGACCTGCGTCAATACGGAATCCGCGTCGCCGCCATCCTTCCCGGCAGCGTCAGCACCCAGTTCAGCCCCAATACATCAGGCGCCGACACCAGCTGGAAGCTCGCCCCAGAGGATGTCGCCCGCACGATCACCGACCTGCTGCGCTACCCGGATCGCGCCCTGCCCTCCCAAATAGAGCTCAGACCGACACGGCCCGTCAAGGAATAGCCACTTGCCGGCACGGGAAACTTGACCAGGCTCTCCTACCCAACGGGATGTTGTCAATCCGGCTAGTCCGTGATTAGGCTTCGCCAACAACCGATTCTCATTCCCCTGCTCAGGGAGCTTCAGCGGTGAAGAGATCGCAATTCTGATGAGGCGAACAAGGCTTCAAGTCTTCCTGGTCGTGGCCATCTTGGGTTCGATGCCCTGTCACGGCCAGAATGATGTCGTTTTCGGCAACGCCCCGGGCAAGGGCCAGACTTGTCTAGGCAATGGCGTCGGGAAGCTCACCTGTGGAGGTAGCTTGCCCAGCGGAGTTCAAGACCTCGAGATGGGATTCATCAATAGGGACGATCACCTGGATGTTGTGATGGCGAGGGAAGTTTCCGATGCTTCCGAGAGGGGGGTTGTCTGCCTCGGGGACGGCTTTGGCAACTTCATGTGCAATGGCATCACGGTCAATCCCCTCGGAACCTACGGCTACTACGGAGTTGCCTTGGGCTACGTCGACGGAGACGCCAACCTGGACGCAATATTCACTTCTTGCTGCCGAGAGACCAACCGAGTTTGCCTTGGCAACGGAAATGGCGGATTCACTTGTTCCGACGTGAGCCCGCACCGCAACTACGGCAGGGACGTCGCGGTGGGGTACGTCGACGCGGACTCACACCTCGACGCGGTCTTTGCGACTAGCAGTGAGAACCGGATCTGTCTAGGCGACGGTCATGGCAGTTTCTCATGCAACAACGTGAGCAACAGCGTCAATGAGACCGGGGCTGTCGCGCTAGGGCTCTTCGACGGAGACCAGAACCTCGATGTGGTGTTCGGAAATACCTCTGCTGACTCAAATCGTGAAAACCGCATCTGCCTTGGAAATGGGCAAGGAGGCTTCCTCTGTAGCAGCATCAGCAGTGACGCCAACTACACGAATGGCGTAGGGCTGGGCGCTATCAACGGCGACTCACACCTAGACATCATCTTCGCGAATCGCAACCAGCGAAATCGGGTCTGCCTCGGGAACGGTTCAGGGAGTTTTGCCTGCCACGACGTCAGTGATGAGGCCAATCAGTCCCTCGATGTCGCCCTAGGCTATGTCGATGGAGATTCAAATCTCGACGCAATCTTCGCCAATGGTCAGGAATCCGGCAAGACGAACCGGATCTGCCTAGGCAACGGTCGAGGTGGATTCACTTGCTCAGTTGATCTCAATGAACCCTACAACACAGTCGCAGTCGCAATCGGAGACGTGGACACTGCATTGCTGTTCTTCGCGGACGGCTTTGAGTCCGGAGACCCTGCCGCCTGGCACAGCGTTCGGCACTAACTACCTCCCTGTCCGAATCAAAGGAGTCGCATCACTTCGTTGCCATGCAGGACGAGGGGGCCCGAAGGAGCTGTTGAGCCACCGGCAGGCTCGAGAGTGATACTCACCTCGACAGTGCCCTGCGGCATCGAGTCGGAAGTGACCTCGAGCTCGACACCGTGCTCGATCTGCAGCACGCCGCCATCGACCGCGGTGCCATCTTCGGTCACGAACCACAGCTGGTAGGACCTGCCCAGCGGACAAGGCTCCAGATCGTCGATGCGCAAATACCAGTGCTGATGGTCGGAGGCCACGAAGAGGGTGCCCCGAGCATTGGTCTCGGCTGCAGCGGCATACCGTGGCTTGAGGGCACAGACCTCGACCCCCTGGGAGGTCACCAGCGCCAGCTGCGCCTGCATCGTCTCGAGCTCTTCCTGGTATTGCGTGAGCTGCGTCGCCTGCATATTGGTCTCACTCAACTGCGAGGCCAGGCGATCGATCGTCTGCTGCTGGTCCTGGAGCTGGGCGAACTGCTGCCAGAGAAACGCTCCCAGAAGCGCGATGATCAAAGCGGCCGCGAGCGGCAAGAACCGGGATTGCCAGGTGCGCTGCGATATTGACACGACTTTACCGCCGAGCGGCGGGGCCGCTACCGGCACCCCGACCTGATCCACGTCTTCACCCCGAACCGCCGCCATCAGGCGCTCCCGGGTCGCTGCCGAGGGGGGCTGCTCCTCAAGCTGGTAGGGCAATAATCCGATCACTTCGATCGCCTCGCGCTGCAGCAAGGCCGCCTGAGCATCCTCCGGCTCCATCTGAGGAATCAGGATCGTGTTGAGCCGATCGAAGAGATCCACGGCCAGTTGTTCGTCGGTCGCCTCGGCATGGGTGTCGTGCGTGCTCATCTCTACAACAGCTCCTTGATTTCGTCGCGCAGCGCCTGTCGCAGCTTCTTCATCGCCAGAAGCGTCCGCGTCTTGACCGTGCCGAGCGGTATCCCGGTCTGCTCGGCGATCTCGCTCTGGGTCATCCCACCGTAAAAGGCCAACTCCAGCACCTGGCTCTGCTCACTCGGCAGTCTCGCCATCTCCTCCCGCAATCGCTTTCGTCTTTCCTGTCCTAATACGTTCCCAACTCCTTTCGGGGATGTATGGATGTCGGGATTTTCTCGACCCGCGGCGGTAGCCGTGCGCTGCTTGACCTGCTGGCTGCGCAACCTGTCGATGGACCGGCTGCGCGCGATCAGCACCAACCAGGTGGACACCGAAGACCGTCGCGGGTCGTAGCGCGAGGCCTGGTTCCAAACCTGCAGGAAGGTCTCCTGCAGGATCTCCTCGGCATCCGACGGATCGTGCAGAATCCTCTGTGCCATCGCCTTGAGCATCCCGGAGTATCGGTCGTAGAGCTCAGCAACAGCCTCGGGCCGCCGTCCGACGATCTCCTGCACCAAGGCCTTGTCGTCGAGACTCTGGAGCGGGCCGTCGGGCTGAGGGTCTGAAGAATCCGCGGCTGCCATGATCGAGGGGCTCCTGCCAGGGAAAGGCGGGCGAGTAGGATAGCATCCCCGCATGTCCCAAGCCCCGCTCCAGCTGGCGGTCATCGGTGGCGCGACCTGCAACGATGCGCACCAATCACTCGCCAGGGAGACAGGCCAAGCCATCGCCGCGGCCGGAGCCGTACTTCTGTGCGGTGGCCGTGGCGGCGTGATGGCGGCCGCGGCCGAGGGGGCACGCCGCGCGGGCGGCCGCACTGTCGGAATCCTCCCGGGAGCGGGACCCGCCGAGAGCCCACCCAACCCCGATATCGAGCTGGCGATCTACACCGGCATGGGCCAGGCGCGCAATCAGATCCTGATACTCTCGGCGGCGGCCGTGATCGGAATCGGCGGCGGCTGGGGCACGCTCAGCGAGATCGGTCTCGCCCGCAAACACCAGGTGCCGCTGGTTCTGCTCGACAGTTGGCACCTCGAACGGCCCGACGGTGCGGCCGAACCAGGCCTCATGCGAGCCACCACTGCCCAGCAAGCGGTCGAGCTGGCGCTGGCAGCCGCCAAGCAGAAAGACGAACGATGACAGACACGACGCAAAGCAATGCGCTACGGCTACCGGCTATCAAGGTCATCATGATGCCCAAGGACACCAATGCCCTGGGGACGATTTTCGGTGGCATCATCCTCTCCTACATCGACCAGGCCGGGGCGGTCGAGGCCCATCGACGCGTCCGCAACCGGGTGGTGACCGTGGCTATGCGGGAGGTGGAGTTCCACCATCCGGTCTTTGTCGGCAATCTGGTCAGCTTCTACGCCGACACCGTTCGCGTCGGGCGAACCTCGATCACGGTCAAGGTAACGGTCGAGGCGGAACGAAGGACAGGCGAAGAGAAGGTCGTCAAGGTCACGGAGGCCGAGGTGATCTACGTCCAGGTCGACGAGCACAACCACCCCATCCCGATCGCCGGGGGGCAGTAACTACGCCTTGTCGGGCTCGTAGGGCTCGTAGCAGTCCCGACACCGGGCCTCATAGGCCTCGGCATCACCGACCTGGACTTGCTCGCCACCGCCGGCAATGCGCTGGCTGTAGTGAGCCAGGCGGCCACAGCGGACACAGACCGCATGGACTTTATCGACGTACTCTGCCAGCGCGAGGATCGTCGGAATGGGGCCGAAGGGCTGGCGCAAGAAGTCCTGATCGAGGCCGGCGACAATCACCCGGATACCCCGATCGGCCAGCTCGGTGACCAGATCTGCCAGGTCGTCGTCGAAGAACTGCGCCTCGTCGATGCCCACGACCTCGACGTCGGGCTGCAGTGTCTCGCGCATTTCGGCCGAGCTGGACACCGAAAACGCAGCCAGCTCGCGATTGTCTCGCGTCACCAGAACCTCCTCATGATGCCGCGTGTCGGCCCTGGGCTTGAAGACCTGGATCTTCTGCCGGGCGATGAGGGCACGCCGCAGCCGCCGGACCAGCTCCTCGCTCTTGCCCGAGAACATTCCGCCGGTGATGACTTCGAGCCGACCGGCACGGCTGTCCTGCGTTCTCGCTGAGGTCATGGGGTCGGAATCGTATCGCGGCACTTCCCCACTGTCACCTCCATTCGATCTACCCGCTCCAGCTGACCGCAGCCGGACGCGGTGCAGGGCCTGCTCGGCGCGTGCCAGGAGGGGTTTCAGGGTCGAATGCGCGTCGCCTGAACCCGCCAGAGCGGGAATTCCAGATGGCCTGAACGCGTTCCTACGACTGACGAGATCGGGCTATGCCCTGTATACTCTCGTCCCTTGATCACCCACAGGAGTCGAGAACCATGGAAACCGCAACGCAGACCGCACCCCCGATCCAACTCACCGACATGGCTGTCGAGATGGTCAAGGAAACCCGTCGGCAAGAGGGAATGGATGAGAGCTTCGGACTGCGGGTCGCCGTGCGAGGCGGTGGCTGCAGCGGTTTCGAGTACGCCCTCGACTTCGAGCGGGCGCCGCGCGACAACGACACCATTCTCGAGTACGACGGCCTGAAGGTCTTCGTCGACTCGGTCAGCTCACGCTACCTGGACGGAACGGAAATCGACTACGTCAAGGGGATCATGGGTTCCGGGTTCAAGTTCCACAACCCGAAGGCGGTCGGCACCTGCGGCTGCGGTTCGTCCTTTTCAGTCTGATCTAGACAACCCTCGCTTTGCCGCCACCCGCGAAGTCCAGCTCCGTGCCGGGTTCTATGGCGCGCCGCTGCAGCATCGCCAGGGCCGTGATCTTGCCAGTACCGGGTGAGCTCGCGACGCTGGTGAGTCGCCCAGCCTCCCTGGCTTCCAGCAAGACTCGCGTGCCCACGGCTGGCGGTTCCCCGACTTCGACTTCCAGTTTCGCCACTTGCCGCGCGACCTGCCCCCGATATTGCAGGCGAGCAACCACCTCCTGCCCGAGGAAACAGCCCTTGGTGTAACTCACCGCCTCCTGCAGCCCGGTCTCCTGGGGCAGATTGTCCGAATCGTAATCGACGCGGAAGCGCGGCATACCCGCCTCCACCCTCAGGACCTCGACCGACTCGTCGCTCAGGTCGAACAACGCATCCGGCCCAGCCGCGACTTGCAGGGACTGCAGGATCTCCGGGATAGCGCTCTCAGGGGCCCAGAGCGTAAGCGCCGCGACACCGAGCTCCACGCCCATCGAGATCCGCACTCTCACCTCTCCGATCTGCGTCTCGCGGTGACCCCAGGCGGAGTCCGGAACTTCCTGCCCTCCCAGGAGCTTGCCGGTCAACGTCGTCGCACCAGCACCGACCAGGGTCAGCGGCACGAGCTCCGCGCTCACCGAGACCTCGACTCGATCGACCACGATGTACTTCTCGATGTGATCCGCGATCGCAGGGATCTGGCCACCCAACAGCTCCAGCCAGAGGTGGTCCTCGGCGGCGCGGACCACCACCGGAGAGAGGATGTGACCCTTGGCGTCCGTGAAGAACCCCAGGGCTCCCTCTCCCGGAGCGAGCGTCTTGACCTCGCAAGTCACGAGGCCATTCAGCAAGCGCTGACGGTCCTCACCTGTCAGCAGCAGCCCGCGGGTCGCCGGGCGTCGCCAGAGCCCACAGCCTTGGTGCATGATCACGTCCCCGGCATCGGTGGAAAGCTAGTTGCCGCCACCCTCTCCCTGCTGCTGGCTCCATGGCGGCACGACACCCATGCTCCTGGCGTAGGCGATCGACTGCCCCAGGTGCTCGTGAGCGTGGGTGAGCAAGATGAGCAGATAGGCCCGTTTGGTGCCCGGGAACCCGAAAGTCTCCACTGTCGTATCCAGATCGGTGATCGTGGGCACGGCTTTGGCGGCATAAGCGAAGGACGCGTCGAGCTTGGCGATGACGTCGTCCTTGGCGGTAACCGTCTCCTCCCATTGCTTCATCAAGGCCATGGGATTCATGTCCTCGGGCATCTCCAGGTCCTCGGGAGGTGCCGCACCCAAAGCCATCGGCAGGAAGATATTGGTGAACACCACATGCACATAGACTTCGCTGACGGTTCTGACCTCTGCGCTCGGCGCCCAGGAGAACTTGTCCTCGGGAGTCGCTCCAGCCAGTTCCGCCAACCGGCCACCGGCCCGCTCGAAGTCGGCGACGAAGTCCGCCGTAAAGCCGGCGTTCGCGTCCTCGGCATGTCCTGGGGCTACGATCGACAGCAAGGCCACGCCCACGACCAGCGATTTCAGCAGTCGTCCTTCTCTTCTCATCGGCACAGCCTCCTGGTTCGTTCCACCCGCGTCCAGCCCCTTTCCGGATTCGTGCCATCGAGCATAGCCCGGATCGCCAGACAGGCAAAGCCGCGGGTGCGGCTGACAGCACCCTGTCTCAATCTTGCTTGCCCGTGGGCCGGTACAATGGCGCGATGAATCAGCCTGAATCGTTCACCTTGCCCCTCGCGGATCACCGTCGGCTGGACGGTCTGGTCAATCGGAGCTCACGCCCCGGAGAGCGTCCCACGGTCGTCATCTGTCATGGCTTCAAGGGTTTCATCGAATGGGGTTTCTTTCCCTACCTGGCGGAGCTACTCGCCGACCGTGGGTTGACGGTCGTGCGATTCAACTTCCCCGGCAGTGGCATGCAGCCGGGCGACGAGCTGGTCACCGATCCGGAAGCCTTCGCTCACGCCACTTTCAGTCAGGATCTGGCGGATCTGCGCGCACTGCTCGCGGCTCTCGGAGACCAGGTCGCGCCGGGACTCGTCGATCTCCGGCGGCTCGGTCTCTTCGGTCACAGCCGTGGCGGTGGTACCGCCCTGCTCGCCGCGGCTGATGCGCACTGGTCGAGTCGGATTCGGGCCCTGGTGACCTGGTCGGCAGTCAGCACCTACGACCGGTTGACCGACGCCGAGAAGCTCCGCTGGCGGCAGCAGGGATGGACTCCCGTGGTCAACGCTCGCACCGGTCAGGAGCTCGTGCTGGACCGTCGAGTGCTGGACGACCTCGAGCAGCACCGCGAGGCCCTCGACCTGCTGGCGGCGGCCGAGCGGCGGCAGGCCCCCTGGCTGCTGGTTCACGGCGGCGCCGATGAAACGGTCCCGGTCTCCGAGGCACGGACGCTGGCCGAGCACGCTGCGGGCGAGGGTTGCCTCATCGAGATTCCGCAGGCCAGCCACACCTTTGGCGTCACCCACCCCTTCGCTGGCCCCACCCCCCAGTTGGTCACGGCCCTCAATGCGACTCAGGACTGGTTCAGGAAAGAGCTGACCTGAAACCGGACGGCTCAGGATCGAAACAAGGGAAGAACCTTCGCGGCCTCACGCAGATCGCCGATCACCCAATCAGGTCCAGCACTCGCCAGCTCCTCTGCCGGAGTGTAGCCGGTGGCGACCGCCAGACAACGCATCTCGTTTTGCCGGGCGCATTCCACATCCAGCACGCTGTCCCCGACGATCAAGGTCTCGGCCGGCTCGAACCGTTCTCCGGTGATCTCCGTGGCTCGATCGAGGGCGATCGGTGGCAGATCCCTGCGGCTCCGTTGCCCGTCGCTGAAAGCGCCGAACGGGAAGAACCGGTTCAGGCCAAAGCAGTCCAGTTTGGTCCTCGCCCCGGCTTCCCAGTTGCCCGTCAGGAGTCCCAGCGCCACCTCCTGGCGCTGCTCGAGAAGCTCCAGTGTCTGGACGACGTGGGGCAACAGTCGCAGGTCCTTGGGTCGTAGATTCCTCTTCAGACGTTTCAGATAGGCCTCTTTGGCAGCCGGGAGCCCCGCATCGATCTCGTCCTGTGACAGACCGGCGGCACTCAGCAGCTCGTTGACGATCTGTGGATCGATCTTGCCCGAGAAGCTATGCCCGTCGATATCACCGGCCTGCCCAAAGACCTCGACCAGCGCTGCTTCGAACCAACGCCGCAGCCCGCGGTTGCCCAGGACCAGAGTACCGTCGACATCGAACAGGACCAGACGTATCGGGCTCATCGCGGGCGCCAGTTCGGGGCGGCCTTGGTCTGCAGAAAGGTCGACATCCCGTGTCTGCAATCGGCGGTTGCGCGCGCCTCGGCGTTGGCCTCGACCGCCACTTCCAAAGCTCGATCCAGGGGCAAGCCGAGGATGTCGAGCAGCAGTCTCTTGGTACGGGCGATGGACTCCGAGCTGGCCCGCTCGAGGACCTCCAGGGCCAGACTGCGGCCGGCCGCCGAGAGATCCTCCAGAGGAACGACCCGATTCACCAATCCGATATCCAGAGCCCGCTCTGCCTGGACAAAATCAGGATTCAACAGGAGCTCGCGAAGGTCTGCGCCTTTGAGCCGCAAGGGAAGATAGGTCGCCACGAGGGCGGCGACAAATCCGATGCGCACTTCGCTGTACATGAACCGAGCATTGTCCGCCGCCACCACGAAATCGTGGGCCGTCGCCATCCCGCAGCCACCGGCGACGCACGCGCCCCGCACCAGGGCCAGCGTCAAGGCCTCCTGGCGCAAGACCGACTCGAAGAGAGAACGCAGCCTTTTCGAGTCCTCGAGATTCTCCTCGGGACCGGCATCCCGCAGGGAGCGCAGGTGCTCCAGATCGGCGCCCGCGGAAAAGTGCTTGCCTTCGCCTTGCAACAACACAGCTCTGACCCCCTGGCTTCGAAGATCAGCCGAGTAGATCTCGATCAGGCCCGAGATCATGGCCGGCGAGAGAGCATTGGCCCGCTCCGGGTCACTCAGGGTGACCCACAAGATATCCCCGTCCTGCCGAACCTGCAGGCCCTCGTAGGTTGCCGCGGCGATTCCCGTCATGGTCGTCCCTCCTGACTAGGTCTGCAGCACGCCCGTCTTGAACTCCGGAATGTCGGGCTGTCGGGCGGCGCAGCTCAACGAGCGAGCAACGATCTGGCGCGTCTCCACGGGGTCGATGATGCCATCGACCCAGAGCCGGGCCGCGGCGAAGCGGGGATCGGCCGCGTTGCGGTAGCGTTCCTGGATTCTGGAGAGCAGCTCCTGCTGCTCCTCGTCGGAAACCTTGCCCTCGCGACCCTTGATCTGAATGGCCAGCAGCGTCCTCGAGGCCTGCTCGCCACCCATCACCGCGATCGCTGCCGAAGGCCAGGCGTAGAGAAAGCGGGCCCCGTAGGCTTTGCCGCACATGGCGTAGTTTCCGGCACCGAAGGAGTTACCGACAAAGATGGTGATCTTGGGGACCACCGAGTTGGCCACGGCGTTGACCATCTTGGCGCCACTCTTGATGATGCCGCCCTGCTCGGCCCGGCTACCGACCATGAAGCCGGTCACATCCTGCAGGAAGAGGAGAGGGATGCCCTTCTGATTGCACAGCTCGACAAAACGGGCTCCCTTGTCGGCGGAATCGGAGTAGATGACGCCTCCGATCTGCAACTCGCGGTCGCGCGACTTCGTGCCGGTCTTACGGGCCACGATCGAACGCTGATTGGCCACGACGCCCACCGCCCAGCCCTCGATCCACGCTGTGCCACAGACCAGAGTCTGGCCGTAGGTGGCCTTGTACTCGTCGAACTCGCTGCCGTCGACCAGGCGGGCGATGAGCTCATGCGTGTCATAGGGCCGGGAGTGATCCGCCGGCACGATGCCGTAGAGATCCTCGGGCGGATAGAGCGGCGGCCGCACCTCCCGACGTTGGAACGGCGCCTCCGGACCTGCCGCCAGCTGAGCCATCTGGGACCGGATCTTGGTGAGGCAGGCGGCATCGTCCGGATGCCGATGATCGACGACACCCGAGATGTCGCACTGCACCATCGCACCGCCCAGTTCCTCGTTGCCGATCTCCTCGCCGATGGCCGCCTTGACCAGATGCGGGCCAGCCAGGAAGATCGAGCCTTCCCCCTCGACGATGTGCGACTCGTCGCTCATGATCGGCAGATAAGCACCGCCGGCCACGCAAGAGCCCATGATCGCTGCCATCTGGAAGACTCCCGCTGCCGAGAGTCGCGCATTGTTGTAGAAGGCCCTGCCAAAATGCTCCTTGTCGGGGAAGATCTCGTCCTGAAGGGGCAGAAAGACGCCTGCCGAGTCGACCAGATAGACGATCGGCAGCCGGTTCTCCAGCGCGATCTCCTGCGCCCGCAAGACCTTCTTGCAAGTCATCGGAAACCAGGCCCCGGCCTTTACCGTGGCATCGTTGGACACCACGACGACGTCGCGCCCGTGCACCCGGCCGATCCCGGTCACCACGCCCGCTGCCGGCGCACCACCGTATTCCTCGTACATTCCGTACGCGGCCCAGATGCCCAACTCGAGGAACGGCTCTCCCGGATCGCAGAGGGCCTCGACTCTTTCGCGCGCCGTCATCTTGCCTTTCGCACGCTGTTTCTCCTGCGCCGCCGAGCCTCCACCGAGTCGCAACTCGGCCTCCTGGGAGCGGATGGCTTCCGCCATTCTCATCCAATGCTCGAGCCTACTCTTGAACCCCTCACTGTGCTCGAGCTTGCTCTCGATGACTGCCACGATTGCGATCCTCCAGTACGAGCAGTTCATTATACGGCCCGACACCGCAACCGAGCCGTGTCGACTCCCATCGGGTGCTACGATCGCGCAGATGAGAGTGCGACTCCTCGCTTTTGCGACCGCCCGTCAGGCTCTGGGCAGCGGTGAGCTCGAGCTCGACATCGAGCCGGGGACGACCCTGGCCGGTCTGGCAAGACAACTCCAGACAGAGTATCCCGAGCTGGAGCCTATCTGGCCGCGCCTGGCCGTAGCCGTCGACGGTGAGTTGTCCGATGCCCGGGCCGTACTCCAGGAGGGTTCCGAGATCGCTTTGCTGCCCCCGGTTTCCGGCGGCACCGAGGACCGACGGGCAGCGCTCGTCGAACAGGCGATCGATCTGCCGTCCCTCGTACAAAGTGCGTCGCACCCCTCCTGCGGAGCCGTCCTGCTGTTTGTCGGTAACGTGCGCGACCACCATGTAGAGCGACAGGTCGCCCAGATCACCTACGACGCCTACCGCCCCATGGCTCTGGCAAGATTGGAGACCATCGTCAAAGAGCTGGAAGATCAAGCCGCCAACCTCCACATTCGCGTGGTCCATCGTCTGGGTGAAGTCCCGGTAGGCGAGGCGAGCGTCGCGATTGCGGTAGCCTCGCCGCATCGCGCGACCGCCTATGAAGTGAGCCGAGCCGTCCTCGAGCGCCTCAAGCAGGAAGTGCCCATCTGGAAGCTGGAGCACTACGCGGATGGCCAGGTGCTGTGGCGGGAGGAAGAGCCTCTAGCGTAGCGCTTCCCGAGTCTCGCTCGGCGGTCGCACGAACTGAAGATGAACCCACGCGCGAAAGCCCGACTCCAAGTCGTCCCAGCCGGCTCCAGCGCGGTCTTGGAGAAGATCAACGGTCATCACCTTGCCGGCAGCCACATCCTGAAGAAAGAGGCGAAAACCGCGGGTCAGGCCTGGATCGAAGCCGCTGGCGAGATAGCGAATCCAGAAGGAGCTCAGGCCATAGTGAAGTCCGACACGATCGGCTCGGTAGAAGCCTGACTCGTCCATTTCCATCAACTCACGGAGCGTCGGCAGGGTGTCTTGCCTGATCGCTTCCTGGATCTCGATGGCCGCCGCCAAGCCGCCCGTCCGAACGACCCGGTCCTTGTCTCGCAGTGTGCTACCGCCCAGCCGGTCGAGATGGATCGCCCCGCTGTCATCGATAAACGATTCGGCCAGATCATCGGCCATGCCTTCGCTCAACCAGGGTGGCAGGGCAGGTCCCAGAGCGCGCCGATTGAGCAGATGGGTCAACTCGTGTACCAGAGTCGCCAGAACATCGCTGGTCGTTCTCCCTCCCCTGAAGAGGGCCAGATACCCCTTTGCCGGGCTTGCGTGAGCCAGACCGGTGTCGACAGGCAATTCCTCCAGATCGCGAAAGGCCAGGTAATCCTCGGGCCGCCGATAGAGCAGGATGGCCTCTGCCGGAGGGCTGGCTGGTCGCAGACCGTAGCGCTGCCGGTAAGCGACCTCCAGGTTCCGACTCACTCGCTCACAGACAGCCGCGACCGGATCCTCGGGCACATCGGTAAAGAGGCGCTGCAGACCGCACCCGAGCTCATCCCCTCCGTCCTGCATCCTCTGTCTGGCCTTGACGATCCACGACGCGACAGGCGCCGTAGCCGGCAGGGGAAGCACCGGATCGGGCTCGTTCAACACCGCCCGGGTTGGAGGTCGATAGTCCTCCAGCAGCACCCACGCCCGTTGCAGCCGAGCGTCCGATCGCGGCACCCAGACAAGATACCAATCGCCCCGCTGCATGATGAGCGAGAGATTGCGAATCGACGTGGTGGTCTCGACGACTGCACTGCCGAGATCGGGCTCGCTGTGCAGGGATATTCCGGGCTGCACCCAGACATACCGTGTTTCGCCAATATCGACCGGTGGCGGTGCGATGGGCTCTATCTCCGGATCCCGGGCCAGCGCTGGTTCACTGCGGGACGGCTCCACCGGCAGGTAGGCCCGACGGAAAGCAGTCGCCCACTCACCGACCAGCGGCCACTCCTGGGCCCTCGCGAGGATCACCGCAGTCGGGTTTTGGGTCAGCCAGGCGAATCCGGCCAGCAACAACAGGATGGCGGCTAGCCAACCGTAAGCGACCAGGCCCCTTCGAATCATCAATAGAGGGGTACGGCCGGGTCCACTTCCCGGCTCCACGCATCGATGCCACCGGTCAGATTGCGCACCCGTCTCAGCCCGGCGCGACGCAGAAAATCGACCGCCCGGGCAGACCGATGACCGTGGTGGCAGTAGACGACGACTTCACTCGCGGGGTCGATCTCCTGCCAACGTTGGGGCAACTGCTGCAGTGGAAGCAGCTGTGCCCCGGCCAGACGAGCGACTTCCCATTCTCTTGGCGTGCGGACATCCAGCAGCTGCGGGCCCTGGCCCTCACCCTGGAGTCTCGCCAGCTCGGTCACCGAAATGTTGATGTCATCGATCGGCGGGGGCTCGGTTGGCGCACCGCAGAAGGCTTGGTAGTCGATGAGCTCGGTGACCGTCGGTCGCGCCGAGCAAACGGGGCAGTCGGGATCCTTCTTCAGACGCAGCTCGCGGAAGCTGGGACCAAGGGCATCGAAGACCACCAGCCGGCCAACCAGGGCTTCCCCGACCTGCAGGATGAGCTTGAGAGCCTCACTCGCCTGCAGGCTTCCGATCACCCCGGGCAGGACCCCCAGAACCCCACCCTCGGCACAGGACGGCACCAATCCGGGCGGGGGTGGTTCGGGGAACAGACAGCGGTAGCAGGGCCCCTGTTTGCCCCAGAAGACGGACAGATGCCCCTCGAAGCGAAAGATGGATCCGTAGACATCCGGCTTGCCAGCCAGCACGCAAGCATCATTGATCAGATAGCGAGTCGGGAAGTTGTCGCTGCCATCGACCACCAGGTCGTAGCCCTCGAGAAGTCCCATGGCGTTGCTGGAGTCGAGCTTGACCTCGTGAGAGTGGATCTCGATCAGCGGGTTCACCTGCTGCAGGCGCCACTCGGCCACCTCGATCTTGGGCCGACCTATATCGGCCTGACCATAGAGGACCTGACGCTGGAGATTGGACTCCTCGACGCGGTCGAACTCGACCAATCCCAGCTTGCCGACGCCGGCTGCGGCGAGATACATCGCCGCCGGTGAGCCCAGGCCTCCGGCTCCCACCACCAGCACTCTCGCGGCCTTCAATCGCTCCTGGCCTTCCTTGCCAACCTCGGGCATCACCAGATGGCGACTGTAGCGACGTATCTCGTCCGGTTTCAGCATTGACTCCATCGGTCGCTCCTCTCAGACGATCTGTTCTTCCACATACCCCTTGGCATCGCCACGCAATCGCCAGCATCGGCGTTCTGTGACCCCATCCGAGGTTACCGCGAGAATCAGATAGCTCACCGCGGGGACCGCCGCAGCCAGATCCCTTTTGCTGGGCCTGGCTGCCCCATCTGGATGGGAATGATAGTAGCCGATCACGTCGACGCCTGCGTCGCGCGCCGACCTGTGGACCCTCAGCAACTCTCGCGGGTCGATGGCGAACCGTCGCGATCTCGGTCCAGGATGAACGTTGAGCGTGGGCCAGATCGATGTCACCGAACCTGCACGACCCAGCAGCACACCACAGCACTCTTCCGGGTAGCTGCTCGAGGCCAGCTCGTCGAGTCGCTGCGAATCTTCCGGGCTGATCTCCAGCGTCGACACGGCCTTGCTTCGTCGAAGTCCAGCGACCCGACTCAGCCCCCGAGAATGGCCCGTCCGCTGATCACCGAGAGGACGACAGCCGCCAGGGACAGAACCAGCCCAATCACCGCGGCAATCGTGTGATCCATCTTCTCGGGCTTACGCGGATCGAGCCACTTCGCCATCCCGTAACCACCCAGGAATCCACCCAGATGCGCGAAGTTGTCGACGCCTGGCATCATGAATCCAAACACGAACAGGACCAGCGCCCAGGTCCAGGTCTGTTGTCTCAGACCGGAGCCCCCCATTCGACGGCCAAAAAAGACCAACGCACCCAACAGACCGAAGATGGCGGCCGAGGCACCGATGGTGAACCGGGCACCGCTCAAGATGGGCGGCAGAAAGCCAAGATACGCTCCCGCCAGACTGCTGAGAATGAAGCCAGCAGCACCCCCTACGAGGTAGATGAGCACCATCCGACTCGAACCGTACAACTGAGCCGTTACCGGCGCCAGCTGCCGGACCCAGAGCATGTTGAACAGAATGTGCAGCAGGCCCCCGTGTAGCCATGAGGCCGAGAGGACGGTCCACCACCGCCCGTACCCGAAGACTGGCACTGCTCCGCTGGCACCGAAAAGAAACATGCTCTCGGTGCTGGGTTGCAGTAGCGAGAGCAGGCCACTCATCTGAATACCCGACGGATCTACTGCCAGAGTCAACAGGTAGAAGACCACACAGGCTCCGATGATCATGGGCGTAAAACCAATGACCTGGCTCAGGTTCTGCCAGGTACGGCTGAACCCGAAGAACCCCGGCTTCTGCCGGCCGCAGTAGGGACAGACCTCTTCCCGGACTCCTACCAGCTTGCCGCAGGAAGGACAGACTACGGAACCGGTGGTTTGACGTTCGAGCACCACCTATTCCTCGGCGCCTTCGTCGTCGTCCTCATCGAGAGCCTGGACGATCTGCGTTACCTCGAGCTCCGCCTTGCGAATCTTCTCGCGGCAAACCTCGAGCAGTCGGGCCGCGTTCTTGAGCTCATCGGCCAGATCGTCGATGTCGATCTCTTCGGACTCGACCCGGCGCAGGATGCTTTCCAACTCTTCGATGGCCTCACCAAAGCGCAGATCGGCCGCTGGCTTCTTCTTTGCTGTCATGACTCCTCCACTCGACTGATGAGCTGCCCACCGGCCAGCTGACTGCGCACTCTCTCACCAGGCCCAACCTGGTGCGGCTGCGTCAGCACCCGCCCCGCGGTGTCCCGCGTGACCGAGAATCCCCGTTCCAGGATCCGCTCGGGGGCCAACTGAACACACAAACGCTGCCAGCCGGACAGCTTCGCTTCGAGCTCGCGCAAGCGCGACTCTGATTTGCCCGCGATGCGCTCCACCAGACGCTGCGGTCGATGGCGACAGCGCTCCAGCGAAAGCGGTACCGCTCGACCGAGCTGCCGGGGCAGTCCTTGCAAGTCGCGCCGGGTGGCTGTGAGAAACCGCTCTGCCGCACGGGGTATCTCCTTCGCCAGATAACGCAATTCGGCAGCCTCCCTGGCCAACCGCCAACTCGCCTGGGTCAGCCCTCTCTCGGCGCGACCGAGGGCCTCGCGACCCCGGCGCAGCATCTCGACACTGGCGCGACTCAACGCTCGGCCCGTTTCCGCCACTCGCCGGTCCGCCAGCTGTGCTCTCTCTACCAGGAATTCGGCCACCTTGGTGGGGGTCTTGAAGGCCGTATGCGCCGCGATGTCGGCGATCGCCTGATCGATCTCGTGACCCAGCCCCGTCAGCACCGGAAAGGGCGCCAGGGCGATCGCCTCCGCGACCGCCCTGCTGTCGAAGACAGCCAGATCGGATCGTGAGCCACCTCCCCGTATCAAGGCGAGGCAATCCAACTTACCGCGTGACAGCCAGTCGATCGCCGAAACGATCTCTCGTTCCGCCTCCCGACCCTGCACTGCAGCGTGCACGAAGAGCACCTGGAAGCCAAAACCGCTCTCGCTCAGCGAGCTCAGGAAGTCGTGGTAGGCGGCGCTCTCGTGAGAGGTCACCAACCCGATTCTCAATGGCAGCTCGGGCAGCGGCAGGCCGCCATTGCGCTGCAGCAACCCGGCCTCGGACAGGGCCGCCAGGGTCTCGCGCCGGCGGCGGGCCAGCATTCCCAGCGCAAAGACCGGATCAACTTCCCGGACGACAAACTGCAGACGCCCGAAAGGAGGGTAGAAGTCTACCCGGCCCCGGCAACGGATGGCCTGCCCCTCGGTAATCGCCTGCTCGTTCACCGCCAGAACCTGTCGAATCCGGCTGTAGTCGTTGCGCCAGGCCACGGCTTCCAACTTGCCCGTGATCTGGTCCCCGTCACCCTTTTCGACCAGCTCGAAATAGAAGTGTCCACTGCGGTGCTCGCGGATACGATTGACCTCACCCGCCACCCAGACCTCCGGGTAGGCCTGCTGCAAAAGGTCGCGGACCTCTTCGCACAATGCAGAGACGCTATAGGTCTCGTTCTCGAAAGGGGATGACAATCCTAGTGGTACCCGACCAACTCTTCCGAGGAGGCCAGCGGGATACCCTTGGCCCAGGCCAGAGCCTCCTTCTCCCCGAGCGTCAACTTGTTGAGGAATTCCTCCGCCTCGGCCCGATCGTGGAAAAGGCGCCAGATGAAGGTGTGACCCGCCGGCGCGGTGAAATAGGTGTAGTTCTTGGTGTTCTTGGTAATCTCGAAGCCCAGGTCCGTCTCGCCATTGACACCGACACAGGCCATGCCGATCGCTCGGTAGGCGAGCGCCAGCGCCTTGAGCGCGTCCTCGTAGTCGGTCAGCTCTTCCTTCGAAAGGGGAGTGTGATAAATCGCCACCCGGGTCGCATCCTCTTCCGCCAGCAGGTTGTAGGCAACGTCATATCGTTCCATCGCTTCCAGCGTCTCACCGGTCGTGACAAAGACGTCGTCCGTACCGACGACCTTGTAGGTGATGGCAAAAACTGCGTCGTCGAACTCGGCGAACGCTTCGGCAAGCATGGTCTCGTCTTCGATCGTAAAATAAGACAGACGGTTGATCAGTCCTCGGGTTGTCATGGGTGAGAATCCTCCTGGTGCAGCTCGTGGGCCTCGGACATCGGTTGCCACTTGGAAATACCGGTGTGGTTGCCGTTAGAGTCGGGTAGAGTCTATGCCCCACTCGGGGACGAACACCCGACTATACCAAAGGCATCATGAGCAATACACCAGCCAACTCCGTCGCCTATCGCCTGCCAGCTGCCTTCCTGCGCTACTGGACCGACGATCCCCGGCGGGAATCAGGGTTGTTCGATGCCGAGCTATACCGACTGACCAGGGGGCGGCAGGGCTTTCACCGCGTAAAACCGGGGACTCTGGCCATCACCGCCGAGACCGGCGATGCAGCCATCGTGGACACCGCCCTGCATCTCGGCCAGCGCCTCATCGATCTCGCCACGAAAGCCAATGAGAGGATTCGACTGCTGATTCTGCCAGGCGAGGTCCTTGTGTCCTCCGGGACCCCGCAGCCCGCAAGTGACTTGTTGGTCGAGCGCGCACCGAGCTCGTTTGCCAGTCTCGAGCCTGGCGTGGTGCATGTGACGGGTTGGGTCCTCCAGGCGATGGAGTTGCCCTGGGAAGCGACCGACGCGGTCAAGGCTCGGGAAGCCGGTGACCAGATGCCACCGCTGTTCAAGGCGGGTGCTCGGAAGGCGGAGACCGCTCCCTGGCGCAATCGCGAAATCTTGAACCGCCGCATGAAGTCGGTACCCCGCCCCGCCCTGCTGAAGACAGGGCAGGAGCTGCTCTCATCCCCCGCCTGGCGTATCGATGGGCCAGTCGGGTGCGGCAAGAGCTATTTCGCCCACCAGCTCCTGCTCGCTACCAAGACACCTCGCCTGTGGCTGCGATGCGAGCCGGCGCATCGACGCACGGGTTCGCTGGCTACTCAGCTCACCGATCAACTGGCTGCAGTCGCCGATCACCAGACCAGTGCCGTCATCTTCCCGCGGCTCAGGGACCCCGGGTCTGGGGGTTGGCTTCCCGACTCGGAAACGACGAGCGACCCGCAAGAGCTCGCCGACCTTCTGGCTCGATTGTCCGCAGCGACCGACCGAACCTTCTACCTCGTGATCGACGACCTGGAGCAAGGTACCCCGGAGGATCTGGACACTCTCGCCCAGCTGACGCAGGTCCAGGAACTGGGCCGTTCCTTTCGCCTGCTGCTTATCGGCCGTTCGGGTGCTGGCCTCCCCGACAGGCTCGAGTCAGTACCCCGTTTGGAGGTGGGACCGTTCAGCGAAAGAGAGATGAGCGAGTTCAGCCCGCAGTTGTTTACCGGGCTGTCGCTACCGAGCGCAACCCAGAGCCGCCTGCACGATGCCACGCTGGGATGCCCGTTTGCGTTGGAGGAGGCCATGATCGCGTTGATTCGCGAGCAGAGCCTGCGTCGAGTCTATGGCGGATTCTTCTTCGCCGGTCAGGACACTGCCAGCTTCAGCCCTTCCCCACGCCTGCTCTGCCACTTGCAGGCGGAGGCCTTTCGACAGGAGATCGAGACTCCAGCGCACCTTCTGTCCTTGCTCGACAGCGGGCTGCCAGCCGAGATTCTCGCGGAAGTGGCCGAGGAGCTGGGGCAACCACTCCTCGATGATTGGACCGACAGGGGCTTGGCCAGTCGACTGCTCGCCACCATGGATTCACCGTGGGGCCCCGGTGTCGGCTTCAACTGTCCCGTCTTCGGCACCATCTTGCGATTCGGCATCGATTCGGAGGCGATTCCGCATCTCAAGGGCACACTCGGGCACACCCTCGCAACGGCAAGCAGCAGTGGCAAATCGGTTTGGGATTCCTATCGGCTGCTGCGTGGCACCGCTGGGGCCATTGAACCCCTGCTCAAGACACTGAGTAGCTCCTATGCCGCGCAGATTCCCCGCGACGATCTGTTGGAGATCCTCTCCCAGGAGCTCTACCGGCACCGCGAGCGCGGGGGGGATTTCGAGATCGAGATGCAGCTGCTCTGGAAGCTGCTCCCTCTGGCCCGCAAGCTGGGGCGCCTCAACGAGTTCATCGAGGACCTGGAACGTGGAGTCGAGCTGGCCGAGGATCAACCGCGCCGCCTGCTCGCCCTGGCAGGGCTCAAAGCGGAGCTCGATCAGGATGCGGGCAGGTACACGCAGGCCGAGGAGACCATCCGCACAGCGCTCGAGGCCGCCCAGGGAGCCGACGAGCGGCGGCAGGCACTGCTCTTGATCCAGCTCGGCCGCCTGCAACTCGATCAGGAGCGCTATGACGAAGCCAAACAGCTGCTCGACAAGCTGGCTGACAACCTCGACCGTAGCGGGTTGAACGCGTTGGCGGCATCCTGCAAGTACTACCTCGGCAATATCGCTCTGCACGAGGAGCGCTACGAAGAAGCGCTCGAACTGCACCAGGAGGCCCTGGAGAGGCGACAAGAGCAAAAGCTGAACAGGGTTGCCGGGAACTCACTGACGGCGATGGGCGCCGTGAATATGGCTTTGGGAAACTATCCCCAGGCTTTGCAGTGCTACCAGGACGCACTCGAACTGCTGGAGCAGCATGGGGGGGAGATCGATCGCGCCTATCCGCTCATCGGGCTCGGGCGAGCCATGAATCACCTGGGAGACTACACCTCCGCGGCCAGCACGCTTCGCGAAGCCCTCACTCTGCGTGAGGGAAAGGACGACATCGCAGGCGAAGCCGTAGCCCGTCTGGCCATCGCCGAAAACCAACTCTTTCTCGGTCAGCTGGACCGTGCGCAGGAAGAAGCGACCAAGGCGCTGTTCCAGTTCAACCTGCTCTCTCGCAAGGCACTGTTGGCGGACGCCGAACAGCTCCTGGGCAAGATACAGATCCGACTGCGGCTGCATGACAGTGCCAGAAATCACCTGGAGAATGCTCTCGAGCTGCACGGGCAGAAGGGCAACCTCCGCTCGATCGCTTTCGACAAGGCCTACCTCCTGAAGCTGGCGATGCTCGATGAGAAGACCGAAGAGATCGCGCGCCTGACTTCCGAGCTCGACGAAGCAGTGAAGGGACTGGCCAGACCCGATCTGGAAGAACAGCTCCACTTCCGGCTCTTCCAGAGCACCCGGTGGTTGCGCCATCGAGGCAAACCGGCCCCCGAGCCCGAGCCTTTCCTGGAGCAGGCGTACCGCGAGCTGCTGCGCAAAGCCTCGCATCTCAAGCCGGAGTTGCGCCACCAGTTCCTGTTTCAGATCTCCGAGTATCGGGAGATTCTCGAGGAGGGCTCGCGCGCGGGTCTTGCCACCGACCCGGAAGGCTAGTCGGCGCGCTGCGCGAAGTACGCTTCGACCTGCTGCAGCTCGTGCGGGGTCAGGTCCGAGCTCGAGACGAAGAACTGCCTCCCGGGTTCCGGCAATGGCAGCTTGACTCGCGTCAGTGCCTGGTCGAGGGCATCACAGTCGATAGCGCCCAGGGCCATCACCGAGAATCCGCGACAGAGGAGATCGAGATGGCCGGCGAGGTCGCTCTCCATCTGGATCTCCAGATAACTCGGTATCTCGAGAGCAGTCACGCGGTAACCATCCCCTTCGCGCACCAGCTCCACCCGCCCGCTGAGATCGATCTCCTGCAAAGGCAACTCGATGTTGTCGTCGATTTCGCTGGTCACGTCGCCTACCCCCAACTCTGCCACCACGTAGGCCTTGCCCTTGAAGCGCGCCCTCAACCGCCCGGTATCTACGCCTTCACCCACTGCCCCCAGTTGCAGCTCATGCTCGAGAACCTCGAAGCTGTAGCTTGGTGCCCGCAGCTGGATGACCAGCGGACCGAGCTCGATAGGTGCGATGTCCACCTCGAGATCCTCGTGCACACCATTGACGCGGTCCGAGGTCAACGAATGGGTGTAGGTAGCCGATTCGGCCGCCAGGAGCGCGCTGGTATGGGCCAGGAACGGCGACAGCGAGATAGCGGCCACCGAGCAGGCGACTGAGAGGACAGATCTTTCCATGGGCAGCGCTAGCAAGGTTCAGGGATAGTAGCCGCTGATGGTCCTGGCTTTCAACTTGCCGCCGCGCACCTTGACCTCGACCTGCCGAAAGACCCCGTCCTGACCGGGCCGGTCCGAGCTGTACGCCACCAGGTACTGACTACGCAGCTCCTCCTCGATCTGCCTGTAGACAGTGGCCAGCTCGGAGGCCTGAGAGATGAAAAACGTCCTGCCTCCCGTCTCCCTGGCGAGCTCATTCAGCTTCGAGCGTACCCCCGTTTCCAGCTTTCCCACATCCAGGCCAATGGTGTAGATCGTGACCCCGCTGCGGCGTGCGTACTCGAGGGCGTCGCGATAGGGCATGGCGCTGGTCGTATCGTCTCCGTCGGAGAGCAGCACCATGGCTCGGCGACCTCTTACCCCCCTGAAGTAGTACAGGCTGGTCACTACCGCGTCGTGCAGGCTGGTGGCCCCGTGAGATACCAGCTCTTCCAGAGAGTCCTCGACAGCCTCCACGTCGTCGGTCGTGGGGATCAGCAAAGTCGGCTCACTGGAGAACGCCAGGGCGAACACCTTGTCACGCAACGTGATCATGTTGTGCAGGAACCCCAGGGCCGCCTGTTTGGCCTCCGCCAGAGAGTCCGCCATCGAAGTCGACGTGTCCACCACGATACCCAGCGTCAATGGTAGATCCTCGACCAGCTCGAACTTGCTGATCGTCTGGGGTCGACCATCCTCCGTGACCGCGAACTCTTCCTGTGTCAGCCCCTTGACCAATCGCCCCGACTTGTCGGTCACGGTGGTGAAGAGCTCGACCAACTTGACATCGACCTCCTCGAGATACTGGGGGGAGTTAAGAAACCTCACCTCCTCGGAACGACTGCCGTTGTCGAGCGTCGCAACCACCGACAGATAAGCCATGCTGCCACCCGGTGGCACGTCGATCTCGGCTTCCCAGGGAGGCTTCGCCAGTGTCGCGACGGACCCTTCATTGACCTTGAACTCCACCGACTCGATGCGCCGCTCATCCGGAATCGTGATCTCCACCTTCGACTGGATGCGACCCGACACCGAGGCACCGCGCATCGGCTCCATGATTCGCACCCGAAAGGCACCGCGAGGCTGATTGATCACAACCTCGTCGGAGTCCACCAGCTCACCCATCGCGTCGTAGCCCTCGGCGCGCACGAACTGCTCGACCGGGAACTGACCCAGCCGCAGCTCGGCAGTGAAAGGGCGGGCATTGCGCGTCATCTGCGGCACGTCGTCGACGAGAAACTTCACCTTGGCTATGCGCTCTCCGGTCACCAGCGCCTCGGCTCGCCAAAGCCCGAGCACGACATCTCCAGGCGGCGGCACCAGAACGAGACTGTCGCGACCCGGTATGGTCTGCTCGGACAGCATGTTCCCCATCGCCACGATGGTGCCTTCGGGAACTGGAGGCTGCTCGATCTGCTGGGCCTCGTCGGGCACGGTGAATCCACGACTGGCAAACGCCATCGCACCCCCCACTTCGTCGACCACAGCCAGGTGAATCACGAAGTCTCGATCGGGGCGCAGTGGCTGCTCCACAACCAACGCGACTGGCTGGTCTTCAGCAGGCGGCGCGAGCTTGAATCGGACCCGAAAGCGCTCGAAGACCCCGTTTCCCTGCACGATCTCTCCATCGAGGGCCAGGGCGAGGCCCGGCTCGTCGTCGGCAGTGGAGACCTCCAGACCGGCGACAGAGGGAATCGAGACTAGGAAGCGAGTGATCATCCGCTGCCTCAGCTTTGCCGGGAACAGGACCTCGATATCACTGAGCTCGATCTGGTCGAGGTCGTTCGGTAGCTGAGTTGCCGCCGCCGCCTCCGACCAGGTGCCGAGATCTTCCGGGGGCGCCAGAAAGGCCTGCACCTGCTTGTCCGTCGGCCGGTTCTTCTGAAATCCTCTCAGTCCTTCGACACCGGTCGCCTCATCGACCTTGTCGACATCGGGGCATACCTTGCGCAGCCACCTGCCACCGCGGCCCATCATTCCGAGCTCCTCCAGCTGCTCGACGAAATACTCCATCTCTTCGTTGAAGAGGACTCGCTTGGAGTCGGTCGGGAACCAGGCCCGATAGCCGGATTCCGGCGTGGGTTTGTGGAAGATCAGCGGAAAACGCGCCCCCTCGGGTCCATAAAACCAGACCTCGATCGGCACGAACACCTGACCGCAATCGACGATCTCGCGGTGGGCCGGGGGACCATTGAGGAAGAGCACCCGCGCCCGGTGGTCCACAAAGCTGAGAAACTCCTCGTGACGGACCAGGGCCAGCCGACGCTCGATACCAGCCTGGAGCTCGTTCTCCGGCGTCTCCGGGATCGGATCCTCACCCAGAAAGCCCTCGATGAAACGATCTCGGCCCTCCGCCGTAGCCTGGAGGAGCTCTTGCTTTTGCTCATCGCTCAGCAGCAAGCTCGGAGCGTCCTGGATAAAGGCCCGCTGATGCTCTGGCCAGAGGACAGCTGCGGAAGTGTCGACAGCTGCCTGGAGAGCCGTGCTGGCGAGGTAGAGCGCCACAGCCAGGAGAATTCTCGAGTTCATCGGTTGATTCCTTTGCAAGCGGACTGCCAGAAACGGTCTCGGCACCTTACAATAGGCTTGGTTCCCCTGTCATGTGCTCGCGACAGGGGCCGATCTCACGACAGGAAAGGGACTCCCAATGGCACGCAAAGTGACCAATACACCGATCGTCGAACTCGAGGAGGGGGATGCGGCAACCGGCTTCGCCCTGGTCACCAAGAAGGAGTTGCGCCAGGACAAGAACGGCCGCGACTACCTCGACATGGAGGTGGTCGACGCCACCGGCTCGATGGTCGCCAAGGTCTGGTCGGACAGCCCCGCCCTGCGGGGGGATTTCGCCCAGCACGACTTCGTCGCCTATCGCGGTACCGTCAACCGCTACCGAGATCAGCTGCAGCTCAATATCAAGGACTGCCGACGGGCCATCGCAGCCGACCGCGACCACGGATTCGACGAAGCGCTGATCATTCCGTCGACCCGCTACGACATCGGGCAGCTGGATCGGCGCCTGCGGGAGATCTACTCGCAGGAAATCGTGCGCCCCGTGCTCGGTGAGCTGGCAAGTACCGCGCTGGAAGCCCACGGCGAACAGTTGCGGGAGCATCCGGCCGCCAAGACCATTCACCACGCCTACCGGGGGGGGCTCCTGGAGCACACGGTCTCGATGGCCGAGCTGGCCATTCAGATCTGCGGCCACTACGCTGAGCTCGATCGGGACCTCATCCTGCTCGGGGTCCTGTTTCACGATCTCGGCAAGCTCCAGGAGATCGGTGCCATGCCGGTCAATGACTACACGACAGTCGGGCGCCTGGTGGGTCACGTGGTCATCGGGCGGGACCTGTTGCGCGAGTGTTGCCGCGAAATCCCGGACTTTCCCATCGATCTGCAAACCCATCTGGAGCATCTGATTCTCTCGCACCAGGGCCGTCTGGAATTCGGTTCACCCGTGCAACCCATGACCGCCGAGGCGATCGCTCTCCACTTCATCGACGATCTCGATTCGAAGCTCGCTCAGCTCAGAAGCGCCAGCGAGCTCGGTGAGCCCTTGCAGTTTCTGCGCGGCTTTGGCCGTTACCTCTACACCGGTGCCGGTTCCGAGAGCGAAGAGGAGTCACCGGATTCTGGTGGTACCGAGCCGACCGAAACGCAGTCCCCTGACCAGCCCACCCTGGATCTCTAGGTAACCAGGTGGTAGAGCATCCAGTACACCACCACTCCCGTCACACTGACATACAACCAGACCGGCAGCGTCCAGCGCGCTATCTTGCGATGCTTGTCGAAACGCTCTTGTAGCGCCCGCCAGAGTGTGATCAGGGCGAGAAACGGCACGATCGCGGCCAGCACCGAGTGCGAGGCGAGGATCGCCAGGTAGAGGCTCCGCAACCCTCCGGTTCCCTGGAACTTCACCGACCCGGCCTGGTAGTGGTATATCAGGTAGCTGATCAGAAACAGGATCGAGAGCGTGAACGCGCCGACCATGCAGGCCCGGTGCGCCCCGATCCTCTTCTGGCGGATGAAGACGTACCCCGTAACGAGCAGGATCGCTCCGAGCCCGTTCAGCGTCGCGTTGACATGTGGCAGCATCGTCACGTCAGGCATGCCGTGATCTTACCGGTAGGGGACTCACAGAGCGCAACCTCACCCTCTTCCCGTTGAATTCAAGCGAGCATCCGAGTGGGCTTGCCACAACGATCCCGGGGATTCGGCTGAGGGTTCGACAAGCGTAGCCTTGCCCTCACTCTTGCGAGGCGAGTCGGACCCTCAGTCGGATTGCGCTTCAGTGCGGGCGGACTATCCTGCCGGACCGAGCTTCGCCACCTGGTCGGCCATCCACGCGTCGAAGCTCTCTGGCGAGTGGATCTGGTAGAAGCCGCGCATGCGATAGTGACCCAGACCGCAGAGCTGGGCACAGGCAATCTCCCAGCAGGTCTTGTTCGCGGCGCAGCCTGGGAACTGGGCCTCCTCGGGAGTCGTCATCACCGGCTTGAAGTGGACGGGAATCTCCATGCCCGGAATCGAGTCTTGCTTGACCCGCATGGCGGGAAGAAAAAAGCTGTGAATCACGTCCTTTGATGACAACAAGACGGTCACCGGTCGATCGACTGGCAGGTGGAGTTGATTGATCGTCGTGATGTCGTCTTTGGCGTAAGGATCACTCCGATCCAACCCCAACGGATTCGAAGAGTCCACCAGGCCGATGTCGCGGGCACCAAAGATCCCGTCAGCCCCCGGATACTGCACATTCCAGGCGAATTGCTCACCCACGACCCTGACTTGCAGGGTACTGGCTTCGTCTTCGTGGGGTGTCACCCACATTGCCCAGGCTGGAATCGCAAAGCCGACCAGCAGGATCGCCTCGATCACCACAACGCCGATCTCGATGTAGGAAGAGAAATGACTCTTGGAACCGGTGTAGCTGGCCTGCGGATTCTTGCTGGCACGAAATCGGAACAGCACGTAGATAAAGTACAGGCTCCAGCCGACGAATAGCACCGCCATCAGCCAGTGCATGAGGCCGATCAACTGGTCGATCTGTGGACCGTGCGCGGATCCGTTCGGCGGCAACCACTTGTTCAGGAAATTCAGCATCTAGCCAGCTCCCCCACCAATCAGTTGAAACCGATCACTGCGTCGGCGCTCCCGCCGAGCGCGCTGTCGAATACTCAAGAACAGGGCGACAAATCCCACCTGCACGACTGCGACAACAGCCAACAGAACGAGGATTCCGTTGTTGACACCCTCGGTCAGCGGCGAGTCCGCAGCGCCATAACAAACGGCACAAGCATCTGCGGCACATGGTGCCAGCACCCAGCTCACTACCAGGACGAAGGTCGTCAACGCAGTCCTGTGCCACTTCATCCGTTCAACCTCTTCAACTTGCCGAAGTATCGGATCGCATAGAACACCAGCGCGGCTCCGCTCAGAAAGAACACGATCGCCATCACCAGACCCCCGGTGCTGGCAGCCTCGGCATAGCGTTGCAGGCCCCAGACACCGACCAACAGACAGAGCAGGATCGAGACACAGATGAAGAAGACGTGAAAGCTCTTGAGCCCCAGCATAATCAGCGCAGCCTGTCGGCGTATCCTCCAAGCGGCAAGAGGAGTAGTGCCACGAAGAACACCAGAGTGAGGATCAAGACGGCGTAGACCAGTCTACGCTCCGAAATCAGGTGCATGAAGAATGCCGCAACCAGAGAACCCTTGATGGTGGCGATGAAGAGAGCCAGGGCGATCGCTGCGCCAAAACTCAGGTGGAGGTAGCTGACCGCGACCGTCACCAGGGTCAGGGCCGCCAGAGCGACAAAGACCATGATGTAGACCCTGGTCTCCTTCTTGATCTCTTCCGCGCTATGTCCAGACATGCTCACTTCTCCTCGTCACTACAGCAGATAGAGGGTCGGAAACAGAAAGATCCAGACCAGATCCACAAAGTGCCAGTAGAGCCCGAGAACCTCGATCCGATTGGTGAAGCGGTCGGGCTCGCTCTTCCACATCCGGGCTCCGGGTCCGAGAAAATAGGCCATGACCACCATTCCCCCCAGCACGTGCAGTCCGTGCAAGCCGGTAAGGGTGAAGTAGATCGCCATGAAGTTGTCGGTGCTCGGATAGAGGTGATGCTCGAACTTCGAGGCATACTCGATCGTCTTGATGATCATGAAGCCGACCCCACAGGCGAAGGTCGTCGCCATCCACATCCGATACCTCCTGAAGTCTCCAAGGCGCAGCGCCGCCCATGACAGCACCATCGTCACACTCGAAGAGATCAGCACCATGGTGTTGATGGTGGCCAACGGCACGTTCAGAATGTCGTAGCCGTGCGGCCACTCCGCCGCGCCGGTCCGCAGCAGGATCAGACTCGAGAACAGGGCTCCGAAGAGCATCACCTCCGAGGCCAGGAAGAGCCACACACCCAGCTTGGCGTTGTAGAGACCGGTATCCGGTCGCGCTTCGACGGTATAGGGAATCTGCATGACGCCTCAACCCTCCTGTGCCACCGCGTCTTGCGGCAGGAATGATCGCTCCGAATCCGGCGGGCTGTACTCGTAAGGGCCGCGAGTGACCACCGGGATCTCGGGGAAATTGCCATGTCCGATCGGTGGCGAGGGGGCTGCCGACCATTCCAGGGTCGTGGCCTCCCACGGATTGGCTCCCACCGTAGCGCCCTTCTTGATGCTCACGAAGAGATTGATGATAAACGGGATCTGCGCCAGCAGAAGCCCCCACGCGGACATGGATATGAACGGGTTCCAGTGCAGCACGTCCTGGGCATGGGCATACTGGTCGCCCCCGTCGTAGAGCCGCCGTGAGACACCCGCGAGCCCCTGCAGGAACATCGGCATGAAGACACCGTTTATGAATATAAAAGAGGGCCAGAAGTGCAGCTTGCCCAGCGTTTCGTTCATCCGGCGACCGGTAATCTTCGGAAACCAGTAGTAGATGCCCGCGAAGATGGCGAAGATGGTTCCAGGGGCCACCACGTAGTGGAAATGCCCGATGACGTAGTAGGTATCGTGCAGATGGATGTCGCTTGGTGCCAGTCCCAGCGGTAGCCCGGTCAGCCCACCGATGCCGAACATCGGCAAAAATGCGAGGGCGAACAGCATCGGTGTATTGAAGCGGATCGAGCCGCCCCAGAGCGACATCAACAGCGCGGTGAGAATGACCACCGAGGGCACTGAGATGATCATCGTCGTGGTCTGGAAGAAGGAGCTGATCGCCGTCCCCATTCCGGTCAAGAACATGTGGTGCGCCCAGACGATGAAGGACATGAACCCGAGGAAGACTCCGGCATAGACCATCGCCTTGTAACCCCACAGAGGCTTGCGGGTGTTGTTGGCGATCACCTCGGCCACGATCCCCATCGCCGGCAGAATCAGCACATAGACCTCCGGATGGGCGAGGAACCAGAACAGGTGCTGCCAGAGCAGCGGGTTGCCTCCGCCCGCCACTTCCAGAATCTCACCACTGACCACCAAGCCACTGGGCAGGAAGAAGCTCGTTCCGGCCACTCGATCCATCAGTTGGAGAATGCCGGCCGCTTCCAACGGAGGAAAAGCCAGGAGCAACAAGAACGCTGTCACCAGCTGCGACCAGATCATGTAGGGCAAGCGCATGAACGTCAGGCCAGGACACCGCAGCTGGAAGATCGTGACGATGAAATTGACCGAACCCAGAAGGGACGACGTGATCAAGAACACCATCCCCACCAGCCACCATGTCTGTCCCTGAGTCGCGATATCGGAAAGCGGCGGATAGGAGGTCCACCCCGAATTAGCCGCCCCCCCTGGAACGAAGAAGCTCGACAGCATGATCAGGCCACCGGGCAGGTAGCACCAGTAGCTGGCCATGTTGAGCTTGGGAAAGGCCATGTCGGGAGCGCCGATCTGCAACGGCACGACGTAGTTCCCGAAGGCGCCGACCAGAATGGGCACCACCCCCAGAAACACCATGATGGTGCCGTGCATCGCGCCCAACTGGTTGTAAAACTCGGGCAGTATGATGCCGCCGGGTGCATTGGCTGCTCCCAGCAGGCCACCGATGATTGGCACCGGTTTGCCGGGAAACGCCAGCTGCCATCGCATGATCAGCATCAGGCAGAAGCCGAAAAGCATGAAGAACAATGCGGTGAAGCCGTACTGGATGCCGATCACCTTGTGGTCCTGGGAGAAGATGTACTTTCTCCAGAACGGCTCCTCGTGGTGATCCGCGTGCCCGTCGGACTCGTGCTTCTCGAGAACACTCATAGACGACACCTCGCCCTAAAGTTCGAGTCGAATTCTCGGCTCCCACGGCCGTCGATCTACAGATCGGAGGCCCCTGGAGGCCGCACTGCCTTTGCTTGTTAGCCAGCGGAGTCTATGACATCGCCAGAGCGGCTCGCAAGTCGCACCTGGGCGAGCATCCGTAGGACGAGATATGGAGTGAGATTGACGAGCCAGAACATGAGCTTGAAAATCCCGATCAGGCAGTTGTTGGCAAAGACAAAGGTCTCCCGTCACCTGGGGAACATCTTGCTTTGCGTGCGACAAATCCAGTCCGGTGCGAGGAAATCCATCCGCCGGGGAGCACTCCGCTCCCACGGTCGATGATCGTGCTCCAGATGGTGAATCGGGTCAGCGTCCGCGTCTGCATCTCAACCTCCCTTATCGCCATCGAGGGCTAGCTGTCGTCAGGAATCACGCCATCGTCGATCGCCGACCGACGCCACCGCTCAGCGTGCTCCTTTCCGACCACGCCGGCGCTGCCTCCAGCTGCATACAAAACCGCGCACAGTTGATATTGATCGCGCTCCCCGGTCTCTGGATCCCCGGGACGGCTGCGGTTGTCCTGGCTGGACTCGATCCGATCCCGGAGGCCAATCAACTGGCGGGTGGCCATGAAGGAGTCGATGACCCGAAACACGAGCATCGAGGCCGTCGCGCCAAATCCGGTCGTCGTCGCTGACATCCTGCTGACCAGACGGGTTCCGCTGCCCTTCGACTCCAGGCAGTAGGCTGTCACCAGACAGGCGCGCGCACCAAAGAACTGGACGCCGTCAACCCACCAAGCCATGGCCTGCCCCTTTTCGAGGTGCCGCAGGTAACCAATGGCGGTCGCGTCGCCCAGTCGCGGTTCCGGGACCCAGGAGAGCACATGCCAAGCGGAGCTCCTTCTGCCATTGTCCAGCCAATCGACGCTGTACCAGCCAGCGCCTCGGCCGAGCTGGGCAATCCACGGCCAGACCCGCGCCGCCGAAGCGTCGATCGACACGGCCCGGGTCATCGCCACCCGCACGGTGGCACAGGAATCCAGATACTCGTCACCCGGCATCTGCCTGTGGCGCTCCTCGGACGTCGACCCCCACCGCATACCCCAACGCAGCGCCATGGCACTCCCGCACAGCACAAGGGTCGAGATGGCAAGACCCCAGATGAGCATGGACGCACCCACTCCAGCGAGCCTACCTGGTGAGCTCTGTGACAATCGCCTCGGTAAGGGCGTCGGCTTGATCGGTCTTGAAGACGTGTTGGGCGTGCGCCGTGCCCGGCAGGAGCTCCAGGCGCTTTGGCTCCGGGGCAAGCTCGAACTGACGCTTGATCCGGTCGATGCCTCCTTCACCCGCCGAAGCGATGTACAAGAAAGCCTCCGCCTTCATCTCCTGCGGTTTGTCGATGGGACCGGGCGCGAGAAGGACCACCCTGTCGAGTCGACCGGGCCCGACCTGGGTGGCGGCGTTGCCGACCGCCCATCCCCCGATGCTGGCTCCCAGTAGCGAGATGCTCGCGGTCTCACGCTCCTCGAGGTAGTCGATGGCCGCCAGGACATCGAGGTCGATGCGATTGCCTTCTTTGCCTGGACGCGAGTGCCCGTATCCGCGAAAGTCGAGGGCCAGCACGAGCAGCCCTGCGCTCACCAGCCGCTCGGCCAGGGGCTGCCAACTCTCCTTGTCGAAGACCTTGCCATGTGCCAGAACCACGGCACGATCACCGGTGCCGTAGAGGTGGGCATGGATCTGCCCTCCATCAGCGGCAGGGAACGAAACGTCGTCAGGGGCTTGCTCGGCGCTCGCCTGGCTGCTTCCGCTGAGACCCGCCAGTGCCGCCAACAGGATCAGGGTGACGGGAATCGTTCGAAGATCTCCTGCCAGCTGTCGCATCGCACAATCCTTCCATCCAGATTCGCATGTTCGTCGAGCCGACGACGGTTCCACGGCCTATCCAGGACCACCACGGGGGCCTCGAGGATTTTAGTAAGATGAATCGCCACCTCCGCCGAGTCCTCCACCGCCAGGCAGTAACCGTTGCCAGCCAGCTGCACCAGCGGCACCCCTGCCGAGGTCCCCAGGAGTTCCTCTTCCCACGCATACTTGTCGACATGAATCAGGGAGTAATGGGGCATCGCCTGCGCCTGCAACCACTGACGCGAGACATCTTCTGTGGCTTTGGGCCGCCCGGTGACGACTTCGATCTGGTAGCCCTGTCCCATCCACTCGGTCAACACCTCGAGCGACCCGGCCATCGGTGCCACCGACGCCAGCACCTCGGGTCGGTGCACCGCGTGCATGAATCGGGTCAGTTGTGCCTCGTCCAGTCCCAGCGACACGCCGAGGTCGTAGTCGTGGATCTCATCCCAATCGACCTGCTTGTCGAACTGCGTGGTCAGCACCTCGAGGAACGTCCTCCCCGTCTCGGAGAGGACATCGTCGAGGTCGACATAGATCTGTTTGACGCTGCTCACAGCTACAACCTCCTATGACGCTCTCTGCCGTCTCGAGCCGAAGAACTGGATCACGATACCGACCGCCACCAGAACGATGAAGACCGGGCTGATCTGTTCGGTGGACAGGTGCAGGGCCTCGAGCACCAAGGCTGCCCCGAAGACCGACGACAACACCATCAAGGCTACCTCGAACACCTCCCTGGTCAGGATCGCTCCGATCAGTCCGGCCCCAATAGCCAGCGCCCAGACCCACCACGGCGTGCCCCAGCGCATCTGCTCGGCCCACCAAAGCACGGCCAGGCCACCGATCAAGAGCCCCGCCACTGTCAGGACAATCCGCTGAAAGAACACTGCCAGACCCGAGGCCACCAGGCCCGCGGCCAAACCGGCGATCAGGATCATCCAGGACGGTCCATGCAGAAACTCAGCCGCGAAGCCATACCCGAGGACGAAACCGACCAGACCCACCAGGAACCAATACACCTTGCGACCTGCCAATAGCAGAATCGCCCCGGCAGCCAGCGTCAGCAACCGCGATCCGAAGAACATCTAGGCGTCTCCCAGCTCCGTGTGGCGAAAACAGTCCACGGTGTGATCGTTCACCATCCCGGTGGCCTGCATCAGGGCGTAGCAGATCGTCGAGCCGACAAAGCGGAATCCGCGACGCTTGAGCTCTTGGCTCATGGCATCCGATTCGGCAGTGGTTGCTGGAAGCTCCGACAAGCTCGACCAACGGTTGATTCGTGGCACGCCGCCGACAAACCGCCAGATGAAGGCATCGAAGGACCCATGTTCTTCCTGCACCCGAAGAAACGCCTGGGCGTTGGAGATGGCCGACCCCAGCTTCAGCCTGTTGCGAATGATGCCCGCGTCGTCCAGCAGCGCCGCCACCTTGGCCTCGCCATAGCAGGCCACCTTGGCCGGGTCGAAGTTGTCGAAAACCTCGCGGTAGCGGGCTCGCTTCTTCAGCACGGTCGACCAGCTCAAGCCCGCCTGCGCCCCCTCCAGAATCAGAAACTCGAACCACTTCTGGTCGTGGTGAACAGGCACGCCCCACTCCCGGTCGTGGTACTCGACCATCAGTGCGTCGCTTCCAGCCCACTCACAGCGATGGGAGCTCACGAGGCCTCCAGAGCCTGCAGGAAGTCCGCTTCCAACTCGTCCGGGTCTTCGATGCCGACCGAAACTCGGATCAGGTCATCGGTGATCCCGAGAGCTTCGCGCTGTTCCGATGTCTGGCCAAGGTGGGAGCTGCGTGCAGGCCGAACGACCAAAGTCTCCACTCCACCCAGGCTGGCTGCATGTATGGGAATCCTCAGCCTGGAGAGAAAACGCTCCGCCACCACGACGTCTCCAAGATAGATGGACAACATCCCTCCAAAGCCCGAGAAGAGTCGCTCCGCGAATCGGTGCCCAGGGTCCGAGATCAGTCCCGGGTAGTTGAGCTTGCGGACTTCAGGCCGCTCGCCCAGTACCTCGGCGAGCCGCTGGGCGGTGGCGCATTGGCGGCGCACCCGCAGACCCAGCGTCTTCAGGCCACGCTCGAACAGGAAGCAGGCATGAGGATCGAGCGAGCCTCCCAGGTGCTGCTGGAGTCGGCGCACGGGAGTTACCCGCAACGCCGAGCCCACCACCACTCCGGCCACGATATCGCTGTGACCATTGAGGTACTTGGTCGCGCTGTGCACCACCAGATCGAACCCGATCTCCAGGGGACGAAAATTGACCGGCGAGGCGAATGTGTTGTCGATCATCGAGACCAGCCCATGTTCGCGGGCGAAAGCCACGACCGCCTCCAGATCGCCCACCTCCATCAGCGGATTCGAGATCGACTCGACATAGATGAGGCGTGTGTTCGGGCGCAACCTTTCGCTCCAGGCCTCGGCGCCACGGGGGTCCGTGATGTCGATGCTGTCGCTCTCGATCCCGAATCTGGGCGCATCGTGATCGAGAAAGCTCTGCGTGCCACCGTAGAGCGTGCGCTGGGCGAGCACATGCTCACCCTGGCCGACATGCCCCAGAAGGGCCGAGCTGATGGCCGCCATGCCGCTCGCCGCCACCAGCGCTTCTTCGCCGCTCTCCAGCACTGCCAGCCGAGCCTGCAGCAAGCGGTGATTGGGTGAGTTGGACAGGCGAATGTAGCGAACCTCGTCGTAGGTCGCCTCTTGCGCCATCAGGTAGTTCGCCGATTGAAAGATGGGCGTGACCACAGCCCCCTCGATGTTGGGCTCTGGGGCAGCGGCGTGCACCGCGTTGGTGTCCAGGGTGGCGAATTTGCGTGAGAAGTCGGTCATGAGTCCTCCAGAACGCTCAGGCTACCACTCACCCGGGTGCTACCATTACCCGCTCAGAATCGCCGCGCCAGGGTCGACGCACCATGCCAACGCTCATCTCAGCCTCCCGGGCCACTCTCGGCACGGCTCTGTTGCTGATCGGATGTTCCCCTAGCTCCGAGACCGAGCTCCGTGGCCCGTCGTTGCGTCTGAGCGAGGTCGTCTCGTTCCAGCAACATCAAGTCTCCACAGATCTGGTCTCGGTTCCCGAAGGGATCGGCCTCGATCAGGTCGGCTACGGCTGGAGGCAGGAGACCGATGCCTCGACCGCGGATTCCTGGCTCAGGCTCAGCACCCTACCTGGGGTGGTGGAGCTCTTCTCCGCCGACGGCGATATCGACCAGATCGAGGTCGAGCTCAGCGGGAGCGACTCCGGTGGACCTCAGCCACCGATTCGGATTCGCCTCAATGGTGAACGGCTCGAAAGGATCGTCGCGCCCGAGGGGTGGGTCCGTTTGCAGATCGAGGTGCCAGCCGACCGCGTAAACCGTGGCCTCAATAGGCTCGAATTCGTCCAGCCGACAGTTGAATCCGGGGGAGCATCGCAGCCCGCCTCTCAGATGCGGCTGCGCCGCGTGCGCGTTCGATCGAGCAGTGGCCGCCAGCCTTGGGCGACCCGACCTGAATCGATCAGAGTGGCGGAAGACGGATCGGACACTGTCTCGATGCCTGTCGCGAGCAGCCTCGAGGCCGTCCTCGCGCTGCCCGAAGCTGCCCGGCTCCAGGGTCGATTCACCTTCGAGCCAGCGGATCGGAATGTCAAGGAACCGGTCTACGTCTATGTCACACTATTGGACGACTCCGGAACCGAGCAGACCCTCTTCCACGACCGCCTCTACAAGAGGGTGGGCCGGCCTCAGAGCCTGGGGCTCGATCTTGCCGATTGGGCCAACAAGCAGGTGCGACTGAGGATTGGCATTACTGGCCGGGGCAATGGCGTGCTTCGCTGGCTCGACCTCGGCATCTCGGGGACCGGATCCGTGGCGCTGGCACCGCCACTGCCGCCTATCCCAAGCGCGATGGCACCGCGCAGCGGAAAACTGAAGCGGTCGGATGTGATGGTGGTTCTCCTGGACGCGGCCCGGGCCGACGCCTTCTCACCCTGGGGGGGGCCGCACCCCACACCCGGCATCGAGCGTCTGGCCCGGGAGGGTACCGTCTTCGCCAACGCCATCTCCCCTGCTGCCTGGACCGGTCAGTCGGTACCGGCGATCCTGACGGGACTGTTCCCGGATACCCTGGGTATCGGATCCTGGGGCAGTCGGCTGCCACTAGCCCCTCCAACCCTTGCCGAGATGATGGCCAACAACGGGTATCGCACCGTCCTGTGGAGCCAACATCCGCTTTACAGCAATCACGAGAGCTACCGACGCGGATTTCAGGAGTTTTATCGCACACCCAGAGGTGCTTATGACACCGTGCCCGGAGTCGAGATCCTGACGGCCGAGGACCGGCCGACCTTTTCCTTCGTTCATCTGATTCCGCCCCACGCTCCCTACACACCTCCGCCACCCTACAGAGGTTCCTACAGCGGTTGGTACCAGGGCAAGATGCCGGTGGATGCCGAGCGGCTGAATTCCTACCCCAGGAGACGAGATCCGGGATCCGTCACCGACCAGGACAGACGCTATGTCTTCGATCGATATCTGGAGAATGCCGCTTTTGCCGACGCTCTCGTGGGGCGCATTCTCGACGCCTTGACCCTTGCCGGACGCTACGACGAAACGCTGATCGTGGTGCTCTCCGATCATGGTGAGGCCTTTCTGGAGCATGGGAGCTTCTTGCACACGAAGACCGTACATCGCGAGATGTTGCACATCCCGTTTGTCATCAAATGGCCCAGATCGGCAGCATTACCCAGTTCGGTTCTCGCGTCGCCTGTCAGCCTCGTCGACCTGGTACCAACGCTCGTCGACGGCCTCGCACTCGAGACTCAGGGGCCGGGCTTTCAGGGTACAAGCCTGCTGTCGGCTGCTAGCGAAGGTCGCGCCACAGAGCGAGCAGTCTACGCCATGACCCGGGGTGGTAATGATCCGCAGCGCCCACCGCGAGTCCGGTTGATGCTGGAAGTGGATGGCTGGCGACTCCTCTGCTCTCCGGACCGACAGTCGCTGGCGCTCTTCCGGCCCGCAACCGATCCATTGGAAACGGAGGACCTGGCCTCGGAGAATCCGCTGCAGACTCTTCTTCTCAGACAAGCGGTCCGCGCACAACGCCACTACAACAGAGGTCTGCTAGACCTCGAGAGTGCAACAACCGAGGAGGTCGAAAGCCTCGACCCGAAGATGGTGGAAGAGCTCGAAGCGCTTGGTTATCTGAATTGACGGAATCATTTTCGCGATCGCCAGCCCTGCAGCACCATCCAGATCACCAGCAACAGGCCGAGCAGCAGCGTGAGCAATGACTACAGCACGCCAATCTTCATCACAGCCAAGTCCTGCTTCATCGTCCCGTTGCCTCTGCTATCTCGCTTTGCAGCGCCTTCAGATCTCTGATCAACCGCTCAAGCTCGCCACCTTCCACGACATCATAGTAGCCACGGATCGAGCCCCCGGCATCGACCAGCACAAAACGCGTGCTGTGAAGAATCGGCTCGCCGGGATTCACCGAACCGGGCGGCGGATTCGCCTCCAGTGCCAGCTTGAAGCCTTGCATCACAATCGATCTCATGAACTCGCGATCGCCCGTCAGGAAGAACCACCGAGGATCCTCGATTCCCCACGAACTGGCGTAGGCCTGCAACACTTCGGGAGTGTCGAACTCCGGATCGACGCTGAAGGAAACCCGTGCCGTCTGGAGGTCGGCCGGCCAGATGCTCTCGAGCTGGACCATCCTCTGCGTCATTCTCGGACAGCTGATCGCACAGCGGGTGAAGATGAAATCGGCCACCCATGGCGCACCGAGAAGGTCTTCGTTCGACAGGGTTCGACCATCGCGATTGACCAGAGAGAAATCCGGCGCTGGTCCATAGGCCATGGGGGCCTCCCCGACCACGGGCCGTCCCCAACGCGGTGCCATGACGGCAGTGAAAGCTATGGCCAGCATCACGGCGGTCAGGACTCCCCATAACAGCCGGCGCTGGAGAGGTGGTGCCTTTCCTGCTTCCCGGCTCATGCCGAACCTCTTGTGCGCACGACCCAGATATCGAGCGTCAGACAGATCAGACACCACACGACCAGGATGACCAGACAGATCGCAAGCGATAGCGATGCCTCGCCACGGCCCGGAGAGCCAAAGTAGAGCACCTGCCGCAGTGCCGCGATACCATAGGTCAACGGGTTGAGTCGCATGACCCACTCGAGCCAGGTGGGGGCTTCGGCGACCGGAAAGAAGGCGCCCGAAAGGAACCACATCGGCAACAGAATCACGTTCATCACCGCGTGAAACCCCTGCGTCGAGTCGATCTTCCAGGCGAAGGCGAATCCCAGGCTGGTCATGGCTACCGCCAGAAGAGCCAGGACTCCGGCCGCAGAGAGGATCGTCGCCGGGGTCAAGGAGATTCCGGCCAGTGGTGCCAGGCACAAGACGATCATCCCCTGAATCCAGGCAAGCGTCGCGCCGCCCAGAACCTTGCCCAGCACGATCGCACCCCGACCCACGGGTGCGACGAGAACCCCCTGCAAGAAGCCCTCGTTGCGGTCATCAATCACCGAAAACGTGGAGAAGATGGCACCAAAAAGCACCAGGAGAGCCACCGTACCGGGAAAGAAGTACTCCAGGTAGTCCACATCCGCCGATCCGCCGGGTAACCGGAACGAGCTCGACAGCCCGGTCCCGATCAGCAGCCAGAAGATCAGCGGCATGGCGAATGCTCCTGCCAGGCGGCTGGGTTGACGCCAAAAACGCACTAACTCGCGGTGCCAGAGGGAATAGGTCGCGAGCACGCTATTCACCACCCTCCTCCCAAAGACCATGACCGGTCCGGCGCAGGAAGACGTCCTCCAGAGTCGGCTTGGAGATCGTCAGCGCCTGGATCCGGCCAGCGGAGAAGGCAATGAGGTCGCCGACAAGCTCGTGCGCCCGGCTGTGCTCGAATCGCACCACGTCACCATGCACAGTCACCTCCAACCCAAAACGGTTGGCCAGCTGCTCACCCAGGCTCTCCGCCTCGGCGCTGCTCAACACGACCACATCACCGCCGATCTCCTGTTTGAGAGTCTCGGGTCGACCCAGGGCAACGATCCTTCCACTGTCGACCAGCGCCAACCGATCACACCGATCCCCCTCCTCGATGAAGTGGGTAGTGAGCAGGACCGTCACATCCTGCGTCGCGCGCAGATCATCCAGGACCGTCCACAAGTCCCGGCGCGCTCCGGGGTCCAGACCCGAGCTGGGCTCGTCGAGCAGCAGGAGTCGGGGTCGATGCAGCAGGGACTTGCAAATTTCTACCCGTCTCTTCATTCCGCCCGACAGCGTGCTGACCCGGTCCCCACGTCGATCATCCAACCGAAAACGGGTCAGCAGGTCTTCGCAGCGCTGCCGTAGCTCTTGACCACGCAAGCCATAAAAGTAGCCCTGGTGGATCAGGTTTTCCAGAACTGTCAGGTGCGGATCGAGGCTCGGCTCCTGGAACACCACACCGATCTGCAGTCGAATCAGCGACGCTTCGCGCGCGAGATCGGATCCGAGAACTCGAATCGAGCCAGACTGACTGCTAAGCAGGGTAGCCAGGATCCGGAACAGCGTTGTCTTGCCACCCCCGTTCGGTCCCAGGAATCCGAAGATCTGTGCCTCCGGGATCTGGAACGACACTCCCGCCAGCGCTCGACGATCTCCGTAGGAGAACGCCACGTCCCGGGCGTCCACCGCGATCTGCGAGGACAACTCCTGTCGCACCAAATCAGACGACCCTGTCGAGGACCATCACCGCCAGAACCGCGGGGAGATAGAGGACCGACACCAGCAGCACGCGGCGTGCAGCCTGTGTCGAGAAGCTCAATGAGAAAGCGACACACACTGCGAGAAAGAAACAACCCAAGGCCAGGGTTCCGAGAAAATAGGTGATCCCTGTCAACCCGAGAATGGTCGGCAGAAGGCTGACCGGCAGCAGGGCCGCTCCCCAGAGCACCATCTGCCGCGCCGTGCTGCGTCCATCGGGCTCGACCACCGGCAACATCGGCAGACCGGCTCGGGCATAGTCGTCACGGCACATCCAGGCAATAGCCAGAAAATGTGGCAGTTGCCACAAGAAAAGGATGCCAAAAAGGACCCAGGCACCCATGGCAAGCTCGTTGGTGACCGCGGTCCATCCCATCAGCGGAGGAATGGCTCCGGGAATCGCGCCGATGACGGTAGCCAGCGAGCTCACCCGTTTCAGTGGAGTGTAGAGGAACACGTAGCTGGCCAGCGCCAGGGTTCCGAGCAGCGCTGTCAGAAGATTGACAAACACGGTCAGCTCGAGCAACCCGACAATTGACAAGGCGACGCCGAAAAGCAGGGCCGCGTCCGGGTGCATTCTCCCAGCCGGCAGCGGCCGCTGAGCCGTACGCTGCATCAAGGCGTCGAGATCCCTCTCCAGAACCTGATTGAGCGCGGATGAGCCGGCAGCGAGCAGACCCGTCCCGACCAGAGCATGCACTGCGAGCGCGAATTGGGCTTCGCCTCCAGAGGCCAACAGTAGCCCGATGCCAGCGGTCAGCACGACCATCAATGTGATCCGCGGCTTGGTGAGCTCGAGCAGGTCTCCAAGAACCGTCGATGGAGCCCTCTCTTCACTGCCGATGGCGGCTGGAGTTCTCACGTGGTCGCCTGTTCCATCTCCAACCTGTCCACGACCGCTGAAGCGGACCTGACCTGCTGCTGCGCGCCCACCCAACTCAGACGCCGACTATTGAGCGTCAAGACGACGCTGGCAGCCAAGAGCAGTGCTCCGGTACCCACGTGGAGGGTATTGGGCAGGACGGCCTTCGACGTCCAAACGACCAACCCTCCCAGCGTTCCCTGTACGAGCACCAGGCCGGCCATCAGGAAGGCGGGACGCATCACGGCCGGCTCCTCTCGCGCTACTCGCAAGACACGCCCCAGGGTCCAGAAAATCAATGTCGCCACCACGAGCGCCCCTATCCGATGGGTGTAGTGAATGCCAATTGCAAAATCGAGCTTCGGCGGGATCAAACCTCCAAAGACCAGCGGGAAATCGGGAATCGCCAAACCCGCTCCCTTGTGACGCATCACCGCGCCAATGAGAATCTGGAGGTAGATCATCAGGGTCGAAGCGGTGGCCAGGGCGACCACGGCGCTGACCTCGGCGCCCTCTCTCGCCGCACGCCGCGAAAGCCATAGACGTGAAGTGACCACGGCAAGGGTCACGACCAGGGCCAGGAAGAGTTGCGCCAGTCCGGCATGAGAGACCGATATCGCGGTCGGCAGGTAGAAGAGAACGGTGATGCCTCCCAGGGCAGCCTGAGCAAGGACGGCACCGAGGGCCAGGTAGGCGAGCTTCCTGACCCAGGATCGCTCTTCGCGGCGCGCAATCCAGATAGTCAGGACAAGCGTCAGGATCAAGGCGACCCCGGCGATGAGCCGATGACCATGTTCGGCGCGAACAGTCTCGATCTGCCACCAGCGCGGCGGATTGAGCATGCCGTAGGACAGAGGCCAATCGGGAACCGAGAGTCCCGCCTCCAGGCTCTTGACCAGACCGCCGGCAGTGATCAGGAGAACCACATATCCCGCGAGAAACACCGCCAGACGATGGATTCCACGGTGGTAGGAAACTGCTTTCGTCATCTGCACTGCTCCCGTTCCTCGGACCGAATATCAGAGAGTCTATCGCGAAGAGTCAGACGATCGCGTCGACACGAGAAACGGCCGGCCACATCTGCCGGCCGTTTCCGGAAGCCAGCCGACCTCCTGCGAGGTCCCTGGACAGAGGGAAGATTTCGTCGCGGATCTATCCTGCCGGTGAAAAGTCGAAGCTCGCCTCAACCACACCACTCGCATCGACCGTGACACTCTGCGTCTTCGTCCCGAGTTCCTCGTGCCAGGCCTCGATTACGTAATCACCCGCTGGCAGATTGCCAATCGAGTACCCACCGTCAGCACCACTGACGCTGAAGAAGGGGTGATCCAGCACTCCCATGTAGGAAGACATCCACGGGTGCACATCACATTTGAATCGCACCATGACCTCGGGCTTGTCGAAAGTGTGCTCGAGCTCCATGCCCTGGAACGGCTGCCCCATGTTGAATTCCTTATTGACCGCCGGCAAAGCGTGCACGTTGTGCAGCGTCGGATCGCTGTTACGGATGATCAGAGTCTGATCGACACGCATACCGGAGATATGGGGATTGTATTGACACCCGACCTGGTCCAGAACGTGCGAGCCGGAAGGCGCCGGGAAGCTTCCGGTGAGACCTTCCTTGACATACACGAAGACATTGGCCAGGTTGCCGTTGGCGTCGTGGACGATCTTCTCGGTGTGCACCGCATCGGGATGCAACGAAGCACAGACCGGGTCGGCGTCCATCGCGATCTCGGTATCCGGATCGCCATTGGTATAGGTTGCCGTACCTTTGATCGTGCCACTGCCCCCGCTTGCCGGTGCGGCAGCCGCAGGGCCTGCTTCAGATTTTGCTTCCGGCGCTGCTGCTGTTTGCTCACCACCGCCCCCACAAGCGACCACGAGAGTCATGGCTGCAACGGCCAGGGCCAGGCCAAGAAATGTTCTTTTCATCAGCTTCGTTCCTCCTGTTAATCGAGATTCCACCAGATATGGTCCCTGAGGACCCGAGTCACATAATCCGCATCGGCCAGGCTTGCCTTGAGCTCCTCATCGGACTCGAAGTATGGCTCCAGGCGCTCCTTCTGATCCTTGAACATGGGAGCATCGATGGCCATCGTCAATGGCGAAGAATACGTGCCATCGGCCCCCTTGGGGAAATTCGCCGGCATCTTGGTTCCCGGGACCCAGCTCTGTGGGTCCTGAATCCAGTTGGGCACCCAGTCGTGGCGCAGACGGTCGCGAGCCATCAACAACGATGGTGCCAGCTCGCCGGCGCTGACCCCTTCGCTCGCCGCCTGCGCACCCGCCGGGTGACACTTGGCACACTGGAACATATTGAAAGCCACTCTTCCGACGGCCAGATCCCGCTCCCCAGGCCGATCCGGAGAGGACAGAAAGGGCTCCCGCTCCTCACCAGCCGCGAAGTACTGCACCAGGGTGTTGACCTGAGTGTCATCGAATCCGAAGGTGGGCATGCGCACGCTGAGCCAGGGTCTCATCTGGACCCGGCTGGGATCGTGCAGATACTCGAACAACCAGTCGCTCTGCACCCGGGCACCCTGAGCCGCCAGATTCGGTGGCAGCAAACCCACATCTTCGATCGAAGTGCGAATGGCATGGCCTTCGCCTTCGATCAGGTGACAACCTTGACAATTGTAGAGGGTGATGAGTTTTCGCCCCTCTGCCAGGGATGCCGACCGCGTCGACTGCCCCGCCAGCCGGCTGGCGGTCGCAGACTCTCTGGTAAAGCCCAGAACCATGCTCACAATGGCTCGGGCTTCACGCTCCGTCATACCGAAGTTGGGCATCTTCAAGAGCTCGTCGTAGTTCTTGACCGCTTCCTTGCCAGTGTCGTAGCCCCGCGGCTTGAGCATCTTGTTCAGCACCCAGTCGTGCCGCGTGTGCGGAACATCGTGCACATGCCCGAAATCGAACTGATGGAGTGGCTTCGACCCCTCCTCGGTCAGCTCGACACCGATCGGCTTGGCATTCTCGAAACCCTCCAGATCGTGACAGCCCCAACAGCCGTACTTCTGAATCGTCTGTCCGCCGAGAAAGATGTCGCGCTCTTCTGCGCTCATGGCTTCGAGACTGGCCACGCTCTGCTCGATCGTCTGGTTGTTCTGCAGGTAGCCCAGGACCAGGTCGTCACGTACTCCCGAGTCGATCTCGGGAAGCTCCAGTCCCTCGTACCCCGGGTCACGGTCGTCCATCAGGAATGCGGTGATGTCCGCCGCTTCCTGATCGGTCAGTCGAAGACTCGGCATCCGACTATCAGGCGCATACTGCCTGGGATTCTTGATCCAGGCGTACAGCCAGCCGGCCGTGACCTTGCTGCCGGTGCGAATCAGGTTGGGCCCATGCAGCCGATTTATCTGCGGAAAATACTCGTCACGTGCGGCCTCGCGGTCCTTGATGTGACAGCCGGTACAGCCGACATTCTCGAAGAGTTGCCGTCCCTTCTCTGCATCGCCAGCAGGCGGATCCGGATACTCGGGCGTCTCCGACTTGCTCCATAGATACGACACGATGCTGACGATCTCGGCCTTCTGCCGCGCGATATTGAGCTCGGAAGACGTGTTCTCCTGAAAAAAGAAGTGCGGCATCCAGGTCGTAGGCCGGAAGCTCCGTGGACCCTCGATCCACCGATAGGCCCATGCGGAATTGGTCTTGCCTGCCACCTTTGCCAGATTGGGTCCAGGACGCGGCAGGCCCTGAAATGCCGGATAGTCGATCTTGTGACAGACGAAGCAGCCCATCTTCGACGCCAGCTGTCGGCCGGTTTCCACCATCTGCGAGCCGGGTGTCCATACATCGGCCGAATGGCAGGTGACGCAGCCGGACTCCGAGTACTCGGCAGGGTAGATCGGAGTCTCCAGATACGGTTGCCTCTCCCAGTCGAGATCCTGGGCCCAGGTCTCCTGCTGCGCCTCGTTTGATGGACTGTGACCGGCGCGGGCAAAGTCGGTCGCCCTGTCCAGGCCACCGTGACAGGACGAGCAACCGAACTCGGTGTAGGGATGCGGCGAGCTCGCACCGACAAACAGATCCATTCGCGGATGCGATCGATAGGGCGCTTGCCAATTCTCCCCATCGAAGCCCGGTCGGTTGGCGGCGACATGGCAGGTCACACAGCGATCCACCCTCTCCACCTTGGTGAAGTTGATGTCGTGGTAGAGCCCCGGAACCATCACCTGTTCGATCTTGAGATCGGGTTCGAAGATGTCCATCAACGGCGCGTTGAGGAGGTAGTAGGAGAATCCCTTGTCCAGATTCTCGGCGCGTTGCTCGAGATTGGATACCCCCTTGCGCAAGGCTTCCAAGCGATCTTCGGCCACCTGCTCCGCCGAGCGCATCTCGGCCAACTGAGCTGCCGACCCGTCCCGCTGCTCGGTATAGATCTCGAGTTGTTTGCGGTCCTCGCGCCACTGCTTCTCCAACCGCTCTTTCTCTTGCTTGGCTCTTCCTGTCTCCTCTTCACCGAGGTGTTGCAGAGCATGATCGTACTCATAGCGGGCCGTATCGAGCAGCGACTTCGTAGTCCGCATCCTGGCATCCGCCGCATAGATCCTCTTCTCCAACTTGGCGATCGTTTGCTCCAACTCACGCGATTCGCCCTGTCTCTCGGCCAGCCTGGCCTCCTCCTGGGCCACGTCTTCGCGAAGCTCGGCCAGCTGCCCCTCGTCGATCTGTTGGCGCTCTACCTCGGCCAGTCGCTCGAGCTCCTGACGCTCCAGATCCCGAAACTCAGCCTGGTACCGCTTCCAGGGCTTGGCGTAGTCGTCCACCACCATCCAGATGGTGATGGCCAGCAGTGCAATAGCGCAAAAAGCGAACACCATGTTCAGACGACGGAAGTCGTAGTGGCGATCGGGTTTGGTTTCCGCGGGCTTGGGCATCGAGAGAGTCTCAGATGTTGAAGAAGAACTCCTGGATGTGAACGATGTACTTCAGGTTGAACAGCCAACGCAGGTACATCTTCAGCGGCATGAGCATCATGATCAGAAAGAGCGAGATGCCGATATAGAAGCGGGCTGGCCCCATCTGCTCGTAGAACCGCTTGAAATACTTGACCTTGCTCAAGGCAACCGGTAGCACGAACAGATAGAGCACCATGAAAACGATGCCGAAGATCTCGCGCGGGAACCAGTGGGAAGGCAGCCCCACACCCAAGAGCTTGATCCAGATGATTTCCGACAGATCCACGTTGACCAGGGGTTCGATCTTGGCCACGTCCCAGAACTCGAAGGGTCCGAAGAAGTTCCAGTTGGGACCTCGCAGAAAGGTGCCGATTACGATCAGCTGACACCAGAGGATCAGAAAACCGAAAAGAAAGAGGATGATTTCGGTCTTGCGCTCCTTGAAGGTGAAGTAGCCGTTCCCCTTTGGGTTGGTGTCGATGTAGGGGATGGCCATCAGACCCACGATGATAAGGCTCGGCAGCACCACCCCCGCCATCCACGGATCGAAGTAGACCAACATCTCCTGCAAACCGAGGAAGTACCAGGGGGCCTTCGAGGGATTGGGAGCGACTGCTGTATTCGCCGGTTCCTCCAGCGGAGCCTTGAGAGCGATCGACCACAACACCATGACCACGGTGAGAATCACCATGCAGATGAATTCCGAGAACACCAGGTCAGGCCAGGTGAAGATCTTGTCTTCCACCTCGCTCTTCTCGAAGGTCGGCTCACCCGCTGCGATCAAACGGTCGTTGCGTGTCGCCTTGTACATCGACAGCCAGAGAAAGAATCCCACCAGGAAGACCATCATGACGATGGGAACATTGTCCGGCTTGCTCACGATGGTGCGGAAGTTTGGATCGAGCATGCTGAGCAGGAAAAAGCCGATCCCCACCAGCAACATGATCAGTCCCCCGACCTTGGTCCATGCCCGTTTGGACCACACCAACCAGGCGAAGACCAGCAGCGACAGGGTGAAAGACCACTGCGGGTACGAAAGGAAATTGATGAAATTCTTGAGAGCTTCCATTGCTGGTTGAACTGGCCCCTATCAAACGGGTCCGGAGATTCCTCCGTCCTTTCGAACTCGCCAGAAGTGCACCGCGATCAGACAGGCCGCGGCAAACGGAATTCCCACACAGTGGAGCACATAGAAGCGAATCAGCGTTCCGCCGCCGATAGTGCGGCCGGCAATCAGGGCGAAGCGGGCATCGCTACCCACATGGACGAGCTTGGTCCCCCCGATAGCCAACAAGGCGGAGCCCGGCCCCTCCGTTCCCAAGAATGGCGTCGCTCGGGCCATATTGGATCCCACCGTGATCGCCCAGATGGCCAACTGGTCCCAGGGCAAGAGGTAGCCAGTAAACGAGAGCAGGAGTGTCAGCACGAGGAGGACGACGCCAACGTTCCAGTTGAACTCGCGGGGTGGTTTGTACGACCCGGTCATGAAAACGCGGAACATGTGGAGCCAGACCGCGATCACCATCGCGTGGGCACCCCAACGATGCAGCTCACGCATGATGCCGAACGCCGCGGCTTCCCGCAGATCCACCATGTCGAAGTAGGCATACTCGACTGTCGGCCGGTAGTAGAACATCAAGAGCAGGCCGGTGATGGTCTCGACCAGGAACAGAAAAAACGCGGTGCCACCCATGCACCAGGTGTAGCTCATGCGCAAACCCGACTTCTTCACCTTGATCGGATGAAGGTGGAGGACCACGTTGCCCAACATGGCCAGAGCGCGCTTGCGGTTGTCGGTAGGAATGCCGACCCGGAAGATGGACTTCCAGACCTGCGACTTGACAATGCTTTTCTGCAGATCTTTCAGGACTCCCAAAATCCAGTTCCCCCTCGGTCAGCTCATCAAGATGAAGGAGTCGGGGTCTTCCCACTGACCGAGCTCCCATTGGTATCGCTGTGCCTTGTCCACCACAACCTGTCCATCGTCGGGATCGAGAAAGATCCGAGCTCTCTCCAGAGGCCTGGGAGTCGGACCTTCGAAATTGATGCCACTCTTGTAGTAACCACTACCATGGCAGGGACACTTGAACTTGTTCTGGGCATCGAGCCAGTTCGGTGGGCAGCCCAAATGGGTGCATACGGCGACCAGAGCATAGAGCTTGTTTTCGTTGTTGACGATCCACACTCCGTTGGACTCCTTGAAGCGCTCGTCCACCATGCCGGGGCCAAAATCTCCGGCGGGCCCCACCTTGAATGTGGTCGGGGGTTCGTAGAGGACATTCGGGAACAGAAAGCGATTGAAGGCGGTAACACAGCCCCCGATGGCGGCGGTGAAACCCACCCAGGCGACAGCCGCCCAGGAAAGGAACCCTCGTCTGGAAACCTCTTTTTCCTTATCGCTCAAACTACGGTTCCGTAGTCCACCATGTGGTGGACAATGCAGGCCCTCTGGCCCTTTATCGAAGTTGGTTTGCCAGTTCTAGTCGATGGCAGGAGGCCTGTCAAGTCCATTCGCCGACTGGCAAGCCATTCATGCCCCTATCGCGCCACCAGGATGAGATCGTGGGAAGCCTGCGGATCGAAGGCCTCTCCAGCGAAATTGCCGAGGGCTTCCTGCCGCGCGAAACCCGCTCCCCGCAGGGCGTCGATCAGCTCGAGGTGGCGCCAACCCCGGAGGTGAACCTCCTTGGCAGCCTTCACCTCGAGAGGCGGCTCCGCACCCGGCACGAGCCTCAGGGTCGACGGATAGAAGATCACCTCACCGTTGTCCCGCAAGTCCATCAGCCGCAGAAAGATGATCTCCTCTTCACCATCGTCGCGAAAGTTCAACGGCAGGTAGCGCTCACCGCGGTCGAATATCCGCTGGTAGTTGAGCAGCTGCATCAGAAGCGGTGCGTCGGGCTCCAATCGGTTGCGCAGACCCGTCAGAAAGCGATCCAGGTCGACCTCGCAGCGCACGTGCGGCAGCGCGTTTCCCAGACAGAGCGCGCCCCCAAAGCGACCTTCGACCACTCGGTCGATATCTCGCAGATCACCTTCGACAAAAACGACCCCCGTGGCCGGCGCCTGCTCTCGCGCTGTCGCGATCATCGACGGAGCTCGGTCCACTCCCACGACCTCGAAGCCCTGGGCCGCAAGGTATCTCGAATGCTCGCCCGTACCACACCCCAGGTCCAGGATACGCCGTGAGGGACCACTCGAGAGCACGTCCTCGAGGAGAGGAGCTTCTCGCTGCAAGCGCCGTGGCCAGGCGATCAGCCGGCGATAGTCCAGACGCGAGTACTTGTCTCCGCCCGCGTTCAGCTCAGGCTCCGCAGATAGGCCACGATCTGCCGCAGGTCGTCATCCGTCAGGCCCGGATTGCCACCCCGTGGTGGCATATCGACACCCCGTGTGTTCAACGGGTGGTTGGCTCGGCGCCCTTCCCGGAGAAACGCCAACAGGTCCTCGTCGGTCAGGCTGTTGACGAACTCGTTGTCGTGCAGCCCCTTGCCCAACTTCGGCTTGCCCTCGGCGCTTTGCCCATGACACAGCCCACAATTGGCCATGTAAAGCCGCTGGCCTGCCGCCACATCTTTGTCTCCACCGTCGCTGCCCCCGCCTCCGCCGCAGGCGAGAAAGACAGCAACCAAGAGCGCCGTGACGGCGCAGGCAATAGTCGTGTTGCGAGGGATGTCCAATCTCTTCATCATCATGGTTCCTACTCTGGCTCGATCGCCGGTTCAGGTTGCATTTGCACGGCTGCCGCTCAATTCAGGGAGAGTCTCTCCAAGGCCTCGAGATCGGTGACAAGGAAGCCACCCTTTTCTGTCGAGACAATCCCGGATTTACCCCAGCGACTCATGGTCCGGATCGAGGTCTCGACAGTGGTGCCCAGCAGGTCCGCCAACTCTTGACGCGACAGTGCCATGGGAATGAGGATTCCGCCCTCTACTGGCTGGCCGATATCCTCTGCCAATTTCAGGAATAGCCGGGAGAAACGTGTTTCGACTCGGCCGCCGGTACGCTCGGCGAGCCGACTGGTCAGTGTCACCAGACGATGGGTCAGAGCCACCAGGAGCCCGCGCACCAGGGAGGGTCGGCTCTGCAGCAACCCGAAGAAATCGTCTCGGGATATGGCAAGGCAGGTCGACGGCTCGAGAGCGACGGCAGTTGCTGGATAGGGCAACTCTTCGTAGACAGCCACTGCGCCTACAGGATCACCCGGGCCAAAGATCTCCAGAATGACGATTCTCCCGTCAGGGGTCCCCTTGAATACCTTGATACGCCCCTCCACGACCGTGAAGAACTGATCGGCAGGATCGCCTTCGGAGAACACCTCGGCACCGCGTTCGTAGCTCTCGACACGGCAGACCGCGGCCAGCTCGCTCCGATCCTCGCGGTTCAATCGCTTGTACAGCGGGATCTTGCTGATCTGTTCCTCGACCGAGGTACTCACCGATCGTCGTCCTGACTCAGAACCTTGAGAGCCTCCAGCGCAGCCTGTCTGACCTTGAGACTCGGATCTGCACCAGCCAACTCCTCGAGAAGCGGTAAAGCTTGTGCCGCACCTGATATTCCCAGCGCCGAAATTGCACTGACCATCGCTTCCTCGACCTGTGCCGGAGTGATGTCCGGCACCTGTTCGGTGAGGTTGCGGTCGAGCACTTGGAGCAGAACCGGGACGCCTGCCTGGCTGCCCAGTCGGGTCGTGGAGAGCGCCGCGTTCCAGCGGACATCCGCCACCGCATCCTCGAGAAGTGGCTCGAGCGATCCCAACGAGGACGGCTGGCCCAGGGCTCCGAGCGCGTGAGCCGCGGTCTTGCGAACTCCTGGATCCGGATCCCGCAGAGCTTCGATCAGGGTCGACTCGGCTTGCGGATCACCCAGTGCACCCAGCGCCATGAGGACATAGATCCGTGTCTCGGAATCGTCGTCCTCGACAGCTTCGATCAACAGCGGCGTAGCCTCCCGGTCTCGCGTATACCCGAGCACCAGGGCCAGGTAGCGGCGCATCTCTCCCTGATCGGCCTGGCCGAAGAGAGCTCGCAGCTCGGCACGAGCTGCGGGATCGTCAGCCAGGGCATCCGGGTCCGCCGTCAGGATCTTCGAGAGCTCATAGGCCGCCTGGGCTCGCCGCGGCCGCCAACCGGACTTCAGGTCGTTCAGATAGTCGCCAACGCTCTGATGTTCGTAGGCGATCCACCCGAAGCCAATGAAGACGCCCACACAAAGCACTACCACGACCACGGGCACGAAGAAAAGGCCTACAAACGTGCGCAGCGGGCCACTGTCACCTCCATTGGGCGTCACTTGAGCGTCATGCATTGGATCAGCTTACCTCACGACGATCACCCATTTTATCGGAATCGGGTGTCACAAATTGTCAATCGCATCTCTGGAAGGCTCCCAAACAGTGGGTGACGCGCCTGCTTCTGAGTTGGCACGGATTCTGCTTGTTCTGGTACCCAGGAGCCACGCCAAGCAGCAGAACGAGGCCTCAGCCATGACTTCCACGACACTTCTCGACCGTACCCGACGCCGGGGCTTCACCCTTATCGAACTACTCATCGTCGTGGCCATCATCGGCATCATCGCCGCCATTCTCATACCGAATCTGCTCGATTCCCTGCAGAAGGCCAAACAGAAGAGAACCATGGCTGATATGAGGGACCTGGGCGGGGCCTGGATGTCGTGGCTTACCGACCAGTCCTCGGCGGCGGCCGCTGGAGCCTCTACCAAGACCTACAGTTTCCTTTCCCTGACGGAGAGCCTGACTGCCGACGAATTGATGAGTCGCCTCTACGTCAGCGAAGACATGTACTACACCCGCAGCGTGCCCTCCCACGACGGCTGGGCAAGGCGCTTCGAGTACCGCTGGTCCGGCGATCCCTCGACAGCAACGGTCATCGGCATTCGCAGCTTTGGACGCGATGGTGCCGAAGGCCCGAACGGAAGTGGAGGCAACTACCACATGGGACCGTTTCTGGCCTCGGACTACACCCAGGACATTGTCTGGGCGGACGGCTTCTTCATCACCTATCCCAACGGCGCCCAAGCTAACTAGTCCAGCCGGCTGACGCGCCCACGACTTGTCACTTGACTTGAGTGGCAGCATCGGTATCCTTGCGAGTCCCAGGGCTTGCGGAGGGACAGGACTGTCTAGTAACTTGGGAGGAGCCTGAGCAGTGAGCCGAGGCCGGTAGATGTCGCAGATCTTCAAACCCAGCACCAATACGCTGGCCAAGGTAAGCCTCTTCGGCGCTATTGTCTTCCTGGCTGTTCTCGTTTGGGTGTTCGCCGATCTCAATCGTTCAGCCTGGGCCACCCGCCAGGGTGTCATCCGCAAACAACCCGTCCCTTTCAGTCACGACCACCATGTAGCGGGATTGGGCATCGACTGTCTGTATTGCCACACCTCCGTGGAAGAATCGGCTTTCGCCGGCATTCCACCCACCGCCACCTGTATGAACTGTCACAAGCTGATCTGGAATGACAGTCCGATGCTGGAGCCGGTTCGTGAGAGCTTCCGCACAGGTGAGCCGATCGAATGGGTGCGAGTTACCGATCTGCCGGATTTCGTCTATTTCGACCACAGCATCCATATCGCCAAAGGCGTTGGCTGCGCCACCTGCCACGGCAGGGTCGACAAGATGCCCTTGATGAAACAGCATGCGTCACTGCAAATGGAATGGTGCCTGGACTGCCATCGCGCACCCGAGCGCCACGTCCGCCCCCGTTCGGAGATCTACAACATGGAGTGGCGTGCCGACGACCAGGCGACCCTTGGTGCGCAGCTGGTTGAGGAGTACAACATCGAGAGCCGGCTGAGCTGTTCGGCCTGTCATCGGTAGAAACGAACGATCGAGAACCTCAGCGATGTCTAGTCCTACACCCGGTCAGAAGAAACCCGAAGCGCCCCGACCCTCTGGATCGCTGGAGCTCGAACAGGTGCGCGCGCAGCTGGCCGAAGCCAAGGGGCCCGAGTTTTGGCGCAGTCTGGAAGAGTTGGCGCAGTCTCCCGAGTTCGAAGAGTTGCTGCACCGGGAATTTCCGCAACAGGCCAGCGAGCTGCCCGAGGGCGTCGACAGACGCCGCTTTCTCCAGCTTGCGGCCGCTTCTCTGGCACTCGGTGGGCTTACCGCCTGCACCCGGCAGCCGGTAGAGAAGATCGTCCCTTATGTGCAGCAACCTGAGTCACTTATTCCCGGCAAGCCGCTCTACTTCGCCTCCGCCATGACGTTGGACGGCTTCGCCAGACCGGTCCTGGTCGAGAGTCACATGGGGCGTCCGACCAAGATCGAAGGCAATCCCCAGCACCCGGCCAGCCGAGGAGCAGCCGACCTGTATGCGCAGGCTTCGATCCTCGACATGTACGATCCCGAGCGCTCGCAAGTGGTCAAGAATCTCGGCCGGATTCGCACCTGGGACGCCTTTGAAGAGGAGAGCCGCAACGCTCTGCAATCGCTGACAGCCCTCGGTGACGTGCGGCTGAGGATCCTGACTCACACCGTGACGTCGCCTTCTCTGGGAGCCACGATCGACGAAGTTCTCACCACCCACTCCGGGGCTCGCTGGCACCAGTACACCCCGGTCACCCGCGATCACCAACGGATCGGGTTGCAGAATTTGTTCGCAAAGCCGGTCAATCCCCGGTACCGTCTGGAGAACGCCGATGTCGTCGTAGCCCTGGATGCAGACTTTCTGACCAGCGGCCCGGATAGCCTGGCCAACGCACGGGACTTCGCGGGCCGCCGCCGAGTCGAGGAAGGGCACAGCGACATGTCCCGTTTGTATGTGCTGGAGAGTTCTCCAACCAACACCGGGACACTCGCTGATCACCGCCTGGCCACCTCGAGTCGACAGATTGCGGCGCTGGCAGCCACGCTGGCGGCCGAAATCGGAGTGCCAGGTGCCAGAGCGAACCCGGAATCGCTAGCGGAGACCCACCACGAATGGATTTCGGCGGTGGCTGAAGACCTGCGATCTGCGGGCCCGCGAGGACTGGTGATCCCTGGCGACTTTGCTTCACCCGAGACGCATTTGTTGGCGCACGCGATCAATGCCGAACTGGGAAGCACGGGAACCACAGTCGAGTATCTCGAACCCGCAGAGTACCGATGGGAGATCGAGACCGATTCCCTGCAGGCCCTGGTGCGCGACATGCAAGCTGGCGAGGTCGACCTGCTGTTGATTCTCGGCTGCAATCCGGTGTTCGACGCACCCGCCGACCTGCAGTTCATGACCGCGATGAACAACGTCTCCCGACGTATCCATCTCGGCCTCTACGAGGACGAAACGGCTGACTTCTGCCACTGGCACTTGCCCGAAGCGCACTATCTGGAAAGCTGGGGAGACGCCAGGGCCCATGACGGCAGCGTCTGCTTCACCCAGCCTCTGATCGAGCCGCTCTACGGCGGCCGATCGATCGCGGAAGTCGTCAGTATCTTCACCAAGAAGGGCCGCCGGAGCGATCTGGACCTGGTCCAGGGTTATTGGCGCAGCAAACGACCAGGGGCAGGTTTCGAACAGACCTGGCGTAGCTGGCTGCATGACGGATTCATCAACGATTCGGCCGGTGCCTCGGTTGCGGTCTCGTCTGCCGGCGGAGCCGTGGCTGCAGCCTGCCAGGCAATTGCGACAATGCAGCCCGATCGGGAGGCTCTCGAGATTGTTTTCCGCCCAGATCCGACGATCTACGATGGCCGCTTCAACAACAACGGCTGGCTCCAGGAGTGCCCCAAGCCGCTTTCCAAGCTCACCTGGGACAACGCGCTCCTGCTGAGCCCGGCCGGCGCGGAGAGTCTGGGACTGCGCAATGCACAGATCGTCGAGGTCACCGCCGGCCCCGGCACACTGGAGATTCCCGTTTGGATTCTGCCCGGTCACCCCGACCAGACCGCCACCGTACATCTCGGCTACGGCCGACGCACGACCGGAAAGGTGGGCACCGGCACCGGTTTCAACGCTTACCAACTCCGCGGATCCGACGCCATGTGGACCGCAGTGGGAGCCTCGGTGCAGGCGGCTGGCGGAGATCATCCTCTGGCGAGCACGCAGATGCACAGCAACATTCCACTCGAAGGCCTGGAGGCCGAGAAGCGGCACCTTGTCCGCGTCGGTACCCTGCATCAGTTCGAGCAAGAGCCCGAGTTCGTTCAGCATATGGGGCATTCGCCGGGGCCCGAGCTTTCCATGTTTCCCATGTGGGAGTATCCGAACGAGGCCTGGGGCCTGTCCGTCGATCTTTCGGCCTGCACGGGTTGCAACGCCTGTGTCATTGCCTGCCAGGCGGAGAACAACATCCCCATCGTCGGCAAGGATCAGGTCGTGGCGGGTCGGGAGATGCACTGGATCCGCATCGATCGCTATTACGCCGGAGACATGGATGACCCGGATGTGCATCACCAACCGGTGATGTGCATGCACTGCGAGCAGGCTCCCTGTGAGCCCGTTTGCCCGGTCGGAGCCACCGTGCACAGTGACGAAGGGCTGAACGACATGGTCTACAACCGCTGTGTCGGCACCCGTTATTGTTCGAACAACTGTCCCTACAAGGTCAGACGCTTCAACTTCCTGCGCTACAACGACACCGACACTCCGGTACTCAAGATGCTGAGAAACCCCGACGTGACCGTGCGGTCCCGGGGTGTGATGGAAAAGTGCACCTACTGCGTGCAGCGCATCAATCAGACCCGCATCACTGCGCAGAAGGAGGATCGCGCCATCCGGGACGGTGAGATCTTGACCGCCTGCCAACAGACCTGCCCCAGTGAGGCTATCGTCTTCGGCGATATCAACGACCCGAGCTCGAAGGTTTCAAAACTCAAGAGCAGTCCGCTGAACTACGGCATTCTCGAGGAGCTCGGTACGCGGCCGCGTACGAGCTACCTCGCCAAGATTCGCAACCCCAATCCGAAGCTGGAGAAGACCTCAGATGGCACCCACTGACGGCGGTACCGGTTCGAGCCGCATGCCAATGAAGCCACCGGTCGTGGCTCCGGGGCATACGCCGGCTTCGGTCACCGACCAGATCAGCTCGGTCGTTCTGAGCCAGACCCCCCGGTGGTGGTACGTCGCCTTCGGGATCTCGTTTCTGCTGGTCTTGCTGCTGCTCCAGGCGCTCACCAAGCTCCTCTTCACCGGTACCGGAATCTGGGGTCTGAACATCCCTGTCGGTTGGGGATTTGCGATCATCAACTTCGTCTGGTGGATTGGCATTGGACATGCCGGCACCCTGATCTCGGCCATTCTCCTGTTGTTGCGTCAGGAGTGGCGCACCTCCATCAACCGATTCGCCGAGGCCATGACCCTGTTCGCCGTGGCTTGTGCCGGCGTCTTCCCGCTGATCCATGTTGGGCGCCCCTGGTTGGCCTACTGGCTATTGCCCTACCCCAACACGATGGACTTGTGGCCACAGTTCCGCAGCCCACTGGTGTGGGATGTCTTTGCGGTCTCGACATACGCCACCGTGTCGGCCCTTTTCTGGTATGTCGGCCTGATTCCCGACATGGCCACCCTGCGAGATCGAGCCCAGAACCGTGCGTCGAAGATCATCTACGGCTTCATGTCGATGGGATGGCGCGGTTCCGCCACCCATTGGCACAACTACGAGACGGCCTACCTGCTGCTGGCCGGCCTGGCTACGCCGCTGGTGCTGTCGGTCCATACAGTTGTCAGCTTCGACTTCGCCGTCGGCATCATTCCTGGCTGGCACGCGACGATCTTTCCACCCTATTTCGTGGCCGGCGCTGTCTTCGCGGGGTTCGCCATGGTCATCACGCTGGCAGTACCCCTGAGGGCGGTCTTCGGTCTCAAGGACTTCATCACCACCCGGCATTTGCAGAACATGGGCAAGATCCTCCTGGTCACCGGCCTCATCGTGGCCTATGGCTACATGATGGAGATATTCCTGGCCTGGTACAGCGGCAACTGGTACGAGCAGTTCATGATCCTCAACCGCATCACCGGTCCTTATCGGGTGCAATGGTGGTCGTTGTTGCTCTGCAACGTTCTGGTGCCACAGTTGCTGTGGATTCGCAAGGTACGCACTTCACCGGCCCTGCTATTTCTGGTCGCGATGTTCGTCAATGTCGGCATGTGGCTCGAGCGCTTCGTCATTGTTGTCACCAGTCTCCATCGCGACTTCCTGCCCTCGTCCTGGGGCATGTACTCCGGAACCTATTGGGACTGGGCCACCTTTATCGGCACCATCGGCCTGTTCCTGGCCCTCTTGTTCTTGTTCATTCGCTTTCTGCCGATGATCTCCATCTTCGAGATGCGAACCATCGTGCCGAAAGCAGGCGATAGCGAAAAGGAGACGGCATCATGACCGAACCGGCTCGCCAAGCGCCCTTCGCCCTGATGGCCGAGTTCCACTCTTCCAGGGAGTTGCTCCACGCCATACGCGAATCTCGGAAAGCCGGCTACAGGGAGATCGAAGCCTACACGCCATACCCCATCGAGGAGGTTTGGGAAGAGCTCGGGCATCATCGGTCCTGGCTGCCCTTGATCGTGCTCATCGGTGGCATCATTGGCTGTCTCAGCGGCTTTTTCCTCCAGTATTGGAGCTCGGTAATCAATTACCCGATCAATGTCGGCGGGCGACCCCTGAACAGCTGGGTCGCCTTCATTCCGGTGACATTCGAAACCACGATCCTGTTTGCCGCCGGCGCTGCCGTCCTGGGCATGTTCGCGCTCAATCAACTTCCCATGCCCTACCACCCGGTCTTCAACGTCGAGCGCTTCGCTCTGGCGTCCCGCGATCGATACTTTCTGGCTATCGGCACCTGGGACAGCCATTTCGACCACGCCGAGACCGAACAGTTTCTCCAATCGCTCGACCCTTATGAGGTTTCCATTGTTCATCGTTAGGCATCGCAGCAGATCCACCCTCTGGCCGGTGATGGCACTGGCGCTGCTGCTTGTCGGCTGCCGGCAGGACATGCACGATCAGCCAAAGCTCGAGCCTCTCGAAGCAAGCACCCTCTTTGGCAATGGCTCGGGCTCCAGGCCTACGGTGGAAGGAACCGTTGCTCGCGGTCAATTGCGCGAAGATCAACTCCTCTATACCGGCCGTACGGCCGAAGATCAGTTCGCCACGGACCTGCCGATGCCGCTGACACGCGAGCTTCTGGAGAGGGGACAGAGCCGGTTCGACGCATTCTGCTCGCCCTGCCACGGTCGCGTGGGCGACGGGATGGGAATGATCGTCCAGCGCGGATTCAAGCGTCCCAACAGCTTTCACGATCAGCGTCTCGTCGACAGCCCGGTCGGCTACTACTTCAATGTCATCACCAATGGCTTCAGCCAGATGTCGAGCTATGCCGCCCAGATTCCACCCAACGACCGGTGGGCCATTGCCGCCTACATCAAGGCCCTGCAATTGAGTCAAAGCGTTTCCGTCGAACGGCTCTCTGGCGCCGACCGGGAGAAGGTATTGAGTGCCAGCGAGAGCCCGGCGGAGATGCCTGAAGAGGCACACTGAGCATGAGCGAGCCCAACTGGACACCCCCGGAATCTCTCAAGGGCATCGGCTCGAAGGCCTGGATTGTCGGCGGCCTGGGTGTCGTGGCCTCCCTGGTCGGGCTCTTCCTCGACCGGCAGCAGTTCTTCCAGTCCTACCTGGTGGCCTGGTTGTTCTGGATCGCACTGACATTGGGCTGCCTGGGCATCATGATGATCCATCACCTCTCGCGCGGTGGTTGGGGACTGATGATCCGGCGGACACTCGAGGCGGCAACGCGGACCCTGCCGGTCATGGCAATCCTGTTCGTCCCGATCCTTTTCGGCCTGCAGGCACTTTACGTCTGGGCCCGACCAGAAGCCGCCGGCGACCCGCTGATTCAGCACAAGGCGGCCTACCTCAATCCGACGGCCTTCGCCATCCGATCCATTTTCTATCTGGCGGTTTGGACTCTCTTCGCGTTCGCGTTGAGTCGACTGTCGCAGAAGCAGGACGAGACGGCCGATGGTGGCCTTTTCCGGCGGATGCAGGTGGTGGCCGCGCCTGGTCTCGTGGTCTTCGCCCTGCTATCGACCTTTGCTTCGATCGACTGGATCATGTCGCTGGATCCTCATTGGTATTCGAGTATTTTCGGGGTTTATTTCATTACCGGCGCCGGAGTCGCTGGATTCGCTTTCATCAGTCTCGTCGGCCTGTACCTGTCGCAACGCCCTCCTCTGGAAGGCATCATCAAGCCGAAGCACTTTCATGACTATGGCAAGCTCCTGTTGGCCTTCGTCATGCTCTGGTCCTACATCGCACTTTCCCAGCTGCTGATCATCTGGTCCGGGAACCTGCCCGAGGAAACGCCCTGGTATCTGCATCGGGTCCAGGGCGGCTGGAAGTGGGTCTCGATCGCCCTGATCCTGTTCAATTTCCTGCTGCCCTTCCTGCTCCTCCTCTCCCGCGACCTCAAACGCAACGCTCGTCTGCTGGCCGCTGTAGCGTGCTTCGTCCTGGTGATGCGTTGGGTGGATTTCTACTGGCTTGCCGCCCCCACCTTCGATCATCACCTGGCCCTGCACTGGCTCGATCTGACCACCATGGCTGCCATCGGCGGTATCTGGGTCGCGATATTCAGCGGTCAACTCCAGAAACGAGCTCTGATACCGATCAATGATCCCTATCTCGAGGAGGCTCTTGCCGATGACTAGCGAGACGCAGCGCCCGGATAGCGAGATCAGGATTCGCGTCTTCGCCTGGCTTACCGTGGGCCTGCTGAGCCTCATCGCCGGGGCGATGGTGCTCATGTGGTTCTTGACGAAGGATCTGTACGATCGAGAGAAAGCTCAGGATCCGCCGCCACCCCTGATGATCGAGGCACGCATGCCGCATGAGCCACCAGCACCGCGACTGCAAGCGGATCCCTTCGCTGACCTCGACGAGTTCGAACTGGCCGAAGAGGTGCGCCTGAGCTCTTATGGTTGGAGCGATGGATCAGCCGAAGACGCCCACATTCCCATCGACCTGGCCATGGACCTGCTCCTCGAGAGTGGGATTCCGCAGCCTCCTGCGATCGAGCCCCCTGCGACGGCACCTCTCGAGAACTGACGTGAAACGAATTTCCCTCATCACAGGTTCAATCCTGATCTGCTTGTTCGGTCCGAGTCTGCCCGTCAACGGCGCCAGCAACAGCTTGCCGCCGGCGCTCGAGGAGGTTGGATTCGATCAGCGTCTCGGTGAGACGGTCCCGATGGATCTCCTCTTTACCGACGAAACCGGGCGTCAGGCGAAGCTCGGTGCCTGGTTCGGTGAGCGGCCAGTGCTCCTGGCTTTGGTCTACTACGACTGTCCGATGCTTTGCCCGATGATCCTGAACGGTCTGACCTCGGCCCTGAGACCACTCAAGTTCGACCCCGGGAATCAGTTCGAGGTCCTGGTTGTCAGCTTCGACCACCGCGAAACTCCGGAGTTGGCGGCCAAGTCGAAAGCCACCTTCCTGGAGTTGTACGACCGACCGGGCACCGAGTCGGGCTGGCACTTTCTCACCGGTGACGAGGCAAACATCGCGGCTCTGGCTGAAGCCGTCGGGTTCCGGTTCTCCTACATGCCCGATGTCGACCAGTTCGCCCACGCTGCCGGCATCGTGGCGCTGACACCCGGTGGTCAGGTAGCCCGGTACTACTACGGCGTCGAGTACGCGCCCAAGGATGTGCGACTCGGCCTGATCGAAGCCGCCGACAACAAGATCGGCTCTGTGGTGGATCAGGTGCTGCTCTACTGTTTTCACTATGACCCGACGACAGGTACCTACACAGCTGTCGCCATGAACATCGTCCGCCTGGGCGCTGCCGTAACCGTAGTCCTCATTGGGCTCTTTCTGATCATCCAGTTGAAGCGAGAGCGGCACCCTGCCGCGGCTGAGGCGTAGCGAAAGTCATGTGGAAAGACTTCCCACTGTTTCCAGACAAGGCGACGGAGCTGGCCGGCCAGGTCGACGCCTTGTACTTCACTTTTCTCGGGATCTCGGCATTCTTTTCGCTGCTGATTGCAGCCCTTGTCATCTATTTCGCCATCCGCTATCGACGGCGGTCCGAAGACGAGATCGGCAAACCCGAGAAGGCCGGTATGTGGCTCGAGATCACCTGGTCGATCATCCCACTGGTTATCCTCATGGTGATGTTCGTCTGGGGAACGAAGGTCTACATCAAGGCTTATCGTCCACCGGCAGACTCCACGGAGTACTTCGTCACCGCCAAACAGTGGATGTGGAAGTTCCAGCATCCCGAAGGCCAGCGTGAAATCAATCATCTTCACGTTCCCATGGGCAAGCCGATCAAACTGACCATGACCTCCGAGGACGTCATCCATTCCTTCTTCGTCCCTGCCTTTCGCGTCAAGGCCGACGTCCTGCCCGGCCGTTACACCTCGATCTGGTTCGAAGGCGACAAGGCTGGAACATACAAGCTGTTCTGCGCGGAGTACTGCGGCGCGGAGCACTCGTTGATGGGTGGAACAGTGACCATCATGGAACCAGGAGACTACGAGGCCTGGCTGGCGGGAATCGAAAAGGGACCCTCGGTGATCGCTTCGGGTGAAGAGCTCTTCCAGACAAAAGCCTGCCACACCTGCCATCGAGCCGAATCGGCGGTACAAGCACCAATCCTGCATGGAGCTTTTGGTGAAGAGGTCGAGCTGCAAAGTGGCGAGACGGTCGTCATCGACGCCGAATACGTACGCGAATCCATCCTGAATCCGACGGCCAAGGTGGTCAAGGGCTACACCCCACTGATGCCCACTTATCAGGGACAACTCAGCGAAGAGGAGCTCCTGCAACTGATCAGCTATATCCGCTCGCTGGCAACCGAGCCGGCAGATGAGAACGAGGCTGAGACCCAGGGCGAAGAATCATGAGCACGACAGCTACGACTACAGCCAAACGCGTCAACTACTTGAATGTCGATCACGGCATCAAGTCCTGGTTGCTGACCAAGGACCACAAGCGCATCGCCATTCTCTACCTGCTCTCGATCAGCTTCTTCTTCCTAATCGGCGGACTGATGGCAGTGGCCATTCGCGTGGAGCTGGCCACCCCGGCGGGCGATCTCGTGGAACCCGACACCTACAACCGGCTCTTCACGATGCACGGCGTCCTGATGGTCTTTCTCTTCCTGATTCCCGGGGTGCCTGCGGTCATGGGTAACTTCTTCGTTCCGATCATGATCGGAGCCAAGGACCTGGCCTTTCCCAAGCTCAATCTGGCGAGTTGGTACGTGTTCAATATTGGTGGTCTCTTCATGATCTGGGCGATGCTGAATGGTGGAGTGGATACAGGGTGGACCTTCTACACCCCCTTCAGCACGACGTTTACCGATACCCATGTCATCGCGACAGCTCTGGGCGCTTTTATCGCGGGTTTCGCCTCCATCATGACGGGTCTGAATTTCATTGTCACCATTCATCGGATGCGCGCTCCGGGGATGACCTGGTTTCGATTGCCGCTTTTTATCTGGTCCCACTATGCCACCGCGATCATCCAGATTCTCGGCACACCGGTCGTCGCTATTACCATCGTGCTGGTCGCCATCGAGCGTCTTTTCCACATCGGTATCTTCGATCCAGCTCTGGGCGGGGATCCGGTCCTGTTTCAACATTTGTTCTGGTTCTACTCCCACCCGGCGGTCTACATCATGATTCTGCCGCCCATGGGGATCATCAGTGAGATCATCGCCGCGTTCACCCGCAAGCGGATCTTCGGCTACAAGTTCGTGGCCTTCTCCAGTCTGGCGATCGCAGTACTCGGGTTTCTGGTCTGGGGCCACCATATGTTTGTCAGCAGCCAATCGGTCTACGCCGGTATCGTCTTTTCGGTCCTGACCATGCTGGTGGCGGTCCCTTCCGCGGTCAAGACCTTCAACTGGACAGCCACCCTCTACCAGGGATCCATATCCTGGGAGACACCGATGATCTACGCTCTCGGTTTCCTGGGACTCTTCGTCATCGGGGGGCTGACGGGCACCATGTTGGCGACCCTCGGCATCGACATTCACGTCCATGACACCTATTTCATCGTGGCGCACTTCCACTACATCATGGTCGGCGGGGCCATCATGGGCTACCTCGGTGGCTTGCACTACTGGTGGCCAAAGATGACCGGCCGGATGTATCCGAGATTCTGGTCCCTGATTTCGGCTGGGCTTGTCTTCTTCGGCTTCAACCTGACCTTCTTCCCCCAGTTCGTCCTCGGCTATATGGGCATGCCACGTCGGTACCACGCCTATCCGGAGGAGTTTCAGGCGCTCAATGTCCTGTCATCGGCCGGCGCCACCATCCTCGGGCTTGGCTATCTGATCCCCATCATCTACTTTGTCTGGTCGATGCGATATGGCGAGAAAGCACCTGCCAATCCCTGGGGTGCGACCGGTCTGGAGTGGCAGATTCCTTCGCCACCTCCCACCTACAACTTCGACGAGACGCCGGTCGTCACACGGCCAGCCTATGACTACGCCGGCATCGAGGAGAAGAGAGTTGCCTGAGTCGCAAAGCAGTCACGCCTGGGGACTCCAGCACCACTTCGAGTCCTACGAGCAGCAACGCGAGGCCTCGTATCTGGGAGTCTGGGTATTCCTCGTCACCGAAGTCATGTTCTTTGGTGGTGTCTTCACGGCCTATGTCGTCTATCGCCTGGCACACCCCCATGCTTTCGCCATGGGAAGCCACGAGCTGGACATCGCTCTCGGTACGGTCAACACAGCGGTGCTGATCGGTAGCAGTCTGACCATGGCCATGGCGGTTTGGGCCGCGCAAACCGGGCGACGCAAAGGCATCGTTGGATGGATTCTGGCAACGATCCTGCTGGGTGGTGTCTTTCTGGGCATCAAGGTCGTCGAGTACAGCAGCAAGTTCGAACATCATCTCTTTCCTGGCCCCAATTTCCACTGGAGTGGCCCGGATGCTCCACATGTGGAGATGTTCTTCAACCTGTACTTCGCCCTGACCGGCCTCCATGCCCTGCACATGATCATCGGTATGGGGATTCTGTTGGTGGTCGCGGTGCTGGCCTGGCGCGGCCGCTTTTCGACCGAGAACCACAATCTGGTGGAGGGCATCGGTCTCTACTGGCACTTCGTCGATATCGTCTGGATCTTTCTCTTCCCCCTGCTCTACCTCCTGGGTCGAAACCTGTAGAGCGCGAAGGAGCACGCCTTGTCAGAGCACGTAACCTCGCCCTCGGTTTACATCTCGATCTTCGTGGCCCTGATGGTGCTGACCGGGATCACGGTCTGGGTGGCCTTTCAGGATCTCGGCCCCTTGAACGATGTCGTGGCGCTGACCATCGCTGTGACCAAGGCTTCCCTCGTCATCCTGTTCTTCATGCATGTCCGCTACAGCACACCTTTCACCAAGCTGGTCGTAATCTCCGGATTCGTCTGGCTCCTCATCCTGATCGTCATCACGCTGAGTGACTATCTGACACGCGGTTGGATTCACCCCCAGGTGGGCTGACTACAGGGCTGGTAGGCCGCTACCGCGTTGAACCATGGACCTGTTCTGGCTCGGAATAGGTCTGGGGCTGGCAGCGGGATTCAGTCCTGGACCTCTTCTGACGCTGGTGATCACATCGTCTCTGGAACGAGGTTTCGGAGCTGGATCGAGAGTCGCCCTGGCGCCTCTGATTACTGATGCACCCATCGTCCTGCTCGCCTTGTTGGTGCTGCGAAACCTGTCCGACGGCTGGCTAGCCCTGCTCGGGGCTCTCGGTGGTTGCCTGGTGATTTTTTTCGGATTGCAGAATCTGCGGCGGCGCAGTCAGACGGTGCAGCAGATTCAGCGACAGAGCGGCGATTCGCTCGACATCGCCCGCGGTGCTCTGGTCAATCTGCTCAATCCCCATCCGTGGATCTTCTGGGTGACAGTTCAGGGCCCGATCCTGCTCGCCGGCTGGCGGCACGACCCACGATCCGCCGTCGCTTTCGTCACGGCGTTCTACACGGCGATCGTCGGTAGCAAGGTCGGAATGGCAGCGCTTGTCTCCAAGGGGCGCCACAGCCTCAACGAGCGCTGGTACCGCCGCACACTCATAGCCTGCGGACTCTTGTTGGTGGCAATCGGTGTCTGGATGCTCTTCCAGGCTGCCACTCGCCTGTGGTGATTCGAACCGACCGCCGTTCCGGCGAAACCAGTAGTCGGGCTAGCGACCGGTTCCCGGCACCCACTCGTTTCGCTCGAGGAAATCGAGGATCGCGTCTGCCGCGAGACGATGGGCCAACTCGTTGGGGTGAGCATCGGAGAACGGCGTGACAGCCAAACGATAGCCATCGACCCCACGGTAGGCATCCAGCAGGTCGAGGACCGGAATACCGAGTTGTTGGCCAACCTCCCTGACCTTGGCGTGAAGATCCGGGTAGTGATAGGCGTCGTCCATGGGCCCGTCGAAGACGGGAAAGATCACCAGGATCAACGGTACCCGGTGGTTCTGACTCATCTTCTTGAGGTCGCGCAGCGCCCTGCGACACACATCCCAGTGCTCCCCGCTGAAGAGACTGCGGTAGTAGCCTCTCAGAACCCGATGGCTCCTGGTGTTGCCGACCCGCGTCCAGACAAACTCGTAGAGCCGACTGTGGTCGAAAAGCCAGGCACTGACTCCAGGGGCAGCCTCGCGCTCGACGATATCTCTCATCAGCGTCTCACGGTCTTGCAGAGCTTCCGGTTCGGGGTCGTTGAGGACGAAGCCGAGAATCATCAAATCGGGCTGCAGCCAGGCGAGTTTCTTTCCATTCCTCAGAGAACCCACCTGGCGAGCTGTATTCCAGCCAGGTCGACTCCAGTTGACAACTTCGACAGGCCGGCCGCTCGCGGACCCGTTCAATCGGGCTTCCAGGCGGTGGGGAAAGGCATCCACCGCGTAGACCCCATCTCCCCAGGCAAACGAGTCGCCGATCACCAGAATCCGGAAGGCCGATCCCTTTTCTCCCAGGTCACCAACGGGCAGCCGAAAGTCCGGCAGCCCGGGCTTCGAGACGTGTCTCTCCTCGATCGCTGTCGAGCGATAGATGGTTTGCGACGGGATACCACTGCGTACCAGGAGCTCGAGTGCTCCAAGGGAGACGGTCAGAGAGCCGAGAACGAGACCCAACCCCGACAAGAACCGTCGCGATCCACTCATCGTCACCAAATCATACACAAGCAGCTTGCTCCGTTCGCGGCCATCCTCTAGCATCGCCCCATGTCCTCTTCAGATGCGCAGTCGAAGGCCTTGACCTATTCCAGGTACCTGAAGACCGACGAGTTGCTCTCGTTGCAGGAGCCGCTTTCCGCGGGGCCCGAGCATGACGAAATGCTTTTCATCGTCATCCACCAGGTCTACGAGCTGTGGTTCAAGCAGATTCTGCACGAGTTTTCCCGGCTGCAGGCGATGCTGGAAGCAAACGACACTCCCCAAGCTCTCGCGACTTTCAAGCGAGTTCTGACGATTCTGAAGACCCTGGTCGCTCAGGTGGATGTCCTGGAGACCATGACACCCGTTGCGTTCAACTCCTTCCGCGCTCGACTCGAGTCGGCCAGTGGCTTCCAGTCGGCCCAATTCAGGGAAGTCGAATTCGTTCTGGGTTACAAGAACGTCAACCTGGTCCGGCACCACCCCCCGGATAGCCTGGGAGCCAGGAGGCTCCAGCTGCTGCTGCATCAACCGAGTCTCTACGATTCCTTTCTGCGCTTTCTCGCCGCCAACGGCTACGACGTCCCCCGAGAGCTACTGGAACGGGACGTCAGCCTGCCGATTGAGAGCTCAGCCGAGTTGCAGCTCGTCTTGCTCGAGATCTACCGCGAGGATCCGATGTGTACGATGATCTGTGAGCGTCTGGTGGACCTCGACGAGGGGCTGCAGGAGTGGCGCTATCGGCACGTCAAGATGGTCGAACGGACCATCGGCTCCAAAACCGGTACCGGTGGATCCGAGGGCACCGAATACTTGAAAAGCACACTTTTTCACCCGCTTTACGCCGATCTCTGGGCCATTCGGGGAAAGCTCTAATCCCATGACCTGGTCCCTGCAAGCACTGCGCAACGACCCCAACCCACTGGCGCCCCACTACAGTCGATTTCGCGTCGCAGAAAGACTCCTGCTCACCGGACACTCCCATCAGGCCTGGCCCGACTGCGCCTTCGAAGGCCAACAGCGGGCCTGGCAGGACGCCGCCGAACAGGTCGACGACAAGTGGGCACGGGCCGCGATCGAAGCTGACCGAGTACGCGCAGGCTACCGCCGCCTACTCGACGACCCCAGCGGCCGGTACTCGCTGGCAGCCAACACATTCGAGTTGCTGGTACGACTGCTCTCCGCTCTGCCACTTCGCCAGCGTACCAAGCTGGTCAGCACAGATTCCGAGTTCTATTCCCTGCGGCGACTCCTGGCACGACTGGAGGAGGAGGGCCTCGAGATCGTCCGCGTCCCGGCTCATCCAGCCGCTCAGGTGGGAGCACGCCTCGCTGCAGAGACCGACGATCGCACCGCCGCAGTTCTGACCTCCACGGTCTTCTTCAATAGCGCCCAGATCGCCGGTGGCCTGGAGGAGGCGGCCCGAGCCTGCCGTCGACACGGTGCCGCGCTCGTCCTGGATGCCTATCACCAGCTCAATGTCGTACCCGCTTCCCTGCAGCAAGACGACCTCGAGGACGCCTTCGTGGTCGGCGCCGGATACAAGTATTGCCAGCTGGGAGAGGGAAACGGATTTCTTCGCTTTCCGGCGGACTGCCAACTCCGTCCCATTGCCACCGGTTGGTTCGCCGAGTTCAGCGAGTTGACACAAGAGCACAGCCCAACCGAGGTCCGATACCACGCTGGCGACGAGCGCTTCGCGGGTGCCACCTACGATCCCACCAGCCACTACCGGGCCGCTGACGTCTTCGAGTTCTTTGTCGAACAGCAACTCGATCCGGGCCTGTTGCGTGAAATCAGTCAGCATCAGGTCGGCATGCTGATTCAGCTCTTCGATGCGCTGGATCTCGATCCAGCCATCATCGATCGGGATCGACACATCGACTTGTCGCAGCTTGGGGGGTTCCTCGCCCTGCGCTCACCCCATGCCCCTGCCATTTGGCAGGGTCTCAAGGAACGCGGTGTCACGACGGATCAGCGTGCGCAGATCCTCCGTCTGGGACCCGCACCCTACCTTTCCGACCTCCAGCTGGAAACGGCGATGGCGCGACTCGGAGAGGTCGCCCGGGCAATGGCGAAGCCCTAGCGGGCGCCACGGAGCTATTCGAGGCGGATGCCACGGCGGGCCAGCAGTCGCTGGAGCCGCACATAGAGGTTGTGCCCCAGAACGTTGTAGGCCGCCTCGGAGACATCCCGCAGTACCACCCGTAGACGCTGCGAACCGTTCCAGTAGCCTTCCGCGATCGCTTCGAGGTCGGAGCCCAGCGCCACGCTCAACACCGCGGCAGCCAGGACGACATCCTCCAGAAACCCGGCTGGGCCGAGAAAGGCCTCGGACAGCAGGTCGACGGGGGACAAGAAGTAGACCAGCGCTCCCAGGATCATGCTACGGGTGGCGGAGGGAACGCGCTTGTCGAGCACCAATCGCAGTAGCAGGATGAAGAGATCAGGTGCCAGAAGCAGCACCTCGACCACCCCACGTCCCGGTTTGCCAGCTCGGCGCTGGGCGAACTCCGTGATGCGAGCGCGCAGGCGATTGTAGAAGCTCAACAGCCCCGAGGAGGCCAACTCCGCAGGCTCGGCCGGCTTGCTCAGTTCGGTCGTCATCGACCCATCATCCCATGATCCAGATCCATCCTGCGCCCAATACTGCGGCCAGAAGCGTATTCAGGAAATTGACGCCGTCGTTGTTCAGCAGATCCGCTGTCTCCAGGGTCGCACCCGCAACGCTCTCGGCCAGTGTCGCCACCAGCGCCAGGAGGCTGAGCGGCAAAGCCATGGCGATCGGATACAGCCCGGCAATCGAGCCGACGACGACGGTCACCAGCGCTGCCAACAGACCGGCGATGGTCCCGGCTGGCGAGATCCCTCCGTCGACTCCTGGGGCGACTGGCTTCCAGGTCGTGATCAAGACGGTTGGCCGACCCCATACCCGGCCAATCTCGCTCTCGACGGTATCCGCAGCAGCAGCGGCGAGAGAGCAGGCGAAAGCGGCGACAAAGACCGACTCGTGCGAACCTACGCCAGCGAACACTGCACAGGCTGCTGCCACCGAACCATTGGCCAAGGCGTTGGCAGCCCTTCTTCGCCCTCGCTCGTCCCCGGCCACTGAATCCTGCCGCTTTCGCTCGTGACCCAGGCGGGTCGAGAGAGCTCCCAGAACGAAGAACGTCAGCAGCACCGCATAGCCCCTCCACGAGACAAACGTGAACACGACCGTACCCAGGACACACGCCACCAGGGCACCCCACCCGTCGAGTGTCGCCAGCAGGTAGGCTGCCAGCGCGAAGATGGCATTCAGAGCCAGTCCCAGGATCAGACCTCGCGCAAAAGAAGACTGCAGCAGCTCGCCCCAGCGTCCACTGGTCTCGAGAATACAGAGGAGGAACAGGGCAGCGACCAATGGCGCAGCGAGATTGTCATCGAGTCTCTGCGGAGCGGACTCCAGGAGCCCAGCCAACAACGCGACGACCGCTCCGGTGACCATCAGAAATCCCATTTCGTACTTACCGGGTACGGTCCAGGCGACGAGCAGCGTCACGGCTGCCCAGCCGACGACAAAGAAGGCTAAAAAACCCGTCCAGCTCTTGTCACGATTCCATGGCAGCGCAACCCGACCCCAGCGTGATCCGACGAGGGTCGCCGCACCATCACCAAAGGCCAACAGACCCCAGCCGGCCGCGGCCACCTCGGGTCGCTTGAAGAAGACCAGCAACAGAATCAGGACCGTCAGGGGATAGATGACGACACCGACGGCGCGCCCTCGGGCAATCTCCTCCGGTCGCCATAGCCAGCGCCCGCCGATTCGCGGAAGCAACCACAGATTGAACAGGAGTGCCGCCCCAGCCAGCAGGATCAGGGGGATCGGGCCCACCCATCGCAGACAGAGAGCCCACAGGCCTGAGACGATATGGAGAATCTGGCGGGAGACTTCGGCGAAATGCCGAGATACGGCTCGACTGGTCTCGACAGGCGCACTCACCGTCAGACAGCCGGTCCCACAGGACTACCAGTACCGCCTGATACCTGCTTCAAGGCGGCATCCCACAGGTCCTCGAGCGCCCTGTCGAGATCCAGTTTCGCTTCCCAGCCGAGCGAGCGCAACCGGTCGTTACTCGCCCGCAGGAGCGGCAGGTCTACCGGCCGCACCCTCGCTGGGTCCTCTCGCAACTCGGGTGACATACCCGAAATCGCAATCAGTCGGTCGAGGACCTCCTGCACGGACCAGGCAGTTCCTGAGCCCAGATTGTACGCCTGGCTGGCTTCACCCTTTTGCAGGAGAACCTCGTAGGCGCGAACCGCGTCGTCGAGATGGATGAAATCCCGGCGCGCGGTGAGGTTGCCGACGGCCATGACCGGATCCTGTCGTCCGACACTCATCGCGGCCAACTGGTGGGCAAAAGTCGGCAGAGCGAAGTTCGGTGCCTGCCCCGGCCCGATGATATTGAAGGAGCGGACGATGATCCCACCCGCTTGTGCCACCAACAGCTCCATGGCCGCCTTGGTCAACGCGTAGGGGCTTTGGGGCGCCACCTCGCGGACTTCCGGGATGGGTTGCTCGTCCTCGGGAACGGCCCCATAGACCTCCGCACTCGAGGCAGCCAGCAGGCGCACATCTGAAGTGCAGCGCAACAAGCGCTCTGTACCCAGCACATTGACCCGATAGTAGTCTGCTGGCCGCGTCCACGAGTCCCCCACGTGGCTGAGCCCCGCCAGATGGATCACCACGTCTGGCGCCGCCCGCTGTACGGTTGCCGCCAGGAGATCCGCATCCAGCAGATCGACGTCATGCAACTCGACCCCGGGCAGGTCTGGAGGGGTCTCGAGATAGGTGCCGCTGACCCGGTGCCCCTGGCGATGGAGGTATCGGGCCAGGCGGCTACCGACAAACCCCGCAACACCGGTGATCAGCACGCGCATTGGGATCAGGTGGCGACAGACTCCGCTACGCGCCGGATACGCGCACGCCAGTAGTTCAAGAGATCCTCGACAGTCTGGGACAGCGGGACCTCCGGCTGCCAGCCGGTGTCGGCACGGAACTTTGAGCTATCCCCCAGGAGGATCTCGACATCAGATGGCCGAAGTCTCTCGGGGTCGACTTCGATCTCGACCTTGGTGTCGGTGTGCTCCAACAACATGTCCAGAAGCTCGGCAATGGTCACCGCACTGCCGCTGGACAGGTTGTAGACCTCGCCGGCCCGGCCCTTCTCCAGCGCCAACCAGTAGGCTCGCACCATGTCCCGCACGTCCGTGAAGTCGCGCTGTGCGCTGAGGTTACCCACCCGGATCACCGGATCTCGCAAGCCGGCTTCGATGGACGCGATCTGCTTGGCGAAGTTGGAAGTGACGAAGACGTCGCCCCGCCGCGGACCGGTATGGTTGAAGCCGCGGGTGCGCACGACATCCAATCCATAGCTACGGAAATACTGGTAGGCGAGAAGGTCCTGCGCCACCTTCGACACCGCATAGGGTGAGAGCGGTCGCAGCGGGTTGGACTCGGTGATGGGGGTCTCGTCGGGGTGGACCAGGCCGTACTCTTCACTGGAGCCCGCGATCTGAATGCGCGCCTCGAGATCCAGATCCCGCATCGCCTCGAAGATGTTGGTCTGCGAGATGATGTTGTTGTTGAGCGTTTCGGCCGGCGCTTGCCAGCTGGCCGGGACATAACTCTGCGCGGCCAGGTGGAAGATCCTCTCCGGCCGGGTCGCTGTCAGGGCTTGACGGACGCCGGCGGCATCCTTGAGATCGCATTCGACCAGCCGGATACGCCCTTCGAGGTGTTCGATATTCTCGGTACGACTTCGCCACCGCCAGGTGCCGAATATCTCCACATCGGGATGATTCGCCAGCAGATAATCTGCCAGATGAGATCCCGCAAAGCCCGTGATCCCGGTGATAAGCACACGCATGAGTAGTCTCCTCCTGGTACCTGACCCGGAGCTCAGAAGCCCGGGTTGAATCCGTTGCGGGTGCCACCCGTCAGATCGAGAAACGTCCCGATGTTCTTCAGGGTGAGCGCGAAACGGTACTCCTTGTCCTGCCGAGTGAGAGACTGCCAGGCTTGGTACTCGAAGCGAAGACCGAAGCACTGAGCGAAGTACTGAAGAATGTACCGTTGGCTCTGCAGCAGAGACAATTGAAAGTCGTAGTTGACCTGGGCGTCGAGGCGAACTCGATTCGGCCAGATTCCGATACCGGTGAAGAACCGGACCTGATTCCCCGTGGTTTCATCGAACTGCGGATTGAAGCGAGTGAACCAGGTAAGACCGACCCCGTGCACCCCGATCCCAAGCGCGCCTGACACCGACGCGTTGTCGAGACCGTTGAAGAGCGTGTTGTAGCGCAGCTTGGTTTCCAGGGTGGCCTTTTGCGAGGGATTGAAGCGATAGCGGAAATCCACCGGGCCGTTGGTACTTTGGGGTCGCTCCGACTCGGGATCATCGGGATCCTTGACGCCGAACTGCAAGGGTCGGTCCTCGTCCAGGCTGAAGAGCTGACTGATCTCCAGGGACATGATCTCGCGCGCCCCGCTGCCCCGCGGATCGTCCTCCGCCGGCTTGGCCAGCAAACGGTTGATGAATCGATAGGAGACGGCATGGAAGGGATTGATCCGGTCCACTTCGTCGAATCGAGGAATCAGATCCCCATCGTCGAACTCCCCGATGTAGGCATAGTCCCAACGTGGCTCGACGATGTGCTTGAATTTGACGAATCTGCCGACCGAGGCATCGTAGACGCGCGAAAACGACGGCCCAACGACATTGGTGCTGGCAGTGGCAAAGGTACGGGTCAGCGTACCTCCATCGAAACCGCCCGACTCTTCATTGATCGACTCTGACCAGTACGTTGCTCGACCTCCGCCCGTGACCGAGACCGAGAGCCAGGGCAGGGTGCTCAGCGCGGCGGTCAGTTGCGGGAAGACATCCGCCCGCCCCCATTTCTGGTCGAACCTGTTGGTGCGAGCCGAGTTCAGGTAATCCACCGAGCTCAGGAGATCCAGGTACAGTGGCAAGCGCCCGATCTGGGTCGCTCGCATCCGATACTCCACTTCCGGCATGTAGCGCTGGGTGGCTACCTCGTCTTCGACAATAAAAGTCTCGGTCTGATCGAACAAGGCGGTCAGGGAGTGCTGCCCCCAGCTGCCAGTCAGGTATCCGGATGACTGCAATCGACGGATCGACTGGTTGTTGAAATCACGCTCGAAGTCGCGAAAGAAGTTGAAGTCCGAGAAATCCTGATAGCGAATGACGCCCTGAAACCCCCACGGCAGCTGATCACTCTTGTGCATCCAGAAGGCCTTCCAGCGAAGATCTTCGCTGTCCGGATCTTCGATGGCGTACCCTTCGAAAAAGCCGGTCGTGTACTCACTGGGTTGGTAGCGAATCTCGTTGCCCACACCCAGGTAACTCTCGCCGTAGAGATCCAGATAGAAGGTGGTGTCGTAGCTCCTGCCAAGCGTCTGGAAGTATGCCAAGCCAAGATAGGCACCGCGTTGCTCGCTGTAGCCCATGTTCGGAAACAGCAGGCCGGAAGCGCGCTCTGTTTTCGCCGGATACAGAATCTTGGGCCAGTAGAAGACCGGAAGCTTCTTGACGCGAAAGCGAGCGTTCTTGACCTTGGCATAGCCCTCGAGCTCGACCTCACCACGACTCAAGCGGAAATTCCATGCCGGAGAGTCACCGATGCATGAGGTCACCGTGCCGTCGACAACGCGATAGCGCTCTTCGGAGAGGCGTGTGATTTCTCTCCCTTCGAAGAAGATGTCGGGGTCGACGTAGGCCTTCGCGTTGGCCAACGTGCCACTCTCCGTGTTGAGATCGAAGAACAGGGTATCGCCGACGATACGCCGCGGCCCCTGGTCCAGAATGACGTCGCCCTCGGCGGTGATCTGTTCCATCTTCAGATCGATCGCGACCTTTTCACCCTGAAACGTGAAATCGCGGAAGCGGAGCTCCACCCCGCCACTGGCGACAACATAGTCCTCGCGCACGTAGTGAATGTCGCCCGCGGTTCCCACCGCCGTACCGCCGCCCTTTTCCGGAGGGAACGGCACCTTGAAGCTAATGCGATCGAGGCGCTCCTCGGCTGGCTGGGGCTCCTCAGCCTCGCTTTCGTCGGCCTCCTCTTCCGCCGGCTCCTGCTCCTCGGGTGACTCCTGCCAGGGCAAAGGTGGCTCTTCCTGTGTCAGCGGATCGACCTGAACGGCCTCCGCTGGCAGCGAGGTAGAAGAGCCGACCAGCAGCAGCGTCATCAGGCCGGGCAACAGGCGGTACAAACTTTTCAATCTCTCTCCACAATCAGCGCCGTCGCTTCGCCACCACCGATACAGATCGCTGCGCAGCCACGGCGAGCATTGCGCTCGGCCATGGCGTAAAGCAGAGTCACCAGGATTCTCGCTCCAGACGCTCCAATGGGATGTCCAAGAGCAACGGCACCACCGCGCACGTTGACGCGTTCCGCGGTCAGCTCGAGCTCCTTCATGAAGGCCATGGCAACCACCGCAAAAGCTTCGTTGACCTCCCACAGATCGATGTCGTCAACGCTCAGCCCCGCTCGATCCAGGGCCTTCTGCGCGGCCATCGCGGGCGCCGTCGTAAACCACTCGGGTTCCTGGGCGACCGACGCCTGAGCCACGAGTCGGGCCAGCGGTTCGATACCCAGCTGCGCGGCCCTTTCCGCTGTCGTCAGCACCAGAGCCGCGGCTCCGTCGTTGATCTTGCTAGCATTGGCTGCTGTGACGGTACCATCCTTCTGAAACGCCGGGCGCAAACCGCCCATCTTTTCCAGATCGACCCGAAACGGCTCTTCGTCCTTCTCCATCAGGACCGGATTCCCTCGGCGCTGTGGGATCTCGACACCGACAATCTCCTCGCTGAAGCGACCGCGTTCGGTGGCCTCACGGGCTCGAGCGTAGCTCTCCTGAGCAAAAGCATCCTGCGCTTCGCGACTGAAATCATACTTGCGGGCACAGGTCTCCGCACAGTTGCCCATGTGCTTGTCGCCATAGGGATCCCAGAGGCCATCCTGAATCATCGAATCCAACAGCTTGCCGTGCCCCAGGCGCAGTCCATCGCGAGCTCCAGGCGCCAGATAGGGAGCCGAGCTCATGCTCTCCATACCGCCGGCTGCCACCAACTGAAAATCTCCGCAACGCAGGTCGTTGGCCGCAGTCATCACCGCCCGCATCGCGGATCCGCAGACCTTGCCGACGGTGACGGCGCCCGTGGCAGGCGGACAGCCCGCCCCCAGCGTGGCCTGCCTCGCCGGAGCCTGCCCCACGCCGGCTGTCAGCACACACCCCATGTAGACCTGCTCGACGTCTCCGGCGGCCACTGTAGCTCTCTCGAAAGCACTCGCTAAAGCAGCTGAACCGAGCTGCGGCGCCGACAGCGTTTTCAGGGCCCCTTGAAAGGACCCGATCGGCGTGCGCACGGCACTCAGAATGACGATGTCTTGCATAAACACCTCGCTCTGGATTGGATCGGAGTCGGCAATGATTCGTTGGCTGAAGAGGCCCTCCCACGAGACCCTCGGACTGCACTGCGACAGCGCCCCTTCTGGCTCGCGGGAACACCGCTTGGATCGGCCTGATGCTAGCACAGCAGACCCCCTGTCGAAGTGTCGATATGAGCCCCTTTCCCGCCTTGTGGAAGCCGGTGGTAAGGTCCACAGAATCGTCCCCGTGGACGAAGGAATCACACTCCATGCGCGTACTGGGCATCGACTTCGGCGAGGTCAGGATCGGCATCGCGGTCTCGGATCCCGAGGCAAAGATGGCAATCCCCCTGACAACCCTGACTCGGGTGAACGACAGGGCTGCCATCGAGGAGATTCAGCAGATCGTCGAGCGGGAGGGTGTCGACCGGATCGTGCTCGGTGAGCCTCGTAACCTGGACGGTAGCCTGGGCGAGGCCGCCAGGCGTGTGCGGAGCTTTCGCGAAAAGCTCGAGGGCCAGCTCGCCATTCGCTGTGACCTGACTGACGAGAGTCTGACCTCGGTAGAGGCCAGAGAGCGACTGCGCGACGCGGGCGTCGATGTGCATCGCTCACCAGAGCGGATCGACCAAGTGGCCGCGCAGATCTTGCTGGAGCAGTATCTCGAAACCTTGACCGGTGAGGCCGATGACTAAGGGGTGGCGACTGACGCTGTGGATCACTGCTGGCCTGCTGGCCGCTGCGATCGCTGTCGGTGGTTTCGTGGGATACCGAGCCTGGCGGCTGATACACGATCCATTCCGCGGCTATACAGCGACCACGAAAGTGATCGATGTCCCCCGCGGCACCGACGCCAGGCAGATCCTGAGCAATCTGCAGGCCGAAGGCGTCATCGCCGACGCCAGGCTGGCTCGGCTCTATCTCATCTACCAGCTGAAGGATCCGTTCCTCAAGGCGGGTGAGTACCGTTTCGAAGGTCCCCTGACAACACCCGAAGTGCTCGCCAAGCTGATTCGTGGCGAGGTTGTGACCTACCCCATCACCATCATCGAAGGTCTGACCCTGCAGCAGACAGTGGAGAGACTCGCCCTCACAGATTTCGGTCAAGGCGCAGAGTTCGAAGCTCTGGTCCGATCGCCGGAACGGATCAGGGACCTCGACTCCGCAGCCTCCGATCTCGAAGGTTATCTCTTCCCCGAGACCTACCAGTTCGCCAGGGGAACCTCGCCAGACGAGATCATCGGCACCATGGTCTCCACCTTTCGGCGGCGCTATGAGAGTGAGGTGGCGCCGCTTGTCGATCTACATGGGGAGCTCTCGGTCCGGGACATCGTGACCCTCGCCTCCATCGTCGAGACGGAGGCACAGCTGGACGAAGAGCGACCGATCATTGCCGGCGTCTACGCCAATCGGTTGCGGATCGGCATGCCCCTGCAGGCCGACCCGACGGTCATTTACTCGCTGACCCTGGCAGGGACCTATGATGGAAATCTCCGTCGAGAGGACCTCAAGTTCGACTCTCCTTACAACACCTACGTCCACGCCGGCCTGCCGCCAGGGCCAATCGCCTCCCCGGGGCTGGCGAGTCTGCAAGCTGCAGCCAGACCCGCCGATGTACCGTACCTCTATTTCGTCAGCCGCAACGACGGTTCTCACGTCTTCGCCGAGACCCTGCGCGAGCACAATCGCAACGTGCACGAATGGCAAAAGCTCTACTGGCGCAGGAAATGGGCTGAAGAGCGCCGCCAGGAATAGACTGACGGGTTGCGGAACCAGCCGCAGCACACTGGGGCTTCAGGGGAGTTGAACGCGCATGCCGGGTTCGATCGCGGTCGGGTCACCGCTGGTCACGGCACAGATCGAGAGCTTCTCCTTCACGGACTCGACCTCCAGCTGTCCCACATCCGTCAGACTCTCGTCCAACACCTCGCCGGTCTCGGGATCCCGAATCACATCGGACTCGCCGACCCGGAAGAACTGCCCCACTTGCACACCCTCGCGCGCACCGCGGTTGACGTAGACCTTCCCGTCCTTGACCAGGGCGACAGTTCCAGACCAGGGCAGCTCCGGGATCTGCTCGATCAGCCACTCGACCGAATCCGAGATGGCAGCCTCGGTGGCCTTGCCCACGTTGTCGTTCTTGAATCCACCCAGATCCGCGCCCCAATCCCAGCTCGAATAGCCGATCGAGGCGGCCGCACGATTCGACTTGCCGACGACATCGGTCGAAGCCACCACCTGTCCCGTTGTCGAGTCCACGATGTAGATCGTGGCGTTGATCTCCGCCCTGCTGACCTTGCCACCGACACGCACACCGCTGATTCGCACCTTGCCCCCACCACCCTGAGTCCACTCCTGCACATGGGTGACTGCCCCCTTGACCAGCAGCTGCGCCGGAGTCATGGCACCTGTCACCGGTGTCCTGCTGCCCTGGGCGGTGCGCCCAGAGGCGGCGAAATCCTGCTCGATCAACGCCTCGTCCCGCATGTCACTCTCGCCCAGCACGATGAACTGACCGGTGTCCTCGAGGATGTCTGTCAGGATTGTCGACCAGGCGCTACCGAGGTTCCATTGCCCTCGCCAGCCGGAGCGATTCTGGAAGTCGGTCACCGAGATCGTGTAACGCAGGCCCCCTGTGTTCTCTGTCTGTGCGGCGGAAACCGATGGCCCTACGACTGCCAGAAGCACCAGTAGAACCGTAATAGATCTCATGTCCTCCTCCTCTGGTCAGAGGCCGGGTGCCTGGCCGCTTGCCTCTACGCGCTACCTACCGAGACCGGCGCGGCCATCTCCTCGAAGCGGGCTGTGAAGTGGCGCAGCACCGGTGCCTCGTAGGTGATGCGGAGACCCTTGATGCTCTCCTTCTGATCGCGAATCTGCTCCAGCGCATCGCAGACGTAACGCAAGTGGGTGTTGGTGTAGACCCGTCGTGGCACGGCGAGGCGCACCAGGTCGAGTTCGGGAAAGATGTCCTTCCCCGTGTCCGCATCGCGTCTACCAAACATGACACTCCCCACCTCTACCCCGCGTATCGCCCCGGCACGATAGAGGGCAACGACCAGGGCCTGAGCCGGGAATTCGGATTGCGGGATGTGGGTCAGGAACTCCTTGGCATCGATGTAGACCGCGTGACCTCCCACCGGTTCGATGATCGGGATGCCCTGCCCGGAAATTCTGTTGCCAAAAGCGGCCACTTGCGAAACCCTGAAGTCGAGATACTCCTCATCCATCACTTCTCGCAAGCCTCGTGCCACTGCTTCCAGATCCCGTCCCGACAAACCGCCGTAGGTGGGGAAGCCTTCGATAAGGATCAGCCGCTGCTTGATGGTCTCGATCAGGTCGGAATCCCGGCTCGCCAGGAAGCCACCCATGTTGGCCAGGCCGTCCTTCTTCGCGCTCATGGTGCAGCCATCTGCGGCTTCGAACATCGCCCGGACGATCTCGGGAATACTCTTGCCAGATTGCCCGGGCTCGCGCTGTTGGATGAAATAGGCGTTCTCGGCGAATCTGCAGGCATCGATGTAGAAGGGAATCCCGAACTCTCGACAGAGCTCCGCGTAGGCTCGGATGTTGGCCAGGGACACCGGCTGACCACCGCCTGAGTTGTTGGTCAGAGTCAGCATGGCCAGCGGGATCCGCTCGCGAGGCGTCGTCTCGAAGAGGAGGCGAACGCGCTCCAGATCGATATTGCCCTTGAACGGGTGCTGGACCGACGGGCGCCTGCCCTCCTCGATTACCAGATCCATCGCCTCACCCTGATGAATCTCGATGTTGGCCCGCGTGGTATCGAAATGGTTGTTGTTGGGAACGACCATCCCCGGCTCGACCAGAGTCGAAAAAAGGAGATTCTCAGCGACTCGCCCCTGGTGCACGGGCACCAGATACGGGAAGCCGAACACATCCTTGACCGTGTCCTCGAAGTGGTAGAAGTTGCGGGCACCGGCGTACGACTCATCACCCAGCATGATGCCGGCCCACTGGTTGTCCGACATCGCAGAGGTACCCGAGTCGGTCAGCAGGTCGATAAAGACCTCGTCGCTCGAAATGAGAAAGAGGTTGAAGCCAGATCTTCGCAGACTGACCTCCCGCTGTTGGCGACCTGGCAGTCGGATCGGTTCGACCACCTTGACGCGCCACGGTTCCGGAAAATGAAATGGCATGGGTCTTTCCTCCAGTGAGCTATTCTTATTCACACCGTGATCGTTGTCGATGAAGGTGAAGAGCTCCGAATTGTCACCCAGCCGGACCATGCCCGATTCGCCGCTGAGCTGCTCTCACTCTGGCGTAGCGACGGCTTGCCCGATCACCCTCGCCGCGACCAGCTTCTTTTTGCCGTCAGGGAACACGACAATGGTTGGCGCGAAGCTGATGCTGCACCCCGTATCGACCCGACCACCCAACGATTCTACGACTTCACCGACTTTCCCGAGGCCGACCGCCGCGAGGTGTGGATGAGGGGAATTCTGCGATTCGCCCAGTCGCATCCCTACGTCGCCTTGCTTGTCGCGGAGCACGCAGAGAGACTCCACCAACACTCCCGGCCAGGATGGCGAGAGCTACTGGGACAAATCGCCGCACTGCGCCAGGAGTGGCTGGACAGAGCAGGCCTCGATCCCGCCCAGGTACGCGCCGACTACCGATATCTCAACCTCGCCGATGCCCTGTCACTGGCCTACTGCACTGGCAGAAGGGAGCCGCTCGAGCGCCATTCCCTCACCGCACGGGTCGAGGGAGACACTCTCCGACTCGATCCCTTTCCCCTCGCTGGAGCCACCACCTTCCAGATTCCAGCGCGCAGAATCGCCAATCGGCCCTATGCCTCGGACTTCCAGGCCGCCAGCGCCCTGGCTCGAGCTCACTGGGGCCGCATTCCCGCCAGGGTCGTGCCGTTTTGAGCCGAATGGCCCTTCCCGACGGCCTTCGCACACGTGATACTCTCTGGAAATGTCGGATACCTTACCCGGGCCCGGTGTCCTCGCTCCTGAACCGACCATCGAGCCTGTACGAATCCGCATTCCCTCGCCATTGGGCACGCTCGGAATCGAGTTGACCGGTGACGTGCTGACGCGTGTGGTGATCGTCCCCAAGGGCCGAGAGCGCAATCTGTTTCGCTCCTTCGCCGATCTGAAGCGCTCTGAACGCTCTGACTTTCTCGACGAGGTGCTGGGGCGGTTCTCCGAGTACTTCGCCGGAGCGCGCAAGAACCTCGACCTCGAATACGACCTCAAGGCCACGGGCGTCACCGGCTTTTCTCGCCGGGTCCTGCGGCAAACTGCCAAGATTCCCTACGGACGGACTCGAACCTACCGGGAAGTCGCCGAGTCTTCTGGAACCCCCGAAGGGTATCGCCAGGTCCTTTCGACGCTGGCCGCCAACCCTCTCCCCATCGTCATCCCCTGTCACCGGGTCACAACCAGCAAATCCGGGGCCGGGAGTTACATCGCGGGAGTCAAGAAGAAGAAATGGCTGCTGCGACTGGAGAGCAGGACTCTCGAAGCCGACGAGCTCTGACCTAGCTTCGCCTCAAGCGACGAAGCCGCAACCGCAGCACATCCATGAGCATATTCGCCGAGTCACGAATCGGGTGGACCCGTGAGTTGGGCGAGTCCTCCCAGCGGACGCCCTGCTCGACCACCTTCGCACCCCTGTCCTTCGCCAGGCAGACCAACTCGACGTCGTAGGCAAAACGCTCGACCGAGAGATCGGCAAAGAGATCTCGGGCCAGATCCCCTCGAATCAGCTTGAACCCACATTGCGTATCCCGCTCCTCGACGAGAGCCAGAAGACGCAGAATACGGTTGAAGGTCTTGCCCATCATCTCGCGATAGACGGGTTGATGTTGGGTGACGTGCGAGTCTCGCACCGCCCGGCTTCCCAGGATCAATAGCGCCTCGCCGGCCCTGGACTCCAGGACTTCCAGATCCTCGATCGGGGTGGACAGGTCGGCGTCGCACAACAGAACCCATGTCCCGCGACTGGCCAGCACGCCCGACTTCAAAGCAGCCCCCTTGCCGCGGTTCTCTGGCAGACGCAGTGCGCGCACCGGGGGATCGGGGTACTCCTGTGCCACTTCGAGGGTTCGATCATCGCTACCATCATCGACGACCAGAACCTCGGCGGCCAGTCCCCGGTTGTGGAGATACTCGAGGACCCTGTTCAGGGTGCTGCCCAAACGCTGTTCCTCGTTGTAGGCGGGAATAACGACCGAAAGCCTAATCGAGTCCGAGTTCGGCAATCTGCTCCCCTGGGCGCTGGGTTACTTCGTCCATGGGCAAACCAGTGGCTAGAGCCAGGCGGTATCGGTCTCTGAAGGCCTCGAACTCGGGCAGCTGCTCGACAGGGATCGGTTCGGCCGGCTCGCTCGTCAGGGTGCGCGGATCGATCCATCGTCCGTTGCGCTTCATCCGGTAGTCCAGATGAGGGCCCGTCGCCAGCCCGGTCGAGCCAACATAGCCGATCACATCCCCCTGGGTCACCCGGGCGCCGGCGCGCAGCCCTTGCGCGTACCTCGAAAGATGGAGGTAGGCCGTGAGATAGCCGTTGGGATGCCGCACTTTGATGGTCTTGCCGCCACCGCCCTCCCAGCCGACCGACTCCACCACACCACTGCCGGTCACTCGAACCGGCGTGCCAACAGGGGCACCGTAGTCCACACCATAGTGAGCTCGGTAGCGCTTCAGGACAGGGTGAAAGCGTCGCGAGCTGAAACCGGAGGTGACACGCGAATAGCGTAACGGTGACTTCAGAAAGAGCTTGCGCAGGGGGCGGCCAGCGCCATCATAGTGCCCCTGATCTTCGCCGAACCGATACGCTTCCAGCAGGCGATCCTGATTGCCGTACCGCAGTGCCAACACATCGCCAATCCGGTGGAACTCTCCGTCGAGGTAGATCTCTTCGTAGAGAACCTCGAATCGATCACCAACGCGCAGATCGCGGTTGAAGTCCAGATCCCACTGCAGGACATCGGCCATGACATAGGCCACGACTCCTTCACCACCGGCGCGCGAGATGCTGGCTTCCAGGGATCCATCCAGGATCCCCGCGATAGAGCGCGTTTCCGCCCGCTCGACGAACTGGGACCATGAGCTCTGCCAAGTACCGTCACGTTGCCGCACTTCAGCCCTGCCCTTGCCGTCGAGGTTGATGCGCAGGCCGAGAAACCGTCCCTGGTCATCTTCGAGCACCGCATATCGGTCCACCGGGCGCAACCGACGGACGTCCACATGCTCGGAAAGCTCGGCGATCAGGGCCAGCGAGTCCGCCGATTCGAGGCCGAGATCATCCAGCACCTTGCCCAGCGTCGCGCCCCGCTTGAAGGGGTACTCCAGAGCCAGCTCGGCATCGGCAATGGTCGCGTGCGGTCGAGCGATCCAGGCCGGCAGCCTGGTCAGTGAATCATCGAAGTCTGGCGCCACAGCGATAGGGTACGGACTGGAGACTGCGCTCTCGACCCTTCTTGTGTAAAGGTGAATCCCCAAGGCCAGGGTCAACAAGCTGACGACCAAAACCTTCGTCGGGTGAAGTTGGGTACTCAGGCGACGAAAAAACATGTCTCGCAGTGGATTCAGGAATCGAACCAAGCTCTTTGCCGCAGGCAAGATACCACAGCCTCAGGGGATTGACTGCGGCACCTCAACAGTGCCCGGGAACTTCTCAACCGAGAGTCTGGGAGATGATGGAGTTCGGGTCCCGTGAGAGCTTGCCCGAGAAAGCCGCATTGCCGTCGCGGAAGATCAGCAAACCCGGCAGATTGGTAACCGAGTACTTCTTGGAGAATCCCCCCGCGGTGTCGAGGTAGACAGGCACCCGGCTTTCTCGGCTGCCGAGGAAGGCCTCGACCTCGGACCGGTCTTCCTGAAAATTCACCATGATCACCCGAGCCTGTGATCCCCACCTTTCGGCGAGTGCCTCCACCCGGCTGTCGATATTGCGACACTGAGGCGACCAGGACGCCCAGACCACGACGATCACCACGCCCTGGGCAAAGTCGGCAGGGGTCAGGCTGCCGCCCTTCAACCCTTCGAGCTCGAACGGACGGCCCTGCGCAGTGACGACAACAGGCAGCAGAAGCGTGGCTAGTAGCAGCACCACTGAAGCTATCTTGGGCTTTGCGATCGAACTAGACATCGGAGGATCCGTGCCGCAAGCTGGTGAGAATACGGCGGCGCAGTCTCTCAGGAGCTTGCACCCGATCACACCGGAGTTTGATCAGGGTCAGCCATTGGCGAGTGTACTCGATACGTTGTGCACAGTGAGGACAGGTCGACAGGTGCTGCTCGAACGAGATGTGCAATTCCTCCCCCATCTCGTTATCCACGTACAGGTAAATGACCTGTCTGGCGCCTCTACAATCCATGAAAGATCTCAGAACAGGTAGTCGACTGCCTCGATTAGCAAGAACACTGAACGCTTTCCTCAAATGCTAACTGCCAGACTGGTCAGGAAATTCCTGATCGCTGGAAAGACCGGTCTCCTCGGGTTCTTCGGACTCGTCCCTGTTGCGGGACTTGCGCGGCGACTCATCACGCCAATAGCGGTCTCCCAACTCTCCCATCTTGTGCTCCATCCTCTTGCGACCGCGGTAGAGACGGCTCATCACCGTTCCCAGTGGAACCTCCAGAATCTCGGCGATCTCCTTGTACGAGAAACCTTCCAGATCGGCGAGAATAACCGGAAGTCGATAGGCAGGATCGAGATCCTCCAGGGCCTCCATGAGAGTCTCGTTCAGGGCCCTCCTGTCCAACAACTTACCGTCCTGATCCAGCTTGCGCAGGATCTCTCCATCGGGTTCTGCCTCCTGAATCGCCCTTCTGGCGGCTTCCGTCAGAATCTCGTCGAAGAACTCTTCTTCCGGCCCTTTGACCTGAGCAGAGAGCTCTTCGCCTACCTGCGTCTCAAAAGCATCTTCGATGTCGGCGAAGTCACTCTGTGGAGGGGTCTTCTGCTTCTTGCGATAGTTGTTGATGAAGGTGTTCTTCAGGATTTTGAACAACCAGGCCTTGAAGTTCGTACCCTCCTCGAACTTGTCGTAGTAACGGTAGGCCTTCAGATAGGTCTCTTGGACCAGATCCTCGGCGTCCTGCGCATTGCGGGTCATCCGGTAAGCAGTGTTGTAGAGCGAATCCACGAACGGCATCGCCACCGATTCGAAATCCCAGCCCATCTTCTGGTCCGCTGTCGTCTTGCTCATGATCGCGTTCCGCCTCAGACGATTCTGCCGGATTCGTTACGCAGGGATCGTGCCAGTAAGTTTATCCCTGCCGCACCGAAGCGCAAACAGGGCGAAATCCTCTAAAAGAGGTTCCAGGCCGTTGGCAGGATACTCGACTTGGCGAGCTCGACAAAGAAACCTGGCAGCACGCCCAGTGCGACCGTGACGACCGCGCAGACGACCAAGGTGAAGCCCAACAGGGGAGCCCGCAGCGGCACGGGGGTCTTGGCATCGGAGTCCTTCAGATACATCTGCACGACGATCCCCATGTAGTAGTAGAGGGAAATGGCGCTGGTCAGGACTCCAATGACCGCCACCCACATCCAACCCGCCTCGACCACGGCCGCGAACAGATAGACCTTGCCGAAAAAACCGCCGGTGGGGGGAATCCCGGTCAACGCCAGAAGGAAAATCAGCATCACACCTGCCAAAACCGGCGCACGCTGAGCCAATCCGGCATAGTCGCTCAAGGTTTCCCCAGCGTACTCCCGTCGCTCCAGCAAGATCACCGTACCGAAGGCCCCGAGGGTAAAGAATGTGTAGGCGAGCACATAGAACATCGCCGCCCACATGCCGGTCTCGTTGGCCGCCAGAACTCCCAGCAGGATGTAGCCCGCATGGGCGATGGAGCTGTATGCCAACATGCGTTTGACGTTGGTCTGCGTCAACGCCGCGATGTTGCCCCAGATCATCGACAGCGACGCCACAGCCGCCACGATAATCTGCCAGTCGACCACCAGCGGCCCCAGCGCCTGGAAGAAGATGCGCATCAGGATGGCAAACGAGGCCGCTTTCGAAGCTGCCGCCAGATACCCTGTAACAGGGGTGGGAGCCCCTACGTAGACATCGGGTGTCCAGACATGGAACGGGACAGCCGAGACCTTGAAGAACAGACCGACAGCCAGCATGATCCAGCCGATCCCCAGCAGGAGATTCCCCTCGGCGGTCGCCACCGCGATTCGCCCGGGCAGCTCGGCGAGTGACAGCGTGCGGGTGCTGCCGTAGACCAGCGATATGCCGTACAACATCAGGCCGCTCGACAGGGCTCCGAGAACGAAGTACTTGAGAGCAGCTTCGTTGGACCGCACCTCGCGCTTGAAATAGCCCGCCAGGATGTAGCTGGAAAGCGCCATGAGCTCGAGCGAGATCCAGATCGACAGGAGGCTGAAGCCACTCGCCATGAACAACATGCCGGTCGTCGCCAGGAGGATGAGGGAAAAGTACTCGCCAGCGCGGTATTGCCCCTCCTCGATAAAGCGAACAGACAGCAGGATGGTCAGCGCCGTCGCCAGCAGGAAGACGACCTTCCAGAAAATGGCATAGCTGTCGAGAACGAACATCCCCGCCAGAATCGGCTGCCCTGCCGGCGCTCTTCCTCCGGCCCAGAGAACCAGCAGGAATGTCACTGTCAGACTTATCAAGGATCCTGCCGCCGCTGCACGGCTACTGATGCCGCGTCCAAATGACCCCAGAACGAGGAGCACCATGCCACACACGGCCAGGGTGATCTCCGGCAGAACCAGCAAGAACTCCTGGGGAGCGAAAGGAGTCATGGATTCAATCCTCGACCTCCGCCACCTGTGGTCGTTCCACGGCAGCATCCTCCAGGGTTGCCATTCGGGCATAATCCGGATCGACCTTGGCAACCACATAGTCGACCGGCTTCTCCAGGATCTCGAAGAAGGGTTTCGGGTAGAGGCCGATCCAGAAACACACCAGAACGATCGGCATCAGGTAGATCAACTCTCGACGGTTGAGATCCTCGAGACCTTCATTCTCGGGATTGGTCAGTGGTCCGAAGAAGACACGCTGATACATCCAGAGCATGTAGGCGGCTCCCAGTACGATTCCCGTCACACCAGCCAGACCCCACCACCAGACACGACCAAAGGCCCCCACCAGGATGGTGAACTCGCCGATAAAGCCATTCAGTGCCGGGAGCCCGATCGACGACATCGTAATGATCAGAAAAACGGTGGCGTACAGCGGCATCTGGCTCGAAATGCCGCCGTAGTCTGCGATCATCCGCGTGTGACGTCTCTCGTAGATGACACCCACCAAGAGGAAGAGGGCCCCGGTGGAAAGCCCATGGTTGATCATCTGCAGCACACTACCGTTGATACCCGCCGGGTTCAGGGCGAACAGCCCCAGCATGACGAATCCGAGGTGACTCACCGATGAGTAGGCAACCAGCTTCTTGATGTCCTTTTGCGCCATGGCTACGAGGGCACCATAGACGATGCCGATGATCGACAAAGCCGCCATCCACGGCAGCAGCCGGACCGTAGCGTCAGGCAGGATGGGCAGGGAGAAGCGCACGAAGCCGTAGGTACCCATCTTCAGCAGGACGCCCGCCAAAATCACGGAACCGGCCGTGGGCGCCTCGACATGGGCGTCCGGCAACCAGGTATGGAATGGAAACATCGGTACCTTGATGGCGAATCCGATAAAGAAAACGATGAATACCCAGAATTGCAGGTCAGCTGGTATCGAACCGGCGATCTCGTGGAACTGCGGAATGAAGAAGGATCTCGGATTGCCCAGACCGCCCCATCCGAAGAGACCGGTACTGTTATAGAAGTAAAGGGCCAGGATGCCCAATAGCATCAAGACCGAACCGACCAGCGTGTAGAGAAAAAACTTGATTGCAGCGTAGAGTTTGCGTGGGCCTCCCCAGATGCCGATCAGGAAGTACATCGGGACCAGCATGACTTCCCAGAAGACATAGAACAGGAAGAAATCCATCGCCATGAAGACACCCATCATGCCCGTCTGCAGTAGGAGCAAGAAGATGTAGTACTCCTTCTCCCGGGTATCGATAGCGCTCCAGGAAGACAGGAAGGCCAGGACGCCGAGGAAGGTCGTCAGCAGTACCAGAAGCAGGGCAATGCCGTCGATGCCGAACTCGTATCGTGCCCCAATGGCTTCGATCCAGGTCGCGCTCTCACGAAACTGGAAAAGCTCACCCTGGCGATCGAAAGCGAACCAGAGCGGCACGGAGATGACGAAATCCACCAGCGCAACCAGCGTGGCAAAACCACGTATCGCCGCCGTGTTTTCCTTCTTCATGAAGAACATCACGAACAACGCGCCCAGGAGCGGCAGGTAGCAAATGATGCTCAGTATCGGTATTCCGTGAACCCAGTCGAACATGTCTCCCCCTTGCTATCCCCGCAAGGCCACTACGACGTAGAACAACACCAGCACGAAGGCTCCCACTGCAACCACGAGTGCATACTGCGAAACCAGGCCGGTCTGTAGTCGGCGAAAGAAGAGCGATCCCTTCTGCAGAATCCAACCCACCAGATTCACCAGTCCATCCACCACGTACTTGTCGAAGAAGCCCGACAAGAACGAGGTGGCGACAGTGGCGTGGCGCGTGCCGTTGACGGCCCCATCCACGACAGCAGCATCGAACTTGTAAAGGCCCTGAGCGCTTTCCAGGGTTCCCCGTACCACCGTGGCATCGTAGATTTCATCGACATAGTACTTGTCGACCAGCAGGCGATGGACTGCCGGAAATCGCATTGCCCAGCGCTCACCACCGGTCAGTCCCTGACCGCCGCCATAGGTCTTCCAGGCGACATAGATCCCGACACCTGCGACGAGGATCGACAGGACCATCAGCGCCAGCTCCAGGCCGACACTCAAATGGTGCGCTTCTTCCCCATGGCCACCCACAACGGCGGTCACCGGCTCGAGGAAGTGGCTCAGCCAGTTCCAGTCCCAATGGCCCAGCTTCGGCAGTCCGAACCAGCCAGAGACCACGGCACCCACAGCCAGAACGACCAGGGGCAGCGTCATTACAGATGGCGACTCGTGGAGATGAGCGCGCTGCTCGTCCGAGCCTCGGAACTCGCCCCAGAAGGTCATGAACAACAACCTGAACATGTAGCAGGCTGTCAGTCCTGCGGTGATCAGACCCACGACCCAAAGCAGTTTGTGTCCTTCGAACGTCGCGGCCAGGATCTGGTCCTTGCTAAAGAAACCCGCGAAACCGGGCACACCCGCAATGGCCAGCGTCCCTACCAGGAACGTCCAGTAAGTCGTAGGAAGGACCTTGCGCAGACCTCCCATCCTGCGCATATCCTGCTCACCACCCATGGCGTGAATCACCGAGCCAGAGCCCAGGAACATCAGGCCCTTGAAGAAAGCGTGGGTGGCGAGATGGAAGATGGCCACCCAGTAGGCCCCCACACCCGCGGCTAGAAACATGTACCCGAGTTGCGAAACCGTGGAGTACGCCAGGACCTTCTTGATGTCGGTCTGTGCCAGCCCCATCGTGGCAGCGAAGATGGCGGTGACGGCTCCGACGATGGCGACCAACTCCGACACTCCCGGCGCCAACTGATACAGGATGTTCGACCGCACCACCATGTAGACACCCGCAGTTACCATGGTCGCAGCGTGGATCAGGGCTGACACCGGCGTCGGGCCCGCCATGGCGTCGGGCAGCCAGACATAGAGCGGAATCTGCGCGCTCTTGCCCACGGCCCCGATAAAGAGGCAGATCGAAACAAAGCTCGCCAGGCTGAGGCCTAGCAGGTAGTCACCCTCGACCAGAAGCGGATCGGCCGCGATGCGACCAAAGATCTCGCCGTAGTTCAGCGTGCCAAAGGTGGCGACCAACGCAAACAGGCCAACGAGAAAACCTGCATCACCGATGCGATTGACAATGAAGGCTTTGCGGCCGGCATAGGGAGGAAACTCCTCCTTGTACCAGAAACCGATCAGCAGGTACGAGCAGAGTCCCACGCCCTCCCAACCCACGAACAGGACGAGGAAGTTGTTGCCCAGAACAAGCAACAGCATGGCCCCCATGAACAAGTTCAGGTACGTGAAGTACCTTTGGAAGCCGGGGTCGTCGTGCATGTAACCTACCGAGTAAACATGAATCCAGAATCCGACGAAGGTGACGACAAGCAGCATCACCGCCGACAGCGGGTCGAGCAGAAAACCGAGACTGACGTTGAAGTCGACAATCGAGCCATCCGTTAGCTGCAACCCGCCGGCTGGAATCCACAGATAAAGCACCTGCTCGAATGGTTCCTGTGCCGCATACTCGGGCGAAGCCATGTAGCTGGCAACGGCGCCGATTCCGATCAGGCAAGCCAGGCCCACCGTGCTGCAGGCGATGATCGCCACCACCTTCTTCGGGATCCGCTTCCACAACAACACCCCGTTGAGCAAAACACCCAGAAAGGGCAGCAACGGAATCAACCAGAGCGCTTCCTTCATCAGCTACCCCTTGAGCTCCATAGCTGATTCCAGATCGGTCGTCGAACGCAGGCGGTAAAGGGCTACGAGAATGCCGAGGCCTACCGCGGCCTCACCCGCAGCGACTGTGATCGTGAACACCGAGAATACCTGGCCGGTGAGATCGGAGAACTGGTACGAGAAGGCGATCAGGTTGAGATTGACCGAGTTGAGAACCAGCTCGATCGACATCAACACCACGATCAGGTTACGACGCGTAATGATTCCGACGATCCCAATGGAGAACAGAATTGCGCTCAAGACCAGATAGTGAGTGGTTCCAATATCCATCCGCTCACTCCTTCCGGCCGAGAACCACCGCACCGATCATGGCAACGAGGAGAAAAAGAGAGGCAATCTCGAACGGCAACAGGTACTCTCGATAGAGCAGCCAGGCCACCGCCTGAGCATTGCCGAGCGCTTCCCCATCCACGTTGACCATCTTCTCGGGCAGCGGATTCGACGGTCCAAACGACGTCGCCCAGGCCACCAGGCTGATGAGAGCGATAAACAGAATCCCGATCACCGCGGCCAGCGGCCATTGCACTCCGAAGATCTGCACCTCTCGCAGCCGATGGAGATTCACCAGCATGATCACGAACAGGAACAGCACCATGATGCCGCCGCCGTAGACGAAAATCTGCACCATGGCGACGAACTCGGCGTGGCGCAAGACGAACAGGCCTGCGATCGCCAGAAACGTGACCAGCAGCGCGATCGCCGAGTACATGGGGTTGCGCAGCGTGATGACCAACAACGCGCCGCCCACCGCGATCACGGCAAAAAGGTAGAACAGCAGCGCTGGGCCGTAGGCTACAAGCGATTCCATCATCAGATTCCGTTCAGGCGACCTCGTCGTCGGTGTACTGTGGTCGAACTCGCCATTCCTGAAGCTCTTCCATATCGATGTAGAGGTTCTGCCACCGCTCGTAGCTGGCCAGCTCGTAGGTCTTGGTCGTCAGCCAGATCGACTTCGGGTTGGTCGGACAGGCCTCTTCGCAGAGGCCACAAAACATGCAGCGCTGCACATCGATATCGAAGCGATCCAGCAGCTTTTCCTTCTTCTCCGTTTCCGGGTTCACCTCCTGGTGCCAGTCGATATAGATGATGTCGATCGGACAGTCCCGGGCACACAGGGTGCATTTGATGCAACGATCCTCGTCCAGACGGAACATGCCGCGAAATCGATGCGCCGGCTCCATCCGCTCCTCTGGATACTGCACGGTGACCTTGCGTTTCCAGATATGGCGAAACGTAATTCCCAGACCGGCGAACAGGTCCAGCAGCATGATCTTGTCGAGGAAACGCTTCATTCTCAAAAACTCCGATCTACCCCAGCAAAATCTTCACCAGACCGGTCCCTGCCACCCCAATCAGCGAGGCGGGAATCAACCATTTCCAACCCAGGTCCATCAATTGATCGAAGCGGTAGCGCGGGAAAGTGCCGCGAAACCAGATATAGACGAACAGGAAGACCAGCAGCTTCAGGGTGAACCAGATGAACCCGCCCATACCGGCCGGCAGGAAACTCAGATCGAGGAAGGCAAGGGCCTCGACATTCGGGAACGGGCGGTGCCAGCCGCCGAGAAAGAGGGTTACCGCGATGGCGGAAACCACGATCATATTGGCGTACTCACCGAGAAAGAACAGCGCGAAACGCATGCCACTGTACTCGGTGTGAAACCCGGCCACGAGCTCCGACTCGGCCTCGGGCAGATCGAAGGGATTGCGATTCGACTCGGCCACGCCGGCGACGAAGTAGATGAAGAAGGCCAAAAAACCCAGCGGGAAGAACCCGAAGGCGAACCAGCGACCTTGTGCGAGCTGGGCGTCGACGATGCCGCTCAAGGACATGGTGCCGGCCATCAGCAGGGGCACCACCAGAGAGAATCCCTGGGGAACCTCATAGGAGATCATTTGCGCCGCTGAACGCAAGCCGCCGAGCAACGAGAACTTGTTGTTGGAAGACCAGCCACCGAGGATGATCCCGTAGACACCGATGGTCGCCATGGCGACGACAAACAGCAAGGCGACGTTGACGTCGGTGATGTACCAGCTGAAATTGCCGGTCTCCTCAGCCGAGGGCCCGAAGGGAATGACCGAGAAGATCACCAGGGCAGGTCCGACCACCAGGCAGGGTGCCAGGACAAAAGCCCAGCGCACGGCCCGATTGGGAATGATGTCCTGCTTGACCAGCAGCTTGGCCACATCCGCCAACGGCTGCAGGATGCCCCATGGCCCGACCCGGTTCGGCCCGGTGCGTACCTGCAGGAAGCCCAGAATCTTGCGCTCTGCAAACGTCGTGTAGGCAATCAGGGTCAGTACCAGCACCAACAGGACTGCGATCTTCAGCGCCGGAGACAACACATAGTCGAACAGCGTCGGTCCCAGCTTGTCGTGGGCCCAGTTGAGCATTCCCGACATCAGCGATCTACCTCGCCAAGCACGATATCGGTCGTCCCGATTACCGCGATCAGGTCCGCAATCAATCCTCCCCGCACCATCTCCGGAAGCACTTCGATGTTGTAGAAGGAGGGCGGGCGCACGCGACAGCGATACGGGTTCGGCGTGCCGTCGCTGACAATGTAGAAGCCGATCTCACCCTTTGGACCCTCGATCGAATGGTAGACATCGCCCTCTTTGGGTCCCTTGAGAACTCGCGGACGCTTGGCCATGATTGGGCCATCCGGTAGCTTCTCCAGACACTGGACGATGATCCGCGCCGCTTGCCGCATCTCCTCCATACGGACCAGGTAGCGGTCGTAGGTATCGCAGTTGAAGAAGACCGGCACCTCGAAGTCCACCTGGTCGTAGACCTCATAGGGCATGGCCTTGCGAATGTCCCACTGGATGCCACTTCCTCTGAGCATGGGTCCGGTAACGCCATAGTCGAGGGCGACTTCCGGCGGCAACACGCCGATGCCTATCGTGCGCTTCTTCCAGATCCGGTTCTCGGTCAGCAGCCCTTCGTATTCGTCGACCTTGGCCGGAAAACCATCGATGAACTCGGCGACCTTCTCCGTCCAGCCGACAGTTAGATCGAATGGCTGACCACCCGGCCGCATGCAATTCAGCGTCAACCTGGCACCACAGTAGTCCTCGAACAGATCCAGAACCTGCTCGCGCTCCCTGAACGTATAGAAAAAGGGAGTCATGGCCCCAATGTCGATGGCGTGCGTCGCCAGCCAGAGAAGATGACTGGAAATACGCTGCAGCTCGCACAAAATGGTGCGGATGTAGCTGGCACGAGGGGGAACCACCAGTCCCAGCAGCTTCTCGACAGCGCCGACGTAGGCCAGGTTGTTGGTGGCGGCGGCGACGTAGTCCATGCGATCCGTATGCGGCACGTTCTGGAAGAAGGGATGGAGCTCGAAGAGCTTCTCGGTTCCCCGATGGAGATAGCCGACGATCGGATAGCAGTCGACGATGCGCTCCCCGTCGATAGTCATCTTGAGCCGCAGGACACCATGCGTTGCCGGGTGTTGTGGCCCGAAGTTGAGCTCCATCTCCTCGACCCCGAAGAGGGTCTCCGACGGAACCTGCGGATTGGGCTCGTGCTCAGCCATCTTTCCCCGGGGTCCCTTCCGGCTCGGTGGCCTCTGTCGGCGGTTCAGGCGGTCTCCAACCGGTACCTGTACCCGCGACGGGCCCCGCCGACTCGTCGTAGAACTCAGGATAGATCGCGGCTCCAGTGTCAATGCCTTCGAGAGGGAACTCCTTGCGCAACGGATAGCCGTTGAAGCCCTCCCAGAGCAGGATTCGCGTCAGGTCCGGATGCTCAGCGAAGCGAATGCCGAACATGTCGTAGGCCTCACGTTCGGGCCAGTTGGCACCGGCGTACACCGGTGTCACGGACGGCACTTCGGCGTCTTCGGCAAGGCGAACCCTGAGGCGCACCCGCCGGTTCGCCTCCAGGCTGTAGAAAATGTAGACCACCTCGAGCGGTGCTTCCTCTCGCTTGGGAAAGTGGGCACCACAGAGGTCGACCAGTAGCGTGAAACCGTGATTCTCCTTCAGGCTTTGGCAGATCTCGCGAATGTCCGCCGGACGAATTTCGAGCACCAGATCGCCAGCGAACGACTGGGCAGTCAGCAGGCTGTCGGCGTTAGCCGCCCGCAACTCCTCGACCAGCGGATCATCGCCAGCCTCGATCCAATCCGGCAGGACCGGATCCTTCTCCCAGGGCGGCTTCGCGGCCTCGGCCTCCGCCTTCGCCTTAGCCGCCGCAGCTTTAGCCTTGGCTGCCGCTGCGGCTTTGGCCTTGGCCTCCTCGGACTCGGCTTCGGGTGTCGACCCGCCAGTGGGTCTGTCGTTATCGGAGTCGCTCATCAGATCTACCCGTGCACCGTCTCCGCTTCAGTTCTGGCCACGGTCATCCGGTCGATCTTGCGTTGCAGGTGCAACAGTCCCCAAAGAAGGGCCTCCGGACGCGGCGGGCAACCTGGCACATAGACATCGACGGGTATCACCCGGTCCACACCCTGGGTGACAGCGTAGGTCCGATAAGGGCCTCCGCAGGTCGCGCATGCCCCCATCGCCAGGGCCCACTTCGGATCGGGCATCTGATCCCACAGCCGGCGAACGATCGGCGCCATCTTCTCGGTGACCGTGCCGGCCACGATCATCAGATCACTCTGGCGGGGAGTGGCGCGAAAAACTTCGGCGCCGAATCGCGACATGTCGTGCCGGGGATCGAGTACCGCCATCATCTCGATGGCACAGCAGGCAAGTCCGAATTGCATCGGCCAGATCGCCGAACGCCGCGCCCAGTTGAAGATCTTGTCGTAGGAAGTCGTGAGGACGTTTGCCTCGACGTTGTCCATCAGGCCCAATTCAATGCCCCCCGGTTCCAAACGAAGATATAGCCGACGACCAGGATGGCGATGAAGACCATCATCTCGATGAAGCCGAACAGAGCCAGTTTGTCGAACATCACTGCCCAGGGAAACAGGAAGATCGTTTCTACATCGAAGATGACAAAGAGAACCGCGATCAGGTAGTAGCGAATCGAAAACGGATGGTCGTGAGCGAAGCTTTCCGGCTCGTTACCACACTCGTAGGGCTCGCGATTGGTGAACCCGCCGCCACCGTGTCGCATCAATCGGGCGACGATCAGGGTGGCTGCCAGGAACAGGATCGCGATGAGGACGAAAACCAGGATCGGAAGATACGGTTCCAAGAACTATCTCCACGCAGACGGGGTTTTTGACTGCTGCGTCTTAGAAAAGCGAAACCTACTGAGAATCGCACGAACTCACTGCTTGGCGCTGGTTATTCTGTCTAGCAGGCTCGGGCCTGTCAAGGCACCACCCTAGCCACCGAGCAGCTCTTCGTCCAGTAGTTCCGGGACCTCGATCGCACGGCCCTGGACCAACACACGGATCTCCTCTCCCATTCCCTCGGGATGCAAGAGCTCCATGGCCTGCAGGCGCCCTGCCTGGTCGGCATCCTGGATCAGATCGAACAGACCGCAAGCCAGCAGCCATCTGGCCTGCCGGGTAAAGGCAAAGGTTTCCAGACCCGCTTTCTCGCCGACCTCACGCAAGGTGGTGAAGTCGACATGCGCAGTCAGGTCCTGATTCCCCAGGTTGCTCAGGGCATCCCGATGCACCCGCTGGTGTCGGTAACAAGCCAGAGTACCGTAGGGCCTCACCCGTGGGTCCAACAGTCGCCGACGCTCGAAACCATAGTCGCACGTCACCAATAGCCCTGCCTCGAGCAGCTCCGCCATCTCCCGGTAAAGCAGGGCCCATCCCGGCGCCACATCTGCGATCTGCCCCGAGGCAAGAGTCTGGCTTTCTCCACCGAGGGCATCGACCAGGCCAGGGTCCGACAGCGCACCCTCGACATACCGCAACCCGCCTGCGGGATCCAGGCCCACCCACAGCTCTCCTACATCCCCTTGGCTCCGCCCTATCAGACGATGCACCGGCAGGGCGTCGAAGAGCTCGTAGGAGAAGATCAGCCCGCGCACACGCTGCTGTCGCAGCAGCTCCAGATTCTCCAGCCTCACGACTCCTTCCGGCACCGCTCTCGGGACCCGATCAAAGGCAAGGATGCGCCGCCCCGGACTCGCCGCCAGACCGGCCAGCAGCCCTTCGAGGTGTCGACCGGTTCCATAGCCCACCTCCAGGAAATCCGCCGGACCTCCCAGGGGAGCATCCAGTCTTTTCAGAAGTTGCGCGGTTGAGCCACCGAACAGAGGCGAGATCGATGAGCCGGTTATGTAGTCTCCCTGCGGTCCAATGGGGGATTCAGGCTTTCGGTAGTAGCCGGTCTCTCCATAGAGGGCCTCCGCCATCACCTCGGCAAAGGAAATGGGACCGCTCGACCGGATGCGAGTCTCGAGACGTTCGGCCGTCAAAGACATCGCTCAAGTATAGGTCCAAGAGACCGCGGTCCTGCTAAGCTCCGCTAGGCATGAGCAAACCCAGTGAATCCCCGACCGTCGATCGTCTTCTCGAGCTCTCCTGGGCGATGGCCGATCAGCCTATCTTGATGCCGGTCGACCTGGTTGCCGACCACTTTCTGTCGGGTCGGCCCAAACGCATCAGCCGTGAAGCTCCGGTTCTCATCCTGACCTACGAAGGAGAGACCCTGACGCCAGGAGGCGGTGCCAACGCTGTAGCCAATGTCGCGGCTCTGGGTGGCCGACCGTTGCCCATGGGCGTCGTCGGCGATGACCAGAACGGCAGTCGGCTGCTCGAGGTGCTCGCGGAGTCCGGGATTCCCACCGAGGGCATCCTGGTCCGCCAAGGCTATCGTACCCCCACCAAGACGCGGATCCTCGGCGGCGGCCACCACTCGATCAAACAGCAAATCGTCCGTCTGGATATTGAGCAAAAGCAGGATCTCTCGGCCGAAGAGCTCGAGGCGTTCAGCCAGCAGCTACGCCGTTGGCACCACCAGGCCAGGATTGCCGTCCTCAGCGACTATGGCTACGGTGCGGTGTTGCCCACCCTCGTCCCAAGGGTGAGGGAGTCCGTCGGAGCGGATGGCGTCATCCTGTGCGACAGCCGCTATCGGCTCGCCGAGTTCTCCGGTCTCGACGGCGCCACACCCAACGAAGAGGAGGTGGAGGCCCTGTTGGGAGGGCCAATTTCAGACAGCCAGGAACAGCTGTTGAAGACGGGATCCCGCCTGCTCGCGAGGCTCGGCGCTCGCTTTCTGCTCATCACACGAGGCAGCTTCGGAATGTGTCTCTTCGATTCACAAGGCCTCGTCCAGATCCCGGTGCACGGGACCGACGAGGTTGCCGATGTGACTGGCGCCGGCGACACCGTGATCAGTTCTTTCGCTCTGGCAATGGCGGCCGGCGCCGCGCCGCTCGAGGCCGCTCTCCTGGCCAACTACGCCGGTGGCATCGTGGTGATGAAGCGCGGGACCGCCACCCTCTCCCGGCGCGAGCTGGAACTGGCCATCACCACCGACTCACGCCCGCTGGAAGCACTGCAATGGGCGAAGTTCTAGACGCGACGACCCTCGCCCAGCGAGTCTCCGAGCTCAAGCGAGCCGGCAAGAGGATCGCTTTCGCCAACGGCCATTTCGACATGCTGCACGTCGGACATCTGCGCTACCTGCAGGGGGCCCGTCAGGAAGGCGATATCCTGGTCGTTGGGATCAACGACGACGAATCGGTCCGGCGATTGAAGGGACCTGGCAGGCCCATCATGCCGGCGACGGAGAGAGCCGAGCTGGTTGCCGCACTGCAACCGGTCGATCTGGTGGTGGTCTTCTCCGGCGTTTCACCCGGTCCACTCATCGCCGAGATTCAGCCCGATGTCCACTGCAAGGGCCCCGACTACGGTTCGCCCGAGGGCGTGCCCGAGTACGAGATTGTCCGTGCCTATGGCGGCAAGACTGCCCTGGTCGGTGATCCCAAGGATCATTCGACGACCGATCTGATCGCGCGAGTCAGGAATCTGCCCGATTGAGCCGGATTCTGATCATTCGCACAAGCTCGCTGGGAGACGTGGTGCAGGCGCTGCCGGTACTCACGGCCCTGCGGCGGCATCTGCCACAGGCCCGGATCGCCTGGCTGATCGAGGATGTGTTCGCTCCCCTGCTCGATGGGCATCCAGATCTCGACGAGATCATCACGGTGCGCCTGCGTGCCTGGCGAAAGCAGCCGTTCTCCCTCCACACCCTGCGACAGCTTGCCGATTTCTACGGTGCTCTGGATCGCTTCGCACCCGAGGTGGTTCTCGATCTGATGGGAAATCACAAGGCTGGCTTTCTCGCCGCTTTGACGCTGGCCGACCATCGCATCGGTGCCGAAAGGGCCTTCAGAAGGGAACCTTCGAGCGCCATCTGGCTGTCTGAGTCGGCTCTCCCGGTCAGTCGGCACAGTGTGGACAAGATGCTGGCCGTCCTTGATCCGCTCGGCCTTCCCCATGAGCCGGCTGAATTCGGAGGCGAGCGCCTGCCTGCCCTTCAGAACTCCGATCTCGCGTCGCCAGAGCCCGGAATCGCCCGGGTGCTCATCCACCCTGGAGCGGGGTGGGACAACAAGCGATACCCCCCCGAGCGCTGGGGTGAGGTCGCCAGGCTGATGCGCGAGGCGTCGGGCAGCGTTTGCGGGATCATCGTCGGGCATGGCGAGGAATCTCTGGTCGAGGCCGCCGTCGCAGCGAGTGGTGGCGCCGCAGAGGCGGTCACGGCCCCTGACCTGCCCCACTTGACCCGGGTCTTGAGCCAGGCCAGCCTGGTCATGGGAGGCGATACCGGCCCGCTTCACCTGGCGCACGCGCTCGGCAGACCTGTGCTCTGCCTGATGGGCCCCACCGATCCGGAGAGCTGCGGACCCTATAGGGCCGCAGAGAGGACCATCTGGCGCCAGTTGCCCTGCAGCTTCTGTCACAAACGATACACGCGGACCATGCCCTGTATCGCGGCGATTCCACCGGCGGTGATCGCCGATCGGGCCAGGCGTCTGCTCGACGGCCAACCCCTGCCCGAGAAGGGCCCTATCGAACAGGGAGAAGCTGGCTGTCTCATACTGCATTGACCCTGTTTCGAGGGCGTTGCTACACTTTCGCACCGGTATTCGAGGTTAGGAGCCAGCGGATCCACCCAGATGCGCCTGCAGCGCAAGGAGTAGAAAAGTGACACGCCTCGGCGAGTTGTTAGTCAAATCAGGAAAGATCACCTCCGATCAGCTCGAGGAAGCGCTCTCGGCGCAGCAGGCTGAAGGAGGTCGAGTCGGCACCCACCTCGTCAAGATGGGCTTCATCGACGACGACGATCTGGTGGAATTCCTTTCGCAGAGGTACGGAGTACCGGCGATCAATCTCGGTGAAATCGAGGTCGACGAGTCGATCATCAGTATCATCCCGGCGGAAGTCGCCCGCAAGTACACGATCCTGCCGGTCTCGAAGGCGGGCGCCAAGCTCACCATCGCCATGGTGGATCCGACCAATGTTTTTGCCATGGACGATGTGAAGTTCATGACCGGCTACAACGTCGAGCCGGTAGTGGCCTCCGACTCCTCCCTGCGAGGTGCGATCGATCAGTACTACGGCAGCACCCACTCCATCGAGCTCAAGAAGGTCATGGAGGACCTGCGGGACAACGACGACGCCGATCTGGAAGTCCTGGAAGAAGAAGAGGACCTTGATCTCGAAGCGTTGGAGGCGGAATCGGAAGAGGCTCCGGTCGTCCGGTTGGTAAACATCATCATGACCGACGCCATCAAGAAAGGCGCCTCGGACATTCACATCGAACCCTACGAGAAGGAATTCCGGGTGCGCTACCGCGTCGATGGCCTGCTCTACGAAATGATGCGGCCGCCTCTACGCCTGAAGGAGGCCATAACCAGCCGTCTCAAGATCATGGCCAAGCTCGACATCGCGGAGAAGCGCCTGCCGCAAGACGGTCGAATCAAGATCAAGACCCGGGTTGGCGGCCAGGTCAAGGATCTGGATTTCCGCGTCTCGGTACTGCCGACCATCTTCGGCGAAAAGATCGTGCTGCGGCTGCTCGACAAAGACAATCTGATGCTCGACATGACCAAGTTGGGGTTCGAGGCCGAGTCCCTGCGGGTATTCGAGCAGGCGATCCTCAAACCTTTCGGCATGGTCTTGGTCACTGGGCCCACGGGCTCGGGCAAAACCAACACGCTCTACTCTGCCCTGCAGCGCATCAACACCTCCGAGACCAACATCATGACTGCCGAGGATCCGGTCGAGTTCAACCTCGTCGGGGTGAACCAGGTACAGATGAAGGAGCAGATCGGCCTGAACTTCGCGGCCGCCCTGCGGTCCTTCCTGCGGCAGGATCCCAACATCATTCTGGTCGGTGAGATTCGTGACTTCGAGACCGCCGAGGTGGCCATCAAGGCCGCCCTGACAGGCCATCTGGTGCTCTCCACCCTGCACACCAACGATGCCCCTTCATCGATCAACCGTCTGATGAATATGGGTATCGAGCCATTTCTCGTCGCCAGCTCGGTCAATCTGATCGCCGCCCAACGCCTCGTGCGACGGATCTGCACCAGCTGCAAGGACCCTATCGATGTACCCGACCAGGCACTCATCGATGTCGGCTACCCGCAAGCCGAGGTCAAGTCGATCAAACTCTTCCGCGGTAAGGGTTGCGAGCGCTGCAACGGCACCGGGTTCAAGGGCCGGGTGGCACTCTACGAGGTCATGGATGTCGACGAGGATATGCGGGAGCTCATCCTCTCCGGAGGCAGCGCCAACGAATTGCGTCAACAGGCCCTGGAGAACGGCATGATCAGTCTGCGCGAGAGTGGCCTGCAGAAGATCCGGGAAGGCGTGACGACCGTCGAAGAGGTCATCCGCGAGACCATCGCCTGACGGCGACAGAGTCAGGCTCGGCTGTCCCAGAGCACATCCGGCACTCCCTGACGCGCATTCTCCCAGCGCGCCATCACAAAGAGTGCATCCGACAGCCGGTTCAGGTAGCGCAGGGTAAAGGGCCCGACGGGCTGACTGGCCGCCAGGGTGACCAGGTCGCGCTCGGCGCGACGGCAGACGGTTCGCGCCAGGTGCAGGTTCGCAGCGGCGGCCGAGCCGCCCGGAAGCACGAAGTTCTGCAGGGGCTCCAGATCGGCCGAAAGCTCGTCCATCAAGGTCTCGAGAGCCAGCACGTGATGTTCCTCGATGGTCGGCACAGGCAGGCTCACCTTGTCCTCCTCGGGCACACAGAGGTCCGAACCGAGATGGAAGAGCTCGTTCTGGATCCGGGCCAGGGTGTCCGCGATCCGCTGTGCGAGATCGCAGCTGACAGTCAGGCCGAGAACCGCATTGAGCTCGTCCACCGAGCCGTAGGCGGCAATGCGTGGATCGTCCTTGGGCACCCGCTGACCCGCTCCCAGAGCTGTGGTGCCGTCATCCCCGGTTCGCGTGTAGACTTTTGTGATTCTCGGCATGGTGGCTCCCCCTCGGGGCGCCAAGTCTAACCCAACCCTCTGAGACGCCCCTTGAACCAAACCGAAGGCGCACATGGCAGTCCCCGGGTGGTCCTGCAGAGCCCTCAGCGCGACGGCGTGAGCTGGATCAGCCTCGAGTCGCCGAGTGAGGTGCTGGTTGCAACGACACTGGAGGAGGTTCGACCCACCCTCAGCCGGGCGGTTGAAGCCTCCGAGCACGGTTCGATCGTGGCAGGCTTTGTAAGCTATGAAGCAGCGCCCGCCTTCGATCCGAGCATGCGGGTCCACCCGGAGTCGAAGTTCCCCTTCATCTGGTTCGGCATCTTCGAACAGGCCGAAGCTCTGGCCCGGTTGCCGCTGACTCCTGACCCCATTTCAACGACTTCCTGGAATCCAACCCTCACTGCCGAGGACTACGGGAAGGCCGTCGCCACCATCCGGCGCCTGATCGAACGGGGTGACACCTATCAGGTCAATTTCACGCATCGGCTGAAAGGCGATTTTCAGGGGGATACCTGGCACTTCTTCAAATCCTTCTGCCGGGGACAGCGATCCGACTGCTGCGCCTATGTCGACACCGGAGATCTGGTCCTCTGCTCCGCTTCTCCCGAGCTCTTCTTTCACCTCGAAGACACGAGGATCCGGTGCAAACCGATGAAGGGCACTGCATCCCGTGGACGGACTCTCGAGGAAGATCGCGGGCAGGCACGATGGCTCCGTACCTCGCCCAAGAATCGAGCCGAGAATGTCATGATCGTCGACATGGTGCGCAACGATCTGGGGCGCATCGCAGAACCCGAAACGGTCCGGGTTGCCCGGCTCTGGGACCTGGAGAAGTACCCCTCCCTCTACCAACTGACGTCGACTGTCGAAGCTCGTACGGAGGCTGCGGTCGACGAGATCTTCGCAGCACTCTTCCCCTGTGCGTCGATAACGGGTGCACCGAAGATTCGCGCCATGGAGATCATCAGGGATCTCGAAAGCAGCCCGCGCGAGGCCTATACCGGCGCCATCGGGGTGATCGGGCCAGGGCGCAGGGCACGCTTCAACGTCGCCATTCGTACGATCCAGATCGATTCCACGACCCAGCAAGCCGTCTATGGAACGGGCGGAGGCATTGTGTGGGACTCGGTGGCAGCCGACGAGTGGCGAGAATGCCGCACGAAGGCGCTTGTCCTGAAACCCCCGCCGCCCGAATTCGATCTGCTGGAAACCATGTTGTGGGAGCCTGTAGCCGGGGTCTTTCTTCTCGGCCGACATCTGGATCGGCTGGCCGCTTCGGCGACCTATTTCGACTACCCTTTTGATCCTCAGTTGGCGGTTCGCGAGTTACAGCGACACACGCAAGGTCTGCCGCACCAGCCCCACCGTCTGCGTCTGCGGCTCGACCGTCGTGGAGGATTCGAAATCGAGAGCGCCTTGGTGGAGGCGGAGCAACGTCCCTGGCGGCTGGCGCTCGCCGACAAGCCCGTCGACCACAACGATCCCTTCCTGTTCCACAAGACCACCTTTCGCCAGACATACCGCGAACACCGCGAGCGGTGGCCCACTCACACGGACGTGCTCCTCTGGAACGAGGACCGCGAGATTACCGAGTCGACCCTGGCCAATGTGGTGATGCGAATTGGTCGGCGCCTACTCACCCCTCGTCTTGCCAGCGGACTCCTCGCCGGGACCTTTCGCGCTGAGTTGTTGGACCGCCGAGAAATCGAAGAGGCCACGATCCGTCTCGAGGACCTGGGAACTGCCGACGAGATCCTGTTGATCAATTCGGTGCGAAAGTGGATCCCGGCCATTCTGGATTCCGACCCTTTCAGCCCTTTGGGTGAAACCCCGTCACCCCCTTCAGCGTAGGACTTAGAAGGAGGACGTCTCTATGCTGGAGTTTCTGGCCTTGTTCACGATCGCGGGAATCGGCCTGTTCATTCTCGCCGTCATCTTCGTCATCGGGTTCGTCCTGAAGCTGACATTCAAGGTTCTGCTGCTGCCCCTGGCACTGCTTGGCGGCGTCTTCAAGATCCTGGGCCTGTTGGTGCTGTTACTGGTCGGAATCGTCCTGGCACCAGTTCTCTTCGGCTTTGTCCTCTTGCTGGCGCTGCCAGTCCTGTTGGTGCTAGGCCTCTTCGGTGTCGGCTGGGCGGTAGTGACGGCCTGAGATCGAAGCAATCGGCGCCCTCCGCAAGAGCCCATCCAGCACCTCGCCCGCCTGCCTCGGCGTGAGGACAGCGCCCGGCAGATAGGCCACCAGCCAGGCTTGCTGGGTCTTGTCCCCGATCATCACTCTGCGGCTCCCGGTGATAGGTGCATCACAAGGACCGTGTCTGTCCACCAGCAGCGGCTTGCCCTCCAGGTTGAAGGGACCCTTGAGCGACTCGTAGTCCTCTCCCGGGGCCCCCGCCCTGAGCACGTAGGGCGAGCTGACCTCCGCCGCCGCCATCACACAGCAGGGCACTGCCAACGCCAACGACAGGCAGTTGTTCAGATCCACGAGTGGGCTGATCGCCGGGAGCTCTCCGCCCTTGAGAATCCGTCTCAGCAAGGCTTCCGACGAGGGGCGGTATCGGGTCGGATCACAACCAGCGGCTCGAAAGAGCTTGCGCAGTGCCGCCACCGTGGGGTCGGAAGCGAGACCCTCCAGCTGCCACCGTTGGCGGGCCTCCCCAACGCTGTCCCGGCGCAACTGCGTCAGCTGCCGCTCCTCGAAGGGCTGGCGCTCCAGCCGGGCGAACAGCAGGGCCCATCCCTCGAGCTCGAAACGAACCTGGACCTCGTCATTCACCATTCTGCCGCCCAATCTGATCTAGAGGGTCTTTCACCAGTTCGCTATAGTACCCGCTCAACGAAACTCTTTGGAGGGTGCTCCGCAATGAACAAGACCCGAGCTCTATCGACACTCGCTCTATTGACGACTCTCAGCCTGTCGCTGACCGGTTGTGGACCCTACAACCGACTCGTCGCCCTCGAAGAGGGTGTCGATACCGCGTGGAGTCAGGTTGAAAACGTCTACCAGCGTCGAGCCGATCTGATTCCCAACCTCGTTGAGACCGTCAAGGGCGCAGCCGCCTTCGAGCAGGAAACCTTCACAGCGGTGGCCGAAGCGCGCTCGAAGGTCAACCAGATCGACATCGAGGGAGTTCCCGACGCCGCACAGATGCAGCAATTCCAGGCCGCTCAGGACGAGCTCTCATCCGCACTGTCAAGACTGTTGGTCACCGTCGAGCGCTATCCGGAGCTCACTGCAACCCAAGCATTTCGCGACCTTCAGGCTCAACTGGAAGGTACCGAGAACCGCATCGCCGTAGAACGGAAGCGGTATAACGAAGCTGTTCAGTCCTACAACACGGCTCGTCGGCAGGTTCCAACCAACCTGTACGCCATGGCCTTCGGCTTTGACGAAAAGGCCTACTTCGCTGCCGCCCCTGGCTCCGAGGAAGCACCGAAGGTCGAATTCTAGAGCGGACTGGCGTCTTGTCGATCCACAGCCAATTCACTGCCGACGAGCTGGAAGCAATCCGAGAGGCGACCCGGCGTGCCGAGCGGCAGACCGGTGGTGAGTTGGTGTGCGTGATCGTGCAGCAATCGGACGTCTACGAGTCCTCGGCCTGGAAGGCGGCCGCATTCGGCGCCCTGGGTGGCACCGTTCTGGCGGGTCTTTGGTTCACCTTCACCGACACTTGGGTGGGCAGCGCCTTGCCCTGGGTCCTGCTACCAGCGGTGATCGGGGCCGCGCTTGGCACCTTGCTCATTTGGGCGATTCCGTTGTTTCGCCGAGCCCTGATCGCTCCTGACGTGATGGAGTTGCGAGTCGACCGGCGTGCCGGGATCGCCTTTCTCGAGGAAGAGATCTTCGCCACCCGGGACCGCATCGGGGTGCTCATCTTCGTCTCCCTCTTCGAGCACGGCATACGCATCCTGCGGGACAAGGGCCTGGAGGAGTGTATTCCCGATGAGGCCTGGCAACCGATTCTCGACAATCTCTGCAAGGGACTCAAGGTCGGACCCAAAGGACCCGCCATAGCCTCAGCTGTCGAAGCTACCGGCCAGTTGCTGTTGGCCCATGGTGTCGCCCGACACCCCGACGCCGGAAACGAGCTCCCCGATGAGCCGCGCCTCTACAATGAGTAGCCTTCGTCGCAGGGCTTGCTGCGGCCTTATGGCGGCCCTGCTGCTGCTCGCCTCGGCTGCCTTCGCTGTCGACAAGGAAGTTCCGTTCTTGAGCGGCAGGGTCGTCGATCAGGCCAATATGCTGACGGCCTCTGCCGAGGCCAACCTGGAAGCCAAGCTCGAGGCCCTGGAGGACGCGACCGGTGTCCAGGTTGCGGTGTTGACCATCCCCAGCCTCGAAGATGAGGTGCTCGAGGATTACAGCCTGCGAGTCGCTGAGACCTGGAAGCTGGGCCGCGGCAAGTTCGACGATGGAGCCTTGCTGCTGATCGCCCGCGACGACCGGAAGATGCGCCTGGAGGTAGGCTACGGTCTGGAAGGCACGATTCCCGACGCCTACTCCAAGCGAATTCTCGACGGCGTGCTGCAACCGCGCTTTCGTTCGGGTGACTTCGACGGTGGCGTCGAGGCGGCAGTCGACGCCATCGCCGGCTTGGTCCGGGGAGACGAGAGCCTGCCTCCGCCGACGAGCCAACCGACCACTCCGGGCTCGAGTGGCGGGAGTTCCGGGACCATTCCCTTTCTCTTCTTCCTCGTGCCGGTCGGCATGTTCTCCTTGCAAGCCCTTGGTGCGCGTGGTGGCGCTGCCTGGTTCCTCTACTTCTTCCTGATGCCATTCTGGCTGATTTTTCCCCTATCCATGTTCGGAGCTCCAGCGGGCTACATTCCCTTGGTCCTGTGGATCGTCGGGTTCCCCATCTTGCGCAAGCTCTTCGGCGGTGGCGGTGGTCCGCCCCAAGGGGGTGCGCGCACCCGCTCCGGCGGGGGGCCGATCTTCATCCCGGGAGGTGGCGGCTGGTCTTCCTCGCGCGGTGGCTGGGGCGGGGGCTTTGGTGGCGGCTTCTCGGGCGGAGGTGGTGGCTTTGGCGGGGGTGGTGCCTCAGGCAGCTGGTAGAGACTCCCTCAAGCACAGCCCCGCTGCAGCCCTGTGAAGCTCTAAACAATCCCGGCACCGAGGTGCGCGATAGGATAGAGGAGGTATGCATGGGACCAGATTGCGCATCCTCCCGATACTGCTGTTGCTGGTGCTGATCGCAGGGCCCGGTGCTCCTGCCGCGGCGGACGACTTCCGCGAGGAACAAGTATCGTTCACCACCCACGACGGAATCGCGATCCAGTGCATCCTGTCGGCCCCCGACCAGCCGGATGGACGCTTTCCCGGCATGCTGCTGATCGCCGGCAGTGGCCTGCACGACGCCGACCTGACCGTCGATGAGCCAACACTGGGGATCACCCAGGGGCAGCAGACACTCTTCCGACCCTTGGCTCGCCAGTTTTCCCGCTCCGGATGGGCTGTGCTGCGCTGCAACAAGAGGGGTGCAAGCTTTCAGCATCGGGACGATCGACCCCAACTGTTGCAGACCGCTTCCTTCGAGGACCTGATCGAGGACGCCCGTGGTGCCCTTCAGATCTTGCACGGCCACCCACGGGTTCTCGCCAGTCCGTTGGTCGTCCTGGGCCACTCCGAGGGCGCAACCATCGCGAGTCGACTCGCCGAGCAGTCCCCGACCATCGACCTGCTCGTGCTGGTGGGCAGCATGGCCCGTTCCGCTGGGGCGTTACTCGAATACCAACTGGTCGATCGCAATCTTCAGTTTCTGCGGCAAGCCGCCGATGCCAACGGAGACGGCGCCCTGACCCTCGACGAGTTGAACGCGCTGGACGGGAACTACGGTCTCGGTTCGGTCTACGTCTTCAACAGTGCGGCAATCCTCTACGAGCGGGCTCCGACAGAGGGCGGGGCTCTCACCGTGCAGCGATTCAATCGCTCGACGGACGCGAACAATGATGGTCAGCTGGACATCGACGGCGAGATCGAACCGCGGATGCGCAGTGAAGTCGACCGGTTTCTCACCCTGGCAAAACGGGGCGATCTGGGCCGATACTGGCAAAGCTCGCTCGAGGTCGAGCCCTTGGTGGTCACCATCAACCGGCACGACACACCGATACTCTTCGTCCACGGTGAGCTGGACGTCCAGACTCCAATCGACGAACCCCTCGCCCTCATAGCCAGACTCGAGTCAATGGGAAGCAGCGCTTACGAGCTTCTGGTCTTTCCCGGTGTGGGACACTCGCTATCTGAGCCCAACGACTTCTTCAATGGGGACGAGGGCCTGTCCCCACTGGACAATCTGACCTTCAACGCCCCATCATCAAGAGTTCGACGTCGGCTCCTGAACAGAATCGAAGCCATCCTGGCTCGGTAGCAATTGTCCCCTCGGCCTACTGTCAGCGAACTGGTTAACAGCGGCACCGCGCCTCGCCTGCGACAGTGAAGCGTGTTGAGAATCGACCACCTCAGAATCGCGGTGTCCGTACTCCTCCTGACATCGACTGCTCCTGTCATGGCCCATATGCCCGGGAACACGTCGGGCGAGGCACCTCGGATGCCCGATGCGACCGGTGCGACGCCGGCTTTCGAACGCTTCTACGTCGATCTCGACTACGGTGGCAACACCAAACCGGGGTGGGTCCGCGCCGGTGACATGGATCTGGACTGTGATCTCGATCTCGTCGCGGGAGGCGGCTACGCCCTCTACATCTACGAAAACGATGGTTCCGCTCGCGGATGGAAGCGCTATGGCAACCTCGATGGATCCGGACAGATCGGCGCCAACGGCGGAGAGCTTTTCGACGTGGACGCGGATGGGGATCTGGACATCGTTTCAGCCCGCTACACCCAGGAACTGCGTTGGTGGGAGAACCCCGGCGGTCCCCTGGCCGACACGGCCTGGTCTTACCACACCATCAGCAGCGAGAATCGCTACCTGCATGATCTGATCCGCGTCGATATCGATCGGGACGGAGTCGCCGAGGAGTTCGTCGCCAATCTCAATGAGGGCTACTGGAACTCCAACATCACCCTCAAGTGGTATCGCCCCGGCGCCAATCCCGAGCAACCCTGGGAGCAACACACCATCGAAGCCAACCGCAGCGAAGGCATCGCTCACGGCCACGCCGGTGTCGATCTGGCCGACATCGACGGTGACGGCGATCTCGATCTGGCCTATGCCAACGGCTGGTACGAAGGACAGGACGATCCAACGGACACCTGGACCTGGCATCAGGTAACAGCCGAGTACGGGGTCTCGAACACGCTGGCTCGCGACATGGACGAAGACGGCGACCTCGACCTGGTGATGGGCGCCGGTCACCACGGTCAGGGCGTCTTCTGGTTCGCCCAACCCGCCGATCCAATCGCGGGCACCTGGACCCGGCATGCGATCGATGCCGACCTCTGGCATCCGGAGTGTCTGCAATCGACCGATCTCGGCTCTGACGGAGATGTCGACATCGTTACTTGCGACCTGTTCTTCGGCGAGGATCCGGGAGAGCCGGGTTGGAACGAGGAGGTGCACAGCATCTATCTCTTCGAGAACCTTGCGGGGCCGAACAACTGGCACAAGACGAATGTGGCTCCCAATGCGTACCCCAGTCATCAGCTGCAGGTCACCGATGTCAATCAAGACGGTCGGTGGGACATCATCAGCGAGTCGGCCGGTTATCGAGTTATCAGCTACTACGAGAACCTCGCTCGAGGTCTCTCCTATGAGCTCGAGGTGGTCGACTCCGCCTATCCTGGCAATGGACGCCCGGGCTGGTCGGCCACCGGTGATATCAACGGCGACGGCGATGTCGATCTGGTGGCGGGCGGTGGGGGAGCCATTCACTGGTACCGAGCCCCGGACTGGACGCTCTTTCCTCTCGAGGCTCCGTCGACAGCCGGGGGCAACGGCGGACTGGTCTTCGATGTCGATGGTAACGGCACACTGGATGTGGTCGCCGCGCTGTACAACTCGGATCTGGTGTGGTGGCAGAATCCCGGGCCAGCGGCTGTCGAGGGAACCTGGGCACGCCACACGATCGATCCCTCGATCGATCGCTTCAACCACGACCTCGCGCTTGGCGACATCGATGGCGACTATCAGGCTGAGATCGTCGGCCTTTACGTCGGAGGCGGTGTCTTCTGGTACGACCTGCCAGCGAATCCCGCCAATGGACCTTGGCCGCGAACACGCATCCTGTCAGATATCACCGATCCATATGTCGGGCTCGCCGTCTGCGATGTGGATCGGGATCTGGACCTCGATGTCATCGCCTCCAGCTCGTGGTACGAACGACCGGCGAATCCCGCCACCCCCGACTGGACCGCAAGACAACTCTTCGCCGACCCCGTACAGAATGTCACTTGCGTCGATGTCAACCGAGATGGTCGCGTCGATGTCGTGGGAGCGGAAGGTTTCATCCATCCAGACGGTGAGATTCGTTGGGTCGAAGCTCCCCCGGCACCCAGGACGGACCTCTGGACGGAGCGACTCGTCCTCGGCCAACTGGATGGGCCGGAGAATATCTGGGCGGGTGATCTGAACGGTGACGGCTTCACCGATATCGTCAGCGGAGAGATGGGAACCTCCACCGGCTACAACGACTCGGACAGCAATCTCTTTGTCCTGTACGGAAGAGACTCGCTGGGCACCAAATGGGACTATCGCCAGCTGGCCTGCGCCGTTGGGGTCAGCGCGCGCATAAAGCCATCCGATATCGACCGCGACGGGGGTATCGACTTCGCTGCCGATGGCAATGCGGAGGACCACATCTATCTGTGGCACCAGGTTGGCGGGACAGCTCTCTTCGCCAATGGTTTCGAGTCTGGCAACGCCTCCTCCTGGAGCCAGGTGAGCCCCTGAGCTAACAGAGCTCGGCCAGACCCTCAGACGGCGCGGGTGAACATCTGTCGACAGATCTCGAGACGTTCTTGCAGCGGCAGCTCGGCTCTCTGCAGTCGCTCAATCTCGAGGAGATGGTGATAGAGCCCCCTGTCGTTTGCGATCTGAATCGCGAGGCCGGGTCGGGCGTTGAGCTCCAGGATCAACGGTCCCAGGTCTCGGTCGAGCACGACATCGACTCCCAAATAGCCCAGACCGGTCATCTCGAAGCAGTTGGCGGCCATCTCCATGATCTGGTTCCAGCTCGGAATCTCCAGACCCTGCAACCGATGTCCGGTATCGGGATGCTCGAACACCCTGCGATCCTCCTGGACGCCGCCTCGGGTCGTCCCCGAGGCGAGGTCGATACCGACTCCCACGGCACCCTGATGCAGATTGGCCCGTCCATCGGACAGCCTCGTCGGCAACCGAATCATCGCCATGACGGGGAAGCCCAGGAAGACGATCACGCGAATGTCCGGCACTCCCCTGAAACTGATCCTGGCGAGCTGAGGATCACAACGCACGTAGTACTCCACCAGAACCCGATCTCGCTGCCCCCCCAGGCTGTAGAGACCACTGAGCATGTTGGAGATGTGATGGTCGAGCTCGTTGTCCTCGAGCAGCACCCCGGAGGATTTGGCAAACCGATCGCCCCGGCGGCCAGTGATCACCAGCACGCCGTTGCCACCGCTGCCGTGAGCCGGCTTGACAACGAATTGCTGCCGGTCAGCAACGATGGCCGACAAGTTCCGAATGTCGTGCTGGGTTCCGATGACTCCGAATAGCTCCGGCACCGGCGTTCCCGCCGCCAGGGCAAGTCGCTTGGTCCGCAACTTGTCATCGACAAGTGGGTACAGGTGGCGCGGGTTCCACTGACGAACGAACTCGGAGTTGCGCCGATTGATTCCAAGGATGCCCTTCTCCCGCAGTCGCCTGCGGATCTCAAGCATCGACCTGCCCAACGTCGCGAAACCGCCGTAGCTCGAGAAGTCGATAGCCCCTGTACCTGCCCAGGACCAGAATTCCGGCCAACACCACCAGCAGCAGCTCCGGGTAAACGAAAACCAGATACTCCACGATGTCCATTCCCATCACCAGATAGGCAACTGCAGCGACTAGCAGGGTACCGAGGCCCTGCACGAAGGCCTCCTTGCCGCCCACTTCCTCCCAGACGATCGACACTCTCTCGATAGCGATGGTCAGGATGACGATGGGAAACAGGGCAACGGAGAGACCCGTCTCGAGGCCCAATCGATGACTCAGGACACTGATGACCAGCAGACACAGCACCACGATCACCAGGACCGCCGCCAGCCTCGGCACCATCAGCAGCCGCAACCGATCCAACAGGAAGCGCAAGGCGACACCGATGCCCACGAGCGAAACAAACAGCACCAGACCGGCAAGCAACCGGGTCTCGCGAAATGCCAGCGCGATCAGCACCGGCAGAAATGTCCCAACCGTGGTGACCCCGATCACGTTGCGCATGAGAACCATGAAAAACGCACCGACCGGAATCAATAGCAGGACCTTGTATACCGACTGGGTCTGGATGGGCAGAGACAGGAGCGAGTAGTCCATGACCGCCGAATGCTCGAGATCCGCGCGCTGTTCGGCAAGCTCGAGGGTCGAGACCACGTTGCGCCAGCTGGAGATCTCGACCTCCGGGTTGAAGCCACCGACGACATCGATCAGGGGTTCCTCTCCCCGCCACCAGAGAAACAGATCACCGGGCAGCCCTTCGTCCCCAGTGGCGGGATCGAACCACTCCCATCGAGTCCCTTCCCAGACTTCGACGAACGGTTCGAAATGGGCCTGCCGCTCACCATCCCGCAACGGCAGTCCGTAGACCACTCTCGACGAAACCCCGCCGCTGGCGAGCAGGGCGACGGCCAGTTGTGCTCGCCTCCCGGGCGAACTCCCGCTGGACAGCAACAGCTCGGTGTTCTCGTCTGGATCCGTGTCGTTCAGGCGACGCAGAATTTCGGATGTGAAGCTGCGCACATCGGCCGACTGAGCCTTGGCCTGAGCGACGATCGTCTGCACGGCGGTATCGTGAGGCTCCCCGAGACTCGTGACCTCGACGGGACCTGGATCTCCCATCCCGGTTTCGCGTCCTTGATCGAGCGTCACGGTCGCCCGATAGTAGAAGGTCTGGCGCCCTGCTGCCTCCCGAATCGCCCACTGGGCCTCGCGGGTGTCTTCCTCCTCGACGAGGCTCAGACCGAAGCCTCTGGACACGAAGTTCTCGTCGAGAATGGCGAACCCGGGAGGCTCGAAGGGGATCTTCAGCACGACCTTCACCGGCCGGGTGGAGCTGTCGACTGTGAAGCGCGCCTGCACGGTCCACAGACGGGACTCCTCCGCCGGTCGCAAAGGAAATCCGAAGGCCACCACCTTGTACAACATCAGGCCGAGGCCAGCGACGGTAAGCAGACCGGCAGAAATCCATAGCGGCGCCCGCTTCAAGGCAGGTCCTCCGATGGGCAAGTCGGGCCGGCGGTGTACTCGAGCTCCGAATCGACCACGATCCGCCCTTCCAGCGCGTTGCGACCCAGGAGAACCGGGAAAGCGAAGCCACTGCGATCGACCAGTGAAACCTCGATCTCCATGAGGTGGTCTCCGAGGCAGATCGCCATCTTGACGACGGGTCGCTTCTGGCTCGGTCCGTCGTGCTCCTTGATATAAGCGTAGCGCACCAGTCTCTTCCGGTGACGGATGCTTCTGCCCGAATCGTCGTCAGTGAGGCGAAACTCGACCCACAGCTTCTTGTCCTTCGTGCGGTATCGGTGAATCCTGGAAGCATCGATCGAGGAGGTATCAGCGCCGGTGTCGAGCTTGGCCTCCATCGGGAGCCGACTACGCCCGACGAGCACATGCTCCGCCCAGCCGAAGATGTCCTTCTCCCCGGCCTCGGCGGATTCACCGATCCAGGGTGAGAAAAGCAGGCCGACGGCCATGGCTGCGGTCACGAAGACCCGTGTTCTCAGTATCTGCCCTCCACGAAGATCATGCTGTCGCACATTCTCCAACAAATGGGATCGTTTGTAACGATTGACATGCAACCATAAGGTTGCGTATAGTGCACCACATGGAGAGTGCCTTCGGTGCCGTGGCCGACCCGACTCGTCGATTGATCCTGGAGCGCCTGCGCTCGCAGGGCCCTCTCTCGATCAAACAGATCTCTCAGCCTCTACCCATGAGCCGTCAGGCAGTAACCAAACATCTCGACATCCTGGTTGCCTCCGGCCTGGTCGAGGTGCGCCGAGTCGGCAGGGAGCGGCTGCACTTTCTGGACCCCACTCCCCTGCACGAGGTCAGCGAGTGGCTGAAACCCTATTCAGAAGCCTGGGATCGGCGTCTCGACCGACTGAAACAACATCTGGAGGAAGGACCATGATGGCTGCTATCGACAAAAAGCTGGAGCTCGATCAATCAATAGAGGACGTCTGGAGAGCCCTGACCGACCCGACCGAGGTCGCTGGCTGGTTTGGAGACACCGCCTCCTTCGCCCCCGAATTGGGCGCGGAAGGCTGGTTTGGCTGGGAGAGTCATGGCAGGTTCTCCATGCGAATCGAGAAGTTCGATCCGCCCACGCACCTCTCCTGGCGCTGGGCCAGGGAAGCCAACAAGCCTTTGACCGACACCCACTCCACCCTGGTCGAATGGACACTCCTCCCCCGTGAAGACGGGGGCACCACCCTGCTGCTCAAGGAGTCGGGCTTCGCGACCGAGAGCTCCCGGCAGGACAACGATGGCGGCTGGAATGAAGAACTGCGGCACCTGGTCGAGTTCTTGGGTTGAGCGCGAGCCTCAGAACTGACGGGCAAGAGCCAGAGCGAACACCCCGGCGACAAAGCAGTAGGGTGCAAACCAGGCCAGCTTGCCCCGCTTGACCAGCTGCACCAGCAGGGCCAGACAGAGGTAGCCCGTGAGCAGAGCGGCCACGAAACCAATCGAAGTCGCGGTCAGGCCGATACTCTCGCCACCGTCACCAATCTTGAGCAGCAGCGCGCCAACGATTGAAGGCACGGACAACAGGAACGAGTACCGAGCCGCCGTTTCCTTCTCGATTCCGAGCAGCAAGGCGACGGCAATGGTCGACCCGGAGCGGCTGATACCAGGGGTGATGGCGAGACCCTGAACCAGACCGATGAGCAGTGCATCGACCGGCTTCATCTCGCCCACACCGCGAGTACCTCTCGAGCCGAAATGAGTCAGGAGCAGAACGACCCCCGTGACGCAGAGCATCAGGCCCACGGTGTGAAGTGATCCGAAGAGCGCTTCGAAGGTGTCTTGCAGGGTGATTCCGATGAGTGCGGTGGGCACGGTTCCGAGGATGATGAGCCAAGCCAATCGAAAGCTCGGGTACTCGATCTGCGTTTGGTCCCAGGATGCGCCCTGCTTCAGACTCCTGACGGCAGCCAGACTCTGACCGATCAGATTCGCGATGTCTTGCCGGTAGTACCAGAGTACCGCCAGCAGAGTCGCTACGTGCAACACGATGTCGAAGAGCAGCGCCGGCTCCTCGAGTCCGAAGAGATGCTGAAAAATCACCAGGTGCCCGGAAGAGCTCACCGGAAGGTACTCGGTGGCGCCTTGCACCACACCGAGAACCAACGCTTCGAACCAGTCGATCATCGTCGGCGAATCCTACCGCGCTTCGAGTTCCCGGTGCGCTCGGTCAGAGCTATCGCAGACTGTTCAGTCCAACAAAGGTGCCGCCGTTGCGATGGCACAGGATGCGCATGAGGGTCGCGAACCGAACTCCAGTCGTGTTGGAGACGCCCGCAACAGAGAACATCACGGGAAATCCGATGGCGTGGATCCGCACCATCCGGTTCCCCTGGGCATCGACCTTGTTGTAGCTGTCGACCGTGGTGACAACCTTGTCGATCGATTTGCCGGTGAACTCGTCGCCGAGGACGTAGATACTGATCTTCTTGTCCGGCGCGGCATAGGTGCGTATTGCACGCGTAATCCCCTCCACCGGACTGCTGTTGCTGAACACGCTCCAGCTGCGCAGATTCGAGATGATGACCTTGCGACGACCCGGGGTATCGGGTATCCACTTGCCGGCATAACGCGGGAACATGTATTGCCCCATATCGTTCATCACCTGGAGTCCCTTGACCTTGGGATAGGCGTCGAGCACCTGCGTCATCTTCTCGAGCATCGCTGGCCAGGCGTAGGTGAACATGCTGCCCGAAGTGTCGATGACGAAGATGATGTACTCGCTGTCGACAGGAATCCCACCCACCAGCTGCTCATCGACGCGACGAGTCGCACTCTGCTGTTGTTGCTGCAGTCGAATCATCTCCGCAGTCAGGTCCTGCTGGGCTGCGACCAGACGACCTTCGATGATGTCGCTGACCTCGGATTCCTGATCGGAGGCGGCAAACTCACCCTGAATACGGGACAGATCTCCCCGCAGCCGTGCGATCTTTGCATTCTCCTGCGACAGCTGCTCCTGTCTGCTGATGAGCTGGCGATTGAAGATCTCGGTCTCACCTCGGATCTCGTGGATCTCCTCCTGCAGGCGACGAATCAGGGCATCGAGGTCGATGCGCGATTGCTCGATAGCGCCCGGTTCCCCCATCTTGGAAAGCACCAGCAGCAGCACGATCGCGCCGAACCCGCAGCAAATAACATCCAGAAACGAAAGACTGAAGCCCTCCATGCTGGTGCGACGACGACGGCTCATGGCCAATCCTCCGACAGACTCATCAGCGAGCCTCGCGTCGCCATGGCAAGCTGCCAAAAGGCGCTGGCCGCCTGGGGATCGCCCTCCATCGGGTACAACAGAACATTGAACGGAGTTCCCTTTGGAACTTCCTTGTAGGCCTGGTCGAAGAGCTTTAGACGCTGGCGGGCTGTGACGGTACCGCCGCGGGCCGGTGCCCTGGCCAAGGTGGGCAGGCCATCGGTGAGCAGGATCACGTTGTCAGGAGACGGCACGAGCGACCTCACGGACTCGAAAGCCGACAATAGGCTGGTCCCCTTCTCGGGTACGATCTGCCTGAGCTTGTCGATGGCATCATCCAGCACCTTGGGATCACTGCCGTCGAGCCACTTGCCCCAGGTGTCCGGAACCACTGCCCGAGTCTGCTCGTTGAACACGTAGATCTGGAACTGACTGCCGGCCGGGACTTGGGTGGTCAACCAGTCGACGCTGGCAAGAGCATGCTGCCACTTGTCGGACAGGATGCGACGTTCCGGGGGGAGGTTTCGCCGGCGAATGATGTTCACCAGATTCTCACCCAGCATACTGGCGGAACCGTCGACCAGAATGAGGATGCGCTGACCGCCGACCTTCAGCCCTGTCAGATACTGGCGGTCACCATCACCCACAAAGGACCGCACCTTGTCGCCGCCGGGTTCCTCGCGCGGGATCGAAGCAGACAACCGGCGATTGCTCTCCTCCAGTGCCTTGAGATCGGCCATCAGCTTGTCGATGTGCTCCTTGCGGGCCAGCGTCGTATCGTCGTAGGTCGCCAGCTCGACCTCGAGCTCTTTGAGAGTCTCGATAAGTCGGGCCGACAGACCACGCGCCACGACACTTTGATTCTCGATTTCCCGGACGGAGTTACGCAATTCAACGAGATTGCGCTGTCCCTCCAATACTTCCCGATCGAGCCGGTCAGCCTCCGCCTTGAGCTGTCCCGTCAGGCTGTCGGTCCGCAGCCCCGCCGCAGCGTTGATGACCATGTACAACAGCACCACCGCGCCGAAGCCACAGGTCATGGCATCGAGGAACGACAAGCTGAAGACGGTGAGCGAGCGCCGCCTGACCTTGGCCTCAGACATCCGCCTTGGCCACCGTTATGAGGAGCAGCTCCACACCTGGACTGCCCAGTCTGATTCGGTCCCCAACCGCGCATTCGGTCCTGCCGAGGATCCGGGTGCCATTGAGGTAGGTGCCATACCGACTGTGGTCTTCGATGAAGACCCTTGCATCCTGCCTGCACAGCGTGCAGTGCATCCTCGACAGACCCGGCATGGGACCTCCGACACCGATGCCCCTCACACCCTCTTCAATCGCCGCTCCGAGCCATAGGGGTTCGCCGTCGATCGGAAAAGCGTACCCGTCGAACAGGACATGAGTGGGCGCCGGTCGCTGGGCCGCGAAACTCGAAGGACTCGGTGCCCTATCCGCCGGCGCCAAATTCACTTCCGCCCGCAACTCCGCGGGCAGCCGGGTCACGAACGGCAGCTCGCTCGCCGGTGATTCGATCTGCTCACCGAAGGTCAGAGCACCCCGAGTCGCCGCGCCCTCGTCGAGGTCGATAACACCTGTGTCGATCGAACGCGACAACGCGGCAGCCAGGCCAGGCACTCCAGCGGCCCGCGAAGAGAGTGCCACTATGGGTCGCTCATCCGAACTCACCAGCAGTCGCGCCATCTCAGTAACCGGTGCCAACAGCTCGCCAGTCACTACTGCAGCGCTGGCACCGTCGAGCTCGACTGTGCGCTGCTTGTCCCCCGACTCGAGGGTCACCTGGACGTGGCCCTGCCGCGTCAAACTCTCCAACCACTCGGGCAGACGGTCATAAAGGGACTGCTCCGCCCGACCATGGTGAAAGGGATCGAAGCGGGTCTGGCGCACCAGCAGCTCGGCAATACGTTTTGCCCACGCGTCCCAGATCTTGACCAGGCCACCACGCCCGAGGACTTCGACCCGCTGTCGGGCCAGCTCCCCATCGTGCCGAAGCTCTGTCCACACCCAACTATGCAGCAAGACATCCAGATGGAGCAGACGGGGCGCAGCGACTTCAGGGGCCACCGCAGCCAGCGCCGCGTCGACCATTCCCGAGACGGGAATCCCCCCAGCCCGGGCCATCCCCAGGATCAAACCGAGCTGGTCGACCGAGAACGACCCCGGAGCCACGAGCAGGACGGAGGCCGTTTCGGCGCCCGCTCCCGTCTCTTCCTGGATCTCCCCCCAGATCTGCAGCAGATGGGCGTGGGCAACATCTGCGCGGCTCAGGCCACGGGGGAAGGGCCGCGGCATCGGCTCCGTACTCAGCTGATCCCAGAATCGGTTGTCGACCCAGCGCGGTCTGAGTCGAGCGCTGGCCTGGGCCTGTCTGCCAACCAACAGCTCCTTGCCTTCCAGAAGCGCATACCCCGGACTCGGTGCCACCACAGGACCGCTATCGATCGCTGCCAGGAATGCAGCGTCACACAGCTCGATGGCCAGTGTCGTGGTCATGACGGACCGCGGCCTAGGTCACCACCGGAACACTCTCGGTGACCTGCAAATGGCGGATCAGGTTGTGGTCCAGGTAAGTCTCCGTCTCCAGGACCAGACGTTCCTGGTTGAGCTGGAGTTGATGCAGCAGGAACATCAGCAAGATACTGATCAGAAGGGCAACGAAAGTCGAGTTGAAAGCGACCCCCAGGCTTTGCGTCACACCCGCGATCTCGCCCTCCACCGCCTGGTGAGCCTGACCCAGAGCATCCCCAATACCCCTTACGGTGCCGAGAAATCCGATCGAGGGAATCGCCCAGGCGATATAGCGGACCATCGAGAGCTCGGAGTCGAGCCGCTCGGATTCCACATCACAGACGTCGTGAGCGGTTGTGGATACATCCTGGATGTTGCGGGTAGCACTGAAACGGTCCAGGGCCGCCAGCAGAGCTCGTGGCAGAAGGGCACGCTGCTCGGCTTCCGGCAAGGACTGAATCTGCCGTGTGTACTCGCGGGCATCTTCGGGCAGGATCCGTGTGCCCTCGGCCAGTGGCACCAGCTCGTCCTGCAACAATCGCCGTTCGCGCGCGGAAGCCACTCCCTTGTAGATCATGATGGCGATCGCCCAAAACATGAGGACGAAGCAGGCCTCCTGCTCGAAGTCGCGGATCACCACCCAACCCGACCTCTCCTGCACGTAGGTGGGATCGATCTGCATCTGCGCCACCTGCTCGGCGAGAATGGCATCCGCCCTTGGCCGCACTGCGGTCACGTAGAACGCATGCACCACGATCAGGGAGATGATCAACGACAACGTCTGATAGACAAACTCGACAGGGTAGCGTTTCTTCATGGCCAAACCCCTCAGATGTCCACCGGAAACGAGATAGCGCTGTCGGCGGGCAGTTTCTCGGTGGGCACAAAGGTCTCCGGCGCCTCTTGCCCGGACTCAGGTTCGGTCTCGGTCTGCGCCACCAGAAGGGCAGTGTGGCTGCTGATCAACGATACTGCGATCAGCAGGACAAAAAGGATCAATCGTATTCCGGTCTTCAAATCGGTCTCCGTTCCATCGTCGCGATTGCTATTCGGCGTAACGCGCAATCCTGAATCCGACATCCGGACGAGCTTTGTCGCCATAGTCGCGGAAGCTCAAGCGCAGCTCCGTAACCGTCGAATCCATCCAACTCGAGCCGCGGATGACGTGGTAATCGCCGGTCACGGGACCCAGAGGGTCGCGGAGGACCTCGCTCGAGCCACTTGGGTAGATACTGTAGAAATCATGCACCCATTCGGCAACATTTCCACCCATGTTGAAGATACCGACCGCATTGGGCTCGAAACTGTCGACCGGCGCTGTCGCGGCAAAACCGTCCTCGTAGCCGGCAACAATAGCCTCGACCACGCCCTGAGCCGTCGTATCGGCATAGTTGCCGGAGCCCTCGGGCACCGGCAGCGAGCTGCCCCAGGGGTACTTTCTACCGCCCCCGGACCCGGCAAACCGCGCAGCCCAGGCCCACTCGGCCTCGCTGGGTAGGCGATATCCCTCGCTCATCGGGTTGACCGCCACCATCGTTCCGTCCACCAGGCCGTAGGCGGGAGCCAGTCCCTCCCTGGCGCTCAGCCAGTTGCAATAGCGAGCGGCCTCGTTCCAGGTGACATTGACCACCGGATACTCATCCAGATCCAGCGTCTTGTCCCCAACATGTCCCGATCGGTGCTCCTCCCGGAACTCACGGAACTGCGCATTGGTCACCTCCTGGGAGGCCAGGTAGAAGCGTCGTGTCAACTCGACTTCGCGGAAGGTCTCATTGGCCCTCCTGCCGGGCTCGCGCCGGGAAGCACCCATGCGAAACCGCCCGGGATCGATGAGTCTAAGCTCTTGACCCTGAGGCCCCTGCACGACGGGCAAGCGCTTTGCCTCCTGCACTTGTGCTTCGCTGCGTAGCTTCACCTCGAGGGCCTGAGGAAAGCCTGGGCGCGGTGTGATGCTGCGTCGGAAGGTCTCATATCCCGCCTTGCGGACTTCGAGCTCGTGGGGCACCGCCGTCAGGCGCACCGTTTGGCTCACCGAGCCCTGGGACTTCCCGTCGATGAACAGCTCGGCATCGGTCGGCTCACCGACAATCTCAATCTCGCCGTATTGCGCATCGAGAGAGACGTGGATCTCGCGAGTCTGACCCGAGGCGAGTCGAATCGTGTCGCTGGTAGTGTCGTGGCCGCTTTTGGAAACGCTGATGCGGTGATCCATCCCGGGCTCGAGCTCGATCTCGAGAGGCGTCTGCCCGGCAAATTCGCCATCGATGCTGACCGTCGCCCCATCGGGGTCGGATGTCAGGATCAATCCGCCATCGGCTGGCACCAACATGGCGACCGGCAGACTGTAGGGTTGATTAGCAAGGACATTCAAGCTCGTGCGGTAGGCCTTGTAGCCCGCGAGCCGCAACTCCAGCTTGTGCCCCCCTTCGAGAAGATCTGCGGTCAACGGAGTCTGCCCGAAATCCTCACCATCGATGCGTACGATGGCGCCCCTTGGACTCGAATCGATCGTCACCGGAGCCCATAATGGGGTGAGCTCGACCTTGAGCACCGCTGTCGTGCCACCGCCTTCGATCTGTACTGTGCTCTGGATTGCCTCGAACCGCTCCGAGTCGACAATCACAGAGTATTCGCCAGGTGCCAATTCCATCGGCTCGAGAGGTGTCACACCCATATCCCGGCTGTCGACACGGACTCGGACGCCCGCGGCCGGGATCGTCACGACTCTCAACAGCCCGGGCAGCTTCTCCAACTGGAACTCATGGACCTGATTGGCTGCCCTGGTCACCTCGAATTCTGCCTGCAGATCTCGATATCCCTGCTTGACTGCATCTACCGTGTAGGTTCCTGGCCTGAGGAGATAGCGACCGCTCATCTCGACAGGCCACCGGGGGCCAGAGACCGTTGTCTGGTCGGGCTCTGGCTGAATCCGTACCTCGACGGCGCGTGCCGTAAACAGATACCAGGCGACGAGCGCCAGGAGGCCGAGTGCGAGCCACGTCAGAATCAGCAGTGGGTGAGGCGCCCGGCGAGAGCGCCGAGAGCGATGGATGGACTTCGGCTCGAACTCTACAGGCCTGACCGTGGGCTGCGGGACAGCCTCTCCGGACCCCGGCAGCGGCTGGGAAGCGACGATCACAGGCGGCTCGGTATCGACCTCGGTCACTCGGCTCCGAACCTTGAGCCGGGTGGTCTCCCCTGCCTGCTCGACCACCAGGAGAGTCGCACCAACACGCACCTGGTCTCCCGAGCGCAGCCACTGCGAGGTCGTCAGGAGATTGCCGTTGCAGATCACCCCTGCAGCTGGCGACGCAGGCTGCAAGAACGGCTCACCTTCCTCCATGCCGACAAAGGCGAGTGGAGCTGCCTCCGCGCCCGTGACAGGGATGTCCGCAGCCGCGCCACCGACAACCACCGGCAGATCCGCAGCACTCACGCGACGCTCTTCCCCCGCCTGCTCGATCACCACAGAGGCCGTCAAATCTTCTCCTCGCACCACACCTTCAGCGGTTGACTCTGGCCACCCGGTTCGACCTTCAGTTGACGACGAACATCACGATAGCCCTCACGGGTCCCGACCACCGTGTAGGTACCCGGTCGGAGCTCGAGCTCCCGGCGCTCGAATCGACCCAGACGACCGACCCGATAGACCACTACTTCGGTGGCGCTATCGGATTCCAAGACCACTTCGACAGGAGTCGAGGCGACTTCCACGACCCGCCTGAGCTCGGCAATCTGGTTCCGCAATCCGGGAGTCAGCGAATCGACGGCCTCGGCGTCGGCCAACAGGCCCTGCGCCTCGGCAAGGACCCGATCTTCGATCAGCCGTTCGGGATGAGCGATGTGATAGGCCATCTCCTCGGTCAGTGCGGCACGAGACCCGGTCCTGACCTTCCCATCCTGGGCAAACCGAAGCGTCGAATCCAGAGCAAGCGCACTCGCGTATTCAGACTCGGCTTCTCTCCATCGCTCTTCCTGCTCGAGGGCCGCGGCGCGCTCCCGATGTCGAGTGATCGCCGCCAACCGCAAGGCCAGCTGTGCTCGAGCCAGGCCATCGGCGGCTTCAGTCGACCCGGGCATCAGAGAAAGGGCTCGCTGGAACTTCTCTTCGGCGGACTCGAAGGCACCGGCATCGAGGGCGCTCAGCCCGTCGGTCATCACCTCGGCAAAGGCCTCAGCGGTTGGATCGGACCGTTTCTGTGTCGGCGTCGCTACCGATGACTCTCGGGGTCTCCCGGTCTTGCTAGTCGGTCGCTGCTCAGGCTCAGGCTCAGGCTCGACCTCTTCGACAGCCGCAACCTCGGGCAGTTGTGCTTCGGGACCGGGCTGCTCGGGCTCCAGGGCCGGTTCCGCCATTGTCTCGGCTGCTGCGGTGGCAGGAAGCTCCAACGCCTCGGACCCCTGCGAGGTCTCGGCAACCGGCCGCTCGGATGAAGCCACCTGCGGCCCCTGCTGGGCGACCTCGGCCTCTCCCCGCTGTTCCACCCAATCCGGCAGGACCACGAAGACGGCTAACAGGACCAACGCCAGCAGGCCAAACGCCGCGACAGTCAGCCACCAGTAGGGGTGCCGTTGGCTTACGGTGTCGCCAGCAGGCTGCGTGGAATGGGCAATCCTAGGCTCGCTCTGGCGTACCGCCGGCACCCGAGGCGGTGGCGCAAGACGGATCTTCTCTCTGGCGATACTCGGTGGCATCGTCGGAGCTTCATCGAGCCTGGCATACTTCTGCAGCGCTTCACGCACAGCCGACAGATCGGCTGGGCGATCCTCGACGGAGTTCGCCGTCATTTTCGAGATCAGTTCCGCGAGTCCTCCAGGCAGGGACCTCGAGCCCAACAACTCGCGCAGCATGACTCCCATGCCATAGATGTCATCCGCCGGGGTCGCCGCCTGTCCGGCTCGCTGCTGCGGGCTCGCATGGTGCCCCGATCCACCACCTACCACCTGGAGATCTCCAGGTCCCGGCGACGCCAAACCGGCGATGCCGAAATCGCTCAGTCGCGGTCTTCCCGCACTGTCTACCAGTACATTGCTGCATTTGATGTCGCGATGAACGACCCCTTCGCGGTGAGCGTGCTCCAACGCATCGACCACTGGCAAGACAGACTGAATGATCTGCCCTGTAGAGGCTCCGCGCAGATCGCACAGGTCCCGGCCGTCGATGTACTCCATGGTAATGAAACTGGCAGCCGGATCCTGGTGAAAATCGAAGACCCGAACAATATTGGGATGCGCCAAACGTCGTGAATGGAGGCACTCCTGCCGCAGAAGGGCGATCTGATCCGGGCTGGCATCCGCGGGCACGATCTTCGCCACCAGCTCGGTGCCCAACTCTTCGTCGCGAGCCAGCCACACATCGCCCATGCCCCCGCTTCCGAGGCGACGAATCAGGGTGAAGCGAGACGCGAGGGACTGACCCGTGCTTAGCTGCGTCATGGACTCCGAGCGCCGACCGGCTTACTGCCCCACAGACCCCTCGACGGCTCTCGCGGGCTCGGTGTTGGGATCCACAGGCAAACCCGTTTCAGCGGCGTAGATCTGCCGCAGGAGCTCACGCCAGGAGGCGTACTGCTCTTCACGATTGCCGGTAAGGCGAACTGTCTCACCTTCGATCTCCACCACGAGCGGCGCCACGTCGATCTCGAACGAAGCTGCCAACTCACGCAGCGCCTCGGCGTGAATCTTGGCTTCCTTTCCTTTGGCGATTCCGCTCTGGATGGCGGCTATGCCGCCGATCATGGCAGCATCGCGCGCGACCGATTCAAGTCCGCCGCCCGCTGGGGCAGCGACGGCGCCGACAATGGCGATAGCACCGATGATCTTGCGCATCCGAGCCTGTCGACGGAGCTCGGCCAGGGCAACCTGCTCGTCGTAGCTGAAGGACCGCCAGTTGTCGTAAGCCTCCTCCATCGAGACACAGAACTCGCTGTAGTACTCGTTGAGCGTGTCGACGAACATATAGTCCCGCTCGCGGATCATCGCCACGCGCTCCATCATGGGATCATTCTCGGCAGGCAAACGCTCGATCTCGAAACGCCCTTTCCTGTCGACATCCAGGTACCCGTTGTAGTCCGCCGGCGCCAACTGCGAGGCGAAACGCAACTCGCTGATCCGACGCAGCTCGACGATCTGCTCGGGGTCTAGTTTCTGCCGGCGTTCCAACAGGTCATTGGCAATCTGGCCATACAGGCCACTGAAGGGATCGATGTGCTTCTGCTTTTCGTCGATATAGACGAAGGGGTTGGCCTCTTGTTTGTACTTCTTGCTCAACCACTCACGACCCGATATGTCGGATGCCTGGACCTCCACGATCAGGGTCTTGCCCGTCGATTTGACGATTTGCCCCGTCACGGTTACCTCGGCTGAGGAGGTTCGCTCGGGAACGATCCGCACGGCTCCCCAGAAACCGGTTGCCTGTAGGGTCTCCTTGAGCTGCATCGGAACATAGCGGGCTTCGGATTTCCGGACCTCCGGATAGATTCCCTCTTTCTGCTTCGGAGTCAGGGTCGTCAGGTCCGGGATTCCCGCATCGAAAACTTCTATCGAGACGTCGAGGAGCTGGTCTTCGGCAATTTCAGTGTTGGCCTGGATCGCCTGCTCGTGTGGCGCCAGCTTGCCCGCTCCCAGTGATACCAGGACAACGGGGATCATCCAGATCCATGTCGGGGCTTTCTGTTGCCAACTCGTCATGCTCAGTTGCCTTTCCTGTAGTCGATTCCTAGCCCTTGCTCCCGGCTTTGTACGCGCGGTACTCATCCCACAGTCTCTCACGAAGCTCGGGGTCTTCCTCCTTCATCGCGGCCTCGCGCAGCTGCCGCGCGACGATGTCGTCGTCGCTGCCATCCCCGACGTCCGCCGGAACCCGATCGTCTCCCTCACCGCCCATGCTGTCACCGCCATCCCCCGCGTCCGGACCCGAGCTGCCGGCACCCCCACCGCCCGTGGGGGCTCCTCCGTCTCCCATCGAGGTGTCCGCTTCACCAGGAGAACCGGACTCAGACATACTCTCGGCACCACCAGAGGCGCTCTCCGAGCTCATCGAGCCGCTCCCACCGCCTGCATCCCTCTCACCGCTGGCTGCCGAGTCTTGCCGCTTCTGTTCCAACAACTCCTGCTCCCGCAACAATTCCCCGTCGAACTTCGCGAGAGACTCCTGGAACTCGGAATCGAGCTCGGCTGTCTGCTCGCCCGACGTCGCAGCTCCCCCGGACGTCGACCCCGAGCTTCCTCTCGATGATCCCGATCCGGCCCGTGAACCTGGGACGCCCTGGGTAGCAGCCGGGTCAGCCGATTGGCCACTTCCCGACATGGTCCCCTGAGCCCCGGCAGTCTCATCCCCTGTCGTGCCACCCATCTCCCCAGGCTCTTCGACCGAACCGTCCCCTGAAGAGGACGCTTCTCCGCCCTCTCCCTGGCTGCTTGCGGACCCTGCCGATCCCGTCGATCCTTCGGCGGACTCGCTGCCTGGAGCGCCTGATTCGGACCCTGGCGGGCTCTGCGATTGGCCCTCGGAACCCGTTTCACCGGTCGAACCCGTTGGCGAAGGCATTTGGGGCGGTGCCGGAGCCTGGGTGGAGCTACCCTGCTGTTGGGTGGTGGCGCATCCGACGAGCACCAATATGAAAGTCAGGAAAGGCATCGAACCCAGGTGGAGCTGCTTTCTCGGCTTCATCATTCTCTCCCTCAGATTCATGCTAACCGAACCTCGCTCCTTCACACCCGGTTTAGCCTCCTGCCAACAGGATAAAGCAAATCTCGGACCAGCTTGCTGCTATACTGCGCGCCCGCGTAACTGCCTGGAGGCCATACCTTTGCGACCCCGGATTCACCCTCTCTGGCTCACGGCAAGTCTCCTGTTCGCGATCTCGTCTATCGGCACACCGGCGTTCGGAGACGAGCCGGTAACCCGGACCCAGGAAGAGATCATTCTGCAGATCCTCGATCTGCGAGAACAGATCGAGGACCTCCTGGCCGCACTTCCACCGGCGGTCCGCGGGGAAGTCGAGCGTCGGTGGGAGCAGCGAGAATCGGTTCCGGCGGTCGAACCTCCCGACCCCGACCCCATCTTCGTCGAGCCGCTCACCGAGATCGAATCAGGGGTCGAACTACCGACGGGTTCCACACTGGAGACCTCACCCATTCTGCCAGTCGCCAGCGAACCGATCGCGGCCGAAAGCGAGCCCCAGGTCGAGAGTGCGCAAGAGAGCGCTCCCCCCTGCGGTGGTTTTCATCTTCTGGACACCAATGGAGACCAACTGGTCTCGGGAGCCGATCGCCAGTGGCGCTTTCTTCGTCTGTGGTTCGACGATGGTGATGGCGTCCTGGCGGACTCGGAGCTCGAGAGCCTCTTCGAGTTGGGCGTCCGCATGATCGACGTGGACCTGCGCTTCTATGTTAATGAGGACGGCGATTCGGAAGACGTCGACGCCGAGGATCTCATCGAGCTGGCCCGGGTTGGCAAGGGCAACTCGAGCCGCCGTACCGGAGCTCTGGTGATCGAGTCGGGCCGACTCACTCGCGGTGGAATGTTGACGTTGTCCGGTCCGGACGGAGATCGCGCCACTGGCTACCAGCCCCTCGGATCGGGGCTCTTCCTGACAGACAACGCGGGCAACTCGTGGCCGGTCATCTGCTCGGAGTCGGGCTAGGCCGCTTGATCTGATGCCTCGACTGTCCTATCTTCAGCCTTTGGGTTGGCGATCCGTCACCCGAACGAGAAAGACCAACATGCGACCTCTTGCCATCAAGCTCCTGACCGTCACCACATCGCTGCTGAGCGCACTGCTCCTGTCCGGCTGCGAGTCGAGTCCGCCCGAGTTCGGTGGCGGCGAAACAACCAGCTTGATCGAGGGCAATCTCGAACTGGGTCAGAACACCCAGATCCATCTCCAAGTGGTGACGAAAACCGGGACGATCAACATCGAGGCGACAAGCTTCACTGTGACCCTGCCGGAAACCGGTGCAGTCCTCGACGATTATCGACTCGGAGTGAGTGTCGGCCAGCGAGACCCGAACGATGACACACGCTGTCAAGTCACCTTCTCCAAGACTCTACTGGCCGGAGAGTCCTTTTCCGTCTACTCTCGAGAGGGCCTCTTCTGCATTCTCACCTTCCGGCCTCCCGATTTCGAAGCGGCGACCACCGTGGAGTACTTGTTGACTCTCTCGGGCGCTTTCTCCTGAGCCTGAACCCGCGTCTCAACGATTGAGGATCTCCGCGATCGAATCGATCGCCTGCTCGTCCGCCTCCTGGACAAACCAGAAGAAGGCCTCTTGTCGGATCTGCGAGGGGCGAGTTGGATCCCGGGCTATCTCGAGCAAAAGAGGGACGCCTCGCCTTTCGGGGAGCTGGCTGAGCGCAAACACCGCCTGGTCGCGAACCTCCGAGTTTCCATCCTGGCGGAGCACCTCGAGAATGGTTTCCTGGGCCTGCGGCGCTCCCGACTGAGCCAGCCAGAAAAGCGCCTCTCCACGCAAACCGGCGTTCGCATGAGACCGAGCGACCCGGATCAAGCGCTCCGCAGCGACCGGCGTCCGGTGCAGTGCCAGGGCCATCAGCGCCTCATCGGCGAGCCGGTCCGGTGGGGCCACGAGATCCGACCCGGTTATCAGCCTGTCGAGAAGGTCGACACTGGCCTCGGTCTCGACTCCCTCCAACCATGTCAGGTGCCGACCAACAGCGTCCAGGGGACAACCATCCGAATAGACCAGAAGATCGTCGATGCGCCCGTCCGCTCCTCGCAACAGGACGACCAGGTTGGCTTCACCGAGAGGTGCAGGGACGGCGCCGTGACTCGAGAACCTGAAATGCCGGTGAGCTCCCTCCAGCTTGCAGGCCTGATCCCGCTGCTGCCAATGCGAACCGCTCCCGCAACAGATCACCTGATCGCCATCGATCTTCGGCACATGCCAGCCAATCCACGAGGGACGGGATGATGCCTGCAACCAGGACCCTATCGCCGGTGCCAGGTCACCCTGCAGCCTTTCGACAACGAGCTCTACATTTTCGATCTGTGGCGCACCCGCCAGTGCTGGGGCTGCCACCAGAGCGAGTCCGAGTATCGACCAGCCAACCCACCTCATTTCGCGTTCTCCCCTATTCCTCGAGAGCCTGCAACAGGAAATCGACGGCCTCGTTCGAGTCGATCATCGAGAGGTATTCCAGAGCCGCCTTGCGCAACTCGATATTCTGCTCGCTCTGCGATATCTCGGCTAACGCCTTGGCGTTGCTCTGCAGGAAGAAGGCTTCGAGGATCGCCTCTTTCACCTCGGGATCCGTCTCCGATTCCCACAACGCAGCGAGCGCCCCGCTGGCCTTGTCCGGGCCGATGATACCCAACCCCTCGATGGCGACGCCACGCAGGGCTGGATCGGATTCCGACCTGGCCAACTCGACCAGGGTTTCACTGTCCCCGGCTAGTCCGAAGGCCTCGAGAATCTGCTTCTTGACCTCGACGTCGGCCTCGCTGCGGTAGAGCTCATGCAAGGTCTCCATGGCAGAGTCGGAGCCCTCGAGGCCGAGGTACTCGATGATGTCGGAACGCGTTTCAGCATCGATCTCTGTGCGTGCGAGCTGCGCCAGGGTCTCAGCGTCACCGGCGATGAACAGGCCTTCGAGAATGCCCTTCTTCACCTGCAACGAGGTCTCCGAGGCATAGAGCTGACGCAGTTCCTCGGTGCCACCCATGACTCCGAGAAGCTCCACAGCGGCGGACCGCAGGCGCGGATCGCTCTCCTGCCGGGCGACGACGAGCACCCTCTGCTTGTGCCCCCCGAGCATCATCGCTTCGAGCACCTGCTCCCTGACCTTCGCGTCCCCTGACGCATCGTAGATCTGCTGCAGGAACTCACCCGTTTCTTCGCCTCCCATCAGGCCCACATACTCGATGGCCGCTTGCGACAACTCGGGTTGGCGCTGCCCCTTGGCAATTGCCAGCAGGATCTCGCGAGCTTGCGGCGAGCCGCTCTGACTCAACACAAAGAGTGCCTTCTCCTTGAGCTCCAGGGAATGGTCACTCTCCAGAAACTGATCCAGGACGGGGATCGCCCGCTCCGATTGCACGTGCATCAGACTGTTGAGGGCGTAGAGCTTCATCTCCTCGTCGTCGACCGAAGCGGCGGTAATCTGTCCTTCCGAAGCCGGCCGAGTCTCCATTTCCAGGGCTTTGGCATCGTCGATCCAGGAGCTCTCCGGGTAGGTCCTCTGCAGCTTGACGAGAGTCTTCAGCGCGGCACTCTGACGCCCCTGCTTGACCTGCACATAGGCGAGCCAATAGAGCGCTGCGTCGGCATCGCGAGAGCCCCCGACCGCAACCTGGCTGAAAAGATCCTCAGCGGTCGACCAATCCTTTCGATCCATGGCCCGCTGAGCTTCCTGATAAAGATCACTGCGCGAGGCCATTCCCTGATCGGCAACGGCAAGGGTGTCGCGGGCACCGGTCCAGGCCAACAGGGGTGCTACCACCAATAGTGCCGCGATCAGCATGTGAATTGAAGCGGTCTGCAGTCTTTTCATGACGTATCTCCCCTAAATCTCTCGAGGCTCATCCCTTTGGTGATGCTCGCTTTCGCCGGAGCGGGCTTCCTGTCGAATGCGTGAGCCCAGCACTCTCACCTTGAACAGAACATCGCCTTCGTCGAGACGGAGGCGGATCTGGCCGAGGTCGTCGGAGGAAACCTTCTGTGGTCCCTGAGAGAGCTCCAGCAAGACCATCTCTAGCTGTTCGAGCAGAGCGGCGACGTCCGACTGACCAACCTGCCGCGCAGCCTGTCGGTACAAGCGACTTTCGTCACCGAGCTCACGCGCCAGCTGGCGCTCGACCGTCAGGTCGACCTCTTCGCCTTCCTGAGCGTTCACCAGCTCCAATAGCAGCATCTCGGAACGTTCGAGGTGACCGGCAACTGTCATCAACACGATTCGTTCCTGCCCACCGTCGGCTCGGAAGCCAATGTCGGGGCTCTCCGTCCGCAGCGACATCCGGCCCGCCAGGAAGGCTCCGCCAAGGAGCAACAGCAGCGCCGCGGCCCACGCCCGGCGGCGACCGGACTCGAGCCACGAAAAGTGTCTGGCGGGTTTCAGCGCCCCGTCGATCTGGGGTGAGATGCGATGCCAGACTCTCGAGCCATAGGCCGGGTGACGCTCTGGCACCTGATACTCGGCGACGCTATCCAATAGCTGGCAGATCTGCCGATACCGCTGGCGGAGCTCGGGTGAGCTCTCGAGCTGGCGTTCGATCTCATGCGGATTCGGCACCTCGCTGTAGTAGTAGAGCGTCAGATCTTCATCTCTGAGCGGCTTCATGACTCGCCTCCCCCCTTGGCCTCCAGCATCGGTCCCAGGGCGGCCCGCATCTTGCCCACGGCTCTGAACACCGCGTTGCGCGTGGCCCCAGGACGCATGCCCAACAACTGACCGATCTCGACACTCGTGTAGCCCTCGAAATGGCGCAAGACAAACGCGGTCCTCTCCGTCGGACTCAAGTCCCGGAGCACCTTGCCAACCATCTCCCCGACTTCGCTGCTTGCGGCCAGTCGATCAGGGTGCGGTTCCGCTGTTGCCAGAGAAGCGAGCTCCACCTTCTCTTCCGTCACCTCTCGAGCTGCCCTGCGTGATTCTTTTCTCATCAGATCCATCGAACAGTTGACGACGATGCGATAAAGCCAGGTCGCGACCTGAGCCCTTGCATCGAAGTGGTGAATACTGCGATAGGCGCGAAGAAATGCCTCCTGCACCACATCGTCGGCGTTGGCCTCGCTGCCTGTGAGCCGGTAGGCCACTTTGAAAAGCCGGTGGCTGTGCCGCTCGACGATCTCTCTGAAGGCATCGGAGTCGCCAGCACGGGCCTTTTCAACGAGTTCAGAATCGTTTGCCTCCATCCAGACCATTAGACGCTGCCTCCCGCCAAGCTGTTAGCCTACTAGGGCACCACCCTTCAGGGTGGGCGGGTTCGGCATGGCCGGGTAGGCAACGCTGTCGAGCGGCGTGCTACGATTTTTTCAAGAGGGCCCCGAAGCGATATGCCATGCCTGACCCCCTCCCCTGTCTGATCCTCACCGGAGCCTCCGGAATCGTCGGCCGTAGCTTTCTGCAAGCGGCTCAGGACCGCTTTCGAATCTATGCCATCGCGCGCCGGCCACAACAGAAGGCGGCCGTCCCCAAGCATCCCAACATCCACTGGCTGCAGGTGGATATCGGCAATCGTGAGGCCCTGGCCACGGTCATGGGGCACATCCAGGAACGTGGCAGCGCGGACTTCGTCTTGCACCTCGCGGCCCACTACGACTTCGAGAATGTCGAGCTCGCCGACTACCAGCACACGAATGTCAACGGCACAAGATACATGTTGGAGGAGTCCAGGAAACTGGGCATTTCCCACTTCATTTTTGCCAGCTCTGTGGCAGCTTGTGAGTTTCCACCTCCCGGTGACGCCATTACCGAGGAGACGCCGCCGGACGCCGACTATCCCTACGCACGCAGCAAGCGGGTCGGTGAGGCCATGATGCGTGAATATGCAGACGAGTTCGTCTGCTCCACCGTTCGTCTCGCGGCGGTCTTCTCCGACTGGTGTGAGTACGCGCCCCTGTTCGTCTTCCTGAATACCTGGCTCTCCGGACGGTGGAACTCGCGAATCCTGGGTGGGCACGGCCAATCGGCGATCCCCTACATCCATACCCGCGATCTGAATCGCCTGTTGTTCAAACTGTTGGACAACACCGATACCCTCGAATCCCCGCAGACCTACATCGCCAGCCCAGACGGTTCCACCTCTCAGCGCGAGCTCTTCGACCTGTCGACACGCTTCGAGTATCGCCGTTCGATTCGCCCGATTCTCATGCCTCGGCCATTGGCCTGGATCGGAATTGTCGGCCGCGATCTGTTGGGCCGAGTCCTCGGAAATCGACCATTCGAGCGCCTCTGGATGCTCGAGTACCTGGACAAGGCTCTGACCATCGATGGCTCGAGAACCCGCGAGATCCTCGACTGGGCACCCTCTCCCCGGCATCACATTCTCCGCCGGCTGCTCTTTCTCATGGAGAAGATGAAGAGCAGCCCTCACGAGTGGGTCCTGCGCAATGAAAGAGCGATGAAGCGACCGCTGGTGCGCCCGGATCTGGTCATTCACGGCGCCATGATCGACGCTCGCGAGGCGATTGTCGATGCCATCGTTGCCTATCTGCAGTCGCCGGTGCGCCAGGATCGGTTTCCCCACTATGCCGTCATGAGCACGGCAGAGCTTCGCTGGCACATTGGTGTGGTCTACGACCTGCTTTCAGCCGCGGTCCGAACCGGCGACCGCGAGCTTTTGCTCACCTATGTTCACGATCTGGCCGGACGACGCTTCGCTGGCGGCTTCCCCCCGGCCGAGCTGTGCGATGCCCTGCGAGTGATTCACGACATCACGGTCGAGGAGTTGCTCTTCAAGCCAGAGGTCAGCGACTACAAGAATGAAGTTCGCGACTCCATCACTCTCTCCGCAGCCCTAGCCATCGATGGGGTCCAGGATGCCTACGAGACTTTCCACGAAGCCGCGCCCCATGTCACCGCCGATCTGGGGTCGCCAGAGGACAGCCATGCGGACCTGGAAAACATCGTCGAGCAACTGAACGCCTTCTATCGACCAGCCCAGCCTTCGGTGGCAGATACTTCGGCACCGTCCGACGCGCGCAGCGCAGGAACGAGCGAATAGTTGATGAACAACGAGTCTTCCCCCCCCCGGTCGAGCGCTCGCCGATGGCCTCCGTCTCGCCCAGCACCAAACTGCCGCGACTATGGGGGCGACGCGGTTTCTGGCAGATCCGGCTGCGCTGGGCCGTCGCCCCTCTCATGCTCGCGAGTCTGGTCATCGGCCGAGCGCTGGGCTTCGAGTTCGCGATGGGGCCGATTCTGCTCATCGCTGGCGCGATTCTGGTCTACAACGCGTTTTTCGCCTTGATCTACTCCCGTTTCCGCGAGCAGCTCGCGTCGGATCCCGGGCTGGATCGCTTCTTTACCCTGCTGGAGGTTGTGGCGGACTACGCGGCGATGTTCCTCCTCATTCACTACACCGGCGGTATCTCGAGCCCACTCGTCCCGTTTCTGCTCTTTCACGTCATCATCGCCGCGGTGCAGTTTTCTGCCGCCACCGCCTATTCACTCGCTGCTGTGGCGGCCACGGGATTGTGGCTGATGCTCCTGGGCGAGAACCTGGGATGGATTTCCTGTCACGGCATCCACTTTCGCGGTGAAACCATTCACTTCACGGATCGCCCCATCTACGCCGCAGCCTGGCTGTTCTTCTTCACCGCCACCCTCTTCCTCGCCGCCGGGATGGTCTCGCGCGTCATGAATCGGTTTCGCCAAGGCGTTCTCGAGCTCGCCCGTACCACCGCCGAGTTGGAGACGCTGAACAGCAAGTTGAGCGGCCTCTACGCGATGGTCGGTGCGATTGGTGCCCAGCGCCATCTACAGCCCATTCTCGACACCGTGACGTCGGAAATGACCAAGGTGATGGAGGTGCCCGCGGCAACCATCAAGCTCCGGTCGGAGGATGGCGAGACCCTGCGCTACGTCGCTTCGCAAGGCCTGCCCGAGGATCTCGTATCCAGAACGGTAATTCAGCTCGACCAGAGCCCACTCAACCGCCGCGTTATCGAGGGCGAGACCCTGGTCAGAGACGTGGTGCCAGGCGACAACCAGCTGCAACTGGGCAAGATCTTGAGCGACCTGGGCATCCGCTCCGCAGCGTTTGCACCGTTGGCAGTCGAGGACCGGGTCATCGGCACCATCGGCGTGTACGCGCGCCGGCCCAATCGCTTCGATTCCAGTGACACCGAGTTCCTCGAACTGGCAGCCAAGCTGGTGGCTATCGCCATCGAGGATGCGCGGGCCAATGAAGCGATCGACGCCTTGATGGCGGAGCGCACCCGCTTCATGCTGAAAGTAGCGCACAATCTACGGGCACCGCTGAGCGCCGGCCTGAGCATGATGGAGCTCCTCCAGGACGGCTACATGGGAGAAGTCTCCGACAAGCAAAAGGAGTATCTGCAGCGGATCGAATCTCGCCTGACATCCCTCGACCAGACCATTGGAGCGCTGCTGACAATTGCCAGGACGCGGGACTGGAGCCATGAGATCCCGGACGTGGTCGTCGATCTGGAAGGCCTTGCCGCCTACACCGAGCGTCTTTTTGCGGACGATGCAGCCCACCGCAACCTCGATTTCAAGGTTCTCATCGAGGAAGGCCTCCCCAAAGTCGACAGTGGCACCGAGTTGCTCGAGCAGGTCATGGAAAACCTGGTCTCCAACGCCGTCAAGTACACGCCGGAGGGAGGTCGGGTCGAGGTCAGCTTCCAACGCTACGATACCGATACCATCGAGATTCGCGTCAAGGACACCGGGATAGGGATCCCCGCGGACGAACAGGAGAGGCTCTTCCAGGAGTTCTTCCGGGCATCCAATGCCAAACGACATACGACCGCCGGTACCGGACTCGGCCTGGCGCTGGTCAAACAGACAGTCGAGCGGCACAAGGGAGTCGTGCTGGTCGACAGCACCCAGGGCGAAGGAACCGAGGTGATCGTCCGCCTTCCCATACACCAGGCGCAGTCAGCCTTGTCCTGACAGATCTTGCCGTCAGGCCTCGACGATTTCCGCCAGCTTCGACCGCAGAATCGTCAGCAGGTACTCCTTGCTCAAGGGCTTCTGAAAGACTCCTGACAGACCGAGCGTGGTGTAGTCCGTTGTCATGCTGAGGTTGTCTCCTATCGAGCTCAGCATGAAGACCGGCGCCGTATTGCCCAGGAGCTGAATATCCTTGACGAATCCGGTCCCCGCGTCGACCTCCTCCATCATCAGATCGACGATTATCAGGTCTGGACGCACTTCCTTGTAGGTCCGCAATCCTTCCTCGGCGCTGTCTGCTCCGACAAAGGTATAACCCTCGGCTTCGAGAATCACCTGCAGGAAGGAGAGAATGTCCGGGTCATCATCGAGACAGAGAATTATGGGCTTGTTGTCTGACATATCTCCCCCACGTACCCTCGAGCGTTTTCCGTCTTGGCCGAGTCGGGACCGACCTCTGCGAGATCGGCCTCGAGCAGAGCCGCCTTCATGTACTCCACAGCCCGATCGAGATTGGACCGGGCTCGATCCGAGAGTCGCTCGCCGAATTCATCGAACTGGTACCCGCGGATTCCAAGGATCCAGGCTTCAGGCTCGACCTGGAACAGGTCGCGCGCCAAGGCCAAGATCGCGCCAGGGGCAACACTGTGTGTCGAAAACGACGGCGTTCCATCGGGATGCAACCGTTCGAGCCAGAATGGCTCCGCTCCCAAGCGATCGGCGTCGACAAACACGACCCTTTGAAAGCCTGCAATCTCGGCTGCATCCTCGACCTGCAGCTGATAATCGGTGTCCACCACTACCGTCGGGATCTGCGATCTGGCGATGAGCCGAACGAATTCCGGACCCAGGCCATCATCGCCCCGGCCCGGGTTACCCCATCCGAGAATCAGAGTTCTAGCGCTCATCGTCCCGGTCGCGTCTCCTGGTCCAGAACTTCGCCAGCGGCGTCATAGACCGTCACCTCGAGCGGCATCTGGCCGAGGGCATGGGTGGCACAGGACAAACATGGATCGTAGGCCCGAATTCCGACCTCGATATTGTTGAGCAAGCCCTCAGTGATCTCCGGCACCCCGGACAGGTGATCGTCGGCTATTCGCCGCACCGCGCGATTCATCGCCTCGTTGTTGCAGGTCGTCGAGACAATCAGGTTGGCCATGGTCACCTGGTCGTTCTCATCGACTCGATAGTGGTGGGTGAGCGTGCCCCTTGGTGCTTCGATGATGGCGACATACTCCTCACGACGCTCGCCTGCCGGAGTCACCAGATCGTCACCCTGAAGGTCACCATCGTTAAGCAGTTGCTGGATCTTCTCTGCCGCGTGGAGCAACTCGATCATCCGGGTCCAGTGGTAGGCCATCGTCATATTGCTGGGAGCTCCGTCGGTCAGCGCCATGAACACCTGGCGAGCCTCCTCTGCCTCCGGGGTATCGATGAAGTCGCAGGTATTGATTCGTGCCAGTGGTCCGACTCGATACCACCCTTCCCCGGCGCCGATCTGCTTGAGATAGGGAAACTTCATATAGGACCAGGGACGAACCTCTTCGGCAATGACATCCAGATAGTCGAGGGGATCGACCTGATCGATGATCGTCTCCCCCAGGGAGGTCACCGCTCGAAGGTTGCCATCGTAGAGATCCATGGCGCCATCCTGGCGGACGATCGACAGATGGTTGGAATCGAAGGAGCCGAACTCGGACACCGACTCCAGATTCTCGAGCGTGTAGTCCTTGGCAATCTGCACGGCCTTGGAGCTCCACTCCATCATCTGGTCCATTTCGGCGAGCAACGCATCCCGCTCCACCAGCGAGAGGTTCTTGTTGATCCCACCTGGAATCGCGCCGGTTCCATGCACCCTCTTGCCGGCGGTCGCCTTGATGATCTCCTGGCCAAACTTGCGCATCATCACACCCTGCACCGCGAGATCCGGAAAGTCGGCGATCACGCCGATGACATTGCGCTTGGCCACGGGCGCGTCGAAACCGAACAGCAGGTCCGGCGAGGCCAGATGAAAGAAATGCAAAGCGTGCGACTGGAAGATCTGACCGTAATGCATCAGGCGCCGCATCTTTTCGGCAGTCGGGGTCAGGTTCTCGGCGCCCACGATGCCATCGATGGCCTTGGCAGCACACAGATGATGGCTGACCGGGCATATGCCACAGAGCCTTTGCACCAGGACCGGCAATTCCCAAAAGGGCCGTCCCTGAATGAACCTCTCGAAGCCCCGAAATTCGACGATATGGAGACGAGCTTGCTCGACACGGTTCTCCTCGTCCAGGAGAATCGATACCTTCCCGTGGCCCTCGACCCGGGTCACGGGCTCGATGATGATCTTCTTGCTTTGTGTGCTAGGCATCGTCGGTTCTCTCTCGGTCAGTCGTACTTGACCAGGTCGTAGGTGAGCTCCAACGGTTGCCCGGTCAGCACAGCAGTCAACGCCTCCCAGAGTGTCTCAGCCGAAGGTGGACAGCCGGGCAAGTAGAAGTCGATCTTGACGACCTCATGGCAGGGATACACCTTGTTCAGCAGAAGCGGAATCTCTTCGTCATCCGGGATCGCTCCGCTTGGATTGACCACAGTGGGGCCATGAACAAAGGCCTCTTCGTAGCACTCCTGGAGAGGGACCATGTTGCGCAGGGCCGGGATCCCACCATTGATCGCACAGTCACCGACCGAAATCAGCACCCTGCAGTGTCGACGAAAATCTTGCAGCACCTTGACATTCTCCTCGTTACAGCACCCGCCTTCGATCAAGCCGATATCGACGGGGCCCTGGAGAGTCTTGATGTCGTTGATCGGTGAACGATCGAAATCGACCAGCTCGACGAGCTCGAGGATGCGCTCGTCGATATCGAGCAGCGACATATGGCAGCCAAAACAGCCGCATAGAGAGGTCGTTGCCAACTTCGGTTTGGTCATGGTTCGCTCCCTACTTTGCCGGCGGGCTCTCGATATCCGATCCGATCGGGGTCGCATCGAAGGGACGCTGGCCAATAGGCACCAGATAGCCGACCCCTTTGACCACCAGGGATCCAGTCGGACAGGCGGCTATGGCGTGATCGTCACCTGCGGCATCGGTCGCCGCCAGATTATCTGGCGAGTTGACCGCCACAGCCTTCTCCGTTCCCCGGCCAACGAAGCCGAAAACATGTTTGCTATCCAGCTCCTGGGAAGCCCGGACACACCGACCGCACTGAATGCAGCGGTTGCGATCGACAAAGATCTCTGGATGGCTCGCGTCGAGCTCTCGCTGGGGAAACATGAAGGGATACTTGGGAGCCGTGATGCCAAACCTGTAGGCGAGGGCCTGCAGCTCACAATTGCCACTCTTCTCGCAAAACATGCAAAAGTGGTTGCCCTCGACAAACAGCATGTCTATCAGATCGCGACGTAATCCACGTAGCTCTTCGGTGTCGTTCTCGACGATCATGCCCGGTGCAACCGGCTGCGTGCAGGCAGTCTGGGGCCTGCCATTGACCCTGACCGTGCACACCCGACAGCTGCCAGCCGGTGTCAAGCCCTTCATCCAACAAAGTCGGGGAACGTAGACTCCGGCCTCCTGGGCGGCTTGCAGAATCGTCTGCCCGAGCGTGGCCTCGATCGACTGCCCATCGATGGTCAACTTGATCCTGGGTCGGTTGTTCATGACTTTCCCCTACCGCTGGTCGAAATGGACCGAGTCCCGACCGGTCAACTTCCGGGCCTCTTGCAGAGCCGAATCGATGTCGAAGCCCGGTTGGCGGCCGTCACTGGGCTTGGTGACCATCCGCTCATATACCGGACGAAAGCTCTTCAATGTCGACAAAACCGGGTGGGGAGAATTCTGACCCAGCCCGCAGCGACTCGCGGTTTTGACCGTCCTGGCCAGGCCCTGGAGATAATCGAGATCTGCCGGTTCGCCCCGACCAGCCAGAATCCTGTCGAGCCGCTCCTTCAGCAGGACATTGCCCACCCGACAGGGTGTGCAATAACCACAGCTCTCGTGGATGAAAAACTCCATGAACTTGGCGGCGATCTCGATGATGTTCCGGCGTTCACTGAAGACCATCACCGAGCCACCAGTGGGTAGGTCATCGAAACAGATGATGCGGTCGAAGCCATCAGGCCCGACCATCTCACCGCTCGGTCCGCCGATGTGTGCAGCAATCGGATCCTCTGCGCCACACATCTCGAGCACATCCCGCAGGGAGACACCGAAGGGCACTTCGTAAACACCGCGCCGGGTGCAGTCACCCGAGATACTGAGCAGCTTTGTTCCCGTGCTGCCGCGTGTGCCCATGGAAGAAAACCATCCCGACCCCATCTCGAGAATGCGCGCGACACAGGCAAGGGTTTCGACGTTGTTGACCGAGGTCGGCTTGCCGAGATAGCCGGACTGCGCCGGAAACGGTGGTCGGGTCTTCGGATCGCCACGCAATCCTTCACAGGAAGTGATCAGGGCCGTCTCTTCTCCGCAAATATAGGCACCAGCTCCCATTTGGATGCGAATGTCGAAATCGAAGCCTGCCTTGCCACAAACCGCCTGGCCGAGCAAGCCCATCTCCCGGCGGTCTTCGATCATCCGCTCGAGGTAATGGCGAAGGTAAGCGTATTCAGCCCGGAGATAGATCAACCCCTGATTGGCGCCAATGGCGTACGCGGCGATTGTCATCCCTTCGAGCACCATATGTGGCCGCTCGGTGAGGATCACTCGATCCTTGAAGGTTCCGGGCTCTCCTTCGTCGGCATTGCAGATCACATAGCGTTGGTCGCCACCTGCAGCGCGAGCGAACTCCCATTTCATGCCTGCCGGAAAACCCGCACCCCCCCGGCCACGCAGACGGGCGGTCTTGATCTCACGGATGACCTCCGCCGGGCTCAACGCCAGGGCCTTACCCAGACCGGCACACGGTTCCATCTCACCGAAGATCACTTCTCCCTTGCGACGCAAGTTGTTGTTGACCGCGGCCCGCACCAGATCATGGGAGTTCTGGCCATCGCCGTACTCACGAATGATGACGCGACGCAGATCGGAGAAATCATCTGACTCCTTGAGATAGCGGACTATTCGCCTTGCGGTTCCAGGCCCGAGATGGGGAACGACCAGCTCGTTGAACAGAGCGGCCGGTGCCTGGTCCGACATACCGATGCAGGAAGTCCAGGCGAGCGTGAATCGCCCGTCCGTCGTCGTTTCCCCCATGCGAATGCCCAACTCTTCTTCCAGTCCCTCGGCCACCTGCTCAACGCCCATCAGCAGGTCCGGAACGTCGTTGGACAAACGAATGACCAACCTGCCTGTTGGCTGCTCGGAAGTGAAGGTATAGAAGGAAACCAAGCCTTCGACCGTCACGCGCGAGGTTCCCGTCGCTGCCGCGATGGCATCCATCGCCGTGGCATCGACACACCCGAATTCCCCCTGAACAGCCAGAACGATATCCATCATCCGCGAGCGGTCGTTGCCGAACGCCGCGCAGATCGCAGTCACCGTTCCCTCCTGTCTGGTGCTCATTTGCACACCTCTCGAGGTTGTGATTCTTGAAGAGCTTTCCTAGTAGATCTCCCAGGCGCTGGAGGAGCGTCCATGAGTATTCTAGAGACCTCTTGGCAGGCGCACACCACCCGGAAGATGGTGTCTGCGGCCCGCCTCTTGGGGTGGCTCATACGGTAGGCTGCAGAAATGCGAAATCGGGCTCTCCTGATCGGTGTGGTGGCGGGCTTGGCCCTGTTGGCCGGGTGGGCGTACTACCGGACGCAGCCCGCAGTCACTTCTCTGTTGGTCTATCAACAGGAACCGATCGGGATCATGGGGACGACGTCGAACCTGGTTCTCGTATCGGATCGCAAAGAGGCAGATCAGGCCGAGCAGACAATGGTAGCCGCCGAAGCCCAGCTTCGCCATCTGGAGGCTCTGCTCAGTACCTGGATCGAGGCCTCTCCCGTCTCCCGGTTCAACCGCTCAGGGCCCGGGGAACCGATCGCCATCCCGGCAGAGCTGCAGGAAGTCCTGACTCTCGCACGCGAGATCCATCACAGCTCCCAAGGTGCTTTCGACATCACGGTGGCCCCGCTGATCGAGCTCTGGCGCACCTCGGCCGAACAGGGCTCGCCACCTGACGAGGGCTCGCTCATCGCCGCTCGTCAGCAGTCGACCTGGGACCAGATTCGGTTCTCGGACGGCTTCGCGACGAAATCGGCGACGACCACCAGGATCGACATCGACGGGATCGCCAAGGGCTATGCCATCGACCGAGCCAGTGAGCTCATGCAGCGATCGGGTATCGCCGGGGGGATGGTGGAGGTCGGAGGGGATCTGCGTGTCTTTGGTACCGGGCCCGAGGACAGACCCTGGATCGTCGCCATTCGCAGCCCTTTCGAGGACCGTGTCTGGGCAGAGCTCCAGCTCGGCGATGGCGCAGTCTGCAGCAGTGGCGACTACGCCCGTCCTCTGGAGATCGGTGAGAAGCGATACAGCCACATCGTCGACCCACGATCCGGCAGGCCCACCCAGGGGGTTCACGCCGTGACTGTCGTCGGGCCCGATGCCGCCACCGCCGACGCCTGGGCTACGGCCTTGAGCGTGCTCGGGAAGGCAGGTCTGCGGCTTCTGGATGCTGACGTGCAGGCAATGGTCGTCATCGGTGAGCGCGACGACTATCGCGTCCATGCGACAGCCGGGTTTCGCCAGTTGCTCGTGCGGGCAGCCTTCGATCTCGAGGAGTGATCTAGCCCCACCAATCTGCCCGATCCACGGTGGTCTCGAATTCGGACTTGATCCGGTCGGGCAGGTCCTCGTCGGTCGTCGCCTGCAGATCCTGGGGCGAGGGCGTACCGACAAAGACCAGGGATTCGGCGGGACACTTGTCGAGACTCGCGGTGAAGTCCGCTGCCAGGTAGCTCTCCGATGCGTAGTCGACGGTGGGCAGGTTGCCTTCCATGACCAAGAGGTCACTGAACCGGGTGCACGCTTTGCAGCCGATACAGCCCACCTGACAGACCCTCTTGACCTCGATTCCGAAGTCCTCGTTAGAGCACTTGACCACCAGGACCTCATCGGTCTTGAACGGAATACGGCTGATGATGTGCCGCGGGCAGGCATCGATGCACGCCCCACAACCCGTGCAGTAGCCGTAGTCGACCGTCGCCAGACCGTCGATCACATGGATGGCGTCGTAGTCGCAGACGGACGCACAGTCCGCAAGCCCCAGACAGCCGTAAACGCAACCCTGAACAGCATTTACCAGATTGGCCGCGGCGCAGGTTGGCTCACCGCGATACGCGGTCCGACCGAGACGTTGCTCGGTTCGAGCCGAGCAGTGGACCACGGCCCGGTAGGGCCAGGTTTGCTCCACCTCGACTCCCATCACCTGCGCTACCGCGGCGGCGCATGACGGTCCACCCGGAGCACAAAGCGTCACCGCCGCTTCGCCTCTGACCACTGCTTCGGCGTACTCGTTGCAGCCCACAAACCCACAACCGGCACAGTTGGCCCCTGGCAACACTTCGTTGACCCGCAGCACACGGGGATCGACCACCACGTGAAACGCCTTGTTCGCCCACCCCAACACGTAGCTGATGACCACGGCCATACCGAGGAGAGTGCTGGCTGCCAGCCCTACGGAGATCGCCGTCATCATGGCAGGTGCTCCTGGCTCGCTGCTGCCTGATCGACCCGGGATACCGACTCCTGCGGCGTCAGCACTTTCTTGACGTTGGCACCCATCCCCGTGAAACCCATGAAGGCGAGCGCCAGGATGCCCGCCACCACCAGGGTGATGGCGGCACCGCGGAAGACCTCGGGCACGTCCGCAAGCTCGAGCTCCTCGCGAATACCCGCCATCAGCACGATGGCGATGGTGAAGCCGACACCTCCGAAGATGGCCAGGACCAGCGACTCGATCAGCCCCCACTCCCGGGCATTGACCTGCTTCATGATCTCCAGACAGGCGAAAAGAATGGCACAGTTGGTGGTAATCAGGGGCAAGAAGACACCGAAGGACTTGTAGAGGTCGGGGAAGAACTTGCGGACATACATTTCGACAAACTGCACACTGGCCGCAATCACGAAGATGTAGACGATGTAGCTCAGAATCGACAGGTCGACCTGGGTTGTCGCGCCCTCACCGACCACCAGATTCCAGGCCCAGCCCGGCACAGGTGCCCCGGGGCGTAGCACGAACTCTGTCATCGTCCAGCTGAGCAGGGCAGCCACCGAGATGACGAAGGTCACCGCGCATCCCATGCCAAAGGCTGTATCCAGCCGCCGGGAGACTCCCAGAAACGGGCAGATACCGACAAAATAGGTCAGGACGAAGTTGTTGATCAACGCCGCACCGATGGCGATCAACACGAGATTGCCGAGCAACTCCATCTCAACTCGCCCCTTCCGATCCAGTGGACTGTCCCTGGGCGCGACGCCGAGCGATCCAGGTCACGAGCGCCAGGAGCACTCCGAGTGTCAGAAAAGCGCCAGGTGGCATGACCATCAGGCCCCACCGCGGAAAAGCCTCGGGCAATACCTGCAGACCGAACCAGGTTCCCATTCCGAGGATCTCCCGTACCGTAGCCACACTTGCCAGCGCCAGCATGAAACCCAACGAAACGCCGACTGCGTCAGCCAGCGCAATTGCCAGGCTCTGCTTCGAGGCACAGGCTTCGCAGCGGCTGATGATCATGCAGTTGACAATGATCAGAGGAACATAGGGCCCCAGCTCCTTGCTCATCGGGTAGGCAAAGGCTGCCAGCAGCCGATCGGCCACGGTGACGAAGGTCGCAATGGTCAGCGTGAAGACCACGATTCGCAGATGCGGCTTGAGCAGATGCCGGATCAGGCTGGTGATCAGATTCGCACAGATCAACACGAAGGCCGTGGCCGCGACCATGGTCATCGCGGGCTTCATCGCGGCGGTTACGGCCAGGGTCGGGCACATGCCGAGAAGCTGACGATAGACCGGATTCTCCGGAATGACCCCGTTGAAGAATCTCTCCACAGCTGTCGGTTCATCGACGGGCATCACAGGCTCCTAACGCTCGATCTCCAGGCGAATATCGGCAACGGTTCGATTGACGATGTCGCAGACACTCTGCGAGCTGATGGTGGCCGCAGTGAGAGCCAGAATCCTGTGCGGGCTTGCGGCCGCCGAGGCCGCATCGCGGGCGACTTCGAGCGGGCGGTCGGCCGGAGCTCCAACGAATCGATCCGTAAAGGGTGCCCGGGTGATGCCGTCCCCGAGTGCCGGTGTCTCCTTCTGGCTGAGGACATACAGGCCGGTGAGCTCCCGGGCATCCGGGCTCAAGCCGATCAGAACATCGATCTGGTCTGCATACCCGTGCCCGGATCCCCGCGCTACCCACCCGAGCCGACGTTGAGACTTACCGTCGATGACCTCGAACACCTGATGGCCACGCACCTCTTGCTCGACCACCTGCATCACGAGGCTCGACCCATCGACCAGCTGGACCTTCAGTCGATCCTCATCCAGCTCTATTGCGGTCGCGGGATCGACCCCGGTTCCGAGCACGAGTGCAGGGATCTGGCCAAGAGTCTCGGCGCGCTGGTTGGCCGCGATTCTCTCCTGAAGACCCACCTGGACCCCGGCCAGAGTACCGCCGAAGACCAGTGCCAGGACCAACACCAACCAGGCCTGTCCCAGGAAGCTGTCTCGCCCGGCCACCATTACTGGCCCTGCCGTTGGTTGCGGGTCGCACCCAGTGGTGAAGGTACCAACCATCGGTTGATCAGGGGCACCAGCGCGTTCATCAACAGAACGGCGAAGACGACACCCTCTGGATAGTTGGAGAACAGCCGAATCAGGACTACCAGCACGCCGATCCCGAGTCCAAAAGCGACTTTGCCTCGGCGGGTGAGCGGGCTGGTCACCGGATCGGTGGCGATAAAGACTGCACCAAAGACCAGCGATCCCCCAGCCAGGTGCTGCAGCACGGTCAGCGGGCTTTCGGGATTCACCAGATTGGCCACACCGGCCACCACCACCGCCCCCAGCAGCACGCTCACCACCGTCTCCCAGGAGGCCGCGCGACGCCAGCAGAGATAGAGGCCGCCCAGCAGGCATGCCATGGCGCTCGTCTCCCCCAGGGAGCCATTGACATTTCCCAGGAACATCAGCCACAGACCCGGTAGCTCGGTTCCGACAGCCTCCTTGGCAGCGGTCAGAGGCGTCGCCTGGGTCAGCACCTCGAGAGTGGAACCCGGGCGCACATAGGCGCTGGCACCCATGACCGAGGCGAAACTGATCATCACGAAGGCGCGGCCGACCATCGCAGGATTGAAGATGTTCTGCCCGAGCCCGCCAAACACGGCCTTGCCCAGCCCAATGGCGACAAACGCCGCGACGACGCCGACATACCAGGGAGCACTCCAGGGCAAGGACAATCCGAGGATCACTCCAGTCACCACCGCCGACAGATCCGCCAACGGGGCACGCCGACCACGCCACAGCGCGAACAGCCACTCCGCGACCAGGCTGCCGGCCACGCAAATGCTGATCTGGAGCACGGCGAACCAGTGAAAAACCACCAGACTCATCGCGACTACCGGTGCCAGACCGATCAGCACATCGGTCATCATCCGGCGCGTCGTGAAGGCGCTGTTGGAAAGATGCGGACCGGGCGCAACGTGCAGTCTGGGCGCGACCTCCTGTGCGGCTCCAGGCCCCGAGGGTGGCACCGACTGCGGTGGCGATTCGATAGCCATGGGTCGTTTCACTCGCTGGATCTCAAGCCGCCAGATGCACCTTGCCAATTCGGATCAACTGCACCAGAGGGATCTGTGCCGGGCATTCGAAGGCACAACAACCGCACTCCATGCAAGCGTCTGCATGGAAGCGCTCGACCAGATCCCAATTGCTCAAACGGGCAGCGAGTGCGATCCTGGTCGGCACCAGACTCATCGGGCAGACGTCGACACAGCGCCCACACCGCACGCAAGCGGTCTGCGCGGCCTGGCGGAGGTTGCCGTGAGTGAGTACCGTGATCCCGCTCGTTCCCTTGGTCACCGGAACCCCGAACTCACCCAGGGTGAAACCCATCATGGGCCCCCCGGCGATGACTCGCGCCGCGTCGTCTCGCAGCCCACCGGCGAACTCGATCACATCGCGATAAGCGGTGCCGATCGGGACCAGGACGTTCTTCGGGGTCCGGATGCCGTCTCCCGATACGGTGACAATGCGATGGGTCAGGGGTTTACCCCGCAAGACAGCGCGAGCGATGCTGGCCGCGGTGGCGACATTCACCACGACGACCCCCACGTCCAACGGCAGTCCCCCTTGCGGGACGAACCGTCCCAGGACGGCAAGAACCAGCTGCTTTTCCGCCCCCTGCGGGTACTTTGTCGGTAACGAGATCACCTCGATTCCGGTACCTGCCGCCGCTTCTCCCAGGATCGCGAGCGCGTCCGGCTTGTTGTCCTCGATCGCGACCACAATGCGCTCCGCCCCGGCCGCCCTGCCTGCCAACAAGGCTCCACTGACTACCGGTGCGGCGGCCTCGATCATCAGTCGATTGTCCGCCGCCAGATACGGCTCGCATTCACAACCATTGACCAGCAGAGTGTCGACCGGTCGCTGCGGATTCCGCGTCAACTTGACCCAGGTCGGGAAAGCCGCCCCCCCCATACCGACCAGCCCGGCCTCCCGCACCGCCTCGACGATCGACTCGGGAGTCCGGTCATCGATACCAGCGGTGGGCCAGTCACCGCCGAATTGATCCTCGAACAACTCTCGCCCGGTGAGACTCTGCTCGGATGCCACCTTGATGGGTAGGGACGCCACATGCCGTCCATTGGGCAACGTCGTCACCGAAGCCTTCGCCACCGTGCCTTCCACGCTGGAGTGGACGGGTGCAGAAATCGCAGCGTCCGAACGCCCAATGACCTGCCCGATCTGCACTTCCTCGCGATTCTTGACCACTGCATCACAGGGAGCACCCAGATGTTGCAGCAGCGGCACGCTGATCAGCTTCGGTGTCGGCAGAACCTCGACGGGTAGCGACTCCGCGAGCACCTTCCGCTCAGGCGGATGCACCCCACCTTCGAAGCTTCTCTTCCCTCGACTCATCCGGGCTCTCCTCCACTTCCGAGCGGCACGGACACAAGAAAACGCACGATCAGCATCCCGACAATCAGGCCAGCGACAGATCCGAAAAGTTGAGCCAGAGGGTGGGGCCGCGGGATGATCGCACCCACCACGGAGAACACCAGCGGCACCAGAAAGATCAGGATCGCGCTGCCGACCAGGGGCCAGCCGGCGAGACAGGATGGATCCTGATAGGGCTCAGGCTCGGCGTCCGGGCATCCAGGACAGTCGACTGAGCAAGCGAGATGGCGAGGGCTTTCGGCAGACAAGAACCCTTCCTCCCGAGGAGAGGAGCAGCGACGAAACCTCACCCGGCGCGCTTCGGTCTCGCCACCGCCAGCATCATCCTAGGACGGTCCGGCACCTCGCACACCGCACCGACGGGTAGGTCGGCCACTACCCTTCGAGACGAAGCCTCCGCCGAGCCCCCAGACGATCCGCCATCACGACGATGATCCAGACGGCCGTCAGGAAAAGGAACACGGCTGCCACCAGTGAGCCGACGGTGGATGGCATCCACCAGGGTCGAGTCAGGATCAGCAATACGTTACCGCTGGTGAACGCCAGCAAGGAAGACCGACCGAAGGCGAGACTCAGGTCAGCGTGGGCCGGGGCCTGACGATCGGCCGGGAAGATCATCGACAGCAAGATCAACAAGACGCCTGAACTGATCAGGCCGAGACTGTAGTAGCCGATGTGGTTCTGCCGACGCCAGGCGATGCCGGCGAAAGCCTCCAGAATCTGAGGCAGAGAGCTCTGCAACCAGAGAAAGATCAGTGGCAGCAGGGCGATCGATATCATGATGAGGACCTGGCGGCGGAAGCTCGCCAGCCCCTTGTCTCGCCATCCGTTCAGCGCGCCCGCGCAGAGCATTCCCGCGATGACAAAGGTGAAGCCCTGCATCACGCTCGGGCCGACAGGCCGGGTGATCGGACCGAACAGCATGCCGAAAGGGACCGGCAGGACGTCGGAGCTTGCCATCTGGGCCTTTGCCAGCAGAGGGTAGCTACCCCAGATCAGAGCCAGGAGACTCACCAGGAACGCTCGGCCCCAGCGCACCCTGGCAGCCAGCAGAGGGATCGCCAGCGTCAGGGCGAAGAAATAGAAACGCAAGGTGAACCCAAAGGAAGGGGTGGCGAGGAATATCGCCGCCTTCAGAGTCGCAGTCGAGCCTCGATCACCGGCGGCAAATCCGGCAAGAATGGTCAGCAGGTAGCCCAGGTAGCACTGCAGGCCCCGAATCCAGAGTCGATTTGCCGTGGCCGCCGGCCCCTGCACCCTCCATCTGCGGCAGTAGACCAACTCCAGCATCATGCCGAACATGAAGACGAACAGGGGCGTCGCCGTCCGCGTCAACATTCTGCTCCAGAGCTTTGTCTCCGGCCCAAAGAGGGAGTAGCCCTGAAACGCGCTCATGAAATGCGCGACAAGGGCCAGGACGATCGCCAGCGATCGCGCCACGTCGATGAACAGAAGACGCCCTGGTCGAGGCAACAGCGATGGAGGGGGGGGCTCAAATCCAGGTTCGAGTCTAGCAGTCCGGGTACCCCGATCCGCCATCACGTCACCCACCAGGCCAGGGGGTGGGGACCGGCGGCTCTCAGCTTGCTGGCTCCGGTTGGCTCTCCGACTGAGAGCTCTCCAGCAGCTCGGCCGTGATCCACTGGTAGATGGCATCGGCTGCCACCGCATGGCCCCATTCGCTCGGGTGCGAATCGCTCTGACGAACCCGCATTCGCCTTGCCCGATGCTTCTTGAAACGGGGCAGAAGGTCGATGACCGCGAATTCGTTCGCCCTGGCGGCTTTGGCAACCTGCTGATGAAGATCGTCGTACAGATAACTTCCCCACCGCTTCTCGGGCCTCTCCGGAAAGATGACCACCAGAACCGGAATCTGCTCGTCTGCTGTCACTTGGCTGATATCGGCGAACGCTCCGACCACACTCTCCCACTGCTTGTGTCCGTCGGCATGAAGGTATCGGTAGTAGTCACCTCCGCCCCGCAGTCTCACATCCAATCCGTGCTTTACGCTCACCATCAAACGCGCCAGGTGAAAATGCTGCCATATGGCGGGATCCTGGAAATAGCTCGTGAGCGGCTGCACGGGGCCGATCTCAGGATCATTGAGAACGTAGCCGACCACCACGAGGTCGGGATTCCAGGGCAGGCCTTTGTGCTCGAGAACCAGGGCTTCATCCCGGGTGTTGTAGCCACTGACGCCCATATTCAGGACATCGAATCGCATCTCGCTGGCACCCTCGTTGAGCCGAGCTTCGAGAACACTCGGATAGGTTGCGTCACCATCGACCCGAAAGCCAAAGGTAAAGGAGTCTCCCAGAGCGACGATTCTGAAGACGGCATCACCGGCCACCGGTTCGGTGTCGCGCATGCCGAAGTTGTTGGTGCGAACCCAGACGCTCTCGTACTTCTTCTGCCGGTTCGGAGACAGCTCAAAGGCCAATCCGGGTACCTCGGAGGGGCGATGGAGGATCTCCCTGAACATGTTGTCCGGCATCCGCTCCGGGACCTTCAGGTAGTCGATCGGGTAGAACACGGCCAGTGCACCTTCGGCGATGGCGAGCACCACGAGGACGGTGATCGCCAACAGAAGGAGGTTGGCGCCAGGGCGCTTGCCCGAGGAAGATTCATGCATCGCAGACTGTTTACAGGAAAAAACGAGCCGAAGCAGCAGACGCGTCCTTCACCGACACCTGAAGATACGTCGGCCGGACAAGCAGGTCAACTCGTCGATGCCAGGCGACTACTCCGGTCGCCAGTCGGGCAACCCCCGCCCAGGGGTCCAGGGCGCGCCATTCAGTTCCAGCTCCTGCTGGAGATGGGCGAAATCGACCTCGAATTGCTCGAACCCCTTCATCAGATCTGCAAACAAGGTCGAGGCTGTTGCGTATTCGCCCCGGTGTGTCTGGGTCGGTGCAGAGGTGCTCCAAAACCCCTCCACCACGCGGTCCACTCGCGCAACGAGTCCCGGCAGAGTCGGCTCGCTGCGGCGAGCAATCGTGCGATCTCCCCACAGCACGGTCTCGAAGTCTGCAAGCCGGAGCTGCAAGGTCCTGATCGCTTTCAACGACGGCGCTTGTTTGCCCGTTGCATGCTCCACCGCACTTGCCGCGAGCTCGAGTTGCCGACCTCGCTCTCGAGCCAGCTCGGCCGTCCCCATCACGGCTCGCTGGAGCAAGCCTACCTGCAATTGGAAGGCTGACAGCCCCTCCCGGTCCTGGGCTCCGAGGGTTGCCAGCCCCAAGGCCACCGTCTGGAACGACCGCGGCTCTCCCAAAGGGGTCTCCTCGCCGTCGACAACCTTGGTCAGCCGCACGTTGTAGGTACCCGGCATCGCCATCGGGCCACTCGGAGGCGGACCCCATGGATCCGGCTCTGGCGGTTGGCTGACGGGATCGGCAGCCGGATAGCGCAGATCCCAGGCCACCCGGTGAAACCCGGCCGACTCCGGTGCGCTGATGCGACGAACGACGCGGTTGTCGACATCTCGCACTTCCAATACCACTCGGGGTGCGACCTCCCGATCCTCCAGCCTGAGCTCCTCCCACGTCGGGTAGGTGATCGGTTCCTCGAGCTCCCTGAGCTCCTTCTCCTGTCTTCGCCGTGCCTGGGTTCTGTCTTCGAGAGACTCCGCGAGATGGTAGGTGAAGATGGCTCCAAAGGGTGGATTAGGAGCCGTGAAGAACCCATCGCCCTGAACGGCCTTCTCCCCCCAACCCAGAGGGCTCGACTGCTGGTACATCCAGGCATCCTTGACCGGGAAGAGCCATCCTTCCCGGGCGAGAATCCCTGCATCGGCCTCGCGCAGCGGCGAGTAGTCGTCGAAGACGAGGAAGCCCCGGCCAAAAGTCGCGGCAATCAGATCACTCTCCCGTCGCTGGATCTCCAGGTCGCGTACCGCAATCGTCGGCACATTGCCCTTCAACTGGATCCAATGACCACCTCCATCACGGGTGAAGAAGAGACCGAGCTCCGTACCCACGAAGAGCAGGTCCGGTTGCAGATGATCCTCGACGAGGGTCCAGACGACATGCCCTGGGGGAAGATCACCCGCGATCGAGGTCCACGTTGCGCCCCGGTCCACGCTCTTCAGCAGATAGGGCTTGAAATCGCCCTGTTTGTGATTGTTGAACGCCGCATAAACGGTATCCGGAGCGTGGTGGGAAGCGGTGAGGTCGGCCACATAGGTCATCTCCGGTACGCCTGGAAACGACGATTCGCGGCGCCACTGCTGCCCGCCGTCGCTGCTCACCTGAACCAGGCCGTCATCTGTTCCTGCATAGAGCAGTCCTTCCACCAGGGGTGATTCATCAAGGGCGACGATGTGACCGAAAAAGGAAGTGAAGACATTCTTCCACACCGCGTCGACGCTCCAGATTCGCCCCATGATCTCCATCTGATTGCGATCGAGCTGGCGTGTCAGATCCGGACTCACGGCCTGCCAACTATCGCCGCGATCGTCGCTGCGAAAGAGCCGATTGGCAGCGAAATAGAGGCGCTTCCCCGCGTGGGGCGAGATCATCAGGGGAGAATCCCAATGCCACTTCAACGGCGCCTCATCCGGCCCGGGTTGTGGCTGGATATCGACCCGCTCACCGCTGGCCCGGTCGTAGCGCACCAGGCCACCGTACTGCCACATCGAATAGAGGATGTTGGGATCATCCGGATCGATGCGCGTCTGGTAGCCGTCCCCTCCCACGGTGATGAACCAGTCGCTGTTTCGGATGCCGTGTGAATGGGTCGTGCGGGAAGGACCTCCCTGGGTGTCGTTGTCCTGGGTGCCACCGTAGACGAAATAGAAGGGCTGCGAGTTGTCGACACCAACCCGGTAGAACTGGGTGACGGGCAGGTTGTCGATGTAGCGCCAGGTCTCGCCACGGTCCCAACTCTCGTAGATGCCGCCATCGCATCCCACCATCAAATACTCGGGATCGAGTGGATCGAAGACCAGGGCGTGGTTGTCCACATGTTTGTGGCGGGAATTGAGCGGCCGAAAGCTCTTGCCACCATCGTCACTGACATGAATCCAGACGTCCATGACATAGACACGATCGAAGAGGTGCGGGTCGGGGAAGATCTCCTGGTAGTACTGTGGATCGACTGGAACATAGTCGTTGGTCTTCTCCCAGCTCTCCCCTCGATTGGCCGAACGGAAGAAACCACCTTCGTCGCCGACAGCTGGAATCGTGGCGTAGAGAACATCCGGATTCTGCGGCGAGATCGCCAGGCCGATTCGGCCACGATCCGAGGCGGGCAGTCCTCGGGTCAGCTGACGCCAGCTGATGCCCCCATCAGTCGACTTGTAGATCGCCGATTCGGGCCCACCGGCTACCAGGCAACACTGGTGCCGCCGACGCTGATAGGAGGCGGCGTAGACGGTCTCCGGATCACGCGGATCGAGAATCACGTCGCTGACGCCGGTGTTCTCGCTGATCTCGAGCTCCAGATCCCAGGTCTCTCCCCCATCTATTGTCTTGTAGAGGCCACGATCCCCACCCGGTGACCACAGAGGACCCTGTGCGGCTACCCAGACGACATTCGAGTCACCCGGATCGACGACGATCTTCCCAATGTGCTCGGATCTCTGCAAGCCCATTCGCTCGAAGGTCTCGCCGCCATCGCGGCTCTTGTAAATGCCGTCTCCCCAGCCGACGCTGCGTTGGCTGTTGTTCTCTCCAGTGCCCACCCAGACGACCTGCGGGTTCCTCGGATCCAGCGCCAGACTGCCGACAGAGTAGGTGGCGTAGTCATCGAAGATCGGTGTCCAGGTCGTCGCCGCGTTGGTCGTTTTCCAGACGCCTCCCGAGGCGACCCCCACATACCAAACACTGGGATCCGTCGGGTCCTTGACGATATCCGCGATGCGGCCCGACATCAGGGCCGGCCCCAGATTGCGCAACTCCAGACCTGCGAACGCTTCCGCGGTCAGGAGAGGTGTCTCTTGCTGCGCCGAGACGCTGCTGACGCACAAGACGAAGCTCGAAATCAGACCCACCAAAACTCGTCGCATCGTGCTTCCCCCTTTGGACGACCGGGCCTCGAGACAGCCCCTCCACCACTCGATCGGCAACACCCGCCGTGCGCCAGATGCGATCACGGTCCGGCCGTCGTCTTGTTCAATTCCTCGAGCGCATCAGCCGTCGCTGCGAGCAGGGCCTCAGGCCCCACAGGTGCTCCTGCCGCGTTCTCCATCCAGAGATCGGGTGTGACATTGCCCATCTTCGCCATGCGTTCGAACTCGCCGCCGAGATCGCCCGCCTTGGCCATCTGCTGTTCAATCTGCAAGGCGATCATGTGGCCGATCGGGTAGTCGGGCAGATAGAGAAAACTGTGAATCATGTGGGAGTAGATTCCCAGCAAGACCACGTCCCTCTGATTGAAGATCTCGGCGAAGTATTCGTTCCAGACATCTTTCGAGATCTGCAGCGTCGCAGCTTTGAGCTGCGCCGGCGTTGCTTCAGGGTTGTCGTACATCCAGTGCCAGACCCGCATGTCGACCAGACCGACGGCCGAGATCTCGGCCGCCCCCCAGAAATCGTCCAGAATCTGGTACGCGTGGCTCTCGGCGTCGGGTTTGGCGAGACCGAGCAACTCCATATCGCGCGCCTGAAAGACGAAGGCCAGGGCTTCGGTGAACGCCGTGTTGGGCACTCCCTGCAGCATGTAGTAGTCGATCTCGTTGAGCGACAGCGTCTGCTCGACGTTGTGCCCCATCTCGTGCACCGCGATGTTGTAGCCCTTGTAGTCCATGCCATCAGCGCTCACCCGGGTGCGCAAGTGGGATTTCGCGTCCCGCATGCCGGCACCCCAGGCGTGTCCCGAACCGCGTGCGGGCTCGACGACGATGTTGCTCGCGATCTCCTCGGCCCGAGCCTTGTCGAAGCCCAGATCCACCAACAAGCGGGGGATATCCTCCTTGTAGGCTTCCGCGGTCGGATAGCGCTTCTTGGTGGCGGCGTCGAGATCGGCCTCGCTATAGGCACCCCCAGGGCGAAAACCGTTGTACCAGATATCGAAGGGTTCCAGCGGCCGACCCAGTCGCTGCGCGATGAGCTCACCCACCAGCGCCAACAGCGGTGAAGAGAGAACCTGCTCGAACATCGCCTCGACACGCTCCTCCGGGATCTCACGATTCTGGTTGAACCGTCGAGCGATCAAGGTGGGTGCGGTGGGGGAGTACTCGTCCACCAACTGCATGGCGTGGAACGTCCCCAAGAGAACTTCGTAGCGAGTATCCGGTTCGGCAGTGTCGGACACCTCCAGATCCCCCGGAACTGCCAGATCCGAGTCCTGGACTTTGGCCGGCCAGACCTCGTTGGAGTAGGGATTCCAATCGACCAGCGGGTTGTTGATGACCGCTTCCGGAATCGTCTGCTCGACGATCCGTTCCATGACCTGCTGAATCATGCGTTGTTTCTCCAGCCCCTCCGGGTCGCTGTAGTCGGCCTTGATCTGATCCCGCAGATTCCAGTGAGTCAGCAGCTTCATCTTTGCCGGGAAGAGGCGCTCGCCCCGGTCATCGAGCAAGTGATGCATCCAGATGTTGTAGTCGGCGATGTATTGATCGGCAACGGCGCCGGCTCTCGACACCTCTTGTTGCACGGAAGCCGGGATACGGGTGCTGAAATTGCTGGCCAGTCGGGTTTCGGCCCACTGACGCCGGCTCCAGTCCTGTCCTTCGGACAGCTTCTGTTCGAGCGTGGTCAGCGGAAAGTTCAGCAGCACCGTGAAGGCGAGCTTGTTGGCGAAGAAGTCGTCATCGATATGGGCCCCCGGACTGTAGGCGGCAAAGGTCTGATCGAACGGCATGATCGGTCCGATATCCAGGTCGGTCTGCTGGCGAAAGGCCAGCATGATCTCGTTCATGTGGCCATAGAGAACCTCGAAGAGTTTCTCGAAACGATGGAACATCACATCGAGGGTCTCCTGGTCGCCCGCGAAGTTGGTCTGCACGAAATCCTCGAAGGCAGCCTGATCCCCATCCTCCGCACGCCAGAAATCCCCGACTTGCCGCAAGCCTTGCTGAATCCGGTCCCGCTGACCTTCTCCATACTGCTCGATCAACGACGCTTCGAGCCCTGAGGCGGCCTGTGGCAGCCAACTGGGAGAATCGCCCGCCGAAAGAGATCCGACCACGAGAAAGAGTGCCACGGGTATCCACACGAATAGGCGCTGACTGCGCATGTCTCGACCTCCTCGAGCCCGTTGGCCCGACCTTGCATCTGAGTTGATCCGGAAGGGTGCCAAGGACGGTACTCCCCGTCTCCGCACGTTATCAAAGCTCTCGAGCTGACAACTCGCCTACCAGCGAAGTCTCAGGAGCTCTTCTCGCGGCAGCTGTACCTTGCTGCGCTTGGCTGTGACCAGCTGCGGTCGCTGGAAGAGCTTGATCAGTACGACACCGGCGACAAAGCCACCGATATGCGCCCAGAAGGCCACACCTCCGCCCTCCGCGCCGTAGGTGCTGAAACCGGAAAAGACCTGAATCACGATCCATTGCACCAGCAGTACCCAGGCGGGCAATGGGATCACCCGAATGATGAAGACCAGGAAGAAGAGCGTCTGGACGCGCACCTTCGGATAGAGAACCAGATAGGCCCCCATGATGCCGCTGATCGCCCCGGAGGCGCCAACGGTCGGGACAACGCTCCCGGGGTCGGTCACGATGTGCGCCAACGATGCCAGCAAGCCACAGAGCAGATAGAAGATCACATACCGTATGTGGCCCATCGAATCTTCGATGTTGTTGCCAAACACCCACAGGAACCACATGTTCCCGATGAGATGCATCCAGCTGCCGTGCATGAACATCGAGGTGAGGATCGTGATCCAGCCCAGGCCGGAGACCTGACAGGCGGCATCCTGGCCGAGTTGAATCATGTCTCCCGAGCCCAGGCTACCGGTAATGTCCGCTGGAATCGCCGCAAATGCACACAACGATGCCAGGTACCCCTCCCCGGCACCCGCCTGCTGCACGAAGACCCAGACCAACACGTTCAACGCGATGATGATGAAGGTCACAACCGGCGTCAGCTCGGTCGGATTCTCGTCGCGGAGAGGAAACATCTCAGCGAGAGTCTACAGCATCGAATCTGCGTCTTCGGAGTTTTCTCTAACCCCTCAATCGACCTCAGCCTGTCGCAGCACCGTCACACCGTTGCGACACGGTTCGATGCGCCCGTTGCTAGCATTCCGACTGCCACGTTTCGCAAAATCCTAAGGAGGAGAACATGAAAAATAGCGTCGTCTTTTGGGTGTTCCTTCTGGCCTTGAGCCTGGTGACCATGTATCTCGTCGCACCTGGCGGCAACGCGGTGGCCGAGGCACAAACCTCGACGTCCTCGGGTCTGACTCTCGAGTGCATCACCCTGACCGAGGAGTACAAGGGCAGCGTCGATCTCACCTGTCCTGACGGTGCGACTGCCATCTTCGGCACCTGTCACACTCCGGGCCCCATCATCATGGGCGACAAGAGCCACAACGAGAAGTCCTACCTGGTGGCCACAGAGGAGTCGGAGGTCATGGACGCGACCGCCCTGCACTGCGAGTCGTCGATTCCGAAGGTCGTCGCCCAGTTGCGTTGCTGTAGAGCCGCCGGCTGATCCGACCTAGCCCCTCACAGACCCTCGCCCCGGGTGAGGGTCTGTTGTCTTCTGACTACCGATCTATCCCTGCACCACCTCAAGCTGCCTGCCCTTCCTCGATTTCGCCTGTCAGCTCGGGCCGGTTGCCGGCTTCGATCTCACGGTGCTCGCTGACGATGCCCCGGACGATGAAGAACCATCCGATGATTATGAGGAGGTTCACAAAGGCGAAGCCCCGGGCGTCGAGGTGGAGGAAGGTCGTGCCGACGAAGACCAGCAGTGCCGAGACAACATCGCCTACCCGGTGGAAGAAGCTGTCCACCACCTGTTTCGCCTTGTACTTGACGTCCCTGGAGGTTGGCAGAAACAGCATTTGTCGCGTCGTGTTGTTGATCGAATAGTCCGAGGCGTTTTCAACGGTCTTGCCGAAGCGGACGAACCTGAGTATCGGGAGCACGAGGACCAATCCGTAGGTTCCCAGAGCAATGACGGGCAACCAGTACAATCCTCCCCGGATCCCGAAGATCTTCACCAAACGGCCTACCACGAAGAGTTGGAAGACCATTGCCAGGAGATTGACCCAACGGAAGAAGTCGGCGTAGAAAGAGCCGATGGTCGATTGGACAAATGCACTTTGCGCCCCTTCCGATTGCGGATCACCGAGCTCCCTGTCACCGAACTTCAAGCTGGTTCCGGAGGTGGATGCCTCGGCAATCGCCAGTTCGAGCTTTTGCGCACCATCGTCCCTCACCATGTGGCCGAGAATGTACTCTCCTGTCGTGTTGACCAGGTTGAGCACCAGAACAAGGAGCGCGATGTACCAGAGGTACTTGTGCTCCTTCAACACCCCGAAAGCCAGTTTTTCTCGCTCCCGCTTCTCCTTCCTTTCCTGCAACCAGTCCTCGAGACTACTTTGACCGATCCGAATCTGTTGCCGTCCCCACACCTTTAGTGAGATCAGATTCGTAATGACGATACACACTCCCAAGAGTCCAGCTGCGACAAGCAGGAGCTCGTACACACCGATGAGGTCGACCAGTCGTTTGGCTGCGTCGGCTCCGGCAAAAGACCCGACGACGGCGCCGAATCCAACCAGAGGGAACAAGCGCTTACCCGATTCATTGCTGTAGACGTCATTGGCGTAGGACCAGAACTGAGCCACCACCATGACGCTGAAGATCCCCACCCAGACGAAGAAGGCATAGCCCAGATATGGGACGCCAAGACGACTCAGAGCCCAAAAACCGATCAAACAGGCAATGAAAACTGTTGTCACCACCGTGATGAGTCGAGTTCTCTCATAACGTGACACCAGCTTGGCGTAGCCCTGGACAAGAAAGAAGAGCAGGAAGGCCATGACCGCACTCATGTAGCTCTTGGCCTCGGCGCTACCCTGCTGCAGGATCAGAGCCTCACGGACAGGCTTGATCAGGTAGTACGCCGTCAGCAACAGGAACACCAGGAAGGCCATAGAGAGGGCAAGATACCCCTCGCCCGCCCGCACCTCGGTAAAGATGCTGAGGAAGCGCTCCAGCAGATTCTTCTGGTCTCGTGGCTCACTCACGATGGATGGCGCTCATTCTAAGTCATTTCTCATCCCTGCGGCCATCACTCGACCGAAATTCTTCTACCTGTGTGGAATGCTCCTGCTAAACTGAACGAAAGGCCGTTTTCTGACAAACAGGCAGAAGGAGTTCGAGCATGGAGATCCAGAACCAGCCCCTTGGCGAAACCGCTGTCGTCGAG
>CAVPOX010000002.1:972500-1968711 GCA_963707075.1 uncultured Acidobacteriota bacterium
GCGGAAGACACCAGGACTGGCTCCTCCATGCCCTCGATGGGCAGCCGAAAGAGCCCACCAAAACTGCCCAGATCGGAAAGTACACCTGCCGTCGCAGTTGACTTCACCAGTTTCTTGATCTTCGCCAGAGCCTTGTCCTGCGCATCGATATCGACGCCAGCGGCAGCGTAAGCTGACTTGCGCTCGGTCATCAGTCGATCTCCTCGGCACGGATCGGGAACAGTTGCTGTTGGCGCTGATCCTCCTCCGAAATCTGCACTCGGTAGTCTCCGCTCCAGCAAGCCGTGCAGTAGCTGTCAGTGTCGCCCGACAGAGCGCTCAGCATCCCCTCTAGCGACAGGTAGGCAACGCTGTCGGCCCCGGTCAGCTGGCAAATCTCATCGACCGAATGATTCGAGGCGATCAATTCTTCACGAGTAGGCATGTCGATACCGTAGTGGCATGGCCAGCGAGTGGGAGGACAGGAAATCCGCAAGTGCACTTCGGTGGCCCCGGCATCGCGGATCATCTTGACAATCTTGGGCGACGTCGTGCCGCGTACGATCGAATCGTCCACCAGGATGACTCGCTTGCCGACGATCAGCTCCTCGACCGGGTTCAGCTTGACTTTCACACCAAAGTGCCGGATCGACTGCTTGGGCTCGATGAAGGTTCGCCCTACATAATGGTTGCGAATCAGGCCGAATTCCAGAGGGAGCCCGGATTCCCGAGCATAACCGAGAGCTGCAAACATGCCACTGTCAGGCACAGCCACCACCATATCGGCGGGTACTGGCGCCTCTCTGGCCAGATTGCGTCCGAACTCCATCCGGGCGCGAGAGACTCCGTCGCCAAAAACCTTGCTGTCAGGACGAGCGAAGTAGACCTGCTCGAAGGCACAGCGCGAAGCCTGTCCCCTTTCGCCGATCCTGAAGGACTCGACCTGATCACCGCGTGCCACCACGACTTCGCCGAGCTCCATCTCTCGGGTGACCTCGGCGCCGAGAAGATCGAACGCGCAGCTCTCGGAGGCAAAACAGGGAGAGCCCTCGACACGGCCCATGATCATCGGTCGGAAACCATGCGGGTCCCGCGCCGCAATCAAACCGTTATCGGTGACTAGCAGAAGGGAATAGGCGCCACGCACCTCACGCAAGGCCTCCATCAACGACTCCGCGATGTCCGCGCGCGGGCTACACGCCATCAAATGCAGGATCACCTCGGTGTCGCTGGTGGTCTGAAAGATCGAACCCTCCCGTTCCAATCGACTACGAATCTCCACAGCGTTGACGAGGTTGCCGTTGTGCACGATCGCGATGGGCCCCATCGACGTTTTGACGACGATCGGCTGGGCATTGGCCAGAACACTGGTACCGGCAGTGGAATAGCGGGTGTGTCCTATTGCCCGGTTACCCGGCAGGCGCTTCAACACCTTGGCCCGAAAGATGTCGGCAACCATTCCCATCCCGCGCTGGACACTCAGGTGGTTGCCATCCCAGGAGACGATACCGGCACTTTCCTGGCCCCGATGCTGCTGGGCATAGAGGCCGAGGTACGCCATGTTGGCCGCGTCCTCGTGATGCTCGATACCAAAAATGCCGCACATGGCAGTTCCCTACCTTGCTGTCACTTCCATCCAGGACGTCGGTTCGAATTGGCCCGCGACGCAGAGCTGGGACGGCGAACCTTCCCGGCTCAATGCCTCGCCCGCCGACTCGAGAGCCAGCGCCGGCATGTTGTTGGTCCGCGAGAGATGATAGAGCACGACCCATTGCAGGTAGCTCGAATCGAGCTCCCCGAGTCCCTCGGACGCCTCTCGATTCGACAGATGGCCATGCCGCGACGCCACCCTCTGTTTCAAGGGCCATGGGTAGGGCCCGCTGCGCAGCATGTCCAGATCGTGATTCGACTCCAGCACCAATGCATCGAGATCGGTCAGCCGTCCCCAGGCCAGCTGGCTGCGAGCACCCAGATCCGCCACCACGCCAACTCGACGCCCCGCCTCGTCCTGCACCACCAGGCCGATGGGTTCGCGGGCATCGTGCGGCACGTCGAAAGGCTCTATGACAAAACAGCCTATCTGCACCGGCCGCCCCGAAGACACGACGTGGGTCTCTATCTCGGGACCGTGCAGCCCAGCCTCGTCGAGTGTGCCCGCTGTAGCGTAAACCGGAACAGCATGTCGGCGGGCGAATCGCTTCACGCCCCGTGTGTGGTCGGAATGCTCGTGAGTGAGGACCAGGCCATCGAACTCGCCGGCATCGACCCCCACCAGCGTCAAACGCCGTTCGATCTCTCGGCACGAGAAGCCTGCATCGACCATCAGCCGTCGTGAGCCGCTCTCGACCACCAGGACATTTCCGCCACTGCCTGAGCCGAGCACGACGAGGCGCAGGCTGGAGTCGTCGAGATCGAGGGAAAGCTGCACGTTGAAAAAGGTATCAGAATCTAGAGCTTGTAGCTCTTGCCCTGCTCGAGATAGTGGAGGTCGGGATTCTGCAACTGCTGAATCTCGCGGCGGATCTGTTCGAGGCAAGGCGGTTTCAGGTGATGAAGCAGAATCGGGACACGGCGTTCCAGCTTCTCCAGCTCCAATGCCAGTGTCTGGGGGGTCAAATGCAGAGAAATGTCGGCGACATTCTGCATCGAGTTGTCGAAGCTGGTCTCCACACACAGAGCCTTGAGGTTGATTGACAGGTTGGCCAACTCCCAAAGGCGCTGCGTCGGGCCCGTATCGCTCGACCACAAAATGCTTTCCGAGCCCTCCTCGATCAGAAAGCCGAGTGTCGGCACCAGGTGGTCGACCTCGAAAGGCGTCAACTTGACCGAGTCCACGACCACCGGAACCTCCGGTTGCAGCTCGTGAAATCGCATCGCCGGTAGCAGATTGTTCGGCATGCGGGAGAAATCGGGCCACACATCATTGTTGAAAAGGTGCCTGCGAACGGAATAGATGGTGGCGCTCGACGCAAAGATGTCGATAGGCGCGTCGATCAGGTCGAAAACGTTCTCGACAAAAAAGGGCAGCGAATTGGTGTGGTCCCAATGGGAGTGCGTCAGGACGATCGTCCGCACTCGCGGCTGCCGCTCGAAGGCCAGCCTCTGAGCCAGCGAGCCAGCATCCAGGGCGATGGTGTCGTTGATCAGCAGGCTGGTCATCCGACAGCCAAGACTCGCACCGCCGTAGACGCCCAGGACTTCGATCTTCATCCGAGATCCCCCCCTGGCACCCGGGACCATGGTCTCCCGAACCCGGCCACCACAGCCGAGATCGTATCGCGAAGCGGTCGCCAGGGTCTCCTAGAATCTGGGGCCAATCCAGAATGAGGTCTCGAAGCCTTCCGACAGCGTCTCGCTGAAGTTCCAGCGCTTGGCGAAATCCCAGTTGAACTCCAAGCCAAACAGCCGGAAGCTCACCCCCCAGCCATAGGACGACAGACAGTCGACCAGAGCACTGTCCTCGCTGCTGTAGCAACGGAAGCCCTGGAACTCGTCGTAGAACGCTCCGCCAACGTCGAGGAAGATGTTGCCGCGGATGTTGGCGAGGGCTATGAAGGGTACCTGGATGTAGTCGATCAGAGGAAACCTGAACTCCAGATTGGTATAGAAAGCCTGGCTGCCAACGATCGACCGGAACGGGAATCCCCGAATCGTGTCCAAACCGCCGATGTAGTAGGGGTCCGGTGCGTTCCCGGTCGAAGTGGCGCCCCAGAAACGGAAGGCGAAATTCGTCCTCCGACTCAACATGAGGTACTGACGAAAGTCGGCTCCAACCCCCGAGGTCAGTGACCCGCTGCCGCCATCGTCACTATTCAGATCGGGCGCATAGGAGCCCCAGAACCGGTAGCGGCGCCCGTTGATGGCACCCCACTGTTCCCACACCGTGGTGTCCGCGACGATGTCACCGCGGATCTCGGGATAGTTGTCGGAGCGAGGTCCGATAACCGGGTTGCCTTCGGGATCGATCGACAACACGTTGAAGTCGATGTCTCGAAAGTAGTAGCCGAGGCTCCCTTCGATTCTGTGATTCACTCCCAGTGGGTATCTGGCCCCCGCCCTGAGACCAGTCAATGCATAGAGGCTTTCTCTCTCCAGCTCTCCCGTATTGCGATCCACGTATTGAAAGAAATCACGACGGTCGAACAGATGAGCGAACCACCCGATGCGATTGGCATTGTTTGCGAACACGACATCGAAGTTGGCAAAGCTGTTGAGCGACTGGAAGACCGCAACGATCTCCTTGTCACCGAGGAAGTCTGAAAAGAAGAAACCTATCTGGGCGACGAAGGTCTGATCGTCGGAAACACCGATCGTGCCACCCAGCACGTTCTGCAGATAGAACTTCCTGCCTCGGTACTTGCTGATATTGGCATCGTCGAGAGTGACTTCGATACTGGGCTCGAAGCGAGGAATCTCATCAATACTCAGCGATTTGGCTTCGGCGATCTGCTCCTCGGTAACCGTCTGGGCAGGCGTGATCGGGTCTTCCACATCCAGCAGATAGAGCTCGAACTGCCCCTTCCAATACCCCGTGTAGACAACCCTGTCCTTGCCCGTCGGCCCGGCCAGAACTGTTGGCTGGAAGCACCCGGTGATCGCATCGGTATGCTGCTCGACCCTGCCGCTGGTCAGATCGAAACTATAGACATTGTTCGCCCCCGTAGCGTCCGAGGTGAAGTAGACTCGCTGCCCATCTGGAGAAAACGTCGGATCGGTCTCGTTGGTCTGCGACCTGAGTCCCTCGCGCAGAGGAATTCTTTGCGTCGGGTCGTCGAGGTCGATACGAAAGATCTTGGTGTAGCCACCGACCGTCGAGGAAATCGCCAGGTGCTTTCCGTCGGGGGAATAGGTAGGAGCGGCATCGAAGATGGGATCGTTGGTCAGGTTGGTGATCTCTTCGGTCTCGAGATCGATCTCGAAAATATCGAAGCTGCCATTCTGCCAACCCGAGAACGCAACCTTGCGACCATCCGGGCTCCAGGTCGGCGAGAGCTGCTGCTCGATGTCCATCGGAATCGATCGTTTGATCCCACCCTTGAGAGCGTTGACGAGGACCAGGTGCCGGCCCCGGTTTTTGCGCGCGAAGAAGGCCACTTGGTTGCCATCGGGCGAGAAAGCCAGATCGCGACCCTGCTTGCGGCCCATGGTGAACTCCTGCGCAACGTAGTACTGGTACTTGCCGGTGATGCCCTTGGTCAGGTTCTTGTAAAGGCTCCGATCCTTGGTGTCGAACAGGGCGATGTCCACATCGCCCTTCACCGTCGTGAACGCCGCCACCAGATCCCCCGAAGGTGAAGCCTCCGGTGAAATCTCCAGACTCGATCCCTTGTTGGTCCTGAAGAGGCGCCCGAAATCACTCGGCTCACCCGTCTCCAGCAACTCGGCAAGATAGCGAGCACGTAGCCAGCGCCGAAACTCGGCATCGAAATCGGCGGGCGACATCTGGAAGGCACGCTCAACCGCCTTGCCAACGCGACCACCCAGCGTGTTGCGAAATTCGATCAGAAAATCACGGAAGCCTTCCTTGCCCCAGCGATCGACCATGAATTCGAAGACGGCATAGCCGAATCGATAGGCGAAAAACCCCGATGCACCACCCTGGGAAATCGGCGGGATCCTGTCATTGACCACGGCGTCGCGCACGAACATCTTGTCGCGCGCCGACTCCTCGCCCTCCATGAAGCTGGCCATGCCCTCCATCAACCACTGGGGCGCCCCCGCGGCCACACCCCGGCCTGTATTGCCACCAAAGAGGATGTGGTACTGAAAGATATGGGTCAGCTCGTGCAACATGAGCGCCCACAGGTCGGGATCGGACAGATCCGTCGGCATGAACATCCGCTTGCGTACATCGGTGGCGAAGGCCCCGATGCCTTCCGGAATGAAGTTCTTGATCTCGTTGTTTTGCTCGAACTGCGAATGGGTCTCGTAGAAGATGAGTGAGGTCGGTTTCTGGATCTGGTAGTCGAACTCCTGCGACAGCTGGTCATACGCACTCTCGGCGAAAGAGATCACCTTCTGTAGCAACTCCTCCTGTTCGGTGTAGTAGTAAACGTCGAAGTGTGGCGAATGGTAGACCTTCCAGTTGAAGTCTCGATACTGCACCTTGTTCTTGCCGAACACCCCGAGATAGGGGGTTTGGGCCTGCGCCAGGGTCGGTAACAGAGCTAGCGCCAAAACGGCGAAGAGGAGAGCAGGGTTGGCAGAGATTCGGCGACTCACGCGACACTCCTTCCCACTAGTCGGTCAAGAGGATGCGGCTGGCTTCGACCCACTTCTGGGTGAAGACGCCAGCGATGCGGTCCTCGAGTGCGTAAAGATTCTCGAACATGCCGGCCAGCGGGTCGGCTCTTTCGGCTTCGAATTGCCTGAAGTCCTTGAAATTGTCCGCGTGCAGCAACTCCCCTGTCTGCCCGTCGTACACCTGCATCACGATGTCGTACTCGTAGCCGGTGTGCTCGACCAGCACCTGACGGTAGTAGGTGCGGCCGTCGAACGGTGAAATGTATTCCTCTGTCCGGTAGCCACTGCGGTCCTGGACATCGAAGTCCAGACTCCCGGAAACGATCAGATCGGCTTGGGTTCGCTCGCCGATATAGCGCCAGAAGTCGGTGTCTTCGGACAACTCCCCGAGGTCATACGAGGGATAGTCCACCGGACCCGAGTCGATAATCTTGAGTCTGGTATTGCGGCGAATCAAGCGACGAATATAGCGATCGAACTCCTTCTCGACGTCGACTCCGCGGCGCTCGACCGACTCGGAACCCTCCTGGCTCAGAACGAGGAAGGGCGTCACGGTCACCGTCCGCCGATCCATCAAATCGATTCGTGCCCGGACAGGTAATCGCAGACGGACCTCGACCTTGTCCGCTCGCATCGCGGACGCGGGCATCAAGAGAAGTGCAACGATTGCGACAGATCGCAGCATCCGTCCCTTTCCGCCTCTTTCGGCCACTCGCATGGACACTACTGTCCACCCTCAGAGGACGGTGGCTCGTCGGTCGTCCCGACCTCGGACTCCGGTTCCTGTTCCGCAGCTTGATCCATCAATGGATCGGACTCCGGTTCCTCGTTTTCCGGATTGAAGGCCTGATAGAACTCGACAAAACGACTGTAGTTGCGTTTGAGCTCGCGATTGGCTGAATCCGCCGACAGGGCTTCCTGATAGGCGAGAAGCGCATTCTCGTATTGGCCAATCGCTTCGTAGGCGACTGCCAGATTATTCAGCACCTTGCTGTCGCCAGGACGCAGCTCGGCAGCCCTCTTGAATCGAAAAAGGGCCTCGTTCCACAGGCCGCGCTGAGCCATCTTGACTCCGAACTCGATCTCCTTGTTCAGGTTGGGAGCGGCATCCGCAGCTGTGCTCACAGTCGGCAATCCGACCAGCAGAGCGATCATGACACCGCTACACCAGATGGCTACTGGCCGCATCGAAACTCGCTTCTTTGGTGGATCAGAGTTGTCCCTCCTGATGAGAGATTTGTCCTTTGAAGGAGAATCAACGGTCCTCCTTTGCAGTATATACGAGCATCGACTCTTTCAGATTCCTTGCCAACTTGCCCCGAGAGCAAGATTTCGGCACCGAAATGCGTCCTTGAGAGCGTCCGAGATCACTCGAGCATGACTAATCACGCGGCCGCCAGACGGCACCTCATCGCCCTCAACACAGGGACTCACCTGTCCAGAGATTCCATCTGTCGCCTGGCTTTTCGTTTGGCTGAATGGGTTGTCTGCAGGGACTCTGACGAGTCCCTGGCCCGCCATCTCGGCGTGCCACCCAGAGATCTCGCGGAGGCCCGACGTCTGATCTCGGCCTCCGGCCGGTTGCTCGCGACTCAGGTGCATCAAGCCGAGAGGATCGGCTGCGAGATTCTCACCTTTCTGGACGACGGATATCCACAGATCCTGCTGCAACTCGAGCTGCCTCCACCCGTGCTCTATTCTCAGGGCCGCATTCCCTGCCAGCCATCGGTCGCGATTGTCGGGTCCCGCAAAGCAACGCAGGCAGGGCTCGAAACAGCCAGACTTTTTGGCCGCACACTGGCGTCCTGCGGCATGGTCATCGTTTCCGGCTTCGCCCGCGGAATCGATCTGGCGGCCCACCAAGGGGCCCTGGCAGCCCCCGGGGGCAAAACACTGGCCGTACTCGGTTGCGGTCTCGACATCGACTACCCGAAGCGCCGAGCTCGCACTCGACGAGCCATCGCCAGCCAGGGAGCGCTGGTCAGCGAGTTCCCGCTCGGCGCCCGGCCCGCCCCCCTCAACTTTCCCATCCGCAACCGGATCATCGCCGCCCTTGCCATTGGCACTCTGGTGGTGCAGGGCACGCCGAAGTCCGGCTCACTGATCACCGCGCGTCTGGCTCTCGATCTCGGTCGAGACGTCTATGCCATTCCTGGATCGATCTTCGATGAACGTTCGGCAGGGCCCAACTCTCTCATCCGCGACGGCGCCCTGCTGGTCCAGGGCCCCGAGGAGATTGTCGAGAGCCTGCCTTGCAGGGTCCGGGAAGCACTTTCCGAACCATCCCACCTCGCAATTCCCATTCCCGTGAAAGCACCGGCCGGGCAATTGCTGCGTGTCCTCGGACCCGCACTGCCGGCATCCGCAGATGGTCTGGCGGGCAGCACGGGAATTCCTGTCGACCGTGTCCATTCCCTGTTGCTGGAACTGGAGCTGAGCGGCCACGTTCGGAGACTGCCGGGTGGGCTCTTCTGTCGCCGCCTCTGAACGGACCGGCTTGCGGCCAAATCGAAGGGGATGGTAAGGTCCCGCCCCGCCAAAGCGTTCTGCCCGAGGTCAGGATTATCCCAATGCCATCACTAGTCATCGTCGAGTCCCCTGCCAAAGCCCAGACGCTCGCAAGAATCCTCGGCAACGGCTATCAGGTAGAGGCCAGCTACGGTCACGTGCGGGATCTTCCGGGCAGCGCGTCACAGATTCCAGCTCGGGTCAAAGGTGAGCCGTGGGCCCGTCTGGGCGTTAACGTCGATCACGGCTTCGAGCCTTTGTATGTGGTGCCGAGCGACAAGAAGAAACACATAAAGCGTCTCAAAGAAGCGCTATCCCATGCGGACGAGCTGTTGTTGGCAACTGACGAGGACCGCGAGGGCGAGAGCATCAGCTGGCATGTCGTCGAGCTGCTCAAGCCCAAGGTCCCGGTCCGCAGGATCGTCTTTCACGAGATCACGAACGAAGCCATCCACGCCGCCCTGGACAATTCCCGGGACATCGACGAGAACCTGGTGGAAGCGCAGGAGAGTCGGCGCATCCTGGATCGTCTGTTCGGCTACGAGCTTTCGCCTCTCCTGTGGAAGAAGGTTCGCAGTGGTCTCTCGGCGGGCCGCGTGCAAAGCGTAGCGGTTCGCTTGTGCGTCGACCGTGAACGTGATCGTCGACGATTTCGCTCGGCCAACTACTGGGACGTGGAGGCCCAGATCGAAAAGGACGGCCTGACGTTCGTCGCCCGCCTCGCCCGGATCGGCGACCACAAAGTGGCCAACGGCAAGGATTTCGATCCCGACACCGGAGAGCTGAAGAAGAGCTCGCGCGCTGTCTGGTTGCGCGACCAGGCAGAAGTCGAAGCTCTCATCGCCGACTGGAACGAGCCCTGGACTGTGTCTGCGGTCGAGGTCAAGCCTCTGGTGCGGCGACCGGCACCGCCGTTTATCACCTCTTCCCTGCAGCAGGAGGCCAACCGCAAGCTGCGATTCTCGGCTCGCCAGACCATGCGAATCGCCCAACGCCTGTATGAGGGCATTGATCTCGGTGGGGATCGCGTCGGCTTGATCACCTATATGCGTACCGATTCGGTGACGCTCGCCGAGCGAGCCTTGCACGAGGCCCAGAACGTCATCAGAGATCACTTCGGTGACGCTTACGCGCAAGGACCCCGTCGATACAAGACCAAGAGCAAGATGGCCCAAGAAGCGCACGAGGCGATCCGGCCCACCGAGATCTCTCGAACACCGGATCAGCTGGCACGCTATCTCCAGCCGGATGAGCTGAGACTTTATGAGCTGATCTGGAAGCGAACCGTCGCCAGTCAGATGGCCAATGCTCGGTTGCAGCGGACCTCTATCGAGATTCTCGCGGCGGCAAACGACGCCGATCGCCACGGCTGGTTCTCCGCCACGGGCACCACGATCGAGTTCGCCGGATTCCTCAAGGTCTATGTCGAGAGCTCGGACGAGCGCGTCGGTGATCGAGGAGGGGACCAGGAGACCCTTCTGCCGCCGATGGAAGAAAACGAGTCTCTGATTCCCTCACAGCTCGAGCCCAAGTCGAGGGAGACCCTGCCCCCGGCCCGGTACACGGAGGCCACCCTGGTCAAGAAGTTGGAGGCGGAGGGTATAGGCCGTCCCTCGACCTATGCCTCGATCATCGAAACGATTCAGAATCGCGGGTACGTCATCAAGCAAAACAATGCCCTAGTGCCCACCTTCACGGCCTTCGCGGTCACCGAGTTGCTGGAGAACCATTTCGCAGACCTGATCGACATCAAGTTCACTGCCCGGATGGAGCAGCAGCTCGACGACATCGCAGAGGGTACGCTGAACTCGCAAGATCACCTGCACCGTTTCTATTTCGGTGAGAAGGAAGATGCACCGGGTCTGGAGAAGCAGATCGCGGAGCAGGAACCCAAGATCGACTTCCCACGCATCGAGATCGGCGAGAACCCCGAGACGGGCCAGACAATTGTCGTCCGGGTCGGCCGCTACGGGCCCTACATTCAACAGGTCGGCGATAACGGCGAGAAACTCGCCGCCTCCGTTCCTGATGACGTACCGCCGGCTGATCTAACGGTGGCAGAGGCAGTCCAACTGCTCGACAAGGCCAACAAAGGCACCCAGATGCTGGGTCACCATCCCGAGGACAACCAGCCGGTGTATCTGGCACATGGCCGCTACGGTGCCTATGTCCAACTCGGCGAGAGCCCCGAGCGTGGCAACAAGGGACCAAAGCCGAAGAGAGCTTCGCTGCCCAAGGGCATGAGTGAAGAAGAGGCGACCCTGGAGCTGGCCCTGAAATGGCTGTCGCTGCCACGCAGTCTCGGAGTCGATCCGGATAAGGACGAAGAGGTTGTCGCGGCGAGCGGTCGGTTCGGTCCTTACATCAAGCGCGGCGACGATACCCGTTCCCTGCCCGCTGAAGCCGACGTCTACACTGTTGGCCTCGAGCGCGCACTCGAGATTCTGGCTCAACCCAAGAGACGACGGGGCCAACGGCAGGCCAGCCGCAAGACACTGAAAGAGTTCGGCGAAGGGGAGGGCGGCAAGATCCAGTTGCTCGAGGGGCCGTACGGGCCCTACCTCACCAATGGTGAGCTCAACGCTTCTTTGCCCAAGGGGATCACGCCGGAAAAGCTGGAGCGTGACGAAGCGGTTCGCATCCTCAATGAGCGGGGCAAGAAGCCGAAGAGCCGCCGCGCCCGCAAGTAGAAGAAACCCCGTCGACTTCTATAATCGATCCCACGTGACTGCGGATGTCCACATCATCGGTGGAGGTCTCGCCGGCAGTGAGTGCGCTTATCAGCTGGCTCGGCGGGGTGTGCCCGTGGTGCTCTGGGAGATGCGCCCGGTCAAGTCGACTCCGGCACACTCGACCGGGCACCTGGCCGAGTTGGTTTGCAGCAACTCACTGCGAAGTGACGATCCCCTGCATGCGGCCGGCCTGCTCAAACGCGAGCTCGAGCGCTTCGATTCACTGATCATCGCCGCCGCACGTGCCTCGGCAGTCCCTGCGGGTAGCGCCCTCGCGGTCGATCGCGAGCGCTTCGCCTCTTCGGTCACCTCGACTCTGGAAGCCGCGGAAGGGGTCGAGATCCGCCGCCAGGAGGTCACCTCTCTGCCAACCGGCGACCTCGTCATCGCTACCGGCCCCCTGACAACAGACCCGATCGCGGCAGAGTTGGCGGATCTTCTCGGCGAGGAATCCCTCTATTTCTACGATTCCATTGCGCCGATCGTCGACGGTGAGAGTCTCGACATGGCGGAGCTTTTCTGGGCATCGCGCTACGGCAAGGGGGGGGAGGACTACCTGAATTGTCCATTGGATCGCGATGCCTATCTCGCTTTCCATCGGGACCTGCTCGAAGCCGAGCTGGCGCCACTTCACGACTTCGAGAAACATCTCTTCTTCGAAGGGTGTCTGCCTATCGAAGAGCTCGCCGGGCGGGGTGTCGACACGTTGCGATTCGGCCCGATGAAACCGGTCGGGCTGCGCGATACCGACGGGCAGCGTCCCTACGCCGTCGTTCAGTTGCGCCAGGAAAGTCTCACCCGGAACCACTTCAACCTGGTCGGCTTTCAAACGCGCATGAAGTGGCCCGAACAGAAGCGGATCTTTCGACGCCTTCCTGGATTCGCCCGAGCCGAATTTGTCCGTCTGGGACAGGTGCACCGCAACACCTTCATCAACGCCCCCCGCCAGCTCGACCCGCTCTACCGCCTGCGGTCGCAGCCGAGAATACGTCTCGCCGGCCAGATCACTGGCGTCGAAGGTTACCTGGAGTCCGCGGCTACCGGCCTTGCCACAGCCCTCTATCTCAGTCTGCAGCGCCACGCACAACCTCTGGAGGCTCTCCCCGCTACGACCGCACTCGGCGCCCTGTCTCGCCACCTGACCGAATCGGCCGCGAAACACTTTCAGCCGGCTAATATCAACTATGGCCTCTTTCCCAACCTGGCGAAGCCCGTGCCGAAGCGACAGAGGCGACAAGCCTATGCGGAGCGTGCCTGGCAGGATCTGACAGACTGGGCACATCAGCACCGAGTCGAGCTGCAGGAGATCCCTTGCGCGCCCTCATCGACCGCTATCTCGAGCATCTAGAAGACGAGAGACTCTTGTCGGCCCACACGCTGCGCGCCTATGGCAGCGACCTGGAGCGGTTCCTGGAATTCCTGGGAAGGGACTTCCTGAACACGGATAGTCAACGAATTCGTCCGCAGGACGTTGACTCCCTGGCCGTAAGGTCCTTCATTGCGGCGCTGGCGAGAGAGGGTGTCGGAAAACGTAGCCAGGCCCGGGGTCTCTCGGCTCTGCGAGGCCTCTTCCGTTTCGCCTGCCGAGAGGGCATTCTCGAGAGCAACCCGGCAGCCAGCGTTCGCAGCCCAAAGCAGCCCAGCCGATTGCCAAGGCATCTGCGGCCGGGCGAGATCGAAACCCTGCTCGACGCTGCTCGCGGCGAGGACCCTCTGCGCCGACGTGATCTGGCTCTCCTCGAGCTGCTCTATGCCTCCGGTCTCCGGGTCGGTGAGTTGACCGGGTTGGACTGGGGCGACCTCGATCTCGATGCTCGTACCGTTCGGGTCCTGGGCAAGGGCGGCAAGGAGCGGATGGTGCCTTTTGGCAAGCCCGCCGCCGCGGCTCTGCAGCGTTGGCTCGAGGTCTGGGAGAAAATCCGCCGATCCACCTCGGCAACCGAAGAACCCGTCTTCCTGAATTTCCGCGGCGGCAGGCTCAGCGCTCGCTCGGTCCGACGGATCCTCGATCGCTACGTCGAAAGTGCCGCTCTCGCTGCCGGCATTCACCCACACACGCTGCGCCACACTTTCGCTACCCATTTGCTGGAGGGCGGCGCCGATCTCCGGACCATTCAGGAGTTACTGGGGCACAGCTCGCTCTCCACGACGCAGCGCTACACGCACATCGAGATCGACCGACTTCTCCAGGTCTATCGGGAGAGCCACCCAAGGGCCAAGGGGGGATCGAAGTGAGCCAGTCGGGCGAACAAGCCCGCTACTCGTGCACACTCGGCGGTGCGGTCGCCGCAGGCCGCCGCAGGTTGGCTCTGCTACTGACGGTCCTGGCTGTATCCATGATCGTGGCTGCCATCACCTGTTGGGCTACCGGGCGGTTCATCCCAGGCTTGATCGCCCTCGGGGTCGCGGGCGTGGTCGGTCTCGCCTGGCGGATGAGCAACGACCTCAGACCGAGAAATCTCACTCTCGAACCCGCGCTGATGCACATCGAAACCGTCAGACAGCTCATTCCGGTTTCGATCGAAGGGGCACAGATTCGCCCGCTCGAGCCGCAAGAAATCGAGCATATAGAGAACCTCGCCTCGGCCGGAGGCTTTGTCGCCGGTTCGGGAGGCTTCGATTCGCGGCTCCTGGGAGAATTCGATCTCTACGCCTCGGATCTCGCCCATGCCTTGTGGGTTCAGGGACCAGCAGGGCGATTTGTCGTGACCCCAGACGATCCAACGAACTTTCTCCGGGATTTCGAACAGATGGCGTCCTCCCCCCTGCTACAATCCTCCTCCCATGAGTAGCTTCAAATCGACTACTGTCCTGATGGTGCGGCGAGACGGCAAGACCTGCATGGCCAGTGATGGCCAGGTGACCTTCAACGATGCCGTAATCAAGGCTGCCGCCCAGAAGGTCCGTCGGGCGGGCAAAGGTGAGGTTCTCGTCGGATTCGCCGGTGGCGCTGCCGACGGGCTCGCCCTGTTCTCCCGATTCGAGTCCAAGCTCGACGAATTCCAGGGCAACCTGGAACGGGCGGTTGTCGAATTGGCCAAAGACTGGCGCACCGACCGCGTGCTGCGCCAGCTGCAAGCCCATATGATCGTTGCCGGGCGAGACGTGAGCTTCCTGGTTTCCGGTAATGGTGACCTGATGCAACCGGATGAGGATGGCGTCCTGGCGATCGGATCCGGCGGCAACTACGCGATGGCCGCAGCTCGGGCGCTGCTAGCACACACCTCGATGCCAGCGACGGATATCGTCCGCGAAGCGATGGCAATCGCGGCCCGCATTTGCATCTACACCAACGACCACCTGACGCTCGAGGAGATCTGATCCATGTCGCCCGATGCGGTTATCGAAGAGCCAGGCGAATTGAGTCTGGAGGATCTGACACCGCGCCAGATCGTTGCCGAGCTCGACAAATTCGTCATCGGTCAGCACGATGCGAAAAGGGCCGTGGCGATCGCCCTGCGCAATCGCTGGCGACGCCAGCAACTGGAGCCCACTCTTGCCGAAGAGGTCCTGCCGAAGAACATCTTGATGATCGGCCCGACGGGAGTGGGCAAGACCGAGATCGCCCGGCGGCTGGCACGACTGGCCAAGGCTCCCTTCAGCAAGGTAGAAGCGAGCAAGTTCACCGAAGTAGGCTATGTCGGCCGCGATGTGGAATCCATGGTGCGAGACCTGGTCGAGATCGCTATCGGTATGGTCCGCGAAGAAAGGCGTGAGTCGGTCCGCGAAGCCGCCAGCAAGCGTGCCGAGGATCGCCTGATGGAATTGCTGATTCCGACGCCGGCGATCGTACCGGGCGCGGACAGCTCCGAAGGCGACTCGACACGCGAGAAGCTGCGGCAGAAATTGCGCAGTGGCGCCCTGGATGAACGTAGCGTGGAGGTCGAAGTGGAGGATTCCTCGACCCCTAGCTTCGAGATGTTCACCCCCCAGGGAGTCGAAGAGGTTGGCATCAACATCAAGGAAATGATGCCCGGATTCTTCGGCCGGCGACGCAAGCAGTGGGTCACTGTTGCCGAGGCGAGAGAGATTCTCGAGCAGGAAGAGGCTGAGCAACTGATCGATCGGCAACAGATGGCCAGAGACGCCCGCACGCGCGTCGAGCAGGGCGGCATCATCTTTCTCGACGAAATCGACAAGATCGCCGGCCACGACGGTGGCCAGGGACCAGACGTCTCTCGCGAGGGTGTGCAGAGGGATCTTTTGCCCATTGTCGAGGGGAGCACTGTCGCCACCAAACACGGCTCCGTCAAGACAGATCACATCCTGTTTATGGCGGCGGGTGCCTTTCACACTTCCAAGCCCTCCGATCTGATCCCCGAGCTGCAGGGTCGATTCCCCATCCGCGTCGAGCTCGACGCGCTCAGCGAGAGCGACTTCATTCGCATTCTCACTGAGCCGAGAAACGCCCTCACCAAGCAGTACGCAGCTCTCCTGGGAACCGAAGGCCTGGAAATCGAATTCACCGAAGATGCCATCCAGGAAATTGCGCGCTTGGCGGTAGAGGTCAATTCGACCACCGAGAACATCGGAGCACGACGACTGGCGACCTTGCTCGAGCGGGTTCTGGACGAAGTCTCCTTCGAAGCACCCGACATGGAGGGGGTCAAGGTGAGGATCGACGAAAGCTACGTCCACCGTGCGCTGGCCGACATCGTCAAGGATCAGGATCTGAGTCGCTATGTTCTCTAGGAAGCTCACCCTGTGGCTCTTGGTCGCGCTTCTCATCCCGGCCTGTGGTCGCAAGGAACCGCCCCAACCGCCCCCGAGCAAGACGCCGGCTCCGCTCAACGATCTTCAGATCCAGCAACGGGGCTCGGAGATCCTGTTGCAGATGTCCTACCCCAGCATCACCTTGAGCGGCCTGCCCATCGAGGACCTGGAAGCCATCGAGATCTGGAAAACGATTCGTATCGTGCCCTCCTTTGCCGAGACCGAAATCGAGCTCCCGGGAGCCGAGACTGCCAGCGAGGATAAGCAGGTCGAGACACCGCCAGAGCCTGAGGAGCCCGCTGAACCGGAAGCCAGCCTCTTCAGCCTGCCTGGTGCGACAGCCGCAGCCACGCCAGAGGAGTCGACGGAAGACCTGATCATGGTTGAACAAGCGGACTTCGCAGCCGGAGCAGAGCTGGCCTGGACTCTGCGCGGTGCAGCGCTCGACTCGGCGGTAGTCGGCGACAAGCTGTTCATACGACTTCCCCTCGAGGAGACGATTCCTCCAACCGACGAGGACGCGGTCCTGGTCCTCGCGGCCCGATCGCTCGCCAGCCAGGGAAAACCCTCGCCGTTTTCGAATCTGGTCAAGCTGGCACCTCGTACGCCGCCAGCACCTCCGACCAATCTGGTCGTCGAGCCGACCCCTCAGGGCATTGAAATCGAGTGGGAGACGGGTGAAGGCGAGATCGGCTACCGGATCTACAGACGCAATGCCAACGTCCGAGACTTCGATGAGCCTGTCGCCTCGCCCCGCATGGGCGAGTCCTCCCACCTGGACTCGACCGCCGAGTTCGGCAAGCGCTATATCTACACGGTAACCAGTGTCGTCTCCGAGGAGCCGCTGGTAGAGAGTGGCATCGCGGCCGAGCACGAAGTGAACTACAAGGATCTCTTCCCGCCGGAGACGCCGCGCGATGTGGTGGCCCTGCCGGAAACCGGCCGCGTCAGGCTCCTCTGGAAACCCTCTATCTCAGAGGATACCGAGGGCTATTGGATCTATCGACAAGACCCAGGGGAGTCCTCCTATCGCGCCATCAACGCCGAGCTCGTCGTGGGATCCGAGTACCTCGACCGCGATCTCATCCAGGGTCAGGTGTATCTCTACTACATCCTGGCTGTCGACGGGAACGAAAATCAGAGCGAGCCCAGCGAAGAGATCGAAGTCCGCGTTCCATGAGGCAGTTCTATCGCCTTTCAGGAGGTGGGAACGATTTTCTGGCCCTGATCGAGCCGGTAGCCGAGCCCGACGCCGCTGAGATTCGCGCCCTCTGTTGCCGAGGCCTTTCTGCAGGTGCCGACGGCTTCTTTATCCTGCGAAAGCGGCCTGGGATGGTGGCGATGCGCTACTTCAACGCTGATGGGCGGTTGGCAGAGCTCTGTCTCAATGGCACCCGATGCGCTGTTCAGCTCGCCGCACATCTCGGCTGGGGAGGTAGTCAGCTGAGGATAGAGACCGATGCGGGTGTCTTCGTGGGTCGCGCAGTCGACGCCAGTTCGGTCGCGCTCGATCTACCCCGTCCCGCATCTCCCACCAAGCACACGCTTGCCTCCGAGGCCGCTACCTACGACGGCTGGCGCATCGAGATCGGGGTGCCGCACTTCGTGATATCCCAGGCCGACTCCCTGGCCACGGCTCCGGTCTCGAAAGTTGGCTCGCAGCTCAGACACCACGACGATTGGGGCCGCCGCGGCTCCAATATCAACTTCGTTCGCTTTGTCGATCTGCACCATCTCGAGATCCGCACCTTCGAGAGAGGGGTCGAAGCCGAAACTCTCGCCTGCGGCACCGGCGTTCTGGCCGCGACAGCCACTGGGCTTACCATGGGCGCTCTCGAGCTACCTGTTCGCGCTCTGACCCTGGGCGGCTTCGAGCTCGTCGTCGATCGCAGTCGACCCGAGGAAGGCGAACGCTGGTCGCTGACCGGTGACGCGCGGCTGATCGCCGAGGGCGTCCTCCACCCCGGGGCCTACAATCTCCCTCCATCCCCCAGCTGGACTCCCTGAGCCCCTTTCTCTTCCGAGGCCAGAAGTAGCGGCCTGCACTGCCCCCTCTGCCGAACACCGTCAACGACCCTTGGCGAGGTCGCAACCGTGAAGGCCAAACGGTGCGGCCGTCCATTCGCCGAACGTAGCCTCAACCTCTTCTTGCGGAGTGAGGCGATTGGACGATCGCACCGTCCGGCAGTCGGCACAGGGGCACGGCCGCTACAGGGACGGTCGTCTTCCAGGGCCTGGGAGGGTACCGCAGGTACCTGGTCAGAACCGTTGCGGGTCGTCGGGTGTGGTCCCGGAGGGCACGCTCACGCCAATTCGACTTGGGCCCGCAGGCGTTCGCTCGCTTTCCGGCGCGCCGGACCCTGAGAAACCTGCCACGATCACCTGGATGCGCTTGGAAAGAGACCCGTCCTGGAACCACACCCAACTCCCCCTGGCGAGGTCGAGCAGGGTTCCTTGACTGATCCTCGGCCGGACGGCACGGCCGTCCATTCGCCGAACGCAGCCTCACCCTACTCTTGCGCAGTGAGGCGACTGGACGGCCGAATCGGCGGGGCCGTTGCGGTGTTCCTGGAGGGGACGGGCCATGCGGAGAGGACTCTGACCGGTGGCATGGCCCTGCGCTCGCCGGCGCGCCGGATCGCAGAGCCCTGCACGAGACCTCCAAGGGCGCTTGCCGAGAGCCCCCTCTGCCGAACACCGCCAACGACCCTCGGCGAGATCGCAGTCGTCAGGCAACACAGGCCTCGAAGGCCTTACGGTGCGGTCGTTCATTCGCCGAACGCAGCCTCAACCTACTCTTGCGCAGTGAGGCGATTGGACGATCGGACCGACCGGCAGTCGGCACAGGGGATACGGCCCCAACGGGTGCGGGCGTTCATTCGCTGAACGTAGCGTTACCCTCCTCTTGCGGAGTGAGGCGAGTGGACCATCGGTCCGGACCCGCCGGCCGACAACCGCGCCGAGGCGACGTGCCTCACTGCGAGGGCCGGGGCCCCATGCTAAGCTGCCGGGCCGATGAGCACGCAGCCGTTTCCTCCGGTCGATGAGCAGCTCGAGCTACTCGAGCGTGGGGTCGCCGATCTGGTCGATCGGGATCAGCTTCGTGCAAAGTTGCAGCGTTCGCGGGAGACCGGGACTCCCTTGACGGTCAAAACCGGCTTCGATCCGTCCACTCCGGATCTGCACCTGGGTCATTCGGTGTTGCTCCACAAGATGAAGCATTTCCAGGATCTCGGGCATCGTGTGGTGTTCCTGATCGGGGATTTCACCGGCATGATCGGCGACCCGACGGGCAAGAACGCCACCCGTCCGCAGTTGACCCGCGACGAGGTCATGGAGAACGCCCGGACCTATGAGCGACAGGTCTTTCACATCCTCGATCGAGACGCGACGGTGGTGGACTTCAACAGTCGCTGGCTTGGTAAATTGGGCTCCGACGGCATGATTCGCCTGGCGGGCAGATACACCCTGGCCCGGATGATGGAACGCGATGACTTTCGCAAGCGCTTCGCCTCCAATCAGCCCATCAGCCTGCACGAGTTGCTCTATCCACTGGCGCAAGGCTACGACTCCATCGCGCTCGAGGCCGATGTCGAGCTGGGCGGCCACGATCAGATCTTCAATCTGCTGGTGGGGCGAGACCTGATGAAGGAAGAAGAGATGGAACCCCAGGTCGTCCTGACCGTCCCCTTGCTCGTCGGTCTCGATGGCACCGAGAAGATGTCGAAGAGCCTGGGCAACCACATCGCGCTCGAAGACCCTCCACGAGAGTACTTTGGCAAGACCATGTCCATTCCTGACTCATTGATGTGGGACTGGTATCTGCTTCTCACCGATCTGCCCGAACCAGAGATCGCAGACTTGAAGCAGCGTGTCGATTCGGGAAACCTCCACCCCAAGAAGGTGAAGGAGGACCTGGCGTTTAGGCTTACCGCTGACTACCATGGGAAAGAGGCTGCTGAGATCGCTCGGGCAGAGTTCGACAAGGTCTTTTCCAGTGGTGGGTTACCCGATGAGATCCCTACGGTGGAGCTCGAGGGTCCCGTAGGCCTGCAAGCCGTTCTTATCCACGCCGAGCTCGCATCGAGCAAGAACGAGGCCCGCAGACTGATTCAACAGGGGGCCGTCAGCATAGACAGCGAGAAGGCCCTGGAGCTCTTTCTCGAGCTCGAGAAGCGTGCGGAACCCTATCTCTTCAAAGTGGGAAAACGCCGCTTTGCCCAGGTTCACATCCGCTAGCCAGACCTGCAAATGTCGACCAGTGACAAGGATCTGAACAACAACGCGCTGGAACCCTCCGAGGCGGATCCTGAAGAACACGTTCACATTCCCGACCTTCCCCTCTCGTTGAGGATCGGGCTGCTCATCCTCGGCTGGTTCGTGATCGTTCTGGGATTGGCGGGACTGCTTCTCCCAGGCCTGCAGGGTGTTCTGCTCCTGATGCTGGGCGCGGCAATTCTTTCGGTCGCCAGCGACTCAGTGCATCGATGGCTCGAAGGCCTCCTCGAACACCGGCCAAGGATGCGTCAACGCCTGAACGCGTTCCGCACCAAGCTGCAGTCGAAGTTGCACCGATCCGACTGAACGGATCTACCGCTTCGCGATAGGTACAAAGTCCCGCTCGGTCTCACCCGTGTAGACCTGGCGCGGCCGATGGATCTTCCCCTGGGGATCCGCCTTCATCTCCTTCCAGTGAGCGATCCATCCCGGCAGGCGACCAAGGGCAAACATCACTGTGAACATATTGGTCGGAATGCCCATGGCCCGATAGATAATGCCGCTGTAAAAATCGACATTGGGGTAGAGCTTGCGCTCGACAAAATACGGGTCCTCGAGGGCAATCACTTCGAGATTGCGTGCAATTTCCAGAAGGGGATCGTTGACACCCAACTGGTCGAGCACCTGGTCGCAGGCCTTCTTCAGCAACCTGGCCCGCGGATCGTAGTTCTTGTAGACCCGATGTCCGAATCCCATCAGCCGAAACTCCGAGTCCTTGGCCTTGGCCATTTCGACGTACTTTTTGTAATCGCCGCCATCTTCGCGAATCATGCTCAACATCTCGATGACCTTCTGATTGGCCCCGCCATGGAGCGGCCCCGACAAGGCACTGATACCGGCTGCGATCGACGAGAAAAGGCTCGCACCGCTGCTGCCTACCATCCGTACGGTCGACGTGCTGCAGTTCTGCTCGTGATCGGCATGCAGCACGAGCAGAAGATTCAGCGCATCATCCATGACCTTCGGTACTTCATAGGGCTCGGTGGGTACAGCGAACATCTGATGGAGAAAGTTTTTGGTATAGGCCAGATCATTCCGTGGGTAGACAAAAGGCTGACCAATGGACTTCTTGTAGGACAGGGCGGCGATCGACGGCACCTTGGCCAGCAGTCGGATGACGTTCTGATCCGCGTCTTCGAGAGATTTGGTGTCCTTGTAGTAGGTGCCCATACCCGTCACCATCGAGGCCAGGATCGCCATCGGATGGCCCGTCATGGAGTAGCCTTCGAAGAACTTCTTCATGTCCTCGTGAATCAGGGTGTGGTAGGTCAGTCGATGGCGGAAGTCGTCGTACTCCTGTTGATCCGGCAGGCGGCCGTAGACCAGCAGATAGCAGACCTCCGAGAATCTCGAGGAAGCAGCGATCTGCTCGATGGGGTAGCCGCGGTACCTGAGAATTCCCTTCTCGCCGTCGATGAAGGTAATCGCACTTTCACAGGAACCTGTGTTGCCGTAGCCGGGGTCGAAGGTGATCGCACCAGTGTCCTTGCGGAAGACACGGATGTCGATGGCGACTTCACCTTCGCTTCCCACCACGACCGGGAGCTCGTACTCGTTGGAATCGAGGATCAATTTGGCATCATTCATTTCAATCTCCAGGCTAGAGAGTCATCATTCTTGCGGGTCCTCTATCGTCGCACTCGTCGCATAGACAATCAATCATCTGATCAAAAAAAGAGAGAATTTCTCCATATCGGGAATCCAACTACCCCTGATCTACGTTACTTAACAGTGGATGGTCTATCTGCGGGAGCTGGGATCATCCCGGAGCTGAGTCTCCGAAACACTACTACAGCTCCCTCTCCTCCCCCCGTGTCGGTTCCCTCCCCGACACGGGGTTTTTTCTAGGCCTCTTCGAGCAGCAGTCTCAAGACGTACTGGAGAATGCCGCCGTGGCGAAAGTACTCTGATTCCTGGGGTGTATCCAGACGCACTCGAGCCTTGAACTCGCGGATCCCGCCATTGCCACTGTCCGCCGCCACAGTCACCTCCATGCCCTTCTCGAATCCAGCCTCCAGGCCCTCGGCCAAACCCCAGATGGAGAACTCCTCCTTGCCCGACAGGCCCAGCCCGGTTACCGACTCGCCTGGCAGGAACTCCAGAGGGAGAATACCCATGCCGACGAGATTGCTGCGATGAATCCGTTCGAAGCTCTCGGCAACAACAGCTCTGACTCCCAACAGAGCCGGTCCCTTGGCCGCCCAGTCTCTCGAGGAGCCCGTACCGTACTCCTTGCCGGCCAAAACGACCAACGGCACGCCCTCTCGTTTGTACTGCATGGCCGCATCGAAGATCGTCATGGAGACTTCGTCTGGCAGGTGCAGTGTGAACCCCCCCTCCAGAGCGGGTACCAGCTCGTTGCGGAAACGCACGTTGGCAAACGTACCTCGCATCATGACCTCGTGATTCCCTCGGCGGGAGCCGTAGGAATTGAAGTCCTTGGGCTCGACACCTCGCTCGATCAGGTACCGCCCAGCTGGACTGTCCGCCTTGATGGCCCCGGCTGGCGAGATGTGATCGGTGGTGATGCTGTCCCCGACAACCGCCAGAGCCCTGGCGCCTTCGATATCGGTCACCTCCGCCGGCTCCGCCGGCAGATCGACAAAATAGGGCGGCAACTTGACGTAGGTCGACTCATCGGCCCAGGCATAGGTGTCACCCTCGGGTACGGGCATCGAGGCCCATTGGGCGTCACCGGCAAACACCTCCGCATACTCCCGGGTGAACATCTCTGACTTCACCGAAGCACCTACCGCCTCGGCGATCTCCTGCTGGCTGGGCCAAATCTCCTTGAGAAAGACGGGGCGACCTTCGCTGTCGGTCCCCAAGGGTTCGTTGTAGAGGTCCAGATCGATTCTTCCGGCGAGCGCGTACGCCACCACCAGGGGTGGAGAGGCGAGATAGTTCGCTCGCACGTCGGAGCTGATGCGACCTTCGAAGTTCCGATTGCCGGACAGGACGGACACAGCGACCAGATTGGCTGCCCGAATCGCTTCCGCGATCGGTGGCGGCAGGGGGCCACTATTGCCGATGCAGGTCGTGCAGCCGTAGCCGACAACATGGAACTTGAGCTTCTCCAGGTAGGGCATCAGCCCGGACTCGCTGAGATAGTCGGTCACGACCTTCGAGCCCGGAGCCAACGAGGTCTTGACCCACGGCTTGGACTGGAGGCCTCTTTCGACGGCGCTCTTGGCCAGCAGGCCAGCAGCCACCATGACCCATGGATTCGAGGTATTGGTGCAGCTGGTTATCGCGGCAATGACCACTGACCCATCCTGTAGAGCGAACTCTTCTCCATTCAGGGAAGCGGTCACCGCCCCTTCGACCGGCGAAGCCACACCGCCCTGGCCACCGGGAGCCTTGAGGCTCTCCAACTGGCTCTCGAACGACCCTTTGACGTCCCCTAGCAAGATTCGATCCTGGGGTCGCTTGGGACCAGCCAGACTCGCCTCTACCGTCGAGAGGTCCAGTTCCATCGTGTCCGAGTATTCGGCCTCCGGACTCTCGGTAGTGTGAAAAAGCCCCTGTTCCTTCATGTAGGCCTCGACCAGCTCGATGCGCTCCGCCGGACGGCCGGTGAACTCGAGGTAGTCGAGCGTCGCCTGGTCGACCGGGAAGATGCCGCAGGTCGCTCCGTACTCGGGAGCCATATTGGCGATGGTCGCTCGATCGGCCAGCGGCAAACTCGCCAACCCGGGTCCGAAGTACTCGACGAACTTGCCCACCACCCCTTTGGCTCGCAGCATCTCGGTCACCGTCAGCACCAGGTCGGTTGCGGTAGCGCCTTCGGGCAGCTCACCGACCAGACGAAAGCCGACAACCTGGGGGACCAGCATGGAGATTGGCTGCCCCAGCATCGCCGCTTCAGCCTCGATACCACCCACGCCCCAACCCAGGATTCCGAGACCATTGATCATCGTCGTGTGGGAGTCGGTACCCACCAGAGTGTCCGGGAACGCCCACAGCGGCTCGCTCTCGTTCGACATGACAACCCGTCCAAGATACTCGAGGTTGACCTGGTGCACGATGCCGTTGCCTGGAGGCACGACCTTGAAGTTGTCGAAGGCCTGCTGCCCCCATTTGAGGAAGCCATAGCGCTCCCCGTTCCGGCTGAACTCCTTCTCGATGTTGATGAGCAAGGCGGCTGCCGACCCATACTCGTCGACCTGGACCGAATGATCGATGACCAGCTCGGCCGGCTGCAGTGGATTGATCTTCTTCGGGTCTCCCCCCATGGCCAGCATCGCATCGCGCATGGCAGCCAGATCGACAATTGCCGGAACGCCGGTGAAGTCCTGCAGCAGAACGCGAGCCGGCATGAAGGCGATCTCCTGAGCCGGCACTGCCGCAGGATCCCAGTTGGCGACCGCCTCGATATCGTCAGCGGTTACCGTACGGCCGTCCTCGCGACGTAACAGGTTCTCGAGCAGGATACGCATGCAAAAAGGCAATCGCCCCAAATCCCAGCCCTGTTTCTCGAGGGCGGGCAGCCGCGCAATCTGATACGCCTTGTTTCCAACAGCGAGTTGTCCCTTGGTGGCAAAACTGTCCTTCATCTCGGATCTCCTGAAGACCTTTTATGAGGAGAGGCGGTTCTCGGAACACCCGCCCTGGAGTCGTTCTCCGTGCCCGCAACACCTTAACGCAAAGTGCTTCGCGCTGCATCTCCTGCGAGCACCCCAACAATGAACCAACCCGCCGCCGGAGCTCACGGTGCTTCCGAAGGTAGCACTGGCTCGATCTGGGGGTTCTCCGGCGCAGTGGGATCCTCCCGCACCGTCACGGCAAAAAGGCGGACCAGAAGCATCACGGCCGCCGCGATCCAGAATGGACTGCGGATGCCCACGTGCTGGAAGGCCATACCTGACCATAGCGGACCGATCATCCGGGCAACACCGCCGAATGCCTGATGGACACCCAGCGTCAAGCCGGTCTCCCTGGGCGCTGCTCGACGTGAAACCAAAGACGTCGTGGTAGGGAAAAGCAAGGCTGTGCCCACAGGCATCAGCAAGACTGCCAATGCCAGTGCCGGAATGCTCGGTGCCAGCGGGATCGCAGCCAGCGACAAAGCCATTGACAGGGCGCCTGCCCGCAACACCCTGACTTCTCCGAACCGTCGCACCGCCGGACCCAGCACGACCGTTCTCATGACCAGAGAGATGCCGCCCACATAGACGAAGAACCAGCCAATTGTCTTTTCGTTGATTCCGAACTTTCGCTCGAGAAAAAGCGCCAGAACACCGTTCATCGCCATGAAGGCCATCATGCCGAAGGCGTAGATCAGCACCACTGACCCCACCGGGCCCTTGGGATGTCGCAGGATGTCCGATATCACCCTGCGGGTGGTTCCTTTGGTGGCCTTATGTCGTTTCCCCGATTCCGCCGTTGCCGACTCCGGCAACCACCGCCAGGCGAAGATGAAGTTCAAGAAACAGAGAATCGCTGCCAGATAGCCTGGACCAATCAGTCCGTAGGCGGCGGAGAGGGAACCGATGGCGGGGCCGATCATCACCCCGGCACTGGTTGCCGCGGTCAGCCAGCCCAGCGCTTTGGCGCGGTCCTCCGAGGGCACCGAGTCACTCAGGTAGGCCTGCACCACCCCTACGGTTCCGGCACCCATTCCCTGAACGAACCGAGAAAGAAAGAGCAGCGACACTGTCGAAGCCGACTCGAACAGAAGATAGGAGACCGCCGAGATCATCAAGCCAGCGAGAATCATCGGCCGGCGGCCGTAGCGGTCCGAGAGCCTCCCCCAAAGTGGTGAGCTCGCCAGTTGGGCAGCCGCGAAGATCGATACCAGTGCCCCGACACTGACCGCGTCCGCACCCAGCCGCTCCGCATAGAACGGCAACAGGGGCAGCACGATGAGAAAGCCGATCATGTCGACGAAGACCGTCAACATGAGCACCCAGAGTCGCGTGATGAAGTCGCGTGCGTCCATGCCCGATTCAGATCCTCTGGTCGCGCCCCCAGATCACGAATGCCGTGCCGCTGACCAGCATCAGAAGCACCCCATACACCGCCGCCACACCGGTCTCCTGGAGTCTGAGGCTGGAGAGGATTTCGATAGAAATTGGACGAGTATCGAACGTATAAAGCACGATGGACGTCACAAAGTCGCCCAAGGCCGTGATGAATGCCAGACTGGCGCCGGCCATCACAGCGGGTCGAAGCATGGGCAGCAGGACTCTCACCAGCCGTCGCCATCGGCCGGCTCCCAGAGAGGCCGCAGCTTCCTCGAGGCTGCTGTCGAACTGGCGCAGGCCAGCCAGCGCACTCCGCCCGGTAAGCGGCAAGCTACGGACCAGGTAGGCCAAAGGCAGAAGCCAGGGAGTTCCTACCAGGACGACCCTGCCGGTCCAGGGCATATCGACGGCGAAGGTAGTAGCCAGGGCTATCGCGAAGACGGTGCCCGGCAAGGCCCAGGGCACGGAGATCAACGTCTCGAGCAGACCGCCTAATCGCCCTTTCACTCTGACCGAGACTCGAGCCGTAGTCAGCCCCAGAGCGATGGCACCAAAGGTCGCGAGAGACGCCATCCAGAGCGAGTTCAAGACAGGGCGCAATCGTTCCGGGGTCGACAGCAGGGTCGCGTAATTGCTGCCATCGAGGACAGGAGGCAGGATCTCGACAGTCCAGGTGCCCGGGGGCACGAAAGAGATCAACAACAGAGTCAGGTGGGGCAGCAACAGGAATATCGCCAGCCCCCAACCCAGCGCTGCGACGCCCCATCGAGTCACAGTTCCCCGGAGGTGGCGCCGCGCCGGCGCCAATCCTCGCACCCCTCCCACCACGGCGGTCGATCCCGGGTCGATGCGACGCATCGCCCAGAGACCGAGCAGGGCCACGATCGCCAGGGTGATCGTCTCGACCTGCGCCATGGCCACTTCGCCGTTGAGCTTCGAGGCCACTATCTGGGTGGTCATGACCCTGAAACCACCGCCGAAGATGTAAGGCGCCGAGAACGAGGCCAGGGAGGTCATGAACGTCAGCAGCCCCGCCCCTGCCAGGGCGGGCGTCAAGACCGGCAATGTGACCCGGTGCAAGGTTCTCCAACGCCCCGCGCCCAGCGAGGCTGCAGCCTCGAGCAATGACGAATCCAGCCGAGCCAGAGCCGCGCGAATGAACAGATAGAAGTACACGTACATCGAGTAGGCGTGTACCAGCAGGATCGCCGTCGGACCGGTGAGATTCCACGGAGAGCTGTCCAGATTCAGCGCCGTCTGGATACCCCTGGCCACGAAGCCGCTCTCGCCATATAGAAACAGAAAGGCGATGACACCGACCAACGGCGGCAGTGCAACCGGGAGCGCGATCAGGGCTCCGAGAACTCGACGCCCGGGAAACTCAGTTCGGGCAAAAAGAAACGCGAGTGGAACCCCCACCGCCGCGGCGAGCGCCGTAGATGCTGTCGAGATCCACAAGCTCCGCCAAAGGGCTCGCCATTCGTCGGGTCGCTCGGCAAACTCGGCGAAATGGCTCAGGGTGATCGCTCCAGGCAGCCCCAACGCCTCTGTCAGAGTGATGAGCAAGGGATAACCCACCAGCCAGACGAGAACCCCCGCCAAGATCCACGCACTCCACCTTGTTCGGGTCGTCATAGATCCTCTCGTGATGCGCTCCTGCGGTAGGACCTGGGCAGAACTGCGTCTTCCCGCAAGGCTACGCTGACGAGTCCCGACGTGATTGCCTGATTCAGATCACCTTTGACAAGCAGGCTCTCACCCTGAGTCAACCGCACCAAATAGAAGGTCGACTCACCGGTGAAACGACGCTCGACGATCTCTCCTGCCAAGGTCCCGTCCTCGTCAGGAGGCCCGAGTGTCAGTGCTTCTGGACGGAAGACGATGTCGACCTCCTCGCCCGCTTCGACCCCCTCGGCTGACTCGACCGGCCAGATCACCCCCTGCCCTCTGAACCTGGTATCGCCAATCTGCGCACGACCCTCGGCGCGCTGCTCGCCCGCCAGAATGCTCGCCCGACCGACGAAGGTGGCAACGAAACGAGTGCGGGGGCGCAGGTAGAGATCTTCCGGCGTGCCGACCTGCTCCAAGGCCCCGCCTTCGAGCAACGCCACGCGATCCCCGACGTCGAAGGCCTCCTCCTGCTCGTGGGTCACCCAGACGGCGGTCAAGCCGACCTGCTGGATGGCCTGTCGCAGCTGCCGACGAGTGCGCTCTCTCAGATCGGGGTCCAGGTTGGACAGGGGTTCGTCGAGAAGCAGGATTCGCGGATGCGGCGCCAATGCCCGAGCCAGAGCAACTCGCTGCTGCTGGCCGCCAGAGATCTCCTGAACCTTCCGATCCTGAAAGCCTGCAAGATCGACCAATTCGAGCATCTCCATCACGCGACTGGAGTTGGTCTCCCGCGACAGCTTCTGGCTATCTAGTCCAAAGGCCACATTCTGAGCCACCGTCATGTGAGGAAAGAGAGCGTAGTGTTGGAATACCATGCCGAAATTCCGCCGCTCGGGCGGGACTCGGGTCACATCCTCTGAACCCACCTCGATCGATCCCGAATCGGGGGTTTCGAAGCCCGCAATCAGGCGCAACAGAGTTGTCTTGCCGCTTCCGCTGGGGCCCAGTAGAGCCATGATCTCGCCTTCCTCGACGGCCAGCGAGATCTCTCGCAGGACCGGCTGCTTGCCAAAGCTCTTGCGGAGCTGACCCAGTGTCAACAGTGCGGTCATGGCGCGCTTCCGAGGCTAGCCTCGGCCTCGTACCTCCCTGTCCCACAATGCCATCCATTCGGCGCCCCGCTCGGCGAGAAGGTCCCAGTCCAGATCCGCCCGGGTGATCTGTTTCTTGGCCTCCTGCGCCCAGGGTGGAAGATCCGCGGAGGGAAGATCGGTTCTAGCGGGAAGGCGAAACGCCTGGCGAGCTGTCAGGAGTAGGGTTTCACGATCGCCCACCCAGTCGATAAAGGCCTTCGCCTCAGTGGAATGTTTGGCGCCGGCCACGAGACCGATGGAATCATCGATAACGGGAGTGCCGCTGACCGGAAAGCTGTAATCGAGTGGCGCGCCGCGCTGCTGCAGGAACAACAGATCGGTGAGCTCCCAGATCGAGACCAGCCCCTCCTGCCGGGTCAGCTTCTCGAATAGCAGCGCCGGATTGACCACATACTCCTTCGTCTGTGAGTCCAGTTCACGCAGCCAGGCAAAACCCTCCTCGGTGTCACCGTTCGCTGCGACAGATCGCGCGATGATCAGGCCGAAAGCGGTGCGCATCGTGCCGCTCGCCAGCGGATCACGGATGATCAACTTACCCTTCCAGCGCTCATCCAAAAGGTCGTCCCAGTCCCTTGGCGCTTCGGATTCCGCGACCGCCACCGAGTTGTAGACCAGGACCGGCACGGCTTCGTAGAGACCGAAGTAGAGATCTTCGGGATTCCGACTCGACGAGGGTACGGCGTCGGCCCACGCAGGGCGATAGCTCTGCAGAAGACCATCAGCTGCACCGCGCGCGAAAATGGTGTCAGGGCCGCCAAACCACACATCGGCCTGCGGGTTGGCTGCTTCCGATCGAATCCGGTCATAGACCTCCTGGGAACCCATATCCAGCCAGCGGACGTCGATCTCGGGTTGGAGCCGCTCGTACTCCGTTTCCAGTAGGGCCAACAGATCACGACCATGCGGGGAATAGAGCACCAGTGGGGTGCGTCCATCACCGCATCCGCCGAGGATCACCACTATCCACGCCCAGAACCAGGGTCTTCGCATCACGACTCCTCCCGCGACAACAGATTCACAAAGAGGCGAATCGCTCCGGGGACTCCAGCCGGAAGCTGGCGAAAGAAGGACAGGCCCGTGTAGATGTAAACGCCGTCCCCCAACTCGGCGACCAGCAGGGCACCCTTCTCTGCATCCTGTCCTTCGTCGTGGAGCGATAACAGGGGCCGGTAGATCGGATCCCACTCCTCTGCGAAATAGAGCCCTCTCTCCTGCACCCAGCCCTGCCAATCCCGCTCTGTGATGCGATTGGGAGACAGAAAGACGGGGTGTTCGGGTTCCAGAACTCTGACCGGAGCGGTCTCGTCGGTCACCCGCCCATGCGGCCAACCGATTTCGAGCTTCGCTGGCGCAAAACCGCCGCGAGCAAACTGATACTGCTGATACTGCACCAGCAACAAGCCACCTTGGCGTACGTAGTCGAGCAGACGCGAGTTCACCTCTGCCAGCACCGGATCGGCTTCGTAGGCTCGACTCCCGATGACAATGGCATCGTAGGCCGTAAAGTCTGCCGACCGCAAAGCGGATGTGCCCAGCAGCTCGATTGGCAGCCCGATCTCGGTGAGGACTTCCGGGACCTTGTCCGAAGCGCCACGGATGTAGCCAACCCGTTCCACCTGCGGCAGCTCCAGGTCCAGTCTTTGGATCTGGAGAGACGCCCTGGTTGGCAGGGTCATCGGACGGATGTGAGGATACTGAATGACCGCATATGAGGCAGCGAACTCCCTGCCTTCCTCCAGGACGGCTACCGCCGAGACTTCGACCCGCCCGAGCCACCCTTCCTCGGGAGGTTGGGCCTCGAACCTCTCTATCTGCTGGCCTCGCGGCTCATCGATACTGAGCTCCATCACCTGCCCTGCCAATGGCTGACTGCGCCTGCGAAGCTCGATTCGGCCGCGAATCGGCGCCTCGATGTTCGATCGCACCAACACCTCGACTTCTCGAGCGGCCTGGCTCGTTTCGGGCCACAGGAGCATTTCGGGCTGCACCGACACCTCGATCACGGGTACCGCGCGCAGAGGGCGACGGACTTCCCCTTCGGACTGACTCCGCTGCCGAAACACGACCTCCCTTTCAACCTCGAGGGTGGCCCCCGCAATCATCAGACGAAACATCGCGATCACCGGAGCCCTCTGCAGCGGTTCCCCGAGGTCGGCACTCGGGGCCTCGTCCCAGGAGTAGAGATCTCCCTCGAGTGGATGATGCAGGAAATAGGGCGCGCTGGGACTTCCTGTTGCCGGGACCGAGACTTCGAAGCTCCATTGCTGAAGATCTGTGCCCTCCTCGGGCGACATTTCCTTGCCACGGGTCGAAGTCCAACCTCCGGTGCAAAGCATCTCCACATCCACGACCTCGGCTCTTTGCTCCCCGCTGTTCCACAAGGTGGCCGTGATCGGCAGAACTCCGCCGAGCACAACGGCCTCCTGTTCGGTCACCGCGTCGATGGCGACCCCGGCAGCCGCCGTCAGGGCTCTGGAGGCAATCTTCAGCTTCTCCGTTAGGAGATCAAGCACGACTGCCCGGTAGGGGAGTTCCCCTTCTTCCGTGACCTTCTCAATCAACTCGCCCAGAGAAACCACGATCTGCGCCAGAGAGGGGGTCGCGATAGAGAGTCGAGACGGCGCCAACCGTTCCCGCTCGTGTTTGGCGAGGCGTGAAATCTCACTGAGTCGACTCCGCATCTCCTCTTGCAGCGGACCCGTGCCGAGCAGTTCGGCGATCGCAGCCAGCTCGGTATTCAGGCCACCGAAAATCTCATCGGTGTCGGGACTGGTATCGCCAGCCACCCAGATAAGCCCTCCCTGCTGGCGACCCAGATCCTGCAGCCTTCCCATGTCCTGTGAACGATGCATGCTTCGACTCGCTCCGGCCAGCTGCAACACCGACTTGCCCGTCAAGGGATCAACAAGGCCAAGATCGAATTCCAGAGTCGACTCCTCTCGACCCTGCCACGCCCGTCGATAGAGCACCCTCGGCTGCCATGGTGGCAGGCCCTCGGCCGTCAACTCCGGGAAACGATCCGGCAGGCCAGCCTGACCGAAGGCTTCCTCGGCGATCACGCCTGCTGCTTGATGCTGCCCGTGCCCAGCCCGGCTGTCACCGGGGAAGACTGCCACAATTACCTGCGGCTTGAAACGGCGGACCGCACGAACCGCGTCCTCGATCAGAACCGCCCGGGGCCAGCGGATAAAGGTCTCTTCCAGGGACCGCGTGTAGCCGAAATCATAGGCTCGTGTGAAGTACTGTCGGGTCCCTTCCAGACGACGCGCCGCCAGCAACTCTCCGGTGCGGATCAGCCCCAGACCCAATCCCAGCTCGGGGCCGATGAGATTCTGCCCACCTTCACCCCGCGACAGTGAGAGATAGGCGCCTTCCCCACCGAGACCGGATCCCACCAGGGACAGAAGCGTGGTGTCTTCATCGTCCGGATGGGCTCCAATGACCAGCACGCGGCGATGCACCGAGAGCTTGGCCAGAGCACGATCGACAACCTGCACGCCCCCGGTGCCGGCGGGGTCGAAAGGAGACAACTCTGGAGAGACCGATTGCTGGGCGATCAGCGGTGACGCTCCGAGGAGCGCCAGAGCGGCTAGGGCACGGCGGAACATGGAGGGCGATTGTACCCTCCCCTGACCCCCGACCACTCAGGAAACAAACAACTGGAACAACAGAATGACAGCTCCGAGGCCGGAGGCAGCAAGGCAGACCGTCCCGGCAAAAGCCAACACCTCGCGCCACCCCGTGGCATGCATCACCTGGCTGAGCACCACACCGACCAGGCCAACTGCCAGGACCCCCGGCCAGGAGAGCCCCCAGGTAGCGAAGGCTACCCCTACAAGCAAGACCGCCAGAGCTGCTCCGAAAATCTTCATCTTCCTCTCCGCATTATCGAGTCCAGCGAGTTTACAATTTTTCCCAGAAGTTGTTTGCCTGAGCAGGATACGCGCGATAAGTTACGGCCACTATGAAAAATCTCCCTGTAGCAATCGCCGTCGTAGCTCTCTTGATGCCGTTCGCCGCAGTCTCTTCAGGACGTGCTCAAGACACGATTCCCGCACCGGCAGATGTCGCGGCACCGCCCGCTGATGCGGAGGTCACTGCTTCCGGACTGGCCAGCAAGGTCTTGCAACCAGGTACCGGAGATGAACACCCGAGTGCCTCCGATATCGTTGAAGTCCACTACACCGGCTGGACTACCGACGGCGCCATGTTCGATAGCTCCGTCGTGCGTGGACAGCCCGCCGGCCTGCCCCTCGACCGGGTCATCCCGGGTTGGACCGAAGGCCTACAGCTGATGGTGCCCGGTGAGAAACGTCGCTTTTGGATTCCTGAGGAGCTCGCCTACGCGGGTCGTCCTGGACGACCGGCCGGCATGCTGGTCTTCGACGTCGAGCTCCTGCGAATCCAGGAAAGGAATACCTTGAAGATTCAAGAGTCCGTTGTTGCACCCACAGCACCCGCTGATGTCGCCGCGCCTCCCGCGGATGCCGAGGTCACCAGTTCGGGTCTGGCGACCAAGGTGCTGAATCCCGGAACCGGGACCGAGCACCCCAACAAGAGCAGCGAAGTCACCGTGCATTACAGCGGCTGGACAACCGATGGCGCCATGTTCGACAGCTCCGTCGTGAGAGGCCAGCCGGCCACCTTCCCGCTCAACCGGGTCATCGCTGGCTGGACGGAAGGGGTACAACTGATGGTCGAAGGGGAGAAGCGCCGCTTCTGGATTCCTGAGAACCTCGCCTATGGCGGCGCAGAGGGCGCTCCCAAGGGCATGCTGGTCTTTGACGTCGAGCTGCTCGAGATCAATTAATCCAGCTCAATCGCGGCACTATAGCGACAGGTAATCCTCGCGCGGCGGGCCCGGGTCTGCCGCGGGAGGGTCATCCGCGTTCACTTGAAGTACTTTCCTGGAGGGAACCCACCGATGCCCATTCACCGTCTTCAGGTCTCGTTCGGTCTATTGATCTGCCTGGCTCTCCTGGGGCCAATCTCCGCTGTCGCTGACGAGGCCGACGGGACGCCCTTCGACCATCTCGAATGGCGTCCCATCGGCCCGGTCAACATGAGCGGTCGTGTTGCCGACGTGGAAGGCGTTCCGGGTGACCCAAACCTACTCTACGTGGGCTCGGCCTCCGGTGGGGTCTGGAAGACCGTCGATGGCGGTCTGACCTTCACGCCGATCTTCGACGATCAGCCGATCGCCTCGATCGGGGACCTGGCCCTGGCGCCGACCAACCCCAGTGTGATCTACGTCGGTAGTGGTGAGGCCAACGCCCGCAACAGCGTCTCATTCGGCAACGGTGTCTATCGCTCGACCGACGGCGGCAAGAGCTGGTCGCACCTCGGCCTCGAGGAAACCCGGCACATTTCACGCGTCCTGGTCTCCTCCCTGGACCCCAAGGTCGTCTTCGTCGGTGCCATGGGCCATTTCTTCGGCCCCAACGAGGAACGGGGTGTCTTTCGCTCGACTGATGGTGGCCAGAGCTGGCAGAGAGTCCTCTATGTCGACGACCGCCACGGCGTTTCCGACATGGACATCGACCCCACCAATCCCAATGTGATCTTTGCGGCGATGTGGCACTTCGACCGCAAACCCTGGACCCACACCACGGGCAGCAAGGAGGGGGGCGTCTGGAAGTCCGTCGATGGCGGCGACACCTGGAAGAAGCTCGAGAATGGCTTGCCGCGGGGGATCGTCGGTCGAATCGGCGTCAAGGTCGCCCCTGGCAACCCCGACATCGTCTACGTCATCGCGGAGTCCGACGAGGGCACGATGTTTCGGTCGACCGACCAGGGAGAGACCTTTGAAAAGGTTTCCGACAACGTCCAGATCGTTTCACGAGGTCTCTACTACACGGACCTGCGGGTCGATCCCGCGGACCCCAATCGGCTCTATGCGATCTCCAGTCGACTGTTTCTTTCCATCGACGGCGGCAAGAACTGGGAGCGGATCTCTCGCAGTACTCACGTCGATTACCACTCACTGTGGATCGACCCCACCAACCCCGATCGCCTCTGGCAGGGCCAGGACGGCGGCATCGCGGCCTCCTATGATCGGGGCAAGACCTGGGAGCCGATTCGCAACCTGCCGATCGCGCAGTTCTATCAGGCCTTCCACGATAATCGCGAACCCTTCTACTACCTCGGCGGTGGACTCCAGGACAACGGCACCTGGTATGGCCCCAGTCGGACTCGCGAGCCCGCTGGCATTCTCGAGGACGACTGGCGGATGATGAGCTTCGGCGATGCCTACTGGGTGGTCCCCCACCCGGAGATCGAGGACCTGTTTCTCTCCGAGTCCCAGGCCGGTGGCATTGTCCGTACCGACATGCGCACTCGCCAACAGATCGACGTCAGTCCGCAACCCCGACGCTTCGATGGCGGGCCAGTCGAGGAGCTCGAGTACCGCTTCAACTGGAACGCCCCCATCGTCGCCTCACCGCACGATCCTATGCAGATCTACTTTGCCGGTAACGTGGTCTTCAAGACCGATGATTTCGGTGACACCTGGGAGCAGATCAGCCCCGATCTCACCACCGACGACCCCGACAAGCAGGGCGAGGCGGGTGGCCCGGCCTGGAAGGAAAACACCACTGCCGAATACCACTGCACCATCATCAGCTTCGCCGAGTCACCGGTTGCTGCGGGTCTCCTCTGGGTCGGAACCGATGACGGCAACCTGCAGATCTCCCGTGACGGTGGAGAATCCTGGAAGAACCTGATCGCCAACATTCCCGGCGTCCCCCAGTTTTCACCGGTTTCCCATATCGAACCCTCACGCACCGACGCCGGCACGGCCTACGCCAGCTTCGATCGCCATATGTTCGACGACCTGCGCCCACACCTGTTCAAGACCACCAATTATGGAGAGACCTGGCAACGCTTGCCGACAGCGGGGATCCCCGAGACGGCCTGGATCTGGATCGTCCGCGAGGACCCACAGAACAGCGATCTGCTCTGGGCGGGCACCGAGCTGGGGCTCTACGCCTCCTACGATCGGGGCAAGACCTGGCGCCGTCATCATCTCCGGAATCTGCCGACGGTTGCGGTACACGACATCCTGATTCAACCACGCGAGAACGATCTGATTCTCGGGACCCACGGCCGCGCCCTCTGGATCTTCGATGACGCCACCCCGCTTCAGCAGTGGGATGAGAACATCGTCTCCCAGGCGGCACATCTCTTCCCCGTTCGGCGCGCTCTCCGATTCCCAACCCGGTTTACGCGCTACGGGCTGGGCGACAAGTCCCACAAGGCACCCAACCCTCCGGCCGGCGCCCTGATCACCTACTACCTGAGCGAGAAACTGGATGCCCCCGAAGACGCCGATCCCGAGGCATCGTCGGAGACCCGCGACACCACCGGCGAGATCGAGTCCGAGTCAGCCGAGCCGGCAGAGAAACCGGAGCGGCTGAAGATCGAAATCGTCGACAGCAGCGGCGAGGTGATTCGTACTCTCGACGCCGAGAAGTTGGGCAAGGAGAAGGGGCTCAATCGAGTGTCCTGGGACCTGAGCATGGACCCCGCTTTTCAGCGTCAGCCTCCCGATCCCGCTTTCATCGAGTTTCGCGGTGGGCCGCGCGGTCCCATGGTGCTGCCCGGAACCTACTCGGTCCGACTCACATTCGACGACAACACCTACGAGCAACAGGTGGAGGTGGGTATCGACCCCACCGTGGAGGTCTCCGAAGCCGCTCTCGAAGCGCAATTTCAGGTTGCTTCCGAGCTCATCGCGATGCAGTCGACGTTGAATCGGGGCCTCCGCGGGATGGATGTCGTCGCCGACCAGCTCGAGGCCCGACAGGAGACCGCCCAACGCCTGGAGATCGAGCTGGCGCCTGAGCTCAAAGCCGAATGGAAGGCGCACGTGAACGCTGCCACCGAGCTCATGGATGCACTGGCCCGGACCGAGGGCAAGCCATTCTGGAGCCAGGGGCCCCGACTCAGTGAACAGATCGACAACCTCTTCGGCAACGTCGATTCGCAGTTTGCGGCTCCGACGGCCGCCCAGCTCCAGCTGTTCGAGGAGCTGCGTGAAGAGTACAAGGAGATGGTCGGCGAGCTCGAGCGCTTCTTCGACGAATCTGTGCCGTTGTTCAACGAGCTCCTGACGGAAGCCGATCTGCCGAGGGTCGCGATCCCGAAGCTCGAGCCACCGAGCGAAGCCGGCAGGTAATCAGCGCCGCTCGTCGAGCCAAAGGAGTCCCACACCCATCAGGAATGTCAGGACGAACGGCATCCGCGGAAAGGGTACCTCGATCACTGTGGAGGTCTGATCTTCCCGCGTCGGTAGTCTCAGGGACGCGAGTCTCGTCGCTTGCGTCCGGCGTTCTTGTTGCCATGCAGACCAGGCGTCGACTTCGGCAACCAAGAAATCCACCGTGGCACCGCTAGTCGAAAGGCGGTGCCAGCCAGTCGATGATGGCCAGACGCGTCCCGTCCAGCGCGCCGGTTGATTGGCATCCTGGCGCAGGGCCAGGGTCGACAGCTCGCCCTCGAGGGGCCCGAAACTGGCTTCGGGTGGGGTTTCGTCCTGCGAGATCCAGTCCAGTTCCAGGTCGAGGGGCTCATCGACCAGCACGGGTCCGGCAGGAAGGTGCCACATCGGCCGCGCGCTCGGTCGTGCCAGGGATTCGATCACCTGTCGCCAATAGTCCTGGTGGGTCTCTGGCTCCCCCGCCAGAACCCACGGATAGGTCTGATGCAGCAATGTCACTCCCACCGTACCCTCTCCCGAGGACCTTGCGGCAGCAAGAATGCGGCTGGACCGATCAGCTGCCAGAGGTGTTTCGCCGGGGTTTAGAACCAGCTGGAACGGCCCGGTCTCGACCGTGCCACCCGGTTCGGCCGATTGGCCCTCGAGATTCACGACAAGTCGGTCTGCACCCTGTATCCTCCTACCGCTGAAACCCAGCGGCCACTCCTCTGGCGCTTCCCCAGTTCGATCAGGGCTCAATCTGATCAGCAAGCCGACCGCTGCATCCTCGACCTGACGCCGAATCGCCGACCTCTCTTCTGCCGCAAGCCTGCTCCAGGCCCTCTCCTCCACGACGATCAGGTCGAACTCCCTCAGCACTTCGGCGACCACTCTTCTCAGTGGAATTTCCTTCCGATTGGAGAACTCGAAATGGTATCGGTCCCGGCTGACCCGAGATCTCAGGGCCATCTGACCACCGACGGATTCGATCCATCGTTTGAAGTGTCTGGCTTCGAAGCTCGGTGCATCCTGGAGCCAGAGGATGGATGGCAGCTCTCCAGGCCCGACCCGCACGTCGACGAGCTCGCTCGACTCGTCCAGCTCGGTAGACCCTGTCGTCTTCAGCTGGTAGAGGAACCGCCCCTCGCCGGGAGGTGTGCACTGCAGTGAAAACGGCTGCGGCGGGCCTCGGAGCTCGATCACGACCTCTGTACTGTCACAGGTTCCGTCTGGTCCGGCGAGGTCGAGTCTGAGTTGTCCCGGGTCGGTCCCACCGATGCTGCCGGCAACGACCAGCCGATCACCCCGAGTCAGATCTCTCTGCCAGCGTACCGACCGCAGCCCAGCTCGCTGATCCGGTACGGCGAGAAACTCGACCGTCGGAGGCAGTTCTTCCAGGTCCCATGGCTCGAGACCGTCACCCACCACCCGGAGGTGCGCGATCTCGGGATGATTGCGTATCCAGGTGGCGAGATCTGAGATCCGAGTGGTCTGCGCAGACCAGGGCTCGACTCCGGGTAAGGCGGCAGACAGAGAGCCCCGCTCGAGTTTCTCGATCTCGGCTCCTGCCGCAACGAGATCGGCACCCCGGGTCAGCAGCAACGCAGCCTGACCATCCACTCGACGACTCCAGCGGGCTTGGAGGATCAGGACTACCAGGGAAACTGCCACGAGCACCACAACGAGGTAACGCCAGATCTTTCGAGTTTCCATCCGGTGTTCGCGCAAAAGACCGGCGATGAGGACCGACACTCCGATTGTCAACGCCAGGAACACTCGCAAGCCACTATCCGTCCAGGCCCAGCTCACGACTCGTCCTCGCTTGCCAACCCGCCTCGATAGAGATCTTCAAGCGGATCCAGAATCGGTCGACGCTGCCGCGGCGCGGCCCGCGGAGTCGCGACAAGCTCCCACAGAGCAGCTTCCAGGGCCGCCTGATCATCCGCAGCGAGGACAACGTCACCCACCCAGAGATCCAGGGCAGTCAACGCTGCCAAGGACCTGGTGTCGCGAGAAGCGAGATCTGCGAGTCCCCGGCGTACTGCCGTCAGGGCCTCGGTCAGATCACTCTCCACCGGTCGGAGCTGTCCTTGCAGCGCCGCCACGAGCTTCTCGGCCGCTCGCCCGAGGGCATCGGCCTCCGGAGAGTCGACGACCCGGGAGCGATTGTCAATCCCATCGAGGTCCCCGGTCAGCCGCACCCGCTGCGGCTCGAGAGGTGGTGTTTCGAATCCAACTTTCTGCACATAAATCCGAGAGCGTTGCTGTAGATCCTTCAGCAGCTCCAGAGCCTGGTATTCGAACGGCAGGGCTTCCTCGGGCCGATGGACTCGCAGCTCCCCTTCGGCATCCCACATGTGAGCCAGAACCTGTTTGAGCTGAGTGCGAATCTCACTGACGAAGAACGTGGCAATCTCTGCCGAGTCGTGAAAATGCACCAAGTCGGCGGGTACGGCAGCGAGCAGCCCGTCCTCCTCCCCTGCCGGGTGGTCATGCTCCCCGTCATCCTCATCTCCCCCATCGCCAGCTTCGACAGCACGGCCAGATTCGAACTCCTCGCCCAGCAGGATCCCATAGCGCATGCGCAGGGCTCGTTGATCGAAGCCCAGACCCTCAGAGCGGCGTGCGAGCTCACTGCCAGAGATCTCGCTGGCCTCGGAAATCAGCTTCTCGGTGTCGATGATGATCTGCCGCTGACTACGGAAGTAGTCCGGGGGGACAACGATCGGCAAGCCTTCGCCAAGGTCGGCGCTGGGAGCTCTTGCAGCAGGAATCCGCACGATATAGGTCGCGCTGCGAGCGACGTTGGCGGCAGAGTCCCGTCGATCGCGGCCTTCGACGTAAAAGTACAACTCCGCGCCTGGCTCGAGTCCCAGTGATGCCAACTCGAGCTCGCTCTCGAGCGTCATCGAAGTCGCCGGTGACTCCAGAGCCAGAGGCCGCCGGTGCTGACGAAACTCGACCAGCTCGCCGGAACCCTGGGCCAGAGTCGTGACCAGGTCGACCGCCTCCAGGCCGTAGTCGTCTTGGGCCTCGATCAGCAGAGAGAGATCGTCCGCAGGGGTCGCCGTGATCGTCGTGACCCTCTCCGCCGGGTGGATGAAGTCGAGCCGCGGTGGCGCATCTGGCGTGACGACGACTCGAGCGTAGGGCGAACGCTCCTCATGGTCGGCAACACTCACGACAAGCTGATATACAGCGCTTGCCCTGACCGTCATCTCGCGCTCGAGCCCCGCAGCGCCCTTGGCAAGCTCGAGGGGCTCACGATCGGGGAAGAGCAGTGCCGCTCGACCGGCGGTTTCGGGAACCCACCACCTGACCCGGGATCCCTCGGGAGCAACAATGTCGAGGTCACTCTGCTGGGCACCGGGAAGACCGGTATAGGAGGGAGGGCTGATCTCCACGCGGACCTGCGAAAGCAGATCGCGAGCCTGCGGTATCCCCGCAGCTGTCTCGGGCAAAGATGCGGTCGTGGGTCGGGTGCGATCCGTCCATCTGACCTGCCCCAGCCAGACCAACAAGGCGATGACCAGCCCGCCGAGCAACAGCTTCAAGGATCCGGTCACCTGCGATCGCGGCCAAATATCCTCCGCGCCGATCTCTTCCAGCCTGTCTTCGACGCGTCGCAGCTGCAGGACCTCGAGACTCGTCAATCCCAAGGGGTCCCGGTTTACCAGATCGGCGCTGTCTTCGAGCTCGGGCAGAACCCGGTCCAGGTGTCTGGCCAACAGCGAGCGATCTACCTTGGGTGGATGAGGAAGCCAGAGCGACCCCAGACCGAAGCCAAGTCCCAGAACAACTCCCACCCACCAGGATAGAGCGCCATCCGGCAGCATGGCCCAACTCAGCGACAGTCCGACCGCTGCGACACCCATGGCTCTCATACCCAGAGCCAAGATCTGACGTCGGCGCCAGCGCCGGAGCACCTGTTGCAGGTTCACGCGCTCCTCCCGGATACGACACGCTCGGTGATGAGCAGCAGCGCCAAGATCACCCATGCCAGAAGCTCGGGAGCGTCACTCGGATCGGGGGGGTGTCGGGCGGAGCCCTCCCGCCGATGAGGGAGGCGCTCGGCACCCGTCATCGCGCGCCGATCCGACCGGGGATTCGCGACCCCCCTTTCCCCAACCGGAGATAGATCGAGTATCGACAGCAGCAATCTGGGCAAAGCAGCCGTGGAAACGAGATCTGACCAGCGCGGATCGAACCGGCCCTGAAGCTCGAAGAGTGTCGTCAAAGAGTCGGGAACTCGCAGCAGGAACGGGCGACCCGAGCCATCGACCCAGGTGGCTACGCCTGCTTCGCTGTCCGGCGCAGTAGAGCATAGCCGCAATCGGACAGCTCGACCGCTCGATGCCTCGACCGGATAGGCCCAACCCTGGCAAGACTCGTGGGCTGGCTCGCTATCCCGCAACACGGCAGTCGCGAATGGCGGAATATCTCTCACTTTGCCCAGTCTGATCGCCAGGTCGACAGGCTCCATGGACTGCTCTTTCCACTCCACCTCTCGCCCCGTATAGCGACCGACTGCTTCCATGGCCCGACGCACGTACCACGCATCTCCGGCTCGACCCTCTTCGGCAGAGATGGCCACTCGCAGTGGCGGAAGGGGTGCCGTGAGGTACACGGTGTCATCCGCCGGGAATCGGTCGGTTGAGGTCAGCCTTACAAGCCTCCCGGTGCCATCGACTTCGAGAGCGGAATCTACCGGCGGCGAGTCCCTCACCAACCAGGTCTCGGTCCTGAAGCGAGTGTTTCCAATCGAGCTTTCACCGACCGTCACTTGCAGCCTTTCGTCAGCTCGCAAGGAGACGCCTTCGATCCACCAATTGGTCTCACCATCGGCGGTCACATGCCACTCGACTGGACGCGAGAGATACGGTCTTCGCCCGCGAAGCAATTCGACTCGATCGAATGAGAAGACAACGAAGGGGACTCCAGGCGGCGCCTTGTCATCAGCCTCTCTCAACAGCGACCAGGCGTCTACGTCTCCCTCGAACGAGCTCTCCAACCCCTGTTCGGGTAGGCCGGGTCGCAGCACTCGCACCGAATCGGCCTCTGAGGAGGCTGTCGCCAGTCGCTCGAGAAGCGCCGCTGCCTGCGGGCCCATGGTTCGATCGGCGATGGCGAGATCGGGATCGATCAGCACCCAGGCACCCGCTGCGGAGGACGGAGAAGTCCTGAGGAGTCGCGGACCCGCGAGGGCGACCACCAGAGCGCTCAGCAGGGCCAGCCGCAAGAACAACAGGGGCCAACCCGACATACGCAGCTGGCGCAGAGCCCGGCTCTCCGCTCCCGCCAGGTGCTTCACACTGCCCATGGTGATACGTTGTCGGCGTCCTCGACTCAACAAGTGGATGACCACCGGCACGCTCAGCGCCACCAGCGTCCACCACCACAGCGGATTGGCAAAGATCACGATGGCAAGTCGCTCCGATGGATCAAAAACTCGCGCAACGCGATCTCGAGCGGCGTATCGGTAGTGATCAGGGCGTGCGGTATCCGCAGCTCCAGCAGTCTATGCCGCCAACCCTCGAGCTCCCCTTGCAGGTTCTCGAGGTAGGACTGACGGAGCAACGCGGTATTGCCCACCACCCGCTGACCGGTCTCCAGATCTTCGAACTCGACATCCCCCTGCCAGCCGAGCTCCAGCTCGTTGCGAGCCATGACCTGGAGGACCAGAACCTCGTGGCCGAGGGCCCGCAAATTGCGCAAGGTGGCATCCATCGCCCCTTGTCGGTCATAGAGATCGCTCACCACGATAACCAGCTCGCGGGCTCGACCTGTGACCAGATGTCCCTGGAGCAACTCGAACGCAGGCCAGCCTCCCCCAACCTGTAGAGAGTCGAGGTGATGCAGCACCCTGGCAAGGGGACGTTTCATGCCCGGCCTCAGGTCCGCACATCCATCCCGGCTCACGATGTGCAGCTGAAGTCGGTCGCCCTGCCGGTTGGCGAGATAGGCCAGCGCCGCCACCAGCATCCGGCCGTAGTCGATCTTGGTCAGACTGCCGTCATGATGAGCCATGGAGCCGGTCGCGTCGAGAACGAACCGGACGGTGACGTCACGTTCGACCTCGGACTCGCGAACGTAAAAGCGATCCGATCGGCCGTAAGCCTTCCAATCGATCCGCCGCAGATCGTCACCCGGCTGGTAGCTGCGGTATTGGCTGAATTCGACACCGAATCCCGCTTGCGGCAGGAGATGTTGACCGCTGAGATACCCCTCCACGACGGTGCGAGCGAGCAACTCGAGATCATCGAGTGCCGCCAAGGTGCGCGGGTCGAGGAATCGAGACGAAGGGACCGCCATCGACTGGCCCTCAGGTCAGCGGGCTAGCTGGTAGAGCCACGGTTTCCACCAGACGACGGGTCACGTCTGCGGCTGAGACACCTTCTGCCTGACCTTTGAAATTGACCAGAATGCGATGACGGAACACCGGCAGGGCGAGGAACTGCAGCGCTTCGAGGGTCACGGCGAATCGGCCCCGCAAAAGAGCGTGGGCCTTGGCAGAGAGGATCAGTGCCTGGCCAGCGCGCGGTCCAGCTCCCCATTCGACCGAACCACGCACGACCTCGACATCGCTGTCGCCAGGCCGACTGGCGCGAACCAGCCGCGCCACATAGTCGATCAGCTCTGCACTTATATGGACCTCTCGCGTCAGTTGCTGAGCCCGCCGGATATGCTCAGCGCCGATAACAGCTTCGATCTCGGGCCGCTCGACCGTCGTGGTCTGAGCCAGAATCTCCCTTTCCTCTTCCAGACTGGGATAGTCGATGTGAAGTTGCAGCAAGAAACGATCGAGCTGCGCTTCGGGTAGCGGATAGGTCCCTGTCTGCTCGATCGGATTCTGCGTCGCCAGCACGAAGAAAGGCCGATCCAGCAGATAGGTCTCGCCACCATAAGTCACTTCCTGTTCCTGCATCGCCTCCAGCAGCGCTGCCTGGGTCTTGGGTGGACTGCGGTTGATCTCGTCGGCCAAGACCAGATTGGCGAAAATGGGACCCCGATTGAAGCGGAAGACCCGTTTCCCGGTGCCGTGATCCTCCTCCAGGATTTCGGTTCCGACGATGTCACTGGGCATCAGATCGGGTGTGAACTGAATCCGCTTGAAGGAGAGCTCCGTGGCGACTGCCAGCGACCGGATCATCAGAGTCTTGGCGAGCCCCGGGACTCCCTCCAACAGGCAATGTCCTCCGGCGAGCAGCCCGACGAGAAGCTGTTCCACGGTCTCGTCCTGCCCGACGATCACCTTCCCGATCTCGATGCGCAGGCGCTCCAGGCGCTCGAGCAGCGCGTCGACATCGGCTTCGTTGACGTTCATCTGCGTTTCCATGGCGAGATCCTTCAGCCAGTCATGGCGTAGATCACGATGTTGACACCGAAACGAGTGTTGTCCTGCGCCAACCACCGCTTGTTGCGATAGTCGTAATCCCATTCACACCCATAGTCCTTGTTGCTGTAGAGCACGCCGATCCGACCGTCCACCTGAATCGCCTTGAGATACTCGTGCACCAGATCGTCTCCCCAGCCATTGAGCTCGAAAGTGCTGGTAGGCGGACCGTCATCGAATCTGAAAAAGGCCCCGTAGATCGGGTGATCATCATCGATCTTGGTCAGAGCTTTGCTGCCAAAAATCGATGCCATCTGCTCCTCGAACGAGCGCGCGAAGAGTCCATCGATGTCATGGTTGCAGTCATCGACGAAAACGAAACCTCCGTTCTCCACATAACGTCTGAAATTCTCCGTCTCCTGTCGACCGAATTCGACCAGTCGATGGCCCGCCAGGTAACAGAAGGGCGCCCGCAGCATGGCGGGGTCCCGCAAAGCCACGACCTGTTCCTCGGGATTCACCTCCAAGGTGGTGTATTGCAGCAGGGAGTGCAGCAGATTGGACGGCATGCGGGGATCCACATCCCAGTCTCCCGAGTCGTACTGCAGTCGGGTGAAGGTGAAGTCCGCCAATCCGTCCCCCGGCCTCCCGCTACACCGCGTCCGAGAGACTGGTAAACGTGAAGTCCCGGATCTTGAGCGGCGGCAGCATGTTCCCCGAAACGCGCACCGGCTTGCCCAGAGCTTCCAGGTTGTTCAGCATGATGACCGGGCTCTCGTTGAACCGCATGTTCTTGATGGGGTAGGCGATCTTACCGTTCTCGATGAAGAACGTCCCATCCCGGGTCAAGCCGGTGTAGAGAAGTGTCTGCGGATCCACGGTGCGGATATACCACAGTCGCGTTACCAACACGCCTCGCTTGGTGCCCTGAATCAACTCCTCCAGCGAGGTCTCGGTTCCCTCCATGATGCCGGTGCCGGGAAAGGGAATCGCTGGTTTGTCGGTCTCCTTGGCCCAGAAACGGGTGCGGAACATATTCTCCACCACGCCGTTCTTGATCCAGTGGATTCGGGGCCGCGCCTGACCGTCACCAGCCCAGGGAGCGGTCGGAATCTCCGGGTGCGTCGGATCGGAGTATAGGTTGACGCGCTCGTCCACGATCTTCTCGCCCAGCTTGGTACCGCCGCCAGCCTTGGCCAGAAAACTCCGCCCCTCATCGGCGGTGCGCGCATTGAAGTTGAACATCATGTTCTGCAGCAGGCCGGAGGCAGCTGAGGGCTCCAGAATCACTGTGTACTTCCCCGGTTCGATGGCCTTCGCCTCACGCGAGGCTTCAGATTTCTGAATGGCAACCGAGGAAGCTTCAGCCGTGCTCAACTTGCTGACATCGTTGAAGTCTCGTTCTGCCCATCCCGAGCCTGTGCCGTCCTCGGTCCGGACAGTGACCGAGAACTCGCAAGTACTTTCCGGGTAGTAGGCAAAGAGACCGGCACTATTGGCCATCGCCTGGAATCCCGCCGAGTCCTCGAGGTATCCGGCCGCGATCAGCTTCTTCGACTCACAGGGACCGATACTGTCCGCGGCAGCCTTGGCTCGGTACTCGGGCCTGATCTGTGCAGTCGACTCGTAGAAGCCTTTTGATTCGAGATACTCCTGTGGGCCGAGAACCGGCATGAACTCCGGATTGTCGGGCGCGAGCTGTGCCAGCTCCTCCGAACGCCGCACCGCCTTCTGCAGCGAGTCATTGTCGAACTCGTTGACGGTTGCGGTACCGCTTTTCTTTCCGTAGTTGGATTGGACGACCAGGGTCAGGTTCTCGACCGTACCGGCCGTCGTCACTGTGTTTCGGGCATAACGAATATTGCCGTCCTTGCTGCCATTGAGGTTGGCCTCGCACCCTTCTGCCTTGGAGTAGCCCAGGACCTTCTGCAGCAGCTCCTTCGCTTCCGATTCACTAAACATCGTCATTGTGTGCGGTTCCCTTTCGCCTTGCTAGATCTTGCGTTCGGTGTTGATGACGTTGACGCCGTTGAATCGGGTCGTCGAGCTGCCGTGCGAGACGGCACTGACCTGACCAGGCTGACCCTTGCCGTCGAAGAAAGAACCTCCCAGGCGGTAATCGCGATCGTCGCAGGTGGCCACACAGGAGTTCCAGAACTCCTGTGTGTTCGATTGGTAGGCCACGTCGCGGAGCATGCCGGCGATCTTGCCGTCCTTGATCTCGAAGAACATCTGGCCACCGAACTGGAAGTTGTAACGCTGTTGGTCGATGGAGTACGAGCCATCACCAACGATGAAGATCCCCTTCTCGACGTCGGCGATCATTGCTTCTGGTGTCAGTGGCTCCTTGCCGGGCGCCAGCGAGACGTTGGGCATCCGCTGGAACTGGACAGAGCTCCAATTGTCCGCATAGCAGCACCCGTCCGACTCCTCCTGATCCAGAATATGTGCCTGGTCGCGGATCTTCTGATAGTCGACCAGCACGCCATTCTTGACCAGGTTCCAGCGCTTCGTCCGAATGCCATCGTCGTCCCAACCGCAGGCTCCGAGCGAGTGCCCCTGGATCTTGTCCGCGAAGAGAGTTACCTGATCACTACCGTAGTTGAAGTCTCCAGCCTTCCACTTGTCCAGCGTCACGAACGAGGTGCCCGCATAGTTCGCCTCGTACCCGAGCACCCTGTCGAGCTCGAGGGGGTGACCAACCGACTCGTGAATGGTCAGCCAGAGATGACTCGGATCGAGCACCAGATCGTACTTGCCGGCCTCGACCGATTTGGCCTTGATCTTCTCGTTGACGTTCCTGCCGGCCTGACGCGCGTCTTCGATCATGTCGTACTTGGAACCGTAGATCGGCACGACACCCTCGACCACATCCTGGACACCGCCGTCCATGTACTCCCACCCCCGTCCCATGGGGGCGGAAAGTGCCTGCATGTTCTGAAACTTACCCGTATCCTTGTCCACCCCACTGACGTTGAAGTTGGGCCAGATGCGATGAATATCCTGATCTGCGTAGGTTCCGTCGGTGTTGGCGTAGTACTTCTGCTCATTGACCAGAAACAGGAAAGAGTTGACAAAAGCTGCCCCAGCTTCCATTGCGGTGGCGTTGACCTCCATCAACAAATCCACTTTCTCCTTGATCGACACTTCGAACGCGTTCTTCTCGATCGGGGTCTGCCACGCCACCTGCCCCCACTCCTGCCCCTTCGCCAGTCTGACCGGCTCTACCTGGTACTTGGCGTTGGCCTGAGCGATAGCCGCAGCGGTCGCAGCAGCCTTCGCGACACCGTCCACGGTGACATCGTTGGTGGCCGCGAAGCCCCAGGTCCCATCGGCAATCACTCGAATGCCGACACCATAAGACTCGGTATTGACGATATTCTGAACCTTGTCCTCACGGGTGACCACGAACTGGTTGAGATAGCGACCGATGCGCACATCAGCGTAGGTGGCACCCTTCGACCGGGCCGTGTTGAGCGCAATGTCGGCCAGTGCCTTCTTGTCGGCGGTCGGGATGGGACCGGTGGCTCCGAGAAGCGGCACCGGTCTGCCGAGAATAGGGACGGCCAGGAGACCCACTCCAAACCCTCCGAGTTGCAGGAACTCACGTCGATCCAAAACGACTCCTCCTTCTGGTTTCAGTGTCGGAAGATGCAAGACTCCCTGGCACACATACGACCTCAGGCGCTCCGGGTTGCGCCAGGCGCCGTCGACTCGCTCGGGATACTACCTGCGCGGATCAGCAGCCGGACTCGATCAGCCGCAGCTTGGCAGACTTCACGCTGGCGGGTTTCTTCGTCAGGTACTCACGCGCGCGGAAAGAGTCCATCAACTCGCGAAGCGTGTTGGGACTGATGCTCTGTGGCCCGTCGCAGAGAGCCTGCTCAGCGGCGTGATGGACCTCGATCAACAAGCCGGAAGCGCCCGCCGCGACAGCCGCTCGCGACAGCGCCGGAACCCACCGACGATCACCACTCGCGTGCGACGGATCGACAATCACCGGTAGGTGCGAGAGCTCCTTGAGAATCGGTACCACCGCCAGGTCGAGAAGGTAGCGCGTGACTGCACCCCGCGGCGCCGTGATGCCGCGCTCGCACAGGACGACCTGCGAGTTGCCTTCGAGCATGATGTATTCAGCCGCCTGGAGCCACTCGGCAATGCCGCACGCCGGATTCCTCTTCAACAGCACCGGTAACCCTGATCGTCCGACGACTCGTAGCATCTCGTAGTTCTGCATATTGCGCGCGCCGACCTGAATCATGTCGATTTCGTGTTTCAGAAACGCGTCGATCGCACTGACATCCCTGAGCTCGGTGACGATTCTGAGACCAAACTCTTCCCTCGCTTCGCAGAGCATCTCTAGCCCTCTGTCGCCAAGACCCTGAAAGGAGTAGGGATTGGTCCGGGGTTTGAAGGCCCCGCCCCTCAGAAAGCTGGCGCCGACCTTCTGCACCTGTTCAGCGATCGTGAACAGCTGGTCCCGAGACTCCACTGCGCAGGGGCCAGCCATCATGACGGGCGGAAATCCCCATCCGATTGGACAACCAGCAATCTCGACGACCGTGTCCTCCGCCTGTCTCTCCCGCGAGGTTAACCACTGCCCCCCCCTGAGTCGGCGTACCGAGGCGACACCGGGGAGCAACCCGATCTCGTCGATAAGACTGGGCGGGCATCCATTGACAACAATGACCGACTCTCTCGGGGTGTGCAGATCGGCGCTTCCGCCCGCCTTTTCCACCCTCTCGATAATGTGCGCACGTTCCTGGCTGGTCGAATCAGATTTCAGGATCACCAACATGGAGACACCTCACTCTCAATGGTCCAGCTGCTCGAGCAGACGTCGAGCAGCCTGGTACCCCGAGCTCACTGCCACGTTGCGGTCGGCACTGAGACGAGAATCGGAACCTTCCAACGAAACCTCTGGAGTCAGAATCCAGGGGACACCGGTATGGGCGAGAAGCTTTGGACTTTCGCCGGCAACAGCAATGGGGCGGCGAAGCCGGGTGGCGACCTGCGCCGCCACATGCGCTCCCTGCGGGTCCAGAGCTGTCACCAAGCCCACAGCATGACGATCCGCGATCAAATCGCGGGCGACCTCGCCCACGGTTGTCCAGGCGCCGCGGGTACCCTCGACCTCGAGGGTGAGGAGCCGGCCACTTTCGGCCAGGGCAAGACGAATCCCCTCTTCAACTCCGTCAGCAAAAAGCGCCGCCTCTCCTTCCAAGGGTCGCAGCAGGCCGATGACCTTGGCCCCATCACTGACAGCTGGGCCTGCCGCCTCCCGAAAAACGAAACGTCCTTCCTCGACCCGGCCCAGATAGACGGCTCCGACATCGTTGAAGGTGTTGTCCAGGACGATCCGCCCCGAGACCCCTTCGTACTCGAGCATCGCCGCCAGCTCGTTTCGAATCCGCACGCGGTTGAGCCCGGCCCGGTCAATTGCCTCGATGAGCATGTTCATGCCGTCGTAACCGTGGGCCGCGGGAGCATCTGGCATCTCCCCGTACTTCTCCTGGAATCTCTGCTGGAACTCCTGCCAGCGTGCTGCTGTCGAGCTCGGATCGAGCGTGGTGGCGACCACGACACCTTCCGCCGCCTCTCCCGCCTCTTCGAGAAAGCGATCGAATCCCAGCCGAGCAGGTCCGAAGACGGGTACCTCGCTACCCACCTCACGCAACATGCGCAGGGCCTTGGCCGCGCCGACGGGGCCACCCCACAACACGACTCCATCCGGCTTCGCCCGCAGCACCCGCTCCACCAGCGGAGCGAAATCCTCCGACTCGGTGCGCCACTGGACCTCTGCCGCGATGGGATGCCCCACGCGGCGCGCAGCATCCCGGAGCTCACCCACTCCGAAGCGCCCATAGCGGTCGTTCGAGCGAAAGATGACTACTCGTTCGAGACCTTCTTCCAGAAACATCAGCTGCGCCAGCGCATAGCTCTGCTGCCGGTCATCGGCGACACAGCGGAAGGCCCAGGGAATACCGGTCTCCGTGAACGTTGGATCGGAGGTCGCCGTGTTCATCACAGGCACCTTGGCCTTCAGGGCAACGCGAATGGCGATGTGGCTCGAGTCTCCACCAACCGAGCCAACGATGGCCCAGACCTTTTGCTCGTAGGCCATCTGCACGATGGTGTTACTCGAAGCCCCCCAGATGGGCAGGTCCTCGTGTTCGAGCAGGCGAATCGGCCGGCCGTCGATGCCACCAGCAGAGTTCGCCTCTGCGGTGGCCATCTCGATGCCGAGCTTCATGCCTCGGCCCTCGAGCCAGTCGGGCGTACCTTCGGCGGGTACCAGCAGCCCGATCAGGACCTCCTCGACACCTTCCGGCTCGGGCTCCTCGGCTCCTGTTCCGAGAAAGGGCAGGCGCTCCGGAAAGAGGATCCGGTGCACCTCGCCAAAGCCACTGTAGGGAACAAAGGCTTCGGGAGTGTTGGCGTACGGCACCTCGGCCTCGACCGGCACCTCTTCGGCCCGCAGACTCCAAGCAATGAGTCCGACCACCACGGCCAGGATCCAGATGGCGACGCCCCGCGTCCTCACTTCTTTCTCCGATCCGGCGGCACAATCGCCATCGCTTCGATCTCCACCAACAGATCCTCGCGGCAAAGCGTCACTTGAATCCCCGTGCTGGCGGGAAAGGGCTCGAGCTCCCGATCGAGATAGAAGGCGTGACGCACCTCGTTGAAGGGCTCGTAGTCGCGCGACATGTCACGCAGATAGCAGGTTGTGCGCACGACATCGTGCCAGTCTGCGCCCTCACTGGCCAACAGGGCTTCGATGTTCTCGAAGGTCCGCCACGACTGGGCTTTGATGTCGCCGACGTGGATCGAGCGACCCTGATGATCGACACTGGCAGTCCCGCTGATGAGGATCAGCGAATAGCCCGGTAGCTCGACGCGCATGCCCCGAGTGAACGGGACCGGCGTCTCGTATTCGTAGGCCTCGTTCAGCGCCTTTTCTTCCTTGACCTGGGTCTTCTCGAAGCGAACCAGGGTTTCGTCGGTGGTGGTCTTTTCGACAGTCATGGTTACTTTCCTCCTCGGTAGTCGTGCTGTGTCGCGCTGGTGGCAGATCGCGAGACGGGAACGCCATGGCTCAAGCCCTTCTCTGTCCCTACCCATATCTCATCGCCTCGGCGAGCGACCGCGAGCACGAAATTGTGCGCGATTGCGGTTTCGGTTTGAGTTGTCTGTTCTGCTGCACCCTGGCGAGTGATGATCACTCCGCCGCTCTCTCCCTCGGGTGCGGTCTGATAGGTCGTCCAGGTCTCGCCGTCGAAGTGGCTCAGCCCTTCATCCGTTGCGAACCATGCCGTGGGGCCTTCCGAGACAACCCGGTTGATGAAGTTGCTGGCCAGCCCCGAATCGTCCTTGGAGTAGCTCTGCCAGCGCCGGCCATCGTAGCGATTGGCGCCGAAGTAGGTACCGGCCCAAAGGACGCCGTCCTCGTAAGCAACCGAGGCCACGACATCGCTGACCGGTCCATCATCGGGAAGCAGGTCGATCTCCATTTCATGATCGGGATCGCGGAACTCACGCCAACGTGCGGTGTCGATGTCATATTGCAGAACCCCGCCGCCCCAAACTGCCAGCGTGACCTTGCCGCCATTGACCGATAATCCATAGCACCAGATCTCGTGCATCGGAGCATTGCGGTTGGTGAAGATCTCCCATTCGTCCTTCCACGAGTCGTAGGCACTGGTCCCTGCCGCTGTCGCTACCCAAACCCGATGCCCCTGCGACGCGATGGCATAGACCACATCGTTGACCAGTCCGCTGTCGAGCTGGGTGAAGTTCTGGAAACGACCGCCGGAGAGTCGGCTGACACCGCCAAAGGTGGCAATCCACAGGTCTCCGGTCTCTGGCTCGATCGCCAGATCGGTGATCACCGGATAGATCAGTCCCTGCTCGGTACCGAACTGCTTCCACTTCCCATTCTCGAGCAGTGCCAGACCGTCTTCGGTCCCCACCCACAAGCGGCCCTCTTCCATCGCCAGAGCGAAGATCTTGTCGCTGGGCAGGCCATCCTCGACCGTCGTGGTGGTCCACTTCTCGAATATCGGGATTGTTGGCGGGGTCGGGGTCGCCGCGGCTACCATAGCGGGCCACACAGCCACCAGCGTCAGAGCCAGGGTAATCCCGGTCCTCAACAAGGGTGATCGATCGATTCTCGTTATCATGTTTCCGTCCCTCATAGGCACTTCAAGTACTCCACGAGTGCGTTGAGCTCGTCTTTGGAGAGATCCAGTGCACGACCGTGAGTGTCTTCGGGACTGAAGATCGTCCACAGCTCCTCCAGGGTCATGGCACTACCATCGTGCAGATACGGTGCGGTCTCCGTCAGGTGATTCAGACTCGGCGTGTCCAGAAGCCCGGTCTTGTCCAACTCGGTCTTCGTACCGACGTCAGTCAGTTGCAGGTTCGTAAAGCGCTCCCCGGAATGACAGAAGTTGCAACGCATCTCCTGCGGTATCTCGACACCGGCGTTGTCGACCGTGCGCTCGAAGATTTCCTTGCCCCAGGCTTGCAGTGCGGTGAGCTCTCCACTCGGGTCGCGTCGCCGGTTGCGCGGCAGCTCCAGCGACCACATGAAGGCCACGACATCGTCGAGCTCTGCCTCGCTGAATCCCATCGAGCGGTTGATGAACATTGCCGCCCGCGGGCCGCACTGGCGGTGTAGCGACGGGTTGAGGCCCGACCATTTGAAGGGTCCAGTCCCTCCAACACCCAGCATGGTTCGGGTGTCGACGTAGTTTCTACCCAACCCGTCGGGTGAGATGTCGTAGATCAGCCCATCCTGATTGGCATCCGGATGGCAGGAACCGCAGGAGACCTGTGCGTTGAAGGACTGGTTGGCGTTGAAAAACGTCCTCTCGCCATGCCGCACCTGCGTAATCTCCTCCGGACCGCCGAGACTCAGGGTATCCAAGGTGATGCCGGATGTCAGATCGACCACCGTCACCGAGTCATCGAGCCGGTTGGCGGTGTAGGCCCGGGTGCCATCAGGGGACACCTCCACCGCTACGGGTCGCGGACCTGTAGGAGCCACCGCCAATAGAAACTCGTGCGACAGATCCAGACGATCGCCAAGGTGGCGCAGCTCGGACTCCGCCATTCTGTCGACCATCTTCGTCATTCGCGCGAGATCCACGATTACCACTTCATCAGCGCCGGCTGCTGTGATCGCCGCCAGGCGACCGTCGCCCGCTATCGCGACATCGGTCGGCTCGCCATGATGTCGGTTCAAGCTGTCAAGCAGGAGTTGAGCTACCTTGCTCGAGGCACCATTTCCCGCGACGCTCGGGCGAACCAGGCCGACACCGCTGGTCATGGTCCATCCCCCGGCAACCTGGACCAGAGGCAGCAGATTCTTCGGGCGGCTCAACGCCAGCACGACCGATCCATCAGGGGCGATGTCCAGTCCGTATACGAGATTGGCGCCGTGCAGGCCGACCCGCTCGACCACCACTTCCCGTTCGGCATCGATCACGGTGACCTCGGGAACCGGCGGCTGGTCAGGAGGATGCAACCTCGGCAGCAGGTTCGCCAGATAGATCCGTCGCCCGTCGGGGCTGGCCACCAGGCCCCGAGGTCCCTCCCCGGCCTTGAGTCGCTTGATCTCCTTGCCCGCCTCCAGATCGACGACGGAGATGTCTCGCGATTGGCTGTTTGCCACCAGGACGTGGCCTGTCTGGCTGTTGACCAACACATCCATCGGTGCCCAACCCACCGCGATCGTCGCCACGACCGCTTGCTGCTCGAGATCGATGACCGAGAGGGAATCGCTATCCCGATTGGTCACCAGTGCCCGGGCACCGCCCTGGGCGAAGCGCACCGAAGTTGGAAAGTCACCCACCTCGATCTCGCCCAGAATGGTCCCTTCCCCGGTGCTCAGCAGGACTACCGAGTCGGACCCTGAGCAAGCGACCAGCAGGGTGCTGCCGTCCGAGCTGACTGCCACGTCGAACGGATTCTTGTACCGGGGCTCGGTCGAGCTCCAGCCGGGCTGCAAGGCCCCGGCGAGGAGCAGAGTCATGGCGGCGACGAACCTCTTCATCGCGGCTCCTCCACCACGCGGAAAGTGTCGATCTGCAAGTCTTCGAGGATTTGCTCGGTACCTGCCGGCCAGTCGATTCTGAGGCGATCGATCTGCGACTCATCGCCCAGACCGAAGTGAAGGCGCGGATCACTCGAGCCCAGATATCCCGAACCGGCCTTGACGATCGCAATCTGATTCCCCCGCGGGCTTGCGAGAGTCACGCGAGCGCCCACCGCATCGCGATTGCTCGCTCCTCCTACCAGCTCGAGGGTGATCCAGTGGTGTTCGCCAGGATACTGATTCTTCAACAGAACCGGCCTATCCCCGAGCCGGTTCAGAACGACATCCACATCGCCGTCGTTGTCGAGATCCCCAACAGCCGCGCCGCGACCCATGGTCTCGTCCAGGAAGTACGCTCCGGCCTCTCTCGCCACATCCTCGAACCGACCCTCCTCCATTCCCCGCATCAGCAAATCACCCATCGGCTCCCAATCGTGCAGATCTCCCGTGGTGATGAACAGATCGACGTAGGCATCATTGTCGAAGTCGAAGAAGTGGCCGCTCCACCCCACGTACTGAGCCGCTACCGCAGCCAATCCACTGAGTCGCGACACATCCCGGAAGAGCCCATCGGGCTGCGCCTCGTAGAGAGCGAAGTAGGTCATGTCCGGGACAATCAGATCGAGTCGTCCATCACGATTGAAGTCGGCGACATCGATGCCCATGGCAGCTGTGGCGGCGCCGTTTTCACCAAAAGCCAGACCCGAGATCAGAGCCGATTCCTCGAATCGACCGTTGCCGAGGTTGCGGTAGAAGTAGTTCGCCATCGCGTCGTTGGCTACGAAGATATCGACCCAACCGTCTTCGTCGTAGTCGAAGGCGCCAACACCCATCGCGCGGCCCTCGGGGTTGTCCATGCCAGCCGCCTGCGTGATGTCTTCGAAGACCCAGTTGCCACGGTTCCGATACAACCGGTCCTGGACACCCGGGTAAGCGAGTGGTCCTGGAAACCGATTCGCCACGTAGAAGGCCTTGTAGTCCGGATCGAACTGCACGTACTTGCCGGTGTAGACATCCAGCAGACCATCGTTATCGAAGTCAGCCAGTGTGGCGCCGAGACTCCAGGTGGCATCTTCAGCGACCACGCCCGGGGTCTTGTCAGTGAAGGTCACGACCCCCGCGTCATCCGGCCCTTCGTTGCGGTACCAGCTATCCGGTCCATAGTTGGTGACGATCAGGTCCTTGTCGCCATCGTTGTCGAGATCCCCGGCCACACAACCCATGCCAAACCCCGCATCACCCACTCCAGCCTCGGCAGTGACGTCCTGGAATCTCCACTCGCCCAGGTTCCGGTAAAGACGGTTGCGTAGCTCGGTCTTCTTGGCGAGAGCGGCGGGGTCGCTGACGCCCTCCAGTGTCGCACCATTGACGAGGTAGAGGTCCAGGAGCTCGTCTCCGTCGAAGTCGAAAAGGCAGACACCAAAACCACTCGACTCGACGAGATTGCTCATCTCCGCGTCGCCGAAGCTGTGGACAAAATCCACCCCCGAGCCCTCGAGCACATCGACGAAGTAGTCGGATTCAGCCTGCGCGACCAGAGCCGACGAGCCAGGAGAGATCATGCACACCAGGGCGAGGACACCAAAGATGTGCCATCTCATGGCGACACCTCGTTCTCGGTTCCGATCCGATAAGGCTCTTGTACCAGGGCCTCTGGCCGGACATTCGGTGGCGCATAGGCGGGGCTGACATGACAACCGATACAGCCGCGACGTTCGTTCGGCCGAATCCAGATCGGTGTTTGGGTCCTCGCCAGTACCTGGCCCCGCTGATCGACCATCTCCAGCCCCAGGGGGGTATCGGCCGGAGCCTCGAGGTAAACCGATCCGTCGCTTGCCGGGGCGATCGTGGCCAGGGTTCGTTCCGATCCGGATCTGCTGAGTTCGAGGACCTTCAGCTGGGCAACGACGTGACGGTCGAGACCCCGCAGCGCGGGATCGTCGGTGCGTGCGACATCGATGACAAAGAGGTAACCGGTCGACATTTCCGGCTTGACGATGCTCGGCAGCGGGTCGGCCTGATATCCCGACTCGGCAAAAGCCTCGACATCTGTAGTGAGTCTCTGTCTTGGCGCAAACGGGTCGGCGATGGGAACACTCCACCAACCCTTCTCGGCATCCGACACCAGCAGTTGCTCTCTATTGGCAACCCTGAACGCGCTGATCGAGAGGTCCTCCAGGCCTGGCCACAAGGTGGACCAGGTCCCATCGGGAAGCATGGTGAAGAGGCGACCAATGCCAGTATCCCGGTAGAGATACATGATCCGACCGTCGGGCAAGAGTGCCGCCGAGTGGACTCGCCCCAGCGTGAAGGTCAACTGCTCTGACCACTCTGCCCCCGCCTGGGCGCGAAAAATATCGCCCTCCTTCACGGTTGCCACAGACCCGTCCGGGAGAGCGATCTCACTCTCTTCCTCGAGTCCGGTCACGGTCGACGGGGAGACTTGACTCGAGCCAAGAAGCGTCAAAACCAGAGTGATTGAGGGGATTCTCAGCATCCTGAAGATAATCGGCTCCATTTATCCTTTATTTGCCGAAAAGTCGTTACGGCTCGAGGGTGAGAGCAACCAGCGAGTCGTGCTCGAGAGCCGCTCGTTTTCTCTTGTCCGCTTCGACGACATCCTTGACAGAAGTCGACTCCATGGTTTGCCGAAAGGCATCCTGAATGTCCTTCCAGGTGTCGTGCAGCGGGCACTTGGTCTCTTCGGCGCAGAGGCTGAGACCCAGGAGACACTCGCCTTCGGACAGCGGTCCCTCGACCGCCTCGACGAGAGAGTACAGACTGCAGTCTTCAGGGGAACAGTTGAGACTGAACCCCCCACCCGGGCCTTTCGTCGAGCTCAAAATCCCCTTCCGGGCGAGATCCTGCAGGATCTTGGAGAGGAAGGCTTGTGGAATATCCAGGGCCTCGGAGATCTCCTTGACCTGAGCCTTCGACCCGGGTGGAAGGTGCCCGATGTGGCACACCGCTCGGATGGCGTACTTGGTTGCGGCACTGTGGATCAAGCTTTCAGCTCCTTCCGGGACTCAACTCCTGGTGCTCCACAGCCGAGTCCCATGTCTTCCCCCGAAGTGGCACGGCTGTCTCGAGACACGCGCGAACACTTGCAACATCAAGGCCAGACATTCGAGGCGGAAAAGGGCCAATAAATACCTACCCTTTTGGTCTTCTTGTACGCTTCAATTCAAAATATCGGATAAGAAGATCCAAAATTCCGAAACAAGACTATTCAGTTCGGGCTCTGCTGGCAAGCCCCCGACGGCGAAGACGCCATCAGGACACTGCAACGGGTCGTCTAGACCGAGGCGAATGCCCCGGGAAAGACCATCACGGCCTGGCTATCCGGGCACGGCTCGATGCGGGCGGCGCAGACCTTGTATTCGCCTGTGCCGGTGACTTTGTCCCCGGCATCGGTGGTCAGATAGTTGGTCCGGCTTTGCGGGAAATGGAACGGCATCCAGATCACTCCCCGGCGCACCTGCCGACTGACCATCGCTCGGCAACGGACGCGCCCCCGGCGACTCACCACGTCGACCAGTTGCCCGTCATCGACTCCGAGCTGGCGAGCGTCACGCGGGTGGATCTCGACAAACGCTTCGGGCTGCTTGGCGCTGAGCCCTGTATTGCGGCGAGTTTGGGTGGCGGCGTTGTAGTGATAGAGCGTCCGGCCCGTCGACAGCACCAGCGGATACTCGGAATCGGCCACCTCGAAGGGTGGGTGGTACTCCACCGCCTGAAAGAGTCCCTTTCCGCGCAGGACTCCTCCCTTGTGCAGATACTCGACGCTCGGATCAGTGGGACCGGCGATAGGCCATTGCAGGCCACCTTCGCGTTCAATGCGTTCGTGTGAGATCCCGCCGAACTTCGGCGACAGGGACGCCATCTCGTCGTAGATCTCAGCCGGACCGGCGTATTCCGGTTGCTCGAATCCGGTTCGCTTCATGACCTCGAGCAAAATCTCCCAGTCGGCGCGCGCCTGACCCGGAGGATCCACTGCCTTCCTGACCCGTTGGACGCGCCGATCCGAGTTTGTGAACACTCCTTCCTTCTCTGCAAAGCACGCGGCAGGCAGGACCACATCGGCAAAGCGACAGCTCTCGTTGAAGAAGATGTCCTGTACGACAACGAAATCGAGCTCATTCATCGCCTCTTCGACACGCAATACATTGGGCTCCGAGATGACGATGTCCTCGCCCATCAGATAGAGGCCGCGTAACCGACCGTCGGCCATCGCCTTCATCATGACGTTCAGGTTCAGGCCCTCGGTCTCGCTCTGCGCGACACCCCAGGCCTTGGTGAACTTCGCCCGCACCTCTGCATCGTCCCAACGCTGGTAGCCGGGATAGAAAACCGGGGTCGCTCCCGAGTCGTTGGCCCCCTGGACGTTGTTCTGGCCGCGGAGCGGATTCATGCCCGCCGAACGCTTGCCCAGATGCCCGGTCATCAGGACGAGGTTGGACAGGGCGTAGACGTTGTCGGTGCCACAGGTGTGCTCGGTGATTCCCAGCGTGTAGTAAATCCCGGCCTTCTCGGTGGTCGCGTATGCCCTCGCCACTTCCCGAATCATCTCTGCCGGAACGCCGGTGACCTTTTCCGCCTCCTCGGGAGGGTACCGAAGCACGGTTTCGCGAACCGCCTCCCAGTTCTCGGTATTGCCGGCAATGAAGTCCTTGTCTTCCAGGCCCTCGGCAACGATGACGTGGGCCATCGCATTGAGCAACCAGACATCGGAGCCCGGCTCGAGTTGCAGATGCCAGTCGGCGATCTCGGTCAACCAGATCGCCCGCGGGTCGGCTACCGCCAGCTTGGCTCCCCGGCGCACCGCCCGCTTCATCTCCATGGCGATGATGGGATGGGCTTCGGTGGTATTGGAGCCGGTAACGTAGAGGAAGTCGGCGTCGCGGATCTCAGGGATCGAGTTGGTCATCGCCCCGGCTCCATACGTGGTCACCAGACCGGCGACCGTGGGGGCGTGTCACGTGGCAGCGCATTGATGGACGTTGTGCGTTTGAAACGCCGCACGCGCCATCTTCTGCATCAGGTAGTTCTCTTCCTTGGTGCAGCGACTCGAGCTGATGAAAGCCAAAGCGTCTTTGCCGTGCTCGTCCCGCACACCCAGCAGTCCCTGCGCTACCCGGTCCAGAGCCGCGTCCCAGGAAGCCGGCACCAGCTCACCCTGCGCATTGCGGATCAGCGGCTCGGTCAATCGGTCCGGGTGATGGATGAAATCGTTGGCAAACCGACCCTTGACGCAAAGATTGCCATCATTGACCGTGGTTCCTGGTGGTGGGCTGGTGGCCTTGACTACCCGGTTGGCCTCGCGATCGACGTTGAGGTCGAGCTGGCAACCGACGCCGCAGAAATTACACGTGGTACGGACCTTCTCGAGCTCCCTCTCCGGTTTCCCGTAAAGCAGAGCTGGTCGTTCGGTCATGGCGCCTGTCGGACAAACGTCGATGCAGCCGCCGCAAAGCTCGCAGGTCGTCTCGGTCAAGGGCAGCCCATCAGCGGTGGAAATGGTCGTGTGGCCGCCGCGATTGGCCAGAGTGATGGCGCTAACAGCTTCCACCTCATCGCAGTAGCGAGTGCACAACGAGCAGGCGATACACCGATCTGCCCGGTATTCGATGAAAGGATTGCTGTCATCGGGACGGCTTTGGCGGGGTGAAGCGATCGGCACCCATTCGCCGGCAGTGCCATACACGTCGGCCAACTCGAAAAGACGCGACGGGTTGTTGTCCTGGGCTGCCTGACGATCCTGCACGGTGTCGGCAAGGTGCAGCGAGAGTATGAACTGCCGATTCCGCTCGACTCGTGAGGTGTTGGTGCGCACGACCATGCCGGAGCTGACCTTGGTGTGACAGGCCGGCTGCATCAGATTGACACCTTCCACCTCGACGAGACAGATGCGGCAGGCACCAGCGGGTGTCAGCCTTTCATCGTGGCAAAGGGTGGGTATTTCAATCTCGGCCTGGCGAGCAGCTTGCAGAATGGTCTCGCCCGAGTGAAAGGGCACCTCGTTCCCATCGATAACAACGAACTTGCTCTCACTCATGAGCTTCTCCTTATTGCTACACCTGTTCGCCAGCCCGCCCGACCCTCTGGAACTCCTCTGGAAAGAGCTTCATGGCACTCTCCAGGGGTAGGGAGGCAGCTTGGCCGAGCCCACAGATGCTGGCCTCGCGCATACCCCAATTCACCTCTTGTACGTAAGCCAGAGCATCATGGTCGCCTGCGCGGTGACGTTCCAGAGCCTGGCGCAGGATCTGAGTACCTATCCGACAGGGCGAGCACTGCCCGCATGACTCGTCCTCGAAGAAGATCATTTGCGTCAGTGCGGCCTCCACCATATCGACGCTCTCGTTCAGTACCACGATACCCGCCGAGCCCAACATGCTGCCGGCCTCTCGTAGCGACTTGAAGTCCATGGGGAGATCGATCTGATCCGCTGGCAGGAAGCCGCTGGAAGCACCGCCCGGGGAGAAAGCCTTGAGCTTCCCGTCAACGCCACCCGCCAACTCGAGCAGTTGTCGCATCGTCGTGCCCATTGGGGCTTCGTAGACGCCGGGCTGCTTGACGTGACCAGACAGACAGTAGAGCTTGGTGCCCGCCTCGGTCACACCCAAGCCCTTGAACCACTCGCCACCCTGCCGAACGATTCCCGGGACACAGGCGATCGACTCGACGTTCTGGATCAGCGTTGGCTTGCCGCGAAACCCCCTTTCCACCGGGAAGGGCGGCTTCATTCGGGGCATCCCCCTCTTGCCTTCGAGGGCCTCGAGAAGGGCTGTCTCTTCTCCACAAATGTAGGCGCCATGACCATCGGCAAAATGCCAGCGGACGCCGTCGTCCAGCACGCCCCTCTTCTGGGCTTCACCCAGTGCTGCCTGCAGGGCAGTCTTGACCTGACCGAACTCACCGCGCACGTAAGCGTAGATATCCTTCGCTGCCAGACACTCTGCGGCAATCGCCAGTCCTTCGATGACCAGATGGGGACGACGGAGGATGACTTCACGGTCCTTGAAGGTCCCCGGTTCGCCTTCGTCCGCGTTGAGCACGACGTAGCGCTCGGTTTCGGGCTGCTGACGAACCCCACGCCACTTGATATGAGCCGGGAATCCGGCGCCGCCGCGCCCGGTCAATTCCGCCGTAGCCAGTTCCTCCAGAACCCAGTCTGGACCTCTCTCACGAGCAGCCGTCAAGGCCTCGTAGGAGCAGTCATCGGCAGCCAGCAGGTCGATCGCCAGATTCGGACTGGAGGGCGAAAAGGCAGGATGCGGCGTGCCAGGATCACCTGCGGGATCCCAGAATGCCGGAGCCAGGTCGCAACGACCCAAACAGGAAGAGAAGGTCGCCTGCTTTCCCTGCCCGGTCAGATCCGCCAGCAAGGCGTCACATCCGGCCAGCTTGCACGACAGCCCCTGGCAGACTCGAATGCCGGCATCGGGATCTGCGATCAAGTGATAGAAGGTGGCTACGCCGAAGATGTCGGCAGCCGGAACACCGGTCGAGCGATGCACCGCCTCGACGGCTCCAGGTCGCAGACCACCCGCTTCCTCGAGCTTCTCGAGGACCTCTTCGCGGTTGGATTTCTTGGGCAGCATGATTTGCTCAGAAATCTAGCACAGCCAAGATGCCTTCAGACCGGACTGCACCCAAACTCATCGGGCGACGGGGTTCGAATCCCCTTGTCCCAGGGGAGCCGGAATCGATGCCAGGGGAAATGCGGGTGTGAAATCAGCAGATGGGTGGCTGGGAGGCAGGGATTCGAGTCGTTTCACGACTCGAAACGAGCGGTGCCCTTGGGGAGGAGAACCTCCCCATACCCCACCCACGGGGTTCGAATCCCCTTGTCCCAGGGGAGCCGGAATCGATGCCAGGGGAAATGCGGGTGTGAAATCAGCAGATGGGTGGCTGGGAGGCAGGGATTCGAACCCCGATTCCACGGTCCAGAGCCGCGTGTCCTACCATTGAACGACCTCCCAACGAACGCAAGAGGCTAGCAGCATCCACGGCGACAGGTCAATCCGGAAATCCCGATTCCAGGGCCGCGCCGTGCCAACCCGAGATGCAAGCTCTATACTTGTAAATGCAGGTCTTCAGGCTGAGAAAGGGGGCTTACCGGTGAACGAGACCACCACCAAGAAAATCGAAACCATTCTGGTCGCCACGGACTTTTCTGACACCGCGAGCGCCGGAGTGGATTGGGCCATCGAACTGGCAGGCAATCTGGGTGCCCGCATCGAGCTGATCCACGCCCTCCTGGTCCCGAGCCGGGCTACCGACTTCGTCCCTTCACCTCCCGACTTCACCGAGGCCTTGCAGGAGGCCGCATCAGGCAGGCTCAACGAGATCACCAGGCGCGTCAAGGAACAGGACATCGAGGTAACTGCGGAGCTGAAGCTGGGCGTGCCATCGCAAGTCATCCTGGATGCGGCGAACGACAAGAAGGCCGACCTCATCGTCATTGGGACCCGCGGACTCTCCGGACTGCGCCATCTGCTGCTGGGCAGCACTGCGGAGCGTGTGGTGCAACATGCCGACTGTCCTGTCCTCACGGTCCATCCGGATGACACGAACAAGCACCGCGCCTTTAATACCATCCTGGTTCCAACCGACTTCTCCCGGGATGCCGCGACTGCCTATCTTGCCGCCTTTGGCCTGCTGGGCAGCGAACCCAGCGCCAAGATCGTCCTGTTGCATGTGTACCACCTGCCCTACGAGTACACTGCCTATGGCACCATTCCGACCTCTCTCGACTACTTCAAGGATGTGCAGGGTGCAGCCGAGGAGCGGTTGGCCGCGCTGGCGGAGGAGCTTCGCCAGAAGGGCTTCACTGTCGAGGCGGTGGCCCGGGAGGGATTCCCGCCAGAGGTCATACTCGCCGAGGCAGAAGCCGCGGATGCGGATCTCATCGCCATGGGCACACACGGACGGACTGGTCTCGCACATCTGGTCCTGGGGAGTACCGCCGAGCGGGTCGTGCAGAGGGCCGGCTGCCCAGTGCTGACCGTCCGGGCTCAAGCTGCGGAATAGACCCGAGAGCCTGGCGGAGAGGGAGGGATTCGTGCCGTTTCACGACACGAAACGAGCTCTGCCTTCTGGCGTCCTCGCGCAAGCGCTCGGCCAGCTGGGTTCGAATCCCTCCCAACTCTGAATCACCACCGAAACACTCGCCTGAACAGCGCAGCTTGGGTTGCAGCAAGTACTGGCGGAGAGGGAGGGATTCGAACCCTCGGTCCAGGTTGCCCCGGACAACTGCTTAGCAGGCAGCCCTGTTCGACCACTCCAGCACCTCTCCGTGGTCGCTGCAAGACCACCGATTCTAGGGATATCCAGCACCCCGAGTCAAAGTTTGGCAGATTCCCGCAATCCGGTATGCTCGTGACGCCCTGACAGGGGCCGACTCAAGAAGACATTTCAGACCCATGCTTGACGAGGGGAGATCATGAGCTCTCAGGCCTTCGCCGATATCGATCGGATCGCTATCAACACCATTCGTTTCCTGGCTGTCGACATGGTCGAGAAGGCCAACTCGGGACATCCCGGAGCCCCCATGGGACAGGCTGACATGGCCTACGTCCTGTGGAGTCGGTTCCTCCGGCACGATCCGGCCCATCCGCACTGGCCGAACCGGGATCGGTTCGTGCTCTCCTGCGGACACGCTTCGGCTCTGCTCTACTCCCTGCTCCACCTTAGCGGCTACGACATGTCGCTCGAGGACTTGCAGAACTTTCGCCAGTTGCATTCCAGGACGCCAGGGCATCCCGAGTACGATCTCGATCTCGGGATCGAGACCACGACCGGCCCACTTGGCCAAGGCCTTGGCAATGCAGTTGGAATGGCGCTCGGACAGCGGTTTCTGGCCACTCGGTTCAATCGGGACGACTTCCCGGTTCTCGACCACCGCGTCTGGGTCTTCGCCAGCGATGGGGATCTGATGGAAGGGGTGGCTTCGGAAGCATCCTCGCTGGCAGGGCACCTCGAGCTGGGCAATCTGATTGTCGCCTATGACGACAACGGCATCTCGATCGACGGTCCCACGTCGCTCGCCTTCTCCGAGGATGTTCCCCGGCGCTATTCAGCCTACGGTTGGCATGTACAGACGGTCGAGGATGGCAACGACCTCGAAGCGCTGGCCATCGCCTACCAGAACGCTCGAGACGAGACTATGCGCCCGTCGTTGATCGCGGTCCGAACGCATATCGGCTACGGCAGCCCCAACAAGCAGGACACGGCCGCTTCGCATGGCTCGCCTCTGGGTGCCGAGGAGATCCTGCTGACCAAAGCGGCACTGAACTGGCCTACCGAGCCGACGTTCCACATCCCGGAAGAAACCAGAAGGGTCTTCGCAGAGGTCGCCAAGCGCGGCGCTGCTGAACATGGTCAGTGGATGACCATGATGGAAGGCTACCGAGCGCGGTACTCCAATCTCGCGGCGGATTTCGAAAGACGCCTTGCAGGGGAACTTCCCTCCGGTTGGATCGAGAACCTGCCGCGCTTCAGCCCGGCCGACGGATCGATGGCCACCCGCAAGGCTTCGGGCGCCGTGCTCAACGCCATCGCCCCCGATCTGCCTCAACTTGTGGGGGGTTCCGCCGATCTGGCGCCCTCGAACAACACCTACATCAAGGAGTCTCCCAATCAGTCCGCCGAGGAGCCGGGAGGGCGTAACCTCTTCTTTGGTGTCCGTGAGCACGGCATGGGCGCGATCATGAATGGCATGGCCCTGTCCGGCCTGCTTCTGCCCTACGGCGGCACCTTCCTGATCTTCTCTGACTACATGCGACCATCAATCCGCCTGGCGGCCTTGATGCGACTGCCTGTGAAGTACGTCTTCACCCACGATTCCATCTTCCTTGGCGAGGATGGACCGACGCATCAGCCCATCAGCCAGCTTTTGTCGTTGCGCTCCATTCCCGGCCTGACAGTGATTCGCCCCGCCGATGCCAATGAGACGGCTGCCGCCTGGCGCCTGGCGATCGAGCGCACGGAAGGCCCCACAGCACTGGCGCTGACACGGCAGGGCGTACCCGTTCTTTCCGCTACCGGCGACAAGGCTATGGAAGGCGTCGCGCGCGGTGGCTATGTGCTTGCCGATCCCGCCGAAGGCGAGCCCCACGTCATACTCATTGCGAGCGGCTCCGAGGTCAGCCTCGCCATCGAAGCAGCGCAGAACCTTGCTGAAGATGGCATTCGAACACGCGTCGTCAGCATGCCTTCCTGGGACCTTTTCGACGCACAGGATGCCGCTTACCGAGAGTCCGTCCTGCCATCCGCTATCTCTGGAAGGTTGGCCATGGAAGCCGGCAGCCCACTTGGCTGGGCCAAATATGTGGGTCTCGGCGGTGAGGTTCTGGGCATTGAGGGGTATGGCGCCTCCGCCCCATTCAAGGATCTGACTCGGGAGTTCGGCTTCACGGTCGATGACGTGGTCCAGCGCGTCCACAAACTCCTCGCAAACTGAGGTCCACCATGGTCAGAACCCGTTTCGCGCCGAGTCCGACTGGGTACCTGCACATTGGTGGGGTGCGCACCGCGCTTTTCAATTGGCTCTTCTCCCGCCACCACGGCGGCAAGTTCATCCTGCGGATCGATGACACAGATCGGCAACGCAACCTCGAGTCGGCTCTGCAGCCGATTCTGGATGGGTTTCGCTGGCTCGGGATCGACTGGGACGAAGGGCCGGAAGTTGGTGGAGACCATGGCCCCTACTTTCAGTCCGAAAGGCAAGAGCGCCATCGCCAGGCCGTGGATGAGCTCTTGCAGCGGGGTCACGCCTATCGCGACTACGCCACAGCGGAAGAGCTTGCGGCAGAGCGTCAGGATGCAGAAGCGCAGAAGGAACGGTTCATCTACAGTCGCCGCTGGATGGCGGAGACGCCGGAGCAGTCAGCCGCCTTCGCGGCCGAAGGTCGAACCCCGGTCGTCAGGCTGAAGATGCCACGGCAAGGCCAGTGCCGGCTAGACGACCTGATCCGTGGCGAGGTCGAGTTCGACTGGGCACGGGAACAGGACCACGTCATTCAGCGCGCCGACGGCACCTGTCTCTACCACCTGGCGAGCGCTGTCGACGATCACGACATGGAGATCTCTCACGTCATCCGCGCCGAGGAGCACCTGTCCAACACCCCACGACACATCTTCATCACCGAGAGCCTCGATTGGGATCTACCGCGGTACGCCCATCTCCCCTTCGTGGCCGAGCCCGGTAGCAAGAACAAGCTCAGCAAACGCAAGCTCGACAAGTACCTGAAGAACCCTGACTTTGCCGCCCTATACCAGCACGGCCTGAAGATCGCCGAGGCGATTCGATCTCGAAACAAAACCCGAGTCCTTCAACCCGGTCATCGTCGATTTCTACGAGCAGGTCGGCTACCTGCCCGATGCCATCGTCAATTACCTCCTGCTTCTCGGCTGGTCGCTCGATGACAAGACCGAGATCTTCACGCGCCAGGAGATGGTCGACCAGTTCAGCCTCGAGAGGGTCAATCGTTCGCCCGCCAGCTTCGATCCCAAGAAAACTGTGGGCGTTCGAAGAGACCTACATGCAGGCCACGTCGATTGCCGACAAGAAGCGACTCACCCTGCCCTTCCTGGAGAAGGCAGGATTGGTGCCCACTTCCCTGGTGGACGATCTCGACGAGTATCTCGCTGCGCTCCTGGTCGCAGCGGGCGATCGCATCAAGGTGGCTGGCGACATCCTCGAGTTCAGCGACTTCTTCATCGCCGACGACGAACTGATCTACGAGGAGAATGCCTTCGCCAAGCGACTAACGCAAACCACCTGCCGCCGTGCACCTCCTCGGTCGCTTCCGCCATGCCCTGGCCGACACCGAGAGCTTCGAAGCCGACGCACTGGAAGTGCGTTGATGCGCGACTTCGTTGCCGCCGAAGACATCAAGATCGGCGATGTCATTCACGCGTTGCGTGTGGCGGTCACCGGGAGGTCCGTCGGCTTCGGCATGTTCGAGATCCTCGAGGTGTTGGGCCGCGAACGATGCTCTGCGACGAATCGACCGGGCCCTGACTCTCGCTACGGCTTCCTGATCTGTAGAATCACCCTTCAGCGAAGGGGAGAACCATGACAGACGCGAACGCTTCGGAGGCCAAAGCGCCCAGCCATTTCATCAAGAACCTCATCGACGAAGACTTGAAGTCCGGCAAGCACGAGACCATCCGGACCCGTTTTCCACCCGAGCCCAACGGCTACCTCCACATCGGCCATGCCAAGGCCATCTGCCTGAACTTCGGCATCGCCAGGGAGTATGGTGGCACCTGCAACCTGCGCTTCGACGACACCAACCCGATCAAGGAGGAAGAGGAGTTCGTGCAGTCGATCAAGCACGATATCCGCTGGTTGGGCTTCGATTGGGAAGACCGGGAATACTACGCCTCGGACTACTTCGATCAGCTCTACGAATGGGCGGTCCAACTGATCGAGGAGGGCAAGGCCTACGTCGACGAGCTGACGGCCGAGGAGATTCGCCAGCACCGGGGGACGCTGACCGAGCCTGGCCGCGAGAGCCCTTACCGCGACCGTCCGGTGGCCGAGAGCCTCGACCTGTTCCAGCGCATGCGGGCCGGAGAATTTCCGGATGGTTCTCATGTCCTCCGCGCCAGGATCGACATGGCGGCAGGCAACCTCAATATGCGCGATCCCGTGATGTACCGCATCCTGCATGCGAGGCACCATCGGACCGGTGACAAGTGGTGCATCTACCCCATGTACGACTACGCCCACGGCCAGTCTGACTCGATCGAGAAAATCACCCATTCCCTGTGCTCACTGGAGTTCGAAGATCATCGCCCGCTCTACGACTGGTTCATCCGTGAGTTGGGGATCTTTCCATCCCGACAGATCGAGTTCGCACGCCTGAATCTCAGCTACACGATTCTCAGCAAGCGCAAGCTCCTGCAACTGGTCAACTCGAACCTGGTCTCTGGTTGGGACGACCCACGCATGCCCACCCTTTCAGGGATGCGACGCCGGGGGTACCCGGCTGCGGCCATTCGTAAGTTCTGTGACGCGATCGGCGTGGCCAAGGCCAACAGCACTGTCGATATCGCCCTGCTCGAGCATCTGGTACGCGAGGATCTCAACCAGCATGCCCATCGGGTCATGGCGGTCCTGCGCCCCTTGAAGATCGTCCTGTTGAACTACCCCGAAGGTCAGACCGAGGAGCTCGACGCCATCAACAACCCGGAGGATGAGAGCGCAGGTTCCCGCAAGGTGCCGTTCTCACGCGAGCTCTACATCGAGCGTGGCGACTTCATGGAGGACCCGCCGAAGAAGTTCTTCCGCCTCGCACCGGGAAGAGAAGTCCGCTTGCGCTGGGGCTACCTGGTTCGATGCGTCGAGGTGGTCAAGAACGAGGACGGCGAGATCGTCGAGATCCACTGCACCTACGATCCCGAGACCCGCGGCGGCTACGCTCCCGACGGGCGCAAGGTCCGCGGCACGATCCACTGGGTTTCGGCAGCGCACGCTCTGACCGCGAAGGTCCGACTTTACGACCACCTCTTCACCAAGCCTGACCCGGACGACGTGGAAGAAGGCCAGGACTTCACAGCCAATCTGAACGCCGAGTCGATGGAGGTGCTCGATACCTGCAAGGTAGAGCCGAGCCTGGCAGCAGCCGCACCCGGGGATCCCGTCCAGTTCGAGCGACTCGGATATTTCTGTGTAGATTCCGAGGAATCTCCTACCGAGCAGCTGGTCTTCAATCGCACCGTGACCCTGCGGGACTCCTGGGCCAAGATACAAAAGGCTCAAGAGGCCGGTTAGCTGGCCGAACCGATCTGGTCGAGGCCGGACATGATCCTGCTGAACTGAGCCTGAACGCTACCGGGATCAGAAAAGGCCACACCGACGCCCGAGACCGTCTCCCCTGTCGCCGAGCCCTCGGCAGCCGCAAACTTCTTGATCACGCTGGCCTGGGCCTGGATCACAGATCCCGGGTCCCAGTCGAAGAGGAACTCGACCACCACTTGATCGTCCTCCTCGACCGGCTCCGCCGTAGGGACGAAGAGACCACCATGTTTGAGATCTCGTTGAAAGGTGTTGGCGAGCTCATGAGACGTCTCGAAGGTAACCGTCAAAACGACGCCTTCCAGTTCCGTGCTCTCTGGAACGGCCAGGTCGAGGCCAGGCCTCTCTGGACTCTCCTCGGAGGACTTCCTGATCTTCAAGATTTCGCTCATGAGCTCTTCTACGGTAAGCAACCGAATGCCCATCCCGGAAGGTTTCACTTTCTGGAGCACGGGATCGACCCGGGCGGCATAGCGCACCACGGCCTGCATGACGAGCTTCTCGGGACCCGAAGGGATCTCCACGAAGATCCGGGTTCCGGGCTTGAACGGGGCCGTGGCGGCGATGAACATCCCGGATGTCGACACGTTGAGCGTGAACCCCTTGCGGGGATTCCTCTCCTCCAGACTCCAGAAGCGTAGCTGGATCCGGCGCTTGTATCTCCGGCTCTTACGTTTGTCCATGCAGTAGCTCTGTCGCAAGCATACCCTTCGAGACCACGATTCGTCACTTTGCCATCTCCACCGAGCGCGGGTCGATCAGGCTCTCGATGGCAGGATCCGAGACCACATCACCCATAGCTGAGCGCAGATGGCACTCGGGAGAAACAGGGTCAAGGAGACGAAATAGCGAACAAACGGGAACGACACCAAACTGACGAGCAGGAGGTAGGCGGCGAAATAACCGGCGCCGAGGAGAACGAGACCGATAAGTGTCGACAGAACAGCCGGCTCGATTGGCAACATCGAGCCAGCCGCGGAGCGACTGGCGATCAGAAAGAGCGGGACCGAAAGCACCAACAACCCTGTCGGAGCGATGATCCAGACATAATTCGCCAACTGCTTGAGGCCGTAGACCTGAGCACTTGTCACCCAGTTGAAGTAGAGGCCGGGCCGAAGTCGCACGATGGCCTTCGAAGCGCGCGAGAGCATTTCATTCTGCACCACCCCTCTGGGCCGCTCCAATCCCTGCATGCGATCCGGATGCCCCTCGGGCAAGGCGCTGAGGCGGTTGTATTCGCGCACCACAGAAGGCAGCGCGATCCACCATATGTTGTCGCTGTACTGCGCGAAGTGCTCGACCGCCGGGCTCTGTGCCGTCATGGTCTGCCAGCCGCGCTCGCGTCGCATCCGTAACATGTTCCTGGCCAATCGGCGATGCTCTCTTGGCAGCTGGCTGACAACCTCACCATCGAGGAAATTCGCCGCCATTCCAGCCTGATTGAGCCCACCGAACGACACCACACCAAAGTGGCCAACCGTCATCCAGCGCCAACCGCAAAAGGCGAGGAACGGTAACACCGTCACCAGCGTCGCTGCTGCCGTCCACCGCGCCAGGGCTCCCCGGCTTCGTTCGCCGCATACCCACTTCAGGGTCAACCCCAGAAGCGGCAGGAAGACAATCAAGAAGACGGCAGCAGGTCGCAGCTGGTAGGCACAGAACACGGCGGTGCCGAGTCCCATCCACCAGATCACCCTGGACGCGTCCATCGCGAGCACGAAGAGGCAGGAGACCGCCACGATGGCCGCAGCAGAAGCGAGAAAGTCCGGCAGAACCAGCGCGGCGAGCGCCATTACACCAGCCCAGGGCAATGGAAACGCTGCCGCCAAGGCCAGCCAGCCCGATCCCGAGCAACGCCGGATCGCCCACCAGAAAAGCAACACGGATCCAAAAAAGAGCAGAACCTGCGCCGTGGGAAGCGGTTCCAGCCAGGAGCCGGAGCTCGTCACAGCCTCGAGAAAGAAGGGATAACCCAGCGTCCTTCGATGCGACAGAGCCTCCGAGAGGCTTTCCGCCTGGGACAGATTGAGATAGCTCTGCGTGTCGGGATGACGTTCGTATTCGAGGCCTCCCCTCCACGAGAGAAAGGTAAACGTCATCACCAACTGCAAGATGAGCCAGAGGAGTGGGCTACGAAAGAGTTTCATGGCACATTATCCGCTGTTGTCATCTCCAGAAGGTGAATGGGCGATTCGATGGGCATCGTATCCCTGGCCTGAAGGCAGTCAGTCGCTCCCGCGATGCAGTGAGCTTCGGCGGAAGCACTGCTTGACATCCTCTTCTGAGCGCCGCATCAGGCGATAGATGCGCTTGCGCCGATCGTCCATCAGCTCGGGATTCCAGAACTCCCAGACCGTCTCCCCCGCAGCTGTTACTTCGAAGGCACGACCGCTCTCCGAATCGGCGATGAGCGTATTGCCGTTGGGTAGTCGCTGGTTGGAACCCCGGCGTTTGCTAAAGAAGCTCTCGAGTGGCTCACCTTCGTAGACCCAGACAATCTGTTCACTGGCGGGATCCAGCTCGATGACCCGTGTGCGCCCGCTCCAGACGCCGTTGTCGTAAACCAGGATGTTTCCATTGGGGAGCATGGTCGGCATGTGGGGCATCTCCAGGTCATCGTCCCCCCAGGCCCAGGCCACCTCCCTGGTGTCGTGATCCAGGATGAGGATCAGGTTCACGTTGCGCAGACAGATGAGGATGTTGCCGGCACGGAATCGCCGATCCTGGCGACCCAAAGGAGTGTCGGGAAGCACCTCCACAGTATTGAGGTGGTAGTAGTCGTGACTCTTCTTCAAGGGCGGTCCGGCGTGTGACTCGTCGAGCGTACTCGATCGATGGTGTCGTTGCAGCTCTCCAAGGTGATTCCAGGTGCGCCAATGATCGAGGATTTCACCATCGCCGGCCACCCACATCAATGCATCGAATCCGACCCGGCGCCCCTGGTACTCCCTCAGCTTGCCCCGGCGCGGAACGATAAAGGAGCCGTCCTCCAGAACCGCCACATCGTGATGCACCGGCTTGCTCAGCGACCAGACGACATTCGAGTCACGGTCCAGTCTCACCAGCGCCTCTCCTACGCAGACAGCTACGATCTCACCGTCGGTCAAGAGCTCGAAATGCTCGCAGTGCGAGTAAGCTGCGCCAAGAGCCCAGGTGTGGACTCGCCGTCCGCCCATATCCATCAAATAGGCCTCGTTCACGTCGTTCGTGTAGAGATTGAATCCCGCCCATGCTCTCTCCTCATCCCACAGAGTGACACCGAGCTTTTCCGGATCTGCCTGTTCATCGCTCCAGGACAGGTACGGCAAGGCCACCAGATCGGTGAGATCCTCCTCACCGCCGGTTGAATCGTGCCCTGGTGCTTTCTCGATGGCGCAGCTCCACCAGCCGACCGCGAGGACTGTCAAGGCGATGAGCCTCCTCCGATCGGACTTGAAACTGCTGACGACCCTCTCTCCTTTGGCTGCTGGCAACTCGGGACCGGAATGCTCAATCGCTGACGGTAAAAGCCACCTGCTGGTAAACCGGCGCACCCCAGGAGGGGTCTAGTAGCTCGAGACGCAGCGTGTACCGACCTGGAGTCAGTCCAGCGGCCGAGAACCTGGCGATCAGCTTGTCCACACCCGACTGCTTGGCGATGATGTGATCCGTCAGCCTCAACTCGGCGGCCTCGATGTCGAGCCCCTCCCTGGTCAACACCCGGCCACTCAGCTGCGGGTCCTCTACGCCCAGGTTGTAGGCGATAAGGCAGAGCTGGATCTCCTCGTCCTGCCGGAAGACCGGAGTGACGGCCGGCACGAAGGGCTCACCCTGGATGGTGAACGGATAGACGAACCAGTCCTGATCCTGCTCTTCAGGTGGCTTCTCCCTCACCATGAACCAGCGCTGTGGCGGTTCGACCACAAAGGGCGGCAGCAATACCGGCGCGGGACTGGAATAGTCAGGAACATCGAGTGGCAGCGTCTCGACTCCTGTGCGCCCCGTTCGGCCGTTGCGCACGACAACCCGTAACAGGTAGTCGTTGCCCGCCTCCAGGTCGACATGCCCATAGTATTTGAGTCCCGTAACGCGAAAGGCATCCCTTCGCCCTGCCAGGTTGAAGGTCAACACCTGGGTGAAGAAGTCACTCATCGACCCGGTCTCATCCGAAACGTAGGCATAGATCTCGATAGGAAGATGATCCTCCTCGTGACCAACCACCAGGCTCTCGCCGGCGATCTCCAGAACCACGGGAACATACGCCCTGGACGCGTTCGCTGGAAACGGGGCGGCCAAAACATCGACGCTCACGTCCCTCGACGGGGTGGCGCCTGCGATCGCATCGGCAATGAGCAGATCCTTCTCGATCGGGTGGAGCTCATCGAAGGGTTTTGGAGCATAGTACCCGGCCCGATGAGTCAGCTTCGCGCCCGCCGGAATCGCCGCCTTGACCTTCAGTCGGTGATAGCTGCCGTCGTGCTTGAGACGGGTCGGCTGGAAAGTCAGCAGGTAGGTGAGAGCTGTCCGTCGAAGCATGATCTCGAGTTGCTCGTCGAGATCGCTTCCACCTGGAAAGACGTCGCCACCCGTTTCGTTGGCCATGTAGAAGAGGGAGCCTTCCGAGCCCAGCGTCGAATCTCCTGCACCAGCCTCGCCGAAGGCAGAGATATCGACCGCTTCGATAACGCTGTCAGCGCGGCGAAACTCGCGCAGCATCTCGTCGACCGAGCTACGCAGACCACCGCTACCATAGAGACTCTCGGAATCGAGGACTCCGGCAACATTCTGCTCGGAAGGCGTGAGGGCCTGACCTTCAAACGGTGAGGCTCCCATCGAGGACTCGCCGTAGAGCAGCTCACTGTCGAAGCCCTCCGAGAGATAAACCACATACTTGCGACCCCGCAGGCTGCCAAGCGCCTGACCGAGCTGAGCCATCGCCGCCGACCAGCCTTCGACCTGGCCTCGATCGAAGCTCCGCTCGACGTTCTCCATGCGCTGACCGATAACTTCGAAGTACGACTGCATTCCATCAGGCGCCGACTGAGTAAATTCGTCATCCACCGGGGTGTTCCGGGTCGTCGCCGAGCCGCCCGTTGAGCTGGGAACCTGAATCATGAATCGAAGCGGATCCTGCCCGCGCGCCATCTGCAGGAGCTCTGGAGAGGCGACTGCGTCGATCCCGCGCGCCACCTGGGCACGATCAGGGGTGAAGGTCACGACAAGACGTGGCCCCGCATCCGGCGTCAGAACCGCTACCGCAGCCAGGTCGGTTGCGTGCAGAGCTTCCACCACGAACCGCCTGGCTGCTTCCTGGGCCTTGCGAATCGAGCTCGGGTTGGCGAACGAGTGATCGAAAAGCAAAAGGAAATACCGTCGCGCAGCGGCTGGCACGGCCCCTTCGATCTCGGTCCGCGTCGCGCCGGGCTCGAGTGCCTCGAGATCGATCGTCTCGAGCCTGGAGAGGGTCTGTCGTCGGCCATTGTCAGTAAGCTCGAAATCCTCGAGGCGCAATCCCCGTATCGGTAGTCCGTCCTTGCCAACGACCGTCACCGGCACCTGGACCTCCGTGACATCGACTGCTTCTGCGAACTCCTCGCTCTTCTTGTTCTTCTTGCCCTGGCGACTTTCAGCTGCCACCGGCGAGAGCGAGAGCCAACACGCCAGGATCACAGCACTCGAGACAGCGCAAAGCCGCGCCTTTTCTGCCCAACGGAGCATCGTTCTGGTAACGCTACCACCATCCGCCCACGACGCCTCATCCCTGCCGTAGAATCTGACGGGAGGCGGTGTCAGGCACCGCAGGAGGGAATTCATGATCCACCGGATCGAAATCGCGACTCGCCGCAGCTTGCGCGATGCCCGGGGCGAGCACGTCGCCAGAAGGGTGCGCAGCTTTCTGGATATCCCGGTAACGGCCGTGCGGACCCGTGACGTCTACCACATCGAGGCCGATCTCACGGCAGATGAGCTCACCAGAATCGTGCAGGAATTCGCGGATCCGGTGTTGCAGGTGGGCGCGATCGGCAGGGTAGACGACGGTGTTTTCGATATTGGCATCCGTGTCGCCTACAAGCCCGGAGTGGCCGATCCGATAGGCAAGAGCGCCATGGTCGCGATCCAGGACACCCTTGGTCGCCACCTGGGTGAAGGTACGGCGGTCTACACCTCGATCCTCTACCTGCTCGAGGGGGTCGACCCAGCCCAGGGCGAAAGGATCGCATATGAGTTGCTGGCCAACCCGGTCATCCAGAACATCACCGTGGCAACTCACGACAGTTGGGAGTCGGCTCCCCCCGACCTTGCGATTCCCAAGGTCCCAGCGACGACGACGCCCAGTGTTCAGACAATAGACCTCTCCGGGTCCGATGAAGATCTGCAAAAAATCAGCGACGAAGGCATGCTGGCCTTGTCCCTGGAGGAGATGCGGGCTATCCGCGATCACTTCGCGAGCATCGGATCGGACCCCCGACGCCGAGCGCTCGGGTTGACGGCTGCCCCCACAGACGTCGAGCTCGAGTGTCTGGCGCAAACCTGGAGCGAGCACTGCAAGCACAAGATCTTCAACTCCGCGATCACCTACTACGCAGGGGAGGGCGAGCCTCAGAGAATCGAGTCTCTGTTCAAGAGCTACATCCGCGGAGTAACCGAGGAGATTCACCAGAACCTGGAAGCTGATGGAGGTCGATCATGGCTGGTCTCGGTCTTTCACGACAACGCCGGCGTGGTCACTTTCGATGATGACATTCACCTGGTCTTCAAGGTGGAAACCCACAATTCACCATCTGCCCTCGATCCCTACGGCGGCGCCATGACTGGCATTGTCGGCGTCAACCGAGACCCCTTTGGCACGGGGCGTGGCGCCGACCTGCTGGTCAACGTCTGGGGCTACTGCTTTGCGACGCCGTTCTACAAAGGAGAGCTTCCCAAGGGCCTCCTCCATCCCAGGAGAATTCGTGATGGGGTCCATCAGGGGGTGATCGATGGCGGCAACCAGAGCGGCATCCCCTATGGCCGGGGATGGGAGGTCTTCGACGATCGCTACCTTGGCAAGCCGCTAGTTTTCTGTGGCACCGTTGGCACGCTGCCGGTGAGGATTGCCGGCAGTCCAGGTGAAGAGAAGTACCCGGCAGCTGGAGATGCCATCGTCATGGTCGGCGGCCGCATCGGAGCCGACGGAATCCACGGTGCCACCTTTTCCTCCGCAGCCCTGGATGAGTCGTCACCGGCCCAGGCGGTTCAGATCGGTGACCCCATCACCCAGAAGATGATGTTCGACTTCCTGCTCGAGGCGCGCGAGCTCGGGCTCTACAGCGCCATCACGGACAACGGCGCGGGAGGCCTGTCGTCCTCGGTCGGAGAAATGGCGGAGACCCCAGGCGGGGCACGCCTCGACCTGGCCAAGGCGCCACTCAAGTACGCGGGGCTGGCACCGTGGGAGATATTTCTTTCCGAGGCCCAGGAACGGATGACTCTCGCAGTGCACCCGACTCGGGTACAGGAATTCCTAGATCTGGCCGCCCGACGGGAGGTTGAAGCCACGGTCCTGGGCAGTTTCACCGACGATGGTGTCATCCAGGTCACCTATGGCGACGAAACTGTGGCGCTTCTCGACATGAACTTCCTCCACCACGGGGTGCCAGACCTCGATCTGACCGCTCGCTGGATCCCACCAACCTGGACAGAACCGGCAGACCGGAGTACGGATCACGACGAGACCCTCGGTGCGCTTCTGGGTCGGCTCAATCTCACCAGTGGAGAGGCCAAGGCGCGTCACTATGATCACGAGGTCAAGGGACTGTCGGTGATCAAGCCGTTCGTCGGAGTCGAAAGCGATATCCCGGCGGAAGCCACCGTCTTCCTCGCCCGCCACGGCTCGCTGCGCGGCCTGGTGCTCTCCGAAGGTATCAATCCGTTCCTATCGGACCTGGACACCTACTCGATGGCTGCAACGGTCGTAGACGAGGCGGTCCGTCGACAGATCTGTGCCGGAGCCCGTCTGGACCGAATTGCCGCCCTGGACAACTTCTGCTGGCCAGACCCGGTTCGTTCGGAGAAGACTCCGGACGGGGAGTACAAGCTGGCGCAACTGGTGCGGGCCTGCCAGGGCCTCTACGATGTCTGCTCCGCCTACGCAGTGCCGCTGATTTCCGGCAAGGATTCGATGAAGAACGAGTCCACCATGGGCGGCGTCAAGATCTGCGTCCCTCCGACGCTGCTGCTCTCCGCCATCGGACAGATCGATGATGTCCAGACCGCGATCACTCTCGATTTCAAGGAGCCCGGGGACGTGATCTTCATCTTGGGCAAGACAGAAGCGCATACGGGTGGTAGTGAATACCTGCGCTATCTCGGAGATCGCCAGGGTTCGACAACAGAACTCGGTCAGCCCAAACCGTTCGTCGGCTCCAACCCACCCACAGTCGATCCTGCGCAGACCTTGCCGCTCTATCGAGAGCTTCAGGCCGCGATCGCCGACGGTTTGGTCCGATCCGCGGCCACACCGACGAAGGGAGGGTTGGCCGTCTCCCTGGCCAAATGCGCGATGGGTGGAGGCCTGGGAGGCTCCCTCGATGTGAGTGCATGCCCTGGGGTCGCCGAGCTCGAAGACGATGACTTGCTCTTTTCGGAATCCAACGGACGTTTCATCATCACGGTTGCCGCCACCGATGCCGACACCTTCGCAGCTCGGTTCACCGACCTCGACTGCCAACGCGTCGGCGCAGTGACCGATCGAGACCAGTTGACGATTCAACGAGGCGAATCCACTCTGGTCGACCTCTCGATCGAGCAGATGCGCCGACGGTTCAAGGAGGGTCTGGCCGATGCCTGACGATCGCATCACTGAGTTTCGCTCCCTGCCCCCGGCCGAGCTGGATGCCGCGCGCGCCGCCGTTCGCGTTCTGGTCCTTACCGGACTCGGCCTGAATTGCGAGGTGGAAACAGCCGAGGCCTTTCGCATGGTGGGCGCAAGCCCCGAGCCAGTCCATCTGCTGGATCTACTGGAGGGCGCTGCGGACAGAAGGCTCGCCGACTATCAGATCATCGCCTTTGTCGGCGGCTTCGCTTTTGGGGACCATCTGGGAGCCGGGTCGGTCTTTGCGAACAAGATCCGCTGGCGACTCTACGATCAGCTGGTGCGCTTCATTCACGGCGGAGGTCTCGCCCTGGGGATCTGCAACGGCTTCCAGACCATGGTGCGACTCGGCATGGTGCCAGGCTTCGACGGCGACTACCGAACTCCTCGCGCCACCCTGGCGCCCAACGACCGCCTGGGCTATTGGGACTCCTGGGTCAGGCTGAAGGCCGATCCCCAATCACCCTGTGTGTGGACGCAAGGGATTGATCAGATCGACCTGCCGACACGACATGGGGAGGGCAAGTTCCTGACTGCCGATGACGCGATCCTCGAGCGGCTGCAACAGGGCCATCAGGTCGCCGTGCGCTATGTCGACGACGAGGGCATCCCGACCGAGGAATGGCCGGCCAATCCGAACGGCTCGGTGGGTGCCATCGCGGGCATTTGCGATCCGACAGGACGCCTGTTCGGCTTGATGCCTCACCCTGATGCCTATTTGTATCCCTTCCAGCACCCTCTCTGGTCGCGACGCAAATTGTCCGGCGAGGTGCCCGACGAAGGTGCCGGCCTGGCGATATTCCGTAATGGCGTCGACGTCGCTGCTATTGCACAGGCCTGAGCAGGTACCGGCACAATGCCCTGCAAGGTGCTACCGAGGGGCGCTGAGGGTGGCCTCGGTCGGCACGGTTCGGTCGTCTCTTCACCTCTCTCCTCGAGAGGAGGGTGAGGCTACGTTCGGCGAAGAGACGACCGAACCTTAGGGCCCCTTGACCATCAGCTATAAGGTGAAACGTCAAGAGATCTGCCGCTACAGGAGCATCTGGCAGAGCTGAGCGGTGGCGACGCCGAGGTAGTTGCCGAGTCCGTAACCAATCAGGGCCAACATGATCGACACCGGCACGAGCTCTTCACGGTGGTAACCCGCCGCAATCGGCGCCGAGGCCGCGCCACCCACAGAGGCGACACTGGCCACTGCCGCCATGCTGACGTCGAGCTTCAAGAGTCGGGCCCCGAGAATGATGAAGAGAAAGTGCACGCCGATGCAGATGAAGCCCGCGGCCAGGAACCAGGCTGCAGCTCCCAGATTGCGCAAGTCGGCCGAAGCCCCGATCATCGTCATCGAGATGTAAACCAGAGTCATGGCCAGCGGCTCGGTTCCCGGAACCTTCTTCAGCGGTGTACTGGACATGAAGATGCCAAAAGTCGTGACCAGCAGCATCGCCCAGGTCTTCTCGGTGAGCACCGGCGGCATCTCCGGCATGATCCTGGCCACTTGATTGGCGATCAGGATGGCGGTGAAGCCCCAACCCAGGAGGGTCAGAAGGTCCTTGAAGTGGACTTCGTGCGTCTTCTTCTCCACCATCTGAGTGGCTTCGGAGATATGACGGATCTCCTCTTCTGAAACCCGGGTGAAGCGGTTGAATCGGTTCGCCCAGTTCTTGCTCATCAGAATGATGGGGAAGTAGAACAGATAGACAATGTTGTCCACCAGGACGACCATGCCCACCATTTCACCCGGAGTCTCGAGGCTCTCGGCGACGGCCATCAAGTTGCCGGTGCCGCCGATCCAACTTCCCGCCAGAGCACCGAAACCCGACCAGGTGTTGGCCGGAACATCGTGGCGAAAAAGATAGAAGGCAATCGCCGCACCTACGACGATTCCTACCGCCCCCATGACCAACACCGCCACGCCCTTCCAGGCTACCTTCAGCGACTCCTTGATGTTGATGTCCAGCAGCATGAGGACGATGAACATCGGCACCGCCCATGACTTGTAGTGGTCGTAGATCGGGGTCGACCGCGGAATGACACTGCGGTCGAAGGGCAGAAATGGCAGCACATCGAGATTGCTGAGGAAGATCGGAGTCAGGAAGATCCAGATGATCGCCGGCAGGAAGTCGAAGATCCTCCACTTCGTCCTCCTCTCCAGCCAGACAAAGAAGACCGGAACCATGGTGATGACGGCCATCACACCGACGGTCTCATTGAACAGGGGCTCCGTGCTCATGACTCCTCCAAGCGCAATTTAATCGGCAAATGCCAGACGGACCGTAGCACGTCCCGACGGACCTACCCAAACGAGTGGCGCACGTCCCGGCCTTTCCTGCTAGCGTTGAGAAAGCGTCTCGACGACCTCGGGAGAGTTGTCGGCCTGCCTAGCTGCTGCCAGCCCGAGGAAGGATGATGGATCCAGAGCTTCGCACACGCATCTACAGCGACACCCTGATTCCGGCACTCGAAGCCGAGGATCAGATATTCCTGCAGCGCATTGCAGAGGATTACCCGCTCGAATTCGAGGAGATTCAGGAGCTCTCTCGGGCCGCCAGAGATCTGGAGATGTGGCGGGAAACATCCCTGGCCGCGCTCTGGCAAGAGTGGGAGACCGAGGTTTCCGGCGATGGCGGGCAACGCAAGAGCGCTCTGTTGGCCCTGCTCGAATCCCACCTCGCTGGCCTGCGCACCCAAGCCAAGACCTACCCCAACGAGCCTCTTCGCGGTCTGGCTCGGGCCAGGGCAACTCTGACCACACGTCCCGCTCCGTCGAGAGTCTTCACGCTGTGTCCATTCTTCTCGGAAGAGGCCAATTGCTGTGGTCTCCACACCATCGAGGCTGCCTCGGGTTGTGCCCTCGGCTGCAGCTTCTGCGTCATCGGTTCGACTCTGGGAGACAAGGTCGAATTCTCCGCCGACCTGGCTGACCGACTCGCCGACGTCGAGCTCGAACCCGATCGCTTCTACCACATCAGTACCGGAGAGTTCTCGGACTCCCTCCTGTGGGGCAACCGCCACGGCATGCTCGACGCCCTCTTCGATTTCGCCCGGCGGCATCCAAATGTCCAACTGGAATTCAAGACCAAGTCGGATCGCATCGAGTACCTGCGCCGGCACGAGCCACCGAGCAATATCGTCTGCACCTGGTTGGTCAACACCGACACGATCATCCGCAACGAGGAACACGGTACAGCCATGCTGCATGGCCGACTGCACGCTGCCAGGGCGGTAGCGGATCGTGGATACCGCATCGGATTCCACCTCAATCCCATCGTCCACTATCAGGGCTGGCGAGAAGACTACTCCTCATTGATGGGCCAGATGATGGCTCTCTTCTCTCCGGAGGAGATCGAGTTCGTTTCCATGGGAGTCGCCTCGTTTACCCGAGCCCTCGTCCGCGAGATTCGGCACCGGGGCGGCGAGAGCAAAGCCCTCCAGATGCCACTGGTCGAAGATCCTCGGGACAGGCTGACCTATCCGGAGGACATCCGGATCGCGCTCTATTCGAGTCTCTACCAGGCCATGCAGCCCTGGCGAGGCAAGGTCTTCGTCTTTCTCTGTATGGAGACCACGCCTGTGTGGAAGGCGGTTCTGGGTGAGACCGTGGCCATCGGTGACGAGCTCGAGCGCATCTTTTCGCGACACCGGTGAACCCTAGCGGCAGTCGCGGCCAAACGGGCTTCCATCAGTCGAGGTAGCCCAGAGCCCGCAGGGACTCCAGATCTTCCTCGTCGAGCTCCAGAGGAGAGGTATCCGCCTCCTGGTAGCCAGAAAACCACTGCTCCAGCTCCCACCCCAGTCGCCTAGCCAGATCGGGCTGACTCCTGGACAAATTGGTGGTCTCACCAGGGTCGGCTTCCAGATCGTAGAGCTGCAGGTCATAGCCATCGGGTAGTGGAGTCAGGATCAGCTTGTGGCTGCCGCGGCGAATCATGCGCACTTTGCCCTCGACACCTGCGACCTTCACCGGGTACCTCTCGTAGTCCTCGCGTTCGGCAGCCTTGGGCCGGGTTTCCGAGAAAACAGGCAGGTCGGATTCTTCTCCAGCTATCAGACCCAGCAGACTTTGACCATCGACGTCGGCAGGCGCGGCGATGCCGACCAACTCCGTCAGCGTGGGAAGCAGGTCGATGTTGCGGGTCAGTGACGCAACCTCGCCGGGCTCTCGACCCGGAATCCGTAGCACCAGGGGAACGTGCACTGTCGGCTCGTAAAGATTCGAGTCGTGATTGAAGAAGAGACCTCCTTCGCCCAGGGTCTCGCCATGATCGGCCGTGATCACGACGATCGTGTTGTCGAGCCTGCCCCGTTCCTTCAGACCTTCCAAGAGGAATCCCAGGATCTCGTCGCTCTGCGCGACTGCCCCGTCGTAGAGAGCGAAAAGCCCTTGGCGTTCCTCTGGGGTCACATTCAGACTGGCGAAATCGAACATGACCTCACCTACCGGAACCCCCGCGGTTCGGGCTCTGAAACTGCGCGATGCCTCGAAGCTCTCAGTCGAGACAAATCGAGCCTTTGTGCGCGGAAAATAGTGGGTTAGTTTGGTCTGGAACCACAGAAAATAGGGTCGGTCACCGATTTCGTCAACCCAGCCGAGGGCTTCCCCGACGCGCTTGTCGGTCTTCTGAATGTCTGGCAGTCGAGACCACGGCACCTTGTCGAGATCGAAGCTGTTGAATCGATCGATTCCCTGGGGATAGTTCCATTTCGGACCGATATAGCCATGGGTGACGAAGGCGCCGGTGGCATAGCCCGCTTCCTTGAGCAGCTCTGCCAAGGTCACATGGCGATCCTCGAGGCGCCGGGGATGATCGTAGATACCGTGGTGGAACCCATACTTGCCGGTGATGATCGAGGCGAACGACCCACCACTGTAGGAGGCCTGGGTGTAGTGGTTACGAAAGACGACACCTTCGCGCCCCAGACCATCGATGTTGGGAGTCAACGTGCCGCCGCCATAGACTCCCCAGCGATCCGCACGCATGGTGCAGTAGGTAACCAGGAGGATATCGGGCCGGTCGAGCGCCTCTGGCGTGCTGGGCAACTGCACTGGCCCCTCGCCGCACCCCAGGACGCCGATGGCCATGACAAAAGCGAGGAAGACGCGGATCCGCATGCGACTCAGTCCAGATAGCCCAGGGCCCGCAGCGCGTCCTGTGTCTCCTCGTCCAGTCCTTCACCTTCCTCCATTGCCGCAGACGGGCTCTCGCCTTCCCGAATCCACTCCGATAGCTCGCCCCAGAGTCGATCGAACTCCCCCTTGTGCTGGCCCGCCAGATCGGCGAGCTCGAGAGGGTCGGATTCGAGGTCGTAGAGCTCGAGCAAAACCGGTGCCTCGCCCATTTCGCCGCTGGTCGCCGGGTGATAGACGAGCTTCCACCGATCATCCTGAATACTGCGATAGTAATGGCGCACCGTCAGGGGCTGCCCGGCCTCCGAGAAGGCGTAGGCGGGCTCTTCAGGCTCAATCTGGGCGGGCGTCTCGCGCAAGAGCGGGAGCAGGCTCGATCCCTCGATCTGCGCGGGACTCTCCCCTCCAACCAGCTCCGCGAAAGTCGGGTACAGATCGATCAGCTCGACGGGACGATCGACGATCCGGCCACCGGCAATTGCCCCCGGGTAGTAGAAGATCAAGGGCACGTGCGACCCGGTGTTGTAGGGCAAGGGGCCATGGCGAAAGTACGACTCGTGCTCCCCCATCTCCTCGCCATGATCGGAGGCGATGACCACCAGAGCATCCGCCAACAGACCTCTCTCTTCGGCGATCTGGAGAATCTCGCCGATCGCTCGATCCGCTTCCAGGATGTTGGCATCGTACTGGGCGATGTAGAAACCGAGGCGCGTCTCGTCGTCGAGGCGGAGCTTGGCGCTCAAGTCGTCCGGAATTCGGGCGTCCCCCACGTCGAGCTCGTCACCGAGAAAGGGATTCGGCGTCGCCGCAGGCAAGATATAGGGGGCGTGAGGATCCGAGTAATGAATCCACACGAAGAACCGTTCGTGCGCGGCTACCCGCTCGAGCAGATACGGGGCCATCGAGTTCACACGCTGCGCATTGATGACCTCGCGGTACCTGACGGCATCGGACCCGAGATCCTCATCGGTTCGCCACGACTGCCAGTACCTGTCGAACCCCTGATCCCATCCCAGGCTCTTGCGCAGAACCGGATTGGAAATGACCGCAGCGGTGAAGTACCCGGCACCCTGGAACATCTCAGCCATGGTCAGAAAGCTGTCGTAGAGACCCCGCGCCGCACGGTGTGTCATGCCATTGGTCTGGGGATACTGACCGGTGAAAATCGCTCCGAATGAAGGGGTGGTCTTGGGCCACTGCGCGATGGCTCGGCGAAACAAGACGCCCTCTTCAGCCAATCGATCGATATGGGGCGAAGTGTCTCGGGGATAACCGTAGGCACCGAGATGGTCCGCGCGCAGGGTATCGACGGTAATCAGGAAGATCCTGCTCGGCGCGGGCAGAGGTGGCTGCTCGACACGTGGGGCCGGCTCCTCGCTGCGACAGCCCTGGAACAGAGCACTGGCTACGAGTGTGATGAGAAGCAGAGATCTCAGTTGAGCAGGACGAGACATGGCCGTATCGCGTGGAACCTAGCACACCAGGCCAGCTTGAATGCGCTACCCGAGGCGGGAGTCGACCTTCAGATACCGAGAAGGATCCGGGTCTCCGCCAGGGGTCGAGTCAATGGCCGTGACTATCGCCGGTGATGCGACGCTGACTGATGATCGCCGCAGTCAGCTTCATATCGAGTGATTGGTGATACACGGCCGCGACCGGCTCGCCATTCAGGGTCGCTGGTTGGAACCTCGATTTTCGCAGAGCCTTCAAAGCCTCTTCGTTCAGGCCATTCGGCAGGCCTTGGACCACCTCGACGTCCGCCACCTTGCCTTCCGCATCGATCACCGCACGCAGCAGGATCTTTCCCTCGGTCCCCTGTCGCTTGGCCTCCGGGGTGAACTTGGCGTACTTGCGCTCGACGACCTGGAGCGGGCTGTACTCCCCGAGCACCGCCTCCCCCTTCTCGATGATCGGTCTCAGCTCCCCGGCTTCCTGAAACTTCGCGAGAATGGCGCCGGCTTCCTCAGCTCGTCCGGCTGCCAGCAAGACCTGGGAGAGATTGTAGAGGTAGGTGTCGCCTCGTTGACGATGGCGCGCAACCGCCTCGCGAAAAGCGACGACGGCCGTGTCAAGATGAGAGAGATCGGTCTTGGCCAATTCGAAATGGCACAGACCGAGCTCGTTGTACTCCTCGGCACCAGATACCCCTACCTTGGCAGCTCTCTCCACGGCAGCGTCGGCCCACCGCCGAGCTTCGTCGAGCTCGCCGATGTACCGGTAAGCCTGGGCCAGCCGAAGTTGGCACTTGTGATTGTCGCAGCCGCCGTCGAGAACGAGCCTGTACAGCGGATCGATGGCTTCCAGGGGTCTGCCGTTCCAGAGATCCGTGAGCGCAGCCCGATAGCGAGCCGTGAACTGAGTCTGGGCCTCTGACGGGTGCTTCGCGGCCCCTGATGACGTTGCCTGCTCGGCCATCGCGACCGGTGGCGTGCCCACTCCCATCACTCCGACAAATGCCGATAGGAAGATGACGCTCCAACGAGCACCGCGAGTTTCCGCTTCCACGTTGCCCCCTTCTTGCCGGTGATGCCGATTTCGGCATCCACAGCCCCTGGTTCACTACCCAAACTGAAACTTGCGCGCCAAATCCTATAACACTCAGACGTCGAACGCGAAAAGTGGGCTCTGGCCAAAGGGTGTGGCAAAGACGGCCTGCTCCAACGTCAGGTAGGCGCCATCGATCACGCCGGGCTGCCTGCGATGCTGTCTGGCTTCTTCTTCTGACCAGAAGAACACGGAACGGCTTCAGTAGTCGTGGATGATGTTGGGTGCCGAGAATTTCGACCAATCGAGATACGGCTCGAAGAGAAATGGATTCGCCTCCGGCGTCTCCACGTGAAAACCGAGATCGCTGTCGAGAGTCAGTCGCAACCCCCGCCCAGTCTGTGAACACTCGGTAGCCACACTGACCTCGAGCTCTTCATCGCGTAGACGCCCTTGCACGAAGGGCGTTGCCACCACATCCTCCGCTCAGGCACCGTGAAGCCGCTCGCCCGTGCTGAAGGTCAAGCGATGCGGCGTGCGATCGATGGTCACAGGATAGGCCCAGGAGACTGAACCCTCGGCGTCGCGGACCAGGAAGAAAAGTCTGCGCTCGAGCTCATCGAGAATCTCCGCGACCACGCCGCGGGGCAGATCCAGTTGCTCGACAAAATGCTCGGGCGGCAGGGGCGTTCCACGCCGCGCCAGATCCAAGACCGCCAAACGACGAACCCGATGGTGGTCCTCGGACATGAAATCGAGCCGGTCCCTGGCGTGCTCCGGGACCTTGCGCAGTCCTCGCTCCCAGACCGGACGCGGGATTCCGCGAATCGAATCTCCCTGGCCGATCAGGACTTGCTCTATCATGGTGCCAACCATCGCGAGTTGGCTTCATGCTAGCAGCATGTCCTGGCGGGGATCTGCGAGGTTTTGCGTACCCTGCTATGAGTCACTTTACCTGGAGAGCAAAATGAAACTCGATTCGTCGAAGATCCGCCAACCTAAGATCTATCTGCTACTTGTCGTGACCGCCACATTCCTGTTCGCCCCGACCTCGGCGCGGGCCACCAGGACCCTTGCTTCCGAGGCACTCGCAGCCGCCATCACCAATGGCACTCTGGACGAGGTCACCCAGGAAGTGATGATGGACGCCTTCCAGAAGCAGAGATTCGAGATCGATGAGGCGGGCATCGAGGCCCTGGGCCGCAGCCTCTTGGCCCAGGAGAAGAACCACGAAAGCGTTCAGATCCTGCAACTCAACCAGGGTCTGCACCACACCTCACCAGCTGCCGCAGTTGCCCTGGCAGATGCTTATCTGGCCTCCGGCGAGGACGTTCAAGCCAGCATCTACTACGAGATGGCCTTGAGAATGGACCCGCAAAATGACGCGGCCAAAAGAGGCCTGGAAGAGACGGGAAGCGTCGAGGAAATGGCGATGGGCAGCATGGCGGCAATGGCTGACATGGAGTTCGACCCCGCCGCCATGCAGGATGCGATGGCCCAGATGGGCATGGAGATGTCACCGGAACAACTGCAGGAGATGCAGGAGGCCATGGAGCTCATGCAGCAGTACGCGGAGTCCGGGGAGATGCCACAGGCCATGTCATCGCCCCAACAGCAGACTCGCAGAGCCGCACCCGAGGCCACAGCCGAAGCCAAGTACGAGTCGGAGCAGTGCGAGGTCCTGCACCGATTCAACGCTCATAAGAGGGTTCTGGATGCCGCTCTCAGAGCCAGTGTGACAGGCAACTATCAGGAACCCGACCATGCCAACTGGACCTGGAACATAGAGTCCTACTGTGGAGATTTCCTCGTGGCCGTGCCGCTGTGGGCCGACGTCGGACCGCCGGTACTGGAGGCAAAAGGAGGCAATAGCTTTGCAGACTCCAATGGAGCCACCTGGCAGTTCGAAATGGACAAGAACGGCAAAACAACCGGTGTCTTGAGAACCGACGCCGACGGCACGGCGACGAAGCTGAAACGGCTAGGAGACCCCAAGAAGTACCAGTGAGCCTGATGTGTTGGCGCAGAGGAGATTGAAAGGTGCCCTCTAGAACGCAGCTTCGAAGAGCCCGCAAGCCTTGGTCACTCGTTGCTTTGACGGTGGGTTTCCTCCTGCCCGCGTGGCTTGCGGCCGCCGACTTCAAACTGCGCTCCCTGGTCGAGTCAGGTGTACTGGCCGAAAGTCCCAATTCCGTGCTGCTCGACTACCTCCTCCATGAAGGCAAGAACGCTCTGCCACCCGATGTCCACCAGCTTGCCGTCGATCAGATCGTCGAAGCGCTGCGCTCCCAAACCCTGGTGGATCCTCTGGAGGGCATGAGCGAGATGATGGCCTTCGCCAACCCCATGAAGATGTTCGGGGACAAGAAGGGCATGATGAAGCAGATGGGCATGGGAATGCTCCGCAGCGCTGCCGGGGGCGGTGGTGGGATGTCGAGCGGCATGGACGCCCAGATGCAGAAGGTCCAGCGCGACATGCAGGACGCGATGATCGACCCCTGGGTACGAGGGCTGGGTGCCGCCTCGACGCTCTATCAGGCCGGCTACACGGAAGACGCTATCCGTTTCTATCGGGGTTGCCTGACATCGATCGGGTCGATGGTTCCGACCGGCCAGAAGAACGACTGGCTCCAGGACCAGTGCATCGCAGGCGCGCTCCAGATGGAGGTCACCGACGCCGGCGGGCTCTTCGCGGAAGTCTGGGACAACCCGCAGATGGACTTCGGTATCGATTTCTCCGCCTTCGGAGGCGAAGCCCCAGAGATGGAACCGGTTCCCCAGATTCAGGCAGCAGCCGCGCTGGGATTGGGCAAGCTCGTCGGTACGGGTCAGCTCACGAGTCAACAGCACTCGGCGGTCATGCAAGCCCTGATCAGCATGGCCGAGACCAAGAGCCTCGACGTCATGGCGCTTACCGGGGCAGTCCAAGGACTTTCCTTCGCCGACGACCCCGAAGCTGTCGAGCCGCTGCGGCGGATGTGGAAGAAGGGCAAGCCCGAGGACATCAGGCCGATCGCTTTGGGGAGCCTGGTCGCGGGTTACCGTCAACCCGATGCCATCAAGGTCATGCGCAAGGATCTCAAGACCGGGAAAGGTGTCATCGCGTCCTACAGGAAGGCCAAGTCTTTCGCCCCCTGGACCTCGAGCTCCACGCAACGGCAGGCGCCGAGTCGGCAACAAGAGGGTGACGATGCAGAGGCCCGCTACCTGGCTGCACGCGCGTTGATACGAGCCGGCGATGATGCTGGGTATGAGTTTGCCGCCGAGTTTCTCGACAAGCGCACTGTGCCTCCGGGCGATTGGGACTACCGACCCGATCTCATCCGGGACCTCGTCGAGACCGGTGGGGAGCGAGGCCGCGCCGCCCTCGAACAGAACGTCATCGATGGCCACCAGAACGAGTGGCTCGAGGCGATGATGCGTGTCGGCCTGTTGGAGCTGGGAGACCCATCACAAGCCACTGCGCTCGAGGCCCTGGTCGACAAGAAAGACTGGGATTTCGGGCGGGGCACCGCTGCCCGCTGGTACAAGCGGTTCAAGCCACTGCTCTGGGAGAGCGCCAAGTTGGCTGCCAAGACCTACATGGGAATGCCCCCCGACCAACAGGACTGGAGGCGCATGCAGCAGATGGTCACCAACATGGCCTGGGCAGAGCGCGATCGAATCGCTGGGCGCAAGAGCGAGCGTGAACTCAGAACCGACCAGTTTCGCTGGCAGCTCGCTGATGCCCTGGCGGAGGTCGACGATCCCAGCAGTCTGAAGATCCTCTCGACCCTCCTCGACGACGAAGAGGCCTCGGTTCGCTTGAGTGCGGTCTCAGCCCTGCTCGAACAGTCTGATCCGCAGACCCCGGAGTTGCTCCTCGACGCCCTGGGCAAGGACTATGGTTCTGAGAATGAAATCTCGAGAAATCCCGAGATCCATGCTGCCATCTTGCGCCGTCTCGTGCGGACCTTTCGCGATCACCCGGCCACACCCCAGGCCTTGAACCAGGGTGTTGGCTCCGCGGCGCCTTCGGTCCGGATGCTCGCCATGACGGCGACCGGCGACTTTCCGACTGCTGGCGGTGCGGGCTAAATCCCCTCGCTATATACTCTCGCCACTTTTGATGTTCCGAAGCGCCTTGAACCGCCTCGACTACAGCTCTCTTCAGGAGGGTCGGAAGGTGCTGATGTTGGCGGGTTTCTCGATCCAGTGCGTTAACCAGGTAGAGACACCACTACAACGACCCTCGCAGGAGGTAGATCTGAGATGAGAAAGCACAATCCTTCAATCGCAGCCATTCTGGTATTGGCCATCGCGTTGCTGACGTCAGCCGTGGCACATGCTTCCGGGTACTACTACGAGTTCGTCGGGGGCGAGCAGGGGCAGCAGAAGAAGAAACAGTCCCAGGAGATGAAGGTCAAAGGCTGGGTCGACGGCGACAGCACGAGAGTCGAGTTTTTCTCGGGTGAGAACAAAGGGTTGTTCGCCGATGGAACCTACCTGGTAACGACCGACGGTGGCGAGACTGTTTATCTGGTCAACCCCAAGGACAAAACCTACGGCGAGTTCGATATGGAGAAGATGATGGCCATGATGGGCCAGGCCATGGCGATGATGGAGCAGATGGGTGGCATGTTCAAGATGGAGTTCGAGAATGTGCGCAACGAGAAGGTTCTCGAAGAACCAGGTGGCTCGCTGCTCGGCCGGTCGACAACCCACTATCGCTTCAACAGCGGCTACACCATGAGTATCAAGATGATGGGCATGAAGCAGCAGACCACCGTCGAGTCGGTCCAGGACATCTGGGCCACCAGCGACTTCGACGCCCGGGGCTTCGGCGTCTGGCTGCGGCCCGATCGCAACATGAAGACCGGCAATGAGGAGTTCGACAAGCTCATCAACAACGAGCTCGGCAAGCTCAACGGCTTCCCACTCAAGACGGTTGTCGTTTCGACCACTACCAACAAGAAGGGCAAGTCGACGCAGCAGACCTACACCAACGAAGTCACCGTACTGCGCGAGGAGTCGATCCCGGGCAGCAAATTCGAATGGCCCTCCGACTACACCGAGATCCAGGTCATCCCGGATATGGAAGCGATGCAGGCTGATCAGAGCGGTGGCAAGGACAAGAAGAAGAAGGGTGGCTTATCGGGCATGTTCAAGCCGGACGGTAGGTAGGGTTGACGGACCTCAGCTACCCCCTCGGCAGGTTCAGCCTCCCGGATTCGATGAGTGCATCGGACCGGGAGGCCGCCATCGAAGTGATTCGCACGACTCCGGCCCGATTAAGGGAAGCCGTGGCTGCATTGTCCGATGACCAGTTGGCGACACCATACCGCCCGGATGGCTGGACGGTTCGACAGCTCGTCCATCATGTGGCCGACAGCCACATGAACGCCTACCTGCGGCAGAAGCTGATTGCCACCGAGGATCACCCGACCCTGGTCACTTACGACCAGGATCGGTGGTCCGATCTGGGCGACGTGGAGGCGGTGCCGATCGAAGCGTCGCTGCAGATTCTCGATGCACTCCACCAGCGCTGGGCGGCCTTTCTCCAATCGGTCGATCCGGAGGATTTCGAGCGCACGGGCTATCACCCCGAAATGGGTGAAGTGAAACTGTCGGAAATGCTCGCCTTCTATGCCTGGGAGGGCCCGCATCATACTCGACATATCACCGCCCTCAGAGAGCGGGAGGGCTGGGATTAGCACCGCTCGACACCTCTCGAAGTGGCGGATCCCGAAGGAGCTTTCCGTTAGGAGAGGTATGAGAACCCAATACGCATTTCTGGCAGCAGCGATCGTTCTTCTGGCAGCCTGTGGTGGTGGCGCCGAGCAAGCAGCCCCCGAGCAGGACAACTCGAGCCCCTCGCCCAGCTCACCAACACAGACCGCGCAATCTACCGAGCCTCAAGAGCCCGAGACGGGCGGCTACTGTTCATTGATGTCGCCCGAGGATGTCTCGGCGGCTCTGGGTGACAAGCTGCCTCTTGGTCCACCCGAGGAGCTCGACAGCGGCTGCAAGTACCCCGTGCTCTTCGGCGTCGACGGTAACGCGCTGTCCTACAGCAGGCTCTCACGCCCCAACTACGACGCCTACAAGAACTACGAGAACCAGAGCAGCGTCGACTTCGAGTACATTGAAGGCCTCGGCCAAGAGGCCTTTGTCATCAACAACGCCCAGGTCTGCGTTCTGCTGAACGACGACGAATCGCTGCTGCTGGCGGCCCAGGTCATGGCCTTTCAGGAGGCCCTGCCGATCACTCAGGAGGAGCTCAAGGCAGGGTTGATCGATATCGCACGCAAAGTCGTGTCGGAGATCTGATGAGGGTCTCGCACAGCGCAGTAGGAGAAGCGTCTGCGTCTTCGCACGGAGGATCGACATCATGATTCGAAGATCGATTGCCATCGTCCTTGTCGTCACCACCACGTGGATCAGTATGTGGGCGGCGGCTCCCGGATTTGCCGCAGCCTCACCCGAAACTCCCATCGATTACTCAGAGTCGACAGAGCGAGTGGATCAATTCATGAAGCAGGTAGATCACCTCCGGTCGCTGATTGACCGCACTCAGTTCGACCCAGAGGCTCTGCTCGAATCGCTCGATTACGACCACACCCGAATCATCGGATTCGTCAAAAAAGAGGTCCGGTTCGAGCCTTACTCCGGGCTGTTGCGAGGGGCCAATGGAACTCTAATGAGTCGCGCCGGAAACGCCCTTGATCAATCAGTGCTGTTGGCACACCTTCTCAAGGAGGCAGGCCTGGATGCCCGAATCGCGAGGAGTCATTTGTCCCGCTCTGCGGCCAAGAGGTTGATCCTGGAAGTATTTGATCCCCGCCCCAATCCGAGAACACTTGCCAATGCCGAGAAGATCGGGAATCACATCATCGAGATGGCCAAAGCAGCAGGTGTGCAGCAGTTGGAGACGCAAGATCTTCTCAACCAGATCCTCAATCCTCCAAAGATCTCCCACTCGCCGGAGTTCAAGGGGGTAGCAAACGACACAGACGCAATAATTGGTCATATTGCTGACCTGCCAACCCGAGCTGACCAGCCTCGCGCCATCGAATTACTCGTCGATGACACCCAAGACTACTTCTACGTGGAGTTTCGCACCGGCCCGAGCTCTCCCTGGGAAGTGGTGCACCCTGTTTTCGCGGACGCACCAGCCGGACATGAAGATCTCACCAATCCACAAACCTACTTCGCCAGTAGCATCCCAAGCGATCTTCAACACCGACTTCGACTGGCTGTCACGGCCACGAAGCGTGTAGGTCAGCGGTCGGAAACGGTAGAGCTGTTCTCGCCCTGGGAGCGCCCAGTTGCCAATCTGGTCGGGGTCCCGCTTGTATACACAAACGCTCCGAGCGCCCTTACAGATCTTTCTGACATTGCCGACATCGAGGAAGTACTCAAGCGAAGCACCTTTCTTGTTCCGGTTCTCAATGATGCCCCAGCGCCGGATGCCTCAGCCTTCGATCTGAGCGGGAACCTCGTCCCGCTCGACGTCGCCGGAACGCCTGCTGCGGAAGTATTTAGGACCTTTGGATCCAAGGCAGGAAATGCAGCTTCAGCGATTGCCGGTCTAGGTGCTGACTCACCCCAGCCTGAGAGGTCTCCTCTTGCACTCCAGTCTGTCTCGATCGAATACACACTGGTCAAGCCAGGTGGCTCTGAAGAGACATTCCAGAGATACGTTCTCCCACCGTCCTGGCTGGATAGTCGAACGACTGAGGACCGTACTGAAGAGTCTCAGCATCTGATGGCCATGAAGTCCCTTACAACCAGCTACATGATGATGTTATCCGTCGGGTCCTATCCCCAGGAGTTCGTTCTTGACCAGTCGTTACAGCAGATTCAGGACTCAAATCGCGCGCTGACTTTCCTTCTTGAACAAGCCAGCTACGGGAAGGGTGAGTTTGTCCCCCCGCCGGCCGAGGTGATGCCAAGGGACCTTGGACTTGCCAACCTGATGCTGTACTCCAGGTTCGACTATGGAGCTTCCGAACTGGCAACTGCGAGCACCTTTAGGCCCGAACCCTCGCTCGTAGTGATCGAGAATGGTCTTTCACCATCGCAAGACGAACTGGCCTTACGAATGGCGGTAGATATCGTCAATAACACAAGACGCGTTCTCGAGCAGAAGAATGGCGAGATCTCCTTCGCAGTCTCAGAAGCAATTCGCCTCGGGGTTTGGGAGACCTACGCGGAGAGGGTCGCACCCTCGGATGGAGCGATCGAGACCTTCAATACCACGATAGCCTTCAGCCAGGCCAGAGCGCACCAAATACCATCGAAGCTCATCTCGGCATCGCTGAAGGAAGAGACTCTCACCGCCCTATCAGTCCCTGGAGATGTGAAGGAGAGACTGAGAAATACCATCGCGGCTGGATACACCGTGATCGTGCCCGAGCATCTTGCCCCGGAGAATCCGGGAATGACAGGCTGGTGGCGGATAGACCCCATCACTGGCGAAACTCTAGGTCAAACGAGTGATGGGAGGGGAGCGGAGCTGGTGGAGTACCTGATCGTATGGGCGTTTGGGTTCCTCGTTGCGTTCTCAACCTGTGTGCTCGCTACTTTCATGATCATCAGAGTCTCGGCCTTTGCGAGGAGGCAAATGGAGAGCATCAGGGCCACTGGGAACCCGAATATTCCTGGCCATCCTCTTCCCACGCCGAAGGACATTGGTCTGTGCGCCGGAGTTGGAATCGCTGCCGCCACGCTGATCGCAGGTCCGGCTGCAACTCTCACTCTCGTCCCCGGCCTCGTGGTTCATACCATCTGGACAGGTGGGATCGGCTGGGGATTCGCAACCGTAGTGGCGATGCTGAATCATCACTTCATGCCGTCGGATTGGTAACTCAGCCACAATCCGCGATGACTCCCAGTGGAGCCCATGCCTGGGAGTCCTGGACAGGATCTATCAAGCGGTCGGCAACTGAGAAGACCCATAAAGGCGCTCTAGGTATGACAAACCATAGACCCTGCTTCGTTTCACGAGGTCGGAGCAAGATGACGAGACTCAGGGGCCGATCATTGTATGCGAGCTTGCTCGGAGTGCTGTTGTTCGGCACCACACTGTCGCTTTATGCAGCTCAAGCTAACCGCATAGAAGCAAACACTGCATGGGGCCGAACCGAGCTCAAAGCTGCCGAAATCGAAGGAGCCCTCCACATCGAGCTGGAAAGCGTCGCCCAGCTGATTTCGGGTCGACCCAGGCTCGAGCCGGCGCTCAAGCTGGAGGGTCGGCGGCTGCTGGCCATGCCGCTCGGAAAAGCCAAGACGGAGTCTCTCCCCAAGGGTGCCGAAAGGCCGCTAATGCTGAACCCCGAGTTCGCCGCCCAGCGTCGGGCTGTAGTCATCTCTCCCAGAGTTACCGACTGGGGTGGCAAGAAGTGGGTGCCTCTCGCAGATCTGGTCAAGGCCACCGGTGCGGAGATGAGTAGCTGCGCGTTTCCGGATGTCTGGATGATCACCGTTCCCGACAACTGCGACGCCTCTTTGCTGGTCGCTCCTCGTGAGTAACTCAACTGCTATGGGCAGAGGGGCACACGTTCGGTGGCTCTCTCCGCTCTCTACCCTGATCGTTCTGGTCGCAGTGTTCAGCTCGGGATGTAGCGATGATGGGTCACCAGCACCAGAAGCCAACGAAATCGAAGCACAGACCGCGTCCAACTGGGTAGAGGCGGCCATCGAGACCGAAGAGTTCCGATCCGCTTGTGCAGAGACCGTCGGTTGTGAAGAGTCCCGGTACCCGCAGGTGAGTGCCCGCGAGAATCTGTGGCGCGCCGTGGTGACGCGTGAAGCCTCGGGTGAGCTCCGGATTGGAGAGATCGAAGCCATCGAGGTTCCCGAGGGCGACGGCGTGCCAATCGGTCCGTTTGCGGGTCCGTACGCTCTTGTTGGACTCGACGACTCGGGCACCGTGGTCGACGGACAGCCAATCCGATTCCCCGAGAAGATGCGCGTCGAGTCGGTCGACGGCCAGGTCCCACTCCAATGGATCGAACTCTCTGATCGTGAGGTGAACACTGTCGCTTACCTCCGCGCCTCGTCTTCGATCGTCAAGCTCGCGATTCAGGACAGGGCAGGGGAAGTTGTCGCGACGTCCGATCTTCCCTTCGATGCCGCCTCGCTCGATTCACGCATCGTTGGAAGCGGCCTCCTGGCGACCCCCGCCTTGGCAGCGCGCCGCCCGTTTCAGGGTCTGCCTCCCTACTGCTCGCATGTCCTGGTTCTCGATGGCGAGCAGGACCGCCATCTGGCCGCGGGGGTAACCTTCGAAGAGACCGTCACCCTGGCCCGACCCGGGCCCTACCAACTCGCCGCGACCCAGGCCGCGCTGGCGCGGCTCACCCCCATGCTGTGTCAGAGCATCGGGCGAATCGCTTACGGCTATGTACCAGACAACACCATGACTCAAGGAGCTGTCAATTCGGTTGGTGCGGGTGATCTGATGTTGATCAACCTCGGTGCCCAGTTCGACGAGGCGACCCTCGAGGAGAAACTCAGCCGCCGACTCTTCCTGCAACGTACCATCACCCACGAGGCCGGACACAACGCCGAGACGCTGTTGACCGTCGAAGGGTCCGACCCCCAAGCCTATTCCGGGGCATGGGGTTTCCCTCCTCGCACCATGGCGAACAAGACCATCGATCGCGTCCGGCTCGAGATGGGGCTGGGCGAAGAGTGGGTTCGCCTCCACGAGTCATTTGTGGGCCAGGAGTGGGCCGCGGACTACCCATCTGGCGATGAGGAGACCGAAGCGAGATCCAGCTGGGCCGGACGCCAGATCACCGACGCGGGGTTCATGTCGCAATATGGATCGAAGAACTGGTGGGACGATATTGCGGAGTTCGTCTCACATACCTACCTATCCGAGCCAGTCACGGCAGCCTACCGTGAGCACGGCGTTTCAGAGGATCTGCGAGAGGACGTCGGGTGCCAGCAAATGCAAGCCTACGGCGAGAAGAATCTCCCTGCCCGCTTTACCGCCGTCTACACCAAGCTCCACTTCATCCAGGATCTCGGGCTGGTCGAGCCCGAAGACGTGCGCTATTGCATGGGAGAAAGCCTCGATCTGCCAATCGACGGCGAAGGCTTCCACGTCTGGCAGGAGACGATGAAGCTGCGCAGTTTCGAGAACCGAGTCAGCGCCGGTATCGGGACGACCAAGGTCGGCACCCGGATCTATCAGATGGAGGCCTATGGCGAGGCCAACTTCGCCGATAAGGCCTACCCGGCCAAGTTCTACATGCGGCTTGACCTGGGTAGGTCCAACGATGACATCGACCGGGTCCCCTGGCCCCGTGGGGTCTATCAGCTCGGCTTGACGGGAAACAACAACCTGGAGCTCAGGCTGGACGGAGCCAAGGCCGGAAACTTCGACGCCATGGACGGCTTCGTCCTGGTTGCCGAAGCCTCGAACGACCGCATCGCCGGCTCGATCGTCCTGCAACGGGTCTTCCGACTGGACGCGCCGCTGCCGGTACCCGAGAAATACGATCCACCCTTGATCGTCCGCTTCATGATCGAGAACTGAACTAGCAGGATGGTCCGACCCGACCGGGATCGGTCAATTCAGTCTGCCAGGCGCTCGAGTCCCGGCACCTGATCGAAGCCCGTGTCGAAGCTGAGGATGCGAGAGACCTCACGTCGACGCATCGTCGCTACATGCAATGCGTCGCGGCCGCTCAACGCCGGAATTCCGTCCAGCACCTTCTTCGCCTCTTCGACGTCGGCCTGTTCCACCGGATAGACCTCATCGACGACGCCGAGAAGAGCTTCGAAGGCGGGCTGGATGGCCTCGCGGCGCTGGATGGCGACGTAACGGTGGATGATCTCCTGCATGACTTCGGCGCTGGTGACCAGTCGTTCGCCGGACGAGATCAGGCCCTCGAGGAGTCGCCGAGCATCGGCTTTGTGCGGGTGGGGAGCACCCACCAAGTACATCGGGATGTTGGAGTCGATGAAGACCACCTCTACTCCGCGGTGTAGCCCTGTTCGATCTCGCGGATCATCTGCTCGATGTCGGCGGTGGGGTACTCGTGCTGGACGGCCGCTCGGACGGCCTCCAACTTGCGGCCCGCTTCGACCGACGGCTCTCGCTCACCCGCCCGGCGAAGCGCCCGCCTGACCCACTCCGAGACCGTCAGGCGATCCTGGCGAGCGAATCTTTCGAGTTGCTGGTACTCGGCCTCGTCCAACAGCACCTGCAGCCTTTTACTCATATAGAAAGTATACACTGCTCACATAATGAGTGTTTTGATCTCTCGGAATGAGTGATGCACTCGAACGAGTCGATTGGCGGATTCCCACTCGGTTCTCCGTGTCAATAGATACAGGGCCGATTCACGGCTAGCGAGGGAGGAGTCGATGAGCCAAGTGACTGGCAGTGCAGGGAAGGTCTCTACCAAGCAAATCGGTATAGCGATGCTGATCTGGCTGCTATCGGCAGCCTGGATCCAGGTGCCGACAGCGCAAGCCTCGGACTCCGATGGCCTGACATACACACTGACCGAGACCTGGATTGAGGGTGGAGGCGGCGAGACCATGCTGCAGGTTCATCAGTCAGGAAGCGCCGCCGTCGCGCGGAACCAGGCCGGCGATGTGACATTGGTTTCCGATCCCGCGGCTGGAATCGTGAGCGCCGGTGAAGGCTCTCGTTTCTCTGGATTCGGCGGTCTGGGCTTCCTGGTCGAGATGTTCGAGGCGCCCGAGACCTTCGGTCCCGGCACGGAAATACCGCTGGGCGACGACAAAGTTCGCCGGATCGAGTCGATTGACTTCAAGCTCGAGCGCGGTGACTCTGATCGGTCCCTCGAGGGGCGCCAGGCTGAGCACTATGTGCTGACCATCGAGCTGAAATCGCGCCAGATCAACTCCGGCAGCGAGGGGCCACTCGATCACGCCACGGGTCGCGCCGATCTATGGGCGGCTCGAGATCTGCCGTTCTCCTGGCTCTCGTACAACTCGCCCAACGGCTACCTCTGGGGTCTACCCCTCTCCTTCAACTATCGCGAGGCGACTGCGCACGTCGCCTCGGAGCTGACCGACGAGCTGATGGAGCTCGGTCTGCTGCTGCGCGCCGAGATCGAGAGCACCATCAGCGGTGACGGTGGGTTCGAGATGACGTTCCGTCGCGAGGTGAGCGTCGGAGGATTGCAGGCCGCGACCGAGCCGCTCGACAGAGCGCCCTTCGGCCCGCCCGTGATCAGCCTGGCGAAAGCGACGACGATCCTGGGCATGATGATGGCGGCGGGCAGCTCTTGTGAGCAGGGAGCGGCCTCCGGTGTCGGCTCCATCGAGGTAAGCTCGGACGGGGCACAGGGTATCGCCGCGACCGGCCGGGGATGGATCAGCCCCGACACCCAGGGTGGTGCCTCCTCAACCCTGGTTTTGGGAACCCTGAGCGAGAACGAGATCCGCTGCGTTGCCGTCATCACCGAACCGGCGGGGCTGCAGACCGGTACCTACCCGGTTCTCTCCCCCGAGGCTCCTCAGGCAGAGCTCTCGAACCGGGCGGGTGTCGTCTTCCTGCGAGGCACCCGCGAACGGATGCGGATGACGATTCTCGACTCCGGTTCGCTGACCCTGAGTGAGGCCGGTTCGGGCGAGCTCCAGGCCACCGTCGATGGCAAGGGCTGGACCGCCCGTCTGACACCTGATTCCCCGTCGATCGCAGACAATGTGGCCTTCAACCTCACTTTCACGGTGGCTGCTCCCGAGCCTCGAGCAGCAACGAATGACGAGGCCTCGCCAGCACCGGCCGCGGCGGCTGCCTGGGCACCGGTGGCCTTCGATCCCGCGGTCAACGAGCCAGCCGGCGAGTGGACCTTCGGCGGGCAGGGCGTCAAGGCAGGAGCCATCGACGCCCAGGGCAAACTCGCAGCCGTTGCCGTGCGCGACGAGACGCGAGTCGCGCTCATCGATCTCGACAGCCTCTCCGAGGCCGGCAGCATCGAGGTCGAAGAACTGGCCTTCGGCGATCCTGTCAGTGCCCTGGCCTTCGCACCGGCTGGCGATCGGCTCGCCATCGGCATGCCCATGGGCACGGTGAGGCTCATCGATGTGAACACCCGTGAAACTCTGCTCGAGGTCCAGTACTCACCCGATGGCTCCGTCTTCACTCCGGTCAAGCCGGTGACCTTCGATGGCACCGGCCAACACCTGCTCGGGTACAGCAGCGGCCACGTGGTGACCTGGGACGCAGCCAACGGCGAGCAGCTCTCTGCCTGGAAGGGAACAGGTGCCTTCGACGACCTGGAGGTCACTCCGGATGGTAGCCGCGTCGCCGTGACCGTCGTCTCGACCTCGATGAAGATCATGGATGCTTCCACAGGGAGCGAGCTCTGCTCGCTGCCGGGAGACTTCTCGCGCCTCGCGATGCACCCGTCAGGTGACCGGTTGGCCGTCTGGAGCTTCAGCGACGGCATCATCGTCGCCGGTACCGAGGACTGCAGCGTACTGGCCACCTGGCCCACGGAGATGAAATTCGTTCCCGAATTGGCTTGGGCCAGTGACGGGGAACATGTCATCCTCGGATCTCTCGAGGGAGCCCTGTATCTTCACTCCTCCACCAGCGGTGAGCAGGTGGGTACCTGGAACGGGCAGGGAAACGCCTCGTTTGTCTATGCAGCCTCGAGATCGAGCCGGGTTCTGTCCACCGCGATGGGTAACGACTCGAAGGCTCTGGTCTGGAATGCGGAGTAAGGAGCCCCCTCATGATTCGAATCGCAATCCGCCGGTTTCTCCCAGTCGCTGCAATCACGTTCGTCGCAGGCGGGGGGACGGCGTCCACGCTGCCCTCGCTCTACGAGGTCGAGCCCAACAACACCCCGGCCGAAGCGACCGAGATCTCTGGCGAAGTTGTGCTGATCGGCAGTATGTCCGGCAAGGACCAGGACGGGTATAAATGGACAGTTTCCGATGTCGATGCCCAGAAACGGTGGAACTTCGAGCTACAGGGGATTCCGGGTCAGCTGACGATCGTCGAGGTGATTCGCGTCGACTATGCCGACAATGGTGTCGACGTCGCCGGAGTCGAGCGGCTCTTCAAGATGGGCACTCGGGACGGTTCCGTCCCCTCGATTCACGAGGACATGCTCTTCGAGCCGGGCGAGTACATCCTGGGTCTGGCCGGCGCCGGGGGTGGGGGCGGTGCCTACCGGCCACCCGTTGACAGCATCAAATTCGATGACGAGGGTGGACCCACCGGCGAGAGTGGACCCGAGAGCGGCGGATACCGCCTGACGATCCGGGAGGGCAGCCGACTCCTTCTAGAGGGGAAGCCAAAGGACCGCTCCACCAAAGACAGCGCCCTCGAGCTGCGTCTGAACGCGGAAAACGCTGCCTATCTCGAAACCGCTGAGACCTGGTACCAGATCGAGATTACCGACAAGTCCGCCGGTCAACGGTGGGATGTCGATGGTCAAATCCCGGTCGGCCGCAAGGCTCAGGCGATCCTTTACGCCAGCGATGGATCCGAGCTGGCCAAGACCAGCGCCGATGAAAAGGGCAGATTCTCTTTCCCCGACCTCGGGCTGGAAGTGGGTACCTACACCATCGCAGTCAAGGCGAAAGAGAGCGGCTACGTCCGCGCCATCATCGCCCGATCAGTCGGCCAGCGCATCGAGGGTGCCGAAGCCGAGCCCAACGACGCGTGGGACCTCGCCAACCGTGTCGATCTCAGTCAACCCCTGACCGGACGCATGGGGAAAAAGGGCGAATCCGACTTCTTTCTCTTTTCACTCGCTGACGACCTGGCCGACACGGTGTTGAGTCTGCAACTGGAGACAGCGGCCGAGCATCAGTTCCGGCTGTGTCTGCTCGATCGCAAGGGAGCTACCGTCCAATGTCGGGAGAACAAGGGCTCGATCGAGCTGGTCGATCTCGTTCTCGAACCTGGCCAGTGGGGCCTTTTCGTGGGTCGAGGCCCGGATGCTTCCGAGTACACCGTCACCCTCTCCTCACAAGGTGCGATTCAGGCCGGTACCGAAGTCGAGCCCAACGATGATGTCGAGTATGCCGCTGCGGTGCCTGCCAACAATCGCATCAAGGGACGATTTTCCGGACGGCTTGAAGACGACTACTTCAAGTTTGTCGTCACCGATGAGCCGCAGCTCTGGCGGTTTCAGGTGATCGGTGACGAGGTGCACGAGCTGGCCTACTACGACGCGTCGGGCCATCAGACCCAGGTCTACCGCATCCCCCGCGGGCAACGTCGCGTGCGGCTGGACAACGTCTACCTGCTGCCCGGCATTCACAACGTGCGGGTCGCCGGGCGCGAAGGCGGTACCTATACGTTGCTGGCGCGCCCGATCGGGCCACCCGATCCGAACGGCGAGTTCGAACCCAACGACGACCCGAGCCGCATGCAGCCCTTACGCTTCGGACAGACGCGAACGGGTCTGCTTCACGACAAACAAGACGAGGACAACTACCGGTTCTACCTGGCGCACTGGGATCGGTTTCGCCTGACCATTGCACCGCCGCCCGATGGGGAGATCAAAGCAAGTCTGTACTGGGACGGGGAGGGCTTCAAGGAGTTCAACAAACCCGTTGCGGGAGAGAAGGTCGTGCTCGATGGGCTCTTTCCCCCAGGCAACTACCGGCTGACTCTGGCCGCCGCGAAACCGAGCGATGCCGAGTACCGCCTCGGTCTGGAGCGGCTCGATCGCTTCGGCTGTCCAACAGACTGCGAGCCCAATGACAACGTCGACTTTGCCAGTCCGTTCCCTGCCAACCACATCATCGAGGGTCGGGCCAACGAGTGGCGGGATCAGGACTGGTTCGAGCTGCCGGTATTCGACCAGCCGACAGAAATCGTCATCGCTTCGGGGAAGAAACGAAATCTCGAGGTGGTTGATCGCGGGTACAACGCCAAGAGCCTTGTCGAGTGGGACAAGGAAGCCAACGCCTGGCGAGGCACGATTCCCGCCGGCCTTCAGACGTATCTGCAGGTCCCCGCCTGGGGCGACGAACCCTATAGATTCGAGGTGAGTTTTCCCGGTGGACCGATCGCCAGCGCGGCACCTGCTGATACACCTCTGAAGCTCACCCTCGACCTGGAAACCGACGAGGTCGCTGCGTACCGAGCCTATGGACAACAGGTAGAAGGGACTCTCGTCCTCTCCAACAGCGGTGCGGCGGCCCTCAAGGTCGATCTCGACGCGGCGACCAGTGATGTCCGTTGGCAGCTGGAAATGGAGCAGACGGAAACAACCGTTTCCGCTGGTGGAAAGCAGAGCGTCCCTGTCACCCTCGACGTTCCGCCTGACACCTGGGCAGACTGGCCGGTGAGACTCAGCATCCGGGCTATCACTGAAGCCGGGGGGCAGGTCGAGTCGTTCGCGGAAATCGATTCGGGACGGGAGACCCTGCCAGTGAATCCGATTCATGGCTGGACTCTCCCCGAGGAGTTGCGCGGCGGCTTCAATGTTGCACGCGAGGCGCTAGGCGGCCGCTGGGCTGGAGAGCCAGACAACGCGGTCGGAAGTGGTTTTCCCGACCTGTTCGACGGCATGGCCGTCGAAAATCAGGGTCTGACCCTCAGGGGAAGCAACCAACCCGAGACCAGCGATGTCGTCGTCGAGCTGGCGGGCGATCAGCCTGTCGAAGTTGTTGGCTTGGCGCTCAATAGCCTCTCAGGAGCCAAGGCCGGCAAGTTCCTGAGAAACCTCGACTTTGCGCTCTCCCTCGACGGAAGGGAGTTCACGCCGGTGTCTTCAGGCGAGCTGCTCCCCATGCGACAGGAGCAGGCATTTGTCCTCGAACAGCCCGTTCTGGCGCGCTTCGCCCGGTTGCAGCTCAAGTACGGCTTCAATGGCCAAGCCAAAGCCGGTGTCGGTCTGGGGGAGCTCAAGGTTATTGCCAAGCCAGGCTTCGACGTTTCAGGCGGCAAGGGATTCAACCTTGCCGACCCGGGTCTTGGCGGCCATGTCGTCTGGTCGCGGCCACAGATCTCGGCCTCAGGCTGGGACGGTCAGGTCCTGACGGCCAAGGAGGAGAATCCGCAGGTCCGATCTCGCCCGGGTGAGGGCATGGAGTTCGTGGTGGGTTTTCATCACGACCGCGCGGCCCAGATCACCCGTCTCGAGTGGCAGGATTCGTCCCAGTCCAAGGAGACGAACCGCCTCGGGTCGGTCACGGTGAGCGTGAGCCTCGACTCTCCGCTCGGACCCTGGCAACCGATCGGTGACTGGCAGCTGCCCGCCGGGGGCGGCAAGAACACGTTCGAGCTCGCGACTCCCGTCTGGGCTCGATTCGTGCGCATCGCCGCCGCCGGAGTCGACGAGATCAGGTGGCGCGCCTGGCCTGACACCTTGCGGATCTGGGAAAGACCCACTGACGAGGAATACCGCTCGGTGTTGACCGAATGGGGCCACGCCAGTCAGGCCGCGATCTACGAAGCCCTGAATCCGATCCGGGTGGAAGAGCCCTTCGCCGCAGCCGGTCACGCTTCGAAGGCCAAGGCTGCCCCACTCGATTTCGGAAAGGTCGCTGGTGGCCAGGTCGTACTCGGCAAGCACGAGCACTGGTACAAGCTGTCGGTGCCGGCTGGCGAGAACACCCTCACCATCCGGGTTGGCGGAGATCCGACGGTGCGCACGGTAGTCCATCTGGAAGGCTCGGGTGGCGAGCCCATACCGGTTCGCAAGCTCTCACTGGATAGCACGGCCCAGCTTCACTCCTATGAGGCGATCGTCGAGCCCGGTCAGACCTACTTTCTGAAGATCGAGGAACCCCCTCGCAACGTGGCCTTTCTCTGGGACACCAGCGCCAGCGTCGGTGCCTACCTGCCGGTGATCTACAACGCTCTCATGGCCTACGCCGAGGACCTCGTACCGGGCCGCGACGCTGCCAACCTGATTCCCTTCGGGGGCAATGTGCTGCTCGAGGACTGGTATGGCGATCCCTACATCATGCAGACCATCCTCAACGACTATCCGCGCAAGGAGAACTCGAGCGAGGCCGAGCGCACCCTCCACACCGCTGCGGAGGCCCTCGCACCCCGGGCCGGTACCAAAGCTGTGGTCATGGTGACCGACGCCGCGACCAGCCGCCACGCGCCAGTATGGGACGAGTTTCAACGAGTGCAACCACGAGTATTCGGATTGGCCGTCGGGTCTCAGGGAGCCTTCGGCCGTAACCCCGTCCTCGAGCAAGATCTGATGCAGGATTGGTCGCGAGTCAACGGCGGCCACTACTCCTACTTGCTCAACGAGGGCGAGATGGAGGTCGCTTTCGATCGGGCCGTCACGATGCTGCGGAGACCAGCAGGATACACGGTGGAGGTTGCCAGCACCTTCCGGGAGGCTCCGGGTCCCGGGAGCCTGAAGGTGGTAGCGAAAGACGGAGCCAGCGCTTCCGGTGGCGCGGTCGAACTTATCCTCGACGCTTCGGGCTCGATGCTCAAGCGGCTGGATGGCAAACGACGCATCGTCATCGCCAAGGAGGTGTTGAGCGAGGCGGTCCAGGAATACATCCCGGCGGGTACCCCCGTTGCCTTGCGCGTCTTCGGCCACAAGGAGCCCAACTCCTGTCGGACAGATCTCGAGATGTCGCTGGCGCCTCTGGATCCCGCCAAGGCCAGCAAGACAATCCAGGCCGTCAATGCCATGAACCTGGCCAAGACACCGATCGCGGACTCTTTGGCGAAGGTCGAATCCGATCTGAAGAAAGCTCCCGGACGAAAGGTGGTCGTGCTGGTCACCGACGGCGAAGAGACCTGCGACGGCAAGCCGGAAGAGGTCATTCAAAAGCTCCAGGACAAGGGCTTCGACGTCACCCTGAACATCGTCGGGTTCGCCATCGACGACGCTGGCCTGGAAGCCCAGTTCAAGAGCTGGGCGGATCTCGGAGGTGGTCGCTACTTCTCCGCCAAGAGTCAGGAGGGTCTGAGCGAGTCCCTTAAAGAAGCACTGCAGATCCCCTACACGGTGTACGACTCAGCCGGTACCGCAGTCATCGAGGGAGTCGTCGGCGGAGAGGCGCAAGAGCTCGAGCAGGGCTTCTACCGGGTGGTGGTGCAGACCTCTCCACCGCAGACGTTCGAGAAGGTGGAAGTCCCGGGGGAGAAGCACGTCGAGTTGAAACTGAACTGAACCTTGCCCTTGGGCCAAAACAGAACCTAGGAGGTTCCCGACATGAAGCGACCAGCAACCTGGTCTATCGCCCTGCTCGTCCTTGCCATGGCTGTCTCGCCTCTCGGAGCTGACACCAAAATCGTCATGCAGGAAGGAACTGGACTCGCCGGCGACGGCGCTGAGATGCCCGAGGAGATGCGCAGGGCGTTCGCCAACCAGGAGCCGACCACCGCCACCTATTGGTTCACCAAAGACGCAGCAGCCCGAAGCGGTGGCTTGGTGCGAATGATCAGTCGAGTCGACATACTGGAGACCTATGTCGTCAACGACCAGACCAAGAGCTACTCGGTGATCAAGATCGAAGGCTTGGAGGACACCTCCTCTGCTCCGAGCGGAACCACCCTCGTCAAGACTGACGAGACTCGCAAGATCGGCTCGTGGAACACTGTCCGATACGAGATGAATGCCAACATGGGTGGAGAGCCTGTTGAGATCGTCCTGTGGGCCTCAGACGAGATCGACATTGACTTTTCGGCCTATCGGGCGTTCGTCCAGGCTATGGCGGCACAGCCTGGTTTCGACTGGATGCTGAAGTTTCTCGAGGTTGACGGGTTTCCCGTGCGTCAGGAGTTCGACATGGGGCCCATCTTGTCCTGGCAGGAACTGGTCTCAGTGAGCCAGGAAACACCCCCAGCAGGCACCTACGATCCTCCGGCTGGCTACTCCCGGTCCGAATGAACGCGGTGCGAACGAGGAGCACCCTCGCCTGACCACCTGGCGGGAATGTGGAGTTCTTTTCGTTTTTCTTCATAGACCGACAACTACAGGAGGAATCTGTCCTTGGCTACCAACCCGGAACAAGTCGTCTCGCAGGCGCTAGAGTCCAGTGAGAAGCTGATCTGGTCGGGTCAGCCGGATGTGGAGACCATGGCCAAGACCATGGGAAGGCGTCACCAGCGCTGGAACTGGAGGGTACCCCTGGCTGCCGCCATCCTTATCGGTGGCGCGCTGTACATTGCACCCCAGGCCCTGCGGATGTTCCAGGATCGCTTCGGTGCCGCCTGGGTACTGGTCGTGCTTTCGCCCCTGGCGCTAGCATTGATCATCAACTACCTCCGTTCCGGCAGATCCAGACGTTACGCCCGCTCGCTTGCCTACGGCATCACCGACAAGAGGCTCCTCATTCTCGAGGACGGCAAGGTGACCCTCGCGTTCCGCCCAAGCCAGGTCAAGTGGGCCGAGCGGCGGGACCGGGCTGGAGCTCCGGGCTTGAGCGATCTCATATGGGAAGAGCATCGACTGTCGTCCACAGGAAGGAGCGGTGGAACCAACGACCCGGTTCAGCTGGAAGCGGCCAGGATCGGATTCAAGGCGCAACCCAACGGCGAAGAGCTGCTGCAACGGATCGAATCCTGGCGGCAGGGGCATCTCGACGCGACCGCCCGGGAGGCCCGAGACTTTGTCGAAAGTCGGCAGGAGAATCAAGGCAAACCTCGCCCGACCGGTGGCCGCAGGATCAAGAGCCCGGCACTCGGGTTCTCGATCGAAGCGCCTGAGGCATGGCAAGTCGAGGTCCGTCGCAAGAAGCTGATCTTCGGCAAGACCGGTGTCGACTGGACGGAGAACAAGTGGTCCTCGCCGGACGACTCACCAGACTGGAACGTGGTGCGTCTGAAGAACGATGTCGACTCCTTAGTGGAGCTTCAGGTCCATGAGACTCCACCGATCAATACCCTGGAGCAGATGGCCAATCCCAAACTACCCAAGGCAATCCTGAAGAGTATGCAACTGGCCGACCAGGAGCCAGAGTTTGCAGTCAACGGCCTCCGGGGCTTCTACCTGACTCGCCTGCTACAAGGCAAGGGTGAATCCGGGATGGCACTGGGCGAAACCTCGGATCTCGCACAGTGGTACCAGCGCCAACACGTGCTGCATGACGGACAGCGTCAATACTATGTGCTGTCGATGTGGCCCAAGGAATCACCGGAACAGGGCGAGATCTGTGAAGCCATCGTCTCCACGTTGCAAGCATCCTGAGACGGTGTAGGTGAAAGCTCGAGATTCACCGAATAGTCGAAAGCCGGCACGAGCGAACACCGTCTTGCGATAGCCTTCGGAGGCTCGGCGCGGGCGCAGCTAAAGGGAATCATCGAGTGCAGGAAAGTGCTGAAAGCATGGTATCCCGGGTCCTCGAGCCAGGGGAGACAATCCTCTGGGCCGGGCGACCCAATGTGAAGATCTGTCTGACCGATCGTACCCAGCGAAGGGGTAGAAGCCGACTCCTGATTCTTCCGGTCGCGGTCCTCTTCGCGCTCTGGATCACGGGTTCTCTCACCTTCTCGAGTCCTCTCGCGAGCCTCGAGAGGCTGCCCTTCGAGCCCAAATCCCTGTGGGTCGTCGCGGCACCTGTGCTGCTGATGTTGACGATTCGCATCCTCTGGCTCGACGATCACTCGCGCCTGGAGCGGTACTTCCGTTCACTCACCTACGCCATCACCGATCGGCGACTGCTGATTCTCGAGCGAGACCAGGTCTCTGCCACCTACCCTCCGGGGCAAGCGCACGAGCCGATCATTCGCCAGCGTGCACCTGGATACTCCGATGTCATCTTCGACGAGCAGAGTGTTCGCGCGAATGACCTCAGGATCGTCCAGGATCCCGTCTATGGAGAACGGCGACGGGTTGGTTTCAAGGCGCTACCCAATGCCGAGGAGATCCAGCAACGGGTTGTGCAGCTGTTAGAGTCGACCGAAGTCTCCTGATCCAGAGAGGAATCGAGGCCCATGTCACGAATCCCCAGAACCGCTGCGCTGCTCATACTCTGTTGTCTGGCATCGTCCCAGGCTGGGGCCCAGTTCAACCTCAACAAGCTGAAGAAGGCTGCCGACACGGCCCTGGACGTCAAGGACGAGGTCGACCGCTTCTCTTTCAGCGAAGACGAAGAGATCGAGCTGGGTCTCGCCATCAGCCATCGCATCCGCTCCCGGTACGGGGTGGTCCAGGATCCCGCGGTCACCCGCTATCTCTCATTCGTCGGCTCGGCGGTGGCGGCGGAAAGCGGTCGCCCCCAGCTTCCCTGGCACTGGATCGTCCTCGACTCCGGTGTGGTCAACGCCTTTGCAGCCCCAGGTGGCTACGTTCACATCACTCGTGGCGCACTCGCCGTGATCGACAGCGAGGCCGAGCTGGCCAATGTCCTGGCCCACGAGGCGGCCCACATCACCCGGAAGCACACGCTCAAGGGGCTGCAGAAGTCGATGGGGATGGAGTTGGCGCAGAATCAGGCCGAGTACACCGTCGGTTCCGCCTTTTTCAACGCTGTTGCTGACCAGGGAGCCAAGGCGGTCCTGGCGGGATTTGGCCAAGCCGAGGAACTCGAGGCGGACGAGGTGGCTTTGAATGTCGCCTCACGGGTCGGCTATCAGGCTCTGGGTCTGACCAACTTTCTCGGCACCCTCAACCAGATCAACGCCGGCTCCAATGCCAAGGCCGGTCTGTTCCGCTCACATCCGGACACCGATGAGCGCATCAAGAAGGCCAACAAGCAGATCAAGAAGAGCAAGCTCGACTCCGGCGTCTGGGTGGAAGAGCGGTATGAAGAACAGGTCCCCTTTCAGGAATCCGAAGCCAGCACTGGCGGCTCTGGAGTCGCAGGCGCCAGGGGCATGGCCGGATCGGATGACGGCTCAGACACGACTGCCGAGGGAACAGCGGCTGAGGAATCCTCCGACGAAGGTGAGAAGCAAAAGGGCGGCAGGTTCTCACTCTCCAAGGTCGCCTCCAATGCTTTCGACATGGGCGCCGAGGACGAATCGGCCGAGGTGACAGGCGCCGGTGCCGGACGTGCAGTCGGTGAAGAGGCTGACGAGGTCGAAGAAGGTGACAAGGTCACGACCCTGGTCGAGGTCGAGATCACCGCCGAGGACCTGGCCAAATTCAGGATCGAAGGCGGCCTGCAGTAGGCGTGAAGCGACCATCCAAGCCCGTCGCGCTAGGGCTACTGACCCTGGCTGCTGCCTTGTTGGCTCTGGTCCTGGCCCAGGTCGGCCTTCTTCGTACCCTCGAGCTCAAGACTCTGGATCTGCGGTTTCGACTTCTCGGTGACCAGGAAGTCGCTTCCTCCGACATCGTCCTGATTGCCATCGACGACGCCAGCATCAAGACTCTCGAACCGCTGGTTGGTCGCTGGCCCTGGCCGAGGGACGTGCATGCCGTTCTGCTTCAATACCTGGACCGGGCCGGGGCCAACCAGGTCATCTTCGATCTACTCTTCACCGAAAGGGATGCCCAGTTTCCCCAAGGCGATATCGACTTCGCAGAGACCACCGCTGCTTCGGGCAACGTGCTGCACTCGATCTACCTCGGCAACCAGGACACCGGCGCCACCGACTCCGAGCTTCTGTTCCCCAACTCGATTCCCTTCCAGGGCGAGTTCACTACCTTCGCCGATGCTCAGTTCCCCATCCCCGAGCTCTCATCCACTGCCAGGGCATTGGGCCACGTGACAGCAACTCTCGACGCCGATGGACCCTGGCGTCGCTATCTGCTCCTGGCCGGACACGAGGGGCATCTGGTCCCTTCGCTCGCCCTTTCCGCCACCCTGGTGAGCAAAAACCAACAGCTTTCCGAGACCGAGGTGGCGAATCGTCAGGTGCATCTGGCCAATCAGTCCATCCCCCTGGACGCGGATTGGCGTCTGCCGATCTGGTACAACGGCGGACCTGGCACCTATGAAAAGTACAGTTACGGCAAGGCTTTCGTCTCAGAGCTGCAGATTCGCGAGGGGCAGGACCCCGGATTGGACCCCGACCTGTTCAAGGACAAGACCGTCATCGTCGGAATCTCGGCTGCCGGTCTCCATGATCTCTTCACCACTCCCTACAGCGGCGGGGCGAAGGACTCCGGAGCCGGGATGGGCAAGATGTACGGCTTCGAGATTCATGCGCACGTGCTCGACGACCTGCTGCATGGCCGTTTCCTGCGACAGAGTCCCGGCTGGCTCGTCGTCAGTGCGGCGCTCGCCATGGCCCTGGCTGCTGTCTGGTTGACGCTGTTCGCTTCGTTGCCTATCGCGACGATCGGCCTGATCACCCTTGCCTCTGCCTGGCTCACCAAGGTCTATGTCGCCTTTACCAACCAGCTCCAGCTACCCGTGGTGCCGGTCCTGCTCTCCTGGGGAATCGCGCTGGCTCTCGGGTTCACCTATCAGTACTGGGTCGAGTCGGCCGAGAAACGCAGGGTCAAGAAGATCTTCTCCCGGTACGTCTCGCCTGACGTCTACAGCGAGCTCCTGGAGAACCCCTCGGCTGCCGATCTCGGTGGCACCCGCCGTCAGATGAGCGTCCTCTTCTCCGATCTCCGAGGCTTCACGACCTTCTCTGAAGGCCGCACGCCCGAAGCGGTCATCGAGCAACTCAACGAGTACTTCGCCGCCATGGTCGAAGTGGTCTTCGCCCACCGGGGTACAGTCGACAAGTTCGTCGGCGACATGATCATGGCGCTCTTCGGTGCCCCGCTCGAGGACCCTGACCACGCAGACCATGCCGTGCGGTGTGCGCTCGCGATGCAACGTCGTTTGCAGGAGCTCAATGCCGTCTGGAGGAAACAGGGTCGTCCCGAGTTGGCTTGCGGAGTGGGTATCAACAGCGGCGAGATGGTCGCCGGCAACCTGGGCTCGGAAAAGATCCAGGCCTACACCGTCATCGGAGACAACGTCAATCTGGGCGCCCGCATCGAGTCGTTGTGCAAGGAGTACAGCGCCGAGATCCTGATCAGCGAATCCACCCACGCCCTGCTTGCCGGTTCCCACCCGACTGAGGCGCTTGGTGAAGTGGTGGTCAAGGGCAAGACCGAACCAGTGGAAATCTTCAAGGTGCCGCTGGCTGGCTGAGTCCAGCCTCAGCTCAACGAAAAGAAGGCCTGAATCTTCCTCAGGAAGGTGTGCTCGTCTTGCTCGATGATTTCCGCCGCGGCACGGTCACGACGGTCTTCCAGGGTCTCGGTGGTGTCCTGCCGCCTCGCCGCCAGGATGCGACTCAAAACCTCGGCAATCCGCGGGTCCGCCTCCAGCGTCGAAGCCAGGGCTTCCTTGCCCAGCAGCAGCACTCCACAGTGCTCTCGCGCAAGGATGGTGGCGCTCCGCGGTTCCCCCGTCAGCAACGACATCTCCCCGAAAAACGCTCCTGCATCCAGGACGGCCAGATCGAAACTTCCGCCCTCCTGTTCCGGATCGCTCTTGGTCACCCGAACCGAACCGCGCTCGATGACAAAGAGCGAGTCCCCCGCATCCCCTTCCCTGACCAGGATTTCTCCGGCATCGAAGAGCCGACGCTGGGAAGCGGCCGCCAACTGCCGCACCACCGTGTCATCCAGGGCTTCGAAGATGTCGATCTTGTTGAAAAGCTCGAATGCCTTGCGCACCGCCTTGCTGTGGCGGTGCTCTTCCATGTCGGGCGCTTCGTGCATGTGGATGGTCCGGATCGGAAACGGGATCTCGATGTTGCGCCGTTTGAGCTGATACCAGATACGCGAGTTCACGCCATCGCGAAATCGGGCCAGGTTCGACACACGCCGGGTCCACACTCGCATGAAGTAGGTGATGGCATGATCATCGAAGCTCTCGAGCATGACGCGAACCGACGGCCGAACGACCGAACCCGGTGCCGAGCTGGCCGCTTCCACGAGTGCTTCTTTGATCTCCGCAGGCGGCACCCCATAGGGCAAGCCAACGCGCATCTCGACTGCAACAGGGTGCTCCCCGGAGCCATAGTTGACGATCCTGGACACCGACAGGTTGGCATTCGGTTCGAAGATGCTCAAGCCCTCATTGGTGCGCAGATGGGTGCTGCGCCAGGACATTTCGACCACCCGCGCCCGTGTCTTGCCGTCGATCAGCAACCAGTCGCCAGGCTTGAACGGCTTCTCCAGATCCAGCGCCATGCCGGAGAAGATGTTCTTCAGAGTGTCCTGCAGGGCCAGACCGATGACAGCGGACAGCACGGTAGAAGAGACCAACAGTGGACCGACGGGTTGCTTCAGGATCACGGTCGCTGCGTACAGAGCCGCCGCAAGCAGGAGGCCAATTCGCACGACATCGCGGGCCAGCTTGGGGATAAATGGGCCACGGTCGGGGTTCCAGGGTCGCTGCAGGATCAGTGCGTCGACCAGGGCGAATAGCACCAACGTACTGAGAAGAACTGCCGACGCTGCAGCAAACTGCAACGGCCGCTGGAAGTCGAGTCCGTCAAAGACCACTACCAGAGCCAGGTTTGCCACCCACAGTTGATACAGCAGTCGTAGCTGGAACCGCGGAGCTCGCTTTCGCAGGAAGAAATAGAGCGCCTCGAGCGCCAGGATCAGCCCGGCGGCGAGGCCCAGGGCCTGTGGCCAGTTCTCGGTCATTCTGGAGGCAATCTTATATGGCCCAGCTGGCCTCACCCAGCGGAGGGCTCGGAATCCTCGTAGGTTCAGAAGTAGGAGGAGAATCCGTCAAAGCAGCTGAACCGACCTTCGAGCGCCTTGAACCATACGGAGACCTCGATCTCGGGTGCTCTGCTACCCTGGTCCGGAAAATAGTAGCCAGGAGCGTAGAGGTGCCCAGTGATCCGGCCGGTGAGCACCCCCTCTTCGACTTTCAGGATCTCCAGTCTGGCATTTCCTTTCGCCCCTTCGACCCACTTGAACTGGACCTTGTCGAAGGTACTCTCCGCGATTGGCCCAGGGACCACCGACAGCATCGCCAAGGGGACCTCACCCGTAGTCGCCTCGGTCAGGGGTGGGCCATCGAGAACGGATGCCTCCAGCGTGAAACCACCCACAAGGGCGGCCAGACCCTCTGCCTCATCACCGTCCGGATCCATCTCCATGAGTGAGATGCCGAGAGTTTCCGTGGGCATGCTTTCAATCTCTCGGGCCCACTCCTCGGCCATCTCATTGGCGCCAAAGAACTCCCCCATCTCCTTGATCATCTCGGTATCCGTGAATGCGCCATAGATAGTGGTCTCACCGCTCGTCGAGTAATGCGCTACGCCACCGTGATGGCTCCCGCTCACATCACCGCTCACCTGCGCCCGGAACTCACAAGCTCCAATCAGCTCCAGCCGCACCTTGAGCTCCGCGCTCTGCTCTGTCGTGCTCGGAGCCTCCTGCGCCACATTGGACAAGCGAGCCAGATACTCGATACTCATTCCACCCTCGACTTCTGTCTCGAACCTGTTGCGCGGTGCCATATCAGAGTAGCCAAACGCCTCCACGGCGAGGTGAAGCCAGTCCTTGTCCTCTTTCGGTTCCAGAGTCAGGATGGCAAGCTCGCCCGCCGGAACATGAGGAATCACGCGTATCGGCTCGGTAGCGACCTGGTCAATCGTTACCCGCACAGGGTTTGGCTCGTCCACAGGATCTTCAGCCGTTACCCTGGGTTCAACTTCCGGCAGACCCTCGAAGAACTCCTCACTCCCAAGCTTACGGGCCGTGAACTCTGGATACACGGCGTAGAGCCCTTCATGCCCTGCCGCCTTCAGACCAGCGTCCACCGCCGCCAGGCCGTCACCCTCGATGTTCTGGTTGAAAATCGGTAGTAGGAACTCGTAAAGACCACCCGAAAAGCTGTTGGAGACAAATCTCCAGAAATACTGATCTTCATACGCTTCAGGTTCTCTAGCATCCCAATGCAAGACCTCGTCGTACTTGCGCATTGCTCTCACGTCTTGGCCAGCAAAACTCATCCCGACGGCCTCAGCCGTTCCTTCCCTGATCCAGTCGGGGATCGAGTCGGGCCGATGCTTCCAGGCTGGATGATTGTGTTGCACCGCATGAAACAACTCGTGCGCCGCGTCCTTCGCTGTCAAGCCAACGAGAAACAGGTAGTTTTCACCTGGGTCCTGACTCACGTAGATATAGCCGGGACGAGCATCGAGAACAGCTCCGAGAATGCCAACGGTCGAGAAAGGCGGTGTAAGAAAGGCCTTGTATCGGAGCTTGCCCGCCGTGCTTTCGCTCGGCTGGAGTAAAGGCGGCTCGAACCCCTGCTCCTCGAGCCAAATGCTCGCCTTCCTCAGCAGCGCAGCGGCTTCAGCCGCCATGGAACCTGGCTTCGATTGATCGCACTCCTCCCGCCCCTTCCACTCGAACTCCTCGTGCCGGTCCAGCGAGCCCAGATACCCCTGGAGGTCACTCTGATCTTCGGGGCAGGCCGAATCGAGGCCGTACCACTCCTGGCAACTGCCGGGGACATAGCACAGGATCTCCCAGTCGGTGGTGGGCCACTCACCAGCCGAAAGTCCTGAGACAAGCAACGGACTGAGCAAACCGAACCAAAGTGGCCACTGCCTGGCCGTTCTCCTCATCGCCTACCTCCTCATCTCTCATCACGCAAGATGGGAATGAAAACCGCCATCAACGAGAGGCTGATCCAGCTGAGCCGATCAAGAGGCCGACAGCTCTCTGCGCAGCCAGGCCTTGCCCTTCATCCAATCACGCTGCACGGTCCGCAGGGACAATTCCAGAGCCTCAGCAGTCTCTTGCTCGGTCAGGCCGGCAAAAAAACGACACTCGAAGACCCGGGTGAGGCGTTCGTTCAGGCCCGTCAATCGTTCGAGTGCGTCATCGATCGTCAGCAGCATTTCGGCCTGGTCGTCGACAGCAATCTGAACCTTGTCGAGGGAGACTGGTACCTTGCCGCCTCCCCTCTTGGCCGCTGAACGCTTACGCGCGAAGTCGATGATGATCTGCCGCATGGCTCGGGCGGCAATGGCGAAGAAGTGCGCACGATCGTTGACCTGGACCCGACTCTGATCCACCAGCTTCAGGTAGGCCTCATGGACCAATGCAGTGGTGTTCAAGGTCCCGTGGGCACGGTGCCGGGCCAATTGTCGGCGTGCGATCCGCCTGAGGTCGTCGTAAACCAGAGGCACCAGTTGCTCGAAAGCCTCCTGGTCGCCGTCGCGATGCGCGACCAGCAGTCTGGTGATCTCTCCTCTGCTGGTTGTGGATTCGCTCATGGGGTCGAGGTCGCAGTGAGTCGAGTCTGGGAGCGCGAATCTTAACCCAGGCCAAGCGCACCAGGCACGATCAGGCTCGACTCATCAGCTTTCTGCAATGAGCTTGCTCTCAGCCAGCAGCGCGTCGGCCTCAGCGTTTCGCCCCTGATTCCTCAGTAGGCTCTCCAGGTCCAGGCGCGTCGCTTCGATGTGTGATTCGGGGGCACCGTTGGCGACCTGGGTCTTCAATGCTTGCCGCAGCAGCCTCTCGGATTCGACGAATTCCCCCGTCCGATGCAGGGCAATGCCCAGCAGGCATTGCACCCTGGCCGTCGCATTGTGGGCCGGACCGACCAGACTCTCGAACCGCTCGAGCGCCGACCGATAGGCAGCAATCGCCTTCTCATACTCCCCCAGCTCCACCTGAAGAGACGCCAGATTGATCTCCGCTGCGATCCGATGGAAGTGTGTCGGCTCGTTGAGTCGGATCCGAATCTCGGCAGCTCGGCGAATATAGTCATCGGCCTCGGTGTAGCGCTCCTGGTCCATCAGAAGACGGCCCAAATTGGTCAGATTGTCAGCCACTCCATCGCCGTCGGCACCCAGCAGTCTCTCGTTGACCGCCAGAGCCTCCCGGTAGAGCTTTTCGGCGGCCTCGTAGTCGCCCTTGTTGTGCAGTGTGAAGGCGATGTTGTTGCGAACAGTAGCGACGACCGGGTGCTCGGGACCGTAGTAGTCGGTTACCAGCTCGAGTGCCTCCTCTTTCAGCTCGAGCGCTTCGTCGTGCCTACCAAGGGCCTCGAGCATCCCGGAGACGTTGCTCATCTCCCCCGCCTCGAAATCGGGCTTCCCAACCTCCCGCCAGATCTCCATTGCCTGGCGGTGACTCCGCTCTGCAAGCTCGTCTTGACCTGTCAAACCTTGCACCACTCCGAGGTACCGCCAGGTCATCCCTGCCTGGGCCGATCGCGTGGCATCGTTCTTCTCGTACAGGTTCATTGCTTCGGTCAACAACGGCTCGCTGCGACCGTAGTCGCCCTTGGAGTTGTAGTGCCCAGCCAAGCTGGTCAGCGCACTCGCCATGGCGAGCTCATCGTGCGGCATGATCGCCTTCCGCTCCTCGACCACCTCCTGCATCATGGCAATGGCTTTGTCATCCTGCCCGAGCGCACCGTAGGAGTTGGCCATCAGCTCGAGCATTTCGAGCTGAATCTCCGGTTCGTTCGCCAGCTCTCGATGAATTCGCTCCTCGCCGATGTCCAGCAGTTCCCGTACCGAGAGCTGCCCTGCTCCCTGGGTAGTGGGATTGGCCGCCTCGAAAAGTCCGCCCAGGAAATCCGCAACGCGTTCTGCCTTGCGGGCCTCGAGCTGGGCTCGGTCGCGCTCCCTTGCCGCCACCAACCCTTGCCAGGCGATGCCCACCACACCTCCAACGAGTAAGAGCAGAATCACTACGGCTGCGGCCGTGCCCAACTTGTGACGCCGGACGAACCTCCGAGCTCGATAGGACCAGGTATTCGGCCGGGCCCTCACCGGCTGGCCGCCGAGAAACCTCTCGATGTCTTCGGACAGCTCCGCGGCCGATCCATATCGGCGCTCGGGCGTCTTGCGCAGGCACTTGAGCACGATGGTGTCCAAATCCCCAGAGACGCGCTGTCGCAACTTCCTTGGATCAAGATCGATGCCGGTAGCGGCCGTCGATTCGATCGCCTGACTCGGTGCGGCGGACTGTCGCTGTGTCACGACTTCCTCGACCTCACTCGGACTCATTCCATCGAGCCGGTATGGCGTGACGCCAGTCAGCAGTTGATAGAGCACGACACCCAATGAATAGACGTCGCTGGCAGCCATCACCGGCCCGTTCGACACCTGTTCCGGAGAGGCGTAGGTGGGCGTAAGAGGTTGGTAGACGGTACCGTCGGTCGCGGGAGCGGCCATCGACGGATCGGTCAATTTGGCGATACCGAAGTCCAACAGCTTCACCTGGCCCACCTCGGTCACCAGGATGTTGCTGGGCTTGAGGTCCCGGTGGATCACCATGTTCTGATGGGCATACTGTACGGCAGCGCAGACATCCCGGAATAGCCGCAATCGCTCCTCCAGGGTCAATCTCTGGTCGCGGCAATACACATCGATCGATCGCCCCTCGATGTGCTCCATGACGAGATAGGGAAAGCCCTCCTCGGTAACCTGCCCGTCCAGCAGATGGGCGATGTTGGGATGCTGCAGGTTGGCGAGAATCTGCCTCTCGAGTAGCAACCGCCGTTCCATCTCCGCGGTCTCCATACCCCGAGGCATCAGCTTGATCGCGACCCGCTGCTCGAACTGCTCATCGGCCCGTTCAGCAAGGTAGACCACGCCCATCCCTCCCTGACCGAGCACCTCCACCAATCGGTACGCACCGAGACGCCGACCAGCCAGTGCCTCGGGCTGGGCTTCGAGAGCCTCACCCAGTTCGGACAATAGATCCGGGGCGGCACCAGATGCGGCTTGATCCAGCACGTCGCCGTCGACTCGGGAGGCCTCGAGTAATCCTGCAACTTCCTCCCGCAGTTGTGCGTCGTCTCCGCACAGCTCGTTCAGTACTGCCTGTGCCCTGGATTCGTCCACGGCGTCCAATGCCTTATCGAGAACGCTCTCGATTAGCTTCCAACGCTCGGTATCGAGACCTCTTCCACCCGTCATGAGGGGCACCAAGATAGCAAACGTCGACCTCAGCCTTCAGCCAGGGCCGTCTTCACTCGCTCAGGCGTCATGGGCAACTCATAGAAGCGAACTCCGATGGCATCGTAGACCGCGTTACAGATGGCCCCGATGGTAGGGATCACTGGCAGCTCACCGCAGCCTCGGGGAGAGCCGGGTGCTTCGTTGTCGAGGTAGGCAACGTCGATAGGCGGCACATCGGAGAATCGCGGAATCCGGTAGTCGGAAAACGAGCGCGTGTACGACCGATGCCCGTCGAGGTCGACCTCTTCGAGCAAGGCATAACCCAATCCCCAGAGCATCGCTCCCTTGACTCCCATCGTCAGCGTGTTGCGGTTCATCACCAGACCGATATCGAAGGTGCCACAGAGTCTCTCGACCGCAATGCGGCCGTTGCTACGATCGACCGACACTTCGGCGGCGACAACACCCAACTGCCTGCCCCCGTGATGACAGAGCGCAATGCCGACCCCATGATCGGCTGGCAGAGCGCTGGACTTCCAGCCAATCATCTCGCCACAGGTGTCCAGTAGCGGTCGGAAACTGGGTCGACTGACATTGAGCTTGCGAAACTCCAATGGATCCATGCCGACGGCGCCCGCAAGCATGTCCGTATGACTCTCCAGGGCATAGCAGACCTGAACATAACTGGTGCCGCGCATCACGGCGTGCTTGACCGGCAGCCGGGTCTTGTAGAGACGGGTCAGCACGTGAGGAACGTTGTATACGTTCTCGGTACCGAAGCCCTCGTCCTGGTAGATATCGATACGCCGACCCGTAATCCGACCGGCTGCATTGACGCCACTGGAGATGTCCACCACGACAGCATCCTTGTATCGCGTTCGGGCATTGAACTGCTCTTCCCGGGTGTAGACATACTTGACCGGTGTCTTCGCACGCAGCGCCATGGCCGCCGCTTCGGTCGCCACCTTGTGGCCCGCCTTGGATCCGAACGCTCCCCCGACTGGCATCCCGATCACTCGGATCTGCTCTTCCGGGACCTTCCAGCGCCGCGCGGTGCGAAATCGCATCAGAAGAGGGTTCTGGGTCCCCGTCCAGATCACTGCCGAGTCGCCATTGGCCTCAGCAACACCGGTATGCGTCTCAAGCGGAGCCTGACTGGCGTACTGCGTCTTGTAGGTCTCCGTCACTACGGTCTCGGCTTCGTCGAGGGCGGCAAAGACCTGCCCTCTTTCCTCCAGGACCGCCCTCTCCTTCGCTCCTGAGCGAGTCTCCTGTTCTCGGTCGAAGACTTGCGGTCGATCGGGCTCCTTCCATTCCGCCACCACCTTGGCTAGCCCCTTCTGAACTGCGGTGAACGTTTGTCCCATGACCATGACGCTGCCTTCGCCCTTGTGCACCAGCTCCACCCCAGGCACGCTCCTGGCAGCACGAACGCTCGCGCTCATCATCTCAGTCAGCGATGCGTGATCCCGCGGCCGCAGCTTGCCTCCGTAAAGACAGCCCTCAGGATAGAGATCCCCCGCATACTGCAGCGTTCCGGTGACGATCGCCTCTCCATTGACGTTGAGAGTTCCCCGATCGACATAGTCACGTGCGGGTGCAGGCGCGGCTTCGAGATCAAGAGTCGTGGTCCGAACAGAACCGTCGACCAGATCGCCCATCGCGATTCGCCTGGAGCTGTCTGTCCGACTGACGATCTCACCCTGCCGATACTCCAGACCCCCTGCGTCCATCCCGAGTCGCTGCGCGGCCCGCTCCACGAGATCAGCTCGGATCCAGGGGCAGGCCTGCCAGAATCCCCAGACGACGTACTGTGTGGCTGCGCTTCCAGTTGTCGGTCCGTCCGCAGGACACAGCTCGGTGTCCCCCAGGACCACCCGAATCTTGTCCGTGGGCAGCTCCATCCCCTGGCTGAGAACGTTGTAGAGGAGAGTCTCGAGACCCTGCCCGATCTCTACCCGGCAGGTATAGGCCGTCACCGAACCATCGGCTTCGACAACCAGCCACTGGCGATAGTCGATACCTGGATTGTCCGGAGACCGCACCGGTGGCTCCTCGGGAGCCTCCTGTAACTCGACCACCTCGGGATCCTTGGCGCAGCCAACCTGAAAGGCATAGGCAATTCCCGCCCCTCCAACACCAGCGAGGAAGTCTCGGCGACTGAGCACCATCTAAGCCTTCCCCTCGTCGCCAGAAGTCACCAGCGACTCGATCGCCGCGAGAATGTTGGGGTAGGCGGCGCAGCGACAAAGGTTTTCGTTCATGGCTGCCACGATCGCCTCGCGGTCGGGCTGAGGATCCGCCGCGAGCAGAGCGGTCGCGTTGATGATCATCCCTGGTGTGCAGAAGCCGCAACCAAAGGCCGTGTGTTCGAGAAAGGCACGTTGGACCGGCGAGAGTTTTCCGGGCTGACCCAGCCCCTCGATAGTGACGATCTCTTCGCCGGTCGGCACATCTGCAGCCGTTACCTGGCAGGAACGCCAGGCTTCACCGCCGATGAGCACCGAACACGCACCACAGTCGCCCTCACCACAACCGAACTTGGTTCCGGTTAAACGAAGTTCGTCTCTGAGCACCCAGAGCAAGGGCTCATCCGCTTCCACCTCGAGCTCGTGGATCTGACCGTTGACGTGCAGTGTGCGGCGGACCTTGCTCACTCGACATCCAGAAAGTCGAACACCAGCTCTTGAAACTTCTGCGGCTCCTCCAACGGCGAGAAGTGACCGCTGTCTTCGAAGAGGACATAAACCGAATCCTTCAAGCCGTCGGCCAACTCCTTCACCTTCTCGGGCGGAGACATGTCATGGGCGCCCGCGATGACCAGACTGCGCACGGGAATGGCCGACAACTGATCTCGCATATCGAATCCTTGAGATTCCTGATTTGCCAACTGACCGTGTGCCCAGCTGAACTCCGCGCCACCAAATGCCCTGTTCAGCAGGGCCAGCCCCGCCTCCGGATCGCCCATCATCAGCGGGAAGAACTCGGTCAGCCACAGCTCCTTGAGCCGCTCGGTTCTGATCTCATCCGTCAGCGCTGGGTCCGCCATCTCCTGCATGAAGGCCATGTAGGTCTTGGTCAGATCAGCGTATCTCTCGGCAAAAGCGACAGCATCCTCTTGCGTATAGGAGGCCACGCCATGCAAGAAGATCGCCGAAGAGAGGATCTCGGGTTTCTCTCTGGCCAGCAGAATCAGATTCCCCGCACCATTGGACCAGCCTATGGCGTGGACCTTTTCCAAGCCGAGGTGTTCGCGCAAAGCATCGAAATCGGCTCGGACTGCCGCCATGCTCATGTCGGCTTCCGCCTCGATATCGCCGGACTCTCCCATCCCGCGGGGATCGAAGTAGACCATCGTCGCACGCTCTTCCATGGCACCCAACAGGCCACGAAGCCCGGCAAGACTCAGGCCCCACGAATCGGGCACGACCATGACAACCGGTCCCTGTCCGTGAATCTCGTAGTGAATCGGAAAACCGTTGAGGTCGACGGTGAAGGAACCGTTTTCGAGCTCGGAAGGCCGACACAGGAAAGGCTCCCGTGTGTCACTCCCGTGATAGCCAAACTCCCGACCCCCGGAATTCAGGACTATTCGGAAGCCCTTCTGCGTCGCCTGGGTGTACATCTGCCCGTATTCGGGGCAACCGAGCGAGCTATCGGGCCACACCACCTCCTCGAAGCTGACCACCTCGATATCGGCAACGCCCACGCCTTGATCGGCGGCAAGATCTTCCCTCGCCGCCTGGATCCAGCTCTCCTGCCGGGTCATTTCTTCTCCGCACCCCGAGAGCAGTATCGAAGCCACGAGCACAGAAGAGGTCAGGGCTGGTCGCAGTCGATCCATAGTCGGTCCCCCTTGCCTCCCCAATCCTAGCCCAGCTTGCGCATTCCCGAGTCTTCCAGCTTTTCCCGATGTGGGCTGGTCACCGGCAGACTCGTTGCCCCCATAAAGAACAAGCCACCCCGATCTCTCGGGGTGGCTCGTCGTGTTTTGACGCTCTTGACTAAGAAGTCAATCAGTCGTCGATCTTGATGACGTTCTCAGCCGCCGGGCCCTTCTGGCCGTCGACGATATCGAACTGGACACGATCTCCCTCGTTCAGGGTCCGGAAACCCTCGGACTGGATCGCGCTGTGGTGCACGAAGCACTCAGTCGAGCCGTCATCCGTTGCGATGAAGCCGTAGCCCTTCGTGTCGTTGAACCATTTCACTTTACCTGTGGTGCTCATACTTCTTACTCCTTCAATTCGCCGGAAGCCTTGGCCTTCTGTCTGGTTTGGCTTTAGCCCCGACAAGGTGCGGGTTATGCCCCGCATTGTTGCTCAAGCTGAGTCAGGCGCAAAAAAAAGGACCTGGAAACTGCTGCCCAGATCCTGCTTAGGTCTGTCCCAGCCACCTTGGCGAATCAACGGTGACCCGCCATACTGAAAAGAGAGTAACAGATTTTTCGAATTTGTCACGGAAATTTTCCACTTTGGCGATATTTTCACATCTCGCTAATCTGACGCCAATGAGATAGGTTCCGCCGAATGAGCCAGAAATCACGCCAGGATCTGAGAAATGTCGCCATCGTTGCCCATGTCGACCACGGCAAGACAACGCTGGTCGATGCGCTCCTCTGGCAGAGCGGCATCTTCCGGGAAAACGAGAACATTGCCGAAAGGGTCATGGACTCGATCGATCTCGAGCGTGAGAAGGGCATCACCATCATGGCCAAGAACACGGCCGTGGACTATCTGGGCACCCACATCAATATTGTCGACACGCCGGGTCATGCCGACTTCGGTGGCGAGGTGGAACGCACCCTGAAGCTGGTGGACGGAGTCCTGCTGCTGGTCGATGCCAGCGAAGGCCCGTTGCCCCAGACCCGTTTCGTGCTCGGCAAAGCCCTCGAGGCCAAGCTGCCACCGATTGTCATCATCAACAAGATAGACCGGCCGGACGCGCGCATCAGCGAGGTTCTCGACGAAGTCTACGATCTGTTCATCGATCTCGATGCTGATGAGGCCTTGCTGGATTTCCCAGTACTCTACGCCAACGCCAAGGCTGGTATCTGCCGCCGCACTCCCGACGGTCCCGACGAACCCCTGGCGCCACTGTTCGAGGCCATCCTCGAGACCGTGCCGGCGCCGACCTTCGATTCCGAAATGCCCCTCCAGGTGCTGATCACCTCCCTCGACTACGACGACTATGTCGGCCGACTGGCCCTCGGACGGGTAGTAAGCGGTCAACTCGTGCGTGGCCAGGATGTGGCCACCTGTCTACCCGGTGGCAAGCCCAAGCCTCTGCGAATCTCGACTCTGTACGGATTCGAGGGATTGCAGCGACGCGAGATCGACTCCGCCGCGCCTGGAGACCTGGTCGCAGTTGCGGGCTTCGAGGACTTCTCTATCGGCGAGACGATTGTCGATCCAGCCGATCCACGCCCTTTGCCCCAGCTCAAGGTGGGGGAGCCGACCCTGTCGATGCTCTTCGCAGTGAACACCTCACCGATGGCTGGACGCGAAGGCGAACACGTCACGTCGCGAAAACTCAAGGAGCGCCTGGAGAAGGAGGTGATGACCAACGTTGCCATCAGGGTAGAGCCCACTCCGGCTGCCGACACCTTCACGGTCTCGGGTCGCGGAGAGCTCCAGTTGGCGATCCTCATCGAGATGATCCGGCGCGAAGGCTTCGAGCTCGCTGTCGGCAAACCGGAGGTGGTCACCCGGACCATCGATGGCGTTCTGCACGAACCGATGGAGATTCTGGTCGTCGACTGTCCGGAAGAGTTCGTCGGTGTGGTCACCCAGAAGGTCGGGACTCGCCGCGGACGGATGATGCACATGGTCAACCACGGCAGTGGACGCGTGCGCATCGAGTTCCGTATCCCCTCGCGTGGACTGATCGGCTTCCGCACCGAGTTCCTCACCGAAACCCGCGGCACCGGCATTCTCAACCAGCTCTTCGACGGTTGGGAGCCCTGGCAGGGAGACATCACCCAACGGGTCACCGGGGCTCTGGTTGCAGATCGAACGGGAAGAACCACCGCCTACGCGATCGAGCACTTGCAGCCGCGGGGCACGCTGTTTCTCAAGCCCGGAGAAGAAGTCTACGAAGGCATGGTGGTGGGTGAGAATTCGCGGCCCAACGACCTCGACGTCAACATCACCAAGGAGAAGAAGCTCACCAACATGCGGGCCGCTTCCGCTGACGAGCTGGTGCGCCTCGTCCCACCCAGGCTGCTGAATCTCGAGCAGGCGATCGAGTTCATCAGTGACGACGAGCTGGTCGAAGTCACTCCCAAAGCCATCCGCCTGCGCAAGAAGATCCTCCAGGCCAATAGACGCAAGTAGGCGCCCACTCCCCACTGCCGCGGTAGACTCCTGGCTCATGCGAGGCCTCGAGGCACTCGGCATTGCGCTGCTGAGCACGACTTGCATCGCTGCGATCAGTACTGCTGCGGACGCGGCAGCGACGTTCGACACGGGCGAGCTCCAGGATCTCTATCAGCAACGCGACTTCTTCACGCTACGCGACCGCTTGGAAACACTCTCGCTGGACAAGAGCTCCTCTCCCGAGCTCAGATTCCTCGGGGCTGCGGTCGCGCAGGCCTTCAATGATCCAGAGGATTCAAGCCGGATCATCGCGTCGCTGCTCACCACGGCAGGCCTGGAGTCTAATCTGCAGCTCGACCTTTTGAATCTACAACTCACCAACCATCTTCGTCTGCACGACTACCCGGCCGCTCTCGAGGCTGCCCATGCCCTCCTGTCGAGCCCCGATGCCGAGGCTGCTTCGCGGGCGGTCAGCGAAGCTCAGAACAAGCTGCCCCTGCTCGAGGCGCTGCAGGATGTGCCACCTCAGATCACCGAGATTCGCGGCCCGAGTCGTCTGGCCCTCGGCCAGAATCGCAGGGTTCCGCTGAAGATCGAGGGCCAGAAGGTCGAATTCGCCCTCGACACCGGCGCCAATTTCTCCGTCATCATGCGCAGCCAGGCAGAGAAGCTCGGCCTGCGGATTCGGCCAGTCGACCTCATCATCTCGACCTCGACTACCAAGAAGGTGCTAGGCGACGTCGCGGTTGCGGGATCGGTCGAGATCGGCAAGATCCGCTTCCAGAATGTAGTCTTTCTCGTGTTCCCCGACGAGCTTCTCACCTTCTCGGATGGCAAGAATATCCCGGGACTTGTCGGTTTCCCCCTCGTCGAAGCCATGGGAGAGGTGAGGTTTCGACGAGACAATGTGATGGAGATTCCCAAAGCGCCAACCCGCAGGACTCTCCGAAACCTTGCTCTGAATGATCTAGAGCCCCTGACTCTGATCCGCTACAACAAGGAGGACCTCCTCTGCAGGCTGGATACGGGTGCAGGGAACACGGTCTTTTACGAACCATTCTTTCAGCGGTTCGAGGAGAGGGTCCGGGCGCAGGGCACGGCCGTTACCGCCCATGCTGGTGGTGTTGGTGGCTTTCAAGAGATCCCCGCTTATCGGCTCCCCAAGATGGTGCTGAACCTCGCGGCGGCCGGAATCACCCTGAAATGGGTCGACGTCTACACCGAAGCGATCCGCTCCCCCGAAGAAAACTACTTGTTCTGTAATGTCGGGCTCGATGCCCTGGCGAAGTTTCGCGCCTATACCATCAGCTTTCGGGACATGGCTCTGATTCTGGAATAGAGTGGCACTGGTGCCAGATTGGACGATCCGGCAGCTCGCAAGCTCGACTCGATACAAGGGACCTCGACACCTTTCGTAGGGGGTGAATCAAATGTTCAGGAAGCTCGCACTCGGTTTCATAACCCTTTGGCTCTTGGCGGCCACCTCTCCGATCACCGCTCTGGCGGAGAACGAGGAGCAGGATCCTCTCGAGAATCTCACCTATCGCCTCATCGGCCCCTACGCAGGTGGCCGGGTGTCACGCGTGGCCGGAGTGGTCGGCGACCCCCTGACGTACTACGCCGCTACTGCCTCCGGCGGCGTCTGGAAGTCCGTCAACGGTGGTCTGGATTGGCAGCCGATCTTCGACGAGCAGTCGATCTCGTCGACAGGTTCGATAGCCGTGGCACCCTCGGATCCCAATGTGGTCTATGTGGGAGCGGGTGAGGCCAATCCGCGCGGTAACGTCGCCGAGGGCGATGGCATCTATCGGTCCACCGACGCCGGCAAGACCTGGGATCACGTCTGGAAGCAGGAGGGGCAGATCGGCACGATCGAGGTCCATCCGCAGAACCCGGACATCGCCTTCGCGGCAGTCCTGGGGAGCATCTTCGGACCCAACCCTGAAAGAGGCGTGTATCGCACGAGAGACGGCGGTGCCACCTGGGAACGCGTCCTCTTCCAGGATGCAGACACTGGAGCTTCCGATGTGGCCTTCAATCCCGCCAACCCGAGGATTCTTTTTGCCGGTCTTTGGCAGGCGCGACGGTTTCCCTGGGGGATGACCAGCGGCGGCGAGGGCAGCGGTCTCCACATCTCCCGCGATGGCGGAGACACCTGGTCCAGGCTGGAGGGCGACGGGCTGCCATCGGGGATCTGGGGTCGCGTCGGCGTGCGCGTGGCTCCCAATCAGCCGAATCGTGTCTATGCCCTGATCGAGGCGGAGGAAGGCGGGCTGTTTCGCTCTGATGACGGTGGCGATTCCTGGACTCGTATCAACGCCAGTCGCGGTCTGCGTCAACGCGCCTGGTACTACAGCACGCTCACTGTCGATCCCAACAATGCAGAGATCGTCTGGTTTCCCCAGGTCCCGATGCTCAAGACCGCGGATGGGGGCCAAACCATCAGGAACGTCGCCGGCGGTGGCTGGGACTATCACGATGTCTGGATCGATCGTGACAATTCCAGGCGCATGATCGTAGGCAGCGACGCCGGTATCTCCCTGTCGACGGATGGCGGAGAGACCTGGTTTCGACCCCCGCTTCCGATCTCGCAGCTCTACCACATCAACACCGACACCCAGAATCCCTATCGAGTCATGGGAACGTTGCAGGACTACGGCACGCTCTCAGGACCCAGCAACAGTCTCCACGGGGGAGGCATCTATCTGTCCGATTGGCATCGGGTGGGCGGCGGCGAGGCCGGCCACATCGCACCCGACCCCGTGGACCCGAACATCGTTTGGGCCGGGGAATACCTCGGTTTCATCTCCCGATACGACCACCGCACCGGGCAAGCGCCCCACGTCGGTATCTATCCTGAAAACGGCTCGGGGCATGGTGTGGGCGATCTGCGGATCCGGTTCCAGTGGACCGCGCCCATTCTGGTCTCGCCTCACGACCCCGAGACCGTCTATCACGCCGGCAACATCCTCTTCCGCACGCGCGATGGGGGCCAGACCTGGGATGCCATCAGCCCCGATCTCACCCGCGACGACAAGTCCAAACAGAAATGGGCAGGGGGCCCGATCACCGGCGACAACACCGGCGTCGAGTTCTACAGCACGATCTTCGCTATCGCAGAGTCACCGCTGGAGAAAGGGGTCCTCTGGGCGGGGAGTGACGACGGATTGGTCCACGTCACCCGCAACGATGGTGAGAACTGGGAGAACGTCACCCCGCCAGGCCTGCCCGAGTGGGGCACCGTGGCCACCATCGAGGCCTCACGTTGGGATGTGGGCACCGCCTACGTCGTGGTCGATGCCCATCGCCTCGACGACGAGACCCCCTATCTCTGGAAGACGACCGACTTCGGGGCCACCTGGAAGTCGCTGACTTCGGGTCTCGATACCGAGATCTACTTGCACGTGATTCGGGAGGACACCCAAAACCGCGGCATGCTCTACCTCGGCACCGAGAGGGATGTGAAGTACAGCACGGATGACGGCGCCAGCTGGAAGCCGCTCAAGCTCAACATGCCAACGGTCGCTGTCCATGACCTGAAGGTCCACGGGGATGATCTCGTGGTGGGGACCAAGGGCCGATCCATCTGGATACTCGACGACCTGACACCGGTTCGAGAGATGAGCTCCGAGATTGCCGAGTCTCCGGCACACCTTTTCGCGCCTCGGCCCGCCACTCGGTGGCTTGGCGGCTGGTCGAATGCCGGGAGCAGCGCGGGGGCCGGCGACAACCCTCTGGATGGAGCCACGCTCGACTACTACCTGGCCACGGAGACTGAAGAGGAGATCACGATCGAGATCGTCGACTCCCAAGGGACCCTGGTTCGCACCTTGAGCAGTGTCGCCAAGCCGCGGCCCAACGATGACACCCATCCCGATGTCAGAGAGGGCCGGAAGAATGAACCCGACCTCACCGGCAAGGCCGGGCTGAATCGCGTCAGCTGGGATCTGCTGCTGGACGGGGCCCAGGAGATTCCGGATGCCGTGATCGACATCGGGTCACCTCGATATGGTCCCATGGCGCTTCCCGGAGACTACACGGTCCGCTTGCGAGTTGATGGCCAGACCTACAGCCAACCTCTGGAAGTGATTGCCGATCCTCGCAAGCCATTCGAGCTCGAAGCGGCGAGAGAGCATCTCGAGTTCCAGATTGGAATTCGCGACCAGATGACCGAGATCGCACAGATGGTCGAGACCATCCGTGCTGTGCGCGATCAGATCTCCGCGCGGGACCGGCTTCTGAAAGACAGAGACGGAGCTCGAGAGCTCGTGGATGCTGGGGCCAGCCTGGTCGGGCAACTCGATGCCATCGAGGAGACGATCCACAACCCCCACGCCGAGGTCTCTTACGACATTCTGGGTGGCCGCAACGGTGGAGCGCAGCTCTACTCCAGACTCAGCTGGCTGTTCGAGGGGACAAGAGAGCACGATGGTCCTCCGACCCAGGGCATGCTCGAAGTCGGTGCGGAGCTGACCGAGGAGCTCGCCAGCCAACGGCAAGCGTTGCAGGGGGTTCTCGATACCGGTCTTAAGGAGATGAACCGCCTGACTTCGGAAAAAGGGCTTGGGTCGGTGATCACGCGGTAGGTGAGGGAACCGCCGCGTAGCAGCAAGTCGAAGAGCTCCCGATTTGTACGAATCGCTCCTAACGGACGTCCGTGTCGAGCAGTTCGCGTCGAGCTAGTCGCCGCAGCTCGGTAACACACGTCTCGATCAGGGCCAGTCTTTTGGCCAACAGCTGGGGATCAGTCACGGTGTCACTGCCTTTGGCTTTCGGTATCGCTCGAGAATTGGCAGGAGATCGAAGTATCGGTTGCGGGAATCGACCTCGAATCGGATGCGGGCAGCAGGGTCCCGGTCTAGCAGCAGTCGTCCGTCGCGCACGACCCGATGGATGAGATCTGGTGGGGCATCATTGAGCACGAGCAGCTGCACCCGCCTGCCCACGCCGCACTCCAAATCGCCTTCGAGAGAGAAACGTAGGCTATCGAGGGTCTGTACAGGTCTCGATCGGAACAGAATGCCGATATTCACGTCGCTATCTGCGGACTCGGTCCCTTGGGCCATACTGCCAAAGAGATAGGCAGCCAAGACCCGCTTGTCCGTGGAGTCCAGGACTCCCTGAAGAGCCTTTTCCATCTGCGACGACACCATGCCGCGATTACAGCCACCAGCGGAAGCTCCGAGGGCAGCTGCTCACCTTACTCAAGAAGTGATTGCCAGTTCGTGACGACGTGCATCCGCACGACTTGCTTCTCCTCGACAGGAACCTTGACCAGGAAGCGCTCTCCGTCGGCGCTCGGCGCATAGTCGTCGTACTCAGGACCGAGGAAGCCGCCAAGCTCGAACAGCTTTGTGGGTAGCTCTACTTCTGCCCGATCACCCTCGGCTCGAAACGCGGCGCTCATCAAATCGCCGTTGACGCCAGCGAAAAACAGCTCCCGGCCGTCGCCTCGCCACTTCGGCTGTCCGCCACCGTCGACCGACACGCGAATGCGCTCGCCTTCTCGCCGATACGGCTCGACGTAGACCTCCCACTGCCCCGATTCATTCGAGGCGTAGGCCAGCCAGCGGCCGTCAGGCGAGACATGAGGCTCGTCGACGGTGAAGCCGAAGCTGACCAACGGTTCAGGCTCACCCTCTGACTCTGTATTCAGGGCCCAGATGCTTTGCAGGGAAGTCGCCTCGGTGACGTTGGCCCGACGAATGTAGAACAGGTCTCGCCCGTCGGGCGACCAGGACTCGGGGTACTCGTGCTCTTCGGTATCGAAAAGCTTCGTCTCGGGATCGCCGGCCCGTAACCCCTTGCGGCGCAGGTTCGTCTCACCATCTTCGAGGACGCTGTAAATCAAGGAGCGTCCGTCCGGAACCCAGACCGGGTTGCGCTCGTCGCCAGATCCAGTCGTCACCCGGCTCGCAACCCCGCGAGCGACATCCATCACCCAGAGGTCATGGCCGCTGTCGTCGCCCTCGATTTCGAGGGCTACGTTTCTCTCATCGGGAGAAAGGGCGATCTGACCGTAGTTGCCGGGATCTCCCAGGGTCCCGATCGGTTCTCCCCTGCGATCGAGCCACGTGAGCTGGACCTCGCCGCTCGGCGTCTGACCCGTCAGATAGGCCAGCGTGCCCTGCGGAGAGACTCCGAACCACCCGATACCGGTGTACCGGCTCCAAACACCCACGGAGGAGGCGATGGCGACGGGCACTCCAGTCAACACCCCCCGCTCGGTATCGAACGGCTGCGCCAGCAGGGTATCGTCCTGCACCCAGAAGCCTCGCCCATCTGCGACCTGGAGGCGCGACCCTACCTCGAGCAAGGATTTCCTCTCGACTGAACCATCGATGGGCGCTACATACACGGCCAAAGGCCCCTCGCCCTGATAGTAGACGAGCACGGTGAACTCCCGCCCTCCCGGCAGGAACTGCGGGAACACCAAACCCTCTCCCTTCGCCGCGTCGGCGATCATCACCGCCTGCGGCTCACCACCCGCCGCCGAGACCGAGTAGATCGCGTGAGGGCTGTCTTCGGTGCTCAACGCAAAAAGAACCGTGCCATCCTCGGACCAGTCGGCCCCCGAGAGATTGAAGGGCGCCGTTCCGGGCAAGGCACAGATACGTTGGATGGTTCCGTTCGCGAGGTTGAGCTTGCGCAACTCTCCATCGGCAAAGAAGCCGAGGAACTGACCGTCCGGAGACCAGAAGAGCTCATTGACGCCCTCGGTTCCATCCAGCAACCGGGCACTCACCACATCGAGCGATCGCGTCCAGACCATGCTCGAGTCATTTTCGTCACTCGCACCGTCTGGAACGGCCCGAAACGCGATCTGGCTGCCGTCTGGTGACGGGACGGGCCATCCCCAGCCGTGGAAATTCCAACCCTCGGGTGCATCGACTACGAAGCGACCGGCAGGAGCTTGTGGTGGTGGAGGGTCCTCGCTCAAGTAGTCGAAGGCCAGAGCTGCCAGGAAAGCAACCAACCCGACGAGCACCCAGGCCCATCGCTGCCGTATTCGGCTCCGGCGCTGTGCTGCGAGCATCTCCTCGCTGGGCTCACTGACGGCCCAGACCTCTGTCGCTGCGCCGCCGAGAATATCCTGCAGTTCGAGCCGCGCCGATCCGATATCGGGCAAACGCGTACGCGGGTCTTTGCGCAGACAGCGCTCCAGAAGCCTTCGCACCGCTGCAGGTGTCTCTGCCGGAAGGGCCTCGAGATCCGGCTCTTTTGTCACAACCGCCGCGATCACGTCGGTGACGGTGTCGCCCGAGAACAGCGTCTGCCCCGTCAGCATCTCCCAGACCAGAACGCCGAAGGCCCACACGTCCGCCCGCCGGTCCACGGGCTTGCCCCGTGCCTGTTCGGGCGACATATAGGCTGCGGTGCCCAGGATCACACCGGCCATCGTGGCCGTCTGCGCCAGAGTCGGAGATTGCGAGAGCACTACTGACGGCGAGCTGCCGTTTGCTTCCTCACCGGCCCAGGCTTTGGCCAGACCGAAATCGAGGACCTTCACCTTGCCTTCAGGCGTGAGCTTGACGTTCGCCGGCTTCAGGTCACGATGCACGATCCCCTTGTCGTGAGCCGCCTCCAGCGCCTCGGCGATCTGCTCGGATATTTCCAACACCTCGTCGACGGGAATCGCGCCCCGCTCCAGGCGCTCCTTGAGATCCTCTCCCTCCACCAATTCCATGGCCAGGAAGGGCTTGCCATCGGCTTCCTCCAACCCATAGATGGCAGCGATGTTCGGGTGGTTGAGGGCGGCGAGAAGATGTGCTTCGCGCCGAAAGCGCCCCAGACGCTCGGGGTCTGCACCGACCTCGGCAGGCAGGACCTTGATTGCGACCTCACGATTGAGGTTGGTGTCCGTAGCGCGATAGACCTCACCCATGCCGCCCGACCCGAGCGCGGCGGTGATCTGGTAGTGCAACAGGGTCTGGCCGATCATTGTCGAGATGAGGCGAGCATATACCAGGGGCAGATCGATTCCGTTGTGGACTGAGACTTCGACCGCAGTCGACTCGCATCAGCATGTCCTTGCACTCTCACGACGTGCAGTAGAATGCTCCAGCAAAACCTCGATTGAACGAGTCGGGTTCTGGAGTGAACCTCCAGAGTCCGAGGGGGATACTGATGCTCGGCAAGACGCTGGCCCACTACAAGATTCTGGAAAAGATCGGCGAAGGAGGGATGGGAGAGGTCTACCTCGCCGAAGACACCAAGCTCAAGCGTCAGGTGGCGTTGAAGGTACTGCCCCCAGAAATGGCGTCGGATGAAGCTCGCCTCGAACGGTTTCAACGCGAGGCCGAGACCGTTGCTGCACTCGACCATCCCAATATCGTCACTCTCCACTCGGTCGAGGAGGCCGACGGCGTCCACTTCCTGACCATGAGCTATGTCTCTGGCAAACGGCTCGACCAGATCGTGCCGGAGGGCGGGTTACCGCTCGACCAGATCTTCGAAATCGCGATTCCCCTGGCCGATGCCTTGAGCGCCGCCCACGATAAAGGCATCACCCACCGCGACCTCAAGCCGGCCAACATCATGGTCACAGAGGAAGGACGGTTGAAGGTCCTCGATTTCGGCCTCGCCAAGCTGCACGAGGGCAGCCCGGTGGCCGCCGGCGATGACGAGCCGACCCAGGGTCTGACACAGGAGGGTCTGGTCGTCGGCACCGTCCCCTACATGTCACCCGAACAGGTCGAAGGCAAGGCGGTCGACCAACGTACCGACATCTTCTCCTTCGGAATCCTGCTCTATGAGATGGCCACCGGACGAAGACCGTTCGGCGGCGAGAATTCGGCGCAGGTGGTCTCCTCGCTGATGCGCGACGACCCGCCCTCGGTGGCCGAGGTGAAGGCAGATCTGCCGTTTCACCTCAGTCGCATTGCCAATCACTGTCTCGAGAAAGACCCCAAGCGGAGGTTCCAGACCGCGCTGGATCTTCGCAACGAGCTCGAGACCCTCAAGAAGGAAGTAGCCTCGGGACAGATCCGCCCTGCCAGCAGCTCGACCATCATGGCGGCCCAGCCCCAGCCGGCAAAGCCCAAATGGCTATGGCCGGCCATTGCAGCCGGAGTCGTGCTGCTACTGGTCGTCGGCTGGATGATGATGCGAGGCGGAGCCGAGTCTCCGCAAGAGACGTCCGCGACCGAAGCCGCTGGTGAGGTGAAGCCCTCGGTGGCCGTGCTCTATTTCGACAATCTCACCGGTGACAACGACCTGAACTGGCTGCGCACCGGACTTACCGATCTGTTGGTGACCGATCTCTCCCAGCTAACGGGGGTCCGGGTGGTCGGTAGCGATCGGGTCTACGAGATCCTGAGCGATCTGGACATGCTGGAGGCCTCGATTACTTCGGCTGAGACGGTCCGCGAGGTGGCGAAGCAAGCCGATGTCCAGACCGTGCTGCTCGGCAGCTTCGCCAGAGTTGGCGACACTCTGCGCATCAACGTCAAGGTCCAGGATGCGGCGAGTGGAGAGATCATCGGCACCGAGCGTGCCGAAGGACCCGGCGGCGACAATCTCTTCGCTCTGGTGGACGATCTGAGCACTAGCCTGCGAGGCCGATTCGAGGCCTCCAGCTCGGCGCCACTCGACGGGGACCAGGACCTTATGGATGTGACGACCTCCTCACTGGAGGCCTATCGCTATTACTCCGAAGGCGTGCATCTCGCCGATCAGGACAAGAACGAGGAGGCCGCCGCGCTGCTCGAGAAGGCCGTGGAGCTCGATCCGGGCTTCGCCATGGCCCTGCGCAAGCTCGCGGTGGTGCTCAGCAACGAGAATCGGGAAGCGGAATCGCAGGAATACTCGCGGCGAGCGGTCGAGAACTCCGATCGCCTACCCGCCAAAGAGAAGTATCTGGTTCAGGCCTATCACTACTCCGACTATCCAACGACCCTGGGTCAGGCTATCGACGCCTATCGCAAGCTTATCGAGGTCGATCCGGAGAACTTCACCGCCCTGCACAACCTGGCCCTGCAGATGGCTCAAATGGAGCGCTGGGACGAGGCCGTCTCACTGTATGAGAGGGCGGCCACCCTCGGAGACGAGTTTCAGCAACTGTACTCCAACATGGCCAACTCTTACGCCCACCTCGGCCGCAGGACCGAGGCCTTCCACGCCATTGAGCGCCTGCGGCAGATCGAGCCGGAGAGCGTCGTGGCCATCTTCGGAGAGGCCTTTGGCGAGCTCGGCTGGGGTGACACCGAGAAGGCTCTGGAGCTGTTTCTCGAGGCCGATGCGAAACGTCCCGGCACTTTCCCCGCGGGAAGCGCCCCGGTGCAGGCCAACATTCTCCTCGAACGCTGGGACGACGCTGCGGCGTACGCCGAGAAGATGGCGGCCTCGAGCCGACCGACGTTCAGGCGCCAGGGCCTGCAGGCCCAAGCCAGAGTGAACATGTACCGGGGCAAGTCCCGGCAGGCTCTCGCCCTGATGGACTCGCGGCTCGCAGAACATCCCGAACGAGATGTCGTCAGGGCGGATCTGCTGAACGACCTGGGGTTCACCCGACTGAGCAGCGGCGATGCGGCCGGCGCCGTCGAGGCCTTCGAAGAGAGCCGGGAGATCAGCTCGGAGACCTGGCAGGAAGTGGGAGCCATGTGGGGGCTCGTCATGGCCCAAGCCCGGCTCGGGGAGTTGGCTGCGGCGAAGGCTGCAGCCGAGAGGCTCCTCGCCCTGGTGGAGTCGAATCCCAGCAAGTACCCGGAGCGATGGCGACATGATCTCAACGGCATCCTCGCCCTCGCCGAGGAGGACTTCACCCGCGCCACTGCCGAGATGGAATCTGCCTTGGCTCTCATGCCCGAGCATGCCGCCTACGACAACGAAATCACCAATATCCGCTTCTACCTCGCGCAGGCCTACATGGACTCGGGCGAGGCGGAAAAGGCGGCCGAGCAGCTGCAAAGGATCGTCGACTCCGGAATGAGGCGGGCCTTTCGACCGGAACTCTATGTCCGCAGCTATTACCTCCTGGGCCAGATCGCCCTCGAGCGTGGCGACCTCGAGGAGGCCAAGACCTACTTCCAGCGCTTCCTCGACCATTGGGCTGACGGCGACCTCGACCGCGATCGGGTGGCTCAGGCCAAGCGCGTGGTCGGCTGATCCAACTCGAGGCTGCTGCTGAGCAGGCGCCGTCCAGCAACGATCACGGGTATGCGCCGACCTGTAGCGGAGCAGACTTTCGCGCCGACACCCGGGACGACGCCGGCGGTATGCGCTTTGCATTCTCACTCTTCGGAAGAGCGCCGTAGACTATGACGCAGGCTCACACAGCCGATACGACAGAATGATCGAGTTCATCACCCTCTTTCTCGGCGGCCTGATCGCGGGTCACCAGACCATCGAGCTCATGGTCGACGAAACGGTCGCGACCGTGGAGGTCCGCTTCGACGGCGAGATCCAGGGCCACCTGTCCGCTCCCCCCTGGAGGCTGGAGATCGACTTTGGACTCGAGCTCTCGCCTCATGTCCTCGAGGCGATTGCCCTGGACAATCAGCAGCAAGAGCTCGCCCGTACCCGGCAGTGGATCAACATGGCCCCCCAGACAGCGCAGAGTGCTCTGATGGTCGAGGGGGTCGAAGACGGACAGGCAGCGATCGCTCGGGTCAGTTGGGAGAGCCTGGCCGAGCGCGAGGATCCTGAATCCTTCGAGGTGTTTTTCGATGGAGAGGAACTACCGGCTCAAGATCCCAGAGCGATCCGTTTACCACCCTTCAACCCCCAGCAAACCCATCACCTGCGCGTCAAGCTTCAGCTCACCGAGGTTCTCTCCTCTGAAGCCGAGGCCGTCTTCGGCGGCGTCTACGGCAATGAGGTGAGTACCGAAATCAGTGCCGTGCCCATCCGCTTCGAAAAGGGCATGAAACCGAAATCGGCCGAGGTCATGCAGGGCTGGTTCTCTGTCGGAGCTCTACCTCAGACCATCCATGCCCTCGAAAAAGGTGACGCCGACATCATTGTCGTGCGCGATGTGGCAACCCACGAAAGACTCAGGGAGCTGGCGAGCCAGGCTGGGCGTCTCGAAACCGATCTCAAGACCGATATGCATCTCAAGGCGCACCACAAGATCAGCTTCATCAGTCCCTGCCCGGAGATACAACACAAGGACGGCTTGCGCCGTGCGGTCTACCCCCACACCCAACGGTATGCCGCAAAGGATGGGACCCTGTTGAGACTCATGACCCGGGTGCTTCCCAACAACTGCTCGGAAGATCGACAGCTCCTCGCCGACGCCGTAGCCGTGGCCGGACTCGCAGCCAGTGGCAGCGGCCTGCGCCGCGCAGTGATTCTATTGATCGATGGTAAGTCCCAGGACAGGAGTGATTTCACGCCCGCCCAGGTGATCGACTATCTCGCGACGATGCGTGTGCCCCTGTTCGTCTGGAATCTCGACACCACAAAGCTCCTGGAGACAGACTGGGGTCAGGCCACCAACGTTCGCAAGCTCAACCGCTTCTACAGGGAATATCGCCAGATCGAGAAGAACCTCGACCACCAAATGATCGTGTGGCTCGAGGGACTCCACCTGCCGCAGTCGATTGAGCTACGACCCGGCATCGAGGGTATCTCTCTGCTCGAGTAGCCTGTCCTCGATCTGCTCACAGACCGGGCCCGCGGAGAAATGCAGACTCTCCACACCACCCGCCCAGGTTCCTTGGGAGCCAGGCGGATACGGAAACTGTCGATGGCATCCAAGATGGGTCTATACACTTGGCGTACTACGCGATGCGTAGTACACTGTGTCTGTGATCAAGTCCTGGGCGACGCGTTCCAGTCAACGGTTCTTCGAACAGGGCAAATCTTCGAGGTTCCGCGGATTGGATATCGAGTCGGCCGAGGAATTGCTCGCCGCCCTTGACGCAGCCACATCAGTTCAGGATATGAGCCCGTTGAAGAGTCTGGGACTGCACAAGCTCTCGGGTGATAGGAAAGGTCAATGGGCGATGACCGTAAACGGTCCGTGGCGGATCTGTTTTCGGTTCAAGAGAGGTGACGCCTATGACGTCGAAGTCGTCAACTACCACAAGGGGTAACTACGCCATGGTCGCTGTTCATCCTGGTCGAGTCTTGAAGCGAGAGCTGGTGGCCCGTGATCTCTCGGCCAACAAGCTGGCACTGGCACTGCACGTGCCCTCGGGCCGCATCACCTCTATTCTCAACGGCCAGCGAGCGATCACACCGGAAACCGCACTGCGACTGAGTCGCTATTTTGGCAACAGCGCTCAGTTCTGGATGAATCTGCAGACTCGCTACGACCTCATCAAGGCGGAGCGTGAGCTTGGCGAGCGCATCGCTGCGGAAGTCATCCACGCTGCCTGATTGCGGCTCACGGAGACATCGCTGTCTGAGGTGTTCCGTCTTCCCGACGCCACTGGAGAAGTGCTGCCGGTCGGAGTACGATTTTCGGAGACAAACAGAAACAGAGGAGGATCCATGGACTGGAAGGGACTGCTACACGATGAGCTGGAGTACCTCTATGCCGTTACCGATGGACTGTTCCAGATGGTCGACGACTCGGCGCTCGACTGGAAACCGCAAACGGGTGAGAACTGGATGACGACCGGTCAGCTCCTGAAACACATCGCCGACGGCAACGGTCCCGGGTTCAAGGGCTTCGCGACCGGCGATTGGGGCATGCCCGACGGGATGAACCTGGAAGACATGGCCCCCGAGGACATGCTGCCGCCCGCGGAAGCGATGGCGGCCGTCGAGAGCGTTGCCGAAGCTCGGGAGCTCCTCGCCCAGGACCGCGCCCTCGCGCTCGAGGTCCTGGAGACCCTGAGCGAAGAGGATCTGGCCAATCGCGAGATCACGGCACCCTGGAACCCGGGCGAGTCCTTCGCCCTTGGCCGTCATCTCCTGCACTCGATTCGCCACACCCTGCAGCACAAGGGCCAGCTCTTCTACTACCTGAAACTGCAGGGAAAGCCGGTCAACACCCAGCATCTGTGGGGCATGTAACCTGAGCGAATCTGATGGTCAGCCGCTGGTGGTAGACGCCTGCTGCGGCAGATTCATCCTCTGCAGCAGCTCCTGAAACCGGGGCTCGTCCCTCAAGGATCGGAAGATCTCGGCGACGGCGAGATAGGGCATGTTCGGATTGTGCGTCTCGAAGGTGAGCTCGAGGCAATCGAGAGCTTCCTGTTTCCTGCCGGCCGCCGCCAGGTTGAATTCGGCATCCCCGCATGGGGGCCAATTCTCGTTGCTCGCGGCCATCTCGAGCTTCCATTCGGCCATCGCGCTCATGGCCCCCTCGAATCCGCCCTCGGCGTAGCCACTCTCGAGCGCGGCCACGGCATCAGGCTGCCCCTTGGCCGTCCAGTTCGTCACAGCAGCGGTGTAGGTCTCTTCGTACCTCTCCAGGCAGTAGTAAGACCGGACCATTCCCCCCAGGGCCAGGGGATGGTTGGGCACCGCCTCGAGAGCGTTGCGGTAGAGGGCGAGGGCCTCTTCACACTGACCGGTGTTCTCCAGCAGCACGCCGTAAAGCGCCTGCACCACAGGACTGTAGGGGTCGATTCCCACCGCTTTCTCCATCTGCTCTATCGCCTCTTCGGTACGGCCGATGATCATCAAGTAGTGAGCGTAATAGGCCCGCACAATCTCCCAGTTCGGTTTCAGCTCGATGGCGCGTAGAAAGGCGGGCTCGGCACCTTCCCAGTCCCAATCGGTCCAGGTCTTGATCGCGGCGACGGCGTAATGGGCTTCGGCCACGGAGTCGTCGAGATCGAGAGCTCTCTGGGCAGCTGCCTTGGCCTTTGGTGCGGCTTCTTGAACCGACATCAGACCCATCTGCTGGCGTGCAGCCCAGAGCATGGCCATCGCCCCATGAGCCTGGGCGAAGTCCGGATCTCGCTCGAGCGCCTGCTCGAGGTAGTGCTGGCCTGCTTCGAAACCAGCCGGGGTCAGCTCGTAGAGCTGCGTCATGCCCTTGAGATAGGCCTCGTAGGCCTCCGGGTCGATTCCGCGGCTACCTGTGAATAGGGCTTCCTCCTGGGGTGTCAGCGTCACCTGGATCTCGCTGGCGATGGCCTGGGCCACCTCTCCCTGCAGGGTCAGAATGCTAGACATCTCCCGCTCGTAGCGGTCGGCCCATAGGTTGGTTTCGGTCGCGGCTTCGATGAGCTGAGCGGTGACGGCGACGCGATCGCCCTCACGGGCGACTGAGCCCTCGACGATCGCGTCGACATTCAGCTCGCGGGCGATCTCGGAGAGCGGCTGGTCGCTGCCCTTGTAGCGCATCGCCGATGAGCGCGAGGTCACCTGCAGCTCCGAGACTCTGGAGAGGTCGGTGATCAGGGCTTCGGTCATGCCGTCGACCAGATAGTCCTGCTCCGGGTCGCCGGAGAGGTTCCGCATCGGCAGCACCGCCAGGGAGCGGATCTGCGGGCCCTGCTGGGCGACCTCGGCCGGCTCCCTGGTCCCCCGGTTCGCGATCCAGATCGCTCCGCCTGCGACTGCCAGCATCACTGCCGGCACCAGCAGGACCCGAGCCCAGAGGCCGGGCCGGGAGGCCGTGGATTTCGGCCTTGCCACCGTCGCCTGGCCAGCCGTCACTTCACTGCGCAGCTCGACGAGCTCGTCGTGGAGCTCGCGCGCCGAGGCGAAGCGGTCCTCGGGTTCCTTCTGCAAGCATTTCTCGATGGTGTCGACCAGCAGTTGCGGCAGTCCGGGCCTGATTTCGGTAACCGACTCCGGCTCGTCACGCAGGATGCTCGAGATCAGTGTAGCCGGGTTCTCGCCGCCGAACGGCCGTTTGCCGCAGGCCATCTCGTACAGGACGATGCCGAGGGAGAAGATGTCGGTGCGGTGATCGACCAGCCGTCCCTGGACCTGCTCCGGTGACATGTAGGGCACGGTACCCAGGACCATGCCCTGGCGGGTCAGTTGCTCCGTCTCGGCCATGAGCTCAGTCGACATCTGTGTGGCCACCGGGGCTTGCTCCTGCTGCCGGGACTTCGCCAGGCCGAAGTCGAGCACCTTCACCCGGCCCTCGTCTGTCACCATGATGTTGGCGGGCTTGAGGTCCCGGTGAATGATGCCTCTCTCGTGGGCCGCCGCCAGGGCGTCGGTCAGGGGAATGGCGATGTCGAGAATCTGCTCGACCAACAGATCGCCCCTGGACATCACGCTCGACAGCGGCTCTCCCGCCACCAACTGCATGGTGAGGAAGCGGACACCATCGGCCTCCTCGACCGAGTGGATCCCCACGATGTTCGGATGATCGAGCGCCGCCAGGGCCCTGGCTTCGCGCTTGAAGCGGGCCAGGGCTTGTCGGTCGGCTGAGAGCTCTGCCGGCAGGACCTTGAGCGCCACCTGGCGTTGGAGCTCGGTATCCTCAGCCCGATACACCTCACCCATGCCGCCCGCGCCGAGCTTGTCGAGAATCCTGTACTTGCCCAACGACTCGCCGATCAATGCCTGTCCTCAATTGGGAGGACTCCATGGTATCGGAGGATCCCCGGCACGAACCTACCCGCAGGGGTGGGTGGTACCGATCGCTCCTTCGCCTCAGCTGTGGGATGACTCGGCGAGATTCATCCGTCGTAGCAGGCCCTGGAAGCGAGGCTCGTTCCTGAGGGACCGGAGGGGATAGATCGCCCAGACGCCGATATAGGGCATGTCCGGGTGATGCGCCTCGAAGAGGAGTTCGAGGCAGTCGAGGGCTTCCTCGGTCCTGCCGGCCCAGGCCAACTCGAATTCGGCGCGGCCGCATGGTTCAATGTCGGTTGTGTTCTCCTCCAGCCTCCAATCGGCCAACGCGCTCATGGCCCCCTCGAATTCGCCTTCGGTGTAGCCATTCTCCAAGGCTGCCACGGCCTCTGGCCGTCCTCGGGCCGCCCAAATCGCGACAGCTGATTTGTACGTCTCTTCGTAGTCTTCCAGACAGTAGTAAGCCCGGAGCATCCCTCCCTGTGCCAGGGGGTTGTTGGGCGCCGCCTCGAGGGTGCTGCGGTAGAAGGCCAAGGCTTCGTCGCAGCGACCGGTATTCTCGAGCAAGACTCCATTGAGCACTTGCACCAAAGCGTTGTAGGGGTCGATTTCCACCGCCTGCTCCATCTGTGCGATCGCCTCTTCGGTACGACCGGTGATCATCAGGTAGTGTGCGTAGTAGGCCCGTACATCCGCCCAGTTGGGTTTGAGCTCGATGGCGCGTAGAAAGGCAGGCTCCGCACCGTCCCAATCCCAATCGCTCCAGGTTCTGATCACGGCGAGGGCGTAGTAAGCCTCGGCGACCGAGTCGTCGATCTCGAGAGCCCTTTCTGCGGACGCCTTTGCCTTCGGTGTGGCTTCCGCAACTGAAGTCAAGCCCATCTGCTGACGACCGGCCCAGACCAGAGCCATGCCCCCATGAGCCTGGGCGAAGTCCGGATCCTTCTCGAGCGCCTGCTCGAAGTAGTGTTGGGCCGCCTCGAACCCTGCCGGTGTCAGCTCGTAAAACTGCGCCATGCCTTTGAGATAGGCCTCGTAGGCCTCCGGATCGACTTCCCGGCTACTGGTCAGGAGGGCCTCTTGCTGCGGGGTCAGCGTTACCTGGATCTCGCCGGCGATAGCCCGGGCCACTTCACCCTGCAAGGTCAGGATGCTCGCCATCTCCCGCTCGTAGCGGTCGGCCCACAGGTTGGTTTCGTTGACACCGTCAATGAGCTGGGCGGTGACGGCCACCCGATCGCCCTCACGGGCGACTGAGCCCTCGACGATCGCATCGACATTCAGCTCGCTGGCCACTTCGGAGAGCGGTTTGTCGGTACCTTTGTATCGCATCGCCGAGGAGCGCGAGGTCACCTGCAGCTCGGAGACCCTGGAGAGGTCGGTGATCAGGGCCTCGGTCATGCCGTCGACCAGGTAGTCCTGCTCCGGGTCGCCGGAGAGGTTCCGCATCGGCAGCACCGCCAGGGAGCGGATCTGGGTCGCTTCGGCCACGGCTGGAGCTGGTTCGCCCTTTCCGCGGTTCAGGAACCATACGAATCCGGCCAAGATGGCCAGGATCACGACGGCGGCGATCGCCCAGCGGACTCCGGAGCCAGGTCGGGCCGGGCTCGAAGGCGTTCGCGCCACCGTCGCCTGGCCAGCCGTCATCTCACTGCGCAGCTCGACGAGCTCGTCGTGGAGCTCGCGCGCCGAGGCGAAGCGATCCTCGGGTTCCTTCTGCAAGCATTTCTCGATGGTGTCGACCAGCAGTTGCGGCAGCCCGGGCCTGATTTCGGTGACCGACTCCGGCTCGTCACGCAGGATGCTCGAGATCAGTGTCGCCGGGTTCTCGCCGCCGAACGGCCGTTTGCCGCAGGCCATCTCGTACAGGACGATGCCGAGGGAGAAGATGTCGGTGCGGTGATCGACCGGCCGTCCCTGGACCTGCTCCGGTGACATGTAGGGCACGGTACCCAGGACCATGCCCTGGCGGGTCAGTTGCTCCGTCTCGGCCATGAGCTCAGTCGACATCTGTGTGGCCACCGGGACTTGCTCCTGCTGCCGGGACTTCGCCAGGCCGAAGTCGAGCACCTTCACCCGGCCCTCGTCTGTCACCATGATGTTGGCGGGCTTGAGGTCCCGGTGGATGATGCCTCTCTCGTGGGCCGCCGCCAGGGCGTCGGTCAGGGGAATGGCGATGTCGAGAATCCCCTCGACCGACAGATCGCCCCTCGAGATCACTTGCGACAGTGGCTCGCCCGCCACCAGCTGCATGGTGAGGAACCGGATGCCGTCCGCCTCCTCGACCGAGTGGATCCCCACGATGTTCGGATGATCGAGCGCTGCCAGGGCCCTGGCTTCGCGCTTGAAGCGGGCCAGGGCTTGTCGGTCGGCTGAGAGCTCTGCCGGCAGGACCTTGAGCGCCACGTGGCGTTGGAGCTCGGTATCCTCAGCCCGATACACCTCACCCATGCCGCCCGCGCCGAGCTTGTCGAGAATCCTGTACTTGCCCAACGACTCGCCGATCACAGTCCTCCCGGGGCTTGTCAGCATTCTATGGCGCTGGGGAAGAACCGACCCCACCCGAGCGGGTGGGCTAACCTTCCTTCAACGGTGTCCTGGGAGCGCGCCAAGCCGACAGCTGGTCAGAAAGCGTCGTGCTCGGTACGCGTGATGATCTCTTCCTGCAATTCCTCTGAGAGATCGCAGAAATAGTCGCTGTAGCCGGCGACACGGACGATCAGATCGCGGTGGTTTGCTGGATCGTCCTGCGCCTCCCGCAGGGTATCGGCACTGACGATGTTGAACTGGACGTGGTGTCCATCCATCTTGAAATAGCTGCGGACGAGCTGCGCCAGGTGCTCGATACCCTGGTCGCCAGCTACCAGGGTCGGATTGAATTTCATATTGAGTAGCGTGCCCCCGGTTTTGATGTGATCCATTTTGGCTGCAGACTTGAACACCGCCGTCGGTCCAAGGCGATCGGCTCCCTGAACTGGGGAGATCCCCTCGGAAACGGGCTGACCCGCCCACCGCCCATCGGGAGTCGCCCCCAGGACCGAACCGAAGTAGACATGGCAGGTCGTGGGTAACATCTCCAGCCGGTAGGTGCCTCCCTTGGACGTTGGTCGGCCGTCGATGGCCTCGAAAGTCGCTACGAAGACCTTCTGCATCAGCGCGTCGGCATAGTCGTCGTCGTTGCCGTACTTGTGGGTCCGGTGCAGCAGGCGCTGGCGCAGCGGCTCGTGACCCTCGAAATCACCATCGAGAACCTCGACCAGGTCTGCGAGGCCGAGTCTTTGAGCGTCGTAGACCAAATCCTTGATTGCCGACAGGCTATCTGTGATGGTGCCGATGCCTACCGCCTGAATAAAGGTGTTGTTGTAGCGTGCCCCACCGGCGTTGTAGTCCCGCCCGTTGGCGATGCAATCATCGATCAGCACCGACAGGAACGGCGCCGGCATCTCGCGGGCATAGATGCGCTCGATGACCTGGTTGCCGGCGATCTTGAGATCGATGAAGTGCCGCAGCTGCGTCTCGAAGGCTGAAAAGAGCGCATCGAACATCTCCAGATCCGCCGGTTTTCCAGTTTCGGGGCCGAGTTGTCGGCCGGTTCGAGGATCGACCCCGTTGTGCAAGGTCAACTCCAGAACCTTGGGCAGATTGAAGTATCCGGTGAGGATGTAGGCCTCCTTGCCAAAGGCCCCGACCTCCACACAACCGCTGCAACCGCCAGCCCGCGCATCCTCGAGCGTCTTGCCCTGGCGAATCTGCTCTTCCACCACCGCATCGGCGTTGAAGATCGACGGGAAACCATACCCCTTGCGGATCACGCGCAGCGCATGCTCCAGAAGCGCGTCGGGTGTCTTGCGTGAAAGCTGAATATTGGAGCTCGGCTGCAGCAGATGCATCTCGTCGATGATCTCCAGCAGAATGTGCGAGACCGCGTTGGAACCATCGGAGCCGTCAGTGAGCAACCCACCGATATTGATGTTGGCGAAGTCGGTGTAGGTACCACTCTCGGCCGCAGTCACCCCGACCTTGGGCGGTGCCGGGTGATTGTTGAATTTGATGAAGAAGGCCTCCAGCAATTCTTTGGCGCCGGCGCGCGTCAGCGTTCCGTCAGCCAGCCCTTGTTCGAAAAACGGCAGCAGGTGCTGATCCAGGTGACCCGGGTTGAAAGCATCCCACCCATTCAGCTCGGTGATCACCGCCAGGTGGCAGAACCAGTAGGACTGCAGCGCCTCGTGAAAATCGCGCGGCGCCCGGGCCGGGACATGGCGACAGATCGCGGCAATGCGCTGCAGCTCGGCGCGACGTGTCGAATCCGCCTCTGTGGCCGCCATCTCATCCGCCAGATCGGCATGTCTTTCGGCAAACAAAATAGCCGCATCGCAAGCGATGTCCATCGCCTTCAGGGCTTCCTGCTTGTCCTGCCCTTCGGGATCCTCGACCAGATCGAGGCTCGCCAACGCCACGGCGATGTCCATCTTGAAGTCGATCATTCCCTTACCGTAGATCTTGTCGTCCAGCACAGTATGGCCGGGGGCGCGCTGTTCCATGAACTCGGTGAAGATTCCCGCGTCGTAGGCCTGATGCCAGGCTTCGGGTAGCGCGGCGAAGATCCGATCACGCAGGGACCGACCCCGCCAGTAGGGAATCACGGTCGACTCATAGGCTTCGATGCAGGCTTCCGGAACGTTGTAGTGGGTCTTGGGTCGCGAATCGAGAATGCGCAGATCCTCGACACTGTGGCAGGTGAGCTCGGGATAGGTGGGCACGACCTTGGGCGCGGGGCCCCGTTCGCCGACAATCAACTCATCGGCGCCATGGTAGAGGGTCTTGTGCTGGCAGAGGTGCTTGAAGGCCAGGGCACGCAGGACGGGCACCGAGTGTTTTCCCAGCTCGGCCCGATAGAAGTCTGTCAGGAGCTCGGCCCTCTCACTCGAGATGGACGGCGGGGTATCGAGACTCAGTTGACGCAGTCTTACGGTTCGCTCACTCATCGAACTCACCCTCCGAGGCTGGCGGGAATGCCCGTCGCCTCTACCAGGTTCAACAATCTCTGCATGTGGCTCTCCGCGGGTCGTTGGAGCCCCACCATTTCCGGGCTCCTCCCCAGTCGGCGCAGCTTGTCTTCACCCAGGGGGTGGTAGGGAAGCAGGCAGACGCGCTCGACTCCCGGTACCGAAGCGGCCAGCTCAGCCGTTGCCTGGAGATTCTCCGGGCTATCGTTGAGCCCGGGAACCACCGGAATGCGAATCCAGATCCGTCGCTGTCGCTCTCCGAGCCGCCGGAGATTGGCAAGGATCTGTGCGTTGGACACTCCGGTGAGCCGCCGATGTTCTGCATCATCGATCACCTTGAGGTCGTAAAGCAGCAGATCGGTGCGATCGGCAACGGGCTCGAGCTCGACCCAGGGCGCGAGCCCACTGGTATCCACTACGCAGTGAATCCCCTGCTCACGACAAGCCTCGAGAAGCTCACAGAGGAAGCTCGACTGCCAAACGGGCTCACCACCCGAAAAAGTCACACCGCCGCCCGATTCGTCGAAGAAGATCCGGTCCTTGAGGATCTCCGTTACGACCTGTTCGACCGTCATCTCCTGTCCTGCGACCTGACGCGCCTCGCACGGACAGGCCTCGGCACAGGCTCCACAGACGAGACATTGATCGACAAGCTCGGATATCGGCGCAGGACCAGGAATCGGGAGTCCCTGGGGGCAAACCTCGACACACTCGCCACATTCGATGCAGCGATTGGGCGAACGAGCAATCTCTGGATCCGGTGCTATGCCTTCCGGATTGTGACACCAGAGACAGTTCAAAGGGCACCCCTTCAGGAAGACCGTCGTGCGAATTCCCGGCCCATCGTGGACCGAGAAGCGCTGGATGTTGAAAACGATGCCGCGTTCCATCGTCACGACTCCTTGCTACTCCCTGCGGAGTCCGGGAAGTAGTACTGGAGGATGAACGACCTCTGAACCTTGAAGGACCAATGCACGTCTCGGAGAAAATCTGCAGCACTCCTGGTCTCGCCCTGCTCGAGCAAATCGAGAAACGCCGCATGCTCTCCGATCGAAGCTTTTTCCCAAGCGGTGACGAAACTCTTGCGACGTGGAAAGTCGTAAAGGCGGTGTTTCAGGACCTCGACTGTTCGCGTCAGCGAAGCGTTGTCGGAAAGATCGAGGAACACACCATGGAAGGACAGATTCCGCGTGTAGTAGGTGTCGAAATCGCCCGCCTCGACCGCCACCGCCATCTCCTCATTGAGGTTTCGCATCTCGCCAAACTCTCGGGCGCCCATTCGATCGGCCACTGATACCACCGCGGCTCCCTCGAGAGCGCCGACCAGCTCATAGATGTGGCGAATGTCCTCGAGGGTCAGCTCGTTGACCACTACCCCGCGCCGCGGCAGAATCGTCACGAATCCCTCGATCTCCAATTGAAGCAACGCGTCTCGCAGGGGCGTTCGGCTGATCCCCAGACCGTCGCCAATCTGATTGAGGTCGAGGAACACGCCGGGACTCAACTCACCGTTGTTGATCGCTTCACGCAGGTAGTCGTAGACCTGTTCCCGCAGAGAGCGGAGCTGGAGTGCTGGAGGTTTCACCATCCTGATATCTAATATATCAGAATCTCGCATACTTGCCCATCCGAAGAGATCCTCCGGACGAGCGCGAATTTTCGGCGGGGGCTACTTACAGGCTGCGTTTCTTGCCACGCATCCCTCGTCGGCTACCCTTGGGGCGACCTGGCGGACGACCCGCTCCGTAGACGTTGTCATCGCCGTACGAAGGCTGAAAACCACCCCCTGAAGGTCCGCCTGGACCCCGACGCGGACGATCCTCCGCTTCGTTGATCCTCAGCTTGCGACCACCGAGCTCGTGGTCGTTGAATTTCTCGATGGCTTGCTGGGCTTCTTCCGGGGAGGAAAACTCGACGAAGGCAAACCCACGTGGTCGACCGGTCACCCGATCCGTGGGGAGATAGACATCCTTGATCTCGCCCGCCTCGCCCAACAGCTCCTGCAGCTGAGTCTGGGTGGTTTCATAGTTGAGGTTTCCGACAAAGACTTTACTCGACATTCACTCTCCTCTCGCCCGGCCACCGCCGAGCATGAACCTTGAAACTACCATACTGAAGGCGCTCCAAGCACGCTTCGGCTTGGCCACTCTCTCCATCTATCGACTTTCTCGCCCTCCATTGGGGTAGGATGCGCGAGATGTTTACAGGCGGCGTCCCACAGGACCCTTCGACGACAGGCGTTTCTTTTTCGGACCTGGGGTTGAGTGAACCGATCGTCGAGTCACTGACCGGCATCGGGTTCGAGCACCCGACACCCATCCAGCATGAAGTCATCCCCAAGGCTCTGGAGGGGCTGGATATCGTGGGCCTTGCCCAGACCGGTTCGGGCAAGACCGGAGCCTTCGGCCTGCCCATGGCTGAGCGGCTGATTCACGGCAAGGGCTTGCGCGGCCTGATCCTCTGCCCGACCCGCGAGATCGCTCTCCAGACCCAGTCCTTCCTCGAAGTCGTCGGCAGGGATCACGAGCTCGAGACGGTCTGTCTGATTGGCGGCGTCAAGATGGGCCCACAGATCACCGGTCTGCGCAAGCACCCGGATATCGTCGTGGCGACTCCGGGGCGGCTCTGGGATCACTTCGAACGCAAGAACCTCCGTCTCGACAAGATCGCGCATCTGGTTCTCGACGAGGCAGATCACATGCTCGATCTGGGATTCCTGCCGCAGATCCAGCGGGTGCTCGAAGTGGTACCCGCCGACCGTCAGACCATGATGTTCTCCGCCACCATGCCGACTACGATCGAAAACCTGGCGCGCCGCTTCATGAGCTCTCCGGTCATTGTCGACCTGCGTCCGAAGTATCGGATGGCAGAGGGCATCGATCACCGCTTGTATATGGTCGAACCAGAGAACACGCGGGCTTGTCTCCTGGCTATCGCAGCTGAGGAGAAGGGCAGCATGCTGGTTTTTCTGCGGCGCAAGATTGATGTCGATTGGGCCTGCCGGCAGCTCGAGGTCGAAGGACACCCGGTGGAGAAGATTCACTCCAGCCGCACTCAGAAACAACGGGTGGAAGCTCTGCAGGGACTTCGGGAAGGCGAGCATCGGATCCTGATTGCCACCGACATCGCCGCCCGCGGCATCGATATCCCGATCATCGAGCACATCGTCAACTACGGCATGCCGGACAGTGTTGAGGATTACATCCACCGCGCCGGCCGCACCGCTCGCGGCGCCATGGGCGGCACCGTCTCGACCATCGCCACCTGGAAGGATCGCGAAGACATCCGTAGTGTGGAGAAGGCGATCGGCCTGGCACTGCCACGCTGCGTGGCCGAGGGAGTCGAGCCGTATGTCGAGCGCAAGACCACCATCCGTGGCCGCAAGAAGATCCGCCGCCGCCTGACGTAGATGACCACCGGCCGTTCAGCAACAACCCCTTCAGCTCTGGTGGCCGACGTCGGCGGCACCAACATCCGGTTGGCGACCGCCACGGCGAGCGGCTTTCTGCATCAAATAACCCGACTCTGCTCCGACTTCGACACGCTAACCGACGCCCTCACGACCTACATCGAGACATACCTCGACCAGTCTCGACCCACGGCGGCTGCGATCGCCGTCGCCGGGCCAGTCACCGGCGATCAGGTCGATCTCACCAATCAAAGGTGGAATTTCTCGACAGAGGAGCTGCGCTCCGACCTGAACCTCGAGAAGCTGATCGTCGTCAACGACTTTACTGCCCAGGCTGCGGCGATACCTCGACTCGAACCGGCCGACATTGAACCGATCAAGCAGGGTGTCGCTATCGAGGGCACGGCAATAGCGGTCTTGGGGCCGGGTACCGGTCTGGGTGTATCGGGTCTGGTCCACTCCGGGCACAACTGGATTCCGCTCGCCGGCGAAGGCGGCCATGTCACCCTGGGTGCTACGAACGAACGTGAATGGGCCATTCTCGAAGTGCTGCAGGGAATCTTTGGTCGAGTATCCGCCGAGCGGGTGCTCTCTGGCCCGGGCTTGGTCAACCTGTTTCGTGCCATCTGTCAGATCGACGGCGAAACCGCGGTCGAATCAACGCCGGCAGGAATTGTCGAGCTCGCGGGCACGAGCCCGGAGAGTCGAGCTGCGGAGGCCGTGAGGATCTTCTCCGGTTGGCTGGGCACGGTAGCAGGTGACTTCGCCTTGACGCTCGGCGCCTGGACGGGTGTCTACCTCTGTGGCGGCGTCCTGCCCAAGATGGGTGACTGTTTCGCCCGCGAAGTGTTCAGCGAGCGCTTCGTCGACAAAGGGCGCTATAGCGCCCACATGGAGCGGATTCCGGTCTATCTCGTGCTCAATACCGAGATCGCGCACCTCGGCTTGACAGCGCTCCTCGATCAGAGCTGAGCAGACTTCTCTCCACCGTCCTCTGGACCTAGGCCCGAACGGCTTCGAGCGCTGCCAGGTCTTCGTCTGTCAACTCGATGGTGGCGCCCCCGATCACACCATCCACCTGATCGGGTCGACGTACACCGACGATTGCACCGGTAACCGCGGGATTGTGCAGAGTCCAGGCAATTGCCACCTCGGCGATGGTGCACTCGTGGCGATCCGCGATATCGCTCAGAATCTCGACCCGGGCCAGGTTGGTCGTCAGCTTTGGCTCCTTGAAGTTCTCGTTCTTGCGCCGCCAGTCATCCTGCGGCAGGGCAGCGATGCGCTCGCGAGTCATCTTGCCGGTAAGGAGTCCCGAGCCCATTGGTGAGTAGTTGATCACGCCAATCCCGTTCGTCAGGCAGTAGGGCAAAACCTCTTCCGCAACCTCGGGCTGAACAAGCGAGTAGGGCGGTTGCAGCGAGGTGATCTCCATCTCACGACGCACCCGTTCCATCTGAGCGACCGAAAAATTCGACACCCCGCCGTAGCGGATCTTCCCGGCCTGCCGCAACTCCTCGACAGCCGCGCAGCCCTCCTCGATCTCTTCCTCGGGAATCGGCCAATGCACCTGGTATAGATCGATCACCTCGACATCGAGTCGCCGCAGGCTGGCTTCAGCCTCCTTCACCACCGAGGTCTTGCGGAGCGACTGCGAGGGTTGGCCGTTGGCATTCCAGACGATGCCACACTTGGTGAAGACATACGGGCGGTGGTGGGTCTGGCGCAGGGCCTCTGCCACGATCTCCTCGGAATGTCCGAGCCCATAAGCTGGAGCTGTGTCGATCCAGTTGATGCCTCTGTCGAGAGCCTGGTGGATCGCCCGGATTGAATCCGAATCATCCTGCGGGCCCCAACCGTACTGCCAGGGGCCGCCGATGGCCCAGGTACCCAGACCGATCCGGGTGATCTCGAAATCCGCGTTGCCGAGAGTGCGCGTCTTCATTTGCCATCCCTCCTCGAATAATCTCTTTCAGCCGTCGAAGACCGATGCGCTGCAAAGGCTACATGCATGCAGGTAGGATCACCAGACCCGGTAAATCTGCAAACAACCGAAGGAATGACAATGGTAGCAACTGAGAAGAGCGACAAGGTCCGCTGGGGAATTCTCTCCACTGCGCGGATCAACCGTGCCCTGGTTGGCCCCCTGCACAACTCACCCAGGAGCGAGCTGCTCGCCGTTGCCAGCCGAGATCTGGAGCGGGCGAAGGACTACGCCGACTCCAACGATATTCCGAGAGTGTTCGGGAGCTATGGGGATCTGCTGGCCGACCCGGAGATCGACGCCGTCTATATATCGCTTCCCAACCACCTCCACTGCGAGTGGAGCGTCGAAGCGGCAGCCAACGGCAAACACGTTCTCTGCGAAAAGCCCCTGGTGCTGTCCGTTGAGGAGATGGACCGCATCGAAGGCGCGGCCAAGGCCAACCAGGTAACGATCTTCGAGGCCTTCATGTACCTGCATCATCCCCAGACTTTGGGATTGCAGAAGATGGTCAAATCCGGCGAGTTGGGTCAGCTGCAGAGCATCCGCAGCCACTTCAGCTTTCACCTGCCCAACTCCGGTGCGGACAACATTCGACTGCAGCCCGAGATGGGTGGGGGAAGCCTCTGGGATGTCGGCGTCTATCCCGTCAGCTTCTCGGTCGTCATGGCCGATGCCGGGCCACCTGTGGAAGTCTCGGCCGTGCGGCGCAATGGCAAGTCCGGCGTCGATACAGCTTTCGACGGACAGATGCATTTCGCCAATGATGTCGTGGCCCAGATCTCATGCGGCTTCGCTAGACCCCTCGAGTGGGGCGCCACGCTGGCCGGGTCACAACGAATCGTTCGAATCGAAGCGCCCTGGAAACCCGGGGCCGAGGGCGTTGAGAGCACCGTCCATACCCAGGGCCGGGCAGGTGACGAGGAGACTCTCGACTTCCCCGCCGTCAACCCGTATCAGTGCGAGGTCGAAGCCATGGAAGCCTGCATTCTGGATGGCGCCGATCCAGTCGTGCCGTTGTCCCTCAGTCGGCAATTCCTGACGACTGTGCTGGCGCTATACCGATCGGCGGAGGCCGGCCAGCCCATCTCGTTGGGATCGACCTGAGAGCTCCGGCGAGCTCAGACCTCGCACACGATCTGCACCGTTGAACCCGCCGGTGCATAAGGCACCAGATTACCCTCCAGAGGCTCGCCATCGACGACGAGCTTCGCCGCACCGCAGCCACCCGAGTTCTGGACTCGAATCAGATAGGTCGCGCCACGGCACTTTCGCGTCACCGTGAACTCGGGAATACTCCCACCGATGCAGGGATTCACGTAGAGCCCTTCGAATTCGGGGCGCACGCCGAGCAGATACTGTGAGATGGCAACGAAGTTCCAGGCGGCGGTGCCGGTAAGCCACGAATTCTTGGCTTCGCCCTGATTGATGGCCTCCTTGCCGCCGATCATCTGCGAGTAGACATAGGGCTCGGTGCGGTGGATCTCGCTGATGTCCTCGATATACGCCGGAGCAATCTTCTTGTAGTACTCGAAGGCTCGGTCACCGCGCCCGATAACCGTTTCGCCGATCATCACCCAGGGATTGTTGTGGCAGAAGATGCCGCCGTTCTCCTTGTAGCCGGGCGGATAGGATGAGATCTCACCCAACTCGAGGTGATAGACCGTATAGGCGGGATGGTTGAGCACGATCCCATAGGGCGTGTCGAGGTGCTCTCTGACCGAGTCCAACGCCTTCTGCGCCTGTCCGGTTTCCTTGCCGATGCCGGCCATCGTGCAGAACCCCTGGGATTCGATCAGGATCTTGCCTTCGTCACACTCGCGACTGCCCACCTTGTTGCCGAAGAAGTCGTAGGCCCGCAGGAACCACTCGCCGTCCCACCCGTGCTCCAGCACCGTCTCCGCCATCCGTGCAATGTGTTCTCGCGCCTGTTCGGCTTCTTCAGCCTGACCCATCTTCTCGGCCATGGCCGCGTACTCCGGACCAATAAAGACAAACATCCCCGCAATGAACACCGACTCCGCCGTTCTTCCCTCACGATTCGCCGTGGTCTGGTAGGGCTCATCGGGAGTAGAGGAGAAACAGTTCAGATTCAGGCAGTCGTTCCAGTCCGCCCGTCCGATGAGTGGCAACCCATGGGGGCCGAGATTGTTCAGAACGTGGTCGAAGCTGCGCTTGCAGTGCTCGAGGAGTGAGGCCTGGTTGGTCTCATCGCTATCGAAGGGCACCTGCTCGTCCAGGATGCCCCAGTCCCCCGTCTCCTTGATGTAAGCGGCGACCCCGGCGATCAGCCACAGGGGATCGTCGTTGAAACCGCTACCGATGTCGTGGTTCCCTTGCTTGGTCAGCGGTTGATACTGGTGGTAGGCGCTGCCGTCCGAGAACTGTGTCGAGGCGATATCGATGATGCGCTCACGGGCTCGATCAGGCACCAGATGGACAAAACCCAGCAGATCCTGGTTCGAATCCCGAAAGCCCATGCCACGGCCGATGCCGGTCTCGAAGTACGAAGCGCTACGAGACATGTTGAAGGTCACCATGCACTGGTATGGATTCCAGATGTTGACCATCCGGTTCAGCTTCTCGTCAGATGACTCGAGCGAGTAGCTCGACAGCATGCCTGACCAGTAGTCCCGCAACTCACGCATGGAGGTTGCGACCTGCTCTGGCCTCGAGAACTTCTCGATGAGCTCCACGGCGCGCCGCTTGTTGATGACACCGTGAGACTCCCACTTTTCATCTTCGGGATTCTCGACGTAGCCGAGCACGAACTCGAGAGTTCGTGTCTCACCTGGAGCCAGGGTGACGGGGACGCAGTGCGAAGCGGCAGGGGCCCACCCACTGGCGACCGAATCGCGCGACTTGCCCTCGGCCACGACCTGTGGCTCGTGCATGCCGTTGTACAGCCCGAAGAACTCGTCACGATCCGTGTCGAAGCCCGCGATGTCAGCGTTGACGTGGTAGAACGCGAAGTGGTTACGGCGCTCGCGGTATTCGGTCTTGTGATAGAGCGTGCTGCCCACCACTTCGACCTCACCGGTGCTGAAGTTACGCTGGAAATTGGTGGCGTCGTCGAGCGCGTTCCACAGGCAGAACTCGATAAACGAGTAGAGCTTGATGCTCCGTGGTGTGTCGCCCTCGTTGGTGAGGGTGACCTGGTGAACTTCAGCGGTGGTGCCGAGGGGCACGAAGTAGAGCAACTCCGCCTTCAGCCCCTGCCGAATGCCAGTGATCTTCGTGTAGCTCAGTCCGTGCCGGCACTCGAAGGTGTCGAGATCCTTCTTGACCGGGCCAAAGCTCGGGTTCCAGTAGTCCCCGTTCTCTTCCCTGATGTAGAAGTAGCGCCCACCCGCGTCGAGCGGCACATTGTGATAGCGGTACCGGGTCAACCGACGGAGCCGCGCATCACGGTAGAAGCAATAGCCACCAGCTTGCTGGGAGATGAGCCCAAAAAACTCCTGCGTCCCGAGGTAGTTGATCCACGGATACGGCGTTTGAGGGGTCGTGATGACGTACTCTCGATTGGTGTCGTCGAAGTATCCGAAGCGCATTCTCGTTGACCTCCTGCGAGCTTGGCAGTGCTGGTTACGGGCGTGTGGCGGGACCCAAGCATATCTTGCCGGGTGCGAATCCGCGGTGACCCTGTGACGGCGGGAGCTTGTGTGGCCGGCCGACTTCAGAGCTCTCCGAGCTGTCGCATCAGCTCACCAAACCCCACCAACGGCTCGCAGCCGTACCTGTTGGGGTAGCGTCTTCCGCCTTCACCCTCTTTGGCACAAAGCCAGGTGCTCTCGAATCCCTCACCGGCATAGACATAGCGGTTGTTCTGGTAGGACAGCTCCCCAGGCACCGGTGCTCCGCCCGTCTTGCACATCGGGTGACGGGTGTACTCCACCATCGTGGTCAGTGCCTCCAGCCAGTCCTCCGCCTCCATGGCGGGCCAAGCGAGATCGAGAAATCCCCCATTGCAGGCCGCCCAGGCCCGCTTGTCGAAATTGACCGCCGTGCCGGCGGCAATCTGCAAACGGGGATGAAGCTCGCCCCGATTGATGTGACGAGCGAGCTTGCGACCCGCGCGCCGATACAGCTTCTGGTGCTCTCGCGCCAACTCTCCGAGGTCGTCCGCCTTCTTTCGCACGGCGAAGAACGAGGTCAGGCGGACAGCCGCGTCACCGAACGCGGCCACCAGGTGCGGGTTGAATGTCCTGCTGCTCGGTTCCAGAACGTCAAGGGTGTAGGCGGGCTTGCCGAGCCCGCGCGCCCGATAGGCCTCGTTGACTTCATCGAGGACCCGGATGATCGTCGCGAAGCCGCTGTCGTCGGACCAGACTCTGGGGATGTAGATATAGACCTCCGGCCTGGGTAATCCCAGTTCGTCCCGGACGATTCGCCCATCGGCATTCTGGAGAAACTTGACGGTGCCTTCAGCCGGTCGCTGCAGGTCGACGTAGGGCAGGAGGAACTTGTCCGCGATCATCACCAGGTTGTCGACCACTGTCGTCTGCAGAATCGGGTGACGATCGAAGTTGAACTCGGAGATCGGTTCGAATCCCGGTGGACAGGGTCCCGCGAAGACGTTGCACAGTCTTGCCGAGTAGTGCGTGGCAATGGAGAAATCATAGAAAGGCAGGAATTTGAGCCCCGCTGCCTTGGCTTCTCGAACCGCGAGCTGCATCCAGCGCATCTCCTGCGCCACCTCGCTGTTTCCATCAGGATCGGCATAGATGACTCCCGCGATACCGTCGAAACCGTGCTGCGACAGTCGCTCGAGGTGTCTGCGAAGTCGTCCCCGACTGGCCGAGCGAAAGGCCCCTTCGATGGGCCTGGCCGACATGCAGCGGAACTGTGATCGTTTCCGGTACCAGGAAAAATAGGTGGCAACGTTGAAGGCATCGCTCGAAGGTTCCAGCGTGACCTCGCAACTCGCCCGCTCGGCGCTGGCTGTTCCGAGTCCCGAATAGAGCGTGGCCGTTACCGACGGCAACTCTGCCGCGGCCCGGCGCAAGGCACTCGCGCTCAGGCCCGCCGGCTCCGAATCGGCAGCCGATACCGGCAGCGCGAGGTGAAGTGCGGTCAACAAGAGAAGGAATCGTCGGTGTCGTCGGATCCTGGGCAAGCTCATGACAGGTTACTGACTCCAACAGGGCCATCTTGGCGCACTATCCGGGGCACATTCAAGGCCGTAGGGGGATGCCGGGTGGACGAAGGACCAGCCGGCTGCAACCTTTGTTTCGAGCCCGCGTATCATTAGCATTGATTTATAGTACGAATCGTACTAATATGAAACGTATCATGACAGCTTATCGACCTACCAGTCTTGGATATGCCCTCTTGGGACTCATTCACATGCAACCGCAAACGGGATACGACCTGCGCAAGCTCTTCGCCACGACACCGATGGGCCACTACAGCTCCAGCCCCGGCGCCATCTACCCCGCCCTGAAGCGCCTCGAGGCGGAGGGGCTGATCGCGGGCGAGGTCGCTGACGGTGATTCCCTGCGGCCCAAGCGTGTCTACAGCGCGACACCACCTGGCGCGGAGATCCTGCGCGAATGGGTGTCACAGCCGATCGTCAAAGACGATCTCCTGCACAAAGACGACGAACTGATGCTCCGGTTCGCCCTGATGGGTTCGGCCGTCGACGACGACGTCACCCATCGGTTTCTACATCAGATGGCGAAAGCTCTCGATCGGTACATCCCCGAGTTGGAGCAGATTCTCGACGGATTTCCAAATGAGGGACCACCGCACGGTCGCCTCGCTCTCAGCTCCGGCATCGAGGCCTACAAGGCACGCAGGAGATGGCTCACAAAGGCCATCGAGGAGTTCGAGCCGTCCACTGCGAAAAGGAGGAAGAAATGAGCCATTCACCCAGCTTCTCCCGCCTACTCGTGACCAGTCTCAAGATCTTCCTGTTGACTGTCGTCATGTTTGTCCTCTTCTCTGCGATCTACACAATCACGGGAGTCGCCAGCGACCCGTCGCTGACCGTGCAAGCCACCGCAACGGATGACGCGGCAACAGCCGCCGAGTCAGACGCGGTGGCTCCACCAGCCTCTGCGTCTCAAGCCGAGCAGGCTCGTACAGCCATGATCCTGGTCGGGATCTGCCTTTTGCAGACCGTCGTCCTGTCGCTCGCTATTCTGCAATCGCGCTGGTTCGGATGGAAACTGGTGTTGACCATGTTCACCGTGATGTGGATGGGTACCGCGATTCTCCCCCACATCGACTCGCTCTTTTTCCTGCAAGACATGTCTCGCACTCTGATTGCCAAGCTCGTCCTGGCCAGCACCCTCCTGTCGGCCTCGTTCTCAGCCATAGCGGTCTGGGTGCTCGGCAAGGGTCGTGACGGAGTCTCAGCGATGGCCCCCTCGGAGCTCGAGCACCACTCGCGCAACCAGTGGATCCTGATTGTCGCGGGCCTGACCGTCCTACACATATTGCTCTACTTCTTCTTCGGCTACTACGTGGCCTGGAAGTCGCCCGAGCTGCGGGCCTTCTACGGGGGGGAAGACCCGGGAAGCTTCTGGCTGCAGATGGTGTCCGTAGTCCAGGGAACACCATGGCTGATTCCCATTCAGGTCCTGCGCGGAGCACTCTGGGCTCTCATGGCGATCATCCTCGCCAGCAGCCTCACGGGCTCGAGATGGAGCGCTGCCGGTATCACTGCCGCCATCATGGTGATGGTCTTCGTACTGCCCCTGGCGCTCCCCAATCCCTTGATGCCGGATGCCGTTCGCCAGGCTCACCTCATCGAGACCGCTCTCTCGCGGGGGCTCTATGGCTTTCTCGCCGTCTGGCTGCTGCGCACACCAGTGCATTGGGCACAGCCTCATGCCAAATCCGCGTAACCGACGACGATGCCGCAATCGCAAATGGAGGCGAGCTCATGAACCGCGCAGTCACTCTTCTCACCCAAACAGCGATCATCGCCATAGCACTCGTCGTCCTGGGGTGGCTTCTGGGAGTCGTGTTTCCCGTCGCAGAGGTCACAGGTGAGATCACGGGACCGGTGGCAGCCTGCTTCTACCGTTTACCAGCGCCTTTCTGCTCGCCGCTGCCCTTGCCTATCCGATCAGTCGATCTCGCCTTGACGGCAGAGCTCTGCTCGGCGTCGTCTTTCTGGCGGTGTTCGGGCTGATGACGGTGCTGACCTTGGTCGAAGCCGCTCTGTTCCTCAATATGACGATCGGCGAGTTGGTGCAGGAGCTCTTCAAGACCACTCTGATCTCCGCCGTACTCGCCTGGTTCGCGACCACGTTGTACCCGAAGAGCGAGGACGCGGTCACTCGGACTTCGCGTGGACCGAACCCACCCACGACCGCAAGTTGGATTCGACGATGGATCGGGGTCTCACTGCTCTACGTGGTGCTCTACATCACGGCCGGTCTGCTGATCCTGCCGCTTATCAGGACCTGGTACGAGGCCCAGGGCACGCTGGAGCCGAATCCCGCGTTCTTCTTTCCGTTCCAGATCGCTCGCGGTGCCGTGTTCGTCGCTTGTGTCCTACCGTTGCTTCGATCGATGCGCGCCACCCGCTGGCAGGCGAGTCTGGCGATGGCCGTGATGATTCCCCTGGTCCACGGCGTCGCGGGCCTGATTACGCCGAACCCCTTCATGCCCGACTACGTCCGCTACGCGCACATGCTCGAGATCGGCTGGTCCAACTTCGTCCTGGGTCTCTTGATCGGATTCCTCTTCTGGAATCCGCCGGATCGCCGAGAAGCGACTCAGACGTTGGAGGAGCAGCTTGACGGCGAAACGGCAACGTTCGAGCTCCGAGCCAAGGACCCTGTCGGCCAGGCTGGGTTGGGGTAGCGACTCGCCGTCGAACCCGACTATTCTCGACCGTCTTATCAATCCTCGGCCTCGGCGGTGACAGATACCGACCCTGCTTCATCGAGGGTGATCTGCAGGCAGTTCGGCCGACAGCAGACCCAGCAGTCCTCGACGTACTCCTGATCTGCGCCTGCTGAGGGATCCACGACGATCTCGACCGAGTTCGCCACAGTGGGCACAGGCGTAGGTGGCAGACTCTTGCATTGGGCGAAACTACCTTCAGGTATCGACGACTGACGGCGATCTAGTCGGCGTCGGCGCGGCGATAGACGCGCACGTAGTCGACGAGCAGATGTTGGGGCTGAAGGTCATCAGCTGGCATGTGGGGCTGGTCGAACCAGCCACCGACTGCCAGGTTGAGGAGCAGGAAGTAGGGATGCCCATGGTCGAAGGGCCAGTAGGCCGGGTCTTCGTCGGCCGGCTTGTCAACGGTCTGAAAGAGCACATCGTCGACGTACCAGCGGATCTGCTCTGGCTCCCACTCGACTGCGAAGACGTGCCATTCGCTGTGGAAATCGCCTTCCGGCAACTCGTATTCCGCCGAGGTGATCTTGTTTCCGGCCGGATCGGGTCCCCGGTGGATGGCTCCCGAGGTCCAGCTCGGCAGCCGGCCCTTGCCCTCCATGATGTCGATCTCACCGCAGGCCGGCCAGCCGACCTCGTCGATGTTGCCACCCAGCATCCAGAAGGCCGGCCACATGCCGACTTCGGCAGGCAACTTCATGCGGGCCTCGAATCGACCGTAGAGAAACTCTCGCTTGCCTTTGGTGTTGAGGCGTGCCGAGGTGTATTTCCGATGCTCGAAGTCTTCCCTGCGGGCTTCGATGATCAGAGTACCGTCGACCACCCGAACATTGGCACCCGGGCTGTTGGCTGGGCGCTCGGGGTAATACTGGAGCTCATGGTTATGGGGATCGGGCATCCGCACGATGTTCCAGTTGGCGCTGTCGAGTCCTGGGCCGTCGAACTCGTCCTGCCAGACTACATCCCACGAGTCCGCTACCGGTTCGGCAGCCGCGAGGCTGACAGTCATCCCCGAAACGATGCAAAGAACGGTCAAAGGAATTCCACTGAACTCGGGTCGATTCTTGACTCTCGGTATCATTCTGTGCACCTCTCGGAGTTCAAAAGCTGCCGGTTCAACTTCACCTGGCAGGCTTGAAAGCATACACTCAGCACAGCATTGTCAGCGGCAAACCGGTATCGATGTTGCAGTCGAGGAGCCACATGAACAGACAATCTACAACTCTACTCCGTCAATCCCTGGTCTTTGCGGTGATCCTGGCCCTCAACGGTCCATCATCCAGTTTCGCTCAGCAAGATGTGGCTGACGTCGGTTTCGGTGAAGTCGTCGATGTCCAACTGGTGAATGTCGAGGCCTGGGTCACCGACTCCAAGGGTAGCCCGGTGCTGGGACTGACTGCCGCTGACTTCGAGATCCTCGAGGATGGCAAGCCGGTGGAGATCTCCTACTTCTCGGAGATCGGTGCCGAGAAACTTCGGGCTATCGCGGAGACACCTCCGCAGGAAGAGGAGATTCCGCCACCCTTCACCCTGGAACCGCCCAGCAAGGATCCGAATCTTTCGCCAGCCTACCTCGTGCTCTATTTCGATCAAATCCACCTGACGGTGCCAAGCCGCAAGGTCGTCATCAAGGACATCCGCAATTTTCTCGACTCCGGTGTGGTCGATCCGGAACGAGTCCTCATTCTGCGGCAGGAGAGCGATCTCTACACCGAGGCCAACTTTGGCTCGGACCGCATCGAACTGGAGCCGGCTTTGGAACGCATCGTCAAGACCGGTACCGGTGGCACGATCACGGAACAGGAGAAGCGGCTGGCGGTGGGACGCTTGAACCTGTTATGGGAGGAGATTCTCAACACCCAACCCAGGTCGGACCCCTGCGATGTGTTCATTCCACGAGCCTCGGTGGAGATCGTGACCTACTCTCGCCAGACCGCCAACCGGGTACAGGTTTCTCTCGAGAACCTGAACAACATGGCTTCGTTCCTGGCGGGGTTCCCGGAGTCAAGACTCTGATCTACTTCTCCGACTCTCTCGAGATGACTCCAGGCCGCGACCTTCTGCGCCTCATCCAAGAAGGTGCCCGGGCCGACCCGAGACGCAGCAGTACAACCTGCCGGATTCGATGAACACCGATTTTCTTGCCATGACCCGCAGTGCCAACGCCAACCGGGTGACCTTTTACACGATTCAGCCACAGGGACTGCACGCCGATTTCATGTCCACCGCCGACGCTCGAGGCAACCGCTTCCTGACCGGCACCGCCCAGATCACAGGTGCCATCCGTGAGAGCGAACGCAGTGGAATGTCCTTCGTGGCAGTCGAAACAGGCGGTCAAGCGATCTTCAACAAGAATAGCTTCCAGAAGGATTTCGTCCGTATCGGCCAGGAAATCGCCCGCTACTACTCACTCGCCTATGAGCCTCCCCACGGAGGTGATCGAGGTGATCACAAGATCACGGTGAGAATCAAGGGCAAGGATCGTCTGCGGGTTCGGCACCGCCGCGGCTATCGCGACAAAGGCCCGGAGGAGCGTCTCAACGACCGCCTTTTCAGCTCACTGTACCTCGGCCTGTCGGACAATCCTCTCGACGCTCGACTCGGTGCAGGCGGAATGCAAGCAACGGAGAAGCAGAAGCTCGCCATTCCCCTGCATGTCGTGGTGCCGGCCTCAAAGCTCACCTTTCTGCCCCAGGAGGGAGGAGTCTCGCCGGTGTGACTATCGAAGTCGCCGCCAAGGACCCCGAGAGGGTGAAGATCTTCAAGACCCGAACCAATTACCAGATCCCCGAACCAGACGGGGAGGATGACCCTCTGATCGAGGACATCGTGCTGAATCTGGAGTTGGAACCGGCAAGTACATCCTGGCAGTCGCGGTCCGCGATGAGGCTTCGCAGCTGACCTCCTTCAGTCTCGACTGCGGTCGAAGTCTTCCAACCATCCAGCCCCGACAGTACGGGTCCGTGAGGGATCGATCACCTTCGGTAGAGAGGGGCCAGCGTGGGATAGTGCCTTCGGAAATGGCGATAGGTCGTGTCGTAGGTGCTTTGTGCTTCGGCCGCTGGTGAAGTCCGGATCTCCCAGAGCAACACCAACCGAGCAGGCCTCAGCCACCGACGACCAGACACCGGTTCCCACTCCTGCCAGCAGGGCCGCTCCGAATGCAGCCCCCTCCGTGGTCTGGACCGTGACCAACTCCACTCCACAGACGTCGGCGAACATCTGTCTCCACAGTGGGCTCTTCGCCCCACCGCCTGAAATCCGAACTTGATCGATCGAACCGAGACCGACCTCCCGCATCAGAGAAAAATTTATGAATACCATAAGCTACCCCCTTCCAGCACCGACCGGGTCATCTCTGGCCGGCCGTGTCTCAGGGTCAAACCCACGAACGCGCCGCGGATATCGGGGTCTGCATGTGGCGTCCTCTCACCCGAGAGGTATGGCATGAAGACGAGCCCCTCACTTCCCGGCTCGACATCAGCCGCTTCCTCGATCAGCGCTTCAAACCCCATCCCCGGAGCCAGCACATCTCGGTACCACTGCAGGCTGCCCGCAGCAGCCGACAGCATCACCCCCATGACGTGCCATGTTTCAGGCACCGCGTGAGGAAAAGCATGCAAACGACCGTTCTTCTCGACCAACGGCTGATCGCTCGAAGCAAAGACCACACCCGAGGTGCCAAGCGTCAGCGCCACAATGCCAGGCTCCACCACGGCACCGCTACCAACCGCCTGCGCTGCCTGGTCTCCACCTCCGCCGACGACAGGTGTACCGGGTATCAGGCCCGTCAACTTACCTGCGGCCTCACTGATCTGACCGGTCAGCTCCGTACCTTCGTGAGTCACCGGCAACCACTACCGAGGGGATATCGAAGGCGTCGAGTAGCTCGAATCGACCGAATTCCGCGTCCTGAGATCCAGCATCAGGGTACCCCCGGCACCAGCACGGTCGGTCGCGTACTCGCCCGTCAGACGGAACCGTATGTAGTCTTTCGGCAACAGAACCTGTCCGATCTGCTGGTAGATCGACGACTCGTGCCTGGCCACCCAGAGCAGCTTGGGCGCAGTGAATCCTGGATAGGCATCGTTGCCGGTAATCTCGACCAACTTGTGGAGACCGAGGATCTCTCGCATCTGGTCGCATCCGCAGCTGACCGCTGGTCGTTCCAAAGATGGCCGGGCGCAAAACCCGGCCCCGGGTATCGAGAAGGACCAAACCATGCATTCGGCCAGTCAGCCCCACGCCGACGACTTCGGCGGCATAGATATCTGAGACCTCCAGGACCTCACGAATGCTGCTCTGCGTCGCCTCCCACCAAAGCGAAGGCTCCTGCTCCGCCCAGAGAGGCTTGGGCGTTGAGAGCGGATAGGCCGACGAGGCCATGGCAACCACCCGGCCCTTTTCGTCGATCAGCAGAGCCTTGGTCGCAGTGGTCGAGACGTCAACTCCAAGCGGATCGCTCCATCGCAATCGATTCCATCCATCTGGCGACAGGTTGGGGATTCGCGCTGTCGAAAGAGTCTCGACAGCCTGCCGGTCACCTCCTGGTCACTCGCTGGTGACGGTCAGGCGGATGCTCTCGACGTCACGTGAGTTCGCGCCAACCATCAACTCGAACTCACCTGGCTCCACGACTCGCCGCATCTCTCGATCATAGAAACGGAGTTGCTCGGAGCCGATGGTGAAGCTCACCCTCTTGGTCTCACCGGGACCCACATGCACCCGGTGGAATCCCTTGAGCTCCTTGACCGGTCGCGTCACCGAGCTCACCAGGTCGCGTATGTAGAGTTGCACGACTTCGTCACCCGCCACCTGCCCACTGTTGGTGACATCGACCGACAATGTTGTCGAACCTTCGGTTCCGATCTCCGGATCGCTCAGCTCGAGGTTGTCGATACGAAAGGTCGTGTAGGAGAGCCCATAGCCAAAGGGCCACAAAGGTTCCTTGTCTGCGAACAGATAACCCCGACGCGCGGTGGGCTTGTAATTATAGACATGGGGTAGCTGACCCACCGAGCGAGGAATCGTTAGCGGCAGTTTGCCACCCGGGTTCACCTCACCAAACAGAGCTCCGGCGATCGCAGTACCGGCCTCCTGGCCGAGATACCAGGTTTCGAGAATCGCCGGCGCAGCCTCCGCGATGTAGTTGATCGACAGAGGGCGACCGTGAACAAGGACCACGACCGTAGGAGTCCCCGCGGCGATGATCGCCCGCACCAGGTCCTCTTGCTGACCGACCAGATCGAGTGAATCACGGTCGCCAAGATGGCCTTCTGCCCAGGCCTCACGGCTGGTCATCTCGTTGCCGCCGATTGCCACGATCGCGACGTCGGCTCGAGCTGCCAACTCGACTGCTTCCTGAATCAGCTGGCGATTCCTCTCCTCGTCACCGAGCACGACTTCATCGGCGTACCAGTTGTGCTCGGCCGTCACCTCGACGCCCGGCGCGAATACGACCTCGGCTGCTTCACCAACGTGGGTTTTGATGCCCTCCAGCAAACCAATCGCCTGCCGGGGCTCGTCGCTGTAACCACCGAGATAGGCCTCCACTGCGTTGGGTCCGATGACGGCTATTCTCTCGAGCTTGGCCAAGTCGAGCGGCAAAAGCCGCGAGTCGTTCTTGAGCAGCGTTATCGCCTGCTCGGCGGCCAGCAGGGCGAGTGCACGAGCTTCATCGTTGCCGGTCAGCGACTCGGCCTGCTCGGCATCGGCATAGGGATCTTCGAACAATCCAGCGAGGAACTTGAGGCGCAGGTTGCGAGCCACAGCCCGGTCCAGCAGGGCTTCTTCAACGACACCCTGCCGCACCAACCCGACCAGCTCAGGATAGATCTTACGATCGGGGAACTCCACGTCGACACCGGCCATCAGGGCCTGAACTGCAGCATCCGGCGAAGATTCGGCGACCCGATGGTGGGAGACGAGTTGGCTGAGGGCCTCGTAGTCTGCGACCACCGTGCCTTCGAAACCCCACTCTTCTCGGAGGACATCGTCCAACAACCACCGATTCACATGCGAAGGAACGCCGTCAATTTCATTGTAGGAAGCCATGACGGACTGCGCACCGCCCTCGCGCACCGCCCGCTCGAAGGGCGGGAAGAAGACTTCCCGCAGGATACGCTCAGAGATGTTGGCGGGTCCGATGTTCGTGCCGCTCTCCGGCTGTCCGTGACCCGTCATGTGCTTGAGCGTCGCGAAAACCCGACCCTCCGCCAAAGACGGACTCTCCCCCTGAAAACCCCGGACAGATGCCAACCCCATCTCCGATACGAGATAGGGATCCTCGCCATAAGTCTCCTCGATACGTCCCCAGCGCGGATCACGCGCTACATCGACCACCGGTGTCAGAGCCAGACGGGCTCCCCGAACGCGCATCTCCCGCGCCGTAACTTCGTAGACCTGCTCGACTAGTTCCCGATCCCAGGTGCTGGCGAGAGCGATCGCCTGCGGAAAATGCGTCGCGTCGCGCGCGGCAAAGCCGTGCAACCCTTCCTCGTGCATCATGGCCGGAATTCCCAGTCGTGTCTTTTCGACGAGGAAGCGTTGGAGCGCGTTGACCAGTTCCACAGTCTCGGTTGCGGTTCGACTGGAAACGCCGTGACCCAGCGATCCCTTCTCTCGACGATCCGACGGCCGCGCGAAATGGCCGAGGCCATGAGGAATCTCGGTAGCCGCTTTCTCTGGAACGAACCGTCCCTCCTCATCCAGCAGTGCCCCTTTTTGCTCCCAAACGCTGAGCAACTGAGCGACCTTCTCCTCCAGCGTCATCCGGGCGAGCAGATCAGCCAACCGATCTCCCACCGGCAAGTTGGGATTCTGGTAGGCAGGAGGCTCGGCCCTGGAACTCGACGACGTCATCAGAAGCGTTGCGATCAGGGCAGCTTGGATTCGCAGCCGGCGCATCACTTCTCGAGATTATCAAATTTGCCACGATGCCCACCGGCCTCGACAGAAAACTGAAGCCACCACGCTGCCATTTTGGGCGGACAAAAAAAGGGCTGCGACCTCACGATCGCAGCCCCAGCAAACACTGTCAATCCAGTGGGATGCCAACTCCTCTAAAAGGAGAACTTCACGCCCATCTGAATCTGCCTCGCGATTCGGGCGGTAGCGGCCTCACCGAAATTCGATGCCAGGCCCTCCTCCGACACGATTGTCGTCGCCTGATCTCGTGGCGCATCGAGCGTCACGAACGGGTTGTACCCCATGTTGATCGAGTTGGCAATGAGGTTGTTGGTGTTGAAAAGGTTGAAGATCTCGAAACGCAGTTGCACATTGAAGCGATCCTGGAACGGGAAGTTCTTGTAGATCGACAGATCGGTCTGGAAGAAATCAGGCCCGTCACAGAGACTTCGGTCCGCCTGCTGGGCGCTGTTACCCAGTTGGTAACCCACCAGCGTGTAAGCTGACGGATTGATCACCTGCAGGCCACCAGCCCCACCACAGGCCGCACCGGTACGCAATGCACGCACGTTTCCTTCGAATGGGCTGATCGCTGCCGGCGCGGTGCCAGCGAGATCTCCTTGCGGACTGTCGGCATAGGCCGTCACCGGCTGGCCGCTTGAGTAGATCACGATTCCACCAACAGCCCAGTTACCCAGCAACCACTCTTTGACCCCACCCTCGCCGGCGAAGGTCGGCAGGTTGTAAATCGCACTGGCGTTGAAGACGTGCCGCCGCGCCATATCCGCGGTGGAGTCATCACTGCCCGAACGATAGAGGTCCGTGATGCCCGACTGTGCCTGGATGGTCCCAGAGGAGTCGACCATACTGGTATCGGCAGTGAAGTCCGCCAGCGTATAGGACGCCTGAACCTGCGAACCACGACCGAAGCGGGTGATGAACTGTGTCTGTAGCGAGTTGTAGTCCGAGCTGCCGTCGAAGCCCCACATGGCGATCTGTGCGGGACCATAAGCCGATATTGGCAGGTACTGGCCACGACAGCCGCCGTCATTGGGATCACAACGGATGAAGTCTAGCCGGTCGTTGACACCGTTGCTGTCGATGTCTTGCTGCAAGGGAATCTGGTTGATGTCCCTCGGACGCAGCAGGTCACGACCCTGGCTGCCAACATAGCTCACTTCGATCGTCGAGTCACGTCCGACTCGTTGTTCCCAAGTCAGGTTGTACTGATACATGTAGGGCGTATTAGAGTTGACATCGATACCCGACTGAGGACGTCCGAAGCCAACGAAATCGAGGAACTCGTTTTCGCCATCGAAGTCTCGAATACCACCAGTGGTCTGTACGTTCGGTGGATTCGCAGTCAGTGCCACCAGGTTCGGACTCACCCGCTCGCGCTGGAAGAACTGCCCGAAGCCGGCTCGCATGACGCTCTTGCCGTTGCTGAACACATCCCAGGCGAAACCCAGACGCGGCGCGAAGTTGTCGTTGTTGTTGATCAGAGCTCCATTCGGACCGGTCGAAGCTCCGACGAACCCAGCAGCTCCACATGGATCGGTGCCTGGCACCTGCATCAAACCGTTGCAGGGATCGGCACCGAGCTCGGGATTGTAGCGATCGGGGTTGAAGTTGAGGTATTCGCTTCCGATGACGTTTTCGGGCCAGTCGAAGCGCGTGTAGCGCACGCCGAAGTCGAAAGTCATGTTGTCGCGAATCTTCCAACTGTCGGCGACGTAGAGCTCCAGATCCTGCCACTCGACATCACCCTGGAGGCTTCTCGACACCTCCGAGAAACCGAAGGTCATGTCGTCGAGCAAGAAATCAGCAATAACGTTGCCACTGGTAGCGCCGTAGCCGCCGATGCCGGCGCCACCCCAGTAGCGGCCGAACTCGTCCGAAGCGCCCAGGACGTTCTCGAGCTTGTGGGCGTCGGTATAGAGGATACCGGCCTTGAGAACGTGCTCACCGAAGACCTGCTCGTAATCGTCCTTGATGACCATCAGGTCCTGGTCGTTGTTCCAGGGACCCTGCTGCCAGACAGCGTCCAAACCCTGCCCTCCCCAGTAAACGGGATGAGCTGTATTCGGAGCGGAGAGCTTGTTCCCCGTCGGAAAGGACGAGGTGATTCCGGCTCGCAGATCCTGCTGCAGGCCAGAGTCACCGGTCTGATCGATGAGGATCTCGTTGCCGGACATCGAGAAGGTAAAGGTATTGAGTGCCGTGGAACCAATCACGTTGTTCAGCTGCGCGACCAGAGACTCACTCGGCTGCTGCCACGCCGAATCAACGGCGGGAAAGGCGTCGTCACCCCATAGACCGTTAGCGTCGCCCGCGGTCGGACCGGGGTTCTGCCAGTCGTCCTCGGTATAGCGCACCATGAATCTCGCCCGATCGGTGACAGTCCAGTCGAGCCGTGCGTTGATCTGGTTCCAGTCGATCGGCACGTCGATCGAGTCCACCCAGTTTCGGCAACCCGAAGTGTTCTCGGTCGGCCACAGGCTGGTGAATGCAAGCCCGCCGTCATCGAGACGATCCGCAGGAATAATGTTGTTGGGGAAGGGATTACCCGTCAGCGGATCGACCGGGATCGGTCGACAGGAGGGATCCGACTGGCTGAAGTCGCCGCGTCTCTCCGCTGCCGTCGGAACTTGAGCGCTCTCTGCGATGCCGCGGACTTCGTCGTTCCACTCGGTCGAAGCAAAGAAGTGCAACTTGTCCTTGATGAAAGCACCACCGAGAGTGAAGCCATAGTCATCGCGGGTCAAGTCGTTCGGTTCGGCGTCGACCCGGCGCAGGATGTAGTTGGTCTCGTTCCAGCTGCCGCGGCGGCCGAAGTAGAAGACACTACCGCGCAGATTGTTGGTACCGCCACGGGTCACCAGGTTGACCTGCGCACCGCCGGCGCCGCCAAATTCGGCACCGTACGAATTCCGGTGGACCTTGAACTCTTCTACCGCTTCCAGGGAGGGATAAATGAGAATCGTTCGGTTGGAGCCCACATCGTTGTTGTTCGCCCCGTCAACCATCCACAGGTTGCCGGTAGCGCGGCTACCTGAGACTGAGATGTCGGAACCACCAAGCAGGCCCTTGTTCTGGCTGTTCCAGTTGTCGTTGGCGGTCACGCCAGGCATGAGCTGGGTCAGCTGGATGAAGTTGCGGCCGTTGAGCGGCAACTCGCGGACCTGCTCGCCGGTGATCAGACCTGCCACCTCGCCGCCGATGGTCTCGACAACGACAGCGGAGGAAGTCACGGTCACCGCCTCGGTAACGGCGCCGATCTCCAGCTGCGCATTGATCTGACGGGTATCGCCAACATTGAGCACCACGTTCTGGGTGATGAAGCTCTTGAAACCTTCCGCCTCGACGGACAACACATAGGTACCGACAAGCAGATCGGAAATCGAGTAGAGCCCGACGGGATTGGATGTGGCAGATCGTTCGAAGCCGGTCTCGACGTTGATGGCGCTGACCGCAGCACCCGCTACTGCCTCTCCTTGAGAATCGACGACGGTGCCACGGATTGAGGCCGTCTGCTGCGCCAGAACTGGCACGCAAACCAGCGCCAACGCCGTGAACAGAAAAATACCTTTACGCATTCAGTCTCCCTCCTGGGTAGTTGGTGCGTGAGTCTGAAATATCAGCAAGACTCGTGCCTAGAATCATCGGCCGACGCAGTGTAACAAATATAGGGCTTCGCTGTCACTTGTTCCTGACAAATTCAATCGGTTGGATAATTCTTGGTTCAGAAAAGTGAATTGCCCCCGGGGGCCTTTTCGCGAGCCTCGTTCTGGACTCCTGAAACAGTTCCATGGCCCGGGCCTCGACTCGCATCATGAGAAGTCTCGGGAGGGCCAAGATAGCTCGGCCGCAAGCCCCCTGAATCGACGACGATCTTTTCGAGCACCACCCCCGGATCGATCATCCAGATCTTCAGAACGTGTCTTCCCGGGGTCTCGATGCGATGTCGGCTGAGGGTCGCGCGGGCACTCTTGGCGACCGTGCGCTCCCAATCCCCGACCCGGGACGGATTGGAGTGGATCTGGATGACTTCGGGTTCTCCATCGTCGAACGAGACGGCAAGCCGCAGGCCGCGCCCGGGAACGAAGTCCAGGGTGGGAGCCGTGACCAGCTCGACGGCGACGTCACCGACGGTGAACAGATAAAGGTCGTACTCGAGGCGGGGAGCATCACTACCCGGACTCTGACTAGCAGCGGTGACGGGAAACGGTGTCACCCCTGACAGGGTGCGCCCGAAATCCCCCAGTACCTCCCAAGTAATTCCCCGATTCTCCACCTTTCGACAGAAGTGCTCCGCCTCGATAGAGATATGACCGTCGGTCTCGACAAAGCCATGAAACTCTCCCACCGCAGGTGACGCGGGGAAAGACACCGGCACCTGCACGAGGATGCGACTGCCCTGTTCGCCCTCGATCACCAGGGTCTCTCGATGAGTTCCAGGCGGCACTGTGTGCCAGTCGACTGTCACCGACAGACTGGTTTGCAGATCGACAACTCCGGCGGAGGGCTCGACCCGCAGCCAAGGCTGGCTGGCCTCGGTGACAAAGGAGAAGGGCTCGAGTCCCCGATTGAAGATTTCGACCACCCGCGTCTGCCGCTCGTACACATCGATCACTGGCAGCTCGGCCACGCCAGGGCCGTCGTTCCCCGGACCCCAGGACTGGCGCTTGCCCTCGACAGCCACGGCCAGGGCTGCCTCCCGGGACGGCTGAACTTCGACGATGGCCGGCATCGTCTGCCGCGGCGGTTGCTGCCAGTAGGTGTAACCGATATGTACTTGGTCGGCGAAGTGATTCCACTTGCCACCAGCAACATCCTCGTTGTATTGGCGGGTGAGCTCGGCATCCAGGGCGAAGAGCGCGCGCACCCGCTCAGCCAGCGCGTTGGTTGCGGCGCGACCCTGCTCACCGTAGAGACGGTTCCTGCCGGCGCTCACGTACATCTCGTTCAGATTCGCGCAAGCCCTAATCGGCCAGTAAACCAACTGAAAGAAGGCATCGCCGTACGCCGTCGGCAGACTCGCCCGAATCTCTACCGCACGCTCGACCAGCGCGTTGTAGTCGGCCACGATCCGATCGGCCTCCTGATAATTGACCAGACTGTAAGTCTCGGGCGACAGAAGCTCCGGAGAGCGGCGTCGATTGAACTTCGTGTAGGCAGCGATCAAGGCGGCTATTTCGGCAGCGTGCTCAGGCCCGAACTCCCGCTCGGCCCAGAGTCGACCATATTCATCCAGACGCTGATGCGGCCAGCGCTCTGGTTCCCAAGCGAGATTGAGAAAGAACTCCACCGGAAACTCCATCGGCTTGAGATCGCCGACGTTGACTACCCAGATCTCGCGCGCCCCGTAGTTCCAGGCCAGATTCATCTGCTCCCAGATCTTGGTGATCGGCGTGATATTGAGCCACTTGTAGTTGCGCGGTCCACCCACATAGTCGAGGTGGTAGTAAATCCCGGCACCGCCGGTGCGATGACGCTCTTCTGGGGTGGGGAGTCGGCGGAGATTCCCCCAATTATCATCCGACCACAGCAGGGTGACATCGTCGGGCACTCGCATCCCGCGCTCGTAGTAACCCTGCACCTCTTTGTAGAGCGTCCAGACCTGTGGCGTCTCCATCGCAGGCCGGCCGGTGATGTCGGCAATGATCTGGCGCTGATCTGCAACGATCCGTTCGAGCAACTCGACGTTCTCTACCTCCGACATCGGCTCGTCTCCGTCATCTCGCGCAATCCCAGAGTCACGATTTCGAATCGTTCCGCGCGCGTGCTCGAGCCTCCCCGCCAAAATTCGCGAAGCCTTTCTGCATTGCACGAGTCCCCAGGGACCCTCTCCATGGCGTTCGACTCGACATGGCCGCACGGTCTTCGTGGTGGTACCCATCACGACTCCATATCCATCCCGCTACCCGCGGATTCATTGGATCATCTTCGTCGAAAGGTGCTGACATCGCCGGCCAGAGACAGAAAGATCGCCGTGTATCTGCAGTATCAGTCGTACACGTGCCTGTAACCCCTGATTGAAGGCACACCTAATTTATCCCCACCCAACCCGACAAGCAGGCACTTGACCATCTAGAAAGATGCCTCGATAGCGAATCGCCGGCCGATCCAACCACTCTCGTCCCTTTGTGGATCTCCATCATCCCCGTGACGTTTTCGAGCTGGAGATGGCCGACCAGAACCAGGCGATATGTCGATCTGTTCAGAGAGCTGAGACGCCGAAGATCGTGCCACGCCGGTCGCGACCGGCAATCACCAGCGCCTCCTCAGCGGGCATTGGTCAGAGAGTCACGGTTGCATGAACCATGCCTCCAGCCGTCAACGATTTCGCTGACGTCGATCTGCCGGCGACAACCAAGTCGTTCACCAGGAGCCGCGCCCAGGGTGCCTGCTCGATATAAGGATGACGATCCGGACAGCGATGGTGCAGTTCGGCCTCGTACCGGTGAGACGCCGCGAGTCCTGCTTGCAGTTCCTCGCGCCCGCGCCATGATAGAGGTGATCGCCAGGGTCGACAACAAGCGTTGCCACGTCCTCCACGTATCACCAGGTCTGCCCGCGCGCCAAGGAAAACCATAGTACCCGCCCCCCAGAGCCAAGACCCGCAGAGAGCTGCTGCGGGAGCCCAACATCACCACCACCACGGGAAGGAGACAAGCTGTAAGCCTCAGCGAGACCACCACCGAGCTGGACGTTATGTTGAAGCCTCCAGAACCAGCACCGTCGGCCATGGCGCGTGCAACTGACACCTCGGTCTCGATCGACCGCCCCTCGCCCTGGGATCCACAAAAACGAAATTGTCGCTGGCCGGAGAACCGGCATGGTTCGACGCCCGGCGGCTTCCAGCTACAACTCGCACAGCCAACGCCGGGGGCGGCGGAGCTGTTCTGAGTCGGGTGCGCAGGCAGGCGATCTCCGCGCCGCTCGGTCAGGCTGCTCGGCCTGCAGCGACCTTGGCGGAGGACGCGCAGCGCGCGGGCCTCGTTATGCCAGAAGAAGTTTTCCGACCTCAACGTGTCGCCATCAGTGAACCGCAGACCAGATGAAATGCACCGGAACAGCGAGATCCTCCGGGGAGTCCACAATACCTGCACATATGCGCCGTCGGTCAGGCTGCTCGACCGCAGCCCTCCTTTCCGAGGGCGCCAGCTGCAGCCGTCCAGGTCGAAGAACTTGCCTGACCGAGATGCTGGAAGAAGTGTCTTCGACGCCTGGAATCGACAACCTCACCCCGTCGGCTGCGGCGGATGCCACGACGTGTAGGGGCTCAGAACCCTTCCTCGCGGAGTAGGCGCCTGGATCGCGGGTTGAAGTAATAATCAGGTCTGCCAGTGAGCGACGGCCAGGCCGGATGACGACTCATCCAAGCTGCAGCCCCGTCGCCACCCCGCCACGCTCCGCCCGCTCCGCGCCTGGACATTGCGCCATACCCGTCGTGTGTGATTATTCAGCCCTGGGCTAGAGACAGCCAGCGGTCAGGTCCTGCGAATCGCCGTAGGCCTGGTCGATCATGGCAACATAGTTCTCGGCGTGTCTGTCTGTTTGCAGATTGAAATTGTGCAGGCCCCAGTGCAGACTCATCGGCCAGAGCTGGGACTCGGGCATCATCGAGGCTGTCCTGGTAGTGCATGCACCAGCATTCCAGCTGGCCTGTGTGGCTTCGGGTAGCACGTTCGGTGAGATTCGCGACCGCACTCCGGAGCACTGCCACGCCGCCGTTCTGGAATCCAGTTCGGGGATGTTCATCTCGGGGTGGAGCTCGGCGATGGCATCTCCAGGGCGGCATCATCAGGTCGTGGCGGATGCCCCTCGTTGCGACCACAGAGTAGACGCCGACCGATGGGTGACTGCCGAATCCGGCGGATCGGTGTCGCCGACGAACAAGAGCCTCATCATCGGATTGGTACCATCAGTGGGTTGGCGATGGGGAAAACGTCGCCAGATCGAACGCCACGACCACCGGCGCCGAAGCCCTCCTCATCGGCAGTCTGGCCAACCCAGTCGCGGACCATAGTGAAGTTCATGTCACGCTGGTAGCGCATGGCGATGTCGTATTCTCGTTCTCGATAGCGAAGATTGGCTTGGGGGACTCTCGCTTCCACCGCGAGGCACAATCCGCCGCCCGTTGACCAGGAGGCGTGCACACGTGTAGAGCCTCGTCTTCCTCTGCAGAGCCTCCACATCCGCCGGACACCGCTGATGAAGCTACTCGGTGTCGGAAATGACACCCTCGGCGAAGGAGGACGACCTCATAGAGGGTGGGCTCACCCACCTGTTCGGCCACCATAGTCGTGCGCGAGAGATGGAGGGCTGGTCTACGGATCGAGCTCGAGAGTCTGGGTTGTCTCGGCCGCAAGCTCGACCTCATGCTCAAACTCTACTTCACCGAAGGTCCCCGCAGGATACCGGAGACCGGGTCGCTGGCAGGATTGGGCAGGCCAACTTCGAGATGGAGGTCGGCGCTGTCGTCTGGTAGCGGCAGCTCGAAGTGGATATAGGGATCGTCGACGGTGACCGGCCCGGTGACCTGCAGCCTACATCGTTCCACAGACCGAGATTGCGCCCGCGGATGGTGGGTATCCAGTCGACCTGATCGAGGCGTGGTAGGTGGGGTGGTTAGCTTTGGGGGCGCCTCGAGTCTGACGAGATCGCGAGCGTTGTCGCTTGGCGCTACCCGGAGATGCCGGCTTCTCTACGCGAACTGCGAGTGCGTTCCCCGTGTTGGGCAGGAGTTGCTGTTACATCGAGCGTCCGCGCTTGAAAGCACCTTCAATGCGTCTCAGACTGACTCCGTTGAGATAGACCTCGGCTTCAAGTTGACACCATCCAATTCGAGAAGGTCTCGTCGCCCTTCGGCGAGTGACGGCCCTCCAACTGGTTCGGTACCAGAAATCTGCATGGAAGAAGGAATCGGATATCGCCAACTCGTTGTCGCCAAAGTTCAGATCCGGAACTGCACCGGCATTGTGAAGGCTGGTGAGCACGGTCGCCGAACGTGTAGCGACGAGCGAGTCCTCGCCATCGAATCCGACACTGGAGATCGCCGCGGATCACCCGTGGCTTCCGACTCTCGCTGCAAACGCCAGCCACCACCGGCCAGATGCACGCTGCCATTGGCATCAGGCGCCGGTTGCGAACTGGGGCTCCGGGACGACGTCCCCCTGGCCGAATACCTCGAGCTCGCTAGCGCGTAGCCATAAGGCGAGGTGGGCGCTCGTGACGACACGCGGTGCCGAGGTTGGACGGGGGAATCGAAGCTGATCACCTCCACTCCATCGGTGCCTTCGATCTCGGCCACGCCGCGCCAGGTCATGCCATCGTCAGATACCTGGACCTCGCCGTCAGCTGCCTGGAACAACCAGTGCAGCGCGACGCTGTCTATGTCAGCAACCGCACCCAAGTCGACCGCAATCCACTCCTCGCCGAGACCCTCGGAGAGCCAGGCGCTGCCGAAGTGGTGAGGCCCTCCCAAAAAGATCCTTTCGCCATCACGGAAGAGTCGAACCTCGGCTAGTAACCACTGCTTGCACTCCAGGTCCTCAAGCTGAATCCGGAGGTGCTGACTGGAGATCGGCTCGTCGAGAACCACCGAGCTCCACAGAACAGGGTTGGCATCGACCAGCCAGTTGAAGATCTTGCCCATCTCCTCGACAGACGATGGCAGCACGGGCTCGGGTGGTACTTTTCCGTTGCCTCTTCCGAGCTCCTCGACCCTTCGACCGCCCTCGGTCAGGGCGACACTCCACTCGATGATGTCGTCCTCATCGGGTTGATTGACTGGCGGGCCCCAAAGACCTGGAAGACAAGCTGGGGAGACACTCGGGGGCCCGATCGGAATCCAGTTTCGCTTGACCAATCCGATGTCCACCCGGTCGAAGCCGAGGGGCGCCTCGCCGCCTCCAAGAAGGAGATCGATCCAGCCTGGACCATCGAGATCGATGCCGCTGACTCGATTGTCATCGACTACGAATTCGCGACGGTGCTTTGGCAGCTCTCCATCAGTGCTGGTCTTCACTGACAGCCAACGCGGTAGAGCCGACTGCTTGATGCCATCGGTGACGAGTTGAGCCACGAGGTTGTAGTCGTAGGCGCTCGATTGAGTCGCAGCGCGGTGCAACGCCAGATTGCGACGACCCTGCGGTGCCGCAACCAATGACGGCGAGAAGTCCTCCTCTGGGTTGCCCGGATACACCCCCACACCCCGGCTCTGCGGCACCGCCTCGATCACCGGGACGCCGACCAGGCTGGTGCAACAGATCAATGCGGTAACCACGAATCGAATCACGATCTTCCCTCCTTGACTTCGAACTTGGCGGTGGCCGGTTGCGCCGCACCGAGGGCGACGGCACGACGCCCAGGCGAAGCCCCACCAATTGTCACCCGGAATTTGCCTCGATCGAGAGTCCGATCACCGCTCGCGTCGACGATTTCCATCAACTCTGGAGTGATCGTGAAGCTGACGCTCCTGCTCTCACCTGGATCGAGGACGATCCGCTGGAATCCCTTCAATGAAGCCAGCGGCACCGTCACCGATGCATCGACATCGGTGATGTACAGCTGCACCACCTCAGCCGCTACTATGTTGCCGGCGTTCGTCACCATTACGGTTGCCGTCACACTTTGCCCCTCCTCGATCCTCTGACGATCGAAGGTGATGTTCCCGTACTCGAACCTGGAGTAGGTCAGTCCAAATCCGAATGGGTAGAGAGGTTCCTCGGTCATGTAGCGGTATGTACGACCGGTCATGGAGTAATCTTCGTACGGTGGCAGCTGAGCCAGCGATTCCGGAAACGTGACCGGCAATCTCCCCGACGGCGATCGCTCTCCGAAGAGGACGTCCGCCACGGCAGATCCACCCTCCTCACCCGGGTACCAGGCAAGAAGCACCGCGTCCGCCATCTCCTGAACCTCTGGAATCGCCAGCGGGCTTCCCCCAAGCAGGACAACTACCAGCTTCGACGCTTTACCGCGAATAGTGCGGAGAAAGTCGACTTGGTTCTCAGGTAGTCGCAGGTCGAAACGATCTCCCTTCCCGGGGGAGGCTAGCGACGCTCCCTCCTCACCTTCGAGCAGGTTGCTGATCCCCATTACAGCGATCGTGACATCCGCTTCGGCAGCGGTGTCCGAGAACCAGTCCATCGGATTGACGTTCGGCCGATCGAGCAGGCTACCCTGTCGATACGAAACCTTGGTAGCTGGATCGACCGCCCCAACAATGCCTTCCAGAACGGTCACGAGTTGACCGGCGACGCCAGAGTAGTTACCCAGCAGCACTGCGGCATCTGCGGCCAGCGGACCGGTGACATAGATCTGCCTCAGGTTCCTGGCTAACGGTAAGGTCTCGTCCACGTTCTTCAGAAGCACCAGTGACTCGATCGCCGCTTCGCGGGCGAGAGCGCGGTGCTCCGGAGCGTTCACCACCTCCGCCGAGATCGAGGCATAGGGATTCATGTCCTCCGGGTCGAAGAGACCCAGCCTGAATCGCGTCTGCATTAGCACAGCCAGCGAGTCGTCGATCTCTTCTTCGGTGACCAGACCGCGCTCGATCGCCTCGAGCAGGGAGGGAAACGTGTCACCGCAGTTGAGGTTGGTTCCCATCTTCAACGCCAGTGCCGCCGACTCAGCGTTGTCAGCCGTGACGTTGTGATGCGCGTCGAAATCACGCAACGCCCAACAGTCGGACACCACGTGCCCGCCAAACCCCCACTCGCCTCGCAGGATGTCCCGCAGCAGAGTCTCGCTCCCGCAAGCCGGTTCACCGTTGACTCTGTTATAGGCGCACATTACCGATTCGACCCCCGCTTCGACCAGAGTCCTGAAGGCCGGCAGGTAGGTTTCTTCAAGGTCCTTTGCCGAAGTCAAGGCATCGAACTCGTGACGCACTCCTTCTGGGCCACTGTGAACCGCAAAGTGCTTGGCACAGGCAGCAACCTTCAGGTAGCGCGGATGATTGCCCTGGAGGCCGCGAACGAAAGTCTCACCGATGCGCGACGTCAGGAAGGGATCTTCACCGTAGGTCTCCTGGCCTCGGCCCCAACGAGGATCCCTGAAGATGTTGATGTTGGGCGTCCAGCAGGTCAGACCCCGGTACTGGCCACGTCGACCGGCACGAACCGAGACGTGGTACTTGGCCCGCGCTTCGTCAGAGATAGCCGTGGCGACTCGGTAGACGAGGTCGGTGTTGAAGGTAGCGGCCAGCCCGATAGCTTGGGGAAAGACCGTTGCTCTTCCCGCGCGAGCGACACCGTGTAGACACTCGTTCCACCAGTTGTACTCCGGAACGGCCAACCGCGGGATGGCTGCAGCATCGTAGACCATCTGCGAAACCTTCTCCTCCAGCGTCATTCGCGACACCAGATCCGCAGCACGGACTGCGACCGGCAGTTCGGGGTTCAGATAGGCGGCCACCTCCGCCGAATGGGTGGGGGAGCACGGAACCAGGACCAGCAAAGCCAAGGCGCTTCTGAGCATTGGGCCTCCTCACATGGCGAGGACATCTTTCGTGTATCGAGTCACAAGAATACAACCCCATAGTCCAACCAGTGCTAAAGGTCGGTGTGCTCAATCGATAGGTATCTCGAATGGGCCAACTGGCAAGCCGCCTTCGTCGTAAAGGGTGCAAACAGGGTTATCGGCCCAGCAGTAGCGCACGCGCTCGGGCTTGCTTCCGCTTGTCACGTTCAGCACCAGACGCGAATTCTCGATGCGAGCCTCGGTGAAGCGACACGATCCAGGGGCAGCACCACAGACTTCGAAACCGATGGGACCGTCGGCTCCGTAAGCAACCAGCTCCTGGGTCGTGGCGACAAAATCGATCGTGACTCGCTTGCCTTTCAGCCTTGCCCACTTGGCAACCGGTCCAGCTGCCTGAGTGGGCTCCTCGTAGACGACTCCTCGTGCCACGCGTGCCAGTCGTCGTCCCACTTCCTGCTTGTTGGCAGGGTGAATGTCCTGCCTGTCCCCAAGATCGATGGTCACTGCCAAACCCACCTGCGGATCGCTCACCGCCACGCGCCGCTGCGCCTCTCGCAGTTCGGCCCAATCCGACTCTGTCGGCGCCGTCCACGGCGCTCCGTAATTGGCCAGCTGGACAATCAGAAACGGCAGTCCAGGATCGAACCGCTCCCGCCAATCGGCCACGAGGGCTTTCAGCAGAGCGGCATAACCATGGGCTGCCCCGGTATCGGACTCACCCTGGTACCAAACGACGGCCCGAAATCCAAAAGGCTCCAGAGGGGCGATCATGGAGTTGTGCCGCATCGTCAGACCGGCGGTGGGATCCCAAGGAGTCCGCGGTGGCCAACCCACAGACTCAGGTACCTTCTTGAACCACCAGACGGCATCAAGGGGGACCTCGAACCCATTTCCTAGTTGCAGTTTGCGGCCGTCACCGTCGCCGTAGATTCCCCCCGCTCTCCCAGGTGTCCAGAACGTTGATGGAGATCAGGTTGTCCCCCTCCCGCAGCAGTCCGGCCGGCAGTGCATAGTGCCGATCGATCCCCGCGCCCGAGGTGGTACCTACCAGCCGCCCGTTGACCCAGGTCTGATCGATCTCATCGATCTTCCCCAGCAACAACACCGCGGGTTGGGCAGCCAGCTCGGAGGTGAGACGGACCGTCTCCTGAAACCACACCATGCCGTTGAAGGCGGTCAGATCCTCTACTCCCCAGTCTTCCCAGACACCAAGATCGCTGGGAGCAACCGTCCAGCCCCCTTCATACAGCTCCAGGGCTCTCCAGGGCTCAACCCCATCGCGCCCGTTTTGTGATCGCCACCACTCCTCCCAGATCGCTCCCCAACGCCGCAGTGCAGCGGACCGATCCCGGGTGTAGAGCTCCAGAATCGTCAAAGCCTCCTCGTGATCGCCCGCTTGCCGCAATGCCCTCTCGCTCATCCAGGTCCGAATGGCAGTGCCGCCAACAGCGGCCACGACCATGCCGATCGGCACGTCGACCACCTTCTGCAGCTCGCGCGCGAAGTAGTAGCAGGTCGCCGACCAGTCGCCCACGGTGTCCGACGTTGCCGTCTGCCACACGACCGGACCAGTCAATTCAGTCAGCGGCGAAGGGCTCGAACTCGACGACACCGTGAGCATGCGGAGATCGTCGTTGTCAGCGGCGGCGATCTCGGCCCGCGAGTTCAGGGTTCGAGCGACAGGGAGCACCATGTTGGATTGACCCGAACAGAGAAAGACATCTCCCACCAGAACATCTTCGATGGTGGTGGCGGCGCCACGGCTGGTTCGCACCCGGAGCGAGTGGGGGCCACCGGCAGGCATTGCGGGCAGCGAGACCAGCCAATGACCTCGCGCATCTGCACGGGTGGTCTCTTCTCGGCCCGCCAAGATCACGGTGACCGTCTCATCGGGCACGGCTGAGCCCCAGACCTTCACTGTCCGATCACGCTGCAGCACCATCCGGTTCCGGAACAGCGAAGCAAGCTGAAATGAGGAGGACTCCTGTTGCCAGTCTTCGCCTGCCGTGACACCAGCGAAGGCGGTGCAGCAGACCATCGCCAAAAAGATTCCCGGCCCCTTCTGCAACCCGACCATCGTTTCACCAGTCTGAACCAGATGCCCCGGCAGAGCAAATCCCCGTTTCAGGCCAGACGGGGCCCTCCTCCTGGCAGGTGTGGATACGCTCGAGACCCCGGAACCACGACGACACAGCATCTGCAAGGCTGACCACCAGGGCCGCAGCAAACGCGACCGGCAGGCTTCGTACCAGTAGAATGAGAGGTCATGAGTTGCCGACGCCGCGTCGCCTTCCCTTGCACTCCGCACCTCGTTTCTGCGGGCTTTCTCCTGACTCTGTTGCTACTCGCTGCGGTCACTCGGGCGCAGAGTGTGCAGGAGGTCACCGCGCCAGTGCTGCGGTCCATGGTCGAGGCTGAAGCGGCACTCCAGGCGCAAGAGTTGCAACTGGCCGAGAGTCTTTACCGGGGCGCGTTACTCGAAGGCTTGCTTCTGCTTGGCGCCCTGGAAACTGCCGAGCACAACCTCGAGGCGGCGCAGGCTGCCTATGAGACCGCCGAAGTCTCTGCGAGCGAGACCCTCCGTCCCAGGCTACTGCTGGCGACTGTTCACCTGATGCAGGGCCAGCCCTCCGAGTCGATTCTGCTGCTGCGAAAAATCCTTGGCAGGGATTCAACGAACCTCGAGGCTCGACGCCTGCTAGCTCAGGCCCTGGCGGCCAACGGCCAGCTTGGCGAATCCGTGCAGGAACTCGAGGAGTTACGAGTGCTCTACCCGAACGATCTCGAAAACCTCTATCTTCTCGGATCTGCCTATCTCAACCAGGAACGACCCGAGGCAGCAGAAGAACCCCTCAACGAACTCGCCCGCAGACACCCCTTGCCTCAGACCTACGTGCTGATCGGGCGGACCTACAGAGATTTCGACCAGTTCGACATGGCGAGGGAAGCACTGCAGCAGGCTCTGAAGATGGACCCGGGTGTTCGGCGCGGCCACTACTATCTGGGTACGGTCGAGGTCTACGATCGGGGACAGGAGGGCCTCGCCGAGGCCATGGCTCATTTCCAGGCGGAGCTCGAGATCGCGCCCGAAGATTCGATGTCCAATCTGTACCTGGGGATGGCACTGGTCGAAGAAAGGCGGGAGGAAGAGGCGATCCCACGCCTCGAGATTGCCAGCCGCTACGCCGGCAACGAAAGGGATGCACTGCAATATCTGGGCACCGCTTATCTTCGTTCAGGCAGGGTCGCTGAAGCCGTGTCGGCCTTGAGCCGTGCCCTCGAACTGGCGGAGTCATCACCCGTCGAGGGGCCTGAAGACTCCCTGGCGAACTACGGCCTGAGTCAGATATCCAAACTGCACTATCAGCTCGGCATGGCCTTTCGCCGCATCGGAGACCAGGAGGCAGCCGCCTTTCATTTCGACGCGGCAGAGAAGTCGAAAGCTCTTGAAGCCGAGGATTCCCGCGACCGTCTTCGGCGTTACCTCGAAGAGGAGCTTCGCGACCGCCCGCGACAGACCTTCGGCTCGCCGCTCGAGACAACCGCTATCAAGAACCTGGACGATCAGAGCAGGCTCGAGCTGCGAGCCCTGCTGAGCTACCGCATGGCGCAGGCCTATCTGAATCTGGGAGTCATGCAAGCTCAGCAAGGCGAGTTCTCACGAGCCGGAGACCTCTTTCAGCAGGCGATCGAGCTCGATCCCGACTTTCCTCAAGCACAGGCCTCGCTCGGTGTCTCGCGCTTCAACAGCGGACAGTTCGCCCTGGCTACCGAACCATTGTCGGCAGCTTTGATGGACGACCCAGGCAACGCACAGCTCCAGCGAATGCTGGCTCTGGCCTGGCTGAACTCCGACAACTACGACAGAGCGGCCGAATTGCTACGCGACGACAGTGCCCGAGCCTCGGATCGATCTCTACAGTACGCGTTCGGCATCGCGCTCGTCCGCTCAGGCCGGGCGACCGAGGCGGAACTGGTGTTTACTGAGCTACTGGAGAAGCATCAAGATTGGCCAGAGCTCAACGTGATCCTGGCACAAGCCCTCGCACAACAGGACGATTTCGACGCCGCCATCAGTTCCCTGGAGCGAGCGATCGCTCTGCGCCCCGATGTAGCCGAGGCGCACTTGACTCTTGGAGAGATCTACATGCGACAGGGCGAGCTAGACGAGGCGGAAACCGAACTGCGCGCCGAGCTAGAAACAGACCCGAAGAGCCTGCCCGCTCTCTACACCCTGGCGACGACGCTCGATCTGGCAGGCAGGAACCAGGAGGCCAAGGAAGTCCTGGATCAATTGCTCGAACTGGCTCCCCGGTCCTCCAACGCTCGCTACCTTCTCGGCAAGATGCTGCTCGCTGAAGGCGAGACCGAGAAGGCTCAGATTCAGTTGGAAGCTGCCGCCCGGATCGCCCCGACAGATCCAGAGATTCACTACCAGCTGGGCCTGGCTCTGCAGAGACAGGGTCGCACCGAAGAAGCTCGCCAGGTGTTCGAGACCTACCAGAAGCTCAAGCGCCAAGACCAATCGGGAGGAAGCTGATGCGACGAAGTCTGACTGCGGTGCTCCTGTTGACGGTCTGTACTCCGACAGCTTCAGCCGGCGTCGACCAGGAGCCGGGCGAATCCGTTCGGGCTTTGATCCAGCAGTCTCGGTCACAGGCTGCCACCAACCAGCATATGGAGGCCCTGCAATCCCTGGCCAAGGCCCGGATGTTGGCGCCCAACTCCGAGGAGGTCCTCAGACTCTTTGCCGAGAACAGCCTTGCCATCGACGATCCGGTGGCGGCGATGGATGCCCTGGAGGCACTGACCAGAATGCACCCCAGGGTTGCCAAATACTTCTACCTGCTGGGTGTCGCGCGCCTGCAGCTGGGGGCGATGGAGCTTTCCGTGGAAGCGCTGCGCAACGCTCTCGAGCTCGAGCCTGACGAGATCCTCACCATGATTGCGCTCGGAATCAGCTACAACGCGCAGAAGAAGTACGCGGACGCGCGGAAGATACTGTTGCAGAGTCTCGAGCTCGACCCCGAAGAGACGCAAGCCTTGGCGACCCTGGCAGAAGCCGAGGAGGGCCTCGGCGATTTGGCGCAGGCGGAGTATCATGCGCACCGGGTACTCGCTACAGATAGCGGGCATGCCAGCGCCAATTTCGTTCTCGGCAAAGTCAGAATGGCCCAGGGAAGGTTCGCCGAGGCCAGGGACTTTTTCCAGGCAACCGTCACGACAAACCCAGACGCTTCCAAGGCCTACTACCAGTTGAGCCTCGCCTACGCCCGACTGAATGAGCCTGAGTTGTCGAAGCAGTTTCGTGACCTCTACCAACAAGCGAAGGAGCGCGAAGAGGAGTTCATCGTTCAGATGCGGACACGCGCCGGACTGGGAGTGGGAGGAATGAAGCTGTGAAACAAATCCTGGGAATCGTAGTGCTCGCGACGCTCACGGCGGCAGTCGGCGTTACAGCATCGGATGCGTTTCGCGATGTCATTGACGAAACTGGTATCACGTTTCGTCATCAATCGGCACCCGAGAAGAAATACATCCTCGAATCCATGGCCGGAGGCCTGGCCGTCCTCGACTTCAACAACGATGGCCTGATGGACATCTACTTCGTCAATGCCCTGACCGTCGACACCGCCTACGAGCCCGAAGCAGCTCCCAGCGCCCTTTACCAGAACCTGGGAAATCTCGGATTCGAAGACGTGACGCAGAAGGCCGGTCTCGCTTTTCCGGGCTGGGGAATGGGTGTCTGCACCGCGGATATCGACGGAGACTCCTGGCAGGACATCTATGTCACCACGGTCGGGCCGGACAGGCTCTATCGCAACCGGGGTGATGGCACGTTCGAGGACATCACCGAGAGGTCTGGAATCGTGGCAGACGGCTGGTCTACAGGCTGTGGCTTTGCCGATTACGATAACGACGGAGACCTCGATCTCTTCGTGGCCCGGTATGTGAAGGTCGACCTGCAGTCACTCCCCGAGTTTGGCAAGGGCAAGTTCTGCAGCTATGGGGGGGTCGAGGTTCAATGCGGTCCGCGAGGATTGCCCGGTACGGGAGACCTGTTCTTCCGCAACAAGGGTGACGAGACGTTCGAAGAGGTGGCAGCCGAGGTTGGGGTCAACGATCCCAACGAGTACTTCGGTCTCGGCATCAGCTGGTTCGACTTCGATGCGGATGGCTGGATGGATCTGTTCGTTGCCAACGACGCTGGACCCAACTTCCTCTATCACAACAAGGGCGATGGGACCTTCGAAGACATGGCCTTTCCCATGGGGGTCGCCGTCAGTGAAGACGGAGCCGAGCAGGGCTGTATGGGGGTGGCGATCGGTGACTACAAGAACGAGGGCCGTTTGAGCATCTTCGTTACCAACTTCTCCGAGGAATACAACGCTCTGTACTACAACAACGAGGACTACTTCACCGACTTGTCGTTCCGCTCCACCACCGCTCCACCGAGCCTCCCGTTCGTCAGTTGGGGCACCAATTTTTTCGACTACGACAACGATGGCTGGCAAGACGTCATCGTGGTCAGCGGGCACGTCTATCCGCAGCTGGAAACCGCACCGGTGGGCGCTTCTGCCCCCTACCGACAGCGAAAAACCTTTTACCGCAACAAACGCGACGGCACCTTTGAAGAGATCGCCGAACAGCTCGGTGAAGCTTTCATCAAGAGAACGGTGAGCCGCGGAATGGCAGTCGTCGACCTCGACAATGATGGAAGGCTAGACATGGTCATCAGCGATCTTGACGGACCGCCACAGATTCTGCACAACGAACTCGCACAACCGGGTAACCGGTTGACGGTGAAGCTGAAAGGCAAGGGAAAATTGACAGATGCCATCGGCGCGGTGGTGAAGGCGAGCGTTGGAGACGTCACCCAGGCTCGGCTCATACGCTCCGGGTCGAGCTATATTTCGCAGGAAGACAAGCGACTGCATTTTGGCCTCGGTCAAGCCGCTAAAGTAGACCGGATCGAGGTTCTCTGGCCTAACGGAGAGATCAGCCAACGAGAGAATGTCGAGGCCAACCAACAGATCGTGATCGAGCAGGAATAGGACGGAACATGCCAAGCCACAGACTCAGCCATCTGCTGCAAATGGTTCTGCTAGGTGCAGTCGTGACCACCAGCTGGGCAAGATCCCAGGAGGTCACCACCGAAGACGAAGAGACCGGCTACTTCGAGGAAATAGCGGTCGAGATCGTCAATGTCGAGGTCTATGTCACCGACAGGGATGGTAAGCCGGTCGAGGGACTGACCCTGGAAGACTTTGAGGTCTTCGAGGACAAGGGGCCCGTCGAGCTGATCAATTTCTACTCCGTGTCCAAGGGTAGACCCACCTCCCTGGGGGAGCCGGTCGAGGAGAAGCCGGTCGACCCCCTTGCTCAGCCCGAAGAGGAGCTCAGTGAGCTCACCTACCCGGTGGAGCAGCGGCTCAACCTCATCATCTATGTCGACAACCTCTTCATTCATCCACTCAACCGTAATCGGGTCTTCTCGCGCCTGCGGCAGTTTCTATTCGACACTCTCCGGCCAGGTGATCAAGTGATGCTGGCCTCTTATGATCGGTCGCTGCACATCCGGTTTCCCTTCAGCAGTGACATCGACGGTGTGAGTGCGGCACTGGATGATCTCGAGAAGCTCACAGGATACGCTCAACAGCGAGAGCAGGAACGCTCCGAGCGGATTCAGGCTATCTATGAGACGAGCTCCCTCCACAAGGCACTCTTCGAAGCTTCCTCGTTTGCCGACAATGCTCGACATGAGGCCGACGAGAGTCTGAACGGCCTGCGCGAGATGCTCGATTCACTGGGCGGCCTACCAGGCCGCAAGATGCTCCTTCATGTAAGCGACGGTCTGCCAGCAGTTCCCGGGCAGGACCTCTATCAGGCAGTCCAACAGAAGTTCATCGACCAATCGGCACTGGCCGAGGCCATGAGCTACGATCTATCACAACGCTATGTCCACTTGATCGCCGAGGCCAATTCCAACCGGGTCAGCTTCTACACCATCGATGCCGCCGGATTGCGCACTCAGAGTGGCATGGGAGCCGAGAATCGAGCCATCAACTCGCCTACCTCAGTCAGCTTTGCCGTAGACGCCGTGCGCACCAGCAATCTTCAGGACACGCTCATTTCGATGGCTGACAAGACCGGGGGACAAGCGATCTTCAATACCAACGACGTCAGCGAAGGTCTACAACGCATAACCCAGGACTTCGACAACTACTATTCCCTGGGTTACCGGGCTCCAACCACGAGGCGAGGTCGGTATCACGACATCGAGGTGCGGTTGCGGGATAAAGAGAGCGGCTGGCGAATTCGCCATCGGGAAGGCTACCGTGACAAGCCGACCGAGATGCAGATGGAAGACGCCATCAATGCCTTCTTTGTCCATGGCTTCGAAGCTAATCCCCTCGAGGCCCAGATTGATCTCGGTCCACAGACCGACGAGGGTGACGGCAAGTTCGACGTCGCCATCCGTGTGCGCGTCCCAATTGCCAAAGTTACGCTTGTTCCGCGGCCCGGTTTCCACGAAGCCCAGCTCCGTCTCTATTTCTCTGCCATCGACACCAAAGGTGCCAAAGCACCGGTAGCCGAGTTACCTCTCGAGCTACGCATCCCGGACGAGTCGCTCGAGGCGGCCATGCAGGACGAGATCGGCCGAGTCATCAACCTGACAATGAAAAACGGTCCGCACAAGTTCGTCGTCGGGGTGCGGGACGAGATCTCGGAGCTACGATCCATATTGGGTGACTACGTTATGGTCGGTAGTCAAAATGCCGGCTCTGGAGTCCAGCAATGAAGAGACCCCTTAAACTGATGCTGGGATTGCTTTCAACTTGTATTCTGGCTCCAACCGTGATTTCGGCTCCGTCCATGGCTGCATCCAACAAGGCTCCCGAAGTGGTCATTCGTTGTGACGATGTCGGCATGTGCCATGCCGGCAACATGGCAGTGAAGAAGCTGATCGACTCCGGAATTCCGTTCTCCACTTCCGTGATGATCGCTTGTCCCTGGTATCTGGAAGCGGTCGAAATGCTCAAGGATCAGGAGCAGGTCAGTGTCGGCATTCACCTCACCCTGAACTCGGAATGGCAGCACTACAAATGGGGTCCTGTCCTGGGACCATCGGCGGTCCCGACCCTGGTGGACGAGAACGGCCACTTCCATACCACCTCGGCCGACTTCGCCGCCGCCAATGTCGATCTCGAGGAGGTCGAGCTGGAGCTTCGGGCCCAGATTCAGCGCGCCCTCGATGCAGGTCTCGCTGTGGATTACCTCGATTACCACATGCTTACCGCAGTCTCGACACCCGAGTTGACAGCGATCGTCGAACGTCTGGCCAAGGAGTATGGGTTCGGCCTCTCGAGGTACTTCGGTGAACGCTCGGTATCGCTCTGGGATGTGGCTCCCGAGAACAAGCTCGACGAGTTGCTGGCTTTCGTGCCACGCGTCAGGCCTGACCGACCGACGCTCCTGGTCATTCATCTCGGTATCGATGGGCCCGAGATGGCTGCACTGATCGACGTCAACAACCCGGAAGATCCTGCGCGAGTCGGCATTCACCGCCAGGCTGAGCTCGATGCGCTCCTCTCCCCTGAATTTCGACAGGCGATCTCCGAGAGCGGCATCGAGTTGGTTACCTACGGACAACTCATCGAGCGGTACGGCTTGGAATCGATGCAGAGACCGCAGGGTGAGCCCGGGTACTCGATGGACGACATCGAGGTGGACTGAGTCGATCTAACGGGCGGGGCTCAAAAAGACCGCGGCGTCGCCGTACTCCTCTCGCTCCCTCTCGATCTTGTCGATAATGAGGTCACGGCGAGCCAGCAAGGCCTTGCGTTGCCCCCGGAGTGGTGAGGCCGGCCAGTAGCTGATTCAATCGATCTATATCGAGAGCTTTCAAGCGAGAGTAGCTCTCCTCCGGCAGCCAGGTCCGCCCCTCGGTGAACGCCGCCTGGAGCTCCTTCTTCTCGCGAAAGGCCTGAGTATGGTCGATCATGTAGACCTTGGCCATGGACTCACTGACCAAGGTGTTGGGTGGCCGGCGATCGGTGTTGAAGATCAGGGAGTCGAACAGGTGCACCATCGATAGTTGTCGCATCATGGATGCCGTTTCGGGCCCCGAAAATGAGCGCTTCACCCTGTCTTCATGGATGGCATCGGGAATCCATGCCACCAGCACCCCATCGGTGCCTCGATACTTACGCAGCACTGCCACCGGCACCATGCCGAGACCGAGCTCTCGGTCGAGCAGATAGGCTGCCCGTTCGTACTCGAAGCAATCTGAGAAGTTGAACACCTGCTTGCCATTGGCGAGGGTATAGAGCCCTTGCTTGTGAACATCGAGCGACTTGAAGACAGCGAGTTGATTCTCCTCCCCACACTCGATTTCGACCTTGAGTGGTTTGGTCAACCCGATGAGTTCTTCTCCACCCTTGAGGATCTTTCCTGCCTCGAGGCAGGCTTCGATCTCGGCGTCCGATTTCGCGGCAAGCGGCGCTCTTCCACCCCAACCGATGACCAGAATCGCCAGGAGTCCAGACAGCCGTCTATTCCAGGTAAACCGGGGGTTCTCTATCATTCCCTCATCCTCACTTACCCATTGCCCGAAAGATGCTACTCAACACGATCAGACGGAGGAACCTCCACCGTTGTGCTGATCATCGAGGTCACTCCACTCTCCTGGTCCAGAACTCCCACCACCAGCAGGTGCGGACCGCTATCGATCTGCAGCTCTACCGGCAGCTGCATCCATTCACCGCCACTGTTCGGATCGTGTTTGACCTGGAAGCTCTGGTCCTTCCTGCTGACCTGGCCGTCCTCCAGATCGCGAGTCAGCACGCGGATCAGAATCGCCGCTATCAGCGACTCACCCTGTGGCACGAAAGAGATGAATTCGACCGGCAGAACAATCTGGAGGGGCAGAACGACAACGCCTTCCCCAGAGGTGCGGAACTCACCCGCCCCCAGCCGCGCCTCGAGGGGGTTATTCACCAAACCCAGATACAGCGCACCCTGCAAGCTTTCGGAGAATCGCTCACTGGCCGTCTTCTGCATATAGCTACGTGGGTAGCGGGCCACCAGGTCGGACTGACGCATACGGATCTCGATGCGGTGATTGGCTTTGTCACTACCTGGCGGCGGTTGATAGGCCAACGAATAGAAATTCAACATCTCGCTACTGACTTCCTGCAGAGCACGATCGTAGTCGTTTTGATTCAATACCGCTCTGCCACCTGTCTCCTGCGCCAACAGAATCAATCCTGACTGGTCGCCGGCACGCCGACTCGCTTCGAAAGAAGCAATACTGCCAGCTCGCACCCCAGTATCGCGGGCGCTGCCCGAGCTGCTTACCTGCAAGCCACCGCCCTGCATCGAATAGAAGGTAACTCGATTGGCGGCGGCGTGCTGGCTGAGATTGATGAAGGCACTACGAAGCTCTTCTCCTAGACTGTTCATCGCCAGATTCTGCTCGCCACCCGGGCAAATGGTGTCGGCGTAATTCGACAGCGCCGCGCCCGGCATTGTCTCTAGAGCATCGCTCAGATACAGCACGTTCTTCGACCCTGGTAGGCCGGCCAGATAGGTCGCACTATCGGCCAGGGACGCAAGCGTGATCGAGATCTCGTTCCTGCGCAGCTGCATCCAACCGTTGAGGATGGCTTCGACGCGACCCTTGAAGATGTCGCATGAGGCCGGAACCAGACCACTGCTCAGACTTCCGGTCCCCCCAGTGACATCGCGAGGCGAGCCCCCGGCGCCACCAACTGCACCGGCACCCAGATTCGACCCCGGAATCTGGGCGACCTGTTGCTCGCCCGACCCTGTTGCGTCGCGACTCTGATTCCAGGTCCTCTGGATCTCATCCAGAGCCTGCTGCACAACGTTCTCGTGACTTAGTCCCGGCGGTGCTTTCTCCAGGTTCTCGAGGGCCTTCTCGAGGGCCTCGGTCGAGGATCCGAAGGGAGCCTCGATATGGAGCTCTCGCCCTTGACGCAGAATCATGATGTTTTCGGCCGGAATCTGCTGGTTGGATATGAAATCTCGCAGTGCCTCGATCAGGACACCCCGGTGGGTCGCCTGCAGATGCAGGTCGTCGAAATAGACGACGACATGGTGATCCGCCACGGTCCCATCGGTCGCGGCAGAGGCGAAGTTGGTTCCCACCACTGCCAACAGCGACTCCTTCTCGAAACTCGGTGAAGTTGGAGATCGGAACCACCCCACCGTCATGGAGGACCTCGAAGTCGTCGGCGGTCAGACCGGTGACTGGCTTGCCCTCTCGATCCAGCACTCGCACCTCGACGTTGACCAACTCGACATCGACGGTCTCACCGAAGGTGTCGGTAGGGGGCGCCTGGGAACCAGCGGTGGCCACCAGCAGCAAGGAGCTCGCGAGCACCAGGATGAGTAGGAAGAGTGAAATACCGGTTCGTTGGACAATCATCGTATACCCCTCTCGTTCTTACACTACCCCAAGTCGGCATCGGCCATTCCACCCCTGGGATGGTCCCGGTATCCCCCTCGCGATCCTAATGGGTCTCGCCCAGTACCCCGCGGATGCGTTCTATCTCGTCTCGATTTCGATCGGCCGGAGCCGAAGCCACAAACAATTCGAGCAGAGGTCGCGCCGCTGTTGTGCGTCCCTGATTCCACAGCTTCGTTCCCAGTGCCAGGAGGCTCGCGGATTGTTGCGGATCGGCTGTCACTGCCCGGCGCCAGTGTTCGACCGCCACATCGATCTCCTTCTCTTCGATCGCCATCACGCCGAGAGCTGTGTGGGCAGCCACCGTGGTCGGATGAAGCACCAGGGCTTCTTTGAAAGCCATCTTCGCCTCACCACGGTCGCCCGTCATCAGGTGCAGGGTGCCCTGTGAACCGGTACCATCGGGTTCTCGGGCGCGACCTTCGGGCCTTTCGAGGGCTCCGAACGCCGCGCCTCCCTGCTGCGATCTCGCCAGGGCGAGGGCTCGCACCAGCAGGACATCGACATCCGGTTCGCCGAGCTCGCTGTTGGCCTCGGTGATTGCGACGGCCTCTTCAGCCTTGCCAGCCTGGGTCAGATAAGCGCCGAGAAGCGCCAGGGTGGCAGTGTCGGCAGGATTGAGCGCATAGGCTTCACGCAAAGCGTCGACAGCCGCGGCCAGGTTGCCCATCTCTCTCTCCAGATGCGCGAGCTCCAGGAGAGCCATTCTCATGCCGGGTCGCGTCTGCACGAGCTGACGAGCCCGCTGCAAGGCCGCGGCGAGATCGCCTTCGCCATAGAGAGTCACCACATCGCGCAGGGCTGCATCCAGCCCGATCAGCGTCTTGGGATCGTCGTCTTCGGTAAAGACCTTCTCTTTCCCGGTAAGCCACTCAGGTAGCCCAGACTTCGCAGGCGTTCGATCGTCTGATCATCCTCCGACGCCGGCACACTGCCGGGATCGATGGCCCTCAGCGGCGCTAGCTTTCCCCGCAAGTCAGCCAGTTGTTCCGGCTCACTGGCAGCAAGATTGATGCGCTCTCCCGGGATCCGCTTCCAGGTCGTAGAGCTCCGGTATCGGCAGCTCGATGTATTTCATGTCGCCGTCGACGATTCCATACAGAGGCGCCCAACCGCGATTCAGTTGCGGTGACAGTGACTCGAAATACGTGCTCGGAGCCTCTTCTGCAACCTGTCCGAAGACAACAGGGAGCAGGCTCCGACCGGAAGAGCCCTCGGCCACGGGGAGCCCCAGGGCGTCGAGAATCGTCGGTAGGAGATCGATATGGCGCACCGGATCCAGCACCACGCGGGGCTCGAACAAGTCACCCTGGTAGAGGACGAGCGGTACCCTGAGCGTACTCTCGTAGGCAAAGATGCCATGCGTCGCTTCGCCATGCTCGCCAAGTGCCTCTCCATGATCGGAGGTCAGCACCACCAACGTCTGACTGCTGTTTGCACGTTTCAAAAGAGGTTCGAGAAGCGGAGCCAGAGCTTCATCTACTGCCGCCACGTCTCCAAGATAGAGATCGTCGCTGAACCGACTCTTCAACGGCTCCGGCGGATCGTAGGGGAAGTGAGGCTCATACAGATGCACCCAACAGAACCAGGGCCGATCGTCGTTGGCCTCGATCCAGCTCCGGGCCAGCGCCACGGTCTCGGGACCTGCCCGCTCCACCTCGAAGAAAGCGGGCCGCCGCTCACTGCCGACAAAGTTGTCCTCGTAAACCTCGAAGCCCTGGTCGAGCCCGAACCGCGAATCGAGCGGAAATGCGCTCACGAAGGCTCCCGTGCGGTAGCCCTCTTTCCGCAAGATGGTGGCCAGCGTCGGCAGCTCCTCCGGCAACCGAAAGCCCGAGTTGTCTCGCACTCCGTGCTCCTGCGGGTAGAGCCCGGTGAGAATGCTGGCGTGCGTCGGTAGGGTCACGACATTGTGGGCACGAGCGTTCTCGAACCGCACGCCTTCGGCTGCCAGACGATCCATCCAGGGCGTGACAGCTCGCGTATTTCCGTACGAGCCGAGGGCATCGGCGCGCAGCGTGTCGACCGTGATCATCAGAACGTTGAGACCCGGTTCCCTGCGGATCTCGGCCTCGGGAGCAGAGGCCGAGCCGCCTTCGGTCGACGCGCCGCCCCCGCAAGCGATGAGCGCGACAGTCGTCGACAGCACCATCAGAGCACGCCCGAACATCCTACGAACCGACCACCGGCTACCCTGTCGTTTCGGCTTCGAGGGGCTGGTTCTCACGAGAGGGTGGCGAGATGCGAACCGGTGGAGAGAACCTCTTCGATTCGAGCCAGCTCGACCTCGCTGAAATCCAGATGCTCGAGTGCAGCCACGCCCTCTTCGATCTGCCCGACACGGCTGGCGCCGATCAGGGCCGACGTCATGGCAGGGTGTCTCAGCACCCAGGCGACAGCCATCTGAGCCAGAGTCTGCCCGCGAGCCCGGGCCAGCTCGTTCAGCGCGCGAACCTTCCGCAGCGTCTCCGCGCTGATCTGGTCACGCCCGAGATAACCATGCTCTTTGGCCGCTCGAGAGTCGTCTGGAATGCCGTCCAGATACTTGTCGGTCAACAGCCCCTGCTCCAACGGTGAGAACACGATACAACCGACGCCTTCTTCCTCCAGGACGTCCAGCAGTCCGTCCTCGATATGCCGATCGAACATGCTGTAGCGGGGCTGGTGAATCAGACACGGGGTCCCGAGCTCTCGCAGAAGCTCGACCGCCTGCCTGGTTCTGTCGGGCGAATAGGCCGAAATACCTGCGTACAGAGCCTTGCCCTGGCGGACGATGCCGTCGAGAGCCCCCATCGTCTCCTCCAGGGGTGTGTCCGGGTCGGGACGGTGATGGTAGAAGATGTCGACGTAGTCCAGACCAAGTCGCTGCAAACTCTGATCGAGACTGGCGATCAAGTACTTGCGCGATCCGAGATCACCGTAGGGCCCCGGCCACATGTCCCAACCCGCCTTGCTCGAGATGATCAACTCATCGCGATGCCTCGACAGATCCTTCTTCAGGATGCGCCCAAAGGTCTCCTCGGCGGACCCGTACGGGGGACCGTAATTGTTCGCCAGGTCGAAGTGGGTGATCCCCAGGTCGAAAGCGCGGCGGATCATCGCGCGGGCGTTCTCGAAGACGTCGACACCCCCAAAGTTGTGCCACAGTCCCAGCGAAACCGCCGGCAACTGGATCCCACTGCGGCCGCAACGGCGGTACGCCATCGACTCGTAACGGTCATCGGCTGGGACATAGGTCATCAGCATCTCCTTTGAAGGACTTCACTCTATCGATGGCTCTGCATCACGCCCCTGAAGAACTCTCCCGATGCCGTCGGGGTGTAGTCCCAATCAGAAATCAGGTGAGCCGGCCAATCCGGATCGAAACACCAGGCAGTCCAGGAGATGCCCTTCCTGGCGAGGTAGTCGGTGATGATCTTGCCGTAGCGCTCATCGCCGATCGCCGGAATGTGTGCGTTGGGATGATCCTTCAGAATGAACCCGAACTCTGTGACAAAGACCGGATAGCTGTCTGCAACGAATCCCCAATCGCGTTCCCACTTCTCCTCCCACGGCTCCTCGACTTTCATCGGGTAGGGATGCGACACATACCCGATGCCCTCGGCCGTGATCGGATCGCTGGCCACTGGCGTCAGATCGTAGGCCCAGTTGAACCCAGCGACGAGAGGGATGACGTTCTTGTCGTGGGCATAGATGATGCCGATGAGCTCCTCGTTGAAGGCTTTCCACTTCGCCCACGTCGTCGTCCCGAGTTGGCCGTTGTACATGGTGGGCTCATTGAACAGATCATAAAAGGCGACCGTGGGAACCCCACGGTAGCGCGCCGCGATCGTGCGCCAGAACTCCATCGTCTCCTGCTTGGTCGTGTCGTACATGGGATGCTGGAAGAGCCCGGTCTCCAGATTCCCGATCGAGTGCCAGTCGATCATCAGATAGAGCCCGAGCTCGGTGGCCCAGGTCACCGCCTGATCCAGAAGCTCGAGATAACCAGCCCTGCCTCGCCCCCTCCAGGCCACTGGGTGCACCGGTACCCGGATGATGTTCGCCCCCCAGGAGTCGATTGCGTCGAACAACCCCTTCGACCAGTGCCCCTGCAGTACAAGCTTGTCCGGATCGGCGATGGCGACACCCTGGAAGATCACGGATTGCCCTGCTGAATCGACGAACTGGTTTCCCTCGACGCGAATGGTGTCGAGTGTCATCTCCAGACCCGACGCATCGAAGGGTGCTGGATAGGGGATATTCCACCACTCACCCTCACCCCCTCCTCCTTCGGAGGCTCGTGCAACCAGGGGAAGACAGACCACCACCCAGAAAAAGACCGCAAACGAAGTCCTGCTCCTGATCATGATTCCCTCCAGACAGTGCCACTCGACACTGCAAGATCGGCCAGCCGGCGAACGGTTCGAAGCTACCACGAGTCCGTGCGGAAAGGAGCCCCGGGCAACCCCTCGCGGTTGAAGAGATTGGCACCTTCCGGATTGTCGGCCCAGGCGTAGCGCACGGCCACCGGTGCGGGAACCGACGGATGCCAAACCACGACTCGATCGCCCTCGATCGCGGCACTTGCCCAGACGAAGTCACCATCCTCGCCGGCAATGGCGAAGCCCCTCAGTTGATCGCTGGCGGCATCTCTGGCAACCAGACCGCTGCCAACGTGATCGAAAGCGATGACCATACGGCTTCCTTCGACGGTATGACTCTTGTAGGTGGGCCCCGAGTAGACCAGGTCCTGACCATAGGCCACTGCCCTCGCGGCCAGGGCCAGGCGATAGCCGACCGCTTGTTTGTTCGTCGGGTGCACATCGAGGGCCTCACCGACATCGAGCGTGACCACCTGAGCCGTGTTGGAGAGTCCCAAAGCCGCGGACTGCGACTCTCGCAGCGTCGCCCAGGCACTGTCGCCGGGCTCCATCGATGGAGGCATGAAGCTCGCCAGTTGCACCCAGAGAAAGGGAAGAGCCTCCGCCTCCCACCCTCGACGCCAATCCTCGATCAAGTCGACGAAGAGCTCGCGATAGGCGACGGCATCTTCCGCGAAGTCGGCATTGGACTCGCCCTGGTACCAGAGGACACCCTTGATGGGAAAGCGCAAGAGCGGATACACCATGTGGTTGTAGAGCAAGGTGGGCAGCGCGCGCTTGTGATCTTCGAGATTGACTGTGAAGTAGCCGACCGCGAACTTCCACATTCCGGCCAGCGATCGTTGGTAGCCGGCGCTTTCCACGAAGAGGGTCGCAGGATTTCCCTGGATACCTCCTCCACCGTGCGGATCTTCGACCCTCACTGCGAGGACATTGCGGCCGGGCTCGAGGATTTCTGGCGAGACCTCGTAGACCCTTGCCTGATTCCAGGCGTTCTCGGTCCGACCCACCTCGTGACCGTTCACCCAGCTGATGTCGGAATCGTCGATCGCCCCGAGACCGAGATGAATACCCTGCTCGGCCTCCTCCGCCGTGAGGTAAAAGGAGGTCCGGTACCAGGCGATGCCATCCATGCCTGGATAGCCGACCGCTTCCCAAGCCGACGGGACCACGATTTCGTCCCAGCTGGAGTCGTCCAGATCAGGATCGGCCCAGATCGGTTTGCCGTCGACAAACCCTCGGTCGCTGTCCGGAACTCCGCCTACGGATGCTTCCAGCATCGTCCTGATTTCCTGCTCGTATGCCTTTTCGTCCTCCAACACCTGGCGCACGTCCGCATCGTCCATCGCGAGTGCGGCGGCGCTCATCCACGGCTCGATCCGGCTGCCACCCCAACTGGTGTTGATGAGGCCGATGGGCACTTCGATCTCGCGACCGATCTCCCGCGCGAAAAAAAAGCCAACGGCCGTAAAGCTGCCGACAGACTCGGGATCCGCCGTCTGCCACTGCCCTCCGGCCAGGGTATCCACCGGCTCTGCCGACCACGAGCGCGGGACCTTGAAATGTCGAATTGCAGAATCCGAGGCGAGCGCGATCTCCGCTGCCGCGTTCATGGAATCCGCCACCGCCCACTCCATATTGGACTGGCCCGAGCACACCCACACGTCACCCACCAGGATGTCGCGAACCACCAGAGTTTCCTCGCCCATCGAGATCTTCATGTCGAAGGGTCCACCCGCATGCGTGGCAGCCAATTCAACCTGCCACCGACCCTGCGCATCGGCACGAGCCGAAGCAGCCTGGCCCCTGAAGCCGACCGTGATCTCGCTTCCCGGACTCGCCGTGCCCCAGACAGGCACACTTTGGTCTCGCTGGAGCACTACGCCATCGCTGAACAGCAATCCAACCTGAAGCTCGGCGCGGGTCGTTCTCGGCATAACGGCCAGTACAGCGATCGCTAACAGAGCTGGAAGATCGAATCTGGCGCTCAAGACTCCGACTCCTCTGCGGCGGCTCCAGCAGCCAGCGCGATGGCGCCGAGCACTCCGGATCGGCTGCCCAGCCCAGGAGGCACGATATAGGTCTCGTTGTCCGCCGTGATCGCGGGAACCTGGACATATCCGTTGAGCAGTTCGCGTACCTGCCGACGAACCCGTGGAAACAGCTGCTCTTGGCTCATGACTCCACCTCCCATGATCACCTGCTGCGGAGAGAGTGCGCAGATGAGGTTCGCCACACCCACTCCCAGATAGTGGGCTTCGAGATCCCAGGCCGGGTGATCTGCGGGCAGCTCCTCGGCCCTGCATCCCCATCGCCTCTCGATCGCCGGTCCCGCGGCCAGCCCCTCGAGACAACCTTCATGGTAAGGACAAGTGCCCTCGAACTCGTCGTCCCCGCGACGCGTGATCAGCATATGCCCCATCTCGGGATGGAGCAGACCATGGACAGGTCGCTCGCCCACCATCGCACCTCCGCCGATGCCGGTCCCGATGGTCAGATAGATGAAGGTGTCCAGGCCACGTGCGATTCCCCAGCGACCCTCGGCCATCGCGGCAGCATTGACGTCGGTATCGAATCCGATCGGCACACCGAGCGCTTCAGCCAACGGGCCCACGAGGTCGGTATTCGCCCAGCCGGGTTTGGGCGTGGTGGTCAGGTAGCCCCAGGTCGGCGATGCCGGGTTGGGATCGATTGGACCAAAAGATGCGATGCCGATTCCATCGAGACTCTCTCCGCCAACCACTTGGCGGAAGTACTCCACACAGCGCGCAATCGTCTCTTTCGGGTGCGTTGTGGGGAAGCGTGCCTCGTCTCGCAAGTCCTCGGGTCCGGTACCCACAGCACAGACGAACTTCGTGCCTCCCGCTTCAATGCCTCCATACAGATCGCTCATGGCTTCCGAGACTAGCCCACCAGACAGCCCTGTCAATCCACTCCCGCAGCGCCCACCCTGGTCAGTCGTAGGACCCGCACGTCACGCCCCGGCACAGCGAAACCATGCGGGGTCTCCGTCGCGCCGAGGTTCTCACCAGACCAGAGGTCACGCACGCCATAGCGGGTACTGTCGAACTCGGCGCGGTGACCGGTCGAGTCATCGTTGACGTGCTCCCGGGCCCAGTCGAATGTCACCTGCTCGGGCGTGCGGCCACGGTTCAGGATGGCCATGGCCCAGTCGCCACCTTGCAGGGGCTTGAACCAGATTTCCAGATCCCCCTCATCGCGGTACTTCATGGCCTGGATGCCGAGGGTGTCCTGATTGACCGCAATCACTTCCTTGTTGGTGAGAATCCCGATGGTCTCCGGGGTCATGTCGCGCAAGTCGTTACCGGCGATCAGCGGCGCGGCGAGCATCGCCCACATGGAGAAATGCGCCCGATCCTCGTTGACACTCATCGCGTTGCCGACCTCCATCATGTCCGGGTCGTTCCAGTGGCCCGGCCCGGCATACTCGCGCAGGCCCTCCTGCAGATCGAGAATCGGCAGAATTCCCCTCGAGGACCAACTCCCATGGCTGATCTCACAGTCGAAACAGTCGATGATGTCGCCGGTGGTCCGCCACAGATGCCCCATCTCCGCAGCCCACTCCCAGGGATCATTGTCACCCCACTCACAGATACTGAACACGATGGGGCGACCGGCGGCGTAGAGCGCATCTCGCATCGTCAGATAGGCGCCCTTGGCGTTGAGCTCCTCGGTATTGCACCAGTCGTACTTCAGGTAATCGATGCCCCACTCGGCGTAGGTCAGGGCATCCTGGAACTCGTATCCTCGACTCCCCGGCTTCCCGGCACAGGTCTTCCAACCCGCGTCGGAGTAGATGCCGAGCTTCAGACCGAGAGAGTGGACATAGTCCGCAAGCGCCTTGATCCCCGAGGGGAACCTCTCTGGATCGGGCTGGATAAAGCCCCGCTCGTCCCGCTCGCCATGCCAACAGTCGTCCATGTTCACGTACTGGTAGCCGGCATCCTTCATCCCCGAGGAGACCATCATCTCGGCGGTCTCCCGGATGAGCTTCTCGTCGATGTTGCAGGCGAACGTGTTCCAGCTGTTCCAGCCCATTGGCGGCGTCTGGGCCAGATCCTCGAACTTCTGTGCCGATGCCAACGCCGGCATCAGCAACGCAACGAGCAGCACGACCTTTTTCATGGATCCCCCTCGATGACCGAACGCACCAGAGTCTATCCCGGTCCGACCGTCGATTTGCCTCACTGCGCAAGAGGAGGGTAAGGCTACGTTCGGCGAATGGACAACCGAGCCTGCCGCTGCCGTGCCCGTCTATCGACCGCCGGACGGTGCAATCGCTCAATCGCCTCACTCCGCGAGAGGAGGTTGAGGCTGCGTTCGGCGAATGAGCGACCGCACCGTCGAGCCGAGGATCAGTCAGGGGACCCTGCTCGACCTGGCCAAGGGTCGTGGGGTGTGGTCCCAGGACGGGTCTCTTTCCAAGCGCCTCCAGACCTGGCCCTGCAGGCCTCTCGAGGTCCGGCGCGCCGGAAAGGGAGCGAACGCCTTGCGACCCAACGCCACGTAGCGTGAGCGTGCCCTCCGGGACCACACCCCACGACCTGTAACCGTTCTGACCAGGTCCTACCTTCCCCTCCAGGAACACCGCAACGACCCTCAGCCCCCGTAGCGCGAGCGTGCCCTCCCGGACCCCCGACAACGACCCTCGACGCTTCATCGTGTCGGACATCCGAGATGAACCAACGGCCAGAAGGACGCAATATCGCCTCCCCAGGGGGCTACCCTACGAGCCGAGATTCTTGTCGATCAGCGCGATCCGCTGCTGGACACAATCTGCCGAGTTCAATGGATCCGGCGGGGTATTGCGGCAGTAATCGACCAGGCGATCGACGGTGGTCGTGGCGACGTGGCACCGGGTATCGCTGGAAGCGTAATAGAGATACAGGTCGCCGGATTCATCGGCAATCCAACCGTTGGAAAAGGTGACGTTCATGACATCGCCGATGTATTCCGGGCCCTGCGGTGCCAGCAAGTAGCCACCTGGCTCGTGGATCACGCGCCACGGCTCATCCAGTGCGGTGATGAAGGCATAAAGCACGTAGCGCAGCCCTGATGCCGTGCCTCGTACACCGTGGGCCAGTTGTAGCCAACCATGCTCGGTTCGAATCGGCGCCGGCCCCAGACCGTTCTTCGCCTCCCTCACCGTGTGGTACTTGCGATCGTGGACGATGATCTCTTCATCGATGACCGCCTTCTCGATGTTGTCTGCGAGCCCCCAGCCGATACCGCCACCAGAGCCCGCCTCGATAAAACCATCCTGCGGTCGCGTGTAGAAAGCGTACTTGCCATCGACGAATTCAGGATGCAGGACGACGTTGCGCTGTTGGGGTGAACGGGTCACTAAATCCGGCAGCCGCTCCCAGTTCACGAGATCCCGCGTGCGCGCGATCCCACACTGGGCGATGGCCGAGGAGAGATCTCCGGTCGAGGCGTCCGGATCTTTCCGCTCGGTGCAGAACAAACCATAGATATGACCGTCCTGGTGCTCCACCAACCGCATGTCGTAGACGTTGACGTCGGGATCTTCGGTCTGGGGCATGACCACGGGCCGATCCCAGAAACGAAAGCCGTCGACACCGCTGGCGCTCTCGGCCACCGCCAGGAAGCTCTTGCGATCAGCGCCCTCGACCCTCACCATCAGGACGTACTTGCCGTCGAAGGCCATGGCTCCCGGATTGAATGCCGCATTCACACCGATCCGCTCCATCAGATAGGGATTCGACCCGGCATCGAGGTCATAGCGCCAAAACACAGGGGCATGCTCGGCCGTGACGACGGGGTACTTCCAACGCTGCAGGATTCCGTTGGTCCGCTCCTCTGGCTCGTTGCGCCGGGTTACGAGAGACTCATAGTCCTCGATCAGTTGCTGTTTCCGGGTTTCGAAATCCGTTTGTTGCATCGCATCCACCTCTATCCATGGGTCTCGATGCGCCGGAGCATTTCCAGACACATCCGTGTGTTGTGGTAGGGCCCCTTCCACTCCGAGACCTTCGGCTCGTTCTCGTCGGGAGAGCCATCGGCAAGGATTCGCCAGAACCACTCTCCGTTCACCCGATCCACCAATTTGCTCTCGATGAACGCCCAGACTCGCGCGGCTGCCTCGGCGAAAGCCGCCTCGCCGGTCAAGCCGTAGGTCTGCCAAAGACCGACCACCGCCTCGGCCTGACACCACCACTCGCGATTCCCATCGATGACTTCTCCGTTGCACCCCTCATAGGCCAGCCCGCTATCCTCACCCAACGCCTCTTCCACGACAGAGCGAGCCAGCTCCACAGCCCATCCATGCACGCTTGCCGCGACTCGATCGTCCCCGAGAACTTCTGCGGCCTCGCAGAGCAACCAGGCCGCCTCGATATCGTGCCCGTAGGTGTAGCTCTCCGAACAGACGTTCCATTGCTCATCGAAGAAGTGCTGCAGGTGGCAACGGCCGTCGGCTCTGGCGAGAATGTGTAACCCGAAGAGATCGATCAGCTCGCGCAGCCGCGCTCGCACCCGATCGTCCGGCCAGGCACGATAGAGAGCCGTGTAGGCCTCGAGCACATGCAGGTGATTGTTCATCGACTTGGCTACGTCCATGTCCTTCTCGCTCAGACGCAGATCGGTCGCCGGCGACCAATCGGCCGCCACCACCTCGATGTATCCTCCGTGATCCTCGTCGTGAGCGTGGCGCTCGATCAGCTCGAAGACCGACTTCGCGTCCTGCAGGACTTGTGAGAGCCCTGACGCGAGGTAGAACTCGACCAGGGCGTAGATACAGAATGCCTGGCCGTAGATCTTCTTGGAATCATCGAGAGGCTTGCCGGTCGAGTCGAGTCGCCAGCGGAAGCCGCCGTGCTCTCCATCCCAGAAGCTACCCAGGAGGCACCCTACGGCTCTCGATGCGAGGTTGAAGTCCCGTAGGTCACCCAGCTGCCGATAGGCTGCCGAGAATGACCAAAGGATTCGCGAGTTGAGGATCAACCCCTTGGGAGCCTCTCCCGCAATGGATCCGTCGTTGGCCATCTCGCCGATGAATCCACCGCGCTCGACATCGATGCTCCGCTCTCTCCAGAATGGCAGGAGATTCTCGGAGAGCTCAGACTCGATTGCCGCTCGCAGCTCGGCCGGGTTCACGTCCAAGCCTCAATCGGCTTCCAGTTTGTCGTACCAGTTCTTCTTCAGGAAGATCATGGTCACCGCCGCGATGACTGCGGCCGCTGCAACGCCACCCCACTGCATGAGCACGAAGAAGATTGGCAGGACCACGAGGCTCGTCTGCCAGATGATCCCCACGACGACGTTGACCCAGTCGCGCCTGACATTGTGGTTGGGCACGAAGGACGGGTCTTCGGCTTCGACCAAGTTGCGGATCGGACCCCAGAAGCCCCAGGGTCGGACACTGCGGTAGAAACTCTTGAGGGTCTCGGTGTCCGTTGGCTTGGAGAGATAGGTGCCCGCGAGACAACCGACCAGGGATAGACCCAATAGATGGGGGAAGTAGTAGAGCGGCAACCTGTCAGGCCAGATGAACGGAAAGATCAGCGCCGGCACGATCCCGGAGAGCATCCCCCAGAAATAGCCCTGCCCATTGAATCGCCACCAATACCACTTGAGGACGTTGGACGCGCAATAACCACCCCAGAGCCCCGAGACGATCCACTGCAGCATGGTGTTGACGTTCTTGGCATAGAAACCCAGGGTGATACTGACCACAACCACGATCAGGCCACTCGCGTAGTTGACGAAAAGGGTGCGCCGGTTCGACGCGTCCGGTTTGATGTGCTTCAGGTAAATATCGTTGACGACATAGGCCTGAGCCGCATTCAGGGTTCCGGAGAAGGTCGATACGAAGGCCGCAGCCAGCCCCGCCAGCAACAGACCCGTCCAGCCGGCCGGAACGAACTCGTTGATCGCCGAGGGCAGGATCTGCTCGAAATCGAGGCGTCCGCCCGCGATCAGGTCCAATCGTTCATAGAAGAGCAGCCCCAGAACCACGAACCCGGTGATCATCAGGTACCTGGAGGGGCTCAGGACGAGACTGACGAAGCCGCTCATCTTGGCTGCTTCGCGCGGTGATTTCGTGGCCAGGATCTTCTGCATGTCGTAGTTGGGTGCCGGGCCGGCGACACTCAGCAGAACGCCCTTGAACACCATCATCATGAAGAAGATGGTGAACAGGGAGAACTGATCCTCGGTGATCTTTCGATTCACTTCATCGATGATGCCGGACCAGTCCAGGCCCAACTCCCAACCGAAGAACGGATTCATCCAACCATCGGGAACGACCAGTGGTGTCTGGCTCAGGGCTGTCATCGCAATAGCTGCGACCACGATCGCGGAAACCGTCATGATCGTGTACTGCAGGACATCGGCGAGGACAATGCTGGTCATGCCTCCCAGCACCGTATAGATGACCGCCACCAGCGTGAACACGATGCCGTAGAGGTGGGGCACGTACTCGGGCGACACCTGGATTCCCAGATAGGGTTGCACGACCTCCCAGGGAATGAAGATCTCGACGAACTTGCCGAGTCCGATGAAGCCGTAAGCGAGAAAACCCAGAGCGCTGATGATGGCGAAGACCACGACGATGGTGTGCGAGAGGTTCGAGCCCGCGCCCTTGCCGAAACGGGTCTCGATCCATTGCGCACCGGTCCGGACGTTGGATCGGCGCAACCAGGCGGAGAGAAACACCATCAGGAAGATCTGGTTGAACGTCGGCCACAGCCAGGGTATCCAGATACTCTTGAGGCCATAGACAAACCCCAGTGTCACCAGCCACATCGTGCCGGAGATGTCGAACATCCCGGAGGCATTCGAGAGGCCCAACAGGTACCAGGGAAGCGACTTGCCCCCGAGAAGATAGGAATCGACGTTCTTGGCGGCCCGCTTGGTCAACAGAACGCCGATCAGCGTTACCGCCACCAGATAGACGGCGATGATTCCGAGATCCAGACCTGTCAGTTCCATCCTCTGAGTCCCTCCTGATTACATCGAAGGATGAGATCGCTTCCGGTGCCGGGGAGTCTAGCAGCCGCCCGACCCTGGGCTATGCCCAGATCAGAGGGCACCCTGCTCGACTTCTTCCCCACGCCGCGCTTCCAGATCACGCTTCATCGTCTCGCAGGTGGCCTCGTCGAGGGCATAGAAGATCAGGACCAGGGCGCAGGACATATAGAGCAGCCCCGGAAACACCGATATCAGCAGTTTGATGCCCGTGAGGGCGAGAGCTGCCTGCTCGCCGGCCTGCTCGACGTAGCCGTAGGCGGCCAGCAGCCAGCCGGCAAGCGCACCGCCGATGCCCCAGCCACCCTTCTGGGCAAAGGTTGCAGCGGAGAAGAACAGACCCGTGGCCCGTCGTCCGCTCGTCCACTCGGCGTAGTCGGCAGCGTCCGCGATCATCGTCCAGAGCAGCGGCACCGCCGGGGCGTAGGCCATCTTGCCGAGAATGTTCAGGGCGTACACCCAGCCGAGGCTCTCAGCTCCCGGCAGGTACAGCAGAGTGAAACACAAGCCCGAGATGAGCGAGCTGCCGATGAAGACGTTCTTCTTGCCAAACCGCTTCGCCAAGGGCTTGGAAAGCGGCAAGGCGACGATCAGGGCGATGCTTCCCACAACGTTGAACAGTTGTACGCTCTCCTCCCTGCCGATGTAGTACTTGAAGTAGTAGGCCAGGGAGAGGTTCTGCAGCGCGAACATCACGAAGGAGATGACCCCGACGATGGCCAGGATGACCCAGGGTCGGTTGCTGAGCAGAATCTTGAAGTCCAGCTTGAGGGAATCCTGCTGCGTCTTTGGTGGCTGAATGCGCTCTCGAGTGGAAAGGAAGGCGATGATGAATAGCACGAAGGCAATCACCGCAAACAAGGTGACGGTAAGCCGATAGCCTTTGGCGTTGTCACCCTGACCGAAGAATCCAGCCAGGGTCAGCGCCATGCCAGAGACGATCAACTGGCCGACAAAGGCACAGACGAACCGGTAGGTGTTCAGGCTCGTCCGCTCCATGGAGTCGGCTGTCATCACCGCACCCAGCGAGGAATAGGGCAGGTTGATCGCCGTGTAGGCGGTCATGAGAAGCAGGTAGGTGACCGCCGCGTAGACCACCTTGCCGGTTGGCCCAAGATCAGGAGTCGTGAACGCCAGGACCGCGAGGATGCTGTAGGGCAGCGCGGTCCAGAGGATGTAAGGGCGAAACTTGCCCCAGCGGGTACGGGTGCGATCGGAGATCACCCCCATCAGCGGGTCGCTGATCATGTCCCAGAGCCGGGCAATGAACATGATCGTGCCCGCCGCCGCGGCAGAGATGCCGAAGGTGTCGGTGTAGAAGATCAGGATCCAGAAGCCGACCATGTCCCACACGAAGTGCGAGGCGGTGTCCCCCAGGCCGTAACCGAGCTTCTCCTTCACCGAGAGACGAGCGTTTTCTGTCTTCATCTTCTTGCCCCCGAGGTTGCCGGTACGCCGTCGAGACTGAAGCGGCACAGGCTGTCACGCAATCTGAGGAATCTACCAGAGGCAACCGAGCCCATGCAGCGGCGAGCGACGCATCTGCTGCCATCTGGCTGCCAGGAACGGAAACCGGCGGGATCGACGATGGGCTGCTCGGCGGCAATCCGCCGACTGGCAAGCTCTCGCTCTCGTAGCCGCGCTCGGCGGACCAGCGTTTCATCAACGTCCGCGACGAGGACTACGACCCGCTGTTTGCGTTCGGCTGTGAACTGCGCTGGTGACCCTCCAGGACATCAACGCATGACTTCCTTGGGCGTGCGATCGACGTTGAACAAGCCCCAGTGCTTCTCGGCGCCCAGCGGGTTATCAGGATTGCCCTTCCAGGGCTCGTCGAAGGCCTCGAAAAAGAAGACCGTGGTGTTGGTCTCCTTGGCCCAGTCGAGCATCTCGTTGTAGTAGCGCTCCTGGTTGGCCTCGCTGGCGCGCTCACCGAACTCACTCGCCACGGTCGCCCAACCGGCTTCGAGAACCGCAATGGGCTTGTCGGGCAACGCCTGACGCACATCCTGCAGATTCTCGATCGTGAAGGCGAGGCCTTCGTCGATCGTCTTCTCTTCCCAAACCGGGTAGGTATGGACACCGAGGAAGTCGACCTCGGCAGCCAGGGGGGCACCTTCCCGCGTCCACCACACGTAATTGTCGGCGACCGTGACCGGCTGCTCGATGGCGTCTTTCACCTGACGCACATAGCTGATCACCTTCTCCAGAGGCACCATGTGATCGTTCCAGTCGACCAGCGCCTCGTTGCCGACGTTGACCGCGATCACAATCTCATCGAACTCCCTGGCCAGCTCGATGCCGCGCGCGACTTCTGCCACGTTCTTGACTCTGTTGGCCGCCAGTTTCTCGTCGGGGATCGGCTCGTCCAGCCAGGGACATCCCTCGTGGTTGCTGACCTCGGCGTCCAACCAGATGCCCAGCAGAACCTTGACCGGCAGTTCGTTCTTGCGAATGACCTCCAGCGTGTCCCGGGTGTTGCCGCGGGAGTCGTACATGCGAATCAGTCGAAACCCATGAGCGACGAGAATCTGCAGATCCTCGAGAATCTCCTCGGCACTCGGATTCGCGGCCCCGTCACCCCGGTCGGGATGTTGGCCCTCGCGGAAGCCCGAGTAGGCAAGCGCCATGATCTGACCTTCCACCAGTGCTTCGGGAGGCTGTTTCAGATCGACGGTCTCGTTGGCGGCGTGCAGACCGGCCCCAACGAACAGTGCGATGAGGACTCCCCACCTCGTGACTTTCATGATCCTTCTCCTCCTACAACTCGATCTGGCCCTGCGACCGGATGTCCCGTGACGAACTACCAACCTGAATTGTGAAGCTACCTGGCTCCAGGACCCAGTCCGCCTGGCCGGGATCGAAGTAACTGAACGCATCTTCACCAAGACTGAATGTCAGCGCGGCCGAGGCTCCCGGTGCGAGCTCGACCTTGTCGAATTCCTTCAGCTCCTTTGCCGGTCTTGGCAGGGACGATGCGTCGTCGCTGACATAGACCTGCACGACCTCGGCTCCCGGCATCGATCCCGTGTTGGTGACCCGGAGTCGCACCTCTACATCCGTATCCCTCCTGGTCAGCACGAGATCGGAGTACTCGAAGCTCGTGTAGGAAAGCCCGTGGCCGAAGGCGAAGGCGGGTTCCACATTGTGCGAGTCGAAGTAACGATAGCCGACGTACAGGCCCTCGGTATGATCGATCAGCAGGTTTTCATCGGGATACGTAGCGAGGGCGTGCGCTGGGCTGTCCTCGAGCTTTTCAGGGAACGTCATGGGCAGTTTGCCGGAAGGATTGACCTCGCCGAAGAGCACGGCGGCAAGCGCTGTACCGCCGTCCATCCCGCCGTACCACGCCTGGACGATCGCTTTTGCGGCTGGCTCCCAGGCTCGCATATCGACTGGACCGCCGCTCTGCAGAGCGATGACGGTGTTGGGATTGGCCGCCAGCACCGCCTGGATCAGCTCCTCCTGGCCAAATGGCAACATCATGTCTGGCTTGTCGACAAACTCTGCATCGTAAGCGTTCTCTTCCCAGGCGTCGGTGTAGCCGTGAATCAAGCCGCCCACGTAGACGACCGCATCGGCGGCCGCCGCCGCACCGGCCGCCTCGCTGATCAACGCCGAGTCGGCTTCCGCGTCTCGGGCCACTGTGTAGCCCGGCGAGAAGATCACCTCGATCTCGTCTCCCAGAAGATTCCGGATCCCCTCGAGGGCGGTGATCTCGTAGTAGGCCTTGACCTGAGAGCTGCCGCCGCCACCCGCGTGCTTGCGGTCGGCATTCGCGCCAATGACGGCCAGGCTCCCGATCGATTCTCTGGCCAGCGGCAGGAGGCCCTCATTCTTGAGAAGCACGATCGCCTCGTCGGCGATCTTGCGCGCAGTCGCCTGGTGCTCGGGCGTGTTGTAGGCCCCTTGCGGCCGGTCTCCCGAAAACAGGTGAACGGCGTGCATGACACGCAGGATGTTTCGGACCTTGCGATCGATCAGCTCCTCTTCAATGGTTCCGCTCTCGACCAGGTCGACGACCGCGTCGCCCATGTAGAAAGCTCCGTAGTCGGGTTCGCCCTCCTGCTGGAGCTCCGTTCCCATCTCGATATCGAGTCCGGCCCCGACCGCTTCCAGGGTGTCGTTGACGGCACTCCAATCACTCATCACCAGGCCCTCGAATCCCAACTCACCCCGCAACACATCGTCGAGAAGGAACTCGCTTTGAGCGCACCAGTCTCCCCGAAAGCGGTTGTAGGCCGCCATGATGGTGAGGGCGCCGCCTTCCTGGACGGCGGCCTTGAAGCCGGGCAGATAGACCTCGCGAAAGGTGCGCTCGTCCATCTCCACGTTGACCTCTTTCCGCCGGTACTCGAGGCTGTTGGCGATGTAGTGCTTGACACTCACCGCAACGCCCTGATCCTGGACACCTTTGACATATCCCACCGCCAGTCGCGCGTTGAGGTAGGGATCTTCGGTCAGGTATTCGAAGTTGCGTCCGTTCAGCGGATCTCTGATGATGTTGATGCCGGGGCCGAGAATGACGTCCTTGCCGCGGTAGGCCGTTTCCCTGCCGAGAACCCTGCCGAACGCGTACCCCAGATCCTTGTTCCAGGTCGCCGCCAATGCGGTTCCGACCGGCAGATAGGTACTGGCGTCTTCCACGCCCTCGATCTTGTCCCAGCCTCGCCCATGCTCGTGCCGAACGCCGTGGGGGCCATCGGACATCACAAGCTCGGGGATTCCCAGCCGCTCGACTCCACCGCTGGTGAATGACGAGCTGGCGTGAATCATGTCCAGCTTCTCCTCGAGCGTCATCTGCGCCAGGAGCGAATCGATATGGGCCTCTGGATCTGCTGTGGCATCGACTGACGTGGTCTCGTCCGTCGGCGCACTGCAACCGGTGCTGATCACCAGCGCGCCGAAAATTGCTGTCCAATAGCTGTGTACTCTCATGCCTTGAATCGTATGGTGTCAGGGCGTCTCTGAAAAGGTGCCGCTGAGTACGAGACTCGTCTCCCCACCTACTGGAGCGTGAACCTGGCTTGCTTCAAGTCGACCGAGCTCGACCCGACATAGACCTCGAATTCGCCAGGCTCGACTACCCATTCGCCACTCGGTCCATAGAAGGCCAAATCGTCTTTGGTCAGCTCGAAGGTCACATCCTGCGACGCACCCGGGGCCAATTCGATCCGGCGGAAGCCCTTGAGCTCCTTGACCGGCCGCGTGTAGCTCCCTACCCGATCCCGGATGTAGAGCTGGACGACTTCGATACCCTCACGATCCCCACTGTTGGTGACGGTCACATCGACTTCGAGTTTGCCGTCCATGGCCATCGTCTCATCGCTCAGTCGCGGCTCCGAGTACTCGAAGGTCGTGTAGCTGAGACCGTAACCGAACGGAAACAGCGCGGTGTTCTTCTCGTCGGTGTAGTGAGACCAGAAGACCCTCCCGGTATTGAAGGGTCGCCCGGTGGCTTTGGCGTTGTAATAGAGCGGCTCCTGTCCGACATGGCGGGGAAAAGAAACCGGCAACTTGCCGGACGGATTGTAGTCACCGAATAGCACGTCGGCGATCGCGTGGCCGGCCTGGGACCCCAGATGCCAGGCCTCGACAATCGCCTTGGACTTCGCGATCACCGAGCTCAGCACCAGAGGACGACCGTTCATCAAGACAATGACAATGCGCTTGTTCACGGCCGCCACGGCTTCGAGGAGCTCCTGTTGGACTCCCTTGAGCCCGATGTCGACCTGACTGCGCCCCTCGCCAGTCTGATAAGCGACCTCGCCGATCGCCATCACGACCACATCCGCATCGCGAGCAGCCTCGACCGCCTCGGGGAAGCCCGAGGTGTCGCCCTCGTTGTAGACCACATGCAGCGAAAAGGAGCGTCCCCCGGTGTCCAGTGCGGCTCCCTTGGCATAACGGATCTCCAGGTCGGGACCGGCAGCGGCCCGAATGCCCTCGAGCAGCGAGACCGCGGAATCGGTCTCCGCCTCGGCGCGCCAGCCACCGAGCGGACTGTCCTTGTCATCGGCCAGGGGACCGATGATGGCGATCCTGCCCGACTTCTTGTCGAGCGGCAAGATGCCCCTCTCGTTCTCCAGGAGCACGATCGATCTCCGCGCCACATCACGCGCAGCCCGGAGATGTTCTGCCCTCAGGACGACTCGCTCTTCGCGCTCCGCATCGGAGTATCGGTAGGGATCGTCGAACAGACCCAACAGATGTTTGACACGCAGGATACGTCGCACCGCATCGTCGACCACCGCTGCCTCGACCTGCCCCGACTCCACCAGCTCCACCAGGTGCTCGATGTACGCCGACGACTCCATATCCATATCGCTACCGGCGACGATAGCCAGCTGTGCCGCATGCTTGTTGTCCGCCGCGAAGCCATGTGGCACCAGCTCGCCGATAGAGCCCCAATCCGAGACGACGAATCCGTCGAAGCCCCACTCTCCCTTGAGAATGTCCCGGACGAGATGGGTGCTGCCGGTTGCCGGCACGCCCCCGATTTCGTTGAACGAGTTCATCACGGTCGCCACACCCGCATCGACGGCTGCCTTGAAGGGTGGAAGCACTACGTTCCGCAACGTCTGCTCGGAAATGTCGACGGTGTTGTAGTCGCGCCCCGCCTCGGCGAACCCGTAGGCAGCATAGTGTTTGGCACAGGCTGCCAGCGTATCGATCGCGGACAGATCGTCTCCCTGGAATCCACGTACCCGCGCCGCGGCTACCAACGCTCCCAGATAGGGGTCCTCACCAGCACCCTCCATGATGCGACCCCAGCGCGCATCGCGCGCGATGTCGACCATCGGTGCGAAGGTCCAGTGGAGACCGGAGGCGGCAGCCTCGGTCGCGCCGATGCGAGCGGACCGCTCGATCGCCTCGAGATCCCAGCTCGCGGCTTCGGCCAGCGGGATCGGAAATTCCGTCTTGAAGCCGTGGATGACGTCGAGTCCGAAGAGCAACGGAATTCCCACGCGGCTCCCCTCGACGGCCAGTTCCTGCATCTTGCGGGTCGCCTCGGCCCCAACCACATTGAGCATCGAGCCGACCAGCCCCTTGCGGATCTTCTCGTTGCGGACCTCTGTCTGCCCCATCTCGACAGTCGGCCCGGTCATACCGAGCGAGGCGCTGTATTGGTTGAGCTGTCCAACCTTCTCTTCGAGCGTCATCCTGGCCAGCAACGCATCGACCTTGGCCTCGATGGCGGGGTCGACCAGCGAGTTCGCCAGCAGTGCCGGCATCGCAATGACGCTACTGAGGATCAGGCTGAGTGCGAAAAATCCTTTTCGCTTCATCGCAACTCCCTCCCCCACGAGTTCGTTTTCATGCAGCTCTGCAGTCGTGTAGCAACCTGCTGTTTCGAGCAGCAAGGCTATCGCGCCTGAGATCGCCGCGCACCTACCTCTACAGGGGCATCCGGGCGAAGGGGGCCGTGGGCAGTATCCGTATTCAGCCGAGAGGCCTCGAGCTCGAGGCTGCCGCGTTCCAGACGATCCGCGCTCGGCTCGGAAGCTTTCGCGAGCCAACCATACCCAGGTATCTGGCCCTCGCGCGATGCTCATGTGAAGTCTATGCTTGTGGGCGATGCGCGATGCGGAATGCATAGCTTTCCTGCAGTGGGCCTTACCGCGCATGGGCTTCATCTGGCGCGGCTTTCGCAAGGTCCGTGGCCAGGTCTGCAAGCGAATCGGCCGGCGACTGAAGGAGCTCGGCCTCGAAAGTCTCGACGCCTACAAGAGCCACCTCGTCCGTCACGACAGCGAATGGCAGCATCTTGACGGGTTGTGCCGCGTGACGATCTCGCGATTCGCGCGCGATCGAGGTGTATTCGATTACCTCATTACCGAGGTCTTGCCCGCTCTCGTTTACGCGAAGGAAGAGATCGGGCCAGAACCGATAAGGATCTGGTCTGCCGGATGTGCCGGGGGAGAGGAGCCCTTCTCCCTGGCGATACTAGCGGCCCAATCTCCGGACCCGGTCTTGTCGTCGGCCCCACTGCGGCTCTTGGCAACTGATGCCGACCCCCATCAGATCCGCCGGGCTCACAGGGGTGTCTTCACCGCCAGCAGCCTGCGCGAGCTCTCGCCGGAGGTGCGGCAGGTGGCCTTCGAGCAGATCGGCACCGCCATGTATCGCCTCCGGGCCGTCTACCGACGGAACATCGAGCTTGGCGTTCAGGACCTGCGATTCGAGATGCCCCACGGCCCCTTCGAGCTGATTCTGTGCCGCAACCTGGCCTTCACCTACTTCGAGCCCACGCAACAGGAGTCGATCCAGGTCCGGTTACTGGATTGTCTGACTCCGGGAGGGTATCTGGTCATCGGGGCACACGAAGTGCTGCCGGCAGATCATCCGGGTCTCGTGCCGGTGCAAGCGCACCCGTGCATCCTGTACCGGCGACTCTCCCCACAATCTGGCGCCGGGACCGCAGCGGTGACGATATGAAGCAAGGTCTAAACGACTGGAAACGGATCGGCTACAACGGTCCCTGTCCACCGATTGGTCGGCATCGCTATTTCCACAAGCTCTATGCGCTCGACGTCGTGTTGCCGGCCCACGAGAACGCCACCAAGCAGTGGCTCGAAGCCGCTATTGAAGGGCATATCCTGGCGACGGCCGAGCTGGTAGGGACCTACCAGAAGCGACGTTAGTGTTCTACGTGATCTGCGGCGAGTGCCTCGAGGGACTCGTCCAACTCATCGAGAGCCAGATCACGACAGGTGTCCGGGGGAGGGAGACCGCGGGCATTCTCGAGACCCGGTCGAGGTGCACAAGGCTCTCGCGAGTCACCCGGAAGGCTGATCCGAGATGACCTTGCCATCGCGGAGGGTGACGATGCGCCGCGCATGGGCAGCGATGTCGTCTTCGTGAGTCACCAGGATAACCGTGTTGCCGCTGCTGTTGAGCTCGTCGAACAGCTCCATGATCTCTTCCGAAGTCGTGCTGTCGAGATTCCCTGTCGGCTCGTCCGCGAGCAGGATCGACGGTTCGTTGACGAGGGCGCGCGCCACCGCCACCCGCTGCCGCTGACCGCCCGAGAGCTCGTTCGAGCGATGCATCATACGGTCACCGAGTCCGACTCTGGCGAGCGCCCGCTCGGCTCTTTCGCGCCGCTCCTTCTTGCTCACCCCTGAGTAAACAAGAGGCAGCTCGACATTGGCGACGGCGGTCGTACGGGTCAGAAGGTTGAAGGTCTGGAAAACGAAGCCGATTTCCTGGTTGCGAATCGCGGCCAGTTCCTCATCGGTCAGTTGTTCGACAGCGGTACCGTTGAGGTGATAGCTGCCCGAGCTCGGAGTATCGAGACAGCCGAGCAGGTTCATGAGCGTCGACTTGCCGCTTCCGGAGGCGCCCATGATCGCCAGGTACTCGTTCGAGGAGACACTGAGATCGACACCGTCGAGCGCGCGCACCTCCTCGCTTCCGATCCGGTAGACCTTGTGGACGTCGCGCAGTTCGATCAGCTGCGCTCTGGGGCCAGCATTCTCCGACATGATCAGGCCGCCTCGTAACGCAATGCCTCGATGGGGTCCATGCTCGCGGCTTGCCGAGCCGGATAGTAGCCGGCGAGGATTCCGGTCAGACAGGAGGAGCCGAGGCCGAAGGCGACCGCCCAGAACGGCAGCACCGGCAAGAACCCCGGCAAGACCAGCGTCAGCACCGCTGTCAGCAGCCCCGCCAGAACCAAACCGCAAGCACCGCCGAGGAGAGAGAGCAGAATAGACTCGATCAGGAACTGCCGAAGAACGTCTTGACGCCTTGCCCCAACGGACATCCGAAGTCCGATCTCGCGGGTGCGTTCAGTGACCGCGATGACCATGACGTTGGCGATACCTATGCCGCCGATCAGCAGGGACACCGCCGCCAGCCCGATGGTGGCCAGTGCGATCCCGGCACTGACCCGATCGAGGGTACCGATGATCTGCTCGGAAGTGGACAGGTTGAAGTCGTTTGGCTCCTCCGGTCCGAGACGACGAAGCCGGCGCAGGACGGTCTCGATCTCGGTCTGCGCTCGCTGCAGGTCACCCGCGGCAGCGCGCAGATAGAGGACGGTGGCGTCGGCGTCGGGGAAACGGCGTTGCGCGGTGCCCGCGGGAATCGCCAGGACGCTGTCCTGCCGGTTCTCACCGAAGAAACCGCCGCGGCGTTCCGCCAGCACTCCCACCACCACATAGGGCTCGCCCAGCAGATAGACCTCGCGCCCCAGAACGGCCTCTCCAGCCTTGGCACCGAAGAGCGCGCGAGACAGACTCGAGCCCAGCACCGCGACCCGCGCGGCCGCTCGATCTTCCAGATCGGTGAAGGGCCGTCCGTGAGCAAACTCGGCACCCACGATGTCGAAGAAACTGGCCGAGGCGCCTTCCACCAGCACCGTATCGGAAACTACCGAACCTGCTCGGGCGCTGAGGGCCCGGCCGTTGACCACGGATGGGATCAGAATCTGGGCCGCAGCACCCTCGACCGCGTCCGACTGACGCGCAATGATCTCACCGAAACGACGCTCGAGCGGCTGTCGCCTGGCCTCTTCGTCCGACGCCGGCGAATACGGATCGCCGCTCTGGTGAAAGGCAAAGACATTGTCGGTTCCGAGCTCGCGAAACAGCAAGGCGACCTGATTGCGAACGTTCACCAAAACCGTCGCGACCAGTGAGACGGTGACGATGCCGATGACGATGCCTAGTATGGCGAGGGCCGCGCGTCCCGGATTGGCGCGCAAGGAATTGGTGGCCAGCAGTATCGAGTTGCCCACTGCATCTCGCCACGGGATACGTTCGGCCGAGCTGTATTTCGTGGGGTTCACGGAAGGACCTCGGCTACTCGGCGCGCAACGCATCGACGACGACGATGCGCGTGGCTCGTCGGGCGGGAAACCAGCCGGCCAGAAGACCGCTGACGCACGCCGCCAGCAGGCTCCAGCCGACATTCGAGAAAGCAAGTCGCAGGTCCAGCCCCGCCCGATCGGCGATCCCGACCAGGACGTAAACCACCAGCACCCCGGCGAAGCCTCCAAGAACGGAGATCGCCACGGACTCGGCGAGAATCTCGGCCAGGATTTGCGCTCGCGACGCACCGACCGCTCGACGGACGCCAATCTCACGGGTCCTCTGGGTGACCGAGACCAGGATGGTGTTGGCGACAACGACGATGGCGGCCAGCAGCGCCATGGCGGAAATCGGTCCCGCCGCCACTCCGACACGCTCGGAGAGGTTCTGGACAAATCCGCGAGCAGCATCGGGTGACAGGATGTCGAAATCGTCCTCCTCTCCTGGCTGCAGCCGATGACGGGCACGCATCGAGACTCGCGCCCGCCCCTCCGCCTCGACGGTCGCGGTTGGCAGATCCGGCTGCGGTGCCCGCGCCAGGATCTGCAATGTCTCAGGCGCGGCGAGAGCACGCTCATAGGCCGGCAGTGGGATCCAGGCGTTGCGGTCGAGCGAGCTGCCGGCGACGTTACCCTGCTTCTCCTGGAGACCGATCACTTCGAAACCTCGACCGGCGATACGCACTGTCTGCCCGAGTGGATCGACATCAGGAAACAGCTCCTCGACGAGGATCGCACCGAGGATGACGACCTGGCGAGCCTGAATCTCCTCCTGATGCGTGAAGAATCGGCCGCGCTCGATCGCCAGATCGCGAATCCGGGCCAGTTCGGATGTCGCCCCCACCAGAGAGGCGCCATCGTAGCGACGCGAGCCCGCCACCACCTCGACGCGGCTGCTGACGGTGGCACCGTAGATCACCCGATCGCCAGCCCAGCGATCGAGGAAACGGAGGTCGGCGCGGCGGATGTTCGGGTTGCGCTCGAGTTTTTGAACCAGTTCTTGACGACTGATCTGACCGGGTGCTGCCACTTTTGCGATGACGAACGTCTCGCTGCCGAATGCGCGCGCGGCGTTGGTCCGAGCGTAGCGCGAGACACCGTCGAGCGCCACGACGACGATCGTGATCGTGAACACCGCCGCAGCGATCGCCAGGCCGGCGAGGAGGGCCCGCACCGGATGCGTTCGCATCGCTCCCACACCCTCGCGAGCCGCCTCGATGAGGGAGACTCGACTGGGTCTTGGAGCAGAACGACCGGTCACCATTGAAACGGAGCGAGACGTCACGACTTAGGACCTGTGGGCTCAGCGAGCCCTGACCTGGTCTCCGTCTGCGAGCTCGCGAAGGATCTGGTAAGGACCGGCAACGACCTCGGTCTGCTCGGGGATACCGCGAACTTCGATGTCGAGACCACCGATGATTCCGGTCTCTACCGGGGTGAATCGTGTCCTGCCCTCGGACACCGTGAACACGCCGCGCACTTCGCTGCCGTCTTCCTGAACACGGATCACGACCGACTGGAGGGGGACGACAACAACGTCACGCTGCTCGCCAACCAGGATCTCGGCGTCGCAGGTCAACCCGGGCCGCATCCCGGCTGCCGGCTCGATCAGGCGGATCTCGACACGGAACTCGCGTGCCGCAGCACCGGCATCGAGCTGGGGCAGCGCACTGGCACCGACTTCGGTCACATGTCCGCGAAAGCTCTTCTCGGGCAGCGCTTCGAGGGTCACCGTTGCCTCCTGGCCGACCTCGACCCGCAACACATCGGCCTCGGCGACCTGCACTTCGGCGTTCAACTCGGTCAGATCCGACACGGTCATGAGCACGGTACCCGGCTGGTTCTGGATCCCGATCACCACCATCTCGCCCTCCCGGACCTGGAGGCGAGAAACCACGCCCGAGATCGGCGATTCGATCGAGGTCTTCTGCAAGAGATCTCGCGCCCCATCGGCCTGGGCTCGGGCCTGCAATACCCGACGCTTCGCCGCTTCACGGGCACCCTCGGAGCGGGACACTGCGGCCCGTGCTGCGGTCACCTGCGCGTTCCTCGACTCCGCAGCCGCGCGGGCCGTGTCCAGTTCCGAGGCCGGAATCAAGCGCTGCTCGAAAAGCTTCTCCAGCCGCTCGAGATTGGCCACCGCCTCCCGAGCCTGGGCCTCGGCGAGCTCGAGCTCGGCGCGCGACGAAGCGACCTGCTCCGACCCCGAGCGCGCCTCCGCCTCGAGGGCTCGGATGACGGCCTCGGCCGCCTCGAGCTCACTCTTCGCCTGCACCGGATCGATCCGCGCCAAAAGATCCCCGGCATGCACCTCCTGACCTTCGCTCACCGGGAGCTCGACCACCCGGCCCATCACGCTCGAGCCCACATCGGCATAGCGCTCAGCGAGGATCTCTCCCGAAGCGGCGACAAAGGAGCGGAACATCTCCCGGCTCTCGGCTCGGGCCAACTCGACCTCCGACCCACGCTCGCCACGGCGGCCGAAGGCAAAAAAGGCGATCAGCGCCGCCACGACCACGCCAATCAGGATGATGCGAAATCGAGTCACGAGTGCGTTCCCGGAATTGTCACAGAGGCCTTGCCGCCGCACACCGACGAGAGGCGGCAATGCTAGCAGCTTCTGAGGCCAGGGATCGCGGCGCCCGCGGCAAGATGCGTTTGTTGGGAGCCAGGCGTCAGAGACGCCATCGAGGCGCAGCGCGAAGAACAACCTTCAGGCCAGCTGACCGCGGGTCACAAGAAGGAAGGCGTCCGGTCACCTTCTCCTCCTCCGGCACGCGAGCGCGCAGGTATCCTGCTGACATACGGGTTCAGGTTGACGAAACACGGCTCGCCCTTCAGGCGTGCCTGAGCGATGCATCTTAAGGGCACTATTTCCAGACGACCCCGACCGTGCCCCCACCTGGTGGAAGAGCGGTAAAACAGGCACCTGTGATAAGCCCCTCATCGTTGATCTTCTCGGCCGTACAGTCTTCGGACCAGCCGGGGAACGGCAGAGCGTGAGCCGTGCCGTCTGGCTCCCACACGACGGGCACCCAGCTATAGTATTGGGGAATCAGCTGGGCAACACAAACACCCACGATGAAGCCGCTGTCGTTGATTCCGCCGGCCTCACAGTTGTCCTCCGCACCGGCTGGGGGTGGGAGGCGCTCTGCCTTCCCCTGCGGATTCCACCTGACAGCTTGCGGGCGCGACGAGTTGAAGCTCGTACCGACTACCGTTCCCTCCCGGTTCATGTCGCTCACTGCGGATTCACGGTCACCTGAAAGTAGCTCCAGGGCCTTCGCCTTGCCTGAGGCTTTCCACACCACGGCCCTGTAGCCGAGTGCACCGTGGGCATTGCCGGCGGCCAGGAACGGGGTCTTGAGATCGGTCCGAATCGCTTTGGCCCAGGCCTCTGGATAGCCCTCGGCGGGAAGATCCTTGAGCTTCCTTGCCTTCCCCACCGTGTCCCAGTAGACAGGGACGGAAGCACACGTTTCCGGGTCGTAGGCATTACCGGCGACCTCGCCCAAGACATTGATGTCACGGGCCCGCCCGAGGGTGCCGAATTTCGCTGGCAGCTTCAGTACCTTCGGCTTGCCAGAGCTGTCCCACGCGACCGGGCTTTGTCCATGGCATTCGAGGGCGGCGGGGTTGAATGGGGCACAGTTTTCCCTGGTGTAGCTCACGCCGACCGCCATGCCTTCTTGATTGATGCCTAGGACTTGCGCCCACTCCCCGCCTGCGGGGGGCTTCAGTCGCTTCGGCTTCTTGCCTTGGCGCCAGACCACGGCTGTTTCATCGCAGCCGTCAGTTTGGCTGTATCCGACCACGTCGCCCGAGTTGCCGATAGCCTTCCCAAAGCTCCAGGAATGCTTCTTCAGGGGTTTGAGTTTCTTGGCCTTCATGGCGGCCTGGGCAGTAGGCGAGCCAATACCGAGACCAAGGATCAGAACAGCTAACAGGGTGACTCGAAAAGACAACTGATTGCGCATGAAGCGCTCCTTTCTTCGGAACTGCTCGAGCTGAGAAGCTCAATACAACCGGGGATGTCACGTCTTCCTCCACCGCACACTGCCCTGACAAAAGACAGTGCCCCTCGTTGCTAATCCAGCGGCCTCCTGGCCGCGATGAAAGCGTGTTCCTTGTCTCAATAGTGGTCGGTTGAGGAGAGATCGTGACGAGAGGAGCGAATCTTCTTGCTTTCCGGCAAACCGGCTGTATGCTTTGCGCAGGTACAAGGAAGGTACAGACTGATGCCCACACACTCGGATTCTTCACCGAGAGGCCTTGGCAATTTCGTTGAGTGCCGCAGCCACTCCCGGCGGTCGGCGGACTCCGATGTCGAACCGATGGACGATCAAGCCACCCCAGCCCAGCCTCTTGGCGAAGAGACCGAGACCTATCGCAAGGCAGAGCTGGCGGGGTTGGCCCGTCGGGCCAGCAGTGGTGATACCGACGCCGAAGCCCGAATTGTCGAGATGTGCCACGGGCCGGCCCTCGCTCATGCGGCGAGGAGTATTCGCGACCGTGAGACGGCACGGGAAGTCGCCAACGATGTGATGTTGGCGTTGCTTCTGGCCCTGCGAAAAGGGCTCGTCCGAGATCTGGATCGGCTCGAGGCATTTGTCTACGGCACGACCCTCCACCTGGTCCACAACCGGTTGCGGCATGACCGACACTTGCCCGAGAGCGGGGCGCTCGATTTTGAGACTACTGCTGGCGATCCCTGGCCGGAGCACGAGCGTCTGGATCAGATCCGCCAGATCCGGAGGGCTTTGCTGCGGATGGATCGAACGGATCGTCAGATCCTGACCATGACCCTGATCGAGGGCTTGAAGCCGGGCGAGATCGCCAATCGATTGCAGGTGTCAGTCGAACTTGTTCGCCAGCGCAAATCCCGCGCAGTCAAAGAGCTGGCGTCATGGTTTGCCCGAGACTCGAAGGATTTTCGAACCCATTCGCCACCAGAATCTATACCTCGGTGACACTGACCTGGCGGACAATGTCCATTCGCCCCATCGGTCGACGATCTTCATTCGATCCTTTGCAGCGCTACTACCGTCATGTCCCGGCTGCTGTCGCTGCGTGAGGCAGCTGCCTGCAATACGGCCGGAGACGCGGCCGCGACATGACGAAGGTGGGCACCGGCGACAGCCCGCCGCAGCTCAGACATTCTCAGCGGAGTCCACGCTGCCTCGCTGAGCAGGAGAAGCAGATCCTGCGGCTGCAGATCGAGCTCGATCGGCGACACCTTGGCGTCACCGGTGCCGAGGCGAAGCCGGTTTGGCGATTGCTGCCGGTCGCCAACGAGAGCGGTCGTACCACCCCTGCCGTCGAAGAGGTAGGCACGACAACTGCCGACGGCCGCGCCGATGATGCGATCACCGACCGCGGCCACGGCGACGAAGGCACTCTGGGAACGCCTGAGGAGAGCGAAATCGAGCAGGCCCATCCAGTGAGCCCAGGTCGAGAACCGGCCGATCTCCTCGGGTTGGGCCTGGGCGAACAGGCGGCGAAACAGCTCGAGAGTCCGGCGAGGGGGCCGACCGGCATGCCGGATGCTGTCGCACAGTGCGATGAGAGGCGTTTCCTCGCAATCGACGAGAAACGTGTCTCCATCGACCCTCCCTCTCTCCAGAGTGAGACTCTCCCCATAGCATTCGAATCTCATCGACTGATGCAACCCCCCCTCTGCTCTTCGCTCCTCTGGTGTCGAGGAGAAAACCCTGACCCGTAGCGGCGTGAGACTGGATTCCCCTTCCAGTGCCTTTGTCGAGACGTCGCTGACTACCGCTGAAGAAGAAAGACCGAGATGCCGTCCCTTGCTACCCGAGGGCTTCACCCCGAGCCTTTCAAACCTCACCTACAAAGTAACTTGACGAGGAGAAACGTGACAGGAACAGATGTCAATTCCTGACAGGTTGCCCGGTGCATCCTCGAGTCACCTCTTGACAGTCGCACGGCTTCAGGCGAATCCCACCTCGGGTCAAACTCGCTTGAGGTACGATTCGACCCGTCAAGGCATCACACAGGAGACCTTATGGGCAAGTACCGTTATGTAACGCGCGTCGCGCTCACCGTCGCGATGGGCGGTTTCCTGATGGGCTTCGATGCGTCGGTGATCTCGGGCGTCGTCAAGTTCATCGAGACACAGTTCGATCTGAGCAAGATCCAGCTCGGGTGGGCTGTCAGCTCGCTTACCCTCACAGCCACGTTGGCCATGATGGTCTCCGGACCGCTAAGCGACCGAATCGGGCGCCGCAAGGTGCTCTTCCTGGCCGCGATTCTGTATGCGGTCTCGGCCGTTTCATCGGCACTCGCGCCGACGTTCGTCATCCTGGTAATCGCCCGCATGATCGGCGGTCTGGGCGTCGGTGCCTCGCTGATCATTGCACCGATGTACATCGCAGAGATTGCGCCACCAAGCGTGCGTGGACGCATGGTGTCGTTCAACCAGCTCAACATCGTTGTCGGCATCTCGGCGGCCTTCTTCACCAACTACCTGATCCTGCGGCTGGGCCAGTCGGACGCCGGATGGACCCAGACCCTCATGTTCGACGCGTACAACTGGCGATGGATGCTCGGTCTCGAGACGCTGCCTGCTGCCCTGTACTTCTTCGCCCTGTTCTTCGTGCCAGAGAGCCCTCGCTGGCTGCTGCTCGAGGGGCAGGATGAGGCGGCTCGGGAGATTCTCACCCGTGCCGTCGGAGAAGCGGAGTCCCGGAAGGAGCTGGACGAGATCCATGCCAGCCTTGCCAAGGATGCCGGCAAGGAGAAGGTCTCCATCATGGAGCTCTTCGCTCCGGCCATGAGACTGGTGCTCACGATCGGGGTCGTCGTGGCGATCATCCAGCAGGCCACGGGCATCAACGCGGTCTTCTTCTACGCACCGATGATCTTCGAGCAGTCGGGTATCGGCACGGACGCGTCTTTTGCGCAGGCGGTGCTCGTTGGCCTGATAAACCTGGTGTTCACGGTCGTCGCGATTCTGTTCATCGACCGGGTCGGTCGCAAGCCCCTGCTCATCCTCGGGCTGACGGGCATCGCCCTGTCCATGTTCGTACTCGCATTCGGATTCTCCTCGGCTACCTATACGATCACCGGAGAGGATCTGGCGAGCCTGCCCGCGGAGGTCGACGTTCCCACTGTCGCGGATCTCCAGGAGACCACCTTCACCAGCGACGTGGAGTTCAAACATGCCCTGCGGGACGTCCTCGGGGACGAGCTGGCTACCCAGTACGAGTCCGACCTCATCAAGGCAGCGATCACGATGAATCCGTGGCTGGTGCTCTTCGGGATACTGGGCTTCGTAGCGTCGTTTGCCGTGTCCATCGGCCCGGTCATGTGGGTTCTCTTCTCGGAGCTCTTTCCCAACCGGATTCGGGGTATCGCCATCTCCTTCGTGGGACTGATCAACTCTGCCGTCAGCTTTGGCGTGCAATTGATCTTCCCCTGGGAGCTCGCCAATTTCGGCAGCGCCACGACCTTCCTGATCTATGGGCTCTTTGCCGCCATCGGTCTCGTCTTCGCAATTCTGGTGCTACCCGAAACCAAGGGCCGCTCTCTCGAGGAGCTCGAGATGCTGCTGGTCAAGAATCCTGCCTGACGCTTCGTAAGGATCACTATCGAAATGCTGACCTCGGACCATTTCTCGGCAATACCGTTTGGCGGACCTGCGGTCCTTGTACTCTTGTCGTTGACCACGCTCGGTTGTCTTGACAGGCAAACGAGCGACGAGCCGACGCGCAAGGTGGATGGGACCTCACTGACAGCGAAGGTGATCCAGACCTCGCGCGCTGGCGACAAGCTCGCTGAGATCGCGACGCTAGAGTTTGCTGACCCGAAGAGCAGTGAGCGCCCGATCATCGTTCTCGATCCGACCACGCAGTATCAGACGATTCTAGGCTTTGGCGGCTCTTTCACGGAGTCCACGGCCTACGTCCTCGGCGAGCTCTCTGCGGAGAAGCGGCAGGAGGTGATCGAGGCCTATTTCGGTCCGAAGGGCGCGAACTACACTCTGACTCGCACCCACATCAACAGCTGCGACTTCTCGCTGGGCAACTACGCCTACGCCGAGGTTCCAGGGGACACGGAGCTGGAACACTTCACCATCGAAGAAGACCTGGACGACATCATCCCCCTGATCAAGGACTCGATGGCTGTCTCCGATTCCGGTTTCAAGATCATCGCCTCGCCGTGGACGGCTCCACCCTGGATGAAGGACAATCATGCCTGGAATGATGGTTCTCTCGAACCCGAGCTCTATCCGACCTGGGCACTCTACTTCTCCAAGTACATCCAGGCCTACGCGGAGCAGGGTATCGACATCTGGGGCGTGACCATCGAGAATGAACCCCTCGGTAACGGCGGCCAGTGGGAAAGCATGCGCTTCACGCCGGCCTCCATGGCAGAATTCCTCAAGGATCACCTCGGGCCACGCTTCGAACAAGACGGCATCGACGCCAGGATCCTCATCTACGATCAGAATCGGGATCATCTGGAGGAGTGGGCCGACGTCATTCTTGGCGATCCGGAGGCGGCGCAATACGCCTGGGGAACCGCGGTGCATTGGTACAGCAGCACCATCGACTGGTACCCGGAGGCGCTCAATGCCGTGCACGAGCGCTATCCCGAAAAGGCGCTCCTGCACACGGAAGGGACGATCGACGCCGAGGTGCCGGTCTGGCAGGACGATGACTGGTACTGGCGTCGCGAGGCGACCGACTGGGGCTACGACTGGGCGCCGGAGGAAGACAAGCCGCTCCATCCGAAGTACGTTCCCGCCTTTCGCTACGCCCGCGACATCATCGGGGGTTTGAACAGTTGGCTTGTCGGCTGGATCGATTGGAACATGGTGCTCGACACTCGGGGAGGACCCAACCATGCCGAGAACTGGTGCGTGGCTCCGGTCATCGCCGAACCCGAAACCGGCGAGGTCTACTACACGCCGCTCTACTACGTGCTGGCTCAGTTCAGCAGGTACATCCGGCCCGATGCAGTGCGTATCGGTATCGCCGAGAGCCCGGAGAACCTGATGGTGACCGCGTTCCGGAACACCGATGGCAGCATCGTCGTCGCACTCCTGAATCAGTCCGACTCAGAGGTCGAGTACGCCGTGATCCTCGAGGGGCGGCGGATAGAGACTTCGATCGCTTCGAGCGCGGTGCAGACGTTGATCCTGGGTTGACGACCAACCCTCGGCGGTATGCCAGCGATGCGGCCTTTCCGTGCATCGGAGGGTCAGACGTGGCAGGATGCAGCTCGACGCTTGCCATGAGGTTCTTTACCGCAGAGCAACTGGCCGCTTTCGCCGACGGTCGGCACTCCGAGCTCTATCACGTCCTCGGATCGCACCCTGATCCCGGAGGGTGCTCTTTCGCGCTGTGGGCTCCCGAGGCGAGAGCCGTGCATGTCGTCGGCGACTTCGCACCCCACGGCCGCGCACTCGCAAAGCGCCGGGGCGGGATCTGGACATGTCGAGTACGGGGTGCGAAGGCCGGACAATGGTACCGCTATGCCGTGACGACCCGGAGCGGCGAGATCGAGCAACGAGGCGATCCGTTTGCGGTCTCCTTTCGCGAACCAGCGGCTCCGGAAGCGATCATCAGCGAGCCGGCTCGTCGCTGGCGGGATGGCGCCTGGATACGAACTCGCCAACGCCGTCAAGCCGCGGATCGACCGTTGAGCATCTACGAGGTGCACCTGGGCTCCTGGCGAAGGTCGGCGACCGGTGGCTTTCTCAGCTACCGTCAAGCAGCCAGAGAGCTGGCCGAGTACGTCGGTCAACTGGGCTTTACCCACGTCGAGCTCCTGCCGCTGGCCGAGCATCCGTTCTTCGGTTCGTGGGGCTATCAGGCAACCGGATACTTCGCACCGACGGCGCGCTACGGGTCTCCTGTCGACCTGATGGCCGCTGTCGAGACCTTCCATCGGGCCGGGATCGGGGTCATCCTGGACTGGGTGCCAAGCCATTTCGCCACCGATCTCCATGGCCTGGCGCGCTTTGGCGGCCAGCCGCTCTACGAGCATGAAGATCCGCGCAAGGGCTTTCACCCCGACTGGAACAGCCCTGTGTTCAACCACGAGGTGGGCGAGGTCAGGAGCTTTCTGCTCTCGAGCGCCCGCTGGTGGCTCGAGAGTTTTCATCTCGACGGCCTGCGGGTCGACGCGGTGGCCTCGATGCTCTATCTCGACTATTCCCGAGCCGACGGTGAGTGGGAACCCAACCAGTACGGCGGACGGGAGGATCTCGCGGCGCTCGAGTTCCTGCGCTCACTCAACGCCATGGTCAAAGCGGAGTTTCCTGGAGCTCTGGTGATCGCCGAAGAATCGACGGCTTGGCCTGGGGTCACCCGGCCACACTACCTCGGAGGCCTCGGATTCGATCTCAAGTGGGACATGGGGTGGATGAACGACACTCTGCGCTACCTGCAGCGCGATCCGATCTACCGCCGCCACCATCATCACGATCTGACCTTCCGCATGCTCTACGCGTTCTCGGAGCGATTCCTGCTGTCGCTCTCGCACGACGAGGTGGTGCACTTGAAGGGGTCGCTGGCGGGCAAGATGCCGGGTACCGACGAAGAGCGACTGGCCCAGCTCAGGCTGTTGTTGGGCTACATGTGGGCGCAGCCGGGCAAGAAGCTTCTCTTCATGGGCGGCGAGCTCGGCCAGTGGTCCGAGTGGGCCCACGACGGGGAGCTCGACTGGGAGCTGTTGCGGAAGGCCCCTCATCGCGGCGTCCAGCGCTGGGTGGAGGATCTCAACGCGTTGCTGGTCTCAGAGCCAGCGCTGCACCAGCGCGACTTCGACTCTGAAGGATTTTCGTGGGTCGACGTCGACGACAGCGCGCGAAGTCTCGTGAGCTTCCTGCGTTTCGACGGAGCCGGTCGGCCGCTTCTGATCGTCGCCAACTTCACACCCCAGGCGTGGCCACGCTGCCGATTCGGCGTGCCCGTGGGAGGCCGCTGGAAGACTCTCTTGAACAGTGATGCGCGCCGCTACGGAGGCGGCGGCGCCCGTCCCGGAAGGCTCTTCGCCGGGCCGCGGCCGGAGCACGGTTACGAGTTCTCGCTCGAGCTCGACGTACCGCCATTCGGCCTGGTGTTTGCGGGTCCGGTTGGCTGACGAGACGACAGATCGAAACCGCGATCACTCCGAGCCCTGTCCAGATCCTGACTTGTAATGAGTTCGCTGGATGAGACCCGCCCTCAGTCCAGGAGTCCCGTCCAGTTGGTGATGATCTGCAGCTGAGGCTCGACCCGGTCCGCGGCGGTCTTGACCAGGAAGCGTTCTCCGTCGGCGCTCACCGCAAAGTCGTCGTATCCGGGGCCTTCGATCCATTCGATCGTGAAGAGCTCTTCCGGCAGGCCGACTTCGGCGCGGGAGGCGTCGCCACCTATCGCCACCGCCATGAGGAGACTGTCGCGCGTCACAAAAAACAGCTCTCGACCATCGCCGCGCCACTTGGGCTGTCCGCCACCGTTCAACGAGACGCGGATTCTGTCGCCTTCCTGCCCGAACGGCTCCAGATAGACCTCTTCCTGCTCGGACTCTGGAGAGACGTAGGCGAGCCACTTGCCGTCGGGTGAAATCTGGGGCTCGTCGACCCGAAATCCCGGTGTCATGAAACGTCGGGGCTCCTCGCCCTCGGTGAGAGCCCAGATGCTCTGCTGGTCGTCGAGGGTCCTCTGCACGACCATGAGAGTTCTGCCATCGGCAGACCAGCTCTCGGGGATGTACTCCTCGGCCGAGTCTCCGAGCACCGTCTCGGAATCGCCCGTCCGCAGGCCCGTTCGGCGGAGGGTGGTAGCACCATCGCCTCCTCGCTGGATGTAAGCGAGGGATCGACTGTCCGGCGACCACACCGGGTCTCGCTCATCGTCGGGAGTCGCGGTGACCCGACTCGCGACTCCGCGCGCGACGTCCATCGTCCACAGATCGTAGTGTCCCTCTTCATCTAGCATCTCGAGTGCCACGGCGCGACCGTCAGGTGAAAGAGCAATCTGACCGTAGTCTCCGGGCTCTCCCACGTTCTGGATGACCTCTCCCGCTCGATCACGCCAGACGAGTTGGACGTCTGCACCAACCGAGCCAGCAAGGTAGGCCAGGGTACCCCCCGTCGAAACACCGAGAACACCGAGCCCTGGGAAACCGGGAAAAGCCGTCACGGAGCGTGCGATGGGCACGGGCGATCCTGTCGTGCTTCCCTCCTTCAAATCGAAGGGCTGCGCGAAGAGAGTACCTTGGTCCGCGAAGACCAGATGTCCGGCCGCGTACTGCCTGCGGACCCACCCGTTTCCGACGACGACTTCCTGCCGCTGAGCCGGGTCGTCGAGCGAAGCCAGGTAGGTACCCATATGCTCGGCTTTTCCCGTGAACACCATGAAAAGAAAGCGATTACCGTCCGGCAGGAATTGTGGGAAAAAGTGACCGACCTCCTGACGCGACGGGTCCAGACTTGTCAAAGGGATGGCGGTACCGCCATTGACGGAGGCTCTGTAGAGCACGGGATTCTTCTCACCCGTGCGGAAGATGATGGTACCCGAGTCGTTCCAGGACGCGACGCAGTAGTCGCCTTGGGGCACTTGTGCAAGCGATCGGACGGTGCCGTTGGCCACTTCGAGTAGCCGAACATCGTCTCCAGTGCGAAACAAGATGGCCTCACCATCCGGTGACCAGTTGAATGGGCCAAGCGGATTCACGCCTTCCGTACCGCCAACCGGCAGGGCATCCAGAGATTCGAGAGAGCGAATCCAAAGCGTCGACTCGATGTCGCCCGCTTGACCTTGCCGTAAAGCGATGAAGCCGATCCGGTCGCCGGTTGGAGACGGAAGGGGCCAAACATCGTGGCCGTCGAAGAACCAGCCTTCGGGGGCTGGTGTCGCCAACCGAACCGTCTGCGCCCGTCGCGGGGCGGGCTCCTCGCTCAGTCGAGACACGAGCGCTCCACCAGCGATCGCCCCCGCGACCAGCGCCGCGGTCACCCAGAGCCAGCGTCGACGGCCGTGTTTCCCGGGTTCGGCCTGGGTGAGATCTTCGCCTACCGTCGCGGAGGCTCGCAGCTCGGGCGTCGAGCCGATCAGGACGTCCTGGAGCACCACGCGAGCGGCGCCGATGTCTGGGAGCCGTCGGCTCGGGTCCTTGCGCAGGCATCGGGAAAGGAGTCGCTCTACCTCGGGAGGGATCTCGGTGGGCAGGTACTCCGGATCAGGATCCTTCGTCACCACAGACGCGATCACGTCGGTGACCGTCTCGCCGTCGAAGAGCACTCGGGCGGTAAGCATCTCCCACAGCAGCACGCCGAAAGCCCAGACATCCGCTTTCTTGTCGACCGGCTTTCCCCTTGCCTGTTCCGGGCTCATGTAGGCAGCGGTTCCGAGGATGACTCCGGCCCCGGTCATCTGAGCTGTCAAAGTCGGGGACATGGACAGGTTGACGGAGCCGAGTCGCCCAGAGCTCGGCTGGCCTCCTGATTCCGGAACGACTGCTGCATCCAACGCCTTGGCGAGGCCGAAGTCGAGCACCTTGACCTGGCCGTCGGGTGTCACCTTGACATTGGCCGGTTTCAGGTCGCGATGGACGATGCCCTTCTCATGCGCGGCCTCGAGCGCCTCGGCGACCTGGAAGCCGGCCGACAACACGTCGTCCAACTCCATGGGCCCGCGGGCGAGCCGTTCCTTGAGATCCTCACCCTCGACGAGCTCCATGACGAGGAAGTGGATCTCGCCGTCCTGCTCCACCTGGTAGATGGCGGCGATATGAGAGTGATTCAGCGAGGCCAAAACCTTGGCTTCGCGCTCGAACCGCGCCAGCCGCTCAGGGTCCTGTGCCACCTCCTCGGGCAGCACCTTGATCGCGACCTCCCGGCCGAGCTTGGTGTCCTCGGCACGGTACACCTCCCCCATGCCGCCCTCGCCGAGCTTGGCGGTGATCTTGAAGTGCGAAAGCGTCTGGCCGATCACGTTGCAGCGATTCTAACCGCAGCAGGGGTCGCGTGCCCGCCGAGCCGTTCGAGCGAACCTGGCAGGCGGTTATCCACTCCTGTCTCCGACCCGCACAAACCCGGCGGCCGAAGAACCGTTGTGGGGCTCCCGATGATGGCTGATATCAGCCCCTTCGCGCTTCGTTCAGACTTCTCAGATAGAACCATCGGCTGAGATAGCCGAGGATGACAACCGTCAAGTAGTTGAGCCAAATCCACGGGGACTGATCGATGAAGAACGTCCAGTTGGACGGGCTTGCGGAAACGAGAGGAACGACCACTACATAGACAAGGGCATCGACCAGGAACGAAAGGACGATCCAGAGGAGGATCAGCCGATGGCTCTCTCTGAGAGATTCAGTCTTATCGCACCCGGTGCGGCGCAGATAGGTGTAGAACAGAGCCCCGAAAACGACCGGCATAAGGGTGAAGATGGTCACCCACATCACTGTCGGGTGGATGGAGTACGTGACGAAGCCCACGACTGTGGCAATCACGTAGCCCAGGGCAAACAGTCCGAAGGCCAGTCCTGTATTCTTCATCGAGTCTCAGAAGATCTTAACGTCGAATTGCGGATAGCAGAGCCATGTCCGAAACCGCAAGGTTCCCCATCTTCATTCTGGTGTCGCTCGTCGTATTCATTGCCATTCTCAAGTTCGTGACTCGAAGGCGGGCTACCCCGCCCTCTGCCCGTGTCCTGGTGGCCATCGCCGCGGCTGTCGTCGTTGGCGGCATGGTCTTCGCGAAGTTCGGCCAGAACACCGGCTGGCCCTGGTGGGTCTACTACACGATTCCCGCAGCCGCGACGCTGGTGGTCCCACCTGTAACCTTGCGCTATTCCGCTAGCGAACTCTGGCAATATTTGGCTCTGGCAGCGCTTTCATCACCCCTCATCCACGTACTCTTCTCGTTTCTGCTCGGATGGCACGACTACATGCCGTTCATCCGGGTCCCGTCTCTGAGAGAGATGCTGCACTCAACCGCAATGAGCGCTCTGGCACCTTTGAGGTAACAGGGAGAGAGATCAGTACCGACGACCAAGCAACTGTGAACCGCTCAGCCGAACACGGTCTTGCCGCGGCGCTTCTCGAGCTCGGCGCGGATCTCGTACGCCCTCTCCTCGGTCACGTCGTAGGTCCACATGACGGCGATGGCGAGGAGCGCGCCGGTGATCGGCACCAGGCTGTAGGCGAGTCGCATCCCGGTCATCACCCCCTCCGCCTGCGCCGGTGCGTCGGCCACGAAGCCAACCGCGGCCATGATGAGTCCGCTCAAGCCGCCGGCGAAGGCAAAGCCGAACTTCACCATCCACCAGTAGATGGCGCCGAAGGTCCCTTCCCGCCGCAGACCGGTGTCGAGCTCGTCTAGATCACAGACGTCGGCGGTCATCGAGTTCATCAGGGTGAAGAGGCCACCGATGCCGAAAGCGAACAGGGGAAGTGGCGCCAGCATCAACAGGGGAGTGCCCGGTCGAAAGGCCCACCAGAACAGGGCGTAGCCGACGATCGATATCGCTTGGGAGAGCAGAAACGTGTTCTTCTTGCCCAATCTCTGGGAGATCCAGGTGATGATCGGGATCACCAGAAACGTGGTGCAGAGAGCGCCGACTGATGCGAACCAGCCGGGCCAGTTGCCCGCCGCCCCAGCGTCGCCGTCGAACATGTAGTAGACCACGATGAAGAACCCGAAGGCGGCGATAGTCTGAAATGACCCGAACACCAGAAATGTGGCCGCGCACAGCTTTCTGAAGGGCACGCATTTGAAAGCGGCACGGAAGCTCTCCAGAAGGAGGCGCTGGTTTTCCTTCAGGTTGCTTCGACTGAGCTCCTGGAGATTTTCGGCGTTCTTCGTGGACGGACTTTTCACGAAGATCGCCGGAACCAGGGCCAGGGCCATGCACCCCAGGCCGACCCAGATCGAGAGGCTTCGGACTCCGACAGCCGGGGTCTCGTAGAGATCGGGGTTGTAGAGCAGGGGCCAGAACCAGGGCACGATCACCCAGGCCCACTGGCCGATCCACTGCGCCACGGCCATCAGTCGGGTGCGCTCGTGGAAGTCGCGACTCATCTCGTAGCCCATGGCGACGTAGGGCGTGGCGAAGATGGTCAATCCGACGTAGAAGACAAGCGACAGAGCCAGGAAGTAAGTGAAATTGAAGGCCAGACTGTTGTGTTCGTAGAGCTGCCACATGGCGACGTAGCAGAGACCGGTCACGATCGCCCCGATGAAGATGTAGGGTCGCCGTCGGCCCCACCGAGACCGGGTGTTATCGGTGATGAAGCCCATGATCGGGTCGGTGACCGCATCCATGACGCGAGGGACGAAAAAGATCAGGCCCCAGAGGAGCGGGGGAAAACCCAGGCCCTTCACCAGGACGACCATGAAGATGCTCAGAGCGGCGGGAAACATCTGGTTGCCCAGCATGCCGATGCCGTATGCGACCTTCTGTCCGAATGGGACCCGATCCTCAGCTGCGGTCGCTCGCCTCGACACTTTACTCATGGCCCCACCTCTCTGAAAAACGAACAGCTGATCCGAGCTCGAAGTTACCGGTTGTCCAGCCCGGGAGCGAGGAACACCTCGACGCGGGCGATCTTGCCGGATCGATTGAAGATCTCCCGACTCGAGGCCCTGTCCAGAACAGATCCTTCCAGGTTCCGCGCTGTGCCGCCGGCAAGATGCAGCGTTACCTTCGGTTCCTCTGCCATCTGGTAGACGACGGGAACTTGACAGTAGGTGAAGGCGAGAGACTGCGCTTCCAGCTCCAGCGTCTGCAACTTCCCATCGACATCGTAGTACTCGAAGGAATCCGGGTTGCCCAGAAATTCGCTGCGCCGCAGGAGGGCGGGGCTGAAACTCACCTGCCCGCCCCGCACGGACACGCCGAGCTCGCCGAACCGCGTGAGGATCTCCTCTTTGACCTGCCCTGTCATCCCGGGTTGTCTGGCACCAGCGAAGCCCGGGGTATGGGAGTAGGGATCAGTCGGAAAAGCCCCGTAGACCTCGGGCGACTTGTTGAAGCCGATGCCCGCCCGCACGTCGTAGTATGCCTCCGCCAGCCCACTGAACGCCTCGTCGTTTCCAGCAGCTGCCGCGAGGCAGGCTTCCTGAACCGCCAGCAACAGCTTGCTGACCATGTGCCAGTAGATGCAGCCGAGTCCCTCGTAGCCATAGAAGGTCCCGGAGCGACCGGTGAATCTCTTGTGCTGGAAAACGGACTCGAAGATCTCGCCGATGAGCTCGGACTCCTTGGCCACCAGATCTTCATAACCCGAGGCCCCCAGTCGCTCCAGTGCCGTTCCGACATCGCGGATGTTCCGGAACAAGCTATTGAAGTGGAGATTGCCGTCGACATCCCTCTCGACCAGATCGGTATTACCATCGGCAACCAACAGGCCCAACAGCTCCGAAGCCGCAGCCTGGGCTGGGGGAATCGTGTTCTTGTCCAGGAAGGCCGGCAGCGTTCTCTCGGGGTAGAGCAGATACGAATGCTGGTCGGCACGATACATATCACTCTGGCGGAGCGCTTTCACCACCGACAGGGCTTCCCCGGAACTCAATGCCCCCGAGCTCAGAACCGCCACCTGGCCTTCGAGCATCGCCTGGAGTCGCTCCACTGAAAGTCCCTGTTGCGAGATACCGAGAACGTTGTAGGCATGGTAGAGGCCATCGTCGCGTTTGTTGAGCGCGATGGTTCGATCGAAGAACTCCAGCGTCAGTTCCAGGAATGCCAGCAGCTCGTCGACAGGCTGCTCCTTGAATCGGCCACTGAATCCGTTCGCGTATATACCCGATCGGTACGCCTCGGCGACTCGGCCAAGTCCGTCGAGAAGAGTCTTCCGGTCCGTGTCCTCCGGCTCCTCTTTCTGCAGCATCGCGCGGTTATCCTTCAGGATTCCCCACGTCCCTTCAAACCAGCCGGCGACTTCCTCATGCAGCTCGATGGCTTCCTGTCCAAAGTCGCCGAGCAAGTCGAGGCAGAATGAGACGTAGCGCCGTGCATAGTAGAGCGTCACCATCGAGACGCCGAATCCGGCCAGGGCATTGTTGGCATCGTTCCATTCCGGACGCTGCGTATTCATCCAGAATCCGGCCCCGTGAACGAAATTGGCTACCTTCGCCAAGAGAGGGACCAGCAGCTTCTCTGTCAGATTGGCGCGGGAGATCTCGCCCGACCGGTCGGTCACGTATCTGCCGTCGAATCCGATGGCCTCGACTCTGGCCGCGATCCCCTGTTCACGATCGGCGTTGTAGACGATCGAATCCCGCGGATCCGCGAGGAGCTCCAGGTACGGCTTGATGTCGTACGGCACATCCGCAAAGACGAACCTCGGATCGCGCAGCATCGCTTCGAGCTCGCCGGGGTAGTGCCTGCGGGAAAGCTCGAGAAACTTGAGCAGATAGATGAGCTGATGATCCCCCCAGTAGCCGAAGTGTGCCCACGGGTCATGCGGGTCGGGAGCCTCCCAGTCATAACCGTCCTTGGTGACGCGATACGGGTTGTAGCCGTCGGCCGTCGACGTATTCACGAACTTGGCCGTCACGCCCTCCAGATACTCGGGGAAAGACACACAGAGAGCTTCCCAGTTTTGGAAGATGTCGCGCCAGTTTCCCTGATAGTCGAGTACTTTCGATCCGTCTCGATTCTTCACGTTGATCGAGAACTGGTTCCAGGGCCGACTGGGGTCTCCGTGGCGACGGCTGAACGAGATCGGCAGGTACTCGACCACCAGTCGCAGCAACTCCGGATCACCCAGCGATCGGACCTCTTGCAGGAGGCGACCCAGCTCGATCTCCTCGCCCAGGGCGCTCAAAAAGCCCTCTTGCCGAGCCCAGGTCTTCCTGTTGAAGGCACGGACGAAGTCCTTCAGGTCCTCCGACCCGATGGCATACGACGACTCGAAAACGCCACCCCGCATCACATTGAACAGCACGTTGGCAAAGTGGTGGGCGGAGCCGAGACTGTCACCGGTCTTCTGCAGTCCATCTGCCTTCGCGACGATCGCCCGCAATCGCCGCGTGCCCTCATCCACGTCTGCCAGCACCAGGCTCTGCAAGTCCGATGTGTCCGCGAAGGTCTTCTCGAGGGAAGCGACCTCGCGCAGACCGTAATCCACATCGGCGACGATCAACCAGTCGAGAGTTTCGCCGGGAGTCATATCCTTCGTCTCCTGCACGAAGAACGCTCCGCGCCGTCCGCACACTCTCGACTCCCTGTGCACGGCTCCACCACTGCGAAAGGTGTCGAGCTGCAGCGAGGAGAGCAGCCTGGTGGCCTTCGGCGAGCATGTCGACCAGCAGACGGTAGCCCGCAAAGCCTCCGCAGGCTCGGGGCTGTCGCCGGGAATCGAGCTCAAGGCGTAGGTTGCCAGTCCCGTCTCGCTCGCCAGTGCGTTGTCCTTGTAGGCATCTCCCAGGCAGCTGTAGTGATTCTGGAAGGACTCCGCAAGACCCCACGGGAGTATGTTCTCGATCCCGTCCAACACTTCCACCGAGGCCGAAGCACCGCTCGTATTCTCGAGCTCGGACTGCTTGATGAACCCGAACGTATCCGATGACGTCCACAGATAGCGAAACGTGAGCTCGAGATCGTGATTCACCTCCTCGAACATCAGCTTGTTCCCATAGACGTTCTTGTAGAGGTTGCGTGAAACATCGTAGAGGGCACGGCGATGGCGACTGAAAGGCTCCCAAAGGAACCTTGTTCCCTCCCTCACGACCCGCAGGATCGTTCTGGACCCGGTGTGGTCCGCACCGTCATGGATCTTGTCCTCTGTGTAGTAGGGAAAGAGCGCGTTGTTGGGGTTCTGTCGCCCCGCAGTCAAGCCTCCCTGACTCGAGATGAACAGCCAGTGATTCGAGGCACTGACAATGCTCATGAAGAAAGGATTCATCTGGTCGTAGTTGGCGATGCGGTAGAAACTCTCCGACCCGCGAACAACATATTCGCCGCGGACTGGTCCTGCGGATGGTTTGATGTGAGTGGTACCGATATGCAATGAGTTAGCGTTCATGAGCCTATGATCCTCTCGCCTTTCGCACCGCCTTCTCCGCAGCTTCAGGTCGAAAGCCAATAAACAGAGTCAGCGCCGCAACCACCGCCAGCACGGTTGGAGCCAGGAACAGGGTCCGAAAATCGATGCCCTCGGCCGTCGTCAGAACGTCGGCCAGCTTGCCCCAAAGCAGGTTGCCCACGAAGGGTCCGAAACCCAGAATCAGGAGATTGAACAGGCCTTGCGCACTGGCCCGCGCATCCTTTGGAAAGCACTCGTCGACAAAGATGTAGACGGTGGCGAAGAAGAACGCATAGCAGAAGCCATGCACGACATTGCTGGCCACGACCAGCCACACAGGGCCGCCGAGCGAGTAGATGGCGAACCGAATCGCGTGACCCAGGATCCCGAACGCCATCGTCTTGCGCCAGCCCAGCCTCTTGAGAAAGACGCCCAGCACCGCCATTGTGCCGATCTCGGCAATCTGACCGATGCTCATCGCCGGCATGATGAGGTTCTCGGCAAGCCCGATCTGGGCCAGAAAGGGGCTTGTCCACTGGAAGTAGCAGGCGTGCACCAGTGAGTCCATGAAGGTGACAACGAACAGCAGCAGAATGCTCGGAATCGCCAGCAGTTTGATGGCCTCGAGCGGCGCGTTCCTGGCACTACTCTCGGCCGGCGGAGTGTGCGGTAGCGTCAGGCAGTAGGCGGCGAGCAGGATCGACGCCCCGCCAGCCATCCAGAAAATGCCGGTCAGTGCAGACTCCAGGGCTGCCCCCTCCTTGCCGCGAAGAATAAAGACGAAGGGCCAGCTGGCCGCGATCCAACCGATCGTGCCCCACATGCGAACGCGCCCGAACTCCTGCTGCGCATCCTGCAAGTGAAAGAAGGAGATCGAGTTGGTCAACGACAGGGTCGGCACGTACATCAGGTTGTGCAGCAGCATGAACAGGAAGAAAGGCCAGAAGCTCTTCTGAAACGGCAACGCGAACATCGCCAGACCACCGATCAGATGTGAGACCGCCAGGAAACGTTCTGTCGACATCAGGCGATCGGCTATCTGACCGCCGATGAAGACAGCCGCCACCGATGCGATGGCCAGCGTGGCGAAGATCCAACCGATATCGGTCCCCGAGAAACCCAGGAAGCGCGACAGGTAGAGGGCCAGAAGCGGTAGCCAGGAGCCCCAGATCACGTACTCCAGGAACATCATGATGTTCAAGCGTCCCGCTACGCCCATGGTCTTTCCTCTCCTCCCATCAACTTTTCCCATCTGCCTGTCGGTTTTCTGTTCCGGACCTTAGGCGTTGAGCGGTTCGTGGTCAATCCTCGAGGCTGGCCGAGTTGCTGACAAAGGCCAATCGACGGCTGTCCGGGGCCCACGAGGGCACATTGATCGTCCCCTGGCCGCCATATAGATAAGCGATGACCCTCGGCTCTCCACCATCTGCCGACATCAGACGGAGGTAAACCTCCTTGTAGAAGGGGTGGTCACCAGGGTCGACATCTTTCGAATAGGACAGAAAGGCGACGGACCGCCCGTCGGGTGAGACGTGCGGAAACCAATTGTTGAATTCGTCGTCGGTCAGCTGCTCCGGATGTTCCCCATTGGGCCCCATACGCCAGATCTCCATCGACCCACTGCGCACCGAGTTGAAATAGACGTAGCGGCCGTCGGGTGAGTATTCCGAACCGTCATCGAGGCCGGGGCTGTCGGTCAACCGAACCTCTTCGCCGCCGCCGGCTGGAATCCGGTAGATGTCGTAATCGCCATCGCGGTCAGCCGTATAGACGAGGTACCTGGCATCCGGAGACCAGCCGTGCAAATAGGACGGCCCCCGAGGCGTTACCTGCTTCGGTATGCCACCGGTGGCTGGCAAGGTGTAGACGATCGATGCGTTGTCATGCTCTGGGGGATGATGACTGATACCTAGCTGCGTGCCGTCGAACGACAGCACATGATCGTTGTTGTTGTTGGTCGCGAAGCCGGTCTCCAGCTCCGTCACTCGCTGGTCCAGCAGATCGAATCGGTAGAGCAGCCCGTTTCGGTTGAAGATCAGTGTCCTGCCATCGGGTGTCCAGTTCGGGGCCTGCATGGAGTCCGTTGTGGAATGGATCATGCGGCGGTGTCCCGAATCGACGGTGAGGATCTCCAAGCGGCTGCCGATATAGTCCTGGTAGGCAACGAAGTCGTCCGGCGCCGGCATCACGATCCGCACGTTGCCGAAGACCGCCCGCTCGCTCACGTTCTCATCATGCGAACAGACAAAGAGCCCGACATACACCTCCTTGCCGAGATCGAGCCCCGTGACCCGCTCGCTGGTGAACGCTTCGCCGAAGCGTGCGACCGACATCGTGAAGGTGTTGCCCCGGCGAGCGAGCTGCAGGACGTCGGGACTGGTGACTGACGAACGCACCTCCTCGGTTTCCGCACCAGAATTCCGTCGGTACTGGAGTGCCGTCAGTCCGTCGCCATGGACGGCCAGACTGATGTGTGGCGAGCTCGGCTCGAGACCCACTCTGACGGTCCAACCCATCTTGCGATGTGGATGGACTCCCTCACCCTCGAACTCGGCCCTCGTGCGCATGATGAAGTCGCCACTCAATCGTCTCCAGACAAAGTAAAAGTCATCCCGATCAGCCCACATGTTCTGACCTGATCCCTCGACCACATAGGCTTGCTGTTCCGGGTCGTAGCTAACGAAACCTGGGTGCGCAATCCGCCCGACGTCCGTACTCCCCTCGAAGAAGCCGGCTGCCTCCGAGCTCGCGTCCGGGTCACTCAACGGAACCTGCCCGGAAACGGAGCCCGCAAGGAGCATCGCCAACACCCAGATGATTTCGTATCTTGTCCGCATCGAATCCCCCCATTGCCGAACCCTATCTCAGTTACTCGCGGTCCGAGGGGTCCCTCGGACCGCGTGCTACGCTTTTCCAGGACCACCATCTGGAGGAAGCTGCCCATGATCAGCCGAAGGGATTTCGTCAAGCTCTCGACCGGCGCCGCGGTGACGGGACTCATTGGCTTAGAGAGTGCTGGGCTGACTGGAAAAGCCACAGCAGCCACGAGTGCTGTCGAACGCATCGGTGTCCAGCTCTACACTGTTCGCCATCTGCTGGAGAAGGACTTCGCCGGCACGCTCGAGTCCGTGGCCAGGATCGGCTTCCACGAGGTGGAGTTCCATGACTACTTCGGACACACGCCGCAACAGGTCAGAGCTCTACTCGAAGAGCTTGGACTCGATGCTCCGGCCGCGCACTTTCCGTGGCAAGGTCTCAATGAGAACCTCGACGGCATTATCGATAGCGCCCGGACCGTCGGACACCGGTACGTGATCCTGGCGTGGCTGCCCCCTGAAGATCGCGCGACAGTGGACCAGATCAGGGCTCTGGCTGAGCTCTGCAATCGCTGGGGTGCAACCTGCAAGGAGGCCGGCTTGCAGTTCGCTTACCACAACCACGATTTCGAGTTCGAGCCGATCGACGACCAGGTTGCCCTTCGACATCCTACTGAACGAAACGGACGCCGATCTGGTCGAGTTCGAGATCGATCTCTTCTGGATCCTCAAGGCGGGAGGAGATCCTCTCGAGTATTTCGAGAGCTACCCCGGGCGCTTCACCCTCTGCCACGTCAAGGACATGACCGAGGGATCAGCAGATGGCCGATGTCGGAGCCGGCCAGATCGATTTCGCAGAAATCTTCCGGCACGCCGGACAGGCAGGATTGAAGTACTTCTTCATCGAACACGATGAACCGGCCGAGCCCCTGGCATCCATCCAGGCAAGCTACAACTATCTGGCGGCACTGCAGTTCTAGCCCGGATGACCGGCGTCCAGTGAGTTTCCAGCCACGGTCGTCGATCAATGACCTTGGGTCGAGAAATGTCGATGCAGGGCAGCCGTGATCCACGTGGCGAAGAGGAAGATGAGCAGCGGAAGCACGATGCCGACCAGGGGCCACTTGTCCTGGGATTCATCGACCTCTCTCATCGGCGCCCGCGTTTGAACCTCGGGTGCCTGCGCCTCGACCAACTCGGGTGCACCTGGTTCCACGGGAGCCGCGGCGAACTGGAACACGACCAGGACCGCTCCACCCACGGCCAGCACCGAAAGCAAGATCACCATCCAGGCCGCAGGGGTCATGATCTTGTCGGCCTTGACGATCCGCTTGCGGTAGTTGACGTAGGCCACGAACATCCCCAGCGCGCTGGCACCATAGGCCATGGCCATTCCCAGGATCTTGCCAATCGCTTCGTCGATCATGGTGCCTCCTCCCAACGGGTCTTCTGGTTGACCCGTTCGAGGTAACCCGCCTGCTGTTCTCCAAAGGCCACAGAGAGCGCCTTGAGCTTTGGATCGATGATGCGAAACATCAGCCCGCCACAGATCATGCTGCCCAACAGAGCCAGGAATCCCCAAGGCTTCAGTAACAGCGTGCCGGCAACGCCCACCGCAACGAACAGGTAGCAGAAAGCCGAAAGCGTCGCCGCGATCCAGTCGTGCCGCGTCCATTCATCCGCCTCTGCGGGTGTCCAGTTGCGGTTGAACAGTCCGTGATCCGGATGATCGGTCGCATCTTCGAGCAAGCCACGACGGATCGCTTCTTTCTTGACCGGACCCCAGAAGCCGTTCGGCCGCGCCTGCACGTAGTACTCGACGAGATGATCCATGTCATCGGGTTTGGTGAGAAAGACGACCGGAATGTAGACCAGCGAAACCAGGGCCGCGAGCAGCCAGAAATTCACCCAATCGGGCAGTTGCGGCAACAAACCGATCGATGGCAGAACAAACACCACGAGCCAGCTCATCAAGAGATTGGCGATCCAGCTGGCAAGATACCCCCAGGAGTTGAACCGCCACCAGACGACTTGCAGGATCGAGGGCACCCAGATCCCGGCCGCCTGCAACCAGAGCGCGAAGATCAGCCAGGCGGTGATCGACTGCATCGAGAGTCCCAACACGAAGCTGCCGATCAACAGGATGACCGTGTTGAAACGACCCATCAGGACCAGCTTGCGCTCGTCAGCTTCGGGGTTGATGTAGTGATGGTAGAGATCGCGTGTGGCGTACAACGCGCCGAGATTCAAGTGCGTCGAAATCGTTGAGAGGTGAATGGCGATGATGGCCGCGAACAACATGCCGATCAAACCCGCTGGAAGAAAGTCGAAGCCCAATCGGAACCAGCCAAATTCGTACTCGGCCGAAGATTCGATCCCCGGAAACATGACGAAAAAGGCGAGGATCGAAGCGGCCCAGAAGGAGTTCCTGAAGATCGCCGCGAGACCACCGGCCCAGATCGAGTAGGCGGCGTCCCGCACACTGCGCGCACTCTGAATGCGTTGGGCCTCCGGATACCAATCGATGAAGTTGCCCATCCCCAGGCCGCCGAAGATCGCCATGAAGAGCAGCGTGATCAGATCGAGGGCATAGAACTTGTTCCCGTCCAGTCCCCAAAACGCGTCGAAATGAAAGGGATTGGTCCGCCAGCCCTCACCGAGCTCCGAGAGTCGCTCGACGATCATCACCGGCCCGCCGGCCTCGTAGATTCCCCAAAGCGACACCAGGGTGATGACCGCGAAGCTGATCAGGCCCTGTTGAAAATCGGCCATCACCACACCCCAGTAGCCTGCGGTGAGCACATAGATCGCACAGATCGAGGTGAAGAGGGTGATACCGACCCAGTTGGGCCACCCGAAAAGATAGAGGCAGATCTTGCCCATGGCCGCAGACACCCAGGCTACGACGAACATGTTCATGAAGGTCTGCCAACCCGCGAGCCAACCTCTGAGCAACTCCGAGCCCAAGCCCGAGTAACGCATGTTCTGCCACTCGGCCTGACTCATGGCCAGAGATCGTCGGAAAATCCTGGTCGAGTAGAACGGTGAGATGGCACACCAGGCACTGAAGAACGGGTACCAGAGTCCGCGCATTCCCCAGCGATAGATGGTGCCGGTGATCCACATCGGCGTGTCGGTTGCCGTGTGCGTTGCGTAGACGGACGTAGCGGGAAGCCACCAGGGCAGGCCGCGCCCGGCGAGGAAGAAATCCGCTTCGCTACGTTTCCCGAGTCGGTAGAAGATCACTCCGCAGAGGATCATCAGGCCGATGAACAGCCAAATCCAGACCCAGTCGAGCAGGACGAACTGAACGAACCCTCCGGTTTCTGACATATCGCCGAAGGATATCCGATCGGACACCGGGAATGTGGGGACAGGACGGTTCACGGATATGATCAATGCTCACTGAGCCACGGCTGCTCTGGGGATGATCAACGCCACCGGGCAAGAGAGGTAAACGCATGAAGCGGAGTATGGGCATCGTCCTTCTCGTCTTTCTCATCTTCTTTGTCATCTCGTTCCTCACCAACATCCTCGGACCGTTGGTGCCGGACATCATCCAGGGGTTCAGTTTGAGTCTTACCCTGGCCGGCTTCCTCCCCTTCAGCTTCTTTGTCGCCTACGGCGTCATGTCGATCCCGGCCGGTGTGCTCCTCGACCGCTTCGGTCAGAAGCCGATCTTGATTGCGGCCTTTGTGCTCGCTTTTGCCGGCTCCTTTCTCTTTGCATCGATGCCGACCTTTTCGGTGGCCCTGATCTCGCTTTTCATGATCGGCATCGGGATGACGATGCTCCAGGTCGCCATCAACCCTCTCCTGCGGGTAGCTGGCGGCGAGGAGCACTTCGCCTTCTACTCGGTGGCGGCGCAACTGGTCTTCGGCTCGGCCTCATTCCTGAGCCCCCAGGTCTACTCGTATCTGGTAACCAACCTGGGAAGGGAGGACGCTGCCACGAGCGGTGGCGTGCTCGGCCTGCTGGCGCGATTGGTGCCGTCGGAGCTGCCGTGGGTGTCACTCTACTGGGTCTTTACCGTGGTCACCCTGGTGATGATCCTGGTCCTCCTTGCCGTTCGCCTGCCGAAGGTCGAGCTCAAGGACGACGAGAGAGCCGGTGCTGCTTCGTCCTATCTCGAGCTCCTGAAGAACCGCTATGTGTGGCTTTTCTTCTTCGGCATCTTCGCCTATGTCGGAACCGAGCAGGGGGTGGCCAATTGGGTGTCGCGTTTCCTCCAGACCTACCACGGGCTCGATCCCCAGGTCGAGGGCGCCCGCGTGGTGTCGTTGTTCTGGGGATTGCTCACCGCCGGCTGCCTCCTCGGACTACTCCTTCTCAAGCTCTTCGACGCCCGCAAGGTGCTCGTCTGGTTCTCGGCTGCGGCAATGATCAGCCTGGGCACCGCTCTCTTGGGCTCCACGAGCATCTCCTACATCGCGTTCATGATGGTCGGGTTCTTCCTTTCGGTGATGTGGTCGGTCATCTTCTCGCTGGCATTGAACTCGGTCGCCGAGCATCATGGCTCGTTTTCCGGAATTCTGTGCACCGGCATCGTCGGTGGTGCAGTGGTCTCGGCGCTCGTGGGCTGGTTGGGCGACCACTTCGGCCTGCGAGTCGGCATGACGGTACTTTTCGTGAGCCTCGGGTACATTCTCTCGATCGGCCTCTGGGCCAAACCATTGATCGACAACGCCACCGTCAGCCCGGCGGAGCTCTGGAGCTCGCTAACCGGGGGCAAGAAGGATTGAGTGATGGCCACAGATACGATCATCGGCGTTGATCTGGGCGGCACCAAGGTGTCGGTAGGCGCGGTTGTCGGTGAGGAGATCCTGCGGATGGCAAGCCGGGACGTGCCTTCCACCGAGCCAGCCGATGTCGTACTGGCCTCGATCATGGACACGATCGGTGAGGTTTTCGATCCCTCGGTGGTGGGCATCGGCTGCGGCGTGCCGTCGGTTGTCGACGTCGCCGAGGGCATCGTCTTCGATGTCGAGAACATCCCGTCCTGGCGAGAAGTTCACCTCAGAGCGGCACTCGAGGACCGTTTCCAGGTTCCTGCTGCGGTCAACAACGACGCCAACGCCTTCGCGGTGGGCGAGCACGTCTTCGGCCAAGGGAGAGGGTTCCGCAATCTGGTCGGCATGACTCTCGGCACAGGCCTTGGCGCCGGGGTGATCGTCGAAGGACGGCTTTACAGCGGTGTCAATTGCGGCGTCGGTGAGATCGGAATGATGGCCTACAAGGGGTTGACTCTCGAGGACTATTGCTCCGGCCCGTTTTTCCCTCGCGAGTACGGCCTTAGCGGTGAGATCCTCTTCGATCAGGCCCGTGCAGGAAACGCGCAGGCGCTCACAGCGTTCGAGCACTTCGGCCGCGAGCTCGCCGATGCGGTCATGATCGCGTTGTACGCCTACGATCCCGAGGCGGTGATCCTTGGTGGCTCGATCAGCTCGGCATTTGAGTACTTCGAGTCAGGCTTGCGCGATGGGCTTCGGGCCTTCGCCTATCCGCACGTTATCGAGCGGCTGCTGATCGCCAGAAGCGACCTCGAAAACGCCGCAGTCCTGGGGGCTGCGGCGCTCTATGTCGACGCAGCTCTCAGCCGAGGGGACTGAGCGCAGCCCCTGCTGAGAACCCTTGAATCACTCCCCTACCGTGCCTTGATGTCGTAGGCGAAAAGTGTCCCCTGCTCCTTGAGCAAAAGCTTGCCGTTGGCGATCACCGGGTGTGACCAGCTCGGCTTCGACGAGTCGGGAATCGGGAAGGAGCCCTGTTCGATGTACTCCTTGGGATTGGCCTCCACCAGGATCATCAGACCGTTCTGATAACGGAAGTAGATGCGGCCATCCGCATAGGTGATTGCGGCCGAGTCCTTGCCTTCGTTACGGATTGGACCCCATGCCACCTCACCGTTCTCCATCTTCACTGCCAGGGGGAAGCCTTTGTTGTGTCCAGTCCCGGTGTAGATGTATCCCTCGTGAAGAATCAGGCCACCATGGTGGTTCTGCATGACATTGCCTTCGAGGAAGTAGACCTCTTCGGCCAGCCACTTGGGCTGCCGCTCTTCCGAGCTTTCATCGTAGTCCGGGTTCTTCTTGATCTTCAGCAGGGCCGAACCCGTGCCATAACCGGATGAGGAGAAGACATAGTCACCGGTGACGATCGAGGTCGGGATGTTGGCAATGTCATTGGCCACCCGGTTGTAGCCCCACAACATCTCGCCCGTCTCTGCATCGACGCCCATGACTCCACGACCCACCAGCTGCACATACTGACGAGTGCCGTCGATCTCGGTCACCACCACCGATGAGTAGGCCGCACCATCTGCCCCGATCGGTCCAATGCGGCCACCCTGGGTCTTCCAGATCTCCTCGCCCGTCTTCTTGTCCAGCGCCACCATCATGGCCCGAATGTGGCCAGGTGTGACGATGACCTTGTCGCCGTCGACCAGCGGTGACTCGGTGTAGCGCCAGTCGTAGCTGCCCATGGCCTTCATCAGGTAGCTCTCGTACTGCTCGACCATGCTGACGCGCCACACTTCCTTGCCGCTGGCAGCCTCCAGCGAAATGACGTCACCTTCCGTGTTGGTGACGAAGAGTCGATCGCCGTCGGTGGTCGGGGTGCAACGAGAACCGCCGTAGTCGTCCTCGTGGATCGGACCGACCTTGGTCTTCCAGAGGATCTCTCCACCGTCCTCTTTCAGCGCGAGGACATACTGACCATCGTCGAGATCACCCATGGTGTAGATGCGGCCATCCTTGACCGAAACGCTGGAGAAACCCGCCCCTAGCCCCTCGGTCTTCCAGGCCAGGTCCGGCCCCCCCTCGGGCCACTCCTTGAGCAGGCCGGTCTCAGCAGATTTGCCATCACGGTTGGGGCCCCGCCACTGCGGCCAATCGGCGGCCGTCACGGATGCAGCCAGGCATACGAGGGAGAACACCACCATCAGCGTCGTCCAACGAGCACGATTCATCACGGACTCCTTCTGTCTTCGATTCCAGATCAACAGGACTTCCACAGATTCATCAATACTACGGCGAAAACAGCTCACGGTTGCCAAACTTTGCTCCCATCTGCAGATGTGGCATCGTAGGCCACAGATGACCCACTGTACCGAATGTGGCGCGGCTTTGACCGACGAGCAGCGTTTCTGCAGCTCGTGCGGTGCACCTGCCATGCCGGAATCACTGAAAAACTCGACCTCGAAGCATCTTAGACCTCGATAACATCGATGAACCTCGAGATCGCCTATCTGCTCTTCTTGATCGTGGTGGCTCTGGTGATGTTTGCTACCGAGGTGCTTTCCATCGATATTGTGGGGCTCCTGCTGCTCCTTGCCTTGACGGTGCCCGGGATCCTCTCGCCGGGTCAGGCTCTCGCCGGATTCGGCAGTGAAACCATCTTCGTCCTGATCGGACTATTCGTGCTGACAGCCGGGATTCGCGAGACAGGAGTGATCGAGCGTATAGGGCTACGCCTGGCTGCTTTCGGCAGCGACCGACCCAAAGCACTGACACGCATGCTGATCAGCTCGGCAACAGCCATGAGTAGCTTCATCTCGAATACCATCACCACTGCCGTGCTCCTGCCGATCACCGTCGGCAGTGCCAAGCGAGCCGGCATCTCGGTCGCCAAGGTGCTCATGCCGTTGGCATTCGCCTCGATTCTCGCCGGCAGCATCACGCTGATCGCCACCTCGACCAATCTGGTCATCTCGGGTGAGCTACCGAGCTACGGCATGGAACCCATCGGGTTCTTCGAACTGGCACCAGTTGGCGTCGGACTCACTGTGGCCGGTCTCCTCTACCTGCTCTTCATCGCCCCACGGTTCATCCCCGACCGTTTCAAGGGAGATCGTGTGGCCACTTTCGGATTGCGCAAGTACATTTCGGAGCTGGTCATTCCGCAGGGGTCCAAACTGGCAGGGCAGACACTGGAGGAGAGCAAGCTGGGCGAGACCCTAAACCTATCCGTGCTGTCGATTCGCCGCGATGGCAAACGGGATCTTCGTCCCCGGGCCAGCACCAAACTCCTGGACGGCGACATCCTGCTGATCGAAGGCTCGGCGGAGGACATCCTGTCGATCAAGGATGTGATGGGCGTCGACATCGACACCGGCTACGCCGCCTCTGACGCCGACCTGGAATCCAAAGAGGTTCGCATGGTGGAAGTTCTGGTGATGCCCGACTCCGCCTGGGAAGACAAGTCCGCCAGAGGAGCCGGCTTCCGACAAGCGACGGGTCTTTCGGTTCTCGCCATTCATTCTCCAGGTGATGCCGGAGACTTTCGACGGGAGCTCTCCAGCCGCCGACTGAGGGCCGGGGATGTTCTGCTGCTTCAGGGCAGCCACGCAGACATCGAACGCCTGGACCCCGCCGATCTCTTGAATCTGGAAGACGTCTCGGCCCATCATCCCCGATCCTCGAAGGGACCGATGGCCACCGCCATCTTCGTGGTCACGATTATCGTCGCGGCTACGGGACTGTTGCCCATGTCCATCGCGTTCCTGGCCGGTAGCGGTGCCCTCGTCCTGACCAAGGCCATCAGACCAGAAGAGGGGTACCAGGCTATCGACTGGCGCTTGCTCGTACTCATCGGCTGCATGATGGCTTTCGGCGTGGCGATGAAGACAACCGGTACCTCGACGTTTCTGGCAGATCTCGTCGTGCGCTATGTCAGCCCCCACGGCAGCCTGGCAGTTCTCGCCGCATTCTTCGTGCTCACCTCCTTTCTGACGCAGCCCATGTCCAACCAGGCTGCTGCTCTGATCGTGCTGCCAGTAGCCATCGAATCGGCCCGAACTCTGGGTATTGATCCCCGCTCGCTCGTAATGTCCGTGACCTTCGCGGCCTCATGCTCGTTCCTCACGCCTCTGGAGCCGGCATGTATCCTGGTCTATGGTCCCGGACGCTACAAGTTCTTCGACTTCTTCAAGGTGGGACTGCCGCTGACCACTATCGTCTTTATCTTTTGTATGACTCTCATCCCAATCTTCTGGCCGTTTCACCCCTGAAATCAGCGATTCGTTCATGGTGAAACTGGCAATAGTCGGCTACGGCGACCTGGCGACCTCGGTCTACGGTCCATCGATTCAGCTTCTCGGCCCGGAGGCGACCCTGACGGCAATCGTCGAGCCCGATCCCAGTCGACGCCAGAAGGCCGAGGTGACCTTCCCGGGTACGCCCGTCCTGCCAACCCTCGACGACCTGATAGCCAGGTCTGAGGTCGATGGAGTTCTCATCGCCGCGCCACCCACCGCACATGCCGACCTGGCAGTCACAGCTTTCGCTGCTGGGCTGGCCGCCTATGTAGAGAAACCGTTGGCTGCCTCGCAAGAGGAGGCGTTGCGGATCCTCGAGGCCTGGCGTCGGGCCGATGTCCCGGGGATGGTCGGCTTCAACTACCGATTCAATCCGATGATCGAGGAGCTCAGGTCTGCCGTGACCAACGGAGAGCGCGGTCGCGTCGTCGCGGCGCGCACGACGTTCGGCCTGGCCGCCGACGCGATCCCTCAGTGGAAACAAACCCGAGATGCTGGGGGAGGCGCCCTGCTCGACCTGGCCTCGCACCACATCGACCTGGTGAGATTCGTGTTGGGTAGTGAGATCGAGAGTGTCGGCTGTCGTATCTGGTCGCACAAGACCGAAGACGACAACGCCATGCTCACCTTGACACTGGTCTCCGGAGTCGTGGTGCAGACCTTTGTTTCCCTGGCCACCGTCGAGGAAGACCGCATCGAGATTCTTGGGGAATCTGGCAAGCTGCTCTACGATCGCTACTTCAGTGAGCGGGTGGCTCAGACAGGACGCTTCCCGCGTGAGGTACGCACCCAAATGTTGAGAAACAGAATCGTCAGCTTTCTGCCCGGGAAGGGTTTCAAAGAGAAGCTCCGGGCGCCACTGCGCGAGCCGTCGTTTCCACGGGCCCTGAAGAGATTCGTCGAAGCTGTCCGCCGGGGAGAGTCACTGAGCCCGACCATCGAAGACGGTTGGCGAAGCCTGCAGGTGATCCTGGCGGCCGAGCAGGCCCATCGAGAGAGACGCGTCATCGAGGTAGCCTCATGAGCGAGATCGATCTTTCAGTGATTCTGGTCACCGCCAGCAGCTACGAGCGCATCCGCAAGACCATTCGCCACCTCGCCGCTCAGGACATCGCGAACCACATGCAGCTGATCATCGTTCACCAGACCGAGAGACCCATCGAAGTCTTACCCGAAGATACCGAACAGCTGGGTGAAGTCACCCTGTTTGCCACCGGCACCTTTCAATCGACAGGAGATCCACGGGCCGACGCTGTTTCGGTGGCCAAGGGCACGAGGACCGTCTTCGCCGAGGACCACTCCTTCCCGGAGCCCGGCTGGGCCCGGGCCTTGCTCGCAGCTCACGCCATGGGCTACCCGGTTGTAGGTCCCAGCATGCGTCCCTCCAACCCGGACACGACGCTTGGCTGGGCCGATATGTGTCTGAATTTCGGACCCAGTGCCGCTCCAACGGAATCCGAGGAGACCTCCTTGCTGTGCTGGCACAACCTGTCCTATTCGACCGACTTACTCCGCGCCCAGGAGAATCTCGGAGAGCTACTGGAAGCGGAGGGGGTGTTCTTCCGTCGTCTGGAAAACCAGGGACAGAAGCTCTACCGGGCGGCTGAAGCGCAGGTCCTGCACACCAATCTGAGCGCGATGCGTGGTTTCTTTCTGGGACAGTTCTGGGGTGCTCGACTGTTCTGGTCGACCCTGGTTTCGGTCGAGGACTGGTCCTGGCCAAAGCGCCTGTTCTTTACTGCCCTGACACCCCTGGTTTCGCTTCGCAGATTCCTGCGAGCGGTGAAAGACTTCCACCGGACAGCGCCGGGGCCCTCGATCTCCGCTCTGCCCTACCTGCTCCTGGCATCGATCCTGATCCCTGCCGGGGCCATTGCCGGATTGCTGGCTGGCAGTGGCAACTGCATGCAGTACCGCCTGAGTCTGGAATTCGAGCGCGAACGTTATGTGGCCAGGGGCGAGGAACAGATCATCTTTGTCTAGAACCACCGAGACCCGACCACAACTCTCGATTGTCGTCCCGACCTGTCGCAGGGCGCCTGCCCTGGCGCGCTGCCTGGTTGCGCTCGAAGATCAAACCCTGCCCCCCGCGCAGCTCGAGATCATCGTTGTCGATGACGGCGGCATTTCCACCTCCGAAGCGAGTCCCATCGGGGCTCGGTTTCCCGAGCAGGTTCAGCTCATCCGGCATGCGGAGAACTCGGGAGCGGCCGCGGCACGCAACACAGGTGCTCGCGCAGCCCAAGCGCCGTTGATCGCGTTCCTCGACGATGACTGCATCCCCGAGCCCGAGTGGGCCGAGCGTTTGCTGAACCGATCCACCCAGGCATCGGGAGCGGCACTCGCTGGAGAAGTGATTATCGGAGAGCCGCAGCTCGCCACCGATCGTGTAACCCAGCTGCTGTCAGAACCGGCGACGGACAGCGACGGGACCGTCATTCGCGCGCAGTCGGCCAACCTGGCGGTCCCGAGACGGGAGTTCGGGAAGCTCGGTGGCTTCGATGAACGATACCGACGTGCGGGCTACGAGGACTACGAGTTCTGCCTTCGCTGGCGCGCCGCGGGCCACTTGATCGTCTCCGTCCCGGAAGCGGTAGTCCACCACATGCGCGACACCACCCTGACGGGGTTTTTGCGTCAACACTACCGATATGGTAAGGGAGCCTACATCCTCTACGGGGGAGAAAATGGGGTACCCGGCCCGACGTTGGCTTCGACGTGGCAGCGGATGGTAAGAACGGTATCTGGTGGGCGCACCTTCTCGGAACGCGTCAGACATACCGGACTGGTGGGGCTGTCCCAGACCGCGATGTTGGCGGGTTTCACCGCCGCACGATTCTCCAGGAGCTAGCCCCACCAACTCGGCAGGTCACTCTCACTGCACCTGGCGACTAGTCGATGAGATTGCGCAGGGTTTCGCCGAGCTTCTCCCAGTGCGACTTGGCCCACTCGGCAATTCCTGAAATGTCATCGCCCACCTGAACCATCGCCAAATAGGTTGCAACCCGGTCCCAGTCGACCACGTTGAACCACTCGGAGATGTAGTCCGGTCGCCGATTCTGATAGTGCAAGTAGTAGGCATGCTCCCAAACATCGAGTCCCAGAATGGGCATCAGCTCTCCGCCCGAGATCGGGTTGTCCTGATTTGGAGTACTGTTGACGACCAGCTTGCCGGTGCCGTCGACGCACAGCCATGCCCAGCCGCTGCCGAAGCGGGTCGCCGCTGCCTTGCTGAAAGCGGCCTTGAACTCTTCGAATGAGCCGAAAGCCCCATTGATCCTCTCCGCCAGGTCACCTGATGGCTCGCCCCCCTTCTTCGGACCCATGACGGTCCAGAACAGGGAGTGGTTGACGTGGCCACCACCGTTGTTGCGCACCGCGGTGCGGATCTCGGCGGGCAGCGCATCGAGATCCATGATCAACTCGAGAGCACTCTTCTTCTGCAGCTCGGGATGACCCTCGAGCGCCGCATTCAAATTGTTCACATAGGCCTGGTGATGTTTGCCGTGGTGGATGCCCATCGTCGTCGCATCGATGTAGGGCTCGAGGGCGTTGTTGTCATACGGTAGATCAGGCAGCTTGAAAGCCATTGACTATCCTCCTAGGGGGTTTTTGGTTGATCCAACAATTCAGTGTAACAGGCGCGGGAATCGTATCGGTAGAATGTGAGGACCGTCTTGCATCCGGGCAGAGCCGTCTCCGATCATGATCGAAACGCCGCAAATCGAGCCGAATGACGAGCTGGTCTGCCTGGGACACGGGGAGGATCCGACTGCCGACGGTGGATCGATGTCCCCACCCATCGTCCAGACATCTCTGTTCGCGCAAGCGTCGACTGACGCCCTGAGCGCCGGCCTGGAAGCCGAGCATCGCACCCATGTCTATACCCTGGGGCAAAACCCCACCGTCGAAGCCGTCGAGCACAAAATCGCCCAACTCGAACACGGCGAATCGTGCAAGGTGCTGGCCTCCGGAATGGCTGCGATCAGCGCCACCCTGTTGGGTCTCCTCGAGTCGCGAACGCACATTCTTTTTGTCAACAATACCTATGGGCCGACGCTGGAGCTCGCCCAACGACTGCGCCACTTTGGAGTGGAATACGACGTCGTGCTCAATTCGGATCTGAATCGCATCGCTGAGGCGATGCGCCCCGAGACGCGGATGGTCTGGATCGAGAGCCCCGGCACCATGCTGTTCCGCGTCATCGATATTGCAGGTATTGCACGCCTGGCCAAAGAACACGGAGCTCTGACTGCGATCGACAACAGTTGGGCAACGCCTCTCTTTCAAAAGCCGCTGGACCTGGGAGTCGACCTGGTGATCCATGCCGCAACGAAGTACATGGGTGGTCACAGCGATGTCATCGCTGGCGCCATCGTCGGCCCGGAAGAACTTCTGCGGACAATCTTCTATAACAGCTATCTACTGCTGGGTGGATCCATCGGACCCTTCGACGCGTGGCTGGTCAACCGAGGGCTGCGAACGCTGCCCAACCGCATGCGACAGCACCACAGCGACGGTCTGACGATAGCCCGGTTCCTGGCTGACCATCTCAAGGTGAGACAGGTCTTTCACCCCGGACTGGCAGCGGACCCGTCGCTGGTCGAGCGTCAGATGCGTGGCTTCTCCAGCCTCTTCAGCTTCGAGCTCGATTCCGACAGCTACGAGACCGTGGCCGCCTTCATCGATCGGCTGGAGCTCTTCCGGATCGGCGTCAGCTGGGGTGGCGTCGAGAGTCTGGCCCTGACACCTAATCGCAACACCAATGCCGCTGATCTGGCTGGACAGCAGATTCCACTCGGCACCGTTCGACTCTCGGTAGGACTCGAGGGTTCGGCAGCTCTGATCGACGACCTGGATCAGGCTCTTGCGGGCATCTGAAACTCCGATTCGCGTGCCCATGTCTGCCGCGACTGCCGCCCTGCCTCTTTTCACTCTCATCGGCTGCTTCGTCGCAGGTGGCTTGTTCCTGGATGTCGGCAATAAGCTTCTCGTTCTCGCCATCCTGGCAGCCGCTACCGTAGCTGGTCTGCAAGCGATCCTGCGCGGCGCGACCTGGGACGACATCCAACGCTCGACCGGCGAGAAGCTGGCGGCTGTTCTACCCGTCATTCTGATCCTGTTGACCATCGGGATGTTGATTGGGACCTGGGTCGCCTCGGGGACCATTCCGGCGTTGATCGCGGGTGGCATCCAGCTCCTTAGCCCCCGCTTCTTCGTGCTATCGGCGTTTCTGGTCACTGCGGTCATGTCCCTGTGCACCGGCACCTCGTGGGGCTCGGCCGGGACCCTGGGAGTGGCTCTCATGGGCGCCGCCAGCGCCATCGGGGCGCCCCTTCCTGCCACCGCCGGGGCAGTGATCTCCGGGGCTTATCTGGGGGACAAGATGTCTCCCCTCTCCGATTCCACCAACATCTGCGCTATCGGTGCTGCCGCCGACCTCTATGCCCACATTCGGCACATGCTCTACACGGCCGTGCCATCGACCGTCATCGCACTGATCGTGTATTCGATCGTCGGGCATCGAAGCACAGCCGCAGAAGGAATGCCGGAATCGGCCGTCGCCCTGCTAACAGAGCTGAGAACTGTCTTCACGCTTTCCGGATGGACCCTGCTTCCCCTGGCGGTCGTGCTGGCGGGCATCGCACTGCGAGTCTCTCCCGCCCTGGCTTTGGCCGCCTCGTCGTTTGTCGCCACGATCCTGGCTGTGCTCCTCCAGGGATTCCGGATCGAGAGCGCCATGGCCTCGGCAGTGGTCGGATTCAACCCCACAATGGCCGCCGAGAAGGGCATCGATGCAGTGAACTTGAGCGAGGCGTTCGTCAGGCTGCTCGATCGCGGTGGACTCTACTCCATGTCGAGCACTCTCGTCGTCATTCTGGCCGCCTTTCTCCTGGCGGCAGGCATGGATGTCTCAGGCGCTCTGGATCGCCTTCTCCAGCTCCTGCTGGGTGGCGTGAGATCGACCTTCGGCCTCATCGGGGCCACCATGGGTGCCGGCGCCACCATGATCTCGCTCACCAGCCATGGGGGAGTCACCGCTCTCATCGTGGGTGGGATGTTTCAGAAAGCCTACAAGCAACGCAATCTCGCATCGGTCAATCTCTCCCGTTCTCTGGAGGATTCCGTGACCATCGTCGAGCCACTGATGCCCTGGACCGTCTCCGGAATCTTCATGGCGACCACGCTCGGCGTGCCCACCCTACAGCTCCTGCCATGGGCGGTCTTCTGCTACGGCGGCCCAGTTTTCTCCCTGTTGTGGGCCGCGGGTTTCGACCGTACCGGATTCGGCCTGAAGCGGCTCGACAGCTAGACCAGGCCCGGGTCCGCTACCTGGCCTTGGGCCAAACCAGCCCTACTCGGAGTCGAGCTCCACAGATTGCCGAAAACTTGGAGGTTTCCACGCATCGAGCTGCTGTTCGAGCTCGTAGGCAAGGGCAATCAAGTCGGCCTCGGTTTGGGGGAGACCGAACAGTGAGACCCCGATCGGCAGACCGTGGATCTCTCCCATGGGGAGAGTAATCGACGGATAACCCGAGATAGCGGCCGGGCCAGAGCTGCCGACTGTATTGCCTCCCCAGTGATCTCCATTCACCAGGTCGGTGGTCCAGGTCGGACTGTTGGTCGGAGCGATCAGGGCATCCAGCGCGTGCTCTTTCATCACCGCATCTACCGCTTTGGCGATCTGACCGTGGCTCGCCTCGAGCGCCTCCTTGAATTCGGGATCGCTGAGGGGACCCTTGCTCTCGGCTTCCAGGAAGACATCCTGGCCGAACCAGGGCATGACGGACTCCGCGTGCTCGCGATTGAACTCGATGAGCTCGTTGAGGGTGTCGACCGCTGGATCGACACCACTGGTGGCGAGATAGGCATTCAGACCGGCCTTGAATTCGTAGAGCAGTACCTGGTAATCCGCCTCGTAGGCCCCTTCCGGAATCTCGAGCTCTGCCGGATCCACCACTGTCGCCCCGGCACTCTTCATGGTGTCGATGGCCGTATCGAGTAGTGCCGCCACAGCCGGATTGCCTTCGGCGCCGCTGTAATCCCGCCAGACGCCGATTCGGGCGCCTTTCAATCCCCGCAGGCCGATCTTTTCCGTGTAGTCTCTGGCACCGGGATGACCCGTGGCTGCTGGATCCGACGGATCATGGCTGGCCATCGCCGTCAACAAATGCGCTGCGTCTCGTACCGTCCGAGCCATCGGGCCCGCAGTATCCTGCGTCTGGGAGATGGGGATGATGCCATCGCGGCTCACCAGGCCGACGGTGGGCTTGATGCCCACGACTCCGTTGATGCCCGCCGGGCAGACAATCGAACCCCAGGTCTCGGTGCCCACAGCCACCACCGTCAGGCCCGCTGCCACCGCGACGGCCGAGCCACTGGAGGACCCGCAGGGGTTGCGATCGATACTGTAAGGATTGTGCGTCTGACCTCCGATGCTGCTCCATCCGCTCGTCGAGTTATTGGAACGCATGTTGGCCCACTCACTCAGATTCGTCTTGCCCAGAATGACAGCTCCGGCCTCCCGCAGCGCGGCCACATGAAAAGCGTCATCGGGAGCCTTGTGCCCTTGCAGTGCCAATGAGCCAGCCGTCGTTTCCATTTTGTCGCCGGTATCTATGTTGGCCTTCAACAGAACCGGTATTCCATGCAACGGACCTCGGGGGCCCTTTTCCGCACGCTCCTGGTCGAGCTGGGCAGCGATGGCCAAGGCGTCCTGATTGATCTCGATGACCGACCCCAGCGCAGGACCTGCCTTGTCGAGCTCCGCGATCCTCTGGATGTGGAAAGACACCAGCTGCACCGCTGTCAGGCTGCCCTCCTGCATGCGGCTCTGAAGCTCCTCGATGTCCAGATAAGCAAGGTCGGGCGACTCCGAAGCACCCACTGGCGCCAGACAGCACAACAGCGTTACAGCAACAAGCGATCTAACTTTCACGGCTCCCCCTTTCCTGCCAATAGTCGATCTCACGCGACTGGCAGCTCGGAATCCAGACGCACCTGCTCCAACACTCCTTGAGCGATCATCAGATCCTGAACGGCGACGCCGGTGAGATCACAGATCGTGACCTGCTGGTCGTCGGTCCGCCCCTCGGCAGCGCCTGCGATGACAGCCCCGAGCTCGACTACGACATCGCGATCCAGGACACCCGCTTTGACGGCCTGAAAGACCTCGCCGCGACTCTCTGACTGGGGCAGGCTATCGACCACCACCACGTCGGCTCTGGCGAGAACGTCCGGCTCCAGCTCCAGCTTGTCCTCTGTATCCGAGCCCATCGCCGTGATGTGCGTGCCAGGTCTGATGGCGTCGGCACACAGGAGGGGTTGCTTGGCAGGTGTTGTCGTCACGATCAGGTTGCAGGCTTCAGCCACTGCATCGGGGTCGCTGGCAAACTCGATCTCGAGATCCGAGTCGGCGAAGCTCTGCCGATAGCTCTCCGTAGCTTCGGGGTTTCGCATCCACACCAGCACTTGCCGACACGGGATCAGCGGCAGCAGATGGTCGAGCTGAAGCCGCGCCTGAACGCCCCCTCCCAGAATTCCAATTCGCCGCACCGCACTCGGAGCCAGGTGCTTGGCAGCCACCGCTCCCGCCGCAGCGGTGCGTACATCGGTGAGGTAGGCCCGGTCGAGCAAGACGGTCTCGAGGAGACCCGTCTTCTGACTGAAGAGCAGCATCAATCCCTCTCCCGGCGCCAATCCGAGCTTCGGGTTCTCATAGAAGCCCGAAGCGATCTTGATGACGTAGTAGTCCCCACCGCGGATGTAGCCGTACTTGATGTGGGTTTCCCCGGGGGGATCCTCGAAGATCAGCTCACCCACGGGCGGCACGACCGCTCGCCCGGCCGAGTAGGCGACGAAACCCTCCTCCATCAGGTTGACGAGATCGAGCCGGGGCACGATCCCCCGAATGATCTCGAGGGGAATCACTTTGGCCATTCTTGTTCCCTCCAGCAAGTGTTCGTAAGATTCAAATCCAGCTCCGCTAACAGCGCAGGTCCGACAGGGGATCCCAGGGACCACTGCCTGATCACCCTGCCTGTCCACCCCAGATATCTCCGACTGTGTACCCGTTTGGAAATGGGTCTTCCGGATCGACCACATACTGGGCAAATCCTGTAATCCATGCCGTTCCCGAGATCGTCGGAACGACGGCGTCGAAGTCACCCAACCTGGTTTCTCGGATGAGTCTGCCAGTGAAGGTCGTCCCCAGTATGCCTTCGTGCACAAAGTCCTGATCCAGCGGCAATTCCCCCTTGGCCCACATCGCAACCATCTTGGCCGAGGTTCCGGTTCCACAGGGGGACCGATCCAGTACGCCGGTCCAGGTGCTCGGCCGATCCCAATCCAGCTGGCCGGACGACACGATCACCGTGTTCTTGCGGTGGGCCCCTGGGGTAACGGGCGGCGCCGAGAGCTGCCCAATGGTGACTCCCCGGATATCCGGGTTCTCGGGATGTACCGGCGGCTCGAGTTGCTCGACGGTAGCCGCCTTGATCATCTCGCCGATCCTGGTGATGTCCCTGGCCTCATCCGGCTGCAGGCTCAGCCCCACCTGGTCAGCATCGGCGATCACATAGAACATCCCTCCATAGGCCACGTCGACCTTGACCTTCCCCAGTTGAGGCACATCGACTTCTGCGTCGAGATGCACCGCAAAACCCGGGACGTTCTCGAATGTCACCTGTTTGACCTTGCCGCCCTCGACATCGGCACGAACCGCGATGAGGCCAGCCGGAGATTCGAGCAGAAGCTCCGTCACCGGCTCCGTCGACGGCACCATGCCAGTCTCGATGAGTACCGTGGTTACGGCGATCGTATTGGTCCCAGACATCCCTGGGTACTCGACCTGCTCCATGATCACGTACCCCGCATGGGCGTCCGGATGGGTCGGTGGCAGAATCAGATTGCAGTTGGCTGCCGGGTAACCTCGGGGTTCCCTCAACATCCTCAGCCGCAGCTCGTCGGCTTGCGTTTCGAGATAGGTCATCTTCTCGAACATGGTCGATCCGGGTACATCGAGGACCCCACCAACAATGACCCGTCCAGGCTCTCCACAGACATGAGTGTCGACGGCTTGAATCATCTTGGATAGACGCATTGTGGCCTCCGCAGCTCAGTCCAGCTCGGCGTCGACCTCGTAGTCGCTCAAATCCACCCAGATGGTCTTGGTCTCGAGATACTGCTCGAAGGCCTCCATGCCTTTGTCTCGCCCGCCGAAACCCGAGAGTTTCATGCCACCAAACGGTGTCGTGATGTCGCCTTCCCCGTAACAATTGACGGACACGGTTCCGGCCTTGAGCTCCCGGGCACCGCGCAGGGCATTGCGCACGCCACCGCTAAACAACGAGGCCTGCAACCCATAGCAGGTGTCGTTGCCCAGACGTATGGCTTCGTCGTCGCTACCAGCGGTCGTGACGGCCAACACCGGTCCAAAGATCTCCTCGCGAGAGATCGTCATATCCGGAGTCACGTCGTCGAAAATGGTCGGCGGTATGAAGAGACCACTCCCTTCATCCAGAGACTCACCGCCTAGAACCAGGGTCGCCTTCTCCTCCTTGCCGGCTTCGATGTAGCCCATGACCTGTTCGAAGTGGCTCCTGGACACCATCGATCCGAGTCGGTTCGACGGCTCCAGCGGATCGCCAGTCCGCCACTCGCGCACTTTGACCAGGATCCTCTCCAGCAGCTCTTCCTTGACGTCCTTGTGCACAATGAGACGACTGTTCGACGTGCAGTTTTGTCCCATGTTCCAGAAGCAAGCGTTGACCACATGTTCGGCAACGGCATCCAAATGCATCGCATCCGAGAGCACCACCGACGGGTTCTTTCCACCCAGTTCGAGAGTCACTTTCTTCAGGTTGCTCTCTGCCGAGTACCGCAGCACCTGGCGTCCGATCTCGGTCGAGCCGGTAAACGAAATCGCGTCGATGCCATCGTGCGTGCCAAGTGCCTTGCCGACTCTCGATCCAGGTCCGGTCACGACGTTGAACACGCCGTCCGGAATTCCCGCTTCAGTTGCCAACTCGGCAACCCGCACGGCGGACATGCTGGTCTCCTTGGCCGCCTTGATAATCACGCTGTTGCCCGCCGCCAGAGCCGGTCCCGCTTTCCACCCCAGCATCATCAAGGGAAAGTTCCAGGGCAGGATGCAGCCCACCACTCCCACGGGTTCGCGAACAACCAGCGCCATGGCGTCGTCACCCGAGGGTGCGATCTTGTCGAAGAGCTTGTCGGCTGCCTCGGCATACCAGGCCAGGCAGTGAATTGTCTCCGCCAGATCGATCTCCGCGATATCGCGTACCGGCTTGCCGCTGTCAAGGCTCTCCAGAACGGTGAGTTCATACCGCTCGCGCTTCAGGCGCTTGACCCACTTGATCATGATCTCCTTGCGCTCTGATGGGTGGAGACGAGACCACACACCAGAGTCGAAGGCTTGTCGCGCCTTTTTGACCGCGTAGTCCACATCCTCCTCACCACACGAGGCCACCTCAGCCAAGACCTCACCCGTCGCAGGGTTCGTGGTTTTGTAGGTCTCTCCCGATTTGGCACCGGTGAACTTCCCGTTGATCCATGAGTTCGCCGGGAAGGTGATCGCCTTCGCCACTCCGACATACTCTTCCCGTGTCAACACATCGCTCATAGCAGGCTCCTCGGTCTCTGGACTCACAGTTTCAAAACAGCACTCACAGCATCTCAGATCACTTCGCGGCCATGGCGGTCTCTGCTGTTGCCGCCAGAATCCCCTGGATGGTTCTGCGCGCAGTGAGGACTGCATCCCGCAGTTGTCGCTTCAGTTCCTTCTTCATTGGCCGAAGAGGCAGCCGCACCGTCCCGGCCGGCAGTCCCTGCATCTCGCATCCGTACTTCACACACTGCGCGAACTTGCCACCGCGTTCCAGAACCGTCATGACAGGCAGCAAGGCCTTCATCAACCTGCGTCCCTTGGCAAAGTCTCCCTGCAGGACACAGGTCTCATAGAGAGCGATGCACTCGGCACCCAGGAAGTTTCCCGCCGCGCAAACCCAGGAGCGCGCACCCCAGACGAAGAACTCGAGAGCCTGGTCATCCGCCCCGCAGCTCAACTGCAGATGGGGAAACTCTCTTGCAATCATGTGAATCCGATTGATGTCCCCGCTGCTTTCTTTGATGGCGGTGAAGTTGCCGTTTCGGGCCACCCGCTGGAGAAACTCGTGCCCGAATTCTGTCCCCGACCGGCCCGGGTAGTTGTACAGCATGACCGGCAGACCGCAGGCCTTGTCGACGGCCAGGGCGTGCTGAGCCAATTCCTTGTCGTTCGGTAACGAGTAAGGCGGCACGGCCAGAAGAATGGCTGACGCACCGGCCTCTCGGGCGGCTATTGCGTAGTCACAGACATCCTCGGTTCGAATGTCGTTCACACCCGCAACCCATGGGACCCTTTCGGCGATCACCTCGTTGCCAAACTGAAACTGTCTAATGCGCTCTTCACGCGTCAAGGCGTAGTTCTCGCCCGTGGTGCCGCCCAGGACCAGGCCATGCATCCCCTGCGCCAGCAGGTGCTCGATGACCTGAACCCAACCCTCTTCGTCTATTTCACGATCGGGTCCCATGGGAGTGATGACCGGCGTATAGATTCCTTCGAATTGCATCGTCTGCGCTCCTGTGTCCGACTCGGAAGTCTACTATCCACGCCCATCGCCTGGATCTCGAAACGAGATATCGATCCATTCGGCATCGCGATCAGCTCGGAGGGACACATCGTCCGCCCCGGTGTATTACTTGACATATACACCCAGCAGACGTACACTCTGGTGTATTAGTCGAGTCATACACCAGAGACCACTCAACCATGATCCTCGTCGTCGATCCCCACAGCGGCATTCCGGTCTATCGGCAGCTGATGCAGCAGGTTCAATTCCATATCTCCAGTGGACTGCTGAACCCGGGAGACGAGATCCCGTCCACCCGCGCACTCTCCGCCAAACTGGGAGTCAACCCCATGACGGTCAGCAAGGCCTATGCGCTGCTCGAGGAGGAGGGTGTGCTGGAAAGGCGTCCCGGTCTGCCCTCGATCGTGAGAGAGCGCCAGAGCGACCAGCACCATGCATCGAGAATCGGTCAGCTCGAGAGTGCGCTGCGCCCCATCGCCACCAAGGCCCGGCAGCTCGGCCTGAAGTCAGACGAGTCGGTCGCTGTTTTTCGACGCCTCCTCGACGAGGATGAGAGGTAAACCATGGAATATGTCTGTGAGACCCACAATCTCACCAAACGTTTCGGCGACCTGGCGGCACTCGACCAAGTCGATATTCAGATCGCCCGACCCTCAATCGTCGGCCTGTTGGGAAGAAACGGGAGTGGCAAGACGACCTTGCTGCATCACCTGATGGGTCTGCTGTTGCCAACCGAAGGCTCCGTGGCCACCCTCGGCCGATCAGCGGACAAGCTCGGCCACGATGAGCTCATTCGAATCGGCTTCGTGCCGCAGGAGATCCGCCTTCTCGACTGGATGACCGTCGAGCAACACCTGGAGTATGTTGCCTGCTTCTACCCTGAATGGGATGGTGAGCGCCAGAAACGACTCCTGACGGAGCTCGAGCTCGACCCGTCATCCGTGGTGGGCGCTCTATCGACCGGCAATCTGCAGAAGCTCGCCATCATCCTGGCGGTCTGCCACCACCCGCAGCTGCTGGTCCTCGATGAGCCTGTCAGCGATCTCGACCCCATCGTCCGAGGCAAGCTCCTCGAGTTCCTTCTCGAGTTCCTGCGGCAGGACGAGGCGACGATTCTGGTGTCCAGCCACGTGCTACGCGATGTGGAGAAGATCGTCGACCGGGTGTTGTGTCTCGACAGGGGGCGAGTCATTACCGATGCTGCCCTCGACGAGCTCAAGGAACGCTACGCCGAGTGGTTGATCGTCTCTCCCGACGAAGATCTACCCGAACGATTCAGCGAATCTTTCGTGCTGGAACAGGAGATCAGCGGACGCGAAGCGCGCCTCCTGGTGTTGCAGAACCAATCGGACCTCGAGCGGTTTCAATCTGCGCACCAGGTCACCGTGACTGTGCACGCCCTCAATCTGGAAGAGCTGTTTCCCCTCCTGATGGAGGAGCAGGAGTCATGACGTATCTGCAACCCTTCTTCCTGCTGATGGGACGAGCTTCGGTCTTCTGGATCGGGGCTGTTGCATTTCTGTCGCTGTCGTTCCTCGTAGCGGTGCTCGGTCAGCCCGATGAGATCTTCAGCCCCTACATCGATGCCGCCTTTCTGGCAGCCGTTGGCTTCCCCATTCTCTTTGGTTGGCTTGGGGGCGCCGTCATTCAGGAGTTCCAGCACTGCTCCTGTGCGTGGCCGCTTCCCAGGCTCAACAGACGGCTCGGAGCCGGCTTCCTGGCTTCGGGCTCCCTTGTTGTCCTGGTCGTTGCAGGCCTGGTTTCCGAGGCCCAGATCAACACACAGCATTTCGCCGTACTCTTGGCAATCGGCCTGGCAGCCTACTGTCTCGGCGGGACCTTCTTCGATCCACTCCGTCCCTGGATGGCCAGCGTCACGCTGGTGGTCATACTGCTTGCGGTCTCCAGGTCCCTTTACCTCTCCGAGCTTGTCGCTGCCCACCCCGCAGCCGCCATTGCGGTGGCGTTGACCCTGGGCGCACTGAGCCTTCACAGGCTCTTTTGCCGGTCGAATCTTCGACTGAGGCTGTTTCACCCCACCTCACCCTTCCCGGGCAGCTACTCGATGCGACGCTCTGCCGAGTTCGAGCGCAAAAAGCTGGCGGCCAGAAGACCCAAAGCAACCGTCTGGCGGGCAGGCTACCTCGACTCCCGAATGTGGAGTTGGGTGCGTGCCGTAGCCTACGCCGGCTATGGTCCTGTGACCTGGAAGACGGCGCTCAAGATGCCGTCCAGGCTGTGGGCTCTAGGGCTCGTCTTCGCCGTCCACTCCTGGGCCAACCGCGGCAACTCGAGCTTCGCCGAAGCCCTCGGCAGAACCTTGAGCGATGCCCTCTTGCAGTCACCCCACAATCCGACCCTGGTCGATCGCGGCGAGCATGATCCGATCGTGATCCTGGTCGTGGCAGCCATGGGAGTGGCACTGGCCATCACCTCACCCTCGTCCCTGTTGAAGACGACCCTGGCTTACCCGATCTCGCGACGGTTCCAGGCCGGGGTAACATTCCGCGCTGGCCTTGTCGACATCGCAGTCTTCTTTGTCGGTCTGAGCGTGGCGCTCACGGTGCTCGGGCTACTCTGTGGCTGGCTGGTCGGATACGACATTCGATTCGATTTCATCCCCTTCTTCTTTCGTCCGCTCGCGATGACAGTCATTGCGATGCCGCTGGCACTCTGGGGGCACCTCCAGCTGCAGGTTGCCCACCGAAGAAAGACAGAAAACACACTGGTGGCTGTCGTCTTCGGTGTCATCGGTTTCGTTGCCACCGTCTGGATCGCGACTGTCCTGTCACCCAGGGCCTTCCCACTGCCCATCGTGGAGGTCGGTGTCCTGACAGTTCTGTTTGTCGCATCGGCACTCGCCTACCGGAGTAGACTGCGAGAGTACTTCTCAAAGGCCGACGTAACCTGAGGTATCCATCACATCTCAACCTCTTTCAAGGAGATCGGAATGAAGCACAGCATGATCGCTACAGTCATTGCCTTGCTGGCCGGGGCGGCTCCATCTTTCGGACAGGCCGGGCAGGGCACCGGTGGTCTGCCCCAAAGCGTGGAGTGGGGAATGCAGCAGGCCATGAGGAACCTGGAGAACGAGAGTCTCGGCATTACCGAGGAGACGATGGCCGCGGAGGTCGGGGACGAGGTTCTGGCGAGCTTTATCGAAGGTGCTGTCGTGCGTCTGGTGCTGTCGCCGGATGGAACCTTCACGGCCTACACTCTCGAAGGCGGTGACCTGGTTTCATTCAAACTCGGCAAACAGTCGATCGAGCTCAGTGGCGAGGGTGAATGGGAGGATCCCTGGGTTTCGCGCACGGGTGATTACGAGGTCCCCAAAAGGCCGCAGAAGCTCTCCCTGACTCTCGACGCCCTCGGCCAGAAGGTAGATGTCGAATGCTTCAACAAGTTCGGCAAGCCAGAGAAGGACGTGACCTACTATGTCGGGCCCCTGAACGGTCTCTTCTGCATGGGGTTGGCCGACGACGAAACGGCTGGATAGCTCACCTGCTCACCCGGCAGGCTTCTTCCCGCAGCGAGGAGAGATCATGAGCCCTTCTGTCATCGAGATTGCAAGAAAACGTATCAGCGCCATCGACCACGAGTTGGTCACCCTGCTTGCCGAGAGGATGGAACAGATCCGGGCGGTCGCCGAGCACAAGAAGTCAGAACCCGGGCAGCCGCTGCAGGACCTGGCGCGCGAACGGCAGGTCTTTGCCGCTTGGGTTCAGGAGGCGGAATCTCAGGGGCTCTCTCCCTACTATGTCGGGCGTATTCTGCGCGACATACTCGATTATTCTCGCCGAGTTCAGGAGGGCCTGCTCGACCGTCCCCGGGAACAATACGGACTTGGCAGGAAGACCGTCGGCTTTCAGGGAATCGTGGGCTCGAACAGTGCCCTGGCAGTCGGCAAGTTGGCAGTGGCCCGGGTTGACAAGTCACCTCACCTGAGCGGATTCCAATCCTTCGCGGCGGTGGTCGCTGCACTGCAAGCGGGCGAAGTCGACTATGCCCTGTTGCCAATCGAGAACACCATCGCTGGCAGCATTCAGGAGGTGTACCGATTGCTCGACAGCAGCGACCTGTCGATCGTCGACGAGGAGTTACTTCCCATCGAGCACACTCTATTGGCACTGCCGGGTACCCGGCTGGAGGATCTCCGGGTCATCCGGTCTCACCCCGTGGCATTGCAACAGTGCGACCGTTTCCTCTCCGCCCTCGGACATTGCCGAAGCGAAAGCTACTGGGATACGGCCGCAGCTGCTGAAGCAGTCGTGGCCAACGGCAATCCGGAAGTAGCAGCCATTGCACCCGCCGACTGCGCAGACCTCTTCGGCCTGGACATCCTCGCTTCGGAGATCGCCGACCATGAGGGGAACGAGACTCGCTTCGTCCTGATTGCGCGTGAACCCGAGGAGGTCGATCCGCATCGACCCGCGCGCGTTTCCCTGGTCCTGTCGGTTCGCCACGAGAAGGGATCGCTGTCCAGCTGCCTCGAGACCTTCGCCCGGCACGACATCAATCTCAGCAAGATCGAGAGTCGCCCCCAACCCGACTCTCCGTGGGAGTACCGCTTCTACATCGATCTGGAAGGAAATCTCAACCAACCGTCGGTCTCTCGGGCCCTCGACGACATCCGCTCCCACGTCAGGAGCCTGCGCATCCTGGGCTGCTACCCGCGACGAGATCGCGCTGCCGAGATCCCTTCGGCTGAGAGACTCGCCGAATCGGATGAAGACTCGGTGAAGCAACAGGAAGAATCGCCGGTGCCAGGGATCCAAACACGAGATCTGCCGGCACGCCGCGAGGTCCAGGTCGGTCCGGTGATCGTGGGTGGCGAGAGATTCGTCCTCATGGCTGGACCCTGCGCCGTCGAGAGTCGGCAGCAGATTCACGACGCGGCGGAGTTGGTGAAGTCTTGTGGCGCCAGGATTCTGCGCGGTGGCGCCTTCAAACCTCGCACCTCGCCATACTCGTTCCAGGGGTTGGGTCAGGAGGGTCTCGAGCTGCTGGCGCGGGCTGGTGAAGCCTTCGACCTGCCGGTGGTCACCGAAGTCATGCGGCCCGAGGATGTGGAGCTCGTCGCTTCTCACGCTGCGGTTCTCCAGGTCGGTGCCCGCAACATGCAGAACTACGCCCTGCTCAAGAAGCTGGGCACCGTGGATCGCCCGGTGCTGCTCAAGAGGGGTTTGAGTGCCACCATCGATGAATGGCTCGCCGCGGCGGAGTACATCCAGGCCGGTGGCAACATGCGGGTCATCCTCTGCGAGCGCGGCATCCGTACCTTTGAGACCGCGACCCGCAGCACGCTCGACGTCAGCGCGGTCCCGGTGATCAAGCAACGGTCCGATCTGCCTATTATCGTCGATCCATCGCATGCCGCGGGGCAGAGACAACTCGTGATACCTCTCGCCCTGGCGGCGGCGGCCGCCGGTGCCGACGGACTGATCGTCGAGGTCCACCCTCGCCCCGACGAGGCCCTCTGTGACCGGGAGCAAGCGCTGACTCGCCAGGATCTCGAGCACCTGGTCGCTCTGGTGCAACCCATCGTTGGTGCCCTCGGCCGCACGCTCTGACTATTAAACCCTTTCCTGACTTGACTTGACTTGAACAGGGTTCCACCGTACAGTGCCCGGCCAACATGCCACGAAGAGAGCATCGACAGCGAGCCAGGGCCATTGCCGTTTCCGGAAGCGCTCAGGGCGCCCTTCTCGTTCTTTCGAGCCTCGCTCTACTGAGCCTGCTTTTGCTTACCTACACGGGGGTCAGGTAGAACCGCTTCGAGACCATCACCAACGCCTACCCGACCCCCAGCCTGACCGCTGGGGGTTTTTGGTATCGGTTCCACGATTCGCCAATCAGCAGAGGACAGCACAAGGATAAAGACCATGACCACATCTCATCCCGAATGGATCTGGCACGACGGTAACTGGGTGCAATGGGAGGAAGCGACTGTCCACGTGACGGCCCACGCTCTGCACTATGGCTCCAGCGTCTTCGAAGGGATTCGGGCCTACGAGACCAAGAACGGACCGGCGGTCTTTCGGCTCCCCGAGCACATCGTCCGGTTCTTCGATTCCGCCAAGCTCCTCCGAATGGAGATGGGTGATCTGAACCACGACCGGGTGACCGAGCTCTGTCTGGAGATCGTTGCCCGCAACGAGCACAGGTCCTGCTACATCAGACCGCTGGCCTTCAGGGGCCCTGGCGCCATGGGCCTGAACCCGATGCAGAACCCGACGGTGGTCTCCATTCTCTCCTTTGCATGGGGTCGCTATCTGGGGAACGAGGCGATCGAACAGGGCATCGACGCGGCTGTGAGCTCGTGGCGACGGTTCTCTCCCGGGTCTGCCATGCCCAGAGGCAAGATTGGCGGGCAATACGCCAGCAATAGCCTGGTGTCAGTAGAAGCCGCCAACAACGGCTACCAGGAAGGCATCATGCTGGACCACAACGGGGTTGTCAGCGAGGGTGCTGGTGAGAACCTCTTCATGGCCCTCGAAGGTGAGTTGATCACGCCGCCGCTGGGCTCTTCGATCCTCGCCGGCATCACCCGCAACAGTGTCCTGCAACTCGCCGCGGACCAGGGACTGACCGTGCATCAGGAAGCGGTCACCCGCGACATGCTCTACCTGTGCGACGAGCTGTTCATGACCGGGACTGCCGCCGAGATAACCCCGGTTCGGTCGGTCGATCACATTCCTGTCGGAGATGGAACGCCCGGACCGATCACACGACTCCTGCAGAACGAGTTCTTTGGCATCGTCAACGGTGAGAAGGAAGACCGTCACGGCTGGCTGATGCCGGTGCCGAAAGCTCAAACCACGGTCGCTTGAGAAGGGAGGAGAGACAGTGAGCAAGAAAGGACGACCAGATGTGGTCCGCATCTTCGACACGACGCTACGCGACGGCGAACAATCACCGGGAGCCAGCCTGACCAGCACCGAGAAGGTGGAGATCGCCCGGCAGTTGAGCCGACTCGGTGTCGACATCATTGAAGCCGGCTTTCCGGCAGCGAGTCCCGATGACCACGAAGCCGTGGCGATGATCGCGCGTGAGGTCGGCACTGAGGATGGACCTGTCATCGCCGGTTTGGCGAGGACGCATCGCAGCGATATCGACGCCGCCTGGAGTGCCGTCCAACACGCGGCCAAGGCCCGCATCCATACCTTTCTCGCCACCTCCGATTTGCATATGGAGCACAAACTCCAGATGACCCGCCAGGAGGTGATCGAGCGGGTCCGCGAGATGGTGGCCTACGCCCGTTCACTCTGCGACGATGTCGAGTTCAGCCCGGAGGACGGCAGCCGATCGGATCCGACATTCCTGGTCGAAGTGTTGACCGTGGCCATCGAAGCGGGCGCCACGACTCTCAACATTCCAGATACCGTCGGCTATGCCATGCCCGAGGAGTACGGCGACCTGTTTCGCCATCTGATCGAAGCGACACCAGGCAGCGAGAACGTGATCTGGTCGGTTCACTGCCACGACGATCTGGGGGTCGCGACCGCCAACACCATCGCCGGCATCCGTGCCGGGGCGCGACAGGCGGAAGTCACCGTGAACGGTATCGGAGAGCGCGCTGGCAACACCAGTCTGGAGGAGATTGTGATGGCTCTCCACACGCGGGAGCCCTTGTACGGCCTGACAACGAATATCCGGACCCACCAGATCAGCCGCACCAGCCGCATGGTGAGCAGCCTGACCGGCATGCCGGTCCCGCCGAACAAGGCCATCGTCGGATCCAACGCCTTTGCTCACGAGGCGGGGATCCACCAGCACGGCATGCTCAAGAACCAGAAGACCTACGAGATCATGACGCCCGAGACGGTGGGGGTACCCAAGAGCAAGTTGATCCTCGGCAAGCACAGCGGCCGGCACGCCTTTCGCGCCCGTCTGGAGAAGATGGGTTACGAGCTCGAGGAACAAGAATGCGATGAGGCCTTCCGGCACTTCAAGGATCTGGCTGACCGCAAGAAGACCATCACCGATGCCGATTTGCAGGCTCTGGTAACCGAGGAGATCGCGAGTCCCGAGGAGATCTTCAGTCTTGTCGATCTCCAGGTCGCCTGTGGAAGACCGGGGATGTCCACGGCGACAGTTCGCCTCAACGGCCCGGACGGGATAGAAGAGGTCGCCGCATCGGTGGCACCAGGACCCATCGATGCAGCATTTCATGCCATCGATGAGGTGGTCTCCGTGCCCGCTCGGCTGGTCGAGTTCGACGTGCATGGCGTCACCGCCGGCAAAGACGCTCTGGGCGAGGCCACGGTTCGCGTGGCCGCCAGGCAGGGAGACGGTCGCTCCTTTGGCGGATACGGTGCCGACACCGACATCATCATCGCCAGCGCCAAGGCCTACCTGGCCGCGCTCAATCGTCTACTGACCAGCCTCGGCCTGGGGGCGCGAGTTCCCAAGGCACCCGGTCTCCGGACAGCCGAGAGCACAGAAGGCGGACCGAAAGTGGCACCCAGCGTCGCGAGCTAGTCGAGAATGGGGATCCACGTGCAGCCCAAGACTCTGTTCGACAGGATCTGGCACAGTCACCTTGTCGAGCCCCCGGGCGAGGATGGCATACCGGCAGTCCTGTACATCGACCTGCATCTGCTGCACGAAGTCACGTCGCCACATGGATTCGCGGAACTCGAGCAACACGGGCTGTCGGTCCGATGCCCTTCCAGGACACTGGCCACGATGGATCACTCGACGCCCACAGACAGTGGAATCACCCTGCAGAAGCTTCGGGTGATCGACGCTGCCGGAGCCGCACAACTGGAGCAGTTGGCGCACAACTGCGAGGTCCATGGGATTCCCCTGTACGGCCTGGGAAGCGAACGGCAGGGCATCGTGCACGTGATGGCGCCCGAGTTGGGGTTGACGCAGCCCGGAATGACGGTGGTCTGCGGCGACAGCCACACCAGTACCCACGGTGCCTTTGGCACCCTGGCTTTTGGTATCGGTTCAAGCGAAGTCGGCCACGTGCTGGCGACACAGAGCCTGCTACAACAGAAGCCGAAGACTCTCGAGATTCGCGTCGAGGGTTCGCTGCCGCGCGGCGTGACCGCCAAGGATCTGATCCTGGCCATCATCAGTCGCATCGGTGTGCATGGCGGGACGGGCCATGTCATCGAGTACACCGGGCAGGCAATCCGCCAACTCGACATGGAAGGGCGAATGACGATCTGCAACATGTCGATCGAGGGCGGTGCCAAGGCCGGCATGGTTTCTCCCGATGAGGTGACCTTCGAATACCTGCGCGGTCGCCCTTTCGCACCGACTGGAGACGACTGGGACAGAGCTCTCGAAGGCTGGCGATCGCTGCCCACCGATCCCGCGGCCAGGTTCGACCAACAGGTGATCATGGATGCCACCGAGCTCGAGCCCATGATCACCTATGGCACCAACCCGGGTATGGCTGTGCGCCTGGTGGACTCCGTACCCGATCCGGCTGATCAGGAGGATGCCCGGGCCGCCGGGAAGGCCTTGAACTACATGGGGCTGAAGCCGGGTCAAGCCATACTGGGCGCGCCGATCGACGTCGTCTTCGTGGGCAGTTGCACCAATGGCCGACTGAGTGATCTGCGACAGGCCGCCCACATACTGGCGGGTCGGCAGGTGGCGCCACAGGTCAGGATGCTGGTTGTCCCCGGCTCTCAGACCGTCAAGCGGCAAGCCGAGCTGGAGGGACTGCACGAGATTTTCCTGGCCGCTGGTGCTGAGTGGCGCTCCGCAGGCTGTTCGATGTGTCTCGCCCTCAACAGTGATCGGGTTCAACCGGGTGAGTACGCGGTGAGCACGACAAACCGGAACTTCGAAGGCCGACAAGGCGCCGGAGCCCGCACCTTCCTGGCCAGCCCCCTCACGGCTGCAGCCAGCGCGGTGGCCGGGGCCGTCGCCGACCCGCGGGAGCTTCTCTGATGCGGCCCTTCACACCGTTGACCAGTCGGCTCGCGCCCTTGCCGGGGTCCAACATCGACACCGATCAGATCATCCCGGCTTCCTACCTGAAGATCACCGACAGGCAGGGTCTGGCCGAGGGCCTCTTTGCCAATTGGCGCTATGACCAGGACGGCAATCCGAAGCCCGAGTTCGTCCTCAACCGACCGGAGTACAGGGAAGCTCGAATCCTGATCACCGGCGCCAATTTCGGTAGCGGCAGCTCGAGAGAGCACGCTCCCTGGGCGCTTCAGGACCATGGCTTCGAGGCGATCATCAGTACCAGTTTCGCCGATATCTTCCGGGCCAATGCGGCCAAGAACGGTCTCCTCACGGCGACCGTCGCGGAGTCCGACCATGCCACGCTCATGCATCTGGCCGAGCAGTCACCGGCCAGCGAGATCACTGTGGATCTGACGGAGAAGTCGATCAGCGGCTCCGGTATCGACAGACTTCCCTTCGAGATCGACGCCTTCGCGCGGCACTGCCTGCTCAACGGTGTCGACCAACTCGGCTTCCTGCTGGAACGCGTCGGCGCAATCGAAGCCTACGAAGCTCGCCATCCGCAGAGAGTCGCGACGCTTTCGCCCGGGGCCGAGCCCAGCAGGTGAGCACCGCGCGCATCGTCCTGCTTCCAGGCGACGGCATCGGGCCCGAGGTCACCGCTGCGGCTCGCCAGGTGCTGGCGTCGATCGCGGCGCAGGGTGGGCACGACTTCGAGTTCCAGGAAGCGCTGATCGGTGGGGCCGCCATCGACTCGACGGGCAACTCGCTCCCCACGGCTACCCTGGAACTTTGCAGAGACTGCGACGCAATACTCCTGGGAGCGGTTGGCGGACCCTCCTGGGCCAATCTCGAGGGACTGCAGAGTCCGGAGCAGGGCCTGCTGAGACTGCGACGGGAGCTCGGCTTGTTCGCCAACCTTCGCCCGATTCCCGTCTTTCCCGCGCTGATTCCGGCATCTCCCCTCAAACCCGAGCTGCTCGAGGGTGTCGATCTCCTGTTTGTCAGGGAACTTACCGGCGGTATCTATTTCGGTCCACGACAAGAGGTCGACAGCCGGGGACAAGCCAGCGACACGATGGTCTATTCAGTCCGCGAGGTCGAGCGTGTCGCCCATGTCGCATTCCAGGCAGCAAAGCGGCGCCGGCAGCACGTCACGTCGGTGGACAAGGCCAACGTGCTCGCCTCCTCCCGACTCTGGCGGCAAACCGTGAACGAGGTCTGCAGCCTGTATCCCGACGTCGAGCTGCAACACCTCTATGTCGATGCCTGCGCGATGCAGCTCCTCAGGTCGCCCCGTGATTTCGACGTCGTTCTGACCGGGAACCTGTTCGGCGACATCCTGAGCGACGAAGCGTCGATGTTGGCCGGCTCCCTGGGGGTTCTGCCCTCAGCTTCGCTGTCGTCCGACTCGCGCGGGCTCTACGAACCGGTGCACGGCTCGGCACCCGACCTGGCTGGCCAGGGCGTTGCCAATCCACTAGGTGCCATTCTCAGCGCCGCCATGCTGCTCCGCCACAGCCTCGACCTGGAGGACGAGGCTGCTGCCATCGAGGCCGCGGTCGCGAGCACTCTCGAGGATGGCCTCGTCACAGCCGACCTCGCCAGTACCGATGGCGTGGCCGCAACTACCCGGCAGGTGGCTGAGGCGATTGCAGCCAGACTCGGTTGACCTCGACAAGGTCATCGACAACATCGAAGCTGCCTTCGAGGCGACACAGGACAACGAACTGCGGCAGTCTCAGGACCCCGCGTACCACTCTCGCAGACGCACTTCGACCTCGGGAACGTCTTTCAGGGCAGCCTCGAAGATCTGCAGATCCGAACCCCTGTAGTGATACGGGTAGACAATGGCCGGTTTGAACGCGGCGACACATTCAGCGGCTTCTTCCGGTGGCATGGTGTAGGGCAGATTCATCGGCACAAACGCCACGTCGATGTTCTCGAGAGCTCTCATCTCGGGTATACAGGCCGTGTCACCTGCAAAGTAGATTCTCTTGTCTCCCAGGGTCACGATGTAGCCGTTGCCCCGTCCCTTTTCATGGAAGAGCTTGCCCTCCTCGGGACCCCGCTCGAGGTTGTACATGGGCACAGCCTCGATAAGCACACCAGCGACCTCGGTACTCTCACCGTTCTGCATTACCGTGCCTGAGCCCAGTTGACTGGCCACTTCAGCCGAGACGACGACCTCGGTCGTGTCCTGGCTGAGCTCGTCGATCATCGCCTTGTCGAGGTGATCGCCGTGAATATCGGTCACCAGAATCAGGTCCGCCCTGGGAGCACCGGAGTAATCCCCTTCACTCCAGGGGTCTACATAGATCACGGTATCGCCAAACTCGACCTGGACACTGCCGTGAAGAATCGGGGTGATCCGGATATCGCCGCCCGCGGCGGGAATCGAGTCAGAGCCACCCTGGAGCCGAGCGCTGCCCAGGAGGACTATAAAGACGAGGACTGGTAGGGACTTCTTGAGATGCATCGGGGGCTCCTTCCTCTGGCACCAGGATTCGACCCAGTTCTGGTGTGCCACTCCAGAATCTCGCCAGATGATAACGAAGTCGCCCCGCCGTGAACCTTCCGCCCTGGTCTTGCGTCTCTATACTGGAGGCTGCAACATGCCGGCGGTCAGGCGACGGAGTGACCGCAGGAGAGGCAGATTGGAACTGGACCTCGACACCGTACTCGAGAAGTGCCGCGATGGCGACAACCTGGCCTGGGAGGCACTGGTGCGCAGGTATCAGGGCCGGGTCTTCGCGGTAGCCCTGCACTACATGCGCAATCGGGAAGAGGCGCGCGACGTGGCCCAGGAGGCATTTATCAAGCTCTACCGCAACCTCGGCACACTACGCGAGGGCGAGGCTTTTCTGCCCTGGCTGCTGCGGCTCACACGCAACTGTGCCATTGACAGGATCCGCCGCCTGAAATCGAGAACACCCGAGCATTCTGTCCCGGTAGAAGAGGGTGTGGAAATCGTCGCTCGCCAACTCTCTCCCGAGGAGCATTCGCTGCGGAGTTGGCGCTCGGGCCTGCTCTACCGGGCCATCGACATGCTCAGCGAACAAAGTCGCGAAGTCATCATGCTCAAGGACATCCAGGAGCTGCAGGTGAAGGAGATCGCGGATCTCCTGGCTCTGCCTGTGGGCACTGTCAAATCCCGTTCGCATCGCGCACGCCTCGAGCTGGCGGAGGTCATCCAACAGATGGAAGCCGCGTCCGGAGCTGCATAGATGAAGTGCCGAGAGTTCGAGATTCACCTGGAAGCGCTGCTGGATGGCGACGTCGAGCCGACCGAGAGGAGAGCTTGTCTGGAGCACGCGGACGGTTGCACGCCCTGCGGCGAGTTGTGGATAGCGGTCGGCGGCACATCGCGACACGACGTGGAGGTCTCGACACCTTCTCTCGTCGAGGACGTACTCGAGCGAACCAGCGGCTCAGCTTGCACGCAGGCGAGAAACCTGTTGCCGGCCCTGGTGGACCGGGAGCTGACGGCCACAGACCGGCAACTGGTCGAGCTTCACCTGTCGAGCTGTGCCACGTGCTCACGACTGGCAACCACCCTGTCAGTTCTCAGACGCGAGTTGCCCGGCCTGGCCGAAGTCCCCCTGGACGACCGCTTCGCCCATGAGGTTCTCATGGCGACTCTGGCGCCCCGGATCCGCCTCTTGCACTGGTGGAAGCAGCGCTGGTCAACCTGGGTACAGCGGCCTCGCTTCGCTATGGAGGCAGCCTACGTTGGGCTTCTCGTCATCATGTTGGTGCTCGGTGCCTTCAGCACTCCGGTAGCAGCCTTGCCACAGAAAGGACTGGACCTCGTGCAGTCTGATCACGACGCCCCATCCGTCTGGACCGAGGCCAACGACGACCTGGGAACCTTCTGGGAGTGGGTTGCGTCCCTGTTTGAGAGAACCGACAACACATCGACCGAGGACACGCCATGATCGAGCCCAACGTACACACCGAAAAGCCCGAGCCGCGACAAGAGCCGCTACCAGATCGTTCTGCCGAGTATGCCGAACAGCCGCCGAGTCGCCCGGTCGGCGACGATCCGCTTCGCCGATCTCCGTTTCTGGCAACGATCCTCTCCTTCATGCCGGGAGTGGGTCAGATCTATGTCGGGTATTACCAGCTCGGCTTCGTGCACGCGATCGTCTTCGCGGGGATCCTCGCCCTGCTCGCCTCCGGAGACCTGGGACCCTTGATCCCCCTGCTGAGCGTCTTTCTGGGCTTCTTCTGGCTCTACAACGTCGTCGATGCCGGCCGCCGGGCGACGCTCGTCAACGAGGCATTGGCCGGTCGCGGCCGCTTCGAGCTCCCCGAGGATTTCACAGCACCAGGTCTTCGCGGCACCGTCCTGGGTGGCAGCATTCTGGTGGGCGTTGGACTGCTGATTCTCTTCCGAACGCTGTTCGGGGTGTCGCTGGCATGGATCGAGGATTGGTGGCCGATCGCGATCATCGCCTTCGGCGGCTACCTGATCTTCAAGGCCCGCCTTGACGCCAGGCCCGACACTGCACTTTCAGGCGACGAGTAGTCGAAGCATCGACTCCGCAGCCCGGTCCTGGTGCCCGGCTTGGCCTCGACAGGGTGGAGCCGCTCGGCGATTAGCCTCTGGAGGGTTTGCGTGCCAGGAAGACGGTGTGCCGAGGCCCCTTCCGACCATGGCCTCGTACCGTTTGAGCCCGCGCCTGGAAACCACTCTTCTTCAGATTCTTGACAAAGGTGGGATCGGGATAGGCCGACCAGACCCCGAGGATTCCACCCGGAACCAGTGACTCCTGGATCAGCTCGAGACCGTGACGATCGTACAGTCCACGGTTCGATTCCACGCACCACTCCGAGGGCCCATTGTCCACATCGAGGAGAATCGCCTGGTAGCGGATCGGCTGCCGCTGCTTCAGCAGGCCCAGCACATCCCCTGCGTGAATCTGCACCCTCGGATCGTCGAGGGGACGCCCCCGGTCTGTCAGGCGTGTGCGGTTCCACTCCACAACCCGTGGAAAGAGCTCCGCCACCACAACCACCGCATCCTCGGGCAGAGCTTCCAGGGCGGCACGCAGGGTAAATCCGAGACCGAGACCACCAATGAGAATCCGCGATCCCTTGGCCGACGGTATCTCCCCGCAGGCGAGCTTGGCGAGGGCGGTCTCCGAGCCGTGCACCCAGGTCGACATCAACTCCTCGCCATCGAGATGGATGAAGTAGTGGCCGTCGTGATGGTGTAGCGACAGCACTCGACCCTCGGGGGTCGTCACCGAGTCCAGAGTCTCGAAGGGACGCATCAGGAGGCGGTATCTCCGACGTGTTCCTGCTGCAAGATGCGATGGGGCACGGAGACCTGGATCCCTTCCTCATCGAAACGGTTCTTGATTCGACGCAGCAGCTGCCGCCGAGTCTGAAAGATCTTGTCGGGCTGCGTCTGGACCATGAACTTGATCACCACCCCGGACTCAGTGAACCTGTCGACACCCAACATTACCGGTACATCGGTGACCCACTGCCCCATCTCTGGATCGCCACGGAACTCCTCGCCGACTGCCTGGATGACCTCCATGACCCGGTCGACGTTCTCTTTGTAGCTGATGGGAATCTCGAGCACGGCCCGGCCCCATTCGTAAGTACGGTTGGTCACCGACTTGATCTCGCCGTTGGGAATAAAGTGAACCCGGCCCTCGAGGTCCCTGAGAACTGTCGTGCGCATGTTGACCTTCTCGACCCTGCCCGTGATGTCACTCACGGTGATCAGATCCCCCAATTCGTACTGGTCCTCGAGGAGAATCATGAAGCCGGTGAAGTAATCGCGCATCAGATTCTGGGCGCCAAAGGCCAAAGCTACACCGAGAATCGCGGCGCCTCCCAGCACCGTCTTGATATCGACACCCGCTTCCTGAAACACCAACAGAACCGCCGCCACGACGATGAAGAGACTGATTGCGCTACGGAAGCTGAGCGCCACGGTGTCGGCCCTATTGGTCCCTCGGCCGTGCCCGCTCTTGCCGGACCCCACCACCGTTCTGGCCAGCTTTCGTGCCGACAGCCGAACCAGTGCCAGAAGTGCCCAGGCAACAACGACGACAAGCAGCATTCGCGGACCTCGTGACGACAGCCAGCGCCACAGATTCTTGGGGTGGAGCGGGCTCTCGAGCCAAACGGTCTTTCTGCGGGCGGCCTCGGCCTCCTGCCTCTTCTGGTCCGCCTGCTGCGTGACGGTGATTTGCTCCTCTTGCAGGTCATCCAGGCGCTGGTAAAGCGAGTCCAGGTAGTCACGTCGGTTGTCTATGTCGGTTTGGGTCTCCTGCTGAAGATCTTGCACCGTCTGCAGTGTTTCTCGAGCTCGTCCCAGCTCCGCTTTGCTCGCCTCTGCCGCGATCAGATCTTCGAGATCGGACTGGGCCTTCTCCACCGCAACCTCAAGGTTGTCCCGGGAGGTTCTCGCCGCTTGCAGCAGCTCCTTCTCCATCTCGATCTGACTCTCCAGGGCTTCCTTGCGCTCCACGAAACTGAGGACCGCCTCCTCCGCCTCACGCGCTTTCTCCGCCGCCTTTTCAGCCTCTCGTCGGGCTTCGATCTGCTCGGTGGTTTGCGGCTGCTTCTCAGCTGCCTTCTCCTTGGCAGGAGATGACTTCGAAGCGCTCGAGACTCCAGGCAACAAGATCTGACCGAGGCTCGACCCCTCCTCCGTCGGCGTCTCGGCTTCGGCCTGCTCCACGACCGCCTCCCCTGAGCTGGCCAGCTCCTCAGACGAGGGTCCCGCCAGCTTGGCGAGGGCCTTCTCGTCCTCGGCGATCTTCCTTTCCAGGGTCTGAATCTGCTCCTGCAAGGTCTTGCCGGATCTCATCGCAATGTCCGACTGGTTCTTGGCGATCGGAAGCCACTCTTCGCCTTTGGCGATCTCCTTGGCCAGCGCCTTGGCCTCATCCGAAGCCTCCGGCCCACCCAACTCTTCCAGTCGCTGCTTCGCCGCCGCGAGCTCGATTTCGCCGTCCTTGATCTGACGGCTCAACCCGTCGAAAAAGTCCTCTCGAGCGGACAGATCTTCCCTGACCTCGGCGAGCCTGGCTTTGTCGGCTTCGATCACCTTCTCCAAACGGATGACTCGATCGGCCAAGGTGAGCGTCGATTGCGCCTCTTCGGAACGGTCGGTCGACGAGCCAGAGTCATCCTGAGCCAACGCTACTGGTGCCGGGGTCAAGATGCCCATGAAGGCCAGGCAGGAGATCGCAAGACCTACTGCAGTGCGCAGATTCCTACTCATTTTCGACGTCCAATCCAACCCTTGCGCCAGAAATAGAAGACCATTCCCGTGGCTACCGTCGCCATCAGTCCCAGCGTCAGCGGGTAGGCCCAGCTCAGACTGAGCTCCGGCATGCGCTCGAAATTCATCCCGTAGACGCCGGCAATGAAGGTCAGTGGGACAAAGATGCTGGCGACAATCGTCAGGGTCTTCATCACGTCGTTCATCCGATTGCTGACGATGGTCAGGTACATGTTCATCAGGCTGCTGACGCGCTCCCGGGCATGTTCCACAGCCTCCGATGCTTGCACGATGTGGTCCGAGGTATCGCGAAGATAGACCCGAACCGCATCGCTCACGAATGTGTTCTCTTCCCGCAGCAAGACGTGCATCGACTCTCGCTGCGGTACGACCGCGCGACGCAATCCCAGCAACTGAGATCGCAGCGCGTGGATCTGCTGGAGCATATCCGGCGGAACGCGAGACAGCACCTGATCCTCCAGGTTCTCGATCCAATCTCCAATCCCCCGGATAGCGGGATAGTAAGCATCAACGACCGTGTCGAGAATGGCGTATCCCAGATAGTCCGAGGCCATCGTCCTCATCCGCGATCCTTCGACACGCAGACGGTCGCGGACCGGGCCCAGGACGTCCCCATATCGCTCCTGAAACGTCACTATGTAGTCGACTCCAAAGAACAGACTCACTTGTTCGATGTCGAGTTCGTCGTCGCTCATGCGGATCATTCGGCTCACGACCAGCAGATTCTGCTCGTAGACTTCCGCTTTGGGACGACTCGGAACATGCACCACGTCCTCGAGAGCCAACGGATGAATGGCGAAGATCTCGGCCAGCTCACGCAAGACCTGCTCGTCTCCTAGCCCCTGGACGTCGACCCACAGATTGCGTCCATTGCGCTTCAGTTCTCGCACGTCGGCAACCGCGATGGAGTCATGGTCCTCCACAGCGTTCTCGTCATAGCTGAAGGCCCGCAGCTTCGGCTTTTCCGCGTGCGGACTGAGGGTCAAGGTTCCCGGTGCGGAACCGACCGGAGGCTTGCGAATCCTGGTGATCATCCCTATTACCTCCTCTCCTAGGTCCATTATCCCGCGCGACGCAGACTCTGCAGAGAATCGGTGACCCCGGGATCGAAGTGCACATCGAGCTGTGGGAAGGCAATCACGAGTCCTGCATCCTTCAGGCCCCACCAGATCGCCTCGTTGAGCTTCGAAGTGTATTGTTCGCTCCGCCAGGGATCCTCGATCCAGACCGAGACCTCGAAGTCGACCGAGGAGTTGCCAAACCCCCGCAACAACACAACCGGAGCCTTCTTCCGAGCGCGCCAAGAGAGCCCAGCGGCTAGGCCCTCCAGGGTGTCTCTCACCAACTTCATGTCAGAAGAGTAGACGACTCCCACCGGAGCTCTCAGGCGTACGAGAGGATCACGCAGTGTCCGGTTGGTCACCATCGACTGCACCAGAATCGAGTTCGGGATCAGGATCTCTTCGTTGTCCCGGTTCATGGCCAGCGTGTACCGGACCCCGACATCCTTCACCATGACAATCTGCCCTTCAACCTTCAGAACATCTCCGCGCTTGATCGACTTCTCGATCCTCATGATGAGTCCCGACACGAAGTTCTCGGCGATATTCTTCATGGCAAAGCCGAGAGCCACCGCGAACAGACCGCCGGCCGCGAAGACAGCGGTCAGCTTGAATCCCATGGTGTTGAACGCCACCAGCAGTCCCCCGACAACGACCAGGAGTTGGGCTCCACGGGCGTAGGGCAGAATTGCATCGGGATCCATCGAACCACCACGTTCGAAGGCGTGCATGACAGCTTTTCTCAGCAAACTCCCCAACCACAGCGTTACCAGAATGGTCACGACCACAATCAAGGTAGTCCCGACTGTTCCCTGGGTGCCGCCAATGGTGTACAGCGGTGTCGATAAGAAGTCCTTGATCTGAATCATCACGTCCTGGAAACTCATGAGAGTCCTCCTCGCTCGCTGATGGTATTCGACTGGATCCTATCCCGGCTCAGTCCATCTCCTTACTGATTCGGACCCGGGGTGTCGACGACCTCTACCGCTGCTTTGCCCTGGCTGAGCGGGACCATCTCGATCTCAACCTGGCTTACACCCGAGCCTCCTCCGATGAAGTGCGCGACGGGGTCTTCGACCTCGCAAGGATGCGCAAGCTCTATCAGGTCGGCTATGAGGTGGGAAAAGGGCCGGTTACTCCTGGAAGAAGTCTCCTCCCTTGTATGGCGGGGACGAGTCGACTGGCTGATCGCCGGGGGAGTGAATCGCATAGAATCACGCGATGAGAACTCCCAAGACTCTGGCTCTGCTCCTCCTTCTCCCAGCGCTGCCAGCGGCAGCCCAGAAGGTCTACGTCGACTACGACAATGCCACTGCGTTCAGCGAATACAGGACATTTCAACTGGTTGAAACCGCCGAGGACCTCCGCGATACCTCTCGCACCTCTCACGAGCTCGTGGTCAGCGAGCTCAGACGCTATACAACAGAGGGAGGCCTGACCGAGGTCGACGCGAATCCCGATTTCTACCTGGCCTATTACACGGCGGATCGTGGAGACTTGCGACTCGCACTGACCGATCTCCGATACGGTTATGGCGCCAACTTCGACTTCGGCGGCTACTGGGATGGCGGTGTCGGTACCCGTGCACCCAACTCCTTCACCTTCAAGGAGGGCACCCTGATCGTCGACGCCTGGGATGCCGAGCGCCATGAGCTTGTCTGGCGTGGCATTGCCACAGCCGCCCTGTCGAGTAATCCAGACAAGAACGACAAGAAGATCGAGAAGGCGCTCAAGAAGATCATGAAGCGGTGGGACGAAGCCAAAGGCTATCGGGTCCGCGCCATCCGCCAGATGAAGGCCGAGGAAGGCAACTAGGAGGCACCCCCCCGCCAGGCAAGCCTCACCCAGAAGGTCCGTCCCGGCTCGTTGATGCGGACCGGTTCGGGGTCGAAGAGATTGGCTCGATTCAGGTGATTCGCGTAGTTGCGATCGAAGATGTTGTCGACGCCGGCAATCACAGATAGGGTTTTCAGGATCCTGTATCGACCTGACAGATCGACCACTCCATAACCTGCAGTTTCGCCATAGTCCTGCCCGCTTCCCGTCATCGGATTGTCATCAACACGGGTTTGGGCCGTAGCCCAGCGAACGACCGCGGCCGTCCCCCATCCGTCGACTCCGTAATCGAGCTGCAACCGCCCCTGGAGAGGCGGCATCTGAGCGAGCGGTCGATCATCAGTCCGGTTGTCGCCGCGCACCCAGCTGGCCGTTCCGGCGACTCGGAGACGCTCCTTGGGTCGGTACGAGCCTTCAGCTTCGAGTCCCACCAACCGAGCTTCGACATTGCGATAGATCGTCGCACTGTCGGTCTGCAGGATCCCCTCCTGGCCATGGGCCCGGTCCCGCAGGATGAAATCGTCGGCCTGGTCGACAAAGCCAGTCACGCTCCAGGTTGCGGTCGGACCTTGTGAACCGAGCCCCAGATCGACTTGATTGTGCTTGGCCGGTACCAATAGCGGATTTCCGACCCAGCGTTTCGCCCCGATCATATTGTCGGAACCGAGAAAACGCTCGGTCGTATCGGCAGCCCGCGTGCTACGGCTCAGACCTGCGAACAGGGTCAGGCGTGGCAACAAGAATCGCTCATATCGGACCAGACCGCCCCACTCCGACGCGTTCCAATCCTCGGACTTGTATCCGTAGTAAAGCTCGTAGAGCTGATCAGGGCTTCGATTCATTCCAGCGGGTTTCAGATCAGCCTTGTTCGCGTCAGCCGTGAACTGATCGAACCTCGCTCCCAGTAGAATCCTGGACTCAGCGCCGAGGCTCCGCACACCTTCGACAAAGACCCCACCCTGACCCAGGGTGGCATCCGGCCACATCACGGACTGCAGCATCTGGACGTTGTCAGGATTGGGGCCCGAGTAGCGCAGTGCATCACGACCATTCTCCTGGTACTCGACGCCGAAGGTGAGCGTGAAGTCTTCCGACATCTGTCGATCCGCGCTGGCCCGGCCGCCAAAGGTGTCGGAGGTAGACGGCACGCGCATCGCCATCGGGGTCGTCAAGGGGCGCAGCGAGTAGTTGTCCATCAGGTGCTCGACACCAGCGTAGTAGAGCTCGGCCCGAAGATCGGTCAGCCCGACCCACTTCTCAGCGCGTCGCAGATTCAGCCGATAGGTGTCCGCGGCATCCTCGGGGGAGTCCATTCCCGCACCTGCAAAGAGAGCGTCGTCGGTGCGGGATGCTTCGATTCCCAGTTCGACCTGGCCGGTAGAAGCCTCACCGTAACCCAGCATGAGATTGGCATGCTGACTCTCGAAGGCCGACCGCACTGTGTTGCCGTCGCCGTCTTCATAGCTGCCGAAGGAGCGCAGTCCACCCTGGGCCCTGAGGAAGAAACCACCGACACCTACCGAAGCATCGATGCCGACCTCGGGGCTCTCGTGCCACGACCCATAGGCCGTCGCCAACTCCGCCCGCCAGTCGGTGGGCTCGGAGAACGTCGGGACATTCCGTTCATAGAGCACAGTCCCGGCGGTGCCGCCTGGCCCGTAGCGCATCGACTGGACGCCCTTGATCACCGTGACCTCGTCAAAGGCGTTGGGCGTAGCGAAGGAGCTGGGAGGATCCATGCGATTGGGACAACCGCCATGCACGAAGGCACCGTCGATCTGGACGTTGAGGTTGCCTTCTGCCAGCCCCCGGACGCGTGGCTCCTGCCCATGCCCACCCATGCGGCCGACAGAGACCCCCGCGACACCTCGCAAAAGATCCGCGCCATCTCCAATCGGAACTTCAGGCATCTGATCGCGGCTCAGGATGCTGACAGCGGGCACCACTGGCCATTCATCCACGACCTCGATCTCCTCGACGACGACGGGTGCCTCGGGCTCGTCACCCGCGACTTCGGCCGCAACAGCGGCATCCTGGCCCTCTTGGGCAAAGAGAAGTGATGGGTGGGACAACACCAACGTCAGAACTGCAACTGCCAGAACACGCGAAGAAGTCGAATCGATCATGAAGCCTCCAATGGACGGCGCCTCGACGAAGCCGTCGGCCGTAGTTACCTGCTTGTAGAGAGACGAAGGGCTTGCTCAGCAAGCGGAGGCAGAACGGGGAGGGGGAGGCTCGAGTGCCGGCAGCGTGGCTTCGGTGAGAGACTCAGTGTTCCGGATGCTGGAACCCGCAATCTCGAGGATGAACCCCGAGAAGTCCAGGGCGCTAACCCCCAGATCGCGGACAAAGGAGAGAGCCCCGTCGTTGACATCCTTGGCAGGCCGCAGCCCACCACAAGGACTGTCGTCTCCGGCTCCCTGCCGACCGCAGTCACAGCCGCCCAGAAGGCAGACGCTACCGGTCCCACAGCAGCAGTCATGATCGTCTCCCTGCCAAGGCGCCGCAGAGATGATGGGTCCTGGACCCAGCCACACACACATGGCGAGGACGATAATCCGCACGAGCCGCGACCGGCTGGTGAAAGCGTTCGACATGCAGGCCCCATTCTGATACTTACCGCGATGAAATTCCACCTCGCCAGAAAGAGCCAGCAAGAGCCAGCAAGGTTCTCGAGTCTGAATGCGTCTATTGAAACAGGGTGGGCGCCAGACGCAAGCACGGCCAAGTGCGATCTATCAATCTCGACATACCAAATAACCATCGATATACTTAACATCACACAGAAAGCATATCGATGGAGAAAAGATGGCTACCGTGACCATTTCACCCAAGTATCAAGTGGTTATCCCCAAATCCATCCGGGAACAGCTCCGCCTGTCCCCAGGCCAGAAGATCGAAGCCATCGTCCTCGACGGTCGCATCGAGTTGATCCCCATTCGCCCAGTCCAGGAACTGCGAGGGTTTGTCAAAGGCATCGATACCTCGGTCGAGCGCGAGGAGGACCGCCTGTGAATGTCGTGGATTCCAGTGCCTGGCTCGAGTATTTCGCCGACGGCCCCAACGCTTCCTGGTTCGCCTCGGCGATCGAGACCCCAGACGAGTTGATCGTGCCGTCGTTGACGATCTTCGAGGTCTTCAAGAAGCTCGCGACTGAGAGAGGAGACACTGAAGCACTTCAGGCGGTCGGCGCCATGCAGCAAGGTCGTGTGGTCGATCTCGACCCTGTCTTGGCGATTGGCGCCGCCCGGATCGGCATCAAGCACCAACTTCCCTTGGCCGACAGCATTATCTTGGCTACCGCCAGAGCCTTCGACGCTACGCTCTGGACACAGAATTCAGACTTCCAGAGCCTACCCGGAGTGGAGTTCACGCCTGTGGTGAGGTAGAACACCTCCAGTTGATCTCAATCTGCCATCGCAAACAAGTCGACCGGCCGCTGAGCCCTCTCGACGGTCAAATCGCTCCGATCGGGCGGGCGCACGCCCAGGCGATTGCCACACGTGATGTGCGCAGATTCGAAGAGTCCGGTGTGGCCTTGATTGATCCCTACGACTCTTAGATTCCTTAGATCATAGCGCCAGTCTCGCCCGCAGACCCAGCACCCAGAGAGAATCCTCTTCCGGGTTCAGTGCCGGATCCACCAGATACTGGATGTCGGGAGTCAGGGCGAACTGTGGTGAGAGGTTCCAGCGGAAGTAAAGCTCGGCTGTCAGCTGGTCACTCAGTCCGGGTCCCCAGGTGTCTTCGTTGACTTCGCCCCAATTGAAGCCTAGCCCCAAGACGTTGCCTCCAGGATCGGGCTGATAGCCGGCGCCGACACTGACCGATTTCTGCATCACGCTGCCGCCCCCGTCGGCGTAGCCGGCCCGAACGAAGGGAAGCCACGTTTCGGCCAGATACCGAGTCCACGAGAAGTTGGCTCCCCAACCGCCGGCCTCTCCTGCCGCCTCCCGATCATCCGCCTGCCAGATCGTCAAGTGGGTATTGTTGAGATAGATCTGCTCCTGCGAGGTCGTCCAGCCGATCTCGATGGACTTGAAGTACTCCTTCTGGTCGAAGAAGGTGTCGAAACCCTCCCAGAATCTCTTTGGGTCGGCGTTGCGGTCGACCAGGCTGCCGATGAGAAAGAGATTCTTCGTCACCATGCCGCCGGCTCCCACACCCAAGGCCGCATCGTTGGGCACCGGTAGGGTCAGGGTGCCGGTGCTGAAGGCGAAATTCAAGAAGCCGGTCCACGGGCTGGCCAGCGCATGGACGTCGACAAAGTCGGTGACATCGAGAAAGCCGGCCAGCATGGCCACCTTGCCTTGCTTCCAGCGCTGTCGCCAGTAGAAGTTCGTGAACCGCCATCCCTGGTTGCTGAACGGCGGCTCGATCAGCCCGACATAACCGAGATTGAAGCCGAAGCCCTGCGGCGCGACATCGGTATAGGCGTGGCGGTGCTCGACCTTCCAGACGAACGCCCCGGTATTGCCCGACTCGCGCCCCACCAGATCCCAGGAGCCGAAGAATCGCACCATACCGCTGGCGGCCGTGTCCTCACCGGGACTCTCGTTGGCCCTGAGATAGGCCGCCGAGTAGTCGATGGAGAAGGCGAGGTCGTGCTCCTCTTGCAGACCCTCCTTCCAGGCGAAGTAGGGGTCGATCAGCCGTTCCTTGATCAGTCGGCTGGTCGAGGCCTGGTCATTCGCGATCTGGTTGTCGACCTGATCAGGGCCACCGAAGGTAGCCGGGCGTCCAGTGCTCGAACCCGACCTGGCTTCCCCGACCTCCTGCACTGTCGTCGAGTCTTGGTCCTGGGCCAGCACCGGGGAAACAGTGATCGCTGCCAGAAGGACTGGCAGATAGAGAATCAATCGATATCTCACTGGGTCAAACCTCCGGCGAAAGCCTCGCCTCAGCTAGCTCTGAGATTCACTCGAAACTCGCCATCGCTTTCTCCAGCGCCGCGTCGAATTCGGCGATCTTGGCATCCATCTCGCCGGCGACCTTGTCGAAGACCTCGTGCCAGGGCTGGTTCGGCGGCCCCTCGCTGTGCTCCAGCACGTTGTGCAGGGTCACAAGGAGAGAGAGCGGCTTGGTGGGCTCGCTGATGATCTGCACCAGCGTCGTACCGGTGGCGACCATGCTCGACTCGAATTCCGTGGCGATGTCGACGATCTTCTTCGCCTGTTCGGCACCTGCACCGGATCACCTCGGCGGCGGACATCACCTTGTCGCGCGCCGCCTGCGCCCGCAAGACCGCCTGAACACCCTTCTCCGCTTGGCGGTAGAGAGCCATCCAAGCATTCTTCTTGGCGTCGGTTTGCTCTCGGGTGTAGGTCTCGTTCGGGTTGATCTTCAGCTCGAACGACTGGGTCTGCACCTCACCGTCGACCATCAGCCGCACCTGGTAGGTGCCGGGCGCGGCGATGGGGTTGAGGATCACGGGGGGTAGCCCAGGAATCGGCGATACCGAGGGATACCGCATGTCCCAGACGAAGCGGTTCAAGCCGGCACCGACATTGACTGCCGGTTGACCGGTCACGAGGTCCTGACCGTAACCACGGTTGTCGAAGCTGGCGAAGCGCTCGGTGGGAATCTCGTCCATTCCCCAGCCGCGGATCTCATTACCCTCGGCGTCGAGGATCGCCAGGCTTACCTCACTAGCCTGATCGCTCAGCAGATAGTAGAACATCGGGCCCAGGGGCCGAGCGTCGCCGGCGTCGATGAAGTCGCGGAACTTCTCGCCGTCGACCACGCCGCGCTCGTAAAAGGTGTAGCCGGGCTCGGCGTTGCGCACGAAGAAGTACTTCTCCTCCGAGGGCGGGCCGCCGCCGTAGTCGACCCACCAGTTGTAGCCGAAGCGGGTGTGGTCTTCGGGCTCGAAGAGGTGGGCCTTCTTGCCCGCGAGCTCCGGCGCGTACTGCCGCAGGGGGCTGATGTCGTCGAGGACCCAGAAACCCATGCCGTGAGTCGCGATCACCACGTCGGCGTGCTTGATCTCGATATCGAAGACCGGCAGGTTGGGCATGTTGAGATTCAGCTTGCGCCAAGTCACGCCATCGTCGATCGAGGCAAAGACGCCCGTCTCGGTACCCACGAAGAGCAGGCCCCGGCGAACCGTGTCCTCACGGATCGTCTTGGTGGTCTCGCCCTCGGGGAAGCTACCGTCGATGCGCTTCCAGGTCGCGCCGTAGTCCGAGGTCTTCAGAAGGTAGGGATCGTAATCGTCGGCCTTACGATAACGGGTGATGGCGAGATAGGTCGTCGCCTTGTCGTGGGGCGAGACTTCGATCTCGTAGACACCCGAGAGCTCCGGCAGGGCGGGAGGCGTGACCTCCGTCCAGGCGCCGCCGCCGTCGCGGGTGATCCAGACCCGTCCGTCGTCGGTACCAGCCCAGAGCACGCCCTCTTCGTGCGGCGATTCCTGCGAGGCGATGGATGGTCGAGAAGGTCTCCTGGCCGAAGTACTCCGGCAGCCAATTCCGAGCCAGCGACCTTCATTTTGTCGTCATGTTGTGGGTCAGGTCGTCGGAGATGACTTCCCAGGTCATGCCCTCGTCGCGGGTCCGAAAGACCACATTGCCGGCGAAGAAGATGGTGTTCGGGTCGTGAGGAGACACCAGGAAGGGAGCCTGCCAGTTGAAGCGGTACTTGAACTCCGACGCCGGCGTACCAAAGAGGATCTCGGGCCAGATCGGCCGGGGCTCGGTCTGACCGGTCGTCAGGTTGTTGACGGTGAACATCGTCGCCCCGCCGAAGGTGGCTCCGGTCGACAGCCCATAGACGATGTTGGGATCGCCTGGCTTGGGGATAGCGCGGCCCGTTTCGCCATTGCCGATGTAGTCGGTCATGTGCAGCGGGATGCCGCCCCACCGGGAGGCACTCGGGATGCTGTAAGTCAGGAGGTCCTGAGCATTGCCGTAGATCCGGTAGGGAAACTGGTCGTCGGTATCAACCCGATAGAACTGCACACCGCTCTGGTTGGCAAAGGTCGACCAGCTCTTGCCGCCGGTGAGTGTCACCGCGGTGCCGCCGTCGCAGGTCGCGATCATGCGCATCGGGTCCTTGGGGTCGATCCAGATGTCCTGAAAGTCGTCTTTGGCGCTCGGCTCGAGGATCCAGGTCTTGCCAGCGTCGGGGCTGCGCCAGAGCTTGTTGGCCGGCGACCAGAGCTCGTCGGCGTTGCTCGGATTGGCGTAGATATGGGTGAAGTAGAAGGGTCGGGCCGTGATGTTGGCGTCGTCGCTCACGAACGTCCAGGTGTCTCCGAGATCGTCCGAGCGGTAGAGGCCGGTCTGGGTCGCCGAATCGATCAACGCGTAGACCCGATTCGGGTTGGCCGCGGACATCGTCAGGCCGATACGGCCCATGTCGCCCTCAGGGAGACCCGGATGGGCCGTGATCTCCTCCCAGGTATCGCCGCCGTCCTGCGTGCGCCAGATGCCACCGTCGGGACCGCCGAAGAAGGAGCCCCAGGCCTTGCGCTCGAAGGTCCAGAGCGCCGCGAAGAGCACGTCGGGATCGCCGGGACTCATGACAAGGTCGATCGCGCCGGTGAGGTCGTTCTGGTAGAGCACCTTCTCCCAGGTCTTGCCGCCGTCCTTCGTGCGATAGACCCCACGCTCCTCGGTCGGGCCGAAGGCATGACCCATCGAGGCGACATAAACCACGTCGGGGTTGTCGGGATGAATGCGCACACGAGCGATGTGCAGCGAGTCCTCGAGCCCGATGTGGTTCCAGGTCTCGCCCCCGTCGACGCTCTTGTACATGCCGTCGCCCCAGGAGACGCTCTGGCGCAGCTGCGGCTCACCGAGACCCACATACATGATGTCCGGGTTGTTTTCGTAAAGGGCCATCGCCCCTACCGAGGCGTAGTTGAACTGCCCCTGGCCGACCGGGATCCAGTAGGTGCCGGCGTCCTCGGTCTTCCACAGACCGCCCGAGCCATGACCGAAGTAGAAGACGTTCTTGTCGGTCGGGTGGCCGACAACCGTTGTGCCCCGGCCGCCGTTGAAGGGACCGATATTGCGCCACTTCATGGCCTGGATCTGGGACTCGAAATCACTGTTCGTCGCCGCCACCGTTGTGGGCGCAATACCCATAAGGACTACCGACAACATCAAAGTGAAAAGGACTGCATACCTCATGACAACTCCTTGATTCTGTGAAAACGAGCGAGCACTGACCCTCATCAGTACCTATGGGGACGAATCCCGCGGCCGAACCTACGCCAGAATCGATTGTCATGATTGACTTTTCATGCCACCCTTGTTGTGCATCATGACCACCAACCAGCCCTCAACCACCCCCACGCCGTCCATTCCCAGCGTCAGCGTCGGATGGATTCACCCGTTTATCGAGATCCTCGAAGAGGTCGGCATCTCCAGCGACCCGATCCTCGAACAGGCGGATCTTCCAAGCTTGACCATCGACGACGGGACAGTCCTGGTACCGACGGCCAGCGTCTACAAGTTCGTCGCCCTGGCGGCACGAGCTGCGGCAATGGAGGACCTGGGGCTCAGGGCAGGTCAGCGATTCGATATCGAGCCTTTGCTACCGAGCCCCGAGTGGGCCTGGACGCGACCCGGTGTCTACCGCTCCATCGAGAGCTTCATCCGGGTGGCGCTTGACAGCAGCTCCAGAGTCGACATGTGGATCGAATCGCATGACGATCCCGAACCGACCACCGAATTCTTCTACCTTGGCACCTTCGGACCCGACCATCCGGCATTTGTAGTTGTCGAACAGTTCATGGTGGCTCTGATGGTGCGCTGGGCTCGCTATGGCGCAGGCGAGAGCTGGAACCCACGACAGGTCAACTTCCGAGCGGCTTCGGTGCCGGACACCTCGGTCCGGGACCTTGCCGAAGACGCCTTGGTGCGGTCGCGGCAGCCGGTCACTTCGATCGTCTTTTCCAGGCAGCGCTTCATGGGACCCGTCAGTGCTCTTCCAGCAAAGGGATCGATCATCTGGAGGCGCCACAAAAGCTCTCTCGGGAGGCTCGACCGCATTGAAGATCTAGCCGGGTCGCTCCGGGTGGTGATGCCGGCCTATCTTCCCGATGGCTCTCCGACCATCGACAAGGCGGCGAGAATCGCCGGCACATCCGTTCGCACACTTCAGCGCCGTCTCAACCAACAGGAGGTGACTTACTCCGGGCTCATCGATGACCTGCGTCACGATCTGGCGATCTATCTCTTGAGCAACTCGCAGAAGACAGCGGCCACCATCAGTCGCGAGCTCGGCTATCGCGACCCAGCGATCTTCACCCGCGCCTTCAGGCGATGGACCGGACAGACTCCAAGCCAATATCGGGCCCTTCTCGAGCCTTGAGGTTGACCACACCCTCGGTGAGGCAGAATAGCCGGTATGAGCACCTCGAACGCTGGTCCGCCCGAGGCTCTGCTGATCGACCTCGACGGTGTCCTGTACGAGGACGAGGAAGCAATCGCTGGAGCAGCAGAGACCGTTGCGTGGGTCCAGGAGCACGGAATACCTCATCTCTTCCTCACCAACACCACCTCTCGACCCCGGTCGGCTTTGGTCGAGAAGCTGGGGCGGATGGGAATCTGCACACAGGCAACACGAATCGTGACGCCTCCATTTGCCGCCAACCGATGGCTCGAGGATCATGTCGACGGCCCGGTCGCGCTTTTCGTCGACGAGCGCACGATCGAAGAGTTCGCCGACGTCGTCGTCACCGATTCGGCCGACCCCGGACCCGTTGGCGCCGTGGTCATCGGGGACTACAGTCATCGCTGGAATTTCGCCGAGCTCAACCGTGCATTTCGGCTGCTGATGACCGAGCCGGCACCCCTCCTCATCGCCCTCGGCATGACCCGCTATTGGCACGCCGCCGATGGCCTGCGTCTCGACACCGCGCCGTTCGTCGTGGCCTTGCAGCATGCCAGCGACATCGAGCCGACGGTGATCGGCAAGCCAGCGAAGCCGTTCTTCGAGACGGCTCTGGCCGAGCTCGGAGTATCGGCCGAGAGCACCTGGATGATCGGTGATGACATTCGCGGCGACATCGGAGGCGCCCAGATGGCAGGGCTGCGGGGTGTCCTGGTCCAGACCGGCAAGTATCGCCAGGGTGATCTCGAGCGCGGAATCCAGCCCGACGCCGTTCTACCGTCGATCGCCGACCTGCCCATATGGTGGCAGCGGTCATCGGTGACTGACTGAACCTCTCCTGCGAGGAGTTTTCCAGAACAAGGACAGATTTGCCCTGCCGATTCCGTCTGCAGAGCAAGGCTCGAGTGGCGAAGGAGGATCACTTGACGCAAGCAGACTTCAGAATGCACACTATACATATGAAACGTACAAGTCTTATGCTAGATGAGCATCTCTTGCGCGAAGCCCAGCGACTCGCAGGGGACCGAACCTACTCGGCTACTGTCAACCGAGCGCTGGAGGACTTTGTCCGGCGCGCCAAGGCTCAAAGGATCCTCGAGCTCCGTGGAACGGGCCTTTGGCGAGGCGATCTGGCTTCGATGCGTCGAGACTCCAAGGCGGAGAAGCCGTGATCTTAGTCGACACCTCGGTCTGGATCGAGCTCTTTCGCAGGCAGGATCCTCTCGACCTCGACAAGGTGATCGATCTCGAAGAGGCGGTCACCTGTCTCCCGGTGATCCAGGAAGTCCTGCAGGGATTCGACGATCAGATCGCCTACATCCTGGCCCGCGACGCCATGCTGGCGCTTCCTGTCGTCGAAAATCCACTTGCTGCAGAGGTTTTTGAGCTCGCGATCGACCTGTATCGGTCGGCACGGCGTTCCGGGTTGACAGTACGCTCCGGCGTCGACTGTCTTATCGCGGCCTGCGCCCTGCGCAACTCTCTGCCCGTGCTCCATTGTGATCGCGACTTCGATGCTCTCACCCGCATCGCGCCCCTGGAAGTTCGTGCTGTCTGAATCCGGAAGCTATGACGGATTCCGCTGTCAGCTGAGGCGAAATCTGCGAAACCAGAAGGGTGAGGATCTTCTCGACCCTGGTCAGCCTGGCTCTCCTGTTCGGTTCACCCGCCGCCGGAGCGGTCTACTACGTCTCCAGTGAGACCGGCAACGATGGCAATGATGGACTGACTCCCGGCAATGCCTTCGAGACCCTGAACCAGGTCAATAGCTTCGCCCTGCAGCCCGGTGACGAGGTGCGACTCTTCTGCGGTGAGGCATGGAAGGTGCAATCGCTCGTCATCACGAGTTCAGGCTCAGCAGGCAACCCCATAATCTTCTCGTCCTATCCGGCCGGTTGCGCTGACAAGCCCGTGCTCACGGGAGCCCAACCCGTCTCGGGCTGGAGCCTTGTCAGCGCCAATCTCTATATGACCGACCTGGATATCGGCGCCAATGCCGGACTCTTCCCTCTGGGACTCAATCAACTCTTTCGCGGAGCCGAACGCCTGCCCTTCGGACGTTGGCCCAACATTCAGGGGCATGCCGATGGAGGCTACGCCGAGGTCGATAGTCAGCCAAGCTCCAACCAGATTCGTGATACCGCACTGCCTGCTGTGGACTGGACCGGCGCCGTGATGCACATCAAGGGCATCCGCTGGTACATCCTGAATCGGATCGTCGAGGGCGACAGCGGCTCGACGCTCACCCTGAACGACGACGTCGACTGCTGGTACGGCTGTGCCGAATGGGGCTACTTCCTGAACAATCATCTCGCCACTCTCGATCTCGAGGGTGAGTGGTTCTGGGATGAGTCGACAAACCGCGTCTATCTCTATTCCGAGCTCGGCCCCCCCAATGACGGGGAGATCGAGGGGTCAGCGATCACCGACACGGATGGCACTCTCTGGGGCGCGGTGGTGTTGGGCAAAAACCTTCAAGAGCACATCAGCCATGTCACCGTCGAGAACCTGCGGATCGAGCGCTGGTTCGATGCCGGCATCACCACGCCGATCAACCTGGAATCGGATGAAAACTCCTATGTCACCTTGCGCAACAACACCATTACCGATGTCGACACCACAGGAATCCGGCTGACGACCTGGGTCTGGAACTCCGCTCCAGCCAACGGGCCCAGCGGGTGGCGCGGCGGGCGGCATCATCACATCGAAGGCAACACCATCGACGGCGCCAATCACTTCGGTCTCGACACCTATGGAGTCGACACCCAGATCGTTGCCAACGAGATTCGGAACGTGGGAGTCATCGAGCGGCTGGGCCGATCAGGGATGGGTTGTGGGTACGAAGGCACCAACTGCACCGAGAACGGCGCCGGTATCCGCATCAAGCACAGCTCGAGCGCACCTGATCACACGGCGCGCAACAACGCCCTACGGTACAACCGTCTGGACACCGTCGGCATGAACGGTATCGATCTCTTCGGCCGCGACATGACGCTCGAGAACAACGTCATCGACCGGGCGTGCTGGTCGAAGGGCGACTGTGGCGCCATCCGTACCTTCGGCCGCGACAATTTCAGCTCGACACCAGTACGCAACATCGTGATCCGCGGCAACATCATTCGCGACACGCTTGGCAACACTGACGGTACCCACCCCGATTTCGAGACTCTGTTCAGTTTGGCCATCTACCTCGACCACTACTCGCGCGACATCGTGGTCGAGAACAACACTGTGACCGGCTCGACCTGGACCGGGGCTCTCTTCCAGCGCTCGACCGGCACCTTTACCGGCAACACGCTTTACGACAACGTGGCCTCCAACTGGGGCTCGGAGCTTTCGATCGTCGGCAGTGGATCGCTCGTATCCCAAGGCAACAACATCCTCTTTCCTCTGGGAGTCAACCGTCGCTCGCTGCGCGTCGCGGACGCCTCATACCTGACCGCGTCCGACAACAACGTCTTCATGAGCCCCTACTACCCCCCATCGATCGCCGACGATTCGACCGGATGTTGTGACATGACGCTGGCCCAGTGGCAAGCCTCGTCGGGCCTGGACGCGAACTCTGCGACCCACTGGTACACGCAAGACCAGGTCTCGACTCCACGCTCCAGAATCTTCATCAATGATTCGGCCCAGCAGCAGGTCTTGAGCCCTGGAGGCACTGTCTATCTGGACCTCGAGCAACATCCCATCGGGGCCGAGATCTCATTGCCTCCTTTCAGCTCGCTGGTGGTGGTCGAAGATGCGACGGGTCTCTTCACCGACGGATTCGAGAGCGCCGACACTTCGGTCTGGAGTCGCGCACAGAACTGATTGGCTGTGTTCAACGCCCGCTGCACAAGAGCGAGCGGGCTCTATCTCCCGGACCCGCGCCGCTCCCTGAGCCCTCTCCGCGCTTCGCTTCGCAACTGGGGTATCCTGTCGCACCCAAAAACTGATCGTCGCCATGGACCCACTCACACACACACTCGTTGGAGCCTCACTTGCTGCAACCCGACTGGGCCAGAAGACCAGACTGGCAACTCCGGCTCTGATCATCGGTGCCAATCTTCCCGACATCGATGTCTTCTCGTACTTCGCTGGCGAAGACTTCGCATTGGGTTTCCGCAGGGGCTGGACCCACGGTGTTCTCGCCCTCGCGATCCTGCCGGCGATCCTTGCAGGCCTGTTGATGCTCTGGGACCGCTGGCGAGCGAAGGGCAACCCCAAGCCCAGGCCCTCTCCGCGATGGCTTCTCACTCTCTCCTATCTGGCCTGCCTCACGCATCCCTCCCTAGACTGGTTGAACAACTACGGAATGCGCTGGTGGATGCCCTTCAACGACACCTGGCACTACGGCGACTCGGTCTTCATCATGGACCCCTGGTTGTGGCTGATCCTGGGCCTGGGCTGGCTCATCGGTCGCAGACCTTCACGCGTCACGGGTGCAATCGCCATCTCGATGGTTGCGTTGGTGGTCTGGCTGGTTGGCTCGCGAGCGCCTGCTTACCTGCCCACTGTCGGTTCCATCTTCGCGGTCCTCCTCCTGGCCTACTTCTGGCGTTTCAAGGGAACCTGGCTCACCGCGCACGGGACGGCCAGCATCGGCCTTGTGTCTGCCGCTATCTTCATTGCCGCGATGCTCACGATTCACTCGCTGACCCTGTCGCGGGTCGCGCGGCTGCTTCCCACCAAGGGCCTGGCAGGCTACAGCAGTCTCTTCGCCGGGCCCACACCCGCCAACCCTCTGGCATGGGACATTGTGGTCAGTTCAGGCGGCGTCTATCGCTGGGGTCGATTCGACTGGCGCCATGCCGACACCCTGGTGATGTCCAAAGCCGAGCTCCCAGCCGCGAGAAGAGCCTCTCAATGGGAGACCCTCGTTGCCAGTGATCAACACCCGGGTTTCTTGAGTTGGACACGTTTCCCCTGGCTGCAAACCGAACAGCACGGAAGGTTGCAGAGAATTCATCTGATGGATGCGCGCTACGCGCGACACCGTACAGATGGCTTTGGTGGAGCCGTCTTCGAGATCCCGGCGAACTGACGGCGCGCTCACCTGCACATTCCAGACGCCTCTGACGCGTCAAGGTGTGGAGGTGTTCGAATCATGTATCGAAATCAACCGCTGGCGGCATTGTTGGGATGCGTTACCCTGCTCGCATTCGCCATCGCTGTGCCTGATCCAGCCGCGGCCCGAGGACCGGCTCATCTTCGCGCCTTCGGCCTTTGGGTGCAGCCGGACCTGGACTTCAACCGCTCGGATGAGGAACAGAACGTCTCAGCCGACGCAGACGGTGCTCTTGGGTTTGGGATCAGCGGCGAGTATCAATTTTCCGAATGGCTCGGAGTCGAGATCGGCGTCTTTCGAGCCTCTCCGGACGTCAATCTGGCAAACGAGATCCGGGAGCTCGACCTGATTGCTCTGGCCAGCGACGGTCAGCTGATGACACCGGTCAGCCTGGGTCTCAACATTCATTTCTTGCCCAAGGATCGCCTCGATGTCTACTTCTCACCGTTCATCGCCTACGTCTCCTACGGTGATCTGGAGTTCTCCATCCGCGAGACGGTCGAGATCGCTGGCCAAGAAATTGTTCTCGAGGACAGCATCCGGGTCGATGTGGCCAACGACACGGCCTATGGAGCGAGTCTCGGGCTGGACATCCCCTTCTCTTCGAGGCCCTGGGCCATCGCCACCAGTCTGCGATATCTCGCCACGAGCCTCGACATTACGGAGCCCGAGGGTGACCGGGAGAAGCTCGACTTCGACTCGTGGGTGGTCAGTGTCGGATTGCGCTACACCTTCTGATGAGCGACTATCGACAAGCCCGATCGCTAGTGAGCGATCGGGCTCACACTATCCGCTGCGTCTGCTCGGCCCTGTAGCGCCAACCGCCACACCAAACCTAGAAGCAGCACCACCCCGATCAAGGCGAGCGCGGTCGAGATTCTGAACGGTCGCCGGTCGACCCAGATCTCGACGGCGTGCGTGCCCTGCGGGATTTCGAGACCCAGTCGATGCACGTTGGCGGCCACAAGGGAGGCTTCTTCACCGTCGACTGTCGCCCGGTAGAGAGGCAGGAAGGCACGCTGCACGACCAGGGCCCCAGGAACCGATGCCTCGACATCGACCTTCAACGCTTCAGGGGTGGCAGCGACGACATCCACCGATCCCGGTGGGCCCGCGAGGGCAGGTCCCCCCTCTGGGAGTACGGTCTCAGTCCGCGGATCGAACTCATTCGACACCATGATGGAGACTGCCGCGTTGAGATGGGGTGCTCGGAATATTCCACCAACCATGCTCACCTCCGGTGCCGTTCGCAGCAGCCGGTAGACGAACAGCTCACCTCCCAGGGTAGGAGATCTTGCCACCAACTCTGCCTCGTCGATCGCTCCCGACGCCAACGGGCGGCCGAGAATCAGATACTCCACACCGGAGGCGGCCAGCAAGCGGACCCGGCCCAAATCGTCGACAGCTTCGAGCGCCTGACCCGCAACCCGGGTCAGGAACGAGTCCAGACCCTCCGGCGACACACTGAAGGCATAGCGCCGCCCTGCCATAATGCCCGCCACGGGATAGAGCTCCCTGAAAACCTGCCGCTGCAGCCAAAGACCTCGATGGTCGGGGTATTGGCCCAACGGGACATCTCCGGCGTCAAACCCGCCGGCGCCCTTGCCATACATGACCACCGATCCCTCCGGAATGACGGCCAGAAGCTCAGGAGGTTCCAGGTAGGGTGCCACCTCATCGATGGCGATGGCGGGTCGGAGCACGACCAACTGAAACACCAGGTGGATCAACAACACCGCCGGACCCAGCACGACGGGCCAGCGACGGGCCAAGCGCAAAGCCATCGCGACGGCGGCGAGGGCCACCAGGCTCAGCAGACAGAGGCCAGCCCATCGCACCCTCTCACCGTCGACCATCTCATCCGGAAACGCCGCTGGGATGAGGCCGCGTAGCCACGCATCGATCGGACCCGAAGCGAGGTTCAGAAAGAGCCACCCGACAAAGAAAACCAGACCCCCAAGGCCCAGCAAAATGACAGGTGAAGGCCGCCGAGTCTCACGATCAAGCAGACGCTGGAAGCCCACCGCGCCGAGTAGGGAGCCGCCGATCGCCACCAGCAACCAGAACTTGATGGGAAGACGGAGAAGCGAGGCTCCGGGTAATTCCCAGAGCAGGGCCACAAGGGGATTGAAGCTGCCCAAGACAAAGAAAAGACCCAGCCAGACCAGGCTCCACGACCACCAGCTCAGTCGAGACCGAGGCCTGCCGCTGGAGAACAGAAGCCAGAGAGCGATGACACCTGGATAGAGTGTGAGTATCAAAGGGCGGTGACCGCCATGAAACTCCTGCCCCCAGAAGGTGAGATCCGGCATGCCTAGGGCAAAGGGTATGAGCAGCTCCAGGGCAGAGGCCGGATGCCAGCTGCCGATGGTGGCGCCTTCTACAGAGAAGCCCCAGTAGCCCCGAAAGGTCATCGGCAGAACCCGAATGAACTCGACCAGCTGAGGCAGGGCCAGGACAAACCCCAGCCCCACTCCGGCAAAAGACCAACGCCACGAGACCCCTTTCAAGCCCCAGCGTGTCGCAGCCGCAGAGATCGCCAGTACCAGCGCCATTGCCGCAGTCATTGGATCACCGCTCAACAGAAGCAGGCACCACAGAAGCGCCACGGCGGCGAGCCGGGAGGCACGTTTCGCACCCTGCGATAACTCGATCGTTGCAGCGATCAACGCCGGCGCCAGTGCAACTCCCGCCACCATGTTGTAAAGGTTGAGCATCGAGAAGAAGAAGCCGTTGGCCACGAAGAAGACACCGGCCGCCCAACTTGCTTCGCGACGCAGGCCCCAACTCCTGGCCAGCCAGTAGGCGCTGAAAGGCGCGAACAGAAGATGCAGCCAGAAATGGGCATTCAGCATCCACAAGGGGCTGGCCACCAACAGCAAGATATTGTCCGGGTAGAGGGCTACCGAGTTCGGATTCCCCAGAAAGGGCTGCCCGCCGTCACGATACGGGTCCACCAGCGGCATATACCCCTCCGCCATGGCCTCGGCCTGGACCCACTTCTTCTCCAAATGGGCGTTGAGAACGTCGCGCAGATAGAAGGTGTGGGTGCCACGGACCAGAGGCAGAACGACCCACAGCAGGATCAACAGGGTCGGAACCACATACCCTAGGAGGAATCGCCACGACCTCGCCGCTTCGACCTTGCCCACTTTGGGCAAAGGATACCTGATGCCCGCCTAAAGCCCGACTCCGACCCCGAACCGAATCATCCAGGGGCGATCGTAGGGATTGGGCTCGTCGCTGTCGTAGTTGACGTCGTAGAGAAAGGTCATGTAGCTCGCCACACTGGGACCCAGCGGGAGCGCGAATCCAGGGCCGACCAGAATCGCGGTGTGGTCGGCATTGATCGTCGTGAAGTCGCCATCCAGATCGGGTGCGATGTAGTCCCAATTGAGCTGCTCGACACCGGCCTGGAGGAAGATCGGTGCGTAGACGAAGTAGCGACCGAACAGGGACCCGCCGATATCCGTGGTCGACAAGTCCGGCTCGAAACGTTTGTCCTTGCGATATCGGTAGACCAGGCTGCCGCCGATGTGGAACCTGGGCACCACAATGAAGCCCAGCTCTGGCGCAACCTGCACAGTGCTGACCACATCGCCGAAGGACGCCCCAAGCCATCCACCGACATAGAAGCGGTTCATCAGCGTGGTCTTGCCGGGCAATGTCGGGGGCGAAACGGGAGGCGCATCCGACGGTTCGGACGGCGGCTCTTGAGCAGTCAGGACCACCGGCATGAGGGCACAAAGGAGGAAAGACAGAATGCGCATACAGACGTGTCCTTTCGAGGTGACGGAATCACCGCCCCTGAACAATCCGGCCTCTTGCGGTGCAAGATCCGGACCCGCATGCGACACTCTCTCCGGGGACAACCCTTCGAAGCTGGCGTCAGTCTGCGATCGACTCCCGCTGGCGCAGTGACAACTGACTCGCTCGATTCACCAGGTGAAGCAGGTCCTGGATTTCCTCTTCCTCCACTCCCTCGTCCGCCATCCACTCGAGCCGCCGACTGACCTGCTGCAGTTCAGAGTCCTTGGCCCAGAACGACCCTTTGAGAATCTCGGCGAACTCGGCAGCCAGCGAGCTCAGCTGCAGCGGCGTGGAGGCCCTTTCCCAACTCGGCGCCAGGTCCCCGAGGCGCAGATCGATCGAGCTTTCGACCATCTCGTCGGTAGCCTTCGACCGGTAGCGCAATCGGAAGGTGGCCAGGTGCGCGCGCTTGCCCACGTTCTCGTGCAGCTTGATTTCGTAAAGGGCCGTAACTGCGTGTCCGGAGCCGATCTCACCAGCATCGACGGTGTCATCGCGGAATCGCTCATCGGCGATATCCCTGTTCTCATAGCCCAACAGTCGATAGCGGCTGACCGTCTCGGGATTGAACTCGACCTGGGCTTTGGCGTCGGCAGCGATCGTCTGCAGTGTCCCCGTCAGATTCTCGACAAAGATCCGGCGGGCCTCTTCCAGGGTATCGACATAGGCGTAGGCACCATCCCCCTGATCCGCCAGCTGTTCCATCAGCACATCGTTGTAGTTGCCCATGCCAAACCCGACCGTCGTCAACTCGATGCCCTCGTCGGCAGCGACACGAATACTGCTCAGTATCGAGTCGGCCCCCGTCCGCCCGACATTGGCGACACCATCCGAGCACAGAATGACCCGATTGATCGCCCCTTCCCGGTAGTAGCGGCGGGCCAGCCCGTATGCCAGATCCAAACCCTGCTCAGCGTTAGTAGACCCACCGGGGGCCAACCGTTCGATAGCTCGACGGATGGCTTCCTTGCTGGCCGTCGGCTCGAGAAGCACCTCACCGCGGCTGCCGTAGATCACGAGCCCGATCCGGTCATCCGGACGCAGTTGATCCAGAAGCAGCCCGAGGGAGTGCTTGACAAGACCCAGCCGGTTCTCCCGCTGCATCGAGCCGGAGACATCGACAACAAAGATCAGTATGGCCGCCTGTCGCTCGGCCTCGACGACCTCACGCGCCTTGATCGCAAATCTCACCAGCCGCTCGCGGGCACCGGTGGCGAAAGGCGATGGCGAACCTTCGGCAACCAACGTGAACTCTCCCCTGCGCGGTGCGGGGTCCCCGTAATCGAGGTAGTTGACGAATTCCTCCACCCGAATCGCTTCCGGCGGGGGGAGATGGCCCTCGTCGAGGTAGCTGCGCGCCAAGGTGAAGGAGCCCGAGTCGACATCGAGACCAAAAGTCGAAAGAGAGTCGTCTTCGGTGTCGACAAAGGGATTGGTGCCATAGTGCTGAAAGAACATGTCACCGTAGGCTGCATCGTTGGGCTCGGCCGTGCCGCCCGTCGAGGGCATGACAGGCCTATCCAGGCGTCGCTTCCCTGGGTCTGGTCCGGTCATAAAGACGTGTCCGGGCATTGTGAGTCCCAGCGCCTGCTTCTCCGTGGGGCGCTGCCCCGGCTTCGCTGCCTCGGGAAGGAGTGGGCTCTCCGAGGCCGCTTCACGCTTCATTGAACCGACTTCGGCTTGTACTCCAGGTACCTGTTCGTTACGCACGACCGGTGCCGCATCGGCATCAGCTTCGCTCTCGGCCTGCATCTGTCTGCCCCGCCTCGCCGTTGGGGACTCCAGACTCCCGTCGTCTGGAGACACCACGTCGGTGGAGTCGACAATCTGCCGGGCCTCGGCAACCTCGACTTCCTCCATCGCGCTATCCGAGCTCGAGGGTTCTGCTCCGGTTCCTGAGGAGGAAATCTCCTCCAAGAGCCCCTCGTCCAGCACTGGTACCTGCTGGCTGACCCTGTAGACAATCGCGCCACCCACGACCACCAGGACCGCAGACGCTGCGACCAGACGCAGCTTCCATCCCGATCTGGCCGCTGCTGCCGGCTCTGAAACCACCCGAAGATGCCCTGGAATGTCCTCCTGGATCCGCTCCAGGAGCCCTTCCGGAGGATTCGGCACCGTACCCGGCGTCAACTGCTCTTCAATCCGTTTCAGCTCGGTGTTGTTCACTGCGATTCCCCTTCCAGAGCCTCGGCGATCTGCCGATAGGCTCGCTGCAGACGCTTGCGGACGCCGACAGTCGAGATCTGCTGCTGCGCCGCGATCTCAGCCGGCGGCATTTCAGCCCAGAAGCGCGCGGTCACCGCAAAGCGCAGATCGTCAGGCAGATCCAGAACGGCCCGGCGCAGCCGCTCTGACTCCGCGGAGCGCCTGGTCACCTCGATTGGCGTCTCCCCCGGATCGATCAACTGATCCGCCTTCTCTGGTTGCAGCGGCTCGATCAGGCGCGGCCGGCGGATCGAGTTGAGAAACGTGTTGTAGGCGATGCGGTACAGCCAGGTCGAGAACCTGCTTCCGCCGCGAAAGCGCCCGATCGATTGCCAGGCCTTGCGGTAGGTCTCCTGGGTGAGATCGGCCGCCAACTCCTCGTCGCCCCCACACAGCCGAAACAACGAGGCGTATATCGTGCGATAGGTACACCGCGCCAGCTCATTGGCGGCGTCCAGATCGCCTTTGACGACACGTGGCCAAAGCTCCTCTTCCGATTCCAGTTGCTCCACTGCTGCCAGGCTCTCCATGCCTAGTTAGACACAGAAACCAGCCAAATGGAAACCGCAGCCGTGGCTCTACGGGACTAGCGCTGCTTGCGGCGTAACCAGGTGTCGAACAGATTCGACTCGATGATCACATAGCCGAGCCCGACCATCAGACCCACGACGATAGCGATGACCAGGGCCTGGTCGTGCTCATGGGCGAGACCCGTGAAGTGCCTCACTGTCGCCCAGGCCAGGGCGAAGGTGCAGATACCCAGAGCCAACCCAACCAACATAGAGGTGAAACGCATGAGAGTTTCCTTCCTTTGTTTCCTGCCCTCTTCTTTGAATACTAACGAGAAACCACAGCAGAAGAGACGCATGGCCCTCTTTCAAGCCCTCTCTTCTTGTCTCCAGAGCCCGAGCCTCAGGGCGAACCAGATGAATCCCGCAATGACCAGGACCATCATGCCGGCTATGGGTGTCAGCAAGGACTCTGACAGTCCGTAGGCCACCATCTGGGGATTCACGATTCCACGCTCGGCCACCACCTGTGACAATCGGTGGATCCCGATCCACTGTCCGAGAAACCCTAGGATCGCAGCGAACGCACCCCAGAAGAGGATCGAATCGATGCTCCGGCGCCGTCGCTGCGAATTCTCTCCAGCACCAGAGAGCACGGCGATCAGGTTCCACAAGGTGAGCATCGCGATGACTCCCGCCAGCAACACAATGGGAATGATCAAGGGACCTGCTTCCATGAAGAATCTCTGCATACAGCTACCCCCTTTCCTGGTCTCAACCCCGTTGAGACAGCAGACTTTCGATCTCACTTCTCTCTGTGCGTGCGACGAGACTGGTGAGAACGAACCACACCAATCCGGTGAAGATCACTGTCAAAAGGCCTACAGTCATCATCGACGAAACCCCGATGATCCAGCCAGCGAAATTCATCCAAAGGGCTTCGAGCTCCTGGCCCGAGCTGAACCTCAAGAATCTCTGGAGGTGGAAAAGGAAACCGCAAACAGACAGGCTCAGGCTCATTCCGCCGAGGAACAGCATCGTACCCAAGCCCGTACGAAGCCGTCGAACATCACGCCCGGAAGACGCGAAGATCTGGTACAGCTTCGAGACAGAGAAGAGAAAGGCCGCCAGTGCCACTGCCAGAATTGGCCAGAGGAAGGGACTGACGTAGACGAAGAATGACCGGTCCAGCAGGACCTTGATGGCAAGCCAGACCTCGAAGACGAGTATCACCAGCAGCAGCACTTTCTCCCAGACCGAGCCAACCTGACTCGAGACCCTGTCGACGAGGCCTCCGACACAATTCTGGTGGATTCTCACCAGATGCTCGAGGGCATCCTCCGAGGTACCGAAGGCCTCCTCCGCTCGCCGCACCGCGTCAGCCTCCTCGTACCCCTGATCGAGGAAGTACTGATAGCTATCTTCGAGGTCCGCCGACATCTCGAGCAGGATTCTGCTGCGCGAAGGCTCTGGCACCTGGAGTCGATCCCGGGCCCGCTGCAATACATGTGCGAAACGATTCATCGTCAACCCCCCTCGACAACATTGAAAAAGCGACCAACGAACGCTCGCCAAGCGTCCCTTTGGTCGTGCAGCCGCTTGGTACCGGCTGCAGTCAAGCGATAACTCTTGCGTTTTCGCTTGCTGCCTTCATCGAGCCAGTCTCCTGAAATCAGGCCATCCTTTTCGAGTCTGTGCAGAATCGGATAGAGGGTCCCGTGCTGAAAGCGAAAGGCTCCATGACTCCTCTCCTCGAGCTCGAGAGCCAGTTGGTATCCGTGGTGCGGCCCGCTCGAGAGCACGGAGAGAATCAGAGCCTCGTTGCAGTTCCTGCTCAGACTCTGGATGTCGACGTTCATGATGGACGAACCTTTATATAGACATTCTATATATAGATACTCTATATATCAAGCCTACAGGCCTGCGCCGGCCAGACCAGACAATGACTGACCCCTCGGAGGCTACTGAGCCACGGAGTCCCAGGCCGATGTCGACCCGGATTCGACCCCATCGACGAAGAGCAGGCTGGCAGGAATGGTGAACCCTCCGTTGTTGCTCCAGGAGCTCCAGCCGGCGCGATTGCGGCTTCTGACCTTCCAGGTGAAATCGCCGGTGGAGAGCAACGGGCTCGTGTAGGTGCACACTCCCGAGCTACAGACAGAGCTCGCTTCCAGCTTCTGATCAACCACCGTTCCCGAGCTGCTCTGGACGAGCAGCCGATACCAGGAGGCACCGTTGGCAGCGTTCCAGCGTAACGTCACCTGAAGCTCCAGCACCGTCCCGACAGGAGAGACGAGAACAGGCTTGGCCGGTTTGAGGCTCGGCCCGACACTCTTATACCAGCGATTCGCCATCATGTCGTAGCCCGAGCCGATAGGGTGGCCTCGGTTGTCACCACACGGTGGAGGCCTGCCGGCGCAAACATCCGAGTAATGCTGACTGAAGCAAGCGGACTGGTTGTGACCGTGCACGTCCGTGTGACTCCAGGGGCAGAGCTCGTCCCAGTTGTCGACGAAGGTACGGCCGTTGTTTTGTGCCAGGTTGGCTACTTTGTCACGCAGAGACTTGACCGCAGCGTTCTTTGAGGTGCCATGTTCTCCGCTGGGATGAAACCAGATGATCGAGGAGTGGACCGTCTCCACCTTGTGACCCTTGGCCTTGTTGGCGATCGTAGCCAGATTGGCCCGGATCGACTCGACCGAAAGATTCATGAAGATGTCATTGGTGCCCTCCATCAACAGCATCACGTCGAACGGGCCCTGGTTGTTCAGCACGGCGTCGATGCGCGTTACGGCTTCATAGCTCTTCTCGCCGCTCTTGCCGCCGTTGAAAACCTCGCATACGCCCGGCGAGCAGTTCAACAGATCATCGAGGCGCCCTGGGTAACCTCCCTTGTTGGCGAAGTCGAAGTCGCCTTGCGTGATGCTGTCACCAAAGGCCAGCCAGCGAAATTCCTGGGCCTGGAGAGACGCCACGGGTGCCAGGCCGAGAAGCAGGAAGACCAGGAGACGTTGGGGCTTCATTCCGGTTCCCGCCAGTCCAACACGTGCTCGCTGGAAGGCCGAGCCTGATTGTCGATCGCCGGCCAGTGCAGACGCACCCTGCCGTCCCTGGCCGAGAGGACCAACGGTCGGTCCGGGGTATCGGCCCGCAGTACCGCCTGGCGACGAACGGATCCGCCTTGGTCCAGATCGAGCACCGTCCAGGAGGCCGGCATGACCGTCTTGTAAAGCAATCGCACCCCATCTTCGGCCTGCACAAGGCCCACCTCGACGGACCCTCTCGCGCCGAGGGTCTCGACCTCCGACCAGACCCCGTCGGACAGCCGCGAGATTCGCAAACGGTAGTCGTTGCCATCGAACCAGCTCCAGGCAGCCAACGCACCGCCATCGATGGCGATGACATCCGGCAGGATATCGGGCACATCGTTGTCGGGATGGATTCTCTCTGGCGAAGTCCATTCACCCTCGATACGGCGGCTCCAGCGGATCTCATCGTCCGTCCCATCGAAGGCTGGCCAGACGACCAGCCAACTCCCATCATCCAGGACGGTGCCTACCGGCGCCAACTGACTGCCAGGCCCGGTTGGGGAGATCAACTCGGGCGTTCCCCAGGCGTTCGCAGTCCAGGGTGCGGCCCGGATGGCCAACTGGTCATGCGCATCCCCTTCGGCCCAGACAAGCCCGACGAGGCGATCTCGCTCGATGAGCAATACTGGCTGACCTTGGAACTGCCCTTCACTTCGCGCTGGTACGGCCATCAGGTCCGTGATGTCATCGCGACTCTCGATGATCAGCAGCTCGGAGCCGCGAGTTGTCGGCAGTCGTCCGGCAGCCAGCCAGCCCGTTCGGGTCGGCTCGAGATCATGGAGCACAGCGCCCGGAGGCAGGTTGACCTGCATCTCCTCGCCTTCAAGTCCGCTCAGACGTCGCTCACCACCGTCACGGACGATCCAATACCCGCCCTCCCGGCCGGAGGACTGGAGCACTTCGGCCCTGGCCGGGACGACCAAACCAGCGATACCGCAGAGGATCAATAAGATGCTAAGACAACTTCGCACAACGGAGGCCCTAGTGGGTACGGAAGAGATCGGCGACCCGATCTGGGCGCGAATTCTACTCGACGCCAAGCCAAACACAAAGGACCTGATCCACAGGAGAACCTACCAGAGAGGGTGCACCAGCGGCTTGATGGACCGCTCGTAGATGGCCTCGATCCGTTCCCGAACCTCCTCACTCAGGGGTTCCAACTCCAGTGCGGCGAGGTTCCATGGCAGCTGTTCGGGTCTCGACATTCCTGGAATGATGGTAGATACCTCGTCGAAGTCGAGAATCCAGCGCAGTGCCAGCGCTGCCAGGTCCTGGTCCTCGGGAATCAGGTTCCTGATCTCCTCGACCGCCTCCAGACCCAGTTCGTAGGGAACACCTGCGAAGGTCTCTCCCTTGTCGAAGGCCGCCCCGTCGCGATTGAAGAACCGATGGTCACCCTCTCCGAAGGTGGTCGACCGGTCGTACTTGCCTGTCAACAGGCCACTGGCCAGTGGGACACGGACGATGATGCCCACGTCCTTTGCCACTGCTTCCCTGAAGAAAAGATCTGCGGGACGTTGACGAAACATGTTGAAGATGATCTGGATCGTCGTGACATTGGGGTACTCGATGGCCTTGAGGGCTTCCTCGACCTTCTCCACACTGACACCGAGATTGAGGATCTTGCCCTCCTCCTTCAGCCGTTCGAAGAGCTCGAAGATCTCGGGCCGGTAGTAGACCGCAGGCGGTGGACAGTGGAGCTGTATCAGATCGAGGGCTTCGAATTCCGTATTGGCGAGGCTCTTCTCGACGTATCCCCGCAACGCCTCGGGGGTATACCTCTCATCGACATGCGGGTTGATGAAACGACCACACTTGGTCGCGACGTAGACCCTCTCGGAACGACGTTGCACCACTCTGGCAACTGCGGCTTCACTCTGACGCTCTTCATAGACATCGGCCGTGTCGATGAAGTTGATACCAGCATCGATAGCCGCGTCGAGAATCCTCTCGGCGTTCTCGTCGTCGAATCCGCTTCCCCAGCGCCCTCCTACTTGCCAGGTGCCCAATGAAATCTCCGACACTTCGAACCCGGTCTTCCCCAAACGTCGATATTGCATGAGCTCCTCCACTGTCCGTACCACCTGATTCACATCTTCTCTGCCTTCCAGCCCTGGATTCTCTCAAGGCTGAGGAAACACTGCACGGCTGGCCCAGCGCAGCGTCAACGAGCGCGCGGCCATGAACGCAGCCAGGGCAAACCACAGTAGGTGATTTTCCTGACGCTGGACCGCCATGAAGGCGAGGGGTAGAAAGACTCCCAGGCTGACCAGCATCGCGTTGCGCAAGCCCCGACCTGCCGTCAATCCCAGAAACAGTCCGTCATAGATGTAGGCAACGGCGCCGATTCCGAGCACCGGCACCAGCCACGGCAGAAACTCGATCGCTGTGTCGATGGCCTCAGGATGTGAGGTAAGCAGACCGACGATCTGTTCGGGAAAGCCCAGGAACAGAGACAACATGGGCAGAGTCATGAGTAGTCCGCAGAGCATGGCAACCCGCACGAGTCGCTGGAAGGCGATTCCATCGCCGGCTCCACCCAGAATCCCACCCAGGCTTTCGGACGCAAACGCTGCACCATCGACCAGATAGGCCACCAACATCACCAGACGCTGCAAGACCGTGTTCGCAGCCAGCACCACGGTTCCCATCAGCGCACTGCAGTTGGTGAACACGGCGAAAGCCGAGATCAACGCCACCGTGCGCAAGAGGATGTCGCGATTCAGCTGAAACATGGACTTCACAGCCTTTCTCTCGATGACCTCACTCCAGCGCCAGGCGATTCGACTGGGCCGGCGGGACAACAGCAGAAGACCTGAGGCGAGCATCATGTATTGGCTGATCGTCGTGCCGAGTCCGGCACCAAACGCAGCCAGACCCAGATGCACGATGAAGATGTAGTTGCAGACGATATTGGTCAGATTGGCCACTACGGTCATGATCAAGGCGGCGCCACTCTCCTCCCGCCCCAGATACCAACCCAGGAGGACAAAGTTGGACAGGGCCGCAGGAGCAGCCCAAATCCTCGCGTTGAAGTAGTCGCGGCCCGCATTCTCGACCTCGGGTGCTCCACTGAGGAGTGAGAAGCCCAGCTCGCGCAACGGTACCTGAAGGACAAGGATGCCACCTGCCAGAGCCAGGGCCACAACCAGCGAGCGATAGAGCGTGAGAAAGACCGCGTCGGTGTCTCCCCTGCCCAGGGCCTGAGCCGTGGTGCCTGTCGTGCCCATTCTGAGAAATCCGAAAGACCAGTAGACGTACTCGAAGAGCACGGCCGACAGGGCAACTCCGGCCAGAAACCGCAGATCATCCAGGTGGCCCAGCAAGGCCGTGTCGATCAGCGACGCCAACGGCACGGTAATGTTGGCCAGCACGTTGAGAGAGGTCAACCGGGCAAATCGCCTGACCAGAGACGCGTCGCGGGGATCCATTCGGACGAGTCTATCCGCCGCTTCCCACGACCTCGACAGCCATCATTTGGCAGGCAGCATGCACTCGTGCACAACCTCGGGGGAGGCGATAGAATACCCGCGCAACCTCAGATCACAAGAGGAGGATGGCTCTCGCGATGATTGGTACCACTATCTCGCAGTACAAGATCGTGTCGAAGCTGGGTGAAGGCGGCATGGGCGAGGTGTACCTCGCCGAGGATACGGAGCTGGGCCGCCAGGTGGCCCTCAAGGTCCTGCCTCAGGCCATGGCCGAGGATCCCGAGCGCCTCGAACGCTTCCAGCGAGAGGCCAAAGCCATCGCCGCCCTCAACCACCCCAATATCGTCACCATTTATCACGTCGAAGAGGCCGAGGGGCAGCGACTCCTGATCATGGAGTTGGTCGAGGGCGAGAGTCTCGACAAGCTCCTCACCCCCGGCGGCCTGGCTCTCGCCAAGGTGTTCGACATCGCCATTCCCCTGGCCGACGCGCTTGCGGCAGCCCACGAGAAGAACATCGTGCACCGCGATCTCAAACCGGCCAACATCATGGTGACCCCACAGGGTCGGGTGAAGGTTCTCGACTTCGGGTTGGCCAAGATCGCTGCCGGACCCGTCACAAATCTGAGCGGGGACGACGCGACGCAGACCGCCGGGACTCACCACCGCCGGGACCGTCATGGGTACCGCCCCCTACATGTCTCCCGAGCAGTTACACGGCCAGGGTGTCGACCATCGAACCGACATCTTCTCGCTCGGCATCGTGCTCTATGAAATGGCCACAGGCGCACGACCTTTCAAGGGCGAAAGCGGCATCGATCTGGCCTCCAGCATCCTGAAGGACATGCCGATCACGGTCGACCGAGGTGCGTGGCGATCTTCCGCGTCACCTGGCGCGGATCATCCATACTTGCCTCGAAAAGGACCCTCGGCGGCGCTATCAGTCGGCGCTCGACGTGCGCAACGAGCTCGATCGCCTCAAGGACGAGGTCAAGTCCGGATCGATCTCGGCTGTCGGCGACGCCGATCTCTGCATCGCAACCCGACCTACGAGTCTGGCCCCGCTTCCGCCGTCGGCTCCGGATCCTCGCCGGCGATGGCCTCCGGTCCTTCTTCGGCAGTCGATTCCGGCGCCGCGGCAGCCGCTCCAACGGGCCCCGAATCAGGAGTCGCTTCAGGGCCGGCGACGGCTGTCCCTTCGGGTGGCATCCCAACAACGGCTGGCAAGGGCAAGGGTGTGTGGATCGGCCTGGCCGCCGCGGCCCTGATCCTGGTCGTCCTTGCCGCCTGGTGGTTTGGGCGCGGAGCGAGCGACTCCAAAGCGCCCGAAGCCGAAACGGGCATTGCCAAGCGCACATCAGCTGCGACAGCCGCCGCGGATACGACACCCTCGGTCGCCGTCCTCCCCTTCGCCGACCTCAGCCCGGAGAGAGACCAGGAGTACTTCACCGACGGCATGACCGAGGAGCTACTGCAGGCGCTCGGTGCGATCGAGGGTCTCAAGGTTCCCTCGCGCACCGCGATCTTCGCTCTGAAGGACAAGGGACTCAGTATCGAGGAGGTGGGAGAACGACTGGGTGTCGCAACAGTCCTCGAAGGCAGCGTGCGCAAGTCCGGCGATCAACTAAGGATCGCGGCGCAGCTGGTTCAGGTCAGCAACGGTTTCGAGCTTTGGTCGGAGACCTACAACCGCACGCTCGAAGACGTCTTCGCGGTCCAGGACGAAATCGCTGCCAGCATCGCTGAGGCACTTCAATTGACCCTCGCACCGGAAAGCATTCTTGGTTCTACCGGTCCTGTTGGTACAGACAATACCGAGGCTTACGATTTCTTCCTGCGAGGCGAGGACTACACAAAGAACGGCGGAACCGAGAATCAGAGGTTTGCCGTCCAGATGTACGAGCAGGCGATCGAAGCTGACCCCAACTACGCAGACGCATACTCCGGGTTGACCATGGCTCACTACAATCTATTTCAACTTGCCGGTGCCAATAGTGAAAACCTGGAAGGAGCGGATCGTGCAAGTGCCAAAGCGCTCGCGCTCGCGCCCAACAAGGCCGAATCCTACACAACACGAGCCGCCTATCTCGAGATCACCGGAGATCTCAAGGGCGCAGAAAGCATGTACGAGACGGCAATTCGGCTCGACCCGGAACGCTCTCAGACCTACCGCAATTTTGCCGGACTTGTGTACACGGAGGGAGATCTTCAGCGGGCAGGCGAGCTCTGGGAAAAGGCCGTAGAGATCGACCCAGAGGATCGAAATACTCTTGGGATGCTGCCGCAGCTCTACCGTAGCCTGGGCCAGAATTCCAAAATGCTGGAGGCCAATGGCAGGATGCTCGCGGCCGAAGAACGTCACTTGGAGCTCAACCCGGATGATCTCCATTCCAGACTCTTGACTGCGTTTGCATTGCTAGAGCTCGGCCAACGCGACGAGGCTTTTGAGAGGGCCGCTGGAGTGCTGAACAGCGGAACCGACGACTCCATGCTGCTCTATAACATTGCCTGCTTCTATGCCGTCGCCGGGGAAGCTGAGGAATCCCTGCGGGCCCTGGAAAAGTCGGTGGATGCAGGGAATACTCAAGCTGACTGGTGGCGCCAGGATAGCGACCTCGACAACGTGCGCGACGATCCCCGCTTCGAGGCGCTCCTGAAGCGGATGGAATCGAACAGCTAGCCCCGATCGACTCTCGGAATCTCGACGCCTCCACCGCTGTTGAGAATGATATGTCCATCCGACCCATCAAACGACTGATCAAGGCCAAGCCGACCACCGAGGGTGCCGGGGTGCATCTTCGCCGCGCCTTCGGCTTTGGAAACACGAGCGAGTTCGACCCCTTCCTGTTATTGGACGACTTTCGCAACGAGCGTCCCGAAGACTACGAGGCGGGCTTTCCGTGGCACCCGCACCGCGGCATCGAGACCATCACCTATGTCTTGGCGGGCAATGTGGACCACGGCGACAGCCTGGGCAACGAGGGCACCATCGGTGCTGGCGACGTCCAGTGGATGACCGCCGGCAGCGGCATCATTCACCAGGAGATGCCCCATGGCGACGAGCAGGGGAGGATGCACGGCTTCCAGCTCTGGGCCAACCTCCCTTCGTCACTCAAGATGACCCCACCTCGCTACCAGGAGGTCCAATCGAAAGATGTGCCCGAGGTCACCGACGACGACGGCACCCAGGTCCGCGTCATCTGCGGTTCGGTCTGGGGCGAGAGCGGCCCCATCGACGGGATCGCCGCCGACCCCCAGTACATCGATGTGTGGGTGCCTCCGGGCAAGAGGAAGAGCCTGCCGGTCGAGACGACCCGGCACGCCTTCGCCTATGTCTTCGCCGGCTCCGGCAAGTTCTGTAACGCCTCCGAGCCGCTGGATGTCCCCACTGAAGGCAACGGCTGGATCGACACGTCCCTCTCGGAGGAAGCCGACAACCGCTCCCTGGTACTCTTCGATCGCGGCGACGAAGTAACGGTGCAGGCCGGGGAGATGGGAATTCGCTTTCTCCTGGTCTCCGGCAAGCCCCTGGAAGAGCCCGTGGCCTGGTACGGGCCGATCGTCATGAATACGAGAGAAGAGCTGCAGCAGGCTTTCGCCGAGTTCCAGGCCGGGACCTTCATCAAGCACGCCTCGAAGTAGCTGCCGGCATCGCCGAGCATTCGCCTCGCTTCGCCAGAGGAGGGCGAGGCTGTGTTCGGCGAATGCACGGCGACACCCCAAGCCCTAGAGACGTAAGCCACCGAACCGCCAGGCCGGCACCCCGAAGGACCCGGCGATCGGCTTGGATCGCATCCCCAGTGCAGGTAGTGTTGGCCTCACACGAGAATCTTCGACCCGATCGCTTGGGGGAACACCCTATGAATCCAAGAACCTGTTGCGTCACCCTGGTTGCCGTCGCCCTCGCCAGCGTCACTGGGGCCGCCACCGCTATGGCGAATGCATCCTCCGGGATCGAGCCTGCGTCGTATCAGGATCTGCGGTACCGACTGCTGGGTCCCTTCCGCGCCAGCCGAACTGTTGGCGGCGTCGGCATCCCGACACAACCCAACGTCTTCTTCGTCGGGGTCAACAACGGTGGAGTCTGGAAGACCGACGACTTCGGTCGGACCTGGAACCCGATCTTCGATGACGCGCCGACCGGCTCCGTGGGCGATCTGGCCGTATCGCCGTCCCATCCAAATGTCATCTACGTGGGCACGGGTGAGGGGCTGCACCGGCCCGACCTGGCGGTGGGCGATGGCATCTTCAAATCGATCGACGGCGGAGAAACCTGGCAGCATGTCGGTCTCGCCGATGTGCAACAGGTCGGGCGTCTCATCGTGCACCCGACCGACCCCGACATCGTCTTCGTCGCCGGGTTGGGCCACCCATACGGCCCCAATGAGGAGCGCGGCGTCTTCAGAACCGTCAACGGCGGGGAGACGTGGGAGCAAGTTCTCTACATCGACGAGAACACCGGTGCGATCCAGGTCGAGTTCGATCCCACCAACCCGGACATCCTCTTCGCCGATCTCTGGGAGCACCGCGAAGGACCCTGGGAGAACGCTCGGTTCTCCGGCGCCAACAGTGGTCTTTACAAATCGACTGATGGAGGTTCGACCTGGCGCCGCCTGAGCGAGGGGTTGCCGACCGCCGAACAGGGTCTGGGGCGGATCGGCGTCGGCATCGCTCCCAGCGATCCCAACCGCATGTATGCAACCGTCGACGCCGATGGTGATCTCGGTGGGCTCTATCGGTCCGACGATGCGGGCGAGAGCTGGCGCCGGGTGCACAGCAATCCACGGGTGTGGGGACGTGCCGGCGATTTTGCCGAGCTCAAGGTGCATCCGGAATACCCCGATGTGGTCTTCTCAGCCAACATCGCCTCCTATCGCTCCGATGACGGTGGCCATACCTGGACGTCGATCAAGGGCGCTCCAGGCGGCGACGACTATCACCGCATCTGGATCAACCCCCTGCAGCCCGAGATCATGCTCTTTGTCGCCGATCAGGGCGCCACCATCACGGTCAACGGCGGCCGTACCTGGAGCTCCTGGTACAACCAGCCAACAGCGCAGCTCTATCACGTCACGACATCGCAAAATCAGTTTCCCTATTGGGTTTGTGGGGGGCAGCAGGAGAGTGGCGCCATTTGCATCTCGAGCCGCGGCAACGGCGGACAGATCTCCTTCCGAGACTGGCTCGGTATTGGCGCCGACGAATATGCCTACGTCGCCCCAGACCCGCTCGATCCGAACATCATCTATGGTGGCCGCGTGATGCGCTTCGACCGTCGTACCGGACAGGCCCAGAACATCGCGCCCGAGACCCTGCGCTCCGGCGACTACCGCATCCTGAGGACCATGCCCCTCCTGTTTCACCCGAAAGACCCCCGCATGTTGCTCTTCGCCACCAATGTCCTGTGGAAGACGCTGAACGGCGGACAGGACTGGGAGATCATCAGCCCCGACCTGACTCGCGAGCAGCCCGAGGTGCCAGAGAGCGTCGGAGACTTCCACACACCCGAGATGGACACGATGGCTCGGCGGGGCGTGATCTACGCTGTGGGGCCTTCCCCCCTCGATGTCGACACCCTCTGGGCCGGAACCGACGATGGTCTGGTTCATCTCACCACCGATGGCGGCCAAACCTGGCAGGACGTAACCCCTCCCGAGCTACGGCCGTGGGACAAGGTCTCCCAGATCGACGCCGGACACTTCGACACTGAAACCGCCTACCTCGCGATCAATGCGATCCGTCGCGACGACATGCGGCCCCACATCTACCGCACCCACGATCGGGGTCAGACCTGGACACGTATTGTCGAAGGACTCCATCCAATGGGTCCGGTGAACGTGGTGCGTGAGGATCCCGAGCAACCCGGCCTGCTCTTCGCTGGCACTGAGCGCACGGTCTACTTTTCGGTCGACGATGGCGACCATTGGCATCCCCTGCGTCAGAATCTTCCGCCATCGTCGATGCGCGATCTGGTGATTCACCAGAACGATCTCGTCGTCGGCACTCATGGACGGTCGATCTGGGTACTCGACGACATCTCACCCCTGCGCGAATTGGTAGCGGCGGCCTTCGCAGCAGACCTTACCTGTTTTCGCCTTCCCCGGCCACCCGCGTGCGCTGGAACATGTTCCTGGATACCCCGCTGCCTCCGGAGGAGCCGACGGGTGAGAACCCACCCGACGGAGCCATCCTGGATTACCATCTGCCCGCAGACGCGGGAGTCGTCACTGTCGAGGTCCTGAGTGGTGACGCGACTCTCAGACGCTACTCCTCTACAGATACCCCCGAGTCGGTCGATCCGGAGACCCTGCCGCACCCGACCTACTGGATCCGCCCTCCGATGACCCTGGGTACGACCCGCGGTCACCATCGTTTTGTCTGGGATCTGCGACATGAGCCACCGCGCGGTGCGCGGCGGCAGTTCTCCATTGCCGCGGTCCTGGCGAATACTCCCAGCGGACCCCACGGCCCATTCGTCGCACCTGGCACCTACACCGTCCGTCTCACCGTCGACGGACAGTCGCAGGAGCGGCCGCTCGCTGTCCGCCTCGACCCCAGGGTCGAAATCGATCCTGAGAGCCTGCAACTGCAGACCGACCTGTCCATGCGCTGCTACCGCGGCTACCAGGCTCTCCAGGAAATCCGTGAAGCGATCGATCGCCGGCTGCAAGACAGCGACGGTGAGCCGGCCAGCGCACTTCAGAAGCTGCGCGGTGAGGAGGCACCGGGACAACCGGACATCCTGTATGACTCTCATCCGCGCCGACCCCAGCCGAGGACGAGACAGTCGTCGACCTCCAGTACAAGTTCCTGTGGGTGATGGAGGTTCTGCAGAGCGCCGATGCCAGACCCACCACTCAGACCGAGGCGGCCGTCGTGTCTCTGGAGAAGAGTCTCGCCGCCCTCAGTCGCCGATGGGAAGAGATGAACTAGGCCGGAATCGCCGAGATCTCTCGCCAATCCATTCCCCGCTCGGGTGCGTAAGTTTGAGGAACTCGATCTATGAACCCTGCTATCCAACACCTGCTGCAACCGATCTCCCCTGAACGACACCGGGTGAATCGGGAGCGCTATGCAAGTCTGCCGGACTCCCTGAAGACGCCCGAGCAGATCATCGAGCATTCGCATCATTCATGTGGGGCGACGCACGGTGTGCTCGAACGGTGCGACTTCGCCTGCACCAGCTGCTACCTGGGAGAGGAGGCCAACGCTGCGGAGCCGCTACCGCGAGAAGACGTGCTCCGACAGCTCGATGCGCTGCGGGAGTTTCTGGGTCCGCAAGGTAAGGCACAGATCACCGCGGGTGAGGTGACACTGCTACCCCGGGAGAGGCTCGGAGAGTACGTTCGGTACGCGATCGACATCGGGCTCGATCCGATGGTGATGACGCACGGGCGCCGTTTCCTCCAGGAACCAGAGTACCTGCGGGACTTGATCGAGGAAGACGGTCTGGAAAAGATCTCGATCCACGTCGATTCGACTCAGCGCGGACGTGCGGAATGGAGCCCATTCGTCACCGAGAAACAACTCAACCCAGTCAGGGATCGCTACGCCAACCTGATTCGGCAGATGCGCACCAAGACGAGGCGAAAGCTCCACGCTGCCCACACGGTGACGGTGACCCAAAAGAGCCTCGACCAGATCCCCGACGTGATGCGTTGGCTCGTACGCAATCTCGATGCCTTCCGGATGGTGAGCTTCCAACCGGTGGCCGAGGTCGGCAGAACCGAGGATCAGACGATCCACGATCTGACCCTCACCGATGTCTGGGAGAGAATCTGTAGTGCCCTCGGGAAGCCCTTGAACAAGGATGCCATGCACTTCGGCCATCCGCAGTGCCACATCATGATTCCGGTCGTGGTCGCCCGAGCCGGCGACCGGTTCAGCATCCTCGAGACCGTCCGAGCCGGCAAGAGCTGGGATCGCTCCTTTCTGCGCCGGCTTCTCCAGGCAGTCGGTGGCTACACCGTTCGGGGCAAGAGCCGGATCGAGAACCTCCTCGCAATAGCCTCCCTGACCTGCCGCAACCCGGTCTTGCTCATCGAATCGGTCTTCTACGGTCTCTACCGCACCTGGGGCGATCGACGGGACCTGATTGCCATCCTCGGGCACGCCGCAAGAACCCGCAGCCTGAGCGTTCGTCCCCTGGTCCTTGTCGTGCACAAGTTCATGAGTCCCCACGAGCTCGAGACCGACCTCGGCCAGGAACGGTTGCAGGCCTGCACCTTTCGCGTTCCGGTCGACGGCGAGATGATCGCCATGTGTGAGCTCAATGCGACCGGGCTGCGATCGAAGCTCTACCCCGCAGCCCGCATTCGAAAGGCGGTTGGACAATCATGATGAGACTCTTCTGGCGCACCCTTGCTCTGTTATCCGTCGTGTGCGTTATGGTCGGCGGGCCGATGACAACCTCTGCCAGAGCTGCCGACTTCTCCTACGACGATTGGAACAACGTCCTGGAAAGATTCGTCGACCAAAACGGGTTGGTCGACTATGCCGGACTCCGGCAGGACCGAGACGTTCTCGACCGCTTTCTCGAATCGATCGGGACCACAGGTCCCGAGACCGACCCTGACATGTTTCCGACCCGCGAGGACAGGCTCGCCTATTACATCAACGCCTACAACGCGCTCGTCTTTCAGGGCGTTCTCAGCCTGTCTCCCAATGCAGACACGGTGTGGGGCTTCACGGGCACCGGTCTGGGCTTTTTCGTCAGGATGAAAGTCCAGGTGGACGGTAACAAGACGAGCCTGAAAGCGCTTGAAGACGACCTCATCCGGGACGGGTTCAAGGATCCCCGGATCCACGCTGCCCTCAATTGTGCCTCTGTAGGCTGCCCCAAGCTGCCCCGAAGAGCCTTCGAGCCTGAGACACTCGACGAGCAACTCGACGCAGAAATGCGCAAGTTCGTCTCCGAGGAGAGGAACTGCAAAGTAGATGAATCTTCGGGTACGGTCTATCTGTCGAGGATCTTCGATTGGTTCCGCGGTGACTTCGAGGAGTTCGAGGCCTCCCGCGGCGGCGGGTTGATCGACTACATCAATCGGTACCGGCCGTCCGACGGAAAGATCCCAACGGACCTGAAGGTCGAGTTCCTGAAGTACGACAAGTCTCTAAACCGTCAGTAGCCGCCGGCCGGCCGGCCGAAATACCGCGGGTCGGCGTCTCAGCTGAAACGCCGACCACGGTTACAGTCCCGCTCGGGTCAGGCGTTCGGCTCTCCTGACGACTTACGCATCCACCTCGCCAGTTGCTGCCCGGCCAGGTCTCGTCCACCGAGGCCAAAGGCCAGAGCCGTCGCGACTGCGGCGGCACCCAGGGTCAGGCCGAATGCAAGGTTGATGATGTCCTCCGCCAGCCCAGCCTGACGCAGGGCCATGGCCGACGCCAGGATGATGATCGCAGCGCGGGCGACGGTGGCCAGGGTGCTCGCCTGCCGGGTTCCACTCGACCGAATCGCTTCGGCAGCCAGTCCCGCCAGATAGAGCCCAATCGCCAGAATGACAACCGCCAACAAGAGATCGCCAGCGAACAGGGTGAACTGGGAGACGATCTCTGCCAGGACATCGAATTGCAGGGCCTTCAGCGCCTCGATGGTGGCAAACAGCATGATCGCGATCATGGCCAGCCAGCCAACCAGGCCGGACGGAGTTCGCTCATCGGAACCTTCCGCCGCAGCCTTGTGCCGAAAACCGATGCGCTCGAGAAAGCCGTCGAACCCGACGCTCGCCAGCAGCCTGGTTACCAGATCGGCGACCAGCTTTCCGATCAGGAAAGCAACAAAGAGAATCAACACCGCCGCGAAGATCTGGGGCACCGCCGCCAGAATCTGATCCAGCATAGAGCTTGCAGGCGCGGTCAGGGCCTCTAGCTTCAGGGCATCCAATGCCGCAATCACGACTGGCACCAGCACCAGGACATACACCACCAGGCCGACCAGGATCGATAACTGCTGCTCGCCCAGGACCCGGCCGATGCCCAGGCGCTCACCCAGTCCGTCCGCACCCGAGGCCGAAAGCAGACTGGTAACGATCCGTCGAATGATCTTTGCCAACAGCCAACCGGTAGCGAGAATCAAGCCGGCGGCAAACAAGTTGGGCAGGAAGGCCAGGATCTTGTTGAGTAGCACCGTTACCGGGCCGAGAAGACCTTCCAGTCCCAAAGCATCGAGGATGGCCGGGAGGAACATCAGAAAGACCAGCCAATACACGGTCTCCCCCAGGGCCCTGCTGGGAGGCGTCTCCCCCTCCACTACCTCCGCGGCAAAACGCTCATCCAAGGATGTCTTGCTGAGCAGCCCCGACAGGGCGAACCGCATTCCTGTAGCAATCAACCAGGCGACACCGAGCAGGACCGCCGCCGAGAGCAGATTTGGCAGAAAGGCGAAGATCTCCTCGAGAAAGGCATTCAGCGGGGCACTGACTTCCGACCAGCCCAATACCGAGAAGAAGGCAACGAACGCAAAGAGCATGAGCACCCAGAACACGACTCTACCGCTCAGATCTTCGACTGGCGCATCTTCCCCCTTTTTGGCTCCGGTCGCCCACGCTGCCAACCGATCGTCGACAGAGGTGCGCTTGAGAATGCCACGCGTCATCGCTGCGCCGATCAGCGCTACCAGCCAGCCGATCACCAGCACCCCCAGGGCAAACAAGAGGTTGGGCACATAGCTCACCAGTGCCTCCCAGGTATCCGTGAAGAAGGTTTCCATCTCGTTCTCCTTTCCCAAGAGATCATCCAGCGCGAGGGCGAGGCTCGGCCGAGCTCTTGCTCAGAGCAAGAGTCACTGATTCCCGTCGAGAGATCTCACCTCGCGCGCCCATCGATTCGCTTTCCCGAAACCCTAGCACGAACGGACAGGGGGGCAGGAGGCGCATTTGTGCCTCTCAGCTACGGACGCGACTCATCCGGGATGAATACTCTCACCTCACCGCCAAACTTCTCCAGACCGGAGTCGACGGCTCCCTCGATTGCGTCGAGCTCGCTGCTCGAGTCAGCAGGAAAAACCAGGCATCCCAGGCGGAAGAAGACCTCCAGCTTGGCCGGGAAGGGGACCTTGATGGCCATGTAGCGGATGGGAAACGCCTCCAGATGTTCGAGCACGCGCTGAGGACGAACAGCAACCGATTCCACTCCCGGATACCAGAAGACGAGTGCTCGCGGAGGGTTCTCCGCCAGCGGGAATCGAACGACCCGACCCAAGCTCTCGAGCAGCCTGTAGGCATCGCCAACTTCCCGATCGACTGTCCGCGGCCAGGCGAGCGGCTCCCATGGATCGACCTCATGCCGCTGATTGCGCGTTGCCAACGCGCGGCCGTAGAGATCAGTCGGCCGCACCAACATCACCAAGCGGGTCGACCCCTCGGGCGGCGGCTGCTGCACCCCCCGCCAGGACCGCGGCAGATAAAGCGGCACGACCGGGCCGACTCGTTTGTCGGCCAGTATCAATGTGTTCGCTGTCTCGCCCTGGATCGTATCGCGGAAGGATTCCATCAACTCCTCGACAGGACTCGTGGCCGGCAGCCCCTTGAAGCCGACTCCAACCAGGACAACACCGGTGGCAGCAGCAGCGAGCGAAATCGAAACCCGTTTAGGCCCGGCTGGCAGTCTTTTCACGAGTCCCTCCACGAGCCCGGCTACCCCTACGAGACAGACTGGAACCACCCACGCCAGAACTCTCGGTGGTGGATTCTCACCAGACGAGACCAGCTGGGCGATGGCCACCACCCCCCCGATCGACGCCACCGCCAGAATTGTCCTCCTGGCACTCCCTCTCGGTGCCAGCAGAAGTCCGAGCAGTCCGGTCACGGCCACAAGCTTCCACAGCAGACCCGGGAACAGAGTGGCTCCAATTTGCTCGGTGAACTCCGTCAGACTCTGACCGACATCGCCGGCGTCGATGGACGCTGCACCCGAGGAGGCGTAGATGTAGGGCAGGCGATCCACGACGAATAGCCCCACAATGGCGGCAATGATCAAAGCCTGAACCGTCAGGTTACGCCGCCAGACTCTCCGATTCTCGCCGGTCAGAGATTCACTCCTACCCCTTTCGTCGGGAGTCAGAATCCAGAAGGCCGAATACACCGGGAAGACCCAGTAGGCCGCCATGGTGAGGTGGTTCATCACGCACAGGCAAGCCGTGACGACAGCCATCGTGGTTCCGACGATCGCAGAAGGTCTGCGCGGCAGACGCAGAAGAAGGATGAGGAGGAGAAGTTGCAGTGCGAACAACCATGTATATCCCCGAGCCGTCGCACTGTAGCGCCAGACAAATGGATTCCATAGAGCAAGGATCAACACCAGGGGACCGGCGAATCGCCACCGGAAGGTCTCCGTCAGGAGCCAGTAGAGTGCCACTCCAAAGACCAGCGCACCTGTCAGTGCCGCCAAACGCAAGCTCGCCTCGGCAGGATGAAACAGACCGACCGTGAAGTTCGCGAGAAAGCTGTGGACGATGTGGTTGCCGGGCTCGGGCCACCTTCCCAGACTGCAGTACAGGCCAATCGCCAGCTCGCGGGCAGTCGGCTGGGGAAGATTCCGAATATCCTCGATGTGATCCAGCGACCGCGGCTCACCGCTGGGTTCCACACCCGCCCACGTGAAATACCGAAGGGTCGTGAGCTCGTCCCATTCAAACGGCCGGCCCATATCCCGATGCGTCGCCCTGACCCCCACAAAAAGACCGAGAATCAGCGCCGCGATCAGCCACGAGATTGCTCTACCCTGTTTGGCTGGTTTCATGCCCAGAAGGACCACGGTGCCTTCGACCGTCAGACGCGCGAGCCGACCGCTCGCATCGAAAGGCTACCAGTCTCGGCAGCATCTGGCAGAGATCACATCGGTGCTACAGCCAGCTGACACCGCACCCACTGACCCGCAGATTCAACGGTCGTGGTTTCGGATACCACGTCGACGCGGCTCGCATCGAGTCCCTGTTGATCGACGAGGAAAGTCCGAATCGCCTCGGCCCGGGCCGGGCCCAGGGCCTCGACCTGTGCCGCTTCGATCGTCTGGACCTCCACCAGATCGTCGATCAGCACCTTGCGATAAGCGATCTCATCGACACCGTCCTCCGCTGCATGCTCTGCGCGCAGTGCATTCATCTGATCGACTGACAGCAGGTCCCGGTAGGCGGACTCGAGCTCGCCAATCGGATGGCTCGACTCCAACTCGGCTAAAGGTCGTTCCTTCGCTGCCCAATACCGTGGTCAATGCGGCCCGTCGCAGGCCAACAGCATCCGCATCGGGATTGACTCCACCGTTGATCTCGAGCCCGAGACTGGGCCGCTGCTGCAGAGCCTCGACCAGAGTCGCCAGATTTCTCGAGGCGCCATCATTCAAAAGCGAAGTTCCTGCTTCGAAAGCTACGAACTCGAGATCTTCGTCGTCCTCTCCACCACCGCCAGCCAAACGGCCGAGGACGCGAAAGGGCGCCTTGGCGACCTCTCCGACCAGATCTGTCGCAGCAGCGGAGATCGCAGAAACCATGACGAACTCGGGATTGTCGAGATCCCCTTCGATGGGAATATCGAGCGTGATGACACCGTCCTTGTCTTTGAGAAGCGAAACCCCGAGTTTGACCGGCAGATTGATATCCCCCTGTCCCTCTACCTTCTCGCCCAACTGCAGATCCGCGACCTCGACGTGATTGGTCGACACCAATTGGCTTTCGTTGATTTTGTAATCCAGATCGAGGGTCGAGCTGCCGTCTTCGATGGGGAAGCCGATCATCTTGATCGACATCGGAGACATCGGCGACAGCTCCACGTCGCGAATATCGACCGCCACATCGGTCAGACGCTTGTAGTCGAACGGGTCGAGCTCTCCCGAGACGCTGATCACGCCGCCGCTGTCTACAGCGGCACTGATCTCCAGATCGGCACCTGCAGTCGTATCTGTCGAGATATTCGAGATGGTGCCGTTGACCGCTTGAATCTTTCTTTCGAAAGGCTCCACTGTGGTCGCATCGGTGTATCGTCCATAACACTCGTGCAACTCGAGCCTGGCGATGTGAGCCGGCGGCAGTCCGCCCTCTGTGGCCGAATCCCCTTCACTCTCTCCTCCAACAACACCCCCAGGCCCCTCGCCCTCGGACTCGCCCAGCGCCCCGAAGAACTCGAGCAGGTTGATCGTACCGTCCTCAGCCACTGCGATCTCCAAGCCGGCGTCATAGATATCGACTTGCTCGACGTCCAGTGTCGTCGGTGACAACGCTGCCCGGATACCACCGACCTCGAGATCTCCCCAGCCCAGCAGGGTGCCACCCGTGACGGTCTCATTGAGATCCAGATCCTCTACCGCGAGGTCACCGGCAAAGGTGATCTTGGCGGCCTCATCCTTCGGAGCCAGATGAGCCTTGCCAGAGGTCGTCAATACCCCTGCCCGCAGATCGAGCGGCGCATACTTTGCGACATATGCCTGAAACTGGGACAGCTCCAGACCTTCGAGACCGACATCAGCATCGAGGGTCAACGGAATGGCGACCATGGTTCCGTCGGCCGAAGCTCGCGAACCCTCACCGACCGCCGCTGCCGCCGTGATCCCCCAGACACTCCCCTGCTCGGTAGAGATATCCGTAAGGGCCAGGCCGGCCTCTGTTAACGCGAGAGAGACAGGTTCATCGAACGTGCGATCTTCAAAGAGAACGCTCGCGTTCTTCACCTCGAAGCGACCGACCCTGGCATCGAGAGTGACTCTCTCCTCGACATACTCGTAGGCTTCGACGATTTCGTCCTGAGTCTTCTTGGGCACCAGCACGTTCCAACTGGGCGTGCCGTCCGGCTCTGACCAAAGGAAGGCAGAGGCTCCATCGATGGTCACAGAGTCGACATTCACCCTCTGTTCCGGCCATCGCATCATCACATCGGACAACACGACCGTGTCCGCGCTGACCAGATCGAGTCTCGACACCCGGTGCCTGGACGGCAAAATCGGTCACTCGGAACTCCGACTCGTGGATCTCGAAGTGTGGGCCCTCATCGCCCATGGTGATCTTGTAGTTGATATCGGCCGCCACGACTCCGTCGGTCACACTGAGCTCGAATTTCTCCGCGACGGCTTCCCAGGCATTCGCCAGCATCAAGCGGTCCAGTGAGAGCGAGCCATCGAGCCCGAGAGGCTCGACGACCACGTTGCCTCTGATACGGATAACGCCGCCAGCCACCAGGCCGATCGTGATGTCATTGTCCCCTTGTTCATCGGGATGGTACTGATGTCTTGGCAGCAGCACCTGGATAGGTTCCTGAGTCCAGAGCAGCGGTTCTGCTCGCGCGCGATCCTCGATGTCGACCCGCCCAGCGTTGAGCTCGATCTGGTGAAAGATCGCGCGAGGCAACTTGAACTCCTCCTTCGGCTCCTCCCCGGTGTCGAGCGCATCCACCAGTTCGACAAGATTCACCCCCTTGTCTTCGAATCGACGAATCGCAGCGTACAAGCCATCGATTCGTAGCTCCTCGAGCGTGAAAGCCCAATGAAACAGGCTCGATGCCTGTGCATTGGCGTAGAACTCGTCGAACGCCAGCATGGTGGAGCCCGGTCGATCCGGGAAGTCGAGACCCTGGATCGTCAGCGACAGGTTGAATGGGTTGCACTTGATCTTCTCGATCGTCACCTCACGTCCGAGCTTCTCTTGCGCCGTGTTGACGATGACGCGCTCGGCGATCCACGGAACGCCCAGAAAACCGATCAGCGCGTATAGAACAAAGGTCACCACCAGCGCGGTTCGCCAGCCAATCAACTTCCAGGATGCAAACCAATCACTGATCTTGCTCATCGGTCCCTCCAGTCACGACCATTCGGGTCTTTCAACAATACCCCACCGACGGGAGCGATACTTTCCTCGACAGTCGGAGGGAGGACGTGACGCATCGCACCCACGGTAGCCAGCCAAGGAGGTGGGGCGGCAGGAAGGGCATCACCGCGGAATGCCCGTCGAGCTTGACCTGCCGAGCGGGAAGCGAGAGACTCGAGGTGGAAAGACAGCCTAGGGGTGGCCGCTCGGCCTGAGATCACACCCTCGAACCTGATCCGGATCATGCCGGCGTAGGGAATGGTAATCAAGCCTCCTGCAGCAGTTTCGAAAGCCAATCAGACTTGGGCCTGGTGGTTGGATCCCCTGACGGGAGATCGACAATGACGCGGCAGGAGCACCTTCGATTGAGCCGGGACAGGGTGATCCGCATGCACCCGTATCATCGACATTGGTATTTCCATGTCTTGTGGTGCTGCGTCCTGGTTCCGCTGATGCCGTCCTCGGCGTGGTCTCAGACAGCTGCGGCCCTGACCGATGACGAGGAGATCGTCGGTAACGGGGAGGAGGTCGTTCCGGAGATCGAGGAGGCGATCACGGTTGTGGGAATTCGCGCGGGAGACGAAATACCCATCACCAAGAAGGACCTCGATCGGGAGCAGATCGAGAAACTGAGCTTTGGCCAGGATGTACCCCAGCTTCTCCAGTACACCCCTTCGATGACCTGGTATTCCGATTCCGGAGTCGGCTCCAACTACTCCTACTTCAGCCTGCGCGGCATCCAGCAGACACGCATCAATATGACCTTCGACGGGGCTCCGCTGAACGACCCAGCCGAACACGCGGTCTATTTCAACAACTTCAACGATTTCGTCAACCAGGTCGACAGCATCCAGATCCAGCGCGGTGTGGGAACTTCGTCGGTCGGCTCGCCTTCCTACGGCGGATCGGTCAACTTTGCCAGTGGGCCACCCTCCGACAACCCCGGGGGTGATGTTCGGCTGACCCTCGGTTCGTTCGATACCAAGCGAGCCTCGGTCGCCTACGAGTCGGGCCTGCTGGCCAACGGTCTCTCGCTGGGTGGGCGCTTTTCCTATGCCGATACCGATGGATACCGGGACAACTCCGGTACCGCGCACCGGACCTTCTTCTTCAACGCCGGATGGCAGGGCGAGCGTTCCTCACTCAAACTGGTCTCTTTCTCGGGAGATGTCAAAACACAACTGGCGTGGCTCGCAGTCGAGCCGGAGATCCTCGAAGAGAATCGGCGATTCAACCCTCTCGATGAAGCGGAACGCGACGATTTTGGCCAGGATTTCGCTCAGCTCAAGTACACCCGGGCGCTCGGTTCCGAGACGCTGGTGACAGCCTCGCTCTACTACAACGGGGCCGCCGGCTGGTTCCGTCTGTGGGACGATCCGGTGGAACAGAATCACTTGCTGCAGTTCGGCATCGACCAGGCGTTCATCGGTTCGATGGTCACGGCCAGCATGGGAACAAATCGACTCACTTCGACTCTCGGACTGCACTACAACGACTTCAGTGGCGATCACACACTGGATATCGAGAACGATCGAATCTACGAGAATACCGGCTTCAAGCAAACCGCCAACGGCTTCGCCAAGCTGGAGTACCGCCTCGCCGAGTGGATCCTCTTCGCGGACCTCCAGTTACGCTGGGCCGAGTTTTCCTACCGTGGCGACCTCGACCTCGGCTCAGTCGAGTGGAGCTTCTTCGATCCCAAGATCGGTGCCCGGTGGATACTCTCGCCCGGCCTGAGCACCTATGCCTCGATCGGTCGTGCCCAGCGGGAACCGACTCGTATGGATCTTCTCCTGGGTGAGGACAACGCGACCCTCCCGCACGACCTCGAGGCCGTGCGGCCCGAGGAAGTCATCGATTTCGAGGTGGGTGTCGACTACAACACCGCGCAACTGGCGCTGCAGGCCAATCTCTACGCCATGGAGTTCACCGATGAGATCGCCCTGACCGGGGAGCTCTCCGATATCGGTCTGCCACTGCGACGCAATGTCGACGCGTCGTATCGGCGGGGTCTCGAAATCGACCTCAAATGGAGGCTGACGCCCGCCTGGGCGATCCTCCACAGCGCCAATCTGAGTCGCAACCGTATCGAGGCGTGGACCCAGTTCTATGACGTCTATGACGAAACGGGAGCCTGGATCGACAGCGAGTCGATCACCTACCGCGATGTCCGACCACTTCTGTCGCCGGAAACGGTTCTCAATCTCGGTGCCGAATGGACTCCACAGATCTACAGCGTCGCACTGATCGGCCGTTATGTCGCGGCAGCCCAACTCGACAATACCGGCCTGGCCGATTTCCGACTGCCTTCCTATACCAACCTGGATCTGCGACTCTCGGTCTCTCTGGGGAAATGGTGGGAGGGTGCGAATCCCAGGATCACGCTCTTCGTCAACAATCTGCTCGACAACCTCGATCAGTATCCGAGTGGTTACAGCTACCAGTTCTTGATCGATGGCGGTCAGGGGCAACAGACTCTCGACGGATTTCCCTACTACTATCCCCTCGCAACGCGTAACGCTGTTCTCTCGCTCGAGCTCGACCTCTAGCGACCGAGCCGGCCAAGATCGTGATCTCTCTCGAATACGTCGCCGTCGTCGTCACCCTGGTGGCCGTCTATCTGACAGCGCGACAGATCATCTGGTGCTGGCCGCTGGGAATGGTGAGCGTCGTCCTCTACGCGGCGGTCTTCTTCCAGGCCAAGCTCTACGCGGACATGGGACTGCAGGGCCTCTACTTCGCACTGGCGGCTTACGGCTGGTGGGCCTGGCTGCACGGCGGTGCGGATCACGGCAAGCTCGCCGTGTCGCGGATCTCAGTTCGTATGGCTGGTGTCCTTGGACTCATCGGTGCCCTGGCTGCGGTCATCCTGGGTCAGACCCTGCATCGCCTTACCGACGCCTCTCTGCCATTCATGGATTCGGCCCTCACCTCCTTCAGCATCGTCGCCCAATGGATGCAGACCCGAAAGAAGCTGGAGGCATGGCTCCTCTGGCTCGCAGTGGACGTCCTCTATGTCGGCATGTTTCTCTACAAAGGGCTCTACCCGACGGCGGGTCTCTACGCGATCTTCCTGTATCTCGCGGGACTCGGCTATGTCGAGTGGCGCCGTTCGATGGGTAACGCCTGATGATCCGCGTCGTGGTCACTGGATCCGAATGCACGGGTAAGACGACCCTGGCGCAAGCCCTGGCCCAGCGCTACAAGACGGTCTGGGTTCCTGAATACGCTCGGCAATTCGTCCTGGAAAAAGGTGCAGCACCCGATCACGCGGATGTCGACGCCATCGCTCGCGGCCAGCTCGCACTCGAGAACGCTCGGGCTGCCGTGGCTCACGACCTGCTCATCCAGGACACCGATCTACTCAGTACGCTGGTCTACAGCCACCACTACTACGGCGACAGCCCAACCTGGATCGAAGAAACGCTGCGCCGGCGGGTACCCGATCTCTATCTCCTCGCTGGAATCGATGTACCCTGGGTGCCCGACGGGGATCAACGGGATCGCGGCGACCGGCGCGAGGAGATGCAGCAGCTCTTTCGCCAAGCTCTCCTCGATCGGAACTTCGAGTTCATCGAGGTTCGGGGCACCGTCGAGGAGAGACTGGAGCAATCGATTCCGGCTATCGATTTGCGGCTCCACAGGTGAACTCTCGACACCTTGGATGGAAAGGGGATCCGGGAGTGAGAGACTAGGACTTCTGCTGGTTGCAAGGAGGATTCCAAATGGTTTCGTCGGCCATCTCAACATCCAGACCGAGCGCACCGAGACGCGCTGTTCTCTGCATGGCACTCCCGCTCATGGTCCTGGTGTCCCTTTCGAGTGCCGGCAGCGAGTCCCGCTCCGGGAACCCATCACTCGAATCCCGGCTCACCATCGACAGGCTCTACTCGCTACCCTCTCTCATCGGCACCGAGCCACGAGGATTCGCCTGGTCCGACGATGGTCGCCACCTGGCGTTCCTGTGGAATGACCAGGGATACAACTTCCGCGATGTCTGGATCATCGATGTCGAGGATCCAAATCTGGGACCCCGCAGAGTCACCTCGATGCCCGGAACAGAGGTCGACAAGGCAAACCAGGGCGACCCGGTGGCCGCCGCCAGGGCCCTGGAACAGCAAGAGCGCGATCCAGGCGTGACCTCGGTGACCTGGCACCCGGACGGTGGAGAGATGTTGCTCACCTTCCGGGGGGACTTGTGGCTCGTAAACCGGGATGCCGAGATCACCCGGCTCACCGAGACCGAGGCGACGGAAAGTCAAGCGAGCTACTCGCCCTCGGGAAACCGACTCGCCTTCCTGCAAGGGGGTGAGCTCTGGACCGCCCCGGCTGCGATCAGCTCTGCCTCCGAGGTCACCGCGCAGACAAGTCTCTCCCAGCCCGACCTCGAGATCGCCGATTTCCGCTGGTCCCCCGACGGTGCGAAGCTCGCCATTCGCCAGTCCGACCAGAGACAGGTCGCTCTGCGCGGCATTCCCGACTATTTGGCGGAAGAGACCGTGTTGGCAGAGGTGCGGCGAGCCTACCCGGGTGAAGAACCCTCTCGACACCGGGTCGGGCTTGTCGATGCCGCAGCTGTCGAAGTCGGCGAGGACGACGTGCGATGGCTCGACTGGCAAGGGGACGAGCCCGACATGATCCTCAGCTACCGCTGGTCGCCGGACGGCCAGCGACTTGCCATCGATACAAGTGACCTCTACGCCAAAGACCGCAGGATCTTCGTCGCCGAGGTCGCAGGCACGGGAGTCCTCGTCCCTCGGCTGGTCGCCAGAGATCAGGACCCACTCAACGAAACCTTCTACTTCTGGAGGATCGAGTGGGCCACCGATTCAGGCCTGATCTACTTCCTTTCGGACAGAGAAGAGGACTATCACGTCTGGGCTGTGCCCCCGTCGGGTGGAACCGAGCCGACTCGCCTGACCCGAGGAGCCTGGGCTGTGGCCGAGATCTTCCCGGTCGACAGGGGACTGATCGTCGTCGGCAATCGCGGCAGAGCCGAAGAGAGACATCTCTTCAGAGTCGAAGACGACGGCGGTGAGGCGGTGCAGATCAGCCGGCGCCCCGGAACCCACATGCCGACAGTCTCACCGGATGGACGGCATGCGGCGGTGCATTTCTCGAGTCAGGAGATGCCGCCGGAGTTGCTGCTGACGTCGCTCACCGCGCCGGCCGGCACAGAGGCCACCGAGCGACGGGTGACGCAGTCACCGATCGCCGAGTTCTCCAGATATCGCTGGGTCGAGGCCGATTTCGTGACCTTCGCGAGTCATATCGACGGCACGACCCTGCACGGGCGCCTGACGTTGCCGCCCGACTTCGATCCGTCACGGAGATATCCGGCCATCCTCGGGTCGGTCTATACGGATAGCGTGCGCAACCAGTGGGGCGGAAGAACCGCTCACCCCACCTGGGGCCTGGATCAGTTCCTGGCACAGGAGGGCTATGTTCTGCTCAATGTCGACATGCGCGGTAGCTGGGGACGAGGACGCGAGCATCGTCGGGGCATCCGCCTCGACTACGGCGGGATCGACATCGAAGATCTCGAAAGTGGTGTCCGGTTCCTCGAGAACCTGGGCTACGTCGACATGGAGCGGGTCGGAATCTGGGGCTCGAGCTATGGCGGCCTGATGACAGCGATGTCCCTGTTTCGCAAGCCCGGTCTCTACGCGGCCGGAATTGCCGGCGCTCCAGCCACCAATGTCTGGCACGCGCTGACCGGTCAAATGGCGGTGATGATGCGGCCGCAAGACCAACCCGATGAGTATGCCGACTCCTCCCCCTTCATGCACGCTCATGGACTCGAAGACCCGCTGATGATCATCCATGGCATGCGCGATTGGGTGGTGCTGTTCAAGGATTCGGTCATCCTGGTACAACGCTTGATTCTGCTCGGCAAGGACGTCGATCTGGTGGCGCTGCCCGATGCCGGACATGGCTGGGACAATGAAGGTCTGGCCCAGACGCGGTTCGCGTTCGACAAGATGGTGGGTTTTTTCGACCGGCACCTCAAGGGTATGGGCAGGGAGTGAAGAGCTTGATCTCTGGATCCTTGTCAGACAACCGGATCATGCGTTCGAATCGGAGTCCGATCTTCTCCAGGAGCCTGAAGGACCTTTCGTTGTCTGGATTGGCGATGGCGACGACCCTCTCCAGATCCAGGTCCCGTCTGGCGTAGCCCATGACCGCCTGTGCTGATTCGACCGCGTAGCCTCTCGACCAGAATTCGGGCAAGAACGCAAAGCCGATCTCGACGTCGTCCATGCCCTCGCGCTTGATGAGTCCACAGGTCCCGATCGCCTCCTGCGAGTCTGCAAGCTCCACCATGTAGAGACCGAATCCATGGCGCTCGTAGCTGCTCAGAATCCGGTCGACCACATACTGACGTGCCTGCTCCAGATCCCTCACGCCCCGATCCCCGATGAAGTGCAAGAAGGACGGCTCATTAAGTAGCCTGAGCATGAACCCGGCGTCATCTGGCGAAAAGTCGCGCAGTACCAGACGATCCGTTTCGAGCACTTTCAAGAAACCGTCGACTCCTGACTACCGCTCGGAGAGGCCGCCTCCCTCGAGCCACTCGCGAAGGGGACCGATCGAAGCCTCGTAGCCGATACCGGCCGCCTTCTCCATCTGGTCGAACCGCAGGAAACCCACTCCTGAGGCTCTGATATTGAGGTAGAAGTCGGCCAGCCCATCGCGCAGCATCTCAGCCCGCACCCTGTCCGAACCGACGAACATCGAGCGCATGATCGTGCCCGTCAGACTCGGAACCGGAAGCGATCTTCGCCACGGAAGCATCTTGTTCATGGCAAGGCCCCACCCCGAAACACCCAACCCATAGTCGGCCTTGGCCCGGGGGCCTCGAGGTGGCAGGACATCGACCGCAATGACCACACCACCCGGATTCAACCTGCGCATGACATCGATTGGCAGGTTGTTGAGGATCCCGCCGTCAGCCAGCAGCTCCTCGCCCTCGGGAACCGGCGGCAGGACACCCGGAATCGAAACGCTCGCCCGCATCGCACGCGCCAGATTTCCCCGACGATGGGTGACGCTACGTCCGGTGGTCAGGTTGGTCGAGATGCAAAAGTAGGGCAGCCACAGGTCCTCGATGTCCCAGTCTCCAGCACCCGCTTCAATGGAGGCGCTGATCCGTCGGCCGGCGAGGAGCGAGGCCACCGGAAGTGTGTAGTCGAGGAGGGAATCGAAATAGAGACACACCTTCTTCAGGGCTTCTTCCGGGTCGTCTCCCATGGCCGTCGGTGCCGCGACAGGAGAACCGATGCTGCTGCCACCGATCATGTCGACCGGAACGCCGAGCTCTTCCATGGCTTTCAGGACACCAAGGTGCGCTCCCCCCCGGGCACCACCCCCACCGCAGACCAACCCCACCGCACGATCGCCGACCCAACGTGCCAACCGCTCCATGTCCCCGGCATGTTCACGGCGGATGTGATAGACGACATCGACATCCCGCTCATCCAACCATCTCGCGGTCCCCCGCGGTCGATCCCGATCCGCAGGGTGTAGCAGGACCAGGCTCTTGCGAGGCGCTCGGTCTCTCTGCCAGCGGCTCGCGAGTTTGGCTTCGATCTCCGTCTGCTCGGGCGAGCTGTCCGCATCGGCGAGATACAGCACTCGATCGGCCTGCCGAACACACCTCTCTGTCCAGGTCGTCCAGGTTGGGTCCGCCAGGTAGAGAACATACCGGTAGTTCTCCTCTCGCTCGTGTAGCCAGCGGGAAAGCCTAAGGTAGGTCGGATCGTCATCCGCGGACTGGGCGATCCCTTCGCGGCCAAGTGCTGCATCCACATCGGTACTGCCGAGGACCGCGACCGAACCCATCTTCGCCAGCCTGGAGACCAATTTCAGCCCCTTCGTCTGCAAGGACACCGACGGGTTGAGCGCCACCAACGCGGTACATAGACCTCGCCGATGCTGGGGTACCTGAACATGGGTATGTCGCTGCAAGCGGTCGGCCATCACACGGGAAAGGGAATGCAGCGACTGCGGCCGTTGCTCGATCAGCCAATGAAAAGTGTCCTTGGAGATTCGGGCGACATCGGTGTCTCTGACCGCATAGACCGTTGCCGAACGGTCCGAAGCGGTGAGCAGGGCCAACTCGCCCAGGACCTCACCGCGCCCCAGTTCATTGAGTACGCGCTCGTCGCCATTCTCGCCCTCGGTGATCACCCGCAGGCGACCGTTCATCACGATGTAGGCGGCATCGGCTTGGTCTCCTTGTTGGAAGAGGGCTTCCCCTCCCGCCAGCGTCCTGATCTCGACATCCGACTCGAGCCGGCGCAGAATGTCGCGGTCGGCGGATTCGAACACACCGAATATCTCGCTGAGGTAGGTCGACAGCTGAGACTGACGCATCCACGCCAGCACCATCTCGGAGATCTTCTCCCAAGTCGCCGAGTCACGGTCCAGGAGCGTGTCGAAGGCCTCACGAGAGAGCACAGCCAGGCTACAGGTTTCCGTCGCCCGAACCTCTGCGGAATGGGTGCCACCGGCAAGGAGAGCTCCGACGCCCAGCAGGTCCCCAGGAACCAGTTCACGGACAATCTTCTCCCCGCCATCCGTTCCCGCCACGCAGGCGACCAACCGACCCTCGAGGACAATGAAGACGCGATCGACTGCTTCTCCGTGGAGGATCAGGACATCCTCCGCATCACATTGGATCTCCTCGAGATCACCTTCGAACTCGCGAAGCTCCTGCTCTGTCAGTCGGGCGAGCGGCCCTCCCTGCAAACGCAGCTCGAGAAGCCTGTCGAAGAGAGTCCTATCCTGAGTGGCGCCGCTCAACGAGCATCGCCCCCACTCATAGTCGTTGCGGTCACGCGTCCCTCCATCGCACACCAAGATGCAGGGTCATGATAAACCATGGCCAGACTCCAGCGGGGAGCCTCCACGGCAAGCACCGGGTCAGCCCGACAGACCGCAGTACCCGGTTTTACCCCGACTTGGCCGGCACGCTGGCATCGGCCCAATCAGGTAGCTGCTCTTTGACTTTGGTCAGACTGGACTGGACCGCCTCACCCAATCGATCGATCTCGGCTTCACCCATCGGAGTCGACAGAGTCCCGGTTCCAGTGTGGATGAGGACGACCCCCTCGTCGTAGAGCCCGTTGACGAAGAGCTTGATCGCTTCCTTCTCCACGGCACTGGGGAACGATGACCGGTAGTCCTTGGGGGCCTCGGCTCGCAGATGAATCCGGAACAACGACCCCGCTCCAGTGACACACGCTGGCACATCGGCCGCGGCGATCGCATCGTTGACGCGCAAGCGCGCCATCCGACCGAGTCGATTGAGCCGATGCACCGACTCGGCATCGAAGAGCTTCATGGCGGTGTAGCCCGCGGTCATGGTCAGCGGGTTGGCCGAGAAGGTTCCGGATTGGGGCAGCCTGGGTTGCGCCCCGCCCTTGAACATGAAGACCTCCATCACCTCTTCTTTACCCGCGAGCGCACCGACGGGAAGGCCGCCACCGATGATCTTGCCCATGGCCGTCAGGTCGGGCTGAACGTCATACCGCTCCTGCATGCCCCCGACCTCGGTGCGGAAGGTAATCACCTCGTCGAAGAGGAGAAGCGCACCATTGTCCTTCGTCCACTTTCTCAGGGCCTGGACAAAGGGGACCTCGGCAGGGACGAGTCCCAACCGATGCGGCATCAGGTCCAGGAGCACGCAGGCGAGATCATCCCGGTGCTCGTCGAGGATCGCCACCGCCGCCTCCGCATCGTTGAACGGCAAGACGATGACGTCCGAGAGCACTCCCATGGGCGTTCCTACAGCCAGAGGCACTGAAGTCGGATGTTCGGCTCTGCCCCAACTCTCAGGAAGGGGGGCCTGACTGACTTCGACGTAGTCGTAGCTGCCATGATAGGTCCCTTCGGCCTTGGCGATTCGACTACGACCGGTAAAGGCTCGGGTGGCCTTCACTGCGGTCATGATGGCCTCGGTACCCGAGTTCATGAAACGAATCTTGTCGAATCCGCTGGAACGTCCACAGAGCAAACGAGCCAAATCCATCTCGACCTCGGTGGCCAGGGTAAAGGCGGTGCCTCTCTGGAGCTGCGCGATCATCGCCTTGACGACCGTCGGATGCGCGTGGCCGTGAATCAACGACGCCATGTTGTTGGCAAAGTCGATCCGTTCGACGCCATCGACATCGATCACTCGGCAACCCTCTCCCCTGTCCACATAGTAGGGATAGGGTGAACGCAACAGGGTATTGCGGCTCACGCCTCCTGCCAGGTACTTTTGTGCCTGACGAAACAGCTCGGCGCTTCGATCACTCATTGCGACCTCCGTTGCTCTATAGGAGCTTGGCACCCGTCTTCTGACGGACCTCTTCCTCGGTAACACCGGGCGCGAGCTCCAACAGCTCGAGTCCAGCTGGCGTCACATCGATCACCGCCAGATCGGTATAGATGCGCGAGACCACCCCCCGACCGGTCAGTGGATAGGTACACCTCTCGACTATCTTGGGCTCACCCGTCTTCGTGACGTGATTGGTAATCACAAAAATCGTCTTGACCCCCGCGACCAGGTCCATGGCACCGCCGACGGCTGGGATGGCCTTGGGCTCACCGGTCGACCAATTGGCCAGGTCTCCGTTCTCTGCAACCTGCATCGCGCCCAGCACGCAGACATCGATGTGTCCGCCCCGAATCATCGCGAAGCTGTCGGCATGGTGGAAGAACGAAGCTCCCGGCACCGTCGTTACCGCCTTCTTGCCCGCGTTGATCAGCTCCGGATCTTCTTCGCCGGGTGCTGGCGGCGGCCCCATGCCCAGCAAGCCGTTCTCGGTGTGATAGATGAAGACTCGTCCCTCCGGCACGAACCTGGCGACAAGCTCGGGAATGCCGATGCCCAGATTGACGTAGGAGCCGTCCGGAATGTCCTGGGCTGCCCGCGCGGCCATCTCTTCACGGCTCCAGCCCACCTTTTCCGTCGATGCGGCGCTCATGGATAGCTCCTCCCCTCGGCTATCAGTTGAGACTCTGCCAAGGGCTCACGTACCTCGACAATATGATCGACGAAGATGGCGGGCGTGATGACGTGCTCGGGGTCGATCTCGCCGATCTCGACGACCCGTCGAGCCTGCACGATTGTCGTCCCGGCCGCCATACACATCAGCGGGCTGAAGTTTCGCGCCGTCTTGTTGTAGGTGAGGTTGCCCATGCGATCGGCAACCTCACATTTGATCAAGGCGAAATCGGCCTTCAAACCATACTCCAGCACATAGGATCGGCCGTCGAATTCACGCACTTCCTTGCCTTCAGCGAGGGGAGTGCCCACGGATGACGGAGTATAGAAAGCTGGGATCCCGGCTCCGCCTGCACGAATCCGTTCGGCCAGAGTCCCCTGGGGTACCAGCTCGAGCTCGATCTCCCCTGCCTTGTAGAGCTCCGGAAACACCTTCGAATGACTGGAGCGAGGGTAAGAGCAGATCATCTTGCGTACCTGTCGATTGCCGATCAGGGCCGCCAGACCGACCTCGCCATTTCCCGTGTTGTTGTTGATGGCGGTGAGGCCCTTCGTTCCCTGATCGATCAATGCATGGATCAGCTCGATGGGACTACCCACCTCTCCAAAGCCTCCGATCATCACGACCGAGCCCTCGGTAACGAAGGACACGGCTTCGGCAACAGAGTCGACAACCTTGTTAATCATGAGCCTGTCGAGTCAGCCATCCTGGGCCAACTCCTTCTTGCTGTTCCAGCCACAACCTACCCAGACCGGGCCAGCAGACCTCCTCACCGAGAAGTCTTCGACAACCGGTGCCGAGATGCAACCCCCCGGCGGGTGGGCGACCCTACCTGAGCGAGCGGCGCGGCCCTCATGACTGGCTCGTCTCGCCGGAAACCCACACTGAAGTGACCACCCGGGTCTCATAGCCGAGCCGCTCGTAGAGGGGGAAACCGGCCGGTGTCGCCCCGAGAAAGAAACGACGTGTGCCTCTCGAGCGTGATTCGGCCATGGCGGAGGACAGCAACCGACGACCGATGCCACGGCCCTGAAACGCGGTGTCGGTGCCCATTCCCCAGACCCCGGTCGTCTCGCCATGATGCGTCAAGGTAACCGAGCCAACCACGTCGCCTCCACTGGCAGCCAGATAGACGTCAAGACCCGGACTCTCCATCAAACTGGCCGGACAGCACCGGCGAGTAGCCTCGATCGGCATCTTGAATGCTGCCGCCAGCACCCGCACGTTGCCTTCGGCGTCCCTATCGCTGGCCGTCGCGCGCCAGACCTCGAGAGTGTCGTTACCCGAAGGATCGATCGGCTGATCCTCACGCACCATGAAGGGAAAGTCGACGGCGTGGACCAGACCGACTCCCGCTGCGACTCTCTTTGCCTCCTCGCCGGCTTCAGGAAAGAGAATCGCCAGAAAAGGCAATCCACCCGCTAGACAAGCCTGGCAAGCATCAGCGAAAAAGCCATTCTCGACCGCGCCTGGCCCGATAACCAACGCATTCATATCGGCAATAGGCTCATTGCTCAGGATCAGATCGCATCCAGGTCGAAGCACAGCCTCGAATTTCTCGGCCTGACCCAGAAATGCAGCCAGACCAGCGCTCGACAGCCGGCGCAGCACAGACTCGGTCAATGGCTTCGTCATATCGAGCTCCTTTTCGGCCGGACGCTGACTCCAACGGCCAAGGATTGACGATGATACAGCTAGAAGCACGACCACGACCACAATGGCTCGGCAGCCCTCGTGCAGAGTCGCCACCGCGAGTTTCGGGCTCGCTCGAGATGCGGATATCATGCCCCGTGTCTTTGCGCCGCGGGGGGAATCGCGAATGCCATCAGCAGCCGGGAACATGCCAGCTTTCATGGAGTGGGAGAACGTCGACTCCCTGGTCGGCTCAATCAAGACCCGCTCCCTGATAGCCAGGCCCACGACAGCCGAGCAGTGCCGCGAGGCGCTCACCTACTGTCGCGAGAACGGGTTGAAGATCTGCCCTCGCGGTGCCGGCCGAAGCTACGGCGATGAAGCCCTGAACGACGGGCAGGTACTCCTCGATGTGAGCGGGATGAACCGAATTCTCGCGTTCGACGAAGAGAAGAAGCAGGTCACGGTCGAGGCGGGTGCTCGGCTGATCGATATCTACGAGCAGGTTCACTATCGCCTTCTGACGCTACCCTCCAGCCCGACCGAGTCGCACTCGACTGTCTCTGGCGCCATCTGCGCCAACGTCAATGGCAAGGACGGGTGGCACCATGGCAGCTTTGCAAAGCAGATCGTCCGCTTCAGTCTGATGACCGCCGACGGGAAGACGATCGAGATCGACCCGGCGCACGAGCTCTTCAATGTCGTGGTCAGTGGGATCGGGCTCACCGGAATCATTCTCGACGCAACGCTACAGCTGAAGTCGATTCCGTCACCCTACCTCGAGGTGACACAGTATCCTGCGACGGACATCGATGAGCTTCTCGAGAAGATGGTCAAGGTCGAGAGGTCACACGATCTGGCGGTTGTCTGGGTCGACGCCTACGCAGGGGGCAAGCGCACCGGGCGCTCGGTGATTCACGCCGGAAAGTGGATCGATGACGGCTCCACCGAAGAGGAAAGAAAAGCTTACCTGGCCGAAGGCTACAAGAGACTCGACAGCCACCGTCGCCTCGGACTCGCCTTGCACGAGACCTTCGGTCCCCTTCTGTCGTTGATGCTCTACGCCCAGCGTCCGCTGGTGAGCGTCTTCAACCGCTTCTACTACGCGATGAACAATCTACTGGCTCGTGACGGTGCCAAGCGCAAGCGAGAGTTGTTTCTGAAGTTCAGCTTCGAGGCCAGCTTCACGGTGCCCCCGGCGCATCTCGTCTGTGGCGCCCGCGGCTATACGGTGCAACTGACCGTGCCCAGTTCGCAGGCCCGCGAAGCGATCGTCGAGATCCTCGGGATTTGTCAGGCATCGCCATCGCCTCCCGTGACCGCCGTCTTTCGCGGCCACCAGGCGGACGGAGGGTTGCTGTCATTTTCGGAGGATGGCTACAGCCTGAACTTCGAGTTTCATCCGAAGAGGCACAATGAAGTCGAGAGTCGTAAGGCTGTCGATCGCATCATCGACGCGACCGCCAGGTATGGGGGCAAGATCCATCTGGCCAAGGATCAGGTCATGACACCGGAGCAGTTCGCGCGAATCTATCCGCGCCACAAGGAGCTGCTCGAATTCAAGCAGACTCTCGACCCGGAAGGGCTCTTCACCTCTGACCTCGCGAAACGAGTCGGTCTGGTTCCTTCCTGAATCGCCCTGTTTCACGTAGGTGAAGTCACTCGGGAGGGGCAAAACCCTCGTACTCAAGTGACGTCGACCATTCGGTAGGGGTTGGCGCACCTGCTCTTCTGGCCTTCACTGTGACCTGGATCACAGTATCCGAGCGACTCGCACCTGAATATAGACTCGTGACACGACTCGTCCTTCTTCTGCTGCTGCCGGGATGGCTCCTCGCAGCTCCTGCCGCGGCTTCCGAAGTTCGCTATACCGGCCGGGCGCTCGTGACCGACTACCGAGGGCCAGTTCTCATCGACAACAGCCAGTACCGTTACACCGGTCCCGACCGACTGAGTTTCTCCAGCGCCGAGCATCTGCAGAAGCACTATCCTCACCTCTTACCCCTGCGGCCAGCTATCGATACCTGGGCTTCCAGGCTTGGCATTCATCCGCGCGTCCTCAGTGCGGTCGTCAACGACTACTTCACCGGCCTGGAGGTAATCGGGGATCAGGAGGACTTCGACGCGGTGGTGCAGGTCGCCGCCGCACTGTCCACCGCCTTTTCCCAACAGGCCCCTGACGACCTGGCTGCCTCACGCGCTGCGATGGCTACGGCAGACGCCTTGTTCTTCGAACTGCAGCCCCCAAAGGAGCTTGCCGAGAGTCGCTCTTCCAAGGCCGCCAACGCACCGGCCGCCCCCGCTCTCTTCGGCTACCTCCAGCCACCCTGGGAGATCGGCGAGACCTGGGCGGGAGGCGGTGCCCATGGCAGCGCGCACAATTCGCTCGATTTCTGGGGTCGGTGGGTGCCCTGGAATGGCGATACCTCTCCCTACTGGGTGGCGGCGATGCAGTCTGGAACCACCAGGGTCTGGTCCTCGTGTGGCATGGCCATTGTGCACCCCAACGGCTGGGTGACCGACTACTACCATCTCGACAATATCCAGGTTACGGATCGGAGCCTGGTCCAGCGCAATGACCGCATCGCCAACTACGCCGACAACGAGGCCCAGGCAATCTGCTCCGGCGGCTGGTCCTCGGGACCTCATGTGCACATGAGCGTCTCCTACGACGGAAACCCGGTGTCCGTCGACAAGAAGAACCTCGACTTCACCGCCTTCTCTCACAACGAAGGCATCGGCGACTACGACACCGACTGCAACAGGTCCTGGTACAACCACTACACAGTTGGCAAGGTCTGCCCCAACTTCGACCAACTGCTCAACGACGCTCCCTCCGTGCTTCCGATGTTCACGGACGGATTCGAGAGCGGCAACGCCACCCTGTGGTCCTCGACGATTCTCTGAGCTCCCTCGACCATCTTCTTCTCGACAGAGAGAAGGCCATCGGCTCCCAGGGCAGCCGCAAAACAGGGTACCTGCAGCCTGGAGGAGTCAGGAACCGCTCTCGTCCAACAGCGACTGGAGCTTGCCAGTGCGCTGCGATTGGCGAAGGGTGCGGATGCCCTTGGCTTCGATCTGGCGGATGCGCTCCCGGGTGACATCGAACGAACGTCCGATCTCTTCGAGGGTGTGCTCCGATTCGTAGCCGAGGCCAAAGCGCAGTCGCAGGACCCTTTCCTCACGAGGCGTCAGCTCTTTCAACGCCTCGCTCAGCTTGCTGCGCCGGTCATTCTCGAGCGCCACATCGGTGGGTGAGAGGGCATCCGGATCTTGCAGCACATCTTTCAGATGCCGATCATCCTCGCTGCCGAGTGGAGCCTCGAGCGACACTGGCTGCAAAACGAAGCGCTGCAGTGACCGCACCTTGGCAGCCGGGAGCCCCATCTCATCGCCGATCTCATCGGGAGTCGGCTCGCGACCCAGTTGGTGCCACAGTGAGCGGCTCGTTTGACGGAGCTTGTTGAGACTCTCTGTGATATGGACGGGAATGCGCACCGTACGGGACTGATCGCCGATGGCGCGGGTAATGGACTGGCGGATCCACCAGTGGGCGTAGGTCGAGAACTTGTACCCGCGCCGGTAGTCGAACTTCTCGATCGCTCTCATCAGTCCCAGGTTGCCCTCCTGGATCAGATCCAGAAATTGCAGCCCGCGATAAGTGTACTTCTTGGCGACCGATACGACGAGCCTGAGATTGGCCAGCAACAGCTCCTGTTTGGCCTCTTCGGCGAGGCGTTCTCCGCGTCGAGCCGCGATGGAGATGTCGCTTACCTCAGAACGTGGACACCCCAACCGGCTCTCGGCGGCGCGGATCTGCCGTCGATACTTGGCAATTCGGCGGCGCTGGAGAGCTTGCAGCTCGGCGTGTTTCTCGCGGTCGAGCGACTTGCGCGCTCGACGCTCAGACTGCTCCAGCCTCGAAAACTCCTGCTCGACCTTGGCCAGCAACTCGAGCAACCGTGAGCGCGTCTCACCGTTACAGGAAATCGACGAAATGTCTGCGGCAATCGCGGCGGTCAGTCTGTCGATCTGGCGATCGAGCTCCTGGACCTTGGCACTCTTACCGCTCAACGACTCCTGCCTCTGCTGCAGGGCTTCGATCTGGCTACCTCTGGAGGTGATGCTGCCGAACGCCGTTCTGAGAGCGCCGACTTCGACGCCGGTTCTGCTGTCGGGGAACTTGCGAAAGTCCCTTTCTTCTCGCCTCTTGCTGTCGGTCGCTGCGAGGACAGAATCCATATTCAGCAGGGCGTCGAGAAGCTCCGGAGACCGTCCCAATGCCTGGAAAATTTCCTGTTCCCCGGTCTCGATCCTGCGGGAGATCTCTATCTCTCCATGACGATCGAGCAGCGGCGTTGCTCCCATGTCGCGAAGGTAGATGCGAAGCGGGTCCTGTGTCGAGACTTCTGGCGGCAGAGGGACATCGGGTACATCGACGGTGCCGGTGTCTTCGGCAGAGATCTCGGACACCGGATACCTCGAATAGGCCTCAGGCCGGGCAATGAGCACGACGCCCTGTTCCACCAAGCTCTCCTCGAGCTGTCGACGGTCCTCGTCGAGACCCAGAAACTGCTCCTGCAGTTCGCCGCTCAGCTCATCGGTGAGCAGGTAGCCCTTCTCTTGCCCCCGTTTGAGCAAGCCTCTTGCGGTACCGTTTGTGGACTTTTTGACCATCTCGAGTCTTGTGCTGCTTCCTGGTAACCGGACGGCTCAGGCGTCCGAGTCGAGGTGGGCTACCACGAGGACGGGAACGCGCGGCTGTGCGCCGCAGCATGCTAGCACCACTTCCGAATTGAGGAGGCTCGCCTCTACCGGCGCCTCCGACAGGTCAATAGGCGATAGAAGCCACCCGGGCTCCGAGCCCGAGCAGTTCACTGTTCGCTACCAGCGTTGCCGGTTTTGAAATCCGCCACCTTCGTTGCGAGGCCTGGCCTCGTTGACGCGCAGGTTGCGTCCACCCATCTCCTTGCCGTCGAGAGCCTTGATGGCCGCATCGGCCGCATCGGGGGCCATCTCGACAAAACCAAACCCACGGGGGCGCCCTGTCTCCCTGTCGGTGATCAGGGCGACACTTTCGACTTCACCGTGCTCGGCGAAGAGGGCTTTGACCTCGTCTTCAGTTGCCGTAAAGGGGAGATTTCCTACATAGATCTTCTTCATTTGTTCGTCACTTTCTGGTGGGTGCATCCTGGAGATTCCATCGAATGCACTTTCTCGTCATACTCGGATTCCGCACACCGAAATCGTTGGCCGGGAGCTAGCAAACCTCGCGCAAAAGGAAGACGGCTACTTCAGGAAGGAATCAGGGACTCTTCAGGAGGTGGCGCGCCCCTACCGAGGGGCAGCTTTGTTCTCGCGACGATAAGTATAGGGCCCCCTACCCGGGAAGTCCAACCCTTCCTCCTGGCTGCCCCGGAAGGCCGGGCCGTCGCTTCTCGTCACGCCTCGAAAACACCGCCGGTCGAGCAAGTCGGCACCTTCAAATGAACTACGAATTGTGCATTTTGCGCAGAATAGTGAAAGCAAAACGCAAAATATTGGATTAAATCTCACCCAATGCGTCCCAAGCTGTGCAGAAATGCATAGATCTGTTGACAACAGAAATCCGCCTCTGTACACTCTGCGCCACCAGAGCAGCACCAACTCGAGACGCCAGGAGACTCCATGGAAGAGAGCCTCTCCGCGGCTGCGGCAACCGACGGAATCAGCGGCCCAGACACCGCCTGGATGCTTGTGGCCTGCGCCCTCGTACTTCTCATGACCCCCGCTCTGGCCTTCTTCTATGGTGGCCTGGTGCGCTCGAAGAACGCCTTGAACACCATGATGATGAGCTTTGCCGCGCTCGGTGCGGTGGGTATCGTCTGGGCAATCGGTGGCTACAGCCTGGCCTTCGCCGAAGGTAACCGCTGGATTGGGGGCACCGCTCACTTCTTCCTGCGCGGCGTCGGCCTGGAGTCTTTGGCTGGTTTGCCGCATTTGCTCTTCATGGCCTACCAGGGCACCTTCGCCATCATTACGGCGGCCCTGATATCCGGGGCTCTGGTCGAGCGGCTACGATTCGGCCCCTACCTGGCCTTCATCAGCCTCTGGGTGCTGGCGGTCTACGCTCCGGTATGCCATTGGGTGTGGGGTGGCGGTTGGCTCGCCAATCTCGGCGCTCTCGATTTCGCTGGGGGCACCGTCGTGCATGTGAACGCCGCGGCTGCTGCCCTCGTGGCAGCCCTGCTGCTGCGGCCTCGCAATGACTACGGTCGCCAGGCCCTGCTGCCACACAATGTCCCCTTCGTCCTGCTCGGTGCCGGGCTCCTTTGGTTCGGCTGGTTTGGCTTCAACGCAGGAAGCGCCCTGGCGGCAGATGAGACAGCTGCCCTCGCCTTCGTCAACACTCTCTTCGCACCCGCTGCAACCCTGCTGACCTGGCTATTGCTCGACCACTTTCGTACGGGCAGGATGACGGCGGTCGGAGCCGCTACCGGCATTGTCGTAGGCCTGGTCGCCGTAACGCCCGCGGCCGGCCTCATCGGTCCCATGGACGCCATCCTGCTGGGGGTGATTGCCGCTTTCCCTAGTTACTTTGCAATTCTCTGGCGCTCCCGAAGTCGTCTCGATGACTCCCTCGATGTCGTGGCGGCGCACGGAATCGGTGGCCTGGTGGGAGCCCTGCTTGCGGGTGTGTTCGCACGACCCGAGTATGGTGGGACAGCGGGACTCCTCGAGGGCAATCCGAAACAGCTCGGAATTCAGGCCGTGGCGGTCCTGGCAGCACTCGTCTACAGCGCTGCCATCTCATTCGCCCTCTTCAAGCTAGTGGGAGCCGTCTCACAGATGCGGGTTACCCAGCGCGATGAAGCTATCGGGCTCGATGTTCCACTCCACGGCGAAGAGGCCTACAGCAGCGGTGAAGGGGCGATTCTCATCCTTCCCTCGGAGAGCCGCAATCTCAAACCCGAGGGCTCTTCGACAACTGCAGCCACCCTCGATAACACCATCCGGAGCACCGCGTGAAGCTGATCACTGCCATCATTCGACCCGAGAAGCTCAACGACGTACTCGAAGCTCTTTTCGCCGCCGAAGTAAGAGGCCTGACCATCACCCGCGCGCATGGGCACGGCGGTGAGATGGAGCAGGTCGAGACCTATCGCGGCACTACCGTCAAGATGGAGCTGGTGGAGAAGGTGCGCCTCGACATCGGAGTCTCCGATGCCTTCGTCCAACCCACTATCGACGCACTGAGTGTCGCTGCTCGCACCGGCGACGTCGGCGACGGCAAGATCTTCGTTGTGCCGGTCGAGAAGGTGTTGCGCATCCGTACCGGTGAAGAGGACCAGGCGGCTGTGACTCCAGCCGAATCCGTGGCAAGCCTTTCTGCCTGACGCTCAGGATTCCCTCCAGGCATCCTGGAGAGCAGCAACCATCGGACCGGCCGAATCCAATGAAGAGGCTCTTGGCGAGGCCGCAAAAGCTTCCATTCGCTCTCTTGAACCCTCTCGCTTCCCCTCTCTGGCAAACGGGAACCGGGATAGGCTTGCACTACGATGAGCATCGACTTCCCGTCGCTGAAACGTCCTTGCCGACTGTGGGGTTGCGCTCTGTCAACCGGGCTATTGCTCGCATGCTCGAGCTCGAGCGACCCAAGAACGGTCGACGACACAGACTTCAAGACGATCGAGCTCTCGACTCTCGAAGACAAGATTCGTGGCGGCTGGGCTGGACAGATGATTGGCGTGAGCTACGGTGCGCCGACAGAGTTCCAGTATCTGGGCGAGCTGGTCCCCGAAGACAGACTGGTCGAGTGGACACCTGAACTGGTCGGCAACGCGCTCGATCAGGACGATCTCTACGTCGACATCACCCTGGCGGGCGTGCTGGACGAACATGGGCTGGATGCCACGACGGAGGATTTTGGTGCCTTTTTGCGCGAGGCACGCTACTCACTGTGGCACGCGAATCTCGCCGCTCGCCGAGCCCTGCGACGTGGAGTTCCCGCCACGGAGACCGGCAAACCCGAACACAACGCGCACGCCAACGACATCGATTTCCAGATCGAAGCTGACTTCATCGGCCTGATGACCCCCGGCTTGCCGCAGGCCTCGAACGAGATCTGCGAGCGTGCCGGACGGGTGATGAACACCGGCGATGGAATCTACGGCGGCATGTTCATCAGCGCGATGTACTCGGCCGCCTTCTTCGAGAGCAACCCGCGCCGACTGGTCGAAGCTGGCCTGGCAGTTCTACCAGCAGAGAGTCCCTATGCTCTGTTGATTTCCGATGTTCTTGCCTGGTCGGAAGAGCATCATGATTGGACGCAGGTCTGGCAACTGATCGAGGACAAGTGGAGTCAGCGCGAGCCTTGCCCCGAGGGGGCGCTCGCTCCGTTCAATATCGACGCCAAGCTCAACGGTGCCTACGTAGCGCTGGGATTGCTCTACGGAGACGGCGACTTCGAGAGAACGATGCGGGTCGCCACCCGCGCGGGTCAGGACTCGGACTGCAACCCGGCGAGTGCGGCCGGAGTGCTGGGAGTGGTCCTCGGATTCGATGGCATTCCACATCGCTACACCAGCGGCTTCAACGACATCGCCGATGAGAACTTCAGCTACACGGATGCGACCTTCCGCACCATCGTGGAGGACACGCTGCATCGGTCCATCGCCATGGTCGAGCGCCACGGCGGAAAGCTGAGCGGTGAGATCCTCGAAGTCCAGACTCAATCCGCGGTCCCGGCAAGACTCGAGATCTGGGACGACTACGGAGACCCGGTGGAGCGAGTACCTACCGGAGACGCTCGATGGGTCTGGAAAGGAGACTGGCAGGAGCGGTCGATCGAGAAATGGGGCCGCAAGTTCACAGGCTGGTCGAGCTCGGTGGGCGAATCCGAAGGTACGATCCGATTCGCGGGCACCGGTGCCATCGTCGTCGGTTGGTTCCTGCCCACCGGTGGAATGGCTGACGTCTATCTCGACGGCGAGTGGGTCAAGACGGTCGACACCTACCCTGACGAAGACGACGTGAAGTTCAACGAGGCCATCTGGCACGCCTTTGGCCTCGAGGATGCAGAGCACGAGGTGCGATTGATCGTCCGAGGCGAACCCTATGCCGAATCGCATGGTGCCGAGATTACCCTCACCGATCTCGTCATTTTTCGCTGACAGGTTCCGCGTGTTCGACCGGTACTCGCCTCCCACGACCGCCAACATCAGGGTCCTGGTCTTTGCGCTCATGCTCCTTGTTCTGGCCGTGGAGACAGACCCGGTGTCCGCCCAGGCGCCCGAGACCGCTCCCGAATCTGAAGTGGGTCCCCTCGTCACCGACCGCCCCACCGACAGCGCCTCTCCACTTCTGGTACCCCGGCACGCCTTTCAGTTGGAGGCAGGGTACAAGCTCAGTCGGGTCGAGGAGGACTCGGGTGATATCGAAACGCATGTGTTTCCCGACTTGCTCCTGCGCTACGGCATCAATCGAAAGGTGGAGGCGCGCCTGGTGGCGGCCGGTTGGACCATCGAAGACGCGGCGACCCGCAAAGAGGAGGGGCTCTCCGACGTCAGTCTGGGTGCCAAGTTCGCTCTCGGCGACGAACGTGACAGAAGACCACAGATGGGCTTGCTGGTCGATGTGAGCATGCCCGTGGGAAACAGTGATATCACCAACGACTACGTCATTCCCAAGGTCCTCTTTCTCGCGTCCCACACGCTGACCGACCGGCTCGCTGTGACCTACAACCTCGGACCCAGCATCGTCACGTGGGAAGACAGCGGCGAGAGACGGACGGACTGGGATTTCAACTACGCGGCGGCGCTCGGCCTGGCGACCGGTGGACCGGTCAGTCTTTTCGGAGAGCTCTACGGCGCACTGCTCTCGGGCTCGGGTCGCGGCGATCGGCACAATTTCCAGTTCGGAGGCACCCTGTTGCTGTCGAGCCGACTTCAGATCGATCTTCGCGGTGGCCTCGGCCTGGTCGACCACGAGCCAGACTGGCTGGTCGGAGCCGGAATCGCCTACCGACTTCCCTTCTGAGTCCGCTATCCTCCCTTTTCAAGCCATTCAACCGCGACCAGGCCGCAATCGGGTTGGTCTGGCCTGGAGGTAGCAAATGAGTCGAGTCTTTCCGGGTTTCCTTCTGGCACTGATGGGTCTGGTATCTCCACTCCGAGCCAGTGTAGTGGTCTTCGTCGACTCGAATTTCCCTGCCGTCGAAAGCGAAGTACCGAGCCGCGAGACGCTTTCTGAGGCACTCGGATCGTTCGACATCGACTTTGTCGGGCTCGAGGAGTTGCAGCAATCCGGCACGCTCGAAGGCGTCGACCTTCTGGTGCTGCCGTACGGCTCGGCCTTTCCGGCGGACGCCTGGCCAGCCATTCGCAGCTATCTTCAGGGAGGTGGGAACCTCCTCAACCTGGGAGGCCGCGCCCTTTGGGTGCCCGTATTCTCAGACGGGTCGGGTGGTTTCCGCCAGGATCGCCCCCAGGGGACCTATTGGCGGACGCTCGCCCCGGTCCACGCAGCCGAGGTCCCACGCACCGACTACTCCAGATTTGCCTGGGATCCAGCCTTTCCATTCGAGACCGAGGCCATCCGGGTCAAACGGGTTTTCACCATCGATACCCTCTTTGTTGCCAACTTCGCCAATCCCGAAGGCAAGTGGCGCGGCCTTGGCTTCTTCTTCGACGATGCGGGGCACAAGATCGCCTCCCCTGTCACCCGACTCGATTATGTGGTCACACCTCCAGGTCGGCAGGGAAAGGGCCGGGGCCGCTTCGTCATGCTGCCCTTCGAGCCCGAGGACGGATACTGGGAATCCTCCGACGGGCGGCTGCTGATTCGGGAAGCGGCGATGCATGCCGCACTCGGCTCCGCACTCGTCTGGCTTCAGACCCCGCTCGCCTCGGTCCACGAAGGCGAGACCGCCCAGGCTGTCCTGCACCTCCGAGACCACCAGCCACCGGATGCAGAAGATGCTGTCGAGCGACGAGTCACCGTGGAGCTCAGACTCGAGGGACAGATCGTCGACTCCCGAACCGTGCCTGTCGAGGCCAACGACCTCGATACATCGATTCGCTTCCCCGGTGCTTCCGCACCCGGCCTCTACGCCCTGACGGCGACCTATCTTCGCGGCAATCACGTCGTGGATGTTCACGAAACCGGCTTCTGGCGGCTTGACGAGTCGGTGCTGGCGAGCGGATCCTTCCTCGGTGTGGGCTCGACCTACTTGAGACGTGGAGATCGACCCTTCATCCCGATCGGCGTCAACATGTGGGTCAACGACACCGCCTGGCCCTTCTTTCCCTCCAACGCCAACGCTCTCGAGTGGGACCGTGACTTCACGGAGATGGCGGATCGTGGCCTGAACTTCGTGCGTACCGGAATCTGGTTCTCCCGCGACCTGCTCATCGACCGCGCAACCAGGACAGCCCGGGAGGAAGTGCTGCGCAACATGGAGGCGATGTTCCTCACCGCTGGGCGACACGGCATGCAGGTGCAGTTCGTCTTCTTCTCCTTCGAACCCCAAACCAGCATGCGTGGCGGCAGTGGCATTCTCGGCCCTGGCCGGAACCCGTACACCGACCCCGTTGCGATCGAGTCACAAGCCGCTTTCGTGCGTTCCATCGTCGAGCGGTTCAAGGACGTTCCATTTGTCAGTTGGGACCTGATCAACGAACCCAGTTATTCCAACCCCAGCGCGATCTTCTCTGGCAACCAGCCCAACAACGATCCGACCGAGATCGATGCCTGGAACGAATGGTTGCGAGATCGCTATGGGACGACGGGGGTCCTCGCCGAGATCTGGGGCGAGATCCCTGCCGATCTCAGAGGGGCGGCCATCGCCGCCGGTATGCCCGCTGTCGATGACCCACCGATTGCCGGTGTGCTGCTGCCATCGCCCGAAGATCTCGGGCTGGATCGGCGAGCGACAAGAGGCCAGGTCCGCGCCTTCGACTACAACCTGTTCGCTCAAGACATGTTCACCCACTGGGCCGCCGAGCTGGTCAAGACCATCCGCAGCACCGGCAGCCAGCAGATGGTCGCCGTCGGCCAGGACGAGGGCGGCGTCACCAACCGCGTGCTCAACCATTTCTATGGCGAAGTGGTCGACATGACCTCCCTGCACAACTGGTGGCAAGACGATGCGCTGCTTTGGGATGCCTTTGCCGCCAAGCGGCCCGGGACTCCCAATCTCCTCGGCGAAACGGGTCCACAACCCTCTATCGCGTTGGATGGAGTGACCCGATGGGACGAGGTTCGTGGTCTCGGGCTCGCTGAACGCAAGACGACCTTCGGGCTGGCGGCCGGCAATGCCGGCGCCGCTATCTGGATCTGGTCGCGTACCGACCCCTACCGCTGGAACCGCTCCGATGGCTCGTCGACCTTGTGGATCGACATGATTTCGGGACTCGGCAAGTTCGCTCGAGACGCCGAGCCCTTCCTGAGCGATGAGCAGCCCGGTGAGGTCGCCATGGTCCTGCCTCAAACACTGCAACTCTCTGCGTTCAACGCCTACTCCATCGAAGCCCAGCAAAAGGCGGTTCAGGCGCTCTTCTACGGGGCCCGCTCGTCCGCCTATGCGGTCGGCGAATATCAAATCGACCTCCTCGGCAAGCCGAAGCTGATTCTCCTGCCGTCACCCTGGATGCTCAATCAGCGGGCTTGGGAGGCGCTTCTCGAAGCTGTTCAGGAGGGCGCCACGCTTCTGATCACCGGTCGCTTCGATCTCGATGAGCACTTTCGCCCGACCGATCGCCACCGTGAGGTCGGCATCGACTACGAGGGGCAGATTCTCGAAACTCGCGAGAACTTCGTCCAGTGGCCGGCAGGCGAAGGCTGGTTCAGCTTCTCGGGCGACAAGACGACCTTCATCGACCAGGCAGCCTTACCGTCGGGTCACACCTTCACCCGGCAGAGCGTGGGGGCCGGCGAGATCCTCTTCTTCTCACTGCCACTCGAATTGAGCGACGATATCCAACTGTTGGCCGACATCTACAGTTGGGCTCTCGAGGAAGCAGGGGTTGAACCGATCTACTCCACCGACCTCGATAGCCCCGGCATCGTCATCAGTCCGACGGTGCTCGACAAAGCCACCCTGTATGTCGTTGCTTCGGAATCCTCCCTCCCGCAGGAGGTGAGATTCCGCGACAGGCGAAGCGGACAAGAAGTCGAGGTCGAGCTCGAACCCGGCCGCGCCGCCGTTGTGCTGGTAACCAACGAGGGTGAGATTCCGGCGCGTTACGACTCGGATGGTGTGGTGCCCTGAAGGAAGTCCTCCAGCTGCTCCTCGACGGACCTGGTGATCTCGGACTCGGTGTCGCCGAGATGAGCGGTGGACTTGTTCTCCACCAGCAGGATCGAGCACTCTTCGGTCGAGGAAACGCGGTGGTTCACTCCACGTTTCACGATGTAGAGATCGCCCGCGTTCATCGTAAACGGTGCCTGACCCTCCACTTCGAATAGCAGGCTACCCTCGATGATGTAGAAGAGCTCGTCCTCGTTAGCATGGTTGTGCCAGGGAATGGCCTCTCCCTTGATCCTGGCTACCTTGACGTAGGTGTCGTTCACCTCGCCGATGACTTTGGGCGAGAAGTACTCGGTCAGGGTCCTGGCGCGGTCGACAAGATTGATTGCTGACATATTCGAGATTCTAATAGCCGGCGGCAACGCGCTCGACAAATTCGCCCAGCCCTGTAGGAGGCCTTCCCAACAACCACTCCAGGGTGTTCGAATTTCCCTTGAGGCCAAACCGGTCGTAATAGCGGAACATCTTTGCCAGCGCTTCGATCGCGTACTCCTCGAGGCCAGCCGTACGCGCCTGGTCTACCCACTGGGGAATGGAGAGCGATTCGGCTTCGATTCTGCGGCCCATGATCTGGCTCAGAATCTTCGCGATACCGGCTGGTGTCAGGGCTTCGGGACCCGCGAGCTCATAGATCGCACCGCTGTGCCGCGCGGTGGTCAGCACCCGAGCAGCGACCTCCGCCACATCTTCGAGATCCACCAGGCTCAGCGTGGCTCCTTCGCCATAGGGAACCCTGTAGCGTCCTTCTGCGACCAGCATTTCCCAGTATGGCAACAGGTTCTGCATATACGCCGCCGGCTGCAGGATGGTGATGTCCAAGCCTGACTCGAACAGTCTCTGCTCGACGGCCAGCTTCCGCCAGTGATGTGGCATAGCTCGGGTCTGCGGGTGCAGCACCGAATGGTAGGCAAGACGCTTCACCCCAGCCGTCCTGGCAGCGGTGATGGCGATCTCGCCGATCCGATCTTCCTCTGGATGCACGTTTGGGGCAATCAGGTAGACAGCTTTGACACCCGCCATCGCCCGAACCATGCCAACCTCGTCCAGGAGGTCTTCGATGACGATATCGGCTACTCCGGCATCCTGCAGCGCTGCTGCTTGTTCCGGACGTCGCGCCAAGGCTCGCACCTTCTCGCGCCGAGCGACCAGTGCCCTGATTACCGCCTGCCCCGTCTTCCCACCCGCTCCTGTTGTCAAAATCATGGGTAGTGAAATTGTAATGCTACGACCGTCTTCCTGGACCGGCACTTGCTGGTGCGAGGCGAAACCGGGGACATCCCGTTCGCGCCGCGACTCTCGAACAACCGAGATACTTCTTCAAACAAGCTCACTGACAATCTGACGCGATCGAGTAGAGTCTGATTCGACCAGCAGACTCCGCAATCCCACGACGCTTCGCACTGCACTCGAGGGCATTGGAGAGACTCCTCTGGTCACCCGAGCAATGACCACGAAAACCATCACCCGGCGCCCTTGGCGTGAGCTCTCGATCGGGTTTGCCCTGTTCGGGGCAAGCACGATTACGATGATTACAGTTTTCGAGCTCGCATCTCGCGCAAGGCTGGGCAAGAAGGCTCCCTACAGCACCCGTGGCATGCTGAGACCCGACGCCGATGTCCCTTATCCACTTCACGAATGGACCCCGGGGGCCAAAGGGGTCTATCGGGGCCTCCCACTGGAGATCAATTCGAGCGGGTTCATCGGACCCGAGTACAGCAAGGATCCCGCAGAGGGTGTCAAGCGAATCATGGTCATCGGCGATTCGATCGCGGCAGGCTGGGGTCTGGAGTCTCTCTCGCACTCCTTTGCCAACGAATTGGAGAAGCGCCTGGTCAACTCGGGGATGGCTGTGGAGGTGCTGAATCTCGCGGTACCCGGTTACGATGCCTACGAGTCCGTCCTCAGACTGGAACGGATCGGTATCCCATTCCATCCAAACCTGGTCGTCTATGTGTTTTGCTCCAACGACATCCTGCATGCGGCCGGACGTCCACCTCCAGAGGCAACCCGGGCCGGAAACTACGACGAGCGCCACCTGCTCTGGCATCTGACCTGGTGGCGCTTCAACTATCTGAAGAAGGTCGGCGCGGCAGCAAAGCACACTCCGTATCCCATGGTTGTGGGCGACAACACTGTTCCCTTGGCAGAGGATCCCCACCTGGAGAAGCTTCACTCCCAGATCGACGCCCTGGCTGACCCCGGATTCTTCCGAGACAGAGCGGACGGCTATGACGCCAGGCTCGGTATCGGCCATTTCGACTACGCGATGCGACGGTTCGCCTCGCTGGCTCAGCAGAACCGTTTCAGGACTCTGGTGGTGAGAGTGCCCTATTTGTCCTCCCGAGAGAACGAAGGCAGACGCCTGGCCGAGAAAATCGCGGCGTACATTCTCGACAAGTACCAACTTCCCCGCCTGGACCTACACGAGGCCTATCGATCCATCGGCTACAGGAAGCTCCAACATGTCGACTGGGATCGTATCCATCCCAATGCGCGCGGTCATGCGGAGATGGCTCGGCTGGTAGCTTCAAAAATCGAGCACGGCGCTCAGTAAACCAGCGTCTGCATCGAGTGAGCCGGGATGCTGAGCTCAGCCTCATACGGGCCGACCATGAAGTTGTACTCGATGTCCATGTCGCTCTGGTTCATCACGATGGTGGCGATGGTGTTGTCATCGTTAATGAAAGACGTCGCCAGCAGGTGGCTACGGCTGGTAGTCGTGCTGACACGTTGCGCATGGGGGCGAATGAACTTGGAAAAGTGCCCGATGTAGTAGTAGGTCGGCGTGTAGATGAGCTTTCCCGTGCCCGTATCGGCATGCACTGGCGCAAAACAGAAGTTCTCAACATGGTTGGGGCCACCCCGCTCGTCCAACAGGATGTTCCAGTCCGTCCAGCCGACTGTCCCGGCATTGAAATCGTTGATCATCGAGCGACCGTACTTCTCCGCATTGGGCCAGTATTGGTAGTGCTCGGGATCGAAATTCTCGGCGGTACCTTCGGTGAAGATCAGTTTCTTTTCAGGGTAGGACTGGCTGACATTGCGCAGGTTCTCATGCATCGTCTCCCCGCCCGCCCAGGTCTCGTACCAGTGGAACCCCATGCCCCAGGCATACCTGGCCGCCTCCGGATCTTCGAAGATGGTGTTGGCCCGGTGGCTCATCAGGTCACGATTGTGATCCCAGACGATGATCTTCTTGTCACCCAGGCCCTCGCGCTTCATCGTCGGTCCCAAATGATCCCTGAGGAAATCCCGTTCCTCCTCGGCCGCATAGATGCAGGACTCCCAACGCTGAACCGCCATCGGCTCGTTCTGGATAGTGATTCCCCAGATCGGTATTCCCTCTGCTTCGTAGGCCTTGATGAATCTGGTGTAGTACATCGCCCACGCCTCTCGGTACTCGGGGAGTAGCTTGCCCCCGTGAAGCATGTCGCCACTGTCCTTCATGAAGGCGGGCGGGCTCCAGGGACTGGCGTAAAGCAGCAACTGGCCACCCGCCGCCTCGATGGCTCTCTTGATCATGGGAATGCGGTATTCACGATCGTGATCGATGCTAAAGGTCGCAAGCTCCTTGTCCCCCTCTTCGACATAGGTATAGCTTCCACTCGAGAAGTCGCAACTGTGAATGTTGGTTCGTGCCAGGGTGTACCCGATACCTTTCTCCCGGTCGTAGTAGGCCTCGAGCAACTCTTCCTGCCTGGCTTCTGACAGCTGGGCGAACACTTCGGCACTCGCGTCCGTGATGGCACCACCGATACCGAGAAAATCCTGGAATCGCCTGGCAGGATTCACAAAAACCGAGACCTCCGACTCCGCCGGCTGCTCGCCGGGTACGAATTCGCGCTCTTCGGTGAGCGCCAGGCGCTGGTCCGTATCCATGGCGGTCATATAGACCTTGATGGTCCTCCCGGCTGTGGTAAAAGGTGCGACAGACTCGGCTCTGGACTCGTCACTGAGGCCCGTCGCCAAGCAAATCAACAGCAGAGCAGGAATCAGGAAAGACTTCACGGTCTTCTTTCGCATCGCCGAACACCCTCCATTTCGTGGTCAATCAGTCGACCCAACCCGCCTGTCACGGTTTCCCTATCTTAGACGCTCGGCGCGACAGAAAGAGATCGTGGGCTCTCCTCAGGTTCACTGGAACCCAGATTGGGAGTTAGAGTGGACTCGATGCTGATTCTTGCCGCCCTGCTGACCCTTGCGTCGACGAGCCTCGCGAGCGGGCCGATCTACCCCCACGCAAACGAAACGATCGGCACGGTGAGGCAGGTCTACGACGGCGCCTTGTACCCTGACATCCAGGTCAACACCTTCCGCAATATCGACCGCCTTTTTCCGACGAGGCGTGTATCGGCTGGATTTGATCCGTTCCCACTGCCAGAGTCGGATCGGAAGCTGCAGAACTTCCGTTTCTCCTCACGCGGGAAGGAGTACGACCTCTACGATTTTCTTTCCCTCAACCGGGTGAGCGGGCTTCTCGTCGTCAAGGACGGTGGTGTCGCCTTCGAAGCGTATTTCCTCGGCAATAGCCGACAGACCAAATGGATGTCGATGTCTGTGGTCAAATCGATCACGGCCACCCTGGTCGGCATGGCCATCCACGATGACTATATTCAGGATATCGATGATCCGTTGGTTGCATACCTGCCTCAGTTGACCGGCACTGCCTACGATGGCGTAACGGTAAGGCACCTGCTACAGATGGCCTCGGGAGTCGATTGGAACGAGACCTATACGGATGCAGCATCGGATCGCCGAGCCATGCTCGAGGCGCAGATCTCAGGAGAGCCGGGCGCGATTCTCCGGCTGATGGCCAGCCTCGATCGCGCGGCGCCGCCCGGGACACGTTGGAACTACAGCACCGGTGAGACACAGGTTGCTGGCGCGCTGGTGGCCGCTGCGACCGGTAAACACCTGGCGGACTATCTGGCAGAGAAACTGTGGATTCCCTTCGGCATGGAGACGGAGGCCACATGGTGGCTCGAGTCACCCGACGGGCTCGAGATCGGTGGCAGTGGCCTTTCGGCGACGCTGCGTGACTACGCTCGTTTCGGCCTGTTCATACTCAACGGTGGAATCGTCGCCGGCAAGCCGACACTCCCGGACGGTTGGATCGAACAAGCAACCTCGGCCAAGACCGTCAACGGTGAGGTTGTCGAGTACGGCTACATGTGGTGGCCACTCGATCACGGTGCCTTCGCCGCTATCGGAATCTTCGGCCAGTTCGTCTTCGTGGACCCCGAACACCAACTGGTCGTGGCGATGTGGAGCGCACAACCCAAGCCCACAGGTACCGACACGATAGACGAGTACGACTTCTTCAACGCAATCGCCATGGCGCTGGAATGATCACTGCCGGCCGGGTTCGGGATGATTGCCTCGATCCTCGGGTAACACGTCCTCGCCTTCGATGACGGGGCGATGCACGATCCCGCCACTCGGGCGGAAACCCACGATGCGCAGAGCCATCTCGCGACGGCCGGGCTGATCGTCGGTTCCACGTGGCAACACTCCAGGCATGCAAAGTGCCACCAACAATCTGAGCAATACGCTGACTCCGAAGATCCACCGGAACTGGCCTGGAGCCATGGTGAGCGCCAGGCCGCCGAGGAGGCCACCAAGGAGTTGGCTGGTCCCATTGAGCACGTTCTGCGCAGCGAAGATGTAGACCCTCGTCCGCTTGAAGCTCGAGTGCAGCAGGACGGAGAAAAAACTGACCTCGAATCCCGACCACGAAACTCCCGAGAAGAACTGTGCCGGGATCACCCACCAGAGATTTCGCGCCCACAGCCAGGGAAGGGGAACCAGGGCCACCAGGATCACGACCAGCAAGTACACCGGCCGGGCTCCGTGACGATCGATCGACCGGCCCCAGGTCGGAAGCATGAGGAACTTCCCGGCAACGACGCAGAGGGTCGCGACCATGTATTCACTGTAGGTGAAGCGGAGCTCCTGCAGCATGAAGGGACTGAAATAGGGGGAGGCCACGTAGGTAGCAAGCTGGAGAGCCGAGCCGGCCACCAGGAGCCGCCAGGCGTTCTGCCCGCGCGCCGTGCTGAGAAACCTGAAGAACTGAGGGGGTCGACTGAGTCCGTGAAAGTCGGGCTCGGGAGAGGCAGCCAGAAAGCAAGCCGAAATGAGCCGCGATGCTGCTGCGATGGCGAAAATCAGCTGGAAACCGACTCCACTTGCGCTACTCGGATCGATGACCGCACCAGGATGGAGGAGCTGTAACAGTAATCCCGACGAAATCAGGCCTGCGAAAGTGGCGAGCTGCACGACGCGGCTGCGCCGCGAGAAATAGCGACCGCGGAGTCTCTGCGGGACGAGATCACCGTACCAGGAGCTCCAGGCGGTACCGGCGGCCATGCTCGCCATCTGCGAAAGGCAGGCGGCCACGATAAGGACCTGGATCACCAGCAGTCCCGCGACGTCGAGCAGCGAAATGGCAAGCAGTACGGCGGCCTGAGCGAGTGCCGCCGCGACAGTCCATGGTTTGCGTCGTGCGAGCTTACTCAGGACAGCAAGGGTCGCGAGCGGCCCAAGAGCGCCAAGGCACAGCGGCAAGCTCACGACGAGACCCAGCTCGAGAGGCGACGCCTGCAGCCGCACCGCGTTGGCGATGAGGTAGCTCTCGCCAGAGCCAACCATGAAAGCGAAGAAAGCACCCTCGAAGAGGGAGAGCTGCATCGCGCGCTGGCGCGACCGGCGTGAGAGTGGTGACACGGCGTGGCTCTCAGATCATCGGCGACAACAAGACCAGCAGAGACCCTGCGAATACTACAAGCATATGCCCCCTCGACCGCTGAGCAGATAAGCTATCGTCTGAAAACCGATCCACCATGAGCCCCGACATCGAAACTCTCAAGATCCTCGGCGAGGCACTCGCCCTTGGACTTCTCGTGGGCGTCGAGCGCTACCGCGGGCGTCACCCTGGTGAGAAGAAGTCGGCCGGCGTGCGCACTTTCGCCATCTTCTGCTTGTTGGGCGCCCTGTGCGGCATCTTTGCCACCACTGGCTTCACCGTGATTACCTTCGCCGCCGTGGCCGCACTGGTCCTCGTCGGCTACTACCGCTCACCCAGTGACAGTCTCGGTTTGACCACCGAAGTGGCCGCGTTGCTCGTTTTCTGGATCGGCTACCTTTTGAGCCTGCACGAGACCGCGGCCATCAGTCTCGGAATCGTGCTCACCATCTTTCTCGCTTCCAAACAGCTGCTGCACCATTTCGTCAAAGCCGAGATCAACGAGAAGGAGTTCGAGGCAACACTCAAGTTTCTGGCGGTCGTCCTGGTGGTGTATCCAATCCTGCCAGACAGGAGTATGGGGCCCTACGAGTTCTTCAATCCCAGGCAGATCTGGGGCTTGGTAATCCTCGTTTCGACCATCAGCTATGTCGGATACTTCCTGATTCGCTGGCTTGGTGATCGTCGTGGCCTGCTGCTCGGTAGCCTGGCCGGTGGCATCGTTTCGACGACTGCCGTGACCATGTCGCTGGCCGAGCGTGCCCGGGCAGCCCCACAGACAAGCCGACTCATGGGTGCCGTCGCCGTGCTCGCCAACGCGGTGCAAGGCCCCCGACTGCTTCTCCTGCTCTGGGTCGTCGACCGGATCCTCGCTCAGTCCATGGCGCTGCCGCTCCTGGTCATGGCCGCCGTGGGGCTGCTCGGAGCCTGGATTCTGACTCGCAGCGCTGGCGGTACCTCGGAGGTCATCGTTCCTCTGGAGAACCCCTTCTCGTTCCGCCCGGCCCTCAAGTTCGGACTCTTCTTCGTGGCGATCCTCCTGCTGGTCGAAGTCGCGAGCCAGTGGCTGGGAGACCAGGGTACCCTGATCGCCAGCGGAATCGCCGGCACGGCCAGTACCAGCGCCGTGACCCTGTCGGTGTCAGAGATGTTCCAGGACGGCTCTCTGACACCTCGCGTGGCTGGCCTGTCCATCCTGATCGCAATTGGCACCAACGCGCTCGCCAAGTGGGTCATGGCCTGGATGAACGGAACTCGCCAAATGGCTCTCTGGCTCGGGGGAGGCCTGCTGACGATGCTCGGAGCCGCGTTGTTGTCGACACTCGTGTGGCACTAGCCCTGCATTCTGTGAGCACACAACCGCCGGGCTCGAGGTTACCTGGGCCGCAATCTATGTCGTCAAGAGATCGCGTAACACCTCGTAGACATCGGGATGGCTGGCGAGATGGAGATGGTGGATCCCAGACAGCGCCATTCCCCTCGAGAATGGGATGCTTCGGACTGGGTCGCGCGCCCTCCCGGACGCGCTCGGCAATCGAACCATCAGGTCACCTACCAGTTGCCCGAGCGGGTGCCCGGCGTCGTGTGAGACCGTAGCCGCCAGGAAGTAGTAGCCAACATTCTCAACCGGCGGCACGTCGCGCCGGGAATCCGCGAACAACTCATCAGGATCTTTCCCAGCCCATTCTTCATCGACGGTGTAGCCATAGCGAAGGTCCTTGACCCCGGCACTGCGGCTGTCGAGCAGCTCGGCCGAGACTTGCGCACCTGCTGCTCTCGTGTTTCGCAAGATACCGCTGAGCAGGTTGACAGCCTTCTCCAGGGGGGCACCGAGATGTGGCGAGCCGATGCAGGCAACGTGACGGAGGTGAGCAGCCCAAGGCTCGTTGTTTTCCCTTGCGTAATGCGCAGCACTGCGCGCCACCAACCCGCCCATACTGTGCCCGACGAGCGTGATCTCTTCGACCGGCAAGGGGTAGGCCTGCAATACGTCGCTGAGGAGAGCCGCCAAGGCACGACCATTTTCGGAGATGTGGCGACCGGTGTTATATCGGAGATAGATCGGTGTGACGCCGAGATCGTCGCTCAGACGGGCGCCAAATGTCACGTCGGGGTTGCCGTAGTACTCCTCTGAGGCCAAGCTCCATATCGATTCCGTGGCTGCCAAGCCGTGCACAAAGACGCAGATTCTGCCAGTTGGACTCGGAAACGCCGACTCGAGAGCACTCGGCGTTACTGAAAGCTCGCACCGCTGGTGCTGGAGCGTCATTCCGAAGTCGAGCGGGCTACTACTCCGATTCAGATAGTCACCCCAGAACCCATTGAGCGATGCCTGGATCTGGTCGATAGACCGACTCGCATGGCTTGCTGCCGTCTCATTGACGGGAGTTGTGCGATCAATTCCAGCTTCGACCTTGTCTGCAGCAGAATTCACCGCACGGCATGTGATGCCATTGACCGCTCGAATCGACTCGAAGACACCCCGCGATATGGTCTTCTGGATATCTGCAATGACCGTGGCCGAGCGCTTGGCCGGCTCGATCAGGGCAAATCTCTCCACAGAACGCTTGACAACAGCATCATGGCTGCGCTCGACGAGGTTGGTCACCTCCTCTACCAGTATGAATGCCAGATTGACAAGCCCGCGGGTGCGCCCGGTAATCACGACCCGCACCCTAGCACCGGTTCGGTTTCTCACACCCTGAGATCTCGAGTCTGCTGTTCCGACAGATCGAGATCACAGAGTGGACCCCTGGTCACCAGGAGTCCACTGGATGGAGTAAATCAGGGGTTGATATTCTCGCCCTTCTCCAGGCGTTCGATCTGCGCCTCGAGGTTCTGCTTCTGGGCGGCGTCAGGAGCTCGCCCCAGCGCGATGCGTGCGTGCTCCAGTGCCTTTTCGAAGTCACCTTCCTGCGCATAAACACGGGCCATACCGAAGTCGACGGGCCATTCGCCAGGGTTCATTTCATAGTTCTTGCGGAAGATCTCGTTGGCATTCTCCAGCTGACCCTGTGCCTGGAGTCCCCGAGCCATCATGTGAATTCCGATCGGCGTGGCCGTCGGATGGCTCATGGCCTGCTCGAGAGCTTCCATGGCCTCCTCGCTCCGGCCGATCTGTTCGAGCACCTGCGCCTTGTTCGAGATCGTCTGAAAGCTCGCGTTGGCTGCAATGGCAGCATCCGCCCAGGCTACCGCGTCCTCATGGTAGGCATCCTGCTGGGCTGCCCACTGGGAAGCCTGAACCCAGTTCTGGAAGTTGAAACCTACTGCGCCGGTAAGCTCCTCCTTCATCGCCTGATGGTAGAGCTCCGGCATATTCGGAACCGAGATGCGGAAGGGTACCCGGAGATTCTCCCAATGCATGACGGCTCGGGCCGTGTCGAGCTGTCGGTCATCGAACTCGTAGGTCAGCCACTCCCGAAAAAAATCAGTCTCTTCGGGTTCGACCTTCACCTTCAGGGCGTCGAGGCTTGGCTCGTAGAAGAAGCTGCCCCACGCTGACGTGTTGCGATTGAAGATGATCTCCCACTCGTCTTCTCCTGGAGCCATGAATAGGGCATAGGTACCGGCTTCGATTTGCTGACCCTCGACCTCCACGTCATGGGAGAAGGTAATGGTGGTGGCCTCGTTGGCACCGGCCCGCCACGGCATCGTCTCCGCGGTGCCGAAACCGGGATAAAACTGGTTGGGTGCGATGCCCCAGGGCACCAACTCGCCCCAGATCTTCCCTCTTCGGTCCTCACCGGTCGGACTCGTCACATCCGGGCTGTTGTAATCGATCGTCACCGAGACCATTCCCAGATATTGGGTGACGATCGCGCTCTGATTTCCGCCACCTGGCGGAGCTGTCAGTGCCTGGGCGCCAAGGCTCCCGGTGTTGGCAACTGCGAGAAGGAAAACGAGGACGGAACGGAATGAACGCGAGGGACGCATCGAGAACCTCCTGGTCTTGTCTCTAGAAAAGGGGCGCAGAACGCCCCGAGGTTGTGACTATGTCCTCTTCTACGAGTTCAGCGAACCAAGGTTGCTTCGGGAGTCGAGAGGCGAGGGTCAGATAACCGGACAGGGGCGCTTTGGCGCTGAGAGACTGTACTTCGCCTGTGCCGACCTACTCCGGAGGAAACGGACTCTCCCACGGCACATCGTAGGTATCGGTGAGCATGTTCATCATGACGCTGAAAAAACCCACTGCAAGAAGCTCATCGATCTCACTCTCTGTGAATCCCTCGTCTCTGAGTTGGTCTTCGAAGTCCCATTCGGTCTCTTCGACACTCTTCGGATCGAGACAGGCTCGAGAGACGATTTCGATAGCTACCGGAAACGAGGGGGGAAGATTGGCGCTGCAAGAGCCTCCGGACAATGCTACGAGGTCATCGTAGGTGAGAGTCGGATCGAGATTGAGTGCCGCGTGACCATGCAGCGAGGTGCAGTATTCGTTGCCAGCATTGATCGAGACCTTGAACAGGATCAACTGCTTGAGCAGTGCCGGTATCTCGCCTTCGATGACCGTCTCCTTGAGCATCGTCCACACCGCTCGCAGCACATGAGAATTGTGGCCGAGGGCTTTGAGAAAGTTGAGGACCGTCGGTGAACCCATCGTCTCCATGATCTCGTCATAGGTGGCTCGCACTTCAGGTGAAGCGTCGTCGTACTCGAGCAGACTGGTCCTTTTCATGGTTTCCTCGTCTTCTTTTCCAGATCGACTACACTGTCTTGAGGTACTCGTGCACAAAGCTGACCGCAATCGAGCCTTGCCCCACCGCTGAGGCTACACGGCGGATAACCCCGTGTCGCACATCGCCCGCAGCAAAGATTCCCGGCACGCTCGTCTCCATGAGAAAGGGGTCTCGCTTCAGCTTCCACCCCTTGGGTCTACCACCGACGACATGGAGATCGGGGCCGGTCAGCACGAACCCCGCCGAGCTCAGTTCAACCAGGTCGCCCAGCATCTCGGTATACGGCATCGCTCCGATAAACACAAACATCGCCGGAGTCGAGAGTGTCCGCCTCTCCTGTGTCTCATGATCGAGAATCGTGATCCCTTCCAGTCGCTGGTCACCATGGACTTCGACCACCTCCACCCCCAGTTGAACATCGATGTTGTCGCAGCCTTCGATCTGCTCGATCAAGTAGCTGGACATACTCCTCGCCAGAGAACCCCGGACCAACATGGTCACTCGCTCCGCGTACCGCGACAGGAAAACCGCCCCCTGGCCGGCCGAGTTGGCACCACCCACCACAAACACATGCTCACCCTGGTAGTGAGCTGCTTCGGTCAACGCTGCACCGTAGTAAAGTCCCGCACCCGTCACAGCGCTGATCCCGGGTACATCGAGCTCTCGGACGGAAACGCCCGTTGCGACAATCAAGGCGCGGCAGACAAGGTCTGATCCATCTGCCAGAGTCACCATCCGATAGGGATCCCGACGGGCAACGCTTGCGACTTCCTGAGCCGAGAGAATCTCGGCACCCAGCCGTGAAGCCTGCGCCGTGGCTCGGCGAGCCAGGTCGGCGCCGCTCAAACCCTTGGGAAATCCGAGATAGTTCTCGATCCGTGAGCTGGTTCCGGCCTGCCCGCCCGGTGCCTCCTTGTCGATGAGCAGTGTCTTCACACCTTCGGAGGCGCCGTAGACCGCAGCGGCCAGCCCAGCAGGGCCTGCACCCACGACGATCAGATCGTAGAAGGGCTCGGTGGCATGAGTCCGAAGTCCCACCTTCTCGGCCAGCTCAGTCAAACTCGGCTCGATCAAGACACTGCCATCGGGGAAGAACAGAACCGGCAGACGATGCGTTCCTTCGTTGGACTTCTCGACCAGAAGGCGGGCATCGGCGTCGCGCTCAATGTCGAGAAACTGGTAGGGGATCTGGCTGCGAGCAAGAAAATCCTTGATCGTGTGGGAGCTAGCCGACCAGAGGGTTCCCGCTACTCGGATCCCTGCGTAGGGAAACGAAGCTGTCGCTTCCCAGTCACTGATCAAATCATCCAACACCGGATAGAGATTCTCCTCGGCTGGACTCCAGGGCTTCATCAGATAGTGATCGAGCCCGACGGTGTTGATGGCGGCAATCGCTGCTTCGGTGTCTGCATAAGCCGTAAGCAGCACCTTTACGGCTTCCGGGTAGATAGCTTGAGCCTCGGCCAGAAACTCTGTCCCACTCATCTCTGGCATCCGTTGATCTACCAGGAACAAGGCTACGGTGTCGCTGCGCTGCTTGAGTCGCAGTAGCGCCTCCATCGCCTCGGCGCCAGAGCTTGCCTTGATAATGCGAAAGTCCTTACCGTAGTGCCTTTTCAGATCACGTTCCACCGCGTTCCGCACCTGTGCCTCGTCGTCGACGGTCAGGATGATGGGTTTCTTCATTGGGCAACCTCACGGATGGGAAGCTTGACCGTGAAGCGTGTCGCTCCAGGCTGCGAGTTAACCGAGATTTGACCTCGGTGCTTCTCGACGATAATGGCGTGACTGATATTGAGACCCAGCCCTGTCCCCTCACCCGGTGCCTTGGTGGTGAAGAAGGGGTCGAAGACCTTGTCGCGAGCCTCGTCCGGGATTCCCGGCCCATTATCGGTTACCTCAACCACCACCCAATCCCCTTCCTGAAAGGCCTTCAGGCCCAACACGCCCTTGCCGCCCATCGCTCCGATGGCGTTGTCGATGAGGTTGGTCCACACCTGATTGAGCTCACTGCCAAATCCCTGGATGGAGGGGAGATCCTCTGCCAGGTCGAGGCCGACATCGATTCCGTCTCGCATCTTGCTGCTCAGCATCACCAGTGTGTCGTTCAGACCCTCACGCACGTCGACGGCTTGGATAGGGGCCTGGTCCATATAGGAATACCCCTTGAGAGCTTTGACGATCTCCGCAATTCGCCCAGCACCGTGTCCAATCTCCTCGAGAAGACTGTAGGCCGTGAATCGTGTGCCGAAATAGTCAATGACTATCGGTGTCAGGGCAGGAGTAAAGCTCTCGGCCAACACCTGCAGCTCAGCCGCACACAGCCCCATCGTCACCAGAGTCGAGGCATGCTCCCACGGGTTTGGAATGTCGTTATGGTCGAGCCAGTCTTCCACCTCCTGCTCGAGGTCGTTGCGAGCAACTGGATCGAGCGAGGCCGGCTTCTTCGCCCGAGCTGCGGCTTCTTTCTCGAGTGCCGCAATCAGAGCGTGCTGCTCACTCGATAGACCCGCTTCGCCAAGTGTGAACTGAGCGCGCTCGAGACGGGCTATGGACGCATTCAATTGCTCTGCACCCTGCCTGGCCACCGCTGCGGGATTGTTGAGCTCGTGAGCCATGCCGGCACTCAGTCGTCCCAGGGTAGCCAATTTTTCGCTCTGTCGCAGCATGACTTCCTGCTGCAGGAAGGCCAGCTCCAGACCCCGAAGCTTCTGTTGCTCCCAGAGCGTGTGCACTTTTGAATGGAAGAAGTTGCACACCATCGATAGGCATTTGACATCGAGCTCGGTAAAGGGCTGGCGGCGTTTGCAGAACAGGAAGAGGGCTCGAGATCTACCATCCTCGACGAGAACATTCACAGAGATCTGTTCCAGGTCGCTTTTCTGAAAATGCGCGGGCAGATGCTGCAGAGCCTTGTTCATCGGCTCACCACAGAGGACCTGGTTCTTGCGCTCCCGCCAGAGTTCCCGCTGGAAGCGCGACAGAGCGTCCGGCTTCGTCCGCATCACCTCTGCACGTCCACGATACCCGTCTATCACGATAGCTGTTGGCTCACGTCCTTCGTGGTCTTCGGGATCTCCATCGAAGCAGATATAGCGCCAGGAGAAAATATCCGCCACGTACTTCAGGCGGTGAGCCAGAACTTCTCCGACCACTTCGATATCGCTGGCGGAGTTGATGGCACCCGTCAACTCGAACAGGGACTCGTACCGCGACAGCTTCGACAGCAGGTCCTGCAGTGACGACTTCTTATCAGGCGCGTGCGCATTCATGATTATGGTCTGGGGCCGCGGTTCAACTGATTACAGTTCGCCACGCAACCGGCGAGACCCCGAAGTGGCGCTTGAAAGCCCTGGAGAAATGACTCCGGCTGGAGAATCCCACTCTGCGTGCCACCGCTTCCATGGGCATACCATCACCTCGCTCCAGAAGGCCCAGAGCTCGTTCCATGCGAATCCGTCGCACCATTCCCATGGGAGGCACACCGAAGGCCCTCGCAAACATCTGAGCAAAGGCCGAGCGACTCATTGAGGCCTCTTTCGCCAGTGATTCCACTGTGTGCGGATCGGCTGGATCTCGCAGTATGCGATCGAGCGCCCTTGCCAGCCGCTCGTCTTCGAGGGCGGCCAACCACGGCAAGGAGCAGGTACCACCCTCGCAGAGTCGCCGAAGCAAGTGGACGATGCATTGATTCATCAGGGCAGCTTTCATCGCTTCGCTACCCGGGGCTCCATCGGATTGCTCAGCCAGGATGGATTCAAATGCCACGCGAACCTGCGGTATGTCGGACAGGTCTGCGACCACCACCTCGTCGAGCTTGTCGAAAAGCCCCAGAGCCGACCCGTAGCGGACCTTCACCCAGCCACAAGCGACGATCATCTCGGGAGACTCACTCGATCTGGTGGAAATCACGGGCGGAGCTGCCAAGTCCGGATCGACTGCACATTCCATACCCGCCTCACCCTCCGGCTCGAGCGCGTGCGATGCCTCTCTGGGAACAACTGCTAGCGAGCAAGGTTTGAGGGGATGAGCTGTCCCGTTTCCAGAGCGCAACCAACCCGAGCCAGCCAGGACATAGTGAAGCATGACTCTCGCCGATCCGGGTAGGCGGAGCCTTCGGCCTGAGGTCACTTCACACAACGAGAACGGCTCGACTTCAATGTCGAGGTTCGCCAGCAGCTTGTCGAGTTGCACTGCCACCATCGTACTCCTGCCGCGATCGAGGTGCAAATCGACGTGGACGAAACGGCACGCTTCACAGACCCATTGACACCTGAAGGCAGCGACACTAAGCAAGTGGAGAGCCGACAGTCTGCTCCCAGAATCGACAGGAAAACCAGAAGAGGAGGCAAGAAGATGAAATCGACAACTTCAATCGCCATCGCGGCCATGGTGCTGTTCAGCCTGGCAACCGATGATGCACAAGCACAGCTTCCCGATCCGGGCGTGGATATCGACACCGCTCGCACAGCGGTGGTGATTACCGATCCTCAAAACGATTTTCTAAGCCCTGATGGGGTCACCTGGGGTCTCGTTGGGGCAAGCGTGACTGCCAACAAGACCGTCGAAAACATCGAAAATCTGATCAAGGCAGCCAAGGGTGTGGGGATGCCGGTGTTCATCTCCCCCCACTATTACTATCCAACCGATGATGGTTGGAAGTTTGGTGGCGCCGTCGAGACGATGATGCACTCGGTCAACATGTTTGGCCGAACCGGTGCGTTGACGACCGAAGGCTTCAATGGCTCAGGAGCCGACTGGCTCGAGCGCTACAAGCCGCTGATCGAAGACGGCAAGACCATTGTGGTCAGCCCCCACAAGGTCTATGGTCCAGATACAAACGACCTGGTGTTACAGCTGCGCAAGCGTGGGGTGGATAAGGTCATTCTCGCTGGCATGTCCGCCAACCTTTGCACGGAGTCCCATCTCCGCGAGCTTCTCGAGCAGGGTTTCGAGGTAGCCGTTGTGACGGATGCGACTGCCGCTGCCCAGACACCTGAGATCGATGGCTACGCCGCCGCTCTCACCAATTTTCGATTTCTCGCCAACGCCACATGGACGACTGCCGAGGCCACGAGCAAGATCAAGGCTAGCCCCAGCACACTGGCGAGCGCCGAATAGCTCGATCACAAGGGTCCTGACGGGTGGGGTGGGTCTCGGCCCCATTCGCCCGGCGGCTCTAGCTCCAGGAGCTTCGCCCAACGACCGCCCAGGCACGTGCCTTCAGAGCTATCCACCGTCATCTTGTATCGGCAGCCGAGACTGGAGCAAGTCGATCAAGGTCGCTCCTGCGAGGGTGTCGCCCGTTCCGAGTCGACGGGCTCTGCTGACGGCTCGTCACCCCGGCTCCATCGATGGCCAATCGGGTATCCCCCGGGCTTGCCAATGAAGGGCATTCCGAGCAGGCCAACCAGACCTGCGGGACCGTTCCGCTGTAAGTGCTCTAGCCCGATCTTCATCTCGAGGTGCCCCGCTCGAGGTTGTGCCTTGTAGGTACCGAAGAGATGGTCCCACCAGGGCAGGGTGAACCCGAAATTGCTGTTGCTCTCTTCGAGCGCGACCGAGTGGTGGACCCGGTGCATATCAGGTGTCACGACGAGCCAGCGCAACCAGCGATCGATCCTCTGCGGGATCCGAACGTTGCCGTGATTGAACATAGAGGTGGCGTTGAGCAGGATCGCAAAAATGAAGACCGCCGCGGGCGGCGGCCCAAGGGCCACCACCGCAGCGAATTTGACCACGATGGAAAGCATGATCTCGACCGGATGGAATCTGACACCGGTCGTCAGGTCGAGGTCCTGGTCGAAATGATGCACCATATGAAATCGCCACAGCGCCGGGACAGCGTGGAACATTACGTGCTGCAGATAGATGACCAGATCCAGGAGGAGCAAAGACACGAAGAAGGAGAGAGCAAAGGGGAGCTCGATGCGGTTGAGCAAACCCCACCCCTCGCTCACGGCCAGCATGGCAAGGCCAACCGCCGCTGTGGGAAAAAGCACGCGAACGACCATCGAGCCGAGCACGAGGATGCCCAGGTTCGCCCACCACCTCTTGCCTCGAGACTGCGAAAGCTCTCGCCGTGAAGCGATGAGCTCCCAGAATGCCATGACAGCAAATACGATAAAGAAGCTACCGAGCCTGAGGGCGGGCTCGTGCGCCAGAATCCAATCCTGCATCTGTCCTCCAACTGCTGGATTATTCCTATCCTACGCCTTCCGCGCGGCGGGATCTGATCTCTGCTGTACGATCGAGGGTCCGACTGAGGGTCTACCTCGAGAAAGCGGCCTGCATCTCCCTACCAGCGCTGGGCTTGACAAACCTTTCAACCGCATATACCGTATATGGTGTATATGAACAGTAAAGCGAAATCGCTGCTACTCCATTTGAGCCCCGAAGACCCCGAGCCGGTAAGGGAACAGATTGCGCGCCAGCTCCGAGATCGCATCGTGCGCGGCGAGCTGGCGGCTGGCGAACCGCTACCCGGCTATCGCCAGTTGGCGCGACAGTACCGGGTGGCGCCTTCGACGGTAGAGGCTTCCTACGGACTCCTCGCCGAGGATGGGCTACTCACTGGAACACCCGGCGACAAAGTCAGCGTGGCCTCCGTCGATCCCGAACGGCGGCGCGAGTTCATGGAGCGCTTGCAACTGGAGAAACTCGTGGAGCAGGAGCTCGGCCGACGCGAGCTCGAAATGGCCCGCGACGTCCAGCGGCGTTTGCTGCCACCTGCCGAGCTGACCGGTTCCGGGTGGCAGGTAGTAGCCCGCTGTCTCCCCGCCCGGGTGGTGGCAGGCGACTTCTACGACGTGCTCCAGCGCGCCGACGGTTGTGTCGACGTAGTCGTAGCCGACGTCGCTGGCAAGGGATTCGCGGCTAGCCTGATCATGGCTTCGGTGAAGGCCATGCTGCCTTTCGTCACCGCCAGGGGAGGAGTCTCCGAGTCGTTGACAGACCTCAATCACCGGCTTGCCCTCGAGCTGGGGCGGGGCGAGTTTGTCGCTCTTGCCCTGGCGCGATACAACCCGACCAGCAGCACGGTGGAGCTCGCCAACGCCGGGATCCCCGATCCCTATCTGGTGCGCGCAGGGCAGGCTCCAATCCCTCTCTCTGTGCCCGGACCGCGACTGCCCCTGGGCGTTCGCCAGGAGGTGACCTACGCCTCTCGCACCGCCGAGATCGCCACAGATCAGCATCTCCTGCTGCTCACCGACGGCCTGCCCGAAGCCCGCGACGCCGCGGGCGAGCCACTGGGCTATCAGGCACTGGAATCCCTACTCTCCAAGGAGCCCCCGGCCGAATCGCCCACCGCGTGGCTCGCCAGTCTCTTCGACAGAGTCCAACGACGCACCGGCCGCACGCCAGAGGACGACTGGACCGCGGCCATGTTGGTACCGAACAACATCGAGGCGGAGCCATGATCCTGAATCTGTCGGAGCTCTCCGACGAGCCGCTGCACGCGCAGGTCTCGCGCCAGATCCGCGCCAAGATCCTGTCCGAGGACCTGGGTGGAGGCGACGCCCTGCCCTCGATCCGTGGATTGGCCAGAGAACAGCGGGTGAGCGTCATCACCGTGCAGCGTGCCTATGAAGACCTTGAGCGTGAGGGACTGGTGCAGGCCCGCCGTGGCAAGGGTTTCTGGGTGGCACCTGTTCCCGAGGAAAGGAAGCAGAAGATGGCCGAGGAAAGGTTCGCAGTTGCTCTCGAGAAGTTGGTCGACCATGCAGCGGCAGATGGGCTCACTCAGACCGACATGCGCCGCATCCTCGACAGGCTGTTGAAGAAAGGGACTCGCACATGAGAAATCAGATAAACGAGGGCACCTCCGCTGCTCGGCTCCGCGGTCTGACCAAACACTTCCCCGGCTTTGACCTGGGGCCCCTGGATCTGGTCCTGGAGCCCGGAACGGTGCTGGCCCTCGTCGGACCCAATGGAGCCGGCAAGACCACGACCCTCAACTGCATGGCCGGTCTGGTGATTCCGGACGAAGGCGGTACCGAGGTGTACGGCGCTCCGGTCGACCCGAATCGCCCCCAATATCGCCGCTATATCGGCTACGTAGGTGAGGAGAGCGGCTTCTTCCGGCGCTGGTCTGTGCGTCGCAATCTGGCCTTCGTGAGCCAACAAATGCCCGGGTGGTCGGTCGATCGCGCAAACCGGCTGGTGAAGCGGCTCGGCCTGCCCCTGGAGAAACCCGTAAGCAAATTGTCGCGCGGCAACAGGACGAAGCTCGCCCTGATCGCGGCATTGGCACACGGGCCACGGCTGCTCCTGCTGGATGAACCGACGGCCGGCCTCGACCCTGTGGTGCGGGCGGAGGTTCTGGATGTACTGTGGGAGATGATCGAGGATGGTGAGCACGCGGTGCTGTACTCCACCCATGTCCTGTCCGACATCAACCGCTTGGCTGACGAACTGGCGTTTCTGCGAGACGGTGCGTTGGTCCTGCGCACGGGTCGAGACGAGCTGAGTGAGAGCTGGCGGCGCATCTCCTTTCGACATCCCGATTCGGAGATCGACCTCGAAGGAGTGGTGCAACACCGCCAGGTGCGGGCGGAGCATCAGTTGATTACCCGGGACGCACCCAAGACTCTGCAGCAACTCGGCGATCTCGGTGCCGAGGCGGTCGAGGTATCGCGCATGAGTGTCGACGAAATCGCAGTGCAAATCCTCAAGGAGGGACACGATGTGGCACGCACTGAAGGCTGAGCTCGCCTATTTTCGCCCCTGGCTCCTCGGTGGCCTGGGCATCGCTACAGGTGTGGTCACCATACTGGCGGTCATCTTCCGCCTTTATGGCGGCGCCGAAGATGTCCCCAGCTTTCTCCCGGGAATGTTCGCGATCCTCGCCGGCATGGTGGTCTCCTTCATCGCGCAGTCCTACCGCTCCGAGGAGCGACGAGCGCGCCTGCTGCTTTCCGGGCCACTGACGCCGCGGCAACTCGCCGGAATAACCGTGCTACTACCAGCACTCCTGGTCGGCATCGGTGCTCTCGCCGCGGTCCCCATGCTCGTTCTGGCAAACCTCATCTCCAGCCAAGTCGATCTCGCCGACACGGGTCTCCTCGGAGTCCTGGCGGGGCAGTTTCTCGTCTATGCCCAGATGGGGCCCCTGCTGCAGGAAGCGACCGCCGCATATAGCCAGGGCCGAACTGCGGCGGCCACCGTTGGTTGGATTGGGATCGTGCTCACGATCCCGGTCCTGATTGCGTTCTATTGGTTCGACCATCAGCCCCTCGTGTATATCCCAGGGTACCTGATCCTGATTGCGATCCTCATGGTGGCCAGTCTGGTGCTCTATCAGGGACGGACCGACTTCACGCGCTGACCGCTCAGTCTACGTCTTTCAGCTCGCGGCGAAGCGCGGACAGTCTGCGCTGGAGATCTCCCTGGACAGAGCGGTACTCCTCGTCGCCATAGAGACTGCGCAATTCGCGAGGGTCCGTCTCGAGGTCGAAAAGCTCCCAATGATCCAGATCGGCTTCGAAATGGATCAGCTTGTACCGGTCGGTGCGGATGCCGTAGTGCGGTCGGACGGAATGCCAGCCGTGGGGAAACTCGTAGTAGCGGTAGTAGATAGCGTCTCGCCAGGGTGGTGTCGGTGAGCCATCAGTCAATCTGCGCAGCGAACGGCCCTGCATCTTCCGGGGAACCTGCACTCCAGCAAAGTCGAGAAAAGTGGGAGCGAGGTCGAGGTTGAGCACCAGTTGATCGATCGTCTGACCGGGCTCTATCCCCGAGGGGTAGCGCATCACGAGGGGCGTTCGCAGCGACTCCTCATAGATGAATCGCTTGTCGTACCAGCCATGCTCTCCCAGATAGAAACCCTGATCCGAGGTGTAGACGACAATCGTATTGTCTGCCAACCCCTGCTCGTCCAGGTACTCGAGTATTCGGCCGATGTTCTCGTCGAGGGCGGCGACGGTACCGAGGTAGTCTTCCAGATAGCGCTGGAGCTTCCACGCGACGAGGGCCTCACCCAACGGCGGATCGGCGCGATAGGCCTCGTTGATCGGCTGGTAATAGGCGTCCCAGGCCGCCTTTTGCGTCTCGGTCATCCGCCCGTAGCTGGTACTCCAGCTCTCCTGCGGGTCCCAGTCCTCCCTTCCCCCCGAAGCGGTATCGACATCGAAATACTCCGGGTGGATCTTGAGATCGAGCGTCAGCCAGAGATCGGCGATCCGCATGTCCTGAGCCGCGGCTGCCGGCCGGCCGGCGTAGTCGTCGTAGAAGGTCTCGGGCACTGGCAGCTGGCGGTCCGCGTAGAGGCCAAGATGCCGCGTGGCCGGCATCCAGTTTCGATGGGGCGCTTTGTGCTGGTAGAGCAGCGCAAAGGGACGAGCCCGATCGCGATTGTCCAGAAAGTCGAGCGCCTCATCCGTGATCAGGTCGGTCACATAACCCTCGACCTCGGTCTCGACCCCGTTCATATTGAAGACAGGGTTGTAGTACTCACCCTGACCGATCAGGATCTTCCATTCGTCGAATCCGGTGGGGTCACTCTTTAAATGCCACTTGCCGATCAGGGCCGTTTGATAGCCCGCTCGTTGAAGGAGCTTGGGGAAGGTCTGCTGACTGCCGTCGAAGGTGTCCCGATTGTCTCGCAGTCCGTTGAGGTGACTGTATCTGCCAGTCAGTAGCACCGCCCGACTGGGCGCACAGATCGAATTCGTCACAAAGCTGTTGGTGAACCGGATCCCCTCGGCAGCGAGGCGATCGATGTTCGGCGTCTCGATCAAGTCGCTGCCGTAGGCACCGACCGCCGCCACCGCGTGATCGTCAGCCATGATGAACAGGATGTTCGGTCTTGCTGGCGCGTCTGCGGGTGGCAGCTGCGGCCGCGCGCAAGCGTACACACTCACCGCAAGTACCAAAAGCCATACTCGGTGAGGTGCTTTGTTCGGCCTCGATATGCTCTGCAAGCTATCTCCTTGATGCTACATTCCCGAGGCTGTTCTCAGATCGAGGCACCGACAAGGCGGCCTACCCCTCTGGCTTCTGGGCAAGGATCCGCACTACCGGTACCGCACGGCCTCCCGCCCAGTCGCTCGGGAAGATACCGTCCTGGTACTCGAGGATGCGCCAGTTGGAGAGTTCCGCGAGGAGTTGGTTGGGTCGGTACCGAGTTTCCATGATCGGGCCGGGACCTTTGAAATCCGAGCCATACCCCTCCACTAGCAGGTAGCCACCGGGCCGTACCGAGGCCATGATGCGGTCGAAAATGAGGAGCGACGGGTTGAAGAAGACGTTGGTCACCAGGTCCCAGCGCTCCTCTCCGAGGTCGTACTGGAAGAGGTCGGCCTCGATAGCCTCGATCTCCAGGCCCCTTTCAGCCGCAGCTTTCCGCGCCGTCTCCAGACCGACTGAGGAAATGTCGACGCCCGTGACCTCCAACCCCAAATTGGCCAGATAGAGCGCATTGCGCCCATCTCCCATCGCCAGCACCATGGCAGAGGCACCTGTCCGCAACCGCTGTTCGCGAAACAGGCGCTCGGCACAGTAGGCCGCAAACGAATTCTGCGGATTGACCTCCGGAGCCTTGACCTGCCGGAAAACTTCATCCCAACTCGCCTTCGCCCGATCCTCCTCGGCAGAGCCACTCTGCGACATCGCCGGTGCGACGCCGACGAGGACAGCCCACAGCAATAGCTGGACCGTGGCCCACGGCCGCAAGTGCAGTCTCTTCGTCAATCTCATCACTCTAGAATAGCCGACTTCTCTGCTCGCACTCCTGGCTTCTCGACTACGCTGGCCCTGTACAGTAGCGTTCGTCCATGGCTCGTCTACCGCTTGTACCCCAGGCCTCCTTCTGGCGATCGATCTCCAACAGGTCGCTTCTGCCTCTGCTGGCTGCAGTGTTCTTCACCTTCGCGACAATTGGTGTCGTCTCCACGATGGCTGTGGCGATCGATGGGCAACCGGTGCCTTGGCAACACCTCCTGGCTGCGTCCACGACGGCTGGCTTGGGTGCCGTGGGCTGGGTGTACTCGTTTGTGAGAGATCTTCGATTCCTGATCCCCGTCATTCTCTTCCAGATCCTGGGTCACTGGGGCGTGAGCAAGATGATTGCCGCCACGGATGGCACTCCCGTCGCCAACCCCGTCCCATTAGCCCTCTATGTGGTTCTCTGTTTGATTTTCGTGTGGTTGGGCTTTCTTCTCTTCATCTACTTCATCATTCATGAAGGGGTGCGGCATCTGCGACTGCAAACGGAGATGACTCTGGCCGCACGCATGCACGAATCTCTCGTGCCACCGATCCGGATCCAGAGGGCCTCATTCGAAGCTTACGGCCGCTCCAGCGCCAGCAGTGAGGTCGGAGGAGATCTCATCGATGCCATCGAGAGTGACGACGACACGCTCTTTTACATCGCCGATGTCAGTGGGCATGGCGTGGCCGCTGGAACCCTGATGAGCCTGATCAAGGGCGCGATCACCACCGGGTACGCGGGCGGCAAACCACTCGACTCCTTGTTTGCAGACCTCAATCGGATGTTGGTTCGGACCTCACCGAGAAACATGTTTGCGACAGCAGCCGCAATCCAATTCAAGGGAAGCGGCACGGCCAGCTATTGTGTGGCAGGCCATCCCCCTATTCTGCATTTCCACAAACACGGCGAGTCCCTCACACAGCTCACCAATGCCAACATGCCACTCGGGATGTTCGAAGATCGCAGGTTCGAGGCGGGACACGCCACTTTCGAGTCCGGCGATCTATTCGTCCTGCTCACCGATGGCCTGACCGAAGTCCTCGACGCGAACGGCAACGAGCTCGGGCTGCTCGAGGCGCAGGCGATCGTCCGCCGCGAGCTCTCAGACTCACCCGAGGAGCTCTATCGCCGTGTCATGCGGGAGATTCGACGCTACGGCGAGCAGGAGGACGACCAGACCTTGCTCGTGCTCCGCGCCAACTGAGACAAGTACCCGCTCGTCGCCGTGGACACCCTATCTTTTGTCGCGGCGCTTCTTTTTACCGATGTCGTCGGTGGCCTTGTTGACGGTGTCACCTGCTTTGTCCAGGGGACCTGAACTGATGTTGTTGTCGATTACATCGCCGACAACCCCCATATCGTCGGTCGCATTCTCGACCGCCTTCTTGCCCTTGTGCTTTGCAGCACCTTTCACAACACCCATCTGGTTTCTCCTTTCGAACTATTTAGACCATTCTACAGAACGCTACAATTCCTGTCGGTGACCTGATCACAGAGATCGGCTGACAGCGAGTGGATAAAAGCTATCGCGACGCACCCTACTCGATCGGGCCGACCGGCAGCGAGCCGTGGCTCCAGGCTGGCAGAAAACCCGCGATTCTTACCAGCCAGAGACTTGAAACGTCTTTCGCAAGACGAGATCGGTGTCACGTGACGACCGGCCGACCAGCACTTCGACCGATCCGGGTTCTACGACCCACGCCTCCTTTTCGATATCCCAGTGGCTGAGACTCGCGGCGTCGAGCGTCAGCATCACCGACGTAGATTCCCCGGATGCAAGACTGATCCTGCGGAAGCCACGTAGCTCCTTGAGCGGCCGCGCAATCTTCGAGTCGGGTCGACGCACGTACAGTTGGACGATTTCATCACCCGCCCTCTTGCCGGTGTTGGTGATGTCCACCTCCACGTCTACAGATTCTGTTGGGGATATCTGGTTGGCGCTGATCTGGATATTGCCGTACTGAAAGGATGTATAGCTGAGCCCATGCCCGAAGGCATACTGCGGTTCACCCTCGAAGTACATGTAGGTGCGGCCGTGACGAATGTCGTAGTCCATCATCGGTGGCAGCTGCTCGACTGACTTGGGCCACGTCTGTACCAGACGCCCGCCAGGGTCGACTTCGCCGAATAGCACGTCGCCCAGGGCATTGCCGAGTTCCTGACTGGCATGTGTCATGTGGAGGATCGTCGGTACATTTTCAGCTGCCCAGGGCAGTGCCACCGGAAAACTGCTGATCAGCACGACGATCGTGTCGCTATTCGCCTCCTGAACCTTGCGGATGAACTCCTCCTGACCGGGAGGCAGCGTGATGGCCTTGCGGTCGACCGCCTCCTTGCCCTCGGACGGAGAGGTCACAATCTCCCACCCCGCATTGCCTTCCGGATGATTGCCGACGCGAAACTCCGTGTGACCCGGCCAGGACTCGACCGATATCTCTCCGACGCTCGGCCAGACAAGTGGCGCGAAATCGCTCTACCTCGCTGCGCTGCTCGTCGCTCAGTGCCGCTGCTCCGAGAGCCTGAGCGGCCGAATCCACCTCTTCGAGCACACCCGTCAGGAGCTTCGCACCCCGCACGGTCGCGGAGGCGGGGTTGTTGAGCTCGTGAGCCAGGCCGGCGGCGAGCTTGCCGAGAGCGATCATCTTCTCATCCTGGAAGTCGCTTTCGTGGAACCGGTGTGCCCGGTCGAGCATCAGATGCACGGTATAGGCGGTGAACCTCGGGCACTCGCGGATCAGCTCCGGGAAGTGTTTCTCGTGGACCGTCAGTAGTTCGGTTTCTTCTTCGAAGTAGCTGTTGCCGGGTGGTCCCTTCATGCGGGAGAAGGGCAGCATGCCCGTCACGTCGCCGTCACGCCAACCGATGACCCGCCGGGGGCCGACACCTCGATCCACATGAACCGAAATGCGTCCCGAAAAGATGATCCACAGATGTTCGATCCGCTGGCCCATCGGAGCCATGATCTGACCTGCCTGGCGTCGCTCGTAGGCGCCGTGAGCCACGAGCCACTCCAGCTCCGCTTTTGGGATCTCCGCCAAGCTGGGCAGCGCGGCGAGCCGCTCTACCAGATCGACAGGTGTCATGCGTCAGTACAATTGATCTCGCCGATGGGATGGAGGGAGCTGTGTCGAGGTGCTGGCTGAATCCAGCCGCATCCCTGGCATCCTGAGCGCTCGGGTTGTGCTAGTGTGAAACCACAATTCTTGGTTGTACAAGGAGGTTGTATGTCACTGAAGAGCGCTTTGCGTTTGTCCACGGTTGTCGTGTCGGGTCTAGTCGCTGCATTCATAGTCATCAGCCCGGCTTCCGCCGAGCATCACGAATCCGCACTGGTCGACGAGTCCCTGAGTGCGGCACCGCCCGAGATCGCCGCGGGTGCCAGCGTTACCGACTGGGAGGGCAAGGTCCTCAAGCAAGGTGACAACGGCTGGACCTGCATGCCCACGCCCCCTCATCTCCAGGGCTCGGCACCGATGTGTTTGGACGCTACCTGGATGGAGTGGGCAGACGCCTACATGAACCAGAAGCCCTATGCCGGAGGCAAGTTCGGCATCTCGTACATGTTGGCGGGCGATACCGGCTCGAGCAATATCGACCCCTATGCCGAGGGGCCGACCGAGGACAACCAGTGGGTGGTGGAAGGTCCCCACATCATGATCCTCGTCCCCGATCCAGCGATGCTCGAAGGGGTCTCGACCGACCCCGAAAACGGAGGTCCCTATGTGATGTGGGCCGATACGCCCTATGTCCACATCATGGTACCCGTGAACCGGGAGTAGCGGTGAAGCGGGCCGGGAGCCAGGGCAAGGGATGATTGGCACCACGCTCGCTCACTTCAGGATCCTCGCCAAGCTCGGGCAAGGCGACATGGGCGAGGTGTGGCTAGCCGAGGACACAAAGCTCGGTCGCAAGGTGGCCATCAAGATTCTGCCCGAGGCCTTTTCCTCGGATCCCGAGCGCCTGGCTCGTTTCGAACGCGAGGCCCGGCTGCGGTGAGGAAGAAGAGCGCCCGAACCGCGTGGCGGACACGCTTCGTGGTCAATCCGCGGTGAGCCGCGCCCACAGGTAGAACACCGCCCCCACCATGGCTCCGCTCAGCAGGATGATCCACTCGTAGGGCCACACCAGTGCCGACGGGCTGCCGGGCAGGTAGAGCGTCATCATGCCGAGGGCGAGGATGAGGGCCGTGTATCCCACGAACGATCCATATCGGACACGGTACGGCCTGGGCATTTCCGGTTCCTTGCGGCGCAGCACGATGAACGACAGCGCCACCATGGCGTAAGCGATCACGATTCCCAGGCCGCCTGCATCCACCAACCAGACGAGTGTCTGTCGACCGAACAGCGGGGCGAACATGGCCAACACACCCACCAACAGGACGGCGTTCGCGGGCGTGTTGAATCGTGGATGCAGGCGGCCGAGGAACCGCGGCAGCATGCCAGAGTGGGCCAGTGCATAGATCGCGCGACTGCCGCCCACCAGAAACGCGTTCCAACTGGTGAGGATGCCGGCGATACCGGCGAGCACGACGAGCTTGCCGATCAGCGGCCTGCCCCATGCCGCCGTTCCGGCATCCGCTGTGGCCAGGCTCGCGCCAGCGAGGGCTTCGCTATCCAGCGACAACGACACACCGACGGCGATCAGCACGTACCAAACCACGGCCATCAGCACCGAGATCACCAGCACGCTGCCGATCTCGCGGTACGGCAGGTCGATCTCCTCGGCGGCCTGGGGAATCACATCGAACCCGACCAGCAGAAACGGCACCATCACGAGAACGGTCAGCACCCCTCGGATGCCGCCGACCTCCAGGGGTTGCAGGTTGTCGACGCTTCCTCCGAAAACCGCACCGCCGACCACCAGTATCCCGGCCAGCAGGATGATCAGGGTGACCGCGGTCTGGACCACGGCCGCCATCTTGATGCCGACCACGTTGACGGCTGTCATCACGACAGACCCGACGACACCGACCAGCACCCAACTCGCGTAGATGTCGTAACCGGCGACCGACCAGAGATAGCCTTTCTTCAGATCGGGAAAGAGGTACTCCATGACCGTCGGTAGAGCCACCACCTCGAAGGCCACGACGCTGACATATCCGAAGATGATCGCCCAGGTGCAGACGAACGAGGCTCCGGGGCCCAGGGCGCGCAGACTGTATGCGTGCTCGCCACCCACCACCGGCATCGCGGACGCAAGCTCCGCGTAGGCCAGGCCAATGAAGGCGATCACGGCGCCGCCAACCAGGAAGGCGAGGACTGTGCCGACGCTGCCGGCCGCAACCAGCCAGGTACCGGCTAGCGCCACCCAGCTCCAGCCGATCATGGCGCCGAAGGCCAGCGCCAGGACCTCCCTGCGTCGCAAGACACGGACCAGGTGGCCCTGCTCTGTCATCGATTCACTTCGCAGTAGGGGATCGAGCGGGTCTCGTCATCGCCGAGACTCATCTCAGGCCTCCAACGCCTCGCGTATCGCAGCCAGCACCCTGTCGAGCTCCTCGTCGCTGATGGTCAGTGGCGGTTGGATGCGGAGAACGTTGCCATACACACCGCCGATGCCGATCAGGACGCCCCTGTCTCGCACCGCGGCCTTGATCCGCTTCGCATCCTCGACGGCCGGCTCCCTGGTGTGAGCGTCGACGACCAACTCGATTCCGATCATCAGCCCCCTGCCGCGGATCTCACCGATGGTGGCGCGCCTGGGCTCGATCTCTCGGAGGGCACCCAGCAACTTTTCACCCTTCTCAGCCGCCTGATCGGCCAGGTTTTCATCCTCCATGTAGCGGATGTTGGCCAGCGAGGCGGCACAGGAGATCGGATTGCCACCGAAAGTCGTCAGGTGGTCGCCGGGCTGGAACGCATCGGCAATCTCGCTGCGTGCGATGAAGGCGCCGAGGGGAAAACCATTGGCAATGCCCTTGGCCATGGCCATGATGTCCGGCTCGACGCCGTAGTGCTCGATCGCGAACATGGTTCCCGTTCGGCAGAAGCCGGACTGGACCTCGTCGGCAATGAACAACACGTCGTGATGGTCCAGGACCTCTTTGGCCACCTTGAAATAGTCGTCCGGCGGCACGATGATGCCACCCTCGCCCATCAGCGGCTCGGCGATGAAGTAGGCGACGTTATCCGCGGTCTCGAAGTCGATAACCTCCTCGATCGCCCTGGCGCAGGCCATTCCGCAGCTTTCGACCTCGAGGCCGAGGGGACACCGGTAGCAATAGGGCGCCGGCGCAAAGGCGACCCCTGGCATGTACGGGCCGCCACCCCGCTTCCTGCCCGCGTTGCCGGTCAGGCTCAGCGTGCCGTAGGTCCGTCCGTGGAACGAATGGGTCAGAGCGATGGCTTCGTTCCTGTCACTGTATCTCTTGGCCAGCCGCACGGAGCCCTCGACCGCCTCGGCTCCGCTGTTGCCGAAGAAGGTCTTCTGGAGATCGCCGGGGGTGATCTGTGCCAGCTTCTCGGCCAGGTCGGCGACCACTTCGACGTGGTAGAGGTACGATGAGCAGTGAACCAGGTGCTCCATCTGCCGTCTTGCGGCCGCCATCACCTGTTCGTTTCCATGGCCGGTGTTGACCACCGAGATACCGGCGAAACAGTCGATGAAGCTGCTGCCGTCGTCTCCGAAGTAGGTCGCGCCCTCGGCACGGTCGACGACGAGTGGATCGACAGCCGGCAAGAACGCCGTATTGACGTACTTTTCGTACTTCTTTCTGGTGTCCACTCCGGATCCTCCTTTACCGCCTATCCTAGACCCTGGGGTAACACAGATGAGTCCACAAGCTCATGCGGCATCATAACGGTAGCCCTCGACCTTTCGACCGGTGAGCGCTCAGGCTCCAGCAAACTCATCCAGCTGCCGGTACTGTTCGTCCGTCAGGTCTACATAGTAGGACAGCGCCTGGGCAAAGCCGATCTTCGCCGCCGCCTCCTGCCAGTTTTCCACCAGCGTCACCGGGATAGCGCCGGAAGCGTCGCCACCGATACTCCTCGCGTGTCACTCTTCTCGATGCCACGGTCCAACACGCAAGCTCTACGATCTCTGTCTCTCCAGGGGTTACAATCATGTCGCATTGGTTGACAGGTCTCGCTCGCGTCCCGAGATCATCGCCAATCCGGGACAGGGCGGTGACGATCTGCCACACCGTCCCGGCGATCATCGAGCCACCGCTTTGCAGCCTCAGGATCGAGTGGATGGAGCCCCGTCAGTACCCGCACGAGAGGCCCGACCGTCTGGAGGCGAAACAGGGCCAAGCTATGATTGGAACGGAGGTCCAGATGACCCGCCGACTGCCTTCCGGGAGAGCTCCTCTTCTTCTCACGCTGAGCCTCCTGGCACCTTCCAGTTTGCATGCACAGGCAGGGTTCGATCCCCCGCTGCTCAACACGCCTGTGGACGTGAGTCCCAGCTTCCAGGACTTCACCAGCACCTACTTTGTGGCTGACAACTTATCGGAGTTCGACCCTGTGACTGGCGAGGGAAAGGTCACTTGGAAGCGCCACCGCTTGGCTACACGCCACGCCTTCAACAACACCCTGGCCCATCTGCAGCCTGTCGAAAACAACGAGTTTCCCGACATCGAGTACGAGGCTGACCCCTACCTGCCTTTTTCCCTCGACTTCGTCAGCCCGAGAACGGTCCGGGTCCGTATGAAGACGGGGCTCCCGGCGCGTGACGAAGGTCTTTCACCGATGCTGGTACGTGAGCCGCCACGCGACACCTCGTGGAAGATGGAGAAGGTCTCGGGTGGCTATCGCTATGCCAATGCGCACGGCTCGGTGACGATCATCGAGAAGCCCTGGCACCTCGAGTTCCATGATTCGAATGGGCGTCTCCTGACCCGGACTCACCACCTCGTCGACAACGAGACGACACTGTGGCCAGCATTGCCTTTTTCCTTCGTGAGGCGGGCGTCCGACTACGCTCGCCGGATGGGGCCTGTGTTCTCTCTGGCCCCCGGAGAGAAGATCTTCGGTGCTGGCGAGTCGTTCACGCGCCTCGACAAGCGGGGACAACGGGTCGTCCTCTTTGTCGACGACCCCAACGGTGCCGAGTCCGAGGAGATGTACAAGCCGATTCCCTTCTTCATGAGCAGCCGGGGCTACGGCATGTTCGTCCACACCTCGGCCCCTGCCACTTTCGATTTCGGACGGACGTTCAGCGGCACGACTGCGCTCATGCTTGGCGACGACCAACTCGATCTGTTCGTCTTCCTGGGCCAACCGAAGGAGATCCTCGACGAGTACACAGAGCTCACCGGCAAAGCCACGATGCCACCCCTTTGGTCGTTCGGCTTCTGGATGAGTCGCATTACCTACTTCTCCGAGGAACAGGTGCGCGAGGTGGCGTCGAAGCTGCGTGAGCATCGCATTCCGAGCGATGTCATTCACCTCGACACCGGTTGGTTCGAGACCGACTGGCGCTGTGACTACCAGTTCTCGAAGACGCGGTTCGAGGACCCGGCGAAGATGATCGCGGATCTCCGGGACGATGGCTTCCGGATCTCCCTTTGGCAGCTGCCTTACTTCACACCGCAAAATACCCTCTTTGCCGAGATCGTCGGGAAGCAGCTTGCGGTTCGGGACCCCCGCGGCAACCTGCCTTACGAAGATGCCGTCCTCGATTTCACCAACCCGGCAGCGGTGGAGTGGTACCAGGAGAAGATCGCCGGTCTGCTGCGCATGGGCGTCGGGGCCATCAAGGTCGACTTCGGCGAAGCAGCGCCCATGAACGGCCAGTACGCTTCCGGCCGCACCGGCTGGTACGAGCACAATCTCTACCCGCTCCTGTACAACCGGACGGTCGCGGAAGTCACCCGTGAGGTCACGGGCGAGACCATTATCTGGGCCCGGAGCACCTGGGCCGGCAGCCAACGTTACCCCTTGCACTGGGGCGGGGACGCCGCGAACTCGGATACCGGTATGGCCGCAACCCTGCGCGGTGGCCTGTCGTTGGGCTTGAGCGGCTTCACATTCTGGAGCCATGACATCGGCGGCTTCACCGCGCGCACGCCGGAAGAGCTCTACCGCCGTTGGCTGCCCTTCGGGATGCTCACTTCCCACACTCGCAGTCATGGTGCTCCGCCAAAGGAACCCTGGGAATACGGGCCGGACTTCACCGACGCCTTTCGCCGCGCGGCCGAGTTGCGATACCGCCTCATGCCCTACCTCTACGCCCAGGCGAAGGACTCCTCCGAGCGGGGACTGCCGATGCTGCGAGCACTGTTCGTGGAATATCCGGAAGATCCTGGTTCTTGGCTTGTCGAGGACCAGTATCTCCTCGGAACCGACATCCTCGTAGCACCCCTCATGGAAGAAGGCACCACCAGGCGCGATGTCTACCTACCACCGGGGGAGTGGATCGATTACCAGTCGGGAGAGTCCTACGCTGGCGGGTGGCACGCCATCGAGGCAGGCGAGATTCCTGTCGTCATGCTGGTGCGCGGCGGCGCTGCGATCCCACACATCGAGCTGGCCCAATCGACTCAGGAGATGGACTGGTCCACCCTGCAGCTCGTCGTCTTCGGAGCGGAGTCGGAACCGGCCCGAGGGTTGGTCTCCCTGCCTGCAGAAGGTACGCTGCACGAAGTGCTGCTGCATGGAGATGAGGGCGACCTCACGATCGAAGATACCCCGCTTGCCACTCGGGTGAATCTCACTGCCCGGAGTTTCCCGGCAGGTTCGGGATGAGGCCAAAAGACTTCGGCCAGGTGGAGAAGCTCGTAGTGCGGATCCGAAGTCTTCTGCTTTCGCTTGGAGTCGTCAGCTTTGCAGTAGCGAGCTGCTCCGATGCGGCGCCACGTCCCCAGTCCGAGGAGCCCGGTCCGCGCATCGAGAGCTTCAACCGTGGCTGGAGATTCGCCAAAGGTGAACACCCCGGCGCGGAGGCACTGTCCTTCGATGACTCTGCATGGCAGTCCGTGCGGCTGCCCCACGACTGGGCCATTGCCGGACCCTACGACCCGCAGGGAGATCCGGGCACCGGCAAGCTGCCATGGCGAGATCAGGGCTGGTACAGAAAGGTCTTCTCGCTTCCGGCCACCGATGAGGGTCGCCGAGTCTACCTGGACTTCGACGGGGTCATGGCGATGCCCGCCGTCTATGTCAACGGACAGAGAGCCGGGGGCTGGGACTACGGCTACATGTCGTTTCGGGTCGACGCGACTGACTTTGTCGAGTTTGGCGCGGAGAATCTGCTGGCGGTGCACGCCGACACGCGTGAGCACCACTCTCGGTGGTACCCGGGAGCAGGCATCTATCGCAAGGTGGAGATGGTGATACGGGACCCGATCCACATCGCTCACTGGGGCACCTTTGTAACCACCCCGGAGGTAAACAGGGAAAGCGCCACGGTTGTCGTCGAGGCCACGATCGAAAACCACACTTCGCAGAGCAGTGCGGTCGAGGTGGAAATCGAGATCTTCGACCCGCACGGTGGAGCAGTCGACAAACAGCACAACAGCGTATCGCTCAACGCCGGTGATTCGCGAAAAACGGCTTTCACCTTCCGTTTGGCGACGCCCCAACTGTGGGACGTCGACTCACCCAACCTCTATGTCGCGGTCACCCGTCTCAGGAGCCCAGACAATCTTGCTGACTCTGCCGACACAACCTTTGGCATCCGCACCTTCGAGTTCACTGCCGATGATGGGTTTCGTCTGAACGGTCGGCGAGTCGAGCTTCAAGGCGTCAACCTCCATCACGACCTGGGACCACTGGGCGCCGCGTTCAACACGCGGGCGATGGAGCGGCAGCTGGAGATCATGCAAAACATGGGCGTCAATGCTCTGCGTACGAGCCACAACCCGCCGGCACCCGAGGTGCTCGATCTGTGCGACCGCATGGGGATTGTGGTGTGGGACGAGGTGTTCGACAAGTGGGACGCCACCGCCACTCGACCGGAAAGTGTGTCCATGGCCGAGCACGGCTGGAAACAGATCCCACAGATGCTCCTGCGCGACCGCAATCACCCGTCGGTGGTGGTTTGGAGCGTCGGCAACGAGGTCTGGGACCTGGAGCTCGGCAACTTCGACGACGGTCCGGACCTGCTGCGGCAGATGGTCGAAGCGGCAAGATCAGTCGACCCGACCCGTCCGGTGACCCTCGCTCACTGTGTGCCCGATTCGGCGAAGACCGATCTCGACGCCTGCCTCGATGTGACTGGCTGGAACTACGCCCGGCGCTACGCCAACTCTCGTGAGCGCTGGCCCGATCTACCGATCATCTACAGCGAGTCGGCCTCGGCCCTGAGCACTCGTGGCTACTATCACCTGCCGCTTCCCGCAACCAAGGATGACTACCCCCTGTCACTGCGTATCAGCTCCTACGACCACAACTCGGCTGCCTATTCGGACATCCCTGATGTCGAGTTCGCCCTGATGGAGAAAGACCGCTTCGTCGCCGGGGAATTCGTCTGGACGGGCTTTGACTACCTTGGTGAGCCCTACCCGTACTATGCAGAGGGATGGGGTGCCTTTCCGAAACGTCAGCTGACGCCTGAAGAGGAATCCAGGATCAGCTCTTATGGCATTGTCGATCTGGTTGGGATTCCCAAAGACCGGTACTACCTCTATCGCAGTCATTGGGCGCCCGAGAAGAGGACCATTCACATCCTGCCTCACTGGAACTGGCCGGAACGTGTCGGCAAGACCGTGCCTGTCTATGTCTACACCAACGGGGATACCGCGGAGCTATTCATCAATGGCGTCTCTCAGGGAAAGAGGACCAAGGACCCGGCAGCCGAGAATGTGATGGACCGGTATCGCCTGCGCTGGGAGGACACCGTCTACCAACCAGGCGAGTTGCGGGTGATTGCCTACCGGGGTGAGCAGGAGTTGGGTGAGGCGAGGGTGCACACGGCGGGGCCAGCCATAGGGCTGCGTCTCACCCCGGATCGAGAAGCTCTGACGGCTGACGGTAATGATCTTGCCTATCTGCTGGTCGAAGCGCTCGACGCGAAGGGAAACCTGCAGCCGCTGGCGATGCATGAGGTCCGATTAAGCGTCTCCGGTCCGGCAACCCTCGCGGGCGTCGGCAATGGGGACCACCATTTCCCGGCGGAGTTCGACACCGATCGAGTCGCCCTGTTCTATGGCAAAGCGATGCTGATTGTTCGCACCGAAGAAGGCATTGCAGGGACGATCGAGGTGGCGGCCGAAAGTGCGAACCTGCAACCGGCGAGCGTACATCTGCGGTCCGAGTAGCCCGTAGATCTCATGCTGGCCGCCCGCCGCAGGGTTCAGTCACCCTTCAGAGCCTTCTTGCCCCGCGGCATCGCGAAGCGATCGCGAGTCCGGCAATACTCGGAACCTCCCATGCGGCCGATGGCTCTCAGCTGGTCTGCATCGACATGAAACCGCTCATTGATCATGGCGTCATCGACATGTACCCAGAGCACGCGACCGATCACCAGGTTGCCGCTGGCCGGTTCACCCGGATCTGTTCGGATTACCTGCACGGTCGCACACTCGAAGCACACCGGTGACTCCGCTAGACGGGGAGGGTTGACCCTGAAGCTCGGCACCGGATTCAGGCCGGTCAAGTCGAATTCGCTCTCACCGTAGGGCAGCTCTTCGGCTGCCGCAGCTACCTTGCGCGCATAGGACTCGGTGGCCATGTTGACCACGAATTGACCCACACCGCCCTCCTCGGGTGGCAACACATTGCGCAGCGTGTCCTTGTCAGAACCGTCCGCCCGGGTTCCCGGGCAGAAGAGCAGGGTCATGGGATTCGACCCGACACCGGTGAAGAAGGAGTACGGCGCAATGTTGAATTCACCCCTGGGCGAGACTGTCGAGACAAAGGCAATGGGGCGGGGCACGATACTCCCGATGAGCAGCTTGTATCGATCACGGGGCTCGAGGTCTTCCGGTTGAATCTCCATGCTTCGAGCCTATCCGATTCCCCTGCCTTCCATTTTCCTGTTATAACGAATATATTCGCTGAATGAGCGAACGCCTGCGGCGCGAGCTGCGCCAGGGTCGAGATTTCGGCAGCCTCGAAGAGGTGACCTTCCTCTCCCTGCAGCGCACGGCCAGCCTCTGGATGCAGGTCCTCGCGCGACATCTGCGTCCCTATGGCCTGACGCCGACCCAATACAACGTCCTGCGCATCCTCCGGGGAGCGCATCCGGGAGCCGTGACCTGCGGTGAGATCGGCGAGCGCATGGTTACGGTGGTCCCCGATGTCACGCGCCTCGCCGATCGTCTAGTGGCCCGGCGGCTGGCCTGGAAGGCCCGCGATGAAGAGGACCGTCGAATCGTCCGCGTGGAAATCTCCGGCCAGGGTCTGGAGCTGCTCGCCTCCCTCGACGAGAAGGTCCTTGCCTGGCTCGAGGAGCTGCTCTCTCCACTCGAGCCGCAGGAGATGGATGTGCTCTGCAAGCTGCTGGAAAAGGGCCGGGGAGTCTGAAGGGAATATTCACGCCCATAATCTGTTATAACAACTATCGTGACGACAAAAAAGAGGAATACGTGATGAGCGACAAACCCCAAGGCATTCACCATGTCACCGCCATTGCCGGAGATGCCCAGCGCAACCTCGATTTTTATGCCGAAGTACTGGGCCTGCGGCTGGTCAAGCAGACGGTCAACTTCGACGACCCGGGTACCTATCACCTCTACTACGGCGACGAAGAGGGACGGCCCGGCACCATCATGACCTTCTTTCCCTGGAAGGGAGCCCCACGAGGCAGTCTGGGTGCGGGACAAACCAGCGCCACGGCTTTCTCGGTGCCGGAGGGCTCTGTGGGCTTCTGGAAGCAGCGACTGCTGAATGCCGGTGTACTCGTCGAAGATCCCCACTCTCGCTTCAATGAGGAGGTGCTCAGCTTCGCGGATCCTGATGGGCTCAGGCTCGAGCTGGTGGCTCACGAGGAAGCCTCGGAGCTGCCTCTCTGGCAAAACGGACCGATCCAGGCTGCCCACGCGATTCGGGCTTTCCATGGCGTAACCTTGCTCGAGAGCTCCCTGGAGGCCACCGCTCGACTGCTCACCGAGAACCTCGGCTTCGTGGAAGGCGCCACCTCGGGGCAGCGCCAAAGATTCAATGCGCCCGCGGGAGGCCCCGCCTCACGGGTGGACATCGTCACTCGACCCGACCAGGGCTTCGGACGGATCGCCGTTGGCTCTGTTCACCACGTCGCCTTCCGCATCGCCGGAACTTTGGAACAGAACAGCTGGCGGGAGCAGGCCATCGCCAATGGTCTGCGAGTGACGTCGATGCGGGACCGCACCTACTTTCGTTCGGTCTACTTTCAAGAGCCCGGCGGAGTGCTCTTCGAGATTGCCACAGATACGCCAGGATTTGCGATCGATGAGAGCGTCGCCGACCTGGGCAGCTCATTGCAGCTGCCCGAATGGCTCGAGCCCAAGCGCGAGACGCTGCGGCAGCAGCTACCTCCGCTGAAACTGCCAATCTTCGCGACGACAGCGTCATGAGCGATCTGGCGCCTCACGCTGGCTTGCCGCCAGCACTGGCGGGAGTGGCGAGAGATGAAGCGAAGGCTGCCCTGGTGCTGGTGCACGGGCGAGGCGGCAGTGCCGAGGACATCCTCGCTCTGACGGAGGCCATCGACACCGAGGAGATCACCGTGATCGCACCGCGAGCTGCCGGTCATACGTGGTATCCACAGAGCTTCCTGGCACCCGTCGCCGCCAACGAACCCGGCCGCAGCTCGGGCCTTGCGGTGCTGCAGTCGATCGTGACAGATCTCGATCGCTCGGGGATTCCTCCGCAGAGGGTTATCCTGGCTGGCTTTTCCCAGGGCGCCTGCCTGACACTCGAATTCATCGCGCGCCATCCACGCCGCTACGGCGCTGTGGCAGGACTGACCGGCGGACTCATCGGCCCGCCCGGAAGTCTTGGCGGCTACGAGGGTTCGCTCGAAGGGACTCCGGTCTTTCTCGGCTCTGGAGATCCGGACCCCCATGTTCCCTGGCACCGGGTCGAAGAGACGGCCGCGGTGCTCGGTGAGCTCGGAGCCAAGGTACAACTCGAACGCTACCCTGGCCGGGCGCATACCGTCAGCCGGGAAGAGCTACTGCAACTGGGGTCTCTGGTCAGAAAGACTCTCGCCCAGGCCCCCTAGGACCTGCGCCGAGCTCGATCTGGCCGTTCCGCAGAGCCGAACGGATCTACCCGGCTGCGGGCACCGGGCCGGGCTCGCCCCGGTACCGGTAGTACTCGATACCGAAGTCGATGAAATCGCTCTCTTCTCGCTGCCCGATGCTCTCCACCAGAAACTCCTCCCGGTGGTCATAGGTCAGACCCGGAGAATGACCGTCATCATGGAGCTGCCGGTACTGTTCGTCCGTCAGGTCTACATAGTAGGACAGCGCCTGGGCAAAGCCGATCTTCGCTGCTGCCTCCTGCCAGTTTTCCACCAGCGTCACCGGGATAGCTTCGGAAGCGTCGCCACTGCCGTAGCCCACCAGCAGGATCTCCTTGCCCTGGAGCTCTGACCGCTCCCCGAGTGCTTCCTCGATGCCGGCTGCGAGCCAGGCAAAGAGCGCACCCGTGTAGATGTTGCCGACATTCATCATCGATTCGCTGCCCAGACGCATTTTCGCCAGCACCAAATCTGGATACTCCTCGGTCTTGCGGAAGGTCTTGAGAAGCTGAACGCAGTTGGGATAGATCTCCTCGCCGAGAGCGTCGCGGTAGACAAGATCCCGCACCACCGGCACGGAGTCCATTTCTGCGATGACGTCGTCGATATCGACCTCGGCCAGGTTGCAGTACCGCTCCAGCTCACTCCTCTCCCTCTCGTCGTCGTGGGCGAGCGAGAAGAGGTAACCCATCGCCCAGCCGCTCTCCGGCATGCGGCGGTAGGGTCGGTGCAGAAAGACCGCCGGCAGGTCGCGGTAGTACTGCGGCGCATGGATAGCACGGCGAGTGAACATATCCTCGAGCGAGCGCAAGGTCGCTTCGCTGTAGCACGTCGTTGAATACTTGCCATTGAAGACCGGCAAGTCCTGCAATTGGCCCATGGGTCGCGGCTTTTGCCCCACGAACCTGCTCAGAGGCTTGCGGAAATCAGGCCCCCTGTAGTCCGATGAGCTACCGCTGCCTTCCAGATGAAACTCCAGAAGCTTGGGGTCCTCCTCCACCAGCATGGCCACCGCTCCGGCACCCTGGGTTGGCTCTCCGCTGGTGCCACGCGCGTACTCGGCGATATCGGAGCAAACGACAATCGCCTGCGAGCCCTGGCCATCGGCCATCAGGTAGCGCACAGCGCTCTTGAGAGCGTAGACGCCGCCGAGACAGGCATGCTTGAATTCCGGCACTTCACAACCACGGGCCAGCGGTTCTCTGCCGCGGGCGCGCAGCGCGTCGTCGATCATCCCGCGCACGATCACCGCCCCGGCGGAGTTGTCCGTACTCGATTCGGTACCCAAAGCAAGGTATCGGACGCGGTGCGGATCCACGTCGAATGCGTCGATCAGACGCAGGACTGCCGTGGCAGCCATGGTGTAGGCGTTGTGCTCCGGGCCGCGCATGCGAAAGCTCGTACCGACAACGGTCTCGATCTTCCCCCAGTGGTTGTCAGTCCAATCACACCACTGCTCGAGGCTCACCCTGTAGGGCGGCACATAGAGCGAAAGTCCGCTGATACCTACCTGCTTCTGGCTCATGATGAAACTTGCCTCCTGGATTGCGGCCTGATCCTGGGCAGATGCGCTGCATGCGTCGGGTACTCCACAATTGTGCCAGAAATCGACCGGCACTGACCAACGGCCCCTTTTGGCAGGCTCAGGTCAGAAGCCCCGCGCCCCTCCGCGAGGTCCGGAGGTGCAACCGACGCGATCGAGTATCATCCTCCCACCGCAAGACGAAGACTGGCGAAGTCAAGCCTGGGAAGGTCAGACCTATGGCGTTTGGAGTCAAGCGAGCCGAATCGATTCCGAGTCGAGACCCGGACAAGAAGATCGTCAAGGCCATCACGACGGAGACCCTCGTGGCTGTGATCGTAGTTGGCGGGCTGTTTGCTCTCTTTGCCTCGAAGATGGGGCTCGCCCACATGTTCAAGACCATGATGGGCACCGCCCACGACCTGCTCTTGAACACCGTGCTGTTCCTGATGGCGGTGATCGTCCTCGCCGGTGCCTTTACCTCGTTTATTTCCGAGTTCGGCATCGTCAATATCGCGAACCGGTTGCTGTCGCCACTGATGAAGCCGCTATTCGGCCTACCCGGGGCCACATCCATCGGCGTCGTGGCAACCTATCTGTCAGACAATCCCGCCATCATGCCGTTAGCCGACGACAAGGAGTTCCTCAAGTACCTCAAACGGTGGCAGTTGACGACGCTGATCAACCTGGGCACCGTCTTTGGCATGGGTCTGATCGTGACGACGTTCATGTTGTCCCAGTCCGCTACCAGCCGACCACTGGGGAAAGCCGTCTTTCTGGGCAACATCGGGGCGATCCTTGGCGGCATCGTCAGCGTCCGCCTGATGGGCTATTTCGGCAAGCGAAAGTACGGTCCCGACGAGGATGTGCTCACTGAGGAGGAGGAGGGCTACGACATCCTCCACTTCCGCGAGGTGAGACGGGGCAATGTAGCCCAGCGGGCACTTCAGTCACTTCTCGATGGTGGTGCTCATGGCGTCCAGACCGGCCTCGACATCATGCCCGGAATTCTCATCATTTGCACGATGGTCATGATGCTGGCGTATGGGCCCAAAGACGGGGTCTACACCGGTGGCGCCTATGAGGGGATTGCCTTCTTCCCCTGGATCGGCGCAAAGCTCTCCTTCATCATCGAGCCTCTCTTTGGTTTCTCACACCCCGAGGCCATCGCCTTTCCCGTCACCTCACTGGGCTCGGTGGGCGCCGCTCTGGCCCTGGTACCCAGGTTCCTCTCCAGCGGCATCATCGGGGTCAAGGAGATCTGTGTCTTTACCGCCATCGGCATCTGCATGGCGGGGTTCTTGAGCACTCACGTCGGCATGATGGATGGGATCAAGGAACGCGAACTGACCAACGTCGCCATCCTGACCCACTTCGCCGGTGCCCTCGCTGCCGGAATTCTCGGTCACGTGCTGTTCCTGTTGTTTGCCTGAGGAATGGCGGGGGAGGAACCGAACTTCGAGCAATCAGGGTTGCACACGCGCCGCGCATCATCCACCAAGGCGTTGTTGTAGAGTCGAGGCTATCCCTGATCGTAGTCACCTCATGGAAGACGGCACCTCCAAATTGCCAAGCGACGTTGCCATTCCCCCCGGGGCTGGCACCGAACTCGACCAACTGATCGCCGAGCCCGAGGCGCAACACCCAGGCGCATCAGGTTTCCGATTGGTCCGCGAGGGACCCGAGGCGCTGGCGATCCGCGCCCGATCGGCCCTGCTCGCCGGCCGCAGCCTCGACGTGCAGACCTACATCTGGCACGCCGACGTCACCGGCATGTATCTCGCCCATCGCCTGCTCCAGGCCGCCGATCGCGGTGTGCGGGTCCGGATCCTCGTCGACGACATGGACGCCCGCGCCAAGAATGCTGGCTTTGCCGCCCTCGACGCTCACCCCCTGATCGAAGTGCGGATGTTCAATCCATTCGAATCGCGTCGGGGATGGCTGAAGCAAGCCTGGGAGATCGTCTCCAGCTTCCCCCGCCTCAATCGCCGTATGCACAACAAGACCTGGATCGCCGACAATCGAATCGCCATCGTCGGCGGTCGCAACCTCGGTGACGAGTACTTCGGGGCCAGCGAGGACGTCAACTTCGTTGATCTCGATTTCGCCATGGTCGGGCCTATCGTCAGGGATGCCTCCGCGTCGTTCGACGACTATTGGAACGCTCCTGTGACCCGGTCGATGGTCGAGCTCGACCCGGACAGCGTTACCAGCGAGGCGCTCGCAGAGGTACGCGTCACCCTCGCCGACAACGCCGAGGCAGCCGAAGCGAGTGCCTACGCAGCCGAGGTACGCGGCGATGACGCAGTGCAACGCCTGGTCGCCGGCGACTGGCCCATGGTCTGGACTGACACCTATCGGTTTGTCTCGGACGATCCGCGAAAGGTGGCGCTGGAGGAGCAGGACATCCAGGATTCCCGGGTGCTGACCGTACTGCAGCCCGCGGCTGAAGACACCCGCGAACGTCTCAGTCTGATCTCACCCTATTTCGTCCCGGGTGAGGTCGGTACCCAGATCCTGGCAAATCTGGCCGAGAAGGGTAGACAGGTGCGAGTGCTGACCAACTCGCTGATCGCCAACGATGTCGCGGCCGTCCATGGTGGCTATAGTCGCTATCGCGAGCGGCTACTGGAGGGCGGTGTCGGTCTGTGGGAGCTCAAACCGATGCCAGGCAGTGACGTCCACGCCAGCCTTTTCGGCTCCAAGGGCGCCAGCCTGCACACCAAGGCGTTGACCGTCGACGGCCGTGTGCTGTTCGTCGGCAGCTACAACATCGATCCCCGGTCCCACTTTCTCAACTGCGAGCAGGGCATCCTGGCCGAGAGCTCCGAGTTGGCTGGTCAGCTCGAGGAGATCTTCGAGCGTCAATCCTCCGGCGAGCGTGCCTGGAAAGTGGTTCGCCGACAGCACGGCTCCCTCGAGTGGACAGACGGGAAGAAGACCTACTCCCGGGATCCCGAGGCTTCGCTGGCCCGCCGACTCGAGGCCTGGCTGGCCCGTGTGCTGCCGTTCGAAGCACAGCTTTGACCGCGATTCCTACCCAACTGGGTGGTGTGGACGGTACGCCGGTCCTCTAGATTGAGGAAGACTGGTCCTTGGCGCTGTCTGGCGTGCCGAGGATCATTTTCTCTCCATGAAAGGAATCGGTCATGCCATCAGATCAGGCTCCAGATAGCGCCCGCGTTGTGATTATTGGCGGCGGCATCATCGGTTGTTCCATCGCCTACCACCTCGGCCACCTTGGCTGGAGCGATGTCGTTTTGCTCGAACGTGACCAGCTCACCTCGGGCACCACCTGGCACGCGGCCGGCCTGATGACCACCTTTGGCTCGACCTCGGAGACCTCGGTCGAGATGCGCATGTACACGCGCGATCTCTACGGGAGACTCGAGACGGAGACCGAGCAAAGCACCGGGTTCGAGGCCTTGGGCTTCGTCGAAATGGCTGCGGACAAGGACCGCGTGGAGGAGTACCGCCGGGTCGCGGCTTTCAATCGGCTGTGCGGCAACGACGTCGAAGAGATCGGCCCTGACGAAATCAAGAAGCTCTTCCCCCTGGCCCGGGTGGACGATATCGAGGCAGGCTTCTACTTGAGGAAGGATGGGCGGGTCAATCCCGTCGACGCCACCATGGCCCTGGCAAAGGGCGCAGAGCAGCAGGGCGTGACGATCGTCCAGGGTGTCTCGGTCACGGCCGTCACAACCCAGAACGGCCGCGCCACGGGCGTGACCTCCACACAGGGCGACATCAAAGCGGAGTTCGTCATCAATTGTGCCGGCATGTGGGCCAGACAGCTCGGCGCCCTGAACGGGGTAACCATTCCGAACCAGCCAACCGAGCACTACTACCTGATGACCGAGCCCATCGAGGGAATGACGCGAGAGCTACCCATTATCGAAGACCCCTCCTGTCACGGCTACTACCGGGAAGAAGGCGGCGGCCTGATGATCGGCCTTTTCGAACCGGTCTGCGCCCCGTGGAAGGTGAACGGCGTCCCCGATCACTTCTCCTTTGGCAAGATCACGCCCGACTGGGACCGCATGGCGCCCTTCGTGGAAAGGGCCATGACCCGCGTTCCCGTCTCCCAGGATGCCGGCATCAAAGAGCTGTTCTGCGGTCCAGAGAGCTTCACGCCCGACATGGGAGTCGCCTTCGGAGAAGCGCCGGAAGTGCAGAACTACTTCGTCGCTGCGGGCTTGAACTCTATCGGCATCATCACGGCCGGTGGCCTCGGCAAGATCATGGCCCAGTGGATCACCACCGGCGACCCGGGCGCGGATATCACCGGCATCAATGTGGATCGCTTCCATCCCTATCAGTGCAATCCCGAGTACCGCAAGACGCGCGTGGTCGAGACGCTGGGACTGGTCTACCGGCGGCACTACCCCACCCGCGTTCCCGAGACCGCGCGCGACTGCAAGCGCTCGCCCTTTTACGATCGCATGCAGAATCAACGCGCCTACTTCACCGATGTGAGCGGCTGGGAGAGCCCGGCCTGGTACGCGCCCGAAGGGCAGGAGCCCAAGGTCGACAAGCTCTCCTGGGGACGCCAGAACTGGTTTCCCTACTGGGAGGCCGAGCACAAGGCCTGTCGCGAGGGTGTCATCGTCATGGACATGTCCTTCATGGGCAAGTTCCTGGTACAGGGACGCCACGCTGGCAGGGTACTCGACTACATCTCTGCCAACAGCGTCAACGGCCCGGCCGAGACCATCACCTACACCCAATTCCTCAACGAGCGCGGCAAGCTGGAAGCCGACGTGACCGTCACCAAGCTGACCGAGGAACGCTTCATCGTCGTGGTCACCGACACCATGCATCGCCACGTCGAAACCTGGATCAGACGGCACATCCCCGAAGACGCCCACTGCTTTGTCACCGACATCACCGGCGGCATTGGCCAGCTCAATGTACAAGGCCCCAGATCGCGCGAGCTCCTTCAATCGATCACGTCCACAGACCTCTCCAACGAAGCCTTTCCGTTCCGCACCGCGCGCGAGATCGACATCGGGTTTGCGCGCCTGCTGTGCAACCGCATCACCTACGTAGGCGAGCTCGGCTACGAGTTGTGCATTCCCTCCGAGCAAGCCGTGCACGTCTACGACCGCGTCGTCGCGGCGGGCAAGAGCTTTGGCCTGCGCCATGCCGGGCTCAGAGCCCTGGGCAGTCTGCGCATGGAAAAGGCATATCGCGACTACGGTCACGACATCGACAACACCGACGACGCCTATGAGACCGGCCTCGGAATGTTTGTGGATCTGGACAAACCGGACTTCATCGGTAAGGCCTATTGCGTCGAGAAGAGAGCGCAAGGCCCCGCCTACAACCGACGCCTGCTGCAGGTCCTGGTTCTCGATCCGGAGCCGCTCCTCTACCACGCCGAGGTCATTCATCGAAACGGCCAAGCGGTCGGCTATGTCCGGGCGGCGAGCTATGGCTTCACGCTCGGTGGCGCCGTGGGGCTGGCCATGATCGAAGCGAACGAGCCCATCGACAAGCCCTACCTACAGAAGGGCGAGTGGGAGATCGACATCGCAGGCAAGCGTTATCCACTGCAGGTGGGGCTGGCCAGCCGTGCAATGTACGACCCGAAGATGGAGAGGGTAAGAGCCTAGAGTGCTTTGCTATGGATATCGGCGTGGGAGGCCGGCGCCACTGCAAGTGTCACCAAGGCTGGCACAGGCTAGAATCTGCCTTTCACCGAGGAGGCTCCAGCCCATGCGAATCCAGAAGGCTATCTTCACTTTGGCAGCAGTAGTGATCTTCAGCACCGTTGCGGCGGCCGATTCCACTCAGGCTCGCTGCGACATCTACCCGAAGGGTTCCGACCACACGGACGTCATGATCGCCTGCGACTTCGGTCAGCGCCAGGGCAATGTCACCATCACTCGCTCGGACGGTGTCACCCACGATCTGGTGCAGGTCCAGGGGCAGCCGGGCCGGTACCGTGATCAGCACGGCAACATGGTCATCCGCGAGAACGACAGCGAGCTTGCGGACCTGATCTTCCGCTTCCCGGAAGAGAGCGTCTTCGTCTACTGGGACACGAGCGCGCTCGAGCCGGCGGACCCGGACAATCCGACCTGGCCGTTCTCCACTGCCGAGTACGATGCGACGACGCTGCTGCGTTGCGGCAAGGTGGGTTCCGACGAGAAGGGCACCTGCCCCGCCGGGGTGCTGCGTATGGCAGGTGGCGAGGGGTCGGTGGTGATCCTGAACCCGGCGGGCAAGCAGTTCACCATCAACTTCATGAAGGACTACGTCAACGCCACCTCCGGCGAGGCCGAGGCAGCCCTGGAAGGAGATACCTGGATCGTGGTCATCGACGGTGTCGATCGCTACGAGGTGCCGCTGGCTCTTATCGAAGGCGGCTAAACGTCGCTCACCGGCCGACAGGCTGCGGTGCGGCGATCTTTCTCAACATCTTCTGAGGTCTCAGGATGTTCCAAGGTAGCTTTCGACTCCCGGTCTCGTGGTGCCGAAAGGCAACACCGTAAAAGGGGCCGAGACCGACGGAGGGTCGATCCGACAGTTGCATGACCTGACTCAAACCAGATTCCATCCAATTTTGGACATAGTCCAGATTTTGGGATAGGCTCGCGGTGTGTTCGAGGACGCCGAAGAACTATTGAGGGAGCACGGTTTGCAGGTCACCGCGCAGCGGCTGGCCGTGCTGAAGGCGGTGTCGACCCGGCCCCATGCCACCGCCGATGAGCTCGCCGAAGAGGTCCGAGAGCGCATCGGGTCGGTCTCTCGGCAGGCAGTGTACGACGCCCTGGGAATCCTGGTGGAAAAAGGCGTGGTGCGAAGGATCCAGCCCGCGGGCTCGCCCGCCCGCTACGAAGATCGGGTGGGTGACAACCACCACCACCTGGTCTGCCGCAGCTGCGGCCGTACAGTCGACATCGACTGTGCCGTCGGCACCACCCCCTGCCTCACCGCAGCCAACGAGTTGGGCTACGAGATCGACGAGGCCGAAGTCATCTACTGGGGCCGCTGCCCCGAGTGTCGTGCAGTAGCTCCGAGCTCGGCCCAAGACTGATGCGGAGACCAGCGCCGTCTCCCGTAGCCTCGAGATTGAGAGAAACGACGAAGACAGAAGAGAACACAGATCAGGCCCACACCATCCAACCAACCGGAAGAGATTAAGGAGGACTCACATGTCAGAGAGTATGAAGAGCACCGGTGGGTGTCCCATCTTGCACGAACCCCACTCCCAGACGGCGGTCACAACCACCGCGAACCAACACTGGTGGCCGAACCAGTTGAACCTGAAAATGCTCCACCAGAATCCTCCTGCGGGCGATCCGATGGGCGAGGGGTTCAACTACGCCGCGGCGTTCAAGACGCTCGACCTCGCTGCGGTGAAGAAGGACCTGGAGAAGCTGATGACGGATTCGCAGGACTGGTGGCCGGCCGACTACGGCCATTACGGCGGACTCTTCATTCGGATGGCATGGCACAGCGCCGGCACCTACCGCATCAGCGACGGCCGAGGCGGCGCCTCCTCCGGCTCGCAGCGCTTTGCGCCACTCAACAGCTGGCCCGACAATGCGAACCTCGACAAGGCGCGCCGGTTGCTCTGGCCAATCAAGCAGAAGTACGGACGCAAGATCTCCTGGGCCGACCTGATGATCCTCGCCGGCAATGTGTCGCTGGAGTCGATGGGCTTCAAGACCTTCGGTTTTGGCGGCGGGCGTGAGGACATCTGGGAGCCCGAACAGGACATCTACTGGGGGCCCGAGACCGAGTGGCTTGCCACCAGCGACAAACCCGACAGCCGTTACTCGGGCGACCGCGACCTGGAAGACCCGCTCGCCGCCGTGCAAATGGGTCTCATCTACGTGAATCCGGAAGGCCCCGACGGGAACCCCGATCCGGTCGCCGCGGGCCGCGATGTCCGCGAGACCTTCGCGCGCATGGCGATGAACGACTATGAGACCGTGGCGCTCACCGCCGGCGGGCATACCTTTGGCAAGACGCACGGCGCGGGCGACGCGGCCCTCGTGGGTCCCGAACCGGAAGCCGCCGCGCTCGAACAGATGGGCCTCGGTTGGATCAGCAGTCACGGTAGCGGCAAAGGCCGCGACGCCATCACCAGCGGCATCGAAGGTGCGTGGACGCCGAACCCGATCCAGTGGGACATGGGCTATTTCGACGTGCTGTTCGGCTACGAATGGGAACTGGTCAAGAGTCCTGCGGGCGCCTGGCAGTGGACGCCGAAGGATTTGAAGGAAGAGGACATGGCTCCTGATGCCGAGGATGCTTCTCAGCGCAAGCCGATCATCATGACCACCGCCGACATGGCGATGCGAATGGACCCGATTTACGAGCCGATCTCGCGACACTTCCATGAGAACCCGGAAGAGTTCGCCGATGCGTTCGCCCGCGCCTGGTTCAAGCTCACGCACCGTGACATGGGCCCGATCTCACGCTACCTCGGACCGGAGGTCCCGGACGAGGAGTTGATCTGGCAAGACCCGATCCCCGCGGTCACGTACGATTTGATCGGGGAAGACGACATCGCCGCTCTCAAAGCCAGGATCCTCGATTCAGGACTGTCGATTTCCCAACTGGTTTCGACCGCCTGGGCCTCCGCCTCGACCTTCCGCAACTCCGACAAGCGGGGTGGGGCGAACGGAGCTCGCATTCGTCTGGCCCCGCACAAAGACTGGGAGGTGAACCAGCCGGATCAGCTGGGCAAGGTGCTCGAGACCCTGGAGTCGATCCAGCAAGACTTCAACGGCTCGCAGTCCGGCGGCAAGCAGGTCTCGCTCGCCGACCTGATCGTTCTGGGCGGGTGCGCCGCTGTCGAGAAGGCCGCAAAGGATGCAGGACAAGACGTGCAGGTTCCCTTCTCCCCGGGTCGTACGGATGCGACGCAAGAGCAGACCGACGTGGACTCCTTCGCTCCACTCGAACCGACCGCAGACGGGTTCCGAAACTACCTGGGAGCCGGGTGCCGAATGTCGGCCGAAGACGCGCTGGTCGACAAGGCACAACTGCTGACGCTCACTGCTCCTGAGATGACGGTACTGATCGGCGGCATGCGTGTCCTGGGTGCGAACTTCGAGCAGTCCGATCTCGGTGTCTTCACCGACCGGCGCGAAACGTTGACCAACGACTTCTTCGCGAATCTGCTCGACATGGGAACCGAGTGGAAAGCGGCTGCCGGTTCGGAGAACGCCTTCGAGGGACGTGACCGTGCGTCGGGTGACCTCAAGTGGACCGGCAGTCGCGTCGATCTCGTCTTCGGCTCGAACTCCCAGCTGCGGGCCATCGCCGAGGTGTACGCATGTGACGACTCGCAAGAGAACTTCGTGCACGACTTCGTGGCAGCCTGGAACAAGGTGATGAACCTCGATCGCTTCGACCTGGCCTGATCTAGCGAATTGGTCACTCACTCATCGCCGCCGCCGTAACTGGCGGCGGCTGTCTGATCGAGGCGCAGGCGGGCGGCAGGACGCCCGCCTGCCGCCCCGATCAACCTACTGGTGATCGCGTGGAATGGTGTCCTGCCAGGTCTTCTCGCGCAGGAGCTCCCCGTTTCGGCTAAGGCGTCGCGTGTAGGTGTAGTAGAAGCTCTCGGCGTCGCTGCGAAAAAGCAGATCCCCCTGCCAGGTCAGAACCCGGTCTTCGAGCTCGACCTCCATCCAGTATTGCCCCCGCACCGACGTCGCCTCGGGATGGTCGTCACTGGTCTCATGAACAATGCTCTCGCGGTAGCGCTCGGTGCCCCAGGGATAGCGAATCCCCCCACCGTTCGTCGCGGTGACGCGCACCTCCCCGGTCTGAGGATTGCGGTCGACGGAGGAGATCTCTCCGTACCCCGACGTCGTGCCATCATCCAGGTACTCGTAGCCGGGAAGCTCGGCATCCTCCTCGGGCGGCAGGAATGAGGGCGAGGGCCGGTCCCCAGTCGGAACGACAGGCAGGATCACCCTCGACCCGGCGCTTCCGCCCAGGCGCAGAGAGGTGGTCATCGGATATGGAGTCGGCCAGAGCATCGGCCACTGGGCATTGGCCACGGCGAAACGAATCCGGTGACCTTGCGGGAAGACCCATGAGGTGAAGTGCATCTCGATCTCGAGGTCGAAGACCTTCCCGGGCTCCAGGGGCCGCGGCTGTCTCGCCGACTCCCGATGCGTACCATTGAAACCGGCGCCAGCGACCTGGGTGACCGTGCCGTCCGGCGCCACATCGGAGAGGCGCACGAACCAGTTCGCATGTGGCGCGTCGGCGGAGACTTGCAGCAGCGCTTTGGGCAAGCCGAGAATTTCGACCTCGGTCTCCAGAGGAGCGCTGTCGTAGACCAGGCTGAAGGCATCGGTCGGCCGTTGATCGGGCGCCACATCGCCCCACCACATGACCGGTCCCCCCGCCTCGATACCGATCGACGGTACATAGCGCAGCCTGTGGGTTGTTTCCTGCGACGCGGCAGAGTCGAGCGTGTGGTTCGGCTGCGGGTAGAAGGCACGCGGCGTGATGCGCTCGATCGGCCAGCCCTCCTCCCACCGCCATTTGCCCGGAGCCTCCTCCAGATAGGGTCCGGGTGGGTGCCATTGCCTGACGTAGACCGCGAACCGTGGTTCTTCGAGGATGCCGGTGTCACGTCCCTTGAGCCAGTGGTCGAACCAACGTACCGCTTCGTGCCGCCACTCGATCTGCGGCTTTGGATAAGCGTTGTGCGGGAACGCGTGATGCCAGGGGCCCACAATGGCTTTCACTGGAGCGTCGAGGTTCTCGAGCATCCGTGGAATGCTGTCGCGATACCCGTCGTACCAGCCTCCGATCAGAAAGGTCGGTACACGAATCGACTCGTAGCGAGATCTCAGCGCTGTGCGATCCCAGAAGGGGCCATCGCGTTGCTGACGCTTGTAAGTCATCATCCAGGGTTGGGTGTCGAAGCGGTCGCGAAAGTACGCTTCATCGATCTGGTAGTCCGGTGCCCCCGGTCGGGCATTGTCGAGATCCTGGCTCATCTCCCAGGAATCCACGTGGATCACCCCATCCATGAAGTGCACATCGTCTTGAAAGAGATCGTCGGTCGCATCCACCGCGATGATGGCTTTCAAGGCCGGCGGATTGCGCATCGCCAGATGGATCGAGTTGAAGCCCCCCCAGGAGATCCCGAACATGCCGACATTGCCGTTTGACCAGCGCTGCCTGGACAACCAGTCGATGACAACCTCACCATCATCGTTTTCCTGGTCGCTGTACTCGTACGGAATCAACTTCCCCTCGCTGTTTCCCGTTCCTCGAATGTCGACCCTGGCGACGGCGTACCCACGGCGAATGAAGTAGGCGTACAGTGAGTAGTTGCGACTGCGTGACTCGGTCTTGCGATAAGGCAGATACTCGAGCAGGACAGGAAATCGCTCCTCAGGCCCGGCACCCTCGGGAAGGTAGAGGTCTGCGGCGAGTCGCACGCCGTCGGGCATGGGGATCCAGACCTCCTCCATACCGATCTCGTACAGCGGTTCGGAAGGAGCGACCGCTGCCAGCTGCGGTGCGGTGCCAAGACAACACAGCAGCGTGGCAGCCAGAACTCTTCGATCTACCCCTGGTGCTCGCATGCGATTGCCGACCCAGAGTCTACGGCGTATACCAGATCGGTGCGGTGTAGGCTCGCTCCTGGTGGGTAGTTGCAGCGCCTTCGGGTATGTCGACGCCGAACCGAAACGCATCGTAGACAATCCAGCGCGGGGTCGGGATTTCCAGCACGCGTGCGTAGTAGAACGCGCGCTGCTTCGCATCGAAATCCGGATCGCTCCAAACCGCGCCAAGCTCGGAGGCGCCAATGGTGTTGGTCCAATTGGCTGCTGCCACATCTACTGTGTTCCCTACCGGCGGCAGCACTCCATTGGCATCCGGTTCGCGTCCGGCCGACCACGCAACGTCGTAGACTTTCTCGTGAGTGGTACCCTGCGCGTCCAGCCACCCTTTCACGATCTGGATGCGATCGAGATTGGCACCAATCGCATCGCGTAGAGCGTAGACCATGAATGTGGGTGCCCCACTGGCGTTGTGAGCCCGCAGGTCGCCACCCATAGGCACACCTCTTTCGTAGCCCCGGAAGGCAGGGGCGCGGCTGTTCAAGTCCTCGGGGGAAAAGTCCCAGCCGCCAAAGAAGCGGACCGTGATGCGCGGGCCGGTAGTACCGTAGACTTCCTTGCGTGCCATCGCATCCCAGATCGCGGCGCGGGTGTTCTCCTCGGCCCAGACACCCGTATACCCCGAAGCGACCAGCTGGTAACCCTCGAAGACACCATTCTCGGTTTCGGTGAAGGGATGCATCATGCGCTGGGGCGAAGGCTCGGCGTTTGTTGCCTTGCCGAAGAAATTCTCTTCTTCGACGGCACTTAGCGCGGTGTGGCTGTCGGTCGACCCAACGAGACCGAACTTGTAAGGGTTGGTGCCGAGTTTGTTTTCGAGCAAGAGACCATTCTTCAGGGCCTGGCGGGCATACTCGTACTGCAGCATCGCATCGGTCTTGGATTCGGTGAGATCGAGGTTGCCCGCATCCCAGGTCTCGTAATCGGCGAAGGCGTCATCCGGCGACAGGAATGGGTGCGCTTCGCCATCGCCCTTGATCTGGGTGACTTCGTACATTGGCTCCCAGCGGGCACGCTTCTCGACATAGTCCCGGTCAATCTTGCGGCCGGTGTACTGCGCATCGACCGGAAACATGATGCCGTTCGACAGATTGCCGTTGTGGGCCAGAGCAAGTGCGGAGCCGCCGGTCTTGGCCTCGTAGCTCTCCAGATAAGCATAAAGATCGAGCGGGTCCGTCGAGCCGACCGGTGCCTGGGTGGTGTAGGGCACGACCAGGCCGGCCTTGTCCCTGTTATCGCGGAAGATCACATTGCGGTGCAGGTTGTTGCCCTTGACCAGCGAGGTCCACTCGAAACCAATAAACGTGGTGAAGGAGCCGGGATCGTTGAAACGCTCAGCCGCATCGACCACCTTCTCCCAGATCGATTCATAGGTCCTGCCGCCTGGTGAGTACTCGGCCATCATTTCTGGATCGATCTTGCCTTGCGAGAACGTGGTGATCAGATCCAGCGCAGCTGCCACCGAGGAGTCGCCGCCGGCCTGCAATCCGTCGTACCACCGCCTGCCCTGTTCGTACTGGAGGATGCCGGGTTCACCCGCAGCCATGTCGTTGAAGAAGCCCATGCCGTCGGAATGATCGGCGATCACCAACCAGTCGAGCGGGCGGCCGAGTTTGGCCGGCTGGCCGCTGGAGGCCATCACCTGCTCGCCACGCGCAAAGCGATAGGCATCATCCAGCCCGAGGCGTGCGCCAAAAAGTCCGGCATCCATCGACAAGCCGGTATGCAGATGGGTGTCGCCCCAGAACACCTGGTCAGGGAAGCTGCGATCAGCATAGGGCGAATAGGCCTTACCTGGATAGAGGTCCGACAACGAGTCTTTCGAGGGAGTGATCTGCGCGAGCACACTCGCCGACGATCCGGCAAGCAACAACAAACATAGGAAGCTGAAAATCAGGACAGATCGCGACTGTGAGGGAGTCACTGCGCCTTCGTGCATCCGGTACATTGCTTGATCTCCGTTCTGTAGTGAAAAGGTGTAGCTTCGCACCAACCGACGTCTCAAAGACGACATGATGACGACAGTCTAGTCCAACGCACTTACCAGGCCCAGTCACCCAGGCCTCTGCGAGTGTTTTGCTCGATCTCATGGGGTAAGGTATTCTGATCGCGGTCTGACCACGGTTCACATGAAAGGCGCGCCCGAATCCGAGGATCCTGAGGATGAGTGACCGGTGGACCGCAGATGCTTTGCTGGAGCTGGCACGAGCCTACCAGCCTGCCAGTATCCTGCTGGCGGCGGCCGAGCTCGACCTTTTTGGAGCTCTGGAAAAGGAGCCTCTCAACGCTGAGGGGCTGGCCACGGAGCTCGGAGCAGATCCGCGTGCGACTCGCATCCTGGCCGACGCGCTGACAGCCCTGGGTCTCCTGGAAAAGAGCGACACTCTCTATTCCCCCGCTTCTGGAGTGGCGGAAACCCTCACCGCCGACGGATCCAAATCGGTGTTGCCGATGCTGTGGCACCAGGCCAACTGCATGAGAAGCTGGGTCCAGCTGGCGGCTACCGCAAAGACAGGGCGCCCCGCCGGAGATCACGAGAGCATCCGCGGTGCCGAAGCAGATCGGGCCGCGTTTATCGAGGCCATGGAGGTGGCCAGCAGGCACGCTGCGGAAGATCTGATAGCTGCTCTCGCTCCACTGTCATTCCAGCATCTGCTCGACGTCGGGGGAGGTCCCGCCACCTGGACTCGCGCCTTCCTGCGCCTCGTCCCCGAAGCCAGAGCCACGCTTTACGACCTCCCGGAAGTCATTCCCCTGTCTCGCGCGCACATCGCAGCCGCTGGTCTCGGCGACCGCGTCGAGTTCGTAGCTGGCGATTTCTACAACGACGCGGCGCTGCCCGCCGGGGCGGATCTCGTTTGGATCAGCGCCATCGTCCATCAGAACTCTCGCGAGCAGAACCGGTCGCTCTTCAGCAAGGTGCACGCGGCCCTGGTGCCCGGGGGCGAGCTCATGATTCGTGACATGGTCATGAATGACCTGCACACGTCACCACGGGCGGGCGCTCTGTTCGCTGTCAACATGCTCGTGCGAACCGAATCTGGCGGCACCTACAGCTTTGCCGAACTGCGGGAAGACCTCGAGATCGGCGGCTTCGGCGAGCCCACGTTGGTGCACGGTGCACGCGACATGGACTGTGTTGTCCGCGCGCGAAGGCTCTAGTCCGAGGAAGAGCGACACCCGCACTCGGCGCGGCAGAACCTCCTCGGCGTCATTCGATCTACCCCTGCGGCGGAGCGTCGAGAGGAAGGGCTGGCGTCAGTACAGGTTGGTGCAATGGCGGCGGGCCCAGTCAAAAACTGTTGACGGAGCTCACCGCGAGGCCGCCGACCCCTCCCCAGGAACCAGGATCTTCATCAGCTCGGTGATGGGCTCGCCGTCCTCGGTGACGAGGGGAAAGTCGTCTTTGTAATTCCAGTGGGCCCAGGCGATGTCGTGCTCGTCGAAAATCGCGATCATGTCGCGATACCAGGCCTGCCGGACCGCGAGCGGCGCGGCTGGAAAGGCCCCGAACTCACCGCAGTAAAGCGGCAGGTTGGCCGCCCTTGCGACCTCGATCGCCGGCAGCATGATCGCCTCGAGTGCTGCCCGGTCGAATTTGCCGTTGTGTTCCTCGACTGCGGCCAGCAGCGTCGCGTCCATTCCCTCGTACTCGGCTTCGTCGATGGCCTGGCCGGGATAGGCAATGGGTCCCGTGTAGCCGGCCAGGGGCGTCCAGGGCGCAGTGTAGTGAGTCACGGGCATCGGCGTGTAGATGTGAAAGCTCAGAATGATGTTCGGATCGTCGGCGGGGATCCGCAGGTCCGGGAACGTTCCTGCGATCTGCCAACGGTTCGATCCCATGACGATGACCCGCTCAGGCTCCAGTTCGCGCAGCGCACTGATGACTTCATTGATGAGCTCGTTCCAGTCCTCGGAGTCCTCGGCCACCGCCTCGTTCAGCGGCTCGTAGGCCACCATGTCCAGCGGGTAGTCGTGCAGCTCGGCTGAGAGCTCTTTCCACAGACCGATGAACTTCGCCCGGGCTTCCGGGTCATCCCACAGCTGCCGGCTGTCGGGCCGGTTGAAGTGGTGGGCACGGATGACATGAAGATCCACGATCACCCGCAACCCGTTGTCGAGACTCCAGCGGATTCCGTCGTGCAGCAGGTCGAACGCCTCGTCGTGCCGGTTCCCCGCTTCGTCCCACAGCTGCTCCTCGTCCACCGGAAGCCGCACGTGGTCGAAGCCCAGTTCCTTGATGGTGGCGAAGTCGGCAGCGGTCATCTTCGCCGCCCGCTCCGCACCCCGATCTTCCGACTGGGACAGCCAGTGGCTGACGTTGACGCCCCGGTGTACCTCGAATCCGACCGCTTCGGTTGGCTCCGCAGCGTATCCCTGTGGAACTCCGCTCCACCCCAGGCTGACCAACAATCCGGCACCGAGTGCCCATCCAGAGAATCGCTTCATTGCTCTCGTCTCCTGAAAGTTGGGGGCACATCGACTAGCCCCGGATCCTGAAACTGCTCGTTGAACACCAGGACCTTTGAGCCACATTGTATGGCAGCGGACGACTGTCCCAATCAGTCTGCACCTGTCAGGTGTCGGCTCCTCGGCGTACCGTCGAGTCACCACGATGCGGCACTCCTCCCTGACCTCCTCGCGTGATTCCGGTTAGAATTCCATCCACTTGATCGGCCGGAGCCTTTCTCACTTCAAGATCATCGCCAAGCTCGGTGAAGGCGGCATGGGTGAGGTCTATCGGGCCGAGGACACCAAGCTCAAGCGAGAGGTGGCTCTCAAAGTACTCCCGTCTGAGCTGGCGGGCTCTCAGGAACGGCTGCAGCGATTCCAGCGCGAGGCGGAGACGCTGGCTGGGCTCGATCATCCGAACATCGTCACCATCTACTCGGTCGAGCAGGCCGAGGGTGTGCATTTCCTGACCATGCAGTTGGTTGAGGGAAAACCACTGTCGGAGCTCATTCCCGCCGACGGACTGCCGATCCAGCAGATCTCCGAGATTGCCAGGCCACTAACCGAGGCCCTTGGCGCCGCTCATGCGAAGGGAGTGATCCACAGAGATCTCAAACCAGGCAACATCATGGTCACCGACGATGGCCGCGTGAAGGTGCTGGACTTCGGTCTTGCCAAGACCGGGCGAGCTGCAGGCGAGTCTCCACAGACCCAGATGGCTACCGAGCCACTGACTGCAGAGAACAGCATCCTCGGCACGCTGGCCTATATGTCGCCGGAACAACTCGGTGGCAAGGATCTGGATGCCAGATCGGACATCTTCTCGCTTGGCGTCCTTCTCTATGAAATGGCCACCGGCAAGCGGCCGTTCGACGGTGACTCACCGATCTCCACCATCACGGCCATTCTCGACCACACACCGTCTCCCGCCAGTACGTTACGCGACTCGATTCCTTCCTCTCTCGACTCCGTCATTTTGCGTTGTCTGGAGAAGAATCCACAGCAGCGCTTTCAAAGCGCGGAGCAGGTCGAACAGGCGTTGCGCGGTGTTGAGGACGACCCCACAAATGGTGTTTCGGGCCGACCGCCATTGCGAATCGCCATCGGGGCGCTGGCAGTGTTGATGGCAATCATCGCCAGCATCATGCTGTGGCCGGGTGGCGAAGAGGAGGCTCGGCTCGCCCCCACCGGAGGCCCCGAGGCCACTGGCGAGCAGCAGCGGGGCCCCTCGATCGCCGTCCTCCCCTTCATCAACTCCAGCGGTGATCCTGAGCAGGAGTACCTGAGCAACGGTCTGACCGAGGAGCTCATCACCCAACTGTCCAAGTACCAGGAGCTCCTCGTCGTCGCCAGCACCTCGATCCTCGAGTACAAGGACCGCTCGGTTGACGTGCGAGCCGTCGGTGAGTCGCTCGGTATTCGCTATGTGCTTCAAGGCAGCGTGCAAAGGGCCGGAGACAAAATCCGGCTGACCGCCCAGCTCTCAGACGCCAGGGACGGCAGGCAGGTCTGGGGAGAGAGCTACGACCGCGACCTGACTGCAACTGACTTCTTCGTGCTGCAGGACGAGCTGACGGGCGAAGTTCTGAATGCCATCGCCGGGTCGTACGGCGCCCTCTTCCGGGCCGACCTTGCCCAGGCGCGACGCAAGCCGCCCGAGAACCTCGACATCTACGACTGCGTTCTACGCGTCTACGATTACCTTCAAATTCACGACGCGGATAAACATCTGGCCGCCCGCGATTGCCTGGAGATGGTCGTCGACGCCAATACCGACTACGCCGACGCCCTCGCCTGGCTGGCCTACCTCTACAGCGAGGAGTATCACCATCGTTGGAATGCTCGCCCAGACGAGTACGACGCTCTTGATCGTGCGCTCCAGCTAGGTGAAGAGTCCGTTCGGCTCGATACTGCCAGCCAGGTAGCCCACGGCTGCTTCGCACTGACGCTTTTCCTGACTGGCGACTACGATCATGCGACTGTCGAGGCACAACGAGCAGTCGATCTCAACCCGCGCAATGCTCTCTGGTTGGGCTTGATGGGCCTCTATCTCTCCCAGCTCGGAGAGACCGAGCGTGGCCTGTCGATGGTGCGGGCCGCAACCCTGCTCAGCCCCAATCCGCCCAACTGGTTCCACATGGTCTACTTCTACGACCACTATGTGAATGGCCGCTACCGCGAGGCTTTAGCCGATGCTCGCCTGGTAGATCGGAGCGGCGACTTCCGTATCCCGCTGTTCGTCGCGGCCAGCTACGGTCAGCTCGGCCGTACCGAAGAGGCGGCTCCGGCCCTGGCTGAGCTCGAGGAGCTCTGGACTCTGCCTGTGGAGCAACTTCGAACCGAGCTGATCGAGCGCCATGCGATCGCGCCGGAGTTGACGGACAGGCTGCTGGAGGGGGTGGCCAAGGCGGGCCTGGAGGGAGTCTTGGAACTCTCACCGAGTACCGGTGCCTAGGGACTACTCTACGCAGTACACTTGGCCAGGCTGAGCACCCTCGACACTCTTCGCATGGCCCAGCGCGGCTCGCCCGAAGTGCTTTCGTGCCGCTGTCCCAACTCGGAGGCCACAGCGCGACCAATCGTCCCCGACGCACCCACGATGAGGATCTTCATCGGCGGGAACTCTTTCAGCCATATCAAACGCCCGAGGACGGCCAACTCGAAGGCCTGAGTCGAGGCAGTGACAGGAGTAGAATTCTGGGGGGAGGAGAACATGAACGAGAGGAGTCTCAAGATCCTCGATGAGGGTGTCGGCGACCTGCTGACGCCCATCGACCTCGAAGCCTTTCGCGCTCACAACCGGGCCAAGGAAAAGGGCCTGGTGGACAAGCGGATGAGCGAGAAAGAGGCCATCCGACGACTCGTCCACGAGGGCGACTACGTCGGAGTGGAGCTCTACGGCACCGTGCGCTGCCCTATGTCGCTGACCAGGGAGCTCATCCGAGCGGGCTACTGCAGTCTTCGCGGCGTGGGTCAAGGGGTCTACGAATCGGATCTCTTCGCCGCTGCCAACTCGTTCAAGGCCATGGACTGGACCTATATCGGTCTCGAAGTCTACGGAGTGTCGGCCAACCTCCGTCGAGCCGTCGAATCGGGTTACGTGGAGAACATTGTCGAGTGGTCCAACGCAGCCCTGGCCTGGAGATTCAAGGCGGCGGCCATGGGGGTGCCCTTCCTGCCGACGCGCTCCATGCTGGGGACCGACACCTTCAGGTACTCAGCCGCCAAAGTGGTGGAGTGCCCCTTCACCGGCGAGCCGATCTGCCTGCTGCCGGCGCTGATCCTCGATGTGGGCATCATCCACGTGAATCGTGCCGACAAGCACGGTAACTGCCAGATCGACGGCATCTCGGGTTTCGCCGCCGAGATGGCCTGCGCTTCGCGAAACGTCATCGTCTCGGCCGAGGAGATCGTCGACACCGAGATCATTCGACGCTCACCCGACCGCACCATCATTCCCTGGTACGTCGTCGACGCGGTGGTCGAGGCTCCCTTTGGCTCCCACCCCGGGGAGATGAGCGGTCTATACGAGCGCGACGAGGAGCACATCCGCTCGTACTACGAGAGCACCAAAGACGCCGAGAAAGTGAAGGCCTATCTCGACAAGTGGGTCTACGGCGTCGAGAGTCACGAAGCCTACCTCGATCTGGTGGGTCGAGAACGGCTGGAGAAGCTGAGAATCAAAGGGGCTCGAGATGGCAGGTGAACGCTACACCGGTACCGAGTTGATGATTTGCCTGGCCAGCCGCACCATGGCCGACAACGCAACTGCTTTCATCGGCACCGGCATTCCCATGCTGGCGGCGTCGCTGGCGCAGAAGATGCACGCCAGGAATCTGACTCCGGTCTTCGAGTTCGGTGGCACAGGCGCCATCCTGGAGAAGCTCCCTCTGGCGGTGGGGGACATGCGCACCTATCACAAGGGTCTCCACGCGGCCGGCATCTGCGCCACCATGGAGGCGGCACAACGCGGCTTCATCGAGTATGGGTTTCTCGGCGGCGCCCAGATCGACACCTACGGCAACCTCAACAGCACGGTCATCGGCGAGCAGCCAGCGCCAAAGGTGCGACTGCCGGGATCGGGAGGCGGCAACGATGTGGGCTCCGCCTGCTGGCGAACCATCGCCATCATCCGGCAGTCGCCCCGGACCTTTGTCTCCAAGCTCGATTTCCTTACCACTCCCGGTTATCTCGACGGGCCCGGAGCGCGGGAGCGCGCCGGTCTACCCGCCGACACCGGTCCCTTCCGAGTCGTCACCGATCTCTGCACCCTCGACTTCGAGGATGAGAGCAAGCAGATGCGACTACTGGCGCTCAATCCGGGCGTCGAGCTGGAACAGGTCCAAGCCGCCACCGGCTTCGAGCTACTCCTGCCGGCAGAGATCGGTCGCAACGAAGAGCCCAGCGCCGAAGAGCTGCGCATCCTGCGCGATGAGATCGACCGGGATCGCCTCTACATCTGACAGCGATCCAGGCTCACGGCGCGGCCATGGAGAATGGCGTCGAAGGTAGTGGAAGCTCGCCCCTGATTGATAGTCGTTGGCGACTGGACTCTCCCTACTTGAACACGTCCTTGGCGATTTCCCGGACCACTTTGTCGGCCGTGGAGATGAGCACGAGATCTGTGCCCGCCATCTGCCACTCGTACCCTTTATGGGCAGGCAACTGCTTGACAAAGGGGCTCGGCAGGCTCCGTTTCGCGATCCCGGGCGGTAGAGGCTTTCCCCGGGCGAGATTCTTACGAATCCCCGGCGGCAGAGGCTTCTGGCCGATGAGGTCATAGTCGACAGCGTAGCGCCGAGCGTCCTTCGTGTTGAAGTCGATCTTGAAGTCGCTGGAGAGATCGGCCTTCCCTTGGTCCTTCTGATTCTCTTTCTTCTCTTGTTTCTCCTGCTTCGGATTGTCTTTGCCGGGCTTTGCCTGAGCCAGCGCTCTGACAGGGAGCGCCACGGGCAACAAGAAGAGGATGCAACCGGCGGTAAGGATCGTGCGAATCGAAATCATCATTCATCTCCTTCTACTCGGTCGAGGCCGTGAGCTTCTCCGCTGTGGGAGCTTTCCAGGTCTTCATGTCCTCGAGGTCGGCAACGTAGGCACGCAGGACGATGTCCATATCCTCGTCCTTGCGAGTGATTGGCAACCAGTTCTCCTCGGGCACGCCCTCGGGTTTCTCCGCGGCGACGTAGATCTCGATCCCGCCGTCTTCATCGAGTTTCATTCCGGCGTTCTCACCAACGCTGTATTTCTTGCGGTCGTTGGGGATGAAAAAGCCGTTTTCGAGATCGTAGAGGGTGAGCGACCAGAACACGTCGGTAGGCGGCAGCTCGTCCGCCGACATCCGGATCACGTAGTCGTTCTGGGCGTTGATCTGCTTCCCATCAGCCGTGGCGATAGCGGGATAGACCGCCTCGGTGGCCGGCAACCCGATTGGGCCGAGGACGGATTGGAAGAGCAACAAGTCCAGGGTCATCTCACCCTTGGGCAGGAACTTGCCGAAAAGCTCCTTCTGGTAGAACTCCTCGTCGGTGGTCTTGGCCATCTCTTCGGCGAATATCCGTTCGGAGACCTGCCGGATCTTCGCGCCGTCGACCTGCGCCACCTTGGTCGGATCGTAAGTTTGGCCGGGCTCGACACCGAGCGGCTCGTAGGCGACCAGCACCGCTTGATCGAGTTGGTCGTCCGGGTCGAAGGTCGTGTGGTTGAAGACGAACTGCATCACTTCGAGCAAATTGGTCTCGAAGATGTCCGCGTCACGTTGTCCGACTGCGGGGAACTCGATGTCGTCGATCGCCTTGGCAGGTTCCCCGCGAAGCTCTGACAGCGTCACAACCCTCACCTGCTCCATCTGCCCGATGATCCGACTGAATCGCTCCTGATCACTGGCATGGGGCATGATCCGAAGGATCGCCGTGATGAAGTCGCCGGTGGCCTCGAAGATCCGGTCGACCCCCTCCACCGGTTCGCCGTTGTAACCCTCTGTGCGCTCGGTGTAGAACAGCATCTTCTCAGGCGTCTTGAAGTCGCCCAGCCGCGTCGTCATCGGCACGTTGACGTAATGGTCGTATCCGGTGACCATCAGCGAGACGTAGTCCGAGTCGAAGGCCGGCATCTCGACGATCACCGGATCCTTGCGTAGATCGAGCACGGCGACGACATAGAGCGTGTCGTTGTTGGGCCGAGCGATATCCTTCATCGTGTGGTCCTTCAACTCGGTGTCGGCGACCACCCTGTTCCAGCCGCCCTGGCTGAGCGCAGCCTTGTTGTTCACGTTGTACATCGCGACGTACTGGTACGAGCGGCGGACCAGGTTGTCGATCTCTTCATCGCTGATCTCACCGGCATCGACCGTCTCTTCGGGTGCGCTGCACCCGACCGTCACTTGGGCGAATGCCAGAAGGATGATGGACAGAAGCGTAAATCTCTCTCGCATGGTAAATCCCCAGTCTGTTCGGGTACAGCGGTAAGAGGCCCGCTGTCCCTGGATTACGGTGCTCGAGTTTACGAGTCACCTCCTTCGTTCGATCAATCATCGTCCGGCGCGTCACTCAGATCACCGCCCATCGGCTTCTGTGATCGCATCATTGTTGCTTTGTCCGAGCGCTGCGGCGCTCGTGGCCAGGACGGCAACGAGGTAGAGCAGAGGGAACAACTGAAGCACCGGAACGGTATGGGTTGTGTTTTTGCTCATCAGTGACCTTCTTCTTGGCTCAGGGCTCTTCGACGACCTCTACGAGGACATGGCCGCGAGTACCGGAGGGCGGTTTGGCGCCGACGGCGGCGGCGAGTGTGGGGGCCACATCGACCGTGTGGATCTCTCGGTAGACTGTGCGCGGCTCGAGTCCGGCTCCGGCGAAGATGACCGGCACGAATGTGTCATAGCGCCAGGGTGAACCGTGGGTCACCGCCACGGCAGCGCCATCGAACTCGCTGATGAAGCAATTCGGGCTGAAGACCACGTAGACATCGCCGGAGCGCCGTGGGCTGAAGTTGTTGAGCACCAAGCGCAGCAAGGATGTATCAGGCAGTTGTCCACTCTTCATCGCCGTGCTGGAGACTGCCAGGGCGATTCCGTCGAACTTGATGAGCTCGGCTGCAACAGCTTCCTCGACATCGCCCTGAGAGAGTCCTTTTTCCGCGATGAGCTCGCGGTCGAGGTACACATAAGGGGGGTTGAAATGCTGTATGAGTTCCTTGCCGATACCGAAGCGATTCTTGAGCGCCGCAAACCCCGCTTCCGTCTCCCATGATTCCGGGTCCACGTAGCGAGACTCGAACCCGTATTGCTGCATGTCCGGCGGCGCTTCCGGACCGCCGTGATCGGCCGAAAGCACGAAGAGGGTGTTGTCCAGGCCGACGTTTTCGTCGACGTATTCGAGGAGGGCGGCCAAAGTCCGATCGAGCCGCAACAGATTGTCCTCCGATTCGAGACTCGATGGTCCGAACATGTGTCCGACGTAGTCGTTGGAGGAAAAACTGACCGAGAGATAGTCGGTCACCGCGTCGGCACCGATTGCCTCATTCTCGATCAACGCTTTGGCGAAATCGAGGGTCAATTCGTCACCGGCCGGGCTGAAGGTCAGATACGTGCTGAATCCCTTCCCGTCCGCCGGACCATACTGATGCGGAAACACACGGCCAAAGAGCGGGAGGTCGAGTTCCCATTCCTGATCATCACGATCGCCGAACCAGTAGGTTGAACGATCGTGAAGCAGTTCCCAGGACGTGTTGGCGTAACGTTTGGCCGGACTGCTGGCGTTGAGAGCATTCACCCATTCGGGATACTCCTTGTAGTAAAAACTGCTGGTGACCCACTGCTGGGCGGCCTTCGAAAACCAGTATGCCTTGCCCGCGTGTCCAGCCATTGAGACTGCGCCGCGGTCCTTGATGGAGACCCCGAACACCTTCGCCTTGCCGACGGTGCTGATCGCCAGTTCGTCTCCGAACGTCGAGCTGAGAATTGTCGCAGGGGATCGACCTTCGGTGCGTGCCATCTTCTGCGTCGGATCCGCCTCTGTGCTCTTGTCGACGTCCGCTCCCTTGGTCAGCAGGGGATAGCGTTCATCCTCGATGTTGTAGGTCATCTCGCCGCTGCCGCGGTCGAACCAGACGTTGCCGATCATGCCGTGAACCGCCGGGGTGGCCCCGGTCGCGAGGGTGGTATGCCCCACGATGGTCTCGGTGTTGGCATGCGTATGATGGGCATTGGCGAAAACGACCCCCTCGTTGAGCAGATAGCGGAACCCGCCTTCCCCCATGCGGTCGAGATACCGGCCCGGCAGGTCGCCCCGCAACTGGTCGACTGTGATCTGAAGAACGAGTTTCGGCTTGTCGCCGTCAGCTGCCGCTACCGTCATCGCCGACAATCCGAGACAGGCTGCGCTGGCCAAAACCGAAAGCACCTTTCCATAAGGTGAAATTGTGATGTCTTTCGTGATTTCTTGATCTCTTTCCAGTGTTTCTATGATTCGTTGGTTGCCTGCTCAGCCCACTTTGAGCGTCCGAGCCTCGCTCGCCCGCTCGTCCATGGGGATTGTCGGCAATTCTTCGCCATCCTTCTTCGGCAGAGCGACCAGGTAGTCCATGATCGCCTGCCATTCCTTGAGTTCCTGGACGACGCCATTTTCCGTCTCAGTGTCAATGCTCGCCGGATCCACCGGGCCCCGCTGCAGTACGAGGTCGGGCGTGCTCTTGTGCTCGCCCGGGAGTTGAAGAGCCTCGGCTTTGGATTTGAGCGGCTCACCATCCTTGTTCTTAGCAACCACCGAAATCTCGCCCTTCGTCAGTTCCGGGATACCCGAGATAAACGGGACGAGTTGGAGAGGTGCGGTCAGGCTGTAGAGCTGTTCGTCCTTGCCGGTGATGTCGATCTCGCGGTAGCCGCTGTCGATATCCCCCACCTCGATGGCGGTGACGGCGTCGAATTTGGGCCGCGACAGGTCATACTTGTGCTTCATGCCCGAGGCCCGTGGGAATAGTTCCCCGGCCTCCGGGGGGTTGATCCCGTGAAAGAAATTGAGGATGTTCTTCAGCTCCTGGCCCGTGAAGTAACCCGTCACCAGACTGCTGCCAGCGGTCGGATCCACCACTCCGGTGCCGATGGACGCCACCGCGAACACGTCGTAGACCGTTTGCACTCCCGTCTTCCCGCGGGTCAGACCGGTGCGGATCAGCGCGTTGCAGAGGTGACCAGAATCACGGCCACCAAGAGTAGTGCGGATTTGTTCAACATGGACTTTCCTCCGATCGTTTCCATTCGACCCTCTACGAAAGGGCCGAAAGGTGCTGTTTCTTAGGTCTCCGCCCAGGATCTCGATTACTGCAAGTAAAGATCCCGTAGTGCCTGTTGCTGGTCGGCATCGATCCCCAACCCTTCAGAAAAGTAGTTCTCGATGCTGCCGAACTGCGTTTCCATCTCGTCGAAAGCGGTCTCGAGATATTCCTCCTGGACTCCCAGAAAGGCCAAAGGGATGCTCTCCTCTCCGCCGGCCGCGACAAATTCGTCGATGACCTCCTGATACATCGGGATGATGTTGTCGTTGCTACGCAGGTAGTCCTCCATGACGACGTCCCTGGGCACTCCGAGAAGGGTCAGGAAGGCCGCTGCGGCCCATCCGGTTCGATCCTTACCGGTCGTGCAGTGAAAGAGCGCGGGCAACTGAGTCCTGTCGCCAAGGCCCTGGAACATCTTGCGGTACTCCGCTCTTGCGCTCGGCAGCGAAACGAACTCCCGGTAGGACTCGCCGAAGGTCTTGGCCGCCCTACCGCCTCCAAACGCGGCGTTGGCCTCCTCCGGATTCTCCAGGAGCCCCCCGATCACGGCCGGGTCCGCTCCTTCCGAGTCGGCCAGCACATTGACCCATACGTACTCGACCCCCTCCGGAAGCTCATCCGGGAGAGCGTCCTTCTCAGCTTTCGTACGCAAGTCGTAATCGACCTTGAGACCGAGGCCGGCAATCTGCTCCATGTCCTCTGGACTGATATGGGCGAGCTGATTGGAACGATAAACGAGGCCCGAGGCCACGGTCGCGCCATCGCTGGTCTGGTAGCCGCCCAGATCTCGCAGGTTTGGCACCGAGGCGATACCGAGGCTCAGTCCCGGCTGGACCTGAGCAGCTTCGATGACAACAGGTTCTACCTCGTCCTGGTCGCTCGTGCCGGTCTCAGTTGCTGGTTCGGCGCATCCTGCAAGCAGCAAGGGTGAAAAAAGGAGTAGCGACAAACCTGGCGCTACCTTGATCCATGTCTTCTTCATGCGGTTCTCCTGTTCGTCGGGGGGGATCCTGTTTCAGCGTCCTCCAGGCAAGTCTCGATCTCTTGACCGAGCTCCTTCAGGAGCTCGGAGTACTCCTTGCAGCGCTGGGTGGCAACCGGCCCCGCCTTCTGGTTCCAGCGATCGAGAGCTACATCGCAACGGCGGTAGTCCTCGCAAAGCTCCCGAAACCGCTGGTTACGGAAGGCGTCTTCGATGAGATGCTCCCGGCCCGGAAACGAGGTCTGGATCAGTCTCAGGGTTTCGGAATCGCGGCTCACGGACCGGTCCTCGTTCGACCCCTCCCGCCAAGCCTTGGGCTTCAACGTTAGGCTCAGTTCTTAATCGTCGACAGCTTCTGGCGCGATATCGGTGAAGGCCTGCAGGAGCGCCCGCTCGACAACCCCGGCCAGCAGAAGGTTCGGATTCTCTCGGCAAAAGTCACCCGTCGAGGTGTAGAAATCGATACGAAGGGCCTCTACTTCCGCTTCGGAGTGTTCGTAGACCTCACTGATGTCGAGATCATGGTTCAGAAACCCGATCGCGCTCACTTTGTCGACGATCTCGACGTAGGCGTCAGCGTCCTCTTTCGCCATAGCCCAGGCCGCCTCGCAGCTCAGATGGAGATAAGGCTGAGCCAGTTTTACGTACTCCTCGGCGGTCAGATACTCCTTGGTGGCCTCATCCGAGGCACTGGCTATTGGTGCAAACAGGAGCAGTGCCACCACAACAAGGGCCGAGGCGCACCGCAGGATTTCGTTTCTATGGTTCATGACTCTCTCCTGAATTGGTTTTGGGTTCAGCGGTAGGTCGCGGTTTCGAACGCACCCATCCGTTCCTGCTCAATCCCTCTTCTCTTTGTCCTTTTCCTTACCGACCACCGCACCGGCGGCACCGGCGTAGATGGCTCCCTTGGCCGCCCCTTCGACGCCGCCGCCGGTCAGCAGGCCAACTCCAGCGCCGATCGCAGCGCCCTTCTTCGCGTAGTCTTGCGCCTTCTCTCTCTCTCCCTTGGTCGCCATCGCACCGGCTCCCGCGCCGATCAGGGCTCCTTTGGCGGCATCCTTGGTTCCACCAGCCAGCAGACCGACACCGGCGCCGATCGCCGCCCCTTTTCCTCGCTCATCTTTCGACGCTGTTGCCGGGGAGGTGACCAATCCGGCCAGGAGGGCCGCCGCGATCAGGACGGCCAGCGTTGGAGTCACGCCGAATCGTCCGGCACTTCTGGGACGAATGCACTGCATGCTTGATCTCCCTTCTACAGGTAAGAGATAACCGGGTCATGAACGCGAGCCCGGATGCTGTACAGATGAAGGGACTCTGTCGCCGATCGATGAGGCTGTGAAGTGATTTAGGTTAACGAAGGGTAAAATAAGGTTCGCCGATGCGGAGCTCAGGCCACCAACCGACCGACGAAGCCATTCTCGAGCAGCTGGAGCGGATTCTCGGGCATCGAGAGTTTCTCGCGACGGACAGAATGCAGGACTTTCTCCGTTTCGTGGTCGATGAGACCCTGGCCGGTCGAAAAGACACGATCAAGGGGTACACCATCGCGACCCGGGTCTTCGGCCGGGGCGATGATTTCGACTCAGGCCAGGACCCCATCGTCAGCATCCAGGCGGGCAGGCTTCGCCGCGCTCTGGAGCGCTATTACCTGGTGGCCGGTACCGAGGATCCCATCCAGATCGACATCCCCAAGGGACATTACGTGCCCCGATTCACGTTGCGGGCGGACCAGCCCGAGTTGGGTGGCAGCGGCGAGCCTGTCGTTGCCGGAATCGAGGCTCATCCGGCCGTCGACCCATCTATCGCTGTTCTGCCATTCGAGAACCTGACCGACGATCCGGAACAGGGGTTCCTCGCGGTCGGGATGACGGATGAGCTGGTGACCGAGATCAATCGGTTCCAGGAGCTCATCGTCATCCCCTGCCAGGTCGCGAATCAACCCGCCACCTCTGCGAGAGACCCCTTCGACCTCGCCCAGGAATCGGGCGCACGCTTCATTTTGCAGGGAACGATTCGCCGGGACGCCGAGACCGTCAAGGTTTCCTCACACCTGACCGATGCGCAAAGCGGCAGGCAGATTTGGGCCGAAGGTTACTCCAACCCGCTGGAAGCCGGCCGCTTGATCGCCACGCAGGAAGAGATCGCCCACCAAGTCGTCGTGGCGATCGGCGGCGAGTACGGCATCATCGCTCGCCGCCTGTCAGCCGAGTCCCGGAAGAAGCCTCCCGCCGAGCTCAGCACCTACGAAACCATGCTGCGCTACTACTCCCACCAGATCGCTCCATCTCCGGAGTCGAGCCTGGCCTGCTTTCAGGCGCTGCGGCAGGCTACGGAGAGAGAGCCTCTGTACGGCCCGGCCTGGTCGGCGATGGCGACACTCCACGCTCAGATGTACTCGCTGGACGTTCCTGGCTCTGACGAACCCCTCGAAACCGCTGTCCACTACGCGCGAAAGGGCGTGTTCCTCGAGCCCGGATCCCAGCTCGGGCGCTTGATTCTGGCGCACGCCAGCTATCTGGCCGACGATTCCGAGAGCTTCGAGCAAGAGATCGAGACCGCTCTGACGGTCAACCCCAACTCGCCGTACACCGTCGGCACTGCCGGCTACTTCCACATCATGCGCGGGGAGCTCGAGCGCGGACTGCCGCTGTTGGATCAAGCCATAGCGGTCAACCCTTGCCACCCGAACTGGTTCCATGGCGGATACGTCGTTCGTCATCTCCATCAGCGGGACTACGATCAGGCCCTGCTCGAGGTGCAGAAATACAACCCGTATCTGGGCTTTTGGCCGCCCGTCATGCTCGCCGCAATCCTGGGAAAGCTGGGACGCATCGACGAAGCAGAAATTCAAGTCCAGCAAATAGAAGAGCAGAAGCCCGACTTCGCCTCACGGGCCCGCGAGCTGTTCCGCCGCACTCTCAAGATCGACGCGATCACTGAAGACCTGATCGAGGGGTTGCAGGCGGCAGGGCTACAGATCGAGCCCCTTCGGTAGCGATAGACGATACGAAGAACTGGTTTCATGACCAGCCCTCCAGGACCAGTTTGCCGATGGTGCGCCCCGACTCGATCTGGGCGTGAGCCTGCCGCAGGTTCGCGGCATCGATAGGGCTGACCACCTGGCCTGTGGTGGTACGCAACTTGCCCGAATCGACGAGACTCGCCACTGCATTGAGCAAGCGATGCTGCTCGATCATGTCCGGTGTGCCGAACATCGGACGCGTGAACATCAGCTCCCACGCGAACGTCGCGCTCTTGCCCATCAGCGGTCTGATGTCGACCGGAGCCGACGTCTCGACGATCGAGCAGAGGTGCCCCTGGGGAGCCACCACCTCGGTCATCGTCTTCCAGTGGCCGTCCGTGTCGTTGAGGCAAAGCACATAGTCGACTTGTCCAAAGCCGATCGCCTCGAGCTGCGCCGGGATGTCCTCGCGATGGTTGACCACCTGGTCCGCACCCAGCTCCAGGCACCAATCTCGTGACTCGTCCCGAGATGCGGTGGCGATGACGTCGAGCCCCGCAACCTGTTTGGCAATTTGGATCGCGATCGAGCCGACCCCACCAGCCCCACCGATGACGAGCAGTGACTTACCCGCGGAGGCTCCGTCGCGGGAGATACCCATGCGATCGAACAGGGCTTCCCACGCGGTGATGCTGGTGAGCGGGAGAGCTGCAGCGTCTGCGAAGGTCAATGTCTTTGGCTTGTTTCCGACGATGCGCTCGTCGACCAGGTGGAACTCACTGTTCGTCCCGGGGCGCGTGATGCTTCCGGCGTAGAAGACTTCATCACCGGGAGCAAAAAGGGTGACGTCCGGACCGACTGCCTCTACGAGGCCGGCAGAATCCCAACCCAGGACCTTGGGTGGATCTTCCGCACCCTCTTTGGGCGCCCGGATCTTGGTGTCTACAGGGTTGACCGAGATGGCCTTGACCGACACGAGAAGGTCGTGTCCCTCCGGTTCCGGTTTCGGAAGCTCCACGTCGAGGAGCGAGGTGCTGTCGGAGATAGGGAGATACTTCGTGAGGCCGATGGCTTTCATGTGGTTTCCTTCCTTCAGTGTCGGGGTCAGTCTCAAATGGCTGGTATAGCACAGAAAGTGGTAATAACATCGAGGTCAAGAGCCCCCTGCCTCATTGGGCGGCCACAGTGAAATGGGCGATGAGAGAACCGACCACACCTGGCCACCGTAGAGGACTCCAAAAAGAACCATAATCGACTATCTGAAAGGGATTTGGCATGCGAGCCTCAACATTGAACGTCTTGATTCTTACGACTGCAATCGTGGCCATCGGATGCGCTCCTCAGACGGAGCCTGTGGCCGAGACCACACCGCCCGCCCCGGAGCTGGTGAGCGCCGTCCTCGACGCTGCCGCCCAGCAGTCCCTGACCCCCGAGGAAGTGCTGGCAGATCTCAAGGCCGGCAACCAACGGTTCGCAGACGGCAAGCTGACGCAGCGTGACTACCTGGCCCAGGCCGCGGCCACCGCCACCGCTGGCCAGTACCCGAAGGCGGCCATCCTCGGCTGCGTCGACTCGCGGGTGCCGCCAGAGATCATCTTCGACCAGGGCATCGGTGACATTTTCGTCGGCCGCGTCGCCGGCAACGTTGAGGACGTCAATCTCGTCGGCAGCATGGAGTTCGCTACCAAGGTCGCCGGGTCGAAGGTCATCGTCGTCCTGGGCCACACCTCCTGCGGCGCGATCAAGGGTGCCGCCGACGGGGTCGAGCTGGGTAACCTGACCGAACTGCTCAACGACTTCGACGCGCCCATCGCGCGCGCCGACGAGCGTACCGAGGGCGAGGCGAACTCGTCGAACAAGGAGTTTCTCGACCTGGCCATCGAAGAGAATGTCCGCCAGACGATTGCCGATATTCTCGCGCAGAGCGACATCATCTCGCAGATGATCGAAAACGGTGAGCTGATGATGGTTGGAGGTATCTACGACCTGACAACCGGCCGGGTCGAGTGGCTGGATTCGTAGGACGACGCGATGCCTGCGACACGGGCGGCTGCAGCCCGGTTCAAGCGGCTAACGGTTGGACTCCAAATCTACTCCGGCGTTCTCTGCCCGAGTTCAGGGCGGTTGCGCTGGGCTCGCTCGCAGCAACTGGCACCTCAGAGCGGCCATTCAGCACCACTCCCCGGGCTCTATACCTTCGCTGTGTGCGTTCATACGAAGGGTCTCAGCCACCGCCGACTGACGCGGGTCAGTGGCTGTCGTCCGCCACGAGGTTTCCACATCCGGAGGAAGTGACTGGCTGCTTCTCAAGGATTGAGATCGACCGCGTAGAGCACGCCTGAGCCGGTGCCAGCATAGGCGATGTCCTCGTGGACTGTGAGGTTCAAGACGCTGGGTGCATTCGTCAGCAGGTGATCGATACTCCACTGGGTTGACTGATACCTGGTGAGATCGTCCGGAATGACCTCCGGGTCGAAGACCTTTGGGTACAGGTTCTCCTCTGGTCCAAGATGCATCAGCTTCTGACCCTCTCCAGTGACCGAATCGATACTGAAGAGGCGGCCCGCCAATGTGCCCACGATGCGCTGAGTACCGTGGACTTGCGGCTGAGCGAAGACCGGCGATTCGGTTCTGCAGAAGAGCGTCTGCGCCCCCCTGTCGTGGCGAAAGCCCATAACCGCGAAGCCATCGGACAGCCCATAGTAGATGGCCTCATCCAAGATCACAGCGGGCGAACCGACCCAGGAGCTGCCGACCTTGGTGCTCCAGAGCTCCGTCCCGTCATCGGCATCGAGCGCGTAGAAGTAGGTTCCTCGGGTCCCGGCGAAGATACGGCCGTCGTGGAGCAGCGGCGTCAGGTGGAAGCCCTGGTAGCCGATCCAGTCCGCTCCCTTGCTGCTCGGCACGCCGCCTTGAAACCTCCAGCGGATCTCCCCGGAAGCGGCGTCGATGCCTTAGACGCTGTGGTTCCAACAGGCGGCGACGATCGTGTCTTCGTGCACGACGAGGTCCGCGGTCACGGGTCCAAGTGGCACCTGCCAGAGAAGCTCCCCGGTCTCCTTTGAGACAGCCTGCACTCCGCCGCTAATCCCGAAGGCCGCGCCGCCGTCCTTAACCGTGGGTGCGGATCGATACCATCCCCAGGGGTCCGGCAGAACCTCATTGCCCCACCCCCAGGTTCTTCCGTCCACGAGCGGGCCCAGATCCGGACTCGCGAAGAACCAGATCTCTTCGCCCTCGACGGTCAAAGCATGAAGGCCGACCGACGAGTGAACGAACAGGCGATCCTCGTCCACTGTGACGCCGGCCGCAATATCCCCGGCCAACTCACGCCGCCACACTTCCTCACCGGCCATCGTGAGTGCATGAACCGTCTTGCCGCCAGCAATGTAGATGCGATTCTCGGTGACCGTCGGCTTGCCGATGATTCGGCCTCCCGCCTCGAACTGCCATCGGATCTCTGCGGCCGAGTGGGCCGAGTGGGCACAGACGATAAGCAAGAGGACGACTCGGAGGATACGCATCGACATTCCGTCAGCATACACTTACCCGGTGCCAGGCCTGCAAGATGCATGTTGCTGATTCTCGGGACCACCCCTGCACCATCTTGCATCTTGCAGGCCTGGCACCGGTTAAGCGAGGAAAACGCCCATGTCATCCACTGACAGAATCCCGAATCTGGATGAGGTCGCTGAGGCCCGGCGACAGCTCGGTGAGCGTGTTCGCCGAACTCCGGTTTGGCGCTGGCAGGGTCGACACCTCGACGAGGCGATCGCCAGCTCGACCGAAGTGCACTTGAAACTGGAGCTATTCCAGTACTCCGGCACCTTCAAGCCGCGGGCCGCCCTGCTGAACATGCTCGCGCTGTCGCCGGAGCAACTGGGGAGAGGTGTGACGGCGGTCAGTGCCGGCAACCATGCAATGGCGGTGAGCTTTGCCTGCCGGGCGCTGGGCAGCAGTGCCAAGGTCGTCATGCCGCGCAATGCAAACCCATATCGAGTCGAAGAGTGCAAGGCCGTGGATGCTGAGATTGTGTTGGTGCCAGACGTTCATAGTGCCTTCGAAGAGGTTCGGCGAATCGAGGCCGAGGAAGGACGATCGTTCATTCATCCGTTCGAGGGCTACGTGACCGCCCTCGGAACCGCCACCGTCGGCTGGGAGTTGCATCAGCAGGTCGCCAATCTCGATGCTGTGGTGGTGCCAATCGGTGGTGGAGGTCTCTGTGCCGGTGTGGCTTTGGCGACAAAGCTGATGCAGCCAGATTGCTTGGTCTTTGGCGTTGAGCCCGAGGGTGCCGACTCGATGCACCGCAGCTTTGCTGCCGGGCGGCCGCAAGGAATCGAACAGGTGAGAACAATAGCCGACAGCCTGGGAGCACCCCATGCAGAGCCCTACAGCTTCGGCCTCTGTCACCGCTTTGTCGATGAACTGGTCCTGATCGACGACCGGCAGCTTCGCCAGGCGATGCGGCTTCTCTATGACGAGATGAAACTGGTCGTAGAACCAGCGGGTGCGGCCGCAACCGCCGCGCTTTGCGGACCACTATCGGATCGACTCTCAGGAAAGCGAGTAGGACTGATTGTATGTGGCAGCAACATCGATCCGGACACCTTTCACCGATTCATCTCTTGATCATCCAGACCACCGCCAGCGCGTAGGGAAGCAGGACGAGCCCTCGACCACCGCGACCTCAAGCCGAGCAACGTCATGGTCGGTGATGACGGGCGCGTGCGGGTACTCGACTTCGGATTGGCAAAGCTCGTCGAGGAGACGAACGATCCAGACCTGACACAACTTCCCACTCAGGCGCTGACCGAGCATGGCGTCATCATGGGAACGATCCCTTACATGTCACCGGAACAAGTCGAGGGTAAACAGGTAGATTCTCGAACGGACATATTCTCGATCGGCGTACTGCTCTACGAGATGGCGACTGGAAAAAGGCCTTTCGGGGGTGACAGTCAACCTGCCCTGATGTCGTCAATTCTCATGGACACACCACCACCGATCACGAGTCGACGGGCCGAGCTGCCTCGACATCTGGCTCGGGTCGTTCAACGCTGTATCGAGAAGGATCCTGACCAGCGGTTGCAGACCGCCCGGGACCTGCTCAACGAGCTCACTGGGCTACGAGATGAGCTGCGAACCGGACCCATCCTCGAGACTCCGGCGCAGGTTCCCCGTCGATCATCGACAGTACGCTGGCCTTGGGTTTTGGGAGGGCTAGCGGCGCTAGCGGTCACAGCACTTCTGATCCTGGTCTTCGGCGTCGGTGATCGCCGCCGAGAATCTGGACCGGGTGGATCTGCTCCCCTGCGACCCCGAAGCGCCCCGGTTGGAAACAGTTGAGACTCCGATGGCGGAGGGGACGGGATTCGGGTCGCTGTCGCAACCGTTCGCGCTGACCAGAAGGCTGATCGCGAATCCGACGAGGTTATGCCGTGCGTGCCTGGAATTCGGTATCCTGTCACCGCCAAACAGAGAGAGGAGAAGGTATGAAGCGAGCTGCAGCGGCGACAGGTCTGACCCTGGTTCTTCTCATGCACTCGGGTCTCATGGCGCAGGAGAATCCGGCTCTCGAGCGGCTCAACACCTCACCCCGCCACCACGAGTGGGTGGAGATCGAGGGGGAGGGACGCAGCGTGCACACCTTCGTGGTGTATCCGGAAGTCTCGGATAAGGTTCCAGCCATCGTTGTGATCCACGAGAACAGGGGCCTCAACAACTGGGCGAAGGGCCTTGCCGATCAGGTCGCGGAGGCCGGCTATATAGCGATTGCGCCCGATCTTCTCTCAGGGATGGCTCCGGGCGGCGGCCACACGGCCGACTTTCCGGACCGCAATGCGGCGCGGGACGCGATCTACGAGCTCACGCAGGAGCAGGTCACGGCGGACCTGCATGCCGTGGCTGACTACGCCAAGAAGATTCCCGCCGCCAACGGGACGATCGCTGTCGCCGGCTTCTGCTGGGGCGGAAGCCAGAGCTTCCATTTCGCCACCCAGCGAGACGATCTGGCTGCCGCTTTTCCGTTCTACGGTACGGCGCCCGAAGACCCGGAGCTGCTGGCTCGGATCAAGTGCCCCGTCTACGGCTTCTACGGTGGCGACGACGAGCGTGTCAACGCGACCCTCGAGGCCACCACCGCCTCCATGGCGGCAGCCGGCAAGACCTATGAGCCGGTGATCTACGAGGGCGCTGGCCACGGATTCATGCGCTCCGGGGAGGAGCCGCAAGCGACCGCGGCCAACCGCCGAGGCCGTGAGGACGCCTGGAAGCGTTGGAAGCTGCTGCTGGCGGGGCTGTCGGAGTAGCAACAGTCCTCAGGGTTGCACACACATCGCCTGCTGAACAAGCAATCCTGATCAGTGAGCTGCAATCGGAGAGCGGTAAACCACCCTGCCGTCGAGGAGGGTCATCGTGACCCTGGCCTCGCTGATCTCATGTGGGGGAATCTCGAATAGATTTCGATCCAGCACGGCCAGGTCGGCTGCCTTGCCGACCTCGATCGACCCGGTGATGGTTTCGAAAAGTTCACCCATGCCCCTCCCATCGTGTAGCCGGCAAGCATGGTTTCGAGATCGACTCGTTCTTCTGGTAGCCAGATCGGAGAGCTGGAGTCCTCCGGATCCTGTCGGGTGACGCCGACTTCGATCGCCGGCAGCGGATCCATGCTCGAGACATCCCAGTCACTGCCAAAGGCCACCTTGGCACCGGCATCGACGAGACTGCGGATCGGATAGAGCCAGCGCGAGCGCTCGGGCCCCAGAAACGGCTCGGTGAGATCGGTGATGAAGGAGTCGGCGTAAGCCCACAGCGGTTGGAAGTTCGCCACCACCCCGAGCTCCCGCATCCTCGGAATATCCTGCTGGGACCAAAGCTGGATGTGCGCCAGGTGGTGGCGTCCGTCGCGATGGCCGTAGAGTGTGCTGGCTCTCTCCAGCGCGTCCAGCGAAATCCGAATGCCTCGATCTCCGATGGCATGAATATGCACCTGGAACCCCTGACGATCGAGCTCGGTCACAATCTCGTCGAGGGTCTCGACGTCGAACTCGAGGTAGCCGGTGAAATCTCCGAGACCGACATAGGGTTCGAGAAGTGCTGCAGTCTGGGCTTCGATCACTCCGTCTACGAACACCTTGGCGGTACTGACCCGCAGCAGGCCGCCCTGGTAGCGCTCACGCAGAGTGACGAGATCGGCGACCTGAGAGGGACCCAGCTCGGGATCGACGCTGAGCGACAACGATACCCTTGCCGTGAGCTCGCCGAGGTCGGCCAGAGAGGCATAGGCCGGGACGTCCTGCGGGCCTGCGTTGGCCTCCTGGAAGGCCGTGATGCCGAATCGCCGCGCGATCTCGAGGCCGCGACGTAGACCTTCGATCCGCTCTTCCGGCGTGCGCAGAGGCAGGAGTCGACCAACCAGCTCGATCGCCGTTTCACGCAGGGTTCCGGTCGGTGCACCGGTCACCGAATCGCGCTCGATACGGCCCGCCGGCGGATCGGGCGTATTGGCAGTGATTCCTGCCATCTCGAGAGCAATGCTATTGACCCATGCCGAGTGCCCATCGGAAGAGGTCAGCAAAACCGGTCGGTCGGTAACGATCTCGTCCAGCATCGCGGCCTGTGGATTACCGTTGGGAAAGTCCGTCAGCCGGAATCCACCGCCTCGCAGCCAGCCAGTACCGCTTCTGTCCGATGCACAGCGCGCCACCGTTACCAGGACCTCGGTGGCATCCCCGGCAGAGGACACATCACAGTCGGCGAGGGACATGCCTCCCTCCAGGACATGGGTATGGGAGTCCTGGAAGCTGGGCAGAACCATGCCACCCACGTCGATGACCTCGGTATTCTCGCCGATCCATGACTCGACACCAGCCGCGCTGCCGACGTAGGCAATCTTGTTGCCAACGATTGCAACTGCCTCAGCACTCGGCAGCTCCGGGTCTCCCGTCCAGACAGCACCGCCGCTCAGAACGAGGTCCGCGATCTCATGCGGAGATGGATGCTCACCACACGCAACCAGGACCAGAAGGGTGGAAATGAGGCTCTTACGCCAGATCATCGCGGCACCACCCATTGCCATCACCGGTCGCCGGTTTTCAAGACCGTCCTACGGCTTTCAAGTCAGACAAGACAAGACCAGACAACAGCCGGGCAACCAATTGCTGTGGATCTACTCACGACGGGTCGTCTTGTCTGCTCCCGTCCCATTCAGTCTGATCTTGTCCCGCTTGGTCTGGTTTGGGTTCCTCGGTGTGTCAATTTTTCACCAGGAAGACTGATCCTTCTCGGGTCTCGTCATCCAGAAGATAGAATCTCCTCAGGTTGATCGGACAGACACTCTTGCACTACAAGATCACCGCCAAGCTAGGTGAAGGCGGTATGGGTGAGGTCTATCGCGCCGAGGACACCAAGCTCGGTCGCGAGGTCGCACTAAAGATTCTCCCGACCGATCTGGCGACCAGCCAGGAGCGCCTCGAACGGTTTCAGCGGGAGGCTCGAACACTGGCTGCAGTGGACCATCCCGGTATCGTCCACATCTACTCCGTAGAGCAGGACGCGGGAGTCCACTTTCTCACCATGCAGCTGATTCTGGGCGAAGAACTGTCCGAGCGAATCCCCACGAACGGCATGGCGCTGGAGAACTTCTTCGGTGTGGCTATCGCCCTGACGGATGCCCTGAGCGCCGCTCACGATAAAGGCATCATCCACCGCGACCTCAAGCCGAGTAACGTGATGATCGACGAGGAGGGGCGGGCCAAGATCCTGGACTTCGGTCTTGCCAAGTCGGGCATCACCGAGTCAGCGACCGGAGCGAGTCAGGTTCTCACCGAGGCCATGACCCAGGAGGGCCTGGTCCTCGGCACCGTGCCCTACATGTCGCCCGAGCAAGCCGAAGGCAAGCCCGTGGACCACCGATCCGACATCTTCTCGCTTGGCACCTTGCTCTACCAGATGATCACCGGCCGGGCACCGTTTCGGGGGGATACGGCTCTGTCCGTTCTGTCAGCGATTCTCAGAGAGACACCACCCCCGCTCACAGAATTCAACGCCGAGACCCCACACCACTTGGAGCGCATCGTGCGCAAGTGCCTCCAAAAAGACCCTGACAAGAGATACCAGTCGACGCTCGACCTGCACAACGACCTGGTCGACCTCCATCGGGAGTCCGACACCGTGGCTACCGAGCCGCAGGGCCTCGCTGCTGCGCCGAGCGCACGACCACGGTCAATCGCCCTCGTGGCACTAAGTCTGGTTGGCGCCTCCGTCTTCGTCGGGTTGATTTGGAGACTGGTTACGGAGCCAAGAGCCGCAGTGCCGGACCCGCCACCACGCTGGCGCTCGAGCCGCCTCACCAGTCTGGCCGGCATCCAGTCCGAGCCGAGCCTGTCGCCGGACGGGCAGCGTTTTCTCTGTGTGGACTACTCCTCCTCATCGCCCGACATCTACGAGCAGCGGGTCGGCGGCACCAGAATCAACAATCTGACGGAAGGCTCGGGTGTAGCCGACTATCAACCGACCTATTCTCCCGACGGGCAGCGGATCGCCTTTCGCTCGGAACGCGATGGCGGCGGTCTCTATGTGATGGAGGCTACGGGGGAGAACCCCAGGAAAATCGTCGGCGAAGGCTTCATGCCCTCCTGGTCTCCAGACGGCAACAGGATCGCTTACTGCACGGTAGGCTTTTCCCTCCCCTGGCAAGGAGGCACTTCCGGGCAGGAACTGCGCATCGCAGACCTCGAATCCGGGGCCACCGAGAGACTCGACCAGCTTGGATTTCAACCTTCGTGGTCTCCAGCCGGAAAGTGGATCGCGTTCATGGGCATGGGGAAGCCGGGACAGCGGGACATCGCCACGATCCCCGCCGACGGTGGTGAGCCTGTGTGGATCACCCGTGACCCGGCGCTTGACTGGAGCCCGCAATGGGCACCTGATGGCCGCTTCCTGTACTTCGCCAGCAACCGCGGTGGGGCCCACAACATATGGCGGGTGGCGATCGACCAGGAAACCGGTGAGGTCATCGGTGACTTCCAGGATGTCACCCGCGGCGGTTCTGGTCTGCAAGGATTCCTGTCGATTGCCGGTGACGGCCATTCTATCGCCTACGCCGAGCGGCAAGAGATCTCCAACCTCATGGCGGCCCCCTACGATCAGGCGACGATGAGTGTCACCGGACCGCCGGTCGCGATCACTTCTGGGTCTCGCAGCGTGGGGCCTTTCGACATTTCACCGGATGGTGAATGGATCGCCTTCACGCGCCTCTCCCCGTGGGAGGACCTCGTCTTGATGCGGGCAGACGGCTCGGAGGCACGGAAACTCACAGACGATCCGCACTACGACAGGCGTCCCCGCTTGTCTCCAGACGGAGAGCAGATCTATTTCTATTCGAACATTGATGACGGCGTACGGGTGTGGTCGATTCGTCCTGATGGCACCGGACGAACGCTGATCACCGATTCCGATGATGGCTTTTTGTTCACCGATCCCTCACCCGATGGAATCACTCTGTCGACCAATTCAGACGAGGGAGGTGAACTGTTCAGTCTCGCCGAACCTTATTCGAGGCAGACAACCTGGATCTTCCCCAAGGATTCCCAAGGCCGAATGTTCCACCCTCTCGACTGGTCACCGGATGGCCGTCGAATTCTGGGATTCTTCAGTACACCAGACACCACCGACTCGGTGACAGCCCTCTACAACCTCGACTCGGAGGCGTATGAGATGGCCCCGGCAGATGTTGGCGGTCAAGGTCAGTCTTTTCTCGGCGCCGATCATCGCCTGGTTTGGGCGGAAGGCAGCGAAGTGATTGCCCACGACCTGAAAACCGGCGAGACCCGTGAGCTTCTGTCCACGGCTCCCGACCTGGCCATATGGCCGATGCTCAGTCCCGACGGCAAGACCTTGTACTTCGTGCATAGGTCGGCCTCCTCCGATATCCATCTCCTCGTGGCCGAGGATCCGAGTTGATACCGGCAGCGGGCCGACCAAGCGCCAGTCGTGCCTGATCCCTGCGAAAGTACGGACGTCAAGCCAGCACGGCAACTTCCCGCTCCAAGCGCATTCCGAGACGTTCTTCCTCGACCTCAGAGGCATTTCCGCTCCGCCAAGAGAAAAGGATTCGCCATTGATCCCTGATCCGTATGCTGTACTGCCCGGCTCGATCTCCTTTGAGTCTCTCCAATCGATTCCCAGGTGGAACACGAAGCTCCCGTATGGCTTCGGCTGCGTTCAAGATCAGGAGCTTTCGAACCGCTCGATTTCAACACCACCTGTACGGCGCTCGACTGTACGGTTGGGTAAGATCGGTCGGGGGCACTCGGAAATGTTGAATGGGTCCGCGACTGCAGATGCCTGGAACATCCAACCAGGGGTCGGCGTGCGGCTGGATAGGAGGGCATCGCCATGAGACATTCGGAAACGGTCGGAGTCGCCTTTGGCGACACTCGGCATCGCACGCGGCCGCAGGGCCGGACACGCAGAACGCCACGACTGCTCGCGGCAACCACTCTGGTAGCCACCTGCGCCTGGGGCACGGTAGCCGCGGCCGACGACTGGCCCCAGTGGCAGGGACCGGATCGAAACGCCATGTCCCAGGAGACGGGTTTCCTCCAGACATGGACGCCGGAGGGGCCGCCCCTGGCGTGGAAGGTGGACGGGCTCGGTTTGGGCTACAGCACACCGTCGGTCGCCGCTGGGCGAATCCTGGGCATGAGCCATCGCGGCGGGGACGAGGTGGTCTGGGCGATCTCCGAGGCCGACGGCAGCCCGCTGTGGACGACGCGCCTGGGGCCGACCCTCGACCAGGACATGCCCCAGGGCAAGGAGGGATCCGGCTCCACGCCGACCGTCGACGGCGAGCGGCTATACGTCCAGGGACTCGCCGGGAACGTCGCCTGCCTGCGCCTCGAGGACGGCAAAATCGTCTGGCAGCGAAGCCTGCAGGAGGACTTCGACGCCCCACTGCCGACCTGGAGTTTCCGCGAGTCGCCGCTCGTCGATGGGGAGAAGGTCGTGATCACACCCGGCGGCCCGAAGGCGACACTCGTGGCCCTCGACAAGCAGACTGGCGAGACGATCTGGACAAGCCAGGTTCCCGGCAGTCCGGGGCCAGCCTACTCGTCCGCCATCGCGATCGACTTCGACGGCCAGCGCCAGTACGTCCAGTTCACCGCGAAGGGGGTCGTCGGGGTGGCCGCGTCCGACGGGGCGTTTCTCTGGCGCTACGACGCGCCCGCCAATCCCAGCGGCATCAACATCTCCACGCCGCTTCACGACCGGGGGCGGGTCTTCGCGGCATCGGCCTACGGGACCGGTGGCGGCCTGGTGAAGCTGAGCCGTGGAGCCGATGGCGGCGTCGAGGCAGAAGAGGTCTACTTCACCAACAAGATGAAGAACCACCATGGCGGCATGATCCTCTTCGAAGGCGTCCTCTACGGCGCCAATGGCGGGAACTCGGGGGGATACCTGCTGGCTCTGGAATTCGAGACGGGAGAGGTTCTCTGGGATCAGCGTGCCGGCGGGCGCCTGGCGCCCAAGGGCTCGGTGGCGTTTGCCGACGGCCGGCTCTACTACCGTCTCGAGGACGGCCCAATGCTGTTGATCGAGCCGAGCGCGCAGGAGTACCTGGAGCGGGGCCGTTTCGAGCAGCCGCACCGCAGTGACCAGCCGGCCTGGGCACACCCCGTCATCGCCAACGGCAAACTGTACCTGCGCGATCAAGAGGTGCTGCTCGCCTACGACATCAGGGCGAAGTGACTTGCGACTTGCCGGGCCGGCGCTCGTGAACCTGATCGAGCCTCAGCGGCTCGCCTTGGTCAGGGCGTAGAGGTAAGCATAGAGGGCCATCTTTCCGCGCATGGTCTGGCGGGGCGTGAACTCGGCATTGGCCCAGGAGTAGCGGGAGTTGAAGTGGCTCTCCTGCTCTGGCCAACCGCCCTCCTCCCAGTCGGGGTAGCCGCGGTCGGTGAACCAGCGTGGATTGGAGCCGTTGTGCGACCCGCTCCAGGGGTCCAGATTGTTATAGGGAGTGTGGCCCGGATGCAGCCCCGGCGTGCCGTCGTTGCGGCCCGAGGTGTAGCAGTTGACGATATGACGGCTGCCGAGGCCGGTCATCTCGACGATGTTGGAGGGGTTCCGGCCGAGACCCCAGTCCGCCTCCAGCACCATGGCGCGGTGGAAACGGGTCCTCTCGCCAACGTCTTCGGAAAGGGCGTGCGCCAGGATGACCAGCTGCAGGTTGTGTGCCGTACGCCAGTAGTTGCGGTTGGAGGAGCGGCGGGACGGTCGCAGGTCCATGTAGCGCACGTTGTTCTCGAGCGCCTGCCGGTGAATCGATTCGCGCATGTGGGCCGCGAGCTCCGGTCGGTGACGCTCCCGGGGCGTGAAGAGGTAGGCCGCGGTGCCCCAGGTCTGCACCCAGCGATCCTCCTTCTCGATCTCGGTCGGACCGTCCCTGGCGACGCTCTCCTCTGCCATCACCCTCTCCCAGGCACGGTCCCCGGTTACGTTGTAGAGGAAGGCCGCCGCCATCATCCGGAAGTCGCGACCGCGCATGACGGCGTCGCCGACATCCTGACGATCGTCGAGCTGCTGGTCGCCCTGCCGCTCAGCGAAGCGGAAGGCCGTTATCGCCTCATCCCGGTAGCGCGACACGAGCTCGGGCTGTTCCGCGACGCGCAGGGCGTCCGCCAGCATCGCAGCGTTGGCGGCGTTGGCCCAGGCCGCCATGGTGGTGGTGCCGGCCTGGAACATGACGGTCCGCTCCTCCGACGGGTTGGTCAGGCCGTGGGCGTAGGCCTCACCATCGCGCAGGCGCAGGAAAAGGTCGACCTCGTTACGCGCTTCGTCGATCAGGTCCGGGATGCCATTGCCGCTCTCAGCGATGCCGAGGTCGTCTTCGTCCAGTAGGCCGCCGCTGATCAGGTAGGGCAGCAGCAAGTCGTAGATGTTCGAGACATGGGCCAGGTGACGATCCCAGTCGAGGGCATCGGCGTGTCCGCCGTAGGCGTTCGGGTTGGTCGGATTGCCGGGTAGCCGGCGCCGCCGGAACATCGACTCCGCGGCAGGCTTGAAGTGAGGCTCGTCCCAGGTATCGCCGGGATGGTCATCCCATTCGGGATCGAACGGATCCAGGTCCGTAAGGTACACGGTGAAACCCTCGGGGTCCCTTCCCGGCAGGAAGCGAGGCCGACGCGGCACCGGCGTCATGCCCTCGGGATCCTCGCCGATGCGCATGTAGTAATAGCCACGCAGCGAGGTCGTGAAGGGCTTGCGCCAGACGTCTTCGCGGATCTCGAAATCGGTACTGCTGCCGACGCCGGCGACCACGAGCCTGTAGGTGCCCGGTAGCTCGAAGCCGGAGAAGTCGACGGTCCAGACGTCGGATCCGGTGAGGTCGCGCCCTTCCGCCTCGCCGGCGCTCTCTTGCCAGAACCTCACCTCACCAACGGGGTGGCGGTCGCCAGTTCGTGTGTCGTAGAGCCAGACGCGGTTGGCCTCGAACGTCGAGTAGTCCCGCGCGCCACCGTCGCCGAGCCACAGGTAGAGATCCGCCGCCTTGACCGGGCTGGTAGGCGTGTAGCCGATGAGGTTGACGTGGATCGCCTCCGATACGAACGTCTCGAGATCGAAGGTGAACGACACGTTTTGCCGGTCTGAGTGGGTGCGCGGATCCACGTGCAGGTCGTAGGACGTGCCCGGCTTCAGCGTCTCGGGCAGACGCAGGAAGAGCCAGTGGTCGAGCTTGTAATTCCAGTCGTGGTCGGTGCCGTTGACCTTCGACTTGCGATGCACCGCCACAGGGGAAAGGCCCTGCGGCCCGTAGCGCTCGTCCGTTTCCGAGGTCAGCCTCCAACCGGCGCTCACCGCGGCCGCGCCGATGTCCAGCTCCTCGCCGTAGGAGACGAGTTCGTCGTCACCGGCCCCGTAGTCGTGGCCGCTGTAGGCACTGGGCCCGGTGCCGTCGTCGCGATAGAAGACCTCGCCGTCCCTGAAATGGACCATGAGGACCTGCTCGTCGACCGGGCGGACCTCCACCAGCCGGGTCGCCCCCAAGAGGACGGGAAGCGCCAAGAAGGCACCACACATCAGCAACGCGCCGCGCGTCGCTCGCCGCATCAGGACTCTCCGTTCGAGGGTGGAGCGTTTCGTCTTCGTCATCACCAACTGGTCGCAAGAGCTCGAGCTCGGCATGGATGAGTGAGACTACGTTGCCTGGCCGAGGCGTCACTGCCGAGTGCCCAACAGGATCAGTTCTGGTCGCTACGCTCGCGTTCCTCGAGAGTCTGGCGCAGCAGGTCCAACATGGCCCTGTCTTTGGAGCGCCCGGCAATCTCCTTACTGGCGATCACGCTCGCCAGCTTCAAGACCCGGATCTCCAGACCGTGAACCGATCGAGTGAGAGACTCCGGAAGCAGATCGTCGAAATCCTGCTCGGCTCCGATCGATCCCATAGCATCCAGACGACCCAGTCGCGTCCTCAGCAAGTGGTGCCCACCCCCTCTCAGGCGATCTATGTCGGGAGAGATCGAACGCCCGGCAGGATCGACGTATATCGCCTCGATATCGCGCAGCACCCCAGCGAGCCGGGTAAGGTTCTGCTCGTCGAGGGAGTAGACAATATCCAGATCGAAGGTTGAAACCGGTGCCCCTTCCAGAACCGCAGCTACACCTCCAACAACAATAAAGTCGACCTCACCCTCTACGAGAGATCGGAGAAGCTCGCCGAATCGAACCGGCCTCCGTATTTCAGCCATGCCGCGGAGTCCAGAACGTGTCGACGAAGTCCTGAAGCACAGCGAGGCGCTCTTCGGGCTGCAGTGACAGAGACCACCGGATCAAAGAACGATCGTGCTCGCCTGCATTGCCGGCTACTGTCGGCCTGGATGCTGGCCTTGCGTTCCCACCTTCCAGATTGCCGCGGGAAGCGTGGCTTCGGCTCTTGGGGCTCGGACCTGGCATTCGCTTTCAGTCTAGCATCGGGTCCATATGCCCAAGAGGAAGCAGGGAGTCATTTCAAGCTCGAAACGAATGGTGTCTTCTTGGCAGGCTCGGGACAAGCCCTCGCCTCGCTCGGGTTCGAACCCACGGTCCGCGTGAACGGACGCCGGTTTTCAAGACCGTTTCACGGCTTCCAAGCCAGACAAAAGTAGACAAAACAGGACCAAAGGAGACTAGTAACTCTCGACCTCCCCGGAAGATTTCCTTTTGTCTGGTCTTGTCCCAGTTTGTCTCGTTTGGGCTCCTCGGTGCACCCAATGAGTACCAAAGGATCCACGGCGGGCCACCAAGGCCCGCCGAGATCTCCATATCCGAGTTTCGCACTCGCAGCCGCGAGTTCACGCGACGTTTGGTGTTCCTACTCGTCTCCTGGGTACTTAAACTCGCGTCCGAGCACTTCCCCCGCTTCCTCATAAATAGGGCGCAGAACGTCGTCGACGTCCCAGGTGCCTCCAGCGATGAAGTCCGAATAGCCAAGCTCCCAGCCAAGCTTCTGGCTTGCAGCCTCGCGGTCGGCCAGGTCGGGCGGGATCGGTGGGGTCGCCTGAGGCGGCGACCAAGTCGCTTCCTCGACGACGGCCATTCGCTCACGGATTGCATCCTTGGTCACGTTCCAGACCATGAAGTCCTCGGCCAGACTGAGCGGCCCGTCATAGGTTTTTTTGATGCGTTCATAAACGTCACCGGTGGTATCGAAGTCCTTGAAGAAGTGATAGGCGATCGCGTGGCGCGGCTTGATCTCGCTCATGATCTTGCCGAAGGCCTCCGGTGCGGTGTGAATCTGGGTACCGACCATTAGCGCCGCCTCCGGGGTAAAACCCATCTTGTTGACGATGGCCGGGACTGACACGAAGCACTCGTGGATGGCCAGGTCGGCGTTCTGGGCGTAGTCGATGAACCACTGATTAGGATAGGTGTCGCTCGAAAAGACGAACTTCAGGCCATTCCATTCGAGGCTGTAGCTCACGGGTCCGTCAATGGCGTGGATTGCCGGCCACGACCGGATCGTCACCCCGTTCTCCTCGTAGACCACCTGATTGACACCCTTGTAGTCGAACTCGTGAACCTCTACAGCCAATCCCCTGGTGTCCGTCATACCGAGGCGTCCCGCGACGTCCCAGGTGTACATCTCCTCCATCTTCTGAATGGCGTACGCGGTACCGAGTTCGGGTATCGGACCACTGGGGCCCCAGATCTGCAGTGGCAGGTGGCGTCCCATGAGCGCCCCGCCAATGAACATCTCACCGATGGCTCCAAAGTGGTCGCCGTGGAGGTGGCCGATGAAGATCTTGTTGAGAAAGTCGTAGGGGATCTGTAGCGACGAGATTCGCTCGGCTGAGCCCGATCCAATGTCGAAGAGAAACTTGTCGCCGTTACCGAGCTCGACCAGGAAGCAGGCGGCGGCTTGGGAAGCCCGCGTCGTCGGCATGCCAGTGCCACAGGCAATCACCCGCATCTCGTCGGGGTCTAGATCCTCGGTGTTGGGAACGTAGAAGTCCAGGGGCCGCGCCTTGACAGGCGACACCTGCTCCGTTGGGGTCGCCGCCACCAGCGAGATGAAGCCCACAGACACGGCAATGCCGGCAACCAGCCCTGCCGCAAACGTGAAACTTCTCCTTCTACTCTTGACCTTGTCTTTGCTCTGCATCACAAGCCTCCTGTCCTGCCCAGTCGCTGACACCCGAAGCCACGTCTGTACGCCGAGCTTGGTTACTAGACGACAGCGTACAGTAGCACATTTGTACGGCACCGTCTAGCCCTGCTAGGATCTGACTCGTGCCGGCCAAGAACAAGCAACCACGGAGGAAGAAGATCGACTGGCTCAGAGCAGCCCTCTCGGTCCTCGAAGCCGAGGGTATTCAAGGAGTCCGGGTAGAGCGGTTGGCACGGGATCTCAACGTCGCGAAGAGCGGCTTCTACTGGCACTTCAGGGATCGCCAGCAGCTGTACGATGACCTGGTCGACTACTGGGCGCGTGAGTTCACGCAAGCGGTGACCCAGAACGCCGAGCTTGCCTTGCTCCCCCCGGAAGAGCGGTTGCGGCGCACCTCGCAACTCATCTTCGATCACGATCTCAACCGGTTCGATCTGGCCTTCCGGGCCTGGTGCCAGGCCGACCCGGAGGTCCTTGCCCGTTTCAACCGAATCGAAGAGGAGCGTCTCGCCTGGCTCCGACAGATCTTTCGCGAGCTCGGGTTCAAGGGTGCCGATCTTGAGATGAGGGTCCGCATCTTTCTCGGCTACCACTCCTGGGAGCGATCCACGTTGCCGCCGCCGTCGAAGGAGCAGGCCAAGCGACTGATCAAGCGGCGAATCGAGTTCTTCCTGCGTCCCTAAGTGGAAGCTTCGAGCAGACTGCACCCCCTATCCTTCCCCTCCGTGTTCGATCCAGATCGTCTCAGCCTGTTCCTAGACACCGCAAGACACTCGCCTGCAACTCGGCGGAGTCGATCTCCCTTACACCCTTTCATGCAGCTGGCGACAAGTCTCGGCTTGCGCTACGCTCGGAACATGGATCGCAACGAGATTCTTCTCGTGCTGAAAGCGTTCGATGAGGAAGGTCTCGAGTACGTTCTGATAGGCGCGACGGCGATGGGTTTCCATGGCATCGTACGGGCCACCGAAGATCTCGACCTCTTTGTTCGAGCGACATCAGAGAATGTCGAAAGACTGAAGCGGGCTCTGCGGAAGGCCTATGCCGACGATCCCCACATCGATGAGATTTCCGCCGAAGACCTTCTGGGCGACTATCCAGCTGTTCGGTACTACCCGCCCAGTGGAGATCTCTACTTTGATGTCATGACTCGACTCGGCAGTGCCGTTGGATTTGACACTGTGGAGTCAGAGAGCATCATCGTCGATGGAATCCGCATTCGGGTTGCGACCCCAGCCGCGCTCTACCGGCTGAAGAAGGACACAGTCCGGCCGCTGGACCGCCAGGACGCGGAGGCCTTGAAGCAACGCTTTCACCTGGAGGATGAGTAGCTTGGCAGTCGAGAAGTTCCGTTCGGGAGAGGCGATGAACGCCGCTCCCGTCACGGTCACGCGGGAGAGTGGGTTCGATCGTTTTGTCAGGCACTGCGCCCGCTTCTGGGAGCTCGCTCCCCGGGTCTATCCGCGGGGAGTGGTGAAGTTCCGGTCTTTGGACGAAGCTCAGCGAGCTCGCGCCGAAATTGCCAAGAGGAACGCTCGCGGAAGACCAGACGGTGCCGCCGGAGGCCGAGACTAGTCGTCAAGCTGCGCCACCCTGGCTCGGGGGTTCTCCCTCAAGGAAACTCGGGGGGCAAGCGCTCGGGCCGCGAAAGGCTTCCAAACCAGACAAGAGCAGACTAGACGGGACCAAAGGAGACCAATAGCCACCGACCTCCTTGGGAAGTCTCTCTTTGTCTTGCTTTGTCCCGAGTAGTCTGGTTTGGGCTCCTCGGTGTACCAAATGTGTACCATGAGAGCGTGATCTCCGTAGCCCATTTCTGTCCGAGGGTACAATTCCCCTGAGTTGATCGGACAGACACTCTCTCACTTCAAGATCACCGCCAAGCTCGGCGAGGGCGGTATGGGCGAGGTGTATCGCGCCGAGGACACGAAGCTCGGGCGCGAGGTGGCGATCAAGGTGCTGCCGGGGGCGTTCACGGAGGATGTGGAGCGCCTCGCTCGGTTCGAGCGCGAGGCCAAGGTGCTTGCCTCGCTCAGCCACCCCAATATAGCGGGCATCTTCCAGATCGAGGAATCCGACGGACAACAGTTGCTCGTGATGGAATTCGTCGAGGGGCCAGACCTGGCTGAGCGCCTCGAGCATGGTCCCCTCGGTATCGAGGAGGCATCGGCGATCGCGCTGCAGCTGGCGCAAGGACTCGAGGCGGCCCACGAGCGCGGCGTGATCCACCGGGATCTCAAGCCCGCCAACATCAAGGTGACCTCGGATGGCCAGGTCAAGATTCTCGATTTCGGGCTGGCCAAAGCCTGGGAGGAGTCCCCCGAGGACGGCTCACTCTCGATGTCGCCGACCCTGACTGCCCAGATGACCCAAGAGGGTGTCATCCTGGGCACAGCGGCCTATATGAGTCCCGAGCAGGCCAAGGGACAGCCGGCCGACAAGCGAGCGGACATCTGGTCGTTCGGAGTCGTGCTCTGGGAGATGCTCACCGGACGACGCCTGTTCGCCGGCGAATCGGTCTCGGACACCCTGGCCGCCGTGCTGCGGGACAACATCGAAGCTGCCGAACTCCCAGACGATACACCGACGTCTCTGCATGGCCTTCTTCGCCGCTGTCTCGACCGGGATCCCAGGTCGCGATTGCGCGACATCGGCGAGGCACGACTCATCCTCGAGAGGCCCACGGATACCCGCATCACAGAGCTCGATTCTGAGGACCGCACGGCAGGTCTGTCCTGGAAGATCGCGATTCCGGCGGGCGTCGTCATCGCCCTCCTGGGCGGTTTCTTGACCTGGATTGCCACTTCACAATCGGCGCCCGATGACGGAGTCCCGGAGGTCGTTCGAATCGCTATACCCATGCCGACCGGGCGGCGGCTGCCTTCGCCGGCTGAATTTCCGCGGGTCGACATCTCAGCAGACGGAAGAGCCATCGCGTACGCAGCCTTTGAGGAAGCCACTCCCGCCATCTACCTGCAGAGCATGGACTCGTTCGAGGTCACCAAAGTCCACGGCACAGAAGGCGGGTCCGGACCGATGCTGTCGCCGGACGGAGAGTGGATCGCGTTCTTCATCGCCGAGACGCTCTACAAGGTACCCATCGAGGGAGGCAGAGCCCAACAGATCGCCGACCGGACCGTGTGGGACCGTGATGCCGTCTGGATCCAGAACGACATGATCATCATGGGCGGTGGTGGCGCCGTCGACAGCTTCGGCGGAGGACTCTTGTCGGTGTCGGCCAAGGGCGGAAGCGTGCAACCGGTCAGCGAACCAGGCCCCGGCGAAATTCACCACACACCCACACGCCTTCCCGATGGCTCCGTCCTCTTCGCCATCAGAAACGAAGAAGGCAACAACCATCTCGGTCGTTTCTGGCCAGAAACCCGCACATGGGAGGACCTCGCGATCCCGGGCGAGAAGGCGTGGTGGTTGCAAGGTGGCTTCCTCGTCGTCGCCGGTCCTTCTTCCTTCGAGGCGTATCGTTTCGACCTCGCCTCCGGACAAGTGATGGGGCGACCGGTCGACGTCTTGCCCGGAGCCGGAGAGGAAACACTCGCGATCGCTTCCACAGGCACGGCGGTTTACATCGGCCAAGTGGTCGGTGGCGGAGGCAAGGTGGTCGCAGTCGACGATCAGGGAGCCGCAACCCCTCTGCCCATCGGCCCCGGCTCCTACCGCTGGCCGCGAGCCTCACCAGACGGGACGCGGCTCGCCATCGGCGTGCGGGATGTGGACGAGAACGACGAGCGACTTTGGGTATACGAACTCGATAGCGGTCGGCGCACATCGCTCGGTCCAGGGCCTTGCGGAGATTTTCGAACCGAGCCGATCTGGTCCCCCGACAGCCTACAGTTGGTTACGAGCGGGGGTGGAGACTGCGGACTCTTGATCCAGCGTGCGGACGGGAGCCAGCCTCCGACCGTCTTGTTCGAGCCCGACTTCGCTCCTTGGCCCACCGACTGGTCACGTGACGGGAAGCAGATCGCCTTCTATGGCAACAGCAGCGGGGACGACAATCAGTCCATCTGGCTGCTCGATCTAGAGCCGGAGCTGTCTGCGCGACCTGCAATCGGAGGTGCTGGTCCGCAGCGCCTCGCTTCCTTCTCACCAGACGGCCGATGGCTGGCCTACGCTTCCCGGGAGAGCGGTCGTACCGAGGTCTACGTGCAGCCGCTGCCCGAACTCGACCAACGATGGACCATATCTGCGGCTGGCGGCATCGATCCCAAGTGGGCGCCAGACGGCAAGGAGATCTACTACCGTCATGAAGACGAAGTCTACGCCGTGGCCGTCGAGACTCAACCCCAGTTCCAACCGGGAACTCCGAGGCTTCTCTTCTCCGGCCCCTTCTCACACGACCCGAATGGCGACCAAAGCTGGGACATCCTGCCGGACGGTCGCTTCGTGCTCATTCTCCCTGATGAGCAGGCACGCCGTGACCTACGCGTTGTCATCCATCTCGCTGAAGAGATTCAGCGAACCTTGGTGAACTGACGGGTGGCCTGCATGCACCTGCAGTCCTGACCGGATGCCACGCCGTGAGCAGATGGGGCTCGTCGCCCAGGACTGGAGCACACCCTATAGAATGATCCAGCTTTGATCGGTCAGACACTGTCCCACTTCAAGATCACCGCCAAGCTGGGCGAAGGCGGGATGGGAGAGGTCTATCGGGCGACCGACGGACGGCTCGGGCGGGAAGTGGCGATCAAGGTGCTACCGGAAGTGTTCCTCGCCGATGAGGAACGCCTGGCGCGCTTCGTGCGTGAAGCGCAGCTTCTCGCCTCACTCAACCACCCGAACATCGGCGCGATCTACGGCCTCGAGCAGGATGCGGACACCCGCTTCCTCGTTCTCGAGCTGATCGACGGCGACACCGTCCAGGCGCTGCTCCAGAAGGGTCTGCCACTGGCAAGTGCTTTCGACATCGCGGCGCAGGTGGCGAACGCGCTCGAGGCCGCCCACGAGCAGGGCGTCGTCCACCGGGATCTCAAGCCGGCGAATGTGATGGTGACGCCTGGCGGCGCGGTCAAGGTGCTCGACTTCGGCCTCGCCAAAGCCTGGGCGCCCGACGCCGGCGATCCGCGCATCTCGGCCTCTCCGACCCTGACGGCCCAGATGACTCAGGCCGGCATGATCCTCGGGACTGCCGCCTACATGAGCCCCGAGCAGGCCCGCGGCCAGGAGGTGGACAAGCGGGCCGACATCTGGTCGTTCGGGGTGCTGACCTTCGAGATGCTCACCGGTCAGGAGCTCTTCGGCGGCGATACGGTGACCGACACTCTGGCGGCGGTCGTTCGCGCCGACCCCGACTGGGAGTCGCTACCGCGCCGAACTCCTCGACGGGTGCGTGAAATCCTGGAGCGTTGCCTCGAGAAGGACTCCAACCGGCGCCTGCGCGACATCGGCGAGGCGCGCATTGTGCTCGAATCGGCCGAGCCCGAGGAGGTGGCCGGGGCGGAAGGCGCGTCCCTACAGCCGGCGCGCTTCGCCTGGGCACCCTGGGCTGTCGCGGCTGTCGCCGCCGTGCTCGCCGCCCTCGCGATGACGGGTATCTTCCCAGCTCGAACCGAGCCGCCCGTCGAGCTCTTGAGCCTGCAGGCGGAGCTCGCCCCCGGTGAGATCCGACTCGCACCCTACGGCGACAACATCGCTTTCTCGCCGGACGGGCGGAGTGTCGCGTACATCGGAGTGGACGAGAAGGGCCAGGAGGCCCTGTTTCTACGACATCTGGGAAGTCTCGAGGCGAAAAGGTACTCCGGCACGGAAGGTGCCGAACAGCCCTTCTTCTCTCGGGACGGCGAGTGGATCGGCTTCTATGCCAATGGCAGCCTGAGGAAAGTTTCAGTTCGAGGTGGGGCTCCGCTCACCCTGGCCGAGGGCACCCGGACATCGCGCGGCGCCTCCTGGGGGACGGACGGCTACGTCTACTACGCGCCCCACACCACTGACGGCATCTGGAGAGTTCCGGACGGCGGCGGAGAGCCCGAGCAGATCACGGTGCCGTTGGAGGGGGCCGAGCGCTCGCACCGGTTCCCCAAGGTACTGCCGTCCGGCGACAAATTCGTGATGACGGTCCAGCCCTCGGGCCAGAACTTCGATGGGGCCCATATCGAGATCGTCGATATCGCGACCGGCGAGCGCCAGGAGGTCCATCGGGGAGGTACCTACGGCAGATACCTGGCGAGCGGACACCTGGTCTTTGTGCGTGAAGGGACTCTCTACGCGGCGCCCTTCGACTCTTCGAGCGGCGAAGTCTTGCGGCAGCCCGCTCCCGTGCTCGAAGGCGTGCGCTACTCCGCCGACCGCGGCGATGCCCATGTGACCGTATCGCTCGACGGTACTCTGGTCTACACACCCGGGACAGCGCAGGAAGAACGTACGGTGGAGTTCACCCGCTTGACCCTCGACGGCCAGCAGGGTGCCCTTTCCAAGACAGCGGACGGCTACACGACCACGGTCTACTCGCCCGATGGCACCCGACTCGCCTCCTCCTTGTTCAACGAAAGCAGCTCGGCCGACATCTGGATACACGATCTCGAGCGAGATGTCAGAACGAGGCTGACCTTCGACGACCTGAACGACATGTTTCCCCTATGGACACCGGATGGCAACGCGCTCGTCTTCAGCTCGAACCGAGACAGTGCGGATGCCGATCTATGGATGAAGCGGGCCGACGGGACGAGCGACGCCGAGCTACTGCACGAAGCGCCGGGTTTTCAGGGGCCCCAGACCTGGCTCGAGGGCGGCCGCGTCCTGATGTTCGCAACAGCCGAGGGGGGCTCTTTGGATCTGATGCTTCTCGATCTCGAGACCCGGGAAGTCCAGACCTACCTGGCGACCGAGTTCGACGAGGTTCGAGGACAGGCGTCCTCGGATGGTCGATGGATCGCCTACGAGTCCAATGAATCGGGCCAGGACGAGATCTACGTCCGCCCGTATCCAGTGGCCCCAGGCAAGTGGCAGGTTTCGTCGGCCGGGGGAGAGGACCCCCGCTGGTCGCCGGACGGCAAGACGATCTACTACCTGGGATCGGACGGCAAGGTCCACGCGGTCGAGATCACAGCCGCCGGCTCCAGCTTCCGACCCGGGGCCGACCGAGCCCTCTTCGACATCGACTTCGCTCGCTTCATTGGTTCCGACTGGGACTTACACCCCGATGGCAGCTTCGTCGTCCTGACGGGAGACGAGGCGGCAGAGGCGGACGGGACCCTGCCGGTCTTAGTCTTCAACTGGTTCGAAGAGCTGAACCGGTTGGTACCGCTCCGTTAGTCATCGAGCGCTGATCATCATCGATAGGATCCCATTGCATTGATCGGACAGACACTCTCGCACTTCAAAATCACCGCCAAGCTGGGCGAAGGCGGGATGGGAGAGGTCTATCGGGCCGAGGACACCGCTCTCGACCGTGACGTCGCGATCAAAATCCTTCCCGAGGCTCTGACCGAGGATCCCGAGCGCCTGGCGCGCTTCGAGCGCGAGGCGAAGGTGCTCGCCTCGCTCAACCATCCCAACATCGCGGGCATCCACCAGATCGAGAAGGCCGACGGCCGGCAACTCCTGGTGATGGAGCTGGTGGAGGGCGAGGATCTCGCGGATCGCATGGGGCGCGGCACCATCCCGATCGAAGATGCCGTCGACATCGCCGGACAAGTCGCGGAGGGCCTCCAGGCGGCACACGAGCGGGGCATTGTCCACCGGGACCTGAAGCCGGCGAACATCAAGCTCACCCCTGACGGTCAGGTCAAGATCCTCGACTTCGGGCTGGCCAAGGCGCAGGAAGCGACCGAAGCGAGCCCGGACCTGACGCGCTCGCCCACGCTTACTGCCCAGATGACACAGGCCGGGGTGATTCTAGGAACGGCGGCCTACATGAGTCCCGAACAGGCGCGCGGGCAGGAGGCCGATCCGCGCTCGGACCTCTGGGCGCTCGGCGTGGTGCTCTGGGAAATGCTCGCCGGGAGACAACTCTTCGCCGAGCCGACGGTGTCGGACACGTTGGCGGCGGTGCTGCGCGCAGAGATCGACCTCAAAGAGCAGCAAGGCAACAAGTACCCGATGCTCGACCGGGTTCTTGTCCGCTGCCTCCAGAGGGATCCCAGGCAGCGCTACCATTCCGCGGCCGACCTGCGCCTCGACCTCGAAGACGCGCTGCAGCGTCGCCACGAGCCGACAGCGGATGAGTCACTCGTCACCGCATCACCTATGGCCGCTCGACGCTACATATCGTGGCTGGCCTTGGCCCTGGTCGTTGCCTCGGCCGTCCTGGTCGGTGTCGCGATCGGCCGCTTCGGCGTGCCTCCGGCAGAGCGTGCCCCGGAGCCTACCGTCGCACGTCTCGACCTTCCCGTGCCATCGGACCGACCGGTTGCGACCGGCAGCTTCCTCAACCCTCTCGCCGTATCTCCCGACGGACGCACCCTGGTCTACGTCGGCGTCGAGCAGGGAACCCGACGGTTGTACCGGCGACCCCTCGACCAGCTCGTAGCCGAGCCCATCCCTGGCACCGAGGACGCCGAAGGTCCTTTCTTTTCACCCGACGGCGAAGAGGTCGCGTTCTGGGCCCAGGGCCGGGTCCAGAGGGTGTCGCTGGCGGGTGGGTTGCCGCGGCCGGTGTTCACCAGCAGTGATTTCCGTGGCGGAGTCTGGGCCCCCGACGGCACCATCATCGCCTCGCCGAGCCAACAGGGGCCACTGTGCCGTGTCTCCGCCACCGGCGGCAAGTGCATGCCGCTGACGACGGACGGCCCCGGCTTTCAGCATCGGCTGCCCAGTCTGCTGCCCGACGGCCGCGTCTTGTTCGGCATGCGCACCGGCGACCGATTCGCCTACGACAACGCCGGCCTGGCGGTGCTGTCGCTCGATACCGGTGAAGTGCGCGCCGTGGCGGATGGCGTCGGGATCGACGGTCGGTACGCCGCCGGGCACCTGTTCTACGTCCAGGCGAACAGCCTGATCGCGCGGCCGTTCGACCTCGAGCGCCTCGAGTTCACCGGCCCCGCTCGGACCGTGCAGCAAGGGGTTCAGGTCCAGAGCAACACCGGAGCGGGCCAGTTCGTCCTCACGCCCGACGGGTCGTTGGCGTTCCTGCCCGGCGAAGCGATCGGGGACGACACCGCTCTGGCCCGTGTCGATCGGGACGGCTCCAGCGAATACCTGTCCACCGAGCGCGACGTCTTCCGCTGGCCCGTGTTGACACCCGACGCCTCCCAGTTGACCGTGGTGATCATCAGCGAGGAGCGCGGGGGACGTTGGATCACCCGTCTCGACACGCCGGGGCTGACCCGTATGCCCCCCGGCAGCGCATGGCCAGCATGGGCCCCCGATGGGCGACACATGGCTGTTCGGTCCAACGAGGATGTTGTTCCTCAAGAGCTCTACTACGTCGATGCGTTCCAGAGTGGTGAGCGCGCGACCCTCTTCACCGCGTCGCCGGAGGTCCGCGATGTCCAACCGACCTCGATCTCGCCCGACGGGCGGTACTTGTTGTTCGGTATGGCCCTGGCGATCGACAACCACGACGTGTACGCCCTGGAGATCGACGACCCCTCGTCGGCACGGCCATTCCTCCAAACGGAGTCCATCGAGTGTGGGGCCCGATTCTCGCCCGACGGCCGCTGGGTCGCCTACGTGTCGAATGCGACGGGGCGCTTCGAGGTCTACGTGACCGACTGGCCGGCGAACCGACTGCAGCGTCAGGTCTCGACGAGCGGCGGGCGCGAGCCGCTCTGGTCCTCCGAGGGAGGCGAGCTGTTCTATCGCAGCGGTGAGCGCATGATGGCAGCCCAGGTGCGTTTCGAGCAGGCACTCGAGGTCGAGACGCTGCAAGTCCTGTTCACGGGGGACTACGAGGGGATGCTGGGCAAGCCCGACTCGCCCAACTACGCGGTGGCGCCGGACGGCCGCTTCCTGATGCTGCGCAGCGCAGATCTCGCCTCCACCGCCGATCGGATCGCGCTCGTGCGCAACGCGCTTGACGCTCGACCGCTGCGCGCGGGGGTGCCCTAGAGGTAAAAGCTGCTCCGTTCGAGGAGAGCAAGAGTCTACTGTCACGACGAGTGCCACCGCTGGGACAGCGGGTGAATTCGCTCATTCACCTTGCAGAAACGGGGACTCGTGCCCTCCTGGCGAGGGCAGTCCGCGCCCATACAGCTTTCCTCCCAAGATCTGATCGTCGGAGGGGGCGGGATTCGAACCCGCGAGGGGCGTGCTCTGGCGTGGGAGGGTGTGACGGGGACGGGGACCGACGGGAGCCAACGGACGCCGGTTTTCAAGGCCGTCACGATCCAACAAGCCTCAGAAGCCCACGACACTTCCCAACAGCTACTCTCGGGTTCGCGAGCGCTCGCACCAGTGAGCCAGACCTGTCTCATGTTGCGCTTTGTTGGCTTCTGCTGTGCCACCAGTGTGCCATCACTCGGCGCGAGACAACTACAGTGGACCAGGGAGGATAGAATCCCTTCACCTTGATCGGCCAGACGCTGTCCCACCAAAACACGAACCATGAGTGACCTCCTTGTCCCGGGCGGGGGCGGAATCCTCAGCGCCGACATCGCCGTTCCCGAACACGAACGTGAAGTGCGCTTCTACTCACGCGTACTCAGCACGGGCGAGAATCCGCTTTGGCGTGAGGATCTGATGAACAACCTGGGCATGCCAATCATCGGCCTGGGCGCGCGCAGTGCGGAATATGCTCACCTCCCTCTCCAATGGATGCCACACATTCAGGTCGCTGATGTCGCCGCCAGTGTGGAGCGTGCTCTGGATCTGGGCGGGAGTGAGCTCATGCACGGCAAAGACGACGATGGGATGAGCCAGTGGGCGGCGCTGCTCGATCCGAACGAGGCAGCGTTCGGGATCATGCCAGTCGTTTCTGCGGACGCGGTCCCCCAACCTGACGACCCTGAATCGCGCGACGCAGCGGCCCGCATGGGACGCATCTCCTGGCTCGACCTGACGGTCTCTAACGCCTCAGCAACTCGCGACTTCTACCGCCAGGTTATTGGTTGGTCGGCGCAGGACGTCGAGATGGAGGACGCGAACGGGCGCTACGCCGACTACAACATGTGTGGCGATGACGGAACCCCAGCGGCGGGGATCTGCCATGCGCGCGGCGTGAACCTCGGTCTCCCGCCTATCTGGATGATCTACCTCCCCGTTGGCGACCTCGACGAAAGTCTCCGTCGCGTACGGGAGGGAGGGGGCGAGGTGATCAAGGCGACACGGGGGGGCGATGGGGAGTACGCATATGCGGTGGTTCAGGATCCGGTGGGGGCGTGCCTGGCGTTGGTGCCGGGATAAGGAAAGTGCGGCGGGCGTCCATCCCACTCAATATCCCAAGAATGGCGGAGGGGAAGGGATTCGAACCCTTGGACCACGTGAACGGACGCCGGTTTTCAAGACCGTTTCACACTTTCCAAACCAGACAAAAGCAGACTAGACAGGGCCAAAGGAGACCACTTGTCGCCGGCCTCCTCGGAAAAGGTCTCTTTCTCTGGTTTTGTCCCAATCAGTCTGGTTTGGGCTCCTCGGTGTACCAACCTCGTACAATTAGAAATCGACTCCCACTGCGTCCTCTCACCGAAGGGGTACAATTCACCTGAGGTGATCGGGCAAACACTCTCCCAGTTCAAGATCACCGCCAAGCTGGGTGAAGGTGGCATGGGGGAGGTATACCGCGCCGAGGACACCAAACTCGGACGCGAGGTGGCGATCAAGGTCCTGCCCAAGGCATTCACAGAGAACCCGGAACGCTTTGCTCGTTTCGAGCGCGAAGCCCACGTCCTGGCCTCCCTGAACCACCCCAACATCGCGGCCATCTATGACTTGGCTGAGGATCAAGGCATCCACTTCCTGGTGCTGGAGCTGGCGGTGGGCGAAGATCTCGCCACGCGTCTTTCCCGCGGCCCCATCGCCGTCGCGGATGTCCTCCCGCTAGCCCTCCAGATTGCGGAAGCCATGGAGGCGGCGCACGCGAAGGGCATCGTCCACCGCGACCTGAAGCCGGCCAACATCATGGTCGATCCCGACGACAAGATCAAAGTCCTCGATTTCGGGCTTGCCAAGGCCCGGGAGGTCGGGCCGGGAGAGTCGGACAGCCTGTCGATGTCACCGACGCTGACCGCCCAGATGACACAAGCCGGGACCGTCCTGGGCACCGCTGCGTACATGAGCCCCGAGCAGGCGCGAGGTCAGGAGGTCGACGGGCAGACCGACATCTGGGCTCTGGGAGTCGTGCTCTACGAGATGCTGACCGGCGAGCGGACGTTCTCGGGCACTACCGCTACCGACACGATCGCCGCCATCATCGAGCGTGAGCCCGATTGGAGTGCTCTACCCCCGGCAACGCCTCCCTTGGTCCGGAGTCTCCTGCGCTGCTGTCTGCAGAAGGACCGAAGGCACCGTCTTCACGACGTCGCCGACGCCCGTCTCGAGCTCGAGGAGGCTCTGCAGGCACCCGCGGGCGGTCTCGCAGCACCCGAGGTGCGGGGCCGCCGACCATCAGCGGCCCGAAGGAGTCTGCCGTGGCTCATCGTCGGAGGACTGCTCGTTGCTCTCGCGACTGGATGGGTTGTCCGGGGTCTTGGTGACCCGGAGGTCTCCTTGTCGACAGCTCACGTGTCGATCGAGCTGGCCGCTGGCTCAACGTTCGATTACCACTACCGATACAGCCCCTCCCTCGCGATCTCGCCGGAAGGCCAAACGTTGGTCTGGGCCGCCGATGGCTCAGACGGAGTGCGACGACTCTATCTCCGGCGACTCGATCAGCCCGAGGCCCGGGCGATCCCCGGCACCGAGAACGCCGACGGCCCCTTCTTCTCCCCGGACGGTCGTTGGATCGCTTACTTCGACGATACCGAGAAGCTGCTCGAGAAGGTGTCTGTCGAAGGCGGCATGCCGATCAGAATCTGCGACACACCTGGTGGGTCAAGGGGCGGCACCTGGAGTGCGAACGGAGAGATCGTCTTCACTCGCGGGTATGACAGCGGGCTCTCCCGTGTGTCTGTTGACGATGGCGTGCCCGAGATCCTGACTGAGATTGACCGTGACGCCGGCGTCAAGACACATCGTCATCCGCAGTTCCTGCCCAATGGCCGAGCCGTTCTCTTCATGGCTGCGGACATGGACACTGAAACGTACAGTGACTCGCGCATCGAGGCCCTGGATCTCGACAGCGGAGAGCGCACGATCCTGGTCGAAGGAGGGATGAGCCCCCGCTACACCGATTCTGGCCATCTGGTCTTTGCACACCAAGGGACACTCATGGCCATGTCACTGGATCCCGACACGCTGAAAGTCAGGGGCCAGCCAAAGCAGGTCTTCGACGGCATAGTCACCCATGAGGGCCAGGGCTTCGCTGACTTCGCCATCGCAGCAGACGGAACCCTCTTCTACGTGCCGGGCGGACCCGAGACCTTCTTCCAACGCTTCGTCCAGGCTGATCGCAGCGGCCGGCTGGAGCCGCTCCCCCTGCCGGAGCGACCCTACACCACCACCTTCAGCGTCTCACCGGACGGCCGCATTCTCGCCGCCACGGTGGCGGCTACCAACTTCGATATCTGGTTGTGGGACTTCCAGCGGCGTGTCTTCAGTCGCCTCACGAGGGGCGGGAATAACCAAACCCCAGTGTGGACACCCGACGGAAGGGGCCTCGTCTTCAGGACCGATCGGCGCACCTCCGGAGCATCGGACTTCCATTGGGTGCCTGCCGACGCCAGCCAGCCGTCCCGGCCCATCTACGAGTCGCAGAGGATGGCTGCGCCATGGTCTTGGACACCCGATGGTCGACAGCTCGTCTACTACGAACACGATCCCGAGAAGGACTTCGACATCTGGGTGCTGCCGATCGGAGAGGACTTGAAGGCTGGCAAGCCTCGACCCGTGGTGGCCTCCCCCGCCAGGGAGACCTACTCAGCGGTATCGCCAGATGGTCGTTGGCTAGCCTACGCTTCGGACGAATCCGGCAGGCGAGAGGTCTACATCCAGTCGTTGCCGGGCCCCGGACCGCGGGCGCAGGTCTCTGCCGGTGGAGGAACATGGCCCAGGTGGGGATCCAACAGCGAGGAGATATTCTACGTAGATTCGGTGTCGCGGCAGTTGATGGAGGTGTCCGTTCGCAGCGAGCCGGAGCTCGCCCTTGGAGCCCCGAAGGCCCTGTTTCCTCTCGAGGCGACCAGCGACGCGTTCACCGTCACTCCGGACGGAGAACACTTCGTCTTCACCCAAAGAGGCTCCCAGTCTCACCCGATCACGCAGCTCCGTATCGTCTTCAACTGGTTCGACGAGGTCGACCGCATTTTGACCGACACAGGCGGGCGCTAGGTTTCGACTGCCGGCCGGTTAGAGGGCTCCGGTAGGAGCGGCAGGGCGGAGGGGGTGGGATTCGAGTCATTTCACGACTCGAAACGAACGGTGTCTTCTGGCAGGCTCGGGACGAGCCCTCGCCTCGCTAGGGTTCGAAGCCCTTCCCCTCCTATCCCGCTCTGATCTTCGGACGTGACCTACAAAGGGCCGTGCCAATCGCTAAAGAGGTGCACTTTGTTGGCGGAAGGGGTGGGGATTCGAACCAACGGTCCGCGTGCTCTGGCGTGGGAGGGTGTGACGGGGACGGCGACCAAAGGGAGCCAACGGACGCCGGTTTTCAAGACCACTTTCTATCTACGCATGACAGCTCTCCACAGCAACTAGCCACAAAGCGACGGGGTCTCCCTGGGGGTTGATTGTGGTGGCCCCTGCTGAGAGTGACGGTTAGTTGCGGTCTAGTGGACCAGGAGTGGACCAAGTGGCATGCCGTGACAGGGGGCAGCCTGGCACTGGGTCATTACGTCGAGGCTACCCGGCCAACCTCGCGTACTTCTCCAGCAGGGCCTGGAAGCGGGGGTGCTCGCGGAGGTCAGGGAGCTGGAAGGTTCATCCGGCGCAGGAGCTCCAGAAACCGCGGTTCGTTCCTCAGGGATCGGAGACTCGCAAAGACACCGATGTAGGGAAGGTTCGGGTCGTGCTCCTCGAAGGCGAGGTCGAGCTGGTCGAGAGCCTCACTGGTCATGCCGGCCTTGGCGAAGGCGATGCCGGCCCACAAGGGGTAAGTCTTCATCCTCTGGTTCGGCTGGTCCACGTTCGCAACGTGAAAATAAGCCAGCTCCCTCTCGGCACTCGTGAAGCCACCTTCGGCGTAACCGGCTTCCATCGCTGCCGCGGCCTCTGGTAAACCGAAGGCCTTCCAAACCGCGACATTCGCCGCGTACGATTCTTCAAGCCTCCCCAGGCAGTAGTAGGACCTGACCAATCCGCTCAGGGCGATGGGTTGGTTTGGAGTCGCCTCGAGGACCCCGCGGTAGAAGTCGATGGCTTCATCGCACCGATCTGTCCCGTTCAGCACCACTCCGTTGAGCACTAGAACCAGAGCGTTGTACGGGTCGAGCTCCAGGGCTCGCTCCATCTGTACGGTGGCCTCGGCGGGGCGCTGGTTGATCAGCAGATAGTGAGCGTAGTAGGCCCGCACATCCGCCCAGTTCGGCTTCAGCTCGATGGCGCGCCGAAAGGCGGTCTCGGCGCCCTCCCAATCCCAATCGCTCCAGGCTCTGACGAGTGCGAGTCCGTAATGGGCTTCGGCAACAGACTCGTCAATCTCGAGGGCTCTTTCTGCGGCCGCTCTTGCCTTCGGTCCAGCCTCTTCCACCGGTGTCAGGCCCATCTGCTGACGTCCGCCCCAGACCAGTGCAAGGCCAGCGTGAGCCGGGGCGTAGTCCGGATCCCTCTCGAGCGCTTGCTCGAAGTAGTGCTGGGCAGCCTCCAGACCTGCCGGGGTCATCTCGGCGATCTGGGCCTGTCCTTTGAGATAGGCCTCGTAGGCCTCCGGGTCGACTTCGCGGCTGCTGGCGAGAAAGGCTTCTTCCTGCGGTGTCAGCGTGACCTGGATCTCCTGGGCAATCGCCTGGGCCACTTCGCCCTGCAGGGTCAGGATGCTCGAGATCTCGCGCTCGTAGCGGTCGGCCCACAGGTTGGTCTCGGTGGCGGCTTCGATGAGCTGAGCGTTGACCGCGATACGATCGCCCTCGCGCGCGACCGAGCCCTCGACGAGACCGTCGACATTCAGCTCGCGAGCGATCTCCGCGAGCGGTTTGTCGCTGCCTTTGTAGCGCATCGCCGAGGAGCGCGAGGTCACCTGGAGTTCGGCGATCCTGGAGAGACCGGTGATCAGGGCTTCGGTCATGCCGTCGACCAGGTAGTCCTGCTCCGGGTCGCCCGACAGGTTTCGCATCGGCAGCACTGCGAGGGAGCGGATCTGCGGACCCTGTTGGGTGACCTCGGTCGGCTCCCCAGGCCCTCGACCCATCAACCACACTACTCCGGCGACGACTGCTAAAACCAGTGCGGCGGCAAGCAGGACCCGAGCACCGATTCCGAACCGAGTGGTCTTCGACCTGGTCCGAGCGAGCTCTGCTCGTCCGGCGGTCAGTTCGCCTTCGAGCTCTACGAGTTGTGCGTGCAGCTCCCGAGCCGTAGCAAAGCGATCCTCCGGGTTCTTCGCGAGACATCTCTCGATCGTGCTGACCAGGATCTGGGGGATTCCGGGTCTGAGCTCGGCGACGGATTCCGGCTCGTCGCGCAGGATACTCGACATGAGAGTCACCGAATTCTCGCCGTGAAACGGACGCAACCCGCAGGCCATCTCGTACAGCACGACTCCGAAGGAGAAGATGTCCGTCCGAGGATCCACCGGCCTTCCCTGGATCTGCTCCGGCGACATGTAGGGCACGGTGCCCACGACCAGTCCTTGCCGGGTCAGTGGCTCCATCTCGGTCTGGAGCTCGGTTTCCAGCTGTGTGTCCAACAGGGTGTGCGCCTCCTGCCGGGACTTCGCCAGGCCGAAGTCGAGCACTTTCACCCGGCCTTCATTCGTCACCATAATGTTGGCTGGCTTGAGGTCGCGATGGATGATGCCCTTCTCGTGTGCTGCAGCGAGCGCATCCGTCATGGCAACGGCAGTCTCGAGGATCTTCTCGACAGGAAGCTCACCTCTGGAGATCAATTTCGAGAGGGACTCGCCCTGCACCAACTGCATGGTGAGAAACCGGATCCCGTCCGACTCCTCTACCGTGTGAATCGCCACGATATTCGGATGGTCCAGGGACGCGAGCACCCTGGCTTCCCGCTTGAAGCGGGCAAGGCTGTCCGCATCGCCCGAGAGTGCCGCTGGCAAGACCTTGAGCGCCACATGACGCTTCAGCGTCGTATCCTCGGCTCGATACACCTCACCCATTCCACCCGCCCCGAGCTTGTCGAGGATCTTGTAGTGACCCAGGGTCTGACCGATCATGAAGACCGTCCTTGATCTGACTTGTCCCAATCCTACGCCGATCCGGAGTCCTCAGTACCACCCATGCGGGTAGGAATGAACTGACTACGGCGGCGGCTCTCCTTCAACTTCCTTTGCCTCTGAATTCCTGGTAGCTATCTGAAATATTCGCGAGCCTCTCCCGTGGCTCCGAGATACCTCTTCTGGCCAAGGAGATATATCGGAAGCATTCACTGAGGGTTCAGGAATGGTCCGGAAGGTCCATCGAAATGGACCAGGAGTGGACCACGGGCATTGAGTCGCTGCTACTCAATAGGGAGAAAGTGGCGGAGGGGGTGGGATTCGAACCCACGGTCGGCGTGAACCGACGCCGGTTTTCAAGACCGGTGCTTTCGACCACTCAGCCACCCCTCCGTGAGTGGTGAGACCACACAGCATACTCGGACCCGCTGCGGTTTTGAAGCCGCTATCTCAGCTACCACCAACCGTCGACGTCACAGGTAATCTCGCAGCTGCAGCGTTCGCATGTCCCCGATCGATGGAATCTGTCTGTCGTTGGTCAGGAAGGCGGTGCATCCTGCCTGCAGGGCACTTGCAACCTGCAGAGCGTCGGGAGTCTTCAAGCCAGCCAGGGCTCGAATCCTGGCGGCAAGTCGGATCGACACGCGGTCGAGATCCAGGAGGTGGAGACCTCGACTTCGACTCAGGAGCGACTCGTATGCTTCGGCCAATCGATGGTTCCCGGCACGAATTGGCCCTACGAGCGTTTCGAGCAGCGTCAACGTCGAGGTGGTGGCCGGAAGTGACCCCGAATCGATGCCCTCGAAGACCTGCTCCACAATGGGAAGGAAACTTTGATCTTCTTCGATGAAGTAGATGAAGACTGCGGTATCGAGTGCCACAGGTCCCGCGCCCAGATCTTCGATCAGTCCCAAGAGTCTCGTTCCCGAGCGACATACTCCGTGGCATCGACTTCTGACCAGGTCGACTTGCCCAGGCCGCGCAGTTCGAGGATCGACCGCGTCCGCCGGGAATCAACCGCCTCCTCCAGCAGATGGATCACCTCCTGGGAGATCGAGCGATGATCGTGTTTGGCTCTTTCTCGTAACTGCTCGTACAGCTCGTCTGGGAAGCCCTTGATGTTGAGGATGGCCATAGGGTTACTCCTTTTTTCCTCCATTATGGAGGCTCACTTGTGAAAGGTCAATCGACACCACTCCTCAAGACGAGATCCCGCCGATGAATCTTGCCCGACCCACTTGCCGGTGGCTCGCCCCGAGGCTCCGGTAAGATCAACATCCCTGCTGCGGTAAGGAGGAGCTGTCGATGACACCTCGGACTCTCACCCATCTCACCGTCTTCGCTTTGGTCCTGGTCCTGGGATATGCCGCGCAAGCCGGGGTGGCCGGTTTAGAGCCGCACCAACAACTCGCACGCGACATCCTGCGAGAGTTGACCGAGATCAACACCACCGACTCCGTGGGTGACAATACGGCAGCCGCCAATGCCATGGCCCAACGACTCCTGCAGGCCGGCTTCACCGAAGAAGCGGTGAGCATCATCGAGGCCTCATCCGAAGAAGGGCAATCTCGTAGCTCGCTACCGGGGCATCGGAGACCAGCCGCCGATTCTTCTGCTGGCTCACCTCGATGTCGTCGAAGCCCACCCGGAGGACTGGTCGTTCGACCCCTTCGTCTTCCGTGAGGAGGACGGCTACTTCTACGGCCGCGGGTCCTCTGACAACAAGGACATGGCCGCCATCTGGATCGCCAACCTGATTCGCATGAAACAAGAAGGATTCACTTCCGAACCGCGACCTGATTGTCGCGCTGACCGCCGACGAGGAGGGTGGTGACCACAACGGCGTCCAGTGGCTCCTCGCCAACCAACGGGAGCTCATCGATGCCGCCTTCTGTCTCAACGAGGGGGGAATCGGCAGCATTCGAGAAGGTCGTTACATCAGCAATGGCCTGCAACTGAGTGAGAAGGTCTACATCACGTTCGAGCTCGAGGTCACGAACCCGGGAGGTCACAGCTCGCTACCGGAGAAGGAGAATGCCATCTACCGCTTGGCCCAAGGGGTTGAGTCGCCTGGCGGACTTCGATTTCCCTGTGCAGCTGGACGACATCACGAAGGTCTACTTCGAGCGTCAGGGGAAGATCGAAGGCGGTGAAATCGGCCAAGCTATGCTCACGTTAGCTCAGAACCCAAGCGATAGCGCGGCTATCGCAAAGCTCTCCGCCGAGCCCTATTTCAACTCGCAGATGAGGACGACCTGTGTCGCCACCCAGATCAGTGGCGGGCATGCGGAGAACGCCCTGCCGCAGACGGCGCGGGCGACGATCAACTGCCGCATGCTACCCAGCCACGACCCGCAAGAGGTACAGGCTACACTGCTCGAGGTCCTGGATGACGACGCCATCTCCCTGGCCGTGACCTGGAAGCCGACCCCGAGCCCACCCTCGCCGCTGAGCCCCGAGATGCTCGGCGCGGTCGAGAGCGGTCACCGAGGATATGTGGCCGGGAGTGACGGTGCTTCCCACCATGCTCGCTGGCGCGACCGATGGCCTTTTTCTGCGCAACGCGGGCATCCCGACCTACGGTATCTCAGGCATCTTCCACGATGTCGACGATATCCGGGCCCATGGCCGGGACGAACGCGTCGGGGTCGAGCAGTTCTTTGAAGGCCAAGAGTTTCTCTATCGATTGGTCAAGGAGCTCGCGTCGCCCTGATGGCCGATCCCGACACCCCCTTGCGCGCGAATCCCCATTTCATGCGCAGCAGCCGGCGCGAGCTGCTTCGACTGATTTTGACAAGCCCACTGCTGGCTGCCTTGAAGGGGCTCTGGGCCCCGGAAGCGCTCGTCGCTCGCGCCCTCGCCGATCAGTCGACTGTGGCCGAAGAGCAAGAGCTCATCGCGGCCGCGGCCGACGCCATCACCGTTTTCGACCTCGAAGCTGTCGCCAAGGAAACGTTGCTTCCGGCGCACTACGACTATTTGTCTCTTGGTGTCGAGCGGGAAATCACCCTCCAGGCAAACCGCGATGGTTTCGCCAGGTTCCAGCTCAGAGCACGACGACTCGTGGATGTGAACGACCTGCAAACGGAAGCCAGGATTCTCGGGGACAGGATGTCGAGCCCTATCTTCCTGGCGCCGGTGCGCTCGCAGAAGGCTTTTCACCCTGAAGGAGAGCTCGCCGTCGCCCGGGCCGCCAAACGCCACGACCACGTTCAGATTCTCTCGCTTGGCACTTCAACACCCATCGAGGAGGTGAATCGAGCGCGCGGAAAGCCGGTCTGGTTCCAGCTCTACACCCCTGGGCTGTGGCCGGTGACAAGCAGGCGTCTGCAGCGGGCTGAGCAAGCCGGGTGCGAGACGGTCGTCTTGACAGTCGACCATGTCGGCGCTGCAGGCCGCGATCGGATCCGGAGCTACCGTCGCGAAGAGAACCCCGAATGTCAAGCGTGCCACAAGGACTCGGGTCTCAGAGGCTTTGTCGGCGAAATCTTGTCCCGATTCAACGTTCTCGACTGGGACTACGTAGACCGGATCCGCGATGCAACCTCGATGAACCTGGTGCTCAAGGGGATTCTGACCGCCGAGGACGCCGCACTCTCTGTCGAGCATGGAGTCGACGGCATCATCGTCTCGAACCACGGTGGCCGTGTCGTCGACACCGGGCTCTCCACCATTGAAGTCCTGCCGGAAGTGGCAGCAGCGGTCGGCGAACGCCTCCCCATCCTCATCGACAGTGGCTTTCGCCGAGGCAACGACCTCTTCAAGGCATTGGCTCTGGGTGCCTCGGCCGTCTGCATCGGCCGTCCCTACATCTGGGGTCTGGCTGCCTTTGGTCAGGAGGGCGTCGAGGCCGTGCTCACGATTCTCCGCCGCGAGCTCGAAGACAACATGCGACAGATGGGAACTCCCTCCATCGCCAGCATCACGGGCGCATCGGTGCACAACCCCTGATCAATCGGCCGACACCAGCCTCCTCGGCCGCGCGCTACCCGCGTTGGTCCTTCTTGGCCGTATTGAAGCCAAGGAGGGAGTAGGGCGGGCAGTATCCGATAATGGCGGTACCGAGAGGTATCAGCCCGAGCCAGCCCCAAGCGGTCTGCGGTCCGACAAAGACCAGCGCGATGAGAATGATCCCCACGATCGCTCGCAGGGCCCGATCAATGGTGCCCACATTACGACTCAAACCCATGGTTCAGCTCTCCTTGTCCAATTGCTCGAAAAGCCAAGAATAGAACAGAATCGCCCTGCAACTCTTGTCAGGCAAGAGAAATCTTTTCGCAGGTGCCGCTGACACCATGAGAAACCTTTCGATACTCGCTCTGCTCGTTACCCTTTTCCACAGCGGACATCTCTGCGCTCAGTCCGATCGCGATCAGATCCAGACCTGGCTCGAGCAGGGTGATCGGTTCCTCAGCCAAGATCTCTACGAGTCCGCGCGGCGCGAGTACCAGAAGGTGCTCGACGCGATCCCACCGCAGCAGCGGCCCGCCATTCTGCAGAAGGTCGCTCGCTGCTTCTACCTGCAAGGCAAGCTCAACGCTGCCGTGATCGCTCTCAAACGAGCAGTCCTGCTGGCACCCAACAGCGACGTCACAAGACAGCTGCTGACTGTCACGATGGAGAATGCAGGCCAGGGTGCGGAAGCTCGTGACTGGTTGGCCCGGCTGGACAGGGACGGGCCTGGAAAACTGGCAGTCGAGCTCGGCGCAGATCCCCCTCAAGACGAGCTCCAACTGCATCGCGCCAGCGCCTCGTCCCAACCTCCCCAGCTGGCGACTCCGCACCGGGTCGGCACCTTTAGCACCAGATTCTCCGAACGCAGCCCGCTGGGCGCGATGAGGATCTACCGGGAACGCTTTCAGCGAAAACGCGCCGCGATCGTGCAGACTGATCCTGCCGAAGGTAACTACGACCTGGCGAACGAGAGTTTCGAGGTCTTTGTTCCCGACAGCTACAACCCCGACGAACCTGCCGCTCTGCTCGTTTGGATCAGCCCAGCCAATTCAGGGGAGCTCAGACGAGCGGACAACAAACAGGTCCTGGCAGATGCAAACACCATCTGGGTCGGCGCCAACAACTCCGGCAACGATCGCTGGCACTGGTACAGAACGAATCTGGCCCTGGACGCCGCATTCAATATGCAAAGGCTCTACAACATCGACCCCGACCGTGTCTATATCGCCGGCTATTCAGGAGGCGGCCGAGTAGCGAGCTCGCTCGCGCTGCTCTACCCGGAAGTCTTTCGCGGTGGCGCCTTCTTCTTCGGCAGCAACTACTTTCGCAAGGTCGAGGTGCCAGGGCAGCCCGGAGCCTTTTGGCGTGCCGGATTCCCCGCACCTGCCAAGGGCTCCATGGCGAAGCTGCGCAAGGAGCACCACTTCGTGCTGATCGCCGGCGAGCACGATTTCAACCGCGAAGAAACAGAGGCCTATTCCACGGAATACCGGCGAGACCGCTTCAAGAACGTTACCTACCTCGAGATTCCCGGAGCCGATCACGATTATGGCGTGCACGGAGAGTGGTTGAAACGAGTGCTCGAGGCACTCGACCTACCCTCGCGAGCCGACTGAGGTAACAGCCGACACAGAGGCGAGACTGGACTGGGGAACACTACCGGTATCGCTCAGCGGGCGGTGATGCGATCGAAACCCATATAGGGCTGAAGAACCTCGGGGACGACGATCGATCCGTCGGCCTGTTGGTAGTTCTCCAGAATCGCAACCAGGGTACGACCGACCGCCAGACCCGACCCGTTGAGTGTGTGCACGTACTGTGGCTTGCTACCCTCCCCGGACTTGAAGCGAATGTTGGCGCGGCGAGCCTGGAAAGCCTCGCAATTCGAGCAGGAGGAGATCTCACGGTAGGCGTCCTGCCCCGGTAACCAGACCTCCAGGTCGTAGGTCTTGGCGGCGGCAAAGCCCATATCCCCGGTCGACAGGCAAACCGTCCTGTAGGGAAGCTCGAGCAGCTGCAGAGCCTTCTCGGCACAACCCGTGAGCTCTTCGAGAGCTTCATAACTCTTGTCCGGATGGGTGAACTGGAACAGCTCGACCTTGTTGAACTGATGCTGTCGGATCAAGCCTCGCACATCCCGGCCGTGGGAACCGGCCTCGGCGCGAAAACACGGCGTGTAGGCCACATAGCGCAACGGCAGGTCTGCGCCATCGAGGATCTCGGCTCGATGGATGTTGGTCAGGGGCACCTCGGCCGTCGGTGCCAGGTAGTAAGCATGGCCCTCGAGCTTGAAGAGATCCTCTTCGAACTTGGGTAGCTGCCCCGAGCCCAACAGCGACTCTGCGCTGACGATGAAGGGCGGCAGGACCTCCGTGTAACCGTGGTCGCGAGTGTGGAGATCGAGGAAGAAATTGATCAAGGCCCGCTCGAGGTGGGCGCCCGCACCGAAGTAGGCGGTGAACCGCGCTCCCGTCACCTTGGCACCGCGCTCGAAATCGAGAATGCCGAGTTGCGGTCCCAGATCCCAATGGGCCTGGGGCTCGAAATCGAAGCGGGTGGGTTCGCCCACAAGCCGCTCGATCCGATTCGCGCCTTCGTCAGCTCCCACGGGCACGCTTGCGTCGGGGAGATTGGGAATGGACAGCTCGAGAGAAGCCAGGTCGGCCGAGATCTCGTTGACCTTTTCCTCCACTTCACTGATACGGCTCTTCAGGCGACCGACCTCTTCGATCTGCTCGGTAGCATCGCCGCCCTGTCCCTTGATCTTGCCAATCGTCTTGCTCGCCTCGTTGCGTTGCCGCTTGAGCTCTTCCATCTCCACCAGTGCTTCTCGCCGGCCCTGGTCGAGCTCCTCCCAGGTGTTGAAAAGCTCCGCCTCGACGCCACGCGTGGCCAGGCGATCACGAACCTCCTCCGGTCGGTCCCGTAGTAGTTCCCTTGCCAGCATGGGATGGAGCCTATTTCAAAATGGGGACTGGCACCAAATTCATCGCCCGAGGAAGCGATAAGATCGTTCTGGATCGTGAACACTGAACCCCGTCCCTCTCTGGCCAATCTGGCTGTCGCTCTGGCCGCCGGCATCGCCATGCTGACCTTTGCTGGCGCGCTGACCGATCCGACCGCCGGTGCCGACACCCACTATCTGGCGATCTGGTCCACAGCCGTCCTTGTCGCTCTCGCAGCACTGGCTCTGCCACCGGCTCTCGATCTCGCGGGAGCGGCGGTTCTCGTGACCTTCGTGGTGTGGGCAGTCCCGGCGGGGCCACTCCGTGGCGCAATCGTCGGAGTGCTTCTGACCATCGCCCTGTGTGCCATCACCCTGCGCTATTTCGAGAAGACCGAAGGTAACCTGGGATGGGCCTGGGCGATCCCCTCTGCCATGGCCGTGCAATACCTCTGTCGGGCCGAGCGACTCCTCGACCCGGGGCTCAACGCACCGACCCTGATCACGCTTCTGGTTCTGCCCATCGCCGTCGGCACGGTCTTCTTGGCCATGCAGAAAAGGGAGGGCACACTGCCAGCTTTACTGGCGGTTATGACAGGGGCCCTGCTCGTGCCGGGCTGGAGCGTGAGCGTCACCCTGTCGTTGCTCGCCTTGCTGGTTAGTGTTCTATTTCGAGATCGCCTGGTGCCCCGCTGGTTCAGTTTCGCTGCAGCGATTCTGGTCATTCTCGCTGCCGATGCCTGGAACCCATCACTCGGGTTTCTGCTCCTGCTGATCGTGCTGGCGAAGGCCGTTCCTGCGAGCTGGATGACAGGTACCGCAGCTCTGATCGCTTCCGCGCTCTTGTGTCTCTTCCTGCCATCCGTCAGGGAATGGTCCGAAGTCGCCCGCCTCATGGCGCTTGGACCCATTCTGCTGCCAGCCTTGGTTCTGCCTTCCGATACCCGGCGAGCCAATTCGATCCAGGCCTTTGTGCTCGCCATCCTGGCGCTGCGGACGGTTGCCGGGCCAGCTGCCCTGGCAGCTCCCCTGGCCCTCGGCGCCCTTTCGTTGAGATCCAAGGCCGTCGCCGCCCAACTTCAACTTCTTTGGAGCGGTGTCCTCCTGGCCCTGGTTGCCATCCTCGGCGGCTATCCCTGGCTTCGTTCCCCGGCTCTCGAGGATGCTCTCGCCCTCTTCGGGGTCGAGGTGAGCTGGCGTTTCGCCGTAATCGTCGTCGTCATTCTCTGGGTGTTCACCTTTCTCTGCGCGGCCGTGGCAGAGAGCCGGCGGCGGTTCGAGTGTCGGCCTGTACTCTCGGGGGGTCTGGTTCTGGTCATCGCCGCCTGGGCGGCCCTGCCGCCAGCCGCTGAAAAGCCGTTCAGCGATCGCACGCAGGTGCTCAGCTCCACCCAGACCGAGAAAGGGATCGACCTCGACAGCGGCTGGTCGACCAGCACGGTTGTGGTCGACTCCTACCTGGACAACTCCCATGAGCTGCCGACCGGAACCCCAGTGGCTCGCCTGACTCTCGTCGCCAGTTCCGGGGAGCATCGCAGCTGGTGGCTGCGGTCGGGAGTGGAGACCGGTGAGTGGGCCGCACGACGCAGTGATGTGGCCTCACTCACTGGGTTCATCGCCCCTTCCCACTGGATGGCACTGGTACCGGCCGCAGGAAGCTTCTTCGCCCAGAGGTATCGTGCCGAGTGGGAGCTCGACACTCCCCTGGACATCGTTCGACTCGAGCTCGAGCGTGCGGAGAACCTCCCGGACAAAGTAACTCTGGCGATCTTTCACCTGGAGCTGCGACACTGATGCAGCGGATCGGTCTGCTGATGGCTGCGCTTGTCCTGACAGTGCTAGCGCACTTCGCGCTGCCCCTGCCAACCACCGACAGCCTGAGGGCCACCCTGGTGCTTTTGCCCCTCATCGTTGCCGCCCTGACAGGAGTCGGCAGTTTGGCGAGCCCACCCGCTGGCCGTCAGATACCGAGGGCAATAGTCGCAGGAGAGCTCACACTGCTTGCTCTGGTGGTACTGCTGGCCCTGGCCCACCAGCACCTGGGTCTCGCCTCGGATCTGGTTGTCGAACGGTGCCTGGCAGGAGGGCTCGTGCTTCTCCTGATGCACCGCGTTGCCTGGCTGGTGCTGGCACTGCGCCGTACATTGGGGACGGAGCTCCCCAAGTGGCCTCCGGTAACGTTCTTCGCTCTACCCTTCATCGTCTATATGGCCATTCTGCCGTGGAGTGCGGCCCAGCGCCCTCCGGATGGTGATGCCCCACACTACCTGCTCTTGACCCACAGCCTGGCGTACGACTTCGACACCGATCTGCGCAACAACTACGAAGATGGCGACTCACTGGAATTCATGGATCGGCGTCTCGAAACTCAACCGGGAGACCCGGTGGGAAGGGATGGCGAGCTGTTCTCCCGCCACAACATGCTTCTGCCCCTGGTTTTGGCTCCGATCTACAGAGTGAAAGGGCTGTTCGGCGCCCTCATCATTATGGCGGTGTTGACAGCGGTAACCTGTTGGCTGGCTCTCGCCCTGGCCCACTACTACTTTAGGGGCCCCGTCGGGCCGGCCGTCTTTGCTTGGGCCGCGCTGGCTTTCACGGTTCCGCTACTGCTTTTTTCTTATCAGATCTGGGTCGAGGTTCCAGCCGCACTCCTGGTACTCCTCGCGCTCATACAGATCAATCGACTTCGCAGCCACATGCTGCCATTGCGCTGGATTTGGTTGAATCTGACAATCGCGGTGGGTCTGCTGCCACTCTTGAAGATCCGTTTCATGTTTATCGCCGCGCCTCTGGCAATCCTCGCCTTGCGGCAGGGCGATCGAAGATTTCGCAAGGGTGCCATTCTGATACTGGTCTGTGTGTTGCTTCTCGCTCTGGCGACACTCCTCTTCAATCAAGTGGTGTTCCAGAATCCCCTCAAATACCATGACATCGACGGCATACAGACCTACCTGCAGTCACCCACGAAATACGTCCGGGGGTCTATTGGATTGTTCTTCGACTGCGCGTTCGGCCTGTTTGCCAGCGCTCCCATCTGGATGTTGCTCCTTCCCGCTCTGGTGGTCGTCGTCAGGCTTCGGCACCGGATCGTTGTCGACACCTGCATCATTTTCCTGCCCTACTTCCTTCTGCTGTTACCCCGAGGGGAGTGGTTCGGGGCGTGGTCGCCACCCTACCGCTACGGAGTCGTTCTACTTCCCGTGCTCGCCTTGTGGCTCATCCCCTTGTTGAGAGGAAAGCTGCGAACTGGCAGCAGGACCATCATCGCGGCCCTGGCGGTGCTCACCGTTGTCCTGACGACTCTGTGGATCGTGGTTCCGGGCTGGACCTACAACATCGCCCACGGACGCAGCCATGTCCTCGACTACCTCTCGGCCCAGACCTCTGCCGATGTCGCCAGGTTCTTCCCAAGCTCCATTCGCCTTCGAGCTGCTACATATATCTGGCCTGCAGCCACCTTTATCCTGATTTCTTCGATTTGGCGACTGGGGCGACGACGTGCGAGTCACACAGCCGCCCTTCTCGGTGCCACCGTCAGCCTCCTCATTCCGCCGATCCTGATCGCGGTTTCCGAGCACCGCAGCACACAGATCGTCGAGTTCGAAGATCCCTGGCTCACTCCTGAAGGCGGCGAGCTCTATCCCGACCTATGGGTCGTCTATCGACCGCAGTACCGGGGTGGCTGGCTCCTGCCTAGCGGGAGCTCGATACGGGCACCCCTCGTGGCTGGGAGCGACCATCTCGATCTCGAGATCGATCTGCTGTCGCGCCCCGAGGACCGACCTGGAGCTATCCTGGAGGTTCTGGACGACACGGGTCGAGTCCTGGCACGGCGCGAGATCGAGCCATCTTTCGATTGGACCTCCTTGACCTTCGAAGATCTGCCTTTGCCCGAGGGCGACGAGCTCCGGCTCAGAGTCCTTTCTTCAGGCGAAGAGGCGGGAAGCGGTCACCACGTCGTGCTCGACCGAGCCCAGATCAGGTGGCGGTAGCGGGTAGCCGACCCGAGATCAGATTCAACGTCGTCTCGATCACTTGCGCCAGAGGCCTTTCGTCAGCCACACCCTGACCGGCTATCCCGAAGGCCGTACCGTGATCGACGGAGGTCCTCAAGAAGGGCAACCCCAGCGTCCAATTGGTTGCCGTGCCGAAGGACGCCGTTTTGACCGCAATCAATCCCTGATCGTGATAGAGGGCAAGGACCCAGTCGAACTCGCCTCGGCGAGCTCGCGCAAACAACGAATCCGCGCTCTCGGGACCGATTGCTTCGATCCCCTGCTCTCGCGCGGTAGCGATAGCTGGCCGGATCACGTGGTCCTCCTCATCCCCCATCAGGCCCGCTTCCCCGGCGTGAGGATTGAGTCCGGCAACGGCCACCCGGCCGCCAGCTCGCTTATCGAGTAGCTGGAGGGCATCAATGATCTGCGCCGAGCTCAACTCGTCGATCGCCTGACGCAAGGGGATGTGGGTGGTCAACAATGCCACCTGCAACTCGGGAGCCAGAAAAGCCATCAGATAGTCACGGCCGTAACGCTCGAGACCGGCCTTGGCGGCCAGGTACTCTGTGTGTCCGCGAAAGTCCGCCAGATACTGTGTCGCAATCGACTCCTTGCTGACCGGCAGCGTCACCAGAGCGTCGGCGACACCGCGCTGCACAAGCGCGACTGCCGAATCGATCGCAGCCACGGCAGCGGCGGCATCGCTGGCTCCCGATGTGCCCAACCGAAGCACCCGGTTTTTGGCTACTGGATCGAGGATCGCCAGGGCTTCTGAATCCAGGCCCTCCAAATCCTGGCGGAGGCAGTCGAATCCAACATCCACCAGACGATCTTCGAAATCGCCCTTTACCGTGGCGGGCAGTGCTGCAAAAGCAGCTCGTTCCGCCACCAACAGGGGCCGCCAGCGCCTCTCATGAGCGGCGGACTGGAGCAACTTGCAGAGAATTTCTGGTCCGATCCCGGCCGGGTCGCCCTGTGAGAAAACCAGAATGGGTACCAACGCGCTCAGCGGCCTTCTCGGTCGGAGCGGTTCCGCCTGGCACCCCGACGCAGCTCTTCTTCCTTGAACATGTAGCGGATATTGTGTTTCGGAATCAGCAGGTTGGGCTCGTTGTGGCGGTGGAACTTCAGTGAACCCTTGTCGTACCACTCGATCCAACCCCGCAGCTCCTCGCCGCTGGTGAGGACAAGGACCATGTTGGTCTTGGCCGCCATCTGCTTGAGGTAGTAGAACTCCTCGGCATTGGTCTGCTCGGGAGGGGCCTGCTTGCGGCGCACTCCACGCCCACCGCCCTCCTCTCGTCTGTCGATCTCTGGCCGAATCAGCTTGCGATTACTCATGATCTGGAAGAGCCCCTGGTTTCCGGGCGACCCGTTCTCTCCGGTGCCCGGTATTGATCGTCTTCATACGCCAGGCAGCAAAGCAGGCGGCCGCACTGACCAGAGATCTTCGATGGATTCAAGCTCAGATTCTGGCGCTTGGCCATCTGGATCGAAATCGGTTTGAAATCTTTCAGCCAGGTCGAGCAACAGAGCGTGCGGCCACAAGGTCCCACACCCCCTATCAACCCGGCCTCATCGCGTGCACCCACCTGCACCATCCGTACCTTGGCCGAGAATCGTCGTGAGATATCCCGCACGAGTCGGCGAAAATCGACCCGGCCGTCAGCGGTGAAGTAGACCGTCGCCGACCTCGAGTCGAGGGCGAAGTCTACCTTCGAGATCTTCATCTCCAGCTTCAGATTCTTGGATCGTTCGCGCGCAAACCTCTTGGCATCGAGCTCGTTCTCGATCTTGCGCTCGTACGACGCCAAATCGTTGTCGTTGGCTCGCCGGATGACCCGCCTGGCACCGACTTTTTGACAGGGCTTGAAGATCGGCATCGGGGATTTCTCGACCCAACCGTGGACCGGGCCCGGATCCTCATCGATGACCACCCGGTCGCCCTTGGCGTAGATCTGATCTCCGGTGGAGCAGATGGTCAGATTGGTCTCTTCACCCAGGCGCACACCGACGTAACTGCCTTCGACAGCCGTCGACATGCCGAGATATGAGCAACTGTGGCATCCAGACATAGAGTCTTCACCCGCTTTTGCACTACGGACACCTTCTGTGGACCTTTAGTAGTCGCGGCGAGCTGGGGCGATTATGGCAACCGCCGCGGCGAGGTGTCAACGAAACCCGAGGTCAGCCCCGGCTGGCTGGCATGCGCGCCACGACGCGCCGACCGATATCGTGGCGATAGACCTTGTTTGCCCACCGAATATCATCGACCGCTGCGTAAGCCCGCTTCAAGGCCTCCTTGAGGGTCGGACCCGTGGCACAGACATTCAGGACGCGCCCTCCGGCGCTGACCACTCGGCCGTCGGCCATCCGGGTTCCTGCCTGAAAGACCGTCACCGCCTCACGAGCATTGGCCTCATCGATTCCCGTGATGGGGTCACCTTTGACCGGGTCACCAGGATACCCCGCTGCCGCCAGGACGATGCAAGCCGAGGCCTCCTTGAGGAAGCTCAGGCGCTTCGTGTCGAATCTGCCGGCCGCCCCGGATGCCAGGACCGGCAGCAGGTCGTCCTCCAACCTGAGCAGCAACGGTTGTGCCTCGGGGTCGCCCAGGCGTACGTTGTACTCCAGCACCTTGGGTCCGTCCGCCGTCAGCATCAGACCCGCGTAGAGCACGCCGACAAAAGGACGACTCTCGGCCTCCATGCCCCGGATGGTCGCGTGTACGACCTTCTCGAGAATCTCGCCCCCCAACTCGGAAGGCAGGACACCGGCCGGGCTATGGGCCCCCATGCCTCCGGTGTTGGGTCCGGTGTCATCCTCGCCGATCCTCTTGTAGTCCTTGCTCGTGGCGAAAGAGAGGGCCCGCTTGCCATCACTCAGTGCGATGAACGAGAGCTCCTCGCCATCCAGACACTCCTCGACGATCACCCGATCTGCTGCCGAGCCAAATCGACGTTCATGAAAGAGCACCCGAATCGCGTCCTCGGCCTCGGACTCCCCACTCACGATCAGCACGCCCTTGCCTGCCGCCAAGCCATCGGCTTTGAACACCACCGGATATCCGAAACGACTTACAGCCTCCCGGGCTTCATGCGCGTCGTGAACTACCTCGAAGGCTGCGGTCGGGATGCCATGGCGACGCATGAACTCCTTGGCGAAGACTTTCGATCCCTCCAGCTCTGCCGCCCGACGAGAGGGGCCGAAGACCGCCAGACCCCGCTCGGCGAATTCATCCACGATACCCAGGGTCAAAGGCAACTCGGGACCGACCACGGTCAGATCGATCTTCATATCGGCCGCGAAATCGACCAGCTTCTGGATCTCATCCACCGCAATGGGGACCAGATCTGCCACCTCCGCTATCCCAGGGTTGCCCGGGGCACAGTAGAGCTCCTTTACCTGCGGACTCTGCCGCAGCTTCCAACAAAGCGCGTGTTCCCGACCCCCGCTACCGACGACCAGAACTCTCATCTCTCACCTCACCTGGGATTCGAAGATCGGGCTCAGATGCCCGAGCCGACAAAACACTGCTGCTCCACTGCCACTTCCACTTCGTCGATCACATAGTCGGGCGTCGACGCACCCGCTGTCACCCCGACCATCGTCGCCTCGGCAAACCATCCGGGCTGCAGATCCTCGGGACCCTGGATCAGGTATGAAGGTTTGTGGTCCCGGCATATCTCCCAGAGATGACGCGTGTTGGCACTCTGCTTGCCTCCGATGATCAATATCAGGTCGACCTCCGGGTCGGAACAGAGCTCGCGAGCTGCGTCCTGATTCTCTTTGGTGGCATAGCAGATCGTGTCTGCCCGCGACACGGCCGCCGACCTGGACTCGATGTACCGCACCACATCATCGAAGTCATCGGCATTGAGGGTCGTCTGATAGAGGACCTTGATGGCTGGATACTGCCCCCAGTCGACCTTCTCTGCCTCGGCGATGGTCTTGAGGACATGGAAGCTCTCAGGTTCGCGATCGTGGGTATAGCCGATGACCTCGCGATGGGTCGCCTCGCCGATGAAGACCAGGTGGGCGCCGGCGCGCACCGCCCGATCGGCTTCCTCGTGAATGTCGTAAACAAAGGGACAGGTCGTGTCCAGAACCTTCAGGCCCCGAGAACGTGCCTCGGCGTGAAACGACGGTGGCACCCCGTGGGCGGAAAAGACGATCGTGCCATCCCGGCTCTCATCCAGAGAGTGCACTGTCGGCACCCCGAGGCCCTCCATCTCTTCGACCACCCGTTCATTGTGGACAACCTGGCCCAGGATCTTGCCGCCCGTTCCCCCGAGCTGGGCGAATTTCTTGACCTTCTGATCGGCGATCCGCACTCCGGCGCAGAAGCCGTACTTTTCGGCACGTTTGACACGCATGGCTCGGCGAGATTGTAGCAAAGGCACCCGGCATCACCGGGTCACCCAGGGGCTCTGAAACCGGGGGTCGTGAATGAATGTCTCATCCGTCAGGCTTTCCAGGAAAGCCACCAGATCCTCGATCTCCGCAGCGGAGATCTCGAAGCCCGCGAGCAACTCGCTCTTCAGGGGACTACCCGCTGCCCTACCCCCACGAGCGTAATGGTCAATCACTGCTTCCAGGGTCGCCAGGCTCCCGCCGTGCATGTAAGGAGCCGTCAGAGCGATGTTCCTCAAGGTCGGTGCGCGAAATTTCCCCATGTCACGTGGGTCCCGCGTGTGGGTGAGCAGCCCCGGATCATCGTCCGGGTAGGCACCTTTGCCATCGAGATTGAACAGGGCTGTATTGTGAAACACCTCCTGCGGCGGTGGACTCCCCTGATAGGCCACCGGGCCGGACAGATTGAAGCCGGAATGACAGGCGGAACAGCGGAGCCGGTCAGAGAAGAACAGCGTCATTCCCCGTTGCGCGGATTGGGAGAAGGTCTCCTTTTCATCCCAGTAGACATAGCGATCATAGGGAGAGGCGCCCGAGATGAGCGTGCGCTCGAAACTCGCGATGGCCAGAATGATGTTGTCGACCGTGATTGGCTCGGGTTCGCCCGCAAAAGCCGCTTCGAACAGTGGTGGATAAGCGGGTTCTTGCAGGATCCTGAGAAGAACCTCCTCTTCGCGACCGCTCAGTCCCATCTCGACAGGTGAAACGGAAAACATGGGAATCACCATCTGCTCTTCCAGTCGCTTCAGGGTCGGATCAGCCCAGTTCAGGGAGGTGTTGTAGGCGACATTGGCGAGGCTCATCGAACCCCTCGGATGAACCTCCCCGGTGACTCCGATCGCCCTCGGGCGTCTGTCGGTAAAGGCATGCGCAGGCTGATGACAGGTAGCACAGGAGAAGGTGCCATCAGCCGAGAGCCGCACGTCGAAGAATAGGTGGCGACCGAGCTCGACCCTGGCCTCCGTCGGCAGATTGTCATCGGGAATCAAGGGGGCTGGGAAGCCGTCAGGCAGGTACTGCTCCAGCGATGCCGCTCGGATACCCGCGACGACGATAAAGACAGCGATACCCATCCAGGCAAGCAACGCCACGAGCTTGCCACGCACTGCTGTCGAAGGTCGACCAGTTGCTACCAGGCGCGATTCGATTCGCGGTGCAGAACCGCTGTGTTGCCAGCAACCGCCAAGCGTTCTTCTACCCACACTGAGAACTCCTCGAGGGCTCCGCCATCGACGCCTTGCGGATCGGTGCGCCGCGCGTCGATCCAGCGTTGCATGGCGACCATCAACTCATCAGCCCGTTCACGATCCTCCCGGAACAGCCGCATATAGGCCTCCTTGACCTCATCCAGACGATTGAGTCCCAGGTAGGCTTCGGCACGATACTCGATGGCCTCTGCATAGCCCGGCTCGAGTTGCAGTGCCTGGTTGTAAGCGGCCAGTGCCTCCTCATAGTTCCCGGTCTTTCTCAGGGCATAGCCGAGACTGCTGAAGGCCTGATACATGCCTGGGTCGGACTGTGTCGCTGAGCGGAAGGCTCTTATGGCCTTTTCATACTCCTTCTGCGCACGCTTCTCGAGCTTGGCACGCTCGTCAGGATCGGCAGAAGACGCGGCCTGCGCCTCCAGCTGCCAAGCCTTGTCACGGTTCTCGATGCCGCTATTGTAGGCCTCGGCAGCCTGATCGGCTGGATCCGTAGACGGAACCGGCGACCCACCCGCGGCCCAAGCTGACACGCTGGACAAGATCAGTATGGCCGTCGGAAGTATCAGACGAATGGATATCTCTCTCATGATGGCACCTCATGCCTGATGGTCTCGGCCATCAGGCGCTCTCGATGGTTTTGTCGAGTGTGTCGTCGGCTGCTGCAGTGGGATTGACACCACGATCCAGGCACCGGATCTCGACCTGCCTGGGACTGTAGAGCTCGACCAGGGTTTCCAGGGCACGTTCCGGGTGCCCCGTGCCACAGAAGAACAGATCGGCTCCAAGATATCCATGCTCCGGCCAGGTGTGGACTGCCATATGAGACTCCGCCAGCGTCGCTGTGGCGGTGACGCCGTAGGGGCTGAACTGATGGACACAGAGGTTGATCAAGGTGGCGCCGCAGCTGGAGACGGCCTGCTTCATCGCTTTCCTCAGAAACTCTGGATCGTTCAGAAGTTCGCTGGAGGCCTGCCAGGCATCGAGCACCAAGTGCCGACCCACATGAATCTGTCGGGTCGGTATCGACAACAGTCTCTTGTTCATTACCCCGGTTCAGAACCAGCATCTTTCGGAATCTGTGGCGGCCACCTTATCCCAAACCCCTGGCGGGTCCCAACTCCTCAACAGAAACGCTTCTCATAGTCCTCGATTGCCGCCGTGACGACCTTCCAGGCATGCTCATTGTTGTAGGTTCCCTCGACGACGAGTTGCGAGCCACCGCCCGGCACCATCTTGTAGGTGCTGAAATAGTGTCGCAGACGCTCGATATAGATATCCGGCAGCTCCGAAAGATCTTCCATGCCACCAAAGAAGTAGTCGTTCTCCATCACCGCCACGATCTTGTCGTCGGCCTCACCCCCGTCGACCACTTGCAGGCCCCCGACCACCTTGGCGTTGACGATTACCTCCGCCCGATTGAAAGCGCGCTCGCTCAGCACACAAATGTCGAGGGGATCCCCATCGCCCCGCACCGCATTGGGTGACAGCTCACTTACGCCCTCTTCACAATAGGTCTGTGGAATGAATCCGTAGAGGGCGGGTGGTTGCGAGGAGGTCCGTTGCGGGCGGTCCACGCGCAAGTAGCCGGTGGTCTTGTCGACCTCGTACTTGATCAAATCGAAGGGCGTGATCTCGATGTAGGCGTGCACCAGACGAGGTGGGCGGCGACCGACTTCCAGACCATGCCAGGGATGCGGGCGCCAGCGATAGAAATTCGTGGAATCAGCCATCATCGACTCCTTCGTTCACTTGGTAGTCCACCAGAACGGGAGGCTCTAGCGATCCGTCCTCCAGTAGTCGCAGCGCTGCTTCGATCACCGCATGCTGTCGTGGCGGATCGTCCGGTGCGGCCAGGGGGTAGCCCTGGGGATAGGGTACCCACAACGCTCGTGGCGGTCCTACCTTCAACGCCACCTCGCGCAGAAGCTGCACGACGACCGTGCTGATCCCACGCTGTTCGATCCCTGCAGCGATCAGACTCACGGTCTGATTACACATGGGTCACACGGGAACCAGTAGTGCCACATCGACTTCATCCTGCACGAACATGTCGGCGACCCGAGGCACTGAATCACGCACCATTCTCCCTGGAGCGGTGACGGAGCCCATGAAAGAGAAGAAGTGGGAGGCGACTGATCCGATACGGCCAGACTCCACCAGTTCATGCACCCGATCGATCGGAAAGCCGAGGTTCTTGTCCTGCTCCAGTCCGCGGTGATCCCACGCTTTGCTGCGGTGATTCTCGATCAGGGTCTGGACATCGATCGCTGATGGAATCGCGCGGAAGGCTGGATCTCCACCCTTCTTCTTCTTGTCGAAAGGCGGTTGGTCTGGCGCCGACAAACCGGCCGTGCTGACCAGGCCCAGGCGGCATTCTGATAGCGGCTTCTTCAATGGCGTCCAGGGCACGGGATCGATCTGCCGCCAGCGATAGGTGCGGACAAAGATCTGATCTTTCAGCGACAGGTCGCTCACTCTTCCCATTGAGTCCTCTCCTCCCCTGCAGACTCCTGATCTTCAATGTGTACCATCGCGAGGGACTGGCGCTGCACGACCAGCTGAAAGATGTCGGGCCGTCCGTAGTGCCCGGCCACATCCAACTGAAATCTCGGCCCCCTCATCGCCGCAGGGTCGACCTCCGCATAGAGGATCTGCTCGCGCTCCACCACCGGCTCGACAAGCCACTTCCCATCGGGGTCGACAATCGCGCTACCACCAGGATTGATCCACTCGACCGACTCTGGAAGGTACTCCCTCTTGAAGGCATACTCGTCGGGGATCTGATCACGATGAATGGCACTGCAGCACCCGACAACGAAGACCCTGCCTTCCTTGCCGATATGACGCAGGGTGGAAAGCCAGGGTTCTCCCCGATCCCAGGTCGGCGCAACGTGAATCTGGGCGCCCCAGGCGTAGAGAGCATAGCGGGCCAGGGGCATGTAGTTCTCCCAACAGATAAGACCGCTCAGGCGGCCGAAGGGAAGATCGTGAACCCGCAGACCGCTTCCATCCCCACGACCATGCACCAGGCGCTCGCCAACGGTAGGCACCAGTTTGCGATGGGCACCGAGGATCTCTCCATCCGGGCCAATGAATAGCAGGGAATTGTAAAGTGTGGCTCCGCTGGCCTCGGCATTGACCTCGTTGATCCCGATGGCAACCGCGATACGCGCCTGACGCGCGGCTGCACTCAGGCGCATCGTCGCTTCGTCGCCGATCGTCACCGAATTCTCCAACAGCGCCGCGTAGAGCTCACGCAGTGGATGAGTTCTGCCAGCCGGGATGAACCACGACCAGAAAGGGTAGGTGGGGATAAAGCCCTCGGGAAAGACGAGCAGACGAGCCTCGACCTTACCCGCCTCGGCAATCAGCTCACAGGCGCGGTCGACGGTCGCCGCCCGATCCAGGAAGACTGGCGCCGCCTGGGCGGCAGCGATGACAAATCTTTGACTGCTCGAAACCATGCGGCAATCTAGCACGGCGTCACGGAATCGAATCAAACCTGTGCTGATTCTCTCTCCAGAATGGCCGCCACACTCGAAGCTGTCGAAACCGCATAGGGAACGAACACCGTGAGCATCATCTTCGCCAGTCGTGTGCTGTCAATCTCTCCCGCAACGATGGCATCTCCGTGATTGATCGTGATGAGGATCGTCCCAACGACCACGGCGAACTTCAGAGCCCGTCTCACCACCGGACCAGAGGTCGCCCCTTGCAGCCAGCGTCTCAGGGATAGGCTCACCGCCCGCTCCCTACCGAGGGGCCGTCGAGGAGACCGGCTGCCTCATCAACGCGTACCGAGCGCTTCCGGGAAGACTGACCCAGCGCGCCTCCCCGCGGGTAACCAGCTCCTGCCATAGCGTGAATGGCTCTTGATCGAAGATCATCTCCGGATCGCCCGGCAAGACGTGCCAGCCCCCTCGGGCAATCTCCTGCTCCAGCTGGCCCGGTGACCAACCCGCATAACCGGCAAAAACCCTGAACTCCATCTCGGCCTCGAGCAGACTTTCCAGAACGTTTCGACTTGCCGAGAAATAGACATCTTCGAGGATGGGCTCGTCCTCGTCCAGCTCCAAGCCCGATCGAAACAACAGAACCAACTGCCAATGGGCCACTGGGCCACCCACCCAGACGGTCTCGGGCCGATCCTCGATCCCCTCCAGATCGTCGATCACCTGGCCCAATTTGACCTCGGTCGGCCTGTTGATGACAACGCCCATGGCGCCTTCCTCGTTGTGGACCACGAGCAAAACCACCGTCTTGGCGAAGTTCGGATCCAACAAGCCGCGGCTGGCAACCAGGAACTGACCCACCTCCAGATTACCCATACCGTCACTCTGGGCCCGGGCGGCTGGCTCCAGCACAAGGAGAAGTGCCGCGACCAGCGATACGCAGAACAGGTTGCCAGAGGGGCGCTTTTGTCTCTCTCTCACGACTCTCGAGATTATCCCTCTTTTCCCGGCTGGACTCGAACCCAGCCCCGGCTAAACTCTTGGTGGGAGGTGTTCTTCAATGAAATCGAACTCGCTGGTACTGGCCATCCTGCTCTCGGGCATCAGCTATACCTGGGGCGCCGCGCCCTCGAATGCGCAAACTCCTGCGCTCGCACCGGAAGCGCAAGCACTACAAGGAGAACTCGAGCGTCTCAACAAGAACATCGAGCGTATCGCCGCCCTGCTCGAACGCAGCGTCGAGGGACAGCAACTCGATCTGTTGATTCAACGCGTGGAGATGGGAGCGAATCGTCTATCGCTGGCCGAACAGAACCTGCACAGCGCCAAGACCTCCCGCAACGCGATCGACGACGAGAAGCGAGAGATCGAGATGCGTCTGGGACAGCTTGCCAGCGGGCTCGACTCCGGCGACCTCGACATGCCTCTGGAGGAGATCGAACGCTATAGCCACGAGCTCGATCTGCAGTTGACGCTGCTCAAAGCGAAGGTCCGAGATGCCGACCGGCAGATCATCGAGCTCGAGAACGAGGTCATGAGGCAAAGAGGCAGAGTGCAAGACTGGCAGGACTACATCGACGAGAAACTGACCGAGGGGCAATGAGACGAGAGCTCACCACCTCGCCTCATCACTTGTCGACTCCGACAGGACCAGAAAGCCGAAAGCGACGATCGCCCCGACCACCAGATAGGGCGACATCTTGCCGCCGCCGAGGATTGGAGAGATGCCCCAGATCAGGGACAACAAGCCCATCATGAGGAGAATGCGGTAGATCCAGCCGCGAGTCTGCAGTCGGAAGCTCGCATAGGCGACCACCGTCAGGCTGAGAATGACAGCCAGAATCACCCACAATTCGAATCCAAACACCATCACACCTCCGATCTTGAACCGGGCAGAGCTTGACTGATTCTACGATGGTTCGCCTGGCAACCACAGCCGCTTCAATTGGCTGATTCTGCCCCCGCTCACCACGGCCTTGTAGACATCCGGGAGGGTGAGGTTCCGCCAGAATATGAAGCCCTTGGTCGGATCCATGACCCGTAGAAGCAATACCAGAAGATTGCCGTGGGTTGCCACCGCGACGGTCTCGTCGGGGTGCCGTTCAGAGATAGTCTCGAGAGCTGCGGCAGCTCGCTCCATTGCCTGCTGATTGGTTTCTCCGCCGGCTGGGTAGGCCAGAGAGAAATCCTCCCAGGTTGCCCTGATGGTCTCCAGCCAGCTCGCCTCCCAACGACTTCCCAGGGACCTCTCGCGCAACTCGTCCATGACCTCGATCGACAGATCCAGGCTCGCTGCCAGCGGTTCGACACTCTCTAGCGCTCTGCGATAGGGACTCGAATAGATGGCTACCGGTGATTCCGAGCGCAGCAACCGGGCGATGCGAACGGCATCCTGTCTGCCTACCTCGGAGAGCGGCCGCATCTCGTCTGGCACCCACTCGGCATGGGCGTGCCGAACCAGCAGCAACGTGGTCGAGCTCATCGATAGAACGCGGGACTCTTCAGCGGCGCCAATGCCAACAGGATGCCATGCTCATAGAGCTCGGTCCGATCAAGGGTCCTCTCGGTGAGGAGCCCTATCGCGCCTTCCTGCTGCTTCGAGTTCTCACGGCCGAAGACCTGATCGTTGGCATCACCCAGCTCCATGCCGCCCCGCACCAGACTCGCCACCGTCTCAGGAAGGAGGAATCCACCGGTCCGCCCCTTGCCTTCGCTGCCATCTGCCAGAACGACGATCCAGGCGTAGGCCAGCATGCCGTGTGAAAGATCCTCGATGCCGCCTTCGATTCCAACCCAGAAATCACCCTCCGGGATCGCCAGCCGCGCGGCTTTCGCACGATTCTCGGCTCCTTGCAGCGTCTCGGCCTCGCTCATCGGCTGATTGGACACTCCCGAATCCACCGAAACGGGCTCGAGGCGGAAGGAAACACCAGGGAACATCCGCGCGAAGCCAGCCCGGGTAGCGTTGCCTTTGACCGGATTGTGCGACGCTACGACAATGGTCTTCGTCATTCGAGCTCCACTCCCAGGCCGTCGGCGATGCGATTGACGAAGGCGAAGTAGGCGGTGACCGCACAGATATCGTGAATCGCACGATCGTCAAATCCGGCGCCACGCAGCGTCCTCACGTCGCCTTCATCGATCTCGCTCGGGCTTCGGGTCAGCTTCACCGCATAGTCGAGCATCGCGCGGTCTTGCCTCGAGAGCTCGCCGGTATGGTGATCGGACTGCAGGGCACCCAGAAGGGCTTCCTGCTTCTCGGCTTGTACTCTCTTCGACGTCAGTAACCTACGGAGACCCGCCCCGTGATGGTGCACTCAGTAGTGGCACTGATTCACTGCCGAGACCACCACCGCGATCATTTCGCGCTGAACTCGACTCAGAGATCCGCGACTGTACATCAGCTCCCGATAGAGGTCGTAGTGCTGCCGCATGACCCGGCTGTGCACGCCGTGAATCTGGATGATGTTGTCGTTATCGGGAACGTGATCGTCTTCGAGGATCTCTTCCCGGGACAGGTAGTCGATATATGCCATGGATCGCTATGGTGGTTCCCGCCAAATCAGGCCGACATGTAGAAGACGCCCTCTTCCTCCGAACCATCAACATTTCTCCAGGTCACCACACCCCGAAAGTGGAGGCCTGTTCCCGGTGTAATGATCGCACCCACCGCGATGGCCTCACCCGCCTCGAGCTCCGCCACCGGGAACAGCGTTTCCAGGTCGTGAGCACTGACAGGGGAGTTCTTCTCTCGCTCCGAGGCGACACTGAAGCGCACATCGAGAGCGCTTCCCGGTCCGGCATTGAGAATCTGGAAGCGACGCTCTCCACCGACGCGATCCAAGCTCGCCTGCACCTGCGCCTTCTCACCGTCCATCTGTTGTTCTGCCATGGTTACGCCTCCGAATAGTTCGAACTGATAGCGGCTCGGATGCTATCAAGTCATTGGGTCGAGAGCTGTCCGTCTCCGTTCCAGTCTCTACGCCACAGGCCGTAGACGGAGATCTGCTCGCCGAAGAACTCGATCGTGTCCTCGTATTGCTCGCCGAGTCGCTCGGCAACCGCGCGAGAAGCGGTGTTCTTCGGATGGATCAGGCTGATGACATGCTCACGCTCGAGCTCGGTAAAGGCGTAGGTGAGTGCCCGCCGTGCCGCTTCGGTCGCATAGCCCTTGCCCCAACAAGAGCGAGCGAGGGTCCAGCCCAGCTCGAAACCCGGCCATCCCTCTGGCTGGATGAACCCGACTCGACCCACAAAGGTCTCCGTCTCGGTTTCCTCCACCGCCCAGAGCCCGAACCCACGCATCTGCCAGTGCCCCAAGACGGTGGCGATGTGACGCCATGCATCCAACCGGGTCCAGGCCTTCCCACCCAGGAATCGCATGACCTCCAGATCGGCGCACATGGCCGCGTAGTCCGGCACATCTTCCTCCCGGAAGGGTCTCAACGTCAGACGCTCGGTTTGCAACGAAAGCAACTCTGCGGCGCTCCTGGGCCGAGACACTAACATTACGATCGCTGCACCGGACTGCGCCCTGTCTCAGCCGCGACGCAAGGCGAAACAGAGCCCCGACCAAGTCTCATCGATCGCGCATATCTTGAAGTCGACGAGCCCCGCATCGAGACCGGTTCGGCGCACGTCGGCTTGCGTCAGGTCGGTGACAACCCCGGAAGCCTTCTTCGGCCAGGCGATCCAGACGTTGCCCTGATCGGCAACCTTGACGAGGCTCCGGATCCGTCGCTCGAGCTCACGGCGTGAGCGGACAAAGCAGAGAGTCAGATCTCGATGACCTCGCCCGCTGGGCCGAAGCTCCACATCTTCGGGCAGACTACCCAACGTCACTTCGAACCCGGGCGGCGCTTTGACCAGGGCCACCACCATTCCTGATTTGATGCCGAGCTTCCTGGGCAGAGGTGTCCCGGAGTAGCCGGCGAAGACCGACTCGGGAACGATGGGCTGCTTCGGCGGATGCGCGATTGCCTTGTCGACCGCGCTGCGAATTCGCTTCCAATCGGTATAGGTCGCATCCGGCAAAAGCTTCACGAGAGCCTCGACCTTCTCGCGCGCACCTTCGACGATGACCAGCGGCACGTCCCGAGTCGATTTCTGTTGGCGCAGCCACAACGCCAGGTCCCTCCCCTGCGCCGGCATCCGGGTCAGATCGATGAGGATCGCCTGGGGATCGTCTTGACGAATTTGCTGCACAGCCCTCTGGTTCTCGAGCAGCTCGTAGTCCACTGTGAACCCCGCTGCCTCGAGAGCGGCGATCCGCTCCCTGGCTTCCTCTGCACTCCAATGCACGAGCCGTACCCTGGTCATCAACCGCTACTCCGATTGCAGTACGACCGAACCCTTGGCAATGCTGACGACCTGCCCGTCCAGGGTGACCCGCGATACCCACATGGCTTCGCCGCCCTTATCGCCAACCTCGACTTCCAACTCCCACAGCATCGCCGACGGCAGGCCCGACTTCACGCTGGCGCGCTCACCCGCTGCAAAGACAATCGTCGGGGCCGAAAGAACCTCTTCGCCAAGGAGATCCCGCAACTCGGCCTGGCAGCGCCAGAGCTCCGCCGCATCGGGGTCGGGGGCGATCGATATCTCCGTGCCGAACCAAATGGGTCCTGCCAAGATTTCACCTTCCTGAGCCTCGAGACTGCTATCGATGAGGCCGCCCAGCACGACAACGATCAGCAGGGCAGCCCACACTCTTCCTGTTTCACTCACGGCAGATCCGCCTTCCTGGCACTTCGGCCAATGTCGACTCTCCAGATGGGTACGGGTGGAGCGTGCACCAAGTCTAGCCGAACAAACCCGCCTGACAGGCGTACTTGAAGGAGAGAGCCAAAAACCGGAGGGAGACTGCATGCGCGATCAGGATTTCAAGTTTCACATCACGGTGGTCGCCTGGCTGCACATCCTGGAAGCCTTTCTCTATATCGGAGGTGCCATCCTCCTCATGGCATTCTTCTCTGGCATCGGCCTGATGTCGGGTGAGCGTGAAGCTCTCGGCATCTTGACCGTGGTTGGACTGTGTGCGGGCGGATTCCTTCTGCTCTTCGGGATCCCGGTGGCTCTGGCCGGCTGGGGCCTCCTGAGAAAGCAGTACTGGGCACGGGTACTGGCCATGGTGCTGGCGATCCTGGGTCTTTTCCTCTTTCCCATTGGCACGATTGTGGGCGCCTATGTACTCTGGGTGCTGACCTCACAGCCCGCCGCAGCCTATTTCGGGGATGGAGAGGAGACCAATCTGGTCGAGCCGACCCCCACCACGTGACGGCCAATCCGGCCAACTGCCTGTCGCATCCCTTCATCGATCAGGCGGCATCGACCATCCGGTGCTACCCCGTCCTGGAACCGTCGGGAACCGGTCTTTCCGGAACCGCTAACGCGGGCATTACTCCGTCAGGGTAGCCGATGTCGAAGAGCATGCCTTCAGAGACCATACCGGCCATCTTGCGCGGCTCGAGATTCACCACGAACAAAGCCTGCATCCCCTGGATCTTTGCTGGATCCTCGCGTTCCTGTTTGATTCCAGCCAGGATCGTTCGGTGATGGTCGCCGAAATCAACCTTCAGCTGCATCAACTTCTTCGAATCGGGCACCTCGGTGACTTCGACGATGGTGCCGACTCGGATATCCACCTTCGCGAGATCCTCGAATGCGATTGTCGGCTTGATCGGTGCGGGTTTCATGACGGTCCTCCTGCGCCTATTTTCACGTATTTCAAGCCTTGACCCTTACGCAACGTAAGGGTGTACAGTCGATCCTCGACAGCAATCGAACCGGGATCAGGACAATGACGATGAAGACGATGAAGGTGGGACAGCTGGCGAAACACTCGGGGCTGACCGTACGCACACTGCATCACTATGACGCCATCGGTCTCTTGTCACCTGCCCGGCATAGCTCGGCTGGCTACCGCTTGTACGGGCAGGATGATGTGGCCAGGCTGACGCAGATTCTTCTGCTGCGTCGACTGAACCTGTCTCTGGCAGACATCGGTGAGATTCTCGCCCGGCCGGAAAACTCCTTGCAGGAGACTCTCCGTCAGCAGATCTCTCACCTGCACGAGAAGATCGAGTTTCACGGTCAGCTGGTGCGGCGGCTGGAAACCGTTTGCCAGCGGCTCGAGCAAACAGAGCGGGTTTCCATCGATCAACTGACGCAACTCATGGAGATGATGGCGATGTTCGAGAAGTACTACACCCCAGAGCAGCTGGAGTATCTGGAAAAGAGGAAGCAGGAGCTTGGCGAGGAGACGATCCATGCCGCTGAAACCGAATGGCCACAACTCATCGCCCGCATGCAGGAAGAGATGGCCAAGGGTACCGACCCCGGCAGTGAAGAGGTCCAGGCCCTCGCCCGCCGCTGGCAGGAGCTGGTCGAGGCGTTCACCGGCGGGGACCCCGGAATCACCGCCTCGCTACGTAACATGTACGGCCAGGAGCCCGGTCTTCGCCAACAAATGGGTCTGGACCCCGGCTTGATGGAGTACGTCGGCCGGGCCAATACTGCTGCCAAGGGCGAAGACTGACCGGATCGACAACTAGCCGATCAGTCATCGGTCATCTCAGGGTGCCAGGGAGACCTCGTAGCTCGTGATGAATTCCAGGAACTTCGATATGACCACCATGTCGTCGGCCGTGTAGCGGATGGTGTGCGAGTCCACCTGTTCGACAAAGGGCAGGTAGGTCAACAGTTGGGCCGGGCGGTAATTCTTGAGACTGACCTCCAGCTCGATCGGCGGGTCCAGCACGAAGGGCTCGCGCTCGCTCATGTGCTCCATGGCAGCGGCCACCTTGTCTCCAATCAACTCCAGAGCGGCCTGGGGCATCAGGGTTGTCGCCGCATGAAAGCTGATCGCGTCCTTGACCACGGCGCCTTCGATATCTCCGAGCAACTCTCGGGCTTCCGTCACGATGGCATCATCTCCCGAAATCATCAGCACCGGAACTCCAAAGTGGCCCGCTATCGCTGCATTGAGCCCAGCCTCCGAAACCGCGATGCCGTTGAGGCGAACCGCGGTCAGGTTGGCACTCGACAGGGTATGCGCCCGCACTCCTTCCGTATTGGTCGTACTGGTGTGGTAGCCAATGAAGATCGCACCATCGAAGGTCTCGTCGATGCCCTCCATCATCATCAGGGGGCGGGGCCACGAGCGCACCAGGCGGATGTCTTGCGGCAACTTGTCGAGCAGCAGATTCTGCCCATTGCCGTGGGAGTCGCTGACCAGAATTTCGCTGGCACCCGCCCGGCGTGCCGCCTCGATGGCGGCATTGACCTCCGCGGTCATCAGCTCTCTGAACTGCTGATATTCGAAGCCGGAGGGACCGAGCTGATCTCCCGTTACGGCGCCAACGACCCCTTCCATATCGGCAGAGATATAGACCTTCTTGCCATCCTGGCCATGCAGCGCTGTGGCCAGGGACACGATGACGACGAGACAGACAACAAAGCGTTGAACATTCATTTTCTTCCTTCCAAAGAACCTGCAATCGCTCGAAAGTCGCCTGCGAGTGGAGAGATTCGCCACCGGCAACACTGCTCTCCTGACATGGTGAAGCCAATCGCTCTTCCAGGTGGGATTCGGCTCACGCTCGCTCAATAGCGAACCTCGAAACTGGAGTAGTCCGCGTCGTTCGGAATTTCGTCGACCTTCAGGCCGGAGACTTCGGCCATCGGTGGACCCTGTCTTGCCCAGCTCATCAAGGCATCGATCTGACTCTCTTCGCCCTGGGCCACGATCTCCACCGTACCGTCTGGAAGATTGCGCACGAATCCGGTCACACCCAGGGCGACCGCTTTATCCCGCGTGCGAGCCCGGAACCAGACCCCCTGCACCCGGCCCGACACGATAGTTCTGACCTGCTTCATCGAGGCCTCCCTGCGCCCACCTACTCCGAGCTCGCTTCGGGAACCCGCGAGGTCGGATTGCCCTCCGCATCGAAGAAGGTGAGGCTACCGGTCTCCTTGAAGTAGAGCACGGCCGCTCCCTTCGAGTCCGGACCGTGCAGGGCGACACCTCCACCACCATGTGAGAACTGAGCGACACCCACCCGGATGATGCCGTTGGCATCGCGAATGAAGAGTGCCGAGCCCTCCGAGTCATGCGCGAGTGCAACCCGAATGGAACCACCTGGATCGTTGATGAAGAGCCCGGTCGAGCCCGCGTCGTCCATTCCGAGGATCACGGCAGGCTCACCCTGCGACCCGACGATCTCCAGACGCTCGGCACGGATCACCTTCTCCGTCCTGGCCTTGGCCAGCGAGTACTGTGAATTGAAACCGTAGGCCAGCAGTGAGACTACGCTGACCAGCAGCAGACGATTCCACCACTCCAGCCTTCTGATTCGACTCTCGAGGTCCACTGGCATCCTCCTACTCCTCGTCTCGATGCACCTTGTCCGGCGAGAACGCGGGCAGACAGATGGCGATGTACTCAGCGCCTCCCGGCTCCGGGGTGCTGTAGCGAATCCATTCTCCCGGATCCGAAACCACCGCCTGCCCGGCCTTCACATCCATCGATCCGCCTTCATGGTCGAGCCGGACTTGCCCGCGCAGAATCACCGTGATCTCGGTGAACTCCGGCCGCTGCCCGGGCTCCACCCAACCCTCGGGTGAGCGCATGTGAGCCACACTGATCTCCCCATGGCCCGAGTTGACATGACCGATGTATTCGTCGATCTTCTTCGGCTTGTTGCCGGCTGCCTCGATGGTGGTGGGACCTTCAATCAGTCTGGGCATGGTTTCCTCCTGGCTATTGACCGGTGCGCTGCGCAGCGTTGGCTTCGAGAAGCTCGCGGAGCACGACTCTGTAAGCCGGATGGTATTTCTCCCGGTAGGTCGTCGAGTGATGCACGGCAGGAAACCCCTGTGCTTCCATCTCGGCAAAGAAGGCGTCGAGAGCGCTCTTTTGAAAAGGAATTGCTCCCGCCACCACCATCTCCCCGACTTCGCCCCAGTACGCTCTCAGCTTCTCTGGAGAGCCCTCGAACTGATTGGCCGTCTGGACAAATGCGTCGAGCAGGTCGTCCATCCGGCCGCCGCGTTCGATCCTGGCGCGAAGGTTCACTCGCACCAGAGAGCCGTCCGGGGACAGAGGCTCACTCGAGGGTTCGTCCGACACTCCATGCAGGGTCGACAACTCACGTTCGAGCCACTGGCGAGCGGACTCGACACTCGCCACCGCGTGTTCGCTCCCCATCGCGGCCTGGAAGACGAGCTTGTAGAGATCCTCGATCTCCATGGCTGGATATCTGTTCATGTGAAAGACCACCACTTCCTGAAAGCCAGCACCGACCCCCTCCCCGCGAGCTGCCATAACCGGAGCCACCAATGCGATCAGAAAGACTCGCAAGCCGCGGGATCTCCAGGGGGCACTTCCAGACCAGAGCTCGATTCTCGGCCTCGAGCTTCTTCCAGCAAAGCTCATGACCTCGTCGCGAAGCTCACCGCGGCACTCGGGGCGATATCTCGGCATCTGTCGCTCTTCCTCGATCAGTCCCGGCTCAGGTACCTCTCCTGCAACACCTGCACGTGGTGGGCCTCGTGGCCCGGTACGATATAGCCGATCGCCCGAACCGATACGTTTACCCCATTCGCCTTTCCCATCTTGCGCCAGGAGTCCTCATCGAGGCTTTCGAAGAAGGCGATGCTGCCATTGCGAACTGCCTGATACTCCGCCTGGAGACTCTCCACCGAGCGCTGATCGAAGTTGCCCGTCCTCACATATTCATCCTGGTCGAACCCGGAGAGCGACTGCTTTTCGCCTCGCGCGATGCTCATTGCCCGGTAAACGAACACTCGCTCCGTATCGAGGAGATGTCCCAAAACCTGCTTGACGCTCCATTTGCCCGGGGCATACCGAAATTCCGCCTGTTCCTCACTGAGGCTGTCGAGCAACTCGAGCATGGCAGCTCGCTGTTGCCTGAGAATCAGGGACAGCTTGCGGCCTTCGACCTGCTCGATATATCCCTGATAGTAGGCATCGTACTCATCCGATGTGGGGGGTTCGACTTCAAGCCAGGTCATTCTTTTCTCCTCCCTGCAGACTGTAAGGGCTTGTCGGGTCTATCTCCATCAGCTCCACCGGGGCTCCGTTCTCGATGATGAAGGCTACCCGTACTCCAGGCGAAGGGCTGTTTGGCTGAATGAGAATCTCTCTTCCTTTGAGCTCGAGATCGAGGTCGTCCACCTGGAAGGCAACATGCGCTGTGGTTCTGACCACTTCAGGTAACGGACTGTCGGCATCGAAACGCATCCACTCGACACCATATGAGCTCTCTTCGAGGCCGGACACATAGAGTCCGTACTCTGCCAGGTGCACCTCTCCCTCACGGACGACATCAGTCGGGATACCGATATGGTGGTACCTACGCATGGCGCATTCTCCCCATGGCCGAGCAATTTCACGCCATGATAGCGAGAGTCGTGAAGAAGGGCTCAGCCAGGTGCTCAGGGCCCAGCACTTCTGTCGAGCGCCGTGCCTCAGCAGTCTTGATTCCCTTGGTGAATAGCCTCCAGGCTATGGCGGCCGGAATACGAATCGAGACATCCGGAGCCAGATCCGGTTCCACCGTTCCGAGTTGCCAGCCACCAACCTCTCGCTGCAACAACCAGGCGATGTCTTTCATATCGCTGACCCGGATCTCGATACAGGTCCCTTCCGGCGCGGCCTGCGAAGCGAACGACCTGGGCAGCGCCCGCACGAAGGTCTCCAACAGTGTCCGGACGAAGCGCTCCTGGTCGAGCGGAGGGGCACCGACGGCTTCGCGGATCTGTTGTTGATGATGCCACCTCTCGGTGAACTCCCTGGCGATGTCCATCCACACCCTGGAGACCGCCTCTCCCGCCCAGCTCACCGGAAACGCAGCCTTGCCTTCCCCGTCGAGAGAGTCGAAGTAATCCGCCATCTGCGGGCATACATTCTCCAGAAGATCGGTGATCACCTCTGGACTCAGGCGCTGGCTCGCACTCACCCAGCTGGCATTCAACTCGTTCAAGTACCCCACCAACTCACCGTAATCGGAGAGATCCCAGTCTGGAGATGGTGGCTGGTGGCCGTCGCGATCGAGTGAGAGACGACGCAACGCGCCATCCAGAAGATGCGCGGCCACATCGCGGACGGTCCACACCCCCACGGCCCGTCGTTGCCAATCCGCGGAATCGAGGCTTCGCAGTAGTGGAATCAAGGCCTCATCCACCTCTCTTACCAGGTGGGCCGCAGCGATCGGGGGGAGACTCTGTAGTGGCATGACACTGAGCCTATCAATCGGCCCATGACTCACATTCCATCAAGGTATGCCGGACCGCCCAGCTGCTGGACCTGCTGGAGGATCCAGTCGGCGCGCTTTCTCACCAGTGGGCTCGGATTGGCCGCTGATCTCGAGCTCGGAGCAGGCAGCACTGCCGCGAGAAGCGCAGCCTGGCGGCTACTGAGCTTCGCGGCCGGCACTGTGAAGGAGGCCAGGGCACCCGCTTCAGCTCCGAATACTCCCGGTCCAAGCTCAGCGATATTGAGGTACATCTCCAGGATACGCTGTTTCGGCCAAAGCAGCTCGATAAACACCGTCAGATAGGCCTCGAGCCCTTTTCTCGTCCAACTGTGCCCTGGCCAAAGAAACAGGTTCTTGGCCACCTGTTGCGAAATCGTGCTGGCGCCCCGGGGGCGAGAGCGATCCTCCTCGAGGGCTGATCGAATCGATTTCAGATCGAACCCGTGGTGGTAGGGAAAGTTCTGGTCCTCTGCGGCCACGACAGCAATGGGCAGGTGAGGCGAGAGCTCGTCCCACTCGACCCACTGTTGCTGGACCTCGAGGCCCTCCGCCTTCGCGCGGCTGATGAACGCAGTCGACGGCGGATCGAACCACCGCCAGGGAAGAACCAGAACAATGGGCACTGCTACCGCCAACGTCGCTACTGTAGAAGCCACTCTGAGCCACCGGTACCCACGGCGAACACGACGCTTCATCGGCGCTGCACGCTCCTGAAACAATACGAGCTCATTTCGCCGTGCTGCAAACAAGTCGATGGCGGGAGAGCATGATCAGAGTCACGAAACGACTGTGGAAGCAAGGATCAGCTGGGCAGCGAAGTAGAGGGGCAATCCCCAGGCGCGATTGACAAAGGCTTTGGCGACGAAGCGATCCCGGGCCACCGACACATCGGACAAGGCGAAAAGGGTCGCTCCCAGGGCAATGGCCCAACGATCGACGCCATCCGCGGCAGCAAAAGCGGCCACCAACATGGCGCAGATGACGGTCACGTACACCGCCACCAGCCGACGGTAGTCTGCGGGGAGTCTCGCCCCCAACCAGGACCAGACGAGCCAGGCCAGGGCCAACGCCATCATGTTCCCCATGACCAATCCCACAAGGCCGATTCTAAGATGGAGAAAGGCGGCAATATAGGCGAGATGGCCGGCGAGGAATGCGAGAATGCCGGCCCGAAACCAGGCGCGGCGTTGCCGGGGAATCAGCAGGACGTCACCCCACCAACAGAGGACGAGACCTACCAGCAACCACCGACCATACGTCGACTCCAGAGCTCCCCAGGCGAGAGCCGCCCAAACATACGCGGCAGCAGCAAGCGGCTTGCAGAGCCACTTCCCACGCCTCGACCCGGACCTCTCCGCCATCAAGAGGCCGACCAAGGCTGCAAGACAGACGACGACTGGGAGTACCGTCATTCTCCGGGTATCCGTGCCGGGAGAGCTGTATGGCCCTCAAACGGAGTCATGTTCCCACACCCGAACAGAGCCGGGGACCGAAAGCCGACCTGTTTCCATACCCTATACCCCATAGGTTGAGCGCCAAATTCTCCGGCCCTCCCATCGACACCGACACCGCGGATTCAAGCCAGAGGCCTGCCGGAGGGCCTCATCCGATATCCTAGGGTGCCTGGCATGCCTCACTATCTCGACATCGAAAACTGGCACCGTCGCCACCATTTCGAGTTCTTCAAGAGCTATGAGCAGCCGTGCTTCAACATCTGCGCCGAGGTGGATGTGTCGAAGCTGCATGCCTGGTCCAGGGAAGACGACGGGCCTTCCTTCTTCCTGGCATCGCTCTTCCTCTCGCTGCGAGCGGCCAACGCGATCGAGCCTTTCCGTTATCGGCTCTCAGAAGACGCAGTTCTCGTGCACGACGTCGTGCATGGCGGATCCACCATTCTGCGCCAGGATGAAGCCTTCGGCTTCGCCTATTTCGACTACAACCCGTCCTACGATCGCTTTGAAACCGCGGCGCGCGAGATACTCGACCGAGCACGCTCCGAGTCCGGACCGTTGCAGGATCGCCCCGATCGAGACGACTTGATCTACCATTCGATCATCCCGTGGGTGCATTTCACCAGCTTCACCCATGCCCAGAGGCTCGGCACTCACGATTCGATTCCCAAGATCGTCTTCGGCAAACACTCGGATCGGGCCGGGGCACGTTTGATGCCGACCTCGGTCGAGGTCCACCACGCCTTGATGGACGGACTGGATGTCGGCCGCTTCTTCGAGCGGTTTCAGGCGCTTCTCGACGACCCGACCGCGCTGACCAGTTGATCGGCAGTCGCTATGAAGCTTCGTAGGCCTGACGGAGCCAGTCGATCAGAGCGGCATCGACTTCGGCCTTCTCGGTGACCCGAACACGGTGGCTCACCATGGCGTTGAAGCTCCCGGAGGCCTCCAACCGGTCGGTCGGATCGGTACCTTTCAGATTGATGCCCACATCCACCCGCGTTTTGGTCGACGGCTGAACCAGGCCGAACTGCTTGTTGCGACGCAGGCTGACATAGGTCTTCTTGGGCGCGACCTCCACATCGCTCCCGAACTTCTTCACCTCCCCGATGATGGCGTCGTAGATCGGACGGAGATCAGCCTTGGCACCGGCGTACTGATTGTCGACCAGGTTGTCTCCGCCGGCCACCGAGGCGGGCTCCAACGTCTTCGCAGCTACCAGATTGGCGAAGCCGTGAGTCATGCCGTGGTCCGATTTGAGCATTTTGACGATCTGGCCGTGCTTTTCGAGTCCACTGGTTCGGGTGATCTTCAGCCAGTCCTCGAGGGACTTTCCGGTCTTCTCGGGCAGGTTGTCGATCATGCTCTGTGCCATCTCTTCAGGTGATTTCGCCATGTTTTGAGCTCCTACTTCTTCCTGGGCACGTAGAGATCCGTGATGGTGCCTTCGTAGGCTTCAGCCGCGAAGGCGATCGTTTCGGAGAGGGTCGGGTGTGGATGAATGGTCAGCGCCAGATCCGCGGCTTCGCAATCCATTTCGATTGCCAGAGCAATCTCGGCGATCAGATCACCGGCAGTCGGTCCGACGATACCTCCACCGATCACCCGCGAAGTCGCCGGATCGAAAAGAATCTTGGTCAGGCCATCGCTGCGCCCCATTCCCAACGAGCGGCCACTCGCCGACCACGGGAAGGAGCCCTTCTCGTAGGCGATGTCGCGCTCGGCGGCCTCGGTCTCGGTCAGGCCGACCCATGCGATCTCGGGATCCGTGTAGGCCACCGATGGAATGACGCGGGCATCGAAGGCACTCTTCTCGCCGGCGGCGACCTCGGCAGCCACTTTGCCTTCGTGTGTTGCCTTGTGGGCCAGCATCGGCTGACCTGTAATGTCGCCGATCGCGAAGATCTGCGCCACGTTGGTCCGCTGCTGTTTGTCCACTTCGATAAAACCGCGATCGTTCACGCGGACTCCCGCAGCCTCCGCACCGATCTGGTCGCCATTGGGTCGACGCCCCACGGCCACCAGAACCCGATCAAACGTCTCGGGTGCCGGCTCCTTTCCCCCTTCGAAGGTGGCCTTGAGCCCACTCTTCAGAGGCTTGATACCCGAGACCTTGGTACCCAGGTGAATCGTTGCCTTGTAGCGTCGCTTCAACCTTCGCTCCAGGGGCTTGACCAGGTCGCGATCGCAACCAGGAATCAACCCTTCCAGCATCTCGACGATGGTGAGCTTCGAGCCCAACGCGCCATAGACCATTGCCATCTCGAGACCGATGATGCCGCCCCCGATGACCAGCAGCCGCTTCGGGATATCTGCGAGTGCCAGGGCGCCCGTCGAGTCGATCACTCGTGGGTCGTCCCAAGGAATGCCTGGAATCCTGACCACTCGAGAACCAGCCGCGATGATTGCCTGCTCAAAGGAAATGGCGGTATCTCCGGCAGATGTCTTCACTTGCAGTGAATTCGGTGAGGTGAACCGCGCCTCTCCCTGGACAATTTCGACCTTTCGCTGTTTAGCCAGGGCAGCCAGACCCTTGGTCAACCGATCGACCACTGAATCCTTGAAGCCACGGACCTCGTCGAGCTCGACCTTCGGCTTGCCATACGACACCCCGTGCTTGGCGAGATCCGCCGCCTCGTCCATCACCTTGGCCACATGCAGCAGAGCCTTCGAAGGAATGCAGCCGACATTGAGGCAAACCCCACCCAACCTCGAATGCCGCTCGACCAGCGTCACCTTCTTACCCAGATCAGCAGCTCGAAATGCTGCCGTGTAACCACCCGGCCCGCCTCCCAGGACGAGGACCTCGGTCTTCGTGCTGGTATCCGGTGCGCTACCGGGCGACCGATCCTCTGAAGCCTCGGCGGGAGACTCGGAGGCGACCGGCGCAGGGGCCGAGTGCTCGAGCGGTTTGGTGACCGCGGCTGAGGGCCCGGTCGCAGGCTCCTCGAGCGCAGCCTCACCCTCCTCTTGCGGAGCGAGAGGAACCTGCGATTGGGCCCCCCTCTCATCGGGTGATTCGGCTGATTCCGCAGCCTGCAACACGAGGCTCATGATCGCTTGTCCTTCGACAACCTCGTCACCGACCTCGACAAGAATCTCCTTGATGACACCGGCTTGCGGCGACGGAATGTCCATCGATGCCTTGTCGCTCTCCAGCGTCAGCAGCCCATCGTCCACCTTCACAGTGCTGCCGGCCGATACCAGAATCTCGACGACCAGGACTTTCTCGGCTCCGCCGAGATCCGGAACCTTGATCTCCACGGCGTCGCTCACAACAGTAGCTGCCTGATGTCACCCAGGACCTGGGTAAGAAAGGTCGTGAACCGGACCGCCACCGCCCCGTCGATGACCCGATGGTCGTAGGAGAACGAGAGGGGAAGCATCAATCGTGGCTCGAATCCCTCGCCGGTCCAGATCGGGCGTTGCTCCATGCGGGAAACACCCAGAATCGCCACCTCCGGGCCATTGACGATCGGAGTGAAGGCCGTCCCACCAATGCCACCAAGACTCGTAATGGTGAAGGACGCGCCGCGCATCTCATCCAGCTTCAATTTGCCCTCTCGAGCCCGACCGCTGACCTCTCCCAATTCCTCGGCCAACTCGAAGATGCCCTTCTGGTCGACATCGCGGATGACGGGTACCACCAGGCCCTGCTCGGTTTCGACGGCAACACCCAGGTGGTAGTACCTCTTCAGAATCACATGCTCGCCATCGGGGTCCAGTGAGCTGTTGACTCGCGGGAAACGCTGTAGCGCCGCCACTGACGCCTTCATTAGAAACGCGACCGGTGTCAGTTTTATCCCCCGTGCTTTGGCCTCCTCCGACTTCGATTTACGAAACGCCTCGAGGTCGGTGACATCGGCCTTGTCATGTTGCGTGACGTGTGGAATGTGCAGCCAGCTACGGTGCAAATTGGCCAGCGAAGCCTGCTCGATTCGGCTAAGAGGCTGGCGCTCGATCTCGCCAAATCTGCTGAAATCGAAGACCGGCATCGGCGGCAAGGCACCGCCCCCGGCGGCCGCGGGCTCTGCCATGGCCTTCTTGACGAATCCCTGCACGTCCTCCTTGAGGATCCGCGCCTTGCGACCCGTACCCTTCACCCGCTGGAGATCCACCCCCAGCTCCCGCGCGAACCGCCGCACCGCCGGGCTGGCATAGACATGCGTGGTGGGAAACTCGTCAACGGGAGCAGGACCGGCCGGCGCGGAGACCGGCCTATTAAACGCATCCGGCTCGACATTCGACTCCTGCACAATGTCACCGGGACCAGTCGAGTGTTCACCGATCGCAGCCTTACCCTCCTCTTGCGGAGTGAGGTGAACACTCGACTGGTCCCCCGGTGTGTCGGCAGAAAGTCCGGGTGCGGGTGCGGCTTCAGCGACGGCCAGGGTCAGAATCACACCACCGGTGCCGATCTTGTCGCCGGTCTTCACCTTGACCTCGACAACCTTGCCGGCCTTCGGCGATGGCACATCCATGGTCGCCTTGTCACTCTCCAGCGTGATCAAGGGGTCGTCCACCGCCACCGCGTCGCCAGCGGTGACCAGCACCTCGACGACATCGACGGTGTCGAAGTCGCCGATGTCGGGGACCGTGACCTGCTCGACTATACCGTCCATGGCGGCGGTGCCTCCGAATCCACTTCGTACTTCCTGATCGCTTCCTCGACCTTCTCGGACGCTACAGCACCATCATCGGCCAGTGCCTTCAAGGCGGCGATCACCACATGATGCCGATCAACCTCGAAGAAACGACGCAATTGCTCCCGCGTGTCGCTTCTGCCGAAACCATCGGTGCCGAGCGTGACGAAGCGACCCGGTACGAAGGGTCGAATCTGCTCGGCAACCGAGCGGACGTAGTCCGTCGATGCAATGACGGGTCCCTCGTGACCCTCCAGGCATTGCTCGACATAGCTCTGCTCGGGCTTCTCAGTCGGGTGCAGGCGATTGGCGCGCTCCACTCGCACTCCGTCCCGGCGTAGCTCATTGAAGCTGGTCGCGCTCCACACATCGGAACCGACCCCGAAGTCGTCCTCCAGCAGAGTGGAGGCGGCCAACACCTCCCGCAAGATCGAGCCACTGCCCATCAGTTGGACGCGTGGCTTACCCTTCTTATCTTGTGGGCTCTGTTTCAGAAGATACATGCCCCGGCAAATTCCTTCCTCGACTCCCTCGGGCATCGCTGGGTGCTTGTAGTTCTCGTTGAGCAGAGTCAGGTAGTAGAAGACGTTCTCACCGTCCGCGTACATCCTCTTCAGACCGTCCCAGATCAACACGGCCAACTCGTAGCCAAATGTCGGATCGTAGGACCGGCAGTTGGGCACCGTCGACGAGATCAGGTGACTGTGACCGTCCTGGTGCTGCAGACCCTCCCCGTTGAGGGTGGTTCTACCCGAGGTAGCGCCCAGCAAGAATCCCTTGGCCTGCATGTCGGCCGCCTTCCAGATTAGGTCTCCGATCCTCTGGAAGCCGAACATGGAGTAGAAGATGAAGAAGGGCACCATATGGATTCCATGATTGGCGTGTGACGTTCCGGCAGCGATCCACGACGCCATCGAGCCAGCCTCGGTGATCCCTTCCTGCAGGATCTGACCATGCTTTTCTTCCCGGTAGTAGGCCAGTTGATCCGCATCTTCGGGCGTGTAGAGCTGGCCCGAAGGTGCGTAGATCCCCACCTGCCGAAACATGCCTTCCATACCGAAGGTGCGTGCCTCGTCCGCCACGATCGGCACAATGTGGTCCTTGATCGCCTTGTCACGGGTCAGGGACATGAGCAGCCGAACGAATCCCATGGTTGTAGAGACTTCGCGATCACCGCTTCCCTCGGTCAACACGTTGAAAGCTGAAAGCTCCGGAACCTGAAGCGGCTCGGCTTCGACGCTGCGCGAAGGTATGTAGCCACCGAGAGCCTTGCGGCGTTCTTGCAGGTACCGCAGGGTCGCACTGTCTTCGGCGGGTCTGTAGAAAGGCAGCTCGTCTACCCGGTCCTCGGCAATCGGGATATTGAAGCGATCGCGGAACTTGCGCAGTGAGTCCACACCCATCTTCTTCTGTTGGTGAGTGATGTTCTGACCTTCACCTGCTTCGCCCATACCGTAACCCTTGACCGTATGGGCGAGGATGACGGTCGGTTGCCCCGTATGTTTGACCGCCGCCGCAAAGGCCGCATAGACCTTTTGCGGATCGTGACCACCACGCTTGAGTCGCCAAATCTCTTCGTCCGACAAATCGGCCACCAACTCGGCCGTCTCCGGATACTTTCCGAAGAAGTCCTTGCGGATAAATGCCCCGTCACGGCTCAGATATGCCTGGTACTGACCATCGACGACTTCCTCCATGCGTTTGCGCAACATGCCACTTCGATCGCGCGCCAGGAGCGGGTCCCAATTGGAACCCCAGATCACCTTGATGACGTTCCAGCCAGCACCGCGGAAGACGGCCTCGAGCTCCTGGATGATCTTGCCGTTGCCGCGTACCGGTCCGTCGAGGCGTTGCAGGTTGCAGTTGATGACGAATATCAGATTGTCCAGGTGTTCACGAGAGCCCACGGAGATGGCACCCAACGACTCCGGTTCGTCCATCTCGCCGTCACCGAGAAAGGCCCAGACCTTGCGACCTGCCGTGTTCAGCACACCACGATTGTGCAGGTACTTCATGAATCGCGCTTGATAGATGGCGCTGATCGAGGTCAGCCCCATGGAGACCGTGGGAAACCTCCAGAAGTCGGGCATCAGCCAGGGATGGGGATAGGAGGATAGCCCCTTCTTGTCGACTTCGCGGCGGAAGCCGGCCAACTGCTCCTCGGTCAACCTGCCCTCGAGAAAGGCCCGCGCGTAGACACCGGGAGAACTGTGACCCTGGATCATCACCAGATCACCACCGTTTTCCGCTTCAGGTCCGCGAAAGAAGTGATTGAAGCCGACCTCCAACAGGTTGGCGACCGACTGATACGTCGCGATGTGACCGCCCAGATTGCCGCCGTTGCGATTCGCTCGCACGACCATGGCCATGGCGTTCCACCGAATGATGCTCTTGATCCGGCGCTCGAGAGCAGGATCCCCCTGGCGGGACTCTTCCTGGTGCACCGGAATGGTATTCACATACCCCGTCGTTGCGTTGTAGGGCAGATAGGCGCCGGAGCGGCGGGCTTTGTCAACGAGGGACTCGATCAGAAAATGAGCTCGCTCGGGACCGTCCTTCTCGATGACCTCCTCGAGCGCCTCTTTCCACTCACGAGTCTCTTGCGGGTCGATATCCTGCTCGACCGGATCGTTATCGATATCCGTCTTCATGGCTTCCTTTGCAGTTCAAATAGTCGGCGTATTGTACGCCAACGGTGCTTCGACGGTTTGACGACCGTCTTCCAGGCAACCCGTGGAGCAATCGAAGGGTCAGCCGAGTGCCGGGATCGGAATCTTCTCTACCCGCACCTGTGAGTCCTGTTCGCCATCGATATCGACCCACGCCAGGTACAGATCGTCGCCAATCCTGGCGAGGCGTGGAAAGCCGCTGGCACGTGACGGAGAGGTGCGCACTGCCGAGAGCGGCTCACCTGCTGGGCCTTGAGCGTCGAATCGCCGCAGGCGGACCTCAGCCGAGGCGTCGACCCCTTCGAGCCAGCTCATGACGAAGCCACCTGAGCCGTCCTCAACGAGATCGACCCGCCCCAGCGGTCTGCCACTGTCCACCGCCTCAGGCGGGCCGAAAGAATCCCCGGCATCATCCGAGAAGGCAATCTGGACCTTTGGGCCAGTTCCACTCGCGGTGTACCAGGCAACCGCCACCCGCTCTCCGAAAGCTGCAACGGCAGGACCGTTGACGGGGCAGCCCTCGATCCTCCAATCATCAACTGCGACTCGCTGGGCCTCCGACCAACCATCCTCGGTCTGGCGGATCATGACGATGTCCCGAATCTCCTCGTCGCTTCGGTCGCGTACGACCATGATCGGGCCGTGCTCCGTGACCACCGCATCCGTCGCGCAGCATTCGCAGACTCGATCGTCGAGCACCTCGGAGGGGCCGACTCTCTGCCCCACGATGGCTGTCCGCACATTCATCGGGCCACCTTCGGCCATCTGTCGCCCGTCGAGCCAGAACGCCCGCACACCGTCCCCCTGGGTGACGAAGCTGACGAACCCGTGTTCGGTCTCTGTCGCATCGTCATTCAGGGGTCCCATCGGGAACCACGAGGCACCGCCATCTTCCGACCGCGCCAGGAAGATCGAGTAGGCATACGTGTCGGCAGCGGTCTTCGCCAACCAATGCGCGTACATGGTGCCATCACTGGCTACCGCTACAGCCGGAATGTCCGCCCAATTGGCAAAGAAGTCGGTTCCCTCGGCTACGGCCACCGGCACCGACCATTCGCCTGACTCGAGTCTTGATACCAGCAATCGGTGGCCAGGCTCGGCCGAAGGGTCCCCGATCTCCTCGAGCCAACTCAGGACGGGCACCCCCTCTGCAGCTACCAGATTCGGGGCAAACGATGCGGGGCCGGCGGGAGATTCGATCTCCCACCGCTCCGCCATTTCGACCTGGACTTCGCCGTCAACACCCGATCGGTCGCTTGCCGGTGCACAAGCCAACAGCCCCGCCGACATCACCAGAACGCAACTGGCGAGCAGGCTACCAACCGGGAGATCCATCAACTCTCGATCTCGGGGCTCTCGAGCGGCTCCTCGACCTCTTCTACCCACTCCTCGCCCGCCAACCTGACGACGCCACAAGCCAGGCGGCCGCCAGCAGCTCCAGTCGGCTGCGACTCGAGGTCATCTTCGCCCTCGTGCAGGATCACTGCGCGGCCAACCACGGTGTTGGGTCCATCGGCCACGGTCAGCATGTCCGTGATGAGCCTCAGGCGGCCTGTTCCGTCGGCACCAACTTCGATGTTGCCAAAGTCGCCAGCGTGGCGAACCGCGTCGTTCGGTCCACCGTGGGGAGCATCGGTCGGATTGAAGTGACCGCCGGTCGAGGTGAAGTCCTCGGCACTGCAATCTCCCATCTCATGCAAGTGGATTCCATGGAGTCCAGGCGAAACGCGGGCGATATCCGCGACGACCTCGACGCCACCGTCTACCTCGGTAAAGGTGATCGTGCCACTCGCATCGTTGTCTGCACGAGGCTTGAGAACCGCCACCGCAGCCAACGCTACCGCTTCTTCCACGACAACCTCCGGCGCGGGCGCTGGAGCCTCTTCCTTGGGACCACATGCTGGCAAAAGTACGAGACCAGAAAGCACCAGCATGAATACGAATTTTCTTTGCATCTCTCTTCCTCCTCGATTCCGCATCTTGGCAATCTCTCATTTTAGCGCGGATGAACGCTGGAAGCCCGGCACCCAGTCCTCTACAATGCTCGGCACCTCGAACTTCGAGTCTGGAGCCTCGCATGCACCGCATTCTCCTCATCGTCTTTCTCGCCACTCTGACACCCACGCTCACCCTGGCGGCACCTCCCTCGCCCGAAGAGTTCCTCGGTCATCGGGTCGGGGCCGATCTTCATCTCGCCAAGTACGACAAGGTGCTGGAATACCTGAATCTCGTAGCGACAGAATCCGGCCGGGTGTCGCTGGAGGTCTCGGGAGAGTCCACGTTGGACAACGACATGGTGACCATCGTCCTGACATCGGAAGCCAATCAGCTGCATCTCGACCGCTACCGTGAAATTGCTGAGCAGCTGGCCAACCCGGACCGCCTGACCAATGAGCAAGCCGAGGCTTTGACCGCCGAGGGCAAGGTGATAGCCCTGGTAACTGGAACCATCCATTCGACCGAAGTGGGTGCCCTGCAAATGTCGATGGAGTTCGTTTACGACTTTGCCACCACCCAGGACCCCGACAAACTCGAGTGGATGAAGGACGTCATCCTGCTCTTGATGCCTTCGATCAATCCGGACGGTCAGGTGATGGTAATCGACTGGTACAACGATCACCTGGGAACCGATTTCGAGGGCAGCGAGATGCCCTGGCTCTACCATCATTATGTCGGACACGACAACAACCGCGACTTCTACCAGCTGACCCAGAAAGAGACCCGGGTCGTCAACGAGTTGCTCTATCACCGATGGTTTCCCCAGATCTTCCTCGATGAACACCAGATGGGGACCACCGGTCCGCGGATGTTCGTACCGCCGCAGACCGATCCCCTGGACCCGGAGATTCACTCCCTCATCTTTCGCGAGACCGATCTCATCGGTACCAACATGAGCTATCGCCTGGAGGAAGCGGGTAAGACCGGTGTCGGGCACAACATGATCTTCGACAGCTATTGGCCAGGAGGTACGCGCAACACCGCCTGGTGGAAGAACGTCGCCGGTTTGTTGACCGAGGTGGCCAGTGTCCGTATCGCGACACCGATCTATGTCGAGGAGGGAGAGTTACGGGGCGGTAGCAAGGGGCTACCAGATCACAAACGCCGTGCCAACTTCCCTTCTCCGTGGAATGGTGGCTGGTGGAGGCTGCGAGACATCATCGACTACGAGCTGATCGCCACCTGGGCGCTGGTGGAAACCTCGTCGCAGTACCGTCAGGAGTTCCTCACCAATTTCTATCGCATGGGTCAGGACGCTTTCGACGCCGGCGAAGCCGGCCCACCCTACGGGTGGATCGTCTCCCCTGAACAACACGATCCGGCTGCCGCCAATCAACTTGTCGATCTGTTGATCGAGCATGGTGTCCGGGTCTTCAGCGCCGCCGCTCCTGTCACCATTGGCTTTGCCACCTACCCTGCCGGTACACATTTCATCCCGGCCGCACAGCCCTATCGCGCGTTCCTGCTGACCATGCTGCGGCCTCAGCGCTACCCCGAGGTCGTACCTTACGAGGGTGGTCCGATCTTTCCGCCCTACGACGTGACCTCCTGGTCGCTGCCGATCTCGATGGGGGTCGAGGTCATCGAAGTCGACACGCCGGTCGAAGGTGGGTTCCTGCGAATCAGTGGACACGAGTCGATCGCCCAGACACCGATCGAGCCCAAGGGGGGATACCTGATCTCCCACAGCACCGATACAGCGTTCACCGCCATGAACCGCTTGCTGGGCAAGGGCAGAAAAGTCTACTGGCTGCAAACGAATCTTCCGGAGGGTGCGACCCGCGGCGACATCTACATCACCCCGGACACCCTATCTGGCGAGGAGATGGAGGCGTTGGTGGTCGATCTCGACCTGCCCGTCGAGGGTCTGGAACAATCACCCGTCGGTCAGCAATTGCGTGTTCAATCCAGTCGGATCGGCCTCTACAAGCCCTGGGTGGCCAGTATGGATGAAGGTTGGACCCGCTGGGTCCTGGAGCGCTACGAGTTTCCCTTCATCAACCTGACCAACGATGACCTCAAGGAAGGCTCATTTCGCGGCAAGGTCGACGTCCTGCTCTTTCCCGACGTGGGCTCGGACATCATTCGCACCGGGGAGCCGGACTCACCAGAAGCCAGGCGTTGGTGGACTCCACTACCGCCAAAGTACGCCGGAGGGCTCGGACCCGAGGGGGACGAGGAGATCAAGAAGTGGGTAGAAAAGGGCGGTACCGTGGTCGCCCTGGACAGCTCCTCGAAATATCTGATCGAGCTCTTCCAGCTGCCGGTTGTCAATGCTCTCGAGAATCTCGAGGCTGATCGCTTTTCGGCACCGGGAACCATGCTCCGTATCGATGTCGACACCGAGAACCCGATCGGCTACGGCCTGCGGTCAGAGGAAGCGGCGTACTTCTCCAACAGCGCGGCCTTCCAGACATCGATCCCGGACTCCCGCTTCACCCGCAAGGTCGTCGCCCGGTTCCCCAGCCACCGAGACGACATTCCGATCAGCGGATACATCAAGGGAGCCGATCTGCTGGAACAGAAGGCGGCGATCGTCGAATTGAAGGTCGGCAAGGGACGCGTCATCCTTATCGGCTTTCGACCCCAGCATCGAGCCCAGACCGTGCGGACCTTCAAACTGCTCTTCAATGCCCTCTACCTGCCCGGCCTCGAGGAAGAAGAACTGTAGGGGCTTTCCCCCCGTTTCGGTCACTCGTACGGGTACGGCCGCGTGCCGTGCGCGTCGGCCACCAGTGACCAATGCTGACCTACCGCTACAATGTAGGAGTGCGCCTCTTCTACGCTTCCTATCTTTCGGCCGCCAACATGCGTGCCTACCAGTCGCTTGTCGACTCTTTGATCGAGGATGTCCCGGGGGTCCTGCGTTCGATCCCACCGAAGACCCACCACCTGACCCTCGCCTTCCTGGGCGAGGTCGCCGAGAGCGATCTCGACAACTGTCTCAGCGCCCTCACTTCAGTGGGCCGGATGAAAGCCTTCTCGATGTCTTTTGGCCAGCCCAGTATCCTCAAGGGTCGAGGTCGTCCTCGCCTGATTCGAACCTCCGTGACCGATAGCAGGGAGAGGGTATCGGGGGTACAGGCAACGCTGATCGCGCATCTGTCCAAGAGTCTTCCCTCAGTCGACCTGCGCCTCAAGCCGCCCCATGTGACACTGGCTCGATTCAACAAATCGGCCCGAGCTCAGCAAGCGCGACAGGTCGATATCTCTCTCGCCAACCATCTCGACCGAGTGGATCCCTTCAAGGACAGCCTGACCGCGGTGCACCTGATCGAGAGCTCACTGACCCCGTCCGGCCCGACCTACAAGACAATCAAGGAAGTCAGTCTGGCAGAGACTCAGGCACCACGGTAGACGCAGCCCGAAGTGCAGGTCTCGCCGATCTCGATCTTGCTCAGCATCGGGAGCTCGGGAGCGAGACGCTGCCAGATCCACTTGGCGATGACCTCGGCAGTCGGGTTTTCGAGGCCTGCGATGTCGTTCAGGTAGTAGTGGTCGAGCTGTTGCCAGATTGGCTTGAAGGCCTTCTTGATATCGGCGAAGTCGACTACCCAACCGAGATCCGGATCGAGCTCGCCTTCGACAAAGATCCGCACCCGGTATGAGTGTCCGTGCAGCCGGCGGCACTTGTGCCCTTCCGGGACATTGGGCAACTCGTGCGCCGCCTCGAAGGTGAATTCTCTCCAGATCTCCATTGCGAGTACTGTAACTGATCTCCAGGAGCTTCGATCGTCTGACGGACGGGGACCGGGCTACGAGGATTCGAGCTCGGTGACCATGTCGTCGACGACGGAGAAGCCACCACGCCAGAAGTCGGCGTCGGTGATGTCGACGCCCACCTCGGCAAGCATGATTTCTGGTCGGGCCGCGCCGCCAGTAGCGAGGAGCTCGAGGTAACCCGGAACGAAAGCGGCACCTTGCTCCTTGTAGCGCTGATATAGAGCCAGCACCAGAAGCTGGCCAAAGCAGTAGGCGTAGCAGTAGAAGGGCGTGTGGTAGATGTGTGGAATCGTCAGCCATTCATGACGGAACTCTTCCGGCAGATCCACCGCATCACCAAACTGTTCCTGAAGGGTCTGCCAGTAGAGGTTACCCAGATGCTCCGCAGAGCTCCCGGCTTGCACCGCTTCGTGGGCCGCCAGCTCGAATCGAACGAAATATGCCTGTCTCATGACCGTGGCGTAGATGTCGTCCACAGCCGAGGCCAGGAGCTCGCGACGCACGAGGGGATCCTTCTCCTCAGACAACAGACGGTCGGTGAGCAGCATCTCCGAGAAGACCGACGCCGTCTCGGCCAGGGGGAGCGACGGATGTTGGGTCAACAACGGATGCTCTTCGGCCATCATGCTGTGGATGGCGTGACCGAGCTCGTGCGCCAGGGTGGCCACATCGCGGACGCGGCCGGTGTAGTTGATCAAGACCCACGGAGTCTGAGTCGGCAAGACCGTGGCGCAGAAGGCTCCGCCTTTCTTGCCTTTTCGATTCTCGCTGTCGATATGCTGCTCCCTGAAGACCCTCTCAGCCTGCCGGGCAAAGTGAGGATCGAAATCCGCAAAGGTCTCCAGGACCATGCCGACTGCGACGGCGTAGTCCACCTTGCGCTCCGACTCGGTCAGCGGGGCATAGATGTCATAGCGTCGCAGTCGCTCCAATCCCAACCATTTGGCCTTGAGACGAAAGAAACGCTGAAACAACCCGTTGTTTTCCCGGACCACGTCGATCAGGGTCGACACCGCCTGGTCCGGGATGTCGTTGGCCACGTTGCGCACGTTGATGGGAGAGGCGAAGCCCCGCACCTTGACGTTTTCGTTGTACCAGTCACGGACCCGGTGCATATAGATCTGTCCCAGAACATTGCGCTCGCCTTCGTAGACTCGATACAGCTCGTTGTAGGCAGCGGCACGCGCTTCCGAATTGGGCGAATGGACGTCACTCATCAGCTCGTCACGAGTGAGAGTCCGCGTTTCGCCATCCGTTTCCAGCTGGAACTCCAACCGATTGGTGAGCATCGAGTAGATCGTCAGCAGAGCGTCCTGACCATCGGCATCCTTGAGGTTGACGAGCTGCTCTGTCGCCTCATCCAGTGTGAAGGGCTTGAACCGGCGCAGATCCTCGAGAAAGTGTCGATAGTCGGGCGCCACATCGGCCGGCGGCAGCAATTGAGTAGCGGACTCGTCATCCAGCTGCTTCCACCACAGGGTGAAGAACAGCATGCGGTTCTGGATGCCGGTGAGAACCTGCTCGATGCGGTTGCGATAAGCCAGGGCCGATTCCGACTGAGTGTCTGCCGCGAACCAAAGGCTGCCGTAGTAGCCCAGGACGTAAAGTTGGCTCATCAGAGCGTCGTAGAGCTTCAACAGGTCCAGGACTCGCTCGGATGCCATATCCGGAGCCAACTCCGAACGCGATCTCTCGAACTCGGCAACGGATGCTTCCAGCTCCGCTAGTCGGGCAGCGATGACCTCTTCGCTGGGTTCGGGTAGCAGCTCAGAAAGGTCCCAACCTTCCTGATGAAGGTCTTTCAGCGTCTCGAATTGTGTGGTGGTCACTCGGCTCCCCCCCGATACTTAGGCCGAGACTCTACTCGGTTGTTACAGACTTTCCCGGGTCTTGCAGTGCGGCCTGTAGCGTGTGCCAGGACAGCGTCGCACATTTTACGCGCACTGGAAACTCTCGCACACCGGAAAACACGGCCAGCTTGCCCAACTCAGGCCCCACCTCTGCCACCACACTGGGATCGCCGGTCAACAATTCGTGAAAGCTCTGGTAAATCGCTTCCACCTCTTCGAGGCTCTTTCCCGCCACTGCCTCGGTCATGAGGGAAGCGGAGGCAGTGGATATGGCGCAGCCGGAACCTTCGAAGCGTATCTGGGCAACGCGATCGCCGTCCATCTTGATGTAGACCTTCAACTGATCGCCACAAAGAGGGTTGTTGCCCTCGGCGAAGTGATCCGCGTCGTCGAGTTTGCCGAAGTTACGCGGCTTCTTGTTGTGATCGAGGATCACCTCCTGATACAAATCCATCAGGTCGGACATCAGCCGAATACCTCCTTGACCTTGGCAATGCCCGTCACCAGGCGGTCAGCCTCCTCGAGGGTGTTGAACAGTGCGAAGGATGCGCGAGCCGTCGCCGGCACTCCAAACCGATTCATTACCGGTTGCGCGCAGTGATGCCCCGCTCGGACCGCGATTCCCTGCCGATCGAGAATCGTCCCGACATCGTGCGCGTGGACACCATCGATAATGAACGAAAGAACGCTGGCCTTGTGATCCGCTGTGCCGATGATTCGAACACCTGGAAGCCGGGTGATCGCTTCGGTGGCGTGAGCTAGAACTTCCTGCTCATGCAGCGCGACCTTTTCGACCCCGAGCTCGTCGAGATAGTCGATAGCAGTCCCCAGCGCAATAGCACCGGCGATGTTGGGCGTCCCCGCTTCGAAGCGGGCAGGGGGTTCGGCGAACTCTGTCTTCGCAAACGTCACCGAACGGATCATCTCTCCACCACCTTGATACGGCGGCATCGACCGGAGCAAATCCAGTTTGCCGTGCAAAACACCTATGCCTGTGGGGCCGTACATCTTGTGGCCCGAGAAGGCAAAGAAATCGCAATCCAGAGCCTGTACATCAACATTCAGGTGGGGCACCGCCTGGGCACCATCCACGACGACAACCGCTCCCCGGGTGTGGGCCATGGCGATCAGCTCGTTGAGTGGGTTGATCGTGCCCAAAGCGTTGGATACGTAGGTCACGGCGACGATCCTGGTGCTGTCGGATATCAGGCGCTCATACTCCTCGACAATCAACTGCCCCGCATCGTCGATCGGAGCGACAAGGAGCGTTGCCCCCTTCTCTTCACACAGCATCTGCCACGGCACGATGTTCGAATGGTGCTCCATCTCGGTGATGAGCACCTCATCGCCCGGGCCAACATGCTGCCGGCCGTAGGTCGAGGCGACCAGGTTGATGGCCTCGGTCGTGCCGCGGACAAAGATCACCTCATCGACGCTGGCGGCGTTGATGAACTGCTGAGCCTTGGCGCGGGCGGCTTCATAGGCAACTGTGGCCCTCTGCGACAGGTCGTGGACGCCGCGATGGACGTTGGAGCACAGCTCGCGATACCAACGATCCTCGGCCTGCAGCACGGCCTCGGGCTTCTGCGTGGTCGCCGCGTTGTCCAGATAGACGAGCGGATGGCCATGGACCTCCAACCCAAGCGCTGGGAAATCCTGACGAACCCTGTTGATATCCAAAGTCTCAGGCGTGGGTGTTTTGGCCATCAGATTGGATCCGCTCCAGAGGGCTTGTCGATACTCCCTTCGGGGGGGGGCTCTCGGCAAGCGCAGTGCACAACCGATGCAGTGTACAAAAGGTCCGGCGCCTGGGCGAGCGCAGCCGATGGCCTCCCGCCTGCACTGCGAGTAGCCATCGGCGACACCCTAGGGGGTATGCGACAGCCCTCCTCCTGCGATGCCTGCCGTCATGGCCTCCATCTAGACCGCTTGCCTGACGATGTCGCCCTTTGGCAGGCGTCGGAAGAGGAACTCCTCCAGATCCCGGCGCACCGGCTTGACCTTGATGCGCTCGACGATGTCGGCAGCAAAAGCATAGGTCAAGAGACTCTTGGCCGCCTCCTCACCGATTCCTCGAGAACGCAGATAGAAGACTGCCAGATCATCCAGCTGACCGACGGTCGAGCCATGGGTGCACTTGACGTCGTCGGCGAAGATCTCGAGCTGCGGGTTCGAGTTGCAAAGCGCATCGGGTGAGACCAACAGATTGCGATTGGTCTGCTTGGCATCGGTCTTCTGGGCACCGGGGTGCACATAGATCCGACCGTTGAAGACGGCCCGCGAGCTGCCCTCGAGAATCCCCTTGTACAGCTCATGACTGTCACAGTGCGGTGCCACGTGATCGACCCGCATGTGATTGTCCACCAGTTGGTTGCCTTCGACCATATAGAGCCCGTTGAGCGTCGCTTCGCTACCCTCTCCGTCCAGTACGGCGTTCACATCGTTACGAACCAGACCGCCTCCCCAGGAGATGGAGTGCGAAGAGAAGTTGCCATCCCGACCCAGATGGATCTGGAAGGTGGCCATGTGAAAGGCCTCAGTCGACTCGCGCTGGAGCTTGTAATGGTCTACCACCGCGTTGTCTCGCACTATGATCTCGGTGACCGGGCTGGTGAGGTACTGCCCTTCACCTGCCGTGGCGAACTGCTCCACCAGGGTCACCTGGCTGCTCTCTTCGGCCACGAAGAGATTGCGCGGGAACATGGCGATCGGTTGGCCACCGGTGGGACGGGCGATATTCACCAGATTGATCGGACGTTCGACGACGACCCCCTTGGGAACGTGCACGAAGACGCCGTCCTGAAACAGGGCGGTATTGAGGGCGACAAAGGCATGGTTCTCGAAGCGGGCCTCGCGTCCCAGCAGGCCGTCGATCTTGTCGGGATGGTTCTTCAGGCAGTCCGCCAAACTGCAGACCATCACGCCCTCGGGCAGACACCGCAGATCGGAGAACTCGGGCACCAGATGGCCATTGACCACGGTCAACTGGATGCAGTCGTCATAACGATATGGAGCCAGATCACCGAGGACGATGCCACCTCGTCCCGGCTCGAAGTTGAACTCGGTCCGGGCAACGGGGGCGACATTGGTGAAGCGCCACTCCTCCATCCGGACCGTGGGAAGACCCAGTTCGGAGAAACGCTCGATGGCCTGGCGGCGCAGCTTTCGCACGCTCTCAGGGCCCACCGAAGTCAGCTCGTTCTCCAGGGTTTCGAAAGCGGCCACGTAAGGTCCGTGGTCCGTAGCAATCATGGTTGTGCTCATAGCCTCTCGCTCCCCTTCCTAAACCGTGACCGGCTCGCTGGGCTCCAGATGCTCCTCGAGCCACGCGTAGCCCTTGTCCTCGAGCTCGAGCGCCAACTGCTTGTCGCCGGAGCGCACGATACGGCCATCGATCATGACGTGTACATAGTCGGGCACGATGTAGTTGAGCAGACGCTGGTAGTGGGTGATGACGACAAAGGAACGATTCTCATCGCGCAGCGAATTGACACCGTCGGAGACGATCTTCAGAGCGTCGATGTCGAGCCCTGAATCCGTTTCATCGAGCACCGCCAGCGTGGGATCGAGCACCGCCATGTGGAAGATCTCGTTGCGCTTCTTCTCGCCACCCGAGAAACCTTCGTTGACAGGTCGGTTGAGCAGGGTCTCGTCCATCTGCACCAGCTTCATCTTCTCGCGCACATAGGTGAGGAAGTCCATCGCATCCATCTCATCCTCTCCGCGATGCTTGCGGATGGCGTTGAGCGCCGCCTTCAGGAAGTAAACATTGCTGACACCCGGGATCTCCACTGGGTACTGGAAGGCCAGGAACAACCCTTCACGGGCACGCTCCTCGGGCGACTGCTCGATGAGATCTTCACCTCTGTAGAGGATCTGACCTTCGGTGACGTCGTACTCCTCGCGACCGGCCAGCACCTGGGCCAGGGTGGTCTTTCCCGAGCCGTTCGGCCCCATGATGGCGTGCACTTCGCCCGGGTTGACCGTCAGATCGACACCTTTGAGGATCTCTTGACCCTCGGCACCGGCGTGTAGATTGATGATTTCCAGAAGACTCATATCTCGATTCCTTCTTTGTTGATCTCTTGCCTAATCACTTCGTGACGGGCGGGGTCGAGCCCCGCACCTGCCGTTTTTCGGTCATTTGCAGGGGAGGGGTTTGCCCCCTCCCGGGAGGCCGCAAGGGCCTCCACTACAAGGCCAGCCGGTCCGTGATCCATCAACCGACACTGCCTTCCAGGCTCACTTCGAGGAGCTTGCGGGCTTCGACGGCGAACTCCATGGGTAGTTCGTTGAACACCTCTTTGCAGAAACCGTTGACGATCATCGAAACGGCGTCCTCGGTTTCGATGCCTCGCTGGTTGCAGTAGAAGATCTGATCTTCGCCGATCTTCGAGGTCGACGCTTCGTGCTCCATCTGCGCCGACGGGTTCTGCACATCGATATAGGGGAAGGTGTGGGCGCCGCACTGATCTCCGATCAGCATCGAGTCGCACTGCGAGAAATTGCGCGCGTTCTCGGCCCCCTTGAGGATTTTCACCGCCCCCCGGTAGGTGTTCTGACCGTGGCCCGCCGAGATGCCCTTGGATACGATGGTCGAGGACGTGTTCTTGCCGACATGCACCATCTTGGTGCCGGTATCGGCCTGTTGTCGGCCTTTGCTCAGCGCCACCGAGTAGAACTCACCCACCGATTCGTCGCCCTTGAGAATGCAGCTGGGGTACTTCCAGGTGATCGCGGAACCGGTTTCCACCTGGGTCCAGGAGAGCTTCGCACGGCGCCCGGCGGCCAGACCCCGCTTGGTGACGAAGTTGAAGATGCCACCCTTGCCGGTCTCCATGTCGCCGGGGTACCAGTTCTGCACGGTCGAATACTTGATCTCCGCCTCTTCGTGCGCATAAAGCTCGACGACTGCCGCATGCAGCTGATTCTCATCCCGCATCGGGGCGGTACAGCCTTCCAGGTAGCTCACATGGGAGCCCTTCTCTGCCACGATCAGAGTGCGCTCGAACTGGCCGGTGTTCATGGCATTGATGCGGAAGTAGGTCGAGAGCTCCATCGGACAGCGTACGCCCTCCGGGATGAAGACGAACGAGCCGTCGGAGAAGACCGCCGAGTTCAGAGCCGCGAAGAAGTTGTCTTTTGGAGGCACGACAGAGCCCAGGTATCGCTTCACCAGGTCGGGGTGCTCACGGACCGCCTCCGACATCGAGCAGAAGATCACTCCGGCCTCGGCCAGCCTGTCCTTGAAGGTCGTCGCCACCGACACGCTGTCGAAGACCGCATCCACGGCTACACCGGCCAGCATCTTCTGTTCTTCGAGAGGAATTCCGAGCTTTTCGTAGGTGCGGATGATCTCCGGATCGATCTCGTCGAGGCTCTTGGGAGCATCGTCCTTCGACTTGGGCGCCGAGTAATAGGAAATGGACTGATAGTCCATAGGTTCATACTTGATGTTGGCCCAGGTGGGCTCTTTCATTGTCAGCCAATGGCGGTAGGCTTTGAGACGCCACTCCAGCATCCACTCGGGCTCGCCCTTCTTGGCCGAAATGGCCCGGATGACATCCTCGTTCAGCCCGGGCGGAAAAGTGTCCGACTCCACATCGGTGACAAAGCCGGCCTCATACTCCTGAGCGACATGTTCTTCGAGAATTTCCATTTCAGTTTCTGGCATGGTCTCTCTCCAGTAGGTCTATTGCAGGCTCGAGCGAGCCACTCCCCAGCTTCACCAGTGTGGGCGCGGCGGGTTGGGTCATCTCTTCGAGAGTGATTTGTTCCAGGGCGTTGCGGACCGCGAAATTGATCTGCTGCCAGTTGCTGCGAACCGGACAGACGGGTTCCTGAGAGCACTCCCCGGGGTTTTCATCGACACACTCGGTGATGGCGATAGGGCCTTCGACGGCCTCGATGATCTGGGCCACGGTGATATCACCCGCGGTGTGCGCCAGTCGGTAGCCACCCTTGGCGCCACGATGCGAAGTCAACAGCTCGCGTCGGGTCAGCAGCTTCAGGATCTTGCTGACGATCGGCTGCGGCAACCCGGTCTGCTCGGCGATCTCCGAGGCGTTGAACTGGCTCTCTGGCTCACTCGCCATCCGGGTCAACAGCACGATGGCGTAGTCCGCCTGTTTGGTCATTCTGAGCATGTTGCGCGTTCTTGGTCTTAATACTGGACCGTTGTGGTCCTAATTAGGAATAATAGTGACGGCTCCTGCCCTTGTCAACCGGTGACAGGATACTTTCGCGGCCCCCTGCTGATCGCAGACGGGAGAAAGTATCCTGTCACCAGGTCGCTAGGGAGGTCCCTCGAGTCCGAGGCCGGCAACGCCCTGGCGCACGGCGTTCATGAAACGCTCACCGGGATCCACCTTGTCGGTGCGATACCCCTCGTCCTGTTCCAGCCAGAGCGGGTGACCTTCGAATTGTCGGTACTCCGAGTGCCCGATGAGGTAGCGGATCGTCGGGTACTTCCTCACCAGGTAGCGAACCAGACGAATGTTGGCCCGGATCTGCTCGTCAGTCATGTTGTCGACACTGTTCCCACCGCCGACGTTCTCCACGCCGATCGCCGAATAGTTGAGACCGATGACATGCCTGGCCATCCAGGTCTCGGGCATGAGCCGATAGACGGTTCCGTCCTGATCGACCAGGAACTGGATCGAGACATTGACCTGTCCCGCCGACAACAGGTCGGGTCGGGAGCCTGCCAGTGTCTCGGCATCGAACACTCTGAAGGAAGCTTCCAAACCCTCGATCGCGGTCCAGTGCAGCACGATGACTCGAGGTTCGATCGAGATGTCCGCGGGCTGCTTCCCGTAATGCTCTTCGATATAGGCGAGGGTGGCCTCCTGCCGCTGCTCGGAGAAGGAGATGGGGCGGTCATGGATCTTCAGCGAGGAACCGCAACCGGTGGTCGCGAGCGCGAGCAGGCAAACAATCAGACCTCGGCGTTGTCGATGCATGGCCACATTCTCCCCCGACAACCGGCGTTGGATACCCGACTGCCGACCGTATCCTGTCACCGACCGGACCCAACTCGAGGGTGAACGGACATTTCACGGTTCTTTTGGGGATAGGATCCCTGCATGGAGTGGATCCGCCCACCCCGGCTGAGACCGGGCGACAAGGTGCGTGTCGTGGCGGCCTCGGGGCCCGTCAACCGGGCGAGATTCGAGGCAGGAGAGCAAGTCCTGCGAGAGCGTTACCAGCTCTCCTATGACGAGAGCACCCTTTTCGCCAAGATTGGATTCCTCGCCGGCGAAGATCGCCACAGACTCCAGGCCCTCAACGCTGCCATCGCCGATCCCGACTGCCAGGCGATATTCCTGGCTCGGGGCGGTTATGGGCTGACCCGCATCTTGCCGGCAATCGACCGTATGGCGCTGCGCACACATCCCAAGCCCATCGTCGGCTACTCCGATGTCACAGCCCTCCTGGCAACTTGCGCGCAAGCGGGAGTCGCAGCGATTCATGGCCCGATGATCAGCGATCTTGGCACTCTGGTGGCCGAGGACCGGGATTCCCTGTTCAACCTGCTCGAGAACCCGCATCCCGGCATCCTGCTCGCCGGCCTCGAGCCCCTCGTCGACGGCCAGGCCTCTGGAAGGTTGCTGGGCGGCAACCTGGAAATACTCTCCCGTCTACTGGGCACACCGCTGCAACCCGATTTCGGCGGCGCCATTCTCTTCCTGGAGGAGGTCGGAGAGTTGCCGTATCGCATCGATCGTCTACTGACTCACCTCGAGATGGCAGGAATCCTCGATTCAGTGGCCGGCATTGTCGTCGGCGACTTCACCGACTGCGACGACATCGCGGACGATCAGATCCAGCCTCCGACGACCCAGGATGTTCTTGTCGAGCGACTCGGTCGGCTGCCGATACCCGTCGTGCTCAACGGCGGCTTCGGCCACGGCGACCGCAAGGCCTCTCTCCCCTACGGCGCTCCGGTGGATCTCGATGCCAGTACGGGTGAGTTGACGGCGCGTGAAGGGGCGGTCAGCTAACGGCCTTCTCAGGGAGTGGACTGCAGCTTCGCGTGGAGAGAGGATAGTCGTGGGAGGACTGTCCATGAGCCCACGCAACGCCGATGAGTGCTGCCCACGTTTCGTCCCGGAACCCTGGGACGGGAAGACCCTCACCTGGGACAACCGACGCTTCATCAAAGACCGCGTGACGAGTCTGTTCCACATCCCGTTGAACTTCGGCGCCGTGATGAAACGCAATGCCGCCAAGATCGAGGCGGCCGATGCCGATCCGGAAACCCAGGTCGTGTTGTCTGACGAGACCTCGCTCTGGGGAGCCGACGTCTACATCGAGGTGAACAAGGACGTCCCCGACGCCCAGATGGCGACGATCTCGGGCACCTTTCTCTCCAAGGTCTTCGAAGGACCCTTCAGCAACATGCGCAAGTGGATCGAAGAGATGAAGGCCTTCGTCCAGGCCCAGGGCAAGGATCTCGACAAGCTCTACTTCTACTACACCACTTGCCCCAAGTGCGCCAAGAAGTACGGCAAGAACTACGTCGTGCTGCTGGCCAAGACATAGCCACGAGCCACGAGCCACTCGTCGGAGAGAACCCACTCGACGCCATCGATGGCCTGGCCTGGTACCGGACAGGGTAGACTCGCTCGATCCTTCGAGGACTCAATGTTTATTGGCCACTTCGGCGTCGGTTTCGGCGCAAAGCCCGCAGCCCCCAGGGTCTCGCTCGGCACGCTCTTCTTCGCCGCTCAGTTTGTCGACCTGCTCTGGCCGACGCTGCTGCTGTTGGGAGTCGAGCGCGTTCGGATCGATCCCGCAGCCACCGTCGTCACGCCCCTGGCTTTCGATCACTACCCCATTTCTCACAGCCTGCTCGTGTCTGTCGGCTGGGCCCTGCTGATCGGCGGCATCTACTTCCTCCTGCGCCGGGACCGCAGAGGCGCGCTCGTCCTGGCTGGACTGGTCCTGAGTCACTGGGTGCTCGACCTCGTGGTCCATCGCCCCGACCTTCCCTTGTACCCCGGAGCCGCCACCAACGTCGGCCTCGGCGCCTGGTCTTCACTTCCCCTCACCCTGGCGATCGAGCTGCCGCTGTTCGCCTTGGGCGTTTGGCTCTATACGAGAGCAACAACGCCTCGCGACGCCATCGGTCGCTGGGGGCTCGCAGGGCTGGTGGCGTTTCTGCTGGTCGTGTACGCCAGCAACATCCTTGGCAGCCCACCACCCAGCGCGACCATCATCGCCTGGGTTGGCCAGGCGCAGTGGCTGTTGGTCATCTGGGCCTATTGGCTCGACAAGCACCGATCGGCGGCACGATGAGCTTGCCAACCGGAGCGACTGATGAAGATCGAGCTGACCCCTGTCGATGTTGACGGCAAACCCCGCGACTTCGACCATCCGCTTTCCGCCACCGCTCGGGAGGTCCTCCTCGCAACAGGAGCTCTCTACGATGCGGTCGGCTTCGAGGAGCCCTGGATCGGATACCTCGTGGTTGCAGGATCCCAAGCCGTGGGTACCTGCGGCTTCAAGTCTCCACCCTCCGACGGCCGTGTCGAGATTGCCTACTTCACCTTCCCCGAGTACGAGAATCGGGGACTCGCGACCCAGATGGCCGGTCAGTTGATCGCCCTGGCGCAGGGCGCCGCGGCCGATGTGAACATCGTCGCACAGACCTTGCCCGAGCGAAATGCATCGACTCGGGTCCTGGAGAAGTCGGGCTTTCGTCGAGTCGGGACAGTCGACCACCCGGAGGATGGCGAAGTCTGGGAATGGCAACTCCCGCGCGGAGGGTAAGGCGGTCGCTCCGACCCGCTCACCTGTCGGCTTTGCCCATCAGCGATACGAGAGGTCGTCAAACAGCGGTTCGTTCTCGATGAGCGGGCGGGTCGTGTCATCCGCCCCTTGCCAAGCCTGGCGCACTCGTGTCTCACGGTCGGCTTCATTCAGCAAGACGCTGACCTGCGCCCGTTTGAAAAGGGCCATGGGATAGCCGGGGTGCATGCTTGACACCTGGTCCAGACTGCTGGCGGCCTCGGTGAGTTGCCGATTCGCCAGGTAGAGCACACCCAACTCCAGATGGAAGGTGAATTGGTTCCCCAGGATCTCTCTGGCTCTCTCGAAGGCGCGAATTGCGCCAGGGGTATCACCCTGCGCCATCCGTAGCTCACCGAGTCGTGTCAGCTCCAGGCCTGGCGAATCCATGATCTGAACGATCTGTTCGAGCAGCTGCGTCGCCTTCTCCAGGTGCCCCTGTCGAGTGTAGATCTGTGCCAGACCCTTGAGGGCCGGCAGTCGGTCAGGTGTCTCAGCCAAGACGGATTCGAATAACGGCTGCGCCAGATCCCATTGGCGGTTCTGCAGATAGTGCATCGCCTGGTAGTGGCGCAGATCCAGCGACGAAGGATCAATCGCCCTGGCTCGGTCGAAATGGGCGGCAGCCTGTGACTCGTTGCCGACTGCCGAATACGCCACCGCCAGTCGCAGGGCCACCACGAAATTGTTCGGGTCGGCTGTGAGAATCCGGGCGAAGACCGGGATCGCCTTTTCGTAATCCCGACGGATGAATAAACCGGCACCAACATCCAGGTCACGATAGAGATGCACCATGTCCCTGGGATTCGGCGCGTCCTTCCTCAGCTGGGGACGACCCGAGGAACCGAAGTAGCCGAGGCTGGCCAGTTTCTCCCGCGTTTCCGGGCTGAGATCGGCATCACCCGAACCGGGTTCAGCCAGAGCCTGGGCGCTATAGATGCTGATGGCCTCCCGGAGTGTCGGATCCAGGTCGATCTGGCCCACCAGGTTCTCGGTTTCAGCGGGATCGGTGCGCACGTCGTAGACCTCCGTGTCTCCCGACCGGATGACCTTGATGCCATCGCGGACCGCCATGAACTGCGGCTGCCACCCATACTGCAAATAGGGTTTCAAGGCCTCGGCCAACACGGGCGCTCCGACCTCGTCCAACAGGCCGCCGTGTGGCTCGCCCCCTGCCCAACCGAGCACTGTGGCAAAGACCTGCCTCACACTCACTGTCCGGTCGATCGTTCCAGGTGCGATTCCTGATCCGGCGACAATCAGCGGCACGCGCATGGCCCCCTGATAGAGCAGGTTCCCGTGCAGGTCCTCACCGTGATCGCCCAATCCTTCGCCATGGTCTCCGACCACGAGGAGCTTCCACGGCTGACCCTGCACTCGACCCTCGAACCCCGCGACCAGCCGGCCGATCTCCCTGTCCATGTAGGCGATCTCTCCCAGATAGGGATTGTCAGCGTACTGAGAGCGGAAGGGCTCGGGTGGCTCATAGGGGTCGTGTGGATCGAAGTAGTGTACCCAGAGAAAAAGAGCACCCGTGGCCTGCTCGAGGAAGGCGAGGGCCGCATCGGTCGTTTCACCAGCTGACCGCTCCGTGCGATCGGCCCCGAACCCGTCGTCGTAATGATCGAAACCCCGGGCGAGACCGAACTGGCCGGCCAAGGGAAAGCCCGACACAAACGCTGCTGTGGTCAACCCGCGAGCCTTCAGCAAGTCCGGAAGCAGATCGAGCTCACCACTGACGCGGCGGCCGTTCTCGCGCACGCCGTGCTCCGTCGGGTAGAGACCGGTCAACATCGAGGTGTGAGAGGGCAGCGTCGTGGGGGTGACCGAATAGGCCTGCTCGAAGTACAGACCTCGCGCAGCCAGCGCTGCGAGCTCGGGAGTCGCGACCTGGTCGGTCTCCAACCCCAATCGATCGGCCCGTGTCGTATCCAGGGTGATCAACAGGACCGATGGCCTGGCGGAATCAGGAGTGTCGCCTCCTTGCGAGGTCGACTCGGGTTCAGAGGCCTCGGGTGAGCACCCCGAGAGGAGGATCACCAGAACGGACAGAAGATGCAGGATTCGACCAGACTTCGACACGAGCGCCATCCACTCCCTGTATAGCACAGCGATCCTCGACCTCTGGCAATTAGTGCGGGATATGATGCCCCTCCATGCTCGACCTCCTGCGTAGCGCTGTCGATTGGGCCAACACTCTCGTCTGGGGTCCCTGGACCATCGCGCTCCTGTTCGGCTCCGGGATCTTTCTAACGCTGCGCTATGGCTTTGTCCAGATACGGCGCTTCAAGGAAGCCCTGGTCAATTTCAAACCTCAGACAGACAAGAGCGCCAGCGGAGTCCTGAGTCCGTTCCAGGCGTTCATGACCGGCCTCGCGGCATCGGTGGGCACGGGCAATATTGCCGGTGTCGCCACGGCAGTGGTGGCGGGGGGTCCGGGAGCCGTCTTCTGGATCTGGGCCTACGGCTTTGTCGCCACGGTGATCAAACTGACCGAAGCCACCCTGGGGGTACGCTATCGCAAGGTCGAGAACGGCGAGCTCTCCGCCGGCCCCTCCCACTACCTGAGGGACGGTCTCGGCTCCCCGAAGTTGGCCTGGATCTATGCCCTCGTTGCTGGGATTGCGGCACTGACGACGACACCGTTCACCCAGCCGAACTCGATCGCCGTGGTCTTCGAGAGCGAGTTCGGTATCTCCACCTGGATCAGCGGCATCGTGCTGGCGATTCTCGCCTGGTTGGTGGTGATCGGTGGGGTCCGCTCGATCGGGCGGGCGGCCGAGAAGATCGCGCCGACGATGGTCATCCTCTACCTGATTGGCGGCACGGCGGTCATTCTGACCAACTTCACCCAGCTGCCGGAGGTCTTCCGTCTCATCTTCCGCGAAGCCTTTTCGATGGAGGCTGCCGGTGGCGGTGCTCTGGGCACCGGGATGATGATGGCGGTGCGCTATGGGCTGGCACGAGGGATCTATGCCAACGAAGCAGGGTACGGCACCGCCGCCGTGGCGTATGGAACGGCCCAATCCGCAAGGCCGGTTCAGCAGGGTTACAACGCCATGATGGAGGTCTATATCGTTTCCTTCGTCACCTCCTCGATCAGCGCCCTGACCATTCTGGTCAGCGGAGTCTGGGACTCCGGCCTCAACAGCACAGCCCTGGTCGCTCAGGCCTTCGAGAGCTCGATGCCCTTCGGGGGTGTTCTGGTCGCATTCTGCGCCCTGCTTTTCGGCTATACCACCCTCATCGGTTGGGGCTACTACGGCGAGCAGTATCTCGGTTTCCTGTTCGGTGACCGGATTGTCATGCCCTATCGCTGGATCTATTGTGGACTGGTAATCCTCGGTGCCAGGACCAAGGTGGAGCTGGTCTGGGCCTGGGGCGACCTGATGAACGGCCTACAGATCTTTCCCAACCTGATCGGTGTTCTCGGTCTCTCGGGCGTCGTCGCCGCGCTATTGCGCAAGAGCTCGGACAAACCATGATCGCGTTGCACTTCTACCGCCAGGAGCTCCATCTGCGACATACCTTTCGCCTGGCTCGGGGAGCCAGCGATACCCGGGACAATCTCATCCTCGAAATGGAATATCAGGGATTGACGGGCCGGGGTGAGGCCGCGCCCATCGCGCGCTACAACCAGGACTGGCAGTCGGCGGCCGAGGCGGCTGAATTGATGGTCGACAGTCTGGAACACCCCAAGGAGTTCTACGACTCCGCCAACCGGCTTGCCATCCCCGGGCAACCCGCAGCCGAGGCCGCCGTCGATATGGGCTTGCGCGATCTGGTCGGCAAGAGGCTCGACATTCCACTCTACGAGTTGATGGGCCTCGATGCGAGCGCAACGCCACCGACCTCCTACACGATTGGCATGGACACTCCGGAGATCATCGCCGAGAAGGTGAAGGAAGCCAGCGAGTACGAAATCCTCAAGATCAAGATGGGCTCGGACGACGACCGCCGGATGCTCGAAGCGGTGCGCGACATGACCGACCGCCCCCTGCGCGTCGACGCCAACGAAGGTTGGACTCTGGAAGGAGCGGTAGAACGCCTGGAGTGGCTCGAGAAGATGGGTGTCGAGTTGGTGGAACAACCGCTGCCCGCAGGCGAGCTCGAGGCCATGGTCGAGCTGCGCCGCCTAAGCCCCCTGCCCTTGATCGCCGATGAGAGCGTGCATCGCGCCACCGACATCCCGCGCCTGGCTCGCGCCTTCGACGGGATCAACATCAAGCTGATGAAATGCGGCGGGATCGGCGAAGCGCTCCGCATGATCGCGGCGGCCCGCGCCCACGGCATGCAGATCATGCTGGGCTGCATGATCGAAACGTCTCTGGCAATCACCGCGGCGGCGCACATCTCACCGCTGGTCGACTACGCCGACCTGGATGGCAATGTGCTGATCTCCGACGACCCTTTCATGGGTGCGACGCTCGAGGGTGGACGCCTCGTGCTGCCGGAGGAACCGGGACTCGGAGTGCGGCCCTGTCAGCCCGATATCAATTGACTCGACCTCCCAGATCCCGTGCTAAGGTCCGTGGCAATGTCCAAGAGATATGTCATCGGAATCGACGCCGGCGGCACCAAGACCGTCGGCCTGCTGGCTGACGAAGACGGTCAGATCACCACCAAGGCCCGCGGCGGCGGCGCCAACCTGGTGGTGCACGGTGAGTTGGCCGTGGAGAAGGTTCTCTACCAGATCATCGAAGATCTGGAAGCACCGGGCCCGGTGAGCGCGATTTGTCTTGGCATGGCCGGCGTCGATCGCCCGGAGGAAAAGGAGCTCATGCACGGCGTGTTACGGCGGCTGGGCATGCGCCAGGCTGTCCACATCGTGCCGGACGCCCTGGTCGCTCTGGTCGCGGGGGCTCCGGCGGGTGTCGGCATCGTCGTGGTGGCCGGCACCGGCTCCATCGCGTACGGGGTGGATCCCGCTGGCGAGACTGCGCGCTCGGGTGGATGGGGCTATCTGCTGGGTGACGAAGGCTCGGCCTTCTGGCTGGGCCACGCCGCCATTCGACAAGGTGTCAGGGCGGCCGACGGACGCGGTCCCGCCACGACCCTATTCGACCGCATCTCACAGAAGCTCGATCTCGACGTGCCGGACGGTCTGGTCAAGTGGTTCTACGACCAGGAGCTCTCCCGGCATCGGGTCGCCGATCTGGCGAGTGTCGTGGAAGAGGCAGCCAACGAAGGAGATGACGCTGCCAGTGCGCTGCTCGATCAGGCAGCGCAACACCTGGCCCGGGCCGGCAGATCGGTCGCACGCCAACTGGAGTTCGAGGACCCCTTCCCCTTCGTCCAGGCAGGAGGTGTCTTCAAGGCCTGCCCCAGCCTCTATGCGCGACTCGAAGCGATTCTCGATCTTCCGCAGGCCAGACCCATCCGACTCGAGGGCGAGCCCGCACAGGGAGCCGTGACCCTGGCTCTGGGTCTGCTGAAGAAGTGACCGGCGCGCTTTGAGCATCGGTGCAACAGATCTTCTGATCCTGTTGGCCTACATGGCCGGCGTTGTCGCCCTGGGGACCTGGGTTGGACGGGCGACCCGGTCCGCTGCCGATTTCATGGTCGGCGGTCGGGACCTGCCCTGGTGGGTGATCCTGTTCTCGATCGTCGCGACCGAGACGAGCACGGTCACATTCCTGAGCATCCCGGGTTTTGCCTACGGCCGGGACATGACCTGGCTGCAGATTGTCATCGGCTTCGTGGTCGGTCGATTCCTCGTGTCGTTTCTGCTGCTGCCCCAGTACTTCAAGGGGAATTTCTACACCGCCTACGAAGTCCTCGATCAGCGCTTCGGCGGTGCCACCAAACAGACGGCATCGCTCATCTTCATCATCACTCGCAGTCTGGCCGACGGATTTCGCCTCTTCCTGTCAGCCATCGTCCTGCAGGAGATGACGGGGATCCCGATGTACTGGGCGGTCATTGTCATTGGCATCGCCACCATCGTCTACACCTATTTCGGCGGCATGCGCGCGGTCCTGTGGACCGACTTCGTGCAGTTCACCGTCTATATGGGCGGGGCGCTGCTGGCCTTGAGCCTGCTACTGAGCAAGCTGCCCGAAGGCTGGAGTCAACTGGTCTCCATGGGGGAGGCCGCAGACAAGTTCCGCGTTTTCGACTTCGCCCTCGACTGGAGTGAGCCCTACGGATTCTGGGCCGGACTCATCGGTGGCATGTTCATTACCCTTGGGTCGCACGGTGTCGACCAGATGATGGTGCAACGCTATCTCTCGGCGCGCAGTTTGTCGGATGCGCGCAAGGCCCTGATCACCAGTGGCTTTGTCGTCTTCGCCCAGTTCGCGCTCTTCCTGATCATCGGCATCGGCCTGTTCTGCTTCTATCAACTCTTCCCGCCCGAGGTCGCCTTCGAGCGCACCGATCGGGTCTTTGCGCGCTTCATCCTCGACCACATGCCGGTCGGAGTGCTGGGTATTCTCCTCGGCGCGATCTTTGCCGCCGCCATGTCGACGCTGTCGAGCTCCCTGAACTCGTGCGCGACCGCGGCCGCCAACGACCTCTACTTTCCGCTCATTGGCCAGGATGTCGAGCCGGCTCGCAAGCTCCGTGTCATCCGCATCCTCACCGCGTTCTTCGGCCTGGTGCAGATCATCGTTGGCATAGGCGGCCAGTGGCTCAAGGCCACCGTCGTCAGCAGTGTCCTGGGTATTGCCGCGTTCACCACTGGCATCATCCTGGGTGTCTTTTTTCTGGGCATCTTCACCGAACGCGTCGGACAACGCGCTGCGCTCACCGGCTTGATCGTGGGGCTGGTCGGCATGACCTGGGTCTTCTTCGCCACCGACCTCGCCTGGCCGTGGTTCGCGCTGGTCGGCTCTGCCGGCACCTTTGCGGTGGGTCTGGCCGCCAGCTATATCTGGCCGCGTGAAACGGCGCCTTCGGTCTCTCAGTAGAGCAGGAACTCCCGGCGGGCCTGGCGCCAGGCATCGTGGTCGGCCGAGTCGGCGGCGACGATCTCGTCGACGGACCGTCCCGCCAGCAGGTCAGCCAGCAGCCGGTCGGTTCCGAACAACCAGGTGAGTGCCTCTCCTTCGCGACGCCACGCGAAGTTCGGCTGCCGCATCAGCTCGGTGACCAGAGAGAGGCCGAGCCGGTAGGGTTCGGCCGCCGCCGCATCCGTAACACGCACCCGGAACCCGGAACACTCCTCACCCAGATACTTCGGTGTGGGGGCAGCCGGAGAGGACCTGGAGACAAAAGTGGTCGGCTCGAGCTCGAAACCGGGAACCTGCACGTCGACGAGGGTCGTGTCCAACCAGGGTGCCCCGATGACGAGAAAGGGATCGGTGGTTCCTCGACCCTCGTTGACGTTGGTGGCCTCCAGGAGAGCGGTTCCTGGATAAGCGAGAGCCGCCTCGGCGCTGCGCAAGTTGGGCGACGGCGGCACCCAGTAGCGCTGCGTGTCGTCCCAGGCCATACGGCGCTCCCAGCCCGACATCGGAATCACGGTGAGATTCACCGGCCGAGGCTGCTGCGCATTGACATAGCTGGCCATTTCACCCAGCGTCAGCCCGTGCACCAGCGGGCCCGGGGCCATGTTGACGAAGCTCTCCGGGACCACTTCACGGGGAGCGCTGAGGGGACCTTCGATGCGCTCACCACCCAGGGGATTGGGCCGGTCCAGGACTACAAAATCCAGCCCCGCCTCGCCGGCCGCCTCCAGACAGAGCATCAGGGTGCTGACATAGGTGTAGAACCGCACCCCGGCACCCTGGAGGTCGAAGACCAGGACATCGAGGCCCTGCAGATCGTCCTTCGCCGGCTTCCTCTTCGTGCCGTAGAGGCTGACCACAGGCAGACCACTCACCGGATCGAGACCGCTCTCCACCTGCTCGCCGGCCGCGGCGCGTCCCCGCAGGCCATGCTCGGGCGAGAAGAGCCGCACGACGTCGAGGCCCTGGTCCTGCAGAACATCGATGGCATGCCGGTCGTCAGCCGTGACCGACGCGGCGTGAACGATCAAGCCGATTCGTCTGCCGTACAGAATGCCGTTCTGTCCCTCGGCCAACCGCTCGAGGCCGACCTGCACGATGCTCCCTTTCGCTTCTGGAACCTCGGCAACGACGGGTTCCCTGCCACTGTCTGTCCGATCGGGAGGCGCACACGCCGCCATGAAGACTCCGCCGGCCAGGCTCGCCACGACGACACCCCAAAGGAGACGACCAGGCCGCAACTCCATCATGGTGTCTCGAGTGCCTGGACCACGGCGTCGGCTACGGCCGGTCGCACCTGCCGAATGAGATTGTTCTCGCGGGTGGGGTGCACACGGTTGGTGAGCAGGATGACGAAGAGCTCGCGCGCGGGATCGACCCACATGGAGGTCCCCGTGTAACCCAGATGTCCAAAGGAGTCGGGGGAGAAGAAGCTACCTGCCGAAGAGCCCTCGGCCGACTTGGTGTCCCAACCGATGGCTCGGTCCGAGCCCGGAATCCCCGCCTTCCGGGTCCACTCCTCGACGATCTCCCTGGAGACGATGCGCTGGTGCTCGAAGACCCCGCCGTTCAGGATCATCTGAAGGAACCGCGCCAGGTCGGGCGCGGTGCTGAACACCCCGGCGTGAGGCGCTACGCCGCCGAGGGCATGGGCGTTCTCATCGTGGACCTCACCATGCGCCACATACCCACGCCAGGGATCATCCTCGGTCGGCGCGATGCGGCCCCGCAAATTCCCGGCCGGCAGAAATCCGGTGTCGACCATCCCCAACGGGCCATAGACACGTTGCTCGAGAAAGACATCCATCTGTCGACCCGCGACACGCTCCAGGATCTCTCCCAGCAGGATCATGCCGTAGTCGCTGTAGACCGACCGGGTGCCAGGTTCGTACTGGAGCTCCATCTGCTGGATGCGCTGCAGATAGGCCTCTTCGCCACGTAGCTCCTTGTACAGATCACCGTAGGCCTCCAGTCCGGACGAGTGCGTCAGCAGGTGGCGCACCGTCACCTGATCCTTGCCCGGGCCCTGGAACAGTGGCAGGAAGTCTTGCACCGGCTTGTCCAGGTCGAGCAGTCCCTCATCGACCAGGATCATCGCCATGATGGTGGTGGCGACCACCTTCGTCAGGCTGGCCAGGTCGTAGATGGTATCGGCCTCGACGGCCGGAGAGCTCGCATCGTAGGTCAGGTGCCCGAACGGCTTGAGGTAGGCCAGCTGGCCCTGATAGCCCACTGCCAGAACCCCTCCCGGGAAGGCCTGCTGGTCGAGGAAGTCCGCGAGCACGGCATCGATCTCCGCGGTTCCTCCAGCTCGAAAACCGGCCGACGTGGGCTCGGCCAAGGGCAGGGACATCTCCCGCCGCGCCAGCTGGACACCGTGACCCAGGGGATAGAGACCTGGCAACGCCACCGGCAACCGTCCAACAATGTCGAATTCACCGAGGATGGCGCCTACAGCCGCTCGCTGACTGGAGGTGGCCGAGCCGAAGGTCGCCACGAAGACGGGAATCTCAGGGACCTCGTCGAGAAAGTAGGGACTGTTGTAGGCCAGCACGATGACCGGAACCCCGGTCCGATCCAACCGCTTCAGGAGATCCCGTTGACTCGCGTTGAGATCACCGCGTTTCCTGGAGGAGGAAACCCAGATGTGCGCCGAGACGACCACGTGGCTGTAGCTGCCGACCTCGGCCAGCACCTTGTCGGCGATCGCCGGAGGTACCTCCGGACCGAGGAATCGCGACTTGAATGCGATGCCCCGCTCGGTCAGTGCGTCCTGCGTCACGCTCTCTATGGCGCGGTCACGCAAACCGGATGAGATCACGAGGTGAAGGATGCGCAGCGGTTCCTCGGCACGCAGAGGCAGCACGTCACCTTGGTTGCGCACCACGGTGATGGAGGTCTCGGCTATCTCCTCGGTCCGGACCAGATCCTCGGGTCGGGCGACGGAACGACCGAGAGCGTCACGATCGACCAACCGGTCCCCATGCAAGCCCAGACGCGCCTTGGCTGCGAGTACGCGTCTCACGGACTCATCGATGCGGGCCTCGGTGAGCTGACCCTCGGCAACGGCTCGCACGACCGACTGAATGGCGACATCGGTCTGGGGCGGCAGCAGAAGCACGTCGGCCCCGGCCTGCAGCGAGCGAATGGCGGCTTCACCCGTCCAGGCAGGGCGGATACCCGCCATCTCCAATGCGTCCGTGACGATCAACCCCTCGAACCCGAGCTCCTCGCGCAGCAGCCCGGTCATCACCGCTGCCGACAGAGTGGCCGGAGCTTTCGGGTCTACCGCGGACATCACCACGTGCGCCGTCATGACGGTGTCGACCCCCTCGTCGATTGCTTCCCGGAAGGGAACCAGCTCCACCGCCTCGAGGCGCTGTCGATCGGCCGCCACCACGGGTCGCGTGTGGTGGCTGTCCGTCGAGGTGTCTCCGTGCCCTGGAAAGTGCTTGGCTGTGGTCAGCATGCCACCCTGCTGAGCACCACGGATGTAAGCGCGGACCATGCGCCCCACCAACTCCGGATCCTCGCCGTAGGAGCGGATGTTGATCACCGGGTTGTCGGGGTTGTTGTTGACATCCGCGACCGGAGCGAGGGCCCAATGGATGCCCAGGGCACGGCCTTCGCGTGCAGTGACTTCCCCCGTGAAGTAGGCTGCGTCCTCGGATCCGGTCGCACCGATGGCCATCGCCCAGGGCAACGGCGCGGTGCCGCGCTGGACCCGAAACGCCAGCCCGCGCTCCACGTCCGCCGACACCAGGAGTGGAATCTCGGCTGTTTGCTGGAGGTCGTTGAGAAGTCGCGGTACCGTCTCGAGCTCGGAGGCGAAGATCACCACCCCACCGACTCCCATCTCGCCGACCTCGCGCTGTAGCCGCTGATAGTCCTCCGATTCCGGATTCTCGTAGAACCCGTAGGCGCGCACCGCTATCAGCTGAGCCGCCTTCTGCTCCAGAGTCAGACTGGCGAGTGTGTCGTCGACCCATGCCCGAGCTGCGGTGGATAGCTCCTTCGGCAGGGGTGCCGCGGTGGCCCCGCCCTGCGCCGGAAGCACATCCGCGGCACCGAATGGAAGCAACAGATTGACCAGCAAGCAGGCAATTGGCAGCCAGGACTTCTTCACGGGACCTCCTGTCAGCGGGCGATATCGATCTCGACGCCGTCCAGCCAGACGGCATCCAGGGTCGAGTTGTTCAAGTCGATCTGCCCCTCCGGCGCGGCGGAAAACAGCAGAAAGGAAGCGGGCTGGCCTCGTCGAATCACAGGCAATTCGTTGCGATCGGAGATTCCTTCGGGCCACAGGACCTGCAACACCTGCATGCTGTCACGGCGATCGCCTGACGCGTCCGGCGCGGCGACCTGCAAGGCCCTCAGGATAGACGCGAGTGAATTCTCGGCCGGGAGCGTTGGCGGCTTGCGCAGCATCACTGCTGGCCGACTGGAGCGCTCGTGTGTCACTACAAGCTGCGCCGAGCCCGGTCGCGCGAGCTGACTGGCGACAGTCTCTGCCGCATCAGACTTGTCGCCACTCACCGACCAGCGAACCGTGCCGACACCGAGGCGGGCCAGATCTTGGAGCACCGTCTCCTTCAGCCACTTCCTCGCCAGCCACCCCTTGACACCGACCACGAAAGGCGCCACCAGCACCGCACCCTCGGCATCGATCTCCCGCCCGCCGCCGATAAAACGGTTGTCACCGATCTCGAATATCCCGGAGCCCACACGTGTCTCCACTGCACAACCCGCGATCTGTCGATCCTCTTCGAACAGGTAGAACGCCAGGTCCGCTCGGTACGGTTTCGACGTGCCCGGCTGCAGCATGTGACCATTTCGCACCACCACCTCGGCCCAGGAGTTCGACTGGTTGCGAGGGAGATCCTCGTAAATCTGAGGGTCGTAACCCACCAGATCGTCCTTCGCCAAATCTTGCAGGACCTTGAGTAGAGCGATGAAGTTGAGGCGGGTCAGCTCGCTAAAGTCGTGCCCGGGGGGCAAACCGCCGCTCTCGATCAGCACCACGGGCGTCCCCCATGCGGTGAGATTGTCACCAAAGGCGCGGGGGCTCCAATCCTCGTCGTACCGCGCCATGCCTCCTGGCATGAAGGGAGACAGGGTCTCGACGAGGGCGCTACAAACCCGCTTGGCTCGCAACCTGCCGGGAGTCACCGTGCCTTCGGGGTCCCCGGATACCGCCAGAACCGAGTTGGTCGCGAGATTCCCGGTGTCACCGACGGCGGTACGGCGGTTCTGGTCGTGCAAGTTGAAACCCAACATCGGCTCGTGTTGGTCACGCACCTGCTTCAGGATACGGCCCTCGGGTGTGGCCAGGTTTAGGGCATCGCGATTGATGTCGATGCCCTGCGCGTTGCGCCGTACATAGAGCTCCGAGCCATCCGGGTTGAGCATCGGAATCATCAACAGCGTCAACTCCTGGAGAATGCTCTGCGGGCCGGGCTCGTCGGCATGGCTCAGCAGGTAGTCGACGATGTCCAGCAAGGCCGGTGTGGCCGATGGCTCGTCACCATGCATCTGCGACCACAGGAGGACCTTTCGCGACCCCCGGCCCAGGGTCATCATCTGGATCGGGCGCCCGAGAAACGACTCGCCGACCCTTTCCAGCTGCAGCCGCTCGGGATAGCGGGATGCCAGATCTTGCATGCTGCTGGTCAGCTCCGCATGGCCAACACAGGGCGCGACGGTGGACATGAAACGCTCCTCGGGCCATGCCTCCCACAGCTGATCGGCGGTGAAACCGAAAGCCGCCAGGGAAACGGAACACAGAAGCAGCGAGGCGAAGATTCTCGAGGCCATGATGAGATCATCCGGGGTCAGGTGTTGCCGTCGCGACTGTATCGCGGCAGTCTGCCGCTGGTAGTCTATTCGTTCCAGTCGGGAGGGAAGGGACCATGAGACATCTCGAGTTGGTGCTGGTGGCGGTGCTATCCGTTCCGGTGGTTCTCGCTGCCTGCCAGCAGATGCCCGAATACGAAATTGTCATTCGTGGCGGTAGCCTGTACGACGGCAAGGGAAGTGCGCCTGTCATTGGCGATCTGGCAATCACCAACGATCGCATCATGGCGATGGGGGACCTCGGCCGCAGCCAGGGCAGGGTCGAGATCGATGCCACCGGGTTGGCGGTCGCGCCTGGCTTCATCAACATGCTCAGTTGGGCCAATGAGTCGCTGATCCAGGATGGGCGCTCGCTGAGCGATATCAAACAGGGGGTCACGTTGGAGGTGATGGGAGAGGGTGTCTCGATGGGTCCCTTGAATGACGAGATGAGGAAGACCATGGTGGAGCGCCAGAATGACATCCTCTTCGATGTCTCCTGGACGACTCTCGGGGAGTACCTGCAGTTCCTCGAAGACAAGGGGATATCCACCAATGTGGCTTCTTTCGTCGGCGCTACCTCGGTACGCATCCACGAGCTCGGCTACGAAGATCGCGAGCCCACGGCAGCAGAGCTGGCACGCATGCAGGACCTGGTGCGTCAGGCCATGCGGGAAGGAGCCGTCGGACTCGGCTCGTCCTTGCCCTACGTTCCCGCGCCCTTCGCCTCGACCGAGGAGCTGACCGCGCTTGCCCGGGCCGCGGCCGAATTCGATGGGCTCTACATCTCCCATATCCGCAATGAAGGCGACACCATCTTCGAGGCCATCGACGAGTTCCTCACGATCGTGCGGGATGCGCCGATTCGAGGCGAGATCTACCACCTCAAGATGTCGCACAAGCGCAATTGGGACAAGCTGGACGAGGTCATCGCCCACCTCGAAGCGGCGCGCGCCGAAGGACTGCCGGTCACCGCCGATATCTACACCTACCACGCGAGCTCTACCGGTTTGAACTACGACTTTCCGGCCTGGGTGAAGGAGGGCGGACACGAGGAGTTCGTCGCACGTCTGCAGGACGGTGAATCCCGCCGGCGCATGATCGCCGAAACCGAGATGATCCCGCCTGAAGACATCCTGCTGGTCAGCTTTCGTAATGAGGATCTGCGGTATCTGACCGGCAAGACTCTGGCGGAAGTCGCCGAGATGCGGGGTACGTCACCTGTCGAGACGGCCATGGATCTGATCATCGAGGATGACAGTCGCATCGGCACGGTCCGCTTCACCATGGACGAGGACAACATCCGCAAGAAGATCGCCCTGCCCTGGGTGAGCTTCTGCTCGGACTCCGCGTCGCTGGCCCCCGTGCCGCCGTTCACCAACGCTCAGCCCCACCCGCGTGCCTACGGCTCTTTTGCGCGTCTGCTCGGCAAGTACGTGCGGGAGGAGGGCATCATCCCGCTCGAAGAGGCCGTTCGACGCCTGACTTCCCTGCCTGCCACGAATCTGAAACTGGAGGCTAGAGGCCAGTTGGCGCCCGGCTACTTCGCCGATGTCGTGGTCTTCGATCCGGAGACCATCATCGACCGGGCCACGTTCGAGAAACCCCACCAGTTGGCGACCGGTGTCCACCATGTCTTCGTCAACGGCGAACACGTTCTTCGCGATGGCGAGCACACCGGCGCAACGCCCGGCCGATTCGTCAAAGGCCCAGGAGCACCCCGGTGACAGGATACTTTCTCAGCATGAATCCAAATTCTCGAATCTCTGTCGAAGCCAGCAGGCGCCTTGTCGCCGTCAGACTCTGGCTTCTTTCTCTCATTCTTTGCGTTACCTCCACAAGCGCAGCTGGTGCCCGCGACTTTGTCGCCCAACACCCACAGGTTGGCGACGCGATCGCGCTGCTCGACCTGTGGATCGAGGAGAACCGGCTCTACCATCAGATCCCCGGTATCGCGATCGGTATCGTCTACGAGCAGGATTTGATCTGGGCCAAAGGCTACGGCTTCAGCGATCTAGATTCCCGGACACCGATGACACCCGAAACACTTCTACGCATCGGATCGGTGACCAAGGTCTTCACCGCCACGGCAATCATGCAGTTACGCGATCTGGGTAAGCTTAAACTCGACGATCCCATCACCCGGCACCTTCCCGATTTCGAGATTCAAAACCCCTTCCCTGACGCCCCTCCGATCACCATCTGGAACCTGCTGACGCACACAGCAGGACTGCCAAGAGAAGCCGCTTTCCCCTATTGGACCGATCATGAGTTCCCGTCGAGCGACGAAGTCGTCGAGGCTGCGGCGAAGCAAACACTCATCTACACGCCGGGAACGGAGTACAAGTACTCGAATCTTGGCGTCTCCCTTCTGGGAGCAATCATCGAAGAGGTTTCGGGCAGGAGCTACCGGGAGGTCATCGAGTCGCAGGTCTTTGCCCCGCTGAAGATGGAGCTCTCCTACGTGGATCCACCTGCTGAGATGATCCCGGGACTGGCAACCGCCTACATGCGCCGCAGGCCAGATGGAAGCCGCGAGACGATGGACTACTACGAGACTCGAGGAATGGCGTCGATGGGCAGCATCGTGTCCACCGTCGAGGACATGGCGCGATTCGCCGCTTTGAATCTGCGCTCAGGCAACTCGACGGCGGACGGCGAGATCCTCAGAACCAGCACCATGCGAGAGATGCATCGTCCCCAGTGGGTCTACACCAACTGGTCTGGTGCCATGGGCCTTGGATTCCGCATCACACCCCACAACGGCCTGAACACGGTTTCGCATGGAGGATGGATCGGGGACCACCGATCGCATCTACTGCTGGTGCCCGAAACCCGACTAGGGGTGGTGGTGATGGTCAATGCAGGCGATGTCAGTCCCTATGTCTTCAGCTATGAAGCTCTCGACTTGGTCGGAGATGCCATCGCTGCCAGCACGAAGGTGGCCCCTAAGGAAGGCCGATTCAGTCCCGCCTGGGAGCGATATACGGGTCTCTACAGCGATCCTTGGGGCTGGGAGTATCGAGTTCTCATACTCAGCGACCGGCTGGTCATGTATTCGCACGACTACCCGCCAGGAGAGAGCGCTGAGGACGGACTGACCAACCTCGAGTACGTCGAGGGCGACACGTTCAAGATCGATGAGGGCGAATTCGTGAGTTTCGAAATGACGGATGACGGGAAGGTGGAGCGCATCAAACGCCGCACCGACTACCTCTTCCCCGTCCGGTGACAGGATACTCACTTCAGAGAAATGAATTTGCACGACGCGGCACAGGCCTCATTCACGGAGTTATTCGGTCCATTTTCTTGAATTGAGTATCCTGTCACCACGAGAGGGTTGATGATGAAAGACGTTCCGGGTTTTCAGTATCGAGACGGGGTCCTGCACGCCGATGACGTGCCGGTCACAGCCATTGCCGAGGCTGCGGGGACTCCCACCTACATCTACTCAGCTACCGCAATCAAGGCGGCCTACAAGCGACTGCACGATGCCTTTTCCCCAATTGGCGTCCGATTTCGTTATGCGGTCAAATCGAGCCCCAACTCTCATCTGTGCCGACTGATGCATGAACAGGGTGCCGGTATGGATGTCGTTTCGGGGGGAGAGCTGGAGCGTGCCTGGTACTCCGGCACCCCCATGTCGGACATCGTCTTTGCCGGCGTCGGCAAGACCGACGACGAGATCCGGGCGGCGCTGGATGGACGTTTTCACATGCTGGGCGAGCTTCCCGATGTGGCGGACATGAGACCCGAAGAGCGCGGTCCGGTTGGCGTGCTCAACGCCGAATCGACCTCAGAGCTGGAACGCATCGCCTACTGGGGCACCGAGCTTGGTATCCGTCCACGGGTCTGCCTGCGGGTCAACCCCGATGTCGATCCGCACACTCATGAATACACCACGACCGGCAAGGAAGAGAACAAATTCGGCATCGATGCGCCCTTCATTCCCGAGGTCTTCGATGCATGGAATGGTAAAGGAGTCGATCTCGTCGGCCTGCACGTGCACATCGGCTCGCCGGTACCGCAAGTCGAGCCCTACGCGGAAGCTGTCGCAGTTCTGCTCGACCTGATCGACCAGCTCGAAAAGCGCGGGCACAAGATCGAAGTGCTCGACCTGGGCGGAGGCTGGCCGATCAACTACATCGAGGACGAGGTCCCGCCACTGGAGGACTACGCTGCCGGTCTGATCCCATTGCTCAGCAGGCGGGTGCAGAGCGGCCTGCAGGTCCTCATGGAGCCCGGGCGGTCGATCATGGCCAATTCCGGAATCCTCGTCAGCAGGGTGCAACACGTCAAGAGGGGTCGAGCCAAGACCTTTGTGATCTGTGACGCCGGCATGCATACCCTGATTCGCCCAGCCCTTTACCGCGCCTTCCATTTCGTTTGGCCGGTCGAGTGGTCCGGCGAGGGTCCCCGATTCCTCGAGGATCCAGGGCTACCCGCTCTCGAGATTGCCGATCTGGTCGGACCCATCTGTGAGACCGGCGACTTCCTGGCCCGCAATCGGCTGCTACCTTCTATGGAACGAGGTGACCTGGTGGCGATCTTCTCCGCCGGAGCCTACGGCATGTCCATGGTTTCCAACTACAACGATCACGGTCGACCGGCCGAAGTCCTCGTCGATGGCGACCGGGCGAGACTGATCAACGAGAGGCAAACCCTGGCCACGGTGCTCGCCACCGAACGCAACGTCCGCGATCTCGCTGTGGCTCCATCCAACGTGGAGGCGTAATGCATCGGCGATACGGCATCCGCACCCTGTTGATCGCAAGCCTCTGCATGACCACGATCGGACCGACCATGGCCCAGGACACCATGCTGGAACAAGCTCTCCGGGCCAATCCCAGGCTCGAGCATGTCTTCAACAATGCAGAGGAGTATCGCCTCCAGGCAGTCCTGGGTATGGTGGAAAAGGACGACGACGGCAGACCCGTCCTGCGCCAGAAGACCTATCGCACCGGTGCCGAGTATTTCTACCCTGCCAGCACCGTCAAGCTCTTCGCAGCGGTCGCCGCCGCCCAGAAGCTGGCCATGCTGCGGCAGGAAACCGGCCACCCGATCGATCTGGATACTCCCCTCATCTACCACCCCCTGTTCGAGGACGAAGTGCTGGAGAAGGACGATCCGGACAATCTCGATTCCGGCTCGATCACCGTGCGTCAACAGATCCGCGAGATCTTCCTGGTTTCCGACAATCAGGCCTACAACTACCTCTACGAACTGGTCGGCCAGGACGGTATCGCGGCGTCGCTGAAGGCGGCTGGCCTGGACGCACCACGTATCGTCCACCGGCTCTCGGAGTTCCGCACGCCTGAAGAGCATCGCCAGCTCCCCGAGATCACCTTCATCGGCCGGGACTTCAAGTACACACTGCCTCAGCGCACTTCCGAGCCTCTTCCTCCACACGAGCCGGTCGACCGCATCATGGTGGGCCGAGGCTACTACGCTGACGGTGTGCTGATCGAAGCGCCGATGGATTTCTCGACCAAGAACTACTTCCCGCTGGTCGATCTCCAACGAGGACTCTGCATGCTGGTGCGCCCCGACGTCGACTGTGGCGGCCCCGGCTTCGAGCTGTCAGAAGCGGATCGCGAGCTCATGAAGGAGGCCATGTCGCAGTATCCGCGCAAGTCGGACAACCCGCGTTACGACCGCGAGGAGTACCCGGACCACTATGTGAAGGATCTGCTGCCGGGTCTCGAGAGAGTCATCCCCAAGAAGCGCATCAAGATCTACAACAAGACCGGGCAGGCCTACGGCTTCAGCACCGAGAACGCCTGGGTTGTCGACACCGCAACCGGCAACAACTTCTTTCTGGCCGTGACCCTCTACACCAACAAGGACGGAATTCTCAACGACGACGAGTACGAGTACGATGAGACCACCCGCCCCTTCATGGCAGATCTCGGTGAGGCTGTCGCCCGTGTCCTTTGGCAGATTCCCAGGAAGTAGAAACCGGCCCATGTTGTCGCACCGTCCGCTTGCCGCGCTCGTCGCCATCGTCGTCCTGGCCTCGGGATGCCGCTCGACCACACCCTCGCCGCAGCTGCGCATGCCTGCCGAAGTCGCGGATCAGGCCATGCTTCAGCCCCCCCGTCTGCACGACGGAGACACGATCATGTTCGTCGCCCCGGCTGGCGATCTGAACGAGGAGAGGATGCTGCTGGCCAAGGGGCGTCTCGAGGCGATGGGCTACAGGGTCAAGATGCGCGACGATCTCTTTGCCGCCGACGGCTACCTCGCAGGCAGTGACGAGCGACGCGCCGAGGAGCTGATGCAGGCGTTTCTCGACCCGCAGGTCGACGCCATCTTTCCCGGCACCGGTGGTTACGGCACGATGCGCATCTTCGACCGGCTGGACTTCGAGAAGATCCGCGCCCACCCGAAAATCGTCATCGGGTTCTCGGACATCACCGCCCTCCACCTGGCACTCAATCGCCAGGCGGGCCTGGTGACCTTTCACACGCCGAATCCGATGTGGGGTCTGGGAAATGACGAGGGCCTGACACCGTTCTCGGAGGAGTACTTCTGGAAGGCCATCCGGGCTGACGACGATGTCCGGCGCCTCGGCTACACCATCGAGATTCCCAGGGATGCACCCCAAATCGTGACCATGGGCAAGGGCAAGGCTCAGGGTCGCTTGGCGGGCGGCAACCTGTCGATGATCTCGGCGCTGGAGGGAACGCCCTTTGCCATCGACACTCGCGATGCGATTCTGGTGATCGAGGATGTCCGCGAGGCCCCGTATCGGGTCGACCGAATGCTGCGACAGCTGCAGTTGGCCGGCAAGCTGCAAACGCTTCGCGGCGCGGTTCTCGGTCAGTTCACCCGCAACTACGATCGCGAAGAGGATCAAATGACCACAGATCCGCGCTTCACGGTCGACGGCGTGCTCCGGCAGTATTTCGAGCCCCTGGGCATTCCGGTGTTGATGAACTTCCCCGTCGGCCACCATCCGATGAACGCCTCTTTGCCCCTCGGTGCCCAGGCCGAGATCGACGCCAGGAAGGGCACCCTCCGCATCCTGCCCTACTGAGACGGAGGGGCAGGCACCATGGCCCACAGAATGATCGCCGGAAGTGGTCTCGCGACGAGCCAGCGGGGTTCCCGCCACCCGGGTAGGGTCGAGGGTGCCCGCGACAACGATCGACGCTAAGCGAAGCTCAGGTGCTCTGCGTGTTTGGCCTCCAAAATGGCCTCCACGCCACGATGCTCGATACCTCGCTCGACGGTCACGGCATAGTAAGCAACCTCCGCATCCTTCAAGATGCCAAGACTCTCGACGCAGTGTTGTCGCTCGATGGATTCGGCCAGTCCGGAAGGCGCCGGGAACAGACCGGCTCCCGACTCACTGAACGATTTCATCAAGGCACTGTCCTCGAACTCGCCGACGATGCGGGGCGCCACACCGTTCGCTTCGAACCAGCGATCGAGAGAGCGCCGCATGGCCGAGCGGGCGGTCGGCAGTAGCATCGGTGCCGCCTCGAGCGACAACGGAAAATCCGCGCGGCGATTCTCGACGAGATCCCCGGTACCGAAAAAGGCGACCCTCCATCGTGCCAGGCGATGATCGACCGCCTTGATCGGGATAGCCGGGTCGATCGGGCTGTCCAACAGCACGAGATCCAGCCGATGGGCCGCCAGCTCGGTCAACAGGCGTTCCGGCTCATCTTCGAGGCAGATCAGTCGAATATCCGGGTGCGTTTCGAGAGCCGGCGCCAGAAGGCGCGTGGCCACCAGCTTGGGTACCGCATCGGCAATCCCGACCTGTAGCAGCTGCGGACCTGTCGTGCTCCATCCATGGATCGCATGCGTCATCTCGCGGCCCAGGGCAAAGATCTCCTCCGCGTAGCGGAAGGCGATCTGGCCGACATCGGAAAGCCGCAGGTTGCGACCCACCCGATCGAAAAGTCGCACTCCGTGTGTGGCCTCCAACCGACTGATCTGAGCGCTGATGGTCGATGGAGAGATGTCCAGGGCGTCGCTGGCGTGGGAGATCCCACCTTCACGCGCGACGATCCAAAAGTAGTACAGATGGTGATAGTTGAGCCCTGTCATGCAAGCATCTCATCTTTCGTTAATATCGAATGGTTCATTCGTTTATTCTATATTGATTAATCTCTTTGGCTCCCCTAGAGTCCCTCCGAGTCGACGGAAACACCCCTCGGAAAGGAAAGAAGCCATGAAGAGATTCAAGAAGATCCTCTGCTATGTCGGAGGTCCCGCTGATCCCTCACCCGGTCTGAACAAGGCTGCAGATCTGGCCGAGCGCAACGGCGCCAGCCTGACCTTGATGGATGTGCTGCCCGAATCCACAGAGGGCCCCTGGCTCATCGTTCCGGGCAAGCCCGAGCTCGAAGAGATGGTTGTCACCTCGCGAATTCAGGAGCTCGAGGACATTGCTCTGAACCTCAGGGAGCGTGCTCTGCAGGTCGACATCGTCGTGACGACAGGTAACCCGTTCTTCGAGCTGATTCGCCGGGTCGTCTCGGACAATCACGACCTGGTGATCAAGACCGCCCAGGGGCTGGAGAGCCGATTGGGCGGATTGCTCGGCACCACCGCACTTCACCTGATGCGCAAGTGCCCTGCGCCCGTCTGGGTGGTCAAGCCACCGAGCGCGGCACCCTTCAATCGGGTCCTCGCAGCGGTCGACCCGAAACCCGATTTGCCGGGAGAGGACCCCTTGAGCATCAAGGTCCTGCAGTTGGCGGCATCGCTGGCAGAGGCCAACAGCAGCGAGCTGCACGTGGTCCATGCCTGGTGGCTCCACTCGGAGGCGATGCTGCGTGGACGCCGGATCAACATGCCTCCCGCCGAGATCGATGGTTTGCTGCGCGAGGTGCGTCAGGCTGCCGAACAATCGCTGGATGCCCTGGTAACGCGAGTAGACCTCGGCAAGGTGCCCCACCAGATCCACATCGTCAAGGGTCAGCCCTACGAAGTGATCAGTGGCATGGCCTCCAAATCGGACATCACGGTCATGGGTACCCTGTCCCGCAGCGGAGTCGACGGGCTCCTCATCGGCAACACGGCAGAGCGTATCCTGCGGCGAGTGGAGTGCTCGGTGCTGGCGATCAAACCGGAGGGCTTCAAGACGCCGTTACACTTCGAAGAGGCGGCCGCGGCACTCCAGGTGTGAGCCACTCCAGGGGGAGCGCTCTTCTTCGCAGGCGGCAGGAGGCATGATGGCACTTGGACCACAACGAGATCCGCTACTGCGCGGCGTGCGACGCCTGGTGCCACTCCTGCATTGCGCCCTGCCGGCCTCGCTGACCCTGATGACCAGCAGGGGTGTCGCTGGAGATCAGCAATGAGCGCTGGATCCGCGGCCTGGGCCACCCTGCTGGTGGCAGCGCCGACATTGGCCGCACTCGTCATCCTGGTTGGCCGCATGCCTCCCAGGCGGGCGGCGCTCTGGGGAGCCGGAGCCTCGGCAGTCTCGCTGTCGGCGGCGGCCCTGCTCCTTTGGAAGAGGACGGAAGGCGTAGTCTCGATCTGGCATGGATCGCCCTCCTTCTCTCTGGAAGTGAGCTGGCGGCTCGACGTCGCCACCCTGGCGCTGGCAGTTCTGGTGGCTGGAATCGGCCTGCTGGTCCTGCAATACGCCGGCAGCTACTTCGGCGCCAAGCAAGAGCTTGGCAGGACGATAGCCCTGCTCGCTGTCTTTGAATCGGCGATGCTGGGCCTGGTCCTCGCCGACAATCTTCTTCTGCTCTACGTCTTCTGGGAGCTGACCGGACTGTGCTCGTTCTTTCTGATCAAAAGCGACCGCTCGAAGGGAGAGGCCGGACTTCGCGCCGCTACTCAGGCCTTCCTGGTAACGGTGGCGGGCGGTCTGTCGATGCTGGTGGCATTTCTCTACCTCATCGAACAGACCGGCACGGCCAGCCTGGCGGCACTCCTCGAGACAGGGCTCGCGCCGCAAGTGCAGACTGTGGCTCTGGCACTGATCCTGCCTGCCGTGCTGACCAAGAGTGCACAAGTCCCGACACACTTCTGGCTGCCAGGGGCCATGGCAGCGCCGACCCCCGTTTCGGCCTATCTGCACTCCGCGACCATGGTCAAGGCAGGCATCGTGCTGCTCCTGTATCTCTATCCGCTGCTGGGGTCGTCACCCTTGTGGACCTGGATCCTGCTACCCGCCGGTGCCGTCACCTGCATTTGGGGGAGCCTGCGCGCCCTCAGTCAGAGTGACATCAAGCTTCTGATGGCGTGGTCGACCGTCTCCCAGTTGGGCCTGATCACCTTGACGATCGGCCTGGGCACCGACATCGCGATTCGTGCCGCCATCTTGCACCTCTTCGCCCATGCCGTCTTCAAGGCGGGCCTCTTCCTCACCGTCGGCGGGATCGATCATGCCGCGCATACGCGTTCCTTGCTCGAGTTGGGTGGACTCCGACACAGGACTCCGTTTCTGGCTTTCGCCGCGGCGATCCTGGCAGGTTCGATGGCAGGCATCCCACCGCTCGCGGGCTTCCTGTCCAAGGAACTGATCCTGAAGAAGGCGATGCTCGCCGACTTGTGGATTCACTCGCTGGCGGTTGGCGCGATCGTGTTGGGATCGGTGGGCACCGTCGCCTACTCCAGCCGTTTCTTCTTCGAGGTCTTCACCGGCCGCGCACGCAGCGAGCACGCCGCCCGGGCGCAGCGCCCTGCGCCGGGCATTCTCCTGGCACCGGTGGCACTGGCGATGATCACCTTGCTGGCGGGGCCTGCGTCAGCGTGGGTCGATCGCCTGTTCCTGGAGCCAGTAGCGTTCTCGATGGTGGGTTCACCGCTCGAGGTCAAACCCCTTTCCCTTTGGTATGGGGTCAATGCGGCACTCTTGCTGAGCCTCCTCGTCGTCTCGACCGGTTATCTCATCGATCGCTGGATGGGCCTGCGCTTTCTCAGGCCAAACGAAGTTGCCTGGTGGAACGGCTCAGAGCTGTTCGACAACCTTATCGAACGCTCCCAGAAAGCCGGCGCGTTCATTGCCAGAACGCTGTCGGGAGCTTCTCCGAGGGTCTACCTGGCCACTGCCGTGGTTTGCGGTTTCCTGCCGGGGCTGCTGTTGACACCCGAGCTGACGCAAGTCGACTGGAGGTCAATACCTCTTGCGGGAGCCATGGTGATAGTCGGACTGGTCGTCCTGCTGGCCTTGCTCTCGGCAGCTCGCCGAGCACTGCCAAGAGTCCTCATCCTGACGGCAATCGGGTTTGCGGTAGCCGCCGTCTTCCGGTTGGCAAATGCTCCAGACCTGATGCTGACGCAGCTGTTGGTCGAAGTGCTGCTGACCATTTTCTTCGGGCTGGCGCTATGGAACGTCTCCGGAAGACCTCTTGCCGGAGAGAGGCGAAGCCAGCGATCCATGCGCTGGGGCCGCGCAGTCCTGGCGAGTGCAGCGGGGTTGAGTGCCGCCGCGTGGGTCGCCGCCATCTCACCAGGTGCCAGCGACACCCAGGTCGCCGACTTCATGCGCGAGACTGCACCGGCCATTGCCAAGGGCGGCAATCTCGTCAATGTCGTGCTGACCGACGTGCGCGCTCTCGACACCTTGATGGAGACCCTCGTGGTGGTGATCGGCGGTCTTGGCGTGGTGGGACTCCTGCAAGGCAACGAACGAGCCAACCGCCTGGGGCCGGGTAGCCTGTCGGCCAGCGGCTTGACTCCCGGGGGCCTGCTGCCCGGATTGGCCAAGGCCATTCTGCCGATCGGCATCCTCCTGGCTCTGGTGCTGTTGATCAAGGGGCACAACGATCCGGGAGGAGGTTTCGTCGCTGGATTGAGCCTGGGCGTAGCAGTGATGCTCGGCCTCGCGGCCTTCGGTCCTGCCCGACTCCGATCGAGACTGAGAATCTCACTTTCCAGCCTTGCCCTGGTCGGCTGCGGGTTGATGCTGGCCGCCGGCATGCTCGGCTGGGTAGCCGGAAAACCGTTCCTGACGCAGCTTCATGGAAAGCTTTCGTTCGTGGGCCGGACGCTGCCCCTGCACACGACCTTGATCTTCGACATCGGTGTCATGCTGGCAGTCGCTGGTGCCATAGGAGCCGCCGGGCTGGCCCTGTGGACATCGGCCACCTCGCAACACGCAGGGGATCGGTCATGACGGCGGTACTGGCCCTGAGCGTGGGACTTCTGGTGGCAGTCGGTGTCTACCTTCTGCTGGCACGCAAGGTGTTTCCGGCGATCCTCGGTCTGTCTCTGTTGGCTCATGGTGCCAATCTGGTGATGCTCGCAGCCGGCGATCGGGCTCTCAGGGCTCCCATCGTGCGGGCCGGCATCGACCCCCGCTCGCTGGCCGATCCGGTTCCTCAGGCCCTGATCCTCACGGCCATCGTGATCTCCATGGCGGTGACTCTCTACCTGCTGTCCACCTACACCGCCACCGCTCGAGCTCTGGACACCGAGAGCATCGACCCCGCCCCGCAGAATGACGCGGGTCGCGAGGCAAATACCGTCGAGATGGAGCTCGCGGGTCAGGTCAGGAGATCCCCATGAAGTGGCTCCCGGTTCTGGTATGGCTACTGCCTGGCGTGGTCGGCCTTGGTCTGTGGTCTCTACCTCATGGTTCGGCCTGGCAACTCAGACTGGCGAGGCTTGCAAGCCTGGTGCAGTTGATCCTGGCAATCGCACTTCTCGGTGTCACGGCCACTGGAGAGGTTCTGGTGTACGCGTTCGGCAACTGGCCTGCACCGTTCGGCATCGTGTTCGCTGCCGATCGACTTTCTGGTCTCTTCGTCCTGCTGCAGTCGCTCTTGTTGTCGGTCACGGTCTGGGTGCTACGACCGACCAAACACGGCGAGAACACGGTCGCGCGCGCCCTGCCCCTCCTCTTCCTGTTGTCGGTCGGTCTGAATGGAGCGTTCCTGACCGGTGACCTGTTCAACCTCTTCGTGGCCTTCGAGGTGGCTCTGCTGGCTTCGTACCTGTTGATTCAGATACCCGGCACCGATCGATCGCTGCGCGCCGCATTTCCCAACGTGGCAATCAACCTGCTGGCCTCCATCCTCTTCTTCCTGGGCGTGGCACTCCTGTATGGGCAGTACGGAACGGTGAATCTGGCGCATCTGACCCTGAGCATTGCCAGCGCACCGCCGTCACACCTGACCGTGGTCGCTTGCTCACTGCTGGCCGTGGCTTTCGGCATCAAGGCCGGCCTGGTGCCCTTGATGTTCTGGTTGCCGGCGACCTACCCCACCTTCTCTGGTCCCGTGGCCGCCCTGTTCGCAGGCATGATGACCAAACTCGGAGTGTTCGCGCTGCTGCGCACGGTGCCGTTGCTGATGCCACAGACTCCCATCCCTGCGATCCTCGTCGGGATCGGTGTGGCCTCCTCGCTGCTGGGTGTGTTGGCCGCGCTATCCGAGTACGAGCTCCGACGTCTGCTGGGTTTCCATATCGTCTCCCAGGTCGGCTACATGGTGCTGGGACTCGGACTCATGACCACGGGCGCCATTGCGGCTGCGATCTTCTATCTGACCCATCACATCCTCGTCAAAGCGACCCTGTTCTTTGTCGCAGACGAGCTCGAACGCCGCAGCGGCACGCGTGATCTGCGAGCGATGTCGGCCGATCGCTCCCGCAGCGGCGGGCTGGCGTCGATCTTTCTGCTGGCAGCGTTTTCACTGGCCGGTCTACCCCCTCTGTCGGGTTTCTTTGGCAAGGTCGCACTCTTTCGGGCCACCCTCGACGTCGGTGCATGGTGGACGCTGGCAGCCCTCGCCGTCGCTTCCTTTTTCACCCTTGCCAGCATGTTGAAGGTCTGGAGGCTGGCGTTCCAGAGCTACCAGGAACCGAGCGAGAGTGCGCCCGCCCGGTTGGCGCTGGGACCCGTCTGGGTCCTGGTCGGAATCTCGCTTCTCGTCGCCACTGTCGCCGGACCGGTTTACGAGTTCGCTGAAGCGACAGCCGCGCAGCTGCTGGATGCGCAAACCTACGGTGATGCTGTCCTGTCTGAGACAATCGGCCCAAGCCTGCCTGAGGTGCCGGGATCATGAGTCGCACTCAGGACAGCCGTTTTCTGCGACGCTGGCTGCGCCGAGGTTTCCTCGGCGCGCTACTGCTGGGACGCTTTCTCGTCGAGTTGATCGTCGCCAACCTGCAGCAGGCGCGTCTCGTCCTCGGTTGGCCGCTCGAGCTCCAGCCGCGCTGGATAACCTTCGAGACGCAACTGCGATCCGGCACAGGACGCACCCTTCTCGGAGCGCTGATCTCGCTGACGCCGGGAACCCTGACCTGCGACCTGCAGGGGGAGACGCTGCTGATTCATGTACTGAACGAGACATCCGAGAGCGCTACCGTGTCGCGCATTCGGCAGCAGTTCGAATCCCTGCTGATTCGGATGGAGGAGGCCTGATGGGCGTGCTCGCCATCTCGAGCACGGCTCTCTTGACCGTCGCTCTGTTGCTGACTGGCATCCGCCTCGTCCGCGGTCCGAGCGATTTCGATCGCCTCCTGGCTGGTGAGACCATCGCCCTGGGAATGGTTGGCTTGCTGATGCTCCGGGCCGGGAATACGGACGATCAGTTCTACGTCGACGCCGCCCTTGGGCTCGCGCTCTTCTCCTTCGTCGGCACTGTGATCCTGGCAAAGTATCTCGAACATGGAGGCGACGATGAGTGAGTCCCTGATGAGTGTCGTGCGATGGATCGCCGATGGTCTGTCGGTGGCCGGAGCGCTGTTTTTCGTCATCTCGGCGATCGGCCTTCTGCGCTTGCCGGATTTCTACTGCCGGGTTCACGCACCCACCAAGGCCGCCACGCTGGGTGTCATGCTGCTCAGCGTGGGCGCCATGCTACGCAGTTTCACCCAGGGCGACTTCGTCTGGATGGAAGACCTGGCAATTCTCTTCTTCCTGTTCCTCACCATTCCCGTCAGCTCACAGGTCCTGGCGCGAGCCGCCAGGCGGAGAGGTGTCGCCACCGCTTCGCAGCTCTACAGAGACGACGCAGACCAGGCCGGGCAGTGAGCCGCGGCCTCGGCAGAGGGGCAGACCGACCCGGAGTGACGCGCCTCATGGTACGCTGCCGCGCATGTCGCAGCGGCTCGATTCGGCGGCGGAGATCCTGGCAGCGGCGCACGAGATCCTTCCCTGGATGATCGAGATCCGTCGGGATCTCCACCAGAATCCCGAGCTCGGGCTCGAAGAGCATCGCACCGCCGCGCAGGTCCAAGCCCGCCTCGACGAGCTCGGCATCGAGCATGTGGACGGGCTCGCCCAGACCGGCATTCTGGGTCACATTCAGGGTAAAGCCGATGGCCCCGTCGTCGCACTTCGCGCCGACCTCGATGCGCTGCCCCTGCAGGATGCCAAGGATGTTCCCTACAAGTCCCAGGTGCCTGGCAAGATGCACGCCTGCGGCCATGATGTGCATACCTCGATCCTGCTGGGAGCCGCCAGGATCCTGAAGGGCATGGAGAGCGACCTTGCCGGCACGGTCAAACTGATCTTTCAACCGGCGGAAGAGACCGTGGGTGGTGCCCGGATGTTGATTGAAGAGGGCGTCCTCGACAATCCGAAGGTCGCGGCGATCTTCGGTCTGCATGTCGATCCGGGGCGACCGGTTGGGACCTTCGGTCTCCATTACGGTCAACGCAACGCGTCCTCGGACAATCTCGACATCGTCATTCATGGACGGGCTGGTCATGGCGCCTATCCGGCCAGCGCCGTCGATGCCATCGTCGCTGCTGCCCAGGTGATCACCGCGGTTCAGACCGTGGTCAGCCGCAACGTCGACGCCCGCGACAGCGCGGTGGTGAGCTTCGGCATCATCCGGGGCGGAACCCAGGGCAACATCCTGGCCGATCGCGTCGAGCTCACCGGCACGGTGCGTACACTCGATCCACACATCCGGAAGCTGGTCCTGCAACGGATCCGCGAGACCGCAGAGGGTGTCGCCGCCGCCCTCGGCGGTAGTGCCGAGGTCAGGATCGAGCCGAGCTACGACCCCTTGATCAACGACAACTCGATGGTCGAGATTGTCCGGGCCAACGCCATGGATCTCTCGGGCGAGGCTCGAGTCGAGGTCTTCCCCAAACCCAACATGGGGGTCGAGGACTTCGGCTACTACGTCAGCCATGTACCGGGAGCGTTCTTCTCCATCGGCGTGCGCAACGAGGACAAGGGCATCGTCAATCCGGTTCACCACGTTCTGTTCGACGCGGATGAGGAAGCGCTGGCCTACGGTGCCGCCATCCAGGTCCTCAATGCTCTATCGATCCTGAACGGCTAAAGACCCCGGACAACCATCATGCTGAACAAGATCTGGGGCAGCTTCTTCATCATCGCCTTCGCGGTCGGTCTGGGACGGTGGCTCCTTCTCGGTGAGGCCCAGGTCTGGGCCGAGATGGTCTCGGCCACCTTCGACATGGCCAAGACCGGCTTCGAGATCGCTCTCGGCCTGACCGGCGTCATGTGTCTGTGGCTCGGCATCATGAAGCTGGGTGAGGAGGGGGGCGCCATCGACATCCTCGCCAAAGCCTTTGGACCCCTGATGAAACGACTCTTCCCTGGCATCCCGGAGGGGCACCCGGCCACCGGCTCGATCGTCATGAACATGGCCGCCAACATGCTGGGTCTCGACAACGCGGCGACTCCCCTGGGGCTGAAAGCGATGGGCGAGCTCCAGGAGCTCAACCCGGACAAGGAGACGGCTTCGAACGACCAGATCCTCTTCCTGGTGATCAACACCTCGGCTGTGACACTGATCCCCATCACCATTTTCGTCTACCGCGCGCAGATGGGCGCCGCCGACCCGACCGACGTCTTCATCCCACTGATCATCGCGACCTTCTGTTCGACCATGGTCGGCCTGACGGTCACGGCGACGATCCAGAAGCTCCGTCTGTGGGACCCGGTCATCCTGGCCTATCTGGGCGGCATGACCCTGCTCATTGGAGCGCTGGTGTTCCACTTCTCTCGCCTCGACCGGGAGGCCATCGACTACCAATCGTCGCTGCTGTCGAACTTCGCCATCTTCGGGGTCATCATCACCTTCCTGCTCCTGGCGATGCGCAAGGGCGTCCCGTTGTATGAGACCTTTGTCGAGGGTGCCAAGGCGGGGTTCCAGGTGGCGGTGACCATCATTCCCTATCTGGTCGCCATGCTGGTGGCCATCGGGGTGCTGCGAGCCAGCGGTGCTCTGGATCTCTTCCTCAATGCCGTCAGCTGGGGCGTCGAATCGGTCGGCATGGACTCGCGATGGGTCGATGGACTGCCCACGGCACTGATGCGCCCACTTTCAGGCAGCGGGGCACGCGGCATGATGCTCGAGACCATGGAAGCGCACGGAGCCGACTCCTTCGCGGGTCGCCTGGTGAGCACCATCCAGGGCAGCACCGAGACCACCTTCTATGTCCTGGCCGTTTATTTCGGCTCGGTCGGCATCAAGAACACCCGCCACGCCGTCGGTTGCGGCCTGGCAGCAGATCTGGCCGGTGCCATCGGCGCCATCCTGGTCACCTACCTGTTTTTCGGCTGATCGCGATCAAAGATCGATCAGCGAAGCTGACCCGATTGGCCATCGAGATGGCCACCTGGGCGTGCCGGCCTCTGTCTCCTCGGATGATTGAAGAGCAACAGCATCCTGGGTGACCAGCAGGTGACCGGACTCAGGCCATGGAACGAAAGTAGGATCTGTGTTCCTCGCCTGGATGGCCTAGCCCGACCAGACCCCATCTGCGGCGAGGAACACAAGATCCTGACAGGGTCCCAACAATAGTAACTTCGCACCGGAGGGCTTTCTGCTGGTCCGGATCGGTTCGTTGTCGATGTTCGCTCGGAGGGGGCTCTCGACGAGCGCAGCAACCCCGGTGGGTCAAAGTGCACCTCTGGACCGGCGCGACGGAGAGCGCAGGGGAGCGCCCTGTCTCCAAAGTCCCAATAGAGCGACCCGTCCCCTCGACGAACACCGACGACGACCACCACAGATCCGGAGCGTCCTGCAGCCGGCGCCTCACGAGCCAGACCACCACGACGGGATCGGAAGATCCCGCATGGTCTGCAGACCCGGTGGGGCTGCGATGACGCGTGGAATGGTGTTGACGGTCACGGATGCGGTAGCGATGTCTCCATGGATTCCACCTTCCACTCGCGAGGAGAGTGACGGCGAACCCTCGATATGCACCGCGTCGTAGGACTCGGGAGAGCCGAGGTACGCCTCCATGTGCAGCTTGATGAGAGGCTCGCCATTGCGGTAGCCGACCGCGTCCTGGATCAGTCCGGCGACCTGGCCACGTTCGACTGTCAGATACTGACTGGACACCCTCTCTTCAGCAATCCTGGGCTCGATCACGTCGGTGATCCGCTCCATCTCCCAACCCAAAGAGGCGGCAATCATGGCCACCGACTCGGTCAGGCCCACATGGCGGATCTCCAGGTTGTCGGCCTTCTGCCGAAAGACATCGGGTTCGAGGCCCGCGCCGATCTTCTGCTGGAAGGGCAGGCGCCGGATCGAAGCATCCTGCACCCGCTCGACGGTCATCGAGTCCACCCGCTCGCATGCCGCGGTCAGAACCGTCGGCAGGGTATCCATGGCGAATCCCGGATTGATACCTGTACCGACGACCGCGAAGCCAGCCTCCTTGGCCATGGCGTCGATCTTCTCGGCCAGCTCCTTCTGCGGGTACCAGGGGTACGACAGCTCTTCCGTGGTCGAAACCACGGGCAGGCCGGCTTCGAGAATAGCCTGCAGCTGGGGCACGATGCTCGCCAACGACGAGCTCGTACAATGCGTCACCACGTCGGCCTCGCCCCTGCCCAACACCGCCCCCAGATTCTTCTCGACGACCACGCCCACGGGCTCGTCCAGGCCACAAACCTCGCCCAGATCCTTGCCGACCTTCTCGAGGATCGATATCCACCGCCGCGGTGATCTCGAAACCCGGTCGCTCGATCAGCTGCCGTGCGACTCCGGAGCCGATCGGCCCCAAACCCATCTGAATCACTCGAATTGTCATTGCAAGTCCCTCCCTCAAGAGATGAAGCCCAGGCCACTCGCCACTTGGGACAGAAGCCAGGCACACAGAAGGCCGCCATAAATGCCTATCAGGTAGCCGGTCACACCCATCAGAACGCCCACCGGCGCCAGGGCTCGGCGATAGACCGATGCCACCACCGGGGCCGAAACGACGCCTCCCACATTCGCCATGCTGCCGGTGGCCACGAAGAACAACGGTGCGCGCAAGAGCTTGGCGGCACCGAATAGAACCAGAATGTGAATCCCCAACCACACCGCCCCTGCCACCAGGTAGAGGGGAACTTCCAGAACCTTTTTCAGATCCGCCTGGGCGCCGATGGCGGTGAGCATGAGATACAGAGCAACGTAGCCGATGCGCGAGGTGCCGACCCTCTCGAGATTCCTGACCGGTGTGAAGGAAAGCGCCAGGCCGAGAGTCGTCACCAGAACGACCGTCCAGGTGGTATGACTGATGATCGTCGGGTCACCCAGCGCCGGCAGCAGACTGCCAATCCAGAGAGAGATCGCCGCGCCGCCGAACCCCAGGGCGAGAATCATCGCCAGATCCCGGACTTCGATCGGTCGCCGCTCGCGATCCAGCTCGGCAAGGGATTCATCCAGAGCCCCGATGTCAGCCGTGTCGGCGCCCACCCACTCATCGAAGGATCTCTGGAACGAGCTCAGAAAGATCAGAATTCCCATCCAGCCATACGCCACCAGAGTGTCGACGACGATGATGGGACCCATCAGCGAGTCCGGCGTACCCACACTCTCCTTGATGGCGATCATGTTGGGGGTTCCGCCGATCCAGCTGCCCGAGAGGGCCGCCAAACCCATCCAGGTATCTCCCGGCAGCCAGCTGCCAAAGAGCGCCAGGGCGATGGGACCACCCACGATGATCCCCAACGACCCGGCGAGCATCATGAGAATGGCTTTCCTGCCCAGACGCAGCACGGCTCGCAGATCCACGGTCACCATCAACAAGAGGAGGCTGATCGGCAACAGATACCGCACCATCCAGTCGTAGGCCGGCGAGCTCTGCGGGGTTATGCCGAGACTGGTACTCAGAGCCGGGACGAAATAGGCGTAGATGACGGCCGGAGTGCGACGAAACAGGGGCTGGAGTCGCGGCAGACCACTGAGCCAGAAGATCACCCCCAGGAGGCAGGCGAGGAAGATGAAAGTCGCTGTCGGGTCGCTGATCACGCTCTGCTCTCTCTCCCACGCGCGGTTGCCCGCCTCGGCTGGTTCGGGAACAATACCGCAATGAATCGCTGGCGGACACTGCTCACCGAGGGGCGCCATCCAAAGAGCGAGCGCCTCGACACACTCTCCTCCGAAGAGGTGGTTACTCTCCTGCTCGAGGAGGATCGCCGGGGTTTGGACCTGGCCCTGATTCATCGCCAGAGCATCGCGCAAGCTGCCGAATGGGTAGCCGATTCTCTGGGTGTCGGTGGCTCTGTCGTCTTCGCGGGCGCCGGTACCAGTGGCCGCCTGGGAATCCTGGAGGCCGCCGAATGCCCACCGACTTTCGGTTCCGATCCCGACCAGATCCGCGCACGCATGGCGGGCGGGACCGAGGCGATCTTTCGCGCCAAGGAGGGTGCGGAAGACGACGCCGAGGCCGGGCGCGAATCCGTCCGCGACCTCGGAGCCAACGATCTGTTGATCGGTCTCTCCGCGAGCTCGGTGACTCGCTATGTCCAGGGAGCACTGCGCCAGGCCAGAGAGCAGGGTGCCCGGACCGTCTTGGTGACCTGCGCCGCCGCCGAGGGACTCGAGTCACAGGCCGACCTGGTGATCGGACTCGCCACCGGTCCCGAGATCCTGACCGGCTCGACCCGACTGAAGGCTGGCTCGGCCACCAAGGCGGTTCTCAATGCCATCACCACCGCGGCCATGGTCCGACTCGGCAAAACCTACGGCAACCTGATGGTGGATCTGCGACCGGGCTCTGCCAAGCTGCAGGATCGGGCCGTGCGGATCGTCGAAGCTGGCGCGGAGGTCTCGACTGAAGAAGCCGCTCGGCTCTACAAGGCCGCTGAAGGCAACGTCAAGATCGCGATCCTCATGGGCAAGCTCGATGTCTCAGCCGAGGTCGCACACCAGCGACTCGACGCTGCGGGGGGTCATCTCCGCCGAGCCCTCGAAGCGTAGGGCCGAGCGCTCACTCAGCGATCTTGCTCCGGGAGGACCTCCCAGTAGGTCGAACCGTTCCTCTGTTCCGAACGCAGCCCTGATCGCTCGGCGGCACTCTTGCCTGTCGTCACCAACTCGACCAGATCCGCCCCGACCTGGGGGTGAAAGTAGAAGTACTCATGACCGAGGTACTGGTACCGACCCGCTGGCGTGACATCGACGGTCTCCATCCCCTCGGCCACCGTCAGGAATTCGCCCGCCTGGCCCAATCGCGGTGAGCCATTGAGTTGGTGAGAGACTTTGAGCGGCGTGTCCGTGCCGGATGCGTACAGGGTGATGCTCTCAGCCAGGGGTACCAGACTCGGCAACCCTTCCACGAAGGTTTGGGCATCCAGGTCTGGAGCCAACAGAACCAGGCGACCGATCAATGGGACATCTGTCCTGATCGGCACTCCACCGTGTCAGCGCCTCGACCAGGCCTCTGGACCCCATGCTGTGGGCCAACACGTGGAGATGCTCTGAACCAAAGCGATCAGCCAACTGCTGCAACACGCGCTCGAGAAAGGGAACACTCCACTCCAGATCGGTCTGGTCGCTGACATAGCCTGTGGCGTCTCCATCCGATGGCCAGGTGAATAACAGGACGGTCGCCTGGCCTTCGAGGACTCGCTGCGCCTCCGCAGCTCGGCTGCAACTGCGATCGAAGTCGTACTTGTAGCCGTGTATGAAGACCGCGACGTCTCCAGAGGGGGTCGCCTCGACCGCAGCAGCCAGTTGATCGAGAAAGGACCCCCTGTCGGCCTTCAACTCGACCTCGAGATCGCTGGTTTCGGTCGGCAGATAAAAGGGCATCCTGTCGGCGATCTCACCCATGACGGGGATCGAATCGAATTCGACTCGACAGATGCCGAAGCGAGGCTCGCCACGCTTGCCCCCGAGAAGGACACCCCCCTGGTCTTGCCTTTCGTTCAGCCGGTTGGTGGCGAAGAAGACCTCGACGTTCTTGATCGCTGCCGCCCCCTCGATAGCGGCTTCCGGTGCTTTGTCTTCCTGCGGTCCATCCAGCCAGTCAGCAGTTGCCCGAGAGATCAGAGGACTGCCGGCAGAGATCAGCAGAATCGTCGCCAAGATGCGCTGTCGTTGCCAACGAGTCATCAGTGGACCGAATATCGTCAGACCTGTGGAAAGTCGATCTGGACCCGCAGACCGGGTTCGTTGTCGAGCAACTCCAGTCGAGCTTGATGCAGATCGGCCACGACCGCAACCAGGCTCAGCCCGAGGCCGGCACCCGGGGTGCTACGACTGGAGTCCAACCGGTAGAACCGCTCCAGGACCTTCTCACGCTCGGCTTCAGGAATCCCCGGACCGTTGTCTGCGACCACGAGACGAATCTCCTGCCCGACCCGGGTCGCCTCGAGATTCAACTGGCCGCCGCTCGGAACGTGCTTGAGACCGTTGTCCACCAGGTTGGCGATGGCCTGGAACAACAGATCGCGATCGCCTTCCAGGACCAGGTCGGTCTGGCGATCGATGCCCAGCTCGAGGCCAGCTTCCTCCAGCAGCGGTCCGTAGAGATCCACCACGTCATCCACGAGTGCGGCCAGGTTCACCTGCGAGAATCCCTGGCGACGACTGCCCGCCTCGATCCGCGCGATCCGCAGGAGCGCGTTGAAGGTGGCCAGCAAGCCGTCGGCCTCGGCAGCGGCATTCTCGACAATCTCCCTTCTGCCTGGATCCTCGACCTCGAGCCGGAGGGTCTCGAGTCGATTCTTGAGTCGCGCCAGTGGTGTACGCAGATCGTGGGCGATGTTGTCGGAGACGCGTCGTACCCCATCCACCTGCTTCTCCAACTCGCCCAACATGTGATTGAGATTCTCGACCAGCTCTTCGATGTCATCCCCTGCCGGATCTGGCGGGATCCGTCTGGACAGATCCCCCGCCACGACATCTCCGATCGACTCGTTGATCACACCGATACGTCGAATCCGGCCACGGCTCACCAGGGCACCCCCCAGAAGCGCCAGAGCCACCGTCAGCACCAAACCCCAGACCATGGTGCGAACGATGAGCCTGCGTATCGCCTGGAGCTCGTACATGTCTCTCCCGACAAGTAGCTGATAGCCGCCGCGCAGGCGAAAGGGCTTCGCCCTGGCCCAATGCTCGGGCTCGTCTGCACGGGTGTCGAGCTTGAAGTCGAGCCAGCCGTCGTCGTCGACCTCCACCCGCGGCCAACCACTCAGGTTGCCCAACAACGGCCGATAGTTGGCATCGGCAACGAGGTAGAGAGAGGAGCCCGACGGCTGCCGATCCAAGCGTTCCTCGATGAGGGAGGTGAGTCCATTGAGACCGGCAATCTGGTACCGCTCTGCCAGCCCTGCGATCTCGGCTTCGATGGTCTCATCGGCCTGGCGCAGCATGAAGCCCGCCGTCGACCAATAGATGAATGCCATCAGCAGCAGCGCCGAGCTGGCAAAGAGCGCCACATAGACCACCGCCAACCGAATCGGCGAGCTACGAAGAGTCTGTTTCAGGTTCACGGAGTGCGTAACCTGCTCCCCTGACGGTCTCGATCAGAGGTGGATCGAAGTCTCTGTCGATCTTGCGACGGAGGCGACTGATGTGGACATCGATGACATTGGTTTGGGGATCGAAATGGTAGTCCCACACCTTCTCCAGCAACATGGTCCGGGTCACGACCTGACCGCTGTGACGCATGAGGTACTCGAGCAGGCGAAACTCCCGGGGTTGCAGCTCGATCTCCTGCCCGGCGCGTCTGACCCGGCGAGCCAGCAGGTCCATCTCCAGGTCGGCGACCTGCAATCGCGTCTCGGCTACCTCTGTGCGGCCCCGCCGAATCAGCGCTTCGAGCCGTGCCTCGAGCTCGGAGAAGGCAAAGGGCTTGACCAGGTAGTCGTCACCACCTTTTCTCAAGCCCTCGACTCGGTCGTCCACCTCTCCCAGGGCACTGAGGATGAGAATCGGAGTGCGGTCTCCCGACTTGCGCACGGTTTCGACGATCGATAGCCCATCCAGCCCGGGCAGCATGCGATCGACCACCATCACGTCGTACTGGCTGGTCCAGCGCCAGGAAGAGACCGTCTTTACCATCCCCCGCAGCATCGACCACGTGGCCGCTCTGCGTCAGGCCCTGCACCAGGAAGTCCCTGGTCTGCTTGTCGTCTTCGATAACCAGGATGCGCATTCAAGCCACCCTCAACTCGCTGCCAAGTGTAGCGGAGGGAGCCCACAAGGGGCTCCCCCACAACAAGAAGGGATCGACTCTAGGCTAGCGGCACCGCGAGGAAGCGGCTTTCACCCCCGCGGGCGATCTGAAAGACCACGCTGGGGCGCTCGTTCTCGCGCAAACGCGCCACCTCTTCCACGACCTCGGCCGGAGCCGACACCGCCTCCTGGCCCACGCCGAGAATCACATCGCCGGGGCGGAGCCCCCTCAGCGCCGCTGGGCTTCCCGGTGTCACGTTTCCGACAAGCGCACCTTCGATACCCTCGTCGATGCCGAAAGCGCTGCCGGTTCTCCGGTGTCAGGGGCATCAGCGACAGCCCGAGACTTGCTGCCGAATCGCCTTGCAGCGAGCCCGGGGACGTCGTCTTCATCGCGAGATCGTCGGGGTTCTCACCCAGATCGACCTCGAGGGTCTCGGTGTCGCCGTCGCGCCAGACCTTCAGCTCGATCTTGCTCTCGGGTCGCACCGCTGCCACCTGCCTGGTCAAGTCCTTGATGTCGGCGATCGCTTCATCTTCGAAGGTGACGATGACATCGCCCGGACGCACGCCCGCCGAATCAGCCGGGCTGTCCGGGACCACGCTGACGACCAGCGCACCCTTGGCTTGCTCCAGACCGAGACCGGCCGCGATGTCCTCATCGATCTGTTGGATCTGGACACCGAGCCAGCCGCGCTCCACATACCCGTCACTCTGTAGCTGCTCCACGATGGGTGCCACCAGTGAAGCGGGGATGGCAAAGCCGATCCCGACGTTACCGCCATTGGGCGAATAGATTGCGGTGTTCACGCCGATGACCCGGCCATGCGTGTCGAACAACGGTCCACCCGAGTTTCCCTGGTTGATGGGCGCATCGATCTGGATGAAGTCATCGAACGGACCCGCCTGGATGTCTCGCCCGCGCGCCGAGACGATGCCGGTCGTGGCGGTGCCACCCAGGCCGAAGGGGTTGCCGATGGCAATAACCCAGTCACCGGCGCGCATCGACTCGGACTCTCCAAAGGTGGCATAGGGCAGAGGCTCATCGGACTCGATCTTCAGCAGTGCCAGGTCGGTCTTGGGATCACGACCCGACGAGCTCCGCTGGATAGCGCGTGCCATCGTTCAGGGTGACCATGATCTCGGTCGCGCCGTCGATGACATGATTGTTGGTGACGACCAGCCCATCCTCATCGACGATGAATCCGGAACCCATCGAGCGCGCCTGCGGCATCTCGGCCTGAGGCACAGGTGCCGACTGACGCTCGAAGAACCGTCGAAAGAACTCCTCCATCGACGGGTTTCCCGGGAGCTGTCCATCCGGAAAGGGCATCATTCGACCCGGTCCACCAAAGCGAGCGGCGGCCGGAGCCGTGCTCGAGATATTCACCACTGCCGGCTGAACCGCCTCGATGACATCGGCGAAGCTCGCCGGAGAAGTGACCGGCGTCAGCCCGTGATCGACCGACTGGCGCAGCCTCCGCCGGTGACGTCGGTACGGCTTGCCACAGAGCCGATCGCCGCAACCGTCAGCATGGCGACCGCCACCATGTTGGAACCAATCAGTTTCGGAATACTCTTCATGGTCGCTACCTCCTTCTCCAGTGATTGGACACTTCATTTCGTCGTCGCTGGAGCTTCCAGCCATGGGGTTGGATCTCGCGACTCTGAAGGCAGAGTAGCTCTGCCAAAGTTTCGGGAGCGTTGCCGAGACATTACCGATTGTTAATAGTCTTCTCACAGCTTCTTGAGGACTCTGTGACCGCTTTTCCTGCTAGGATGCCCCTCTGACCAAAGACCAATGCAGGGGGTAGAAGACGATGCGTAAGATGAACAAGAATTCTTGTAGACGTATTGCGATTGCCACGAGAATCGCGTTGCTGTTGCCATTGATCGGGATATCCATGCCGGCGACCGCAGAAGCCGCGGACCTGCCGATGAACTTCCAGGCCAATGTCATGGTCACCCAGAGCGGGACGCCGGGGCCCCGATCGTCGATGATCGAGATCCGCGTTCGCGAGTGGACCACCGATGAAGAGCGCGAGCAGGTCCTTTCCGAGATCAAGGAAGCCAGCGCCCAGAGCACCCGCAACCGCAATCGGGCCGTCGCCAGAGCCCTGCGCGGAGCCTCGACGGTCGGCTCGATGAACCTCCAGGCCAGCACCAGTTGGCCCATCCGGTACTCACGAATGTACGAAGGAACCGACGGCACGGTGCGTATAGTGCTGGGCACCGATCGTCCAGTCTCCTTTACTGAAGCCCTGAACCAGGGTTCGGCCGTCGGGGACTTCGACGTCACCCTCGTCGAGTTGACCCTGGATGCCGAGGGCAACGGCGAAGGTGTCTTGTCGCTCGGCACCGAGGTGCGCTGGAACGACAAGGAAGACAAGCTGGAGGTCACCAACTTCTCCTCACAGCCGATCAAACTCGGCAACGTGCGCCGAACCAACTAGAACCCAACAATCGATCTGGCTGGGGTAGGCACTTCCCACTCCGTGGGGATGCTGCCAACAGAGCTATATTAGGAAGTTATGCAACCATGATATCCTATGCATATGAGAACATCGATTTCCCTGGACGCTCGCCTCGCCGAGCGGGTTCGAAACAGAGCAGCAGCAGAGGGACTGAGCGTCAGCGCCTTTATCGCTCGCATCCTCGACGATGCGCTGAAACGCCAGGAGATCCGTCCGGCTCCACCCTTCAACCTGGTGACGGTCGGGGGCGAGGGTACCTACCCTGAGATCGATCTGGATCGTCCACGCACACTTCTTGTCGCCGAGGACGAGGCTCGCTACGGAAAGCCAGAAAGCGACGCCTGATGCTCGTCCCCGACGTCAACGTCCTCATTTACGCCCACCGCGAGGACTCGACCGAGGACCACGATCGCTACGCCAAGTGGTTGATCGAGCTTGCCACCGGACACGAACCGTTTGCTCTCTCGGTCCTGTCGCTCTCAGCACTGGTCCGAAACGTCACGAACCCGCGAGTGTTTCGAACCCCCTCGACTCTCGACCAGGCCTTCGGGTTTGTCGAGGAGCTCGTGCGACGACCCCAATCGAGAGTGATCGCACCCGGGCCAGAACATCTGGCGATCCTCGAGGATCTCTGTCGGCAGGCCGGAGCGTCCGGCAAACTGGTGGCCGATGCCCAACACGCAGCGGTGGCCATCGAGCACGGTTGCACTTTGGTGACCACCGATGCCGACTTCGATCGGTTTCCCGGTCTCCGCTGGCAACATCCACTGCGGGTGCTGTAGGGGAGAGATTCATCCCCTCCCGGGCGCCCTCGAGGGGCGCCCCTACATCAGGTCGATCGTGGGAGTCGGTCTAACGCTGCCGCACGTTGGTCAGACGGATCGGCTCAGAGGCGAAGTTCGTGATCTCGACTGTGCTTGTTTCCTCGTTCCAGCGAAACTCGGCACCGAGCATCAGTTGACCTTCCCCTCGTCCGTTCTCACCGATCTCCAGAATGATCAACGAAACGTTGTAGTCGAGCGTGCGGGACGACCGCCAGCTCTCGGCGAACTCGATCGGTCGATCGGTTGCCGCGATGACCTGGAAACCACCACCCTCCATGGGATTCACCCGAGCGTAGCGAAGATCGTACGAGAGACTCTGGACCTCACGAATCGTGCCGACTGTTTCCTTGCTGAAGAGCGTGTCTGCCAGTTCCCGGTCACCCCGCCTGTGTCTGGGAGATCAGGACTTCCATCAGCTTGGCGCGCTCCTCATCGGTGCTGGTTCGATTGATGTCGATCTCCAATCGCTGCTGAGTTCGGGGACCGACATTGCTCATGTTGACGGCAACGGCGTTGAATCTGAGCGGCAACTCCTCTCGGCCTCGACAGGTGCCGTGAGGCCCACGAGACCGACAAGAAGCCCAAAAACCAGTGACGCCATCGTGAACAGTGAGACCGGATTCGAAAGTCCTGGACATCGTTACCTCCTTTTGATCGACCAGTCCTAGACAAGCATATGGCTGAAATTATATCTACCTGACCCGGAGCCGCTGCCGGGACCCTCTACACCCCCCTTGCTCGATGAGCGTCCTGGGAAACAACCTCGAGGCCCTTCGATCTCGGTCAGTTCAGCGGTTGAGCCACCCTAGACGAATACCGTCTTCGAGAGTGAACACCGAACCGACGGCACCGACTACGGATGTCTCAGTCGGAGACCCGCGGCGTCGCGTAGAAGGTTGACGGCGTTGATCCCGGTGCAGTGGGCGCCGAGAAGGTGCTGGACGCCGAATTCGTTCATCTTGGTGCCGGTCCAGCTCAGCTTCTGATCCGTCAGGCTCATCAGGTGGAGCCCTCCGAATACTGCATGGATCGGTTCTTCCCCAGCAATCGATCGCGCATACTCCATGGTGTTCACGATTCCAGCGTGCCCGCAACCGGCCAGTACTACCAAACCCTCCGCGGTGTTGATGATCAAGGCCTGATCCTCGGGAATCGTGTCCTCAACCAACGCACCATCCTGCTCGAGCATGGCAATCGGTGACCAGTTCTTCTCCGGATGAGGACGCGGTATCGGCCCGGTGATCCAGACCCCGGGGACGAGCTCGTGGGGCTTGCTGTGGATCACGATCTCTCCACCCAGTGATTCGTACTCGTCTCTCACATCCAGCACATCGACCCAGTACTGGCGCAGCGGCGCCGGAATGATACTCATCCGCTTCGGATCGGCCTTGCGGGGCGAAAAAATCCCTTTGCCCACATGGGCGGTCTGCAGGGCCGACTCGTTCTGCTCTTTGAGCGCTCGCCGCAGGGTGACCAGGCCACCGGTATGGTCCGCATGGTTGTGACTCAGCACCACCGTATCGACCGTGCTCAGATCGATGCCGAGCTCCTCGGCGTTCTTGACGCACCGTGTCCGGCCGCCAGCCGGTGTCGAAGAGGATGGTTTTCCCGTCGACCTCGACAAGAGCCGCAAAGCCCCACTCACCAACACCCCGGAACTCCGTGAGCATGGTCGAGAGGGTGGTGATCTTCAGATCCGCAACGACGGCGGGTTCTTCTCCGAAGCTGACGCCGGGCAAGACGAACAGGCAAGCGAGTACCTACAGACCGCGACAAACTTCCTCAATGACTGTACCCCCTTTTCTGAGTTCCGACCATTCTTAAGGCGCATCGGATCCAAACCGTCAGGGACACTCCTGGATGGCCAAAGCGAGCGCCTCTGATGAGCCCTCGATGAGCACGGCGACATCGCGAGCATCGCTCCCAAGGCCGCTTGGAGATATAGAGAAAAGATACATCAACCTGGTTAACTGATTGCCACGTTAACGACAAAAATGCTAGCCTGCTCGCGCGGGGGGGTTCCTGGCTTTACTGCTAGGGGATCAGAGCCAGGTCAACCGCGACTGGTCGCACATGCGACCGAAGAGCCGAGCGGGCAAGATGATGGAAGCTCGACCCAACCTCCAAATCACAAGACCAATTCAGCGCATTCCAATGGTGAATACTGCACGGAGCGGTTCAGCTATCGGCGTCGCCCGCCCGGGCGACGTTCTACCTGTAAATCTCGGGTCACGGCAATCGCCACGACCTCTTGACCCAGATCATTTTGGAAGGGGGAGCAAATGAGAAAGTGTTGGTTACTTTTCACAGCAGTGTTGCTTCTGGGACTTCCGGTCTACGCGCAAGAGACCGGTTCGATTTCGGGAAAGATCACGCTCGACGATGGCTCGGATCTGCCAGGCGTCACGGTCACCGCAGCGGGTGATGTCTTGCCGCAGGACCGCACGGTCATCACCGATGCAGCCGGTGAGTACCGGTTCATCATGTTGCCTCCGGGCAACTACGAATTGACCTTCGCGCTCGAAGGCATGGCCACTCAGGCGCGCGCCCTCGAGGTCCTGTTGGAGCGGAACTCCGTGGTCAACGTCACCATGACCTCCACCACCGTCACCGATGTGATCGAAGTTACCGCTGCAGACGCGGGAATCGACATTACCTCGACAACGGTCAAGTCCGCGCTGCCCTCCCGGACGGTAGAGGCGCTGCCCGTCGGGCAGGAGTACCGCGATTTCCTCAAGCTTGCTCCAGGTGTGCAGTACACCGAGGACACGACTCGTGGCCCCAGCGCCGGCGGCAACGGCCAGGACAATGTCTACAAGATCGACGGCGTCGATGTCGGCCTGCCGCTCTTTGGTACCCTGTCGAGCGAGCCGGCCGCTTACGACATCGAGCAGGTCTCCTTTATCAGGGGTGGCGTCAAGGCGGTTGACTTCAACCGTTCGGGCGGCCTGACCATCAACTCGGTCACCCGCTCCGGCACCAATCGCTGGAAGGGCTTCCTGGGATACCAGGTGCAGACCTCCGGCATGACCGGCTCGGTCACCGACGAAGAGCTCGAGGAGTTCGATGAGGACTTCAGCTGGCTGACATTCGGTATCGGTGGACCGATCCTCCAGGACACACTCTTTTTCTACGGCTCTTACTATCGTCCCGAGGTCACTCGCGACAACCGCGCCAATCTGTATGGAGACGTTCCTGACTACGACAGCGTGCGCGACGAGTTCTTCGGCAAGCTGACCTGGACGCCGACCGACAGCCTGCTGCTGAACGGCGGCTATCGCGATTCCAGACCGGGACGACTCGGGCGAGAGCGTGCCCGAGGACGCCGCTGGCACCACTTCCGAGGGCAGCGACAACCAGACACCGCACCATCTTCCTCGACGGCTCCTGGCTGATCAACGACCGCAGCTCGCTGACCGCCAAGTACACCGACTTCGAGACTCTCGGGATCCGGGGCACCCGACAATCTGCTCAACATCGGCATCGGGCCCGGCGTCAATCTCGACGTCAACAACCTGACTGGCCAGGGACTCTTCCTGGTGCCACAGCCGATCGACGGGCAATCCCTCCTACAACGCCTTCGCCCAGCCGCTGATCGATCAGTACGGCTATATTGAGAACGGCGAACGGGTCGGCGGCGGCCAGGTCGGTGTTGCCAGCACGATCAACAACCAGGACTTCTTTCGCGAAGCCTTCGAGATCGGCTACGACTACTTCCTGGGCAGCCACCAACTGCACGTCGGTTACGAGTGGTACGACGTCTCCGAAGAGCTGCTGCGCACTTCCAACGGTTGGGGGCTCATCGAGACGCCCGGCAACCGCAACGACGACGGCGTCTACTACACCGGCCGCTTCTGGCAGCAGTCACTTGCCGACACGGTGCCCACGATCAACTCGTCGATGGAGTCGCAGAGCATCGAGATCAACGACACCTTCACTCTCAAGAACTGGACCTTCAATGCCGGCTTCCTGTTCAGCAATGACACCTACTTCGGTTCGGGTCTGCGCTACACCGGTCAAGGTGTCTCGGGCTTCGAGGTCTCCCCGGGCAACAAGTACGAGATGTACGACATCGGCTTCGGCGACATGATTCAGCCACGTCTCGGCGCCACCTGGAGCTGGAATGGTCGCGAGAAGGTCTACGGCAGCTACGCTCGCTACAGCCCGGCGGCCAGCTCGCTGCCGCGAGCCGCCTCCTGGGATCGCAACTTACAACGCGAGATCTTCGCCCAGTTCGCTGAAGACGGCACCTACCTTGGCATCGACCCGGTCTCGATCGTCCTCGGGTAAGATCTTCCAGGACGGTATCGATCCGCGCTACATCGACGAGTTCCTCGTCGGCTACGACCGCCAGATCAACAACTCCTGGACGGCGCGGAGCCACTTCCGCTACCGCAAGGGGCGCAACTTCTGGGAAGACACCAACAACACCGCTCGTGTCGACTACGATCCACCGGCGGGGATCCCGCGCGAGCCGTACGTGCCGAACCTGGATGAAATCCGGGACGAGATCGGTGGCTCCTCGTACGTCATCGCCCAGCTCGACGATGCGTTCACCGACTACTACGAGGTGTCGCTCGAGAGCGAGTACCGGACTTCGAAGTACTTCGTCCAGGCCTCCTACGTCTGGAGCCAGTACTACGGCAACTTCGACCAGGATGACACCACGACCGAGAATGACGACTGACATCTTCATCGGCTCTTCGTTCATCGCTGACGGCGCCGGACGGCAGCTGTGGAACAACCGTTACGGTTACCTGCGCGGTGACCGGCGTAACCAGTTCAAGGTGTACGGCTACTACAACCTGCCCTGGAACGCCACTACCGCCGCCTGGCTCAACTACCAGGACGGTCAGCCCTGGGCTGCCTGGGATGTCGAGGTCTACCGTGACTTCACCAGTAGCAGCAGCGACACCAGTCGCTACGCCGAGCCGGCCGGAAGCAACCGGACGGATAGTCACTTTCAGGTGGACCTGAACTATACGCAGAACTTCCCGTTCGGCGATCGGTTCAACGTCAAGCTGCGTGCCGACCTGTTCAACGTGTTCGACAGCCAGACCGGCTACAACATCCAGAACAAGGTCAACAGCGCCAATTTCGGAACATCACGCGATTTCTACAGGCCCCGTCGCCTGCAGTTGGCCGTGGGCTTCGATTTCTAGCGAACGGGTTCCATCTGTTCGATTACCGGCTCCCTCGGGCTCATCTCGAGGGAGCCGATTTTCTTCCGGACCGAAGAATGAGACTTGCGGACATCCAGAACAAAGACGTGAACGAATCACAGGTTTGGGTCGAGATCGACCTTGCGGCCTACGGTCACAACGTCCGAGCCTTGAAGCAGATCGCTCCGCCTGGAGCACAGCTGATGGCTGTGGTCAAAGCCAACGGCTATGGACACGGTGCGGTCGAGCTCTCCCGTGTCGCTCTCTACTCGGGTGCGAGCTGGTTGGGTGTGGCCAGACTTCACGAAGCCCTGGAGCTGCGGGGGGCAGGAATCGACGCACCCATCCTGATCTTCGGCGCAACGCCACCGGAGACGGCAGAGCAGCTCATCGCTGACAGCCTGACTCAGGCTGTCTTCTCAACAGCGATGGCGCGTGCCTTCTCGGACCAGGCACTTGCACTGGGCAGGAGATTGCGCATTCATGTCAAGGTAGACACGGGAATGGGGCGACTCGGGCTCTTGCTCGATGACGCGCGCGACGGTATTCCTTCTGCCAAACCATCTGAGCAGGCGCTGGATCAAGTCCTGGAGATCGCTGCGCTCCCTGGCCTCGAAATCGAAGGCCTTTTCTCTCACTATGCTACGGCGGACAGCGCCGACAAGGCTTATGCGCAGTACCAACTCGCGCGGTTTCGAAATCTCGCAGCCGCCCTCCATAGCCGTGGCCTCGAGATCCCCATCAAGCACACCGCCAACAGTGCGGCCCTCATTGGTCTCCCTGGCTCTCACTTCGACCTCGTCCGTCCCGGAATCGCCACCTATGGTCTCTACCCATCTCATGAAGTCGACACGGGGCGTGTCGATCTGCGACCGGTGCTCCAATGGAAGACCCGGATCATTCAGCTCAAACGGGTATCAGCTGGGTTTGGTGTCAGCTACGGCATCACCTACAAGACGCCCAGGCCGACTACCCTGGCAACAGTCGCCGTCGGCTACGCGGATGGATTGAGCCGGTCGCTTTCGTCGAGGGGACAGATGCTGGTCGGCGGAAGAAAGGTTCCCATCGTCGGCCGCGTCTGCATGGATCTGACCCTGCTCGACGTCGGCGAAGTAGCCGACGCCACCGTCGGCGACGAGGTCGTCATCATCGGCCGCCAGGGTGACGAAGAGCTCACCGCCGACGAAATGGCTGCCACGCTGGACACCATCAACTACGAGATCGTCACCTCCATAACCAATCGCGTTCCGCGGATCTACAACGCCTGAAGCAACCAGGGTCCGGCGCGGTGCGATCCTCGAATCGCCTCACCTGGCAGGGCGCCCGAAGCGTACCCGACGAGGGCTCCCGGTTCGGTCGTCCAATCGCCGAACGCAGCCTCAACCTCCTCTTGCGCAGTGAGGCGATTGGACGACCGGACCGGATCCATCGTCGAGGATCCCGCAGGGTACCGCAAGACCCGTTCAGGACGGTTGCGGGTCGTGGGGTGTGGTCCCGGAGGGCACGCTCACGCTACGTGGCGTTGGGCCGGAAGGCGTTCGCTCCCTTTCCGGCGCGCCGGACCTTGAGAGGCCTGCAAGGCCTGGTCTGGATGCGCTTGGAAAGAGACCCGTCCTGGGACCACACCCCACGCCCCTGGGCGAGGTCGAGCAGGGTCCCTTTGCCAATCCTTGACCCGACGGTGCGGGCGTCCATTCGCCGAACGCAGCCTCAACCTCCTCTTGCGGAGTGAGGCGACTGGACGGCCGGACCGCGGCGGGTACGGGTTGCTTCAGGCGTCGAGGATGGCGCGGACGCGGCGGGCCAGGAGGTCGGTCGAGAAGGGTTTCTGCAGAAAGTTCGTCGCGTTCATCATCGGCTCGTTGTCCATCATGCCGACGGCGTCCTCGCTGTAACCCGACATGAAGAGGATCTTGAGATCCGGCCAGCGTGACTCCATGCGCCTGGCGAGCTCGAATCCCCCCATGGTCGGCATGACGAGATCGGTCAGCAGCAGATCGATCTGGCCGTTGCGCTCCTCCGCCTCCTGCAGCGCCGTCTCGCCATCCGAGGTCTCCACCACTCGATAGCCCTGAGCATCCAGGAAGCGGCGCAGCAGGCTTCTGACGGCTGCCTCGTCCTCCACCAGCAGGATGGTCTCAGAACCTCGCGGACTCTCCTTCTCCTCGGCTGGATCGCCCTCGACCACCACGGAGTCCTCGATAGCCGGCAAGAAGATCTCGAAGCACGCACCCCTGCCGGGTTCGCTGTCCACACGGATCTGACCGTTGCTTTGCCGAACGATGCCATAAACCGTCGACAGCCCGAGTCCGGTCCCTTCACCAGGCCGCTTGGTGGTGACAAACGGCTCGAAGATCTGGCCGAGAATTCGCGAGTCGATGCCGACACCCGTGTCTTCGACACGCAGCATTACATGCGGGCCAACATCGAGTCCCATGGCGTTGAGCGACGAGCCCGACGTCACACCCACGTTGTCGGTCTCCAGAGTCAGAGTCCCTCCACGAGGCATCGCATCCTTGGCGTTGAGAGCGAGATTTAACAACACCTGCTCGATCTGGCTGGGGTCGGCCTTGATATTGGCCAGACTGGGTTTCAATTTGCTGACCAGCTCGACCTGTTCACCGATGGACCCCTGCAGAAGACGCTCGACGCTTTCGATGATCTGATTGAGATTGACAGCCGCCGGGGAGCTCAGCTGCCGCCGACTGAGAATCAGGAGTTGTCGCGTCAATGCGGCGGCACGCTTGCCTGCTTCCTTGATCTCATCGACTTCCCGGATCAGCGGGCTTCCCGGCTCCAGTAGCGTCCTCAGAAGATCACTCCTGCCGTTGATGACCGTTAAAAGATTGTTGAAGTCGTGAGCGACTCCTCCCGCCAGGTGCCCGACCGCCTCCATCCGCTGAGAGCGCAGTAGCTGCTCTTCGAGCTTGCGCTGTCGAGAGACGTCCCTCAGCATCCCTCGCAAGGCGATGATCCGACCTTGCGAATCGCTCACCGCAGTGGTTGTTTCCAGAACTGTCAGGCGGCGCCCGTCACGACGCTTCAGACAGATCTCGTAGTCCCGACAGTAGCCCTGCCGTTCCAACACCTCGAGAATGCGCTGCCGATCCCCGGGGTCCTGATATAGCTGCCCGGCGCTGTCGATATTGAGCAAGTCCTCTTTACGCTCGAAGCCCAATAGACTCAGACCCGCCGGGTTGATATCGATGATGCGACCTTCGGGGGTACTGATGAAGATGGTGTCCTGGGACGCCTGGAAGAGTTCTCGATACCGCTCTTCCGAGGCCCGCAATGCCTGCTCGGCCTCCTCGTGCTCGGAGACATCGCGCTTGACGCCCCATAGCCGTACCAGCTTGTCGTCTTCGATAATGCCGGTCAGGGAATTGCGGTAGTGGTGCTGGCGGCCCTCGGCATCGGTCTCTGAAGACGGTGCATCCGCCAGGGTGTAGCCGCGGCGGATGAATGCCCTTAAATGCTCCTGGTTCTTTATCTCCGATCGAGGTAGCACCTCATCCAACGTCGCCCCCACGAGGACGCTGGCTGCCGCCAGGCCGTACATTCGTGCAAAGGCGTCACTGCATTCCGCCAGGGAGCCATAACGGTAGAAGAAGTCGATCTGCTCGTCTTCTTCCAGATCCAGTGGCATCGGCTGAGCCAGTTCCAGTCGCCAGATACCTTCGGAGGTCTGAGCAAGGAAGTCTCGATAGCGCTCTTCACTCTGGCGAAGCGCCTGCTCCGAGGCCACCAGTTCGGTGACATCGAGAGCTACACCCAGGGTCCCGACGATGGCTTGATCGTCATCTCGCAGAGGCTCTACCACCACATGAAAACTCTGCCCGGCCCAGGTCTGTTCCAGGGCCACCATCTCACCTCGCAGCGCTCTCCGGTGCGCTTCGAGCGCCGGCAAGCTCGAATCATCTCCGCCGAAATACTCATCGAGACTCAGTCCGACGACCTGGTCGGGCTCGAGTCCGAGGTTGGCCAGACCGGCACCCAGACTGGAGGTGAAATGCAGATCGACGTTGGTAGTCCAGACGACGGCAGGGATCTGCTCGAGCATTACTCTCAGCCGTGCCTCACTCTCCTGCAACCTCTTCTCAGCACGTCTCAGCCGTTCGGTCTCGGCCATCTGTTTGGTGTTGGAACGATCGAGCACCGCAACAAAGGCGAGCGCCAGGAAGCTCACCAGCAAAGCGGGGACCTCTCCGGCCAGTTCGTGCTCGTTCAGCGCCGCCTGATGTCCCGAACCGAGATGCGAAACAAGGGCAGGCAGTCTGCCGGAAGACACCCAGAACCAGCAGGGCCGTCAAGGTACCCATACGCCAGTCCCGGTACCGCCAGACCAGCGCTACAGACCAGATCAGCGCAGCAGAGCGGATCAGGAGCGAGACCAGCAGAAGAAGGGTCAATCCAGACACGTGCGCTCCTCAGCCAAGAATCATCTGCCTCGAGTCGAAGGATGTTATCTCACAGGTCGATGCCCATGGCGGCGAGCTGAGCTGTCGCCTGGCCCTGCCAGTCGCGATTCGCCGCCGGGCTGGCCGGGCTGGGGTGCAATATGCGCTCGACGCGCACATCCGAGCCCCTGCAGAGCGCTCTTTGCCCTGTGCTCGGCGAAGACTCCAACGCCCACCACATATCGAGGTTGCAGCAACTCCACCAGAGCCGCAAGAGCCGCGTCGCAAGCCGCGAGCAACGGTGCCCTCTCGGTTGCCGGCAGCTTGTCCGGAGTCCGGTTTCGACCACTGGCCTCCATGAACATCAAGGGGCAATAGTTCGCCACGAAGAACCGACGGAAGAAGGACTCCGGAGTGACAAAACGCTCCTTTGCCCAACCCCACAATCGACGGCCACTGACCTCGCTGCGATGGCAGTCGAAGCCTTGCACAGGGCGTCTCGGATGCTCGGACGTCGGTCGCCCCACTGCACCCTCTACCTCCAACCAGTCTCGCACCAGGCCGACCTCACCGAAGGGTACACCGGTCTGTGCCATGCCAAAGGGACCTGGGTTCATGCCCAACAGAATCACTTCCAGCTCGGCCGAGCCCGAGTAGCGCTCGAGATACCGGCGATGGGGTTGCCAGGCATACTCCAACGGATTGTAGACATGGGTCACCGGAGGCGAGAACTCCAACCGGGAGACCTCCTCAGAGAGTCTCCCGGCGACCGCTATAATCTCCTCAGGATGCGAACGGCATGAAGCCATCATCCCCTCCCAAAGGGTACCCTACCCAAGCAGAACACTGGTTGCGAATCCTAGCGGATGCCAGCCCTGCGGCCATCTTCGTCTATCGCGACACCGTCCTGTTCGCCAACGCGTCGGCCACGGCCCTGACCGGCTATAGCGAATCCGAGCTCATCGGGAAACCGGTGGCGGGCTTCCTCGAACCCGCGACCTGGGCCTGGTCCTGGCAGAAATCCGCCACCGAACGGACCATGCAGGTTACTCGACGCGACGGTGAAGCCAGAGTTATTCGCTACACCACGACGACAGTAGAGATGAATCTGGAACCGGCGACCCTGCTGACGGCAATCGACATCACCGAACAACGCCGAGCCGAGCAACAGCTGAACAAGATCGAGGAGCGTCTCGAGCTCGCCCAGCGGGCCGCTCGCTGGGTCACCTGGGAGTGGATCCCGGACACGGACGAGCTCGAGCTCTCTTCTTTCGCCAAATCCCTGTTCGGTCTGAACATCGAGGACGAAGTTGCCAGCGGTGAGAGCTTTCTGTCGCTGGTCCATCCAGAGGACCGCGACCGACTGCGACGGGCGACCGAAAGACTGGTCAAGAGCGACGACAACCTGGCCGTCGAGTTCAGGTGTCTCGCGTCCGATGGTCAGGTGCGTTGGCTGGCTGAAAACGGAGTTGCGGTACGCAACGGTAGCGGTCGAGTCAAGCGGGTCATCGGCGTCGCCCACGACATCACCGAGCAAAAAGTCACGGAGAATGCCCTCTTCCAGGAAAGAGACCGTGCTTTTGTCACCCTCGCCTCGATCGCCGACGGGGTGATCCGCACCGATGCCCGCGGCAACATCGATTACCTCAATCCTGTCGCCCAGCGTCTCACCGGGTGGGCGCTCAGCGAGTCCTACGGCCAGTCCTCGCGAGAGATCTACGAGATCGTCGACGAGGCCACGGGCAAGAGGGCTCTGGACCCGGTACAGCGCTGCCTCGAAGAGCAACGGGAAGTGGTCTTTCTCGGACAGAGGTTGCTGGTGCGCCGAGATGGCGTGCGGTTACCGGTGCACGATTCGGCGGCACCGATACGTGATCGACAGGGGCGGCTCACCGGCGCCATTCTGGTCTTCCGAGATCTCACTCAGATGCGCCAGGTCGAGGAGGAGATCCAGCACCTGGCTACGCACGATCCGTTGACCGGACTGATCAACCGGCGGGAGTTCGAATCACTGATCCGGGAAGCCTTCGAGGCTAGCGAAGACGAGAAGGCCAGGACCGCCCTCTGCCAACTCGATCTCGACGCTTTCAAATTGATCAACGACACCTGTGGCCACTCCGCGGGCGATCAACTCATCCGGCAGATCGGCGGGCTTGTCGCGCAGCAGATGCGACCACGAGATCATCTCGCCCGCCTCGGTGCCGACGAGTTCGCCATACTGTTTCGCGACTGCCTTCCCGAGGAGGCCCGGTCAAGAGTCGAAACGATCTGCGAATGCATCCACGATTTTCGCTTTCACTGGGACGGTCGGACCTTCAGCTCGAGAGTCAGTGCCGGACTTGTCCCACTGACCTGCGCGGCCTCGGGCCCGGAGGCCCTCCTGGGGGCGGTAGATGCCGCCTGCTTTGTCGCCAAGGAAGCCGGCGGCGGGAGGATCCACCTCTTCCAGCCTGGCGATACCGTGATAGCGGAGCGTTACGGCGAGATGAACTGGATCTCGCGCATCCAGCGCGGTCTCGATGAGAGTCGCTTCTGCCTCTGGCGCCAGAACATTGTCCCCGTCTGCCGCGGGCAGGCGGAGCCACCCTTTTCCGAGTTGCTGATTCGCCTGATAGACGACGAAGGCAACGTGATCGCACCGGGTTCCTTTATTCCAGCCGCAGAGCGCTACGGCCAGATTGCCGCAATCGACCGCTGGGTGGTCAAGACGGCACTCGGTTACATGGCCGGCGAAGGTGAACCCGAGAAAGACTCCCGGTTCGCCATCAACATCTCCGGGCAAAGCCTCGGAGCCGACGGTTTTCTCGACTACATCACCGAGGAGATCCAGTCCACCGGCGTCGCGCCTCAGCGGGTGTTCTTCGAAATCACAGAGACTTCCGCTATCGCGAATCTACCCAAGGCCATGCGATTCATCTCGGTTCTGAAGGAAATGGGCTGCTTCTTCGTACTGGACGACTTCGGTCAGGGTCTGAGCTCTTTCGGCTATCTCAAGAGCCTGCCGCTCGACTTCATCAAGATCGACGGCACCTTTGTCCGCGAGATGGTCGAGGATCCGGTTCAGGCGGCTCTGGTCTCGTCCATCCGCGACATCGGCCGGGTCATGGGCCTGCAGACCATCGCCGAATCGGTTGAAGACGAAGCGACCTTCGAAGCGCTGGTCGCCATCGGTGTCGACTATGTCCAGGGATACCATCTCGACCGTCCCCAGCCCCTTACCATCAGCTCTCCACCCCCTGTCAGGAGCCCCTCGAGCGGCTGATATATTGTCGGTGCCTTCGCTCCACCGACCTGCTTCTGTGTCCAAGAACCCAATCATCCAGACGAAGGGATACTCGACTCATGACACCGACCAATGCCTCTGCCGCACCACCCACCACCAACACCAAGCTCCTGGCCTGGATCGAGGAGGTCGTCGACCTGTGCAATCCCGATTCCGTGCATTGGTGTGACGGAACCCAGGAGGAGTACGACAAGCTGGCGCAGTTCATGACCGAGACCGGCACCGCGCGTTGGCTGGACGAGACGCTGCGCCCAAACAGTCTCTACGTCCGCTCCGCCCCGGCTGATGTCGCCCGCGTCGAGGACCGAACCTTCATCTGCTCGCAAAACCACGACAATGCCGGCCCAACCAACAACTGGGCCGATCCGGCCGAGATGAAGGCCCTGCTGCGAGGACTCTACGAAGGCTCGATGGAAGGGCGGATCATGTTCATCATCCCCTACTCGATGGGCCCCGTCGGCAGTCCTATCGCCCGGATTGGTTTCGAGATCACCGATTCGCCCTACGTCGTGTGCAGCATGCACATCATGGCGCGAGTCGGGAAGAAGGTGCTGGACGTGCTCGGTAACAGCGAGGATTTCGTCCGCGGAATCCACTCGGTCGGCTATCCCCTCGACTCGCCCAAGAAGTCCGATCTCAGATGGCCCTGCAACGGTGACAACAAGTACATCTGCCATTTCCCCGAGACTCGAGAGATCTGGTCCTATGGCTCGGGCTATGGTGGCAACGCGTTGTTGGGGAAGAAGTGTCACGCCCTGCGCATCGCTTCGGTGCAGGCCCGGGACGAGGGTTGGCTGGCAGAGCACATGCTGGTTCTCAAGCTCACCAGCCCGGAAGGTGAATCCAAATTCATTGCTGCGGCCTTTCCCTCGGCTTGTGGAAAGACCAATCTGGCAATGATGAACCCAACCATCCCGGGCTGGAAGGTCGAGACGATCGGCGATGACATCGCCTGGATGAAGTTCGGACCCGGCGGGCAGCTCTATGCCATCAACCCTGAAGCGGGTTTCTTCGGCGTCGCGCCCGGCACCAGCATGGCCTCTAATCCCAATGCCATGCTGACGCTGCGGGAGAACTGCATCTTCACCAACTGCGCCCTGACTCGCGATGGGGACGTCTACTGGGAGGAGATGTACGACGAGGAGCCCGACTACCTGGTCGACTGGCTCAGCCGCCGTTGGAGCCCGGGGGCCGATCGCCCGGCCGCTCATCCCAATGCCCGCTTCACGGCTCCGGCACGCCAGTGTCCGGTCATTGCGCCAGAGTGGGAAGACCCCGCCGGAGTTCCGATCAGCGCCATCTTGCTGGGTGGGCGCCGAGCCAGCACCGTCCCCCTGGTAACCGAGGCTCGTAGCTGGCAGCAGGGAACATTCCTGGGGTCCATCATGGCTTCCGAGAAGACCGCTGCTGCTTCTGGGCGTGTCGGTGTCGTGCGACGAGACCCGATGGCCATGTTGCCATTCTGCGGATACCACATGGGCGACTACTTCTCTCACTGGTTGGAGCTGGGCAAGAAGGGTGGTGCTACCAGCCCTGGAGAATGGGGAAGGATGCCGCGGATCTTCTTCGTCAACTGGTTCCGAAAGAGCGCAGACGGCAAGTTCCTGTGGCCCGGCTTCGGCGAGAACAGTCGCGTGCTCAAATGGGTTTTCGAGCGTTGCGGCGATCAGACCGAGGTCACCGAGAGCTTCGTCGGGTACCATCCGGCGCCCGGTTCGCTGGATCTGACTGGACTCGACATCTCCAGGGCCGACATGGAGGAGCTCTTCAAGGTGGACAAGGCAGATTGGCAGAAGGAGATTACCCTGCTTCACGATCACTACGACCAGTTTGGGAATCGCCTCCCTGAAGCCCTCAGAGAGGAGCTCCAGGCTCTCGAGAAGGCCATCAAAGACCTGGCGTAGAGCCCTCTGCGCACGGTCTCGTTTTGGGATAAGCTGATCCGGAAGCACCTGGATTCAGGTGCCCCATGTTGCCGGCTCGACCACTCGAGCCGCGTCGATTACCCCACAGAAGGTCGCCGCACGTAGCCCTGGCACAGAGGAGAAGACAGTGAACATCGAGGGCACCAAGATTCTCGTTCTGGGTGGATATGGTCTCGTAGGCTTGGCGGTCTGTCGCGAGATGCTGGAGCACAAGCCGCGGGAGATCCAGATACACAGCTTGCGTCAGGAGGAATCCGAAGAGGCCCTCGAACAGCTGCTCCCATTCACCAAAGGCACCAAGCTGACCGTCTCCAGCGGTGACATCTTCGGTCTCCTCAAGGACGCCGACCGACGGGTGCAGATCTGGGCACAGCTCAAACAGCTGCGCGACAAGGACCTGGCGAGCTACCGCCTCTACTCTCTGTTGAGCCAGGGCACTCCGGACATCGTGATCGACTGCGTCAATACCGCTACCGGCATTGCCTACCGTGACGTCTACAAGGCGTCGAGCAAAGTCTGGGACGAGCTCATCGACTCCAATCTGGACGACGAGACCGTCGTCAATCTGCTGGAAGCGCTCTATGTCCCTCGGTTGATCCGGCATATCCAGGTGCTCTATCGGGGCATGAGTGACGCTCGGACCCGTTGCTATATCAAGGTTGGCACCAGTGGCACCGGCGGCATGGGCCTGAATGTCCCCTACACCCACTCCGAGGAAAAGCCCAGCCGGGTCCTGCTTTCCAAGAGTGCCGTCGCTGGCGCCCACTCGATGCTGCTGTTCCTCATGGCCCGCACACCGGGTGCTCCGATCACCAAGGAAATCAAACCGGCGGCGGCTATTGCCTGGAAGAAGATCGCTCATGGTCCGATCTACCGTGGCCGTAAGCCGGTACAGATGGTCGAGGCCGAGCCCATCGCGGTGGGCGAAGTGTTCTCAACCATCCAACCCGATGCTGCCAGGGTTTCCGACGATATTCTGAAAACCGCCTATATCGACACGGGCGAGAACGGCATTTTCAGCCTCGAAGAGTTCGCCATGCTCACCACCTCGAGGCAGATGGAATTCGTCACGCCGGAAGAGATCGCCCAGTATCTGCGCTTCGAGATCGAGGGTGGCAACACCGGGCACGACGTCATCAACGCGCTGGACAACGCTGTGCTCGGCCCCACATACCGCGCCGGCCTCATGCGGCACTGGGCACTGGAGCGCATGATGGAGCTCGAGAAGCAAGGCGATACCAAGAGTGTGGCCTTCGAGATGCTCGGCCCACCGCGAAACACCAAGCTCCTGTTCGAAGCTCACCTCCTGCGCGAAGCGTTCGGCACCATGACCGTTGTGCGGGAATCGAGTGCCACGGAGGTCGCGGGCGGCTTGTTGAAACTGATACAAGAAGATCCACGCATCGCCAACGAGGTCGTTGCCATCGGCATTCCCATCCTTCTACCTGATGGCAAGATTCTTCGAGGTCCCGAGGTCATCGTTCCCGCGGAAGCCAAGGATGTCACCGTGACTCCGGAAAGACTCGAATCCTGGGTCCATGATGGATGGGTCGACCTGCGGGAAGAGAATTGCCAAAGCTGGATCAATCGCTTTCAGGCCATCCACGACGAGACGATGTCTATTCCTGAAGATGACACGTCCAGCCGACACCTGCGCAACAGGCGCTTTTGGGACGAAGCCAAGCGCATTCAGCCCGGCAAGATCGTCGGCTGGATCCTCTCCACCGAAGAGCACGGCACCCGGTTCAAACACTAGGTGACCAGCCGACGGCGGTTCGGTCGTCTATTCGCCTCTCTTCGCAAGAGAAGGGTGAGGCTAAGTTCGGCGAACAGACGACCGAACCGTAGAGTCCTCGACCCTCAACCTTCGCGCTGCTATCGGCGGCGGATGCCACCGCCACCTCGAGGTGCACTCCTCACTCTCTGATTGCCTCGTTGGCGAGCCTGATAGTTCCGGTTCAGATCACTGCCACTCCTATTGAAGGAGCCACTGCTCGGTAGCTGTTGCGGCCTCGAATCGGGCAATTGCTGTGGCCCGACCTCGGGCAGGGTCGCTGGCCGAGAGGCAAGACCTGCTCCGAGGTCGGTGTTCTTCCACGCACCGCTGGTGTGCTGTTGCCAGCTCCCATCCTGCTGACGCCGATAGACGTTGCCGTCCTTGTCCGCATAGAGGTTGTTCGCCCGATCGGCAGCTGTCACCGGAGTCTTGCCGGCTGCGGCGCCGAGTGTGGCAGCGCTGGCTCTGCCGCGGTCACGGGTGTAGGCCACGCGACTCGCGTTGTTGCCGCTGTTGTACATGTTGCGCGCGGCACCGTCTCTGCCAGCTCGATAGCCCGCGTAGTAGCCGGCCCGGGCTCCGGCTCGATAGCCCTGGTGCCAGCCGCGCTGGTAGCCATGACGGTAGCCCCTGTAGCCTCCCGGACCCCACCAACCGCCATGGCCCCCATAGCCCATCGAGAAGGTGAAGGGTCCCGTGGAGTAACTGAACCCGAAGCTCCAACCGTACCAGGGGTTGTAGCGCACGTTGAAACCCCATGTCTGATAACGGGGATAGTAGTGGTAGGGACCCCACCAGGGTCGGTAGTACCATCCGGTCCCGTACACCGGGACGCCATGGTAGATGTAGCTGTTGGTGTAGCCGGGGTAGTAGCCCATATACACCACTTCGGGAGTGGATTCGTAAACGTAGACATACTTGGTGTTGTAGACGGGACTGGAGGGTGGAATGGCCCGAATCTCTTTCGGTACCTTGGTCGCGACCTGCCAGGATCCCTTGGCATCACTGGCCACGTACCAAATGCCTTCCTTGACGCAGTAGACCTCGCTACCCGAACGGATGACCTGGGACTCCGTATTGGCTGCGTATTCGAGCTCGGTCTCTTCCACTGGCTCGAACCTGGGTTCCCCGTCGTAGGAGACCTCGATGGTGGCATCCCGCTTGACCGCAGCGGTCTGGGGGACAGACGCATCGAGCGCTGCCTCGTTGGCCATCTCGCTTCCCGCTACCCATACGAGCAAGTAACCGTAGGCGCCATCCGGATCGATGTTCGCGAAGCTCTCCGGTAGCTCGTCCGCATGAGCCAGTTTCCAGGGACCGGCAGTCGATCTGCTGGTAAACCACCTACCAGACAGCAGGACATAGAGCTGTTGGGTTTCGACCTCACGCAGGACGTCGCTCTCACTGTTGGAGACGATCAGCAGCTCGCCATTGGCGATGGGCGTGTACTTGGGTGGACCGTCGGTCACAATGAGCTCCGCCGGCCTGGTCGATACCACGAGGGCAGGCGGGGTTCTCGGTACCTCGCCGGCCTCTTCCTCGCTCATCGCCTCTTCTTCGGGTTGCAGCCGAAAAATCTGCTTGGGCACATTCTGGGTCACAGCCCACGGTCCTTCGGCAGAAGGGGCGCCATACCAGGTGCCGGGGCCGGCATATAGATAGAAATCGTTCTTGTTTTGCGGATCCTGCACGATCAGAAAAGGCGAGTTCGTCACTCCCTGCACACCGGTATCTGGAATCTCTCGAAGCTGGGGAGTGCCATCGATGGTCACCAACACCGACGGCTTCTCGCGAAAGAGAATCTCCGGTGGACTATCGTCGAACCCTTCTGCCGCCTGACTCTCCCTGTCAGCGAGCTCGAGAGCTGCAACCAGGCGATCCAAAGACAGCTCGATCTCCCAGGTCGGCATCGCGCTCGTCAGCAGCGCGATCAACCTCTCTGCCTCCTCTTCGGGCAATGCCGGGAACCGAACCTGTGGGACACTGATGTCTTCGAAGGTCACCATCCGGGAATCGAGATCGGTGAGGATGCGGGCCTTGATCCAAACGGCCCCGAAGACCGGTTCGCCAACGTCCGATGGGCGCACCATCACCGCCGCACGCCCCTCGAGCATGTCCCCGTCGAGCCGGTCCAGCTGAGGCTGGTACATCACCACCAGGCCCGCCGCGGTCTCGATCTCTCGCGGCCAGCCCTCGTCTATGTCACCCCGAGCCGAGATGGGGCACAACGCGGCCAGCAACACCACCACCATGAGGCATTGGATCTTCCAACAATCTAGAACTGTCTCCCGGGTCACAAGCAGGTCCTCTTCATCGGTTCACGCCCCACAGCCTACAGGAGGGTCCCGGGTGTTGCTCGACAAATTCGTCGGACCGGCCACCGCTCTCCGGCAAGGATGGTCGTCGCGGCGCTGGCCTCCCATCGACGTGTCCAGACTGCCGTACTAACCAAGTTCATCCACAAATCCCTGAAAACGAATCACTTACGGCAAGGCTCATGGCCAACAGCAACGGGCAGAGGCAGCTCGATCATCCCTGGCACGACCCGTGCTCTGTCTGCAGGGTGACGCCAACAAGACCCACACCGCTATCGAGAGGAGACCGCACCATGAAAAAAGCCCTGCTCATCCTTCTGGCCGCCCTGCTGGCCCTGCCGATCACTGCCAGCGCCGCCGGAGGCAAGAACCAGAAGAAACACCGCAACGCCAATGCCGATTGCGGCCTCGCTCGGTTACTCGAACAGTTGCCAAGCCAGAACCTCAGCGCACGAGAGGCAAGCGACCTCCTTTACATGCGCGAAGAAGAGAAGCTCGCTCGCGATGTCTATCTGAGTCTCTACGACGAATGGGGCCTGCGAGCCTTCAGCAATATCGCCAAAGCCGAGAAGAACCACATGGCTTCGGTCCTCGTGCTGATCGACAAGTACGGCCTCGACGATCCGGTCGGTGATAATGCGGTGGGGGTCTTCACCAACGCCGATCTACAACAGCTTTACAAGGATCTGTTTGCCGCCGGCACCGGCTCCCGAATCAACGCACTCCAGGTCGGGGCTGGCATTGAAGAGCTCGATATCTTCGATCTTCGGCTTGCTCTCGCGAACACCAACAACGAAGACCTGCAAATGCTCTATCAAAATCTGCTCAAGGGCTCTAGCAACCACCTGCGCGCCTTCGCCAAGCAGCTCGAACGCAGTGGTGTGAGCTATTCACCGGTCTATCTCACCCCTGCCGAATATCAGGAAATCCTCGACGCGGCGAAGCTCAAGGGAGTGGTAGACAGCGACGGAGACCTGGTCTGCGGCTCCTACAAGTTCTGAGAGCGCCACGCAGCGAAGTCGCGCAACTGAGTCGGCAACCGCCGGGCACCCCAGGTGCCCGGCGTGTGGCCGACAACGATGACCTTCAGATCCGAGTTGGCACTGGCCAATCTCACCTCAGCGATTGCCGTGTCGAGGTCCGAACAGCACACCACCCGCATCGCGCCCCAGCCAGTGGCGAACTTCATTTGCCTATCAGGAACGACACCGCACTATGGACCACGCGGTACTATGAAACAGCGGGACAGGGGATGGAAAAAGGATCTGCCAAACCTGAGATCACCGAGCTCTTGCAGCGAGCCAACGGTGGTGACGAGAAGGCACTCGACGAGGTCTTCGATGCCGTCTATTCCGAGTTGCTCCGCTTGGCCCACGCACAGAGGCGCAAACGGGTCACACCTGGTGAGACCTTGAGCACCACGGCTCTGGTGCACGAGACCTACCTCAAGTTGGTGCCCAGCTCGACCAGCAACTTCGTCGACCGGGAGCACTTCATGGCGGTTGCTGCCAAGGTCATGCGCCAGATTCTCGTCGATTCGGCCCGCAAGCGTTACCGAAAGAAGCGGGGAGGCGGGTTTATCATCGAGACCTTGGCAACTGATCCTCCTGAAGACCCTCTCTTTCAGCAGGCGGCGACCCTTCTGGCCGTTGACACTGCTCTAAACGACCTTCGTGGCGCTGACGAGCGACTGCATACCGTTATCGAGTGTCAGTTCTTCGGTGGCATGACGCAGGATGAGATCGCCTCGGTTCTGGGCTGCAGCACCAGAACCATCCGACGGGATTGGATCAAAGCGAAGGCCTGGCTACGACTCCATCTCGACGGTAGCGATCCAGTTCCAGCAAACCAGTGAGCGCGCGCAATCGTCAACGCTCTCCTTCGCGCTCCCTCGCCAGCTGTTCGAATTCAAGCGCTTCCAACGGGCGCCCGTCGCGCTGCGCGACAAGTGAGCGTCGCTCCAGCAGAAGCATCCGCTCGTCATTCCATTGACTCGCATCGAGGCCTTCGAGCTCCTGGAACCCGCGCTCGAGAAGCCGATCCGCCTCCTGGTGCTCCCCTCTGTCCTCCAGGATCATGCCGAGATCACTGAGGGCCGGCACATGCCAGGGCGATTTCGCGGGTGGTGGTCGAAGCTCGAAGAGCGCAAGGCTGTCGCGCAGGACCTGTTCCGCCTCTTCGTGTCGATTCTGTGTCAGCAAGTTGCGACCGAGAAGGGAGAGGGTGTGACCGACGAGTGGGTCAGTCGCATCTCTGGCGGCCTGCCGTCGTGCGAGATGTTCGCGAAGAAACATCTCTGCCGCCTGGAGTTCTCCCTTCTCACCAAATAGTCGAACCATGTAGCGCTCTTCCCCTGCAAGATGTAGAGCATCCGGTCTGGTCAACGCCTGGGCTTGTGCCGCGATGGCCTCGTCCAGCTCGCCTCGCCGGTAGTGAACCTCCGACAAGGCCACCCAGGGGTAGTAGCCGCTGTCTTCCGCAAGCTCGACGGCTCGTTGAGCCAGCAGAAGTGCCGCCTCGAGATCACGCGCCTCTTCGGCTGCAGCTCGGGCCAGAAACCACGCAGTCATCGCAAGATACATCGCGTCCGGGCGGGTCTGCCCGACAGCCTCGAGCCCATGGAATCGAACCTCCCGACCCAGCTTGATGGCCTCGTCTGTCTTTCCTTGGTGGGCGAGGAAATTGCTGAAGTTCCGACGAATCATCATGACCCTGTCGTGTCCTGCCCCGAACAACTGCTCGCAGGTTTCGAGCGCCGTGCGATAGAGATCCTCCGCCCGTTCGGGATCACCCGTTCGCGCCTGGATGCTGGCCATCAGGTTGTGGAGATCAACACCAACGGGAAAGCCGCTTCTCAACGCCTCTCTGGCGTACCCGAGCCAGGGCTCGATAGTGTCCCGAGCTTCCACGTAGCGCAGCTGAATGGAGAGGACGTAACCAACACCATAGAGAGAGCTCAAGGTTCGCGGATGGGCGTCACCAAAGAGCTCACGGTTGATGCCGAGTGCTCGTTGCACCATCTCGTCGGCTTCCTCTGGCTCCTCGATTCTCACCAGAATCTTCCCGAGACGTCCCAGAGTGTCGGCGACGCGCGGGTGTTCTGAACCGAATTCCTCCTCCTGGGTTGCGAGAATTTCACGCAGGATTTCGCTCGCTTCGACCCGGCGACCCTGATCCGACATTGCCGTGGCCAGCCAAAACGCTCCTTCCAGACGCACATCGCGACCGCCGGGCTGTTGCTCATCCAGCTCGACAAGCGCTCTGCGTAGTCGCCGCTCCGCTTGCAGTGGGTCCGCTCGGGCAAGATCGACCTGCGCCTGAATCACCGCTGCCCGTGCGTGATCAGGGTGCCCTCGGGGTCGAGTCTCAGAGAGTAGGGTCTGTCCCTGGTTGGCCACCAGGAGCGCCTGGGCAAGATCTGTCGACTGTAGCTCGACCTCTGCCGCGAGCAGCAGCAACCGACCCACTTCCTCCGGCGCTGGTCCACCCCGTTCGGCAATTTCCAGTGCAGACTCGATCTGCTGACGTGCCTGTTCGACATCCCCAAGACCCAAACGGACAGCTCCCAATGTGCGGCGTACGGCTGTCTCGACCTCGGGTTGATCGACAAATGCCCCATCGATGGTCCTCTCGGTGATTTCGAGAACTTGACGGACGGTGAGATCGGCTCCACCAATCGTCGGATCCGCAGAACCGAGTAGCTCATCGGTGAGAAAACGATTGACGGCTTCCGACTTTGCCTCGGCGATCTGAGCGGCCCGCGTGCGCACTGTCGACACCCAGAGTCCCGCCGCGAGAGAGGCAGTCACCAGTCCAGTCGCCACGAATGCCGGCCAGTGACGGCGCCAGGTCTTTTTTGTCTTGTACAGCCACGTCCCCTTTGCGGCCGTAACTGGCTCCCCGCTCCTGTAGCGCTGGAGATCCATGCGCAGTGCATGAGCGGTGGAATAGCGTTGCTCAGGCTCCCGTCGTAGAGCCTGAGCCAGAATTGCATCGAGGTCGCCCTTCAACGAACGCGCGAGAGCGTTTGGCCCCAGCCTGCGAAGGGATGCAACGCGACGTGCCTCTGCCGCCTCGAGATGGCCGATGGCGGAGCTCATCGTAGGCGGATCAGACTCGAGTTCATCGAAGTCGACCCGCCCCGTCGCCCGCGCCGGAAACGGTCGGACTCCAGACAAGAGCTCGTAGAGCACCATACCCAGTCCATAGATGTCGGTCGCCGTCGTTACCGGCTCGCCGACAATCAGTTCCGGGGCGGCGTAGGCTGGCGTCAAGACGCGCTCAGCGGTCATGGTGACATCAGCACCGGCAGCCTCATCGAGAATCTTGGCGATTCCGAAGTCGAGGAGTTTTACCCCTTGCGACCTGGAGATCAGAATGTTCGCCGGCTTCAGATCTCGATGGACTACCAGCTTGCGATGGGCATAGCCAACAGCCTCCAGCACCTGGTCGAACAGAGCGAGCCGTTCCTCCAGATTCATCGAGGCCGCATCGCAGGCCTCCGTGATCGGCGCGCCCTCGACGAACTCGAGAGCGAAGTACGGTCGCCCATCCGTCGCCAGCCCACCGTCGACCAGCTGGGCGATGTGGGGGTGTTGGAGACCTGCCAGTACCTGGCGTTCCTGCAGGAAGCGGTCGATGGTCTTGTCGTTCACCCAGCCGCGACGCAGAAGTTTGAGCGCGACGATCTGATCGAATCCACCATCGACTCGCCGCGCGCGATAGACCTCGCCCATCCCACCTTCGCCGATCAGCTCGAGAGGCTCGAACGCGCCGACGCGCCGCAGATCAGCTCGATCGTCGCTGTCGGCGAAGAGTTCGGCAAACCGCACGACGTCCGAAGCCGTCGAGCTCGTGTCCTCGGCCAGGAGCCGCCTCAGCAGGTCAGCACGGACGGAGTCGTCAGCTGCCATCTCTTCGAGCTGTACCCGGCGCTCAGCCTCGTCGAGATCCAGCAGGCTGTCGAGATCGCCTTCAATCGATTCCCAGCGCGGAACCTCCGGTTGCAGGTCCTCATTGGCACTCTGCATGCCATCGTCTGACGACGAATCACTCATGTTGTGGGCTCTCTGAGGCATTCTCTCAGATGATCGCTCATTTCGAATCTTCCGCCAGGGTGTCCGCTCTCCATACCAGATGACGCTGTTGTCAGTGAATGATAAGAGAATCACTCTATACGCCGTTCGTCGGGACAAACGATCTGGGCGCACCATCCTGCTGGTCCCCCAGGTTCCTCGACCGGAGTTCCTCGCAGTCAAGGGGATTCCGCTCTCGCCTTGCCCGTCTGGTCGGAGAGACCGCAGCGCTCATCGCGGTTGCGTTTCCCGCTTCTGGCCAGCTCGTCGTCGTGGGCAATCATCAGCTTTTCCAGAATGAGATGGGCGGCGTCATTGAAGCAGGAGACCGATTCTCCGCATCACTGGCTGCGGGTGACTTCGATGGGGATGGAATCTCCGATTTGGCAATCGGCGTGCCAGACGAGGACATCACCACGATCGTGGATGCAGGAGCCGTCTTTGTGGTCTACGGATCCAGCGATGGTCTCGGTCGAGGCCTGAGAGATCCGCAACTGATTCATCAGGATGCTCCGGGGATCCTGGGCACGGCAGAGGCGGGTGACCGCTTCGGGCTGGTTCTCACCAGCGGTGATTTCACCGGAGATGGATACGACGAACTGGTAGTTGGCGTGCCGGATGAGGATCTCGGGTCATTGGTCGATGCTGGCGCAATCCACGTCTTCCGGGGCACGCCGACTGGAATCGACACAAATGCAGACCGGCTCTACAGCGGCAGCTCGCTTGCACCCTGGTGGTCTGACCGAGCAGGGGAGCGATTCGGAGGAGCCCTGACTACGGGCACCATGCTTGGAAACGAAGAGATCGATCTGCTGATTGGCATCCCTGGTGGTCCCGGTCAGCCAAATTTCCCGGGAGCAACTGTCATGATCTCATTCGCTGCGGGCAGTCTGGATATTGGGGCCAGGTTTGCTGCGTATCCATCCCCTCGAGATGCAGGTGACAGGGTCGGTGCCGCTATTGCCGTTGGTGATCTGAACGGTGATGAAAAATCTGGCGACTTGGTCTTCGGCGCTCCCTTCGCCGAGCTCGAGGGGGATCCCATCGATGCCGGCGTGGTGTGGATTCATTACGAAGACTCCAGTTTCACACCAACCATTTCTGGAGCCTCGGCAAGCAGCCATTTTGGGTCGGTGCTCGCTCTCGGAGACTTCCGCCGAGCCGGCCACGAACAACTTCTGATCGGTGTACCCAGCCTCGACACCAACGGGATCGAAGAGGCTGGCGCCGTGGCTGTGTTCGACGGCCCTCTGGCCACCCTCGATTATCTGGCCCAAGGCCAACCATCTGGCTTTGGAGGTCGACTCGATCCGTTTGATCGCTTTGGAGAGGTCGTCGCGGTCGGTGACTTCAACAGGGATGGTTACGACGACGCCGCTTTCGGCGTCCCCAAGGAAGATCTCAACGATGGTGCTCCGGACCAAATTATCGACGCCGGCCTCGTTCACGTTCTTCTCGGAAGCAATCTCGGCCTGACACCAGACGGAAATCAGCTATGGACCTTGGACGGCCCTATCAACTTTGGGTCATTTGCAGGTGACCGTTTTGGCGGCTCCCTGGCCGTCGGTGATTTCAACGGGGACGGTGTCGATGACCTGGCGATCGGAGTGCCCGGAGCGACTTGGAACGCACAGCCCCAAACCGGTTTTCTGCAAATTCTCTACGGCGACTCAGGCTCCATCTTCGCCGATGGATTCGAGAGTAGTGACACCTCGATCTGGTCAGCGAGTGCGGGTGAGTAAACCTCGATCGACTCGCCCCAGGAAGAATCTCCGCACCGCGGGAATCCTCGTTCTGAGCTTGATGTTCATCCACCTCGTTCCCGGCGGCATCGCAGCACAGGGGACGGTGGAACTGACCAGTCTGGCCCTCACGAGCTCGAGAACGCCTCCGTTGACCGTCAAGGAAGCCGTCATCGGTGAGATCTTCCGGTGCGCTTTCGAGTCCGGTGACACGAGAGTCAATGGTCGGCTACTGCCGAATGAGCGAGATGAGGGCCCCAGCACCCCAACCCGGGGCGGACTAGGCAGCGAAGTCTCGCAATCTGACCGGCAATCGTCGAGCACCCCAGGTGCCCGGCGATCGCTCGAACAGGCCAGCGCAGGGCTCATCGCAGAAGCGGCAGCAGCCCTCCTCCGTCAGGTTCCAGTCGCTGAGGACATACCAGTCACGACCGATGAGCCGCTGGCCACACCGATGGCAGTAGGTGCTGCCACCATCCAGATCGTGAACATTGCCTGTGTAGGCGTACCGGAGGCCACTTTCCATGGCGATCGCGCGCGCTCGGTCGAGGGTTCTGGGGGGGGTAGCGGGGCGGTCGAGCATCTTCCAATCGGGATGGAAAGCCGTGAAGTGGATCGGCACATCCGGGCCCAACTCGGTCGCGACCCAGCTGGTCATGTCGCGCAACTCTGACTCGGAGTCGTTCTCACCCGGTATCAGGAGTGTGGTGATCTCGAACCAGACGTCGGTCTCGTGCTTGAGATAGAGCAGCGTGTCCAGCACCGGCTGCAGGTGGCCACCGCAGATTCCCGAATAGAACGCCTCGGTGAAGGCCTTGAGATCAACATTGGCCGCGTCCATGTAACGGTAGAACTCGACTCGCGGCTCCTCACATACCTCGGCCGCCGTGACAGCAACTGTCTTGATGCCCCGCTCCCGACAGGCCTGCGCCACAGCAATCGCGTACTCGTGGAAGATGATCGGATCGTTGTAGGTAAAGGCCACACTCTTGCAGCTCAGCTCCACAGCTGCTCGTGCGATCGTCTCTGGCTGGGCCTGGTCGGCGAGCGTGTCCACCTGGCGAGATTTGGAGATATCCCAGTTCTGACAGAACTTGCACGCCAGGTTACAGCCTGCCGTTCCGAACGACAGGACCGGAGTCCCGGGATAGAAGTGGTTCAGCGGCTTCTTCTCGATCGGATCGACGCAGAATCCGCTCGACCGGCCGAAGGTGGTGAGGACGACCTCGCCATCCAGACAACCCCGCACAAAGCACAGCCCCCGTTGGCCTTCCCGGAGCTTGCAGAATCGGGGGCAAAGATCGCACTGCACTCGGCCGTCTTCCAAGCGGTGCCAATATCGCGTCGAGACGACACTGTCGTCTCTGACGATCTCCACATCCATGGTCCTCTGCTCCTAGAACTGCAACTCGCTCACCAACTGCCAAATTCCGGCAACCGCCGATTCAGGCCAGCTGATCGGCCTTGGCGGCCCAGATGAAGTCACTTTCGGTCAAGCCATCGATCTTGTGGGTGTAGATGATCAGTCGCGCCCAGCCCCAACTCAGCCTGATCTCAGGATGGTGGTTCACCGCCTCGGCAAGCTCTCCGACACGGTTGGTGAACTCGAGGGCTTCCACGAAGTTGGCGAACTTGTAAGTCTTGTCGAGGTGGTGTTCATCCACGAGCTGCCAGTCATTGGCCAGCTCGGAATGTAGTCGGGTCAGCGCTTCACCTTGCAAGGGTGGAACCCCGCCTTTACAGGGCACACACTCCTTCGATGCCAGATCTGTCATTTGCGGTCCTCCTGTCAAGCAACCTAGCACAGTGAGTCAGGCTTCGATCCCCTCCAGAATGGACTGTCGGAGCTCTTCCGGCAGATGGTTCAGGTCCAACTCGCTACAGACCTCGTGGGCGAGGTCTAGGGTGGAAAGCAGAGAGCGACACCGGGTGCAGAGCTCCTCGGGTGGGACCGGAAACTCCGCGCCGCGATCGAGCGCCTCCTGCTTGGCATGAAGCAGATCGAGGCAGACGCGCTGTGGATGATCCGGAGGCTCTGAAGCGGTCTTGGGCAAGACCTCCGCCAGCGCCCGCCGCAAGGCCAGACGCGCCCGGTGCACACGGGTCTTCACGGTCGCCTGTTTGATTCCCAAAACTTCCGCCACCTCGGATACGGACAGCTCGGCAATGTCCTTGAGCACCAGGGGCAATCGGTGATGCACTGGCAGCGCCGCCAGTGCGCGCTCGACCTGCTCTCGAGCTTCCCTTCTCAAATGCTCATCGAGGGGCGAATCCGCCGTCCCCGGGATCTCGGGAATCATCGATTCACCCACGGGAAGCAAATCGTGCAGCGATTCCATGCGCCGGGGCTCTCCCGATCGCGGTCGCTGGCGACGTCGGCATAGACGCGAAGCGATGGTGTAGAGCCAGCTACTGGGCTCAGAGCGACCCTCGAATTGGTCCCACTTGCGGTAGGCCTGAAGAAAGGTGTCTTGTACGAGATCTTCTGCTTCGGATTGATCGCGGCAGAGCTTCAAGGCCAATCCGTACATCTTGCGCCCGTCGCTCTCCATCAACTCCTCGACAGCGGCGGCGGCTTCGGCCTGTTTTCTATCGTTGGACACAAACTTCTCGTTCAGATGCCTGGCAATTCGACTTGCGGGAGACCGGCTCCGGTGGTGATCCCTCGCGATAAAAAAAGGTCGCCGGTCCCAACTCCGACGACCCTGATTTGCTGGCTCCCCGGGAGGGAGTCGAACCCCCGACCAATCGGTTAACAGCCGACCGCTCTACCACTGAGCTACCGAGGAACATTACGGACCGAATCGGCCCGACAGGGGCGGAATGTTAGGAACCGCGCCCCGTTTTGTCAATCACTACGACGCTAGCTGCTGCTCCCATTCAAGAACGCCTTTAGACGGGTCGCCCGACTCGGGTGGCGCAGCTTGCGCAGCGCCTTGGACTCGATCTGGCGAATCCGCTCGCGGGTCACGTTGAAGGAACGGCCGACTTCCTCCAGCGTATGCTCTGAACCCTCACCGACCCCAAAACGCATCCGCAAGACCAGTTCCTCCCGCGGCGTGAGCGTCTTGAGGACATTGCCCGTCTGATCTTTCAGGTTGTTGCCGATGACCGACTCGACCGGAGAAGCTGCGTTCTTGTCTTCGATGAAGTCTCCGAGATGGGAGTCCTCTTCCTCGCCGATGGGCGTTTCCAGCGAGATGGGCTCCTGGGCGATCTTCATGATCTTGCGGACCTTCGATGCCGGCAGATCCATCCGCTCGCCAATCTCCGCGGCCGTAGGCTCACGTCCCAGCTCCTGGACCAGCGACCGGCTGGTCCGGGTGAGCTTGTTGATCGTCTCGATCATATGGACCGGAATACGGATGGTTCTGGCCTGATCGGCGATCGCTCGGGTAATGGCCTGGCGAATCCACCAGGTGGCATAGGTCGAGAACTTGTAACCACGACGGTACTCGAACTTCTCCACCGCCTTCATCAGGCCGATATTGCCTTCCTGGATCAGATCGAGGAACTGCAGACCCCGGTTGGTGTATTTCTTGGCAATCGACACCACCAGACGGAGGTTGGCGACAATCAGCTCCTCCTTGGCCCTTTCGCACAGCGCCTCACCCTGCCGGATCTTGGTGATGGTGACGGAGACCTCGGTCCGACTGGTGCCATAGCGCTCCTCCAGCTCTTTGGCCTTGCGGCGGTACTTGTCGATTCGCCGCCGGTGCAGGGACTTGAGCTCCTTGTTCGACTCCCGATCCAGAGCCATCTTGGCGCGTCGGATGTCCCGCTCCAGACGGACAAACTGCGAATTCAGATTCTTCAGAAAGTCGCCAAGCTGATTTCGCGTCTGTACGGAGAAATCGATGGAGCGGATGTCTTTGGCGATCTTGGCAACCAGGCGGTCGATCTCGCGCTCGGTCTCCTGGAACTTGTCGCTACCATGCTTGAGACGCTTCTGACGCTTGCGCAGCTTCTCGATGGCGGCGTTGTTTTTCTCTATGCGTCCAAAGATCCGCAGATTGGTCTTGATACGGTCGGAGGCTTTCGCGTCCAGCGACTCTTCGTTGTCGCTGGCGGTCAACTGATGCAGGACGCTTTCATCCTTCTGGGCCAACTCGCTCAGACGGAGTAGCTCGCGTAAGACCACGGAGTTCTCACACAGCGCCTCGTAGATCATCCATTCGCCCTGCTCGAGCCTTTGGGCTATCTCGACTTCGCCATCCCGATCCAGGAGGGGCACGGTGCCCATCTCGCGCAGATACATGCGGACGGGATCGTTGGTCTTCTCCTGCTCGGGGACGACGAACTCGGTCATCTCCCCACCCTCACGCTTCTCGACCCCTCCGCTGGTGTCCAGATCGTCGCGATTGCGGTAGCGATCGGGTCGATCGATGATCTCGATTCCCATCTCCCCGAAGCGGACATAGATGTTGTCCAGCTCATCAGGGAGGCTGACTACCTCCTCTGGCAAGAGGTCATAGATTTCGTCGTAGAGCAGGTAACCCTTGTCCTTGCCCACTTCGATGAGTTGGCGAACGGAAGGGAACCTCTCTTCTACCGGGATGGATGTGGACATGGTGGTTGCCAAGGTGCTAAACCTCCGGTCAGTCTTTTTCTACTCGTCCGAGTTCGGACTTCCACGATGCAAAGCTCGGCTCAGCGCGGTCTTTTCCCGCACCAGCCGCTCGAGAAGCGCCTCGTCTCCCAATCGCTGGGCCGCCGATATTTCGCCCGACAGACCCTTGAGTCGCTGTTGCTGCCAGCGACGACTCATCCGCTGCAATGCCTGATTCAGGTCCTGCGGGCGGTGAATCGACGAACCTTCTAACAGAAGCCGTGCTACCTGGTCAACCTCAATCCCCTCGTGGGGAACCCGACTCAGGACATCCTGAACCGAGGGCAGCTCCGGCGCCCTGTCCCTATATAGATCGCAAAAAGCCCGATAAATATTCCTGCAAGCCGGAATCAGGAACACCTCGGGGGGTGGCAGATCCTCGGGACTGGGTAGTTCCGTATCGCCGGATAGCAACAATTGCAGGGCCAATTCCTCCAGACTGCGGACTACCTGTGGCGTTCTTTCATTCGCTGAAGACACCATTTCCTTCGGCTTGACCTGCTTGTCCACCCTTCGCCAAAGCAGCTCAGCCGGAATTCCCAGGCGATCGGCAGCGTGGCGTCCGTAGCTGTAGCGCAGAACGCTATCGGGTATCGACTGCAAGAGCTCCCCGGCCTCGCGGGCCGCCAGGGCCTGTTTCTTGGGGTTTCCAACCACACCCTCGGGAATCAAGTGATCGAACTCCAGCTCGACCGCGTCGCGGGCTTTCTCTACCGCTTCGACCACGGCCTGCGGCCCGGATGCCAGTCGCAACGAGTCGGGGTCCTGATCCCGGCCAAAGTCCGCTCGTCGAGCCGTCAACCCTTGCGTCAATAGAATCGGCAGAACACGTCGAGCGGCCTGCCGGCCGGCAGCATCGCCGTCGTATCCAATGACCGCTTCATCGGCATAGCGCGCCAGGAGGCGAGCCTGCTCCGGCGTCATTGCGGTTCCCATGGTAGCCACCGCCGTATCGACCCCTGCGGCCCTGGCTCCGAGGACGTCGAAGTAGCCTTCCACCAGCACGGCCGTGCCGGACTCCCGGATCTCCCGCTTGGCGACATCGAGACCATAGAGAAGATAGCCCTTCTGAAACTGTTCGGTCTCGTTGGTGTTGACGTATTTGGCCTTGTCATCCCCGAGTGTCCGCCCACCGAACCCCACCAACCGCCCCGCCGCGGTCCTGATGGGAAACATCAGCCGATGACGGAAGCGGTCGTAGACTCTTCCCGAGGCTTTTTCGGAACGCGCCACCAACCCAGCTGCTACGAGATCGGCCTCCGAGTAGCTTCCACGCAGCGCTTCCAGGAGATTCTGCCAGCCGTCAGGGGCGTAGCCGAGGCCAAACTTCTCCGCGATATCGAGCGGGATCTGGCGTTGCTCGAGATAGCCCAGAACCGCTGGCGCCCGCTCGAGTTGCTGCGAGAAGTAGGCCGCGGCGGCCTTGAGAACACCCTCGATATCACGCTCTTGTCGGTAGCCTCGACCGGTCCCCCTGGACGGCTTGGGCAGTGGAATGCCGTATCGCTGGGCCAGAGCTTCGACTGCGGCCGGAAAATCGTCACCACTGAGCAGCATGTGCAGTTTGATCGCATCACCGCCTCGCCCACAGCCGAAGCAATAGAAGAGCCCCTGATCGGGATCGACGCTGAACGACGGTGTCTTTTCCCGGTGCAGCGGGCACAGACCCGTTTGTCTCCGTCCAGCCTTGCGCAAACGGGTGTGCTCGGAAGCGATATCGACGATGTCGACCGCATCGCGGACCGCTTGAACCAACTGCGGGGTCAGATGAATATTGCCAATTGCCATCTAGGTCTTGTTCAGGGTGACGACCGTCGCGCCATCCCCGCCTTCATTCTTCTCACCCGGCCGGAAGCCGGCAACCGCCGGGTGGGAGCTCATATGCTCCCGCACCGCGCGACGCAGGCGGCCAGAACCGAAACCATGCACGATCCGGACTTGTTGTCGGCTGGACAGCAACGCCTGATCGAGGTAGCGATCCAAGGTCTCGAGGGCCGGCTCCACCCGTATGCCCACCAGCTTCAACTCAGCCGGTAGATCGACTTCCGCCAGACTGCCACGCGTCAGCTCGACCTTCGGGAGTCGTCCGGACCTCTTACCCACATTCTCTCGAACTGCCAGCAAATCATCCACACCGCATTTGAGGCGTTTACCATGGACCAGAACCTCTGCAGTGCCGCCTTGTATTTTGTCCAGTCGCCCCGTCCAACCGAGAGCGGCGTGCCGAACCGTTCCACCGACTTCGACGGCTCCAGTCGCTGTCTTCTCGGCTTCAATCTCAGGAGCATCCTCGAACAACCGACTCACTCCCGCCGAGACCAGTCCCTTCCTCCTTCCCCGGGAGACCTCCTGCTGCAGCAATTCCTGCTCGGCTCGCAGTTTGCGTGTGACCTCCGATCGAAAGGCCTCGAGCTCGGCCTTCATGCGTGGGGCGAGTCGGCGACGCTCTTCTGCAGCTGCTCGCAGCTCCTCCGCAAGTCGGCGGCGGTGTGTCTCCAGATCACGGGCTTCGGCCTCGAGATTTGCCTGGGTTTCAGCCAGTGCGCGCCGGACCTCTTCGACCTCGGCCAACAGACTTCTCAGGTCACGGTGCTCCTGGCCCAACAACGCGTCCGCTCTCTGCAGCCACACCGCAGGCAGGCCCAGTCGCTCTGCCAGAGCCAGGGCCTGGCTTCCCCCGGGTGCCCCAGGCCGCAGATGATAGGTGGGCGCTCCGCTGTCAGGATCGAACTCCATCGCAGCGCAGCTTGCCCCCGACCTCTCCAGGGCAACCGCCGCAAGCTGCGTCAAGTGGGTCGTGAGGACACCCAGCGTTCCGCTGTCCAGCAGCCCCTCGAGCAGCGCCACCGCCAGAGCCGAGCCCTCCTCGGGGTCCGTCCCGGACCCGACTTCATCCAGCAATACCAGGCTGTCCTGGCCAGCGACCTCCCAGGCTTCCTTCAGGCGAAGCAAACGAGCGCTGAATGTCGACCGATCGTTCAGCAGGTCTTGCTCGTCTCCGACCATGGCCATCACCGCCGCAGAAAACGGCAGAAGCGTTCCAGCCGCCGCCGGGATCGGTAGACCACACTGCGCCGCCAATGCGAGCAGGCCCGCCGTCTTGAGGGCAACGGTCTTGCCACCAGCATTCGGTCCGGTGATGACCAGGATCCGCTGGGTCTGATCCAGAACCAGATCGAGCGGCACCGCGGCTTCCTGATGTCCCGCCTGACCGAGCGCAGCTTCTCTCAGGTCTGCCAGCTGTGGATCCAGCAGAGGATGGCGGGCAGCTATCAGCTTCAGCTCACCCGGATTACCGATTTCTGGCAGTAGCGCCTCACTCCGATCGGCAAATCGACAGATGGCCTGCAAAAGGTCCAACTCACCGAGGATCCCGAAGTGAATCTCGATCTCCGGCAAGGCTCGGCGTGCTTCGTTGTAGAGCTCGGCGATGATGCGCTGGCGCTCCGCCTCTTCCTCTTCGAGAGACTCCTGCAATCGGTTGTTGCCCTCGACCGACTCGAGAGGTTCGAAGTAGAGACTCTGACCGGTTCCCGATTTCCCATGAACGAGACCCCTGGTCCGGCCACGCGCATTCGCCTGAAGCAATAGTGTCAGTCGGCCGTCTTTGAGCGAGATTGTGTCGGAAGCGAAGTTCTCCGCACCCTCTGCCAACGTCCTCTTCAGCTCCTTGTACAGACCGTCTCGAACCCCATGTACCTGCCGACGCAGCTTCACCAGCTGTGGGCTGGCATCATCCTTCACCCGGCCCCTGCGGTCGAGACTCCGGGTAATTCGACGCCGGAGCGACTCGACATCAGGCAGGTCCGCGAGGAGCTGCTGGAGCTTTGGGATCTCCAGGTCCGAGCTGGCGACCCGGATGGCAGCCTGCCGAGTAATCCCCAGAACTGTCGCCAACTGCAAGAGCTGCAATCCGGCCACAGTCGGCTGGCGATCCCCCAGCCCCATCAGCAAAGGTAGCAGGGCCTCTTCCTGGCTGGGTACCAATGCACCGTCCTTGAGCACCTTCCAGGTGTCCCGCACGAGGGCTTGCCTGTGCTCCACCTCGGACCTCTTTGTCAGGGGCTCCAGAGCGAGGATCCTGCTGCGACCGACGTCTGTGGCGCCGAACTGGGCGCACAGGGCCAGCAGAGAGGGTAGCTCGAGGGCTTGGGTAGTGGCCTGCGAGGCCACTTGAGACCGATGCTTCGTCATCTTGTGGCGAGTCTACCTTCGGCATAACAAAAAAGAGCGGGGGAGATCCCCCGCTCTCGAAACTATCCTGTCTGATTGACGGGTCAGCGCAGACCCATGCGGCGCTCCTCGGCCATCTTGCGCATCATCTTCTTGCGCGCCTGGATAGCCTTGCGCTTCCGCTTGACGGAGGGCTTCTCGTAGTGCTGACGCTTCTTGAGCTCGGTCAGAATTCCCGACTTTTCACACTTGCGCTTGAAGCGTCTCAAGGCTCCTTCGAAGCTCTCGTCATCTCGTACGTGTACCAAAGGCACCTGCTTATCACCTCACCTTCTCAAGGAAAAGTGGCCTTGCCGGCCGGGGTGGGACGGAGAGTCTCACCCATTGGCCTGCGAATGTCAATGCAGCCGCTCGACCCGCGTCTACTCGGATTCTGCCTGCTGGCCCGGGCTGATGGCTTCGAACTTGATCTGGTAGACCTCGAGCACGCCCGTCTTCTTGTTGGGCTGGAACCACACTGCAGCGGCCGAGCCATCCTCGTGGGTCGGATAGAACCACGCCACGACATCCTTGTCCGGATACTCGCGGATGTTGTGCAGGTTGACTTGCCCGAGAGCCTGACGCACCTGATCTTCTGTCATTCCCTTCTTGGCTGCCGCCAAGCGGTCTTCGGACATGTACCGATTGGCCTCGGCCATGGCGAGCGCCGCCTTCAGATCCGGATTGTCAGCGTCGTACAGGAGCGCTGTGGAGATGATCTCGATGGCGCGTTTGTAGTCGCCGCCCCTCTCTATCCACTCTTCGGCGAGGATGATGTCTTCGCCACTCTTCATGCGCAGCGCCTCGATCTGCTGTTCGCTCGGCTGCTCACCTTCGATCATGGGATCGGCGTTGATGAAACCTACGAGACGGTTGCCGAACTCTTCGGTCAGGGCCTCGACCTCCCCGCTGAGCTCCTCGATCCGAGGTGCCAGATCCTCGACCTCTTCAACTGCCCCTTCCGCATCTCCCTCGGCCACCTCTTCGACGACGGCTGACATCGCCTCGGTCCTCAAATCAGCCAGTTCCTGACGCTTCGCCTTGAGGGTCTGATGAGTTTCGGTGAGCCAGGCCCACTCTTCCGCCTTGCTTTCGTCTTCCTTGGCCGCGCCGCCACCGCACCCTACCGACAATGCCACGGTGGCCAATAAGGCGCAGACCAGAAAACCGCGATGGGTTCGCTGCATGGTCTTCTCCTCCTCATTGATCCGCCCACAGGGCGGAAAACCAACGTACCACAGGGACTTCGGAGTGCTCAACCCTGGAGTCGCTGTTTCCCACTTCCTTGACACCGCCAACAACCAAAGACATACAATAGTCGCCAGTACTTGCAGCGGTTCCCGGCGAGACTCGAGGGGAGGAACAGCATGGCATCGAACGAGTCGTTCGACGAGCTCGAACAGAACATCACAAGGCAATTCGAGGAAGCTCTGGGCGAGGTCCGAGAGGAGTTCCTGGCGCGCCTCGAGTCTACCAGGGCACAGCTGGATGAGGCCGTGGCTGCTGCTCGGGAGCAGGCCGCATCCGCTGCCAGTGTCGAGTTCGAAGAAGCAAGGGCCGCAGCTGTTGCCGAAGCGATCGAGAACAAGGAGGCCGAGTTCGCTGAGATTTTGGCAGCCAAGGACGCTGCCATCGCACAGGCCGAGGAAGCCAAGGCTGCTTTCATCGCGGAAGCAGAGGAAGCCAAACAGATTGCGATTGCCGAAGCGATCGAGATCAGGGAGGCCGAGTTCAAGGCGCTGCTCGAAGCCAAGGAAGCAGAGTTCGCCGAGATGCTCAGCGCAGCCGAAGCTGCGATCGGAGAGGCCGAAGAGGCCAGGAATGGATTCATGGCCGAGGCTGAAGAGGCGCAGGCAGCTGCCATCGCAGCAGCCCTGGAAGCGAAGGAGAGTGAGTTCAACGAGCTGCTCGCTGCCAAGGATGCCCTCCTCGCCGAAGTCGAGCAGGCCAAGGAGTCTGCCCTGGCGGAAGCAGAAGAGACTCGCGCCCGGTTGATGGAAGAAGCCGAGCAGGCCAAAGAAGCCGCTGTCGCCGAGGCGCGGGTAGCCGCAGAGGAGGCGCTGACAGAGACCCTCGATTCGACCCTGCGAGGCCTGCATCAGAGAATCGCACGCATCGACGCGGCAAGGACACAGACGGAGGCTCTCGAAGCTCTCCTGGCGGGTACGGCTGGCTACGCTTCTCGCGGTCTCCTTTTGTTGACCCGTGAAGACGGCTTGCAGGGTTGGGGTGGACGGGGCTTCGAGACCGAGCAGGGACGGCTGCAGGAAGCACACCTCGACTACGACGAGGGAACTGCCTGGTCGGAGCTGGCCGAGGGCCGAGGCACCATCGAGCTCAGTGACGAGGCCTGTGAAGCGCTCTGCCAGATCATCGATGGCAGTCGGCCCCGTGAAGGGGTCTTGATCCCCATGGTGTTGCGCGATCGTCTCGCCGCCGCTCTCTATGCCGATCGACTGGAAGCCGAAGATCCCTTCGATCTGTTTACACTGCAGTTGCTGGCCTACGTTGCCGGACAAGCGCTCGAGACTCTCCCCATGCGAAGCCGGTCCGCCACAGCTACCCTCCGCTTGGTAACCGACGCACCGGCAGAGGAGCCTGGGCTCGAGCTCTGGAAGTTCCTCGTTCCTGCCGACGAACCCCTGGTCGAGGAGATGCCTCCCGAGAGGATGGAAGAGCCCGCTGCCGTCGCCGACGAAGCGGAAGCAATGCACGTCGAGGCCGAGTCGACAGCAGAAACCTGGGAAGCACCGCGCGAGGTTCCAGAGCCGGAACCCGAACCTGCGGACTTGACCGCTGCCGAGGAGACCGGCTTCGAGGTGGAAGAGGTCGAAGCTCCCGAGCCGCAGCCCACGGTTACCGCGGAAGTCGAGACACCACCCACCGAGGTCGCAGCCCCAGTCGAAATGGCAGCTGCCACGACCCAGGTTGCACCTCCAGTTGCTGCCGGTGCAGAAGTGGCGCCCCCCGAAGATGTCGACGGTCCTGGCTGGGCCTTCACCACACGTCGCTTCGACAGCGACTCGGGCGAGGATGCGACCCACGAAGAGGCGCGCCGCCTGGCCCGTCTCCTTGTGACCGAGATCAAGCTCTACAACGAAGAACAGGTCGAGGAAGGTCGCCGGGGACGCAACATCTATCGGACTCTGAAGGACGATATAGATCGCTCGAGGCAGATCTACGAGGAACGGGTCGACGAGGCTGTCCGCTCCGACACGGACTACTTCCGCGACGAGCTGGTGAAGATTCTGGCGGCGGGCGATAACGAAGTCATGGGCCTGTAGGCTCGACAGCAGTGGCAATTTTCACATCCGGCCGCCGGTAGTGATCGTAGAATCGTTCCAGAGTGTCCTTGCGATCCCTCCTCCGACTGTCCCTTGCTGGCGGCGCGCTGGTCTTCTTGATCGCCGCGGTTCGCGACAGGTCCGTCGACACCCCCCCACAGGCTGCGGAACAACTACCCGTCTCAGCTGTCTTCGAACCGCCTGCGGCAGGAGAGAAAGGCGATCCTCGAGCCGTCCGTCTCGAAAGGGGCTTCGCGGCCCATGCCTCTGGCGATATGGCGACCGCCGTCGAGTTGCTGCGGACTCCGCTAGATGGGCAAGCCCAACTCGAGGATTGGCGCCTTTTCGTTCTGGCCGAGAGTGCGCAAGCGCTAGGCGACGATCTTACGCCTCAGGAAGCGCTGCTGGCCCTGGTCGAAAAGCACCCCGGATCGCCGATCCGCGCCATCGCGATTCAACGAGCCACCGAAATCGCCGTGGAAAACGAGTCCTGGCAGGAAGCTCTCGACTGGGTCGAGCTCTCACGCGATGAGAACCTGCCACAAACACAAATCAGTGCCATCGAGGCCCTTCTCTGGGAGATGGGGCAGACCCTCGACGACCACGAGCTGAAGATCGACGCAGGCCGGCGCCTGCTGGTGGAAGACCCTCTACTGGCAACCGAGCTCGGTGTCGACAAACTCTTCCAGGGCTCCTCTGGAAGAATCGACTGGTCGACCGTGCTCGACCCCTCTGAGCTCGAGCGGCGGGCACAGAATCTGATCGATGACAAGGCTCCGGAAGCTGCCCTGGAGACACTCGAGCTCGTCCCCGAGGCCCAACGCGCCTTCAGTTGGTCGCTGTTGCGGGCTCAGGCGCTGACCCGGGACTATCGCGGTCGCGAGGCTCTGGATGTGCTGGCGAGCCTCGACTCGTCAGCTCTCGATGACCGGATGGAGCTTCTGTGGCAACGGGCGCTAGCGGCCCGCGATGCCTCCCAGGCCCGTCGCGGCCGGACCAACCTCTCCGAGAGTCAGCGCCGTGAGATGGCGAAACGATCCGCCGGCTACCTGGAGGAAATCGTCGCTGTCACTGAAGACCAGGATCTTCAGCGTCGGGCTCTCCAGCTTCTCTTCGCGCAGGTCAGCGACCGGGATGACACCTTTGATGAGTCGCTCGCCCTGATGCAACGTCTCAAGAGACTGGAGCCCAGCGACACGACGGGTGCCAGCTACCTCTGGCGCCATGGTTGGCAGGCCTACGCCAAGCGGAACTTTCCAGGTGCCATTGGCTACTGGAGCGAGCTGCATGCGCTGTACCCCGAGACCAACCCGGCCCGTAGCGGCCGTTATTGGACCGGGCGTTCTCACGAGGCGCTGGGACACAGTTCGCGTGCCCAAGACATTTACAGGGAAATCCTCTCTGCCGGTGTCGACGACTTCTACAGCCAACACGCGCGATCCCGGCTGAGCCCGGCCGAAGCGTCCTCGCTGGCGCCTCCCGACTCACCCACCGAACCCTGGCCAGAGGATAGAGCGCTCGACCGTGCCCGTTGGATCAGTGATCAGGGTCTGCACCGGTTCGCGCTCTACGAGCTCGATGCTCTACGCGGCAGCGCCAACCCGAGAGCGTTCAATGCACAGAGGGCCGTGATTCTGGCCCGCAATGACGAGCGTCGCGAGAGCATTCAGGAGCTGGCGCGTGCTTTTCCGGCCCTTGGCAAGGCGCACCAGACAACGGTCCCGCTAGACGCCCTGCGCCTGTACTACCCGCTCGACTTCCGCCAGATCATCGAGCAGCGCGCTGCGGAACAAGGCCTACCAGCCTATCTCGTGTTTGCCATGATTCGCCAGGAGAGCGCTTTCGATGCCTCCGCCAGGAGTTGGGCCGGTGCGCAAGGTCTCATGCAGCTGATGCCGGCGACTGGCCGTGAGGTCGCGCAACGTCTCGGTCTGCAGTTCTCCACCTCGAACCTGAATGACCCCGATTTCAGCGTTCGGCTCGGGACGCGGTACTTCAAGCAGGTTCTCGAAATGTTCGATGGTAACCATGTACTGGCTCTGGCGGGATATAACGGCGGGCCCTATCGCATCAAGAAGCTCTGGCGTCAGGCGGGTAGCAACCCAGAGCTGGATCGCTTCGTCGATGGACTCGGTCTGGAAGAGACCAAGAACTACGTCAAGCGGATCGTCCTGTTCCAGGACAGTTACGAAAGACTCTACTCCGCGGGTAGCTAACACCCTTCCTGCCGGTGCTATACTGCAAAGCCCTTGTTAGGGCGCTATGGGTCCATAGCTCAGCGGTTAGAGCATCCGGCTCATAACCGGCAGGTCCCTGGTTCAAATCCAGGTGGGCCCACATTGGCCACGGAGTTCATCTGAGTTGACACGCTGGAGGATGGTCGCGATTCCGATTCTGTTGCGAAACTGTTCCTGCGATCTGCAGGTGTTCAATCCGGGCAATCAGTCTGCTCGAGGGGCGTCTCCAGAGAGGCGCCCCTCTTCTTTTTACAGGGAGGGATCACGCGACAATGCCTGAGCAACTTTCAACAATCGTAGAGCTGCAGCACGCTCTCGATGAGCTCAAGGCCGCAGAAGAGCTTCTCGGGGGAATACCCGATTGGATGCAGGAACTCCATGAGGAACACCGGCAGCGCAAGTCCGTGATCGATGAGCTCGCAGCCGAAGTCGAAGAAGCCGCCCAGGCGAATCGCAGCGCCGAAACAGAGATCAGCGATCTACGGGAAAAGGTCAAGCACTTCCAGGAGCAGATCGCTCTGGTTCGGAACCAACGAGAGTACGGGGCTCTGCTGCAGGAAATCGACGGAGCGAAGCAACAGATCAACACTTTCGAGGAGCAGGCGATCACCGCGCTGGAGACCCAGGAAGAAGCCAACGCTCGACTCGTCGAGGAAGAGGAGGGCTTCAAGGATCTTGATGCCAGGTATGCCGCCGAGCTCGAGAAATGGGAAGCACAGAAGCCCGATGTGGCCGAGAAGGCGGAAGCGCTACGTGGTCGCATCGCGATCTTGCGCGAGCGTCTGCCGGAACAGATCCTCGCCCATTTCGAGCGGGTCGTGTCGCACCGCGACGGGCAGGGACTCGCGGCGGTGCATGAAGTGATTCGCGGCAAGGGGCCGAAGATGTGGCATTGCGGCGCCTGCAACTATCGGGTCCGCCCACAGGCCGTGGTCGCGATCCAGGCACAGGGCAGCATCGAATTGTGTGACAGCTGTAAGCGAATCCTCTATTTCGCTGAGGAAACAGTTTGAGCGCCGCAACAGCACAGAAAATCACCCGCGCCGAGGCGTGGGTCGATGGTGCATCTCGAGGCAATCCGGGAGAGGCTGGCTTCGGTCTCTTGTTTCGCCTGGGAGAAAGCTCCGAAGAGATCCGCGGTTTCCTGGGGCACGCCACCAACAACGTGGCGGAATACGCAGGACTTCTGGCGGCTCTGACACGCGCCAACCGAGAGAACCTGGAGCAGCTGACGGTCTACAGTGACAGTCAACTACTGGTGCGGCAGGTCCAGGGGAGGTACAAGGTGAAGGCCCCTCACCTGGTTCCGTTCTTTCTCAAGGCAATGAAGCTACGGCAAAAGATTGCCAGATTCGAGATTCTGCACGTTCGCAGGGAAGAGAACCAGGCAGCCGACCGATTGGCCAACCAGGCCATCGATCTGCGCGCACCTCTACCCGAGTGGCTCGAGCTCGAAATCTCCGTTCCATGATCTCCGCCTCACAGATCGCAGCCAATCTGGACACCATTCGTCTACGTGTCGCGGCTGCCTGTCAACGCGTCGACAGAGACCCTGCGGAGATAACGATTCTGGGTGCCAGCAAGCACCAACCGATCGAGCGCCTGCGATGGGCATGGGAGGCGGGTCTGCGGATCTTCGGCGAGAACCGGGTTCAGGAAGCTCTGGCGAAAATGCCTGAGCTGCCCGAGGAGATCGAATGGCACCTGATCGGTCCCCTGCAATCGAACAAGGCCAGGAAAGTCGTGCCGGCTTTCACTGCCGTACACTCCATCGATCGTGTGAAGATCGCTCGAGTCCTCGACACAGAGGCTGCCAACCTTGGTCGCAGGGTGGACGGTTTCCTCGAGATCAACCTGGCAGCCGAAGACTCCAAACACGGGTTTCTGCCCTCGGAGCTTCCTGGCCATCTCGAAACTCTCGTTGGCTTCCAGCACCTGCACATCGTTGGTCTGATGGCCATTCCGCCGTTCGAGCCCAATCCTCAGGATTCCCGCGTCTGGTTCCAGCAACTGCGCGACCTGCGAGATCAAATCCGCGCGCACCAGGGTTGGAGCAGCTTCCCGGGGAAACTCTCCATGGGCATGAGCCACGACTACGACATTGCCGTCGAGGAGGGTGCCACTCACGTCAGGATCGGCACCTCCCTGTTCGGCCCACGGGAGACCTGAATGATGGCTGGCCTGGTCAACCTGCTGGTGCTACTACTCTATCTCTATACCTGGATCATCATCCTTCGGGCGATCATGTCGTGGGTCAATCGCGACCCGAACAACCCGATTGTCAGGACTCTTTACCTTCTCACCGAACCCGTTCTCAAGCCTCTCAGAGCCCTGGTCCCTCCGACTCGGCTCGGTGGTCTGGATGTTTCTCCAATCCTGGCGATCGTCCTCATTCAGCTCGTGAGGTACTTGCTATTGGGCCTCGTCTACTAGGGATGCTCGCCCGTGTCTATTCGATTGCCCAGCGCTACCCAACGACTCTTCGCCCACTACGACAACCCGGAAGAACTCGCGGAAACTGCGCCGGCGCTGGTGATGGCCCGACTGATGGAGGAGGGTGACAGCCAGGACCTTCGCTGGTTGACGACGACCTTCCCGGAGTCGCGAGCCCGGCAGTGGCTTCATCGACAGGGTCACCGCCAGCTCAGTCGCAGGAGTCGTTGGTTCTGGCAACTCGTGCTGAGATGTCCCGCGGCACCCACGCCCTGCTTCTCGGACGAGGTGTGGCCTCTGTGAGCGACCTCGATCCACGGAGCCTGGAACCCGAGAGCTTCGCGCTCCTGGAGAAATTCTCGACCTTGCCCTGGTCCGTGGACTTCTATCTGGCAGGTTCCGCTGCTCTGACCCTCTACCTCGGACATCGGCCAGTCCGTGATCTCGACCTCATGAGTCCGTTCCAGAGACTGCGCTCGATCGAGCGGCGTGATCATCTTCAGGACCTCTTGCAGATAGACCCCGAGATTCGCGTGGAGACGGCGCGCGATGGCTTCCTCTATGTGCGCTCCGGTCAGGGTATCGCTCTACGCCTCTACTACTATCCCTACCCCCTTATCGACCCGGAAGAGTCCGTTGCCAACAGCGCCGTCGCCTCGCCCGTCGATCTTGGCCTGATGAAACTGGGTGCGATCATCAGCCGAGGAACCCGCAGAGACTTCGTGGATCTCTTTCTGCTCTGCGAGCGCATCTCCCTGGCGGCTCTCCTGGACCGCTCGCAAGAGAAGTTCGGGCACGTGCGGGATTTCCCACTTCAGGCGCTCAAAGGGCTGGCTGATCGCTCTCAAATCGACGGTGAGTCGATGCCTGAGCTCTCCCGATCCGTATCCTGGGAAGAGATCGAGCGTTGGCTCGATGACCGGGTGCAAACCCTGGGCCGCCAGCGAATGGGCCTGGACTGAATCGGCGCGGAGACATCATGGATCTACTGATCGAAAATCTGTCCGAGCTCGCGACCCCCACGGGTTCCCATTCCTGTAGGGGTGCCGACCAGGAACGCGTCGCGCGTCACGCCAACGTCGAGGTCCTCTGTCAAGACGGCAAGATCACCTTTGTCGGTTCGCACGAGGCGCGTGTGGCACAGCACGGCGCGCTGTCCCGATTGGCGCGCCTCGACGGTAAGGGAGGCACCCTGGTCCCCGGATTCGTCGATCCGCACACCCACCTGCCATGGGCTGGGAGCCGTGAAGAGGAGTTTTCGCTGCGGTTGGCTGGCAAGACCTACATGGAGATTGCAGCAGCCGGTGGCGGCATCCTGTCCACCGTCCGCGCGACCCGGGAGTCCTCCGAAGAGGCTCTGGCCAGAGGTGTCCAACGGCGCATGGACCAGATGCTCCGGTATGGAACGACAACCGCCGAAGCCAAGAGTGGCTACGGCTTGAATCTCGCCGATGAAATCAAACAGCTTCAGGCCATTCGCCACGCCAGCGATCAGCATGCTGTCGATCTCATCCCCACGCTGCTCGCTGCCCACGAGACCCCCCCCGAGTATCGCGACAACCGGCGGGGATATCTGGACGTGGTTTGCCATGAGATCGTGCCGGCAGTCAGCGAAGCTGGGCTGGCCCGATTCTGTGACGTCTTCTGCGAGGAGGGAGTCTTCACCGCCGAGGAATCGCGCCGTGTCCTGGAAGCAGGACGCGATCACGGCATGGGCCCTCGACTCCACGCGGACGAGTTTGTCGATTCCGGCGGGGCCGAGCTCGCCGCCGAGCTCGGAGCGCTGTCGGCCGACCATCTCATCGCTATTTCACCTGCCGGCATCGAAGCCATGGCCAGCACCGGTGTCACAGCCGTGCTACTTCCCGGGACGAGCTTCTTTCTGATGAAACACACCTACGCTCCGGCCCGAAGACTGATCGAGGCAGGTATCCCGGTGGCGATTGCCACCGACTGCAATCCCGGTTCTTCGAATACCGAGTCGATGCCGATGGTGTTCGTGCTGGCGGTGTTCGAGCTTGGCTTGACAATCGAGGAGGCGCTGACGGCTGCAACCCTCAACGCCGCCTGTTGCCTCGGGCTTGGCGACCGCATCGGCTCGATCGAGGTCGGCAAGCAGGCGGACCTCGTTCTACTCGACGCTCCCAATCTGCTTCACCTCGCCTACCACTACGGCGTCAATCCGGTGCGCTCCGTGATCAAGAACGGCAAGATCGTCTACTCTGTCGACTGAGTCCCCGCGAGCCAGGATCCAGGGGACTGGGCACTAGTCACCAACGACCACATCCCATCCCAGCAACCCGGGGCTCTCGAACCCGTGCTCGAAGAGCAGCGGCGCGAGCTCACCGTCGACAGCCCGTCGCCAATGGCCGTGGCCAAAGGTCGCAATGTAGAGGTAGTCGGCCTTTTCATCGGACACCATCTTCATATCGTAGATGTGCGTGGTCTTCGGCAGCCCCTCCATGAAGCGCGTCCAGGTCGCCCCACCATTGCCACTTCGAAAGAGACCGAGTTGGGTTCCTGCGAAGAGGTGTTTGGAGCTTCCCGGGTGCGACACCACCGAGAAGACCTGGACATTGGAAACCAGATTCCCCGAGATATCGTCCCAAGTCTCCCCGAGATCATCCGTCCGCCACACTCTCTTACCTGGCGACTCCTCCATGGCATAGGCGACCTTGGTGTCGTAGCGATCCGGTTGAATGGCCAGCAGTCTGGACACCCCAGGAATCGATCGCTCCTCGAAGTTGATCGCGGCGAGATTACCTCCAGTTCCGACAAAGACTCGACTGTCGTTCCAGAAGTAGACGTAGATGGCGTAGTCGCCACTCCAGTTCATCCTGACTCTTCGAATCGACGGACCCGCGCCCCAGGGAGCGGCGAAGCTCTTCCAACTGGCACCAAAGTCGATCGAGTACCAGGCTCTCCCGGTACCACCCGCCGTGGCGTGCCCAGCATCGTGTGTGACAACGACTGACCCGCTGGAAATGGCCTTGTCCACCTGCATTGTCGGCGCCCAGCCGACGCTGAGCTGCTGATCGATCCGGACCAGCGTGTTGCCGGTGTCGGAGGACGTGCGACGGCTGAAGGGAACTCCATTTGCCGCATAGATTCGCTGCGCATCTCCGTTCGCAAAGGCCACATCAGTACCATCGCCGTCGACGGCCTTGTCCCAAACTGAAGTATTGCCACGCTTGCGAATCACCACTCCGTTGTCCTGGGTTCCACTGATGACCTTCTGGATGTCCGTGTCTGGCAGATCCAGCGAGTAGGCCTGTGCGATCGGCAATCCCCAGATGTTCTGGCTCTGAGTGGCGAGCGTGTTGACGTCCTGGGAGTAAATGCCACCGTCATTTGCACTCCAGATCGTGTTTTCATTGCCAGGATCGAAGACCAGGCGGGTTTGGTCGGCATGGCCAAAAGAGACACGCGCCCATTCGGTGGCGTCATTGGCACCCGTGGTGGTGCGCACAACCCGGCTGGCTCCGACGTAGACGAGATCTGGATCGACCGGACTCACGGCGATGGACAGCGCATGAAATCCCTGCATGACGGGATCGACTGCATCCTGGGGAGTATCGATATCGGTTCCCCGCATCGGTCCCTTCCAAATCCAAGTGATACCGCCATCAACGCTCTTGTAGGCACCGAGAAGGCCCTCATCTTCATCGTAGACGACTGTCCACAGCTCGTTGGGAGAGCTCTCCGCAATAGCCAGCAGGACAACGTCTCGCTTGCTCGAGGGCGGCAGGCCTGTATTCATCGGGTCCCATCGCTGTCCTCCGTCCTCGGTCTTGGAGATACCAGTGCTCTTCCTGGCAGCGTAGAAGGTCTGAGGTTGACTGGGATGCTGGACGATATCGTGAGCCTCCCCCGCCAGCTCGACGCCCCAGGTCTCCCCGCCATCGGTCGATTTCAGGATGCCGGTTTCCCCAGCAGCCCACACTTCCATTCCTGTCGCATCCGCATACAGCACCTTCTTGACCCAATCGGGGGTACTCCCCGTATCGAGGGGTTTCCAGCTCGCACCCGCGTCCGGGGTTCTGAAAAGTCCACAGCCCCCATAGCGGTTATGGTCGCCTGTGCCCACAATCATGACGTCGGGATTGCTCGGGTGAACGGCAAAACCGCCGACAGAAGGACAGTCGAGGTTCTCTCCGAGAGGGATCCACAAGGGGAAAACGCCGGCAATGAACAGACGGTAGAGACCTCCACTGGAGGCACCCACAACCGGCAGGGGTCCGACCCCGTCCTGGTTCCAGAATTGGATATCGCGAACTCTCCCGGCTCCGTGTCGGGAATCCCCTAGCCAGTCCATGTAGAGGGGTCCGATCGACTCCCACCGCGAGAGGGTGGGCGCTCTCCGCAGATCCGGCGCCAGCGCGGTAGACGTTGCCACTCGAACGGCTTGCCGATATCGATCCGGGTCCATCCGTGTGTCCCAGACGAGCTCCTTGGCGCGCAGGCCGCCACTCATTACATGCTGGGACTCATCGAGTGAGCCAACCCCCGGCGTCATCACGAGCTGAAGAACGACAAAAAAGCTCCATGTACCCACCATCGCATTTCTCCCTTTTCGGTTCCTGATGGCAACTACGACATCCGATCCGGAAACCGGTCATGAGAAACAATGCGATGGAGCCATCTGGCTCCACCTCCTCTTGCGGAGTCGGGCGATTGGAGGGTAGGACCGAGCCCCGGTGAATCAGTCGGCGGTGACTTCGGCCAGCAGTTGCTCAGCGGACGGGTAGCGCGGCCGAATGTCCACCGGCACGTCATCCAGACGGCCAATGGCCTCGAGCAGAGCCGGCGAGGGGTGACCGTACTTGCCTAGAAACGCCGCTGTGCCCTCGTAGTCGCCCAATGCCTGCAACATGGTCATGTCATGGAGCAGATCGCGAATCGCGCCGGGGAACTTCTCCGAGACACTGCGGAACCGGCCCTCTTCATCCACTTCCAACGCACCGTTCTCGAGCAGATAGTTGAACTGGGAAACGACGCCCTGACCGTGCGCCTCTTCGACGCCAAATCGGGCTGAGCGAAACAGGCCGGCGACATAGGTGGCTTCGAGGCTGTCGCGCAACTCTGCCGGCATCTCGCCCTTTTCGATCAGAGCCAGGATGTTGTAGATCCCCATGACGTCGGCCTTGGCCTCTTCCATGGTCGAGTAGTGTTCCTTGAGCTCCAGACGCACTTCCGTCTCTTTGCCGTCCTTGATGATGAGACCGGGGCCCAGACCATGACTCAGCTCATGGTGCAGGGACTCGTTGAAGAAGGCCTCGAAGGCGAGGCGATCGAGATCCTCGGCAACCAGAACGCGCTCGGCGATCGGCACCAGAACCTTGTCGTATTTGGCGCGCAGGATGTTGCGCAGCATGACCTTTTTCGACCCCTTCTCTTCACGCACCCGCTCGTCATTCGGAAGGTTGAAGGCCAGGGTCTGGATTCCAGACTTGGAGTCGCCACCGACGAACAACACATCGACGACGCGAATCGGACTCTCCGTACCGCGATCGAAGTTCTTGTGCTCATCATGGATGGGCAGATTGCGCTCGAGCCATGGCAACATCTCCTTGTAGCGCGACAATGCCGCCGACTCGGCAGGGATATCGACGGTGACAAATGCCTCGAACGCCGCTTTGTAACTGAAGAGACTGTCCTCGTAGACTTCGTAGGGGCCAATCGTCACTTCCACGAAGGAGTCGAGGTCCATCCAGGCCTTGTCGCTCTCGTAGTAGTCATCACTGGCGAAGGCATCGGCGCGTAGCTCCAGAAACCGGCGCAGGGAAGCGTTGTCGGTCAGAGATGCTGCCGATTGCAGCTTCTCCGCGGCCGGGATCAACCACTGCTCATAGGCCTGCGAATAGGGAATCGCCACCAGCTTCTCACCCTCTCTGCGAATGACGGTAAACAGCGACTTGAAACTCTCAGCATTCTCCGGGTGATCGGCGATCCATCTCTCGAAATCCTCGCGGCTCATGTCGGTGGGGTAGAAGCCCGCGCCCTCGGGATGCGGCGTCTCACCGACGAAGGGCTCGAACTCCGCCAGTCGATCCCAGGGACCGAAGTTGACCGCGAAATACTCGCGGGCAGCCTCGATGCCCGGCTGAGTCGAGTCTACGAGCTCCTGCCACGTCTGCGGATTGTCTTCGGCAACCTGGACGAGGAATATCTCGTCCATGATCCGAGCCGCGCCGAGCAACTCCACCAGCACCTGCCGGTCTGCCGGCGATATCGACGCGAGATCGACGACCAGATCGGTGGGCACGAACTGCTCGAGGCGGTCGGAGACATCCGGCACGATCGCCAGCTCTTCGCCAGCTGTCGCTGCAGGAGTCTGTTCCCTGGGACTTCCACAAGCCATCACACCCACCATCAAAACCCACAAACTGAGACGCATCATGCCTCTCCTTCCGGGTGACAGGATACTCCTGAAAGTATCCTGTCACCAGATCCTCTACAATGGCTGCCATGGCTAACTGGCTTTTCAAGACCGAACCCGACGACTACAGCTACGCCGATCTGGAGCGCGATCGGTGCACTGTCTGGGATGGCGTCAAGAACAACTGGGCCTTGAAGAATCTGCGCGAGGTCAAGAAGGGCGATCAGGCCCTTATCTACCACACTGGCAAGGAGCGAGCGATAGCCGGTATGGCCACTGTGGTGTCAGATCCCTATCCCGATCCGCAGGCCGATGACCCGAAGTTGGTTGTCGTGGACGTCGAGCCCGCTGGCAGTTGGGCACAGCCAGTCACTCTGGCGACAATCAAGGCAGACCCCAGATTCTCCGACTTTGCCCTGGTGAAGTTCTCCCGTCTTTCGGTCATGCCGGTGCCCAGCAAAATCTGGCGTGACCTGAAGAAGCTGGGCCACTGAGTCGGGCCGGGGCTGAACTCCAGTCCGTCGGAATCAGTCGTCCCAGTGACCCGCTGCCGCCCTCGCCGCGGCCTCGAGCAGTGCCTCGCCATCGACAATCGACGTCTGGCGACCAACCTTGCGGAACATGAGAGTCAAGGCTAGCGTGTCGTCCGCCGCCTTCTTCTTTTTCGCCAGCCAGATATCCAGCACTCCGGGTGGCAGGTCCTCCAAACGATAGCCCCAGATCTCGACATCGACATTGCGCATGGTCACACGATCCTCGATCTCCTTGGCAGGGTCCCACGCCATTACCGGTTCGGTCGAAATGGTGATGTGGGTCGGTGAGCCCATGAGAATCAGAGCCCGACCCCGGTCGGTCAGACTCCCCCGGATTCCCTCGTCGGAGTACAGCAGATCTGCGGCCTCGACCCTCTCGATGAATACCTCACGATAGGGATTGTCGGGAGTCGCAGGATCCCGATCCCGACGCTGCCAGAAGACATCGATATAGGAGGCACTGTCGTCCAGGTTACGCAGCTCCTTGAGCTCTCCTGGAAGCAGCAACCAGCGTACTGGCCCCTCCGACCATGCCTCTACCTCCTTGTTATCAGAGGCTGACCGGCCATCGGTGGCCCCGAAGCAGACAAACAGAGCGGCGCAGAGAAACCACACTTCGGGTTTCCCGATGAGAATCCGGAGCTCAGGTCGGTGGTCGATCCCGCGCTGCCTAGTCACGCTTCCAGCTGATGGTTTCGTCAAACTCCCAACGAAACTCGGGAAAATAGATCCCTACCCCGCCGACACTCGACGTCATCGTAAAACTCAGGTACTTGCGATGATAGTCGTAGGGATAGCCATCGCGCGCATGCACCGCGACGTCGATCAAGTAATCTCCGGGTGCCAGTCGCAGCGACGGACAGACCAGTCGGACCCTGGTTTCGCCATCGAATCGCTCGGACTCGTAGCCCACCAGCGTCGTGTTGACTCCCCAGCACTCCACTTCGCGCGGCGTGAATATCCCAACTCCGAAAACGAAATCGGTCAGCGGCTTGTTCGCCTTCGCGGTGATCTCGAACACCACTGTCTCACCGCTCTCCAGATGATATCTCTCGACACCATCCCCATCGAGAATTCGAGCCGCGACGATCTCCGCCTCCCGCGTGCCCCAGCGCAGCACCTCCTCCTCGGCAATCTCCGGTTCCTCGGACGGTCCCCCCGCTTCTCCAGTATTCCCGACTGCTCCGGTCGACGCACTCGAGATCACGCTGGACGGGCTGCTCGTCACCTGCTGCCTCTCCTCCTTGGCTTCGCGGTGTCCCCGACCTTCCTGCTCGGCCACCGCCTGCCGATAAGCGTCTGCGACTCGGCGGGGCGAACCCTGCAACCGCTTGCGCCCGCCTTCGATCCACAACACTTCGTCGGCAAATTTCTCCACCAGGTCCAGAGAATGAGTGACCAGCACCAGGGTCCTCCCACGCGCCAGAAACTCCTCGATACGCCGCAGGCACTTGTGCTGAAAAGCCTCGTCGCCCACGGCCAGCACCTCGTCCACCAGCAAAATATCCGGATCCGTATGCACGGCCACCGCGAAGCCCAGGCGTACGTACATGCCCGAGGAGTAGTTCTTAACCGGTTCTTCAATGAACGCCTCGAGACCCGAGAACTCCACGATCTCGGAATAGCGTTGCTCAACCTCGCGTCTCGACAGCCCCAGTACAGCACCGTTGATGAAGATATTCTCGCGGCCGGAGATCTCGGGATGAAAGCCGGCTCCCAGCTCGATCAGCGCGGCGACTCGCCCATCGACTTCAACTCGACCACTGGTCGGTTTGAGCATGCCTGTCAGAATCTTCAGCAGTGTCGATTTTCCCGACCCATTACTGCCGATCACCCCGAAGGCACAGCCCTTCTCGACGTCGAAGGAGACATCTTCGAGAGCCGGAATGGTGTCTTCGGAGCTCAGACCTGCAGTCAGGCTACCTTGCAGGAGAGCGCTCTTCAACGTCTGCAAGCGAAACCCCGGCGCCATCCGTCGATAAAGCTTGCTGACATTCTCGGCGCGAATCGCCAGGCTCATACTGCCTCCGCCAGATTTTCAGCCAGGCGCTCGAACAGCCAAGCACCGGCAACCCACGAAATCAGAGCCCACGCTGCCATATGGAGCCACAGCTGGGGTTCGGGCACCACCCCGTGGAAGAAGACGTCTTGATAGGCGAGGGTGAAAGGGGTAAATGGGTTGGCCCACGCGATCATCCACCGCAGCACTCTGAACTCGGCCGGAATCGAGTTCAGCACATAGATGATTGGCGTCATGAAGAACAGAAGAGTCAGCAGGTTGGTGACGATGTCCTTGACGTCCTTGAAGTGAACGTTGAGGGCAGCCAGGCCCAGGCTCATTCCGATCAGCATCGGAATCTGCAACAGGACGATTCCAGGAAAGAGCAACGCCTCCCAGCCTCCTACCGGAAACCCCATCAGGCGACCCGCGATCAGTGCGCCCGCCAGGATCGGCAGTGCCAAAAGAAAATGCACGAGGTTGGAGAACACGGTGACCGTGGGAAGCACTTCGGCCGGGAAGACAGCCTTGCGGATCAGACCGGCGTTGGCGCTCAGCGAGACCACGCCCTCCAGCAGGGCCGTCGAAGCCCAGACCCACGGGAACAGCCCGGTCATCATGAAGAGAGCATAAGGATCGGCGCCCTCCATTCTCGGTTGGAAGATGTAGTTGAAGACGAAGGTGTAGACCCCCAACAGGAGAAGAGGATTGACCAGGGACCAGAAATAGCCGAGCAGCGACCCCCGGTAGCGGGCCTTGAGCTCGCGCACCACCAGGGTCCACAGCAGGCTACGATACGCCAGCAGTCTCTTGCCTACCTCGGACATGCTGACCGCTCAGCTCTCCGGGAAATCGGGCTCGCGTCGGGCGGCGAGCTCAATTGGGTGGTGGCGGCGGCGCCGACTGGCCCTGCTGCCGCTTCTCCAGGTCTCGCAACCTCTGTAGCAGGGCTTTGCGGCGACGTTCCACTTCGGCTTCGTAGTCGATCAGCGTACCGTTGTTGACCACATACACACGAGGAAACTTCTGCACGTCGCCACGTTCATCGAACTGCACCGTACCGGTGGCACCTTCGAAGTCGCGCAACGATCGGATCTTGCTCCAGAACTCGCTGGGCATGAAATCCCCGGATTTGGCGGCTTCAGCCAAAACCATCATGGAGTCGTAACCGTGGACAGCATACAGATCCGGATTCATGCCGTACTTTTCGCGAAAGGCCGTCACAAAGGACTTGACCTTCGGGTTCTCACTATCGGGGTCGAACGCTGCCTGCGTCAGGAACACGCCCTCAGCCGGCTTGCCGACCTGCTCAATGATCTCTGGCGAGGCAAAGGCCGAAGTCGTGAAGATGGTGCCCTTGTACCCCAGATCTCTCAGACCCACGATCATCCTGGCGAGATCGGGAGCATATGCCGCCAGATAGACGGCATCCGGTTCCAGGGTCATCACCCGTTCGACCAGACCGGAAAGATCCGAGGGAACGGATGGAAATTCGATCAGCTCCAGAACCTCACCACCGAATTGCTCGAACTGTTCCCTGAACTGCTGCTGGATGCCGCGAGCGTATTCGTGCTGCTTGGCCAGGATCACGACTTTCTCGGCCTTGAGCTTCTGGGTCGCGAAATTTCCCATCGTGGCGCCTTCGCGGGCGTCCGAGGGAAAAACCCGGTAGAAGTTCTTCGAGATGCCGGTCAACTCGGGACTCGAGGCCGACGGGGAAATCATCACCTGGTTGTACTTGTCGGCCACCGAGACCATCTCCAAAGCCTCGGGAGTAATCACGCCACCAATGACGGCGAGGGCGCCTCCTTCGTAGAGCTGTTCGGCCAGTTGCTTGGCCTTTTCGGGGTTGCTTTCGGAGTCGAAGACTTCCAACTCGAGGGGATAAGGGAAATCACTTGCCTTGAGTTGCTCGAAGGCAAGCTCGACACCCTTCTTGACCGGCTGGCCATACACGGAACCCTCACCGGTCAACGGCAGTACCGCACCGATTTTGACGATCTTCTCCTGCTGACAGCCTACAACCGCCAGCATCAGGACACACAAGCTCGATAGTCGTCGGATCATGGCGCTCCACCCCACCTGTGAGTGTATCTGGATACAGCCTCAAGATCTTTCTAACCCACGCTCCCGGGGCTGTCAAGCTGCGATGATCGTGCCCAGGGCCCTGCGAGCGCGCTAGAATGGCAGGCTGAGATGGCCGAGCCACGAAACCTTACCCTCAGATGCCCCGAATGCGAGGCCCATCTGGTCATCGATTCCGCAACAGGAGAGGTGCTGGCCCATCGCAAAACGAAACAGCCACCGGCGGGAGGCAAGGACTTCGACGCCTTGCTCGAGGATCTGGACCGGGACAAGCTCCAGGCGGAGGAGGTCTTCGAGCGCGAGGTCGCAGCCATGAAGGACCGTGACCGACTTCTGGAAGAGAAGTTCCAGCAGGCCTTGAAACGTGCCGAGGAAGAACCGGACGACGCCCCACCCCCTCGGCCATTCGACCTCGATTGATCCGCAGCCCTGGGCTCACTCAGGGTGGGCGTCATCTCACGCCGATTCAAATGCAGATTCGACCCCTGACCGAGAGGAGGAGCTTCATCGTGTTGAAAAAGCTGTGTCTGGCCCTGACCGTGTTGTGCCTGGTGGCAACTGTCACCGCATCAGCCGGTGCAGAGGAGATCTTCCCGTTCGACATCCACGAGAAGACCTTGGACAACGGAATGCGGTTGGTCGTCATCCCATACGACAGCCCCGGTACCATCGCTTACATGACGGTGGTTCGAACTGGCTCGAGGGACGAGGTGGAGCCCGGTCATAGCGGCTTCGCCCACTTCTTCGAGCACATGATGTTTCGCGGCACGGAGAAATACTCCGGCGACGAGTACAACGACTTGCTGAAGCGCATGGGCGCCGACTCCAACGCCGACACCTCCGACGATCGGACCCGTTACTACATCACCGGTCCTTCCGCCGAGCTCGAGACCATGATGGACATGGAGTCCGACCGGTTCATGAATCTTTCCTACAGCGAGGAAGATTTTCGTCGCGAGGCTCTGGCCGTGCTGGGTGAGTACAACAAGAACATCTCGAATCCATTCCTACCGATGTGGGAGCGGATGCGTGAGCTCGCTTTCAAGAAACACACTTATAGCCATACAACCATGGGCTATCTCGCAGACATCAAGGCCATGCCCGACTACTACGACTACAGCCTGGGTTTCTTCGATCGGTTCTACAGACCGGAGAACTGCATCCTGCTGGTGGTCGGTGACGCCACTCCCGAAGAGGTGTTCACGCTGGCCGAGAAGTACTACGGAGATTGGCAGCGAGGTTACCAGGAGCCTACCGTTGCCAGCGAGCCAGCGCAGACCGAAGCTTTCAGGAGCCACATCGACTGGGCTGCGCCCATTCGGCCCTACTTGATGGCCGGCTACAAGGCACCCGCCTGGTCGGCCGATACGGTCGACATAGCCACCCTGGATCTCATCGGCCAGCTGCTGTTCAGCGAGTCCGCACCTCTTTATCAGAAGCTGATGGTCGAGGAGCAGTGGGTCGACTTCATCCAGGGTGGCTATGCGGACCACCGGGACCCGTTCATGTTCATGATCTTCGGACGTATCAAGTCCGACGACCTGGTCGAGCCGGTCGAGGGAGCGATCGACGAATACATCACCAAGCTACAGGATGAGCTCGTCGACGAGACTGAGCTGGAGCGCATCAAGTCCCATATGCGGTATCAGTTCGCGTTGAGCCTGGACAGCCCCGACGCCATCCAGGACACCATCGGCAACTACCTGATCCTGACTGGCGATCCGAAAGACGTGAACCGGATCTATGCGCAATACCAGAAGGTGACCCCCGAAGATGTCCAGCGTGTCGCTCGCGAGATCTTTCAACCCAAACAATCGACCACGGTCACCCTTTCCTATCCTGCCGAGCAGGGAGAGGCGGGAGGAGCGGCGACCGGAGCCGGGAGATAAGCCATGTTGCGCAAGACCCTTCCATTCGCCTTGTCCCTCGTCGTGCTGGTCGCCGCCTGCGCCCCCTCGGGTGAAGAGGTCGTCAGCAAGATAGAGACCGTGACACTCCCCAGCCCCGATTCGCCCTTGATTCCCATTCGGTTGATGTTCAAGGTGGGATCGATCCACGACCCGGCCGGCAAAGAAGGTCTGGCCGCCTTGACCGGAATGATGGTCGGGGAAGCCGGCACACAGGAACACACCTACAGCGAGCTGATCGACCTGCTCTACCCTATGGCATCGACAATCGATGTGGACACCGATCGTGAGGTCACCGTGATCTCGGGTGTCGCGCACCGAGAAACGCTCGACGACTACACCGCCTTGCTGACCGAGGCCGTGCTCCAACCGGCTTTCACCGAGAGCGATTTCAGCCGCAACAAGGAACAGCTGATGTCCTTTCTCACTACCACCCTGCGGGCCACCAACGACGAACTGCTCGGACTCGAGGCCCTGCAGCAGGTCATCTTCGACGGCCACCCTTACCAGCATTCGCCAGCGGGCACTGTCGAGGGTCTGGAAAACATCACCCTCGATGATGTCAAGGCCTTCTATCAGCAGCACTACACGCAGGCCAATCTGATGCTTGGTGTCGCCGGTGGCTACTCGGACACCTACCTCACCGGGTTGACTGACGCACTGAGCGCTCTACCCGAGGGCCAGGCGACGGCACCGACGCCGCTGCCGACTCCGGCGACCGTCGAAGGCAGACAGTTCACCCTGATCGACAAGGAGACCGACTCGGTGGGAATCCACTTCGGTTACCACCTGCCCATCGATCGCGCGGACGCCGATTACTACCCGCTGATGGTGGCCAACAGCTATCTTGGAGAGCATCGGACCTTTCATGGTCGCCTCATGCAGCAGTTGCGTGGCAAGAGAGGGTTGAACTACGGAGACTACTCGTACATCGAGTACTGGTACGTACCTCCTTTCACCTCCAACCCGACACCGAACTATCCACGCCGCGATCAATACTTTTCGGTGTGGGTCCGTCCGGTGGTACCCAACACAGCTCATTTCGCTCTCCGCGATGCGATCTTCGAGGTCGACCGCCTGATCGAAAGAGGCCTGACCCAGGAGGAGTTCGAGCTCACCCGTGACTTCGTCACCAACTACTCGAAGTTGTGGGCCCGCACGCTCGCCAATCGCCTGGCGTTTCTCATGGACAGCGAGTTCTACGGCATGCCGTACTACATCGATGAGATCGACAGCCGGCTCGCTTCGATGACGGTCGACGACGTCAACGCGGCCATTCGCAAATACCTGCAGACCGAGAATTTCCACGGCGTGCTGGTGACCAACAACGCCGCGGAAGTCCAGGCCTATCTGGAAGCGGATGAACCCAGCCCGATGCAGTACAACACCGACCCGGAGCCTCAGGTGATCGAGGACGACAAGACGATCGAGGCGCTTGCGGTCGGCCCGGCTGGCTTCCGCATCGTGCCGATCGACGAGATGTTCCAACGCTAGTCATCAGCACCATTGCACCACCCCAACGGCCGGCCTCTGCGCCGGCCGTTGTTCTTCTCGGATGCAGGAAGAAGGGGAGCACTCTCGTTGCCCTGCAGGGGGACCAAGGCGTTGGCCTGCGAACGAAAGCAGGATCTGAATTCCTCGCCACGATGGCCTAACCCGACCAGACCCCATCTGTGGCGAGGAACACAAGATCCTGACAGATTTCCAGCAGAGAACACCTCCGGAGGTCACCCACAGGTGCCCAGGATGCCTCCGACCGCCGGCGTGGAGCACCTAGCCGGCGCAATGGTCTGCCGCAGTACCCTGATGTTTCGATTTCGGTAGGGGTCGTTGTGGATGGTCCCAGGACGGGTCTCTCGGCAAGCGCTGTGGACAGAAACGGTTACACCATGAAACGCATCCAAACCGGCAGGCGCGGAGGCCGGTCGGTTCAGGGTCTCTTCGAGTCGGCGATCATATGGCCAGCGACGCGCAGGGCGGTGATGGCGGAGTCGAGTTGGTCCTCCTTGACCAGGAGATAGTCGGTGTCGTAGGTAGAGAGCACGAAGATGCTGACACCTTCTTCGGCGAGAGGCCGCGAGAGCGCGGCCAGGACTCCGATCTGCGTGAACTCGAGCGGGCCCTCCACACCGAGACAGCGCCATCCACCTTCGACCTCTCCAGGCAGGTCCCCAGACTCCCGACAAACCACCGAAAGCTCAGATTTCGTGCGAGTGAAACTGAGCAGATCTCCTCTTTCCAGACTGGAAGGCATTTCTGCTTCCGGAGCGAGACGGCAAACCGCGAAACGATCCGGGAGGAGCTCGAGGGTCAGCTGCGACATCGCGTTACGGTCTCCCGGGTACTCGCGAGAAACGCACCTGTCGAGAATCGGTAGAGGAGTTACTCCTCCTCAGGTTGGGGAAGCTCCGTCAGGAGGGCGCGGGCCTCCTCCTCATGATCTCTGGGTACCAGGATGCCAGCCGACAGACCGTGGCCTCCCGAGCTGATACCACCCATGCCCACTTGCCCCACCGGCAGCACTCCCATCGCTTCATCACCCTGAACCACGAAGGGAATATTCGCCGCCTGCAGAACGGATTTCACGACCGGAAGGACGGCGACATCGGCCGTCTCCATTACAGACACCAGATCCTCTTCCGACCACTCGGCAACCTCTGGCAACTCGACCACGAGGGCCACCTCACAATCCGGGCACGCTGTGATCTCATCTCGAAACTCGGCTCTACATTGAGGACAGTACATGCAGGCAAGCCTATCGCAGGTGGAGACCTTCCTCTCAGCCCTTCTTCGGCTGGGTTATCATGCCTTGGTTCAGCCCACCCCGGGCTTTGGAGTCACTGATGTACAGAGTCACCTGGATCGCTGTTCTCGCCCTCCTCGTCTGGATACCGGCAAGCCCGGCTGTTTCTCGTGAGGATGTCGAAGAGGAAGGGGAGGAAAGTCTGGAGGCACTCACGGTTCCGGGCGAGCCTCACGAGTTGCTGGACGGTACGGTCGGTGAATGGACCCTGACAATCCGCGTCTGGTCAGCACCTGGCGCGGAACCCGTGGAGTCGACAGGTTCTGCCACTGGTCGCTGGATTCTCGGCGATCGCTTTGTCGAGACCAGGTTCGAAGGCGAGGTCATGGGTCGCCCCTTCGAGGCACTCAAGATCGAAGGTTTCGAGAATGTCAGCGAGGAGTATGTCAGCACCTGGCGAGATAACCTGGGCACCTACACCATGATCTTCCGCGGCCGCTGCGGAACCACCTGTGAGATTCGCACCATGACAGCGGAGTTCCGTGACCCCATCACGGCGAAGAAGCTCAAGATCAAAGGCGTGACGACGCTCACGGATGAAGAGGGTGGTTACACCTACGAGTCTTTCGTTATCGCTCCAGACGGGCAGGAGTTCAAGAACATGGAGCTTGTGGCCAAACACAGCGCTCCCTAGGGCGTGCCATTGCCGACCGCAACAAGGAAAAGCATCTCGCCTGCCGATCTCGCCTGGTTGCGAGTCCAGACACCGGAGAACCTCCCGGTCACCACCATTGCCCTGGTTTGCTGCAAGCCCATCGATCCGGCTTGTCTGAAGTCGCGGATCGAGGACCGCCTGCTGGCCGAGCCGCGCTTTCGGCAGCGGGTCGAGTCTCGACATCTCTCCTGGACCCGGCCCCGCTGGCTGGAGCACGATGATTTCCTGCTGGACGACCACTTCATCCGTCTCGAACCAGACGTAGAGCCTCATCTCGACTCTGTGCTCGCGGAGCTGCGCTCTCGTCCGCTCGACGAGAGGCTGCCTCTCTGGCAACTTCATCTAGTCCGGCTGGCAGACGATCGTTCGGCAGTTGTCTTGCGCATCCATGCCACGCTGGCCGACTCCAGGGCTGCTCTCGACCTGGCACTGCGGTTGACCGATGACGAGCCACCCTGGACCAGGACGCCCCCGGAAGTCGGCTTCGAGCACTCGATTCCACCGCTCGCCATTCTCGAACGCACAGAAAGAGAAGCTTCGAGCACGCGCGCGCTGTGCAGACTGATCTCCTCTCGATCCGACCGTGACAACCCCCTGCGTCGTCGGCCGACCGGGATCAAGCATCTCGGCTGGTCCTCTGAGCTAGAGCTCCGGCATCTCGAGCAACGCGCCGCTGACCTCGAGACCTCGACGACTCACGTGCTGATGGCAGGGGTTGTCGCAGGGCTGAGAGCAGCGGTCCATAGCAAGGACACACCCACCGAGGATGTGAATCTGCGAGCGGTCGTTCCTCTGAGTCTTCGGCAGGGCGAAACCTCGCCGACGGGTACCCAGCTCGCACTTGGCTTGCTGCGCCTGCCCCTCAGCGGGCATTCATCTGCCGAGCGCCTGGCTCGGGTCTCGGAGGCTATCGCCCGGCTCGGCCTGGCCTCAGGGCAGATGCCTGTGCTCGGCCCCGACACCACACAGGGTCTGTCCATGACCGAATTCGAGGAAAGATCCCTGAGGCTGCTGGGAAAGAAGGCAACTGTGATGCTGGCGATCGCCAGCGGCCCTCGCGAGGCAACCACTCTCTGTGAGCAACCCCTTGCCGAGCTCCTGTGGTGGCCAGGCGAGCTCGGCGAGATCTCCCTGGGCATCTCGATCGTGACCTACGCTGAGAGCGCCAGATTCATGATCTCTTGTGACGAGAGCCTCGATCTCGATCCGCAGGTGATGGCCGACAACATGACGGACGCCATCCGGACAATCTGACAGGAACACTCAGCAGCCGGGTCGCTGCTGGTCAGTCATGCGGATTCTCCGACCAGGAACCATAGGTCGGATTGGGCATCACGAAGAAGCGCTCACCAAACTCGGCGAAGGTCACGGGCTCTTCGAATCGTACACTCTGGTCGAGACCTGGAAAGTCTTCGATGTTGTCGCCGAGCCAAAGAACGATCTCCAGCGGCGGGAGCTCGGGTGAAGCCGTACCTGTCTCGACCATCTCCCATCGCGGTTCCTTTCGTCGATCCTCTTCACGGCAGAGAATCACATCAAAGGGAATTTCAAAGGCTCGGAAGTTGGCCTTGGTATCCGCACAGTGCTCCGCTTTGCGGTTGGTGACAACTGCGATTCGCCCACCCAGTCGATGCACCAGTTCGAGGAAGTCGATCGCCCCAGGCAAGGGTGGGGCAGCCTGTCGAGCGACCCAGGCTGCCCACCTCGCATTCGTCGTTTCTTGCCGATCCAAACTCAACTCTTTGGCATAGGCAGAGTTGTCCAGAATGGTCTCATCAGCATCCGCGGCCACCGCCCAGCTGCCCTGGGGCTTGTCTGCGACCAGCTCCCTCAAGCGATCGGCAGCGAGGGCATAGGTCTGCAGCATCAGAGCCTGGTACTCGGCCGAATTCCGCATCCAATGCACGCCATTGGTGAGCCTGGCCGATCCGGCCTCGGGCGCCAGCCCGGATGTGGTTGTCCGCGCTCCTGTCGTCGCACAACCGACGAGCGCGAATAGTACGAGGATGGATATCAGGGATTTCATGAGACGCTGGCTGTGCTCGAAAGAGCGACGATACTACAGGGCGCTCCTGCATTAAACTTCACTCCATGATGAGAGAATTCCTCGCTCAGATCCCACTCGGAGTACTGATCATCGCCTGCCTCACGCTTGGTCTGGCCCCTTTCAACCCACCGCATATCTGGGAAAAGCTCAACATGTTGTTCAGAATGGAGCTGACACGGCCGATCGACTGGCTCGACCTGTTCTTTCACGGTATTCCCTGGGTGCTACTGATCCTCAAGCTCGCCTTCGGCAGGCAGGGGACGTAGAAGCCTCAGCCCATTGAGCACGACGAGGATCGTGCTTCCCTCATGCGCGACGACACCGACCGGCAGCGGCAGTCCGTACAAGAGGTTGATCACCACCAGGACAGCGATCACCGCACAGGCGAAAGCGAGATTCTGGCGGATGATCCGGAGCGAGCGTTTGGCCAGCCTGACGGCATAGGGTAGATCGTCGAGCCGGTCCCGCACCAACACCAGGTCGGCGACTTCCAGGGCTGCATCCGTCCCGGCGAGCCCCATGGCGATACCCACCGACGACGCTGCCAGCGCCGGCGCGTCGTTGACCCCATCGCCAACCATGGCGACCTGTTGTCCCTGAGCGGCAAATGAGCGGACCATGGCTACCTTCTCTTCGGGCATCAACCCAGCCTGCACCTCGTCGATCCCAATCTCTTTGCCGACTCGCTCAGCCACCCGCGGGTTGTCCCCCGTGAGAAGCACCGTTCGGCGCACACCGTTGGCCTTGAGTTTCGCCAAGGCACCAGCGGCCTCGGGCCGCACCTGATCCTCCAACACCACGACGCCGCTCTCTTCTCCCGAGGCCATGAACACCAGGGTCTGGTCCTGCGATTCAAGGCTCTCGATTCTGGCAATTTCCGCCGGCCCGAGCTCGAGACCTTCGTGCAACGCCACGAATTCCCGCTGCCCCACTGCTATCCGCCTGCCTTCGATATCCGCCACCGCCCCAAGCCCGCGTTCATTCCTGAGACCCGCGGCCGTGGGCACCTGCAGACCTCGTGACCTCGCCTCACTGACAATCGCCTTTCCCAGGTGGTGCTCCGACAGGACTTCCACTCCCGCCGCGAGAGCGAGAACCCGTTCTGGCCGCGTGGAATTGAAACCAAAGACCGCGACCACTCTCGGCTTGCCGGCGGTAATGGTCCCGGTCTTGTCGAATGCCATCGTGTCGATGGTCGCCAGAGATTCCAGCGGCGAGCCCCCCTTGAAGAGCAGTCCCCGTCGCGCGGCGTGGGCGAGGGCCGCCAAGATCGTGGCCGGCGTCGAAATCACCACCGCGCAGGGCGAAGCCACCACCAGGAGCGTCATGGCCCGATAGAAGGCAGGCCGAAAGGCTTCCCCGAAAGCAAGCGGAATCACCACCGCGGCGAGGGCAGCGAAGATGACCGTCGCGGCGTAGCCCTGCTCGAAGCGGTCGATGTAGCGTTGGGTGGGCGCCTTGGCTTCGCGCGCCTCCGCGACCAGGTCGATGATCCGCGACAGCGTCGAATCCGAGGAACGTCTGTCGACCATGATCTCCACGGTTCCCCCGACATTGATTGTGCCGGCAAAGACCGAATCCCCAGGCCCTTTGTCGACGGGAGCCGACTCTCCGGTGATCGCCGCTTGATCCGCTGCCGAGTGACCCGACTGCACGTGGCCATCGACGGGGATCCTGCCACCGGGTCGGACCCGCACCAGATCACCCGGATCGAGTGTGTCCGCACCCACACGACGCTCGCTGCCATCCGCAGCGAGCAGCATGGCCTCGTCCGGTCTCAGCTCCATGAGTGATTCGATCTCCCGGGTGGTGCGTCTCAGGGCCCTGGACTCCAGAGCATTGGAAAGGGAGAACAGGAACAGAAGAGTGGCGCCTTCGGCATACTCGCCAATAATCGCGGCGCCCCCTGCCGACAACAGCATCAGTAAATCGATATCGAGTCGCCGATCCCTGAGGCTGCTGACGGATCGCACGAGACTGAAGATACCGCCCGCCACATAGGCCCCGGCAAAGGCCACGAGCGCGGCCCACGTTGGCAATCCGAGTAAGTCAGGGCCGAGCCAGCCCAGCAGCGTGAGCAGCCCACAGAGGACCGGAGTCCAAACAGGTTCCCGGCCCTCAGCGAGTGCCTCCACCCAGGCGGGGCGGGATTCTAACTGTCCAGATACAGCGCTCGACCTGTCGTCGGGATTCATCAGGATTCGACCTTCGTGGGGTCGCCAACCCTGGGCCCTGAGCCTGCAAGCAGGCGAACAACCACCTTCATCATCGGACCCTGATATGACCGGCCGGGTTGATGGGGATGACTACCGGAATCGCCAAGAGCAGGGCAAGGGCGGGGTTCATCAGGAGACGGTGCGGCTCGTTCAGGGCCGGGTTGAAGGTCTCACTCAGGCTCGGTCACCTGCGAGGATGTCGATGGATCTGGTTGCTCTGGCTGACAAGCGGACCGGCGACCTGCCGGATCGGGGACCGCTCAGGTTGGCACACCCAGTTTCGGCAACACCAGGTGCTGAAGCAGCAGCCAACCCACCATCATGCCGATGATCAAAAGCACATCCATAACTCTCCTATCCTAGCTCACCCGGACGCTATAAACTCGCCTCGGCCTCTGAATCTGTTTCTGAAGGGAATTTCACATGCAAGAGCTTTTTGCCAAACGCTGGTTCCGCTGGGTCATCGGGCTGATCGCCTTCGTGGCCATGTTCTTCATGGCCTCCTACCAACGCCGTACCGGCCCTACCTGGCCCGTAGCCGTCGACGATACTCTGGCGGGTAGCAGAATCTCCGGCGAGCTCATCCGTACCCAGGCCGGTGACGACGATGCCCGCGTAGCCGTCTCGGTGACTGACGACGAGACTCAGGGTGAGGTGATCTGGCGGCGGTATCCAACTCAGGACGAATGGAGTCGTCTCGAGATGGTTCGTGAAACCACGGAGGAAGGTACGGAGCTGGCGGCCTATCTACCCAATCAGCCCATGGCCGCGAAGCTCGAGTACTCGGTGCGTCTGCGGAAGGGCAGCGAAGAATTGACCCTGCCGTATGCCGAGACCGCCGTTATCCGCTTCCGCCGAGATGTGCCGGCGTGGGTCCTGATTCCCCACATCGTCGTCATGTTCCTGACTTTGTGGCTCGTCTTCCGGACGGCTCTCGGCGCCATCTTCGGTGAGATTGGCGTGCGGCGTTTCATTCCGACCATCCTGGGTCTGTTGCTCTTTGGCGGTTTCTTTCTCGGACCGTTGGTGCAGAAGTACGCCTTCGATGCCTGGTGGACCGGCTGGCCATTTGGTGGCGACTGGACCGACAACAAGACTCTCGCCGCGCTGATCGCCTGGTTGGTGGCCTGGTGGGTCTGCAAAAAGTGGCCGCCATACCAACGAGCCGCTGTGTTGTTTGCCACGGTGGTCATGGTCGTCGTCTACCTGATTCCACACAGCATTCACGGTAGCGAGCTCGACTGGGAGGCAATCGAAGCTCAGTCCGCGCAAGCGCCGAACAACTGAATCGTCGGAATGACCAGGGTTCGCTTCTCTTCGCGAGAGTAGTGTCAAGCACGAGCTCGCCCTGGGATTCGCCTCTCTCCGCGAGAAGAGGATGAGGCTGCGTTCGGCGAACCTCAGGACGAGCTCTCGAAGCACTCCACATTCGTCAGCACAATACAACCCCAATCATCCTCACTGCCGCACTTTGCCGCTGCTAGACTGGGACCTCCCCAGAAACCTCACCTTGGAGACCTGTCATGTCCGATCCTCGACATACAACCCTCGCCGAAACCTTGATCCACTATTCATGCGACATCCAGCCGGGTGAAAAGATCCTGATCGAAGCGATCGATATTCCGATCTCCTTCACCAAGGAGCTGATTCGGGTGGCGGCAGCGGCGGGTGCGCTGCCGTTCGTGACGCTCAAGAGCCAGGAGATCTGGCGGTCGCTCCTCCTTGCTGCCAGCGATGAACAGATGCAACTGATCAGTGACCTCGAAGGCAAGCGTATGGCCGAGATGGATGCGTATATCGGTGCCCGGGGGGCTCACAATGTTTCCGAGTGGTCTGACGTGCCGGAGAAGGGCATGGGGCTCTACGAGAGCACTGTCTGGAAGCAAGTGCACGGTGAGATACGGGTGCCCAAGACCAAGTGGGTCGTCTTGCGCTGGCCGAGCCCGTCCATGGCACAGCTTGCTCAGATGTCGACCGAAGGCTTCGAAGACTTCTACTTCAGCGTCTGCAATATCGACTACGCCAAGATGTCGGCCGCCATGAAACCTCTTCAGGAGCTGATGGAGACAACCGACCGGGTCCGGTTGGTTGCACCGGGGACTGATCTGGGCTTCAGCATCAAGGAGATTCCGGCAGTGCTCTGCGACGGTCACCGCAACATTCCCGACGGCGAGGTCTTCACCGCACCGGTCCGCGACAGCATCAACGGCACGATTCAATACAACACTCCGACGCTCTACCAGGGCGTCACCCACGACCAGATCCGCTTCGAGTTCAAGGACGGCAAAATCGTCGACGCCGCGAGCAGCCAGACCGAGCATCTGAACAAGGTCCTCGATTCCGATGAGGGCTCACGCTACGTCGGCGAGTTCTCTCTCGGATTTCATCCGCGAATCCATGCGCCGATGAAGGACATCCTCTTCGACGAGAAGATCGCTGGCTCGATCCACCTGACCCCCGGACAGGCCTACAAGGAGGCCTGGAACGGCAACGAGAGTCAGATCCACTGGGACCTGATCCTGCGCATGGACCCGGAAGCGGGCGGCGGCGAAGTCTGGTTCGATGACAAGCTGATCCGCAAGGACGGCCAATTCGTGCTCGACCAGCTGAAGGGCCTGAATCCGGATCAGCTGGTTGCCTAGCGCTCTCGAAACAGCGATTTCGAGCGGCGTCGCTGCTAGCTCCGCAAGAGGATGTCGACGCTAGGCTCGGAGGCTCAGCGATCGATGGTGCCACTCGGTGAGGGCTCACCCAGCAATGCGTCCTTGAACACCGGCCGGCCGGCCAGCGACACGTAGAAACCCCACATTGTCAGGGCTGCTACCACCATCAACGTCACCCAGGTGCTGCTGGCATACCAGGCAGACAGGTTCAACGTCATGGGCATCGTGGCCAGCAAGTTGCTGACCGTGAAGCCAATCAACACCGTGACGAGACCGAATCGCAGCAGCGCCAACCAGAACACCATCAGGAAGCAAAGAATAAAGACCACGTACACCCACGGATCGCCAGATTCGGGGGCGACCAGAGCTGCTCCCAGGATCGTCGTGACGACGACGGCCGCCCAGGTCCTACGCAACAGCAACCGGAGCAATAGAAACATCATCACCGCCATGAAGAGATTCCAGATGGCCTCAGCAAGGTTGCCGCTGACCGCTCCGAGGACGCAACGTCCGCCGCGCAGGGCAGCCTGCGACCAAACGGTGAATGTCGTCGGCAGCGGCTCCCGATCGAGCACCATGGTTGCACCCTCCGCGGCAGCACCGACAAGGGTCAGAACACTCCCCATCACCACTCCCATCAAGACATCCCGGCCAACCAGCGGATCCTTGAAACGTCCATCCAGCAGCCGCACCCAGGCGGTGAGAATGTGGGGCCACATTCGGCGAGCGTAGGGCTCGAGAGCGATATAGAAGATCCAGACCAAGCAGATTCGGTAGCCGGCCCAAGCCAAGTGCTGGATAAACAGATCGATCTCGGCCCCCGACGGTAGATGGTGGGCCGCCAGCAGCCACAGCATCCGCACCGCGCCGAAGAAGACCGCCAGGCGCAGCGCCCCACGGCGATCGCCACGGCCCATCCTGAGATTCCGCCAAGCCAGTACTCCGGCGACCGCCAGCACGGCCATCAACCAGATGCCGAACCCCACAGGAACCAACTCGAGGGCTGGACTCTCGCTCGCTTCGGCGCTGCTCGGCTCGATCCAGGGATCGACGATTCGGAACCAGACCGGCCGAGCTCCCAGCGCCGCGGCCTCGACCCGAATCGGTACTTCCTGCGATTCCGGATAGGTACCCTGCCAGGCTTGCCGAACATCAGCGAAGACTGGTGGAACCCAGTCCGGCGGTACTTCGTCGAAGCCCGCCCGATCGAGCCCTGCCATCTCGAACAGCTGGTTCCACTCGGTCTCGGCTGGAGAGCTCGATATCTCGACCGCCTCCCAAGGCACTGCCGTGAGTTGGAGCAACCGACCCAAGGGATCCAGATCCAGCTGGATCATGCCGGGGCGATCGCCAGGTGGATCGATCATCCAGTTGCCAATCGATGCAGCATTTATTCGACTGAGCAGATGTTGGCTTTGTCGATAGCGGAAGGTCAGGACCGCCGGTTGGCGCGATCTGAGTCGCTCGTGATTCTGGCCAGCGATGCCCTGATCACGCAAATGAGCCAGGTAAAGCTCATTGGGCTCGAAGACGTAGAGTCTGTCCGCCGGGGAAGCTTCGTATCCCAGGTCCGCCAGGATCTCCTGTGCCCTGGTCGCCAGATATGCGGGCGGGCGCTCCAATGGAGCCAGTCGCACCAATTGCTGTCTCCCAGCCAGCCAGAAGGCCGCCATAACTCCCAGTAGAACAATGACAACGCACATCCCGGCTACCAAGGGTTGAAGTCCTCCGACATTGCCCGCCTGCGCCACGAGCTCTGGTGACGGGGTCTCTCCTGCCGCCAGCGCTGCCGCCAGGGGATCGCCCCCCGGCAGCGCGACAGAGACCGCCAGTGCCGAGCCCGGTCTCGCGGCTGGTTCCTTCTCCATACACTTCAAGATCACCCGCTCGACCGCCGGATCGAAGCCCTCGATCACCGTCGAAGGACTGGTGACCGTTGAAGAGCCCTCCTGCTGGAGCTTGAGGATCTCAGCCGGCGTCTTGCCCGCAAATACCGACTGTCCCGTGAACAGCTCGTAGAGCACCAAGCCAAGCGCATAGACATCGGTGCGGGCTGTCACCTCGTCTCCTGCCCATTGCTCTGGAGCCATATAGGCTGGCGTGCCCGCTCTAGCCTCCACTCCGGCGATGGTCCGTTCGAGACCCGCGAGACCGAAATCGGTGATCTTGACCTGACCGCGCCCGTCGAGCATCACATTAGCGGGCTTGAGGTCACGATGGAGTACTCCTTGATCGTGGGCTGCTGCCAAACCAGCGCATAGCTGCCTGGCCACCTGTACGGCCTTGGTCTTGGGCAGGCGCCCGATTCGCCGCAGCAGAGAAGACAGGTCTTCTCCATCCACATACTCCATCGAGATGTAGTGATGGCCATCCACTTCGCCGATGTCGTAGACCCGCGTGACGTTGGGGTGCGTGACCTTGAGGGCCATGCGCACTTCGTTCAGGAACCGCTGGAGTCGCCCTTCGTCGCGCTCCACCTCCCTCGCCAGGAACTTCAGCGCTACCGGCTGTCCCAGCTTCAGGTCGTCGGCCCTGTAGACCTCGCCCATGCCGCCCCGGCCGAGCAAGCCGGTGATGCGGTAGCGCCTGGCCAGGACCGTGCCCGGCAGAAACCTGCCCTGGTCCACGGCAGACGAGGATGCAGAGGAGCCACTCGACGATGCGAGTTCCGTCGGCAAGGCGCTGGGCGAGCTGGTCCGGGTCGGCACCTCTGAAGCCTTGGCCACGGCGGCACCGCACGAGCCGCAGAACTGGCTCCCATCGGGCACCTCAGCCGAACACGCTGAACACGGAGTCACCGGGCGTAGTCTCTCAGAGAGACCGCTACAACGCCAACAAGGAATGGCCAGTGCAAGGACTGGCCGCAGGTTCGCCGAACGCAGCGTTACCCTCCTCCGGCGGAGAGAGGCGAACCTGCGACCGGTTCGCAAGCCAACATTCGGGTAGAATGCGCTCGTTCCAGGGGGGATTTTGACCGACACCGCACGTCGACCTGTTCGCTACGGCGCGTACCCAGAGATCACCTGGCCCGCCATTCTCGTGGGCTACGGGCTGGGCGTGCTCATCGCATTGAGCATCGGCTATGCCGCTCTCATCCTCGGATTCTCGATCGAGGGCTCGGAGCTCGCCGCGATTCTGGGTTTCGGCATCCTGCGCGGTTTGATGCGCCGCACCAGCATCATCGAGAACAACATCAATCAGACCATCGCCAGTGCCGTCAATGGTGCCTCGGCGGGCATGATGTTCTCGGTTCCGGCGATCTTCATCCTGGGTTACACCGATTTCAACATTCCCCTGTTGGTGATCTCCTGTATCGCAGGTGGCGTCCTGGGCATCGCTTTCATCATTCCACTGCGCAAGCAGATGATCGACTTCAACCGCCTGGCCTATCCGGGCGGCATCGCTGTCGCCACCATCCTGAAATCACCCGGGGCGGGAATCCGCAAGGCCTGGTATCTCCTCGGCGGAGCCGCTGTCAGCGCCGTCGTGCATCTCTTCAGCCAGATCAGTGGAATAGAGGACTTTCCCCTGGGCAAGATGATCGGCATGCCGGACTACATGAACGGGGTCTGGTATATCTCACTGCTCACCATCGGCGCTGCCTACCTAGCCGGCAAGGGCGGCATCTTCTTCGTAGTTGGCGGCTACGTCTGCTACTGGTTCCTGGCCCCCATCATGGCAGCTCAGGGTCTTCTTCCCGACGCCCAGACCCTTGCGCAGGCGGGCACCTCCATGCCCAACTACCTGCGTTTGACGTTGTTCCGACCTCTCGGCATCGGCATGCTGATCGGCGGCGCGGTGACAGGTATCGTCCTGGCCCTGCCACTGGTCGTCAGCGCCATCCGCTCGATGCAGACAGCGGCCAAGCTCAAGACCGAGGCCTCGCGTGATGAAATGCCCATTCGCCTGCTTTACTACGCTGTGGTCGGAGCCTTCGGCGTCCTGCTAATGACCGCAATTCTGTCGACTCCAGAGATCACGTGGGTTCGCGGTGCCGTCATGGCCCTGCTGGGAACACTCTGGATCTGGATCGCCGGGGTCATTCTTTCCGAGTGCATTGGTCGGACCAATTGGTCGCCGCTGTCGGGAATGACACTGATTGGCATCACCATCCTGTTGTTCGTGGCTCGTGGGATGAGCGACACCGCCACCATCATCTCGTCGATCATTGTCGGCGCCGCGATGTGCGTCGCCATGGCCCAAGCCACCGATCTGATGATGGATCTGAAAACCGGCTATATGGTAGGCGCGATCCCCCGCAAGCAACAGATCGGTCAGTTTCTGGGAAGTTGGTTGGGTCCGCTCGTCATCATGGCCCTCATCCTCGTGCTCCACAAGGCCTACGGCCTGGGAAGTGATCGGTTGCCGGCTCCTCAGGGTCAGGCTCTCGCCAGCATGATCCAGGGCATTCTCGGTGGTGATGTCCCCGTTCAGAAGTACCTTTCAGGAGCCGGCATCGGCGCCATTCTCAGCGCCAGCGGTATCGGCGGCCTGGGAATTCTGGTGGGTCTGGGGTTTTATCTGCCCTTCAATATCGTGCTGACCTACACCATCGGGACAGTCCTGCGCATCTTCACCGACTGGCGACCCGGGAAGCGGTTCAGCGAAGAGGTGGGCGTTCCGGTCGCCGCTGGCTTGATTGTCGGTGAGGCATTGATCGGCGTTGGATTCGCCCTCTATCGCATCTTCGCCGCGGCCACGGGTGGAGGATAGACAGGAAGCAAACCGTGAAGAACCTCGGCTACATCCTGATCACCATCGGTTTTCTGGTGGGCTCCTACTTCTCGGTCCTGCATGCCGAGAAAGTGCAGTGGTCCATGGTGCTCCCTGGCCTGGTCGTGGGACTCCTCGGCGTGGCCATGATCCAGCTCTCGCTTCGGGGACGGAGCAAAGCGGTCGACGCCGTTCGCTCGAACATCGGCAAGCTGGAAGAGAGCCTGGCCCGCATCGTGGACAACATCACCCAGCTCGACGCCGACAAGGAGTCGATCAATGTCTACGAATTCCACCACCGCATCGACGAGCTTTTCATGTCGGATCTCGACACCTTCGTCGAAAACCGCGAGAGTATTGGGCACGCCTTCGGGCTCCAGTCCTACGCCGACGTGATGACCCATTTCGCGACTGCCGAGCGCTATCTCAATCGCTGCTGGTCTGCCTCCGCTGACGGCTACATCGATGAAGTCCACACCTATCTGACCCGGGCGGAGAACCAATTCACCCTGGCACTGGAGCTGCTTCGCAGCCATACTGTTCAGAGTGTAAGCGAACCGAGATAAGGATGACGCGACTCGGGGTCTCCGTTTTGTCGATTGTCGAGAATGGGAAGCTCATCCGCGTCGTGCGGCGCATCGACATTCTGCGCTGAATCTTAGGAACCTGCGAACCTGAAAACGACTGAGGGCACTGCGTGAAGCACGATCTCGAATCCCTGATCCAGCGGTGGGACGGTCTGGCGATCGTCTCGCGATACGACATCGTCTCCGGAACCTGGATCTTCATCTGTATGCATGACAACACTCTCGGGCCCTGCACCGGCGGGACTCGCATGAAGGTGTACGACTCACCCGCCGAAGGCCTGCGCGATGGGATGCGGCTGGCCGAGGGGATGACCTGCAAATGGGCAGCGATCAACGAGCCGGTAGGCGGCGGCAAAGCGGTCCTGGCTCTGAATCAACCTCTCGACGACACGGCTCGCCGCCGTCTGCTGCTGCTTTATGGCCACCTCGTCGAATCCCTCAAGGGCGCCTTCAAGACCGGCGAGGACATGGGGACGACCAGTTCCGATATGCAGGTGATCGCAGAAGTCTGTAGCCAGGTGCACGGCTTTCACCCTGTCGATGGCAGCAAGATCGATCCAAGCCCGTTCACCGCTCGAGCCGTCTTCGAGGGAATCAAGTGTGCCGTCGAATTCGCTTACGGCGCCGAGAACCTCGTCGGGCGCTCGATCCTCATTCAGGGTGTCGGCAACGTCGGGTTGAGCCTGGGTCGCTTGCTTACCGACGCTGGCGCGTCGCTGTTGATCTCCGATATCGATGCCGAACGCACCCAGGAAGCCGCGCGCCAGCTCGGCGCCACGGTCGTGCCCGCGGCAGAGATCTACACCACCACGTGTGATGTCTACGCTCCGTGCGCCATTGGTGCCACAGTCAATGAAGCGACCATCCCCGAGTTGCGCTGCCGGATTGTCGCCGGCTCGGCCAACAACCAACTGGCGGAACCGGCTGACGCTCAGCGATTGCTGGAGCGAGACATCATCTACGTTCCGGACTACATCATCAACGCCGGTGGAGCGCTGTCTTTTGCCCTGATGGATCGGGGTCACACCGATCTGGACGCTCTTCAGGAAGAGATGACGAGCATCGGAACAACCGTCCGCGAGATCCTGGAAGAAGCCGCGAAGTACGGTGAATCTCCCGTTGCCGCGGCCGAACGCCGAGTCCAGAAGACACTCACCGGCGCCCGTGACACCTGAGCGCCCTCAGGGAATCCAGGACCGGGGCGGCTCTTCGATTACCTCGAGAAGCCGGACGTAATCGATCCGCCATTGGCCATCCTGGTCGAGCCAGTTGATCTGGAACCGGTATGCCTCACGACCGGTCAGGTCCCGCGCTTGGGTGATCAACTGTGCCGTGACGTGGCTCGTGGCCCGGTGCTGCTCGGTGTCGACCACCAGGTCCCTCTCGGGAAACTGCATGAGGATCGTCTCAGCGCGTGATCGATACTGGTGGATTCCAGAGATCAGCTGCTGTCTGTCTCGCGTGTGGAACTCGAACTGCGGAGCTTCGAACTCGAAATTCTCAGCGAACAGCGCGGTGGCTGCTCGAGCCTTCGCAAGAGCCTTCAGATTGTCCTCACCCGGCGCCTTCGAGAGCAGCTTCTGGATCTCGCCGAGTTGTTTCGCGATCTGACGCTCTGCACCCGTGAACCAGCCGTACCACCACCAGCCACCGAGGATTAAAACCACCGCGGCAAGGGCAAGCCACACGGCCTTGTTCTCGCCGATCATGGACAGCGGCGAGCTCTCACGAGGCGCTGGTCCGGGTTCGCTCAATATAGGCGTCCACCTGATCTTCCAGCACGGTCAGCGGAACTGGCCCATTGAGCAGGATCACGTCGTGGAATTCCCGGACGTCGAAATCCGAACCCAGAGACTCTTCCGCCCGACGCCGCAGCTCCATGATCTTGATCTGCCCCATCTTGTAGGCCAGAGCCTGACCCGGCCAGGAGATGTAGCGATCGGTCTCGGTGGTGATCTCATGACGCGACAGGGCGGTGTTCTCTGCCATGAACTCCATCGCTTGCTCGCGGCTCCAACCCTTGGCGTGCAGACCGGTATCCACCACCAGGCGGCAAGCTCGCCACATCTCGTAGGTCAGACGGCCAAAGTCCTGGTACAGATTCTCGTAGATGCCGGCCTCGATGCCGAGCCACTCGGAATAGAGACCCCAACCCTCTCCATAGGCATTTACCCCCGAGAAGCGTCGGAAATTGGGCAGGTCTTCCAACTCCTGTCGCAGGGCATTCTGCAGATGGTGTCCCGGAACCGCTTCGTGCAGTGTCAAGGCCGGTAGCGCCCACAAGGGTCGGCTATCGAGCGCGTATGTGTTGACCCAGTAGTACCCGGGCTTGGTACTGCCCAGCGGGGCACCGACATAACGCCCCGCCGTGTACTTGGGGGCAATGTGCTCGGGAACCGGCTCGACTCCATACGGCAAGCGGGGCAGGGTCTTGAAGAGTGAGGGCAGCTGCCCATCCATCCTCTTGGCGATGAAGGAAGCCTCCTTGAGCAGCTCCCTGGGGGTGTCGACAAAGAACTGCGGATCGGTTCTGAGGAACTCCAGAAAATCAGAGAATTCGCCTTCGAAGCCCAGTTCCTCGATGATCTGCCCCATTTCGCCGCGAATCCTCGCCACTTCGGCCAGACCGATCTCGTGCACCTCCTCCGGGGTGATGTCCAGGGTCGTGTGATGCCGCACCAGGTAGGCGTAGTACGCCTTCCCGTTCGGCAGCTCCGACGCACCCAGAGTGCTGCGGCAGGCGGGGATGTACTCCTCCAGCATGAAACTCAGGAAGGAGCGATAGCCTGGGATGACCGTGTCACGAATGGCCGCCAGTCCCTGCTCCTGCAACCGTCCACGATCGGTCTCCGGTACAGTGTTGGGAAAGTTCTCGAAAGGACGCCAGAAGACACTCTGGGTCACGTCATCCACGACATGGGGGCGAATCGTGCTGTCGTACCCTTCGAGAGTGATGCGGGGCAGGACATAGCCATTCGCCACCCCCTCCCGCATGAGGGTCATGTACTGATCCGCATAGGTACCGAAAGCCTCCAGACGGGCAATGTAGTTCTCGTAATCCCCTGTCGTTGCCAGCGGAACTCTTTCTGGCAGGCGGGCAAAGCCCGTATGAAAGCCCGATTCCGCAGTGATCGGAATCAGGTGGTCGTTGAATTCGAACTCCTCGACGCGATCTTGCACCCGCCGGGTGAACATGTCGTAGTTGATTCGGGCATCTGCGCTCAGAGACTCCCGATCGATCGCCTCCAACCGGATCAGAACCTCCTGCCAATACTGCGCCCGGCGCTCGAGGTCTTCGAGCGCCATCGACGGCAGCTTGTCATCGTAGTCGTGGATGCCGACGGCCGTCGCGTAGGTCGGGAACTCCCGCATCTGGAAATCCCAGGCTTCGTCGAACAGCGAGTTCAGATCCTCCTCCGGCGACGATCGTTGATTCACGCAGGCCAGGGCCAGGGCCAGAGATCCGTAAACCACGAACAAGAAAGACTTTTTCATGTTATTCCCCCCGGATGCGATCCTACCTCAGCAGCACCTCGATCGGGTCACTCCCTGAATTGGGAGATCCCAAACCTCGAAGTGGTCATGCCCCCTCCCCGGCCTTTGGGCGGCCTCGGTTTCGAGAGGATAAGAACCGTTCTGGGTGGTCCCGGAGGACGCGGTTCGGCCGTCTATTCGCCTCTCTCCGCAAGAGGAGGGTAAGGCTGCGTTCGGCGAATAGACGGCCGAACCGTAGAGCCCTCGAGCATCACCGGACGTGGCTTGTCGATAAAGCCGTCCTGAGATCTCTCAGAACGACTCTCGAGACTTCCATACAGAGTGGCGGAATCTGCAAGAAATACAGGGGCGCAGCCGGTGGATCACTGAGTCCATCCGAGAGCGCAAAAAAGGGCCGGGGGAAAGATCCCCCGGCCAGAAGCGATTCAAACGCGATCGACTAGCGCCAGTTCAGGCGAACACCGAGCCTCCAGATGCGCGGGCTCAAGGTCTCCCGCAGATAGTTCGGCTGTCCCGAGTTCAACTGCCGGGCACGCTGCAACTCGGTGCTCTCGTCAAAGATATTGAAGACGTCGAGGCTGAAAGTGAAGCCCACATCGCCGCTAGCGGCAAACTCCTTCTCCAGGCGTCCATCCACCGTGAAGATGTCATCGACCCGGAAGGAATCCTGCACACCAGTGATCTGGATGTTGCGAGTCCGACCGTCCGAGCCCGTCTCCGTGTTGTAGTACGGCAAAGGATAGCCTTCGCGTCCATAGAGATTGGCCGCGACATTGAACCCCCAGGGCCTGTCCGGAGCCACCTGGTACATCCCGTTCAGGTTGTAGGACCAACTGCTCTGGATCAGTACGTCATCCTTGGCTCCCGAACCGGTAGATGGCACGAGGAAGATGTCGCCCGGATCGTCCTGGGTTCTCTGGTAGGGATCGTCCGCAGCGTCGAGCGGCGAGAAGTTGTTGGGATCCTGCGTCGCGAAGAAGCTCGACGGTATCTTCCACTCCGCATCGCCGTAATTGACGAATCCTCGCAGCATCCACTGATTGGACAACCGCTTGACGAAGTTGATGCTCGCACCCAGATACTCGACTTCCCGATCCCCGTTCACCAGGGCTGTACCTCCCGTGTAGCTCAGGTCGGGGTTCAGTGCCCACAACTCCTGCGAGAACGCCTGCCCGTTCGGCAGCACACCCGTCGTCGCACCGTCGCGGACGTAGTCACCAGGACCGGCTGCTCGCGTTGCGCCGGAGCCGTCGACGATCAAGTCGCGCTCTTCCATCCAGTCGGTGGTGAGACGATAGGTGATCGTCGCGCCAACAACGAACTCCGGTACGAGCGAGTGCTCGGCACCGATAATCGCTTCGTTGGTCAACGGCGGATCGAGGCTCGGGTCGGTCAGGTTGGGGCTCACCGTCGCCGAGGGATCGGTCGGGTCGAAGTCGGCCCAGTCGATCAACTCTTCGATCGGCTCGTCCGCCTGCCATATCGAGTCGCCGTTTTGATCCTCGAAGGTCATGTAGGCATAGGCATCACCCAGAGGATTGGAGCGGATGAACTCGGTCGTCGAGAGCTGCTCGGCAAACTGCGAAAAGCTGGCGCGCAGCAGCGTCTTGCGTTCCTCGCCCAAAGCATAGGTCAGGCCCACGCGCGGAGCGATCGACTGCCAGTCGAAGCCGCCGTCGTTACCATCGAAGCTCAGGGCTGGCATCAGCTCGGGAAAAGCCGGGTTGCCAGCAATCTCGAAGGGCTCGTTGGCTCCATCCTGGAGGTCATAGCGAAGACCGGCATTGATGGTCCACCTGCCCAAGGTTATGGTGTCCTGAACCCAGGCCGAGGTGTAGTCCTGGGTGATCAGAGGCGTCTCGCCCCGATGGGCAACCACCATGTCGAACGGCTCGGTCCCAACCAGTGCCTGGTTGATATGGAAAACATCTCGACCCGGCCAGTGAAAGGGACTCTCAGCCTCGAAGCTGCGCAACCGCCCACCGTACTTCAGCTCATGTGAGGTCGAGCTTCCGGTATTGAAAAAGAAGGAACCGGCCAGCTTCCACTCAGTCGACGGACGACTCGATCGACCACTGAGGTAGCTGTTCTGCCAGACGGCGTTCTCGTCCCAAAGGGTTTCAGGGGTTTGCGACAGGTCACCCGCAGCCAGGCATGCCTTGCACGCCAACTCGAAACCACCGTCCACCTTCGAGTAGTTGCCAGTCAGAAAGAAACTGGAGTTGAAGATGTGGGTGTCTTCGAACTTGTAGATCGCTGTCGGGCCTCGCTGATCCCAGGTCGTGGGAGCGGGTCGGGTCGGGCCGGCCGATCGACCGAACTTGTTCTTGTCGCCATTGTTCCAGGAGGCGGCAAAGGAGTTCGGACTGGCGATCTGCCAGTTCAGCTTGAAGGCCGAGTTTTCCAGCAGGGTATCGTCGGGCTGCACATCCTCCGGCACGTCACCGCCTGATCGATTCCTGACGTCGTTGGTGGCAAAGGAGCCCCAGAACCAGAGCTGGTCTCGCAGCACCGGGCCCCCGGCCTCGAAGCCATACTCGGTGATCTTGTTGACGGAGTTGCCGACAAAGGACTCCTGATCCGGGGCCAGGATTGCATCCGGCTGTTCGAATACCGGTACATCCTGCTCGAGAGCGCCACCGAAGTACCGGCTGTCGGTCCGATAGAACCGTGCCGATCCGCGGAACTCATTGGTGCCCCGTTTGGTCACCAGGTTTACCGAAACACCACTATTGGACTTCGCCACATCACTTCCACCGGTCGCGAACTGCATTTCGGCGAACTGATCGAAGTCATAGTAGGTTGCGGACGATCCGATCGCTGCCATGTCGGTGATCTCGACGCCGTCCACCAGGAAGGCATTCTCCTCATCGGATACGCCCGGGTTGACGAAGACTGCCTGTTGACCACTCTCGTTGCCACCAACGTTGACCCGGTCGACCATGACTCCCGGAGTCTGGTTCAGTACCGACCACGGGTCACGGGCCGTCGGGATGGTCTCCAGCTCGATCTGACTGATCGACGTGCCTGACTGGATCCTTCTCTCATCCAGCAGGGGACTCTCCGACGTGACCGTGATCACCTCACCGATCGCTGGACTGAGCTGGATTTCCAATGAAGTGCTGCGGCCGATTCGGACATCGATGGATGGATACTCCAGACTCGAATACCCGTCGAGGGCGGCATTCAAGGACCAGGTTCCTGGAGCGAGCCGCAGGAAGCGGGCCTGGCCCTGGGTATCGGCCACCTGGACCTGCGGCGCCCCGAAGCCCGAGATTTCGACAGTCACCCCTGGCAAGGGAGTCCCTGCGGCATCCGTCACCACGACATAGATGCTGCCTGTCTCCTCCTGCGCCCAGACTCCTACCGAAGCCAGCAACGACAAGGAGAGCCACGCGAGCGTTTTTCTCCACTTGGTTGTTTCTTGCATCAGCTTTGCTCCTTGAGTTCCATGTCCCGGTCCAATTACCCGGACACGCTTCACATCGCGCTTCACACAGAGCAAGGCCACTGCCCGATCAGCGTCCGGGGGGACGCTTCGCCGAGGTCTTGTGACGGATGGTCTCCTGGATGTGACGATTCGAATTCCCTGGAGCGCGCCTGGAAGAGATATACAGCGAATTGGATTCAAGGAAATGGAAACCTCCCATGCAACAACACCCACTCTCCTTGCGTAGCTTGAATCGAGACACGGTCCGGTCCTTGCACCGGACTCTGGACAGGTACGATCGATGGTTGATCCGAGCAGGCAATACTCAGAGCTTCTGGAACTGAACCGCTCGTGGCGCGAACGTTGGGTCTTTCCGGTTTCCTGGGCCCTGTTCGGCTCCCTGATGGCAGGCGCGCTGGCGTTCTGCTATCTCGTCGAGGAGAGCCAGGTGCCAACCCTGGGGCTGACTTCCTGGTTCCTGGTCTGGCTGCTGTGGATTCCACTGAGTCTGGGCATCTCACAGTTCACCGGCAAGTACCCGATCGATCGGCGCAACTGGAAGGGGTGGCTACCGAGCTATTTTCTCGCCGGTTTGGTCACCGTCATCACCCTCCTGGTGCTGAGAGTGACAACCGACCGGTACTTTCACGTGGTCGATGGCTCTCCGTTCGAAGGCTTTCGCCTGCGGCCCTTTCTGGTCCAGAGCGTGGTCTACGACGTCTTCGCCTTTATCAGCTTCGTGGCCCTGGGCCACGCCTCCAGCTACTACCGCCGGTGGACCGAGAGACAGGTCCGTCATGCCGAGATGAAGACCCGAATGGCGGAGATCCAGATGGGGTTTCTCAAGTCCCAGCTACAGCCCCACTTCTTGCTCAACTCTCTCAATCTGATTTCGGGGCAGCTCTACGAGGACGTCGAGCGCGCGGATACCATGATCGCCGATCTCGGCGGTCTACTGAGAGCAACACTCGAGAATCCCGACCAGCATGAGATTCCTTTGAGCCGTGAGCTAGAGCTGCTCGAGCTCTATCTGGATATCGCCCGCACCCGCTTCGGTCCCGGGCTCGAGGTCGAGAAGAGCATCGACCCCAAAAGCCTCGAAGCCCTGGTGCCCAGCCTGCTACTGCAACCCCTCGTCGAGAATGCCATCCGCCATGGCATGAATGGCTCACGACAGGTCAGCCGCATCTCGATCTCGACCACCCGTGATGCCTACCATCTACGGTTGTGTGTGGCCGACGATGGCGTCGGACTGACGGAGGCCACGGTTGCTGGTCGACGGCGGAAAGGCATCGGGCTCGACAACATCCGCCGACGTCTCGAGCAGCTCTACGACACTGACCACCGTTTCACCCTGGCCAATCGGGATGGAGCGGGCGTCGCGGCCACGATTCAAATCCCCTTCAAACCGGCCGGAGCCCAGACAGCGCTCGCCACACGGGAGGCACTCCTTGACCATTCGAACTCTGATCGTCGACGACGAACCGCTGGCGCGTAGCAAGATTCGCCATTTCCTCGACTCCGAAGAGGACTTCGAGGTCGTGGGTGAGTGTGGCAGCGGCACTGATGCCGTCTCCGCCATTTCCAACAAGAATCCCGATCTCGTCTTTCTCGACATCCAGATGCCCGGTCTCGACGGTTTCTCGGTGATCGAATCCGTCGGTGCGACCAAGATGCCGACCACGGTCTTTGTCACGGCTTACGACCAATACGCCGTCCGTGCGTTCGACTTCCACGCCGTCGACTATCTATTGAAACCGTTCGACCGCAATCGGTTTCTCGAGGCCTTGCGTCAGATCCGTCACCAGGTCGAGCTAACCGATACGACTCGATTGAATCGTCAATTGCTGACGCTGCTGGAAGATCTTCAGCACTCGGGAGGATACGACGAGCGCCTGGCAATCAAGACATCGAGTGGGGTCACCTTCCTCAGGACCGATGACATCGACTGGGTCGATGCCGCCGGCAATTACGTGCGTCTCAATACCCACGACGGAGAGTCGCACCTGTTGCGGGAAACGATGCGAGCATTGGGGAAGCGACTGGACCCCAAGCGTTTTGTCCGCGTGCACCGCTCGACGATCGTCAATGTCGAGCGGATCCGAGAGATTCGTGCCCAGACCCATGGCGAACACCTGATAGTCATGACCAACGGGCAGCGTTTGACGCTCAGTCGTAGCTACCGCGACAAAGTCCACGATCTCATTTTGCGAGCCTGAAGCGGCGGCCTATACTTCTTTCCGACGAATCTGACAGAGGGGTAGTGGGTTCACCTCTCGTCGCAGGAAGAGGGTGAGGCTACGTTCGGCGAACCACGCCCCTTCTGCCTGACATTGCATCCAACCGGAGACATCGGCACAGCATAGATCTCGAGAAAAGGCTCACAAGATGATTTACGACAACATCCTTCAAGTCGTTGGAAACACGCCGGTGGTAAGGCTCAACAAGGTCGGTGCTGATCTGCCGGTGGAGCTGTATGCCAAGTGCGAGTTCCTCAATCCCGGGGGATCGATCAAGGACCGCATCGCAGTGCGGATGGTGGAAGGTCTCGAGCAGGCCGGCCGGATCAACTCCGAGTCTGTTCTCATCGAGCCCACGAGCGGCAACACCGGAGCCGGGCTCGCAATGACGGCGGCGGTCAAGGGTTACCGCCTCATCATCACCATGCCCGAGAAGATGAGTCAGGAAAAGCAGGTGGTCATGGAGTCCCTGGGAGCCGAGATCATTCGCACCCCGACCGAGGCGGCCCACGACGACCCCGAGAGCCTGCTTGGAGTCGCCAGGCGGCTCAACGAGGAAACCCCCAATTCGGTGATTCCGGACCAGTACGAGAATCCAGACAACCCCGACGCGCACTATCACGGTACCGCTGTCGAGATCTGGGACGACTTTGGGAAGTCGCTGGATATGGTCGTCATGGGTGCCGGCACCGGCGGCACCATCACCGGTGTAGCCCGTTATCTCAAAGAGAAGAATTCCGAGATACTGATCGTCGGCGTCGACCCGGAGGGCTCGATTCTCGGTGGGCGCACCGAGGTGAGCACCTATCAGGTCGAGGGCATCGGTTACGACTTCATTCCCGGGGTGCTCGATCCCGATCTCGTCGATCGCTGGATCTATGTCAATGATCAGAACAGCTTTCAGATGGCCCGACGCCTCATCAGGGAGGAGGGATTGTTGGTCGGGGGCAGCTCAGGAACCGCCGCATGGGCGATGTTGGAAGCAGTAAAGCTCTACCCGGGAGTCCGCAAGGCGCTGGTCATCCTGCCAGATTCGGTTCGCAACTACCTGACGAAGTTCGTCAGCGATGAGTGGATGACGAAGATGGGTTTCCTCCAGCCAGGAGGAGGTTCTACTTCAGAGTGACGGGCAGACCGGGCCCACCGACCTTCTTGCCCAGCTTCTCCAGATAGCGCTCCAGCAGAGCCTCGGTGATTCCCGTTGCCGAGTAGGGACGTCCCTTTGTTCCCGTCCCTCCCGCAACCTTGAATTTCCACAGCTCGGCCCCTGCCGGCAGATAGCACTGGGTGACGACCTTCTGCATGCGGACGAAGTCTGCGTTGACCAGGAGAACGCTCCCCACCCCTTCTTCTTTTCCCTTCTGCAGCAGAAAAGGGAGAACCATCTCCGAGCTCTCGACCACCGGTACCCCACCGGTGGCGTTAACGGCATCGACGCCCTGCTCGCGAAGGAAGGCGACAACCCGTTCGTTGGTGTCGACGATCGCATCGTATGGGCGCCCCTTGGCGGCCACCATGACTCGACCCGAAGTTGCGGCAGCCGTGGTTGCGGTTGCCGGCGCCACGGCTGGCTCGGGCTTTGGCGCCGCAGGCGGGGCCGGTGCTGCCGCTTCTGCAGGCTCTGACTCTGTTGCCGGCGCTGAAACAGCCGTGGGAGCTGGCGCCACGACTGCAGTCGGCTCAGCAACTGGTTCGAGAGTTGGTTGCGGTTTCTCCACGGCCTTCGGTGCCTTGGTCGATTCCTGACTTTTCAGTAGTGCAGAGACCAGCAGCAGCTTGGTGCCGATTGCGTTGTTCTCAGCATAGCCGGGATACTCATTGCTCAATTGCGTCCACGCCTGCCTGGCCATGGCGAGGAGGCCATTCTCGACGGCGATCGTGCCAAGAAGATCGAGTCCCTCGGCCTTCTCATCGCCGCTGGCATCTGAGCCGAGCAGGCTCTCGATGGCTACCAGAGCCTCCTCTGTGCGACCTTGCTCCTGGAGAGCGCGGGCCTCGTCCAGAGAAGCGGCCCACGTCGGAGGGCCGACAAACAAGACGACAACAAGTACACTCCACAGTCGAAATCTGTACACGGTCCTCGACCTCCCTGGCATTACACCTAGGCCATTCGTCAGCCCAGTATATGCATACGGGCGCTCGGGGGTCTCGAGTCAAACGAATGCCACAGCGCTGGTCGCCGCGGTGACGACGAAGACCTTTTCGTTATTGTCCTGCGGATCAGCAGGGAATACGAAGAAGCCCGGGCGGGCGGGTGAATACCCCGATGTATAGCCAACCAGCTTCTCTCCATCCGTAAAATCGACCTGGATCTTCTTGCCCATGCCCGTTCGCTCTACATCTGTGCGACTGGTAGCCCCGGCGTTGCCCTGGAAGGTCTTGACAAAGAAGACCCCCTTGGCCTCGGCGACCTTGACCTCGACGCTCTCGCCTGAGCCTTCCGTTTCCACATGAAAGCTGGGCTTATTGGGAAAGAAATCGATCGCCCACCCCTTGAGAATCCGGTCATCGGCAAAGTGCACTACGACCTGGTTCTTCAGAACGACACCTCCAGACCTGCGGTAGTCTCCTTCGGCATTGTAGGGCCTACAATCCGATCAGGCTGTGGACTGGTTCTCCATTAGGTCCTCTGAGCTAGAGTGCGGGGAATCTTGAATAAACAGCGCAAAGGGATAAGAGGCCGGGGATCGACGGGTAATCCGGTCGGTCGTTTCGAGAGACTCGAAGTCATACCCGAGGAGGCTCTACCCAGCCGGGTCGAAACCCAGTACCTGCGGGACGACTCTCGCAGCATCGTCGCCCACAACGACAGTCCGGATGTGCCTTTCTCCGTTTCCATCAATCCCTATCGAGGCTGCGAGCACGGCTGTACCTACTGCTACGCCCGTACGTACCACGAGTATCTGGGGTACTCGGCGGGCCTGGATTTCGAGACGAGGATTCTCGTCAAAGAACAAGCACCTCACCTCCTGCGTTCCGAGCTCAATTCCCCCGGTTGGGTGCCGCGAGTGCTCGGAATCAGCGGTGTCACCGACCCCTATCAGCCTATCGAGCGACATCTCCAGCTCACACGTGCCTGTCTACAGGTGCTGGTCGACTACCGGAATCCCGCTGCTCTGATTACCAAGAACGCCCTGGTTACCCGAGATATCGATCTCCTCATCGAGCTCGCCCGTCATGATGCCGTCGGTGTGGCGCTCTCCATCACCTCACTGGATCCCCAACTGAGCGGTCAGATGGAACCTCGGACCTCCAGTCCAAGACATCGACTCGCAGCCCTCGAGCGGCTTTCCGCCAGAGGAATTCCTTGCGGCGTGTCTCTGGCACCGGTGATTCCAGGACTCACCGATCACGAGATCCCGCAGATCCTGAAAGCCGCGGCCGATCATGGCGCTACCTGGGCCAACTGGCTCCTATTGCGCCTGCCCGGAGCGGTAGAGGGCATCTTCACCGACTGGTTGGACCGGGCGTTGCCAGATCGAGCCGACAAGATCCTCAACCGGATTCGCCACCTTCGGGGCGGTGCGCTGAGCGACAGCCAATTCGGACGCCGCACGCGGGGAGAGGGCATCTTCGCCGAGCAGATCCGTGCACTCTTCGATTCGTCATGCCAGCGCCTCGGCCTTCGCTCGACTGGCCCTGAGCTGTCGACTGCGGCCTTTCGCCGTCCGGGAGGACATCAACTCGACATCGACTGGTAGAAGATTCGCGCAAGAAGTATCCTGTCACCCGTAAGGAGAAGCCAAATGCCTATCGAAGAAGGAAAGAAAGCGCCAGCCTTTACCTTGACCGATCAGCAGGGGGAGCGAGTCGCCCTGCAGGACTTTCGCGGCAAGGATGTCATCGTCTACTTCTACCCCAAGGACGATACGCCCGGTTGCACCAAGGAGGCCTGCGGCTTCCGTGACCACTTCCAGGAGATTCAGGACGAGGGTGCTGTCATCCTCGGGATCTCACCGGATGGTCAGGCAGCCCACGAGAAGTTCACGGCCAAGTACCAGCTGCCCTTCACGTTGCTCTCCGATCCGGACAAGAAAGTCATGACCGCGTACGGGGCCTTCGGCGAAAAGATGATGTATGGCAAGAAGGTCACGGGGGTGATTCGCTCGACAGTCTGGATCGGGCCGGATGGCAGAGTGAAGAAACATTGGCGCCGGGTCGCGAAGGCCGCCGATCACCCTGTCAAGGTCCTGGAGGCGCTCAAGGAAGGCTAGTTGCCAGCCGTGGCCGCTTCATCAGAGGGCAATCGGATCAGGGAACCGTCGTCAGGCTGCAAGTCGAGCACCCTTCGAAACCACAGGCGCCGAGCGCGTCTCCCGTCAGTGCGAAGTCGATGTTCGATGTGTCGCTACCGGCAATAACAGCGATGGGAGTGCCTGTTGTGACGTCGCAAACCCCGTCCGGACAGGCCATGGCATCGAACAGCAGATCGTCGAGACCCAAAGGGTTCAATGTCGTGGCGCGGTAGTTGCCGGTTTCAAGGCCGCTCGTCAGGGTGTAGTTGCCGTTGGAGTCGGTCGTGGCGCTGCCGACGAGATCGCCTGATGCCGTATGCCCCAGGACGAACACATCGGCCAACGAAGTCCCGTCTGCGGCCTTGGTCACCCGCCCGGAGAAGGAGCCACCTCGTGACAGCGAGAAATCGATCCCGCTCGTCGTCGATCCCAGGGTCACGGCAATCGGGGTGCCGCCGGTGATCGTGCAAAGGCCTGCTGTGCAGGCTATATCGTCGTAAAGCTCGTCGACATAGCCGTCGAGGTTCCCGGTCGCCGCAAAGAAGCTCCCTGTCGGCAGTCCGGAGAGGATGGAATAGTCGCCCGTCGCGGAACTGGCACCAAAGGCGATAAGCAGCCCTGTGGTGTCATGGATACCCACCAGAACATCCCCGAGCGGCAGGTTCGTATCGCTGTCGGTGATGTTCCCCGCGATGTTTCCACCTGCCGCGAGCTCGAAGTCGATCCCCGGGGTGGTGTTCGGCGCTGTCACCGCTACTGCCGTACCGACCGTCGGGTCACATCCCGCACCAGCCGGGCATGGGAGGTCGTCATAGAGCTCATCGAGGCTGCCGAAGAGGCTAGCCGTCGCCAAATAGTATGTGCCTGTCGGCAGACCGGACTCGGTCAGGAAGAGACCGTTGAAGTCTGAGACGGCTGACGTGACCAGCTCACCTGTCGCATCGAAGATGTTGACCGTCGTCAGGGGCAGTGGCAAGGGACCGGGCTGAGCGCTGAGCGCGCCGCCGATTCGGCCCCCTGCAGCGAGCGCGAAATCGTAGCCCGCAGTGATGACGCCAGGGCTCACCCTGACGGGAGTTCCGATCGTCGGATCGCATGCTCCACCCGGGCATGGTGCGTTATCGAAAACCTCATCGATCAAGGCACTCTCGTTCGAGGTGACGAGATAGAAGTCCTCCCCGGTCAGCAAACTGTCGATCTGGTAGCTACCATCTCCCTGTGTCAAGGCACTGCCGGCCATGATGCCTTCGGCGGTATAGGCGGCAACCAGGGCTCCAGCCAATGGACCTCCGGGGCCTCGCACGGTGCCCGCGACAGATCCGTAACACGCTGACGTTGCATTAGCGCTGCGATCGACATCCAGTGCCTCGTCATCGGGATCGCGCACACGACGCAGGCCGTGGAGAGGCAAGCTGGAGCTCAGCCGCAGCGTAATCAGATGGGCGCTGCCGACTTGCGCCAGAAACCGCTCGACCGCCTCCGGGTCACGGCTGACGACGACCGGTCGGCTGGCTCTCTGCAGAGCTCTGACTTGCGCAAGATGGCGACCCAGCCGCAACCGGTATGCCTCGAGCACGGCCTCGGCACCGGTGTTGCCTCGCGCGACCTGCTTCAGCTCACCGTCTACCTTCAAGACGCTCAAAGCGAGCGTCCATGCGGCATCGGACAGTCGGCTTTGCGCCAGCTGCAGTGGATCCCTGGTGGCATCCGTCCCTACCTCTCCGATTCCGGCTGAAGCAAAGGAAAGGGCAAGGGTCGACAGAAGGAGGGCAACTACCAGCGGACTGCGATGCGGCACTGTGACCCGATGATGTTCCGCTAGGGGTCATCGCGCTGTGGATTCTCTAACAGGGAACCTGGTGCTAGGAGTCGGGATCGCGGGGTGGCTCTGGCATGGCGAATAGGGAGTCCTCCAGGTCTGGATTCAGCTCGACCTCTTCGACCACGATCTCCAAGACCTTGCCGTTTCCGGGGGCGACGACCTTGAAGGAGTGCGGGAAGAGCAGACCATCGACCTGTCGGTAGTCGTCCATTTCGACTACGGTATCGCGTACCTCCGAACCCATGCCACGGCTCGATTCGGAGGCGAGAACCAGCCACGTATGGCTGTCGATGAACTCGTGTTGTACCAGGCCAGACGGTCCCGTCAGGACAATCTCGAAGACCTCTCGCCCGTACCTCTCTGTTTTGCCGACCAGCTCGGCCTGGTACCCCTTGGCCTGCCAGTCGACCAGGGGACCCTCGGGTTGGGCCTGCGCCAGAGCTCGCACCGAGCGTTCCTGCGACATAGGCTGTGGATCGAAACTGCCTGAGAGAGGCTCGACAGACCAACAGGAGCTCCCATCGCAAGCATAAACGGCGGTCACCCCCTGATACTCGAATTCCGTCCGAATTCTCCCGGGTCGCGCGATTTCGCGTCTGACCCGAGCCCGATTCTCGGGACCCAGGGAAACCGTACCGCTCATCCTCAGCGTCTCGAGCGCCTGCAGGCGCTCGAGCCCGCCACGAGCCTGCACATGATGCGCGAGGATCTCGGCGAGCGTTTGCGCGAACGTCCCGCAGGGCGTCACGAAAACGAGCCAGACCACGGCGACCCACCACCTCATGATCGGTCTCACACCCCTCTCGACCGACCCGGTCACCTCGGTGGCACCCGGCTGGGTAAAGGACGCGGTTGTGGCCGGGCCGGCGGTTGGGGCCACGTTTCAGGCCCGGGGCCCCACGGACCCCACCACACGGGCACTCCTACCACGGTCTGCTTGGCAGCGGCGGCAGCAGCAGCGGCTTCCGCCTCCCTGGCGCGGGCTTCCGCTTCCCGAACGCGGCTGTCGGCTTCGATCTGGGCTCGCTGTGCTTGCGCCCTGGCAGCGCGCTCGTTCAAGATAACCTCTCTGTCGGCCGGCGTCATCCACTGGCCCTCGAACTCGACATAGCCGCGGGCACGATAACTCTCTTCCTCGCTGACCCAACGACCATCGAACTCGACCCGACCCAAAGACCGATTCGCCTCCGCATTCAGCGGATCCACGGCGAGAACTCTCTCGTACGCTTGTCGCGACTGCGTCCTCAGTCCCTCAACCGAGGCCCAGCGGGCCAGCTCCAGCCAACCCTCGGCATCCGCAGTATCCAGCGCGGCAGCCCGCTCCCGATACTCGTCGAGCGGGGAGCACCCCTCCTCGACGCGCTCCACGCGACTCATCGGAACTGTCATCGTGCCTGCCCCGATATCCACCTCGATCGAGGTTTCGGTGCGCTCCACGATACGGCCTTCGAGCTTGCCCGCCCCCTTGAGATACACCACGTCCGCGCGGCTGCCGCAGACGCACAGCAAGCTGCCAGCGATCCACACCAAAGCCGTCAGATTCCTCGACACCCGACTTTCTCCCCCTCCCTTGCGATTCTAGTCTAGGGTTCCGACGTGCCCGTGGTCAATCGCCGATAGGCATGATCTACGGCTGACCGAGCAGCCTTTCGTGTACCATTCAAGGCTCAGGATTTCAGGGAGGCACCATCATGACCGATAAGGGATTCGAGGATCTTGTTCGCTGCAGACGTTGCGGTCGTCAAGCCGGCACCGAAGACAAATTCTGCGCCGAGTGCGGCATGTTTCTTCGCGATGCTTTCGTCGATGAACGGCTTCTCCTCGCCCTTCATCACGAGAAGCAGGGCCGCAGTCGCGATGCCCGCCAGGAATTGGAGCGACTGTTGGAAGCCGATCCCGACAATGTCCTGGCAAACCACCTTCTCGGCACTCTCTATTTCCACCAGGGAACACTCGAGCTAGCCATCGAGAAATATCAGACAGCGGTGGCTGCCGCTCCCAGCTTTGTCCTGGGGTTCTACGATCTCGGAGTGGCCTGCTATCACCACGGCAACATGCCCGAGGCCATTCGGGCCTTTCGCCGCTGTCTCGAGATCGACGAGCACTACAACGCCGCTCACTACCGGCTCGCACTGTCCCTGTTCCACGCCGGCAACCTCGACGACGCACTCGAGCACTTCGAAGAAGCGGCGGCGCTGACCCCCGAATACCTGATGGCGAACTATCACATCGGTGTGATCCACGAGCGCCGTAATGAGCTGGAAGAGGCGGCACGGGCATTTCAACGGGGCACCGACGAACTGGTAGGGGAAGTCAGCAGTGTCTACCACCTCGCTATGCTGCGTGAAGCCCAAGGTGATTCAGAAGGCGCCGAAGAGCTCCTGCAACGAACTCGAGAGTTCGCCGCGGCCAACGGTGTTGCCAGCAAAGCGAGCCCATCGAAGACGTGAAACAGCCCACCGAGAGCCAGCTCATTTTCGATTGGGCCAAGAACGGTCCCAACACCGTAACCTGGCCGGACCACGTCATGCTCGACGACGAGACGCTGCGCGACGGACTGCAGTCTCCTTCGGTCATCGATCCCTCGCTGGAGACCAAGGTCGAGCTGCTGCACCTCATGGAGCGACTCGGAATCGAGACGGCGGACGTCGGACTGCCCGGAGCAGGCAGGAGACAACTCGAGTCGGTGACGCGGCTCTGTCAAGAAATCTCCGACAACCGGATGAATATCCGACCCAACTGTGCAGCCCGCACACTGATGGTCGACATCCAGCCTATCGCCGAGGTCAGTCAGCGCACAGGCGTGCCGATCGAGGCCTGTGTCTTCATCGGCTCGAGCCCCATTCGTCAGTACGCAGAGGAGTGGGATATCGATCACATCCTGAGATTCACCAAAGATGCCGTCAGCTTCGCAGTCGGCGAGGGTCTATCGGTCATGTATGTGACCGAAGATACCGTGCGCTCCTCACCCGAAGATCTTCGCGTGTTGTTGACAGCCGCAGTCGAGGCGGGCGCGACAAGGGTGTGCCTCTGTGACACCGTGGGCGCTGCGGTCCCCGAAGGCGTCATGAATCTCGTCTCCTGGGTTGGAGACCTGCTCGACGAGCTGGGCGTCGACGTCGGTATCGACTGGCACGGCCACCGGGATCGGGGACTCGACGTCGCCAACACCCTGGCGGCAATCAAGGCGGGAGCCACTCGCGTCCACGCGACGGCGCTGGGGATTGGCGAACGGGTGGGCAATACACCGATGGAACAGCTACTGGTCAACCTCAAGCTCATCGGCGTACGCGATGATGATCTGACCTGTCTGCCCGAGTATCTTCACACGGTCTCCCAAGCGACCGGAGTATCGATTCCCATCAGCTCGCCGATCATCGGTCGTGATGCCTTTCGCACCGCCACGGGCGTGCATGCGGCGGCTGTCATCAAGGCTCAGCGCAAGGGCGATGCCTGGCTGGCGGACCGCATCTACTCCGGCATCCCCGCAGGCTGGATCGGCAGGGAACAGGAGATCGAAATCGGACCCATGTCGGGTCTGTCCAACGTCAACTACTACCTCACATCGAGGGACCTGCCGGCCGAACATGCCCTGGCCCAGGAGATCCTGGCGGCGGCCAAGAAGTCCAACCACACATTGACCGAGGAAGAGATCCTCGAGATCGTCCATACTTTCAACAATGCCTAGCAGGTTCGGGCTACATCATCGCTCTCAGTCGAGATAGCCCAGCGCCCGAAGCTCTTCCTTGAGCGCCTCATCGATCTCGGAGGAGGGAGCGGCGCTCGTCTCACTGACACCCCATGAAGGAATCGTCGTCAGGGGATGCCGTTCCCGGAACTCCTCGCGAAACAGGCGCGTTCTTGCCTGCCCATCGAAGTCCTCGGCAACAGGCAGGCCCAGGGCGAACAGAAGCGTTGGCGCGATGTCCAGACTATGGATGGCGCGGGCGGGAAACGATGCATCGATGTCAGGGCCGGCCGCTATGAAGATCCCCGGCGTCTCCACCGAATGAGTCCCGGTGAGCTCTTCCACCGACCGCATGACACCCGGAATCTCGACGCCCTCGAAATATACGGGATGGACCTGTTTGCGCGTGTGAACCAACACGGTCAAGTCGGCCCCCTCCTTCGCCTGGATCCGTGTGGGCGAGCGAACCGCGAAGAGAGGCGCACCGTTCTTGTGCACGACTCTGCCGAGATCGCTTTTCAGGCGCTCGAGGACTTGCTCCATCTCCTCGAGCGCTATCGGACCGGCAGGATCTCGATCCGCCAGGCCAAGTCGTACCATCTTGTCGGTGATACCGGGAGGAGAATTCCAGGTCACGGCCCGACTGCGCTTCCAGTCGATGACACCTTCTGTCCTGACCAGGTAACCCAGATGCTCCAGGACCGCGTTCAAATCCACCAGCATGCGGTACTGCTCTCCCTCCACCCAGGTGAACCCATGGTCCGACGCAATCATGAAATTGACATTCGGGGGCGCGGCCGCCACCAACTCGCCGACGATGCGATCCACGGCCTCGTAAGCCAGGGGCACTCGCTCGCCGAACGCCTCGATCTTCTCGGGATCGACAGACTCTGATTCCGGCACCTGAAAGTACTTCCAGTAGGGATGACTCACCACGTCCGGGCTGCGCAGATATACCAGCATCAGATCGTACCGCTCACCGAGCAACTCCCGAGCGAGCTTGCCGATGACTTCATCCTGGCGCGCAATCTCTGCCTGCAGGGTGTCATCGGACGGTTCCTGCGTCTGGTCGACAATCTGCCTGAATCTGGAGGTGAGCTCGAGAGGGTAGATCGCCCCCTCGGAAAGTCGCATTGCCCGGTCGGAGACCACGACGCCGTTGACCTCCTCGGCCGGCCACGATACCCACCAGCCCAGGACCGCGACCCGACGACCGAGCGTGGTCAACATGTTCCAGATTGCCGGGACCTTGCGAATCGTTGACGACACCGGAACATCTCCTCCGGCGGTGGGCAGCAGAAAGTCGGTGATCCCATGCCTTTCCGGCAAGACTCCCGTGACAAAACTGGTCCAGATGACCGGTGAGATATCGGCGACGGGCTGAAGGTCGGTGCTGACACCCCGTTTCGCCAGAGCGCGCAGATGTGGCAAACGCCCCTGTTCCCAGAGGTCACGTATCGCCGACCATGAAGCACCGTCGATGCCGACCAGGATCACCGGATTGGTGACGTCGGTATCGGGCTTTCCGGAGCAGCCGACAAGAACAATGGCTGCGGCAAGCAGAATTGCCCGAAGACTTCTCATGCGGGGCAATCTATCAGTGTCGAAATGACTACCTCGGGCGCCCCTAGAACGGCAGCAACGAATGAAGCTTCGTCAGTTCCTCGCTGTCAACACCGGTGGGAACATTCCTGCGCGCGAGAAGCTCCGCCACCCGCTCCAGGCTCGCATTGCCGGCTCCCTCTCGCCGGCCCTGGATGCTAACCCCGAGGCCACGCACGCCGGCCAGAACCGCCGCCCAGGAGTTGGCTACCGCCAGGCCCAGATGATCTCGGGCATGAAAGAAGATCGGCACCCGGACTTCGGCGATCAACTCCTCCAGCATCGTGCGCAGGGAGAACGGGTCCGCCTCACCGGTCGTGTCGAACAGCGTGATTCGCTGAGCTCCGGCGCGAGTCGTGTGCTGGGCAATTTCCAGCAAAAAGAGAGGTGAAGCCTCGGTGGCATGGAGGAATCCGACGCCGACCTGAGTCGACCGGGAACGGGCGAAGTCGAGCGCATCGATCAGCACCGAGATCTTCTTCGCGCCGCCCACCGGAAGCTCCCGCTCCGACAGCGGCATCAGCAAGTCGACACGATCCAGTATTGCGATGCTCTGCTCAATCTCCGCTTCGGCGTTGCGCTGGTTCGCCCTCACCTGTCCGGAGAGGGTGATCTCGAAACCCTCGGCTTTGACACGGCGTGAGAAGCGAATGTCATCGGCGACGCGATCGGGAGCGACGACCACGGTTTCCGCGATGCCAGCTCGGGCCAACTGCCCGACAATCTCGAGTTTCTCACCATCAGAGAGCGCTTCCCCGGATGGCTGAGGCGCATCGCGCAGTGTCGAGTCCCACAGAAGTACCCTTCCCCCCATCGTCGTTGCAGTCTCCTCTCCGGTGAGCGCCCCAAGGGCCCAAAAGCGGTCCTAGCCTACGTCAAGGACTGCACTCTTACCAAAGAAAATGGCTGATCGGAGCGATCGTCGCCTCCTCGGCTGCCATCGCGTCGATGCTCAGTCGTGGTGATCGGCCGGGCTCAGATGCTCGGCGCCGGGCAAGATACCGATCAACCTGGCAGGGTCGTGGATCAGGATCGGGAGATGCTGCGGACAGATCCACAGGTCAGCCTCCTGATAGGCCAACTGGATCAGTGGAGTCTCTTGTGGACCACGCCGGCAGGCGAGGCACTGCTTTTCGGTAGATAGATCGGTCATTATCGCAGTCCTTTCCATGTCTGTCGGCACCGAGACCGCACGCTCGAGTAAGACTATCGCGGGCTTCGAGATCGGGCGGGTGGCAGGCCCCCTTCTACCCGATCGCCTCCCTGCAGCGGCCCAGGGCTGCGAGACACTCAGTTCCCCTGGGTCCCGACACATCGATCAGCGCTTCAATGAAATCGAGCAGATCGGGAAAACCGTCCCTGACCCGATCGACATCGATCTCGACGGCCGCGGGAAAGCGAAGCAGACGATGGTAGGCCGCCAACAGAACCAGCAGCCCCTCTCGTTGCTCGGAACCGATGCCACAGCCAATGATCCCGACGATTTGACGGCGCAACGTCTGACAGCGCACCGTTCGGTCTGTCCATCCCTGATAGAACTCCGGTTTCAGAAGTGGTATCTCCACCTCACTGAAGACGTCCAGGATCTCGAGCAAGCTCAGACGTTGCCGCTCTTCCCAGTGCGCGTCCCGCTCGAGGTCGAGCTCGGGGGAACCCTCGGCGAGGTAGTCCCAGATCCAGGCGTCGAATTGATCACGCTGGGGTTGCATGCGCATGTAGCTCAACAAGGCCACCGCATGCCAGCCCCAGTTGAGGATGCCCTTGAGCGCCAGGGGGTTGTCGTCGGGATCGTGTTCCAGGTCGGCGGCCAGGCGTTCGAGACTGTCCAGTGCGTTGTCTGCTGCAGTGATGAGATTGTTTGACACCAAGCTCTCTCCTTGTCATTGATCGGCGCGATCAGAGGGCTCATAGGCACCCGGGTGCGCGTATTCGGGACGTTCCATCCCCTGGAAACGCTGGACGTACTCCTGGTCGGTGATGCCGTTGTGCCACACCCCCGTCATCCGAGCCGCCACCGTGCCGAGCAAGAATAGGAGAACCACCGCAGCGGCATAGGTAGAGACCCCCAGACGCTTCGGTCCCGCCGCCAATTCCAGGGTGTTGTTGACCGGACAGACAGCTAGGCAGTCGACGCAGCCAGTACATTCGACGCTGCGCACCACATCGAGACGCGAAATCGGCAACCGGGCCATGCAAGCCTGATCGCACAACGAACAGTCAATGCAACTGTCAGCCGTTCGCTGAATTCTCACCGGCGACATCCAGGAAAAGAGACCCAACAAGGCGCCGTAGGGGCAGAGATAGCGACACCACAGCCCCTGGATGAAAACCGAACCGACGACGAGCACCGCCATGACAGAAATTCCCACCTGGCCGAGGTTGACGAAGAACAAACCCATCTTGACGTCGGCCACCTTGTTGTACGGGGACTGGATGAAAGCCTGCAGCGCTTCGGCGCTCATGGAGAAAATGGCCCAGACGAAGAACGCCATCAGCAGGTACTTCAGACTCTGCAGCGCCCGATCGAGCCACGGCCACACCTGGAAGTTGCGACCGAAGAGCTTGCGCCCCGCGCGAGCCAACCCCTCGGAGATGAATCCCACCGGGCAGACCCAGGAACAAAACGATTTGCGCAACAGAATCGCCGACAACAAGGCCAGGATCACCAGGATGGTGGCCGCAGGGTGGATCCGGTTGAGTGCTCCCTGATAGGCCCAATCGAGAATTCCCATCAGCCCGCTGATCGGTAGAAAGCCCTCCGCCCCGGGAGGCCGGCGGGGCAGGGGAAGCTCCCCTGCCCGCGCCGCCAGGTAGAAGCGACTCAACTGATATCCGATCACCAGACAGGTGACGGCAAAGGCAACCTGAACCAGCAGGCGGACTCTGAAAGTCCGGTGCTTCTTCGGTCCTACCGGCGTTGCCAGCCACTGCGCCAGCGATGGGACTGCTATCTTCTTCACGGCCCGGCTCCCTTACTGGTTGTAGCGCGCCGCATAGGCCTTGCGCAAAGCCTCGGCCTCTTCAGGCGACAGACCTTCCATCCAGGCATGCTCCGGCTGCGTCATCAGCTCGGCCACCTTGGCTTCGTACTTCGCGCCGATGGCCGGGCTGTGCTCTTCTGCCGCTTCGATGACCGCTGGCAGGAACTCCAGATAGAAGTGTTTGGAGACTTCGTACATGCCGTGCCAGTGGGTGTAGTCCGGTCCCATCATGCTGGCGCCGTGGCGTGCCCGTCGACCTTCGTGATGCCAGAGCTCCCAGAATATCCACTGCACGTCCTTCTCGAAGGGAGCCTCCTTGCGCAGCACGCCATCGGCCATCAGCTCATCCATGAACTGCTTGGCTGGAATCGCGAATTTGTTGTTGTAGAGCTCGACGAGGGCATCGAATTGCTCGTAGAAACCATCAACGTAGGCGTCGTTATGGCAATTGAGGCAAGCGCCTTTCATCAAGGCTCGGCGCTCTTCCCACGTCACGATGTTGGCGACCGTTCGCGGCACCGTCCTGCTAACCAGCTGCTCGTTCTCCACCACCTTCTCGACAGTGTCGAGCGTGGCACCGATCTCAGGCAGCTCACGCGATGACGGGAAATCCTCCTTGAAGCCATCTTCAAAGACCACCAGATTGAGCTTCGAGCTCACCACCGGCCGCAAGGTCCAGCTTATGCGCTCGCCGACATCGTGGTTGTTTCCAACCACCTGACCCTGCGGTGTCATATACGAAGAGATGTGGCAGGTGGCGCAGGTGGGAGCCGCTGAATAATCCTTACCCAACACCCACTCGCCCGCCTTGTCCAGCGCCATGTTGTCCCGGTTGGCATGGAAAGCGATACCGTGCTTGGACTCGTTGTAGATCTCGATCTGCGGATGGTCGGGACCCATATGGCATTTGCCACAGTTCTCGGGTGAGCGCGCCAGCTTCGCTTCGAAGGCATGCCTCGAGTGACAAGCGTGACAAGAGCCCTTCGAGCCGTCGGGATTGAGCCTGCCCATGCCGCTGTTGGGCCAGGTCTCCCAGTCGAGTACCGGCTTGTTCTCCTTGCCGGTGCGCACCACCTCCCCATTCTCATCCCGCTCGAAACGGATAATCGATCCGTGACACTGCCAGCAACCATTGACCGCATCCGCGATGTTGTCGGGTGTGCCCGCCACCTTCTCGGCCAATATGTTGTCCAGGCTGGCGAGAATCTCTCCTGCCTTGGCGTGGTGGCTCTTGGAGAACTCTTCGAACTCGCGGGCATGGCAACGGGAGCAGTCCAGTGGCGTCACCAGGGCGGCAACCCAGGCCCCTTCGTGCAACCAGGCATCGGCCTCTCCTTCCTCGGCACCGTGACAGTCGACGCAGCCGACGCCGTAGTTGGCGTGGCTGGACCGCTCCCACTCCATCACCAGAGCAGGCCCATCCTTGCGATGGCAGTCGACACAACCTCTGTTGGCGGCGGTGACCACCGGTTCGAGGCCCGCATCGATGCGATGCCGCTTCGACTCCTGAAACGCCACCAGAAGGAGCGCGGCGAGAAAGAGGAACGAGAGTGCGGCGACGATGAATCGTTTCGTTGTCAAGGTCATGACAGCTCCTCCGCTTTATGCTGCAAATGCTTCCCACACGGTCAGCAAGAGAAATCCCAGAAACGCCACCACGCCGGTGATGACGACTATCCCATCGGCGCGTTTATCGAAACGCTTGGCGATCCAACCATCGATGAAAGGCCAGAAAAGGAGAACAGCGCCTAGAAAGCCGGTCAGGGCGACACTGATCTTGAGACTCGTCAGTTTGAGTAATCTGAAACTGAAGTAGAAGTACCACTCCGGTTTGATGTGGTCTGGTGTGACGTTGGGATTTGCCGGCGCCCCCAACTCCGCCGGCCAGATCAGCGCCAGGATGGCCAGAAGGTACATGAGGAGCACCCCAATCATGATCTCGGTGGTCACATGATCGGGCCAGAACCGGAAGAAGCGATCCTTGTCCGCCACCAGAGCTTCGTCTTCGAATCTGAGCTCGGTGATGCCGTGCATGCGGATCAGAACGACGTGCAGCGCGATCAGGATCATTGCCGCCGTGGGAAGGATTCCGATGTGCAGAATGAAGAAGCGGGTCAGGGTGGCTTCGCTGATCTCGGCCCCGCCGCGCAGGAAGTTTCCTATCCAGGGGCCGATCAAGGGTGTTGCATCGGCGAGATTGGTGGCCACCGTCGCTCCCCAAAAGCTCAGTTGCTCATAGACCAGCGAGTAGCCGGTAAAACCAAAGACCAGGGTCACGCCCAGAAGCAGCACACCCACCATCCAGTTGAGCTGTCGTGGATGGCGGTAGGCACGGGTGAAGTAGACCCTCAACATGTGCAGGAACACCGCAACGATCATGAAGTTCGACGACCACATGTGGACCGATCGGATGAACCAACCGAATCGGACCTCCTGCGTGATCATCTCCACGCTGGCGTAGGCATGATCTGGCGAGGGCACATAGTAGAAAGAGAGCATGATCCCGGTCACGAGCTGCACGATGAAGAGGTACATCGGCGTCCCACCAATGCAGAACCACCAGCGTTTCAAGTGCAGGGGCACCGGTTCCGCGCCAGCATGACGCGCAAGCTCCCAGTCGAACGGAAACAGCTCGTTCAATCGCCCACCAACGTTCATGTCACTCTCCTCCCCGGATCCTTGACTTCGATGTAGATCACGCCGGCGACGTCATCTACCTTCAAGTTGACGTGGGCCAGGCGCTGGCCCGCGTCGGCCGGTGGGCCGGAGACCGACTCGCCTCTCTCGTCGAACACACCCCGATGGCAAGGACAGAAAAAGATCCCTTCCTCCGACTCCCAGTGCACCCGGCATCCGAGGTGAGGACAGGTGGAGCTGAATGCCTCGAACCCTTCACCACCGCGGCGAATCAGGATGGGATTCCCGTCCAGATCCAGGAAGCTGCGGACCGATCCCACCGCGAACTGATCAACCCGGCCGGCGAACAAGAGCCGTGTCTTGGGCTGTAGCCGCTTCGGCAGCAGGAACAAGAGGCTTTGGATCGCCAGCGTTCCGTACGCTAGAAACAACCCACCCCCCATCAGCGCAGCGGCGAAGAAATCCCGCCGAGAAGCCTCGGATGACTCATTCATGATGGTCTTCCTCCAGTCTCACTTCCAGCCAGCTCCAGAGACGCCGCCGGCCCGGACATCGATCTCTGCAAGGCAACAGATACAATCATCGCAGGTCTTCGTTGGACATAAGTCGAGTCCGTTTTCAGTCAAATCTTGAAAGCAGTAAACACCCAGATCTTCCGTACATCTGTCGAATGCTCGTCGGCGCTGTAGAAGGCGCCCTTGAGGCCGAATGCTTGCTTCCACGGAGCGGAATAAAGGAGTTGGGCGTCGATCTCGTCGCCATAGTGGGCGCTGCCGCTCTCGGCACTGAAATCGTGGTAGACCGCCAGCCAACTGACCTGGCCGACCTTGCCATTGAGAGCCAAGTAGAAATCTTCCAGACCCTGGGTAGGGGTCCGGAGGAAGCGATCGGCCCAGCCGTTGAACTTGTGCAGCGTCGCGAGTGGCGTCGCGAACTGACCGTCGGCCTCGTTGCCACTCAACACCTCGTAACCCACCTTGACGCTCAGCGGCTTGAACACGCCTTGCGCCATCAGAAACAGGTAGCTCGCATCCAGTCGATTCGGGTTGTTTCCATAGTCGTCCTGTATCGCGTACTCGACTTCGTAGTTGAGGGCCTTGCTCTTACCGAAGTCGAGCTTGCCGAGGAACTCCAATCCATAACTGGCCGAGGACAACCCGTACTGCGGCTGCTCCTCGAAATCCAGCAGATAGGCATAGGGCGTGACCGTGCCGATTTCTCCCAGACTGAACCTGGCGTTGAGCAGATGGCTGGAGGTATCCCACCTGTCCCGGTTGATCCGATACACCTTGTCCAGATAGCTGTAAGAAAAGCTCAACCACTCCAGGGGGCTGCTGGTGAACCTGAACGTGTTGAAGGTCTGGTGATGCTGACGCCAGCCCACGGCGCCGACGAACCGCTGGTCATCGATATTGACCTCGGCCCGACCGAGTTGCGCCAGAGACCCAGATGCCTCGTGCTCGTACCAAAGGTAGAGCTCCCCGATATCTGTTCCGACTGGGTCGGCCACCACCGGTCGATCTCGCACATCATTGTGGTAATCCTGATAGCCGGCATTGTTGTAGGTGTCGTTGCCGATCGACGCAACGTTCTCGGCACTTACCAGGAAACCCAGTCCCTTCCAGGTCTGCGTCTTGAACCCCATGACAGTCCTCAGGGTCGAGGCATGAGCGTCCTTCTCGAAAGGATCGTCGACGACGTCTTCGTACCGATAACGCAAGGACAAGAGAAGGCTCCCCCTGGTCCATGCCTCCGTCAAGGTCCGGTCCTCTGCGCCGAAGACAGGACTCCCTCCCAGGGCAGCCACCATCAAGACCGTGAACGCTACGGCAGTTTGGATTCGCATCGCTAGGTCCCCTATCGAGGTTAGCCAGGCAGAACTCGGAAAACAGCGCATGGTGAAACTGTTCATTGGGTTGGTGCCTGTCGATTGATCTGCTGGGCCCAACCCCGTCTCTCGCGGTATTCTGCAACCCGATAAGGAGAAACACATATGACGAATGTCAGGAAGGTTCCAAAGACCTATTTGCAGTTCAAGGAGGACTACCCCGAAGTCGCCAGGAACTACGAGGCTCTGGGGGAGAGCCTGGCCGACATCGGGGCTCTGGACAAACGCACCGTCTCCCTGGTCAAGCTCGCTCTCGCGGTAGCCAACCAGCGCGAGGGAGGCGTCCACTCAGCTACGCGCAAAGGACTGGATGCCGGCCTGACCGCAGAGGAGATGCGCCAAGTCGCGTTGCTGGCCATTGGCACCATCGGCTTCTCGTCAGCGATGGCTGCCTACTCCTGGATCGGCGACATCGTCGACGGCTGACTTGTCGGGTTATCGCCGTTCACGGCAAGCTGCCCCTGGACTAGACTGATGTTCAGCGGGCCAAAGTTCCTCGCCGTCGTCTTGTGCTTCGCCCTGTCGGCCAGGGTGAGCTCGATGGCCGAAGATCGTGTGAGCTGGTTGCGTACCAACGTCGTTCCTCTGCGCACCCTGGATGCCGCGGACTCCGATCTCTCCGACCTGGAACCACTGGGCGCCTTGTTCGACAATGTCGAAGTCGTGCTTCTCGGCGAAGCCACCCGAGGTGACGGAACCACCTTCGAGGCCAAGGCTCGCCTGGTGCGATTTCTTCACGAGCAGAAGGGCTTCGACGTCCTGGTATTCGAATGCGGCCTGTTCGACTGCCATCGTGCCTGGCAGGCGATCCGGAGCGGACGCGATGCGCGGTCAGCTCTCGACCGAGTGCTCTTCCCGCTTTATGTCGACAGTCAGCAGTTCCAGTCGCTTCTCGATCTCGTGAATCGGTATGCCAGGACCGATCGCCCCCTGGAGATTGCCGGCATTGACAGTCAGCTCGGATCGCAGAGCCTCAACGCGCTCATCGCGGGCTTGACCGAGGCGCTAGCTGGCTGTCCCGGTCGTCAGCGGCTTCTGTCCGCGGAGAGTCTGGATGAAGTGTGGCAGATCACCCGGCATGTCGCCGCTGGCTCCTACACCTCTGGACAGGAGGCGCTACCCACCAGGGCGGTCCGTCGGCGACTCGACCAGACTCTGGATCGCATGTCAGAGCTCCTTGCCTGTCTAGGCAGGACGACTACGCCGGACTCGAGCTCGCACGATCGCGCCTTCTGGCAACAGGTGCTGGCCAACCTCCGTGGCGCAATCAAGTTGACGTGGAAGTTGGATCTCTGGGACCCAAGCGACAGCATGGATCCCGCGATCCACAATCTCCGGGACGGGCAGATGGTGGACAACCTGCTGTGGCTGAAACGTCACAGCTATCCCGGACGCAAGATCATCGTTTGGTCGCTTACCCTGCACCTGGCCCGCGACCTGGCCAAGCTGGAGACCGGCGACAGCGAGACACAGAAGCGCTTTTCTCGCTTCGACCTGTTGGGATCCCGACTTGCTGCCGCGCTCGAGCCGGACCCCTACGTCGTCGCCTACACAGCCTTCGAGGGAAGCAAGGGCTCGATTTTCAAACAACCCCACTCTCTGCTTGTTCCTACCAAGGGATCCCTCGAAGATCTGTTGGGACGCACGGGTCTGAAAAGCGCTTTCCTCGATCTACACCGGCTCTCGACACTCGATGGAGGGCACTGGCTGGCCCGACCCTTGATTGCCCGCCCCATCACTTTCAAGGAGCTGCGGGGAATATGGCCGAGACATCTGGATGCGATCTTCTACATCCGAACTCTCGATGCGGTCCACCCGGTATCCGATGAGTGACCAGTCGAGAGATTGGACGGACGTGAGGCCGAGATCAGGCAGGTCGAAGCCGCGAACACTGCCTCATGCTTCGCCGTCCCATTCCTCGAGAAATCGATTCAGGTAGGACTTCATATACGAGTGGCGCCCTGCCGCCAAACGGCGTGCGGACTCGGTGTTCATCCGGTCCTTCAACAGGAACAACTTCTCGTGGAAGTGATTGGTGGTGGAGCTGTGACTGCGGAGATACGTTTCGAAATCGGCGTTCTCGTGCGGATCCGCTTCGGGGTCGTGAATCAGCCTGCCCATGGCCCCACCATAGGCAAAAGTCCGGGCGATACCAATGGCACCGATAGCGTCCAGTCGGTCGGCATCCTGGACGACCCGCCCCTCGAGGGTTGCCATCGGCGTGGGCACTCCCTCCCCCTTGAACGACAAGGTACCGACGATGTCACAAACATGATCGATGACCTCTGGCCCTACAGCATTCCTCTGCAACCACTCGGCGGCAGCCCTCGGACCTGCTCCGGTATCCCCGTCGTGGAGCTTCCAGTCGGCAATGTCGTGCAGGAGTGCCGCCAACTCCACGACAAAGAGATCTGCGCCCTCTTCGCGACCCAGACGTTTGGCCAGGACTCGCACTCGGTCGACATGCCACCAGTCGTGCCCACTGGCATCGCCAGCAAGCTCTTCCCGGACGTATTGCTCGGTGCGGCGTACAACCTCGTATCTGTCCATGATCGCTGACCGCAGCCTATCGCACGCCACCGTCCAGAGTCCTCCGCGAGTGGCCCATCCCCTCCATGAACACCGCAACGGCCCCGACGATTCGGTCGTCCAATCGCCTCACTGCGCAAGAAGAGGGTAAGGCTACATTCGCCGTAGCAGGAGCGTCCGCTAGACGGCGAGTTTTTCGGCACCCGGGACGCGGCCGAAACGGCGCTCGCGGCGCTGGAACTCGTCGAGACCGGCAATCAGGCTCTCTTTGTCGAAATCCGGCCAAAGCTGATCGGTGAAGTAGAGCTCGGCATAGGCGCACTCCCAGAGCAGAAAATCGCTGAGGCGCTGCTCGCCACTCGTGCGGATCAGCAGGTCGACGTCGGGAGCTGCCGGCTCAGAGTGAATCGCCTGGTTGAGCAGATAGCTGAAGTGCTGCGGGCTCAGGTCCTTCGAGCCACCGAAACGGGCTGCCGCTGCCGCGATGGCTTCGCGGGCCGAGTAGTCGATGGCGATCCGCAGATGGAGCTTGCGCCCACCCTGGGTGCGGATCTCGGCGCGCTCGATCGCCCGCACGATACGGGGATCGAGCCGGTCACGCCGACCGATGACGCTCAATTTCACCCCGTTCTTGATGCAACGTTCCGTCTCCTTCTTGAGATAGCTCTCGAGAAGTCGCATCAAGGCCGAGATCTCTTCCCGGGGACGCTGCCAGTTGTCGGCCGAGAAGGCATAGAGGGTCAACACCTCGACACCCAGCTCGACAGCCGCTTCGACAGTGCGCTGCACTGCCTTGCCGCCTTCCCGATGTCCAGCCGTTCGGGGCAACCCACGGGCCTTGGCCCAGCGCCCGTTACCGTCCATGATGAGCGCAACGTGAAGACCCTCACCTGGTCTATCAGTCTCGATATTCATCGCCTCGACTCCTACTCTTCCGTCACAGCTCCTCGTGCCGGGTGGCTTGAATGAGCGCCTCCATGTGGTCCAGATACTTCTCGAGTGCCTGCCGACCCTCACCGGTCAACTCGTACTCCGTTCGCGGCACTCGCCCGGCAAAGGTTTTCTCGCAGGAGATATAGCCTGCATCCTCCAGCTTGCGCGCATGCACGCTGAGATTCCCGTCCGAGGTCTTCAGCAATTGCCGCAGGTCCGTGAAGGTCAGCGAGCTATTGACCGCCAGAGCGCTCATGATCCCCAGGCGCACCCGCTCGTAGATCAGGCGATCGAAATCTCTCGACGCGGCGTCCGACAGATATCCCGACAGACTCGCCAGCTTCTTCTCCACAGGCACCTCAGGATCTCCATCGGGCCGTTGTGCGGTTCGCCGCCTAGCCACCGTAGCGCCTCGCGATGATCGAACCGAAGATGATGTGCAGGCCACCAAATCCCAGGGTGAGCAGTCCGTTCCCCCAGCTTGCCGGGGCGACCAGGGCGATTACGCCGAGCACCATGAAACAGGCCCCCATGACCGGCACCGGCCGCACCGAGAAGGTCCCGCCACTGACCACGCCACTGCCATAAAGCAACAACCAGAGCCCCGGGATCAGTGTTTCCACCACCGTGTCGTCCAGCACGAATGTCAGGATGCTCGCCGCGATCAGAGGAGGTGTCACACTGAACAGGAACCTGCGAGCCACACCCCGCGACAGCCGCACGCCCTGGCTGCGAGCCTTTCTCCACATGAACAGGCCACCCTGGAGCAGGGCGACGGTCGCTGCGATCACCCAGATGGTCAACCAGTGGCTGGACAGGGCGGGGCGACTTACCAGAATCCCGGCAAACAGCCCAGTCAGCCCGACAACTACGCCGCCCAACCCCGGCACCGAGGTAAAAGAGGCCGAGGACTCCATCGCCGAGCGGATGAAGCGCAGATTGTCCATGGCATGCGTGTGCATGGCCACCGACTTGGGGGAATTGCGGACCGGCTCACTCATTTGAAGGGGGACAGTAGAGAATTGAATCCACCTTGTCAAGTACTTTGCAACAAAAAGTAGACATATATCAATGTGAGGTCGCCACCGATCCGAACGAGACTTCGAATCACGCTAAGATTCGGCCAGTCTCGATCGACGAAGAAGGGAAGAAGCCAGCAGTGGATGGAACCATCGACTACCACGAGATCGGGCTGCGGGTCGGACTCGAGGTGCACCAGCAGCTCCTGACGCAGCAGAAGATGTTCTGCCATTGCCCAGCGGGTCTCTATACCAGGACCCACGACGGCGCGGTGCTCCGCCACATGCGGCCGACGCTCTCCGAGCTGGGCGAATACGACGGCACGGCTTTGATGGAGTTCAAGACCCGCAAGAACATCGTCTATCTCCTGCATGAGAGCAACGTCTGCACCTATGAGATGGACGATTCTCCGCCTTTTCTGGTCAACCCGCAGGCGATCGACATCGCCATCGAACAATGTCTGATGCTGGGCTGCGACATCGTCGATGAAGTGCACATCGCCCGCAAGCAGTATCTCGACGGCTCTATTCCGACCGGATTCCAGCGGACCGCCATCGTCGGCGTCAACGGGCGACTGCCATTTCGCGACCGTGAGCTGACCATCACCCAGGTCAGCGTCGAGGAGGACAGCTGTCGCGAGGTCTCCGACCGTGGACATCTGATTGTCTGGCGAGCCGACCGCCTGGGAATGCCGCTGATCGAAACCGTCACCGAACCCGAGCTCCACACGCCGGAAGAGGTCGAGGAGGCGATCCTGCTGATTGGCAGGGTCTGTCGATCTACCGGGCATGTACGGGTCGGCCCAGGCGCCAGTCGACAAGACGTCAACGTGTCAGTAAGGGGTGGTCGGCGGGTCGAGATCAAGGGAGTTCCCCAGGCTTCACGGGCACGCCAACTGGTGCACGGAGAAGCCGTTCGACAGGTCCAGCTCCTCGAGCTTCAGCGAGAGCTGCATCGCCGCGGGTACACCGATCCAGACAAGATCGCTTTCGACCATCGGGATGTTACCGAGTTGACTGCATCGTCCCAGCTCGATGCGTTGCGCGTCGACGCTTGGGAGCGCTTCCTCAAGAGAGAGGATCGACGCGTCGGGTTCGAGCGCGGCGAAGGCCCTTACTGTGTGCGCGGCGTGCGACTTCCAGGAATGATCGGTACCCTCTCCGGGGCCTGCCAGCCCGGGTTGACCTTCGCCCACGAAATCGCTGGCCGCGTGCGCGTGATCGCCACACTGGACCAGGCTCCGGTGCTTTTCCACAGCGATGCCTGGCCGGACTATCCCGGCAGCGCGGATGAGCTCAATCGCCTCCGCAGAGCCCTCGGCTGTGCGCCAGACGACGCCCTCGTGGTGATTCGCGGAGCTGCCCGCGACACCATCACCGCAGCGCAAGAGATCCAGTTGCGCTATGCCGACGCGGTGGAAGGGGTACCGCACGAAACCCGACAGCCTTTGGCAGGCGAACACACCGACTTCGAACGCATCTTGCCGGGACCCGACCGGATGTATCCCGACACAGACAGCCCGCCGCAGCGGTTGACCAGAAAACGTGTGGAGGACCTCCAGGTGGCTCTGCCAGAGCCTCCATGGGTCAGGGAGGAGCGTTATGGAGCAGCCGGCGTTGGGCGCGACACCATCCACTTCCTGATCCGCCGCGGTGGAGCCCGTCTCGTAGACCTGGTCGTCGACAGCTGCAACGCCGACCTGCGGCGTGCCTGTTTCCTTTTCGGCGAGGAGCTCAAGGGGCTGCGCCGCGCGGGCATCGCTGTCGACCGAATCTCATCGGACTGCTGGTGCGAGCTCTTCCGCCTGGCCACGAATCGTCCGGAGATCTGGGAAGCGCGACAAGCCCTGATCAAGGAGATCGTCCAAAAGCCGAAACAGACCGTGACCTCAACGATCGATCAACTCCAACTGGGCAACGAACCTACCGACTGGACCAGAACGCTGGCGCGTGAAGCCGAGAACACGCCATCGCATCTGGATCCCGATGCCCGGTTCCGTTATCTCATGGGCAAGATGATGTACCCGCTACGGGGACGCGTTCCGGCTGAGAAAGTGGCGCGAGCTGTTGCCCGCGCGCTAGGCGAACACCCCGAGGAGAGCTGATATGGAGCAGACAACCGACCCGCTCAAGGGCTACCGTGGACTCGCCCGCGAAAGACTTGCCTCCTGGAACATGCGGGTCTGGGGTGACGTCCGCATCGTCAATGACAGGGGAAGCGTCTTCGAAGGTGTGATCCTGCCGCGCAGCGAGACCTACGACGATCTGCACATCGTGGTCAAGCTCAAGACGGGCTACAACGTCGGCTTGCACGTCGATCGCATTCGAGAGATCGAAGAGCTCGGCTTCAAGGAGGCCTTCTACAAGATACCCGAAAAGGCGTTCCCCAGCCGACCGGATCTGCCCAATGTCACCCTGCTGGGAACCGGTGGCACGATCGCCTCGCGACTCGACTATCGAACCGGCGCGGTCATTCCCGCCTTCACGCCGGGAGAGCTTTATGGTGCGGTGCCGGAGCTCGCCGACATCTGCAATCTCACCACCCACAAGCTCTTCGGGGTCTTCTCGGAGAACATGAGCTGGGAACAGTACACCGACCTCGCCCAGGCAATCGGGGAAGAGATCGCCACCGGCGTTGACGGCATCGTCATCGGCCACGGAACCGACACCATGGCCCACACCGCGGCGGTATTGAGCTTCATGGTCCAGAGCAGCCCGGTGCCCATCGTGCTCGTCGGTAGCCAGCGCAGCTCCGACCGCCCGTCAAGCGATGCGGCGCTCAATCTCATACACGCGGTACGCAGCGCCGCTTATGGCGATATCGCCGAGGTGCAGATCTGTATGTTCGGACCCACATCGGATCAGTACGGCCTGCTGCATCGGGGAACCCGATGCCGCAAGATGCACAGCTCGTACCGCAGCACGTTCCGTACAGTGGGTGATATACCCCTTTGCCGCGTCAGCGCCACCGATTTCGATCTCCTGACGGACAAATACCTCCCTCGCGATCCGGATCGGCAGGTCGTCATCGACGCGGTCTACGATGACAGCGTGACGATCGTCTACTACTACCCCGGAATGAAGCCCGATGTGATCGAGGCGCTGGTCGACAGCGGCTATCGTGGCATTGTGATCGCAGGTACCGGCCTGGGTCACGTCAACAAGCCCGTCTATCCAGCTCTAAAGAGAGCTATCGATCATGGCGTCCATGTCGTCATGACCGTCCAAACGCTGTGGGGCTATGCCCAGATGTATGTCTACGACACCGGCCGTGACCTGCAGGATCTCGGGGTTGTTCCGCTGGACAATATGCTGCCGGAGACAGCGCTCATGAAACTGGGCTGGGTTCTGGGGCACACGGGCGATCCCGTCGAGGTAATGCGCATGATGCGCACGCCGATCAACTACGAGATCACCGAGCGCGAACCTCACGACGGCTACATGATCCTACAGGGTGGGTTGCCAGAGACTCGCAAATACATCGACAGTCACTGGAAATAGGCCGTACGCTTCTCGGCCTCGACCGTCAGCCAGCCGCCCCCCTGCCTCTCGAGCTCGGGCGGCGGTAGTGGCAAAGTGTTCTCCGCGCCGGGGCCCACAGCCAGAGGAAAGGTACCAAGATAGACCTCGCCCTGGCGGCTGCTGCGGACCAGGACGCGCATCCGGTAGTCACCCGGCGTCAGGCCCAGATCACCGACGAATCGCACCCCACCCCCACTCAGCACGTCTCCCAGGTCGGAAAACTTGATCTTGACTTCGCCGTTCAGGATCTCGCGCACGTCTGAGCTCTCGTCGATCACCGCCAACTGGAGCTCCAGACGCGTCGGCTTGCCGGTCTTGATCGAGCGCAATGTCTTGGCCGGCACCTCGACGGCCACCGGCACTCTGGTGTCACCCGCGAGGTCGGTTTCCGTCTTGGCGTAGACATCGACGGCCAGGTCGGATGCCTCCAGATTGGTCATCAGCCAGCCCACACCATCCATCCTTCTCTGAAAGACGTCTCCCTTGGACGGCGGGCGGGCGGAGTAGTAGCCGGGCCGATGCAAGATCTCGACTCCCTTGGGAGGGTTCTTCAACTCCACCCGCAATTTGCGAAATTCTCCCGGTTCGCTCTCACCGGTTGGCTGAAAAGTGAGTGTGTAGACAACACTGGTTCGCTGCAGGACCTTGTTGGTGGCCAGGGAAAAGTCGTTGATGTTCTCGACCAGATCGCCGCCGGTGGCATCCGCCATGAAGACCAGCGAATTCGAAGCGAAGCGCGCCTCGCCGAGCCCCGGAATCCCCCCCACATCCACGGCATGGAGTGTCCAGCCGCTGTCGCGAAAAGCCTGAAAAGCCTTCTGCAGGTAGAACATCGAGCGGGCATTTTCGAGCAGCGCGCCACTGAACCCTTCCGAGATCAGCACCATGTCCTTCTGGCCACCGACATCCCTGAGTAATGTGGTGAGCTCTGCCAGAGCGAGACCGAAGGCGCGGATCGCCGAAGTGTCGACATCGGTACCTATGATGTCCTGAGCCACCGCGACAGGCTCGCGTACATCGACCTCCACTCGCACCTTGATGGGCTTCCAGACAGATTCCTGTTCCTCCACCTGGACGCCGTCATCGACCTCTTCGTCGTAGACCACGGGCCCAGTGAGAACCGCCAACGCCGCGGCAGCTCCCAGCTCATCGGCAAGAGATTGGAAGGTGGAAGAGCTCGCGGCCGCGTCATCCCCGCCAAACCGTAGGCGGTGCAACTGCTCGAGAAGCTCTCTCTGTTTCTTTCCCCTGGCACCCAGCATGGCCTGAATCGCATCGAACGCCAGGTCCAACTTCTGCGTGTCGGTGGTGAAGCCGACCAGGAGGTTGATTCCCGAGACATAGCCGTAGGTAGCCACGGCCACTCGATCGTCGGGCTGAAGCTGCCTGGACAGGGAGCTTCGGATACCCCGTAGCGCGTTGGCCAGGCGCTGGGAACGGCTGTGACTGAAATCGAACAGCAGAAGCAATCGTCGGCCCGGGGGTGCGTCGTCCAATCCTGCCGACTCGGCGATGGCTGCTGGCTGCGTCTCGATGGCGCCCCTGGACTCCCGAAATCCCACGATGGTCTGTCGTTCGCCCTCGTCATAGAGCACGAAGTCCTCTTGCTGGAGGCCAGAGAGGGGCTTGCCCTTGACCAGCACGCGCACCGGGACTTCCACCTCGGTGACCTCGATCTGGTCCGAAAAGCGATCCTCGGCCAACATTCCGACCGAGCCCAGGAGACTGGCGACGACCAGCACCCTCACGAACTTCCCCGGCTTTATAGATCTCATTCGGCAAGTATGGAGCAAATTCGGTGCCGCCGACCACCGTACCGCTTCCTGATTTTCGACCGCAGGGGTACCATTACCTCAGGAGGACTCACCGTGAAGACGATTCGCAATAAGACCCATGCTCCTCTTCGCGTGCCCCTGCCCAGGGGCAAGGTACTGCACCTCGGCCCCAACCAGAGCGGTCAGATCGCCCACACCGACGTCGATCACGAGCCGCTCCAGAAGTTGGTCGAGAGCGGGACTCTGGAAGTGGTCGACGACAAGTCCGCGGCTGCTGCTGTCCATGACCAGGAAAAGGGTCCCCATGAAGATCCCCATGGGCATCACCCGCCGACCGGTTCCCAGGTACGCGGCGATCGCTGAGTCGGATCAGCCCTTGGACATCACCAGGAAGGCCCCCGTGATGTAGGCGACCACCCACCAGCTGTAGGCGAGGCGCGAGTAACGGTGCAGCCACGTAGGCACCTCGGCATCCCCCGCCTGGGATCGGTGGCGCCAGGCGAACCCTGTTTCCAGCAACATCGCTGTCAGTGAAGAGAACCCCAGGAGCCCATGGGCTGTAAACGGACCGCTGGAAGAGCCCGCGATCATGCAGCCGGTGGCGACGACGTCGAAGATCACGCCGGCAGTGAGGAAGGTCAGCACCCGCTGTGTCACTCGCCGCTGCCGCTGCTCGGTGAAGATCCCGATCGTGTAGCAGATCAGGGCCAGATGGACGATCGCTGTTCCAGCCATGAGTATCGGACTCATCTTGCATCCCCTCCTCGAAACGCCCCAAAGAGAATCGCCGCGCCTACAATCACCAGGATCAGCGGCCAATGTTGCCAAAGGTACTCGAATAGCCCGTAGGCGCTGGGAATCGCCATGAGCAACATGATGGTCCCTGGGATCAGGGGCCACCAGTGGCTCTTACCCTCATAGAGCTTGGCGATCAGAAAAATGGCGATGAATCCGATTCCCAGACCCAAGAGGGAGGATTCTCCAAAGGCCAGAAAAGAGTCTCGTCCGAGGCTCCCCAAGCCCAGACCTGTCAATATGCAGCCTGGGACCAGGAAGCCGAAGTTCTTGCGCGCGAAATACGCAATCAAGAAAGCCGCGCCGATGACCAACAACACCGCTTCCTGTCCCACCCCGGATACCCGATCGATCAGGTAGAAACCCAAGCCGATCGTGATCAGGATAAGACCCGCACTGATCTGTCCTCGCTTACGGTCGTTCATCGCCCAGCCTCGAATCCGCCGCCTGAGTATACGGTTTGCGGAGTCTGGATTGACTCTTGCAAATACGTCGGCGGGCTCACGGATCCTGATCGTACTAAAATGAACAGCTCGAATTGTTCCGAGGTACCCATGTTCAGAATCAAGCCCCTGCCCCTCATCCTCGCGGTCCTCACCCTGCTCCTGGCATTCCAGCCGGCTGCCACGACCGCGGCCACGGGAGGACGGGATTCGTCCTCCTGGTGTGGCACCTGGGACTGGGGACTCGAGGTCTCCCTCGCCAGACACGCGCTCAATCAGCGTCGGCAGGGCCAGCGCTTCACCGTGCAGTCCGCGAGCACAGACGCCGCAGACAACCGCTCGGCGCTAAAGGTCTCGAGCAAAGGCAAGGTCGCGATCATCCAGGACTCCGGCGAGATCGTGATCGACAGGAACCCGTTCGACTACCAGAACAAGGGAGTCAAGTACCTTCGCAAGGGCAAGAGCGGCTTCAAGGTCAAGACCCAGGGTGGCTCCGTCAACCAGAGCTTCGGCGAGAAGCTGAACCTCGGCGACGACGATGCCGTGAGGGTCGATCTGCCCGACTTTCGAATCAAGTTCTATGGCAAGAACTATGACTCCTTCTTTGTCAACTCCGACGGCAATATCACCTTCAAGAAGTCGGACACCGCTTCCACGGCCCGGGATCTCCGGCGCATGCTCGTCGGGCCCCCCCGCATCTCACCCCTGTTTGCCGACCTCGACCCGTCCAGCGCCAGCGGTGAGGGGGGCGTCTTTGTCCGCTTCGCGGAGGGCAAGGTCACCGTCACGTGGTGGAACGTCCCAAACTTCGGCGAACGCAACCTCAACAATTTCTCCGTGACCATCAACGCCAGAGGCAATATCGAGTATCAGTTCGGCATTGTCAGCTCCAAGGAAGCCATCGTGGGTGTCGCGCCGGGCGGCGGGAGCGGCCTCGATCTGGTCGACCTGACCCAGGACCTCCCGACCAAGGCCAAAGGCGTCGCGATTGCCGAGCGCTTCAGCAAATCGGTCACCGTCGATGAAGCGGCGGTTGCCGAGACCTTTATCAGCAGCTTTGGCGACAACTTCGACCAGGTGGTCCTGTTCACTGACTTCGTCTACATTCTCGACGATTCTCCCGGCACCATCGCTTATCACATGACCGTCAACAACAAGGTGCGGGGCATCGGGCGGGCGGTGTACAACGCCTCCCAGTTCTACGGCAGCAGCGGGCGGTTGGGCGGCTTCATCAACATGGGCCATACCAGCAAGTACCCGAAGAATCTCTTCAAGGACAACTTCATCGACGATCTCTACTCCGCTATAGATATCCTGGCCCATGAGATCGGTCACCAGTGGTTGGTCGGGGCGCGCTTTGTCGACAGCAACGGACAGACCAGCGACGACCTCCTGGGTCGTGCCGGAGCCCATTGGAGCTACTACTTCAACAGCGAACAGTCATTTCTCGAAGGCAACGCCATCCAGGACAACGGCGGCGGCTCCTTCACCACCTTCAAGGACGACCCGACCTACAATGACCTCGATCTCTACATGATGGGATTGCTGCCAGCGGGAAAGGTCTCGAGCTTCTGGTACGTTCAGCCGACCTCGTCGCAGGATACGGACACCGCGGCGCCGGAGGCCGGCGTGACCTTTCAGGGTACGCGCGTCGACCTCGACATTCAGCAGATTCAGGACGCCCTGGGACCGCGGCGCCCCGCCTCCGGCAGCTCTCAAAACGAGTTCCGTCTCGGCTTCGTCCTGTTGACCAAGAACGGCAAATCACCCTCTACGGATTCGCTCAACAAAGTCAACGAATTCGCCAACGAGATCGAGAAACTCTTCCGCAGGGAGACCCGCAACCTGGGCCGGATCGACGCTGGACTCTAGTGGAACGATGATTTGCACTTGCTGAAGATCCTCGCAACCCTGGCCGGTTGCCTCTGCCTACTCATCCCTGGCTATTCGGAGGCCACCATGCCATCTACCGATCTCGACGACATCGCTGAGAGCTTCGTCAAGCTCACCCTGGCTCTCGGCCAGCACGACCCGGACTATGTCGATGCCTACTTCGGCCCGGAGGCGTGGCGCCTGGAGGTGGAGAAGGAGGGTGCAACGCTCGATGAGATTATCGAGCAGGCTCGATCGCTCTCCGCGGGGATTGCCTCGCTGCCGCTTTCGACCGAGGACGCCATGCTCCACCAGCGCCAGGTGCGGCTGGCACGAGCCATCGCATCGCTCGACGCCCGGGCCCGCCTGGTGGCCGGCGAGCAGATGCCCTTCGATGAGGAGTCGGAGGCACTCTTCGATGCAGTAGCTCCGACTCACAGTGCCTCCTACTTCCAATCGATTCTCGAGGATCTCGACAGCGCGCTGCCGGGAGAAGGCGAGCTGATTGACCGCTATTCCAGCTTCAAGGCCGCCTTCGTCGTCCCCATCGAAAAGCTGGACACGGTCTTCCAGGCTGCCATCGAGGCCTGTCGCGAGCGTACCCGAGCGTTCATCGACCTGCCGGCCGACGAGAGCTTCGTCATCGAGTACGTCACCGACAAGTCGTGGAGCGGTTACAACTGGTACCAGGGTGACTTTCACAGCCTGATCCAGGTCAACACCGACCTGCCCATCCATATCGACCGGGCACTCGACCTCGCCTGTCACGAAGGGTATCCCGGGCACCATGTCTTCAACCTGTTGTTGGAAAAGAACCTGCTACGCGACCGTGGATGGAGCGAGTTCTTCATCTATCCCCTGTTCAGTCCCAGGTCACTGATCGCTGAGGGTACAGCGAACTTCGGCATCGAAGTGGCCTTTCCGGACGAGGCCAGGCTGCGCTTCGAATCAGAGATTCTGTTTCCCCTCGCGGGAATGGATCCGAAAAGCGCCGCCGACTACTACAGGATCGAGAGCTTGAAGAGCCGTTTGGACTACGCGGGCAATGAAGCGGCCAGAGGATTTCTCGACGGCGTCATGGACGCTGAACAAGCGATCGACTGGCTCGTTACCTATGCCCTGATGCCCGAAGAGCGTGCTCGTCAGCGACTTTCCTTTATCGAGCAATACCGCAGCTACGTCATCAACTACAATCTTGGCTTGGACATGGTCCGCAACCATATCGAGAGTCAGGGAGGCACGGCAGACAACCCCGACCTTCGTTGGCAGCTCTTTGCCGATCTGCTCTCCAACCCCTCTCTACCCTCACAGCTGAAATGAACGATCGACCCGACTTCTACGACGAGTTCGAGGCCAGTGAGCTCTTCTGCACGAAGTGCCAGAAGTCGACTCCCGTCCGTAAACGCCTATTGATCGTCCTGCCTGATGGCAACAAGTTCGACTACCTCTGCTCGATCTGCGGCAACTCGGTAGGCTCCAAGATGGACGACGACACCAGCGCCTTCGACATTCTCAAACGCGGATAGCGGTGCTCTGTAAGAGCCTTCCCCACAGGACCCACCCAAACGGGTAGGGGGGGCCCACCCAAACGGGTGTGGTGCGTTTTCTGTGCATTGGGCAGATTGCACGTCGAGCCTCGATCCGCCAAAGCGCCAGCGGTCGCAGCAGTCCAAGAGCTATCCTCGGGAGTCTCTTCCTGCCGGAACTGCGATTGCCTGGCGCGCTGGTACCGGGTCGACGGCCTTTTTTTGAACCTGTTCTGTTGGAGGATGCCATGGCCCTCATGAATGACAGACCCGCTCCCATGACCGGTTGGTCATCCGGCCTGACAAAGCTCAGCATCATTGCGATGCTGTTTCTCACCGTCACCGGCATAGCCATCGCCTACGCGCCTTTTCATGCAAGCCTCGAATGGGGAGTGTTGATCCACACCGCAGTCGGCCTGCTGACATTGCTTCCCCTTCTCTGGTACACCTTTCGGCACTGGGGCGACTACAAGCGCTACAACCTCTCAGACGCTGTGCTCCTGGGATACGTTTCCGGACTGGCGTTCCTGGTCTGCCTGCTGTCTGGCGTCGTCGTGACCTGGCAGGGGCTCTTTGGCGTGCGCATGTCGCCGCTCTGGCGCAACATCCACCTGTACTCGACCTGGGTCACCCTGTTGACCGCACTGCCACACGTGATCATCGTCTGGATTCGCACGCGCACCCGCGAGCCCCGACCGACCGCCGGGCAGCTGGCCGGGAAGGGCCTCGCCGGGACCCTGGCCGGGCTGGCGCTCATCGTCGGGCTGGGCTGGATCTATCCTGGTGCCTCGTACGTCAACGAACTGCCGGAAGACTACAGTTACATCTATGGTGAGGACCGGCCCTTTGCGCCGAGCCTGGCGATGACCTCCACCGGCGGTGCCTTCGACTCTGAATCGCTGGCTGGCTCCAACTCCTGCGGTACTGCCAACTGCCACGAGCAGATTCTCGAGGAGTGGAAGCCGAGCGCCCATCGCTATTCAGCCATGGATCCGCTATTCCAGAAGGTGCAGAGCGTCATGGCAGAGCAGAACGGGCCCGAATCGACTCGCTACTGCGGCGGCTGCCACGATCCGATCTCACTCTTCTCCGGTGCCAAGAACATCTTTACCGAGAACCTGACTCAGCTGCACGGCTACAACGAGGGCATCTCCTGCCTCGTCTGTCACGGTGTGCGGGAGACCGACCTGCAGGGCAACGCCAATTACGTCATGACACAGCCCTCCACCTACCTATGGCAATGGGAAGAAGAGGGAACTGGCAAATTCCTGAGCGACTTCCTGATCCGCACCTACCCGGATGAGCACAACAAGCTCTCCAAGCGGATGTTCAAGGCACCCGAATACTGTGCCGCTTGCCACAAGCAGTTCATCGATCAGGAGGTCAATCGGGTTGGCTGGGTACAGCTCCAGAACCAATACGACAACTGGAAGGCCAGTCACTGGTTTACCGAGGGAGACCCAGACAAGACTGTCGAGTGCCGTGAGTGTCACATGCCGCTGGTGGCATCGACCGACCCGGCGGCGGGTGACGCGACGGATCACAATCGCACGGCCGACGATGGCAAGCACCGCAGCCATCGTTTCATCGCAGCAAACGCCATGGTGCCGGCCATGCTCGAGCTCGAGGGATGGGAAGAGCAGGTCCGCCTCACGGAGGAATGGCTCCAGGGCAAGTTCGAGATTCCGGAGATCCAGGACAAGTGGCGCGACGGCCCCGTTGTCACATTGGCACTCGAAACCCCCGAGTACGCCAAACCCGGAGAGCAGATGCCCATCCGCCTGGTGATGACCGCCAACAAGGTGGGGCATGATTTTCCAACCGGGCCACTGGATATCATCCAGAGCTGGGTCGAGATTCACGTCTTCGACCCGGAGGGCAACGAGATCTTTGTCTCCGGACGGCGGGACGAAAAGAATTTCATCGAGCCGGGCAGCTTCCTCTTCAAGGCCGAACCGGTCGATCAATATGGCAATCTGATCGACCGGCACAACCTGTGGGAGATGGTGGGAGTCCGCTATCGCCGCGCCCTGTTCCCCGGGTATTCCGACACTGTCGAGTATCTGATCGACTGTCCGACCACCGTGGCCCCAGCCGGTGATCGGGCCGTGCTACACAGCGCCGGCGATCAGGACGTCAAGGACTACGAAGGACCTGTCGTCGAGGCCACCGGTGAGTATCAAGTGATCGCCAAGCTGATGTATCGCAAGGTCGACCAGTTCCTGATCAACTTCCTGTTGGGTGAAGACTCCGGACTCAGCGCCCCGGTGGTGCAGATGACGGAGACCAAAGCCACCATCAAGGTGGGCGATGCCCCCCAGGAGGCGCGGACCTCGACGGGCCCGGACTCTGTCGCGGCACCAGCCGGTGGATAGAATCGGCCCATGAGCGCTGCCGACGAGAACCGACAGCTGAGGAGGACCAAGGGACATTGGGGGCGCCGGAAACGGCGCCTCCGCCGTGTCGCCTGGACCCTGGTCGCCCTCGCGCTCGTGGGCACGGTTGTCGGTTTCCTCATCTACCGGGCGACTCGACCCGAGGTGCGACGGCCGGGGGAGAAGCTCGAGGACATCACCGAGAGTCTCTCGCAGGACCTTCCGGCGGGGGCTCCGGAGCCGCGGTTCACTGATGTGACCGACGAGGCTGGCCTGGGCGAGTTCGTCACCTTCGTGGGCGAGCGCTCCTCACAGTTGCCCGAGGACATGGGGCCAGGCGTTGCCTGGGGCGACTACGACAACGACGGCGACGACGATCTCTTCCTGGTGGGGGCCGGAGGAACTCTGACATCGCCTGCCGAGCAATGGGCGGAGTCGGTTCTCTACGAGAACCTGGGCGATGGCACTTTTCGGCGCGACAGCGCGTTCCCGGAGATGCGCATCATGGGGATGGGCGCCGCCTGGGGAGACTACGACGGCGACGGCTGGCTCGACCTGGTGGTGAGCAGCTACGGCGGCCTGTACCTCTTTAACAACCAGCAGGGAACGCTCGTCGCCAGTAACGCTATACCTAACCAAGACGGTTATTGGTCGGGCGTGGCCTGGGGAGACTTCGACAGCGACCGCGACCTCGACCTCTACGTCTGTGGATACGTGCAGTACGTCGAGGATGCGAGCGGCGGCCGTAAGGCGTCGGAACAATATGGAACCTCCGTGCCCTACACTTTGAATCCCGCCTCGTTCGAAGCCGAGAGCAATCTGTTGTTCCAGAACGGCGGCAACGGCACATTCGAAGAGGTCGCCCTCGTCCATGGCGTCTCCAATCCGGAGGGGCGCAGCTTGGGAGCCCTGTGGCAGGACTTCGACGACGATGGTCGTCTCGACCTCTATGTCGCCAACGACATCTCCGATAACGCCCTTTTCCTGAATCGTGGCGACACCTTCGAAGACGTCAGCCTGAACGCACTGGTAGCGGACTACAGAGGCGCGATGGGACTGACCACCGCCGACTGGAATCGTGACGGGGATGACGATCTGTTTGTCACGCACTGGATTGCCCAGGAGAACGCGCTCTACGATTCGCGCCTGATCGACTTCCAGAAGATGCAACAAGGCGACGGCAGCCAGGCTCCGGCACGCCTCAGCTTCTCCGATCTGGCCGCACCTCTCGGGGTAGGTCAGATCGCGCTTCAATCCGTCGGCTGGGGAACCGAGTTCGCCGACTTCGACGCCGACGGTTGGCTCGATCTGGTCGTCGCCAACGGCAGCACCCTGGAAGCCCGTGAAGAGCCCAAGACCCTCAAACCACAGCCCGACATGTTGCTCTGGAGCAGGGCCGGGGAGTACTTCCACGATCTGGCAGCTCTGAATCCTGCCTTCAGCACACCCCAGGTCAGTCGCGGCCTGGCCGTCTCCGACTACGATCTCGATGGCGATCTCGACCTCGTCATCGCCGACCTCTACGGTGGTGTGCGCCTGCTTCGCAACGATCTACAGCAGCACAGCCACTTGCAGATACAGCTCCGTGGCCTCGGCCCCACCGGAGAGAACACGACTCGCGGGGAAGGGGCGAAAGTCACTGCAACGATGGGAGACCTGAGGTTGCGACGAACCGTGACCGGAGCTTCGTATCTCTCACAGAGTACCCGCCTGTTGCACTTCGGTCTCGGCGACGCCACGGGCATCGACAGCCTGGAGGTGAGGTGGGTTGGAGGAGAGCCGCAGAACTTCGGGCCAATTCCATCGAATTCGGTCTGGGAGCTCATCGAGGGAGATCCTGTGGCGAGGCGGCTCGAGCGGGAACTGCCGAAGAAGCCGATGACGACCGTCTCAGCGGCAGGCGATGGCCTGACGATGACCGAGCGAGAACGCATCGTCGCCTTCTGGGAAAAGCAGCGCGCGGGCATGGACGCGTTCAAGATCGAACAGGACATCCCCAAGGCCGCTGGGTTCTTTGCCGAAGCTTTGGAGCTCAACCCCGAGCATGAGGACTCCCGGTACTACCTGGCCAACTGTCTGGCGGTACAGGGCGAGATCGACGAGGCCATGGAGCATCTCGAGAGGCTCATGGAGATCAACCCGCTCAGCCACCGGGCCTACAAGCAGTGGGGAATCATGCGGGCGATGACTGCCGAATCCCCCGAAGAACTGGAAGCCGCCAACCTGGCTCTCGAGCGCTCACTGGAGATCAACAAGGAAGAGACCGGGACGATCCTGATCCTGGGCCAGATCGCTCTCATGCGCGGTGACGCCGCGTTGGCCAAGCAGAGCTTCGAGGCGAACACCGGGACCAACCCGCGCTCCACGGGGGGTTTCTACCTGCAGGCATACCTCGCCTGGAAGCAGGGCGATTCTGCGAGCGCTGCGGCGCTTCTGGAAAAGGCTGCAGACACCCGAGGAGAAGACTGGAAACCGGAGGGTGCGGCCGCAGAGGGTGACGTCGCCCAACGGATGCACAAAGAGGTGAGCCCCCTGTCCATCTTCTGGGAGCAGTGGGACGGCACCCTCGACCCGGAGACCGCCTTCTCTGCTCTCGAACGCTATCTCGCGCAGGACCATCCCTGGACCGGGTGACAGGATACTTTTAGAAAGTATCCTGTCACCGTATTCTCAACCTTTGCGTTGCTGAATCTGGTCGAGCGACAGCCTGTACGCAACGTAGTATTTGAAGATGTTGCTGACGTACTTCACCGGTTCACTGCCGACTTCGCGCCCAACCACCATCTCGACATTGTCGAACCAGACATTGGGGTCATAGCCCTGTTCCGCAGCCTGCTTGCGAAGCCTCGCGATGCGATTGGGGCCGGCGTTGTAGCTGGCAAAAGCAAACAGGTGCTTGTTGAGCTTGTCCATTTCGGCGTCGGCAAAGTAGTGGTCGAGAATGAATCGCATGTACTTGTTGCCGGCATGGATGTTGTTCTCCAGTTGCTCAATGTCCGGTATGTTGACGTTGGGGTCCTGAGCGGTGCTCTTGAGCATCTGCATCACTCCGATCGCTCCAGCGCTGCTTCTCGCACTGTGGTCGAGGCCCGACTCCTGGTAGGCCTGAGCCGCGATCAGCAACCAATCGAAGTCATACTCACTCGCATAGTTCTTGAAGAGCTCGGAGAGCCCGCGAAGTTTTTCCACCTCGTCCTTCTTGGTGGAGTTCTTGATCCACTCGCTGTTGGTGTAATAGCGCTTCACCAACATGTTGGCCAGCAGGTTGCCCTGCTTGTTCTCCTTGATGAAGGCATTGACGGCCTCCGCCAGCTTGGGACTGTCGTGGCGAAACATCCAGCCGATCTCTCCACCGGTGCGCAGGGTGAGGTCGGTGTGTACCACCAGTCCATCGAGAACATCGCCCCAGGCCTCGGCGATGTAGTTGTCCGCGACCGTAATGCCGAAAATTCCAGCCGACACCATCTCCAGCAGGTCTTCGGTCTCGAATTGTTCCTCAGCCTTCTTGATCTCTACCGGCTTCAGCCCCTGCTCCTTGAAGCTCTTATTGAGTGCTTGCAGACTCTGGTAGTAGCTGCTCGACTCACGTACCCAGACTTCCTGTCCGGCCAGGTCCTCGAGGCTGGAAAGCTCAGGCGCTTGCGGACCCGTCACCACGACCTCATCCACCCCCGACCAGCCGGGGATGGAGAAGTCAACAAGCTCGCGACGCTCATCGGTGATCGTCAGGTTGCCCAGCGCCAGGTCGGCATAGCCGTCGCGCAAGTGCGGGATGATCACGTCGCGACGAACTGGAATCTCCACAACATGAACTCTGGCCTTCGCCTTTCCCAGCTTCTGGTTGATCACCTTCTCGAACTCCCTCAAGAAATCGTGACTGATTCCTCGAGGCTTCGCCTCTTCGTCGAAAAAGAAATTGGTCGAGTTGTAGACCACCAGGGCACGAATCACGCGACGCTCGATCATGTCGTCCAGATCGCCCTTCCAGGGCTTGGTCACACTCGAGAGCAGGTCTTCGGGGGGTAGCTGGTCGATCTCGATACCTGGAGCCACCGACTCCTCCGGCCCCGTCGCGGGACCTCCACAGGAAATCAGCAGCAGCAAGGCCACCGGCACAAGCCAGAAGTGTCTCATCATGCGGTCAGTCTCCTTCACTCAAAACCAGGACAAGTCCCACTGCCGAGCATCATACAACCCGACATCGGGCATCAGACCTCGACAAGCATCGGGACCGGCCCCTCACTGCGGATAACAGATTCCAGGCACCGCTCCGCTCCTGGGTCCGATCAAGCCTGGCTTTGGCTCGAACGACGTGACCGGGAGATGAAGTAGAGCAATTGCAGAATCGATGACGCTGCGGCCGCCACATAGGTCAGGGCGGCGGCATCCAGGACTTCTTCGACCCCTTTGCGCTCCTGCTCCGAAACGATTCCGTACTCGACAGCCAGCTTCTTTGCCCTGTTGGAGGCATCGAACTCGACCGGCAAGGTGATCAGGGTAAAGGCCACGAAGAGACAAAAGAGCATCACGCCAGCCTGAAACAGACCTGTCGACTGCATGGCCAGACCGACCATCATGGCGTAGAAACCCATCTTTGAGCCGAAGCCAGCGGGCTTGGCCAAGAGCGAGCGGATCTTTAGCGGCCCGTAACCCGTGGCGTGTTGCAGTGCGTGCCCCGCTTCGTGACAGCCGACGCCAACAGCCGCTATCGTCGCCTGATTGTAGACAGGCTGGGACAGACGCAAGGTCTTGTTGATCGGGTTGTAGTGATCGGTAAGCGAGCCCTTGATCGGCAAGATCTTGACATCCGTGATCCCACCCCGTTCCATCAGGGTAGCCGCGCCGTCCCTTCCCGTCATCCCCGTCGCTGTAGGCACCTTCGAGTACTTGCGGAAGGCTCCCTGGGTCTTGGTGCTGGCCCACAAGGACAGGAGCATCGCCGGGGCCAGGAACAGCATGTAGACAGGATCGAACTGCATGGGTCGGCCTCCTTGCCGGGAAAGATCAACGAGAAAGAGGGGAGGGCGCCAGGCCCTCCCCTACACACCCTACGGATGACTACTCGATGGGAGGAATCCGCAGCACCTGGCCCGGATAGATCTTGTCGGGATCCGACAGCATCGGCTTGTTGGCCTCGAAGATCGTTGGGTACTTCATCGCGTCACCGTAGTACTTCTTCGCGATCAGCGACAGGCTCTCACCGCTGGCGACGGTGTGGAACTGCGCCTCCGGCTCTGGCTTGACGACTTCGATCTGATCGTCGACTCGGGCAATACCCATCGTGTTGCCAGCCGTCAGGACGACCTTTTCCTTGGTGGCCTGATCCTCGACCGTACCGCGGACCGCGGCGGTGTCGCCATTGACCTTGACCGAAAGATCCTGAACTTCCAGTCCAAGGCTCTCGACATGCTTCGCGATACCCATGGCGATGCGGCGATCGTTTACCGCCTGCTTCTCAGCAGCACTCATCGCCGTTTCCCGCTGGACCGGCTCCGGCTTTGGCGGTTCCTTACCCGCACCCTTCAAAAAATCGAAAAATCCCATCACTCTCTCCTTGATCTCTTCTAGACGTTCTTGATGTCGTCAGCGACGTCTTTAGCGTCATCGGCCACCTCTTCGGCAGCATCTTCAGCCATGCCCAGCGCCTCTTTGGCTTTGTCGGCAACCGACTCGGCTGCACCGGCGGTCGCATCCCAGGCGTCCTCGGCCGTATCCGCAATCGCTTTACCCGCATCACTGGCCATCTTGCCAGCATCGCCAGCCAGCTCCTCCGCCTTGTCCCACGCTTCCTCACCCATCTCCTTGGTCTTATCGAGGGCGTCCCCCGCCATTTCCTTCGCCTTCTCCCAGGTGCTCTTCGTTTCGTCCGTCATTGTCTCTCTTCTCCCTTCAGGGTTGTTTGAACAGGCTGCCGAGCAGGCTCGAGCCCATTTCGGCGACTTCATCCATGATGCTGCCGTCATTGTCGGCGTCCAGCAGTTGGTTCAGCATGTTCGCAGCCTGCGGCGACCGCTGCTGTACAACTTGCTGCTCCTTACTGAGCATTCCGAGCAGGCCCGCCGCATCCAAGCTCTGGCTCTTGCGCTGCCGACCGAGATAACCCAGGACCAGGGGTGCTGCCATCGCCAGAATCTGGCTAACAGATCCCTGATCCACGCCCGTCGAGCTGCTGAGGGCAGTTTCCACCCGTCCCTGGCGATCGCCGAGCGTGTGCTTGAGAATTCCTGTCCCGGCAGCCGCCGCTCCGGCACCCGCCAGATAACCGGCGACGTCATCCATGATACTGCCATCATGGTCGCGGTCGAGCACGGCCAGCAGTCCAGTGGCTCCCTCGGTGCTTGCAGCGCTGCGACTCAGCCCTGCCATCAATGCAGGCAGGGCACCGCTCAACACTTTGGTGACATCTCCCTGGTCCATGCCGGTCGAACGGCTCATTTGATCGATGCCGCCCGTGCTCTGCAGCGATTTCATCAATTCATCGAGAATGGATTCCATCACTCAGTCCTTGAGAACAAACGTAACCTTCAGATTGACCCGGTACTCGATGATCTCGCCGTCTTCAACCTTGAGCTTCATCTCGTTGACCCAGGCACCCTGGATCTTGTCGAGGGTCTTGTCGGCTCGCTTGATGCCTTTCTTGATGGCATCGTCGAAACTCTCTTTCGAAGCACATGAGATTTCAGTAACTTTGGCTACAGACATGTTTCTCTCCTTGTCTACCTGCAGTGAATAATCAGTCTTTCTAATCCGAGATCGCTCTTCGGGGATCGGTCAGTGCGCGCCTTGCCCGATGCCGCAGCGTTCTTCTTGGCCCCGCCCTGGGTCGGTTGCCGTGCGTGGCCTGTTGTTTCGTCTCGCCAGACCCCTTCCGCAACGAGTAGCCTTTCAATTTATCACGCCGGGGTGACAGGCCGGTGACGACGGGCTCAGCTTTCCGCCTCCTCCACTGTCTTTCCTCTTTCGCCGAAGGTCACCTTCATGCCCAGAAACGCGTTGGTATGCACTTCGAAGCCGTAGCTCTCAGCTGCAGCCAAGGCTTGCTCGGACGTGCCCCCTTCGATCCAGATCTCCGCCTTCTGGGCGCCAACCTGCTCCTTCAAGACGCCACTCCACTGCTCGACCACAATGGCAAGCTCTTCGGTCCAATGCACATGGTCGAACGGCGCCGCGAGGACGAGATTGCCATCCTCGAGCAGCCCTTGGGGATAGACCTCGGCGTTGATGATGCGGACCAGGGGCTTCTCTTGGCGGTGGTACTCGGCCAGGAAGTTGACTCCTCGTAAATGAAACTCCGCTTCGACCCGTGACTCGGCATCCCGGGCTTGGATCACCCAATGTTCCCGCCCCTCGACCCCCTCGAGCTTGACCAAAGCATCGACCAGGAAGGTGATCAGCGTGGGGCTCTGGTGCTTGTTTTCATAGAGCGCTTCGACAGTCTCCTCGGAAACCCCCATGCCATACAGGAGCTTCTCGTTGCGCATCCTGAGGTCCAAAGGATCCATCTTCCAAACCAGATCATTGACATCCTCGAGATAGCCGAGGACATCGATCGACGGTATGGGTACCCAGCGCATGCTGAAACCTCCGGCGGCCGCTCCCTGAGCCACCCGGTAGAGCTCCTGGTTGAGCACCTGGTTGTCGGAGTAAGGGTCGACTCCCATCTCCCCGGCCCAATGACGCCGCGCTCCGGTGTAGCCGATCCAGTCCTTGGCATAGTCCTCGGCGAAGTCGCCACCCTGCCTGGCCAGATCTTCGCCCTGCTCGTCCCACCACTCCTGGGTCCCCTCGATCAGGCCCTCTTCGGGCTCCTCGGGCATCACCTCCCCGGCCGCCTCGGCTTCCTTTCGGGCTGCCTCCTCCTGAGCCCGGCGAGCTTTCTTCTCAGCCTTCTTGTCCTGGTACTCGTCGTAGTGCTCTTCAGCGTCCTCCTTGAAGTCCTTGACCTTCCGCGAGGTCCGCTTGACGAATCGCTTGACGCCACCCGGCACCTTCTTGGTTGTCTGGACCGGGTGCTGGACCGTGTTGGCCACGGCTTTGCCCTGATGCGCCGCCGAGCGCTTCATGGCATCGGCGAAAGCCTCCGTCTTGCTGACCTCCTTGAGCTGAGCGATGGCGCTGATTTCGACGATGGTGACGCGCAGCGCGGCGTTACCTTCGGCTTCGAAGGTGCCAAATTCCGTCTCGATGGTGTAGTGATTCATGTAGCCATCGTTCTCGACCCGCTCGGCGACGCGGTGATACTTCCCCTGCAACAGATCGGCAGGCAGAATGTCGCTAGCCGCCAGGATGATCGGGGGGGTCTCATAGACGACCGGTTCGACGCTCGGCCCCCGCGCCGCGGCTGGGCTGAGCTCGTCCGATGTCCGACCCGAGTCGGCCCTGGCACAGTTGCCCGCGACGAGAAGCACGCCAAGCACGGCAATCCTGCGGGTTCGTATTCTCATTTCCATACAGACTTCAGGTGTTTTTGCCTAGCGTCGATTTGGAGAGACTCCACCGCATCGACGATACCTCGCCCTCACCCACGAAAGGGCGAAAGCAACCGCGAATGCGATCCAGACCTCCTCTTGGGTGTTGTTGCCGTTACTGGAAAATGTTCAGCATCTTCAGAATAGCCAGCAGAATCACTGCGCCACCCACGGCGAATACATAGTTGATGATTCCACCACCGGTCATCCCAACCAGACCAGCAATCCAGTAACCAAGAAACGATCCCACAATACCGACGACGATGTTGGCAATCATGCCCATTTGGGCGTTGGTCTTCATGATCATGCTGGCTACCCAACCGATCACTGCGCCGACAACTAGCGTGATGATGATGTTCATCATGGTTCCATCCTCCCTGGTGGTCGCTACCGCGACCGTTAGCTTCTAGCCTCCGGTGACTCGTTCATGACGTCACCGGGTGGTTCCAGCTCTGTTGCCAACTCCTCCAGCTGTTCCAACTCCTTCTTGGCTTGCCGGAGCTGGCTTCCCTTCTTCATCTTGGAAGGCAATCCCACGAGATAGCCAACCAGAATCCCGACGCCCAGTGTCAGAATCAGAATAAGAGCAAGTGAAGCCTCCCAATCCCAGCCCAGGAACGACACAGCTATCACAGCGGAATTCTGAATCGCGAAAATAGCGGTCAGCGCCGCGAGAGCTATGGCAACGATCAGCAAGAAAGGCATGTCGATCCCCCTTGATCGCCGGGAACCCTTTTTGAACGGCAACCTGAGCTGTCCGCGATCGAAAGCACGCTTCGGAATGAACGCCTTTCAAAGCCTATCATGTGACCTCGAAAGGGAGCCACCCAGCCCACTCGTGGCCGAGTTGCCGAATTCTTCCCGGACATGAAGGGCTAACAGCTCAACTCGCCGGTACCAGAAGGGCCCCGGTGAACGAGACCTTCCACCCCACCGTGCCCTCCATGTCGCGCAAGTTGTATTGCGGGTTGACGGCGAACCGCATCGGCTGACCGGCCAGAGCACGTTGGCCGCTCGACATCAGCCTCTTTCCACTATCTTCGATCGAACGGGCCGTCTTTCTTGTCACGCCCGAACTTACCCTTGTCTCGGCCGAGCTTGTCCTTGGTTCGGTCGAGACTGTCTTCGGCGCCATCCATTGGACCCGACTTGATGCTCTTGTCCACCAGGTCGCCGACGACCGGAATGTCCTCCGTCATATTCTCGATGGCCTTCTTGCCCTTGTGAGTAGCTGCTTTCTTACCGATTCCCATGCTGTGGTTCCCCTTTCCTGTCGGTTCTCGTGAATCCTCGACTCAGTGATACGGACTAGGGTGTGTACCAGATGGGCGAGGTGTAAGCCCGCTCCTGGATCTCGGTCGGAGCACCCTCCGGGATCTCGCGGTCGAAGATCCTGGCATCGTAGGTCGTCCAGCGGGGTGTCGGAATCTCGAGCACCCGCACGTAATAGAAAGCTCGCTGTGATGCATCGAACTCCGGGTCTCGCCAAAAGGCGCTCAACTCGGCAGCACCGATGCTGTTGCGGTAGGTCGCTTCCTCGACCCCGACCGTGCTGCCCACCGGGGTCCGGCAGCGCCCGTCCGGGCCGATCTCACGCCCGCCGGAGACGGCCACGTCCCAGATCCTCTCGTGAGCTTCGCCTTGATCGTCGAGCCATCCCTTGATGATCTGCACGCGGTCGAGATTGGCGTTGTTGGGATCCTTCAAGGCGTGGACCAGAAAGGTCGGGGCCTTGCCCGCGGGCGCGTTCTGGATGTCACCGCCCATCGGCACCCCCTTGGTGTAGCCCCGCTTGGACATGTCGGGCCGATCCTCGTCGCCGTCTTCGAAGTCCCAGCCGCCAAAGAGCCGTACCCGCATTCGGGTCCCGGTTGTGGCGAAGACCTCCCGGCGCGCCATCGCGTCCCAGAGTGCCTCGCGGGAGTTCTCACGGGCCCATACTGCCGCCAAGCCAGCACTCTGTACCTGCCAGGCCTCGACTTCGATATCGAGGTTGTCGGGGTTGGTGCGGCCCGCCACCAGTTCGTAGAAACGGTCTTCACTCGGTGCTGGTTCGAGGACCGTGATCTTGCCGAAGTACTGTGATTCGTCGGTGGTCATCAGTGCGGTATGGGTGTCGGTCGAGCCCACCATCCCGAACTTGAACGGATTGACACCGAGCTTCTCCTCGTACGCGAGGCCGCGCTTGTAGGCAGCGCGAGCGTACTCGCGTGGCAGCATGTCGGGCGTCTTGACTACCGGAGAATTGATGCCACCCTTGTCCCAGGTCTCGAAGTCGGCGAACTCGTCTTCGGGGGAAAGCACAGGGTGGGCCTCACCGTCCCCCTTCATCTGGGTGACCTCGTAGAGCGGCTCCCATTCCCGGCGACGTTCGGCGTAGTCCCGATCGATCGGCGTGTTCGTCTTGAACGTGACGTCGTCGAACATGAGACCGTTGGACAGATTGCCGTTGTGCGGGATCGCGAGCAGCCTGCCTCCGGTCATCTCCTCGTAGTCGGCCATCCACAGCCATAGATCCTCGACAGATTCCGACTTGTAGGAGTCGAAAGGCAGAACCTGGTCGGCCCGCTCTTCGCCGTCGCGAAAGATGACATTGCGGTGGAGGTTTCGACCACCCGGCACCGAAGTCCACTCGTAACCGATGAAAGCGGTGAAGTGGCCCGGTTGGTTGTACTTCTCAGCCGCCTCGATGATGAGATTCCACGCCGTCTTCGCAGCCGGCAAGCCTTCGTCGCCGCCCATCGGGTCGACGCCACTAGCCTTCGCGGCACGCCACTCGTCAAAGGCCTGGACTCCTTTGCCCGCCTTCAGGAGGTCGTGGATCCGACGCCCGTAGTCAGTCGCCAGGACGTTCGGATCCCCGGCTGCCGCGAGCGGTGCCAAACCGAGGTTCTCAGCGTGATCGGCCACCACGATGAAATCGAGCGGCACCTGCAGCTTGGCGCGCACCCCCGTACTCGAGGTGACCTCTTCGCCGAGGGCAAATCGATAGGCGTCCTCGGGGCCCAGGGTCGTGCCAGCGAACCCGGCATCGGCCGAGAAGCTCGTGTGCACGTGCGTATCGCCGAAGAAAACCTGATTGGGGAAGTCGCCCAAGTAAGGCGAATACTCCTGGGCAGTCAGAAGCGGGCTCTGCAAAATGATTGTGGCCAGGACAAAGACCTTGACTTTTCTGCTCACGTTTCACTTCTCCTCTTGCTCACTCCTCGCTAGCACCGGGCCCGACCTAACACCGCGATACGCAGGGAATTCATGATTGTTTGGGATCGGTCACCCGCCCGGCGCATACCAGATCGGAGAGCTCCAGGCGCGCTCCTGCTGCACCATCGGCACCTCGGGCGACATCTCGACGCCGAATCGCAGGGCATCGTAGGCGGTCCAGCGGGGTGTCGGAATCTCGATCACCCGTGCGTAGTAGAAGGCTCGCTGCGAAGGATTGAAGTCCGGGTCGGTCCACACCGTGGCCAGATCTGGATCACCGATCGAGTCGGTCCAGGTTGCGTTGGCGACGTCCACCGTGTTACCCACCGGCGTGAGCTTGCCATCTGGGCCGATCTCGCGCCGGTCCGCGTCCCCCCAGACGACATCGTAGACTCGCTCTTGCGCCTTGCCATCGGCTCCGAGCCAACCCTTGACGATCTGGATCCGGTCAAGGTTGCCGAACATCGGGTCCTTGAGCGCCGCTACCAGGAAGCTCGGGGCCTTGCCTTCCGGCCGCTCCGGCAGGTCGCTGCCCATGGGTACGCCTTTCGTGTAGCCGAGGTCGGCGACGTAGCGGGTGCCTGCGTCAGCCTCCGTAAATCCCCAACCGCCGAAGAAGCGCAGCTGGATCCTCGTCCCCGAGGTGCCGTACGCTTCGCGGCGCTTCATGGCATCCCAGATCGCTTCGCGCGTGTTCTCGGTCGCCCACACCGCGGCGTAGCCCGCCCCCATGTAGTGCCAAGTGTAGCGAGTCTTGCCGAACCCCTCCTTGGAGACGTGGTCCCAGCGATGGGGAGAGGGCTCCTGGATGGGGAGCTTGCCGAAGAAGTTGTCCTCCTCGATGGCGGTCAGGGAGTTGTGCACGTCGGTGCTTCCGACCATGCCGAACTTGAAGGGATTGACACCGAGCTTCGCCTCCTGCTCGAGACCCCGCATCAGGCCGGCTCGCAGGTACATCGTAGGCCGCATCTCCGGCGACTCCGGCTCGTCCTCCAGTGTCAGGTTGCCGTACTCCCAGCCGGCGATGCCGAGGTCACCGGCGAACTCGTCGTTGGGTGACAGAGTCGGGTGGGTCTCGCTGTTGCCCTTGGTCTGGATGATCTCCTGCAGCACCTCGAAACGCGCCCGGCGCTCGGCATAATCCCGGTCGATCGGGTTGCCGTCGAAGTCGACGAGCTCGAACATGCGTCCGTTCGACAGGTTGGCGTTGTGCGGAATGGCGATGAGCTGGCCGCCGGTCTTCTCCTCGAAGGCAGCCATCCACGCCCACAGCTCCTCCGGGTCCTCGCTCTGCCAGGCGCTAAATGGGTACACCTGATCGGCCGCCTCCTTGCCGTCACGGTAGAGCACATTACGATGTAGGTTGTTTCCTCCCGGCACCGAGGTCCACTCGTAGCCGATCACGGCGGTGAACACCCCCGGCTCGTTGAAACGCTCGGCGATCTCGGTGTACTGCTCCCAAACAGATTTCATCACAGGTGTGACGACCTGTGGGTCCTGCACCGGACCCGGCAGCGTTCCCTGCGCCTGCGCGGAGACGAGCTCGTTCTGTGCCGCGGCGGCTTCTTCCCCTCCGGCCTGCATCATCTTGTTCCAGCGTGCCAGCGTCGGGTCCGAGATGAACGCAGGGTTGCCGTTGTAGACCTCGGTGATCACGCCGAGCCCCTCGGCATGGTCTGAGATCACGAGGAAGTCGAGCGGCCTGGAGAGTTTCACCGGTACGCCGCTCGACGAGATCATTTCCTCACCTCGCGCAAGCCGGTAGGCATCTTCCGGAGACAGCCGGTTACCCCCCATGAAGGCGTCGCCCGAGTTCATCGTATGGTGATGCGTGTCACCGAACAGCGCCAGGGTCGGGAAGTCGCGACCGGCATACGGGCTGAACCCACGTACTCTGGCGCGTTCGGCCGGCGTGATCTCCTCGAGTGGTCGATGGTCGTAGGGGTCGTCGACGATCTTGCCGGTCGAGATCTCGCTCGTCTCTTCCTGCGCCATCGCCAGCGGCAGGGCCAACAGAGCGATCGCCAGAGACAGGGTCATCATCCTGATCTTCTTGGAACCCATGATTATGCTCCTCCTTGGATACCTCGTGGCTCCTAAAAGGCCCAGATCAAGCGCACGCGAAACATGTCACCCTCGCTGTCGTCGTTCTTGGCCAGGATCTCGCCGTAGCTGACGAAAGCTTGCACGCTCTGGGTGATCTGGTAGCCCAGCGAGAGGCCTCCGCCGAGCTGGCCGACGCGGTTGTCGTCGGACACGCTGTCGGTGGTCGTCTCGCCGCCGGTGCGATAGCGCAGGTCGATCGACCCCCAAAGCTTCGGCGTGAAGTTACGGCTCAGGTGGGACTCCACCACGAACAACGGATCCTGCTCCCGTCGGTCGGCGCGGTAGGGATCGTCGTTGTCGGTGAAGAGGTAAATGTTGGGGTGGATCTCGAGAGCGGTCCGGCTGGCCGGCGAGCCGAACGGTACGACCATCGGTAGACCGAGGCGGAACGCCCATCGATTGGTTCCCAGGTTGATTGAACGGTCGCCCTCGTAATCACCGAGCGGTGGGGAGGCTCCAGCGAGGGCGTAGAGCTGGAAACCCTGCCGATGCTGCATGAACTGTGGCAGCTCGAGCGCCGGTGCGCCGATCAGACCGATACGCATCGCCACGTAGGGGTCCGCAAGGCCGGACTCCTTGGGAAAGGTCACCCAACTGCCCGGCGGGAAAGGCACGATCGGTGGTGGATCTGGGCCCACCTGGATATCTCCTCGTACCGAACCCCAGATGCCGGTGACCCAGATTTCCGCGAAACGGCCGCTGAGGGAGAAGAAGCGGTTGTAGTTGAGGGCGAGGACCTCACTTTCGATATCCGCATCCTCGATCAGGATCGTCTGGGAGAAGTTGAAGTTGCTCGACAGGTCCATCCAGGTCAGCGAAAGGGCATTCAGATCGACCGGCGACAGCAGGTACACGCGCGGTCCTTCGCCCTGGGCCGTAGCCCCTTGCGCCGCGAGCAGGGTCAGGATCATGAGCAGCAGACCGACAAGCGCGAACCGAGTGGTCCAGATCTTCACGGCGTGGTGCCTCCTCTCGAAAGCATTGGAAAGACCCTTGATCCCGCCAAAACAGCAGAAGAGGTTAGTGTTCTTATCACTTGGAGAAACGACTCCTGTTCTGGTGCATTACTCAGGGTAACAACTAGCGCTCCTGTCCACTATCCGCACTCCGCGGGCGAAGTTGCGGTAGCCTAGCAGGCCCCTTTCGCGCCCGACTATTCAGTTTCGGCAACGACCTAGCCATGGGCAATTTCTGCACAGCAGGCACCACTGATGCCTCTTCGGTCTCCCAGCACCAGCTGATCGCAGACGAGTTCTGGGATGTCGCCTTTCAGCCTCTCAGCAGCGGCAACTTCGCCTCTCGCACCCGATTCGTTTCCCTGCCCGGCGGCTGGCCCAGACCAGTCTCGAGTATGCCGCGGCAGAGAACTTTCTGGTCTAGATGTCCCAGCTCTGTGCTGCTTCCAGGAGAGCTTCGGAGTCGCTCCCATGCGCTATCTGCGCCATTGCACGGTCCAACCGACCTGATCGACTAATCGTTCGAGGTCTGGCCGGTCGACGGCAACCGCCGCCGCCAGCGCAGGTAGGGGATCGTCACCGCCGCCGAGGCGACAAAATAGGCGCCGACGAGAGCCGCCGTGCGGGGCCCGGGTACCGAGGCTGCAACCAGCACCATCAATCCAGCGTGGCGTGTGGCACAGGAGATGGCCAGCACGGTGCGGTTGTCAGGGTCGGGCCCGCCCAGAACGTGCCCCACTGCCATCGCCACCAGGGTCATCCCACCGAGAGCCAACAAGGCCGGCCAGCCGGCTTCGAGAATGAGACCGCCATTCGTGACGAGCAGCAGCAGAATGCACACGGCCAGAACGCCGCTACCCACCAGCAGGAGTCTCTCGCTCATACGGGAGCTGATCTCGGGAACAAGCCAGTGCACCAGCATGCCGACCACCAGAGGAAGCAGAAACACTCGTCCGAGGACCCGCGCCACCTCAATTGGCATCAGCGCGACCGAATCTCCAAAAAGCGGACCGAAAAGCGCCAAGCCCGCGGGAACGGTCACAATGGCCACCAACGAAGAGAGGACGACCAGGCTCAAGACATAGGAACCGTCACCGACTCCCATCAGCTTGCGAGGAAGCATCAGGCCGCCTGCCGAGACAGCCAGGACCAGAAGAGCGATCTCCACTCCTGGAGGCAGGACCAAAAGCTTGACGAAGAGCAGCGCAACAAGCGGAACGACGACATACATCGCGAGCAGTGAGCGCAATAACAGGCCAGGGCGTCGCCAAAGATAAGTGAGGTCCTGCAAGGTCGAATCCATACCGATGGCCAGAATGACGGCCATCACCGCGACCTTGAGCAACAAGAGGATTGCAGCTACCACCTACTCGTCCTTCGGTGCCCTGACGGCTTTACGGTCCTCGGTCTCACGTTGGCCAGATTATCGGAGTCCGGCGGCGCTGGCGATGCAACAGTCCGCAAATCAGACAGATGTCTTCAATCGAGGTGCTAGAGTCCTTTGTACCGCAATAGCAGTTGATGCAGTTGGAGGGAAATCTGCGATGACATTCCGACGCCACTACCTGGCACTGCTCATCCTGCTGGTGACTGCGTTTCTTGGAGCCTGCCGTAGCGTCGGCCCCGGGACCATTGAGAAGGACCAGTTCGACTACTCGACGGCTATCGGCGACTCGTGGAAGCGGCAGATGCTGCTCAACATCGTCAAGATGCGTTATGGCGAGCCGCCGGTCTTCCTCGAGGTCGCCTCGGTGATCAATCAATACTCGCTCGAGGGCTCGGTCAATGCTGGCGGTAACCTCAACGCGGGCCTCACTGGCAAAGACGTCTACAGCATCGGGGGCAACGCCAAATGGGCTGATCGTCCGACCATCACCTACAACCCGATGAGTGGCGACAAATTCACCAAGAGCCTGCTGACACCGGTGCCACCGGATCGGATCCTATGGTTGATCCAATCCGGCTATGGAGCCGATTTCGTCTTCAGACTCGCCACCCGTTCCATCAACGGCATTCGAAACCACGTCGACATGACGGCCCGTCACCACCCGTCAGACCCGGAGTGGGGCCCCCTTCTGGCAGCCCTGACGCGCCTGCAAAACAGCAATGCGGTCGGCATGCGGTTGCGCTCTACCGCTACCGGACCGACTGCGGCCATGTTCTTCAATCACAAGGTTGACGAGGCGATTCAGAAGGACCTGGCTTTCGTCAAGGAGACGCTGGGACTCGACCCGAACGCCAGGGAGTTCGTCGTCGTCTTCGGATTGCCCGAGAACAACCGGGAAATAGCGATACAGACCCGCTCGCTGATCGAGATGTTGCTCGAGCTCGGCAACAGCATCGACGTCCCGATCGATCATGTCGAAGAGGGTCGGGCTCGCTATGTGCCACACCACGAAGGCGAAGAGCACTACTTGATCCAGATTCACAGTGCTCCAGACCGGCCGCAATTCGCTTTCGTGGAAACCCGCTTCGACGATCAGTGGTTCTGGATCGACCGAAGCGACATCTATTCCAAACAGACTCTCACTTTCATGATGTTCATGGCCTCGATCGCAGAGACCGGAAGCCCTGTGCAGGCGCCGGTCGTCACGGTCAGCGCGGGCCAATGAGTTTCCGCTTGTCGACCCCGAGCTCAGACCACGTTCATGCGAAACTGTCACCGAGGAGGTCCCAGATGAAGCGATTCTTGCTTGTCATTGTCGTGGCACTCATCGCCTCGACCGCTGCCGCCAACGCGCAGAGGATGACCTACACCCAGGGCGACGAAGCGGCCTTTTCGGTCACCTATCCAGACGGCTGGGAGATCCGAACACCAAGGACTGAGGGTCGCAATGTCATCTCCGCCTATCCCACCGACGGCAGCCTGCTCTGGCAAGGCATGTGGATCATGCGGGACTCCACCAGTATCGAGGACTCCCTCGCCCGGCTGGAGGCAATGGAAACCGGGCTGTTCAGCGACTCCAAACTGATCAAGGAACCGTGGACAGAGCAGCTGAGGGATCTGACACTGCACTGCTTCATGGGTTCGGGCACCTATCGAGAAGACCAGACCGTTGAAACATTCATGGCCTTGTTCCAGCTTCCGGGCAACCGCGTCGGCGCGCTTGGCTACATCGGCGATCCCGAGGCCATCCAAGCGCACGCTGAGGGACTCCACTCCCTGCTGCAGTCTCTGGAGGTCGCGGAATGAGATCACTGCACCGGCAGACAAACCACAAGACCTGGATGGCTGGTCTGGCCTGCGTCTTATTGATAGGCGTTTCCATCGCTGCCGATGCCAAGAGCGTCCGCAAGGCCGCCAAGAACGTCCAACGGGCTGTCGATCTCGCTGATACCGTCGAGGACGGCATCGAGGTGGCGCAAACCGTAAACCGGGTACAGGATGTCGCCGACATCGCTCGGGACGGCGTCGACGTCACCGATGTCGCAGATGTGGCACAGGATGTCGCCCAGAACCAGGTCCAGGACGCAGCCCGCGATGAGTTCTTCGACGTCGTCGAGAATCAGATCGAAGATCAGGCCGTGGATAGGGTCAAGAACAAGGGGCGGGACGCGGTGCGCAAGGGGATTCGCAACTAATCGCCTGCAGACGCCTGGAGAATGCGCTACGATTTCTGGCACCGAGAGTGTAACGCCTCACCAGATGACTGGTGCGGTTGATATCCGAAATCCAGATTGCGTCTGCGATTCGCCCGCAGGATCGCAATCGGTTCGGCAGGCCAAAAGACAAAGGAGGGAAGATGAACGACGAATTGGGTAGTGGTCTCAAGCAGGCTTCACGGCGTGGCATGGTCTTCGGGATCGCTCTGGTGATTCTGGGGTTTCTCGCCATCCTGGCCCCAATGTTCGCTGGCAGCATGGTCTCTATGCTGATTGGCGTCTTGATGGTGGCCGCCGGTATCGCCCGACTGATCTGGGCCTTTTCCGCCGGATCTTTCGGCAAGGGAATCCTGACCTTTCTACTCGGGGGGCTGCTCATCCTGACTGGGCTTGTCATGCTGTTCCGTCCCGGAATCGGCATGGCCACCCTGGCGATGATTCTGGCGATCTTCTTTCTCGCTGACGGGATCTTCGAAATTGTCGCCGCCTTCAAGGTCAAGCCTGAAAAGGGCTGGGGCTGGCTGCTGTTCGGCGGCATCGTCTCCATCATCCTGGCAGGGCTGATCTTCTGGCAGTGGCCCTTCTCCGGCATGTGGGCGGTCGGCGTCCTGGTCGGTGTCAAGCTTCTTTTCGCCGGCTTCGCCATCATCGCCCTCGGTTCCATGGGCAGCAGCGTCGCCAAAAGGGTTGCCAACATCGGCGAGAACGCCTGAAGTGGGTGTAAGATGGACTTTAAGACAATGAACCAAAGGGAGGAAGCAGATGTTCAGTAGTAAAAGAATTGTAATTGTTTTGTGCCTGGTGCTGCTCGGCGCCACCGGTGCTTTTGCCTTCAAACCGGAACAGCTGGATATGAGGGTGGACGAAGCCCTGGTGGAATTCGACGGCTTTGCGTCGAACTCCGAGGAGCTCATGGCCATGGCCAAAGGCGTCCTGGTCTGTCCGAAGATCTCCAAAGTCGGCCTTGGTGTCGGGCTCGAGAGGGGCAACTGCGCCCTGCAGGTCGACGGCGAGACGGTCGAGTACTGGCAGGCCTCATCGGCTTCATTCGGTCTGACCGCTGGTGTTCAGTCCCAGGGCATGGTGATGGCTTTCATGACCGACGAAGCTCTGGACAAGTTCCGCAAGTCCAGTCGAGGCTGGGAGGCCGGCGTGACCGGCTCGGTGGCCGTGATGAAGAAGGGCGCTGGCGGCAAGATCAACACCAACGACATCAAAGCGCCGGTCGCCGCCTGGGTTTTCAGCCAAAAGGGCCTGATGGGTGATCTCTCACTCGAGGGCTCGACCTACAAGCGAATCGGCGTCGTCGGCGAGGATGTCTATGGCGAGCCTTTCCACCGCTTCGTGGCGACCGCTGATCTATCCAATCGCTCCAACAATCCCACGGCCCAGTTGACGATCGACATCGACTGCTGGGTGACCGACGATGACCGGGCCGCCATTCAGGAAGTGTTGAAGACCGAAGGCGGTGAAGGCCTTCATGAGCTTCTCGCGGCGGGCACGGAGTGCGGCACCGTCAAGCAGCCGGGTGGCTCGATGGCCATCGAGTATGCCTATTGGACCAAGATGCCGGATGGCAACTACCGCGTCATCCTCGGCAGCACCGATCCCATGGCCTTTCTCGAGCCCAAGGCCCGGGCCAGCGACATCGCGGAGAACGTGACGGTGATTCAGCTCGACCTCAACGAGGATCGGGTGGGCACCGGCGTGATCCAAATGGGTGCCGAGATCGGCTGGGACGAGCACGTGACCATCAGCTCCGACAAGAGAACCCCTCCTGTCAAGCTGAGCTCCGTCAGCTACAAGAAGATCAACTAGACAGTCCAAGCGAAATCAGTCGTTTCGCTTCGCTGGACGGGTGGCCTTCGGGCCCCCGTCCTTTTTTTATTGCCGCCTCTCAGTGCAGCCTCACTGCTCCACACAGTACTGAGGCTGTGTTGCCAGAAGATAGTTCTCGGCAAGCAAGACAACATCTGCGGGATCCATCGGATAGACCTGGCGCAGGTGAATCTGGATCTCGGCACCCCGGGCGTTCTCGAAGCGAAAGTAGGGCCACTCCACGGCCACGGTTTCATTCTGGAAGGCCATACCAAGCGCTTCCCATTCGGCGGGCTGGCAGCGCCCTCTCAGTGAATCGAGCATTGCCAGATAGACATAAGCGATGACCTCATCGCTGTACCACTCCCAGGGACCGGACAGGGAGTAGTCGCCCAGGATCTGCGCCTCGACGATCCGCTGGTCGGTCAGGTAGGCCTCTTCGCCGACCTCCTCATAGATCGCGGCCAACCAGTTTTCCCAGTCCTCGATTGACTCGTCCATATAGAGATAGTCATATGGCTCTTGAGAAACATACTGTGGCCGGAAAAGGCTGAACTCGGCCTCCGGGTTCAGCTCGGTGGGCACGATCGTCCAGCCATAGGGCTCGACCAGATCGAAGAAGTGAGCCGCCGCGAAGTAGTTGCGCCGAATGATCTCTTCCTGGCGTTGGGCGTCGTAGTCGAGCGAGAACTGGATGTTGTGGGCGATCTCATGCGCCAGGAAGCCGAGCTGAATCGCCGGTGGGGCGTCGATCCCGCGACGGTAGATTTCCAACGTCTGGGTCGCGGGCAGCACCTGGGCAAAGTCGCTCGCGCCTTCCTCTGCCGTGGGGTCCAGCAAAGACGACTCCTCTGTCGCCACGACACGCAGCGTCGGCAACACACCGTTATCTCCAAAGATCTCTTTGTAGACTTTGGTGACCACGTCGGATACCGACTGGGCGAGCTCGGGCGTGAAATCCGCAGAACGCTCGACCAGGAGGATTCGATTGCGGTTGAACAGATCGCGCTGAATCTGCGCCATCTCCGCTGGTTTACCCAGCTCTGCCCAATCGAGCTGCGCGGGAATCTGCTCGCGTACTCCGCCCTCATCTGCCGCTTCGTACGGCGCCTGGTCGAGAACATTGTCCAGCCCGTCGCCGTCCAGATCGGTGTCTCCCTCGAGAAACCGGCCGTAATGGTCGCTCACGCGGAAATCGAAAACCCCGTCTTCGTCGCTATCCCGTGTGGCATACGCCCAAAGCTCAGGGTCATCGGGGTAGATCGCTTCCAAAAGTTCACGCTCCCAGGGCTCCGAGTCGCGCATCGCTTCGCGGGCCAGCCGGATCTCCTGTGGGGTCGGCGCTGGGGGCGGAGTGTTATCCCGATAGAAGATGTGGGTGAGAGATTCTCTTTGTTGTCGACCCAACTCAGTGTCGACCACCAGATCTGGTCGGGAGCAACCGATCCACACTCCAAGAGCTATCACAACCACAAGCATCGGGACGTCAACCAGTAGAGCCGATAACCGCTCTCCATGGCGCCCTTTGCCGCGGCAAACTCTCACTGTGATCCCAGGCATGCGCTCTCCACAGTCACCAAGCCCATACTACGACTCCGCCACGGCCTCCTCAGTGGTCTGCGGCTCTTCGATCACGATCTCATAGCCCTCCCGAAGCTTGTTGTAGAAGAGCCCGTCCACCTCGCGCCGGCGATAGGACATGAATTCGTCGCGGACCGCTTGTCGGATCTCCTCCAGCGGTGGCTGAAAAGCTTCCTGTACCCCCTCCACGAAAACCAGATGGAGTCCGTAGCCGGATTGCACCGGTCCAGACCATGCCCCCGGCTCGATGACGAAGACTTCTTCGGCGAACTGTCGCCCGAAGTGACGGGCCACCTCGTCCGGAGATTTCCTCAGATACTCACTCTGCAGCATGAAGCGATCTCCCACCTGGCTCGGATCCGCACCACTCTCGAGCTCCGCCAGGTAACGCTCGGCCACGGCCACTGACTCTGCGCCATGCTTGTCGGTGTTGATGTAGATGTGGGAGAAGGTAATCCGTGCTGGCTCCTCGAAGATCTCCGGGTGCTCCTCGTAGAAGACACGCAATTCCGCTTCACCGGGTTCGCCCGCAGTTGCCAGATCCTGGGCCAGAAACTCGATTTTTTGGGCCAACCGCCGGCGCACCACCTGATCATCGCGATCGAGTCCCAGGGCAAGGGCCTCACGGTAAAGGACTTCTTCACGGATGTAGCTTTGCACCAGTCCGTCCAGCTCTTCCGGCATCGGGGGTCGGCGCCACTGCTTCTCCCAAAGTGATGCGAGCAACTCGACCTGCTGAGCCGAGATCACAATCTGTTTGCCTTCTTCTTCCTGCTTGTCGGCAAAAAGAGTGTATGTCCCGAACAGGATCGCGCCCAGGACGAAAAAGTGAAAAACCGGAGCGCGCAGAATACGCGGCAGGAGACCGGGGTTGTCTTCAGTCATAGCTCTCTTCTCGATTTCCATCTCACCTTGAGCGCTAACGAAGCCGCTCTTCATCGAACAGCTCGATTGATCGTATCTTCCAGATCTCTTCGACCGGCACCAGGGTTACCCGGGCATCGTAACGGTTCTGCCTAAAGTGTCGATGGCCAAAATGGGTCACGGTGCCACCGACCACCCAAACCCCTTCGGCAATGAAACCGCCCTCGGTCGCTGGTTCTACGGAGCGAACCTCCTCGACCTCGACGGCCTCCACCCGGGCACGCGCACCTCCTCGCTCTTCCATCTCCAGGGCGCGGCGGTGTTCCAGGTAGACATCGGACAGTGTGTCGCCCGTAACGCTGACCGCCAGCCTGTCATAAGCATCCGACTCCTCGCGGAACTCGAAAGCGCGATAGACGTTGGGCAGCACACCGGAAAGAATGCGCCGTGCCTCACCCGTGGACGGTACCGACCCGAAAGAAGAGGGCAAGGCGATCGCCATCTCTCCAATTGGCGACACGAGTAGCGCCACCGCCAGCAGTACCCGGACCAGCACGAAGCTGCGCGTCCGCTCTTGCCCTCGCACGGCAGCCAGCAGAAACCAGACCGAAGCCAGCAGGAGGGGCAGGGCAACCAGCGGGATCGGCAGGGTCCTGGGCTCGACTTGGATGGCCGACACGGTCGGCACTGGATCCACACTGAGATTGTTCTCCCAAGTCAAGACAGGGGCTTCGGCAGTAAGCGTCTGGGTCTGCGAAAACTCGGGATCGCTGACAGTCGCAGGGATCTGTGGAACACCCTCCGGAAACATCTCCCACGTCATCGTGTACTGATCGGGAGTTCGCGGTGTCAGATAGACCAGGGTTACACCGACGTGGGCTTCGTCCACATACTCGAGAACCGGTTCGGGACGAGGCAGGACACCCTGGGTTCCAACGGTCAGGAAGTCGACCCGATCGACAACGGGTTCCTTGGTCTCTCCATCGATCGCGGCTGTGGTCAACGGCACAACGAGAGCCTCAACGGCTTGCTTTACATCGGGTTGAATCTCGACCGCAATGGTCTCGCCGGCCCTCAACCCGAGCTCGGAAGCCAGGTCCCCCAGTCGCACGAGAATCTCATTGCGAATCTCGAAGGCCTCGACCGAAACAAAACTCTGAATCGAGGCCTGGGAGCCTGGCGCTGCCACCCGTCGAGATCCGGGTCCCCCGGCCGAGCTACCGTCGCCAATCTGCGCCGGCAATTGACTGGCGGTGCTTGCCATTTCAGCCTCGACTTCCGGACTCGCCAGTACCCAGACCAGGGCTGCCGCCACAGCGACCGAACCGGCCACATATGCCAGTCCGCGGGTCAGTACCGGGCTCAACGACGACCCAACGATGCGTTCGCGAGTCCAGACCAGACCCAAGACCACGCCCAGGAGGGTCAGGTCCATCCCCAGGACTGCCAAGGCCGCATACAGACCCTCGAGACTCTCAAAGCTTCTCGGCATGGACAACATGCCGGTCAGACCAAGTCCATGCGCCAACCCGGCAGCCGCCCCGAGGCCTAACAACTGCCCAGAACTCGCAGTCGGCCACAAGACCTGCCTGGCCAACAGCACCGCGCCGATAGCCACCCCTCCCTCTGCCATCGCCGGCGGCAAAGTCACCCCCGCGCTGGCCGAAAGGATGACCGCCAGGAGTTGAGCCAGGAAGAACGCAGAGACGACCCGGGACGAGACCTTGGCACCGCCCAGCAAGCCAATTGCCAGGGCGAACGCCCAATGCGACCAGCCACCCAGAGAATGAGTGACGCCAGCAACAACAGCTTGTCGGATGTTGCTCCAAAGATCGTCGATCAAACCCGCGTCGATCTCCGGGACAAGCCACTCGTACTCTCCGGGATTGAGAGCATGAATCAATTGCTCTCCCGAGAGAAAGTCGACCCGCATCATGGTGGACTGCCCCGCCACGACGAACGGATATCGGATGCTGAGGGTTCGACCTGCAAGGGTGTCTTCACACCGATAGACCTGCCGGTTCAGCCACGTTCCGGGCTGTTCTTCAAACATTCGTTCGCCTCTCGGGCGACAATCCTCGGGCAGCACAGGCTCGGGCATGGCCCTGACCGGAAAGGTCTGAGGAACCTGCCACTGCACCAGAAAGGAGTTCGGCTCCTGCTCCTTCAGCTGCACGTTGACCGGCTGGACGAGGTCAGCCACGGCGATCCCGGACAGAAGTCCCAGGATTGTGGCCAGGCACCCGACCGAGATGATTCGTAGACTGCGCTTCACTCGAGGATTCCCTCCAAGAGGGCAGATTCTTTCAGAAACCCCACGTTCGTGTCTTAAGATCGGGCCCATGAGGACCATTCAGATTCGATCGGGTCTACTGCCCCTACTCCTTCTGCTCGTCCTGTTCCCTGCGGCTGCACGCACTCAGGGCGACCAGGTACCTCCACCCGAGACCGCCGCCTCCGACACAGAAACCGACGCAGAACCCGAAGTATCCGCCCCGACCGGGGAAGACGAAGCTCTACCGGCGGGGTTCATCCCGAGTCGCATCGCCGATGACGAAGTCGACTTGAGAGTCTGGAATCGCCACATCGTCACCTTCCGCGGCATCGTCGGGGGACTCGAACCCTACGAGCGAGCGAACCGCTCCAAGGAACGCATCACCTCGCTGCCCGACGATGCACTCGGAGCAGATGTGTGGAGTGAACCGACGGAGATCCGAGGTGTCCCATTCCAACTTGTCGGGGTTCAGAACCAGGTCCTTGTGGAGTTGCGTCGGGAGGACCTCGATCCGGCCTCCAGACAAACCCTGGAAGAGCTCGGCGGCGAAGTGGCCTCCCGGCTCCAGGAGGTGATGAGCGCCAAGGCCGAACAGAACTATCTGCCGAACCTGTTGCGCGGCATCGGTCTCAGTCTGCTGGCGACTCTGATGTTTGGACTCTTGCTTGTCGCAATCTTCCGCCTGCGACAACGATTGGTCACCAGACTCAGACGCATTCTTCAACACCGGTCTCTCGGAGTCAGCGGCTTCGATCTCAAGCCCTACCTCAACAATCTGGTGCAACGTGCGCTGGGGCCGATCGCCTGGGCTCTGATCCTTCCCTTGGCCTATCTCTGGCTGACCTTCGTCTTCAAACGATTTCCGTTCACCCGGCCCTGGGGCATCGGTCTGGGGAACTATCTGGTCGACCTTCTGACCGACCTCAGTATGGGGGTGCTTGGCGGGATCCCCGGCCTGTTCACTGTATTCCTGATCTTTCTCTTCAACCGATTCCTCACCAGGATTGTTGGTACCTTCTTTCTCGGCGTCGAGAACAGGACTCTGAATGTCAGCTGGCTGCAACCCGAAACCGCCAAGGCCACTCGCCGGTTGATCATCGTCGTCATGTGGATCTTCGCCCTGACCGTGGCCTATCCGTATATTCCCGGGTCGAATACTGCCGCCTTCAAAGGGGTGAGCGTCTTTGTCGGCCTGATGGTCTCGTTGGGAGCCACCGGGCTGGTCAATCAGATCGTCAGCGGCATGGTCATTGTCTATACCAAGGCATTCCGCCCCGGCGAATTCGTCCGCATCGACGAGACCGAAGGGACTGTCGAAGAGATCGGTGTCCTGTCGACAAAGCTCTCCACCTTGAGAAACGAGCATGTGACCATACCCAATGCGGTCCTCGTGGGCACCAAGGTCAACAACTACTCTCGCGATGCCCCCGTCGAGGGCGCCATGATTGCCACCTCAGTCACCATCGGTTACGACGCCCCCTGGCGCCAGATTCACGCTCTGTTGAATATGGCGGCCGACCGCTGCTCCGGGATTCGCAAGGCACCGAAACCGAGGGTTCTGCAGAAAGGGCTGTCGGATTTCTACGTCGAGTACACCCTGCTCGCGAACATTGACGAACCCGAAAAGCGATACACCATCCTCTCCGAGCTGCACGGACAGATCCAGGATGTGTTCAACGAGTACGGCGTGCAGATCATGTCGCCGCACTACCGCGAGCAGGCGAAGGGGCCGGTCGTGGTACCGCCTGAGAATTGGACGCTGCCACCTGCCGAATCCGACTGAAGCAGCCCTACCGACGAGCCGGCCGTGAGCGTCAGCGACCCAGGATCCCCGGATTCGTTGGCGGCAGCTTGTGGGTGGTTCCCGCCACCGTGACCTGGCGCTCTTCCATCGCCTCAAGGAGCGCCGCCTGCACCTTGGCCGGCGCACGCTTGATCTCGTCGGCCAGCACGATATTGGCGAAGATCGGGCCGGGCTCGAAGCGGAACCCCGCCTGCCCCCCTGCCTGGTGATAGACCTCGGTCCCGGTCATGTCGGATGGCAAGAGGTCGGGCGTGAACTGGACCCGCGAGAAGTTGGACTCCAGGTTCTTGGCCAGGCTCTTGACCGCCCGGGTCTTGGCCAGCCCCGGTAGCCCCTCGACCAGCAGGTTGCCGTTACAGAGGAGTCCCAGCAGGAGCCTATCGTATCGATCCATCATCGGTAGGGGATCTCCAAGGAGTTCCCTGAATGTCCTCGCTGAGGAAGAAGGGCCGCCGATCGGCATCGACATTTTGGAAACCGGTCGACGTTTACTCGCCGAGGGCGACCCAACGATAGTAGGGGTTCTGCGGGTCGCTGGCCAGAACAGCGCGGACGACGGCCACCGCCTCCTCGCGCTCACCCTCGAGTGCGAGAAGGCTGGCCCGGTAGAACCGACGCAGTTCCTGACTCTGCGCCGCCGCCCCGGATCGCAGCGGGTCCGACTCGACCAGGGGCACGTCTGTAGCCAGCTCGAGCAGGCGGGGCAGGACACGGCGGATCTCGCCCCGGCGAACCCAGGCCGCGTGCTCGATCAAGGGCCGGTCGTCGGTGACGGGTGGTGCCTCGCCGGCGAAAGTCTCGAGCCCCTCACGTCCGATGATCCACGTGCCGAGGAGCGCTTCTGGCGACTCGACCCCCACCTCGGCGAGAGCCGACCCGACGCCGGGCCAGGCGAACCGCTCAGCGACACGCGGACCGTCGAGATCGACGGGCTCGACGGAGCCGACCAGGAGGACCTCGTGCATCTCGGTCGACCAGGCACTTGCGTAGGGGAAGACGTCGAGGAAGGCGCGCACGAGGGAGCGAGAGTCCTCCACGTTCTGCGTTGGCAGGGGCCACCATTGGGCCATGAGGCCCCCTGATGCGAGGCGTTCGCGGCACAGCTGGTAGAAATCCCGCGAGTACAGGTTCACCACCCCGGCTGCCGAGGGCGGTGGGGGTTCGAGGGTGATGAGGTCGTAGCGTTGGCTCTGGCGCAGGAGCTCGTGGCGGCCGTCACCGATCCGGACGTCGAGCCGGGGGTCCCGGGACGCCCCGAAGTTGCCTGAGAAGTGGGCCGCGGCCTCGACGACCGAGGGAAGCAGCTCGGCGACGACCCTCGTCTCGAGATCGGGATCGAGGAGAAGGGCACCGGCCGTGATGCCGGTGCCGAACCCCAACACCAGGACCGACCGAGGCTCCCCGGGGTGGACGAGGAGCGGCAAGAGCGCCTGGAGTCGCATGTAACGCAAGGAGGTTAGCGCGTCGCCGGAGTTGGAGACGCCCTGGATGTACAAGCGCCGGAAAGACCCGCCCCGGCGGCCCGTCGACTCCTGCTCGAGAACGGCCACCGTGCCTCCGGCATCCTCCTCGTAGAAGACGAGCCGGCCCCCGCGCTCCTCGGCCAGGAGTCGGGCCAGACGATCGCGTGGCGTGGCCCACGCCACGAGGCCCACCATGAGTACCAGGGCGACCGCGAGGGCGGCGGCGTGGGGCCGGGCACTCCTGAGGATGGCCACCGCCCCGAGCAGCGACCCGCCGACGGCGAGCAGGCCCAGGGAGCCAACGAGGCCGATCCTGGGCACGAGCACGAATCCCGTCAGCAGCGTCCCCGCAATGCCGCCAGCCGTGTTGAGGGCGGCCACCATGCCCACATCGCCGCCCACACGCTCGGCACCCGCCGTGAGCCGCGCCGCCGCGGGGAAAGCGGCGCCGAGGAGCGTCGTGGGCACGAGCAGGATCGCGACCGACGCGACCACGAAGCGGGCCATGACCTCGATAGTCTCGAGATCGAAGAGGCGCATCGCCCACATCCCCGCGAAGGTCTGGGCGTCGAAGAGCCAGGGCCCGAGAACGGCCACGTTCAGGATCGCGCTGGCCCCCGCGCCGGCCAGCAGCAGGCCGAGTACTCGCCACGGGTCGTGATGCGGGCGGCTGAGACGAGCGAAGCACCAGCTGCCGACGGCGAGGCCCGTCAGGTACGTCCCCAACATGACGGCAAACGCATAGGCTCGGGTGCTGAGGAACTGGACGAGCAGCTCCGACCACACAACCTCGTAACCCAGCGCCACCCCGCCAGCCACGGCGTACAAGGCAAGGGCGAGGCGGGCTTCAGGCGACCTCGGGGTGACTGCGCCGGCCGACTTCGAAGCCGCTGGATCGGCGGCGCGGCGGTCGAAGACGAGGGCGGCGCCGGCCACCAGGAGACTGACGATCCCGGCGAAGAAACCTGTCCCCGAGATACCAAAGGCTGGCACGAGAAGGAAGGGTGAGGCAAGCGTCCCGGCCACGGCGCCGGCAGTGTTGGCCGCGTAGAGAAGGCCAGTGGCAGGGGCGACCGCCGCATGGCCGGGGTGCAGGGCTCGCAGGAGCGCGGGCAGCGTGCCGCCCATCAGGAAAGCCGGCAGGCCCACGAGGCCGAAGGGTAGCCCCCAGGCGAAGGAACCCACAGTCTCGCGCAGGGCGACGAAGGGGCCCGCCGCGCGCGCCAGGGCGAGTGTCGAGAGCACGCCGAGGGCGGCCACGCCCACCTCGAGGGCTGCATAGAGACGAATCGGACGGGAGGAGCGGTCGGCGAGGCGCCCGAGGAAGGCCCCACCTAGCGCCAGTCCAGCGAAGAAGGCGGAAAGGGCGATCGTGACCGCGTGGACCTCGACCCCGACGACCCGCCCCAACTGCTTCACCCACAGCGTCTCGAAGGCCAGGGCGACGAAGCCGGAGCCAACAAGCAGCGTACATGCGGCGATCTCTGCGGGTCGACTGGGCACGGAGGCGAGGTCAGTCGCGGGTTGGTGGCGTTTGTGGGCCATGCGTATCCGGGCGAGAGGTGGAACGCCGAGAAAAGTCTAAACGAAAGACGGGCCGAGCGCGGCGGTCGACCACGCTCGGCCCGGAAGACACAGAAAGTGCGGGCGGAGGGAACCTGGGTCCTCCTCCGCCCACGATGAGGCAGTCGGAGCTAGTTGGAGCCTCCGGTATCAGACAGCTGCTCCATCACCTGATCGAGGCTGAAGCTGCCCGGTTTCTGGCGCGGTGGATAGTCCTTGAAGCTCATTAGCCAGTTCTGAGCGAAGGCCTGTGCGGGGACGAGCACGAAGGCCCGCTGGAGCCGCCACTTCGGGTAGTCGATACCCTCGTGGTCGGCCCTCTCGAACGGGTCGCCTCGCAGGGTGAAGATCTTGGGTAGGCGGAGCGTCACCAGAGGCTCCTGCCACACCTCGTAGCCGTGTGCCCGCTGCTCCATGAAAACGATCTTCCACTGGTTGTAGCGCAGCGCCGCCAGACCGCCGTCATCCGTCCAATAGAGGAACTCCTTGCGCGGCCACTCCGCTTCGCCTTTCAGGGCGGGTAGCAGGTTGTAACCGTCGAGGTGGACGTTGTAGCTGCGACCGATGGCTTTGGAGCCCGAGAGCAGCTTCTCCTTGATGTCCGGCTCGCCGGCGGCCGCCAGGAACGTCGGCAACATATCCTCATGCGAGCCCACCTCGTTGATGACGGTTCCGGGCTCGATCACACCCGGCCAGCGCATCACCATGGGAACGCGGTAGCCGCCTTCCCAGTTGGTGTTCTTCTCGCCGCGGAAGGGTGTGGTGCCGCCGTCGGGCCAGCTCATGGCTTCGGCACCGTTGTCGCTCGAGTACATGACGATGGTGTTGTCGGCGATGCCCAGCTCGTCGAGTTTGGCGAGGATCTGGCCCACCATCGCGTCGTGCTCAACCATGCCGTCGGCATAGATCCCCAATCCGGTGACACCCTGCGATTCCGGCTTGAGATGCGTCCAGATATGCATCCGGGTGGTGTTCCACCAGAGGAAGAACGGCTTGTCTGCGGCATGGGCTCTGTCAATGAAGCTGAGGGCTCCCTCGGTGACCTCCTCATCCATGGTCTCCATGCGCTTCCTGTTCAAGGGGCCGGTATCTTCGATCTTGCCGTCGGCGGTCGATTTGATCACGCCACGCGGACCGAATTTCTGCTTGAACTGGGGGTCCTTCGGGTAGTCCGGGTTCTCGGGCTCCTCCTCGGCATTGAGGTGGTAGAGATTGCCGAAGAACTCGTCGAAGCCGTGGTTCGTCGGCAGATGCTCATCCCGGTCGCCGAGGTGGTTCTTGCCATACTGGGCGGTCATGTACCCTTGCTCCTTGAGCAGGCCAGCGACCGTGGGGTCTGCCTCCATGAGGCCCTCCTTGGCACCCGGCAGACCGACCTTCAACAGGCCGGTGCGGATCGGTGACTGCCCCGTCAGGAACGCCGCACGACCGGCGGTACAGCTCTGCTGTCCGTACCAGTCGGTAAACAGCGCTCCCTCCTTGGCGATCCGGTCGATGTTGGGTGTCTGGTACCCCATCACGCCAAGGTTGTAGGCGCTGATGTTGTACCAGCCGATGTCATCGCCCCAGACCACCACGATGTTTGGCTTGTCCTGGGCAATCGCAGCCGCAGCGCTGAGCGACATCGCTAGCAGCAGCGCCCCCATCGAGTATCTCATTCCCGTCAACGGACTTCTCCTTTCGTTTCGGCCCTGCGGGCCACCAACTCCATTTTTTATGCGTTAGTCTAACCCAAAACGACCGATGACACACCAGAGACAAGCCGAACCGCGCTGAAACAGATTTTCGCTCCCAGTCGATCCGACTGACTCGCAAGAGTCTATGACACATATATATTGACACAAATGTTTTGGTGAAATACACTTCAACTGATGACCAAAACCCGCAAGATCCAGGTGACGCTGGAGGAGTCTCAGTACGAGTCGCTCGCCAAGATCGCTGAGCGCGATGGGAAGAAGCTCGCTGCCGTGGTGCGGGAATCGGTCGTGCAGTACTGCCTCGGCCCAGAGTCGAGGAAGGCCAAGCAGGAGGCCCTGAAGGCGCTCCTGGGCGAGGATGCTCCTCCTCCGGAAGACTATGCCACCTGGGAGCGTGAGTACTCGCTGCGCAAGTCCGAGACAGAGCCCTCCAGGCCGAGGCAGAGCAAGGAACACTGAGGTGGATACCTCGGCAACCTACTTCCTCGATGCCAACGTCCTGATGTACGCCGCCGGCTCGGCGCATCCCTTGAGAGAACCCTGCCGGGAAGCGCTGAAGACGGCCGTCGACAAGGAGGTTCGGCTCATCACAAATGCTGAAGTGCTGCAAGAGATCCTGCATCGCTATTTCTCGATCGCTCGGCCCGACAGCGCTCGAACGGTTCACCGCTCGGCCATCGACATCTGTGACGAGGTTCTGCCGATCGACGCTACGGACACCACGAGAGCCCTCGAGCTGCTCCTCCAGCACCCGGAGCTCACTCCGCGCGATGCGATTCATGTAGCGACCATGCACCGTCATGGGCTGGAGCTCCTGCTTTCCACCGATCAGGATTTCGACGGGGTGAGCCTGATCGAGAGAATCGACCCGGCAAAGTTCGCATTCTGACCCCCCTGGCGTCCACAACCAGCTCACTCGATCCTCTGGAAATCGCCTGACTGTCTGGCCGCTTCGAGCTCGCGGATGGCGGCAGGCTGTTTCTGGACGAGGTCAGTGAGCTCCCGACAGCGCTCCAGCCGAGCCTGCTTCGGGTTCTCCAGGATGGCGATTTCGAACCCGTCGGAAGCTCTGAAACCTGGCATACCGATGTGTGGCTGATCGCAGCTACCAACGGACAGATCGCCGGGCGCCCCTCTCGGAACGCCCGGTGTTCAAGTAACGCTCCGGTGGGCCTACTGCCCGGGTGGGACCAACTGCTCCAGGACTTGATCGATGGTAAAGCTCGCAGCTTTCTGCCTGGGCGGGTATTCCTGGAAACTCGCCAGGAACTTCCCAACGTACTCCGAAGCCGGGAGCAGGAGAAACGCCCGCTCGAGATACCAGTCCCAGTAGGTGTTCGAGGTGATCGTCGCCTTCTCATAAGGGTCCGTGCGCAGATTGAACAACCAGGGGATTCGCGTGAACGTGTAGGGCTCGCTCCAGACATTCAGCGTTCCCTCGGCGCGCTGCTGGGCGAAAACGACCTTCCAGTTGCGATAGCGCAAGCCGGTGAGGTCACCGTCGTCGGAGAAGTAGAAGAACTCCTTCCGAGGTCCCTCATCCGCCTGACCCGTCAGGTAAGGCAGAAAGTTGTAACCGTCGAGGTGAACCTTGAAGGTCTTACCGGTGGCCTGGTGCCCCTTCAAGAGCTTCTCCTTGATGTCCGGCTCCCCGACCGCTGCCATCAGCGTCGGGACCCAATCCATGTGCGACATGATCTCGTTGGAAACCGAACCCGGCTCGATCTTGCCAGGCCAGCGCACCAGCGCCGGAACGCGATAGGCCCCTTCCCAGTTCGAGTTCTTCTCGTTGCGGAAGGGGGTCATGGCGGCGTCGGGCCAGGTGTTCATGTGCGGGCCGTTGTCCGTGCTGTACATGACGATGGTGTTGTCGGCGAGGCCCAGCTCATCCAGCTTGTCGAGCACCGTGCCCACGTTCCTGTCGTGATCGATCATGGTGTCGTGGTAGGGCGATTGGCCACGACCGGCCTGACCCAGGCTTTCCGGCTTGGTGTGGGTGCGGAAGTGCATATGGGTGAAGTTCACCCAGACAAAGAAGGGCTTCCCCGCATTCGCCGCCCTGTCGATGAAATCCGCGGCTCGGGTCGCCACGTCGTCGTCGATGGTCTCCATGCGCTTGCGGGTCAAGGGACCGGTGTCTTCGATCTTGCCGTCGGCAAAGCTGTGAATGACACCCCGCGGACCGAACCGTTGGCTGAAGCCCGGGATTTCCGCGTCGGTCGGATAGTCGGGGTGCTCGGGCTCCTCCTCGGCATTCAGGTGGTAGAGATTGCCGTAGAACTCATCGAATCCATGTTTGGTGGGCAGCATTTCATCTCGGTCACCGAGATGGTTCTTGCCGAACTGGCCGGTGGCGTAACCATGGGGCTTGAGCAGCTCGGCCAGAGTCGGGTCCTCGGGCTGCATACCCTCCGTGGCACCGGGCATCCCGACCTTGCTCAGTCCGGTGCGGAACACACTCTGGCCAGTGATGAACGCCGAACGTCCGGCCGTGCAGCTCTGCTCACCGTAGTAGTCGGTAAAGAGCATTCCTTCCCTGGCGACCCGGTCGATGTTGGGCGTCTGATACCCCATCAAACCGCGGGTATAGACGCTCAGGTTGCTCTGGCCGATGTCGTCACCCCAGATGATGACGATATTGGGTTTGTCCTGAGCCGTTACCGCGACGGCGCTCAGCGACAGTGCCAGTGCCACGGATCCCATCCTGAATCGGTTCTGCTTCAAGGCTTTCTCCTTCCGTATTTCGGTCTTACCTGCGTGCAGCCTGCCGACCCGTTACCGATCTTTACGGCCCTCTCGACCGCGTGGGCTTTCGTGCATTGTACTCTAACCTCACTCGGCCGACCTGCTCAGCGATGGAATCGCGCAGGGCTGTAACAGACGGACTCAGGCATGGACCAACCAAAGGACGGACCCGGAGGAGCCGTCACCGGTTGATGCCATGATGCCCTTAAAGTTGATGCTATGATGTGATCATGCGAACCACGGTGCGAATCGACGATGCGCTGCTGCTCGAGCTCAAGGAGACCGCGGCCCGGGAGAAGGTTTCCTTGACTCGGCTACTCAACCGAACCCTGCGGGCGGGGCTGCAAGCACAGCAAGAGGACAAGCGGCCTCGACGCCAGTATTGCGAGAACACCCACTCCATGGGCCGTCCTCGTGTCGACCTGACAAAAGCGCTCGATGTGGCTTCCACCCTCGAAGACGAGGAAATGACGCGCAAGGCGCGGCTGCGCAAAAGAAGCTCATCGATCTCAACGTCCTACTCTACGCCATCAACCGGGACTCCGTTCATCACGAAACCGCCCTCGGCTGGTGGACCGAGGCCTTGCGGGATGACGAACCTATTGGTCTTTCGTGGGCAGTCCTGCTCGGCTTCCTCCGCCTGACCACCAACCCAGCCGTCTTTCCCGAGCCATTGGACACCCGGACGGCGCTCGGCAGGGTCGACACCTGGCTCGGCCTCGGTCAGACGCGTCTGGTCCAGGAGACCGAAGACCACTGGCACATCCTGCGGGAGCTGCTCTCTGAAACCGGCACTGCCGGAAACCTCACTACCGACGCCCACCTCGCCGCCCTCGCCATCAGTCACGGTGCCACCCTGGTCTCGTTCGACAACGACTTTTCGCGCTTTCGAGTTCTGCGCTGGCAGAGTCCCGCAGCCTGACCGGTCGGTGAGGAGGAATCCCTCTCTCGCCCAGCATGAAGCGCTGGCCAAGACTGCCGAGCGAGAACACACTCTGCGAGTCCTGGAGACGACCAGCGGTCAGGGTGGCGGCGCTGAGATCCTGAGGCCTACTTCGGAAACAGCAACTGTACCTGAAGGCGCAGCGTCCAATCACCAGCGAATTCGGGTTTCTCGACGTTGTAGAAGGCCGAAACCGAGGCGTTCACCGGCCGCTTGCCGATCTTGAAGAGCTTGCCCGCACCGCCACCGAAGGGAATCGTCCACTGATTGCCGGAGGAGGCCTCCCAGTTGGCGGTGATGATCGGCGCGCTGGTCCAGTAGAAGCCGTTCGGGTAGTTGTAGTTGATGAAGTACTGGAACAGCATGCTGTTGACATCGGGGGCGTCACTGTCGCCCGCGATCGACCAGACGTTGTTGACGAGGGCTCCCAGCACCCAGGGTCCGGGCATGACCAGGGCCACGAATGAGGGTCCCAGGCTCCACTTGTCCGTACCCAAGACCTCGTCGGTGGCGGATGGAAAAACGAAGATCGGTCCGGCGCCCCAGATCAGCTTGCCGGGCTCGCGCGGTGACAGGAAGGCGGTGAAGTTGATATCGCCCAGGCCATTGGTGCGATCGGCCCCCGGGGCCGGCTGACTAATCACCGGCAGGATGGTGCGGGTGATCAGATTCCACCCCTTGCTGACGGAGAGAGGCCACACCGGTTGAATATTCAGCACGTTCTGGGTGCGATCTCTCGGGCCCACGTCGAAGTTGGTGTTGTTCTGGAAAGGCAGGCTGATGAGCGCCCCCACCGGATTCTGCGCCTGCTTGGCCAGCGACTCCTCGCTCAAGCCTCTTTGCTCGAGCTCGAACTCGTCCTGTGCGTTCGCCAAAACCGAGAAGAAAACGACAAGCGATACCGCGACGGCGGAAACTCTCGACTTCTTGATTCGGCCTCGCTTCATAACGCCCTCTTCGCTGTTGAGAAGCCTCTGCACTTCATTAACCGGCATGCATCTCGACCCACTGCATGATCTGCGGAAGCCCCATGGCCCCCGGCTGCCTCGCCACTTCTCGGCCCTGCTTGAATATCACCACGGTCGGAATGGCCTGAATACCGTACCTCATCCCGAGGTTTCGCGCCTCCTCGGTATTGACCTTGGCCAGGCGGACCTTGGGCTCGAGTTGTTGGGCGGCTTGCTCGAAAGCCGGCGCCATCATCTTGCAGGGGCCGCACCAGGGGGCCCAGAAATCCACCACCACCGGAATGTCGCTGCGACCGATGAACTTGTCGAAGGTGGCTTCATTCAGATTGGTGGGGTGTCCCTGAAACAGCGGCTGTTTGCACTTGCCACAGACCGGCCCGTCGCCGAGCTTGGCGTCAGCCACCCGATTGATCTGTTGGCAGTTGGGGCAGACGATGTGCTTGCTCTCTGTCATCGCATCACTCCATAGAAAGACGTCAGCGACCGCCGACATTCTGTGCATACTCGGCCGCCATCGACAACACCTCCTCGGCGGCTTCTCTATACTTGCCTGTAGATGACGGCGGACAGCACCAGCACCCCTGAAGTTGGACAACTCCACCATCGAAGGAGTCGACGCATGGCGATCTTTCTCGCGGTTTGCCATATTCTGGGCCTGATCTCCTCGATCCACGCCATCATGAGCACCCGTACCGCCCAGGGTGCGGTTGCCTGGGCCGTGTCGCTGAACACTTTTCCCTACATCGCCGTACCGGCCTACTGGGTGCTGGGCCGTAACAAGTTCCAGGGCTATGTCAACGCGCGACAACTGGTCGACGAGCAACTTGTCGAGGTCGCACCCGAGGTGACGGCCCATGTCGAGGCCTTCGTGATTGCCCACGACGAGCTGACGCCGGCACTGAAGATGGTCGACACCCTCACCGATATGCCCTTCACCGATGGCAACGAGATCGAGCTATTGGTCGATGGTAATGCCACATTCGCCAGCATCCTCGAGGGCATCGCTCGAGCCAAGAACTACATCTTGTTTCAGTTCTTCATCGTCAAGGACGACGAGATCGGCCGCCAGATCAAGGATGCCCTGATCGCCAAGGCCGCTGAGGGCGTGCGGATCTACTTTCTCTATGACGAAGTCGGCAGCAGCAAGCTGCCTCGGAGCTACCCGCTTGAGCTCGAGGAGGCGGGAGTAGAGGTCTCTCCCTTCAACACGACTCAAGGGCGGCGGAACCGCTTTCAGATCAACTTCCGCAACCACCGCAAGATCGTCGTCGTCGACGGTCACACCGCCTGGATTGGGGGGCACAATGTGGGTGACGAGTACCTCGGCCGCAGCAAGGAGTTCGGCCACTGGCGCGATACCCACACGCGACTCTACGGACCCGCAGTCATCGGCGCTCAGATCTCCTTCGCCGAGGACTGGTACTGGGCGACTCGCGAGATGCCGACGCTCGATTGGCTTTCCGATCCCTCCCCGACGAGCAATGTCAAGGCTCTGGTGATTCCGACTGGTCCGGCGGATGCCCGGGAAACCGCTTCGCTCATGTTCGTGCAGGCCATCTCAGCCGCACAGGAGCGGATCTGGATCGCCAGCCCCTATTTCGTGCCCGATGAAGCGGTGCTCAAGGCCCTGGAACTGGCCGACCTAAGGGGAGTCGATGTGCGCATCATGATTCCCGACCGACCGGACCATCTGTTGGTCTATCTCGCCGCGTTCACTTTTCTCGAGGAGCTCGACCATACCGACATCGGCTTCCATCGGTACACCAAGGGCTTTCTGCATCAGAAGGTCGTGCTGGTCGACGATGGTGTCGGCGTCGTTGGCACCACCAACCTCGACAATCGCTCCCTGCGATTGAATTTCGAGATCTCCTTGTTGGCAGTCGACGACGACTTCGCAGCCGACGTCACAGCGATGCTCGAAGAGGACTTTGCCAACTGTCGCAAGATGCGACCTGGCGAGCTCCGCGAGAGCCCCCTGTGGTTTCGCTTCGCTGCCCGCACGGCGCGTCTCTTCGCACCCATTCTCTGACACAGGGAGCGCGGCAAAGGCATCCGGGACTACCCTCCGAGCCGTCTATTCGCCGAACGCAGCCTTACCCTCCTGTTGCGGAGAGAGGCGAATAGACGGTCGGACCCCGGACGGACCAAAGCGAGAGGGTATTCATGGGAGGCCGCCGAGGAAATCGAGCATCACCTTGGTAACCTTCTCGGGCTGCTCCAGAGATGAGAGGTGGCCGGCTCCAGGAATGATCTCCAGACGTGCGCCGGCGATGCCCTCGGCGATTCGTTGCGACCGCGCGACCGGCTGCGCGCAGTCTTCATTGCCCACCATCACCAGGGTCGGTACCTGGATCCTGGCGAGATCATCCACCAACGAATCGCGCGTGACCACCGCCTCGAGACCGCGCAGGACCGATGGTAGATCGATCGACAGAAAATTGGGGATCCATTCATCGACGACCTGACGGTTCTCACTCAGGGTGGTGCCGCCGAACATGATCGGGGCAACCGCGGGGACGAATGGGCGCAAACCGAACAGGCGGGCACCCAGGCCGAGGGCACGATACTTGAGCCTCGGATAGAAGGGTTCGCTCTCCGCGCTTGCATCGGCCACTACGATGGCGCGGACCCGCTCCGGCGCATCGATCGCGGCCTTGAGAGCCACCATGCCGCCGGTCGACAAACCCGCCCATACCGCGGTGTCGATCTCGAGCTCATCGAGAATGGCAACCGTGTCATTGACCAGGTCTGACAAGGTGAACAACTTCTTGGCAGTTCCACTCTGGCCATGCCCGCGATAGTCGATGTTGACCACCCGAAAGGTCTCCGCCAGGGCCGGAACCTGATGGATCCACATCTCTCCCGAGCAGAGCAGGCTGTGGCCCAGCACGATGGCTGGGCCAGAGCCAACCTCCTCGTAGAAGATCCGCTGGTGGCGACGCTCGAGATGCGGCATAAAGGCTGTGGCGGCAGTCTACACCACCTGGTGACAGGATACTCTTGGACCCAAAAGTATCCTGTCACCGCTTTGGGTTGCCGTACTCCTTGCGCAGGGACTCGGTGTCCCAACCCAGGTCACGGGTCTCGCCGGTGTCTTCGAGATCTCCGAGCAAGAGCGCCTCGAGGTCACCGATCCGCTGACGGGCTGTGTGGATGTAGAGCTTCTTGTCATGGCGCATCTCGGCCAGCTCGCGCACGGCGGCCTCATCGTGGGCACGGAACTTCCTGGCCGCTCGTGTGACCTGGAAAGCCCTCCTTCCCAGCAGACGCAACGCATCGACACCGGTTCGCAGGCCACTGTCGAGCTTCTCGCGATAGACGTGCTCCACACCGGCATCGAGGAGATCGTAGGCCTCCCGGCGGTTGGCCGCGTGAGCCAACAGGGTGAGATGAGGAAAGTGCTCCTGGGCGGTGGCCACCAGGTTCATCTCCTTTTCATGGCTGTCGAGCGCCAGCACGAGGAGTTTCGCCTGCCTGGCTCCCGCAACCTCGAGAAGATCGACTCGGCTCGCATCACCATAGAAGACCTTCAGCCCCAGCTTGCGCAAGAGATCGACCCGATCCGAATCGTACTCGAGCACCGTGGTACCGATGCCGTTGGCCAACAGGAAGCGCCCGACGATGCTGCCGAAACTGCCGAATCCGGCAATGATCACGGGGTTTTCGACGTCGATGACATCCGCTTCCCGTGCCTCGACCTCGCGCGTCCCCAAGCGCGGTTGCAGGAGCTTCTCGTTCAACAACATCAGCAAAGGCGTCGCGGCCATGGTCAACGCCACGACTGCAATCAGCGTGGAGACCTGATCCGGTTCCAGGACCCCTTCGCTGACTGAGAATGAGAACAGCACAAATGCGAACTCACCTGCCTGAGCCAGGGAGAAGGAAAAGAGCAGATTCTGATCCAACCCGAGGTTGAAGACGCGACCGAGCATCAGCAACACCACCAGCTTGACCATGATCAGCAAGATCGTCAGGGACAGCACGAGCCCGAGTCGCTCGGCGATCAGGTTGAAATCGATCGCGGCTCCGACCGAGATGAAAAACAGACCGAGCAGCAGTCCCTTGAACGGCTCGATATCCGATTCCAACGCGTGCCGGTACTCACTCCGCGCCAGGATCACTCCGGCCAAAAAGGTACCCAGTGCGGGACTGACGCCGACCTTGGCCATCAGCACCGCGGTGGCAATGACCAGCAGCAGCGCTGCAGCGGTAAAGAGCTCGCGCATCCTGGCCCGCGCGATGAAGCGAAAGAACGGCTGCAGAAGAAAACGGCCCGCCAGAACGATGAAGACTACGGCACCAATCACCACCAGAGTCTCTGCCCAACCAGGAAGACTAGCGACCCAAGTCGTATCGTGGCTGTTGGCCGATATCTTGTGGCTAGCCCTGGCCCCGGAGGCGAGCAGCGGCAGCAGGGCCAGAATCGGGATGACCGCGATGTCCTGGAACAGCAGGACCGAAAAGGCGCTCTGGCCGCCCGAGGTTCGCAGCAATCCCTTCTCGTTCAGGGTCTGGAGCACGATGGCCGTGGAGGAGAGAGCCAGGATGATGCCAATCGCCACAGCCTGCCGCCAGCCCAACTCGAATGCCATACCGATCCCCGCTATGGCGAGAGCGGTGATCCCCACCTGAGATCCGCCGAGACCGAGGATGGGAGCGCGCAGTCCCCAGACGCGGCTCGGCTCCAGCTCCAGCCCGATCAGGAAGAGCATCAGCACGACGCCAAACTCGGCGAAGTGCATCACGTCCTGCCCTTCCTCCCCAACCAGTCCAAGGGCGAAGGGACCGACAGCGACACCGGCGAGGAGATAGCCCAGAACCGAGCCGAGCCCCAGACGCCTGGAGACGGGCACCGATACGACCGCTGCCGCCAGGTAGATCAGTGCCTGGACGAAGAACTCCTCAGCATGCATCAGCGGCTCTCCGTCTCGGGCTGGAGCAGCCTTTCCAGCTGCCAGTTCAGCCGTGGATGGGCATCGGCGAGTCGGGCATCCAAACGGTCATCTCGCAGGGCCTCGAGCAGCCGAAGATAGTCCTCGCTGTGGGACCGCACCTCCTCGGGCGTGATCCCATGGGTGCCGTGAACCACGAACGGCGGCAGGTAGTCCATGCCACACAGGCGAAAGGTCTGTTCCAGGGGGGCCAGGAACTGTCGGATGGTGAACCGATTGTGACCCTCGCCCCGATAGGCGCTCTCCCGACCGCCGGTGGTCAGAACATTCAGCGCACACTTGCCTGCCAGCATACGGCCCTCGGAACCATAAGCCCAACCATGCTCCAGCACGAGATCCTGCCATTCCTTGAGCAGCGCCGGGGTGCTGTACCAGAACAAGGGATGCTGCAGGACGAGGATGTCGTGATCGACAAGGAGTAACTGTTCTCGCGATACGTCGATGTCGAAATCAGGATACTCCTCATAGAGATCGTGGAAGGTCACACCCGGAAGGTCCCGCACCGCTCTGATCAGGAGCCGGTTGACACGAGACCTTTCGAGCGCCGGATGGGCGAAGAGGATGAGGATTCGTTTCATGAGCCTACGGCCGCTGGAGCCAAAAAAAGCATGATCGTGATCGATCTGCGAGAGGATACAAGATCTCGTAAATCAATCATTGACATTTCTGTCAAAAGACAATTACCGTTGCAGAACCAACCTCGAAAAGGTCTGCCTAGCGGCAAACAAGCTCAGCTCATCCGGCAACAGTTCTTATGGAGGAGCACTTCCTATGAGTGCCAAGATCTTCGTGGGAAACCTGAATCCACGGACGACCCGGTCGCAGTTGGCGAAATTCTTTGCGGCCGCCGGTCGCGTCGAGTCGATCAGGATTCCGCTCGACCGAAACACTGGCAAGCCTCGCGGCTTCTGCTTCGTAGAGTTCGCGGATGCGGATGCCGCTCAGAAAGCCATCACGCTACATGATCGCAGCGAGCTGGACGGCCAACAGCTGCGCCTTAGCTGGGCCCGTGAGCGAGAGGATATAGGAGCAGGCCGAGCCGGGCGCACCCTGCGGCGCACGCCTGACGCCTTGCCTCGAAACCAACCGAATGACTACCGGGAGACGCTGGTCAGCCAGGAATCGCTTTGGTCGGACGACTATAGCGAGCAGCGTGGGGCCAAGCCGCGACGCCATGGCAAGCACGGCAGCGACCGCAAACACCGACGCGGAACCCGCAGGGTGATCGACTAACGGATCTTTCTCGCGACCCCATTCCAAAGGAAGGAGAATCGGTGAACGACATCCACGGTTTTCTGTTGCAGGGTCTGACCACAATGCTCCTGGTAGGGGTGACGACCTTGACACCCCGGAGGAAGCGCTTGCGCAACGATCCATCGCTCTGCGACGCGGCTTCAGTGGGCGATCGCAGACAGCTCGCAAAGCTGCTCGCGAATGGAGTCGATCCGAATAGCGCAGACGAAGAGGGCACCACAGCGCTGATGGCCGCTGTCTTCGCTGGTCAAGTCGATGCCGCGCGGCATCTCCTCGAAGCAGGTGCCGATCCCGACGCCCAGGACGTCTCTGGCATGACCGCTTTGATGAACGCGGTGATTGCCAGCAGTGAGCTCGAGCTCGGAAGCACACCCGCGATCTTTCTGGAGATCGTTCAACTCTTGCTCGACCACGGTGCGGACACGAATCTGGAAGACGAAGACGGCTCGACCGCGCTCGACCACGCCGAGTCTCTCGACCTTGTGGACCTGGTGGAACTCATCGAGCTGTCGGCAGGATAGGCTACCCGACATGGTGGTCAAGTCTTCCCGTTCTGCGCTCGAGCGCGCATGGACCCTGGCGGATGCCGCGGAGCTCTACCAGCTGCCGTCGTGGGGCATGGAGTATTTCGCCATCAATAGCGCTGGCCATATTGTCGTGCGACCTGAAAAGATTGCAGGGCGTGAGATCGACCTGCTCGAAGTTGTCGAAAATCTGCAGGGAAGCGGTCTGACCGCACCGCTCCTGCTGCGCTTTTCCAACTTGCTCACCCAGAGGCTGCGAGAGCTGCGCGACGCTTTTGCGACGGCGATGGCGGAGAACAACTATCAGGGGCGGTATCTGGCGGTCTATCCCATCAAGGTGAATCAGCAGCGTTCGGTCGTCGAGGAGGTCTACCGGTACGGTGGCGACTACGGCTTCGGGCTCGAGGTCGGATCGAAGCCCGAGCTCCTGGCAGTGATGGCCATGGTCGACGATCCCAGCCCACGACTGATTATCTGCAACGGATTCAAGGACGACGATTACATCAAGAGTGTGATTCTGGCCGCCAAGCTGGGTCGGAAGATCATCCCGGTAGTCGAAAAGCTCGATGAGCTCGACCTGATACTGAAGCATGCAGAACAGCACGGTGTGCGCCCTCGCATCGGCGTGCGCATCAAGCTCGCCAGTGAAGGTGCTGGCCGCTGGCGGGGCTCGGCCGGCGCCAAGTCAAAGTTCGGTCTCTTTGTCGACGAAGCCATCACCATGTTCGAGACCCTGAAATCACATGGCTTCGAGGACTGCCTCGAGCTGGTGCATTGTCATCCGGGAAGCCAGCTGAACAACATCCGCCGGATCAAGGACGCGATCGGCGAACTGGCCCATGTCTATGCCGAGCTGATCAGCATGGGGGCCAGCGGACTGCGCTACCTCGATGTCGGGGGCGGTCTCGGAGTGGACTACGACGGCTCACGTACCGCCTTCCCCTCGTCGATGAACTACACCCTGGAGGAGTACGCCAGCGAGGTCGTCTATCGTGTGTCCTCGGTTTGCACTGACAAGAACGTGCGGCATCCCACAATTGTCACGGAATCCGGCCGCGCCCTGGCTGCCTACCAGAGCCTCCTGATCGTCAACGTTCTGGGTCGCTCCAGCCTCGATCGATTCCGGATCGGTGAGGATCTCGATGCGGTGGTCGAGGCGGCACAGATGCCCCAGCCGGTCCTCGATCTCGTAGAGGCTCATCTCGCTCTGTCAGAGCGGCGCGCCACCGAGTGCTACCACGACGCAATTCAGGCCTACGAGCAGGTGTTGAACCTCTTCAATCTGGGCTACGTGTCGTTGGCAGAGCGCGGGTTTGCCGAACGCCTGTTCTGGAGGACCTGCGCGATGATCCGCGATCTGGCCCATCAGATGCCGACGGTACCCGAGGAGCTGCGAGGGTTGGAGACCGTTCTCGCGGACATCTACTTCTGCAATTTCTCGGTCTTCCAATCTCTTCCAGACAGCTGGGCGATCGACCAGCTCTTTCCGATTGCACCCATTCATCGACTCGATGAGAAACCGGAGCGCCACGCTGTCCTGGCCGACATGACCTGTGATTCGGATGGCAAGATAGACCGGTTCGTCAATCTGCGCGACATTTCCAGGTCATTACCCGTCCACGAGCTGGCGTCTGGCCAGGACTATTACCTGGGGATTTTCCTTACCGGCGCCTATCAGGAGACGCTCGGGGATCTGCACAACCTCTTTGGCGACACCCACGTCGTGCATGTCGGCCTGGACGATGATGGCGCCTGGCACATCGAGGAGACCGTGCAGGGAGATACGGCAGCCGAGGTCCTGTCATATCTCCAGTACGATGTCGAAGCGCTCTGGGCTCGTCTGGGGGCCTCCTGTGAGCGGGCGGTCGAGCTCGAACGCCTGAGCGCCGAAGAGGCCCAGGAGATCCTCACCTTCTACCGCGCCGAGCTCGACGGCTATACCTACCTCGAGCCCGAGAGCACTCCACTCTGAAAGGCCACGCAGATTGGGAGCCAGCGGCAACCGTGATGAGGTCTAACTTTCCAGGATTGCGGCGAAGATCAGCGGTGCCACGATCGTAGCGTCGGACTCGATCAGGTACATCGGGGTATCCAGATCGAGCTTCCCCCAGGTGATCTTCTCGCTCGGGAAGGCCCCTGAGTAAGAGCCGTAGCTGGTGGTGGAATCCGAGATCTGGCAGAAATAGCCCCAATAGGGACAGGCTCTGCCCAGGTCCTGATGAATGAGAGGTACGGCACAGATCGGGAAATCGCCAGCGATGCCCCCGCCGATCTGGAAAAAGCCCACCGTTCGTTCGGCCTCGTCGGGGGGAATCGCTCTCGCCGCCACCACCTGTTCCTTGTCGTCGCTGGCGCTCGCCGGTACCAGATCGGCAAGGGTCGAGCCCATGGTCCGGTCGATATACCAGCTGACCAACTCGGTCATGTACTCGATGCCACTCTTGACGATGTCGGGCCGCGTCAGCGAGCCATCCAGCAGGCGTGCCGCAAAGATATTGCCCAGCGTCGAATCCTCCCATCCCGGGACGAAGATCGGCAGCCGCTTCTCACAGGCTGCAATCATCCAGCTGTCCTCCGCAGCTATCTGATAGGAGGCTTCCAGCTTTCCGCTTTCGATCAGCTGATACAGAAACTCGTGAGGGAACCGCCGGTTGCCGGAGCGATCAGCAGCGCGCCAGAGCTCGAGGAGTGGCTGTTCGATCGCACGAATCGCCTCCTCCTCCGGAATACAGGTGTCGGTCACTCGATTCAACCCCTGCTCTTCCAGCCGCTTCTCGTCGGCCGGAGTCAGGTTGCGCCAGTTGGGCAAACGGCGGTAGTGGTCGTGTGCCACGAGATTGAACAGATCTTCCTCGAGGTTCGCTCCGGTGCAGCAAACGGCGTGCACCTTGTCGCAGCGAATCATCTCGGCCAGAGAAACGCCGAGCTCGGCCGTCGACATCGCACCCGCCAGTGTCATCAGCATCTCGCCGCCACCGTCGAGATGGCGAACATAGCCCTGCGTCGCCTCACCCACGGTGGCCGCATTGAAATGACGGTAGTGATGCCGCATGAAGTCGCTGATCGTGGTCATGGTTTCGCTCCTCCGGATTCAGGTCGGTAGAGAGAATACAAGAAGAACAGGATGGTCATTCCTGGTGCCGGGCCGTCAACCTACCGCAGTACTGCCTCTGCGTCGGCCCTTGATCTCTCGCCGTCGTGCCTGGGTGCCGGCCGTCCTACTCGATCAACCGCGTCTCTTTGTTCGTCGCTACCCAGGTGTACCAGAAGGTGTCGAAGCCGGGCAGTGCGTCGAATCCTTCGGCTCCGGCGTCCGCCATGGCGAGCAGCTTCTTCGGGCTCTCTGACCCGGCAAGCTCCTTGTCGACCAGGTAAGCCCGGCTGCTCTCGTAGATGGGTCCTTTCTGGCTGCGGAACAGGAGCAGTACCTTTCCGTCGAGGCCTTCGACGTAGAAGACCTTGCCGCCCTTGTAGGCCTCGTGAGGCACTGCCCAGGGCTGCCCACCGAACCAGAAGCTGTAGACGGAGGCCTTGGGCTCCAGTCGCTTGTCGTCGATTTCGAGGTCACGAAAAGTGCCGTCGGAGTTGAAGTAGTTGTCGTACGGATTGTTGTCGACATGCTCTTCGCCCCCGACAGAGAGCACGAGAGTCTGCGGATGACGGCGGCGCCAGTCCTTCCAGGTGGTCTTCTCGCCAGCGGGTAGCTCCGCCAGATCGGTCCCGTCGAGAGCGCCCCCGATCGCGTCGGAGGTCATGATCGACCACCAGCTATCGGTCTCGCGGTCCCGCATGATCAGGGCGGCGCTCTTCAAGGCCCCCGACGCTTCGAAGTTGAGTAGCCTGTCGTCAATTCGGCGGTCGTAAACTACGGCCGTGTTGGCGAGCGGTCACCAGACGGCGGCGAATCCCGTCTCACCGCTCTGATCGTTGACCACCTCGTGCCGGTTGAGCAAATTGAGACTGTAGGCCTTGGCCTCACCCTCGATGACAACTCCCAGTATCCAGGCATCATCGGGGATCTTCGCCGCCGAAGCCGCGACAAACTGCGGATCGAGAACCGCTGCGATCTGACCACGCGGCAGGATCTGTTCAACACCCGGCGGCAGGGTCTCCCGCTCAGCAGCCCATACTTCCGGAACTGCGAAGACCGTCAAGAGCCCTGCCAACCCGACTCTTGACAACACCGCCCTTCGGTTTCTCATCGTCTTCGCTGCCGCGGTGACACTCAGGGGCTCTTGTCCTTGTCCTTGTCGCTCTTCTTGGCCAGTTCGGCTTCAGCTTTGTGGTACTCCATGACGTGTTGACCAATCCACTGCGCCAGAATCGCCTCGGGGATCGATTCCAGTTGCACTTCGAGATCGAGGTTCTTTCCATCTCGGCCGACCGTAAAGATGGCGATACTGCCAGGTTGGAACGAGGCATACTCCTCTTTGAGCAGTTTTTCGTTTTCTTCGTTGTAGTCGACGCCGTTCAGGCCACGCAGAACGTCGCCCTTCTCGAAGCCAGCTTTTTCGGCCGGACTGTTGGCGACCACATTGCTGACGACCGTCACTCCGGCATCCTTGTCGTAGTCCATATTGATGCCGACCCAACCGCGTTTGCTGAACTGCTCCTTCATCGTCTCGGCGCAGACGGCGGCGCTCTGCTCGCACTGCTTGTGCTCCTCGTCGCCCGCCCACAGGGGAACCACGGGCAGGAGCAGGGTCAGGGCCACTGTGGCGGTCAGCGTTCTCTTCATCACGACATTCCTCCGTATTCCTTCATGCTGCTAGATGCAGGTGCTGTATGGATCCGTCCCCAGCTTGCATTCCTGAGTGTCCGTGCCGACTGCGACCGGAGGCAGGAATGCGGGGAAAGACCCCAGACCGGTCGCATCATTGGGCCCGAAGCTCGAGGATTCCACAAGCGGTACCGAGCCCTCATCCGTGGAACTGACCCCTCGCGGCTCAGCGGATTCCGCGGCTCTGAGTGACAGGCTCGTGTCCGCGGGCGAGCACGCGAGGCTCCCCACAATCGCCACGATCGATAGCAGAAAGCCGCACAGACCACGCCACTGGGTCATCACAACCACAAGCCTATTACGCTCAGATCGGAGTGGGGTTGCACCTATTGGGATACGGCCCAGACCGGGACCGCCGCCAGATCGATCCCCAACAGACGCGATGAGAGAAAGTAGAAGATCAGGCTGATCAGAATCACGCCAATGAAGTTGAGCAGGACGCCGGCCCGCACCATCTGCCGCATCTCGAGCTCGCCCGAGCCAAAAACGATGGCGTTGGGTGGTGTCGCGATCGGCAGCATGAAGGCGCAGCTCGCCGACAATGTGGCCGGGATCATCAGCATCAGGGGATTCACCCCCATCGCTCCGGCCGTTCCCGCAAGTACCGGCAGCACGACTTCGGTCGTCGCGGTATTGGAGGTCACCTCCGTCAGGAAGGTCAGGAGAAGACAGATTCCTGCCACCAGAAGAATCGGGTGCAGCCCCTGCAGGTGCCCCGCGAAGGACTCCCCGAGATAGCGGGAGAGTCCGGACTCCTTGTACGCCAGAGCCAGGGCGAAACCACCGCCGAACAGAAGCAGAATTCCCCAGGGCAGCTGCACGGCCGTCTCCCAATCCATCAGTTTCCGCGGCCGACCTTGCTGGTCCGGTTCACCCGGAATCAGGAAGGTGAGCACTGCCATGGCCACCGCGACTGTCGCGTCGTGCAGGTAACCCGAGAGGTACTCCAGCCCCAGCGAGCGTTCCAACAGACCGGCCCAGCCGGGGATGACGAATGATCCCAACACCAGGTCACCCCGGGTGATCCAGAGAATCGCCGTCGTCGCGAAGATCGCCAGCATGCGCTTCTCCGACGGGCTCATCGGCCCCAAACCGGCGAGCCCCTCTTCGATGACCTGCCGGCCGGCACCCACTGACTCACGGCGCAGCCGATGGACTACCCGTGTCAAGAGCAGCCAGGCGATGGGCAGGAAGAGCACCACCAAAGGCAGGAACGCCACCACCCAACGACCAAAAGAGTAGGTCGGAGCTTCCGGATAGAGAATCTCGAGAATGCGGAGGAAAGAGATGTTCGGGGGTGTACCGATCGGAGTGGCCAGCCCGCCAATCGAGGCAGAGTAGGCGACGCCGAGCAATAGCGCTGGAGCGAAGCCACCCATACTCTTGCCTTCTGCCACCTCCCGCATGGAGCCGATGACCGCCAGAGCGATGGGCAGCATCATCAAGGCCGTGGCCGTGTTCGAGATCCACATCGACAGGAAGGCCGTGGCGAGCATGAACCCGAGCACCATCCGCGCGGGGTTGGTCCCGACGACGTGCACTACGTGCAGCGCGATCCGGCGGTGGAGGGACCAGCGCTGGATCCCCAGGGCGAGAATGAATCCACCCATGAACAGAAAGATGTTGTTGTTGGTGTAGTTCGATGCCGTGGTACCACTTGGGAGAATCCCCAGCACCGGGAACAGCACCATGGGCAGGATAGACGTCGCCGGAATCGGGATCGCCACCGTCATCCACCAGGCACCCATGAGGACTGTGACGGCAAAGGTGGCACGAGCCTGGGAAGGCATGGCGAGTAGAAAGGGCGCAGCGAGCGCGACGGCACCCAGCGAGAGAAGTGCGGCGGCGGTGACTGCCAGGCCCCTTCGGCTCCGACCGACAAGAAGAGCCACAAAGCCCGTACTCAGCAGCGCCAGGCCCGCCGCGCTCGTCATCGAGCCAGGCATGGTTGCCAACCACGGAATGGCCAGGGTGGCGAAAAACCCGACCAGACCGACGATCAAACCGATCGTTTTACTGGCAGGACCAGCAGTAGAACCCGGTCGCACCCGGGAAGGATACTAATGATTGACCAACAGCGCTTGCATCGTTGACATGCGCCAATTTTTAGAATAGTCTAAAAACACCTTTCGCGTCCCTCCACCAACCCGAGACAAAAGATGATCGATCCGCGAATCGCTTTGGCCATCGCCGTGCTGGTACTCGGTGGAGGCGTGATTCTCTTCTGGCCCGACCACGGCCTCGTCTGGAGAATCCGGCGCGCCATGCGGGCCTCTGAACAGGTTTTGGCAGAAGACGCGCTAAAGCACCTGTTCGATTGCGAGTACAAGGGACGCATCGCCAACTTGCAGAGCGTGTCGGGTGCCCTGGCGATCTCTGGCAATCGGGCCGCGGAGATCCTGCAAGACCTCGAATCGCGCGAATTGATCGAACCGACCGAAGGTGGCTATTCGCTCACCGGCGAGGGCAGAGGGCATGCCCTGCGCATCGTCCGCATTCACCGGCTCTGGGAACGGTACCTCTCCGACGAAACCGGCTACGAGCCCGCGGTCTGGCATCTCAAAGCCGAGGAGCACGAACACACCACCACGGTGGAAGAAGCGGAGGCGATGGCATCGTCTCTGGGCCACCCCCGCTTCGATCCGCATGGCGATCCGATCCCAACAGCCGGAGGCGAGATCCTGCCGCCCCAGGGGCAACCACTCACCGAGTTGCCGGTCGACGTCCTGGGCGAGATCGTCCACGTCGAGGACGAACCCGAGGCCGTCTATGCCCAGCTCGTCGCCGAGGGTTTGCACCCCGGCATGAGAGTCCGCGTCGTCGAGTCCTCACCGGAGCGGATCACCTTCCTCGCCGATGCGAACGAACACATCCTGGCACCGATTTTCGCTGCCAACCTGTCGGTTGTGGCGTTGCCCCATGACGAGGAGATGGCCGGTCCGTTCGAAAGACTCTCCGGCCTGGAGCTGGGCGAAACCGCCAGGGTCGTCTCGATCTCTCCCTTCTTGCGCCCACACGAGCGTCGTCGAATGCTCGATCTCGGCCTGATCCCCGGTACCGAGGTGCAAGCCGAGCTGCGCAGCCCGGCCGGGGACCCGACCGGCTACCGCATCAGAGGTGCGGTCATCGCTCTGCGCAAGGAGCAGGCTGACCAGGTCCAGGTGGAGCGATGAGTCACCCCTCGCCCGAGAACTGCGCCACCTGTCCGGCCCACAACGTCGCCAACCTGGTCAAGCTGGGTGTGGATATGGAGGACTGGGACTACGTCGTCGCCCTGGCCGGCAACCCCAATACCGGCAAAAGCACCGTCTTCAACGCTCTCACCGGCCTGCGCCAACACACCGGCAACTGGCCCGGCAAGACCGTGGCACGCGCCGAGGGCGGTTTCGCCTCGGGCGAGAACCGCTTCAAGCTCGTCGACCTGCCGGGGACCTACTCCTTGCTCTCGGCCAGCGTCGATGAGGAGATCGCGCGCAACTTCATCCTCTTCGGCCAACCCGATGTGACCGTGATCGTGGTCGATGCCACCCGCCTGGAACGCAACCTGAATCTGGTGCTCCAGGTACTGGAGATCACCGACCGTGCCATCGTCTGTTTGAATCTGATGGACGAAGCGCGTCGCAAGGGCCTCACCATCGACCACCGCCGTCTGGCTCGAGATCTGGGGGTGCCGGTGGTTCCTGCCGCGGCCCGCTTCGGTGAAGGCCTCGACGAGCTCAACCAGACCATCACCGACGTGGCGACCGGTAAGGTGATACCCAAGCCGCGTCGGCTCGGCGGCCAGTCGGCGATTCTCAAACGCGCCGTCCGCGAGCTGTCGGAAGAGATTCAAAAGGCCTTTACCAATCTACCCAATGCTCAGTGGGTGGCCTTGCGACTGCTGGACGGCGATGAGCACATCGAGGAGGCCGTACGCTCCGGCGAGCTCGGCAACCTCAGAGACCCCGGATCGCTCGACGAGGCCACTGCCGACACCGAGCAACCCCCGGCCGATGTCGGCGATATCGAGGCGGTGTTCGAGACGGCCAATCAACTCCGCTGGCAGGTCGGCGGCGACTTTCATCTGCAACTCATGGAGGCCATCTACGCCGAGGCGGCACGGCTCGCCGATCGGGCCGTTTCACGCTCGGGGGAGAAGCCGCGCTTCGACCTGGATCGGACCATCGATCGCCTGGTCACCAGCCGCACCTTTGGCTTCCCACTGATGCTGTTGATGTTGACGGCAGTCTTCTGGATCACCATCGCCGGAGCCAATATTCCATCCAGACTGCTGGCACAGCTCTTGATCGACACCGTTCACCCGCTGCTCAAGAGCGGTGCCGCCTTTGTCGGGATGCCCTGGTGGCTCGACGGACTGCTGATCGACGGCATGTATCTCGCTACCGCCTGGGTGGTGAGCGTCATGCTGCCGCCCATGGCGATCTTCTTCCCCCTGTTCACGCTCCTCGAGGACTTTGGCTATCTTCCCCGCGTGGCCTTCAATCTGGACAGGGCTTTCAAACGGGTAGGTGCGCACGGCAAGCAGGCGTTGACCATGGCAATGGGCTGGGGATGCAACGCGGCGGCGATCGTCTCGACCCGGATCATCGACAGCCCGCGCGAACGCCTGATCGCCATCATCACCAACAACTTCGCCATCTGTAACGGGCGCTGGCCAACCCAGATCCTGATCGCGTCGATCTTCATCGGTGGCCTGGCCCCCGCCTACCTCGCCGGCTTGATCTCGGCTCTGGCCGTGGTCGGCGTGGCGGTCCTCGGCGTCGGGCTGACCTTTGCCACTTCGTGGCTACTCTCGCGGACCGTCTTGCGCGGCGAGGTGTCGACCTTCAATCTGGAATTGCCCCCCTACCGGCCACCGCGGATCCTGCAGACCATCTATACCTCCATCATCGATCGTACTCTGGTCGTCCTCTGGCGCGCTGTCGTCTTCGCCTTGCCAGCGGGAGCGGTGATCTGGCTGGTCTCCAATATCCAGGTGGGAGGCGCCAGTCTCGCCTCCCACATCATCAACGCGCTCGACCCGCTCGGCTGGCTCCTGGGTCTGAGCGGCATCATTCTGCTGGCCTATATCATCGCCATTCCAGCCAACGAGATTGTCATCCCGACCATCCTCATGCTCACTGTGTTGATCACCGGCCTGGAAGGGACCGGGGCAGGAGCTGGTGTCATGTTCGAGCTCGACTCGACCATCGCCACTTCAAAGGTCCTGACGGCTGGTGGCTTCACACTGCTCATGGCCGTAAACCTCATGCTCTTCAGTCTGGTGCACAACCCCTGCTCGACGACGATCTACACCATCTGGAAAGAGACCAAAAGCATCAAGTGGACGACGGTCTCGGCCCTGCTACCGGTAGGGATGGGAGTCGTGCTCTGCTTCGTGGTCGCCCAGATCTGGCGCATCCTCGCCGGGTGACAGGATACTTTCTCGCAAGCTTCTCCAATTTCGTGGATCGCCAGATCGTTCAGCCGCGGGACTTTCTCGATAGTGGAGGCGGTATTCTTCACGGATGAGCCGTGACCGAGGGACAGGTCCAGAGCAATGAGCAACCGGCAACCGAACTCCCGAGCCCTGACATGGCTCTTTCTCGGGCTGGTGCTTTTGCTGGCGGTGCTCTGGGGATCGCGGCCCCTGGTGCACGACGACCTCTTCTTTCATCTGGCCACGGGTCAGCACGTCGTCGAGCACCACGAGGTCCCGACGACCGACCTCTTCTCCTTCACACGCAACGGTGAGCGCTGGGTCAGCCATGAATGGGGCTTCGGTGTCGTGGCCTACCTAGTCTGGTTGGCCGGAGATTACCGGGCGTTGGTGGCGCTCAAGGCCTGCCTGGTGGTGGCCATCTTGCTGCTTCTGCTGGGACTGATGCAGTATCGATCGGAGCAGTCCTTGACGAGACCGACCGCCGGTCATGTGGCGCTATTGGCTGTCGGGCTGTGGGCGATTTACGACCAGCTGATTCTGCGCGCCTCGTTGTTCAGCTCGTTGTTCGTTCTGTTTCTCCTCTGCCTGTTGTACCGGTTCGACCGCACCGGAAGTCGACTGGCGTTTGCCACCATCGCGGTTCTCTTTCTCGTTTGGGGGAACTTCCATGGTGAAGTCCTCTTCGGGCTTTTCGTCCTGGGTGTCTTCACGACCGAAGCCTTTCTGGCCCGCTTCCGCTATTCGGTGCCCGTCCCCAGCTCTCTACTGCAGGCGAGTCCAGCGCGGCCTTATCTCAAGCTTTTTGCTCTGTCGCTGCTCCTGACATTGGTCAATCCAAACGGCATTCAGGTTTTGCTCTATCCATTCCGCCTGGCCTGGTTTCTCTTTGCCCGGGGAGGCACTCTGGAGATGGGTCACTTCACGGGGGCGACGCCCGTGGCTGCGGGTGGTTTCTTCCTCCTGCTGGCCATCCTGCTCCTGGGATTGCTGCCGCTGGAGCGCCTGAAGGCCTTATCCTTGACCAATGTGGTGACGGTCTCGGTCTTTCTGGTGCTGTCGCTGCGTTCGCACCGCTTCATCTTCTACTTCAGCCTGTTCGCCCTGCCGGTGATCGCGCGGCTCTTCGCCCAGTCGGTAGACCGCCGATTGCCGCTGCTGAGTTCAGCCTGGTTTCGCCGTGCCGCGGTCGGCCTGGCAATGATCGCGGTGGCCACAGCCACAGCCAAGGCGTGGGTCGCGCGGGAGCCACGCCCGGTGTCACGCCATTTTCCCTCCGGCGCGGTCGGGTTTCTGCAGCAGGAAGGCATCGGAGGACGCCCGTTCAACCATCAGAACTACGGTGGATATCTCCACTGGAAGCTGCTGGCTCCTATCTTCTGGGACGGGCGCAACCTGGTCTTTGGGCCTCTCATGGAAGAAGTGCGAGAGATGCCCCTGGATCAGGTCGTGGCCAAGTGGAATCTCGACTATCTACTGTTGACCGAGTTCGAGTTCTCACGTATGGGAGACCAGATCGATCCGGCGAAATGGGGTTTGGTGTACTGGGACGATTTTGTCGCCATTTTCCTCCGTCGGGACCAAGACCATCGGCCTGCGCTCGACCACTTCGAGCTGCAGCAGTTTCCACCATTCGGTGGCATCGAAGGCTTGAATCTCCGCGCAACCGACGACGCCTGGGTCGCTCGAGCGCGCCGCGAGCTCGATCAGATCCTCGGCTTCGAACCCGAATGCCAACGCGCCTTGTACCTACGGGGCTTGATCAGCTTCTATCGGGGTGAGCTGGAGCAGGCCGAGGACTCTTTTGTCGAGGCGCTCGCGATCGGCCCGAACGAGCATGTATCCAAGGCCCTCGCCCGGGTGCGAGAGGGCCGGCCGCTAGCCTGAGTCGGCGGTCTTGGCCGTCAGATCGACTCTTTCCGAGACGTACGACGCACTGCCACCCAGCTCGTCGCGCACAGCTACGGCAACCACATTGTCCCTACCACGGACGGGAATCTCGACCTCGTAGATGTACTCCTGCTCGGGGTCCCGCTCCAGGTCGGCCGTTGCGATGGTGATCGGCAAGGTCTTGTGCCTGACGGGCATGATCGAACCATGGCCGTCCTTGACACCGACATAGACCGTGAAGCGCCCCATCTGAATCGTGCCGTCGGGAACCATGACCAGGCCTGCCAGGGGAATGTGAACACGCATCGTGAGATTGGTTACATTCCTGGTCACACTCGCGGTCTTGGCCATCTCCAGCCGGGCGTTGAGCGGATTCTCCTGCAGGTCGTGGAACAGTGCAGAGAGCACGCCGTCGGCGATGCGCTCCTCGTTGGTCTTCCTGCGATAGCTCCTGCGATACCTCACGTCGACTCCGGGTTGATCCACCTCCACATGCAGCTTGTGCAGCTTGCCGTCGCTCGGCTTGGGAGGCGTGAACGCCAGCTGATAGCCCTGACGGGTTTCCTCCACCATGCCGACGAAAGCCGGTTCGAACTGATTGGTATTGAGAATCGCTTCGCCGCCCGTCTCCTCGGACATCATGAACAGTGGGTCCTGGGAATTCAGCCAGGCGGTGGTCGCGGTTTCCTGCGAGGTAATGGCGCGATCGACCTGGCCACGCTGTCGCCCACCCAATCCCACGGCCTGCACAGCGTAAATACTGACCTGGTAGGTGTTGGCGTCAGCGGTCAGCTCGGTGAAATCGTTGGCGGAGTTGAACTGGGTCAGCTCTGCCCAAGCCTGCGTCGGGTTCCACCGGGTGTACTGGGCATTGCCGCCCATCTGCGCGGTGTCGACGGCGCCCGGCACCCCCTTGTTCAAACCCGAGCCGTCGCACAACTCGATGGCATAGCTGTACGCCTCGAGCCCGGCGATCAACGGGATGCCGTCGCTGACATGAAGGAGGGTCTTGCGGCCGGGAAAACCGGCAAGCGATTTGACGAAGGTGGCGAGCTCCGAAGTCGCCCGCAACACCCTTCCGTGTACCTGCTCGGCATGGGTACGGGCAATGAAACCCAGGTCGACACAGGGGTCACCGGAACTGAACCCTCCGGGCTGGCTCTCTTGACGGTGACGCTCCTCGATCAGCTGCAGGATGCGGTCTTCACCCAGGCTGGCGGTCACCGCTTGCGCCTCCAGGTTGGCCATGTCCATCAGTGTTTTCTTGAGTGCCTGGCGATCTGTGGTGAAGGGCAGCAGCGTTTCGACCATGCCCCTGTAGCTGGCCACCATGACCAGATCCTGTGGCCGGAGGTTCGCCTTGAGTGATCTCTGAAGCTGATCGAAGACCCGTTTGCGGTAACCCGGTCCGAGATTCAGGTCGTCGATGAAGATCACCACGTGCGCTGGCGGCATTTCGACGTCGTCCAGCGCGTACGTGTCACCGCTGGGGAGAGACGTGGTCACCGTGGACATACGGCTGCCACCGCCGGTGATGGCCGAGAACTGCTCGATCTCGACGGGCTTGCCGTCTTCGAGCAGCTTGAAGTCCTCGCGGGTGAGATCCAGCACCGGCGCGCCCCCGTTGCCGGTGACAAAGACGTCGACCAGGACGAGCTCGACATCGACAGCGTCGGCAAAGAACGCCTCTTCCTGGGTTCTACCGTCACCTGGAAGTAACAGCAGCGTCCCCATGACAACGACCGCTATCGGAATCCTCTTTCTGATGATCAAGGCTCTCCCTCGCTGGTTTCATCCACCAGATGCTCTCTGAAGAACATCACCACAATCTGCTCATAGAGGTCGCGGTTCTCTTTCTTGCGAAATCCGTGCCCTTCATTGAGTGCATTCATGTACCAGACCTCGTAACCAGCCTTCCTGACCGACTCGACGATCTGCTGCGACTCCGTCACCGGCACGCGAGGGTCGTTCTGCCCCTGGGCGACAAACAGCGGCACCGTGATCTTCTCGGCATTGTTGTTCGGCGAAATCTTCTGTAGATGCGCCCGCATCTCGGGGTCGCGCTCGTCCCCGTACTCGACCCGGCGCAGATCGCGACGATAGTCCTGGGTGTTCTCGAGAAAGGTCACGAAGTTGCTGATGCCGACGATATCGACGGCCCCTTTGAGTCGATCACTGAAATGGGTGAGGCTGGCCAGCACCATGTAGCCGCCATAGCTGCCCCCGTAAACAGCCACTCGCGTCTGGTCCAGATCTGGTTGCGTCTCGATCCAGTCGAGGAGTGCCCCGATGTCCTTGACCGAGTCCTCGCGCCTGAAGCCGTTGTCCAGTTTCACGTAGTCCTTGCCGTAGCCGGAAGAACCGCGGACGTTGGGAGAGATGACGGCTACACCCACCTCCGCGATCCATAGCTGGGTGCGGCTGGAAAATCCCGGTTTGGACTGGCCTTCGGGACCTCCGTGGATGTAGATGATGACCGGGTGGGGACCCTCGGCCTCGGGGCGGTAGACAAACGCCGGGATCTTGCGGCCGTCGAAGGTGGGGTAGTGAATCAGCTCGGGCACCACGAACTCGGCGGTGTTGAGACCCCCAACCTCACTGTAGGTCCAACGGGTGAGATCCGTGGCGTGGAGCGGATTCTCGCCCAACTCGAGCGTGAAAACATCGCTCGGTGTCTGAGAAGAGCTCAGCGTCATCGCCAATCGGCTGCCATCCGGACTGAATTGCAGGCCCGAAATCAATCCAGTCGGAATGCGCTCCACGCGACGATACTCGCGCGTCGTGGGATCCATCAGGTAGAGCTGGCTGATGGCGTCCTCGTTGACCTCGAAGGCGGCGCGAGACCCATCCTCGCTGAGCGCGAAGCTCTCCACATCCCAATCGATATCGGCTGTGATGATCTCCAGCTCACGACTCTTGAAATCCATGTGTGCCAAGCGCCTGAAATCGCTGTCCTGATCCGTGATGAGATAAAAGCCCTCGCCGTCTGTGTCGAACTCGGTGGCCAGGTTGACGCTGGCCGGAGCGGTCGCCCCTCTGAGCAATCTGGTCTCTCCGGAAGTCGTATCGTGGAGATGAATCCGCGAGTCGGTGATGCTGATGTAGTTCTGGATGAGAAGCCTCTCTCCGGTGCGATCGAATTCCGCGGGGCTCCAGGAGGAACCATCGGGTGACTCGAAGATCATTCGTGCCGACTCGGGCTCCTCCGGTTGCATCATCCAGACGTCGTTCGACTTGCCGTTTCGGCGAGTACTCTGGAAGGCGAGCCACTTGCCATCATGGCTCCACGTTGCGCTGCTGTTGCGCGATTCACCGTCCGTCAGCATGCGGGAATCGCCGCTCTCCAGATCGAGGAGAAACAGCTGGTAGAACTCGCCGCCGCCCACGTCCATGCCAAACTGTAATTGTCCTGTGTCCGGGCGCCGTTGGGTGGCTCCGACCGGTTCCGGAAAGAAGGTCAGTTGACGCCGAGCGCCTCCTGGGATGGCCACGTGATGGAGCTGTGTGGTGTTGCCAAAACGTGTCCGAATGAAGATCGATTCCCCGTCCTCGCTCCAGTCCTCGAAGCTCGCACTTCTGACACTCTGGTAGCGGTTGAGCGCCTCGATGATGGATGCCGGCACCTCTGGTACCGCCTCCAGAACCACATTGCCGTTGTTGGCATTGCGAGTCTCGACTTCCGCCCGACCCAATGAAGCGACGGACAGAAAACAGACTGCCAGAGCCAACCGCTTTCGACTGGACGACCTTGCACCTCGAAGCATGACGAACCCCCTCCTGCAGCAGCTACGTGTACCGCGCCGGCGAACCCAATACAGGTGAGACCACCGCTACTTTCTCACATGAACAGTGCCAGGGAGCGGCTCTACGCCCTCCGGGGCCGTTCAGGCGAAGAGACCGAGCGTCAATCGACGCACCACCCGCTCGAGGGCGAAGCGACGATAGGCCGCGGTCGAGCGCACGTCATCGATCGGTGCGACCGACTCGGCCGCGACCCGGCCTGCCAGATCCGCCGTTTTCACCTCAGCGGGGCGCCCGATGACGGATTCCTCCACCGCCTTCAGACGCACTGGTATTGGCGCCACGCTACCGGCCGCCAACCGGTACTCGGCAATCTCGCCGTCTGCCAACCTGCCCAGCACTGCCACCACGACCTTGCTGATCGCCTGGGCTTGGCGCGTCCCCACCTTGCGAAAGAGCTGCACGGCATCGGGACGGGGTCGCGGCAAACGGATGCGACCGATGATCTCCCCCGGTTCCATCACCGTCTGCCGATAGCCAACATGAAACTCGTTGTAGGCTACCGTTCGCTCACCCTTCGGCCCCAACAGGACAATCGACGCATCGAGCGCCAGAAGCACAGGCAGCGAATCACCCGCCGGACTGGCGTTGGCAATGTTTCCACCCAGGGTGGCGCGGTTCTGTATCTGCCAGCCACCGATCTGGGCTGCCGCATCGGCCAGAGCCGGGAAGTTCTGCTGCACGGTCTTCGCGGCGCCGATCTCGGCAAAGGTCGTGGTCGCGCCAATCTCCAGGGTCTCATCGATCCAGCGGATACCCCGCAGCTCGGGGACCGAGAGCAGATCCATCACCGCAGGCAGGGCGTCGATCTCCTCCCGGGTGACAACCATGAGATCGGTGCAGCCGGCGACGGGACGCAACTCCGGACTCTCCGACAGGTGGCGGATGACTTCTTCAAGGGATCTGGGAGAGACTGCACGCATCATCCGGCCCCGGTCTTCTTCTGCTTCCGCTGCTCGAAGGCCCGGTGAATCCCCTCGTAACCTGTACAGCGACAGAGGTTCCCAGCGAGAGCCTCCTCGACCTCCTGGCGAGTCGGATTCTCGTTGCGTTGCAGTAGCGCCCAGGCCGAAATCACCACGCCAGGCGTGCAGGCACCACACTGAACGCCGCCGGTGGCGACAAAGCCCTCGATGAACTCCCTGGCCTGATTGGCGGCGATGCCTTCGATGGTGTCGATCTCATGGCCCTGGCACTGAAAGAGCGGTGTGAGACAGGAGAGGATCGGTTCCCCATCCATCAGCACGGTGCAGGCGCCGCACTCGCCCTCGCCGCACCCTTCTTTGGTGCCCGTCAGGCCGAGCTGCTCCCGCACGACATCGAGCAGTCGCGCCATGGGCTCGCCTTCGAGAGTCCTCGCCTCACCGTTGACGGTGAGCTCAATCTTCAATTGTCTGTCCCCTCTGCCGCCACGCGAAGAGTCGCTCCGGCGTGGCAGGAATCTTGTCGACCCGGATCCCGGTGGCGTTCTCCAACGCAGCGGCCAGGGCCGGCGCGCCACCATCCATCGGCAGCTCGCCCACACCCTTCGCCCCGACCAGGCCACCCTTCCAGGGCTTCTCCAGGAGAAGCACATCGATCTTCGGACTGTCCTTGAAGGTGGGGATGATGTAGGTGGCCATGCGGTCATTCAGATACCGGCCGTCTTCCACCTTGATCTCCTCCATCAGGGCCCAGCCAAGCGCCTGCAAGGTGCCGCCTTCGATCTGTCCCCGACAAAGCGTCGGATGCAGGACGCGGCCGACCTCGCAAACGGCCGTCGCTTTGTCCAACCTGGTCTCCAGGGTGTCGGGATCGACCGACAGCTCCACCACATCGGCACCCCAGGCGTAGGTGGGATATGCCACCCCCTGGTAGGTCTTGTCATCGAAGACCTGCCATGACGGTGGCTCGTGCTTCCGGGTGATCTCCAGCCCACCCTCACGCCGCGCCAGCTCCTGAGCCATTTCACGAAAAGACCGCTCATTCTCACCGACCCGTACCACGCCGTCTGCGATCTGCGGAATGCCAGACCAGCCCTCCTGCTCCAACCACCAGCCCACGACCTGGTCGCACATCTCCTTGACCACCGCTGCCACCTCGCTGCCGACGATCATGGAAGTGCGCGATGCGACGCTCGGGCCCGAGTCGGGGACCGAGGCTGTATCCGGCTCGGCGATGACCACATCCTCCACCTGCAGACCGCTGGCTTCACAGGCCAGCATCGGAAAGAGAACATCGCAACCCTGTCCCATCTCCACCGCGGCAGTGAGAACCTCGATGCGCCCATCCTGGAGCAGCCGCGCACTCACCCGTGACCCCAGGGTTCGCTCACCATTGCCGGTAAAGCCCGCACCATGAAAGTAGAGGCTCAGCCCCAGGCCCCTTGTCGTCGCTCCGTCCTTGGCGTTCCGACGCTGATTCTCGTATTCGCTCCATCGCTTCCTGAAGTCGGTATTCCTGGCGACTGCTTGCAGGCAGATCCTGGCAGCCGTACTGTCATCCAGAATCTGCCCGGTGGGCAGTGAATCTCCAGCTTCGAGGACGTTGCGCAGACGAATCTCCAGCGGATCGACTCCCAGCTGGCGCGCGATCCGGTCCATCTGCCGTTCGGTGGCAAATTGTGCCTGCGGGGCGCCGAAGCCGCGAAAAGCTCCATTGGTGGCGGTGTTCGTGCGCGATACCCGTCCACGGATACGCACGTTGGGACAGCGGTAGGGACCCGCAGCGTGGAGCACGGCCCTCGACAGGACCACCGGTGAGAGCGTCGTGTAGGCCCCGCCGTCCAGAATGATCTCGATATCCATCGCTGTGAGGCGGCCCTCCACATCGACGGCTGTTCGCTGTTTGATCCGGGAGGGATGGCGCTTGGTGGTACAGACGATGTCCTCGTGCCGATCGTAGGCGATGCGCACCGGGTGTCCGCAAGCCTGTGCCAATAACAGCGTGTGCAAGGCAATGACGCTGGGGTAGTCCTCCTTGCCGCCAAAGCCCCCACCGACCGGAGTGCCGATGACCCGAACCTTTTCGTCCGGAAGCTCCAGGGCGTGTTTCACCGATTTGTGGACGAAGTATGGGCACTGCATCGAGCCCTTGACCACCACGGTGCCATCCTCCTCCAGCCACCCCGTCATCGCCTGGCATTCGATGTAGATGTGCTCCTGATAGCCGGTCGAGTAGGTACCCTCGACGATCAGGTGCGCCTCGGCAAAAGCGCCTTCGACATCACCGTGATCGAGACCGAGCCGGGCCAGCGGCTCCTCCGACTCGGCACTCTCCAGATCGAGAATCGCCTCCAGCCGCTGATATTCGACTTCGACAGCTGCAAGCGCGGCGCGCGCGGCCCGCTTGCTGGGTGCCGCCACCAGGGCCACCGGCTCACCCACATGCCGCACCACATCCTCGGCCAGAATCGGCCAGTCGTCCTTGATCAGCAGGACCCCGTTGGGGCCGTTCAGGTCGGCAGCCGTCACGCAGACCGCACCTTCGGGTGCTCGATCCTGATGCCATGTGATCGACTGAATGCGAGCGTGGGCGTGGGGACTGCGCAGCGTCGCTCCCCAGTACATCCCGTCGATTTGGAAATCGTCCGCGTAGGTGTGGCCCCCGGCCGCTTTGGGGACGCCATCGGGACGCGGAGGGCTGGTGCCGACGTGCCGCAACCGGCCGGTGCTCTTGCTCTCCCTCTGATCGCCGCGAAATGCCATCGCCGTCTCAGTTAAGCCTCTTGCTGCCCGACCGGTTGGCGCTCGAGGAACCGACCCGTGCCTGTCTCCACACGCAGTTTGCCGTCATGGTACCGAATCCGACCGTTGGCGATCACGGTTGCGGGAGAGCCCTTCACTTTGAAGCCCTCATAGATGCTGCGGTCGCAACGATGGTGGTGAGTGCGGGCGGATATCTTTGCCGTAGCCTCTGGATCCCACAGCACCAGATCGGCATCGGCACCCACTTCAATGGCTCCCTTGCGCGGATAAAGGCCGAAGAGCTTGGCCGGTTGGGTGGAGATCAGATCGACGAACCTGTGCAAATCGATACGCCCCTGCCCGATGCCGAACGAGTAGAGAAGGGCCAGCCGATTCTCGATGCCCGCAGCACCTCCCGGGATCAACCGAAAGTCCTGGCGGCCCAGTTCCTTCTGATGCTTGAAATTGAACGGACAGTGGTCGGTCGCGACCACCTGCAAGGTGCCCTCCGACAAGGCTCGCCAGAGAACGGCCTGGTGTCTCTCGGGACGAATCGGTGGCGCGATCACATACGCAGCGCCCCTGAAATTGGGTAACCCGTAGACCGATTCCTCGAGCAGCAGGTATTGAGGACAGGTTTCTGCCCACAGATTCTGCCCCGTCTTGCGCGCTTTGGCGATCGCCGTCACCGCCGGCTCACAGGTAACGTGCACCACGTAGAGATTGGCCCCGGCTGTCCGGGCCATCTCCGCGATGCGCTCGCTGGCATCGCCCTCGGTATTGGGTGGCCGTGAACGGGCGTGGTAGATCGGCTCGATCTTACCTTCGTTGAAGTACTGTTCGCGCAGATCCTCGACGACTCGACCCTCCTCGGCGTGGACCAGGACCAACCCGTCGACCTTCGCAGTAGTCTTCAACACCCTGGCGATGTCCTTGTCGCTCAGACCCACCGTCTCCAGATAGGCCATATAGATCTTGAAGCTGGGAATACCCTCCTGCTGAACGCAGGCTGTGATCCACTTCGGGGTATCCTTCCCCCACCAGGTCACCGCCATGTGCAAGCCGTAATCGGTCACTGATTTGGCCGCCTCCAGCTTTCTGGCCTGCAGGGCTTCCAGGAAATCCTGTCCTCGTTCGGGATGCACGAAATCGATGATCGTCGTCGTGCCACCCGCGAGCCCCGCGGCCGTGCCGGTTTCGAAGTCGTCCGACGACACGGTTCCCGCCACCGGCAGCTCCATGTGCACATGTGGATCGACTCCGCCCGGGAAGATCAGCAGGCCACCGGCATCCACCAACTCCTCGCCGGGTCCCCACTCCAGCACCCCGCCGACCTCGACAATCTGGCCGTCACGACACCGCACATCTCCCCGCCACCGCCTCTCGGCCGTGACGATCTCACCACCCTTGACCAGCAGTCCCACGTTGAATCAAGACTAGCTTGTAGGCGGGGCTGGTGTCGAACACAATACTTCGCCAACCTCTCAAAGCGCTCGGCTTCTGGGCGTCGAGGCGGGTGGCGGGGCCGTGCCTATGCGCATGCGGATTGCGTCACTCAGATCCAGCCAGAGGTTTCAGCTGAAACATCTTGGATGGACTAACCAGAGACTAGCTACAACCCCTGTAAGTCGGCACCGCTGTTCGGCAGGCAACTGGTCTCAATAGTGGTATCGAGCCTGAAGAAAGTCGACGCGGTCCTCGGACACGAGGTAGACGATGCGGTGCTCTTCTGTGAGTCGCCGCGACCAGGTGCCACCCGAGAGATATCTGAGCGGTGCTGGCTTACCGATGCCGGAGAACGGGTCGCAGAGAACTGCCTCCACGATGTCGAGGGCTCGAAGTGCCGTCTTGCGGACGCGGTCGACACAAAGGGAAGAGGGGAGTTGGGCCCTCCCCTGCGGCACTCAGTACTCCAACCCGATCCTGAGCATTTGGCGGTGGGGTCTGACCCAGCTACCAGCCTCGGTTCCCGGGTGTACTGGCCGCGGTCGTATAATCGATCGGTCCATGACTCTCTCGAACCAGACTGGCCGCAACCGGATTCCACATGTGGAAACCCTGGACGAAGAGATGGCCCAGGTTTTCGCCAACATGACAGGTGCCGAGCGACTAGCTGTCGCCGCGGGAATGTTCCGCTCGGCCAGACGCATGCTCTCGAGCCATCTCCGCAGCGAGCACCCCGACTGGACTCCGGAACAGCTCCAGAATGAGGTTGTCCGTCGCTTGTCTCATGGAACAGGATGAACTGCTTCGACGGGTCGTCGCTGCCAAATCCCAATTCGACATCCTTCACCCCGCCTCGGGCCTGAAGATCGACGTCATGATTCCGGCGATGGACGCCTTCGACCGCAGTAGGTTTTCCCGGGCGGCACGAGTGCACCCGGCCGATGACTACGAAGCCACCTTCGCATCACCCGAAGATGTGATCGTCAAGAAGATGCAATTCTATTCGGCGGGCGGCTCCGACAAGCATCTGCGGGACATCGCCGGAGTTCTACGAATCAGTTCTGCAGAGATCGATCGGGATTATGTGACCGAATGGGCCGATCGCCTCGGCCTGCGCGAGATCTGGGATCGAGTCCTCGAGGAACTCTGAATCGCCGGCCACCGAGGCGCGGGGAGCCTCAGTACTCCAACCCGATCCTGAGCATCGGGCGGCTGAGTTGCAAGATCTGGAGGCCAGTTTCCGTCCCTGGAGCAGAGAAGAGCTCTATGAGCGGTGCCGTGCTCAGTCGAGTTACCTGATGGCTTATATCTTATAAGGTATAGACTCTATTATGTATGTGGGAAGTCTACGAACATCTTCGTCTTACACGACGATTGCGTCATCTGCCCGTCGAAGTCTTGAAGCGGTACGAGAAATGGAAGGACATCGTTCGAGTCTCCGGTCCCGCTGGGCTCAGGTCAATCAAGGGATTCCACGACGAGCCGCCCAGAGGCAAATGGAAGGGCCATCGCTCCTCACGGATCAGCGGGCAGTATCGACTGATCTATCAGGTTCTGGTAGAGGAGATTCGAGTCCACGTGATCGACATTACGGCACATGACTATCGGAGGAAGTAGTCCATGGAACGAAGTGATTTCAGCAGAGCCCAGAGAACCATCGAGGTCACGGTCGGTGAGTCTGTCCGGATCATTCGCGAGCTGCAGGGTATGAGTCAGAATAACCTTTCTCGACGGTCTGGCATCCCACAGTCGACGATCTCGGCTATCGAGAACGACCGCGTGAACCTGGGCGTGGAACGAGCCAAGGTCCTCGCCCGTGCTCTGCACTGCCATCCCGCTGTCCTGGTGTTCCCCAGCTGGGACGTGGCCGAAGAATCGGCTGCGTAGCCGGACCCAGTCAATACTCCAGTCCGATCCACAGCATCAGGCGGCGGGGTTTGACCCACGCGCTGGGGTGGGTGCAGAACTGAGAGATTCCACAGTCGGTTTACGTCATCTGACGAGGAGGCGGGTCGGTCTCCATGACGTCCCGTGTTTCACAGCAATGGAGCTGCTGAATTGACTATCACCCATTCGAAATGTACATTGTACTTATGAACATGCTCACCTTCGAGTGGGATGACCAGAAGGAAAGAGCCAACATCAAGAAACACGACGTGTCCTTTGATGAGGCTCGAACCGCCTTCTACGACGGGAACGCCATCGTGTTCCACGATCCCGATCATTCAGAAGAAGAGGATCGGTTCATCTTGCTCGGACTGAGCTTCAAGCCACGAGCTCTCGTCGTCTGTCATTGCTTTCGTAAGTCTGAGAGCGTCATCCGACTGATCTCTGCCAGAAGGGCTGACAAGAGCGAGGAACAGGAGTATTGGAGACAGAGACCATGAGAAAACACTACGACTTCTCCAAGATGAAGGGGCGCAAGAACCCTTATGCCAAGCATCTGAAGCAGCCCGTAACAATGCGCCTGGACCGTGACACTGTCGCCTACTTCAAAGCGATGGCAGAGGAATCCGGCATTCCATATCAAACGCTGATCAATCTCTACCTTCGCGATTGCGTCATCAACAATCGCAAGCTGCAGATGCAATGGGCCTCGTGAGGTTCTGACCTACTGTCTCATCCTCGCGAGGTTGACGTAGATTCCATCAGCTACAGCCGAATACCCCGAAGTGGTGCGATAGCTTGAAGTCCCGAGGGGCGGGATATACGCTCGACCGAACACTGTGACCATGCAAACCATCGAGTTCACGCTCAACGGCGAGGCGAAGTCGGTCGAAGTTCGGCCGGGTGAGAGCCTGCTGGAGACGCTCAGGACCCGGTGTGGGGTCTACTCGACCAAGGATGGTTGTCAGCCGCAGGGGCAATGCGGGTGCTGTCTGGCGCTGATCGACGGATTGCCCAAGGTCAGCTGTGTGGTGCCAACTGAAAAGGTCGCGGGCAAGACGGTTCTGACCTTGGAGGGCCTGGCCGAAGAAGAGCGGCAACTGATAGCTGACTGCTTCGTCGCCGCGGCGGGCCTCCAGTGCGGTTACTGCATTCCCGGATTTGCTCTCCAGGCCAAGCACCTGTTGGACAAGAACCCTTCACCGACCCGCCCCGAGATTGCCAAAGCGCTCACCGGTCACCTCTGTCGCTGTACGGGCTACATCAAGATCTTCGATGCGATCGAGTTGCTCGCGGCGGCCAGGCGAGGCGAGGCCATTCCCGAGTTGGTGACAGAAGGCGGGGTGGGTAGCTCGCTGGCGAAGATGGACGGTCAGCAGATGACCCTGGGCGATCGTCCCTTCGTCGACGACCTGGAGTTGCCCGAAATGCTCCACGGCGCTGTTGTCCTGTCACCCCATGCCAGGGCCAAGGTGATCGAGATCGACACCTCGAAAGCCGAACAACTCCCCGGTGTCGTCTCCGTGGCAACCGCCAACGATGTGCCCGGAGATCGTTGGGTAGGACTCCTCTACAACGATTGGCCCGTCTTCGTCGCGGAGGGCGAGGAGGTTCGGTGCGTCGGCGACGTGCTGGCTGCGGTGGCTGCCGACGACGAGCACACCGCCCGAGAGGCCGCTGCCCTCGTGCGAATCGAGTACGAGGTCCTCGAACCCGTGCTCGACCCCTTTGACGCGATGCAGCCCGATGCGCCTCAGGTCAATCCACGTCACGAGAACATCCTCTCGCATACCGTCGTCGACCGGGGACATGCCGAGGCGGCTCTGGCAGCCAGCGCTCACGTGGTCAGCGGTACCTGGCAGACCCAGCGCATCGAGCATCTCTATCTCGAGCCCGAAAGCGCGGTGGCTGAACCCCTCCCAGACGGACGGCTCAAGCTCTACACCCAGGGCCAGGGGATCTTCGACGACCGGCGGCAGGTAGCCAGTGTTCTCGGCGTCGATACCGATCAGATTCTCGCCGAGCTCGTCCCCAACGGTGGTGCTTTTGGCGGCAAGGAAGACATGTCGATCCAGGCGCAAACGGCACTGCTGGCGAGGCTGACGGGCCGAGCGGTCAAACTCACGCTCAACCGCGAGGAATCGATTCGCCTCCATCCCAAACGGCATCCCATCCAGATGCACTACACGGTCGGGTGCGACGACGAGGGGCGACTCACCGCCGTCATGGCCGACATGGTCGGCGACACCGGGGCCTATGCTTCAGTGGGTTCCAAGGTTCTCGAAAGGGCTGCGGGCCACTCCTGCGGACCCTACAAGGTGCCCAATGTGCACGTCGAAGCACGCGCCGTCCACACCAACAACCCTCCCTGTGGAGCGATGCGCGGATTCGGCGCCAACCAGGCCCATTTCGCCATCGACGGCGCACTCGATCTGCTGGCGGCCGAGGTGGGTATCGATGGCTGGGAGATTCGCTGGCGCAACGCCGTCGAGGTCGGGGACGCTGTGGGTGCCGGACAGATTCTCGAGAAGTCCGTGGGCTTCAAACAGACCCTGCTTGCCGTCAAAGACGTCTATTACGAGGAGTTAGAGGAGGGCCGCGCGGTCGGCATCGGCTGCGGAATGAAGAACAGCGGCATCGGCAACGGTGCCGCCGAGTGGGGCAAGGCCCGCCTCGTCGTGCAGGACGACGGCATCATCGAGCTTTACAACGGCTACACCGAGATGGGGCAGGGCCTGCTGACGATTCTGGTGCAGTGTGCGGTCGAGGTGACGGGGTTGCCGGCGGAGATCTTTGTGCCCAAGGTCGATTCAACCTTCGAGCTCGACTGCGGGCAGACTACCGGATCGAGAGCGACGTTGTTCGGTGGCAGGGCCGTCCAGGCTGCGGCGGAGAAGCTCAGGGCGGACCTCGATCAAGGTCATCCACTGATCAAGCTGGCCGGCCGCATCTACGAAGGAGAGGTGCTGATCGACGACACCACCGCCCCGGGCCAGGAGACCGACAAGATCAAGACCCACACCTCCTATGGCTTTGCCACCCAGCTTTGCATCCTCGATGCGGAGGGTCGGGTCGAGCGATTCGTGGCCGCCCACGATGTGGGTCGGGCGATCAACCCCGCGTTCTGCGAGGGACAGATCGAAGGTTCGGTCCACATGGGCCTGGGCTACGCGTTGACCGAAGAGCTCCCCTGTCCAGACGGGATGCCCGCGACGTTCAAACTGCGCGACCTCGGTGTGCTTCGCGCCAAGGACATGCCGTCGGTCGAGATCATTCTGGTCGAGGACCCCGAGCCCGAGGGTCCCTTCGGCGCCAAGGGCGTCGGGGAGATCGGCTTGGTTCCGACAGCCTCGGCAGTGGCCGGCGCCCTCGCCGCCTTCGACGGAGAGCAACGCTATCGCCTGCCCATGAAGGATTCGCCAGCTTCCCGGGCCATGTCGGTCGGCAAGATTCCGGAGAGGAAGCGATGAGCGGCTCGCTGCTTCTCGGACCCGACCAAGACGGTCGAGTACTGACCACTCGAGCTCGACGTGTCCACTCTCTGGGAACCGAAGCCCCGGCCGACGGCACGGCCGAGATCGAGCTCGATTGCGGTAACTGTCACCTCGAACCCGGTCGGGTCAACGCCCACACCCACATCTACAGTGGTCTCGCACCCTTCGGAATGCCCGAGCCGAAGGTGCCCCCCGAGAACTTCGTTGAAATCCTGGAGCGGGTCTGGTGGCGACTGGACAGGGCGCTGGATGAAGAGTCTCTGCGGGCGTCGGCCCGCTACTACGCTGCGGAGGCGTTGATCGCCGGCACCACGACGCTCATCGACCATCACGAATCCCCCAACCTCATCGATGGCTCACTGGACATCCTGGCCGATGCCTGCCAGGAGATCGGCATTCGTGCGCTGCTTTGTTACGGTGCGACAGAGCGAAATGGGGGACGCGGAGAAGCGCAACAAGGTCTGGCCGAGTGTCGACGGTTCATCGAGGACAACCGGCGCCCGCTCGTCAAGGGGGTCGTCGCCTTGCACGCTTCCTTCACCGTATCGGACGAGACCCTCGCCGAGGCAGCCGAGCTCTGCCGCAAACTGGACACCGTGATGCACGTCCATGTGGCCGAGGATGTCGCCGACGTCACCGACGCCAAGGAGCGCGGCTTCGCCGGGCCACTGGAAAGGCTTCTGGCGTTCGATGCCTTGCCAGCGGGTTCCATCCTCGCTCACTGCGTCCATTGCGGCACCTCCCAGGTCCGCAGCGCCGATGTGCACGGTCTGTGGATCGTGCAAAATCCGCGCTCGAATCGAGGCAACAGAGTCGGCTACCCTGAGGCCCTGGGATCGAGTCGGCGGGTCGCGATCGGAACCGATGGCTACCCCGCCCAGATGCAAGAAGAGGCCAAAGCTCTGCAAGAAGAGGCCGAGCTACACGGCGATAATCTCCAGGCCACACGAAGCCGGCTCGCCGCCGGGTATCAACTCGCGGCAGAGCGTCTCGGGGTGGCTCTGGCGCCCCTGGCCGCAGGCGGTACCGCCGATGTGGTCGCACGGGACAACGAACGGGTGCGTCATGTCGTGGTCAACGGCGAGCTGGTCGTGCGGAACGGCGAGCTCCTGACCGCCGATATCGAGGAGATCCACGCTCATGCCGAAGAGCAGGCACCCAAACTCTGGGAGCGCATGGAGAGATTCTGATGCCCACACTCGGACTCGAACGCAACATCGTCGACCCGCAGGTGCACTCGAACAGCGTCCGCCGCTTTCGGGATGACGGCATTCTGCTGCCCCGTTTTTCGCAACTGGCCAACCCACAAACCATTCCGGAGGCCATCCGCGCCCGCCTCGGCGAGATCGATCCCGACGAGGCCCATCCCCTCAACCTGTTCCGCGTTAATTGGTACAACCCGATCGAGCGGGGGACGTTCCGCAGCACACCCGAATTCATCGAGTTGCCACCGACCTTGACCGGTGTGGACGCCCGTATCGTCGTTCTGCCCGCAGACCGGTTTCCGATGATCCACGCACACAAGGTGCTCGCCTCCTACGGCTGCCTGGTGCCACGAGTCCTAACCGGGCAGTTCGATCCGCAGAGCCACCGCGCCATCTGGCCTTCGACGGGGAACTACTGCCGGGGCGGAGTCGCCGTGTCCCGCATCATGGACTGCCGCGGCGTCGCCGTCCTGCCAGAAGGCATGAGCCGCGAACGCTTCGAGTGGCTGGAGGCCTGGGTTGGGGATCCGCAGGACATCATCCGGACCCCCGGCACCGAGAGTAATGTCAAAGAGATCTACGACAAGTGCGCCGAGCTCGATCAGGATCCTCAGAACATCATCTTCAATCAGTTCAGCGAATTCGGAAACTACCTGATCCACTATCTGTGTACCGGCAAGGCCGTCGAGGATGTCTTCGATCACTACCTGGCGGAGCATGACGAAATCCGCTTGCGGGCTTTTGTTTCGGCAACCGGTTCGGGCGGCACCCTGGCGGCTGGTGACTTTCTCAAGCCCCGGCACGGCTCCTGGAACGTCGCGGTCGAAGCACTCGAGTGCCCTACGCTGCTCTACAACGGTTTCGGCGAACACAACATCCAGGGCATCGGCGACAAACACGTGCCACTGATTCACAACGTCATGGGCACCGATGCCGTCGTGGCCATCTCTGACAAGGCCACCGACGAGCTCTTCGTCCTGTTCAACTCCGACGCGGGCCGCGAGTACCTGACCTCGCGCCGTGGCGTCCCGGCGGAGATCGTTTCGAGCTTGCACCGCTTCGGGTTCTCCTCGATCTGCAACGTTCTCGCCGCCATCAAGATCGCCAAATACAGGAGACTCGGCAAGGACGACCTGATTGTCACGGTCGCCACCGATGGGGCCGACCTCTACACCAGTGAGTCCCAGAAGATTCTCGAGAACCGCTTCTGTGGGCGCTTCGACACGGTCTCTGCAGCCGAGGCCTTTGGTGAACATCTGCTGGGGTGCAAAACCGATCATCTTCTCGAGTTGACCCGAATCGATCGCGAGCGCATGTTCAACCTGGGCTACTTCACCTGGGTCGAGCAACAGGGCATCTCGTTCGACGACTTCATCGCGCGACGTGACGAGAGCTTCTGGCTGCGCTTGCGCGAGTTGATTCCGGTGTGGGACGTGATGATCGAGGAGTTCAACAGTCAAACGGGGGTGGCTGATCGACTGTGAGTAATCCCTCCCGGCTCGTTTGCAGCGGCTGCGGATACGAGGTGCCTCCGACCGAACCGGCCCCCTATCGTTGCCCGGGCATACGCGCTCACGACGACGTCGACCATCTCCTGCGCCGTCTACTGGACCCCGGAGCGCTGAAAATCGATCGGGACCTCCAGGACGTCTTCCTCGATTCAGAAGACAACCCCTTCCTCAAGTATCGCGAGCTGCTCCACAGCCATGCGGTCGGCGTCGCCAGTGGCCTGGATGACCTCGGGTTTGCGGTCCTCGTCGAGGAGTTGGACGCCGCTGTCGCCAGGATCGACGGCACCGGCTTCAGGCGAACTCCCTTTCTACATGCAGACGAGCTCGCGGGGGCTGTCGGCCTGGAGCCTGGCCATCTATGGATCAAGGACGAGACGGGCAACGTGTCGGGCTCCCACAAGGGACGCCACCTGATGGGCTTGATGCTGTGGATGGAGATGGCACGGCGTGTCTTTCCGACCGCGCCGGACCCAGCCCGCCAACTCGCGATTGCCAGCTGTGGCAACGCCGCCCTGGCAGCCGCCATCATCGCGCGTGCCGCCAATCGCGCGCTCGATGTCTTTGTTCCAACCTCGGCCGACCCTTCGATTATCCACAGGTTGAACCTCCTGCGTGCACGCATCGTGACCTGCCCTCGAGACGAGTCACTGGCGGGAGATCCCTGCTTCCATCACTTCCGGGAAGCTGTCGACGAAGGGGCCTTGCCCTTCACCTGCCAGGGAAGCGAGAACGGCCTGGTGATCGACGGGGGCAAGACTCTGGCCTGGGAGATGGTGTCCATTCTCCTCGGAATGGGCCAACATCTCGACCATCTCTTCATCCAGGTCGGTGGCGGTGCCCTGGGAAGCGCTTGCATCCAGGGACTCAAGGAAGCTCGCGACCTGGGGGTGCTCAATCGGCTTCCTGCGATCCACACCGTGCAGACAGCCAGCGTCAGCCCCCTGCACCGAGCCTGGGACACGCTCATGGACAAGCTCCTACTTCGGCATCAGAGTGAGACCGGTCAGGCGTCACCCCTCCTCTCCGGCGATCTCGAACGGGCGATCTTTGTCCGCGACCAGGTCTCTCCGCTACTGGTGCGTGAGGAGCTTCGCGCGGCCGCCACGCATCGCTCCGAGTACATGTGGCCCTGGGACGAGGAACCGCGCAGTATCGCTACCGGTATTCTGGATGATGAGACCTACGATTGGTTCTCGCTCGTCGAAGGCATGCTGACGACCGGAGGGGTCCCGCTCGTTGTTTCGGAAGCGACCCTCGCCGAGGCTCATCATCTCGCCCGCGAACACACGACGATCTCCGCTGAGCCAACCGGTACCGCGGGACTGGCGGGTCTTCTCGAGCTCCAACGGCAGGAGATGTTCCCTGCCGCCGAGGTCGCAGCCGTTCTCTTCACCGGCGCCGAACGCTGAAGGGCTGTCGCCGGTCAGGAATCTTCGTTGCGGATCCGTTCGACCAGGTTGCTGGTGGAACGATCGGGAACCAGGGGAATGAGCACGACTTCGCCTCCCGATTCTTCGATCTTGTTTCTTCCCACCACCTCGCTCTTCGAATAGTCGGCGCCCTTCGCGAGCACATCGGGCTGCACCTCGTCGAGGAGCTCCCGCGGCGTGTCCTCGTCGAAGACCACCACCGCATCGACACAATCGAGCGCCGCCAGCAGTGCCGTGCGCTCGTTGCTGGAGATGAGAGGCCGGCTCTTGCCCTTGAGGCGCCGGACCGACTCATCGCTGTTGACTGCCACGAGAAGAACGTCTCCCAGCCGTGCCGCTTCACGCAAAAGATGCAGGTGGCCGACGTGGAGCAGATCGAAACAGCCGTTGGTAAAGACGATGCGCTGTCCCTGCACACGCCACCAGGCGACCCTGCTGGCCAGCTCATGGCGTGAGACGACCTTGTCGCTGGCCCCGTGGACGAATCGGGCCGCAAGCTCACCCGGCAAGACGACGGCAACACCGCTCTTGCCCACCGCCACGCCCGCGGCTTCGTTGGCCAGGCGAGCGGCCTCCTCGATGCCGAGATCCAGCGCCATGCCCAGCGCCAAAACCGTGATCACCGCATCGCCCGCACCGCTCACGTCATAGACGTCGCGCGCGGCCGTGGGCACGAAGAGAGGCTTCTCACCACGGGAGAAAACGGCGAGTCCCTTCTCGCCCAAGGTCACGATCAAAACCCTTGAATCCGTTGCCTCCAACACGGAAGCGCTGGCTTTGGTCAACTCCTCCTCGAGATTCTCGCGCAGCGGATAGCCGATCGTGGTTTCGAACTCCTTCTGATTGGCCTTGATGACCGTGGCCCCGCGGTAGCGCGACAAATCGGCGTACTTCGGATCGACCAACACCGGAATATCCCATTCCCTGGCGGCAGCGATGGCGCCCTGCAACACGGCGGGAGAGAGAAAGCCCTTCGCGTAGTCACTGATCACCAGAGCATCGGGACGCTCCACGGCGCGGAGTCGCTCGACCACCTCGGTCGCGACTTCATCCGGAATGGTCCGGTGATCTTCCCAATCGACACGCAGAACATGCTGGTGCTGGGCCAGGACACGCACCTTGCGCGTCGTCGGCCGCCCCTCGATCGCCAGGATGTTGCTCGCGGCGATTCCCGCTTGTTCGCATTGAGCCTTGAATCGCTCACCAGCAGCATCCCTGCCGACGACTCCGAAGAGCTCCACCCTGGCTCCCAGGACCGCGGCCAGATGGGCGACGTTCGCCGCGCCACCCAGGCTGCTGGTCTCCCCCTCGGCCTTCACCACCGGTACCGGGGCCTCCGGTGAAGTGCGCTCGACGTGGCCCATCAGGTACTCGTCCAGCATTACATCTCCCAGGACCAGCAAGCGCAGGCCCGCCATGCGCTCGAGGATCTGTGCCACGCCACCGTGGGAGAGCGTCTCGATCTGGGTCAAGAGGCCTCCTCCGTTCCTGCTTCGGTAAACAGGCGCCTTTCCAGCCACCACGCCAGGGCATGCAGACAGATCTCGTGCATCTCCTGAATCCGCGCGACCGTCTTCGCCGGGATGGCAATCAGCGCATCGCAGTGCTCAGCCAGCATCCCACCGCCTTCTCCGGTCAACCCCACCACCTTGCAGCCCAGCTCTCGTGCCACCTGGGCTGCCTTGACGACATTGGGGGAGTTGCCGCTGGTACTGATGGCGATCGCCAGGTCTCCCGCCTTGCCGAGTCCTTCCACCTGGCGACTGAATTCCTGGTCGAAACCGTAGTCGTTGGCCACCGCCGTCAGGGTCGATGTGTTGACCGTCAGGGCCAGCGCCGGCAAGGCGTGGCGATTCATCTCGAAGCGTCCTACCAGCTCGGCCGCGAAGTGCTGCGCATCGGCTGCACTGCCCCCGTTGCCGAAGATCAGGATCTTGCCTCCCGACCGTAAAGACTGCTCCGCCAGCCGGGCTGTCGCTTCGAGCGCCGGCATCTGCGACGACACCGTCGACTCGAAGACCCGCTCATGTTCTTCAAAGACTTCGCGAAACACCGATTGCTCCCTATTCGCTACCCAGAATGGCCTTGCAGGCCGCCAGAAGATTGTCGAAGACTAGCGTATCGGAATCGACCGCGTCCCCGTGCCACATGCCTTTGCCGGTACGAACCAATGCTACCTTCACCCCCGCAGCCCGCCCAGCTTCGAGGTCACGCAGATCATCGCCGATCAGCAGTGACCGAGCCGGCGCGACGCCACTTTGCTCAATCGCCGCCTCTACCAGCCCTGGTCGTGGCTTTCGGCAGTCGCAGCCTGCATCCGGTGCGTGTGGACAGACAAAGATCCCAACCAGCTCGACACCTGTCGCTGCCAGCAGCGCGCTCAGCCACTGGTGGACTTCACTCACTGCCTGATCGCTGACCATGCCGCGGCCGATTCCCGATTGATTGCTGACGATCGAGATCTTCGTCCCGGTGATGGCGAGCTGGCCGAGGGCCTCGAGAGATCCCTCTTCCCATTCCCATTGATCGATGCTCGACAACCAGCCGCTCTGCAGCTCCCGATTGAGCACACCGTCCCGGTCGAGGATCACATGTTCAACCGTTGGTCTCACCCGTCGACCTGCTCCCGCCGCCAGGTCAGATACTCCTGGATGCCCCCTTCCAGAGAGGTGAACTCGGCATCGTAGCCGGCTGAGCGTAACCGGGTCAGGTCGGCCTGTGTGTAGCTCTGATACTTGCCTGACAGCGATTCGGGGAAGGGAATGTACTCGACCTCGCCCTGGCCGCGAAACTTCACCACCTCACCGGCAAGATCGTTGAAGGTCCGACTGGCACCTGTTCCGCAATTGAAGATCCCCGACTTGTCCGGATTCTCCATGAAGAAGAGATTGACCTTCACCACATCCTTGACGTAGATGAAGTCGCGCCGTTGCTCCCCCGCTGCATAGCCTTCCGTCGGCCCGAAGAGTCTCGCCCTGCCATCGGTGGCGAGTTGGTTGTCGAGCTGCCGCACCATGCTCGCCATCGGGCCCTTGTGGGCTTCGCGCGGACCAAAGACATTGAAATACCGCAGTCCGACTATCTGGCTCTGCGCCTCGGCCAGCACCCTTCGCACGTGCAGATCGAAGAGCAACTTGGAGAACCCGTAGACATTCAGTGGCGCTTCGTTGTCGGGCTCTTCAGCAAAAACCGCCCCGCCGCCGTAAACCGCTGCCGACGAGGCGTAGATCAGGGGAATCCGACGGTCGAGGGAGAACTCCAGAAGAGCCTTCGAGTACGCGTGGTTGTTCTTCATCATGTAGCGGCCGTCCGACTCGGTGGTCGAGGTACAGGCCCCCTGATGAGAGATCAACTCCACGTCGGCGAGGGCGGACGAGCCGCCGGCAACCATGGCCAGAAAGTCCTCTTTATCTATGTAGTCCGCGATCTCGGCCCCCACCAGGTTCTTGAACTTGTGAGCGGCCGTCAGGTTGTCGACAACCACGACATCACTGCGACCCGCCTGGTTGAGGGCCCAGACCAGATTGCTTCCGACAAAACCCGCCCCACCTGTGACAACGATCACATCAAATCTCCTTTGCGCCTCGAGCCCGCCTAGCCTATCCCGAGATGTGATCCAATAAGCTCCTCGGCAGGACGGGACCTCGAATGGAAGTCACCACCATGCGCAGAATCGACGGCTGGATCGGGACCCCGATCTGTGCCTTGCTGACGGTGGTGCGGCGCGTCTCCGACCCTTTTCGACACCAGGCTTCTGATCGACCCAAGCGTATTCTTATCGTCAAACTCGCCGAACAGGGCGCCACCGTCGTCGCGTACTCGGCGCTACGGCGTGCGACCGAGATGGTGGGGCGGGAGAACGTCTTCTTCGCGGTCTTCGCCGAGAACCGCTTCATCGTCGACCAGCTCGATCTCATTCCCACCGAGAATGTCATCGAGATCCGCACCAATGCGGGGATCTTCACGCTCGCCACCGACCTGTGGCGCTCACTCCGCCGTTTCTGGCGAGAGCATCTCGATACCTCCGTAGACTTCGAGTACTACGCTCGCGCCTCGGCAATCATCTCGTATCTCAGCGGCGCCTCCCGCAGGGTCGGCTTCCACTCCTTCGCCGGTGAGGCCTCGTATCGAGGCGATCTCATGACGCATCGCCTGGTCTTCAACCCCTTTCTCCACGCGGGTCAGATCTTCCGTTTCCTGGTCGAGGCGGCCGATGTGCCGGCCAAATCCCTTCCCGCCATGGATACTCCTCGATGGGAAGACGCGCAACCACCGATGATCCAGCCTACTTCGCAGGAGATCCAGGAGGTCGAGGAGATCGTACGGAGCGTCACGGGCAGCGCAGAGGCACCCCGCTTGATACTGCTCAACGCCAACACGGGAGATCTGCTACCTCTGAGGCGTTGGCCTCGCGACCGGTATGTCGAGCTCGCGCGACGACTGCTGGACCAATATCCGGATGTCTATGTCGGGTTGACGGGCTCGCCGGGCGAGGCCGCCGGGGCTCAAGAGTTGGTAGACGCGGTGAATTCGGATCGGTGTGTCAACTTCGGCGGCACCACGACCTTGAGACAGCTACTGATCCTCTACTTCCTCTCGGAGGTCATGGTGACCAACGACAGTGGTCCGGCACACTATTCGGCCCTGGCCCCAATCGATGTCATCACCCTCTTCGGTCCGGAGACCCCGGCCGCCTTTGGATCCCTCTCACCCCGCAGTCACCTGTTCTGGGCCGGGCTGCCATGCAGCCCGTGCATCAATGCCTTCAACGATCGCTGGTCACCCTGTCAGGACAATCTCTGCATGCAGAGGATCACCGTCGACGAAGTCTTTGCCCGCGCCTGTGAAGTGTTCGACGAACGCCTGGCCAGGGCAGCGACACCTGCCTCCGGCTAGCTAGCCGAGCCCCATTACACCCTGCAATTCAGACAGGGCGTCCAGATCCTCCTCCTCGTACAGCGAGGAGAACCGCAGGTAGCGATTGGGCTCGATATCCCAGGCGGCGACGGCCAGGCCAAATCGATCGAGTAACAGGTCGGCAGCCTCCTGCGCTGTCTCGACCGGTCGACCATCGACCTTCGCAGGCGCATCGGTCAGCACGAACATCCCGGACGGCGTCGGATACGGCGCAAAACCGAGGTCGGTCAACTGAGTGCGCAGGCGCTCGATGCGGTCGTGGTAGAGCTCCCGCACCTCTTCCAAATAGGTCTCTTCGGCGAAGGCACTGATCGCTGCCTGCAGCTGCAACGCACTCAGGGGCGCCCACGCGAAGTCACTGAACTGCCGAATCGGATCGATGATCCGCTGGGATCCGATCAAGAAGGCGATGGCGACAGGTCCCAACGGGAACAGTTTCGCCATCGCGTGGAGCTCGACCACGCCCTGACTCTTGCTGACGCCCAGACTGTCATCCAGCAGGGAAATCGGGCCTCCACTGTAGACCAGTGGGCCATAGGTCGCATCATTGAAGAGGATGGGATGCTCGCCAAATCTCTCGGCGAGCACTTCGATCGTCCGGGCGGTCAGGATCGCCGCCGTCGGGTTGTTCGGATAGTTGAGGGAAACCAGGTCGACAGGTGCGATCTCCCCGGACTGAAGGTTGGACAGGTCCGGGAGAAACTCGAGCAGGGGGTCGAGGGGCGCCACCTGCACCCGGCAGTGCTGATGGGCTGCGACGCGCGCAAAGGCAGGATAACCCGGCTCGGTCACCAAGACTCCGTCGCCGGGTGCGAGCAAGCAGGCCGTCATGGCCGTCATCGCAGCACGTCCCCCTGGAACCGGAAGAATTTGCTCGGGTTCAACCACCACGCCAAATTCACGGCTCAGGTAGGCGGAGGCCTGCTCGCCGAACTGGCGATGCTCGGCGAGACCAGCCCGCCTCATCATCGCCTCGCCACCGCTCAAGACTTGCCGTCTCAGCGACTCGGGCAGCTTCTGGTGAAGGTTGCCGAGAGCGAAGTTCAGCACCTGACCGCTGTGCTGACTGATCCGGTCCCGGATGACCGAAAACTGATATCGCGCCTGCTTGTCACCACTCATTGTTCAGAGAACCCCTTGTCGAGACTCCGTTGATCCTTCGTCCAGATCCGCAGCGACAGCCTCACCCTCGATCACCGCTGCGCGCTTCTTCAAGACGGCCAAGGCGATCCATCCTATGGGAAGCCAGATCCAGAAGGTGATCAATCTGAAGGCACCGATGGCGAGAACCAGGTGCTCGCTGGGAATCTTCATCAACCGCAGGGACGCTCCAAGAAAGCCTTCCGTGGCTCCGATCCCCCCCGGCAAGCCTGTCGCTATACCCAGGACCGAGGACGCTGGAGCATAGAACAAGGCGTCCCAGAGATTGGGATTGCCCGGCAGCCCCTTGATGACCAGGTAGAAGGCCACTCCATGAGCGACCCAGCCCGACATTTCGATGAGGATGATGGCCAGTGTCTTCCATTGCCACCAGAACGCCGCGGGTAGCTCCAGCTTGGTGCCGGTGAGTCGATCGGCAATCTGGTCCCCGAGAAAGAGCGACACCGCAATGACGGCCAACGCCGCCAGCGGTGCCGTCAGAGGGTGGAACTGATAGGCCAACAGCGCTGCCAACAGTGCCGCCACCGAAGTGGAGTCGAGCACGAAGGCCACGGCTTCGGCCTTCAGGCAGTGCCGCAGACCTCCTCGCTTGAGACGCAGCATCGCATCGGGCCGAATCAGGCGGCCGAGTTGTGCCGGCAAAAGGAGTCCAGCCCGACCGGAGAGATAGGCGGTCACCCCCCCGGAGTCGAAGGCCTTGATCCGCAAGCGCTCATAGACCCACATCCAGCCGGTGGCTTCGAGAGCCACGTCGACACATGCCAGCACGAACACCAGCGGCATGACCCCCATCTTGTCGCGCCAGAACCCCGCTGCCGCCATCGGGTCGCCGGTGAAGAACGCGTAAATCCCATACGCCGTCACCGCTACCAACAGGACCAGGGCACCGGCCCTTGCATGCTTCATCCAGCTCACGGTCTGACAATACCAGCGCCAGCGGTGCAAGCCGACTATTGGCGCAGATTCTCGGGAACGGCCGCGGCCTGTTCCCTTTCCGGTCGGTTCGAAATCAGCACCTTGTCACCGATTCGGCGCACGAAGGCGAACCGGTCGCGATGCTCCATGATGCGATGGAGGTGGCGCAGATCGGAGACAAAGAAGACCTCTCTGTCTGCACTGATGTACTCCCCGACCTGGCTGGTGGGCAAGACGACTCCTTCGCGGTCGGTGTAGAAGAGGGCGGAGTCTTTCTCGCGCCAGTGGAAGACCATCGGCTCTCCCGGCGGGAGAATGCGGTCGAGCTCCAGGGCCATCTCCCGCGTCGAACGGTAGGGGTCCATGGTTGGACCAATCCAGCAGGTAAACAGTGCCAGGCCGCCCATGACCCCGACCACGATGGAACCGAAGGCCCCCCTGTTGCGGCCGACTATCAGAAACCCCAATGCCGCTCCTCCCCCGATCAAGACAATTGCCAGCAAACAGGCGATCTGCATCTGGGTGATGCCGTACTTGACCTGCAGGCTCATCGGTGGGTTCTGCCACAAGTAGAGGCAACCCGCGATCGCCACCACGACGACGGGAATGTGTGACCAGAGCAGGTGGCGACGGCGAGCAGGTTGCGGCGGGGACATCGCCTCTGCCCAGACCTGCCCGATGAGTATCGCGACCGCCGGCATCAAGGGGAGGAGATAGGTCACAAGTTTCGACCTGGCAACGGAAAAGAAGAGAAACATCATACCGACCCACAGAAGGAGATAGAGAATCGCCTCCCTGTGATCCCCGGCGAGCCGCCGCCATGCTCGGTAGATAGCCACCGGCAGGAAGCTCGACCAGGGCAGCAGCGCACCCAGAAAAACAGGAATGTAGAAATGCCAGGGTGCAGGGTGGGAAGACTCCTCCGAGGTGAAGCTGCCAAATGTCTTTTCGATCAGGAAGTAACTCAGATAGCCCTCGTTGCGCAGGCTCATCAGGATGTACCACGGAGAGACCAGGACCAGGAAGATCAGCGCTCCCCAGCCAAGCTGCATTTCGCGAATCAACCCCAGCCGGCGGGTCAACAAGAGAAACGGGCCAATGACCAGTGCAGGAAGCACCAGACCGAGCGGACCCTTGGCCAACACGGCTCCCGCCAGGGCCACGTAGAACAACAGGAAGCACGCCTTCCTGTGCCCCGGATCCACCACGGCCATCCAGAAGAGATAGAGCGCCAAGGTAGTAAAAAGCGCCAGCGCGCTGTCGTGAACCACCGTCCGAGACATCGCCAGGTAAAGGATTGTGGTCGCCAGCACCGAACCACCGAGAAAGCCGGTTCGGGCGTCGAACATCCTGCGACCCAGAAAAAAGGTCACCAGGACGCCACACAGACCTACCACGGCGGCCGGCAATCTCGCCGCCGTCTCCGTAAAACCGAGCAACGCGAACGAGATCGCCACCAGCCAGGTGAAAAACATCGGTTTGTCGAGAAACGCTTCGCCGTTGTAGGTGGGTGTCACCCAATCCCCGCTTTCCACCACATACCTGGCGGAGACCGAGTGCATCCCTTCGTCAACGTCCCAGAGATCCCGGGATCCAAGGTAGAAGAAGAAGAGAAAAAGGCAGAGCCCGACCAGCAGGAGAACCAGGCGCCGGTCACTTGGATCAGAGGACACGACTAGAGTGAAGTGACGACCTTACGGGTGCGGGTGGCAATCGAATCGATCTGGGCGGTCGACAGCTGGGGGTAGGCCGGCAGGTGAAGGACTTCCTTCTCTGCCCGAACAGAATTGGGAAAGGTCGCGGCGCCCTCGAACATGCCACTGCAGTCGCGCATGTAGTGGTGCTTGCTGTCTACGCCCGCTCGCAGCAGGGCATCGGCCACCTCCTGCATGTTGGCAAAGAGGGCCGTGACCAGCATGTAGTTGGCCGTCACGTGAGGTCCGGCCGGTCGCTGGAAGGTGACGCAATCCTCGAGTTGGGATATCAACCGTTCAGCATTGTTGTTGCGCCGCACGCTCATGGGCTTGATCTTTTCCATCTGCCGTGCCCCGAGACGGGCCTGGTAGTTGGTGAATTTTCCCAGGCGTCCGGCCATGGAAACCTCGTCACCGTGATAGCCGGAAGCGAATCGATCTTCACCCTCCTTGTCCCGCGGGGCGAAGCGCAACGCCTGGTAAACACCCAGGTTGAACGCCATTGGGTGGGTCACCGTCGCTTCGAAGGTGGTCTTGAACAAGCGTTTGGCCAGCCAGTTCATGTCCTTCTGTGGCTCTTCCGCACCCACTTTGCGGATCCGCTCGGCGAGCGCTGCATCGCTCACCGTCACCATGCCACCCCCCATGGTATTGATCATCTTCGACGTCTCGAAGCTGAAGTAGCCAGCCGAGCCGAAGGCTCCTGCCTTGCGGCCGCCCACCGAGGCGCCGTAACAGTGAGCGCAATCCTCGATCAGATGAGCACCGTGCGAGTCACAGATCTCGGCGATTTTGTCGATCTGGCAAGGCACTCCGTAAAGGTGGGTCGCAATCACGGCCCGGGTGCGTTCGGAGATCACCGACTGCAGCGCCTCCGGGTCCATGCCCAGCGTCCGCCTCTCACAGTCGGCGAACTGCAAGTCGAACCCCAGTGATTTCACCAGAAATGGCACGATGGGGTAGCCGAACGCCGAGCAGATGACTTCGTCGCCCTTCTCGAGCTCGAGTGCCTCAAAAAGGAAACGCAGACCGGCGCGCGCCGACGGTACAGCCACTGCCTCGGGGACTCCGATGAACCGAGCGAAGGCCTGCTCGAGCCGCGAGATCTCCTCTCCCTCCCAAAGGTCGCCTCGCATCCATCCACCTAGCGCTTGTCTCCAGGCCGCCGGGGGAAGCGTGATTCTCTGCCGTGCTATCGCCATCGCCCGAGCATCTTAATCGAAAACGACGGTCCCTCACCCATTCTTGAGCTACACTTTTTGCGATGTTCGAGGATCGACTCCCCGGTCTACTGCTCCGCCACCGCTACACCCTCTTGCTGGTGGTCGGCTTCCTGCTCTACGTGCCATTCCTCGGCATGCGCGACATGTGGTACCCGGACGAGCCAGATATCGGTGAGGTCTGCAAGGCGATGTATGACAGCGGCGACTGGATTGCACCCCGCCGCATGGGCGAGATCTGGGTCGACTATCCACCGATGGTCTACTGGACCGGGACGGCTACTTCTCATCTGCTCGGCGGGTTCTCGGAATTCGCGCTGCGCCTGCCCAACTCCCTGGCAGCCATCGCTCTGGCCCTGGTCACTGCCTGGGCCGCCTCCAGATGGTGGAGTGCCGCTGCGGGATTCTGGGCCGGCTTTACCCTGCTGACCTTTCAACAATACGCCTACGAAGCCATCAACTACCGGCCCGATGTTCTCTTCGCCCTCTTCATCGGGGCTGGTTTGCTCGCCTATGCCAAGGGGGTCGAGGATCGCCCGATCTGGCCCTGGCGTATTGCTGGATTCGCACTTCTCGGTTTGGCCATGCTCTCCAAGGGTCCATTGGGCCTCTTGCTTCCCGGATTGGTGTTGACGCTCTGGCATGGAAGTCGACGGGAGTGGCGTCGCATACCGGAGCTGGCGCCACTTTCGATAGTGGCTTTGGCGGTCTACCTGCCCTGGTTCGTCGCCTGTGCCCACGCCATGGGAGCGGACAGCATCTTGCAGGAGCTCTACGCGCAGAGCCTGGAACGATTCGGTGCCGCAACGTTTCGTGGACATGGCCAGCCTTTCTACTACTACCTCACCCAGATCTGGATCGACCTGCTCTGGTGGGGTCCTCTCCTGCCCATCGCTATCTGGTGGGGCTACCGCGCTGGACGATGGCGCGATCGCAATTACCAACTCGCCCTCTGGTGGTTCGGAACCTTCATTGTTTTCCTCACCACCGCGGTCACCAAACGCCAGGTCTATATGCTGCCGGCGCACCCCGCGGCGGCCCTGCTCCTGGCGCCCTGGATCGCGACTCTGACCAGGTTGGAAGCCGCTGACGGTCCGAGACCTTCGTCAAGGCCGGTCAAGCTTTACGGGACCTTCCTCGCGGTGCTCTTCGTGGTGCTCGCCGGAGTGATGCTGGCGATCACTCTTTTCGCTGGTCAGATCGTCGAATTCGGAGAGCTCACCCACACCGAGGCCGCGGTGGTGTACGCCGAGCGGTTACCGGCGGCGGTGATGGCCGTGCTGCTGCTCGCCGCCGCCTGGTGGATCGGGCAAGCGGCACGCAAGGGTAAGGCTCGCGATGTCCTGGTCCGGCTGGCCGTCATCTGTATCCCGTTCTTCATGGTGGTCTTCGGCGTCATCATGCCTGCCCTCAACCCCCACAAGACGTATGTCCCACAAGGCCAATGGATACGTGCCGAAATCGGCGAGGCGGAGAGCTTCGGTCTTGCCTATCCCCCGCGGGGACATCACAAGATGGGCGGTTTCAGGCTCTACACCGGGGCGCACGTCGAGCTGCTCAATACTCGCGAAGACCTCGACCGTTATCTCGACCAGCACCCCGAGTCGCTCGTGCTGCTGCACAGCGAACACATCGCGGACTACTTCCAACCGAACGATACCGCCTGGGAGTCCCAGGTCATCCACGAGCTCGACGTCGGTCGCGACCACTACTTGGTCCTGCAGCGGTAGGCGTCCTTGTGGCAGTCGGCGGTTGTTTTCCTGGATGGGTGAAGAGCAAAAGCAGCCCGGGTGACCAGCAGGTGACCGGAAACAGGCCTTGGAACGAAAGTAGGATCTGTGTTCCTCGCCTGGATGGCCTAGCCCGACCAGACCCCATCTGCGGCGAGGAACACAAGATCCTGACAGGGTCCCAACAGAGGACTCCTCCGGACGTCATCTGCAAGATGCCCAGCAGATGACACCTATTCGCGCAGGGGCCTCGTCGATCGAGTCCTTCGTGGGGGAAAGGGCCTTGTGCCCTCCCGGGTGCCCGCATTTGACGCCCCCCATCGGGAGTCACATCCACTATGCGATCTCGCCAAGGGTCGTTGTGGGTGGTCCCAGGACGGGTCTCATTCCAAGCGCATCCGGGTAATCGTTGCAGGCCACTTACGGTCCGGCGCGCCGGAATGGGAGGGAGCGCCGTTCCTCTGCATTCCTCATCGCGCGAACCGTGCCCTCCGGGACCACCCACAACGACCCTCGACGATTTCGAGCACTCACGGAACGATGTGGGTGCCGGCGCGGCCGTGCAGAGCTTCTTCCATCAGGTGTGGCTGGGTGATGATGACCTTCTTGCCGCCCTGTTCCAGGAATTCGATCGCGGCCCTGATCTTGGGTCGCATGCTGCCTGGAGCGAAATGACCCGCTGCCATGTACTCCCTGGCTTCAGCCACCGTCATGCCGTCCAGATCTCGCTGATTCGGTTGCCGATAGTTGATGGCCACTTTGTCGATCGAGGTGGAGACCAGAAGCATCTCGGCGCCCAGGTTCTCCGCCAGCAGACTGGCGGTGAGATCCTTGTCGATCACGGCCGCCACCCCTTCCAGAGATCCATCTTCTCGTCTGACTACCGGGATACCCCCTCCACCCCCAGCAACAACGATCACGTCATGCTCGAGCAGCATGCGGATGACCGACTCCTCGACGATCTCGAGTGGCACCGGTGACGCCACCACCCGGCGCCAGCCCCGACCCGAGTCCTCCATCATCTGCCAACCCTGCTCCTCCTGATGAGACCTCGCGGACTCCTCCGAATAGAAGGGACCGATGGGCTTGGCAGGGTCGAGGAAGCCAGGGTCCGACGCATCGACCACGACCTGTGTCACGACCGCCACCACCGACTTGGCGATCCTGCGTCGTCGCAGCTCGTTGTCGAGGTTCTGGGAGATTTGATAGCCGATCGCACCCTGGGTATCGGCGCCACAGCTGTCCAGGGGCACCTCGTGAATGACCTCCTTGGCAATCTCGGAGCGCAGCATGATGAAGCCCACCTGCGGTCCGTTGCCGTGTACGATGACGACCCGGTAGCCCTCCTCGATGATCCCGGCGATGTGCACGCTGGTTTCACCCGCAGCTTTGTACTGATCGAAGACGTTCATGTGCTTCGAATCCTTGATCAGCGAGTTGCCACCAATGGCGATCACGACCAAACTGTCTAGCGGCTGCGGCATCTCTCAGGCCCCCTTCAAACTCCGCCGTAGCGTGGCTGGGTAGACACCGAGGAAAGCGATCACCGCAGCCATCTCGCGCGCATCGACGTACTCACCGATCTTGTGGGTATTCTCTTCGCAACCCGGACCGATGCCGAATATCGCGGGATGGCGCATCTGTCCCGATTCGATCCACGCCTTGCTCGCGCCGCAGTCACCGGCCACCTCCGCCGTCACAGGAACGCCGACTCCATCTGTCGAGAACACCCAGCGCCCGATTCGCGGCTCGCGGGCACCCGCGCTGCCCAGCAGACCCTCGTCAACCATTACGGTAATGCTCTGCGTGTACGCCTCGCAGGCCGCTTCGATCGCGGGGTGTGCCTCCGGGGTCGACCAGCCGGGATAGATTTGTCGATTGCCGAGCACGTACCCCTGCCAGGTCGGCTGCTCGTAGATTGGCGCCCGGACAGCGACCCGAAGCCCCGCCTGCCGCGCTCGTTCGACGGCCGGCAACGACGCGATGTCGGCCAGCGCCTGCTGCGCATCTTCGCCAACCGTCAAACGCCGATCCAAACGAAAGGTGAAGGTCTCGGGCACCGCGCAATCGCTGGGGGTTCGCAGCGTCGCGAAGGAAGCCGTTCGGGATCCCGGACCGAGGAACGGGTCGGTTGCCATTCCCTCTCCCCGTTCATGGGCCGCTGCGGCCTCGGCGATGATGGCAGCACCGTGCTCGAGGGGGTTACGCCCCTCCCACGGCATCGAACCGTGACTGCTCTTTCCCACCACTTCCACCTCGATCTGCATGCGACCCCGCTGGCCTCGGTAGATTCCCGTAGCCCCATGCTCGGCGCTGCCAGTCGGCTCGGTCAGAATCACCACGTCGGGGATTCGTTCCGCCTTGCCACTGCCGATGGCCTCCTGCATGTAGTACATCGGACCGCCACCATCGTTGTCCTCTTCGGCTACCGTCACATAACTCCACAGCGTTACGCCCAGAAGTGAACCCTGCGCCTGGAGATCCCGCAGTATTCGAGTCGCGAACATCTGACACACCACGCCCGCCAGTTGATCGGCGGTCCCGCGGCCAAACAGCAGATGGGACCACTCCCCTGCGGGCGGCAAGTAGCCCAATTCCTGCTCCAGGAACCTGTGCTCGACCAGTTCCGGATCGGTCATTCCCAGATAGGCATCTATGCCACCACCCAGGACCTCGTGCCAACGCGAGCGCAGGGGTGCAACGGTGTCGCAGTGACCATCGAGATAGATCACGACGCGATCCCCGGGTGCAATCCCATCCTGACGATCCTCGGCCTTCCACCACAGGTTGCCGAAGGCATCGATTCCCGAGTCCTCCGGGTTGTCCACCGCGCCGATCTCGCGCAAGCGGCGCCTCAGATACTCGATCCGCGGTCCCTCGTGGTTGGAGGTGCCGCTCAACGAGTCGCCGTCGGCAGGAATCCGGACAGCTTCTCGCAGCGTTTCGACCGCTTGCGGGAGGTACTGCATTGCCAACACCCGAGCGCTCTCCTGCAGATCTGTAACTCGATTCAATTCCATCTCTCCCGCGCTTGCACCTCAGAACCAGATTTCCGATCGCCGGCCCTCGACCACGACATGCGACTCGCCGGTCCAGATCCAGTTATCGCCGCGCGGTCCGTGGATCTCGATCCCCGCCACCACTGCGTAGTCTTCGGTTTCGCGATTCATCGAGTTGGACATCAGGAAGCGGAGATCCTGCACTGTGGCTCGGTGGGTTGCTTTGGTCAACGCCAGCAGATCCGGCTTGTCGCCCAGCCCCTGCACCCGCTTCAGCCGCAGCTTGAGAAGGCTCATCTCAGGATCCTCCCAATCCACCGCTGTCGTCTTGCGACCACTCTGAAGATCCTGCTGCAAGGCCACCAACGCCCCGCATGCCGGCGTCGACTCCTCGTGTCCGGGTCGGCGAGTCAGGCCCAGCTCACCCTCCTCCGAGATACCGATATGAGCAAACATGAAGAACACATACCGCTGGCGACCGTGAACTACCGGCGCATGACTATGCGCTGCCGCGAAGCCGGTTTTGCCGAGCGTCAGAATGCCTGCGAGACTGGAGAAGTCGAAGGATCCACCCCACATCGCCTCGATCTCATCGGCCAACGACCGACAGAGCTCGTCCCGGCAGACGCCGACACAGGCCAGCGTGTTGGCGGGAGCAAATCCATGATCCTGAATCAAGCTCACGGCAGCCCTGCGGACGAAGGGCTCCATGGGTGCGGCGCCGGGAAAGTGTCTCTGGACCACCTCGGTAAAGGTCACGGCCTCTCCTCCTCAGACCTGAGCTTTGCGCGGCTCGCCTCGCCGCCGAATTTCTGACAAGACGGCCGCTGGCTCCTGGAAGCGGGCCAAGAGCACCATCGCTGCCATCACGTACGGCTTGTGCTCCGCCTCCTTGTAGGTTGCCGCACGGTAGCGATCGAAGACGCTTGCGGCCACCTCGCCGTGTGCGCAACTGACTCCCGTGATGTCCGCCGGAAGGCAGTGCATGTAGAGCGCCTTGCCTGCAGCTGTCGTCGCCATCAACTCCTCGGTGCATTCCCAGTTGCGGAACCGAGCGTTACTCTCCATGGCGTCGCGTTCCAGCTCGTCGAGCTTGTCAGCCTTACCGGCGCGCAGATAGCGGGTGCGAGCTTGCATCACCTCGTAAGGCGCCCAGCTCTTCGGGTACACCACGTCCGCGCCGGCGAACGCCTCTTCCATGCTGTGAGTGACCTCGAAGGTACCGCCCGCCTCTCGCGCCTGGCGTTCGGCCAGCGAGTTGATCTCCGGCATCAGCTCGTACCCAGGAGGGTGCGCCAGAACCACATTCATGCCGAATCGGGTCAGCAGCCCGATGATGCCCTGGGGCACCGACAACGGCTTGCCGTAAGAAGGGGAGTGTGCCCACGACATCGCCACCTTCTTGCCTCGCAGGGACTCCAGGCTGCCAAAGGTCTGTTTCAGGTGCATGAGATCGGCCAGCGACTGAGTCGGGTGATCGCGGTCGCACTGGAGATTGATCACCACGGGTCGCTGCGGCAGCACCCCTTCGTCGAAGCCACCCTGCACGGCAGTCGAAACTTCCTGCATGTATTCGTGGCCTTCGCCGAGATAGATGTCGTCACGGATACCGATCACCTCGGTGAGAAATGAGATCATGGTGGCGGTCTCGCGAACGGTCTCACCGTGGGCGACCTGTGTTTTGGCTTCGTCGAGATCCATCAGCGTGAGTCCGAGAAGGCTGGCCGCGCTGGCAAAAGAGAAGCGGGTGCGGGTCGATTGATCCCGGAACAGGGATACGGCCAGCCCACCTCGGAAGACCCGCGAATCGATGTTGGAGCGCCACAGATGCTCGAAGATCTCCGCCGTCGACAACAACGCCCTTAGATCGGCCTCTGATCGTTCCCAGGTCAGTAGCGGGTCCTGTCCGTACAAACCGGTCTCGATGCGACCCAGGTTCTGGATCATGGTTTGGATCTTCTCGGTCATGGTCTATTCCTCGTAGCCAGGATGGGCCACCCGCGTCACCCTTGTCAACGAGTCCGGGGACATGACCCAGGGGACCTGTGGCATCGATTCGGCGACACTCCGCACCACGTGATACATGCTCGTGCAGGGCTCCAGGTCGACAACCCGGGAATCTTGACAGCTTTTGCCCCTGGCGAACTCGATCACTTCGAAACTCAGCGGGTCGAGAAGTACGCGCAGACTCGGTGACTCGTAGTGGAGCTCCTCGCCCAGTGTCAGACGGTGCGTCTCGCCACGCCAGCGTGCCTCGATGGCGGAGGTGTTGCCATCACGCAGCAACATGAAGGCATTTTCGGTCTCCGCCTCGAAGTCGGGACGATGCAGATACAGCCTCGGTTTGTCGCGGTAGGGCTCCCCCGACGTGGGACAAAAGGTCGTGCAGTTCCCACATTCGTTGCAGAAATCTGTCAAGACGGCAATCTGGTGCTGCTGGTTCAAGCGGAATTCTCTCTCTCCGATGACTTCAACCTGCTCTTCTGTCACCCGAAACATGGGCAGCCTGACCGTCAACGGTGTCGACTCGTACGTCATCAACGCCAGATTGGGGCAGACCCCTACGCAGAGGCTACAGATCTGATGGCAATCCAGACAGCGACCCGCTTCCTCCATCGCCTCCTCGGCCGAGTACATCAGAACCGTTTCGCTGAAGCTTCTGCGCTCTTCGAGGGGCGTGCGCCTTGCCGGTACCCGCCACCGACGGTGGGCCCGCCGCACGAGCAACTCGGGCATTTCAAATGACTCAGGCTCGACGCCCTGCGCCGGCGTTAGTTGTCCCAGGTGCTCGATGATGCTGGCCGCCGCCCGCTTGCCATCGGCGGCGGCTTTGACGATCGATGAAGGCCCTTCGGCGGCAACATCTCCTCCGGCATAGACACCGGGCAACGTGGTTGCAAGCGTTCTCGCATCAACGCGGATATAGCCGTGCTCGGTCAGCTCGGGGGGGGTGTCAGCAAAAAAGTCCAGCAGGGAGTGCTGGCTGATCGCCAGAATGAGGGTGTCGAGAGGAATCTCGAGCTCCGTCTTCTCGATTTCGTGAGGAACCTTTCGCCCGGCCGCATCGCGATCCCCCCGATACTCCATTTGTCGACAGACCACGCCCACCAGCCGGCCCTCGTCGACCTTCAGGGCGATCGGTTTGGCGAGCTCGACGATGTTCACGCCCTCCTCGATGGCACCGCGGATCTCTTCACGGTCAGCCGGCATCTGATCGATGGTGCGCCGATAGATCAGCGAGACCTCGGATCCCAATCGATAAGCGGACCGGACGCAGTCCATGGCGGTATCGCCGGCGCCGATCACCCCGACCCTCCCGCCAATCGGCACCGGATCTCCCTCTCGTACACTGCGCAGAAATCGCAGTGCATCCAGCACTCCCTCGGCATCCTCGTTCGGCAGATTCAGTCGCTTGGCGATCTGCGCCCCGACAGCGACGAAGACGCTTTCGAATCCTTCGCTACGCAGATCTTCGAGAGTAAAGTCCACCCCGGCCTGCATCCCGTACCTGATCTCCACACCAAGGGCTTCGAGGACTGCCAGGTCCTGGTCGATCTCACGCTGCGGCAAGCGGTAGGTGGGAATCGCGCCTCCCACCATTCCGCCGGCGTAAGGGTACATCTCGAAAATGGTGACCGCGATACCCTCATAGGCCAGTTCCTGCGCTGCGGCTAGCCCTGCCGGGCCTGCTCCAAGAATCGCCACCTTGCGCGCCACTGGCGAGTTGCGGTCACGGAGGATGGGGCTCTTCTCCTGCGCCATGATGAAACGTTTGATGTCACGAATCGCCAATGGCTCATCGTAGTGAGTGCGGATGCAGGTGTTTTCGCACAGGTGATCACAGACTCGACCCAGAATCGTCGGCAGGGGGTTGTCCTCTCGGGTCAGGGCAACCGCTTTCTCGAAGTCACCCTGTCGCACCGCCGCCATGTACTGCGGCACCTTCTGATCCACCGGACACTCGTCGACACAGGGAGCCTCGATGCAGTCGAACAGGCCCAGAGATCGCGACGTCTTGGAGCGATCAGTGCGCAAAGAAGCCTTCTGCAAAGGCCACGCATGAAGCGTGTTCTCGGCGTAACGGCGCAGATTCGAGAGCATCAGTGCTCGCCGCTCCTTCGCCGGCGACTCACCATGGGCCAGGGCCGTCTTGACGACGAAATCCTCGAGATCCGTTGCGCCCACTTCGTCCAGAGCAGCGTTCAGCTGCTCGAAGTACTGCAACATCCGCATGTAGCCGCCCGACTTCAGAAGGTCCGAGCAGACGGTCACGCTGACCATCCCCGCACTCAGCAGCTGGGAAACATTGAAGCAATCTGCCCCACCGGCAAAGCTGATCAGGAGCGTGCCCTCGAACTCCTCCGCCAGCGAGCTGGCGAGGTTTGCGGTAACCGCGTGCAGAGCCCGACCGGACAGGTACATCGTCTCGTCTAGCGGAAAGACCGTGCGGAAGTTCTTTACCTCCAGGGTGTTCGTCAGCTTCACCCCGAAGATCAGCCCATTCTCGCGGGCCAGCGTGTCGAGGCGGTGAAGCATCGGTACCGCGTCGGCATACTTCAGGTCGTGTTCGAAAGCTTCGTCGGGGATCGGCACATCCACGTAACCCAGCGCCTGGTTGACAATGCTCCGCACCCGATCAGCGCCGAGAAGCGTCGGATTGCACTTGACACTCGTGTGCAAACGGCGCTCGGCAAGCAGATAGCTGCTGATCTTTTCGATCTCGTCAGGTGGGCAGCCGTGCATCGTCGACAGGGTGACCGAATCGGAGATCTGGTCGGGTATTTCGATGTCGCGGACCTCCGGGTACCACTCCGCCACAACATCGATATATTGCTGCTTGTAGGCCGAGCTGTCTCGCATGCTGTCGAGAAACCACTGCACGTTGGGCCTTAGAATGCCTTCGAGGTTGTAACCCACGCTCATGTTGAAGATCACTCCGGGCCGCTGGCCGGGGTAACCGAGCTTGTGGTGGAGTGCGTGGATCAGGATCCAGGCGCGCAGATACTCATCGAAGGACTCGTAGACCTTGAGCTCCTGGGACCACTCGACGTTGTACCCCTCGTCCTCGAGGTCGATACAGGGCTTGTTGACCTCCAGCTCGTCCAGGGTCTGAACGGTCTTGAGCTCGAGAAAGCGAGCCCCGCACGCCCAGGCCACAACGAGGTTCTGGGCCATCTGCGAATGGGGGCCGGCGGCCACGCCGAACGGCGACTCCAGCAACCATCCGTACTTCTCCAGACTGAAGCGGTCATCGATCTGCGGCACAAAGAAGGCCGACCTGGGCACGCCAAAAAGAGAAACCTTTTCCTTCAGCTCCGTAAAAACCCAGGCCGTCAGCTGCTCCATCGAAAGCGGATGAAAGCGGTCGGACATGTCCGCGAAGCATAGCAACCAACCGGGCGCGGTTCGACCGTCCATTCGCCTCTCTCCGCCAATAGAGGGTGAGGCTGCATTCGGCGACGGAACAGCCGAACCGTTGAACGCTGGAAATCAACGGGTTACTCGACGACTTCGCGGGTGAGGAAATGGCGGCGTTCCGCGTCGGGAAGGGCCCATTTGCGTACCGTGACGGTTTCCTTGACGCGCTCGATCACTTCGATCGAGATCTCCTTGACCAACTCCTCGAGCTCTCCCTCGGTGATCTCCTGCACGAAGCCGTCGATGGCGTCTCCGATCATCGACCGCAGCGCCTCCTGCCCCTCCTCGCTCGAAACCGTCACCGCCAGGGTGTCCGCAAAAGCGTCGAACACTGCCTGACCTATCGAGGAGACCAACGGCCGCAGCACAACGTCTGGCAGCGGGACGAATCGGAAGGCATCTGTGCTCTCCACCGCTTGCTCCAGATTGGCCTCCAAAAAGCCCTGCGCCCGCTCTCGGACCTGGATATCGGTCAGCAAGTCTCGGGTTTGCAGGGCGAGCTGCCTGGCAAGCGCATCCCGATGCTCAGTGGCCACGGAGTGGATGATCGCCTTGTGCGTGCCCTTGCTCAGCTCGTCCTGGGTCTCGTTGAGAATACGCAACGACACCATGTCGGAGATCTCTTCGCTGACAATGTTGGAGAAGTAGGCAATCGTGCGACTGATGGGATCGTCCCCCACGAAAATGCGGTCACTGCGGCGCAGTCGAAGGTAGATCGACGCAACACGAAACAGGCGGAACAGCCGCATCTGTTTGAAGGGCATGATTCCCAGCACGTCGTACCAGTGCACGATCGGATACATGAACCAACGAGGGTAGGTCTCCCTGCGAACCGCCAGATACCAGGAGATGAAGAACTCGAGAATGAAGATCACCAGAAACGGCAGATCGATAAGCCAGAAGTGATCGGTCAGCTTGCCGGATTTGTCGTAGAGACGAAAGAAGTTGGCCTCGAGAAGCGGGGCGATGGCGGTTTCAAAAAACGCCACGCGACGAGTCAACCGATCGGGATCGGGCGCGAGCGACCAGAAGAGCCCGGCGATCTCGACCGGGTCCCTGTTGGTCGCAGTCATCACCCCTTCCTGCACGAGCTCTTGTTGCATCAGGACAAACATGCTGATGCGGTTTCGCTCCTGCCCCGATCGCTCGAAGGGGTTGTCGTCGATGATCTCGGCCGACTGCTCGCGGAGCTTTCCGAGCAGTTCGTCGACCATCAGACTGGAGGTTCCGTAACCACCTTCGGCCGCCAGGGCGTCGACAAGCCGTAGATACTCCTCTGTCACCGGCTCTGGCTCGATCCCCTTGACGGGGTCGTAGATCCGGGTCACCGCAGGCACATGTCTGCTGTAGAAGGGACGCATCCAGAAATAGGTCAGATCGAAGAGGATGAGACTGACGTTGATGATCGCCAGGTAGACCATGAACAGGTCCCACGCCACGCTGCGCGTGATGTGATGGCGGACCCAGTTCGCACTCTTCTTGATCCTCTGCCACACTGTCTATCAACGATAACGCGTTAGCCGAGCAGCTGCTGTTGGAAAGTCCTCAAGCCGCTGTGCCTGGCCAGGAGATGAAACCGTGAATGTCCATGTCCACATCAGGCCCGAGCACCCCGATGAAAGAGCAGAAGTCTTTCGGATCAACTCGGCGGCTTTTCCCGATTCGCAGGAAGCCTTTCTGGTGGACCGCCTGCGTTCTGCAATTGCGGACCTCATCTCACTGGTCGCCGAGGTCGAAGAAGAAATCGTCGGCCACATCTTGTTCACTCCGGTGACGATTCACCAAGGCACCCAGAAGCGGTCGGCGCTCGGTCTGGGACCGATGGCTGTATTGCCTCGCTACCAACGACAGGGCATCGGTTCGAAGCTCGTAGTCGCCGGCCTGGAGGCCTGCGCCGCTCACGGCGAACAGGTGGTTGTCGTCGTCGGACACCCCGAGTTTTATCCGAAATTCGGGTTCCTGCCGGCTAGACCCAAGGGTTTGCGTTACAAGGACGAGCGGTACGATCCCTACTTCTTTGTTGCCGAGCTGCAAGAGGGTGCCCTGGAGGGGATCGCGGGTACGGTCGAGTACCACTCCGAATTCGACAAGCTCGAGTAGAAGCCGGGTCGCTAACGCCGCAGCGTCACACTTCCGTCGACTGTGCGCACATAGATCGACCCACTGCCGGAACCGATCTGACCGGTCGTCCGACGCTTGTCCTGCCGGAGATTGGTGACATCCTCCGCCATCAGACGGATTCGGCCGTCTCGCGTTTCGAGCTCGAAAGTCGCTGAGACTTCCTGGTCGAGATCAACCACCACATCACCGTCACCGACCCTCACCTGCAAATCGAGATCATTCATGGGCAGCAACGCAATTTCAACGTTCCCGTCGCCGCTGCGAATGTCTATCTTGCGGGCCGCCACTTCCCTGAGCTCGGCGTCACCATCGGAAGCCGCGATTTCGAAACTTCCTTCGCAGCGATCGACAGTGACATCACCATCCTCGGTACGGATGCGGCCGTGTTCGATACGGCAATCAAAGATCTCGATGTCGCCATCCTCGCTTTCGATATCCAGGTCACCGCGAATTCCGTCGATCTCCAGATCGCCGTCCTCGAGACTTACCTCGGTACGCTCTGCCTCGATATTCGTCATCTCGACATCACCGTCTTCCAGCCTCATGCGTATGGAGCCCTTCCAGTCAGCAATCGCGACGTCGCCATCTTCGCCTTCGAGCTGCAGCTCAAGATAACCCGGCGCTTTGATCCTGAACCGATATTCACTCTCGCGATAGGTGGAAACTCCGATGTTCATCCTCTTCGGCTCATGAACCACGACCGATATCGTGTTGCCATCCTGCGAGAAATCGACCTTGAACTCCGTGCTCTTCGACCACCCCATATTCGATGCCTGGGCCCGGTAGCGTACATCCACCTCTAGCGTGTTCTCATCCCAGGGTGTGATCTCCACATCTCCGTCACCGTGCTCGAGAACCAGACGCATCCCTTCCTCGACATCGAAGGTCTCGTTATAGTCCCGACTGATCTCTTCCGCCGCGAGTGGTTGTGCCAACCAACTGAGAGCAAGTGTCAGCGCGACGATGAGGTAAAGGCGCATCGTTGTCTTCATCATGGATCTCCTCCCGCGCCTCTTCCTACGAGGATGCCCGGGGCATGTTTCAGGTGGGCTCAACCCCGCTGCGTCGCTCAGCGCGTGGACATCGTCTCGGCAAGTCGGCAGAATCTTGCCGTGTCGTGCCACCGGAATCTCTTCTGGGCAACGCTGAGCTCGGCGGTTCTTGCTCTGGTTTCTCTCGCTACGGGCGCCTCGAGCGCTCAGGCCGATACCAGCTACCGGGACCAGAAGCAGCGACTGGCCGATATTCACATCCAGCCCCTGGTCGAAGACTGGTCGCGGATCAGTGGCGCTCCCGGTGGCGTCATTGCACTCGTGGACCACGATCAGATCCTGATGCTGCGGGGTTTCGGGCTGTCCAACACTGACACGGCGACCGCTGTCGATCCCGCCACCACTCTCTTCCAGGTCGGGGAATTGGTGCGTCCCATGACGGTGACTGCGGTTCTGCGAGCGATGGAACAGGGTCTCCTGTCGCTCGATGAAGATCTCTCTGGGCGAGCGGAGTTGGACTTCCTCGAGCTTGGCTCTTTCGGCGCCTTGACTCTGGAGCAGCTACTGCTTCATACGGCTGGCTTCGACCACCGGGTCATCGCTAGCCGATCCGGGTCCGCAAGCGAGCTCCTTCCCCTGGCTACCTACTTGCGGCAACGCATGCCGACCCGCATTCTTCCTCCCGGGCGGATCAGTATCCCGTCGAGTCATGGCTTTGCCCTGGCGGGCTACATCCTCGAGACTGTTTCAGAGAGAACCTTCGCGCAATCTCTCGACGCTCTCGTCTTCCGCCCTCTGAAAATGGCCAGCTCGGTGGTGGATCCCATGGCTTCTGTCGGCGAGGCTCTTGCCACCGGTTACCGGACACATGGGGAAACGCTCGCCGAGGTCGAGGCCGATTTTCCCCAGACCGTTCCGGCATCCTTTCTTCTGACGACCGCCGCTGACATGGCCAGCTGGCTGCAGATCGTCCTCGGTGACGGAGTGATTCGTGGCACGCCATTCTTGAGCTCGGCGAGCATCGACCGACTGCTGCGACCGCGATTCAGCCATCACGATTCGCTCCCGGGAAGAACGCTCGCCTTCAAGGAGGGGTCCGAGTTCTCCCCGGCAGAGCTCTATCTCGCAGACCGGGGAGGTGGATTCAGCTCGGTGTTGATCATCATGCCGCAGCACCGTGTGGGGCTCTTCGCTGCCTTCAACAGCGAGTTGGACTTGTGGAATCTCGTCTACCCGATCCTCGACACCTTCGCGTCTCGCCTTCCTGATCAGCCCGCTTCCGCGTTCGCGGCGTCACCCACTTTCGCCGATCATCTCTCCGGCTACTGGCAGGATGCTGCCGTCTCGCGAACAACGGCCGAGAAGCTGCTGTCCCTGGTTCGGCAGGCGCGGCTCGTTCAGCTTCAGGATGGCTCCATCCTTTGGCAATCTCGCCGGTACAAGCCCTTCGGCCCGAACGAGTTTCTGGAGGTGGACGACGAGCAACTTCGCTTCTGTCTTCTGGGCGACCCGCAACACCCAAGGTTCGCAGCAACGGAGAGCCTGGTTCTGGAGAGACTGCCCTGGTATGCGACCAAGCCTGTCCAGACCGCAGCCTGGATACTGTTCGCCACCCTCTTCCTGACCGCTGGCTGGCCGCGCCCGGCTCTGCCTGCCGAGCTTTCCGGGCTCGATCCGAGCGATACCTTCTCTCCGCGGTGGCCCTGGACTGCCGCGCGGCTGGCCGCCACCCTGAATTTTCTCTTCATCGCGATCCTGGCGATCCTTGCGGCCGGTGCGTTGCGCTGGAAGACGCCCGACCTGCTGCATGGAATCTCACCTGTCCTCTATGCGGTGCTCGGTCTGCCGATAGCGGCAGGCCTTTTCTCGCTGGTGGCAACCGCTGGTCTCGCGCCGGCCTGGAAATCTCCGTTTTGGAGCCGAAAGCAGCAGTGGTTCCTGACCCTGTTGATCGCAGGTCTGCTTCTCTTCGTGCCCTTCCTGAAGAGCTGGAATCTCTTCGGGTTTTACCTCTGAGACCGAGACCTCAAGCTGCACCGGTATTCATGTAACAATCGCCGAGAATCGGCAGTGAGGATATTGATCATGCAACCCAGGAGATTCCTGCCACTTTGCCTACTCTTGCTGCTTGCCGGTGCCAACGGCTCGCGAGCAGCGACGATCGCGCTCGACGTCGAGACGGCTGGGCACTTCGCCAACCTGGCACTGGAGTGCGTGCACCGCGAGTATCCCAACAAGATCAGCCATGTTCTGCAGGGCGACGCGGATGCCCTGCCTCCGAGAGATCTCACGCCGGTCTTCTACGGGTGCTATGACTGGCACTCGGCCGTTCATGGTCACTGGCTGCTCGCCCGGTTGACCAGAGTCCTGCCCGCTGCGGACTTTGCTTCCGAGGCCCGCGCCGCCCTCAATCAGAGTTTCGAGGCCGCAGCCGTCGCCATCGAGGTCGACTACCTCGAGGGCCCTGGGCGCGTCTCGTTCGAACGCCCCTACGGTCTCGCGTGGCTACTCATGCTGGTGGCAGAGCTCCGCGATTGGGCCGATGATCCCGAGGCCCAGTGGTGGGCTTTCAATCTCGGCCCACTCGAATTGGCAGCAGCCGAGCGGTTGCGTGATTGGTTGCCCAAACTGGACTACCCGATTCGTGTTGGAGAGCACTCACAGACAGCTTTCGCCTTCGGTCTCATCCTCGATTGGGCTCGGATTGCCGGCGACACGGAGATGGAGGAGCTCCTGGTCCGCAAGTCCCGCCAGTTCTACGCCGGAGATCGGGATTGCCCCTTGCGCTACGAGCCCTCGGGGCAGGACTTTCTCTCGCCGTGCCTTGCCGAAGCCGATCTCATGCGAAGGATCTTCGAGCCGATGGCCTTCGGTGCCTGGCTCGGAGCCTTTCTCCCTGGGGTTCCTCTCGAGGGCTCCGACGATTGGCTGCCGCCGGCCGTAGTCTCCGATCCAGGTGATCCCAAGCTCGCTCATCTCGATGGACTGAACCTCAGCCGGGCCTGGATGCTCGAAGGCATCGCCGCAGGACTACCGACCGAAGATCCCCGACGAAAGGCTATTCTGGGTGCCGCTGACCGCCATCGTCACGCGGGCCTGCGGTCGGTCACGGGGGCGTACTATGAGGGAGGTCACTGGCTGGGGAGCTTTGCCACCTATCTCGTGACGGGCCGGGGTTTGCCAGCCGAGCCCGAAGAAGGCGACCAAAAAAGCAAGAAGCGCTAACCGGCTTGACCACGCCCGAGACCAATCCCGTCTTTCGCCCGACCTACCGGCTGGTCGTCTATTGCGTGCTCGTCGGACTCGTGGGCGCGCTTGCGGCCCTGGGATTCGATGCTCTGGTCGAGCTGACCCAGGATCTGATGCTGGAGGGTATCGGCCACTACCGACCGCCGAGCCCACACGAGCCAGAGTTGGTCACCATTCCTCAGGGACTTTCGCGCCTCTGGCTGCCACTGGCGACAACGCTTGGCGGGTTGCTCAGCGGCTGGGTGGTCTATCGCTGGGCACCGGAGGCAGAGGGGCATGGAACCGATGCCGTGATTGGTTCATACCTGCAGCGTGGCGGAGAGATTCGCCCTCGAATCCCGGCGATCAAGGCGATCTCTTCGGCGCTGACCATCGGTTCGGGAGGCGTGGCAGGACGCGAGGGCCCGACTGCCCAGATCTCTGTTGGTATTGGCACCGTCCTGGCGAGGTGGGCTGGCCTCCGCGGACAGGAACGCCGCTCGCTGCTTCTCGCTTCGATGGCCGCCGGGCTTGCCGCGATGTTCCGTGCCCCGCTCGGCATGGCGATCTTCTCGGTCGAGATTCTCTATTCGGGGATGGTGTTCGAGTCCGAAGCACTGATCTACACCGTCATCGCCGCGGTGACCTCCTATGCCTTCTACGGGCTCTTCGCGGGTTGGTCGCAACTGTTCACCATCCCGCAGGATCTGCATATCGAAAAGCCCGCGATCTTTCTAGCATTTGCGGTGCTGGGGTTGTTGGCCGGGCTGATAGGAGCCGTCTTGCCGACACTGCTCTACCGTCTCAGGGACCTTTTCCGACGTCTACCGGGTCCACCTCACATCCGGCCGGCAGTCGGCGGCCTGGCGGTCGGGCTGATCGCGCTGGTCGTTCCCGAAGTGCTTGGCACCGGCTACGGCTGGGTCGAGCTGGCCATGCTCGAGAAGTTGTCGATCACCACGATCCTGCTGTTGTTGCTTCTCAAGGCCCCGGCAATGGCCCTGACGATCGGTTCAGGTGGCTCCGGCGGTGTGTTTGCTCCCACGCTCACCATCGGCGCCATGCTGGGCGCCGCCGTTGGCACAGCTCTGAACATGTTCGTGCCGAATGTCGACACACCGGTGGCTGGCTTTGTCGTTGTCGGAATGGCCTCGGTTTTTGCGGGGGCAGCCCGAGCCCCCATCTCGACTCTGATCATGGTGGCAGAGATGACCGGGGGCTACGCCCTCATCGCTCCTGCCATGTTGGCCAATATCCTGGCCTTCCTCATTCAACGCTCGCTGACGCATAACAGTGTTCATCCCACTCTCTACGAGTCCCAGGTCGAGACACGTGAGGATTCGCCACTGCATCGTGGGGTCTTTCTCCGCCGTGCCCTGGATATGTTGGACACCGGAAGCGTCGAACCCAAGAAGATGCAGCTACCCAGACTGATGAACCTCCTGCGTTTTGGTGAAAAGATCCAGGTCTCCGAGGGTGGTGAAATCCTCGTTACGGTCGACGTCCAACCGGGATCCGAGATCGTCGGTAAAACGGTCGCCGACACCCTTGGCCACACTCGTGGCCTGACAGCGGTGGCCGTCATCAGGGGCAGCAACCTCCTCGCTCCGCGCGGCGATACTCGCTTCGCTGCCGGCGACCAGCTGTTGGCCATGACCCATCCGGACGTGCATGAACGCCTGCTGGAGCTTGTCGATGGCTCACATCTGAAAGATGATCTAAGCAGTCGGAACGAGTCTTCGTCAACCGACTGAGTCCGGTTTTTTGCTCGATACTCGCGGAGGGATCGCTTATGTTGATCGATGTCACATTTCCAGGTGGCCTGAAAGTCGACACCCATATCGGAGGGCATGTCGTGCAGTCTGACCAGCGTGAGAAGCATGGTGGAGATGGCGCTGCACCACCACCGTTCGACCTCTTCCTGGCTTCTATCGCGAATTGCATGGGTTTCTATGCTTTGCGCTTCTGTCAGCAACGAGAATTTGACACGGCCGGGCTGAAGCTGACCCTGGAGACGGAAAAGGATCCGGAGACCAACATGATCTCCGCCATCCATACCAATCTGACGCTGCCGCCCGACTTTCCGGAGAAGTACGTCCGCGCCATCGAGCGCTCGATGGACCAATGTGCCGTCAAGAAGCACATGATGCAGCCACCGCGATTCGCGACCGAGACCACGATCCTCGACAGCACCGACGGGTCGGACTCATGAGGCTTGCGGCAGGGGCTCTGCTGCTGGTAGTCATCCTCTGTCCTGCGATGATCCTCGGCGAAGAGCTCCCGATCGTCCCGGAAACCCTGTTGCCTCCTGTCATCGAATGGCACGGCGCCAGCGAAAGCCTGGTTGCCGGACCCAGAGACCCGTGGCAGACTCCGGCCGAGGCGAGCCACTTCGCACACACACCCACCTATGCCGAGACCATGGTTTGGCTCGCGCGTCTGGCAGACACGACGCCGAGGCTTCAGCTGGTCCCGTTGGCTGAGAGCTGGGAGGGCAGAACCATCTGGCTGGTGGCGGCCTCCGCGGAAGGTGCCTCTGATCCAGCAACGATCTCGGCTTCGGGCAAGCCGGTCCTCTTCGCTCAGGCGGGCATCCACTCGGGGGAGATCGATGGCAAGGACGCAGGTCTGATGCTACTGCGCGATCTGACCGTCGGCCCACTCTCGAATCTTCTGGATCGTGTGAGTGTCCTCTTCATTCCCATTCTCAATGTCGACGGCCACGAGCGCGTCTCGCCCTTCTCCCGCGTCAACCAACGTGGCCCTTCCGAGATGGGATGGCGCACCAATGCCCGCAATCTCAATCTGAACCGCGACTTCGCCAAGCTCGACACCCCGGAGATTCGAGCCGTGGTCGAGGTGCTGGATCGCTGGCATCCCGATCTCTATCTCGATCTTCACGTCACCGACGGCGTCGAGAAGCAATACGATGTCACCTGGGGATTCAACGGCCGTCACGCGCACTCACCAGCGATTGCACGGTGGCTGGAGGACCAGCTCGATCCAGCTCTTTCTTCAGGCCTCGCGGCGATGGGTCACATCCCGGGGCCGCACGTCTTCGTGTTCGACCGTGCTGATCTGGAGAAGGGAGTCTGGTTCTGGGAGGGGGGTCCGCGCTACTCGGATGGGTATGGCAGCACCCGACATGTGGCGACAGTCCTGGTGGAGAACCACTCACTCAAGCCCTACAAGCAACGAGTTCTCGGCACCAGGGTCCTCCTCGAGGTGGCAATCAGACTGTTGGCAGAGTCGGGTAGCACCCTGAGAGAGGCAACCGCTGTCGACCGCGCCAGGCGCTGGCGGGAGCTCTCTTTGGGCTTCTCACGCAACCAGACACCCGATCCCGAACCCTTCGAATTCCTCGCTGTCGAACACCAGCTGGAGCCCTCTTCCATCTCTGGAGACCTGCGAATTCAGTGGACGGGACGGCCGATCACCGTCGCGGTGCCTGCCTATCGAACGACCCACCCGCTCGCAACCGTGGTGCCCGCCACGGCCTACTGGGTGCCGGCAGCCTGGCCACAGGTCATCGAACGATTGGCGGCACACGGCATCGACCTCGAGGTCCTCGAGCAACCCCGCAGCGTCGAGGTCGAGGTCTACCGCCTTGGGTCGCCGACCTATGGTGACGAACCTTTCGAAGGACGCCTCCGCGTCGAGGCCGAAGCCACGCCCGAGACGATGACTCGCATCTATGCCCGGGGCTCGGTGCGGGTGCCGACCGATCAGCCACTCGGGGTACTGGCAACGCTGCTACTCGAACCAGAATCTCCCGACTCCTTCTTTCAGTGGGGATTCTTCAGCGAAGTCTTTCAGCGCACCGAGTACGCTGAAGCCTATGTCCTCGAACCCCTGGCCGAGCAGATGCTGGCGGCCGATCCCGCTCTCCAGTCGGAGTTTGCTGCGCACCTCGCCTCCGACGAGGAGTTCGCTGCCAGCCCGCGCCAGCGACTCCAGTGGTTCTATGAACGCTCCCCGCTCCTGGACAGCAACTGGCGTCTCTACCCCGTCGGTCGCGAGATGCCCTGAACCGGTGTCGACCTCCATGCCAATTGTCGTTGTCCTCGTGCAGGATGAGCGATCGACACATTCTGGTTGCACGACTGCGGCCCTGCCGAGTCGAGGGCCGCAATCTAGTGCCCGACGGTGCGGGCGTCCATTCGCCGAACGTAGCCTTACCCTCTTCTTGCGGAGTGAGGCGATCGGACGAGCGCACCGACCAGCAGTCGGCACAGGGGCACGGCCGCTACAGGGACGGTCGTCCATTCGCCGAACGCAGCCTCAACCTCTTCTTGCGCAGTGAGGCGATTGGATGGCCAGACTGGATCCGTCGTCGAGGATCCCGCAGGGTACCGCAGGGTCTGCTCAGAACGCTTGCGGGTCGTTGGGGGTGATCCCGGAGGGCACGCTCACGCCAATTCGAATTGGGCCGGAAGGCGTTCGCTCCCTTTCCGGCGCGCCGCAACCTGAAAGGCCTGCAACGATCGTCTGGATGCGCTTGGAAAGAGGCCCGTCCTGGGACCATCCCCAACGACCCTCGGCGATATCGGAGCCGTGTGGGCCCGACGGCGCGGGCGTCCATTCGCCGAACGTAGCCTTACCCTCTTCCCGCGGAGTGAGGCGATTGGACGAGCGCACCGTCGACCTGGAGATCAACCAGCCGGACAGGTCGCCGTGTCGCCCGGAATCTGACCGGTCAGCAGCAGGAAGTTCTTGAAAGGACCCATGTTGTTCATTGTTTCCCACTTCGGCCCCTGGAAGCGCAACCTTCGGGTCGTCATGCCCTTCATCGGCCCGTATTTGCCTGCCCCCATCTCTTCCCAACGGTCAGTGTTGGCGAACATCACGTAATCGACTTTCAGATCGAGCTCGGTCTTGGCCAGCCCGCCGGCAGCGATCAGAATCGTCGGCGCAGCTTGAGGCCGGAGGGCTCTCGGGTCGTCGCGAAACGGGTCTCCAGGACTGGGGCGTACGGGCTGCTGATTGCAGGCTCGCTGTTGATCGTCTCCACGGTGATCGCCTTTCTTGGAGCGAACTGACGGGTGAGCATCAGGCTCAGGAATTCCAGATAGTCGCTCACCTTCGGATGCTCGGGCGAGACCCGAATCTCCAGCTCCGCACCGCCGCGCTGCGAAACCACCACATTCCGCTTGCCGTGAAAGACAAGATGGTTCGACGGCCGCCTGGCTGGAAGTCGCCCTTTCAGGCCCTCGAGGGCCAGGCCACAGGGAGAAGCCGGGTCGGTGGCATTCATCCAGTAGATCGTGTCCTGGGGCAGCCCGTCTCTCAGATCCCTGAAGGCGCTGGGGGAAATGAACTGAACCCCCGGAATGCCCTCGAAGAACCGTCCCGAGAGGATCTCCCCGGAAAGCTCCATCCGGCGCAAGGTCCGAAACAGACGCGACCACTGGAAAACTGGCAGCTCGCGGGCCAGGAGCTCGCGGAACAGCACTCCGTGGCGGTGCAGCAACAAGCGCACACGATCCTTGTTGAGCTCCTCCAGATCCAGAGCATCCAGAGGCTCCTGGTCATCCATGGGACCGCTGGCCGTGACCCACCAGTCCCCCTCGTCGGGCCGTCCGGCTCGCCAGCGTTCGAATCTTCCGCGGCGCGACAGGCCGCGACGACCAGAGCCTGTCCTGCCCGCCGATCCTGCGGACGGCTCGAGCTTCAGAGGCTCGAATCGATTCAGCACGCCCCGCCGCAGAACCTCGAAAGTGGTGTTGGTGATCGCCCCCTGCCAGGCGAGCTCCCAGAGGCGCGCGCTCAGCTCAGCCGAGCTCGATCCAGATCTCGCCAGTAACTCGGTCAGCGAGTACCGTCCGGGTTGAGATGGAAAGATTTCCGAGAGTGACGCCGTCGAGCTGCCGGTCTGGTCAGCGCTCTCCTGAAGCAGGTCACGGTCCGATCGGAGCACGAAGCTGATCTGCTCCTTGCCGCAGCCGAGCCAGATCAGATCCGTTTCCTGAAACAATCCGTCGAGCCAGTTGGTGTAGTAGGGATCCACCCTGGCGGGCAGAATCTGCGATTCCCACCTGCCGACCGGTGCCAGGTAGCCAAACAGATTCTCGAGCGCCGTGCGCAGCCCCTGGGCATCGCCCGCACCCCGGCCCAGCCCCTGTTGGTGAGCGAGAAGGTGTGGCAGCTCCTGCACAGGACGCGCCTGGAAGGATGGCCGTGACGCAGCCCGAAGCAGTCGCAAAAGCCTTTCGAGATTCTCGGCATCACAGATTTCCAGCTCGTCACGCTCGCTCAGCCCCTCGCGGAAGTGATCGATGACCACGACCTCTTCGTCCACGAGCGTCTCGAGCGCAGCCTCGAGGTGTGTCTCCTCGATTCCCAGATGCATGGCCAGCAGGGACTTGTCGAACGGGCCATAGAAGCGAATCCACTCCGCGACGAGACCTACCAGAGGATCCGGGTCCTCTGCCGACTCCTCCTCGAGGAGCGGAATGGCCGAGCCTTCGTCTACCAGCGAGATGTCCAGGGCTCGCATCAGACGGGGAACCTGATCCACGTGAGCGACGGCGGTCGGCTCGGAGTTTCCACCCACGGCAACCCTCACCAACCTGCTGCGCGCCTCCTGCAAGAGGGCCTCCAGCTCTTCGGCCTCCGCCAAGAGGTCGCGCTCCATGGCCGCCACCAGTTCCCGCCATTCGGAAAGCGGCATCACCACTCGCTCGCGCACCCAGTCGATCAGATCGTCGCTGCTCTGCGGGGCATATCCGGGATAGGTCCGATGCAGCTTGCGCTGGAAGTCGGCGACCAGGGCGTCCGGCAGACGGGGCCGCAGCTGAGACCCGAAGACCAGCTCCCGCAGGAGATCATGCCGCAGCGGGCTACGCCCTGCTGTTTCCGGCTGATCGTCTTCATACATCAGCCGGTTGGTCAGTTTCCAGACAACATCCGCGGCAAAGGGCGACGGCGTGCTCGTGGTCGTTTCGCTCGAAAGGATCTCGCCACCTTCGAGCTCTGCGAGAACCCTTGCCAGGTTGTCGAGGTCGAACTCATCCTGCAGACACGTTCGCCAGGTCTCGACCAGAACCGGAAAGTCCTCGTACTTCTGAATCGACTGCAGCAGCTTCTTCGCCCGCTGCCGGTTGAACCACAACGGCACCCTTCGACGAAAGTCGCCTCGCGGCAGGAGCAGCGCTCGACCTGCGTTCTCCCGAAAGCGAGCGCCAAAGAAGCCACTCTGCTCCAGTTCTTCACGCAGCAATCTCTCCAGGTTGTCCGGATGCACCAGACGCAGGATACGCATCGGATCGTCCCCGGCCGGAATCGACAGCATCAGGCAGTCATTGTCCTGCTCGATCTGTAGCTGTTCGTTTGTCTCCCTCCTCCAGGCGGCGGCCAGGGCCAAAGCCAGGGGACGATTCACCCGGCCACCCCAACGCGTGTGGAGAATCACCCGTCGCTGGCCTATGACCTGCTCGTCCTGCGCCGGCAGATTCTCGACCAGCACGTGGTACCGATGCGGCAAGGGCTGGCCCGTTGCGGCTCGCTGCTCTACGAGAAATCCTGTCAGGTCCTCGGCTGCCTTTGCGGCCACCCCCTGCGCTTCGAGCTCCTGTCGCAAGCGCTGTTGACCGCCATCCGTGCTCAAGACCTGCTCGGCCCGCGTGAGGAGGAGGCCGATCCGCTCCGAGAGATGAAAGCTCCGGTTGCGTTCCTCGGCTCTCCAGAAGGGTGCCATGGCCGAGCCACGATGGGCCGGACGCACCAGAACATCGTTGTGGGTGATGCCGGTGATCTGCCAACTCTGTGCACCAAGGGTGAACGTGTCCCCGACCGAGCGTTCCCAGACAAACTCCTCGTCCAGCTCTCCCAGCTTGGCCTTGTCCTGCGCCAGCCGCAGATGGAAATAGCCCCGGTCGGGAATCGTGCCCCCCGACGTGTAGATCAGGCGTGCGGCACCCGGTCGCGCCCGCACCGTGCCACTGACCCGATCGAGGGAGACGCGCGGCTTGAGCTCGCGAATACGACTGTCGGAATAGCGACCTGCAAGCATCTCAAGGACGAGGCCAAACTGATCTCGCGTCAGCTTGCGATAGGTATGAGCCGTACGGATGAATCGATAGAGATCCTCGACCTTCCAGGGCTCGGCGGCAACCATCGAGAGGACGACCTGGGCCAGCACGTCGAGAGGCGCCGAGACAGGTCGGATCTCCTCGATGTCCTGCTCCTCGACACCCTGGGCTACCGCTACCGACTCGAGCAGATCGTTTTCGAACAAGGGGTAGAACCGACCGCGGCTGACCTGGCCCACTCCGTGCCCCGCCCGACCCAAACGCTGGACTGCGGCCGCCACGCTGGGAGGTGTTCTCAGCAGGATCACCTCGTCGAGCGCACCGATGTCGATGCCCAACTCGAGCGAGCTGGTAGCGACGATTGCTGCCAGTCGCCCTTCTTTCAACCGCTTTTCGACGACGCCCCTGATCTCCCGGGAGAGAGAACCGTGGTGCGAGTACGCCAGATCAGTCCCCTGGTCCTGGTTGAGCAGTCGGGTTACTTTCTCGGTCACACGCCGCGAGTTGGCGAAGAGCAGTGTCGAGCGATTGCCCTGAATGCGGTGGCGCAAATCCTCGACCACCGGCTCCCAGATGCTCACCGGCGGTGAGTGCTCCGGTCCCTCCCGCTTCGGAATCATCCTGGAGTCGATCTCCAACTGATATCGCTTGGCCGAATCCGCTGCAACCACTTCGACGGGGCGCCGACGATAAACCGGCTCACCGGTTGGCGGCGACGCCACCAACTCCTGCCCCCCGACAAATCGGGCAGTTTCACCGATGGGCTTTACCGTGGCCGACAGTGCGATGCGCTGGAACTCCCCCGACAACAATGTCAGCCGCTCGACCGCCGTCATCAGGTGGGTACCTCGCTTGCTCCCTGCCACTGCATGGATCTCGTCCAGAATCACGCAGCGCAGCGAACCCAGGATCGAGCGGCCACCCATCGAGGTCAGCAAGATATTCAGCGACTCTGGCGTGGTGATCAGGATCTCTGGTGGATTGCGAATCATGCGCTGGCGTTCGGTGCTGGGCGTGTCACCGCTGCGGGTTGCCACCCGTACCTTCTGCGCGGGCTCACCTCGGGAATGGAATTCCGATTCGAGCTCGGTCAGGGGACCGATCAGGTTGCGACGGATGTCATTGTTCAGCGCCCGCAGTGGAGAGACATAGAGAACCTGCACACCCGCACCCGTCCAGCCGCCGGTGAACAGCTGATTCAGGGACCACAAGAATGCGGTGAATGTCTTGCCACTGCCTGTCGGTGCCGTCACCAGGACATGCTCACCCGCGGCGATACGCGGCCAAGCCAGTCGTTGCACTTCCGTAGGCTCACCAACCCGCGTGGAGAACCAACGACCGATCAGGGGATGAAACGAGCTCAGGCTCACAACGCGACTACTCGGACTCCAGCCAGAGGTATCGGGGTGAACCATCGAGCGTCACCTTCGCGGACGGCAAGGGGGACAGCGCCTTACCGTCGCGATCCAGACCACTGTGAGCGGCTCGCGGCAGAGCGACCTCGACGCTGGAATCGTCTGCAGACCAACCGACCACCAGATCGGCGCCGTCCGGCAGGCGGAAGGCGTAGAGGTGCCCGGGAGGAGGGGTCTGGACCGGTCCGAGAAACGAGGCTCCTTCCAGGTTTTGCTGCAGGCTGGCGAAGGCCCTGAAACTCGGTCGCCGTCGCAGGGTTCCGTCACCGGTGTCGTGTGCCAGGCCGTAACCTCGCGCCACCAGCTGCCACCAATAAACCCTCTCCACCAGTCCGGTTCCCAAGGCGAGGAGGTAATAGCGAGCCAGATAATCGGCCTGCCTCTCCTCGTCCACCGCGACCTTGCGCCCGGCGGGTGAATGCGGACCCTCCCAGAGCGGCCAGTTGACCTCGGTGATCCAGCTCCGATCACCGCAGTTCCTGGAAATCTCGGCAATGGCTTTCAGCTGTACTACTTTGTCGACGGTATCGAAGCCCAATTGCCTGTTCTCCGGCGCTCCGCGTCGATCCACGTACAGCAGGCTGGCCAGGATGTCGAAATGAAATCCCGGGCTGCGAAGGTTGAGAATTCCGGCTGTTCGCAGTGGTTCGTAGTCGATCACCCCGGGCCCCAGCAACTCACGCTTCGGGTCCTGGCGCAGCACCTCGCTGGCCACCCCGACGAGCTCCATATATTCACGATAGTTCCAGACACCCCACTTGCTGCGGTTGATCGCCTGGCCGACCTGAAAGTGGTGTCCGAATCTCCCGAAACGATCGGCCAACTCGGTCACCGCCGCTCGCCAGCGCTCGAGATCCCGGACCAGTTCGCGGTTCTGCGGCAAGACAAAGGCCAATTCGTATCCTCGGGCATGCAGCTCTGCCGCCAGAACTTCTTCCTCCCGATGTTCTTGCTGCCACGGATGGAGCCGCAGCAGGATGCGCCGAGCACCCAGTTGGGTGAGTGCTTCCAGCAGCGCTTCCGGGTTCGCCGGCCAGGGGCGAATCGCAATTCCCATTCCGTCCCATGGGTGCGGTTCTCGATACAGCTCGGCCTTGAGCTGTGTGTAACGCTTGTGCGCGCGGCTCAGGGCGGCGACCCCGGTCGACCACTCGCGAGCATGAAGCGGAGCATCCGCCACTCGCACTGCCAGCCGTTGCATCCGTGTGGCATGTTGGTGGGGTTGATCCGAGAGGCCGTCCCAGACAGCCCGATCACGGCTCGACGTTCCCGCGGGTGCCTGTGGAATGTGGACATGCGGATGCCGCGGACGGAGCTTGTCACGCAGGCCGCGAAAGGGAGCCCGCAGGGCGTTCTTCGCCGCTACCTTGGCGAGAAACCCTCGAAAGAGCAGACCATAGAGAGCCCTCTTTCGGTTCAGACCCTGTGCTGCCTCTCCCCAATAGGACTGCAGGAACAACTCCTGGTGCTCGGGCCGAAAGATCCGCAGTCGACAAAGGTCCCGAGTTCGCTGCCAGGTCGTCAACCGTCGTCGATGTCGGGACCGATTCAGATCGATAAAGAAGACCTGGAACCCCTCCGCGTCATCTGCCTTCGGCACAAGCAGAACATTGCCGATGGACAGATCTCGATGCCAGACCCCGGCATCATGCATCTCTCTTATCGCGCGCCCGAGGGTCTTCATCACCACCTCGGCATCGATCTCGGGATAAGTCTCTCGCTCGCTACCCGCGTCCAGGGCACGAAAGAAGTAGCGGACCTCGAGAAAGTCACGCAGTCGCCGTGTAACAAAGAAGGAGGGGCCGTCGGCGCGCTTGGACTCGATCAGGAGCACTGGCTCTGCCGTGGAGACGCCCGCTCTCTGGAGAGCCCAGGCGCCGCGCCAGCTGCGGGCCGCCTTACTGCCCTTGAGGCGCCTCTCCAGCCGTCCGCGAAATCCCTGGTTGCGGAACTGCTTGACCACCACTCCAACAGTCCCTGCCGCTGTCTCGATCTCTTCGCCATATAGGTAGTTGCGCCCCCAGTGCAAGGTCTCGCTCGAGGGTGAGGGATGGGTCAAGCGCTTCACCACGGCCTGCAGATCGAGCGGACGAGCTGCGGTCGACACCTCTCCCTCGAACTCCGCAAGATCGAAGGGTTCGCTGGTCGGTGCTGGCATCGGTTCGTTCACGGCTCTCAGGTGGCCCGAATGACAAACTCCCCGAGCTGAAGATTCGCGTTCTCAGCCAACTCGAGGTTTCCTGCGTTCTGTTTCTGCAGTGCGGCGATGAGCTGGTCTTCCCTCTCCAGTGCGCGCTTCTCTCGCGGGTGCAACTCCACGACCAGGCGCTCCCCGGCTGTGCCGAGATCGCGTCGGCGAAGCTCCCGGCCGATCTCCAAGCCGATCGTTACCGGGTCTCGAATCCATCCCTCTCCATCACAACAGGGACAGGGCTCGGTCAGGCGCTGCAGAAGACCTCCCCTCATGCGCCTTCTGGTGACCGCTACCAGACCGAAGTCGGACATCTGTGAAACCTGGGTGCGGGTGCGATCCGACGCCAAGGCATTCTCGAATGTTGCCAACAGCTCTTCCTGGTGTCTGGTTTCCAGCATGTCGATGAAATCGACCACGATGATGCCACTGAGATCCCGCAGGCGGATCTGCCGTGCAATCTCTTCAGCTGCCTCCAGGTTGGTGCTGTGTGCGGTCGCCTCGAGCTCGACCCCTTCCGTGTTACGACCCGAGTTGACATCGATCGCTACCAGGGCCTCGGTCGGGTTGATGACAATGAAGCCACCCGACTTCAACCAGACCCGGGTTCGCAACGCCCGAGCCAGTGCCCCGTCGATGCCAAAGCGGTCGAACAGGAGCCCGCCGCCGGCGTGTTGCTCCACTCGCCCCAACAGGTCCGGATCGCTCTGCTCCAGGAAACTCCGCAGGTCATCGTAGGCCGCTGCACCCTCGACCCAGACCTTGGCAATCTCCAAGCTCAAAGAATCCCGGATGGTGCGCAGCGCCAACCCCGCCTCGTGATGCACCAAAGATGGCGCTTTGAGCCCTTTGGCGCGAATCCGCATCTCCTTCCATTTCTCCTCCTGATGCGAAATCTCTTTCACCAGATCGGAGACCGGCCTGTCCTCGGCAGCCGTTCGAACAATTACCCCGGAGCCCTGTGGAAGACTCTGGCTGAGCTCCAGCTCGAGTCTTTCCCGCTCTTCGATGCTTCCGATTCGGCGTGAAATACCGATACCCTCGGCTCCGGGAAGCAGCACCACGAACCTGCCCGGCAGAGAAATCTGTGAGCTAATCCGGGCCCCTTTGCCGGGCAAGGGTTCCTTGACCACCTGAACCAGCAGCTCCTGTCCCTGTTTCACTTCTTCGGCAATGGGTCGATTGTCCCGACGAATATCGCCCGCAAAGAGAAACGCGTCGCGAGCGAGTCCGATATCGACAAACGCCGCCTGGATCCCCGGAACCACACGCGAGACGCGTCCTTTGTAAACGTTGCCCACCGCCACACCGGCTTCACCGTGGCGTTCGAGGTGGATCTCGACCAGCTTGCCATCCTCCAGCAATGCCACCCTGGTCTCATACTCCCCCACCTCGATCAAGAGCTCGTTGGACATGATCAAAAAGGGCCGTGATCTTTTAGCCTCGTCATCCCGATTGCGCTCGCGTTGTTGTCTCCCGTGACCACCGGTAGGTTCTGTCCAACGGGGGCTCTCCACAAGCGCATGGCAATACAGCTCGAAGTCTACAGGTGCTCCGGCGCGTAGTGGAGCGCAGACTCGGGTCCCCGCTCGACGTTCCCAGAACCCGAGGCGTCCCCTTGGCAGAACCTGCCGGTGGTCACCTCGTGGATTTCATGGGTGCTTGTCGATGGCGCGAGCTAGCGATTCACGTGGCGCCTGAAGTCTACTCCGAGGATCAACCCGGTTGCGATGAAGTTGGCCAGCATGAACGATCCGCCATAGGAGAGAAAGGGCAGGGGTATCCCCGTGATGGGTACCAGGCCAACGACCATGGCTGTGTTGTAGAGCACGTGAAAGCCAAACATCGACAACAAGCCCACGACCAGCAGGATGCCCGCTCGATCCCGTGCTCGGCTCGCCACGTGAGCCCCGTTTAGGATGTAGACCGCATACAAAGCCAGAACGAGGGCAACGCCGAGAAAGCCCCACTCTTCGGCCAACACGGAGAAGATGAAATCGGTATGTCGGGCCGGCAGAAATCGCAACTGGCTCTGCGTGCCCTGCTGATAGCCGCGTCCGAGGAACTGCCCCGACCCGACAGCGATCTTGCTCTGTTGCAGCTGATAGCCGGCACCCAACGGATCCCTTTCTGGCGAAAGAAACGTCTGGACCCGCTCTTTCTGATAATCCTGCATGATGAAGAACCACATGGAGCCACCCGCCACGAGCATGATGATGGCCATCACCAACACGAACCTCCACTGGATCCCGGCCAGCCAAACCATGCCAATGAGCATCGGCACGAACATCGCAGCACCACCCAGATCCGGCTCCAGAGCAATCAGAATCATCGGTGCGAGCACGATCAGACCCGCCACGATGACCTCGTGGTTGCGCAGGTGACTACCCGTGCGACTGGCCAGATAGCGCGCCAGAAAGAGGGCGGTGGCGATCTTGGCGAACTCCGAAGGCTGCAATCGGTAGGCACCGAAGCCCAGCCAGCTGCGAGCGCCCCCATACTCCTGACCCAGAATCAGCACCAGGGTCAAGAGAATCAGTCCCGTGACATAGAAGATGACCGAGAACTTGGTCAGTGCCTGATAGTCGAGGCTGAAAGCGATGATGAAGACCAACAAACCCAGCCCCACCCAGAGAGCTTGGCGGGGCAGGTAATCGATGCCCAACTCGGCACTGGCGCTGTTGACGGTAACCAGCCCGATCGCCGACAACAACAACGCGGCGACCAGCATCCCCCAACGGACACCTGCCAACATCCGCAGCGCGGGCCGTTCGTCAGGAAGACTCGCGACCGAGGAGAAAGTCCCGGAAGTAGATCTCATACAACCTCTTGGCCAGGGGTGCAGCCGCCTGCGATCCCTTGCCGCCATGTTCGACAAAGACCACGACGACCAGTTGCTTGTCGCCCCCGCTCGCAAACGAAGCGAACCAGGCATGGTCGCGCTGTTCGTACGGCAGGTCCTCACTGTTCGTCCAGGTCACCTGACGGACCACCTGGACCGTGCCCGTCTTTCCTGCCACTTCGAGTCCGGGCACGTAGGCTCGGGCACCGGTGCCCTTCTCCATCACCACCGCCTGGAGCGCATCGCGTACGGCGTCGAGGGCCGTCGGGTCGACTCCGATCGACTCGAACCTGGGCCACGATGACAGCTTCGCGACGCGCGGAACCGTGCGCAGTCCCCCGTTGGCCACGGCTGCCATCATCGTCGACATCTGCAGGGGCGTTACCAGAACGGGGCCCTGTCCGATCGACACAGAGATGGTCTCGCCGGGGTACCAGGGTGTGCCGCGAAACTCCAAACTCCATTGGGGATCAGGGACCAGCCCCGCCTTCTCGCCCGCCAACTCGATCCCCGTCGGCTGCCCGAAACCGAACAGCCGCGCGTAGTGAGCGATGCGCGCTATGCCCAGGTCCTTGCCCAGATGATAGAAGTACACATCGCATGATTGTTTGATGGCGTCACGCAACTTCATCCAGCCGTGCCCGCCCCGCTTCCAACAGCGAAAGCGACGATTGTAGATTCGCGTTGCTCCCGGACAGTACACCTTGCTCTCTGCGCTGATGGTGCCTTCCGTCATCCCGGCTACGGCCATGATGATCTTGAAGACGGACCCAGGCGAGTAGGTGCTCTGCAGGGCACGGTCCTGCAAGGGGTGCTCTGGAGCCTCGACCAGTTCCTTCCAGGCCTGCTGATCGAGTCGCCGGCTGAAGAGATTTGGGTTGTATGCCGGCGCCGAGAGCAGCATCCGGATCTCCCCGCTGACCGGATCGAGCGCCACCGCTGCCCCCGCCTTGCCCTCGAAGTATCGCGCTGCCTCCTGCTGAAGATCCAGGTCCAGCGCGAGATCGAGCCGCGAGCCCGGCTCGGAAGGCTCATAGCGGTAGTCTTCCTTCGGGCGACCCCGACTGTCGACGATAATGATCCGTTCCCCATCGACCCCGCGCAGCTTTTCGTTGTAAGCCTCCTCGACACCCTTTCTGCCGATCTGATCGCCGCTACGATAGGAGCTGTCGGACCGTGACAGCTCCCTCTCGGTGACCTCTCCCAGGTACCCCAGCAGATGTGCCGTCATCGGACCATACCGGTACAGACGGAGGTGTCCCACCTCGATTTCGAATTCTGGGTGCTCGAGATAGGAAACCGAGAAGCGCGCTACTTGCGACAACGACAGGTTCTCCGCCACCAAGACAGGTTGAAAGACCGATTTGCCCGATTGGCGGCTCAGCGCCTCGTGGAACTCTGCGATGGGTCGCTCGAGGGTGGCAGCAGCGAAGGTGAGGCTCTGTTCGACATTCGCACAGCGCGACCGGTCGATAATCAGGTTGTAGACCGGAACGTTCTCCACCAGGATGTGGCCACTGCGCTCATGGATCAGCCCGCGGGGGGCGCTCAGGACGAGGGTGCGCATGCGGTTGTTCTCGGCCAGCTCCAGGTAATAGTCACCTCTGACCGCCTGAACGAACCAGAACCTCACCGCGATCAGGCCGAGCAGCGCGATGAAGACCAACCGCAAACGAGGGAGCCGGTGCAGGAGGTCTTGTCGATGTTCGCGTACATGACTCATCCCAGGAAACTCTCCATCGGTCCAATCAACTGCCGAAACGTATCTTCGATCCGCGGGCTCGCTTCCAGACTTCCATGCGGCTCACAAATCGGCCCCGGCCCAGATAAAGCGCCAGCCCCAGGACGCCGCTGGTCGCCACCTTCACCGCGATCCAGCGCACATCCGGGGCTCCAGGCGAGGGCAAGAGAAGTAGTGCCAGGATCAGAACCACGGCCTGTTGGGCCGCAGCTGCCAGGCAAAAGACCAGCAAGCTGCTGCTCGCCCGTTGGATGACGAGTCGCAGCGCGGCGGTAGCGGTGCCAAACCCGACGAGAGTGTCGGCAAAACCGAAAAGGCCAAACGGCCCGCCGGTGAGAGCGTCGGTCAGCAACCCAGCCACACACCCCCCCAGCATACCGGCCAGGGTTGAGCCGTCCAAAGCGTGGAATACGGTGATCACCAGAAAGAAGTCGACTGCCAAGGTGAACCACGGAAAAAGCTGCATGCCCACAAACTGAAGCAGCGCAGCGACGATGAGGGCGACGGCGAATCTAAGGGCTCGCATCGGGTAGCTCTTCTTTCAATTCTTCCGGTACCACCTCGCGACCGAGAATGAACACCTGATCCAAAACTCCGAAATCCACGCGCGGGACCACCCGAATACGGTGGAACAGTTCTGTTCCGGCCGCAACCGCCGCGATCGAGCCCACCGGCACACCACGTGGGTAGACACCGTCGATACCAGCGGTCACAACCATATCGCCCGCCCTGACATCTGCCTGCGCCGGGATGTAGTCCAGTTCCAGGTTTCCACCACCACTACCCCTGATCACACCCTGGCGTCGCGTCCGTTGAATCATCGCTCCGACGCTCGCGGAACGATCCGTAATCAGTTGAATCTTGGCGTAGCCACCCGCAACCAGCACCACACGACCCACCAGACCCGTCGTTGAAACGACCGGTTGATCGAGTCTGGCGCGGCCCTCCTTCACCGAAACGATCGCCGTTTGCAGCCAGGAGGTGTGATCGATATAAACAATATCGGCAGCCATGACAGGACCACCGGTGGCGCGCTCGTACTCGACCGCTTCCGACAACCGCTGCACGTCGCCTTCGGCGCTGAACAGGCGCATGTTCTGCCTCTGTAGCTCCTCCACCTGTGAGCGCAGGGCCTTGTTTTCCTCCATCAGCGTACGGTTCAAGCGTATGTTGCTACCCAGGTTTCGCACGCCGTCCGTCACCGATGCGACCAACGAGGCCAGCGGCGCCAGCGACCGCATGGCTCCCGCTTCGAGAACGCTATTGCCTCCCCTGGGGTCGCGGACCTGTGCCGTCAGCAGCAACAACTGGCCAAGAAGAAGCACCACCAGAAGCCAGCGCGTGTGCCGCTCGCTCATTTGCCCAACTTAACGGATGGAGACCTTGCGGAGCAGATCGATATCTTCCAGCACTCGTCCGGTTCCCAGTACCACCGAGGAAAGAGGGTCCTCCGCCAGGACCACCGGCAATCCGGTCTCATTCCGGAGTCGCTGGTCCAGCCCCCGCAACATCGAGCCGCCTCCGGACAGGACAATTCCCTTGTCCATGATGTCGGCAGACAGCTCTGGCGGTGTGCGCTCGAGTGCCATGCGTACCGCTTCGACGATTGTCGTCACCGGCTCGGCCAGCGATTCGCGGATCTCTTCGTCGGTGATGGTCAGCGTCCGCGGTACGCCTTCGATCAGGTCACGACCCTTGATCTCGAGCTTGAGCTCCTCCTTGAGAGGAAAGGCCGATCCGAGATCGATCTTCACGTGCTCGGCGGAGCGCTCACCGATCAGCAGGTTGTATTTGCGTTTCAGGTACTGGATGACCGCGTCATCCATCTCGTTACCCGCGATTCGCACCGAGCGGCTGTAGACCGTACCTGCGAGTGAAATCACCGCCACATCCGTGGTGCCGCCACCGATGTCGACAATCATGTTGCCGGAGGGTTCGGTGATGGGCAGACCCGCACCGATGGCTGCCATCATCGCCTGCTCTACCAGAAAGACCTCGGTTGCCCCGGCCCGTGTCGCCGAGTCGCGTACGGCGCGCTTCTCGACCTGGGTGATTTCTCCGGGCACGCCGATGACGATCCTCGGATGGACGTACATCTTGCGTCCATGTGCCTTCTTGATGAAGTACTCGAGCATGCGCTCGGTGACTTCGAAGTCGGCTATCACGCCATCCTTCATTGGGCGGATGGACTCGATGTTGCCCGGTGTTCTGCCGAGCATCTCCTTGGCCTCGCCACCCACTGCCTCGATACGGTTGGTGAGCTTGTTGACCACCACCACCGAGGGTTCACGGACGACGATTCCCTTGTTCCGGGCGTAGACCAGGGTATTGGCCGTACCCAGATCGATAGCCAGGTCGTTCGAGAAATAGCGGAGAAAAGAAGCGAATGCCATAGGGTTTCCGTTACCGAGATGATTCTTTGACGACGATCCCTCGTTGGACAAGGGAATTTAGCACAAGGTCCTCAAAAAACAGGGGTTGTCTGACAGGGAATCTTGCCGACACCCCCACCGATTGGTAGAGTTCCCCGTCTTCGCGCCCGGCGAAGGAAAGGACTCTTCCCATGTTAAAGATGTTTCGCGACAACTTGAAGTATCTCAGCTGGATCATCTGGGTCGTCATTGCGGTCTTCATCCTTTTTGTCTTCGTCGATTTTGGCAGCATCCAACTCGGCGGGACGGCCCCTACCGATGCCGCGGCTTCGGTGGGTGATCAGGCTGTCACCTATGGCGAGTTCGAGCGCACCTATCGGCAAACCGAGGACTACTACCGACAGACCCTCGGCGAGCAGTTCAATCGCGAGCTGGCACAACAGATGGGGCTGCCGTTACAGGTGCTCGACCAGTTGGTGGCCGAGAAGATCGTTCTCGGCGAAGCCGATCGAATGGGCCTGCGGGTGACTGATAACGAGCTCGCCGAGTACATTGCCGAGATACCGGCCTTTCAGCTGACCGATGGCCGATTCGTCGGCGAACAGCGCTATCAGGAGATCTTGCTTTCCAACGGCTATACGGTCGAGCAGTTCGAAAATGGGGCACGCTCAGACCTTCTCAGCCAGAAGGTGCGCTCCGTGCTCGGCGAGAATCTCTATGTCTCTGACCAGGAGGTCATCGACAGCTACAAGGACCAGGTCGAAAAGGCCCACATCCGCTACCTCCGTCTGCCATCCGATCGACTGCGCGAAGCTATCTCCGTGGATGACGAGGAGATTGCCGCCTTCTTTTCCGAGCGCAAAGAGGATTTTCAGATCCCGGAGCGGCGCACGGTGGACTATCTCTTGGTCGACCCTCAAGCTCTTCGTTCGACGATCGAAGTCACTGACAGCGAGATCGACGACTACTACAACTCCAACCCCGACGACTTTCTTCAGGACGAGCAGGTTCGCGCCCGCCACATCCTCTTGCAGGTCAACGCCGAGCGAAGTGACGGGGCGGCGGAGGGGTTGATGGCACAGATTCGTCAGCGGCTCGAAGAGGGCGAAGACTTCGCCGCCCTGGCGCAGGAGCTCTCGGACGATCCCGGCAGCAAGGCCAAAGGTGGTGATCTGGGCTTTTTCGGACGCGGCCAGATGATCCCCGAGTTCGAGACCGCCTCCTTCGACGCCCAGCCCGGTGATCTCGTCGGTCCCATCCGCACCAGCTTCGGTTACCATCTGATCGAAGTGCTCGAGAAGCGCCCCGCCGGAACGCGATCACTGGAAAGTGCCCAGGAAGAGATCCGCGACATGCTGCTGACCCAACGGTCCCGGGAGCAAGCCGAGGCCCTGGCGACAGAGTTGGCGGAAGCCGCGGCGAAGGGAAAAATCGACTCTACTGAAGCACTTCGCGAGTTGGCCGAGAATCGCCCCGGGGTCACGGTGAAGACAACCGCCCCCTTCGGCCGAGACGACGACGTCGAGGGAATGGCACGAGCCACCGCTTTCACAGCAGCGGCCTTCGAGCTCTCCCCCGGCACTCTATCGGCGGTGGTGCCTGTCCCCCAGGGCTGGGCACTCCTGCGGTTGGGCAATATCGAAGAACCTCGCATACCAGAGCTCGAGGAGGTTCGGGAAGAGGCCAGAATGGCGCTCCTCGAGGAGCGACAGATCGAGGCGGCCAGGAAACGACTGGACGAAGCTCGCTTGGCGCTGCAGGATGGCAAGACCCTCGACGAGATCGCGGCTGAGCTGGAACTGGCGGTCACCGACGGGGGCGAGTTTGGTAGACAGGGATCGATCACCGGGCTGGGAAAAAACCCGCAGATCGTCGCCGCGGCCCTCGAGCTCGACCAGGGAGCCATCGGCGGCCCGATCGTGCACAACCGTGATGTGGTGCTGTTCGAGGTCACCGAACGCCATCGTTACGATCCCCTGAGATTCGAACAGGAGAAGGACGCGGCCAGGGAGAATCTGCGCCAGGAGCGGCTCAGTCAGATGCTCTCGTCACTGGTCGCTCAGCGGCGGGATGAGTTGGGCGTCCACTACGACTCCCAACTTCTGCAGAACTTCGAGGTGACCGTCGGTGAGGGATAGACTGCGCGGGTGATTGGATTCCTCAAAGGAGCGATCCTCCAGTGCACCCCTGAGCGACTCCTGCTCGACGTCAATGGTGTGGGCTATGCGGTCTCCATCCCGCTGTCTACCTTCTACGAGGTCGAGAAGCTGGACCACCAGCTTCCGGTCGGTCTGTTCGTGCACACGCACGTGCGTGAGGATGCAATCGAGCTCTTCGGTTTCTGGGCCGAGCGCGAAAAGCTTCTCTTCGAAAAGCTCATCCTGGTCACCGGAATCGGGCCGCGGCTGGCCCGCGTGATCCTCTCCGGCATGCCCGCTGAGCAGCTGCTCGCGGCGCTCGCTTCCGGCGACACTGCCCGACTCGCCACGATTCCCGGAATCGGCAAGAAGACCGCCGAACGTATGGTGTTGGACCTCAAGGACAAGGTCCAATCGCTGGCCGCTGACCTGGATCACCCCGCCCTGATGGACGAGACCGAAAGCGACCTCGTCCAGGCCCTGGTCAACCTGGGCTACAAGGAATCCCTGGCGCAGAGAGCGGTTGCCAGAGTCAGGGAGAAGAGCCCCGAGGCGCCCTTCCACGAACTGCTCCGTCTGAGTCTGCAGCGCCTGGCCCGCATCTGAGGTCGCGCGGCCTCGGGAGAACTCCCGGTAGAATGACGATCGTGACTAGCGAACGCCCCATCCTTTCGGGTGCGCCCGATCCGGAGGAGCTCGGCTTCGAGCAGACCTTGAGGCCCCAGACCCTGGCGGAATACGTCGGACAGGAAAAGGTGGTGAACAAGCTGGGTGTCTTCATGGAAGCCGCCCGCGGCCGCAAGGAGGCCCTGGACCACGTACTGCTCTTCGGTCCCCCTGGCCTGGGAAAGACCTCGCTGGCCCACATCATTGCTCGGGAGATGAACACCTCGATTCGTACCACTTCGGGTCCTGTGCTCGAGCGCGCTGGAGACCTGGCTGCGATTCTCACCAATCTCGAACCGGGTCAGGTCCTGTTCATCGACGAAATTCATCGCCTGGGACCGACAGTGGAAGAGATCCTCTACCCGGCACTCGAGGACTTCCAGCTCGATCTGGTTATCGGCCAGGGACCGGCCGCCCGAACCATGAAGATCGAGCTGCGCCCCTTTACCCTGGTGGGAGCCACGACCCGCGCTGGCCTGATCACCGGTCCGCTCCGCGCCCGGTTCGGTATTGTGCATCGTCTCGATTTCTACCAGGCCGACGAGTTGGCCGACATCATCAATCGCTCTGCGAAGTTGCTGGAGATCGCCGTAGAGAGCACTGGTGCCATGGAGATTGCCCGACGAAGCCGCGGGACTCCGAGAATCGCCAACCGTCTTCTGCGCCGGGTGCGAGACTTTGCCCAGGTGCGCGGCGGCGGGATAATCGATGAAGAAACGGCCATCCGTGCCCTGGAGATGCTGGAAGTCGACGAACTGGGGTTCGACGAGGTAGACCGGAAGATTCTGACAATTCTTATCGAGCACTATCAGGGCGGCCCCGCCGGAATCAACGCCATTGCTGCTGCCGTCGGCGAAGACAGGGGCACGCTCGAGGATCTCTACGAGCCCTTTCTGATTCAGGAGGGCTTCCTCCAGCGTACCCAGCGGGGCCGAATCGCGACCCGTCGGGCCTATGAGCACCTCGGCCACCCACCCCCTGCATCGACGACCAACCAACTGTTCTGACCTCCTCTCGGCCTCTGGTCTCAAGATGAAAAGGGCGGCGCTGATCTTCAACCCCCAGGCCGGTAACTGGCGCACCGCCCAGCGCATCAAAGCGATTCAGTACGCGCTCGGTGATGCGGGCTACCAGGCAGAACCGTTGCCCACAGAGGCTCCCGGCCATGCCACCGAGTTGGCTCGCCAGGCTGCCGCCGGTGGCGCCGAAGTCGTCTTCGCGCATGGTGGCGACGGAACCCTGCGTGAAGCCGCTGCCGGGTTGCTCGGCACAACGACGGCGACCGCTCCCATCCCCGGCGGCACCGTCAACGTGATTGCCCGGGCCCTCGGACTGCCAATGGATCCGATTGGCGCCGCCAGGGCCATGGCAGATGTCGAGATGATCGCGGCGGATGTCGGTCTTTGTGGCGAGGAGGTCTTTCTCATGCAAGCCTCGGCTGGACTCGACGCCCACGTGATGGGACGCCTGCAACCGGGGTTGAAAAGACGCCTTGGCAAGTTGGCGGTGGCCTATTCGGGCCTGATCAACTTCTCGACCTACAAGTACCCGACGATCGATCTCGTTGCCGACGGGAGACATCTGAGCGCCACCCTGGTGGTGATCTGCAATCTGCCGTACTACGCCGGGGCCTGGCAGATGGCGCCGGGAGCCAGCATTTCCGATCAAATCCTGGACCTGGTGCTCTTCCGTGGTCGCGGCGGTGCGAAGACACTGGCCTTTGCTCGCGACTTCATCCTCGGACGTCACCTCGAGCGTCAGGATGTCGAGTTGATGCGTGTGGAGCAGGTCGATCTGCGCGGGCCCGCGGGCCTGGCGATTCAGATTGATGGGGACGCGCTGCCGATTCAGCTTCCCGTCTCGGTCACCGTCCATCGAGAGCGAATTCAAATCCTCAGACCGATTGCAGGTTGACCCGCACCCCTTTCGGTCGTCTAGACAGCTCCCGAAACACTGGGCCAGCTTCCCCTACGGGGGTAAGATCGCTGCGGAGGGAAACCCAATATGCCAGAGTCATCGTCAGGTCGCCCGGCGCACTCTCTCGATGCAGTCTTTTCACCGCGCAGTATCGCCGTCGTTGGCGCCTCACGCAATCGCAACTCCATCGGTTTCGCCCTGCTCCACAATCTGGTCTCGAATCAGTTCAACGGCACGATCTTTCCGGTCAACCCGCACGCGCAATCGATCCATTCTCTAAAGGCGTATCCGACTCTCGCGGACATTCCGGACCCGGTCGACCTGGCGGTCATCATGGTGCCGCGCCGACTCGTGCAAGGGATCGTCGAAGAGGCACTGGAGATCGGTGTTCGGGGTCTTGTCGTGATCACGGCCGGCTTTGCAGAGACCGGAGAGGAGGGCGCCGCCCTGGAGCGGCGCGTCCGTGACACCGTCCGGGGTGCGGGGGCCCGCATGATCGGCCCCAACTGCATGGGGGTGATCAACACCGAGCCCGAATTCAGCCTCGATGCAACCTTCTCACCTACGCCTGCACGGCGAGGGTCTATCGGCTTTGTCAGCCAGTCGGGAGCTCTCGGGGTGGCGGTTCTCAACGCCGCCGCCGATCTCAGTGTCGGCTTGACCCAGTTCGTCTCGATGGGCAACAAGGCAGATGTCTCGGGCAACGACCTGATGGAGTACTGGGAGGACGATCCGACGACGCGGGTCATCTGCATGTACCTGGAGTCCTTTGGTAATCCGCGCCGCTTCACCGAAATTGCCAAACGTGTCAGCCGCAAAAAGCCCATCCTGATCGTCAAGTCGGGTCGCACGGCCGAAGGGGCCCGGGCGGCTTCCTCGCACACCGGAGCTATCGCCGGGGCCGATCTACCGGTTTCGGCATTTCTCCGTCAGCTCGGGGTCCTGCGCGCCAACACTATCGATGAGCTCTTCGATGTCGCGCGGGCACTCGATCTCTGTCCGTTGCCGACCGGTCATCGCGTTGCCGTGCTCACCAATGCCGGTGGCCCGGCGATCATGGCCACGGACGCCTGCGTCAACCTGGGTCTCGAGATGGCGGAGCTGAGCGACGTGACGCTCGCAGGCCTGGCCAGCTTTCTGCCGGATGAGGCCAGCGTGCAAAACCCCGTCGACATGATCGCCTCGGCAACACCTGAAGGGTATGCCCAGGCGCTGAAGATCCTCCTCGCAGACGAGAACGTCGACATGGTCATGGTGATCAATGTGAAACCCCTGATCGGCAACCCGATCGCGGTCATGAACGAGGTCGGCAAGGCCCTGCCGGGTCAGAAGAAGCCGGTGGTGGCCGTCATGATGGCGACCGAGGAGTTTCACGAGGAGGTCAAGGCGCGACCCGACCTGCCGCCTGTCTACCGCTTCCCTGAATCGGCAGCGCGAGCGCTCGCCCAGTTGGCGCATTACTCCGCCCTGAAACGACGCCCCCTCGAACAGGAGATACCCACCTTCCGAGTCGACGATGCCGCTGTCGCCACCCTGATCGCGGCCAGCGGGACGGGTCATCTCCCACCCGACAAGGCTTACCAGCTACTCGAGCTTTACGGCATTCCCGTCGCCCGTTGGCAGGTCGCCAGGGGGCGAGACGCCGTCCGCCGAGCAGCCGAGGAGATCGGCTACCCGGTCGTCATCAAGGCAATCGCCGAAGCCCTGGTCCACAAAAGCGACCTGGGTGGGGTCAAGGTCGACCTGAGAAGCCCCGAGGAAGTCGACGTGGCCGTCAAGGAGATTCAGGAATCACTGGCCCGAGCCGAGATCGGGGCGGAGCAGTTTCTCGTTCAGGAGATGGCCACTGGTGGGCATGAGGTGATCTTTGGGATCACCACCGACACACGCTTCGGACCACTCTTGATGTTCGGTCTGGGAGGCCGCTATGTCGAGGTCTTTCGCGACGTACGCTTCGGAGTCACACCGCTGACCCCGTTCGAGGCGGGCGAGATGATTAGCGGTATTCGGGGCTTCAAGCTGCTCGAAGGCGTGCGTGGAGAAGCGGGTGCCGACCTCTCGATACTCGAGGAGGTGCTCCTGCGCCTCGCCCAGTTGGCCCAGCGCCACCCACGCATCCAGGAGTTGGATATCAATCCGTTTCTGGCGGGCGCCGACAAGGACACCTGCAAGGCTCTCGACGTCAGGATTCGGGTGGGCTTCTAACGCCGCCAGAAGCACTGCGACAGATTGACCGCAACCGATCTTTGCTGCTATATCTTCCATCAAGATAACTCGAAAGGCAGTTTCGGCAGGCAGGTGAGTCCCTGCCCCTCCGCGTGGAGTGGTTCCGGGTCGAGCCGACGCTGCGCTGTGCCAGGCGATCAAACAGAGAATCTAGAGAGGGTAAGACTATGCAAATGACTGTGAAGAATCTCAGCGGCGGAGAGGTGACGATCGAACAATCCCAATGGGAAACGTTGTCCAGGAGTCTCCAGGGAGCCCTGGTGACTCCCGACAGCGACAACTACGACGAGGTACGGGAGATCTGGAACGCCATGATCGATCGGCGCCCCAGCATGATCGTGCGCTGCGCCAGTGCCGACGATGTCGCGGCCGCGGTCAACTTCGCCCGCGAGAACGATCTGCTGGTAACCATTCGCGGGGCCGGCCACAACATCGCTGGCAATTCGATCGCCGACGGAGCCTTGATGATCGATCTCTCGGCGATGAAGTCGGTCAGCGTCGATACCGTGGGCAAGATCGCCAAAGTGGATCCTGGGGTCACGCTGGGAGAGCTCGATACCGCGACCCAGGAGCACGGCCTGGCTCTCTCAGTGGGCATCAACTCGACCACCGGCATCGCCGGCCTGACCCTCGGCGGCGGCTTCGGCTGGTTGAGCCGCACCTACGGCATGACTATCGACAATCTGATCGGTGCGGAGGTCGTCACGGCCAATGGCGAGAAGGTGAGGGCCAGCGCCGACAGTCATCCCGATCTCTTCTGGGCCATTCGCGGTGGTGGGGGCAACTTCGGCGTGGTGACCTCTTTCGAGTTCCAGCTCAGCCCTGTCGGTCCGGAAATCCTCTCGGGCCTGGTCGTACACTCGGCAAGCGACGCCCGTGCCTGTCTCGATTTCTACCGCGACTTTGCCGATCAGGCTCCCGACGAGCTCACCACCTGGGTGGTCATGCGCAAGGCACCGCCCCTGCCGTTCCTGCCCGAAGAGGTCCACGGCACGGACGTGCTGATTTTCGCGGTGATGTACACCGGCGACATGGAATCGGGCGAGAAGGCGGTCCAGGCGCTGCGCGACTTCGGTAACCCTATCGCCGATGCTGTCGGTCCGCATCCCTATGTCGGTTGGCAGACCGCATTCGATCCGCTCCTCACCCCGGGAGCCCGGAACTACTGGAAGTCACACAACTTCAGTGAATTGAGCGACGGACTGCTCGACCTGCTGGTTGCCAAGGCACAGGCGCTGCCCTCGGGCCACTCCGAGATCTTCATCGCGCAGCTGGGCGGGGCGCAGAGCCGCATCGATCCTGCTGCCACCGCCTACTGGCACCGGGATGCCGCCTTCGTCATGAACGTGCATACGCGGTGGGTAGAAGCCACCGACGACGCGGCCTGCATCGCCTGGGCCCGACAGCTCTTCGACGAGACCGGGGCTTTTGCCACCGGCGGCGTATACGTCAACTTCATGCCCGAGGACGAGACAGAGCGGGTGGGCAACGCCTACGGTGGCAATCACGACCGGCTGGTGGAGATCAAGACGAAGTACGACCCGAACAATCTCTTCCGGGTCAATCACAACATCCAGCCCGGCTAAGGCGAGCCTGAGGGGTGCCTATCGTCTGATAGGCACCCACCAGCTCCGCCCGGGATGCGACGAGCTATCGAACCCGAGAGCTGGCGCCGCGGCTCCTACGAGACCTTCTCGGCCTGGCGCAGGTGCTTGACGCGAGCGTAGTCGTAGAGACCCAGCTCGTCGTAGATGACGCGATCCTCGTAATCGTCGAACCAGATCGCCTCGGGGTTGCGGCCGACGATACAGACCTTGCCGCGATCCGGGGCATCGAGTGCGTTACGCAGGTTCTTGAAAATAAGCACGCCGTTCTCCGACAGAGGCACGCCGGGAATCGCCTCGTTGGTCACGGCCGCGACCTCGGTCTTGCCCTTGTAGTGGGTAATCGACAGACGAGCGTGGTTCTCGACGCCGGACAGACCCTTCTGCGACTCATTGAGAATGTTCCAGGCGGTCTCGATCGGTACGTTGAAGGCCCGGTAGGCGACGATGTCCCGACCACAGAAAAAGTAGTGATTGCTGATCCCACGGTGATACAGCTCCCGTTGCATCAGGTGCAGCGCCTTCGCATCATCGTTGATGTCCTTGATGATCGGGGCCTGATTCTCGACGTGAAGCCAGCCGCGGGAGACCACACCATCCATGGCGAGTTTTGTGGCCGGGACCCACTTGAGAGAACCGTTCGGGTTCTGCAGAAACTCGCCATCTTCGCCTTTGAGCAGAAACTCGTCCGGGTGGTTGAAGTGGATCATCAGCCGGAAACCGACATCGGGATAGGTTTCATGGAAGAGATCGATCATATTCAGGAAGGCATCGTCGAAGCGCTGCGGGAAGAAGGCCATGTCCTTGGTGCCCAGGCGGATGTTCTCGATCCCCGCCTCGGCCAGCGCCGCGAACCAGGCGGCAATCTTGCTATTGGGCAGCATCATCGGGTCGCCACCGGAGAGTAGAATCTCTCGGAGCTTCTCGCGACCGGTCTCGGGGTGGAGACCACCGTTGTCCTCGACTATCTTGTTATGTCGATGCACATAGTCGACGACCTCGGGGATCTGGGCCAGCCCTTTCTTGGCCACGGTGCCGTCCTGGCGCTCGATCTCCTTGCGGGCGATGAGCTCCTCCCGATAGCAGAAGCGGCAGTGGGCAGAGCACGTCGAGACCACATACATCAATCCCATCTCGTACTTGTGCAGCAGTCCTTCGACCGGGCTGAAGTCCATCTGGTAGCCAGGGTCCTCGGAGCCCGCCAGATTCAAGGTCTCGTCGGGGCTGGCTTTGACCAATCGCTGAATTGGCTTGCTGGTTTTGGCGAGCTCGTAGTAGTGACGGGTCACCTTCACCGGCATGCGGACCTCGACATCGCGCTCCGTCCCGCGCAGACGCACCAGGTTGGAGATCTCGTCCTCCGAGTAGAAGTGCTTCATGTCCTCCGGAGCCCGATCCTCGATGAAGGGCTTCAGGCCGTTGATAATCTGCCGGTCATACTTGGGATCTTCGACCTTGTCGAGAAACGCCTGCTCGCGCGCGGTTGGCTCATATTTTTGTTGTGTGCTCACATCCGACCCCTTGTCATTGGAAAATTGCCCTATTGGGGCTCTGAGAAGGTAAATTCTACAGCCGGAACACCTTCAACGGATAGAGCCTGGAATTTCCTGATGCCAGAACTCCCCGACATCGAGGCCTATATCGCAGCTCTGGAGTCCCGACTCGTAGGGCAGATCCTCGAGCGGGTTCGCCTCGGCTCGCCTTTCTTGCTGCGCTCGGTGGAACCTCCGCTGGAAGCGACCCATGGCAAGACGGTGCTGGGCTTTCGTCGGCTCGGCAAGCGCATCGTCTTCTGCCTGGAGGATGATCTGTTCCTCGTCTTGCACCTGATGATCGCAGGTCGACTGCGATGGAAGAAGGCCGAGGCCAAGATTCCCCGCAAGACGGGGCTCGCCGCTTTCGACTTCGCCAACGGCACGTTGATGCTCACTGAGGCCGGTAGCAAGCGTCGAGCTTCGCTTTACGTCGTCGAAGGGGAAGCGGAGCTCGCCGAGCACGACCCCGGCGGTCTCGAGGTGCTCGACTGCGACCTTGCTGCGTTTCGCCAGCGGCTGACAAGCGAGCGACACACCCTCAAACGCTCGCTCACCGACCCACGCCTTTTCTCCGGCATCGGCAACGCCTACTCGGACGAGATCCTGCACCGCGCGCGATTGTCGCCCTTCAAACTCAGCACCGATCTGAGCGATCAGGAATCAGAGGCTCTTTTCGAGGCGACACGGACGGTGCTCGGCGAATGGACGAAAAAGCTCAAAGATGAATTGCGAGGCGGGTTTCCCAACAAGGTGACCGCATTTCGACCAGAAATGGCGGTGCATGGCCGCTACAGCGAGTCCTGCCCGGTCTGTGGGTCCCAGGTCTTGCGAGTCGTCTACGCCGACAATGAATCCAACTATTGCGCTCGCTGCCAGACCGGCGGCAAGATCCTCGCCGATCGCATGCTCTCGCGGCTGCTCAAGGACGACTGGCCCAGGCGACTCGAAGACCTGGAGGCCTGACTCGACTCGTCCCTTCACCTGGGCGGACCTAGCCCAAGATCCTCTTGCCGGTTTATGATCCGGCTGTCATGGCCAATGTGACTCGCGGTGTCATCCCCATGTTGCTCGCCCGCTTTGCCGGGCGGCTCAAGTTTCCGCAACTCTTCGCCTTCACCGGCGTGCTCTTTCTTCTCGACCTGGTGATTCCCGATCTCATCCCCTTTGCCGACGAGATGATGCTCGGCCTTCTCACTCTCTTGTTGGGGACGTGGAAGAAACCGACGCCGACGGCGACCACCGACGGCCCCAAACCACCGATCAAGGACATAACGCCGGAAGACTGATGGATCTCCGTTTCAGGACTCTGTACTGAGGGTTCGGAGGGCTCATCCTCCAGAGCCCTCGGGAGCTGGGATCCGATACCGGGATAATGACTGGGGCAAAGTGTCCCTGGCTCGAGATTCCTGTCCCGATCATCACCAGATGTTGGAGAATTCAGAAATGTCACCCTCTGACAAGTCGACAAACACGAACTGGACGCTGCTTTTTCTATGTTGGCTCATGGTCAGCCTCTCGGCGACGATTAGCATCTTCTTCAGCTCTGTTTTGGAGTATCAGCCCTGCGTCCTCTGTTGGTACCAGCGGATCTGCCTGTTTCCTCTGATCCTCATTCTTGCAGCGGGCCTCTTCCCCGCTTTTGACAGGAGCGTCATCAAGTACGCCCTGCCACTCTCCATAGCCGGAGGCTTGACGGCCTTCTATCATTCCCTGCTCTATGCCGGGATCATCCCGGAGAGCATTCAGCCCTGCTCGAAGGGCGTTTCCTGCACGGAAAAGTACTTCGAATTGTTCGGTTTTATCTCAATCCCGATGCTTTCATTTTTCGCATTTTCCACGCTGGTGATCCTGTTGATCATCCTGAAGAGGAGAACATCCCCATGAAATACGCGCTCGTTGGAATCACCTGCCTGGTACTGATCCTGGCCTTCGTGATCGCCAGCAACTACTACAGAGATAGCCAGGCTCAGAAGTACGGATTCTTGGTGGAAGAGGACGCTGAGCTCTTTGTCAGACCCCATTCGCAGACGCTTGGCAGTGAGGATGCGAAGGTCTATCTGGTTGAGTTCATGGACCCGGCCTGTGAAACCTGTGCCGCCTTCGCTCCGTTCATCAAGCAGATCATGGCTGCCAATCCTGGCAAGATCAAACTGGTCATGCGCTACGCCCCTTTCCACGAAGGCGCCGACAACTTCGTCAAGATTCTCGAAGCCGCCAGAACGCAGGGGAAATACTGGGAAACCCTGGATCGTCATGTTTCGAACCCAGAACATTTGGGCCAGCCACCATGACTATCAACCAGAGAGATTATGGGAAGTTCTTCCCGCGGCAGGGGTCGACATCGAGCGAATCAAGAAAGACATGCATAGCCCCACTATTGCCAGAATCATCGAACAAGACATGGCCGATGTGAAAGCTCTGAATGTTCAGAAGACTCCAGGTTACTTTGTGAACGGCAAACCGCTGCAAACTTTCGGTTACAGGCAGCTAGCGCAATTGATCCAATCAGAGCTGGACGCACAGTACCCGAAATAGGTCTGGTACAAAGGTGAGAACGAGACGATCGCGCTCGAGAAAATCGCAGCGTTGGCGCAATGATCGCTTTACGTTTGGCGTCACGCCGTGCGCATGAAGTGCCAGGGTAGCTTGCCGGCGGCGCGGTCGAAGACCAGCGGTTCGATGCGGTCGGCATGAGTGCGCAGGAGGGATGACAGATCAGTGCCGCTAGCCGCCGCTTCGAGTATATCGGCCGCGTCGCTTCCGGCCTTGCTGATGAAGCTCTGCCAGATCGCTTGTCGCAATGACATGGTTCCGAGGCTCACGTTGGGCATCCGGGTAACGCCCTTACGGATCAGGGTCATTTTTCGCCTCAGGCTCGCGGGATCCTCCATTCCCTCGCGCTGGTAACCGGTGTAGGGCTTCGGAATGAGCAGGTTGACGCCCAGATGGATGTTGCCGATCACCCCGGTCGGTGCCAACTCTTCCAGCATGATGGTGTGACACTCGGCCGCCAGATCGAGAATCGCCTGCACGTCCTCCATGGTCTCTTCAGGCAGACCGATGATGAAGTAGAGCTTGAGCTGGGTGAGGCCCTGCCGGAAGATCATCCGCACCTTTTCAAGCAGCAGGCTGTTGGGGATCGGCTTGTTGAGCTTGACCCGCAAAGCGTCGCTGCCGGTCTCGGGGGCCAGCGTGATGGATCGGTCACCCGACGCATGAAGTGCCGACAACACCCCTTCGGTGACGGCCGGAATACGGATCGACGACACCGCGGTGCGAAAACCGAGCCCGTTGGCCTCCACCAGGATGCGCTCGATATCCGGATGGTCGCCGACCGCGGTAGCGACAAAGCCCAGTTGGTCGGTCACCGGGCGCGCGCGCTCGAGAGACTCGAGGATGTAATCGGTCGGGTGCCACCTGAAGCGGCCCATTCCGAACGTCGCCCAGCAATAGCGACACTTTTCTGGGCAGCCACGCGACATCTCCACCAGGAACTTGTTGGCGAACTCCGTGTAGGGCGTGACGATAGCGGTGGTCGGCAGGTTGCCGGGCACCTTCAGCTGCTCGGCGGTCAGCTCCAACTTGAGGAGTTTCGCTATCGCTTCCTTTTCCGGGCGGTGATGCTCCGGGACATAGAAACCGGGGGTCGCCGCCAAGCGCTCGAGAACCGCTGGCTTGCGCGTCTCTTCACTCAACGCCAGGAGCAGGCTCGGTAGAAGGTTTTCTGCCGCGCCAAGAGCGAACACGTCGACGAATTCGCTCATCGTCAGAGGATTGATTTCGGCGCAGGAGCCTCCCATGAGAATCAGGGGGTCGCCCTCTCGCCTGTCCTCTCGGCGCAATGGAACCTTGGCTCTATGGAGCATCTGCAGCAGGTTGACGTAGTCCTCTTCGAAGGAGACCGAGAAGGCAACCACCCCGAAGGCGTTCAACGGTGTCTCTGTTTCAACCGAAACGGGCATTGCTTCCCCGTCGGCGAAGAGCCGTTCGCAGCTCCAATCGGGATACTGGTGCACCAACTCGTAGACCCGCTGGAAGCCTAGGCTCGACATACCCACGTGGTAGGAGTTCGCATAGGCCAGCCCGAGCGTGAACTCGCCGTGGTGTGAAAACTCGCCGACCTGGCGTTCTGCGGCACGCACCTTTGCCCAGTTGTGTCGTGGCGTCATGATTCTGCCCGGAGTCTAGCTCGGAAGATCAGTGAAGCAGGCCCCTCGCCAGCCTTGCCAACCCGCCCGGCTTCAGGCTGTAGGGCGACGCCTCACGCGCATGGATCGACAAAAGTCTCTCGAACAGTGCAGGGTCGGCCGCCAGGGTATGGATCAACCGTCGACGGATGCGTGGCCGCGCTTCGATCTCCAACAGGATCCGGATCAACGCGTTGGGCAGCCGCTCGAGCCTACGCGCCGCCCGTTCATACTCTCGCAGGTCCTCCTTGTCGATTGCACCCGCCAGGGCGGTTGCCTGATGGAGGGCCATCGACACCCCTTCCCCGGTGATTGCATCACGGTAACCCGCGGCATCCCCGACGAGCGCGATGTGGCCGCGATACAACCCGCGGGTTCTCTGTTCCAACTGGGCCGCGCCCTGGTCGGTGCTGACCACACTCGCCCCGCTCAGGCGTCCAGTCAGCTCGGGAAAGCGTGCCAGCAAGCCAGCGAAGTCACTCTTGAAGCCGCTCCACAGAAAGGCAACACCGACCTCGTCATCCGATACCGGGGTGACATAGGCCTCACAACGCCTGGCCCAGTGCACCTCCACCAGGTCGGTCCAGGGAGATGCGGCATAGTGTCGGCGCACACCGAACCTGCGGAAGCGGACGGCATCCGAGCCGAGTCCTGCCCACTTGCGAACCCGCGAGTGGAGCCCGTCGGCTCCGACTATCCAGCGACAGCAGAAGACTCCTCTGTCTGTCACGACTTCTTGATGGTCCAGGCCCCGGACTACGCACTCGAAGATCATCTCGACACCCACCTCTCGGGCTCGATCGACCATCGCCTGTTGCAGGGTCGTACGCCGAACGCCCAATCCGAATCCAGCTCGAAAGCGAGCCTCGGCTCGCAGGGTCTCGTCGACGTAGCGGATGCCGTGAAACGGGACTCCCAATTCCGCGCCCGTGAGGACACCGATCTCTTGCAGGATCCTCACACCATCGGGCATCAACCCTTCACCGCAGGCTTTGTCGATCGGGGGCCGCTGGCGGTCGAGTACCACGACCTCGTGCCCCGAGCGACGTAGCCCGATTGCCGTCGCCAATCCGGCGGGCCCGGCACCGATGATGACGATCTCTCTATCGGTCGACATCGCGTTCACGTCTCTGTCGCGCCCGGGCAAGCGCAGAACGCCCCATGGCCTGCAGCATTCGTCCGGCTGTCACTGGTTCTGGTGGACAGAGCTCGCCTCGCAGAAAACGTTCCAGGGATTCTCGTCGGCGGATCTTGCCCGAAGACGTTCTTGGCAACGTACCCGGTTCCAGAACTTCGATTCGGTCGACGGCGATGCCGGTACTGCCGAGAACCTGGTGCTTGCAACGTTCCTTGAGCTCCTCTTCGTCCCTGGCCTGTCCGCCGTTCCTCTCGACAAACAGCCACACCTGCTCTCGCTCGGCCTCCGGTGGCAGGTGGCTCACCGCCGCCACACAGCCCGTGCGAACCCCTTCGAGCTCACTCACCACGGCCTCGATCTCTTCCGGCGCTCGGTTGCTGCCCCGCACGATCAGGATGTCTTTCGCACGACCGGTGATGTAGAGCTCGCCCTCATGCAGAAAACCGAGGTCGCCGGTATCGAGCCAGCCCGCACGCAGGCTCTCGGCGGTTGCTTCCTGGTGATTCAGATACCCCTGCATCAGGGACGGTCCACGAACCCACAACCGGCCGACAAGACCCTCGGCGAGCGGCTCCCCCTGCTCGCCGCGTACCTCGAGGTCGAACTCTGGCAAGGGCTTACCCACCGAGACGAGCTCGCGGCTCACTGTGGAATGAGATTTCTCATTCTCTTCGTACGGGTCGCAAGCTCCAGCATCTGTGTGCATGAGCTGACGGCTCGAGAACGGCTTGTCTATGGCAGAAAAGGTCACCGCCAGCGCCGCCTCCGACAGGCCGTAGACCGGTGTCAGCGCCTCGGACCTGAATCCCCACCGGCCGAACCGGTCACTGAATCTGCGCAGTACTGCCGGCACCACCGTCTCTGCGCCGCACAAGGCGACGCGCCAGGAGCTCAGATCGACGCCCTCCAGCTCCTCGTCCCGGATCTTCTCCGTACATAGGCCAAAGGCGAAGTTTGGCGCCGGCGAAATGGTGGCTCGATACTTCGACAGGATCTGCAACCAGGTCGCCGGTCTTGCCACGAAAGCCTCGGGGGGAATGAGGGTCAGCACGGAGGGGCGCTCGAGAACCGTGAAGACGCAACCGATCAACCCCATGTCGTGGTAGAGAGGCAGCCAGGAGACTCCGGAGTGTCGCTGGTCCGCGCTGTCGGGCCAGAAACCGTTGAGGATCGTGGTCTGGGCCATGAGCGCCCGGTGGGTCAGTGCCACCGGCTTGGGTTCGACGGTCGTTCCAGAAGAGAACTGAACCAGGCCGAGGCTCTCCGGGTCCGCCGCCGCGCTGACTCCGTCCACCTGCGGAAGCTCGCCAAGTGTCTTTCCCCGGCAGCGAGCCCGGAGCAAAGGCTCTCCCAGAATCCGCCGCAATGTCCTGTCCGTCAGGGCAAGCTCTATACCTGTGGCGCGCAACATTCGAGTCGTACGCCGGTGGTACTCTGCGAGGCGGCCGAGCCTGACCGGGGGATAGAGCGGCACCGGTACCGCTCCAGCTAGCAGAATGCCAAAGAACGCGGCAAAGAACTCTTCACCCGTGGGATAGAAGAGGCCTACGGTCTGCTGCCTTTCGACACCCTCTGCTCGCAAGCCACCTGCAACCCGTGAAGCTCGTCTATAGATCTCGGGCCAACTCAACCAGGTCTCCCTGAGGCGACGGTCGAGGATCCTCAGTCCACAGTCCGGAAAATGGGCGGCGCGCTTCAGCGCCTCGTTCAGGGTCTCCATCTCAATTTGCGCCCTCTTCTTCCGACCTCCCGGACGACTTGCGCAGCACGATTTCCACCAGGTCCTCTACCGTGCGAATACCCGCCTCTTCTTCCTCCTCCAGACAGATCTCGAAGTGATTCTCGACCTCGACCGCCAAGGTCAACAAGAGCAGAGAGTCCAACTCCAGGTCTTCGACCAGGTCCATCTCCGGTCTCAGCATGCCCGGCCTTCCGAGGTGCCGGTTGGCTATCGCTTCGATCTCTTGCAGGACCTGCTTCCGCTTCATCTAACGGATCCCTCGAGACCCGGTGACGCTTCGGGGCCAGATTCCTGTTCGTTGTAAAGCCGAAGTCCGGCCTCCTCCACCCCGATACGCTCCCTGAGAAGCAAGCCGTTCGCCAGACTGAACACCACGGCGGTCAGCCACGCCGTGTGTACCAGGGGAAGGGCGAATATCTCACAGACCACCACGGCATAGTTGGGGTGCCGAAACCAACGGAACGGACCCCTGGTAATTCTGGGCTGACCGGGAAGACAAAAAACCCGTGTGGTCCACCTGCGGCCCAAGGTGGCCATCACCCAGTAGCGCCCCAGCATCGAAAACGCCAGGAGAACCAGCATCGACCACCCCAGAGCAGGGCGGAAACAACGATCCAGCAACCAGACCTCCGCCAGACAACTCACCAGGAACAGGCTGTGCAACGTGACCATTGTGGGATAGTGCCCCGCGCCAATTTCGATCGCCCCTCGCGACACGAGCCAACGCCGGTTGCGAGTCGCAACGCTCAACTCGAACACCCTTTCGACCGCAACCAGGGCGACGAGTCCGGTGTAAAGCAAACGAGTATCTACCATTCCAACAGCACCAGTTCAGAACAGAACCCCGGGCCCATGGCCAGCAGGAGCCCAAGGCTACCCGGGTTTGGGCGATGATGCTCCATCGTTTCCTCCAGGACCATCAACACTGATGCCGAAGAGAGATTGCCAACCTCCTTGAGGCTCCTCCAGGTGACCGCCAGGGCCTCGGGTGGCAGCTCCAGGGCAGATTCCATTGCCTCCAGAACTCTCGGCCCACCAGGGTGGGCTACCCAGGAAGAGATGTCATCGCGAGTCAATCCGTTGTCGCCGAGGAACCTGTCGACATCCGGTCGCAAGTGCTGGCGCACCACTTCCGGGACGGCCGCGGACAAGACGACCTGAAATCCCTTCTCCGAGATATCCCAACCCATGACCCTCTCGGTGTCGCGGTAGAAAACAGACCGCGATGCCCGCACTCTCGGTCCTTCGCCTGGCCGTTGACTCCCCTCCATCACGACCGCAGCCGCACCGTCCCCGAACAGACCCGAAGAGATGAGGTTCGGTATCGACAGATCCTGGAGCTGCAGGGTCAACGAGCAAAGCTCGACCGCCAACAGCACAGCCACTTGATCGGGGTAGGCCTTCAGATAGTCCGCGGCTCGAGAGATGCCGGCGGCTCCGGCGACACAGCCCAGTCCAAAAATGGGCACGCGGCGCACGGTCGACGGCAACGCAAGTCGATTCATCAAGCGAGCGTCGATCGATGGCGTCGCCACGCCGGTGACCGAGACGAAGATGAGACATCCCACATCTTCCGCTCTCAGGCCAGCACTTTCGAGCCCCCGCCGAACCGCCTCTTCGCCGACATCCTGGGCAACGTCGATCCAGGCATCGTTGGCCGCACCCCAGGTGGTCACCCGTTGCTCGTAATCTTCCAGGGGGAGCGCCAGGTGGCGCCCGCCTACCAGGACGTTCTGGTGCAGCTTGGTCAGGCGCTCCTGGTTGTAGAGTCGCCCCGACCAGGCTCTTCGAAACGCCGAGAGAAGAGTCTCCTGGTCGTAGTAGTTGGGCGGAAATGCCTTGCCGACGGCTGCGATGCGCATGATCTCTTTCTACGGCTCCGGTACCCGACTCGGGTTACATCGTATTCGATCCACCCCGGTTCGAGCACCACTTGCTCCCAGTGTCCATGTAAACTCCACGGCTGCGTCAACCGATCCGCCCGACGACCAGGCGCGTAATGGCCCTAGAGTCTGTCCGAGCGGAGCTCGATTGCCGGGGCTGGCGGGCGGTCTGTTCGACCCCGGCCCGAACAAGCAGGAGATTAGATCGCATCATGTCCGTTGCCAATGTAGAGAAGGCCGTCAAGGAGCGCTACGGGGAAGGGGCTGAATCCCGGGTGGCGGAGCTGTGTTGCCCCATCGACTACGACCCGCGATATCTACGGGTCATCCCCGATGAGGTCATAGAGCGGGACTATGGTTGCGGCGATCCGAGCCGCTACCTCTCTCCTGGAGAGACCGTGCTGGACCTGGGCAGTGGTACCGGCAAGATCTGCTTCATCGCCTCACAGGTGGTCGGCCCCGAGGGGCGGGTGATCGGCGTCGATATGACCCCCGAGATGCTCGCTGTTGCCCGGCGAAATGCCCCTGTCGTTGCCGAGCGAATCGGCTACAGCAACGTCGATTTCCGTCGGGGAAGAATCCAGGACCTGCAACTCGATCTCGACCTGCTCGAAGCCGAGCTGGAGGCTCACCCGGTCGACAACGTCGAAGCCCTTCTCGCCGTCCAATCCAGAAGCCATGCCCTTAGACAGGAAGCCCCCCTGGTCTCGGACGACTCCGTCGATGTCGTCGTCTCCAATTGTGTCTTGAACCTGGTCGACAACGCACAGAAACAGGAGCTCTTCCAAGAGATCTATCGGGTTCTCCGCAGAGACGGGCGGGCCGTCATCTCAGACATCGTGTCGGATGAGCTCGTGCCCGCGGCAATGCAAGACGATCCCGAGCTCTGGAGCGGCTGTATCTCCGGCGCCTTGACCGAGGAGGGGTTCCTGGCCGCTTTCGAGGGCGCTGGGTTTCACGGCATGCGCATTCTGAGCCGCTCTGTCGATCCGTGGCGTACCGTCGAAGGCATCGAGTTCCGGCCGGTCACGCTCGAGGCCTTCAAGGGCAAGGAGGGGCCCTGCTACGAGCGCAACCAGGCCGTCATCTACAAGGGACCCTTCAAGGAAGTCGTCGATGATGACGGTCACCACATGATCCGTGGCCAGCATTACGCCGTCTGTGACAAGACCTTCAACCTCTACCGTCAGCGGCCGTATGAGGACCTCTTCGCGTTTGTCGAACCGCTCGAGGAGATCCCCCTTGCCGAGGCGGAACCCTTCGACTGTCGTCGCACAACAACGCGCCATCCAAAGGAAACCAAGGGCGCCAACTACCTCCTCACGACCGAACAGGAAGCCCCCTGCTGCGGTCCAGATGGCTGTTGCTGATCTCTGACGCGCCATCGGTCAAGCTCGAGTCGCTGGATACTCTCTGGTTCCAGGTCGGCGGCACCCTGTGCAATCTCGCTTGTAGTCACTGCTTTGTCTCCTGTTCGCCGACCAACCACACCCACGAGATGCTGTCTCTGTTGGAGGTCGAGTCCTACCTCCACGAAGGAGCTTCGCTCGGGGTCAAGGAGTATTACTTCACCGGCGGTGAGCCTTTCCTCAACCCAGAGATGGAGATGATTCTGGAAAGGACCCTCGACCAGGGACCCGCGACGGTTCTCACCAATGGTTTGCTGCTCGACCCGGATCGCTGTCAGAGGCTGGCCCGCCTCGCAAAAACCAGCGAATACTCGCTTGATTTTCGGGTTTCCATGGATGGCTACGATGCCCAAACCAACGATCCCATTCGCGGAGAGGGCACGTTCGAGCGAATCCTGCAGGGAATCTCCAATCTGGTGGAGGCGGGCCTGAATCCGGTGATCACAGTCACCGAGGTCCATGCCGACAACAGCTCGGAGGCGGGCAAGCAGCGCTTCTTCGACCTGCTCGGGGAAATGGGTGTCTCCAAGCCACGCCTCAAGATTCTCCCGGTATTTCAAATCGGAGCCGAGGCCGAGCGCGGCGGAGCCTACGCGAGCTGGCAGAGACTTCGGGATGGTGATCTGCTGCCGGAATCTCTGGAGCACCTTCAGTGCACCTCATGTCGCATGGTCACCGACCAGGGGGTCTGGGTCTGCCCGATCCTGGTCAACGAGCCCGGTGGAAGGATGGGTGAGCGCCTCGCCGATTCGCTCGACACCTTTTCTCTCGATCACTCCGCTTGCTGGACCTGCCATGTCTACGGCGTCTCCTGCAAGACCTGACGATGGGCGCCAGAAACTCGAAAGACCTTCGCCACGCACCGGACAACGGCAAGTTGACCTCACACAGGGGTCTGGCAACCTGGGGCGAAAAGCTGGTACCGCTGGGCGAATTCCGGCAGGCGGCAACCACGCACGGCAGAACACTCTCGGCAGAAGGCCGACGAGCAGAGAAGGCCGGCTTCCTGAACAAGGAGAAGGACGGGGTTCCGGTCGAAGGGCCCTACCGGTGCATCGCCGTCTTCGGAGGGGTCTACAGCAACCACCTGGCCCTGGCCGCACTGCTCGACGAAACTCGCCACCTGGGCACCGAGGCCCTCTATTGTCTGGGAGATCTCGGAGGCTTTGGCCCGGCGCCGGAAGCGGTTTGGCCACTACTCGATCGGGGCGGTGTTCTGTCGATTCGAGGCAACTACGAAGAGTCTCTGGCCAGTGGGCGAGAGGACTGCAATTGCGGCTATACCGACCCGCGCGACAACCATTTCGCCAGGCTCTCCTATGGTTACACCGCCCGGAACTGCTCAGCCGCCTTCAAGGCCTGGATGGGTGAGCTACCCCCACGACGCCGGGTTCTGTTGGGTAGTCGTGAGCTTCTCCTGGTGCACGGTTCGCCACGCAAGGTCAATGAGTTTCTCTTCCAGTCGACCACCCCGGTGGAGTTTCTCGAGGTCTTGCTCGACCAGGAGGGTTGCGATGGCATGCTCTGCACCCATACCGGTCTGCCATGGCATTGTCGCCTGCCCTCGGGCCGCGACGTCGTCAATGTCGGTGTGGTCGGCCGCCCGGCCAATGACGGCAGACCCAATGTCTGGTATTCGATGCTCCGGTTCGAGACCGACTCCTCGCTGCGCGTCGAGCTGGTTCCCCTCTCCTACGACTACCGGGCGCTGGCCGAGGAGATGCGGCAGGAAGAACTGCCGCAGGAGTTCATCGAGACCATCCTCTCCGGCTGGTGGACCACTTGCCTCGAAATTCTCCCCGCCCGCGAACGTCAGGCTTCACGCTTCTAGGCGGCTTCGTCGCCGTCGGCATCGGGAAACTGTTGCCGCAAGCTCTCGGCAAAACACTGACAGGCATCGGTGAGCGTGAAGATTCCCGCCAAACGATCGTCTTTGACCACCAGGGCTGCTCCCAATCTCCTCTTGCCCATCTCCCGCAGGACGCGATCGAGGGGTGCCGAAAGATCGACCACGAAGGCCTCTTCGCGGGGTACGTCGGAAACCCGCTGTGTTTTGGTCTTGCCCTGCGAATGTTGGTCGCGTGTTCGCAGCAGGTCTCGGTGGCTGATGACGCCCGTGGGATTGCCTTCGTCCATCACCGGCAGGTGGTGGATTCGGTGCGTCTCCATCATCTGCTCGGCTTTGTCGATCGAGTCCGCGCTATCTATGGCGTAGGGAAACGCTGTCATCACTTCCTTTATCGCAGGAATCTTCTTCGGTTTCCTGGGCCAGGCCATGCCGCTATTCCTTTTCTGCCGAATCGGCAAGCCATGAGGGCAGCTCGGTCAGGTCTTCGAGGAAGACCTGAGGCGAAGCCGCACTCAACTCCGCACGATCATGGGAGCCGGTCAGCACCGCCGCAGCCCCCGTGCCTGCATTCTGGGCCATGAACATGTCGTGTGAGGTGTCACCGATCATCAGGGCACGTCGCGCAGCGACTCCCAACTCCTGAAGGATATCGAGAATCATCTGTGGGTTGGGCTTGCTGCGCGCTTCATCGACAGTTCGCGTCGCATCGAACATCGGAGCGAGTCCCGAGCCTTCCAGGTCCAGGTTCAGCCCGCGGCGACTCTTGGCTGTAGCCACAGCCAGCAGGTAACCCTGCTGACGCAACTGCTCCAGCACCTCGCGTGATCCCGGAAAGAGCCTCGGGTGATGGACGAACTCCTCGAACCAGAGACGCCGATAGACCTCGACGATCCGACCATAAAGGGCATCGTCACAGCCCGGGGCGAACCTGTTGACCGTCTCTCGCAGACCCAGACCGATCGCGCCACGAATCACTGCCTCCTCGGCACGGGGTTGACCGAGCTCTTCCAGGGTCGCCTGGGTACAGGCGACGATCGTGGCGATCGAGTCCAGCAGGGTGCCGTCCCAATCGAAAATCAATAGCTCGTAGCTGTCAGATCGGCTCATAGACGAGACCACCCACAACCGAGGCCTTGTTCGATCCCGGTGCGTCGGCCCTCACCGCTGTCACCAGTCGGCGGTGTACGGTGGTATTTGCAGGCACGTTGACGTCGGGACCGATGATGGACTCCACCACCTGGCACCCCGAACCGATACGCGCCCCGGGAAGAACCAGAGAAGAGTTTACCTTGCTGTTCTCGTCGACTCTGGCTGGCGCCTCGACCACCGAGCCGCGCAGACTCGCGGTCGAGGAGGCCTTCACTCCTGGCGCCACCCATCCACGGCGCCTTCCCCAATCCAGCACCGCTCGACGATAACGCTCCGGTGTCCCCAGGTCGTGCCACTTACGGGAGGTTTCCAGCGCCGCCAGGGTTACACCCTCGGCCAGGAGGGGTTCATACAGATCCTCGACAAAATCGGCCGCCCCTTGTGACGGCACCCGGTCGAGCAGCTGCGGGGAGAGAACATGCGCTCCCATGAAAACCCGGCGTGGGTTGACTCCCTCTGCGGCATTCCGGGCACGCAGGCTGACAACCCTCTGGCGATCTTCCACTTCGACACCCCCACCGAAGGGTCGCGGATCAATGCGTTTGGAAACCAATAGCGTCGCCACCGCTCCACTGCGCCGATGCCGTCGCAGCAGACTCCTCAGCGGCCACCGACAGAGGCTGTCACCGTTGACAATCAGGATGTGTTCAGCTCGTCCCAGGAAGTCACGCAGTGGAGCCAGGGCCCCCAGGGTGCCTCGCAACTCCGACTCCACCGAGTAGGCCAGCGGCACACCCCCGCGGGAGTCTCCTAGAGCTGTCCGAATCTGTTCGCCCCGATGGTAGAGATTGACGGCGATCGCTTCGCAGCCCAATGCCGCCAGTTGATCGATGGTATGCGCGGCGGCAGGGATCCCACGCACAGGTAGAAGTGGTTTGGGGATGAAGGCCGTCAGGGGCCGAAGTCGGCTGCCGTGCCCAGCCGCCAGGACAAGAGCGCGCAGACGCTGCTTCTTCAAGGAAAGACCATGTCTGGTGGCGCGTCCGGGTTCTGTTCGCGGTAGCTCTCGTAGAGCTCGACGTACGAGAGTCTCTCGGACTGTTCGAGATCGAAACCGAAACGTCGTGCGATGGCGCCAGCGCCATCGCCTTCGAACTCGACAAAATCGCCTATCGGGGTGTGATCGAGGGCCACCGTGACTCCCCCGACATGCCACTCCTCTCTCTTCTTCTGGTACCGGTGTACGACGGCAAAACCCAGATTCTCGAGAATGCTATTGATCTGGTCGGCATCGCTGACCTCTGTCTCGTGCTCCACGCGCACCTTGACCTCGTCTTCGAAGCGGGGAGCACCCTTGTAGGTCAGGTGGGCACCCTTGCGATCGATGCGCAATCGCAGCAGCTGATGGCCCGCCTTGAGCTTGTTCTTGCGATCGTAGATCCAGTTGTCTTCCGAACCGGCCGCCGCCAGCCGCTCGGCCTCCATTTCACGCAGCTGTTCGCGCAGGTCCTCGAGGCTCGAACAGGCGAACTTCAACTCCCGTTCCTCCGAGACCGCCTGCTTCTGCTCAGTCGGTTGCCGATTCATCGTTCCTCACCCCTCAGGCGGACAGATCCAACAAGCGAACGATAGCCCGAATACCATTGTAGAAGTTGCTGATGTTGAACTTCTCGTTGGGCGCGTGCAATCGGTCGTCCGGCAGGCCGAACCCCATAAGGATTGTGGGGACCTTCAAAATCTCGCTGAAGACCGCGACGATGGGAATCGAGCCACCTTCCCGAATTCGCACCGGACGAGCCCCAAAGATTTCCTCTTGTGCGTCCATGGCAGCATCTGCGATCTGACCCTGGATATCGATCAGTACCGGCTGCGCTCCGTGGACCCCGGATACTTCTACGGTGACACTCGCAGGAGCGATCTTCTGAATATAGTCGGCAAAGAGCTCGGCGATCTTCTCGGGATCCTGGTCGGGTACCAGCCGCATGGAGATCTTGGCGTTCGCCCTCGCCGGCAGGACCGTCTTGGCACCTTCGCCCTGATAGCCGCCGAAGATGCCATTGACATCGAGCGTGGGTCGAGCCCACATGCGCTCGAGCGTGGTGTACCCATCTTCACCAAAGACCTCTGCAATGTCCACTTCGGCCTTGAAGGCCGCTTCGTCGAACGGCAACTTGCCAAATTCGTCGCGCTCCCAGTCTTCGAGCGGCAAGACATCGTCGTAGAACCCGGGAATGAGAATCCTGCCAGTTTCCGGATTCTGCAGCTTCGCGATCATCTGGCAGAGGGCGTTTGCCGGGTTGGCCACCGCCCCGCCAAAAGTACCTGAATGCAGATCCCGGCTCGGCCCGGTAACCTTCAACTCCATATAGGCCAGGCCCTTGAGCCCATATAGCAGCGATGGTTGCCCGGGCGCGAACATCGAAGTGTCCGAAACCACTACGGCATCGCAAGCGAGGCGTCTACCCGCATCCTCGCGAACAAAATGATCGATCGCCTCCCCCCCGACCTCTTCCTCTCCTTCGAGAATGAACTTCACGTTGACCGGAAGCTCGCCACGCTCCGCCAGCGTCGCCGCGACCGCTTTGATGTGGGTGAAGGACTGACCCTTGTCATCTGTCGAGCCGCGGGCGACCAGGAGGTCTCCCTTGATCGTCGGCTCGAAGGGCGGGCTGTCCCACTCCTCGAGGGGGTCGGCCGGCTGCACATCGTAGTGGCCGTAGAAGAGAATCGTCGGCTTGCCCGCGGCACCCGTCCATGCTCCATAAACCAGCGGATTACCGTTGGTTTCGATGCTCTCGGCTTCGAGGCCCGCGGCCCTCAACTGCTCGACGACGAACTCGCTGCAACAGCGAACATCGCTCTTGTGCCGCGGGTCCGTCGAAACCGAAGGAATGCGCAAATACTCCAGCAGTTCCTCGAGATATCTCTCTTTCTCCCGCTCGACGCGGGCCAGAACATCCTTACTATCGGCAGGCATGCGATGGTCTCCTCCAAGAAGTACCGCTGAGCTGCCGAGTGTAGCAGAGGGTCAGGACATCAATTCGGTGGGGCCGGGGGCCTCTCTTGCGCCATCGGCAGGCGAGTCAGGCGATTCAGGTTGACACCATTGACCACCACGTGAGCAATCACTGGAGCCAACAGATTGCCGCGCCAGACCATCAATCCGGCCAGGACCACCCCGGCCACCGCGGCAAAGCCGGTCCAGGTCCGATAGCTGGGTCCGGGACCCGCATGGAGGACAGCGAACAAGAGGGTCGCGGGAACCCATCCCCAGGCCCCCTGGACGGCGCCACGAAAAAAGAGCTCCTCGGCGAAGCCCGACAACAGGGCAAGGCCGATAACCTCGCCGGTTTTCAACGGACCGAGCAGCTCGGCCAGCTCGGACTCCAGGTCCCTCGTACCAGGCAGAATTTTTCTGGCCAACAACCAGACCGCTATCAGCAAGCCGCCGGCTGCCAGACCGATGCCAGCGTCCACCCACCACGACTCGAGGTCGACGAAGAGATCGAGGCCAATTCGGCCCTGCCGCAGGCCCAACCAGAGCGCCGCCAAAAGGGCGAGCACCATGTAGAAGATCCAGGCGAGTCGATAGATCCAGCTGGCGTTGTCCGCCGTGGACGTCATCGGTTCAGTTCACCGGTTCGGATGGCTTTTCGGGCTGGGCGTTGTCGGCCCCTGCTACCTCTCCCTCTTCGGCCTGATCAGCAAGCTTGGCCACCGCTACCAGGCGGTCGTTCTCGTCCAGATCCATGAGCTTGACGCCTTGCGTCGAGCGACTACTCACGCGCACGCCCTGCACATTGATGCGGATGATCTTGCCCTCCTGGGTAATCAACATCATGCCGTCATCGGGCCGCACCTGCTTGGCTCCGATAACCTCACCCGTTTTGGCCGAGACCTTGAGATTGATGATGCCTTTTCCGCCCCGGCTCTGCAGTCGGTACTGCGACACCGGCGTGCGCTTACCTACCGCCCCCTCTGCCATCGACAGGATCTCTCCTTCCTCGTCGAGCACCTCCATGCCGACCACGCGATCTCCCTTGCGCAGACTGATCCCGCGCACACCACGCGTTGCTCTACCCATCGGGCGAGCGTCCTTCTCGGAGAAACGGATGGCAAAACCCTTGGCGGTTGCCAGCAGGATATTCTGCTGGCCGTCGGTGACACGAATGTCCAACAACCGATCGCCTTCGTCGATATTGATACCGATGATGCCACCAGCCCGGGGGTTGGAGTACGCCGACAATTCGGTTTTCTTGACCGTGCCCTTCTCCGTCGCAAACAGGAGGAAACTGTCGGCGGCGAACTCCCGCACGGCGACGGTAGCCGCTACCCTCTCGGTATTGCTCAGCTGCAGCAGGTTGACGATCGCCTTGCCCTTCGAGGCAGGTCCCATCTGTGGAATCTCGTGCACCTTGAGCCAGTGAACCCTGCCCGTTTCCGTGAATACCAGGATGTAGCTATGCGCCGAGGCGACATACAGATGCTCGACGAAGTCGTCGTCTTTGGTGACCATTCCCTTGCGCCCCTTGCCACCCCGTTGCTGCGATCGGTAGAGGCTCAGGGGAGAGCGTTTGATGTATCCCGAGTTGGTCACGGTGATCACCATGTCTTCGTCGGCGATCATGTCCTCGACCGAGATCTCGTGAGTCTCGGGAATGATCTCGGTCCTGCGCTTGTCCCCATAGGCCTTGCGAATCTCCAGAAGCTCCTTCTTGATCTCGTCCAGAACGAGCTTGTCGGAGGCCAGAACGGCGCGCAGGCGCTCGATCAGCAACATCAGTTCCTCGTACTCCTCGACTACCTTCTCGCGCTCCAGGCCGGTGAGCTTCTGCAGGCGCATTTCGAGGATGGCCTGGGCCTGGACCTGGCTGAGCGCGAAGTTGTCCATCAACCGCTCGCGGGCCTCGGCCGGTGTGTGACTCGCGCGAATGGTCGCGATCACCTCGTCGAGATGATCCAGCGCTTTCAGGATCCCTTCGAGGATATGGGCCCGTTCTTCGGCCTTCCGGAGATCGAATCGGGTCCGCCGCACCACGACTGTCTTCCGGTGATCGACGAAATGGTCGAGCATCTGTCGCAGATTTAGCACCTGCGGCTGGTTCTCGACGATCGCCAGGAGGATGATCCCGAAGGTGGTCTGCATCTGCGTCATCTTGTAGAGCTTGTTCAGGATGATTTCGGGTATTTCGCCTCGCTTGATATCGATGACGACGCGAATTCCTTCGCGATCGGATTCGTCGCGCAGGTCACTGATACCTTCGATCCGCTTGTCGCGAACGAGGCCGGCAATCTGCTCCAACAGCTTCGCCTTGTTGACCTGATAGGGAATCTCGGTCACCACGATCGACTGCCGATCACCACGGCGCTGGGTTTCAATCTGTGCCCGGGCACGCATCTGGATGCCTCCGCGCCCAGTCTCGTATGCCGTACGAATTCCCTCCAGGCCGTGAATGAATCCCGCTGTGGGAAAGTCTGGCCCCGGAATCACCTTCATCAACGCTTCCATGGTCAGCTTCGGGTCCTCGATGATCGCGATCAAACCATCGACTATCTCGACCAGGTTGTGCGGTGGGATGTTGGTCGCCATACCGACGGCGATGCCGGAAGACCCGTTGACCAGCAAGTTCGGAAACCTCGCGGGCAGAACTCTCGGCTCGAGTAGTGAGCCGTCGTAATTGGGTACCCAGTCGACGGTCTCCTTGTCGATATCCTCCCGCAGCATCTCCTCGGCAAGCTTGGTCAGCCGAACCTCGGTATAGCGCATGGCCGCGGCGCTGTCGCCATCGATGGAGCCGAAGTTTCCCTGCCCATCGACCAGGGGATAGCGCAGAGAGAAATCCTGAGCCAACCGGACGACGGTGTCGTAGATGGCCGCATCGCCATGCGGGTGGTACTTACCCATGACGTCGCCGACGATGCGTGCGGACTTCTTGTAGGGCTTGTTGGAGGTGTTGCCGCTGTCGAACATGCCGTAGAGCACGCGCCTATGAACGGGCTTGAGACCGTCGCGCACGTCTGGCAGGGCACGACCCACGATGACGCTCATCGCATAGTCGATATAGCTGCGCTTCAACTCGTCTTCGATGTCGACGGGTATCGAGTTGTCGAACGGTAGAACCCGATCGTGTTCACTCATTGCTAGTGATCAGCCTTTCCTGACTAAATGTCCAGGTTCTGGACGTTGAGCGCGTTGTTCTCGATGAACTCGCGGCGCGGGGCGACCTGATCGCCCATCAGCACCGTAAACAGATCGTCGGCGCCGACCTCGTCTTCGATCCGCACCTGCAGGAGGCGACGATTTTCCGGGTCCATCGTGGTCTCCCAGAGTTGCTCGGCGTTCATCTCACCCAGACCCTTGTAGCGTTGAATCGACAGCCCCTTCTTGGCGCCCTTGTAGAGCGTCTCGAGAACCTCGTCGAGGCTGTCGGCGGTTTCCATGGTGTCGCCCTTTTGCAGAACGAAGTTGGTCGTGCGCATGCTCTCGAGGCCCACCTTGTTGCGACCTAGTGCCCTGTATTCGGCCGTTGAAACCAGGTCCCAGTCGAGTCGCACAGTTCTCTCCACTCCGTCGCGCCGACTGGTAAACGACAGGTAGCGCGTCCCATGCTCTTCGTCCTCGCCCACATCGACGTTGTGAAAACCAGAGGCCTCGATGATCTGGCCTATCTGATAGAGCCGTTCACTGTCGTTAAGCGACTTCTTGTCGGTCAGTCCCTGCAGCAAGGCCACACTGAGGGCGTCTTGCGGATAACCGCGCGAAACCAACTGAGCCATCTGTGAGCGAAACTCCTCCACCTGTTCGAGGTACGTCGCCAAACGGCTTCCTTTGAGCTTGCGGCCGCCATTGTCGCCCAAGCTCAGCTCCCAGCTATCTTGAATGCGCTGTACCAGGAACTCGTGGTATTCCTCTTCGTCTTTCAGATAGGTCTCTTTTCTTCCTTCGGAGACCTTGTAGAGCGGGGGCTGCGCCACATAGAGGTACCCACGATCGATAATCTCCTGCATCTGTCGGAAGAAGAAGGTCAGAATCAGCGTTCGAATGTGACTACCGTCAACATCGGCGTCGCACATAATGATGAGCTTGTGGTAGCGGACCTTGGAAACGTCGAAGTCTTCCGGCCCGATGCCGGTGCCGAGAGCCGTGATCAGGGTCTTGATCTCCTGAGACGAAAGCATCTTGTCGAAACGGGCCTTCTCGACGTTTAGGATCTTGCCCTTGAGTGGCAGAATCGCCTGAAATCGCCGATTTCTTCCCTGTTTCGCGGTACCTCCAGCGGATTCACCCTCGACCAGAAACAACTCGGAGAACTCCGGGTTGCGCTCGCTGCAATCGGCCAGCTTTCCCGGCAGATTGGAGGCATCGAGCGCGCCCTTGCGTCGGGTCAGCTCCCTCGCTTTGCGGGCAGCTTCCCTGGCCCTGGCCGCCTCGACACACTTGCCGATCATGCGCTTCGCGATGGGTGGATTCTCTTCCAGAAAAGTACCCAGACGATCATTCACCACCTGCTCGACCCAACCCTTGACCTCGGAGGAAACGAGCTTGTCCTTGGTCTGACTCGAGAACTTGGGATCCTTGATCTTGACCGAGACCACGGCAGTCAACCCCTCTCGAATGTCGTCACCGGTCAGGTTCTCTTTCAGGTTCTTGAGCAGGCCGCTGGAGTTGGCATAGGTATTGATCGTGCGGGTGAGGGCGGACTTGAAGCCCACCAGATGAGCACCACCGTCGCGATTCTTGATCGTGTTGGTGAAACAGAAGATCTGCTCCTGGTACCCGTCGTTCCACTGCAGAGCGACTTCCACGGTTTCTTCACCGCTACCATCGTCTCGAACATCCTCCAGATAGATCGGCTTCTTGTGGAGCGAGTTCTTGTTTCGGTTGAGATGTTCGACAAAACTCTGGATACCACCCTCATAGGAGAAGTTGTCCGACTTTTCACTCCGCTCGTCCAGCAGTCGGATGCGGACACCCTTGTTCAGAAAAGCCAACTCCCGAAGACGCTGAGCCAGCGTTTCGTAGTGGAATTCGGTATTGCCGAAAATCTCCCGGTCCGGCACGAAGCGGACCTTGGTCCCGGTTCTCTTGGTCTTACCGATAGTCTTGATGGCCTCTTCCGGTAGGCCGCGGTGATAGACCTGGTACCAGACCTTCCCCTCGCGCTTGACTTCGAGCTCGAGATTCTCGGAAAGGGCGTTGACTACCGAAACACCTACCCCGTGAAGGCCGCCGGAGACCTTGTACGAATTGTTGTCGAACTTTCCACCCGAATGGAGCTCGGTCATGATGACTTCGGCAGCCGATCGCCCCTCTCCTTTGTGGAAATCTACCGGTACTCCACGACCGTCATCCTCGACGGTGACCGAGTTGTCGGTATGGATATTGACGTCGACTTTGGTGCCGTAACCAGCCTGCGCTTCATCGATGGCGTTGTCCACCAACTCGAAGACCATGTGATGCAGACCGGAACCGTCGTCGGTGTCCCCGATATACATGCCCGGCCGCTTGCGCACGGCCTCCAGGCCTTTGAGGACTTTGATGTTTTCAGCGGTGTACGTGGATTCCGCAGAACTCAACTGATTCACCTCTTTTCAGGTAAGGAAGACCGCCGGATTCGCTTGTTTCCGGGCTCTTGAGGGTCGTACGAATCGACTCCCGCGAACTGCCCTGTAGGCTATCACGCGAAAACCTAAAAATCAATCTTTAAGTTGTTGATTTTTAATATACTTAGGTCCTCGAAATAAGAGCTCATAGCGGGCTGATCGAACCGGCATCCAGATGCCATCGCACCGCCTTCTTAGCCGCCGTCCAGACATCCGGTCGACTGGAGCTGACAAAGACCTGATCGGCGCTCATGAAGGCCGGCAAAACGGAGCTCAGGCGTTCTTTATCGAGCTCACTGTCGGCATCATCGAGGAGGTAGACCGGAGATCTCTCGGCCGACTGCAGCACGGCACCTCTTGCCGCAGTCAAGAGCATTCCCAGGACCTTTCGCTCCCCAGCCGAACCAACCTGCCGTAGACTGTGCTCACCCCAACCGATCCTTACTTCGTCCCTCTGCGGGCCCACCAGGGGCCGCCTCTCGCGCTTCTCCTGCGACTCGGCGAGCTCCAATTCGATGAGAATCGCGGCTGGATCATCTCCTTCCACCTGGAGAGAAGGACGATATTCCAGCCTGATTTCTGGCAATTCGAGTCCGGTCGCTTTCACAACCTCTCTCAGGGCAAGCGAAAGTCTATCGACGTAATCCCGCCTGAGACTCATCAGTTCTGCTGCGGCGGAGGCCATCAACTCGTTCCACGATCTCAATCCAAGACCGTCACCATTCGCCAACAACCGTCTCTTCTGAAAGAGAGTCCGGCGAAAGCGGGCGAGGCTCTCGAGTGCGAGAGGACGCGTCCCCACGATCCCCTGATCGACAAATCGGCGCCGTCTCTCCGGCGGTCCACTGAGCACCTGCTTGTCTTCATCGGTCCACGCCACGACCGGCAGAACTTGAAGATGCTCGATCAGGCTGGTCACTCCGCCATTCAAGGTCCGGTATCTGCCAGCAGAGCTCAAACCGATCTCCAGTCCAATGCGCCGACTTCCCTCGATCTCGGCTTCGAGATGAAACTCCCGTCCGTCGTGGTGCGCACAGTCGACCAGTTGAGCGGTTCGAAAACTCCGCGTCGTGGCCAGGAGGTAGATCGCTTCGAGAAGACTGGTCTTCCCGGCTCCGTTGGCCCCCAGGACCAGATGAAAACCGGGACCTGGCTGCCAGGGAGAAATATCCAGGTTGCGGAAGGAGCGACAGCTTATCTGGGCGAGCAAGGAATGGCCCGGCTAGATTCTCATGGGCATGATGACGCAAAGATAGCGCTGATCATTACCCTCTACCGGGAAACCGATCGCCTGGGTATTTTCGTCCTTGAGCTCGAAGAGCACCTTCTCGGTATCGACCGCCGACAGGAAGTGACTCAGATAGTCGGGGTTGACTCCCAGGCGCATCTCGTCACCGCCGTACTCGCAGCCCACCTCTTCAGCGGCCTCGCCGAGGTCGGGATTGGCGGCGGAGATCAGTAGTCTTTCGGCTTCGATCTGCAGACTCACAGCACGAGCCCGCTCGCCTGTAAGCAGGGCGACCCTCTGAACGGCCTCGGAGAGGTTCTTGCGGTCGAAGGTGACTTTGCGGTCGTTATCCTTGGCAATGACACGTTCGTAATCTGGAAAGGTGCCCTCGAGGATGCGGCAGATGAGCTCTCGCTGGCCGAGTTGAAAAGACAGGTGGTGATCACTTCGACGAAAAACCACGGTCTCCTCGCCTTCGAAGCGCAGTAACTCCTGGAGCGCTTTCCTGGGCACCAGAACGCCCTCGCCATCCTTACCACCCGAGAGAGGATTCTCGACCAGCGCCAGACGATGACCGTCTGTCGCCACCAATTCGATCGCTTCGTCCTTGACCCGGAGCAAGGCTCCGTTGAGCTGAAACCTCGATTCTTCCGCTGAAACTGCGAAAATCACCTTGCCGATCATCGCCTTGAGCTGGGCAAACGGGATATTGATTCCATCCTCTTCCTTGACATCGGGCAGAGTCGGAAAATCATCGGGTGAGAGACCATTGATCTTGAATCGCGATTTTCCCGCGGTAATGCTCAGTCGCTTCTCGTCTTCGAGCTCGAGTTTCACCTCGTCGCCAACCACAGCTCGGATGATCTCCAGGAATTTACGTGCCTGAACCGCGATGCCCCCTTCTCCTTCTATCTCTGCCTGACACGATGTAGTCAGCGAAACATCGAGGTCTGTCGCGGCGAGATACAACTTGTCTCCGTCCACCCGCAACAGAATGTGAGAGAGCACGGGTATCGTGGTTCGGCGCTCGACGATTCCCTGCATGGGGACAAGCTCATTGAGCAGCTGAGAGCGTTTCACGCGAATTTCCATGGAGTCTTCTCCGTCTAGAAGGGAAAGGTGAATATATCACAGGGAGTAGTAGTAGAAGGTGGTGTGAATGCGCCGGAATTCGGCTTCATCAGGTCTGTTTTCAGAGGTTTGTGGCTTCCGCAGAACGTGGAATTCGGCTGTGTAGAGATTGTGGAGAGTGAGGAAATCTCCCATGACTGTGGACAATTCCACAGTCTATCCTCAACCTTATCGGGGAAGTTTAGACAGGCTTTGATCAGGAGAAATGCCGCGCCATGCGGTCGAGAGTGTGGTCCAACTCGGAATCGGTTGCGCGTAACTTCTCGATCTTCTCCACGGAGTACATCACCGTGGAGTGGTGTTTGTTGTTGAAGTGCTTGCCGATGTCGGGGTAGGACAACTCGGTCAACTGCTTGCAGAGGTACATCGCGACCTGACGAGGAAAGGCGATCTGTTTGGCGTTGTTGCGGCTCTTGATCTCGCTGACCTTGAGTCCATAGTGCCGGGAAACGAACTTGATGATCTCTGGTGCCAGGACGCGTTGCTGATCGACGGGCAGGATGTCCTTCAAGGTCTCCTGTGCCAGTTCCAGGGTCAGGGGACGGCCGGTCAGCGAAGCGAACGCGACAACGCGATTCAGCATGCCTTCGAGCTCACGAATATTCGACTTGACCTGGTGAGCGATGAAGTTGGCGACGTCGTCTGGAATCTCGACCCGCTCGAGGTCTGCCTTGCGACGCAGGATGGCGATTTTCGTTTCCAGATCGGGTGCTTGGATATCCGCGATCAGGCCCCATTCGAAGCGGCTGCGCAGCCTTTCCTCGAGTGCCGGAATGTTTCGCGGTGAGGAGTCCGAAGAAAGGATGATCTGCTTCTGACTCGAATAGAGCGTGTTGAAGGTATGGAAGAACTCTTCCTGGGTCCGTTCCTTGTTGGCCAGAAACTGGATGTCGTCGACCATGAAGATGTCGATATTCCGGTAGCGCTCACGGAAATCCGGCATGCGATTGAAGCGCAGAGAGCTGATGAGCTCATTGACGAACTGCTCCGCCGGTAGGTACATGACCCGCTGTTCTGGGTGTTGCCTTTGGATGGTGTGACCGACGGCATGCAGCAAGTGGGTCTTGCCGAGTCCGACGCCACCATAGAGAAACAGGGGGTTGTAGGAACGAGCCGGGTTTTCGGCGACGGCTCGCGCCGCCGCATGGGCAAACTGATTGGAGCTGCCGACCACAAAACTCTCGAACTCGTATCGGGGATTGAACTGCGAGGACTGCATCTGGCGCCGCCGTGGGGTCTCCTGAACGGTGAAAAGCACCTTGTAGCCAGGCCCTTCGAGTCCCGCAATGGCCCGGTCCAGGGCGGATCGATAGCTCTCCTCCAAGGTGGTGACAAACCGTTGATTGGGTGCCAGGAGCTCGAGACGGTCCTTGTTCTCCGACCACACCTGTAGAGGCGCAAACCAGGTCGAATACTCCTCGGGATCGAGCTCCCGCTGTAACTTGCTTTGCAGACGTTGCCAAACAGATGAAGCCATAGACCTAATCAGTAAACCACGACGAAAAAAGAACTTTTCCACACCCTGTGGAAAAGTTGTGGAGCGAGATTGTTGGTTGCGCGCCGCGACCGGCTGTCCAGAGGCGCGAAATCATAGCATACAGAACGAGCCCGATAGCAACTCCGGATCACTCCTGAAGCAACAACTCGACGAGGTCCGCAGGCAGCTCCAGATCATGCGGTACCCGGAAGGTCGGCACGAAAGGGAATGTGACGCTGCGGGTGTCCATAAAGGGTGACAAGCTGCGGCTGAGAAGCTCGAAGAGCGAGGGTGGACGGGGGTAGAAGTCCAACTCGACAGCTGAGTCTGGATCCAACCCGGCGTTCTCCAGAACGAGCTCTATAGCCCGGTCGAGACCGCCAATCTCATCAATCAGCCCGTTCTCCAGGGCCTGACGACCTGTCCAGATCCGACCGCCGGCGACCTGTTCCACTTCCGCTCTAGACATGTTACGACCGGTGGCGACGTGACCCACGAAAACGTCGTAAACGCGGGTCATTGCGGCTAGGAAACGGGCTTCTTGCTCGGGGTTGAAAGGGTCGAGGGCCGAATAGAAGTCGGCATTCTCACCCCGCTTGAGGGTGTCGTGAGAGATTCCCAGAAGTTCTTCCTGAAAGCGGCGCGTGGCGAGCTTTCCGCCGACGACCCCGATCGAGCCGGTGATCGTGCCCGGCTCCGCGACGATCTCGGCTGCCTTGGCCGAAATATAGTAGCCACCGGAGGCTGCGACGTCGGACATGGAGACGACAACAGGCTTGCTGGCGGCCAGTAACTCCATCTCACGCAAGATCAGATCGGAGGCGACTGCCGAGCCACCCGGGCTGTCGACCCGCAGGACGATGCCGGCAAGGGTTGCATCGTCGGCCAGCGGATGCAGGATTTGACGCAGGGATTCGGCCCCGATGTAGCGCTGTCGAGACCAGGGATTGGTGCCGTTGCCGCCGCGCACGATCGTGCCCTGGGCGAAGACGACCGCTACGCGTTGTTTGCTGAACCCTCCAGGGTCGACCCCATATTCCTCGATGGGGACTAGAGCTAGCTCGCCGTCGCCCGTGAGGTTCTTCTCGAAGACGTCAGGGTAGGTGATTTCATCGATCAGCCCGCTTTCGAGGGCCTCTTCGGCACCCAGCGGCGCCAGGTCGATGAGGTCGCGGACAAGCTCTGTCGATAGATCGCGCGCTTCAGCGATCCCGGTGACGATTTGGTCGTACAGGTCGTCGAGGACGGCACCAAGAGCCTTCTCCGCCGCTGGCGTATGTTCGGTTTCAGTGTAGAGCTCCGCGGCGCTCTTGTAGTCGCCGACATGGAGGAACTGGGGATCGATCTTCAACTTGTCGAGGGTGCCACGAATGAAAGGGCTGTCGGCATAGAGCCCCACCACATTCCAATCGCCCAGAGGAGAAAGCGTGATGCGGCTGCAAGCAGAGGCCAGGTAATAGGCCAGAGTGCCGTTGGAGCCCTCACCGGCCGTTTCCAGATAGCACTCGACCGGTTTATCGGCGGAACGAAAGGATTGCAGCAGCGACCTCAACTCCTGGGCCTTGCCAAAGCCGAATCCTGCTGTCTGCAGGTAGATCGCCAGGCCTCGGATGTTGTCGTCCTTGCGGGCCTGAACCAGGGCCTGATGAAGCCCTGCCATGCTGCGCGGAGAGTGTCGACGCAGAGACGACAGATCCGGTCCTTCGGAGTAGTCGACCAGGGGCGTGTCGAGTCGCCAAACAAGGATTCGCGGTCCACCCACGGCGTGTGAGCCCCCGGAGAAGAAGATGCCGACGGCGGCAGTCACGACGGCGAGCGCGAGCAAGATGGCGAAAACGATCAATAGACGGCGCATAGTCAACCTCTCGCGGAGTCTACTACCAGCCCGAGTCGAATCGCCCGAGCCGGACGACTACAATGTGCGACCGGGTTTTGCGGAAAGTAGAAGGTATGGGGAAGAGACAAGAACCGCACGCCGCCACCGCGTTGCTCGAATGGTATGAGCAAAACAAGAGAGATCTACCCTGGCGACAGCGTAGTGATCCCTATGGGATATGGGTCTCGGAGATCATGCTGCAGCAGACGCAAGTCGAGACCGTCTTGCCGTACTACGAGCGTTTCCTGACCCGATTCCCCACGCTCGAGGCTCTTGCCGCGGCAACAATCGAAGAAGTCCTCGGGTCCTGGTCCGGCCTGGGTTACTACCGACGTGCCCGGCATCTTCACCAGACGGCGCGCGAGATCGTCGACGCCAACCGCGGCTTTCCCCGGGACATCGAGGGATTGAAAGCCCTGCCAGGCATAGGCAGCTACACGGCGGCGGCTGTGGGCAGTATCGCCTTCGGCATAGTCGAACCCGCCATCGATGGCAACATTCAGCGCGTCGTCGGGAGGTTTTTGGGCATCGAGGAGGATCCGAAGAAGGGCGCAGCGCGCAAGCGGATAGAGAAGGCCACACGGGAGTTGCTCGTCGCGGATCGCCCCGGGGACAGCAACCAGGCCCTGATGGAGCTCGGAGCCACGCTCTGCCGACCACGCAAACCGCTTTGCCCCGGATGTCCCCTGGCGTCAGGGTGTGAGGCTCTGCGCGCCGGCCGTCCTCAAGAGTTTGCCGTGCCTGCCTCGCGCGGGAGCCAGATAAGGGTTCGAAGACAGCTCATCGTGGTCCGGGACTGTCGGAGAATTCTGCTTTTCAGGCGCGGGGAAGAGAGTGAGAGGTTGGCGGGAATGTGGGAGCTGCCCTTTGCAGACTCCGGCGACGGGGTGTCCACCGAGTCGAGCCTGGCTGCGCGTTACGGCGGCGAATGGTGGATAGGCGATCGTCTGGGCAGGGTCCGCCATGCAATCACCAACCGTCTGTTCGACGTCGAGATCATGGAAGGAGAGCAAGTGGTGGCCAGCGAACTGGCCGAAGGGGCGGAAGCCCGGTGGTTCGACCGTGAGGAGATTCATTCCCTGGCAGTTTCGTCTTTGGTCAAGAAGGCGCTGGCCAATCTCTCGCGCTGAAGATCAGCCACTCTTGCCTGCCGACAGGAGATACCAGCCAAGCAACTTTCCGTTGCTCTCGCGTAGCCGTAGCGCCACCATGGAACACAGCAGGCGCAGCAGGCGGAGCGAAGAGACTTGCTCGATGTTCAACAAGCCGTCGACGACCTCGCGCGGGATGGCGAGAACCGTCGCTCCGTCGTCGTGCGCACGAGCGCCGGCCGAGCGCGGCAGATCGTCGATCAGGGCCATCTCGCCGAAGTAGTCGCCGCGACCGAGAAACGTTAGCGCTTCGTCTCCCGCACCCGGAATGAACTTGCTTATCAGGACCGTGCCTCCGAGGACGACGAACATCTTGTCGCCCAGCTCTCCCTCGTGGAAGATGACCTCGCCGGCCCCGTAGTGCCGCTCTCGAGAAAGAGTCGAAAGCAGATTGATCTCCAGGGACGACAGCCTCTGTTCCTGGAACAGGTCGCGTTTGGTGCCCATATCGACATGAAACGTCCCATGATGAGGCGTATGTGAGGCGGGGATTTCCAGCGGCGGCGCAGCCGTCTGTCCCTTGAAGAAGCCCGCCAACTGATCGTTTGCCTTGCGCAACTTCCCGGACAGGCTCTTCCACAGTGCCCACAAGATAGCGGTAGACAGGCCGTGGTCGACAGTCGTCTTGGCGATGAGGTCCTCGACATCGAAGACGAGAAGCTCGACATCGGTCTCGGCCACGGCGTCGGCACCGTGACTTTTGCCATCGATGTACCCCATATCACCAACCAGGTCGCCGGGAAGAACATGTCCGAGGGTCAGGGGCCCGAATTGGGTGGTGTGCTGGATTCTGAAAGCCCCCTTGAGCACCAGGATCAACTGCGTCGCCGGGTCGCCCTCGTGCAGGGCCAGAGTGCCGGCCTCGAGATTTCTGATGGTCCCGATTGCAGCCATTTGAATCCGTTGAGTCTCGTCGAAGTGCGAGAAGACCCGAAAACGGCTGAGAAGCTCGGCAACGCTCAAATGGTAAGCATCCTTTGTCCAGGCTCAGAGTAACTGTAGCTGAGGAGGTCTCAGACGATCCAGAACCAACTCGACAGCGGTGTCAGACCAGGCATGGCGCGCCGCCGGGTCCAGATTCTCCACGGGTAGCTTTCGTCGGTGCAGCTCCTCGAGGAGCCGGTCCTCGATGGCTCTCTGAAACGCCGGATCGGTGGCCCGGATTCCGTCAGCGTTGGGTGCCTCGACGATCGGCACATGCAGAAGCAGATCATAGGTGGTCATCCATTCGTCGACGAGAGGTTCGAGCTCCCGTTGGGTGCCAGCAGCCACAAGCATGTAAACATAGTTGTCCAGCACGCTGCGATCGCAGACGACGACGTCGTAGTGTTCCTGGGCCACGAGCTCCTCGGCAATCTGGGCGTGCAGGATCCAGGACTGCGAGGCAACGTTGGTGGACTGGTTGATCGGCAAGGGACAGCGCCGGGCCACCTCGCGTACCAACTCGAGGGTGACGTCTCGTGCCTTCAAACCGGCAGCCAGCGCGTAGCACAGGGTGGTCTTGCCCACGCCATGGGTTCCGATGAAGGCGACCTTGTACGCCGACGATTCGGACATTTCGAAATTAATTCCAGCAGGTTCTGATTCTGTCAGATTTCGGCGAGGGCCGAGGCGACGAGTCGGAGCGCCTGCGCGAGATGTTCATCCTCGATAACCAACGGCGGAACGATCTGCAGCACCCGGCCTTCTGGTCCCCCGGCCAGCGCGAGGACCCCGCGCTGTAGCGACAGCCTCGAGAGTTGGTGCGCAGCACGAGAGTCCCGGAGAACGACTCCCCAGAGAAGGCCCTGTCCGCGAACAGCCTCGACCGCCGGAAACCTCTGCGGCCATTCGGCGAGAGCCTCTTCGACCCTTTGCCCGAGCCTCGCTGCCCGTTTGGGCAATCGGTTCACGGTCAGGAGGCTCAACACTTCCAGGGCCGAAGCGCAGGCCAGTGGGTTCGCGACAAAGGTGCCGGTGTGGAGTGCCTCACCGCCCTGGCTCCAGCAGGCCATGAGCTCGCGGGATCCAGCCACGGCGGCCAGGGGGAGCCCGCCCCCCAGGGCCTTGCCGCAACAGAGCAGGTCGGGAAGGACACCCTCTCGCTCGACGGCGAACCAGCGGCCGGTGCGGCCGAACCCCGTCATCACCTCGTCGGCGATCAAGAGGACGCCATGGTCGTCACAGAGATGACGGAGAGAAGAGAGCCAACCGGCAGGTGGAACAATCACCCCCTCTCTGCCGACGATGGGTTCGACCACGACACAGGCGGTGTTCTGGTGTTTGCGGAACCAACGCCGCAACTCCTTTTCAGGCGCGGCGAAAGGTAGACGGTGCACGTTGGAATGGAAATGGCCCGCAAAAGGCTGCCGGAAAGCGCGCCGCGAAGTTGTCTGCAGGGCACCGAGGGAGAGGCCGTGATAAGCAGGATCGAAAGCAAGTACCCCCTGGCGCCCAGTGGCCAGCAGCGCGGTCTTGAGGGCGATCTCGATTGCATCCGACCCGGATACCGCAAAGTAGATTTGCGGATCCACCACCGGAACCCGGCGGCAGAGGCGCTGGGCGACCTGGGCGCGCAACCGATGGGCATGTGCGTCGGCGAGACCATGAAGAAGCCGCCCGGACTGTCTCCTGACGGCACCGACTACGGCCGGGTGGCGATGCCCGACCGCGGCGACGCCGAAACCCGCGGTGAGATCGATATAGCGATTGCCATCGACATCCTGGACATTCGAGCCCAGAGCCTCATCCCAGACCAACGTCGTGCCACCGGGGCCGAGCGTGTTGATTCCAGGAGCTTCGTAACGGGCAAGTTGGCGGGCGAGCCGACGAGACTCGGGACCGGGAGGATCATGCAGGATGCGAGGAGGAAGGTCGCCTCTGCGGAGTCGGGGCACGGCTCAGAGCTCTCGGCGTCCCGCCAGGGATCGAGCGAGGGTCACCTCGTCGGTGTACTCGATGTCACCACCGACTGGCATCCCGAAGGCGAGTCGGGTTACACGAACTCCGTGCTGCTTGAGGAGTCGAGCGAGATAGAGGGCCGTGGCTTCTCCTTCCACGTCGGGATTGGTGGCCAGGATGACCTCCTCGACGCCCTCGAGGCGCTCCACGAGCCCGGCGACGCGCAGCTGATCCGGACCGATGCCACGTTGTGGGGAGAGTGCCCCCATCAGGACGTGGTAGCGGCCGTGGAACTCTCCCGTGCGCTCGATGGGTTGAATGTTGTAGGGCTCTTCGATGACACAGATACGGTTCGCGTCACGCTGAGGATCGCTGCAGAAATCACAGGGCTCGACATCGGTGATCGAGTTGCAGAGCGAACAGTGGAAGAGTTTGTCCTTGACCTCGAGAATCGCAGAGGAGAGCGCCTCCGCATCGGCCCGGGTGATCTTGAGCAGGTGATGGGCGAGCCGGGTGGCCGTCTTGGGACCGATGCCTGGAAGGCGGGAGAGCTCTCCAACGAGTGTGGATAGGGGGTCACCCATGGCAACGCCTGGAGGCAATCAGAAAAGGCCGGGCAGGCCACCGGTCATGCCGCCGAGCCTTTGTTGCAACTCTTCATCGACCTTGCGACCGGCCTCGTTGACGGCGGCTTGAATCAGATCGGCGATCATGCCCGGGTCCTCGGGGTCGAGGACTTCGGGATCGATCGAGACGTCGAGCAGTTGTTTGAGCCCGTTCATCTTGATCGTCACCATCCCGCCTCCGACGCTGACTTCCAACTCCAGAGCGCTCTGTTCCTGGACGAGCTTCTCCTGCATCTGCTGTGCTTGTTTCATCAACTTCTGAATATTCATGGCATCTCCTTGGAATCATCACTCTTGATAGCTCTTGCCGTACCCCCGAAGATATCCAACGCTGTTTGCACTACCGGATGTTGCAGAATGGGGTCTTCAGCCTCCGGGTTCGAATCCGAAGGCGAGCTCTCGGGCAGGTGGTCGCCCTCCAAAAGTTTCCACATGGTGCCTTCGCCGAAGACCGAGGCAAGACTCTCCTCCAGCACGACCCGGTTATTGCCTCTGGCCAGCGCGGTGGCGAGCCACTGATCTCCCGGCGGGGTGTAGATCTGGAGCGACCCGTCGGCGAAGTCGAGCTTCAGCGACTCCTGCAAATGAGCGGCCAGGGGCTGGCGTCGGCGACTGACCTCGGTGAGGAAATCCTCGATCGAGGAGTCGTTTTGAGCGGCCTCGGACTCGACGGCCTGCGAGTGATTCCCGTCAACCTTCTGTGGCTCCGAGGGTTTGGAGTCAGAAGGCTCTTGCCGGGAGCTCTCTGGCGGTGGAGCGCCTGCTCCGGCAGAGGCAGGCTCGGCTTCGATCCTCTCGACAGGCGGTGCGGTCACTTTCTTGGGCCGCGTTTTTCGAGGCTCGGGATTCGACTTGCGAGTAGCCCCGGGCTTCCTGCTTTGCCTCTTGGCGGCTGGCTGCGGAGGCGTACCGCCTCGCAACAGCTCTTCGATGCTTGTGAGCTTTGGCAGCTCTGCTGCGCGAAGCCAGGCAATCTCGACGGCCAGCACGCCGGCTTCGCTGCGACGAATCGTAGTCTCGCTGCCCAGGAGTTGGTGCAGTAGGCGCAAGAGGTTCTCGTAACCCGCATCTGCGGCCAATGTAGCCAGCTGCGCGACATCGTCTTCGGGGAGCTCGATGGCGTCGTTTTCGGCGCCCAACGCCAGATGGAGGGCATCTCGGCAGTAGGCCAGAAACTCGCCGTAGACATGGCGTGGGTCCCAGCCCTCCTGCTCGATGTCACTGACTACCGCGGCGACCTCTTGACCGGAGCCTTCGACGATGGCCTTGAGCAATCTGTAGTGGACCGCTGCCCCCACACCGCCGAGAATTCTGGCGGCATCTTCGTCGGCAACCTGACCCGAGCCAAAGGTCGCCAACTGGTCCAGCAGGGCCACGGCGTCACGCACGCTGCCCTCACTGGCGCGGGCGATCAAGCGCAGGGCAGTGTCAGAGACCTCGATCGCTTCCTTGCCAGCGAGCATTCGCAGGTGGGCCGCCAGCAGGCCGGGACGAACGCGCCGAAAGTGAAACTCCTGGCATCTGGAGAGAATGGTTGCTGGTACCGCGTCGACCTCGGTCGTCGCGAAGATGAAGACCAGGTGAGGAGGCGGCTCTTCGACGATTTTCAGCAAGGCGTCGAAGGCCTGTCGCGAAAGCCGGTGAATCTCATCGATCACGACGACCTTGTAGCGGTCGCGGGCCGGCCCGTACTTGAGGCTCTCGGTGAGCTCCCGGACCTGCTCTACCTTGGAATAGGTAGCCGCATCGACCTCGATGACGTCGAGAGCAGATCCCGCCGTGATGTCGGTACACGCCTGGCAGTCATTGCACGGATCTGCTGCGGGGCCGTTTTCACAGTTGAGTGCCTTGGCCAGGACGCGGGCGACACTGGTCTTGCCGACACCACGGATACCGGAAAAGAGGTACGCCTGGGCAATACGGCTCTCTTTGAGAGCGTTGCGCAGCGCGGTGACCGTCGATTCCTGTCCCACGACGCTGGAGAAATCCTGCGGGCGCCATTTGCGAGCGAGTACCTGGTAAGTCATGTTGGAACCAAATGGAAAAGGCAGAGACTGGCGAAGGGTTCCGGCTGCTCTGCGGCACCCGACACGGATGCCTTATCGCTGCTCCCTTCCGGGCCTGACGAGGTTCGGTATCGGTCGGTGCACAGGACCCGAACCCTTCGTCAGCCTCTGCCCCGCTCCATGCTACGCGCTGGTTCGGACTATGTAAAGAAGAGGTGCCACCGTGTTGCTAACATGCCGGAAATGGCGAGAGTAGACGCCGATTGGATGGCTGAGGCGCTGGTCGAGGCGCGACGAGCGGGCGCGGAAGGAGAGGTTCCCGTCGGCGCCGTGGTCGTTCACCGGGGCGAGATCATCGGCCGTGGAAGAAACCGCCGCGAGGCCCACGGCGATCCCCTCGCCCACGCCGAGATCCTCGCGATTCGGGAGGCGGCTGATCGCATCGAAGGTTGGCGGCTGACTGGATGCGAGCTCTTCGTAACCCTCGAGCCGTGTGCCATGTGTGCAGGAGCGTTGGTCAACAGCCGCGTGGAGAGATTGGTTTTTGCCGCCCGCGATCCCAAGGCCGGCTATTGCGGGAGCCTGGGCAACATTGTCGAAGACGTGCGGCTGAATCACCGGGTCGAAGTTACCGCGGAGGTCCTGGCTGATGAGGCGGCTGCCCTTCTTCGCGATTTCTTTGCTAGTCTTCGCCGGAATCAATAAGGGGCGGCGACGTCAGGAGCCTGCCCTCGCCCAGTTCTTTGAAGGCAACATCTTGTGGAGAGGTGACCGAGCGGCCGAAGGTGCACGCCTGGAAAGCGTGTGTTGGGGAAACTCAACCGAGGGTTCGAATCCCTCCCTCTCCGCCAAAGTACCTGACTTGCCGAGCCTGGTTGTTTCTTTGAAGTGATTGGTCGATGCGTCGGCTGTCCTGTCGGAGTAATGGAGAGGTGCCAGAGTGGTCGAATGGGGCGGTCTCGAAAACCGTTGACCGTTCACGCGGTCCGTGGGTTCGAATCCCACCCTCTCCGCCATACCATCACGATCGAATTTGCCAGGGTGATCAAGGGAGAGCAATGATGCCGGCAGGCAGGTGGGATTCGAACCCGGCTGGCCGAGCACTTGTGCGAGGGCGCCAGAGAACACCGCTCGTTTCGTGTCGCGCAACGACACGAATCCCACCCTCTCCGCCATACCATCACGATCGAATTTGCCAGGGTGATCAAGGGAGAGCAATGATGCCGGCAGGCAGGTGGGATTCGAACCCGGCTGGCCGAGCACTTGTGCGAGGGCGCCAGAGAACACCGCTCGTTTCGTGTCGCGCAACGACACGAATCCCACCCTCTCCGCCATACCATCACGATCGAATTTGCCAGGGTGATCAAGGGAGAGCAATGATGCCGGCAGGCAGGTGGGATTCGAACCCGGCTGGCCGAGCACTTGTGCGAGGGCGCCAGAGAACACCGCTCGTTTCGTGTCGCGCAACGACACGAATCCCACCCTCTCCGCCATACCATCACGATCGAATTTGCCAGGGTGATCAAGGGAGAGCAATGATGCCGGCAGGCAGGTGGGATTCGAACCCGGCTGGCCGAGCACTTGTGCGAGGGCGCCAGAGAACACCGCTCGTTTCGTGTCGCGCAACGACACGAATCCCACCCTCTCCGCCATACCATCCTCATGGTGGAGAGAGGCGAATCGACGCCGGAACCGTGCCCTCGAGGCTGTTTGGGGTCGGTTGCCTCACTTCGTGGGCGACCGAGACACCCCACATATTGTGGGTGGGAGGCGTGGCTATGCCACCCGTCGAGGTTCAGGCCCCGGCCCCGTGGTGCGACCTTGACCCGCGCACTTGTTTTCAGTAAGGTATTGCGTCTTCGGAATTTAGGCGATTGCCGGCAACCGCCGGTCAGCGCATGTGCGATCGAACAGAAGCAGGGATTTGAACAGTGAAGAGAACTTTCCAACCGAACAATCGTCGTCGTAAGCGAACTCACGGCTTTCGACTTCGCATGCGCACCCGTCAGGGCCGAGCGATCATCAACCGGCGCCGCAAGAAGGGTCGCAAGCGCCTGAGCGTCTAGTTAGATGCCCGCTCAGTGGGCTTCCCGAACCACAGGGGAGTCCCTGTTACCCGAGGAGAGGCTACGAAGACGAGCCGAATTCCAGCGCTGCTACAGGCAGGGGCGCCGGTATCACGGCCCGTTGGCAACGCTCCATTTCATCGAACCCGTTGGGGCGTTGGCGCATTCAAGGCTTGGAATCACCGTGACGCGGAAGGTGGGGGGTGCCGTCGTTCGCCACCGGATCAAGCGACAGATACGAGAGATATACAGGCGATGGCGCCAGCGACGGTCATTGGCGCCTTACGACATGGTGTTGCATGTAAAGCCCGCCGCGCGGGAGGTGGAGTTTGTCGAGCTACAGCGGGAGATCCACCGTCTCCTTCGGCCCCTGACCCGGAGCCAAAGGGCCTGAGCCGAGGTGCCGCGGCTCTGTTGATTGCCTACAAGAGATGGATTTCACCACTGCTTCCCCGGTCATGTCGATTTACTCCAACTTGTTCCGAGTACATGCGCATGGCGATTCTCAAGTACGGACTGCTGCGTGGCGGCCTCAAGGGAATCGGCCGGATCCTGCGATGCAACCCATTCAGTCGCGGCGGTGTCGACTATCCCTGATCGTGGCTGTGGAGGCTTGAAAGCGTCTTGGACACTCGAAGATTACTCATAGCAGCGCTCCTATCCCTGGGAATCATGATTGCCTGGGGATATTTCTTTCCTCCACCCGAGCCGACCACGCCGAGGCCACAGACTGCGAGCGAAGTCGAGAGCACCGCTGAACCAACCCCTCCTTCTCCACCGCCCGATGAGCCGATTCCGGGCGAGGAAACGACGGCAGTGTTGGCGGACTCGAGCGCCGACGACGAAGCTGAAGCCGTAACGTCGTTCGAGCCGGTGGAGGCGACAACCGAGGAAAGGGTGGTCATCACGGGAGAAGGCTTCCGGGCCGAGTTCAGCAACCGGGGCGGACAACTCGTTTCGTACCAGCTTCTGGAGCACGAAAATGCCGATGGCGGTCCGGTCGATCTGGTTCGTTCGCGCGCCGAAGGTCCCTATCTGTTCGGTTTTGCCACACTCGACGGAGGAAGCTCGCCGGTAAACGACGTGTTTTTTGTCACCGAGAGAGGGGCGAGTGGCGCCGGGCAGGAATCGGTCACCTTTCGTTATGAAGGACCCCTCGGCCGCGTCGAGAAGCACTTCAACTTCCAGCCGAATGGCATGCTGGAGCTGAAGATCGACGCCGAGACAAAGGATGGCTGGGCGGTTGTGCTCGGTCCAGGGATCCGTAACCCCACGAGCGAAGAGATGGACAACAGGTTCGCCAGGCGCTCAGCGGCCTATCTTCATGCCGAAGGTGTCGAGCGAATCGATCCTGCCAGGATCAAGGCACCGCAGGGCGTCACCGCGATCGGGCTACAGTGGGTCGGGCTTCAGGACACCTACTTCCTGACTGCCGTCGTTCCGCAGGATGGGCTCGAGGCTGTCGTGGTTCAGCCCGCAATCGTGCTTCCCGGTGGCAGCGAAGAAGACTCGCGTTTCCGGGCGTTCCGGGATTTCGAGCAACTCGATGACGCCGAAAGAGATCTCGAACGGGAGATCTTCCTGTTGTTGCAGCCACAAGGACAACGGTTGCAGGCGATGGCCTATCTGGGAGCAAAAGAGTACGACCGCCTCGAAACGCTCCCCTACGGTCTCGAGGAGTCGGTGCAGCTGGGGTGGTTCAAGTTCCTCTCGCTGCCCCTGCTTTGGGGTTTGCGCTGGATCCACGACAACGTGGTCGCCAACTATGGTTGGGCGATCATCCTGATGACGGTTCTGATTCGTCTGGCACTCTTCCCGCTGACCCACAAGAGCACGGTCTCGATGCAGAAGATGCAGGAGATCAATCCCAAGGTGCAAGCGATTCGGAACAAGTACCGGACCAAGTTGAAGGACAAGCAGGGCCGGCCCAACCCCGAGATGCAGCGCAAGATGAACGAGGAGACCATGGCCCTCTACAAGACGGAGGGGGTCAACCCGGCAGGGGGTTGCCTGCCGATGCTGCTCCAGATCCCGGTGCTCTTTGCCTTCTACAACATCCTCTCGACCGCGATCGAGATTCGTCACGCACCCTGGATTCTGTGGATTACCGATCTCTCCGCCAAAGACCCTCTCTACGTGTTGCCACTCGTGATGGGCGCGACCCAGTTCCTGCAGCAGAAGATGACGCCCGCTGCGGGGGATCCCATGCAGCGCCGCATGTTCGCCTTGATGCCCATCTTCTTTACCATCCTCTTTCTGGGGTTTCCCAGTGGGCTCGTGCTCTATTGGTTGACCAACAACGTGCTGGGAATCGGGCAGCAGTACGCCTACAAGCGAATGCGAGAGGCGAAGGCGGGAGAAACCAAACAGGATGGGCGCGGTGCCAGCGGTGGCAAAAGGAAGAAAGGCTCTGAATGATGACACAGGGACGTAAATACTTCTCCGGCAATTCCATTGATAGCGCCCTCCTTCAGGCGGCGCGTCACCATGGGTTGCGGCCGGAAGAAATCGCTTACAGGCAAATCGATAAACGTCATGGTTTTCTGCGGGCTCGCAAGGGGGTGTTGATCGAGGTGGACCCGGAATCGCCTCGGAAAGATCCGAAGGCCGAGATATTGGCGGCGTCAGCGCCACCGGCAAGCGAGCCCGAGGGGGTCGATCACGCTGCGCTCGCCGGACCAGAGCAGGAGAAGGTTGAAACGGCGGTCGAGGAGAGTCAGCCCCGTGAGGCTGTTGTCGCCGAGGCCGAGCCGGAAGCCCAGGTCAAGCTCGCAGAGCCGAGGGGTGGCGCAGCAAGCGAGACGGAAACCGACGTTGCCGACGATGACATCGAGGAGTTGATCGAGGCTGCGCAGCGAGGCCTCGAGGAAATTCTGGCGTTCACCAAGCTGGACCTCGAATTCGAAGTAAACGAGGGCGAGGATGAGCTCGAGGTCGAGCTGTACGGTCCGGACAGGGCTCGCCTGCTCGAAGATCGTGGCAATCTGATTCTCTCCATTCAGCACCTCCTGCCCCGCTTCATCCGCGGCTACACAGGCCGCTCGATTCCTTGTCACGTCGACTCGGAGAACTACCACGAGACGCGCCGGAAAGAGCTGAAGGAGTTGGCCGAGGAGGTGGCCGCGGAGGTTCGGCACAAGCAGCGGCCGCGCACCCTGCCACCGATGAACCCCGCTGAGCGCCGGATCATCCACGTGACGCTAGCGGACGAGAAAGATGTCACGACCGAGAGTCAGGGCCGGGGGTTCTTCAAGCGAGTGACAATCAGCCCGGCGATGCGCCGGCCACGTGGTTTCGATCGCTACAACCGGTAGCGTTCTTTCATCGCCTGATATCGCCGGAAAGCCTTGCCGTCCAGCTCGTCGGCGAGGTGCTTGTCCAAAAGGGGTACCAGTTCCTCGCGCAGAAAGCTGCCCCTGGCCATCCATTGGAAATAGCTCCGACCACCGTGGTGGTAGGGACCGTAGAGGCGGCCCCCCGGAAAGGTCTTCTCCAACCAACGAAAGAGCGCTTCGTGGTCGGTGTGCATGCGCAGGGTGACATGTGGCTGACGCCCGTCGCCACCGAAATGCCCCTCGCCGATCAGAATGCCAACGAGCAGGCCAGTTTCGAATTCCGATGGCAGCGAGGGTTGTTTCACCGTCAGGTTTCCCGTGAAAACCGCGGGGGTGGGCTTGTTGTTTCACCGTCAGGTATCACGTGAAACATTCTACCCTCTTTTGTCGCCCGGGGCTTCTCTGTGGTGCTGCCTTGGGGCAGAATGCTCGCGTGGGCGTAGAGTTGCCATTCATCTCCCCGGGGGACTTTGCCGATCGTCTTTCCAGGTGCAGCCCCGAGGAGTTGTCAGATCATCAAAAGGATCAGTTGTATCAGCACTACTCCGAGTTGCAGCGATGGAACAGGACGATCTCGTTGGTCGGCGCAACGCCTGAGCATGAGCTTGTGGAGCGTCACTATGGGGAGTCCCTGGCCGGGCTTCGACTCATAGACTCTGGAGAAGCTGAATTGGCAGACCTGGGCACAGGGGCCGGTTTTCCTGGTTTTGTCCTGGCGGTGGCCCGTCCCGAGCTCCGGGTGACGCTGGTAGAGGCGAGAGAAAGAAAGTGTTCCTTTCTGCAAGCGGCCTCGCGAAGAGCTGGATTGTCGTGCAATTGTCTCAATGCTAGAGTCGGGACCACGCCTGTCGAGGGACTGCCAAAAGAGATCGATTGGATTACCGCAAGAGCCGTTGCTGTCAAGGACCTGGGGTTGTCCGTTCTGATGCCAAAGCTGTCTCCGCGTGGCGCCCTGCTTCTCTGGGTTGGCGCACGTGACCCGGAGTTGCCTGTTGGGCTCGTCGTGCGGCGTGAGTTGGCCCTTGGCGGCGCTGAGTTTCGTCGGATCGTGGAGATCGCCAACGTGACCAAAGAAGAGGAGATTTGATGGGCAGGGTGCTGGCGGTCGTCAACCAGAAGGGCGGGGTGGGCAAAACTACTACGGCGATCAATCTCGGTGCCGCGCTGGCGGCCATGGAGTGTCGGGTGCTGCTGGTTGATTGCGATCCCCAGGGAAACGCGACGCGTGGCTTGGGGGTGGAAGCGGAGGATGGGCATCTCTATCAAGTGTTGACGGATCAGGTGGATCCGCGAGAGGCACCCCGCGCGACCGGCTTCCCGTTTCTCGATGTCATCCCGGCGGGCCGGGACCTGGTCGGAGTCGAAGTCGAGTTTGTCGGTCTGGAGGGGTGGCAGTGGCGATTGGCAAGAGCGATTCTGGCGGTGCGCGACAACTACTCGGTGATTCTTCTCGACTGCCCTCCCTCGCTGGGTCATTTGACCATCAACGCGCTGGTGGCAGCAGACGGGGTTCTGGTGCCCCTGCAATGCGAGTACTTCGCCCTGGAAGGAATCAGCGCATTGATCACCACGGTGCGGCGAGTCAAGGCGACGATGAACCCCGACCTGTCTATCGCTGGAATTCTCCTGACGATGCATGATGAAAGAACCAACCTTTCCAAGGATGTGGCCAGAGAAGTGCGTGAGCATTTCGGGGATCAGGTCTTCGAGACCATCGTGCCGCGTAATGTTCGCCTGGCGGAAGCCCCCAGTTATGGTGTTCCCGTACTGGCCTATGACATCAAGAGCCGAGGAGCGGCAGCCTATTTGTCGCTCGCTCGGGAGATCCTGGCGCGGCCAGGCATGAGCGTTTGGTCCTGAGGAGGACGGAATGATCAAAAAGAAAGGTGGGCTTGGCCGAGGGCTGGATGCCTTGCTCGAGACCCAGGAACCTGTCGCGGTTACCGGTGTCCAAACGGTCCCGGTCGAAGGGTTGTCACCCAACCGGTTTCAGCCACGCACAGATTTCAACGATACGGGCCTGGAGGAGTTGGCCGAGTCCATCCGGCACCAGGGTATCGTGCAGCCCGTTGTTGTCACCCCGGGGCCTGCCGGAGGCTTCACCATTATTGCTGGTGAGCGTCGTTGGCGAGCTGCGAGACGAGCCGGACTGGTAGAAATACCCGTCATCGTCAAGGATGTCGACAACGATCGCCAACTCCTGGAGATGGCTCTCGTGGAGAACCTGCAGCGGGCGGACCTCAATGCCATCGAAGAGGCGGAAGCGTTTCGCTCCCTGCAGCAGGCATTCGGTATCTCGCAGGAAGCCATCGGTGTTCAGGTCGGCCGAAGTCGCACCGCGATCAGCAACGCACTGAGACTCCTTGGGCTACCGGAAGAAATCCAGGACATGCTGCGCGATGGCCGCTTGACCGCCGGTCAGGCAAGACCACTGTTGACCATTGCCGACGAGGAAGAGCAATTGCGGTTGGCCCAACTCGCGGTCGAGGAGGGGCTGTCGGCTCGCCAGTTGGAGGCGCTGACCAGGGACGAGAAGAGGACCAGGAAGAAGCGCGCCGCCAAGGGAGTCGATGCGGACACGGCTGCGGCCGCAGAAAGACTGACTCGCAGGATGCAGACCAAGGTGGAAATCCGGCGGCGGGGCACCGGCGGCACGGTGCAGCTGTACTTTTCCTCTGAGGAGGAGCTGATGCGTCTCTATGACCTGCTCCTTTCCGTCGGGGAGGTCCAATGAGCCCCAGAACATCGAGGAACGGCGAGTTGAACGGCTTCCTGGACAGCGGAACACAGATTGTCGATGGAGAGCTCAGGTTCCAGGACACCTTCAGGGTCGATGGTCGCCTGGTCGGCAACGTCTTCTCTTCCGGTGATCTCATCGTTGGTGAAGGGAGCACCGTCGAGGGGTTGATCCGCGTGGGGCGACTCTTTGTCTCGGGCGTCGTCAGGGGTACGGTCCGGGCGGAAAGGGTCGAGATCGCTCCCGGCGCTCGCGTCGAGGCAGATGTTGAAACCCCAGCCCTGTTGATCGAAGAAGGCGGCCAGTTTCAGGGGCGCTGTGTCATGGAAATGCTGCCCCTCAGTGAGTGACGACGGGGAAGGGAACAAAGCCGATCTGCGGCAAGAGGGTCTCATAGGAGGGCACCACCGTCAGGGGATGACGGGCCAGGTAGTTGCCTTCGAAAGCCTCGGTTAGAACTCGCCCATCGAGATCCCTGGCGATCGGGAAGTCGAGCGAATAGAGCAGGGTCGGCATGATGTCGACCAGCTCGACGCCCTCCAGAAATTCGCCGGCGCGAAACCCCTCCCCCAGAACCATGAAGAGGCCATCCGGAGCCTGCTGGTAAAGACCGTTGGTGCGGCGACCGGTAATCAGCGCTCGCAATCGCCGCCAACCCTCGGGTGCCTCGAAACCGTAGGCCGAAACAACGGCGAGGATCTTGGGTCCGCGCTGGCGTTCCCAAAGCTGAGAGAGAAACTGGTCGAGGTGTCGGTAGTACTCCGTCACACGCTGCGCTGCGTCGACATAGGGCGCCCGCTGGATGCCCGAAAATTGCACCGCAGCGAACCCCCCGAAATCGCGACTGGATACTCGTGCCAGGCCCGGAAGCATGACAAAGATGGCCTTGGCGTCCCTCTGTTGGTCCAAGAGGAACATGGTGAGCGACTCTCGCCAAAGGTCGTCGGCAAGATCCTGCAGGAAGGAGTATGGAACGCGGTCTCCCAGATCCTGCAGGAGAGTGGGGTCGATCTCTTCAGGAGTGACGCGAAAGAGAACACCCCTCTCAGCCAGCTCTCCAGGTTGGGCCATGGGTGCTTTGAAGAAGCCTTGAAAGTAGCGATGGGAAAAGCCAAAAGAGCTCTTCACCGGCACGGGGTCGCTAACCGGCCAGCCGACGAGGCCGGTTTCGAAATCCAGCCGCTCGAGCACATCCCAGATTGCCGAAGTCTTGCGGTGGGTCGCATCGATCAACTCGGGCGTGGTAAAGGTCTCCCAGAGGTCGGTACCGAGAGGTGTTGGCAGAAGACTGACCCAGCCGTCTTCAGCCACAAAACCCGCTGGGAAGACCTGGTTGCTGACGATTCCGTGCTTGTACGGTAGTCGTCCGGTGGCCAGTGTTGTCCAGAGCGCCTCTCCCTGGACCGGAGCGAGACTCTTGGGCCGCGCGGAAACGCCTTCTTGCAGGATTCGCGCGAAGAACGGTAGTCGTCCCTGTGTCGCCAGGGGCAAGATGGCATCGAGCGAAGCCCCACCGAGGCCGACCACGAAAAGCGTCGGACGTTGGCCGACCTCGACGGCCGACGGTAGAGGTGCCGGTCCTATAAAGGGCTTGAAGGCCTCGCGCCGCTCGACCATGACATAAATGGAAGCAATCGCCATCACCGAAAGCCCGACGCGACTCTTGATGCCATAGGGCCGGCGCTGCAAGGTGTGCAACAGGGCAGTGTAGAAGAAGATGAGGGCCAGGACTGTCAACCAGATGCCGGCCTTGATCATTCGGCGACTGATCCCCGGGGGTAGATAGAAGGTATAGCGCGAGGCGAGCACAAGGCTCGCGATGGCGGCAAATGCGAGGACCAGATAGAGGGTCCAGGGCACCAAGCGACGTGCACGGTTGCCTTTGCCCCATGTAATGGGCGTCAGCACAGCGACGGAAACGAATCCTCCAATGACCGCGTACACGAAGCCCACCCGTAGCAGCGTGCGCGGAGCGAAGGGCAAGTCGGGGTTCAGGAAGAAAAGTTGGTTCGCCGAGTGTATTCCCGCCAGCACACCCGGGATCAGGTTGAGCAACAGGAGTCGCCAACCACGATCGTGGTGAGCCGACGTAGGGTGGGGTTTGGAGGGCTCTTTCACCGGGTCTAGCCTCGTGGACTGCCAGGGATGCCTTTGCTAGAGTCCGGGCGGAGTAGAGCGAGCCGCCGAGTCGCGACATCCTCTCCCGGATTTGCCAGCCAGATAGTAGCAAAGGATCGAGGAGTCTTTTTGGTGCTGAGCCTGGATGCTCTCCATAAATCTCTGCTCCGATTGGAGCCCGAAGTCGCTCACGAGTTGGCGATCGGCGCGTTGAGGGTTGCTCAGCATGCCGGTTTACCGCTGTCCCTCTTGCGGCGACGGTGCGTGGTCACCGATCCTAGACTCGAGCAGGATCTCCTGGGAATGAGGTTTCGAAATCCCGTAGGGTTGGCCGCCGGTTTCGACAAGAACGCCGAAGCTGTCCAGGGAATGGCCGCGATAGGGTTTGGCTATCTGGAGGTTGGTACGGTGACGCCAATGCCGCAGCGCGGCAACCCAAGGCCGAGAGTCTTCCGCCATCCGGATCAGGACAGTCTGCAGAACGCTCTGGGCTTCAACAACCGGGGAGCCAGGGCCATGGCAAAAGAGCTTCGACGTCAGCGACCCTATCCGGTGCCGGTGGGAATCAATATCGGCAAGAACCGCAAGACATCGGCGCGGCGGGCACAAGATGACTATTTCAAGCTCGTCGAAGATCTCTCGGAGTTGTCCGATTATCTGGTCATCAACGTGTCCTCGCCCAACACTCCAGGGCTGCGGGATATGCAGCGGGTCGACACGGTGGTGAGGCTGTTGAGTGGTTGTCTGGAGCGAACCGGGAAGCCGATCCTTGTCAAACTGGCCCCCGACCTGGAAGACGCAGAAGCCGTCCTCCTGGCCCTGGCCGTCATGGACGCGGGGGCGGCCGGTCTTGTGATGACGAATACCACGATCGACTACTCGTTGCTTCCGGGGGCAGATCCGAGGGGAGGGTTGAGCGGCAAGGTTCTAAAACAAAGGAGTTTCGATATGTTGCGCCTGGTGGCGTCGAGCCTGGGAGGCCGCGGATGCCTGATCAGTGTCGGAGGTGTCGATTCGGCAGAGGAGGTCTATGCTCGCCTGAAGCACGGAGCCAGCTTGGTCCAGGTATACACGGCCATGGTTTTCCAGGGCCCCCTACTGATCTCCAAATTGGTCAGAGGGCTGTTGGACTTGATGGAAAAGGATGGCGTGGAAAGGTTGGAAGATCTGGTGGGGGTAGAGCTCTGAAACTGCAAATTTGTCCACTAAGAAGCCAAAAGAAGAAGGTTTTAGCACTGCTTGGTCCACCAGGGCCTGTTTTTGAGTCTTTTGCGTACCGGAGTGGGCCAATAGTAGCGAAGCCTTTCAGAACGCCTGCTTGCCGTCCCGGCTCAGCGGGGTCTCTAGAGAGAGAGTTCCGAGTATGCTTGAAAAGAATCTGAACCGGTTGGCCCTTGCCTTGGACACTTCCGATTGGCCCACCTTTGTTCGCTGGTGTCGTTTCTTCGGGCCCCGAGTCGGGGTCCTGAAGGTCGGACTGGAAGCCTTCACGCGCTGGGGCCTGCGGGCCGTGGAAGTGGCCCGACGTGACGCCAATGGCCTGTTCCTCGATCTCAAACTGCACGATATTCCCAATACCGTCCGCAGTGCCGTGGCAGCCGCGCGCGAACACGGCGCCGACTACCTGACGATCCACAGTGGAGGCGGCCCGGCGATGCTGGAGGCGGCCCAGGAGTCTGCCGGCGAATCCTTGAAGCTCCTGGCGGTGACGCTGCTCACGCACCTCGACCGCCAGGATCTGATGACACTGGACTTGCCGGGTGACAGCAACAGCCGTGTCAGGCGATGGGCAGCGATGGTCCGCAGATCGGGTTGTGCGGGTGTTGTCTGCTCCCCGTTGGAGGTGGCCGACCTGCGCCAGGAGAACCCTCGGCCCTTCTTGCTGGTGACACCAGGCATCCGCATGGCCGGTGAACCAACCCAGGACCAGAGGCGGACGGCCACGCCCGCCAGGGCGCTGCAGGCGGGCGCGGACCTACTCGTCGTTGGCCGCTCGGTGACCCAGGCCGGCGACCCCGAGGGCGCACTGGAGCAACTGGCGCACGAAATGGCGAGCGTCAGCTAAGCCCGAACGGCCCCTAGACCACGAAGATGGGTCGATCGATCATGTGTTCGAACTCCCAGTTGTAGGTGTAGCCGGGAAGCTCCACAGGCACCGTGTAGGTCGCGCGAATCTGTATTCGGCCACCCCGCCTTTCGACCTTCAGGTTCTTTTTGTCCAGGGGGAGATCGAGATCTTTGGCTCGTTCGAGTATGCGCTTTTTCAGCGTTTCGGTTCCTGAGCGCCCGGCGAACAGGGCCTGCTCCTCCATGTAGTCATAGAGCTCGGCGCTGCGAATCTTGATGGGGATGAGCTTGGCGGCGACACCCACCACCGCGAGGAGAACGAGCAACCAGAGAATGCATCCGAGTTTGCCTTGACCGTATCGAGGGTTGAGTCGAACCATGACGATCTCCAATGAGTGACGGGTTTGAAACTCGCCTATTCTACCTCACGACCCGCAGGGTACGTTCCCAGCGTGTGTGGGTGAAGAAGCGCAGAAACACATTTCCCAACTGTTTTAACTTGCTCCGATAACCCGGCCATTCGACCGTTTCGAGGCTGTTTTCGAAAGACCAATAGACCAGAAACGCCCGCCCCTTGATGTACTCCGCGGGGACCGTTCCCCAGAAGCGGGAATCGTTGGAGTTGTCACGGTTGTCTCCCATGAAGAAGTAGCTTCCCGGCGGAACGACCATGGGTCCGAAGTTGTCTCTTTGGCGCATGCTCGATTCGAGGAAATCGGATCTCGGATAGATGTGGACATCCGAATGATAGGTGTAGCCTTGATCCTCGACCTTCTTGCCGTTGACGAAGACCGTCTTGTCGACGATCTCGATCCCGTCGCCGGGAAGGCCGATGCATCGTTTGATGAAATCGCGGGTCGGGTCTTCGGGGAACTTGAACACCACGACATCGCCGCGCCTGACGGTGTGCATGGGTAGCAGGAACTGCTCGAGTGGACTCGCCGCGGGGCCATAGACGAACTTGTTGACCAGGATATGGTCACCGATGAGCAGATTCTCCTCCATGGAGCCGGTTGGAATCTTGAAGGCCTGAAACGCCCATGTGCGCGCGAAAACAGCAAAGATCACGGCAATCAACAAAGCCTCGAGATACTCGAACAGAAGTGATCTGGAATGGTCCATCTACCAAGAACCCGCTCAGTGGATCAGATGAAAAGTGCGACTCCAGCGAGATTCCTGAAAGAAGCCTAGAGCGGTATTGCCCAGGTGGCGAAGCTTGTGACCCCAGCCTCGCCAGACACCGTCCGAGGTCTCACCCGCGAAGGACCAATAGATCATGAAGGCACGGCCCTTGACGTAGTGAGCGGGAACCGGTCCCCAAAAGCGAGAGTCGTAGGACTGGTCACGGTTGTCTCCCATGCAGAAATAGTGATCCTGCGGCACGGTATAGGGCCCGAAGTTGTCGCGAAGCCGGGCCTGGTCCGGTACCGATGGCCGATCCGGGAATACCCGGGAATCCCGATGCCAGGTGTAGGACGAATCGTCTACCTGGCTGCCGTTGACATAGAGCTCTTTGCCGATCACCTCGATGACGTCGCCCGGCAGTCCGACACAACGCTTCACCATATCGACCCGCGGCCGCTCGGGAGAACGAAAGATGACGATATCTCCGCGCTGAACGTCTCGCAGTGGTAACACCTTCTCTTCCACTGGCGATGCGGACGCGCCAAAGATGAACCGATTGACAAAGAGATGATCGCCGATGAGCAGGGTTTCCTCCATCGAGGCGCTCGGGATGAAGAAAGTCTTCACCACGAAAGTGTTGGTGAACCCGAGGAAGATCCCGGCGATTATCAGCGCCTCCAGGTACTCGCGAAACGTGCTTCTCTTGGTCATGAGCGCCCTAATCTAATGCAATAGGGGTGCCCAGGGCTACCCAGGATTCCACAGACAGGACAGGCCTCCTCCAGGGTCGGGAAACTGGGGACAAGCGTTCGCGCAGCCGTCAGAAATTCTTGCGGGGTCGAAGAGCGACCCCCGAGTTCCAGGTGGCACCGCAGAATTCGCTCTTTCCCGTGGCTCTCAGCAGCGAGTCGGCACATGAAATCTTGACGAGACCAGGTTGATGAAAACCAGAGCAAGTGAATCAAGTGCTTTTTTTTGTGTGGTTTACACGCCTCATGAGGTTGGCACCCCGCTTGAAGGTCGGATCGCTCGTGAAGAACCAACCGGAGAAAGGAGGTGTGCACGAGTCGAGCAGCGGGCGATGCATCGCCAACGATAGGCAATGTATGGGGGCGAAGAGATCCCCAGTCGATGAACGAGTAAGAGGAGTAGACGATGAAGAGACAGATGAAGCGCGCAAGTGTCGTTTTGCTGGTGTCTGCCATTCTGGCGACGCCAATGTTGACTGCGGCCGATGGCAAGGCAGTGGTCAATATCAACACTGCCGGACTCGAGGAGTTGGCCCTGTTGCCGCGAGTTGGGCCATCGGTAGCAGAGCGCATCGTGGAGTTTCGCGAGAAGAACGGCCGGTTCAAGTCCGCAGAGGATTTGTTGCTGGTCCGAGGCGTGGGCGAGAAGACCTTCGAGTTGATCAAGCCCTACATCGCGCTTTCCGGGGATACGACCCTGACAGAGAAGGTGCAGGTGCCCAAAGAGCAGCAACCTGGAGGCTCCTGATCGATCGTTTAATGTGGCGTTTTGAAAGGGTGCCGGCCAGCCGGGTCGGCACCCGTGTGGGTCGAGTGGTTGATGCACAGCTCGGGTTTCAACTCTTCGAGGTGCTTGTCGTGTTGAGCATTGTAGGGCTCCTGGCTACGACGGGAATTCCTCGTGTCCTGGAGTGGACGCGAAGCCTCAAGGTGGATCTGGCAGCGCACGAGTTGGTGGCGGCGCTGCGCCTGGCAAGGTCCTACGCGGTGCGCCATGGCGCCAAGGTCGGAGTGAAATTCAGAATTAGGGAAGATTCACGGGTGACCTACACCCTTTATCGCGATGGAGATGGCGATGGTGTCCGCACCGTCGATATCGAAGCTGGAGTCGATCCGCCCGTGGGCCTGCCTCGCGAGTTGGCCCACTTCGGTCGCCAGGTTCGATTCGGTTTTCCGCCGGGACCAGCCCCGCCAGACCCGGGTGACCCTCGGCGTCGTCTGACGCGTCTGGATGACCCGATTCGTTTCAACCGTTCGGACATCGCAGCGTTCAACTATCTGGGAGGATCCACGCCGGGCTCCGTCTACATCACGGATGGCCGCTATTTGTTGTCAGTGGTGCGGGTCTATGGGCGTACGGGCAAGGTCAAGATCATGCGCTACACAAGGGACAGCGACGAGTGGCGCCACTAGGTGGTACGAGGGTGTCGCGTTGACGGCCTGTGGTGCACTGGAGTAACGTTTCGCATCGTGCAGGCAATTCTGGTAGTGACGACCGTCGGTACCGAGGAGGAAGCGAACGACCTGGCCCAGGAGCTTGTCGAGCGTCACCTCTCGTGTTGTGTGAATATCTTGCCGGTGCGTCGGTCCATCTACAGGTGGCAGGGCAAGATTTGCACGGACAGCGAGTTCATGCTGATCATCAAGGCGCTAGACAGCAACTACCAGAAGATCGAAGCCGCGATAAAGGAATTGCACAGCTACGCACTACCAGAGATTCTCGCCTTCGATATCAAGCAGGGTGAGGAAGGGTTTCTGCATTGGATCTATGCTTGTAGCGGCGGCGTGTCCAAGAAAGAAGAGGAGGAGGCGCCGTAGCCGCGTCTCAGATCTTCCCCAGCGCCGCCTCGAGATCCGCGATCAGATCCTCGAGATCTTCGATTCCAACCGATACCCGAACCACTCCCTCGGTCATGCCGAGCCTTTCCCGGTCTTTGGCTGGCACCGAGGCGTGCGTCATGCTGGCGGGGTGAGAGATCAGGGTCTCGACGCCACCGAGACTCTCAGCGAGACTCATGACCTGCAGGTTGTCGAGCATGCTCTTGGCCGCCGCATAGGTTCCCAGATCGAAGGTGATCAGAGCTCCAAAACCCGATGCCTGCCTCTTCTGCAGCTCGTGACCAGGGTGTGAAGGGAGACCCGGATACAGCACCCTCCGGACCCTTGGATGTTGGTCCAGGAATTCGGCCACGGCGCGCCCGCTCGCCTCGTGTCGTTCCATGCGGACGGCGAGGGTCTTGAGACCTCGCAGGACGAGAAAGCTGTCGAACGGCGACAGGATCGCACCCGCAGATTTTTGAACAAAAGCAAACCACTCGGAGTCCTCGGCTCTCGAGGCAACGAGAGCACCGCCCAGCGAATCGCTGTGTCCGTTGAGGAACTTGGTGGTGGAGTGAATGACGACATCGGCCCCGAGCTCCAGTGGCCGTTGGAACCGCGGCGACAGAAACGTGTTGTCCACGGCCAGTAGCGCCTCGCCGCTGTGCGCGATCTCCGCAGCTCCCGCAATGTCCGTGATTTCCATCATCGGGTTGGTAGGCGTCTCGATGTAGACCATCCGAGTGTTGTCGCGCATGGCGCCCCGAATCGCGTCGAGATCGGAAGAATCGACCCAGGAGAAATGGAGGTCGTAGTTTTCCAGGATCTGGCTGAAGTAGCGATAGGTCCCGCCGTAGACGTTCTGCGAGCAGACAACGTGCTCGCCCGCCTTGACAAGGGTCAGCAAGGTGGAGATGGCGGACATGCCGGAGGCAAAGGCGTGACCGCTCAGCCCGCCCTCGAGCGAGGCGATGTTCTCTTCCAGGGCCTGCCGGGTTGGATTCTGCACGCGGGCGTACTCGAAGCCCTTGTTCTTGCCAAGCTCTTCCTGAACATAGGTGGAAGTCTGGTAGATCGGTACCGAAACGGAGCCGGTCGTAGGATCGGGTGGCTGGCCCGCATGAATGGCGCGGGTGGAGAAGCCGAGATCTTTGGGATCACCTTTCATCAGAGCCTCCTCGGGCTGGTCGTTTGGCGTCCATCAGGGGCGGGAACGCGATTTGGCAGGGGGAGATTCTAGCGTGGATTCCCGAGGGTATTAACATAGGTTGCCATGAACGAGACCGAATCGACCTTTTCTCCGATCCGTTGGGTTGACGACCATCTGGAGCTTCTCGATCAAACCAAGCTTCCCAGAGAGGAAACGTGGCTCGAGTGTCGCCGCCCTGAAGATGTTGCCGATGCCATCTATCGTCTCTCGGTTCGCGGAGCGCCAGCGATCGGAGTGTCCGCGGCGTACGGCCTTGTCGTAGGGCTACTCAGTGGGCCGGATGCCCAGGACCACCGAGAGCGGTTCGCGGAAGTTTCCGACCTTCTGGGAAGGACACGGCCCACCGCGGTCAACCTGAAATGGGCACTGGAACGAGGCAGGAGAGTGTTCGACGAGGTTGCCGATCGGGACCGGGGCGAGGCCGTCGGTGCACTGCTCGAATGGGCACATCAGCTCCATGCCGACGACATCGAAGCCAACCGCCGCATTGGTGCTAATGGCGCCCAGTTGTTCGCAGCCGAGGATCGGGTTCTGACCCACTGCAATACCGGAGCCCTGGCGACGGCTGGCTATGGGACCGCGCTGGGGGTGATTCAGTCTGCCTGGGAAGCGGATCGACTGAGCATGGTCTGGGTCGACGAGACGCGGCCATTACTGCAGGGCGCGCGCCTGACGGCCTGGGAGCTGCAGCGGCTCGAGATCCCGTTTCGGGTGATCACCGACTCCAGTGCCGGCTCGCTGATGTCGCGGGGGCTGGTGGATCGCATCGTCGTCGGTGCCGACCGTATCGCTGCCAATGGCGATACGGCGAACAAGGTCGGAACCTACCCTCTGGCAGTTCTGGCCGAGCGGCATGGCGTGCCCTTCTATGTCGCTGCGCCGCTGTCGACAATCGACAACGAAACACCGACGGGTGCGCAGATCCCCATTGAGGAGAGAGACCCGACAGAGGTCAAGGAGGTTTTCGGTACCCAGGTAACCCCACCAGAGGCGGACGCCGCCAACTATGCATTCGATGTGACACCGAACGAGCTGATCGCCGCGATCATCACCGATGCCGGCGTTCTCAAGGCGCCCTATGGCGAGTCGATTCGTCAGGCACTGACCGAAGAGGTGTGAGGGACCACCCCAGGTGTTGAAGAAGATCTTGCTGCCAGTGCTGGTGCTTTCCGTTTCCTTGGCTTTCTGTTTGTTGGCCGCGGAGGTGGTTGTGCGGATCGTCCGTCCCCAGCCCAGACTGGTGATCACTCCCGGCGGGTTCTATACGCCGGACCCACCGGGCCGCTACCGGCTTTCTCCCGGCTACCACGGGCGGATCTACAATCGCGCCGAGTACGACAACACCATCCGCATCAACCAGCAAGGCTTGCGAGGCGAAGCATTGACGCCGAAGCCTCGGAACGGCCTCCGGGTTCTCACCATCGGCGACTCGTTCGTGTTCGGTGTCGGCGTGGAGGACACGGAGACCTTCACGGCTCGACTGTCCACTCTGGCCGCGCTGTCCCGCAGCCAGGTACAGGCTCTGAACGCCGGAATTCCGGCGTTCGGTGTACCAGACGCGGAGAGCTGGATGCGACGACACGGTGTCGGTCTGGAGCCGGACGTGGTCATCATGGCAGTTTTTCTGGGCAACGACCTCGTCGACGCCTCGCCGGACCGCGAGGATATCTTGCTGGTGGATGGCTTGCTGAAACCCAGCCAGTCCGCGGGTGGCATCAGAGCGTGGCTCTTCCGTCATTCGCATCTCTATGTTGCGCTCAAGGGACTCCTGGAGCAGCCGGCGCTGATGCCGCTGCGGTCGCGTCTGGGCCTGGGTGAACCCTGGAAGATGAGAACGCTGCGGGAGGAGTTTGGTGTCTACAAGACCTCGGCAGAAGGTGATCTGGCGCCCGCGATCGCGGCCACCGATGCGGCAATCGGACGGTTGGTGGATCTGGCGGAGCAGCAGGGCTTCATCCTGGTTTCGGTACTGATTCCGAGTGAGATCCAGGTCGACCCCGAACGCTGGCAAGCTGGCTTGGTCAGCCTCGGCCTGGAGCCCGACAAGTATGATCCCCAAACGCCCACAAGGATCTTCAAGGCCTTGCTCGAAAAGCACCGCATACCCACCCTCGACCTGGGACCATTTTTCGCCGAGGGACTCGCCAGGGGCGAGGATCTCTATTTTCGCCTCGATCGCCACTGGACGGTTGCTGGACACAGCCTGGCCGCTGAACGGCTGTCGACCTTCTTGGCAGCAACGCTGGCTGCAACAGCAAAGTGAGTGGTCACTGCAAGAAGAAAAAGCCAGAGGCTCTCGCCCCTGGCTCTATTCATGGTGAGCATCTGGGCTCCGGTTCAGAAGGTCATTTACCCTGGCCAGCCAGGATCTTCTGCCACTTCTTGCCCATCTTGCTGAGAATGTTGTCGACCTGCTTGGCCTGCTTCTCGGGTTTGGACTTGACGGTGACGGTGCCGGTGCCACGCCAGACCATCTTCTTCTCGGCGGGGTCGTAGGCGTCGATGATGAGCGTGCCCTCGGTATAGGTAGTGGTGGTCGTGGTCGACGATCCCATACCACCGCCATAGCCGTAGCCACCATAGCCGTAGCCGTATCTACCATAGCCACCCCAACCGGGACCCCAGCCGCCATAGCCGTAGTTTGTAGTGTTGAAGACGGTGTTGTCCTGGGTGACCACGTGATAGGTGACGAGGATGTCACCACCAGAATCGACCTGTTTCAGGCCACCCGACTTGAGCTCACGAAGAATGGCGCTTTCGAGGCGGGTGTCTGCCAACGTGTTCTGCAGATCGGTGTCCTGGGTCTCGACATAGGTGAAGCTCTTCACCTGGCTGAAGTCGAAATCATGGGCATAGTCGATGGTGATCTTTTGCGCCACGCCGGGCGTTGCGACGATCGCCAAGGTAATCATCAAAAGCAGCATTCTTCTCATCTTCGTTCTCCTGTTGGATTCGAGTTTACTTTCCCTGATTGTGGAGAATCTTGTCCCACTTTTTGCCCATCTTGCTGAGGATGTTGTCGACCTGCTTGGCCAGCTTTTCGGGCTTGGACTTGAGGGTCACGGTGCCGGTGCCGCGCCAGATCATCTTCTTGCTGGCCGGGTCGTAGGCATCGAGGATCAGGGTGCCGTCGGTGTAGGTCGTGGCGCGCGTCGTCGAGGTACCCATGCCGCCGCCGTAGCCGTAGCCACCATAGCCCCAGCTACCATAGCCGCCCCATCCCGGACCCCAACCGCCGTAGCCGAAGTGGTCTGTAGTGAAGACGGTGTTGTCTTCGGTGACGACATGGTAGGTCACCAGGATGTCGCCCCCAGCGTCCACCTGCTGCAGGCCTCCCGACTTGAGCTCGCGGAGAATGGCGTTCTCGAGACGGCTGTCTGCCAAGGAGTTCTGCAAATCGGTGTCCTGGGTTTCGACATAGGTGAAGCTCTTGACCTGGCTGAAGTCGAAATCGTGAGCGTAATCGATGGTGATTTTCTGGGCGGTCGCGGGCACTGCAACAACCGCCAGAGCAACCATCAGAAACAGCATTTTCTTCATGAGATTCTCCTGTTTGTTCGGATGAACTTCGAGTCGTTAACTATATGTCAGGAGCGGAAGCAAGAACAAAGCCTGCGAAATCGCTATCGACAGGCCTCCACCCGCAAGGTAAGAAGAGTTACGAGGGTGACAGGGCATTGGATGGGTCGAAAGTCGCCCCGACGAGCGCTCTGCTAGAGTGCCCACCGCCCTGATGGAAAGCGAACCCTCTTGAGCTCAGGCAATACCACCGGAATTGTGAAATGGGGACTCCTGCTCGCGTCCCTTCTCGCCGGCTGTAGCCAGTCCGACGTCACCAGCGAGCTCGGCGAGCTGACCGAGGCCTGGGAGCGTCGGGTCGAGAACCCTCATGTTGTCTTGATTGTCGTCGACACCCTGCGCCGGGATCACCTGGGTTGTTATGGGTATGGACGGGACACCTCGCCGAACATCGACCGTCTGGCAAGCAAGTCGACTCTTTTCGAGAACGCTTTCAGCCAGGCGCCATGGACCCTTCCCGCGGTCGCTTCGCTGCTGACTTCACGGTATCCCTCCGAGCTCGGTATCCAGGGGTTCAACAAGCGGATTCCAGACACCGAGGTCTTGCTGCAGGAGATTCTCTCGGCTCGAGGGTATGCGACCCATGCGGTCGTCAGCCATGACTTCGTCGGCCGGAAATGGGGCTTCGGACAGGGCTTCGATTCGTTCGAGTCCTTTGCTGGTGGGCACCGCACAGTGAGCTCGGCGGAGGTTACCGATGCAGCCCTGAGGATTGTCGATCAGATCCAGGGGGTGCCTACGTTCCTGTTCGCGCACTACTTCGATCCCCATTTTCTTTTTCTGGAGCACGAAGGGCATCGTTTTGCCGATTCCCCGCCCGAAAGCGAATCGGAGTGGTGGCAGATGCCCTACCGGCAGCTGCGCGCCAGGGCTCGAACGGGTCACCTTTCCGAGGAGCAGCGAGATTATCTCCTGGACCTCTACGATTCGGAGATAGCCCACACTGATCATCATGTCGGCCGGCTTCTCGACCGCCTCGAAAATACGGGTCACCTGGAAGACGCGATGATCATCTTCACAGCAGACCACGGGGAGGAGTTTCTGGATCACGGTGGGCTGGGTCATACCTCGACGGTCTACAACGAGCTCATCAACGTACCGCTCATCATCAAGTGGCCCGGAACCGAGAGTCCAAGGCGAGTCTCCAGGTATGTGGCACACGTCGACTTGCTGCCGACGCTAATCGACTACCTGGGCATTCGCGCAGGTTCACAGGTCAGTGGCATGCATCTCGGAAACCGCCCGAGCAACACTCCCATATTCTCCGAAACCCGTCGTTACCAGAAGGTCTCCGCGGTCATCCAGGACGGGGTCAAGCTCGTCTACGATGAGCGTGACAAGAGTGCCCGCTATTTCGATCTGGCAGCAGACTCCAGCGAGCGTGCTGCGGCCACAGAAGTTGACACCGCAGAGGCCTTGCGTGCAGCTCTGCGTCAGTATCAACAGAGGGCCCAGCAGGGGTTGGATCGGCTCGAGGCCCAGGCCGAGATCGAAATCACGCAAGAGGAGCGCGAAAAGCTCGAGGCGCTGGGCTATGTCGACTGAACCGGTAGCCTAAACAGGTTGCCGCCAACGCCTTACCACGACACTCAAGCTGGTTGCCTGTTCTGGGCTCGGGAGCCTGATGCGGACTGGAGCTTCACCGGCCGGCGTCAGGGAGAATCGATCGGAGGTCCAGAGATCGCTCTTGCCTTGGCGAACGAGCCGCTCGAGCTCGATTCCGGCATCCCCGACTTCGACGCGGAGGGTCTTCCGGGCGTTGCGGTCGCGCACGACCAGAAACTCGACAGAGGCGATCTGTCTCCCCCCTGCCGGAGCCGAGAGCCGATGCTGGAACCAGTCGTCTTCAGCAGCCTTCTCGAGCACGACGGATTGCGGTTCGAGCGGTTGCCAGGGATGGAGGAGCACGATCAGATCTGGACCCCGGACACGAAAAAGGCTCGAAGAGACCTCCAGGATTTGCCTGGATTCGACGAGTGCCATTCTGTTCTGGTAGAACTCGACCTGCGGACCATCTATTCGAGCGCGCGGAAAAACCTCCGCATCCGACCTGTCGAGGACCTCGGTGTCGAGGTCGGTCAACCGTAGCGGGTCCCAGAGCAGGAAATGAGCTGGGGGCTTTTTGGCCGGCCCCGGCTGTCCGGCAAAGATCTCGGGTGAGGTTCCCTCGGATTCCATACGAATCAGTTGTTGCGACTCTCCCGGCAGGCGAGCCGCGAGTTGGCGTATGGCCACCAGCTTCGTTGTCGGTACGACGACCCTGTAGGCGCGGGCAGCGGATGGGAACGCCACGATCACCACAAATAGAGCGCCTACCGTCGTGGCGACCCGCGGATTAGCCCACCAGGTCAAGCGGCTTGCCAGCTGCTGCCAGAGTGCAGCGATCAGGGTTGCTGCCGCGAGCGCGGTGAAGGGCAGAAGAGGCAGAAGATTCTGGGGCAGAACATTCTGGGTCACTGTGGCATAGAGGGGAATGAAACTGACGGGGTAGATCCACAACATGGCGATCTGAACCGCCTTCTCGGCGTTGTGACGGTGCTTCCAGATCAGGTAACCGAGAAAGAACATGCCGAGAAACGCGATGGCCCCGATCCAGGCACCGTGGGCCCATGGAAAGACCGTTACCAACTCGTCCCGCATGGCGGCCAAAGGGTCCCCCAGCGTGCCCTTCTGCGCGGCAATCTGGTCGTAGCGTTTACGCTGCAGGGAGAACGCTCTCAGGTAGCGCGGATAGGGATTCAGAGCCAGGAACATCAGCGCGGAGGTCAGGCCTGCGAACATCAGACCCAGCCAATGACGACGATTCCTGAATCCGAGGAGCAGGGCAGCGACGGTCAGGGGAATGGCGATGGCGCCGGCCGTGGGCTTGCTGGACATGGCCAATCCGATACCCAGACCTGCAGCGATATAGCGCCAGAGGGTCGGTCGGTCTACAGCTCGCAGACTGAGCAGGAAGGCGATCAGGGTTGTGGTGACTGCCAGGATGTCGGGTTTGAAGACTCCCGAAAAGACGAGGTGTGTTGGTGAGGCCGCAACCAGAAAGGCACCGAGCAGCCCGATACCGGGCGAAAACAGGTATCGCCCTACGAGGAAGGTGAGAAGGATCGACAGCCCGCCAATCAGCGCCTGAATCGTGCGCGTGACCAGGAACCCGCGCGGCCGCAGAATCTCGCCATCGAACCAGGAGAACTCGGGATCGAAGAGTCGCGCGGCGACCTGCATGGTTCCGAGAACAGCAACCTGGGGCAGATAGGACAGTCGAAGGTAGGCGTAGCGAACCGGTGTCAAGCTGCCTTCCTCGAGGGCAGCGTGCACATTGGGGATGTTGAATTTTTCGTCCCAGAAACGGTGGATCTGGAGATCATGGCTGCCAAACCAGATCCTCAGCCCGACAGCCCAGATCAGCAGCAGGGTCAACAGTATCGTCGTCCGTGAGGGACGTCGAAATCGCGGCGATCGGGCCATCGCCGGAGTATAGCGGTCGAGCATCAAGAGTCAGAGGAACGGAGGGTGGAGGCGGTGGGACTCGAAGTCCCTTCCGCTGCGCTTCAGGAACTTCGTGGCGAGCGTCGTTGTTTGGCAGCCTCGCACGAGTGCTCGGCTCGCAGGGTTCGAGCCCCACGAAGGTGGGGTGGCAAGTGACGCTGCAAGCTTAGCGTCGAGACGGAGGCTACAGGAAGAATAATGGTGGAGGCGGTGGGACTCGAACCCACGTCCGAAGAACGCGTCCTGGAAACCTCTACGTGTGTATCCTTTGTTTCAGGTTCTCGTTGAACACGCTAAGGACAAAGGCAACCCACGTGCTCAACCAGCCTCACTTAGTATCAGGATTCGCCGCGAGGCCAATCGAATCCTTCGATCCGTTACTGCGTCGCCCTCGACGAGCGCGACGAATCAACGCTCTCGCCGGGACGTGGCTGTTTAAGCAGCCAGAGCCAAGTTATCGTTGGCAATTGTGTTATTCCCCTATACGAAGGGGAGAAACGACACGCAGCTTCCGGGCCGCACTGTTCCCCGTCGAAGCCAAAAACGCCCCCAAATTGAGAAAGAACTCGAGACCTGTGGCCACTGGAGACAACACGACTGAGCCCCTGAACATTCCCGCTTCAGCACAGGGTGTCCCACCGCCGGTGGTCGTGTTGACCCGGTAAGAATACGGCAATAGGCTGGAATCTTCCACCCAGGAAGGGGCAGACTGCATGCGCTCTCTCAAACCGAGCGAAGAAACCTATCGGATCCTCTACGAGGACAATCCCTCCATGTATTTCGCCGTCGGTGCCGACGGCGTGGTCTTGTCGGTCAACCATTACGGCGCGAGCAATCTGGGCTATCGGGCCGACGAGCTGCTGGGTACCTCGGTCACCGGTGTCTTTCATCCGGAAGATCGTGAGGCTGTCCAGAAGCAGCTGGCTACATGCTGCGCCAACCCCGGACAGGTCTTTGAATGGGAGTTGCGCAAGGTGCATCGGGACGGCCACGTGATGTGGGTGCAGGAACAGGCACGCGCGGCGCAGGATTCAGCGGGTGACACCATCGTGCTCATTGTCTGTGAGGACATCACCTCTCGCCGCGATGTCGAAGAGCAGTTGCGCCAGGCCCGCGACGAAATGGAGCAGAGGGTCAGCGACCGAACCGATGAGCTCCGTCGTAGCCGCGAGCGCTACCGAGACCTGCTGGAATCGGTCCAGGCAATTCCCTGGGAATCCCACAGCGATGCCCAGGGGCATTCCTATGTTGGTCCACAGGCGGTCGACATCCTGGGGTATCCGAGAGAGCGCTGGTACGAAGAGGGCTTTTGGGTGGGCATCGTTCACGCGGATGACCGGCAGCGAGCACAGGACTTCTACAACCAGGTAACGACCACGACAAGCGGCGGGGCTATCGAGTACCGCATGGTTGCGGTCGATGGTCGAATCGTCTGGGTGCGGGATGTGGTCAGCGTTACCCATCAGGGCGGAGGACCGACGGTCTCGCGCGGCTTCATGATCGATATCACTCAGAGAAAGATGGCCGAGGATCAGGTCGAGGAGCAGCGTGCCTTTCTTCGCCAGGTAATCGATGTCGACCCCAACTTCATCTTCGCCAAGGATCGAGCGGGTCGGTTCACGCTGGTCAATCAGGCCGTTGCCGATGCCTATGGCACGACAGTCGAGGAGTTGATCGGCAAGACCGACGCTGACTTCAACTCCAACCCGGAAGAGGTAGAGGCCTTTCGCCAACGAGATCTCGAGGTCATGGACACGCAACAAGAGATGTTCATACCCGAGGAGACGCTGACCGACGCCGAGGGCAAGGTCAGGTGGCTGCAGACAGTCAAGCGTCCGATCATCGGCGACGACGGGGTCGCCGACCAGGTTCTCGGCTCGGTGACGGACATCACCAGCCGCAAGAAGGTCGAGGCGCAACTGCGTGAGAGCGAAGCCGCTCTGCGGGTGAGTCAGCAGCGACTTCGGGATCTCGCTGGCAGATTGCTGTCGGCCCAGGAAGAGGAACGTCGGCGTTTGGCCCGGGAAATCCACGACGATCTGTCGCAGCGCCTGGCGGGGCTGGCGAGCAAGGCGGGCTATCTCGAGCAGGCTCTGCTTCGCCAGGAAGCGCTCGAACCTCCGCAGCTCGCCGAGATCCACTCCGAGTTGATCAAGTTGGCCACCGATGTTCGCACCCTGTCACGCGGGCTGCACCCATCGATGCTGGAGCACCTGGGACTGGAGGACGCCCTGCGTTGGGAGTGCCAGAACTTCTCGAAGCGTGGAAGCATCGAAGTACGATTCAGCAGTCGAGAGGTGCCCGAACAGGTTTCGATGGACCTGGGAATCTGTCTCTACCGGATCACGCAGGCCGCATTGCACAATGTCGAGTTGCATGCAGGCACCGATACCGCCTCGGTGTCGCTGATCGGTGCTGGCGAGACTCTCGAGCTGGCGATAGAGGATCGTGGAAGGGGCTTCGATCCGGCGCGATCCGGTGTGAGCGAAGGCATCGGCTTGGCCAGCATGGAAGAGCGTGTTCGCCTGGCCCATGGAGAGATCGAGTTCGACGCGGCTCCCGGCCGTGGCACGAGGATTGTCGTGCGAGTCCCTCTCCGGTCGGTTGACATGCCGGCCGTCGGGTCAACCTTGCAGGAAGAAGGCTGAAACCAGCCCGGTGTCGCGGTGACCCGGGGCGACCCGTGAGCGGGTTATCCAACCCTTGGTCGAACGTAAAGTGATCCAGCGGCCGACTCTTTGCTGCGAATCAGATGCCCCCCGCCAGCTCCGCGACCAGGTCGAGAAAGTCGGTGGCGTCGCTGTAGCGAAGCCTTGAAACCACTAGAAGCCAGGCAACGGTGGCCAAAACCGCGCCGATGGGAGCTAGTTGAAGGATCTTCGGGGACAGCGGCCAGAGGACGAGGGTGAGGCCGCCGAGCCCGCCCAGAAGGAGAACTGCCGTTGCAGACCAGTTTATCGAGAATCGCGTCTCTTCAATCTGCAGTCGTAGCAGGGTGCCCCCGTCGGACGGCTCGACCTTCAGGCTGCCTGAAAGGACACCCTGTCGCAGGCCTTGAACGGTGGAAAGAGCGAGTTGGCCGCCCTGCGAACCGGGTTGCCAGACAGCACCCCAGACCTCGGCAGCCTCTTCCACGGCCCGCAGCACCGAAGTGGTGGACTGCGAGAATTGTCGATCGAGAGCGTCTTCCATCAACCAGCACTCTCAAGCCACATTGGCGGCGATGAGATTCCTTTCCATCTGGTCGAAAGTGGCTGCGAGCCTCTGTGTCCAGGTGCCGGCTCCGCCGTCGCCGATCCGTTGACCATCGAGCTCTACCAAGGGTTGCACACCGGTGGTAGTGCCACAGAGAAACGCCTCCTGCCAGTTCTCGATCTCATCCAGGCAAGGGCCGCGCTCGACGATCTGCATGCCTTCCGCTGCAGCGAGTTTCAACAGTGAGCCGCGAGTGACGCCCTGCAAAATGCAGCCGTCAGCGGGGTGGGTTTCCCAGGCGTCCTCGTGTCTGACGAACAGGTTGGTGGTACCGCCTTCGCGCAACCGCCGTCGAGACCCGACGAAGAGCACCTCGTCTACCGCGCTTTTGCCGGCGCGAAGCTTGCCCAGCACTGTGGCCATCAGGCTGGTGGTCTTGATATCCCGAAAATCCCAGCGCCAGTCGGGAGCGGTCACCGCGCGTTTGAGCCGCCCGGCGGGCGCATCGAAGACCATCTCGAAGGGAACGACAAAAATCGTTGGTTCGAGATCCGTGGGGGGAATGAGGACACGGGAACGAACTCCGCGACTGATTTGCAGGTAGAGGTAGCCAGAGTCCAACCGAGTTGCTTCGACGAGCTGCCGGCAGATACTTTCAAGGCTGTCGGGGGCGGGAATCTCTACGCGGCTCAACCCTTTGTACAGACGATCCAGATGAGGCTGCAGATGGAGTAGGGTTCCGTCGAGGACCTTGACGGCTTCATAGAGTGCATCCCCAAAAAGAAAGCCTCTGTCGAGAGGATCCAGCCGGGCTTCAGCGAGCGATTGAACTCGTCCGTCGAGGTAGCAGAGCGGCTTCATCAGGCGGCTTGTTCCTCCATGAGGTGGTCGAAGAACGTTTCGACGGCAGTCAGGAAGGTCTTCACATCCGGAAGCTGGTTGATTTGCTGTCGCAACTTGCGACCGCGTGGCAGCCCATGGGTATACCAACCGGTGAACTTGCGCAGCTTGTGCAGGGCGTGGCGTTCGTTCTCCCGCTCCGCAACCATACGAAAGTGACCGAGGATGAGCTGTCTCCGATCTGCCAATGTCGGTTCCGGAAGCTGTCCGCCCGACAGACGAGACTGGATCTGGCGGAAGATCCAGGGGTTCTTGGTGGCGGCGCGTCCAACCATCACACCGTCGCAGCCTGTTTCCCTGAACATCCGGAGAGCGTCGTCGGCGCAGTTGATGTCGCCATTACCGATAACCGGGATGGAAAGCTCTTGTTTCAAGCGAGCAATAGCAGACCAATCCGCCTGGCCGCGGAACATCTGTTTGGCAGTACGCGCATGCATGGTCACGGCGTCGACGCCGTTGGCCTCACAGATCCTGCCCAACTCCAGATAGGTGACCTCCTCCTGTCGTAGCCCCAGGCGGAACTTGACCGTCAAGGGTATCTTCAGCCGACGCCGCGCCTCGCGAATCACCCTCTCGGCGAGCGGCAGGTCCCCCATGAGAGCCGCGCCGGCGCAGCCCTTGAGCACCTTGTTCGCAGGGCAGCCCATGTTGATGTCGCAGATGTCGGCTCCCAGGTTCTGCACGACCTCCGCCGCCTGGGCCATCGCCTCGACATCGGCACCATAGATCTGAATCGACAGCGGTCGCTCCTCATCACTGAAATACATCAGGTCACCAACGCGGGGGTGGCCGCTGACAATGGCGCGAGAGGAGATGAACTCCATGGAAACAACCCCGATCCCGCCGATCCGGCGGACGATCAGGCGGAAATCACGATCGGTGACACCCGCCATGGGTGCCAGGAACAGGGGAGGTGCGATCTGCAGATCACCGAGAACCAACATGGCGAGCCAATTCTACTGGCACGATGCTCCGGTAATCGAGAAGAGCCGATATCATGCGCCTCGTGGCCTGGTACAAGGAGTGGTTCGGCACAGAGTATCTGGAGCTCTACGCCCATCGCAACCGGGGCGAGGCGGAAGCACACATCGACTTCGTGGCCCGAGTGTTTGAAGGTGAGAGCCCACGAGCTGTTCTGGATCTGGCATGTGGCGCGGGTCGACATACACAGGTATTGCGCAGTCGTGGGTTCCGGGCGCTCGGCGTCGATCTGTCACTGACGCTCTTGACCGAACCACCTCGTCTCCCCAGCGTGGCCGGCGACATGTGCTGTCTGCCTTTCGCCGACGAGGCGTTCGATTGGGTGCTCAACTTCTTCACTTCTTTCGGGTATTTCGAAAGCGAGGCAGAGAATCTCCGGGTGCTGCACGAAATTCACCGTGTTCTGGGATCAGGGGGCCGCTTTCTCGTCGACCTGTTCAATCGGGAGAAGGTCGTCGCCAATCTCGTTCCCAGCGAGCGACAGGAGCTTCCGGGCTACGATGTAGAGATAGAGCGCTGGTTCGATGAACGGACCGAGCGCGTAAACAAACGAATGCGGGTTCACGCACCCAATCGCAATGTGCAGACCTTCGTCGAGAGTGTGCGAGCCTATTCCCGCGAGGAGGTCGAGCGAGCCCTGGGCTCGGCCGGTCTCGAGGTAGACGCGCTTTATGGAAGTTTTGCGGGAGACGAGTTTCAAAGTGACAGCGAACGACTCATCCTTATCGGACACCGCCAGACCTGATCTCTCGAATGTCGACCTGCTGGCGACGGGCCGATTTCCACCCCTGGTGGAAGCATTTCTGCGCGGGCAGGATCTCGAGCTTCTCACCCCGGTACGTTTTCTGAGGCCGGACAACGAGCCCGCGGGCGATTGTCGGAGCACCGCCCCGGATCGTCGAAATCTGGCGTTGTCACTGCAGACTGCCAACGAGGGATATGGCCATCCGGTTGCCAGTGAGCTGGCGGGTTCCCTGGCAGATCCGGCGACTCGCGTCGTGATCACCGGTCAGCAGCCCGGGCTCTTTGGCGGACCCCTCTATACGCTGTCGAAGGCCGTTGCCGTCTCGCTCTGGGCCGAGCGCTTGCGGGCAGCCGGGCAGCCAGCGGTGGCCCTGTTCTGGATGGCCACCGAGGACCACGATTTTCGGGAGAGCGCCGGGGCAAGCTTCCCTACCGCACAGGGGTTGCGGAGATTCGACCTCGGTGAAGACCAGGAGCCCTTGGTGCCGGTCGGTTTGCGCGAGCTGGGTGCCGGGGTGACCGAGATTCTGTCAGAGCTTCATGAAGCTATTCCGGGCGACCGCTATGGCGAGTGGTTGGATGAGATCGGTGCCTGGTACACGCCGGAAGCACGATTTGGCGAGGCATTCGCCCGCTTGATGGTGAGAATGTTGGGCGAACGCTGCCCCCTGTTGGTCGACGCCCAACTGGCGGGCCTCAAGGAAGCGCAACGCCCCTGGCTGAGGCAGATCGTGGAGCAGCGGACGGCACTGGGGAAGGCTTTCGACCAACGGGATGGTGCGATTACAGAGGCGGGATTTCCGCTTCAGGTCAGACCCCAACCCGGCACCAGTCCGCTCTTCTTGCAGGCGGGTCGCCAGCGCCTTCGGATCGAGTGGCGGACGCCGGAGAGATTTGGCCTGCGCGGAGACCCGGAGTTCGAGAACGATGTCGAGTGGCTGCTCGCGGTCATCGATAAAGAGCCGGAAAGGATTAGCCCGGGAGTACGGGCGCGGTCGGCCATTCAGGATGCGGTCTTCGGGACCTGTCTGCAGGTGCTGGGCCCGGGAGAGCTGTCGTATATGCCCCAGGTAGCCCCACTTTTCGAGTTGCTGGACATTCCAGCCCCATGGGTGACGTTGCGTCCGCAGATGTTGGTTCTCGACGAGCGGCAGCGCGCCAAGCTGTCGGATACCGGGATCGGTTTCGAGAGCCTCGTCGACCCGGCTCTCGACCTGGAGACTGTGCTGGCTCGTGCCGAAGACACCAAGTTTCTGTCAGGGGCCGAGCAAACTCTCGAACAGCTATTGGAGAGGCTGAAGGGGCCAGCGCTCGAGCTCGACCCCCAGCTCGAAAACCCATGGAAGAAGACTGCCGACCAGATGCACAAAGCGCTCCAGATGTTCGGTAACCGAGTCACCAGCTCGGCGGCGAACCGAAACGCGATCGCGAAAGGTCGACTCGAAGCTCTCCGCGAGCTCTGCTTGCCCGGGGGGCAGTTTCAGGAAAGAGTGATCGCCTCTTGTCACTTTCCTGGGAAGTACGGGCAGGGGTTCGTCGAAGCCATGTTCGAGCAGATGCACCTGGAACCGACAACCCTGCAGGTAGTCGCCCCGTATCAAGCGAACAGAATGAAGGGAGAGGAGATCGGGACATGAAGCTGGACGTGCTGGCCATTGGATCGCACCCCGACGACGTTGAGCTGGGCTGTGGAGGAACCCTGGCACAGCTGGCCGGTCGCGGCCGAAAGGTCGGTATTCTGCATCTCACACAGGGCGAAGCGGGTACCCGGGGATCGGTGGCTCAGCGCCGACAGGAGGCGGAAGAGGCGGCGAACATCCTCGGAGCAGTCGCAATGGATTTCATGAACTGTGGTGATGGCCAGTTGCGCCACGGTTTGAAGGAGGAGGACGAGCTCATCGCCCATCTCCGGAAATGGCGTCCCGAGTTGGTGCTCGGTCCGGCACCGGCGGATCGTCACCCCGATCACGCGCGGGCGCATCGGCTGGTGGCTGACAGCTGTTTCTATTCCGGATTGGTGCGCCGAGGTTCAGGCGAGCCGCATCGTCCTGCAGCCCAGTTCTCTTACATGCAGCACGATCTCTTCACCCCGAGTTTCATCGTCGACGTGACAACCAGCTGGGAGGTGAAGCTCGAATCATTGGCCGCCTATCACAGCCAGCTGTATCAAGGTGACGACACGGACGACGAACCGCCAACCAAGGTTGCGTCACTCGAGTTCAGGCGGGCCGTCGAGGGCCGAGCCCAGCACTATGGTCTGGTGATCGGAGCCGCCTACGGAGAGCCTTTCTGGAGCCGCCAGCCGTTGGCGGTAGACAACCCCCTGGATCTCCTGCCAAAGGGACTGAGATGAGAATCGGGATCAGCTGCTATCCGACCTTCGGTGGCTCCGGCATTGTGGCCACCGAGCTGGCCATGGCGCTGGCGGCGAGTGGAGACCAGGTACACGTCATCAGCTACGCGCTGCCGTCTCGCTTGACCTTCATCAACGCCAATCTGTTCTTCCATGAAGTGGTCGTTCCCCATTACCCTCTCTTCGAGTACCCGCCGTATTCCCTGGCTCTGGCGACGCAGATCGTGGAGGTGGCCAGGCATCAGCGCCTCGACCTGATCCACGTCCACTACGCTGTACCGAACGCGGTCTCGGCCGTCCTGGCTCGCGAAATACTCTCGCCGCAACCGCTCAAGGTGGTTACCACCTTGCACGGTACGGACATCACGCTGGTAGGGAACGATCCGAACTATCTCGAAACGACCCGTTTCGGCATCATCAAGAGCGATGCAGTGACAGCGGTATCCCACGCCCTGAAGCGGGCGACAATGCGTCAACTCGGAATCAACACCCATATCGAGGTGGTGCCCAACTTCATCAACCCCAGGCGGTTTCATGAGGTCCAGGCACAGAACGGAGCTCGCCGTTGGCGAAGCGAGGGAGAGAAGTTGCTGGTGCACATCTCCAACTTTCGCCCGGTCAAACGGGTACAAGACGTGGTAGAGGTCTTTTGCCGGGTGCGCTCCAAGATCCCGAGTCGGCTCCTGTTGGTGGGAGATGGGCCCGACAGGCCAAAAGTGGAGCAGTATGCGCGCGAATGTGGCGTCTTCGAAGCCGTTACCTTCATCGGCAGCATCCCGCTGGTGGAGGAGATCCTGGTGGGCGCGGATCTGTTTCTGCTGCCATCGGAGACAGAATCGTTCGGCCTGGCTGCTCTCGAGGCCCTGTCCTGTGAGGTGCCCGTTATCGCTACCTCGGTGGGTGGACTTCCCGAGGTGGTGCGCGACGGCGAGAACGGTTACCTGTTTCCGGTCGGCGATATCGAGTCGATGGCAGCGGCGGCGATCAAACTCCTGCAAAATGATGAGCTGCGAAGGACCTTTGGCAAGGCGGGGCGGCAATGGGCACTGGATCAGTTCAATGAAGACGATGTCGTGAGCCAGTATCGTCGGATCTATCGTCAGGTACTCGAAGACTAGACGGAATGACGAGTTCGAGTCCTTACCTGGTTGCGGCAGGCCGGGCCCAATTCGAGCTGCGAGAGAAAGGTTCACGATTTCTGGCTCTTCTGGAGCCAGCGCTCAGCGAGGCAGCGGCGCGATCGAGGATCAAGACGTTCCAGCAGGAGCATCAGGATGCGACACATGTCTGCTGGGCCTGGCGAGTTGGATCACCGTCTGCCGAGGGTCGTTCCGACGCGGGAGAACCTGCGGGAACGGCAGGAACGCCAATGCTACAGGTCCTGCGAGGCGCCGACCTTTCGGATGTGCTGGCGGTGGTGATTCGGTGGTATGGCGGCACGAAGCTGGGCAAAGGAGGGCTGGCCCGCGCCTACGCGAGTGCAGTGAAGGGGGCACTGGTCGAGCTGGCGGTCGCCGAGCGGCGTCCAACGACGACGCTCAGAGTCTCTGTTCCCTATTCGCGAGTGGGTGACCTGAAGCGATTGATTTACCCACCCGCGATTGTGATCGTCGAAGAGGTGTTCTCCACGAATGCGGAATTCGTCCTGAAAGTGGAAAGCGAGCGAGCTGGCGAGCTCGAGGAGGCTCTCGGGGGAATTGCCACCGAGATTGTTATTGCTGGAAGTTGAGGCGGCGCGCGTAATAGACTCGACTCGAATCACAACATCGAACGCGGAGGAGAAGTCGTCATGAACGAGCAAGATACTCCCCAGGAAACACCAGCACCGCCGCCAGCCGCCGAGCAGGGTCAGAGCGATTCTTCGAATCGCGGAATCATGATCGTTCTGTCGTATCTCTGGGTCCTTTTTCTGATTCCCTTGCTGGTCGAAAAGGAAGACAGCGAAGTGCAGTGGCATGCCAAGAATGGATTGGTCTTGACCGTGCTCGAGATCCTTATTCAAATCGTGCTCAACATCATCGTGGCGACAGGCATCGGTTGTCTGTTTGCGATCTTCATCCCGCTGGTTTTCTTGGCTTTTGCGGTCATTCGATTGATCTCGATCGTCAAGGGTCTCAACGGCGAGCGCTTCCTCGTTCCCGGCATCAGCCAATACGCCGAGAAGTTCTAGCATGAGCGGCTCGAATGAACAGGGACCGCCGAACCTTCCGGCACCACCCGCACCACCCGCACCGCCCGAGGCCGGTGGCACTGCTGGCAACCCCTGGGAGCGCCGGGCGACGCTGGGCACAGCCAATGGGTTGATCGAAGCGCTGAAACTGTTTGTCACCTCTCCTGCCGAGGCTTTCGCCCAGACCATCAAGCAGGGCGATTTCGGAAGTCCTCTTCTGTTTGCGATTATCGTCGGCTGGATCGGTGTCGCACTCGGCCAGGTCTGGGAGACTCTCATGGGGGCCTCGATTCTCTCCATGTTCCCCGCAGAGGTGCGCAACCAGGTCCCGTTTGTCATCGGTTCGGCCGGGAGTTTCTTGTTCAATGTGATCTTCGCTCCGGTTTTCGTCATCATCGGGATCTTCATCTGGAGCGCAATCCTGCACTTGTGCCTGGTCATCGTCGGTGGGCTGGGGCAGTCCCGTGCCGGCTTCGAGGGGAGCTTTCGCGTCGTCGCCTACTCGACGGTGGCGCAACTCGCCAACCTGGTGCCGATCGTGGGCGGCATGATCAGCCTGGTCTGGACGCTCTTCCTCGCCGTGATCGGCACGCAGCAGATTCATCGCACCGAGCAGGGCAAAGCAGTTCTGGCAGTGCTGATTCCGGTGGTGCTCTGTTGCGTGTGCTTCGGGATGCTGATCTTTGTGGCGGGTGCCAGCCTGATGTCGATGTTTGCCCAACAGTAAGGTGGAGCCGGCACGCCAATTGGGCCTGCTCTGGGGAGCAGTGGCGCTCCTGCTTGTTGCCCTGTCGCCGCTGGCCCCAGCGCTAGCGACAAGCCTGCCTTCGTGTCCGGCGCGTTCACTGCTGGAGCTGCCTTGCCCGACCTGTGGATCGACGGGCGCGGCGTTGGCGTTGCGCGATTTGGACCTGAGGGCGGCCCTGGCCGCGAGCCCGCTTGCAACCCTCGGCTGGATCTGTCTTGTCGGAGGAGGTCTTGTGGCTGGGCTGCTGGCGCTGCTGGGCAGTCCTCTCGAGGAGCCCGCCTGGATCCAGTCGGCTGCAGCCCGTTGGCTCCTGGTGACGATGGTGTTGGCGAACTGGGTCTACCTGATCAGGGCGGGAATGTGAACCGCATGACACTGCGGCGCACACTGGGCGTCGTCGCGGTCCTCCTGGGAATCTTCTTCGTCTGGGACCTCTCCAGGCCTCCCAGGCGGCAATGGAGCGCGAAGATGCTGTTGACGGTGATCGATCTGTATCAATCATCACTCTCGCCCCAGATGGAGACCGCAGGCGTGCGTTGTCGGTTCGAGCCGACCTGTAGCCACTACGCCAAAGCGGTCATTCGACGAGACGGGGCCCTGCTGGGCTCATGGCGTGCGGGTCTTCGGGTCGCCAGGTGTGGTCCGTGGACACCGGCGGGCACACTCGATCAACCCTGAGAGTCGGCACGGCCATCCTCTCCGACTCGCCTCAGGGCCCAGCCAAAGAGCACTGGGCCCACCAACTGATTGATGGCCACTGCCGCCAACACGAAGGTGCGGATCTGTGCTCCCATGTGGGGAAACTGCTGGGCGACCAACTCGGCCAGCCCCAGACTGATGCCCGCCTGGGCGACGAACGCCGTCCACGAGAGCCGTCGGCTGCCAGGATCCTCACCGGCCAGACGGGCACCACTGAACGTGCTGACAAAGAGGAGGAAACCGCGCCAGAGCACGAAGGCACAAGCCATGGGCCAGAGCAAGCGGAGCGAAGCGAGATCGAGGCCGACTCCGGAGAAGGTGAAGAAGATTACGTATATCGGCAGACTCGACCGTTCCAGGCCCTGGATCAACAAATCTCCCTTTTCGGAGACGTTCTCCACCACGAACCCGGCGGCGATGAAGATGAGCAAGAAGTGCAGGTGAAAATGCGCTCGGACCTCCACCAGCTCGACAAGCTCGATTGCCATCACCACGATGGCGAGCAGGAACAGGGCCACCTCCTTGTTCACCCGGGCCAGGTAGATGATGAGCAGGAGACCGAGTGCCGCGCCCACCGCCAGACTGGTGGTAACTTCAAGTGGGACCTTGGCGAGCAGAGCCGGGTCGAACCCTGTCGCCGAGTCGACGAATCCCTTGCTGAGCATCAGGACCAGTGCCATCAGCAGAATCACGATGACATCCTTGACAACGGTCGTGCCGATGGCCAGCGTGGTGAATGGTCCCCGGGCCCGCAGCTCGTTGATGACCGCGACAGTCGAAGCTGGCGAGTTGGCAGTCGCCACGAGGCCGAGAATGAGGCCCATGGCAATGACATGCTGCTGATCGAGGCTTGCAGGAAGCAGTGTCGTCCAACCCCGCGAGCGCGCCAGAAGCTCGAAGCCGATCAGGCTGCCGGCTGTCACGACCAGAACCAGGCTCGTCTGCAGGCCCGCCACCCAGGCGATGCTGTGGAGCCTTGGTCGCAGCCGTCCCAACGCCAGCTCGCCGCCAGCGGATAGCGCGATCAAGCCAAGGGCGATCTGGTTGATCGTCAGCAGGCGATCCTTGACCTCGAGACTCACCAGTCCCAGTCCCTCTGGCCCCAGCACGATGCCGGCAAGGAGATAGCCGGTGATCAGAGGCAGACCCAGGTTCGACAGCAAGCGCCCGAAGATGTGAGATGCCAGAAGAGTGAATCCCAGCGTCATGACCACCAGCCCGGCCGGCAGTAGTGCCTCCTTGAACCCCTGGGTTGATCTGAGGAGAAAGGCCAGGGAGACAATGCCGACCAGGAGGGCGAGGATCAGGCCCTTGCGAACCGTCTCCTTCATGCAGCCGGCTCCTCGGGTGATTCGAGGGTGGGAAACAATCGCCTGATGAACAAGGGGCTCAGAACTTCGTTGGTCAGGACTGCGACGACCACTGCGGAGACGATGACCAGCGTCGTGCTGGCGCGTTCGAGATCCGAGCTGTAGAGAAAGTAGAAGTCGACCGCCAATACCAGGGCGAGACCACCCTGAGAGACGAGAGCGAGCCCCAACCAGGGGCTCCGCGCCAGGGGCTCGAAAGGAATCCAGCGCCAGACAACGTTGCCCAGAAGTTTGCCGCCAAGACGGAGAAACACCAGGATGCCAGCCAGCGCCAGAACGCGCCCATCGTCGAGCACGATGAAGGTGCCCGTCAGAACCAGGAAGGTGAGGTAGATCGGTTTCTCGGCATGGGCCGCAAGCTTGTGAATCTCCTCGCGATGCCATGCCGTATTCGCGGTGGTGAGGCCGGCGACGAAACTCAGCAGCACGGCTGGGAGGTGCAGGAACTGGGCGAGGCCCGAAGCGAGAGCGACGATACCAAGGACAAAGAGCAGGAGCTCTTCTTGCTTGAAATCCAGACCCACGAGGGCCGAGAGCAAGAGTCCCAGAACCGCCCCAATGAACACGCCTACCAGCAGCCACTTCCACCCGGGCAACCTTTCGTTCAGTCCCAGGTTGGAGACGTGGAGGAGGGCCGCCGCCACTCCCAGTAGCAAGATGGGCGGAATACCGTCCACCCCGGCAATGAACTTCAGCAGTCGATCGACCCGGCCAGTGATTCCAAAGAAGCGAGAAAAGTAGTGGATGCTGCTGGGAGCCGTCGGTCCGGCGCAGACGCCGAGAATTGCTGTCGCTCGCATGCGCATTTCCGACTCCAGCGCTGGAAAGAGCGCTGGCAGGATCAGCCAGGCGCCGACGGCGACGATCAGAGAGGTCACGATGGCTTGTGCGAAGGCGAGAATCCACCGCCGCCGCCGATAGAGCAAGACCGTTTTGCGGTTGAATTGCAGGCCGTACATCAGGCCGGCCCAGCCGAGAGCGAGGTGCAAGAGCGGATCGAGCGACTCGACAATCGCGACTGGAATCAGACCCAGGCCTCGGGGCCCAATGATGTAGCCCAGCAGGACGAACTCCGTGCCGGAGAAGAACAAGTACCGAAACCCCAGCAAGGAGAACCGTGTGCTGAAGACGAGTCGAGTGGAGAGATAGCTGACCGCGAAGATGAGCCCAACGACGATGAGGGTTTTCATGGAGCGTCGGGAGATTCTTCTTCCATCTTCGACGCCAGGCCTTTCACCCTGGTCACCGGCACCGCGAACATGATGCCGGTGGCGGATTCCTCGAGGCCCCCCACAACCTCCTCGATGACCTCCATGGCGCGCTCGAGTGTCTCGTCATCCTTGATGACCGAGAATACGGTGCGATTAGGCTGACGATTCGCCTGGACGAGGTGCCGAAAGCCAGCGAACACCGGCACCTGAGCAGCCGCGATCTCTGCTGTACCGTGTGAGTCGATGACGGTGGCCCCGGTGACGCCAATGCGAACGAACCCGCCGACGATGTCGTTGACGGATGCCGTGTTGTTGACGACACAGATCAACAGATGCATGGCTATGACGAGTGGGTGTGGGTCGTGATCGACATCGAGAGGTTGTCGGTGGGTGACTGGCGTGGTCGGATTTCTCGACGTCGAGCCACCGACCACAGGGGATCGGCCGCGAAGCACCGCCGGCCTTGTCTCAAAGTGGGCGTATGCTAGCACGCCTCGATCTCGGAGCCTGGTGAAATGTCGACAGCGGACAGGTGTTAGCATCGAGCGCCGTTGGGTGCTAGTGACGGGCGGTAAATTGGATGAAAGAGCTCTATCTGACGGAGGTTCGCCGGCTGCCGGACAAAGGTCGGCTGCGGCTGACCTGGAACGATGGTCACGTCGCGGAATTCGATTACGGCTACCTGCGCGGCTACTGTCCATGCGCGGGCTGCCAGGGGCACGGGTCCGGTCCGGTCGAGTTCCGACCACCGTCGGCAGAGGTCAAACCTCTGGATATTCGTCCGGTGGGCAACTATGCGATTTCGATTCACTGGTCGGACGCCCACGACACGGGTATCTATCGTTTCGACTTCTTGCGTGACATATGCCCGTGTCCCATTTGTCAGAAGAGCTCCTAGCATCAGGCTGAAGAACAAACCATGAAAGGAACTGTCATGAAAGGTCTTTTTTTCCTGTGTCTGGGTCTGCTGGTGTGTGTCGGGATGGTCAAGGCGGAAGGTGGTCCGCTCCGCGTCGTCGTGGAGACGTCGAAGGGCGATATCGTGATCGAGCTCAACCGAGATAAAGCCCCAATCGCTGTAGAGAACTTCCTCGGCTATGTGGACACGGGATTCTACGAGGGCACGGTGTTTCATCGAGTCATCGACGGGTTCATGATCCAGGGTGGCGGATTCACCGAAGGTATGGTGCAGAAGAACACCGAGGGGACAATTCAGAATGAAGCCGACAACGGGCTGGAGAACAGGCGCGGCACGGTAGCCATGGCGCGGCGTCCCGATCCTCACAGCGCGACCTCGCAGTTCTTCGTCAACGTGGTCGACAACAAGTTCCTGAATCACACAGCGAAGACGCCCCAGGGATGGGGCTATACCGTCTTCGGAGAGGTGGTCTCGGGGATGGATGTGGTCGATGCGATTGCCAAGGTCGAGACGGGCCGACACGGTTCCATGGGAGACGTTCCCCGGGAACCCGTAGCGATCGAGAAAGTCTACGTGCAGCAGTAGTCGACGAAGTGCCCTCGAGGCACTATTTCTTGGTCTTCTGACATACGAAGAGCAAGACAGCCCAGAGGTTGTCGAGTTGCGTCCGCCCGTGTGGCAGCGTCATTCCTGCCCAGGTGTCACGGGTGGCTGATAGCAGGGCGTGGGCGTCGAGATCGAGGTTCTGGTCGACAGAGCGTCGCAGAACCGCAAATAGATCTGCCACCGTCCAGAGAGCCGGCTGTTTGCCGCCCAGTTCTCTCCAGCCGGTCTCCAGAGCAGCGAGGCGATCCTGGATCACCTTGCCATCTTGATACTTGTTGCGCAGGCGCTTGACTTCACCCAGGTCGTGGAACTCGAGGTTGTCGGGAATCTGTCGCTGACTGATCACTTGCCAATGCTGGGGCAAGAGCTCTTCCTTGCGAATCTGCATGACCAGGGCGTCGAAGAGCTTGACGCTGGGCTTGTCGAAGAGGTGGGCAAGCGTTGGCAGGTCCTCGCCTCCGATCCAGGCATCAATCTGGTCAGGCGACGGCAACTCTCTGACCGGCTTGTCAGTGGCGGGTTTCTGCTGAGCCGGGTTCTGGGTGTCACTGGACATGATCAGGTGGGTGGTGCCGAAGGCCGGACTCGAACCGGCACGGGTCGCCCCACACGCCCCTCAAGCGTGCGCGTCTACCAATTCCGCCACTTCGGCATCGGTTGAAATTCTAACAAGTTCTGCCAAACCCGATCTGGTCTACTGGTCTGCCCCGGGTGGCTCCGACTCTGTCGCGGCGTCGGCCTCGTCTGTCGGGGCTTCCTCGGCTGCCGTTTCACCCGCATTCTCTGGAGCGGCAGCCGCCGGAGCCGATTCGGCTGCGGGAAGCTCCACTTCGGGGGCTGGGGTGGCAGCAGGCTCCTCTTCGACCACCGTGCTCATGACGGAGCCGCCCTTGCCTCCGGTCTGCAGTAGACCGATGCCAACCGTGGTCAGGATGAAGGCAATGAAGCCGGCAACCGTGAGTTTGTGTAGAAGAGTGGCCGCGCCGCGAGCGCCAAAGGCCGACTGGGTCGCGCCGCCACCAAACACCGAAAGGTCTGCGCCCTTGCCCTGTTGCAGCAGAACAACCAAGATCAGAAAGAGACAGACGACAATATGAATGCTGTAGGCAATATAGATCACGAATGACTTCCTCTCTTGACGCTTCCGACTCGTCTCGAGTCAGCCGCAGCTGCGAATGATAGCCAGGAATTTCTTCGGGTCAAGGCTTGCGCCGCCCACCAGGAACCCGTCGATGTCGGGCTCGGCGAACAATGCCGAGGCGTTTTCGGGGTTGGCGGAGCCTCCATAGACAATGCGTTTGACCTGGGCGACCTCGTCTCCGAGCAGGTCGGCCAGGCGTTCCCTCAGGAACCCGTGTGCCTCTTGAGCGATCTCCGGGGTCGCTGTCTCACCGGTTCCGATGGCCCATACAGGCTCGTAGGCGAGGGCAAAAGGCTCTGGTCTGCCGGCCAACCCGGCGTTGAGCTGTCTTTCAAGAACCTCGAAGGTGCGACCACTCTGACGCTCTTCGAGAGTCTCGCCGAGACATATCAGGGGATACAGGTTATGACGAGTGGCCGCGACGGCTTTCTCGCCGACGAGTGTGTCCGTTTCGTCATGATCGGCCCGCCGTTCACTGTGGCCGCAGAGAGCCCACTGGCAGCCAGCGTCGGCCAACTGGGGTCCCGAGACATCGCCGGTGTGGGCGCCCTGGTCGGCTGTGTGGAGGTCCTGGCCGCCCACAGCGGCCGCGCTGCCCTCCAGGGCCATGGCGACCATGTGAATGAGTGGAAAAGACGGAAACAGGACAATCTCTGCCCTCTCGGATCCGAGCCCACCTACCAGGCCGTTGCAGAAGTCTTGTGCAGGTTGACGCAGCATGTGCATCTTCCAGTTGCCGCCCACCAAGGGTCGGCGTTTTGTGTCGTTCATGTGATTTTCTCCAGAATGGTGATGCCGGGCAGCGCCTTGCCGGCGAGAAACTCGAGCGAGGCACCACCCCCGGTTGAAACGTGTCCCAACTGGTCGAGGATGCCCGCCTGCCTTGCCGCCGCTACGGTTTCACCGCCGCCGATGACAGTAAACCCCGAGCTCATACCGACTGCCGCGGCCACTGCCACGGTGCCCGAATCGAAGGGGGTTTTCTCGAATACACCGAGCGGACCATTCCACAGGATGGTCTGACACTTGGCCAGCGCCTCGGTGATTGCCCGACGAGAGTCTTCGCCGATGTCTACGGCCATGGTGCCAGCCGGCACCGCATCGACCGAGACTGTTTCGATCCGGGTGGGGCTGTCGAGGTTGTCGGTGACCACCAGATCGGTAGGCAAAAGAACGCGGATGAATCGGCGGGTGGCCTCATCGAGAATTTCCCTCGCCACAGGAATCTTGTCTTTCTCCACCAGCGAGTCGGCCAGGTCGTAGCCCTGAGCGGCGAGGAAGGTATTGGCCATTCCACCACCGAGAACGAGCAGGTTCAAGCGTGGCAGCAGATTGCGCACGGTCCCGACCTTGGTGTCTATTTTGGCGCCCCCGACGATTGCGCCGAAGGGTCGCTCGGGCTCGCCCAGCAGGCGGCCGAGTGAGTCGACCTCCTCGACCAGAAGCCGCCCGGCAGCCCGACGGTCGATGCGCTCCGCGACACCGACCGTCGAGGCGTGGGCGCGGTGGGCTGTGCCGAAAGCATCGTTGACGTAGGCCTCACCGAGCGCGGCCAGGGCATCGGAGAAAGCGGGATCGTTGTCGGTCTCGCCGGCATGAAAGCGGAGATTTTCCAACAGAGCGACGCCCCCCGGACGAAGGCTCTCTGCAGCTCGTCGAGCCGGCTCGCCAATGCAATCGGAGGCAAAAACCACCGGCTCTCCGAGAAGCGCTTCGAGAGCGGCGGCTACCGGCTGCAACGAGAACTCCGCCTTTGCCTCCCCTTTGGGTCTGCCCAGGTGAGACATCAGCAGAAGACGCGCCCCCGCCTTGCGTAGTTCCTGAATGGTCGGTCGCACGGCCCGCAGTCGGGTATCGTCGAGGACCACTCCATCGGCCACCGGGACGTTGAAATCTACCCGTACCAGCGTTGGGACGCCGTCGAGACTGCCGAGATCGAGATCTTCTAGAGTGTACATGCGGGTCATCGAGAACTTCCTCCTACGAGCTCGAGGAGATCTGCCAAACGACTGGCATGTCCCCATTCGTTGTCATACCAGGCCACGACACGATAGAGCCGTCGACCGACTTCGTTGGTGAGCGGCAGGTCGACGATTGTCGAGTGGGGATCCCCGAGATAATCCGAAGAGACCAACTCCTCGTGGGTCACTCGCAACACGCCGTGCAGGAACTCGCTGGCAGCGTTGGTGTAGGCCTGGTTGATCGCTTCAACGCTCGGTTTCGCCCGCAACGTGGCAACGAGATCTATCAGTGAGACATTGGGAGTCGGCACACGCACCGCGAAGCCATCAACGCGCCCAGCGAGAGCGGGCAAGATGCGCGTGATGGCCTGACTGGCGCTGGTTGTTGTCGGAATCATGTTCATCGCCGCAGCGCGCGCCCGGCGCGGGTCTTTGTGAGGGAAGCTCAGCAGCCGTTGATCGTTGTTGTAACTGTGAACGGTGTTGAAAATGGCGTGCTCGAGGCCGAACGTCTGGTCCAGCACCGCCAGCAGCGGTGCGAGACAATTGGTGGTGCAGGAGGCTCCGCTGAGCAGGTGATGCGTTTCTGGTCGGTAGTTTGCCTGGTTGATGCCAATACAGAGTGTGAGGTCGAGATCCTCGGCGTTGGCCGAAACGATCACTTTGCGAATCGGCGAGCGCAGCAGAGCGCTCGCGACCTCGCGGGTCTTGGCCAGCCCTGTCGCGTCGACGACGACGGCCGGAGCCAGGTCGAGCCACGGAATCTCGGCAGGCCGAGGCTCCCGAAACATCCTGACGATGTGGCCGTCGATCTCGATACCGTCCCCATTGGAGCGCACTTCGCCGGCAAAAGCCCCGTGCAGGCTGTCGTGCGCGAGAAGGGGAGCAATCTGGTCTGCGCTGGCGAGATCGTTGATGGCGACCAGTTCGAGGTCAGGACGCTGGTGGGCAACGCGGATCAGGGCTCGACCGATGCGGCCTACGCCGTTGATGGCAAAACGGATGGGCATGACTAGGAAATACCGGAAAACCCCGACCTGGCGGGCCATAATTCTACCAGCTGCTAGGCTAAAACCCTATGACCACAGATCGATTGTTGGCATTGGGTATCGAAACATCCTGCGATGACACCGCTTGCGCGGTAGTCGACAGCGACGGGCGGGTGCTATCGACCGTCGTCTCGAGCCAACTGGCCGCACATCGGCCATACGGCGGGGTGGTGCCGGAGATCGCTTCCCGCGAGCATTTGCGCAATTGGCCACCGGTGAGCGAGGCGGCGCTGGCTGAGGCCGAGGTCCCATTGGAGACCATCGATGTGGTGGCTGCAACCAGGGGGCCCGGCCTTATCGGTTCCCTTTTGGTGGGGCTCTCGATCGGCAAGGCCATCGCCTACTCGCTGGGAAAGAGCTTCCATGCCGTGCACCACCTCGAGGGGCACCTCTTTTCTCCTTTCCTGGGTGTGGATGGTGAACCGGCGGAGACGCCACCCGAGGCGTTCATCGGGTTGGTGGTCTCCGGAGGACACACCTCGCTCTTCCAGGTAGAGGCAGGCGAGGCGACGGTGCTGGCGGAGACGCGTGACGACGCGATGGGGGAGGTCTTCGACAAGGTGGGCAAGCGGCTCGGTTTGGCCTATCCCCAGGGACCCAGGGTGGATGCGCTGGCGGAGCAGGGGAATCCCGGGAAGTTCACCCTGGCCATTGCTCGCTGCAGCGATGGCAGCCTGGATTTCTCCTATTCGGGTCTCAAGAGCCAGACCCTGGTGGAGATCCAGAAGCTGGAGGCGGGAGGCGTCGAGACGCAGCTGGGCGAGCTCGAGGACGCCGCGATCTCGCAGCCCGTGCTGGATCTTCTGGCCGGCTTTCGGGTGGCGGCTGTCGAACAGATAGTCGATCGGCTGCAACGGTTACGGGCCGAGCGACCCTTCGAGATGCTGGCGGTTTCGGGAGGGGTCGCGGCGAATCGGTTGCTGCGGCCTCGTCTTCAGGAGTGGGCGAACGAGCACCGGGTCGACCTGCGGCTGGTCCCTCTCATCTACTCGGGAGACAACGCTGCCATGATCGCTCACGCGGCTCTCTTGCGACAGGCCCGGGGTCGAGAGGATGATCCCCTGAGCGTCGATGCTGCCAGCCGAGTACCGCTCGCACCCACGGAGGACGCACCATGAGAACCGTCGATCGCTGGCTCCTTGCGGTCACGCTGGTTGTGATCGACCTGGCCATCTTCGTCATACCGCTGACAGGCCTGGGTGCTGCCTACATCTTGCTGGTTCGCCCCGCCTGGTTCAAGAGGTGGGTGGAGGAGCTCTACTCGAGCCCGTAGGCAGTTTGCGGCAGTGTTTTCATGGGCGTCACGTGTCTGTGACCGGCGCGGAGTGGTGTTGTGACCCCGCGGGGGCGCAATCGTCACGTGGCAGAGCTGTAATGTCTGCAACTCTCGAGGCTTGACATGGGCGTAAACAAGGCGTAACATAGTTTAAGTGGTTGGAATAAAACAGCTTTTACATGTCTTACGTATAGATAAGCAGGAGCAACCATGAGAGATACCTACCAAAGTGCTGCAACGAAATCTCATGGCCAGAGACTGATTCCCTGGCCACCGCCTGAGCGGTGGAATCGCCCCACATTCGGCGAGTTCCTGGACAGGGTGGTGCACGAGTTCGGTGCCACCGCCGATCTGAGCGGCCTCATGTTGATGGGGCTGCGGCGTGACGAGCGGCTTGGACCCACGGATATCGAGGCCCTGTGTGGACAACTCGGTGTGCCCGCCGAAGACTTCGGCGTCGGGCCCTGAGCCGGCCTGCCCGATCCTTGCAGAAAACCTATAGCCGACACTGTGGGCGGCCGCGCGTCCTCCCTCCCCCCGGGGCGCGCGGCCGCCGCGGTACCCACCTGACAGCGAAGAGTCATCGGCAGGGCTCACGCCCAGAGGACCGTCAAGCGGGCCTGGACCTGGTGTAGCGCTCTTCCAGCTCGCCGGTAATGCGGTCGAAAAGGGAAGCATCGATCCGGTAGAGGACAAGAGTCAGGAGACAGAGAATGGAGAAGCCGGCGGGCACGAGATTGAAGAGCATCTCGATTCCACTGAGTGATGGAGCAGAGCATCTGCGCGAAGTCCCCGACCAGTGAGATGGCGAAAAGGGGCAGCAGAAACCCGAGCGGTACAAATTGCCGCATGCCGCAGAAGATCGCTACCACGAGACTCGCCACCATGAATACCCGCAGCTTGCCGAAGCGCCGGGTCAGATAGGGAGCGGCCAGGGCTCCTGCCACCGCTGCGCCCTGCATGACGAGAAAGAAGATCGACTGAAGACCACCCGATGCGTCGTCCCAAAGGTACTTGAAGTAGTAGGTCGCCACGGCGTTCTTGACCACCCAGACACAGGTGTTCATCAGCATGGCCAGCCCGAGAATCAGCAGCGCGTCGTTGCGGGCCTGCATGGGAATGATCGAGCGGACAGAATAGTGCTCCTGGGGCACCTCGACGCGCTCTTCGGTGTTGCGGTAGGCAAACCAGATCAGACCTGTCGACAGCATCGCGAAGATACCGGCGGTCACCGCGAAGCCCTGCTGCTCGGTGGAGAACCGGGCAACAAAGGGCCGAACTCCGACAGCTACCAACGTCACAGCGACCGCCACCGCAAAGAACATTCTGTAGGTCGAGATGACGGCCCGCTCTTGTTGATCCTGAGTCATCACTGCTGTGAGCGCTGAGCAGGGCAGACCGACGAGAGTAAACAGCATGCCGTGGAGGATATAGGTGACGTAGGCATAGACGATCTTGGCGGTGTCCGACAGCTCCGGGGTGAAAAAGCAAGCCAGTAGCACCAGGTTGAGTGGCAGGGCACCATAGAGCAGGAAGAGGCGAAACTTGCCGCGTCTTGTCTGATTGTGGTCAGCGATATAACCCATGAGGGGATCGTTGACGGCATCCCATATACGTGCCACCAGGAACAATCCCGCGACATGTGCCGGAGAGAGTCCGAAGACATCGGTGTAGAAATACGCCAGGTAGAAGCCGATGAGCTGGAGGTTCAGATTGATTCCAAGGTCGCCGACCGTATAGCGGAGGATCTGTCCTCGATGGCGAGTCAGCGCACCCGAGTTTGCTACCAGGGCAAACCCGGCATTTTGGCACTCCTTTATGTCAGCGATCGTTTCCAGATCTATCCGCGTCCCGGCGCACGCCACGGGTTGCAGGAGAGAGGCTTGCCCCAGAGGGAGCCCTCAACAAAAAAAAGGCGCCACCAAGCGGCGGCGCCCCGGAAGAATTGATGGTGAACGGCTACCGCAGGATGCGGACTCCGAGCTGCATCTCGCGCGGTTCGCCGGCACCGCTGCGAATGGTCCCATCGAAGTTGAAGAGCAGAGCCGTAACCTGTGGCGTGATGAAGTTGTCGTTGTTGAACAGGTTGAAGACATCCAACACGGGCTGAATGGTCCAGTTTCCGACGCCGAAGTCCTTCGACAGTCTGATGTCGAAACTGTTGTATTCGTTGTCCTTCTCACCGAGGTTGCGCTGAGTGATCGAGCCGTCCCGGTTGATGCGGTCCTGTGGTGTTGCGGCAGGAACACCGTCTTCTGTTAGAGAGAGCGGCTGCGCGTCACGATAGCTCCACCGGAAACTGGTGTTGATCCCCCAGGGCCCTGTCCACAGGAGCCAGAAGTTCACTCGGTTTGCCTGGTGGCGATCCGAGTAGCCGAACTCAGGTCCGAGAGTATCGGCCCGCGCGTAACGGAACGAGAACGGATCGCGCTCGTTGTCATCGTCCGATTTGTCCTCGGAATAGGTGTAGTAGAACTCGAACTGGAAGTTGTGGGTGAGGCGCTTGTTGACACCAAAAGTCAGGCCCCAGTACTCGCTGCGCGCCGAGGACTCGACCATTGTCAGTACGTTGACGCCGTTGCTCCCATCTTCTCCAAGGCCGGTAAACCAAGGAGAGCCGAAGACCGGATCGTTGCGGTCGATGAACCGCGTGATGTTGTCGGTCTCGACATAGTTTGCCTTGAACAGGAAGGCGTAGTTGGGAATGAATTCCTGCTCCCAGGAGATCGCCGAATTCCAGCTTCGCGGTGTCTCGAAGTTCTCATCGAAAACAAAGACGTCCGGATGATCTGGATCTGCGACGTCGTCAGCGGGAATGATGTTGGGCCAATCAGGCGGCGTGACACCAAAGCCGTTGAAGAAGCTATGGCGAAACAGCGTCTGTCCCCGGCTACCGTTGGTCGATCGCGAGGAGGCGATCGACAAAGCCGGGATGCGTGAGTGATAGATGCCTGTGGAGGCACGCAGGACACGGTCAGGCTTGTTCTTGGGACTCCACGCTGCAGCCAGACGCGGTTGCCATTGATCGTTGTCGTCTGGAATCAGGCCGTTGGAGGGAAACCTGTAGGTTCCGGTTTCGTTGGTCACCGTTTGACCGATAAAGGGGGCGTAGAAGACCTGGCTTGCCGGAGTGATCGGGTCGGGCATATCCAGACTCTCCCATCGCAGACCATATTCGAGGGTCAGGTTGGGCATCGGCTGCCACTGATCCTGGACGAAGAGTGCCAACTCTTTCTGTTGGATATCCTGGGTACCGGCCTCTTCGACCGAGAGTCCGCCAACACCTGCCTGCTGTAAGTAGAGGATCAACGGCCCCACGATGTCCTCACCTGCCGGGCACGCGCCGACGTTCGATGAGCCGCCGCCGGAGCACTCGACATAGGTGGGCCCGACGTTCACGTAGTTCCTGAAACCCTCGAACGAGCTGAAGATGTAGCGTCCGTTGGCGAAGCCGATAAAAGTCTGCGAAGAGGTTACATCGTTCCACTCGATACCAGCCTTGAGGGAGTGGTTGCCCATCAGGTAGGAAAAGTTGTCGACGAGTTGGACTCGGTCGTCGTCGTACTCGACCGGGATGAAGAAAGGCATGCCGCCACGATAGCTGTCGACGAAATTGAAGCCGGTGTCGGGAAAGGGGCGATCCTGGCCGGGGACATTGGGCCCGTTGTAGGGCCGGGGTCGCCACTCTTTGGCGTACTGACCACGAAACTCGTTGAGCATTCGGGAATTGATCGTGGACAAAAGATTGAGGGTGTAGCCGTGAGCCCAATCCTTCTCGATGGCATTGGCACTGGCACCCCATGAGTTGACGTCGAACGTACCGTTGCCCTGATTGGAGTAGTGGTAAGCCCAGCGGCCGGTCAGCAGGTTGCTGTCGTTGACGCTGTAATCGAGCTTGGCCAGATAGGCATTGGCGTCGTCGTTGCGGCTGATCGGCGCGTTCTCGTTGGGCAGTCCCTGTTCCGCCATGAAGGCGACGATGTCGGGATCGATTCTGTTGGGGTCGAACTGCTTGGTCTCATCCGCCTTCTGGGAATCGGCGGCGCCGAAGTAGAAGAGCCTGTCCTTGATGAACGCGCCCCCGATCGTGAAACCGTATTGGTGTTTGTCGAAATCTCGAGGATCCTCGGAACCGTCCCGATTCTTCGGCGTGTCGGAGAGGCTATCGCTCTTGTAGAAGTAGTGAAGGGTAGCGTTTATGTCGTTGGTGCCCGATTTGGTGACCACGTTGACGAAGCCACCCGCGGAGCGCCCGAACTCGGCCGGCGCACCTTCGGTGACGATCAGGATTTCGTTGATGGCGTCGATGTTGAAGGTGTAGGGAGGGCGCTGACCACCGCGCTGCTCGCCGAAGAACGGGTTGTTGAAGTCGGCTCCATCGACCATCACGTTGTTGCTGATGCCCTTCTGGCCGTTGATCGTCAAGCTGTTGCCATCAGGATTCTGGGTCAGGGTGGCGCCCGGGGTAAGCAGGTTGAAATCGAGGAAGTTTCGACCATCCGTCGGCAAGCCTTCGATGGCATCGTTGTCGAAGAAGACCTGATTCTCGACCCGTGAGGTCTCGATCAGCGCATCCGTACCGGTGACCGTGATCTCTTCGCCCACGGCGGAGAGCTGCATTTCAAAGGAGACATTCAAGTTGCCACCGAGGCGGAGGTTGAGATCCTCCTGCACCAGAGTGGCAAAACCCTCCAGGGCTGCGGTGACGGTGTAGTTGCCGAGTGGCATCAGGGGCGAGAAAAAGCGACCACTCGCCTCACTGGCCACCGACTTGGTGAAGCCGGTTTCGTTGTTGGTCATGGTAACGGTGACACCTGGCAGCGGTGCTCCGCTCTCATCCTGGGCGAATCCCTGGATGACACCGGTGGTGGCCTGGGATTGGGCGAAGAGACTCGGTGCTACGAGCAAAGCGAGCGCGAGCGCCCAGAGCAAAACGCGACAGGAACGAATCATTGACTTTCCCCCTTGGCGTAGAGTGAGCGCCGTCTGAGAGACCGGCGGACCCGTAAGTTTTCAGGAAGTATACGCCACGAATGTGACAAGAAGAGTAGGGTTTGGAGGCTCGTTTGGTCGACGCAGAGGTGCTCGTTCGGCCAGTAGAATGGTGTGAACAGAAAAAAGTCTTTGGACAAGCATGTTTAGCGTTCTCTCAGCAATCGCGACCGAGTTGTTCGAAGCGGCAGCCGGTGGTGGAAAAATCTCTCGGCAGCCGAGAACGACTTGCCACCCGCCAGTCACGCGAGGCCATCGGCGCGACCCGGAGAAGCTGCCGGTCACTCGAGAGGGCTGCTGTGCTCCTAGCGAAGGAGTTGCCCGAAGAACGTCAGAGTCTTGGCCCAGGCATCCTCGGCGGCAGGTTCGTTGTAGCGGGTCCCCGAGGGGTTCGCGAAGGCATGGTCCGCGTCTTCGTAGATGTGGATCGAGGCGGGTTTGCCGAGACTGTCGAGGGTCGCCTGAAACTCGCGCACCGTGGCCACGGGAATACCCTGATCGAGCGCGCCGAAAATCCCGAGGAGCGGTACGGACAACGGCTCCAGGGAGTCCCGGTCCGTGACCACGCGACCGTAATAGATCACCGCTGCATCGAGACCCTCGCCCATCATCAGGGCCGCCCGCAGAGACCAACCGCCCCCGAAGCACCAGCCGATGACGCCGACCCTGGAGACACCGACATCGTCCTTGAGGTATTCCCAGGCCTGCTGCAGATTCAACTCGCCTCTCTCGGGATTCTCCCCGCTTGCTCGTGCCAGACGACTCGCATCCTCTCGGGCTTCGGCGACTTCTCCCTCATAAAGATCTACCGCCAGGGCGGCATAACCTTCCCCGGCCAGTTGTCGAGCCATAGATTTGACGTTGTCGTTCAGTCCCCACCATTCATGAATGACAATGATGCCCGCTGTCGGTTCTCCTTTGGCAGGCTTGGCCAAATAGCCCACGATCTGCTTTTCGTCGAGCTTGGCGTACGTCACGTCTTCGGAGACCACCTCGCCGCCGGGCTGAACCTGGGCAGCAGGACTGGCTACAGGTTCGTCGGTGGCGTGTTCGCGTTCCATGCGGGTGACGTAGTCATCCTGTTCGGTCTGGGATGCGGTCGCCAGGGCGGGGCTGAGAAGAGGGGCGGAGACGAGGATCCAGAATCTGCGCATGGCAATGCTCCACGGGATGGTTTTTGGTGGGCAGACCCTATCATCGGTTGCCAGCGATCTGGACGCGTGACAGGACGCGCGCTTCGATCCTTCGCACCGTTGGTGATCGAGGGCTCTGCTGTTTGGCGGTATCTTCGCCGCACGCAGCCTCACCCTCTTCTTGCGGAGTGAGGCGATTGGACGGCCGGACTGGACCCGTCGTGGAGGATCGCGCAGAGTACCGCAGGACCCGTTCAGAACGGTTGGGGGTCGTGGAGTGTGGTCCCGGAGGGTACCCTCACGCCGAGTGGGGTTGGGCCGGCAGGCGTTCGCTCGCTTTCCTGCGCGCCGGACCTCGAGTGACCTGCCACGATCACCTCAATGCGCTTGGAAAGAGACCCGTCCTGGGACCACACCCCACGCCCCTGGACGAACTCGAGCAGGGTCACCTGACCAACTTCGGCTCGACGGTGTGGTCGTTCATTCGCCGAACGTAGCCTCAACCTCTTCTTGCAGAGTGAGGCGATTGAACGACCGCACCGTCGGGCAGTCGGCACAGGGATATGGCCCCTACGGGTTCGGTTGTCCATTCGCCGAACGCAGCCTCAACCTCTTCTTGCGGAGTGAGGCGATTGAACGGCCGGACTGGACCCGTCGTCGAGGATCCCGCAGGGCCTCTTTGCCAAACCGTCGTTCTGCTGGTCGAGGCCGGCGGCTTCCCAAGCGAGGATGGCGCGCTTGCGGGGCAGGCCCCAACGGTAACCTCCGAAGCCGGCGGTCGAGCTGATGACCCGATGGCAAGGGATGAGGTAGGAAACCGGGTTCCAGCCGACAGCCTGGCCAACGGCGCGGGAGGCCCCGGGTTTGTCGAGATATCTGGCGACAGCGCCATAGGTTGTGAGGCTGCCAGGGGGAATGCGCAGAAGTGCCTGCCAGACCTGGAGCTGGAAGTTGGTGCCTTTGATGTGCAGGGTGAAGGGTCCGCGTGGTTGCGCCGCAGGTTCTGGAAAGAGGCGAGCCAGATAGGTGCCGGTGCGTTGCGAATCACGCACCAGCTCGGCCCCTGGCCACCGGTGCCCGAGCTCGTCCCGCAGCTCGGCCAGAGAACGCTTACCGGCGAATTCCAACGAGCAGAGCCCCCGGTCGGTCACACCCAGAAGGCACTCACCGAAGGGGGTAGGATGAACGTCGTAGCGAATCGACACATCCGCCCCGCGACGCTTGTACTCCCCGGGAGTTACGGCTTCGATGGTGACCATCAGGTCATGTAGCCTGCCGCCGCCCGAAAGGCCAGCGTCCCAGGCGGCTTCCAGCACGTTGCCGGTCTGATGGAGCCGCTCCTTGGCGTACTCGATAGTCAGAAACTGGAGAAATCGCTTGGGGGTGGTCCCCACCCAACGGCTGAACAGGCGATGAAAGTGCGAGGGGCTCAGCCCCACTTGACGCGCCAGATCTTCGAGCTCGGGCTGGTCACGAAAGTTCTCCTCGAGATAGCGAATCGCGTGCTCGATCCGTTGATAGTCCTGAGAGGCTGCGTGGAGTCGAAGGCCGTTCTGGTTCATGGGCTCAGGGTAGACGGATCAAAGGTCACTGCCAACCCGAATCTTGCTCTGGAGTGATGACCTCGAGCTCCGTCAGGATGTCCGTGCCCAGGTACCTGTCCTCGGCGTGCGTGTACCATGAACGCCGAGCGGGAATCTTCATCCCGGCGGATTCGATCTCACCCTCGAGCAGGATGTACTCGCCGTCGTTATCGGCTTCGTGGTGATAGAAGCGGTAACCCACCAGAGCAGAAGTTTGCTTGTCGAAATAGAAGTACCAGGTGTCGCTGCCCACAGCCTCGTCGTAGGTAGCGCGAATCGACCACACGGGGTGCTTCTGGAACTCGGCAGCGGTGGCCGGGGTCTCGAGTCTTGTTCCAGGATCGCGCAGCTTCAGGGGCAAACCCCACAGATAGGTGTAGTAATTCCTCCTCCACGCCAGCCGTTCGCAGGTCAAACGATATTTCTCCCGCTCTTCTTCGCTGAACTCGAGAGAGCCGTCGAGTGTCAACACGCACTCGTCGTCAGCCATCAGACCTTCAATGACGCGACCGTCCTGTTGCGTCAGAATCTCGAACGAATTTCTGGAATTGTCGAATTGAATACGGGTATGGTGCTCATCCCCACCGGGGCCTGTTTCGCGTATCTCGAGTCGGAACCGAGAATTGTTCCAGAGACCGTAGGGGTCGTGATACGCGATCGCTTGCTCGAGCAACTCGGCGGAGCCCGGAGCCTGTTGCGCCCCGACCGAAGTGCGCAGCGTGAGGAAGGTGAGGGTGGAGAAAAGCAGGATCTTCTTCATTCGATCTCCGATCCTAACTGCTGCAAGCTGCGCTGTCAGAGCCTCGCCGGTATGGCCGCCTGTTCTCGGAACGTAGCGTCGCCCCCCTGGCGGAGAGAGTCGGACAGGCGGTCGGATCGCTTACCGGCCGGTGCAGTACAATGCTTCGCTCCAGCCCAACCCTTGTTCCCTTCGAGCCGAGGTCATCCATGAGTCGTGTCATTACAGTTCTTCTGGCTGCAGTGAGTCTGTCCGTCCCGGTGCTCGCCGGCGAGGGTGCCCCGCTGGGGTTCTTCGCTGCGTCTGTCGAGGTCCAGAGCCGGGCCGAAAGTGTTTTGCTCGAAACGCCGTCACCGGAAAAAGCCCGGCAGTGGTTGATGGAGTTGACCGAGAAGCCCCATGTCGCCGGCACCCCGCAGGAGAAGGTCGTCGCAGAGTACGTCCGCCAGCGTCTGGAGGAGTTCGGTTTGGAAACCGAGGTTGTGACCTACCAGGTCCACCTGAACTACCCGAAGCATGTTGCCGCCCGGCTGCTGCAGCCGCAGGAGTTGGAGCTCGCGCTCGAGGAGGAAGAGATAGACACCGACAGGTATTCCTCATCTGAAGGCATGTTTCCGGCGTTTCACGGTTACAGCGCATCTGGCCATGTATCCGGGCAGGTGGTCTACGTCAACTACGGTACACCCGCTGACTACGAACGTCTGGAGGAGATGGAAATCTCGGTGGAAAACCGCATCGTGCTGGTGCGCTACGGCCAGGTCTTCAGGGGTCTCAAGGTGTGGCAGGCAGAGGAGAGGGGCGCGGCCGGTGTGCTGATCTACTCCGATCCTGCAGATGATGGCTACATGAAAGGTGATGTCTACCCGGAAGGCCCGATGCGGCCACCGTCGGCCATCCAGAGGGGGTCGGTGCAGTTTTTGTCGCATCAGCCCGGTGATCCCTCGACTCCAGGCTATCCATCTCGTGATGGCGCCGACCGCCTGAGTCGCGCTGAGATGAAGGGTGTTCCGACCATCCCCTCTCTGCCCTTGAGCTACAGGGAAGCGGAGAAGATCTTGCGCTCCATGGCGGGCGAGCCGGTGCCGGACGAATGGCAAGGGGGACTGCCCTTTGCCTACCACGTCGGCCCCGGAGATTCGGTAGTGGAGATGGATGTCGAAATGGAAGGCGGGCTGCGACCGATCTACAACGTTTTCGGCATCATTCGGGGCAGCCAGGAGCCCGAGCGCTGGGTCGTTCTCGGAAACCATCGCGATGCGTGGAACCACGGAGCGATTGACCCCAACTCGGGAACAGCGTCGTGGCTGGAAGCCGCTCGCGCGCTGGCCGCGGCGGTCGACGGAGGATGGCGACCCCGCCGCACGATCCTGTTGGCGAGTTGGGACGCCGAGGAGTATGGCCTGTTGGGTTCGGTGGAGTGGGGAGAAGATAGAGCCGCCGAGCTGACCGAGAAGGCCGTCGCCTACGTGAACCTTGACTCCGCCGTGACCGGTACGGAATTGAACATGGGCGGCTCCCCTTCGCTCCGTGACCTGTCGCTGCAGAGCGCGGCCGCGGTTTCCGACCCAAACGAGGAAGAGTCCGTAGGCCGGCTTTGGGAGCGGCGCCTGGCTCGGAAGTGGGCCGAGACCTCCACGATCCATCTGCAGGACGCGGACGAGTCCTTCGAGCTCCACCTGGGAGCGCTCGGCTCGGGCTCGGACTACACGGTATTCCTCGACCATCTGGGCGTCGCCGCCGTTGATTTTGGCTTTCGCGGCAAGAACGGCGTCTACCACTCGGTCTACGACAACTTCAACTGGATGGATCGATTCGGAGATCCCGGGTTCGCCTATCACGCCACCGCCGCCAGGCTGATGGGGATTCTCGCCATGCGCCTGGCCGGCGCTGATGTGCTGCCGTTCCGATTCGGTTCATACGCCAGCTCGTTGAGCGAGCACCTGCAGGAGATCCAGCGGCAAGTGATTCGGCATAACCGCAAGGTCTCGGTTGCCGGTACGGAGAGCGAATCCGTAGAAATGGTTGCTGACTTCGCTCCGGTGGTGATGGCCATCGAGAGGTTTGGCGACGCCGGTAGGGACCTCGACATGGCCATCGATCAACTGATAGCCCGACAGGACTCGGCGGCAGCCGCGGCAATCAACGATCCGTTGATGCTGCTGGAGAGGACCTTCCTGTCCCAGGACGGACTCCCGGGCCGGCCATGGTTTCGTCATCTGCTCTACGCACCGGGACTGACCACGGGTTATGGGGCGTGGCCTTTCCCCGAGCTTGCCGAGGCGGTGGAGAACCAGGATCCCGAGCTGTTTGCCCGAGGAGTCGAGCGGGTTGTCGGTGTAATCGATCAGGCGGTGAAGGAACTGCAGGAAGCCAGGCGGGTAGCGTTGGGTCATAGCGACTGAGAATCATCCTGGTCGTCCTGCTGCTGTTCCTCCCGTTCCCACAACTCCTCGAGGGCTCGATCGCGTGAACGCCGCCGCTTGAAGGCAACCAGTGACAGAGCGGTAATCAGGAGCCACAGCGTGGCCGAGCTACCGACTATGGGAATCCATCTGTAAACAAAGGTGTGACGTCCCCAGAAGTCCTTTTCAGCCTTCTCCAGGGAGTCACCCGTGACAGCCAGGTAGGCATCCGCAAAGCTCGACCCGGCATTCACGGCCGCGAGAATGTCGGCCACAGCAGCAGGCCCCTCGCGATGAACCAGGTCTTGCACGAAGGCACCCGCCAGGGCGTAGGCGTGCCCAGCGGTCTCTCGAGAGCGATGAAAATAGGGCTCGAGATCGGCCAGGGAGACCTGGCGCCCCGAAACCAGAGCCCAGGTTACCCGTGAGTGATCCTCCAGGCGCCAGGGCCGACCGATGAACAGGGCCAGTCCCTCGTTGAACCACCGGGGTACTTCGCCTCCCGCGGTGGTCCGGTAGACCAGCACATGACCGACCTCGTGAAGCACCAACTCCTCGAAAGTCGAGTCGGGATAGGAGGGCGTTCGCTCGGGGAATAGAACGGCAGCTCCGCGATCACCGATGGCGTAGCCAGCAATCCATTCTGGTGCGCTCCTGGCGGCCAGCGAGCCCTCCGGGGCGAGCACCACAACAATGGCATCTCCTGGATCTTCCAGACCCAGCAGCTGCATGCCGGCCTGGAAGCGAAGGGGATCGATGCGATCGATTCGGGCGGCGTACTGCGGAGCGGATTGTGCGCCCTGGATCTGGAGCCGGGGAACTGGCAGCGAAGACTCGAAAGCCTCCTGCCGGGCCGGTCCCCCACAACCCAGCAGGAAGGCGAAAAGAATCAGCCCGAGGCCGTCAGGCCGGGCCCTGAATCGATTCGAGGAGCTCTGTGAACTGTTCAGAATGGGCTTTCACCGTCGCTTCGGGGCCGGTGAACTTGAAGAACCAGTTGGCATCCGGTCCTTCGATGATGGCACCCTTGAGCATGTAACCGGGGAAATTCTTTTCTGGCCCCCCCGTCATCATCATGCCGCCCTCCTTGTAGGTGCCCTTGACCTCGACGAGGAGCATCGGCATGTTGTTGACCTGCATCGCCTCGGTAACCAGGACATCACGCGACGAACTACCGTCTTCCTGTTCGAACTGATCGGCCCAGCGCTCGGCATTCGCCTGCGGGCCACCGCCCTGGCCAGCGCCGAAGTAGTAGACGACGCACAGCCCGTCTCCTGCCGGCCCAGGAACACGAAACTGGGCTTGTCGCATTGGATTGGCGGGCGGCTCCTCGATCCAGTCGGCTGGTTTGGCCCAGGCCAGGGCAGATCCTGCACTCATGACCGGCGCCGGCAGACTGGAGGAAGGGGCTGCCTGGCCCATCGGTGGGTGGCCAGGGGGAAGCTCGGCGTCTGCGGTCTGCTGATCTGCCGGCTCGGTCGACTCGGTTTGCGAACCACCGCAGGCGCCCAGGAACACCACGAGCAGTGCGATGGCAAGTGTCAGGATATACAGTTTGATTCGCATGGCTTTCTCCTAGAGGATCATTGCAGCGGGAAGTGTAACCGAAGGCGCGAGCGGTGCAAGTCGACGTGCCATCTTCTGCGATCTGAACACCTTGCTCCTCGGTTACCATTAGCCGCTGGAGAGCCGAAGCCTTCAGCTCTGGTGGCGAGCTCATGGACAAGAGACTGCATTCGACTTGGATTCTGTCGCTGTTGTTCTTGCTGGTAGCGATTGCCGGCCTGAGCTGGCTCGGGGTCCTGCGGGATTCGCTCGACAACGTCATTGGCGATGAGGGCACCTTCATGGCGATGGCTGCAAGCCTTGCCGACGAGGGAGATCTGCGTTTCGACGAGCGCGACGAGCAGCGGATCCGACAGCAGCCAAAGGGTGGTCGGTGGGTGGTGATCTTGCAGCAGACCCCTTCGGGTCTCGCCTACTCCAAGCCGGCGCCCTTTCCACTTCTGGCGGCTCCGTTTCAGCGTCTTTTTGGAGAGTTCGGTCTCGTCTTGTGCAATGGCCTGGCCTTGGCACTGGCCTTGGCACTGGCTTTCGAGTTTGCCCGCCGTTTGGGGCCAGCGGATCTCGCGGCAATGACCGTGGTGACGTTTGTCGGAGCCAGCTGTGCAATGAGCTACGTAGTCTGGCGGGTCAGCGACTCACTGCAGCTGTCCCTGGCGTTGGCAGGTCTGGTTCTTTGTGTTGCCGCCCTGCGCACCCCCGAGCGACCGGCGACGAACCCGGTGGGACGCTTTCTCGAGTCCTCGTCGGCCGCGTGGATCGGGGTGATGGCACTCGGCGTGGTTGCGGTCATGCGTTATCCGAACGCCCTCCTGGGGATCGGCGCTTCCGCTGCGTATCTGGTGAACCGACGCTGGCGCCGAGGGTTGCTGATGCTCGCACTCTTCGGCCTGTCTTTTCTGGCAGCGTCGGGGGTCAACTGGGTGATGACAGGCGCAGCCGTGCCCTACAAGGCCAAGCGGACCAGCTTCAACATGCAGACGGGCTACCCGGTTGGGGTCGAATCGGAGGAGACCGAGTATTTCGCAGCCAGACCCGCCACCCAGACCATGGGAGTCAAGCCTGCCCTCGAGCCGAAGATCAGTCTGTACTCCTCTCTCTACTTCTTTGTCGGTCGACATACAGGGCTTCTTCTCTATTTCTCTGCGGCTCTGCTCTTGCTGGGAACGGCGTTGTGGAGGCCCGATCGGACCGGCCTGGTCATGCTCGCGGCCGGGCTGGGGATCGCGGCGTTCTATCTCGTTTACATGCCCCGCAACTACTTCGGGGGAGAGGGATTCATCGGCAATCGCTACTTTCTGAGCGGCTATGCAGCGTTGTTCGTTGCCTTGCCACGACTCCCTCGCCGACGCTGGATCCTTCTCACGTGGGCTGTCGCCCTGGTCGCGTTCGGCTCTGCCGCCATGTCGGTGATGACCACCCGGGACAGAGACCAAGACAGTCAGAACCACGCCTACGCCGGCGTTTTCCGGCTGCTGCCATACGAGTCGACCGCTTCCGCCATCGACGGTCGCCGGGATCGCTATTGGTCGGATGAGTTCCAGCGTTTTGTGGATCCGTTTGCGCAGGTCGGGCGATTGGATTTTCGCCTGCGGTCGGGAGAGCCGGCCGCAGAGATCCAGGTGGCCAATCAACGCCCGGCGGGTGTGATGCGATTTCTGATCAACACGAACACCCCCAATGCGGTCCTGGAGTACCGAGACTGGCGGTCACACCAACAGTTCGATCTCGGGGTAGAAGCGACAGGCAGCGAGGCGAGCAAGGTGATCGAGATCTTGCCTTCTCCTGCGTGGCGTCAACAGGACTACCGGTTCGCGCCCGGGGAGCCCTTCCTGGTGCGCAATTTTCGACTCGCCTTGCGCACGCCGGACGGGAGTCCAGCGCAGGCGGAGGTCCACTATCTGGGTCGTTACCATCAGCCTGTCAGGATCTACGATCGAGCGGTCCTGAGACTGGACTTGCCGACAACGGCCGAGGCCGGGACGACGTCAGTGCTGCCAATTCGTGTTCGCAATGAAAGCCGCCAACCGTGGAACAGTGAGCGGGTGCTACCGGTCGTGCTCGGCTACATCCTGAGGCCCCACGACGGAGGAAAACCGGTCGAGGGTGAGCGCACGCCCATGCCTGAACCGGTCCAGCCGGGGCAGGTGCTGGCCCGCGAGATTACCGTTCACTGGCCATCGGTACCGGGGGACTATGATCTGCTTGTCGACCTGCGGATCGAAGGTGTGGGCTGGTTCAGGGAAGAGAGCGGCAAGCCGCTGGCGCAAGGAGTCGTTCATGTTCTCCCGGCATCCGCTGAAGAGGCCGACATGGACGAGTAGTCCGGCTCTCTCGGTCTGCGGTCGATATAGTTCTGGCTCGAGACACCGAGAGACCTCGCCATTTTGAAATCCCTCATGAGCTCCAGGCTTCGACTCGACTACGTTTCTCCCCTGCCGCCGGTGCGCTCGGGGATTGCCGATTACAGCCTGGATTTGTTGCCCTGGCTCGAGCCTCTCTGCGATTTGCGAGTCGTGCGTCTACCCGGTCAACCGGTCGTTGCCGAGGTCGAGCAGCGCTGGCCACTCGTCGAGATCGACCGCGCGGGCGAAGAGGGTCGTCTGCCGCTGTACCATGTGGGCAACAACAAGTACCACATGGAAGTATGGCGGCTGGCGAATCGCCTGCCTGGCATTCTGGCCCTGCACGACATCGTGCTGCACCATCTGCTGGTCGAGCTGACGCTGGGCGAAGGAGATCTCGAGGCCTACTCCGAACGCCTGGTCGAGGATCACGGTTGGGTGGGAGAGATGGTCGCGAAAGCGCGCCGCTGGACAGAGCTTGGCCAGACAGCCATCTTCGAATTGGCAGCGCACAGGGCTCTTCTGCGTCAGCAGCGAGGCGTGCTGGTGCACAGCGAGTGGGCGGCAGCTCGCTTGCGAGAAGAGGACGCCGACTTGCGGATTCGCGCCGTACCGATGGGGGTGCCGCTGCCGGAGCTTCCGGACAAGAGCGCCTCGCGGAGGTGGCGCCAGGAGGCTGGGATCCCCGAGCGCAGCCCATTGCTGGGGTCGTTCGGGTTTCAGACGCCGATCAAGAGAACGGACCGCGTCATCGCGGCACTGGCTCGAGACGCGATGGCAGAGGTGCATTTGGTCATAGGAGGCGAGGTGTCTCAGGGGCTCGAGCTGGAAGGCCTCGCTCGAGAGCTTGGCGTCATGGAGAGGGTACACATGCTCGGGTTCTTGCCTTTTGATGAGTTCGAGACGGCAATTGGAGCGTGTGACCTGTGCCTGAACCTGCGCTACCCGACGGCTGGGGAGACTTCCGCTTCCCTGCTTCGGGTCCTGGCACTCGGTCGCCCGGTGATCGTTTCAGACTACGCACAGTTCACCGAGCTGCCCGACCCTGTTGCGGTCAAAGTGCCTCTTGGAGAAGGAGAGGTGGAGAGTCTCGCCGCCGAGGTTGGGCGACTGCTCGGTGAGCCCGAAAAGCTCGCTGCGATGGAACTGGCGTCGCGAGAGTATGTGAAGGCGAACCACGCGCCCGCCAGGGCCGCCGCCGCTGTGATCAGCGCCTGTCAGGAGTTGGCCGAGCTGGAGCCCCCTGGTAGTCGACCGGCTGAGATAGCATCGCCGACCACCGTCACCTGGCGAGAGCTGCCCGGCGAGCTCGTTGTCGAGGGTGCCGATCTCCCCTGGTTACCCGGCGAGGCTCGCGAGTTGAGCATTCGGCTCTCCAACACCGGTCGAGCACGCTGGCTCTCGGCAGAGCACGAGCTGGGAGGGGTCATGATAGATATCCAGTGGCGGCGTGAGCGGGCTGCCGATCCTGGGGAGCGCCATTGGGTCGAGCTGCCACGCGATCTCTCACCGGGCGAGTCACTGACGGTGAGAAAGCGAGTCCGCAGGCCTCTGGAGGATTCCAACCTGCTGATCGTCGAGCCGCACGTGCGGGAGATCTGCGGGTTCGGAGCTATCGGCGGTCCGGCCTACGTGCAACAGGTGGAATGATTCATGGAGATGTCGAAATGCCAGAGGTAGATCGCTCGCAGCGCAACCTGGACGAATGGCGGGTGATCTGGGAGACCAACCAGCCGTTCCCTGTTCAGGGCCGGCCAGGGCCACTGGGCCGACTCATCGTCCTGGTGAAGAAATTGCTCAGACCACTTGTCACCGCTCCCCAGAACGATCTTTGGGACCGCCAAAGGGACTACAACCTCTTGATCCAGGACAGCCTGGAGGGTCAGCAGCAGATGATGGAGTCGGTCGCCGCCATCGGCAGAGATCTGCAGACCGTGCAAAAGGAGTTGGTGCGGGATATCCACCTGAGCAAGGAAGCGACACACCAGGACCTGGTGACCGCGAGGAAAGAGCTACTCGACTATCTGGAGGCGCACGAGAAACGGGTCACCCATCTCGAGGACCTCAAGAACGAGGGTTTCGAAGAGGTCATGCAGCATCAGGATGCAATGTTCGCCGTCGTCGATTCGAAGCTCGACGCCTACCGCAAGAAGGCTCTCGAGCTACAGGGGCAGCTCTCCTCGCTGCTGGCGGTCGCGGAAACCGGAGGGGCTCCGGCTCTGGGCGAGGCTGTCAAGGATCAGGCTTATCTGGAGCTCGAACGACGTCACCGCGGTACCGAAGAGGAGATCATCGGCCGGATCGAGCCCTATCTGGGGTTCTTTACCGGGGGCGGAGAGGTTCTGGATCTCGGCTGCGGTCGGGGAGAAGCTCTCGAGCTGCTGGAGAAGCACGGCATTCCTGCCCGTGGCATCGACATCAGCGAAGAGATGGTCGCCCGTTGCCGCGAGAAGGGGCTGCGTGTCGAGAAGGGTGATCTGCTGAAAACCCTGGAGGGCACAGCCGAAGGCAGCCTCGGGGGCGTGGTTTCCTTTCACGTCATCGAACATCTCCCGCGCGCAGTGCTCGAGCGCATGATCCGACTTTCATGGCGGGCGCTGGCACCGGGGGGTGTGCTGGTGCTCGAGACCCCGAGTCCGCTTTCGGTGGTGGTGGGGGCGCGCAACTTCTGGCTCGATCCGACCCACCTGCGACCGGTACATCCGGAAAGCCTCAAGCTGGCATTCGAGCTGGCTGGGTTCGACGAGGTCGAACGCATCGACCGGCAACCGTTCGAGACCTCGCAGCGACTCCCCGAGATCTCGGTCGCCGAAATGCCGGAGGAGTTACGCGGACTCGCCGACCAGATCAATCGTCTCCGCGATCAGCTCGATGGGCTGCTCTACGGATTTCAGGACTACGGCATGGTCGGGCGCAAGCCGCAGTAGGCAATCGGCACTGAGCGTTACTTCGAAATGCGATAGAGATGGTGTTTGCCCCGCAGGTAAATCTCGTTGTCGACAATGGCCGGTGAGGCATTGAAGCCATCCTCGAGCTTGTTGATCGCCAGCACCTTGAAATCCGGACCCTTCTCGAGAACCACCACCGCACCATCGCGTCCGGCTATGTAGACGCGCCCGTTGGCGCCTACCGGAGAGGCGTAGATATTGGGAGTGTCTTCGAGTCTTACCGGCCCAAAGTACTTCTCGCCCGATTTGGCGTTATAGCTCGACAGTATGCCGTCGTTGGTCTTGAGGAAGAAGAGTTGCTCATCGTAGAGCAAGGGCGAAGGCGTGTAGGGTGTGTCCCGGTCCAGAGACCAGACGATGCTGTCCGTACCCGTGATGTCACCCTCGGCGCCGGCGAGTCTAATCGCCAGCAAGGCATTGCCCCTGAACCCGCTCATCACGATCACCAGTCCATCGAGATGCACGGGAGTGGGAATGGCGTTGACGGTCATCCCACCGACTTCCCAGAGGACCTCACCAGTTGCCAGGTCGTAACTGCGAACTTTGCCGGTGGCACTGACGATCACATGCGTCTTGTCTCCGTGCTCGACGATCAGTGGTGTCGACCAGGAGGTCACCTCATCCCGGTCACGTCGCCAGAGCTCTTTGCCGGTTCGTTTGTCGAGAGCGACGATGAAGGAGTCCCCTTCGTGATCCCAGTTCACCACCAGGGTGTCGCCGTGCAAGGCCGGTGAGCTGCCCTCACCGAAGCCGCGGCGCGTCTGCATATCGCCAAAGTCCTTCTGCCAGATGAGATTGCCGTCCATGTCGAGGCAGTAAAGCCCGCGGGAGCCGAAGTAGGCAAAGATGTGCTCGCCATCGGTGATGGGCGAGTTGGATGCCCACGTCGCGGTCATGTGGGTACCCTCGTGGGGCACCTCTTCGCGCAGCACCTTCTCCCAGACGACGCCCCCGTCTTCGCGGCGGATTGCGAGGATGGTGAACTGCTGGGTCTGAGTGGGCAGGATGTTACGCGGTCTCCCCTGGCCGTCCTCCGACTCGGGAGGATCAGGAACCTCGATGGGCTCGTCGGCGGGAACCGCGGTCAGAAGGTAGAGGGTGTCTTGCCAGACGATCGGTGAGGCATAACCCTTCCCCGGAATCTCGACCTTCCAGGCGATGTTCTTCTCCGGTCCCCACTCCGTGGGAGGGTCGCCGTGCGGCGCGACGCCCGTGGCGAGGGGTCCTCGCCACTGGGGCCAGTACTCGTCGTTTGCCGGTTTCGCGGTAGCGACTCCCGATAACGCTACGAGAGTGATCAGCAGGATGAGTGTGGTGAAGTGGGTGCGCATGATCTTGTCCTCTCTGAATTCCTGCGGTTTGGATCCTTTAGTCCGGCGACCGGCTGCGGTGGCGGAAACGCGTCGATAGCTTATCGAATCTTCCTCGCAGGGTATCGCGTCGAAGATCAGGCCGGGCACGGTGTCGTCCAGCGTCGAGATCCGTTTGGACTAAAGCACGAGAGATCGCTGGCTCGAACGAGATGAGTAGAATCCGGTTGCCATGATGGCTTCGAAGGACATGAACCACCAGGCGCTGGCAGACCGGCCAGCGGCCTGTGTGCTCATTCTGTTTCTGCTCTCGGCCGCGATCATGGGATTCAATCTCGGCACGAACAGTCTGCATAACGATGATGAGGCCAAGCATGCGATTGTCGCGCGTGAAGCCGCCGCGCGGGGAAGCTGGTTGCCCCTGACCTTCGAGGGAAAGCCCTACTACAGCAAGCCTCCCCTGCGGATCTGGCTCACCGCCCTCAACTTCGAGCTTGCGGGGGTCAACGCCTGGGCGGTGCGTCTGTGGTCCGGAATCTTCGGCATCGCCACAGTTCTGGTGCTGTACCTGGTGGGAAGGCACTTGTGGTCGGGTCGGATCGCGTTGTTCTCAGCCCTGATCCTCCTGACCTCGCATCAATACCTCTACAACCACTGTGTCCGCACCGGAGAGACAGACGCCATGCTGATCTTCTGTTGGACGAGCGGGCTGTTGCTGTTGCAGTTGTCGATCAGGCAGGAGAGCCGAACGTTGTTGTTTCTCTCCGCCGGCTTTCTCGGGCTCTGTGGAATGGTCAAGCACCTGGGTTTTGTACCGATTGTGCTGTCGATTGCCATCGGCTATGTGTGGCTGGCGGGCGTCTGGCGCACGTTCTCGTTGAGGACTTGGCTTACCAGCCTCGGAGTGCTCGCCGTCGTCGTGCTGCCATGGCACATCCTCATGTGGATCAGACAGGGCAAGGTCTTCATCGAGGTCTATCTGTTCGGCGAGGTCGTCGAGAAGAGGCTGCAGGTGGGGCCCGAGTCCCAGACCTGGAACAGCGCAGAGCAGTACATCTCGCTGGTCACCCTGGTGCACGGCTTTTTTCCATGGTCGTATCTGCTGCCATTTGGCCTTGCCGATCTGGTTCGAAGCAGAGCCTTCCGACGTGACTGGCTGTTGCCGACACTTTGGCTCGTTGTCGCCATGATGACCACGGTCGTCAGCGGCCGCAAGTACAGCTGGTACGTGCTGCCGGCCTTTCCGGCCGCGGCGATCCTGGTTGCTCGATTCCTGGATCGGTTTCTGGGGGAGTCCAGGGATCGCCTGGTCGGGGGGGCTGTCCTTCTCGGTGGACTTGCCGCGCTCCTCTCGGTGAGCAATGCCGCGGAGCACAACCCCTTCGCGGCACTGGCCAGGCGCGAGATGCTCTCCGTCGAATTTCTGGGTCGCCTGAGGGGACCGGAGACCACCCCTTTCTTCGCTTTGGCCCTGCTAATACTGATCGGCGCCGTTGTCGGTCTGGGGTGGGTGCTTCTCGGACGCCTGGACAAGGCGAGAGCGCTGCGGGCCATGTTCCGCTGGATCTTTGTCTCTTCGATCTTTGCTCTCGCCGCGTACACGGTGGTGGTTCCCCTGAGATTCAGCAGACACCGATCGGCCATCGACCAGATGGCGAGCGCCGCCGCCCCCTATCTGGAGAGGGGAGAGACTTTGTTGGTGGCCCTGCCCCTGCGCGAGACTCGCAATTCGCGCTTCAGGTTCTACTTCGGCAACGGAAATGTCCGACGTATCGAGAACGAGGAGCTCGAGAGCGAGGCGCTTTCAGGAGGGCTCGTGCTGACGAACCTGGAGGGCCTTGAGAGAATCGCCGGCGACGAAGATCTCCAGGTATTGACACAGGTCGACGATCAGCTGCTGCTGCGCTTGTCCGATCTCTAGGGGGGAGGGCCTCAGACGCGAATCCGCCCCCCGCCCCGAGAGGCGAAGTGACCGACAAGCGAGGCTCGCGCGATTCCCTGCCGATGCAGCGAGGAGAGCAAAGCTTCGCCGTCTCGTGCAGACAAGGCGATGAGAAGTCCACCCGAAGTTTGGGCGTCGGCAAGGAGGATTTTGTCGATACGGGAGCGAGTGTCGGACCAGTCGACGTGAGGAGAGATGTAGTCGAGGTTGTCGAGGCTTCCTCCCGGGACGACGTTGCTGGTGGCGAGCTCGCGCACTCCCGCCAGGATGGGAATCGTGTCGAATTCCAGCTCGGCATCGAGCCCTGAGCCGGCGGCCATCTCTCGCAGGTGGCCCAGAAGGCCGAAGCCGGTGATGTCGGTGCAGGCGTGAACCTCGACCTTGGCCATGGTCTCCGCGGCTTGTCGATTGAGGGTTCGCATGGTGGCAATTGCGGCCCGGGCTACATCGGGATGGGCGAGGTCCCGCTTGATGGCGGTGGCCACGATGCCGGTGCCGAGGGGCTTGGTGAGGATCAGGACGTCACCCTCCCGCGCGCCACTATTGGTGAGGATCCTCTCCGGGTGAGCAATCCCCGTGACCGCCAGCCCGAACTTGGGCTCCGTGTCCTCGACGCTGTGACCGCCGATGATGGCGATACCGGCCTCGGTGGCCGCGGCGTGAGCCCCCGCGAGGATCCTCTCCAGCACTTCGAGTGGCAGGCGCCGGGATGGAAAGCCGACCACGCTGAGTGCGAACCTGGGCTCGGCGCCCATGGCGTATAAATCGCTCAGCGAATTGGCGGCGCTGATCGCGCCGAAGTCGTAGGGGTCATCGACCACGGGAGTAAAGAAGTCGACCGTTTGTACGACGGCCAGATCGTCCGTCAGTTTGTAGACAGCCGCATCGTCGGCGGTGGCCATGTCGACCAGAACCGCCGGGTCTGCGGGGGCGGGCAGGGTGCGGAGGACCTGCTCGAGATCCTGGGGCCGCAGCTTGCATGCGCAACCCAGTCCCCGCGTGAAGCGGGTCAGGCGAATCTCGTCCCCTTCGTCCGTGCTGTCGTATGTCTGGGGGCTTGTCCCGGTGAGCCGTTGAGCGGCCCCGGTGAGGACTTCCACTGCCCGATCGATCTCCTGCGCAGTGGTCGAGCGACCGACGGAGAGCCTCACGGTACCCATTGCATACTCGAGGGGAACGTCCATGGCCTCTAGAACAGTCGACAAATCGACGCCTTCGGCGTGACAGGCGGCACCTGCTGATGCGGCCACCCGATCATCGATCTCTGCTAAGAGCGTCGTCGCGTCGACATTGGGGAAAGAGATACTCAGCGTATTGGGTAGACAGTGATCGGGGTCACCATTGCGCCGGGCGGCGGGGACCGCCGCGCTCAGGCCCTTCCAAAGCCGATCGCGCAGGTCTTCGCTGTAGGCACTTGTCTGGAGCAGTCGCTCGGCTGCCAACTCACAGGCCTTGCCCAGTCCGACCACCAACAGGACATTCTCGGTGCCGGCTCGTCGTCCGCCCTCGTGTGCCGCGCCGTGCATCAGTCTGGGTAGATCGTGGCCGGTCCGCAAGTAGAGAGCTCCCACGCCCTTGGGTCCATAAAGCTTGTGACCGGCGATGCTGAGAAAGTCGACACCCAGCTCATCGACGAGAACGGGAATCTTGCCTACGGATTGAGCCGCATCCGTATGCATCAGAATGTCGTGTTCGCTGGCGATCTCGGCGATCTCGGCGATGGGCTGGATGGTACCGACCTCGTTATTGGCATGCATCACGGTGATGAGCACCGTCTCGGAGGTGATCGCGTCGGCGACGGCTTCCGGATCGACCCGTCCCGCGGCGTCGACCGGAATCAAGGTGACCCGAAACCCCTCCTCTTCCAGGAACCGACAGGGTTCCAGCACTGCAGGATGCTCGACGGCCGAAGTGATGATGTGCCTACCTTTGCTTCTGAGCGCCCGAGCAGCACCCAGGATCACCGTGTTGTTGGATTCGGTGCCCCCACTCGTGAAGACGATCTCCTCCGGTCGTGCTCCGATCAGATCAGCGACCCGGGCGCGTGCCCGTTCGACCGCGGAGCGAGTCGCGACGCCGTAGGGATGGGTACTGGACGGATTGCCGAAGTGCTCGTGAAGGAATGGCAGCATCGCTTCGGCCACTGCTGGATCGACAGGGGTTGTCGCGTTGTAGTCGAGATAGATCGGTCCCCCCACCATGGTATGAAGTCTAACCTTTCGGCAGAGGAACAGAGTTTCGATCTCCGCAGGATCGGGTCCTCGTACCCGATGCTTCGCGAGTCAATCAGCCAATGGCCGCAGTGGGGCAAATCAGAGAGCACGCCACAGGCAAGGTGACCCTGTCGTAGGATTGTGCGACACGCCTCGATCCAGTCGGATTGGCTACACGCATGATGGGAGAGCCGGAGATGGCAACCGTTCAGACCGCACAATCGAGCTCGCGGAAGCCGCTGCGACTTTGGCCGGGAGTGGTCATCGTGGCATTGCAGTGGCTGCTCAGGTTTGTCATTCCGGAAATCGTGCCCGAAGACCTGGCGCCTCAGGCCATGCTGTACGGGATTTTTGGCGCACTCCTCTGTGCGGTGGCACTCCTGTTGTGGTGGTTGTTCTTCAGTCGTGCACCCTGGCTAGAGCGCTTGGGCGTTCTCGCCGTGATGGTCGTCGCCATGGTCGCGACGCGGTTCGCCCTCCACCGATCGATCGCCGAAGGGGCCATGGGATTCATGTTTCCCATCTATGTCACTCCGGTCGCGTGTCTCGCGTTGGTGGTCTGGGCGATGGCGACTCGCAACGCGACGGCTCGAAAGAGGTGGGTGACATTGGTCGCGGTCATGTTGATCGCCTGCGGAGGCTGGGCGCTGTTCCGAACCGATGGCATGACAGGCTCGGCCGGGGCCGAGCTCCGGTGGCGGTGGTCGAAGACCTCTGAAGAGCTGCTCCTGGCACAATCAGCAGACGAGCCGACGGCACGGCCGCCGGGTGCGCCGGTGGTAGCTGCAGAAGCAGAATGGCCTGGCTTTCGCGGCCTGGGTCGCGACAGCGTTATACCCGATATACAGATCGAGACCGACTGGACAGCGTCTCCACCCCGCGAGCTTTGGCGCCGGCCGATCGGCCCGGGGTGGTCGTCCTTTGCGGTTCTGGGCGACCGCGTCTTCACGCAGGAGCAGCGCGGCGGGGAAGAGGTCGTCTCGTGCTATCACGCGAGAACCGGTGAGCTGATCTGGAGGCATGGCGACGCAGCCCGGTTCTGGGAGTCGAACGCGGGAGCCGGACCCCGTGCAACACCGACCCTGCACGAAGGCCGGGTGTATTCGTTGGGTGGGACAGGCATCGTGAACGCGCTCGCCGCCGCTGACGGAGACCTTGTCTGGTCGCGCAATGCGGCTGCCGACACCGGTGCCCAGACCCCGGAATGGGGCTTTTCCGGCTCGCCCGTGGTCGTCGACGATGTTGTCATCGTCGCCGCGTCTGGCACTCTCATTGGTTATGACATCGCCACCGGTGAGCCGCGCTGGACGGGTCCAAAAAGCGGCACGAGCTACAGCTCCCCACATTTGGCGACGATCGGGGGCGTGCCGCAGGTTCTGTTGCTCAGGCAAGAGGGCTTGATCAGTGTCTCCCCAGCCGCTGGCGAGGTGTTGTGGGAGCATGCGTGGCCGGGCTACCCAATAGTGCAGCCGGCAATGACCGCCGAAGGCGACATCCTGATCAGTGTCAGCGACAGGAGCGGTACCCGCCGTCTCTCGGTCGAGTCAGTGGCCGGTGGCTGGGCTGTGGAGGAGGAGTGGACCTCGATACGCCTGAAGCCGTACTTCAACGACTTCGTCGTTCACGAGGGCCATGCGTATGGCTTCGATGGCAGCATTCTCGCGTGCATGAGTCTCCTGGATGGCGAACGGGTATGGAAAGGTGGTCGCTACGGTAACGGCCAGCTTGTCCTGTTGGCCGAGCAGGACTTGCTCCTGGTGTTGTCCGAGCAAGGCGAGCTGGCACTGGTGTCGGCGACGCCAGACGGGTTCACGGAGTTGGCTCGCTTTCCGGCGATCGCAGGCAAGACCTGGAATCACCCGGTACTGATCGGCGATTACCTGTTGGTTCGCAATGGCCAGGAGATGGCCGCGTTCCGACTGGCGCTCCCGAGCGGCTGAAGAGAGTTGCCAAGCGGACAAGATGTCGGGTCGCTCTTTGTACCCGCCCACGAGGTCTTGACCTGACGCGACAAGCGGGACATCCTTGCGCCCCGAGGAGCTCAACAAAGGAGTGGAAAATGGCCAAAGCCGACAACATAGGCATTCTCACGGGTGGCGGTGACGTTCCCGGTCTCAATTCAGTCATCAAGTCCGTGGTCTATCGGGCCCGCGAGATGGGTCGTGACGTCATCGGCATCCGCAAGGGTTGGGAGGGTCTGACGCATTCCCGAATCGAGAATGGCAAGGACGAGAAGTACATCTGGCCGTTGACGCGGACCAATACCCGCACGATCGATCGCAGTGGAGGCACGGTGCTGCACACTTCGAGAACCAATCCGAAGCGAGTGCACAGGGACTACCTACCGTCCTTCATGACGGAAGCCGAACTGTCGAAGCTGCCGCTCGAGGGCGACCTTTACGACTTCACTTCGGTGGTCATGGAAAAACTCGAGCAACTGGGCATCACGACCCTGATCACGATCGGGGGCGACGACACCCTGAGCTTCTCGGCCCATCTCAATGATGCGGGCATGCCGGTGATTGCCATTCCGAAGACGATGGACAACGACGTCCGGGGCAGTGAGTACTGCATCGGATTCTCCACGGCCATCACCCGAGCCAAGGATCTGATCAACCGCCAGCGTACGACGCTGGGATCCCACGAGAGGATCGGGGTCTTCCGCATCTTTGGCCGCGATGCCGGATTCACGGCGCTCTATACAGGGTACGTCACGTCGACGCGCTGTCTCATCCCCGAGTCTCCTTTCGATCTCGACCATCTTTGTGAAGTCCTGGTGGAGGACAAGAAGGACAATCCGAGCAACTATTCCCTGGTGGTGGCCTCCGAAGGGGCCGTCTGGAAGGGGCAGGAGCTGGCCGAATACGGCGAGGCCGACGCCTACGGTCACAAGAAGAAAGTGGATGTCGGGCATGCTCTGGCCCAGGAGATTCGCAAGCGGACCGGTGAAGAGACGATGACCAGCGATCTGACCTACGATCTGCGCAGTGGCGACCCCGATTCGATCGACCATATGGTGGCCATCACCTTCGCCAACATCGCGCTGGATCTCGTGGCCTCGGGAGCTCGAGGTCGGATGGTGGCGATTCGCGACGGCAACTACACACACACCTCGATCCCCGACCCGAGTCTCGGTCCCCGGACGGTCAACGTGCCACAGCTTTACAATGCCGACCGCTATCGTCCGAACTACTCCGACAAGATCGGTGCGCCGCTGTTGTTGAGCACTGCCTAACCAGACAAGGGTGACAGGATACTTTCTCCGAGTATCCTGTCACCGGTCTGAGGGGCACCGTGTCAGCCAGATCTCATCTAGCCCCGGTCCTGCAGGCTCTGTTCGTCACCTTCCTGTGGTCGACATCCTGGATCCTGATCAAGGTCGGCCTCGAGGACATCCCGGCGCTGACCTTTGCCGGGCTTCGGTACACACTGGCCTTCCTGGTGCTCGCACCATTTGCGGTGGCAAGGCGCGAGCATCGTGAGGCCATCCGCTCACTTGGCTGGCAGCAGTGGGCTCAGCTCGGTCTTCTGGGTCTTGTCTTCTATACGGTGACCCAGGGTGCCATGTTCATGGCCCTGGCGTTCATGCCGGCGATGCCGACCAGCCTGATCTTGAGCTTCTCGCCAGCCGCGGTCGCCCTCCTCGGAATCCCACTTCTGGGTGAGTACCCTTCTCGTCTCCAGTGGGGTGGCATGCTGGTCTTTCTCGTCGGGATCCTCGTCTACTTCTATCCTTTCGCCACGCCGATCAAGACGCTGGGCCTGGTTGCCGCGTTGGTCGGACTCGTCGCCAACGTCGCGTCGACCCTGATGGGGCGGGCGGTGAACCGGCGCCGTGATCTACACCCCCTGGTCGTGACCGTGGTGAGCATGGGAGTTGGCAGCATGGCCCTGCTGCTGGTCGGAGTCGCCGTCCAGGGCTTGCCGAAACTGGAGAGTCGCAGCTGCGCCATCGTGATCTATCTTGCCGTGATCAACACGGCCCTGGCATTCACCCTGTGGAATCACACGCTGCGGCAGCTCACCGCCATGGAGTCGAGCATCATCAATAACACGATGCTGCTACAGATTGTCATTCTGGCGTGGGCATTTCTGGGTGAACCACTGGGCTGGCAGGCGCTGCTGGGGATTGCGCTCGCTGCCGTGGGTGCGCTGCTGGTTCAGCTGCGAAGCAACTAGGGCTGCAGTCCTCTGGCTAACGACGATCAGGAGCCGAACAGCCCGGAGAACTCACCAGGTTCGTTGGCAATGGCTTCGGTCAGGATGTCGTCGATCCGTCCCTCGACGCCGACGATGCTGAGCTCGCTATCGTCGAGCTCGATCACCAGGACGCCACGTGTCGAGCCATCCTGCTGCTGGCGCAGGAAGACCCAGGTGTTATCGTCGTCATCGCGCTCGCGCAGCATCTTGATCCAACCATTCTTCAGCATGCGGTGCTCGAGGTTCCGGATGATCGAAGGGCTGGGAGCCTCCGGCAGATCGACGACCCGGTAGGTGGCGATGTCGACCTTCTTGATCGCCGAGAGGTAGGTCAGTGCCTCGTCGTCGTCATCGAGGGCCCAGCGAGCGATAGGTTTGACGAAAGCCAATGCCACCCTACCGAGACGGATATGACTTTCGCGGTCGAATTCAGCCCCGGGCAGCTGCGCCTCGATCTCTTGATAGATCGTCCGGCAAGAAGGCATGCCTTCTCCGGCCTCACAGGGAAGTGCGACAACCAGCGGCAGAAGGGACAGAGAAACTATCGTCAGGATCTTCACAGCATCTCCTTAGTTGTCGGTCACGGATTTCATGTCGGGCAGATCCAGGTCCAGTCCTTCGGCCAGGCCAGCCAGGTCACTCGGATCGATGTTGCCCACCAGGTTGATCATCATGGCTTCCGCGTCTTCGAGGGTGAGCACTGTCAAGCCCAGCATCTGCCCCATCTCTTCCTTGAAGAAGATGTAGACCTCTTCATCCTCCTCTCGCACCCGCACCATCGAGGACCAGCCGGCCGCCTTGAGCTTCTCGGCGGCATTCTGGAATCCGGAACGGACGCCTTCGAGACCGGTCTCGTCGAGCTCGGCCCCGCGAACGCGGATCGACTTCAGGTTCTCGGCGATTCTCGACAGATCGGGGTCTTCTTCATCGGTCACCGCAGCAATGAATTTCAACATCGCGCCCGGCAAGTTGATCTCCAGGTTGATCTTGTCCTCCGGCAGGATCCCGAGATCCTCGATTGGAAAGTATCCAGGATGGTCTGTATCGAGCTGGGCCATGGCCAGCGAGGGCAAGAACAGTAGCGCCACAGAGAGGGTGATTCGTTGCAGCTTAGACATCATCAACTCCTTCGTCGAGGTTGCCGGAGCCGTTCTCCGGGTCGCGCCCCAAACTTTCAATAAGACTTTTCTGGGTCGGCACCACGATTTGATCGCGCAAGGTCTTGTCCAGTACGGCCAATCCGGCCTTACGGGTTGCGAAGCCGACCCGAGCGAGGGCAAAACGGGCTTCGGCGGTGGCCTGAGCGATGGTGACTTGATCGGGCTGGTCGGGCGCGCTCGCCCCCTGGTTCCTCAGGGTCAACCCGAGGACCAGGGCCAGGCTGGTGGCCGCGAGAGTCGCCCAGACGGGTCGCGACCAGCTTCCGAGCAGGCCGATCGGGGATCTTCCGGGTTCTTCAGCCCTTACCGTCTGGTCGTAGATCGACTGGATGACATGTGCAGGAGCATCGAGCTCGGGAAGCGCATGTAGCTCGTTCTGGATCTCTTTGGCCAGGTGCATCTGTGTGAGACACGCCCGACAGTCGGCCATGTGGGCTTCAATCTCGTGGACCCGAATTGTCGACAAGCCGCCATCGAGATAGGCTTCCAGAGCGTGCTGAATGTCCGCACAGTGGTGGGTTTCAAACGATGGCGACATTGTCGTACCTTCCTGCGAGTTGCTCGCGGAGACGTCTTCGACCGCGGTGAATGTAGACCCGGACCGTATTCAGGGGCAGGTCGAGGATCTCGCTGATCTCGCGATAACGCAGACCCTGGATCTCCCGCAGGATGAGGATGCTCCGGTAGGGTTCGCCCAGATCCTGAAGCTCGGTCTCGATATCGTGGCGAAAGGCTGCGCGCTGTGCGTCGGCTTCCGGCCCGGATGCCGCGCCAGGGCTGGCCTCGAGAATTTCGGGATCGGCGTTGCCGTCGATAACCCGAGACGTCGATCGACGCCTGCGCAGTCGGTCGTAGCAGGCGTTGCGAGTCACCCGCAGCAGCCAGGGGCGTACTCGCTCCTGGTCGATCTTGGCCCAGTTCTGCCAGAGCTTTAGAAAAACCTCCTGGGTCACGTCTTCCGCCTCCTCGGGGCTGCCGAGAAAGTAGTGGGCAAAGGAGTGAACCTTGCGCTGTTGCTGTGTCACCACGTCCTCGAAGCCCTGCATTCACGCTCCATTCATCCAGACGACGGGGAACAGCAGTTTGTTACAGGAGGAATCTAATTGGAGTCTGCCCGACTGCGAAACTCGTCCCGTGCTTTGCTGGCCATGTCGTAGATCGCGGGTGGCACGAAGGTCGAGCGCATCTCGGTGGCGAACTTGTCGGCCTCCGCGCGCCAGGCAGCCTGAACCTGCGGATCACCCACCGAGGTGACGGTCAGGCCGCGTTTTTCCATCTCGGTGATCGCCTTGGCATCCTGCTCCGGGACTTCGGTGCGGAAGCGCCCGGCCGCCTTCTCCGACGATGCCAGAATCGCCTTGCGGTCGTCGTCATCGATCTTCTCCCAGGCCCTGGAGGTCACAACGGTGGCGCCCAGGAAGGGCCCGAACCCCATCTCCAGCATGTAGGGAGTGCTGCGGAAGTACTGAAAGCTCAGGGCGGCCAGGGGGGTATTGGGCATGGCGTCGATCATCCCGGTCTGCAGGCCGGTCGGCACGTCGGTGAAAGCCAACGGCACCGGGTGATAGCCACTGTCCTTCCACCAGCGGACCAGCCTGTCCGATCCAGCCCAGACAAAGAGTTTGTCCTGCTTGAGATCGTCGACCGAAGTCACCTCGTCGGCAGAGAAGAGATGAATCCAGCCACCATGGCCCCAATGCAGCAGCTCGAAGCCCTTCTCGGCCAGTATCTTCCTCAGCGTCGGCTCGAGCTTCTCGAGAACATGGAAGTACTCCTCATAGGATTCGAAGAACATCGGAATGCTGAAGACATTGAAACTGTCGTCGATGTCCGACAGGCCGGCCAGAGTGAGAGTGCCGGCTTGCAGTTGGCCAATGCGCATTTTGCGCACTACGTCGGGGTCGTCTCCGGCGACGCCCCCGGGGTAGATCCGCAGGATGACGTCGCCATGGGTTGCTTCCTTCCACTCGGCGCCCATGTCGCGCAACACATTTCCCCAGACCGAGCGCTCGGGCACCAACGTGGCAAGTTTGATCGTCACTGCCGCAGTAGCGATGGAAGCGCTCATGGTGATGAGCAGAAAAGTCAGGACCAATCGGGACAGAGTCTTCTTCAAGGCGGGGACCTCCAGTTCTTGCCGATACATCGAGTTACTCTCGCGCGGTACTGATTTTACTGTGCTCGAGTGAGCGAGAATGGTAACCGGGAGCCGAGGGAATTCATTCCGAACCAGACGCTTCATGGCCGCGGTTTTTCATCTCGTGGAAATGACCCTTCACGGGAGGCTCGCTTCCAGGCCCTGCCAGCGAGCCACAAGAAGAGTGTGCCGCCGATTGCGACCGGTAGAGCCCACCTTTCGAAAGTACCGAAAAGCGCCAGAAACGAGGAGCCGAGAGCGCTGGTGACCCCGACAAGCAGGGGTACCCAGATTGCTGTCGACAGAGCGAGGTGGAGCAGGAAGCGCGGCAGGCTGATGCCCATCAGCCCTGCGGTGAAGTAGCTCGCCACGCGGGTGCCGGGTACAAAGCGGCTGCAGAAGACGACGGCGGACCCACGTCGACTGAACCACGCCATGCTCTTCTGCACCTGCTGGGGTGTGAGGAGCCAACGGATGGGTGCCCGATGCAGACAGGCATGTCCCAGAGCGGAACCGGTCCAGTAGAGCAACAGGTTGCCGAAGATGAAGCCGAGGAAGCAGGCAGCCGTGGCCGGAAGGAAGCCGATCCGCCCCTGAGCCACCAACAGGCCGGCTCCCACGCATGCCAGATCCTCGGTGAGCAAAGCGGCCAGGAAGATGGCGCTGACAACAGCCAGGTCGCTACTTTCGGGACCGACGGGAAGAACGCTCGGCTCGATCGGTAGCCACTGAAGGAGAAAGACAGCGATCAGCAGGAGCAGCGCCAGGAGCAAGACCCAAACCGAGCGGGGTCGGTTCGAGCAGGCTCGACCCCCTGGGGCCTCAGGATCCGTCGCTCCAGGTCGCGACCGGGGCACCGAGAACCTCCTCCCTGGGCGAGATGCCGAGCCCCGGAGCTGTAGGGGCTGCCATGCGACCGTGTCGGCGCTGCGGTGCCCCCTCGGCCGTGCTGACGGTTACATAGCTGTTGAAATCGGTGCTGGTGAAGAGCAATTCGGTCGGCGTGCTATGAGCGAGGTGAGCGATAGCGGCGGTGGTGATGTCGCCCCCCCAGCTGTCCTCGATGGTCATGGCGAGACCGACCGAGACGCAGAGATCACGTGCCTGCCGCGCCCGGGTCAGACCACCGAGCTTGCTGATCTTGATATTGACAGCGTCCATCGCGTCGTCGCTCTGGCCCCGCAGCAGGGCATCGATCGAGTCGATCGATTCATCGAGCACAAAGGGATGGTCGGTGCGCCGGCGAATCGACAGGCACTCTTCGTAGCTGTCGCAGGGTTGCTCGATATAGACGTCGACATCGTTGACGGCGCGCACGACACGGGCGGCATCGTGCTTCAGCCAACCGGTGTTGGCGTCGGCGATCAGCACGTCTCCGGGCTCGAGCTCAGCGGAGACGGCTCGAATCCTCTCGATATCGGTATCCGGGTGGCCGCCAACTTTCAACTGGAAGCGGCGGTAGCCTTCCTTACGGTAGCCGGCCACCTTCGCCGCCATCGCCTCGGGAGTCTCCTGAGAGATCGCGCGATAGAGCACGAAGTCGTCTCCGTAACGTCCACCGAGTAGCGTACAGATCGGCTGTCCGCAGACCTGGCCGAGAATGTCCCAGCAGGCGATGTCGATGGCTGATTTGGCGTATGGGTGCCCCTTGAGAGCCGTGTCCATTCGACGATTGAGCTTGTCGAGTTGCGTGGGGTCTTCGCCCAGCAGGTGTGGAGTGAGCTCTTCGATCCCGGCTCGGGCGCCCTTGGCGTAAGCGGGCAAGTAGAAGGGTCCCAGAGGACAGACCTCGCCATGCCCCACGACACCCTCATCGGTCTCCACGCGCACGATCGTGCTGTCGAAGACCGAAACCGACTTGCCTCCCGACCAGTTGTAGCTACCCTCGTGCAGTGGCAGGTCGACCTGAAAGATACTGATCTTGTCAATTCTCATGGTTGATGCGGATCTTATCGCCCCCCCGGGTGGTAGGCTGCCAACTCGATGATTCCGGTTCCGGATCTGCTCTTTCCAGACCCGCACCACGCCCTCGATGGCGAGGCTCTCAATCAACTACTGGAGCTCGCCTACATGGGGGGAGAGTCGGGAACCAGCCTCGAAAAGGTGCTGTCCGAGCCGCAAGTTCACGGCTCGACCTGGAACCCCGATTTCTTTGGCGAAGAGCTCTTTCTGCGTGACTTTGTCCGGGAAAATCTGCGCGTCGAAGTAGATGGTCACTCCATTCCGGTCAATCGCGCATTCCTGCGAGAAGTGCTCTCGCGGCCGCCCTGTGATCTCGAGACGGTCGAGTTCCGCCAGTCGGTGCTGCGCGAGCTCGAAGACGACGCCGAGTTGCTGGAGGCGACGCGCCAGCTCTACGCGAAACTCTACTACCTGCTCTCCATGTTCATGGCCTGGCCGGAACGGGCACGGCTCGACCCGACGATCTTTCGCCTGGAGATCCTCGAGAATTCGCGCTCGGTGGTCGACTTCATGGCCGAGGCGTTCTCGACGGCGCAGTCCGGACTTGCCCGACTGGGCGAGAGCGGCACGGAGATTCGAGCATCGAAGGAATACAAACTGCTCACCGATCTGCTGGATTACGAGAACCACCTTGCCAGATTGACCTTCCGCATCCGCCTCGGAGCGGATGGCAAGATTCGGAATCTGACGCTCGAAGATGTGGCCGAGAACGTCAGGAATCCGTTCTACCGCAACCCCTGGCGGCGCCTCAAGGATCGGTTGGATTTGATGCGAAGGGGCTACGAATTCAGTCGCAAGGAGGTCGTCAATCGGGTGGTGGGACGTGCTTTCCTGCAGATTCGCAGCTGGTTGCGACCGCTGCTGCAGGTGATGTGTCAGCTCTCGTTCTACTTGTCGGCCCTGTCCTTCAAGGAGCAGGCCGAGGCACTGGGTTTGGCGGTGACGCTGGCGGAGGTGGATGACAGCCACAGCCTGCGCCTGGACGGTCTGTTCAATCCCCTGTTGTTTCGCCAGGGTGCGCCGGTGCCCTGCAACATGTCGGCTGATGGGAAAGAGACCATCATGATGATCACCGGGCCCAACTCGGGTGGCAAGACTCGGTTGCTGCAGGCTGTCGGTCTGGCTCAGTTATTGGGGCAATCGGGGATTTACACGCCGGCGCGAGTGGCGCAGCTTCCCTTGCTCGATGGTCTTTTCGCCTCGATCACCGAGCGCTCGACGGTGGATCAGACCGAGGGTCGACTGGGTACCGAGTTGATGCGCATCCGTGAGCTGTTCGAGGCTGCGAACCCCCGTTCGATGCTGATTCTGGATGAGCTCTGCTCGGGTACCAATCCGTCCGAGGCGGAAGAAATAGTGCTGATGGTGCTGCAGCTGCTGGAGCGACTGAATCCGGTTGCCTTGATCACCACACACTTTCTCGACTTCGGCCGTCGCCTGGCCTCGGAAGAGCCCGTGTCCCATCTCAAGTTCCTGCAGGTGGAGTTGAACACGGAGCAGCTCTCCACCTATCAATTCGTACCGGGTGTTGCCGAAACATCGCTGGCAGCGAATACGGCAAAGCGCCTGGGAGTGACCTTCGAGGAGCTCTCGGCGCTGGTCGACCAATCAGGAGAAAGCTCATGAGAGTTCGTTTGTGGCTCGTTCTCGTGTTCGTCGCGCTGGTTGCCTCCGCGAACGAGGAGGATCTGCGCTTTATCGACCTGGCCAACCGCTATGTCGATGAGTTCCCGGCACTTTCGCCGGTGTCGGCAACGTTTCTCGGGGACCACCGTTTCGATGGTGAGCTCGATCGCGTCACGCCCGAGTCGCGTCGACAACAGGGGCAGTTCTTCAGGCGCTTCCTCGAAGAGCTCGAGGCAATCGATCGCAGCAAGCTGTCGCGCGCCTACCAGGTCGACGCTCTGTTGCTCGAGAACAAGCTCGCGGAGAGTCTGTGGCATTTGGAGGTCTTCCAGGAGTGGGCCTGGAACCCGACCCGATATACCGCCCTGGCGGGGGGAGCGCTTTATAGCTTGTTGGCTCGAGACTACTCCCCCCTCGAGGAACGCCTCATCCACGTCACAGAGCGCCTCGAACAGTTCCCCCGCCTTTTCGATGAGATTCGCGCCACCCTCGACCCGCAGCGGGTTCCGAAGATCCATGCGGAAACGGCCATCCAGCAGAACCGCGGTGTCTTCTCGATTCTGCGAAATTCGGTCCTGCCTCACCTCGACCTGCTCTCCGAAGACAAAAGAAATCGATTGGAGTTGACCATGGGTATCGCACAGTCGGTCGTCGAGGAGCACCAGGAGTGGCTCGAGCAGACACTGCTTCCCGCGGCGCAGGGGGACTTTCGCATTGGCGCGGAAAAGTTCGACGCCAAACTGGGTTTCACCCTGCAGTCGAAGATGGATCGCGCCACCATCCGTCGTCGGGCCGAGGAACAGATGGCCAGCGTCAGGGAGTCGATGCTCCCCGTGGCGCGGGAGATTCTCGGGGAAGAGTACCCGGTAACTTCCCAGCAGGAGACGATTCAGGCAGCCCTGGAGATCGTGTACCGGGATCGACCCGAGCGCGGCGGTATCGTCGATACTGCCAAGGCCGCCCTGGCGGAGGCGACGGAGTTCGTGCGTGCCAGAAACATCGTGACCGTGCCTCCAGACCCGGTCGAGATCATCATCATGCCCGAGTTTCGACGTGGTGTGTCTCTCGCTTACTGCGATTCTCCGGGAGCGCTGGACAAGGGGCAGATGACGTTCTACGCGTTGTCACCACTGCCCGAGAGTTGGACTGCCGAGCAGGACGAGTCCTTCTTGCGGGAGTACAACGACATGTCGATTCAGGTGCTCAGCATTCACGAAGCCGTGCCGGGCCACTACCTGCAGATCGCCCATGCCAATGCCTATCCGTCGACCCTGCGGGCCGTGCTCTCGTCGGGCCCCTTCATTGAAGGCTGGGCGGTCTACAGCGAGTTGGTCATGCAGCAACAGGGCTACCTGGATCACGATCCACGGTTTGCTCTCATGGTCCTGAAGTGGTTCCTGCGTGACGCCTCCAACGCCATCATCGATCAAGCGATCCATACTGAGGGCATGACGCGTGAAGAGGCCATGGACCTGATGGTGAACCAGGCGTTTCAGGAAGAGCGGGAAGCGGCCGGAAAGTGGGTTCGTGCCCAGCTCACCTCGGCCCAATTGTCGACCTACTTCGTCGGCTACCTCGAACATGGAGATCTGCGCGCCGAGGTGGAGAAGGCGTGGGGCGACGCCTTCGATCTGAAGGCCTACCACGACAAGGTGCTCTCGTTCGGAGCGCCACCAGTGCACTATGTGCGGGCGCTGATGTTGGATCTACCGATCGCGCCACCGACGGTGCCCTGATCGCACAAGACCTGTTTGGAAACTAATCCGTCTCTTCGACGACGACCGGCTCGAACATCGCCAGGATCTCGGCCCGCAGCTTGTTCGCCAAGCGCTTGCGATCGGTGTCGTGGATGCGCTCGCTGCCAAAGATGACCTTGGCGTGGATGCGCTTCAGGCCGGCGCACTCGAGGGCATGGGGTGAGAAGGGCGCGCCGCCCCACCAGCAGACTGCGTCATGGGCCGGAGGGTCGTCATCTCCTGTGCGGTAGCTCAGTGCGGCATAGGAGACCGGAATCTCGGAGCGGGCGGCCACCTCGAGAAGAGAAGGGCGAAAGGGGAGCACAGTGGCTCCCTTGGAGCTGGTCCCTTCAGCGAAGAGCACCACGCCCATGCCATTTTTCATCTCGGAGTCGATTTCCTGCATGACGCGAGGTAGGTCCCGGCGCACACCACGGTCGATGAAGATCGTGTTGACGATGCGACAGAGAAAGCCGACGAGCGGCCAGCCGGATATCTCCGACTTGGCGATGAAGATGGCCCCGGCGTATCGGCCAATCACGGGTATGTCGAGATAGCTGAGGTGATTGCTCACCAGGAAGAACGGTGGCTTTGGTGGCTTGCCCTCCACCTCGGTCTCCACACCCAGAGCGAGGAGCTGGCCGCGCGACCAGAGGCGAAAGACCAGCATCCGCCAACGGGTTTCCAGCCTGGGAAAGGGAAAAAGGAATAGCTTCCCGAGCAGCAGCACAGCAGCGCAGAACAGGGAATTGGCAACAGCCAGTGAGAGCCGCACCACGGCTCGGAGCTTCCTCATACAGGCCGAGCATATTACGGCCAGGTCGTCAGCAAACCGCCCGCAATAGGGGCTCTCGAGGATCGTGTGATCAAATGAAAGGCCGATGAAGAAACTGGAAATTGCACAATGGGACGATCTGGAAGATCGTCAACCGGCCGCTGCACGGGTCGGCAACGTCGACCTCGTGATCGTTCGGTTCGACGATCAGGTTTCAGTTCTCTACGGTCGCTGTCTCCATCGGGGAGCCTTGATGGCCGATGGGTTCGTTCGCGGCGAAGATCTGATCTGTGGGGTCCACTCCTGGGACTATCGGGTCGATAGCGGAGTCAGCTCCTACAATCCGAAGGAGTGTCTGCACAAGTTCTCAGCCGGGATCGAGGACGGGGCCGTATGGGTGGACGAGGAAGAAGTTGCCGCCTGGGAGGAGGAAAATCCGCAGCCGTACGACCGTGAGGCCTATCAGGGAACCTATCAGGATCACGGCAAGAACCCGTTTGAAACCCACGTCAAGACCATTCAGTCTCTGGCCGCCGACGGTCTCGAGAAGGTAGGTCACCACGGATCGGTGTCGGCGATGGGCGTGCCGCGCAAGGACCTGCCGGCCTGGGACGATCTGCAGTTCGTCACCGCGCAACTCGCCCGGGTGCCGCAACTCGATGAGGTGACGGTAGGGACCGACCTGGTCGTGGGGCCTGGCGCGCAGAGGCCTCTTCATCTGAACATTCCGATCATCGTTTCCGACATGAGTTTTGGCGCCCTGTCGTTCGAGGCCAAGGTGGCTCTCGCCAAAGGCGCCGAGCTCGCAGGGACCGGGATCTGCTCGGGAGAGGGAGGCATGCTGCCAGAAGAGCAGGAGGCAAACAGCCATTACTTCTACGAACTGGCCTCCGGCAGATTCGGTTATTCGATGGACAAGCTCTCCCGCGTCCAGGCCTTCCACTTCAAGGGTGGTCAGGGAGCCAAGACAGGCACCGGCGGCCACCTTCCGGGCCACAAAGTGGTCGGCAAGATCGCCGAGGTCCGCCAGTTGGAGGAGGGGCAACCAGCAATCTCGCCAGCCCGATTTCCCGAGTGGGACGACGAAGACGGTTTCCGGCACTTCGCAGACGATGTGCGAGAGCAGACGGGTGGAATCCCGATTGGCTTCAAGCTCTCCGCCCAACACATCGAAGACGATATCGATGCGGCCTTGCGAATCGGGGTCGACTACATCATTCTGGACGGCCGGGGTGGGGGCACGGGGGCAGCGCCGCTGCTCTTTCGCGACAATATTTCGGTGCCGACCCTGCCGGCTCTCGCTCGCGCGAGGCGACTGCTCGACGAGAGGGGCAAGAGTGGCGAAGTCACGCTCTTCATCACCGGGGGGCTCCGCACTCCGGCCGACTTCGCCAAGGCGTTGGCACTCGGTGCCGACGGTATCGCGGTTTCCAACTCCGCTCTGCAGGCGATTGGCTGTCTCGGGATGCGGGCCTGCCACACCGACTACTGCCCGGTTGGGATCGCGACTCAGAAGGCACATCTGAGGGCTCGACTGCCGGTCGACGAAGCCGCTGAACGCCTGGCTAGGTTCTTCGGAGCCGCGATCGAGTTGATGCAGGTGCTGGCGCGGGCCTGTGGCCACACGCACCTCGATCAGTTTCGCCTGAACGATCTGACTAGCTGGAAGCGGGACGTGGCCTATCTGACCGGCGTGCGTTACGGCGGTGTGGTGCCGCTCTAGGGGTTCGTCAGCATCTCGACCGGAACCGCTGCCTCGGCTGTCGGCATTTCCAAAGCGAGTAGCGAGCTGACCAGGGGCGCAATCTGGTCCAGGCCCAGCATCGAGACGCTGGCACCGGGTTCGATCCCGGCCCCCCAGGCGACGAGGCCGGTGTAGATCTCCGGTGACAGATCGGGGAGGAAGCCGTGACTGGCACCGTCGGTGGGTTGAACTGCGGGTGGTTCGACGCTGCTGCTGATGTAGGCGCCGGGAAGCGGGGCGAGACCGAGGGTCGCGTCAGGTGCGCCCCGGAGTCGGGCCATCTCCGCTACTTCGAGAACTCTGAACAACGACCGTACCTCCGCCGGTTGTGAGTCGAGAATCGATCGGACGGTGGCGAGAGTTTCAGAGTCCTCGGGTTCGGCCAGAAAGAGAAAGCCGGCGGCGCTGGTGTTGTGAACCGTGGCGCGCCAGTCGCCGCGGTCCGGAGACGAGCTCATCAAGCCGGCATCGATCAACCAGATGTTGGGTGAGATCCGGGTGTGCACATCGATAAAGCCGTGATCGCCGGTGATGATGAAGGCGGTGCGTTGAAGAATGCCGACCTGTTCGGCGGCTTCGACGATCCGGGCAACGCAGCGATCGAGTGCGGCGAGAGCCCGGGGAAGCGTCGCCCCCGCGCGCCCCTCCGCATGCTGGGAATTGTCGACACCGATGAGATGGACCGTGAGCAATCCGGGTTTGCGGCTGGCCAGGAGATAGGCAGCCATCTCTGCCGAGCGGTCATCGAGCGTCAGGCGCCCGAAGGAGAAGTTCTGCGGTGTGAGCCTGCCTGTTGCCTCTCTCTCCAGCTCTTCCACCAGCCCCTTTGGCGTAGCGTGGCGACGCAAGGGATCGGTGAAGTCGACTTTCTCCCAGTCGAGTGGCCAGATCTCCGGCAGATTCCAGTCGATGGGGGCGCCGACGCTGACCGGCCAGAACACGCTGGCTGTACCGAGACCGGCCTGATGTGCCGCATCCCAGAGAGTCGGCACCTGAATGGCACTCTCCTCCCAATACCAGCGCCCTGTCTGGCCATCGGGCTCGAAAGGGCTGTTGTAGTAGATCCCGTGCTCGGCCGGTTGCGTGCCGGTAATGATGGTCGTGTGAGCCGGGTAGGTGACGGAAGGGAAGACACTTCGGACAGCCTCGGCATGGGCTCCCTCTCGACGCATCTGCTGCAGCATGGGAGCCGGCCAACTGTTGTCGAGGTAGAACTCCGGTCGCAATCCGTCGACCGAGATCAGGACCACGTGATCGGCTGGTCGCGGGGGTGGCGTCCCGGCCTGCGAAGCTGTAACCGCCAGGATGAGGAGCAGTAGCGTGGCTGCGGTGGCCGGGTTTTTCATGTTCATGTCGGGTACGCGGCTTCGTGGCTTTGGTCTCGAAGCCGACTAGGGCCGCAAGTCTAATCGAGAACCCTTCGGGCCTCCCTCCCCTCTCGAAAAGTGACCTCGCGGGAGATTGCCCCGACCATGCCGAGCCCGTCTAGGGCACGCTCCAGGCGGAGGTGTCGCCGGACTCGAAGTCGTCCTCGAAGATCACGTCGTTCACATTCACGTTGACCGCTATCGTCCCGAGATTCGAATCGATCTGTCCATCCCAGGCGGCAAAGGTGGTGGGGACGAGAGGAGGACCCTTGCGCCGGTCAGAAACAGCTTCTTCATTCTGAGGTCTCCACTTTCAGCAGCACCGCTCTCCCCTCAGAACCGGTGCAAGCGTTGATCTGCCCCTGAATACGGGTGGGGGTATTTTAGCAGGAAATCTTTCGGGCGCCCTGATCCGCAACCCTGTCCATAGTCACCGCACCAGGAATCGGCTGGAACCCTTGGTGCGATCAGGGTGGACCCAAGGGTGCAAACGTGTGCCGTTTCTGCGTTCCACGTGGAAAGATTGGCTTGTTTTAGGGCAATCTTGTCTGCCATAGTGGAAAATTATTGCCTATTACCCGAATCGGCTGGCACCTCGGAAGCACCTCGCCGAAACTTTTGGGCCAAAGCAGCGGTAGTGCTTACCATCGGGAGGAATCTGGCCATGGTACGAAGTGTCCACAAAGCAAGCATGTTCCTTTTGGCGAGCCTTCTCGCGGTCGCGCCACTGGCAGCCGGCGACGAGCGCAAGGGGATGACGATCGATATCGAGAACGATGAGGGCGAGAACATTTCGATCACGGTCTCGTCCAATATGGTCGATGGCATTATCAAGGGGCTCGCGGAGAACGACATCAACTGCGACGACTCTGACCTCGATCCGGAGACCCGGAAGATGCTCGAGCATCTGGACCGCAAAGGCGAGGGGTCGAGGTACTCCTTCACCAACGAGGAGGGGCAGTTGGTCAAGGCGCGGCGGCGCAAGGGCCAGTGGGAGATGACGGTCGTCAAGGACGGCGAGAAGGACACCGTCATTTCGATGCCCTGGGGCATGGCCGAGTGCATGCTGGGCCGCGATGTCCCTGCCTACAGCGGCAAGGACGATCTCGAATTCAAGATCGAGCAGGACGGTGGTGTCAGCATTCGCATCGAATGAAGCGGCCGGTCCCCGTGACTGCCATCTGGTCCGGCGGCCCAACCGGTAGCCTGCCTCTCTCCGCTGGTGGATGGTGACGCTGCGTTCGGTAGGCCACCGGTCGCGAGCCAGCCAGAGCGGCGGGTCGAAGCGGCCGGGCTCTGTACCGGCCGTTATCGATGCGTGACCCGCACTTCGGCCACCGACTCCCGTATATCCTCCAGACACATCCCCATCCGATCCAGGTGGGTGCGGAAATTCAGCACACAGATGCGGATGACGTAGTGGCCGTCCAGCGTCGTCGGGGTCAGGAAGACTCGCTGCCTGGCGTTGATGCGATCGCGCAGCTCCTGGTTGAGCTCGGTGAGCGCAGTCTCGTCGAGCCCTTCGGGCCGCAAGCGAAAAGCGACGATCGATAGTTGCGGCTCGGCGACGATCTCGATGCTGTCGATTTGCCGAAGCTGTTCGGTGATCCAGGCAGCCAGGTCCAGCTTCTCGTCGAGAGCTTGCCGGAATACTTCGATTCCGTGCAGCTTGATCGGCAGCCAGACCCGCAGGCCCCGGAAGTCGCGCGACAGCTCGGGCGAGATCTCCGAGAAGTCGATCAGGTCGGGTTCCTGCTGCATCGGCGGCATGTAATCCGCCGCCACATGATGGGCTCGCTTGAGCGCCGCCCCGTCGCGCACCAGCAGGGCGCCGGTGCCGTAGGGGAGGAAGAGTCCCTTGTGGGGGTCGAGCGTCACCGAATCGGCGCGATCGAGGCCGCCCAAGCGCTCTCGGCCGCGCTCGGTGAGCACGAAGAAGCCCCCGTAGGCGCCGTCGACGTGGAGCCACAGCTGCTGCTCCTCGGCGAGATCGGCCAGTGCCGAGAGATCATCGACCGCTCCGGTATTGACCGTACCGGCGCTTCCCACCACGAGGAAGGGTTCAAGTCCTGCCCGACGATCGGACGCGATCTGCTGGCGCAGCGAGTCGATCGAGATGCGCTGCTGCTCGTCAGAGGGCACGCGGCGGATGTTCGTTTCGGGAAAGCCGGCCAGCAGCGCGGCCTTGGTCATCGAATGATGCACCTGATCGGAACAGTAGAGGGTGCCCTTGAGGAAGTTCTCCGGCAGTCGCTCCCGCCGCGCGGTCACCAAGGCGGTGAGGTTCGCCATCGATCCGCCACTGGTCAGCAGTCCCTGGGAACCGTCGGGGTAGCTGACCATCTGGCAGAACCAGCGGGTGACGTTGATCTCCAGCTGTACCAGTCCGGGCGAAGCGACGAAGACGCCGATGTAGCGGTTGATCGAGTTGGAGATCAGATCGGCAACCGCGGCATGGAAAACGCCGCCGCCGGGAATGTAGGCGAGGTACCCGGGGCTGGCCGTGTTGTAGCTGGTGCCGACCAGTTGGTCGAAGATGAGCCACAGAAGCTCGCGGTAGGGCGTGCCGGCCTCGGGCAGATCCTCGGCATGGGCTCGCGCCAGCTCGGCGCCGCCTTCGGTGTACGACATCGGCTGTTCGGGCAGGCTCTGGATGTGGGCGATGATGCGAGCCATCGCCTCTTGGACCAGCTGCACCATGGCCTCGGTGGATAGCTCCAGCGGGTGCTCCGTGGAGCCGATCCTGGAAATCCTGTTCTCCAGATCAGCAGGCGAATCCATAGCAAACCAAGCCTATGCCGATCGGCGTGCGAAGGCGACCCGTTCGAGACTCAGAAGCGGTAAACCGCCGAGAAGACGGCCGACTGGAACCAGGCGAAGTTGTAGACCTCGTCGACGTCGGCACCCCCTTCGATCATGCGGTAGCCACCGGTGAGGCGCCAGCGATCCGAGATGTCGTAGCCGACCTTGAGGGCCAGGTCGATCGCTCTGCCCGGGCCACCCGCCAGTCCGTCCAGCTCGCCGAGCAGATGCCAGCGATTGGAGATTCGGTAGTCGGTCTCGACCAGCAGCAACGGCACGAAGCCTGTGTCGGTGTCGCGGCCGACCGTCTCGCCCTGTTGCAGCTCGATCTTCGCGTCCCGGATCTTGCCGGTAAAACCCACCCACACCAGCCAGCGATTGCCGCTCACGACGCGATAGCGATAGGACAGACGCCAGGAATTGAACTGGTAGGTGGCGTCCGTCGGCTCCTCGGTCGAGAATTCCTCACCGGCAAAGCGCACGGGCTCGGTGAACTGACCGGTCTCCGTGTAGGAGAGTGGGGCCAGATAGAGCTGCAGACCATGTCGTCCCTTGATATTCCATGACACCTGGAGCCGGGGTCCGAACCATGGGCCGTTGCCCACCAGGTCCACCAGAGAGAATCGCGTTCCGGTCTCATCGTTGGGAATCTGGACGTCATTGCGGGTCTGCCACACAGGCCCGACTTCGAGCTCCACCTGCCATTTCGGAATGGCCATCTCGTCCGCTTGCAGGGCTGTGCAGGTGGCAGCCAGGATGACCGCAAGACTGAAGAGTCGACGTTGGATTGGGGTGGTTGTTGGCATTATTCCTCCTCGCGGACCCGCTGAGGGGTCGATTGCAGCTTTCCGGTGTCGTAGCCTGCGTCCGGCAGTCGCTCGAGGATGCCGTCGAGCGCCTCTTGATCGAGTGTCGGCGTTCGGCTGAGGATCCAGAGGTACTTTCGCTTGGGCTCGCCGACGACGGCCCAGCGGTAGTCGGAATCGAGGTCGATGATCCAGTAGTCCCCCCAGAACGGTCCAAAAAAAGAGACCTCAAGCTTGGCGTTGGTCTCGGTGTCGGCGATTCTGGCTCGTCCCTTGGCCTGCTTGAGCTTTCCATCCAGGCTGCCCTTGAAGCAGGTGTTGACGACCTTGATGCCGGAGCCCTCGCGCCGGCTGTACTCCGCCGTCACCCCGGTGCAGTTCCTGGCGAACCAGGCGGGGTAGCTGGCGATCTCGAACCACTTGCCCAGATAGCGCTCCAGATCGACGCGTTCGACGGTCTGGAGCGGAGCTTGGGCATGAGCAGCGATTGCCACGCTGAACAGGAGTATGGGTATTGCGTATCGCATCAGGAGTGTCTTTCGAGATGTCGGCACCTGGCCGAGAGAACGGGTCGAGGAGCTACCCGGTCGTGTTCAGGGCTGCGCGTGCCAGGCTCAAAACGTTCACAACGTGCATCGTAGCACGAAAGTAATCAGGGGGGAAAGATGCCGACTCAGGAGATCTGGGCACCCAGCAGCGAAAGGTCGTCGAAGCCGCCCTGGTCCCCTTGCCACTCGCGGACCTGAGAAACGACGTTCTTGAGCGTCCGCCGAAGAGTGACTTCTCGCCCTCGAGCGAGTGTCTCGAGAAGTCGCGCCTTGCCAAACTCTTCGCTGTCTACATTGAGAGCTTCGGTGACACCGTCGGTGAAGAGGAACACCCGATCCCCCGGGACGAGAGTGAGAGTCTTTTCCCTGAACTCGACATCGGGCAGCATGCCGATTGGCAGACCCGTTGAAGAGTACATCGCCGGTTCGCCCTTGGCTGGGACGAGGATCGGTCCAGGATGTCCGGCCGCGGTGTAGGTGAGTTGCCGCGCGCGCACATCGATTACGCCGTAGACCATGGTGAAGTACTGCGCGATATCAGGTGCGGAGCGGAACCTCTCGTTGAGGTGGGCCGCCACCTCTGGCGGGCGGGCGATGCGAAAGCCGGTTTCGGAGGACTCTTCCAGTCTGTACAAACAGGACTCTTCCGGCACAGCCGAGAGCCAGCGACTCAAGGTGACCGAGAGCAGGGCGGCGGAGGCCCCATGCCCGCTGACGTCGAGAACATAGAATGCGGCATGCCGGTCGTCGAGGGCAAAAACATTCAGGAAATCCCCGGCGAGATGGGTGCAGGGGATGAACTCCCAGGCAGCCTCCAGGCGGTCGAGCTTCGGCGAAGCTTTGGGCAGCAGCGACTGCTGAATGCGAGCGGCCAGATCGAGATCTTTCTGCAGTTCACCCAGGGCGCTTTCCAACTCGATCTTGGCCTTACGCAGAGCATCTTCTGCTTGCCTGCGTTTGGTGACATCGGACTGAATGCCGATGAAATGGGTGACCTCTCCCGACTCGTCCTTGACCGGAGTGATCGCCAACCGGTTCCAGAACGGCGTGCCGTCTTTGCGGTAGTTGAGGATCTCGACAGTGCATTCCCGCCCACGCTGGATGGCGGTGCGAATCTCCGTGACGGTGTCGGCCGCGGTTCCCGCGCCCTGCAGAAAGCGGCAGTTGCGGCCGATGGCCTCTTCGCGGGAGTAGCCGGTCAAACGCTCGAACCCGGCGTTGACATAGATGAGAGGCCGATCGGGGAGGCGGGCATCGGCGATGGTGATGCCCTCGGCGGAAGCCGTCAGCGCCCGGTCTTTGAGCTTGCTGAGGGCCTCGGGCGCAACCGTGGGCAGTTCTGGAAGAGTCCCTTCAGTCATGATCGATCACCGGAACCGAGACTAGAGCACCCGTCCCGAGGAAGCAATAGCATCGACTGCCGGGAGACGGCCGCGAAACGCCGTACGCAGAAGAAGGCCGGGGTTTCCATGACATTTGAGTGGAGCTAGGTTCGAGAAAAAGCGGCTTGAAAGGTGTCTGAGTGGAGACGCGTCACCCATTCTTGCGCCTGGATCGCTTTCAGGTGGACATTTCCGTCAATTTTGAGTATCGGCGGGCACCCCTGAGGGTGGCAGGTGGAGGAGGATGGTTCTGGCGACTCGGCCGCCAGCTGTCTGGACCAGATAGACCCGGTCGTACTCCCATTCCTCGACAATCGGAGTCCCACCGTCGCCGCCCATGAGCTCGACAAGCTCCGGGGTCGTATTGCTGTGGCCGACGACCAGCGCATTGGTTTCGAGCTCGAGCAACTGTTTGGCGAACGCCTCGAGAGCTTGGGGATCGTAGATTTCAATGTCTGCTCCCACCACCTCTGCAGTCGGTGCCGCCGTCTTCCGGGTTCTGATGAAATCGGTACTGAAGATTCGCTGGATATCGGCGCTTTTCAGGAGCACCGCCAGATGCGCGGCACGTTGAGACCCGACCACGGTCAAGGCCGGATCCTTGGAACCATCAGTCTCCTTCTCGGCATGCCGCACCAGGTAGATGTCTGCGGCCCCGAGGGGCCAGCAAGAGAGCAGTGCGATCGACACAATGGTGAGTAGGGCTGTCTTGATCATGGTGAGCGATGGTATCCCGGGATGGTGGAGAAGGATTCTGTAACTCACGAGGTGGGCTGCGGGTCTTCCATGCTGCCGATCGCGATTGTCGTGGAGACGAACGAGGTGACATTGGTTGCCAGGTCCCGTGCCGCGACTCCCAGGACGTAGACGCCAGGAGGGAGCGAGAGGTCGAGGGTGAGGTCGCACAGGCCAGATTCTCCTGCCGGTGGGCCGGTGGTGAGAAGCTCGGTCAGCTCCAAGACCTCACCCGTCGCTGGCTCGCTGGCGCGCACCACCACCTCGAGACGGGCTTCTGGCTGCGGGTTGGGGAGGAAGGCGAGCCCATCGGCAGGAGCGAGGAGGTGGAGAGGGATTCTCTGTGTACCGTTGGCTTGTGGCTCGAGGTTGCCCACTGCCAGCCTGAGGTTCAGGGGGTTGTCCATGATGCCGAACGCGATGGCCCCATCGAGTTGTTCGTCGCGGATCTCCTTGGCGGTCTTGTCTCGATACCCGGGTCGGTGTCGGACTCGGGCATGTGGAATCTCGACTCTCACCTCGATAGAGCGAGTCTCGCCGGTTCCGGATTGATCCGGAGTGTAGGCGAGCGAGTAGTAGCTCTGCATGTCTCGCGCGAGCGATTCCAGGGGCTGCTTGAAGCTATTGCGATTGATGGTGGCCACGCCGCCGGTCTCCCGGGCCAGAGAGAGGAGTCCATCCTGCTGCACCTGACGCATCAGGGAATCGACGCCCCTCGTGGCGACAGTGTCCAGACCCCGGTTCTCGGCACCGTAGATCGAGCTGGTGGTCAGACCGGAGGCCTGCATTGGGTAGAAGGTCACGCGATTGGCGTTGGCACTCAGGGAGAAATCGACCAGCCCTCGTCGGAGAGCGGCGCCGTCGCCGAGCAGAGAGAGCTCGTCCAGCTCCCGTTCATTCGGGCAGACATTCCTGGCAAACCGCAAGAGATCTCTTCCGGGATCCAGCTCGAGGGAATCGGTGACCAGGACCAGCATCTTCAAACCGGGGAGACCGGCGAGAAAGCGGGTCGTGGCGTGGAGATTGTCGAGGGTGACACCGAAGTGGTGACGCAATTCGGCAACCCGGGCGGCAATCTCGGCCTGGGCCAGATTGGCCATCGAACGGCAAGGTGAGGGGACGTTCTTCGACGTCTCCCAGAGTTGCTGCATCCGACTCATGGCAAGTCGGGATTCGAAGCTCCCACCTGTGGGGGTGTTGCTCTTGGCGACCTGGTCCAGGATGCTCAGGAGCTGATCGAGCGTCGAGTCGAAACCAGCATCCAGATCGAGATCGTAACCTTGTCTCAAGATTGCGATCCTCGAGGCCTGAATCTGGCCGTCGGCGACAAACCTCCTGAGATCTTTCGCTATCCGACGGACGCTGGTCGAGCCCATGTGCAGCTGATCGAAGTAGATCACCAGATGCACCGGTGCGCTCTCCGTGGTAGATGGAACAGATCCGCTTTGGATCCCCGGAGGTTCCGATGGCGGATCCGAAGCCGCCAGCTGTCTGCCACGAAATTCGGTCAGGTGGGTGATCTCCATCGGTCGACCGTCCTCGAGCAGCTCGAAGTCGGCCTCGCTGAGGCCGTGGATGGAGTTACCCTTCAGGTCCGTGACCCAGACCTCGACATTCACCAGGTGGACTTCGATGACTTCGCTGAGGTTCGCTGGGAAGGCAGAGGCGTCCTCCTGAGCGTACACGGACGACGAGGAGGTGACTGCAAGGATCCCAAAGAGCAGGTACGCCCAGGTTTGCCAGGTAAGCGTTGCACGCCGGGAGGTCATCTTCTGGAGCTCTGATCGATGCACACTCGATGCCATCAGAAACTCGGGTTCTGCCACCTTCCGGCGCAAAGGGCCCCACCACCGCGACAAGGAGTCGTGATGATGAGGCCGTGGGCCATCAGCGCTGTACCCGTCAGTTCCGCAGGGGCTTGCCGGTCTTGAGCATATGGGCCATGCGGTCCTGCGAGAGGCGCTCGCCAGCGAGACTGACAAAGACCTCACGCTCGAGGTCGAGCAGGTACTGCTCGTCGACGGGCTCGATGCCATTGGCTCGGCTGCCGCCGGTGAGGACGTGGGCCAGACCTTTGGCGATGTGGGCATCGTGCTTGGAGATCTTTCCCGACATCCGGTAGCCGGTGATGGCTGCCTTGATGGCGAGTTGGCCGCCCTTGCCGGGAAGGACCAACTCTGGCGGCTCCGGCGGTGCGTAATCCGGCGCCAGATCCAGCACGGCCTTCTTTGCCATGGCGATCTGGTGTTGCCGAGACAACACGATCAGGTTTTCCTCTCGCAGGTAGCCGAGCTTCTTGGCATGGTGGGCCGACATCGAGACCTTGGCGAAACCGATGGTCTCGAAGGCCTTCTGCACCGCCATCATGGGCCCGACCTTCTTGGCCGGCATGATCTCCATGAAGTGCTCGAGGACTCGCAAGTTGCCCCCGGCACCCGGGATGAGCCCGACGCCAACCTCCACGGCACCGCAGTAGAGCTCGGCGAGCGCCACGACCTGGCGGCAAGGCGCGACCATCTCGAAGCCACCACCAAGCGTCAGGCTGAAGGGCGCGGCGACCACCGGGAACGGCGCGTACTTGATGAACTGCGTGATGTCCTGCAGGGTCTTGGAGACCTGGTCGATCAGGTCGAACTTCTTGCGTTTGGCCAACTCGAGAATGAGCGCGAGGTTGGCGCCGGCACAAAAGTGGGTGCCATCGTGAGAGATGACCAACCCCCTGAGCTTGTGCTCCTGGGCGTAGCGCAGCGACTGATCGAGCATGTCGATGATGGCGCCATCGATGGGATTCAGATCGTGCTGCAGAGCCGAATGGAACTCCACGCAGGCGACGCCGTCGTCGAGATCGACCAACGATGCACTCCAGTTGCGAAGGATCTCTTTGAAGGTTGCCTTCTGGTCGGCAAGCACGATGGTGCCGGCCGTGGCTGGGATCGGCTCCGAGGTCCCGACCCTGCTATCGAAGAACAGCGCAGCGCCCCTGGGATCACGGCCGTAGAACGAAGTCTGACCCGTGGCCAGCATTTGGTCCACGACAGCAGGCACAGCCTTGTTTTCATGCCGCATACGTCGCACCGATTTCTCGAGTCCGATGGCATCCCACACTTCGAACGGGCCCATCTCCCAGGCGAAGCCCCAACGCATCGCCTGGTCGATCTGGGTGATGTCGTCGGCAATCTCACCCAATCGGTTGGCGGCGTAGGCAAGCGTCGCGATCGTCACTTCCCAGGCGAACTTTCCGGCCGTGTCGGGATTGTAGACCAGGGCGTGCAGTCGCCTGCCGAGATCGGTGTAGCGGCGCGCGACACCAATGCCGTCCATGCGAGGCTTGTCCTTGGGGTGGTACTCCATGGTCTCGAGGTCGAGAGCGAAGATCTCCTTGTCCACCTTCTGGTAGAAGCCGCCCTTGGTCTTCTGACCCAGCCACTTGTTGTCGAGGAGGGTCTGGAGGAGCGGCGGGATCGCATAGATGTCGTGTTGCTCGTCCTCGGGACAGCGCTCGTAGGCGGTATTCGCCACCGCTGCGAGCACGTCGAGTCCGACGAGATCTGCGGTGCGGAAGGTCGCCGATTTCGGCCGCCCCATTACCGGCCCGGTGATCGCATCGACCTGCTCGACCGTCAGCCGCATCTGTTGGGTAACCTTCAAGACCTGCATCATGCCGAAGGTTCCGATGCGGTTGGCAATGAAGTTGGGTGTGTCCTTGGCGGGAACGACACCCTTGCCCAGGGTCTCCCCGAGAAATTTCTGCATCACTGCCAGGACCTCGGGTCGGGTGTCTTCACCGGGCACGATCTCCACCAGCTTCATATAGCGCGGCGGGTTGAAGAAGTGCGTGATGAGGAATCGCTGCCGGAGGTCATCGTCGAGTGGCTCGATCAGGCTGCTGAGGGGAAGCCCCGAGGTGTTCGAGGACAGGATCGCTTCCGGCTTCAGCTTGGGCTGGATCTTGGAGTACAGGTCGTGCTTCCAGTCGAGACGCTCGGCGATGGCCTCGACGACCCAGTCACACTCGCTGAAGCGATCGAGATGCTCCGCGTAGTTGAGCGGCGTGACCTTCGAGGCGAAGCGCTTGTCGAAGAAGGCGGCCGGCTTGGCCTCGAGGGCCCCCTCGATGCCGCCTTCGGAGAGCTTCTGCTCGAGGTCGAACAGCAGGACGTCGAACCCGGCGCTGGCAAAAAACGCCGCCAATTGACTGCCCATGGTGCCGGCACCACAGACTCCGATGGTTTTGATGTCGGTCATCCTCAACCCCTTTCGATAACCGTGGCGATTCCCTGGCCGCTACCGATGCACATGGTGGCCAGGCCTTTGTGGGCGTCTTGCTGCTCGAGCACATTGATCAGGGTGGTGAGAATGCGAGCGCCCGAAGCCCCGAGTGGATGCCCCAGAGCGATTGCTCCGCCGTGAATGTTGACTTTGTCCAGCGGCCAGCCCGTCTTTTCCAGCACATAGAGCGCCTGGGCGGCGAACGCCTCGTTGAGCTCGATGTAGTCGATGTCATCCGCAGTGATCCCTGCTTGGGCGAGCGCCTTTTCGCTGGCGGGAATCGGGCCCATGCCCATGCGGGTCCAATCGACGCCGGCGACAGCGCGGGAGACGATGCGAGCCCTCACGGCGAGCCCGTGCTCCTTGGCGAAGTCATCGCTGCAGACAAGCAGCGCCGCAGCTCCGATGGAAATGGGGCTCGAGGTGGCCGCCGTGACCGATCCCTCTTCCAGGAACGCCGGATCGAGCGACCTGATCTTGTCCAGATCGGGCGCACGGGGTCCTTCGTCGCGGTCAATGGTCACGTCGCCCTTGCTGATGGGAACCACTTCGTTGGCAAAGGCGCCGTCCTTCCAGGCCGCGAGCGCCAGTTCGTGAGAACGCACGGCCAGGTCCTCCTGAGCCTCACGGGAGATGCCCAGATCGCTGGCCAGGTTCTCGGCGGTTTCCCCCATCCCTATGTAGTAGTTCATCTCGGCGAGCTGGGGGTGGAACGAAGGATTGAAGCCACCCATGGGGATGGCAAACATGTCCTCCACACCGATGGCGATGCCGCATTCGATATCGCCTGCGAGGATCGCCTGTGAGAGCTGGTGCACGGCGTCCATGGAGGAGCCACAGAAACGATTGACCACCTTGGCCGCGGCCTCCTGGGGAAGTCCGGCCAGCAGGGAGACACCGCGAGCCATGAGCATTCCTTGAGTGTGCTCCGGGAAGGCGCACCCGAGCACGACATCCTCGACGCGCTCACGCGGCATGTCGGGCTGCCTTTCCAGCAGGGCTACGACGACCTGGGCAGCGAGATCGTCGGCACGAATGCCAACCAGCTCACCTTTCTTTACCCCCATCGGGCTGCGCACGGCATCGACGATTACACTGGTTCGAGACATGAAGACCTCCTAGAACGGATAGGCACCACGAGCGTAGAGAACGTCGGTCAGGTAGTTGATTTCTTTGGTCGGATTGAACGGGATCTGGAGCTTCTGGATCTCGCCATCGAGCGTCTCCAGGGAGGCTTGGCCAAAGGCGTCGGCATAAAGGGCAGGGCGCAGGCGATAGAGCAAGCGGGTTGCATCCTCGAAACAGGTCATGGCGACCAGGCGAGCCAACGCCAGATAGGTCGAGTCGAGGTCTTCGCCCTCGTTTTGCTGGAGAATCCGGTTGATGGCCGCTGAAGCTGCGAAGTAGCCGATCGCCAGGTCGGCGAGATCCTCACCCACGATCTGGGCGTTGCGCAGGTCCTGACCGTAGAGCGAAATGGCCTGGAAGAAGCTCTTGACGGTGAGTCGACGCACCACGTCGAGGCCGGCAATCTCCCAGGAGAGTCGACCTTCCTGAGCTGCCGCCGGTTGGTTCCAGAGCTTCTCGGCATCACGCAGCGGCAGCTCTTCCATCAGCGCCTTGCGCAGGAAGTAGCCGTAGATCACCATCCGGTTGATCTCGTTCGTGCCCTCGAAGATGCGATCGATGCGGGTGTCACGGTAGGCAGCCGCCATGGGGTACTCCTCGGAGAAGCCGTAGCCGCCATAGATCTGCACCCCTTCGTCGGCAGCCAGTGCCATGGTCTCTGAGCCGAGGACCTTGGTGATCGATGACTCGATAGCGTATTCCTCCAGCGCTCGCATGACCCGCTCGGGGTACTTGGCGTCCTGGCGATCGATGTCCGAGATGCGCTGATCCATCATGCCTACGGTGCGGTAGATGGCGCTGTCCAACATGTAGGTGCGCACCACCATGTCGGCGAACTTCTTGCGGATCGCTTCGAAGTAGGCGATGGGTTGTCCGAACTGGATGCGCTCGAGGGCGTACCCGGTCGCCTGATCGATGACCAGCTTGCAGCCACCGAGATCAGCGGCCCCCAGCTTGAATCGACCGACGTTCAGCACATTCAGTGCGATGGGGACGCCACCGCCCGGCTCGCCCAGCAGGTTTTCCTTGGGGACCCGTACATTGTCGAGATTGAGCGTCACCGTCGAGGAACCCTTGATACCCATCTTGTGCTCCTCGGCACCGGGGTTCACACCCTCCATGGTGCGTTCGACCAGGAAGGCCGTGACGCCAGCGCCTTCCAGGTTAGCGAAGACCACGTACAAATCGGCCCAGCCACCATTGGTGATCCACATCTTGGTGCCGTTGATGGTGAACGAGGAATCGTCGTCGTTGAGCCTGGCTGTCGTCTTGAGGTTGGTGGCGTCCGATCCACTACCGGGCTCGGTCAGGGCATAGGCCCCGAGGTACTCTACGGAGCCGAGCTTGGGCAGGTACTTCTCCTTCTGCTCGTCCGTACCGAAGTAGACGATGGGCAGCGTGCCGATTCCGACATGGCACGAGAAGGTCACCATCCAGGAGGCCGAACCGCCTGTAGTAAGTGCCTCTACCACGAGGGCAGAGGTCGCCTTCTTGAGCGCCATGCCACCGTAGGCCTCGGGAATGTCGATCGCAGCCAGCCCGAGCTCGCCGACTTCGCGCATCAACTCCAGCGACAATTCCTGGTTGAGCTTGGCCAGTTCGTCGCGAGCCGGTTGGATTCTCTCGTCGGCAAACTGTCGCACCATGAGCTCGATTTCTCTCTGTTCCTCGGAGAACTGCTCACGGGTGAGAATCGGTCTGATGACCGGCTCGACGAGGAAGGCTCCACCGACTGGAGCGGTATCGGCTTTGGAGTCTTCTGCCTTGGATTCGAGGGTTCCTGTCTTCGGGTTCTTCATGAGGATCTCCCTTGGTGTCGATCTTCCGCGGTGCGTCATCAAGTTTAGCACTTTTTGCTGCGGTGCGGCAAAACCCTGTGCCGCATGTTGTCGAAAGACTTCGACAAAGGTCGATTTGCCTACCCGCGTTGGCTTTGGCTTGGTAGGCTGTTGATGGGAGTTGCTGGCGCTGAATCGAGCGAGGAGAAATCGATGAGACCAATCACCGCCGCAGATCTGATGAACCCGGAAGTTCTCACAGTGCCCGAGGACATGACCGTTCGAGAGTTGGCGCGTTATCTCACCGACAACGAGATCACTGGGGCACCGGTCGAAGACGTCAACGGCAAATTGATAGGTGTCGTTTCGGTAGTAGACATTGCTTCCGTGGCATCGGATACCGGTGATGTGCGAACCGAGCGCTCCAACCCGGACTTCTATGTGCGTGGTTGGGAAGACAAGCTGACGCCCGAAGAGATGCGCGACTTTCGGGTTGACAATGAAGATCTTCAGGTTGGCGAGATCATGACGCCCACGATCTTCTCCGTCGGCGAAGACGCCACCGTCGCTGAGGTGGCTTCGGTGATGCTACGCGGCCACCTTCATCGGCTTCTGGTGACCCGCGACGAGCGCCCGATCGGCATCGTCTCCTCCTCGGATCTCCTCGGGCTGCTGGTCGAAGAAGCCCCGTAGCCGCGCGCCGGCTGGGTACGGTATCGCAGGACCTGGTCGGAATCGATGCGGGTCGTGGGGCGTGGTCCCGGAGGGCACGCTCACGCTAAGTGGTGTGGGGCTGGAAGGCGTTCGCTCCCTTTCCGGCGCGCCGGACCTTGAGAGGCCTGCAAGGCCAGGTCTGGATGCGCTTGGAAAGAGACCCGTCCTGGGACCACACCCCACGCCCCTGGACCAACTCGAGCAAGGTCACCTGACCAACTTCGGCTCGACGGTGCGGTCGCTCATTCGCCGAACGCAGCCTCAACCTCTTCTTGCGGAGTGAGGCGATTGAGCGATCGCACCGTCGGGCAGTCGGCACAGGGATAGGGCCCCACGGGTTAGGTTGTCCATTCGCCGAACGCAGCCTCAACCTCCTCTTGCGGAGTGAGGCGATTGAACGATCGCACGGGGTGTCACGGACGGACGCGTTCCCGGCGCCCTGGCATTTGACACGTGGGCGATTCTAGATATACTTGTATTATGCAAGTAAACGAGACGAGCCAACAGTTGGGCGAGCTGTGCACGGCTTTGGTGCGGCGGCTGCGACTTCTCGAGCGGAGCGAGCTGTCGTGCTGCGGCATTCCGATGTCGCAGGCGATGGTGCTGCAGACACTCGAGGCCCGACCCGAGGGGCAGAGAATGAGCGAGATTGCCGAAGCTCTGGGGGTGGCGCAGAGTACGGCAACCCGCCTGGTGGAACCGTTGGTGCGGGAGGAGCGGGTCGAAAGGCATCCGGCGGCGGAGGATGGCCGGGCAGTGGTTATCCGGCTTACCGACAGGGGCCGCCATGCAGCGAGTGAGTTGTCGGCGCTGTCGAATCGTTGGTGCCAGGCGATCCTGCAGCGGATTCCGGTCGACCAACAACAAAGCGTCATCACGGCCCTGGAGACCGTGGTCGATGCCGTCAATGACTGCTGTGCCGCGGGCTGCGAACCCGAGGTGGCGCAGGTGCAAGGGAGAACCTCTTCATGACCACAGGAGCGACCAGGGACAACAAGAATGCCATACGCAACAGTGTCCGCGAGGCCTATGCAACCCGTGTCAAGGGTGGTGGTTGCTGCGGCCCGGCGAAAGAGGAGGCGTCCAGGCAGGATTTCGAGAAGTTCAACGCGGCGGCGCTCAGGATGGGTTACACGCCCGAGGACCTGGCAGTAGTTCCCGATGAGGCAAATCTCGGACTCGGCTGTGGAGCCCCCCTGGTGACCGCACAGGTGCGCCCTGGTGAAACCGTTCTGGACCTGGGCTCCGGAGCTGGCTTCGATGCTTTCATCGCTGCCCGGGCGGTAGGTCCCGAGGGACGGGTTATCGGCGTCGACATGACTCCAGAGATGGTCGCCAAGGCCCGCGAAAATGCGCGCAAGGCGGAGGTCGATAATGTCGAGTTCCGGTATGGCCTCATCGAAGAGATGCCGGTCGAAGACGACACGATCGACGTGTTGATCTCCAACTGCGTTATCAACCTCTCGCCCGACAAGCCAGCTGTGTTTCGGGAGGCCTTCCGGGTGTTGAAACCCGGAGGACGCGTCGCTGTCTCTGACATAGTCCTGAGCGAACCACTCCCTGCCAAGGTCGCCGAGAACATGGCCGCCTACGTCGGCTGCGTTGCCGGAGCGTCTTTGCTCGACGACTACCTCGGGTACCTGCGCGGCGCCGGCTTCGAAGAGATCACCGTCGCGGAATCCCGTCAGGCTGTAGAATCCCTGCCCGAGGACGATCCGATTGTCCTTTCCGTTCTGGAGGGAACGGAGTCGTGTTGTCTCGACGAGCTCTCCGCAGAGATCAAAGGAATCGCCGGTCGTGTTCTCAGTGTCAAAGTCACAGCGCTCAAGCCGATCTCGTAGGGTCTCGTATCACGGTCTCTTGGCTGGGGCAGCTCTGCTGAGTTGCCTCGGGCTGGCAGCCTGCAAGTCGACGGGTACCGCGGCAGCTCCCGTCAGCACTGATCGCGCTGAAACCGCAGTTGCTCCCGGTCGCGAGAGCCCCGCGAGATTGATTCTCCTGATCGCCGTCGATCAGTTCGGCAGCGCCGAGTTCGAGCGGCTCGAGCCCTTCTTCACCGACGGCTTCAGAACGCTGATCGATCGCGGCGTTGTCTACCCGCGCGCGCGCCACGAGCATGCTCTCACCGAGACCGGTCCCGGCCATGCGACCATCAGTACTGGCCGCTATCCAAGGCATCATGGCGCGGTGACCAATTGGTGGGTCGAGGACGGTGAACCCGACTTGATCTGGGTTTCCGAAGACACCGAATACTCGAAGTCACCACGTCGGCTCCAGGTTGCGACCCTGGGTGATTGGATGAAGAAGAGTCATCCACAAAGCAAAGTGTTTGCGGCCGCCGGAAAGGCGCGCGCTGCGATCCTGTTGGGAGGCCACAAGGCGGACGCCGCCTTCTGGTACGAAGAGCAGGAGGGGCACTTCGAGACCTCCACCTATTACCAGGAGCCGCAGTGGTTCACAGCTTTCAGCGAGACCCGTTGGCTCGACAGGTTCCATGGCATGGTGTGGGAGCCGTTGCCCCTGGCGCCCGAAGTCCTGGAGCAGTTGGAGATCGTGGACTACGATTGGGGCCCTCTCAAGCCAAAGTTCCCCCACAGCCTGGGCGGGCTTAGACCAGCTCCGGTCGAGAACTTCTATGACGACGCCTGGTCGACACCGTGGCTCGACGAGTACCTTGGAGTCCTGGCGGCCGAGATCATCCAGCAAGAGGATCTGGGCGGGGACGAGGCACCGGACCTGCTTGCCCTGAGCTTCTCGGCGCCCGACTACATCGGCCATGGTTTTGGTACTCAAAGCCGCGAGTATGTCGACGCGTTGCTCCGGTTGGATCAGACCCTGGGCAAGCTGCTCGATCTGGTCGACGAGCGCGTCGGTCTCGACCACGTGGCCATTGCTCTGACCGCTGACCATGGGGTCGTCGAGGCCCCAGAGATTAGACAGCTGCGCGGCGAGCCAGCTCACCGAGTGAACTGGCAGGATGTTCAGTGCGTCCAGCAGTCCGATCGGCAGCTGGCAGAGAAGTACGATGTCGAGCGCTGGATGATCGTGGGTTCGGTTTTGGCACCCGGACTACCCGAGCAGACAGGTCGGTCGCGGGCCGAGCTGGAAGAGGAGATGGCGGAGCTCATCGAAAACTGCCCGAGAGTCGAAGAGGTCTGGACGCGGACCGAGCTGCTGGCGGCCCAGGCCGGAGGTGTGGATCGCGAGTCCAACGAAGAGCTCTGGTTGTTCGCCAACAGTTACTATCCTGGGCGCAGCGCCGATCTCATGATCCGGTTCGAGGAGTACATGATGCAGTCTCGTGGCAGCGTCACCACCCACGGAACGCCCTATCTGTACGACCGACAGGTGCCAGCGATCTTCGTTGGGCCTGGAATCGCAGCGGATCGGCGGGACGACTATCTGGCCACGATAGATATCGCTCCCACCTTGGCGGGATTGTCGGGTGTCGCTGTCACGGATGAAGTCGATGGCCGTAATCTGGCGGGCCAGCTGCTTCCCTGAGCCTTCAAGCGGCGCAGCAGCGCTCCTCGAGCGACCCGCGGCAGACGCCTGAGTGGACTTTCTGCCTTCCAGGCAGACATTTTCTGATTGTCAGTGGAGTCTCGCTGGAAAAATTGATTCAATTATGGAGTGCAGGTGGAGAAGGTCGCTCATTTGCTCGAATCGGCTGGCACCTCCGGAATGGGGAAGCCCGGTTTGCGATCTCCCCGGAAGATGAGAGATGTCTCCAGGTTGGCGACCTCCGGGTGAGTGGTGAAGGCCTCCAGGGCGAGGTCTCGCAGGTGCTCGGCGTCGCGCACGGCGACGTGAATGAGAAAATCTCTGGCGCCCGTGACGTGGTAAACCGCCATGACTTCGCGCGTGGCCAGGGCGTGGGCCTGAAAGGACTCGACAGCCTCGCGGGTATGTCGCAGTAGGCTGACCCCGATCAACGCCTGCAGGTCGATGCCCAGAGCCTTGGGATCGACCTCGGCGTGATACCCGGTAAGCACCCTCTCTTCCTGGAGGCGGCGCACCCGTTCCCAGCAACTGGAAGGGGACAGGTGCACGTGGGCGGCGAGCTCTTTGTTGGACAGCCGACCATTGTTCTGCAGTGCGTCGAGAATACGGAAGTCGATTCGGTCCAGATCGGCTTTCATAAAGATAGTCCGTAGATAATTTGTTGGTGTTTCGCCATGTAGACAGTTTATTCTATCCAATGAATAAAATATAAAAGGAAATTCGTCTATGGCCCACTCTATCAGAACGAATGCCGTCCATGCCGGGCGAGCCGAGTTGGCGGACCTGGGGGTTCATGCTCTGCCGCTAGACCTGTCGACAACCAATCCACTGTCGTCGCTCGCTGCGGCCAATGAGAGTCTCGAGGCGATGGCGCTTGGCGGTCATCCCCAGGGTAGCTCGGTATACGGGCGCCTCCACAACCCGACCGTTGCGCGGTTCGAGCGGGCCCTGGCTGGCCTCGAGGGGTCGGACGAGGCGGTGGCGTTCTCCTCGGGGATGGCGGCAATGACTGCCTGTCTGCTGGCGGCTCGAGAGAACGGGAACCACGTGGTGGCAATTCGACCCCTTTATGGGGGTACCGACCATCTGCTGGCCAGCGGCCTGCTGGGCATCGAGGTGAGCTGGAGCACGCCTGAGGCTGTTGCCGATGCGCTTCGCCCCGACACGGCACTGGTGGTCCTGGAAACACCGGCCAACCCGACACTCGACCTGGTGGACATCGAGATGGTGGTCCAGCAGGCGCGGGGCATTCCCGTGTTGGTGGATTCGACCTTTGCGACCCCAGTACTCCAGCGACCGCTAGAGCACGGTGCGTGGATCGTCCTGCACAGCGCCACCAAGTTCCTGGGCGGCCATGGCGACGTCATTGCCGGCGTGGTGGCGACCGATGAAAAGTGGGCGGCAGCATTGCGCCGTGTTCGTGTCGTCACAGGCGGGATTCTCCATCCCCTGGCGGCTTACCTTCTCCACCGAGGGCTCCAGACACTGCCGGTTCGGGTCGAAGCGGCGCAGAACAGCGCGGTCGAGCTGGCGCGGCGACTGCAGTCGCATCCGGCGGTGGCGAAGGTCCTATTCCCGGGCCTTCCGGAGTGTGATCGGCAGGGACTCGTCGGGCGTCAGATGGATGGACCGGGTGCCGTTCTGTCTTTCGAGATGGTCGGTGGCCGTGAAGCTGCGGCGCGGGTGCTCGAGACGGTCGACTTGATGACTCCCGCGGTCAGTCTGGGGGCGACGGACACGCTCATCCAGCACCCAGCGAGTCTGACCCACCACGTGGTTGCCCTCGAGACGCGGGCCTGCTGCGGCATTTCCGAGGGGCTCTTGCGTATCTCCGTGGGGCTGGAGGACGTCGAGGACCTCTGGGCCGACCTGTCCATTGCGCTGGATATGGCGGTCTCAGAGTCAGAGAGCAAGCGGGTAGCGCTCACTTCGGCCATCTAAGTCGGCTCCCTTGCCTTGCCTGACGACCTCGTCGGCGTCGAGATCCCTGTGCCACGCGAAGACGCCCGGGTGCTTCGGGGTCCGGAGATTCTCAGGTGTCGCGCCTGCTGGCTAGCTGGCGAAAGCGTCGTTGTCGATCAGTTGCTGGAACATCTCGATCAGGGAGATCTCCAGGGGGCGATAGCTGATTCCCAGCTCGTCGATGCTCTTGCTGTTATCGGCGCGCCAGGGGTGGCCGACGTTGCGGGTAACCATCCTGCGCGACAGGCTCTTGTCGACCATGGGACCCATCAACCAGACGAGCCATTTGGGCAGGGTTCTTTTGGGGAACGGGTAGGCGTCGCCGAAGTGCTCGCGGAGGATCTCACCAAACTCCGCGAAACTGGTGTTGTGTGCCGAGGTGATGTAGCGACCTCTGGCTGATGGTGTAAATGCAGCTTTCAGGTGGGCATCCGCAACCTCCCGGACGTCGACAGCACCTATATAGAAGGCGGGTATGCCTGTTTTCATGGCTCCATTGCCGAACTGTTTTAGCAGCGTGAACGACTCCGAGGTGGCAAAGGGGTTTACGCCTGGACCCAGAACGAAGGAGGGGTTGATCACCACCAGGTCCCACCGATCCTGCGCTTCAGCGATCTTCCAGGCCTCTCTCTCCGCAAGCGTTTTGGAGAAGGAGTAGGGCTGGTGGTCGAGAGAGGAGCTGAAGTTCCAATCCGCTTCGGTGAACCGATCCCGATCGATGGCCTCGATGTCGGCGTTGTCTCCATAGATGGCGGCGCAGCTGCTGGTGAGCACGACCCGTTTGACCGAGGCGGTCCGATTGGCTGTTTCGAGGACGTTGCGTGTTCCTAGTTGAGCGGGCTCGATGAGATCTTTCTCTGGATCTTCGACAACCAGCGTAAACGGCGAGGCGGTGTGAAAAACCAGCTCGCATCCCTGCATCGCTTCCTTGTAGGAACCCTCCTCGAGCAGATCGGCCCTGAAGTACTCGATCGAGCCGGGCGTCTCTGCAGCCAGGGCGTCGAGAAACTTCAGCCTCTCGGCATTGGCTGGGTCGCGCACGGCAGCGTGCACCGTGATGCCGTCTTCCAGAAGTCGTCTGACGATCCATCCAGCGACATATCCAGTCGCCCCGGTCACCAGAACGGGCTTGGTCATGTCGATTCGCTTCATGAGAGCGGGTCTTCCATTCGTTGCATCCCAGCGATAGAGAACTGGAGGCGTCAGGTCACTTGCGGATCCTGCCAGCTCGGATTCAGATTGTGTCGCGAGCTTGCTGCAGACCGCGATCAGTCCTCCCAGAGAGCTTGAAATGTAGGGCCGCACTGCATGGCGATGTAGTTGCGGGTGTCTTCGGTGGCCTGAATCTCGTAGAACAGACGATTCATCTCGGCGCTACCTAGGGTTTCAGCAAGCTCCTGCTCCGTACCGCCCTCTGCGAGGAACTGGTGCCTGAGAAAAGCCGAGAGGACCACGACAGACATCTCACCCAGGACGACAACGGATTTCTCTTCAGCGGTGTTGACCAGGTTGGGCTCGAGCGGCATCGAGCACGCACCGAACACGGCCATCGAGGCGATGATGGGATTCTTGAGGTCAGGCAGGTCGATCTTCTCCAGGCTGGGAGTGTTGCGGATGACCCCCTCCAGACCCCAGGTGTCGATGTGAGCGACGAGTTTTCCGATCAACGTGCGGGCTCGCTCCAGCTGATCCTCTTCGCTGTTGGGCAATTCGACCCCCGCCTGGTTGAGACGCTGGAGCATCTGATGTGCCGCCCTTTCGGCCAGATCCGGAGGGAACCATTCCGACTGAGCCAAAACGGATGCGCTGACAAGGAGAATCGAGATGGCAAGCACTAGCAATGGGCGCATGATGGCTTTCTCCGCGAGGGGGTGAGGCTGCGACTCGACTATAGAGCATCGGGCAGCTGAGCGTGTATGGAACCCAACCACCAAGGATGAGGGAAGCAGGTAGACCGACGGCGGGTGCCAGGGCCCGCCGCTCTGTTTGGTCGTTGCGGGCCCGGACTAGCCCGCACCTCGAGGTGCTACTCGGGTACAGGGTTGTAGCTGTACTTCTGGCCGCCGATACTGGCCTCGTACATCAAGCCACCCTGGGCCATGGTCAGGACCAGCATCCCTTTGTAGTAGCTACCGGCATATGATCCGCCCGCTCCACCCGACGAGGCACCCGCACCCGCACCTTCGGTTCCGGCCTTGGCGCTGGCGCCTGATTGAATCGCGATCGCTCCGGCCTCGGCGTCGAACTCGAAGTTACCGCTGGTGAAGGTATCCAGAGCGGCCTTGTTCTGGAAGAAGATGATCTGGCTGTAAGCCTGACCCCCGGCCTGGAACCCGATCGAGAGCTCGGTCAGCGCGGTAAAGCCGATGACTTTCTCGCCGACGTACACCTGACCCTTCCCACGAGATGCGCCGACACCCAGACCGGCCTTGCCGATACTCGGGAAAACGGCATAGGCGTATGCTGAATTGAACAGAGGTGCCACATCCGAGGACTGTTTGAACTTGTTGATGGTCTCGGTGTAATCCTGGACTTCGCGCTTGGCCCAGGCTGGCCCGGCCAGAGAGGCCACCAGGGCTACGATGAGGAGTAGGCATAGACGACGCATGGTATCGATCCCCCTTTTCGATGAAATTCTCACGACTATCTTCAATCCTACACTGATCGCACAACCAACAGAGGTTCAGTGTAGTGGCATCGAGCCCGGCTCTCAAGCCTCGGCGAGCTTGCGCAGATACCGTGAGATACCCGTAACCGACATGGCCATTGGGTTGGCGAACTCGAAGGCCTGCATCAGCTCGGGCGACAGCCTCAAGCCCGCAAAACGATCCTGCAGACGCTGGCCATACCCCTCGGCCATCTCTTCGTGATCGAAACCCTCGTCCATCATCGACCGGACGAAGTCGACGGCCTCGACCAGCGCGACCTGCAGCCCATCGAGTTGATTGTCCACCTCGTGGGTCGCACCGTAATGGGTGGGATAGAGAGTGGAGCACTCGAGATGACGGATCTTGTCGATCGTCTGTGTCCACGCTTCCAGATCGAACTCGGGGGGCGGCGCCGGAACGTCGATCCATGGTGAGCCGGGCAACTTGATTCCGGCAGCGTCACCGGTAAAGGCAATGTCCCCGACCTGGTAGACGTGGTGGTGCCGGGCATGTCCAGGGGTCTCGACGACCGTGAACGAGAGCCCACCGACCTCGAGGACGTCGCCGTCCTCGACAGGCACGATTCTGTCCTCGGGTGCCGGCAGAATTTCGCCCCAAAGCGTGTCCATTTCATCTCCATAGATGCGCGTCGCGCTGGCGATGAGCTTGCCGGGGTCGATCAGGTGCGGGGCGCCGAAGGGGTGGACGTGCACCGTGGCGCCCTGGCGGGCCCACCAACCGGCGGCGCCAGCATGATCGAGATGAATGTGGGTCACCAGCACATGGCGAATGTCGGCGGGGGACACCCCGAGATCGTTCAGGGCGTCGAGCAGGGTCGGCAGGGTCGAACCGGGGCCGGTTTCCACCAACACCGGGCTATCGGGACCGTCGACCAGATAGGACGCGATAACCCGGGGAACTCCACGGTAGTGAAGGTCGAGAGTTTCAATCTGCATGATGCACCTCTCTCTCGGATATCAGATGAGTGCTTGGCGCAGGACCTCGGCGGGGTGGAGTGCCTGCCTGCCGGTGCCGTGCTCGATCTGCTGCCGGCAGCTGATGCCACTGGCAACAATAGCAGTGTCGGTGGCCGCCTCGCGAACAGCAGGCAGGAGTGCCCGCTCGGCCATCTTCATCGAGATCTCGTAGTGCTCCGCTTCGTAGCCGAATGCGCCAGCCATGCCACAGCAACCCGAGTCGATCTCGGTGACCTGGTGGCCCGGTGGGAGCGACAGTGTTTTTCGGCTGGGTGCCGTGCCGACCAGCGCTTTCTCGTGGCAGTGCCCATGCAGCAAGAGCCGACGCGGTCGATCGCTGAACCCGAGCTGGAGTCTTTGGTGTTCGTGTTGGCCGGCCACGAACTCCTCGAAGGTCTGCGCGAGGCTGGCAATGAGATCGACCCGGTGGTCGCGGGGAAGCAGATAGTGATACTCGTCTCTGAGTGTGAGAATGCAGCTCGGCTCGAGACCGATGATGGGGAGCCCGCGTTCAGCCAGAGGCGCGAGCCGATGCACGGTTTCCAGGGCCGCTTGCCGTGCTTCGTCGAGAAGTCCCTTGGAGATCATCGGGCGGCCACAGCAGCCGTGGCCTGGCAGGGTCACCTGAAAGCCTGCCGCTTCGAGGACTTGCGTTGCGGCGATCGCGACTCGGGGAGTGTTGTAGGTATTCCAGGTATCGTTGAAGAGCACGACCTCACCGCGGGGCTCTTCGTTGCGTACGCGGTGCTGGGCGAACCAGGTCGTGAACGGCACCTCGGCAAAGGCCGGCAGAGTGCGTTGTCGAGCGATGCCGAGCGTTTTCTCCATGGCGAGCCGCAACGGCAGGCTCGCGAGCAAGCCGTTGGCCAGGCTGGCAAGTCGACCACTGAAGACGCGATCGAGCTGGGCCATGTGACCGAGGAGCTGGGACCGCAACGGGACCCCGTGGACGCTGTTGTACCGGGAAAGAAAGTCAAAGCGGATCTTGCCCATGTCGACCGACGAGGGGCATTCGGCCTTGCACCCCTTACAGGCCACGCAAAGATCCATCACCTGGTACATGCGGCGACTGGTCCATTCCGTGGTGGGGAGTCTCCCCGACAGCACGGCCCGCAACGCATTGGCACGGCCACGGGTGCTGTGTTCTTCCTCGCGGGTGACCATGAAGCTGGGGCACATGGTCCCACCAGACATCTTGCGACACGAACCGGCGCCGTTGCACATCTCGATGGCACGATCCAACCCCAGGTCGTGGCGAAAGTCGACCTGAGCTTCGGGCAGTCGAGCCGTGTACGCCCCACCGAAGCGCAGGTTCACGGTCATCTCCGGAGCGTCGACGATATTGCCAGGATTGAACAGATGCCCGGGATCGAAGATCTGTTTGACCTCTTTGAAGAGCCGATAGAGCTCTGGCCCGAAGAAGCGCTCGTTCATCCAGCTACGTGCCCGGCCGTCGCCGTGCTCGCTGGAGAGGGAACCGCCATAGCCGCTGACCAGTTCGGCCGAGAAGGAGAGAATCTCGGGCAGCTTGGCGACCTCGTGGGCTTGCTTGGCGTCGATCATGGGCCGCACATGGAGGCAGCCGGCGCTGGCATGTGCGTAGTACGCGACCGGGGTATCGATCTCCTTGCAGAAGGTCTCGATGCGCCGAATGTACTCGGCCAGGTGCTCCACCGGCACGGCTGCATCTTCGATGAAAGGGATCGGTTTGTGGTCTCCCTTGATGCTCATCAACAGTCCCAGCCCACCCTTGCGGACTGCCCAGACGTTCTGCTGCTGTTGGGGGTCGAGGGCTCGCACTGTGGCCGTTGCGCCGCAGCGCTCCTGCCGCAGCAGAGCTTCCAGGTGATCGGTCCTGGAAAGGAGTTCTGCTTCGCTGGCCCCATGGAACTCGACGATCAGGATGCAGTCGGGGTTGCCTTCGGCGAAGGTCTGGAGAAGTCGCGAGTACTTGGGGACGTCGCGACAGAGTGTCATCGCCAGCCGATCCAACAACTCGACGGCCGAGACGTCGGCCTGCAGAATCACGGGTACGGAGGTCAGGGCCAGATCGAGGCTGTCGAAGTGCACCAGAGCCAGGGCAGTGCGCTGCGGCACGGGAACCAGATCGAGCGTCACCTCGGTCATCACCGCCAGCGTGCCCTCGGCACCGCAGACCAGTTGAGAGAGGTTGAAGCGGGGGTCTGGTGGCACCCTGAACGACAGGTCGCCGTCGACGAAGCGATCGAGGCCGTAGCCGCCACGGCGACGCCAGTGTCTCGGGGTCCCAGCCCTGATGATCTCCTGATTGGCCGGCTTGTCGATCAGCGTCGACAGGCTTCTATAGATCTCACCTTCGAACCCAGATAGGCGCCGTTTCTGGTCGAGGGCCGCCGGCTCGAGAGGAGTGAAAGCGGCCGTCGAGCCATCGCTCAAGAGCACCCGCATGCGGGCGACGTGATCTCCCGTCATGCCGTAGAGGATCGAATGGGCGCCGGTGGCATTGTTGCCGACGACGCCACCCATCGCCGCCCGGTCGCCACTGGCCGGATCGGGCCCGAACTGCAGGCCGTGGGCGCGCAGCTGATGGTTCAGGGTGTCGAGGGTGATCCCGGGTTGGACGCGAACCTGCCGGGCTTCGAGGTCCAGATCGAGCACGGCATCGAGGTGCCGGGTCGTGTCGATGACCAGGGCACGGTTGACGGCCTGACCGGCGAGACTGGTTCCGGCAGAGCGAGGCAGCAATGGGATCTCGTAGCGGGAGCACAGCTCGACAGCTGCCTGAATGTCTTCGATGCTGCGGGGGATGAGCACCGCAAGGGGCTCGACCTCGTAGATGCTGGCGTCGGTGCTGTAGAAGATCTTGCTGTAGGGGTCGGCCCGCACCTCTCCCGCCACGCACTGGCGCAGCTCGGCAAGGCAATCGGCGAGACCCGAAGGCTCCGTCATCTCGACAGAAGCATACCCAACCGGGTGACAGGATACTCAGTTCAATTCGTTGAACAGTCGGCGCTCGCCACGCACGCGTCGTAGCTCAAGCGATGTAGACGGTCTTGATATTCACAAATTCGCGGATGCCGAAAGATCCCAGCTCGCGTCCATAGCCCGAGCCCTTGATGCCTCCGAATGGCAACCGGGGATCGGATTTCACAAAAGCATTGACGAAACAGGAGCCGGCTTCGAGCCGGTGGGTGGCGATCTCCTCGCCACGTTCGAGGTCGCGGGTGAACACCGCGGCAACGGGCCCGAAGAGTTCCTCCGGCGCTTCTTGATGACAGCTCGGGCACAGGCCCGCCTAGCTTGCAGGAGAAGGCCACCAGGAACTCGTAGTGGCATTCCGGGCAGCGGACCCGGGCGACGCCCTGGTCGAAGATGCCGCAGTCGAGATAGCGGCGGACCGCCAGCTCGACGCAGCCACGCAGAGGGGCACTGTTACCGTGCACATCCGTCCACGGGACTGCCCGATCTCTCGCGAATCACGACTCAGGGCTGCGGTGAATCGACCGCATTCTCGAGCGCGGCGAGTCGGGCCTCGAGCGCCGCGATAGCGGCATCCCTGGTCTCGAGCTCCCGGACCAGACCCTGAATCGCGGCCAGAGCGACTCCCGAGGTGTCGGTGATCGCCAGTCGGGTCGGATCGCTACTCAGACCGAACGCGGCGTGAAAATCCTCGGCCATCGGACCGATGTGACGCTCACCCGGCGAACTGGTCTTGTAGTTCCACTCGCTGATCGGCAGTTCGGCCACGCGGGCGAGAGTCTCGGCCGGATCGACGGACGCGAAGTTCTCCTTGACGGTCCGGGAAGAATGAACCATGACCGTGTTCACGAAGACGTCACCGTTCTCTGTCACGCGAAACTCGAGTCCCGGATTGCCGGCATAGTTGATCCCGAAACCGTTGTTCTGGGCCCGGAAAGCCCATTGGTCGCCGAAGCCGTTGAGCAGTTGAAACACCGTCTGGCCGGTAGCGTTGATATTTTCCAGGAACAGCATCGTGCCTGTGTCGCCGGTCGAGTTGCCTCTGACATGCAACTTCCCCTGGGCAGTCTCACTGGTTCCGATGCGGACCTGACCGCTGGCGTCGATGTCGATCGAGCTGGTCTCGGCTCCGGGACGAATGCGGAAGGGCAGCTTCGAGCCATTGGTGACATCTCGAACAAAGAAGTTCGTCTCGTTGCCCGCAAGATCCCAGGTCTGGGGCGTGAACCCGGATGAGCCGTCCTGCTCGAGGCGAAGAGTCGGAGTATTGCCGTCCACCACATGTAGCTGGACCACCGGATTGGCCGTGCCGAATCCCAGCCGGCCACTGGAATCGACATAGAGCGAGTTGCTGGGTGAGGCTGCCTCGATGGTGAACGGTGTTCTGGAGTTATCGATGTCGTCGATGGAGAACTTGTTGGCTCCACCGTTGCTCTCGTCGTTGGCCGTGATCTGCCAATCATTGCTCGCGAAACTGGCGGTCGAGCTGGTGTCGACGAAGCGAATTCTGAGGTTGTTCTCTTTGAGTCGGATGGTATCGAAACCGAAGGACTCGCCGTCGACGCAGTCGAAGCCGATGCAGGCACTGCCATCGACGATCAGATCGTCGAGAAACACCTGATCAGCGACGACCGGCGATACGACGAGAGCGGCACCTGCCACCAAAAGCGGCGCGAGTGAGATGCAATAGATTCTTCTCATTTTCCGTGCCCTCTTCTGAATGATCTAGTTGTTGTCGGGACTTGCGGCGGCCTCGACCCTGTCGCTGTCGACGAAGCTTCCGGCCAAAATCGTGAAAGCTCCAGACTGGCGAGGGATCTCTACCGTTGCCTTGTGCTGACCGGTTCGACCGTTGTGATCCGGTGCACCCTCGGTCTCGGTAGAAGGGTCCGGCTCGATCGGCCGCGCGTTCAACGCGAGCTCCCAAGTGTAGGTTCCATCCGGGAGAAGTCGACCTCTGTTATCGAGGCCGCTGAAGCTCGGCCTCTGACCGGGTTCGAAACGCAAGGTGAGGAACTGATCGCCACCAGAAATGGTCACCACCGCTCCCTCGTTTTCGACCCGTGGCTGCCAGGAGATGCCGCTTGGGTCGACATTCACCGTGGCCACGGGTGAGGTGATCGCTTCCGCATCCACGGCTGGTGCGCCCAGGCCGGTGGCCACAACGAGTGCTATCCACGCAAAACACTGCGGGGTGGTTCTCATTTCAGGCTCTCCTCTTCGTTTTGTTAGCATCTCCAAAATACCCCGGAAGCGTTCCCCGGACCAAGCGAGCTAGTTCATATTTCGATGTCCTAAATCCAGCCCTGGCCAGCGGCCGCTTGGTTCGGTACCGCCTCACGTCGGCCAGGTCAGCGACCCGCTCTTGGACAGCCGCCGTGAGATCCTGAAAACTTCCTGAGAAGTTGCGACAGGCTACAGGTCGCTCGCCTGCTAGTCAACTCTCGGCGTCGCCCGCCTTCGCGCCTTCGCCCAATCCCCCTTCCGCCGGATAGCGGCATGGCCGGACCTCGCGGTAGTGCTCGACGCCCTTCTCGAGTTTCTCCGCCAGGGATTCATCGTCCATCTCGAGCGCCGCTTCCCAGGCCTGGCTCTGCCACTCGACGGCCCGATCGCAGTCGCCGGCTTCGGCATGAGCCATGGCCAGGGTCTCGTAGCTGCGCAGGCTGCGACGAATCGGAGCGCTCTCGAGGATCTCGACCGCCCGCCTCCCGTCACGCACCGACAGATCCGGGGCGCTCGCCAGTAGCCGTGCCAAGGCCAAGGCGAGCAAGCTGCTCCGCGGCGCCAAGGCAAGGCCCTCCTCCAGACGATCCTTGGCATCGCTGTAGCGACCCAGATCGGCGAGGACCTGCGCCTCGCGGAAGCGTGCCAGCTCGGCGGGAGGCTCCAACTCGACGGCTTTGCGGTAGTGCAGCAGGGCATCGCCGGGCCTATCGCTCCGGCGCAGGGTCTCGGCCAGCTGGAAGCGGATGCCGGCGTCCTCCGGGGCGTAGAGAACCGCCGCGCTCAACGGCTCCAAAGCTGCCGCGGTCTCGCCGCGGCTCAGCAGCAGCACACCGAGATTGTAGAGCGCGGTGGTGTTGGCGGGCGCCACCTCGATGGCTTTGCGATACTGCGCCATGGCGCCTTCGACATTGCCCAGCCGTCCGAGTGTGGAGCCCAGGTTCACGTGCGCGGGGACACTGTCGGGATTGACCGCCGCTGCGCTGCGGAACTCCTCCGCCGCGGTCTCGAACTGCCCCGCCTGATAGGCGGCCCGGCCACGCAGCAGATGGACGCGTTCGCCGACAGCGAGCTCGGTCAGCCCATCGATCAGTGGATCGGCGGGTCGGACTCCCACGGTCCCGCGCTTGGCCATCATCTCCCTGGCGGCCTCCTCCTCGCCGCGCGCACGCATGGCCAGGGCCAGCGGGTAGTAAAGGCGGTCGGCGCCGGGCTGGGCCTCGAGTGCCGACAGAAGCAGCTGTTCACCCTCGCGGTAGCGTTGTTGGGAGACCAGGAGCTCACCCAGGGAGGCCTGGGCCGCGGCCGATGTCGGCTCACGCTCCAGGGATTCGCGTAGCACCCACTCCGCCGCCTCGGGCCGGTTGTCCTCCGCATACACCTGACCCAGGCGGATCATGGCCGGTACCACCCCAGGGTGGATGGCCAGAGCTCGCTCGTAGTGTCTAGCCGCCAGATCCAACTTTCCTTCGAGCTGGTACAGATACCCGAGGTGATAGGTCCAGCGAAAGTCTCTTGGGTTGGACCGATCAGCGAGCAAGAAAGTCTGCTCGGCAGCTGCCGTCATCTCGTACGCCAGGTAAAGGCGCCCCAGTTCCCCGAGGGATTCGGCCAGCTGTGGGGACACCTCTCCGGTGGCGCTGACCTGGTCGGCCACGAAGTCACGCATCGCTCCCAACTGATGGGCAACGGGAGCTTCGAGCGCTGCGAGATCGGGCTCCGGCAACTCGTCCATCGACACTGGCGGCGGACCCGGTTCCTGGGCCAGGGTTGAGGCAGAGATGGCGATCAGGCAGACGCCCAGAAGAGAGATCGCCACGGATCGTGTGGACGGACAAAAGCTCGAGGAAGCGTGGCTCATGACTCAGTTGACAGCGGATTTGGGGATCGCAGCGCCAAAGAGTACCAAGTACCGACGGACTGCGGGCAAAGCGTGGGCTTGCCGTCGATTCGACCCCCATTCGATAAGCAGTCGCTCACCGGCGGTAGCCGCGAGCCCCTGCAGAACTCGCGGATCCCGCGCCGAGCAGTACGAGCCGTCGGTGCGTACCCGGCCGCGAACAACCTCGTCATCCGATCGTCGGGTGTGGACCCTTGCTCCCGTCGCGGGACTTCCGTCGCCGTTGAGCGGCACCGCTCCGAGCCAGTGGTTATCCTGACCCACCTGGTTGACCAAGAGCCGTGCAGCACCGTTGTTGTTGGCGACCAGAATGTCTGTATCCCCATCGTTGTCGATATCGCCGAAGGCGGCCCCGCGACTGATCTCGAGGGCTGCGAAAGCATCACCCGCGACTCCGGTGACGTCTTCGAAACGACCCCCGAGGTTGCGGAAGAGCTGATTGGGCTGTTTGAGCGGATAGGGGTCGCCGGCAGCCGCCTGGTCCTCGAGGATGCGGACGGCGCCGTTGAGCGCCAGCAGGTCGAGCAGCCCGTCATTGTCATAGTCGATCCAGCCGGTGCCGAAGGAGGTAAATGGAAGGCTGACCGAGCCCAGCCCGACGGCCACCGTCCGGTCTTCGAATAGACCGGAGCCATCGTTGACGAAGAGCGTGTTGGTCTCGCCGGCCAGATGGGTTACGAAGAGATCGATATCTCCGTCGAGATCGAAATCAGCGGCATCGACGCCCATGCTCGCTTCGGGACGCCCCATCCGGTTGATCGCGGTGCCCGAGAACAGGGCATCGTCGACGAACGTGCCGTCGGACTGGGCCAACCACATTTGATTGGCGGCACCATCGTTGGCCACATAGAGATCGAGCAGGCCGTCGCCGTTGAAATCGGCCGTCATCACTCCCAACCCTGGCCCGGCTCGGTAGTCCCTGAGCAGCCGATGCGTGACGTCTTCGAAGGTGCCGTCGCCTCGGTTTCGGAAGAGACGATCCGGCTGGGGCGAGAAGGCGCTCGGGCCGCAGTAATCTCGACGACTGCTGGTGGCGAAGCAGCGCGGGTTGCGCTCCAGGTCGAAGTCGACGTAGTTGACGACATAGAGGTCCGGCCAGCCGTCGGCATCGATATCGGCAAACGTGCTGCTGGTGCCCCACAGCGCATCCCCGACGCCCGCCTGGATTGTCGAATCGGTAAAGGTCCCGTTGCCGTTGTTGCGCCACAGCTGGTTGGGGCCGAAATTGGTGACGTAGAGATCGACCCAGCCGTCCCGATCGTAGTCGCCGGTCGCCACTCCCATGCCGTAGCCGGTCGCGACGATTCCGCTGGCGACGGTGACATCCTGGAAGTAGGGCTCCCCAGCGCGCTCGGGGCTCGACGAAAGGTCGTTGCGAAAAAGCCGATCAGTGGGAGGCAAGGCGCCCCGAGGTGGAAATGTCGCTTCGGACAGGTCCTTGTTCGGGCCCAGCATCGAGCCCTGAACGAAATAGGCGTCGAGGTCTCCGTCGCGATCATAGTCGAACAGCGCCACACCCTGGCCCGTCATCTCAGGGAAGTAGAACTCTCCGGACATGCCATTGAAATGTGTGAAATCGGCGCCCCATTCCACTGCGCGATCGATGAAAACGGGCCCGGTCTGAGGGGAGCGATCCGCGCACTGCGCTGTCGAGTCGACGTAGAGGGTGCCGACAAGAGCCAGCACCGCCAACATCAAGGATCGCGATCGGCGCCGGGCACCTTGCAAGCAGCGTTGACGAGGACCGGTGGGGCTCTCTGCCATGGCTCGCAACTCTACTCGATCCAGGCAGATGCAATGCCGGCGCCGGACCTTGCTGAAGGCGGGGGCCGAATCGTCGATGATCGTCCGTCACGGTGACAGGATACTCAGTTCAATACTTTGAACAGTGGGTTTTCGCCAGGCAGGTGTCTCGACTCAAGCGATATAGACGGTCTTGATATTGACAAACTCCCGGATGCCGAAAGGCCCCAGCTCGCGACCGTAGCCCGAGCCCTTGATGCCTCCGAATGGCAACCGGGGATCGGATTTCACAAAAGCATTGACGAAACAGGAGCCGGCTTCGAGCCGGTGGGTGGCGATCTCCTCGCCACGTTCGAGGTCGCGGGTGAACACCGCGGCGCCGAGTCCGAAGACCGTGTCGTTGGCGACGCGTATCGCTTCCGCTTCGTCCTCCACCGGGATGATGGTGGCAACGGGTCCGAAGAGCTCCTCGCAGTATGCCGGCATGCCTGCGCGAACATCAGTCAGCACGGTGGCGGGATAGAAGGCACCCGGCCCCGCGGGAATCTCACCTCCCAGCAGACAACGGGCACCTTGCTCGAGAGTTCGCAACACCTGATCGTGCAACTCTTCGCGGAGGTCGGTACGGGCCATCGGACCCAGATCAGAGGATTCGTCTGTGGGGTCGCCTACCTGATTGTTCGCCATCAGGGCGACGCACCTGGCCTCGAACTCCTGGCAGATCGACCGGGGCACGATGAAGCGCTTGGCGGCGATACAACTCTGGCCGGTATTGAGCAAGCGCCCGGCGACGCAGCACTCGACGGCGACGTCCAGATCGGCATCTTCGAGAATAAGGTAAGGGTCGCTCCCACCCAGCTCGAGGACGGTCTTCTTCAACACCGCGCCTGCCTGTTCAGCGATGGCCTGGCCGGCGGGCGTGCTGCCGGTCAGCGTGACCGCCTTGACCTTTGGATGCAGAACCGCGGATTCGACCATAGAGCTGCCGATCAACAGGGTACGAAAGGCGTGCTCCGGATAGCCGGCATCGCGAAAGATCTCCTCGATCGCCAAGGCACAACCCTGGACGTTGCTGGCATGTTTGAGCAGACCAGTGTTGCCTGCCATCAGCGCCGGCGCGGCAAACCTGAAGACCTGCCAGAACGGAAAGTTCCAGGGCATGACTGCGAGCACGACGCCCAGCGGCTCGAAGGCTACAAAGCTTTTGCGAGCATCCGTCTCGACGGGCTGGTGGGCAAGGAAAGACTCGGCATTCTCAGCGTAGTACCTGCACACCCAGGCGCACTTGTCGATCTCGGCGCGAGACTGCACGATGGGCTTGCCCATCTCCTGGGTCATGAGTTGAGCCAATGCCTCGCGGCGCTCCCGGAGTAGGGCAGCCGCACTCTCGAGACGAGCCGCTCGCTGCTCGAAGCTGGTGTTGCGCCAATCGAGATGCGTCTCGTGACAAGCGTTGATGATCCGACTGATCTCATCAGCCGACATCTCCGTGTAGCTGGCAATCTCTTCACCAGTAGTCGGGTCGATGCTTCTCAGTGTCATCAGTCACTCCCCTCCATGATCAGCTGCTGCCTTGCCATCTGAACCAGGTCCGAGCCCATTTCGCTGTCGACAGAATAATCGATTGGGCCGTCGAGTGGTGGCTGGACGAGGCGCGAGTTTCCAGTCTGGGCTGCCCCGCGACCGGTCGACTAGAGGTTTGTGACAGCCAGTGCGAGGACCAGGGCGAGCACCGAGTTGGTCGCCAGGTTCCACGCAACGTTGGCTCCGAGGGCGGATACGGGTACCGGCTGTTCGGGCGCTGTCAGGGCCCAGCGTGCTGGACTCGCGAGCGCGAGGCTCGGCAGGATGGCAATCAGGCCCAGGGGTGGCAGGGCCCCCGCCAGGACTCCACCGATCAGGGCAACGGGAACCATCCAACCCGCGACAACATAGACGCGCGCCGCAACCCGGCGCCCCAGCAGGAGGACCAGATTACGGCGCCCCCCTTTGCGGTCGGCCTCTTCGTCGGGGAACTCATTGAGTAAGAGCAGATTGAAGGTCATGAAGAAAGGCGGTATGGAAGCGGCGATCGCGGCCGAACCGAGCCCGCCACCCTGGACGAGAGCCGCCCCCAACACTGCCAGGGTGCCCAGTCCGAGGCCTGCGAAGATCTCGCCGAGATAGATGCGCGCCAGGAAGTCGGAGTACCCGAGAACGCAGAGCGCACCCACAACGAAAATGGGCAGCAACTTCGGGCCGACGCTGTAGAGGAAGTAGGCTCCGACGATGGCTCCGAAGACGGTGCCGCCGATTCCCACACCGAGGGCGATACGCGCCGGTGCCCCTCCGGGCAGGGCACCGCTGCCACCGGTGAATGGAGTTCTCTGCGTGTCGAAGTCGATGCCGCGGCGAAAATCGCTGTACTCGTTGAAGGCGTTGACCGCAGCGTGCAGGGCGACGAGTGCCAGCAGCGCAGCGATCGTGGCGATCGAGTCGAAGACACCGTCGTAGGCAGCCGCTGCCGCACCCACGGTCACTAGCGTTACTGGCAGCAACAAGAAATTGGCGCGCGCGACCCCGAGGTAGGCTTCCACAGGTGTCCGCCTCTTCTACTCGTCTCCGAGGCAGAGTCCGAGCTCGCGGGCGGTCATGAGGATGTCCGAGTCGAGCGGCACGGTCTTCATACGACTGGTCGCCACGGACAGAGGAACGGTTTTCACCTCGGGTGGGTCGAGGGCCACCATGACACCGGATTGTCCTTCACCGATGACACGCACCGCGGCAGCCCCGAAGCCCAGCGCCATGACCCGGTCGCGGGCAGTCGGAGTGCCCCCGCGTTGCAGATGGCCGAGGACCACGTTGCGAGTCTCCTTGCCGGTGATCTCCCCGATCGAACGCGCCACCTGTTCACCAATGCCTCCCAGCAGGACTTCCCTGCCAAGCTCTTTGGGTCCCTGAGTGACTATCTCACCGCCGATCGGCGTGGCACCCTCGGCTACCACCACCAGGCTGAAGCGGCGCCCACGGGCCTCACGGGTCATGATCTTCTGGCAGACCTTATCGATGTCGAAGGGGATTTCGGGAATGAGAGCCACATCCGCGCCCCCGCCAATCGCGGCGTGCAGTGCGATCCACCCCGCGTAGCGGCCCATCACCTCGACGGTAAAGACGCGATCGTGGGCCTCGGCTGTCGAGTGCAGACGGTCGACGGCGGCCGTGGCGACGCTGACTGCGGTATCGAATCCGAAGGTCACCACGGTGCCGGCCAGATCGTTGTCGATGGTCTTGGGCACACCGACGATCGGCATACCCTTGTCCTGGAACTTCTGGGCGATGCGCATCGAACCGTCCCCGCCGATGGCAATCAAGGCATCGAGCCCGAGGCGCTTGAAGTTCTCCATCACCTCGTCGGACCGATCGATTTCCACCTGGGAGCCATCGGGCATCTTCATCGGCATCTCGAAGGGATTGCCCTTGTTCGAGGTGCCGAGAATGGTGCCACCCAGGTGCGTGATACCGCGCACCGTGGAGCGGTCCAGAGTCAAGATCTTGCTGGTGTCGAGCAGGCCGGCATAGCCATGGTCGATACCGAAGATCTCCCAGCCTCGATTCAGGGCCGAGAGCACGGCGGCTCGAATGACGGCGTTGAGCCCGGGGGCGTCGCCGCCGCCGGTATTGATCGCGATGCGACTGATCTCTCCGTTCTTCATCGGGTCGCTCCCAGGAGTTCTGCTTCGAAAGTCTATCCGCCTTGGCACCTGTTTGGTGACAGGATACTTTCTCTGATTGCGAGAAGGTCAGGGGTCCAGAGTATCCTGTCACCAAGTTCAAAAGTATCCTGTCACCAGAACGATGGAACGCATCGAATTCCCTTTTCGCCCCTGGGTCCGCAGTACGTGTCGCAAGGCAATGGTGTGGGGCATCGGCGTGGTGATGCTTCTGGGGGTAGTTGCCTGGTGGTTCTGGACGCCCGGGACGGCGCCCGCCGGACGAGCTTTTGGAGTGCTGGTGTTCTATGGGGTTCTGTTCTGGCTGACCTTGCTCAAGATCTGGTGGACAGCCGGCAAGTCGGCGGTGGTGCTGGATCAGGACTGGCTGGGGTATCAACCGCTACACACCTTCTCGCTTCGTAAGATCCCCTACGAGAAGACCTTCTTCAGTGGGCCCCGCCGGGCGACGGAGTCCTTGCGCCTCATTCACGAGCGCAAACCGAACCGGGCACAGGAGTTCTTCCTCAATCTGGCGGTCATCGATGGCCGCCACGAGTTCCTGGAGGCCTTGGGTCAGCGGCTGCAGAGCGCGGGACTGCAGCAGGTGCAAGGAGAGCGTGAAACTTGGCGACGTCCGGGTTTCTCTCTCGATCTGGATGGAAGCTAGCCTAAGATTGAGTCGTATGAAGATTCCGCGCCTCCCCCCACTGCGTCACGAGCTGACAATCTCCGGTGTTTCCCTCGGTCAGGGTTCAGACTTGGCGGGCAAAACCGGGGTCACGGTGATTCTGTGTCCTGAGGGCGTTACCGCCGTGGCGGATGTTCGCGGCACCGGCACAGGGACGCGCCAGTTCGACTCGCTGACCCTTCCCCATCATCTGGCCACGCGGGCCCACGCGGTGGTCCTCTCGGGCGGCAGCGGGTTCGGTCTGGCCAGCGCAGATCCGGTTGTCGAGCATCTCGAAGCGGAAGGAAGGGGATTCGATACCGGTTTGGGCGTGGTCCCCCTGGTACCGACGGCGATTCTCTTCGATCTGGCCTTTGGCGATGCTGGCGCGCGTCCGACGCGCGAGCTCGTAGAGACGGCGATCGCCACTGCCAGTGACGGTGAGATTGCATGCGGGAGTGTCGGATCTGGCACAGGGGCCACGGTCGGTAAATGTCTCGGACCACGCCAGGGGATGAAGGGGGGCTTTGGATTCGCCAGCTTTACCGTGGACGACGGACCGACGGTTGCGGCCGCGGTCGCGGTCAACGCCTTTGGCGACATTCGTGATCCCGATACCTGTGAGACCCTGGCAGGTTGTCGTGAGGCCACAGACTCCATCGAGTTGGTAGGTGCGAGGAATGTGATGGCTGCCCTGCCGTCGAATTCCGACCATCCGTGGGAAACGAACACGACCCTGGCGGTGGTCATGACCGATGCCGATCTCAGTAAACTTGAGCTGCGCAAGGTTTGCGAGATGGCCTTCGGCGGGTTGTACAGGACAGTCGTGCCGGCTTTATCCCTCTATGACGGAGACCTGGTCGTGGCCCTGGCCACGGGGAAGGCCCCGGCGCATGTCCATCAGATCGGTGCTCTTGCCGAGGAAGCCGTGGCTCAAGCGATCGCCCACGGCGTGCGTCAGGCCGACGGCTTCGGGCTTCTGCCTGCGTGGGTCGACCTCAGATCGTCGACGGGGAGCTAGGCAGCGGCTCTCACGCCTTCGGCCTGCGCAGAATCATGCGGCTACCGATAACGGCGAGGTAGACGATGTAGCCTGCGGCCGAGGCGGCTCCGGCGACGTAGGTCATGGCGGCGGCACGCAGCACGGCGCGCACGCCTTCTCGCTCCTCATCGTTCACCAGCCCGAGCTTCTCGAGCTGCCGCAGAGCCCGACGGCTGGCATCGAACTCGACTGGCAGGGTCAGGAATTGCAGCAGCAGGGCCCCGGCGTAGCCCAGTACCCCGATCTGCACGAGGAGAGGCACGCCGACAAAGGAGCCCAGGATCGCCGCCGGCAGCCCGAACCGAGCGCCCGCAGAAGCGACGGGTGCCAGGAAGGTGCGGATCTCCAACGGAGCGTAGTCGACCTCGTCCTGGATCGCATGTCCCGTCTCATGAGCCGCTACCGCCATGGCCGCAACGCTGGGAACTCCAAAGACCGGTTCGGAAAGCGCAATGGACTTGTTCCGTGGGTCGTAGTGGTCACTCAGCTTGCCGCGGATCGGGCCAATACGAACCTCTTGCATCTCATTGGCATCGAGAATGACCTTCGAGGTTTGACCGCCGGTGAAACCAGCATGGTTGCGGACGCGTCCCCACTGCTTGTAAGTCGAGTCCAACTTCCGGCGGACTATCAGCGAAAAGACGAGAGCCGCTCCGGCGATCAGGTAGTAAAGCGAAGACTCCATGTTTGGGGCTACTCTATCTCGACCCCGTCCACCGATGGGTCGACCGACACTCCGGGCTCTTGTTCACCGTCCCGGATTCAGGGTGCTACCGCGTTCACAAGCAGGGTCGTTTGTGCCGGACATCCTTGCAGTCGGGACAGACTCGGAATACTCTCAGGGCCACAATCGAGCCATGAGAAACAGACCGGACGCTCGCGAGATCGCCCACGCCACCATCCCGATCGCCGTGGCGTTCCTGGTGTTGTCGACCAGCGCCTTGTGGCAGCCGCCGGTGGACGAAAAAGTGCTTGCTGGTATGACGGAGCTCGTGGTGCTGATACTGCTGTCGACTGTCGCAACGCTCTACCAACCTGTCGGTCGGCAGACACTGGGTCTGGGGGCGCTGGTGCTACCCCCGATCCTCTGGTTCTACGGCTTGTCGTGGGCGGGGTGGGCGGCACTCTTGATCTATTTGCTGGGCGGGGTCAGTCGTCGACTCCTGCTGCATACTGCCTTGCCTCGTATGGAGAGCGTCTCAATTCTGCCCACGCTGACCGATGCCGCGCGGCTGAGCCTGGCGACGTTGACGGGAGGCTTCGTATGGTTGCTCAGTCCGGGAGGGCGACTGGAGGGCGCTGTGGCCCCGACGTTCGTTGCCTGGGGCCTGGTAGCGGTCGCTGTCTACTTGGCCACGCTGGTGCTGCTGCACTGGATCGAGCTGGGAGACCTTGGCTGGTCATTCGCAAGGCTGCCTGGCGAGGTACTCCAGTCGTCGGTGCTCGATCTCTTCGGGTGGTGCCTGGGGATCGCGCTCGTGGGAGTGGTCGCGGCTACCGGCTGGTTTACGGCGTTGGCTCTGTCGGGCGGGATCGCGCTGCTGGCTGCCGAGGCCGCTCGCAACGTTTACCTGCGTCGCCGGGCGGTAGCTCGCGCGACCGAGCTTTGGGAGGTCACCAAGGCCGGTCATCGCATCATTTTCAGGGGTCCAGATCTGGGCAGTATCGCTGGACATGTTCTGGAAGAGTGCCTCAAGGTACTGCCGTTTCACTGGTTTCAGTTCGAGCTTTTAGACGGCGAAGAGGCGGGAACCAGTTGGTTTGCCGGACCTGACAAGCTGCTGAGGGAGGGGGTACCAGAACCTGCTGACAGTCCACCCGCTCTGCCAGGAGTCCATCGCCGCACGTCCTGGAAGATTCTGCAGCGCCAGCTCAAGGGCGATGACAAGCCCATTGCCATGATGCGGTTCTGGTGTGACCCGAGGAAGCTCGAGCCCGCCTCTATCGAGCTGCTCGATTCGTTACAGCCACAGATTGCCGCGGCGGTTCATCGCGCGCTGCTCGATAGACGAGCGAAACAGGATCCCTTGACCGGCCTGGCGGATCGACGGGTCCTCGAGGCTCACCTCGAGGAGGTTTTCGCGCGGACCTATGCCGAGGGCGGCAGCATGGCCGTCATCATGTGCGACGTCGATCGATTCAAGAAGATCAACGACAACCACGGCCACGATGTGGGCGACCAGGCGCTCAAGCGAGTCGTCGAGCTTCTCGAGGAACACCGCCGGGAGAGTGATCTCTGTAGTCGCTACGGTGGAGAAGAGTTCACACTCGTGCTCGAGAAGACCGATGGCAGGCGCGCACTGGAAATTGCCGAGCGCCTGCGGCGAGCTGTCGAGAACTGTGTTTTCGCTCCCGGCGACAGCGTGATTCCCCTGCGACTGAGTGCTGGAGTGGCCGCCTTTCCCGAGTTGCAGATCAAGCAAGGCAAGGACCTGCTGGTGTTGGCTGACGAGGCCATGATCGAAGCCAAGAAGCGCGGCCGTAATCGCAGCCTGCTCAATCTTGGCCGCCGGCGCTACTGGACGCCGCGCGGCAAGACCCTCGAAGAGGGCGAGGTCCAAGTCGATCCCGATGCGCCCAGGTTGTTCGCCTGATTTGCGACTCCGGGCCCATGATTCATGTGTGCTCCGAAGAGCTCGCCGAGCACCGACAGGACTAGCTGGACCTTGAGTGCGGCGGCGCCGGCGGCGTCGGATTGGGAGGTCTAGCTCAGCCCCGCCAAAAGGTGCGGCTGAACAGAGCTGCGATGGCGTAGATCTCCAGTCGGCCCATCCACATCAGCAGGATCATGAGCAGCTTGTCGGTGCTGGCCCAGAATGCGAAGTTCTGGGTCGGGCCGACCGCGTTTAGGCCAGGCCCGATATTGCCGATTGTAGCGGCGGAGGCGGTAGCGCTGGTTACCAGGTCGGGACCGTTGAGGCTGAGCGCGATGGTGCCAAGAGCCCAGGTGCTGAGATAAAGGATGAAGAATCCCGCGACGCTGCGTACGACCGAGTTGGGCACGGCTTTGCCGCCCACGAAGATCGACATCACGGTATTGGGACTGAAGATAAGCCGTGCTTCGCGGAAGGCTGCGCGCAGGCCGATGACCATACGCATGACCTTCATCGATCCGGCGGTCGATCCCGCGCAACCGCCGACGAACATCAGTCCGACGATGAGCATCTTGGATAACACCGGCCAGCCGTCAAAATCAGCCGTGGCAAAGCCCGTGGTGGTGGCCATCGAGACCGCCTGAAACATCGAATCGAGTAGCGCACGAGGCGCGTCGGTGTAGGTTCTGCTGATCATCAGGTTGCCGGCGAGGATCAGGGAGACTCCACCAAGGATCGCCAGATAGAGGCGAAACTCGGTGTCCTGCCAAACGAAGCGCCAACCCTTGAGGTGCCGCATACCGAAAAAGAGAGAGAAGTTCGTTCCGGCCAATACCATGAAGACGATGATGATGATGTGGATTGCCGGGTTCTCGAAGTTGGCCACCGATGCGTTGTAGGGAGAGAACCCACCGGTGGACATTGTGGAGAAGGTGTGGGTTAGGGAGTCGTAGAGATTCATCCCGGCGAGCATCAGCAAGATGGCTTGTGTGCCGCTGATAGCGAGGTAGATCTTCCACAACACTCCTGCGGTGTTGTGAATGCGTGGCACGAGAGCTTCCGCAGTGGGGCCCGGGACCTCCAGCTTGTAGAGAAACCTTGCACCCGGTCCCAACTCGGGCAGTAGCGCCACGAACAGGACGATGATTCCCATGCCACCCAACCACTGCGTGAAGCTTCGCCAGAACAGGATGCCGCGCGAGTGAATCTCGATGGCGGTCATCACCGAGGCGCCAGTGGTGGTGAATCCGGAGGCCGACTCGAACAAGGCATCGACCGGATTGCTGAAGGTGCCGGCAAAGAGGTAGGGCAGGGCACCGAAAATCGAGGCGAAGACCCAGCCGCCGACCACGATGAGGATGCCCTCACGACGATAGATCTCGCCACCTCCACGGCCAGCTGCGATCAGCAGCCCACCCAGAATGGCGGTGACCAAAGAGGTGATGAGAAAGACCACCACGATCTGCCATTCACCGTAGAACACGGAACAGGCCGCGGGGACCAGCTCCATCGCCGCCAGCAGCAGTGTCAGGCGGCCGAGGAATTGGGCTGGTGAGCGGAGATTCACCCTGGGGGTCTCAGTGGGAACGGCCGGGGAAGAGCAGGCGCACCGTGTCGAGCTCGTCCTCGTGCACGAAGAGGATCACCAGATCGCCGACCTCGAGCCGATCGGGGCCGTGAGGGACAAAGACCTTCTCGCCTCGTTTGACAGCACCGACGATCAGACCCCGAGGTGGCCTCATTTCAGCCAACGTCACGCCGGCGGCAGGGCTGGCCGGAGCCAGCTCCCGCTCCAGGACCTGCGCCGCCCCGCTCTGCAGGGAGACGATGTTGGAGCTGTAACCGCTGGCGATGTACTCCTCGATGCGCTCTCGCGCCAGGACCCTGGGGCTGAAGGTGTCCTGCAGCCCGATGCGCTGCCAAAGCTCCGTGGTCTCGGCCCGGTGGACCAGGGCCAGCACCTGCGGGACACCGAGCTCCTGAGCCAGCAGGCAAGACATGAGATTGCTTTCGTCGTTGCCGGTGAGTGCGACAAAGGTCTGATCCTGGCCGATGCGCTCGGATTTGAGCAGTGACATGTCCGTCGCATCACCATGGATGATCTCGATGCCGGGGAACTCGGCCGAAAGCTGACGGGCACGCTCCCGATCCCGTTCGATGATCTTGACCCGCAGCTTGAGCGGCTGTAGCGCCTTGGCGACAGCGCTACCGGTGTCTCCTCCGCCCGCCAGCACGACCGATCCCAGCACCTTCTTGTTGGTGGTGACGGCCAGCTCGGCATCATCGATGACATCGGCGGTGCCCAGGAGGAGCGCGTCGTCGCCCGGCTCGGCGCGATCGTCGCCCCCCGGGATGGTGAGCTCCTCGCCGTGGAAGAAGGCAACGATCAGGGAGTTGCGGGGCAATTGAACCTCGCGCAGCGGCTTCTTGACCAGGGGAGAGTCTTCGTCGAGATGGAGTTTGCGCAGCTGGACCTTGCCGCCAGCGAGATACTCGACCGCGACAGTGTTGTGACCGTGAATCACGTTCAGCACCCGCGTTGTGGTGAGCAGCTCTGTCGACAGGAGGAGGTCAGCGCCAAACACATCCTCGAGCAGGCGGCGGTAGGTAATGACCTCTTCGGCGACACCGACGCGCACCACGACCCGTTTAGCCCCGAGCCTTTTAGCCAGGGTTGCGGCAGCGAAATTGGCTTCATCAGAAGACGAGACCGCCATGAAGAGCTCGCAGTTCGCCACCCCGGCTGCCTCGAGCACGGGTGGATGGGCGCCATTGCCAGGCACCACCTGGACGTCGAGCTCCTCTTCGATTCGTGCCTGTCTGACGGGATCGAGCTCGATCACCGCGACGTCTTGCCCTTGTTCGGAGAGCGTTTGAGCCAGGTGGTACCCTACCTCTCCCGCTCCCATGACGACATACTTTTTCTGAGCCATGATCTTGTGGTGACAGGATACTGGTTTCAATGCATTGGATTGCCGCGCCGATCCAATGGATTGAAACCAGTATCCTGTCACCGGGAAGTGTGTCACTGAAGGCGTTGCGTTTCTAGTACCCTATCGACGAAGGGAGAGACTCACGTGTTGAAACAAGCGACAATTGTGGCTGTGGCCTTGCTTCTGGCTTTACCGTTGTTCGCAGCGGAAGAAGTCGAGGTGCGGGCCAAGGACGGAGTGGATTTTTCACCCTACGAAACCTATGCCTGGACCTCTCACGATTACCTGAAGGCCGACAGTCCGTTGCGAGAAGGTGCGCCGTTGGATCGGAAGATCCGCGGGGCAGCCGACAAGTTGATCCAAAGCAACGGCTTCAAGCGAGTCGAGCGGGAAGACTCTCCCGATCTGATGATCAACTACGTCGGCATGGGCAAAGACTACTTCCATGCCGAGGGGGTGACCAAAGAGATCGCTCCAGGGGTGAAGTGGATCGGAGACCCCAACGCACATTCCATGCGCTCCTACCGAGAAGGCACACTTGTGTTCGAAGTCATAGACACCGAGAAGGATGAGATGATCTGGAGTGGCTGGGTCACCGAGCTTGCCCCGACCATCGACAAGCTGCAAGCAAAGGCGGAGAAGGCCACCCGCAAGGTCTTTCGCCACTTTCCCTCGCGGTAACGACCGCGGCTGTCAAGTTCATGTTCGTCTCCGACAAGATCCTGCACCGAGTCGTCAGTAGGGATCAGCGCTTCACGACCCTTTTGTGGTCGTTGGTTATTGTGCTCCTGTCGTATCCGGTAATGGCGAAGATGGGATGGTCCCGGTTCTGGAGTCTGTTCTTCATCGCCGAGTTGCTTCTGGCCGTCTACTCCGTCAGCGAAGGTGGTAGATCAGCCAGGATCGCAGCCATACTGGTGACTCCAGCAGTTCTTGGCGAGCTGGCGTTCTTTTTTGCCGAATCGAGGGAGACCCATTGGTTCGCGGTGATCTCGGTCGGTGCCTTCCTGGCCTACGTGGTGTTCGTTGTCTACAAGCAGTCCGTGTTCGCCAAGGGCCGGATGACCACCGATCGCGTTGCCGGAGCGATCTCGGTCTATCTTCTTCTCGGACTCATATGGGCGCTGGTCTACGGCATCATCTCGGCAACCGATCCAAGTGCCTTTCAGGGTCTGGAGTCCTTCACCTTGAAGGAATCGGGTGTTCAGCTGGATTTCGTCTACTTCAGCTTTGTCACCTTGACAACCCTGGGGTACGGCGACATCTCACCGGTCTCCCAGTTTGCGAGGACCCTGGCCTGGTTCGAAGCGGTGTTCGGTCAGCTCTTTCTGGGGGTGACCATCGCTCGCTTGGTCAGCCTGGAGATTGCGCACAAGGATCGGCCACCCACCGGCGACTGAAGGGAGCGCGAACTAACTGCCGGACTCGACAGATGACTCCGGCTCGCCACAGTCATTCAGGATCAAATCCCGCCGCGCCAACAGAGCCTTGATTTGCTCGTCAGAAAGGTACTCGCCGACCTCTCTCTTGATCTCGGAATGCGATACCTCGAGAAACTCGAGGCGTCGCTTGGGCGAGATGGGAGGACACTGCCCGTTCAGCATGTCCGGATTGAGCTTGGTCGAGGTGGAGAACGCCTTGGTGACATCGGCTACCTGCAGCTGCTTCTCATGCGGTAGGAGCATCAGACCGATGGATGGGTGCGCCTCGTAGACATCCATGACAGCCATGAATGCTCTGGCGCGGCTCAACTGGTCCTCGAGTCCGTCCAGCAAGTCTGTCTTGTTGTAGATCTCGAGCAGCGGCTCGTCGACGGCGGTATCGAGCCAAATCTGCAGAGAGCCCGGGACACCGTAGACGGGCCTCTCGACCGTCGCTGGAACCAGCCCGATCCCCAATAGCCGGTCGATAAGGTATGACGCGATCTCATTGCGGTAGCTTCGCGGCACCGATCGGGGTTCTTCCACCACGTTTCCCGGCCTCTCATCGACCGATTGAAACAGGGCTCTCAAGCGCAAGCCATTGGCTTCGAGATCGCAGATCTTGGCAAAACGCACGCCGTCCTGCCCCTCCTTGCAGCCCTCGATGTCGGCGGTACGGAGAAACTCCAGCAATTGGTCTTCGGGTAGCTGTTCGGCGAAATGCCCGACACCCTCGCCACCTGGAGGTTCCACCACGTAAGGCACATAGCTGTCCGCAGCGGGGTCGTAAACCTTGTTCTCATCGCCCTCGAAGACCAGGGCGAGCGGCTCCCGACCGTAGGCCATGCCCACATCGACGCGAAAGACCGTGCCGCCAAAGCGCGAGTTGATCCGCCCGGAAGCGGTGGGCGTGTGCCCGATGACCATGGTATTGGCGCCGATATCCTCCAGGGCTCTCTGCACGCTGTAGCGTTCGAACCGCTCCGATCCGTTCGACACACCTCGGTACCACAGTGGCCCCGAGGGAACATAGGGTAAAGATTCGGAGAACCTCAACACCGCTTCCGCCACTGCCGCTCGGTTGCCGCGACCGGAGGAGGCCTCGAGGTTTCGAGCTGTTGTCAGGGCATCCCGATAGCTCGGTGGGAACCCGGTCATGTCAAACAACGCCTGGGCCTTCTCCATGAAGCCTCGGATGCTCTGGTGGACCTCGCGATTGATGCCTTCGAGGCCCTTTGCGGCCACTGTGTCAGTCAAGCCCCCATGGACGAAGACCACATCGTTGATCTTGATGATCGCAGGTTGCTCGAGAAGCCAGGAGCCGTATTCGCCTTGATCCGAGAAGGCGCTCAAGCGGCCGAAATAGCCCGGCGGAAAATCCTCTTCAAAGGCCGGCTTGAGGCTGATCAGGGGCACCCCGGGAGCAAATGTACTGCGAAAGCGCTGCATCGCCTGATTGCGCGCCTTCTTGTCCTCTTCGGGCAGGAAATCGCGGAACCCTTCTGCCGAGACATAGCGCAGGTCACCGGAGAGGTTCATCACTTCATGGTTGCCGAGGAGCGCATGCACCCGACCACCCGCAGCGGTGGCTTCAGTTTGGAGACGCCTGACGAGGTCCAGAACCTGCCGGTCGTCCGGCCCTCGATCCACCAGGTCGCCCAAGAGGACGAGATGGTCGGTAGAGCCCATCCACGACAGCTCCGCGTCAATCAATCCGGTACCGCGCAGCAGCTTCAAGAGCTTGTCGTAGGAGCCATGCACATCACCGATCGCCACCACCCGGCCGACGTCACTCCATGTAAAGGGTGACGAATCGGCTCCTGACAGCGGTTGCTGGAGGAACAGGAACCAAGCTGTCGCCAGGACGCCGAGGAGAGACCTGCGAAGGGGTGGCATGCTGGTGAACAGCTTAACAGAGATCCGGAGGCGCCCAGAGGTGAGATAATCGGGCTACACTCGCAGGTGTTGGGGGTGCATACTCATGCGCAATTCGCTTCTGATCTTCCTACTCCTGGGCAGCTTCGGTCCCGCGATCTCTTCTGCGGGAGTCTCGGTCGAGTACGCGAAACAGGTGGACTTCGCGCAGTACAAGTCGTTTTCGTGGATCGAGGGCACGGCGGCACAGGATCCGCAGTTCGATCAATGGCTGCAGGGCGCGGTGACCCGCGAGTTGCTCGCCAAGGGGTTGAAAAAGGTGGATGAAGGCGGTGACCTGCTGGTGCGGACCCGTGTCCGTGTCCAAGAAGAACAGCGCGCCGAGGTGACCATTGTCGGGGATCGTGCGGTCTGGGGCGAGGATGTGACCAGCGCCAGGCCGACCGGAGAGATGCTGCGCCAGGTCGGGATGGGAATCGTGGTCGTCGAGCTTCTCGACGGTTACTCCAGATTGCAGGTCTGGCAGGGCGTTGTGGGTGCGCAGGCCCGGCCAGAGGTGGGCAGGCAGTCCGAGAAAAGGATCAGCCGGCTCATCGGCAAGATGTTCAGGAAGTACCCGCCCGATTAGGTGGCGGTGAGCGCGAAACCAGAGGGTTAAAAGGAGGTCGGAATGGCGAGTCTTGCTGAACGAATGTTGGGTGCGGCGAAATTGGACGTGAGTACCTACGAGGAGATCGAGGCTGACACCTCTGCCACCCCCCAAGCGATGATCGTGGTCGTGTTGTCGGCATTGGCTGCCGGCATCGGCTCGATCGGGGATGGCGGTATCAAGGGCATGATCGTGATCACGATCGCCGCCCTGGTCGGATGGTTCATCTGGGCTGGACTCACGTATTTCATTGGCACGAAGATGCTGCCCGAGCCCGACACGAAGGCCGATGTCGGAGAGTTGCTGCGGACCACCGGCTTTGCGCAGAGCCCCGGCCTTCTCAGAGTCCTGGGAATCATCCCGGTTCTCGGAGGACTGGTCACACTGGTGGCGAGCATCTGGATGCTGGTGGCTTTTGTCATCGCGGTACGTCAGGCCCTGGACTACAAGAGCACGGGCCGAGCTGTAGGCGTCTGCCTGATCGGCTTCCTGATCTACCTGGTGGTGATGTTCGGCATCATGATGGTGGCAGGGGTTGGTGCCGCGGCCGTGGGAGCCATCGCCTCCTAGGTCCGGATAGCCAAGGTGCATAGAGCACGCATCTTCTTGCTGGTCTTCCTGGCGGCGAGCTGTTCGCCGTTTGTGGAAGAGGAGCACGCAACCGAGCCTCTGGCCGACATCGAGCCCACCTTCGTCGGGCGCCAGGCCTGCGCCTCGTGTCACGAGACCGAGATGCGTCTCTGGGAGGGATCGCATCACGATCTGGCAATGCAGGAACCCAACACCCTCACGGTGTTGGGCGATTTCAACGACACGAGCTTTACATACAACGGCATTACGTCGAAGTTCTTCAAGCGAGACGGCGACTATTACGTCAACACCGAGGGCCCGGAAGGTGAGCTGCACGACTACAAGATCGCCTATACCTTTGGCGCTACCCCCTTGCAGCAGTACCTGGTCGAGTTTCCTGGTGGCCGCTATCAGGCCCTGGGTATTTGTTGGGATTCGCGTCCGGCCGAGGAGGGAGGCCAGCGGTGGTTTCATCTCTATCCCGACGAGGCGATCGACTATCGGGATCCGCTGCACTGGACCGGCATCCATCAGAACTGGAACTACATGTGCGCCGAGTGCCACTCGACAGACTTGAAGAAGGGCTTCGATCTGGCCACAGACACCTTCAGCACCTCCTGGCAGGAGATCGATGTCTCCTGTGAGGCCTGTCATGGACCGGGATCGCGGCATGTCGAGTGGGCTGAGGCTCCGGAGAGGGACAAGGCAGGCTATGCCGGTGAACATCTGGGCCTGGCGGTGCGCCTTGAAGACCCAGGCAGAGGCACCTGGATGATCAGCCCGGAGACGGGAAACGGACTGAGACTGGCCCCGCCGGTGGAGACCCAGGAGCTCGACACCTGTGCACGCTGTCACTCGCGGCGGTCCCTGGTGTCCGAAGACTACGTGTTCGGTCGGCCCCTTCTGGATACCCATCGTCTGGCGCTGTTGGAAGAAGGGCTCTACCACGCGGATGGGCAGATTTTGGAAGAGGTCTATGTGTTCGGGTCCTATCTGCAGAGCAAGATGTACCATCAGGGAGTCACCTGCAGCGATTGTCACGACGCACATACGGCACAGCTACATTTTCCCGGAGATGCGGTCTGCTTCAGATGCCATTCGCAGGTGAAGTACGCCACCAGGGAGCACCACTTTCACCTGCCTGGAACCGCGGGTTCATTCTGTGTCGACTGTCATATGCCACCCAGGAACTACATGGTGGTCGATCCTCGACACGATCACAGCTTGCGGGTGCCGAGGCCCGATCTGTCCGTGCGTCTGGGTACGCCTGACGCATGCAGCGACTGCCACAGCGACAAGCCGGTGCAGTGGTCAGCGGATTGGGCAGCGAAATGGTACGGACCCGAACGCCGGCAGGAGTGGCGCTACGGTGAGGCTCTCGCTGCCGGAAGGGAGGCGGAACCGGGTGCCGATCGGGAACTGGTCCGACTGATACAGGATAAGGAGGCTCCGGCTATCGCGCGAGCTACAGCCCTGGAACAACTCGGCGACTGGGCCGGTGCGGCAATAGCGGGCGTCCTCGAAGCCGCGCTGAGAGACCCCGAGTCGATCGTCCGCATGGCTGCCCTGCGAGCCATGGAGGGATTGCCGCCGGCCGTCCGACTCCGCATGGCCCTGCCGCTGTTGTCGGATCCGGTTCGGACCGTCCGAGTCGAGGCCGTGCGAGCCCTGGCGACGGTGCCTGCCGAGGCGATGAATCAGCAACAGCGATCTCTCTTTCTGCAAGGCGCAGAGGAGTACCGGGCGGCACAGATGGCGATCGCCGAGCGGCCCGAGGCGCATCTGAACCTCGGCTGGTTCGAGGCGACTCAGGGGAATTTCTCAGCAGCGGAGCAGAGCTACCAACAGTCCCTGTCGCGGGATCCGACCTTCGTGCCCGCTTATGTCAATCTGGCGGATCTCTATCGGTCGCAAGGTCGTGAGGAGGAGGGCGAAGCACAGTTGCGTGAGGCTCTGCGTCTGAACCCGGAGGTAGCCGAGCTGCACCACTCGCTCGGTCTCCTGCTGATTCGGCGACGACAGCCCGAGGCGGCTCTCGTATCCCTGGCCAGGGCTGTCGAGTTGGCTCCCGACGATCCCCGTTTTGGGTATGTCTATGGGGTCGCCCTGCACGATCTCGGTCAGACGGCGTCCTCCCTCGAGGTTCTCGGCAAGGTCCACCGCCATGCCCCAGCCAACCGCGAAGTCCTGGTTGCCCTGGCGAGTTTCTACCGCGAGGCGGGTGAGTCGCGGAAGGCGCTTTCCTTCGCCGAAAAGCTCCTTGCTCTGGATCCGGAGAACCGCGATCTTCAGCAGTTTGTCCAGCAGCTCTCGGGCGCCACCGGTTGAATTGGCACGGATGCCGCACAGGCGATGGCCAGCGTTTCTCGCCATCCTCACCTTGCAGGTGGCGGTGCAGGAGGTGGTGACGGCTCGAGACGATGCATACGATGTCGCTCGTGTTCGCTGGTCGAGGCTCGAGTTTCGGGCATCGAAGCTCCTGCTGACGGCGAGCTCGGTGGTCGAGATCGGAACAGGATCGTCGGCAGAAGCCAGGACCGAGTGGTTACAGCCGGTCCGCGGCACGCCATTGATGCCCACCGGTTCCGAGGTCGTGCGGATCGGGTTGGACTCGCAGCTGTTGGGAAAGACTTCCGAGCTCGATCTCTGGGTCGACCCCTCTAGCGGCGCGGCATTTCAGCGGATGCAGTCGGAAGTCGGCAAGAAGGTCCGACACCATCGCCATCGCTCGTTGCGTTTCACCCATACCGGAGTCTCGAGCGCGACCTACCGTGCCAACGATGCGACGGTTGCCAAGCCGTTCGATCAGTGGACATTGACCGAGAGTTTCGCGACCTATCCGAAGAACCTCTCGCCGCAGGATGTGGTCAGTGAACCCTCGGTCCTGTTCTATCTCCTGGCCGTGGCACAGCTCGATGAGCCGGGAGATCAGGTCGCCACCCACGTGTTCTCGAAGGGCCAGGTGATGCGAGTCAACCTGGTGGTAGAAGAGCGCACCACGATCAGGGCCGACTACGTGGTTTCAGGTGCCGCATCCGGGAGCGAGGAGCGGGTCGAGGGAAGGAAAGAGGCACTGCGTATCCGGTTGGATGGCCGCCCCCTGATCGACGGTGACAGCGAGATGGATTTCGAGTTCCTCGGTCTGAAGGGCGATGTGGAAGTCCTCCTGGACCCGGAAGGGCGATTTCCGCTCCAGATCAACGGTGACATCAAGCGCGCCGGAAGAGGGCGGATTCGACTTCAGCGTGTCGTTCTCAAATAGGCTGAGCGCTGCGCCAGTCGAGCCTGTTTCTTGCCCGGCGACCCGAGGAATGGAGCTATGATCAAGCCAGAGCAAGGGCTGTCGGTGGCTCCAAAACGACGGAGGGTACCCATGAGTCGAATGAAGACTATTGTCATCACCATGGTCTTGCTAGTCCTGACTGGTGGTTGCACGTCCAACAAGATGCACCGACCGGTCAGCGTCCAGGAAGACGATGACTATGCGCTGGCATTCATCGAGTTCGACGACCAGGGAGAGATGTGGGACAGCTCGCAGCTCTCGCGTGCGCTCGAGGTCATCGAGCGAGCCAACGCCAACCCGCAGGGCATTGTTGTCGTGACCTTCATCCATGGCTGGCAGCACAATGCATCGGAGAAGGATGAGAAGAAGGAATCGGGGAACGTTTACGGCTTCAAGGGGTTCCTGAACACGATCGCTCAGGCGGGATCAAAGACGGGGAGACTGGACAAGCGCAAGATCGTTGGGGTCTATATTGGTTGGCGGGGAAAGTCCGGAACCATACCCGGACTGAACATGGCGACCTTCTACAACCGCAGTGGAGCGGCACGGCGAATCTCCGGCACCTCCTCGACGGAGGTGTTCTATCGGATCATGTCGACCACGAAGAAGAATCCGCAGTCCAAGGTCGTGCTTATGGGCCACTCCTTCGGCGGCCAGATACTGGAGAGATCGGTGACCCAGGCCATGGTCGGTGAGGTGTTGGGTAGCGACAGGGCGCTCGAGGAGGGACTGCCGGCCGATCTGGTGGTCCTCATCAATCCTGCCGCCAAATCCATCGAAGCCAAGCAGTTCGTCGAAGCGCTGGATCGCAGCCACATCGAGCTCTACCGAACTCGGGCCGATGGCACGCGAACCAAGATTCCACTGATGGTTTCGATCACCTCCTCAGCGGATCTGGCGACCCGCTGGGCTTTTCCCGCCGGAACCTGGGTGAGCTCGATCGGCAAGAACTTCCATAGGTATCGGGCCGACGCCTGCCTCGAGTTTCCTCGTCAGCGTTCGTTCTATACCCGCACACCCGGGCACAACAAGGCGCTGGTGAGTCACGAGGTGACCGCCGAGCCTCTGCCAGCGGAGCAAGGGGCTTCCAGCGTGAGTGATCTTGGCAGGGGATTGATCCAGACGGAATTCGACCCTATCGCGGAGGAGACGGTGTTCTCTTTCAACGGCGACAAGAACCGATTCACCGTGCGGCGGTTGAGCCAGGCGGTGAACGGCACGCCGTACTGGATCATGCAGGTTCCGCGACAGTTGATTCCGGGGCACTCGGGCTTCTTCACCGAGGACACCCTGCGGCTCATCGCGGCGATTATCGACATGTCAGGCGCCGTGGAAGCTGATGCCAGAACCGAATTGGTCCGCGAGGCAGGTGTGCGCCCCAACAAACTCGAGATCATGCCCGACGGCCGAGTCATTGTCGCTGATGCCTCGAGAAGACTGTACGAGGTCAGTGCCGCCGATTCGACGCCTGTTCTCTATGGATGTGTTCCGGCGCTTGCGGAGCCCACGCACACGATCGGCTTGGCGCTCGAAGGGCAGGGCGGATTCGGTGCGCGAAGCCAACCGACCGGCAAGAGCACACGCAAAGGAACCGACGAGTACAAGACCGTTTTCGCTCCCGTCACACTGACTGAAGACGGCGTCGAGACAGGCAAGCTCATCGAGCTCGACAGCGATGAGCAGTTCGTCGCCGCAGCTTTCGACCTGGAGAATCGACGGGTCTTTCTGTCCGGGGTGGACGGCAAGATCATCTATTTGGCGGATTTGAGCCAGAAGAAGCCGACTGCCGTGCTTTGGTTACGGGTGGAAGACGAGGGCATCATCAGCGATCTCCATTACAACAACAAGACCGGTGCCCTCTATGCCGCGGGAGGCAAGGATGGCGTGCTGTATCGGTTGACCGAGCAGGGAGAAGGCCCCATCCCGACCCTGATCGCCCGCTCCCTGGGATGGCCTGTTGGCATGTCGGTGGATGTCGAGCGACGTCGGATCTTTGTTGGTGATGCGCGAGGCAAGCAAATCTGGCGGATCGACTGCCCGGATGAAGACAGCTGCGAAGAGCCTCGGGTCCTGATTCAGGACGACATCTTCAGGAGCCCAAGTGAGATCGACGTGGCCGCCGATGGCACTGTCTGGGTGGCGGATCGCTCGGCCGGGCTGGTCGTCGCACTCTCACCCGAAGGTGAGGTCCTGCAGAAGATCACGGATCTGCCGCGCGAGTAGGCGACAACATGGCTCGGTGCGGCCTTGCCGCTGTGCCGGCCGGCAGGGCTATCGAGCCAGCCAGGTCCCCACGCCAGTTTCCAGAGCCCGCTGGTAGACCAGAGGGGCAACGGCCATATCATCCATGGCGAGACCCAGATTGATGGCCAGAATGCGTTCGTCGGGTGATTCGCGCCCGACCTTCTGGCCGGCTGCCAACTCCCCGAGGTCGGCGTGGATTTCGGGGGTGCTCTGGAAATAGCCTGCTCTTTGATGCGAGAGAAACTGTGCCAGGTCGTCGGTACAGACCTTGTCCGCCTGCTGGAGGGCGGCGGCATGCCAGTAGGAGTCGTAATCCACCAGTGAAGCAAAGCTGCCTGGCTCGAACCAGCCAGCCTTGATCGTAGCGTGAGGCGTCTTGAGGATGGGGCCGGCAGTCACCACCACGTCGCAGCCGACCACGGCCTGTTCTGGCCGGCCGACAACCTCGACTTCGAGGTCGAGCTGTTGTCTCAGGTCTCGAGCGTAGCGCTCGGCGACGTCATGATTGGTGTCGTAGGCCAGGACCCTCGTCAGTGGCAGAACGACTTGCAGACCCTCGATGTTGGCACGCCCTTGAACACCACAACCCAGGACGCCTGCGGTTGAAGAGTCCTGACGTGCCAGGTGCTTTGCGGCGACGGCTGTGGCTGCACCGGTGCGTATGGCTGTGATCCAGCCAGCGTCCATGATCGCCAATGGCAAACCGGTTTCAACATCGTTGAAGATCAACAGGCCGGCGATGTAGGGAAGGCCTCGTTTGGCGTTCCCCGGGAAACCGCTCACCCACTTGAGGCCGGCTGATTGCAGTGCTGGAATGTAAGCCGGCATGGCATGCATGAAGTTGTCTTCGCCACCCGGATGAATACCCGGCTTGGGTGGCATCTCCACGCGGCCCTCACCTTTTTCACGAAAGGCGATCTCCAGGGCGTCGATGATCTCGGCCATCGAGGGGCCGACCTCCGCGACTTCTTCAGCGGACAGATACAGGAGCGAGGCTGGTTCGGATCGCTTCATCGACGACACCGCCAGTTCTCATTCGCCAGCTCTCCCGAACGGAGCCACCTCATGGCTTAACGGGTGTGAAGATCATCGAATCGTACTGGTCGTCGAGATTGAAATTGAGGACGAGCTTGCCGGCGAGAAAGCCGTAGGAATCAGCTCCCGCAAGCCGCTCGAGAAACCGGTCCTCGACGGCCATGAAGGCGTCCGGGCACATCATCCTGGTACCGCCTGCGGGGCCGATGGAAAAGCTGCCGGGGCCGCCGACGCTTTCATCGACATCTGCGAAGTAACGGTTGCAGCCGCTACTGCCCGTAACTCGGCCCTCATCGAAGGTCAGCGTGACTTCGGGTTCTTCCGGGGCTTTCTCGCTTCGCGCGAAGGCGGATAGCCGCCACTCGGTTCCCTGCAATGCCGCAGTCGAGAGTGTTCCGGTGATCTCGGCCTGGCCTTCGGTCAACCCGGCAGGGCCGAGTGTCCAGGATCGGGTCGCCATCTGCGAGGGGCAACAGGCGGCATCCTCGGGGCCGCCTTGCACGACGTCGAGCTCGATCCGGCCGTCGACGATTCGACCATTGCGAATTTGGACCCGGTCTCCCAGTTCAGCCGTACCGAGAACCGAGACAGCTTGGCCCTTTCGTTCGGCAGCAGCGATGTAATCGAAAGTGCCGGAGCCTCCAGAGCTGGTCCACAGGAGTGCCAGCGACTCGGGGTTCCCGTCGCCGTTCAAATCGCCTTCGAGGATGAAGTCCTCAACCAGACCTACTCTGGGTCGCGAGGCGCCGCCTTCATCAAAAGGCTCTCCTTCCCATAGCCCATTCACCAGCTGGACCGGTTGATCCATGATCCCTGTAAAGGTCGCACTGGCAAGGTCTTGATACGAAGGAGGTGTAGCAATGGCAGCAGAGGTCGTGGCAGCAGCTCGAGCTTGTTGTGAATCGACGGTATTGTCAGCCGCAGGAGCGCAGGCGACAACAAGTAGCAGAATCGATATCGAGGCTGAGCGATACGAGCCGCGGACTATGTTGTTCTCGGACATGGCAGATCCTCTCGATGAAGGTTTCATCTTCGCTTCCACGGTCGATTTTACTTTCCCGGGTGAGCTTTGGGGAGCCGTTGGATCTGGGCCGGGAGCTTGCCTATGGGTGCGTGGCCGCTGGCTTGGTACGATGCGCTCAACTGTCCTCGGACGTCCGCAGGACAGAACTGGGGGGCTCGATGATGCGAAGGACTCTGATTTTGGCCGCACTGGTCATGCTGATGCCGACAGCCATGGTCGCAGAAGACGATCCGTATCTGTGGCTCGAGGAGGTGGAGGCCGAAGAAGCGCTCGATTGGGCGAGAGATCACAACGAGAAGTCGATCGCTCGTCTCACTACAGTCCCGGAGTACGCGTCGATGCTCGAGAAGATCACCGAGATCTACGATTCTCAGGACAGGATCCCGACGATCGCCTTCCAGGGTCCGTTCGTCTACAACTTCTGGCAGGACGCTGAGCATGAGCGCGGTATCTGGCGGCGAACCACTCTCGACTCCTATAGCTACCGACTCTCCGCAGTGGGACACGGTGATCGATCTCGATGCCCTCTCTGCAGCCGATGACACCAACTGGGTTTGGAAGGGTGCCAACTGCCTTTGGCCGGAGAATCGTCACTGCATGATCTCGCTATCGAGAGGTGGCGCCGATGCGACTGTCGAAAGAGAATTCGACACCTTTTCCAGGACCTGGGTGGACGGTGGGTTCGAATTGCCAGAAGCCAAGTCTTCTGTCAGTTGGAAGGATGCCGACACCCTGTGGGTAGGTACCGATTTTGGAGAGGGATCGCTGACCACGTCGGGATATCCCCGGATTGCCAAGATGTGGAAGCGGGGTGCGCCCCTATCGGCAGCGACCACTGTGTTCGAAGGTGCGACCGAGGATGTCGGGGCGTTTGCCTACAGCGTTCACACACCCTGGGGTCGCTATGACCTCGTGGATCGGATACCGACCTTTTTCACTGGCGAGCACTCGCTCTTCCTCGGTGAGCGACTGGTGCATCTGAACCTGCCCGACGATGTCAATTTTCGGGGGAACTTCCAGGACAAGATGGTATTCAGCCTGCGTTCGCCCTGGGAGATTGGAGGTAAGACCTATCCGGCCGATGCCCTGGTGGCAATCGATGTCGACGATTTTCTCGGTGGGTCCCGAGACTTCGAGGTGCTTTTCGAGCCTGCGGATCGCGTCGCACTGGACGGCGTTGCCACGACTCGCAACGCCATCGTGATCTCGGTTCTGGACAACGTGCGCAGCCGGATCTATCGATTGATACCCAGCGAAGACGGATGGTCGAAGGATGAAATCGAATTGCCTGGGCTGGGGACTGCCTCGATCGGATCGGTGTCGGATTTCGATGGCCGATTTCTCATTACCTATCAGGATTTTCTGACCCCTTCGAGCCTGTTTCTGGTCGAGGAAGATGGGAGCCTCGAACAGCTCAAGACGTCGCCGTCATGGTTCGACGCCACAGGAATGAAGGCGGAGCAGCATGAGGCGATATCCGCTGATGGCACGAAGATCCCCTACTTCGTCGTCTCGCCCGAAGGGGTTGTCGCGGATGGCACTGCGCCGACGGTGTTGTACGGCTACGGCGGATTCGAAGTGCCGATGCAGGCGAGCTACTCGGGAATCTCGGGTACCTCGTGGCTCGAGCGAGGCGGTGTATGGGTGCTTGCCAATATCCGGGGTGGTGGCGAGTTCGGTCCTGCCTGGCACCAGGCGGCTCTCAAGGGAAACAGGCAAAGGGCGTATGACGATTTCATCGCCGTTGCGGAAGACCTGATTGCCCGCAAGATCACTTCGCCCGAGCATCTCGGCATCATGGGCGGCTCGAATGGAGGTCTACTCGTAGGGGCTGTGTTCACGCAGCGGCCCGAACTGTTCGAGGCGGTGGTTTGTCAGGTACCACTGCTGGACATGAAGCGCTATCACACCCTGTTGGCGGGAGCGAGTTGGATGTCGGAGTACGGAGATCCCACTACCGATGACTGGCAGTACATGCAGGAATGGTCGCCGTACCAGAATGTCGCCAAAGACGTCGATTATCCGGAGGTGTTCTTTTATACCTCGACCCGTGATGACCGCGTCCATCCCGGACACGCTCGTAAGATGGTCGCCAAGATGGAGGGCATGGGTCACGACGTGTTGTACTTCGAGCACATCGAAGGAGGACATGGAGCGGGTTCCACCAACGCCCAGCGCGCCAAAATGTGGGCGCTGACCTACGCCTACCTCTGGGACATGCTGAGGTAGGCTCACCGTGGCGCTGCCCGGCGCCGCCTAGGTGGTCTCGGCTGGCGCCGCACTCTCGCCGCGATCCGGTTCGGTGGAATCAGTCGGAATCAGATGCACGTCCCGCTGCGGGTACGGGATGGAGATGCCCTCCTCGTCGAAGCGGATCTTGACCGCGCGGGTGATGTCCCAGTGCACGTCCCAGTAGTCGTCGGTCCTGGCCCACGGTCGCACGACGAAGTCCACTGACGAGTCGTTCAGGGTGTGGAGCTTGATCACGGGTTCCGGGTCGTCGAGGACCTTGCTGTTGGCGGCGACGATCTCCTGGAGGACTCTTTCGGCCTTGGCGATGTCGTCCTCGTAGGAGATGCCGAACACCAGGTCTACGCGTCGCTGTGGCTGGGCGGTCACGTTGCGAATGACGTCGCCCCAGATCTTGCTGTTGGGAACGATCAGGGTCTGGTGATCGGGTGTCAGAATCCGTGTCGAAACGAGGTTCATGTCTCTTACTTTGCCCATGATGCCGGCTGCTTCGACGAAGTCGCCGACATCGTAGGGTTGATAGAAGAGGATCATTGTTCCCGCAGCGAAGTTTGACAGGGTGTCCTGAAGAGCGAACCCGACGATGAACCCGGCGATTCCGAGACCGGCGAGTACCGGGCCGAGATTGATGCCCAGCTGGGAGAGGACCATGATCAACCCGGCGACCAGCACGAGCCTGCCGGTCCAGGTGATGATCATCTCCTTCAGAAGCTCCGAGGGCGCCAGTTTGGATCGATTGAGAACCTTGCTCACGAAGCGGCGCGCCAGGCGGGCGAGAAGCCAGAATGCCAAGAGAATCCCGGTGATGATCAGCAGGCGAATCAGGATCCGTGGCCCGTTGTCGAACAGGTAGCTCCTGGCCTTCGTGAGCTCATGCTTGGCGAGGCCGCCCGCGACCTCGACGCCGACTGCCTCCGGAGTGATCTCGCCAGTCGTTTCGAGGGTCCGGACCTCGAGCTCGTCATAGTCCATGCCGAGCGTCTTCATCATGTGAATCGTCGCTTGCAGAGCGGCCTTGTTGGAGTCGTAGCGCTCCTCTGTGGCGAACAGCTTGGCCTGGACCTCGGTGTTGTCGGGCGCGCGCTTTGACATCTGCTGGAGCTGATCGAGTTGTTTCTTGGTCAGCTCCAGAATACCGAGGAGGTTTTGACCGCGATCACTGAGTTGTTGTTGCAGGAACTCCACTTCGTCTGCCGCGGGCATGCCCGTGGACATCATCTTCTCGCTCAGCTTGATCAGGTCGAGAAACAGACCGTCGAGCCGGTTGGTCCCCACGGCCATCTGGTGCTCGAAGACCTCGAGCTCGTCACCGGAGACCGCGTCTCGCTGAGCAGCCAGCAGTTCGAGCGCGTTCTCGAAGCGCGTGATGTGCGTTCGAAGACGGCGAGACGAACGTCTCAGAAGTTGCTCGGCCTGCAGCTCGAGCTGGTCCACATCTTTGCCATTCTTCTTGCTGTCCGAGATCACCTTCAACAGTTGGTCGAGGTTTGCAAACTGCTGCTCGGCGAGCTCGTCGAACCGGTTGCGCAGGAGGGTCAGGTCTTCGCCCTCTGCGCTAGCCATGTCTTGGATGATGCCGCTGAGCTCGATGTCCGTCTTCTGGGCGCTGTCGAGAAGCTGTTCGGCGTCGACAGCAGCAGCCTGGGCAGCGTCAGTCGCTGGATCGGAATTCTCTGCCGCGGGTGCCTGGGCCAATGCCGGCAAGGCGAGAAGCGGCAGGATGAGCCATGGGAATCGAGATAGAGGCTTGATAGTCATGAAGGCGCTCCACATTGGAATCAGAAGGGTTTCCTTACAGGTCGAACGACCGGCACGAAGGCGATAGACTACCAACGAACGCTCAGCGAAGATATGCGACAGATCGAGAAGGGATGAAGGCGATGGAAAAGGTATCAAGATTTCGCCTGCTGGCCACGAGTTTGACCGTGAGATGGGCGGTGTTCGCCCTTTGCCTGGTCGGTGGACCCCTGGCGGTGATGGCGCAACAGAGGACGCCCGCCGATCCCAAGGCCGATGCGACCGTGGCCTGCCGCGATGAGGTGCGTTCGCGAGTGCATCAGAGTCACCCTCAAGAGAAGGATTTCCAGATTCATCGAGGCCGCATGGAACAGTGGCAACAAAGCAAGAACGAGATCGGTTTCAGCGGTGAGGGTCGGGTCCAGGTGCGCTCGGGAGAGTGGAGGGAATTCAGTTTTACCTGCACCTACAACACTCGCCATTCACAAGTCACAGCAGCCGATGTGCAAATGGATAGTGGTGGCATGAGCGGCTCGAGCAGTGGCTCAGGAGGCAGTTACTCGCCCGGGGAGAGCAGCGGAGGCATGGTCTCGAGCCCTGGCTCGCAGGCGATTTCTGGCACCTCGGTACCAGACCACGGAGTCACGCTCTACCGGGATCTCAACTTCCTGGGTTTGGGGCAGACTTTCGATAGCGACGTCGCGGATCTGCGCGGCTCGCGAGTGGGCGACGACCAGGCCACGAGCATACGTGTGCATGGCGGTTGTCGGGCGCGACTGCATCGCGACCCCCACTTTCGTGGCGGCTATCTCGAAGTGAGTTCGGACATCGGTGATCTGCGAAGCACCCAGACTGGTGATGATTCGGCCTCTTCGATCGAAGTGCGGTGCAACGGTCGCAGTGACTGGAGTGAGCAGGGAGGGGGCGCGACGGGGGGGAGCTGGAATGAAGGATCGGAGAACTCGTGGGGCGGTAGCGGTGGCTCGGTGCCCTACGGACTGACGCTGTATCGAGATCCTGACTATGCAGGCGTGAGTGAGACCTTCACCCGCGATTCGGAAGATCTTTGGGACTCGCGGATCGGTAATGACGAAGCCACGTCGGCGCGGGTCAGCCGAGGCTGCAGAGCACGGCTTTATCGGGATGGTAGCTACCGAGGCGACTATGTCGAGATCGACTCCGATGTTCCAGACTTGCGAAACTCACCCGTGGGTGATGACTCGATATCGTCCATTCAGGTTCGCTGCGAGCAAAGTTCATGGAGCAATGAATGGAGCGGAGGAACGGGTTCGAACGCGTACGGTGTGACATTGCATCGGGATCCTCAGTTCAAGGGCACCAGTGAGACGTTCGATGAGGACGTGCGTGATCTGCGCTACTCGCGTATCGGGAATGATCAGGCCACGTCCGTGAGTATCAGTCGCGGGTGCCGGGCGCGTCTCTATCGGGACCCCGATTTCAAAGGTTCCTACACAGAGATCGACCGCGATGTCGCCGACCTGCGAGGTTCGCAGGTCGGCGATGATGCGATCAGCTCACTGGAGATTCGATGTGATCGCTGAGCAGCCGATGACTACTCGGCCTGCTCCTCCTGATGCGTGGCCATGATGACGAAGTCGCTCTCCGACCTGGTCTCGGGAGTGGCAGCGCGATTGGTGATCACCAGGGTCGTGCCGGGCTCCAGCAGGTCGTAGACCTTCTCGACAAACAGGGGAGGCAGATGCACCTGGTTGGCGAGAAACGAGCTGTCCTCGATCAGTGAGCTTTCGGTCGATTCGTTGGAGACGTGCATCCACCGGTGCATCTTGCGGCCGGGCACCAACGGACTTTCCTCGTCGGAGTATCCGTCGAGTACCGCATGGATACCCCCGGGTAGCGTGTTCTCCGAACCGAGAAAGTGGACCTCCGCGAAGCCGATTTCCACACCGTTGCGGTAGACGTAGAGCTTGGCGTCCTCGGTGCTCAACAGCAGGCTGACCGGGCCGTCGGGCGACCGCTCCGGCTCCCATTCGAAGCCGACCACGTCGGCCAGGGGTCCTTCGGCTCGCTTCCTGTGGAGATCGGGTGAGAGCAGCACCGCCGGGTGAGCCGCCTCGGCCGGTCCGGAATGCTCATCGGCGATCACCACGGTGGCTCCGAGCTCCTCGATCTGGAAGAGCAGGCGTGAGAACTCGAGCGGCAGATGGATGCAGCCGTGCGAGGACGGATAGCCCGGCAGGCCACCGGCGTGCAGACAGATACCGCTCCAGGTCAGACGCTCGGTATAGGGCATTTTGGCGTTGTAGAGACTCGAAACGTGGTCTTTGTCCTTCTGCAGGATGGTAAACACCCCGGTTGGGGTCTCGTGACCTTTCTTGCCGGTACTGACGTGCGTGTAGCCGATGAGTATGCCGTTCCGATAGACGAACGCCTGTTGCTTGTTGAGACTGACCAGGACCACCACCGGGCCCGCCGGGGAAGCTTCCGGGTTCCAGACGAATTCTCCTTCCGCCAGATCGTCGACCGGTATGTCCGGGGAAACCTGTTGCGCCAATAGTGGCGCTCCGATGATGGAAAAGCTGCACAGGAGTGCGATGGAAAGAGCTCTCATGTCATGAATCCTATTCGTGGGTGAGATCTGTCAGTGGATTCTGTCGAACCCGGGCTTGCAGGAGAATCCGCGGCGGTCCAGGTTGGTGCCGCAGGGGCGGTATCGCAGCTGTTGAGAAAGTCTGAAGAAGAGAGCCATTCCTCGTCCGGGTAGTAGACAAAGAGAAGGGAGCCGTCCTTGATGGTGTCGATCAGGGGCTTGGCCACCTCCTTCTTGACAGCAGGGCAGCCCCAGCTGCGGCCGAGGCGGCCGTGCTCACGCCTGAAAGCCTCGCTGACATACCAGGCGCCGTGCAAAACGATGGTCCGTTCGAGGGCTCGGTGGTTGATTCCCTCTTCCAGTCCGTGCAGCTTGAGTGAGTAGCCATTGCGACCGAAGTAGGTCTTGTCGGTGAGAAACAGGCCCAGGCTCGATTGTCTGCTGCCCTCGACATTGGAGAAACGGGTGGCCATGTTCTCACCGGTGTTGACCCCGTGGGCGACGAGCTCGCGAAAGAGCAACTTGCGCTTTTCGAGATCGAAAACCCATAGACGTGGCTCGGTCGAGGGTAGGGAATAGTCGATCACCGAGAGGATCTCGCGCTTGACGTCCGTCTGGCGCTGAGCGCACGCGGTGGCGGAGAGAGCTGCCTCCAGAACCTCGGGGTTGAGCCGTGGTGCCTCCGCTCGAAAGCGTTCGAGTGTGCCGGGTGAGGGTTCGACCCAGGCTGAAGCCACGCCGGCTAGGGCGAGCATACCGATCAGGGCTGTGATTGTTCTCGGCATGGTGAGGGAGCGCGTAATCTGAGTCACCGGATTCCGTCGCATGGGGCCCAGTCTGGGCCAGGACCGTGAATTTAGCATGTTGGACTTTTGAATCAAGGAGACAAAGCTCACTGTCCGGCTCTCCTGCGACCTGCAGACTCTGACATGAGAAGGCCAGAATGGAACTGCGGGGTGCGCCAGATGTAGGCGATTCTGGCGTGAGTGGCCGCGAAGCAGGCAGCAGCAGTCGATGAGAACCGGGCTAGGTGGCGTGGAGTTGCTGCCCAGCGAGTGAGCTTTCGACGGGGCCGAGCTGCAGAATCATCCGTAGCTGCGGTTAACATACGCCCATGCGTCGATACCTGAGGTTTGTATCGCTGGTCCTGGTGGCCCTGTTGGCTCGCCCGGCTTTGGCCAACCTGCCGCTCGATACCGTCAGGGACCCGAAGGCGCGGGAAACGCTGCGCAAGATCGGTCTGCAGATCATCCTGGGCGACACGATGCGCGGCATGGTGAACGCCAACTCGTTCGGCTGGGAGGTCTTTCACAAGGGACACAAGGGTAAGAACCGGGAGCTGGCTTTCTCCATGGCTCTTCAGGGCCTCGCCGAGCTGCAGCTGGAGATGAACCGTGAAGCACTATGGCATTGGGAGTCTGCCCAGATTCTCCTGCCGGAGCTGCATGCCCAGCTGATGCACAGCTACAGCGAGATTGCCAAGATTCTCGACAGTACACCGATGCGCACCCATGACACAGCGGTCGAATGGCTGCGGTCAGAAGGCAAGCTGGCGGAGGGCGACAACATCACGCCACCGAGGATCATCGATCGGGTGGCGGCGGTGACACCCAAGCGCAAACCGACAGCATTGGCGGGCGAGAGGGTCTCGGTGACCTTTCTGGTGGATCCGGATGGCCATGTACAGTCACCGAAGCTGATCGGGGAGGCACCCTCGGATCTGGCGGTGTTTACGGTCATGCAGTCACTGCTGAGCTGGCGCTATGTCCCGGCCAAGAAAGATGGGGAATTGGCCTGGTCGGTTCAGACCGCCAACTTCAACTTCCAACAGAAGAAGTAAGCGTGTAGGCGCCGAATACCTCTCTCGGCAGGAGAGCGAGAAGAAGCGTGCTCTGAAGCGACGGCTGTATAGCGGGTTGCCAGCTTTTCGAGGCAGGGTCCGGTATGGTCAGCCTGGCATCCCTTGATCTGGCCGCTTTGACATAGGATTCGGAAACGAGATGAATGAGCACCGAGTCGTAGTCATTCCGGGCGACGGTATCGGCCCGGAAATCACCCGGGCAGCCGTGTCGGTTCTCGAGGCGCTCGAATGTGGGCTCGAGTTCGAGAGGGCGGTAGCGGGTCTCGCAGCGCAGGAAGCTGGGCAAGGCTTGATGCCAGCGGAGACGGTCGATCTCATTGCCGAGCTCGGAGTGGCGTTGAAGGGGCCGTTGACCACCCCGATCGGGCGCGGTTTCACTTCGCTGAATGTCGACCTACGTCGCCGCTTCGATCTCTATGCCAACCTGCGCCCGGCACAGTCCTACCCCGGGACCTCTTCCTGCTTCAAGAATGTGGACATTCTGACGGTGCGTGAGAACACCGAGGGTCTCTATGCGGGCGTCGGTGACAGGCTGATGGAGAATGGCGAGCGCGCCGAGTCGATTGCCGTGATCACCAGGAAAGGGTCGAATCGGGTACTCCGATTCGCCTACGAGCTCGCCCGTCGCAGAAAGCGGCACCGAGTGGCGGTGGTTCACAAGGCCAATATCCTCAAGGCCACCTCTGGTCTCTTTCTGGATTGTTCGCGCGAGATCCGAAAAGACTACCCGGAGATCGAGACCCGCGAGCTCATCGTCGACAACGCCTGTATGCAGCTGGTTCTCGACCCCAATCAATTCGACATCATCGTTACCACCAACCTTTTCGGCGACATTATCTCGGACATCTGCGCCGGGCTGATCGGAGGATTGGGAATGGCTCCGGGGGCCAATATCGGTGACGAGGCGGCGATATTCGAAGCGGTTCATGGTTCGGCACCGGACATCGCCGGGCAGGGCATCGCCAATCCCTCAGCCTTGATCCTGGCTGCTGCCATGATGCTGGAGCACCTGCACCTCGAAGACGAGGCACTGCGGGTCCGTACGGCGATCCGAGGTGCGATCGAGGCGCACGACAGGTGTACTCCCGATCTCGGGGGTGATGCCAGCACCCAGGAGTTCGCACAAGCGATCATCGACCGACTTAGCTGACGTGGAGTCGTATCCATGAGTCACCCATCTGGTAGCCAGAACGACAGCATTTTTCAGCGTTTTCTTCACTGGGAGGCGGCGGGGAGCATCGTGCTGTTGGCCTGCGCCATCCTGGCGCTGGTGTGGGCCAACTCGCCCTGGAGCGAGGTCTATGAGGAGATAACTCACACCTATCTCGGAGTCTCTCTGGGAGAGCACTCCTTCAAGCTGTCGCTGAAGCACTGGGTGAACGACCTGTTGATGGTCGTGTTCTTTTTCGTGGTCGGCCTGGAGATCAAGCGCGAGCTGGTGCTCGGCCAGCTCTCTTCTTTCAGCAAGGCCATTTTGCCTGTCATGGCGGCGGTCGGGGGCATGTTGATTCCTGCGGGCTTGTACCTGATCTTCAATGCCGGGGGACCGGGTCAGAATGGGTGGGGAATCCCGATGGCGACCGATATTGCCTTTGCCCTGGGTATCCTGGCGCTTTTCGGGACCCGGGCACCCCTGGGACTGAAGGTGTTCTTGACGGCATTGGCCATCGCGGATGATCTTGGAGCGGTTCTGGTCATTGCCTTCTTCTACACCGAGGAGGTTCGGCTGCTGCCGCTGGTGGTAGCGGCCGGGGGGCTGGTCGCACTGTCTCTGGCCGCACAGGCGAGGGTGCGGAGAGTCGGCTTGTACGTGACCCTGATTCTGATCGTCTGGCTGGGAGTCTTCGTATCCGGGGTGCATGCCACCATCGCCGGAATCTTGTTGGCATTGGTCATACCGGTGCGAGCGCGTATCGACCCGACAGAATTCTTCGAGACGGCAAGCCGAAGCATGGCGACGCTAAGAGCCTCTGAAGTCACGCAAGACAGCATGGTCGATGATGACGAGCAATTCACTGCCCTGGCCGACCTGAGCGCCGCAGCATCCGATATGACACCTCCAGGTCTCGTGCTGGAGCGTTACCTGCATATCGGCCAGGCATTCATCGTCCTGCCGCTCTTCGCCTTCTTCAATGCCGGGGTGAAGATAGGCGGCGACTTCTTCGACATTCTCTCAAGCCCGGTGAGTCTGGGTGTCATTCTGGGTCTCGTCGTGGGCAAACAGATCGGCGTCTTGTTCTTCAGCTGGCTAACTGTCAAGAGCGGCAAGGCAGAGCTTCCCGCGGGAGTCAGCTGGGCGCAGATGTGGGGAGTCAGCTGTCTTGCCGGGATCGGCTTCACCATGTCGATCTTCGTCGACGAGCTCGCGTTCAAGGATCAGGCGATCATCGACGAGGCGAAGGTGGGTGTTCTCGCGGCCTCCCTGCTCGCCGGAATCCTGGGGTACCTTGTCCTCAAGATGGTCCTGCCCAAGCAAACCTAGGGTGACAGGATACGGGGTTCACTTTTCTGAATCCGGGTGGCGATTTCCCCTCACTGTGTGTTCGCGGTCGCCTGCGGTCGATGACCGGTTTCAGCGATTCATGGAATTGAACCCTGTATCCTGTCACCCACTCATATAGGAGATGGCGATGGACTGGTTCGAGATCAGCATGGGCCTTTTTGGTGGTCTAGCTTTGTTCTTGTTCGGCCTGGATCAGCTGGCCAAGGGCCTGCAGGCCGCGGCGGGCGAGAGCATGAAGGTCTTTCTGGCCAAGCTCACCAAGAATCGGGTTCTTGGAGCGATCACCGGGGCAGTGGTGACCGCAGTGCTGAACTCGTCGTCGGTTACAACGGTTCTGGTTGTCGGTTTCATCAGTGCTGGCCTGATGACCCTTTCGCAGTCGATCAGCGTGATCATGGGCGCCAATATTGGCAGCACGGCCACGGCGCAGATTGTGGCATTCAATGTGACTCGCTACGCCTTGGCGATGATCGGTATTGGCTTCGTCATGCTGTTTGTCGGCAAGCAGGACAAGTTCCGAGAGTGGGGCTCGATGATCATGGGTCTCGGGCTGGTCTTCTACGGTATGGGGGTAATGGGCGATTCGATGGCTCCCCTGCGAAGCTACGAGCCCTTCATGGAATTGATGGTCAAGATGGAGACGCCGATTCTTGGCATTGTGGCAGGAGCCCTCTTCACAGGTCTCGTCCAGTCTTCCGCTGCCACCATGGGCATTGCCATCGTGATGGCGAGCGGTGGCCTGGTCACCCTGCCAGCGGGTATCGCTCTGGCTCTGGGAGCCAATATCGGAACCTGTGTGACCGCCATGCTGGCTGCCCTTGGCCGACCGCGTGATGGGCAGCGCGCGGCGGCTGCCCACGTGCTGTTCAATCTCCTGGGCGTCCTCTTGTGGGTTGGATTCATCGACCAACTGGCCGGCCTGGCCATTCGGTTTTCACCTGCCCATGCGGAGTTGACCGGCGCAGCAAGAATGGCTGCCGAGGTACCGCGTCAGATTGCCAATGCCAACACCATCTTCAACCTCATCAACACGATGTTGTTCCTCCCCTTTACCGGATTGTTCGCCAAAGCCGTGACGAAGCTCTTGCCGGACCGCCCCGTCGACGAAAAGATCATCATCCGACCAAGGTACCTCGACGCCGCATTGCTCGCGACACCCTCTCTGGCATTGGATCGCGTGCGGATGGAGATCGGCCACATGGGAGAGGTCCTCGAAGCCATGTGGAGCCGGCTGGGCAAGGCCTTCGAGTCACGGGATCGGGACAGCTTCGACGAAGTGGCTCGCATGGATGACCAGATCGACATCCTGCACGCCGAAATCGTCGGCTACCTGGGGGAGATCCGGCAGCGAGCGATGAGCGAGACGGAATCTCGAGACTTCCTCGGGCTGATGAGTGCCAGCAACTATCTGGAAAGCATTGGTGATGTTCTCGAAACTGCGATGGTCGATCTCGGCCACCTCATGCTCGACAAGAAACTCCATGCGAGCGAGACCATGCGATTGGCATTGACTGGTCTGGGTGAAACTGTCGGCCAGGCTGTGGATGCTGCCATACGGTCGGTAACCGAGAATAGCGAGACCGAAGCTCAGAAAGTGCTGTCGTTTCGCAACGATGTCGATCGACAGATCCAGGAGGTGATGCGGCACCAGGCGGCCAAACTCGGTCCGGACGATCCGCAGAGGCTGGATCTCTTCCGACTGGAAACCGGTGTGGTCGATGCTCTCAAGCGCACTTACACATTGGCGAAGAGGATCGCCAGGATCGAGATTCCCAAGGTGTTGTTGGAGGACCAGGCCGCGTAGCCTTTCAGTACGAAACTTCCGAGGAGTATCCCGTCACCGAGTTTCGGGAGTATCCTGTCACCGAGAGGATGGCCATGAAGCGAATCAAGTCAGGTTGGATGGCGGTCGCGTTGACTGCGCTGTTGGTGGCCCCGGCGGCGGCGATGTTCATCGATGTCCAGTTCATCGGCGGAGCTGATATCGCCGGGTATCGAACCTGGTCCTTTGGCGAAGGCTCTCCGCTGCCCAACCAGGAGGTCGAACAGGCCGCGCGGACCGCGATCGAGCAGCAGATGACGGCCAAGGGCTACACCAAGGTCGAGAATGGAGCCGACTGCCTGATCGCTATCCACGGCCAGGCTGACGAATGGTTCGATGGAGGTCTCGTCAAGATCGAGGCAATCGACGGCAAAACAGGCAAGACTGTATGGCGCGGCAAGGCCGAAGGGGCCATCAACGTGAAGAGCACTGGCAAACGACAGGCGCTAGCTCAACGCACCGTCAAAAAGATGTTCAAGAAGTTTCCCCCAAGGAGAACCGGGTAGGGGAGCCGCCTGCGGGCTCCTTGGAGAGTTCATCCCCAAGTGCAGGGGAGTGGTTCAACCCCTCCCGCGAAGGAAGACCCATGAAGGACAAGGCGAACAGGTCTATTGTGATCCTGGTGCTGACGAGTCTTTTGAGTCTTTCCTGCACCGCCAACCGGATGTATCGACCGGTCAGTGTCGAGGAGCATCCGGACTACAGCCTGGCCTTTGTCGAGTTCGACGATCAGGGTGAGCTCTGGGCTCCCTCGCAGCTGGAGAAGGCGCTGGGGCTGCTCGAGGAGGGAAGTCGATCCGCGCTCGGAACTGCTTTGGTGCTTTTTGTTCACGGCTGGAACAACAGCGCTGCTCCGGGCGAGGAGCAAGAGGGCACAGGGGCGATCTACCGTTTCAGACAGATTCTCACGCGTCTCGATTCCCAGTATGAGCGTCGGTATCCGGAGCGGGACTTCTCCGTTGTCGGGATTTACCTCAGCTGGCGTGGAGAGGTTTCATCGGTGCCGCTTCTGAGGCAACTCTCTTTTTACAACCGTCGGGGCGCGGCCGAGCGCATAGCGGGAGCCACGGCCACCGAAGCGATTTACCGCATTCTCACCACGGCGAGAGCCAACCCCAATTCGCGTTCGGTGCTGATTGGGCATTCGTTTGGTTCCATGATTTTGGAGAGGGCACTTTCCCAGGGCGTGATCAGCGCCCTGCTGGCCTCACCAGATCAGGAGCTCATCTTCCCGGCCGATCTGGTGGTGTTGGCCAATCCTGCCGGCTCGGCGATTCAAACCAAACAGCTGGTCGACATGCTGGCTCGCAACCGACTCAAGACCTATCGCTTCGATGAGGACGGCAATCGCTTCGAGAGACCTCTGCTGCTGTCGTTCACCTCCGAAACCGACCGGGCGACGGGGATGTATTTCCCCCTGGGAATGGGGGTCAAAGGGATCAGCAAGAAGTTTCGCACCTATGGTTCCGAATACTGCAGCCCAATCTCGAATCAGAAGTGGCTGTATTCACATACTGCCGGTCACACGCCTGCGCTCTTCAGTCACGAAGTAACCGTTGGGCCGAAGATCGATCGGAGCCCAGGGGCCCTGGAGGAGATGAGCGAAGGAGCGCTTCCTCCGCGCTATGAGTCCGAATATGACCCGCTCACCCAACAGGTAGCGCTTTCTTTCCAGGGTGAGGACTACAAGTTCACCATCAAACGGAAGCCGCGGGCCCTGAACGACACCCCCTACTGGATCATGCAGGTACCGAGAGAGCTCATTCCGAATCATTCGGATATCTTCACGCCGACCACGTTCGCACTTGTCGAGGCAGCCCTCGGTTTCAGTGGGGCCTTGGCGGAGGACAACCGCACCATTGTGGTTCGAGAGGATGGCGTACGCCCGGTCGCAATCGTGCCACGACCGGACGGTGGGGCGTTGTTCCTGGACCGGTCCCGAGCCGTGTATGCGGTGGGCCCAAACTCGAACCGCCCGGTATTCCTGACCTGCATGCGTGAGAGCGTCGACCCTGACGAGGCAATAGGCTTTCATGTAGCCGGAAACCTCGCGTACGCGGTCTTCTCACATTCCGGTGGCGGCGAGTCCTCCAAATGTCGAACCGAGATGTACGAGTTCGAGATAGAGAAGGAGGGATACCGGCAACGAAACCGCATCGAGGTCTCGAGCAACGACTGTTTCTCGACCGCGGCGATCGACGTACCCGAGAAGCACCTCTACCTCCTATCACCCCACGAGGGGGGTGGCCGGCTTCTGGTTGCCGACCTGGAGGCGGAGTCGCCGAGGCCCCGAGACCTACTCGATGTTCCGGGTCTTGAACCGGCAACCGCGATGTTCTTCGAAGCTACGAAGCAACGCCTTTTCGTGGCTCAAGGCGAGAGCGGCACCTTGTGGGAGCTCGATCTCGGCGGAGATGTGCCTGAGCTGCGGCAAGTGGTCAAAGAGCTGGGCTGGATTGCGGCCCTTGGTTATGGCAAGACGGAGCAGCGCCTCTACGTTACCGATGCCAGGAACCAGAGGATTTGGGCCCTCGATTGCCGAGACGAGTGCAAGGACCCGAGAGTCTTTCTGCAGTCCGACACACTCCAGAATCCCTTTACCCTCCAGGTGGCGCTGGATGGCACGCTCTGGCTGGGCGACCTGGAGAAGCAGATCTTGATGGCGATTGCGCCTGACGGGAATGTCGAGAGAACAATCACGTCGATCTCCGGAGCCGCGTCGTCGGCCTCGGCAGAAAAGGTGAATCGCGGCGTCAGCGAATGAGGTAGAGGAGGGGCGTCCCTACTGTGCCGGTGGGCTTTTCTGCGGCTCACCACCGTGGCCCGCCCAGGGCACCGTCTGCGCTTCGTACCACTGCAGGGGTTTTCTCAGCTGGAGGTTCTTTTTTTCGCCGCGCATGTCGAGGGCGAAGGGAATCCCATGGAACTTTGTATAGAAGATGCCTTTGGCCTTCTTGTCGATGATCTGCAGATTGGCCTTGAGCTTGAGGCCTTCGCTGTCGATATTGAAGTCCTCGATCTCCATCCTGTTGGCGGCAATTTCGAGATCAGCTTCGCCCTCGACATCCTTGAAGTTCAAGATGCCCTTGAGCCTGTTGAAGATCGATCTTTCCTGACCGAGGATTGCGATCAGCGGGCGGGTGTCCTTCATCTTGAGATCGGCACTGGCGACGATCTCGCCAGGTTCTTTCAGCCTCAGCCATCCGTCGGGCATATCGAGATGAAAGTACCAGCCCGTGTCGGTCTTCTTACCGTCCTCGATGGTGACCATGTCGACCTTGAAACTGCTGTTGTTGAACTCGAATCGGCGGTCACTGATGTCGTCAGTCTCGGCCTGCAGGTCCAGGAGTAGATTGCCCTTGATGGCGACCTCACCGTAGGAGGCGTCGATCCCTTCACCCTGAACCGTAATGCTCGCTTTGCCGCCGTTGTCGCGCGTCAGGAGTGCGTGGCTTTCGACAAGGATCTCTCCTCTGTCGAGCGTGAAGTCGTCGACGGCAGGAATCGGAAAGCGCGTGATGTCTGCGACGAGCGCGTCGTTCAAATCCAGCAAGAGGGAGTCGAGGGACGACGAAAGGCCCTCGACTCCGCCTGAAACGTCGAGGGCTCCGGCGGCAGCCTCGAGCACGAGATTGGCTCCGGTGAGCAGCGGGGCGCCGCCCTGCTGGCCGGTCAGCACCACGTCGGTGAGCCTCACGTTGACGGCGGATTCGATCTCGCCACTGCGCTCTTCGACCTTCGATTCGAACGGAAAGGCTCCCCGAGCTCGCCAATCCATGACATCCACCCAGCCGCCGTCGGCCTCGAAGGAGAATGCGGTTCCCGGTGCGAGAACGCCCTGATCGATTTCGACCACGCCATCGATCTGGCCTCCAGGGCTACCGACCTCGACCGCGTCGATCTTCGCCAGGAGTGTGTTGATCAACGGGGCGCCCGTGGACGTGCCAGAGAGGGTGATTGTGCTGGTCAATGACTTCAGCACATCGAGTCCCTTGGTCTCTTTGGGGATGAAGGGTTCCATCCTGGCCTCGATGCCGAGCTGCATCTCCCGCATGACCTCGTTGCCCATTACGACGAACTCGGCATCGGCGAGATCCATGCGAACGCGCTTCATCGACAGGGGGCCGCCACCGAGCTCGATGCTCAGGTCGGCATCGATGGTGCCCCGAGCGGCGAGGCGCATGGCGAGTATCGCCAACTGTTCGACGCCCTCGATCTGGACATCGCTGAGCACGATCTTCCAGGGCTTCTTGTTCTTCTTTCTCTTCTGTTTCGGAGGTGCCGATGGTTCGTTGACGGCCAGACCGGGAATGTCTGGCGCGAATTCAGCGGTCTTCAGGGGCTCCTCGTCCAGCAACTGCCGTTTGCGGAGACGAAAGTCGATCGCCGTGCCCTTGAAACTGTGGGTCTTGAATGTCTTGGTGGCGAACGCGAGCAGACTGACGTGAGCCCGTCCATCGGCGAGCGAGACGTACCACTGCTGTGTCTTACTCTGGCCACGGACCGAGAGGCCCTTCAGCTTGATGATGCCCGGAATGAAGGTGCTGGCTTCATCCCATTTGACCTCGAGCTTCTCGGGCTTCTTGTTGATCTTGGCGCTCACCCACTCGGAGCCGAGAGCCCAGTTGGCGCCGATGACCCAGATCAACTCGAACGCAATCAACACGGCGATCAGACTGATCCAGACTCGGCGCGATTTCAGGATGCCCATGTACTTTCCTCTTGTCCTGCTGAACTGGTTCGACCAGCTGGCAATCTATCAGCTGATTGGGGTGTCTCAGGCGAGCTCGGTCCGACCGGAGCCTATCCGGTGGGTACCTCTGGCACCCCGAAGAGGCGGACGATCAGGAACAGGAAGCCGCGGATGATGCCAGCGTTGAGGATATCCACGAAGAAGGCGCCAATGAGCGGGACGACCAGAAAGGCCTTTGGCGACGGTCCGTATTTGCCTGTGATCGCGGTCATGTTGGCGATGGCGACGGGGGTAGCGCCGAGACCGAGACCGGCAAACCCGGAGCAGATGACCGCCGCATCGTAGTCCTTGCCCATGACTCTGAAGACGACCCACATCACGAAGACGGTGATTACCAGCATCTGTACCAGAACGACGGCTAGAAGGGGACCGGCGGCGGTCGACAGCGCGAGCAGGTCCATGGCCATGAGGCTCATGACCAGAAAGAGATTGAGACTTATCTCTCCCGCGCGATCGATCGCCCCCTGGCTGAGTTTCAGGTTCGCGAGGTCAGCCAGATTGGTCAAGAGGATGCCGACCATCATCGATGTCAGGAACCCCGGCAGGAGGATCCCCCGTGCAAGGAGAAACCGATTGGCCAGACTGCCCGCTTCGATGCAGAGTGCCAATGCCAACAGGGCGCCGAGGACATCCGGCAGCTGAACAGTGGCCGTCCATGGGTCCTTCTTCGCCTTGACTGTGGTGGAGTCCTTGCTGCTATCCGGCTCGAGCTTGTGCTTCTCGATCAGACGTCCAGCGATCGGGCCTCCGATGAGACCGCCAGTGATCAGTCCCATGGTTGCGAAGGCGATTCCAAATTCCTCGGCTCGGGCCAGTCCATGAGCTTCGGCCACCTGCCCCCAGGCGATGGCGGTGCCATGCCCGCCAGCGAAAGAGGCACTGCCCGCGATGACGCCCAGGGCCGGGTGGCCTCCGAAAAGAAAGGCCAAACCGATTCCAACGACATCTTGGACTACCAGGAGTACCGCAGCGACACCGACGAGGATCGCCAGTGCTTTGCCGCCATCTCGCAAATGCTCGAGCTTGGCGCCGAGACCGATGCAGCTGAAGAAGGTCAGCAGCAGAAAGTCCCGAATCTGCATGTCGAATCGGATCCGGATGTCGAAGACCGCGGAGACGATGGCGACGATGATGCTGCAGATCAACCCGCCGGTCACTGCCGGGGGGATGTTGTACTTCTTGAGGATCTTCCCCTTCCGCGTGAGCGTCATGCCCAGGAAGAGCACGATGATGCTCAGCACGAAGGTGTCGAGCGGAGTGAGTTGGTAGGTGCCGGTCAACTCTCGGTCATCTCCATGAACTGACTACTGGTTCTTGTTGAACCAGAAGGAATAGGAGTACTTGAACGAGAACTGGACCCGCCAGCTGTCGTAGGAGTAGCCGTCGGCGTAGTTGTCACGGTTGATCCACTGCAGCTCGGCTCCGCCCATCATGTTGGGGAATGGGTGGTATTGAATGTTGGTCAGCGCATATTGACCCTTGGCGAAGGTCCTGTCGCTCACCGCGGTGCCGTCGAGATCGATATCGACCTGCGAATAGCCGATCGTGCTGGTCCAATGGTCGTTCCAATAGATGTCGTAAAAAGCCACGACGGCGGTGATCGGTAGCAGCTTGGCCGTCAACGGAGCAGTCGGGTTGTCTAAGTCCTCGACGACGGCGATGTCGGTGGTGGCATCGTTCATGTAGTTCTCGACCCCCTCACCGTACAAGATCGAACCCTTGAAGGTGCCACCATTGGGGCCGAACTCGAGATTCGTGCTCAGGTTGAAACCCCAGCCAGTCAGCTCGCCCGAGAGATCGAATTCGTCTTCGTTGAAGTCGTCCCACTCGATCTGCCGCGCGATGCCAGCGATCTCGACATAACCCCAGTCGCCCATATGACGGTATTCGGCGGAAAGGTCCGGCACCGGAAACCGGGGCTTGAGGCCGCGGTTCTGGATGATGTCATCGTAGTCACCACCGTCGCCGCTGGCCCCTGGCCGCTCGAGAGCAATCGACACATGGTTGTGCTCTCCCATGACGGGCATGTAGCGCACTTGAACGTTGCGAAAGAACGCCATGCCGTTCGGTCCCCAGTAGTCCTGGGAGTTGGGGAAGACATCGATGTCCATGAAAGGGCTGTGAAACTGTCCGGCTCCGAAGCGCTTGTACTCGAGATAGGCATGACGCAGTCGCATGGTGGTTTGTCCAGCATCGGCGCCGACGCCGAAGAGATCGAACTCGAAGATTCCCTTGATCTGATTGTCGCCGACCGGAAACCAGGACTTGACCCCGAATCGGGTCTGTCTGACGCTGAAGTAGGTATTGCCGTCTTCGCCATACTCCCTCTCGAAGGCCGGAAGCTTGGTGGGTCGCGCCGCGTCGGTCCAGTCGGGGTTGATGGTTCCGCCGTCATAGATCATGTCGGTCTGGACGAAGCCGTAGACCTGGCCAACGGGCTTCTTCTGGGGCTCAGCGAGGTCTTCGCTTTCGTCGACCTCGGCTTCATCCACTTCGGTTTCTTCAACCTCGAGATCTCCCGTCTCCTCCAGCTCCGGCAGGTCTGCCAGTTGCAGGGCACCCTGGCTCCAGGCCGGGCCGGCAGCGAGCGAAAGAAGCAGCAGAATGCTTGCAAGTGTAAGAGTGCGCATGACTCGCTCCCCCGATCCCTACTTGTAGACGCTGAAGTTGAGCTGCTCGGCGATGTACTTGATGGCACTCATGGCGCGCACGCTGTTGCCGGCTTCGTTGAGTCGTGGGGAGAAAGCGGCGATAGCCATCTCACCTGGTACCACGACGACGATGCCGCCCCCGACCCCGGTCTTTCCCGGCAGGCCGACCTCGTACGACCACATCCCCGACTCGTCATAGAAGCCGGCCATCATCATGACGGACAGGACTTCGTCGACGTACCCGGGATCGATCAACTGCTTGCCGGTCTTTGGGTTGACGCCGCCATTGGCCAGGGTCGCCCCCATCATGGCCAGCTGCGCGGCGTTGACGCCGATCGAGCACTGGCGAGTGTAGACGTCGACAGATTCGAGTGGATCGCTGTAGAGGCGTCCGTAGTTGTACAACAGGTAGGCGATGGAGACGTTGCGGAAGTTGCTTTCGGCCTCCGAGGTATAGACGTCCTCGAGCACGGAGAGCTCCTCACCGGCAAAGTCGTTGAAGCCGCGCTCGATCTTGGCCCACCTCTGGGCGGGGTCGGCCGCCTGCAACATGCTGACGGCGGCGATGGCTCCGGCATTGACCAGAGGATTGATCGAGCGCTGCTTGTTGAGCTCGATGGCGATGATGGAGTTGAACGGCATGCCGGTGGGCTCGACACCGATCTTCTGCTGCACCGCATCGATGCCCTGTTCCTGCATGACCATGGCCATGACGAAGGGTTTGCTCACCGACTGGATGGAGAAGGGGTGATCGACATCGCCAGCGCTGATGACTTCTCCATCGACCGTGACGATGGCGACGCCGAAGAGCTCCGAAGGCACCTCGGCGAGAATCGGGATGTAGTCCGCATTGGCGCCATCCTTGAGACCCTTGAACTTCTCATGGGCCATGTCGACGGCGCGTTGCAACTCTTCGTTACTGGGGAGATCGGCTGTTACTGCTGCTTGGGCCACGAAGACGAGGGCCAGCACCAGGAGAACCAGCAGGTTTGCGTTGATCGATCTGTGATGGCCGAGGTTGGTCAGATTCATGAGAAGACCTCCAGAGGACAGGTTCGAATTCAAAAGGACAGCTCCGTTCTGAGATGGGTGCGCGCCAGGGCTGCCCTGCCAACGCGACGGATGGCCAGGACGAAAGCCGCGGTTCGCCTGTCGATGTCGAATTCCTTCGCCACTTCGCGCACCGCTTCGTAGGCGTGACTCATCTTCCAGTCCAACTCGGCGTTGACCCGCTCCTCATCCCACTTGAACTGTTGAATGTTTTGCGCCCATTCGAAATAGCTGACGGTGACACCGCCAGCATTGGCGAGGATGTCGGGAATCACCAGGACACCCTTCTCAATGAGGATCTCGTCGGCCTCGGGAGTCGTGGGCGCATTGGCACCCTCGACGACAATGCTCGCTTTGACGTCCGCGGCATTGTCCTTGTGGATGGCGTCCTCCAGGGCTGCCGGGATCAGGACATCGGCATCCCAGGTAATGATCTCGGTGTTCTCGAAGGCCTCGCCTCCAGAGAAGCCCTCGACCCCGCCGTGCTCGTTGACCCAGGCGTCCAGGGCCGGGATGTCGAGACCCTGATCGTTCGACACGCCACCCGTGTGGTCGGCGACGGCGATGATCTTGGCCCCCTGCTCGGCAATGAGGAGCGCTGCGTTGCTGCCGACGTTGCCGAACCCCTGTACTGCGACGGTGACATCGGAGAACTTCTTACCCTGCTCCTGGAGTGCCGCACCCAGGACATCCATGACGCCACGGCCCGTAGCGGCATCGCGACCGTCGGAACCGAACAGCTCCAGCGGCTTACCGGTCACCACTGCGGGTGAAAAACCTGCAAATTTGGAGTACTCGTTCATGATCCAGCCCATGACCTTGGCATTGGTGTTGACGTCCGGAGCCGGGATGTCGATGGTCGGGCCGATGACCTCCTTCATCTGTTGGACAAAGAGAGTGGTGACCTCGAAGAGATCCCGCTCTGACATCGAACGGGGATCGCAGTCGATTCCCCCCTTGGCACCGCCGAAAGGGACGTCGACGACGGCGGTCTTCCAGGTCATCAGATTGGCGAGAGCCCCGGCGTGATCTTCATCCATCGCCGGGTGGTACCGGAGGCCGCCCTTCATCGGGCCTCGAGCCATGTTGTGCTGTACCCGGTAACCGTTGTAGATCTGCAGCTCGCCGTCCTCTCCCTCGATGGTGATCTCCACCTTGATGCTGCGCCGTGGCGTCAACAGGATGGTGCGGACCTTGTCGGGCAGATCGAGCACATCGGCTGCCTTGTGAAAGTAGTGGTGACTCGCTGCGAGCATTCTCTCTCACCTCCGAATCTGTCTGTAATCCGCGGGACAGCCTATCAGCAGAGTCCGGAGGGAATGAAGGCCAGGGAGGCTCGACGCGAGGTGTGTCTCGGCTCGGTTGACCGGAGCCCTTCCGGGCTGCCGGATCCCTTCGACAGAAGGGGCGTTCGCTCTCGATCTACACAATGGTAGTCTGGTATGCCGTCAATGCAACGACCTCTTCTTTTCTCCCTGTCTGTGATTGTTCTGTTCGGCTGCACCGTGGGTCCCGACTACGAGAAGCCTGAATTCGAGCAGCAGATCCCGGACGCCTGGAAGTCCGCGGCGGCGGACGAGATCGAAGGTGTCGGTTCACCGCTCGAGACCTGGTGGACGACCCTCAATGACCCCAAGCTCAGCGAGCTGATTCACGAGGCCCGTCTCAACAATCTCTCATTGCAGATTGCCGCGGCGAGGGTCCAGGAGGCTCGGGCTCAGCTGGGAATCGCGGCCGGACGGTACTACCCCGATGTCATTGCCGACGGATCGTTTAGCAGGAATCAGCCGAGCGAGAACAGCGCCCTGGTTGTTCCGCCCGGGGGGTTGGAGGAATTTGATGTCTACAGTCTCGGGGTCGGTTTTGGCTGGGAGATCGATGTCTTTGGCCGCCTGCGCCGGGGAGCCGAGTCGGCACGAGCTGGCCTCGAAGTCTCGGTCGAGGACTACCGCGACGTCATGGTTATCTTGATGGCCGACATCGCATCGAACTATGTCGCGTTGCGAACGCTGCAAGAACGCATCAGGTATGGTCGAGCCAATGTCGAAGCTCAGGCCAGCAGTCTGCAGCTGACGCGTGATCGGTTCGATGCGGGGTTGAGTCCGCTGACCGACGTCACCCAGGCTGAATACAACCTGGCCAACTCCCAGGCCGCAATCCCGAGACTCGAGGCCGGAGTCCAGGCGGCGGTGAATCGGCTGGCGGTTTTGCTGGGCAAGCCCCCGGGAGCCGTCGATGATCTCTTGACAGGCGAATCCAGGATTCCCGACCCCGACGATGCCGTCACCCTGGGAATCCCGGCCGAGCTCTTGCGCCGCCGTCCGGACATTCGCAGTGCCGAACGCCTGCTGGCTTCTCAGACCGCGCTGATCGGTGTGGCCAAGGCGGATCTCTATCCGACCTTTTCGCTGGCAGGGATCCTGGCGCTGGAGTCCTTCGACACCAGCAATTTCTTCGACGGGGACAGCCTGACGTGGTCGCTGGTGCCGGGCCTGCGCTGGAACATCTTCAGTGCCGGCAAGATTCGCAACAACATTCGCGTGCAGGAGGCCCGCACGCAACAACTCCTGTTCGGATACGAGCAGTCGGTGCTGCTCGCGCTGGACGAGGTCGAGAGCAGCCTTGGTGGCCTACGAGAGGGAACAGGTGCGGTATCAGAGGCTGGCCGAGGCGGTCGATGCCAGTTCACGCACCGTCGAGCTGGTCCGGACCCAGTACATGTCGGGCTTGACTGACTTCTTGAACCTTCTGGACGCTCAAAGAACCCTGGCCAGCCAGCAGGATTCGTGGGCCGAATCCGAAGGACAAGTGGTGCAGAACCTGATCGCCCTCAACCGAGCCCTCGGTGGCGGCTGGGGTCCGCCCGATCCTGACAACACGCCGGTAGAGAGCTCAGACGAGATCACCTCCACCATCGAGAGCGCAGGGAGTGAGCCATGAGATCCAGTTTCCGAACCGGCAGCCTGTCGAGCTGTCTGACTCTTGCGATGCTTGCCGGTCTGGCTGCGGGCTGCAGCAAGGAGGCAGAGATCGGTGCGCCGCCCGCTCCGGATGTGGGCGTGGCGAAGCCGATCAAGCGCGATGTGACGGTCTTCTCGGAGCACCTTGGCAGTACCCAGGCCTTCGAGTCGGTCGAGGTCCAGGCACGGGTTACCGGCGAGCTCGAGCAGATCAACTTCGAGCCCAGCACGATGGTGCGCGAGGGCCAGCAACTGTTTCTGATCGAGCCGCGAAACTACAAGGCCGAGAGAGATGCGGCGGATGCGGCACTGAAGTCCGCTCAAGCTGAGCTCGCCCGCACGGAATCCGACCTCAAGCGTGTCGAGCAGGCGGTCAGGACGAACGCGGTGAGTCAATCCGATGTCGATCTGGCAAGAGCGAACCGCGACATGGCGCGGGCCTCGGTGCTTTCCGCCGAGGCGGCACTCGATCGGGCGGATCTCCAGCTCTCCTACACCCAGGTGCGGGCACCGATCGCCGGGCAGGTCGGGCGTAACCAGGTCGATCGCGGCAACATTGTCA
>CAVPOX010000003.1:0-26755 GCA_963707075.1 uncultured Acidobacteriota bacterium
AATCCGCTTTCGATCAGGTCGGCAGAGAGCTCAGATCATGATGGAGACGTTCGGCGGCCGTCAGCGGAGGCCCCAGCTCCGGAACCTTTGAGACTTCCCTCTGCAACGGCACTGTCGATCCAGGTCAGGACACTCTCGACGGTAAGCTCGAGCTGCCAGTAGTAGATGCCGCCGGGATTCTGATGGGGCAGGCGACCCATGATACGATTCCCGGCGCCACTGCAAGAGAACGCGGCCAGAGGTTTCCAGGAAGGTTCGGCGGCCTGGAGAGGGGTAAGGAGTGTGGACCCGCCATCCGCGCTCAGGTAGGCGGGGATCCCGTTGTCGTCGAAGATGTTGTTGATGAAGAGATCCCCGTCGAATGCCTTGATCTCCCCGACAGTCGCATAGAGAGTCGGATCCGGCCTGAACCAGGTTCCCCCCCGTCCAGACTCTTGAAGACTCCATTGGACCAATCCCCGGCAAGCATCGCGTTTGGCTCCAGCGGATCGATCGAGAAGCTCAGGATCCACGGGGCAGAGCCGAACCCCGAATTAATGTCCGACCAGGTCGTCCCGCCATCCGTGGTCTTGAAAGCTCCCTGGAATGGTGTTCCGGCGAAGGCGATGTCGGGGTCGTCGGGGTGTACGGCAACCGCAACTGCATTGTCGAAGAAGCCTTGCGAAACCCAGTTCCAACTGCTCCCCACCATCGGCGCTTCGATATATCCCTCCTGTCTGACTGGCTGCGTAGACGAACGATGGGTTCGAAGGTGACACGTCCACTGCCCAGACCTGCCCGTCGAGGTTCGACGAGTCCCAACTGATGCCAGCGTCCAGGCTCTTCCAGACTCCGGCTCCGTTGAGGCCTGCGTAGACAATCGACTCATTGGTGGGATCGATTTCGATGTCCCAAATTTCGACATTCGAGGGGAGCCCTGAGACCTCGATCCAGGTGATGCCGAAGTCGGTACTGCGAAACATCGTCTTTGGTTCGTATTCCGCAGTCCCAGCAAGGATGTAACCGGATGGGCTTACCTCCAGGGCCCAGATGTTCTGGCCTGCCAAGCCGCCTAGCAGTGGCAGCCAGGGACCTTCGGCCAGCAAGGGTGGTGAGACCCAGATCAGGATCACTAGCGTCAAGGCTACGGGCTGTGCGTTCCATCGTCGGCTCATCGCGTCATCCTCCAGTAGTGTTCGTTCGAAGTTGATTCCCCTCGTCGACCCCTTCGGCTATCCCGGCGGTCCTCGGGTCCTTCGTGGCGGGATTCGGTCGCGGAGGAGGCGAGGCCCCATGGCTTATCGAGGCTCGGTTTCCCAGCTGTGCCTTTGGCGAGGCGCTTTTGCTTTCTCCTACTGAGTACCTACACGGGCAAAAACGTGACAGGAGCTGTGGAGGAAGGGTGACAGGGGAGAGCGTTGTAGAGTGCCTACTGTTCTTGATAGTCACGGTGTCGCCGACGCCCATGGCTCTGTCTTGTCCTCGCCTCGATAGCCCGACTCAGCAGTCGAGTTGCTCAAGGATCGAGGTTGCCATCGTTACAAGGAGGCGAGCGGTTTCACAGGGGATCTTCTTCCCCGTCAGAGCCTTGACCTGATTCAGGAAGGCCAGGACCTGATGCCGCGTTGGGCAACCCGGCCTGGTCTTGACTTCCATAATCGACAGACTTTGCTTTTCATTTGAGTAGGCTCCGGCCAATGGCAACTTCAGATGAGCCAGCAAGCTCCTGGACACCCCTGGTTCTCAGATCCAAATTCCCAATCAGGTCAATGAGATCAGAAATGAGTGCGTCTGTTGTTGCGAGTTCGAACTTTGCGAGGTCTGCCTGAACCCAAAAACTCTCGAAGGTCGAGAAATCGATACAGGACAATGTGAAGCCAGCCTCAACGCCGTCGATCGACGCCGGACCAGGCTGGTGAGTATCGAAGCCGTCGATCACCCAGCCGTTGGCTAGATCCAGGAGATGGATTCCCGATGCAAGCAGATTGACTCCTTCAACTGTTACGGGTGCGCCGGTGACCTGGTCTAGGTCCAGGCAGAAGAGGCATCGAAACCGTCTTCGCACCATAGCTCTTCCGCCACGACGATGGGGTTGCAGACGCCATCCGAAAACAGATGATCCGAGAGCCAGAAACCCGACTCTGAGAGCGTTTCACGCGAGAGCCAGGTTCGGCTGGATGCAGGTGTCAATCTGTCGATGGTGAACCAGTAGTCGAAGCTCGGTGCGGAATCGTAGAGGCAATAGAGCTCCCCCATCTCTGGTGTAGCGGAGCATCCGGCTGCACCTGAAGGGTCGATATTGATGTGCCCAGAAACCCGGTCGCCGGGAATGATGTCGACGTCCGCGTCGCCGTCTGTGTTTGTGACCTCTCCTTCGAACTCATAGATAACGAGCCTTCCGGTACTCAGCACACTCGAGCTCACCATCTCGCCATCGAAACCATAGAGCAGATGGTGGGCAATTTCCCCCCCCTAGTCCCAGATAGGTCCCGAGGACTAACAAGCCTGATGCGAGCATTGTTTTCTTCATGGTTCTGTTCTCATCTTCGCGCCGCAAGTTCTCGGTCCTGCGACACAGGGTTTCGGGATTCTTCGTAGCGGTTGCCTGGCACGAAGGAGACGAGGGCCCGTAGCGCTGCGGCTCCGGGTCTCCACACGCGCGCCTTTGTCGAGGCGCTTTCATCGTCAAGGTCTGATGGAGGTCCATGGACCGGTCCCCGCTTCGAAACCATCGAGGAAAATCTCGGGACTGGTGTAGGTCCAGGTCTCTGCCCAGTCGGTCATAAGGATCTGGCCGGTGGCTGGGTCGTAAGTGAGCGTGTGTTGCTCGGTCTGCCAGGGACTCTGGGCAGTGGCCACAAAGGTCCAATCAACCCCGTCGTATTCCCAGGTGTCATTCATTGGCTGACCACCATTGAAGTCCGGCGCGTACCCGCCGAACAGCACGACTCGCTTGCTCGACTCGTCGTAGGCCATGGCATGCGCCCAACGGAGTGGCGGTGCGTTGGCTGTCGAAACTTCGACCCATGTCGAACCGTCGTACTCCCAGGTGTCCTGCCGAGTGCCGCCTTCGTGGAACGTCAAGACCATCTTTTGCCTTTCTGAGTCGAAGGCCATCGCCGCCAGGGCCCAGGGAGGAGGAGGTGAAACTGGGGTGTTGATCATTGTCCAGTCGGTGCCGTCGTACTCCCAGGTATCGGTGAATCCTCCAGCATTGCTTTGGCCCCCGACGAGAACGGTTCGGTTCCGTACGTTGTCGAACGCCATCGACTTCACGAACCTTGGATCTGGAGACTGTGCGGTAGCGATCTGCTGCCAGTCGTTACCGTCATACTCCCAGGTGTCATTGAAGTAGATGGTGTTGTCGGGGTCTCCTCCTCCGAAAAGCACGGTGCGCTGGCGATGACTGTCGTAGACGATCGTGTGCCAGAAGCGAGCCGGCGGCGCATGGGCCGTCGCCACCTTGGCCCAGTCTTCACCGTCGAACTCCCAGGTGTCTGCCATCGCAGTACCCGGGTAGGTATCGCGGCCGCCAAACGCGACTACAACGCCCCGGTTGGTATCGTAAGCAGTGGCAGAGCTAACACGCGTGAACTTGTCGTTGAAGTCGACCATCTCCCAGTCAGGGTAACTTCCTTCGGAGGCCGTCAATGAGACGTCATCGAACGCAACTTCGGCTCCCTGGGACAGGAGTCGGATCTCGAATGCATCACCTGCACTCGGGTCACCTGTTGGAGAGGTGTAGACCAGGTGAACGGTGTCGAAAGTCCCCGGTTCGGGAGGATTGAAGTTGGTGTCCTCAGCCAGCACCAATCCATCGGCCAGGAGTTGGACGCCGTACCCGGGGAAGGCGCCGTATGGGCTCTTTCCCACCTCGACAGAAAGGTGATAGGTCATGCCCTCGACGACCACAGCAGAGAGAATCTGGCTGATGGTCGGTCCCGAGGAGTAGGCCACATTGACGCCATCGGGTGCACCGCCTGGGAAGTCGGTCAGATCATCGACGTTCCAGACCCCGGCCTCTCCACCGGGTTGAACGGTCCAGTGGTCGAGGCCAATACCGTTGAGTGTCCAGCTGCCGGCAGCCAGGACGTGATCTTCGAAGCTGGCGTTTTCGACGGTGATCTGTTCACCGAGGATTGGTGCGGCAGCCAGCACTACTGAACAAGCGAGCACCCGGTAGATGTGTCTGTTCATGTCTCCCTCCCTGGAATGAAATCGAAGGCTTACCCTCCTCACCCTTCGGCAGCCCGGCGGTCCTGGAATCCTTCGTGGCGAATGTCTGTCGCGGAGGAGACGAGGACCCGTGGCGTTGCGGCCCTGGGTTTACCCAGGTGTCTCCTTGAAGCGGTCGGCCTCTGTGCCGGCCCACTCTTGATCTAGCCGCTCGCGACCCAGGCAATTCCCCCCAGCAGAAGCCAGGTGATCAGCAGAAAGATCCATTTTTTCGGCAGCATGTCTCCCCCCCTCCGAGGTTGACCCAGATTACCCTTCGGCAGCCCGGCGGTCTTGGGGTCCAGCGTGGCGGGATTCCGTCGCGAAGGAGACGAGGACCCGTGGCGTTGCGGCCCTGGGTTTCCCCAGGTGTGCCTTTGTCGAGGCGTTTACTGATCTCTCAATGAGAAGACCGAAACGGACGGATAAGTTACGCACTCAGGATGGAAGTGCCCCCCCGGCCTGGTTTTGGTCTCTTGCCTCTACTTAGTAACTTCACGGAGACAAACGTGACAGGCGAATTTGAGAATGCGCTCGGTCCCAGCCCGTTGGGGCAGTGAGAAGGCCGGTTTCTGGGATACAACCAGGGGGAGACGGGTTACGGTCGCGTGCTGGACCAGCGGGAGGTGTCGCCGGACTCGAAGTCGTCGGCGAAGATCAGGTCATTGGTGGTCCACACCGACAGGGTCGGGTCGTAGACCCCGACCTCGCCGGCGCCTGCAGGAGCGGCGGCCCAGGAAGTAGACGGTATGGGTCCCCGCAGAGACCTCTTTGAGAACCGACGAGCGCCACTGAACGGTCGGAGCCGTCTCCCGAGTCGTTGTAGACATTCACCCAGCGATCGATGTTGTCATCACCTGCCGTGCTGTCGATGTCGATCTGAAACCGGCCCTCGACCTCGCCGGTGGAGTTGAACAGGGAGCCATCGGCGCTGATGAAGAGGAGTCCAGCCTGAGACACTTCGATCGTGCACTGCCGGATCACGACATTTGCAGCGGATTCTGTGGTCCAGGTCTCGTTGCCGAAGGCTCCACACGAGCTCGAAGCCGGCACAAAAGTCGCTGAGAGCGTCGGGTCGAGCACCCGAACCTGTCCGGGCCCGGACTTGCGTTTGCCCAGGTAGTAGACGGTGTGGGTTCCTGCGGTCACCGGCTTTCTCACCGTCAGTGCCACCGACTCATCGGAACCATCGACGGAATCGTTGTAGATGTTCAGCCAGCGATCGACGTCGAGGTCGCCCACCGTGCTATCGATGTCGATCTCGAACTGGCCCTCGTACTGGCCGTTGTAGTTGCGCAGGGAGCCGTCAGCCGAGATCAGCAAGAACCCGTCCGACGGCACCGTCAGCGTGCACTGGCGAACGACCTGAAAGGACGCGGAGGTCGTGGTCCAGACAGCATTACCGGAAGCTCCACAGGTCCGGGAGGCGGGTGTGAAAATGGCCGAGAGTGTCGGATCGTGGACCCCGACCTTGCCAGGTCCGGCGTAGCGCTTGCCCAGGAGGTAAATGGTGTGGGTTCCGGCGCCGACCTGCCTCTGTACGGACAGGGCCATCGACCGGTCGGAGCCATCTCCCGAGTCGTTGTAGACATTTACCCACCGGTCGATGTTGGCGTCACCATCTGTGCTGTCGACATCGATTCTGAACTGTGCCTCGTATTCCCCGTTGGAGTTGAACAGGGAGCCGTTGGCGGAGATGAACAGCTGTCCGTCGAAGGGCACCGTGAGCGTGCACTGGCGGACAATCTCGAAGGTCCCGGAGGTGGTCGTCCAGTCGAGGTTGCCGGAGGCAGCCACAGACGTAGTCGACCGAGGCGACTGCCGTACCGACCTCTTGCGCTCCGAAGCCCGACTGGGTATCAGCAAGGGCGTTCTTCGAGCCCCAGATCGGCTCGATCCTTTGGGTCTCGCCGGGTGAGGCCCAGTCGCTGCCGGCGAAGTTCTTCGACCCTGGACCCGGCACCCACACCTCGGAGTCGCCGGACACCTCTTCCTGCGGCTCGATATAGGGTGCGTTCTTTTGCCCCGTGTCGTCGCCCCAGAGTCCACCAGCTGCCAGGGCTGCGACGATCCCCAGGGCCACCCGGGTGCTTCCGTGAGAAATCATGAGTTACCCACTCTCTTCGTTGAGCCTGTCCTTCGACTCGACCTGTTCTCGCCTACTGTCAGCCGTTTGCCGACCTTACCCTATCGAAGCCCCTGCTTTGATACACCGAAACGGCTCCCCTTGCACCATCCCAAGGGGTGGGAAGAACGTAGAGCCCGAGCGTGAAGCCCGGCGGTCTTGGGGTCCTTCGCGGCGCGTGTCCGTCGCGGAGGAGACGAGGACCCGTGGCGTTGCGAGGCTGGGTTTCCGCAGCGGTGCCCTTGTCGAGGCTCTTCTCTGTTCTCCTACTACGTACCTACACGGACACAATCGTGACAGGCGCAGGGGAAGAAGGGGTAGGGGAGGGGCCGGGCCCCTCCCCGGTGGGTCGCTGATCTAGTTGCCGATGCAGACGCCGTTGCGGTTGTCCCAACGGCAGGTGGGCTCGGCGTTGCAGGACTTCTTGTCGCCAAAATCTGCGCACTCGATTCCGGCAGGCTCGCAGGTCTCATCGTTGCTCGGGTCGAAGACATGGCTGCAGCCGGTGCACGGGTCGCAGAAGTCGTCGGTGCAGATGTCGCCATCGTCGCAGTCCAGGTCTGTGCACGCCGGGGCGACACAGGTGCCTCCGCAGCAGACCAGGCCGCCAGCGCACGGATCGCTCGCGCTGCATTCGGGCACCGCTCGCCGCCAGTCGGGGTCGTAGCCCGTGCCCAGGATCTCGGTTTCGCCCCCGGGAAAGGAGACCCGGATCATGTTCGGCGAGGCGCCGGCGACGCGGGAGGCGCCGATCAGCAGTTGCGAGTCGTCGGGAGCCCAGGTCGGAGACTTGCCGCCGGCGATCTCGCTGGCGACCGGGATGCCTGATGCACCCTCGAGGTCCAACAGCCAGGTCCTGAACATCTGCCCGGTCGAGCGCTCTTCGTAGGTGTCGAAGGCGAAGACCAGTTGACCCGAGCGCTGCCAGTCGAGGCCGGCAAACTCGAGGTGGTAAAGGTCGTCGTAGAAGCCGCTCGGCATGTCGAACTCATAGTGAAGCGCTTCTCCCGGGATCGGGGAAACGCTGACAATGGTCAGTTGCTCCGAGTCGGCTCCGGCGGATGTCGGGTCTTGGAGAATCGCGACCCGAGAGCTGTCAGGACTCCAGGCGATGCCCCTCCAGATGTGCAGATTCGGATCGAAGGGTCCGTCCGGATCGGGGTAGACAACCTCCACCAGGGACGGAAAGAAGGGGCACCCGGTGGCGGTCTCATCGGCGGAGAGCACTGCGACCGAGCCCACAGGCCCGGTACCGCCAGGGTAATTGCGCAGGTGAACGGCGATACGGTTGCCGTCCGGCGACCATTGGGGAGACTCCGGCACGACGTAGTAACCCGTGTCTCCACTGCCACAGAGAAGTACATCGGGTGTGCCGCCGGCGGTGCTGAGCTTCAGAAGGTCGAAACCGGAGGTGGACTCCTCCCCGGCGTAGACGAACGTCACCCACTGACCGTCGGGTGAGATGGCCGGCGAGAGCCGCGGCCCACCACAGTCGCAGAAACGCTTGCCGGTGAGGAAGATCTCTGTGTGATTCCCTCCATCGGTATCCATGACCATGATCGACTTGGCACCCGCCTTGGCTTCATCGACGAAGACAATGGCTGGATCCGCAGCCTTGGCGAGCGAGCCACTCAGGAGCAGAACGAGGATCGCTCCGCCCAAACGCATGTAGGTCTTCATGTCTTCCTCCTTTATCGAGGCCCTGGAAAAGGGGCAATGACTCAGTGGCTCGAGCCCGCGATTCGTGACGAGGAAATGCTGCCTACCCGTTCGGGTGGTGCGCGGTAGCAAGCAGCACTCTAAGGTCTGAGATACACGAGTCTTGTTGCTTCGGCCCGATGACCAGGGAGGGAGGGTCATGAACCGAGCAATGTCACCGGTTTCTTCCGGTCTGCTTTGCCTTTTCTTGCTGTCGACAGTGGCAGCGTCGCCGCTTCTTGCCCAGCGAGCGACCGGGGGCCTCTACGGCTCGGTGACGGAGGCCTCGGGCGAGCGGCTGGCCGGGGCCGTGGTCGAGCTCGACGGGATGGGAGCGCCACGGCAGCAGACCGCCGACAGCGCGGGGAGCTTCCGCTTCCTCGGACTCGACCCGGGCCGATACGCCCTGCGAGCCAGTCTCGACGGATACTCGACCGTGGAGCGCCAGACCGTGACCATCGAGGCTTCCCGCAACACGACGCTCGAGGTCGAACTCACCCGCGCGGTCAACGAGGTCCTCACGGTCACCGGCGAAAGCCCGCTTCTCGACGAGCGGAAGCTTGTCTCGGGAACCAGCGTCACCCGGCTCGAGCTCGAAGCCATCCCGACCGCACGGGATCCGTGGGCGATCATGCACCAGACCCCCGGCGTCTGGGTCAATCAGGTCAATGTCGGCGGCGGGCAGAGCGGCCAGCAGCCGGGATTTCGGGGTCTCGGGGTCTCGATGACCGAGAACGACTGGAACATGGACGGAGTGCAGATCTCGGACATGACCTTCGTTGGAGCCTCCCCTACCTACTACGACTTCGATCAGTTCGAGGAGATCCAGATCACCACCGGTGGCAACGACATCACGCGGGTGACGGGTGGCGTGGCCGTCAACATGGTGACCCGCCGCGGGACCAACCAGTTCCGGGGCTCGGCCCGTTTCCTGATGACCGACGGAGCCGGCTACTTCGGCGTTCTCGAAGAGGCCGACTCGGGCTTCGATCCGGGCAAGCTGGGACCAGGGCAGGAAGGATTCGTCCCCAATCGCATCGACCGCATCGAGGATCTCGGCTTCGAGGCCGGTGGGCCGGCCTGGCGCGACCGACTGTGGTTCTGGGCCGCCTGGGGGCAGACGGACATCAATCGCATCACCGGCAGCGGACAGAACGATCGCACCGTGCTCGAGAACGCCGTCATCAAGGTCAACGCCCAGATCGTCGATGCAAACTCCTTCGTCGGCTCCTACAACAGTGGCACCAAGTACAAGTGGGGCCGGGGCGCCGAGCCCTCGGTCGACTCCTCGGCAACCCATGACCAGCGTGGGCCGACCGGCGTCACCAAGCTCGAAGACACCCACGTCTTCGGCTCCAATCTGTTCCTCAGCGGCCGGTACTCCTTTCTCGACGGCGGCTACGCTCTCTCGGCCCAGGGTGGTTGTGGTCCAGACCAACCGGCGGTTCCGTTCCCCGGCGGAGAGGCGAACGTCGATGAAAACGACTACATCACCAATAACGATTGCGGTTACAACCGGCAGCCGGCCGGGGAGTGGCGACTCAGTGGCAGCGTCTTCCTCGCCGGCTGGGGGCTCAGTCACGAGCTCGAGTTCGGCGGGCGGTCGCGCGACTCGCAGATCCGGTCGAAGTGGACCTACCCGGGTCGGGCCCTTTTCCACGTGCATGGGGTGGTGGCCGGCGTCCAGGACGAGGAGCTGCTGGAGAGCCTCGGCCTGCCGCCCGAAAGAGTCAGAGATGCGCACATGGTCGAGGCCCAACGCTCGGGCGAGTCTTCGACCACGGGCTACTACCGATCGCTCTGGTTCCAGGACACGATGACCCGCGGGCGCTGGACGGCAAACCTCGGTCTGCGCTACGACGACCAATACGGTCGCACCGACCCGAGGACCGTCGAGGCGAATCCGGCCTTCCCCGGGCTGATGCCCTCGGTCTCGGTGCCGGGGAATGACTCCGACGGCATGCACTGGTCGGATTTCTCACCCCGCCTCGGTCTCACCTACGCCCTGGGCGAAGAGCGGCAGACGCTCGTGCGAGCGAGCTTCGCGCAGTTCATCGATGCTCTGGGACTGGGCGACATCGGACGCACCGATCCGGCGTCGGATGATGCCTACGGCTACATTGTCTTTCTCGACGAACCGGGCGGCTTTGCCGGCTTCTACGATGACGGCGAGCAATGGGCGGTGGACGGAGTCGAAGGCTTCGACCCGGATGATCCGACCGCCCTGCCGGCTCCCGTTAGCCGCAACGATTCGAACATGAACGTGCCCTTGACCCGCGAGCTCATCCTCGGGGTCGAGCACTCGTTTCTGCCGGAGCTGGTGACGGGCTTGCGACTGACCTGGCGGAATCGCACCCGGACGCGGGAGGTGCCGCCGCTCTTCGTCGATAACCTGACTGGCGAGGTGACGACCATTCCGGCGAGCGAGTACGTCCCCGACCGGGTGCTCGAGGGATCGCTGCCGGACGGTTCCCCCTACGCGGTCCCCACCCTTGCTGCCAACCCGGCCCGCTGGACCTACACCGGTGGCGACCTGCTCACCGACGGCGACCGTGAGGTCGACTACTTCGGCGCCGCGATCACCGTCACCAAGCGCCTGTCGGACCAGTGGATGCTGCGGGGGTTTCTGAACTACAACTTCGACGAGAGCTGGGATGTGCCGGCGAGCTACTTCAATCGCAACGATCCCAATCTCTGGGTGCAGCAGGACGAGGGAGGCACGGTCACCGACGGTGAGATCTATGCCGTCTGGGGAGAGGAGCAGTCGACCTGGCAGTGGAATGTCAACGGCATGTACCAGTTCGCGCCGGATCGGCCCTGGGGCTTCAACGTGGCAGCGAACCTCGGCGGCCACCAGGGCAATCCCTTCCCGTACAACGAGTACGTGGCGGGACTCGACGGCGTCGAGCGGGAGATCCTCGTCCTCGACGGGCTGGGCGATGTGCGTGCCGACGACGTGACGATTCTCGACCTGCGCCTGGAGAAGGAGTTCGCGGCCACCGCTGGCGTCGGCTTCACCTTCAGCATTGACGGATTCAACATTCTGAACGACGGCTCGGTACTGAACCGATACCGCAACATGGCCTCCGGCAACGCCGGGTGGGTCGCCGAAGTGGTCTCCCCGCGGGTCTGGCGCCTGGGTGTGCGCATGAGCTGGAGGTAGACGGCAGCCCGGAAGAGGGCGTCCGTCCGGCGGTACAATCAGTTCATCGGAGAGGAGGGCCTGTTCTGGTCGAGGAGACTGAGTCCGAGGCGCTCGTGCCCTTGGCGACGCGCATTCGCGAAGGCGACCGTGCAGCCGAACAGGAGCTGATCGAGGTCTACGAGAAGCGGGTCTACGCCATCATTCTGGCCCGTTTGCTCGATCCGGTCCTGGCCGAGGATCTGACCCAGGAGACGCTACTGGCTACCCTGGAAGCACTCCGCGGTGGCAAGCTGCAGGCGCCGGAAAAGCTCTCCGCCTTCCTGCGTGGTACCGCCAGGAATCTCTGCAACAACCACCTGCGCGGCCAGGGTCGTCAGCCGCTAACCGCCCAGGTCGATCCGACCTCGCCCCGCCCGGACCCGGAGAGCCGCCTGCGTCGTCGGGAGCTGCTGGCACTGGTAGGCAGGTGCCTGGCAGAGCTCGACCGGACGGATCAGCAGATCCTGCTGTGGAGCCTGGTCGACAGGCTGAGCTCGGACGAGATCGGCCGCCGCCTCGACATGCGGCCCGAAACCGTACGTCAACACAAGCACCGAGCGCTGCAGAAAATCCGGGCCCGCTCGCAATCTCTGTCACAAAACCCCGGCGGGGACCACAAAGTGACGGGAGGCGAGCCATGATCTGCCTCCGTTCTGGAAACCACGAACTGATGGAGAGGTACCTGAATCAGGATCTGCCCGAACGCGAGGCAGAGGAATTCGAGGCGCATGTCCTGGAGTGTGACGATTGCGCCGAGGCTCTCGAGGGGTTGGCCACCTTGCCAGGGGAGCTCGAGCGCCGACGCCGCGAGATCGAATCTGCCCCGCGGAAAGTGTCCTCTCCTACCTCGTGGATGCCGTGGCTCGCCCTTGCGGCCGTGGCCGTCATGGCTGCGGGACTGCTGTACCTGATGCGTGGGAAGTCTGGGGAGGGTATCGCTTCCCTGGCCTCTATCGAGGCGCCAGCTTACGTCGAAAGCCAGCTGCGCAGTGCCGCCGATGAGGCCGACAAGAGTTTTCGGGAGGCGATGGAGCGCTACCGGGAGGCCGACTACCAGGGGGCTCTGACAGAGCTCGAGGCGGCGGCGGCGCTCGACCCGGATCGCCTCGATGTGCAGTTCTTCCTCGGCGCTTGCAGGCTGCTGACCGGGGACGTCGAAGGCTCTTTGCAGAGTCTGAACCGCGTCATCGGGCAGGGCGACACCCCGTTTCTCGAGGAGGCGCTCTTCCTCCGGGCGCAGGGGTATCTACTGCAGGAGAACGCTGCTGCCGCGGCGGCAGATTTGCGATCGATTCTGGAGCTGGACGGGGATTGGGTGAGCCGGGCGCGAAACCAGCTCGAACAAGTGGAGGCCTGGTCGGCAGTCGACGGCTAGCAAGACCGGGCCTCGAGGCCGGAGATGACTGGAGCACCTCGCATCGCGCTCCTCTGGATGGCCTGTCTGGTCATCGCCGTCTCAGTACACCTTCCGGCGGCTGCCGCGCTACCTCGCGATCGCACCGAGGTCCGCGAGCTGATCGAGGCGGGCCGCTATCTGGAAGCCGAGGATGCGGCAAGGGAACAGGTCGAGAGTTTCGGCGACTCCCCGGGCGAAGCGCTCGACAAGGCGCAGGCCCTCGATCTGTGGGTCGAGGCGCGCTGGCGCAACTTCAAGTCCTGGCATCCGGGAACGCTCGAAGCTGCGGAGTGGTCGGAGAAGATCCGGGTCCAGCATGGCGGGTCGGAGACGGCAGAGGTCGCCGACAGTCTCTTCCATCAGGCCCGGGTCCTCGATGAGTGGGCACGCTTCGGCGAGGCCCAGGCGCTTTATGAGCGTGCGATCGCGCTCTACCGCCGAACCGTCGGCGACGGCGACCCGCGGACGGCGATCGCAGAGGCCTACCTCGGAGCCATGCTGGTCGAGTTGGCGCAGCTACGGGCGGCCGAGCCCCACCTCGAGCACAGCCTGCGAGCCCTGGAGGAGGCCTACGGCCCTCAACATCCGGCGGTCACCACTGCCCTGGTTCCCCTCGCCTGGCTCGAGAAGTATCGACGCAACGTGGATCGGGCGGAGATGCTCTTCGAACGGGCGCTCGAGATTCGCGAGAAAGCGCTCGGCCCAAATCACCCGGACGTAGCAGAAGTGCTCGACGGCCTGACCCGCCTGCGCTGGGAGACGACCTCGCTGGCGGCAGCGCGAGAGGCAGGACGTAGGGCCGAAGCGATTCGCCTCGCCGCCTTTGGCCCGAATCATCCGTCTCTGGCCTACAACTATGTCCTGCTGTGGTGGGCAGAGACCAGCCCCAGCGAGGCACAGCGATGCCTCGTGAAGGCCAGGGAGGTTGCCGAGGCGGGTTTCCCGCCGGACCACCCGAAGGTCGCTCTCGTGCTCACCTACTACGCTCTGGCCGACGATATGGAGGGGGGATTTGCGGCATCCCGGGAGGCCTTCGAGCGTGCGCTTCACATCTACGAGACAGCCTACGGTCCCGACCATTGGCGGGTGGCGACGGTGCTGGGCAACATGTCAGGCTTATGGCACTCCCTGGGCGACCTGGAACGATTCGAGCAGAGTGGCAGGCGGGCGGCGCAGATCTATGCCAGCAGTGAAGTCATCCGCTTCCCCGCCTCGTACCTGGATCGCCAGACCGAACGACTCGAGGACCGCGGAGAGATCGCTCTGGAGGAGGCCATCCGCCGGGGCGAAGAGGCGATCGCGCTGGCAGAAGAGGTGCACGAGCCACTGTTCCACTTGGCCTCGCTGCTCCAGACCCAGGCCGATCGACTTGTACGCGCCGGTCGATGGCTCGAGGCGGCCGAGACGTACGAGCGGACGATCGCTGTCCGGGAGACGCATGCCGGCCCAGACCACATGCACTTGATGGATCCGCTGCGTGAGTATGCGGACCTGCAGGCTCGGTTGGGCAACTTCGAGCGGGCGCTGAGCCTGAATCGGCGTGCTCTCGACGTCCTCGTCCAGCAACTGGGGCCGGAGCATCTGCAGCTCCAGTTCAGCATGGATCTCGAAGCGAGACTGCTCTGGAGCCAGGGGGACCTGGAGGCCGCCTTCGCCATGGCGCAGCGTCTCGACGGCTTGCTGCGGCAGAATCTCGCCGAGGCGATGCTCGGTCTGCCCGAGCGCCAAAGCCTCGGGTTGCTCGCCTGGCAGGCGTGGCAGAGAGACTTGATGATCTCGGCAGCCGTCGCCGACCCCGAGGGTAGTTGGAGTCTGCCGGCTGCCGAGGCCGTGGCTCGCTCGCGCGGTCTGGTGCTGGATGCCCTGGCACGGCGTCACCAGGGGGCTCGCTCGATGACGGATCCTCGAGTCGCACGACTGGTCGACGAGCTGGAGGCAGCGCGCAGCGGGCTGGCGCACCTCGCCGTGGCTGGAAACCGGGGTGAGGGGGCCGAGGCGTATCAGCGACAGCTCGAGGCGGCACGACAACAGAAGGAGAGGGCGGAATGGGCCCTGGCGGCTTACGATCAGCGATTCAGACAGCGGCGCGAGCAGTCCGTCGCGGGAGTCGCCGAGGTCGTAGCCTCGGTCCCGGCCGGGGGTGCCCTGGTCAGTTTCCTCAAATACAACCGGTTCGAGCCACCTTCACCCGAGGCCGCACCCTCCTGGCCGCTCGAGTCGACGCCCGCGTATGCCGCATTCGTTCTGCGATCGGGAGAGACGACCCCGCGAGCCGTCGATCTCGGACCGGCTCAACCCGTCGACGAGCGAATCCGCAGGCTCAGCGAGCTGACCTGGGGCGTCGCAGCTTCAGCCGACCGCTCGCCGCGCCGGTCGGTCGCCTCCTATCGCTCGGAGGGCGAGGCTTTGCGGCGTCGGATCTGGGATCCACTCGCCTCCTTGCTGGAAGGCATCGAACGGGTGTTCGTCGTGCCAGATGGTGAGCTGCATCTGCTGCCGTTCGGCGCTCTGCCGATGGGGGAGAGTGGGTATCTGATCGAGTCCGGGGCGGGCATCCACTACCTCTCGACCGAACGGGATCTGGTGGAGCCGGAAACCCCTGACCTCCCGTCCTCCCAGGGATTGCTGGCAATGGGGCACCCGGACTATGAAGAGCCCAACCTCTTCGCCGCTCTCGCCCGGGATGAGAGCGAGGTCTTCCGACTCGCCCGAGCCGATGTCCCGCAGACCGAGGGAGTCTTCCGTGGTCAACGGGCGAGCTGCGGGGACTTCGGCTCCCTGCGATTCAGTGCTTTGCCGGCGTCTCTCTCAGAGCTGGCAGTGATCGAGAGCTCCTGGCGGCAGACCTCAGCCAACCCGGCCGTGGCCGTGCTCGACGGAGCACGCGCCAACGAGGCGGCCTTCAAGGCCCGAGCTTCCGGCAACCGCGTGCTGCATCTGGCAACCCACGGGTTCTTCCTGGGCGGCGAGTGCAGCCCCGAGGCCCGGGTCGAGCACGGACAGCTCCTCGAGAACCCGCTGGTGCTCTCGGGCCTCGCCCTGGCCGGCGCCAATCATCGCGAGGCCGCCGGGCCGGCCGAGGAGGATGGCATCCTCACGGCCGAGGAGATCGCGGCTCTCGATCTCGAGGGTGTTCAGTGGGCGGTCCTCTCCGGGTGCGAGACCGGGGTGGGAGAAGCCATGGCGGGGGAGGGGGTCTTCGGCCTGCGCCGCGCCTTTCAGATCGCTGGTGCCCGCACCGTCATCATGAGCCTCTGGCCGGTCGACGATGAATCGACCCGCGACTGGATGGCGGCTCTCTATCGGCACCGCTTCGCGGCGGGTGCCACGACCCTCGAGGCCGTTCACGAAGCCAGCCTCGAGCTCCTCGCGGGCCGCCGCGCCGCGGGCCTTTCGACCCATCCCTTCTACTGGGCCGGGTTCGTCGCGGCGGGGGACTGGCGGTAGGGTCGCGCCTGAAAACCGGAGACTCCTGCTACCGGTAGACCTCGCTTCGGTGCCCGATTCGGATGATGAGCACCAGCAATCTATTCTGCTGAATCGTATAAACGATCCTGTAGCTACCCTCCCGAATGCGGTAGAGGGAAGTCGCGGCGCTCTTGAGTTTCACCGCTGATCCGGGGAGAGGCTCGGCACCGAGCTTCTCGAGTCGCTTGACGATGCGTCTTTGGACAGGGCGATCCAGCTTGCGTAGCTGTCTCGCGGCTGAGGGAGCCAGAGCGACCTGGTAGGTCTTCACGACCTAGAGACCGAGCTCTGCGCGTATCTTCTCCAGGGGAACCGTCCCCTTCTCACGAGCCTCGCTCAGAGCCTCCATGGCTTCCTCGAGGTCGATCTGGTCCTCCAATCGCTCGATCAGATCGAGATCTTCGATGGGCACGACGGCAGCAATCTGCTTGCCCCGGCGAGTGATTCTCACGCGGTCCTTCGCATACGCGACACGGTTGAGGACCTCGGCCAGTCTCTCACGAGCTTCGGTGGTTCTCAGGCTATCCATGATCAGTTCCTGTACTTATTGTACATTACGTACACATGCTTGATAACTCATCTGTATAGCTTGGTCTCTCACGGGCAGCGTCCGTTACAAACACTGCCAGTTGACTTGATCCGAGTGCCGCGGTTCCCACCCGGCTGAGTGACAAGCGGCCGGGCACGAGGCCCGGCCTGATGCAATACCCGCCTTCAGGAGACGGGAGACCTTACTTGCAGGTCAGCTTGATCGGGTGACAGCTGCCGGAGCAGCATTCGGAGTCGAGGGTGCAGACTTCTCCCTTGGGGAGGCAGGAGCTGCAGCCAGGAATCGTGTCGTCGAGAGTCCCGGCACAGCCCCCCAAGCCGTCACATTGATCGCCGATGGTGCAGCCGTCACCGTCGTCGCAGCCGAATCCGGCGGCAGCTTCAGCATCGAACGAGCACTCGTACTCGCTGCAGCTGTCGACCGTGCATGCGTTCCCGTCATCACAATCTGGTAGACCGGAACCGCACTCGGGTTCGAAGCACGATCCGGAACCATCACACCACCCACTGTCCCCGTCCCCGCAGGGGGTTTCGTCGGCGAGGTTCAGGTGGTCGCATTGACCGGTGCCCGTGTCACAGAGATCGTTGGTACACGGATTGTGGTCGTCACAATCAGCATCGACAAAGCAGGTCAAGTCCAGTGCATTGCGCTGCCAGTCGGCAAAGTCCCCCCGGACACCGACGGTGGTTGCGGGACCTCCCAGCGGCCCGATCCGCGATACGGTCGTGTGACGAGCTTGCAATTGAGGTTGCTGTACGATCACGTTTTGCCGTCGGGTGACCATGTGGGTGCATGGCCGTCAGGTGGTGCCCGCGACACCGTCGATGGTCATGGGAGCCCCAGTCTCCCGTGGTGGCGTCGACCCAGTAGGAGCCACCGGGTGTGGTCCTGGACGTGGAGCGTTGCGAAAAGGCCAGGGTATCGCCGCCCCGCTGCCAGTCGAGATTGGATCTGTAGAGATTCCAGGGAACCTCGACGTTCTCGTTAGCGGCGTCACGGGGATATGCAGGGTGTCCAGCCCGTTCTCTCCGTTCTCGAGGATCGCCAGTTGAAGATTGACGACCCAGTCATTGGCGTCGAATTCGGCCTCGAGGAACGCGATCTTCGAACCGTCATCATTCCAGGTGGCAGAGGGGATGCGCTGACCACAGTCCCCCACCGTCAGATCGATAGACCGGCTCCTCGGCTCATAGGGGATGGCTGAAGATCGCTCGAGGCAGTCTGTGTCGCACGGGCGACATGCATCCGGAGCAGGGCGTGGAATAGTCCTGGTGTCCGTCATCGATGAGCAAGATGGACCAGAATCTGCACCGTCCGGCGACCAGGTGCGGAAGCCCGACAAGACGTATCGGTACGCCCGAGTTTCCTCCAAGCCTGACCACCGATGGCAGAGGATCTTGTGGCTCGGCTCCAACCCGTCGGCTCGGATCTTGATAGCCCAGATTCCATTTTGCAGATCTCCTTCAGGCACGCGTTATCCAGGCAGTTCCGTCTGGCTGCTGTGGAGTGAGGCATTGCCGGAGGCGTACAAAGTGGGCGAATCGAGCTCGCGCACATCGGTTCCAGACTCTCCTCCATCACCATCACGTCGTTATGCCTCGGGTTGCCCCCCGCGATATTGGTGTAGGGATCAGGTTGGCATCGCTCCTGGCAGGCAAATCAGCAGTAGCACTCCGATCAGCACGGCTGTCACTTTCCATCGTTGACCCATGGCCTTGCCTCCATTTCTTGTTCTGTGTATCTGTGAGTACCCGCAGCGGACGGTTCGTGACAGGTAGGGCGGTAGGGGAGGGCCTTGCGCCCTCCCCTGGCAGGTTGCTCGCTAGTTGTCGATACAGACGCCGCTGCGGTTGTCCCAGCGACAGGTGAGCTCGGCGTTGCAGGGTTTCTTGGAGGTGAACTCACTGCAGTCGACCTCGGGTGTTACACAGCTCGGGTCGTTGCTCGGGTCGAACTCATTCCTACACCCAGAGCACGGTTCGCAGAAGTCGTCGGTGCAGACATCCGGCGGCATCTCCTCGCAGAGCGCATCCGAGACGCACTTCGGCTCGATGCAATTCCCGCTACAGCAGATGTAGCCTGTCCCGCAGTCACTATCGGTGAGGCAATCGGGAACGGAGGTTCCGCGCTGCCAGTCGGCCCATACTCCGGAGCCGATAACCGTCCCGTCCCCGAGGGCATAGTCCCATTTGACGAGGTCGCCACCGCTCTCGGTGAACAAGAGATACTGGTCATCCGGCGACCACGTAGGGCTGGTCTTTCCGTATCTGTGACCGGGAACACGGTCTCCGTTCTGGTCTCGCAGATAGTCCCAGTCCCCGTTCACCGCGTCGACCCACAAAACGTAGTTGGTACTCTTTCTCCCGTCGCCCTCCCAGACTTCGAAGGCGATAAGATTCCCGTGTCTCTGCCAATCCGGGTAGAAGGCGGGGACATCGATGCTGGCACCCGTAACAGGAGGGTAGAGGGTAACGTCTCTGGGTGACCACCCTGTGTTCCTGTCTCGGATCACCAGGCGAGTGCCATCCTGGTTGAAGTGGGCAATCATGCTTCCGTCGCCACTCCAGGTGGCATGGCCATTGATCCCCCAGCCAACTTCCGGCAGAGTTGGGAGAGGTGTCAGATCAGGGGCCACGCAGTCTTCTGCTGTTGTGAAATCACCTGGCAAGAGCGCAATCGAATCTGCTGGGTTCCCAAGCAATTGGACGAGCAAATGGATGAGAATCTGGCTGCCGTCTGGCGACCATTGCGGGTGATCGATACTCGAATAAGAGAGTCCGGCGGCCGTACCAGAGCCGCAGAGCACCTTTTCTGGAACGGTTCCTCCGTCGGCGCGCATCTTGTAGAGACTGTTATTCAGACCGTCCCATTCGATGAACAGGATCCAGCTGTCTCCGTTTGAGTCTTCGGCAGAGATACTGTCGACGCTTACCCCTTCGTAGACCTGAACAGGATCTCCACCCGCATCGTCCGTGATCACCACTCGGCTGTAGAGCGGTCTTCCAGTGTTATAGGCGATCAGGTTGGCATTTGCACTGGCTGTCAAGGCTATCAAGAGCACCGCTGTCAGCACGGTTGTCAGTCTCAGTCTTGGGCCCATGGCTCCTCCTCCTTTGTCGTCTTGTACCCCGTGAGTACCCGTAGGTGGAGGTTCGTGACAAGCGACTGTCAAGCCGGGAGGCTTCTATAATGCGGGGTGCACGCAAAGTGGTACCTGGAGGAGCATGGAGTTGGACTCCACGACAGTCGACCTCGTCGAGAGGATTCGAGATGGCGAGCGATCCGCCGAGACCGAGCTGGTCCGCCGTTTCTATCGCCCTGTCTTCTCGATGGTGTTGGCCCGGACCGGCAAATTCGAGGTTGCACAGGATCTGACCCAGGAGGTCCTGTTTTCCGTCATCTGCGCGCTGCGCGACGGCAACCTGCGAAACCAAGATGGCCTGGCTGGCTACATCTGCGGCACGATGCGGAACCGGGTCAAGAATCACTTCCGCTCACTGCATCTCGATTCGGTCGGCGCCATGAAGGGCGAGCCGGTGCTGCAGGAACCGAATCCGGAGGAGGAATTCGCGCAGGCTGAGAAGCTGGTGCTGGCGAGAGAGGCGATCTCCCGGCTGAGTGCCGAGGATCGCAGGATCCTGCGTCTTACACTGGTCGAGGGCCTCTCTCCGAAGGAAATCAGTGAGCGACTGGATCTTCCAGGCGATGTGGTGCGGCAGCGCAAGTCCAGGGCGATAGACAGGGCGCGACAAATTCTGCGCGACAAGCTGTCACGAAGTTGATCGAGGTGCTACTCACAGGCGGAACGAATCGTGAAGTGTTTTGAAGTCGAACAGGGCGAGATGATCGAACGGTACCTCAGGGGCGATCTGGACGAGACCGATCTCGACCGCCTCGAAGAGCACGTCCTGACGTGCGAGGGCTGTCATGAGCAGCTCGAGGAGCTGTCTCTCCTGCGGGCGGCGCTGGCGGAGGAGGAGAGCGGGGTTGTCGAGGAGGTGCCGCCACCGCAGCGGATTCCCTGGCACTGGGTCGGGCTCGCCGCCGCAGCTGTCCTGCTCCTGGCCCTGGTCTTTTGGCCTCGTCTGGTGGGGTCACCCGGGCCGGGTGGCGACGCCATCGCACGGCTCGCCGAGGTCCAGCCGCCTCCGTTCGAGCCCAAGTCCCTGCGCACCAGCGGTAGCGAGGCCGAGCTCCGGTTCCGAGAAGCCATGGTGCCCTATCAGGAAGATTGTTTCGCCGAGGCGATACCGGGACTCGAGAGCGCTGTGGCTCTCGACCCGGATTTTGTTCCCGCCCGCTTCTATCTGGGGGCCTCGTATCTGTTGACTGGCGAGGCAAGAGAGGCGGTCAACCACCTTGGCCGCATAGCGGAGATCGAGGGGTCGCCCTATCGGGAGTGGGCGCTCTGGCTCAGGGCCAAGGCCTCCCTCGGCCTCGGTGACGTGGCTGCCGCCCGCCGGGATCTCGAAGAGATCGTGCAGACGGGCGGAGACTTCGAAGCGCAGGCGCGGGAGGTCCTGAGCCAGCTTCCCGACTGAAGACTGTGATCGTCAGACCCAGGCAGTGCGTACTGATCGCCATGTCGATGATGATGGCGTTCGGTGCGGAGATATCCCGGAGCGCCTCGGACACCCACCCGAAAGATTCCGTCGAGGAGATCCGGCAGCTGGTCTTCGACGGTCGGTATCGGGAGGCCGAAGAAGCCGCCCGCGAGCTGCTTTCCGAGATAGAGCGCGAGACTGGTTCGGCGTCGCTCGAAACCGCAGCGGTGCTCGATGCCCTCGCAGAGGCCCTGTGGCGAGGTGGGCAGTGCCTGGTGTCGCCTGAGTGCGCCGAGGTGGCCGAGCGAGCGCTGATCCTCCGAGAGAGCCGGTTGGGCGACCATTCGTTGATGGCCGACAGCCTGGTTCGCAAGGCCGAGGTGCTGGCTCAGCGCGACGATCTCGAAAGCGCCAAGTCAGCGCTGCTGAGGGCCCTCCAGATCCACGAGTCGACCACTCCCACGGACCCTATGCGGCTGGCCAGAGCGCACAGTCGCCTGGCGGACCTTTCCGAGGCCCTGGGCGAGGTCGAGGCTTGGGATGAGCACTCACGCCTGGCAGTCGAGATCGTCGAACGGGAAGAGGGAGTGGATCCTCTGGTTGCGGCCGAGGCCTACACCAGCCGTGGCAACTACATCTTCGGACTGGGACGTTCGAAGACCTATCCGACCGATACCGAGCCCTTCGTGCGCCGGGCACTGGAGCTGCGGCGCGGCGTCCTGGGAGAGGAACACCCTCTGGTCCAGGAGAGCCGCTTCTTCCTCGGTGATGTTTTCTTCGATCTCTATCGCTACGACGAGGCATTTGCTTTGCAGAACGACGCCACGGAGACCTTGGCCCGGGTTCTGGGTCCCGACAACCCCCTGGTGGCCGAGCAGCTGGCCAACCTCGCCTATCTTCAGCGCAATGCGGGCTTTCCGATGGACGCTGAAGTGAACCTGCAAAGAGCGCTGGAGATTCTCGAGCCCTATCCCGATTCCGGGTTGAAGGCGAGTGTCTACAACTTCCTGGGGCTGCAGCGACACCGGCAGGGTGAGCTGATCGAGGCGCGCCGCTACTACGAGGCAGCCTTGAAGATCAACAAACGACTCTTCGGACCCGAGAGTGACCCCGTGGCCGGGGTGCTGACCAACCTGGGATGGCTGGAGATGGATCTGGGCGAGCGGGAGGATGCCCGCCGACATCTAGAGCTCGGACTCGAGATCGCGAGCGAGACCTGGGGAACCGATGCCGTGCAGACGGTCGTCTTCCGCATGCACCTGGCCGAGCTCGAGCAGGCGGCAGAGAATCTGGAAGCGGCCGAAGAGATTGCTCGGCAGGCCTGGGCGATCGAGGAGTCCTTCCTCGATCCGCAACGCTTCTCGCTCGAGGTGGCGGCGCTCAAGTACGGAGTCATCCTCCACGAGCGCGGCAAGCTGTCAGAGGCGGAAGCGGTCCTGCGCCGGGTTCTCGACGTTCGGGCTGCGGGCTACAGCCTCCGTGATCGGGAACTGGCCGCCCATCTGATCGCGCTTGCCGATTTGCGGGTCGACCAGGGCAAGGTCGCTGAGGCCGTCGGCATGTACGAGGAAGCCCTCTCGATCATCGAGGAGATCTTCGGGCCCGGCCATCCCATGGCCTCCGAGACCCGGCTGAAACTCTCCCGCTGCGCGTCGCTGCTCGGTGACTGGCGGTCGGCGCTCGACTACTCGCTCCAGGCCGAGCTCGACGCTCAGGAACACACCCGAACGCTGCTGACCGGTTTCAGCGAGCGGGTCGGCTTGCGCTATGCCTCGACCCGTCCGTCGGGACTCGATCGAACCCTGTCGTTGCTCGCCGAGCGGCAAGATGCCGAATCGATTCGCCAGGCCTTCGATGTCGTGATCCAGGGCCGGGCCCTGCTGCTGGACGAGATGGCGGATCGCCGGCGGACTCTCTCGCTCGGCCGCGGTTCGATCGATGAAAGCTTGGTCGAAAACCTGATTCAGTCGCGCAAACGGTTGGCGCGGCTGATTGTGCAGGGGCCGGGTGGAGGGGAGACCGAGGTCGTCGAGCGCTTCATGCAGGCTGTGGCGGAGACCACGCGGGAAAGAGACCGGGCCGAGCGAGCGCTGGCGGCAACCAACCGGGCCTTTCGGCTGAGCGAGCGGCAACGCAGCGTCGGGCTCGACCAGATCGAGGCGGCGCTGCCGGCAGGGACCGGCCTCCTGGCTTTCGTGCGCTACGAGCGTGCTGTTGCAGACGGGTCGAGAGGCGCCTATCTCGCCTTTCTCCTCCGACCCGACAGTCGGATCATCGAGCTCGCCGACTTGGGGGACGCAGGCGAGATCGATGCGCTGGTCGAGCAGGTCCGGGAGCAGGTTGTCTCCGAAGCGGAAGTCACTCTCAGCCCTTCTGGAAGCCGCGAGCGCGCCTATCGCCGGGCCGCCGAGCGCTTGCGCCAGCGCGTCTGGGATCCGGTTTCCGCGAATCTCGCGGGTCTCGAAAGAGTGTTGATCGTGCCCGATGGGTCGCTGCACCTGGTCAATGTGGCGGCGCTGCCGGGCGGTGATGCCGGATACCTGGTGGAGAGCGGTCCGCGACTCCACTATCTCTCAGCGGAGCGCGACCTGCTGCGTGAGACCGACGAGACCGGAGGTGGACTCCTGGCGATCGGCAATCCGGACTTCGACGAGGCAACGCTGTTTGCCGACCTCAGCCCGGAGGCCACGGACAGCCTGGCCGCGTGGTCGGCGGGCGATCGAGATTCGCCAGGTGTCTATCGCGGTCCGCGCTCGGCCTGCGAGAGCTTCGACACGATGCGCTTCGAGCCGTTGCCGGCGAGTGAGGCGGAGGTGCAAGAAGTTGTCAGTGTCTGGTCTGGGGAGTCACCGGATCCAGGTGCCGTCGAGCTCCTGCACGGTGAGGCGGCAGAGAACCGCGTCAAGCGTCTCGCCTCGGGTCGCAGGGTGCTGCATCTCGCCACGCATGGCTTCTATCTGGCAGGGGACTGCCCCGCCTACGAGTGGCAGGATTCGAGCGGCAAGCGACCGCTTCGCTTCGCCGACCTCGAGAACCCCTTGCTGGGCTCCGGCCTGGCGTTCGCCGGGGCGAATCACCGTCGGTCGGCGCGGCCGGACGAGGATGACGGAATCCTGACCGCCGAGGAGGTCGCAGCCATCGACCTGTTCGGCGTCGAGTGGGCGGTACTCTCGGCCTGTGAGAGCGGCATCGGAGACGTGCGCGCGGGCGAAGGTGTCTTCGGTTTGCGCCGCGCCTTCGCCAGTGCCGGCGCCCGCACCCTCATCATGAGCCTGTGGCCGGTCGATGACGACGTCACCCGGGAGTGGATGCGCTCGCTCTACCACCACCGCTTCGCGGCAGATGCCACGACCCTCGATGCCGTCCACCAGGCGACCCTCGACCTGCTCGAAGCCCGCCGCGCGGCGGGGCTCAGCACTCACCCCTTCTACTGGGCCGGGTTCGTCGCAGCCGGGGATTGGCGGTAGGGGAGGGCTAAGCCCTGTCGAGTGACGCGAGGGTTCGGACCTCTCGCTCGATCCTGTCGCCAAACTCGTCTTTGGCCACGTCCAGCTCGTAGTCCTTCTGCAGTCCCAACCAAAGCTCCGCCGAGGTGCCGAAGAATCTGGCGAGGCGGAGAGCGGTATCAGCGGTGATCCCCCGCTTTCCGAGGACGATCTCATTGATGCGGCGGGGGTGGACGCCAATGGCCAGCGCGAGTCGGCTCTGACTCAACTCCATGGGCTCGAGGAAGTCCTTCTGCAGGACTTCGCCCGGGTGGATGGGCCGCAGCTTTCTGGAATCACTCATAGAGCTCCTCAACCGTGATAGTCCACGATTTCGACATCGTAGGCATCGCCCTGGCGCCAGCGAAAGCAGATGCGCCACTGGTCGTTGATGCGGATGCTGTACAGTCCGGCTCGATCTCCTCTCAGCTTCTCCAGTCTGTTCGCCGGCGGTACTCTCAAGTCTTGCAGCGTCCGAGCGTTGTTCAGGTAACGCAGCTTTCTGTAAGCCGTTTGCTGAATCCCTGCCGGCAGCTTCCGTGAGCGCTGGCGCTCCAGGATCCTGGCGGTCTCCTTGTCCCTGACCGTCTTGATCACTGTCAGGGATTATACCGTAGTGCGTTAAGCGATGTGCGTTATGGTGGTGAAATGGCCGTTTGGGATTCTTCCATGAGTCTCTGTCCAGAGTCGGTCGTTACAGGTATTGAGCTGGAAGCCGAGATCATGAACATGACCACGCCGGGTCACCAACGATTGTGGAGGAAGATAAAAGAGTCGGGCAAGAGGCCCGCTCCTACACGTTCGGATCGATCCCCAGGCGCTTCATGCGCTCGCGCCATTTCTGGCGAGCGAGGCGCCTGAGGTCGTCGATCTGGTCGGCCTCGTCGACGATCTCGATGCCGATCAGGGTCTCGACTACGTCCTCGAGGGTGACGACCCCGGCCATGCCACCGTACTCGTCGATGACCACGAGCATGTGCAGCTTGTGTTCGAGCAGCTGTTCGGAAATCTGTTCCAGGCTGGCGGTTTCCGGGACCGCATAGATGTCACGTCTGAGTTCGCGCAGCTTCTTCTGCCCATTGCCATTGAGCTTCTCGATCAGGATGTCAGTCTTGAGCACGAAGCCGGTAATGTCGTCGGGGTTCTCGCCGTAGATCGGGATCCGTGAGAACGGCATGTTCGGATGTTGCTCCATCACCTCGTCGAGTGTGGTGTCCTGCTGCAGGGCAAAGACCACCGTGCGAGGGGTCATGACGTCCTCGGCGTGCAGCTCCGGCAGCTGGAAGAGATTCTTGAGAATCATCGATTCGCCGACCTGGATCTTGCCCTTTTCGACCCCGACATCAACCAGGGCAGTGAACTCGTCCCGGCTGAAGGTATGAACGCTCTTGCCGCGAGTAATCAGGCGCGTCAGCCGCTCTGAGATCCAGATCAGGGGATAGAGAATCCAGATCAGCAGTTGGACGAAAGTGGCGGTGGGGCCCGCTAACTGGCGCCAGTACAGGGCTCCCACAGTCTTGGGAACGATCTCGGAGAGAAACAGGATCAGCAATGTCAGCACGGCCATGGAGAGGCCGACGTACTGATCGCCGAAGTAAGCGGCAGCCTCGGCGCCGGCCCCTCCCGCGCCCAGAGTGTGCGCGATGGTGTTGAGCGTCAGGATGGCGGCCAGCGACTGGTCGATGTTGCCCTTGAGCTTCTTGATGCGATTGGCCGAGCTCTTGCCCTGCTTTTCGAGATGGGCAATGAACGAGGGGGAGACGCTGAGCATGACCGCCTCGGCCACCGAGCACAGGAAGGAGAAGAGCAGGGCGATACCGGCATAGACCACCATCTTGATCAGGTGGTCTTTTCCCCCCACCTCGCCCGATGAGCCCTGGGGAACCACCGCCGCGGAAGCAGCGACGACGATCAGCAGGGCGGCCAGAACCGTCAGAATCGTGGTACGTCGTTGCATATTGATGAAAGGATACTGCATGGAGGGAGACCCGATGACCATCGAGATCGACGATCAAGTGCGCCAACGCGTTCGCCGGCAGTTTCCAGCTCTCGCTGGAGAGACGGTATTCCTGGAAAATGCCGGTGGCTCGCAGGTCCCGGAAGTGGTGGCC
>CAVPOX010000004.1:0-1026333 GCA_963707075.1 uncultured Acidobacteriota bacterium
AATCGGATTCGCGACTACATGCTGAGCAGCTATGTGCAGCTCGGAGCCGGCTATGCGCTGTCGCAGAAGGCGACTGCGGTGGTCGATGAGGCCCATGCTCTGGTTCGCCTGTTGATGGGAGGGGAGGAGGGCGAAGTCATCCTGGGACCGTCGTGTTCGGCTCTGCTGCAGATGCTCGCCGATGCCTATGGCAGAGTCCTGAAACCAGGCAGCGAAATTGTCGTCGCCCAGACCGGCCATGAGGCCAACGTCGGACCCTGGGTGCGGCTCGAGCGACTGGGGATGAAGATCCGTTGGTGGGAGATGGATGCCGAGACGTGCCATTGCTCGCTCGAGGACCTCGACCAGTTGCTGACCGACAAGACCGCCCTGGTCGCCTTCCCCCACGTTTCCAACCTTCTCGGCGAGATCGTGGACGTGGGTGCGATCACGGCGTTGGCCCACCAGGCCGGAGCCAGGGTCGTGGTTGATGGCGTGGCCTACGCACCTCACCGGGCGATCGATGTCGAAGCCTGGGGGGTCGACTGGTACGCCTACTCCACCTACAAGGTCTACGGCCCCCACATGGGAGCGCTGTGGGGCACTGCTCGAGCGATCGACGAACTGACCGGGCCCAACCACTTCTTCATCAAGGACGTGCCCTATCAGTTCGAGCTCGGCGGGGCCTGCCACGAGGGCTGTGCCGGCATTCTGGGGCTTGCCGACTATCTCAAGACCGTGGTGAATGCGAAATCGGATGACACGGTGAGTCGGGAGATGGTCGAGCAAGCCTTCGAGGTCATGACCGCTTGTGAGCAGCCGCTGATCTCCCAGCTGATCGACTACCTGCAATCGCGCAGCGATGTCCGCATCATCGGCCCGGTCCACAACGGCGCGGACCGGGTGGGCACCATCAGCTTCGTGCACTCGACAAAGAGCTCGCAGGAGATCACCGAGGTCGTCGATCGGTCGGAGATCGCCATCCGCCACGGGCATATGTACGCCTACCGCCTCTGCGAGCGCCTGGGTCTGGATCCCGCCGACGGGGTAGTCCGCATCAGCCTGTTGCACTACAACACCCCGGAGGAGATCGATCGGCTGATCGAGGTGCTGCACGAGGCCCTCGGATAGACTAGCGGCATGAAATCACAGCGCTTTCTCGCCGTTGCAGCCCTGTCGCTGCTGCTCCCGATCTCTGTCCTTGCCGAGGCGACCGAGTCGACATCGCCACCGACCATGGGCGAAGTCCTGGAGGCCTCGCAGCTTTCCGACTGGATGCCGCTGGATCAGGCCAACACGCTCTACATGCAACTGCCTGGCGGTCAGGTGGTGATCCGCCTGGCGCCCGAGTTTGCTCCCAATCACGTGGCCAACATCAAGGCACTGGTCAAGGAGGGCTACTTCGATGGTCTGTTTGTGGTGCGCTCACAGGAGAACTATGTGGCGCAGTGGGGCGACCCGGCAGAGGAGGAGGCAGATCAGAAGCCGATGAAGGAGGGCAAGCGGTCGTTGGCTGCCGAGTTCGACCGGCCGATTAGTGACGAGCTTGCGGTGACGCTTCTGCCGGATGGTGACGTTTACGCGCCCCAGGTTGGTTTTGCCGCCAGCTTTCCGGTAGCTCTCGATCCAGACAAGGGCCGCATGTGGCTGGCCCACTGCTACAGCATGCTTGGCGCCGGTCGAGGCGACACATCCGACTCGGGTAGCGGTGCCGAGCTCTATGTGGTCACCGGCCATTCACCGCGCCATCTCGACCTCAATGTCACGCTCGCAGGTCGCGTGATTCAAGGCATGGAGGTGTTGACGACACTTCCCAGAGGAACCGGCGGACTGGGCTTCTACGAAGACCCCAAGGAGTTCGTACCGATCGAATCAATCCGCCTGGGCTCCGATATGCCGGAGAACGAGCGCGCCGATCTGGAGATCCTGCGCACCGACACCCCGACCTTCGAAGCCCTGATCGAATCCCGCCGCAACCGCCACGAGTCGTGGTTCCTGAATCCGACGGGGCACATATCGCTCTGTAACGTGCCGATCCCGGTGCGACCAGTTCCATCCTCGTAACGCACGAGGGACCCTGGCGGCCTCGCAGGCGCCCGCCAGGGACGCCCCTACATCCCGTAGGTCATTGCACGCGGTCTGATGCGCTACAATGCGCCCCACATTCATGACACTGAAATCTGGAAGCCGTCTCGGGCATTTCGAGATCGTCGAACCCCTCGGAGCCGGGGGGATGGGTGAGGTCTATCGAGCTCAGGACACGCGGCTCGATCGTACGGTAGCGATCAAGGTCCTGCCGCAGCACCTGTCGGAGAGCCCGGAGCTCAAGCAGCGCCTCGAGCGGGAAGCCAAGGCGATCTCCAGCCTGCAGCATCCGAATATCTGCACTCTGCACGACATCGGCTCAGAGGACGGTGTCGATTTCCTGGTCATGGAGCATCTGGAGGGCGAGACCCTGGCGCACCGTCTCGAGCGAGGTCCACTGCCGCTCGACGAGCTGCTGACCGTCGGCACGACCATCGCCGATGCTCTGGACAAAGCCCATCGCCAGGGTCTGGTCCACAGAGATCTCAAACCCGGCAACATCATGCTCACCAAGACGGGGGCCAAGCTCCTGGACTTCGGCCTGGCCAAGGGCACGCCCCTGGCCTCCGACCCCACGGCCCTGACGCAGTCACCCACCATGAGCCCCCTGACAGAAGCCGGGACCCTGGTGGGGACTTTCCAGTACATGGCGCCCGAGCAGTTGGAAGGTGAGGAGGCCGACGCCCGAAGCGACATCTTTGCCTTCGGGGCGGTGCTCTATGAAATGGCCACCGGAAAGAGGGCCTTCGAAGGCAAGACGCAGGCAAGCCTGATTGCCGCCGTCCTGGACCGCGAGCCGGTTCCGATCGGACAAGTCCAGCCCATGTCGCCTCCGGCCCTCGACCGCATCATCCAGACCTGTCTGGCCAAGGACCCCGACGATCGCTTCCAGAACGCGCACGACGTCGGACTGCAACTCGAGTGGGTGCGCGACGCGGGGTCGCAGGCGGGGATTCCGGTGCCGGTGGCCAAGCGGCGAAGGTCGCGGGAGAAGCTGGCGTGGGCTGTGGCGGCGCTCTGTGCGCTGGCAGCAATCGTTTTCGGTGCGATGCAGCTGCGTCAGACGAGTCCCCAGCCACAAGTCCTCAGAGCCGAGATCGCACCAGCCAAGGACAGCGTCTTCAGTTTGAGCCCCTCTTCGCCGGGCCCCGTCGTGGTCTCACCTGATGGCAGGAGCCTGGCCTGGGCTGCGGTCGGGATCGACGGCAACACGACGTTGTGGGTGAGGGACCTGGGTGAGACGACCTCTCGAGAGATCGAAGGCAGTGAGGATGTGAGTTATCCGTTCTGGTCACCGGATAGCAAGTCGATCGGATACTTCGCTGACGGCAAGATCAAGAAGGTGCTGGCAACAGGCGGGCCCTCCATCACAATCGGCGAAGCGGCGATACCGAAGGGTGGAACATGGAATCAAGACGGGACCATCCTGTATGCGCCGGTTCACAACGGCGGAATCCTGAAGATCAACGAGGAAGGCGGGCCGCCAACGCCGGTCACCGAGCTCGACCCGTCGAGAGAAGAGAACAGCCACCGACATCCGAGATTCCTGCCCGATGGCACGCACTTCGTCTACTTCACCCGGGTCGGTGCCATGGGTACCGCGGTGGAGGGAAGCGGTATCTGGCTTGGATCCCTGGATGGAGGGGAGCCCCAACGCCTGACCCATGCTTCTTCGCAGGCCGAGTACGCTTCGGGTCACCTGCTCTTCGCCCGTGGAGACGCCTTGCTGGCGCAGCCGTTCGATGCCAACCGTCTGGAGCTGACGGGCGATCCGCAGACCCTGGTCGAAGGCGTCGTGGCGATGTCAGGCGCTGCCATCGCGGCCTTTTCTGTCTCACAGCAAGGATTGCTTGCCTATCAGGTGGGCGGTGGTGACCTGATGACCGAATTGGCGTGGTTCAATCGCGACGGCGCCCGCACCGAGGCGCTAGGCGAGCCGGCGTACCAGGGCTCGCCCATGATCTCGCCCGATCAGACCCGAGCCGCCGTCACCGTGTCAGACAGCCAGACGGGTGCTGGCGACATCTGGATCTACGATCTCGAAAGAGGCGTTCGCAGCCGATTCACCTTCGACCCCTCAGAGGACATCTTCGGGGTCTGGTCTCCGGACGGAAAACAGATCTACTGGGCATCGACTCGGGTCGCCGACTACGACATCTTTGTCAAGAACGTCGATGGCGCGGATTCAGACAGGGAAGTTCTGGTAGGGGAGGTTGTGCAAATCCCGTCGAGCATCTCTCCAGATGGGCGCTACCTGGTCTACTGGCGGGGCATGGGTGGTGGCCAGTCTGATTCGGATCTTCGCATTCTCGATCTGGTAGAGGGTGGCGAGCCCGTCGATCTGTTGGCCAGCGAGTTCGAGGAGCCGTTTGCGACGGTCTCTCCTGACGGTCGCTGGTTTGCGTACACCTCGGACGAATCCGGCCGATCCGAGGTCTATGTCAGCTCGTTCCCCGAACCGGGGCGCAAGTGGCAGATCTCGGCTGAGGGCGGTGCTCAGCCACGATGGCGGGGAGACGGGCGCGAGCTCTTCTTCCTGACTCCAACGGCCAAGATGATGGTCGCCGAGGTGGACCCATCGGGTGCTGGATTCCAGGTCGGAGAGGTGAAGGAGCTCTTCGACGCACCGCGGATGCCCCTGGGCGGTGCCGACTACGACGTCACCGCCGATGGCCAGCGATTTCTGATGAACACCGTCGGCGACAGCGCCTTCCAGCCCATCACCCTGGTCGTCAATTGGACGGCAGAGCTAGAGTAGAGGCGCCTCGTGTGGGCGCCCAGGAGGGGACAAGCCCCTCCCCTCCATATGGTGGCCAAGACGAATAGGGGTAGATGATGATCTCGAAAAGAGTGTGGTGCGCTGCAATTGGTGTGGTCTCGGTCTGGGCGATCAACTCGTGGCCTTCGGCTGCGGCAACGGTGCCCTCCGGTGAAGGCTGGAAGGAGCTCGAGAGCGAGAACTTCATCGTCTTCAGCAATCTGGACGACGCCGCGACGCAGGAGATCGGCCTCGATCTCGAACGCCTGCGAGCCGTCCTCGAAGAGATCTTCCCTAACGCTGAGTTCGAGTCACCACTCGATACCCTGATCTATGTCTTTCGCGATCGGGACTCATTCGAGCCCTACGCGCTTCCCGGGGGGCAGTCGGGGTATTTCGCGCCCCACAAACACGCCAACTTCGCCGCGGTGGTCGGTAGTAACCCCAGTGAGACCTTGCCGGTTGTCTACCGCCAGTATCTGCACGACGTGATCAACAACAATGTGCCGCAGGTGCCGCTGTGGTTCAAGCACGGTCTAGCCGAGATCTTCAGCACCTTCCAGGCAGATGATGCGATGGCGCAGGTGGCGCTCGCGCCGGCGAGTGCCGATGGTCTCGGCTTGGCCGGGGCAGGTCGCATGCCGGTTGCGGAGTTGTTGGCGGTGGAAAAACTGCCCACCGACGGCGCGGGGATGGCCGCGTTCGTGCAGGGTTCCTGGGCGTTGATTCACTATCTTCTGGTCGACGATGAAGCGCGCTTCGCCGCCACGCGAAGATTCGTCGGTGAGCTGGATGCGGATCCAACCTCCTCGATCACGATCGTCGAGGCTTTGGGAGTGGAGGCTGAGGCTCTGGAGGCGAGTGTCGCGGCGTACCTGGAGCAGGAGCCCATTCCGCATCGGGAGGTGGCGGTGCCGACCAGCGTGCCCAAGTCGGTTTCGCTCGAGCCGATGTCGCGGGAGCTCACGCTGTTTCACCTCGGCGATTTGCTGATTCACGCCAACCCGGATCGCCGCGCCGAGGCGGAGGCCTATTTTCGAGCTTCGCTCGCCGAGGCACCGGACTTTGCCCCGTCTGTCGCCGGCCTGGGGTTGGTCGCCGAGCAGGCCGGCGATTTGACGACTGCCGAGAACTACTATGCGCAGGCGCTCGCAGAGTATCCGGACGCCTTCCGCTTGCAAGTCCTGTATGGCGAGGTCGAGCTGGGGCTACTGGGTAAGCGGCGCCCGCAAACGCCGGAGGAACAGCAGCGACTCGACCAGTCGATCGCTGCCTTCAGGAAGAGTGTCGAGCTGCGGCCCGGCTACGGTGAGGGCTGGGCACTGCTGGGCTACGCCTACAACCTCGAGGCCAAGCCATCGCCCGACGCGGTTGCAACCCTGGAAAAAGCCTACGAGATGCTCCCCGGTCGTGGCGATGTCGCCTACAACCTGCTGCTCGGCTATGCGCGGGCCGGCATGCGTCAGGAAGCCATGGACCTGGTGGAGACCGCCGAAGCCCGCGGTGTCTCCGAGGAACAGCTCGCTCCGGCGAAGCAGACACTGCTGCAACTCGACTTCCAGTATGCGGTCGCCTTGGCAAGGGAACAGAAATTCGACCAGGCCGCGCCGTTGCTGGAAAAGGTCGTGGCCGAATCCACCAACGACGCCATGAAACAGCAGGCATCCGACCTGCTCAAACAGATTAGACCCTAGGAGAAAAGGAGAACGCGATGCTGTGCATGATGTACTGGGAGCTCAATGAGGATATGCCGACCGACGAGAGACTGGGAATCGCCAGTGCACTCACGGAATCGGGAATGTTTCCGCCCGACGGTGCCAAGGTCGTGGGCTGGTGGGGCACGCCCGACAACTGGGGGATTCTGTTGGTCGAAGCAGAGAACGCCGAGGCAGCCTTCGATTCACTCAACTTGTGGCGTAACGCGGGTGCCGGATTCTTCACCTTCACCAAGACCGCGCCGGCGATGGAGATCATGGACTCGATGGCGCACGGTATCGAGATGTTGGAGAAGATGACCGAAGTCTTCGGCGACTCAGAGTAGATCGACCAGCGATAGCTCTGAGTCGACTCCGGCTAGCCATAGCCAAGTCGCTCCATGGTTGGCTCGGCAATCTCCATCACTGTGGCCAGTTCCTCCCGAGTCAGGCCGTCGCGGAAGTTCCCGATGCTGCGACTACTGATGCGGGTGATCTCGAAACCTGCGGGATCGACTTTCAGCCATCGCGAGATGTCGCCGAGGACGGTCTCGGCTTCACGAACGAGGTCCTCGTATCTGACCGAGTAGACTCTCTCGCTGTTGCGCTCCATCGCCTCGATGGCTCGGACCCAGCGTCGCGCGACCTTTTCGGCCGTATCGAGCTTGCGGACAAAGAGCGGCATCCTGCGCCACTCATTGCGGGCCTTCCGCAGAGTCGAGCTGGTGACATCTCTGCAGTCCCGGTAGATCACCAGGGAGGCGAGCGCGTCGTCGCGCGCCAGGTCGTCGAGGCAGTAGATGTACTCGGGGTACTTGTCGCCGACGATTGCCGCTCCCGGGAGGAGCTCGTGCAGCACTGACTCGATCTCTTTGGCAGTGATGGTCTGACCCCGACTGGATCGGATTCCTTCGAGGAATCGCAAAACGAAGCGATTGTTCTCCTTGATGACGGTGCGGTGAGCTCCTTTGCCAGCAAAGGACACCGCAAGCGGCCAGTTGCGGACGACGATACCCGCCCAGCGTTTGATGAGTCGCCGCGTGTAGACCGAGCAGGGCTGCCCCAGACTGAGGAAGTTGCCAAACTCGCCGGTGATGCGGATTTGGGGATGCGCGTTGCAGAGTTTGGCCACCAGGGTCGTTCCCGATCGCTGGTGCCCGGTGATGACCAGAGCCATGGTGACTGTGATTGTAATGCTCCTGAGGACGTATACTCCGACTCGATGTTGCGAGCTTCAGTTGGATGGTTACTGACCATCGCGGTCAGCTGCTGCGGGTCCGCTCTGCTGGGGCAGGTAGACAGCCCCGGGGCGGACTGGTACCGATTCCTGGGACCCGACCTGAATGCCAGGTCCTCTGAAACCGGTATTCGCACCGACTGGTCCGACGGCAAGCTTCCGATCGTGTGGCAACGGGAGGTCGGAGATGGCTACAGCATGCCCTCGGTTGCCGATGGCAGGCTCTTCGTTTTTGACCGCCAGAAGGACCGGGCGCGCCTGACTTGTCTGGATAGCAGGAGTGGCAAGAAGCTCTGGCAAACCGAGTATCGAACAGACTACAAGGACCACTATGGCTACAGCGGTGGGCCTCGGGCGTCGCCGGTGGTCGACGGCGACACGGTCTTTGTCTTTGGTGTCGAAGGTCGGTTGCGGGCCCATCGGGTGGCCGATGGCGAGCTGATCTGGGAGGTCGATACAGCGAGGGAATTCGGTGTTGTCCAGAACTTCTTCGGCGCCGGATCGACGCCGATCGTCGAAGGCGATCTCTTGATCGCGATGGTTGGCGGCAGCCCGCCCGATCCGCCGTCTCTGTGGAGCGGAGAGCTCGAAGGAGACGGCTCTGCGATCGTCGCCTTCGACAAGCTGACGGGAAGGATCGTCTACCAGAGTGGCGATGAGCTCGCCAGCTACAGTAGTCCTGTGATCGCCACCATCGCAGATCGTCGTTGGGGCTTTGTCTTCGCGCGCGGCGGGCTGATGGGGTTCGAACCCTCGACCGGGAAAATCGACTTCCACTTTCCCTGGCGCTCGAAAAAGATCGAAAGCGTCAATGCGGCCTCACCGGTGGTGGTGGGAGACAAAGTCCTGGTCACTGAAAGCTACGGCGTGGGGAGTGCCCTGCTCCGGGTTCGTCCGGGTGGCTACGATGTGATTCGCCAGGATCCTCCCCGCCGCGGCCAGTCGCTGGCCTCCCACTGGTCGACACCGATCTACCACGAGGGCTTTCTCTACGGCTGTAGTGGGGAGAAGAGCGGACAGGCAGATCTGCGCTGCGTCGATTTCGAAACAGGCGAGGTGAAATGGTCTCAAAGTCTGGGTAGCCGGCTGTCACTCCTGTATGTGGACGGCCATCTCGTGGTGCAGACGGAGCGCGGCGGGCTGGCACTGGTGCGGGCCAATCCCGAGAAGGCCGAGTTGGTCACCAAGGCCCAGTTCGGTGAGGTGCTCGGACAACCGACCTGGGGTGCTCCCATCCTCTCCCACGGTATTCTGTACTTACGTGGTCCCAAGGCGCTCCTGGCGCTCGAGCTCATCCCGTAGACCTGAAAACGCGAGGCAGGCGCCGGCGGGAGAAAGGACGGGCGCGGAGGCCCGAGACAATTTGTCGTGGCCGGCCCCGTGCCGGCCGTATCTGAAACAATGGCACTCACCATCGACTTGACAGCTCTTTTGGAGACTTCACCATGGAAACGCAAAGTTACGCCACACACCGTCGCTTCATGCCGATCTATCACTATCTGTTGACCGCCCTGATCGTGCTCGCGGTGGGCGGGTCCGTCTACAACGTCTATCGCGCCTGGACTCGAGGTTCCGGCCGTGGAGAAGCGCTGCTGATCCTGATCCTCGTCGTCATCGCCTTCATCGAGGGTGCCCTGCTGCGGATCTTCGCTCTGAAAGCGCAGGATCGTGCCATCCGGGCGGAAGAGAATCTCCGTCACTACGTGCTGTTCGGGTCACTGCTGACTCCGACACTCGATACGCGCCAGATTATCGGTCTCCGTTTTGCCTCCGACGAGGAGCTCGGTCCCCTGGCCGAGCGCGCTGCGAAAGAGAACCTGTCAGAGGACGCCATCAAGAAGGCCATCAAGAACTGGCGCCCCGATCATTACCGCGTCTAGCCGACCCACGAGGGTTTCGCAGCGGCCGTGTCTCTGTGCCGGCCGTCTTCAGCGCAGCGGGAACAGTGCCGTCAGCATGTCGTCGGTATAGCCGCTGAAGATGGTCCAGCCCAGGCCTTCAGGTACCTCGCCGCCGGCTGGACGATGCCCGGCTTCCCTGAGCCGCGCGAAGAACTTGCGGTTGTCTTCAACCTGGTCCCAGGCCTCGTGTGGCGAGCGCAAGTGATACGTGCCCCAGGCCTGATAGATCACCAAAGGCTGATCGGCAGCTGCCGGGATGTCCTCGGCCAGCTCCAGACCGAAGACGATGGGCCAGAGGCTGCCAACGCGACCGAAGACCTCGGGGTGGTGAAACGCGCTGTAGAGAGCGGTATCTCCACCATCAGTCTCCCCGACGATGGCCCTTCGGCTGGCATCCGGGATCGTGCGGTAGCGCGCATCGATCATCGGCACCAGTTCCCCGACCACCATCTCGACGTACTTTTCGGTCGGCCAGAGGTCATCATCCTCGTTCTCGGGATCGGGCAAGACAAAGACAGCGATCAAGGGTTCGATGCGCTCATCGATCAGATTGTCGAGAGTGTTCTTGAGGGTTCCCTCGTTGAGCGCTTCATCGCCATCCAGGAAGTAGAGCGTCGGATACCGGCGGTCCTCTGAAGCGGTGTAGCCTGCCGGGAGGTAGACGGTCGCCTTTCGCGTTTGGCCCTCTTTGGCAGTGCTTTCCCATTCGACCTCTTGCGTCGTTCCGCGGCGTGCCTCCACGACTTCGCCCACATGGTCGGGAGCCTGCCAGGCGGGCATGGCAAACCAGGAGACCTCTCCAAACGCACCGTCGTGAGGCGTGGGGTTGAGGGGGTCGGGGGCCGGGTCGGCAAAGTCGACAATGAACCCGTAGCCCACCGACGCGTTGGGCTCGAGGTGGGTCGAATAGTAGAACAGATCGGTACCGGGCACGTGAGTCATCGGATCCTCGCGACGGTAGCCAATCATGTCGCCGACGATGCCCACATCTGTCGCCTCGCCTCGATAGACGAAGTGCACGGCTCCTGAATCCTCGATGATCGGAAAAGACTCCTGCTCTTCGAGGTAGGCGCTGATGACCGAGGCCTTGTCTTCCGCGGCCTCGACGTCAGCCAGAAACTGGCCAAAACCGGTGGCGGCGATCCAGGTAGAGGTGTCGCTCGAGCCTTCGCCTTGCGGAGGTGATATCGATTCTGGCCAGTTGCCCCATGCTGCGAGCGTAAAGATGTCCATCGGCGTAGGCAGGCGCAGACCAGGAATGCTCCTCGAAGAGCTCGAGATGGGTGATCTCCTGGTAGCCCTCCGGTGAAGCCTTGGCCACCCGCAGGACTCCGGGCTTGTTCATGATCACCAGGTGGTTGCCAACCAGGGTGGGAAAGCCGTCACCGGCGTCGCGTGACCGCCACACGATCTCGCCTGTCGCTGCGTCGACACAGGTGAAGATCTTGCTGTTCATGCCATAGAGATACCCGTCATGGTAGACGGGAATCACATAAGAGCTCTTGATCGATCCCGCCGACCAGAGCTCGGAGACTTCGAAAGGACCGGTGCCGGTGACTTGCAGCATGACCGAGGTAGGGTGGTTGTTCATCAGCAGAAGCCGACTCTCGCCAGCTGGAACCGGAACAATCGTCTCGCCACCCATGGCACGCTCATCGCCATTGTGCTCGTAGGTCCAGAGCACCTCACCGGTGGCCGGGCTGAGGCCGCTCACCGTCTTCTGGCCGACCACCACAACGTGTCTCTTGCCGCCGAGCTCAGCCACAATGGGCGACTGGTACTGGATCTCGTCGGTGCCAGTTGCCCACAACAACTCACCAGTTTCAGAATCGAAGCCACCAAAGGTCTTGCCTTCACCAGCGCCGATCTGAACGACAAGCACGCCATCCACATACAGGGGTGAGCTGGAGAAGCCGTAGAACGGAGCCTCGGCTTCCAGATCCTCGACCAGGTTGAGACTCCATAGCTCCCGACCGTTGCCCGCATCGAAGGCAAAAAGACCACCTGCGGGGCTGAGAACATAGACTCGACCTTCGGCGAGAGCCGGCGTGGCAATGGGGCCATCGTGGGAACCATCGTGGCCTTTGTAGGCCTCGCCGATGGCTTGACGCCACAACTCGTCACCATGCTCGAGATCGAACGCGGCGACGACATCCTCCGTGCCGGCCTGAAATGCGGCGATGATGCGCTGACCATCTACGGTGACCACCGAGTAGCCCGAGCCCAACTCGCGCTTCCAACCGATCGCCAACTCTCCGCCATCGCCCTTGAACAACTGGGCATCGTGCACCGCTCCGTCATGGCTTGGACCCCGCAGACCAGGCCAGGTAGCACTGGCCGGCAGGTTAGAGAGGTGGAGCACGGTTGCGATGGCGAGCCCGAGGGCAATTCTGCGGGTGGTCTGCATGGGGAAGATACCTCCAGCGTTGGTCGTGATTTGCAGTCAGTAGTTCAGCCTGGCCGGTGCGCAGACCGGTCGCTTCGATGGATCCGTCGGAATAGAAATCTATTCTGGTAGGGGAATGCTGCTATTCCACATATCGCGGTGGAAATGCCACTCGCCGTCGGTCTTGCTCCAGACTTCGATGAATTTGCCGTGGTCGATCTCGTTGCCCTCGGGGTCGGTGATCCGGAAGGTCCCTGTCTTGAAAGCCATCTCACCGCCAACCTGGATCTCCGTCACTTCGAGAGAGCCTTTCACCCCCATGTCGATGAATCCCTGCCAGAAAGCCTGGATGGCCTCGCGGCCCTCGACCGTTTCACCGTTTGGCGGGAAGAGCTGAGCGTCTTCCGACATCAGGGCGGCGATGGCTGGGGCATTCCCGCTGTTGAAGGCGTCGGCCCATTTTTGGGTGGCGGCGGAGATGACTGCGCTATCGGACTCGTTCATGGAGCACTCCTTTTGGATCCTGCGAAAATCCTCAGGTTCAGATTGTTGGTCGGATTCTAGTACATCGGGTGACAGGATACTTTCTCGGCGGAAACACCCTCTTGCCCTATCGGTATCTGATATACAAAGTCCCCGTGTCGACACCCAAGAAGCTCTCCGGTCGCCTGGTATCCCTCGACGCTTTCCGGGGCCTGACGGTTGCGGCCATGATTCTGGTCAACAACCCGGGCAGTTGGGAGTTCGTATTCGGCCCGTTGGAGCATGCGGCATGGCATGGTTGGACTCCAACGGATCTGATCTTTCCCTTCTTCCTGTTCATCGTCGGCGTGGCGATTCCCTTCGCCTTCAGCAAACGGTGGACCTCCGGTCGAGGTGCCCTCTACCGACGCATCTTCCGCCGCTCGGCGGTGATCTTTCTGCTCGGCCTGTTCCTGAGCCTGTTTCCCGACTTCGATCTGTCGAATGCGCGCTATGTCGGGGTGTTGCCGCGGATCGCGGTGGTCTACCTGGTGACGGCACTGCTGGTGGTCAACCTGTCACGACGGGCGCTGGCCTGGGTGACGCTGTTTCTATTGTTCGGGTATTGGGCCGTGATGACCCTGGTGCCGGTTCCTGGCCAGGGCGCGGGAGTCCTGACGCCGGAAGGCAATCTCGCGGCCTGGGTCGACAGCTTCGTCGTGCCCGGCCGCATGTACCAGGGAACCTGGGATCCGGAAGGTTTGATGAGTACATTCCCGGCCATCGCCACGGCGTTGCTCGGAGTGTTCACCGGCGACTGGCTCCGATCGGGTCGCGACCGAAAGGCTATCGCGCGGGGAATGCTGGTTGCCGGCTTCTGCGGAATCGTTTTGGGCTACCTGTGGAACGTCTGGTTCCCCATCAACAAGAACCTGTGGACCAGCTCGTATGTGGTGTTTACCGCGGGTGCGGCCCTGGTGCTCCTCGCCGTGCTCTACTGGGTGATCGATGTCCAGGGTCATCGCCGCTGGGCCCGTCCGCTGGTGGCCTTCGGCGTCAACGCTATCAGCGTCTACGTCCTGGCTGGCATGGTGGCCCGGATCCTCATCAAGACTCAGGTGACGGTCGAGGATGGAACGGTTCCGCTGAAGGCCTGGTTGTTCGACAATTACTTCGCCACCTGGGCGCCGCCCGAAGTCGCTTCACTGATCTTCGCCCTGACCTTCCTGTTTTTCCTCTGGCTGCTCGTCGAGCTGCTCTACCAGAAGCGAATCTTCATCAAGGTTTGAGCGTGGGTCACAGTTTGCTTGTCAGCGGTCGTCCGAGAACCGCGCCGCTTGCTGGAGCGTCTGGCTGGGCGATTCGCCGAAGAGTCGCTTGTATTCGCTCGAGAAGCGGCCGAGGTGGTTGAGGCCGGAGGCGTAGGCCGCTTCGGTCACGTTCATTTCTGAAGCGCCACCCAGCAGTAGCTCGCGTGCCTTATGGAGGCGGCAAAGGTGGACGAACTCGTGCACGCTGACATCGTACTGCTGCCGAAAGCAGCGATTGAGATGCTGTCGGGTAATGCCGAGATCCCGAGCCAGTGAGGCGAGATCCAGTTCACCGGCCGAAACGGTGCAGATGTATTTGCGCGTCTCGGTCGCGTACCTTGTGGCGGCCCGGATTGGTGGCGGAGACCACCCGTGGTCGTGGCTCGCTGCATCGAAGAGACCCAGGAAGGTTCTCACCAGTTCTTGCTCGACGTCAGGCCAAGTCGTCAAGTCTTGGGTATCCACGATGGCATCGACCTGCGCGAGGACGGTGCTGAGGTGATCCAGCCTGTCGATCCCTGGATCCATAACGAATGCGCGAGGTGCCTCGATGAGATCGACTCCGAAGTCGGCGGCGGCGGCTGCGATCCGGTCTGCCGGAAGTAGGTAGTGGACGTCGCTGAAGCCCCGGCATCCCACGGCATCGATGCTGCAACCGGGTGGGTAGAGAACGATCTGCTTCGTTGAGACCTTTCGGTCGAAGAAGCGGGCGACTCCTTCCCGGACCGCCATGATGGTGAATCCCATGGGAGACGAAGTGCCAAACGCCAGGACCGGAAAACCGAACCGCTCCCGGTAGACGAGGCAGCCGTCGACCTGGATCTCGATGGCCTCGGAGTCGAGCGGTCCGGGAGTGAGCCTCATGTAGTTCACGTCGAAGCCGAATCGCCGCACAACACGACGAATCTCCTTGACCTCGCCGAACCGATGGATCTGCGCTTGAGTGTCCAAAACCCTGGGTGGCCTGAATCGCCAAATGTTCAGAATTGGATAGTGCTGCGGCTAGCTTACAGCCTCATCCTGCAGTCGGCAAGCATGCAGCCTGTTCGTCTAAGTTGCTGTCAAGTAGACACTTAGGTCACCGAGAATGGCCCTTCCGCAGATTGTCAGAAGAGATCGAGTCGAGCCCAGCGGGAAACCGCTGGACGGAAAGCGGATAGACAACGCTCTCCTGTCGTGGGAAAGCTATGAAGGATCGTTTCTGTGAGGCACGCTTTCGAATCTCTGTTACTGAGCGGATGTTGCTCTCGTATGGCGAGCACGCCACCCCGCAGGAACAAGTTCGACTTTTGGGAGAGGTGAGTGGCAACGGGTTCTCCCGACACCGGGTGAGCAACCAAGGAGGTCGAGAATGACAAGGAGGAACCTCGCGGTACCGGTAGTGGTGCTTGTGCTGGCTACGCTCGTTTCGCCAAGCGGTGTCGTACCGGCTGGGGCGCAGGAATCGGCCATTGAACCGGAGGCAACGCGACTGCTGAAGCGGATGACCGACTACGTGAGTGATCTGCAGCGCTTCAGCGTCGACACAGACAACATGCTCGAGGACGTGTTGGTGACGGGGCAGAAGATCCAGTACGACTTCACATCGACGGTGAAGATCCAACGGCCGGACAAGCTGCGCGTCGAGCGCACGGGAGATCTGCTGCGACAGGTGCTGGTGTATGACGGCAAGAACCTGACCATCCACAACCCCCAGGACAACTACTTCGCGACGACCGATGCCCCGGACAACATCGATGACCTGCTGCACTTCGCCCGCGACACGCTCGACATCGTGCCACCGACGGGAGACATGATCTACACCAACGCTTACGAACTGCTGACCGCCGGGGTCATCGAGGGATTCGTGGTCGGCAAGTCGATGGTGGATGGGGTCCGCTGCGACCATCTCGCGTTCCGAACGCCGCTGGTGGACTGGCAGATCTGGATCAGCGACGGCGATCAGCCGTTACCGCACAAGTACGTGCTGACCACCATGGATGATCCAGCCCACCCTCAATACCTGGTGCTGATGAGCGAGTGGGACGTTTCACCGAGGTTCGACGCGGCCGATTTCAGCTTCAACCAGCCGGTCGGTGCGCAGCAGATCGAGTTCCTGCGAATGGATGCGGGCCAATGGACCACGGAGTGATCGAGGGGTTAGCCATGAAGACACTCATCAAGACTCGGATTCTCGCGATGTGCGTCGGGTCGATGCTCCTGGTCGATCTGCCGCTCCTGCAGCAACTGGATGAAGCCGAGGCTGTCGCCGGCGTGCGCCGCCGCACCGCCCGGCGCACCGCCGTCGTCGTGGGAGGTACGACCGCTGCCGCTGCTAGCGCCGCGACTGCCTCGGCCAGTCAACAGGCCGCCTACTCGCAGCAGCAGGCAGCCCAGGCCAACGCTGAGGCGGCGGCCGCCCAACAGCAGGCCGCCGCAGCGCAGGCGGAGGCCGAGGCTTACAAACAGCAGGCGACGAGCGCCCAGGCTTCGGCACAAGCGGCAGGTGTGCTTCCCATTGGCACGGTGGTCACCACTCTCCCCGCCGGTTGTAGTCCCGTGACGTCCGGCGGCGTGGAATATCAGCAATGTGGAGGCAACTACTATCGTGCCGCCTTCCAGGGCAGCCAGCTGGTCTACGTCACGGCCCAGCCGTGAGGCGGCGACATACGTCTGGGAATGCGCGAATCGCTCCGCCGCAAGAATGCAGTTATGGATGAAAAAGGAGGACCCGGTGAACCTTTGTTGGAAAGTCTGCCTTGTGATCGGATGTTTGGTCCTGCTGGTGAGCCCGGTGCTCGCCAAGGAGAAGCAGCAGGTCGTCGAGCGTTACCAAGCCACAGCGATGAGCCTCAATGCCGGCCGCGCATCGATGATGGAAATAGGCATCTTCGCCTGGAATTCCGATGAGGACCGGCAGGCGATGATCCAGACCTTCGAGCAAGGGGGGGACGAAGCGCTCTACAAACACTTGAGCAAGCAGGGCGAGATGGCGTTCGTCTCGCTGCCGGGAACCATGGGCTACCAGATGCGCTATTGCCATCAGGGCAAGACCAGCGATGGTAAGCGACTCATTACCTTGGCGACGGATCGTCCGATCGGCATGGGTGAAGTGATGAGCGGTTCCCTGAGCCAGCGGGACAACATCTCGTTGGTGTTCCTGATGCTCGATCCGGAAACGGGTGAGGGTACCGGGGAGATGATCGTCGGTGCTGGCTTCGGGGTCAATAAGAAGACGGGCAAGTTCGAGATCGAGAACGTCGGGCGCGATCCGATCAAGTTCACCACCGTCAAACCGATGAAGGTGAAGCACAAGAAGTAGGAGCAGAGGAGGGTTCGTCTCTGACGGACAGCCTTCAGCGAAGTTCCAGAAGCGCCATATGCAGGTAATGAAGGGAAAATAGCTTTATCGACAGGAGGTATGACATGCGTTCCGGCAGGAACTCTCACTTAGTAGCCGTCGTCACGATGGTCTTTCTGGTGCTGCCTTTGGTTGCAGTCACCGTGGCCTCGGCGGAGGAAGACTACGACAACTGGCTGGCCCGATTGCACTACGTACACGTCTGGCCCGGGTCTGACACCCTCCGGGTCGAGAATCCCGTCGGGGAGACACCGCCGATCTTTACCGAGTTCTTCACCGATGGCGGCAATGGCTTCGGAGCCGAGCTGGAGTATCTGTTTCGTCCCCAGGTGGGCGCCTGGGTCGGCCTCGATTTCACCAACATGAAGACCAACCTGGATCTTCAGCAAGGTAGCAACCAACTCTACTCCGACGACCGGGTCGACATGCGAGCGCTCAGCCTGGGTGGCAACTACCACTTCTGGCCCGAGGGCCGATTCGACCTCTACGCCGGCCTGCTCGTCTCGTGGGTCAACTACAGCTCATCGACGTTCTACTTTCCCCAGGTTGATCGCGAGTACCGGCTCGACTACGACAACGAGCTTTCGTGGGGGTTCAACGCCGGCGTCGACATCCCGTTCACCAGGGACAGCTCGTGGTTCGGGTCGGTGGCCGTGAGGTACCTGTTTCTGGCTTTGGAGGACAACAGCGGGCCGTATGCCCTCACCGTCGATCCGGTGCAGGGCTACTTCGGCATCGGCTACAGCTGGTGGTGATCGCAGTGCTTGCCCACCGGGCTCAGATTCGCCGCGAGGCAGCCTGAGCCCGTACTCGGGCCGCACATAGAGATACCGATGAGATGGACGAGGACGGAAGCAACCGTGAAGACCAACTTCGACTTTGAACCAAAGAGGAGTGTTTTGACTCTCCTCGTAGCGTTGGCTCTGGGGGTCTCGAGCCTATTAATGGCGACCGCAGCACCAGCGGTCGAGGTCACCGGCGAGTTGGGTTCGCCGACTGCGACCGCAACCATCCCCGGTGATCAGCTACCGGCACCGGAGCCTGAGTTCGGCGGCGTCATCAAGCAAGAGGCGCTGCAATCGAAGGCCTGGTGGCCACCACGCGTCGTGCCACCGAAGGAGGCCCCGAACGTCCTGCTCATCATGACCGACGATTCGGGCTTCGGTGTGCCGAGCACCTTCGGCGGCGTGATCCCGACGCCGACGCTCGATCGCATCGCGGCCGATGGCCTGCGCTACAACAACATCCACTCGACAGCCCTCTGCTCGCCGACCCGGGCGGCACTGATTACCGGGCGCAATCACCACTCGGTGGGTTTCGGCGTGATCTCCGAGCAGTCGACCGGATTTCCCGGATACGACAGCATCATTCCCAAGAGCAAGGCTACGATCGGTCGAATCCTGAAGGAGAACGGCTACGCCACCTCCTGGTTCGGCAAGGACCACAACGTGCCGGCCTTCGAGGCCAGTGCGGCCGGCCCGTTCGAACACTGGCCGATCGGCATGGGCTTCGAGTACTTCTACGGCTTCGTCGGTGGCGACGCGAATCAGTGGCAGCCCAATCTGTTTCGCAACACCACCCAGATCTATCCGTTCGCCGGCAAGCCCGGATGGAATCTGGTGACTGGCATGGCCGACGACGCCATCGAGTACCTGCAGCGCGTCAATCAGATCGATCCGAACAAGAAGTTCTTCATGCATTACGTGCCCGGAGCCACCCACGCGCCCCATCATCCGACCCAGGAGTGGGTGGACAAGATCCAGGCGATGAACCTCTTCGACGACGGTTACGAGAAGCTGCGCGAGACGATCTTCGAGAACCAGAAGCGCCTGGGCGTGATCCCGGCTGACACGCAGCTCGAGCCCTGGCCGAGCGATGTGCTCAAGCCCTGGGCGGATCTCACGCCCGCGGAGCGGAAGCTCTTCATCCGGCAGGTGGAGGTGTTCGCGGCCTATGAGGCCTACGTCGATCACGAGATCGGTCGCGTCATACAGGCGATCGAGGAGATGGGCAAACTCGACGACACCCTCATCATCTACATCAACGGTGACAACGGCACCAGCGCCGAGGGCGGACCACTCGGAACTCCCAACGAGGTCGCATTCTTCAACGGCATCAACATGATGCCGGTCGAGGAGCAGATGAAGTGGTACGACGTCTGGGGAACCGAAGAGACCTACAACCACATGTCGGCGGGCTGGTCGTGGGCTTTCGATACGCCGTTTACCTGGTTCAAGCAGAACGCCTCGAAGCTTGGCGGGGTGCGCCAGTGCATGGCGGTCTCCTGGCCGGGCCATCTCGGTGAGACAGGTGGCCTGCGCGAGCAGTTCCTGCACGTCATCGACGTCGTGCCGACGATTCTCGAAGTGGCGGGCATTCCGGCGCCCGAGTACGTCGACGGCATCAAGCAGGATCCGATCGAGGGCACGAGCTTCGCCTACACCTTCAATCCGGCCAACGCCGAAGCGCCGTCGCGGCACCAGACGCAGTACTTCGAGATGATGGGCCAGTGGGCTCTCTATCACGACGGCTGGTTGCTCAGCACCAAGGTGGATCGCGCGCCCTGGGATGCCTACGGTGCCGCCAAGACGGATCCGCTCAACAACCAGGTGCTCGAGCTCTACGACCTGACCAAGGACTTCAGTCAGTCGCAGAATCTGGCCGACAAGTATCCGGACAAGGTTCAGGAGCTCAAGAAGCTCTTCATCGCGGAAGCCGAGAAGTACCACGTCTTCCCCATGGATGCGTCGGTCGCGACCCGCCTAGCGCAGCCGCGCCCGAACATCACCGCCGGTCGCTCGGAGTTCGTCTACACGACACCGATGACCGGCCTGCCGCAAGGGGACTCGCCGTCGATCCTCAACTCCTCCTACACCATCACGGCCGAGATCGAGGTACCGCAGGGCGGTGCCGAAGGCATGATCCTGACCTCCGGTGGTCGCTTCGGCGGCTACGGTTTCTATCTGCTGAAGGGCAAGCCGGTCTTCGTCTGGAACATGGTCGATCTCGAGCGCATCAAGTGGGAGGGCAGCGAGGCGCTCGGCCCCGGGAAACACACAGTCGAGTTCGACTTCCAGTACGACGGTCTCGGAGCGGGCACCCTGGCCTTCAACGACATGAGCGGCCTGGGTCGCAGCGGTACCGGCACCCTGAAGGTCGACGGCAAGACGGTCCAGACCAAGAAGATGGACAAGACGTTGCCGATGATCTTGCAGTGGGACGAGGCCTTCGACGTCGGTTCCGACACGCTGACAGGGGTCAACGATGCCGACTACCAGCCGCCGTTTTCGCTGACCGCCAGGCTCGACAAGCTGACGATCAAGGTGGACCGGCCGCAGCTCTCACCGGCGGATATTCAGAAACTGGAGGCCGCGCAGAGAAGCAACAAGTCGAGCGAGTAGAATATAGACATAGTCAGGTGTTGAGGGCAGCTGAGCGGTAGCCCGAGCGGCGTCGATGACATCTCGAAACGAAGAGCCGGCTGAGCGCTTCTCGCTGGTTGCGGGAGGACCGTTTCACGGCCTCCTGCAACGCCTCGGCCTCCTCGGCGAGGACCGGCTACCACGCATGAAGGCTGCGATTGGGCTGGCCTTGGTGGCTTGGCTCCTGCCCGGCGTGACGGCGTCGGTGCAGTCTCTGGTCGATCCGTCCTACACGGGTTGGGATTACTTTTCCGATCTCACCGTCTATGCCCGCTTCCTGGTCGCCATTGCGGTGATGATCGCGACCGAGCGCCATGCGGACGGACGCCTCGAGCTGCTGGCGCGACAGTTCGAGCGGGCGAGGATCATTCGGGATGACGCTCTGCCGGTGCTTCGGACGGCCCTGGCCAGGGCCGTCCGACTCTCCGGATCCACCCTGGTGGAGGGAGTCCTCGCGGTCGCCGCCCTGGTATGGTCGGGTTTGACCACCTGGTTTGCGGTTGAAATCGCCGGCAAGAGTTGGGAAGGGACGTTCGCACAGAGTGGTGTCGATCTGTCGTGGGCGGGTGAGGTCGTGCGCTTCGTCAGCAATCCCCTCTTCCTTTTCCTGGTCCTGCGCTGGCTCTGGCGGTTCGTGCTTTGGGCACAGCTTCTGTTTCGCATCTCCAGAATGCCCCTCGAGCTCGCTCCGCTGCACTCCGACCGTGCAGGTGGGCTCGGTTTCCTGGCCATCTATCCGACCATCTTCAACGGCTTCTTCTTCGCCCTGAGCTGTGTGGTCGCCTCGTCGCTTCTCAAGGACTTGCGTCTCGTCGAGCACAGCTCCCGGGACGTATGGATGGCGATCGGGGGCTGGTTGGTGATCTGTCTGGTGCTGGCTCTCGGCCCGTTGCTGGTCTTCACGCGCCGCCTCTACCTGGCTCGGGAGGAAGCGCTGCTCGAGTATGGGCGCTTGGGCAACCAGCACCATCTCGCGTTCCACCGCAAATGGGTCACCGGAGACCGGAGCGCCGAGGACCTGCTGGGCCATCCCGACGTCTCTTCGATGGCGGACCTGAACTCGAGCATCGAGGCGATCGAGGAGATGCATTTGGTACCTGTCGATCGCGAGGCGGTTTTTGGTGTGCTGGCAGCGGCCGGCGTGCCGATGCTGGCGGTCGCCGGCACCCAGATATCCCTGGCCGAGCTGCTCAAGTGGATCGCTGGTGCGATTTTTTGAGCCCCGGCTGCCTGGCGAGGCGTCGGTGAGTCAGTCGCGGTACCGCGCGAACCAGGCGAGAATGTTGTCCACCTTGGCGATGAGCTGCGAGGGCCGCGCGGCGATGCCGTGGGAGGCTCCGGGCACCCGAATCAGCGCGGTGTCGACCTTGCGCAGCTTGAGCGCCTGATAGTACTGCTCCGATTCGGCGATCGGCGTGCGGTAGTCCTCCTCACCGGTGAGCAAGGCCGTGGGAGTGGTGACGTTGCCGACCAGGGAGAGCGGCGAGCGGGCCCAGTAGGCGTCCGGGACCTCCCAGGGCATGCCGGGAAACCAGTAGCGGGTGAAGAAGTGGGTGCTGTCAGCGGTGAGGGAGAAACTGGTCCAGTTGATCACCGGCTTGGCGACCACGGCGGCGCGGAAGCGGTCGGTCTTGCCGACGATCCACGCCGTCAGAACGCCGCCCCCTGAACCTCCCGTTACGTAGAGGTCATCCTCATCGATGAAGCCCCGCGCGATCACCGCATCGACACCGGACATCAGGTCGTCGTAGTCCTGCCCGGGGTAGTTGTGATGGATCTCGTTGGCGAAGTCGAAGCCGTAGCTGGTCGAGCCGCGCGGGTTGGCGTAGAGGACGACATAGCCGGCGGCTGCGTAGAGCTGGTTTTCGACGCTGAAGTGCGGGCCATAGGCGGCAAACGGCCCGCCGTGGATCTCGAGGATCAGTGGGTACCTGCGGTCGGGTTCGAAGTGGGGCGGGGTCACCAGCCATCCCTGAATCTCGTAGTCGCCGACTGAAGAGCGCCAAGTGATCTCCTCCACGTTTCCCAGCGTCCTGTGACCGAGGAGGTCCTGGTTCAGATCGGTGATCCGGGAGGGCGAGCGATCGGGAGCGCCTGTCGCGACCTCCGCGGGCCGGTCCGGCCGGCCTGCGGTGAACGCGTAGGCTCCGCTCGCGGCGACGGAGAATCCCCCACTGGTGTAGGGACGACCGAGGCTGACGCCGCCGATGTCGTCCGCGAGGGAATCGATGCTGCCGCCGAGCGTCAGGCTCGCCAGATGGGTCCTGCCATGATCGTCGTATTGCACGTAGAGACTGTTCGACTCACCGGCCCATTGGACGTCGTCGATGCTGCGATCGAAGTCGGCGGTCAGTACGCGCGAGTCGCGGCCATCGATCCCCATCACATGCACTTCGACCGTGTGATAGCCCATCTTGCGATCATCGAAGCCCAGCCAGGCGACTTTCGACCCATCGGGGGAGAGTGTCGGCGCAAAATCCGGACCGTTGCGGTCGGTCAGTTGGGTCGTGTCGCCGGAGACGACGTCGATCGACCACAGCTCCGACTCGACCGGGTCGTGCTCCCAGTCCTCCTGCCGGTTGGCCGAGAAGAGAATGCGACGGCTGTCGGGCGTCCAGGCGAAGGGCCCCTCGTGGTTGTAGTCGCCCAGCGTGAGCTGCCGGGGTGTTCCCCCCTCGGCCGAGAGGAGGAAGACGTGGGAGTAACCCGTCTCGAGGTATCCCTGGCCGTCGAATCGATAGGGCATGGTTTCGATGACCCTGACGGAATCAGCCCACGTCGCCCCCTCGGGCTTCTCGGGAGGCGGAGCCAGCGGCTTCGCCTCCTTGGGCACGAACATCTCGAAGGCGAGCCACTTGCCGTCCGGCGACCAGCTGAGAGCGGACTGGCTGCGTCGCAGATTGGTGAGGACGGCGGTCTGTCCGGTGTCCATCCAGCGCAAGTGAATCTGGGTGCCGCGTTCCTGGTCTCCCGTCAGATAGGCCAGGCGATTGCCGTCCGGCGACCAACGCGGATGGCTCGCCCCTCGCTCTGCCGAGACGAGGGGTCGATGGTCTCCACCGTCGGCGTCGATGATCCACAGGCTTGGCCGGGCACGGTCGGCCATGATGTCCATGGCACGCCGGACATAGACCACCCGACGGCCGTCGGGAGAAATCTGCGGATCGGCGGCCACTTCCAGCTCGAAGATGTCGGTACGGTTGAAGAGGTCGTTCTGGTTGGCCTGGCTCGGCGGGGTCAGCAGCAGGAAGAGGCAAGCGAGATTCCAGGGCTTCATGAGGGTCCTCGATGGTTCGCGCACATGGCGTGGGGTCCTATCTCTCTAGTTGATGTAGCCGAGAGCGCGGAGCTTTTCGAGCTCTTCGGTGCTCATCTCGTCGGCGGCGGCTTCCGTATCGATTTTTGCGGCGAGCGCGCCTTCGTGCCAGTTCTTCAGATACTCTGCGAGACGTTCGACGACCTCCGGGTGCTCGTCGGCAACATTGCTGAGGTTGATCGGATCTTTCTTGTGATCGTAGAGCTCGTACTCGGGTCGATCATCCGGAATGTAGGTGTTCCAGATCAGCTTCCAGTCGCCGTCGACAACCGCGAGCGATTCGAGCTCGGCGTTCTTCTCGCCTTCATTGGCGGCCGGGGCCTGGGCCCGTTCGGCCACTGCGGGCCGCGGTTTCCATCCCAGCGAGGTGGGATTGGATCCGGCCAGCAAGGGCAGCAGGCTCTGCCCCTGGATGGCCTCGGGCAAGGGCAGCAGACTCAGCTCGAGCAGAGTCGGCATTACATCGATCGATTGGACCGTGGTGGCCACCTCGACCCCCTGCGGAAGGCCTCCCGGCCACCAGAAGATGAGCGGCACGTTCAGCATCTCGCCATAGGTGTGATAGCCGTGGAAGTGACGGCCATGCTCGAGGAACTCCTCGCCATGATCGCTGATCAGCACGATCAGGGTGTCCTCGGCGAGGCCGAGCTCCTGGAGTCGTTCCAGGATACGGCCGATCTCCAGGTCCATGGCACGAATCGATGCGTCGTACCAGGCCTTCTCGCGCCGAACGTAGGTTTCGATATCGACACCCGATTTCTCGATCTCTTCCCTGTCAGGTAGGGCCTGATAACGGAAGAAGCCGGTTTCGATGAACTCCTTGACCGTTTCCATGTCCTGGCGATGTGCTGTCAGCTCCTCGGGCTCGAGCCAGAGGGACTCGTAGGGCGCATAGGGCTCGAACGGACTGTGTGGATCGAAAACGTGCAGGAAGGCGAAGAAGGGCACCTCGTGGTGCATGTCGAGCCACTCGAGCAGTCGGTCGGTGTAGGTGCGCGACGTCTTGGAGCCGCTATGGTCGAGCTCGGGCACCGAGGAGCTCTCGTGCAGGACCTCGACCCCCTGATGCAGGTTGGTGAGCTTGCCGGTGAAGGGGACCGAGGAGGTGGCGAAGGTGGCGTATCCGGCTGAGCGATAGGCCTCGGCCAGGGTTTCGACACCGGCCGGCATGCGGTCCGGCATGTCCTTGATGCCATGGGTGGTGGGGTAGAGCGAGGTCAGGATCGACGACACCGAAACCTTGGTCCAGGTCCCCTGGGAGATGTTGTCCCGAAACAGGATGCCGTTCTCGGCGAACCAGCGCACGGTGGGGGCGGTCGCCCGTTCGTAGCCGTAGGCGTCGAGATGGTCACGGCGCAGAGTGTCGGCGACGATAAAGATGACCCCCTGGGGCGGGTTCTCATTCCCCGTGCCCAGCGCCGCGCGTGCCGGTGAGCTGTCGGCCACGGCAACCGGCGGTCGCCGGTTGCGGATGACCGGCGTACCCCAGTAGCCGGGTGTGCCTGGTTTGTCGGCTTCGATCGAGAAGGCCAGCGCAACGGTCTGTCCGGCCAGATCTTTCAGATCCACCACCTCGGGATTCCATCGCTGCGGGGTGGAGACGGTGCGCTGCAGGAGTTGGCTTGTCTCGCCATCCGCCGTCGCCGTGATGCGGAAGGTGATCGGGTAGGCGTCGACAGTGCCGAGTGCAATCTCGAGATAGGGATCGGACGGCAGGTCGACGTCGAAGGTGATCCTTTCCGGTGAGCGTGCCACCAGGGTTTCTCGAAAGATCTCTTCGAGGCCTTGCCAACCGATGCCGCTGGGAATCGTTGCCAGATACTCACGCACCGTGATCAGACGGAGCGACTCGATGGCGAACTCGGCACCCTCGGCATCGGAGGGCCGGATCAGAATGTGCTTGGCGGAGCTGACCGGGAAGGAAGTGCGAAAGAGTGCATTCGCTCCTGTCAGGGTATAGGTGCGGCTCTCCTCGCCGGGAATGAGATCGATGTTGAGGTCGAAGAAGCTGCTCTCCGCCAGGTCGTCCTTCAACTCCTCGAGGTCGAGCTCCTCGTCCGATTCGAAGCCGATCCCCAGGCGAGCCCCTGCGGAGACCTTCATCTTGATCTCGATGGCGTGAAAGAAATCGTTGGGATCGGGATCCTCGGGCCCGTCGAGAATCAGGGTGGCCGGACCGGTGATGCGACCGGTGAGCTGGCCGTCCGTGACCTTCACTCCGGTCAACCCATCGAGGGCCTGCCATTGCGGCGTCTTCGACGCGTCGTCGAAGCTCCACTCGGTTCTGGGGAGGTCGACCTTGACGGCGACGGCGTTGTCGATCGTCGCCTCGTCGAACCGGTCCACGAGCTGGATGGCGGTGGGTTCGGGCGTCGTTTCGCCGCATGCCCAACTCAGGGTCAGAAGAATGTGAATCCACAGCCAAGCCCCTGTCCGGGGCTCTCGAATCGGGCGCATAGGTCCTCCAAGGTGGGGCGCAATGTAGCACATGCAACGGAGTGATCAATACGGTGATTGCCATCGTCCGGCCCGCGACACCGGCATGGCGTGACTACTCGAAGGTCGCCAGCCAGAGGTCGGATGAGCGACGGACGGTGAGCAAGAGAAGCGACCGATTTTCAAACGACACACTGATCGAAGGATCCGAGTCCTCCTCGAAGGTCCAGATGGGTCGTGGATCGCTGCCGTCCGGGTTCATGACCATGAGCGCACCCTGTCCGTCTGGCTGAAACCGTACGAACACGATACCGTTGCCTTCCGGCAACCAGACGGGATCGAAAACGGTCGCCTCCGAGCCAACCCGGTACACGACCTCGCTCGAATCCTGGGTCAGCGAATAGCTGACGATTGCTCGTTGCCCGAAGGCCTGTTTGTCGATCAAGGTCCCGACGATTTGGGAAGAGTCGGGAGACCAGGCGGTTCCGAAGAAGATTGAACCAGAGTCCCCGGCTCGCGCTCTGGCGATCACCTCGCGGGTTGGCAGCGATCCGGTCAGGTCCATGACGTTGGTGCCATCGACCATGTCGGGTGCCAGAAGGTACCGGCCGTCAGGGGAGATGGCTGGCCAGAGGTTTGTCTCTTTGGTGTCGGTGAGCTGCTGCAGGCCACTGCCGTCGGGCTGGATTCGCCAGGTCTGATAGCTGCCGCTGCGATCGGAATAGAAGACGATCGAGGCACCATCGGGTGTCCATCGCGGCCCCCGGTTTTTCGCCTGGTCGTTGGTCAGTCGCTGCAATCCGGTGCCGTCAGTGTTGGCCAGGTAGAGGTCATCAATCGAGCCCTGGCTCCCCAGGACTATTCTTTCCCCATCCGGGGACAGATTGACCCAAAGGAAAGGAATACCCGAGCTCAACAGCGGCGTAGCCTCGTCTCCAACCTCGAGGGAATCGGGGTCGAAGCTCCGCCTCTCGATCGAAGTACTCAGTTCCCGATGGGTGTAGACGACGCGTTGCCCATCCTGCGACAGTGCGAACCAACCGAGAGAAGTCGAAGGGGTGGTCAGTGCCTCCGGCTCACTCAGGACTTCACCGCTGCGCTCGTCGATGGCGACCCGCCACAAGTTCATACTGCCCCCCCGGTCGCTGGCGAAGTAGAGCCAGTCGCCGTCGGCAGACCAGATCGGGTTCCAATCGAGAGCCGGATCGTCTGTGACCCAGACCGCTTCGCCGCCATTCGCCGGAGTGGTGGCGATATCGCGCACGCCACCATCTCCACGCAGGGCCCAGAAAGCAATGCGCTCGCCGTGAGGCGACCAGTCGGGTTGCACTGCGTCCTCTGCGTAGATCTCGCTGGCCGCGCCACCCGTCGCGGGAGTGACGAAAAGTCGACTGAAATTGCCGCGATCGTCGGGGGTGGAGAAAGTCTCCGAGGCGAAGACGATCGAGCTGCCGTCCGGGGACCAGGACGGATCGCTGCCGAAGTCGGTCAGGCGCCGGGCAGCCTCACCTGTAGAGCCCATGACGAAGATGCCGCCTCCATCACGACTCGATGCGAAGGCAATCGTCTGGCCATCGGGTGAATAGGCTGGTGACCATTCCCGGATCTCCGGCGTCTGGGTCAGGTTGATGGGGTTCGTGCCGCCAACCCGCAAGAGAAACAAGTCGGTCTCGGTGCCGGAGGATCCCGCATAAACCACGAAGTTGCCGTCGGGTGAGAAATCGGGGTCCGACTCGTGGCCCGCCTCGTAGGTGAGTTGGGAAAAAGTGGCCTGAGTCGGTGCCCCGGTTGGGGTCCGCCCGGCCCTGTCGCGGAGGAGCCAGAATGCCAAAGACCCGAGCGCGATCAGCACTGCGGCGAAGCCGCCGATCCGCAACGGCCACTTGGCTCTGGTGTCGTCGCTGATCGGCGCCAGGACACCGCTCGAGCTGACGGTCTGGGAGTCGGTGCGCACCGACAGCTCATCGTACTCTTCGGCAAGATCGGAGAGCTCGAAGGCAAGATCTCGCATCGACTGAAAACGCTGCTCGGGGTCCTTGGCCAGAGTGCGGCGAATGAGGCGACGCACCACCGAGGGGGTTTCGGGACTGATCTCCTTGACGGGTGGCGGATCACTTCGCAGGATCTGATGCATCGTGTCGACAGCGGTCTCGCCGGCAAAGGGTCGCTGTCTTGTCGCCGCCTCGTAGAGGATGCAACCAAAAGCGAAGACATCCGAACGGGGGTCGATGCTCTTGCCCTGGACCTGTTCAGGGGACATGTAGCCGACGGTTCCCAGCACGGCCCCGGCGGCGGTCTCATCGGACAGGCCGGTTTGCGCCTGACTCCCATCGCCACCCAGGGGCTCGGTCAGTTTCGCCAGACCGAAGTCCAGGACCTTGGCGAAGCCATCGCGGGTGATCATGATGTTGTCGGGCTTGAGATCCCGGTGGATGATGCCGGCGGAGTGGGCTTTGGCGAGGCCTTCTGCGGATTGAGCCAGCCATCCGAGAACCTGTTTGAAGGGCACCTGCTCGGTGTGGATCTTGTGCTTGAGCGTGCCGCCGTCGACCAACTCCATGGCGATGTAATGCACACCGTTCTCCTCACCGATCTCGTGGATGGTGACGATATACGGATGGCTGAGTGCGGAAGCCGATTTGGCCTCCTGCACGAAGCGACGGACCCGATCGGGGTTCTGCACCAGGTCGGGCGGCAGAATCTTCAGCGCGACTTCCCGGTCGAGCTTGGTGTCCTCGGCACGATACACGTCCCCCATGCCGCCGGAGCCCAGCTTGGCGGTGATGCGGAAATGAGCGAGGGTCTGGCCGATCAAGTGAGGGTCATTGTACTGCAACCGGTGGAGGCATCGACCGGCTCACCGCTGGAGGGGTTGCGAAGCCGTCGGTCCTCGTGCCGGCGAATCGCCTCAATTCGACCGGTAGTTGGTGAACTGCATATCGATGCCGAAGTCCTGCTCCTTGAGCTGGGCGATGACGTCCTGCAGGGTGTCGCGGTCCTTGCCCGAGACGCGCACCATGTCCTCCTGGATTGCCGCCTGTACCTTGACCTTGGTGCCCTTGATGAACTTGACGATCTCGCGCGCCTTCTCTGTTGGAATTCCCTGCTGCAGGGTCACCGCCTGGCGCACGTGCCCCTTTGCTGCCGGCTCGATCGTGCCGTAGCTCAGCGCCTTGAGTGCCACGCCGCGTTTGACCAGCTTTCGCTGCAGGATGTCGTCTACGGCCTGGAGCTTGAAATCGTCCGCCGAGGAGAGCACCAGCTTGCCCTCTTTGTCGTCAAACTCGATGCTCGAGTCACTGCCCTTGAGGTCGAAGCGCTGCACGACCTCTTTCATGGATTGATTCACGGCGTTGCGGACTTCTTCCAGATCGACCTCTGAAACCACATCGAACGAATTCTGTTTTGCCATGACCCTAGAATATCAGCGTCTCGCCCTGCGCTGTTGGGCCAATGTTGCCGCGGAATGGGTGTAAGGTATTGGGAGAACCAAGAGGGAATAGGGTCGATTGCGCGGGGGATCGCGGCGACCTGGAAACGGGAGGCCGGAGCATGAAGAGAGTATTCACAGGGATCGCGCTCCTATTGGTCGCGAGTCTCGGAATCACGGAGGTCGTCATGGCAGAAGCGCCGGAGACAGAACCGGAGGTGCAGACAAAGGTGCGAATCGAGATCGGTCAGGCCTCGTTCGGGTACCGGGACCACAAAGATGCAAAGACTCGCCTGCCCGAGGTGCCGATCGGGGAGTACTTCAAGGTGAAGGTGAAGTGGGTCCGCGACGCGGCCAGGGTTCGGGTTCTGAAGCTGAACAACTTCAGGTACCTCGTCCTGGACCCGGAAGCCGCTGTCTGGGAGACACAAGAGTCGGAGACCAGGCTCTGGTTGAAAAGAGACGGCAAGGAGGCTGCAACCAGCGAGGTCGTCTTCTCGACCGATGGTTCCGATGAGGCGGACCTCAAGTTCGAGTATCCGGAATTGACCGGTGCTCTCCTGATCTTCTTCGACGTGGAGCTGAAAGACGGGGAGAGCCGGGTGTTCTTCTTCGACCCACCCTGGGCGGGCAAGCGGGGGAGCGGCTGATTCAGGGTACCGCCGCAGTCTCGAGCAGGGTCCTGAATTCAGGGTCGTCTCGATAGTCAGTGAATGCCAGGTCGCGGTCGAACTCCTGGCGCGGGTAGCCGGCCTCGATCGCTCGACGGGCGTAGGCCAAGGCCTCGTTGCGGTTGCCGGCGATGGCATGGACTTGCGCCGCGTTGAACAGAAGGTCGCCTGAATTCGGGGTGAGGTCGAGGGCTTCTTCGATGTTGGCGACGGCCTCTCCGCCGCGGCCCAGTTTGGCAGCGCAGACGGCTCGCAGTCCGAGCATCTGAGAATCTGCGCCGGCCGCTGTCAGGTAGCGGTCGTAGGCGGCCACGGCGTCTTCGAAAGCTTCTCGGGCCTTTTCCTTCTCTCCCAGCTTTTCGTAGGTCTCGGCCAGACCATGGGGAGCATAGGTGTACTCGGGATCGATCTCGAGAACCCGCTTGTAGGCTGCCAGCGCTTCATCCATGCGATCGGAAAAGAAGTAGCAGTTGGCCAGATTGTGTGCCGCATCGGCATCATCACTCAGCTCTAGCAGGTGTTTGAAGAGCGGGATGGCATCGAGCAGCCGTCCTTGCTGGCCGTAGATCGCTCCAAGGTTGTTCAGGGCGGCGGGTGAGTCGGGGTTGTAACGGAGAACCTTCTCGTACTCACCTGCAGCTTCGTTGTTGCGGCCGAGCTTCCAGAGGCTGTAGGCCAGCTCCAGACGTGCCTCCATATCGGTGCCGGCCAGCGACACCGCCTGCTGGAGATCGGTCAGACCTTCGTCGACGCGATCCTGTTCGAGTCGGACACGGCCGCGAAGGGTGTAGCCAGCATGATCCTCGGGGGCAGTCTCGATCGCGCGATTGGCAGCTTGCTCGGCCGCATCGAGATCTCCGCTGTGAACAGCGTGACGGCCAAGCGCCACGATAGCTTCGACATTGTCTGGATCGGCCTCGATGGCAGACCTGGCGAGCTCCAGAATCTCGCCCGTTCGGTCCGGGGTTGGCACTTCATCCTGCAAGGTACTGAGCAGGCGAGCCAGGCGCGCCTGGATGACTGGATGATCGGGTTCCAGCAGGAGTGCTCGCCGCAGGCGATCCTCGGCCTGCTCGTAGCCTTCCTGGGTGGCTCGTAACTCGAGCAGCTCAGCCTGGTCGAACAGCATCTGGGCTTCGGGACCCATGGTCCACTGGTCTTCGTCTGAGCCACCTCGTGTCAGTTTCCAGGCGCCATACATGGTGATGACCAGCAACACGATGGCCAACAGGTACCAGCCGAGGGCCGCGGTGCGTCTGGAGGGTTCGGGAAACGCGGGTCGGGAACCCGAAACGCCGGTCGAGATCTCCTCGCGCAGAACCGTCAGCTCGTTGCGCACGTCCTTGGCCGACTGAAGTCGCTGGTCCGGGTTTTTCTCGAGGCACAGGCTCACCACTCTAGCCACGTCGTGGGGCACTTCGGCGTTGAGGTCATCGACCGCTGTCGGCACGTCGCGGAGAATGGACGAATGGACCTCGGCCGAGGTCTCTCCCTTGAAGGGGCGATCACCTGTCGCCATCTGGTAGAGCAGAATACCCAGGGAGAAGATGTCGGTCCGGTGATCGACCGGTTTGCCTCTGAGCTGTTCCGGCGACATGTAGGGCACCGTACCGAGGACCCGGCCTTCACCGGTCAGAGGCTCGGTCGGGGCTTCGGGATCGAAGGCCAGATCGGCTGAGCGGGACTGTTTGGCGAGGCCGAAGTCCAGGACCTTGACGATGCCCCGATCGGTCACCATGACATTGCCGGGTTTCAGGTCACGATGGATGATGCCCTGGTCGTGGGCGGCGGCGAGTGCGTCGGACAGGGGGATGGCGATATCGAAGAGCTCGCTCAGACTCATCCCGCTCCGCGGGATCAGTTGCGTCAGGGTCTGCCCCTCGAGCAGCTCCATGGTGAGGAACTGGAGACCGTCTTCCGACTCGACCGAGAAGATGGTGACGATGTTGGGGTGACTGAGTGAGGCGAGAGTCTTGGCCTCTCGTTGGAAACGCTGCAACCGCTCGGGGTTGCGGGCCATCGACTCCGGCAAGACCTTGAGCGCAATCTTGCGTCCCAGCTCCAGATCCTCAGCAAGATATACCTCGCCCATACCGCCCGCTCCGAGCTTGTCGAGAATCCGATAGTGGCCGAGAGTTTGCCCGATCATGCGTGCTTGCCAAAGGGTTCATCCTTGAGCTTACCGCAGCAGCTCGGCTCGATGAGATCCCTGGCTGAACCGCTCGGCTAATCCTTGATGCGCACTGGATTCACGTCGACAAAGACATCCCTGGGCGCCTTGCCAAAGGTGATCGAGCCCGGACACGACCGAACCAGTTTGCGGGTGTCGGGCGCCAGGACGTTGAAGAACTCGGCGCACGACGAGCAGACCCCGTCGTTGCCCGTGAGAGTGTAGGGAACCGCTTCGCCATCGAGCTCGGTGGTGAACCTTTTGGCGAGGAAGTTGGCGTGGTTCGCTTTGTGCCCGACCCAGTGTTTGTCGAAGTTGTCATCCCGCCCCCAGACCTTGTTGACGGTAAAGAACGTCTTGTAGATCATCGCATCCAGCGCACCAATCTCTTCCCAGGCCGTTGGCTTGTTATCCTGATACTCAGCCGAGGCCACGACCTGCTCCATCGCCTCGTTGTTGGGCACCTGATCTGATTGGAAATCGGAGATGCTGAGCTCGGCATCGCGGAAGCGGTCCATCTCTGTCGGCAGACGTTTCTCGGACATCATCATGTACTGACCTCGGCGCTTGGATTTTCGGTACCAGGAGCCCTGTCGGTGGCACATGAAGCTCCACAGCGCTGGCGGAGCGTAGTAGACACGCCGGTCCGTGGCCCGCAGGACTTGACAGGGAGTTAGCCGAGCGACGGCCAGCTTGTAGCCCTGATCCCGCAGCCAACCCTTCGCCCACAGAAAGTCGCCCTCCTCCAGCCAGTACAGGTGTCGTTCGAACTGCGGAGTACTCTTGGCCATCTTCGACCTCCCTGGTGACGGACTCACAGGGGAGCTGAGAGTCCTCTGGTCGGCTTACGTATCCGTTCCCATGGACACGAAACCCCAGTACTGCGACCGATTGTTTTCGGGCTAAGGCAGTTTCATTATAGACGTCCGCAGGCACGGGTGGGGTGTGAGCTGCGACCAGGGGGCCTGCGGGAAGTCGGCTACCTGACTGAGTGGACTCGTTGGCTCAGCAGCCAGGTGTACAAATCCTCACCAGCATAGACGCGCCGCCAGGTGTCGTGTCCCATGTCTTCGTGAATGGTAAAGCGCACCTCCGGATGACCGAGCTCCTCGAGAGCATTCAGACCGGGATAGAAGTAGCGTACTGGGACCGCGGGATCTCGCCCGCCGGCAAAGACCCAGACGGGGACCCGGTGCCTAGCCAGAGCGGGCATGAGATCGGGATGTCCCCAACCCACCACCGGGGCGATGGCCGCGAATCGCTCCGGATGATGGCTGGCCATGTACCAGGTACCGTAGCCGCCATAGCTGATCCCGGTCAGATAAACCCGAGCAGGATCAGCCCGGAATGACTTGCTGACATCGTCGAGAATCTGAATGAGGTCCGATTCGAGTCGAAACCAACCCGCCTGAAGTTCCTCGGCACCGACGGGAAACTCGGTATCGGGCACTGCTCCCACCATGGGATCTGGTGTCGCAAACTCCTCGGGGCGTGGTGGCACACCCTGCTCGAGGCGCCGTGGTATGTCGCTCGGCTTGCGGTTGCGAATGTAATCGACGGTCTTGTCGAGCCCGTAGAGCGGTAACTGGGGCGCGACGATGATGAACGGCAGGTCTCGCTTCTGAATCCAGGCTTCGTAGAGAGGTCCATGGACCAGGACCCAGTCGAGGTCGTTCTTGGCATCACCACGTTCCCCATTGCCGTGCAGGAAGAGCATTACGGGCCACGGCTCCTTGTCCTTCTTCTTGTATCCGGCGGGTAGATAGACGAAGTAGTCCCGTTCCCCGCCTTCAGCCTGGCTGATGTAGGACTGACGTAGGAGCTCCGGCTGCGAGCGCGCTTCGAGCGTCGGCGAGAGGACCAGGCCGAGGACGAGAGTGAGACAGGAGGCAAAGACCGTCTGCTTCATTGTTTTCCCCTCAGTGTGCGTTGTGGATGCATGCTAGCAGCGAAGTCGAGAGAGGAGTGCGGAGATGCGAAAGAGCAGAGACACGGACCCGACTGACTTCTGGGGGAGTCATGGATGGCGGCGTCCTGATATCTTTCGAGAGTCCAAGGTGACGTCGGACTCACTCTATGCCCCTTCGCAAACCCGGCAGGAAGGCCCTTCTCTTCATCCTGGTCACGGTCCTCCTCGACAGCATGGGCTTTGGAGTGATCATCCCGGTGATGCCGGAGCTGATCATGGAGCTCACCGGCGAGGGTCTCAGCCGCGCGGCGGTCTATGGCGGGTGGCTCGGATTTGTCTACGCGGCGCTGCAGTTTTTGTGTGCCCCGATCCTTGGCAATCTCAGTGACCGTTTCGGCCGTCGACCGGTGTTGCTCTACGCCGTGGCCTCGCTCGGCATCGACTACATCATCATGGGAATTGCACCGACGATCAGGTGGCTCTTCGCGGGTCGGGCCATCGCGGGAATCGCCGGCGCTTCCTTCACTCCCGCCCACGCCTACATTGCCGACGTCAGCCCACCCGAGAAGCGAGCGCAGAGTTTTGGGCTCATGGGAGCGGCCTTCGGTGCCGGATTCATTCTGGGTCCGGCGCTCGGAGGCATACTGGGTGAGCTGGGTCCGCGGGCGCCATTCTTTGCAGCGGCGGGGTTGAGCCTGCTCAATTTCACCTATGGATACTTCGTTCTGCCTGAGACTCTCGATCCGGCGCGTCGCCGTGAGTTCGACTGGCGTCGCGCCAATCCAGTTGGCATCTTGTTGCAGATCCGCAAGCACCCCGTGGTGCTGGGTTTGCTGGCGGTCTTGTTTCTCTGGCAGGTGGCGCACCAGGTCATGCCGAGCACCTGGTCGTTCTACACGATGTACAAGTTTGGCTGGACCGAGGTGTTGGTCGGGGCGTCTCTGGCTTTCGTCGGAACCGTCATGGTGCTGGGGCAGAGCACGTTGCCGCGGGTGGTGATTCCACGTCTGGGTGAACGACGGTCAGCGATGATCGCGATGACCGTGGGCGGGATCGGCTATGCCGGCTACGCCTTTGCCACGGAAGGCTGGATGATGTTCGCCTGGCTGGTGACCTGGCTCCTGGGGGCGCTGACCATGCCCTCTCTGCAGGCGCTGATGAGCCATCGCGTGGCTACCGACGCGCAGGGCGAGCTGCAGGGAGCTGTCGGGAGTCTGTACAGTCTCAGTGCCATCATCGCTCCGCCGCTGATGACGCAGATGTTCCGCTACTTCACGGCTGAAGAGACCTCGATTCATTTCCCGGGTGCGCCGTTCCTGCTTTCGGCGACCCTGGTGTTGGCGGGCCTGGTCATCTTCTGGCGAGCTACACGCGACGAACCTCGCCGCTGAAATCTCCCTACCCCAAAGGATGGCGACAAGAGAGATCGAGCGCGGATAGCGTGCGTGCCTTGTCGGCGGTGTAGCCCTCGGGGTGCAGCCCGGTGGGAGTGCGCGTCGCCGCAATGTCGAGAGGAGGTGGGCCATGAAGAAGATCGTTGTTCTCGGTGCAGGCCTGGTCGGTCGTGAGGTCGCTCGCGATCTGGCCCCGGATTTCGAGGTCATATCGGTCGACAGCAGTGCGGCGAACCTGGAGAAGATCGGCTCGCAGTACTCTATCGAGAAGCGGGTCGCCGATCTTGCGGACAGCAAGGTGGTGGCCGAGTCGGTCGAGTCGGCGGATGTCGTCGTGGGTGCGCTGCCAGGCTCCATGGGTAAGGCAACGCTGGAGACGGTCATCAAGGCCGGCAAGAACGTCGTCGACATCGCCTTCTTTCCGGAGAATCCCTTCGAGCTCGAGGACCTCGCCAGGGACCACGGCGTCTCCGCGCTGGTGGATTTCGGCGTCGCTCCCGGCTTGAGCAATCTCCTGATGGGGTTTCAGAATGCCCGCATGGAGGCGGTCGAGCGATTCGAGTGTCTCGTCGGAGGGCTACCGGTAGTCCGGGATTGGCCTTTCGAGTACAAGGCGGGATTCTCTCCGGCCGATGTCGTCGAGGAGTACACGCGACCGGCCCGCTACGTGGAGAACGGTCGCATGGTGACGCGGCCAGCGTTGTCCGATCCAGAAGTGGTTCATTTCGAAGGTGTCGGGGCGCTCGAGTCGCTAAACACCGATGGTCTGCGCACTCTGGCGACAACGATGTGGTGTCCCAATATGAAGGAAAAGACCCTGCGCTACCCCTACCATGGGCGTTTCATGGAAGCGCTGCGACAGGTGGGTTTCTTCGACAAGGAACCGATCACCGTCAACGGCGTCGACATCTCACCGTTGGCATTCACCTCTGCGCTGATGTTTCCGCACTGGACCTTCGACGAGGGCGAAGAGGAGTTCACCGTCATGCGGGTCGTGATCGAAGGCCGACTCGCCGATGGGAAGCATGAACGCGTCACCTACGACCTGCTGGACCGCTACGATCGGGAGCGCGGGGTGACCTCCATGGCCAGAACCACCGGCTATACCTGCACGGCCGGGGTTCGCCTCCTGGCTGACGGGATGTTCACCCGCAGGGGGATCTGCCCACCCGAATTCGTCGGCGAGGATCCTTTGTGCACCGACTTCGTGCTGGCTCATCTGGCAGCTCGTGGGGTCCAGCTCAAGAAGACAGTGGAACCGGTAGAGATTGTCGTGTCGAGCTCTCAAAGTCTCGGCGCACCACTCGGCTGAACCGTCTTCAGGAGTTTCAAGTTGGGAGAGGCTGGCTCTTCCCTTGTCTCGGTTCGTCCGGTTGGGGCAGCGGTCCGCGATTCTTGCTAGGCTGATTGAGAAAGCCGACACTCTGGCGGTGTCAGGAGGTCTCGACATGCTCGACCGGCGCGCTTTGCTCATGGCAGTTGTTCTTTGCTGCGGGCTGACAGCCACGCGTGTGCCCGCAGGCGATACCGATGCCTACAGACAGGCTCTCTGGCGACTCGAGTACGAGTTCGTGAGCTGGGCCGAGCTCGAGGAGGTGGATGCGAGAATGGGTGTTCCGGTGGCCCGCCGTGGCCAGACCCTGGAGCGGTTCTTGTCTCGACTGGAGTTCTGGGAGTCCGAGATCGGGACCCTGGACACTGGAACCGCTGCGGAGCTGCAGAGAAAGATCGCGGCGATTCGTTCGCGCATCGAGTCCTGGCCTGGACCCGATGTTGCGGTTCGCGGTAGCCGGGGGTCGGGTCGCTTTCCTTTCGGTTGGGATCCTGTCGAGCCTCGTCCGGTCGTGCCCACCGCTGTGTGCACCCAGGCTCGGCCTGTTTCTGCGGAAACGGTTTCCTGGTCGACGACCGACTACTCACAGTCGGAATCGAGCCGGATGGTTGCTTGGTTTGACGCGTCGGACCTGCCTTCCGGCTGGTACCGCTTGCAGACAGTGGGTTCAGATGCGGACACCGCGTTGACCGTATTCGATGGATGTGGAGGAGCTGTTCTCGGGGCAAATGACGACTCTCTGGGTCTCCAATCCCGACTCGCCGTTTTGAAGAAAGACACTTCAGAGTTGATAGTGAGAGTCGAGATCGAATCCCCTGAGGGGCAGCAACTCTTGCTCTTGAGCCTTGATGGTGTGGGGGCGGGGAGTGTCACGGGAACAGTTCGCGATGATGCCACTGGCCAGTCGATCGAGAGCGTGTCTGTTCGCCTCTATGATGCGAGTGGATCGTACGCGGGAGGCGACTGGACGGGAGCCGATGGGGTTTTTCGATTCGATGGACTGGATCCTGGTACCTACTTCTTGAAGACAGAGAACACCGACAACTATGTCGACGAGATTTGGGATGGAATCCCGTGCGAGGAGTCCTGTGAGGCCACTGATGGCGACCCGATCGAGGTCACGTTCTTCGTCGTGCAGGGAATTGACTTCGAGTTGTCTGCCGGCGCCAGCATCGGTGGTGTGATCGTCGACCGCGCTGGGCACCTGGTGAAAACCGGCGATATCGAGCTGTTTGACCAGACCGGCTTTCGACTCGAGCGCACGTACCTGGACAGTCTCGGCCGGTATGAGTTTCGCGGACTCATGGGTGGCACCTACTTCCTGGCCACCGATCTCCGTGGGTATCAGGACGAGCTTTGGGACAATATCCCCTGCGATGGATACTGCGACCCGATGCTGGGAAACCAGATCGTACTTTTGCCGCTCGAGAAAGCTTCCGGCTTTGACTTTGTTGTCGAGGCTCTCGGAACCATTTCAGGCCGTCTGACCGATTCGCAGTCCGGTCTTCCGGTAGTGGGTGGACCGGTGGTTCTCGAGCGCTCTGACGGAGGGGACTCTGACTGGGAATACTCCGATGTACATGGCAATTGGGTTTCTGACGGCTTGTTGCCCGGCACCTACTTCGTGGGAACGAGCTTCTATGGGGTGTATCAGAATCAGGTCTATGACGGCATACCGTGTGATCCGGACTGCAGATGGGATGAAGGGACACCTATCGCACTCTCCAACCAGGAGGAGATCACCGGTATCGATATCGCGCTCGAACGCCTGGGAGGCATCTCGGGATCTGTATTGGCTGCCTCGAGTGGAACCCCGCTGGCCGACCTGTGGGTGGAAGCCTGGAACTCATTCGGACAACTTGTCGATTCAGGATACAGCTCAACACTGGGCAGATATGAGTTGGCTGATCTGTTGCCCGGAACCTACTTCGTTTTGACCGACGAAGACGGAGCCTTCATTGATCAGTTGTTCGACGAAATCCCTTGTTTTGGCGGCCCGCCTTCGGGGTGTGATCCGGTCCTGGGGACGCCCATCCCCATCGCCCTGGGAGAAGTACGATTCGGCGTCGATTTCAGGCTCTCTCTCGGTGGGACACTTCGTGGAGCTGTGCGCGATGCAGCCACAGGTGAACCGGTCGCGGATTCCCGCCTCAGGATTTTCGGATCAGGCGGCCAGTTGTTGAGAATCGTCGAGGTCGATTCCCGCGCCCAGTATTTGACTGCTGGGCTCCCTGCCGACGACTACTTCTTGCAGACAGATTCCGACAGTCACCTCGACCAACTCTGGAAAGGGTTCGAATGCGAGGGGGGCTGCAATCCCCTGACCGGAACACCGATCCCGCTTGATCTTGGAGCGCTTGTCGAGAACCTCGATTTCGCGCTCGTCTTGCAGGGAGGCATCTCCGGATTTGTTACCGATGGTGCGGGAGATCCTGTGGCAGGCGTCCATATGCATGCCTGGAACTCTGCCGGTGAGGCTGTCGCGGGCGATCTCACGGATGCCAGAGGTTTGTATCAAATCGAATTGAGCTCCGGTTTTTACACTCTCTCGACCCATGTTCCGGACGGATATCTGAACCAGCTCTGGAAAAGTAAGTCTTGCCCGCTCGGGGCCGCGATCCATGGTCTGTGCGATCCTCTGACTGGCGATCGAATCACCGTGGTGGGGGCTGAACCTGTTCAGGTCGGTTTCGACTTCAGACTTGACGAAGAGATCTTCCTGGATGATTTCGAGTCAGGGAGTTTCTCAGCCTGGTCGGGTGTCTCCGAGTAGACCCAGGGAGGGGCGTTGTGAACTCGGTCTCCTGATTTGCGATCGCGTAGCGAACCTCAGCGATCGAGGATCCGTACTAATCTGCAGGGTCAACTACAGGCCGGGGAGGTGCTCTATGGAGTCGACGCTCGCATATCTGATCGATCTGTACGACGCGGGCAAGCTGACGCGCAGACAGTTGGTTGCCAGCCTGGTGGCTACGGCCGGCATGGGCAGTGTGACGGGGAAGGCCGAGGCCGCTACGGGGCCGACCTTCCAGGCGACGAGGCTCAACCACCTTGCCTTGAGCGTTACCGATGTGGCGCGTAGCCGAGATTTCTACGTCCGCCATCTCGGTCTCCGGGTGACCAGCGACTCGGCGCCGCACAACTGCTTCCTGGACTGTGGACCCAATTTTGTCGCCTTGTTTCGGGGCGAGGAAGCCGGCATGCACCACTACTGCTATTCCATCGCAGATTTCGACACCGAGGAAGTCGCCGTGGGGCTGCGCGAAGTCGGTCTCGAGCCCGACATCCAGGGGCGTCGAATCTACTTTCCGGATCCGGATGGTCTGACAGTCCAGTTGGCGTCTGAGAGTCACGGCGCATGAGTGAGACATTGCGGTCCCGCCAGCAGCTTGGCGCAGCGAGCCGACAAGAGTCGACGGGAGTCACTATAATGGACCCTCAAATTCGATAAGGAGTCACTGAACATGCGCAGATTCACCGTAGTCACGATCGTCATGATCGCGTTGCTGGTCTCGATCACGGGTTTGGCGGGAGCCCAGTCGCAGGCGAGCTTCAAGCTCGCCGACAAGCTGATGAACAAGTCCCAGGCGCTGACCTCGGCCATCCGATCGACCAATCTCCAGGTCAAGAAGACCCTCGAGCGCTACAACTACATCATCGACGGCAAGGCGAGCGACCCACGAAAAGAGTACAAGAGCCTGGAGAAGGATCTGGGCAAGACCCTGAAGGAGAGGGAAAACGTGCGGGTCAAAGCCGAGTCGATGCAGGAAGCGGCTGACAATTACTTCGCCAGCTGGGAAGCCAGCCAGGCCGGGTACACCGATGCCGACCTGCGAGCCAAGAGTGAGGCTCGTCTGGCTGAAACCAAAGGCAACTACAGCAAGATTTTCGAGGCGGGTACGAAAGCGGCTGCGGATTTCGACGGCTTCATCGCCAAGATGGATGATCAGATCCGTTTCCTCGGACAGGATCTCAACCCTGCCGCCATCGCCGACCTTTCGGATGAGGCCGCCGGGCTCAACAAGCAGGCCGACGGATTCTTCAAGTCGATCACGGATACGCTCAAGACGGCGACCGACTACACCAACTCCCTCAAGCCCCAGTAACCCAGGGGGCCCAACCCCGGAAGTGTCGACGCGGCCGGCCCTTGGGCCGGCCGTGGCCGTCTTGGCGGATGGTCGAGCCGGAAAGTCTTATACTTAGACACCTTCACTTGTGGAGACCAGGCATTGATCGGTCGGACACTCAAGCAGTACCGGATCACGGAGAAGCTCGGCCAGGGCGGCATGGGAGAGGTCTATCTGGCCGAGGATACCCGTCTAAAACGTCAGGTGGCGCTCAAGGTCTTGCCTGAAGAGGTGACCGCCGACCCGTCGCGCCGGGCACGGCTCGAGCGAGAGGCCCAGGCGGTTGCGGCACTGAATCACCCGAACATCGTGACCATCTATTCAGTGGAAGAGGTCGAAGGGCAGTTCTTCATCACCATGGAGCTGGTGAAGGGTCAATTGCTTTCGGCCTTGTTGAAACCGGATGGAATGGCACTGCCGCAGCTGTTTGACATCTTTATCCCTCTGGCCGACGCCGTTGCCGCAGCCCACGAACGCGGCATCACTCACCGCGACCTCAAGCCCGACAATGTGATGCTCGACTCGGCCGGGAGGGTCAAGGTGCTGGACTTTGGCCTGGCCAAGGTCACCGAGGAGATGGCGGAAGGTTCCGAGTCGACTGATGCCACACATCTGCCAACCGCAGCTGTCACAGCCGAGGGCCAGATCCTCGGCACTGTGCACTACATGTCTCCAGAGCAGGCAGAAGGCAGGAGCGTCGACACCCGTTCCGACGTTTTCTCGCTCGGCATCGTCCTCTACGAGATGCTCACGGGCACCCGTCCATTTCAAGGCCAATCTCCCATCTCGACGATTTCGGCAATTCTCAAGGACACGCCGGATTCGGTGACTGATCTCAAGACAGGGCTCCCTCGACACATGGACCGGATTGTCCGCCGCTGTCTGCACAAGGATCCGGATCGTCGCTATCAGACCGCCAAGGAGCTTCGCAACGAGCTCGAGGAGCTGCAGGCGGAGCAAGAGAAGAGCCCTCTGGAACCCAGCGCGTCGTCGCCCCAGAGACCTGCTTGGATATGGCCAGCAGTTGCGGCGCTTGCCGTGATTTTCGCGGGTCTGATCGGCGTGAGTTGGTTGGGAAAGAACCGGTCCGAGGAACCGGTTTCGGCGTCTGCTGCTGATAGCTCGACAGAGGAATCGACCGCCGCGCTCGACGAGCGCAAAATGATCGTCGTCCTGCCCTTCGAAAACCTTGGTGAGGCCGAAGACGACTACTTTGCCGCCGGGGTTACCGAGGAGATCACCACGCGGCTCGGAGCTGGCCAGGATCTGGGCGTCATCTCCGGCAACAGTGCCTTGCTCTATGCCGGGACCGGCAAAACAACGCAGCAAATCGGCAAAGAGCTGGGGGTGGACTATCTGCTGCAGGGCAAGATTCGCTGGGCACGTTTGGAAGATGGCACGAGTCGCGTGCGCATCACGCCTCAGCTGGTACGGGTTGCCGACGACACCCAGGTCTGGGCTGACAGCTTCGACGAGACCATCGAGGATGTCTTCACCGTTCAGACCGATATTGCCAACGAAGTCATCGAGCAGTTGGGCGTGGCCCTGGGTGCCGGGAGTCGGGATCTCCTCGACAAGCCGACGACCAGGAATCTCGAGGCCTGGCAGGCGTATCTGCGTGGGCGCCATTTCAACGATACGCGACTGGGCACCAACAATACCCTGGCGGTGCAGACGCTCGAACGAGCGGTCGAGCTCGATCCGGAGTTCGTCGATGCCTGGGCCGAGCTCTCCAAAGCCCACTCCGCCCAGATGCATCTGGGAAACGACATTTCGGCGGAGCGGGATGCAAGGGCGCTTGAAGCCGCAGAGACCGCGATCCGACTGGGTCCGACCTCAGCGCGAGCGCACCTGGCAATGGGCTATTACCACTACTGGGGACACAAAGAATATGAACAGGCGATGGTCGAGTTCGATCTGGCCGAGAAGCTCTGGCCCAGCAGCTTCGAGGTGCTTTCGGCACGGGGGTTCGTGCGCCGTCGGCGGGGGGACTGGCAGGGTGCTCTCGACGACCTCGCACGCGCCTACGAGCTCAACCCGCTCGAGTTCCGGTCACCCTACGAAGTCGGCCTGACCCGTCAGGCTTTGGGTGACTTCGCGGGCGCCCGCGAGATGTTTCGGCGAACCTCCGACCTGCAACCCGATTTCACCGAGAGTCTCTTCTGGTATGCACAGACTCTCTGGGTCGAGAGCGGCGATCTTGGGTTGGCAGGAGAGGCGATCGAGTCGATTCCGTCGGCATTGACCGAGAACTGGGTGGTGCTGGCGAATTACCTCCAGTTCGCCTATGAGAGAGACTCGCAATCTGCCCTCGAATACCTGCCTCGTTACAATGAAGAGAAGATCGTCTTCATGCCCGTGGTCCTTCCTGTCAGTCTGCTTTCCGGCTGGGCCAGGAGCCTGGCAGGAGATGCTGCCGGCGCAGAGCGCGACTTCACGGCGGCTGCTTACTTTCTCGAAGCCATGTTGGATTCGAATCCGGATGACTACACCGCATTGGCCTCGCTCGGCCTGGCCTACGCCGGGCTTGGTCGCAAGCAGCAGGCACTGGAGCGAGGTCGGCACGCGGCATCCCTCTACGGGATGGACCACGACACCTTCTTTGGCCTCAATCTCGAGCAGTACGTAGCGAGGATCGAAGCGGAAGTTGGCGAGGACGATGCCGCCATCGAAAGGCTCGAGCGGCTGCTTTCGGTGCCCAACCCCTACCTCTCGCCTGCGGTCCTGCAGATCGATCCCGCCTGGGATCCATTACGCGACAATCCCCGCTTTGCGGCTCTTCTCGCTCAATAGTCCAGACGCCGGCGTTCGACGCCGGTGTATTCGAGGGGCTATGATCGTGGCAGAGGTCGAACCCATGAATATCTGGATTCTCCGGTACCCGGAACCCAGGACGCGCCCTGGCGCTCCCTGGACGCTGGTGGTCATCCAACGAGGCTCAGCGGGCGAGGAGTCCCAGATCGATCTGATCCAGATCGAAGGCCGCAGCCCAACCCTCCAAGAGATCGTCCAGACGCAGATCGATAGAGGACGAAAGTACCTGGTGCTCGATCTGGGGCACGTCAAACACCTCGACTCGAGCGATCTGGCTCAGGTTCTGGGAGCGTTCAAGCTGGCGACGGAGGCCGACGGTCGTCTGGTCATCGCCAATTCCAATGCCCGCATTCGAGAGATTCTTCGCATTACTCGTCTCGAGGACGTCCTGCCCTTGTTCGACTCCATCGAAGCCGCGGCCGAGCATTTTGACGGCTCCGGCTAGCGTCCGTTCCGGTATCGAGAGCGCCCGCGACGAACTGGAGAAGGAGGCAGTCGTCACCGACTGAAGCAGTATTGAGCCTCGCGATCCTGCTTTTCCCCGATGCCTGCCGGCTCTTAACGGGTGGGGGAATCACTGTGCTATTTTGAGCTGCGTCCCAGCCCGGACGGCATTTGCAGACGAGCTGACTTGACGAGCTTCGACTCAGAGACTCAACCTTGCGGACCCAATGTCCGCGGATGATGACAGGAGGGAACCGACCATGAAACTGGCAGGCACCTACACGTTCGAGGCACCGCAGCAGACCGTTTGGGAGGCTTTGCGGAATCCCACCGTCTTGACGTCGATCCTGCCGGGTTGCGAGAAGTTGGAGGAGGTGGGCGACAACCAGTTCGAAGGGCAACTCGACATCCGGGTGGGACCAGTGCAGGGGAAGTTCCAGGGCAAGATCGAGATGCTCGATCTGGTGGCACCCGACAGTTTCCGCCTGAAGATCAATGGACAGGGCACGACGGGATTCGTCAACGCTTCGGCCAAGGTAGACCTGGAGGCCGCCGGAGACTCCACCCTCATCCACTACGACAGCGATGCTCAAGTGGGGGGGCGCATCGCGGGAGTCGGCCAGCGACTCCTCGACAGCTCGGCCAGGTCCATCGTGCAACAGAGCCTCGATGGCTTTCACGAGCTGGTCAGGGTGGCAAGCCCTGGTCCTGTGGAGGGCGGTGAGCCAGCGGTGAATGTCGCCCAGGCCGCTGCCGAGTACCGGGCGCCGACCCAGGCGGAATTCGCCGCCAAGGTCGCCAAGGATGTGGCCAAGGATGTCGTCCCCCGACCGCTCTTGATCGGTGGGGCGATCCTGCTGATCCTGATCATCCTCTGGCTCTTGTTCTAGGTGCTCAGAGGCATGGCTGTCGCCGCGAGATCCATACCGTGGCGGCCCTAGGTCGGGTTTCAACCACAGTGCCTCTGTGCCCAGGAACTGCCGATGGCCTTGATGATTCAGGCCGGAGCGCGAGCAGCTTTCTCCGGTGTGGGTGGCGCGTGGAGCATGCCAGAGAGATATGCATATCTTCAAATCGGTGGTGACCTCGAAGGGAAGATCGGTTACAACTGAAGGAGGTCATGCTTGCTCAACTCGACCTTGCACCGGTCGCTCGACTCGATTTCGTTGGCCAGGGTTCGGAGAATCCCGGGTGGTATCTGCGTTATCAGGTGGGCGGACAGGAGCGGAGCGAGCGACTCGATGTGGCGCTTGGAGCGGACGCTTTCGGTGCCGTCGAGTTCGCTGCGGACCATCTCGGCTGTAGCCCCGAGCGGATCGAGTTCGGCGGTCCCGTGTGGCCCATTCCGCTCGATGGTCTGGTTCCCGCCGAGGGCACCCTGGAGTTCTTGCCGGATCCCGGGTCGACAGACATCGACAGCGGTGATTGGCAGGGTCTTACCGCGCCCCTTCCCGGCGCCGATCAAGATGCACGGCGATCGTCCCGGCGCGTTGTGCAAGGGGTCCGCCTACGCAGCCCGGCCCTGGGCAGAGTCCTCGACTGGAGCGAATTCGGCATGGGGATCGAGATTGGCCGCCCTCTGATGGTCGAGTCGCGCCGGCTGTTCAAAGCCCAGGGCAAGCGCTCGGCGATGGAGATCTTTGGCGAAGTGCGCTGGTGCCGCATGGTCGAAGGTCTACCCCTGGCCAGCAAGACCGGCCCCCTCTATCGCGCCGGCGTCATCCTCATTCCGTAGGGGAGAGCCTTGCACCCTCCCAGGAGCCCACAAGGGGCTCCCCGACCAACTGGCGGAATGTCGTGCGGTGGTGGTGAAATGAAATCCTGCACTGCGATCCACTTCGATTCGACCTAGATTGGGGTAGGGTGCCCGCCGTGGCATCCGCGCCAGGAGTGACGTGAATGAATAGAGGGAGTTCGATTACGCGACAGAGAGTCCTCGCCCTCTTGATCTTCGCGGGCTGCCTCGCTCAATCTGCGAGTCTGGTTGCTCAGGTGGCCGAACCAGAGCTTAACGTCGATCCCTCTGACGGTGTCGGTGCCTTGCCTGTGCCTCATCGACTCGCTTTGAATGCCAGATCGAAGCCCTTGGCCGAGCTCAGGCCAGCTATCACCGAGGCACGGGCGCAGATGGAAGAGATCGCCCTGTGGAATCAATCGAATCGGGTTCCGCTCAGGAATGGGTTCGTCCGGGCTCTGGGGACATTGCAGCGGGTGTCACTCGACTCGGTGCTGGCTCCCCGTGCCAGGCGAGGAGCACCGCCGGTAGCTCATGGCGGCGGCTTGCTGAGCCTCATAAGCTCTGGCGACCTGGTGTGGGGCTCGCGGGTACACGTGAGCGGGGCATATCGGCTGCGAATGCAGCTGTTCGACGTCGCCCTACCGCCTTCGGCCAGATTGTGGGTCTACGGTGAGACTGGCGAGAGTGTGGGGCCTTTCGGTACGGAGCTGGTGGCGGCAGATGGCACCCTTTGGAGTCCTTCGGTGGGCGGAGAGTCGATCCACCTGGAAGTGTCGATTCCTGCCCCGGACCTCGACGGCCAGTGGGGATTCACGGTGGGCGGAGTCCTCGAGCTCTTCGCGCTCGATGCCGAAGGTGAGCCGTTGGTGAGCCGGACCGTCGCACCTGTGGCCACCGACTGCCTGATCGATGCCGAGTGCGTGGACTCGGAGAGCTTCGACGTGATCGAGCCGGTGCGGCACGCCATTGCTCGCATCCAGTATGTCAAGGGCCAGAGCGGCTATCTGTGCAGCGGGGGCCTGCTCGTCGATACGGTTGCCGCATCCGCGATTCCCTACTTCCTGACGGCCAACCACTGCATCGACTCGCAATTGGTCGCGTCGACGCTCGAAGCCTTCTGGGACTACTTCGCTGATGGGTGTCTTGGGAGTCTGCCTGATCTGGGGAGCTTGCCGCGCAGCAGTGGATCGACCCTCCGCGCCACAGGGACGACTTCTGATTTCACCCTGCTCGAGCTTTCGAGTGTTCCTCCGGGCCGAACCTTCCTGGGATGGAATGCCAATACTTCGGCCGTGCCCAATGGCACAGCCCTGCATCGCGTCTCACACCCAATGGGCAGAGCTCAGCATTTCTCGATCACCCGCATGAAGACGAGCTCGCAGACATGCTCCATCTGGCCACGCCCCGCCTGGATGTATGAGGAGAGTTTCCTCGGAGGAACCTTCGGTGGCAGCTCGGGCTCGCCCGTGATCCTGGACGGTGGCTACGTGGTTGGGCAGCTTTCAGGCGGCTGTGGCTTCAATCCCTCCGATGGTTGTGATCCGGACAACTTCACCGTCGATGGAGCCCTGTCCCAGTACTACCCTCAGGTTGCCAAGTACCTGAATCCAGCGCCCTGCTACAGCCTGACCCGTGTACACAGGGGCTCAGGCTCCGACCCGGTGGCCGAACCCACCAGTTCTCCCGGGTGTCCTGCGAATGAATATCTGACGGGGCAAGAACTTCAGCTGACCGCTGGTCCGGCAGCTGGCTGGGAAGTCGACAAGTGGTCGGGCACCAACAACGACGCGAGCCACTCCCTGACCAACTCTCTGACCATGCCCGCGAGCAGCCACACGGTCACAGTGGACTATTCCGAGATTCCGGTGCCGACCGATCTGGCCGCCGTAGAGGTCTTTTTCCGCGATCAGCCTGGCAATGCGGGAGACATTGTGAGTACCCCCTCAGAAGGCCAGCAGGTCTATCCATACTTCTCATTCTCGATCACGGCATCTGGCCCACTGACCGGGACACTGGCTCGATTCGAGCTCGACGGCGAGGAGCTCTGCTCGTACGTCACGACCGCTTCGCCGGGTTCGCATACGACCTGGTGTCCGACCCCCTGGACGGCAACGGTGGGGACGCACGCATTGGTCGGCAAGGTGGATCCGCTGGATCAATTCTTCGAGACCACCGGAACCAACAATCAGACGCGACTCGACTTCACCACCGAAGCTCGCGGCTGGACCTTCTGGGACACCTTCGAGTCGGGTGACACATTGCGCTGGTCGTCGACGATTCCCTAGAGGCCAGGGCACATCGGTCCGGCTTGGCCGAGGCGGCGGCCCCAGACCGGGCTGCAGCTGCGGTGTCTCGGAGCCCGAGGTCCGCCACCGGCCAGTCAGGGCACCGTCGTCGACCAGTAATTGGTGCCGAGCTCGAAGTCGTCGGCAAAGATCTGATCACTGGTAGCGGAATGATCCACCCATTCCGCGTTCAGGATGGCTCGCGCGGTGTCCAGATCGAGGCAGGGATCGTCCTCGACGGACCCGTCAGCGGTTCTGTCCCCGGATCCGACCAGACCATGAAGGTCGTACCGAAGACGATCCCAATCTGTGTAGGACTCGAGCTTCTCATAACTTCTCGCTGCGCAGCCGAAACAGGAGATATCCAGTGAGTAGGGTTCGGTCTCATAGGAGTTGTTGTCGTTCCAGTCGACGGCCGTGGCATTGGCCCACTCGATGACGAACCTTTGAGGCTCTCCGTCGCCGGCAGAGTTGAAGATGATCTTGCGGCTCAGTGGGCCGTCGATGCCGTCGAACTCCCGCAGACGGTTCTCGTCGAGAGTCAACATCGCTTCCCGGCTGTAGTCGAGGCGCCAGACTTCCTTGGCGTTGGAGCCATCACGAGTGACAACGTCCATCGGCTCGGTATAGGTGTAGTTCATGACCGAGAGGTAGTTGGGTCTCGAGGAAGGTCTGTTCTGTTGGCCGCCGTGGTAGAGGCCCAGAGTGTGTCCGAGCTCGTGCATGAAGTTGCCCGCGACGGCTTCCCTCAAAACACCCGCGAACTCGGGTGTTTGCGACAAGGCTCCCCCGGCGACTACAAAGTCGTTCGCAGGAATTCCCTCGGCCCGGCCTCCCAGTTTGTGGGTGCTCGTTTCGATCGAATCCGCCCACAGACAGTAGCGAAAGACCTCCAGTTTGGCTGCCCGAATCTCGTTCCAATTGGGATGGTTGCGATCGACTTCCGATCCGAAGTACTCCTCCTTGATGGTGTAAAAGTCCTCGGGCAGAGTCTCGTTTGCCTGGATCGTCAGGGGAGCGGCAAAGGGGCTGTCGCCATCGAGGATGACATGGAGTTGGATGCCGGATGAGCCGTCGTAGTTGTCTACGGCCCAGGCGGGGGCCGTAGCAAACGCCGCGACGACATCGTCCAGGGCACCCTGATCGAATGGCACACCGGCCATGACGTCGACCTCGACGAAGATGTCCTTGACGTCTGGATCCGCACCCAGGATAGGCAGGTCGATGTCCGGCGGAGCAACACCGTCGAAATCGATCCCGTCCGTCTCCCAGCTGTCCAGCAGTCCGTCTCCGTCCCGGTCGCCGAGGTCGAGCTTGAAATTGAACGAGGCCAGGGCTTCGCCGAGGACGTCTGGCAGGGAATACCCGCCCAAGGGTTCGAGATAAAGGATGATATTAAGGGCGACGAGCGAATCGGCCGCGAATGTCGTAAAGCCTGGAGTCGCGTCGGGGAATGAGAATGCCTTCGCTTCTGGAGGGTCACCGGGACTGTACGAGTGGGACTCGAAGATCCCACCGTGATAGAGGGTCACCCCGCCCGAGGAATAGTCGGCCCCGGGTCCCGAGACATCGAAACTGCCTGTCAGGCTGAACAATGTCTCGACCGGCACCGTGAACTGAACTGTGATCTCGACTTCGCTGATGGCCGAGACTTTGGCGAGGTCGGTACTACCGAGAGTCGCAAAGGCCTGAGCTTTGCCGGTACCACTGATCGAGAAGCGTGAGATGCGAGTGTTCTGCTGCGCTTCCCCCTCGGCGTAGCTGCCGAGCTCGCCGGATGCTTGGCTGGATACCTGGTCGACAAATGAGCCGTTCTCGGCGCTCGAGCCCTCGACGGAATTGATTTCACCGTCTGCACTCGACTTGACCCTGACCACCCGCTCGGCTTCGATCAGTTGGATTTCGGGCCACTGCTGAGAGTGGCCGGGAACCGTCCCAGCTCCGAGGAGTCCTACAACCGCCGTGCAAATCCGGATCCAAGGTTTCACGCTACCCTCCACGCAAGAAGGTTTCAGATCAAAGCGGTGCTATTGGCTGTACAAGCGGAATTTCCGGCACGAAGCCGACACGAGGACTGTCTGTACGCGGGAGCCGTGTTACCTCACGCGTGCGATGGTGTGTCGATGCCGAGGCCGTCAGCTGCAGCCAGGCAGGTGCAATCTGGGGCAGCCACGGTGAGATGGGGTCGATCGACGGGATGTGAGACGGCTACTCGAAAGCGCCGATGCTGGGGGTGTTGGCGTAGCAGGTGCCGGAGAGGTCGCCCCAGCTCCATGCGGTCGCCTGACCGGCACCCGAGGCGGGGCTGTTAGGGGCGATGCGGTACCGGTTGTCGAGCCCAGGATCGAGGCCGTAGAGGCCGTTGGACTCGGGCGTTGGCAGGTTGGGTGCGGACTGGCCGGGGTTGTCCCAGGCGTACCAGAGATTGTTGGCGAAGGTGAAGGTATCAGGAGCGGTGTTGGGGCCGATGTTGAGGTAGGTCGACAGGTCTGCGCGCTCGAAGTAGACCAGGTTGTTGACGAAGATGCCGTCGCTGCAGGCTTCGAAAGTGAAGGGTGGCGAGGTCGTGGTCTCCTGGAGGATGCGCAGAATCCAGTTATGGGGATTGATGATGGTGTTGTGCGCCACCACGCAGCCGGTACAACCGACGTAGGCGGCTGCCGCTTCGGAGCCTTCGATCAGGTTGGCTACCAGGCGGATGTTACGCGCTTCAGCATTGGGCAGGGCGGCGGAGAGCGGAGGGCGGAAGTACTCGAAGCCCGTACTGCCCCCGAGATTCAGGCTTCGGAGTCCCGCTTCGAAGAACCGATTCCAGCGAATCTCGATGTCCTCGCTGCCACCCTTCGACTGGACGGCGTTGGCCGAGAGATGGCGAAACGCGTTGCGCGCGATGAGTCCGCGATGGCAGCCAACATGATCGATGCCGCTGCCCGAGGTACCCCCACCGCAGTTCTCGAAGGTCGAGTCGAGCACCCAGTAGTCGTGGATCCCGGAGAGCTTCAGACAGTCCTGATTGCCGCCCGAGCCGATGTCGTGGATGTCGAGATTGCGGAAGCTGAGATGGTGGGCTGCGAGCGGATCATCGTAATCGCCTCCGTCGTCGCTATTGATGCCGTTGGCGCTGGCTCCGGTCACTTCCAGATCGTGCAGCACAACGTACTTCGCTCGCGTCAGGTGGATACCTTCGCTGCTCCCGGAGATGATGGGCCGGGTCTCGCCTGGTGCACCCCCAATCCAGATCGGTGCGGTCTCAGTACCGGTCAGATCCGAAAGGTAGATGCCTCCACTGTAGTTGCCCGAACGAACACGAATGGAGGTTCCGGGAACAGCATCCTGGACAGCGCGTTGGATTGTGGCGTAGGGAAAATCAAAGGAGCCATCTCCAGTGCTGTCGTTTCCCGAAGTTGCTACGTGGATCTCGGAGGAGGGGGCGAGGTCACGGTCGAAGGGATCGATCCGATCGCAACGCGGGGGCTGCACCTGCGACCACTCCCCGGTGTCACCCCACTCGAAGTCCTCGAGAAACAGGGCATCCTGGGCTATCGCTGAACAGATTGGCAAGAGGACGAGCGAGAGCAGGAGCCAGAGCGACTGGGATGTGGATCTCGGTTGCATCGTTACCCTGAATCGAGGCTAGCATCGGATCAACATCCCCACTGTGAACCCTGTCTCAACGCTCGAGAGAAGGATACGACCGGATGCCGGGGCAGAGCATGCGTCTTCAGGGTTGGCTGACGGGGTCACTCCAGCGCAGTTTGCTTCGCACCAAGAAGAACCCGCCACAGACAATGCTGGGCGGGTCTCGGGTATTCGGTGAGTCTGAACCTGCCAGGCAGCTCACCACATCTCTGCCTGGAACTAGTTGATATCCAGGATCTTGACGTCGAAGTTGAGGGCTTGACCGGCAAGCGGATGGTTGAAGTCCAGAACGATGGTGGTGTCCTTGACCTCGTGCACGCGGATCGGCTGTTGCTGCCCGTCCGGAGCGGTGGCCATCAGCATGGTGCCGACTTCGCGGGCATCCTCGGGCACCATGTCCAACTCGACCTCCTGGTAGCCCTCTGGCTGGATCGGTCCGTAACCCTGCTCGGCGGTCAGCGTCACCTCTTTGGTGTCACCGACGGCGAGGCCGTGCAGAGCCGACTCCAGCGCAGGAAGGATCTCGCTGCCGCCGGCTTTGTAGACCATTGGCTCTTCGCCGACATTGCTGTCGACCGTGGTGCCGTCGTCCAGTTTCAGGGTGTATTCGATGGAAACGGATTTGCCTTCTTCAATCACGACGACCTCCTCGTCTTGGGCCCAGCAAGCCGAGATCGCAATGGCGAGCATCGCGAGGCTCGAGAGCACAGTCTTGATGGTTGTTTGGTGAAGCATGATGGGACTCCTTGAGTAGATGTTCTCTCGGCTGGCGCTGAGCACGAGTGACCCTTCAGCCAGCCCTGGCTAAAACACGTCGAGAGTTGTTCGGGGCTCTCAGACTGCGCAGGCGTTGTGGTCGAGGTGGGATTCCAACAGGACGGGAACGCGGAGGCAACGCGCGCCGCGAATGGTATCACCGATTCGAGCCGGGCGTGCTTACCTGTGGGGGTATCCTGCGGAGGCCAACAGGAGTAAACTGGAAGGTGCCTCGATGATGATCCACTCTCGCAGCGTGCTCGCGCTGCTCGCCACCTGCCTCGTCACGACGCCCGCATCGGCGAATCTGGTCCTGAACTTCGACCTCGACAGCGATGTAATCAGTTGGGCGCCGGAGAGCCCGGCCTGGGCCAACTGGTCACCGGACGATGCGGACGGGAGTGTCGATTCGGGTTCGATCGAGATTGGCAACACCCATCCGAATGCCAGGAACGGTCTCGGCGTCACCCAGTGTCTGCCACTGGTGCCGATTCCCGGAACGGTCTATAGATTCGGCGGCAAGGCCAGGATCCCCGGGGGCCAGGACAGGACCGGCTCGGCATATGTCGGAACCAGGTTCTATGCCGACGCCCACTGCATGGGTGCGGTTATCGGACAGCAGCCGCGAAGCAATACGTCGGTTGTGGATGTCTGGGTCGCATTGTCGCGCAGTGACCAGGAGGTTCCAGCGGGGGCGAACAGCGTCATGTTCCTGGCGTTTCCCTCGAAGGTCGAGGCTGGTGGGACGTTGATAGCCCAGTTCGACGATCTGTTTTTCGAGATCACCATGCCGTTCGAGGATGGCTTCGAGACGGGGCACAGCTCGGCCTGGGCGTTGACCGTGCCGGCGGTGATCACCGCCGTGCCTTACGTCGACAAGGCCAAGATCCTGGGAATCAGCAGGGTCTTTTGCAAGAGCGGCTACTGCCCCTGGGTCCCACCGGAGGCGGCCCACGACGGGCTCGACCTGACGCCGACAGAGGACCTGGTCGCCTTCCAGGCCAGCTGCGAAGGTGAAGTCTTCAGTGTCGATGCCTTTCCCAATCAGATCACCGGCCTCTACCAGGTCAACGTGGGAATCGCTTGCGGCAGGGACGCCATTCACGGCGTGGTCTACGCTTTCGAGCCGGCTTCGCCAGATGCGGCCGATCGCGATCGACAGTTGGCCAACATCGCGGTCGCGGTGGGTGACCTGGTGGAACCGGGAGACTTCATCGGGAACCTGGTGCGCGCCAATCCGGGTGGTGCCCATGTTCACTACGGTGTGCTTTCGCTCGGTCCCATCGGCCAGATTTGTCCGGCACCCCTCTTCTCAGACAGTGTCTCCCAGCAACTGCTCGAGGTCGTCCACATCGACCATCCCGGCTGGGGGTTCTGCCACTGAGCGGTGTTCTTTGTCATCAGATCGATGTGGCTGGCTCGAAGGTCGGCCGCCTCGAGGGAAGCCACAGGCGACTTCATGCCCAGCCGTCCCGGAGCGGCGGCCCTCTGTGCCCGCCGGTTTCGGTATACCGGCTACGGTACTTGCAGGCTGAGGGTCAGGTTCAGATAGACGTCGTCATCGGGTCTGATGCCCTCGTCATTCTTGTCATAGGTGACGTATTTGACGTTGGGCATGATGTCGACGTACTTGTGTAGCTTGATATCGATGCCGCCGAACAGGGCCGTAGCCCGAGCTGTAGGATCGAAGGGTATGTAGTCGATACCGTTGCCTTTGACGCTCGGGTCCAGCAGGTAGTCGATGCGACCGACAAGATCCCAGTGCCGTTTGCCGAAAGTACGCACGTAGTAGGCCGAGGCCACACGGAGCCTCTCGGCTGGATTGTTGTCCCAGTCTCTTTGAAAGTACTGCAGGCCCGCGTAGCTGGACTCGCCGTTCCAGCCACCAAACAGCTGGTAGGACCAGGCACTGTCTTCGTTTTCGTCCTCGCTCTCATCGAGGTAATCCATGTACACGTCGACGAAGAACTGACGGCCTTCGGGCATGTAGGTGAAGGCGAGCTGCCCTTTCCTGACGTCGTCGGTCTCGAAGCCCAGGTCGCTGCCCTGGCCGAATACCGCGCGGTAGTAGAAAGCACCATCGGGGATGAGGGGGCCACTGGCTCGCAGCCCGTCCATGCGACTCGGGGTCCCCTGGATGTCCATGGGCGTCTTTTCGAACCAGCGGTAGCCCCAATGCGATTCCACCGAGCTGAAGGTGAGGGTCGGGGCACGACCGATCCAGATTCGGTGATCGCCCGGTCGAAACTGCACGTAGGCGTCTTTCAGAGTCGACTTGTAGTCGGTGGAGAAGTCATCGAGCTGGTTGACCTCCAGCCGCAACCTGATCACGGTGTCCCCGAGGCCGAAGTTGGCAAAATCCGTGGTCACATAGATCCGACGCGTCCACCAGCCCGACTCACCATCGAAATCCTCCAGGTGATTGCCCTGAATGGAAAAAGCGTCGCCAAACAGCAGCGCCGAGACCTTGAAGTGGTCGTCCCCTAGATCGATGGGCTGCAGTTCCTCCATTGCGGGTTCGAAGTCCTGCGCCTTGCCGCCCGCCGCGATCGCAATTGAAAGGAGCAAGAGTGCGGAAGCGGTGAGAAGATGGCGTCGTTTCGGCACAGTCGGTTCTCTAACCTGGTTCGACGACGAACTCTATCCTGTCCAGCCTTTGAGGATGCCTGCAAGACGGGGGATACAGCTGGTGACAGGATACTTTCTTGAAGAAAGTATCCTGTCACCCGTAGCGTTAAGGCGTGTACCAGATCGGCGACGTGTAGGCGCGTTCCTGAGTGGTCATCGGCACCTCGTCCGACATGGTGATGTCGAAGCGCTTGGCCTCGTAGGCGGTCCAGCGCGGCGTGGGAATTTCGATGACCCGGGCGTAGTAGAAGGCGGCCTCGTTCGGGTCGAAGTCCGGGTCTTCCCAGACCGCGATGAGCTCGGGTGAGCCGATCGAGTTGGTCCACGTTGCGTTCGCGACATCGACCGTGTTGCCCACTGCAGGCAGCTTGCCGTCGGCGCCAGTTCTGCGGTCGCCACTCCAGGCGACGTCGTAGACCTTTTCGTGCACCTCCCCCGCGCTGTCGATCCAGCCCTTGATGATCTGGACGCGATCGAGGTTGCCGCTGTAGGGATCCTTCATGGCGGCGACGAGGAAATTCGGCGCCCCACCAGATCCCTTCCGAAGATCCCCACCCATCGGCACACCCTTCTCATAGCCGATGCCTGCGGGAAGGCGAGAGCTGGCATCGCCCGCCTCGAAATCCCACCCACCGAAGAAACGGACCAGCATGCGGGAACCGGTCGTAGCGTAGACCTCCTTGCGCACCATGGCGTCGAAGATGGCCTCGCGGGTGTTCTCCTTCGCCCAGACGCCTGCGTATCCGGAGGCTGCCTGCATCCAGCCATAGACATTGAATTTCGGGTCCGGCGCCTCGATCACCAGGTGCTCCCACCGATGGGGCTCGGGCTCGACGCCGGAGTGCTTGCCGAAGAAGTTGTTCTCTTCAACGGCCGTCATGGCGGTGTGAGAGTCGGTGCTGCCGATCATGCCGACCTTGAATGGGTTGATTCCGAGCTTCTCGTCGAGAATCAAACCGGTCTTGAGCGCCTCACGAGCGTACTCCCAGCGCAGCATGTCCTTGGTCTTGGCCTCGGTGCCGTTCAGGTTGGAGGCATCCCAGGTTTCGTAGTCGGCGAACTCGTCGTCCGGCGACAGGAACGGATGGGCCTCGCCATCACCCTTGATCTGGGTGACCTCGATCAGCGGCTCGATCGAGGCGCGCAGTTTGGCGAGCTCCTGGGTGAGCGGCTGGCCATCGTTGGTCTTCATGTTGAACAGCAGGCCGTTGCTGAGGTTGCCATTGTGCGGGATGGCGAGAATGTCGGCACCTGTTCTCATCTCGAAATCATCCAGAAAGGCCCACAGATCTTCCGGGTTCTGGCTGTCGAATTGCGAGTAGGGCACCATCTGATTCGCGGCGCTGGCATCGCCACGGAAGATCACGTTGCGGTGCTGGTTGTAGCCACCTCTGGCGGTCCATTCGTACCCGATCAACGCCGTGAAACGGCCAGGCTCGTTGTACCTGTCCGCCAGGGCCGTGTAGGCGTGCCAGGCATTCTTGACTGCCTTGTCACTCTTGATGGGAGGATCCGGTTGGGACAACGAAGCGACGATCTCCATGGCCACCGCGAACGTCGTGTCGGGGTCCCCACTTGTGAGCCCGTCGAACCAGCGCTTGCCGATTTCGGTGCCCAGGATCTCGGGATCTCCCTTGAGGAGCTGGGGCATCAGCCCGTACATCTCGGAATGGTCCGAGATCACGAGCCAGTCCAGCGGTCGCGAGAGCTTCGCATGCAGTCCGTGGGTCGTGACAATCTCCTCACCCCGGGCAAATCGGAAGGCGTCCTCTTGTCCGACCGTGCACATCGTGCCGGCATCGACCGAGACCGCGGTGTGCAGATGGGTATCACCCCAGTAGACGTTCGTCGGGTACTCGCGGCCGGCGTAGGGGGAGTACTCGGTCTTGTCGTGGGCTCCTGCGACGGCATCTTTGCTGGGCGTGTACTCCTGCGCCAGGGCTGGGACGGTCGCAATTCCGAGCACAAGCACGGTCAGGATCATGGCGAATCGCTTCATAGCTACTCCTTCTCTCTGTCTACTTGATCAGCATCGACAGCATATCTGAACAACCTATGGGAGGTCACAGGAGACTACGGCAGTGCGAGACGCACTATACACAAATCGCAAACGTGACGGGAGTTTGGGCTTGCCGCAGGGTTTGCGGCGTCTGCCCCAGCGAAACCCTGCGTCGCCAACAACTTCCCGCGAACGAAGGGGAGCGAATAGTTCCCTCCGGGCGCCGCCCTGAACTCACCCCACAACTCAACACCTCGCACCTCGGAACAGCGAGTTCCTACTCAGCGGGACTGTTGCTAGACGGGAGCGAGTTCCGGCTTCCTCTCCTTTCGGTCAGCGGTCTTTTCGCTCCGCAGATGCAGGGGAACGAAGGGACGCTCGGTTGCCCCCATGTAGATCTGCCGTGGTCGTGCAATACGACCTTGTGGGTCCATCCGCATCTCCTTGAACTGGCTGATCCAGCCGGGTAGACGTCCAAGGGCGAACATGACGGTGAACATGTCGGTCGGGATACCCATTGCCCGGTACAGGATGCCGCTGTAGAAATCGACATTGGGATAGAGCTTGCGCTCGACGAAGAATCCATCTTCGAGCGCCACCGTTTCCAGATTCTTGGCGATTTCGAGCAGCGGATCATCGATTCCCAACTCTCCCAGCACTTCATCAGCGGCCGTCTTGAGAATCTTGGCACGTGGGTCGAAGTTCTTGTAGACCCGGTGGCCGAAACCCATGAGCCTGAACGGGTCTTCCTTGTCCTTGGCTCGGTTGACATACTTGCGGTAATCCATCCCGTCGTCGCGAATCATCCGCAGCATTTCGATGACCTTCTGGTTGGCGCCGCCGTGGAGGGGGCCCCACAAAGCGCATATGCCGGCGGATACTGCGGCGAACAGGCTCGACTGACTGCTGCCCACCATCCGCACGCTGGAGGTGCTGCAGTTCTGCTCGTGATCGGCATGCAGGATGAGCAGGAGGTTCAAGGCCCGGTCGAGAACTGACGGCACCACGTACGGTTCTGCCGGGACGGCAAACATCATGTGCAGGAAGTTCTGGGTGTAGGACAGGTCATTTCGCGGGTAGATGAAGGGTTGCCCTACGGATTTCTTGTAGGAGAAAGCCGCGATGGTCTTGGCCTTGGCGAGAAGACGGATGATGTTGAGATCAAGCTCTTCGTCACTCGCCGCCCTGGGGTAGTACGCGGACATGGAAGCCACCATGGCGGAAAGCACCATCATCGGGTGGGCAGATGGCGGGAAGTCCTGGAAGAAGTCCTTCATCGCCTCGTGGATCAGACTGTGGTGAGTCAGGTTGTCGTTGAACTCGCTCAGCTCCTCCTGGGTCGGCAAATGCCCATAGATCAGGAGATAGCAGACATCCTCGAATGATGCTGATTGGGCTATCTGCTCGATGGGGTACCCTCGGTAGCGGAGTATGCCCTTCTCGCCATCGATGAAGGTGATCGTGCTGGTACACGACCCGGTGTTGCCGTAGCCCGGGTCGAGGGCCACTGCCCCGGTCTTCGTTCTCAAAGTCGTGAAGTCGATTCCGACTTCGCCTTCAGTTCCCTCGAGGACAGGAAAGCTGTACTCCTGCCCAGCGAGAGTCAGCGTCGCCGATTTCATGGCTGACTCCTCCTCTTCCATTTGGTTTGTCCCGTGGCGGTTCAGGGTCGCTCACTGCGAACGACCCCACCTCATTTGATCATAGAGCAAGTCTGCAGGCCTGACACCCCCCGAAAGTCGAGTTGGCACCCGGCCGAATCTGGTTTAGAATGGTTAACACAGTTTATAACTAACGAGGTTAACCAGATGGCAGAAGTGCCGGGTCTTGAAACGCCGTTGTTGGACGGAGGTGTGGAAGACTCCGTAGACCGACAAGACCTGTTCAACCTGCTGCGATACGCTCACGTTTTCTCGGCAGTCGTCCAGGAGATTCTCGAGCTCAAGCTCCTGCGCGAAGTCAGCCCTGATCCGCTATCTCTTCCGCAGTTCCACCTCCTCAAGCTGATCTCGCTCAACGGGCAGCACCAGGTAGGTCAGGTGGCGGACTTTCTGGGGGTCAGTGCACCGGCCGCCAGCAAGAACATCGACAAGTTAGAACGCCTGGGTCTCGTGGCCCGCGAGCACTCCAAAGGGGACCGACGAGCAATACTGCTGGCTTCGAGCCGCAAAGGTCGTCGACTTGTCGAAAAGTACGAAGACTTGAAGCAGCGACGATTGATGCCTGTGCTGGACTCCTTCAGTTCGACAGACCTGCGTCAGTTGACCCGCCTATTGGAGCGCTTCTCGGTGGCTCTGATCGACGCGGAGCAAGCGGGCGATGGTCTGTGTTTTCGCTGTTCAGCGTATTTCGACGATGACTGTCCCGTTTCCCACTTTCACGACAACTGCCCGTACCAGAAGGTGCAGGAACAAAGGGTGGGTTCGGGATGACCAAGGAGGCATGACTGGGGATTGACGATTCTGATCTGACCCCGACATGAAACACTAGCCGTGGGCCTGGGCAGGGTCACCACTCCCGGATGGAGGGCGATGAAATACTGGCGCCAACCTCTCGACTGGGGGCAAGTCCATACAGCGCGTGGCGATGTCATTGTCGTTGCCGACCGTTGCAAGGGCTGCGGCTTCTGCGTCGAGTACTGTCCGAAGGACGTGCTCGTCCTCTCCGCATCGTTCAATCGTAAGGGCTACCATCCGCCCGAAGTCGTTTCGCATGGGGAATGTGTCAACTGCAACCTGTGCGAAATGATCTGTCCTGAATTCGCGATCTTTAGCGTCGCTTCGTCTCCGGCGATCGAAGAGTCGACGCGGTCGAGGGAGGTATTGCCGTGAAAACGGATCCCGCCGGCGTCCTTACGGGCGCCCATTTTCTGGACGGAGACTATGCGTGTGGCGAAGGCGCGATGGCCGCCGGTTGTCGATTTGTCGCGGGTTATCCCATCACTCCCTCGACCGAAGTCGTGGAACGAATCAGTCGGAGATTTCCCACCATGGGGGGAACCTTCATACAAATGGAGGATGAACTGGCCAGCATGGCCGCGGTCGTGGGGGCTTCGTGGACCGGGACCAAGTGCATGACGGTGACCAGTGGTCCGGGCTTCAGCCTGATGATGGAGAACATCGGACTGGCAGTGATGATGGAGACCCCTTGCGTGGTGGTCAACGTCCAGCGTGGTGGTCCCTCGACGGGATTGCCGACCATGGTTGGCCAAGCCGATGTCATGCAGGCCCGGTGGGGGTCGCACGGCGACTACGAGATCATCGCGCTCTGTCCACAGTCGCCGCAGGAGGCCTTCGACCTGACCATCGAAGCGTTCAACCTCTCCGAAACCTATCGAGTCCCAGTCTTCCTGTTGATGGATGAGTGTGTCGGTCACATGACAGAGAAGGTCGTTATCCCGGCAGCGGAGCAAATCGAGGTCGTCGCCCGAACGATCACCGACAAACCGCCGACCGAGTACTTGCCCTACGAGATCAATGGGAGACCGGTACCGGACTTTGCGCGGGCAGGAGACGGCTACCGGTTTCACAGCACTGGCCTGACACATGACGAACGCGGATATCCGGAGATGAGCAGCGAGCGCCAGGAAATCTGTGTGCGGCGGCTGCTGGACAAGATCCTCGACAATGTGGACGAGATCATCCGCTACGAGAGTGAGCAACTGGAGGGTGCGGAGGTCGCCGTTATCGCCTATGGAATCACCGCCAGGGTGGCGCGGATGGCCGTGCAGGAAGCTCGCCAACGGGGAATCAAGGTCGGATTCCTGCGCCTCATCACTGTGTGGCCCTTCCCTGAGAAGCAAATCCGCGCGCTCGCCGCCAGGGTGACTGGCTTGGTGGTGCCGGAGATCAACTACGGGCAGATGGTCCTCGAAGTGGAGCGCTGTGCGGCCGGAAAGGCCGTGACTCTGTCGGTGCCCCACGGCGGGGGCAGCGTTCATGATCCGAAGGTCATTCTCCAGGCGATCGAGGAGGTGCTGCGATGACCGAGATCGCGAGATCTCCAGTTGCTTCCGCTCCGGAACATCCGAGCGCCCCGCTACTGCGAATGGAGCGCATACCCCACGTTTGGTGTCCGGGGTGCGGTATCGGGACGGTAGTCAAGTGCTTCGCCACAGCTCTCGAGCGATCGGGGCTGGATCTGGACAAGGTATCAGTGGTCTCGGGAATTGGCTGTTCTGGTCGAGTCGCCGGGTACATGCGCCTCGACGCCTTTCACACCACCCATGGACGGGCCGTGCCGTTTGCCACCGGCCTCAAACTCGCTCGCCCGGAGCTGCAAGTTACCGTGGTCTCGGGCGATGGAGATCTGGTAGGCATCGGCGGCAACCATTTCATTCACGCAGCTCGCCGTAATGTCGATCTGCTGGTAATCCTCATCAACAACTTCATCTATGGCATGACCGGTGGTCAGAACGCTCCAACAACGCCGCTGGAGGCCAAATCTTCCACCATGCCCTTCGGCAACTTCGAGCAACCGTTCAATCTCCCCCATCTGGCTGCGAGCTCGGGCGCACCCTATGTAGCCCGCTGGACCTGTCTACATATCCGCCGACTGACCTGGGCGATAGAGGAAGCGCTCGCGCGGAAGGGCTTTCGATTCATCGAGGTCATTGCGCCTTGTCCTACTCTCTACTCGCGCCTCAACAAGCTGGGAACGGGTTTGAGCGAGATGCGCTTCTACCACGACAACGCGCAGATCTGTCACGGTGCGGATACCCGAGATCTGGGGGTGGGCTTCCACCAGAAGATCGTTTGCGGGAAATTCGTCGACGAGCCGCGACCGACCTTCTCGGAGTTGAAGGACCGACACTACGAGAAGCAGCTGGGCGACAAGTACGTGCCCATGCCGGAGGAGGGGGGAATGCTCCATGCCTAGGCCGCAGCAGAGACTGGGCCGCAAGGAGATTCGGATCACCGGCTTCGGCGGTCAGGGCGTAGTCCTGGCTGGCCACATCATCGGCCGGGCCTGCGCGATCCACGCCGGCTTCAACGCCACCATGATTCAAAGTTTTGGCCCCGAGGCGAGGGGCTCGGCCTGTAGCGCAACGCTGGTGGTCTCTGACGAAGAGATTCTCTATCCCTATATCGAGCGACCGGACATTTTTGTCGTCATGTCCACAGAAGGGTATGAGAAGTTCGGCGCCCAGCTGCGGGATGACGGCATGCTGGTCTACGAGCAAGATCTGGTGCACCCTGTCTTCAAAGCCGAACAGCGGTGCTTCGGCATTCCTTCTACACGAATCGCCGAGTCATTGGGAAAGCCCATCGTGCAGAACATCGTCATGGTTGGTTTTTTTGCCGGTGTGTCCAACCTGGTTGCCGAGGAAGCCATGCGCGAGGCGGTGAAGGGGTCGGTGCCTGCTGGGACAGAGGAGCTAAATCTACAGGCATTCGATCAGGGGCTCGACTATGCACGTCGGGCCGAGGTCCACCCGACGCTCGAGCTCAAGAGGGCGCCCGAGGAGGTGCCGGTGTGAACAGTCTGCAGACGCTGAACGGCAGGAGTCTACTGATTCCGCAGGTTCAATCGGAACCACTTTCCATCAAGGCGGTAGAGCCTGCACCCTGTTCCCGAGCCTGTCCTGCGGGCATCAACGTCAAGGCCTATGTTTCGTTGATCGCTGAAGGTCGATTCGAAGAGTCACTCGAGGTGGTGAGGGAACGCTGCCCGCTGCCGGCGATCTGCGGACGTATCTGTCACCACCCTTGCGAGAGCGTGTGTGAGCGGCGAAGCGTCGACGAGCCCATTGCGATCAGGCTCCTGAAGCGATTTGTCGCGGACCTGGATCCGTTGTCGCCCGTGGTGGCTGAGGACCTACCACGCCGGGAAGGCAAGGTTGCCATCATCGGCTCGGGCCCGGCCGGACTCACGGCTGCCTGGGACCTGGCCCGAGCTGGCTATTCGGCGACAATCTTCGAAGCGAAGGACGATCCGGGGGGCATGCTCCGATACGGCATCACCGAGTACCGTCTGCCACGAGCGGTTCTGGATCAGGAGATCGACAACATCTGCCGAGCCGGGGTTCGCATCCGCACCGGTTGCGAGATCGGTTCGAATCTGGAGTTGGAACACCTCCTCGAGGAGGGATTTCAGGCGACTCTCTTCGCTATCGGAGCCCAGCAGGGGCGTCACCTCGGCCTGGAGGGGGAGCGCCAGTGCGACCAGGTCACCGATGCCCTGGCCTTCCTGCGACGCGTGAATGAGGGAGATCGGACTCCGGTAAAGGGCAGGGTGGTGGTCATCGGCGGAGGCTCGACGGCCGTGGAGGCCGCCCGCTCGGCCTTGCGACTGGGTGCGGAATCCGTCGATGTGCTCTATCGCCGATATCGGGAGGAACTGCTGGCAGATGCCGAGGAAATTCGGGCGGCGGAGGCCGAGGGCATTGCCTTTCGGTTCCTGGTCACCCCGGTCAGGGTAGTCACCGATCGGGGTCGTCTGCAGGGACTGGAATGTATGCGGGTGGGCCTTGGTGAGCCGGATGACAGTGGTCGTCGCAGGCCCATCAAGATACCGGGGAGTGAGTTTCTGGTGAGTGCTGAGCTGGTCCTTCCCGCGGTGGGCCAGCAGGCCGATTTGGACTTTCTTCCCCAGGAGTTCCAGCCTCGATTGACTGACGGCGGTCTGCTTCGGACCGATGCCGCAACGGCCATGACGCCGTGGCAAGGAATCTTCGCGGCCGGCGACGCGGTCAGTGGGCCGGCGACGGTCATCGATGCCATTGCGGACGCTCATCAGGCAGCGGCCTCCATAGTCCACTATCTCGAGTCTGGGGAACCGAGAGTTGGCGATCTTCACCCCGAGCTCAGTGCTGCGCAGGAGCTGGAGCTGCCTGACATGACTCCTCTGGAGGCCCTGAGGGCTCAACCGCACCACCACCGAGTTCGGCCCGGTCGAGAGTTTGTCGAGGTGGAGGGACCCCTGGCAGAGGCCGATGCGGTGGCAGAAGCGAGGCGCTGTCTACGCTGTGGTCCCTGTGGTGAGTGCCGAGTATGTGTGCCCACTTGTCGCCGCCGACATGTGATGGTCAGGCCGCAGAGCAATGGTGAGCTCGAGCACTTCTCGACTGCATTGCTGCGTGCTTCCAGCAGCGTGGCCTTGAATCTGAGCACGACAGCGTCGACCCCCGGGCAGCTCCTGGCCGAGTCGAGGCCACGATTGTTGCCGGAGATCGGTTCCGAAGAGGGCATCGCGGTGGAGCTCCTGCCGGTACGCGTGAAGATTCAGGATGGGCTGTGCCGGGCTTGTGGACGCTGTGTCGAGGTGTGTCCGTTCGGCGCCATCGAGGCAGGGTCTGGCGCCTCGCTGGCGGATGTCGCTCACATCGAGCCAGCTCTCTGTCGGGGCTGCAACCTGTGTGTGGGGGTGTGCCCTACCGGGGCTGCGCAGCCGACCGCGTTGTCGTCGGTCTGGTGGGGATCGCGCCTCGACGATGCGTTCAGAGAGGCCGACCCGTTCATTGTGCTCGCGTGTCAACGGCGGGCGGGGGCTCTGGAAAGAGGTCTACGTCGCTCGGGAGCGCACATCGAGGTGATTCGGTTTCGCTGTGTAGGTCAGATCGATGCGGGGATGCTGCTGGATCTGCGCCGACTCGGAGCTCGAGGTGTGCTGGTGGCGGGGTGTTCGACGGAGCGATGTCGTTTCGACACGGGGGCAGGTCTGGCCGCGGAACAGACTGGGAAGGCTCGGCAGGTGATCGAGCTCCTGGGAGGTGATCCGGCGACCCTGCTATCGGATTGGTCTGCGAGTCGAGAGGCCGACCCCCTGGAAGCGCCCATTTTGCAGATGCTCAACGAGTTGGCGGGGTCTGGCAGTAGGGCAACCGACTCAATGACCCATTGAGGAGTGAGGGCATGGACAACCTCAAAGAGCTGCGCAGGGTAACGGGAGCGGCCCTGTGCGTCGAGTGTGGCAAATGCAGCAGCATGTGTCCCCTGGCTCCCTTTGGTGACTTCTCGGCGGCCCGAACGATGTCCATGCACGATCCGGCAATCGAGATCCACAACTATTCCGCAGCTGTAGAACGATGCCTGACATGCGCCTCCTGTGAGACGCGTTGCCCCCAGGGTGTCCGATACACCCAGTACGTCAGAGGTCTGCGTGCCGAAGTGCCTACCGAACAACGGCGACCGCGACCCCACGGTGAGGCGTTCCAAATGGCAGCGAGACTGACGAGACTCGGCGAGAAACCAGGAAGACCCGCCTGGCTCGAAGACGATTTGCTGATTGCCGAGGAGGGGGAAGTGGCTCTGTTTGTGGGTTGCCTGCCGATCTTCGACGTGTTGTTTCGCGAGGAATTTCAGGTCGAGACCCTCGACATTGCCCGCGCAGCTATCCGACTACTGAACCAAGTGGGGGTCGCCCCGGTGCTGGTGGGAGACGAGTGCTGCTGTGGACACGATCTACTCTGGGGCGGTGAGCGAGAGACCTTCGAGGCCTTGGCAATCGAGAATGCGAAGCAGTTCCAGAGCCGAGGCGTCCAGCACATCGTCACCGTTTGCGCCGAATGCTGTCGGACATGGCGCTTGGACTACCCCGCAGTCGTTTCTGACTACAGTCCGAGAGTCGAGCATATGACCGAATTCCTGGCGCCGCTTGTCGGCAAACACGAGCTGGGCTTCCGGCCGAACGGCAACGGAGCGGTGACCTACCAGGATCCATGTCGACTCGGGCGGCAGTTGGGCGTCTACAGAGAGCCTCGAGAGTTGCTGGCGGCAGTTCCTGATGGGGAGCTGCGAGAAATGGAGCGGTCAGGACAGGACGCTTTGTGCTGCGGAACTCCCGGGTTCATTCACTGCGACGCTGTTTCGAGGCAACTGCAGGTTCAGAGGCTGCAGGGAGCGGTCGACACTGGAGCCAGCAGGCTTCTGACCTCGTGTCCCAAGTGTCTTCTGCATTTTCGTTGTGCGCAGGCTGAAGATCGATTGCGAGCGCGACCCGCTCGAGACATCGAAGTCGAGGACATCATGGTGTACCTGGCGGGACTTCTGACCCCTACGGCGGATCCTGCCGAGAAGATTGAAGGAGAGGCATCACAGACTGGAGACCAAGTATGAGCGAGGAAGACCTGCGTATTGGGGTATTCGTGTGTGATTGCGGTATGAACATCGCCGGGACCGTGGATACGGAGGCGGTGGCGGAGTTTGCGGCCGAGTTGCCTGACGTCGCGGCTGTCGTGCGCAATCGATATACCTGTGCCGATCCCGGTCAAAACGAGATCAAGCGCGCCATTGCCGAGCACGACCTGAATCGAGTTGTGGTGGCTTCGTGTACTCCGAAGATCCATGAGGAGACCTTCCGTCAGTGTGTGGCGGAGGCCGGGTTGAATCCCTATCTCATGGAGATGGCCAACATTCGGGAGCACTGCAGTTGGGTTCACATGCAGGATCGTAAGGCGGCCACAGAGAAGGCCATGGATCTGGTCAACAGCGCCGTAGGTCGAGCGCGGCTGCTGGTGCCGCAAGACGAAAAGCGGTTCCCCGTCACCGACGCAGCGTTGGTGGTCGGGGGAGGAGTGGCGGGAATTCAGACGGCCTTGGAGCTCGCCGAAGGCGGACACCAGGTCTATCTAGTCGAAAAGGAGCCATCCATTGGCGGGATCATGTCGGCGATCGACAAGACCTTCCCGACGATGGATTGCTCTATATGAATTCTCGGGCCCAAAATGATGGATGCCGGTCGGCATCCCCGCATCAAGCTCCTGGTCAACTCCGAAGTCGAAGACATCACCGGATTCGTCGGTAACTACCGCGCGCGGATTCGGCGGAAGGCGCAGTACGTCGATGCTGCCGAGTGCACCTCGTGTGGCGACTGTGCGGAGGTCTGCCCAGTTGTGATTCCTGACGAGTACCAGGAGGGCCTCTCCTCACGCAAAGCCATCTATCTGCCCTTTCCGCAAGCCGTGCCCTCGTCCTTCTATCTGGATGCCGCAAACTGCCTGGGATTCAACCCGATCGCCTGCGGCAAGTGTCGAGAGGTCTGCGACAAGCAGTGCATCGATTTCGATGTGAGCGATGAATTGTTGGATGTGGAGGTGGGTACGGTCATCGTCGCCACCGGGATGGACATCTACGATCCGCGTCCGAATGACGAGTATGGGTACACACGATTCGACAATGTCATCACCAGCATGGAGTTCGAACGCCTGATCAATGCGGGGGGGCCTACGGATGGTGAGTTGGTGAGGCCATCGGACCTGCGCGTCCCGGACCGGATCGGCTTCATCCAGTGTGTGGGCTCGCGTTCAGCCCTTCGTGGCCAGCCCTATTGTTCCAATTTCTGCTGCATGAACACGATCAAGGAGACCCTCCTCCTGGCGGACCACTATCCGGAGAGCAGCTCGACCGTTTACTACACGGATATCCGAGCCTTTGGCAAGGGTTTCGAGGATCTGTACAGCCGCAGTCGTGAAGAGGGGGTCCGGTATGTTCGAGGGCTGCCGGGTCAAGTGACCGAGGATCCTGATACCCGCGATCTGATTGTGGACGTAGAGAACACTCTGACCGGGCGATTGGAGAGGCACCGACTCAACATGCTGGTCTTGGCAGTTGGGTTGGTGCCGCGCAAGTCCAATGGCAATGGCAAGCGTGGTCTGGACGAGATACTCAGCCTCTCCCACACCTCCGACGGTTTTGTGATGGAGGCACACCCCAAGCTGAAACCCGTCGATGTACCGACCCGCGGTGTTTTTGTCGCCGGCTGTGTGGAAGCGCCGAAGGACATCAAGGATTGCGTGACACAGGCAGGAGCCGCCGCCTCCCGCGCCGGCAATCTGCTGGCGGCTGGCGAGGTTCGAATCGAGGCGATCACCGCGCAGCTCGATCCGGATGCCTGCCAGCTCTGCAAGGTATGCGCGAATTGCTGCCCATTTCACGCCATCGAGATGGCCGACAAGAAAACCGGTCGACTGCCGAATTTCATCGAGGCCGCGTGCGCCGGATGCGGCACCTGTGCTGCGGAGTGTCCCTTCGACGCCATTGTCATGCGTCACTTCGAAGATCAACAGATCTTCGCGCAGATCGACAGTATTCTGAGTGACCGACCCATGGAGAAGATCGTTGCCTTCGCCTGTAACTGGTGCTCGTATGCCGGCGGGGACATGGCGGGTACTTCACGGCTGCAGTACCCCTCGTCGGTGCGATTGATCCGCACCATGTGCAGTGGCCGGGTCGACCAGCGGTTCATCTGGCACGCCCTGCGCAAGGGAGCCCCTCTGGTGTTGGTCTCGGGATGCCACTTCAGTGATTGTCACTACATCGATGCGGTCACCTGGACCCAGCGCCGGGTAGAGAAGGTGTGGACGCGGATGGAGAAGCTGGGAATCCGGCCGGAGAGGCTTCAGCTCGAGTGGATCAGCGCTGCCGAAGGCCAGAAGTTTGCCCGCGTCATGAGAGAGCTCGAGGATCTGCTCGCCGCAGTGAGCAAGGATGAGGTAGAGGAAACGAGAAGGACACTGACCGCTCAGGGCGAGGAAGGTAAACCATCACCCACAACCAGTCAGGTACAACCCTCGCAGGCATCGCTATCCACCTGAGAGGTCCGGAGAATTCAGCCATGCCGAGAGAGCAACGAACCTTCTACTGCTTGCGATGTCAGCACCGATTCCCAATGGACTACAGGCCGCAGGAAGTCGTGGAGCGCAGTTGCCCTAAATGTGGAAGTAACAGTGTTCGTCTGGAGACCGACACGGCGGCTGCGCGAACACGTCCCCAGGGAGATCGCCAAAGATAAGAAAGGAGCAGGCATGACCGAAACTGCAACCCGGAGCTGGGTGGACACTGTGCTCGAGCAGCATCGCCATCTGCAGAGTGTGGAGGCGGATCTGAAGAAGTTCCTCAATGTCGCGCGGCCGGAAGCCAGGGAGAAGGGGTCACACACGTGGGCGGTGGAACTCTCGCAACGACTCTTGTCGCTGCACGATGAGCTCTTTCGACATTTCCGCTTCGAGGAAGACAGCGGAGTGAAGGAGGAGGTTATGGTCGACCATCCCGAGGCGGCCGGCAGATTCGATGAGATTCTCAGTGGGCACTCAGATATCCTGGGCCGGCTGCGGGGAATCGTATCGGATGTCTTGTCATACTCGGAAGGCGTAAGCCCCGAGGACGCCCGGATCCGTCGTCGGGTCACCGATCTTCTGGACACGCTCAGTCACCACGAGCAGGAAGAGAACCACCTGTTCCAGAGAATCGAGTACCGGGATCTGACGGCGGCCGACTAGAGTCGTTCTGTTCTGAGAGTCGCTATGGCGTACCCCGTATGCGCGCGCGTCCGGCTCTGGATGTCAACCTCGGTGAAGTCCCAGCCGCCAAAGAAACGGACTCCCATACGACTGCCGGTAGTGGCGCAGGTCTCTTTCCGCTCCATGGCATCGAAGATCGCTTCCCGCGTGTTCTCGCGGGCCCAGACGGCGGCCAGGCCCGAAGCGACCATTTGCCAGCCGTCGAGCCGCGCAGTCTTGTCCGGCGACTCCATCATCGGGTGTTCCATGCGGTGTGGGTTGGGCTCGTAACCGGGTGCTTGCTGAAGAAGTCGTCTTCTTCCGAGGTCGACAGCGAAGTATGGCTGTCCGTCGAGCCGATCTGTCCGAACTTGTAGGGGTTGGTGCCGAATTTCGATTCCAGGATCAAGCCGCGCTTCAAGGCTTCACGCGCATACTCGCCGGCCAACATGTCGTTGGTCTTGAGCTCGGAAAGATCGAGGTCGCCGACATCCCAGGTTTCATAGTCCGCGAACTCGTCGTCCGGTGACAGGAACGGATGGGCCTCCCCATCACCCTTGATCTGGGTGATCTCATACAGTGGCTCTCATTTGGCACGCTGCGTGATGTACTCGTTGTCGAAGGCTCCTGCGTCCATCGAGGCGGAGGTGTGCAGATGGGTGTCCCCCCAAAGCACCCGGTTCGGGAACTTGCCCCCTGCATACGGGGAGTAGCTCTTGTCCGGGTAGAGATCGCTGAGCTGCGCTTGGGCGTCAGGACCTGGGGGCACCTGAGCCAGTGTCGGTTTGGCAGCGAGAGCCACCGAGATGGCGAGTGCTGGCGGCGATGTGCGCATGAGTCTCTCCTCGTTGGCTTGAGACCGCGCATCGAGATGATGCGTCGCAACTGGTCTCTTCGAGATCGATGAATATTGCTTCGCCGTAAACGAGGCGCAAGCCAAATCTACTTTGAGCAAAAAGGCAATCCGAGAAGCCATTGGTTTTCAACGACGCCCAAGAGGTAGTGGCGAAATCTCTTGAGAATCTTGAAAGATAGAGGCAGAATTCCCACTAATGGTTGCTCGTTCCACGGGACTGCTGGTCGTGTTTCTGCTCCTCGGCCCGGGTCAGAATCGGCTACCCGCTGATCAAGAGATATCGGCTGCTCACATTCCACTCCGTCCCGCGAAGGCTCCGACCGGCAGCGAGTTCATCCTGTCGGTCACTGGTCTGGCCCCGAGGGACCGTGAAGCCGAAATCTACCGGCAGCTCGTGTCCGGTAACCTACCCGACTTCCTTCGACGGTTGAAACCCGTCACGCTGGAAGCGTTCCTTCCCGGTCGTGGGCAGACCCGGGCCGAAGTTTTTGTCATGCCCGACTACCTGGCCATCGGTTCGGACGAGGACTTCGTCCGCATCCCCATGAGCTACTACACCGCCGCCGCTCTCTGTCGCGAGTGGGGGTTTGTCCTGCCGACCCGCAAGATCGTCGACGCGACCTACAGGCAAGCCGAGGCCCGCCTTGCCCCGAAGCCGATGACCCCGGGGCCTCGCATGAGTTCGAGCTCCTACTACGCGACCCACAATCGAGCTATCGAGGAGCAGCTCGACGGCCACGGCGGTGCTGGCCGTTTGGTGGCCGGGCATAAGAAGGACTTGGTGCTCACCAACCGCCTCTGGACCCGTCGGGCCCGGGTGGCGATCTATGGTTGGCATCTGCGCCGGGACAGGGTCATCCAACCACTCAGCACTGTGCACGGCGGCACCTATGCCGACTACAGCCACGGCGTGCGATTGGTCTCCGAGCGAATGATCGTGGGCGGGCAGGAGCTCTCTGTTGTCGCCGCGCTCGAAGACGCCGATCTCGCTCGACTCCTCACTTCGGAAGGTCGGATTCAAAATGTCGAGGGTCTCTTGAACCTCCCACCGCCGCAGGGGTGGAAGCCTCGGGCCGCCAGGTCCAAAACCTAGCTGCTCAACGGAGATCGACGGCTTCCTCGGCGGGGGTGACGGTCTTACAGCAGCGGAAGCCAAGGTGGTAGTTGTGGTGACTGTGCGTATCCATCACCCGACTTCCGTGCCAATAAGGCGCTCGCCAGCGGCAAGCGTCCTCGTGCGCTTTGTAGCGATCGAAGATGAACCAGCTGCCCTTCATCTCGGTTTGGCCGTAGCTGGTACTGCCCTGGCTGGACATCTGATCCTCGGCCAGAGGCAGGTTCATATGCTCGGCGGCATTGCCATGCAGGTCGTAGACGCCGAGTGAGCTCCGGCACTCCGGGAAGGCACCGGTCGGGTAGGTGTTGGATCCGCACTGGGTCCAGCTGCCACCCTCGCAGTCGGGGCTCTTCTGGCTCGCCGCGGCACAGATTCCGGTTTGGTATTCGGGCCCATACGCCCAGACCTTCCTGGCGTCGTAGACGGAGTTGTGGGCGGCACGCATGCGCTTGAATCCCGATGCCGGATCCACTCCCTCCGCCAAGTCGAAACGATAATCGGGTGGCTCCAGCGCGCCGGCACAGGCTCCTTCCCATTCGTGCGCGTCACACAGGCGTTTACCAAGGGCCTCGCAGACCTCGGCCGCCTCTCTGGCCCGAACCCAGACGACGGGATACGAGCACGGGATGTTCGGAAACTCGAAACGATCGATGCAGGCGCTGGCTTGTTGGGGCTGTTGGCTCGCAGGATCGTAGAGCGGAACCATCCAGCGATCACCGCAAATTCGTCTCGATTCCGTATCGTCAATGGTTTCCACCAGATCGCCGACTTTGGCAAGGCATTCTTCGACGGTCATTGGGTGGCGGGTAATCGCGGGATTACCCTGACCCATGAACCCCGACCGAGCGAAGATCTCCCGCACCGCCGCCATCTGCTCTGCGTCGAGCTCGTGAGTCACCGTGAGCTGCTCGAACAGCGCCTCGTTCTGCGTCTGCAGTGGAGTTGCGCCTTGCGTCGTCGGTGCCAGGGTGAACCCGAACACCAGGCCGATCGTCACCGTCAAAGCAGTTAGCCTCATTCGTCCTCCCTGCGCAGCAGAAAGAAAAAGTCCCGGTTGTCAGCGAGGCCGACAAATCGCGGCAGGATGCCGTCGCCCTCGGTCTGATCGAGTACGGACATCTCATCGATCAGGTGTTCTACGATCATCGTCCCCGAATCGGGGGTATAGATCGCCAAGTAGGTGTGTTCGAGAGCGTTCATGTCTGTGAGCATGGCGTAGTTGCAGCCATAGGCCTGGAACACTCGTGTCATCGCCGAGGGTGTTGCCGTCGAGAAGTACCCGTAAATCAGGAACTTGTCCCCATTGTGCTCTGTGGTGCAGATGCCGGCCCGCAGCGTTCGGAACCGGCCCTCGTGTGAGCCGGACCAGTTTCCCTGTGCCCAACTTGACACCAGTTTTCCTGGCCCGATCTCACCCATCTCGGGATCTGGCTCGATCAGAGGCACTCCATTCTGGCGGGCAAATGCGATCCTGGGCAGTAACGCATCGTCCTCGGAGCGCCACGTCTTGGCCTCGACCGAGCCGTCGTCCAGCACATACAGTGTGGCCAATCCCGGCTGTAGTTTGCTGAGGATCGTCCCCCGCTCTATGAAGCCGTAGTGACTTCCTCTGTTGCGTAAAGCCAGGTCACCTGTCTTGAAGGCACCATGCGAGCGCTTGAAGCCGCCGGTGAAGGTGGCGACGACTCGTGAAGCAGCTCCCGGGTCGAGCACTCCGGTGGAAACCAGGGGCTTGATCTGGTCGAAACCGTCCGGACCGGGTAGCCTATCGTCCCGCATCGGCTCCGGCACTCGTTCTGACCAGCCGAGCCGCGGGTGATCCGTTCCGACCATGAATCCCACCTCGAAACGACTCAGGTCGAACGCGACCAGGTAGGCGATGGCGCCTCGTTCCACCTCGTCCATCGAGGTAACTTCGGTGCGATGGCTGTCAAGGATCTCCGAGTGGATGAACTCGGGACGCACTGCCGACACGTAGATTCCCTCGACTCCCTTCTTGGAGTACCACTTTCCCACGCCGAGCTGTCCGGGTGTCCTTGTGACCAGATCGATGCCCAGGCCAGTGGCCGTTAGAAGGTGATCCTTGGCCTCTGGAGCCAGCCTCGCGGGTGCGGGTCCCTCGGGTGAGATCCGGTTCGGCACGGCGGCGTCCACCAACTCACCGGTTTGAAGGAACGCGTCCTGGTAGAACGTCATGCGTACGAAGGCGGTGATTGCCTCACCCTGCCAGATGTTGTCGCGGAGAAAATCCGTCACTTTCTCGATTCGGGTCCTGCGTCCTTCGGTAGGCAAGCGAAGCGTCACTCGACCCTCGCAGAGCGACACATAGGGTGTTGGTGACGAAGTCGCGTCCGTCAGGCGCTTGGGGGCCTCTTCAGACCACAAGGCACACGGACTGCTCTCGACCGAATTCACAGCAACGATCCCGTAGGGAAATTTGGGGTCGAGGACCAGATCGAGAACCGAGGCTTTCTCGTTAACGAGATGGTACGACTGGGCTGGGCGACCGCCTCCCCAATCCAGGGTCAGGACATACCATGCATTGATGGTCGGATTAATGTTGACGAGCATCGCCCGACCCGTCTCTCCTGCGAGCCCGATAGCGTCGATGGTCTCTATGGCACGCCACGGCTGGATCTCCAAGACGCTTTTGGTTCGGAGGGCCCGATACTCGTCCATCCGCGCTTCCAGAATCTCTGGGGCCAGCGATTGGCGGACCAGCCGCTCCGCAATGGGTGGCGCCTCGGCCTCTGTGGTATCGACGATCTCGGTCACCCTCTGGGTGGGGGCAGCCTCAGCTTCATCTCGCTTGGCGAACGCACTCCATCGTGCCTGTAGCTTTTCCCACTGGGCCTTGGCGATCCTCGTCGGACGGTCGGCAGCGGATCGCGCTCTGTCACACCCTGGCAGCGACAGGGTGATGAGGGCGACCGCAACAACGAGCGAGTTCCGCAAGGGAAACGGTCGTGGCTGGGGCATGTGTCGGTTTCGTCGCGGGCAGGTTGCTTCCAATGGAGTGGGGAAGTGTCGGGCTCTTTGGCACGAAAGTCAACGCATAGCTCGATACCGAAGCAGCGTGGATACCCCGGCCCACCGAACGACATCAGTGGATTCTCGAGCAAACACTCAGTGGGTCTGGTGTTGAAGCCAACCTCGTGCGCGACGCGCACCTGGCTGCCGTGGTGATGGAGTACGGGCTGCTCCTGTGCTCGACCGGGTCCTCACCATCCTCGGCCGATAGCCACACCGAGGACCCAGAGGTCGTGCTCTTCACCCATGTCGTAACTGGCATTGGGCGCGATGTTCCACTTGCCGACTGCGAAGTCCCAGCCCACACCCACCCGCGTGACGAACTCCCAGTCACCTGTCTCTTCGACCCTCTCCGCCAGGGGAGCCGCGAAAAGCTTGGCGCCCATGAACGGATGCAGAAACCCGATGGGGCCGATCAGGAACTCACGGCGGCCCTCGACCACCCAGTCGAGCATGCCACCGAATCCGAGGAGTTTGGTCAAACGGCGCTCGTAGTCGAAACCGAGGGTGAAGGAGGGATCGTCCTTGGTGCTACTGGATCCTGCGCTGCGAATCTCGCCGTGGCCATTGCCGTGATGCTCTTCACCGTGCTCCTCTATACCTTCCGTCGAACCGATGAAGACCGCGATGTGGTGCTTGTGGAAATGGTGTTCTTGGCCGTGCTCTTCACCGCCTGAGTGTTCTTCAGCCGTCGCAGCGTGCTCAGCACCTGCAGTCTCGTGCTGCTCAGCGCCGGCCTCAAGCTGCTCATCGTGATCCTCGGCCAGCAGGGGTGCGGAAGCGATTGCCATTGCGAGAACAAGGAAGATACTCAAAAGGCGTTTGGTCATCGGGAGCTCCTTTCAAATACTCGTAGGACGAGATCACGCCGCGATCACGTTCAGGGGTAGATCGTCTGCCAGTCCTGCTTCATATCCACCAGAACCCAGCCACGCGCCGCGGCTTCGTCGAGGCCGCGCGACAGGCTGCCGACGTGCGAATCGCGGTCATAGGCCCATTCGCGCTCGGCGTCAGTGTGATGGATATAGACCCCTAGTCTGGCCCCTTCGCCGGCCGTGGTCCATTCGAGCATCTGGAAATCGCCGTCCGAGTTGCCGAAGGCGGCGATTGGGCGCCGGCCGATGAACTGGTGGATCCCGACCGGTTTGCCCTCTTTATCGTCGATGAAGTCGATCTCAGGTAGCCGAACCAGGGCTGGTTTCCCATCCTCGACCCGGTATTCGACCTTGATGCTGGAACCGACCACCTGTTCGGGCGGAATGCCATAGACCTCCTCGACCCACGGGCGCATGAACTCGATGCCGCCACCCGAGACGATGAAGGTTTTGAAGCCGTTCGCCCGCAGGTAGTCGAGCAGCTCGAGCATGGGTTGGAAGACGAACTCGGTGTAGGGCCGATCGAGCTCGGGATGGCGGGCGGTGGCCAACCACTCCTTGACGATGGCTTCGAACTCTTCGGTGGTCATGCCAGCATGGGAAGCCATGACCAGCTCGAGAATCCCATGCTCGCCTGTTGCGGCAGCAGTTTCCATATCCCCTTCCAGGACGCCCTTGAAGGGTTGCTTGTCCTTCCACTCGGGGTGCTCAGCAGCAGTAGCCTTGACCCGGTCGATGGCAAAAAGGAGTTGGAAGTACATCGGCTTCTCCGACCACAAGGTGCCGTCGTTGTCGAAGGTGGCGATGCGCTCGGCCTCGGGAACGAAGTCGGGGCTGCCGGGGGTCGTCACGCGCTCGACGAAGTCGACGATGGCCTCTTTGGCCTCACCCTCGTTCCACGACGGCAGGGACGCGACTTCAACAAAGTCGGGACCAGGAGCCGCGCTCGTGGTCGAGGACTCATCGCTCTTGTTGGCCAGGGGGCAGCCGAGGGCGGCGACCGCGAGGACGACGAGACTGATATCCAGGAGGATGCGCCATTTCCGCTTACTCATCATTCATGCTCCGTATCTCGAGAGTCTGCATAGAGGTAATCATAGAGACTAGCTCGATTCGCCGGGGACGGATATCCGAATTACACAAAACATGGCGGCGGGAAGGCCATCCCGCCGCCATGAGAACTCGGCGCTACGTCAGTCCGCGTGAGCGGGCTGACACGAGCCATCGATCAACCTCCAGGCGGCGAGAGCTTCTCCATGACCTGATCGAGGCTGAAGCTCGCTGCCTTCTGCCGTGGCGGGAACTCCTGGAAGGTCGCCAGGAAATTGCCCACATAGGTCTGGGCCGGGATGTACATGTACGCTCGGTCCAACATCCAATCGAAGTAGCTGTTCGAGGTGATCAGCCCCTTCTCGTAAGGATCACGGCGCAAGTTGACGATGATCGGTGTCCGCATGGGCACAAAAGGTTCCATCCACACGCGGAAGGTCCCTTCTGATTTCTGCTCCATGAAGAGGATCTTCCAGTCGTTGTACCGCAGCGCTGTCAGGTCGCCGTCGTCAGAGAAGTAGAAGATCTCCTGGCGGGGACTCTTGTCGGTCTCGCCCGTCAACAGCGGCAGGATGTTGTAGCCATCGAGATGGACCTTGTAGTTGCGACCGATCGCCGAGACGCCACCCGCCTTGAGCTTCTCTTTGATATTCGGCTCGCCGGCGGCTGCCAGAAGGGTCGGCAGCCAGTCCATGTGGTGGACGATCTCGTTCGACCAGGTGCCGGCCGGAATCTTGCCAGGCCAGCGCACCATGGCCGGCACGCGCCAGCCACCTTCCCAGTTGGTGTTCTTCTCACCGCGGAACGGGTTCCAGCCGGCATCCGGCCAGGTGTTCATGTGCGGGCCGTTGTCGGTGGAGTAGAAGACGATGGTGTTGTCAGCGATACCGAGCTCGTCGAGGACGTCGAGGAACTTACCGATGTGCATGTCGTGCTCGACCATGCCGTCGGCGTACTCGTCTTGTCCGGAGATGCCTCGATTCTCGGCCTTGACGTGGGTGCGGAAGTGCATCCGGCTACCGTTCCACCACACGAAGAAGGGCTCGCCAGCTGCGTGGGCCTTTTTGATGAAGGCGACCGCGGCGTCGGAAGTGTCATCGTCGACAGTTTCCATGCGCTTCTTGGTCAGTGGGCCGGTGTCCTCGATGTCTCCGTCGGCGAAGCTGTGGATGACACCGCGGGGCCCGAACTTCTCGGCAAAGGTCGAACCATCGGCCAGCACCATGTCGCCTGGATAGTCCTCGTTCTCGGGCTCTTCTTCGGCGTTCAGATGATAGAGATTGCCGAAGAACTCATCGAAGCCGTGATTGGTCGGCAAGTGCTCATCCCGGTCGCCCAGGTGATTCTTGCCAAACTGGCCCGTGACGTAGCCTTGGGCTTTCAGGAGGCCAGCGATGGTCGGATCTTCTTCGCGCATCCCGATCTCCGCGCCGGGTAGGCCCACCTTGGACAGCCCCGTGCGGAAAACACTCTGGCCCATGATGAAAGACGCGCGGCCGGCGGTGCACGACTGTTCCGCATAGTAATCGGTGAACGTCATGCCTTCCTTGGCGATGCGATCGATATTGGGGGTCATGTAGCCCACCAGGCCGTGGGTGTAGGCACTGATGTTGGACTGGCCGACATCGTCACCCCACACCACGAGAATATTCGGTTTGTCCTGGGCCGCAACCGTGCCGACGCTCACGACGAGCAGCAAGGCGACGAGAACCCAGGTCAGTCTGTTGGTTTTAGAGTTCATCCTTTTTTCTCCTTCAACTTTTGCAAAGGTCTGTTGCGGACTTGCTAACGATGGTTTTCGACTTCGCGGTCGGGTCCGGTCTCATCGAGTTGATGCTGAATCAGGGGGCGCACGCCGATCAGTTGGTCTCCTGCCTTTCGGCGCGCTCGTAAGGCCTGCAAACCCTCCTCGTCCGTGGAGAGGAGTTGACTCAGATCGAGGAGGACCGGGGGCTCGAGGCCTCGCGCTGCTCTCTCGAACTCGGCGATCGATTCTGCGGCAAGACGCCCCTCGAGGCGAACCTGGCGCACCTCGCCGTTATCTTCGACTCCTATCCACAGATCCATGGGAAGGCCTTAGAGCAAGCGCGATGCCAGCGCTGGCCTCGGGCAGTCCAGTTATTGTAAGTAATTGATTACAGGATGCTTAGGTGAGCTCTGTCGAGGCTCTCCGGAACCCGTCGGGTAGCGGTTTCACCGTATGTGGTGAGTGGGGGTCACCGCATTTCGTGAGAAGGCCGGCGCGAGCACGAATTCTGAACCGGGTGAGTGTGGATTTCGGAGTCCCAGGGACTCCGTGTTGCTCCGGAGAAAGCAACGTTGAGGGTCCTGTTCAGTCGATTCGACTGAAGCAGAGAGCGAGCCACAGGGTGGGGCCCCGGCATGACGAAATATGGTGATTCGTCGGTTTCTGCGATACGGTCGAGGTTCGAAAAGCTCAGCGGTTGTCGCGAAGGAGGAGCATGGAGGCCACAGCACAGCGAATGCGGCATTGGCTTCGCGGCCTGTCGACCCATTTCATTCGTCTGCCTGCGGATGAGATCGATACCGGCATCGAGGCGGGCCTGCGTGAGATCGTCAACTTTCTCGACGTCGACCGGTCGACGCTGTTCGAGTTTACCGGCGATGAGCCGGTTCTCCTCGCCGCGCATTCCTATGCTCGGGACGGGACCGGGCCATTCCAGCGAGGCCCGTTGGTCGAACTTCTCCCGTGGTATCACAACGAACTTGCCGCGGGCCGCAAGGTGATTCTCGAGAAGATCCCCGATGATCTCCCGCCAGAGGCCACGGCAGAGAGGGAATACGCTGCGAGTGAGGGGATCCGATCAAACCTTACGATTCCGATTCTGGTTGGGGATCGACCGACCTGTGCGCTGGCTATCGGTGCCTTCCGCGACGAGCGGGCCTGGCCCGAAGAGATTGTCGATCTGCTGCGCCTGGCAGGCCAAATCCTTGCGGCTGCTCTGCATCGCAGCAGCGCCTCTCGCGAGATCGAGCAAGCGCAGGTGCTGGCGCGAGATTTCTTCGACTCCTTCGACTCCATGGCGGCGGTGCTGGACGGTGACGGGACGATCATCGGTGTCAACCGAGCCTGGCGCGAAGAGGAATCGTGTGTTGTGCTCATGCCCAGCCTGCCGGTCGGTACGGAGTATCTCGAGACGTGTGAGACTGCCGCCCTGAAGGGAGACGCCGCCGCTGCCCAGGCGCTCTCCGGAATCCGTTCGGTTCTGGCGGGCGAAGCGCCTCGATTCCTGATGGAGTACCGGTGCATGACGGATGACGGCGAGCGTTGGTATCTGCTGAGGGTCTTGAGCCGTAGCCGGGACAAGGGAGCGGTGTTGATGCATGTCGACATCACCGAGCGGGTGGACAATTCGGCCCGCCTCCAGCAGAGCCTGGATGAGAACCGAAGCCCTCCGCAAGCTGGTCGAAGAAGAGAAGCTCTACCTCCAGGAGGAGATCAAGAGCGATCACGACTTCGAGAACATCGTCGGCTCGAGCGCGGATCTGCGAAGTTCTCTCTCGCGGGTGGAACGTGTCGCCCGAACAGACGCAACCGTTCTGATCCTCGGCGAAACGGGCACGGGCAAGGAGCTCTTGGCCCACGCCATTCATGAGCGCAGCCAGCGATCGAGTCGAGCTCTCATCAAGGTGAACTGCGCCGCGCTGCCATCCTCCCTCATCGAGAGCGAGCTGTTCGGGCATGAAAGAGGGGCCTTCACCGGTGCAGTGGCGGCGAAGAAGGGGCGGTTCGAACTGGCAGACAACAGCACCATCTTTCTCGATGAGATCGGTGATCTCAGTAAGGAGCTGCAAGCCAAGCTCTTGCGAGTTCTGCAGTCGGGAGAGTACGAGAGAGTCGGCTCATCGGCTACCCGGACGGTGGATGCGCGCGTCATCGCGGCGACCCACCGTGATCTGCCCGGATTGGTGGCTGAAGACGAGTTCCGTGCCGACCTCTATCACCGTCTCAACGCGTTCCCCATCCATGTCCCACCGCTGCGTGATCGGAGAGATGACATCCCGCTGCTCGTGTGGCACTTTCTCGAGCGTTGTGAGAGGGAGTGGGGCCACCGGATCCGCAAGGTGTCGGGGCCCGTCATGGAGGCGCTCCGCTCCTACTCCTGGCCTGGCAATGTGCGCGAGCTCAAGAACGTCATCGAACGCGCGGTCATTCTCTCTCCCGAGGATGAGCTCTTCCTCGACAAGGGGTCGCTAGGGCTGCCCGACAAAGAGCGCACGGCGCCGCTTGAAGACAACCTGGACGCCGTGCAGCGGGCGCATATCCGACGCGTGCTGGAGGACTGCCAATGGCGGATCAACGGTCCCGACAACGCCGCGGAGCGCCTCGGCCTACACCCCAACACCCTGCGCCACCGTCTCAAAAAGCTTGAAATCGTGAGGCCCAACTAGCAGATGGGACCGATCGTGGATCTGTTGATCCCAGCGGTCCTGGTACTGCTGATGTTCGTCGTCGGGCTGGGACTGACACTCGACGACTTTCGCCGTCTTCGCGACCGCGCCCATGTCGTCGTGTTGGCGACGCTGGGGCAGGTGATCTTGCTGCCGGTCCTGGCGGTCGGTCTCGCCTGGGGTTTCGAGCCCGGGCCAAAAATCGCGATCGGAATGGTCCTCGTAGCCGCCTGCCCCGGCGGTGCCCTGTCGAACTTCTACAGTCACCTGTCAGGCGCCAACGTCGCCCTGTCGGTGACCCTGACCTCGGTCGCAAGTCTCACGAGCCTGGTGACCCTGCCTTTGGCAGTGGCCTTGGGGCTGTCGCTGCTGGCGGTCGGTGGGTCGCGGATCCCGGTGCCGATGACGCGCATCTTCCTGCAGCTCTTTCTGCTCGTGTTGCTTCCCATCGTGCTTGGGATGCTGGCGAGACGCCGGTGGCCCACACGGATGGTGCGAGTGCTGCCGAAGCTCAACGGAGTGAGTGTATTGGCCATCATCGCCCTGCTGGTGGTGATTTTCGTCGACCAGGCCGGAGCCTTGATCGCGGAGCTCCCCAAACTGGTCGGGTTGGCCATCGCCTTCACCGTGCTGGCCTTCGGGGTCGGCGCAGGCCTCGCCCGACTTCTCGGGCAGGGCAGACCGGAGCTGACCGCCATCGGTATGGAGTTCTCAGTGCGCAATCTGGCCGTCATGGCGTTGGTTGCTGTCGCGGCATTCGGCGAGCCCGAATACCTGCTCTTCGGGGCCATCTTTGTCGTCGTGCAGACACCGTTGATGCTGGTGGCTGCGGCAGTCTTCAGGTTGGGGGAGAGAGGGACCGTGGCGCGCCGTGGTGTCACCACAATGGTCCTGCTGGCGGTGATGATGGGGGGAGCGTCCCAACCCGTGGCCGGGGCAGCAGACCCTGCCGAACCCATCCTGATCCTCGTCTCGCTCGACGGCTTTCGCTGGGACTATCTCGACCTGGTGGAGACACCCAGTTTGCGTCGACTTTCGGCCGGTGGTGTGCGCGCCGAGGGTCTGATTCCCGTTTTTCCCAGCAAGACCTTCCCGTCTCACTACAGTATCGTTACGGGACTTTATCCGGGTAATCACGGGATCATCTCCAACAACATGATCGATTCGAGGATGCGTGGCGAATTTCATCTCTCCGACAGGGATGCCGTGGAAGATCCGCGCTGGTGGGGCGGCGAGCCGATCTGGGTGACGGCGGAGAAGCAAGGTGTCACCGCGGCGACGCTCTTTTGGCCCGGGTCGGAGACCGCGGTTGCCGGGGTTCGGCCCAGCTATTGGAAGCGTTTCGACAGGAGCCTGACCTTCGACCGCAGGGTCGAGGAAGCGTTGCGGTGGATGGATCTGCCGTCAGCGGAGCGCCCGCGGATGATCACCCTCTATTTCGAGTATCCCAACGACGTGAGCCACGATTATGGACCCGAGTCCCCAGAGGCGTTCGCCGCGGTGCGTGAGGTGGATGCGCGCGTCGGCGACCTGGTGGCTGGGATCGAGGCGCGTGGGCTCTCGAGCGTCGTCAATGTGGTGATCGTGTCCGATCACGGCATGGCTGAAGTGGGGCCGGAGCGGACGATCTTCCTCGATGACCACGTCGACCTCGAACCAGGAGAGGTCTTCGAGCAGGGCGCCCTGCTCCAGGTCTACCCACGGCCAGGCCGGAAGAAGAAGTTGTACGAGGTTTTGTCGCAAGTCAGCGAAAACCTGACGATCTACCGTCGCAAGGACATCCCGAAGCGCTATCACCTGCAGAACAATTCGCGCACGCCACCGATCCTGGGTGTCCCCGACGTGGGATGGGAGGTGGCGACGCGCGAGGTCTATGCGGCCGAAGAGCGAGCCCTCCTGAAGGGAGACCATGGTCAGGACCCGAGCGATCCACGCATGCACGGGATCTTCATCGCCCACGGGCCGGCATTCAGATCGGGGCTCGTGATCGACCGATTCGAGTGCGTCGAGATCTACAATGTCCTCGCCGCCGTGCTCGATCTCGAGCCCGCGCCGAACGATGGCACTGCTGGCAGGCTCGATCACATTCTCGACGACACTGCGGCGGCCTCTGTCCCTGGCACCTGAAGCGGTCGAGCTTGAAGAGTAGGAGGTAACCCGATGGCTGAAAACAAGACCCAACCCACCCAACAGAGTGTGGCGAAGTTTCTCAACAGCATCGAAGACGAGCAGAAGCGTCGTGACGCCAAGAAGATCGATAAGCTGTTCCGCGAGGTATCAGGCGAAAAGCCTGTTTTGTGGGGCCCGAGCATCATCGGCTACGGCACGTATCACTACAAGTACGCCAGCGGCCGCGAGGGCGACTTCATGCGGCTCGGATTCTCACCGCGGAAACAGAACCTGACGCTCTACATCATGCCGGGGTTCAAGAAGTACGATGACCTGCTGAAGGAGCTGGGCAAGCACTCGACCGGCAAGTCGTGCCTCTATGTGAAGCGCCTCGAGGAGATCGACTTCGACGTGCTGCGCACCCTCGCCGAGGCGGCCTGGGCCGAGATGAACCGCAAGTATCCACCCACCACCAGCTAGATCATCGCCGCTGTTCCTGGCGAAGGTGGGATCTTGGATCAGCATCGATCATGACCTTGATCCGAAGCAGGGTCTAAGTTAATATGAATATCTGATTTTCGGATAATCTTAAATGTCGAAGAAGAAAACGGAAAAGCGGCCAGAGGAGCTCGTTCGGGAGCCTCCATCCGAATACCGGACTGCACAGAAGGTGTCGGCGACGGAGGCCTCGCGAAACTTCTCCGAGCTCCTGAATCGCATCTGCTACCGCGGTGAGCACTTCGTCGTCATGCGGGGAGGTCGACCGATCTGCGAGCTCAGACCAGCGGCTGCACCGACCTTTTGTGGTGCCGATCTGGTGATGTTGTTGCGCTCGCTACCTCAGGTCGACGAGGGCTATCTGAGCGCGGTCGAAGAGGCGTCGAGGCATCAGCCCTTCTTGCCGGAGTCACCGTGGGTGCCCTGATCGACTCCAGCGTCTTGATCGCCGCTGAGCGAGGGAGCCTCGACCTGGATGTGGTTCTGGACGAATACAGAAGAGTCGAGTTTGCCATCGCTGCAGTGACCGCTTCAGAGCTTCTCCACGGTGTACACCGAGCGGACAGCGACCACCGACGGTCGAGTCGGGAGGCCTTCGTCGAGACCCTGCTCTTGCGGCTGCCGGTCCTCGCGTTCGATCTGATTGCGGCGAGAGTCCACGCGCGCCTGTGGGCGCAGTTGGCGACGCAGGGTGTCGCGATTGGAGCACACGATCTCCTCATCGCCGCCACCGCAATCGCCAGAGGCCTGGATGTCGTGACCAGAGACGAGAGGAGCTTTCCTGGGATCCCAGGACTCTCGTTGCTCAGGTGGTAGGCCCTCTCGAGAGAGGTAGAAGGCAAAGCTCAGCGCTTGCGAACGCGGAGCTCGTCGTACTGGACAGCGGGGGCGGAGTAGGAGACCGTCAGACCCTCGACTTCAGGGCGGGCAAAGCGGTAGATCTGCTCATGGAATAGCGGCAGCAGTAGTGCATCGCGGGCGATGATGCCTTCGAGGCGACGATAGATCTGATGACGGGTTGCCGGGTCGGGAACCACGCGGCCACTGTCGATGAGGTCGTCCACCTCTTCCAGGCCACAAAAGCGAGCGAGGAAACCGTCGCGGCTGTTGAGGATGTAGGCAAAGCTGTCGGAGTCGGCGTAGTCTGCCACCCAGCGACCTAGAAAGACATCGGCGCCACCTGCCGCCGTCACTTCCAGAAAGTCATCCATCGATTGGGTTATGGGCTTGAGAACAATGCCGGCACTGCGGAGCTCCTGCATCAAGGCGGTGGCAAATGCCTTGTACTCGGAATCGAAGATAGGGTGCATCGTAACGGTGAGCTCCACCTCTTGGCTTGCTACCCGGCTGGCGGAGCCACTACCGAGTCCTGTCGGAGGGGTCTGCCGTGGATCGTGTCCCAACAGTCCTGGTGGAATCAGCCCCGTTGCGGGTTGGGCTACGTGACCGAGGGCTTGCTTGACGATCCTCCCGACGTCGACCGAAGCGGCCAGACGCTTGCGAAGCTCTCGATCCTTCAGGGGGCCCTGATGGACGTTGAAAGCTGCCATGAAGGTGATCAGAGCAGGAACCTCTCGGTAGCCTGGACCGAATTTCTTCGACCGCCTCAGCTCCTCGGCATCGCGCGGATAAAGATCGGATGCCAGTGAGAACCGTCCGGAGGTAAAGCCGCTGAGAATCTCGTCGGAAGGAATCCCGAAGTTGAATTCGAGTCCGTCGCATTTGGGGAATCCCGGCCGCCAATAGTTGGGATTGCGTTCGAGCTCGAGGCTCTTGTCGGGCACGAAGCGGGTGACGCGGAACGGTCCGGTGCCCACTACTCCCTCCCTCCAATTGCCCTCGAAACTCTCGCTGCCATCAGGGATGATCGTCACCACGTCGCTCGCCAGCAGAACCGGTAGATACGAGATGGGTTCTTCGAGGTCGATCGTGAAATCGCGCAACGATTCGATGTTCAGGCCGGCCAATTCGTCGGTCTTTCCCTGTTGCAGCTCCTTGGCTCCGACGATGGGCAGATAAAGCCAACTCGATTCCTCCTGGCCCTGGCGGAGCAGGCGTTCGAGCGAGTAGCGCACGTCTCTGGATGTCAGACTGCGACCGTCGTGGAACCTGACACCTTCGCGAAGTCGAAAACGGTACCTTCGGCCGTCCTCCTCTCGGTGGTATTCCTCAGCCAGCCACGGTTCGATCCTGGCGCCTCCGATGTCTCGCAACAGAGTTTCGAACATGATGTTGCGAATCTCGGAGTCCTCGTAGTTGGGCATCTGCGATGGATCGAGAGTCGTTACGCCACCACTCATGGGCACGACCAGGACGCCACCTCCACCTGTAGCGTCGACCGTTGCGGCCGCGGTCTCGTGTTTGCCCAACTCCGCGTAGTTCACATAGGGTGAGACGCTGCTTAGTCGGACTCCATGAATCTTCGGGCTGGCCAGCCGATACCCGACGTCATGGAAAAGCGGAATCAGGCTTCCGGAGTCGAGCATCAGGTTCTCGAATCTCCTGTAGGCGAGCTGCCGCGAGGCTGGCTGGGTCTCGGCGCGGGCACCTTCGAGTAGCGCATCGGCCTCCGGGGTGGAGAAGTAGGCCCGGTTCACGCCTCCCGCGGAGTGGAACAACGTGTGGGTGAAGTTGTCGGGGTCGTCGTAGTCGAGCATCCAGCGCGTGATCAAGAGATCGATGCCTTCGTTGTCGTGGAAGCGCTCCAGAAAGGCCTGCATCTCGAGATCTTCGGAGTGCACCGTGACACCCAGTTCCTCCCAGGCCGCGAACAGCGCTTCGAGAAGGGAGTGATACCGGTTCCTGATCAGCGGATGAATGGCGGCGTTGAGCTCGAGCTTGCCTTCCACCCCTGCCGAGGCCAGCATTCCTCGAGCCACTTCCAGGCCGACTGTGGTCTGGCGGCGCCCGGGGTCGTAGGCGAGGATGCCGGGTGGAATCAATCCCGTGGCCGGCTGGGCAAAGCGGCCCAAGGTCTGCCAGACCAGATCGCGAGTCCGAATGACGCCCGCCAGGGCCTTGCGCACCGACTCGTCCTTCACCTTCTCACTGCTCAACGTGTTGAACAGCATGAAGTAGGTGATTTTCTGTGGCGCTTCCACCTGCCCGCGGCGAAAACGGGGATCGCGTAGCAAGGTCTCGAGATCCCGCGGCTCGAGGTCCCGGGCCAGGTCGATCTTGCCGGCACGGAACTCCGACGCGATGGCCGCGGCGCTATCGTAGGTGCGGAACTCGATCGAATCGACCTTGGCGGGATCACCGCGCCAGTAATCGACGTCCTTGTCCAGGGTCACGGAGCCCTTGCCGCGCTTGCCAAACTGGAAGGGACCGGTACCTAGCAGGTCGGTGCTGGTCCCCGCTGACGGGTCAGCCTCCTTGGCCACGGCCGCCCGCGCATCGGTAAGCAGCGAAGGATAGATTGGTAGCGATTCGGTCAACCTGACATCCAGCGTGTCCGGAGCGACAATCGTCACGCCTGTGAGAGCCTCAGCCTTGCCTGCTGCCAGCTCGCTGGCACCCTCGATGGCGGCAAAGACCGGGGGCAGATCCTGCTTCAGGTTGCGGATAGCACGTTCGAAGGAGGCCTTTACATCTTGCGCAGTGAGGGTTGTGCCATCGTGAAAGCGCACGTTTTCACGCAAGGTGAGTCGCACGGCTCGACCCTGTTCCAGAATTTCCCATCGCTGACAGAGACCAGGCAGAAGGTTGCCCTCTTCGTCGGTGTTGAGCAGTGCTTCGAAGACGTTCGAGTTGACCTCCCACTCCTCGACGATGCGAACCGATTCGGGAGCGGAGACTTCCACAGGATTGACCAGTGCCACGACCACATGGCCGCCGGTAGCGATCTCCTCACGGTCCTCCGTCTCTTCCTCTGGACCGTGGCTCAGCGACTCGACCTCCCGCAGGTACTCGCCACCCTTTTCGTATTCCCCACGGAGATTGGCGGCGGTAGCGGCGAGGGAGAGGAACTGGACGAGTGCCTCCCTGTTGTCCAGGTTGCGAGCGTTCGTGATTCCCATCTCGGCCCAGCGTCGGGCCTCCTCGGTCTGCCGAGCGTGCCAGGCGGTCCTGGCCGCTGAGAGCAGGATCGTTACCAGGTGGTCTGCCTTGTCCTCGCGCTCGAAGATCTTGATAGCGGTTGCCGCCTCGGAGAGGCCCTCGGAAACCTGCCCCGACATTTGCAGCCCTTGCGCCAACAGCATGCGGGCCTCGCCTTCGAGGGCGGGATCGCCTTCCCAGTCTTCGTCGAGGAACTCCAGCGCAGTTCTGGCAGATCGGATGGCTTCCTCGTGGCCAAAAGCCTCTAGCGATTTCTTGGCGTGGAGCAGTCCGAACTCGACGGTCTTGGCCGGCACGTCGCCTTCAAAATAGTGATGGACGAGCTGCGGGTAGATTCGGTCCAGGCGTCCGGTGTGGCGCTTTTCGAGCTGCGCCGCATACCTTCGGTGGGTGGTCCGACGCTTCCGCCGGGGCAGCTCACCGTAGAGGACCTCGCGGACCACGGCGCTCGCGAACGTCAGGCGGTCACCGCGGGATTGCCGGTCCTCCTCGAGCAGGCCATCCTGGATGAATCGGTCCACGGCTTCGTCGACATCCAGATCATCACCCACCAGAGCCTCGAGATCTTCGAAGTCGAAGGTGCGGCCCATGACCGACGCAGTCGCCAACACCTTGCGCAGATCGTCGGGAAGCCCCACGATTCGCTTCTTGACCGCCTGTTGAATGGTCGCCGGTAGTGCCTCGGAGGAGATATCGAGTCCTCCCGACAGCGACCAGGCCCCCGTCTTGTCCTGGGCAATGCTGCCAGCGTCGAGCAGCGACCGCACCATCTCTTTGGTGAAGAATGGATTGCCGTCGGTGGTCTCCAGGAGCCTTGCGGCCAGTTCGTCGACGATCTCGGTGCCACCGGTCAGGGTCTTGAGGAACTCACGGTGCTCTTCCGGCGAGAAGGGCCCGAGCGTCGTCTGGGTGAATCGCCGGTCGCCTTCGAAGCCCTCGAGCATGCGGGTCAGTGGGTGGCCGGCGTCGATCTCGTTGGGTCGGTAGGTGCCGACAATAAGGGTCGGTGTCGGTCCCAGGCGTCGGATGATGTATTGCAGTGCCTCGATCGAGACCTGCGCTTCGTGGAGATCTTCGAGGATCAGGATCAAGGGCTTGCCACGGGCGAGCAGCGTGAGGCTGCGAGCGAGGATTTCAAAGATCTGCGTCCGGTTCTCCAACAGCCGAGACTCGGAGTCCTGCGCGATCTGACCGCTACCGCTGGAGGCGGCTCTGATGGCCTCGACTTCGGCCAACATCGGAAAAAGAGCGATCAGGTCGTCGGCGAGCTCGGAGAAGTCGGGGCTGCCACTCGATCCGCTGCCGGTCTCTCGTTGGCGGAAGTAGTCCTGAATCACATCGCAATAGCCGTGGTAAGGGAAGTTGCCGCTCTCTTCGACGAAGCGACCGTGCAGGACACGAATCTCGCGCGCGGCTGCCAGGGTGTCCAACTCGTCGAGCAGGCGCGACTTGCCGATTCCGGGGTCCCCGGCCACGACCACGAACTGACACTCACCTCCCAGAGCCGCATTGAGCCGCTGCTGGAGCTCGCGGAATTCTTGCTCCCGACCGATGAAGGGTGAGTGGACGGGCCGCGGTGAAACCATCGTCTGGGTAGCCACGACCGATTTGAGGCGCTGACTGTCCTTCATCTGCGAGCGATAGCGCTTGAGTGAGCGTGCCAGATCGCCGGCCGACTGGGGCCTCTGAGCGGGATCCTTGGCGATGGAGGAGAGCACGAGGTCGTCGAGCTCAGCCTCGATGTCGGCTCCGAGAGCCCGGGGTGCTTGCGGTTCTTCGTGGACGACCCGGTAGAGAACCGCCTGGATCTCACCGACAAAGGGCACTTCGCCAACCAGGCACTCATACAACACGCACCCGAGAGAGTAGATGTCAGCCTGGTTGCCCACGACCTCACCCCGTACCTGCTCCGGACTGACGTAGGACATGGTCCCCATCAGCATGCCAGTACGGGTCAGACTGGTCACGTTGGACCCTCGCGCCAGACCGAAGTCCATGACCTTGACCCGCACGCCGCCGTCCTCGTCGACGCTGACCATGATGTTCTCGGGCTTCACATCCCGGTGGATCACGCCGCGGTTGTGACTGTACTCGAGGGCTTCGGCGGCCGCGATACCGATATCGACGATCTGGCCGAGTCGCAGGGACCCTTCCTTCAGGTAGTGCCGCAGGCTGTTGCCTTCGATGATCGGCATGACGAAGAAGAGATGGCCCTCGTGCCGACCGAAATCATGGATCGAGACGATGGAGGGGTGATCCATCTTGGCCACCAGCTGCGCTTCGGTCTGGAAGCGCAGCTCGGTTTCCGGTGTCAGCAGATCGGGTGCGATGATCTTGACCGCCACCTCCCGGTCGAGCACCGGGTCCTTGGCCCGATAGACCACACCCATGCCTCCGCGACCCAACTCGGAGACGAGCTCGTACCTGTCTGAAAGCTTTGCGCCGATCATGATGCTCGTTCTGGACGCCGAAGCATAGCAGGGACGGAGTTGGTGCCAAGTCGTCTCCACTTGTATATTGCCTGCGGTGATGAAGCCCTGCTGCAGAACCTGGACTGGCGAGGTCCGGGCGTGACCCGGTGGCGTCTGAGTCCGGCTGTCTTGCTCCTGGCAGCGATGCTGGGTCCGGGTAGCCTGTCAGCTCGTGCCGACGAGATTCGTATCGCCGTAGCCAGTAACTTCTCCAGGGCGAGCGAGGCTCTCGCCGAGCGGTTCGAGCAGCAGAGCGGTCACGAGGTGCTGCTGGCGTTCGCGTCGACGGGCAAACACTATGCCCAAATCAGGAACGGAGCCCCATTCGATGCCTTCTTCGCCGCCGACGAGATGAGACCGCGGCTGTTGGAGGAAGAAGGTCTGGCGGTGCCTGCCAGCCGCTTCACCTATGCCCTCGGTACCCTTGTGTTGTGGAGCCGGCAGGCGGATCTGGTCGACTCGGCGGGTAGCGTCCTGGAAGACGGGGACTTTCGGTTCCTCGCCATAGCCAACCCCAAGCTCGCCCCTTACGGCCGAGCGGCTCAGGAGGTGCTCGAGAAGCGGGGTGTCTGGCAGAACCTCCAGGACCGCCTGGTGCGCGGAGAGAATATCGGTCAGGCGTATCAGTTCGTGGCGAGTGGGAATGCGGAGCTCGGCTTCGTCGCCTTGTCTCAGGTCGAGTCACCAGGCCAGGTAGTGCAGGGTTCACTCTGGAAGATTCCCCCAGGCCTCTACTCTCCGATCGAGCAGCAGGCCATTCTGGTACGTGACAACTCGGTAGCGCGAGACTTTCTCGCTTTCGTCAAGAGTGGAGAGGGGCGGAGGCTCATTCGCTCTAACGGTTACGGAACACCCTGATGCTCCACGAAGCCGACATAGCCGCTCTGTTTGTCACCCTGCGCCTGGCATCGCTGACAACCCTGATCCTGCTGCTCCTGGGGACACCGCTGGCCTGGTGGTTGGCGCGCAGCAAGGCGCGTTGGAAGTTCTTGGTCGAAGCCCTGGTGGCCTTGCCGCTGGTGCTGCCGCCGACAGTGCTTGGCTTCTACCTGCTCATCGCATTGGGTCCGCAGGGTCCGTTCGGTGGCATGTTGGGGGCCCTGGGAGGCCGATCCCTCGCCTTCACCTTCAGCGGACTGGTCGTGGGTTCGGTCATCTATTCCCTGCCGTTTGTTGTACAACCGCTGCAGGATGCCTTTCATGGCGTGGGCCGTCGTCCCTTGGAGGTGGCCGCGACCCTGGGAGCCTCGCCGCTGGATCGGTTCTTCACGGTTGCCGTGCCGCTGGCCCGCCCGGGGTTCCTGACCGCTGCGGTGCTGGGGTTTGCCCATACGGTCGGCGAGTTCGGTGTGGTGTTGATGATCGGTGGCAACATTCCCGGGGAAACCCAGGTCTTGTCGATCGCCATCTACGATCATGTCGAATCTCTCGAGTACGCCCACGCTCATCTCCTCTCGGCTGGCCTGCTGGTGCTTTCCTTCTTGCTGCTTGTGGTGGTCTATGGGTTCAATCGGCGGACGGTGAGAGTGCGACCATGACTCTCGAGGCGCGTTTTCGCATCCAGCGCGGAGAGTTCACCCTCGATGTCGATCTGAGTCTGCCGGACCGTGGGATCAGTGCCATCTTCGGCCCCTCGGGATGCGGTAAGACCACCCTGCTGCGGGCCATCGCCGGTCTCGAACACGACCCCGGGGGTCGTTGCCGGGTTGGCGAGGAGACATGGCAGAACGGCGGCCGATTCCTGCCTCCCCACCGCCGCTCTCTTGGCTTCGTCTTTCAGGAGGCGAGCCTGTTCGAGCATCTTTCCGTGCGACGCAACCTGGAGTTCGGCTTGAAGAGGACAGCTACGGAGCGGCGAAGAGTCAACCTGAATGATGTGGCTGCGCTGCTGGATGTCACCCGACTGCTCGAACGCGACACGCAGGGGCTTTCGGGCGGGGAGCGCCAGCGGGTGGCGATTGCCCGGGCACTGCTCGCCAGTCCCAGCTTGCTGCTCATGGACGAGCCCCTCGCCTCACTCGATCGCCCGAGCAAGCGCGAGATTCTCCCTTATCTGGAGCGACTGCACGATGACCTGGCGATGCCCGTTCTCTATGTTACGCATGCGGCGGATGAAGCTGCTCGCCTCGCCGATCACCTGGTACTGCTCGAGAGCGGCAAGGTCAGGGCGGCGGGGCCGACTGCGGAGCTGCTGACGCGTCTCGACGTGGCCGAGGATCAGGGCGCCGAAGCCGAGGCGATCGTCGAGGCGGTAGTTGCCGAGCACGACGACGGCTTCCAGTTGACCAATCTGAAGTTCGCCGGGGGACAGTTCAGCGTCGCCGGACGCATCGCCCCGGTCGGCCGACGAGTTCGCCTGCGGGTTCTCGCCCGCGACGTCAGCTTGACGCTGGAAGCGCAGACGGGAACCAGCATCCTCAACATCTTTCCGGCTGTCGTCGACGAGCTCGCGGAGACCGGTACGGCACAGGTGTTGGTGAGACTGGATATCGCCGGGGTTCCCATTCTTGCCCGGATCACACGAAAATCGGCCGCCGCGCTGGAGATTGGCCCGGGCAAGAAGGTCTTTGCTCAGGTCAAGGCCGTGGCGGTGTTGAACTAGACCCGTCTGAAGCGGTGCCGCCGCTTCGAGCGAAAGTCGACGACCTCGGCGGCGCCGTCGGCAGGTGGGCCGATGACCGCCTTGATCTGCCGATTTCCCTTCTCTAGCAACCTGCGCAGGCCCTCGACGTTGACAGGACGGCTGTAGAAGAAGCCCTGCACCAGCCCGCAGTCATGTTCGAGGAGGTACTCGATCTGCGTACGTGTTTCGACGCCTTCGGCGGTGATACGTAACCCCAGGCTCTGGCCCATTCCAATGATGGTGGCCACCAGCGCCCGCGCCTCCTCGTCCACGTCGAACCGGGACATGAACGACTTGTCGATCTTGAGGAAGTCGAACGGAAAGGTGCGCAGGTAACTCAGGGCCGAATAGCCGGTACCGAAGTCGTCGATCGAGAAGCGGACCCCTAGCTTTGCCAGGCGATTCATGGTGTCGAGGCTTTCGGCGGCGTCTTGCATCAGCAGGCGCTCGGTGATTTCCAGGACAAGGGACTCTGGCGGCAGCCCACTCTTCTCCAGAGCGGTCGTGGTGATCTCGACAAAGTCACTGCCGCGAAACTGTCGCGAGGAGACATTCACCGTCACGAACAACGGTCGATGGACCTTCTCACTCCAGGTCGCCGCCTGCTGGCACGCCTGGCGTAGCACCCAGGCCCCGATGGGCACGATAAGGCCGACATCTTCAGCCACCGGGATGAACTGATCGGGCGGTACCGGCCCGAGCTCTTCATTGTGCCAGCGGGCGAGAACTTCGACCCCTTCGATGGCGTTCGTTCGCGGGTCGACGACCGGTTGAAAGGCGAGGCTGATCTCCTCCCGGTCGAGAGCCTGTCGGAGATTCGACTCCACCCGCAAGCGCTTCATCGCATGCTCGTTCATTTCGGGAGTGAAGAACTGGAACGCGTCTCGGCCGTGGTCTTTGGCCTTGTACATGGCGGCGTCGGCGTTTCGCAGCAGCACATGGGCGTCGACGCCGTCGGTGGGAGACACCGTGATTCCCATGCTCGCGGTAACGAAGATCTCGCGCTCGCCGATGATGAAGGGTTTGGCGAAAGACTCGAGGAGACGACTGGCCGCGATCTCGGCCGAGACGACACCGTCAACCTCGGGGGCGATCACCAGGAACTCATCACCACCGAACCGTGCGACCGTGTCGCTGTCGCGCAGCGCATCCTGCAGCCGCCAGGCCGCTGTCTTGAGCAATTGATCGCCCGCCGAATGTCCCAGGGTGTCGTTAATGATCTTGAAGTTGTCGAGGTCGATGAACATCACTACCACCAGGGCCTTCTTGCGTCGATTCTGCAAGATCGCGCGCGAGAGACGGTCGAGGGCGAGAATCCGGTTCGGCAGCCCCGTCAGGTGATCGAAGTTTGCCTGGTGCAGGAGTTTCTCTTCGTACTCCTTGCGCACCGTGACGTCCTCATTGACCGAGAGAATGTGGGTGATCTGCCCGTGTTCACCGAAGATGGGCGAGACGGAGGCATATTCCCAGAAGAGCTCGCCGTTCTTCTTGCGGTTGTGGAACTCGCCGCGCCACTCACGGCCCGCCAGGACCGTGTCGTACAGATCTCGACTCTGCTCGTTTGAAGCGTAGCCGGACTTGAGCAGCCGTAGGCTCTTGCCCATGACCTCGTCCAGACTGTAGCCGGTGACCTCCTCGAAGCGCGGGTTGACGTACTCGATACGGCCGTCCGGGGCGGTGATGATCACCGAGGCGGGGCTCTGCTCGACCGCCCGTGAGAGCTTCCTCAGCTCCTGCTCGGCGTTCTGACGTTCAGCGATCTCGTTCTTCAGGGCTGTGTTGGTGCGTTCCAACTGGTTGGCGTGACGCTGCTTGCGGTGCTGACCTCGCGCATAGACGTAGAGAGAGGCAGCCAGCACGGAGCCGTAGATCGAGAACGCCCACCAGGTTTCCCAGGGTGCAGGATGGACCTTGAGGTGGACTGCGGCGCCGGTCTCGTTCCAGACGCCGTCGTTGTTGGATCCCTGCACACGGAAGGTGAAGTTCCCGGGGGGCAGATTGGTGTAGGTGGCAGCTCGGCGATCCCCGCTGTCGATCCACGCCTTGTCGAATCCCTCGAGCTGGTATCGGTAGCGGTTCTCCTCTGGTTCGGTGAAGTCGAGCGCGGCGAACTCGAATCCGATCACGTAGTCGCGATGATGCAACTCCAGCTCCTCTACGGAGTCGAGTGGGCTGGCGAGATCGACGGGCTGATTCAGTTTGGTGAACGAGGTCAGGACGACCGGCGGTACATAGTTGTTGTCGGCGATGCCCTCCGGCACGAAGGAATTGAAGCCGTTGTTGCCACCGAAGAACAGCGTGCCATCGCTTGAACGAAAGTAGGCTCCGCTGTTGAAGTCGTCTCCTTGGAGGCCGTGTCTGGCATCGAAATTCTTGAGCTCTGCATACCGCGGCTCGAATCGGGAGAGGCCGCGATTGGTGCTCAGCCAGAGCTGACCCAGCCGGTCTCCCAGGATGCCGTAGACGACGGAGCTCGGCAGCCCGTCCCGAAAGCTGTATTGCCGAAACTTCCCTCGATGGGCCAGGCGGTCTTCCCTTTCCCATCGATGGAGCCCGCCTCCCTGAGTTCCAATCCAGAAAGTGCCGTCGGCGTCTTCGTAGATGGACCAGACATGGTCGCTGGCCAGGCCTGCCGTGTCGGTGTCGGAATGGCGGAAATGGGTGAAACGGGTTCTGGACCGGTCCAGGCGGTTGAGACCTCCACCGTCGGTGCCAACCCAGAGGATGCCCTCGCTGTCCAGATGCATGTCGACGATCCGGTCGTTGCTCAGGGTGGAGGGGTCCGACTCCGAATGCTGGTATCGGGTGACCTGTCCTGTCTCCGAGTCGTACTGGTTGAGCCCGCCACGGTAGGTGCCTATCCAGAAGATCCCGGCCGTGTCTTCGACTATTGCTGTGATCCGATCCGCACTGAGGGTCGTCGTGTCGCGCTCGTCATGGCGAAAGTGCTCGAAGATCCCGGTCCGAGGGTCGAATCGGTCGAGCCCGCCATTGAAGGTTCCTACCCAGACAATCCCGGCAGAATCGACCAGGAGCGACATGACCCGGTTGTCGCAAAGCCCCGCCGAGCTCTTCGGGTCGGCCTCGTAGTGCCGGTAGAGGCCGGTGTCGCGATTCCACAGATTCAGGCCTCCGCCATAGGTCCCGATCCAGATTGAGCCGCTTGTATCCTCAGCAAAGGAGGTAACGATATTGCTGCTCAGTCCGGAATCCGATTCGGCGCTGCGCACGTGGTGGGCGAAGCCGTCGATAGCGGCATTCCAGCTATTGATGCCGTTGTGGGTCCCAACCCAGAGGACGCCGCCACGGTCCTGGTATAGGGTCGTGGTCCGATCGTCGCTCAAGCTCATCGGTGCCGTGGGGTTCGAGCGAAAGGCGCGAAATTCGTCCACCCCGGGGAGCTTGACGTTGAGCCCCGCATCGGTGGCGATCCACAATCTTCCACGGCTGTCATAGGAGATGTCGCGCACCCCATGATCGGAGCTCAGGCTCGACCGACGGGCGGGGTCGTGGCGGTGGTGCGAGAACGTCCCGGACTTCGGATCCAGGTTCTCGAGGCCGCCCGCATGGGTGCCGATCCAGAGCGTTCCGTCCTGATCGCTCAACAGGCTCCGGATGCGATTGTCGGTGAGGCTGTCCGGATCCTCCGGATTGTGGCTATAGCGCTGAAAGGCACCCGCCGAGCCCGGTTTCAATCGATTCAGCCCGCCACCCTCGGTGCCGATCCACAGTACATCGTCGGGTCCAATCTCGAGAGTGGTGATCCGATCGTGGCTCAAGCTCGTCGGGTCACTCGACTCGTGGAGGTAGATCGCGAAGGACTCGGTTCGTGGATCGAACCGGTTCAGGCCGCCGCCGTCGGTACCGATCCAGAGGAACCCATCTGAGCTCTCCACGATCGATCGGACGCGATCATCACTGAGCGAATGCGGGTTCGTCGGATCGTGGACGAAATGGTCGAAGGTTCCACTGTCCTTGTTGAACCGATTGAGGCCTCCGTCTTCGGTTCCCACCCACAGCAGGCCATGACTATCGATCAGGAGGGTGCGAACCCAGTCGTGAGCGAGAGAGCCCGGAACCTGGGCATCGTGCCGGAAAACGTCAAACTCGTAGCCGTCGAATCGGTTGAGCCCTTCCTGGGTGCCGATCCAGATGAAACCGTCCTGGTCCTGGACGACAGCCGTCACGACAGCTTGTGAGAGGCCCTCGTCGGGCCCTCGGCGATGGAATGGGATCGTGTGGGGGTAGTCGGTACCCTGCAGGGGCAGCACCGCGATCTGACCTGCAGCGATCGCCACCACTGCGATACAGAAGCGGTGGAGAGCACGTGAGTGAATTGCTGGTTCAACCATGGCCATCGCGTGCGGAGTCCTGTCGTCCGTCGCCGCACCTTCATCAGGTGGCCACGGCCAACCTCCGCATTGTCAATCCCATCCTCCGGGGCAGGCCAGGATGGGTCAATGGAAAAGGTCGCAACCTCTCCATGACGCCGGTTCACGTGGGGTCGAAGCAGGCACACCGGGCCATCTGATAGGCTTCGGCGCAGATTTCACAAGTGGATGAGCCCGAAGAGGGGCTTCAGGAGCTGCCAAGGTCTCGGTGGCGAGGGGACTACGGGCAAAGGAGAATCGTGATGTCGAAGTTTCGAACTTTGATTATTGTTGGGCTGTGCGCAGCTGTTTTCCCAGCACTGGTCTCTGCGGGTGGCACGGGCGCCTGCTTGAGCGGTGGTACCGCAGTCGAACCTGCTGCCTCGGTGCCATTCATGCCAGGTGGTGAGGTGCTGAGCTTCGCTTTGTGTGTCGACGATCTGACCCAGAGTGAATGTTCGAGTATCGGTGGCCAATCGTGGTTGGCAGGGACCTCCTGTCTGGCGGTCGAGCCTCCGGCGGGTAGCTGGGACGGTACATGCACCATTCTGGATGAGCCAACCCTCGGCGGTGACGTCTGCTTCCTTCTTTGGGTTGATCCCCAGGAGAACTTCACTGCGCAGGAGCTCTGCCAGGAAAAGGGCCAGGGAACCTGGAATGACGATCCATCGTCGTGCGGCGCTCCGGTGCCAACCACACCTCGGGCCACCCTGGCCTTGATGATCCTGGTACTGCTCGCGGGTTCTCTCGGCATCCTCTCGCTGAGGAGCTCCAGCGCCTAGAAACAGAAAGGTACAACTGACCGAAGCGGCCGGCCTTGGCGCTGGCCGCCCTTCTGCCTTTTCTCTTCACTCTGGCAGAGCGAACTGGATCTCCAGATCAGCGAGACAGCTGTCATCCGGTGCCTGCGAAGGATCAGCGAAGAACTGAAGGGCCATCATGGCGGTGCATTCGCCGGCAAAGGTCGGTGAGTGCGCATACCCCTCGATTTCAACGACATGGGAGTTGGGCAGGTTCAGCGCCACCTCTCGGGCCCAGCTCGGGGGGGTCAGGCTGTCCAACGTCCCCGCCATCAAGAGCACCGGAACATCCGAGCGCACCGGTGTATTGAGGCCGGGAGCGATCGGATCGACGCCCCAAATGGCACAGGTCCTGGCGATGGTTCTTCCGCCAAAGGCCTGGGTGGCGATGTGTTGCTCATAGGCCGGGAAGATCCCGGGGTACACGATCTCGTCTTCGGTGAAGTCGCTGTACTCACGACAGAAGATCGAGGTTCCCAACGCCCAGGCGAAGTTGCCGACAGGGGGGCCGATGGCCCAGAGCATCTCTTTGACGATTTCGGTCTCTCCGTTGGCCAGCTTGTGGATGAACAAGGGCACCATCCCCACGGTCGGTGTCTGGGAGTTGAGCATCAGGATGCCCTGCGCCAGACGATGGCCTGTCAGAGCCAGTGTTAACGGTTCTCCACTTTGGGGGTGGGTTACCTCGAGGATTACAGGTTCGCTGTCGTAGCGATCGATGATCTCGTTCGTCTCTTGCCGCAGGTTGGGAAAAGCCTCTGCGCAGTCGGCATCCTCCTCACAGTGCCGGAGTAATGCATCGAGGGTCTCGGCAGCGACGGTAGGAGCTTCGGTATGGACGTTGCCGCGTCCGACAGGGACCGTGGAGTCGATGACCACACTGGCCAGCCGATCAGGAAAATCCCGCATCAGGTGCTGAGCGAGAATCGTCCCGGCAGAGGTGCCATAGACATGGAATCTGTCGTAACCAAGGGCGGTCATCACCATGGCGATGTCGGCGGCGGTTTCGGCGTTGTTGTAGGCCTCGAGTGTCACCCCTTCGGCACGCAAGCGGTCCCGACATGCAGCCACCGCCTCGATCTGTTCCGTCATGGCCTCTTCATCGGTCAAGGCTTGCCCGAGAGATTGGAATGCGCGCTCGATGATTTCCGGACACATGAGATTGGGCTCGGCCAACGGCAGGCCTCGATAGTCGATCAATACCAGGTCGCGGGCAGCCAAAATAGCATCGCCGAGTGGTCCTGCCACCTCTGGGGTAATGCTCTCGATGCCCGAAGCTCCCGGACCGGCCGTGGCGACGAACATCGGCTCCTTGGACGGGCTCTCCCCGATGCTCGGGAACACGGCAGCCTGAAGGTGCAGTCGCCTGCTGTCCAGGTCGACATGAAACTCCGGCACCGCGACGGTCCCGCAGCGGATCGACTCACCCTCGACCAGCCCGTCTGGCACAGGGACCGGGCACGGACCTTCGACGAGCACGCCAATCGGTTCCAGTTCATCGGTAGTCTGTGGTTCCCGGGTACTACAGGCGACGAGGACGGCGAGACAAGACAGTGCGACGCCCCACGAATGCTTCATGGTGATTCCCCCTTGCTCGAGAGCCTAGCCCTGGATCGGGTCGACGTCTCTCCTGGAAGCCAAGACTGTCGTGCGGTCGGCTGGGTGTCAAGGAAACCCCGGCCCAAGGACGGGCGCAGAGGTCCGTACACGACGAGTTGACGAATCCCCCTTCGGCAACTCAGGGCACTGCGGTGGACCAGCCTGTGAGATTGCCCGATTCGAAGCCGTCGGAGAAGATCTCTCCGGTGGCCATGTAGACGAGTGCGCCCCCGTCAGTCGAGACATACGGGCAGCCGGAGACCGCGGTGGTCAGAGAGACGGCCACACTCTCGCCTCCCTCACAGAGACTGGGCGTTGCGATGTCGGGCAGGATACGCCCGGCTTCAGTCCAGGAGTCGGCTGCGGCCCCTTTTTCGAAAATGTAGATCGCGCCGTTGCCGCTGACCCCCGGAGCGCCGACAGCCAGAAGGGTGCCGTCCATCGACACCGAAGTACCGAACTCATCGAAGGGTTGGCCGTCTGAGGCCTGGAGCTTCTGAACCTCGGTGCGAGTCAATCCCTGACTGAGGATGTCGAAGATATAGACGGCACCGGAGAACTGGCCGAGCTCGGAATTGAAAGGGGCTCCGACCGCGGCTTGTGCCGGTGGAAAGTCAGCGGTGATCGAATCGCCAAGCCTCTCGTTTTGGACCGTACTCGCTTCCAGACGGCTGGCAAAACTGTAGGAAAAACCGCCGCCCGGTTGTTGGTTACCCTGACTATAGAGAAAAGCCGCACCTGCAGACTGAGCACCGACGCGGTCGAAGACCGGTGCACCCGCGACCATGAGGGGTCCGGCGATGGCGACCGATACGCCCATATGGATGTCGTTGAGAAAAGGCGGGACAGGGTTCTCACCGTAGAACACGGCGGGTTCGATCCAGCCGGCTTGATCGCCGAGATACTGAAATATCGAGATCGAGCCCTGAAGGCCTTGACTGGGAATCTCTTCATCCTCTGGTGCGCCGACAATGGCGACAAAGATAGGGTCGTCCGTCTGGGAGTTTGGTGGGATGAAGAAGTCGATATCGACGTCCTGGCCAAAATGGTCACCAGGATTGGTGCCGTCGAACTCGAGCATCTGGTGGTATTCCCAGGGCCCGTCATTCAGCCGCTTGAAGGCGTAGACTCGGCCCTCCTCGGAGTCGGGCCGTGGAGTCCCGACAAGCAAGAAATCGAGATCGCCACTTCCCAGTGATACCGCAACAGAGCTTCCGAAAGAGTCGCCTGTCGCCCCATCCGGTGCGACGAGCCTCTGGGTCTGGTTCCACATGGTGCCGTCGAACTCGAAGACATACACCGCGCCCGCGAAGTTGCCAGCAGGCGCAGGTCTGTCTTCTAACGGGGCGCCGACAACCAGCACGTTGGAGTCGAGTGCGACAGCTTTTCCGAAGCTGGTCGAGTTCAGGGTGCCAGTGAAACCGGTGGGCAACAGCTTGGTCTCGTCGGCTGCGAGAATCTCTTGCCCGATTGTCTGTCCGACAGCCACCTTTGGTAGAAAGACACAGATAGCGACGACGGCGAAGGACCACCGTTGGGTCTGCTTCATGCCCTAGTCTCCTTTCGGATCCGCGCAGAATGTGCGCTGATCCTACACCAGGGTGGCGGCGAGGACCGCCTGGATAGGCTTTGTTCTATTTGAAGAACACAGCGTCGTCGCCCTGCGCCTCGCGGTCCTGGTCGATCTTCTCGAGAATCAGATCCCGACGGGCAAGCATCGATTTGATCTGAGCTTCCGAGATCAGACCTTCCATCGAGGCGATCAATTCGGCCTCGTCGAGGGCCTGCAGTTCTGCGTAGAGATCCTGGCTCAACCAGGCTTTTTCGCTGGTGAAGCTCTCCGGTAGATCCTTGAGATCCCGGAAGGCGCGAGTGTGGTCGATGAGGTAGAGGCTCCAATCGTTCTGATCCACCATCCAGTTTTCGGGGCGCCGATCGACGTTGTAGATCAGAGCGTCGAACAGACGCATGACGGCCTTGTCCTGGAGCAGGCCAACCATCTCGAGTCCCTTGGGGCTGCCTTCCATCTCGGCCTCGTGCGCTGCGTTAGGGAGCCACGCCACCAGAGCACCTTCATCACCCTTGACGTTGCGGATGACCGCCACCGGCACCATGTTCATCCCGAGTTGCCGGTCCAGCAGGTAGGCCGCACGATCGTATTTGTAGCTGTCGGAGAAGTTCAGCTCGGTTTCGCCGCTGGCCAGGCGGGTAATGCCCTGACGGTGCTCGTCGTGATACTTGAAGACCGCCGAATCCGCAATGCCTGGGCAGTCGATCTTGACGTGCTCGGGGCGGGTCACACCCACAAGCTTGCCGGCTTTCTTGCCGACCTTGCCTTCGTTGAGGCACTGCTCGATCTCGGCATCAGAAAAGTCCGAAAGCTGAGCCCAATTGGCTGACGGTAGAACGAGACCAGCGGCTACACTGAGATAGACAATCCGCTCAAGCAAGAATCGCTGCATGACACCCCCTCCGGTACGGTTACTGTTTGTGAGTGTAGTCTACCAGCGCTTTTCACTGGCAAGTGCCGGGCTCGGCGGCTACTCCGTCTCCGGCCACTGCAGAGTTCTTATCAGAGTGCCGAAATCCGCAGTGTTGCGCTTGTAGAAGACGCCGTCCTCTACCGACTCCGCAGGGGTCGCCAGCGTGATCAGGTATTTGGTCGTGGGGCCGCCAAAGGTGAGGAAGTGAATCTCCTGTGGGGTGGTGTTGCCTTCGATCGTCGCTGAGAGACCGATGGCCTTGCCCGATCCCCAGTCGGTTCCAGCCATCGGCACGTCGTCCCTCTTCCAAAGTGGCTCTCCTACCGCATAGCCCATCTGCCCCAACCAGGCGACTTCGAGTCCAAGGAACTCAGGCATCCACTCTTCCTCCGGTGTGTCTGCGGGTACCACCTTGGAGAGCAGTCGGAGGATGCCGAGCAACTCGTCCTGCTCGCCGGTTCGCATCATCTGGCAGCCGGCCAGACTCTCCCGATCGCTTTGGATGGGGACATTGAACCAGCCTTCAGGAGGAAGACCAACCAGGCCGATCAGCTCGCAGGTGGGAGTGATCTGTTCGGTGAAGTCGACGACATCTTCCTCGGTAGACCCCTCCTGTGCAGTGATGGCTCGAGCGGCAAGACAGATCAGCACGAGCAGAGTGCTAGCTGCAGTTCGGAGCTTCGTCACTTCGATTTCTCCCGGATAGTGGTGGAGAGAGTTCTATCACAAGCGCTCTGCGCCGAGATCGCGATGCTGCGGATTTCGACCTAGCGATCGAGCCTCTCGAGGGAGAGACCGCGCACCATGTCGCAGGAGAGCACGAGCCCGGTGACTTGCTGCTTCTCATCCCGCTCGAACCGAAGCCGCACATCTTGCGGATACCAGGGGACAGCGACGAACTGTCGGACGAGCAGGTCATCGAGGGCCAGTTGGAAGGCAGGCTCGATGCGGTCTTCGTCTGCCCAGGAGATGGAGACCTCACTCCCCTCGAGTTGAATGTGGAGCTCTCTTTCGAGCTCGACGCTCCAGTACGCTCCCGCATACTCGGTAAGGGACTCCCCTGGCAGGGGTTCCAGCAGCTTGAAATGTAGCGGATCGTCGTTGTCGACCGTCACCGTCATCGACCTGGAGATAGCATCACTCGCCGGATGGAACGCCACCTGGACCAGGCTCTCGGGGCCGATCATGACAAACCGGCCGTCGCCCAGGGCGCCTAGCTCGGTCGCACTCTCTTCGCTGCGCACGTAGTGCAAGACACCGTCGCGGACTTCGAGGGTTCGCAGCAGCATGTCGGACTCGTTCCAGTAAGTGCCCTCGAATTCAGTCAGGGCCTCGGCCGAGACGGCGGTGGTCTTCCGGGTTTGGGATGAGTCGGACTCCGAGGCGTCGGGTTCCGGTGCATCCCCGAGATAGAGGTCGGCGATACTGAAGGCCGAGACGCCCGTGGTTGAACCGTTGCCCAGGAGGATCACCGTCAGTCGGTCCTCGGGGAATCGCGTAAGGCCCGCTCGAAACCCCATCCAGGCCCCGCCGTGAGTGACAATTGGATGTTCACGATGGTCGCCGATGCCGAGCCCGGCAGCGTAGTCGATGGACTCCCCGTTGTTGAGAATTCCCGGTGAGACCATCGTCTCGATCAGCTCGGCACCTCCCCCCAGCTGGTTGTCGTAGAAGTTGGCGTCCCACCGGGCCAGGTCGTCGATGGAGGTGTAGAGGCCCGAGGGTCCGGCAAACGGCAGGTACCAGAGCTCCATCTTGTAGCTGCCGTCGTTACCCCGGGAGTAGGGGATCGCTCGTTCCGGGATGACCCGGGTCGGGGTGTCGTAGAACACCGTGCGGGTCATGCCGAGGGGGCGAAAGATGCGCTCGTCGGCGAACTCGCGGAGTGTTTTCCCACTGACGCGGTGGACGATGGTGGCGAGCAGGAGATAGCCGGAGTTGCTGTAGAGATACCGGTCGCCCGGGGGGAAGTTCAGCGCTCGTTGTCGGGTGATGAGGTCGAGTTGTTGTGCTTCGGAGTAGTAGTTGGCATAGGGCCACCCTGCCAACGGAAACAGCGTCTCGATGTCACGGATCCCGCTGGTGTGGTGGAGAAGGTGGCGGATGGTGATCGGTTGCTCGTAGACCGGCATCTCGGGGATGTAGGTGCGGATGTCATCGTCGAGCAGCAGCTTGCGCCCTTCTTCCAGCAGCAAGATGCACATGGCCGTGAACTGTTTGGAAACCGACCCGATCTCGAAGACCGAGCGCGGCGTCAGGGTAACGCGGCGTTCCAGGTCGGCCATGCCGAAGGCGTTCTGATAGACGATCTCGCCGTTCTGAATCACACCTACTGCCACTCCCGGGGCGTCGCTCCGGTTCCAGTCGGCGAACATCTCGTCGATCTGGGCGGGGATGGCGGAAGCGGCACTCTCCGCGAGGACTCCCTTTGACAAGAGCAGCGTGAAAGCGAATAGGGCGAGTAGCGTTCTCGAATGGGACTTCAAACTTGGCCTCCTTCAAAGGTTCGAGCCGTGAGAGTTGGGGCGCGAGTGTATTGCGCTCCAATCAGGATAGTGTAGGCGCAGAGATGAGGGTGCTGACCATCGGTTCAGTAGTGGGCTGCCTCGGGCTGGGGTGGTTCCTGGTTCAGGGAGTCACGGCGCAGACGATTCCTGGCGAGTCGGAGGCGGACACCCCATCAGCGGGCGACGGGCTGGATGCCGTCTTTGCGGACTTCCTGGGAGACCAGAAGAACTGGCTCTACCTTGGCGACGGTGCGGCCGGATTCGTGCTCAGCCCGGTGGGTGGAGATACCGACCGCTCCTACGATGTCGCTCTCGGTTTTGTCGATGGCGATGCCCACCTCGATGCCGTGTTCGCCAATGGCGACTTCAACCGGGATCGCGTCTGTCTGGGTAATGGGCTCGGGGCTTTTGCCTGTAGCAATGTCAGCGAGGAACGGAACTACGCCAATAATGTGGCGCTGGGATTCGTGAATGGTGACTCCCATCTTGATGCGGTGTTTGGCCATACCAACGGCGCCAGCCGAGTCTGCCTCGGTGATGGCGCGGGAGGTTTCAGCTGCACTGATATCACTGGTGGCACCACGCCGGTGAGGGGGGATGTGGCCCTGGGTTTCGTCGATGCCGACACGCACCTCGATGCCGTGTTTGGCAATTTCTTTGTCTGCCTCGGCGATGGTGCGGGTGGGTTCGACTGCAGCGAGCTTGAAGGCGAGCTGCTTTCCAGCGCAGGTGTGGCCCTGGGCAATCTGAATGGTGATGCCCATCTCGATGCCATGTTTGCCAAGTGGCATGAGCGCAACCGGGTTTGTCTGGGCGATGGCTTCGGTGGGTTCACCTGCGGCTACTTCAGTCCTGATGTCTTCTACACCACGGATGTCGCGCTAGGTCGGGTCAACGACGATGCCCACCTCGACGCCGTATTCGCCACCAGGTTTGCACCCAACCGGGTCTGTTTCGGCGACGGCAGTGGAGGATTCTCCTGCCGCGACCTCACTGCCGATATCAGGGATTCGGATTGCGTGGCGCTCGGTGACCTCAACGGTGACTTGCACCTCGATGCGGTGTTCTCCAACAAGGACAGTCCGTCCCAGGTCTGTGTCGGCGACGGAGTTGGTGGGTTCACCTGTAAGGACACCGATACCGCCGACGGCGACGGAGGTGGTGTCGCTCTGGGTGAAGTGGCCTCCTATCCGTTTGCCGATGGTTTCGAGTCCGCAGACTCAGCGGGCTGGTCGAGCACCCGCAGCGAGTAGCCGTCAGATAGTTCCCTGGAAGAAGCCTATTGCGTTGCAGGGTCGGTCGCGGTGAGTCGGAGACTTGCTTGACTGGCGTCACGGAGTGCCTGTAGTGTTCTCGTTACTGAACCGTTTGGCAGTTGAAGGATCGCTGGTTGGGGTCTGCCCGTCTCGGGTGTCCAGACCATGCAATGGAAAAGGAGGAGAAGGATGCGGAAGCGGAATCTGTTCTTGCTTGTGGCAATCTGTGTCGCTCTCGTGCCCGCGGGGGCGTGGGCTGGAGGAACTGGCGCCTGCTTTGTGGTGACTTCGACCGAAACGTGGCCAGCAGGAGACGCCGCGACGCCGGATGGGCAACCGTTCAACCTCGCCGGCTGCGCCAACGGATTCACCCAGGAGGAATGTACCGCGGTCGATAGCCTGGTGGAGTTCTGGGAGGGTGCCACTTGTGATGATGTCGCAGGCAAGGGCGGTTTTAAGTGGGATGGGAGCTGTGACGCCTCAGTTGATCCGATCGGGAGCGTCTGCCTCGAGTTGTGGACAGCCCAGGGCGGTCTTGCCACTGAAGCGCTTTGTGTCAACGAAATTGGTGGCGACTACTCAGCGGGAGCAGCCTGTGGTGCGCCCGTGCCGACCATGCCGCCTCTCGGCTTGGCTGCACTGATGCTGCTGATGCTCGCGGGGGCGCTCTTCTTCATGGCCAAGAGAAGCCCTCAGACGACGGTCTGAACCCATCCGGATTTTGCTAGGGAAGTGATTTTCCCTGCACTCTGGTTCTCAAAAGGGCCGATCCAATGGGTCGGCCCGTTGTCTCTTGCGGTGAGTTCTTACCTCGGGACTAAGGGCTCGTAACCCACAGATCAGTGGTGCCAGACTCGAATCCGTCCATGAAGAGGATTGTGCTCGGGAGATTCCCACCCCGCACCGCCCAGACACTGCCCTCGTATGTTTTCTCGATGAAAATGCAGTACGGGTTCAGTGAGGGACCACAAATGTAGCCTCGATTGGCCAACACAGGCCAGGATGTCGAGGTCCAGTGATACTGATTGGGGAGGTCTGTGAACGGATGCCCCGCGGGCAGCCTCGATGAGAGATCGATCAAGCTGGTGATTTCCCAGGTATTGGGTAGTCGCCAGTCCCCTGGACTCGAGTTGTCCGTCAGGCCGCACTTGCCATCTTCGAGATTGTTAGCGTCAGTCAGCGCGTCCGACCAGTCACGATCCGTGAAGCAGCCGGCGTTCTTGAGCCAGATCAGATCCGTCAGGTTATCCGTGACGGTGCCGTCACCGTTGTCCGTGAATCTGGGGGCTGGCCAAGCGACTCCGGCCTGAACATCGCCATCCTGGCCAGTTCCGGCACAGGGTAGCGTATTCCCAACCTGGTCGTAACAGAGTGTCACTCCTGTTTGCCACAACTTCATGGGGCCAGTGGCTTGACCGCGAACCGGCCAGGTCTGGTAGTTGCCGCTCTTGAGGAAGGAACCCGCAAAGCGGTGGTTGAACTGGTAGCCGTAGACGGAACTCGGACCCGGCCACTTGGTAGTTGAGGAGTAGAATCCATGGCCTGTCATGTTCACGAATCCGAACGTCTCGAGCCAGGTGATGAAGTCGGAGACTCCGACATGAGTCGGACTCATCAACTCGACGAAATTCGGCATTCGCCAATCGCCGGCTGCTGAACCATCGGTGAGTCCGCAGTCACCATCAGCGAGAGCGTTGGCGGCGGTGATGGCTTCGAACCATTTCCTCTGGCCAATACATGTCGTGTCCGCCAGCCAGATCAAGCCCGTCAGGTTGTCGGTGATCGTGCCGTCGCCATTGTCGGTGAATCTCGGGTCGGGCCACACCATTCCGGCCAGGATGTCGCCGTCCTGGCCGGTGCCATCGCACGAGATGGTGAGTCCGGTGTCGCTGAAGCAGAAGATCTGGCCGGTCCTGGCCAGATCGACAATAGCGCCAGTCGCCAAGGATGGCACCAACAGGAGAAGGAGAACAGCAGCAAGGGCGAGGATTGCAGTCTGGCTTCGCCTCATGGGACCCCCCTGTGGAACAGGCTCGGATTCGCTGCAGCCTGTGGCTCCGAGCCAGAAAATCGAGTTCTTTGGTGACACGACCTTTATAGCCCCTGGATCTCGGGAGCGCGCCACCCTCAGGGGTAGGGATGAAATAGCGACTCGTCTATTTGGTCGTCAGCTCATCCAGCAATCGTTCGGCTAGGTAGATCTTGGTCAACGCCTCGAGGATGATCGCCGGGTGGACCGACACCGTGCGGTTCTTCTCGGTGTCGAACCAGTACTCGCCGCCGATGGCGTGGATATTGCCGTCGAAAACCAGGCCGACCAGCCGACCCTGAGCATCGATCAACGGGCTGCCCGAGTTGCCGCCGATCACGTCGGTCGTCGTGACCAGGTTGAATCGGGTCTCGGGGTCGAGCTTGTTCTCGGCTTCGATCCAACTGGGCGGCAGTGCGAAGGGGGGCGAGCCTGTTGCTCTCTCGAACAGTCTGGGCACGGTGGTGAAGGGGTTGACCTCTTCGCCGTTCTCTTTCCACCCCTGGACCGTGCCAAAGCTCACCCGCAAGGTGAATGTGGCATCGGGGTAGCGCTCGGTTCCCAGGGTGGCAAATCGGACCTGGGCGAGGCGCTCGTTGGCTTCCGTCCAGGGTGCCTCGACCTCTGTTTCGTATTGGTCGCGTAGCTCGCGCGCTCGGGGCTCGATGCTTCTGGCCAGCTGGATCATGGGGTCGTCCGAGGCGGCCACGGCCGCTTCGCCGCCTTCCCAGAGTTGTCGGCGGACCTCCGGGTCGGCCAACGAAGTTCCTGCGACCAGCCGTTGGGCCAGCGTGTCAGGTGAGTCGTCTTGCAGTACTTGCCGGACAAATGGGTGGTCGGGACCCAGATACTCCCGCATCTTGTCCAGGGAATAGGAGAGCTTCAAGATTTCGAAGTCGGTGTAGATCGGACGTGCCGCCAACAGGCCCTGCTCGAGTCTGGCCAGGGACGCATCGCTGAACTCGCGATACCTCTCCTCGTTTGGCTTCTTTCGCTCGGCCGCCCCTCGCACCAGTTTCTTGGCGTAGTCGAAGAGAATGCTGTAGAAGCCCGAGTCCCGTTCGATGAACAGGTGCTCGTCCCGAAACGGCAGATAGGCCTCCAACGCGGTCGTGACGTCGTCCCAGGCTGATCCATACTGCTCCTGCAAATCGGGGTCTGCGGCTACCGCCGCGATCAGCTCGTCTTCCTCTTGCCGCTTCTGCGACAACAACGCGTCGTCCAGCAGGGCTTGCAGGCGATATCGCTGCACCTTGAGGCCGTTTTCGATGCCCATGATCGGCGCCTGCGCGATGCGGTAAGGTTCTTCGCCGCTCTTGCTGTACTGGATCAACCTTCCGCGGTATTCGAAATAGCGCGCCAGCCATTGCGGCAGCACGACATTGCGGTTGTACTCGAGCTCGGCCACGCTGAGCAGCCGGCTGGTCCCTCCCGGGTGGCCTGAGATGAAGACCGGCTCGCCCTCGTCGGGGCCAGCAGCGCGAATGGGCAAGTGGTGTGGCGTGTCGGCCGGCTCGCCGTTCTCATAGGCGCGCATCAGGGACATGTCGAGATTCCAGCGAGGGAAGTTGAAGTTGTCCGGGTCGCCGCCGAACTTGGCGATGTCGGCTTCGGGCACGAAGACCATGCGCACGTCGTCGTACCGCTTGTAGCCGTAGAGGAAATACTGACCTCCGTGGTACAGCGTGACCGCTTCGCAGGCGAGCTTGCCATCCGCAGCGTCCTTGCACTCCTTCTCGAGGCGGGTCAGGGTCTGTTTGCGGGTCTCGTTGGCCTCGACTTCATTCATGCCTTCGGTGGCTGCTGCCACCTTGTCGGTGATCTCCTCGATCCGCGCGAGGATCGAGATCTGGGTGGCCTCACAACGCACCTCGTCTTCGGACGTGGCGGCCAGGAATCCGTTGGCTTCGACGTCGTTCTCGGCGGAAGACATCTGGGTCAGGCAGCCCCGCACGCAGTGGTGGTTGGTCAGGATGAGGCCGTTGGGTGACACGAACGATCCGGAACAGCCTCCGTCCAGCCTGACGCTGGCCTTCTGCACGCGCTCGAGCCACGCATCGTCGATGTCGACACCGTACTTCTCCTGCACGGCCTGACTGGGAAAGTTGTCGAGGGTCCACATGCCCTCGTCGGCAAGTGCCACCGAAGCCACGCAGAGTAGGGCGATTGTGAGTAGCTTGTTCATCTTGGTTCCCCCAGATTCGATGCAGCCGCAATCGGCATGGTCATTGTAGCGGCCGCGAGGAGCGCCCCTTCCTTGTGATGGCTATCAGAGGTCCAGCACGAGCCGCAGATCTGCTTCGAGACTCGCCAACTGTTCGTGCGGCAAGAGTCCAAGTGGCTCCAGAAAATCGGAACGCAGGACCTTTTGTACGTCATAGCAGTTGGCAACCGAAGCCTTGGTGAGGTGGGTCGCTCGTTTTTCCAAACGGACGTTGCCGGGCAGGCCCGCCAGATGCAGGCGGCCGGTGAGCGGCACCACCAAAAAGGAGCGAACACGCGACTCCCGAACCGCGTCCGTTTGGATCACTACGGCGGGGCGTCGCTTGTCAACGCGGACCCACCAGACCTCTCCACGGCGGGGAAGCCCCTCACCATTCATCGTCGGCGTAGTCCGCGGCCATCCGGTTGCGTTGATACTCGCGCCAGGCTTCATCGTCCTCGGCGATGTCCCACCCGTGACGATCGAGATAGGCCGATGCCTGCTGGCGAATCCTCTCGGCCTCGAGCAGGCGGGCCAATAGCCCGGATCGCGAGGTGCCTTGCCGCTTGGCGGCTTCGTCGGCGAAAGCGATGAGCTCTTCGGACAAGGAGACGCCTATCTTCATGAGTGCCAGAGTAGCACACCAGAGAATACCAGAGTATTCCAATTGGTGTGAATAGGCGGTTGGTCGGTAGGGAATCTCGCGATTCTCGATCCCCCTGAACGTGGTAATCTACGGCGGTCTTTCTTTAGCGGGAGGTGCTCGTGACGCTGCAGCCTGGCCAGAGTCTGCTTCAATATCGTCTTATCGAAATGATCGGTGAGGGTGGTATGGGTGCCGTCTATCGCGCTACCGATACCAGGCTGGAGCGCGATGTCGCCTTGAAGGTCCTACCGGCCGATCTGGCGGCGGATCCCGAGCGTCTGGAGCGGTTCCAGCGCGAAGCCAAGGCGGTGGCGGCCCTGAATCACCCGCACATCGTCACCCTGTTCAATATCGAGCACGACGGCGACACCCATTTTCTGACCATGGAACTGGTCGAGGGGAGCAGTCTCGATCGAATGTTGACGCCTGGCGGGCTGGCCCTGCCGCAGGTCTTCGACATCGGAATCGCCCTCGCAGATGCTCTGGCGGCAGCTCATGAAAAGGGGATCGTGCACCGCGACCTCAAACCGGCCAATGTCATGATCGGCCCAGACCAGCGCGTCAAGGTTCTCGACTTCGGGTTGGCCAAGCTGGCGGCAGGTGAGACGGCGGCTCCGGGGACGCTCGACTCGACCTCGGTGGCGACAGCAGCCGCCGCCCCGGGCCGGGGTCTGACTCAGGCGGGTACGGTCATGGGGACCGCGCCCTACATGTCACCCGAGCAACTGGCCGGCAAGCCCGTCGATCACCGAACCGATATCTTCGCGCTCGGGGTCGTGCTCTACGAGATGGCGGTTGGCCATCGCCCCTTTGCCGGCGAGAGCTCGGCCGAGCTGGTCTCGTCCATCATGCGCGATGCGCCGCAGCCGGTGACCGAGCTGCGACGCGATCTGCCCAATCATCTGGGTCGGATCGTCAACCACTGCCTGGAGAAGGGCGTCACTGACCGGTTCCAGTCCGCTCTCGACATTCGCAACGAGCTGCGCATGCTGCGCAAGGAGATCGATTCCAAGGTCTCTTCTGTTTCCGGGGTAGGGCCGGCAGCGTCGGGCACGGTTCTGCCCGCGACGGGGACTGCCCACGAGCCGGCTCTGACGCCGCCACCAGCGCCGGCAGCGCAGCCTCCGATGACGGCATCTGGGGGGCAACCACCGGTTTCGCAGCCTGCCGCTCCGCCAGCATCGTCCGAGATGCCGCCACAGGCACCGCCGATGCCGACTCCCTCGCAGGGGATGCCCGCCCAAGCGACCGGCTCGGAGGTTCATCCACCCGCGAGTACGCCGCCGACTGCCTATCCTTCGGGGATCGAACCCGGCAGCAAAGGTCGGGGTGCGCTTTGGGGTGCGCTGGGCGGGGCTGCCGTTGTCATCGCCCTGATGGTGGCCTTCTGGATGGGGCAGCGGGGTAAGGACGATGCCGGCGGCGACGCGACCGCCACGGATAGTGCTGGTGTTGCGGCGACCCGTAGTGGCTCGGGAAGTGCCAGGGAGGCGAGCACCGCGGCTCCGGTCGAAGGGGCTTCCCTGGCTGTCCTGCCCTTCGCCGACCGCAGTCCCGAGCGCGACCAGGAGTACTTCACCGACGGTCTCAGCGAAGAGCTGATGAACGCCCTCGGAGGCATCGAGGATCTGCGGGTCGCCGGCCGGACCTCGTCGTTCGCCTTCAAGAACAAGGAAGTGCCGCTGCGGGAGATCGGTGAGCAACTGGGTGTCGACAACATCCTGGAAGGTAGCGTCCGCAAATCGGGCGACCAGATCCGCGTCAGCGTCCAGCTCGTCAAGGCCGACGACGGCTTCCAGCTCTGGTCCGAGACCTATGATCGAACCCTCGAGGATGTCTTTACCGTGCAGGACGACATCGCCAGCTCGGTGGCCGAGGCGCTGGAGATGACGCTGTTGGGGACTGCTTCTGCGGGCGATGGCGACAAAGCGAATGCCGAGGCCTATGACCTGGTGCTGCAGGCCAGGTACATTATGAAGAACACCACCGAAGAGAACATGACTCGGGCCAGAGAGCTCCTCGAGTCAGGCTACCGAGCTTGCTCCACAATTCGCCCCTGCTTGGGCAGAGACGGGCCTGACGCATGTAAAGGCGGCGAGTTTGCTCAGCGCGTCTAGTGAGAGTCAGTAGAGAGTACATAGAGGCTCGCAGCGCGCTGCAAAGGGCATTCGACCTGGATCCAGATCTGGCGGAGGCCCATTCGCGAATGGCCTATATTCAGAGCAGTCTCGACTGGGACTTCGCAGCCGCCGAACGATCGACCGAGCGAGCTCTCGCGGTGCGCCGAACAACCCGTCGTGCTTGGCAACGCAGCCAACCTGTACTCGACTCTGGGTAGGTTGGATGAGTCGATTGCCTTCAACGAGAAGGTGCGGAGTGATCCATTCAACTACACCAATTACCAGAATCTAGGAAATGCTTACAACCTGGTCGGACGGTTCGACGAGGCGGAGACATCTGGCAAAGGGGTCTCAAGCTCGAACCGGATCAATTCGGAATGCCTGTTCAATCTAGGACTCTTCGGCTCCGTCATGGCAATATCGATGAGGGCCGGGACGGACTCGGAGGGTTGTCGAGATGTGGGACAACGACCCAATTGGAAACTGTGATCGAGGCGATGTCGAGCTCTACGCCGGCAATCTGAAAAGGCCGAAACGCTGATGCTCGAGTTCGAGGAGAAGTACTGCGACTCTGAGCCGACAAGTTGTGCCTCGTTTGCGGCGATTCGCGGACGCGCAGACGAGACTTTTGACGTGGCTCGAAAAGGCCTACGCAATTCGTGATCCTCTCTTGCCGACTACAGATCGGACCCGGATGTTTCTCAGTTCAGCAATGACCCGCGCTGGGATCCCTTCTGGAAGAAGGTCGGCTTCTAGGTCGACTGCTCGGAGTAGGATTCCCCCACGAGGACCTCTGATAGCTTGCCTCCTCACCAAGTAGTGGAGGCCACCTGTCATGTCGCGATTGAATTGAATAGCTGCTCGCTTGGCGATTGCCATCGGTCTTGTAGGCTGTGCCCAACAAGAGGTGTCTTCCGAGGCTCCTCGGCGCCGAGGCGGCGAGGCAAGTCACGCAGTACAGCATCGAGGACTTCCTCGGCGCGACCGACTACACGGGCGCCTCGTTCTCCCCGGACGGCAGCAAGATTCTGGTTTCGAGCGACGAACCGGGTGTCTATAACGCCTACGCCATTCCGGTGGACGGCAGCCAGCCGGTGCAGCTGACCACATCCGACGATGATTCGATCTTCATCGAAAGCTACTTTCCAGAGGATGAACGCTTCCTGTTCAGCCAGGACAAAGGCGGTGACGAGCTCGATCACCTCTTTGTCCAGGAGGGGGATGGCACCGTCACCGATCTGACCCCCGGCGAGGGACTGAAGGCCATCTTCGAGGGTTGGACCCAGGACGAGTCGCACTTCATTGTCGCCACCAACGAGCGGGACCAGAAGTTTTTCGACGTCTACCTCTACTCGCGGGACGGGTACGAGCGGGAGATGATCTACCAGAACGACGAGGGCTATGACGTTCAGGCGGTCTCACCCGACCTTCGCTACCTGGCGCTGGTCAAGAGTCGCACCACCAACGACAACGACCTCTACCTGTTCGATCGCCAGGCCGAGAAGCTGACGCATCTCACCCCTCATGAGGGTGATGTCTCACACGAGGCGGAGGCCTTTACCCTCGATGGCAGCGGTCTGTACTACCTCACAGACCGGGACAGCGAGTTCAAATATCTGGCCCGCTACGACCTGGCGACGGGTGAGTCCGAGAAACTCGTGCAGCCGAGCTGGGACGTCTGGTACGCGACCCCGTCGAAGAGGGCCAAGTACCTGGTGGTCGGCATCAACAATGATGCTCGCACCGAGATCCAGGTCTATGACACGGCATCGATGGAGCGACTCGAGCTGCCTGATTTTCCGCTGGGGGACATCAGCCAGGTGCGGTTCTCCCCCGATGAGACCATGCTGTCTTTCTATGTCAGCTCGGGCCAGCGGCCGGGCGACTTGTTCGTTGCGGAGATCGGCGAGGGTGAGCCTCGCCAGTTGACCCGGTCACTCCCGGCGAACATCGAGGCCACCGATCTGGTGGAGGGCGAGGTGGTTCGCTTTGCCTCCTACGATGGCGTGGAGGTGCCCGGTGTGTTTTACAAGCCCCATCAGGTCGATACCGAAAACCCCGCTCCAGCCCTGGTTTGGGTGCACGGCGGTCCAGGCGGGCAGTCCCGTCTCTGGTACAGCGGCCTGACGCAGTATCTGGTCAACCACGGCTACGTCGTCTACGCCATCAACAATCGCGGCAGCTCAGGTGAAGGCAAGACCTTCTATGCCATGGACGATCGCAGACACGGGGAGGCGGACCTGGGGGACTGTGTGGCCAGCAAACAGATGCTCATCGACACCGGCTACGTCGATCCGGATCGCATCGGCATCATTGGCGGGAGCTACGGCGGCTATATGGTGCTGGCGGCACTAACGCTGCAGCCGGAGGCGTTTGCCGTGGGCGTCGATCTCTTCGGCATTTCCAACTGGATGCGGACGCTGGAGAGCATCCCTGCCTGGTGGGAGTCGTTCCGCGAGGCGCTCTACACCGAGATGGGCGACCCGGTGGAGGACAAGGAGCGCCTGACCCGGATCTCGCCGCTCTTCAACGCCGACAAGATCGTCAGGCCACTCATGGTTCTGCAGGGGGCCAACGATCCACGCGTCCTCCAGGTCGAGTCCGATGACATCGTCGCGGCTGCCCGCGCCAACGGAGTGCCAGTCGAATACGTCCTCTTCGAAGACGAGGGCCACGGCTTTCAGAAGAAAGAGAACCGCCTCGAGGGTTACAGGAAGGTCCTCGACTTCCTGAACGAGTACCTCTAGTAGAGGGGAGAACTGTCTCCGCCTTTGAACCGGCGGTGCCTCTGCGCGGCCGGCAGGCCTGAGGGCTCCGCAGATTCTCTTGTGCGGCTGACCCCGGATTGGGTATTTCTTACCCGATTCACGTTTCAGCTGAAACGTTCGGTGGAGGCTGGAACAGGGTCTGAGGCCGATATCAAGGCGTATACTAGTTTCCAGGGGGGAAAGGATGATCGGGAGCGTGGTCTCCCACTACCGGGTCGAAGAGCATCTCGGCGGCGGCGGTATGGGGGTGGTGTATCGGGGTCTCGACCTCCATCTCGATCGATCCGTCGCGCTGAAGTTCCTGCCCGCCCATCTGAGCTCCAGTTTCCAGGCAGAAACCCGATTCGTCCAGGAGGCGAAGGCGGCCTCGGCGCTGGACCACTCGCATATCGTCACCATTTTCGATATCGATCGCACCGAGGACGGTCAGCTCTTCATCGTCATGGGCTACTGCCCGGGTGAGACGCTCAAGAAGAAGATCGAGCAGGGCCCCGTGCCGGTGACCCAGGCGGTGCTGTGGACCATCGAGGTGGCTGAAGCGCTCGAGCAGGCTCACAAGCACGGCATCGTGCATCGGGACATCAAGCCATCCAACATCCTGATTTCCCAGGATGAGAAATCAAAGCTGGTCGATTTCGGGTTGGCGAGGCTCGTCGAAGACACTACGCTGACGGACCCCGGCGCCGTGATTGGCACGACGCTGTACATGTCACCCGAGCAGATCCGGGGCGAACGCGTCGACCATCAGACCGACATCTGGTCCCTGGGTGTCGTGCTATACGAAATGGTTACCGGCAAGCTGCCGTTCAGCGGACCCACTGCGGCGTCGGTGATGCACGCCATCATCGAAGCCAGGACACCTCGACTGGCCGATTCCGTGGTCGATGGTGGGCCGGAGGGGTTGCAGCGCATCCTGGACAAGGCCATGGCGAAAGATCCACAGGGTCGGTATCAAGACATCGCGGCGATGCTGACCGATCTGCGGCAGCTGTTTGCGAGACTCAGCACCGCAACGGTGCCAGCGCCGCCACCGACCCCGCCACCGCGGTGGGGAGGTGCGAAGTGGATTGCAGCGGCAGTTGCGGTTGGCGCCACGATCCTGGTGCCCTGGCTGCTGCTTGATAATGGGGACCGACCTCTGGACATCGACCACGTGGGTGCTCCGAGGATTGAAACCACCGAGGCGCAGCGGTACTTCGACCAGGCCCTCGACTATGAGCGACGAGGAGATTTGCGGGTGGCACTCGGGAATGCCGAGGCACTCTACCGAAAAGCGCTGGCGCTCGCACCGGAGAACGGTCATGTGCAGGCCCACCTGGCCAGCCTTCTGGTGCGCACGGAGCTCTCTTTCCCCGGCTCGGAAGGGAGCGACGAAGCCGAGGCCCTGATCCGCTCGGCGCTGGCGCAGTCGCCCGAGCAGGCCTGCGCGTGGGTGGCGAAGGGATACCTGGCTTTGCTCCGAGGAGACGGTGCTGGCGCGGAGCAGGCGGCACGTCGGGCCCTGGCGCTGAATCCTGAACAAACCCGTGCCCACGTATTGCTGGGGGAAGCGCAGGCAGCCATGGGGCAACAGGAGGCAGCCTTGGCCACCGTCAAGGCAGCCATCGACCTCGAGGACGGCTACCTCTGGGCTCATCCGGTATACGCCCGGCTCTTGCTCAGTCTGGGTCGGGATGAGGAAGCGATCGAGGAGTACCAGGAGGTTCTCCAGCTCTGGCCAGACTCGGTCGGCGCCCTCAACAATCTCGGTGCGATCTACATTCGACACGAGCGGTACCCCGAGGCGGAAGAGGCCTTGCGCAGGGCCCTGCAAACGGAACCCGACCCGGTGGTGGCGATGAATCTCGGAACCGTGCTCTTCTATCAAGGTCGGATGCAGGAGTCCATCGAGGCCTACTTGCAGGCACACGACCTGAACCCAGAGGATCCCCTGATCCAGGCGAATCTGGGTGAGGCATACGAGGAGATCGGGGAATTGGCGAGCTCACGGCTCTGGTATGACAAGGCACTGACCACCTACGACGCACAGTTCCAAAGGCACGCGGCAAGCGCCGAGGAGTTGAGCGATCGGGCTTTCTACGCTGCCAAGGCGGGGCGCACGGACGAAGCGATCCAGGGAATCGTGGCTGCCGTCACCGCCACCCAGCGTGATCAGGTGCAACCCGATTCGCTGGTGCTGTTCCAGGCCGCCAAGATCTATGCGCTCGCCGGACGCCGGAGTGAAACCCTCTCCTACGCGAAGCAGGCCATCGCCGCCGGCTACCCCAGAGCCCAGTTCCAGGCTGAGCCGAGCTTCAGGGCATTTCTCAACGACTCAGACTTCCGAGCCCTTCTCGAGACCGAGTCGAGTCCCTAGAGAGAGCCTAACCGCCCTTCTTGAGTCCCACTCCAGGATCGACGAAGTGCCAGTGTCCGTTCCGGTGCTTTGCCAGTACGTCGAACTTCAGAATGGCGTATTCGTCGGCCCCGATGAACTCATTGATGTAGCTGCGCACGCTCGTGGGGACGACGTGTCTTACCTCCTGTTCCCTGTCCCAGAGGAAGACTCCCTCCGTTTGCCTGACGCAGCGATAGTTGAAGACATCGAGGTTGGATGGATCGCAGTGGGGGGTCCAATCTACTCTGTTCATCGGCCAATTTCTCGTCAGGTGGAAGTTGAGCAAGACAACCTCTTCGAAGTCCGTACCCGCGAACTCGAGCTTGAGGTCGTCAATGGCGCGGATGGGCTGGTCTTCCGTCCTGACGAATTGATCTGCGAGGCTGAACCTCACGGGATTGGCGGAGAGGTTCGCTGCATCGAGTCCAGGCTTGCAGTGCGCGTAATAAGAGATCATGGGCACTGTTTGTGGATTGGGGTTTACACTCTTCGTCTTCATCTCGCGCCTCCTACTCTAGGCAAGGGTGGGTGATTGCCCTTCGGTAGCCCGGCGGTCTTGGGAACCAGCGCTCGATGCGACGGAGGCGAGGACCCGTGGCTTTGTGTGTGCAGCCTTTCAGCTGACGTACCGTTGTCGAGACACCCAAAACACTACTCCCGCCATGGGTCGGTGTCCAGGAAAGGCTGCGCCGCTGCAAGTCTGCGGACACCCAGGACCGGCTTTATCTCAATGCCTAGTGAAACAAAGTATCTGTTGTAGCCGTATATGTTAGGTAACGAGGCAATGAGCATGACAAAACTGCAAAGAGAGCTCAAACGCGGCACCCTCGAGATGCTGCTGCTGCACATCCTGGCGGAAGAGCCGACGTACGGGTACGAGCTGCTCAGTCGGTTGAACCAACGCAGCGGTGGTCGGTTCGATACCAAAGAGGGCACCCTCTATCCGGTGCTGTACCGGCTGGAGGAGGCCGGGTTGGTCGTCCCCGAATGGGAGCAACCCGACCGGGGCGTGCCCCGCAAGATCTACCGGCTGACGGAAGAGGGGCAGAGCCGTGTCGCGGAGATGACGTCCGCCTGGCGGCGCTTCTCCGAGGCCGTCGAGGCAGTGCTGACCGGTACCGAGCTAGAGGAGGAGGAATCATGAAACCCGCGGATCGCTATATCGACGACGTCATGCGCCATGTCTTTGCCACCCAGCAGGATCTGGAGAAGCTGAAGACAGACCTCCGGTCCCACTTCGCCGAAGGGGAGGCGGCGGGTCGAGAGCCTCGCGACATCATTTTGGGGTTGGGGACTCCGGAAGAGGTCGCTGCTGCCTTCAACGCCGAGCGAGAGTTCCACTATGCGAGTTTCTGGGAAAGGCTCTTTGCCTTCTTCGGGGACTGCGGAATTCTGCTGATCATCATCCTGCCGGTGCTGGCTTTGGGGTTACTGGGGGGCGTGGTGGGGTCCGAGCCGGGCGAGGTGCCGATCGTCTGGTTTGTGATCTGCTTCCTGTTCTTCCTGGCGCTCGTCGGTGTCGGCATCTTCTACTTTCCTCTCTTCGAGTCGCACTACGGCAAGACTCCCGGCAAGCACCTCATGCGCATCCGCGTCCGGCGCGAGAACGGGGCTCCGATCAGCCTTGGCCAGGCCTTTGTCCGCCGGCTTTCGTTCTACTTCGACATGCTGTGGATCGACGCGCTGTTCATCCCTTTCACCGACAAGCACCAGCGCGCCCTCGACATCGTTGCCAAGACCGTGGTGGCGCGGGAGCCCGGCAAGCGCGCTGGAGCCGGAAGCTATCTGCTATGCGCGCTGCTGATGCTGCTGCCGGTCTTCTGTCTGCTGTGTCTTGGCCTGCTCTTCTCTCACGGCTGATCGGCGCCCACAACCGAGGCGGCGCCGGTCCGGTTCTATAATGGAAAGCGGCGACAGCATGGACCGTCACCTACGGAAGGCTCGCCATGGATCAGAGGGTCGTGGTTGTCCTGGTTGGTACCTTTTGCCTGCTGGTGATCTGTGCGATTTCCGCAACCCCTGCATCAGTCTCTCCGGTCTCAGAAGCGGGGGACAGGTTTCGACTCTTGCGGTCCGTCACCGTCGATGGGGGAGCAGGTGGCGACGATCAGGTGCGCGGAATCTCGGTAGCCGAAGACGGCAGCGTGTATGTGACGGGCTACGTCAGCGTCGCGGGGCAGGGGCGCGACATCTGGCTCGCCAGGTACAGTCAGGATCTCGTCTACCAGGACAGCATCACGATCAACGGTGCCGCGAACAGCGATGACGAGGGCTACACGATGGCCTTTGATGAGGACGGCCATCTGTTTCTCATCGGGTACATGACCGAGGCCGGTGAACGTCACAATATCTGGCTCGGCAAGCTCGACACGGAGCTGGTGCTGATCGACCAGATCACCGTCAATGGTCCGAGCAACGAAGACGATGACGGCTACGGCATCCTGTTTGACTCCCCGACCGGGAACCTCTATCTCGCCGGAACGGTGCGGGAACCCGGCGAAGGTGCCAACATCTGGCTTGGTATCTACGATGTAGATCTCGATCAGGTGGACGCAATCACCATGGACGGTCCGGCCAACGACACCGACAAGGCCCGCTTCATGACCTTCGACGACACGCGGCATCTCTTCGTCAGCGGCTCGATGACCGACGACCTGAGCCGCGATTACGACATCTGGATCGGCAAGTTCAAAGACGATTTGACCTTCGTCGACGACATCACCATTGCCGGGCCGACGACGGAGGAAGACAAAGGCTACGGCATTGTCTTCGATGGCTCAGACACGATCTTCGTCACCGGCACCATGATCGAAACCAATGAGAGCTACAACATCTGGATGGCGAAGTTCGACACGGACCTGAACCCGATCGACGACCTGACAATCAATGGTCCCGAGGATGGTGAAGATGTCGCCTACATGATGGCGATAGACCACGACAGTCGTCTCTACCATGCCGGCACCTATACCGAGACTGTCGGTGGCACCAACATCTGGCTCGCCTGTTTCGATCCGGCCTTGAATCTGGAGGCATGGATCACCATCGATGGACCGGCAGGCGGCTACGACACTGGGATCGGCGTGGCAATGGGCAACGATGGCGACCTCTATGTTTCAGGCATCGTCAGTGACCCGGTAGAAGACTTCAATATCTGGATCGGTCGCTTCGACGTCTCGACTCTGTTCACCGACGGATTTGAATCCGGCGACACGTCGATATGGGCCGCGACCTCCCCTTAGGGGGAGTGCCTGCTCAGTCGTCGTCCCAGAGCGAGCCGAACGGGTTGTCGTCCGTCTCCGTGGGTTCGGTCTCGTCGACATTCCAGTAGTTGGTCGAGCCCAGTGAGTAGACGGTGCCGCTGGCGCTGGAGCCGTCGCTGCTGCGCAGGTCGAAGTACTCGAACGAGCCGAGTTTGTAAGAGCTACCGGTCGTTGTGGACCTCTCGTGGCGGCCGGCCTCGGTGCCGGTCGTATTGAAGTTGTAGTACGTAAAAGAGCCTAGCTCGTGGGAGGTCCCGGTGGTCGCGGAGCTCTTGTGGCGGCCGGCCTCGGTACCGGTCGAATGCAGATTGTAGTGTGTGAATGGTCCCAGCTTCTGCGAGGTGCCTGTCGTCGTCGAGCTCCCAAAGTGGCCGGCCGAAGTGCCGGTTTTGTTGAAGTTGTAATAGGTAAACGGCCCCAGCTTCTGCGAGGTCCCCGAAGTCGTGGTTCCATCGCTCGAGAGAAAGTTGTAGTAGGTGAACGCGCCCAGCTCCTGGACCGTGCCGGTGGTCGTCGTGGTCTGCGCCAGGCCAGGCAGGGTGCCTGCCGAGGCTGTGCAGATCAGAATGGCGATGGCTACAAGAACGGATTTCCGCATGACAGATACCTCCCTGGAAGTTCGTCAGACCAATTCAACCTTGCATCAATGATGCCGGCGTGAGGTGTCAGAACCTGACAATAGACAGCTCTCGACAGGTTCAGGCCGGGGAGGTCCTGGTTGGGCTCGAGGTCAGCCTTCAAAATTGACTTTATTGACCTGTTAGGTCAAAATGAAGAGGATGGCGAGCTCGAGACGAAAGAACTGCAGTCTCGCGGATGCCAAAGCGCACTTCGCCGAGTGTGTTCGGGCAGCCGAGAGAGGACAGGTGACGGTCCTGACTCGACATGGGCGCCCGGTCGCTCGGTTGATGCCGATCGAGTCCGGCGAGGTGCGAGAGCCGCAGAGTGAGTACGAGGCGCATCCCGTGACCCTTGCTGAGGGTCTCGAGGTCAGGAAACAAGCGCTCCTGCGGTTGCTCGAACGGGAAATTTGGCCGCAGATCCCGGAGGAGATGATCGGCAAGGCACCTTCGAAGCAAGAGCGCGAGGAGATCCTTGGTCTAGGTGAGGCGAAGGCATGATCTTGGACAGCTCGGCCTTGCTGGCTTTGATCTTTCGTGAGCCTGCCGCCAAGCAGATCGTCGCGAGGATGAGCGAAGCGGAGTTCCTCGCGATCGGGGCGCCAACTCTCGTCGAAACAGGAATCGTCCTGGCAGCGAAGCTGGGTGAACCGTCTCGCACGATGCTTTCCCGCCTGATCGAGGACCTGGATCTCATCGTTGTGCCCTTCAGGGCAGCTCATGGGCGCGAAGCCCGTGAGGCTTTCTTGCGGTTCGGTAGAGGCCGCCATCCCGCGGCCCTCAATTACGGGGACTGTTTGACCTATGCGATTGCGAAGCTGGCCAGGCAGCCGCTTCTGTTCGTGGGTGAGGATTTTGGCCAGACCGATCTGTCGGTCGCGCTCTAGTGCGGGCTTTGGGTCGAACATGCCGGGGAGCGCGAGCCACTCCCTTCTGTGTCGGAGTCAGATCTTTCGTCGCCTATAGGCCGATGAGCCGGCGTTCTTCAGAATCGAGACCTGCAGCTTGTCGAGGATGGAGTCGATCCAACGTCTTCGCACCGCACGGGGGACCCTGACCGACTTTCGCCTTCGGGTTCGAGGTGGCGGCCGTCGCGTCAGCCTCGATTCCTTGAACCTCACCGCCGGAGCGTAGCCCGCCTGCTGCATCAGCACCTGCCACTCGTGACCGTGCGGTCGGATCGATCGGCCGTGGAGGTGATAGGCAGCCAGATGAGCGGCTTCGTGGCAGAGCACTTCCTGGAAAAGAGCCTCGGACTCGTCGGTGACGAACCATGCGATCCGAATCAGGTTGCGGTCGGGGTAGCAGCGTCCCAGCGATCGCGTCATGCGTGCGCTGATCTCGACAGAGATCTCGGTCGGCAGGCTGTTAGCGCCCCATAGATCGCACCACTTGTGGAGCAGGCTCGGCACGCTGGCTGGCAACGCCGCTCTGGATGGGGGGGTGGCGGGCATGGTGACGGGTCAGATTGTAACGGTCATTCGGAGGCTTGCGGCGTAGTCCGCGATCGCATTGGTCACCACTTCACGGACTCTGGCCGAAGGCTCGTCACTCTCGAAGTGCAGCGCAGCTACGGACAACTGCTTCTTTCTCTGGTCGGCCTTGAGGTCCACTCGGGCAACCAGCCGGTCACCGACCAGCACCGGCATGCAGAAGTATCCGTAGAGGCGCTGTGCCTTCGGTCTGAAGATTTCGAGCACCTGGTGAAAGTCGAACAGCTTCTGGGTGCGCGCTCGGTCCCACAGCACCGGGTCGAACGGTGACAGAAGCGTCGCCTTGTCACGGCGCGGTCTCAGACGGGGCAGTTTGGCGGCCAACTCGAGGTCCTCCGAGCGAATCCAGCCATTCAGCCTGGTGCCATCGTCGTCGACCAGTTGGCAGGGGACGCTGTCGCCCGAATCCTCGAGCTGACGCAAGGCCTCGGCGATCTCGGCCTTGAGATTCCTCAGTCTCCAGGTGGTGGTCAGGGTTCCGGTCTGGGCCCAGCCGTGCCCCGCGAGGGCTTGCAGTAGCAGAGTCCGCAAAGCGGTGGGGAGGTCATGTGGCTGCTGTCTGTATTCATCGGGAATCACACGCTCGGTCAGATCGAAGACCCGCTGAAAGTTGCGCCGCTCGCGAATGGCGAGATCACCCCTCGACCAGAGCGCCGAGGCTACCTTCTTGGTGAGCTTGATGTCCCAGCCGGTGCCACTCTGGCCTTCGAGATCGAGGGAGCGCAGGGGACCTTCATCGCGGATCCTCCCCAGAACCCGGTCGGTGACCTTGGGGTTCTCGCCGATGACGTCGCCCCACCAGGGGTGATGGCAGAAGTCCTGTCGTCGAAACTCGAAGGTGGGGTAGAGCTCGATCGGCAGCCAGCTGGCCTCGTGCCCCCAGTACTCGAAGAGCGGTTCGCCGGGCCTCAGGAGCGCTTCACCCAGGGCGGGGTCCAGGCCCTCCAGTCGCGACAGCAACACCAGGGCATGACTGCGCGCCCCGGCCACTGCCACCGTATCCAGTTGCAGATAGCCGAACCGCCGAATCACCGCCATGCAGGCCTGGCGGGCTGCCTTCTCCCGTCGCGGTGCTTTCCTGGGCAGGCTGGTCAGATCCGGTCGCAAGAGGCCCGCCCGTACCAGGGCCAAACGCCGGGCTTGCAGTGTGCTGATGGCTTCCAATGGACTTCAACCGTCGCTGCTCGAGGACCACGATCTTGTCAAGGCGAGTATGACCGATTGTAAGGCAGTGGCAGCCCGCCCTCTCCCACGGCAAGCGAAGAGGTTCGATACAATCAAACCCTCAAGTCGACGTGAAACATCTGTAGTTTCTGAGCCGCGACTCAGGAGGCGCGATCTTGATCGGCCAAACGCTCGGCCACTATCGGATCCTCGAGAAGCTCGGGGCGGGAGGGATGGGGGAGGTGTACCGAGCCGAGGATCTGACCCTCAAGCGCCATGTCGCCCTCAAAGTACTGACTTCGGAAGTCGCGGGTAGTCGGGAGAAGCTGGAACGTTTCCGGCGCGAGGCAGAGTCTCTCGCGGCGTTGGATCATCCCAACATCGTCACCCTGTATTCGATCGAATCGGCCCATGTCGAAGGCCAAGCGCCAGACGCTGCCGAGGTGCACTTTCTCAGCATGCAGTTGGTGGAGGGCAAGCTGCTTTCCCAGGTGATACCCGCTGACGGCCTGTCGGTAAAGCAGGTGGTGGAGATGGGAATCGCCCTGACCGAAGCTCTCCGGGCGGCTCACGATAAGGGAATCGTCCATCGCGACCTGAAGCCGGCCAACGTCATGATCGATCAGCAGGGGCAAGTCAAGGTTCTGGACTTCGGCCTCGCCAAGCTGCGGCGCACCGGTATCGAAGCGGATGCCAGTCTGTTGCCGACCGAGGCGATGACCCGCGAGGGGGTGATCCTCGGCACGATTCCCTACATGTCCCCTGAACAGATCCAGGGGGAACCCATCGATCACCGCACCGACATCTTTTCTTTGGGCATCCTTCTGCACGAGATGCTCTGCGGCCAGCGACCCTTTCAGGCTCCCAACACGGCGGCGTTGATGTCCACGATCATGCGAGATCCACCGGCCGCCGCCAGTGACGTCAAAGCGGGGGTCCCTGAAAAGCTCGAGGCGATTCTGCTGAAGTGTTTGGAGAAAGACCCACTGCTGCGTTACCAATCGGCAGACCACATCTGGCTCGAGCTCAAGGAGCTGCAAGGCTCTCTTGGAGGTGCCGCTTCCGCCGAGATCGAGGCCGCTGTAGAGCGGGTTCTGGCGAAAGTGCCGAGTGGGCAGGTTGGCACTCCAACCCCCGAGACCGGGACCTTGCCAGAGACCGGTGCGGCCTCCCCGTCAAGGCCGAACAGGTGGCCCTACTTGCTGGTGGGATTGGGCATGGTCTTCGGGATGATCTTTGCCGGCTACTACGTCTTCTTCGATGGCAGGAAGAGTGCAGAGCCTGAATCACCACCTCTCGGACAGCTCAACTACAAACAGCTCACGTCACAGCCCGGGATTGAGCAGACACCGAGCCTCTCCCCGGATGGGGAATGGATCATCTATTCCGGGCAAGGGCCCGAACATCGAGACATCTTCCTGCAGAGCGTCGGTGGACAGACCCCCTTCAACCTCACTGAAGGGTCGGGTGCGGACAACATCCAGCCTGCGTTCTCACCCGATGGGGAGCACATCGCCTTTCGTTCGAGCCGCGAGGGGGGCGGCCTTTTCGTCATGGGGCGCACCGGCGAAGCCGTTCGGCGAGTGACCCGCGACGGCTTCAATCCTGCCTGGTCGCCCGATGCGAGGCGGCTCGTTTACTCAGCCGAGAGTGTTGGCCTCAACCCTCTCAACTGGGAGGGCCACAGCGCCATCCGGATAGCCGACGTGGAGACCGGCGAGGTCTCGCCGCTGGTCGAAAGGGAGGGCGTGGAACCGAGTTGGTCTCCAGGCGGCCACCGCATCGCTTTTGTCTCCAGGCTCGGAGACCACACTCAGATGGATATCGTGACGATTTCGGTCGCGGGAGGCGAGATCTTGCCTGTGACCACCGATCCGGCCGCCGACTGGGGCCCGGCCTGGTCTCCGGATGGCCGCCATCTCTACTTCGCCAGCGATCGCGGGGGCAGCATGAATCTGTGGCGGGTGGCGGTCGACGAACGGTCCGGCAAGGCTCTGGGTGAGCCCGAGCCTCTCACGACTCCGGCGACGTATCTTGCCCACCCGACCCTCTCTGTGGGCGGCCAGCGTATTGCCTACAGCTCGGTCCTGATGACCCAGAACATCCAGCGACTCCAACTGGGAGTGGAGGCTACGGTCGCGACCGCTGAACCGGTCTGGGTGACCACAGGTTCGATCCAGTGGTCGTCAGTCGATATTTCCCAGGACGGGCAATGGCTGGTGTTCTATTCGCGGGCCAGACCCGAAGGGGATCTCTACGTGGTGCGAACCGATGGTTCCGGATTGCGGCAGCTGACGGGCGACGAAGCCATGGACCGCGTGCCGCGCTGGTCGCCGGACGGCAAGTGGGTCGCCTTCTTCTCCGACCGGAGTGGCACCCTGCAGATCTGGAAGATTCGCCACGACGGGAGTGGCCTAACTCAACTCACGGACATGGAGCCCGGTGCCAGTCTCCTGGCGTGGTCGCCCGACGGGACAAGGATCGCGGTCAGGAACAGCCTGGACGCCAACGTGCAGACCCTGATCTTCGACCCTGGCCGCCCCTGGGCCGAGCAGGAACCGGTGGTCTTGCCACTGGTTGAGGACGATGGGCCGCCCCTGGTTGTCACTTCATGGTCTCCCGACGGCTCCAGGTTGGTGGGGCAGGCGGGGTATCCGGGTAGGGGGGTGATCATCTTCTCGTTCGAGTCGGGAACCTACGAGCGCTTGACGGACTTTGGTGAGTGGCCAGCATGGCTGCCCGACAGTCGTCGCTTGGTTTTCGTTCACGAGGGCAAGCGTTTCTTTGTCGTCGGTCTCGACGGGAGCGAGCCAAGAGAGATCTTCGCCATTCAGCGCGATGTGATCGGTCCCCCGAGGATTTCGGGTGATGGCAGCCAGCTTGTCTTCAGTCGCCGGGTGACCGAAGCCGATATCTGGCTACTGACCTCCGCCGTTGAGTAGCCGCAGCGCTCAACTGTCAGGGTCGGCGCTCGACTGAGCTTCGACCACAAATCGCCGCACGTCGGCCATGAATCGCTCGAGCGAGGGCCCGTGCACGTACATCATGTGTCCGGCCTCGTAATAGGTGTACTCGATGCGGTCCTTCAGGATCCCGTGCCGGCTGAAGGTGTACTCGGCGTCGTAGAAGGGGGTGGCAAAGTCGTAGTAGCCGGAGGCCACCAAAACTCTGAGATCGCTGTTGCGTCGCAGGGCATTGGAGAGACGAGGGGCCACGTTGACGTAGGAGGGCTCCCAGTACCGGCCTTCGGCTTCCGGGCGCCAATTCCAGTCGCCACCCAGTCGGCCCGAGGGCTGGTAGGCACGATCCATCGTCACCTCGAGTTGGTCGTGCATATAGGTGTTGATACCCGCAGTGAACGCACTGCTGATCGCGTCGCTGCCGGCATCGGCTTCGGGTCGGTCGGCGTTGTCGTCGATGTCGTCGCGGGTGTAGCGCGAATCGAGGCGGCCGGCAGCCAGTCCCTCGTCGCGGAGCAGCTCCTTGAGAAACCGCGTTCCCGTCACGCGCAGATCCGCTCGTTCGATATACGTTGGATCGAGTCCGATGAAATAGGCCAGTCGATCGCGGATGCGGGCGCGTTCCCCGTCGTCGAGGGTCGACCCCTTGATCAGTGCGGGCGCCAGCTCACCGGCCGCGAACTCCCGTGCCTCCTGGAGGAAGGCCTCGAGACCCCCTTCAGGAATGGCGACCTTGCCGTGGTAGGCGGCGGTGGCTGCCATGGAAGGCAGGTAGGTGATGAAGGAGACCAGGTTGTCGCTGACCGGTGTCGAGCCGGTGTAGTCGAGAGCCTGCGAGATCATGATGATGCCGTTGAGGCTGATGCCCCTGCGCCCCTCGAGAATGTCGGCCACCGCAGCCGCCCGGGTGGTTCCAAAGCTCTCCCCGGCGATGAACTTCGGCGAGTTCCAGCGACCGTTCTCAGTAATCCATTGTTGGATAAAGTCGGCGACAGAGGTCGCGTCTTCATCGAGACCCCAGAACTCCTTGCCTTCGTGTTTGCCCAGCGGCCGGCTGAAGCCGGTGCCGACCGGGTCGACAAACACCAGGTCGGTCACATCGAGCAGGGTCAGGGGGTTGTCGACCAGAGGATAGGGCGGCGCGCCGGCGTTTTGCGCATCGCTCGGCACGACGACCCGCTTGGGACCGAAGGTACCCATGTGGAGCCAGAGAGAAGCCGAGCCCGGCCCCCCGTTCCAGATGAACATCACCGGCCGCTGCGTCGGGTCGTCCACCCCGTTCCTGGTGTAGGCGAACGAGAAGATGCTCGCTTTGGGCTCCCCATCCTCGTCGCGCAGGTAGGTCTCGCCGGCGCTTGCCGCGTAATTGACCACAACGCCGTTGAAGGTCCCCGTATGCTGTGTGACAAAGACCTGTGGATCCGGGATCTCCACCGGCTCTTGCAGCACTTCCGGCTCTGCCGTGTCCGCCGCCTCTTCTGCGAAGGCCGGCATCACCGACACCAGTAGCAGACCCAACACCCATTTTCGTATTCGTGTCATTCGATTCTCCTCGGGCGCATCGTGCCACAGGCGGGGGTGCCATTTGAAGCGGCCGGTCTCTGAGCGGGCCGGCCCTCGGTCGATTGGGTGATGCCTGGAACATTTCCGATGCTGATCCCGTAGGGCGCAACAGACTCGCAGCCGATCGGTCCGGGACCTGGTTTTGCCTGCAAGGAGGTTTCGATTGCCGCCATTACGACGCGTACGCGCTATCCCGCACACTCTGATCACCTGTCTATTGATTCTTGGCGGCGGGCTGCCCGCTGTTGCCGGAGCCCTGGACTCCGTCTGGGTGGAGAAGTGGCAGGAGGACCTGGCCTTCGCCCATGAAGCGCTGAAAGAGAAACACCCGAGCCCTTTCGACAATATACCGGCTGAGGAGATGCGGGCGGAGTTTGACCATCTGACCGAGCGCCTGCCTCAGATGGATCACAGACAGGTGATCGTCGAGCTGGCTCGCATCGTGGCGCGGATCGAGGATGGTCATACGCGCCTGACCCTGCCGCTCGCACCTGGCGTCGATTTCATGCAAGGCCACAGCGAGACCGAGAGGCCCACCCTGCCGGAGATGGAGTTCCATCAGTTTCCGCTGCGTTTCGGTATCGATGCCAAGGGTGTCTGGGTGCAGAGCACGTCTCGGGCACTGGAGGGACTCCTGGGCGGCCGGCTGATCGCCATCGATAGTCGATCCGCCGGTGAAGCGGTTGATCTGGTGAGCCCGACGATTCAGCGGGACAACCCGATGCAGGTCCTGCATCACCTGCCGATGCATCTGGTCCTGGCCGAGCTTTTTCATGCGACCGATGTGACGAGGTCAGCGGATCGAGCCATCCTCACCATCGAGCGGCGGGATGGGTTCACGGAGGAGGTTGCTCTGTCACCGGTACCTGGCCAAGCGACCGTCGATTGGGTCGAAGCGGGTCCGGTGGATGCTGACTCTCTTCCCTTGACTCGTCAGCGGAACGAGGAGAACTTCTGGTTCACTCATCTGGAATCTCGGGGCCTCGTCTATCTCCAGTTCAACACGGTCCACGACAAAGACGAGGAGACGATTCGCGCGTTCTCCGAGAAGCTGTTGGCGGTCCTCGAGGCATCTCCAGATGCCGTATTGGTCATCGACTTGCGCCACAATCGCGGAGGCAATCAGTCCCTGGGTCTGCCGCTTCTCCATGCCGTGATCGCCAGTCCGCAGAATCGCGCCGGGCAGCTCTTCACGATCATCGGTCGCACCACGTTCTCGGCGGCGATGACTTTCTCGCTTCTGATGGAGAAACACACTCAGACCCTGTTTGTCGGCGAGCCGACGGGTTCCAGGCCGAATCATTACGGCGACTCGCGCAAGACACTGCTGCCCAATTCCAACGTTACGCTGCGCATCTCCAGTCTGTACTGGCAGTGGAGTCCACGCGATGACCGCCCGTGGATTGTCCCGCATGCCGAGGCACCACCGAGGCTCGAGGCCGACCTGGCTGGTGAGGATCCGGCGATGGCTCTGATCGCATCGACAACCGGTGCTGCCGGTAGCTCGGCAGGGAATGCCAACTCCCTTGCGGATCTGTCTGGCGAATGGCACGGCAATCTGCCGCCTGCCAGCTACGGCACAGACTCTGTGCTTCGCCTGAAGAGCGACAGCGGCTCATTGCAGGCTATCGTGGACATTCCCCAGTTCGGTCTGGAGGCTGCTGCCCAGGGCAGTCCCGCAATCGAGGCCAACAGCATCGCTTTCCAGGTCTCCATCGGTCCTGAAACCATCACCTACAGCGGCCGCATGGTGGGTCCCTGGATCGTCGGCCAGGGGGATCTCGGCAGCGTGCGGTTTCCGATTCTGCTGAAGAAGTCCGGTACCTGACTTTTGCTCGAACGTGTTGGCTGAGGAGGCCTCATGAATCCCTACGGAATGGAAAAGAGGCGTCGGACCATGATTGCCAGAGTAAGGCACGCTCCGATGTAGCTGACGATGATCGTCGCCCGGACCGCCCAGGGGTAGCTCGAAAAGTCCAGTCCGAGCCAGCGGCCGAGGATCACTCCCACCCCGAGCATCAGGAACCAGGGCGTAAAAAGAAACGTCACCGAGCCCTTGATGACCATCGTCACCGGATCGTGGAGGGCCCCGCAGACGACGAACGTCGACACCAGTGCTGCTGACCGGGGCACAATTCGGCGCAGCGGCGCATCGACGTACTTGCCCAGGTAGTAGCCGAATATCGGGTTCCAGGCTCGCCAGAACCCATCGAAGGAACTCGCCGACGCCTCGACGCCGATGCCTGTCTGCTCAGGCCGCGATTCTGATCCAGGTCTGCTAACGCTTCCTCGGTAGTAGGCGTCTAACGACCCGAGCTGAGGAGATTCATTGGCCGAACTTCCGTTCGCAGGTCCTCACTGCCTACGAGTATCGGTGTGCCGTGTGCGGATTAGACCTTCGCCTTGGCAACTCTGTCGTGGCACTCGAGGCAGCGCATATCAATGGAGTTTCCTCACGAACCGCGAAACGTCTTGGCTCGTTTGCGTCTGCAGTCAGTCGGTCCGACGTCACCCGGGGCGCGGCCTGAGGGCCTCTCGCCAGCGTACTCCGGACCTGGACTATCGAGGCTCGAAGAACAGAGCGCCCCAGGTATTGTCGCGCTGATACGACAGGACCAGCCAGCCGAGCTGAAACCCCCAGCCGTTCACGCCTCCCAGGGCGTCGAGGACCCGCTGTTCCAGCGCCATCGCGTCAGGATCGCACTCCATCCGTGTAGCCGCGACAGGGCCGACGACGAGATCCGTCGGCTGATCCCCCTGCGTCACCGTCGCAGTGAAGTCGTTGCAGCCGCCGTTGCCGGTCGCCATACCCTCCCCGAACGCGATCGTGACCTCGGGCGACGAGGGGGCGTCCTCATCCGCAGACAGTCGCCGCAGCACCCATTCCGTCCGGTTGAGCGTCTCGACGCTCGCGACGCCCAGGACCTCGCTTTCCACTTCGACGAGCTCGTCCGCCTGCATGGTGAACGCCCGGCGTGCGAGCTGGCTGGGACAGCACATGGCGTCTTCGCGCCCCACCTGAAGGACATCGAGCACGACGCGCCCGGAATCGATCCGGGCCGCCCGGAGTCCGACACGGTCGCCGATCTCGGCGAGCCCCTTCTGGAGAACTCCGTCGGTATCCCGCGCCATCACCGCGAGGTACCCGAAGTTGCCCGTGCCGCCGGTCGAGTAGGTGAGGTGCACGACGGCGTCCGGTGCCATGTCGTCGTCGAGATCTCCCGTGAGGTAAATCCCTTCGCTCAGCCAGACAATCGGCATCGAGGCGCCGCCCTCGACGAACGGCTCGCCCTCCCACTTCCCGTCCACGAGAGTGACGGTCTGGCCGTCGAACGGGCCGTACGTGGCCGCCTTCAGCTCTTCAAGCGTTGGAGGGCCTGCGGCCTCGATCTCCACGCCGTCCGCCTCGGTATCGGCCTGAGGCCCGGCGCAGCCCGCAACCAGAATCGCCATCAACACTGAAAGGAACAGGCGGGTGGACATCATCGGCCTCCTCTCCGGCTAGAACCGTTCGCGAACCCGGCGCCCCGCGCTACGTCGAGACGCCACGGTCGCAAGTCTCCGCGAACCGCGTCTCTTGTGTCAACGTCGCGGACGGCCGGGGACCATTTGGCGACGTGCGCGGCGAGCAGAGGTGCGGCCAGGTCGTCGACCACCTGACGGATGGCCGGGTCGTCATCGTCGAGAATCTTCTCAACGAGCTCGCGCCGTTTGCGATCGTGATCCCAAGGCACAGCCCGCGCTGACTGCCCCTCGGACCCCCCTCGCGGAATCCGAATTGACGGTGATCGAACGCGCACGACGTCACTCCTCTTGCGTCATAACACACTCGAAGGAGGTGCCGTCCGGGTCGGGCTCGCGATAGGTCGCCTCTTTCCCTTTGATCCAGATCGATCGGCCAAAGCTCCCTTCGTACCGGGAGCCGGATGCCGTCTGAACCAGGGAGCCCGTGTCGATCGTGTCACCACGCTCGAAGCGGACGCTCGGGAGCTCGCTGTCGAAGAAATACGTGACGACCCGGTTGGCCGGGCTGCCGCCGCAGGCCCAGAACGTGATCGCCGTGGGCTCCTCCAGGAGCCAGCTTGCAACCAGCTCGCCCTCGCGACGGAGATAGGAGTGCTCTACGCACTCCCTCAGATCCTTGGCCTTCCAGCACTCGTCCCGGCCGCCGATCCAGCCGCGCTGAATTGCCCGCAGTTTGGCCTCGGCCTCTGATGCCCCGGCGTCGAGCCCTCGCACAGCGTCGAGCGCTGCCGCGTAGCGGTCCGCCACGAGCCGGTCTAGGCGCGCGAGGTCGGCATCCTCGCAGACGAGCGTCTCGGCCGCACTCTCTGCCCTGCTGCAATCGAACGACGGGCCGCTCTGGCCCGTCGCCAACGCCGCCACCAAGACCGGCACCACCGCGAGAACCCGGAACATGCGCCATTTCTCCCCTTCCGGAATCGACTTCGAGACAATCCCGAAGCGAGATTCAAGCTCTCGATGCTATCACTCGCCGAAGTCCCCAATTTGAATCTCTGCACCGAACGGCACGGTATGCAGCGCCTCGTACGTTCGCGGGCTGACGGTCTCCAGGCTACCCCGCGAGGTGCCCCACGCTAGCCGCAGTAAACTCGGGTTGACCGAAACGACGAGGTGCGTGATTCTCGGGATGGAGGATTGCAGGCTGCCAAAGGCTATCGGAAGTGCTTCCAGCACTCCTCATATCCTTGGGCAAAGTAGGGCTCGAACCGGCTATCGTACATGTCGGCGTGCCGCTCATAGGCCATGCTCATGCTTGCCTTTGCATCCCTGGTGCCTTCGAGGCAACCATCGTCGTAATACGCGCGTTCATTCGACCCAGGGGTAGGCGCGTTTCCGTGAGCGGGCTGATTCTCTGCGTCTGCGGCGGCATTCTCGTACCCGATTCTGTAGCCTTTCACATAGCACTTGCCCCGGTCGCTTTCGCGATCGAGATGTGGCCGGTGTCGCATGGCGCGCTTGTCGTAGCCATTTGCCGCATCCGCGCGCCCGTCACTGACCCCGGTTTCGTAGGCGTGTTGGAAGTCCACTCCACAGTTGTCTGCGAGCGCCGGAAGAGCGCCCAAGCTCAAGATCGCGGCAACAACTCCAAATACTACGCGGCCCATCGGTGAACCTCCCTTATGGTTTGAATTCCACGTTCCATAGTCGAAGAAAACGAAGCTAGCACTGACGCCCATACGCGTCAACAGAGATTTCCCATTTGGCTCTCCCCCGAGCCCTCCTACGCAGGATTGTTGTCGAGAATACCACCTCCCTGCCGTGTCCTGGACAGGACCGCCCCCCAGCGGGCGTCTCTAACCGGGCGAGGACCGCTGACTCGACCGCTTTTCCCACCCGTTCGCTCCGCCTGCACGCACCGGTCCGGGTACTCGCCGAGCACTCCCGGGATCGGCACTGCCGTCTCCATCATCCCGGCTCCAGGAGAGGCGGCATGAGCCGCGAGATGCGGCGGAGGATGGCCCGGAAGAGCCGCTGGGGCACCGCGACCTCCGCCATCTGGAACGTGACGTAACGGGCCGAGGAGACGACCTTAGCGCCAATCTTGATGAGCTTGCCCTGGAGGGTCGTCAGCGACCAATGGCTGACTCCGGGCGGGAGAGCAACCCGGCGCAGGAAGTTCCCCAGGTTGTACGCCAGCGCGAAGAGCTGCAGACGGACCTGGTTGTCCAAGAAGTCGTGGCAAGAGAGCTTCGTCCACTTGACCGCGTTCTTGCCCTCCTTGATCCACTGCTCCGCCACGCCGCGCCCGTTGTAGAACTTGACTACTCGTTCCGCGTCCCGGCGCAGGTTGGTCACAATGAAGCCCACGCGGGGAAACAGCTCCCCCCGGTGCCATTCGACCTTCGCCACCACGCGGCGGGGCTTGTCCCAGCTCGCCGCCCGATACGAGAAGCTCTCGTACGAGACGATCGGCCTCTTCGGCGGACGGCCCACCGGGCGCGTCAGCAGGTGCTCGATCTCGCGCTGCAGCACCCGATTGGCTGGGAGCCGGATGGCGTAGAGAAATCCTTCCTGCTCCAGGAAGCGGTAGACCTCCGGGTTGGCGAAGGCGGCGTCGCCGCGGAAGAAGCGGCGCAGCTTCTCTCGACGGTATCGAGCCACCACCGGCTCGAGGACCGAGTGCCAGTCGTCGGCGCTGTGGACGTTGCCCTCGCGCAGCGCCGCCCGCTCCAGGTCGCCGAACTGGTTGAAGCAGAACAGCGGGTGGTAGCAGCTACAGCGAAAGTGACCGTTGTAGGCGGAGCCCTCCTGTCGGCCGTACGTCTCGCTCACCGAGCTGTCCAGGTCGAGGATGATCTCGCGCTTCGGCTTGCGCTGCCGCAGCCGGTCGATCCACTTCCCAGACAGGTCCATCAAGGCTTCCAGGTTCTCCGGGCGCGTCAGGACCGCCGTCTCGAACCGACCCATCTGGCTGGTCGAGGCGGCGTTCTTCTCCTTGGCCCTGCCGCCGACGACGTGGCGCATGGCGGGGTCCACCGCCAGGCGTTCCGCATCGTTGGTGTCTTCGTATCCCGCCAGACGACTGAACACCGACTGCCGCAACAGCGCGACCAGGCTGTGCTGGGTGTTGCTCCCGGTCCTCCAGTCGGCCAAGACACCCGCCGCCATGGCGGTAAGACCCAGCGCCTCGTCGAGTTCCCGACAGGCCAGGAGACCGGCATCAGCGACGGCGATCGCGTCTTTTCCGAGGGCTACGACGGTGACTCGGGGTGGCAATGGAAGGACGGGGCCGAGCACGCGGAGCCCATTCCGGCGGCTGCGGCCGCGGCGCTTCGACACGGGGCGATCTTCAATCTGCGTGGCCTGCATGAGCTGGAGGCAGCCGGGCACCGCATTCACTATCTGGGTCTGGAAACGCTCGATGGCGCAGCCTTTCACGCCATCGAGATCAGCCTCGACGATGGTTTCATTCGCTACGACTATCTCGACCTCGAGAGTTTCCTGGTTTTCCGGAGTCGAACATTCCGCGCTTTTCATCCCGACCTCGACCCGGAGAAGAAATGGCACGAGACTCGCTATTCCGATTTTCGAGAAGTCGATGGTCAGATGCGTTCGTTCTTGCAGGAGACGATCGACTTGACGACGGGCGAGACGATCTCCACGGTGACGACGCGAGCGATCCGGTTGAATCCGGATCTGAACACAAGACTCTTCACAGCACCCTGAGCTCGGGTTCGTGCTGCCGTCCGAGCTGACGACCTGGCAAAAGTCGAGGGTCGGTTCGTCTGGCAGACGGTCCTGCCTGGCAGTTTGGCGAGGCAGAAATCGAGTGTCTCGACACCGAGCACGTCGATGTCGATCACTGCTCGTATGTGATTCGGTGGAGGGCACGATGGGAGTCAACCGACCCGATCCAACCACCGCCGCACGGTCTCGGCCTGGACGGGAAGGGGGAAGAGACCTGCGTGGGCCTCGTTCAGACGGCGGAGGGTGTCATCGAAGGAGTGGCCGTCACGGCGGGCGAGGTAGGCGGCGATGACCGAACCGGTCCGTTCGATTCCAGCACGACAGTGAATGTAGGTCGCACCCTCGACGGGCGACTCCGCCAGAATCTGCCAGGTCTGGTCGAGTTGCTCGCAAGAGGGGGCGTCACCATCGACGATGGCGACCGACACCCGCTCGACGTTGCACCAGTCGAGGGCGGCGACCGCTTCTCGACCGTACCGGCCCGGCCTGGACCACTCGTGATTCTCGCGCAGGTCGAGGACGCGAGTCACACCCGCCGCGATCAGTGCCTCCACATCCTTGGCTGTCAGGGGATTGCGGCCGTAGAGTATTCGATCGTCCAGCTTCCTGACTCTGATCTCGGGCAGAGTCGGCTTGCTGTACACGAGCTCGTGTCGCAGTTCGAAGAGGTCTCGGGCGACTTGCTCGATCCTGTCCCTTTGGAAAAGGGCTTCGCGCCACCGTTCGGGGATCTCTTGCTGTCCGTGGTCGGCGCCAACCGCCCCACCAGCCACCGCCGCCATGGTGTCGGTCTCACCTCCGAGATTGACCAGCGTGACCAGGGCCTCCTCGAGGCTCGCCGTGTTCGTTGCCGCCCAGACTGCAGCTTCGAGGCAGTCGAGAACGTAGCCCGCATATCCAGTAGGTTGCAGATCTTCCAGCTGCCGAGCGGGGGCCGCCTCCAATCGGGGCCAGAACCTGTCGGGCAAAGGCGTCGGGCCGGGAGACTCGGGTGACCGCGGCCCCTCGGAGACCGCCGCTTTGGCGTCAACCAGAGCCGTCTCCCAGGCCCGGCGTGGTTCGACTCCGTAGAGAATCTCCCGCACCCAGAGGCAGTAGAGGGCGCAACAGACCTCGGCCTGCGGGTCCCAGTGGGTCATGGCCGAAATGCGGGCGCTGACGTCGAGCATCTTCTCTGGATCGGGGTAGGCGAGAGCGATGGGTAGGGTTCGCATCAACGAGCCATTGCCCGCTGATTTGCCCCCTTGCGCCTGCGGCGTCGACTGACTCGCTTCAGCCCAGTCGGGCCGGCCTGTCTCTTGCCTCGCTGCGTTGTTCAAGGCGGCCCGGATGGTGTTACCGACATCGGCAGCATCTTCGCCCCACGCGATAAAGCGTCGACCCACCTCCTCGACCGGGTCTGCTGGGCTGGCGAGGATTCCCTCGGCAAGAGACAAGGCCATCCCGGTGTCGTCGGTCCACTCACCGGGTGCCCATCCGAACCGACCACCCCCGACCATCTCGGACAGCTCACCGTGTAACGAGGCCACGGCCGGTTTGCTCATGAACTCGACTGGCGCTCCGAGGGCATCGCCACACGCCAGACCGAGGAAGGCGCCGATGTAGGGGTCGCTCGGCTTTCGTCGGGTCATGAGATCGATTTTGAAACCATCCAACGCCTATTTTTAGCACGCGCGACCGTCAAACCCTGTCACCGGCACCTGGAAGCGTCTGAGTGTCATGATTCGGCTGCGGACTTTGTGCGGAGGTGCTCTGATGGTGCGGCCGGTACACCTCGGGCGCAGAGGCGACGAATCGACGGCCGCCGTACTCTCGCCGCATCGGCTAAACGCTGACTGCACCTGGAGGAGGAGACAATGGACAACCCAAACTCACATGATCCGATGGTGGTCGTAGAAGCTCTCGAGACCACGACTCAGGTCCTCGCGGCCAAGCTCGAACAGGTGATCAACCGCCTCGACCAGGTCGTTGCCATCCTCGACGAGATCAGAAGCCAGAATTGAGCTCCTGTCGCACTCAGGGTGCGAGCGCTGCTCTGGACTCGAGGCGGCCCTGTGTGGGAGAGTTCCTCTCACCGAAAGCGGCACAAACTGACGGCTCGAGTCCGGTCAACCGCCCCTCGAGCGCTGCGAGAGAGGAATGTGACGATGAGCGACTATGTCTCCTTGATGCTCGAATTGACCATCAAACCCGGCGAGATGGACAACCTCCAGGCTCTAATGAAGGAGATGGCGGAGTCGACTCAGGCGAGCGAGCCCGACACCCGGAATTACGAGTGGTTCTTCGACGCCGACGAGAAGACCTGTCACATCTGGGAGCGCTACGCCGACTCCGCCGCTGCCATGGTGCATCTTGGGCACTTCGGTGAGAAATTCGCCGAGCGCTTCATGGCGGCTCTCGAACCGACCCGGTTCGTCGTCTACGGGAATCCGAGTGACGAGGTCCGAGAGGCCCTGAGCGCCTTCGGCCCAGAATACATGGTCCCGGTCAGCGGCTTTGCCCGGTAGCGAACCGACAGCGAGTGCGTACGACCGAAGCATCAGCCTCGATAGGAGCCAGAGAGTTGGGCCAGAAACAGGTAGCCCTCATCCGCGGCATCAACGTCGGCCGCGCCAAGCGGATCGCGATGGCCGATCTGCGGGCGCTGATGGAGAGTCTCGGCTACAGCGACTGCCGCACGCTCCTCAACAGTGGCAACGTTGTCTTCGATGCCGGGGGTGAGACTCCGGAACGCAGCGCTGCCCGTATCGAACAGGCAATCTCAAGGGAGTGCGGCTTCGACGCTCCGGTTACCGTCGTGAATGGTGCCGATTTCTCAACAGTGGTCACTGAGAACCCACTCACCGAAATCGCGGACAACCCATCGCGTCTCCTGGTGGCCTTCCTGATGAAGCCAGACCACATGAAGCGTCTCGAGCCGCTGACTCACGCTGACTGGAGGCCCGAAGCGCTCGCCCTGGGCGCCAGCCAGGCGGTCTACCTTTGGTTGCCCCACGGCGTTATCAAGAGCTCTTTGCATGAGGCCGTCGTTCGCGCCCTGGACAAGGCCGTCACTGCTCGCAACTGGAAGACCGTGCTGAAGATCGAGGCGGCTCTAGAGTCGTAGGCGGGCCTGATCGTCTCTGTCATGGTTGAGCTGCGACGAATCGCATGCCTTCGATGCCCGCAGCGGGGAAGATGCTCTCGCTGAGGATCGTCATACCGTTCAGCGGAACATCGGACCGGTTGTAGTTGCCTGCCGTTATCACGACGACCATGTCGAGCGGTCGAAGGATGAAGATGCGCTGGCCCCCATTTCCCACCGCACTGGGCACCCACATCGAGGTCTCCGGCGACTCGAAGCGGGCGATCCACCATTGGTAACCGTAGCCAGCGGTCCAGGAAGACTCGAGGTGGGGCTTCAGACTCGCTTCGACCCACGCCTCAGGGACGATCTGTTCGCCGTTCCAGTTGCCACCATTCAGACAGAGCAGACCGATCTTTGCCATGTCTCTCGGGCGCAAGCGAATGCCAGATGCGTAGGCCAACAAGCCACTCGAGTTGGCACGAAAGTCGAAGCCCTGAATACCCAGGGGCGCCAGGAGCTTTTGCTCGAGGATCTCGTCACCCCGCATGCCGTATGCGGTCTCCAGCAGATAGCCCAGCAGCGTCGGCAGCCCGCCGTTGTATTGGAAGTTGTCTCCGGGCGTGCTGCTCAAGGATCGGCCCAGGGTGAAGGCGACAGGATCAGGACTGTTGATCAGGCGGATCTCATCATTGCCGGGGTTCGTGTAGTCACTCGGCTCGAACCAGTCCAGGCCGGCGCTCATGGTCAGGATGTGGTGCAGCGTTATCGATCGCTTGTCGGGCGCCATCTGTTCGAGATGCTCGGGGAAGAGCTCGTGAGCATTCGCCTCCACTCCCGGGATCTTGCCCTCAGAGATCGCTATTCCCACGAGCAGCGAAGTCAGACTCTTGGACACAGACCGCAAATCGTGACGAAGCTCCCGGTGAAATTCCACCACCCCCAGATCAGTGCCCCAGTCCTGGTCGTGTCCCGTGAAGTACTCCTCGCCCACTAACTTGCCATCCTTGACGATCAATATGCTGTGGATATTGATTTCCGGGTTCGAGCGAATACTGGTGACCAGGGCGTTCAGCGGGGCGGCATCGAGACCGACTTCGCTGGGCTCGGCGATGGACCAGTCGCTCTCGGCCGTCGCACCTGGGGACAAACCCAGGCCCAGGACGAGCGCCAACAGTGCAGACAGCCTCATAGAGGGCTCCTCATTGTCTACTTCCGAAACCCCATCTCACGCGCGATCAGGTCGTACTCTTCGTGGACCGCCTCGGCGCCGTGAACGCGCTCCAGACGGCGCACGATGAAGTGGCCGCGAGCCATGTTCTGGAAGTGATCGAGGAAGAGGTAGTTGATGGTGCCACCGCCCAGTGCGCCGATGATCGGGGCTGCCTGCGCAGCGAGCTTCTCGCCGAGAATCGCGCTGAACCTGGGGCTGATCTTGGAGACGAACCGGGCGACAAAGTCCGCCCCCTTGCGAGTGACCCCACTCCGGGCCAACTGCTCGGCCGCTTGGGGAGCGAGCTTGGAAAGGCCAGCCCGCACCGCGTAGTAGCCGGTCTCGGAGGCATCGTCGGAGCCCGAGCTTCCACCCAGAGCGAAGACTTCGATGCAGGCCATGCGGGCCTCGATCGATGCCAGATCTTCCCCTTCACTGCGAGCGATATCGGCGATCGATCGCAGGATGATCGAGGTCGTGATCGGCAGCTCGACGCTCAGCGCTGCCAGCCCGAAGGCTCCGCCAATAGCCCCACTGACCGTCGCCGCCAGCTTGTGGGTGATCGTCGAAGCCGGTTTTGGCCGCTCATCCCCCAGGGTATTTCCAGCCAGATTCATCAGCGAAACCAGTGCTGAGTGCACGACTTCATCGACCTTCTTCGATGCCCTTTCCGGCAGCCCACTCACCACCTTTTCGATCGGCTCCCCGATCAGGTCCGAGAGCTTGGCCACGAAGCTTGGGCTTTCCAGTAACTCGACCGCGGTTTCCAGGTCATTGCGATCTCGATCTTCGAAGGTCATGACAGCCTATCTTCCCCAGATCGAGTGCGATTGCCAAGTCGAGCGATGTGGATGGCCAGGTGCGGAAGGATAGAATCGGATCGCCTCTGGAAAACGAAGCGCGGAAGGAGAGAGTACTGTTGGAACGTGGACATGTGGTGATTGTCAACGACGATGCCGACAGTGGCAAGACACTGCAAAGGCTGCTGGAGGCCGACGGCTACTCGGTAGAGCAGACGGGAAGCGACGCACCTCTCTCCGAGGTCCTCGCCACGACCAGGCCCGATCTCGTCCTCCTGGATACCCACCTGAAGGAGTCCAGTCCGTTTGCCCTGCTCGAGAAGCTGAAGCAGAGCACACGCTTCCGGGATATTCCGGTCATCTTCATGGCGACGCTCGACGATACCGAAACCAAGGTGAAGGGACTCGAGTCGGGCGACGACGTGATTGTCAAACCGTTCGAAGCGCAGGAAGTCCTGGCGCGGATCGAACGCCAAGTCACGGTCTCCAAGGTGCGCGCGGCGCTGCGCGAATCGGAGGCCAAGTTCCGTTCGGTCATGGAGTCGGCCATCGACGCCATCATCTCCGGCGACGCGCAGGGCAGGATCCGTTCCTGGAACAGTGCTGCCACAGCGCTCTTTGGCCACACGGAGGAGGAGGCAGTCGGCCGTCCGATCGAGCTGATCATCCCCGAGCGCTACCACGAAGCTCACCAGGAGGGGATTCGCAGAGTCAGCTCCGGTGGGCCGCACCACGTCATCGGCAGCACGGTCGAGCTTGCGGCCATTCGCAAGGATGGCTCGGAGTTTCCGGTCGAGCTGTCACTGGCGACCTGGTTTCTGGACGAGGAGCGTTACTACACCGGCATCATTCGCGATATCAGCGAGCGCAAACAGGCGGAGCAGAAGTTCCGCTCGGTTACCGAGTCGGCGATCGATGCCATCATCTCGGCCGATCACAGGGGCGAGATCATCAGCTGGAACAAGGCGGCCACCGACATTCTCGGCTACACGGAGGAGGAGGCCGTCGGCCAGCGGTTGGAGCTGATCATCCCCGAGCGCTTCCACGATGCGCATCGCAACGGTATGGCACGGTTTACCGAGACCGGGGAAGCGCACGTGATCGGCACGACGGTTGAGCTGGCGGCATGTCCGAAGAGTGGGGTGGAGGTTCCCATCGAGCTTTCGCTGTCGACCTGGACGGTGCGGGACGAGCGCTACTACACCGGTATCATCCGCGACATCGGCGAGCGCAAACGGGCCGAGGAGGCGCTGCGCGAAAGCGAGCAGAAGCTTCGCGACCGAACCGAGGAGTTGAAAGTCAAGAACGTGGCGCTCCAGGAGACGTTGGACAAGCTCAACACTATGCACAACCAGCTCCTCATGCAGGAGAAGATGGCCTCGTTGGGAAAGCTCAGCGCTGGCATGGCCCACGAGCTCAACAACCCTGCGGCTGCGGCTCAGCGGGGCGCAGCCCAGCTACAGACGACCTTCTCTTTGCTGCAAGGAATCCAGCTCCGTCTCGGTGAGCAGAAGCTCGAACCAGCTCAGTTAGCCAAGCTGGTGGAGCTTTATCAGGCGGCCAGAAAGATAGCTCGCAAGCCCACCAACATGAAAGCCATCCTGCGTAGCGACAGGGAGGCGGCCCTGGAGGACTGGCTCTTGGATAAGGGCATCGAGTCTGCCGGCGAGGTCGCTCCAGCCCTGGTCAGCCTCGGCCATCGCCAGACGGATCTCGAATCGCTGGCAGAAATGTTCCCCGAGCAGCAGCTCGCCCTGGTCATTGATTGGCTCAGCTGCACGTACGAGATCTACAGTCTGGTCGACGAGATAAGCCTCGGCAGCGGGCGCATTGCAGAGATTGTCAAGGCGCTCAAGACCTACACCTATATGGATCAGGCCCCGGTGCAATCGGTGGATGTTCGCGAGGGCCTGGACAACACGTTGATCATCTTGCATAGCAAGCTCAAGCGCGGCGTGACCGTACTCAAGGAGTATGCCGAGGATCTGCCGGTCATCGAGGCCTTTGCGAGCGAGCTCAATCAGGTCTGGACCAACCTTATCGACAACGCTGTTGATGCCATGGACGGTGAGGGCACGATCATCATCAGGGCATTCGAGGACGACCCCTGGGTCGTCGTCGAGATCGAGGACAGCGGGCCGGGCATCCCGGAAGAGAATCAGTCGAAGATCTTCGACCCGTTTTTCACCACCAAGGGTCCCGGTGCAGGCTCGGGCCTCGGTCTCAACATCAGTCGCAATCTGGTGATCCAGAAGCATCAGGGCGAGATCGTAGTCAGCTCAGAACCCGGCAAGACCTGCTTCACGGTTCGCCTGCCCAAAGATCTCAAGCCTGCGGAACGGGCGGAGTAGGAGAGAGACGACAGACATGGCCAAACCCATCATCATGACGATCGATGACGAGCCGCATGTGCTCAACGCCGTTGCGCGTGATCTGCAAGCGCACTATCGCAAGGACTACCGGATCGTCAAAGCGAGCTCGGGCGCCGATGCCCTGGAGACGGTGCGAGAGCTGAAGCGGCGCGACACCCCAGTCGCACTCTTCCTGGTCGACCAGCGCATGCCGACCATGAGCGGTGTCGAGTTCCTCGCCGAAGCCATCAAGCTCTATCCGGAATCGAAGCGAGTGCTGCTGACCGCCTACGCCGACACCGATGCAGCGATCACGAGCATCAACGCCATCGATCTGGACTATTACCTCATGAAGCCCTGGGATCCGCCAGAGGAGCTCCTTTATCCGGTCCTCGACGATCTGCTGAGCGACTGGGCAGCCAATGTCCCCGTTCCCTACGACGGCATTCGACTGGCCGGCACACTTTGGTCACCTCACGCCCACTACATCAAGGAGTTCCTCGCCCTCAGCCAGATTCCATACAAGTGGATGGACATCGAGCGCGACTCTGAAGCCAGGGAGATGGTGGAGGCAATCAGCGAGAACCGCTCAGGCCTTCCGGCACTCTTCTTCCCCGACGGTAGTACCCTCGTCGATCCCGACCTGAAGACGCTGGCGGACAAGGTCGGGCTAACGACCCGGGCCGCGCAGAACTTCTATGATCTGATCATCGTGGGCGCAGGTCCAGCCGGTCTCGCAGCGTCCGTCTACGCGGCTTCGGAAGGGCTGCGCACCGTCGCGATCGACAAGGAGGCCGCCGGGGGCCAGGCCGGCACCAGCGCCCGCATCGAGAATTATCTGGGGTTTCCCAAGGGCATCAGCGGTGCCGATCTGATGCGCCGGGCGGCCACCCAGGCCAGGCGCCTCGGCGCTGAGATCCTGACGGCGCAGGAAGTCACCGGGGTGCGGGTCGAAGACCCCTACCGCATTGTCACCCTCGCCGACGGCACCGAGCTGAGCACTCGCGCACTGCTGATTGCTACTGGCGTCAAGGTCTCGGAGCTCGAGGTTCCTGGAATCGAATCTCTTCTCGGAGCGTCCGTCTACTACGGGGCGGCGACCTCCGAGGCGGTGCACTACAAGGACCGCAAGGTCTTTGTGATCGGTGGCGCCAACTCGGCCGGCCAGGGTGCGATGTTCTTGTCGCGGTTTGCCAGCGAAGTAACGATCCTCATTCGCGGCGAATCGCTCAAGAAGAGCATGTCGCAGTATCTGATCGATCAGATCGAAGTGACCGAGAACATCTCGGTCGAAAAGCACACCGAGGTGACTGCGGTGGGGGGGACAGATCGCCTCGAGTCCCTCACCAAGAGCAACAACCTGACTGGCGAGACGAAGACAGTCCCGGCCGACGCGATCTTCATCTTCATCGGCGCTCAACCGCATTCCGACATCGTGAAGGACGTCGTCGAGTGCAACGAGGCAGGGTTCATTCTCACCGGGCCCGATCTGATTCGCGACGGGCGGCGGCCGAGGCACTGGAAGCTGCGACGAGATCCTTTCCTGCTCGAGTCGAGCGTGCCCGGCATCTTCGCTGCCGGTGACGTGCGGCAGGGGGTCGTGCGCCGGGTCGCTTCAGCTGTGGGCGAGGGCGCCGTTTCCATCAGCTTCGTGCACAAGTACCTCGAGACGGTCTGAAGCCGCTGGGCAGCACTCAAACGAAACGATAGTGCTTGCCGAAGGGCAGCTCGCGAATCCTCTTGCCGGTCGCTGCGTAGAGGGCGTTGCCCAGGGCCGGAGCCGCGGTAGGCGTTGCTGATTCGCCCACCCCCTTGATGGATTCGCCGCTTTCGAGGATGTGAACCTCGATCGACGGCGCCTGCTGGATCCCCAGTAATGGGTAGGCATCGAAGTTGGTCTGGTCGACGGCGCCATGGCTGAGTGTGATCTCGCCAAAGATCGCCGAGCTCAGACCGAAAAGGAGAGCACCCTCCACCTGGCCCTCGATGTTGCGTGGGTCGAGCGCGATGCCGACGTCCACCGCCGCGTACGCCTTGTGCAGCTTGATCCCCTCTTCAGAGTGTTCGATCTCGATCACCATGGCCGTGGCCGCCCCGGCGAACAGCGAGTAGGCCACGCCGCGGGCATGGCCTTGTGGGAGCTTCGATCCCCAGTTCGACATCTGAGCGACGCTCTCGAGCGCCTGTCGGCTGGGCGGATGTTTCAGCAGCGAAAGCCTCAGCTTCAGCGGATCGGCACCGGCTGCGTTGGCCAGCTCGTCCATGATGCTCTCGTGGAAAAAGCAGTTCTGGGAGCTACCGACCGAGCGCCACCAGCCGACGGGCAGTAGCTCTTCGGGGCGGTAGGCCGTCACCCGATAGTTGGGAATCCTGTACGGCTGATTCGCCGCCCCCATGATCATCGCGATGTCTGTTTTGTGTGGGCCGGTGTCGGGCTCGCCAGTCAGTCTGTGACGCCTGAGGTCACCAGAAGCAAAGAGCGAGGGCGTCGAGATGGCGAGGTCGAGAGCCGCCACCTTGCGCGGCTTCACCGAGGCGCGGAAGCGGGCGGCCGCCAGCGGACGGAAGGCGTCGTGGGTGAAGTCCTCCTCGCGGGAGTAGGTCACGCGGACCGGCGTGCCCGGCAGCGCCTGGGCAGCAAGGACGGCCGCCTCGACATCATCCATCTCGAACCGACGACCAAAGCCGCCACCCATAATGGGGGTGTGGACGTGCACCGCCTCCTCGGGCAATCCGGTGAGCTGTGCACCCACCAACACGGCCAGGGTCGGGAACTGATTGCCGGCCCAGATGTCTAGGCGGCCGTCTTCGAGCAACGCCGCGGCATTGAGTGGCTCCATGGTGGCATGGGCCAGATAGGGAACTCGATACTCGCCCTCGATGATCGTCCCGCCATCCAGCGCCCTGTCGACGTTGCCTCGCTTGACGGGCTGGTGAAAGGGCTCTCGGTCGAGCTCGAGCGCGACGCGCTCATGGTGCTCTGCAGTCGTTTCGGGATAGGACGCCGGCCCCCATTCGAACTCGATCCGATCGGCAGCCTGGAAGGCATACCAGGTGTTCGTGGCGACGACGATGACACCAGTCTCCATCGGGATGATGTGCTCGACGCCGCGCATGGCCGAGGCTTGCGAAGCGTCGAAGCGAAGCATCTTGCCGCCCAGCCGAGGATTCCGCCTTACCGTCGCGTAGAGCAGCCCCGGCAGATCGACATCGATGCCGTACTCAAGGGTGCCAGTGCACTTGCCGACCATGTCGACGCGCGGCAGCGAGGTGCCCAGCAGTCGCCATTTCCTCTGGGGCTTCAGGGGTGGATCGTCTGGCGGTGCGAATTCGGCTGCCGCTACAGCGAGCTCCTCGTAGGGGATCGTTCTACCGTTCGCGTCCACGACGGTGCCCTCGCGGGTTGTGAGAGTTGCCAGGTCCACACCGAGACGCTGCGCCGCGGCTTGCATCAGCACGATGCGCGCCGCGGCTCCGGCCTGCCGCATCTTGACAAAGGCGTCCTGGGTCGACGTCTGGCCGCCGGTGGCCTGGGCCGGGATGTAGCGGTCACTGTCTCGAGTCACTTTCGGAGGGTAGAAGATGGTGTTCGCATATAGGTTCGAAGCGGGACCATGCTCGACGTTGATCGCTTCGAAGGCGACATCGAGCTCTTCAGCCACCAGCGCGGCGAGAGTCGTGTGAATCCCCTGACCCATCTCGGCTCGCGGTGTGATGATCGTGATGCCATCGCGGTCTACCAGGACGTAGGGCGTCAGCGCTGTCTGTTCAGGCTCACCGTCGATCGAGTCCAGCAGCTGCTCGTGCAAACCGAACCGATAGCCAATCGCGACCCCGCCGGCGATAGCGGCAGAGCCGAGCAGGAATTGGCGTCGGGTAGGCATGGAGGTGAGCGAAGTCGCTAGGCTTTCAGCTGCTCGGCTGCGGACCTGATCGCCTTTCGAATTCGTAGATAGGTGGCACAGCGGCATAGATTGTCGGCGAGAGCATCGTCGATTTCGGCATCTGACGGTGACGGATTGCGCTCGAGAAGGGCCACGGCATTCAAGATCTGTCCCGGTTGGCAGTATCCGCATTGGGCGACCTGGTGCTCGATCCACGCCTGCTGCACGCCATGCAGTGCGTCCGGCTGGCCGAGTCCTTCGATAGTCGTCACCTCACCCTCCAGGTCACCGACAGTGATGGAGCAGGACCGCACAGCGACGCCGTTCACCAGCACACTGCAAGCACCGCACACGCCGATGCCGCATCCGTACTTGGTCCCAGTGAGACCAAGCTCGTCGCGAAGCACCCAAAGCAGTGGCATCTGCGCATCGACATCGACCCGGAAACTCGAGCCATTGACTTTCAATCGGATCAAGGCGGCAGCTCCTTCTCAATGACGAAGGATACAAGAGCAGGGCGTTGAACGTGTTTGCGGTCAGGGCACTCGGAAGTCGTGCCGCGGTGAGCGTAGGTGTTGCTTTGCCCTCAGTCGGTCGGCGGCGACGGCCTCGGGCAAGACCTTGATCGCCACCTCGCGGCCGAGCTTCGTGTGTTCGGCCCGGTAGACCTCACCCATGCCGCCTTCACCCAGCTTGGCCGTGATGTTGAAGTGGGAGAGGGTGGTGCCGATCATTGGGCTATTCGATGAGGCCTTCCCAGTTGACGATGATCTCCAGCTGCGGTTCGACGGCTGCCTCGACGGGCATCTTGACCAGGAAACCGGTGCCGTCGGCATTCACGGCATAGTCGTCGTACCCCATGCCCTCGACCGAGGCGAGCTCGAAGAGCTCCTGCGGAAGACTGACTTCCAGCGTGCCGTCGTCTTGGCTGCGGACATCCACGGCCATCAGCCGGCCGTCGAGCGTGACGAAGAGCAGCTCACGACTGTCTCCGCGCCACTTGGGTTGGCCGCCGCCATTCAGCGAGACCCGCACACGGTCCCCCGGCCGTTCGAACGGCTCGAGGTACACCTCTTCCCGGTTCGACTCCGGCGAAACATAGGCCAACCAGCGACCGTCCGGGGAGAGTTGCGGCTCATCGACGCGAAACCCCGCGTTCAGGACCGCTCGTGCCTCTCCGCCCTCAGCGGTGGACAGGGCCCAGACGCTCTGCTCATCGGTGGCCGTACGTCGAACCAGCATGAGGGTCTCGCCGTCAGGGGCCCAGCTCTCGGGAATGTTCTCATCGGTAGAGCGAATAATCTCCGTTTCGGGATCGCTGGCGCGCAGCCCCTTACGCAGCAGCAGGGACCCTTCGGGAGTTCTGCGTATGTAGGCAACAGAGCGGCTGTCGGGGGACCAGACGGGATCACGCTCATCTTCCGGTTCGACGGTCACCCGACTGGCGACGCCGCGGGCGATTTCCATCACCCACACGTCGAACTGTCCCTCCTCATCCTGAATCTCGAGCGCCACGTTGCGACCGTCGGGAGAGAGCGCGATCTGGCCGTAGTTGCCGGGAGGACCGATCGGCCGTGGCTCCCCGCCCGCCCGGTCGACCCAGGCCAGTTGCAGCAAACCCGACGTTCCGGTGGCCGAGACGTACGAGACGGTACCTGCTGCTGAGGCACCGAACCAACCCAGGTTGGGATTCCCGGGGAAGGAGCGGACGGACGACGCGATGGCGATCGGTTCGCCGCTCAGCGCGAGCTCGCGCCGATCGAAGAGTTGCGCGAAGAGAGTACCTTCGCTGACGAAGAGGAGATGCTCCCCCGCTAGCACCCTTCGGACCGAACCATCCGCCACCTTGGTGCGCTGATCGGGATCTTCGACAGAGGCCAGATACAACCCCAGGTTCTCGCTGTTCTCTGCCCCGAGTACCAGGAAGAGGAAACGACGCCCATCCTCGAGGAATTGTGGAAATGCGTGTCCGGCTTCGCCTCGCGCATTGTCGAGCGTCGTCACGGGCGTGATATCGCCACCCGTGTCCGACACCGACTGAACGACGCGTCCCATGTTGATCTCGTTCAGCAGAATCGTGCCCGACGCGCCCCAGGAAGCGGTAAAGCCCATACTCGAGGGCAGCGTTGTCACCTTCTGACCCAGACCATCCGCCAGGCGGACCTTTCTCAGCTCACCTCCAGTACCGATCAAGAGCGACTGACCGTCCGGTGACCAGGTTGGAATCAATTGGGAAGCGCCGTCTCCCCCCACCATGGGCTGCGCACTCGTGGCCTCGAGAGACCGGATCCACACCGCCCCTCCCCCCTCGGGGGCTGTCGCCTGATCTTCAGAGAACGCCAGAAAGGCGACCCGTCGCCCGTCGGGCGAGGGGACCGGCCAGGTCCAGGGAGCGGCCAGGGACCAGCCCTCCGGTGCGGGCATCTTGAAGTGTACCGGCGGCGGAGGCTCTGGCTCGTCGGGGCGACGCAGGGCGAACGCCGCGATCCCAAGGCCTGCTGCAAGAAGCACCCCGGCGGCCCACAGCCGACGCTCACGGGTCCGGCTCCGGCGCTCGATTTCGACGACCTGCGACAGATCCCCCTCGGAAGTCCATGGTTCTTCTGCACCACCTTCCAGCGCCTCTTCGAGCTCCAGTCTCGCCGTTCCGATATCGGGGAGACGCCGTTTCGGGTCTTTGCGCAAACACCTTTCGAGTAGTCGCCGGACTGTCCTGGGTATCTCTGAGGGCAGCTCGGCCAGGTCGGGCTCCTTGGTCACCACGGCAGCGAGTACATCCGTCACCGTCTCGCCGGCAAAAAGTGACTGGCCGGAGAGCATCTCCCATAGCAGGACCCCGAAGGCCCACACATCGGCCCGTTTGTCCACCGTCTTGCCGCGAGCCTGCTCGGGCGCCATGTAGGAGGCGGTGCCGAGGATCACTCCAGCTCCGGTCATCTGCTGGGTCAGGGTCGGGGAGAGCGATAGAGGGATGACCGCCGGGCTCGTCGCCACCTCCCCCACATCGCTGGCAGTCGGGTCGAGCGCCTTGGCCAGCCCGAAATCCAATACCTTCACCTCTCCGTCGGGAGTGACCTTGACGTTCGCCGGCTTGAGGTCGCGGTGGATCACGCCGCTAGCGTGTGCCGCCTCGAGCGCCTGAGCAACCTGTAGAGCGATCGGCAGGGCCTCGTCGACCGGCAAAGGTCCTCGGTCCAGCCTCTCCTGCAGATCTTCGCCCTCGACGAGCTCCATGACGAGGAAGTGGACAGGATGCTTCGACCTTTCACCTCCCTCCGCAAGAGGAGGGTGAGGCTGCGTTCGGTGAAGGGCCGAAGCATCCTCGAGTCCAGCAGACTCAATCGAATAGATCGCCGCGATGTGCGGGTGGTTCAGGCTGGCGAGCACCTTGGCCTCACGCTCGAAACGGGCCAGGCGCTCCGGGTCGTTAGCGACCGCCTCGGGCAGCACCTTGATCGCGACCTGACGGCCAAGCTTGGTGTCCTCTGCGCGATAGACCTCCCCCATGCCGCCCGCGCCGAGCTTGGCGGTGATCCGGAAGTGGGAAAGAGACTGGCCAATCAAGGTGAGCGATTCTACCTGACGGTTCAGTCGGCGCAGAGGCCGAGTTACCTGGGCAACTCCATTCTGATCAGCATGTCGTCGAAGCGAGGATCGCTTCGCAGTCGATCGAATCCCGGCAGTTTGGTCATCGCCACCATGGTCTGGAATTCCTCAATGGCGCGATCCAGGACGCGAAAGGCCTCGTCCGGCTCACCGCATGCCGCCCAGATCCAGGCCTCCGAGACAATGGTGGGCGGGGTGTCAGGTCGAGCCCGCAGCTCCTCGATGATCTCCTTCGCCTCGTCCCGATGACCGGCGACCGCGAGGGCCCAGCCGAGCATGCCGTGTAGAAAGCCGCCGCGGTGGGCGGGTGTCGCAGCGTGCCGTAGGAGGGTGACGCCCTCGTCGAGCCGCTCCAGAGCAATCCGAGTCATTCCCGAGCCCCAGAGCGCCAGGTTGTTGTCCGCTTCGAAACCGAGGGCTTGCTCGAACAGCTCCTCGGCTTCGGCGACCTCTCCAGTGATCAGCTCGAACAACCCGCTCATGGCGTATGGGTAGGGTGAGAGCGGATCGACCTCCCGCGCGTGGCTCAGGTGCGGCAGGGCTTCGCTGCTGCGGCCCAGAACTCCCAGGATCACGCTCAACCAGCACCGGCTCTGGACGTGGTCCGGCTGCGTCTCGAGGGCATTGAGGAAGGCGTGCTCCGCGGCGGGCCAGTCGCGTCTGCCAAAGGCGATCATTCCCTGGACACAGAAGGACTCGGCCGACGGACCTTGCTGGGCAGCCCTGGTGAGTGCGTCGGTCGCTGCCGCATACGCCTCCTGAGCAGGCATGAGGCCATAGGCGGCACTCAGGATCTGAATCTCAGCCAGCCCCTCCCATGAAGGGGCATGTGATGGATCGAGACGAACCGCTTGCGAATAGGCTTTGGCGGCGGCCCCCAGGTCGTTCAGGGTGAATCGCAGATGGCGTCCCTGGAGGTAGTGCTTGTACGCGTCCAGGTCGGCAACCTGGGGCCGAGCGCGCAGGACGTGTTCGCCCGGAGCAAGCTGTTCTTGCACCGCCGCGACAACGCCCGCTGCGATGTCGTCCTGGAGTGCGAAGACATCGACGGCCTCGCGGTCGAATCGTTCGGACCAGAGTTGAAAGCCGCTCTCCACGTCCGTCAGTTGCGCGGTGACCCTTAGTCGATCGCCCGCCGCCCGCACGCTCCCCTCGAGCACGTGGCCGACGGAGAGCGCCTGACCGATCTCGGAAAGCTCTTTGCCCTCGCGCGACGCACGAAAGGCCGAGGTCCGCGACGCGACCCGAATGCCCGGCACCGAGACGAGCGCATTCATGATCTCCTCCGCCATGCCTTCACACAGGTACTCCTGGTCGTGCGCCGTGCTCATGTCAGAGAAGGGAAGGACCGCGATCGCGACACCGGTCTCTTGGACTTTCTCCGCCCCAGCACCCGCACCTGACGTCGATGCCGCTGCAGGTCCAGGCGCCGCGCTTTCGGGCCGCACGTGCAAGCCCGCGAGCTCCAGGCCCTCCACAATGTGCTCGATCAGATCCGGTTGCGCGTAGATCCACTTCTCCAGATGGCCCTCGAGGATGCCCGCCTCGAAGTCCGGCCACAACCGCAGACACTCTCCGATCGAGGCCTTGACCTCTTCCAGATTCCCCAGCTGGGCATGGGCGATGGCCATGGCGTAGTGGGTCGCGAAGTAGTCCGGCAGATTGATCTGCTGCGCGATTTCGAGAGCCTGCGCGTAGCGTTTGTGGTGATACTCGTTGAAGAACTGGGTGAAGCGATACCAGCCGGGATGGTGGAGATTGAGCTGCATCGCCGCTGTGGTCAGCTCGAGGCCCCGTTGCCAGTTGCCGGCGTAACCCATGAGGATGCCCAGCATGGCGATAATGTTGCTATCGCGCGGGTTGAGCTTGATGGCGTGCTCGGCGGCGGCACGGAAGGATCCCAGCTCGCGGCGGTAGTAGTGGGCCGTCGCCAGGGCATAATGGGCGTGCTGGTTGGCGGGGTCGGCATCGACCGCACGCTGAGCGGCCTTCAGCGCCCGGTCGAGAGCGTCGGGTCGCGGGTTGAACGCATGCCTGTCCTCGTCGAGCAGCACGATGGCCAACGCTGCCCAGGCATTCGCGTAACCCGGCTCAGCCTCGACCGCATGCTCGAGAGCCGTTCGCGCCGGCAGGTGATCCTCGGCACTGATCCGCTGCTGGTAGAGGAAGAACCGCAGCACCGCTTCATAAGGGGTGAGCTCTGTCGGCGCCTTGGCGGCCACCGCTGCCGCCATCGATCGGACCAGGACGCCAAAAGGGTCGGCGATCGTGGCCACGACCTGATCGGTGATCTGATCCTGCAGGGTGAAGATGTCGACCTCGTCGAGGTTGCGGTCGAAGGTCTCCGCCCAGAGATGGGTGCCGGTCGGCGCATCCAGCAGGCTGATGCCGATACGTACCTTGGAACCTGATCGACGAATCGACCCCTCCATCACGTATCGAGCACCGAGCTCTTGACCGATCTGCCGTACCTCCATCGACTCCCCTTGCAGCTTCTGCGCCGAGTTCTTCGACGTGACGAGGAGGTAGGAGAAGCGTGACAGGCCGGCGGTGATGTCCTCGGTCAGGCCGTCACCCAGATCTTCGAGGTCGGCCGAGCGGCACTTGAAGGGCAGTACCGCAATCCAGGGAGCCTCCGCCTGAGCGCGCTGCAGGACACTGTTGGAGACTGAAGAGGTTGTCTTCGATGGGCGACTGGCAGACGTCGATTCGCGGGTCAGCGTGCGCAACTCGTTGAAGACGTCGCGAGCGGTCTGGTAGCGGTCGATCGGGGCCTTCTCGAGACAGCGACTGATGACCCGACCGAGGTGCCTCGGAAGGTCTGCCTTGATATCGGTCACCAGCGGCGGCGTGTCCTTGAGGACCGAGGAGAGCAGCTCGATCGAGGTCGAACCCCTGAACGGTCGCTCACCTGCCGCCATCTCGTAGAGCATGACGCCGAGAGAAAAGATGTCCGACCGCGAGTCGACTGGTTCGCCCCTGGCCTGTTCCGGGGACATGTAGTGCGGGGTGCCGACGACGATACCCTCCTGCGTCAGCGCTTCGGTCGGCAGCTCGGTCAAGCCGTCGGCCGGCTCGGCCTCGGTGAGCTTGGCGAGTCCGAAGTCGAGCACCTTCACTCGCTGCCCCTCGTTGGTGACCATGACGTTGGCTGGTTTGAGATCGCGGTGCACGATGCCGCGGGCATGAGCGCTGGCCAGTGCGTCGGCGATCGGAGACGCCAACTCCAGAAAGCGCTCCAGCGACAGACCGGTAGCCGGCAGGAGCGTATCCAGCGTCTTGCCCTGGACCAGCTCCATGACCAGGAAGTGGATGGGACGAGGGGGAGAGTCCCCTCGCTCCGCGGGAGTAGGTTGAGGCTGCGCTCGGGAACTCTCCCCCTCGTCCTGCACCAGCTGGCCTTGTGGGTGGGCTGACTCGATCGAGTAGATTGCCGCGATGTTGGGGTGATTGAGACTGGCCAGCACCTTGGCCTCGCGTCGAAATCGCTCCAGGTGGTCCGGCTCGCCCGCCACCGCCTCGGGCAAGACCTTGATCGCCACCTCGCGGCCCAGCTTCGTGTCTTCAGCCCGGTAGACCTCGCCCATGCCGCCCTGACCCAGCTTGGCGGTGATCTTGAAGTGAGAGAGTGTGGCGCCGATCATTGGAAGAGCCAGCCGCTACTCGTGCTTGGCGAGCATCTCCTCGAAGCCGGGGTGTTCACGCATCGCATCGAGATCGGGGTCGAGTCGGAGCAGGGCACGGTGACGGCATTTGCGTAGTGCTGATCGAGTAGGCGGTCAAAGAGCTCGAGGGCACGGTCGAGCTCTCCCGTCTTGACCAGCACCTGGGCTAGCGCTTCCTCGTCGCCGGGACCGAGATACCGGTCGACAGCACCTTCCTCGAACGCCCGCTCGGACTCCCGGATGGTGTCCTTCTTCAGACCGGGCCAGGCATAGACCCAGGCCAACCAGTCATGATAGGCGTCGGGTCGCGAGGCGATCATCGGCTCTCTATCCTCCAATGAGCCACGACTAGCCAGGCGGCATGCCGGCGTCGACCCGGCGTTTGGCCTCGAGAAATTCGGCGTGGCAGGCGTCGTGGGCAGCCTGAGCCCCTTCCCAGCTCGGCTTGCCCTCGAGGGCTCGGAAGGGTCCTTCCTCGAAGACCCCGGGTGCGCAGTAACCCGCGTTGGCTACGACAGGCAGGAGCCTCAGGGCTTCGTCATGGAATCCGCACAGGGCGACGACCGCCAGGGTGTGGTACGCCTGTTCTGGATCGGGCACGGTCTTGATGAAGTCGATCGCGCGCTCCAGGGAGGTCCGCGTCGTCTCGGACTCGGGATCAGCGCGGCAGTCCGCGAGGAGTTGAGGCTGTCGGTCGAAGTCCAGGTTGCCAGCGAAGTACTCCAGAGATCCTTCGTGGCCCCGGGCCCATCCGGAAGCCGGGTCGAGAGCGAGGAAGTCACGGGCCCGTTCGAAGTCTCCCAGGCGGTAAAACGTGATCGTGCAGGAGCGCATCGAGAAGTCCGTCGGATTGACAGCGAGGGCCAACTCACATTCCCGCGCGGCGTCTTCGAGGAGGCCTGCGTATCGGTACACATAGCTCATGATGAAGTGGGGCGACGCCAGGTCGGGATTCTGGGTCAGAGCGAGCCGGGCGGTCTGATAGGCCTCACCCATTCGGCCATCCTCGATAGCCCTGAACGTCAGATTTTGAGCGGCCTCGAGGTTGTTGGGGTCGAGCTCGAGCGCGCGCCTGGCAGCTGCCTCGGATTGGGCGAAGGCGGCAACGCGCTCTGCCGCTGTCCCCCCTCCGTAGTAGCCGACATAGCCGTAGCGGTCTGACAAAGCAGCCCAGGCGGCGGCGAACTCCGGATCCAGCTCGACGACCTCCTCGAGCACCTCGATGCCGCGCAGATTGGGCTCGGGGTCGCGTGAAATCGCCAGGCTCTCGAGGTACTTCCGGTAGGCCTCGCGGTTGGTGGGCGCGGCGATGGCGGTCTCCTCGCTCGTGCCACCGAGTGCCGGCACTAACTCCTGGCGGACCTTCAAGGCGACCGCTTCTCGCAGCGCCAGCGAATCGTCGCCGCTGACACTGAGCCGATGGCGCCAGATCAGGCTGTTGCCCTCGACATCGATGGCCTCCAGTGTCACCTGGAGTTGCTCGCCTTCCATCGTGTATTGCCCGGTAACGAGGCTCGCAGCCCGCACCTCCCGGCCCACTTCCTGGGGGTCGGTGGTGGAATCCTGATACTTGCGAGTCAGGGAGAAGGGGCGCACTTCCAGTCTTTGAGCGTAGGAGAGTGTGGTTGTGATTTCGTCCGGAATCGCGAGGGCCAGGAAGTCGAGATCGCCACGGCCGCTGAAATTGACGAAGGGCAACACCGCCACCGCCTCATGGCTCGCAGCGGCTGTGATCTCGGAGCTGGCTGATGCCTCGGCTTCCTCAGTTGTGCTCGCCTTGGGCTGCGCGGGCGAGGTGTCAGGAGCGTCGGTCCCATCACCCCTGATGGCGAGCCAGCCGACGAGCGCGGCGAGCAGCAGGCCGGCACCGATGGCAAACGGCAGCCAGGCGGGCCGACTCCTGGGGGCTTCCATCGCGGGAAGACTCGCCTCGGACGGGGTCTTGCCAGAGGCGATCTCGCCCTCGAGCGCCGTCAGCTCGTTGACCACGTCCTGGGCCGACTGGTAGCGCCGCTTGGGGTCCTTCTCCAGACAGTGCGTAATGATGCGCCCCAGGTGACGGGGCAGATTGGTGCGCAGCTCGGTGACCGAATCGGGGTCGTCCTTCAGGATGGAGGAGAGGGTCGAGAGATTGGTGTCGCCCTTGAACGGCTGCTCGCCGGTGGCCATCTGGTAGAGCACGACGCCCAGGGAGAAGATGTCGGATCGGCCGTCGATCGGTTTGCCCTCCGCCTGCTCGGGAGACATGTAGGAGACGGTGCCGAGGATGCGGCCCTCCTGGGTGATCGAGTCGGTGGCCATCTGGGTGGTCGAGCCTTCTCCGACCATCCCGGCGGCCAGTTTGGCGAGGCCGAAGTCGAGGATCTTCACCCGGTCGCCGTCACCCACCATGATGTTGGCGGGTTTGAGGTCCCGGTGGACGACCCCCTGTTCATGGGCGGCGGCGAGGGCTTCGGCGACCGGAATGGCCACGCCGAAGATCTGCTCGAGGTTCATGCCCTGGGCGGGAATCTTGTCGGCCAGATCGACCCCCTTGACCAGCTCCATGGTGAGGAAGTGGTGGCCCTGGTCTTCTTCGACCGAGAAGATGGTGACGATGTTGGGATGGTTGAGCGCCGCGATGGCCTCGGCCTCGCGCTGGAAACGCTGCAGCCGCTCGGCATCCGCGGCCATGGCCTCGGGCAGCAGCTTGAGGGCGACCTGACGCTTGAGCTTGGTGTCCTCGGCGACATAGACCTCGCCCATCCCACCCTCACCGATTTTCTCCAGGATCCTGTAATGCCCCAGCGTCTCACCGATCATCGTCTCTTTATCCTCCAATGAGCCACGGCCACCTGGCCCGGACTACTTATTCGTATCAGGCGTTGGCTGGTGGATAGTAATGCACACCCGCAACGAGGGCGGGCACAGAGGCTCGCTCCTGCGTCGTCAGGCGAGGTCGGCCTCAACTATTCTCGATGTGGACAATGACGGGCTCCTGGACTCCATGTGCCTGCTTGGCCGCCGCCATCTCGGGGGTTTCCATGGACGCTTGCATCGCATCCATATCGTGTACGTCCACGCTGACGGCGCAGTGCTTGCCGTCCGCGCTCTGATGGTCGACCACGTTGGTGCCCCAGGCAGCGAAGGCCGCGACGCGGTCCGCATGCTTGCTCGCCCAAAAGGCTGGATCACTGACGGTGTGGGTGAAGATGACTCTTGGCATGACTCCTCCTTCAGGGGTGGTCCGTGTTGTGCACAGTCGAAATGTGGGTCTACGTTGACGCATGATACCTCAGCGAGTGTGTGTGCCAACTCGAAATTCAACTCCGTCACAGACTTCTCAGGACGTCCCGCGAAGGGTCAAGAATTCTCTTCGTTGAAATACTGTGGAGTGGTAAAATCAAAGCCTGAGTCCCTTACAGCGGCCCATTGTGGGCCAGCGAGTTGGAACACTCCAGACGCGACTGGAGAAAAGGAGTCGTGCGATGAGAATCGTGACCAGTTCAATGAAAGCTATCGGAACAGGTCTTATGCTGATTGCCTTTCTGGCTTGCAGCCAGGAGCAAGTTTCGGAGATGGGCGAGGGAGAGTCCCTTGCGGCCTCCACAAGTGATGCGATCGCGGAGGTTTCGGCCGAGGAGCAGATCCAGCGCGGCCGATACCTCGTGATGGCAGGCGGCTGCAACGATTGCCATACCCCCTGGGTCTTCGACGAGGCCCTCGGCATGCCCAGACCCGACATGAGCCGGATGCTCTCGGGTCACCCCCATGGGGGTCCTGATCCCGAGGGCACAGTCGGTGCTCACGATATCGGTTTGATCGGGCCGACCTTCACGAGCTTTGCGCTACCGTTCGGCGTCATGTATTCGGCCAATCTCACGCCGGATATGGATACCGGGATCGGCAGCTGGACCGAACAGATGTTTCTGGACATCTTTCGTAAAGGACGTCATTTGGGTGGTGATGGAAGGGGTGTGCTGCCGCCGATGCCGTGGCTGTGGATTCGCAACATGACCGACGATGATTTCAAAGCGGTCTATGCGTATCTCCAGTCGATTCCCCCGATCAGCAATGCCGTTCCCGAACACAAAATCCCGGAAGAGGTGATCTGGAAGCTGCGCGACAGCATGGATCAACTCGCCAGGGAGTTACCACAGGAGGAATGGGCAGCGAAGAATTGAATCTTCCTGCCAGCCCTGAGCCCAGAAGGAGCATGAGATGAAGCGTTTGTGTTTGCTGGTGTTAGGCGTGGTGACGGTTGCGGGTCTACTTGCATTCTCCGGGGTAGCCGTTGCCGGGGAGAAAGAGGACATGGCGGCGATCGCCAAGATTCGTGAAATGGAGGAGGCGAGCGTCAACGAAGCCACTTCGGAACACGCGACCCATATTTATGCCGAGGATGTGCAGTACCTGCCGCCGAACGAGCCGGCGCTAGAGGGCGCCGAGGCGGTGAAGGCGTGGCTCGACGCGATGATCGAGCAGGTCGAGGTCACCTTGAACTACAACTACTCCAGTGTGACGATCCAGGGTGACATGGCGTTCGAACAGTATGGCGGCGTGGCAACGATGACCCCCAAGGGGGGTGGGGAGACGATGACCGAGAATGTGCGGGGCATCCATATCTACCGCAAGGGCAAGGACGGAGCCTGGAAGATCACCCACGACATCTGGAATTCAGACGCGCCGGCGCACTGATTCGATCCGGTCAGCAGATCGACTGCAGCGGGGGCGGGGTCAAGCTCCGCCTCGGCCACGTCAGGGCCGGTCAGCCGTCGCTGATCAGCACCCGGATCCTGCCGCGGACGGGGCGGTGGTCTGAGAGGGTGCGCTCGTCCAGCACCTCGCCGCCGAGAGGTTCGATCCGCAGGCCGGGGCCGCTCCGCACGAGAATGTGGTCGATGTCGACGCTGGGTGCGCGGGCATTCCAGCTGGGCCCGGGTGCCTCGACAGGCACGAAGCCGGCGCCGAAGAACGCCTTCATGGTGCGACTGACGGGGGTGGCGTTGAAGTCGCCGGCGAGAATCATCGGCAGGTCCAGAGACTCGAGCTCGGTCAGCAGGGCACGGGCTTGAGCGTAACGGGCGGTGTCGTCCTCGCGCCAGTCGAAATGAAGGTTGGCCACGAGCAGTGAGCGCCCGAACACCTCGACTTCCTGCAGGAGGGCAACCCGCGGCTCTCCACCTTCGGGAAGCCGGAGTGAGCGTGTGGTCAGAACTGGCAGATTACTGAGTGTTCCCAGACCGTAGCGCCCGCCCTGGAAAGGCATGAATGCGCCAAAGGCGGCATCCATCCCCGTGAGATCTCCCAGGACGGCCATCTGGTCTACTGATCCGGTGCGCTCGCACTGCTCGTCGATCTCCTGCAGATGGACCAGGTCGGCGCCCTGCTCAGAGATGTAGCTCGCCTTCGCTTCCAGATTGAGCTCGCCTTCATCACTGGCCCCGTGGAGGATGTTCCAGGTGAGGACCGTCAGCTCGACACTCGCGGTTTCGGTTGCCGGAGTGGTAGCACAAGCAGCAATCAGCAAGAGGGCTGGTGCGAATCGGGCAATGTCTTTCATCGAGGAACCCCTGATGCGAGTTGGCTGCGAGCATACTCTGGTTTCGCTGCGTCGTCGTGCGTGAGGAACCTGGCCAGGTTGGCATGGATGAGATCCCGGATCTGGGGATCCACATCGCCTCTACCCGATCTACCGCGCAGTGGTCGAGGCTCCCGCTTCACTGATCACCCAGTTGGTAGGTGGCGAGGCGCTTGCCGCTCCTGAAGAGGATCAGGTTGTCGACGATGGCAGGGTGGGCCCAGGTACCGGTACTGCCCAGTTGGTAGCGCCGCAGGATCTGCAGACCATCGCGAGAGACCTCGCCGACCACCAGAGAGCTGTCCTCGCGAAAGACCAGCAGATGTCCGCCCCACGAGATCAGGGTGGCGTGCTCTCCCCATTTTGGCTCGCCTTGCCAGAGAACCCTTCCAGTGGCTGGGTCGAGGCCGAAGAGTTGTCCCTTGTGCAGATGTGAGAAGCCCACGACCTGGTCCCCGACGACGACCGGCGAGCTCATGGATAGGGAGGCCTCGCGTGTGCTCCAGAGCATCCGCGGGGTCGAGGTTCCACCGACGGCGATGAGACTCCAGGCGAAGACACCTACATCGTAGTCGGAGGTCAACAGCCGGTTGCCGATGAGGAGCGGGGTGGTGATCGTGTTGTCCTCGAGCACTTGGAAGGGGATGCGCCACAGTTCGGAGCCTGTGCGGGGATCGACGCCGACGATCTGGGTCCTGGTCTTGAAGATCAGCTGCGGCTGCCCACCGGGCTCGTAGACGACTGGTGTCGCCCCCAGGCCGGGGCCGTCCCCGGTCCACCGCCAGGCTTCGCTGCCGTCCTCGAGGCGTAGCGCGATCATTGCGCCTGGCTCCAACTTGCCGATCTCTGGGACCAGGGAACCGCCAGGGTGGACAAAGCAGAGACCGCCCCAGACAAGCGGCGAAGCGGCCGACCCAAAGAAGGTGTAGCTCGGATCGAACTCGGGTGAGAAGTCCCTTCTCCACAGCAGAGTGCCGGTGTCGGCTTCCCAGACGGAGAGGATGGTAGTTACACCGAGGGTGACGAGTCGGTTGTCGACGAGAGTCGGGGTGGAGTAGGGTCCTCGGCCGTGCTTTAAAGCCGCTTCATCCTGTTCAAAAGGCACCGGATGTTGTCGAATCCACCGATCCTCGCCGGTGTGCAGATCGAGCCGGGTGACGATTTCCTCCTCGGCCTGCCGTGCGTGCACCCAGATGCTGCCACGTGCGGCCACGGGTCCCGCATACCCCCCGCCGATTTCGCGCTCCCAGAGCAGGGTGAGCTCCGCCGGCCAGTTCTTGGCCTCCGAATGGGTCGCGACCGAGCCATCGCCCCTTGGACCGCGCCACTGGGGCCACTCGCTCTGCCCGAGCACGGGCAAGCTGAGCAAGAAACCAGCGCCAAGAAGGGCAAGCTGCGATTTCGCGTTCACCGGCACCTGCGGTGCACCCCTGCTACTCACTGTAGTGCCGCGGCCAAGCGCCTTCAAGCTGTGCAGGAGGCCATCCTCGAGCCAGGGGCGGCCCTCGTGACCGCCCGGGTGAGGGCAAGCCTGCCCCTACAACCGCGGGTCAGGAAGTTCTACAATCTACGATCAGTTGATGATCGGCAAGACACTTTCGCGTTACAAGATCGTGGCGAAGCTCGGTGAGGGTGGGATGGGGGAGGTGTATCTGGCCGAAGACACCGAGTTGGGTCGCGAGGTCGCGCTGAAGGTCCTGCCGGTGATGGCGGAGGATAACCCGGAGCGGCTGGAACGGTTCCGGCGTGAGGCGCGAGCGGTGGCATCGCTCAACCATCCGAACATCGTCACCCTGTTCAATGTCGAGGAGGCCGAGGGCCGGCGCCTTCTGGTGATGGAGCGGGTCGAAGGCAAGAGTCTCGATCGGATCCTGCCGCGCGGCGGGATGCCGCTGGCCGAAGTATTTGCGTACGCGATACCGATAGCCGATGCGCTGGCTGCCGCGCATGAGAAGGGCATCACCCACCGCGATCTCAAACCGGCCAACGTCATGATCACCAATGACGGCAACGTCAAGGTGCTCGACTTCGGCCTCGCCAAGCTGGCCACCGAAGTGGGGTCGACCCCCTTGCTGGACATGGCTACCGAAGCACCGACGGAGTCGGCAGCCTTGACCGGTGAAGGTACGGTCATGGGCACAGCACCCTACATGTCGCCAGAGCAGCTCAAGGGCGTCGAGGTTGATTCGCGCACGGATATCTTTTCGTTCGGCATCCTGCTGTACGAGATGGTCACCGGGCGGCGACCTTTTCAGGGGGACTCTGGCATCGAGCTGGCGTCGAGCATCCTGAAGGACACACCGGCGCCTGTCGTCGAGGCCCGTGCTGATCTGCCTCGACACCTGGCACGCATCATTCAACACTGCCTGGAAAAGGACCCGGAGCGGCGCTATCAATCCGCCAAGGATGTGCGCAACGAGCTCGAAGGGCTGCGCAGTGAGGTCGACTCGGGACAGGCGTCAACGACGGGCGGCACAGCGGTGTTCCCGAGCGCCGGGGTGAGCGGCCCCGTGACCTCAGCAGGGACCGCGGCGCCAGGGTCGGTTGCAGAGGAATCGATCGCAGGTGAGCCGCAGTCTTCGGTCAGCGGTCCCACGTCCGCCGTCAGCGGTCCGGTATCGAGTGCTCCTGGCCCCGTCTCGGAGGTGAGTGGAGCGCAGCCGGCGGCCAGTCGACCCTGGGGGCTCATCGCCGCCATCGTCATGGCTCTGTTGGCAGGTGTTTTGGGCGTGCTCTGGTGGCAGGGGCGGCCGTCGGCAGCCCCGGCAGCTTCGACGGCAGCGGCGCCGGATTTCGCGGCTCCCACCCCAGCGGCCTCCGGAGGGCTGCGCTCCGTGGCCGTGCTTCCCTTTGCCAACCTCGGTGGCGATGCAGAGCTGGACTATCTGCGTCTGGCTGTTCCGGACGAGATCGTTACCGCCCTGAGCCGAGGGCCGGGGCTCGCGATCCGGCCGTTCTCGACCACGTCACGGCTTGATGTCGTCGCCAACGACCCGTTGACCCTCGGACAGGATCTCGGAGTAGCCAACGTGGTCACGGGTCAGTACCTGCGGGAGGGGGATCAACTGCGACTGACCCTCGAGGCGATCGATGTCGAGGGGCAGAGCGTGGTTTGGCGCGACAGTGTTTTGGCTGGCGTCGAGGATCTGTTGTCGCTGCGGCAAGCGGTATCGGATACGGTACTGAGTGGGTTGATGCCCACACTCGACCCGGGAGCTACGGCGGCGTCGACGGGGACCCTGCCGACGAGCGAAGAGGCTTATGACCACTACCTTCGCAGTCTGGCGATGAGCTCGGATCCGGCGCCCAACAGTGAGGCTCTCGCCCTGATTCAGCGTGCCGTCGAGCTCGATCCAAACTTCGCGCCGGCGTGGGGAGAATTGGCCAGGCGTCTGCACTTTCTCGCGATGTACGGAGGCGGTACCGCCGCAGACGTGGACCGGGGCATCGAGGCGGCGCAGCGGGCCCTGGAGCTCGATCCCGAGCTTATCGAGCCACAGGTCCGAATCATCATGACGGCGATCGAGCGGGGTGATCTGGCCAGAGCCTACCAGGCTGCCAATCGCCTGATCGAGCAGTTTCCCAGGTCTGGCCGCGTCTTCTTTCTGCGGGCCTATGTGCTGCGCTATGCCGGGGCGATCGAGCAGTCGGTCCGAGATTGCGACACAGCCCTCGGGCTCGACCCGAGCAATCCGAGTATCCGGTCGTGTGGCATCACGAACTACCTGGCCGGTCGCTACGACAGGGCTGAGCAGTTCCTGAATCTCAGTCCTGACAACGACTTCTACTTCGGGAATCTGGCCGTGGTTCGGATGCGGCAAGGCCAACCCGAGGAGGCGTTGGAGCTGGCGCGACAAACGTCCTATTCGATCCTGGCAGCGGCTCTCGAACCTTTCCTGGCAGGCACCGCCATGGAGCCGGAGGTGCTGCGGCGGGAGATCGGCTTTACCGACGCCCTGAACGACGTGGAACAGGTCCACTGGAACGCGGGGATCTTCGCCTACGTTGGGGAGCACGAAGTCGCACTGGATGTGCTGCGCCGCGCGATCGATGGTGGCTACTGCTCCTACCCTCATATGGACACCGATCCATTGTTTGCCAGCTTGCGCGCGGACCCCGAGTTTGCCCAGGGGTGGGCCGAAGCGCGCACTGCCGGCAAGGCCTGCCACGAGCGCTTCCTCCGCGAGACTGGCAGCGGTTAGCCGGGTGCCGCGCCTCGAAGGCCCACACGGGCGGCCGCAACGCCGACAGGTTTACTGCGAAAACGTCCGTTCGAGCTCGGTGAACCAGTTGGTGATGAGGCGTACGTGCTGGTGCCCTTCCGTGGCAGCGGCTTCTCCCTGAAAGACGACGAAGCGTTGCCCGTCAGGGGTGGCATCGAGCATGACGTACCGGTCTGTGAGCTCGATGAACGAGCCGGAGAAGAGATCCTCGGGGCGACCGACCTGGAAGCGCCCACCACTGGTGTCGACTGCTACGGATTGGACGCGGCTGTTGTCCAGGGCGATGAAGATCTCCCTGCCGTCGGCCGCCCAGATGGGAGACGAAGCGCCGCCACCGGCAGAGATCTGCCACTTGCCGCGGCTGCCATCGGCTGGACGCACATAGACTTCCCAGTCGCCGGACTCGTTGCTGCCGTAGGCGATGTAGCGACCATCGGGCGAGAAGACTGGACCGTACTCGATGAATGGAGTGGCCAGAAAAATCTCGATCTCCCCCGTTTCCACCGACAGCCAGCCCAGATCGAGGATCGTTTCGGGGGAATCCTGCATGATCGCCAGTTTCTGGCCGTCCGGCGACCAGGACCACCCGTAGATGGGCCTGTCGTTGTCCGCCATACGCTCGGGTTCGCCCGAGCCGTCGGCGGGAATGCGATAGATGCTCGGGGCCCCCTCGCCACGTTCCGAGCTGAAGGCGATGAACTGACCGTCCGGTGACCAGACCGCCGAGTTGTCTACGGCTTCGTTGAAGGTCAATCGTGTCGGTACATCGCGTTCGAGATCGTAGACCCAGATATCGGAGTTGCCATCGGTATCGATGTCGACTGCCAGATACCTACCGTCGGGTGAAAATCGTGGGTTGCGAAAGTCGCGCTCCTCGGAGATCAAAGGCTCGATCTTGCCCTGGCGGTCGATCCACACCGCCGTGAGCTTGGCCCCGCTGGCGCCTACACCGGAGACATAGGCCAGCAAGCCGGTCGTCGACACGTCGTAGAAGGCACCCCCTTCGATACTGCTGCCGACCTCTTGCACCACCGGCGCCGCCGAACCGGTCGCTTGTAGGGTCTCGACGTCGAACGGGATGGCGAAGAGCGTTCCCTGGTTCATGTAGATGATGTGCCCTGATTCAACGTACCGGCCGTAGGTACCACCCTGGTGGACGAGCTGTCGTGCACCCGAAGCGAGATCGAGAATCTCGATCGAAGCAGAGTCGAAATCGGAGCTCGCGGATTGCACCGTGAACAGGATCTGCTCGCCCCCGGGGAGGAATTGTGGCCAACGGTGGGTCGATTCCTTCTTCTCCGTATCGAGCTCGGTCAAGGGCTGTGGCTCGCCCCCGGCGGCGGGCACAGTGAAGAGTCCACTCTCTGGCGATGACGCAAAGACGATGGTGTCATCGGGTCCCCAGGTGGCGCCGCGACTCAAGGCGGTGTCGCAGAGCTTGATCGGCGTGCCACCGCTGATCGGCACCTTCTGGAGTGAGTTCGGGGTCACAAAGCCCACCCATTCCCCATCGGGAGAGAAGAAGGGTTGATAGGGACGACCCAATCCCTCTCCAGTTGCCAGCGTCGATCCTTCCCACTGGTCCAGGGCACGCAGAACGAGCTCATGTACCGTTCCTGCAGCGAAGGTCTGAACGATCCGGTCCCCATCGGGCGAGAGGTTGATGGGTGAGCCGTAGCCGCGCATGAGGGCCTTCGACTCCGGCAGCTCGAGGTTGGAGCGGATCGGTTCTGCCGGTGGCTCCGAGCCGCCGCCGATGCCACCGAAGATCGCGGCCCCGAGCGCTATCGCCAGCGCGGCTGCCACCAGCCAGGGCGCCAGGCGTTTCCACGCAGGCAGCGATTCGGTCTCAATTCCCGCCGCTGCAGCCACTTCTTCCTCGGGTGCCTCCTGGTATCGATCGAGCTGGATGCGGGCTTCGCCGATGGCCTGGAGTCGGTTGTGACTGTCCTTCTCCAGGCAGCGCTCGAGCAGATGTCGGAGCTGGCGCGGGGTGGACTTGGGCAGCTCGCCCCACTGTGGTTCGCGGGCCAGGACACCGGCGAGGGTGTCGGAGACCGTCTCCGCCGCAAAGACCGTCTGGCCGGTGAGCATCTCCATCAGCACAATGCCGAAAGCCCAGATATCGGCCCGCCGGTCGGCCACCTGGCCACGGGCCTGCTCGGGTGCCATGTAGGCGGCGGTGCCCAGCAGCATGCCGGCACCGGTCATCTGCGCGGTCAGCGTCGGCGACTGGGTGATCGCCGGTCCGGAGCCAGAGCTGGTGGGGTCGTCCTCGAGGGCCTTGGCGAGCCCGAAGTCGAGCACCTTGACCTGCCCTTTGGGATTGATCTTGATGTTGGCCGGTTTGAGATCGCGGTGCACGATGCCGTGATCGTGCGCCTCTTCGAGTCCGGCAATGACCTGCTGGGAGATCTGCACGGCTTCCTCGACCGGGATCGGACCGCGCCGGATGCGCTCGGCCAGCGTCTCACCCTCGACCAGCTCCATGACCAGGAAGTGGTGGCCGTCGGCCTCTTCGACCTGGAAGATGCCAGCGATATTCGGGTGGTTCAACGAGGCCAGGACCTGCGCCTCACGGGCGAAGCGAGCCATGCGTTCGGCGTCATCGGCGAATACCGGCGGCAGCAGCTTCAGCGCCACCTCGCGGCCGAGCTTGCTGTCCTCGGCCCGGTAGACCTCACCCATGCCACCTTCACCCAGTTTGTCCACGACGCGAAAATGCGCCAGCGTCTTTCCGATCATTGAACAGTCTCCTGTACCCGAGCTGTGAGTCGAATGCGGCCGCTAGCCTAGCACTCTGGGGGAGCCCTGACATGGGCCATGGAGGTTGCACGGGAGGCCCTTGCGGGTTCGCGCGGGCAGGTGCAGAGGCCCGCCCCTATGCCATCTACCGATCAGGAGTGCTTGTCGAGGATCTCCTGGTACCTGGGGTGATCTCGCAAGCTGTCCCAGCGCGGGTCGAGGCGCAGTACGGCGACCGAGAACTTCGCCGGGATCGAGAGCAGGAGGTCGATCTGATCGAGGGCTGCCTCGTCCTCTCCCAACCGCGCATAGATGAGAGCGAGGTCGGCGGGGAATTGCTGGCCGATGTAGATGTCCTTCTCGATCGGCATCATTTCGACGGCCTTCTGGCCGGCGGCGATCGCTTCCTCCTTGCGACCGAGACCCGCGAGCGCCATCCCGAGGCTGGCGTGGAGTCGGTAATCGTCTGGTCGCTCGGCGAGCGCTTTCTCGATCTCTACTCGGGCCATTTCGTACTCGGCCTGCGCCCGCTCCGTGTCTCCCTTGAACGCGAAGGCCTCGGCAGCCACGAGACTCGTCGGATACGAGATGAACTGATGTTCGAACCACTCGATCGGGGTTCGGTCGCGCAGGGCGATGATCGCGTCGAAATCCCGATCCAACCGTTCGATCTCAGCCAGATAGACAGCGGCGAGATTGGAATCTTCAGTCGACCGGACAATCGTCGTGCAAAGTCGCCTGGGCTCGGCGAGATCGCCCTTCCACAGCCAGATCGTCTGCGCTTTGATGAGATAGGGCCAGTTCTCGTCAGGGGCGAGGCCGATGGCGGTATCGAGGCTCTCGACCGACCTGGGATAGTCACGCATCTGCTGGGCAAACTCACCGATCAGGGCGGGGATCTGGGAGTTTCTCGGGCTGAGCTCGAAGGCCCGCTCGAGCCGTTCGATGCCTTCGCTGAACCTGCCCTGCCGACGCCAGATGAAAGCGGGGGCAGACATGAGGTCGGGGTCGTCGGGGCGGGCGGTCGAGGCCGCGAGGAAGTTGGCCAAGGCAGCTTCGTAGTTCTGCTCGATGTAATAGGGGTAGTGGCCGGTCTCGTAGAGCACCTCGGGTGAGCTCGAGTCGAGGCTGAGGGCTTTGTCGAACGCCTCGCGGGCAAGCTCTCGCCGGGTGTCGGTGAAGTCGTAGCCGAGCCGGTAGTAGAAGGAATGCGCATGAGCCAGAGACGCCCAGGCGAGGGCGAAGCCCGGATCGAGGTCGACGGCGGCCTGGAAGTCCTCGATGATCCGTTCGCGGGTCGGTTCGGAGAAATCGGAGGATTCCTGGCCGTATTTGCCGCGCAGGAAGGCCTGATAGGCCTCGAGGTTCTCGGTCGGTCGGGTGTCGAGTTCCTCGCGCTCGGGCTCCAGAAGGGTGACCCCGAGTTGTGTTACCACCTGGGAGGCGATTTCCGATTGCATATCGAAGACGTCTTCCATGACCCGGTCATAGGACTCGGCCCACATCTGCGTGTCGTCGGCAGTCCTGATGAGCTGCGGTGTAATTCGCACGCGGCTGCCGTCTTCGTCCTTGGCCCAGCGCACGGAGCCGTCGAGCACATAGTCCACGTTGAGCTCCTCGGCAATCTGCTTCAGGGCCGGTCGGTTTTCCTTGTACTGGCTGGCACTGGTGCTCGAGACCACCCGTAGACCGCTGATCCCTGCCAGTCGGGTGGTGATCTCTTCACTCATGCCGTCGGCGAAGTATTCATCCTCCGAGGCGCCCCGGTTCTGGAAGGGAAGCACGACGATTGCCGGTAGATCGGTCGCCGCCGTTGCCTCCAGGGCCGCGTCGGCCGCGGAATCCTGCGCAACTCCTGATGCTGCCCCGGATTGCTCGTCATCGCCGCGGCTGAACCAGAAGGCGGTGGCGGCGACCAGGATGATCGCTGCAGCGGCCCCGAGTGGCCACCAGCGGCGCCCGGTGGGCACGAGATCTGCCCCTGCGTCTGACGTCGGAGGAGTCGATGCCGGAGCCGGTGCCTGGGTTCGCCCCTGGGCGGCTTCCCGTTCCGCACTGGTCGGCTGCCTGACTCCCGAGGAGACAACTCCCGATTCGACCTCGCGCCGCAGGACATCCAGCTCGTTGTAGACATCGGTGGCCGACTGGTAGCGGCGTTTGGGGTCCTTCTCCAGGCTGCGATTGACGATGCGAGCCAGGTGATGGGGAAGCTCGTCGCGCACGGTATCGACCGACGGTGGCGTGTCCTTGACGATGGAAGAGATCAACGACACCGAGGTCTCACCCTGGAAGGGGCGCCTACCGGTCGCCATCTCGTAGAGCAGGATGCCGAGCGAGAAGATGTCGGAGCGGGAGTCGAGATCCTTGCCCTCCAGCTGCTCGGGTGACATGTAGGGCATGGTGCCGAGAATCTTGCCCTCGCCGGTGAGTACCTCGGTGGGCGCCGCGGTGGTCTCGATGGCGCCCCCGATCTGCTGTAGCTTGGCGAGTCCGAAGTCGAGCACCTTGACCCGACCATCTTCGGTCACCATGACGTTGTCGGGCTTGAGATCGCGGTGCACGACACCCTTGTCGTGCGCCGCCGCCAGAGCCTCCGCCAGGGGGATGCCGAGGTCGAAGATACGCTCGAGGGGCAGTCCGGCGGCAGGGATCATCGCGGACAGGGACTTTCCCTCGACCAGCTGCATGGTCAGGAAGCGGACGGTTTGCGGCTCGGCGCCCTCGCCCCGATCCACCTCGGCACTCTCGACCGAGTAGATATGGACGATGTTGGGATGATCGAGTGCCGCCAACGTCTTGGCCTCACGCTCGAATCGCGCCAGGCGATCCGGGTCCTCGGCCAGAGCCGCCGGCAGCACCTTGAGCGCTACTTCGCGATCGAGCGTCGTGTCCTCGGCCCGATACACCTCACCCATGCCGCCTTCGCCGAGCTTGGCGGTGATCCGGAAATGAGAAAGCGTTTTGCCGATCACTTGTGATCCCGGATTCTACTCCACGGGCGGGCGCAGAGGCCCGCCCCGGTCACCGGGAGCTGGACCACGGCGAGAGGTTGCCAGACTCGAAGCCGTCATCGAAGATGGGGTGCAGGCACCCGGTACCCCCAATGTCGACCGTCACCGTATCGGTGGCGTGGTGGCCATCGGTGTCGGTAGCGGAAAGGACGATCTGCTGACATCCAGGTGGGAGCTGGTAAGCCTCGACATCGAGGGATTCGCCAAAGCCCAGCACATCGTGTCCCGGGAAAGGGTCGGAATACTCCACTGACCATTCGAGCCTCGATCCTTCCAGCATGCCGTCCTCGGGGTCCCAGGCGTCACCCCGCAGACGGAGAATTTCGCCGAAATCGACCGCGATGCCGTTGACTGGCACCTCGATCGAGGCCGAGGGGTAGCCCGCGTCGAGGGTGAAGGGTGGCGAGGTCGCTTCGGTGGTGTGGAATCCGTCCGAGACGAGGAGCTTGATCATCGCCGAGTGGCTGCCCTGGAGAAAGCGCGTGGGTGCGTCATAGGAGGTTCCCTCGAAGTCTACGGCGAGAGTCTCCCAGGTGATTCCCGAGTCAGTGCTGTAGAGAATGGTGGTCGTCAGGGAGTCGCCGTCGAGATCGGCGGCATCCCAGGCGATCGGGATCGTTCCGCTAGCGACAGTAGCGCCGGCCGGAGAAGTCAACGCGACGGTGGGTGTGTTGGCCGACCCGTCGATCCGGGCGATCTCGGTGCTGTCGAGCGATATCGCGATCGCCGCCGGGGCCGAGCCCTTGGGTATCGCGAGAGCGGCCACAAACGAAGCTGGCTCGGGTCCCATGCCATCGGCAAGGGAGGCATACTCCCCGTCAGTGATGAGGGCCACGAACTGGGATGAGGTCTCGGCCCCGAAGCCATCGAGGAGCGCGACTTTAAGATCCCCGGGGTCGTTTCCCGGATCCAGTCCGGTAACGCGGATGGCGGGATCGAACTCGACCTCGCCGGTCTCGTCGTCGATCGATCCGGAGATGATCAGGTAGTCGCCGAAGGCGCCAGACGGGGCCTGCGATTCGGCCTCCCTTTCAGCGTTCCGGATCCGATCCCAGAGAATGTCGTAGGTGAAGGTCGAGACCCACCGCCCCTGGCGGCTACCAGGCACGCTGCAGTACGACATCAATTCGGCGCTGATACGTGGATCGACGATGGTGAGCTTCTCGAAGTCGGAGCCGTTGGCATACGCCCGGGGTGAGAACCCCCAGATCTCGCTGTCGGCTCCTTCCTCCAACGGGCCGATCGTTGGCCACCAAAACGCCCAGAGTGGATCGATGTCGTGCTCCAGATCGTGCCGGATTCCGGTGTATTCGACGAAGGGATGGTCCGGCGCCGTGAAGTGATTGTACTTGGACCCGCATAAGCCGATGCGGACAGTCGAGGGCTGACTGGGCGTGGGTAACACCACAGCGTGGGCGCGATTGAAGGTGTGTGCGGCTTCGTGCACCGCCGTCGCGCGTTTGTAGCTACCGGCTGTCGGCGGGACGCCGTCTCCTGCGTAGGTCGAAGCGACCCGCAACCCGGCCAACCCGCCCTTGGTCGAGCTGGGGCCTCTTTCCAGAAGCAGCGCATAGCTTTTCATCCCGGGATACCAGCTGCCCAGCGCCTTGTCCGTGAATCCGATCCTGGTGAGCTTATTGTTCACCTTCAGCAGTGTCGGTGCTTTTCCATAGGCGTTCATGTGGCGCAGTCGGAAGTCGACGCCAGAGGTGGGGAACATGTCGCTGATACGGCGCGCCTGTTCTCTCAGGTCATTGTCTTCGGGACCGATGATTGGCCCGCCTTTCTCCAGCTCGACGATATCGACGCTGCCAACCACGTTGTTCTCGACAATGAGGAGCTCTTCGTCCTGTCCGCGAGAGATGGTGATTCCGAAAGTCCTGTCGATAGGCGGCAGCGAGGCTCCGCACCCCGTCCAGCATTCCACGACAACACGCCCGTCTCGAGAATTCAGGACATCTTCGGCAGCCGATTCGATAAACGCTTCCGAGGCGTCGAAAAGTATCGGAATGCTCCTCCGCCCGGCACTCTCGAAACGAAAGGCTCCACCATTTCCACCCGTGATCCTCAGCTCCAGTCTCTCGTTTCTGGCGTAAGGTACCGCGAAGAACTCCATCAGGGGTCGCGGTGCCTCTTGGAACGTGACGCTGACCTTGCAGTCGGAACTGCCGTCGGGCTCGGCGCACTCGACGACCTGATCTGTCGGGCTGGTGAGCGCGAACTCGAGCTCGAGCGGTCCGGACTGATCGATCCAGGCAGAGGGCAGGGAGAAGTTGATGCTGCTGCCGAGATCCGCTCGCCATGACTCCATGGTGTTCTCGTCGACGAGAGTGAACGCTGTCGCGTCTTCGGTCGTGATCGCCCGCTGGTTAGTCACGAGCGGGCTTTCCGGAAGCGGGTTCCCTCCAATTGAGCCATGCAGGATCCCGTTGACGAAGTGGGGGCTGGAGGAATCGATCTTCTCGATGAAGATACGCACTACGGTCGGCTTCGCTCTAACCAGGCGGATGCTGTTTCGCCAGTTCTGGATGACCTGGTTGACCTCGATGGCGCGCAGGCGCAGCGTGGGGTCGGGCGCGTCGACCTGCAGCTGCGTGCAGCCGGCGCTGCTGGTGTTGAAACCATCGTCGGTGGCACGGGCACAGAGGTCTTTCACCCCCGGAATATCGAAAGTGAGTAGCTCTCTGGCTGTCTCGGTGGGCTCGTCGTACGCACCATCGAGTGGGGTCAGGATCGATTGCCAAGAGCCGCCATCGATCTGGTACTCGATCAGGATGATGTCGCGATCGCCGGTGCCGACGTCGGTGCCAGTGATCGAAAGGGTGGTCACCGTATCGATCATCACTGGATTGGGATTGACCGAGACCTGCGGCGCTGGTGGGGGAGTGGTGTCATCGGACGCCACCGGCACATCGACGCAGGTGGGATCACCCACATTGAGGTGCTCATCAATGCCCCGCGCACACAGCTCATGTATGCCGATGGTGGCAAACCTTACGCTGTCGATTCCGGTCTCTACAGGTGAATCGTAGGCGTCGAAGGGCTCGAGGTCGTACCACTCGCCGCCATCGAGTTGAAACTCGATGTTGAAGATTTTCGAATTGCCGGTATCGGTGTCGTGAGCGGTGGCGGTGAAGTACCAGTCTTCGAAGGTTCCCAGAGGTGCTGAAGGAGGGGTGATCGGCAGAACGATGGGTCCTTCGGTGTCGGGGCCGAGGCTCGTCGGATAGGCGAGGAACATCTCGCGGCCAACTTCAGCGGTTTCGGCCCAGAAGGCGAGCACGTTGCTGTTGACCGCGGTGAGAGCTTGAGGAGAGTAGGTCGGATTGAAACTCGGAACCTTGAGCGTGCCGGGAACCGTTCCGTCGCTGGCCCAGAGATCGCCACCCGAGGTGAAGTAGAGCACATTGCCGACCGCGGTGAGCTCCCGGATCGCCCCGGGGAAGATGCCTTCGACCAGGGGAGCAGTGCCTCCCGCTGTGCCATCACTGTGCCAGAGGCCGATACCGGGTGCGGCGAACCAGAGCTTGCCCTGGAACGCCGCCGCCTGGGCGAAGTAGCCGCCACCGGACCCGGCAACGATTTCGGTTACCAGGCGAGTGCCGGTGCTGGTGCCATCGGTCACCCAGAGCTCACGCCCGGTGGTGCCGTCGTCGGCGCTGAAGAACATCTTGTTGCCGACCTGGACAAAGCCGGCGTTGTCACCCGTGTCGTCAGTGTTCGAGGAGCCGGTGCCAGGGTTTATGTCGGCGAGGCGAAAGGTCCCGGCCAGGGTCCCGTCGGTGACCCAGGGCTCCCTTCCTGCAGTGTCATCGTAGGCGTAAAAGACTGCCTTGTCCTTGCCCACGAAGCTGGTGAGAAGCTGGATGTCCGAGCTTCGGTAGGGGACTGGATGGATATCCTTGATCAGAGTCGAAGTGGTGCCGTCAGAGACGTAGAGCTCGAAATCACCGACATCGTCGTCGTCGGCGACGAAGACAAACTGGCTGGCGCTGAGGGGAGTGAAGTAGTAGGGGTTGCTGTCGTAGTCATCCGGAGCGATGTTGCCCGCCGGCCGGGTCCCGCCCGAGGTGCCATCGGTAATCCAGGGCTCACGGCCCCAGAGACCGTGGGTAGCCGCGAAGACCACGTGGGAGCCACCGAAGACCGTCGTCATGCCCTGGGGGTCGGATCCAAAGGATGACCCGCTTCGAATATCGGCAACTAGCTCGGTCGTGCCATCGGTTCCCTGCGTGCGGTAGGGCTGAAATCCGGGGTCGTTGTAGCCTAATCTCCGCGCCCGAAAGATCAGGGCGTCAGCCAGGCCAGCGGCGTAGGTCTCGAGAAACTGACCGACCCCATCGCAGTTGCCACTCTGGATGTTGAGGTCCTTGACCAGAATCGGTCCCGTGCCGATACCGGCAGTGTGGAGCTCACGTCCGCGGGCGCTGGAGCAAGGACCTTCGTCGGCTGAGAAGAAGAGCTGCCCGTTCCAGATGACCGGATCCGAAGGGTGACCATGATCCGGGCCGGTTCTGACGTCGATCGCTTCGACCGTGATGTCCGGTGGTGCCGCCAGCAGTAATTGGGGACTTGTCGATGCGACAAGGCCTGTTGCCAGTGCCACCAAGCCGAAGAGGAGTCTAAGGTTCCGAGCCTGGAAGTCAGGATTCATGGTCGCCTTTCATATCTGTACAGCGAATGTGGCCCTGAACCTTAGCAGGTACGGCTTCACATCGACACACAGATAGTGGGTTCGCTACCTGTTCAAGCGTCGGAAGTCCCGAATTCCCGCCATCGATGAGCGACGAGGCTGTAGGATTCCGCCGGAGGTCGAGACCATGTTGGGAATTGCCGAGATGAAGAGCGGGTTTGCAGGTGCGAGACGGAGGCGCCAGGCCCGCCGACTGCAGTTGCCCTTGCTGGCGCGGGTGCTCATCTGGCCGATGGTTGCTGTGAGCCTGGCCATGCCGGTTGCCGGCGAAACGCGATCTGCCGAAGCAACGGGTATCAGCCGCTTGTCGGAAGAGCTCGTTGAAAAGATCGACGAGGCAGCGGAAAAGGTTCTGGAGGAAACCGGTGTGCCGAGTGCCTCGATTGCAGTGGTGCAGGACGGGGAGATCGCGATGACCAGGGCTTATGGTCTGGCCTGCCTCGAACCTGAAGTGGCGGCGACGCCAGACATGCGGTATCCGATCGGCTCGATCAGCAAGCAGTTCATTTCGACCGCCGTCGTGATGCTCGCCGAGGAGGGCCAGCTCGACCTCGATGCACCCATCGCCAGGTTCTACCCCAAAGTAACGCAGGCAGATGAGATCACCCTGCGCCAACTGCTGTCACATACCTCTGGGATTCGGGACTACTGGCCGCAAGACTACGTGCCACCGATGATGCTCGAGCCGATCACCACCGAGGAACTGATCAACCAGCACGCCAGCCAGCCCCTCGACTTCGAGCCTGGAGCGCATTATCAGTACAGCAACACCGGCTACACCATCGCCGGCGCCATCGTCGAGAAGGTGAGTGGCCAGTCGCTGATGGAGTTCCTGCAGGCACGAATCTTCGAGCCCCTCGGCATGAAGACGGTCTACGACATCGACCGCGGTCGGCTTCCCGCAGAGGACGCCGTTGGCTACCAGCGCTTTGCCCTCGGTCCGTTGCGTCGGGCACCGATGGAGGGGCAGGGTTGGCTCTTCGCCGCTGGACAGTTGGCGATGACGGCCGAAGATCTGGCGAAATGGAGCCTCGCGTTGATGGAGAACAAGGTCCCAGGTGCCGAAGTGTTACGCCTGATCTCCCAGGAAGTCTTGCTCGACAGCGGAGTGGGTTCAGGGTACGCCCTGGGCGTCGGCGTGGCCCTCGAGAATGGTCGGCGTCGCGTGCGACATGGGGGTGAGGTTTCCGGCTACACGGCGAGGAGTCAGCTCTACCCGGAGGAAGGGGTTGCAGTCATCGTGTTGGTCAGCCAGGATGCCGTGGGCGCGGCCGGGACGATCGCCGAGGAGATCTCTGAGATCCTGTTCACCGATGCCCTTGCGGATGATGCGGAGATGAAGGACCGCGTCGGCGAGGTACTCGATGGGCTTCGCCAAGGCAAGATCGACCGGTCCCGGTTCACCGCCAATGGGAATGCTTACTTCTCCGAGACGGCACTCGCCGACATCGCTGGTAGTCTCGAAAACTTGGGCGAACCGGAGTCCATAACGCTCGAGTCGCGGGGTCTCAGAGGTGGTTTTGTCACCCGCATCTACAGTGCGACCTATCCTGAGAAGAAGCTGGAAATCGTCACCCGGGCAACCCCCGCAGGAAGGCTCGAGCAGTTCACCGTTAGCGTCGAGTAGTGGTTGGAGTGAAGAGACCAATCAAGAGAGGGGTTCTATTTCGATCGCAGGACGACCAGACCCTGCTCGGATCGCTCGAGCGTTAGGGTCGTCGTACCGGATCCGCGAATCACCAGCAGGTCGTGCACCGACGTATACCGCTTCCAGTGGGAAGTGAAGTGGATTCGCCCGCGGTCCTGGGCCACGATGAGAAGAGGACGCTCGCCGACGCCGACATACGTCAACTGGGAAAAGATCTCCCGGGCCGTCGCCGGCGGGGCTCCAGCGTGGACGAGATCCTCCTCGCTGACTGCGTGAGCGGGAAAAAAGACGAGGTAGTAGGGAACTTCCGGGAATCTTTTCGGCGTGTAGTCGATGGACAGGAAATCTGCCGCGTCACCGCCTGTGGGTGAGGTCGCAGCCAACTCGATGCTTCTGGACAGCCTGGTCGCGTTGTCGGAACAAGCGCAGAGCGCCAGGAGGGTTCCGCCGACGCAAAGCGAAAGCAGCAGGGTGGCTCTAGCCATGCCCGCCGTCCGAGCGTGGAGACTTCAGCGAGGTCCCGGCCGCTCTCCACAGCCGTGTGAGCGCGAAGACCAGGAGAAGCAAGCCGAGAGCGCAGACGATGGCCGGGCCGCTGGGTAGGTCCCAGTGGTACGAGGCGAGAAGTCCCAGGGCGCTGGCGGTAAGTCCGACCAACCAGGCGAGGCCGATACGGACGCTCCAGATGCTGTTCGACGCCAGGGCGATGATCGACGGGGCCACCAGATAGGCGAAGACCATGAGCACGCCGGCGATCTCAACCGAGACAGTGATCACCAGTCCGAACAACACGTAGAAGAGAAAGTCCCAAAGGCGCACCTTCATTCCCTGCTCGAAGGCCGCTTCCGGATCTTCGGAGATCAGGTGGAATTTGCGCCTCAGGAGGAAGTAGATGACGCCGACGGTGATGCAGATCCTCAGCACCTTGAACACAGTCGGCCAGGTGACCCAGATGATGGTGCCGGCAAGCAATTCCTTGATGTGCTCGGCACCCTCGGGAGCGCGATCGGCGACCAGGATGGTGGCAGCAGAGGCGACGACGTAGGTGATGCCGATGATCGCTTCCTGGGGGATGCGTGGATTGCGCATCCGCGACCAGCTGAAGATAGCGGCAGCGATCACCGCGGCAGCTAGCGAGATGGCGAAAGACTGCGGTGTGCCATGTTCGAAGCCAAAGAAGAAGGCAATCACAGCTCCCATGGCGACGATCTGGGCCAGCGCCAGGTCGACGAAGATCACTTCACGCAACAGGACGTGGAGCCCCAGGTATCCCAGAATGCCCACCAACACCACACACGCCGCGAATGGTGCGGCCAGAAAGATCAGCACGTCCATGGGGATCTCCGCAACGCTATTCTCCGTATCTCTGGTTTCCGAAAGCTTCGGCTAGCGAGTCGATCCACAAGTCGACCAGCGCGAAGTAGTCGTCGACCCCTTCTACGCCAGGACCCATGGGTACCCGTATGGCCTTGATCCCCGTGCGCTCGGAGATCGCTTCGACCTTCTGTTTGCTGAAGTAGTTGGCGGCGAGAAGCACCTCGATCCGCTGGTCCTCGATTTCCTGAATCAGGTCGTGGACGTGTTTCGCCGACGGTGGGATGCCGGGTTTGGGCTCGACATAGCCCACCACATCGAGGTGGAAGATCTCGGTCAAGTAGATCCAGTTCTTGTGGTAGGCGACGAGGTGCTTGTCACGAAAGGCCCGGCCCTTACCCAGCCAGCCGCTGAGCTGGTCGAGCAGCGGACGGTCGCCGAGAGACTGGGACTCGAGAAAAGCGATCAGGCGCCCCTGACGGGCGAGATCGTCGAGTACCTGGCCGCCCAAGGCCTCGACCAGTGGCTCACCGAACATTCGCCGATCGATCTCCTCCTGGAAGGCCGCGAGGTTGGCTCTGTAGGTGGCGGCCCCGGCGGGGTCCACGCGCTCGAGACCGGCAGCGATATTGGCGGCGATGATCTTGGCATTGAGTGGGCTGGTAAAGATGTGCGGGTTACCGTAGATGTGGACGTCACCGGCAGAGCGATCGGCCACGGCAGGAACATCGAGCAGCGGCACCCCCTGGCTGGCACTGACGAATCCGTCCTGGCCGTCGCGAATGCTCCGGTTGCCGGACTTGTCGACCAGGGTAGGTGCCCAGAGCTCCAGGTCGAGGCCGGTGGTGACAAAGACATCCGCGTCCTTCAGCAGCAGGGCGAAAGACGGCTTGGGCTTGACGAAATGGGCATCCTCGTCGCCGCGCGAGATCGAATGGACTTCGACCCGGGCACCACCGACGAACTCGGCAATCGACGAATAGGAGGAGAGCGTCGTGACTACCTTGACGGTGGCGGTCGCAGGTGGCGGCAACATTGCCACGAGCGCCAGGGCGAGCACACCGAAAACTGTGGGTTTCATGTCTGATCTCTCCTAGTAGGTCTCATGCTTGTGGGGTCCCGCGGCCCAGGTCAGCTGGAGGGTGAATCGATTCTCGCTTTCACCGACGGGCTCCAGCACGTAGTAGCCGTATTCGCCTCTCAGACGTACGTACTCGCTCTGCCACCAGGTGAGGTAGGGCAGCACGCCCCATTTGTAGTTACCAGGAATCAGGGGGTCGCCCGCCCGATCCAGGCGCGCTCCGAGGTAGAAATTGCGTGCCAGCAGACCCTCGAGATAGGTGTAGCCCCCCCAGGCGTCCTGTTGTTCGCCAGATTCGTCGTCCTTCTGCGACCAGAGAATCTCGGCCCGCCAATTTATTCCGCGATACTTGGCCCGTGAGGGTGGACTCCACGAGTAGCCGAAGTCGGTACCGTAGACCAGGCTGTCCCCATCGTCGGCCGTCTTGCCGAAGATCCCCGAAAAGCCCCATTCGAAGTAGCTGGCTGCGTTCAGGTCCCAGTAGTTGTTGAATCGGCCCAGAAAGGAAAAGTCCTCGAAGAACTCCCCGGCAAAGGCCACGTCGTTCTCGCCGTTGGTGACCTCGATGCTCAGCTCGTTGGAGGAAGCCCAGAGTTTGGGTAGTAGCCAATTGAAGGAGAGTCCGGTTTGTGCCAGCCCCTCCTCGCCGAAAAAGCTCTGGTAGGCCAGCGGGTAGTCGCTCTGCGGCAGGGCGTGACGGTGCTGCCGATTGAGCAGCCCCCAGCGCTGTCTGAATTTTCCTGCTGTCAGCTCCATGCTTCCGGGCAGAGAGTTGTAGCGGATATAGCCCTCTTCGATCTCGACGCCCTCTTCGCGTACGGCCAGGGTGACACGGGTGCGTGAATAGGGGTCGAGCGCCGCCTGCAGGTCGAGCTCGAACTCCTGAGCCTCGATCTCGTTGCGACCCGGGTCGGCGCTGTTGGCGAGCACGATGCCGGTGACCGAGATTTCCGGGTTGAGGCGGTTCAGGTTGCGTTCGTGACCCACTGTCGGTCCTGCTGCCGCTTCGGTGGTCGGCGTGGCAGCCGTCTCCGCTGCCGCCGCCTCGGCGGCTCGACGAATCTCGGCCAACTCGTCGGCCTGTTTCCGGGCCTCGAGCTCGGCCAGCCGCGCCTCGAGCTCGGCGATGCGCTTCTCGTAATGCTCCCGCATGGCCTCGATCTCCTGGCGCAGGGCTTCGACCGGGTCCTGATCCTGGGCCGAAGCGGGGCCAGCCAGCGCCATCGAAGCCAACATGCACGAGGCCAACGCCATCGCAGCAAGGCCTGGCGTGACTGCGCTCGAGCTCATCAGCGGGTGTTTCATTCGGGCTTCTCCTCTGGTCGCGACATCCTGGAGCGGGCTCCATCGGGATGAGCCACGGACCCTGGCTGGGTCCGGGCGGTTGACGGCATCGTGCCGTCATGATTGACGACTAGCGGAGAGGCGGGGCGCGGCTGGGGGTGTGACGCTCCGATCTCGTATCGAGACTATGCAGATCGATAGAGAGCAGGAGACCGGCCTTCGGCGGATCTTGATTGCCGCCAACGGATAGGATTGAAGCCGCCTTGGGCTCCTTTGTCAGCGTGCAGGCGGCGCAATGGGCGCGCATCTCCACAGCGGAATGCTCGAAATGGGCCTCTTGCTCGGCGTGTCGAGCGTCGACCGAAACCGCTCTTGGCGCATCGTGCGCATGGACTTCGACAACTGTCGAGTGAAGCTCGGTCGGCAGAGCCAACAAGCAACAGGTGAACCCCAGGATGAGGCTCTGGATGAATCGATGTGGACGCCTGTCCACGAAGGTTGCGGTGCGCACTTGCATACTCGCTCGAATAACGCCCATGTAGCCTAGCAGACCTGGGCCGTCGTGAATGTAACGCCGTCCACCATTTCTGGGAGCCGTCGGCAGGTTGAAGATCAGTGAGATGTGGCTATAATCGTGGCGTTCTCTCAGAACGGAAATTTTGCAGGGGCGGGCGGATGAGCCGCCAAGCGCCCAAGAATCCGGGAGGTTTGTCGTGATTTCGAGGAAGTGCATGCTGTGCTTGACAGTAGCGGTGTTGATGACCGGTTCGGTGGCCCTGGCCGCCCATCATGAAGGTGGATTCGAAGAGATGGCTGCGACGTGGGAAGCGGCCTACAACAAGGGAGATGTCGCTGCTGTTGCTGCTATGTACGCTGAAGATGGGATGCGGATGCCCCCCGACATGCCAACCGTCAAGGGTCGGGCCGCTATCCAGGAGCAGATTCAAGCGGGCATGGAAGGCGGGCTGGCCAAGGTGAAGATCACCGTCGACGACTCGCATACGTCGGGTGAGATGGGCCATGCGCGGGGCACCTTCGTCGGCATGGATGCGGAGGGCAACACGATCGCCGTCGGTAAGTGGGCCAACGTCGCCAAGATGGTCGATGGCAAGTGGCAAGTGCAGTTCGACATCTTCAACTACGACGCGCCGATGCCGGCCGGCGAGTAGGTCTGCAGGGGGCTCCCCTGCATACCGGTGGGTTGTGGTGGGTGCTAGGGCAGGGCAGCCGGCCAGTTGAGCACGATGTTGAGCTGGTGGCGATCGGCACCTTCGTCTTCGACGCGCTCGAGCATCAGGAAGCGGCCATCGGGAGCCACGTCGTATTCGCCGATGAGGCGGTCGGATTCGAATAACAACTCGGTCTTGCCGAGGCTCAGCTGGTTGTCGAGGTCCACCTCCACCGCGTAGATCCCGTCATCCTGGAGATAGTAGAGCTCGCGAGCATCGGGACTCCATCGGGGTAGAAAGCCGCCGCCGGAAGAGATCATCCAATTCGCGCCGGGACCAGGAAAGGCGGCGACGTGAACCTCCGTCTCGCCCGATTCATCGGAGACGTAGGCCAACCACCGGCTATCCGGCGAGAAGGCCGGATTCCCCCTCGCGTGCCGGTCGTCCATGAACAGCTGGGGCTCTCCTAATTCGACGAGGTCCGCGTAGGCCAGGACACTGGCCTTGCTCGATTCCCGACTCTGGAAGACGACGGTCTTGCCGTCTGGACTGACCTCGACCGCGCCGATATCTCCGTCGCGGGTCTGCGGCATACTGACCAGTTCGGGCGGCGAGCTCCCATCGATGTTCTTCCTGAACACGGCGTAGGGTCCCTGAAGGTTGGACCAGTAGGCAATCTGGTCACGACCCGGGACCCAGGTGGCGTCCCCGGTGTCCGCATCCTGATCCTGCTGCAGCTTGGTTCGGGTTCCAGCCTCGAGATCGTAGATCCAGATCGAATAGATCGATCCGCGGACCGTGACCACGATGCGTTTGCCATCCGACGACATGCGTGGACTGTCGAAATCCCGCTCGTCCTCGATCGCCTTGGTGGTCGTGCCTTTGCGATCCACCCAGACGAGGCGGCGTTTCTGTTCCCAATCACTGCCGCCCTGGTAGACAAGGGTCCCCTCATGGCTGACATCGAAGGTCGCCCCATAGGAACCGGAGTAGATTCGAACATCCGTCGCCAAGGGAGAGGGAGTGCCGAGAGTCTCTGCCTTATTGGGGTCGAATCTCACACCCATCAGCTGATCGCCTCGCATGAAGAGGAGATGTCCAGTCCGGCTGTAACGGGGTGAGCGGGCGTTTTCGAGCACCCGACGGCTTTCACCCGTGGCGAAGGCATAGGCGTGGATCGAGGTCTGTCCTCCGCGAGCCGCCGTCCACACGGTGTAGAGCACGATCTCTGAGCCCGGTAACACTTCCGGCCAGATATGGGCACCTTCTCCGGCTGCCGAGTCCGGGGACGTCAGGCGCTCCGGCTCGCCGCCTCCAGCGGGGACCCGAGATATCCCGGTACCCCAGGAGGCCACAAAGACAATGAAGTTCTCATCGGCCCAGGAGGCGCCTTCTCCGGACCCCCCGCCAGCCGAGGTCGAGATGGGTACCGGAGTTCCGCCTCCGAGAGGAACCGTGGACAAGTGCGTGGCTCCGAAGAACCCGATCGAAAGCCCGTCGGGCGAGAAGAACACCTGTCGACACCCCTCGGTGCCCTCGATGGGGAGGGTGTCTCGATGCTCGAGCCGACGCACGAAGAGATGGCTTTCGCCCTCGGTTTGGGCGCAGTAGGCGAACGAACGTCCGTCGGGCGAGATCGCCACAGACTGACCTTCGTACTGGATCGTCTGCGAGTCGGGGAGAACCAGGCTCAAGCGGTCCGGGACTGCGGGTGCTGCTGCAAGGGTCACCGGGTTGGCCCTGCTCAGCAGGCTCCAGGCGGCCAACGCCACAGCGGCGGTGGCAATGGCCCAGGGAAGCCAGCTGAGTTTGCCCTTCGCCATCTGGGTAGCCGACATCGCTGTGGCTTCATACTGCTGGCCTCCCTCCAGGGCCTCTTCGATTTCAATGCGGGCATCACCGATATCCTGCAAGCGTTTGTCGAGGTCTTTCTCCAGACAGCGGTGAAGGAGTCGATGAATTCCGGGAGGCAGGCCTGCTGGCAGTCGGTCCCAGTCGGGCTCCTTGTGGACGATGGCTCCGAGAATGTCGGTCACGGTGTCGCCGGCGAAAATGCGGCCTCCGGTGAGCATCTCGAAGAGCACGACGCCGAAAGACCAGATGTCGGCCCGCTTGTCGACGTCCTGTGCCCGGGCTTGCTCGGGGCTCATGTAGGAGGCCGTCCCGAGGATCACACCGGCCTGCGTCATCTGGGCGGTAAGCGTCGGAGATCGGGTGAGATCAGAGCTCGAGGGCTGGTCCCAGGCCTTGGCGAGTCCAAAGTCGAGCACCTTGACCTGGCCTCCGGAGCTGACCTTGACGTTGGCTGGCTTGAGATCCCGGTGCACCACGCTCTGGGCGTGCGCAGCCTGAAGGGCCTCGGCCGTCTGCCTGGCGATGTCTAGAGCCTCATCTGTGGGAATGGACCCGCCCGCCAGCCGCTCCGAGAGGTCCTGGCCGTCGACGAGCTCCATGACCAGGAAGTGCACCCGGGAGCCCGCAAGAGACTCCCCTGACTCCGCAGACTGGGGCTCCCCTACCTCCGCCGACTCGAAGGCGTAGATCGCCGCGATGTGGGGGTGGTTCAACGAAGCGAGGACCTTGGCTTCGCGCTCGAAGCGTGCCAGTCGCTCGATGTCCTCGACAAAGTCCGCCGGGAGCACCTTGATCGCCACATCGCGATCGAGCTTGGTGTCGCGGGCACGGTAGACCTCGCCCATGCCGCCCTCACCGAGTTTGGCAGTGATCTCGTAGTGGAGGAGTTGTTTGCCGATCAAGTCCGGGGATTGTACCGCACGCCGTACCGCCAGGATCTAGGAGAGGGCCTCGGTGCTCCGATTGGATGTGGGGGAGGGCCTCTGTGCCCTCTCAGGCGAAGCTAGAAAACCCAGGCGAGCTTCAGGAAGAGGGTGTTGCCCTGGGTCGACGCTTCCCCCAGATCCGAGGTGCCGCGCTGGTAGGCCACCTGGAGGGAGCCGAAGGGAGGAAAGATGCGCCAGACGGTGAGCAGTTGGATGTTCTCCTTGTCGATCGCCGAGTTCGTCTGGGCGAAGAGCTTGGCGTAGAGATTGTTGGTGAAGTAGTAGGTGGTGCGCAGGACGTGGATCCAGGTCGAGCGCTCGGACAGATCGGGTTTCAGGTCGAGATAGGTCACCTCGTAACCGAGATTCCAGGCGTCCGAGATCTTGAAGCTCACTTCCCCCTCGTAGAGCCACAGATCGTCACCGAAGTTCGTGCCCTGGGAAATGCCGATCCCGAAGGCCCGGCCCTCCCGGTTGTCGTAGCCGAACCCCAGCGTCGCGATTTCGTTGTGGTAGTCCTGTTCGAAGCGCTGGAACTCGTCAACGTAGTCCACCCGTAGCAGCCAGCGATTGCTCAAGTCGAGCCGCGCCCCGAGGTAGGTTTCGTAGCTTCGGAGCCCACCGTCGTGGCCGTAGTAGCGGTTGTAGTTGACAGCCGTTTCGAGCTTCTCGGCCATGGAGTCCTGAAACCACCAGGTGCGAGAAAGATTGGTGTCGAACTCCCGTCGGTTGTCGTCGCGCAGAAAGCCGACGGCGTTGATGTCGTCCCGAATCCCCGGATCGAGATTGGTGAAGCGGACATGAAAGTGGAGGTTCGTACTGTCGTAGGCTGGGCGCACGAACCATGCAGCACCGTTCTCGCCGGGGCCATGCGATTGCAGATACTGGCCGGTGAGGCCGATCTTCTCGGTGAAGAACAACGTCGTGTCGACGCCGACGGAGCCGGCGTTGTTGCCTTCGAGATCCCGACTCGCCGCCAGCAGTCCGATATTGCCCGATCCCATGACCGCCTTCTGCAGGCGGAAGACTCCGTAGTCCGCGTCGAGTCGTTTTTTAATGTTGTCCGGTCCGATGTCGAAGACCGACGCCTGCGTCCCCAGAGCGATCATGTCGAAGGTGCCGAGCGTGGCGATCGCTTTGGCACCCCAGTCGATGGCCTCGATGCGGCGGCTGTAGAACTGGCGAATGCGTTGCTCGAAGCGCTCGTTGCCCTCGAGAAAGAAGGGCCGCTTCTCGGGGATAAAGAGCTCGAAGCGGGTCAGATTGATTTGCTCGACATCGGCCTCGACCAGGGCGAAGTCGGGATTGACGGTCAGGTCGGCGATCAGGGCGCTGCGGTAGCGCAGGCGCACATCGCCACCGACTTCCTCGTTGTGATTGCCGTCCTCGTCGACGACTCCCAGGATATAGGGAATGACCTGCCACCACTTGGCGGTAGCCCGCGGTGGGCTCCAGGAGGTGAGGCTGGCAAAGGCCGACACGCGCCATTCCGACTCGCCAGGCCCGGCCCAAACGCTGGTCTCGAGGCGCCTGGGGTAGATCCGCTGGAAGTTGACACCCCAGGTGGCCTCGTCGCCCGAGGCGTAGCGCAGGACGCCAAACGGAATGCGAAGTTCCGCGACCCAACCGGTGTCGGTGGTGGCGGAAGCGTTCTCCCAGGCTGCATCCCAGCGGTCGTCGACCGTGCGACCGTTGTTGGCAAGGGTCCCGTCGAACTGGGTGCCCAGCGAGTTGGTGCCGAAGTAGTAGGCCGAATCGCCATCCTTGAACGTATCGAGCATCACCAGGACGGTGTCGTCGTTCTCGAACTCGCCGTCGCGGGTGGTGATGGAAGCGGCTATCCGACTCGGATCGGTATCTTCACAAAGAAAAGCGACGTAGAGGGCTGCGTCGTCGTAGCCGAGAAGGACGGTAGTCGACACCGGTGAGGGTTGGCCGTGAGTGGGTCGGATCTGCAGGAATCCCTCGATCCGGGCGGCACTCTCCCAGGCTGGTTCATCCAGGGTTCCGTCGATTGCCGGTGGCGTTTCCAGACGCACTGCGGCCAACTCGCTGTTGAGGCTTTCTGCACCATGCGCCGACACTGCTGAAAGTGAGAGTGAGGCCAGAGTCAGGAGCGGGAGATGGAGTTGTCTAATCACGATTGGCTGCCATACGCCGCCAGTCGTTGTCGAGTGTACGAGGGTAGACCAGCTCATCAACCACCCGGTCGGGTGGGCGGGGCTGAAGTAGAATGTGCCCTTGATTGGTCAGACGCTCTCGCATTTTCGTATCACCGCCAAGCTCGGCGAAGGCGGCATGGGTGAGGTCTACCGTGCCGAGGACCTCGAGCTCAAACGGCAAGTGGCCCTCAAGCTGCTGCCTGCGGCGATGGCGCACGATCCGCAGCGCCTGGAGCGCTTCAAGCGTGAGGCTGAAGCGATCGCGGCGCTGAACCATCCCAATATCGTCACCCTGTATTCCATCGAGACGGCGGAGATGGCCGAAGGTGGCTCGGACGGTTCGGCTGCTCCTGTTCATTTCCTGGTGATGGAGCTGGTAGAAGGCGAGAGTCTCGATCAGGCGAGGCCGCGTGGCGGCTGGCCTTTGCGCAAGGTCCTGGATGTGGGGCTGCCAATCGCCGAGGCTCTGGCGACGGCGCACGAGAAGGGGATCGTGCATCGGGACCTGAAACCCGCCAACGTCATGCTGACGGACGATGGGCGCCTCAAGGTTTTGGATTTCGGCCTGGCCAAGCTCGCTGTCGACGGAGGGGAAATCGCCAGTGCGGCGGCAGCAACGCAGGTGGCGACCCTCACCGAAGCAGGGATGGTGATGGGCACCGCGCCCTACATGTCACCCGAGCAGGCGCAGGGTCAGGCGGTCGATGCGCGAACAGACATCTTCTCTCTGGGTAGCATGCTCTACGAAGCGGCGACCGGTGTGCGTGCCTTTCACGGCGATTCAACGATCGACACACTCCACAAAGTGGTCCACGGGGAACCGGAGCCACTGGCGCAGCGGGTGCCCGACGCTCCCCTGCAGCTGCAGTGGATCCTGCGCAAGGCGCTGGCGAAGGCTCCCGAAGACCGCTACCAGAGCGCCCGGGATCTGGTAGTCGATCTCAAGAGTCTGCGCCGTGACCTGGACTCCGATTCGGATCTGCCCACAATCATGCCGGGGCAGGTTTCGGCTCTGCCGATTGAAGGCAAGAAGCGGTCGCCCGCAAGGCGGATGGCGCTCGCAGCAGCTGCCCTCATCGCGGTGGCAGCTCTCTTCTGGTTCCTGGGTCGCCAGTCGGTGGCACCGGACGAGGACGTCGTCGCGAACGTCGGCATCTCGAAGGAGTCGATCACCTCGAGTGGCCTCGTGACTTCCGCAGCTATCTCACCGGACGGCAAGTATGTGGTCTACGTCGAATCGTTGCAGGGAGAGCAGAGCCTGAACTTGCGGCAACTGAGCGGGGTCCAGAGCCTGCAGTTGATTCCTCCCCGAGCCGTGGCCTACTGGGGAGTGAAATTCAGTCCTGACAGCAGTCTGGTGATCTTCGGGGTCAAGGAAGACGAGAATCCGACCGGCGCCATGTACCAAATTTCGCTGCTCGGTGGCACACCCAGAAGACTGGTCACCAGGCTCGACAGCACGCCGACCTTTTCCCCCGACGGAACCCGGATGGCCTGGAATGTCGCCAACTACCCGGAAGAGGAGCAGAGTTCGATCATGGTTGCCGGAGCGGATGGCGCCGAGCCCCGAGTCTTGGCGACATTCGACTTTCCGGAGTTGATTGCGCCTATCTTTCACACCGGACCGTCCTGGTCGCCCGATGGGAGACTGATCGCGACTTCAGTTCTCAACTCCGAGGGAGATAGACGCGCCAGGGTGGTCGCGGTCGACGCCGAGAGTGGCGAGCCCAGGTGGGAGGCAGGGGGGTCGTGGGGCTGGTCAGCCATGGTCGGTTGGCTACCCGAAGGTGAGGGTCTACTGGCTATAGCCGAGTCCAACGGTGAAGCCGATGCACAGGTGTGGTTCGTGCCCTATCCCGAGGGAGAGGTGCGACGGATCACCTCCGACTTCTTCGACCACCGCATCATCAGCCTGACCGCGGATGGCCAGCAACTACTCACCATCTCTGCCAATGCGAGATCGGACATGTTCGCGCTGTCGCTGGATGGTAGTGATCGCCCTCGGAAGATCTCGCGGTCGCGCATGGATGGTCTCTTTGGATTCGACTTCACGCCCGACGGTCGTCTCGTGTACCAAACGCTGGAGGGGGGCCGGCTCGATCTCGCGGTGATGAATGTCGACGGCTCCGAACGACAGCGGTTGACCGACGACGAAGAGGGCGACCGATATCCCCAGGTGGCGCCCGATGGCAGGATCGTGGTGCGGACCTCGACTTCCGCGGGGTTCAGGTTTCGAAGGTTCGACCCGGATGGCAGCAACCCGTACCTTCTCACTGAGAAGTTGCAACAGGGCAGACCCCACATCACACCCGATGGCCGATGGGTGGTTTACACCGAGGTTACGGCCGGGGTCCCCAAGATCTGGCGGGTTCCCCTGGATGGTGGCACGCCCGAGTTGGTGATCGATCGTGCGTCGAGGGTACCCCAGGTCTCTCCCGACGGTGAACGCATCGCTTTCTACTGTCGTGGTGCCGAGGACGATAACCACAAGATCTGTATCGCGTCATTCGAAACAGGCGAGACGGAGATCGAATTCGAGGCCGAGCCCTCCTACGGCGGATCGATCCTGCGCTGGACTCCGGACGGCCAATCGCTGCTGATCAACACGGTTCCGCGCGACCGTGCCAACCTTTACCGCCAGCCGCTGGACGGCAGCGAGCCCGTGAAGCTCACCGATTTCGACGACCGCCGCATGTACTGGTTCGAGCTCGCGCCTGACGGCAATACCCTGATCGTTGCCCGGGGTGAGCTGTCGCGCGATGCCGTCTTGATCCAGAACTTCCGGTAGGACTAACCCCTCGCGACCTTCCGGTTGCGGCTTCACGGTGGTGAACGAGGGCCTCTGTGCCCCCCTTCCGGTTGCACGTTTTTAGCCCCGTTGACGCCATCTCTAGGGCAGGGCCCTGCATCTACGGGCCTCATAACGGCACCGAATATGCAGAGCCAAGATCGAGAGGAGGACGCAAGCCATGAAGAAAATCCTCTGTATGTCCCTGGCACTCTTGCTGCCGGCGACAGTCCTTCCCGCCAGGACCGTGGTCATTCCCTTCGGCACCACCGTCTTCTGTGAGCTCGACCAGGCCGTCACCACGCGGCAGAAGGAAGCCCACGCGGTGCAATCGGGTGACATTGTCCGGGTACATGTCTGGAAGGACGTCTGGGTCGATGGGCAAGTGGTCATCCCGGCTGGTACCCCGGTCTACGCCAAGGTCGATGCGATGAAGAAGGCGCGACTCGCCGGGCAAAAGGGCGATTTGGTCATCGAAGCCGTGAGCATTCAGCCTGTCGGTGGTCAGGACATCCCTGTCGACGGCGGCTACGACCGCTCTGGCAAGGGGCGGATGGGTGTGACCATCGGCCTGGCGGTGGCGATTGCCTGGCCGTTTGTCTTCATCAAGGGCAAGAACGTCTTCCTGGAGCCGGGAACGATCTTCGACGCGATGGTTCGAGCGTCTACCGAAGTCGAGGTGCCGGAAGGTGCGACGTCGGTGGTCCCGGTCACGGTGCCGATGTTTCAGGTGACGGTGCCCTACGGTGAGCTCGATCTGAACAAGAAGATCAAACAATTGCCATTGATGATTCGGCTATCCGAGCAGGAGCTTTCCCGAATCGAGATCGTGACGGTCAACGGTGAGGAGATCTTCCCGATCCAGGTCCCCCTGGTCGGCGAGGCAGGGGAGGACACCTTCAAGGGAATGGTCGACTTCAAAGCTATCTCCAAGTACTTCGAGAAGGGCATGAACCGCTTCGAAGTCCAGATGGGCGCGGATACCGCCGAAGTTCTGTTGGAGATCGAGTTCTAGAGGTGGGCCTCTTTATCCCCCCAAGTCGGGGTCGGGCCTACCTCAACGGCTGGGGGCCTTGTAAGATTCGGGGCAATGTTGACGAGGCTGCTGCTGGTCGGCTGCTTGGGGCTCGTGGGTAGTCTTTGGGCTCCTCAAGAGGGTAGGGGTGCTCCAGGGGGAATGAGTTCAACCATGACTGAGATTCCATTCGGCTCCTTGCCCGACGGGCGGGTTGTCACGCTCTTCGAGCTCACCAACGCCAACGGTGTCGTAGTGCGCGTGATGGACTACGGCGGGATCGTCCAGGCTATCGAGGTCCCGGACAGCGGTGGGCAAATGGCGGATGTGGTGCTGGGATACGACGATCTCGAAGGTTATCTGCGCAGACACGTCTTACTTCGGGACCGATTATCGGGCGCTACGGGAACCGGATCGGTGGGGCAGAGTTCGAGCTCGATGGAAAGACCTATACGTTGGCGGCTAACGATGGGCCCAATCACTTGCACGGTGGTAACAGAGGCTTCGACAAGGTCTTGTGGTCCGCGAAACCGATCGAGGAGAAGGACTCGGTCGGCGTGACGCTCAGCTATGAAAGTGTTGATGGAGAAGAGGGCTATCCCGGGAATCTCTCGGTCGAAGTCGACTACCGACTGAATGACAAGAACGAGCTGGTGATCGACTACCGGGCGACGACTGACAAGGCGACAGTGGTCAATCTCACCAATCATTCCTATTTCAACCTGTCGGGAGCCGACACAATCCTCGACCATGAGCTGTGGATCAACGCCGGTCACTTCACGCCGGTGGACGAGACACTCATTCCCACAGGCGAGATCCGAGAAGTAAACGATTCGTTCTTCGACTTCCGCTATCCGAAGGCGATCGGACGAGATATCGAGGAGGAGGACGAGCAACTCGGTTTCGGCGGCGGCTACGACCACAACTTCGTGCTGCGCAAGCCGCAGATCGCTGAAATGCCCGGGGGACATCCAGGCGGGATCATGACCTTTCAGGCGGCGAGGGTGACCGACCCCAACAGTGGCCGCGTCGTCGAGGTCGACACCTCGGAGCCCGGCGTCCAGTTCTATTCCGGTAATTTCCTCAGCTCGGAAGTCGTCGGCAAGGGCGGTCGGACGTATGGTCGTCGCTCGGGCTTTTGCCTCGAAACCCAGCACTTTCCCGACTCACCCAACAAGCCGGAGTTCCCATCGACGACTCTGCGCCCTGGCGAGCAGTACCGCTCCCGCACCATCTACCGCTTCAGTACCACCGGCTAGTGCGTTGGCTCTTGACGTGGTGACAGGATACTCACTTCAATATTCTGGAGAGCTCCACCGCTGAGAGCTGGGACGGTGAGAAAGTATCCTGTCACCAGGGCGCTCTGCTAGGCTTGCCCCGGGCCGGTAGACCCGTTCGTGGTCCTCATGGTCCCGGTCCCTAGAAGAGCGAGATCAAGATGTCGAAGTCTCTACTGCGCTGGATCGGTGTTGCGGTGGTGGTGGTGGTGGGACTGGCGGTGCCGAAATGGTTGAGCATGCAGCGTCAGCCGGTGGCAGGCCCCGGGCCTGCTGTCGAGGAGCGACTGCAAGTCAGAGTCGAAACGGTCACGCCGGGGCCGCTCGAGGAGCGTCTCGTGACCTCTGGCACCGTGCGGGCGAACGAGTGGGTCAACATCGTCACCGAAGTGGCGGGCAAAATCGAGAGCATCGAGTTCGAAGAGGGCGCGGTGGTCCAGGAGGGATCGGTGCTCGTTAGGCTTGATACTTCGACCCTGTCGGCTGAACGAGATCGAGCCCGATTCCGCGCCGAGTTGGCTCGCCGGCAGGAAGCACGACAGAGAGAGCTGCTCAACGACGGTCTGATCAGCACCGAGGAGTACGACTCGACCGTCGGCGAGCTCAATGTGCTCGAGGCAGAGTTGGAGCTGCGGCAGGCGATGCTGGCGAAGGCCGAGATCCGTGCACCTTTCTCCGGCGTGATTGGCCTGCGAGGCGTGAGCCCCGGCGCTTATGTCACGAGCCAGACTCGGCTGACGACACTCCAGGATATAGACCCCGTCAAGATCGAGTTCTCGGTACCGGAGGCCTATGCGCGTGAGCTCGCTCTCGGTGATGCCGTGCGCTTCTCGATCAAGGGCCTCCAGGAGGAGTATCAGGGCCAGATCTACGCGATCGAGCCGGCCATCGATCCCGAAACTCGCAGCTTGACTCTGCGGGCGAAGGCGGCCAACCCGTCGGGTACCCTGCTGCCCGGGGCGTTCGCCGAAGTGGATGTGGCGATCCGAGAAGTGCCCGACGCGCTATCGCTTCCGGCCGTGGCGGTGGTTCCGGAGTTGGGGGGCAAGAAGGTGTACCTCTTTGCTGACGGGGTTGCAGAGACGCGGATCGTCGAGACCGGGATTCGGACCGAGGACCGGGTACAGATCACTCGAGGCCTCGAGCCTGGCGAACGCGTGATCGTCAGCAATATCGCTCGGCTGCGAGCGGGGTTGCCCGTCGAGTCCGAACCCGAGGCTGCGCCGGGGCCATGAGTCTCTATTCGATCAGTATCCGCCGGCCGGTCCTGGCGATCGTCTTGTCGTTGGCCATCGTGCTGTTCGGCATGATCGGCCTGTCGAGACTGGGCGTACGGGAGTACCCGGTTGTAGATGCGCCGGTGATTACGGTCTCGACGAACTACCGGGGCGCCAGTGCCGAGGTCGTCGAATCCCAGATCACCGAGCCACTGGAAGAGTCGATCAATAGTGTCGAAGGCATTCGCACGCTGACATCCGTGAGCCGCGAAGGTCGCAGCACCGTCCAGGTCGAGTTCAATCTCGGCGAGGATCTGGAACGCGCCGCCAACGACGTGCGCGATCAGGTCTCGCGCAGCATTGGCCAGTTGCCGCAGGATGTGGATCCACCGTCGGTAGCCAAGGCCGATGCGGATTCGCCGCCGATCATCATGCTGACCGTGCGCTCGAGCCAGCGCAATCTTCTGGAGCTGTCCCGGCTCGCGGATGAGACCTTTGCCGAGCGGTTGCAGACCATACCGGGAGTGAGTCGCATTGACATCTGGGGCGACCGCGAGCTCTCGATGCGGCTGTGGCTCGATCCGAACAGGCTCGCCGCCTACCGCCTTTCGCCGGTCGATGTGCGCGACGCGGTGCGCAACGAGAACGTCGAGCTGCCGAGTGGTCGTATCGAGGGGAGCGAGATCGAGCTACCGGTGCGGACCCTGAGCCGTCTCGAAAACCCGGAAGAGTTCGAGAATCTGATTCTCAAGTCCGAGGGCGACCGCACGGTCCGCTTGCGGGATGTTGGTCGGGCTGAGATCGGACCTCGCAACGAGCGCACCGTTCTCAAGAAGGACGGGGTCGCCATGGTGGCGGTCGTAGCTCGGCCACAGCCCGGTGCGAACTTCATCGAGATCGTCGACGAGTTCCGCCGGCGGGTCGAGGTGATCGAGCCCGGTCTGCCATCGGACATCTCGATCGATTACGGCTTCGACGCCTCGGAATACATCCGCCAGTCGGTCAGTGAGGTCCGGCAGACCCTGGTGCTGGCCCTGACCCTGGTGATCCTGGTCATCTTCGCATTCCTGCGCGAGTGGAGAACGACTCTCGTGCCTGTGCTGGTGATACCGGTTTCCCTGATCGGTACCTTCTTTGCGCTGTATCTCGCTGGCTTTTCGATCAACATCCTGACCCTGTTGGGCCTGGTGCTGGCGATTGGTCTGGTGGTCGACGACGCGATCGTCGTGCTTGAGAACATCTACGCCAAGATCGAACGTGGCATGCCATCGATTCAGGCCGGTCTCGAGGGCACGCGGGAGATCTTCTTCGCGGTGATTGCCACGACGTTGGCCCTGGTTTCGGTGTTGCTGCCCCTTTTCTTTCTCGGTGGTTTGACCGGTTTACTGTTTCGCGAGTTCGGGTTGACCCTGACCGCGGCGGTGACCATCTCCTCGTTTGTCGCCCTGTCGCTGACTCCGATGCTGTCGACCAAGCTGCTCCGAGGTAGAAAGCAGCACGGGTGGGTCTACCGCAAGACAGAGCCCTTCTTCACCTGGCTCGCGACCTCATACCGATCGACTCTGGAGCAAGTGCTGGCGCGGCGGTGGCTCGCCTGGCCCCTGATCGGCCTCTGTCTGGCGCTCATGGTGTTCTTCTTTCGGATCCTGCCGAGCGAGCTGGCGCCGCTGGAGGATCGCAGTACGGTCCGGGTCAACAGCCGCGGGCCGGAGGGCGCGACCTTTGCCTACATGGACGCCTATATGGACGACCAGATAGCCCTGGCCAAAGAACTGGTGCCGGAGATCCACTCGATCATCACGGTCACCTCGCCTGGCTTCGGCGCTTCGAGCTCGGTCAACAACGGCTACATGCGTCTGCGTCTGGTTGAGCCCGACGAGCGCGACAGGAGTCAGCAAGAGATCGCCGACGCCCTGCAAGTCGGGTTGGGACGTCTTCCCGGTGCCCAGACCTTTGTTTCTCAGGACCCCACCATAGCCGTAGGAAGGAGCCGCGGGCTGCCGGTGCAGTTCGTGTTGCAGGCGCCCTCGCTCGAGCGCTTGAAGGAGATCCTGCCGATCTTCATCGCCGAGGCGGAGGCCAATCCGGTGTTCGATGCGGTCGACGTCAACCTGCAGTTCGACAAACCGGAGCTGCGTGTTGCCATCGATCGCGCTCGCGCTCGTGATCTCGGAGTCGCGGCGCTCGACATCGCCGAGGCGCTGCAGCTTTCCCTGAGTGAACAGCGGCTTGGTTACTTCGTCGTCGACGGCAAGCAGTTCGAGGTGATCGGTCAGGTCGCTCCCGAGAGCCGCAACGAGACCTTTGATGTGCGCAATCTTTACGTGCCGGGGACGGACGACGAGCCGATTCTGCTCGACAAGGTCATCGACATCTACGAGGCGAGCAGTCCACCGCAGCTCTACCGCTTCAATCGCTATGAATCGGCCACGGTGTCGGCCGGACTCACGCCGGGCCACACCATCGCCGACGGAATCGACGCGATGGAGGAGATCGCCGGTCGGACATTGGATCGGAGCTTCTCGACAGATCTGGCTGGCCAATCGCGGGATTTCGCCGAGAGCTCTCGCAGTCTCGGACTTGTCTTCCTGTTGGCGCTGGTCCTGATCTACCTGGTGCTGGCTGCCCAATTCGAGAGTTTCCGCGATCCTTTCACAATCATGCTGACCGTGCCGCTGGCTCTTGCCGGTGCGCTATTCGCGCTCTGGTACTTCGGGCAGACACTCAACCTTTTCAGTCAGATCGGCATGATCATGTTGATCGGCTTGGTCACCAAGAACGGCATCCTCATCGTGGAGTTCTCCAACCAACGCCGCGACAGCGGCATGGACATCGAGCGGGCGGTTCTCGGTGGTGCCTCAGCGCGCCTGCGGCCAGTGCTGATGACCAGTATCTCGACCATCCTTGGCACTTTGCCGATTGCTCTGGCGCTAGGGGCGGGCTCGGAGAGCCGGATGCCGATGGGCATCGCGGTCATCGGCGGTCTGCTGATCGGCACATTTCTGACGCTGTTCGTCATCCCTGCCACCTATACCTATCTGGCGGCTCTCCAGGGTGGCAAGACTATGCACGACAAGGCGACCTCGCTCGATCAAGCTAGCGACCGCGCCGCCTAGCGGTCGGACCACCTTTTTGGGTGGCGTCAAGACGGGTGCTTACTGGCATACTCCAGCCAACCTTGAACCTTTGAATCTCGCAGGAGGAAATGGCGCCTCATTCGCGGGAGAGGGGGGTATATGTCGACGAGAACAGTCTGCGCTCTGGTTATCACGATGCTGCTGGTTGGCGTTACGGCGGCTCGCGCTCAAGGGGATGCGATGGGCGATGCCGTGACCGAATACGAAGAGTGGATGAAGGTCATCGCGGAGTTCACTCGCGGCATTGAATTCGGTGAGAAAGATATCCAGGCTGTGATCGAGTATTGGCCGGAGATGAATGAGCTCGAGATCATGCAGGAGGACGATTCCGCCGAGGTCGCGTCGGAATTCGCTAGAGATGTCCGGCAGATCTTGGCAGATTCGGAATACCAGCAATGGGCACGGAGTCGTGGCCTGGAGCCAGAAGATTTCCTGCGAGGCTCGATGCGAATCTCGATGGTCTTCATGGCTCAGCAAATGGAGAGTCAGCAGGAGATGCTCGCTTCGCAGCAGGCGTCCTACAAGGCGATGGTCGAGCAAAGCTGTGCGCAGGTCGATTCAGAGACCTGTGCCCAGATGCAGGATGCGATGGAGCAGAGCTTCGCCATCGGTGAGGCTATGCAGAAGGCGACGAAGCAGCTTCCACCGCCGACAGCGGCTGAGCTGAAACTCCTCGAACAATACGGATCCGACCTCGAGGCCGCGATGATGTCCGACGATGAGGGGTATGAAGATTACGACTCAGACTACGAAGACTACGAGGACGAAGACGACGACGGCTAGTCAGTCCTGGAGAGAGGTGAGCTCTGGAACTTGGCCCGAGTCGGCAGAGGCCGCCTGCGAATGAATCGGTGAGGCGCAGAAGAGCACCAGGATAAGAGCGAGGGTCGCGGCGACGAGAAGCAGCGTCCGCAGACTTTCAGCGGGATGAGGCAGGTGGAGGTGCAGGGTCATGTCGCCAACCTCCTCGGGCTCGGAACGTGAGCACCAGCAGTGGAAGTGTCTCTCTCAATATATATAGACGAAGACAGCGCGGTATAGGTTGCATCGACCTGCCGACTGGAACACGATCTCGGCTGCTGGGCCCATGCAGGCCCGAATCGAATAAGATAGCGGGCACCCGTGATCGGCGAGACCCTTTCCCATTTCAAGATCACCTCCAAGCTCGGCGAGGGGGGTATGGGTGTGGTGTGGGGCGCCGATGATGTCGATTTGCACCGACCGGTGGCCTTGAAGGTCTTGTCGAAGGAGACGCTGGGGCGTGCGGACATGCGTGCGCGTTTCCTGCGTGAAGCGCGTACTGCGGCTGCTCTCAACCATCCCAGCATCTGCACGATCTACGAAGTCGGTGAGGTCGACGAAGTGCCCTTCATTGCCATGGAGCGAATCGATGGCAAGGGCCTCGATGCGCGGCTGAGCCAGTTGGATCCGCTGGCGCTGAAGGAGTTGGTGCGCATCGCCGTCAAGGTGGCCGAGGGACTGGCGGCCGCTCATGCGCAAGGAATCGTGCATCGGGATCTCAAGCCTGGAAACGTCATGTTGACCGAGGATGGCCTCGTCAAGATCCTCGACTTCGGTCTCGCCAAGCCACAGGGACCGCTCTTCGGCGGCGAAGACGATGCGACCCTCGCTGCGACCATCACGGCGGAGATGACCCAGGAAGGGACGATCCTGGGCACCGTGGCATACATGTCTCCCGAGCAGGCTCAGGGTAAGACTGTCGACTCGCGCTCCGACGTCTTCTCGTTCGGTGTGCTGCTATATCAGATGGCGACGGGAAAGATGCCCTTTCGCGGTGAGACGACGACTTCGACCCTGGCCAAGATCCTCGAGCGGGATCCGGAGGCCCCATCTTTGATTCGCGCGGGACTCCCCGCCGATCTGGAGCGCATCATCCTGCGTTGTCTCGCGAAAGACCCGTCGAGCCGATACAACGACACGCGTGATCTGGTCGCCGATCTACGCAGTCTCCAGACCACAGAAGAGAGCCAGGCGGTGACCTCAACGGCGACACCTGCGGTTACGCCGGTTCCCGCTCCTGCACCGGCTGAGAAATCGAAGCGCTGGGTCGGGCTCCTGGCTCTGCTCCTGCCGATGGCGGCGATTCTGTTCTTTGTCGGCAAGTCATGGTTCGGTGGGCCGGGGGCTGAGCTGGGGCCACCACCCGCGGCCGAGGTCACTGAGGTGCCGTCGGTAGCCGTGTTGCCCTTCCACAACATGAGTGCAGACGCGGAGAACGACTACTTCAGTGAAGGGATGACCGAAGAGATCATCAGCAAGCTTTCACGGATCGACGGTCTGGAGGTGGCTTCTCGCAGCTCGGTGGCACCCTTTACCGATCGCGCTCGCGATGTCCAACAGATTGGCAGTGAACTGGGGGTACGATTCCTGCTCGATGGCAGCGTCAGGCGAGCCGGTGACCAGATCAGGGTCTCTGCACAGCTCGTCGATGGCGAGACTGGACGCAACGTCTGGTCGGAAGATTTCGACGGCAGTCTCGAGGACATCTTCGCTATGCAGGAGCAGACCGCTCTGAAGATCGCCGAACGGTTGAATCTCGAGCTCAGCCCAGAGGAGCAGCGGGATCTGGAGAAGCGGGCGACGGAGAACGTCGCGGCCTACGATGCCTATCTGCGTGGCATGGCCCTGTCGCGGGAGTGGGGTGTCCGGGCACGGCTGGAACAGGCAATCGAGCATTTCGAGGAGGCGCTGGAGCACGATCCGGAGTACGCGGCTGCCCTGGCCGGTCTGGCCTTTGTCGAGAGCGACATGTATCGCAACTTCGACACCACAGAGGAACGCATCGTCAAGGCGGAGGAGTATGCGCAGCGCGCGGTGGAGCTCGATCCCACGATGCCGGACGCTCCCCATGCCCTGGGTCTGATCGCTGGCAACCGGTTCGACTACCACCGGGCTGCGGAGTTGCTGCGCGAGGCGGTGAGGCTGGCCCCCAAAGAAGCACGTTACTGGGACAATCTCTCCTGGGCTCTGGCCTACATGACCCCTCCCGACGGCCAGGCATCGGTGGACGCCGCCTGGGAGGCGATCAAGTTGCAGCCGCGTTTTCCAGGTGCCTACTATCATCTCGGTCGTGGATTGCTGGCGATGGGAAGGGTCGAAGAGGCGAGACAAGCCTTCGAAACCATGGTGGAGCAGGATCCGGATTTTGGTGCTCGGAATATCGGGATGACCCAGTACTACCTGGCTGCAGGGGACTACGACGAGGCCTTGGCGACAATCGAACGTGATGCCGCCCGAGATACCATAATGGTGCGCTACTACCGGGCGGCGACCTTGGCGGCCATAGGCCGAACCGATGAGGCTCTCGAGGGGCTTGACGATCTCTTCGAAATGGGCTTCCGCGACTTCGTCACCCTCGAAGCCAGCCCCTACTTCGCCGGCCTGCGCGAAGATCCGCGATTCCAGCAGCTCCTCAGCGAGTACAAGGACTGAGGTTCAGCACACGGCACCACCGCGAGACCTGGCCGCGCAGACGGAGGTGGCGGTCGGCCTCTGCGCATGATTTTCGGGCGCTCGCGTTGTCGGGCTGTTGCTGACAGGTCTTGACACCGTCCCGTGGCACTCTGCCCATGTGGGGAGATGCCCCCGGCGACGGGGAAACGGGTCAACGACAGGGGAGGTAGGCGGCCGATGCAAGAGAACGCGAAGCGGGAAGTCCAGAAATGGCTGGCAGGAGTCGAAGTCGGAGAGGGTATTCATCACCAGAATCTGACGGTGTTCCCACTCTTCTGGCAGGATGGTCGAGCGGACGCGACGTCGGGGGAAGCACTCGACGAAGCCGATAACGGTGGGGCGAGGTATCAGCTTCTATCCGATGCCGTGGAGAGTGCGGAAGCGGTGGTGGAGGAGGTCAGCGAGGGGGGGCAGGTCCCGTTCCTGGGCGTCAAGAACACAGGTGGCACACCGATCCTGATCCCGGAAGGCGAGATCCTGATGGGTGCCAAGCAGAATCGGGTGGTCAATTTGACGGTGCTGGTCGCGGCGAAGGCCTCCTTCAAGCTGCCGGTTAGTTGCGTGGAGCAGGGTCGGTGGCATTATCGGTCCCGTGACTTCAAACCGGCGGCATTTGCCCATCCAAAACTGCGGGAGCTCAAGGTCAAGAGCGCCCAGCGGAGCCGCCGGTTCAGAGGCGAGGCACTGGCAGACCAGGGTCGGGTTTGGGACGAAGTCGGCGAACACCTGCATGCCCTGGCTGCGTATTCACCAACTGCCGACTTTGCGGCCAGCTTCGACGCCGCTCCGGAGAGAATGGATCGCTATCGAAAGAGGATCGAGCTGCCCCATGACGCCTGTGGTTTCATCGCAGCTCGGGACGGTCGAGTTGTAGGACTCGACCTGTTCGACAAGCCGCAGACCATGCGCAAGATGTGGAAGCGAATGGCGGATGCCTATTTCCTGGAATCGGCCCGAGAGTGGTCGGAGTCACAGCCGGTTGCCCGGGATACGGCGAAAAAGTTCATCAGTGACGTAACAGATCACCTGGAGGAAGCTGAGCGGCAACCCGATCTGGGAGTGGAGTTTGAAGTTCTGGGCGAGGAACTTTCGGGTTCGGCCCTGTTCTACGACGGGGCTGTCTGTCACCTCTCGGCTTTCAACTCGCCCCCAGCTTAGGGTTCGGCTGTCCGGGGCTCGGCTATTCGGGCCTGTGTGCCTGGCGAAGGGGGCCAAGCCATCGCCGGTAAATGTCGCTGACGTCGATGCCGGTCGCCGCCAGGCAAAACTCGGGTAGCCGGTCGAGATCGAGGGGCCTGTCGCGGCCTTCTTCCATCAGACGCTGGAGAAGGTCGCGCAGGCTCTTCTTGCCATCGGTTCCCTTGCGGATCGCCTCGTCTATGTCGTAGGCCATCAAGCCGCCACGTGAGAAGACGTTGCGACCGGTACGGAAGTCCTCGCTGTAGCGGGTGCTGGCGATGCGCGAGACGTCGACGAGATCGAGGTCGGCGAGGAATGAGGGGGCGGCGGCAAGGGAAGCGCGAAAGCGGCGGTCGACCAGTTCCTCGCGATAGGCGTCGCCAAGACCTCCCTCTTCGGCGAGGGCTGCAGCCCCGGCATATTGTCCCCAGCCTTCGCTGAACCAGATCGAGTCCAGGACGGGGGAGAGCTCCCAGCTCCAGGGGAAGTACCCGGTCGGTGCTGCGCGTTTCGGGATCCAGGAATGCGCCATGTGATGGGCGAGGTTGTAGAGGTGACGTCCGGACCCCTCGCCTCTTTCTCCTTCCGCGGTGACCACGCGACTGGTATCGAAGAAGATCGTGCAGCTCTCCATGTGTTCCATGGAAAAGCCGTAGCGGTGGTCCGACGAGCGCGGTTCCAGGAACTCGACATGCACAGTGTAGTGAGGGAATGGTACCGAGCCGAAGTAGGTCGCCAGAGCGTTGAGTGCGGTGACCGCCTGAGTGCCGAGGATGGATGCGTCCGACGGCTGTTCCGCGTACTGCACTACGAAGAGCGGAACTGCAGCAGCGAGCTGCAGCACTTGCAGATCGGGCCCAATGGCCACCTGCGAATCGGCGAGCGCGTAGAAGTCGGCCGCAGTGGCTTTCGCGATACCGCTTTCCGTTGGTCTACGTGGTGCCAGGGTGAGAAAGACCGGCCAGTCGTTGGGCGCACTCACAGTGAGCTCCACGGGTCGAGCCTCGAGACCTTCCGCGTAGGCGAAGATCGAATAGCCCAGGAGCCCCACATAGCCTGGCCGCGCCTTCGAAGTATCCGAGGCGGAGACAATCTCGCGCTCCATAGCATCCACATCCACTGTGTAGCGCACCCGTCGCGCTGCGCCGCCGCCGTCACCCAGTTTCCATCGGGGGCCTTCCGATTCTCGAGTCACAGCCAAGGGTGTGCCATCGGAACTCGAAGCTTCGAGGTCGTGAACAAAGCGATCGTAATGCACATCGTCGTAGCCCATCGGAATGGCACGCGGCATTACCAGTACTGTCGCATCCGTGGGGAAGCCGATTGTCACGCCGACACGGCCCGGGTCGGCAGGGTCGTAGCTGAGCTCGTAGTCGACCGACAACGGATGCTGGCCGGCCAGCAGGCACATCAGGGTGAGAGTGAGCATGGCCGATTGTGGCACGAACCGATGTGGCCTCGAGCACCTGCCAATCCTCGGGCATGGAGACCCGAGACTGTCGTGCGGCCTCGGCGATAGGGCGTGGGATAGACTGTGCCAAGACTCTGAGCATCTCCGCACAATCACTCACAATCGAAGGGAGTTGACTGATGGCACGCATTCTCATTCTGGGAGCCGGTTTCGGCGGCCTCACAGTGGCCACTGAACTCAAGCGGCGCCTCAAGAAGGTCGAGCCCGAAATCGTTCTGGTCGATCGATCCGAGCACTTCACCATGGGTCTGCGCAAGCTCTGGGCGGTGGTGGACATCGAGGACTACGGTGTCGGCACTCGCTCTCGCCAACTCCTCAATCGCCGCGGGGTCGAGTTTCTGACCCGGAAGGTCTCGCGCATCTATCCCACCGAACGCCGTGTCGAAACCAATGCGGGGAGCCTCGAAGGGGATTACCTGGTGATTGCGCTCGGCGCCGAGATGCGCTCCGACCTGGTACCGGGTCTGGCAGAGCACACCCATAATGTCTGGGATGAAAAGGGAGTGCCAGGTCTCAAGGACGCCCTGGCCGACATCGACGAGGGGCACGTGGCGGTGGTGATTGCCGGGGTGCCGTATACCTGCCCGCCAGCGCCCTATGAATGCACCATGCTGATCGATGACCACCTGCGCGAACGCGGAGTCCGGGAGAAGACCAAGGTGACGGTGGCGACCCTGCAGCCGATGCTGCTGCCCAACGCTGGCAAGGCAGGCTCCGATTGGCTGGCTGCTCGGTTGAAGGAGCGCGACATCGACTTCCAGGTGGGCCGCAAGGTGGAGCGGTTCGAGGCCGGGAGGGTCGTCTTTGGAGACGGAGAGCTGGCGGCGGATGTGATCGTGGCGGTGCCGCCGCACCGCGCTCCCGCCGTGGTCAAGGAGAGCGGGCTGACTGATAAAGGCGATTTCATCTCTGTCGATCCGGCTACCCTGGAGACCGAATGGGACAGGGTTTTCGCCATCGGTGACGTCATGCAGATCAAACTGGCGAACGGGTTGGCCCTGCCCAAGGCCGGCGTCATGGCGGAGCTCGAAGGCAATCGAGTGGCGGCTGCCATTGCCGCCGACATCCTCGGTGATGCCCCGGCTCCGGGCTTTGATGGCCGCGGCTACTGCTTCATGGAGATGGGCAAGAGCGAGGCGGCGATGATCGAGGCCGAGTTCTTTGCCAAGCCCGAGCCCAGTGTCGAGCTGCAGGAGCCGTCGGCCAAGTACCTCGAAGCCAAGCACATTTTCGAGGCCGAGCGCCTGACCCGCTGGTTCGGCAACTAGCGGGAGTCCTGCAGGGGGAGGGCTTGCCCCTCCCAGATGCCCACGAAGGTCTCCCCGGTATTCGTCGTCGACGGATGGTCTACAATGGGCCGCCTCGAAGGCTTTCTGGAGGAGTGCAGATGAAATCGATCCGCTCAATTTGGGTGGCCGGACTGCTGGCCGCGATGGCAGTACCGACGCAGGCCGAACCGCCGAGCCCACCGCCGTACTACGCCATCACCAATGTCAACGTGGTCACCGGAACCGGAAAGGTGCTCGAGGGTGCCACAGTCCTGATCGCCGATGGCTTGATCGAGGCCGTGGGAACCGGTGTCACGGTTCCTGGAGATGCCTGGGCCATCGATGGCGAGGGCATGAATCTCTACCCGGGCATGATCGATGCCATGACCACCGTTGGTCAGAAGGGTGAGGATTCGGCCCCTGGTGGCATGGGAGGCCCACCCGGTCGCGGAGATCAGCCCGAGATCCGTGGCCCGGAGGATCGCCCCAACACGACGACCTGGCTCAGCGCCGCAGAGCGCCTCGGTGACGACAACCGCGTCGAGAAGTGGCGCGAGGCCGGATTCACCGCCGCGGTGACCGTGCCGGACCAGGGGATCTTCGCGGGCCAGGCGACCCTGATCAATCTGGGTGAGGGTCGAGATCCGCGAGAACAGATCGTGGCCACTCCGGTGGCGCAGCGCGTCAGCTTCAGCTCTCCCGGCGGCTTTCGCAGCTTTCCCGGATCGCTCATGGGAACGCTGGCCTACATCCAGCAGGTCTTCGAAGACGCCAAGTACTACTCCAGTGCGGGCGCAGCTTACGTGAGCAACCCCAATGGCCGGGAGCGGGTCACCCACGATCGGTCCCTCGAACCCCTGGTCAGCGCGATTCAGAGCGGCACGCCCTTTCTGCTCCCGGCGCAGCTTCCCAGGGAGTTCGATCGCGCCCTGGCCATCAGCGACACCTACGGTCTGAAGACGATTCTCTACGGCGGCCACGGAGCCTACGATCGCCTCGATCGCCTGGAGAAATCCGGGACTCCTGTGCTGATTAGTCTCAACTGGCCCGAGGTGGAGAAGGACCGTGACCCGGATGCCGACACGCCCCTGCGCACCTACTACCACCGTCGAATGGCGGTGGCCACACCGGCGAAGCTGGCGGCGTCTGGCATTCCGTTCGCCTTCTACTCGGCTGATCTCGCCAGCACTGCGGAAATCTTCGAAGGGGTACGTAAGGCTGTCGATGCAGGACTCAGCAACGATGCGGCGCTGCGAGCTCTGACGCACGATGCCGCGGCTATATACGGGGTGTCGAACCGTCTAGGCTCGATCGAGCAAGGCAAGATCGCCAATCTGGTCCTGGCCTCGGACTGGCCCTGGACCGAAGATGCCGAGATCGTTGCGGTCTTTGTCGATGGCCGCCGCTTCGACATGCAGGAGGACGAGGGCCCGACCACACCGCCGGCGCAGGATGTCTCCGGCACCTGGGACATCGTCATGCAGTCGCCTCGCGGGGCACGGGACCTGACCGCCGAGCTCGAGATGAGCGCCGACGGCAAGGTCACAGGAGAGATTACCGGTGAGCAGGGCTCGACCGTGATGGACGATGCACGAATGTCGGGCGATCTGCTGCGTTTCGAAACCACCCGTTCGATGGGTGGCCAGAGCATGACCGCTTCGTGGTCGCTGACGGTGGAGGGTGAGCGGCTCTCGGGGACGATGAGCGCCGGGCCGATGTCGATGGATATTTCTGGTGAGCGAACGGCCATGAAGTCGGCCGAGGATGACACGGATGCCGATGACGCAGAACCAGCGGTCAGTACCGAGGAACTGGCGGCGGCGGTGGCGGTTTTCCGTGGGCCAGCCCGTGAGATGGACACCTTTGCCATTACCAACGCCGACGTCTGGACGGTCTCAGGCGAGACGATCGAGAAGGGTACCGTGGTGGTCAGCGACGGCAAGATTCAGGCCGTGGGTCGGGATGTCTCCATACCCGGCGACGCCGAGGTGATCGACGCCCAGGGAGGGGCGCTCATTCCGGGCATCATCGATGCCCATTCCCACATCGCCATCGAGGGTGGCGTCAACGAGGGCACACTGGCAGTGACTTCGATGGTGAAGATCAAGGACGTCCTCAACCCCGACGACGTCAACATCTACCAGGCCCTGGCTGGTGGTGTGACCGCTGCCAACCTGCTGCACGGCAGCGCCAATCCTATTGGCGGTCAGAACGCGGTGATCAAGCTGCGTTGGGGGAGCGATGCCGAGGGACTGATCTTCGAAGGGGCGCCAGAGGGCATCAAATTCGCCCTGGGCGAGAACCCCAAGCGGTCGAACATGGGCGGCTTCGGCATCCCACAGCGCTATCCCCAGACCCGCATGGGGGTGATGGATGTGATTCGCCAGGCCTTCACCGAGGCCCAGGAGTACCAGAAGGAGTGGGCGCGCTATGCCGACTCTGGAGGCGCTTATCCTCCGCGACGGGACCTGCGACTCGAAGCGTTGGTGGAGATCATGGAGGGTGAGCGACTCGTCCACTCCCACAGCTACCGGGCCGACGAGATCCTGCAGCTCATGCGCGTGGCCGAGGAGTTCGGCTGGCAGGTCGCGACCCTGCAGCACGTGTTGGAGGGCTACAAGATCGCCGACGAGATCGCGGCGCACGGCGCCGGAGCCTCGACCTTCTCCGACTGGTGGGGCTACAAGGTCGAAGCCTACGACGCGATTCCACACGCTGCCGCACTGATGGCAGAGCGGGGCGTGCTGGTCTCCATCAACTCCGACAGCGGCGAGGAGATGCGGCACCTAAACCAGGAGGCCGCGAAGGCGGTCAAATGGGGTGGAGCGGATCCGATCGCAGCGTTGGCGATGGTGACGCTCAATCCGGCCAGGCAACTGCGCATCGACGATCGGGTCGGTTCGATCGAAGTCGGCAAGGACGCCGACCTGGTGCTTTACGACGGTGATCCGCTCTCGATGCTCTCCGTGGTGCAGAAGACCTTCGTGGATGGCGACCTCTACTTCGATCGGCAGCTCGACCGGAAGCGCCAGGCCACCATCGACGAGATCAAGGAGCGCCTGTCAGGGAAGGGCGATGCGGCGGATACAGCAGAGGAAGCAGGCGGGACACCGCCACCCGAAGTCCGGTGGGCCGATGAGCACACCTACAGTTGCCGGGAGGTGGGATGATGAATGTACGTTTTGAAATGAGAATCCTGTTGGTACTGGTCTGTCTCCTGCTGGCGCCTATCGTGCTACAGGCCGAAACCCTGGCGATCACCGGCGGCACCGTTCATCCGATCTCTGGAGATCCCTTTGCCGGTACCGTTGTGGTGAGCGATGGGCTGATTACCGCAGCCGGCCCCGACGCCCAGGCACCCGCAGACGCTCGCATCATCGACGCGACGGGCAAGCACGTCTATCCCGGCATGATCGATGCCATGAGTCAGCTGGGTCTGCTCGAGATCGGTGCGGTGTCGGCGACCGACGACCAGGCCGAGTTGGGACTCTTCAATCCACACCTGCAGGCGGCGACTGCCATCCATCCGTCCAGCGAGCTCATTCCCGTGGCTCGCGCCAACGGGATCACCCACACGTTGGTGGCCCCCCAGGTGGATGACGGCATCATCGCCGGGCAGGCGGCCCTGATCCATCTCGATGGCTGGACCGTCGAGGAGATGGCCCTCGACCCCGCCATCGCCATGGTGGTCCGCTGGCCGGAGATCGAGACGCGCAGCTTCGACTTCACCACCTTCAGCATGAAGGAGACGCCCTACAACGAAGCCAAGGAAAAGGCCGAAGAGAAGCGCCAGGAGGTGCGGCAGTGGCTCGAAGCGGCACAGCACTACGGCCAAGCGATGGAGGCGGGGAGCGCCCGGCTCGAAACGGACCTGAAGCTCGAAACGCTGGCGCAATGGGTCGCCGACGACAAGCTGGTGATTGTGCGAGCCGACTCGAAAGCTGACATCGAATCGGCGATCGAGTACTCGGAGAAGATCGGCTTTCGCATGATCCTGGCGGGTGGCCGCGATGCCTGGAAAGTCAAGGAACAGCTGGCGGAGAAGCAAATACCCGTCATTCTCGGCATTATCCAGAGCCTGCCCTTCGAAGACGATGAACCTTACGACATGCCGGCCCGCAATCCGGTTGAGCTGGTCGAGGCCGGTGTGAAGATCGCCTTCGCCTCGGGTGCGGGTGGCGGATTCGGCCCGGGCGGGCCGCATAATTCGCGCACGACGCCCTACGAGGCTGCCACCGCGGTCGGGTATGGACTGTCTGAAGAAGATGCGATGAAGGCGCTGACCCTGTGGCCGGCGGAGTTTCTCGGTTTCGGAGATCGCCTGGGCAGCATCGAGACCGGCAAGATCGCCAACCTGATCGTCACCGACGGCAGCCCGCTGGAGATCACCACCCAGATCGAGCACCTGGTGATCAACGGCCGCGAAGTCTCGACCGACAACATGCACGAGCGCCTCTACGAGAAGTACCGCTCGCGCCCGTTGCCGGCAACGCCGTAGGTCGTAGGTTGCGCGGAGGGGCTCGTCCCCTCCGGGTCTCTCACTTGGGCCCGGTGGCGAAAGTCTCTTCGAGCTCCGGGAACCAGTTGGTGATCATCACGACGTGGTCCGTCTTGTCCCCCGACGATAACCCCTGGAGCATGACGAAAGTCTCGCCATCGGGAGCGACGTCGTAGTCGAAGCTGGGGAAAAGGTTGACGAAATTCCCTTCGAATAGCACCTCGGGCCGCTTGGCACGAAACGAGTCCCCGCTGATCTCGACGGAGGCGGAGGCAACGCCGTTGGCGGTTCGGAAGAAGATCTCGTCGCCACGTCTCGACCATCTGGGGTAGCCAGATCGACCGTCCGAGATTTGCCATTCGCCTCTGCCTGTCGGAAAGGGCCTTACGTAGACCCGCCAATCGCCCGACTCGTCCGATCCGTAAGCGAGCCATTTTCCGTCTGGTGAGACGACGCCGCCGTACTCGGTAAAGGGTGTGCTCAGGAAAGACTCTGGCTCACCCTCGCCATCGAGTGGCATGGTCATGATGTCCCACTGGGTGTCTTTCATCTGCTGGGAGTAGACCAGCACAGTGCCATCGGGTGAGATCGACGAAGGGTTCTGGTTCAGATCATCCTCGATCAGCTGCACGGGTTGCTCCGAACCGTCTGCCGCGACCCTGAACAGATCGGCAGAGTCTCCACGGGCCGACGAGAAATAGATCCACTCCCCGTCAGGAGACCAGACGGGTGCACCATCGTTCCCATCAGCAAAGGTCAGACGGGTTCGGATGCTTCTGTCGAGATCTTCGACCCAGATGTCGCCATTGCTTCCACCGGGGAGAATGGACATCGCCAGGAATCGCCCATCGGGCGAGATCGCGGGCGACCAGTAGATTCCGAGCTCATCGTTCAGGAGCGTGGCATCGCCTGCGCGATCTACCGAAGCTATGTTGTAACCAGTGGCCACTTCAGAGCCCTGCATGTAGACCAGTTTGCCGGTGTTCGAGACGGAGTAGTGGGCGGTGCCGTAGGCCGCCTCGTTGGAGGTCAGGTTTTCGATGACGGGCCCTGGCGAGCCCAGGATTTCCATGGTCGCCGGATTCATTGGCACAGCGTACAGCGTCCCTTCGCGGACATAGAGCAGATGACCCGAGTCAGCCCATCGAGGGTAGGTACCGCCGCGCACCAACTCCTTCCTTTCGCCAGTCTCCAAATCGAGGGCCTCGATGTTGGCTTCAGAGAACTGGGCATTCTGACTGTGCGACACGAACAGCACGATGTTGCTGTCGGGGATGGCCCAGGGCCAGCGGTGGGTGACCTCGCCCTTATCCTCGTCCAGCGTTGTCACCTGCTCGGGTTCGCCGCCAGCTGCAGGAATGCGAAACAGCGGGGCTTCTTGTTCCGGGGTGAAGATGATCGTGTCATCCGAGGCCCAGGTCGCTCCCCGGCAGAAGTTCACCTTGGCGATGGTGAGTGGCGTACCCCCCGAGACGGAGACCTTCTTGAGCTCACCCGGTGTCACAAAGGCAATCCACTCGCCGTCGGGAGAGAAGAAGGGTAGATAGGAGAGGTCGCCACCCGTGACCATGTTGCCCTCGAGTTGGCTCAAGTCACGCAAGTGCAGGCTCCGGGTTGCTGGGTCGCCGGTGACATAGGCCAGGTGCGTGCCGTCGGGTGAAAGCACCACACTGCTGCCGATTTGGGTCAACAGGGTGGTCTCCACTGGCATCTCCACGTTGAGATGCATGCTGTCGGGCTCAGGGAGTGGCTGCGACCGAGTCCATCCGACAATAGCGGCGAGCGCAGCCAGTCCGGCAGCGGTCCAGGGCAGGGCACGGCGCCAGAGGGGCAGGGGTGCGTATTCGACGTCTTTACCGTGCGCCCGCGCAGCCTCGGGATCCTCCAAATAACCCGCGATGGCGATCCGCGCTTCGCCGATGGCCTGGAGGCGGTCACCGATCTCCTTCTGCAGGCAGCGATCAAGAAGATTGCGAAGGACCGGCGCCACATCCTCCGGCAGGGCATCCCATTCGGGCTCCCGCGCCAGGATCCCCGCCAGGGTGTCGGAGACGGTCTTGCCTGCGTAGACCGTCTGTCCAGTCAGCATTTCCATGATGACGACGCCGAAGGCCCAGATATCGGCGCGGCGGTCGGCAGGTTCCCCGCGGGCCTGCTCGGGGCTCATGTAGGCGGCCGTGCCCATCAGGACCCCGGCACCGGTCATCTGAGCGGTCAGTGTTGGCGACAGGGAAAGGGACGGGTGACTCGGATTCGAGTCCGCGCCTGCCCCGGCTTCGAGCGCTTTGGCCAGGCCGAAGTCGAGGACCTTGATCTTGCCGCTGCCAGTGAAGTTGATATTGGCGGGCTTCAGATCACGGTGGACGATGCCGCGGTCGTGCGCGGCCTCCAGCGCTTCGGCGATCTGCAGGGCAATTGCCATCGCCTCGTCGGTGGGGATGCGCCCACGCTTGATCCTTTCCGCCAGGGTCTCGCCCTCGACCAGCTCCATGACCAGGAAGTGGCGATCGCCATCGTGCTCGACCTGGTAGATCGCCGCAATGTTCGGGTGATTGAGCGATGCCAACACCTGCGCCTCACGACTGAAGCGCGCCATGCGCTCCTCGTCTTGCGCGAAGAGCTCGGGCAGCACCTTGATCGCCACCTCGCGTCCGAGCTTCGTGTCCTGGGCGCGGTACACCTCACCCATGCCGCCCTCACCGAGCTTGTCAGTGATCTTGAAATGCGCCAGGGTCTCGCCAATCATTCGTTGTCTCCCTCACCCAATGGTCGGGCGGGCCGCTGCACCCGCCCGTTGCTTCTAATGGCTTCCATCAGTTAGCTGGTCTTCCCAACCGAGAATAACGTGGACGCGCCACTGCGACTCGTCGTCGACGTGAGAACGGAGCGCCAGCAGTCTCTCTCCGTTCGGCTGGAATGAATACGTCATGTTGAACGGGCCGCCAATGTTGTCCGGTTCGATCAGTACTGGTCGACCGGCACGCAGGCCCTGTGTCGTGTCGATGTCGACGTACTTGGGTCCTTCAACCGAGCGGTAGAACAGCCGCTTGCCATCCGGCGTCCAGCGTGGCTCGCGTGCAAAGACTGTCGAGATCTGCCACTTGCCATCGGCTGCAGGGAAGGGGCGCACGTAGACATGGTCGGTGCCGCTCTCGGACGAGACATAGGCCAGCCAGCGGTCATCTGGAGAGAATGACGGGTAGCGATTGCGATTCCTGTCCTGGATGAAAGGAACCGGTTCGCGTTCGCCCGTCAAGTCGACAATCCAGATCTCTGTGGACTGCTCCCGATTGTCCTGTGACTGGCTGAGCTCTACAGCCAGCCACCGACCATCGCTCGATAGGGATGAGGCGAGGGCCTCGTCGGGTGCGTCCCACAGCAGCTGGGGTTCGCCAATGCCGTTGGCCGACTTCAGATAGGGCTTGGGGTGGGTGCCGTCGCGATTCGAGGAGAAGACGAGACCTTTACCGTCCGGTGTCCAGATCGGGTTCATGTTGCTCGCTTCAAAGGTGAAGCGGCTCAAGGTCCCGCGCTCCATATCGAGGATCCAGACGTCCTGGGAGTCCCGCATCGAGCTGACGAGGGCCGCGCGGTCACCCTGCGGGGAAAGCGCCACCTGGAAGTAGACGCCCTGCTCTGAAGAGGCGAGTTCGGACTCTCCCTCGGGTGTCAGCCAGACGAGATCGAAGATCTCGGAGGTCTTCTCGCCGGGTACATAGGCGAGGGTGCCGGTATCGGAGATCGCGAATTGAACCGCGCCGGAGACCACGACGGTCAGCACGCCCTGCACGACCAGCCGCGGATCGCCTGAGACTTCGAGCGTATCGAGATTGAGTGGGATGGAGAACAGCGACCCATCGCGAGCGAAGATCAGATGGCCGCTGGCAACCGCCACGGCGCGGCTCGAGCCCTCGAGGACGACCTTTTGCTCGCCGGTTGCCAGGTTGACTGCCTCGATGCGAGCGTCGTCGTAGTACTCGGTGCTGTCGTGCGTGTCCGAGGTGTAAAGGATGGCCTTGCCACCAGGCACCAGGGAAGGCCAGCGGTGGGTCCGTTCGCGCCGCTCGGTGTCGAGCTGCGTGATTTGCGCCACGTCACCACCGCTCTCTGCAACCCTGGACAGGGGCGCGGCACTATGGCCGACAAAGTAGATCGATCCATCGGGATGCCAGACACCGCCACGCCGATCCCGCGTCGGGGCCAGGGAGATCGGGCTACCGCCCAGCAGCGATACCTTGCGCAGGTCGTTTTCGGAGAAGAAGGCGATCCATTGGCCATCGGGCGAGAAGAAGGGCGAGCGGGCACCCTCTGTCTCGGGAAGGGCACGAGGCTCCGCATCGACGTTCGTCTTGAGATAGAGCCGGGTGTTGGAACCACCGGCAGTGGTGCCGACATAGACGATCTTGGTACCGTCGCGGGAGATGTCGAGCCCATTGGTGTCTTCGGAGCCGGCGACTGTGCCCTCGACCGGATCGATCGCATAGCGCAACGCCGCGGCAGGCGTATCCGGAACGGATCGGCGAGCCAGCCAGAAAGCGGCGAGCCCGCCGACCAGCAGTCCCAGCGCCAGCCACAGCGGTGCGCGCCGGAGCACCGACGACCCAGCTGCCGCGCTCGGCGATTCTGCGGCGACCGCCGGCTCTGCTGCATTGGGATCGGCGATGTAGCTCTCCAGGGCGATTCTCGCTTCGCCGATGGCCTGCAGTCGACTTCTGGTCTCGCGCTCGAGGCAGCGTCGCAGGAGGTGGGTGATTCTGGGTGGCAGCCGTCGATCGAGTGCGTCCCAGTCGGGCTCCTGCATCAGCACACGGGCCAGGGTGTCGGAGACGGTGTCCGCCTGGAATGCGCGTTGACCCGTCAGCATTTCTTGCAGGACCACTCCGAAAGACCAGATGTCGGAACGCGGGTCGGCCTCCTGGCCGCGTGCCTGCTCCGGGCTCATGTAGGCGGCGGTTCCCAGGATGATGCCGGCGCCGGTCATCTGGGCGGTGAGCGTCGGCGACATCGATACGCTGGCGTCGGCGCCTGTGCCGCCATGTGACTCCATCGCCTTGGCGAGACCGAAGTCGAGAATCTTTACCTGGCCGTCCTTGCCGACCTTGATGTTGGCCGGTTTCAGATCGCGATGCACGATACCCTGTTCGTGGGCGATCTCCAGTGCCGTGGCAATTTGAAGCGCGATCGCGACCGCCTCCTCGACCGGCACGGGACCTCGGGCGATGCGTTCGGTCAGGTCTTCGCCTTCGGCCAGCTCCATGACCAGGAAGTGGATGGGTCGAGCGGGCTGCTCTCTCGGTTTCGCTGGTGGATGTTGACGCTCCACTCCGCGATCGCCCGCCTCGACGTCGGCTTTCGCCGCAGAGCCAACCGGGGGCTCCCGGAGCGTAGCGTCAACCTCGTCTTGCGAAGCGAAGGGAGCTCCCGGGCGACCCGCTGGCAGGGCCGATTCGATGGAGTAGATCGCCGCGACGTGGGGATGATTGAGCGCGGCCAGTACTTTGGCCTCACGTTCGAAGCGCGCGAGACGCTCGGGGTCGTTGGCGACCGCGTCCGGCAGCACCTTGATCGCCACCTGGCGCCCGAGCTTGGTGTCCTCTGCCCGGTAGACCTCGCCCATGCCACCCTCACCGAGCTTGTCGGTGATCTTGAAGTGCGCCAGTGTCGTGCCGATCATTCACTCTCTCCTTCACCGATCGTGGGGCGGGCCTCTGCGCCGACCATCTTGCAGCTTGCAGGCCTGGCAGCGGTTACCCTTGCTGTTCGGTGATTGCCGGGCGCCATTCTATGACGAATCTGTGGAACAGCTGCCGACTAGCCTCCGAGTCGACCTAGTTCCCCGCCGCGTTCCATTCCTCGAACCAATTCAGTACGACCACGGTCGACTCCCCTAGGGCTGGGCCGGTCATGACGAAGCGGTCGCCATCGGGATGGACGCTGTAGGCGGCACCGCGGCTTCCGGGTCGGGGAGGAAAGGCGTGGCGGAAGACCACCTGCGGGGCGCCGACCTTCAGTGAGGGGCTGGTCTCGATGGTGACGCGCATCAGTTGCTGCAGATCGTTGCTGACATAGAAGAGCTCTCGCCCGTCGGGTCCGAAGACCGGCTGGTTGCCGCCGTCCATCGAGACCTGGCGCACGCCGCCAGGATCGTCCGTCGGCCGCAAGTAGATCTCCCCGCGCCCGGACTGATCCGACTCCCAGGCGAACAACTGTCCGTCGGGGGTGGTGGTGGCCGAGAGCTCATCCTTGGGTGTTAGCGACAGGGGCTCGACTTCGCCCGAGGCGACGTCGAGAACCGCGAGGTCGATCGCCGATTCGTCCACGGTCTGAATCTGCAGCAGCGCCCTGCCGGTGTCGATCCAACCGCGAAGGTGGACGTCGGTATCGGTGATATGAAGGGGTTCTTCATTGCCGCTGCCATCGGCTGCCTTCCAGAAGAGATCGTGGGCGATGCCGTTACGTGCCGAGCTGAAAACGACGCGGCTGCCGTCGGGAGTCCAGACGGGGTCGAAGCTACTCTCGAAGGTCAGACGGGTCCAGACACCTGTGCTGATCTCCAACACCCAGATCCCGATGTCGGCGTCACCTTCGCCGCGCGCGACCGCGATCCGCGTGCCGTCCGGGGAGATGCGAGGTGTCTGGTACGGTCCGGCTTCGACCAGCGAGACAGCGGTGCCGTCGCGCGTGATCTCGAGAAGATCGACGTCGGGTGACTCCGCGCTTCCCGGGCGGTAGGCGAGGGTTCCGTTGTTGGCCACCGAGTAGTTCACTTCGCCAAAGCTGCTACCGGAAACTCCCGAGAGCAGAATTGTTTCGGGACCGCTGATGACGCCGCGATCGACATCGAAAGGCGCGGCATACACGGAAACCCCTCCCGATTCGCTGCGCCCGAACAACAGGTGGCCGGTCGGGATGAACTGAGCCGAGCCTCCCTCGGTCAGAGCTCTGGTGTCTCCGCTTTCGAGGTCGAAGATGGCGATGCGCTGGGCGAGTACGGGTCCCCGAGACAACGCTTCGTCATCGATGCCCTGGGTGAAGAGCAGTCTGCGACCGTCGGGCAGGAACTGCGGCCACGCCACCCACTCCAGGTCCCTCTCCTTCACATCCAGGATCAGCTCGGCCTGGCCTCCATTGGCCGAAACGCGGAAAAGACCCGCGGGATTGGCGAAGACGATCGTGTCATCGGGTCCCCAAACTGCACCCCGCAAGACGAAAGGGCCGCCGAAGCTCTGGGTTTCGGCGACGAGCGCCAGCGGCATCGGTGTACCACCGCCGACGGGAATCTTGCGCAGCTCTCGGTCAGCGGTGAATCCGATCCATTGACCATCGGGAGAGAAGAACGGCTGGGAGGCTCCGGTGGTTCCCGCGATCGGCTGCGCCTCGAGGCCGTCGAGCTCTCGCAGATAGAGCTTCTGTCCCTCTGTCCCTAGGGCGACATAGACGAAACGCTGCCCATCGGGTGACAGGACGGCGGCACTGCCGGCCATACCGGTCCAGGCTAGCGATTGATGATCGTCAGGTGAACGGTACTCGAAGCGGACGACCTCTGCGGGAAGTCCAGCCGGGCGCCGGAGCCACCAACCCAGACCGAAGCTCGCGAGAGCAGCGATCAGCAGTGCGGCGATCCATCGGGCCAGGGCACCGGAGCCGGCGGTCTCGGCGTCATGCCGGGCCGTGGGGGCGTCCGAACCGTCCTGAACCATGGGGTTCTCGAGGGCGATGCGCGCTTCCCCAATATCGCGTAGCCGTTCGCGCGGCTCGGGTTCGAGGCACCGTCCGAGCAGTCTCTGGATCTCCTGCGGTGCCTTCCCCTCGAGCGCCGTGAGCTCGGGTTTGTAGGTCAGGACACCTGCCAGGACCTCGGAGACGGTCTCCTTGTTGCCGAACAGGGTCTCGCCGGTCAGCATCTCCCAGACGATGACTCCGAAGGCCCAGATGTCGGTGCGCTTGTCCGCCGGTTTGCCCTTGGCCTGCTCGGGACTCATGTAGGCCGCGGTGCCGAGGATGACGCCGGCCTGGGTCATGTTGGCGGTGATGGTCGGCGACATCGAGAGATTCATCGTCGCGGAGGCGCCCTCCTCCCAGGCCTTCGCCAACCCGAAGTCCAGGATCTTCACTTGTCCCTCGGGAGTGATCCGGATGTTGGCCGGCTTGAGGTCCCGGTGCACGATGCCTTGCTCGTGCGCGGCTTCGAGTCCCTCGGAGATCTGCAGAGCGAGTGATTGGGCCTCATCCCAGGACAAGGGTCTGGCAGAGATCTGACTGCTCAGGTCCTCGCCCTCGACCAGCTCCATGACCAGGAAGTGGATGGGTCGAGCGGGCTGCTCTCTCGGTTTCGCTGGTGGATGTTGACGCTCCACTCCGCGATCGCCCGCCTCGACGTCGGCTTTCGCCGCAGAGCCAACCGGGGGCTCCCGGAGCGTAGCGTCAACCTCGTCTTGCGAAGCGAAGGGAGCTCCCGGGCGACCCGCTGGCAGGGCCGATTCGATGGAGTAGATCGCCGCGACGTGGGGATGATTGAGCGCGGCCAGTACTTTGGCCTCACGTTCGAAGCGCGCGAGACGCTCGGGGTCGTTGGCGACCGCGTCCGGCAGCACCTTGATCGCCACCTGGCGCCCGAGCTTGGTGTCCTCTGCCCGGTAGACCTCGCCCATGCCACCCTCACCGAGCTTGTCGGTGATCTTGAAGTGCGCCAGTGTCGTGCCGATCATTCACTCTCTCCTTCACCGATCGTGGGGCGGGCCTCTGCGCCGACCATCTTGCAGCTTGCAGGCCTGGCAGCGGTTACCCTTGCTGTTCGGTGATTGCCGGGCGCCATTCTATGACGAATCGACTCGGCCGATCGCTAGGCGACGAAACCCGCGGGCGAGATGACCGACGCCCCCTCCGGGGGTCGCTCGAGCAGTTCCTGATCTCCCGTAATGAGGACGGTCCCGTGCTCGCTGGCCAGGAGCTCCCACAGATGCTGATCCTGACTCGCGGGTGCCTGGTCCGATGAGAGCTCGGGTTCCCGAATAATCGCGTTGGCGACGATGTCGGTCAGCAGCGAGTCGATTTCGTCTTCCTCGAGACCATGGCGATCTCGGATTCTGGCGCGAAGGAGGACTTCGCGGTACTCGCTCAAGAGGGCCGGGGAGAGAAGGTAGACGAACCGGGCCTCGAGCATCCCGTTCAGCACTCGAGCAGTGGGGGAGTCCGGGTCGCCGGTCAAAAGGCCGGCCACTACGACATTCGGGTCGACAATCAGCGCTCGCGCTTCCAACGGGAGATTCCTACTGCCCCCGAGTGGCGCGCACTTCTGCGTTGGCGAGCTCGAGCGCCTCCTGCTCGCCGAGATTCGATCGCTGCCGGGCTCGATCGACCAGGCTGCGGGCACTCTCGGTGGTCTTGATGCCGTAGAACTCGAGACTCTCTGCGATCAGCTCGCCGATCGGGACCCGGCGACGGGCGGCGGTCTCTTTGAGGGCCTGGTGCAGCCGACCCGCGACCACTGTGCTTCTGAGCAGGCCGATGCCGCCGGGTGCAAGATCGGTCAAGCGAAATCCGTCCCTATGGGGTGGCGATCGAGTCATTCCACTGGCAGGGGCGCCATTGAGTAAAGTAATATGGGAGTGCTAGTATGGGTACCCATATGAAGACAACGATCGAGATTTCCGATGCGATTCTGGAGCAGGCGAAGGCAGTGGCCACCGGAGAGGGTGTGACCCTTCGATCGCTGGTGGAGGAGGGGCTTCGTCGTGTGCTTCAAGCCAGGCAGCACGAAGGTGAATTCCAGCTCCGAGATGCGAGCTTTTCGGGTAAGGGACTTCAGCCTCAGGTCCGGGATGGTTCCTGGGAGCGGATTCGCGAGATCATCTACGAGGGGCGAGGAGGGTGATCGCGGTCGATACGAATCTCCTGGTCTATGCCCACCGGGAGGATTCGTCCTGGCATGAGGCGGCCGGGAATGCACTGAGATCATTGGCCGAGGGCCGGGAGAGATGGGCGATTCCCTGGCCCTGCATTCATGAGTTCCTGGCCATCGTCACGCATCCCCGCATCTACGATCCGCCGACGCCGCTGCTGAATGCTGTCGACCAGGTGGAGGCCTGGATGGAATCGCCCAACCTCGAGTGCTTGGCGGAGTCGGGACGGTACTGGGAGATCCTGCGGGCCACCGTGGAGGGGGGGCGGGTCGCCGGAGCCCAGGTCCACGATGCCCGAGTTGCTGCTCTCTGTATGCATCACGGTGTGAAAGAGCTCTGGACGGCGGATCGCGACTTCACGCGCTTCGCGGCGCTCGAGGTGCGGAATCCGCTCGTAGCCTGAAGGCCGGGTACCTCGCTCGGGCACCCGGCCCTGGCGAGGCCGCTAGTTGCTGGTCATCGTCCAGGCGGAGGTATCGCCAGACTCCAGATCGTCCGCGAACAGGAGAGCCGAGGATCCCGAAGAGAAGACAACGGCGAAGTCGGCTTCGTACTCACCTGAGGGTCCAACCTGCCCGAGAGACGGCTCTCTCGGTGCGAGCCCGACGAAGGCGCCCAGGACACTGACATCGAGACCCGTGCCCTGCACGATGACGCGACTCACGGGTCGGTCGGAGCTGAAGCCGTGGCCGAACGCAAAGACATTGTCAGGGCTGGGAGCGGTCTCCAGCACCTGGTGAGCACTGTCATCCGGATTGAGCCACAAGCGAACTCTCTCCCCTCGCCGGACGGACCCGAAGTTGGCGTAGAAGGCTTCGATCGGGGGATCGAAGTCCAGGGTCATGTACTGAAATGTCTCCAGTGGAAGGTCGGAGACAGCAGGGGTACCCGAGGCATCGGAGATGGCGCAGGGGCCCGTCGGCGTGATGGTCATCGTGCCCCCGTCGAGTTGGAGCTCGACCGGTTCGTCTTCGAGACATCCGCCGCCATTGGCGATACCGGGAGAGAACTCGTCGAAGGCCGCGACATCAGCCGTGGGGTTGCGATCGAGCCATTCGGAGGCGTCCCGTGTGGACTCGATGAGATTCCAGTCCGAGCTCACCGAGCAGGCTGGCGCGAAGTCGTCGGCCGGCACTTCAGTCTCGACAAAATAGGGAAAGGAAGTGCAGGCATCAGGGTTCGACCATGGCAGGGAGGCCAGGGACCCGTCGACATATTGCATTTCGCAGGCCTGCCAATGGGCGGGCACGACCGCCGAGTCCGTGAGGACGTTGATGAACCCCGCATAGCTCGTCCAGCGGCCATTAAAGTAATCCTGAAAGTCGTTCTCCACGAAGACCGGAACCAGTTTCAGCGCGTCGAAATAGCTCGACCCCGCGGCTCCGATCTCCTCATAGGTCTTGGCGCCACAGTCCATGTCCACATAGGCGTTGAGCAATGACTGGACCGAGACCCTGACGGCTTCGGCAATGATGGCCATGGTCTCTTGATCGGTAGGCTGATGGGCGCGCAGCTTCAGATCACCGTCGCCGTAGATGCGAAAGCGATTGCCGGCGAGATTCCTGACGAAGGCGCCGCCCGTGTTGAACGCATCGTGATGATTCCTTTCCCGGTTGGCCCGGAGGTTCAGGTTGACGGTGCGCCGGTAGGAGGGAAGAAAGTCGTCTCGGGGGGGATAGAAGTCATGCCCCTCGAGTTCGGGCAGGGGGAAGGCGAGGTCCACACGACCGTCACCGTCGTTTTCTCCACCGCCGTGGCCCGTGACATATTGCATCCACAGATAGGCAGTTTCGTCGAGCAGAGCATTCTGGGGTGTGGCCATAATGCCACGGGAAGTTTCGGCCCGACTGGTGACGATGTGCCCGAAAGCGAAGAGATCGGTGAGGCTGTGCAGTGCGTTGGCCTCGTAATGGAGGGCGTCATTCCAGAACCTGGGATTGAATCGTGCCCGCCAGGCATACTTGACGGCCAAGCGGTGCATGCCCACATACCAGGCGATAGCGCCGTTGGAGAAATGCCAGTCGTTGACGTTGGCGATGCGCAGCATCTCATCGCCCCACCAGCCGGCCTCCCAGATCTCTTCATCGCCAGCGGTGTTGGCAGTCGCATTCCCGGCACTGCCAAAAGGGGGTACCAGTCCGGAGCCGATGTGCCCGAGATAGTCCGCCATGGGAACAGGATCCGGACGGAATCCGCACTCCTGGAGCGGCCCAATCCCGAAACAATCCTGACCGGCGAGGAATGAGACTTCCAGAGTATTGCGGTTGTCCAGGTGGCAGATTCCCGGGCGCGAAGGGTTGCAGCCCGGTATCCGCCGGTAGTCTCCGTAAAGGGCAACCAGATCGCCGAAGGTGAAGTCGTGCATGTCGTCTATGTTCGCCACGTTGCCCTCCACCCATAGGCCTCGGCGCCGCAGGAGGGGAGAGTCCGGGGCTTGAATCCAGAGCTTCTTGTTGTACTCGAGCTGTCCGTAGCCATACCAATAGCTGTTGTCCTGGACACGTTTCTGGTTCTCGTCGTAATCGGCTGGATTGTTGGTGGCAAAACCGACAGCCAACCGTTTGGCGGAAAGATAGGGGTAGGCACGGTTCGACAAGTACGCTGCAAAATCGAAGCGCGTGTCTCCAGGAAATTCGATGCCGGCGGGTACCACGACGCCGGCCACGCCCATGTCCGTGAGGACCTTGTGCTCTTCGGAGTTGTAGCCTGTTGCAGGGCCGGCGATGACGGTTGCCAGGAGACTCAGGACCGCGACGCGGCGGGTGAATCGTGCAAGGCTACCCGATCGGATCTGCTCGCCGGATGCGTTGGAGCGGCGGGTTGCTGGGCCTGAAGTCGCTACTGCCATGGGTACCTCCTCTGCCAGGTGCCACAGTCTTCGAGACCGGGCTTAGGTTCGCTCTGTTGAAACTCGGGCTTCTGGTTCAATAGGCGAAAAAAGCGGTCGACCATACTCATCGTGGGAGAGGCGAATCATCATTGTGGGTTGCCGCTACCTGTGGCACCATGGCGCGGATGTCGGACGAAGGATCCGGAAACGTCACCCAGCTCCTCGTCGAGTGTCGGGAGGGTGACGAGCAGGCGTTCGAAGACTTGCTGCCGATCGTCTACGACGAATTGCGCCGGCTGGCGTCGCACTACATGAAGGGCGAGCGGCAAGGGCATACGCTGCAGCCCACGGCGTTGGTGCACGAGGCCTATGCCAAGTTGGTTGTGCTCGACATGGAATGGCGGGACCGGGTGCAGTTCTTCAAGGCGGCGGCCCAGGCCATGCGGCGCATCCTGGTCGACCACGCCCGAGCCAGGCGCAGCATCAAGCGGGGCGGTGGAGTCGCCCCTCTCAGTCTGGAGGAGATCGTCGTCGAGCCGAGTATCGAGCCTGTCGCCGACCTCGTGGATATCGATAGGGCGCTCAACGATCTCGCGGCGAAAGACGAGCGCAAGGCGCGCGCCATAGAGCTGCACTATTTCGGTGGTCTGAGCTTCGATGAAATTGCCAGGGCGTTGGAGATCTCACGGGCGACGGTGGATCGCGACATGCGCATGGCCAGAGCGTGGTTGCATGCCGCCCTTTCCCCTGAGGTCGCGGGTGGGGACTGAATCCTGGCAGCATCTCGAACGTCTCTTCGAGGCGGTGGTGCAACTCTCGCCAGAGGAGAGGGGCGCCTTCCTCCGTCGCGAATGTGACGACCCCGAGCTGATTGCCGAAGTCGAGCGACTGATCGCACACGATTCGTCATCTCAGGATCTCATCGCCGGTGCGGTCGACGAGGTGATCACCGACACAGCTCTAGCCGAGCGGATCGGCTCTGATCCAGGTCGGTTCCAGGGCGAGAACTCCGGCGGTCTGGCGCCGGGTGACCTGATCGGGCCCTATCGCGTCGTCGATTCTCTCGGAGAGGGTGGGATGGGAGTGGTCTACCTGGGCGAGCGGGCCGACGCGACCTACGAGCAGCGGGTGGCGATCAAGGTCGTCCGCGAGGCCCTGCCCGGAACGGTCGAGAAGTTCCAGACGGAACGACAGATTCTGGCCGATCTGGTCCACCCCAACATCGCTCGCTTGCTCGACGGAGGCTCGACGCCAGGGGGGCTGCCCTATCTGGTGATGGAGTTCGTCGATGGCGATCCGATCGACACGTACGCCGACGGACACCACCTGGATCTCCAGGAGCGATTGAGGCTTTTTCTGTCAGTCTGCGAGGCGGTTCGGTTCGCCCACCGGAATCTCGTCGTCCACCGCGACCTCAAACCCAGCAACATCCTGGTATCGGCCGGGGGGCAGCCGCGGCTTCTCGACTTTGGCATCGCCCGATTACTGGGTCCAGAAGGTCTACAAGGGGACATGACTTTCTCTGTTGGGCGGTTCTTCACCCCCGAATTCGCCAGCCCGGAACAGGTTCGGGGAGAGCGCGTCACAACCGCCGCGGATGTCTACTCGCTGGGCGTCCTGCTGTATCTCCTGATTACTGGTGAAAGGCCGTATCAGGTCGACACGGCCAGCCTGATCGGAATCGAGAGGGTCGTCTGTGAGGAGATTCCAACGGCGCCGAGTACGAAGTTGTCTGGCGAAGCGCGTCGTGCCGTTGCTGGCGACCTGGACTGGATCACCCTCAAGGCCCTGGAAAAAGATCCGGAGCGGCGATATGGATCGGCACTGGAGTTGAAGGAAGACCTGGAGCGCCATCTCAATCACGTGCCGGTCCAGGCTCGGCCGCCCAGCGCCGGGTATCGGCTGAGCCGGTTTGTCCGTCGCAACCGCGCGGTGGTGACCGCAACCTCGCTGGCGATCCTGGCGTTGATCGCCGGGTTGGTGATGGCTGGGTCAGGCTTCATCAGCGCCACCGAGGCCAAGCGGGCTGCTGAGCGGGATGCCGCGTCGTCGCGAGAGGTGACGGCCTTCCTGCAGCAGATGCTGGCCTCGGTCAAGCCAGCGAAGGCGCGTGGACAGGAGGTGACGGTTCGCGAGGTGCTCGATGAAGCCGCAGCGGGGCTCGAGGGACGTTTCGAAGACGACCCGGAAGTGGAAGCAGCGATCCGGTTCACCATGGGGGACAGCTACCAGGCGCTCGGAGACTTCGAAACGGCCATCCCTCTGCTGGAGCGAGCGGTGGAGATCCGGCGGGCCGAGCTGCCAGCAGGCGATTCCCGGCTCGGCGACGCGCTGAATGTTCTGGGATTGGCTTATTGGCTTAGCGGGGATCTGGCGGGGTCGCTGGAGTGCTCCGAGGAGCTCCTGGAGCTACGGGAGGCCGAGTTCGGTCAGGACCACGTGGAGTACACCCAGGTGTTGGTGAATATCGCCAACGCCCATGCCGATATGGGGAATCTGGACCAGGCGGAGGCGCTCCAGCGCGAGGCATTGGAGACCGAGCGGCGGATTCTCGTCGGGGAGGATCGCGCCGATCTCGCCTACACCACCAACAACCTGGCCACGGTCCTGGCCGACCAGGGCAAGTTCGCGGAGGCGATCGAGCTGCATCGCGAATCCCTGTCACTGCGACGGGAATTCATGGGCGATGACAGCCCCGAGGCCGCGATCAGCCTGGGAAATCTCGGCTTCGCGCTGCACGGCGCCGGTGAGCTCCAGGAGGCCGAGGCACGGCTGCGTGAGGCGCTCGAGCTCGGTGCCACGATCTTCGGTCCCGACCATCTCCGCGTCGCCGGATCGATGTCTCGCCTGGCGCGGATCCTGGTCGATCGGGGTGAGCTTGAAGAGGCTGAGCGTCTGGCTCGCGAGTCGTTGAGGATCCACACGCATTCGATGGGGGCCCGTGGCTGGCGCACCGGTGTTTCGCACGGGTTGATTGGCCTGGTGCTCGCCGAGTCGGGGCAGACGGCGCAGGCTCGGAGCGAGCTCGAGCTGGCCCGTGGCATCCTGTTGGAGACCCTGGGTGCGGATCACGCCAGGACGGTCGAGGTCGCAGCCTGGCTCGACGATCTTTCGTGAAGCGGCCGGCCTCGGCGCCGGCCGTTGCGTTCTCAAGGCTCGATGTTGTGATTCATCCGGAAGCGGTTGTTCGGGTCCCACTTGCGCTTGAGCTCGACCAGGCGGTCGTAGTTGGGACCGTAGGCGGCGCGGACTCGGGCCTCTTCGCCGGTACCCAGGACGTTGACGTAGACACCGCCCGTGCTGAACGGGGTCAGGGCGTCATGGAATGCCTGGGTCCACGAGGTGATCTCGTCGTCCCGATCGGGGCTGATCCATCCCGCCATAATGTGGAAGGCGCAAGGCGCCTCCCGCTGCGGGTAGGCTGTGGCTGAAGGATCGACCCGCGCAATCGCTCCTCCCGCTGCATCGAAATAGGCGGAGGTGAAGTCCCCCGGTAGCTCGCCGACGTTCGCGATCACGGTCTCGATCAACTCGTCGGACAGCGCGGTGAGCTGGTGCGCCCTCGATTCCCACCGGTGGCCGGCCGGCAGACCCGCATCGAAAGCCTTCTGGTTCTCGATGTACGACTGCGGAGCGACGAAGGCAAGAATGGGGTTGCCGAAATCGAGTAGAGGTTGGAAGACCTCCTTGGCGCCAGGGTCGCTGTGGAACACCACCAGGTCGATGACGATCTCGCCGTGAAACTCCGCGGGAAACTCGGGGATCGGAGGCGCATGAAAGATGAATGGATAGCACTGGACCTCGTCGGGCGCATCGCGCATGAAGTCGCGGTATAGACGGAGCACCGCGGCCGCATCCTCGAAGCGATGCACGATCTGGCCGGTCAGGATTTCGGGACCGACCTCGTGGAGGCGAACCTCGAACGAGGTGACGACGCCGAAGTTGCCACTACCGCCGCGCAGGGCCCAGAAGAGGTCTGGATTCTCGTCTTCACTGGCGTGAACCAGTCGACCGTCGGCGGTCACGACATCGACGGAGAGCAGATTGTCGACGGCCATGCCGTGCTGGCGGGAGAGATAGCCGCTGCCGCCGCCGAGGATGAAGCCGGCGACGCCCACAGTCGAGACGGTGCCACCGACAGGCGAGAGGCCGTGCTTCTGAGTCACCGGATCGACTTCGCCCCACTTGAGACCCGGTTGGATACGAGCCGTCTTGGATTCGGGATCGACCTCGATGCCCTTCATCGGGGAGAGATCGATCAGCAGTCCGCCTTCGCCTACGGTGTTGGCGGCAAAGGCGTGTCCGCCGCCCTTGACCGAGAGCTGTAGGTCGTGAGTGCGAGCGAAGTCGACTGCCGCCTGGACATCTTCGGTGGTTTGACAGCGAGCGATGACCGCGGGTCGCCGATCGAAGCGCGCATTCCACAGGGCGCGAGCTGCGTCGTAGCCTTCGTCGGCTGGCTCGAGGACCTTTCCAGTCAGCTTGGTGGCGAGTTCCCGAGTCTTGAATTCAGTCATGGAGGGTCCCTTCGGGTGGTTCGAAATTGTGGCTTTCGAAGGCGCGTCGAACGAGCTCCGGATAGCGCGGGTCGTTGTGGACGGAGGTCCAGATGTCAGGGTAGAGATGGTGGACGGCGAGGCAGGCCCAGTCGGTGAGCTCTGCGGCCTCGGAGAATCCCTGGAAGGCTGCTTCGATATCGCCCAGCCCGAGGTGTACGAGGCCGACGGCAAAGGCATCGATGTCGGCGTCCATCTCCGCGAGGACTTGTCTCACCAACGGCTCATTCCCGGCAGCCAGATGCGTCAGGGCGAGGGTCGCCTGCGCCCCCAGTCCGGCCCACTCGACCGTCAAGCCGGCGAGTAACTCCGTGGCTTCGTCGTGTCGACCGAGCTCGAGAAGCGCCAGGGCCTCGTAGAACGTGGCCGTGGTCCAGCCTGGCGAGAGCTCGCCGGCTCGCCGTGCTTCGGTGAGCGCACTTTCCGGCTCTCCGATCGTCAACAGCGACAGGGAGAGATGGTTGACGGCTTCGGCTGAAAGCGGATTGATTTCGACGGCCCGTTTCGCCGCGTCGAGTGATCGCCGAGCCTGCCCGTTGAGATGGTGGAGATAACTCAGCAGGTTATGCGCTTGCCAGTAGCTGGGCTGGAGCCGCACCGCGAGCTCGAGCTGCTGCACCGCCTCCGGGCCGTTGCGGACCGCCCCGAGATAGGCGGCGAGAGCGCCATGTGCTTCAGCCGATTCCGGATCCAGCTCGACCGCCCGAAGGGCAGCGCGGTGGGCACGCTGCAGTCGGTCTCCAGGCTCGCCATATCCATACCAGACCGAGATGGCGAGGGCCTCGCCGAGGCCCGCCCAGGCCGGGGGGTATCCCGGGTCCCGTTCGACAGCAGACCGGAAGTGCTCTATGGCACGCCGGCAGCCGTTCTCGGTTCGCCGCTCGACCTGCAGTCGGCCAAGGGTAACCAGTCGGTACGCTTCCATGTCGTGAGTCAGGGGCTTTCCCCTCGGGATATCCAGCGTCGGAGCGAGCTCCGACTGGAGCGAGTCGACGATCTTGCGAGTCACCTCGCTCTGCAGATCGAACAGGGTCTCGGTCGAAAGCTCACGATCGTAGCGCTCCGCCCACCGCTGGACGTCTTCGATCGCGTCGATGAGCTGAGCCGTGACCCGGACTCGATTGCCGACATTCTGCATGGTTCCCTGGATGAGGGTTCCAACGTTGAGCTCGCGACCTATCTCGGGCGGCGACTTTTGCGTGTCGAGATAACCCATCACCGACGCTCGACTGATGATGGTCAGGCCCTGGATTCTCGACAGCTCCGTGATGAGATCGTTGTGCAGGCCTGTGGCGAGGAAATCGGCATCGTCCGAGCCGCCCAGGATCGTCAGGGGAAGGACGGCTACAGCGCGAGGGTCGAGAGCCCGCCGCCGCTTCGACGCGGATGACTCGGTCTCGGCCGTCCGTTTGGAGGCGTTGTCAGATCTCTTCTCGTGCAGCTTCTGAAGGCGATGGCGAAGCTCGAAGGCCGAACCGATGCGGGAGTTGGGCTCCTTCTCGATACAGTGCAGAATCAAGGCGACGAGCTCTGCGTCGAGCTCCGGGTGCAGCCGGCGGAGATCTGGCGGCTGCTCCTTGAGGATGGAGAAGATCAGATCGAGTTGGGAATCACCCTCGAACGGTCTCTTGCCGCCCAGCATCTCGAAAAAGATGACACCCAGCGAGAAGAGATCCGATCGCTGATCGAGGGTCCCGGCACGAATTTGTTCGGGACTCATGTAGGGGATCGTGCCGACGATCTGGTTCTCCTGGGTGAGGTGGTCGAGGGTCTCTGCGGACGACGCGAGTGCCGGTTCGACGAGTCCTGCCTGGCGCTTGGCGAGGCCAAAGTCCAGAATCTTGACCTGTCCCGTCGGGGTGATCTTGATGTTGGCGGGTTTCAGGTCGCGATGGATGATGCCGCGTTCATGGGCTGCGTCGAGCGCCTCGGCCATCTGCAGCCCGAGGCCTAAGAAATCGTCGCGGTCCATCGGGCCATCGCCGATCCGCGAGGTCAGATCCTCGCCCTCGACCAGCTCCATGACCAGGAAGTGGATGGGGCGATGCTGGTAATCGCTACCCTCAGCTGCTGGATGTGGACGCTCCGCTCCGCGATCGCCCGCATCGACCAGGGCTTCCAGGTCTTCCGGGGCCTCCCCGAGTGAAGCACCACCCGTACCAGGGCCGGCCGGAAGCTTGCCGAGCGTAGCCTTACCCTCTTCTTGCGGAGCGAGGCGAGCCTCCGGCTGGCCAGAAGGAACTGCCGATTCAATGGAGTAGATGGCGGCGATATGCGGGTGATTGAGGCTGGCCAGCACTTTGGCCTCACGTTCGAAGCGGGCCAGACGTTCAGGGTCGTTGGCGACCGCCTGGGGCAGCACCTTGATGGCCACCTGGCGGCCGAGTTTCGTGTCGGTGGCCCGATAGACCTCACCCATGCCGCCTTCACCCAGTTTGGCGGTAATCCTGAAATGGGAAAGCGACGATCCGATCATCTGTTCGCAGAGTTCATTTGCCGGCCTCTGTGCCGGCCATCCACGAGTCCGCTCGAGTCGTGGGATTCTACCCGGAAGAGCCGGCACGGAGGCACGGTCCCCTGGTGCTAGGTCCTTGGTGGGCGGGGGAAGAAGGCGCTGGTGCGGCGGATGTAGTCGCGGTACTGGGGCTTGGTTTGCTGCAGCCCTTCTTCCAGCAGAGCGACGCCGGACACTTTGATGATGAGGCCGGTCATCAGCACGGGGCTGATCAGCGTCCAGAGCGACCCGAGGGTGGCCAGGGCGAAACAGCCGAAACCCCACCAGAGGGTGGCGTCGCCGAAGTAGTTGGGGTGCCGGGTATAGCGCCAAAGACCGCGATCCATGACCTTTCCCTTATTGGCCGGATCAGCTTTGAAGCGGGCCAGTTGGTAGTCGCCGACGGCTTCGAAGAAGAAGCCAACAACGAAAAGCCCCAGGCCCAGGAGATCGAGCCAGGTCCAGCCCATCGGCTGCCGCGAGGCCTGCACCTGCAGCAGAGGCATGCCGATTAGCCAAAAGAGCACTCCCTGCAGCCAGAAGATCGTGAGCAACGAGACCAGGGGGAATCGGGCGCCCCACTTCTGTCGCATGGCCGCATAGCGGTAATCCTCGCCTTGGCCCCGGTTGCGCCACAAGATATGAATCGCCAGTCGCAGGCCCCAGAGGGTGACCAGCATCGGGACGAGTGTCTGGCGGAAGGTCTCGAGGGGTGCCTGGCTGCGGTAGAACCAGGCAAGCGTCACAAATCCAAGGCCCCAGAAGATGTCGATGATGGAGGCGTCGCGCTTCACCACGCTGGCAAGCCAGACGCCCGTCGTCAAAGCCAGCGCGATAGCCAGTCCCGGCCAGGCAAGAGACGTGATGGACTCGATCACGATCGATCGTCCTGTCGCAGCAGCAGGTCCTCGACTTTGGCCGAGTCAGGAAGTCGCGCCAGTTGTAGCAGAAAGTAGATGGCGATCGCGATGTTGCCGAGCAGCAGGACGAGCACGAACCAGAGCGCACGCAGACTCCAGGTGCGCTCTTTGTAGGCGATCCACAGGTAGATAACCAGAAAGCCGAAGTAGGCGTCGGCGAGCGTGGCGCGAAACCAGGGATCCTGCCAGAGTTCGGCGCCAGCGGTAAACAGGCCGCGATCGAGAGTGGCTGTGGTGGTCACCGCGAGCATGCCCAGCAGGATCAGCAGGAAGAATACCTTCAGCCCCGTCATCGATCAGTCCTCCATGGTAGTCTCCGACGCTCCGTCAAGCGTCCAGAGAGAGTGCGAGACGAACCACTCGTCACCGTCGCCATAGCCGAAAAGCTCGGCGCAGGCCAGAAAGAACAGGCGCCATCGTTGGAACCAGCGCTCGGCATCGGCGCCATAGACGGATTCGAAGATGGCCCGAATCTGCGCTGCGTGCCGATCCATGTTGGCCAGCCAGGCCAAAGCGGTCCGCTCGTAGTGCCTGCCGTCGAGGCGCCATCGCCGCTCGAGCCGGAAGGGCCCGGCGAAGCGCTCCATCAGAAGCTCCGAGGGCATCAGGCCGCCGGTGAAGAAATGCTCGGCCATCCAGTCACTCGGTCCCTTTGTTTCGAAGAAGTAAGGCTGGGTACGGTGACAGAAGACGTGCACGAAGAGTCTGCCCTCGGTTTTGAGCCAGGATGCGAGGCGCGCGAAGAGCAGCTCATAGTTGCGCATGTGCTCGAACATCTCGACCGAGACGATGCGGTCGAATTGGCGGTCGATCTCGAAAGTCCGCATGTCCGCTGTCAGCACCTCGATCTGGGGCAAGCCACGCAGGTCTGCCTGCCGCCGGATGAAGTCACCCTGTGGTGCCGAGTTGGAGACGGCGGTGATCCGGCAGTGAGGGAAGTGCTCGGCAATCCACAGAGTGACCGATCCCCAGCCACAGCCCAGGTCCAGCACGTCGAGACCATCTTCGATTCCGGCGCGCTGGCAGGTGAGCTCCAAGGCCGCGGCTTCAGCAGCGGACAGGGAGGTGGTGCCGTCGGGCCAGTAACAGGCGCTGTACTTGAGGTGACGCCCGAGGACGATAGTGAAGAACTCCGGCGGCAGCTCATAGTGCTGCTCATTGGCGGTCTGAGTCTCGATGGCCAGAGGACTCTGCCGCATCTCGGCCACCAGGCGGTCCGCGGCCTCAGGGTCCGAGTGAACTTGCTGCAGCCGACTGTCGAGCAGGCGCCGAATCCCGCTGCGCACCAGAGGGTCGGGAACCAGGCCCCGTTCCGCCAGTTTTAGTGCCCACTGCAAGAGACTTCCTCCCCGCCTGCCGGACTGTGATTCAGGCGTTGTGACGAGCGCGTGGCCTTCGTGAACAGGAGCTGGGCGTCACTGACCGTCTTTTCTAGAAAGCCACCTTCGCAGTAGCTGAAGTAGAAGTGCCACTTGCGTCGCTCGGCTGGCGACAGGCCAAGGGCCGCGATGGGGTCGTCGTGCGCCACGAATCGACGACGCCATTCGGCCAGGGTGCGGGCATAGTGCGGGGTCAGGTCGTCGAGGTCCACCAGTGCCAGGGCCGTGCGCTGCCCGACGCAGTCCTCAATGCGCTCGAGAGACGGCAGCAGGCCGCCAGGAAAGATGTAGTGCTGGATGAAATCGACGGAGCGTCGATAGCTTCCATAGCGCTCAGCCGGAATCATGATGGCCTGAATCAGGGCCAGGCCTCCGGGTTCCAGCAACTCGTCGAGGACCTCGAAGTAGTGAGGCAGGTAGGCGTGCCCGACGGCCTCGATCATCTCGATGGAGACCAGTTTGTCAAAGCGCTGGCCGAGGAGTGCGGGTAGCTGGCGATAGTCCTGCTTCACGACCGACACCCTGTCGGCCAGGCCTGCCTGCGCTACAGCCTGCGTGGCATAGTCGAACTGCCGCTGCGAGATCGTGGTCGTGATGACCTCGCATCCGTAGTTGCCGGCGGCGTGCATGGCCAGGCCTCCCCAACCGGTGCCGATCTCCACCAGGCGATCGTGCGCGCTGAGCTGGAGCTTGCGGCAGATCGTGTCGAGCTTGAACTGTTGGGCGGTCTCGAGCGTCGCCTCCTCGCCGGGATAGATAGCGCAAGAGTAGGTGAGGGTCGGGTCGAGAAACTGCGCGAAGAACGCGTTGCCGGTGTCATAGTGCGCCGCGATGTTGCGAATGCTGCCCGCCCGGGTGTTAGCGCGCAGGTTGTGCAGGAGTCGTCGCAGCGGGGCCGTAAGCCGTGCCGTGCCATTGTCGAGCCTCTCCATCGCATCCTGATTTCTGGCCAGAACTCGGACGACCGCGGTCAGATCAGGCGTCGACCAGAGCGCGTCGCAGTAGGCTTCCCCGGCTCCGATGGAGCCTCCCCAGGCCAGTCGTTCCCAGAACGCACCGTCGTGAACGACGACCCGACCGCGCAGCGTCTGCGCTGCCGCATCCTCACCAAAGACCAACCTCCCGCCGCCTTCCTCCACCTCCAGCCGGCCGGCCCCGATTCTTCGCAGCCGTTGCACCACGAGCTTGCGGGCCAGGGTGCGCAGCCAGGGCTCCGACTGGCCGGTGTTCAGCTCGGCGAAGAGGTCTGCTCGTGCTTCGGGTGCGGATAGAACGGTATCTTCTTTCGCCATAGCTTGAGCGCCTCCCAGTGTATCCAGAACACGATACGCAGGGTGATCAGAGGGTATCTGGCCAGGGCCAGAGCCATGTTTCGGCCGCTCGCCTCGCGCCGGTCGAGCGTCAGCGTGGCATCGAAGAGATCGACGCCGTCGGCCGAGTTTTCAATATGGACGAGCAGCTTCTCGTCGGGAACGTTCGTGCGCCAGCGGTAGTCGATCTCCATGGGCATGAACGGGGAGACGTGGAAGCGCTTGGCCGAGTGGAAGCTCTTCGTGCCGGCCGCACCCTCATCGTTCCTGTTGTCGAGGACATAGCAGTGCCGTTCGCCCCAGGGCGTGTTGTGGACCTCGGCGACCAGCGTTTCGAGGCGTTCACCCGCAGGGTCGAAACAGTAGTAGAGACTGACCGGGTTGAAGCAATGCCCGAAGTAGCGCAGGTGGGTCAGTAGGCGAATCGGTCCCTGAGGCCGCCAGCGGATCTCATGCTCGACCAGATCGCGCACTGCCGTATCGAGGTCCAGGCCAGAGTCGCCGAGGTGATCGCGTCGATCGAACCAGGCCAGGTTACGGCGGCCGTTCGACCAGAGCCAGCGCCGGGCGAAGACCGTATCGAGCTCCCCCAGGTCGAGGTACATGAGGAAAAGGGGATAGCGAAAGGCGTGCTCGCGCGGTGCGAAGCGGCGATGCCGAACCTGACCGACATAGATCGCGCTGGCCAGTCGACGGTTCACAGCCCGACCCCGAACTGCTGACCGACGGTGAGCGCGCTCACCACACCGTCTTCGTGAAAGCCATGCCGCCAGTAGGCCCCGCAGTAGTGGATGCGATCAACGCCGCTGATCTCGGCGTGCCGGTCCTGCGCTGCGACCGCGGGTTCGGTGAAAAGCGGGTGCTCGAAGTCGAAGCTGGCGATCCTGCTCTTGCCCGTGATCTCGTCCTGAGTGTTGAGCGACACACAGTAAGCCGATTCGACAGGCAGGCTCTGGAGTTGGGTCATGTTGTAGGTGACGACGACGGGCCGGTCGGCCTCTCGGGGAATGCGGTAGTTCCAGCTCGCCCAGGCTTTTCTCCTCGTTGGCAGGACGGACTCGTCCGTGTGCACGACGGCATGGTTCGGCTGGTAACTGATGGCGCCGAGAATCTCGCGCTCGAGCGCAGTGGGGGAAGCGAGAATGCGAAGCGCCTGGTCGCTGTGCGCGGCTACGACCACCTGGTCGAAGCTCTCGGTCCCCTCGTCGGTCGACACCTCCACTCCGGCGGGGGACCTGTTCAGCCGGCGCACCGGGGTGCGCAACCGGATGCGATCCACGAACGGCGCGGTGAGCTTCTCGACGTACCGCTGCGAGCCTCCACGAATCACACGCCAGGGATGGTAGCCGCGGGTACCGAGCAGTCGATGATTGTCGAGGAAGCGCAGGATGAATCGTGCCGGGGTGTCTAGAGCCCGCCGGGGCTCGGTCGACCAGATCGCGGCGGTCAGCGGGATGATGTAGTGCTCGACCAGGGCGGGGCTGAGCCGATGGTCGGTGAGGAAGTCGCCCAAGGTGCCCGCGAGTCCGTTACCGAGGGCCTGCCTGGCGGCCTTGTTGAATCGCAGAATCTCACCGGCGAGGCGGTAATGGCTAGGCCGCAGCAGGTTGGAGCGCTGGGCGAAAAAGGTGTCCAGATTGGTCCCGGCATATTCGAGACCAGTGCGATCGCTGCGGACGCTGAAGCTCATCGTGGTCGGTTGGGTCGCGACCTCTAGCTCGGCGAGTAGCTTGACGAAGTTGGGATAGCTTGCCTCGTTGTAGACGATGAAACCGGCGTCGACGGCGAGTGGGCCGTCTTCACACTCGACCTTGGTCGTCACCGTGTGGCCGCCAATGTAGTCGTTGGCCTCGAAGACGTTGATCTCATGCTCGCGGCTCAGCAGATAGGCCGCGACCAGTCCAGAGATGCCGGTGCCGATGATGGCGATCTTCATGTCACGACGGGTTGCGTTCGGTGTCGATTCTAACGATTCGATGGGGATGCATGTTTGAAACATTCAAAACATTCACATCCTACTGAAAATCCTAATAAATGCAAGGGTTGACTTCGTCTTGCCATCGGTATTAGTACGAAAGTGAACGTTATGAAAGTTTATATAAAGACAACAAATGAGGCCACGGCAGATCAGGCCGATCGCCAAGAGGGACCTCGAAGGAGTTCGACATGAGCAAGAAGGTACTGATAACGGGAACCAGCAGCGGATTTGGCAATCTGATGACTCATACCCTGCTCCAGATTGGCCACGCCGTTGCGGCATCCATGCGGGATGTCGAAGGCCGGAACCGGTCGGTGGCAGATGCGTTGCGGCAGGCGGGAGCGCAGGTGGTCGAGATGGATGTGACCGACGACGGCAGTTTTCAGCGGGGCACGGCGGAGGCCATTGAAGCCCTGGGCGGGCTCGATGTGCTGATCAACAACGCCGGTGTGGGTGTGCTCGGTCTGCAGGAGGCCTTTGCACCGGACGACTGGCAGAAGCTTTTTGACATCAACGTTTTCGGGGTCCAGCGCGTAACCAGGGCGGTGCTGCCTACGATGCGTGAACAGGGATCGGGGCTTCTGATGTTTGTCTCCAGCATCCTTGGCCGCATGGCGCTGCCCTTCTTTGGCCCCTACAACGCTTCGAAGTACGCGCTCGAAGCCCTGGCAGACAACTACCGCTCCGAGCTCTCGCGCTTCGGCATCGACTCAGTGGTCATCGAACCCGGAGGCTTCAGCACGGGCTTCGGCGAGCGATTGCTGATGCCGAGCGACTCCGAAAGACTGTCTGCGCTCGGCGATTTTGCCGAGGCTCCGATGCAGATGATGGAAGCTTTTGGTGAAAACATGACTGGCAACGATGCTCCCGACCCACAGTGGATCGCCGATGCGACTGCCGGGCTGATCGAGACACCGGCTGGCCAGCGTCCCTTCCGCACGGTCGTCGACGGCCTGGGAATGGGCGACCTCATCGACCCCTACAACCAGCAGCATCAGGAGCTGACCGAGGGAATCTTCGAGTCGATGGGCATGTCCGAGATGTTGACGCTGAAGAGCTAGCGTGGATTCCTGGATGCAAGGGCATCGACTGAGCCCTTGCCGGTTCTCCTCTCAGACAGGGTCTCGAGATGGTGCTGTCGCCGGAGCTCGAATCGCTCACCCGCTACCAGGTGAGACCGGAACCCTGGGAGTACACGGTGCGTCTGCGACCCTATGCGGTTGGGGGAGAAAGCTGCCGAAGACCTCTACCTGCAGCGGCTACCGGGGCGCTAGGGCGGGAAGACGATCCAGTCCCCAAAGTCGCCTGATTCGAATCCACTCAAGAAAATAGGCGACGCCGGGATCTGTAGCGGCCAGCTCATGAAGACGCCGTCCCCGCTGCCATCCGGTCCCTCCCAGGCGGTAACAAAACTACCTGTCTCCAGATCTGCTGCCACGACAGGCGATGTTTGGGAGCCTGAGGTAGTGGTATTGACCAGAAGTTCCCCGCTTGTGGGGATGCCGTTAAAGTCGTACTTGCGAGCATAGACCCCCAGAAAGCTCCCATCCTGTCCTTGACTGGCCCAGGCCACCACGAAATTTCCGATGGCATCCATGGCTACCGAGGGTCTCCCCTGGTAACTCGCCGTTGTTGTATTGACTCTGAATTCCTGACCTTCAAGAGAGCCGTTGAGTTTGATTCTCTGGCCATAAATATCGTAAGTATCCAAGCTCCCGGTGATGGAGCTGTCTTCCCAGACAACGATACCCCGACCGTTCCAACTCATGGCGGCGGACGGGCTGGTCTGATTGCCGGCGGTAGTGGAATTCACCAGAAATTCACTATTTGCCGGAGTCCCATTGGAGGTGTACATCTGTGCGTAGACTCCGATTCCGTCACCATCCTGCCCCCCATGGGCTTCCCAGGCCACCAGAAAATTGCTGTAGTTGTCCATACCGATGGAAGATTTCGTTTGCACGCCTGTGGTTGTGGTATTCACCTTGAATATATCGGCCCAGGGAGTACCGTTGTTCTTGTATCTTCTGGCATAGATTCCGTACGAGTCCCCATCTAGACTGTCCCAGGCCACTACAAAATCGCCGCTACCAGAAGCCATTGCGATTGAAGGGTACTGCTTGGCAAGGGAATCGTTCGTGATGAACTGATTGCCCAGGAAACCACCATTGCTGCCATATCTCCAGGCCCAGATTTGAAGATTGCCCAAGCCGTTGGTGTCGTTTTCGAACACGACGACGAAGTTCCCATCGCGATCCATCGCGGTTGCAGGATTCCGTTGATTGTATGACGCTGCATACACCGCGAACTCGACTCCCACAGGGTCGCCATTGCTGTCGAATCTCTGGGCATAGACGTCAGACAGCGCGAGGTTCCCACCGCTTTGCCCCTGGCTTTCCCAGGTGACCACGAAATCGCCATCGGCATCCATCGCCACCGAAGGATCTGTCTGACCACTCAGCGTATAGGTGTTCACCCTAGTCTCATCGGCCGCTGCCCAACTCGCACTGACCATGATCAAGCTCCCCGCGATAGCTACTAGACCCAGGCTCCGCTTTAGCTTCTCTAGATGTTCCATGACGACTCCCTCCAGGGCGTCATTGGTCAATGGAGAGGACTCTGTGAGTAGCGCGGCCGATGCCCCTTCCATTCACGCTTTTGTTTGGGAAACGACTCTCGATGTATTCACATAGGTATCATGGGAGTCCCCCAGGCACACCACCCGTAAGGGTGGGAATGGGATCAAGGTGCTGCGCGAGGTCGTGGCCGAGGCGAGGATCTCTCCAGGTACATTGCCCAGGGAGCGATTCCACCTCCAGTGCGCTGAAGCGAATACCGGAGCGACGTGGAAAACCCGAGCCCCTGACTACACTCGATGAAGCACGACAGGAGAGGACTCTTCGTTTCCCTCCTGTATTGCCCGGAGGGCGCACGGTTCTCTTCACCTCCGACACCTTCGAGACCACCGAGTTCCAAGATGACGCGCGCATCGAGGCGGTCTTCGACGTCGCCAGTGACGGCCGGGTCCTGTTTCTCTCGAATGCTCAGGAGGAAGCTGCACGCACCGAAGTAGGAGTCGTTCTCAACTCGGTCGTGGAAGTCGCAGCGCAGAAGAACAGGGCCTTGACGGATTGAACCCTGCCCATCGGGGTGGGGCGGATCCTGCCCATTGGGGTGAGGCTTTTGATGGCGCTATTTAGGAATAATGGTTCCTGAATTCGTATTTAGGCCCGAACCCACTACAAAGGGGTGCCTATGCTGATTTCGGGATGGATGGTGCATCAGGGCGGCGAGCCGATGAGGCTGGAAGCGCGCGAGGCCTCGCCTGGTTCCGGCGAGGTGCTGGTCGCAGTCGCCGGCTGCGGGGTTTGCCACACCGATTTGGGCTTCTACTACGAAGGCGTACCGACTCGGCACCCGTTGCCGCTGGTGCTGGGACACGAGATCAGCGGACGCGTTATCGAGGCGGGTGAGGGCGCGCAGCGCTGGATCGGTGCGCCGGTCGTCGTGCCGGCGGTCATTCCCTGCGGTGAATGCGAGGCCTGTGTTGCTGGTCAGGGGTCGATCTGTCCGCGGCAGATCTTCCCTGGCAATGACATACACGGTGGCTTCGCCACCCATGTGGTGGTGCCGATGACGGGTCTCTGTCCCGTGCCTGATCTGTCGGACGAGGGGGTCAATCCCGGCCAGCTCGGTCTGTCTGCCTTGGCAGTGATCGCCGACGCGGTATCGACGCCTTACCAGGCACTCGACCGGGCGCGGGTAGGCGAGGGCGATCTGGTGGTCTTTGTGGGCGGTGGCGGTGTCGGTGGTTTCGGGATACAAATCGCTGCTGCGCTGGGCGCCAGGGTGGCGGCGATCGATCTCGACTCCGGGCGTCTGGCGCTGCTCGCTGACCACGGTGCCGATCTGACTCTCGACAACTCCGAGCTCGACTTCAGGCAACTCAAGTCGCGCCTCAAGGAGTTTGCCGCCGAGCACGGGATACCGAGTTGGCGACGGAAGATCTTCGAGTGTTCGGGTACTCCTGGCGGGCAGACGACCGCCTTCGGCCTGCTGACCCATGGCGGCTATCTCGGGGTGGTCGGCTATACCCCGCGGAAGGTCGACATCCGCCTGTCCAATCTCATGGCGCTCGATGCCATCGCCGCGGGCAACTGGGGATGCCTGCCAGAGCACTATCCTGCAGTACTCGAACTGGTTCTCTCAGGGATGGTCGCTCTGGAGCCGTTTGTCGAATACCGACCCCTGTCGTCGATCAACGAGTCGTTCGCCGACATCCACGCACGGCGGATCTCCCGTCGACTCATCCTCTCTCCGGAGTCCTGAAGATGGAATTCAAACAGCACGACCTGATCCAGCCCAACGATGCACCTGGGGTGATTTACGAGGAGATTCCGGTCCGCACCCCGGAAGACGAATCGGTGCCAGGTCTTCACGCGGTCCGCATCACGCTCGACAACCCCGAGCAGCTCAACTCCTATACAACCGAGATGGTCAAGGGTGTGATTCTCGGCATGCGTAGGGCGTCGAATGACCGCGCCTGTGTGGCGGTGGTCTTCACCGGCAGTGGTAGCCGGGCCTTCTGCACTGGCGGCAACACCGCCGAGTACGCCGAGTACTATGCCGGGCGCCCCGAGGAGTACCGCCAGTACATGCGACTCTTCAATGACATGGTGACCGCCATTCTGCACTGCGACAAGCCGGTGATCTGCAGAGTCAACGGGATGCGAATTGCTGGCGGCCAGGAGATCGGCATGGCCTGCGACTTCTCGATCGCCTCGGATCTGGCGGTATTCGGGCAGGCGGGGCCCCGGCACGGCTCGGCGCCCGACGGCGGAAGCACGGACTTCTTGCCGCTGTTCGTCGGGATCGAAGCGGCGATGGAGAGTTGCACACTCTGCGAGAGTTGGAGCGCTCACAAGGCCTACAGATTGGGACTGCTTACCGCCATTGTCCCGGCGCTACGAGTCGAGGGCGAGTGGGTTCCGAACCCAATGGTGGTGACCGATCGTTGGCTCGACGAAGCCGGGAGGATCATCCACGGGGAGTTCCGACAGGGCGAGGAGCGTGCTGCGGCGAAGGCGCAACTGCGGGCCGGCGAGGTTGACCTGAAGCGCCTCGATACCAGGATCGAGTCGCTCGTCTACCGTTTGGCCAACACCATGCCAGGCTGTCTCAGCAAGACGATCGAAAGCGTCCGGAAACACAAGCTGCTCCACTGGGACCGCAACCGTGAGACCAACCGGGCCTGGCTCGGCCTGAACATGATGACCGAGGGGCGCGCTGGCTTTCGGGCTTTTCACGAGGGCAGCAAGACGTGTCGCGAAGTCGATTTCCTGCTGCTCCGGCGCCGTTTGGCCGAAGGCGCGGTCTGGGACGAGGCATTGGTCGACGAGGTGCTGGCGCGAGCGCACCGGAGAGAGGGTGACTAGATGAGCGCCGGCCGACAGGCTGTTGCCGGCCACTCCGCGGATGAGATCCGGATTCGAGACCTTCGCCCGGAAGATTTGGCGCAGGTGATCGAGATCGATGCCGGGCACACCGGGGTCGCCAAGCCGACTTACTGGGAGAGTGTTTTCGACAGCTTCGTCGTTACCGCCCAGCGACCGGCAGCCGTGGGACTGGGCGCCGAGATCGACGGCCAGCTGGTCGGATACCTGCTGGGGGAGGTGCGGGCGTTCGAGTTCGGTTCCGAGCCGTGCGGCTGGGTCTTTGCGGTCGGCGTCGATCCCGATCACCTGCGGAAAAACATTGCCAGCGACTTGCTACAGAAGGCCTGCCTCCGTTTCCACCGCTTCGGAGTGGACAAGGTCAGAACGATGGTCGAGCGAACCGACATACCGGTGATGTCCTTCTTCCGCTCCAGTGGATTCGTCGGCGGCGCCTTCTATCAACTGGAGATGGACCTCGAGGAGGAAGCATGAGCGAAGTGATCCGCGGGCTACCGAGCGAGGGTCCGGTGCAGGTCGAGAGATTGGCCGAAGGAGGACTTTGGCGGCTGCGGTTGGCGACCCCGAAGGCCAACATTCTCGATCAGGCGAAGTTCGAGATTCTTGGTGCCGTCTTCGAACGGGCCGCAGCCGACTCCGATCTCAAGGCGATCCTGCTCACCGCCGAGGGGCCGCACTTCTCGTTTGGAGCGAGTGTCGAGGAGCACATGCCGGGTCTGTTCGAAACCATGATCCGCACCTTTCATGCGGTGATTCGCTCGGCGGTCGCCAGCAACGTCGTCTGTCTGGCGGCGGTGCGGGGACAGTGTCTTGGGGGTGGGCTCGAGCTGGTCAGTGTGTGCAGTCGGATCTTCGCCGCCAGCGACGCGATGTTCGGCCAGCCGGAGATTCGTCTCGGCGTCTTCGCGCCGGTGGCGTCGGTCCTGCTACCCGACCGGATCGGCCAGGCCCGAGCCGAGGAGCTCTGTCTCAGTGGTCGTTCTCTGGCGGCTGACGAGGCGTTGCGGCTCGGGCTCATCGACGAAGTGGGCGTCGATCCGGAGGCGTCGGCCCTCTCCTATTATCAGGAGTATCTGGCGCCCCACTCGGCGAAGGCCCTGCGCCTGGCGACCGAGGCGGCACGGATCGGCCTGGCCCGGCGCTTCGAAAGCGAGCTCCAGGCCGCCGAAAATCTCTATCTCGAGCGACTCATGACCACCGAGGACGCGGCCGAGGGGCTGCAGGCTTTTCTGGACAAGCGTCAGCCCCAATGGAGAAATCGATGACCGTCGACGCGGCCGAAGTCGGCACAGCCGTCGACAGGATCGTTCGCGAGGCCGAAGACTTGTACCGTGACTACCGCCTGGGCCGGGTACGGCGATGGAAGGAAGAGACCGGCGGTCTGGCGGTCGGCTACATGCCGATCTACGTACCCCGCGAGCTCTTCCACGCTCAGGGAGTGCTGCCAGTGGGAATCATGGGCGGCGGTGACGACCTGGAGATCATTCGCGGCGACGCCTACTACCAGTCCTACATCTGCCACATTCCGCGCAGCACCATCGAGCTCGGTATCAACGGCAGCCTCGACTGCCTCGACGGGCTCATCTTTCCCGCCATCTGCGACGTCATTCGCAACCTCTCGGGAATGTGGAAGCTGCAGTTTCCAGACAAGCTGGTGCGCTACCTGGACGTGCCGCAGAACTTCGACCCGGAAGTTGGCGGCCGGTTCTACCGCGGGGAGCTCGAGGAGCTCTCCGCCGACCTCGCTTCCCTCGGAGCTCACGCCTACGACCCCGAGGCACTGCGCGCATCGATCGCCCTGTACAATCACAACCGCGCCCAGGTCGAGAGGCTCTACGAGCTACGTCGTCGCCAACCCTGGAAGATTCCGACACACGAGCTCTACGTCGTGCTGCGCGCTGCCCTGGTGATGCCGGTCGAGGAGAGCTCGGAGCTTTTCGAGCGCTACGAGGCGGCGGCGCTGGCCGAGGTCGACCGCGAGCCGAAGGACCAGGCGCGGGTCCTGCTCACCGGCTCGTTCTGCGAGCAGCCACCGCTGGGATTGCTCAAGACCATCGAGCGCTCCGGCTGTTACATCGTCGATGACGACCTGATCCAGGTGCACCGCTGGATTGAAGGTGAGATTCCGATCGAGGGCGACCCGCTACAGAACCTGGTAGACGCCTTCCTCAGTCGCTCGATCGCCAGCCCGGTGCGCTATATCGCGGAGGACATCAAGGGCCGGGCGCTGCTCGAGCGGATCGAAGCAAGCGGCGCCGAAGGGGTGCTCTTCTGTGCCCCGAGCTTCTGCGACCCGGCACTGCTCGACCAGCCGATGACCGTCAAGGCAGTCGAGGGAGCGGGAATTCCGTGGACCGCTTTCAAGTACTCGGAGAACAGCGGTCAGTTCCAGGTCATCCGCGAGCAGGCGGGGACGTTTTCCGACTCGATCAAGCTCTGGAGCGGGGAGTAGAGCCATGGCACAAGCCCGAGCAGCTGCAACCACCGGTGAGCCGGCCTTGAAGGACTCCAGCCAGATTCGCCAGAAGGAGATGATTGGTCGTCACTTCGAGCGGCTGGCGCAGGCTCCGGACAGCGGTGAGAAGTGTGTCTCTACCTTTGTGCCGGGGAACCTGACCGAGTTGCTGCACTCCTTCGATCTGGTGCCGATCCTGCCGGAGATCAACGCCCTGCAATCCGGGATGAGGGGTAAGTCGAAAGAGTACATCTCAGCGGCCGAGAAGCTCGGCCACTCGGAGGACGTCTGCACCTACGTCAAGTGCGATCTCGGCATGGTGAAATCGGGCAACGTTGGACCCACCGGCGAGCGTCTTCCCGATCCTGATCTGTTGCTACTCTCCTATACCGGCTGCTTCACCTTCCTCAAGTGGTTCGAGATCCTCCGCGAGGAGTACGAGTGTCCGGTTGCCATGCTCCACGTTCCCTACCAGGGCGACGGAGTCATCACCGATTCGATGCGCGCCTATGTCGTCGACCAGCTGAAGACGAAAGTGATCCCGGCGCTAGAGAAACTCTCCGGCCAGGCCTACGACGAAGACCGGCTCAAGGAGCTGCTGGCGCGCTCGGCCAAGGCCGAGGACGATCTCGTTTGGGTCCTCGAATCGGCGAAGCACAGACCATCGCCGATCGACGCCTACTTCGGGGGTGTCTACTACATCGGACCGATCTTCACGGCTTTTCGCGGCACCGAGGAGGCGGTCGACTACTATGCCACCCTGCGTGGTGAGATCGAGGCGCGACTCAAAGCCGGTCTCGGTCCGGTGACTCCCGATGGACAGATGGAGGAGGAGCGATTCCGGCTGGTGGTCGAGGGGCCGCCGAACTGGACCAGCTTCCGACAGTTCTGGAAGATGTTCGCCGACGAAGGCGCGGTGGTCGTCGCCTCGAGCTACACGAAGGTCGGTGGTGTTTACGATACCGGCTTCCGCCACGACCCCGATCGACCCCTCGAGAGCCTCGCCGAGTACTGCATGGGCTGCTATACGAATCTCAACCTGCCGAGCCGTGTCGACATGCTCTGTCGCTACATCAGGGAGTACGACGCCGACGGCCTTTTCATCAATTCGATCAAGAGCTGCAACTCGTTCAGTGCCGGCCAGTTGATGATCCTCAGGGAAGTAGAGAACCGTACCGGGCGACCCGGTGGCTTCATCGAGAGCGACCTGGTCGACCCGCGTTACTTTTCGGCTTCGAACATCAAGAACCGTATGGAGTCGTACTTTCAGATGATCGAGCAGAAGCGTCAGGGGGCGACGGCATGAAGTATTGCGTCGGCATCGATCTCGGCTCGACCACGACCAAGGCGGTGGTCCTCTCGGACGAAGGCGCGATCCTCGGCCGGGGCATTACCAACAGCCGTTCCAACTATCAGGTCGCCTGTCAGGTGGCGCTCGGTGAGGCACTCAATACTGCCCGTTTCGGACTGGTGGCGGCCGAGCTGGGCAGTCGGGGGGTGGAGCGGGAGCGTCAAACCGAGGAGCTTGCGACCCTCGAGCGGCATTTCCGCAAGCATCAGTACCTGGGCCAGCTCGAGGCTTTACGTGAGGCGATCGAGTCTCATCTGCCAGAGGGTGGTGAGGGTGGGCGGCGGCGAACTGTCGAGCAGATCCTCGAGCTGATGGTGGAGGAGACACCGAGCCTTTTTGCTGTCGGGGCGCGACGCCGCAGCGACTTCTTCCGCGACCTTGCCGGCAGCCGTTACCTGCGGCTGGCCGAGACCTTCGCCAAGCAGAACGAAGTCTCTTACGACCGGGTGGTTGGCCTCTTCGACAAGGCGATCCTCGAGGTGGAAAATCTGCCACCCGGCGCCGAGCGCTTTCTCGAGCTGGCCGGTGCTGCGCTCGCCGACTTCGACTCGGACGCTCGAGAGGCTGAAGACGCAACCGAGGACGGTGCCCGCAGGAACGACTCTCTGGAGACGTTGTCCCAGGCGGTCGGGGCGGCAGGAGAGATGGGGCTCGATCTGGCTCTGAGTGTCGGCACAGGATACGGGCGGGCGACCCTGCCGTTTCCGAAGGAGCGCATCCGCTCCGAGATCCTTTGCCATGGGCTCGGCGCCCACGCCATGTTTCCCGGCACGCGAACGGTACTCGACATCGGCGGCCAGGACACCAAAGCAATCCAGGTCGACGCCAAGGGTATCGTCACCTCGTTCCAGATGAATGATCGATGTGCCGCAGGGTGCGGCCGGTACCTCGGATACATAGCCGACGAAATGAACGTCGGCGTTCATGAGTTGGGTCCGATGGCGAGCCAGGCGACGCGCACGGTAAAGATCAACTCCACTTGCACGGTCTTCGCTGGAGCCGAGCTGCGTGAACGCCTGTCGCTCGGTGAGAAGCGCGAAGACATCCTGTCGGGCCTGCACCGCGCGGTGATCTTGCGAGCCATGTCGCTGCTCGCCCGCTCCGGCGGGATCGAGGATCAGTTCACCTTCACCGGTGGGGTGGCCAACAATGAAGCGGCGGTCGCCGCCCTGGAGCAGCTGACCGAGGAGAACTACGGTGATGTCGAGCTCAATATCTCGTCCGACTCGATCTACACCGGGGCGCTGGGCGCCGCTCTCTTCGCCCACCGAGCCTGGCTGCGCGAAGGGGAAGAGGAAGCACTGAAATGAGTCGCACCATCACCCTCGAGGAGGTGAGCCATGGCTGTTGAGCTGGCGGAGAAGCTGTTAGTCGCAGGCGTCGATGTCGGCTCTTCGGCGGTCAAGGTGGTGCTGTTCGAGGATCCCGATGGTGAGGAGGGAAGTCTGCTCCTCGGACGGGCTGAGAGGATCCGGCGCCGTGACCCCAACACTGTCGCGGTAGAGCTCTTCGAGAGCTGTCTGCATGAGATCGGCGTCGAGAGACGGGAGCTGGCCTACGTTGCGACTACCGGTGAAGGCGAGACGGTTCCCGGCAGTACCGGCCACTTCTACGGGATGACCACCCATGCTCGCGGGGGACTCTTCCTCGATCCCGAGGCCCGGGCGGTGATCGATATCGGCGCCCTGCATGCGCGTGCGGTCCTCATGGATGAGCGGGCCAAAGTGCTCGGCTATCGCATGACCAGCCAGTGCGCTTCGGGTTCGGGGCAGTTTCTGGAGAATATCTCCCGCTACCTCGGGATCACTATCAGCGAGATCGGCCCGCTGTCACTCGAGGCCGATGACCCCGAGGAGTGCTCTTCGATCTGCGCCGTGCTGGCGGAGACCGACGTCATCAACATGGTCTCGCGCGGGATTTCGACGCCCAACATCATCCGCGGCATTCATGAGTCGATGGCCGGCCGCTATCTACGATTGTTGACCTCGGCCAAGGTCGAGGGGCGTGTGCTGGTGACCGGCGGGCTGGCGCTCGATGTCGGCCTGGTGTCGGCGTTGCAGGAGATCGCGGCGAACAAGGATGCGTCATTCACCATCCACGCTCACGAGCGGTCCGTTCTCGCCGGCGCCCTCGGCGCGGCGATCTGGGGCGCTTTTCGCGCCCGCAAGCTGGCGACAAAGGGGTTCTCGCTGGGGTTGGAAGGGGCAGCGGCGTAGCTGAATCAGATCGTTCAGGACGATTGCGGAGGAGCGTATGAATAGCGACAGTCAAAACCTGGAAGATGAAGAAATCGTGGTGCGGCGGTTGCTGCCCGTCGATCTCGAGGCGGTCGTGCGGCTCGATGCCAAGGTCACCGGCCGCAGCAGATCGGAGTACTTCAAGCTCAAGCTGCGGGAGAATCTCGCCGAGACGGGAATCAAGGTGTCGCTCGCGGCGGAGCTCGATGAGCTCTTCGTCGGCTATTTGCTGGCTCGCGTCTATTACGGTGAGTTCGGCCTGATGGAACCAACTGCGGTCCTCGATACCCTTGGGGTCCATCCCGAGTTTCAGCACAAGGGTATTGGTGCGGCGCTCCTGCGTCAGCTGTGCACGGACCTCAGAGGTCTCGGCGTAGGCCGACTGCAGACCGAGGTGAGCTGGCAGGATCTGGATGTGCTCGCCTTTCTGCAGCGGCAGGGCTTCCGGCCCGCGCCGAGGCTCTGTCTCGATCTCGATCTCGAATAGGCGACGGCGGGCGGTCATGCGTCTCAACAAGGCTACCCACTACGGGCTGTACGCGGCCCTGGAAATGGCCCGCCTCGAGGAGCAGCAAGTGATCACGGTCGCCGAAGTGGCGAACCGCTACGAGCTGCCCGAAGGGGTCCTCGCCAAGGTCTTTCAGCAGCTCGCCCGCGCCGGAATCGCAGTCGGCACCCGTGGAGTTGGCGGCGGCTACCGACTCGGCCGTTCCGCCGCCGATCTCACCGTTCTGGACGTCATCGAGGCCCTGGAAACCGGTGACAGGATACTGGTTTCGCGACCCGAATCTGCCGGTGACGAGACATTCGGGGCGGCGGGTGCCAACACCGATCGACTGCCGTCACCCGCTCGCGGCCTCGAGCGCCTCTTTCGCGAGGTCGATGACCTGGCCCGGGCCACTTTCGCCTCGACCAGCCTCGAAACGCTGGCGCGAGGCTGACGCTCCCAGCCGCAGGATCCTAAGGAATCAGTCCCGGCGGCACGCCGTCGGGGAAGACCTCGTCGATCTCCGCCTGGATCGTCGCGATCCGGTTGCCGGTACTCGGATGAGTGCTCAGGAACTCCGGAGGCGCCGCGCCGCCGGCCGACTCGTTGAGAATCTCCTGCACGCCGATCATCGCGCGTGGGTCGTAGCCGGCATCGGACATGAACCTCACACCCAACTCATCCGACTGGAGCTCGTCTTCGCGCCCGTAGCTCATGTTGACCATGTTGGCGATCGCCTGGGCCATCGCCGCATTGTTGGAACTCCCGGAAGCGACCAGCACCGCGCCAGTCATGCCCTGAGTGAGCTCCTGCTTGGCCATCCGTTGGGCGCCGTGTCGTGCTACCACGTGGCCGATCTCGTGACCCAGAACCCCGGCCAGCTGCCCCTCGGTTTCCAGACGTTCGAACAGCGCCGCGGTGATGAAGACCTGCCCACCCGGCAGGGCGAAGGCGTTGACCGTCCGAGGATCGCGCAGCAGCGTGAACTCGTATTGCCACTCGGTGTTGCCGGCCTCGCTGTCGTTGACGATCTTGTTGCCGACACGGTCCACCATGGCTTGGGCTCGTTGATCGGGGTGCGGGCCACCGTACTGCTTCAGCATCTCGGGCGTCGCTCGCAGCCCCATGGCGATCTCCTGATGGGGGGACATCGAGATGTGGATCTCCTCGCCGGTGACCGGGTTGTACTCCTTGGAGCAGGTGTAGGAAAGCAGAGCCATGCCAGCCAGGAAGAGACCGATCCAGAGGCGCGAGTGATTCTTCTCTCGGGGTGCGGGCTGTGAGCGCATCGGTCGGCGGTAGCCAGCCGGCGGGCGACGGACGGGTGATCGTCGATAAGTTGTTCTCGGCATCGCTCAGGCCTCCTGCGCTGACTTTGTTTCGACGGGCACGAACTCCTCGATTTCGAACGCTTCGTAGAGAAAGCCTGTCAACGCTCCGTAGAGGATGTGTCCCCAGAACATCCCTCCGCCTCGCATGGGGAAGAACTGGGGAAAGATGAGGGTCACGGTGTAGAAGTTGATCCAGTAGAGAAAGAGCCCCAGCAGCGCGCCGCCGACGATGCCGAAGATCACACCCCAACGGTGGACGACGAAAGCCACCACCATGGCGAAGACGATCGACAGGGCGAAGTGGGTGGTGAGCCCCATGACCAGGGCGAGCGCATCGAAGGTAGCGGGTGGCGCGAGAATCTCCTTGCCCATGGTGATCGAGGCGAGTAGCCGAATCGATACCCAGGCGTTGCCTCCCAGGATCATCGGTGTCAGAAGTAGATTGGCGACCAGGAATGCGGCACCGGCAATCAGGCCTGCCCAGACCGCCGCGCTCCAGTCGACGACCTGACGGACCTGACGTGGAATAGGTTGTGCGTAGCTCATGGTGTCTTCATCCATTGCTTCCTGCCTCCCGTCACGGCATTGGGGCCTCGAGGTGCTGTACTTGTCTGAAGAGACTATCGCCAACTGTGGCTTTGCTCAAAATCCAGGTCGCTCTCGCGACGGCCGAGGTTTGGTTGTAGCGACCGTGCCTCTGTGCCAGCCGAACCGTCAGGTGAAGTAGAATGCCGCCACTCTTGATTGGCCAAACTCTCTCTCACTTTCGTATTACAGCCAAGCTCGGCGAGGGCGGTATGGGTGAGGTCTACCGGGCCGAGGACACAAAGCTCGGCCGCCAGGTGGCAATCAAGGTGTTGCCCGAGGTGGTAGCCGAGGATCCCGAGCGGCTGGCGCGATTCGAGCGCGAAGCCAAAGTGCTGGCCAGCTTGAACCACCCTGGCATCGCTGGAATCTACTCCCTGGAGTCCGCACTCCTGGCGGGTGATCAGAACGTTCCCCTCGCTTCGCAAGAGGAGGGTGAGGCTGCGCTCAGGGAACGTCCCGATCACCCGGTGCAGTTCCTCGTCATGGAACTGGTGGATGGCGTCGATCTCAAGGACTTGATCGACCGCGGGGCACTTCCAGCTGACAGGGCCCTGCCAATTGCCCTGCAGATTGCCGAGGCGTTGGAGGCAGCGCACGAGAGGGGCATCGTGCATCGGGATCTCAAGCCGGCGAACATCAAGATCGGTCGCGACGGACAGGTCAAGGTGCTCGACTTCGGGCTGGCCAAGGCGCTGGAGACGGGGACAGGCACCGATCGAGATCGGAGCCAGTCCCCGGCAGCGCTGTCGATGTCCCCCACCCTCACTGCGCAGATGACCCAGCCCGGCGTGCTGCTTGGCACCGCCGCCTACATGAGCCCGGAGCAGGCGCGCGGCCAGGATGCGGACAAGCGGGCTGACATCTGGGCCTTCGGTGTCGTGCTGATGGAGATGCTGACCGGGCACCTGGTCTACCAGGGCGATACGGTTTCCGACACGCTGGCCGGTATCCTGGCAAGGGAGCCCGAATGGGAGGAGCTTCCCGAGGAGACACCCCGGTCGATTCGCCAGCTGATCGAGCGGTGCCTCGAGAAGAACGTGGCCGAGCGTTTACGTGATATCGGCGAGGCCCGCATCGCGATCGACCGATACCTGGCTGATCCGGAAGCCGACAAGGCTGTCGAGATGCTGCAAGAGCCGGCTTCGCCGACACCCTGGTACAAGAATCCCCTTGGCTGGCTGGCAACCGCGCTGGCCATCGCTCTGTTGCTGTCGCTGTGGCTGGGTGGTGAGGGGAAGGTGGAGCCCGAAGTCGTCGAAGTGTTGCGATTCACCGTTGCCCCGCCTGCCGAAACGCACCTGTATGCCATCGAGCTGCCTTCGATCGACATCTCGAGCGACGGCAGTCGGATCGTCTTCGTCGCCGACGACGGGGCAGGGAACCGGAGCCTCTATCTCAAGACGATGAGTGATCTCGAAGTGCGACAGATCCCCAATACCGAGGATGCTCGCGGGCCCTTCTTCTCACCCGATGGGGAGTGGGTCGGCTTCTTTGCCAGGAACGAGCTTCATACCGTCAAGGTGGATGGAGGAGCCCCTCAGGTGTTGGCATCGATCACCAACACCCGTGGTGCGGACTGGTCGGAGGACGGCACCATCATCTTTACCGACTCGACCTCCGGTGGGCTGATGCGCATTCCCGAGAGGGGAGGCACGGCTGAACCCCTCACCACACTCGATGAGGACCGCCCGGAGAGGACGCACCGTTTTCCCCACGCCCTACCGGGAGGAAAGCACGTGCTATTCACATCGGACACGTTCGAGACCACCGAGTATTACGATGACGCTCGCATCGAGGCGGTCTCGGTCGAGGACGGTAGCCGCGTGGTGGTGCTCGAGGAGTCGAGCACGGCGCGCTACTTGAGCAGCGGCCATCTGTTGTATGCGAGGGCCGGATCGGTTTTTGCGATTCCATTCGATGTCGAATCGCTGACGGTCTCCGGATCGCCCACACTGGCCATGCAGTCGGTTTCCACGGATGTCAGCTCGGGAGCGGTGCAGTTCGCGGTTTCGCATGGCGGAGACCTTGCGTATGTGGCTGGCGATACCTCGGCGGCACGAAACACGCTTTCGTGGATCGATCAGGACGGCACCGTGGTGCCGGCGGGGCTGGATCCTGGCAACCACTTCTCGCTCAGTCTTTCGCCTGACGACACACGGATATCTCTGGTCAGCGCGATGGGTCCGACAACCGATGTCTGGATTTTCGATCTCGAGCGCGAAGCCTTGAGTCGATTGACCTTCGAAGGTGCAACGGTGGCATCCACCTGGACTCCCGACGGCCAGAGGATTGCATTCGGGTCGAGTCGCGATGGGGCGCACACCCGAATCTTCTGGAAGGACTCAGACGGTAGCTCGGAGGAGGAGTTGCTGTTCGAGTCGGAGTACCCGGCCTTCCCCGGGTCCTTTTCCCCCGATGGGAAGATCCTCGCCCTGCATGTCCTGGTTCCCGACCGGGGAGCGGATATCGTTATCGCTCATCTCGAGGGTGAGAAGGAGGTCTACCCGTTTGTCGACACCCGCTTCATCGAGTGGCAACCGGCGTTTTCCCCTGATGGGAAATGGCTTGCCTATACCTCGGATGAGTCTGGGATCTACGAGGTCTATGTGCGGGCGTTTCCCGGCCCAGGGGGCAAATGGCAGGTGTCGACTGGAGGGGGTGGTGATGCGGTGTGGTCGGACGGTGGCCGGACGCTCTACTACAGGGATGGCGCGATCCTGTCCAAGGTTGCGATCGATACGACGGATGGTTTCAAGATCGGACCACCGGAGGAAGTCAACGCCGATCTGGCGGCTCTGATGAGCCGGGCTGAGGGCGGTGTCTTCGATGTCGCGAGCGACGGCCGTGTGTTGTTTCTGGGCAGCCCCGGGGCCGATTCGAAGCGCGGCGAGGTCGGTGTCGTCCTCAACTGGGGCGCCGAGGTCGCAGCCCTAGACAAGTAGCGGCCGCGCCTCCGTGCCGACCAGGTGGACTACAGAATCCAGCGCAGAAACAACAACAGCGCCGCCCAACTATAGAGACCCAGGGCTGTGGCCAGCACCAGGCCAGCAAAGGTGTGCAAGCTGTCTGGTGACTCGGCGACTTCTGCGGAGTCTGCAGGTGTCTGTGAGTCGAGTCCGGCGAAAGCTTCTTCTTGCCGTAACGGTTCCATGCAACCAAGGTAGGCCTGGTTGCCGAATCGTGCTGTGGAATAGGTCACAGGGCCCACATCGGTGACAGGATACTCAATTCAAGAAGTTGAACTGCATGCAGCGCCATTTCTTGGTGCGAGTCTTCTGCAGTTCAACTTCTTGAATTGAGTATCCTGTCACCGGTCAGGGGCGCAGGCGAATGGCCATCGCCGTCATGTCGTCGACCGGGGGAGCCCCGTTCTGAAAAACGCGGACCTCTCCGAGGATCGATTCGACCACTTCCTCCGAGGGGCGTCCTCGCAGCGAATCGAGACCCTGCTCCAGGCGCCCCGCCCCATATTCCTCGCCCTGACCGTTGACGGCTTCGGACAGACCATCGGTGTAGAGGAAGAGAAAGTCTTCTTCGTCGAGGCACTGGCTCATCGGGTGGATTTGGGTACGGCCCGAAATGCCGAGTGGCGGACCTCCAGCCGCAATCGCGGTGACCGAGTCCTCTCGCACCAGCAGCGGGGGGTTGTGACCGGCGTTGCATAGCTCCAGCATGCAATCCGTACTCAATCGACCGGCGACGAGGGTGGCATAGGAGTTGGCCGCGGTGCTCTCGTGAAACAGACGGTCGGCGCGTGCGACCATCTCGGCCAGCGGCAACTCCTGGCTCACCAAACTGCGGAACATGGCCTGCAGATTAGCCATCAGAATCGAGGCGGCAAAACCCTTCCCCGAGACGTCGCCGAAGAGGAAGTGGAGCGCATCGCCGGTGCGATCGGGCCGGATCAGGTCGATGTGATCACCGCTCACCGATCCGAGTGGCTCGTAGTGGTAGTAGATCTGCCAACGACCGAAAGAGAAGTTGCGCGCCGGTAGCAGACGGGCCTGAATCTGCGACGCGGAGTCCAGATCGTGTTCGAGGGCCTCGCGTTCGTCCTGCGAAAGGCATTCGAGACAAACGCGCTTCAGGGGTCCCTGCCGCAGGCGTTCCTGGTCGAGGGTGCCCAGACAGACCTCGCAAAGCTCGGCCATCAGGATCCTCCCGCCGCCGCCTTCTTCAGCATGACGATCTGTCCGGCGTGGTAGAGGATGTGTTGGATAACACCATGAAGCTCCTGGTAAGCAGTGTAACGCGGACTCGTGGTGAGCTCGACCAGGTCGCAATCCCTACATTGCAGGATTGCCTGACGAAGCTCGCTGTACTCTGCGCGCAAGGTCTGCACCGCCTCGGTCCAGGCCTCCTCCGTGGGCTCCTCGATCGGGGGCCAATCCTCCTCATCGGGAAGCGAGGTCAGAGGTCGGCCTCGCAAGCGCTCGCGGACCGCTCGCTGCCAGGCAGCCGCGTGGAGGACGATCTCCCAGATCGAGTGTGCAGCCGGAATCGGATGATTGCTCGCCTCCTCGGCCGAGACGTCAGTGAGGATCTCGCTAAGCGACGGCCCGTGCCAGGCGTCTCCCTCGAAGGCCCTCTCGAGCTGGTCGGCGATTTTCTCGGCTTCGCTGATCTCTACCTGGAAAGACATGGGCTAACCTCCTTTGGTTTTTTAACAGGTTAGATATTAGAGGGGTAATAGCTAACCTGTCAAGTGTAATTTATAGGTTATAATTCGCTCGATGAGTGGGCCACCGAGAAAAGACACCGATTTCGAGTTGACCGGGGGAGCGTTGTGCCTGGATTTCGCAAATACTCTCGGTGATCGACCCCGATCAGTGAGTGAGCACCTTGCCAGCTATGCGGATCTCCTGAGGTTCAGTCGCCAATGTGAGTCTCTTTCTCCGGCGGAGCTGGATCAACTAGAGCGACTTTACGATGAGTGTGACCGTTGCGTAGAGCCAATATTCGCCAAGGTGATTGAGCTGCGCGAGGCGCTCTACCGGATCTTCAGTGCCTTGGTTCGGAGCGAGGTTGCCGATGCCGGTGATCTCGGGTTGCTGAACACTGTGCTGCGCAAGGCGCTGCGGCAGCTGGAGATCCGGCCGGAGTCGGACGGCTACGGTTGGGCCTGGGGAGGCCCCGACCAGGCACTCGATCGGCCTCTGTGGCCGATTGTCCGTTCAGCGGCGGAGCTAATGACGTCAGAAGACCTCGGATCTCTTCGGGAGTGTGACTCTGAAACCTGCAGTTGGCTCTTCCTCGACCGTAGCCGCAATCAACGCCGCCGCTGGTGCGACATGTCCACCTGCGGAAACCGCGCCAAGGCCCGCCGCCATTATCGGCGTCGCCAGAAGGCTCGAGTTTGAGACTGTCATGCGAAGAAGGAGAGCAGCTGACCGCGTCAGGCGGGCTACGGTAGACCGAGCCGCTCCAGCGCCACGCGAACTCGCTCATCGGCGATGAGGTTCACTTGCTCGCAAAACGCCCGCGTCCAGGCGAAGAGCGTGTCGTGCTCGGCATGGGCGCACTCAGCCCAACGGATGGCCTCGTCCGCATTGCCGCGGGAGACCTCGATCACCGTACGACCCATGGGTGTGACGTGGGTGGTGTGGCTCAGCTCTTCAACCTTGTTCAGCCATTGCCTGGCCTCTTCCGGTTGGCCGAACGTGAAGTGCATCGCGGCGAGGGCACAATTGAGCCACGGGATGTCACCGCCGGTCAGCTCGTTGGCTCGGAGCATGTTGGAGATCGCCGGCCCCGCTTCACGCCGCTTGAAGGCGGTATAGGACAACATGTAGTAGTGGAACCAGTAGTCCGGGAAGAGCTCCAGACCCTTTTGAGCAGCGGCTTCCGCCTCGTCGTTCTGGCCGGCGTAGAAGAGAAACAGCGCGTGGTGTGCGGCGATTATCGGATTCAGCGGGTCCAGCTCGAGTGCCGGCTGGAAAGCCGTGACCATCTCGTCGCCGCGTCGCATCGTCGCCAGGATTCCGGCATGGTAGAAGTGGGTCCAGACGCTGTGGGGGCTCTTCTCAATGCCTAGGCGGATCTCGGCGAGGGCCTTCTCCCAGTCGAAATCGTGCCAGGCCTGGTAGATGGCGAGCCCCTTGTGAGCCTCTCCAAGGGTCGGGTCGAGCTCGAGGGCACGTTGAGCCTTGGAGCGAACCAGCGGCATGGCTTCACCACCAGGCATGCTGCCGAAGATCGAGCGCAACATATAGTTTTCTGAGAGAACGGTGTAGGCCTCAGCGTAGTCCGGGTCCAGCTCGATTGCTTTCTCCAGGCACTCGTGGGCGTCGACGAAACCGGGTTCCCAGAAATCGATCATGTGGTGTCGGGCTTTGAGCAGCAGGTGATAGGCCTCGAGGTTCTCGGTGCCTCGCTCGATGAGGGAGCTTCGCGGTTTGTCTCCCAGTTCGACCTGGAGCCTGTCGACGATAGCTTTGACGATCTCGTCCTGGGTGTCGAAGATGTCTTTCATCTCACCGTCGAATCGTTCCGACCAGAGCTGGTGGCGATCGGCACAGTTGACGAGTTCTGTGGTGATGCGCAACCTATTCCCGGCGATGCGCACGCTGCCTTCGAGGACGATCTCGACGTCGAGCTTCTCCCCGACCTCGCGTACGTCGAGCTCCTGCCCGCGAAACTGGAATGCCGAGCTGCGAGCCGTGACCTTGAGTCCGGGCAGCTTGCTGAGCGCATTGATCAGCTCTTCAGACAGCCCATCGCAGAAGTAGTTGTCGTCCTCCTTGCCGCCACGATTGATGAAGGGGAGCACGGCGATCGAATTCGCCTGTTGCATTTGGGCGATCGCCGAGGTCCCGGAAATTGAGGAACTGATTGGGCCAGAGGGTGGTGTGGGCGCTGGGGCTGGTGTTGGCTCGGGTTCCGAGGTTGGGACCTGGTGGACCAGGGAGCTGGTGTCGGACTCGTGTTCTTTGCGAAGGCTCTCGAGCTCGTAGGCCAGGTCGGTCGCCGAGGAGTAGCGGTGCGTGGGGTCCTTCTCCAGACAGCGCGCAAGAATGCGGCCGAGGTGTCGCGGCAGGTCGCTGCGGACCTCAATAACCGGCTGCGGCACATCCTTCAGGATCGAAGACATCAGTGCCGGTGAGGTGTCGCCTTGAAAGGGACGGCCGCCGGTCGCCATCTCGTAGAAAATCACACCCAGGGAGAAGATGTCGGTGCGAGGGTCGACCGCTTTTCCTTCGATCTGCTCGGGGGCCATGTAGGGGACGGTGCCGACGATCAGGCCTTCCTGCGTCAGGGCCTCGGTCGGCATCTGGGTCATCTCGGGTGAGGCCTGGGTCTCGGTGAGCTTGGCGAGGCCAAAGTCGAGCACCTTGAGGTGGCCTTCGCGGTTGACCATGACGTTGGCGGGTTTGAGGTCCCGATGCGTGACGCCCTTGGCATGAGCTGCCGCGACGGCGCTGGCCATGGCGATCGCCAGTTCGAAAAATAGTCGGAGAGGTAGACCTCGGGCAGAAATCTGCTCTCCGAGGGTGTGGCCTTCGACGAGCTCCATCACCAGGAAGTGCACCGGGTGAGGTGGATGCTCGCTAAGCGCAGTCTTACCCTCCTCGTGCGGAGCGAGACGAGCATCCACTCCATCCGGCGGACTTGCCGATTCAATGGAGTGGATCGAAACGATATTCGGATGATTGAGCGCCGCGATCGCCCGGGCCTCGCGCTGAAAGCGCTCCAGCCGCACGGGATCATTGGCCATCTCGGCAGGGAGCACCTTGATCGCCACTTCGCGGCCCAGCTTGGTGTCCTCGGCGCGATAGACCTCGCCCATGCCGCCTTCGCCGAGCTTGGCGGTGATTCGGAAATGAGAGAGTGCCGTGCCGATCATCAGACTTCAGGGTGACAGGATACTGAATTCAATCGATTGGACCTCGCAAAAGGTTTTGACTCCTGGTTCACTCGATTGAATTCAGTATCCTGTCACCGGAGGTTTTGGGCCCAGTTGAGAATCATGTCGATGCGGACGCGGGCCGACTTGTCGCGGTCGATCTCGACAAACACAAAGCGTTCATCTACCGGGGAAACGTGCCAGTTCCTTATGGGAGCGGTGGAGGTGGCGAATCGGAACGCCAGGTCATCGATCAGCACGCGAGGAGGTCCGGCCCGAAAGGTGTCACCAGGGGCTATGTCGACCACCATCACGGGGCGGCTCGGGCTGCCGATGTCCAGGTAGTAGAGCTTGCGGCCATCGCCTGACCAAAGCGGGTACCCTCCCAACCCGGGAGAGACTTGCCACTTGCCGTCGCCCTCGAGCGGTCGGACAAATACAGAGCTCGTACCGCTGGCAGGAGATCCATAGGCGATCCAGCGTCCGTCGGGGGAGATTGAAGGAGAGCTCGCGTCGACCTCGAAGACCACGGGCTCTTGCATTGGTTCCATCAGGTAGACGGTCGGGTTGGGTCCGATCAGGGTGAAGGCGAGCATGCTCCCGTCGGGGGTCCAGGACTCGGTCAACGGACCATCGAGCCCTGCCGGGCTGATGAGCTCGGGTGAGCCACTCCCGTCAGCAGGAATGCGGTAGATGCCCAATTCTCCTTCCGCGTGCGAAAACGCGAGCCATTTTCCATCCGGAGTGAACGAGGCATACAGGTCGGTGCTACCGAAGCTCATTCGGTTCATGGACTCGGTCTCGAGGTCGTAGACCCAGACATCGCCGTTGGTACCCGCAGCACCGGTTCCAATGGTGACAGCGATCTTCGAACCATCGGGTGAAAACCTGGGATGGTGAAACGACTGCGGTTCGAGCGGGAGGCGGGCTGCTTCGCCCGCACTGTCGACCACGGTGAGGTAGGCCCTCGTGTCAGATACCGATCCGGACACGAATGCCAATGTTCCGTTGGGTGACACATCGAAGTAGGAGACGCCACTGCTTGGATCCCCCCCCAACTCCTCCAACACCGGGGGTGGATCCGGGGCAACCTCGAGTGTGTTCAGGTCGATGGTCGCCAGGTAAAGGACCCCCCTGCGCGCAAACGCGATGTGGTTCGGCTGGACGAATCGAGCCATGGATGCTCGTTCGAGGAGTACCCGACTCTCACCCGTATCGAGCGAGTACGCGTTGATGTAGGCATCGTCATAGTTGTTCGGATTGCGATCGGTGCCGACGGTGTAGATCAGGGTTCGGTTGTCGGGCAGGAGATCTGGCCACCGGTAGGTGCGTTCACCGGCCTCCTTATCGGGTTCGATCACTGACTCGGGGCTGCCGCCACTGGCTGGAATCTTCCATATGCCATCGACATATCCCGGGGAGTAGTAGATGGTGTCGTCTGGTGACCAGACGGCTCCTCTTGGATTGCTGATCTCAGTCAGCGAGACCGCGTGACCCCCATCAGCCGAGATGCGCTTGAGCTGCCCCCCGGAGAAGAACAACAGCGAATCCCCGTCGGGTGAGAAAGTCGGACTCGAGCCGCGTTCCGTTCCCAGAACCGGTCTGAAGGCAGACTCCTGGAAAGACCGGGTGAAGACCATCTGTTCTTTCGACTCGGGATGCACAGCCACAAACGCCAGCGTTCTGCCGTCGGGAGAGAGCGTCAGAATGACCTCGTCGAGATAGGCCAGTTGATGGTCGTCGGGGAGGGTGATGTCGAACCGGGTCGTCGGAAACACCTCGGTCTCGGGGGCCGGCGAGCGGAAAGCGAGAAAGGCCGCAATCGCTAAACCGACAATCGCCAAGGTCCAGGCAAGGTATTCGCGCCATCTCGGCGGAGCCGATTGGTGCAGCTCACCGGTCTCGGGCGTATCCTCGAGGTGTGCCTCGGCGAGCTCGAGTCGGGCATCGCCGATGTCTCGCAGCCGCTGTTTCGGGTCCCGCTCGAGACACCGTCGCAGTAGTCGATGAACCGAGGCTGGAGTACCCGCTGGCAAGGCGTCCAGATCCGGGTCGGTCTTGAGCACCTCGGCCAGGGTGTCGGAGACGGTCGGACCGGCAAAGAGACGACGCCCACTGAGCATCTCCCAGAGGACAACGCCGAAGGCCCAGATATCTGCCTGTTTGCCAGCCTCCTGCCCCCGTGCCTGCTCCGGTGACATATAGGCCGCGGTGCCCAGAAGGACACCGGCCTGCGTCATCTGGGCTGTCAACGTCGGAGACATTGATAGCGCTGGCGGTGACTGGTTCCGATCTTGATTGGTACCTGTCACCGTCGTGTCCACCGTCGTCGGATCGAGCGCCTTGGCGAGCCCGAAGTCCAGCACCTTGACTTTGCCATCGGGGGTGACCTTGACGTTGGCGGGCTTCAAGTCGCGGTGCACGATGCCCTGGTTGTGAGCCTCTTCGAGAGCCTCGGCGACCTGGGCCGCCATCTCGATCGCCTGGTCTCGAGGGACTCCCTGCTCGATCAGCTCCTGCAGAGTCGCGCCGTCGACCAGCTCCATGACGAGGAAATGTAGGGGCTGTTCCGGACGCTCGCTGAGTGCAGCCTCACTTTCCTCTTGCGGAGCGAGGCGAGCTTCAGGAGCCGCTGGCGGCACTGCTGATTCGAGGGAGTAGATCGCCGCGATATTGGGATGGTTGAGCGCTGCCAGAACCTTGGCCTCACGCTGGAAGCGCGCCAGGCGCTCGGGATCCTGCGCCACCGCTTCTGGCAGCACCTTGATGGCCACGTCGCGGCCGAGCTTCGTATCCTCGGCCCGATACACCTCACCCATGCCGCCCTCGCCGAGCTTGGCGGTGATTCGAAAGTGGGAGAGGGTGGTGTCGATCAAGTTGGCGGGATTCTACTGCACCTGACGAATGGCAACCTTGTAGGGGAGGAGCTTGTCCCCTCCCGGGAGCCCGCACGGGGCTGCCTTACTGTGATTTGGCGATAAGGTGTTGCCAGTGGGTGGTGACGAGGATCGGCTCGTTCAGGGTCATCATCGACTCGTTGAGGATGAATCGCTGACCATCGGTCGTGGCCTCGTACTGCCGATCGGTGGTTTCTTCGATGCGAGTTTGAAACAGGACTTCGGGTCGTCCAAAGGCCGGTGGATCGGCGGGCGTGACTGGCACCGCGACGATTTCATTCGACGCGTTGAGATAGAAGAGCTCTCGGCCGTCGCGCCGCCAGAGAGGCTGGATACCACCCGACGTCGAGATACGAACGGCGGATCCGGTGCCGTCGAACGCTCGCACATAGATCTCGTTGCGGCCGCTGGAGTTGGAACCATAGGCGACCCACCTGCCGTCGGGCGAGAGCTGGGCCGCATTCTGAGACGACGGTTCCGGCAAGAAGTGCTCAGGCTGCCCGGTGCCGTCGACCGCCAGTTTCCAGAACCCCCACTTTCCGTTGTCTTCGGCGAGCTCGTACACGATACTCTTTCCATCTGGTGTCCAGAAGTTGATACCAGGCCCGGAACTGGTTTCAAGGAGGAAACGCTCTGCTTCAGGCTTATCCACCGGCGCCACGTAGATGCCGTACTGTGGCGAGGCACGTAATGAGTCGTAGGCAATGAATTGTTCATCGGGCGACCATGCGGGCAGTGACTCATCACCAGCTTCGATGGGAATCCTGGAGGCGATGCCGCGCTCGAGATCGTGTATCCAGAGATCGCTCTGTCTACCGGACTCGAAGCGCGCGATGAGGAGTCGCTTGCCGTCAGGGGAAAGGCGGGGTGAATACTGCCACGCTTCGATGTCAGCCGGGAGGGTCTCGACGGTCTCACCTTGGCGATTGACAATCTGTAGCATGGTGGTGCCCCGGGTTTCGCGTCGGTGGGCGAGGATGCCGGAGCTGGAAACCGAGAGTGAACGGAAGCCTGAGACCGATAGGCTTCCCGGCAACGTGATCCCCAGGCTTGTCGGCTCACCCTGAAGCTGAAGAGATCCCAGATCCAGTTGTTGGGCGACAAGAGCCTCACCGCGGACGTAGAGGAGTCGGTCAGGATTGGCGAAGATGGCCCGCGAGCTCGACGGTCCCAGCTCGACGGCATCCAGGGATCCCAGCTCGCCCAGATACAGCGCGCCGGGCTCGGTTCCAGTACCACCGGAGGCGTAGAAGACGAAGTGACGGCCGTCGGGTAGAAATTCTGGAAACCGATGCGTCCCAAGGCTTCCATCGGCCGGGATCCGAGTCGCGGGCTCGGACTCGCCTCCCGAAGCCGAGACTCGCAGGAGTGGCCCGGTGTAGCTGGGGGCGAAGACGATGGTGTCGTCAACACCCCAGGTGGCGCCGCGAACATTGATGGCGGTGCTGGTAGTAGCAATGGGGCGAGGGGAGTCGCTGATCAGATCGGTGACCATGAGCTGTCCATTGCCGAAGAAACCCAATTGCAGACTGTCAGGCGACCAAAAGGGATAGCGGGCGTCGGTGGTGCCACCGAGAGGTCTCGCTTCGACCGAGTCCAGACGTCGCAGCCAGAGGCCGGTTCGGCCGTCTTCGCCGCGGGCGACGAACACGATGTGCTCTTCGTCTGGCGAGATCGCGACGCCGCTGACCAGCTTCATCTGTTCCGGCGCGTAGATCTCGAATTCGATCGCGGCGGCAGGGTCTGGGGCGGATGGTTCGGCGAACCAGGTCGTGGTGAGTGCCCATAGACCCGCAGCAAGTCCCAGGGCACCGACCAGGTAGGGGAGGTATTTCTGCCAGCCAGCCGTTGGCGCGACCGCGGACTCGGTGATCGTGACGGTTTCATCTCGCGTCCCCGACAGGATCTCCTCGATCACGATGCGACCATCGGCGATGTCGTGCAGGCGGTTTCTGGGATCGCGTTCGAGGCACCGTCGCAGGAGCCGACGGAACCCGATGGGTACGTCGTTTGGCAGGTCCTCGAAATCGACCTCGGTTTTGATCACACCGGCTAGCGTCTCAGCGACGCTTTCGGCGGCAAAGAGTTTCTTGCCGGTGAGCATCTCGAAGCAGACCAGGCCGAAGGCCCAGATGTCGGAACGCTTGTCGACCGTCTTGCCCTTGGCCTGCTCCGGGCTCATATAGGCCGCGGTACCGAGGATGACACCGGCGCCGGTCATCTGAGCAGTCAGGGTCGGAGACAGCGAGGCCGAGATCCGCTGGTCACTCAGGCTCCCTGAATCGGCGCCGTCGGCTGTATCGAGTGCCTTCGCGAGACCAAAGTCGAGAATCTTGATCTTGCCTTCCTCATCGACCTTGATGTTGGCCGGTTTGAGGTCGCGATGAATGATGCCGCTCTCATGAGCTGCCTCGAGGGCCTCGGCCATCTGCAGGGCCATTGACAGGACTTCGTCGACCGGCATTGGACCGCGAGTGAGTCGCCCTGCCAGATCTTCTCCCGCGGCCAGCTCCATGACCAGGAAGTGGACAGGGCCAGCCGGATGATCACTGAGCGCAGCCTCTCCCTCCTTTTGCGGAGCCAGGTGATCGTTCAGCCGGCCCGTGCACAACTGCTGACTCGAAGGCATGGATCGAGGCGATGTTGGGGTGGTTGAGGGCTGCGAGTACCTTGGCCTCACGCTCGAACCGCGCCAGCCGCTCAGGATCCTGTGCCACCGCCTCGGGCAGCACCTTGATCGCTACCTCGCGCCCGAGCTTGGTGTCTTCGGCGCGATACACCTCACCCATGCCGCCCTCGCCGAGCTTGGCAGTAATCTTGAAGTGGGAGAGCGTTGTTCCAATCATCAAGCATCAGGGTGACAGGATACTGGTTTCAATCGATTGAACCTCGCAAGGGGTCTTGCTCCCCGATTCACTTGATTGAACCCAGTATCCTGTCACCAGAGGTTTTCCGAGCAAGATGGGTGATTGTACCTGATGGGCCGGCCCCTACAGTCGAGGACGGTCGGCACAGACGAGAGTCCCGTCAGTTGTCGAGCTCTGCAGGCCAGTTGACGATCAGGTTGAGTACGGAATCCGACTGATTCTGTTGGCTGGTCCAGAGGATCAACCGTTCGCCATCGTGTGCCAAAGCAAAGTTGGTTCCATCTGGTCTCGGCGGGTGGATTCTGAAGAGCCGTTCGGTGGTGCCTGTCTGCAGCGAATCTTGGCCGATCTGCAGCCCGACCGCGATCAGCTGTCCATCCTGTCGAGTGTAGACAATCTCGGTGCCATCAGCTCGCCAGGTCGGAAAGAGACCGCCACCCTCCGAGATCTGCCATCGCCGCCCGGGTCCGGGAAAGGGGGATACGTAGATCTCATATTTGCCCGAGTCGTTGGAGGAATAGGCAACCCAGCGACCGTCGGGCGAGAACATCCCGCACCGTTCGTCGGCCTCTGTCTTGCGAAACTCTTGGGGGTCCTCGTTGCTGCCGATGGTCCACGACCAGAGATCCCTGCTGGTGCCTGGGCTGTTGTGCCAGAACAGCACTTGTTTCCCGTCGGGTGAGACGCTGCAGAGAATGAGGTCCTCTTCCCGGCTCAGGAGCACTTCCGTTTCTCCGACCCCACCGATGGCCTTGCGATTGATCGTGAATCGGTTGTCCTGCAGGCCGCTGAAGATCAGGCTTTCCTCGGTCGGAGACCAGGCCATGGCGAAGTTGCCCATGTTCTCGAAGGTGAATCGAGTCCGCAGACCGGTCTCGATCTCGGTCATCCACAGAGCCGAAAGGCCTGCTGGGTCGTAGGCGACCGAGGCCAGATGTCGACCGTCGGGGGAGAGCGCGATGGGTCCAAACTGAGCGGGCTCTCCGATCGTGCCCAACAGGTTCCCGGCGCGGTCACGCCATTCAAGCGGCACGGCGCTGTCCAGTTCGCCGCTTTGAAAGAGAAGCAGGCCGGTGGCTGAGGCTGAAAACACGGTAAGCGCGGCTCCAGTGATCCTGGATATTCCACCCACCAAGGGCGTGGCATCCCCAGAGAGTTCGAGTCGCTCGGCATCGAACTCCTGGGCCATCAGAGTGCTTCCGCGAGTGAAAAGAAGCTGCCCCGAGGCGTACTCGGCCTGTGCGGGTGTGCGGACGATCTCCCGGCTCGGCGAGCCATCGAGCGATGCCAGCATGACGACGCTCTCGCTCTCCTCTGCAGCCCGCGCCAGGTAGAGGAAGTGTTGTCCGTCAGGCAGGAAACGCGGATGCCGATGAGAGTTGTGATCCTGCGAGGAGATCGTGGTGACGGGTGTCGGCTCGCCTCCATTCGCGTCCACTCTGTGGATAGGAGTATCAGCACGGGGAGCGAGGACAATGACTCCGTCGTGATTCCAGCTGCCGCCTTTTCCGTTCTCAGCGGCACAAATCGTCACTGGCGGACCACCCTGTGTATCGATCTTCTTGAGCTTCTGGTCAACATCCGTGAAGAAGGCGACCCATCGCGAGTCGGGTGCCCAGAATGGGTAGGCTGCACCCTCGGACCCGGGCAAGGGTTCGGCTTTGTCGGACCCGAGAGATCGGAGGTACAACCGGACTGTGCCGCTGCTCTCCTGCACTGAGAAGGCCAGCTTCGAACCGTCAGGCGAGACGGCCGCCGGACCCGGATTCCAGGCAGCGAGGTAGAAGCGGGAATCCTCGGGAGGCAAAATCGAGGCTCGCAGAACCCGATCAGAGGATGTGGTCGCCTCCTTCGAGCCGAAGAGAGTCACCAGAAAGGCCGCCAGGGTCAGGCCGAAGAGCGCCCATGGCAGAGCTCGCTTCCAGGTAGGCGGGGCTGGAGGGGCTTCAGGAACTGAGGCAGTATCGAAAGCGGATGGATCGTCCAGGTAGTCCTCGAGGAGGATGCGCGCATCGCCGATGGCCTGGAGTCGTTGGGTCGGCTCCTTGCGCAGACAATGCTGGATCATTTCGAGAATTCGTGAGGGTGTCGCAGTGGGGAACCGTTCCCAATCAGGCTCCTCCTTGAGCACCGCGGCGAGCACATGCGATGCGGTTTTGCCATCGAACTGCGGCCGACCGGTCAGCATCTCGGCCAGGACGACACCAAACGCCCAGATGTCCGCCCGACGATCTGCCGGCTCACCTGCCGCCTGCTCGGGACTCATGTAAGAGGCCGTTCCCAGAATGACTCCGGGTTGCGTCATCTGAGCGGTCAGAGTTGGCGACAACGATAGCGGTGACTGGTTCCGATCTTGGTCCGTACCTGACACCGTCTCCGGATCGAGCGCCTTGGCGAGCCCAAAGTCCAGTACCTTGACCTGACCACCCGGGGTAACCTTGATGTTCGCGGGCTTCAGATCACGATGGATGATGCCGCGCTCGTGCGCGGTCTCGAGAGCCTCTGCAACCTGAAGAGCCAGCGGAAGCGCTTCGTCGACTGACATCGATCCACGCGCGAGCCGCTCCTTCAGATCATCGCCCTCGACCAGTTCCATGACGAGGAAGTGAACGGGGCCGGCCGGAGGGTCGCCGAGCGCAGCCTCACCCTCCTCTTGCGGAGAGAGTCGACCCTCCGGCCGGCCCTGCGGCGCGTCCGATTCGATGGAATAGATCGCCGCGATATTGGGATGGTTGAGGCTCGCCAGGACCTTGGCCTCACGCTGGAAGCGGGCCAGCCGCTCTGGATCCTGCGCCACAGCCTGGGGCAGCACCTTGATCGCGACCTCACGCCCGAGCTTGGTGTCTTCGGCCCGATAGACCTCGCCCATGCCGCCCTCGCCGAGCTTGGCGGTGATCTTGAAGTGGGAGAGCGTCGATCCGATCATCAAGCTTCAGGGTGACAGGATACTGAATTCAACTGATTGAACCTCGCAAAGAGTCTTGCTCCCCGATTCACTTGATTGAACCTAGTATCCTGTCACCATAGGTTTTGCGATCAAGGTGGGTGATTCTACCTGACGGAACGGGGATCGATCGCGTCAAGGGTCGAGCAAGGTGGGCCAGTTTTGAACAAGGACCATGTGGTCTGAGGAGATCTCCTCGCCGATCTGGTTGATGACAAACGACTCGCCGTCAGGCCGGATGCGAAAAGGGTACTCGGTGTTGACCGGATACCGGATCGGGAAGAGTTTCTTCGGCAGGCCGATCTCAACGGTGTCGCCGAACCGTAGGTCGACGGCCATGACCTCGGCATTCGGGCTGAAGTAGTAGAGCCTGTCACCCGTCGGGGCCCACTCGGGGTGGAGACCGCTTTCCGTAGATATCTGGAACTTGCCGCCCGTTCCGTCGAGCGACACCAGGTATACCTGGAAGCCCCCTGACTCCGTCGAGGAATAGGCGAGCCACTTCCCATCGGGTGAGAACCGCGGCTCGAAATCCGATAGAGGAGATTGGATCAGAACCTCGAGGCGGTCTTCGTCGAAGGAGTAGATCGCGATGTCCTGATCGGTTTCCGGTTGCCGAATCTCGAAGGCGATTTGCTTGCCGTCGAGTGACCAATCCCAGGCGATCAGGGGTTCTTTCGATTCAAGGATGACTTCTTCGGTTCCCGCTCCCGACGATAGCTTGCGATAGGCCCGAAATGGGCCATCGCGATCGCTGACATAGATGATCCACTTGTCATCAGCTGACCAGATGGGTGAGAAGTGATCTCCATCGTCGAAAGTGAAGCGGGAGGTGGTGTCACGCTCCAGATCGCGAATCCAGAGCGTGATGTTGTCGGCCGAACGGTAGGCAACGCGTTTGCCGTCGTGGCTCAGGGACAGCTCACGATGGAAGTCCGCTGACGAGGGTTCGCCAAGAGGTTTTCCATTCATGTCGACGATCTCGAACCGAGACATCGCCCCCGATTGGCTCCCTGTCTGGTACACCAGCAGGCCGTCCCGTGAAACCGAGAAGGTGGCGAACTCATTGCCTGTGTAGCCGACGTCCTCCGCTATGGGATAGGGATCGCCGGTCAGTCTGAGACTTTCAGGGTCGAACTCGGTAACCATCAGGCTGCCGCCGTGCCAGTACAGGAGATGACCCGAAGGTGAGTAGGCGATCGATGAGTTGGCATTCAGAACAGCAGCGCGCTCCCTTGTCGCGATCGAAATCACTTCGACACGGCTCTCGTCTTTTTGACTGCCACCTTCGGCGGTCTGCGCGAGAAAGAGGACATGGTCTCCGTCCGGCAGAAAGATCGGATAGCGGTGGGATATCTCTCGCCGCTCCAGGTCGATCTCCGTGAGGACTTCTGGGTCGCCACCGCCAGCATCGACGATGAGCAGCCCATCCCGGTAGTTCGGTGAGTAGACGATCTTGCCGTCCTCGCCCCAGGTACCACTGCGGGCGTCATTGACCTGGGCGATGTCCTGGCTCGGTCCGCCATTGGCTGGTACGCGTTTCATCATGCCTCTGGTGAAGAAGCCGAGGTGACGACTGTCTGGAGACCAGAAAGGGTAGCTGACGCCTCGCGCCGCATCGATCTTGACGGCAGCCGAGTTGCTGAGGTGCTGGACCCAGAGTTGGCGCTGGCCGCTTTCGTCGAGAGTCACGAAGGCCACGCTCCGCCCGTCAGGCGAGAGTGCGATTCCACTCCCGAGATTCAAGGTCTGCCCTTCAGGTGGCAGCAAAGCACTTTCGACGCGGTAAACCACCAGTTGCTCCTCGCCCGATGTGGATAGGGCGAGCACGATCGCGATCAGCGTTGCCAGGGCAGCCAGCATGGCGGCCGCAAGCAGTGTCCACTTGGGAACGAGCTTGCGATCGGCCACGGTGCCTTGGGCGGGTGCCCCCGCAACTGAGCCCAACAGAGAAGAGACGCCGCTGTCCGCGGCAGGGCTTCCCAACGCGATACGGGCCTCACCGATGTCTCGCAGGCGCGACTTGGGGTTACGATCGAGACAGCGGGCCAGAAGCATCTTGATCGAATGGGGTGTGTCCGCCGGCAGATCGGCTCCATCGAGATCATCCCGCAGGACCGCCGCTAGGGTGTCGGAGACGGAATCTCCTACGAAGAGGCGCTTGCCGGTAACCATCTCCCACAGGACCACTCCGAAGGCCCAGACATCGGCCCGCCGGTCCGCTTCAATTCCCTTGGCCTGCTCCGGACTCATATAGGCGGCGGTGCCGAGCAGGACTCCGGCCTGGGTCATCTGGGCTGTGAGGGTGGGGGACATCGACAACGGTGATTGGCTCCGATCTTGATCGGTACCCGTCACCCCCGCCGGGTCGAGAGCCTTGGCCAATCCGAAATCGAGGACCTTGACCTGTCCATCAGGATTGACCTTGATATTGGCCGGTTTGAGATCCCGGTGGATGATGCCCAGCTCATGAGCGGCCTCCAAGGCTTCGGCGATTTGCAGTGCAATCGTCTCCGCTTCCTCGATCGGAACGGGTCCGCGGGCTATTCGCTCAGACAGATCTTCGCCTGCGACCAGCTCCATGACCAGGAAATGCACAGGGCCGGCCGGAGGGTCGCCGAGCGCAGCCTCACCCTCCTCTTGCGGAGAGAGTCGACCCTCCGGCCGGCCCTGCGGCGCGTCCGATTCGATGGAATAGATCGCCGCGATATTGGGATGGTTGAGGCTCGCCAGGACCTTGGCCTCACGCTGGAAGCGGGCCAGCCGCTCTGGATCCTGCGCCACAGCCTGGGGCAGCACCTTGATCGCGACCTCACGCCCGAGCTTGGTGTCTTCGGCCCGATAGACCTCGCCCATGCCGCCCTCGCCGAGCTTGGCGGTGATCTTGAAGTGGGAGAGCGTCGATCCGATCATCAAGCTTCAGGGTGACAGGATACTGAATTCAACTGATTGAACCTCGCAAAGAGTCTTGCTCCCCGATTCACTTGATTGAACCTAGTATCCTGTCACCGGAGGTTTTGCGAGCAGGTGCGGCGATTTTACACGGAACGGCTGCCCGGTTCAGGGCTCCGGGGCCGGTGAAGCCATGAGCTTCCGGTCGAGTTCCAGGAACTCGTCGAAGATGCGACTCCTGATTTCGAGGAGGCTTTTGATGGCCTGCTTGCGGCGCGCCCGGGTCAATTGCACCCGCAGGGTCCTCCAGGTGCGTGTGGCGATCTGCCGGTACTGAAGTGCCAGGAGACCACCCAGGGCACTCAACAGGAAGGCGACGACACCGGTCAGGACGGGCCTGTGGGAAATCTTCGGATAACTGTCCGCCAGCAGGCCCTCGCCCCACCCCACCAGCCAGGCGACCAGAAGCCAGGTGAGGGGGAACACGAACGCACCCACCAGGATCTTCAGCGTGGCCTCGTCCTTGTAGTGGCGGGCCACCATACGGTTGAAACCCCAGACGACGAGTGCTGGCAGCAGGTTGACCAGAACACCGATCAACAAGAAGGGCGGCAGCACCAGATAGACGAAGAGAAACTCGAGGGCGAGCCAGATGGCTCGCCGCGGGGAGGCGACCCAGGCGGCACTATCGAGTTGGAAACCCTCGATGCGCAATGCCCCCAGGAGTCGGTCGTAGCGCGCCACTCGGGCGAGGAGCTGTCTGGTCTCTTTGGGGTACCGCTCCATGGCCGCCTCGTAGCGTTTCCAGATGCTGGCAAAATGGCGTACCCGGTCGACCACACCCGGTGCCTTTGAACGGGTCCCGGCCCGGGCAAAGCCTTCGGCACGGATGAGCTTGCGAGCCCGGTGCATCAGATGATGGAGCTCCCAGCTTTCAGTCGCCATCACCACCTCGCTCAGGACCCGGTCGAACTCCCGGGTGAGCCGGTTGGCCTGATCTCGCCTCGTCTCCTCATCCGCCGCCGGCTTCGCCAGATCCTCGGAAAGCTCCAGAGGTGGATGGAACGCCACCAGAAGTTGCGAACCGAAGAGCGTTTTGTGGCTGTAGTGCAGGCCGACGGGGATGATCACGGGCGGCGGCGCGCCCGCCGGTGTCAGCTCCACGGCGCGGTGGAAGAGATGCGCCGCTCCGGCTTTCAACTGCAGCAGGTGGGGGTCATCATGACTGGTGCCCTCGGGGAAGAGGGCGGAACAACTGCCTTGCGCTATCGCCTGCGCCAGGGCGTCGATCGCCTGGCGGTTGGCGTTTTGCCGATCAGCTGTCGGGGTGCCCGCCCCGGCGTCCCGGCGCCGGTAGATGGGCACTGCACCCAGCTGCCGTAGCAGCCAACCGAGAATTGGCCATTGGAACAGGCCATGGCGCGCCCCCACCACGATCGGGCGCGGAAAATAGCTCAGCAACACGGCTCCGTCGATAATCCCATTGGGGTGCCACGACAGAGCCAGACAGCCGCGGTCGGTCGGAACGTTGCCTCTGCCCGTGATCTCGATCGGCCGAAAGAAGGTCCGCAGCAGTAGCCGGAAGTACCGCAGGATCGACTCGCGCGTGCTTGGCACAGTGAGCCGATGTTACCCGAGATGGAGACTGGCGAGGCGCTGGGCGAGGTCCTCGCCCGCAGCCAGCTCCCTGACGAGAGAGTAGACTGGGCCCGATCCCTGTCGCGGCCGTCAAAGAGGCGCGGTCGCCAGGAATCGAGGGTCCGATTCCCTGTAGGGCGGGGAGTGTCACTATACTGCGGGGGCGTTGATTCCGAGCTTCGGGAGGAGGCGATCATGCGGGGTATGGCGCAGAGGGGTTACGGCCGATGGATCTTCTTGCTGGTCACTGTTGGACTCGTGGCGGGTGCTGCTGTTGCTGAAGTCGCTGTGGCGCCTGATGTCGCCGAGCCCGGGTCGATCGAGGCCATCACCAACGCAACCACCGATGCGCGCTTCGTGAGTCCCTGGGTCGCCTATGTTCCCGAGGCCGAAGGGGTGCCGTCGCCCAGCGACTACCTTGGCCGCATCATCGGCGCCCCCGGTGAGCTGACGCGATCGTCGGAGAGCTACGGCTACCTCGAAGCGCTCGCCAAGGCCTCGCCCCGGGTCCACCTGGAGGAAATTGGACGTACTGAAGAGGGGCGCCCGATTCTTCTCGTCGCCGTGGCGGATGAACAGGGGATTCGCGACCTGCCGCAGCTCAAGGCCGCGACCGCCGCGCTCGCTGATCCGCGTCAGATCCCAACCGGGGAAGTGGAAGTGATCATTGCTGGCGCTCGACCCTTCTTCTACATCAACGCCGGACTCCATGCCGACGAAACCAGCTCCACCGAGGCCGTGCTCGAACTGGTTTACCGACTGGCTGTCTCCGAGCAGCCGATGGTCCAACAGATTCGCCAGAATCTCGTCGTGCTGGTCAACCCGATCGCCAATCCCGATGGACGCGACAAGATGGTCGACTGGTTCTATCGCTATCTGAAGGGCAAGACGGACTATGGCGCCCTGCCGCGACAGTCGCCACCCTACTGGGGGCGCTACGTCTTTGTCGACGCAAACCGTGACTCGCATCAGCAGACCCAGGCGCTGACCCGTGCCGTAGTCAAGATGTTCTTCGACTACCATCCGACGGTTGTCCACGACCTGCACGAGGCGATCCCGCTACTGCAGACCTGGAACGGGACCGGACCGTACAATCCGAACCTCGATCCCATCGTCTTCGCCGAGTTCCTGGAGATGAGCTTTCACGAAGTCACCGCGATGACGGCTCTCGGCATGCCCGGGGTGTGGACCTGGGACTTCGGCGACGGCTACGGGCACCACTATCTCGACTCGATCGGGATGAATCACAATGCGATCGGTCGGGGCTACGAAACGTTCGGCAACGCCAGCGGAGAGACCATGGAGCGCGAGCTCGACTCCTATGCGACGTCACGCCGGTGGTTTCGACCGGTGCCGGCCGAGGAGAGCTTCGACTGGTCGATGCGCGACAGCGTCAACTACACCCAGACCGGGTTGCTCGCCATTCTCGACTATTCGGCGCGGCAGGCCCCAGAGATGCTGCGCAACTTCTATCGCAAGGGCTACAACTCCTGGCAGCGAGGTGTCGCGGGCAACCCCTATGCGTTTGTTATCCCTGCGGGCCAGGCGGACCCGGGCAGAGTCGCGAGGATGGTCAACCTATTGCTGCGACAGGGAATAGAAGTCGGTCGGGCAAATGCGTCGGTGGTTGCTGGGCAAGGTACCTTCCCCAGCGGCAGCTACGTGGTGAGGCTCGATCAGCCCTACCGGAACTATGCGGTGGACCTCCTGTTGCCGCAGGAGTTCCCCGAGGACGCCGAGCACATGCCCTACGACGACATCTCCTGGGCGCTGCCGATACACTTCGGCGTCGAGACGGTCGCGGTAGATGACCCCAGCGTGCTCGCCTCTGTCCTGGAGCCGGTCACCGAACCGGTACAGCCGAAGGGAACCGTCGACGGATCCGGACCGGTCTATCTGCTTCGAGACTTGGGGCAGGAAGCGCTGCTGGCGGCACGGTACCGGCTGGCCAACTACGAAGTCGAGATCGCTGAAGAGCCGTTCACGGTCGGGGGCATCGACTTCCCGCCGGGTTCCTGGATCTTGCCAGGCCAGTCGGGGGTGGGTGAGGCGGTGGCCGAGGTAGCCAGCGAGCTCGGTCTCGATTTCGGCAGCAGCGCGGCGGTTCCTTCTGTGGCGCGCCACAGCACCGAGCTACCCCGGATTGGCGTCTGGGTGCCCTGGGCAGACACCGATTCGATCGGTTGGATCCGCTATACCCTCGACAGCCAGGGCATACCCTATACCTACCTCCGTGACGAGGACATTCGAGCCGGCGAGCTCCGTCAGTCGCTCGATGTGATCCTCTACGGCAACGTCGATCTCGATCTGCAGGGGCAGATCCATGGGATCGAGCCGGTTGCGGGCCCGATGGCCTTCGCCGCCACGCCGGAGTTCCCCAGTCTGGGAGAGCCGATGGCATCCGATGACATCACTGGAGGTATCGGCTGGAGCGGACTGGCCGCGCTGGAGAGGTTCGTGGAAGAGGGCGGCGTATTGTTGACGCTCGGCAATGGGTCGACTCTGGCTCTGGACGGTGGCCTGATCCGCTTCGTACGGCGCTCCGCAGAAACGGGCATCGTCACGCCGGGGGCCGAGCTGCGAGCCCGCTTCCTGCAACCGCGACACCCACTGGCCTATGGCTACGGTGAGTCGCCGACCGTCTTCCGCGCCAACCTGCCCATCTACGATCTGCCCCGGCGATGGGTGCGCATGGCCTACTGCACCTCCTGTCTCGACGGACCTGTCGACACGAGCTCGGTGGTGATGGAGTGGGGAGGAGTGCCGCAGGCGTCGGCAGACGGCGACGCTGCCAGGCGACCACCCATCGTTGTCAGTGGGGGAGGCAAGCGGGAGGATGACCTGGCTGGGAGTCCGGCGATTCTGTGTGTGCCAAGAGGCGAAGGCACGATCGTCGCTTACAACTTCAACCCGATGCACCGCGACCTGAACCACTCCGACCATCGGCTGTTGTGGAACGGCATTCTGAACTGGCAACATCTGCGATCCGTTCAGCACTGATGCTCCGCAACCTCGCCATCAACATTGCGCTGGCCCTGGCGGCAGGTCTTCTGACCGTGGCAGCGGTCGAGGGCCTCGCCCGGATGATCGATTTGCGACCCAAACCGAGCAGCGATGACGCGATTCCGGGCTGGGTCGACGACGTGCATCTGCAGCACGACTCGAGTTGGCTGATTCCGATTGCCCGGGGCGGGGGGCTGAGCAGGTACTTCGACCTGTTCGAATGGGATCGCTACCGTTTCTACCGGTTGCGACCGAATATCCAACTGGACATGATCGACTATACGGCTCCGGCAGATGTCCGCGATCGCACAGCTTGGCAGGCTGCTACCAACTCGGCCGGCTTTCGGGATACAGAATTCGCGTCTCCCGGGTCCAACCCAACCTTCAGGGTAGCGGCAATCGGGGACTCGTCGACGTTCGGATGGGGAGTCGATGAACCCTTCAGCTTTGTCTCGGTCGCAGAGGCGATGCTGGCAGCGGAGCATCCGGAAGTCGACGTCGAAGTGCGCAACTTCGGGACCCCTGGCCATTCGAGCTTTCAGGGCCTCCAGCTGTTGCAGGAAGTCTTGCAGGACGAGACCCTGGATGCGGTGTGGTTCTCGTTCGGTGCCAACGATCGTCTGCCGACTGGCATGAGTGAAGCCGAACAGTACGCACGACGCGCGTCCTGGATCGGTGCGGTTCAGGCGGTCCTGCAGAATAGCCAGGCCTTTCAGACTGGTGTGGCATGGCGTGATTACTGGCGTGGCCCACGCGGCGTCGACGATATTCCGGTCCCCGACCCCGGCGAGGAGGTCAGGGAGAACGTGACCCTTGAGGAGTACTCGGAAAACCTTCGCCAGGCTGCACAGCTTGCCGAGGCGCAGGGTCTTCCCTTCGCGTTGATCAGTTCCTGTCTCGACCGTGAAGGAATCCGGGCGATGAAGCAGGTGGCGCGAGAGGAGGAAGTGCCTTTTGTCAACGGGCTCCAGACCATGACGAGCCGAATCCCGGAATTGCAGTCAGGGGACCTGGCATCCGAGGAGGTGGCGAGCGTGGTCGAGGCCTACGGCGCCAAGTCCCTGCAGCGATGGGGCTCTCGAGGCTGGGTTCTGATGCCGGACCGATGCCATCCAAACGTCGTGGGCCATCGCCTGATCGGTGAAGCCATCGCCGAAGTTACCTCGGCCTGGATAGCGGAAAGGGAATCTGCCGCCTCTCTTGACTAGCCTGAAGAGTTGCCGACCCCGGGAAATGAAGGGTAGCGCTGCAGGTGGGGTTCCTCAACATCCGCCTCCAGAAGCCAGACGGTGCGATCCGCGAAGTACTTGAGCAATCGGCGATTCTTCGGCGGGCTCATCTCCCGGGCCCAGACCACGGGTGCGGCGTCGATGTCGGCCCTGTTGTAGACCCACTCCTCATGTGGGTAGTGACGTGGGGAGTCGCGACGGTAGCGCACGATGATCAGGTGCTGGCCGCCCTGCCTCTCGAGATCCTCGAGAATTCGGGCACGGTGCAAGTGCCAGTCGGGAAAGGGTGACTCCCTGGGTCGATTCGGATGCACCAGGCCAAACCCAAGGACCGCCAGACAGGCAACCGGCAGTGCCCGGCGTAAGTGAAATCCCAGCGCTTGCCAACGTTGGGACTCATGGGCTGACCGCACTCCGTGCGCCACCAGGATGAAAACCAGTGGTGCAAAGGGGGCAGCGTAGTGAGGCATGTTCCAGAGGTTGATCCATATCGAGGCCAGATAGAAGAGACACAGACCAAGAGCGAATAGCATCCAGGGATCACGTCTGAACCAGGGGAGCAGGAGAAGCGGAATCGTCAGCACGACGCCGAGGAAGAACCGCCACATGATGATGGAGGCCTGGCGTTTCTCCGCGAGCCGGCCTTTCCAGGAGAGCTGCTTTTCGTAGAGATCCTGTTCCCAACCGGTGTGGAAGCGAGCCATCTCAGGATGGCGGTATTTGGGCCGGGGAGGGGGTGGCTGGAACAGGAAGTTCGGCACGCTCATATAGGTATCCGCGTAGAGCTGGTGCGGTAGTTTCCCGGGGTCTCCTGTGACTGCCTGATTGAAGGCCCCGATCCAGAGGATGTTCGCCAGCATGACCACCGCGATCGGAAGGACGATCCGTTTGAAGCTGTCGCGCTGCCCGCTCGCAACCCGACGAGCCATGAATACCAGCAGCACCAGTGCGCAGGGAAGTGCGAGCAGGACACCCTCGAATGGCCGACTGTTGGACAGAATGACCAGACCGCCCGCGAGAGCCAGTGAACGGGCGATGGTCGGGCGATCGAGGGTCTGGCGCAAGCCGCCAAGCAGCAAAGCTCCCCCGGTTGCCGCGACCCAGCCGCCAAAGTAGCTTTGGGCCCAGTAGCCGCCGATCCCGATTCTCAGCACGGCCAGAAGACTGGCGAAGAGTGCCCACGACGGTGGCAGCCAGGCTCTCGCCATCCAGAGGATAGCCATGCTGCCGAGAGCGGCGCTGAGCCACACGCCGACGATCGGATGGCCCCCGAGTCGGGTGCCGAGGGCCAGGACGAGTCCCTGGGCAGGTGGGTACCGGGAAGCGTAGGTCGGCTGTTGCAGGATGTGGAAGCTCTCGAAGTGCTGCCAACGTGGGTGAGGGGCGTTTGCCAACCGACCCTCGTTGAAGGTGTCGGCGGCGAGCAGATAGCTGAATTCGTCGTGGACCCGAGGTTGCGGGAATTCCCAGAGAAGGGAAACTGCAGCGCTCCCGAAGAATGCCAACGCGCCGATCAGGACGTAGCTCGCGACCGGCCTGGCAGCAGTCCGTTCGAGTATCGAGGCACCGGTCTCGGTAGCCTCGCCTCGGACTCTGCTGAGGAGCCATGACATCCCGAGTACCGACACGAGGATGACCAGGTCGGGAAGAGGGTGTGAGAGAACCCACATTGGCTCTAGTCGGTTGAGATTCGCATGCTGCAACTGTATTCTCTTGGCAAGCAGGGACGTAAGCAAGCACCCGGGGGGGGTTGGTGGATAGCTCATCAGTCGGCGAAGAAGCTGCGAGGCTTCGCCCTTGGTCGTGTCCGGGGTTTTGGGTGGTCGTGCTCTTGCTCGGGCTGCAGGTGGGCCTCATCTGGTCAGTGCCGGAAATTCCCACTGCGGACGGACCGGCGCACAAGTACAGCGCCTGGGTGTACAGACAACTTGGCGAGGAGAATACTTCTGAGCTGGCGCGTTTTTTCAAACGGCGCGAGGGCTGGGTCTTTCCCAATGCTGCCTATCCCTTCTTCCTCGTTGGTTCCTCCCGGTGGCTGACCCTGGACCAGTCGGAAAAGCTGGCTGGCACCCTCTACCTTCTTGCTCTGGCTGTAGCCTTTCGCTTCTTCTTCATCAGCCTTGGCGGCCGGGGTTGGACTTCGGAAATTCTGCTGCTCGTTCTGGCGCTCAACTGGCTGTTCTTCATGGGGTTTGTCAGCTTCTTGTGGGGTGTGGTTTGGGCGCTGACCGGCATGGCCCTGACCAACCGGATGCTGAAGGAACCGGGGGTGACATTGGCGGTGTTGGCCAACCTGGCGCTGCTGCTGGCCTACTGGTCCCATCTGGTGAGCTTCGGCCTGGCGCTGATTTCGGTGATGGTGTTGTCCGTGTCTCAGGGCCGAAGACGTTTCGTCCTGGGGTGTGCCGCATGGCTCCCGGCGACGACGATCATCGCCCTGCTCTCGCGCACCGTCGCACCTTCCCTGTCGGGCTGGCAGTATCGGGACGCGGTCTGGGAGCGGCTGTGGCGGGTGACCTCGATGCGTGTTGCCACCTCATTCGGAGGTATCGAGGTGTCGCTGGCAGCCACTTTGGGCCTGCTGTTGGTCGCTGTGGCGATCGTGGTGCTCGTACGGAAGACGGATGGCGGCAGGTTCATGCCACTGCTGATTCTCAGCCTCGTCATGCTGATCCTGGCCCTCATCGCGCCACGTGGTGTCGGTAACGGGTTCTTCATCGACGATCGAGTGGCCTTCTTCTGGTGGTTGACGGTCTTTGCGATTCTCGGCTTTTCAACCCCCAAGGTAGCGCGGGTAGTTGCGGCCGCGGCTGTCGTTTTCTGTGTGGCTCAAGCTGTCCATCTGGTCGAGGTCTTTGGAGAATTCGAGGAACAGCGTGCGAGTTTTGTCAGGGGCGCCGAGCGGTTGCCACCAGGAGCACAGGCCTTTGCGTACTCCTTTTCCAGCGAGAGAGACCCCGGAATCGTTCAGCCCTTTGCCAATCCCAACGCCAGATTGGCCTTGCTCAACGGCAGGCCCAGCTACTATCACTATCAGGCCGACCCGAGGCACTGCGGTGTGTTTCTGGTGTGCTATACCGATGAAGGCGAGAGTCGCTATGTCGGCGAGCACACCTTCGCCGGAGTCCACCCCTCGAATATCGTCGGATTCATCGACTCGGTGATGGTCTGGGGAAGCAACAAGAAGGTCGAGTCCCAGCTACGAGATCTGTACGAATTTCGGCAAGTCTTCGAGAACGCCCACCTCAGGATCTACCAGAGTGCTGAGATCCCCCTCGAGGCGGAGCTCGCGAAGCTCGCTCGAATCCCTGACGCAGGCGGACGGGCGGCACTGGCCGAGCGTATCGTCGCGGGTAGGGGAGTGGATCGTCGTGTGCTGCAAGCGGATCGAGTCGTCCTGGCGAATGCGTTTCACGATAACTGGACGCGAGGCACTCGACCGGCTGCCCTGGTGCTTTCCAACCCCGAGACCGAGCCCTGGGTGCCGGTGCTGAGGTTCCGTGGTCCACCCGCCACGCACCAGCCACCGATGACCCTCTCCATCGAAGACGGGGCCGGAACCGAGAGCTTTGTCTTCTCGGGGCGGTCCCGGAAGATCACCTTGCCTCCCGTGGCCTCGGGCTCCAGCAAACTCGTCACTTTATGGACGGATCAGGGCTGGTACCTCGAGAAAGGCTACGCGCCTCGGTGCCTGGGTGCTCGGCTGATGAAAGTGACGGATTGACCGGTACCCAGGCCGCAAGGGATCGAATCTAGTCGAAACTGGCGACCATCAGCCGGTTGAAGTCGGGATCATCCTGGAAGGCGGCGAACTCCGGTGCCCGGCGGAATTCCTCCCTGGGGTAGCCGGCCTTCATCGAGCGCTCGGCGTAGTCGAGCATTGCCTTTCGCTGGCCTGCCAGGGCGTAGATCTGGGCGGCCGAGTACAGGAGCTCGGGCTGAGAAGCGGCGCTTGCCGACTCGCTCAACACGGCTTCGATGCCGTTGATGGCCTCGTCGTAGTTGCCCACCTTGGCTGAGAGCAGCGCCCGTATCCCCTGGAGCTCCGTTTGATCCCCACCCGCGGCGAGGCGACGGTCGCAACTCTCGATCGCTTTCAAATACCATTCACGCGCCGCATCCTCATTGTCGAGCTTGGCGTAGACATCGCCGATGTTGTTCTGCGTGGTCGGATAGCCAGGCTCGAGCTTTTCAGCCTCGAGGTATGCCGCGAGTGACTCCTCCATCTGGTCGAGGTAGTAGTAGGCCGTCCCCAGGTTGGTTGCGGCTACCTCATCGGGCTGCAGGTCCAGGGCGCGACGGTAGAGAGGTACCGCCTCGAGATAGCGACCCGAATACAGATAGGAGTTGGCCAGGTTGTTCATCGCCGAGATATGGCCCGGGGCGAACTCGAGCACCCGTTTGAACAGGACCGTGGCCTCATCGAGTTGCCCCATCCGCAGGTAGGCCGTCCCCAGGGCGTAACCAGCGGAGATCACGCCTCCATCCATCTCAACGGCACGCCGCAGCTGATCGAGTCCCTCCTCCTTGCGACCTTGTTCCAGCAGGGCTTGTCCCAGCAGGACCTGAGCCCGGATCTCAGCAGGATCGGTGGCGATGGCCTGCTGGGCCGCCTCGGCCGCTGTCTCGCCATCGCCGGCAAGCATGCTGAGCTCACCTCGGGCCAACCACGCCTTGCTCGCCTCTGGTTCGACGGCCAGGGCCTGCTCGGCCAGCTCCAGGGCTTCGACGCGGCGCTCCTCCTGCGGATACTCCTCTTGCATCGAAGCCAGCAGGTAGGCCAACTCGGCTTGTAGATGGGGATTGTCCGGCTCGATCTCCAAGGCGCGGCGCAGCGTCTGCTCGGCGAGCTTGAGCTTCGGGAGAGTGGCGCCATCGCGGGCATAGGACCGACTCTGCTCTAGAAGCAGCAGGGCTTCGGCGCTGATCTCGGGTTGATCGGGGCGGTCGGTTTCGACTCCCAGAGAACCTCGAGACCGGAGGACGAAGAAGAGGCCGATCAGCGCGATGACGACGGCAGCACCGATGAAAAGACCCTTCATCGAACGCCGATAGGGCTCCTGGGCGACGGGCTCGGATCGGGCGGCAAGCTCGGCAGGGGTGGCCAGCTCGCTATGGATGCCGCTGGACAGGCCACTCTCTGTTTCGCGACGCAAGCTCTGCAGCGAGTTCCGGAGATCCTTGGCCGATTGATATCGCTGCTCCGGGTTCTTTTCGAGGCAGGTCTCGATGATCCGTCCGAAGTGGCGTGGGAGACTCTGCTTGATCTCCGAGATCGGCTGCGGGGTATCGCGCAGGATGCTCGTGGCTGTGGCGATCGAGCTGGTGCCCTGGAAGGGACGACGGCCAGAGGCCAGCTCGTACATCAGGACGCCAAAGGAGAAGATGTCCGCTCGATGATCGACGGGCAGGCCTTCGAGTTGCTCGGGCGCCATGTAGGGAGCCGTTCCCATGATCGTGCCGTCCCCCGTCAGGGTCGACGAGGTGGGTGCCAGAGCCGTCTCATCCTCCTCGCCCAGGGGGATGGGGCTCTCCAGGCCGAGCTTGGCCAGGCCGAAATCGAGGACCTTGACTCGGCCATCCTTGGTCACCATGACGTTGGCCGGTTTGAGGTCGCGGTGCACGATGCCCTTCTCATGGGCCGCCACCAGAGCATCGGCCAGCGGGATGGCGATGTCGAAAATCTTCGCCAGCGGAAGACCCTCCTCGGGCAGGGAGATCTCCAGGTCCTCCCCTTCGACCAGCTCCATGGTCAGGAACTGCAGACCGTCGGCCTCTTCCACCGAGTAGAGGGTGACGATATTCGGGTGATTGATCGAGGCGATGACCTTGGCCTCGCGTTGGAAGCGTTCGAGGCGCTCGGGATCTTCGGCCATCGCCTTGGGCAGAATCTTCAGTGCCACCCGTCGCCCGAGCTTGGTGTCTTCAGCGCGATACACCTCGCCCATACCGCCGATACCCAGCGTTTCCAGAATGCGATAGTGGGAGAGGGTTTGGCCGATCACGTTGGGCGGATTCTACATCCGATTGCAGGAGAGGTCATCGACCCCACCCGGTCGTTTAGAAGTGGGGACGGCAATGTGAGAGTCTTGTGAGGATACACTGTTGACAGCGGAGCCAGACACCATGTCCAACCTTCGAATACAACAGAGGAACGAAGCTGCGGTCCGCACCGGGGGCGAGTATGTCCTTTACTGGATGATCGCCGCGCGGCGAGTGCGATGGAACTTCGCACTCGACCATGCCCTCGACTGGGCGACCGAGCTCGGCAAGCCCTTGTTGGTCTTCGAGGCGCTACGGTGTGACTATCGGTGGGCCTCGGATCGTATGCACCGCTTCATCCTCGATGGCATGGCGGACAACGAAGCCGCGCTCGCAGGATCCGGGATCGGCTACTACCCCTATGTCGAACCAGGGACAGGAGAGGGAAAGGGGCTGCTGGAGGCGCTGTCGAAAAGGGCGGCAGTGGTGGTCACCGATGAGTTCCCGACCTTCTTCTTGCCGCACATGGTCGAGGCTGCCGCTGCGAGGCTCGACGTCAAGCTCGAGGCGGTGGATTCCAATGGACTGTTGCCGATGCGGGCAGCCGATCGCTGCTTCACTCGTGCCTACGACTTCCGCCGGTTTCTGCAGAAGAAGCTACCCGATTTTCTCGACGACTTCCCTGGATCCGAGTTGCCGGAGAGAGGATCCTTGCCGGATTTCGCGGCAGTTCCGGATGCGATTGCCAGCCGTTGGCCGCGAGCCTCCAAGTCGTTGCTTTCTGGAGAACGGGATCTGAGTTCTCTGCCGATCGATCACCGGGTGGCGCCGATCGAGGACCGCGGAGGCTCAGAGGCGGGGCAGCGGGTGCTGAACCGTTTTCTCGAAGACCGGCTGTCGCTTTACGGCGAGGAACGCAATCAGCCAGAGGTGGCGGCGACGAGCGGACTGTCACCTTACCTGCACTTCGGGCATGTCTCGGCCCACCAGATCCTGGATGCGATCGCGCGCCGGGAAGAATGGGGACCGTGGAAGCTGGGTGACGATCGCAAGGGTGCGCGCAAGGGCTGGTGGAACCTGGAGGCCTCGACAGAATCGTTCCTCGATGAGCTCGTTACCTGGCGTGAGCTGGGCTACAACTTCTGCCACCATCGGCCGGATCATGGCGCGTACTCGGCCCTGTCCGAGTGGGCACAAGAGTCCTTGGCGGAACATGCGGAGGACGATCGGCCGTACCTCTACTCACTCGAGGAGTTCGAAGAGGCGCGGACCCATGACGATCTCTGGAACGCCGCCCAGAACGAGCTCCGGGAGACCGGCCGCATTCACAACTATCTCCGCATGCTCTGGGGCAAGAAGATCCTGCATTGGAGCCGCAGTCCGCAAGAAGCGCTCGACATCATGATCGAGCTCAACAACAAGTACGCAATCGATGGCCGCAACCCCAATTCCTATACCGGTATCCTGTGGGTGCTCGGCCGTTTCGACCGCGCCTGGGGCCCCGAGCGTCCTGTCTTCGGCAAGGTCCGCTACATGAGCTCGCGCAACACACGACGCAAGATCCGGGTCAACGGCTACATCCAGCGGTGGACGTCACCGATCCGGTGATTGGCTCGGCGGATCGAGGCATTCGATCCATGTTTCGATGGCCTGGCGCACCTCGTTGGGACGTTCGGTCAGGGGCCAATGGGTCGCATCGATGGCCAGAATCTGGTGGTCGGGTAGTCGGGCCAGCTCGGCGCGGGAGACCTCCCGGTCCATGAAATCGACGCCAGTGGATTCCATAATCAGCACCGGTACGGTTATGCCTTCGAGTGACGGTAGCGTTGCTGCGGTGGCCACGAGCTGTTGCAGGTAGTTGGCGGTAGGCATGTGGTGCAGGATCAACCCCAGGGCGCTGTAGCGGCGGACGAGCTCTTCCTGTGGATGCTCGCCTTCCATGGCCGCGCGCGTCTTTTCGTCGAGGCTTCTGAGATCCATCAGCGGAAAGTCCCGACGACGCAGGCCCAGCCGGTTCAGCACCCGTGCCGTCCAGATGGCGAACCAGAACAGGGGTTCCATCCGCCGCGTCCAAAGCCGTCGACCGCGCAGGGCCCGGCGTACCACCGGATCGATTAGCCCCAGGGCCCGGACCCGCTGTGGGTGCGTCGCGGCCAGATGGAGAGCGATCTGCGCTCCCAGGCTGTGCCCCACGACGATCGCTTGATCGTAGCCCTCGGCATCGAGGATCCGCACCAGATCCTGACACCAGACGGTCAGGTCCAGGCGGCCGCGGTCCATCGATAGCGCGTTGCCCCGCATGTCGGGCCGCACGAGGTCGTAGCGGTCGCGCAGTGTCGTCTGCTCGGTCAGCTCGGTCCAACGTGTATGGTTGCTGGCGGCGCCATGGATCAGCAAGATAGCGGGGGATGGCTCCTGGCGGGCGCACCAGATCCAATAGCTGAGCTCGGTTCCATCAGTGGTTGCCAGTCGGCGCGAGTGTTCCATTCAGACGGGGGTGGGTGTGCCGAGGGCTGTAGACACCTCGGCGTCATCGACCTCGAGACCGAAAACCTCCCGGAGCAGCTCAGGCACTTCGGAGTCGGTGAGATCCCGCGATCGCTCTGCCTGGGCCTGCCGCTCGACAAAGGTTCTGCCCCGCAAGATGAGGCGCCGGTGAGGCTCGCTTCGCTGGACCGTCAAGGTGCGCATGAAGATCGACTGCGGATGCGTGGAGGTGAAGTGGTTGGCGACCGCAAAATCAACGGGTAGCGCCGGCACCAGGGTGAAGGAATACAGGTCCCGCCAACCCTGACCGAGATCGGTCTGGAGGACGTGAGCCGTGGTCGACTCCTTGACCACTCGAAAGGTCGCTACCGATTGCCTGGCGGCGGTTCCGTCGAGAGGAACTGGCTCGAGAGGACCGTCGCCCCCGAATCCGACATCGGCGAGCCAGCGGCGTTCACCTACCGTTGCCTGCAGCAGCATGTGAGTGCGGGGCAGGGGGGCTGCCGCACCGGGTGGGCGGACCCGAGCCTCGAGGGTGCTCACCGCGAACCCCAACTGGCTCAAGACCGCGGCGAAGAGGGTGTTCTGCTCGAAGCAGTATCCTCCCCGTCGGCGGGCGACGAGCTTCGATTCGAGCTCAGCGATATCGAGACTGATCGGCCGCCCCAGACGGACATCGATGTTCTCGAAAGGAATCTGCGAAAGATGCGCGGTGTGGATGGCGGCGAGTGTCTCCAGCGTCGGCTCCCGGCCCGCTCGGTAGCCGATCCGCTCGAGGTAGGCATCGAGGTCGAGCTTCTCGGCATGACCTGTAGTCGGTGCTTGGTGGTCCACAGCGTAGCGCTCCGGAAATGCTCCTGAACCGAACTCGCACGAATCGAGGGTCAGTCCGCTTCGTCGGCAGAGGGTCCGTAAAGGGCCGGTACAGGTACGTCGTTGAGGCGTAGATAGACGCCGAGCTGGGCCCGATGATGGATGGCATGGTTCATGATGAAGCTGCGCAGCACGGCGACGCGGGGCATGGTCAGGACCTCTTCGCCCCCCTTTAGCAGAGACCAGGCTGTCAGCATGTCCTCATCGCTGGCCTTGGCGATGGCTTCGCGGGCGGCAGCGACATTGGCATCGAACATCTCGACCGCACCGACCACCGACGGGATCGCTTCTTCCTGGATGGGCTCTTCGCCTGCGGGCTGCATGTCGAACGAAGGCTCGGCGAGGGTCATGACGGTCCATTTGGGCATGTTCGCCAGATGGGTGGCGAGACCGCGAAAATCGAACGACTTCGGGTGCGGCCGCCAATCGAGCTTGTCTTCGGGAATTCGCTCGATGCATCTGCGGGTGTTGGCCATCTCGTGATCGAACTCGGGCAGCAGGGCTTGGGCTAGTGGCATGACGATCTCCTTGGGCTTGGTCTGCTCAGGGTAGCACTCGAATGTCGGCTGGAGGTGTGGCGATAGGGTTACTCACTGCCGTTCTGGCGCTCGCGGCACTGCATCGGTTCCGCTTCCCAGCCCCAGGTCACGGTGGCCTCAGCACCCTTGTTCCAGAAAATGACGTTCTGGCCTTCGTACCTCGCCCCGCTACCGGTCGGCCGGAGGAAGGCGACAACCGAGCTGTCTCCCCGCTCGAGAACCGCGATAGGCGGATCGGTGCCGAAGAAGGTGGCCACCACCTCGTTGGCGGGATTGTTCTCACAGGCATAGAAGAACGGGCCACGTGCGGGCAACAGACGCCACCGGGCCTGGATCTCCCCAATCCGCATGTTGTAGCTGTCCTCGACACAATGGCGGACGTCGTCGCTCTTCCAGCATTCGTTCCGTCCCTTGATCCAGCCGCGCTGCTCGGTCTTGATCATCGGCAGGTCGACGTTGTCCCGTGACAGGTCCATGGCGTGTCGCCAGACCTCGGCCAGCTGCAGGTCGAGCGCAGCCAGCCCGGGATCGGCACAGATCATCTCCTCGACGGTGCCATCTGCCTTGGTGCAGTCGAATGAAGGTTGCGCCTGGAGGCCCGTGGCGCCGGCAGGCAGGAGGATCGAGAGCAGAATCGCCGGGACGCAAGAGACTTTTTCGAGAGAGTGGTGGATCGAGTGCATGGTCTTGCTCCAAGAGACAAACCGGTGGAACGGGTGTCAATTACCGACGGCCGTGGTCAGGCTACGCAGCTCATCGAACCAGCCGGTGACGATGGTGACGACTGCGGATCCGCCCTCGTCGCTCTGGGCACGCGGGAAGACCACGAAGCGGCTGCCGTCGGGGGCGATGTCGTAGTCGTAGAACATATAACCCGGAACGGTGACTCCTCGGGGATTGCCGAAGATCTCGCCGAAGAGGCGTTGCGCCCGGCCGGCCCGAAAGTCCCCATCATCCGTCTCGACCGAAACTGCCATCAGTCCCTCCAGACCGCGGTAGAACAGCTCGTCGCCGGTTGGCGACCACAGCGGCTGGACGCCATAGCCATCGGTAATCTGCCATCGGCCGTCTCCGTGCAGAGAACGCACATAGACCTCATCGCGACCGCTTTCGTTCGAGGTGTACGCCAGCCAGCGACCATCGGGAGAGAAGAAGGCGTCGTTTTCACGGAAAGGTGTGGTCATGAATTGCTCCGCCTCACCCGTGTCGAAGGAGTAGAGCCAGATGTCGTTGGTACTGATGTCCCCATCGGTTGATGAGACAAGGACAATCAGGTTTCCATCGGGGGACCAGTCGAGCGGTGCTGGAAAGTCGCTGATGTGATCGGACGGAATCAGGAGCTCGACTTCGCCGGTGCCGTCGGCGCGCTTGCGATACATGCCGATGTCGCCGTCTCGATCCGAGGCGAACGCGATCCATTTTCCGTCCGGCGACCACACGCCGTCGGCGTCGTATCCCGGACCGAAGGTCACGCGAGTGGCCACATCCCGTTCGATGTCGTAGACCCAGACGTCCCAGTCCTCGCCGCGCAGCATGGAAACCGCCAGCCTTCTGCCGTCGGGTGACAGGCGGGGAGTGCCGTAGAAGCCGGTCTGGTCCCACAGCGTCTCGGTCTGACCCGCACGATCGGCCCAGGCGATATCGAATCCCCGGAGATCGCTGGTGCCTGGCCGGTAGACGAGAGTGCCGTTCGTCGAGACATCGAACTGGGCTTCCCCATCATCCGGCTCGGAGGCGATGCCCTCCAGCACCGGCATCGGCGAGCCCGTTGCTTCCAGTCGTTCGGCGTCGAAAGGTAGCGCGAACAGTGCGGCGTTGTCGACAAACAGCACATGCCCGGTAGGGACATAACGGCCATAGGAGCCATAGGGGTGCACTTCGCTCCGCTCGCCGGTGGCGGCCTCGACCACTTCCAGTCGCGAGCCCTGTTCGGTGATGACGCAGAACAGCACGACTTTGCCGCCTGGTAGCCACTGGGGCCAGCGGTGGGATTCCCAACTCGCTTCCGGGTCGGTCTCGGTCAACGGCTCGACGGTACCGCCCGCCGCCGGTACCAGGGAGAGGCCACCTCGGGAGGTAGGAGCGAAGACGATTCTGCCATCCGGTCCCCAGCTGCCACCCCGCGGATTGTCGACCTCTGCCAGCCGGATCGGCGAGCTGCCGGACAGCGGCATCTTTTGCAGCTCGTTGACGGTCATGTACGCCAACCACTTGCTGTCGGGCGAGACGAAGGGCTGATGCGGCGCATCGGGCCAATCGCCCTGCGCCAGCAGAATCGATTCGATACGGTCGAAGGGGCGGAGGTAGAGGCTGAAAGATCTCCCGGTGCGCGCGGAGAAGACGATGTTTCTCCCGTCGGGTGTCAACACCGCGCCGGCCCCACGGGCATCGAAGAGAGCCTCTTCGGACAGGCTCACGGGCAATCGGCGGACCGGCTCTGGAGCTGCCTCGGGTTGTAGCAAGCGGCCGCCGACGAGTCCAAGAATACCCGCCGCCGCGACTACCGCCCAGATCCACCAGGGAATCCGGGTGGTCGTGGCGGTCTCCGGTACCCGCTCGACGGGGTTCTCGAGCCACTCCTGAATGGCGATGCGGGCATCGCCGATCGCCTGCAGGCGTCGGTTGACGTCCTTCTCCAGACACTGCGCCAGGAGGTGCCGGATGCGACGCGGAGTGCCTGCGGGCAGCGCCTGGAGGTCCGGCTCCTTGTGCACGATCGCACCGAGCACGTCGGTGACCGTTTCGCCCTCGAACGTGCGGTGCCCGGTGAGCATCTCGTAGAGCACGCAGCCGAAAGCCCAGATGTCGCTGCGTCGGTCGACCGGCTTGGCGCGTGCTTGTTCGGGGCTCATGTAACCGGCGGTGCCCAGCAGCATGCCGACCCCGGTCATCGCCTGGGTCAGAGTCGGCGACATCGAGATGGCCTGGTTGAGCCCCTCGCCGGAGATGGGTTCGGGAGCGAGCGCCTTCGCCAGTCCGAAGTCGAGCACTTTGATGCCGCCCTCCGGCGTCACCTTGACGTTGGCCGGCTTGAGGTCGCGATGAATGACCCCTTTCTCGTGTGCGGCTTCCAGGGCCTCGGCGATCTGCAAGGCGAAAGGCAGGGCTTCTTTGAGGGGGATCGGTCCGCGCGTCAGGCGCTGGGCCAGGTCCTCCCCCTCGACGAGCTCCATCACCAGCAACTGCTTGCCGTCGGCCTCTTCGACCTGGTGGATGCCGGCAATGTGGGGGTGGTTGAGTGATGCCAACACGCGAGCCTCGCGCTCGAAGCGGGCCAGACGCTCGGGGTCCGAGGCGACGATGTCGGGCAGCACCTTGATGGCGACGTCGCGGCCGAGCTTGGTGTCCTCGGCTCGGTAGACCTCACCCATGCCGCCTTCGCCGAGCTTGGCTGTGATCTTGAAGTGGGAAAGGGTGGATCCGATCATCGGGTCAACCGGTCTCGCCGCTGGCAGCTTCGTCAGCGGGCGGCGGGTAGATTTCGTCGAACTCGGGCTCGTCGTGGAGGATGGCGAGATCCGGGTCGCGGCGGGCCCAGTCACCATCCTTGAAACCGGCTTCCCAGGCTCTACGCAGATTGTCCAGCGCTTCTCGCTTGTTGCCGAGCTTGCATTGGATGCAGGCGCAGTTGTAGAGAACCGAAGAGTCGTTGGGGCGCAAAGCTGCGGCGAAATTCATCTCGCGCCGGGCATCGTCGGGGCGTTCCATCTCCGCGTAACTGCTTGCCAGGAGCACCCGGGCGCGCGCGTCTTCGGGCACCTTGAGAATGTGTTTCTCCAGGGCCTCGACTCGCTGCTGCCGGTAGATGTTGCGCAGGTCGTTCTTGCCCAAGGCACCGAGGGCGTTGATGATGGGCACGTAGACGCTGTAGTCGTCGCCCGAGGTGGATACGGCGGCTTCGGCGAGCTCGGCAACTTCCTGAAAGCGGCCGGCGGCAAATAGCGCGCGGCCGAGTAGATAGTAAGCCCCTTCGCAGTCCGGTTTGCGCCCGATCGCCTGCCGCACCCGCATGATGGCGTCTTCGAGATCGCCGTCGATGTAGCGGATCCAGGCCTGCGCGACCTGGACGTCGGGTAGCTCGGGGCGCAGCGCGATGGCGCGGTCGGCGGCCTCACGAGCTCGATTGGCCCAGGAGTCATCGCGCTCGAAGTTGGCGTAGTACTGCGCACAGAAGACTGCGTTGGCTGCGTGTGCAAGAGCGAACTCTGGATCCTGCGAGACTGCGTTGGAAAACATCTGCAACGCGAACTCCAGATCCTGACGGGTCAAGCGGCGTGCATAGCTTTTGCCCCGCAGGTAGAGATCGTAGGCCTGCATGTTGTCCGTTGGCTTGGTGGCGATCTCTTGCTGTTCCTGAGGCGTGAGGGTGATGCGCAGCGCCTCGGCGATCTTGCGGGCGATCTCGTCCTGAACCTCGAAGACGTCCTCCATCTCGCGGTCGTAGCGTTCTGACCAGAGCGGGAAATCGGTCCGGGTGTCGACCAATTGGGTATTGATGCGTAGGCGGTTGCCGGCCCTTCGCAGGCTTCCGGTCAGAACGTAGGCGGCATTGAGTTGCTGGCCGATCTGAGCCGGTGTCGCCGACTTGTCCCGGTAGGCCAGGACGGTAGCGCGCGAAAAGATGTTGAGGCCCTTGATCTTGGAAAGCTCGGTGATGATGTCCTCGGTCACCCCATCGCGAAAGTACTCGTCTTCCTTGACGCCGCTGAGATTCTCGAAATACAGCACCGCAATGGAGTGCTCGGCCTGAGGCTCCGGCGTGCCGGGTCGCGAGTCGGTGCTGGGGGCCGCTGGCCGTTGTCCGGAGTCCAGGTCGCGGCGCAGTCGAATCAGATCGGTTTTGAGATCGGTGGCCGATTGGTAGCGCAGGTTACGGTCCTTCTCCAGGGCCTTGCCGAGAATCCGGTTGAGCTCGGCCGGAAGTGAAGGGTTGGCCTGGGTTACGGGCAACGGCTCTTGATTGAGGATCGCCGCGTAGACGACAGCGGAGGTCTCGCCTTGAAAGGGCAGAGTACCGGTAGCCATCTGATAGAGGACCGTGCCCAGCGAAAACAGGTCGGTGCGGGCGTCGGTCATCTTGCCGCGAGCCTGCTCGGGTGACATGTAGGACACCGTGCCCAGCGTCGTGCCGGCGACCGTCAGATCATCGGGGCGGGCGAGCGTTTGCAGTTGCGAGCCTTCGTCTCCCTCGGCCGTTCTGCGGGGCTGCTCGATCTTGGCGAGGCCGAAGTCCAGAACCTTGGCCTGTTGGCGCTGGTTGACGAAGATATTGGCGGGTTTGATGTCGCGGTGGACGATCCCCTTGGAGTGAGCCGACTCCAGGGCATCCGCCACCTGAATGCCGATCTCGATCAGCCGATCGACTTCGACTGGCCCGGTTTGAATCAGGTCCTTGAGTGTCTCGCCTTCCAGCAGCTCCATGACGATGAAGTGCTGGCGCTCGAACTGATCGATCGAATAGACGGTACAGATGTTGGGGTGATTGAGCGCCGAGGCCGCTCGTGCCTCTCGCTGGAATCGTTCCAGCGTGGGCTCGTCCTGTGCCAGGTCCTCGGGCAGGAACTTCAGTGCCACCCGGCGGCCGAGCTTGGTGTCTTCGGCTTCGTAGACCACACCCATGCCGCCACTGCCCAGCTGGTCGGTGACCGAGTAGTGAGAGACAGTCTTTCCTACGAGCGATTCCATTGCCGAGACCCTCGTTGTGGTTGTTTTTGCGAGCGGCGCTCATCGTAACACGCCTATTCCAAGAGACTGCCCAGCATTTTCGCCACCGAATGCGGCTATCAGCGTGGCTTGCGTCCGGCACCGCGGCCGCAGGGCGAGTTGTGGCCCCGGGGCTCTCTGCTCGAGGTTGGCTGGTCGCCTTGCCTTCCTGGGATTACCGGTCAGGCGGCTGCTTCTTTGTCCGGCTTCTTGGAGTCGGCCGGCGGTGATCCGATGGCTTGCTCGCGCCGGCGCGCAGAGGCCGAGCTCTCCAACTCGCGGGCAAACTGATAGGCGACCTGGGCCTCGTCGTTGGCACCCCGTTTCTCGAGAGCGATGGCGAGGTTGAGCCAGGCCGGGGTGTAGGTGGGGTCGTACTCGATGGCCTTGAAGTAGCAGGCTTCTGCCTCTTGCTGCCGACCCTGCCGAAGGATCGCAACGCCGAGACTGCTGTGCGCGACCGGATTGCGAGGCTCGAGCTCGATGGCCTTGCGGTACGCCTGCTCGGCTTCGGCCAGGCGGCCCAGACTGCGCAGTGCTACGCCGAGGTTGATTTGTGCGGACACCCGGTTGGGCTCCAGGCGGGCCGCGTGGCGGCTCTGGGCGACAGCCTCTTCCAGGCGTTTGGTCTTGCGGTAGATGACGCCCAGGGTGTTGTGAGCGTGGGCGTTACCCGGATCGAAGGCCAATCGCTCCTGGCAGAGTCGCTCGGCTTCGCTGAAGCGATCCTGGTTCATCAGCAGTTTGGTCAGCCTCTCCCAACCTCCCGATTGTTCCGGATCCAGCCGAATCGCCCAGCGCAGCACATCCTCGGCCTCGCTCCACTGCCCCTGGTTTCCCAGAACGTCCCCCAGGCTGATGAACGGGTCGGGAGAAGACGGATTCTTTTTGATCTGTTGTCGCAGGGCCTGTTCGGCTTCGGGTCCAATGCGAATAGGCAGCTCTTCCAGTTCTCCGGCTCGAGCTGCCTCGAGCTGATCCCGCGCGAATGCGACAGCGGCGCGAGCATAGAGAATGGCTCCAAGTGCGAAAATCAGTCCAAGGGCGGCAGCGGCGAGCGGAGCCCACGGCGGAATCCCTGACAGAAGTTGGTCCACTAGGCGGTTCCTTTGTTCCAGTCAAGAGGACCACAGGATGGGACCGGGAGTCTGTGACACTCTTCACTCTGAGGCCATATTCGACCCCGTCAATACTCTGGAGGTTGACCTCCACGGTCGCCGGCCCTCTACGCTGAAGGAAAACCTGGAACAGGCGGTAACGTAGAGTGTTAGAGAGAACTGTGGTCGCCGTAGCCGCCGACCGACCGGATAATGTCGACAACATACCTTTCCCCGAAGCTCTTGCTGTCGCCTTCGCCCGAGGCGGAGACGCTGACGATGCGGATCGTCCACTCGCAGAACCGCTTTGTGCTTCACGCGGTCGTCTGGGGGGCGACGAGCCTCTTCCTCGTGCTGCTCAATCTGGTGGTCGACGGTCTGGCCACGCCCTGGAGTCTGATCGCGATGGGTGCCTGGGCCGTCCTGTTGGCTGGGCACTGGCTGGTGTCGGAGTTTGTCGTGCGGCGACGTCTCGAGGAAAAGCATCAGGATCTCGTGGCCAGGTGGGTTGACAGCTCCACTCCAGGTGAAGGCAGCGGCATCTTCGAGATCCGGGATCTGCGCGAGAAGCTACTGGCCGGAGCCGAGGCCGCCCGCGAGGCCCTGCGACCGATCAGTCCTGAAGCTACCGCCGATGTCTCCCGGGGTGAGGCAAGGGCTCTCGACCTGGTGGCCTGGCTGGATGAGGCGGAGCCCCTGCTGGCGCGCTCGCAGGAGAATCGTGCGTTGCGTCAGCAGGTCGCCCAGTCGCTGTCGAAGCCCCTTCCCGATGCTGACCGGGAGCCACTCGAGAGGCTTCTGACCCAGCTCGATTTGATGGACGTCAAGCTGGCGGTGCTCGAGCGAGAGACCAGCCGACGCAGGTCGGTCCTCGAATCCTTTCTGCTGGTGCTCGAGAGTGCCGGCGTGGCGGGATCCAAGACCGATGTGTTGACGGCAGTCGAAGATCCGCTGCGGGGCAGGGTCCGGTTGTTGGAGGAGACGGTCGATAGGGAAGTGATGGGGGCGACGGTCGGGGACGAGCGCGCTGCTGCCTCGGAGCGCATCCACGAAGAAGTGCGACTGGCTCGGGAGTTGCAGAATTCGATCCTGCCGCAGCAGGCACCCGAGGTGACCGGTCTGGTCGTGGCGCACCTCTACCGCCCTTCGAGCGAGGTCGGGGGTGATTTTTTCGATTTCTATCGTACCGACCCCGAGCGACTATTGGTGGCTGTAGGGGATGCCAGCGGGCACGGCCTCGACAGCTCGATGATGAGCAGCATGATGAAGAGTGCTCTATACACGCATGTCTCTGCCCACAGGGGCCTGGATGAGACGATGGTCGAGCTGAACCGGATGATGTGTGACACCGTGGGTCGCCGCCGGCTCATGACCCTGGCTTTGCTCGAGATCGATGTCGCCAGGGGACGCCTGTTCTGGGTGAACGCCGGACATGTCTTTCCCCTAATCGTCAATGCGACGGGGATCCGGGAATTGGAGCAGTCGACCTATCCGTTGGGGGTGCGCCGCGAGGTGAGCTACTCGATCTCCGAGGAGAAGCTCACGGCCGGCGATCGCATCGTCTTGGTCACAGATGGCTGTATCGAGGCGCTCGACGCTGACGGCGAGGTCTACGGCTGGGAGCGGCTGGGGGCCCGGCTGGAGGAGTTGGCGGGTCGCGATTCCAGGGTCATCGCGAATGGAGTGGCCGAGGACGTGATGAGTCACCTCGGCGGCAAGCCACCGCAAGACGATATGACCCTGGTGGTTGTGGCTTTTGAACCATGAGTGACGGCCGCTACAAAAACCTGCTCAAAGCCGTTACCGCCCTCGCCCGAGGGCAGGCCCGGACACGGTTCTTCCTGGTGGTGTTCCTGGCGATCGCCGCCATCCTCTTCGTGATCAATGTGGTTACCTTGAACACAGATCCGGAGGCCTCTCTGGCCCAGAGGTGGTGGTCGCTGATACCGATGTCGGCACTGGCTGCCCTGGGTTCGGTACTGGCAGCGAAGTGGTTCAGGCTGAAACCAAGAGAGGTGGCCGCGGAGAGGCGGCTTGTTGCCACACGCCCTCTGCATGAACCCTGGGCGGCGGCTCACGCTACTGCAAGCAGAATCCTGGGACGACTCGCCACGCTGCCCAGATCCGACGGCGCTCTGGAGGTCTCGTTGATGCAGGGTCGCGACAGGGTGCTGGGCTTGCTCGAGGCAACCGTCGAAGGTGATGAGACGGCGGAGCTCGAGCGGCGCGCGGCGATGATCGATACCTACCGTGTGGCTTTGTCGACACAGGAAATCAACTCGCTGCTCAAGAAGGACTACCTGTGGTCCGCTGCCAGCGTCCAGGCCTTCGACAGGACCCTGGAGCTTCTCGAGCTGCCGGAGCCTCGCAGTGCGGTGGCAGATGACGTCCCGGCGGGGGCCGTCGCTCGCTTCGAATCGATTGCGGTGTTGCCGTTTGCCGACCTGAGCCCCCTGGGAGATCAGGAGTACTTCAGTCACGGAGTCGCGGACGAGTTGATCACCGTGCTGACGAAGATCCAGGGACTGCGTGTCATCGCCCGAGGCCTGGCGTTCTCCTTTGCCGAGCAGGACTTGAGTGTCAGGGAGATAGGCCGCCGTTTGGGTGTCGAGACCGTCCTCGAGGGCAGCGTGCAGAAGGCCGGAGATCGGTTACGGGTCACGGCGCAACTGGTCGAGGTCGCCGACGGTAGTGAGCTTTGGTCGGGAGACTACGATGAGGAGCTCGGAGATCTGTTCGGGATCAGCAATCAGCTGGTCGATGGCGTCGTGCACGCTCTCGGGGTGCAGACGACTCCCGATGAGCGGAGAGCGATCGAAAAACCGCCGACGCAGGTTTTCGGTGCCTATGACTTTTATCTTCGAGGGCGGCGCTATTTTTCGCAGTATCACGGGCGCGGAATGGAGTTTGCGTTGGAGATGTTCGCTCGCGCCATCGAGCTCGATCCAGGCTACGCGCTGGCCTGGGCCGGTATTGCCGACTGCTCTGCGTTTCTCTATGCGAACTCCGGACGAGACCCTGCGCACCGGGACCGTGCGTTGGAGGCGAGTGGCAAAGCCCTCGAGCTCGATCCCGAGCTGCCGGAGGCGCACGTCGCCCGCGGCGTGGCCCTGTCGCAGGGCGGACGGGCGGAGGAGGCGGGGCAGTTCTTCGAGACGGCCTTGCGCCTGAACCCGAAGCTCTTCGAAGCTCACTATTTCTACGCCCGGCACCATTTCACTTCGGGTAACTTCGAGAGAGCCATCGAGTTCTACGAGAGCGCCGCGGAGCTGCGCCCAGAGGACTACCAGGTGCCGCTGCTGTCGGCGCAGATCTACGACGATGTCGGCCGGCCGGAGGACGGGCGAGCGGTCCGAGAGCGCGGCGTCGAGGTGGCCGAGGAGCACATCAGGCTCAACCCCGACGATGCCCGGGCCCTCTATATCGGTGCCAACGGCCTGGTTTCGCTGGGGCAAGTCGAGAAGGGACTCGAATGGGCGCGCCTGGCCGAAAGGCTGCAACCCAACGAACCGATGACGCTCTACAATCTCGCCTGCGTCTACGCCCTCGCCGGCCAAGCCGACGAAGCCATCCAGTGCTTCGCGCGCTGTGTCGAACACGGCTTCAGCTACCGCGACTGGGCCGAGCACGACAGCAATCTCGATGCCATCCGCGACGACCCGAGGTTCCTCGACATCATGACCCGACTGTGAAGCAGCGGTCGCGCCTCTGCACCGGTTCTTGTCTGCAAGAATCTGCACCTCGTTTCCGTCCTGATGCACGGGCAAGAAACGCGGGGTGAATTCGATGTATACAAGGTGGAAGATCCGAAAACCGGTGCGAACGAGGGTCGTCAGGTGGGGCAACAGCCTGGGCCTGAGGGTGCCCGAGGCGCTCGCAGAGGAAGTTGACGTGCATGCCGGGTCGGCAGTCGAGATCTCGCTCGCCCGTGACCAGCTGATCGTACGCCGAGCCCCGACGTGCTTCGAACTCGACGACCTGCTTGGCGAGGTGACTCCAGAGAATCTGCACGCTGAAGTCACCACCGGTGAGCCACGGGGCAGCGAGAGTTGATGATGGCATCGACCGACGCACCTGACCGTGGCGATCTGGTGCGGCTTTGGTTCGATCCCCAGGCAGGGTGTGAGCGGGCAGGCCAATGGTCGGCGTTGGTGGTGTCACCCAAGTCCTACAACGCCAGGGTCGGGTTGGCTCTCTATTGCCCGATTACCAGTCAAGTCAAGGACTACCCCTTCGAGGTGATCCTGCCTGAAGGCGGAGCAGTGTCGGGTGTCGTGCTCGCAGATCAGATGAAGAGCCTCGACTGGCGAGCCAGACGCGCTGAACGGATTGGCACGGCACCTGGCGAGGTGCTGCGCGAGGTGCTGGCGAAGATCCGCGTCCTGGTGATGTAGGAAGACGCTAACGAGAGTTCTCGATCACGATCAATTCCGCAACCCAGGATGGCTCCTGGTTGAAAAGGATCGTGTTCTCGTCGGGAGAGACAGCAAGCCAGAGAATGGGGAACTGACCCTTCTTGCGCCAAATCTCGAACTGCAGGCCGCTCGAAGGCCGTCTCATCGCTCAGTCGCAGTGATTTGTTTTTGAGTGACGAACCGATCACTCGGACTTGACTATCAGTGACGGGCTCGCCTTCCCTGGAACCCGCCACCGACGTCAGTGCTCGGCCTGCATCTCCTGACCCTGTGTGCCTCCCCGAGCGAGGCCCAGACAAACGGGGAACAATTTTAGGGTAGCAATATCGACCCCCGTTCACACCACCCCGTGGGGTAGGTCCCACAGGGTAGGGCTCAGGGAGCAGACGTTTGCCACGTAACGAGACTCGGTTCGGCTCCATCGAGCGGAAACAGAGCCTCCAGCATGGTGCCGGTGCGGTTTCGCCAACTGGCGAAGTCGGTGCTGTCCCAGACTTCACCACCCATCAAGTCCCAGCCCTTCTCTTCGAAGAGATTCCAGACTTCCCGGGACGAGGCTCGCATGTTCATCTCCTCGTGTGGGCTGATGAGATCCCAGCGGCCCCATTCCAGGTAGATTTTCATGGGCAGGGTGGAGGCGTCGGTGTCGCCGATGGCGCCGACCAGCATGTCCATGGTCTCCTCGAGAGAGAAAAAGCTCTGCACCCCAAGAAGGCCGAAGGTGTCGCTGTTGAAGAACGTTGTCAGAGCTGCCCCCAGACCAGACCATCCCATACCGACAACAGCCCGGTGCTCGCGTTCGGTTAGTGTCCGATAGCGCTTGTCGATCTCGGGCACCAGCTGCTGCACGAAAATCTGCCCTTCGGCTTGTGGTGGCAGGGGCGGAAACTCGAGAAAGACAGCGATGAAAGGCTCGGTCGTCTTGCCCACTACGCGGTCGAGGGTCTGCGGCCAGGCACCGATTTCGCGGGCCAGATAGTGGTGGACGTAGGCTACTGGATAGCGTTCGGTCGATTCCGCGTAGCCTGGTGGCAGCCACACGTGCATTGGAATGGTCAACGGTTCCGGCTGCTCGCCATCCTCTCCAGCCGGTGGCTGGGCAGCGAGATCGAAGGTGTCGAGCGTGCCTGTGGAGCCGGTCTCCTCTAAGGAGGCTTGTCTCGCGAGTCGGTGGCCGGGCCATTGAGGCATGGCAAACCAGGACATCTGGACGCCCTCCTCTCGGCGCCAGTTCATGTCGGGCCCGAGGACCGCGCTTTCTACGACCCGGTCGTGAGTCGGATCCACGGTCGGTTCATAATCGACGTAGAACAGATAGCTGATCCGTGCTCGAGGATCGATCTCGGTAGCCCACCACCAGAGATCGGTACCTTCCAGGCGTTGCATCGGCTCCTCGGTGCGCATGCCGATCATGTCGCCAGCGATGGCGAGATCCTCGGCTTCTCCCCTCCATAGGAAGACCACTTCCCGACCCTTGATCAGGGGTAGGTCCTTGCCGGCGAGGAACGCATCGACCGCGGCCGCCGGGTCTTCGGTGGCCGCCACCGTGGCGGCCAGGCCGGCGAGCACTGGGGGCAGGGGCTGTTGGCTCGTTTCTGCGATCAGCGCTGCATCGACACGGACGAGATCGACTCGCGCGATCTCGCCAAGGCTGCGGAGATAGAGGGAGCCTTTGGCGTAGCTGGGAGGCGTCCACGCAAGATCATCAAATAGATCCAGGCGGGTGGTTTCGCGCCAACCCTCGGGACGGGCAGCTCCCAGATGCAGCGTGCCCTTCTTGGTGATGACCGCCAGGTGGTCGCCGACCACGATCTGGAATCCGTCTCCGGGTTCCCGGGAGCGCCACAAGAGCTCTCCCGACGTGGTATCGATGGCGCTCAGGAACCGGGCGGTGTAGCCGTATACACGTTCGCCGGTGCGCGACGGCGGACTGTAGCTCTTGGTCATACCCTTGCTGGTCTCGACAATCGAAGCTGCCATTTCACCGTCCCTGGAAGCGACCTCGACGATGGCGGTGGTGTTGTCATCGGCCTTGACCAGAATACGGTCATCGCCGAGTAGTAGAGGAGAGGCCGTGTAGGCACCCATCGCGCCATCGCCACCACCGTGTTCGAGTTGCCAGATGACAGTGCCGTCCTTCGGGTCCAGGCCGGCCAGGAGCTTGGTGCCGAGCACGATTATCTGCTGTTGGCCACCGATCTCGGCGATCATCGGCGACTCGGCGGCAATCTCGTCCTCGATCGCACGCCAGCGAATCTCTCCAGTGGCAGCATCGAACGCCGTGACGGAACCCGCTTGACCGCCGGTTTGCAGCACCATGACCCCGTCGACCACATTGGGGGAGCTGCCGAAGCCATAAAAGGGTTTTTCACTCCCGAGATCGTCGACCAGGTGCTTGGTCCAGATCTCCTCGCCGGTCTCGAGGTCGATAGCCGCGACGTGTCCCCAGGGACTGACGGCAAATACCCTCTTCTCGGCGATCGCTGGGGTCGAGATCGGGCCATCGTGCGACCCGTCGTGACCGGCATAACCCGGCGCCAGGTCGTAGCGCCATTGCTCCTCACCGGTCTCGGGGTCGAGGGCGACTACGTAGTCGCGTTCTCCTCCGTAGGACGCAGTGACCAGAAAGTCATCGGTCACGGCAACGCCGGAGTATCCGCTACCCAGAGGCCGCTTCCATCGCAGCTCGAAGGCCAGGGGCCCATCCCCCGGTGGTAGACCCGTCGCTTCGCCGATCCCGCCCGGGCCGCGAAATGAAGCCCAGGTGACCTCTGCCGAGGCAGATCCCGCGGTAGCGAGTGCCGACAGAATGAGCAGAAAGGCGAGTGTGGATACAGGTCGAGTCATGGGTGCTCCCTCGAGTCAAGAGAATACGGGCGAAATGTTGGCCGGAGAATACCATCTGTCTCGCCAGTTCCCGGGTACGCTCACGTTGAGGGCAATCAGGGTCGTTGGGTGTGGTCCCGGAGGGCACGCTCAGGCTGTGAGTATTCATGGTCGTTGCGGTGCTCCTGGAGGGGACGGGCCATGCGCAGAGGACGCTCGAGCGGTGGCATGGCCCTGCGCTCGGCGGCGCGCCGGATCGCAAAGCCCTGCAAAAGCTGTCGCAGAGCGCTTGCCGAGAGCCCCCTCTGCCGAACACCGCCAACGCCCCTTGCCGATATCGCAGCCGTCAGGGGACACAGGCCTCGAGGCCCGACGGTGCGGTCGTCCATTCGCCGAACGCAGCCTCAACCTCCTCTTGCGGAGTGAGGCGATTGGACGATCCGACCGCCTCCATCATGCATGAATCTCGAGAGGTAGGCCCCCGGAAAATGCCCAGGTTCGCCGGGATCGGCTGTAAACGATACGCTGGGCAAGAGGCCTCTATAGGGTATGAAGAGCGAGTCAGAGCTCGTTCGTCGAGCCAGCCAGGGTGACCAGGCCGCCTTCGGGCAACTGGTGGAGATCCACTGGTCGAGGCTCGTGCGGTTGGCCCGCTCCGTTGTCGGGGAGGCAGAGGCAGAGGACGCGGTGCAGGATGGACTGATCCGGGCCTGGAGAAAGCTCTCCCAGGTGGCCGATCCTGCGGCGTTCGGGTCCTGGATCTCGCGAGTCGTCGTGCGGGTTTGTATTCGTCGAGCGCGAGCTCAGCGCTCCGGCTTCGTCTCGCTCGAAAGGTTGCCGGAGCCACGGATCCGCACCAATCCGGCAGCGGCCATCGACGTGGCGCGTCTTCTGGGCTCTCTCGCTCCCCGTCAACGGGCCGTCATGCACTTGACGGTGGTCGAGGGCATGACCGACAGCGAGATCGCACCCATGTTGGGGATCACCGCTGCGTCGGTGCGTGCCCATCGACATCGGGCTCGGGAGCGACTCGAACGACAGCTACCTGGAAGGAGTGTGGCATGAGCGATCACGGACAGCACCGGTTCGACGAGGCTCTCAAGGACTGGGCCGGGGCTGAGCCTCGGACCCCTGCCGGGCAGGCGGCTCGGCAGGTGATGGCCCGGTTGCCCGAGCCGCGAAGCCAGCGTTGGCATACCAGCAGCTGGCTGCCAATCGCCTCGGCGGCCGCGGGTTTGGCCCTGATGTTGGTGGTCGGCTGGACGCTATTGCCCGGGACCGAGGTGCCGTCTACACCGGTGCCAGGCGCGGCCGAGATCGCTCTGCCACCCCTGCAGGAGAATGTCGTCCTGCTCTGGCTCGATGATCAAACCCCTCTGTATCTCACGGTCGCCCCTCCGGCGGCGCAAGGAGGTTCCTGATGAAGACGAATATCTCTCCCCTTGTCACAGCGATAGTCATCCTGATGGCAGCGTCCGCTGCGCCAGCAGTCTGGGCGACTGAAGTGCTCGATACCCGGGTCACCATGGTTGTGGGTTTTGCGGGATCAGGTGAAGACGCGGCATCGGTCACCGTAGTTCCTGGGACGGTCATTCCGGTATCGAAGAGCCATCGACTCCAGGTCAATGTCGACGAGGAGAGCACCGAGCAAACGAAGGCATTGCAGGAGCTCGCCGAGAAATTGCAGCGTGGCGTCGGTCTGGACTCTGTCGAGGTGGCCTATAGCGAGGTCTATGGTCTCGAAGTCGACAGGCCCAAAGCCGTCACTGGTCCCCGCGCTTCATCGAGCATCAGAGGCGAGCTGACTCTGGTCGACTTCAATCAGGATCTGGCGGTGTACCGCGTGGTGTTCCGGCAGGGCACCGAGGTCCTCGCGGACTCGAAAGTGGCGGTCGAGAGAGGTGGACGAGCCGTCGTCGGTGGCCTGGACGGAGACGAGGCGCCCTATTTCTTCCTCGTGCTTCAACCTGCGGGTAGGGCCCTCTTTGTCAAGGGCGACGTCCAACACCCTCGCAAGATCAACGCAGTTCCTGCAACCTATACAGAAGAGGCCCGCAAGGAACGGGTGCAGGGAATGGTTGTCCTGCTGGCCACCATCAGTGAGCAGGGCGTCGTCGAGGACGTCGAGGTGATCCGGGAACTGCCACTCGGCCTGACTGAGCAGGCCATCGAAGCCCTCGAGCAGTGGACCTTCGAACCCGCCACCCTCGACGGCGAGCCGGTCGCCGTCTACTACAACCTGACCTTCAATTTCCGGCTGGAGTGAGGTCGGATAAGATCGATCGAACAGGCGGGCACAGAGGCCCGCCCCACTGCCGGACGTCTCGCGTCCATATGATCCCAGGGATCGAATTCAGGCTGCTGAACGTCGGATTCCCAGATTCACCCTTGCGGCGGATACCTGCGAAAGAAAGTCGACGACTCGCGAGACTACCGCCTGATTGCGCAGGATTCGGCGGTGACCCAGACCCGAAGTCGGGTGGATCCGGCTATCGGGCCAGGCAGCGGTAACCCTCTGACCATTGGCGAACGCAGAGTCTCGATCCTCGCGGTCATGGATGACCAGCAGTTCTGTCTCAGCTTGCGGTTGCAGCGTTGCCATTCGAACGTCATCCCAGCGGAGGTCGAAGCTCTGCTCCATGTGGTCGATCATGTGGCTGCGCACTTCCTTGGAGAATCCCAGCAGAGCGCAAAAGTAGTCGATGTACTCGTCGAGATCGGCAGGGGGAGCGATAAATGCCAAGCGCCCCACCTGCAGACCCTGTTGCACCGCCAAGGCCGTGGCGGGACTGCCGAAGGAGTGGGCGACGATCCCGTGGAGGGGACCGATCTGATCGGCAATCTGGCGGATTGCTGCGGCGAACTGCGGCAGTGATGACAGTTTGCCAGTCGATCGACCATGTGCGGGGCCGTCGAAAGTCACTGCGCGGTATCCGGCGTCGACCAGGGGTTGAGCGAAGGCGCCCATCTGCGAGCCTCGGCCCTCCCAGCCGTGGACCAGCAGTACCGTCGGGCCTTCACCCCAGGACCAGGCTGCAAGGGTCTCTCCGTCGAGCTTGAAATCGAATAGATCTGCGGCTTCCAGCCAGCGCTTCTCGCGAGCAGGAGTGGAGTGGGGATGGGGTGTTCGAAAGAGTCGCAGGGCGATCCGTCCGGTGGTCTTCGGAGCAACGGCGCCGAGCCTCTGGAAGGTCCATCGCAGAGGTGCCAGCCGTTTGTAAAAAGATCGATCGTTCGTGCTTTTATAGTCGTTGCTCAAAGGTGCTTGGGACATGATCGTGAGCTCCATCAAAGGGGGTTAGGTGCGAGAGCGCTCGAGAAGGTCGGAGAAGGCTCCCCGGCAGTACTCAGTCGCTCGCGGGTCGTTGAGCAGGCGGGTGGCCTGATAGTAAGCGAGAATGATCGCGTGGAAATCGAAAGCGAACCTGAAGGTGTCGAGATCGGCTTGGAAATGACCCTCTTCAATTGAGATGCGCGCTGCGGTGGCCAGGGCGTCGAGCCAATCCTGCTGGGTCTGGACCACGTAGTCACGCAGGGGGCCGGGCTGATCGTCGAACTCGGTAGCTGCTGAAACAAAGGGGCAGCCGCCGGGTAGGAAGCTGGAATCCGACCAGGCCAGCCAGTTCTCGAACAGCGCTCGCACTCGGGGTTCGCCCCGCGGCTCATGCAGGGCCGGAGCAATGACTTTCTCGATGAAGAGCTCTCTGGCGGTTCGCAACACCTGGACCTGCAGGTCCTGCTTGGAGTCGAAGTGCGCAAACAGCCCACTCTTGGACATGGCGACCTTGTCGGCCAGTCCCCCGATGCTCAAGCCGGACAACCCGATCAGGCTGGCTTCGGCCAGCGCGGTCTCGAGTATTCCCTGTCTGGTCTGCTCTCCCTTACGCATGGGGAGATAATAGGACGACCGTACTTTTTTGTCAAGGGGTCTGGATCAGCTCGGTCCAATTCTGAATCAACGACAGGCGGTTAGCGGTCGAACGGTTCCTGGGCTGCAGGACCAGGAAACGATTCCCGTCTTTCGAGGCAGTGTAGGTGTAGTCACCACCGCGTGCACCCTGGTACCTGAAAAGATGATTCTCCTCACCGATCTGCAGTCCACCACCGACGACCTCGATGGCGGTCTCGACCAGCATGCCTGCTGGGGAAATGTAGAAGATCCCTTTGCCGTCCCGGCGCCAGAGTGGGTGATCTCCCCCAGCGGTCGACACCTGCCACTTTCCTTCGAGCTGGGGAAAGGACGTAATGTAGATCTCCCGGCGCCCCGATTCGTCCGAGCAATAGGCGAGCCACCTGGTGTCCGGCGAGAAACGCACCGGCCACTCGTTGTAGGGCCCGTCGAGCAGTTTTATCGGTTCTGCCGGATCTCCATCGACGGCGATGGCATAAGCATCTTCGCTCGCTGATGAGCTCAAGGTATACCCGATCCACTTGCCGTCCGGTGACCAGTGATAGATCCACAGGTCCTGCTCTTCGTCCCTTAAGAGAGTCGGTTCGCCGGTTCCAGAGACGGGTTTGATGAAAATGTCGTAGCTCCCTGATGAGTTGCTGCCATAAGCGATTTGCTTGCCATCGGGTGACCAGACGAAATTGCCGACGCCCTCCGCTTTGCTCTTGTCGGAAAAGGTGAAGCGGGTCCGCAACGCCCGATTCAGGTCCACCAACCAGAGATCGTTGACACCCGAAGCCTCGCTGATGGCGACCGCAGCGGTGGAGTCGTCGGGCGACAGACTCAGGGAGCTGAACACCGCCGGTTCCCCGATAGTGTCGACGACGTTTCCCGCCCGATCCAACCAGACCAGGTCGGAGATCAGGCTGGACGCACTGCCCGGTTCGAAGGCCAACAGCCCTGTCTGAGAGGCCGAAAATACTGCTCGGCTGAACCCTGGATCGTACAGGACTCGGTCCGATACAGGGACCGGGTCACCGATCACCTCACCGGTTTCCGGATCGAGGCGCTGGGCCATGAGATTCGATTGCCGCGTATAGAGCAGATAACCGGATGCGTAGACTGGATTCGATGCCGCGGTGGTCAGCACCTTGTTCTCGGTCGTTTCCGTGTTGCCAAGCTTGATCGCGGGCTCGATGCCGCTGCCGCCCGAGGTCGTGCGCGCGAGATACAGGAACGACTTGCCGTCCGGGAGGAAGAAGGGAAACCGATGGGTCTGCTCACGGCGTGAGGCGTCGATCTCGGTCACAGCTCTGGGCTCACCGCCCGCCTCGGGCACGGCCATGATCGGTCCGACAAAGTTGGGCGCAAAGAGGATAGTGCCGTCTGAGCCCCAGGACCCCCCGCGCGGATCCGCCACGGTGGCGACGGACAAAGGGGAACCTCCCATGATCGAGACCGTGCTCAACATCTGACTGGCGAAGAAGCCGAGACTCCTGGAGTCGGGCGACCAGAACGGTCGCTTGGCACCTTCGGTTCCGGGGAGCGACCGCGCGTCGGGTTCATCGAGACGACGAACCCAGAGGACAGATGTGCCTGCTTCGTCGAGAGCGACCCAGGCCAGCGTCGTGCCGTCGGGTGACACCACAACCGGTCCGGCGGCGATTCCGGTCGACAGCAACCGCGAGCCCTCAGGGATCACGATGTCTGTGTGGACAGGCCCGGGTGTTGCTGATTCCTGGCGCAATCCCGAGACAGCCAGCCCGATGGCGGCGACAGTCGCAACCGCCGCGATGGCCCAGGGAAGAATCCTCGAGGCAAAGGAACGGCTGGTGGAGGCTGGCGATGGTCCTTGAAGGTCGGGTGAATTAGCAGTGGCGAACGCATCCGGATCGTCGAGATAGTCCTGCAGCAGGATCCGGGCATCGCCGATTGCTTGCAGGCGTTGGGTCGGCTCCTTGCGCAGGCATCTCGCGATCAGCTCGAGAATGCGAGGCGGGACCTTGGCGGCGAGACCCTCGAGATCGGGCTCATCCTTGAGCACCGAAGCCAACACGTGGGAGACGGTCTGTCCTTCGAACTGCGATCTGCCGGTCAGCATCTCCGCCAGCACCACGCCAAACGCCCAGATATCCGAACGCCGGTCCGCCATGGTGCCAGTGGCCTGCTCGGGAGACATATAGGCCGCGGTTCCCATGATGATCCCGGCCTGGGTAGCCGCAGCGGTCAGGGTCGGGGAGTTGGCGATATCTGCGCCGGGATCGGTCTCCCCTTCGAGGGCCTTTGCCAATCCAAAGTCGAGCACCTTGACCGACCCATCGGCGGTAACCTTGATGTTGGCCGGTTTGAGATCCCGGTGGATGATCCCCTTCTCGTGCGCCGCCTCGAGAGCCTCGGCAATCTGCAGGGCGATAGGAAGGGCTCTGTCGGCTGGAAGTGAGCCGCGGTCGATCAAGTCCTTGAGATCGCTGCCATCCACCAATTCCATGACGAGGAACTGCACCGGGCCTTTGCCACTGTAGCGGCCGGCCTCTGTGCCGGCCGATTCCTCACCCTCCCCTGGCGGAGCGAGGGGAACGTCCCGATCAGCCGTCAGGCGTGCGGACTCGAGAGAGTAGATGGCGGCGATGCTTGGATGGTTGAGCGACGCCAGCACTTTGGCCTCCCGCTCGAATCGGGCCATGCGTTCGGGGTCGTTGGCGACCGCCTCTGGCAGGACCTTGATGGCGACTTCCCGTCCGAGCTTGGTGTCGGTGCCGCGATACACCTCACCCATGCCGCCTTCACCCAGCTTGGCGGTGATCTCGAAGTGCGCGAGAGTCTGGCCGATCAACCTTCGTGCTCGTCGAGGGTGCGCTGGATCTGTTCCGGTGTGAATCGGCTGAGCTGAACGACTCTCGAATCGTCTCGATAAGCCGGTGGAATGATGTTGTAGGCATCGACTTTGGAGTCGACTTCAACGATGATCATGCCGCAGTGCTCGCCGTCGTGGCATCCCCATTCGGCGTTGGTCAACAGATGAGAGCCACTCTGTTGGAAGACCTGGATCGCCCTGGCGCACGAAAGCACGTCGGGGTCGTGGGGTACCTCGATAAAGAACCTGGGCATTGTCTTTCCTCCTGACAATTCGTGGCTGCCTAGCGGGAGCTAATCCGGCTGACTGGTTGGTGGCGAAACGCGGGTGGTAGTCTGGCAGGTAGTGGTATCGACGTCAACGAGAAGGTCCTGGAGGGGTGCGGTGCCACCAAGCGGTGAGGACGTCTCAAAACCAATCAGTAGTTCGATTCGTAAAGCAGCCAGAGAACGTTAGTGGAGGAAGCAAATGAGCGACGCAAAAGTCATAGCAGTGGTGGGTGCTACAGGCGCCCAGGGTGGGGGCCTGGTACGAGCCATCCAGAATGACCCCGATGGCGGCTTCAAGGCTCGCGCCCTGACGCGAAACGTGGATTCAGACAAGGCCAAGGAGCTGGCAGCCCTCGGCGCCGAGGTCGTGGCGGCCGATGTCGACGATCCGGACAGCATCGCGCGCGCTTTCGAGGGCGCCTACGGTGCCTACTGTGTGACCTTCTTCTGGGAGCATTTCTCACCCGAGAAGGAGAAGGCACACGCGCGTACCCTGGCCGAGGCCGCCAAGGCCGCAGGGCTCCAGCATGTGATCTGGTCGACCCTCGAGGACACCCGCAAGTGGGTGCCCCTCGACGACGACCGAATGCCGACTCTTATGGGTGAGTACAAGGTGCCGCATCTCGACGCCAAGGGAGAATCGAACGCCTTCTTCACCGAGCTCGGGGTGCCAACCACCATCATGAACACCTCTTTTTACTGGGACAACCTGATCATGTTCGGCATGGGACCCCAGCGGGGCGATGATGGCAAGCTGGCTTTCAACCTCCCCATGGGGGACAAGAAGCTTCCCGCTATCGCGGCGGAAGACATCGGTCGCTGTGCCTATGGAATCTTCAAGGAGAACGGCGAGCTCATCGGCAAGACCGTCGGCATTGTCGGCGAGAGCCTGACCGGGGCCGAGATGGCTGGCGCGCTGTCAGACGCCTTGGGAGAGGAAGTCACCTACAACGCAGTGCCCTTCGACGTCTATCGCGGGCTCGGCTTTCCGGGAGCGGAGGACCTCGGCAACATGTTCCAGTTCAAGCACGACTTCCAGGAGGACTACCTGGCCGGGCGAGACCAGGATCTTTCACGCCGACTCAATCCCGACCTTCAGACCTTCGCCTCGTGGCTGGCTGCCAACAAGGATCGCATCCCGGTCGGCGAGTAGGCCTGTGGGATCCATCGCAGGAAAGAAGAGAGGGCGCCCGAAAAGGGCGCCCTCGGTCGATTGAGGGTGCGAGAGTCGCTCGATCAGTACGGCATGAAGCCGGGTGAACCGAATCGCTCCATGGTAATCATGTGGTAGAGCGGATAGCCGTAAGCGATGACGATCAGCACGACTGCGATGACCGTCCATAGGCCGATGCGGTCCCAGACGCTGGTGCCGGAGATCGGGACCAGCGGCTTGGCGAACTCGAACGGCTTCGCGGGGACCCGCTTGCCGGTCAAGAGCGTCCCCAGCACCACAACCAGGTAGAAGATCACGCTCAGGAAGAGGATCTCCGCCCCCCGGGAGGATATCTTGGTCAGCCCGATCCAACTCTCGGCTTGTTCGGCGCCGAGAAAGGTCACATCGTAGACCCGACGGGGCAACCCCAGCAGGCCGGCGAAGTGATTGGGCAGGCTGAAGATCATCATGCCGACGAACCACATGTAGGGCTGCAGGGTCGCCATCCACTTGAACCGCAGCTCGCGGCCGGTCAAGCGAGGCAGCCACCAATAGGTCGCACCCATGAAGGTGAGCGCGACCGTGGTACCGACGGTCAGGTGGAAGTGACCCTGGATCCAGGCCGTATTGTGGACCATGGCGTTCATGGCATAGGCCGCGTTGATGGCGCCCCCGATGCCACCCAGAGTGAAGGTGAACATCGCCAGAAAGGCTGCCGCGAAGAACGGTTCCTTCCAGGGCAGCTTGCCGAGCCAGTTGAACAGCCCCGTCGCTCCCTTCATGCGACCGGCGACCTCCAGTGAAGCGACGATCGTGAACGCCGTTACCAGGCTGGGGTAGAGGATGCCGTAGGTGGTGATGGTGTGCAGCAGCTTCCAGCCGGCGGCAATCCCGGGATCGGTGAATTGATGATGGAACCCGACCGGTGTGGACAGCACGATGAACAGCACGAAGACCATGCGACCCAGCGTGTCACTGAACAGCTTGCCGCCGGCCACTTTCGGCAGCACGGTGTACCAGAGGACATACGCCGGCATCAGCCAGAAGTAGACCAGGGGGTGTCCAAACCACCAGAAGTAAGTCCTTGCGATCACCGGGTCGATCTTGTCGACGAGGCCGAGCGACCAGGGGATGAGCATCCCGAGGACCTCGGCGGCCAGGCCTGCGGTGGCCAGGTACCAGACGATGACGGTGGCCACCATGCCGTGAACCGACAAAGGTGCTGCTGTCCCGGGGTGCTGCTTCTTCCACGAGCGCAGACTGGCGATCAGGATGCCGCCCCAGATCCAGGAGCCTACGATCAGGAGGGTGGCGCCGATGTAGAAGACCGGACTGGCTTCGAGCGGCGGATAGAACGTGTACAGCACGGTGGCCTGCCCGGCCAGAATGACGACGGCAGCAGCGATGGAGCCGACCAACGCAAGCCAGAAGGCGAACCAACCGGTCTTCTCTCCGACCAGGAACCCGAGCTGCTCCTTGGTCACCAGGTACCCCAGTCCCATGATGAAGAAGGTGGTGAACACCAGCGCCATCAAGACGCCGTGAGCCGTGACGGACAGATAGAACAGGTCGGAATCGACCCCCGGTAGCTCGATGCCGGCAATGGTCATGGCCTGAATCAGGCCGAGGACGGCAGCGACTCCGAACGAAGCGATAGCGACACCGAAGTTGGCGCCGGCGAGTTTGTGCGAATGGGTCATCAGGCGCCCTCCTCTTCGACGATCAGGGCACCCACCATTTCGTGGTGCAGCGTGCCGCAGTATTCGTGACACATCATCAGGTACTCACCGGGCTTGGGAAAGGTAATGGTGAACTCGGTCACGTATCCCGGGATGATCATGGCATTGGTGTTGGTGCCTGCGATCAGAATGCCGTGGATGACATCGGTGCTGGTGATGCGGAAGGTTACCGGTGTATTCACCGGAACCACCATCTCGTCCGGATCGAAGAAGAACATCTCGCCGACCATGGTGACGCGAATGCTGCCGTCATCGAGGGTCTCGACTCCCGGTGACCCGAACTCCTCGTCATCGTAGACCGCTTCAGGGTTGATGACCTCGACATGACTGGGCGGATGAATGGCGGAGGCACCTGCGGCGACGATGATCGCGCCGAGGAATCCGACGATGAGGACCGCAGCGATCCACATCCAGGCTCGCTCATAGACATCGACTTTCATTTCAGCTCATCTCCTCCTCAATGGGTGGGTGCGCCCCGTTCCAGGAACTGCCACACGTAGAGGCCTATCCAGCTCGCGGCAAAGATGAGCCCGTAGATCAGGACGATGGCCAGGGTCCCACGCGGGTGGCCGAAGTCCTCCTCGGTGAAGTCGTCTTCGTCGATGGGAGCCGGCGCAGCCGGCTGGGCGTCATGGTTCACAACAATCCCTCCTTCTTGTTGTTGTTGGCGCGAATGTTACAACAACGGCTTTGCCGATCTGTAACAGCAGCCGTTGCCGTTAGGGGTCCGGGCCCGAGCGGTCAGGAACGAGGCTCACGCGGAATTCGGTCCGTCCCGGTCGGGACTCGACCGAGATATCGCCCTGGTACCGACGCACCAGCCGCCGCGTGATTTCGAGACCGAGACCGATGCCTTCTCCCGGCTCCTTGGTGGTGAAGAAGGCATCGAAGATCCTGGGCTGGATCTCCTTTGGGATTCCCGATCCGTTGTCCACTACACGAACGACTACCCAGTCGTGCTCCCGGCGCGCAGAGACCTCGATAGAGCCGGCCTGCGGAATGGCATCCAGAGCGTTGTCGATCAGGTTCAGCCAGATCTGGTTCAGCTCGCCGACTGTGGCGCGCACCGTCGGTAGCTGGGGTTCGATGTCGACAGTGATGGCGGCGTCCTTGGCCCGTGCCTTGGCGGTGATCACCCGGACGGTGTCGCGGAGTCCGCTCTCTACCTCAGCGGATTCTGGCCCTGCAAGGTGGTCCATCTGCGTGAACCGCTTCACGGCACCCACGAGCTCGTGGATACGGGTGGCAGCCTGCTCGATATCGGTGGCCAGCGAGTAAGTTTCGCATCCGACAGCGATCCAGCGGAGCACGGTGTCGAGCGTTGCGCCGGACATCACCTCCGCCAGGGTGTCCAGAGCTTCGACCCGGACGTCCGTGTCGGCAAGCGGCTCGGCGTGGTCGGGGTCGCACTGATGTCCGGCAAGCCAGTCGGCGATCTCGTCAGTGCGGTCCGCGCGCTCGATGGGTGAGAGCAGGTTTCCGGAGCGATTGCTGACGCAGGCGACACGCAGTCGTTCCAGGGCCTCCCGCTGGCGGTCGTTCAGGGCGGCAGCGCCGAGGGCTCTGGAGGCGGTGTCCGCTTCGCCCAGGGCGGCGAGCAGCAACTTGGCGCCACGCACCGCCGCCGAGGCGGGGTTGTTGAGCTCGTGGGACAAGCCGGCGGCGAGCTTTCCCAGCGAGATCATCTTCTCGTCCTGCAGATCGCTGGCGTTGAAGCGACGCGCACGATCGAGCATCAGGTGCACCGTGTAGGCAGTGAATGCGGGGCACTGGCGGATCATCTCTGGAAAGTGCTTCTGATGAATCGTCAGCAGCTCACTCCTTTCCTCGAGAAAATTGTCTCCAGGCGGCGCAGCCATTCGGGAATAGGGCAACATCCCGCTGACCTCGCCGGTGTGCCAGCCGATGACTCGCCTCGGACCTACGCCCCGATCCACCCGCACCGAGATGTGGCCACAGAGGATAATCCACAGGGTTTCGATGGGTTGGCCCTTCGGCGCCACGACCGTGCCGGCCTCGTGCCACTCGAGATCTCCCTTATCGGCCAACCACTGCAACTCCTCACGTGGAATCGCAGCGAGATTCGGTAACGCTGCCAGGCGGTCTACAAGGTCGCTGCCGGGTACGGGCATTTCTGTCGGGTCCTGTGCATGCGAACTGGTCAGCACTCATCTCGAGGGCTCATGATCCGGTCCTGGCTCGATCGGGAAGCCGAGGAAATCGTATCGCACCCGAGACCCGCTGCGACGGATGACTGTCCGGGACGTCCTCGAGGAACTGCGGAGACTCACGGCGAGGAACGGTCGATCCAATCGTGTGCCGGTCGACCTACGGGTGTAGTTGCCTGGGCAGTTCGGCACAGGCAGAGCACGACGGCCAGAAAGGCGGCGAAGCCAGCTGTCCACAGCAGATCACGCCCGTTGGCCATCTCGTGGACGGCGACGATCCACCAACTCGGCAGGGTGAGTACAAAAGCGAGTAGCCAGTAGGCGAAGAATCGATGCATCAGTCGGACCTCCAAGTTTCAGCCAGGATAGGCAGGCGGGCTGTCAGAAGCTGTCACTTGACTGGAAGGGGAGATTCACGCTTGTTGAGAGGAGCTCTGCATTGGGTGCCTGTGCGCCGGTTCGTCGGCGATTCGGGGAAGTGGGCGCTCCGGGGTATGATTCTTGCTCCTATAGTCAGGGGGATGGCCGCATTTTGAGGTTTTGTTCGAAAACATCAGGCGCGTTTGCTGCCGCGGTGGCCTTTTTGGCACTGCAGGGTACGGCGGCGTTGGCCAAGAAGGAGGTCGAAGCGCCGCTGAGCGAGTGGGCTGGAGTCTCCAGAGTTGTCGCTGTCGGGGATCTGCACGGCAGCTACGAGAAGGCGTTGAAGCTATTCCAGGGCGCCGGCCTGATCGACGCTGACCACAAATGGATCGGGGGTGAGCAGCATCTGGTGACTGCCGGGGATCTCCTCGATCGCGGTGAGGGCGATCGACCGCTGATGGACCTGATGATGCGGCTGCAACGGGAGGCTGAAGCTGCCGGTGGCATGGTTCATGTCCTGCTCGGCAACCACGAGTCGATGAACCTGTTGCGCGACCTGCGGTACGTCAATCCCCGGTCGTTCGCGGCCTGGGCCGATGAGGAGACCGACGCCGACCGCAAACGTGCCTGGCGCGACTACTCGAACTCTCGGCAGGGCTCGGACCGCAAGAGCAAGGTCATCTCGGACTTTCAGAGTGAGTTCCCGCCGGGCTTCTTCGCTCGACAGCGGAGCCTCGACCAGGACGGAGAGTACGGCAAATGGTTACTGACATTGCCGGCGGTGGTGAAGATCAATGGCGTGATCTATGTGCACGGCGGCCTGACGGTCGAGACCGCGGCTTTGGGGCTGGATGAGTTGAATCGCTCCGTCTTGCAGGACCTGGATCGCCACCTCGCAGCAAGGGAGGTGCTGGTAAGCGAGGGATTGGTTAAGCCCATCATGGACTATGCCCAGATACTGCGGGTGGCCAAGACGGGTCTCAACCAGCCGCCTGGCAGGGTGCCCCCGCAGCTGTTCAAGGCTGCTCAGGAGATCGTCGAGACCGCCCAGGGTCCCTACCTGAGCACGGGCGGGCCTCTCTGGTATCGAGGGGCTGCCTTCGAAGACGAGCGCATCGAGCGCGAGATGCTCGACCGGTCCCTCGAGTTACTGGGGGCGAGAGCCATGGTTGTGGCGCACAGCCCGACGACCAACAAGCGCATCACCTCACGCTTCCATGGCAAGCTCTTCAAGGTGGACCACAACATCGGCCAGAGCGAAAAGCTGCAGGCCCTGGTCGACGATGCCGAAGAGATAGTGGTCATCGAAGCCAACACGCAACTCACGTTGAAACCGGTAGAGGAGTTGCCCATTGGCAACCATTTGCCACGTGATCCCGCGGTGCTGTCCGACCGGGATCTGCGCGAACTGCTGGCCGAGGGTGAGATCCTCAACTGGCGGTTTCTCGGCCGTGGTACGACGCGGCCGCGCTTGCTGGAGCTGAAGAAGAATGGCTACAGTCAACGGGGAATCTTCAAGAGCGTCGAGAAGGTTGGTGACGACGGGGTCACTCCGATCGACCGCTACCAGCACGAGATGGCCGCCTATCGTCTCGATCGAGCCATCGGCCTCGACATGGTGCCGGTAACGGTCCTGCGCAATGTCGATGGATTGGACGGCTCGCTGCAGGAGTGGGTCGAAGGGGCGGTCGATCGCGAGGCGGCCGAGGCCTACGAGTTGAGGCTCTTCGATTCGGAAGGCGCCCGCCTGCAACTGAGTCGTGGCGCGGTCTTCGATCTACTCATCGGAAACCCCGATCGCAAGCCAGGTGACATTCTCAGCCTGGTCAGGGGCGACAAGCTTTATCTCATCGATCATTCCAAGGCGTTTTCCGTGTCCACTGATGTGGAGTGGCAAGTAGGCCAGGCCGAGTCGGTCGATGCAGAGTTCCTGCAGGCGATCGGCAAGCTCGATCGGTCTTTGCTCATCCAGGAACTGAGCGAACTGATCAGCGAAGCCCAGATTGACGCCCTTTTGGCACGGCGAGACAAGATCCTGGATCAGGCGGTCGCCACCGCCAGCGAGCCGGGAAGCGAGTCCTCGAAGGTCTCCGCTGCTGAGAGCGGTCAGCCTTAACCTTTCCCGGAAAGGAGTGGCAGCATGGCGCGACCGAGCGCGAACCGTAGGGGGACCGACAAAAGGGCACCCTACCGGGACTCACTGGATTTTCGCGACTGGATCTACAAGCCGGCTCTGATCTCGTTGCACAAGTCCCGTATCCCGAAAAAATCCTGGATCAAGATCGAGCATCAAGGCAAAGAGGGTGCCTGTACCGGGTTTGCCCTGGCCGCTGTCGTCAACTACCTGTTGCGGGAACGCGACGGTGAAGCGGCCGTGCGGGTCAGTCCACGGATGCTCTACGAAATGGCGAAGCACCACGATCGCTGGCCAGGGCAGGAGTACGAAGGTTCGAGCGCGCGCGGTGGCATGAAGGGTTGGTACAAGAATGGTGTTTGCTCGGAGGAGGCCTGGCCCTATGAAATTGCCGACCCTGGGGAGCTGACTCCGGCCGCACGTGAGCAGGCCCTGGCGCATCCGCTGGGTGCTTTCTACAGGGTCCTGCCACGGCGCGCCGATATGCACGCTGCGCTCAATGAGGTTCAGGCCGTCTTTGTCACGGGGTCCACGCACACCGGATGGACCGAACCGAAAGACGGAGTGATTCGATTCGAGTCACGATGGAAGCCCCAGGGTGGGCATGCTTTTGCCATTGTGGGGTACACGGAAGAGGGCTTTCTGATCCAGAACTCCTGGGGCGAGGAGTGGGGCGGCGTCCGGATCGGGCGAACGCACTTTCCCGGCTGTGCCATCTGGCAGTACAGAGATTTCGATCGCAACCTGTGGGATGGTTGGGTGGCCCGTTTGGGGCGTCCCTACGAGTCGCTCGAGGCTCTCTCCTTCAGCGCTGGCCGGCGCGAGGAGTACACCACCATTTCGACGCCGGCAGAGAAGCCGCCGCCACGCGCCGTCATAGCCGATCACTTCGTGCATATCGACGATGGACAGTTCGATCCGAGAGGAGATTACTCCACCTCCGAGGCGCAGGCGCGCGATCTGGTTCGCAGGGCGATTCATGGCAGTGCCGAGCACCTGTTGCTGTATGCGCACGGCGGTCTCAATCGGGTTAAGGGTGCGGCCATGCGAGTCCACAAGTGGATGCCGGTCTTCGCCCGCAACAAGGTCCATGAGATTCACCTGATCTGGGAGACAGGGCTCCTGGCCGAGCTGAGGGATTTGCTTTTCGGCAAAGAGCAGTTTGTCAGCTCGCGCGCGGGCGATTCTCCGGAGTGGTTCGATTCGTGGATGGAGCGGGTTTCGGGGCCCGTTGGGAGGGGGCTCTGGAGGGAGATGACGACCGATGCTGCCATCGCGTTTCAGAACAGTGCAGCGGCGGGCCGGGTTCTCCTGGAGACGATGATCGAGGAGCTCGGAAACCTGCCCGAGTCCAGTCGCCCCAGGCTGCATCTGGCCGGCCACAGCGCCGGCTCGTTGCTGTTGGGGCACCTGCTGAGCGATTGGCGTAATCTCCAGGCGTCAGCGACACAGCCGGCGGTCTTCGGAAGCCTCACGCTCTTCGCTCCCGCGTGCACTCACCCGTTCTTCGAGTCCTTCATCAAATCGGCCATGCAGTCTCGGCACTTGAGTGAGCTCTACCATTTCCACCTCGATGATGAGGCCGAGAACAACGACAACGTGGCGACCATCTACGGCAAGTCTCTGTTGTATCTGGTGTCGCGGGCCTATCAGAAGAAGGGCGAGGTGGTGCCCTTGATGGGGATGGCCAGGTATCTGGATGGCCTACCCGTCGACGGAGTCGTCAGCCGGGTGCACCACTACGACAACATCAAGAACCCTGGAAAGACGACCAGTACAAACCATGGTCGCTTCGACAATGATGTGCCGACCATGAACAGCTTGCTGGAGATCATCCTGGGTGAAGCACCGGCCGAGAGCAGGCGGTTCACCGGCGACGATCTCAGCGGCTACTGAGGCGGCTGGCCGGCGTGGTGGCAGGCCGCCTCAGTGGTGCCAACACGCACCCCGGCTTGCTCCCTCAAAGGGTCGTTGTCAGTGGTCCAGGAGGGCACGCTCGCGCTAATGAGGAAAGCGGAAGGTGGCGCTTCCTCCCTTGGCCACGCGCCGGATCACCGTTGACTTTGATCGTCGTTCCAGAGCGCTTGCCAAGAGACCCGTCCTGGGACCACCGACAACGACTCTCAGTGGCCGCAATCAGCGATCCCGGCCGGTCAGCCTTCGCAGTAGCTGATCTCCATGTCGCCCAGGATTTCGGCGAGGGCGGCACAGGCCCGTTCATTGGTCGCCAGATCGGCACTCGCGGCTGAGGCTTGGGCCAGTCCAAGCAGCGACAGCCGGCGCCGCGGTGCCCGCTGGAGGGCCTGTTCGAATTGCTCGGCAGCAGCTCCGGGCTGCCCTGCCGCCAGCAGGACCTCTCCAAAGAGCTCGTTCGACGGTTTGACGATCGAAGGCGGTCCGTATTCGAGGGCCAACGACCCTTCGATCGCCGTCGCTCCTTCGAGCAGCGAGATCGCTTGGTCCCGGCGCCCCTCGGTCCAGGCGATCACCGCCTCGAGAGAGTCGGCGATGACTTGCACGGTCCTGCGGGTTTCCACGCCCACCTTGTCATCTGGACTCGGGGTCAGGCCTTGCAGCCGCTGATCCAGCGACTCGAGAGCTGTCTTGGCGCCAGCTGGATCGCCGCCGGCAATCGCGCTCACGCCGGTGGCAAACAGATCGCCCGCAGCTGCTGTTGGGCCCATGGTCTCAGTGCCGATCGACTCGGGTGCATCGCGGCCGCCGCTCTCGACGATCCAGCTGGCTCGCATCCCGGCGTAGTAACCGCGGGCTCGCGGCGTGCCGGTTTCGAGGGCGTATTGCCGCATCTGGTCCACCATCGGCCGGGCCCTATCGAACTGAGCCATTTGGAGATACGAGTACTCCAGCCAGTGATAGGAGTGGAAGTTGAGGTCATCGATGGGTAGGTTCTTGCGTGCGGCCCGTTCGCGCGAGACTTCGAACGACTTGATGTTGGAATCGACTGAGTTCGCCCAGTCACCCAAAGCAACATAGATGTGCGAGATCATGTGTTGGGCGTGGGATGCCGCCGGAGCGATTTCCGCATAGACCCGGGCGGCACGCAGGCCAAGCGGAGCGTGGACCGGATCGTCGTAGGAGTGGATCAGGTAGTGGGCCGCTCCGGGGTGTCGAGGGTTGCTCGCGAAGACCTCTTCGGCCACTGCGCCGGCTTTCATGAAGGTGCGGAAGTCACGCACGGCCTGGGTGGTGCCAAGAATCGACAGTGCATAGAAGCTCTTGGCCTCCAGGTCATCGGGGTGGCTTGCCGAAAGCTGTCGCATGGCCTCGGCATAGGTGATGTCGCGAGCCACCTTGTCACCCTCGCCGTAGAGGATGGCGAGCGCGTCCAGGTAACTCTGTTCCCTGGCGGTCAGTTCATGATCAGGGATCTTCCCGAGGACCTCGAGAGCCGCTTCCCGGTCCTGCCACCGCCAGAGCGGGTGGTTGTAGGTCATCGCCTCGCCCCAGTAGGCCATGGCGAAGTCGGGATCGATCTGTTGCGCCTCGACAAAGGCCTCTCTGGCGTCGTCGTATTCGAAGCTGTGCAGCAACAGAACACCCCGGACAAAGGCGTCCTGGGCTTCCGGAGCGCCCGAATTGGGAAAGTCGAGAGTGCCGAGGGTGTCGACAGTGGTGGCAGCAACCGCCGAGGCAAGCAGAACGGTCGCGGCCAGCAGGTACACCACCCTGATTTCGAGTTTGAGAGTCATCGCCTCTGGTCCTTCCTGAGTATCCTGAAATCCGTAAGGAGGTCCATCCCTCCCGGTTGCCTCTAGGGCGTCTTCTGGATCATCAGGCCGAAAACGGCGCCCAGAATCATGAACCCGATGAGGGTGATGCCACCCCAACACCAACTCAGATGGTAAGGGAACCCTTCAATGGTCAATGGCTGATAGAAGTGGGTGAAGAAGCCCACCAAGCCGGTGTAGAAGCCAAAAGTGACTCCGCCTATGAGGCCGTCTGCCCAGACGGCGCGGGTCTTGCTGAACAGAATTGCAGCCATGATCGCGATCATGATGCCGACCAGGAAGAAATAGTGAACCCCGGCGTCGTTCTGTCGAAACACTTCCGGATACTTCCTGTAGGCGCCCGCCATGATCATGCCGTGCATGACGGAGTCGTAAAGTGTCATGACGATGCCTCCCACGACTCCCGCAATGATGGTCTTGGACCAGTTCATGGTTCCCCCTTCCTGGGTTTGATTTGACTTCCGAGGGCATTGTACATGGGCTCCCGACCGGCACAGAGACAGGCTACCCAAAGGGCCGCCAGCTCACCGCCCTGAGGCGGAGGTGCCTTCGGTTCATCGGGCCCAGAGTGGTATAGAATCACGTCCCGCTCTCTGCAGGAACACGGGTATTTAGATGATCGACAAGACACTGTCGCACTACAGGATTCTCGACAAACTGGGTGCGGGTGGGATGGGTGAGGTCTACAAGGCCGAGGATACCCGTCTCAAGCGTCAGGTGGCCCTCAAGGTGCTACCGGCTGAGATGGCTGAGAACCCTGAGAGGCTTCGTCGCTTCCAACGCGAAGCGGAGCTGGTCGCGTCCCTGAGTCACCCGGGCATCGTTACCATCTACTCGGTCGAAGAGGCCGACGGCATTCACTTTTTGACCATGGAGCTGGTGTCGGGCAAGACGCTGGGCGAGCTCGTACCACCCGAAGGTATGAAAGTGGATGCGTTTCTCGACCTGGCGGTGCCTCTGGCCGAGGCTCTGGCGGCAGCTCACGACAAGGGCGTGGCCCACCGGGATCTGAAACCGGCCAATGTCATGGTGACCCCCGAAGGGCAGGTCAAGGTGCTCGACTTCGGTTTGGCGAAGCTCCGTAACGCTCCGGAGGACGGCGAGGAGACCTTGATGCAGACGGAGGCGCTGACCCAAGAGGGCCTGATCATGGGCACCATCCCCTACATGGCGCCCGAGCAGCTCGAAGGTCGGCAGGTGGATCATCGCTGCGACATCTTTTCCGCCGGCATTCTCATGCACGAGATGATCACCGGCGAACGGCCGTTCAAAGGCGAGAGCTCGGCGTCGTTGATTTCGGCGATTCTTCGAGATCAGCCACGCTCCATCTCCGAGAACAGGTCCGATCTGCCGCAGCAACTGGGCAAGGTGATTCAGCGTTGCCTGCAAAAGGACCCGGAGCGTCGCTACCAGACCGCCAAGGACCTGCGCAACGATCTGGAGGATCTGCCGGGCGAGCTGCGACCGGGGAAGGCGGCCCAACCCCGATCGGTGGCGGTCTTACCACTGGTGAATATGAGCCCGCAGAAGGACCAGGACTACTTCTGTGAAGGGATCTCCGAGGACATCATCAACGCTCTTTCGAAGGTCGGCGATCTGCGAGTCGCCTCGCGAATGGCCGCCTTTCAGATTGTCGGCAAGACCACCGACCCCCGTGAAATCGGTGAACGGCTGAACGTCGAGACGGTCCTCTCGGGCAGCGTGCGCAAGGCCGGCAACCGGGTGCGCATCAGCGCCGAGTTGGTCAGCATCAGCGATAGCTCGCAGCTCTGGTCTGAGCGCTACGATCGCGAGCTGGAGGATGTGTTCGAGGTTCAGGACGAGATCTCCCAGAACATCGTCAACGCCCTCCAGCTCACGCTGAGCCCGAGAGAGAAGAAGGCGATTCAGCGCCAGGGCTCGGTGAACATCGAGGCCTACGAACATTATCTGAAGGCGCGGAGTCTGTTTCATCGGGCCTCCAAGATCAATTTCGAGCGTGCGCTGCAGATGTTCAACCGAGCGATTGCGATTGACCCCGACTTCGCCGTGGCCTACGCCGGGATTGCCGATATCTCTTCGCATCGCTATCTCTATATGGAGGAGGCTCAGGTACACCTGGATCGCGCCGAGGAGGCGAGCCTCAAGGCGCTGGAGCTGGCTCCCGAATTGGCGGAGACCCACGCCTCGCGTGGATTGGCGCTTGTCCTGCAAGAGAGGTTCGAGGAGGCCGAACGGGAGCTCGAGACCGCCATCCGTCTGGACCCCAAGCTGTTCGAGGCTCACTATTTCTACGCTCGAGCCTGCTGGCATCAAGGGAAACTCGAGGAAGCAGCTCGACACTTCGAGGCCGCAATGGAGGTCAGACCGGATGACTATCAGACACCGACCCTTTTGACCTCGGTGTATGCGAAGCTGGGTGAGACTGAAAAGGAGATGGCTTGTCACAGGCGTGGCGTCGATGCCGTTGAAAGACATCTCGAGCTCAACCCGGATGACGCCCGGGCGTTGTACCTGGGCTCGGGAAGTCTGATTGCCTTGGGTGAGACCGAACGAGGTCTCGAATGGGCGGCGCGGGCAGTGGAAATCGACTCCAGTGACCCGACCAGCCTCTATAACGTGGCCTGTACCTACGCGACTGCGAATCGACTGGATGAAGCGATCGACTATCTCGAGCGGGCGGTTGCAGCGGGTTTTGCGTCCAGGGAGTGGCTTGTCAACGACGGAGACTTCGAACCCATTCGTCAGCACCCTCGCTATCTCGCATTGATCGAATCGATGAATTGAACATGGAGTCTCGATGATCGGCAAAACGCTGTCGCACTACCAAATTCTGGAGAAGCTCGGCGCGGGTGGAATGGGCGAGGTCTACAAGGCCGAGGACACCCGTCTCAAACGCCAGGTGGCACTCAAGGTGTTGCCGGCCGAGATGGCGGAGAACCCCGAGCGGCTGCGCCGTTTTCAGCGCGAGGCAGAGCTGGTTGCGTCCCTGAGCCATCCTGGAATCGTCACCATCTACTCCGTCGAGGAGGCGGATGGGATTCACTTCCTGACCATGGAATTGGTGTCGGGGAAGACCCTCGGCGAGCTGGTGCCACCAGGGGGCATGAAAGTGGACGCGTTTCTCGACCTGGCGGTGCCTCTGGCCCAGGCTCTGGCGGCAGCTCATGACAAGGGCGTGACGCACCGGGATCTCAAACCCGCAAACGTCATGGTGACTGCCGAGGGGCAGGTCAAGGTCCTCGACTTCGGTCTGGCGAAGCTGCGTGTCGCCGAGGCAGCTGATGATGAAACCCTGATGCCGACCGAGGCCCTGACTCAGGAGGGCCTGATCATGGGAACAATCCCCTACATGGCTCCCGAGCAGCTCGAAGGCCGCCTGGTCGATCACCGCTGCGACATCTTCTCGATCGGCATCCTCCTGCATGAAATGGTGACCGGTGAGCGGCCTTTCAGGGGAGAGAGCTCGGCCTCGTTGATCTCGGCGATTCTCCGCGACTCACCTCGATCCGTCATGGAGGCCCGATCGGATGTGCCGAGGCAGTTGGACAGGGTGATCCAACGTTGCCTGCAGAAGGACCCCGAGCGGCGATATCAGACAGCCAAAGACCTGCGCAACGATCTGGAGGATCTTCCAGGAGAGCTGAAGACCGCAGTGACCGAGGCAGGTGGGGAAAGGCAGCCCCGCTCCGTCGCGGTCCTGCCGCTCAAGGACATGAGCCCGCAAAGGGATCAGGACTATTTCTGTGAAGGCATTGCGGAGGACATCATCAACGCCCTGTCCAAGGTCGGCGACCTGCGAGTTGCCTCCCGGATGGCGGCCTTTCAGATCGTCGAGAAGACCACCGATCCCAGCGAGATCGGCGAGACGCTCAATGTCGAGACGGTGCTCTCGGGCAGCGTGCGGAAGGCCGGGAATCGGGTGCGGATCAGTGCCGAGCTGGTCAATGCGGGCGATAGTGCGCAGCTTTGGTCGGAACGCTACGACCGCGAGCTCGAAGATGTATTCGAGGTTCAGGACGAGATCTCGGAGAACATAGTCAAAGCGCTCCAGGTGACGCTCAGTCCGAAGGAGAAGAAGGCGATCCAGCGGCAGAAGGCGCCGATGAACATGCAGGCCTACGAGTACTACCTGCGGGGTCGGAGCTTGCATCACCGTGGCACAAAGATCTCCCACGATCGGGCGCTGCAGATGTTCAACCGGGCTATCGAGATCGATCCCGGTTTCGCGATCGCCTACGCTGGCAAGGCTGACACGACCGCCTACGCCTACATGTACTTCGGCAAGAACGAGGCCGACCTCGAGATGGCGGATGAGGCCAGCATGAAGGCGCTGGAGCTGGCCCCCGACCTCGCTGAGGCCCATACGTCACGGGGCAGCGCCCTTTCGCTGCAGGAGAGGTACAAAGAAGCCGAGGAGGCATTCGAAACCGCGATTCAGCTCGACCCCAAGCTGTTCGAAGCGCACTATTTCTATGGGCGCTGCTGCTGGCAACAGAGCAAGCTGCACGAAGCGGCGGAGCACTTCCAGCGGGCGAGTGAAGTTCGACCTGAGGACTTTCAGTCCGTCTGTCTGCTGGGCTCGGTCTTCAACTCTCTGGGCGAGTTGGAAAAGGTCTCGGACTGTCACCATCGAGCGATCGGCTTGATCGAGAAACACCTCGAGCTCAACCCGGACGATGCCCGGGCGCTGTACCTCGGGGCTGGCGCCCTGATCGGGGTTGGTGAGGTCGAAAAGGGGCTCGAGTGGGCTGCCAGAGCGGTGGAAATCGACCCGAACGACACCGGGATCCTCTACAACGTCGCCTGCACCTACTCCTTGGCGGGGCGCGTCGAGGAGGCTATCGACTATCTCGAGAAGGCCGTGGCCGAGGGCTTCGCGCAAAAAGAGTGGATCGTCAATGACGGGGATCTCGCGCCGCTCCGGCGCCACTCGCGCTATCTCAAATTGATCAACTCGATGAATTGAGCAAGGACTGCTGATGATTGGCAAGACCCTGACGCATTACAAGATTCTGGATGAGCTCGGTGAAGGGGGCATGGGCGCGGTGTATTTGGCCGAGGACCAGAACCTCGGCCGCAAAGTGGCGCTCAAGCTCCTGCACGAAGAGATGGCGTCCAATGCCGAGCGCCTCGAGCGGTTTCGGCGTGAAGCCCAGGCCGTAGCAGCCCTCAATCACCCCAACATCGTCACCATCCATTCCATCGAGGAGGCGCCGGAAGGCCATTTCATCACCATGGAGTTGGTCGAGGGCAAGGGCCTCGACCAGATGATCACCGGCGATGGTCTGTCTTCGAAGCGGGTACTGGAGATTGCCGAGCCGCTGATCAGGGCGCTGGTCGCCGCTCACGAGCGTGGCATCACGCACCGTGATCTCAAACCCGCCAACATCATGGTAACCAACGATGGGACGGTGAAGATCCTCGACTTCGGGCTCGCCAAGCTGCAGGCTGCTCCCGACTCCGACATGCACGACGACTTGCCGACCCAGGCGCTGACCCAGATCGGCACCGTCGTCGGGACGATTCCCTACATGTCGCCGGAACAGGTGCAGGGCAAGCCAGTGGACCACCGCACCGATCTCTTCTCGTTGGGAGTGATTCTCTACGAGATGGCTACCGGCCATCGACCGTTCGGCGGGGAGACGTCAGCCGATGTGGCATCGGCGATTCTGCGCGATGCTCCGGAGTCGATTACCGAGACCCGGCCAGACATGCCCGATCAGTTCGGACGCATCATCGCCCGTTGTCTGGAGAAGGAGCCCGCCATGCGCTATCAGGCGGCGGGGGACATCCAAACCGCTTTGGCGAATCTCGGCGAGTCAGTGGACGGGGGTGCCGGGAGTGACAAACCCTCGGTGGCGGTTCTGCCGTTTCTGGATATGAGCCCGGAGAAAGATCAGGACTACTTCTGCGAGGGATTGGCGGAAGAGCTCATCAACGCGCTGGTCGCGGTCGAGGACCTCGAGGTGGCCTCGCGCACCTCCGCATTCCGCTTCAAGGGGTCGCAGCAGGACATTCGCGAGATCGGTCGCCGACTCGGTGTGTCGACTGTGCTCGAAGGCAGTGTGCGCAAGGCAGGTAGTCAGGTCCGCATCGCGATTCAGTTGGTCAAGGTGGAGGATGGCTATCATCTCTGGTCGAACCGCTACGACCGCGAGCTCAAGGATGTCTTCGCCATTCAGGATGAGATCGCCCAGAAGATCGTCGAGGCGCTGCAGATCACCCTCAGCCCGACTGCGAAAGAGAAAACCAAGAAGGCCGAGAAGGAAGCGCCAGAGGATGTTCAGGCCTACGACTACTACCTGAAGGGCCGCAAGTTCTTTTACGAGTTTCGAGCCAAGGGCTTCGAGCTGGCTCGGCAGATGTTCGCTCGCGCTATCGTTATCGATGCCAACTATGCGCGTGCCTACGCCGGTGTCGCAGACTGCTGTTCATCCCTTTTCTCCTACTACGACGCCAGTGAAGAGAATCTACACGAGGCGGACACGTCCAGTCGCAAGGCCGTGGAGCTCGATCCGGAGAGCGCCGAGGCGCGGGCCTCCCGCGGCCTGGCGCTGACGCTCAAGGAAGACTACGAGGCGGCAGACAAGGAGTTCCTGAAAGCGATCGAGCTGAATCCCAAGTCCTACGAGGCGCATTACTTCTTTGCGCGTTGCCTGTTCTCTCAGGGTCGCCACGCAGAGGCGGTGAAGGAGTACGAGAAGGCCTGCGAAGTCAATCCGGAGGACTATCAGGCGCCCTTCTTTCTGGCCCAGACCTACCTGAGTGTCGGGCGACGTGCCTACGCGGCGGCCAACCTGCGCAAAGCGGTGGAAGCGGCGAAGAAGCATCTGGCCTTCAATGCCGACGATGCACGCGCCCTGTATCTGGGTGCAGGAGGCCTCGTCGAGCTGGGTGAATTGGACATGGCGTTGGAGTGGGTCCAACGGGCGCAGGAGATCGACCCGGACGATGCCCTGGTGCTCTACAACGTCGCCTGCATCTACGCACAGCTGGGTGAGAACGACCAGGCGCTCGACTGTCTCGAGAGGTCTTATCAGAACGCGGTGAGCACGGACTCGCTCAATTGGATGCAGGAAGATCCCTACTTCGATCCAGTCCGGGACGACCCACGGTATAAGGCATTGGTTGCGAAACTCGAAGCTTGAGAGGTGAAGACTCGATGATTGGCAAGACCCTGTCGCACTTCAAGGTGCTGGATCAGATCGGTGAAGGGGGAATGGGGGCGGTCTATGTGGCGGAGGACCAGAACCTTGGCCGCAGAGTGGCGCTCAAGATTCTCCGCGAGGAGATGGCCTCGAACCCGGACCGTCTCGAGCGGTTTCGGCGGGAGGCGCAGGCGGTTGCCGCTCTGAACCACCCGAATATCGTCACCATTCACTCCATCGAGGAGGCCCCAGAGGGGCACTTCATCACCATGGAGCTGGTGGAAGGCAAGGGCCTGGACAAGATGGTGTCGGGTGACGGGATGTCGACCGAGCGGATGCTCGAGATTACCGAGCCACTGGTCAAGGCTCTGGTGGCTGCGCATGAGCGGGGCATCACTCATCGCGATCTCAAACCGGCCAACATCATGGTCACCGCAGACGGCCTGGTCAAGATTCTCGACTTCGGTCTCGCCAAGTTGCAGGCCGCACCGGACTCGGACATGCACGAGGACCTGCCGACTCAGGCACTGACCCAGGTCGGCACCGTCGTCGGCACGATCCCCTACATGTCCCCGGAACAGGTGCAGGGTCTGGCGGTGGACCACCGGACGGACATCTTTTCGCTCGGCGTGATTCTCTATGAGATGGCCACCGGCCACCGGCCCTTTGCTGGCTCCAATTCCGCCGAGGTGGCCTCCGCCATCCTGCGGGACACACCAGGCGCCATCGGCGAGACTCGCCCAGATCTGCCTGGCCAGTTGGGCAGCATCATCAATCGATGTCTCGAGAAGGAGCCGGAGCTCCGGTACCAGTCCGCAGCCGACATCCTGACCGCACTGACCAAGGTGGGCGAATCGGTCTCCAGTCGCCAGGCGAGCAGTGGACCCTCGTTGGCCGTTCTGCCCTTTGTCAATATGAGCCCCGACAAGGATCAGGACTACTTTTGTGAAGGCCTGGCGGAGGACATTATCAACGCGTTGGATGTGATTGAGGATCTACGGGTTGCCTCTCGTAGCTCGTCTTTCCGATTCAAGGGTTCGGAGGCGGACGTCCGTGAAGTCGGGAGGCGCCTGGGGGTCTCGACAGTTTTGGAAGGCAGTGTTCGCAAGGCGGGCAATCAGGTCCGCATCGGCGTGCAGTTGGTCAACGTTGATGACGGTTACAAGCTGTGGGGTGACCGCTACGACCGCGAGCTCAAGGATGTCTTCGCCATTCAGGACGAGATCGCCCAGAAGATCGTTGAAGCCTTGCAGGTCAAACTCACTCCCAAGGCCGAGAAGAAGGCCGAGAAGGCGGCTCCCGAGGATGTGCAGGCCTACGACTACTACCTCAAGGGGCGCAAGTTCTTCTATGAGTTCCGGGCCAAGGGCTTCGAGCTGGCACGGCAGATGTTTTCCCGCGCCATCGTCATCGACAACAACTACGCCCGTGCCTATGCGGGGGTGGCCGACTGCTGCTCGACTCTCTACACCTACTACGACTCGAGCGAGGAAAACCTCCAGGAGGCGGATACCGCGAGCAGGAAGGCCGTGGAACTCGATCCGGAGAATGCCGAGGCCCACTCGGCGAGAGGCCTGGCGCTCTCCCTGAAGGGGAAGTTCGAGGAGTCGGCTGCCGAGTTCGAAAAGGCCATCGAGATCAACCCGAAGCTCTATGAGGCGCACTATTTTTATGCTCGTTCCCTGTTTGGACAGGGAAAGAACGAGGAAGCGGTCAGAGAGTTCCAGCTGGCTTGCGAGGTCAATCCCGAGGACTACCAGGCACCATTCTTCCTGGCCCAGACCTATCTGAGCCTCGGCCAGCGCGCCTATGCGGCTGCGAATCTCCGCAAGGCCGTCGAAGCCGTACGAAAGCATCTGGCTTTCAATGCCGACGATGCTCGCGCCCATTATCTCGGTGCGGGTGGTCTGGTCGAGCTCGGGGATCTGGAGTTGGCCCAGGAATGGGTGGCACGGGCCCTCGAAATCGACCCGGATGATGCCCTCGTGCTCTACAACGTCGCCTGTATCTACTCCCAGCTGGGTGAGCAGGAAAAGGCTCTGGACTGCCTGGAGAAATCGACCGTCTCGGTCGGTAGCACCCAAGCGATGAAGTGGATGCAGAAAGACCCCTACTTCGACCCACTCAGGAACCACCCTCGATACCTCGCTCTGATCGAGACCTCGGAAGCTGAATGAAACAGTTGGAGAAACCATGATCGGCAAAACCCTGTCGCACTTCAAAATCCTCGAGCAGATCGGCGAAGGGGGCATGGGGGCGGTCTACAAGGCCGAAGACACCAACCTCCATCGCCAGGTGGCGCTGAAGATGCTGCGCGAGGAGATGGCCTCCAGCCCGGATCGTCTCGAGCGTTTCCGTCGAGAGGCGCAGGCGGTAGCGGCGCTCAATCATCCCAATATCGTCACCATCTACTCCATCGAAGAAGCGCCCGAGGGGCACTTCATGACCATGGAGCTGGTGCAGGGGAAAGGTCTGGACGAACTGGTCACCGGCGACGGGATGTCCTCGGAGCGGATGATGGAGATCGCCAGACCCCTGATTCAGGCTCTGGTCGCGGCACACGAGCGCGGCATCACCCATCGCGACCTCAAACCGGCCAATGTCATGATGACCAAGGACGGGCAGGTAAAGGTGCTCGATTTCGGTCTGGCCAAGCTCACGGCGGCGGCGGATTCCGGTGAGCACCAGGATCTGCCGACGCAGACGCTGACGCAGATCGGGACCGTTGTTGGAACCATTCCGTACATGTCCCCCGAGCAGGTCCAGGGCCAGGCAGTCGATCATCGCACTGATATTTTCTCGCTGGGGGTGATCTTCTACGAGATGGCCACCGGCCGGAAGCCCTTCGACGGTGCCAACTCGGCCGAGGTTGCCTCGAAGATCCTCCGCGACACTCCAGAGTCGATCGCGGTGACTCGCCCCGATATCCCGGGAGAGCTCGGTCGCGTGATCGGTCGCTGCCTGGAGAAGGAGCCGGAGCTGCGCTATCAGTCGGCCGCAGATATCCTGACGGCCCTGTCGTCTGTGGGCACCTCCGTCAGCAAGCAGCAACAGGACACTGGACCCTCGATTGCCGTCTTGCCGTTCGCCAACATGAGTCCGGACAAGGAGCAGGACTACTTCTGTGAAGGTCTGGCGGAAGAGCTGATCAACGCTTTGGTGGTGATCGAAGATCTGCGGGTGGCTTCGCGGACCTCGGCGTTCCGGTTCAAAGGCTCGGAGCAGGACATTCGCGAGATCGGTCGGCGATTGGGAGTCTCCACTGTGCTCGAAGGCAGCGTCCGCAAGGCTGGCAACCATGTGCGGATCGGAGTCCAGCTCGTCGACGTCGAGAATGGCTATCAACTCTGGTCGAACCGCTACGACCGTGAGTTGAAAGACGTCTTTGCCATTCAGGATGAGATCGCTCAGAAAATCGTCGATGCCCTCCAGGTCACGCTTTCGCCGACACAGGAGAGCAAGGCGGAGAAGGCCGCGCCGGCCGATGTCGAGGCCTACGACTACTACCTGAAAGGGCGTAAGCTCTTCTATGAGTTTCGGGAACGCAGCTTCGAGCTGGCCCGCCAGATGTTCAACAGCGCGATCGTCGTGGACCAGAAGTACGCGCGTGCCCACGCCGGGGTGGCTGACTGCTGTTCGTTCCTCTATATGTACTTCGACTCCAACGAAGAGAATCTGCGCGAGGCCGAGGCCGCTAGCCGTAGAGCCGTCGAGATCGATCCCGATCTGGCGGAGGCCCGCGCATCGCGGGGTGTGGCGCTGTCCTTGAGCGAGGACTACGAGAAGGCGGATCAGGAATTCCGCAAAGCGATCGAGTTGAACCCTAAGCTCTACGATGCCCACTACTTCTACGGCCGGGCGCTGGTAGCTCAGGCTCGTCATGAGGAAGCTGCTAAGTGTTTCGAGGAGGCGTCGAAGATCAATCCCGACGACTACCAGGCATTGAAGTTTCTCGCCCAGACCTACCAGAAGCTGGGCCGGCGCCCTCATGCGGCGGCGGCCTTGCGCAAGTCCGTCGAGGCCTCCAGAAAGCACATCGCCTTCAACCCGGACGATGTGCGGGCGCTCTATCTGGGGGCCTCGGGATTGGTCGAGATGGGGGAGATGGAAGTGGCGCAGGAGTGGATCGCCAGAGCGGTCGAGCTGGACCCGGACGATGCCCTGGTGCTCTACAACGTCGCCTGTGTGTATACGCAACTGGTGGAAAACGATAAGGCCCTTGATTGCCTCGAGCGATCGCTGGCCCTAGCCAGCAGCTCCGAGAATCTCAACTGGATCGAAAACGACCCCGATCTGGATCCGCTGCGGGACGATCCGCGATACCAGGAAATGATCGAAGCTGCGCGAGCCAAGCAGTGAGTTGGGAGACCCGATGATCGGACAGACGCTTTCACACTACAAGATCCTCGACCAGATTGGTGAAGGGGGTATGGGTGCGGTCTACAAGGCCGAGGACACCAACCTCCATCGCCAGGTGGCGTTGAAGATGCTGCGCGAGGAGATGGCGTCCAATCCCGATCGACTGGAACGTTTCCGCAGAGAGGCGCAGGCTGTGGCAGCGCTCAGTCACCCCAACATCGTCACCATCTATTCCATCGAGGAGTCACCCGAAGGGCACTTCATCACCATGGAGCTCGTCGATGGCAAAGGACTCGACGAGGTGATCACCGGCGATGGCATGTCGGCGGAGAAGATGCTGCGGATCTCCAGTCCGCTGGTGCGAGCCCTGGTGGCGGCGCACGAACGGGGGATTACCCACCGCGACCTGAAACCCGCCAACATCATGGTGACCCCCGACGGCACCGTGAAGATCCTCGATTTCGGCCTCGCCAAGCTGAACGCCGCGCCGGACTCCGACACCCACGAGGATCTGCCGACCCAGACCCTGACTCAGGTGGGGACTGTCGTAGGAACGATTCCCTACATGTCACCCGAGCAGGTCCAGGGCAAGGTCGTGGATCATCGCACCGACATATTTTCACTCGGCGTGATCCTGTTCGAGATGGCCACCGGGCATCGCCCATTCGACGGCGAAACCTCCGTCGATGTGGCATCGGCGATCCTGCGAGGGGTTCCCGAGTCGGTCCACGAGACCCGGCCGGATATGCCCGAGCAGTTCGGTCGCATCATCTCGAGATGTCTCGAGAAAGAGCCGGAGATGCGGTACCAGACGGCAAGCGACATCCTGACCGCTCTCTCCAAGGTCGGGGAAAAGGTAGCGACCAGGACCGATGATGGCCAACCTTCCGTGGCGGTGCTCCCCTTCGTCAATATGAGTCCGGACAAGGACCAGGACTACTTTTGCGAGGGCCTGGCCGAAGACATCATCAACGCGTTGGTGAGTGTCGAAGAGCTCAAGGTCGCTTCACGGACATCCGCCTTTCGGTTCAAGGGTGCGGATCAAGATATCCGCGAGGTCGGCCGACGACTGGGAGTGTCGACGGTCCTCGAAGGCAGTGTCCGGAAAGCCGGCAACCAGGTTCGAATCGGTGTGCAGCTTGTGAATGTCGATGACGGCTATCACCTCTGGTCGAACCGCTACGACCGTGAGCTCAAGGATGTGTTTGCCATCCAGGATGAGATTGCCCAGAAGATCGTCGAGGCACTCCAGGTCACTCTTACGTCGACGGTGGAGAAGAAGGCCGAAAAGGCCGCTCCGGAGGACGTCCAGGCCTACGACTACTACCTCAAGGGGCGCAAATACTTCTACGAGTTCCGGGCCAAGGGCTTCGAGTTGGCGCGTCAGATGTTCGCCCGCGCCATTGCCATCGACAACACCTACGCTCGGGCCTATGCGGGCTTGGCCGATTGTTGCTCGACCCTGTATCAATACTTCGATTCCAGCGAAGAGAACCTCCTGGAGGCCGACACAGCGAGTCGCAAGGCGGTCGAGATCGACCCCGAAAACGCCGAGGCCCACTCTTCGAGGGGGCTGGCCTTGTCGCTAAGCGGTCACTACGAGGAGTCTGGAGCGGAATTCGAGAAGGCGATCGAGCTCAATCCAAAACTCTACGAGCCCCACTACTTCTATGCCCGATCGCTCTTTGGTCAGGGTCGACATGAAGAAGCCGCCCGTGGCTATCAGAAGGCGTCCGAGATCAGTCCCGATGATTATCAGGCTCTGCAGTTCTTGTCCTTGACGTATACCAAGTTGGGCAAACGGGGGCATGCGGCCTCGGCCTTGAGAAAGTCAGTCGAGAACGCCAAGAAGCACATCGCCTTTCATCCAGATGACGTGCGCGCACTGTATCTCGGTGCTGCCGGTCTGGTGGAGTTGGGCGAGATGGACGTTGCGGAGGAGTGGGTTGCGCGTGCCGTCGAGATCGACCCGGATGATGCTCTAGTGCTTTACAACGTCGCCTGTGTCTATACGCAGCTCGGGGAAATCGAGAAGGCCCTGGATTGTTTGGAGCGTTCCGACACGGTTGCCAGCAGCACCGATGCTCTGAATTGGATGCGCAATGATCCGGACCTGGATCCCTTGCGTGATCAACCTCGGTTCCAGGCCCTGATCAGCAAGGCGCCGGCCTCCGACTGACGTTCTTTATTGCTGTTGCTCCGACGGCGGCGGCGCGTACTGATTGAGCATCGCGGTCACCTGCTCCGCAGCCATGTCGCTGTTGATCATCATCAGCAACTGCTGCAGCTGTTGCTCTGTGACGGCCCCACGCGAGAAGTTTGCGATCCTCTTGAATGGCAGGTTCTGGAAGATCGCCAGGAAGAACGGATCCTGCTCGGCCATGGACGCCGGGGTACCCTCCTGCTGCTTCATCATGAAATCCAGGACCGCAAGGCCCCGTGGGTCGCGCATGATCTCGCCGATCACCGAGTTCAGCGTGAAGATCGTGCGCGGCAACGTACCGACGGTGAGCTCCATCGGTATTGTGGCTCGGATATCCGCCGCGGAAGCGCCAACTAGCAACTCATAGTCGCCCTTCTCGATCACCCACTGATGATGGCCGTCATGGTAGTAAGCGAGTCGCTCTGGAGGAATCCGGATGTTGACGGTCTTCGCCTCCCCCGGCGCGAGTGGCACCTTCTTGAAAGCGACGAGCTCCCGGTCGGGGCGGATCAGGGACGGGTCGAGCTGACGGGAGTAAATCTGAACGGTCTCGGCTCCCGCATGGTTGCCGGTGTTGGAAACTCGTACTGACACCTCGATGTCCCCATCCAGCGAAGTGACCTGGTCAGGAGCTCTGGCATCGGAGTACTGGAAGGTCGTGTACGAGAGACCGTAGCCGAACGGGTAGACTACCTTGCGATTGGCGCTCTGAAAGTAACGATAGCCCACATTCAGACCCTCGCCGTAGCGCACGACTCTGGAATCGCCCGGGAAGTTGATGTCGCTCGCGTGATCCGCCTCTGACTCGGTGAAAGTCTCGGATAGCCGGCCCGAAGGGTAGCTTTTGCCGAACAGCACCTCGGCGACCGCGCTGCCCCAGGCCTCGCCACCCAACCACCCCATGAGAACCGCTTCGGCATCGTCGTTGAAGTCGCTGACGTTGATGGCTCCACCGCCGGTCAGAATCACCACGAACGGTCTCCCCGAGTTCCTGGCGAGGCCGATCAGCTGACGATCTGCGGCGGCCAGCTCGATCGAAGGTCGATCCCAGGCCTCGGCATCGTGGGATGCGGGTTGGCCGACAAAGGCCAGAATCAGCTCCTGACTCTTCAGAAAGCTCTCCAGGGCACTTCGGTCGTCCAGGGAGAGGGCGTCTTCTCCGTATTCGGTCTTCCAGGCAGTCATGGAGTGGCCCTGGGCTGAGCCCATCGCCTCGACGAACGACCAGGGGATGTCGATGTTGGAGGAATTGATCTGCGAGCTGCCGATCCCCTGAATTCGGGGTCGAAAGGCCAGATTGCCCACGACGCCGATCTTCAGCTTGCGGTCCGCCGTGATCGGCAGGACGCCGGCGTTTTCGAGTAGCACCATGCCTTCAACCGCGACGCGCCGCGCCAGCTCGTGGTTCTTCGGGCGTGGGTCGCCGTCGGGTTTCGCGGGCATCGCAGCCTGCCGGTCGACCAATTGGAGAACCTTGGCCGCAGCGCGATCGAGGTCCGCTTCGGCGAGCCTGCCGTCCTGGACTGCCTGCACCAGGATCGGCGGGGTCAGGGGATTGCCCGGCATCTCCAGATCGAGCCCTGCCGCCACGGAGGCAATCGGGTCTTCGACTGCACCCCAGTCCGAGACCACCAGGCCCTCGAATCCCCAGGCATCGCGCAGAATCTCCGTCAGTAGCTGTGGGTTCTCGCTCGCGTAGGTGCCGTTGACCCGGTTGTAGGCGCTCATCACCGCCTGTGGTTTGGCCTCCTTGACCGCTATCTCGAATCCCCGCAGATAGAGCTCGTGCAGGGTTCGCTCATCGACCTGGGCGTCGATGGTCATGCGCAGCTTCTCCTGGTTGTTGACGGCATAGTGCTTGAGGGTGGCGCCGACTCCCTGGGACTGAACGCCACGCACGAAGGCCGCCGCGGTGAGACCGCTCAATAGGGGGTCCTCGCTGTAGTACTCGAAGTTGCGACCTCCGAGAGGGTGACGCTTGAGATTAAGCCCGGGGGCCAGCAGCAAGGTCACATCGTTGTATCGGGCTTCGGCACCAATGCCCGCGCCGAGCTCTTCGACCAGGCCGGGGTTGAAAGTTGCAGACATGGTCGAGGAGGAGGGGAAACAGGTCGCTTCGAGGGCCTCGAGGCCAATGCCACCACTGGCCTTTCTCAGACCGACAGGTCCGTCTGCCATCCAGGTCGCCGGGATATCGAGACGCGGAAGCGCGACGGTCTCCCAGGCGTTCTGCCCGGTCGTCAGCGAAGCCTTCTCTTCGAGGGTGAGCTGGCCGACTTTGCCGACTGCGGAAGTGTCCTGCGCCTCCGCCAGGATCGGTAGGGTGAGCAAGAGGCCAACGGCGATGAACTGGTGCAATCGAGTCATGGGTCCCCCCTACTGTGAGCTTCGGTCTGCAAACCGTGGCCCCCTATTGTAGTCGCTGTTCGGTTCGGCCGGAGCGGCGCCCACAGAGTGACTTGTAGCCTCGGCGCCACTGTGCCCGAGGACTTTCTGCCGCTTCCACCGGCATGCCAGCGGTTGGGTTGATCGAATCAATGGGTGATACCGAGGACGCGGTCGAGATAACGCGAGCGCATCTGTCGCCTGGCGAGGCTTTGCTTGACCACCGGCAGCTTCAGGATTGCACCGAGGACTGCAGCCAGGGCGCGATGACTGGTGAGAGTTTGGTTGTCGAAGATGAGATTCTGCAGTTTGCCCCGCTCGACCGCCATCAAGACAGTGCGGTGAACCGAGTGGACGGGAGTGATGACGCGTTCCTCGCGTGCGATCAAGTGGATGGCGTTACGGTCACAGTTGCGGACACAGACCCCGCAGCCCAGGCACATTGCCTCATCGAGCTTGGCCTTGCGGAGCTTGGGGTGGTGCGGGTCGTTGGCCGACACCATGCCCATGGCTTCGACCGGGCAGACCTGAGCGCACCTGGTACACCCATTACAGAGCTGGCGATCGACTTCAGGCAGATAGTTGGAGGTATGGATCGGGTGCAGGAGCCCGAAGCGTCGCTGCGCGTTCAGGGCCTCGCAGCAGCAGCCGCAACAGTTGCAGATGAAGTTGACGCGTCGCTGGATGTTCTCACCGAACTGGACAAGGTTCTCATCCTGGGCCTGCTGCAGGAGGTCGAGCCCCTCGGGAATATCCACTAGGCGTGCGAAACCGTGCCGGATCAAGGCAGCTGCGGTGTCGTTGAATGTCATGCAGATGTCCATCGGCGCTGCGCAGGCCTGCCCGACATGCAGGGCCTTGTGGCGGCAGTAGCACATGCTGACTCCGCGGTGCTCGGCAGTCTTGATGACCTCGCTGGCGCGTTCGTAGTCGAGGACCTCGAGAGTGTTCTCCGCAGGAAGCGCCGACTCCTGGACGAAGGTTCTGCCAAGCTGCGTCTGTCCCTCCGTAAAGAGCTTCTTGATGAACTCCTCTTCCACCGTGATGTACTGGTAAAAGAGCTCGGCGAGAACCTTCTGGTCGAGGTCCCCGCGAACGCGCATCATTGAGAACTCGAAGAAACCAGCCATCGGAGGTGGGAGCACATAGTGAAACACACCGTGGCAGTCCTCGATGTCGACGAGGATGGCACGGCTGGCCAGTGTCTCCAGGGTTCTGCGGGCTTCGGCTGTAGATACTTTCCAGATTCTTGCAGCTTTGTCCGCCGTGAACGGCTTGATTGGAAGTAGAGCCACCAGGCCCGCCTCTCGCTCGCTGAACAGCATCTTCAGGATGGCGAAGAGCAGTTCCGAGGCAGGTGCACCCTGCGGACCGCGGTTCAACCGATCGACCAATGAGGCATAGCCCGATCTTGCGGTGAGGTGCGCCATCGCAGACTCCTTCGTGCGCCGCAGCCAAAAGGTTAGACCCGTTCGATCGTTGGCGCGCCACCCGTGCGGGTGGGCCGAGTTGTTGGAGGCGAGCAGCCTAGAGGCGGCGGAGCAGGAGGAGGGTGCGGTCGTCGGCGTAGGGTACGCCGCGAGTAAAGGTATCGAGGTCGCGCTGGATGGCCTTGGCCAGCAGCTCGAGGTCGTCCTGACGCCTCAGCTTGCTGATTCGCGTCAGGCGGTCGGTACCGTACTCGTCATCTTCAGGATTGGCCGCTTCGGTGATGCCGTCGGTGTAGAGGACCAGGAGGTCGCCGGAATCGAGATCGATCGTCTCCTGCGAATAGCTGCCCTCGGGAATGAGGCCAACGGGTGGCCCGGTGGAGCTCAGCAGCTCGGTTTCACCGCTCGCCCTGACCAGTATCCCAGGATTGTGACCAGCGTTGGCATACTGCAGGGTGTGGCCCACCGGGTCGAGCACCGACAGAAAGAGCGTGGCGTATTTCTCTGGCAGGGTACGCCGGTAGAGTCGCCGGCAGATACGACTGCAGACTTCTTCGGCTGGCTGGCCGTTGTCGATCGGCCCTGCAGCCAACGCCTCGACGGAAAAGGTCAACAACGAGGCTGCCATTCCCTTCCCGGAGACGTCGACCACCATGAGGACATACTCGCCCCCATCCTTGCGCTCGACGACGGTGTAGTAGTCGCCGGAGACCCCTCTGGAAGGCACGTTGCCCCCATAGATTTCGTATCCATCGACCTTTGGGAGCTCACTGGGAAGCAAGGCCACCTGGATCTGTCGAGCCAGAACGATTTCCTCTTCCAGCCGCCCTCGCTCCGCCGCTTCCTCGGCAGCTTTCTGCGCCAGAGCGACGTTGCGGATGTGCATGGCTGCGATCGAAGCGAGCGAGACCAGCAGCTCGAGGTCCTCTTCATCGAAGATTCCGGTGCCCTTTTTCGAGCTCAAGGCGATCATGCCGAGCGAGCCTTCGGCGTCGAGCAGCGGTGCTGCCACCAGGCTCAGAACGCCAAGGCTCAACATGCTCTCTGCCGCGGCGAATTTTGGGTCGACGCCGGTGTCGTGCACCAAGGCAGCCATTCCGTTCTCCGCCACTTCACGCAACAGAGTGGTGGAGTAGAGATGCTCCGCGTTCACGTCGCCTGCGGTACGTTGGGCTGCGCGATAGTAGGTGCCGTCGGGATTGCCCAGGTAGATCAGTGCCTCTTCCGGGTGCAGGGTCTCGAAAGCGCTGTCGAGGATGAAATCGAGTACTTTGTCCAGTTCCATCGACTGGCTCAAGGCCCGGTGGATATCGTTGAGCAGATGGAGCCTCGCGGCCTGTCGCCGGAGCTCCTCGACCGAGTCGAGGCTTGCCGTCAACTGAGGCGAGCCCAGTCGGGTCAACGAGCTGGCGGAAAGGAACTGGGTGTGCGGTTCGGAGGCGCCGGTCCGTGGCGCATCGATGGGTACCGCTGGCTCGTCCGCTGCGAAGACAATGGAGCTCTGACACAGACGGATCTCGTCACCGGGCTTCAGGCGAGTCGCCTCTTCGACATACTTGCCGTTGAGCTTGGTGCCGTTGCGAGACCCGAGATCCTCGATCCACCAGGTGTCGTCTCGAAACACAAAGCGAGCATGGTGCCGCGAGAGATACTTGTCGTCGACCTGCAGGTCTGCGTTGGAGGAACGGCCAACCACTACCGACTCGCCAGTGAGAGTATCGGAGAAGCTCTCACCCTGCCCGGGATTGACTCGAACCTTGGTCACCCCCGGATTCTATCCGGGCCGGCTGGCATCGAGCGATCGATCAGGGGCTGACATTGACGACGCTGACGCTGGGGGTCAGCTGCCATCCCTTGGGATTCTTGCTGCTACCTTTGCGTTTGAGCGATTGGTCAGCGTCGAAATCGATGGTGATCGTCGTACTCGCGTCAACGGTGAACGGGTTTCCCTTGACCTTGAACTTCCCACTGGGAATCTGCAGGGCGACGGTATCTCCCACAGTCCCGCTGTCGCAATCGTTGTCAGGGTCCTTCTCGACGACATAGCTTTGACTTTGGTCGAGGAGAATCTCGAGGAACTGGTACTTTCTCTGCTCGATGGCGAATTCTCCCATCTCTTCTTCATTGCCATTGCGCAGGGTCAGGAGATCGTAGGCCTGTGGAAAGAAACCAGGCAGGACGAATTCCGGAGGTCCGCCATCGGGCTTGATGCGAAGCTCTGAGAAGTAGACCCAGAGTTGGCAGATCTCGTCTGTGGGCGCGTCGACGAGCTTGACGGTCAAGGAGCCCGGCTGACCCTCGGAGCTCGAGCTCCCGGGGTCTCCGGAGCTGTCGGCAGTGTCGGTTGTACCAGAGCCGCTGTCGGAGCCACCGGAGCTCTGACCCGAATCGCTTGCACTGCTGGAACCGTTCGAGTTGCTCGGCCCCGCTGCGGGCACGGAAGCCACGTCGTCAGGTTCCGTCGGACTGCTGCTATTGCAGCTTGTCACCAGGAGCCCGATGCTGAAGATCAGTGCAGCCGAAAGGAGGAAGGCGTGGTGTCTCGAGTCACGGGGTTTGGTCATGATCTGCTTCCTGCTGGCGGGGCGGGTTCCAGGGAATGGTTTCGAGCGTGCGGAAGACGAAGGTGGTCTGACCGGCTTCGATGCGATCGCCACTGCGGAGACGTTCGGTCTTGCACAGCAGCTCTCCGTTGACCCTGGTGCCGTTGGTACTGCTGAGGTCCCGGACAAAGAACTCTCCGCCTCGATTCTCGACCTCGAAGTGCCTCGCGGACAGCGTACTGTCGGTGGCGATGATGTCGGCCCCCTCGCGTCCGACGACGGTCTTGCCTGGCCGAAGCGCGGAGGGTGCTTCGAGACTCAGGGAGCCACTGACCCGCAGGTGACCGACCAGGGCGATGTCGAGCATGGCGCCACGCTTGGGCTTCGCTCGCTGCAGGACGGCGGTTTCGTTGCCCGGTTCGGTCCCCTCGTCGAGCGCGAAGATGGCGTTGCAGTCTGGGCAGTGCAGACTACCGGGGCTTGGTCGGCCAGCGCCGTTTGGTTCGACGGTTTGTCCACACTCCGGGCAGGTGATCTGCGTCATCGGGTCCTCACTTCCATGTCATCCGCAGGTACTTGGGTGGGATGAGCTCGAGGCGTAATCTTCGTGTCTGTCCTTTGTCGAAGGTGTTACCAGACCAGTTGGAGGCTTCGATCTTGCCCTCGGTACCCCGAACGCGCACCTTGACATCGTGATGGCCGGCAGTGACGGGGATCGAGTGCAGGGACTTGCGTCCTACGGCCCGTCGCATGACCCCTCCGGACCGGACCACTGGCTGCGACAGGACCTGCTTGCCGTCGATCCAGACATCCAGAGTCGCCTTCTTGAGACGATTGGTATAGGAGATCTCGAGCGTTGCATCCTCGATCACGGCTGCGGAGGAGGAGTCTTCAGCCGAGGTCCCCAATGTCTGGCTTGCTGATCCCTTTGTGGGCTCCGAGAGGTCGACAGCGTTTCCAGGGATTTCGTCCGTGGCTCCCGGTGCCGATTCCCGGGCTGCGAGCGGGAGGTTCTGCTGGGCTTGCGGTTCCACGCTGACAGGCCGATTTCTCCACAGGCCGACAGATGTGCCAAGGAAGATCGCGAGCACCACCAGGGTGCCAGGAAGAGCCCAGCGACGGGACGAGCTCACCTGCGCTGCAGGAACCTTCGACGTCGGCATGATCTGGGACGAGCGAAGCGTGACGCTGGCGGTCGATTCGGCTGGCAAGACTTCACGCCCGAGCGCAGAGGCGAATTCGGCGCCCGATGCGAAGCGGGCGTTGGGGTCCTTCTCCAGCGCCTTGTTGACCGCAATCGAGATCTCCTCTGGCAGCTTGCGGTTGATGAACTTCGGTGGTCGTGGGTCGACGTTGAGGATCTTGTGGGTCAACGCCGGAAGCGAGTCGGCACGAAACGGCAGCTCACCAGTAATGCACTGGTAGAGGACGACGCCAAGCGAGAAGAGATCGGAGCGCCCATCGAGAGGATCGTCGCGAATCTGTTCAGGCGACATGTAGAAAGGCGTGCCGAGGACCTGCCCCGTGGAGGTCAGCTCGAGGGATTCGATCTTGGCGATGCCGAAGTCGGAGAGCTTGGCGTTGCCCTGGCTATCGAGGAGGATGTTGGCGGGTTTGACATCTCGATGAATGAGGCCCTGGCGATGGGCCGCATCGAGCGCGCCAGCCATCTGGCAGACGATGTTGAGGGCATGCTCGAGGGACAGAGTGTCAGGACCTTTGAGGATCTGATCGAGACTCGGCCCATCGACCCACTCCATGGCGATAAAGGATTGCCCGGTCGCGGGATCGTGATCTGCATCGTAGATCGCCACCGCCGAGGGATGTCGCAGGTTGCCGGCCGCCCTGGCTTCGAGCAGGAATCGACGGTGCAGCTCTTCCATCTCGGTCTCGGCGACCACTCCGCGCGGCTCGAGGACTTTGAGTGCCACCTGACGGTCGATGTTGGGATCACGTGCCAGATAGACACGTGCCATGGCGCCACAGCCCAGCTCTGAGAGGACTTCGTAGCGACCGATAGAGGTGATCTGGTCGATTCTCTCGACCGACGATAGTCGAAGAGTACCGCCGGCCGCCGGATCGCGAGGCTGTGCCGCTTGCGCACACATACGTTGGCTAGTTTCGGTCACCAGAGCGCTCTGGGCTGTGACCTGTTCCACTGGCGGGCGCCGAGGCCCGCCAATACAGCTGCACAGAGGCCCGCTTCTGAATCGGGCAGGGGCCCGGCGCAGGTCAACCCTGTCGGAGCTTCTCTGCTACCAGACGGGCGATGCCGGTGTCCGAGGTGTAGTCGCGAAACTCCGCTTCACAGAGCCGCTTGAATCGGTTGAGTACATTGGCGGTGACGCGGTTGTGGATGGCCTTCCAGAGCTTGGCCACGAAGCTTGGCCACTTCTGTTTGCCATAGAAGTCGAAGCTGACCGCGAAGATCAGCTGAGCGCGTTCAACTTCACCCTGAGACTCGATGGGCGAGCGCACATACTGAAAGTAGACTCCGATCGGGTAGCCACCGCTGCACTCGTACAGGGCGAATCGAGCATTGTCGAAATCGGACGGGTGAGGTTCATGCTGGATCTTCAGTGCATTCATGTTGAAGAGAAGGCCAAAATCCGGAGCGATACGGCGCAGCCACTGACGTAGCTTCGCTGTGGCCCGGCCCAGAAGCAGAATGCTGATGTGTTCGTAACTCCCGTCGATGCTCTGGATCGTGGCAATGTGGTTGGGCCAGAACGGGGAGTCCTGATTCCAGTGCATGAGCTCTTCGTGCACAAAACGAACCGGAACGCCGATGCCGATCTGGTGCACGTTGAGGACCGAGTAGTGGTCGACATCTACCCCCAGTCGCTGCAGGATTCTCTTGCCGTACTGCTCGCGTTGCGCCAGGGAGGAGAAGTCGATCAAGGTGTCGACTTCCGGCTTGTGAAAGAAGTAGTTCCGAAGATCGGCGACGACGCTGCGGGATTTTCGTGGGACCAATGGCAGGTACCTAGAGCGGCTTTGTTTCGCCGGTCAGGGAATAGAGCGCGAATTCGCGATCCAGACCCTTGACCTGATGGGAGCCGAGTGGTTGAAACATGAACCCCTCACCGGCCATCTCGTGGGTTCGTGGGCAAGCAATGATGCGCCCGGTATCGGCCGCCGCGAATTTCTCGATCCTGAAAGCCAGCACCACCGGCTCACCGACCATGGCCAGACCGACGGCATGCTCGCCGCCGTGACCGTGCATGGCGACAGGGCCGGTGGCCAGGGCCCAGTCCATTTCGAGCGGAAAGCCTGCAACGTCCCAGATGGTGGGATCGGTTGCCATTGTCCGTGCGAGATGGTCGAGGCGTAGAGCCGCACGGCAAGCTTCGCGAGCATGTGCCGGGCAGTGGTCTTCTTCCCAGAAGGCGAAGATGGCGTCGCCCTGGAACTCCTTGACCGTACCGCCGAGGTCCAGCACGGCCCGCTCGAGCCTCTGGAAGACCCGACTCACCGACTGCTCGACATGGTGCGGTGCGGCATCTTGAACCATGGTGGTGTAGTTGCTGATGTCGCCTACCAGAACGGTGACCATGGCGACCGTCGAGAGGGCGTGTGTCGAGGGTTCGTCGTCGATCAGCGACGGCTGAGTCGCCGTCGGTGTCTCGCCTTCGAGTCGCAGCTGGTGGCCCCGGCCGATGGTAATGACCTGACCCATCAGGATTTCAGTGCGCAGGTTCGGAGAGAGGCGCCGACCCTCCACGCGGGTACCGTTGCGACTGACGTCACGGATGTAGCAGCGGCCGTCGAGGTCCTGAGTCAGGACGCAGTGCCGGGAAGAAACCGTTCCATCCTCGAGCAACAATCGACCGGGAACCTGGTTGTTGGACTTGAGCCGACCGATCTCGATGCGCTCGTAGAAGACGAAGCGTTCGCCGTCCTCGTGGCCGCCTACTACCACCAGGGACTTGGCCGCAATTTCCTCCCTCTGGGGAGGCGGAATGAAAGTAGTGATCCTGTCAGGTCCCGAGCTCATGCTTGAGTCGCGCTATCTCGTCACTCAGTTCGCGAATTCTACTCGACATGTTCTGAGCGATGCGGAAAGCCAGAGACGGGTCTTCATGGATGCGGCGCAGAAAGTTCTTCTTGTCGATGGTCAGGATGCGGACCGTGCCCAGAGCCCGGAGCGTAGCCGAGCGTTTCTCGCGCTCGAAGATCGACATCTCTCCCATGAACTCGCCCTCTTCAGCGACGCGCAGCCGGGTCTCCTGGCCATCGTCCTCACGCAACACCTCGACCTTGCCTTCCTGGATGACGAACATACTATCGCCAACGTCTCCCTGACGGACGATGATCTCACCGTCCTGGAACTCTTTTCCGAGGGCTCCTTGATCCATCTACCTCTCCTTCATGTGGCGTCGATCCTGGGTTTGGGGAATGGAGAAGTCAGCAACTCCCAGCCGAGTTTGGCAATGAACCGGGGATGCACTGCGCGGGTGAGGATCTCTTGGTAGGGGGCACTCCCGGTGAACATGTCCCAGAGTACCTGACTCATGTCGCGGTGCGAGCCTTCGAGCGCTTGCTCCTTGCGAGTCATCCTCAGGACCGCTCGGCGCGCGAAGCGCGCATGCTGGAGCAGCGTGGAAGCGGCGAAGGTCGCTTTGCCGATCGAGTTATCACGACTGATGGACTGACAAACGGGCCAGAAATGGTGCTCGAATGCCGCCCTGGAAATGCCCTGGAAGACGGCGGTCGTGGCGCAGGCCTTGGCGGTCTTGTAGGCTGCTCCTATACCGTCCTTGTACAACCGTGTGACTCCGCAGTCGCCGACGAAGACCATCCGATCGCTGAACGGCTGGATGGCACCCTGGATGTTGATCTTGGGCGAGCACTGGCAGGACTTGCAGGCCGGCTGCCAGTCGGGCGGCATGCACCCCCGCACTTGAGGAGATTCGAGAAAATTGTTCACCAACTCGGTGTCGATGTCCTCGCCGAGCAAGCAGATCGAGACATAGTCTCCCTTCGGAATGATGGCGGCGAACTCGAGCCGGGGAATGTCCAGGAGAAAGACCTGCATCGAATTGCCGACGGTTTCGCCCACCAGCTTCTCACCCATGAAGTACTCGCGGATGAACGTCTTGGTCGTCTGGGGGGGTTGGTAGCCGGTTTCGAGGCCACTGAAGAGCTTGAGTGCTGGCGAATTGGCGCCGATAGCTACGACCAGAAGGTCGTAGTCACGAAGTTCCTCGCCTTTGACCGCTATCTGCGGTCGTCCGTGCTCGAGGCTCACACGGTCGACCCTGCCGGAGATCAGATTGGCGCCCTTGTCAAGAGCCAGTTCCTGCAGGTGCAGGTCGAAACTCTTCCACTTCTGCTCCTTGATATCGCGTGGCCCCGAGCCCCGGTAGACTGCCCCAATCCGCTTCTCATGCAATGGGGTCTCGATGCGGACACTTCCGACGTCCATGTGCAGCATGTAGGAGTCGATGCCGCGTTGGACGACCGAGCTGGGAAGGTTGATGCCCTCGGCAGCGAGATTCTGCACCAGAGTCTCGGAGATGATGCCGCCGCACATGTTGCAGCCATGCGGTGCCGTGCGACTGAAATCACGCGGCTCGAAAATGTCGACATCGATCTCCAGGCCCGCCCTGAAAGCCATCTCGAGCATGAAGTAACTGACAAAGGAGCCCGCCGGGCCCGAGCCCATGACTGCAACTCGCGAGCCATCCTCCAGCCGCAGGTCCCCTTGCTCGACCGGGGTGACATCGGACCCACTAATCATCACGCCTCCTTACCTCAGTAGCGCAGTCCGCATGGAGGACTGCTTCACCTGCGACCATCGAACTCGAGATGGGGTCAAATACCCCCGCCAATCTAGTGTGCCTACCGTCTGTCAGCCACGCCCTTAGGGGTGGCACCATGGCTATCCCATCGGGTGGTTATGGAGATCGATGCATGCATTTCTGGGCCAGCAAGGATGCGGTCTATGGATTGCGTCGGATAAGGACGAGGGTGCGGTCGTCTTCGTACGGGTGGCCCTGGACAAACCTCTCGATTTCCATCTCGAGCTGACTCTTGATCTCGGGGAGGGGCATGTCTCGGTGGCTCCTGCAGAGTCGGCTCATCCGGCGGATACCGAATTCGATTCCTTCCGGGTTGGCGGCTTCGGAGAGTCCATCGGAGTAAAGAACCAGTAGATCTCCAGCATTCAAGCGATGTCTGCTTTCTGCGTAGGCGCTGTTCAGGAACAGACCCAGAGGAGGGCCAGTGGATTTCAGCCGGGTGACGTTGCCCTCGGCACGAATGAGCAGCATTGGGCAATGCCCTGCACTGGCAAACGTGAAGCTGTTGCTGCGGGTATTGAAGGCGACAACAGACATTGTGGCGAATCGGCTGCTGATCGTGCGCTCGAAGAGCCGCCTGCTGATGCGTTTGCAGATCTCCGCCGGAGGATGCCCAACTTCGATGGGGCCTATGGCGAGAGCCTCCAGCGAGGCCATCAGCAGGGAAGCACCGAGTCCCTTGCCGGCCACGTCTGCCAGGACCACCAGGACCTCCTTGCCGTCTTTTCGAGGGACCACCTGATAATAGTCGCCCGAGACTTGCCGACAGGGGATGGAGTAACCGTGAATTTCCAATCCCTCGATCTCGGGCATCTTCGAAGGCAGCAGCCCAAGCTGAATCCTCCTGGCCAGCTCGAGCTCCTGTTCGATGCGATCCTGGGCGAGGCTGCGTCGCACCGCGTCTTCGGTCAACAGGAGGTTGCGCACCCGCAACGAGGCTATGGAAGCGATCGAGACCAGTAGCTGCAGCTCCGGGTCACCGAAGGGCGACTCGGCCTCTTTGGAGGTCAGGGCGATCATTCCCAGAGGCCCGTCAGCATCCTTCAGCGGTGCGGCGATCAGGCTCTTGATCCCCTGATCGAGCAGGCTGTCGGCCGATTGCCAGTCGGCGTCACTGTCCAGGCCGTGAACCAGGGCGGTCATGCCCTCTTCAGCGACCTTTTTGAGCAGGGTCTCGGAGTGCACGGTCTCATCGGCCATCGAGCTCCGTGCGCGTTCGGCCGCGAGTTGATACTCGCCAGAGGCGTGCTTGAGGAAGATCACTCCTTGATCTGGTCGCAGAGCATCGAAAGACCGATCGAGAATCTGGTGCATCAGGCCTTCCAGGTCGACCGGCTCGCTCAGCGAACTGTAAATCTCATTGAGTAGCTGCAGATCGTCGGCGTGGGTACCCTTCGAGGGCGCAAGGGCTGTGGGGAGGTGACTGCCTTTGTCACCTGTGATCTCCGCGACCGGGCGAAAGGTGGCTTTGGAATCCTCAGTGATGAAATCTGTGGGTGTTCTGTCGATCTCCTCGGGCTCTGGGCCGGAGAGAATATAGCTGTTGGAGAGTCGGATTCGATCTCCTTCGTGGACGGGCGCAGGATGATCAATGCGCTTGCCATTGAGCCAGGAGCCGTTGCGTGAGTCGAGGTCCTCGATCCACCAGGTCCCATGGTCCTGGAACAGGCGGGCGTGTTGCCGGGACAGGAATCGATCGGAGATCGGCAGGTCGGCGGTCCTGGAGCGGCCAATGACGATCGAGGGCCGCTTGACCGGGTAGTAGAAGCTCTTCCCGTAGGGTGGTACCACCCTGAGCCGGTCCATCTATAACAGTGTACCTCTTGTCGGGTTTTTGTGACGACTCCGGCGCGGTGAAGCCCCCGATCCCACCCCTTGGGATGGCGACAGGCTTCGATATCTTGTGATACCACGAGTGTCCGGAGTCACCGGTCACCCGACCGGTGGTCAGAGTTTCCCTGAATCGACAGCATTACCTGGAGGTTTCACCCATCATGAACAAGCCGATCATCTCGATACTGACGGGGGTGGCGATTGTCGCAGCGATCAACCCTGGACCCGTGGGCGGGCAGGTCGCCGCCGATCCGGTCGCCGAAGTGACAGTCGAAAATCCTCTCCTTGCCGAGTGGGACGATCCCTTCGGAGCTCCGCCATTCGACGAGATCGTGCCGGCCCACTTCATCCCGGCCTATGAGCAGGGGATGACCGACCACAAGTCCGAGATCGAGGCCATTGTGGGGAACCCGGATGCCGCTACCTTCGCCAACACCATCGAAGCCCTCGAGAGATCCGGCGAGTTGCTCGGGCGCGTCAGCACTTACGTTGGCAATCAGAACAGCGCCCACACCAACGAGGAGACTCAAGCGGTGGTCAAGGAGATGGCGCCGAAGCTTAGCGCACACTTCACCGATATCGCGCTGAACCCGGAGCTCTTCGATCGAGTCGCGGCTGTTTGGGATCAAAGGGAGGAACTGGATCTCGATGCCGAACAGGCAATGCTGCTCAAAAACACCTACGACAGCTTCGTCCGGAATGGAGCCAGGCTGGAGGGTGAGGATCGGGCTCGTATGCGGGCCATCAACGAGGAACTCTCGAAGCTGGGCGTGCAGTTCAGCGACAATACGCTGAAAGAGATGAATGCCCCGGCGTTGGTCCTCGAGACGGAAGCCGACCTGGCAGGGCTTCCCGAGGACGTGATCGCGGCGGCCGCGGGAGTCGCCACCGCGAACGGCCTGGATGGGCAATGGGCCTTCAACCTGCAACGGACCAGCTGGACGCCGTTCCTCACCGACTCGGAGCGCCGCGACCTGCGCGAGAAGCTGTATCGGGCCTACATGAATCTGGGAAGCAACGGCAATGCGTACGACAACACGCAGATCGCCAGCAGGATCGCCGCGCTACGCGTCGAGCGAGCCAGACTTTTGGGGTATGACACTCATGCCGACTATGTTCTGGAGGAGCGCATGGCGAAGACCCCAGAGCGCGTCTTCAACCTGCTCGAGCGGGTCTGGACCCCTGCCATTGCCAAGGCCAAGGAGGAGGCTGCCGACTTGCAGGCGAGGATCGATACCGAGAGTGGCGACTTCCAGCTCGAGCCCTGGGATTGGTGGCACTACGCCAACAAGGTGCGAGCGGACAGGTACGACTTCGATGTCGCGGCCGTCAAACCTTACTTCGAGCTGAACAACGTCCTGGCCGGGACACTGGACGTCGCCACCCGCCTCTTCGGCATCACTTTCGAGGAGCGCACCGATATCCCGGTCTATCAGGAAGACGTCAAGGTTTACGAGGTCAAGGACGCCGACGGTAGCCACCTGGCTCTGCTCTATACCGATTACTTCACCCGCGCCAGCAAACGCGGCGGCGCCTGGATGAACACCTACCGGGAGCAGTACAAGGTTCACGGCAAGGACATCCGGCCGCTGGTGGCCAATCACGCCAACTTCTCCAAGCCGGTGGGGGACGACCCCGCGCTACTGACACTGGACGAAGTGAGCACGCTTTTTCATGAGTTCGGCCATGCCCTGCACGGGATCCTCGCCGACGGCACCTACGAGAGCCTGTCGGGAACCAACGTCTACTGGGACTATGTCGAGATGCCTTCCCAGATGATGGAGAACTGGGCCATGCACCCGGATGTGCTGCCCACCTACGCCAAGCACTATGAGACCGGCGAGCCCATCCCGCAGGAGATGATCGACAAGCTCGAGGCCTCGAGCAAGTTCAATCAGGGGTTTGCGACCGCAGAGTATGTGGCGGCCTCCTTACTCGACATGAAATGGCACACCCTGACCGAAGCCGAGGAGAAAGATGCTCTCGCTTTCGAAGCCGAGGTCATGGACGAGATCGGCATGATCCCGACCATCATCACCCGGTATCGCACGCCCTACTTCAACCACATCTGGGGCGGTGGTTACTCGTCGGGCTATTACAGCTATCTCTGGGCCGAGGTGCTCGATGCCGATGCGTTCGAATACTTCGAGGAGAAGGGGATCTTCGATCCCGAGCTCGCCCGCTCGTACCGTGAAAACCTCCTGGAGCCTGGCGGCAGCGAACACCCGATGGAGCTCTATCTGCGCTTCCGCGGCCAGGAACCGAGCGTCGAACCGCTGCTGGAACGGCGAGGACTCCTGTAGGGAGGGGCTTGTCCCCTCTCGGAAGGTCGCGAGGACGCGCCCACATCGAGCAACCGGCCTCAATGCGGGCTGGCGAAATGGGAGCTTCAGTTGGCAGGAATGGGGGGCCGATTGAGGCGAGCGATCGCCTGGTCGAATCTGGGGTCGTCCCTGAGCACGTCCATCGATGGCCAGTTGCCTAGGAAGCTGGTGCCGTTGGTCTTCTGATCCATTGCCCGATCGAGCAGCCGGTATGCCCGGTCGATGTCGCCCAAACCACCGCAGAGATAGGCCTTGTAATTGTCATCGGGTGCGTAAGGGTCTGGCGTTTGGAGGAGTGTCTGCCAGTATCCGGCAGGCCCTTCCTCGGCGTAGCTGGTCCCGAGTTTCACTGCCTCGTCCTCGAGACCCCAGATACGGTAGATCTGCTGCCAGATCTCGACCGCGTCGTCGAAGCGATCGGTAGAGACGTAAACCTCGGCGAGTTGCATGAGAGCCGCATCGAGCTCTGGCTCCATCTCGAGACTCTTCAGATACCAGGTCTCGGCCTCATCGAAACGACTTGCACTATGAAAGGCGCTGGCGACCACCATCGGCATTGCCGGCGACAATGGGTCGAGCTTTTCGGCTGTCTGGGCTGCCTCGAGACATTCCCCGTATCGACCCCAGGCACAGAGCAGCTCGGCGTACCACTGGTGAGCCGTGGCGTAGCCGGGGTTGATCTCGATGGCTCTCTTGAACTCGCGCTCCGACCCGAGCCAATCCCAATCGACATAGTGCAGCCGGTCGGCGAGCGTCGTGTGCGCCTCGGCGAGTGAATCGTCGAGCTCGAGGGCCCGCTTGACCGCTGCCATGGACTTGGACTGCGACTCCTGTTGAGTGATGCCCAGGTAGATTCCATTGCCCACGGTGTAGGAGTCGGCGACCCCGGCCCAGGCCAGAGCGTAGGTGGGGTCGATCTCGAGTGCCTGTTCGAAGAAGGCCAGAGCCTTCTGGACATCCTCGGGCGTCCGCTTGTTCCAATGGAAGCGGCCCTTCATGTAGAGACGGTAGGCCTCGGCATCTTCGGTCTGGCGTTTGGCTATCTTGCCTTCCGTCTCACCGGAAAGCTCTACCTGCAACTTGTCGCTGATCGCAAAGGCGATCTCCTCTTCGATGGCGAAGATATCCGCTACCGGCCGGGTGTAGCGCTCTCCCCACAGCTGGGCGTCCTGCTGGGTGTCGACCATTTCGGCGGCGATGATCAACTCGTCGCCGCGTTGGGTGACGCGCCCGGTGACCAGGGCGGCAACATTGAGCTCATGTCCAATCTGAGCCGGGGACACATCACTGTCCTTGAAGCGAAAGGAGCTGGAGCGGGAGACCACCCGCAGGTCCGGGATCGCCGTCAGGCTGTTGATCAGGGACTCGGCGATGCCCTCGCCTAGATAGTCGGCTTCCGGATCTCCGCTGGCATTGCTGAAGGGTAGAACTGCCAGGGAGCGAATCTGTGCGTCGGTTTCGACAGGAGCCGGGGCCCTTGTCATGAAGTAGGCGATGGCTGCAGCCGCCGCGATGAGCAGTGCCATGGCCGCGATGATCTTGCCCCAATGCCGTTTGGTGAGATCAGCTGCGATCTGGGCGTCCGAGCTGGCGGACGAGATCGAGGTGGTGCCGACATCAGGGCCCGATGCGATCGCGGAAGGCGATGATGCAGCCGGTGCAGAGGCCTCGGGTGGAGTAGCACCAGCAGTCGGGGCCGCCACCGGCGCCGAACTGACTGCCGATCGGCTGAGGTCGGTGTCCCGCCGGAGGCGTTCGAGATCGGCGCGCAGGTCACTGGCATGTTGATAGCGGAGATTCCTGTCCTTCTCCAGAGACTTGTTGAGGATCTGTTCGAGTCCCTCCGGCACTTCTGGATTGAGGCGGACCGGTGCCACGGGTGTCTTGTGAAGAATCGCGTCGAAGATCAGGGCCGAGGTATTGCCGCTGAAGGCACGCTGGCCGGTGGCGATCTCATAAAGAACCAGTCCGAGCGAGAAGATGTCGGTGCGGTTGTCGAGGTCCTCTCCTCGAGCCTGCTCCGGCGACATATAGGAAACCGTACCGATCGCCGCGCCCGGTCGGGTCAAATCCGCCTCGATGGCATCGGTGGGGGCTGCGGATCCGGAATCCGACCCCTTCTCGGTGGTGACCTTGGCCAGCCCGAAATCGAGGATCTTGGGCTGACCACGGTTGGTGAGGAAGATGTTGGCGGGCTTGATGTCGCGGTGAACGATGCCGCGCTCGTGAGCCGCATCCAGAGCATCGGCGAGTTGGGCGCCGATGGCGATGCCGCGCTCGATCGCCAGGGGTGCTCCCTGCACCATCTTGTCCAGAGTCTGGCCTTCCATCAGCTCCATGACGATGTAGGGCCGGCCCTCGTGTTCGCCGATGTCGTAGATGGTGCAGATCGCCGGGTGATTCAGAGCCGAGGCGGCGCGCGCTTCGCGCTGGAATCTTTCAAGGTACGAGGCATCGCCCGCCACATCCTCGGGCAGGAATTTCAGCGCCACCTGGCGGCCGAGACGGGTGTCTTCGGCCCGATAGACCACTCCCATACCGCCCTCGCCGAGCTTGGCGGTGATCTTGTAGTGGGAGACGGTTTCGCCGATCAAGGTCTCGATTCTATCTCTGAAACGAACGGCCGATACCCGTCAGGGTGTGGGTGGGAGGGGAGGAAGGGGTTCCGCCTGGCGCAATGGGAGGTTCTATAGCCGAAAGTGCATCACCTGTGGCAGTATCCGCGCGAGGTGAATGTAATGATAAGAGTCAAGATTGGACTGGCTGTATTGCTTCTGGCGGCATGCTCGTTGGTGGCCGCGGATCGAGCCGAGGCTCTCGGCCTGGAGCTCGAGGGTCGCTGGTGGCCCACCAGCGTTTCCGGCTCGGCAGGTCTGGAGAATCTCGATATCGAGATTCCCTCAGACATCGACGTCACCAGTCTGCTCAATCTGGAGGCGGACGACGTTTTCGAGCTGAGGGGGACTTTCAGGGCCTTCCTGGGCTTCTACATCAGAGCCGCCTATCAGCAGATGAACCACTCGGGTTCTCTGAACCTTGGCGACGAGTTGAACCTACCGATCGACATCAGCAGCTCGATCAACAGCGGCGTGGATTTCGACTACGCGCGACTCGCCCTGGGTTGGCGTTTCGTCTTTCCCGAGAAGATCTTCTCGATCGGCGTCTTCGCCGAGGCCAAGGCATTCAGTGGCGATGCCTTCATCAGCCTCGATACACCTTTCTTCGAAGATTCGGCAAGTGAGAGCTTCGAGGCGGCACTCCCTTCGGTTGGAGCGGTAGTCGAGATCTGGCCCGTGGAGAAGTTCCAGCTCTACGGCGAGGCCTCCTTCGAGGTCGGCTACGATGATGGCAACATGATGGATGCCGAGTTCGCAGCGCGCTACTATCCGGTGAAGGTGCTTGGTCTCGGTCTCGGTTACCGGATCATCACCATCGATGCGGTCATCGATAACGTCGTGCTCGACGTCGATTCCAAGGGCTTCTTTCTCTCGGGTGTGCTGACCTTCTGACGTTCCTGAGCGAGGTATCGGGGAACTGTCGAAGCGGCCGGCCTCTGTGCCGGCCGTTCTCATGGCTGAGTCAGAAGAGACCAGGCCAGGCTCTCCCGGGCGATTCCGGTACAATCCGCTGCGTATTTTGATGTTCCAGATGCAAGGTCAGGGGAGGGGAGGGGTCTGTCCCCTCCTGCGAACGGGTTGGGTACAGGAATGATCGGCGAGACACTTTCCCATTTCAAGATCACCGGCAAGCTCGGCGAGGGCGGCATGGGAGAGGTGTGGCTGGCCGAGGACACCAAGCTCGGCCGCGAAGTAGCGATCAAGGTGCTTCCCGAAGCGGTGGCAGCGGATCCGGATCGGCTGGCCCGATTCGAGCGCGAAGCCAAGGTTTTGGCCTCGCTGAACCATCCCCAGATCGCCGCAATCTACTCCATCGAATCAGTAACGGTGGTGGACCAACCGGACGCTCGCCTCGCTCCGCAAGAGGAGGGTGAGGCTGCACTCGGCGAGCGTCCGGCCGGTCCAGTTCATTTCCTGGTCATGGAGTTGGCTGCAGGCGAGACGTTACAGGAGCGGATGCATCGTGGTCCGATGTCATCGGAGGAGGCGTTGCCGATTGCCATCCAGATCGCTACAGCCATGGAGGCAGCGCACGCCAAAGGCATTATTCATCGAGATTTGAAGCCGGCCAATGTCAAGGTGACTGCCGGGGGCCAAGTCAAAGTGCTCGATTTCGGGCTGGCGAAGGCACTCGATCCGGAGGCGAATGTCGGGCAGGGCTCTGCTTCCTCCAGGGAGGGTGGCAGCCCTGCCCCCGCGAGCATGTCCTTGTCGCCGACGTTAACCGCTCAGATGACTCAGGCCGGTGTGCTTCTCGGAACAGCTGCCTACATGAGCCCCGAACAGGCGCGCGGACAGGAGGCCGACAAGCGGGCTGATATCTGGGCCTTTGGGGTGATGCTCCAGGAGATGTTGACGGGGCGGAAACTGTTTGCGGGTGACACCGTCTCGGACACCCTGGCAGCTGTTCTGAGATCCGATCCGGAATGGGAGAACCTGCCTGAGAACACGCCGCGCCCCGTTCGGCGATTGTTGCGCCGCTGTCTGGAACGCGACTCGAACCGGCGGTTGCATGACATTGCCGATGCTCGGATCGAGATCGAGGATGCGATCTCACGCCCGGAAGCGGTGGGCACCGGCGAAGCGACGACGGCCGAGGGTGCGAGGCAGCCAAACTGGCTGCGCTTGCTGCCTTGGGGCATCGCGGTGATGCTTGCCGCGGTCTTGGGCTGGTTCGCAACGCGTCCGGCTGTCGAGGAAGCCAACCTGCCGCGTCGGAAGCTGGAAGTGGTCGAGTTCGGCAGCCTCAACCCATTCATCTTCACCATCTATGGAGCCCAGATCTCACCGGATGGTTCCACCGTCGCCTACCTCAGCGAAGGCCAGCTCTGGCTGCGGAGGCTGGACGAGCTCGAGTCCCGGGTCGCGACCGAGTCGACCTTCGAGAGTGGCGTGATCTGGTCACCCGATAGTCAGTGGCTCATCTATCCCGCCGGTCGCACGTTGTGGAAGATCTCGGCGACCGGTGGGGAAGCCAAGGCGGTGGCCGATCTGCCCACCAATGTCGGACCCTTCGGTGGCGGCTGGACCGACGATGGCAGGATCATCTTTACTACTGGATACTCCGGGCTGCTCGAAGTGTCGGCTCAGGGAGGCGATGTCTCCACGATCCTGACACCGGACCCCGAGACCGAGGTCGATTTCCATCATGCCCTGGTCTTGCCACAAGGCAGAGGTGTTGTCTTTGGCATTCACTATACGGATAGAGCGGAAGGGCCTCTCGCCATTTGGGATGGTCAGGAGCGCAGAATCCTCTATGAGGTAGAAGGTGCAAGTCTCGATACGCCCATCTACTCGCCCACCGGGCACATTCTCTATGTCCGCCGGCCGAGTAGCGTGGGAATCTGGGCTTTACCGTTCTCTTTGGATACCCTCGAGGTGACCGGAGAGCCATTTATGGTGGCGCGCGATGTGGTCTCTCCCAGCGTCGCTACCGACGGCACCCTGACTTACCTGGGCAATGTGCACTACCAGCCTCGACAGCTGGTGTGGATGGATCGCTCAGGCAAGGAGCTCGGCAGCGTCGGAGTGCCGCAGCCAGGACTGGGTGAGCCTGCCTTGTCGCCGGACCAGTCGAGGGTCGCGGTATCGGCCTGGGAAGGCAACAGCCGCGAGATCTGGGTGCAAGATCTCGAGCGCGGGACCAAGAGTCAGATCACTTTCACCCCCGGCGAGGAGCGGAGCCCCAACTGGTCGCCCGACGGGAGGCAACTGACCTACTTCACCTGGGCGAATGAGCCCAGCATGTTTCTGGTCGATATCGAAGGGCGATCTGAACCCCTCGAGCTGGGTAGCGGTGGACGCCCCTCGATGACGACCGATGGCAACAAGGTGGTGTTCGAGCGCTTTGGAGCTCGCGGGATCTGGTTTGTGGAGCTGGCCGAGGATGGATCTGCGGGAGAACCGACATTGATCATCGACCCTCCGGGGGATGAGTCCGAGCCAACGGTTTCACCCGACGGGAGATGGCTCGCCTACTCAGGGGATGAGACCGGTCGCAGTGAGATTTATCTGACCCGTTTCCCGAGCGGAGAGGGCAAGTGGCAGATCTCGACCGAGGGCGGAGCCTCTGCGAGGTGGCGGCCCGATGGCGAGGAGATCTTCTACATCAATGCCAAGGACTCCCTGGAGGCGGTTTCGATCGGTCTGGGCTCGAGGCCTGTGCAGGGTGCGCCCAAGGCGTTGTTTGGCGGATTCGACTTTGGCCTCGGTTCCGAGCTGCTCTACGGTGTGGATCGACAGGGCGAGAGGATTCTGGTCGTGCGAGAGGTCGGGGAGTTGGGCGAAAACCCGAAGCTCATGCTCGTTCAGAACTGGTACTCGGAGTTCAGCGAGTCAGACGGTAGATGAGAATCGCCGTCTTCTTCGTGGCCGCGGTGAGGCTGGTGAGGTCGATACCCTCGTCCACCGTGTGACCGCCCCAGCCGACAGGGCCCATTCCCGCTAGTCCCGCCTCGACGTCCGCGGCTACGAACGAAATATCTGCGGCACCACGCTCGCTCGGATCGAGAGACTCGACTTCGCCCATGCCGAGGTCGTGCAGCACTTCTCCGAGGGTCTCCATCAAGGCGTAGTTGGCGGCAGTTGGTTCCATGGCCGGATAGCCGTCGAAAAAGGTGATTTCGGATTCAGTTTCGGGTAGAGAGATCTCGACAATCTTGCGCATCGTCCCCCTGGCTCGTTCCTTCTGTTCCTCGGAGATGAAGCGCAGGTCGCCGTCGACTATCGCGCTCTGGGCAATGATGTTTGACTTGCCGAAGGCGGTTCCGCGGCTCTCCTGCCTGTCGTAGGTGGTTTCGGTGCCGCCGACGATCGCGCCCGGATTGAAGGTCAGATACTCCTCACCCCGAAGCTGGGCATAGAACGCTTGCAGGATGCGGCTGGCCTCGTAGATGGCGCCGGCACCGTAGCCCTCCTTGAAGATCTGAGAGGAGTGGCCGGGCTTGGCTGTAACTTCGAGCAGCCAGCCGCTCGAACCGCGACGGGCGATTGTGGCAATCCGCATCTCCCGGACGCCCGCTTCGTAGCCCAGTGCGATATCGGCGCGCTTGCCCGCCTCGATCAGATCACGCCGCGAGATTTCGAGTGGGCGGCCCGGGTACTCTTCGTCGCCAGTGAATGCCACGATGATCCTGGTGTCGTCCAGGGCTCGGGCGTCATGCAATGCCTTGAGGGCGAACAAGACCGTGTTGTTGCCGCCCTTCATGTCTTCGACACCCGGTCCGTAGGCTTTGTCGCCCTCGATACGCATGGTCTGGAAGGGGCTGTCGGGCTCGAAGACTGTATCGAGATGTCCGATGAGCAAGAGGCGCTTGCCCTGATCTCCGTCGCGTTCGGCAATAAAGTGCGGTCCCCGCTGCATCTCCTCGGGTTGTTCGATCAAGCGGGTCTCGAAGCCTATTGCGGAGAATGCCTCCTGGTAGAGCTTGCCAACCTGGCGGACACCTTCGGCGTTGAGCGTGCCACTGTTGATGTTGACAGTGCGCGTCAGGAACTGGACCGCGTCGCCGGCCTGGGCGTCGATGATCTCGATAATCCTGGACTCGGTCGGGTCGAGCGCTACGCTGGGTGAAGGAGTTGCCAACGTTACCGGCAGCGCCAGGGCAAGAAGATATCTGTGGAATTTCATCGCGGGTTCCTCCATTCGAGTCGGAATTCTACAGAGTAATCGGCCGGCGTCTCGCGACTGGCAGGGCGACTGATCGCTTCGGCTAGCGGTTCGAAGCCGGACCCTCGAGGGAAGATGAGAGCAGATCGATGTATGCGCATTTGTCTTTTGTGTGGAGTGCTTCACTGAGGAATACTCCTGATTAGACAGAATCAACATCTGAGAAACTGGGAGAGGGATGACCATCCGGCTCTTGTCACCTGAATCAGAGCAACTGACATTCATTTGCGGTCTGGGCTGGCCGGAGGTGAGTCGATACTATCTATCGAAGACCCGCCGCGGCATGTGGGAGTTCTGGGAGCAACCACCAGGGATGTCGCAGGCGCGGATGGTATTTGCCTGGCTCCCCGAAGAAAGTCGCACCGAGACCGAAGCTGCCCGGCACATGCTTGGTGACTATCTGGGTGCCTTCAAGGCGACGACTTTCCCCCAGGGTGAGACGGTTCAGGGATTGCTCTCCATCAAAGAGATTCGCCGGGTCCTGCGCAAGCACTCCGAGCGCAGCCACTCGAGCGTGCTCGAGTTTCCTCTCCAACCCGTTCCCAGTGATTTCACTGCGGCCTGATGAATGGCCCGTCGGCTGACCTCTCTCGGCTGCGAAATGGCGGCCGGCCGGCTGCCGCCTCGGTCTCGGCAAACTCCGAGGTTCTCCGCCAGGTCAATCGGCTCGGCCGTAACCGGTGACGATGGCGAGCAGGGTCATGGCCAGCAATGCCCAGGAATGGAAGTTGACGAGTCCGATCTGCAGGGGTGACAGATGGGGCAGGCCGGTCGCAGCGCCGGCTGCGGTGGTGCTCGCGGCGAGCACCGTCGGGATGCAGTAGCCGACGATGAAGGGGTAGGTGCAGACCGTCATATCCAGAATGTTGGCGCGGCGATAGGGACCGATCCCGAAGTTCTCTCCAGCACGTTGCGCAAAGCCTCCAACCGCGAGCAGGGCCACGACCGAGTGCGTGGTCAGGAGCACCGCGATCGATACCGTCACGAACATCCAGAGCTCTGCGCCACGCGCGGTGCTGGCGTGGCCACTGGTTGCATCCACCAGCCGCGCCACGATTCCGGAGGCTTCGAGGCCGGCAACCAGACCCATGAGAAGCAGGGTGAACACCGAGACGCCGATGCCGCGCTCCATGCCGTCGATGATCAGGCCTCTGGCCGTGTAGTGCTCCGGATCGAGGTAGAGGATCTGGCTGGGCTCGATCACCCCCAGGATGAGACCGAGAGCTGCCGCGGCCAGGATGCCCATCAGCAGTCCCTCGAGCAGGTGAATCCGGCCCAGCAGGAGGATGATGACCAGCAGGGGCGCCGCGAGCATGGGCAGTCCAGCCGGACCGCCAATATCGAGACTTACGGCGCCCGTGGCTTCGGTTCCTCCACCGAAGTAGATGTAGAGCAGGAGGGCGATGCCGGCCGCTGGCAGGGCGTAACGCAATCGGCTGCGCACGACGCCACCGATGTCGGCGCCCTGGGTCGAGGCTGACGCGATGGTGGTATCGGAGACGGGAGAGATGTTGTCGCCGAAGGTGGCGCCGCCAAGAATCGCACCCATGAGGATGAGTGGATCTGCACCCAGGGCGACGGCTCCGGGGTAGAGCAGTGGAGCGCAGAGGATGATGGTTCCCAGGCTGGTGCCGGTAGCCGTCGACACCAGAGAGCAGATCAGAAAAGCTGCCGCGACATAGCCGCCCCCTTGCAATCCGATCGTGCGAGCTCCCCAGACCAGCGACTCGACGAATCCGCTGGCGTTCATGAAGCTGGCCAGCACGCCGGCTAGCATCCACGCCATGATCATCAGCATGACGATGGGCTGGCTCATGCCGCGAAGTACGACGCCGGCCCAGCTTTGCCGGTCCCTGGCCAACAGCATGGAGACGGTCAGCGCGGCGAGCAAGATGGGCCAGAAGCCACGCTCGTCGGGTGCGCCGGACAGACCGAGCCAGGTCACTCCAGCCAGGAAGATGGCAAAGGGTGCCAGGGCTCCTGTCCAGCCCCCACGAAACTCCAGGGGCTCCGGCGGATTGGCTGCAGTGGAATTCATCGTCGAGGTCGGATCCGGGAAGTTGCCCAAAGATAGCAAAAGCGGGCCGAGGCTCGGGCGACCCATAGAATGGGGCCGGAAGGAGCCTTACATGTCCGATGCCGCAGACGAGTTTACGCTTTGGGACCTGAGAGTCGAGGTGATGGCTGGTGACAAGGAGATGGTCTGCAATCACCAGGTCGGAGACTACTTCGAGCTGTCGGGGGAGAATCTCTCCTTTCCGGCTGGCCAGACGTTTCCTCTGTATCCACTTGCAGCGCTCCTGCCTTTGCTCCCCGCCAAACAGCGCGACACCCATCCCCACGACTGGATGACTACCGATACAGACATCGCCTGTCCCGATCCTCACTGCGGCGGCATCTTTCGGATCACGCGCACCAGCCGGCGCACCTTCAGGCATGGCGAGGTCACCCAGGTGCCTCTAGGGGAACCCGACAGTTGATCGATCGGGTGGACCTGGCGCCCGGCTACTCGGTCAGTCGCCTGATCAACGGTGGCTGGCAGCTGTCGGCAGGTCACCGGGAAAAAGCGATCGATCGAGACTCGGTTCTGCAGGATCTTCGAGAGCTCGTCGAGTCTGGTTTGACCACCTTCGACTGCGCCGACATCTATACAGGGGTGGAGGAGCTCCTCGGAGATCTGCGTCGCTCGATGAGTGGTTTGAAAGAGATCCAGGTTCACACCAAGTACGTGCCCGATCTGGCGGACCTGTCCACCGTGAACCGGCAGCACGTCGAGTCCACCATCGACCGTTCGCTGCATCGCCTCGGTGTGGAGCGACTCGATCTGGTCCAGTTTCACTGGTGGGACTACGCGGTGCCACGCTATGTCGAGGTGGCAACCTGGCTTGCCGAGCTACAGCGGGCCGGAAAGGTCCGTTTGCTTGGAACGACCAATTTCGACGTCGTACGACTGAGGGAGATCGTCGAGGCCGGAGTCCCGATCATTGCCAACCAACTGCAGTACTCGCTACTCGACAGGCGAGCCGAGGACGAGATGGTGCGCTTCTGTCAGAAGACCGGGATCGGGCTACTCTGCTATGGGTCGGTTGCGGGAGGTTTTCTCTCTGCTCGCTGGGCCGGCGAGGCTGAACCGATGGGCTCCATGTCGAATCGCTCGCTGACCAAGTACAAGCTGATCATCGACGAGTTCGGAGGTTGGGCGCTCTACCAGGACCTCCTGAGTGCACTCTCGAAGATCGCTCGTCGTCATCAGGTCAGCCTGACCAACGTGGCAACTCGGTGGGTGCTCGACCGTCCCGGTGTCGCAGCGGTTCTGATGGGCACGCGAACCGCCAGGCATCTGCGGGACAATCTGCGTGTCTTCGATCTACGTCTGGACGAGGGAGACAACGCGTTGCTCGATGAGGTGCTGTCGAGAGCGGTGGGTCCGAAGGGTGAGCCCTTCGAGCTGGAACGCGTCCCCAGAGGCCCTCACGCCCGCATCATGAAGACGAACCTGAGCCGTGGATCTGGGACTGACTAGTGCAGGCCTCTCGGGTCGCTTGCCGAGAGCCCCCTCTGCCGAACACCGCCAACGACCCTCGGCGAGATCGCAGCCGTGTGGGCCCAACGGTACGGTCGTCCATTCGCCGAACGCAGCCTCAACCTCCTCTTGCGCAGCGAGGCGATTGGACGATTGCACCGACCGGCAATCTGCACAGAGGCACAGCCGCTACAGGTACGGTCGCCGTCGAGGTTCCGGGAGGGTGCCGCGGGACCTGGTCAGAACTTTTGCGGGTCGTCGGGTGTGGTCCCGGAGGGCACGCTCACGCAAGGTGGAGTTGGGATGAAAGGCGTTCGCTCGCTTTCCTGCGCGCCGGACCCTGAAAGACCTGCCACCATCATCTGGATGCGCTTGGAAAGAGACCCGTCCTGGGACCACACCCCTCGACCTTTGGCAAGGTCGAGCAGGGTCCCTTTGCTAATCCTCGGCTCCACGGTTCGGGCGTCCATTCGCCGAACGCAGCCTCAAACTCTTCTTGCGCAGCGAGGCGATTGGACGATCGGACTGGTACATGGATGGGAGACCGAAGCAGGGGGCCTCACGCTTTGAGAGGCTTGTTCGCCCGGAAGTTGATCCCCGTGGTACCGAAGGAGGCCGCCGAGGAGCTCTGCGGCGCCCCGTTGAAGACCTCTTTGCTCCAGGTGATCTCGAAGTTCTCGAAGCCTGCCGCCTCGATGACCGCAGCGAGCTCTGCATCCAGCAGAGCGCCGGCGATTCACCCGGTCCAGAGATCGATGTTCCTCTTGGCTCCTTCCGGAACTTCCTTGGCCACCATTATGTCGGCTATCTGCAACTTGCCGCCGGGCTTGAGCACCCGATGAAGCTCCTTGTACGCCTTGACCTTGTCGGGGCAAAGGTTCATCACCCCGTTGGAGATGATTACGTCTGCCCAGCCGTCCTCGATGGGCAGAGACTCGACGAAACCCTCCTTGAACTCGACATGGCCGAAGTCGCCTTCGGCAGCGGCGCCGCGAGCTCTCTCGAGCATCTGTGGCGTCATGTCGATACCGATGATACGGCCCTCGGGGCCGACCATGTTGGCGGCGATCAAGCTGTCGAGGCCGGCTCCTGAGCCGATATCGACGACCCTGGACCCGACAGGGATCATGCCGAGATTGAAGGGGTTCCCGGTACCGGCCAGCGACTCGATAGCGCTCTCCGGAACGTTCTCGAGCAGCGCTTCGTCGTACTCGAGGATCTTCGCCAGCGGCCTCCCGGTGTGAAAGTGAAAACCCTTGTCGGGGTGCTCGGCGACTTCTGCATACTCCTTTTGTATCTCGCAACGGAGAGTCTCCACGTCGACTTCCGGGACGGGTGGGGCATTGGTCATCGCATCGGATCTCCTTGATACAGCGGTCCGGTGGCAGGTACTCCCACCGCGACATCAGTTGTTACCGCTCGAGAAAGCTGGGCAGATACTAACATCGGGCCGAGATGTGTTGGCCATGGGCTACAATTCGCTCGCCATCTCGAATCAGATCGGAGAGGCGGGGATGTCGTCGAACGGGGTTCAGGAGCCAGGTCCTGAAACCATGGAATGGGAAGAGAAACGCATGATCGGTAGCACTCTGGGTAGCTTCAAGATCACCGCCAAGCTGGGCGAGGGAGGGATGGGGGAGGTGTACCGGGCTACCGATACCAAACTCGGGCGCGATGTGGCCATCAAGCTGCTTCCGGAGGCGTTGGCGGCCGATCCCGATCGTCTGGCGCGTTTCGAGAGAGAAGCCAGAATGTTGGCGGCGCTGGACCACCCGAATATTGCTGCCATCTACGGGCTGGAGGAGGCTGACAGCCGACAGCTGTTGGTTATGCAGCTCGTCGAAGGCGAGACCCTCCAGGAGCGGATTCAGAAAGGGGCGATCTCGATGGACGAGGCGATGCCGATCGCGCTACAGATCGCCGAAGCCTTCGAGGCTGCGCACGAGAAGGGAATCATTCATCGCGATTTGAAGCCCGCGAACGTCAAGGTGACGGTGGACGGGATGGTCAAGGTTCTCGATTTCGGTCTGGCCAAGGCTCTCGAGGCCGATGCGGCCGCGGGATCCGATGCCTCCTTGACGCAATCACCGACGCTGACAGCCCAGATGACGGGGGCTGGGGTCATCCTGGGAACCGCCGGCTACATGAGTCCCGAACAGGCTCGCGGAGAGATGGCCGATAAGCGTGCGGACATCTGGGCGTTCGGCGTGGTGCTGATGGAGATGCTCACGGGACGAACGGTTTACGCCGGCCGGACGATCTCCGACACCTTGGCCAGTGTTCTCAAAGAGGAACCGCGGTGGGAGGAGTTGCCGGCGAGCACCCCGACGACGATTCGCCACCTGCTCGAAAGGTGTCTGGAAAAGAACGACCAGAATCGCCTGCAATCCATCGGTGAGGCCCGCATAGCTTTGCGTCACTACCTCGAGGATCCCGAAGCTGCCGGGAGAGCTGGTCCAGACTCGGGCTCGCGTCGCGGCCGTCCAGGCCTTGGGTGGCTTGCCGCAGCGTTGGTGGTCGGAGGAATCGTCGGCGGCCTGGCCATGAATCTGCGCTCGGACCCCGAAGTGGAGATCCCCGTGCGCAAATTCAAAGTGAACCAGGCTGGAGTCAACGGGTACTGGGGGAGCTTCCCGAAGATCTCACCGGATGGGAAGACCCTCTTGTTGACCACTGCGGAAGGGCTGTACCTGCGGGCGCTGAACTCGCTGGAATCGAGGTTTCTTGACGGGACCGAGAACGGATCGGGCCCCTTCTGGTCCCCGGATAGTCAGTTCATTGGCTTCGAAGCCGGGCGAAAGCTCTGGAAGACCCCGGTTCAAGGAGGTAGCCCGAGCCTGATCTGTGAGGTGCCAGGTAGGGGGCGGCTGACTGCTGCCGTCTGGGGACCTGAAGACCGGATCTTCATCGCCGCCTGGAGAGGAGATCTCTATGAAGTCTCTGCTCAGGGTGGGGATCCCCGCATGATCCTGGATCTCGACCTGGAGCAGGATATTGATATCCACTATCTCAGCCTGTTGCCGGATGGGGAGACTCTGCTGTTCACCCCACATTCGACCAGCGGCACTTTCCCCATCGAGGCGTTGGTGAACGGTGAACGTCGGGTCGTCATGGAGATTGAGGGCCAACAGCTCAATATTTCGATACTCGACCGCTCGGGGAATCTCCTCTATGAGCGCAGAGGAACCAATGAGGGGATCTGGGCGGTCCCGTTCTCGGCTTCGCAAGTTGAAGTCGTGGGTAAGCCCTTTCTGGTCGCTCCCGAGTCGGGGCTTCATAGTGTCTCGCAGGACGGCACCCTGACCTACTCGGCGATGGCTGGAGCGCTGTCCCAGTTGGCCTGGATCGATCGTCAGAACCAGGCACAGGAAGTCCTGGGAGAGCCTCGTGTCGGTCTTCATGATCCGGCTCTTTCTCCAGATGGCTCCAAGGTGCTGGCCATTCTCGAGGAATCGGGGCGCGAAGAAGTCTGGGTCTTCGACCTGCAGCGGGAGATCTGGACCCGCCTGACCTTTGAAGATGCCGAGGTGGACGCCCCGAGCTGGACCCCTGATGGCGATCGGGTGGTGTACGAATCGGGAGACATGGCCACTTCACGCATCCTCGTCGTCTCAGCCGATGGCAGCGGAGAACCGGAGGTTGTGGTGGAATCGGGTGACAATCCGACGCTGTCTCCGGATGGATCGACGCTGTTCTTCGAGAAGATTGAAGAGGGCAGCCGGGAGCTGTGGAGTCAGCCGCTGGACGGGTCGCAGGAGGCCTCACGCCTGATCGACAGCCCGTTCAGCTTGAGGAGAGCTCTGGTTCATCCTTCGGGTCGATACATGGCCTTTGGCTCCAATGAGTCAGGCAACTGGGAGGTCTACCTGACCCAGTACCCGAGTCTGCAGGGTAAGTGGCAACTCTCCACCGACGGAGGCTTTGGCATGGTCTGGTCTCGCGATGGCAGTCGGTTCTACTTCCACGATTCCCAGTCTCTCTTCGAGGTCGATATCGAGGTGGAACCGGCGCTGCAGTTGGGTTCTGCTCGCCGGGTCTTCACCGAGGTCGGCGTGGGGACGGTTCTGAGCGCTGACGACTTCATCGATGTTTCACCGGATGGAGAACGTCTCCTGGTGGTGCAGTCTCCCGATTTTCGGGATGGGGCCGTCGGGGTGGTGGTCGTCCAGAACTGGCTGGGGCAGTTTCAACCGTAACGCTCGGGAGGGCTCGCACAGCTCCGGCGATGAGGCAGTTGATGGCTTCTCTTACCCACTCGTGATCGGATTTCAGTTGGCAGCCGGCAGCGTCTTCTGGAGCTCGTCGAACCAGTTGAAGACCATCGTAGCGTGCGTGTTGGCGGACTGGCCATCCGAGCCCGGAAACATCACGAAGCGTTGACCGTCGGGCGCGACGTCGTAGTCGCTGAAGATGAAGCCGCCGATGCCGATGCCGAACATGCCCCCTCTGTAGGAGCCCTCGAAAACGGTCGTCGCCCTGCCGACCTGGAACGAGTCTCCCTGCACTTCGATGTTGGCGACCATGACGCCCTCACCGGTGCGGTAGAAGAGCTCCTTGCCATTGCCCGACCAACGAGGGAATCGACCACCGCCATCCGAGACCTGCCATCGGCCGGCTGCTGCAGGAAAGGGGCGCACGTAGATCTCAAAGGTCCCGGACTCGTTGGAGGAGTAGGCCACCCAACGACCATCCGGCGAGAAGTTGGGGTCGCGATCCATGAACTCGGAAGCGAGGAAGACCTCTGGCTGCCCCATGGCTTCGAGATCCAATACCGCGATGTCGATGTTGTCGGTCTGGGACTCGCCAATGACCCAGCGTCCATCGGGCGAGACCGATAATGGATAGAAACCGAGCTCGCTCTCGCTCAACCGTTCGACTTCTCCTGAGCCGTCCGCTCGCTTGCGATAGGGACGGGTCTGGCCATCTCGGTCCGAGCTGAAGAAGAGGTATTGCCCATCGTGGGACCAGAACTGATCCGCGTCGTACCCGTCGTTGAACGTCAGCCGGGTCGCCACCTCTCGCTCGACATCGTAGACCCAGACATCCCAGTTGTCGTCGCGCAACACGGAGAGCGCCAGGCGTTTGCCGTCCGGAGAGAGAGCCGGTGCCCCATAGCTGGCCTCGGTGTCCCAGAGAATCGAGGAAGCTCCCTCACGATCGACCCAGACTACCGGGTACTTCGGTAGCTCCACCACGCCGCCGACATAGGCGAGAGTCCCGTTGAGCGAATAGCTGTACTGGGCTCCACCGGGGCCGTCAGTAGTGACGATGCCCTGGACAACCGGTGCGGGGGAGCCGGTCAAGTCCATCGAATCCGGATCGAAAGTCACAGCGAAAAGAGTGGCGTCGCGGATAAAAACCAGGTGCCCCGTAGGGATGTACTGCGGGTAGTAGCCTCCCTCGATCAGAGCCTTGCTCTGGCCGGTCTCGAGATCGACAACATCGATGATCGCCTCGTTCGCGTTGAGCATGCCCCGAAAACCGACCGTGTAGAGCACCGATCTACCGTCAGGCATGGCGAACGGCCACCGATGGCTGAAATCACCTCGCTCCTCGTTGAAGGTCGTGACCGGCTCGGGCTCTCCGCCTGCCGCCGAAATCCGGTGCAGCTCGCTGCCACCGTCCGGCGAGAAGATGATTTGCTCGTTGATGGTCCAGGTGGCGCCCCGACTTCGCTGCACGTCTGTCAGGGCGATTGGGGTGCCACCGGTGACGGGAACCTTTTTGAGCTCATCAGGGGTTGCGAAGCCGAGCCATTGGCCATCCGGCGAGAAGAAGGGATGGTAGGGCTGCTCACCAACGGCTCCTGTGGCGATAGTCAGGGGGTCGAGTTGATCGAGCGACCGGAGAGCCAGGGTTCGAATGCCTTCATCGTCATCGCTGGCAAACGCCAGCTTGGAGCCGTCGGGTGAAAGCACCACGCTCGAGCCGAGATTGACCCACAGGGGGTTGTCGGAAAGGGTGACTTCGAGTCGCATGGTCTGCTGAGTAGCGGTGGTTTCTGCTGGGCCCAGCAACAGGGCTGCAGCCAGGGCCAGAGCCGTCGCAGCGAAAAGGGCCCACGGCAGGGCTCGTTTCCAGAACGGGGCCGTCGGTACGATTTCGACTGATTCGACATCCTCGAGGTCGCTGCGGCCAGCCAGCGCGTCTTCCAGCTCCAGGCGGGCGGCCGCGGCGTCCGGCAGCCGCTCATGCACTTCCCGCTCGAGGCAGCGACGCAGCAGCCGTCGTACCGAGGCTGGAGTCTCGTGGGGGAGTGCGTCGAGGCTGGGCTCGTCGCGCAGGACTCCGGCGAGGGTGTCGGACATGGTCTTGCCGACAAAGAGCTGGTTACCAGTGAGCATCTCCCAGAGCACGACACCAAAAGCCCAGAGATCGGCCCGCTTGTCGGCGGCCTCGCCGCGCGCCTGCTCCGGGCTCATGTAGGCTGCGGTTCCGAGCAGCACTCCGGCGCCGGTCATCTGCGCGGTCAAGGTCGGCGATTCCATCAGCGAAGGATGCGAGCCCGAGGTGGTCGGGTCGCCTTCGATCGCCTTGGCGAGGCCGAAGTCGAGAACCTTGACCTGGCCCTGACCGTCGACCTTGACGTTGGCCGGTTTGAGGTCCCGGTGGATGATCCCCTTGGCGTGGGCGGACTCCAGGGCCTCGGCGATCTGCCGCGCGATCTTCATCGAGTCCTGAATCGGGATCGGTCCACGCTTGATCCGCTCCTGGAGCGTCTCACCGTCGGCCAACTGCATGATGAGGAAGCGCTTGCCGTCGACCTCTTCGAGACCGTAGATCGCGGCGATGTTGGCGTGATCGAGAGCGGCCAGCATGCGGGCTTCGCGTTCGAAGCGAGCCAGCCGCTCCTCGTCCTCGATAAACAGGTCCGGCAAGACCTTGATGGCGACATCGCGACCGAGCTGCGTATCGTGGCCGCGATAGACCTCACCCATCCCGCCTTCACCCAACTTGTCGATGATCTTGTAGTGAGAGACCGTCGTGCCGATCATGAAACCTCCGCCCTGTTGTGCGTCGTGCGGGGCCGATCGTAGCAGAAGGTCGAGCCGGGAACTGCAAAGATCGGGACGGTCACGAACCGAAGTCGCCGGCCTCTACGACGGCAGACTGGAGATTGTGTTGGCATCGCGTTCGGTGATTGGACTCGAGGGCTAGAATCGGATCGACTTGGCTACTGCGACCTTCCGCTTCTACGAGGAGTTGAACGACTTCCTTCCCTCCACCCGGCGAAGGGTCACTTTTGCGATCCCCTGTGCGGAGAACGCAACGGTCAAGCAGGCCATCGAGGCTCTTGGAGTACCCCACACCGAGATCGAGGTGATTCTGGTCAACGGGGAATCGGTGGACTTCTCGCACCGGGTCCAGGAGGCCGACCGGATCGCGGTCTACCCGATGTTCGAGTCGCTCGACGTTCGGCCCATCCTTCACCTGCGTCCGGAACCGCTTCGGGAAGTCCGGTTTCTTGCAGATGCTCACTTGGGCCGCCTGGCGCGCGATCTTCGCATCCTGGGATTCGATTCGCGCTATGAGAGCGTTCTGGCTGACCGGAAGCTCGTGGAGATCTCGGTCGAGGAGCGTCGGGTGCTGCTGACTCGCGATCGCGAGCTACTCATGCATCGGGATCTCACGCATGGGATCTATGTCCGCGGGGATCGCCCCCGGGAACAGCTCGCCTATCTCGTGGAGCGTCTCGATCTTCGAGAGTCGTGCCGACCCTTCACACGCTGCTTGCGCTGCAACGGCGAGTTGCTGCCGGTAGAGCGCGAAGAGATCAGCGAAAAGGTCCCACCACCAGTCGCCCAGCGCCACGCCGATTTCCTCAGCTGTCCCGGTTGCGGCCGCATCTACTGGCGGGGAACGCACTGGAATCGGATGAAACGATGGGTCCAGCACACTGTGTCGCGTTGACCGGGGTAGAGGAGCCTAGTCGCTCGGCTCCTTGTCCCGCGGTTGCACCACCATGATGTGGGAGGAGGCTGTGCCCGGTCGCATGATCCAGGGGCCCCCAGGAGCCTGGGGCCCGGTTGGCAAACCAGTGGACGCTTCGGTCGCGTAAGGAGTGTAGATCGACCAGACCCAGTGGCCACCATTCACTTCACCGGTCTGCGGATCGAAGATGTCAGCGGGTCCGCCGAGATTGTAGAGGGCTGCCGGGCCCGAGGGCATCTCGAGCTTGCCTGCATCGGCTTCCTCGTGACGCCTCTCCAGGTTGTCCGCTCCATCGACCCCTGCGGCGCGCAACTCGCGGCCGCGCATCATGTAGGACTCGAGAGACTCGTGATAGCAGGCGGCGCGAAACTGATCGTCTCCTGGCATGTCGGTCAGGCAGATGATCTCGTTGGTGCCCTCACGCAAGACCATCACCTCACCATTGGCCGAATAGCCCTTCACGGTGGCGTCGTCTCGACGATCCTCGGGCGCCGCCTGGATGGCGCCAGCAATCTGTTGTTCGACACCGACCTCTTGCGCCGCTTCAACGCTGACAGACGAGACGAAGAGAGCGACACATATAACGGGAACGAGATAGTCCTTCATCGAGAGATCTCCTCAGAAATGGGTTGCCGGATTGCGCGCTCAGGGTAGCAGGAGAGGGCGAAAGACGTCGAATCCGGTGTAGTAGTCACCCATGGTCCAGCCGAAGGGGCCGACGAGGATCTGAGCCAGAGAGTAGACGTCGAGCAGAGGTGTCAGCGCAATCAGCCAGAAGCGCAACTTCTTTTCCTGCAGTGGCAGGAGGAAGGCCGGCAGCTGCAGGAAGTACCAGAACTGCCCGAGCATGCTTCCCTTGACCAGGACCACGAACGCAGTGGGAGCGAAGTAGGTGATGGGCGCTTCCGAGCTGCGGGCTCGGAGGAGGAGCAGCATCAAGAGTGCGTAGCTCACGACCTGGTTGATGACGACTAGCCAGGTCGGATTCCACAGGAAGATGGCGCGATCCAGAATGTTCCAGAAGTAGGGGTTGTAGCGGAGCGATTCGACGGTCTGCGAAAGGCCGGCCAGCACCGGATACTGAGTTGCGGCGAGTAGCGAGGGTGCGAATCCGACGACGAAAGCCACCAGAGACGAGAGCCTGGCATTCCTGCCATCACCCCAGATCTGTGTCAGAAGCCAGGGAAGCATGAGGATGGCCAGGAGCTTGACCTGTACGGCCAGGGCAAGCAGCACGAAGGCCAGAACCCGATAGCGCCGCAGAGCGACGATCGCCCCAATGAGTAACAGGGACTGCAGCGGCTCGAATTGTCCCTCGCGCGACACCCACCAGATGGAGGCCGGTGAGGCCCAGTAGATCGCACCCAGCCATCGCTGGCCGGTATAGCGGCCGATCAGCCAGGCATTACCAGCCTCGATGGCGGTGAGAACCAGCTTCGCGAAGAAGAGAGTGGGCGAGAGGGCGGCGACCGCGGCGAAGAAGAAGAGTGCCACCGGGGGATAGTTGTAGGGCAGCTCGGCCCAGGAGAGGTCAGACAAGCTGCTGTGCAGCTGAGTCAGCGGTGAGGCGGCCGCAGCAAGACCGTCGCGGAGCACGAACAGGCCGTAGAAAAGATGGCGAGGCAGATCGCCGGTGCTGACCGGCAGTTGGATGCAGAAGCGCAGCCGAGTGATCGCAACCGCGACGACGAAGAGGAGCAGCCAGGTCGAAGCGCCGAATCGCTGGGCCCGGGGCGCTCTTGGCAACACTAGATCAGACACGGTTCAGGGGTGGCGGGAAAAGGGCGCCTGACTCCGAACCGAAGCGGCGCCAGCGATCAGCGCTGTTTGTCGGGCAACGCGCTCGGGGTCATTGGTGCACTGCTCGGGGAGCACCTCGATGGCCACGTTACGACCGAGCTGGATTTCCTCGGCCTGGTAGACCTCACCCATGCCAGCAGCACCGATCATCTCGGGGATCTTGTATTGACCGAGCTGAGATTCGATCATCGTTACCTCATCGACGGGTTACGAAGGTGAGAACCAGGCGATGGTACTACAGGCATGCGTGAGAATGGATCGCGGAGGCGAGTAAACGGAGCGGCACTGTCCCAGTCTCCATAGAGTAGGAGTAGAAGGCGATGAGAACTCGATTCTCTTTTCTGCTTTCAGCCTTGATGATGACTGGGGCCCTCGGTTGTGCTTCGACCCATCTCCAGCCCGGCACGGGGGACATTGCCTTTCGATTGATCTGGTCTGGTACCGACGATCTGGACCTGCATGTCGAGGATCCCAAGGGACAACAGCTCTATTTTCTGCAGAGAGAGTGTGAGGGCGGTGGGATTCTGGATATCGACTGCAACGCCTCACCGGAAGAAATCTGCAAGCGGCCGATCGAGAATGTGTATTGGCCCGAGGGTGAGGCTCCGGATGGCGTCTATCGCTATTCGGCAGTGCTGTTCAATTCCAGCGAGGCCCCGAAATCTGTCGAATTCAGGCTGCAGGTGCTTGTGGGAAAGACGGTGGTGCACGAGGAGAGCGGGCGCTTGACCCCGAATGGCAGAGAGTCGGAGACTTTCGAGTACTTCGCCCACAAGGAGCCACGGCGATAGCGACAGGAGAGGTGTATCGCGATTTCGGGCAGGTGTGTTTCCGATTCGCGTCGAGGTAGTCTTGTCCGCGTGATCCAGCAGAGCGTTCTCTGCAGCCAACTGATACGCGCTGCTCTGGCTTTGACGTTGGTTCCGTGGGTGTCGCCAGCCGAGGCCCAGGACTACTTCGATATCGTCGATGTGCCGGTGGTCGGCGTCGATGTCGTGGTGACCGATCGCCGAGGCCGTCCGGTCACCGACCTCGACCGCGAGGATTTTCGCTTGCTCGTCGACGGGCAAGAGCAAGCGATCACCTTCTTCTCGGCGCCGATCGTCGTGCCGACCACCGGCGGACATGATCGAGAGCCCGCGTACCTGGTTGTCCTCTTCGACAACAATGGTGTCGAAGGCCAGGAGCGCAATGCTGTCATCGAGGAGCTACGCCAGTTCTTCAAGCGGGATCTGGAATCCGATCTTCAGGTCATGGTGGCCACGACCGGTCTGTCGGGATTGCAGATCCACCAGGAGCTGACCGGCGATCCAGAGCTGGTCGACAGCGCCTTGACCACTGTGGCGAAAACTGCGACGAGGGATCGCCAGGTGGCCGACTACGAGTCACTGATGTTGGAGATTCAGCGCCTCTCCGGCGTCCGTGACCCGACGCTGCGACAGTTGCGAACACGCGCCATGACTCTGGTCGGCCAGATCCAGGCCTTCTCCGACCAGGCGCGACAAGACGCCGAGATCACCGGCGGGCACCTTTGGCAGCTGATAGAAGCCTTGACCGGTCTACCGGGACGGAAGGCGATCCTGCTGATTGGCGGGGCGATGTCGATCAGCCCCGGAGAGGCTTTGTTCTCTGCGTTGCGAGAAGCCCTGACCAGCACGGCGGATGTAGGGGCGCACCAGGTCGCCGCCGATCTTCCGGCCGGAATTTCGACAGGGGCAGGGCAGGCGGTTCGGGCGCTGGCGCAAGCGGCCAGCGTTCACCAGGTGAGGCTCTTCTCGATCGTGCTAGGTGGCGCTTCGCGCCTGGCACCCACGGGGGGCTCTGCCGGCTCCATGACGACTGGTGACAGCTCGGCGACCGATCGCAGCGACAGCTGGGCGCCGAGTAGCGGGTTTCAGAGTCGACAGGAAGTCGAGACGGCTCTCGCCGAGCTAGCCGATGAAACGGGTGGCTATGTGCACAGTAGCGGCCGCAACCTCGGCACTGCGCTGGAGCGTCTCGATGGGGAATTGGCAGGCAGCTATTCGCTCGCCTTTGATCCTCCCGATGGTACCGAAGGGGCGACCCACAGGATCGACCTGGAGGTTGGGGGCAGAAAGCTCCGGGTTCGGCATCGACGGGCCTTTCAGGTCCGCAGCTGGGACCAGGAAGCAGCCATGCGGGTCCGCTCGGGTCTCCACCTGGGTGTGACGGAAAACCCACTGAGTATCGGCGTGGAGGTCCAACCGGCCACGGCTGTGGGGAAAGATACGGTCCGGATCCCCGTAACGGTCGAGTTTCCCTTGTCGAGTATTGCGTTGGAGCCGCTGGAGGATTCGCAACGGGGTCAGTTGAGTGTCTTTCTCGTCCCCGGGGGGAGGCGTTTCAGTGCCGAGCCGGTCCGCAAGTCGGTGCTACCGATCGTCCTGTCCAACGACGACCTGCAGGGTTCCGCGGGCCGGTGGGCGGAGTATCGACTCGATCTGGAAGCTCCCGTTGGGACGACTCGGGTCGCCGTAGGCGTTCGGGATGATCTCGGGACCCTGATGTCGGTAATGTGGGTCGACCTACCGACTGAGGAGGTAGCGCGAGCTGCGCCCGAGGGTCGACGCATGGCACCACGAAGTAGACAATCCGGGGCTCTGCTGGATCTGCCCACTGCCGCGCTGCTGCTGAGTCGGCAGAGCGGTGGTGCGATCGGATTGACTCTCGAAGCTGGCCTCGAGCCGGGATCCGAAGGACGATGGTCGTTGCCGGTGAACGTCGAGATTGTTGAGAGTGGCGGGACCGCCTCCGGAAGTCTCGACCTCTTCGCGTTCGCCGTTACCGGAGAAGGTCGGGTGGTTGCCAAGTCTTCTCTGGTTGTGGACCGAGCGCTGAGATCTTCGGTCGAGGTTCCGCTCGAGCTGCCTGCAGGGATCTACACAGTCCGGGTTGCAGTTCGCGAGCGCTTGGGCTCGGCATTCGGAGTGACAGGTCTCGAGGTCGAAATTCCCGGAGCCGGAGTTGGCTTGGCGCACTGGTCTTCACGCGAGGAGGAGCCGGGCAGGATCGAACCGCCGACGTTGGAGCCGCAATCGCCCGATCTGGCTGTAAACTTCGACTCTTCGCGGCAGAGCATCAGAGACGGCTACAGACGGGCTCTGGAGGCTTTGATGGCGGAGGATGCGGCCGCCGCCCGACAGGCTGTGCGGACCATGGAGTCCGCTGCCATCGAGGCGGGTGATCGGGAAGCGCTGCTCGAGCTGGCGAAGGCTGAATCGCGGGTGCTCATCGATCTCGCTGAGGGTGAGTGGAACCGCCTGCTGCCGATCGCGGTGATCTACGGCCAGCTGATCGCCGAGTATCGCAGTCTTCGGCAGGAGCCTCTGTCCGAGCACGCCATGCTGCTGAGCACCCAGCTGGCCGAACGCATGGCTCGCAAGACCCGGGGACCGAGAGAAAGAGCCGAGACCTCGGACCTTCTGGTGAGTCTCTCGGGTTATCTGCTCTACCTCCAGAGGCTGGCCAAGACAGAAGATCTGCTCGGGCTGGCACTGAAGGAGAACCCCCGCAATCCATGGGCCTTGATCGGCATGGTGGCGGTTCTCGAGCAGAGGGGTGATTACCTTGGAGCGGTCGAAACCGCGGAAAAGCTACTCGAGGTCGACCCGGACAACGCCGAAGGTCACCTGCGTCTGGGTGTGAATCTCGCACGCACGAAACGGCCGGAAGAAGGGATCGAGAGTTTTCGTGCCCTCATGGATCTCGAGTCGGCCGATTGGATCCAGCAGGTGGCGGTGCAGGAGATGGCCCGGGCCCTGGTGTCGCAGGGCCGTACCGGGGAAGCGATCGAGGTTCTCGGACGTGCGGCCGAGCGGTGGCCCGAACAGCCTTCGATGAGGATTCAGCTCGCCTGGGTCCTGGATCTCTGCCGGGAACCGGACCAGGCCGAGGGGTGGATCGCTGGATTGGCCGTTGATGCTGCCGATGCGACCGATTCGTCCCGGTACCGTTACCTGCAGTGGTACGAAGAGGGATTGGAGGAGCTACGGGCGAGTCTGATGGCGGTGGCGGCCGAACGAGCCGAGGGCCTCAACCGCGGGATTGGGTCGGCAGGAGCGACCGAGGGGCTGCGATGAGCTCCTCTTGGCCGAAATTCTTGGGCCTCGTATGGGCAGTCGTCGCTCTCTCAGCCCCGGCTCGGGGCTTCTCGGTCTACATCGACCGTCCGACCTTTCTCGATCCGGCTCTCGGCGAGGTCGAGGTGGTGGCTCGGGTCGAGGCGCGAGAGCCGGTTCGCAGTGTGGCGCTTGTGGTTGACGGTCGACCCCAGGCCATCCTCGGGGCTTCGCCATTCCGGTGGATTGTCGAGGTTGGTGAAGATAACCTCGAGCACACCTTCAAGGTCATCGCCCGCAGCGTCTCTGGCGAAGTTGCCGAGGCCGTGGTCGTGACGCCCCGATTGCAGATCGATGACCGGGTTGATCTCGAGCTTCAGCAGCTCTATGTCACTGTCACCAAGAGCGGTCGTTCCGTGGAAGATCTGGCGCGCACACGGTTCACGATCACCGATCAGGGGGAACCTCAGGAGATCGTGACTTTCGAGCGCGGCGACGTGCCTTTGACCGCTGTGGTGTTGCTCGATGTCAGTGCGAGTATGAGCGGCTTCGAGCTCGACCTGGCCCTGTCGAGCTCACGGGCCTTTGTTGAGGGACTCGAGACTCTCGATCAAGCGATGCTGTTGCTGTTTTCGGATCGCATCATTCGATCGACCGACTTCACCGGGTTTCGCGAAGTCCTGTCCACCGCCCTGTCAGATGTCACGGCGACGGGGGCGACAGCTCTCAACGATCATCTCTACGTGGGACTGAAGCAGCTCGAGCGGAGGCAGGGCAGACGAGTTGTGCTTCTGCTCTCCGATGGTGTGGACAGCGCCAGCGCTCTCAGCATGGCAGACGTGCTGCGGTACGCGGAGAGCAGTCCGGCTCTGGTCTACTGGCTTCGACTGCCCAGGCCCGGGGCCGATATCTCGTCTGCCTGGCTCGATGTCGAAGGCTACCGTGAGGAACTGTCCGGGTTGGAGGAACTGGTGAAGAGCAGCGGCGGCCGGGTCCTGGACCTGGCGGATGTGTCGGAAGCGGCATCGGCTTTCGGCGCGGTTCTGGAAGAGCTCCGAGGCCAGTACGTGCTGGGTTACTACCCCTCCAATCGAACCGACGACGGCGCCTGGCACACCGTCAAGGTGAAGGTGACCGGTTCCGGTTTCAAGGTGCGGACGCGCCAGGGTTACATCGACTTCTAGTTCGTTTTCGAGCGACCGATAGACCTCGGGCACAGAGGCCCGGGGCTATAGCCATCAGTGCCCCTCCCCTCTACTCAGCGGTTGCCAACTTCTCGCCCAGTCCGGCCACGTGCTCTGCACCTTCCAGCACCTGGAGACTCGAGTTTTCGAAGTCGCTGCCGATCTCCTCCATTCGTCCACCGAGGCAATTGGTGAGGAAACCCTCGGTGATGGCATAGAAGGACATGCGATTCTCCGGACGAACGAAACCGTGCCCTTCGTCGGGATAGTTGACATAGGTGACCGGCAGGCCCTTTTCCTTCATCGAGGCCGCGATCTGGTCGGATTCGAGCTTGGTGACCCGCGGGTCGTTCTCACCCTGACCGATGAGCAGAGGCACCTGGATCGAGTCGACACGCGAGATCGCTGAGCGCTCCAGCATCGCCTCTCGCTCCTCGGGTACCGCCGGGTTGCCGACGAACTTGTACCACGAGGCATCAAGAAAGGGTCCCCAGTAGTCCGGGAAACTCTCGATCAGGGTGGCCAGACTCGATGGACCCACCAGATCGACTCCACAGGCGAAGGTGTTGGGTGTGAAGGTAACTCCGATCAGCGTCGCGTATCCGCCATAGGAGCCGCCCATGATGGCGATGCGCTCCGGGTCGGCGATGCCGCGGTCAATCGACCACTGAACGGCGTCGATCAGGTCGTCGTGCATCTTGCCGGCGAACTCCCCGATAGCTGCATTGGTGAACTCCTTGCCGAAGCCGGTGGAGCCGCGGTAATTGACGCTGAGCACCGCGTAGCCGCGATTTGCCAGCCATTGGTCCCAGGAGGAGAAACCGTAGGCGTCTCTTGCCCAGGGTCCACCGTGGACGGTCAGCACCATGGGAACCGGTGCATCGGGAATCCCGTCTCCGTCGGCATTGCTACCGGTGGGTAGCGTCAGGTACGAGACCAGGGAGAGCCCATCGCGAGCCGGGATCTCGACCGCCTGCATGGGCTCGAGATCGAACCCGGCCAGATCGGGTCGGGTGTCGAACATCTTGCTCACCTGACCGGCGGAACGGTTGTAGACATAGTAGACGCCCGGGGCATCGGGTGCGTCCGCGTAGAGCACAAACTTCGAGCCATCGTCTGTGGCAGCGAGAAACTGATAGTCGCCATTGATTTCCCTATTCAGGAGCTCGATGTCCTTGGCGGCATCCTCGGTCAGGGCGGTCCATTCAGAGCGCAGGTGGTTGACTGCGTAGGCCAGGGGCTCGAAGGATTCCGGATCGACCCAGACATCCGCGATATCCGCCTGGTCACTCTCGGCCAAGACCGATAGGTCGCTGGTGTCCGCATTGATCTTCACCAGTGCGGCCTTGTCTCGCCCCCGACTGTCGATCAAGAAGAATGAGGTGTTCCCACCATCGAAACCGACCGGCGTCGCGGTAATGACGTCCTCGGCGGGAATCTCTGTAAACGGATCCCAGTTGCCGTCCTCACCTGGCTGTACGACCGTCATGCCCCCATCGGGCTTCGGCTGCAAGGCGAACCGGGGCACCAGCTCGTTGTCGATCAGCCAGTCGGCGAACCCGGGATTTTCCGCCACCAGCGTCCTTTCATTGGCGGCGATCTCCACCTCGTAGAGATCGAAGAGCTGCGGGTCGCGCTCGTTGAGCCCGACCAGGACCACTCCCGGTCGAAATCGGCTGACCCCATACAGAACGGCTTTCTTGCCCTCTCCAACTGGGGTTAGATCCCGCACCTCGGCGGATTCGATATCGACGGCGTAAACGTGTTCGTTCTCGTTTCCGCCCTGGTCCTGGAGATAGAGGATCGATGTGCTGTCGCTGGCCCAGAGGTGCTGCTGAATACCGCGGCCGGTGTCTGCTGTAATGGGCCGAGCATCCTCGGGGCTGTCGGTGGGAGCGACCCAGATGTTTTGCACTCCGTCGCGCGGCGCCAGCCAGCTCAGAGTGCTGCCATCGGGGCTGATCCGCCCTTGCGAGCGATCGGCATTACCGAACAGGGCGCTGCGGGGAATCAGGGTCGCGGGCTCCGCTGAAGCCGTGTCTCCTGCTGGGTCAGCCTGTGGCTGACAACCCCAGCTGAACGCGGCAACGATCGTCAGAGTGATTGTGGGCTTGAACCGTCTCATGGATGTTCCTCCTCGGCGTGCTGCTTCGAGCTTTCCGACTTGGAGACTGTCGAGGATCTCCCGAGGACCCCGGATTTTGCCCATCAGCGTGATTTGACTTTCGATTGTGGCAAGAATACACCTATTGTGCTGTCCGAAACACCAGTTGGCGAGTCCACGTATTCATTGGGGTGAGGCACCGTAGCCGGGGTCGGAGGTTGCCCGGATGAAACGAGGGGACTCATCCCACCGACGCTGTTGCGTCAGGCCGTGATGGAGGAGTTCGTCCCTAAGAGTGCTTCTCGATGAGCGCCTGGAATCTGGGGTCCTCACGGATGGGGTCCCAGGCAGGATCGAGTTTCAGAGCCCAGGTGGTGATCGCGCTGTCGTACTGGGCGTCGAGGAGGCGTTCTAGAAGCACCAGAGCTTCGTCGGGACGGTCCAGACTGGCATAGATCCTGGCGAGGCTCTCTTCAGCCTGGGGACCGGAGAAGCGGTCCATTTCCGTCAACTCGACGGCGAGTTTGGCTTCGCTGATGGCCTCCTCGTCCTCACCGAGGAACGCCAGGACACCGGACAGCCATCCGTGCACCTGGGCATTGCCGGGGGCACCCTCGAGCAGGGCCGAGACCCGGGTCCTGGCGGCTTCGAGATCCGGTCTGGCTGCACCGGCACCGTCCCGCAGTGCTTTCGCGAAGGCGACAACCAGCTGTTTGGCGGCGGTGACATAGGGCACCGGGCTCTCGACCGATTCGAATCCTTCGATGAGGCCATCGAAGTCGCGCTCCCAGAAATGCTGATCGATCCAGTTGAAAGCGCCGCCGATACTCTCCGTGACGGGCATTCGCTCCAAGATCTCCCGACTTGCCGCCAGATCGCCGGTTCCGTGCATGACATAGCTAGCCTTGGCGAAGTAGTTGTTTTCGCCCTGTGGCTCGAGTGCGAGGACCCGATCGGCCATCTCCAGGGCCTTGTCGAACTGACGACGGGCGCGGTAGGTCGAGCCGAGATTCCGGGGGATATTGGGATCCTGGGGATCGAGCTCGGCGGCGCGCTCGAGATTCTCGATCGCGGCGGCAAGGTCTCCCTTGCGGCGGTAGATGTAGCCGATCGCCTGGCGACTCTCAGCGTCGTTCGGCGCTGACTCGGCGGCAGCCTCGAACTCGGTCAATGCGCGATCGTAGTCCTGGAAACCGTAGTACAAGTAGTAGCCTCGGGCCCATCGGGTCTCCGTCAGATCCATCCCGACCTTTTCAGCCCCCTCGAGTGCGGCCTTGGCCTTGGCAAGGCGCTCTTCGGTCTGATCGAGGCCTTGGCGATAGACCGAGGCGTGATGTTGGGCAAGCGAGGCCCACGCCTTGACGAAGTCGGGATCGAGCTCGACAGCCTGTTCAAACATTGCTGTGGCCCCTGCATCTGACTCCTCGATAGTCTTGCCATTCTGTTGCAGGTCTACGGCCTTGAGGAACGCCTGGTAGGCCTCGATGTTGTCGGTGGGCTGTTCTTCGAGAGCGGCCCGCTCATCGCCGCGCAGGGTGACATCGAGGGCGGTGATCACTTCCCCGGCGATTTCGGACTGCACCTCGAAGATGTCGTCAATCTCGCGATCGTAGATCTGGGTCCAGACCTGGGAGTCATCCGCCACCCGGATGAGCTCGGGAGCGATCCGCACGCGGCTGGCGCCCTCTTCCTGGTGCGCCCATCGCACCGTGCCTTCCAGGATGTAGTCGACACCCAGCTCGTCACCGATCTCCTTGACCGATTTCTCGGTTTGGGCGTATTGCGCGGCAGTCTTGCGCGAAATCACACCAAGACCACTGACGGCAGCCAACCGGCCGTTGATCTCGTCGGAGACCCCTGCGGCGAAATACTGGTCCTCGGCTTCGCCCAGATTGTCGAATGGCAGGATGACCACCATCTCGCGATCAGATGCCGCGGCAGGTGCGGTCGCCGCCTCCGGTGCGGCGGCGTTCGTCGACTCTGCGAGTGCCGGTTCTTCAGCTGTGTCCCGACCCATGAGGAACCAGAGCAGACCGGCCAGGGCGAGGATCGCCACCCCGGCCATGGCCGGCATCAGCCACTTCGGCTTCCCGGCCCCTGGCGAGGCCGCCGGGAAGGCAGTGCCGCTCAGAGGGGCGACTCCGGACTCGACCTCGGATTTGAGCACCTCGAGCTCGTTACGCACATCGAGGGCGGTTTGGAATCGCTTGTCGGGCTCCTTCTCCATGCAACGCTGAATGACGCGACCGAGTTGATGAGGCAAATTGGCCTGCAGGTCGGTCACCGACGAAGGGCGGTCGCGCAGGATCGAGGAGACCAGATCGGCGCCGCTCTTGCCCTGGAAGGGTCGCTCTCCAGCCACCATCTCGTGCAGGACCACGCCGAGCGAGAAGATGTCGGTCCGCTGATCGACCGCTTCACCGCGCACTTGCTCAGGAGACATGTAGGGCACCGTACCGATCGCCAGGCCCTCGGTGGTCAGCGCCTGGGTCGGGGCCTCGCGGTCCGTTTCGCCGGTAGAGTCGAGATGCATCTTGGCGAGGCCGAAGTCGAGAACCTTGAGTCGGCCTTCCTTGTTCATCATGACGTTGGCCGGTTTGAGATCGCGATGGGTGATGCCCTTGGCGTGCGCGGAGGCGAGAGCGTCAGCCAATGGGATCGCCAGGTCGAAGACCTTGTCGAGCTTCATCGGTCCGCGACCGATGACGTCGCTCAGCGATTCACCTTCGACCCATTCCATGGTCAAAAAGTGAACTCCATCCGCCTCTTCGACGGAGTGGATGGTCACGATATTGGGGTGGTTGAGCGAGGCCACGGTCTCGGCCTCCCGCTTGAAACGTGCGAGTCGCTCGGGGTCGGACGACATCTCGGCCGGCAGCACCTTGAGGGCGACCTTGCGCTTCAGACGCGTATCCTCCGCGAGATATACCTCACCCATACCACCTTCGCCCAGTTTTTCGAGAATCGTGTAGTGAGAAAGGGTTTCGCCGATCAAGATGGACCTCGCATTGAGTTCAGTCTATTCGGGAGCTGCAGGTGAACCGGGTTGGTGCATTGTAGCGGATGACGGCTGCGGGAAGGCCGGACGTTCCCTGCCGGGACAATGTGAAGGCCTCCGGAGCGAGTCTGCCGCAGCTGATCGAGGGCGTCAGGGTGAGACCTCGTACTCGACGGGACCGGCGTCCTCGCAGACCGGGCCGAGGCCCTCGAGCGAACCGGTGGTCAGAAACTGGACCGCCGCCTCACGGGCACAGCCGAACTCGGCTCCATGGCTCTCGTTGCGAACCACGATGTGCCGACTGTTGGAAAGATGGCTCGCGACAGCGTCGCCCAGACTCGCGGGTGTCGAGGGATCATAGTAGCCGGAGATCACCAGGACCGGGATGTCAGATTGAACGGGTTCCAGAAAGGTTCGATCCACCGGTGTCGCCTTCCAGACCTGGCAGACACCGTGGTACTGATCGTAGAGGTACCGACCGACGAAGGTGTCGTCGGCAAACCCGGCGACTTCTTCGGGGGCAATGAAAGGTAAATCTTCCGAGCAATAAACCGCGAAATGCACGCCCATGGCCAAAAGAGGGCGGATTCCGACCTGGCGTTGCCAGTACATCTGGGCAAACGGCTGGATGTCCCCGGTCCTGGCTGCCTGGTGGATCAGTCCTGGTAGCTGGCTGAGGGTCCGTGATCGATAGATGATACCTCGCACGGCGTAGGTGAAGTCCCCTCGGTGCATCTCCACTGGCACCTGACTGCCCTGACGGTCGAGGATGTGGGTCGCCACCGGGCCGTTCTCAAAGAGCTGCAGCAGCCCCGCGAAGTCCTCCTCGAGGTTGGGATAGGCGGTGTTGCAGGACTCCTGCTCGCGACACTCGACAAACATCTTGTCGACGGTGTCCTGACAGCCGCGCGCCATGGTCGAGGGGGCCCGGAAGTCGCTGGGCGCCACGCCGTCGAGCAGAGCGCCCATGACTCTCTCCGGGTGCCGCCGCATCCAGATCAGTGCGGTCCGCGTCCCACCCGAGCCACCCCATAGCAGGACCTTGTCGTAGCCGAGCTGCGCCCTGACCTCGTCGAGGTCATCGACCACTTGATTGCTGGTGTAAAGCGTCGGGTCGGCGTGCTGCTCTATTTCCTCGAGGCACTCACGCATCTGGTGCGAATCGAATAGGCCGCCAAAGACATCCTGTGGAGACCCATCGGCATCGATCGGACAGTCGATGCGATTGGAGCTGCCGGTACCCCGCTGATCGACCAGAACCATGTCCCGCGACTCGCGCACGGCGGCGAAGGGTCCCAGAACCAGCTCGATCAGGTCGGTGGCCCCCTGCCCTGGTCCTCCAGCCAGTAGGAAGAGCGGCTCGCGGGTCACGCTGCCAGTTGCTGGCAGCACGACGACCCTGAGATCGATCGAGCGACCCGATGAGTTCGTTCGGTCTTCGAGCACTGAAATCGTGCCGCAGAGGGCATCGGGACTGAGCTGTTCGGTGGGGCAGGGTTGCAATGCATCGGGTACGGCGAACAGAGGGGCTGAGGCGGTCGCAGCAAGGAGTAGGACCCTGGTCGCTGTAGCAAGATGGTTCACTCTCATCGAATCCGTCCTCGAGAAGACACCGCAAATTGCGGCTAGGTGGCTCCCCGAACCCTACGCGAGGCATTTGCCAGGAGTTTCAGCCGAGCTTCACGCCGCAGTATTTGCAGTGGCTGGCATCGAGGGCATGGCCGTCGGCGCCGCATCCCGAGCAGGCGTCGGTGCGGGTGGAGTTCTTGACGCTTCCGGCAAGCTCGACGGTGACGATGCCGGTGGGGACTGCGATGATTCCATAGCCCATGATCATCACCGCAGAGGCGAGGACCTTGCCCAGAATCGTCTGCGGAGCGATGTCGCCGTAGCCGACGGTGGTCATGGTGACGATGGTCCAGTAGATCGACAGCGGAATACTGGTGAATCCGTTCTCCGGTCCTTCGATCAGGTACATCATCGAACCGACGATGACCATCAAGGTCAAGACGACGCCCAGAAAGACAATGATCTTGCGGGCGCTGGCATGTAACGCGGCGCGCAGCATCTTGGCCTCGCCGATGAAATGCGCCAGCTTGAGGACCCGGAAGACGCGCAGGAGCCGCAAGGCCCGAATCACCAGAAGGGACTGGGAGCCGGCGATGAAGAAGCTCAGGTAGCTCGGGAGGATCGACAGTAGGTCGATGATGCCGTAGAAGCTGCGGGCATAGCGCCACGGGTTGGCCACGCAGGAGAGGCGCAAAATGTACTCGATGGTGAACAGGATGGTGATGGCCCATTCAAGAGCTCGCAACTGCTGCCCGTGCTGCTCCCGAACACCCACCACGCTCTCCAGGCACACTGCGATAATGCTGACAACGATCGCCACCAGCAGCGCGATATCGAATGCCTTGCCGGCCGGCGTATCGGCTTCGAAGATGATCTCGTGGAGCTTTTCCTGGCGGGGCGACAGCCCGTTCGATTGTGACGCCATGATGTGAAACTGTACCTCAGAATCCCGGGTTGTCGTCTCGCCCCCGGTGACCGCTGGCCACTACGCAGGGGACAGCATAGAATGCGTTGCAGAAAATTCGGGGTACGCTATGAAACCAGTCGACCAGAAGACCATCGAGATCTTCGATCGTAGCCTCAGACGCTGCAATGCCAATCCAGGCTTTCTCGACCTTTTCTACGAGAAGTTCCTCGCCGCTTCGCCAAAGGTCAGAGAGCGGTTTGCCAACACGGACTTCGCGCGCCAGAAGCGCTTGTTGCACGCTTCCTTCTATCTCATCCTTTTGGCGTCTGAAGATCCCGAGAATGGTCCGGCGCGCTATCTCGACCATCTCGCTGCCCGGCATAGCGTGCACGATCTGAATATTGGTGCTGAGCTCTACGACATCTGGCTCGACAGCTTGCTCGCCGTGGTCAAGGAGTGTGACCCCGAGTTCGACGACTCGATCGAGGAATCCTGGGAACGCATCATGGGCATCGGTATCGACTACATGCTGCAGCATTACAACAAGAGACAGTGAATCAGGCGGGAAGGACTCTGACCCACAGCCTCGGTCTGGTGATTCTGCCCATGCTGTGCGTCGGCTCGCTATGGGCGGCCGGTGAGATAGAGCCTGAGGTTTCCCTGGCTGGTATGGAAGCACGATGCGAAAAGGAAGTGATCGAGCTGCACCAGTTTTTCGAGGACTGGTTCAACGGTGTCTTACCGCCGACCGACGAGGCCTTCCGCCGGTTCGAAGTGGTGATGGCCGAACGGTTCATGATCATCTCTCCCGAGGGGGTGCCGACTGAACGCCAGGAGCTGGTCGAGAGACTGCGCCAGGCCCACGGCATCTGGCGCCGCACTCGCCAGCCGGGTCGGATCTGGATCGAGAATCTCCGAGTCCGTCACCAGGTGGGGCAGCAGGCGATGGTGCTTTACGAGGAGTGGCAGGAGATCGACGGTGAAACACGGGGTCGCCTGAGCACTGCGGTTCTGCAGCAGCGCACCGCCACCCCAAACGGCGTCGAGTGGCTCCACCTGCACGAAGTTTGGCTGCCGGATTAGAGCACGGGCCGGATCAGGGCCTCGCTCCGCCCTCCAATGCACAGCCATTGAGGACCCGACCGTCAATTTCGACAGTCGCGCTGAAGCTGAAGTAGCTGTCGACCATGGTGTCACTGCAGGGTCGCTCATCGAGGCTGATACCGATCGACCTGGGGGTGTTGCCGCCCGTTTGACTCTGGTAGACGATGCGGCCGTTGGTCGAGCCGGGAGGCGCATAGGGAAACAGGGTCCGGCCTTCCTGACCCATCTCCGAGAAGGCCAGCCCGCGCTGCGAAATCTCCAGGCTCCAGAAAGGCTCATTGCCTGAAGCCCGAAACTCCAACCGGGACAGGTCGTCGAAACAACCGGCCGATTCGGTCGCGGCATGGCGGAGGTCATAGATGAGCAACTGTTGCGAATAGTGGGCCCCGAAGCCGCTCGGCGGAGACGGTTGCAGCTCACCACGGACGATCATGTAGATGGGGCGGTTGGGAAAGGTTGCCATCTCCCTGTAGATTCCCCAGAGGTCCCCATCTGTTCGATCCTCGACCCAGATGCTCTCTTCCGCCCCGCAGAGCTTGAAGGACCGGGCCTCGATTCCGGCACCGATCGAAAGGTGTCCCCGTATCTCCTGCCCCGTTGGCGCTTGCGGGCTTGGCGCTGGTGCAGCAACGGGGGCGGGTGGGGGCGCCGCGGCCGGAGCTGGTGTCACGGGTTGCGGCTCGTCGGGTGTTGGAGTGGCTTTTGGAGCCGGTGGTTCAGGAGAGGCCTGTACGGGAGCCGGAGGTGGTGGTGCAGTCGACTCGACCACCCTGGTTGCTGGAGGGGCCACAGCCTCGGCGGGTGGCTGCACCGGTGGTACTGGCGCGAGCTCTACGTCGACAGTTTCGGGCTCGGCGGGTGCCGGCGCTGCAGGAGGAGGTGGCGGCGCCTGCGTCCCGGAATTGCTCTCGAATGTCTCGACCTTGAGCAAGACTTCGACCAGTTCCAGCTTGACCGACGGGGCGTCGGCTGGAGGGTTTTCATCCCGCACCTCGCGCACGAGGAGCTCGTAGGCGTAGCCTTCCTCGAAATCGAAGCCTTCGATGTCGCTGTACCAGAACTTCCAGTCCTCGTATTGGGTGCTCTTGATCAGGTAGCACTTCTGGGGCGCGACGCCGATGCAATCGACGCGCCGATGGGCAACCCAGATGGACCTGATGTCCTGTTCTTCCTGTGCCTGGGCGCTCGAGCCCAGGATAGGTCCGAAAACGCTCAGGATCAGAGTCAGAAATGAGAATTTCAGGATAGCTCTTCGCACGGCATGCTCCTTGGTCCCACCAATGATTGAGTTCGAGGGGGTATTCTATCCATGCACAGAGAATTCGATACCAACAAGGGGTCAGGATGGATAGACGATCGTTCCTTCAGGTGGGTGCTGCCTTCGGTTTGGCCGGACTGGCTGGTCGAGGTCGGTCGTGGGGCGGGATAGATGCGACGCGGGATCAGACCCTTTGGCTGAGCTGGAATGAGAATCCACTCGGCCTGTCTGCGAAGGCGCGCCAGGCGGCGGTGGAAGCCCTGGAACGGGCCCATCGGTATCCGGACCGAGCTCGTGCGGCTTTGGCAGCTCGGTTGGCCGAGCGCAACGGAGTACAACCCGAGAATGTGGTGCTCGGGTGCGGATCGACTCAGATCCTGCAGACGATTGTCTGGGCGGAGGGCGCGGGGAAGAAGCCCCTGATCCTGGCTGAGCCCACCTTCGAGGCCATGGCGCGATATCAAGGTCCCTTCGCGTCCGAAGTGGAAAGAGTGCCGCTCGATGTCCGCCACGCCCATGACCTGGAAAGGATGAAGGCGCGAGCCGCGGGTCGACCGGCAGTGGTCTATATCTGCAATCCCAACAATCCGACGGCGACCTTGACTGCGAGTGCCGAGATAGATGCCTGGATACGACAGGCGCCGGAGAACATCCTGTTTGTGATCGACGAGGCCTATCACGAGTATGTCGAGAGCGCCGAGTACGAGTCGTCCGTCAAGTGGGTAGCCGAGCGTCCCAATGTGGTGGTGACACGGACCTTTTCAAAGATATACGCCATGGCTGGTCTACGACTTGGGTACGCACTCTGTCACGCCCGGACGGCGCGACGCCTTCGCCAGTACATCTCTGCCGACAACGCCAATGGCGTGGTGTTGGCGGCAGCGGAGGCGAGCCTGGAGGATAGCGGCTTGATCGAACGCAGTCGCCAGATAAACGCGCGTTCGATGCAGATCGCCACGTCCTGTCTGGACGAGTTGGGTCTCGCCTACCTCCCGAGTCATGCCAACTTCCTGATGCATCGGGTCAATGGCGATCTGAAGACCTATATCGAGCGCATGCGTGAGGCGGGAATCCGGGTCGGGCGACCGTTTCCTCCGCTGACTGGCTACAACCGTCTGTCCCTGGGTCTTCCCGAGGAGATGGAGAGGTGGGCTGCCACCTTGCGGACGTTTCGCGAGCAAGGCTATGCCTGACGGATGCTTGCGGACGATGGGCTAGAATCGGCTGGCACCTTCTTGAAAAGGAAGAGAACCTGAGGAGAGCCACGAGCCGTGCCGGATGCTGAGGGCTTGATCGATCGGACTCTGCTTCACTACCGGGTCATCAGCCACCTCGGGGCCGGTGGCATGGGAGAGGTCTATCTGGCTCTCGACACGAAGTTGGATCGCGAGGTGGCACTCAAGGTGGTGCCGGAGAAGTTTGCCTCTGACCCGGGCCGCCTGGCGCGCTTCGAGCGCGAGGCGAAGTCCATCGCGGCCCTGAACCATCCCAACATCGTCACCATCCACTCGATCGAGGAGGATCAGGGAGTCCACTTCCTGACCATGGAGCTGGTCCAGGGTAAGAGTCTGGCTGAGATCGTGCCGCGGGGTGGCATGCCGCTCGCGCAGGTGCTGACAATCGCCGAATCCTTGACCTCGGCGCTGGCAGCGGCGCATGAGCGGGGAATCATTCATCGCGATCTCAAGCCAGCCAACGTGATGATGACCGAGGATGGCCGGGTCAAGGTGCTGGATTTCGGTCTGGCGAAACTCGTTTCGGACGAGACACTCGAGGAGACAGACGTGCCTACCAGTCAGGCGCCGACAGCGACGGTTACCTTGACCGCAGCCGGCATCGTGGTGGGCACCGTCCCATACCTCTCGCCCGAGTATCTGGACGGTAAGGTGGCCGATCATCGGACGGATATTTTCTCGTTGGGTGTCGTGCTTTACGAGATGGTTACGGGACTGTTGCCCTTTCAAGGGAGCAGTGGGCCGGCGGTGATGTCTTCGATTCTGAGGGATGATCCAAAGCCTGTATCCGAGCTCAATCCAGAAGCGCCTCGAGCGCTGGTCAGTCTGATCGATCGCTGTCTGGTCAAGGACCCTGCAGAGAGATATCAGTCCGCGACTGAAGTCGGTCGCGACTTGAACGCATTGACCAGCGGGTCGACGAGCCTCCCCGGGCTGCGCCCGGTATCTCGATGGCCCCGGGCCCACTGGCCGAGAGTTGTCGGGACACTCGCCCTGATGTTGCTTCTCGGCTTGCTTGCCGCCTGGATCATGCGCCGTGCGGATGATGGCGCCGAGAAGGCGAACCAGGCGGGTGGTGTTGCGCAACCCGCATTCAATGCGAGCGACTGGATCATCGCGGTGCTGCCCTCGCGGACCCGATCGGCCGAGGATGCGGAGCTGTCGGTGGTCAACGAAGGGCTGGCGCTGACCTTGACGACCAAGCTGTCCCAACTCTCCCAGAGTCATGCTCTTCAGGTCATCCCCGCGAGCATGTTGCTCGAAAACGAGATCTCGACGCTGGAGAAGGCGCAACAGGAACTGGGAGTTTCGTTGGCGCTCAATTTCGATACCCATCGCCTGGGGAACCGGATTCGGGTCAACGCTCAACTGGTGGACGTGCCAAACCGGCGTCAGATTACCGCTGACACCATCGATGGGGATCCGAATGATCTGATGGCGCTGGAGGAAGCCGTCACGACACGCGTCCTCAGGCTGCTCAGGGTCGAGCTCAAGCCGATGGAGGAGAGCCTGCTGGCTGCGGGCACCACCGATCCGGAGGCTTACAGTTTCTTCGTCAAAGGGCAGGGGCACATGATGGAGTATCACGACCTCGAAAGCATCGCGGCCGCTGCCGAGATGTTCGAGGCGGCGTTGGCGATCGATCCCGAGTTCACGCAAGCTCGAGCCGGACTGGGGCAGGCGTTGTTGCGTAACTACGAGATTACGGATGACTTGCGCTGGATTGACGCGGCGCTTGCGCAGTGCACCGAGGCTGTGGAGCTTGACGATCTGGACGCCGCCGGCCACCTCTGCCTGGGCTTGATCTACAACGCCACGGGTCGTCACCGGGAGGCGGCGAGCGAGCTCAAGGCTGCCAAATCACTCGATCCGAGCCGCGACCTGATCTATGCAGGGCTGGCAAGGGCGTACATCGCCGAAGGCGACCTCGACCTGGCGGAGGACACCTACAAGGAAGCGATCTCGATCCGACCGCATTACTGGGCGCCCTACAACTGGTTGGGAATCTTCTATCACCAGAGGGGTAGAGTCGACGAAGCCCTGGCCAACTTCCAGGAGGTCATCAGGTTGGCCCCCGACAGCTATCTGGGCTACGCGAACGCGGGGGCTTCTTACTACTTCAAGGGAGATCTCGAGGAGGCCGAGTCGAATTTCAAACGTGCCCTGGAAATCAAGCCGGACTATGACCTGGCGCTATCGAATCTCGGCACGCTCTACTTTTTCAGCGGGCGCTACCAGGAGGCGACGGACCTCTTCGAGCGCGCGGTCGCGGTCAACGACAAGGACTTCTTCAACTGGGGCAACCTGGCTGATGCCTATCGGTGGGGAGATGGACGTGCCGACGAGGCCGCGGCAGCCTATCGCAAGGCCATCGACCTTTGCGATAACCAGCTCAGGGTCAATCCCAATGACGCCATCGTGCTGGCAGACCAGGCATATTTCCATGCCATGGTCGGGGCGAGAGAGGATGCCATACAGGCCATTGGACGAGCGCTCGAGCTGTTGCCGTCTGATATCGACGTGCAGCATCGCGGCGCCCAGGTCTTCCAGGCTCTGGGGGAGAAGAAACGAGCCCAGGAGCTGCTCGAGGAAGCACTGCGCAATGGCTACCCGCAGGACGAGATCGATGCCGATCCCCTATTTGCTGGATCTTTCGACTAGCCGCCGCCACCGCCGCCTACTCTGACACGCGGGTCGATGAGGTAGTCGGTGTCATCGCATTTGTATCGGATCTTGTACAGGTAGTCGCCCGCGGCGTCGGGCTTCATCTTCACGGTCTTCACTTCGCCCTGCCCGGTGTGCTTGTCGGCTTCGAAAGGCCATTTGCCCGCTTCCTTGGGTTCTATGGTCAGGTCGTTCTTCTTGGAGTTGTTGATCTTGAGTTTCCAGGTGATGTTCTGATCCTGCTCGACGGTGACGGTCTCTGGCTTGACCGAGGCGCTGGCGGGTTGGTTGCCTCCTTTGCAGGTGATGTTGATCTTGACGGTCTTGGGCTCCTTGGCAGCCAGCAGTGGGCTCGTCAGGGCGGTCAGCACCGTGACCAGTGCGATAACAGGGGCTAGACTGCGGGCGTAACGACGCATGGCATCCTCCTCGAGTGGTTCAGCAACAGATTAGGGACCTGAAGGCGCAGTATGTAGAACTCGCCAGGCGTTGGCAAGCGTTCGACGTGCTGCCCAGACGCATATGGGCATACATCGATGTCTTGCTGCCGTGGAGTAAATCCATTTTTTTCAGGGGCTTATGGACCGATTCTCGGAGTCTCCAGGTGTTGGGCGGCTGCCGATGCAAGCTGAATGACAGTTGCCATCTAGACTCTAGAGGAGACCTCGCACTGGCCAACGCTGAACCGACGATGGGCTCGCGGGGGACTCGCGATTGCGACAATCTGGAGCGCGGGAGGTGCGATGAGAGTGACGCCACAGCTGTCAAGGGCCGACGGAGATGTCGACGTCTACTCGGCGGTTCCGACGGAGGAGCTCGAGAGGCAGCCCCTCTTCGATTTGCGAACTCGTCTGGTGGTCTGGGTCCTCTGCCTCCTCTTCGTCGGCCTCCTCTACTTGCGGATCTGACCGATAGGTATCGGGGCGAATTGTAGCTGGGCCGGGCAGGTAGAATTGTCCAGAGATGTCAATCGAAAAGAGCCTTGCCCCCATTGATGATCCAGAGCTCCTGCCGTTTCTGCCCATGTTGTACGTGGCCTGGGCTGACGGTGATCTGAATCCGTCCGAGATTCGCGCGATTAGTGCGCGCCTCGAAGCAACGGAAGGACTCGACGAGGCACGACGTCTTCGTCTGGCCAGATGGCTCGATCCCGACCGCCCGCCCTCGGCCATGGAGCTGGGCAGCCTGCTGTCGAATATCCAGCGGATCGCCCTGCCACTGCCACGAAATCAGCGTCGGACTCTGACCGAGTTTGGGCTGGAGTTGGCTGCCAACGCCAATATTGAGATTCCCGCCGCAGAGCTCACCGCACTGGAGCAACTGGAAGACGCCCTGGGCCTGAATGGCACTGAGGCAACTCGACAGATTCTCGAGCCGGAGCGGCCAGCGGCCGCCGCGGTAGAGGCGGTAGCCGCATTCGACGTGGCATCGCTGAGGGCGATGCTGGAGGGAGACCAGGGAGCTATTCGCGACTGGATCAAGGAGATCCTGCGCCGGCCAGAGTTCGAATATGTTTATGGACTCAGCACGGACCGGTATCGGGAGCAGGTCCTGAAGTGGGCGAAGGTTCTGGCATCGGAGGGCGTGGGTTCCCTGACTTTTCCCCATGAAGTCGGTGGCAGTGACGATTTGGGGGGGTTCATTGCAGCCTTCGAAACGATGGCTTTTCACGATCTGAGTCTCTTGATCAAGATGGGAGTGCAGTTCGGACTCTTTGGTGGCAGCATTCTGCAACTAGGCACTGAGAGCCACCATCAGAAGTATCTTCGTGACGTTGGAACCCTGAATCTCCCGGGCTGTTTCGCCATGACAGAGACTGGGCACGGGTCGAATGTGCACGATCTGGAGACGACCGCGCGCTACGACCCGGAAACTCAGGAGTTCGTCGTGCACACGCCCCATGCTGGTGCGCGCAAGGACTACATCGGCAACGCAGCCTGCCATGGACTACTGGCGACCGTCTTTGCGCAGCTCGAAGTTGGCGCGGAGCGATACGGTGTGCATGCTTTTCTGGTTCCCATTCGCAGTGATGATGGGACCCCGTGTCCGGGAGTGGGGATCGAGGATTGCGGCGAGAAGCTGGGTCTGAATGGAGTCGACAACGGCCGGCTCTGGTTCGATCACGTCCGCATCCCGCGTCAGAACCTCCTCGACCGATTTGCCGCGGTGGCTGCTGATGGCTCCTACACAAGTCCGATCGCCAGCCCAGGGAAGCGATTCTTCGTCATGCTGGGGACCCTCGTCGGTGGCCGGGTGAGTGTGGCCCTCGGCGCTTTGAGCGCGACCAAATCGGCGTTGAGCATCGCTGTTCGCTACGGGGCGCGACGGCGGCAGTTTGGCCCAGCGGGGGAGGCTGAAACAGTGTTGCTGGACTATCGAACGCATCAACGTCGACTTATGCCGAGACTGGCGACGACCTTTGCCCTCGACTTTGCACTGAAGCATCTGGTGGTGAGGTTTCTCGAGTCGGATGCGGACGACCGACGGCAGGTCGAAGCCCTGGCGGCGGGTCTCAAGGCCTGGTCGACCTGGCACGCGACGGACACGATTCAGGAGTGCCGCGAGGCCTGCGGCGGACAGGGCTACCTCGCGATCAATCGATTGGCAGCACTGAAGTCAGATACCGACGTGTTCACGACCTTCGAAGGAGACAACACGGTCTTGCTCCAGTTGATGACCAAGAGCCTGTTGACAGGGTACCAGCGGCAGTTCGCGGAGATGAACCTGATCGGCCTGGCCAGGCACGTCGGAGGGCTGGCGGCGACTGCGGTCACAGAACTGAACCCGGTGATGAGGCGCCGCACCGATGAGGAGCATCTGCGCGATCGCGATTTTCAGCTGGGTGCTCTGGGATGGCGACGGGACCATTTGCTCGGCTCGCTGGCTCGCCGGCTCAAGCGGCGCCTGGACGATGGCATGGATAGCTTCAATGCGTTGATTGAGGTGCAAGACCACGCGGTCGTTCTGGCGAAGGCGCATACGGAGTATCTGGTGCTGGAGCAGTTCGATGCGGCGATCCAGGGCTGTGCAGATCCCTCGGTTGCCGAAATCCTCGGCACGCTGTGCGATCTTTTTGCCTTGCACCGAATCGAAGCTGACAGGGGCTGGTTCCTGGAACACAACTACTTCGAGGGCGCTAAGGCAAAGGCGATTCGCGACCTGGTCAACAAGCTCTGTTTCGCGATTCGCGAGCAGGCGATTCCACTGGTCGACTCCTTTGGCATACCACCAGAGCTGTTGGCGGCTCCGATCGCGATTGGCTCTTGAAGCAGACCCCGTCGCCCCAAGATCCACATCCCGACCCATGAGATGCAAGAGGTGCCAGCCGATTTTGAGGCGGTAGACTTCGAGTAGCAATGAAACTGCTGATCATCGGTTGTGGTGGCTTCGTTGGCGCGATTCTGCGCTACCTGATAAGCGGCTGGGTCTACACGCTGTCGGGAGGCGACTTTCCGCTGGGTACCCTTGCGGTCAACCTGATAGGCAGTCTGCTGCTGGGGCTGCTAATGGGACTGGCCGACCATCTGGTGTTGCACCCTCAGGTCATGCTTTTTCTCACGATCGGCTTGTTGGGTGCGTTCACGACGTTCTCGACGTTCTCCTATGAAACCTGGGCCCTGGTCGAAGTCGGTTCATATGGGAAGGCGCTGTTGAATATGGCAGGCAGCTTGTTGCTTGGCCTGATCGCCGTTCTGGTGGGCTTGACGGTGGGGCGCGGCTTCTGATCGGGGAAAGGGGATTTCTTCATGGTGGAGTTCAAGGGGATGGGCAAGCTTCTTAGGGTCTTCGTGGGAGCGGACGATCGGTACAAGGGAAAGCCTCTCTTCGAGGCTATTGTCCTGAGGTTGCGGGAAATTGGCCTGGCAGGAGCGACAGTCCTAAGGGGGATCGAAGGCTTTGGCGCCAATAGTCGCGTCCTCAAGACATCGCGTCTGTTGCGCTTGTCAGAGGACCTCCCGATTCTCGTGGAAGTCGTCGACTCCGCGGAGCGAATCGAGCAGGCGATTACTGTAATCGAGGAAATGTTGGCGGAGGTCGGCTGCGGTAGCCTGATGACCCTCGAGAAGGTTGAAATCATTCGTTACAAGCCGGGCGAGTGACGCGCCAGAGGTGCCACCCGATTCTCAGTATCCAGACTCCCGGCAAGAAAAACACGATGCTCAGACGGTCGGAGGAGTGTCCGGATAGACACGCCAGCCCAGCTCCTCCGGATCGATGTCGGATATTGCGTCTAGTGGGAGTTTGATGTACCTGGCCTTCGCAGAGACCGCAACCGATCCGTCCGGAAGATAGATCTCCCCGGTGCCCTCGAAGAGGCGTCGTTTCTCGCTAGTGATGCGCCCGCATGCTGTTAGTTCGATTTCGAGCGGAACCGGTTGGTGGAACTTGCTGGATATTTCGACTGCAACGCCCCAAACCATATCCGCATCGTTGTTCTTGCCGGTATTGATCGCGCGACCGATGACTTCGTCGAGTAGTCCGGTTGCTACGCCCCCGTGAATGCGCCCAGGGTAGCCCTGATGGATGTTACGGGCTGTGAAACGGGCCAGGACCTCTGGTTTTCCTTCCGCAGAGTGGTGGTCGTAGAAGGCGACCTGCAAGCTGGCTTCGTTGCGAACGCCGCAGATGAAGCAGTAGTAGCTGTTCGGCTGTTTCTGCATGCCGGCATTTTAAGGTGTTTTTGAGGTGCCAGCCGATTTCTTGGATTTGTCGGTGAATAGATGTCGAGTCTTGTCGTATGATATTCAAGAGATACTTCATTGATATCATAAAGAGAAAGGATGAAGCGATGAGCGAGGAACAGTATCGAACCGTCCAGGAGCGCCGAGCGACGACTTTCAATGGGTTCCCGATGCTTTTTCTTGGCTTGGGAATGGGGGGGGTGGCGATCTGGAGGTTCATCTATGCGATCAGGTACGAGCAGATTGGCACTTTGATCCTGGCTATCGTCCTCTTCATTCTGGCGATCCTGACGCTCGTAGGCCTGTTTGCCGTTCAGCCCAACGAGTCACGGGTATTGATTTTCTTCGGCCGCTACATCGGTACCTGCCGCACCGAAGGGCTTCGCTGGGGCAATCCCTTTGCCACGAAGTCGAGAGTCTCTTTGCGAGTGCGAAATCTCACAAGTGAGACCATCAAAGTCAATGATGCGAGCGGCAGCCCGATAGAAATCGCCGCTGTGGTCGTCTGGCAGGTAGTCGACAGTGCCAAGGCTATATTCGACGTGGATTCCTACGAGCAGTTCGTCAGCATTCAGGTGGAGACGGCGGTGCGATCCCTCGCCACCGGTCATCCCTACGATCCCCGAGACGCAGAGGACAGCGAACTCTCGCTCCGTGGCGACCAGGAGTCGATTGCAGAGGAGCTGAAGGCCGCGCTTCAAGAGCGACTTCAGGTCGCTGGGGTAAAGGTTGGAGAAGCAAGACTGACGCACCTGGCCTATGCTCCGGAGATCGCGCAAGCCATGCTGCGTCGTCAACAGGCTCAAGCAGTGGTCGCAGCACGTCGTCTGATCGTCGAAGCCGCCGTCGGGATGGTGGATGATGCTCTGCGCGAGCTGTCGGAGCAGGGCATCGTTGAGCTCGATGAAGAGCGCAAGGCCGCTATGGTCAACAATCTGATGGTCGTGCTCACCAGCGAACAATCCAGCACTCCCGTGCTCAATACCGGAACTCTCTATTCGTAGGCGATCATTTGTCCGAGAAGAAGCGTTTCCTGCTGCGCCTCGAACCTGAGCTTTACCGCCGCCTGGAGAAATGGGCGGCGGATGAGCTCAGAAGCGTCAATGCACAGATCGAGTACCTGCTGCGCGACTCGCTGGTGCGCGCCGGGCGACTCGGCAATACCGAGAAAGGCCCTGGCTCGAAGCCCGGTCGTGCAGACAGTTGAGTGGGTCTACTTGGCTACAAGCCTGGGGGACTCGAAGACTTCCACCCGATAGCCTTCGATGCGTTCCGGGAGCTGTCTGCTCACTTCTTCCCGAGGCCTGTCGGAAAAGACGTAGATGGCCGGTTCGACAGCACCGTCGAGCGAGACACCGATGCCGTAGCTGTGGATACCCCGGCTCTTCAGGATCTCTCCTTCCCGGCGGCGCATCGCTCGGGTCGCGAGCTCGATCTGTCGTTCGTCGAGGATGCGCCGAGTGTCGTTCGAGGAATCCAACCAGCTGTTCGAGTCTTCACTCGAAGAGGCGTTGGTGGTTCCGCTCGCAGTCTCAAGCGACGACGATTGGCAGCCAACAAAGCGCATCTCTCCCTTGGGTTTGAGATTGCCGATGATTCGCTTCACGCTTGCTGCTGGGCTTGCTGCCGCGACCTCTTCGCTCCCGGCGAAGATCAAGCCAACTGGAGAAGGGCAGGTCTTCTTGTTCTCATAGACCATCGATCCCGAGTCGCCGCTGCGGATGAAGGGCTTGTCGTTGTTGCCCGCGATGAAGATCAGATCAGTGAAACGAGCCTGGTTGACGACCTCGCTGCCGCACTTCTTGGGAAACTCCACGATTGCTGAGGCATTGACGGCAATGACGGTACCTTTGGTGACGCCGGTGGTTCGACCGCTCTTCTTCACTCTCATTCCAATGAAAGCCGGCACAGGGTCAGTTCCGGGAACGCCTATCCCGAGGATCTGGCCGGAAGAATCGACCATTCCGGCAGACACCTCGGCGATGGCGGCATCAACCTTGTTGGTCTTGGAGGAGTTGAATTTGACCCTCTTCCTTGCAGTCAGACTGGCTACCGTGTTGGCATCGGGGGTAAGGGGCTCACAGATCGGCCTCTGATCGCCCAATCCGGGTTGGATGATTGCCTCACCCTCCTTCCCCTTATTGCTGCGCGCAAGGACATGATTGTTGCTCAGGATGTAGTGAACGCCATTCTTCTCGACCAGAGCACCAAGTGTTCCGTCACAGCATTCCAGTGCTGTCACGTCTTTGACGTTGCCCCCCGAAGTACCGAGTTGGATTGGGCGGTCCTGTTCCTTGCGATGCTTTTTCGAGCCGGTTGTCTGCAGGACCTCCGTTGTCTCTGACGCCTCTTGACCGCTGGCTGGTTTAGCGTCGAGGCCGATCCCGAGGAAGACGGTTGACCAAAGTGCCAGCGCGAGTCGAGTCGCTTTGTACGGTCGGAGTTGGTGATCTTGGGCTCTGTCCATCAGCTCGCTCGAAGTCTACATCCGTATTGTTAAGAATATTCTAATGAGAGGAATGTTACCTACTGCACACTTCGTGCCATTCTCTTTACACTTGGTGCCTCTCGGGTACCGTCACGTAGAATCCGGTTTTCCGGAGAGGATAAGAAGGGGGGGCAGGATGTCCGTGGTCAAGAAGATCGTTTTGGGAGTGACGGGCTCTGTGGCACTTTTGTTGGTTGCGGGCTTCCTTCTGCCTGGAACTGGAGAAATCGAACGATCAGCTGTCATCGATGCTCCTGCCCATGTTGTTTTTGGGGTACTTGAGGGGTTTGAAAGTTATCGAGAGTGGTGGCCATGGAGTTCTCTCGTGGAAGAGGACGAGGTCGCGATCGACGGCCCGGTGGCTGGTGCAGGGGCGAGGATGAGCTGGATCAGTAGAAACCCTCAGATCGGTAGTGGCTATCAGGAGGTTGTCACCTCTGAGCCTATCGATCGCATTGATAGTCGCCTGGTGCTCGGTCAAGGAAGAAGCTGTGAGCTTGTCTACCAGGTCGAGCCTGGCGATCAGGGAACTCTCTTGCGATGGAGAGCGGCCAGGGATCTTGGCAGAAACCCGGTAGATAGGTACCTGGGACTGATGTTCGAGCGGTGGATGAGTCCGGATTTCGAGAGTGGGCTCAGGCGCTTGAAGACTCTGGCTGAGGGGCTGCCCAGGGCTGACTGGACCGACCTTGAGATAGAGGTTGTCGATGTCGAGGCACATCCGCTGATCTTCGTGTCGTCGGCGTCGTCGTGGGATGTGGGAGACATCGGCAAGACCTTCAGCGCAGCCAAGAAGCAAGTCCTCCGCTTGATCGAGTCCAGTGAGTTGGAACCGGTAGGTCCACCGGTAGCGATCACGACGTCTGTGAGCGACGAGGAATGGAGATTCGATGCGGGTATTCCGGTTGCGGCACCTCCGGAAGATGGGGACTTGGAGCCCGAGTCATTGGTGAAAGTAGGCGAAACCCCAAGGGGTAGGGTGGTCAGGACGACCAGTGTCGGCCCGTATGGGAACCTCTCCAAGGAGTGGGAGAAGACGAGGGCGTGGGCAGCTGTGCACGGCCTCGAGGAGGCCGGACTCGGGTGGGAGGAGTATGTGTCGGATCCGGCCGACAACCCGGAAGATCAGCTGATCACGCGTCTGTTCTTGCCCATCGATTGAGACTTCCCCGGAGGTGCCACCCGTTTTTGGAAGATCTCCGCCAGGTTTTTCGTCCTAAGGGCCATGGCGAGGAGGTTGCGATTCATTCCCGATGGCGGTGCTCTCGTAGAGGTCACTTGTCGAACCATTCAGGGACGGTATTTGCTCAGACCCTCAGCTGAAATGAGATCGATTACCGTCGGGGTCCTGACTCGAGCCAAGAGGCTCTACGCTATCGATCTACATGCGTTTGTGTTTCTCTCCAATCACTACCACCTTCTTCTGAGTGTGAGAGACGCCAAGCAGCTTGCCCGTTTCATGAACTACGTGAACTCGAATCTGGCACGCGAGGCGGGTCGTCTTCATGACTGGAAGGAGAGATTCTGGGGTCGCCGCTATCAAGCGATTGTGATTAGTGGAGAAGAATCGGCCCAGACTGAAAGACTTCGCTACCTTCTAAGCCACGGGTGCAAGGAGGGTCTAGTGAGAAGTCCTGCTCAGTGGCCAGGAGCGCACTCGGTTTGTGCACTAGTTGAAGGGCAGGCGATCCAGGGAGTGTGGTTCGATCGCACCCGCGAGTGTGCTGCTCGAGCCCGGCGCGCGACCAAGGATCCGTTCGAGTTTGCGTCGACAGAGACTCTAGAACTTGAGCCCCTGCCATGCTGGAGGCATCTTTCCGAGCCAGAACGTCGAGGCCTTGTGACAGAGCTGGTGCGCGATATACGCCGAGAGACCAAGAGGAAACACGTGGCGAATGGCACGCGCCCGATGGGGCTACGTGCAATTCTCGCCCTTGACCCTCATGAGAAACCCAGGAAGTTGAAGCGGGGTAGTGCGCCTTTGTTTCATGTCGTTTCGAAAGCGGCTCGCCTGGCCCTTGTGCAGGCATATCGGTCGTTTGTTACAGCCTATCGCGAAGCCGCTCGCAGTTTGCGAGAGGGGAATCGTCTCGCGAGTTTTCCAGTGGGAAGCTTTCCCCCTGGGTTGGCCTTTGTGACTGAAGCAGGGGACTTTCAGCCAGATTAGCCACCTTGCAAGTTCATCGGGTCCTGTCCAGAAGAGCTCAGAGTGCGAATGAGGCATAGAGCCGGACGGAACTGGCCGGTCAGAACGCAGAGTTGGGAACCGTGAGCCTCGATGGGTCCTAAGGCTCATCGAGGCACGTCCGCGGTGAGCACTCGCGCGTCTTGATCCGGGGGGACTGGCATCGATTGTCGATTCTAGACTGACCTCACAGGCTGAATCGGCTGGCACCCCGGTAGAGGGCTAGTCGACTTGTGCGTCTGCCTCCAGCGATTGCAGGGCGAGGAATCGCTCGCCAAAGCGCTCGATGTACTGGATCTGCTGATCGAACATGTCCGAATGCCTCTCCTCGTCTGCCACCAGCTCCTCGAATACCTTGCGCGATGCCGCATCGAAGTTCTGGGCGCACTCCTGAGCCGCCTGGTTATAGAACTTGACACTGGCATCCTCCATTGCCTTGGCCCGCTCGAGCATCGCTTTGGGCTCGTGGATCTTCTGAACGGGATCCAGGACTTCCATCTCCACCTCCCCTCCAAGGAACAGGATCCTCTCTGCCAGCTCTTCGGCGTGCATCATTTCGCCGATAGAAGTCTTCTTCATCAGTCCTGCCAGTGGTTGATAGCCGAGATCGTCGAGATGGAAATGAAAGTACATGTATTGATGGACCGCTGATAACTCCTCACCCAAGGCCTTGTTGAGTAGTGCGATGCTCTTCTCGTGCATGATTTCCTCCAGATCTTGTCTCGTGAGAACTGCCCAATCCAGCGGCAAGCCTATTAACTGTTTGGATTCACGCCACCACCCCGAGGGGTAGGTGTCAGGGCCCGAACCAATCCACCAAGCGATTGCAGGCCTTGCCAGCGGTTGCCTCGAGCAGGCCTGTTACCCCTTGACCTTCGATTGCCAGACTCGCCGAGACAACTCCCATTTCCATCGCTCGCAGCCGAGGCACACCCTTGATCCGGCCTGCCAACACCCCGGTGGCAAAAGCGTCACCGGCACCGGTGGTGTCCACCACCCTGTCCGCCCTCGCCAACCAGGCAAGATTCTGGCCCCCGCCACAAAAGAGGGCCAATCCACCCTTGCTGCCCTGCTTGTAGAACAGGGTATCTAGTCGACCCGAAAAGAGGCTCCCCAGGGCAGCGATCGGATTCGCCCGGCCCCCACCCAGTGCCATCTCATCCTCACTGACGAAGTGTAGATCGAAAACCGACGCCCGTCTCTGCCAGGCGTGGAGGTCCTGTTCGGTCATTGGTTCGAAGGGGTCGAGGGAAAGCACCACGTTGTCTCCGAACCGATCTCGGAGTCTACGAGACTGCTTCCATTGAAGATCCATGGGCATTGGAGCGAGGTGAGTTGCCTTGGGCTCCCACTCATCGGGAACGTCCTCGAGATCGGGCGATGCCTCGAGGTGTGTCGCCCCTCCTCGGCGGTGGACCACGCGCCGCACATCACCATCGTACAGCAGCCAAGTACGAAGACCAGGTCCGGGCAACTCTCTCACTCCAGTCGAGTCGACGCCCCTCTCGCGCAAGTGTGTGAGCATTTCGACGGGGAAATCCGTCCCAGCGACAGAGACGATTCCGGTCTTCAGCCCCCAGAGCGGCGCAGTCAGGCCCATATAGAGAGCAGCCCCCCCCGCTTGCCCCATCAATGTCGAGCCGTCTTCATACACGATGTCGTCGACAATCAAGTTGCCGAGGATCATCAAGTCGAGCTGCATGCTCTACCTCGACCTGGGAAGCGCGTCGAAGGCCTGGATAATCGCCTCGAGGCGGCGAGGGTTGAGGGGATTGGACCATCGGCCTCCATGCTTCAGCGCTGAGCCGACGATGAAGGCTTCCGCCTGACCGAAACTCGACAGGTTGTCGGGTGTCACGCCGGAACCGACCAAGGTAGGAATCCTGACTGCCTGGCAGACGGCGCCCACCTCGCTGGGATCGGCTGCCTCACCGGTCACTGCTCCAGTGACAATGACGCCGTCGGCGAGAAAGAACTCCGCCGCCTTTGCGCTCTCCACCAGATCGATGTCCGAAGTAATTGCGTGGGCGGCGTGCTTCTTCTTGATGTCTGCAAACACTCGGATCTGGGCGCCACCTATCGTCCTGCGGTATCTAAGCAAGTCTCCTGCGTCGGAATGCATCAAACCCTCATCGGCCACATGAGAGAACACGAAACCCTCGACTCGAACGAAGTCCGCATCACAGCCCAGAGCGGTTGCCAGTGCAGCTCGGTTGGCACCTCCGAGAATCTGGACACCCAGGGGCAGACTTGCTGCCCGTCGAACTTCGCGACCGACAGCCACCATCGCTGCCACAATCTCCGGCCCGACATCGCGGCGCAGGTAGGGCCTGTCGTGCATGTTTTCTATCATCAGGCCGTGAAAACCGGCGTCGCGCAACTTGCGTGCCGAGTCCAGGGCCTGCTCGCAGATCGCATCGACTGACAGCTCGTTCTGTGGCGTTCCGGGCAAGGCTGGCAGGTGAATCATGCCGATAAGCGCGCGGCGTACTCCGAATATGGAAGAGATGATCTGGTTTGTGTCCATGGCCCGGACTCGTGAGGCTAGCATGACTGCAGGGTACAATTTGCAGAGAAATCGACTGAAACCGGTTCAATGGCCACGACCGATCCGAATGACCAGACCTTCGATGTCATCATCGTCGGTGGTGGCGTGATCGGTTGTTCGGTGGCCTACCACTTGGTCACTCTGGATCCCGGTCTGCGCGTCGTGGTCGTAGAGAAGGACCCGACCTATCGCCGAGCTTCTTCCGCCTTGTCTGTTGGTAACGTCCGTGTTCAGTTCAGTCTGCCGCAGAACATCGAGATTTCCCAATACACTCTCGAAGTTCTCCGCCGATTTCCGGAAGAAATGGAGGTCGACGGTAACCGTCCCGAGGTGGCGTTCAAGCAAGATGGCAACCTGTTCCTCCTCGATGATGAGGCGACGGACAGGGCTCGTACCGCGTTGGAGCTCCAGCAGTTGCTGGGATGTCAGGTGGACTGGCTTTGGCCGTCTGAGATCGAAGAACAGTTCCCCTGGTTGCGGGTGGCCGGCTTCGCGGCGGGAACCCTGGGGGGCGAAGATGGCCACTTGGATGGCTATGCTTTTCTGATGGCGTATCGCCGTCGAGCGATGAGTCTGGGAGCGAGTTTTCTTCACGATGAAGTCATGCGGCCGACTCTGTCGTCGAGTACGGTGACCGGAGTGGAATTGGCAAGCGGCAGACGCCTGGCCGCCCCGATCATCGTGAACTGCGCCGGCGCTTGGGCAGCCGATGTCGTGCGCGAGGCGGGAGTCTCGCTGCCGGTCGAGCCTGTTCAACGCCAGGTCTTTTGCGTCGAGCCCGAAAGAAAGCCCGCACGGCCTCTCCCGTTGACCAATCTCCCCTCTGGACTTTATTTTCGGAGCGAAGGCGAAGATCGGCTGATTGTTGGCAGGTCTCTCCCGAACGATCCAGTAGGCTATCGATTCGATTGGCAGGAAAGGCGGTTCAACGATCTGCTCTGGCCCGAGCTCGCGGAGATCGTGCCGAACTTTGAACGCCTGCGGTTTGAACGAGGCTGGGCCGGTCTATACGCTGTCAATACCTTCGATGGCAACGCCATTCTTGGTCGGTGGCCCGAAGTCGAGGGCTTGTATCTCGCTAACGGCTTCTCTGGACACGGGTTACAGCAGGCACCGGCTGTCGGCAGGTACTTGTCAGAGCTGATCGTTGGGTGCCAGCCGATTCTGGATCTCGCGGCTCTCGGGCCGGAAAGAATTGTCTTGGGTGAGCCCCTGACTGAGAGAGCAGCTGTCTAGAAAGGGGAATGCGTGGAGACTTCGAACCCGTGTTGCCGTCTCGGCGAGATTCGGGAGGTCACACCGAGCTTCCAGAGCTGGATGGACTGCCTCGTGACTCTTGATGTTTGGGGCCTTCTTCGCATGAGTGTCGTCTGTGGCGACCTCGCCTGTTGCGATTCATCGAAAAACCGCCAGGCATGAAAGCATTGGCGAGAAACCCAACATCCGCTGATTCGATCTGTCGAGACCGGCGGCGAGAGGCCTTGGCGCTGCGCCGACAATTTGTACTTTCAAGGCAGGAGGAGAACCATGGCGAAGAAGCAGTACCACGACTATGAGGGAGAATCGATCAGGGTGCGCTTCGAGCCGCGGCGCTGCATTCACGCAGCTGAGTGCATCAGGGGAGCTCCCGAGGTTTTTGATCGGCATGGCAGGCCCTGGATCAAACCCGATCTCGGCGACGCCGACGTAATCGCGGAAGTCGTGATGCGCTGTCCGACTGGCGCCCTGCACTTTGATCGCCTGGATGGGGGAGCCTCAGATTCGGGTCCTGAAGGCGCCACGGCGCGGGTGGTATCCAAGGGTCCTCTCTATATTCGGGGCGATCTGTGGCTGAAGATGGCTGACGGGACAGAGCTGCCCGAAAATCGGCTGGCACTTTGTCGATGTGGAGCGTCGGAGAACAAGCCTTTTTGCGACAACAGTCACCTGGAGGCCGGCTTCTCGGACGAGGGGGAACTGGGATCCGCGGAGTTGCCTCCAATCGAGGGTGACACGGGCACTGAGCTCCATCTGCAAACCGCGACGAATGGCCCGATCATCTTCCAGGGAGCGGTCGAGATCACCAACGCGGTCGGTCGTCAATCCGCAGCGGGATCGAGGGGCGCTTTCTGCCGCTGTGGCGCCTCAGGCAACAAGCCCTACTGTGACGGTTCCCACAAGTCTGCGGGCTTCGAGGCCGATTGATTCTTCAATGAGCCCATCCAGTTCGATCGATGTTCGTCGGGAGGTCCTAGAGGCTGAAGACCGGATCCGCATGCATATTCGGCAGACGCCCCTGGAGCCCTCAATCTGGCTGGGCCAGCTGGGGAGCTGTGAGGTTTATCTCAAGCTGGAGAACCTGCAAGTGACCAGCTCGTTCAAGTACCGCGGAGCCCTCAGCAGGGTTTTGTCGCTGACGGACCGACAACGGGATTGCGGAATCGTGACAGCCTCATCGGGCAATCACGGTTCGGCCGTCGCGTACTTGATGCGCAGGTTCGGCATCAAGGGTTCGATCCTGGTCCCTGAAACAGTCTCGCTCGCAAAGGTCGAAACCATGCAGAGCCTGGGCATTGAGCCGGTCGTCTTTGGCAGCGACGGGGTCGAAACGGAGGTCGAAGCGCGGCGAATGGCCGATGTCGAGGATCTGGTCTATATCTCGCCTTACAACGACGCGAGGATCATCGGCGGACAGGGAACCATTGGCCTCGAGTTGGAACGCCAACTGGAGGGGATCGATGCGGTCTTCTGTCCAGTAGGCGGTGGAGGACTGGCGGCGGGCGTGGCCGGATACCTGAAATCAGTCGATGCGCAGTTGCACTTTGTGGGGTGCCAGCCGATCAATTCGCCGGTGATGTGTGAGTCGGTGCGAGAGGGACGGATCGTCGAGCGGCCTTCGCAGCCTACCCTGGCGGATGGCACAGCCGGGGGTATCGAGCCCGGAGCAGTCACCTTTTCGATCTGTCGAGACCTCATCAATGACTTCATCCTGGTGACCGAAGAAGAAATCGCCGCGGCAATCCGTCTGGTATTGGAAAAGCACCACCTGCTAATCGAGGGCGCTGCGGCCCTTTCAGTGGCGGCATTCTGCCGAGTCGCGCAAGACTACAAGGGCAGCCGGGTTGTGCTTGTTATCAGCGGTGCCCGCATCGGCCTGGATGCCTTGCGATCAGTCCTTGCCGGTTGAGAGAATTGCCCGGGATGAGTCACAAGAGTCGCAAGAAGAAATCCCCGCTGCCCAACACGGAGGCCCACTTCGACCACCTGGCGGCCCATCAGGACCACGAGCAGTGGGCCCGCGATTTGCAGCGCTGGCGAATGGAGTACGAAGCGGCAACCAAACGCCTGCTACGTCGCCTGTTGCCAGAGTTGAATCTCTCCGACTTCGAAGACGCTTTGGAGCGCCACGAGGCGGCAATCCAGACCCACGAAGAGCTCATCGACAGCCATGAACAGCGCATTCGGCGTCAGCGAGAGAGTCATCGCGAGCCCAGCGAGGAGATCACGGGCCTGCATGAGTTGATCCACGATCGCCACGAAAGATCCCGCCAGGATCATGAAGACCTTCGGCAGACGCATCAGGCGATTCTCGACGCGCTCGGCCGGTTCTCAAGCGAAGAGTAACGTCGCTCACGCAACGCACGCCTCCACCCATCTTCCGCGCTACAATTCCGTCACCTTGATCGGCAAGAAGCTATCGCACTTCGAAGTCCTCGGTCACCTCGGAGCCGGTGGCATGGGCGAGGTCTATCGAGCTCGGGATCTGAAGTTGGGCCGGGAGGTAGCCGTGAAACTCTTGCCGCCTGCACTGGCCACCGATCCCGAACGCCTGGCTCGCTTCGAGCGGGAAGCCAGGATACTGGCAACCTTGAATCATCCCAATATCGCGGCGCTCTATCAGCTTGAGGAGGCTGGGGAGCATCGGTTCCTGGTCATGGAGCTGGTGGAGGGCAAGACGCTCGACGATGCTTTCCGGCTGGGAGGCGTCGATCTCGATACCTTTTTCGAGTTGGCCATTTCCCTGGTCGATGCCATAGCTGCCGCCCATGAAAAGGGAATCACCCACCGAGACCTCAAGCCTGCCAACGTGCTGATCGACGGGGATGGCCGCGTCAAGGTGTTGGACTTCGGCATCGCCAAGCTGCGAGAGGGCGCGGACTCGGGATTGGGCGATGAGACCACGCAGCAGCTGACCAGGGAAGGCCAGATCGTGGGGACTGTCCCCTATATGTCGCCCGAGCAAATCAAGGGCGATGCTATCGACGGCAGGTCAGATCTCTTTTCGTTGGGCGTCCTGTTGTATCAGTTGGCGGTGGGGGAATACCCCTTCGCGGGCGCCGGGTCGGCCGAGCTTCTGGCGTCGATTCTCAAGGACTCGCCGCGTCCGGTCAAGGAGGTGCGACCGGCGTTGCCAGCGCAGCTGGGGCGCATTCTCGACCACTGTCTCGAGAAAGAGCCCCGGCGCCGCTTCCAGAGTGCGCTCGATCTGCAGAACGCCTTGCAGGATCTGAAGAAGCAGGTCGAGTTGGGTGAAGCCACGACCTCGACGACCGGTCCCGTCAGCTCTCCACAGCCAGAAGATCCCCAGGCGATGTCCGGAGGCGGGAACCGCCGGTGGGGTCTCGGCGTGCTGGTCACGAGCGGCCTGCTGCTGGCCGCTCTCGGATGGTGGAGACTGACTCGCGCGCCCGGCGAGGTCGAAGAACCCAGGCTCTCCGGCGATCCGCCGACCTCGAGCTTCTCCTCGGAGCAGCGGCGACTTGCCCAGCTCACCTTTGGAGCGGAGCTGGAAGAGTGGCCAGCCTGGTCTCCGGAGGGACGCCAGATAGTCTATGCCGCGGAAAGCAATGGCATTCATCGGCTGTTTCTGCAGGACCTCGAGAGTGGCAATACCGAACCCCTCACCACCGGAGAGTTCGACGACATCCAGCCCGAGTGGGCACCGGATGGTAGCTCGATCGTGTTTGTCAGGGGGAGTCGAGAGAGCGAGCGGCTGGCACGCAGCGACGTCCGCGGGTTCTTTTCCACCGGGGGCGAGGTCTGGCATCTCGATTTGGCCACGCGAGAGGTCGAGCTGCTGGTTGAGGACGCTTTCAACCCGGTGTATTCGCCGGATGGCAGCCGACTCGCGGTGGACGCTGAATGGGCGGGTCCGGTCCGTATCTGGGCCACCGATGCGCGTGGTCGCAATCCAAGGCAGCTCAGCACGGATACGTCGGAGGCCGTGACTCACACGGCACCGAGTTGGTCCCCCGATGGGACCAAGGTGGTCTACCGCCGTATCCAGCAGACGCTGTCCAACATCCACATTACCGATCTGGTGACCGACACTTCTTATCCGTTGACCCAGGACGAGTACCTCGATCTGGATCCTGTGTGGTCACCTGACGGTCGGTTCATCTACTTCTCTTCCTACCGCGGCGGCGGACTCAATATCTGGCGCCTTTCAGTGGATCAAGAGGGTCGGCCCCAGGGCGTTGCCGAGCAGATGACTACCGGGGCCGGAGACGATCTGCAGCTGACCCTGAGCCCCGATGGCACGGCGCTCGCATTTGCGGTACTGCGCCTGAACTCGGATCTGTGGACGCTACCGCTCGATCCGGCAACTGCTCAGGTGACCGGTCCTCCCGAAGCCCTGGTTGCCACCACTCGCGAGGACAGTCGAGGAGCCTGGTCGCTCGACGGATCAATGCTGGCCTTCAACTCGGACCGCTCGGGAGAGATGAACCTGTGGTTGCTGGATTTGAGCGACGGAAGCACTCGACAGCTGACCCGGGGGAGTGGAGGAGACTACCAGCCTCAGTTTTCACCCGATGGGTCCTCTCTCGTCTTCTTTTCAGCGCGCGCGGGGAACAACGACGTCTGGCTGCTGGATCTGTCCAGCGAGGCGCTGACCCGGTTGACCGATCAAGAAGGCCTGGACATGAACCCCTTCTTTTCCCCCAATGGCCAGTGGATCGCCTATCACTCAGACGCCGATGGGCGACTGGAGGTCTGGCTGATGCGGCCGGATGGCTCTGCCAAGCGATCGATTACCTCCTTTGGAGCCGCCGGACATTTTCTGCTCTGGGCGGAAGACAGCCGGTCGCTGATCGTTCGCGCGGGAGCTGGTCGGCAGTCCGGGATCTACCGAGTCGACGTGGAGACAGGGAAACGGACCGAGCACCGGCCCATCTTCAGTGGCTCTCATATGTCTTACTCACCCGATAGGAGCCTCATCCTCGATGTCGTCGGCCACCGGACGCTGCTGGCCTACCCTGTCGCGGGCGGTGATCCGCGCGAGGTGTTCGAGTTCGACAATCAGGAGATCCACCTGGACTATCCACACTGGTCACCGGATGGGATGCGGGTGGTATTCGATCGGGCCGAACCCCAGGGCGGTGACATCTGGCTACTGGAGGGTATTCTCTGAGCCAGGACGCTTAAGGCATTGTTGCCGTTGTGCAACAGAACGAGGGGCAAACGACGCGAAGGGGTCAGGCGATTTCAGCGAGGTATCTGGGTAGCATCTCACGCCAGGTTGGCCAATCGTGATCCCACTGCGGCCCCCACAGGTCGACCCGATTGGCGATCCCCTTGCTGCCCAGGACATGGGCCAGCTTCCAGGTCTCGCCCGGGTTCTCCCAGCGCCCTTCGCTTGTCGGCAGCAAGACATGGCGGGTCCGCAGGCGCTGTAGTTGCTCATCGTCGTCCAGTCCAGGCAGAAAGTGAATGGGCGAAGAATAGTAGAAATCATCACTCCATTCGCCGTGCAGCCAATGTGACAGATCGTAGGTCCCGCTCATTCCGATCGCACACTTGAACACTTCCGGGTGGCGGCAGAGGGAGGCCACGGCGTTGAAGGCGCCTATCGAGGCTCCGGCAGTGATGATCTCGATTTGCGGGGACTGACAATCGTGGCGAATCGCCGGGACCACTTCGCTGATGACGAACTCGTCAAAGCGGTTCTGCAGCCAGGCGCAGTGCAGTGGGTGATGTCGACCAGAAATCCAGGCTGCGCCGGCAACATTATCCACCGAGTAGACCTTGATCCGACCATCGGCGAGCAGCGGTTCGAGACTGCGGATCAGCTGGAATCGTTCGCACTCCCGGGCATCGCCACCGGCGGTGGGGAAGAGGAGTACCGGGGCTCCGTAGTGGCCCCAACGAGACAGCTCGACTCGGCTTTGCAGGCGATCGGTGTACCAGTCCGAACTATGGGATGTCACCGCGCGCCTTTCGCCAGGCGGTCGGCTTCTGTCTTGCGCCAAAATTGAATCAGACCCCAGAAATGTTCGGTGAACTTCTCGACCTCGTGTTTTGGGAAGAGTGCCTCGACCTTGAGCCGCACCGCTTCCCTGGCCCTGCCCGAGCCGAAGAATTCCCAGGCCACTTCGTCGAGATGGGCGAGGTGCTCATCGCAGAACTCTGCGAAGCGATCTATTTCGAGGCGCTCCCGGGCGATCTGAGCGTAAGCGCTCAAACGTTCGCGGAAGGGCAGGTCCTGGTCGGCGATCTCGAAGTAGGGCTGCCAATCGAGATTGACCCGCATCTTACGATGCGTCACCGCACAGAAGACTGCCCATTTGATCTTGGCCTTGAGGAGCCATGGAAAGTGAAAATGGAGCGAGGTGACCTGAGAGTCGGGACAGGCGTTGGCGAAGTCGATCAGGTGGAAGGCGCCGTTCTGTCGCAGAGCCTCGCAGGAGTTGAAGTCCCATCCGAAGAAGCTGTTGATGGTGAGAGCCATATCGGTCAGTAGCGACCACTCTTTGCCGTCGACGAAGTTGAAATCCACCTGATAGCGCTCGTGCAGCGCGGCGCCGGGGTCATAGCGCATGATATTGACCTGTGGACCGACACCCAGACAGCGCACGAACAGATCGTGCGGATCGACAGCGCGCTGCAGGTGCATCACACGCTGACCGCTCTGCTCGTAGGCCGTGCGCAGCTGTCCTTCGCTCTCGATTTTGCTCACCCCTACCCAGGCCCCCCCATCGTAGGGTTTCATGAACATGGGGAATCCCAGCTTGTTGCCCACTTTCCCGAGATCGAACATCTCCGCGTAACGGCGCAGCGTGGGTTCTAGATCGGCGGTTTCCGCATACTCTTTGGGCGGTACCATCCAGGTATCGGGTACGGGCAGCCCCAAACGCATCATGGCGCAGTAGGAGGTGTGTTTCTCCATCGACTGGATCGACCAGGGATTGTTGAGGACATAGAGGTCGTTCATCAGGACGGCCTTCTTGATCCACTCGCGGCTGGGTTGATACCAGTGGGTCAGTCGGTCCAGCACGACGTCGAACCGACATTCCTGCCGCAGGTCAAAGGGCTCGATGGTCAAGCGCTCGACGACAATCTGCACCTCCTCGTCTCTGAAACGGAGCGTCGGACCGAGATCCTTGACGATCTCTTCGAAGCAGATGGGCCAACAGATGTCAGCGCCGAGCGACAGACCGATCCTGCGGGTGCTATTGATCATGGGAGCTCCGAGTATAAGCGGTTCCCGGATAGAGGAAGGTCAGCCCCTCCTGGAGGCGGTCCCGCCAGTTTTCCCAATTGTGGCCGTCCCGGGCTTCGGTGTATAGCACTTCCATCCCGGCCGCCTGCAGCAGGGGCACCAGCTCACGATTGTGGCGTGCGAGAGACTCGTACTCGCCGCAGGTCAGGTATATCTTCTCGGTGATCCGCCGTGGATTGGTTTTGAAGAGCTGGGTAAACGCGACCACGGGGCGGAACTCTGGACCCCGCTTCGTCTGGCCTTTCGGAGAAGCGACAAATGAGCCCGATTGCAGGAGCAGGCGCCCGAACGTCCTGGGATTGAGCCACGCGGCATGGAGCGCTGCCACGGCGCCGAAGCTGGCTCCCATCAACCCCTGTCTGCGACTCCCTCGGTCCGCAGCATATTCCTCGTGCAGAATGGGAATGATCTCGTCGACCAGGAACTGGGCATGTTTGGGGTCTCCCGCGTACTCGTGCAAACGATCCCGAGGTGTGCTCAGTGCCACGACCAGCGGTTCGATCTCGCCACGATGTATCAAGTTGTCGAGGACTGTGCGGAGATCGGAGTATCGCAGGTAGTCTGTACCGTCATGAACGATCAGGCAGGCATACTTCCGGTCCCGCGTGAACTCGGCAGGCAGATAGATCTCGAGCTTCCGCACCTCACCGAAGACTTTGCTATCGATATCCACGGTTTCGACAGAGCCCTGGGCAGCGGTTGGATCGGGCAGGGTCCATCCGGAGATCCTGTAGCCCGGTCCGTAACAGACAGAGTTGGCGCCAAAGGGATCGTGAGCCAGGAGCGGATTGAGCGGATCCTGAATCAGCTCACTATGCCCGTTGTTGGAGACATCGATTTTGTATTCGATGCGGGACTGCTCAGGCAGCTGCAGTGTCAGGTGCCAGAGATCGAGCTTCGGATGGCGTTCGAACGGCAGCGAGTTGTTCGCACCGTGGACCCAGTGGTGCAGGTGGACTGCATCAGCCTTGCCTGCATAGACGAAGGTGGTGCGCCCACCCTCTTGCAGCGGAAAGCAGTGATTCTCGACAAACTTCTCGACAGCCTCAGGTCCAGCGTCGAGGTTTTGCGTCAGGCGACTCAGTGCCGCCACCGGTAGGTTCACTCGTTCCAACACGACGGCGGAGTCTACCGCGAAATCGGCAGCTGGCGAGATCGGTTGGCCCTAGCCTGCTTCGGTTGCGGGCGGGACGTGCTGCTTCTTCCACGCTTGCCGGAAAACACCGGTAAAGGCGGCCCTGGCATCGTCGAAGAAGGTATAGAACACGGGTACGACCAGCAGTGTCAGCAGAGTCGCCGTGGTGAGGCCTCCTATCAGGGTCAGACCGAAACTCTTGTAGCTCAACCCGATGCTGGACGAGCCCTGCAACGTCAAGGGAATCATGCCGCCGATGGTGGTCAGAGCCGTCATCATGATGGGGCGGAACCGACGCTCCGCAGCGAGTATCAGAGCTTCGCCTCGTTCATGCCCGGCGTGTCGCAGTCGGGTCACGTAGTCGATCAGCACGATGCCGTTGTTGACGACCACGCCCACCAGCAGGATCAATCCGACCACGCCGAGGAAGTCGATGTTCAGTCCCAGGGCGAAGTGCCCCCAGTAGACCCCGAGGCTGGCCAGGGGGATGGTGAGGATGATGGAGAGCGGCAGGATAAAGCTCTCAAAGAGAAAGCCCATCAGCAGGTAGATGAAGATGATCGACACGACGGCCGCGAAGAGCATCGATTTGAGGTCTTCATCCAGTCCCACCGCCTCGTTGCCGCCACCCCAGGTTACCCCTTCCGGCAGCTCGATCATTCCCGCCAGCGAAATCAGCCGTGCGCGGGTCTCCTCTTCTTCGCCTTCTGCCAGTTCGAGGGCGATCGAGCGTGACGTCTTCTTGTCTTCGCGAAAGATGCGTTTGGGGGCGGAGCTGTAGCGCGGCTCGGAGACTGACGAGAGCTTGACAAAGTCGCCCTCGTTGGTCGGTACCCAGAAGTCGTTGAGCTTGTCGAGTGTGTCCCGGTCCTCTTCCTTGAATCGCACCACCACCGGGATCTCCTTGCCATCGCGATGGTAGCGGGGCAGGGTCTGGCCGCGTAGAGCGTACCCGACGACCGCGGAGACGACCGAGGGATTGATGTTCTGGGCCTGAATGCGTTCGCGGTCGAGAACCAGCGCCATCTCACTCGGAGACTGATCGTCCACCTTCTTCATCCCGATCACGCCGTCGACCGATGTGAAGATCTGTTCCAATCCCAGGGCAGCCTCTTCCAGAATGTCGGAGTCGTCGCCCTGCAAAACGAAGGTATGCACGCTAGCCTTCTGGCGCTCGCTCCCTCCCTCCTGATCGCCGCGGGTATACAGCCGAACGCCACCCTTTTCGGGCAGCTCCTCCATGAGCTTCTCAACAGCTTCGCGGGTGGTGACCTTGTTGGTCCGAGGGCGTTTGAAGAACCCTTCGAAGCGTCCAGAGGTCGATACATGGATCACCAACCAGCCATCGAGATCGAGCTCATCGGCATACTTCTCGATGACCTTCTCGCCGGCCTGGAAGTACTCTCCCGCCTCTTCCAGGGTGGTGTTCAGAGGCAGATCGACGTTTATCTGGAACTGCCCCTCGGCGTCGTCCTGGACGTCGACGAACTTGACCTGCTTCATGGCCACCACCGCTGTCACCCCGAAAACCGCCAGGAGCACCAGAACGAGATCGAGCCGGCGGCGCAGAAACACCGCCAGAAGACGCGTATACGCGGCGTTCATCTTGCCGAAGGTCAGGTCGTAGGCCTTCTTGAGCCAGTTGGACACTGGGTGCGGTTTCTTTTGGTTGGCGCCGCCGTTGGCTGGCAGGCTCATGTAGACAAAGAGCGGAATGAAGACGAGCGCCACCAGCAACGAGCCGAGCAGCGCCACCGAGATCGGGATGGAGAGCCGCAGGAGAAAGAACTGGCCTTGTCCCTCTACCAGAGAGACCGGCAAAAACACGATGATCGTGGTCAGCGTGGCCATGACAATTGCCAAGGCGATCTCGCCGGCACCCTGGATGCAGGCATCCCTGCGCGACATGCCGTCCCGGTGCAACCGGAAGATGTTCTCGGCCACCACGACCGAGTTGTCGACCAGCAGGCCGACTGAGATCATCAGAGCCAGCAGTGTCAGGATGTTGAGCGATTCGCCGGCGAAATACATCACCGTCAGCGCGATGACAATACTCACCGGGATCGATAGCGTCACGATGAGGGTCATGCGGAAGCGGCGCAAGAAGAAAAAGAGCACCAGTAGGGCGATGATGCCGCCCACCTTGCCGCTGTTGAGCAAGGTGTCGAGCGATTCAGTGATGATCTCGCCCTGACTGAACAGGGTGCCGATCTCGATGAGCTGGAGTCGAGGATTCTCCCGCATTTCCTCGACCACTGCCTGGACCCTGGCCGAGACTTCGAGAGTGTTGGCGTCCCCTTCCTTGTTGATGCCCATCGCCACCGCTGGCTTGCTATTGGCCCGGACACGGAACTGCATGTCGGGCAGGGCATAGGTGACGGTGGCGATGTCCTTGACGCGGATGTTGGGTGAGACCAGGCGGTTTTCGATCTCCTCGAGGCTGTTGTAGCGGGCCATCGACCGCAGGAGAAGCTTGTTGCTACCGTGGTAGACCGTGCCGCTGGAAAGGGTGAAGTTATCGCCGGAGAGCTGTTGGGCGAGCTCATAGATGTTGAGACCCGAGGCGGCGGTCGCTTCCCGGTCCAGCTCGATCAGAATCTGCTTCTCCTCCGCCCCGTGAATGTCGATCGAGGCAACACCATCGATCCTCTGCAGAGGTAGCACGATTTCGTCCTGGATCAGGTTGTAGGCGTCGGTCACCGCGGGATCGATCGCCAGTCCCAGGAAGTAGATCGGGATCCCCGATGCGTCGTCCTTGCGGATGAAGATCTGCTCGACATCGCTGGGCATCTGGATCCGGGCCCGCTCCACTCGATCCCGAACCTCTCGATACGCGACATCCATGTCGGTGCCCTGTTTGAAATGAAGATTGCAGAAAGCCTGCCCGGTGCGGACGTAGGTGTTGAGCTTCTTCAGACCCGCAACCGTCGACAGCTCGTCTTCGAGCGGTAGGGCGACCTTGTCGAGTACCTCTTTGGCGGGGGCGTCTCGCCAGGGGATCTGTACACTCAGGTACGGTCCTTCGAAACCGGATGGGAAGAGCTCCACAGGAATGCTGATGGTGGCCACCGCCCCGAGGACCACGATAGTCAGGAGGATCATGAAAACCGTGATCCGGCGATCGAGAGAAAAGCGTGGCAGGCTGGCCTCGCGCGAGGAGGTCTCGGTGGTGACGGCCTGATCGGAATCCATTGGAGTCACGGCGGTTTCCTTTCTCTCCTAGCTGGTCTCGAGTGAGGCACTCCCTGAGGGCGCTGCCTCGAGGGGCTTTTCTTCGCGGCCTAGCGCGGTCCTGAGTCGACTCACCTGAGTGTAGATGGTCGGAATCACAAGCAGAGTCAACAGGGTCGACACCACCAATCCACTGATTACCGCGATCGCCATCGGCGTGCGCAGCTCGGCGCCGTCTCCCATGCCGATGGCCATCGGCAGCAGTCCGAGGGTCGTGGTGGCGGTCGTCATCAGAATCGGCCGCAGTCGAACGGTCCCGGCGGTGACCACGGCGTCCACCAGATCTTGGCCCCGTCGGCGCAGGACATTGATGTAGTCCACCAGCACGATTGCATTGTTGACGACGATCCCGGCCAGCATGATCATCCCCAGGAACACCACAATCGAGATTGGGATCTCCAGGAAGTACAGGGTGACCATGGTGCCGAAGAAGGCGAGAGGGATGGTGAACAGGATCACCAGGGGATGCCAGAGCGATTCGAACTGCGCCGCCATGATGACGTAGACCAGAAAGATCGATAGCGCCATGGCGAGGTAAAGACTTCCCTGGCTGCGTTCCCACTCCTCGTTCTGGCCGGAGATGATGAAGGTGGTGCCGGGAGGCCATGCCAGGGCATCGAGCTCGTCACGGATCCCGTCGACGGCGCCTCCGAGCGAGCCTTCAGCGATGTTGGCGGTGACCAGGGCGACGCGCCGTCCGTCGATGCGACGCACCTCACTGGGCCCTTCGGCCAATTCCACCGACGCTACCGCAGAGAGTGGGATTGACCGCTCCTGGCCAGGGTTGATGATCAGCGAACGGACCTCTTCGACGGATTCCCGGTCCTCCATGCGCAGTCGCACGACGATCGGAATCCGTCGGTCCTTGAGGTTGAAACGGGTGGCCTCGAAGCCCTGTACCTTGTCGCGTACGAGGCGAGCCACGTCGGCGAGGTTCAGCTCGTAGCGGGACATCAGCTCACGGTCGTAGACGACCTGGACCTCGGGTGCCCCTCGCTGCTGGGTGGTCTCGACATCTGCCAACTCAGGCATGGCCGCCATCGTCTCTTTGACCTGTTCCGCCTGTTGTCGGAGCAGAATCAGATCATCGCTGTGTACTTCGACTTCGATCGGTGCCTTGAAGCTGAACAGGACCGGTCGAGTCACGCGAGCGTCGAGATCCGGGATTTGCGCGAATCTATCGCGAAGTCGCTGGATGACCTCGTTCTCGATCTCCGGGTCCGCTTCGTCCAGCAATACCTTGAAGCGGGCGGTGTGCTCGCCCTCATCCGAACGGTTGGAGTAGGCAACATCGTAGCCGACGGTCAGAAGCAGCGATTCGATGTGCTCCTTTTCTTCCAGAATTGCCTTTTCCACGGGCGACACGATGGTCTCGGTGGCTTCGATCGGGGTACCGACAGGGAGCTGGACCTCGACTGTGAACTCCCCCTGACGAACCTCGGGAAGCAGCTCGGTACCAAGCGCCATGCCTGTCCAAACCGTTGCCCCCAGGCAGGCGACCACGATGAGAAACACGGCCAGGGGATTACGCAGAGTCACTCGAAGCGCTTTGGGGTACCAGACGTGCATTGCATCGAGCACCTTTTGAACCAACTTGACCGGTAGATACATCAGCGCTTTGAAGAAGGTACCCAGAACCGGGATCAGCGCTTTCTTGCTCACCCAGATGAGGCCGAAGATAACCGCCAGGGTGGTCTTGCCGACCACCTCGAGCAACGAGCCGATGAGAAAGCGCAGCCCGAAGTAGAGCAAAACGACGGGCATTGTCAGCCACCGGACGATCTTGCGCAGGGTCCCGCGTGGCTGCTGGCCCGCAGCGCGATACCCCAGCCAGTCCCGCTTCAAAGCCTGCCAGGATCCGTATTCCTTCCAATGAGTTTCCAGTGGTTTGGTGTCGGCCCACTTGAGCCCGCCGCGACTGGCCAGCATGGGGATCAGGAAGAGGGCCACGATCAGCGCTGCCATGAGCGATATGACCACCGCGAGTCCGAGGTCGCCAAAGGCCTGGCCGGCGACGCCTTCGACGAAGACCATGGGAAAGAAGACGGCGATGGTCGTCAGCGTGGACGCGATGACAGCGCCTCGCACCTCGAAGGTCCCACGGTTGGCGGCCGTCTCCAGCGTGTCGCCTTCTTCCCGGCAGCGAAAGATCGATTCGAGCACCACGATCGAGGAATCGACGAGCATGCCGATGCCCAGGGCGAGGCCACCGAGCGACATGATATTGAGACTGACTCCCAGCAGATTGAGGGGAGCAAAAGTCACCAGAAGGGAAATCGGAATACTGATGGCGATAATGGTTGTGGTTCGCAGATCCTGAAGAAAGAAGAACAGCACGAGGACGGCTAGCAAGCCGCCCATGATGGCGGTGTTGCGCACCTCGTTGATGCTGCTTTCGATGAACAGAGAGCGGTCGGCTACGAGTGCCAGCTCCGCGCTCTCGTTCTTCCAGGTCTGCTCGATGAGACCGGCCGGTGGCGCTGGCTTCTCCTTGCCCTTCCTGCCGAAGCCACGCTTTTCTTTCTCTTCTTCTTCCCCCTTTTCTCCCTCGTCGTCAGCGACGATGCCCGCCGAGCGTTTCTCGGCCTCTTGTTTGGCCTTGTCGAGATCGAACTCGCCCAGTTCTTCGCGAACCCGGTTGGCCAGGGCCACGATATTGGCGTCGGCTTCCTTGAAGATGTCGAGCTGGACACTCTCATGACCATTGGTACGGGTGAGAATCTCGCGTTCCCTGTGGGCGCGGCGCACCGAACCGATGTCCCGAATCCGGACATTGCGATCTTCGAATCGCGCCACGATCGTGTCCTCGATCTGGCGAAGATTCTCGTATTCGTTGAGGGTGCGCACCATGTACTCGGTGCGCCCTTCGGTGAGCGTGCCGCCGGCCAGATTGATGTTCTCCTGACCCAGGCGGTCGATGACGGTCTGAATAGAGAGACCGCTCCGACGAAGCTCCTCCTCGTCGAGCAGCACATGGATCTCTTCCTCGAGGCCACCACGGACTCTGACCGCTGCGACGCCCTTGATCGGCTCCAGCGACCGCTTGATCTGCAGATCGGCGATCCGGCGCAACCGCCGCAATCCCTCTTCTCCTTCATACCGGTCACCGCTGCCCGCCAGGCTCAACTCCATGATCGGGTCGAGGGAGGGGTCGAACCGCAGGATCAGGGGGCGCTCCGCGGCGGCCGGGAGCAGGATGAGGTCGAGCTTCTCGAGGGAGTCCTGGATCGCCTCCGACATGTCGGTGTCCCAGGTGAACTCCATGACCACATCGCTGACTCCGGCACGGCTGATCGAGCTGATTCGGCGCAGACCGCCGACGACACCCAGAGCCTCCTCGACCGGGCGGCTGATGTCGTTCTCGACCTCCTCGGGAGCCGACCCCGGGTACTCGGTCCGTACCGTGATGGTGGGGTAGGACATCTCCGGCATGAGGTTTACCGGCAGGCGCCCATAGGAGAAGTAGCCGAAAACCACGGCCGCCACAAACACCATGGTAATAGCGACAGGACGACGAGTTGTGAAGCTGGACAGGCTGTGGTCTGAGGGAGGATTGGCGGGGGGACTCGCCACTGCCCGTGGGTCTGGAGAATTGCCTTGCTGGTTCATTGCGAATCCAAATCGTCCCGGCTAGTCGGTGGCCGCTTCTTCGGTCGCATTATCTGCTTCGGTATCTTCGGTTCGATTCGCTCCAACCAGGCGGATCTGAGAACCATCCTTGAGGCTCGCCTGTCCCGCGACCACGATGCGGTCGCCCGGCTCCAGGAGGCTGGCTGGCTCGATGTTGTCGCGGTCCTCCAGGGTGGCCTGGATCAGCAACCTCTCTACCCGATCGTCTTCCTTGACGCGGAAGACGAACAGTTGATCCGCATCGTAGACCAGGGCCTTTTTCGGCACCAGCACGGCATCCTCGTGCACGTCGGTGATCAGCTCGACCGTGACGTACATGCCGGGGAGCAAGCCTTCGGTTGGAGGAATGGCGACAGTGACTTTGACCGTGCCGCTCCGCGGGTCGACCCTGGGGGCGATGCGATCGACGGTGCCGCGCTTCTCACCGGTGTCAGTGGCCTCCGCGAAGATTCTTGCTTTCTGCCCGACACTTAGTCGGGAGAGCTCTTTCTCGGGGACGTAGATACGGGCCACGATCGAGTCGAAGTCGGTGATGTCGAAGAGGTGTTGGTCGATCGTGACGTGGTCGCCCACGTTGACGAAGCGCTCGGTCAAGGTGCCGGTGATCGGGGCTCGCACTTCGGTGTAGCCCAGCATCCGCTTGGCATCCGCCAGGCTCAGCTCGAGCTGCTCGAGGGCATAGGTCGCCTCGTTGTATTCGTCGATGCTGATCAGCTCTTGCTGGTACAGGTTCGTCTGCCGTTCGAACTCGAGTCGGGCCTTTTCCAGCTGACTCTCGACTCTTGCTACCTCCGTCTGTTGGGCCTCGGCTTGCAGTCGGATGAGCACCTGCCCTTTGCGCACCTTGTCGCCCTCTTCGACCAGGAGCTGAGTTACCCTGCGCGCGGCCTCGGCGAACACCTGCACATCGTTTTCGGCTTCGAGATTGGTGGAGAAGCGCAGGATCGACTCTATCTGGCCGCGTTGGAGGGTCACGACCTCGACGGGGACAGCTTCGTCTTCCTCGTCGTCGTCTTCCTCACCCTCCTTCTTGTCCTTGTCGCGGCCTTTCTTCTTCTGATCACCATCGTCGCCGTTCTGGGTGGCGGTCTCGGCGTCGTCGGGCTCGCCTTCACCCCGATTGCACGCCGTAGTCGAGGCGAGCGCGAGCAGGATCATCAGACAGAAGATCCCCAGTTGTTTGAGTGTAGGTATCCACATCGAACTTCTATCCCTCCGAGGGTTTACCCGACGCCTGCCCGGGACTGCGGCACCGTAGGGGCAATCAGCTGCGGTCCTCATCTACTACGTTCATCCCGGGGATTTGTTCCGGGTCCTTCGACTTCAGCTCCGATCCGATCGACTGGCTGGGGAAATTCTACCCGATCCATGTGGTGAGGGCTGTTTCGGCCCTGCCCACCCGTTGGGGCGGTGCGTCGCATCGTCCCCCTCGCTAGGCTGAAAAGGGGGCGGGAGCCTCGACTCGAACAGTCTGAGACAAAGGAGCTGGACAATGGCCATACAACCACGGATTCGTTGGTTCCGCGAAGAAACCAGAGCCAGGATCTTTACAGAGGCCCTGGAGATTCTCGAGACACTCGGTGTCTTTGTTGAAAACAAGGAAGCCCTGGATCTGTTGGATGGTGCCGGGGCGCGGGTAGACTCGCTGCGCAACCGGGTCCTGATTCCACCGCACCTGGTGATACGGGCGCTTGCCACCGCGCCGGGCCGCGTCGAGGTTTTTAATCGCCTGGGCGACTGCGTCATGGATCTGGGCGAGGATCGGGTGCATTTCAACCCAGGCTCGGCGGCCCTGCGGATCTTCGACTATCAGCTTGGCAAAGCGAGGACTCCGGTGACGCAGGATCTGATTTTCTTTTCCACCCTTACCGATGCCCTGGGCAACTATGCCGCGCAGAGCACAGGGGTCATTCCGGGAGATATTCACGAGGACCTGGCGGATCGGTTCCGCTTGTTCGTCGCGCTGCAGTATTCCATCAAGCCAGTGGTCACGGGGACCTTTGGCAAGGAAGCCTTCGTCACCATGCACCGCATGCTCTCGGCAGTCTCTGGTGGGGCCGAAGCGCTGCGTGCCAAACCGCTGGCGATCTTCGACTGTTGCCCCTCACCGCCTTTGATGTGGAGCGATCTGACTGCCCAGGCCCTGATCGACTGTGCTCGCACGGGTCTCCCGGCCGAACTGGTCTCCATGCCGCTGACAGGTGCCACCGCACCGGTGACATTGGCTGGGGCCGTGACCCAGCACTGCGCCGAGAACCTGAGCGGGATCCTGATTCATCAACTCGCCATGCCCGGTGCCCCCATCATCTACGGTGGCTCTCCGGCGTTCTTCGATATGCGCAAGGGCACCACGCCGATGGGGGCTGTCGAGACGCAGATGATCGATGGCGCCTATGCCGAGATCGGCAAGCATTTGGGGCTACCGACCCACGCCTACATGGGAATGAGCGACTCGAAGGTGGTGGACTACCAGGCAGGTATGGAGAGCGCGATGGGAGCGACCGTCGCAGTGCTCAGCGGCATCAACAATATCTCGGGCCCCGGAATGCACGACTTCGAAACCTGTCAGAGCCTGGAAAAGCTGGTGCTGGACCACGAGATGGTCGGTCTGACGCAACGCCTGACGCGTGGCATCGAGATCCGGGATCAACCGATCGCCCTGCCGATGCTGGAGGAAGCTCTCGAGACGCAGGAGTTTCTCTCGCTGTCGCACACCGCGAAGTGGTTCCGAGAGGAGGCCTATATCCCCGACAAGGTCATCGATCGGGCCACACTGGGCGAGTGGGAAGAGCAGGGAAGGCAGGACGCCGCCATGCGCGCCAGTGCGCGGGTCGAGGACCTGTTGGCCAACCACACCCCCGAGCCGTTGCCCGAAGAGGTTAAGGCCGAGCTGATGGAGCTCATGCTGGCCGATGCCCGGGCTCAGGGAGTCGAGACACTGCCAGTCTTTGGCAGCGGATCTGCCGCCACCGTGGGCGTTTGACCTCCGCCTGGTGCCTGGCCGATCGCCTCACTCGGCAGGAGGAGGGTAAGGCTGCGTCCGGCGAATGGACGGCCGAACCGTTGAGCCGAAGATCGGCAGAGGGACTCTGCTCGTTTGTGACATGGGTCGTAGTCGAGGGTTCGAGGACGGGTCTCTCGGCAAGCGCCTCACGAGGTCTCTTGCAGGGCTTCACGATCCGGCGCGCAGCCGAGCGAGCGAACGCCACCGGCCCTGAATCCTCTTAGCGTGAGCGTGCCCTCCTGGACCCTCGGCTACGACCCTCACCGTCTCCTAGTCGTCGGTACTATTTCGTACGGATGATCCTTCACGCTTCTCGCCGTCACGCACCGGTCCGACCGTCCGATCGCCTCACTCGGCAGGAGGAGAGTAAGGCTGCGTCCGGCGAATGGACGGCCGAATCGGTGAGCCGAAGATGGGCAGAGGGACCAACAGGCCCTGGATCTGGTCATCGCTGGGCACCCAATCGGCTGAGGCAAGGTCGGGTATAGAATTGGCCACCGCTCCAGCGGATGAAGACACAGCATCAGGGAGGTATGGATGATCGGCGAGACCCTCTCGCACTATCGGATTCTCGAGAAGCTCGGTGAAGGTGGCATGGGGGAGGTCTACCTCGCCGAGGATATGAAGCTCAAGCGGCAGGTAGCCCTCAAGGTGCTCCCGTCCGAGATGGGCGAAGATCCGAACCGGCTGGAGCGATTCCAGCGTGAAGCCGAGGCCGTGGCGGCGCTCGACCATCCGAATATCGTCACCATCTACTCGGTGGAGGAAGTCGACGGCACCCACTTCCTGACAATGAGCTATATCGAAGGCAAGAGCCTCGGCGACGTCATTCCGGAGAAGGGAATGGAGCTCGAGAAGCTCTTTCGGTTTGCCGTGCCACTGGCTGACGCCCTCAGCGCGGCCCATGAGAAGGGCATCACACATCGCGATCTGAAGCCCGCCAACATCATGATCACGCCCGAGGGCCGGGTCAAGGTTCTGGACTTCGGCCTGGCCAAACTGACCGAGGATGCCCGACCGCCATCCGAAGATGAGCCGACCCAGGCCCTGACTCGCGAAGGTCTGGTGGTCGGGACGGTGCCATACATGTCACCGGAGCAGGTGCAAGGGGACTCGGTGGATCATCGCACCGACATTTTCTCTCTCGGGGTGCTCATCTATGAAATGGCGACGGGCGATCGGCCTTTCCAAGGGGAGAACTCGGCGCAGGTCGTCTCGTCCATTCTGCGCGATGACCCCCCTTCGGTCGCCGAGCGCAAGGCAGACCTGCCCTTTCACCTGAGTCGGATCGTCAAGCATTGTCTCGAGAAGGACCCCAAGCGGCGCTACCAATCGGCACTCGATCTGCGCAACGAGCTCGAGGGACTGCAATCGGAAGTGGCGTCGGGGCAACTGCGCCCTGCAAGCAGCTCGACGGTAATCGCAGCGCAGCCGATCGAGAAGAGACCCAAATGGATGATCCCGGCGATCGCCGGGATCATCCTCTTGGCTCTTCTGGTCGGTTGGCTTGCCATGGGGAGGAGGGGGGGAGACACGGCGCTGCCGGCTGCAGCCACGGGAGAAGCGACCTCAGAGGCGCCTGCAAGTCCCGCGAGCAGAGCTGCCGTGGCCATTCTCTACTTCGACAACCTCACCGGTGACGAAGAGCTCGACTGGCTGCGTACCGGCCTCACCGATATGTTGGTGACCGACCTTTCGCAGCTGTCCGAGGTCAAGGTGGTCGGGACGGATCGCGTCTACCAGATTCTCAAGGACATGGACATGCTCGAAGAGCCCATCACCTCGGCCGAGGTTGTTCGTCAGGTGGCCGAGAAGGCCGATGCCGAGACGGTCATGTTGGGAAGCTTCGCCAAGGCTGGCGAAACCCTGCGAATCAACGTGAAGGTACAGGACGCGAAGACCGGCGAGATTCTCTCGACCAACCGGGTCGAGGGCCTCGGAGGGGACAACCTCTTTGCCATGGTGGATTCGCTGACCAGCGAGTTGAGAAAGGACTTCGATACGGGGGATGCGATAACGGTTGGCGGCGACCGGGAGCTGATGAACGTCACGACTTCATCGCTCGAGGCCTATCGACACTATGCCGAGGGAGTCCACCTCGAAGATCAGGGCCGCAGAGAAGAAGCCCTTGCTCAGCTCCGCCGCGCGGTAGACATCGATCCTGGTTTTGCCATGGCCCTGCGAAAGCTGTCAGCGATGCTGAGCAACGAAGGACAGTATGCGGAGTCGCGGGAGCTTGCCCAGCGCGCTGTGGACAGTGCAGACCGGCTACCTCTTCGCGAGAGGTACCTGGTGGAAGCCTTTCTCTATACCAGCAGTGTGTCGACGATGAACGAAGGGCTCGCCGCATACCAGAAGCTGCTCGAGCTCGAGCCTGACAACACGACGGCCATGAACAACCTGGGGCTCCAGTTCCTCATCCTTGATCTGCCCGACAACGCCTTGCCGTTGATGGAGAGGGCCATCGAAGTAGGGACCTCCTTCGGGGGGGCGTACCTGAATCTGGCCACGAGCCAGGCATTGCTCGGTCGCATGGGTGAGGCGGAGGCGACGATGGAAGCGTTCGCTGCCAGAGACCCCGAGAGCTGGTCGTACCCATTCTCGCGGGCTCTGATCGAGCTGAACTGGGGCGATCCCGCAGAGGTGATCGAGTTTGCCCGCAGGATCGACCAACTCCAGCCCGGAGAGCTGGGATCCGGACCCATGCCCGCCTGGGCCTACATCCTGCTGGAGGATTGGCAGTCGGCACGTCACCGGGGCGAGGCATTGGCCGCATCCGACAAGCTTGCTGAAGCCATTGCAGGACTGCAGGTCCTGGCGGACTTGGAGTGGTATTCGGGGCAATCAGAAGCGGCGATCGCTGACGGACGTAGAGTGCTGGATAGCTACGTGGCCGAAGACGAAGCCAGAGCGGGTCTCCTGGTCGACCTGGCATTCGATCTGCTCCGGGTGGAAGAGTTCTCCGACGCCCTCGAACTCTTTCTGATGGCGGCCCAGGTGGGTAGCGACAGTTTTGCCGAAGTCTCCGCCTTGTCGGGCATCGCCGCCGCGCGGGCCGAGATGGGCGACTTCGACCAGGCTCGGGAGGCGGTCGCGAGACGAGACCGTGTCGTTGGTGAGTTGCCCGGACCTTGGGTAGCCCGCGGAAGACACCATCTGCTCGGACGTATCGCCCTGGCGGAAGGAGATGCTGCCCAGGCCATCGCCGAGCTGGAACTCGCCAGCGCCGCGCTGCCGCAGCACGAGTTCCCGGTCGGGTATCCTGCAGAGCGCCGGTCGCATGGCGGCCCGGAGGGCTATTCCACGGTGCTTCGCTTCGACCTGGCTCGGGCCTATCTGGCAGCGGGGGAGCCAGGGCTGGCAAAACAGCACCTCGAAGCGATCGTCAGCAACGGAGCGTGGCGTGTGGAGTTGCCGGTGGAGTACGTGCGGGCCTTCTACTTCCTGGGCCGCATTGCAGAGGAGCAAGGAGACGCTGCCGCTGCGCGAAAGAGTTACCAGCGGTATCTGGATCACTGGGGTGACGGCGATTTCGATCGCGAGCAGGTGGATCACGCGCGGCGAGTTGTCGGGGCTTCCTGACTCGATCCGACGGTCGGCGCCCAGGCTCGGCGGCTGCAGACGCGCCGCGGCCGGCACTGAGGATCGACAGCTCGGCTGGGCGAGATCGACGGGCGTTTCGTCCCACTCTCGGGCTTCTGTGACGATAGCTACTGACAAATAGCTGAGAATGAATACAATACGGCTCGTGCATCGGTCTGAGCCCAGAGTAGAGGTTGTGGATTCCTCGCGAGTGCGCCTGGCGCAGTTCTTCCTGGCCGGGGTCTTGTTGGCCGCCCTTTTGCTGAGTGGATGTGCCAGCTCGTCGAGTGGATCGAGCTCGGCGAGTCAGGTGACCGTGACCTACGAGAAGTCTGAAGGGCAGACGGGGGAGGTCGAGTCGGCCACCGAACCTGTGGCAGATAGCGCAGTCGCCGAGCTGGACGAAGAGTCCGTGCCCGATCTCGATGAGGAGGACTCCCGGTCTGAGACAGATTCCGAGACTTCGCGCGCCGCCGAGTACTCCGATCCAGCCCTCTTGCTGGAAGAGTCGCTCGAAGCGTTCGAGTCCTCCAAGGTCTTCTGGGAACAGGGCAATTTCGACGATGCCTTCGCTGCGCTGGACCGATCCTACGAGCTCATGGCGGAGGTGCCTCCGAACGGCGATCCCTACATCGCCCAGCAGAAGGAAGATCTGCGCCATCTGATCTCTCGTCGTATTACCGAAATCTATGCCTCGCGCCAGACCACGGTCGGGGACATGACCGGGGCTATCCCGCTGGTGATGAATGAGTACGTCGAGCGCGAAATCAAGAGCTTCCAGGGCCCCGAGCGCACCTTTTTCCTAGAGTCTTATCAGCGATCCGGTCTCTACCGCGACATGATCGTGGAAGAGCTACGGGCGGCCGGATTGCCAGAACAGATCAGTTGGCTGCCCCTGGTGGAAAGTGGTTTCAAGTCGCGCGCCCTGTCCCGAGCGCGCGCCCTGGGCCTCTGGCAGTTCATCTCCTCGACCGGTTACCGCTATGGACTGCAACGTGACTGGTGGATCGACGAACGCATGGATCCGCACAAAGCCACCCTCGGCGCCATCGGCTACCTGACCGATCTGCACAACCTCTTCGGTGACTGGTACCTGGCCCTCGCGGGTTACAACTGCGGTGAGCACAATGTCCTGAAGGCGATCAAGCGGCAGAGTGAGGGATATTTCGACCAATTCTGGGACATCTATGGCCGCTTGCCCCGAGAGACGAGGCGTTATGTCCCCCGATTGCTTGCCGTCCTGACGATTCTGGAGGATCCGGCCGCCTACGGGTTCGACCTGCCCGAGCCTTTCCCGCCCTTGACCTGGGAGACGGTAGAGATAGAGCGGTCCGCCGAGCTTTCAGCGCTGGACAAGTCGATGGACCTGAGCTCGGGCACCCTGGCTACTCTGAATCCGGAGCTGCGGCGCCAGGCGACGCCGGCAGACCCCTACGAGCTCAAGATCCCCACCGGTCAGACAACGACGCTCATGGCCAGTCTGGCGACTCTGCCGGAGTGGGAAGCGCCAGTTAACACCTTCTCGGTGCATCGGGTGCGCCGGGGCGAGACGCTCTCCGGAATCGCTTCCCGCTATGGAACGAGTGTGCGGACGCTGATGGAAGCGAACAACCTGCGCAGTGCGAATCGTATCTGGCCGGGGCAGCAACTGCAGGTGCCCGATGGTCGAGGTGGCAGCGCCTCGACGACGCGCTCGGCTTCTGCCCTGGCTCCCGGAAGCGAAATGGCCTATAGCGTGCGCCGAGGGGACAGTCTGTGGATCATCGCCAATCGCTATGGCACGACGGTCGAACGGATCAAGCGCGACAACAGCCTGCGCAGCAGCACCCTGCATCCCGGGCAGACGCTGATTCTTCGGGGTAGTGGTGCTGCCGCCTCCGTGTCGGGTGGAACCTATGTGGTCAGGAGCGGTGACACCTTGGGCAAGATCGCCCAGAATCAGGGCATCTCACTCAACCGGTTGATGTCCGCAAATGGTCTGTCCCGGCGCAGCACCATTCACCCCGGGCAGCGACTGGTCATCCCCAACTGAGACCAAGCTAGGCGCGCGAAGACTTCAGCTCACGGAAGCTGATCAGGCGGTGTATATCCTCGTCCCACAGCTTCAGCGTGGCGCAATGGAGGCTCTTCGGGATGGTGAGCTTGGTCACCTCGTGCAGCTCGGGTACGTTCTTGTAGCACTCTCTGAGCCTGTAGTTGGGAACTTTGCTGGCCAGATGGTGGATGTGATGGTAGCCGATGTTGCCGGTAAACCAGTGCAGGAACGCACCCAGGTCGTAGAACGAGCTCCCTTCGATGCCGGCCTTGTGAAAGCTCCAGTCCTCATGGCGCTCCCAATAGGTGTCCTCGAACTGGTGCTGGATGTAGAACAACCACATCCCTGCCGCACCCGCCAATAGTGTGATGGGTAGTTGGACCAGTAGCACGCTTTTGAGGCCGATGAGCTTCCAACCAAGCAGGAAGAGACCGATCGCCACCACGTTGGTCCAGAACACACTCGTCCACTCACGTTTCCACGATCGTGGGATGTCGTAGGGGAATCTGTGTTTGATCAGGAACTGGAAAGCCGGCCCAATCCCGAGGAGCACGAACAGATTGCGGTAGACACGGTAGCCCAGCCTCTTGATCTTCGACAAGGCGAGATACTCGTCGACTGTCAGGGTCTCGATATCCCCGAAGCTGCGTCGATCGAGGTCACCCGAACCGCCGTGATGGATGGCATGGGTGCGACGCCAGTACTTGTATGGGGTCAGCATCAGGACGCCCAGCCCGAAGCCAACGGCGTCATTGGCCTTACGCGAGGGAAGGAAAGAGCCGTGCCCGCAGTCGTGCTGGAAGATGAACAGGCGGACCAGGAACCCGGCAGTAGGGATAGCTAGCAGAAGAGTCAGCCAGTAGGAAACCTCGAGGCTGCGGTACATCGCGTACCAGCCCAGGGCGTAGAGGGCCAGCGTTGTCACGAGTTGAAAAATCGCCTTGCGGTAGCTGGCAACCATGTATGGCGCCAACAGGCCATTCCAGTACCTGGCTACCTCGACAGGCAACGGTTCGTGTTCGTGAATACCTTGGCCGGGAATGGTTCTGGACATGACCTTACACCTCCGATTGCATCTACAACCAACGTACCACAGGATCGCCCGTTCAAACAGTGCAGAGAGCTTCGACCTCGGCGACCGATTTCGGAATGGGCCTTCCCAGTATGCGGTGGCCATCGGCTGTGACCAGCAGGTCATCCTCGATGCGAACGCCTCCGAAGCCCTTCCAGTCCTCGAGTGCGTCGTATTCGATGAATCCCTCGAGCCGCCTTTCTTTGGCCCAGCTGTCGATCAACTGCGGGATGAAATAGAGGCCGGGCTCGATGGTGATCACATGTCCCGGTTCGAGTCGCTTGGCCAGTCGCAGATAGGACCGGCCGAACTGCGTGCTGCGTGAGACTGTGTCGTCGTATCCGACCTCGTCCTCTCCCAGGCTTTCCATGTCGTGAACGTCCAGACCCATCATGTGGCCCAGGCCATGGGGAAAGAACAGGGCGTGCGCCCCTTGTTCGACAGCCGCTTCGACATCCCCCTTGAGGATGCCGAGATCCTTCAGGCCGGCGGCGAGAGTCTGCGCAGCGAGAAGGTGGATTTCTTCGTAGGGTCTGCCGGGCACGGAAGCCTCGATCGCTGCCGTTTGAGCCGAGAGAACCAGTTGATAAATGTCCTTTTGCCGCGGGGTGAAGGCTTCACCGATGGAGAATGTCCGAGTTACATCGCTGGCATAGCCGCCGGGCGAGAGCGCCCCGGCATCCAGAATGGCGAGATCTCCCTGCTGCATGATGTTCTCGTGCGAGTGGTTGTGCAAGACCTCGCCTCGAACAGAGAAGATCACCGGAAAAGAGACGCCCGAGCCCTTGGACAGCAGAAGGCCTTCGATGGCACCGACGACCTCTTGCTCCTTCATGCCTGGCCGGGCGAGACGCATGCCCAGGGTATGAATCTCGTTGGCGAGATCCGTCGCCACCTCGATCTCGGCTATTTCTTCCGCAGACTTTATCGAGCGCTGCGCCACCACTGCCTTGATGAGCTCGGGCGAAGCGATCTTGCTCACGTCAGCGCTGGGGATCTCCAACAGGCGCGCCAGCTTCAGTGTCGTCGAGTCCCGGTAGGGGGGCAAAAAGTGAATCGTGCGACCAGACCTGAGTGCTCCGGCGATATGGTCGGCGAGCTCCTCGATGGGACGGCAGTCCTCGATACCGACGTCGGCGCCCCGCTCCAGAAGCGTGGGGGTCTCTCCGGTCCAGATGATCTCGTCCAACGTCGGGTCGTGGCCGAAGAGACTGCAGTAGCCTTCGTCGACGTCGAGCAAGGCTGCCAGGCCAGGCTGGGTGAGTCCCAGGAAGTAGAGGAATGAGCTGTCCTGCCAGAACGGATAGGGGTTGTCGGTGAAGTTCATCGGGCTCTCGTCGTGCCCGAGCAGCAGGACGAGACCTGATTCGAGAGTCGTCAGGAGCTTCTTCCGCCGCTGAATGTAGGTTTCGGTCGCGAACATCTATTCCTCCTTGAGATCACCCGGCTCAGCTGTCCGAGCGAGGGCCTCGACTCCCCCCGGCTGGAGTTTACCGAACCTGCGCCCCGACGATACACCCATTGGACACCGGCGCCGCGCCAATGGTCGATTCCAGGGGTCCGAGTTAAGATCACCACATCTTGCAGATTCCTGATGTGATCGAAGTCATCGACTCCCATACCGAGGGTGAGCCGACGAGGGTTGTCGTCGACGGTTGGCCGCCTTGTCCGGGCGATTCGATGGAAGCCCGCCGGGCCTACTTTCGGCAGTTCCACGATCATCTGCGTCGAGCCCTGGTTTGCGAACCGCGGGGGCACGATGCGATCGTCGGGGCCGTCTTGATGCCGCCGACCGAGCCCGACTCGGTGGCAGGTGTTCTCTTTTTCAACAATGTCGACACCCTGGGAATGTGCGGCCATGGTCTCATCGGCGTCGTCAAGACCCTCGAGCACCTGGGGCGATTGCCGACGGGCGAGATCCGTATCGACACCCCTGTGGGGACGGTAGGGGCGCGGCTGGACAGCGATGGCGCGGTGACGATCCGGAATGTTCCGGCGCGTTGCGGCCGTCTCGACGTCGACCTCGAGGTCCCGGGGCTGGGGAAGGTGACGGGAGATGTGGCGTGGGGCGGCAACTGGTTCTTTCTGACCTCACTGCCGGCGCCGCCTCTGCAGCTGGAGCATCTCCCGGAGCTGCTCTCGGTGACGCAGCGGATGCGCAATGCCCTGGATCAACTGGATCCGCTCGAAGGCGATGGATTGATCGATCACGTAGAGCTCTTCGGTCCGCCGGAGAATCCGGAGACTGACGGTCGCAATTTCGTGCTCTGCCCGGGCGGCCAATACGACCGCTCTCCCTGTGGCACTGGGACTTCGGCCAAGCTCGCTGTCCTGCATGCCCGAGGTGAGTTGGCTCTGAATCAGCCTTGGCGGCAGGAGAGCATCACCGGCGGTCTATTCGAAGGCTGGCTCACCGAGGAGAATGGTGAGCTGATCCCGCACATTCGAGGGCGTGCCTGGATCACGGCACGCAGTGAGCTCGTGTTCGAGTTGAACGACCCGCTGCGCGGTGGGTTCAGTGCTGCTACTCACTAGTTGGAAGACGCCTACTTCGATGCCGCGCAAGAGCAGTCCGGACGTTGTTGTGGTGGGCGCCGGTGTGGTGGGCGCTGCCTGTGCCTACTATCTTGCGCAAGCTGGGGTGCAGGTTGCCGTTCTCGACCGGGGATTTGCCGGCGGCGGCGCGACGGCAGCCGGGATGGGGCATATCGCAGTGATGGACGAATCGGAGGCCCAGTTCGAGCTGACATCCTATTCCCGCCGTTTGTGGGCTCGAGTCGCGGACGAGTTCGGGACTCTCTGGGAGAACGAGACCTGTGGCACCTTGTGGGTTGCTGCTGATGAGGCGGAGCTTGTCCAAATGTCGGCCAAGGCTGAGGTGTATCGCCAACGAGGGGTAGCACTCGCAGAGTTGAGCGGTGAGGAGGTGGCCACCCTCGAGCCAGAGCTGCGCCCCGGATTGGCAGGTGCTCTGCAGATCCCGCATGACCGGGTGATCTATCCTCCGGCTGCAACCCGCTGGCTGATCGATCAGGCGGTGGCAGCAGGGGCGTCATTGCAGGAAGGGGTCGAGGTTCGGGGTCTGGACCCGTCGGCGGTAGGGGTGGTGACCGACGCCGGCCGTATCACTGCGGCTCACGTGATCAACGCGGCTGGGGCCCAGGCAGCGCAGCTCACACCAGAGCTGCCGATCGAACCGCGCAAGGGACACCTGGTCATCACCGATCGTTATCCCGGCTTCTGCCGCCACCAACTGGTCGAGTTGGGGTACCTCGAGAGCGCCAACAAGATGACGGCCGAGTCGGTGGCCTTCAATGTGCAACCGCGCCGGACAGGTCAGCTCCTGATCGGATCGTCGCGTGAGCTTGTCGGCTGGGATGCTTCCATCAACCGCGCCATCGTCGGTGTGATGCTGCAGCGAGCGCGGGAGTTTCTGCCACGGCTGGGGGAGCTCTTTGCCCTGAGGACCTGGGTCGGTTTTCGTCCCGCCACTGCGGACCATTTGCCGCTGATCGGACCCTGGCCTGTTCGCGAGGGCTATTGGATTGCTGCCGGACACGAGGGGCTTGGGATCACCATGGCGCTGGGAACCGGAAGACTGCTGACCGATCAGATTCTGGGCCGTCAAGCCGAGATTGACCCCCAGCCCTACCATCCGGCACGTGTCGTGGGTTGAGGAGAGCGTATGTCGCACGTTTCAATGCAGGTCAACGGCGTCGAGCTCGAGGTGGAGGAAGGTATTTCGGTGGCCGCGGCCCTGGTCAATGCTGGCATCTGGCAGTTCAGAGCAGCGGCCCGCGGACCCGGAAAGCGAGGACCCATTTGTGCCATGGGGATTTGCTTCGAGTGCCGCGTCACCCTCGATGGCCATCCACACCGGCGAGCGTGCATGGAGACTTGCCGCCAGGGGATGCATGTGGTGACCGGTGAGTGAGGTTCTCGCAGCGGAGATTCTGGTGGTTGGAGCGGGACCAGCCGGGATCGCTGCTGCCTGTTGTTTGGCCGAGGCCGGCAAGGAAGTGCTGCTGGTCGACGAGGGGCTGCGGCCCGGTGGACAGATTTGGCGGCATCGGCAGGGGGCGGCGCCACCCGCAGCCGCCATCCCCTGGTTGAGGCGCCTGGAGAAGACCTCGGTCCGCGCACTGGTCGGCACCTCGATCGTCGATGTCCAGCCTGCCGGAACACTGATAGGGGAAACGCGTGACGGTGCAGTCGCCTTAAGGGGGGAGAGAGTAATCCTGGCGACCGGTGCGAGAGAGCTCTTTCTGCCATTCCCCGGCTGGACCTTACCTGGGGTCATCGGTATAGGTGCAGCTCAGGCGCTCGTCAAAGCAGGCGCCGAGGTTCGAGGGACCGAGGTCGTGTTGGCTGGATCAGGCCCCCTGCAACTACCGGTGGCCAGCCTTCTTCAACGCTCTGGCGCTCGCGTTGTTCTTATCGCCGAGCAGGCTTCACCCGGGGCGATGGTGCGATTCACCGCCGGACTCTGGCGGATGCCGAAGAAGATCAAGGAAGCCCTCGGGTACCGGGCGGCGACGCTGCGTACGCCCTACAGATTCGGTGTCTGGGTTGTCGCCGTGCACGGCGACGATCGCGTCCAGGAAGTCGAGCTGACTGATGGTAGACGAACCTGGACAACCAGGTGCGAACTTCTGTGTTCCTCGTATGGTCTGGTCGCCAACACAGAACTTGCCCGCCTGTTGGGCTGCGCCATCGAGGATGAATCAGTCATGGTCGACCGGTTCCAGCGCACGGACCAGGACACCATCTACTGTGTCGGGGAGTCGACCGGGATCGGAGGGGTCGAGTTGTCGCTCGCCGAGGGACAGGTCGCCGCAGCGCACATCCTCGATCGGCCGGGACAGTTGGGGCCGCTTCTGGCAGCCCGTGATCGGCTGGCGGAGTTCTCAGCTCGGCTGGCCACGACCTTCGCGCCTCGGGCGGAGCTGCGGGCGCGAGTCAGCCCCGAGACGGTGGTCTGTCGCTGCGAGGACGTCTCCTGGAGTGGTCTCGATCCGGCCTGGACCATGCGCCAGGCGAAGCTCTATACCCGACTGGGCATGGGCCCCTGCCAGGCGAGGGTTTGCGGCCCAGCTATGCGCTACCTGTGTGGATGGAGCTCGGACACGGTCCGCCCACCGCTCAAGCCCTGCCGGGTTGCCACCCTCTGCGGGCAGTCCACAGTGGTCGAGCCGTGACGCCTACTCCCAGGGCATGGCGTCGAGGCCTTGTGCGAACTCCTCGGCCTCGGGAGGTGTCGTCGGGATGTCGTGATCGAACAGGATCTGACCGGGCCAGATGTAGTGTCCGTAGAACTTGCGGATGGCCTTTGGACTGGAGCCGATCCGAATGCCCTCGACCGACGCGCCGCCGAACAATCCACGGCTCTTGGCATAGATGTAGATGTCGCTGCTCAACTCTTTGTCGGTCGTCGTACCGGTCTGGCCGCCCGAGGGACCTGCGGCGTACTTGAGCGAGCCGCCGAAAGACGTTTTCTCTTCCAGTAGCACTTTGGTCGATTCCTCGGTAACGAAGAACAACACCACATCGGAGGTCTTGACACCGATCTGCAGACCGAAGCTCCCTTCGCTGGTCTTGATGAACGAGGGTGGGCTCCACTTCCCTTTGTCGTTGCGGCAGCTGACGACGCCGGTCCCGTGGCTACCACCGAAGACGAGCCCAGCCTCCAGCAGCCCTGGAAAGACTGCGATGCAGCGGGTGTCGGCCATCAGGGCGGCCGGTATCTTCTCGATCTGATTGCCGAAGAGCTCTTCGTAGACCCAACGCGCGGAGCGCACCTTGTTCTCCTGCTTCTGATCTGCCCTGATGACCGGAGCGAGTAGCGCGAGGGTTGTCGTGATGGCGACGCGGAGAAAAAGGGTGTGCCTTTGCATGAGTCTCCTCTCGGGACGGATGCTGGGCGCTTCCGAGGCCGCGCCGAACCCCTCCAGGAGCAAGAGTAGCAAAACATAGCCAGAGTCGAAAATATCGCGGTTGGAATATCTGCCAGCCCCACCGCGTTACAATTGCCGCTATGCCCATCTACGAGTATCAATGCCTCGACTGTGGTGAGCGATTCGAGGTCCTGCAGCGGATGGGAGAGGGCGCCGACGGCCTCTCTTGCCCGGAATGCGGCAAGGACCGTGTGACCAAGCAGTTCTCGACCTTCGCCAGCGGGTCCGGAGACAGCCAGGGCTCGATGCCCAGCTTCAGCGGCGGCTGCGGCGGCGGGTCGGGCTTCAGCTGAGCCAGCTGAGTCGCTAGCCGGCGGTCGGCCGGTTTCACTCTGACAGCACGAACTTGATCTCGACTACGCTCAGGTGGTCGTCGGCATTGGTGCGCGCGCGGCGCCTTGGCGAGGCCTCGGATCTGTAGTAGGGTCGTTTCAACTTTCTCGACTATCGTGTCGCCGTGCTACCTCGCTGAGGTGCGCTTCCACGGTCCATTGATGCCTGCAAGGAGGTCGTGCAATGCATCTATCCCACCCTCACCGGCGTTTGGCGTTCCCGCTGACGTTGGCACTTCTCCTATGCGTATCGGCCGCTGTCGCAGAACCGACGAAGACCCTGCCTTTCTTGGCAGCGGGGGAGGACTTGCCACCCCCCGGGGCCAGGATTGTCAATGGACTGGAGACGGTCACTTTTCCAGAAACAGTCGCGGTGCTCTTCCCTGGCTCGATTTGTAGCGGTACGGTGATCGACTGCGACACGGTGCTGACCGCCGCGCACTGCGTTTGCAGCTCGACCGGCGCCAAATGTCAGGCCGGTGGCCCCGATCTTGAGAGCCCCGCGAACGTGCGGGTGTTTGCGCAGCATGGAGGCATCTGGGAGGTCGATGAGATTGTGGTGCACCCGAACTACCAATTCGGCACTGGCGGAGATGTCGCCGTCTTGAACCTCAAGTCAGTGAATACAGTCGCACCCTCCATGGACCCTTCCAGGGGCCTGGCGGGAACCGGACCGCCGACCAGCGGCATCCTGCCGATGCCTATCAACACCGTGGCATCACCACCCAACGGATTGGCGGGGCAGGTCGCTGGTTTCGGAATTACTGCCGGGGGCAATTCCGACTCCGGTATCAAGCGCTGGGGTTGGGTGACAACGAATGCCTGCAGCGGGGTACCCGACAACAACCATGTCTGTTGGGATTTCCTCAATCCCCTCGGACCTCCCGGTGAAGATTCCAGCACCTGCAATGGCGACTCCGGAGGCCCTCTCTTCACCCACAACGGCGTCGAGGTGGCGGTGTCCGGGGTGACGTCCGGCGGGAATGTCTCCTGTCTGCCGCCCGACCACCCGTTCGACACCGATGTCTTCAAGTATCGGTCGTTCATCCAAAGTGCCAAGACCGCTGCCGATACCCGGGACCGGCAGGGAGCCGGCATGTGTGGGGATCTTCCCGACGTCTTCAGCTACTTCGTGCCGCTGGTCTATTACTGCGACCCGGTGCTCAGCGACGGGACTCCTCAGGTCACGTGCGGGCCGCTGACGGTACCGGAGAACACGAAGGCGCTGAAGGTGGCGATCAATGGCGAGTTCTCCGCGGATGCGGATATTCATGTCGCCTACAATCGTCAGCCGACCGTCAACGACTCCGATTGTGCGCCATTTCTCGATGGGCCTTTCGAGTTCTGTGAGTTCAGGCAGGGTTCGACACCCTTTGGCGGAGATATTCAGCAGGATCTCGGCGCTCCCGAGGCTGCCACCGGCGTGAGCTCGGGCGAGTGGTGGGTCCTGGTGGATCGCTTTGCCGGAACGACGGGCAAGGTCCAGGTGACGATGACGATCTTTCCGGATGTGGACGACGTCATCTTCTGGGACGATCTCGAATCCAGCGACACCTCCTGGTGGTCCTCGACGGTGCCGTAGGGAACGGACGCCGGACCCGTTCGAGCACCCGCGAGTCCGCTACAATAGCGCGCGGAAGCGCTCGGGGGCTGGTGCCTCCCGCGGTCTTCAAAACCGTTGTTCGGCGGCTTGTGGTCGGCGAGGGTGGGTTCGATTCCCATGCGCTTCCGCCATTGAGCTATGGTGCAGTCTGATTTGCAGCCGGGGGTTGGGTTTGACCCCTGAGCCTGGTCAGGCATGGGAATCGAACCCGTCGCGCCGAGCGCTTGCGCGAGGCGGCCAGAAGATGCCGCTCGCTTCGAGGTCGCGGAGTGACCTCTTTCACCTGCTCGATCCACTTCTGGCCATCACGGACAGACACGTAGGCCGAACCACTTTCAACACCGTTGTCGTCGTCCCATGCGGCTCCGGAAACGCCACATCCCCGACAACCGCAACTGACTCACCGAAATAGTCGTGAGCCCCTCCGTCACTTGGAAAGAGTTTGGCCAATTCATTCTGGACTGGAGTAGTCGCTGCCCTAGCGGACCAGCTAGACGCTATTGCAATTACGAGCATTGCCACGAACACGCGACTTTGTCTCATCGGCTGTCCTCCCTGTGGGTCGTTGGAGTCCGGCTGACATTTCTGTCGACCCTTCGGCAGCTTGGCACTCCTGGAATGCGTCGCAGCGGTTTCCCGTCTCGAGGCAGACGAGGACCCGGAGCTTTGCGCGCTCAGCCTTTCGGTTGGCTTGCCTTTGTCCAGGCACTGATTACGCAACTCCTGCATGGGGAGAGTGTCCAGCCACACCACCGACCTGGGTTGTTGAGGTGGCGCCTCCAGAGGCCGATCTACCAGTACAGGACCTGGACCCTTGGCAGAAGCGAATCGGGGCCTGGTACTGGCTCAGACAGAGTGACGGTAGGGCGACGCTAGCTCTTCTTCGACGTCACAGCAAACACCGGGCTCCAACGGCGCTCGACCTTCTTACTCTTGCACTCGGGGCAACGCACCTTGGAGAGATCGTGGTCCTTGACTGACTCGACCCGCTCGAAGGACTTGCCACACTTGCGACAGAGATACTCATAAACTGGCATCGCGGTGAATGCCTCCCCCGAAATCCTACGCCTCGCAATGACTTCCTGCCAGCCGTCCGGTCTTCCCGGCGAAGCAATCGAGACACCTACCGTGCCATTCCTGCGGCCAGGAAGTTCAAGGTTGGAGCACCGAATCAGGTCCTTCGCGTATCGCTGTTCCAGATCCAGTGGGTGGCCAGCCATTCGTCATCGGGCTGCTTGCGGAGCACTGCCATGAATCGCCCGGTATCGTGAACCGGCTCGGTCCTTCCCGCGAGCGTGTAAGACCAGTCGTAGTTGCAGCGCACAAATGCCAGGTCGCCACAGCCGTCGTATTCCTGGGGCACCAGACTGAAGTCGTGGACTCTGAAGTCCATCTCTTCTATCCATCGTAGCCAGTTGTCGCGGCCCTTCTTGGTGGTGTGACGAGGTGGCATGGTGACGCAATCCTCGGTGAGCATGCGGCTCAGATTTCTCCAATCGTTCGCGCGCTCGAACTGCTCCATGTGGATCAGATAGGTCGCGATCCTGGACCGATCGATCGGAGACAGGGACGGTGTGACGGTGGTGGGTGTGGTACTGGATTCCATCTGTTCCTCCTGATTGCGGCGAAAAGAGGCTCGCTCGCTTGGGTCTTTCGGCAGCCCGGCGGTCTTGAAGTTCTGGAGGAAGATGAGGACCCGTTGCTTTGTGCGCTCAGCCTTTCGACTGGCTTACCTTTGTCGAGCTATTACACACGCTATTCCTGCAATGGGCAGGTGTCTAGTTTCAGCCCCCATGCGGCTGATTTGTGGCCCATACAGCTCTCTCCTTGGGCCAGATGATCAAGAGACCCTTGGCAGAAGGAGATCGGGGCTTGGTACTCGTTTGGAAGGTATGAGGTAGCCTGTGCCGAGTCCAAGTCGGACTAAAGGGGAGACCGCGACTGTGAGTACTCGCTTCGTCGATGGGTGTCTGGTCGTCTCTGTTACTGGCAGCATGACCCAGAGGCACGGTATCGGTGCTCTCGCGAAAACATTGGAAGAGGCGATCCAACAGGGCCAAGAGAAAATCCTCTTGGATCTCGAACCTGATCGATGGGACTCTTACGGTTTCGCGACTCTCGATTTGGCTATTCAGGGCCTCCAGGTGCATCAAGGCAAAGTGGTGTGCCGACTTGGAACAATCCCCATCAAAGACGCTCGTTGGATAACGTCTGTCTTTGCCAAGGCAGACTCTTTTGACACCTTGGATGAAGCTCTGGTAGCTCTGCGCAAGGATTGCTTAAATCCCCTCGCGCCTCGCACTCTTTGCAGTCTTCCTTGTTCAAATCCGCTGGCCGCAGCCCTGGGGGATCGCTGGAGAAGGGGGGGGGCTCTATTGCCTAAGACCTATGGGGCCCCTCGGTGGGGGTAGGGGGTGGAGAAAGAAAAGGCCAGGGTCGTCCCGGGCTGACACCTGCGACTGCTCTAGCGTCCGAGAGGCGAAGATTCGACCGTTCAGTGGAAAACCTGAACCTCTTTCAAAACGTCTTTATTATTGGGGGTGCCTGAGGGATGATGAGAAGTATCATCGGGCAGATGCTGGTCGTCGCTTTGATTCTGTTGACATTTTTCTTGGCAACGAGACCGCTGCAGAATCCTTACAGAAGCTTCTCTGATCTGGCGGACTCCCTGGTCTTCTCCACGGGTAATGCAGCAGCACACGACCGCGCTGAGATCGTCCGGCAATTGAAAGCGTTTCAGAAGGGCTATGCAAAGCGAGATACTGCCAGCGTCGACAGCTTCATGCGTGAACTATTTTCTCAAGACAATGTGTTGATTCTTGGCACGATGCCGCAGGAGGTCTACGTTGGCTACAACGAGGCATCGAGCCTGGTCTTTGATGACTGGGCTTCTTGGGGTGACTGCACGTTTCTGATGGACGGGGCCCGAATTTCGGTTCAAGGAGATGTGGCTTGGTTTGCGACTATCGGCTACGTGGAGTTTGATCTGTCCTCTCTGTTGGTGCTGCCCTTGCGATTGACGGGTGTCTTGGTTAGAGAAGAGAACACATGGAAGCTTCAGCAAGTCCAATATCAGTTCGACCTGGATATCAGTTTCTACCTGGTCTCGATTGTCGTGCTGGCCCTGACGCTCGTTGTCAGTGTGTGCCTCCTCTTAGTCGCGATATCTCGCGCTCTGGTTCAAAGCCACAAGGCCTAGAGCCCCGCCCTGAGCCACTCCTCGCATCAATTGACCGGATCACGCTCGATACTCTCCCTGTCCGAACGCTCGTCTCGAGATCGGGCCTTAACGAACCGTCCACCGAACCAGGGGAACTCCGGCCTCCCGATTGATGGTGCGAGTCTGACCGCCAGCCAGAGTCTTGAACACACCCCAACGGGTGGGCACAAAGAACTTGTCATTGTCGGCGCGAGCGACACCCGCATACGCCTATCAGTTCCACCCCTAGGGTCCCACGGCGGGGGGTGCACCTAGGGACCGTGGCACACTAAGGCACAAGAATCCACGTTGACTGACAGCGAAGCTCAATAGACAGATCGGCTGACTCTCCCTGTTTCTATTGATGTTTCCAGTTGTTCCTTGTTGTGGAGGTTTGTACACCGCCGGTCTTCAAAACCGTTGTTCGGCGGCTCGTGGTCGGCGAGGGTGGGTTCGATTCCCATGCGCTTCCGCCATTGATCTTTTGTTCGGTCGGATCTGCAGCTGTAGATTCGGGTTGGCGGTCGAGTCGGTTCCGGCATGGGAATCGAACCCGGCGCGCCGAGCGCCGCGCGAGGCGGCCAGAAGACGCCGCTCGCTTCGAGGTCGCGGAGTGACCTCGATTCCCATGCGCTTCCGCCATTGAGCTATGGTGCGGTCTGATCTGCAGCCGGGGGTTGGGTTTGACCCCTGAGCCTGGTCAGGCATGGGAATCGAACCCGTCGCGCCGAGCGCTTGCGCGGTAACGGCGCGGTCGATGCATCAAAGGGGTGCACGCCGCGATGATTCGTGAGATCGTGGTCGTGCGAGGTGGGTGAGGGGAGCACGCGAGGAATCTACGGGGCCCTTGTGAGACATCGAATCCACTGGCGTTGTTGTCTCTTGATTCTGGCCGGCACGGTGGCAGCTGGCGACCTCCAGGCCGGCGACCTTTCAGCCGGTTTTCGCTACTCTGCCTATGGTCCGGACTACGATCCAGGCCCCGAGTACTGGGCGCAGGTGGGCCAGGATATGGCGAGTCGCTTCGCGGGAGCTGCTCCCGGAGCGATCTGGATCGTCGGGCAATTGGCGGGCGAGGGAACGTTGCTCAATTTCCCGGCCGAGCCTGAGAGTCCGGTGATCCGGACTTCCAGCCGTGACAGCAATGAGCGAGCTTTGTTGCTCTTCGATCGGCTCGAAGCTCGGATCTGGCTGCAGGTGGAGCCGGGCAATGCGCCCGTTGAAGAGCTCATTCATCTGGTGCTCGAGCGCTACGGTCATCACCCATCGGTCGTGGGTGTCGGGATCGACGTGGAGTGGTACAAATCTGTAGATCAGGCTCAAGGCCAGGCGGTAACCGACGACGAGGCTCGAGCCTGGCTGGCGGCAGCTCGCTCTCATGATCCACGACTGCGCCTTTTCCTGAAGCACTGGGAGTCAGGGAAGATGCCTCCAACAGTCAGGGATGGCATTCTCTTTGTCGATGACAGCCAGATCCTGCCTTCGCTGGAGGCCATGGTGGAGGAATTTGCCGAGTGGGGCAGGACCTTTACTCCGGCACCGGTGGCGTTTCAGTTTGGCTACGAATCCGATCGACCGTGGTGGCGACACCTCGATGATCCTCCCCGTCAGATCGGTGAGCGGATCCTGGCGGCAGCGCCCAATACCGAAAGCCTGTACTGGGTGGACTTCTCGGTCCTGGAAGTCTTTCCTCCCGAGCCGGTCATCGGCGTCAAGATCTACGACCATCAAGGAGACCTCGAGGGCCTCTTCGACCAATGGGCATCGATCGGCATCAATACCGCATTTGTCAGCGAGGCCCTGGCGGCCGACTCGGCCTTCCGTCAGCAGGCGACCCGGCGAGGTGTGCCTGTCTTCGTGATCGCGCCGGTTTTCTTCGATCCTGCGATTCTGGCAAAGCAGCCCGATCTCTTTGCGGTCGATGCACAAGGGCGAGTGGCTCGCGAGGAGTGGGTCGAGTTTGTTTGCCCCTCGCGACGCGACTATCGCGAGTGGCGGGTCCAGCAGATCGCCGACCTCGTCAGGGATCTGCAGCCGGAGGGGATCAGTCTCGATTTCATTCGGCATTTTGTCTTCTGGGAACGAATCGGTCCCGAAGCGGAAGCAGCGGCACTGCCCAACACGTGCTTCTGTCCCCACTGTCTCGAAGCCTTCAGCTCTCGGATGAACATCGTGATACCGACCGATTTGGTTGAGACGTCCAGCATTGCCGGGTGGGTTCTGGAGCACCATGCAGAGGCCTGGGCATCCTGGAAAACCGAGTTGATCACCTCGATGGTCAGGGAGATCGTCAGCGAGGTGCGGCACATCGACCCGGGCATTCGGGTCAACATTCACGTCGTACCGTGGCGCCGGGAAGACTTTGGCTCGGCCAGGCACCGCATCGTCGGCCAGGATCTGGAGGCGCTCTCGGACCATGCAGATTATCTGTCGCCGATGGTCTATTGGTTCATGCTCGAGAGGCCGTATGCCTGGATCGGTTCAGTGGTAGGCGAGATGGCTGCTACGGCCACCGTACCGGTTCTTCCCAGTATCCAGGTCGAGTCCGCCTACCGTCAGGATGCGCAGATAAGTGTCGATGAGTTTTGGCTTGCCACCCATGCCGCACTGAGGCCGCCGTCCCGGGGTGTGGTGTTCTGGTCGTGGGAAGCCCTGGCCCGAAACCCCGCCAAGATGAAGCTCTTGAGAGAAGCGCTGGAAGCCAGAAACAGATGACGCCCGCGACAACGACCAAAATGCGAATTCACGGCCAATCGGTGGGTCTGCTGACCGATCTATACCAACTCACGATGGCTTACAGCTACTGGAAATCGGGGGAGCTCGAAACCGAAGGCGTCTTCAACCTCACTTTTCGCGAGAACCCCTTCAAGGGTGGATACTCGATCAGCTGTGGGTTGGGATACGTGATCGAGTTTCTCAAGTCCTATCGATTCGAGCCGAGCGACATCGAGTACCTGGCAGCGTTGACCGGCAACGATGATCAACCCCTGTTCGAAGCAGAGTTCCTCTCCTATCTTGGCGATCTCGAGCTCAGCTGTGATGTGGAAGCTGTGCCCGAAGGGACCGTGGTCTTTCCCCAGGAGCCGTTGGTGCGGGTCAAGGGTCCGTTGCTGCAGTGCCAGCTACTCGAAACACCGTTGCTGAACATGATCAACTTTCAGACACTGATTGCGACCAAGGCGTCGCGTATTTGCGCGGCAGCACAAGGGGATCCGGTCATCGAGTTCGGTCTGCGGCGGGCGCAGGGCTTCGACGGTGCGATGGCGGCCAGCCGCGCTGCCTTCATCGGTGGCTGTGACTCGACATCCAATGTCCTGGCTGCCCGGACCTTTGGCATTCCTCCTCGCGGCACCCACGCTCACAGCTGGGTGATGACATTCGAATCGGAGCTCGAGGCCTTCCTGGCCTACTCGGAAGCGATGCCCAACAACTGCATTCTCCTGGTCGACACCTACGACACGCTGCAGGGTGTGCGTAATGCGGTCGAAGTGGGGCAGAGGTTGCGCGAGCGAGGCGGTCGGTTGGCGGGCATCCGTTTGGACTCGGGCGACCTCGCCTACCTGAGCATCGAGGCACGGAGGATTCTCGATGCGGCCGGTTTTGCAGACGCGGTCATCGTTGCCAGCAATGAGTTGAACGAGGAGGTAATCACCAGTCTCAAGGATCAGGGCGCGGCGATCAACGTCTGGGGTGTGGGGACCGAACTGGTTACCGCCTTCGACCAGCCGGCACTTGGAGCCATCTACAAGCTGGCCGCAGTGCGCCGCGCAGGTGGGAGCTGGCAACCCAGAATCAAGCTCTCCGAGCAAGCGGTCAAGGTCAACACACCGGGTGTTTGCCAGGTGCGTCGCTTTCGAGTGGGAGCCGAATTCATTGCCGACATGATCTACGACGAGATGCAGCCACCCGAGGAACCCTTTGTCCTGGTCGATCCCATGGACCGGACGCGCCGCAAGCCGATCGAGGAAGGGACCGCCCACGAGGATCTATTGGTTCCTGTGGCCCGCCAGGGAGCCATCGTCTACGAAGCACCGAGCCCGGCCGAGGCGCGCCAGAAGGCCCAGGAGCAACTGCAGGGGTTTCACCCGAGCATCAGACGATTCCTGCATCCGCATCAGTATCCTGTTGGTCTGGACAAGGACCTGCACGACACCAAGACAGCGCTCATTCTTGCGGCTCGCGAGGAGGTGGCACGGGCTGTGGGGAAGGACCTGCGATGAAGACCCTTGTGGTGATCGACATCCAGAACGATTTCCTGCCCGGTGGGGCGCTGGCGGTGCCGCGCGGAGAGGAAGTCATCGAGGTGGCGAACCGGGTGCAGGAGGATTTCGACCTCGTCGTCGCGACGCAGGATTGGCATCCCGCGAACCATCGCAGCTTTGTCTCTCAACATCCCGGCAAGCAAGTGGGCGATCAAGTCGAGCTCATGGGGCTGCCGCAGATCCTCTGGCCGCCGCACTGCATTCAGGGGACCGCCGGTGCCGAATTTTCCAGCGATTTGGAGACTGGTCGCTTTGCCCGGGTCTTTCAGAAGGGTACAGAGCCCGATATCGACAGTTACAGCGGTTTCTTTGACAACGGGCGCCGCCGATCGACCGGGCTTGCCGAGTACCTGCGGCAGATGGGAGCAGCCGAGATCTACTTGATGGGACTGGCTACCGACTACTGCGTCAGGTTCACCGCGCTCGATGCGGTGCGTGAAGGTTTCGCCACTCATGTCCTGAGCGAGGGCTGTCGTGGTGTCGAGCTCGCATCAGGAGATATCGATCGCGCCATGCAAGAGATGGTAGGGGCCGGAGTCTGGGTGACGGGCTAGGGGACCGCACCCGACCACGCCAGGGTACTGCCCGATTCGAACCCGTCGACGAATATCAGATCGGACGGCAAAAAGGCGACATCGTCGACAAAGACACGCGCACTTCCGGTCGCGGTGGCGGCCAGCTCCAAGGTGAGGGTCTGGATGGTATCGTGGTAGGTGGTGATCGGAACTGACAGCTCGTCACAGGTGTTCGTGACCCGATCGACCTTGCGGGAGAGTTTCTGGTCCAGGCCGATCTTGATACGAAAACGGTCGTCGGTATCGGCCCTCACGACTCTCAGGCACAACCGGATGTGCGTTCGATCGGGTGGGATATAGAAGCGGTTGTGGGTTGCGGAAGCGATGGCCGTGCTCCCGGCCGAGAGACTCAGGTCGAGCACTCCATTACCGATTGCAGCGCCGCCACCGATTTCGCCGCCGTGGTAGCTCCAGCCGCTGGTGTCTCGTTCGAAGTCACCATTCACGATGCCTTCCGGCAGGGCATAGCTGAATCCGACGGTCACTCTCGATACTCCAGGTGAGTATTCGGTCTCTGGGCAGCGGGTGGCGGATCCGCCACTCAAGTCGCTGAACCAGAATCCGTCCTCCGAGCGCGCCAGACTCCAATCACGAAAGCTGGTGTTGCAGTCCGGATGACCACCCGGATTGTCGTACCAGAAGCTCGGTATGGCGATCCCGGCGCCATCCGTGCCAGCCAGGGTATCGACGGTGCCGTGGTACCAGGTATGCACTTGTGAGTGACGGATACCGAAGCTGTCCGGGAAACCAAGATTGGCAGCTCCGGGCAGGAGTTTCCCCCATGGATTGGTGAGAACCTCGTTGCTGCCATCCTGCTGAAAGTAGTTGTCCGCGAAATCGATTCCTTCCCAGGTCTGTATTCCGGGAGACTCGCCGAATGCGTCGTACCTGGGGTACTCGGGGTGCCAGGCGTTGACATCCCAGTCGGTAACACCCGGATCCGAGACGCCCGGAATTCCGGCATTGCCCCAGTCGTGAGGGTCGAGGGTCGTGACATGAGCGACAGTGAGACCGTTGGCGATCAGACGCTCGGCGACCTCGCTGTTGACCACGGTGCCGCGACTATGGCCAATCAGATGAAGTGGGCTCGACGGAATGGAAGCCGAAGGGCCGCGCGAGTGATGGATCAGGGCGGCCAGAAGAGCATCTGCAGCGGCTTCCGATCTGCCGGGCTGCCCGTCGTTGCTGTCAGCGGCCCAATCGAAGATCAGGACGGTTTCTCCTGCCTCGTTTGCCGATCCTGCAACCAGATCGAGCGCGCCGGTAGAGGCTTGATACTGGAAGATCCTTCCACCCCCTGCCCGCTGGCGAATGGCCTCGGCGAGTGTGCCCGGCCAGGCCGGCAGGAAACCACTGAGTTGGTACCCGTGCGTGATCACCGTGGTGCCGTATTGAGGTTGGGCGTCACCTCCCAAGGCAACTGAAACTCCGATCAGGGTGGAGAGCACGGTTGTCGGCAGGAAGCGCCGCGAGAAATGCATGGGTAGGAACATAGCAAAGTCCCTATTTGATCCGAGTCTCGATCTGTCCGATAGTGGTCGAGCAATGAACTGGCTTCGCATTGGTACGCCCTCGCGATCCTCCCCGGGTCGCTTTCTTTTCGACAACCGAGACACCCTGTCGAGATCGATCGTTCGCCCGGTCGAGAAGCGACGGGAGGACGGCCGACTGGCGATCGTGGGCAAGCGCGCCGGAATGGCTCAGCAGGACTGGATTCTGGTCAATATGAGTGAAGGCGGGATGGCAATCCGGGTCTGGGGCAGGGCCCCGTTCGCTCGAGGAGAGAAGTACCTGGTCTCGCTCCGAGCGGGCGCAGTGCGAGTGGAGGTCGAGGGACGGGTCTGCTGGACGCGTTCTTCGTGGCATCGCGATCTGCTCGGAGGTGACCGGAAAGCGTACTGTCAGACTGCGGGTTTCGCGGTGGGTGAGGGCTTGACCGCCGAACAGGAGAGTGGCTGGCAGACGCTGCGGGAGATGGCCGAGGAGAGGTCGGTTCGACTCGTCATCGGCCTGGTCAGCCAGCACCGCGAGCCACGACGTGATCGGGTCGTGGTCCCGTTCCGGTTGCGAGCCGCCAGTAGCTAGATAGACTCAACCTCCTACGATGGAGCCGTTGGCAACTCGATTCGAGTTGGCGGCCGAGTCTTGCATATGGCCAACCTGAGTCCCAGGCTCTGCACAGGAATCGTCCTGCTATGTGTGGGTCTGGTGCTCGTAGCGTTGGTCGCCATCTACGATGGTGACCTGCTACCCAACGATACCGCCCAGTATCTGAGTGTTGCCAGGCATCTGTCGGAGGGTGAGGGGGTGAAGACCGATCTGGTCTTCTTCAAGGAGCATCACATTCAGAAGACCATGCCGGTGAAGGAGACTGGCTTTGCTCCTGGGTTTCCCTTTCTGGTGTCGAGGGTCGCCGCGGTCGGCGTATCGCTGTCAGATGCGGCATTCCTGGTGGTGTCGGTGGCCTTTGCGCTGACAGCGGTTCTCCTCTATGCGTTGGTATCGGGAGCGACGGAGTCTCCCCAGATTGCCGCAGGCAGCGCGCTCGTCTGGCTGAGCGTGGTTTCCTGTTGGTTCAATGCCTGGGAGCGTCTCTCCGAGCTACCGTTCATCGCCTGCACCCTGTTGGCAACACAATGGTTGCCCAGGTCTGACAAGGCTTCGCCCGCGGTGTATGTGTTTTCTGGAGCCGCGACTGCGGCTGCGATCGGCATCCGGTATGCGGGTAGCTTTTTCTTCGTGTCTGTGCTCATCGTCTTGTTGGCCGATCTCTGGCGGCACCGATCCCGCCGGGCGTGTCTGGCTGTGCTCGGATATGCCGGATTGCCGGTTGGTACCGTCGTGGGGCTCATGTGGAGGAACTACCGGACCGTTGGCGTTCTTCTGGGCGGAAACGAACGATTCGAGGCAGCGACAGTGACCGAGGTGCTCGGCAGATACGCCAAGGCCGTACTGCATCTGACTGGCCTGTCCCGTGCGGGCTTTGCAGAGCCCAGGGGCGCCGAGATCGCTCTGATGCTGGCGGTACCATTGACTCTGTCTCTGCTCATCTGGCAGCGTCGCTCGATCCATTTCGACGAGGCTCGAATGTCGGCTGCGAAGCGTGACCGGCGAGTGCAGATTGCCTTGGTCTATGTGGTGACCTCGATACCGCTGCTGTTCCTGGCGGACCTGGGAACCGCAATGACGATACAGGCTCGAATGCTACTGGTGGGTGTGCCCTACGTGCTGCTGCTGGTTGCCTGTCTGGTGAACGCGGTCCAGCTGGATACCCGGCGTGCCAGGGTTGCTGTGGCGGTGAGCCTGGTGGCCCTGGGGCTGGCGTACGGGCTTGGGCAGTTGCAGGTGGTCGAGTGGCAGCGTTCTCGCCCCAACCTCCATGCCGAGGTTCAGGATGCGTTGGAGTTGGAGGTGGGCCCGAGCACGGCTGCGGAGTTTCTGCGCAGCCGCGCTTCGATCGAGCACCCTCTGCTGGGCAACGAGCCACAGGTACTTGGCGCAATTCTGCAAAGCCCCGTTGTCGGACTTCCCCCGGCGCCGTATTCCGATATCGTCTGGAGTTTCGATGAGGTGTGGTCCGTGGTCGAGAGCTATGACATCCAGGTTGTTGTCTTCATGCCCGGGGCGTGGGAGGCCTCCAGCGAACGAGTCCTGTTTTTTGACCGTCTAGGCAATGGCGACCGTCCTTCATGGCTGAAGCCGATCACGGGAGACGGCGACCTGAGACTTTTTCGAGTGGACGCCGGTAATCGCTAGGCCGATGCACTAGTATCGAGGCGCGCCACCCGGTAGAAAAGCTAGACGGTGTCTTCGACCGTGCCTTCCAGGAAACCCATTCTCGCCCTCATGGCTCTGCCACTGTTGGCCTGGTGGAATTGTGGTCGCTCGCATCCCTCGAAGTCGAGCACGCAAGTTCCCGTCGATGCAGGTGGACTGGTGTCTCTTTCGGATATGGCGGATCTGCGGGGCTCACCGAAAGCTCCGGTCGAAAACCCGGCGGTCTGGGTTCCGCAGCCGGTGGCTTCGGGACGGGGGTGGGGAAGGGTGCTGAGAGGATGGTCTCCGGCTGGTGAACGGGCGACGATGACCTACAGGAGTCCAGCCCGGAGCGGATCTACGCTGGAGGTGAGTTTCCTGCAGCGCAATGAGGCACCCATAGAGAGCCATCAGGTCGAGGTGCGCCTCAATGGTGGTGCAGTAGGAAGTCTCAACACGGGAACGGGCGCCGTGAGCCACCGACTCTTCCTTCCCCCCGGTCTGCTGGCTGAGCTCAACGAGGTGGAGCTGCGTTTCGAACCAGCTGTCGAGGAGAGGCCGGGGGAATTGCAGGGCTATCTTTCGCTAATCAGCTTTGGGATCCGTCAGGACGGTCGACTCGGCGAGCCGGTGCGAGGATTCTCGAGTGAGCAACTTCGCGAGGGCGAGCAGCTGACCATCCAGCGCCCCGGGGTCCTCGTGGTGCCCTGGAAGATCCCGGCTCTGGCGGAGGAGTTGAAGCTCGAGGCCGAGGGGCTTGGCAGCGGAGACACCACGCTGGAGATTTTCGCCTTGCGCGGGAATGGCGATCGAGCCCAGCTGTTGCGCACAGTCGTGAAGCCTGGCAGAAAGACCCGCCACAGCATGCAGATTTCGCAGATTCGGGGCGAAGGAGTCACGCTGTGCCTGCAGGTTCTTCCTTCGGAAAGGGGCGAGGGCGCGAGGATCGGTGAGCTGTGGGTCGAATCGAGGTCGCTCGAGCCCGAGGACGCGGCCATGGCGAAATCCCTGCCGGCATCCGGCCGCCGTCCGGATATTCTCCTCATCGTTCTCGATGCAGCCCGGGGGGATCGATTCCCAGGCTGGGACTATCCCCGCAGAGTGATGCCGAATCTCGAGGAGCTGAGTCGATCCTCGCTGTCATTTCGTAACGCCTTCAGCGAATGTCCCACGACTTCTTGCTCGATTCCCGCGTTGGTGACGGGGGTGCCCTTTCTACCCGGTGGGGAGGTGGGCAGAGGGCAGAAGCTCAGTGATGAAGTCACGACTCTGGCCGAGTATCTTCAGCAGATGGGCTACTCGACGGTCGGTTTCTCTGCCACCCCCAACAACTCGGCGTCCCGCAACCTGGATCAGGGTTTCGACACATTTCGCGAGCTCTGGGGCCACGGCAATCCCGACCATGGACCCTTCAATATGTCCCGGTTGGCCATCGAGGTCATTCAGGATCAGCCCCGTGACGCGCCCCTCTTCCTGCAACTCCACTACCTGCCGCCCCATCAGCCTTACGCTCCCGGACCTGACTTCGACCGCTTCACCGATCCCGACTACTCCGGGCCCATTCGCCCGCATATGTCGCTCGACCCGATCAATGAGGGGCGCCTGCTGCCGAGTGCCTCGGATCTGGAGCATCTGATCGGACTCTATGATGGCAACCTGCTGTTGGCCGACCATGTGGTCGGGCAGGTCTTTGCCTCGCTTCGATCGGCAGGCCGCTTCGAGAACACCCTGATCGTCATCACCTCCGACCACGGTGAAGCCTTCATGGAGCATGGGATGGTGAATCACAACACCACGCTGTTCGACGAGATGCTGCACGTGCCGCTGATGATTCGCCTGCCGAATGGGAGTGTGCCGGCAGAGATCGACCGCGATCGCCTGGTTTCGACACTCGATGTGGTGCCGACCATCCTGGGATATCTGGGGACTCCTTCCAGCGCCGCTTTGGGAGGCGTGGACCTGCTTCACACCCGCCCCGATCCCCGGGACCCGCGAATGCTCTTCCTGCGGACCAGCCACCTGAAGCATCGGATGGTGGCAGCCCGCACGCGCAAGTGGAAGCAGATCTCCTGGCCGAGACTGCACGTGCAGATGTTGTTTGATCTCGAAGTCGATCCGCGGGAGGAAAACAACCTCGTCAGCAGTCACCCCTACGTTTATGCGGGCATGGGGTTACGGCTCCGGAACCATATGATCGAGGCCGCGGGGCGCAGGCTCGAGGCCGAGGAGATGGAGGTGACTACAGAAGAGGAAGAGGCCTTGCGAGCGCTGGGCTATCTCGAATGATCTCAGCCTGACCAGTTTGGCCAGTTGGCGAATGGCAGAATTTCGCACCTTTGACCGGACTGCGCAGGCTCGGCACCGGCGGGAATTCGCACCAGAGCCGATCCGTGGGCGAAAGCGTCGACGTCGTGCGAGCCACGCGCCAATCTGGGCTCTACCAGCAGGGTGCCGGAGCTCGCGCTTACCAGCGCCGGCAGGAAGCGATCTCTCCCTTTCGCACCGGGCAGCGGACTGGACAGCACACCGTTCAACGCTCCACACCAGAATCCGTCGGTGATTCCCTGCAAACAACGCAGCGCCGGTCTTACGAAGAGCCAAAAACCCACCATGACGGAGGCGGGATTGCCGGGCAGGCCAAAGACGAGGCCGCCCTGGTGGCGTGCGACCACGAGGGGCTTGCCGGGTTGTATCGCGACCGCCTCGAAGAGCACTTCGCAGCCCAGGTCGGTCAGGATCTCCTCGACGAAGTCGAACTCACCCATCGAAACGCCACCGCCGATGAGCAGTACGTCGAAGCCGATACCTTGGCCGATTTTGGATCGCATGATGTCCCGACGATCCGGGGCGATTCCCAGAGAAGTGAAGGTGAGGCCGAGACTCGAGCCGGCGGCGAGCAGGAAGTCGGTATGACTGTCACGAAGCTGGCCCGGTTCGGGCTGCAGGTCTGGCGAAACGACTTCATCACCGGTCGCCAGGATCGCAACCCGTGGACGTCGATGGACAGAAAGCGTCTGATGCCCATGGGTTGCCAGAAGCGCGAGTGCACCCGGAGTCAAGGGAGTGCCGGATGCGAGCAGACCCATGTCACGCTGGAGGACCTCGCCCTGGCGTCGAATATGGGAACCGGCAGCTTCCGTTTGCAGAATCTCGACCGATCCCGACCCTGCAGGCCGGGTCAGCTCCACCGGGACGACTCGGTCGGCTCCTCGGGGTATCGGGGCGCCAGTCATGATCCGGTACGAGGAATCGGGTGCCAGCTTGGCGCCGGGTCTTTCTCCCGCTGCGATCGTTCCCTGGACAGGCAAGATCTGGCCTGGAAGGCAGTCTCGACCGATCGCAAACCCGTCCATGGCCGAGACGTCGAGTGCGGGAACATCGACCGTGGCGAAGACCGACTCTGCGAGCACTCTCCCGGCGGCATCATGGCGGGAGGCGGGCTCTGCCGGGAGGGCGGAAAGGCAGGCCGCGATACGTTCCCAGGCCTCTTCGGGTTGAATCATTTCAGGGGCTTGACGCATTACTCTTTGAGCCTATCCAACGTGCCGGGTGCCACAGCCGGCCTGTGCCTGCGATGCTATACTTTTGCGTCTTCTGATGCCTGCGAAGCGGGCATTTTCTCCGGGTCGCGCGAATTCGATCTTCAGGTGGTGCAGTGGTCAATAGCTCCTACAAATACCGCGGTGACCTCGCCAAGACGACCCTGCCGGAGATGCTCTACACCATCGACCGGTTTCACGTTCCTGGTGTGGTGGAGGCTCGTCGGGACCGGGTAATCAAGCGGGTCTACGTCAGAGCCGGATATGTCATCCACGCCAGTTCGACAGATCGCCGTGACAGTCTCGGGGCGCATCTTCTGGACAAGCGATCGGTTCGAGCGGAAGTCCTCGAAGAGCTATCCACGGAACGTCGACACTCCAACAAGCGCCTTGGAGTCATGCTGCTCGAACGGGGATTGCTCTCCCCGGCCCAGGTCCTGCGGGCGATCCGCGACCAGATTGAAGCCATCATCTGGAGCCTCTTCTACTGGGACGAGGGCGAAGTCACCTTCGGGATCGGCGAGCTCGAGGCAGAAGACATGGTGCAGATTCAGTTCCCCATTCGCCAGGTGATCATCCAGGGCATTCGCCAGGCTCCCGATGCCAAACTGATGGTTTCGCGGATGGGGGACAAGGAAACGGTGCTCGAGCCGAGTTACGAAATCGAAGACCTGGTCGAGACCGGCCTCGATGTCGGGGACTACAAGATCCTGCGTTCCGTCGACGGCAAGAAGACCCTTTACGAGCTCTGTTCCAATGGTGCGAAGCCGGCGGCGGAGATCGCCAAGCTCTTGTATGCTTTTCAGATTCTTCACCTCATCTGTCCCAAAGGCCAGGCTGTGGCCAAAGGGGGCGAGAAGAAACCCGCCCGGAGCGGTCCGGTGAAGATCAGGTTGGGCTCGACTGGGCCGAAACAATAGGAGAGAGCAAGTCCGTGCCACTCTACGAGTACCAATGCAAGAGCTGTGGAATCCGTACGGAGGTCATTCAGCGCGTAGGAGCACCTCCGCTGGGTCCGTGCGAGGAGTGTGGTGGTGAGATGGTCCGGCTGCTTTCGGCACCGGCATTTCAGTTCAAGGGTACCGGCTGGTATGTCACCGACTATGCCAAGAAGAGCGGGGCGGCGGCCGGTGAACCCAAATCAAAGACGAATGGATCCGAGAGCTCCGACTCGAGTCCGTCCAAGTCCAAGGACTCTAGCGGTAGCAGCAAGTCTGAAACCAAGACGAGCGACTAGTCCGACGACACGTCCGCTGCGTCTTCTTCGGGGCCGGTCAGTCCCATCTTTCTCGCGTAGTAGCGAAAAGAGCGAAAGGTCATCCCCAAAAGCTCGGCTGCCTGCGTCTGGGTGCCGCCGGTGCGTTCGAGTGCCTGAGCCATGAGCTGTCGACGCACATCGTCGAGGTAGGGCTCCAGCTGGAGACCGTCTTCTGGCAAGGTCATCTCCTCACCCACACTGGGCTGCTGTTGCATCAGATGCGTCGGCAGGTCCTCAGTGGTGATGGCATCCTCGGTGGAGAGCGCCAGCGCCCGTTCGATCACGTTTTCGAGCTCGCGAACGTTGCCGGGCCAGTGATAGGTCTCCAACGAGCGCATCGCCTCGACCGAGATCCTCTTGGGCTCGATGCCCATGCCCGTGCTGTACTTCTTGATGAAGAAGTCGACCAGCAGAGGTATATCTTCGCGTCGCCGCCGTAAGGGAGGCAGTCGCACCGGGATTACATTGATCCGATAAAAGAGGTCCTCGCGGAACTGGCCGCTCTCGGTCTGCTCTTTGAGGTCGCGATTGGTGGCCGCGATGATGCGGACGTCGACCGATTCTTCCATGTTGCTGCCCACCCTGCGCACCTTTTTTTCTTGCAGGGCACGCAACAACTTGACCTGCATCGAAGGGGACATCTCGCTGATCTCATCGAGGAACAGAGTGCCCCCGTCAGCCTCTCTGAACAGGCCTTTCTTCTCCTTGACTGCACCGGTGAACGAGCCCCGTTCGTGTCCGAAGAGCTCGCTCTCGAGCAGGTTCTCGGGAAGAGCGCCGCAGTTGACCGAAAGAAACCTGTGGCTCGCCCTGGGGCTTTCGTAATGAACCGCCCGTGCGATGAGCTCCTTGCCTGTACCACTCTCGCCTTCCACGAGTACCGTGGAACTGGTTCGGGCAACCCGTTCTATGAGAGCGAAGATCTCCTGCATCAGGCGACTGCGCCCGATGATGTTCGAGAAACGGTACTTCTCTTCCAACTCCCGACGCAGATAGACGTTTTCGTCAACCAGTTCCGCCTTTTCCAGTGCCTTCTGGATCACGACCTGCAGCTCCTCGACGTCGAATGGCTTGGAGATGTAGTCGTAGGCTCCGCGCTTCATCGCCTCGATCGCAGTCTTGGTCGAGGTGTAGGCCGTCATCATAATCACCGAGGTGCGGGCGTCCTGCCGTTTGATTTCCTGCAGCAGATCGAGTCCATTGCCATCAGGCATGATGATGTCGCAGAGCACCAGGTCGAAACTGTCGCGCTGGAACTGGCTGCGACCCTCTTCCACGGAGCCGGCGGTGGCGACGCGGAAACCGTTCTCTTCGAGGAGGAGGCTCAGAAATTCCTGAATACTCTGCTCGTCATCGACGACTAGGATGTGGGCGCTCATGAATCAAGCCTCGGCAGTTGCTGGAGTCAGAATTTCCGGTCCGGACGGCAGTTCCACTGTGATTGTTGTCCCTGCATCGGGCTGGCTTTCGACGTGCAGACGCCCGCCGTGCTCTTGCACAATTCGATAGACGATTGCCATGCCGATGCCGGAGCCGCCGTCGAAAAACGAGCGAAACGGATGAAACATTCTCTCACGCTCCTCGCGGCTCATTCCACAGCCATTGTCGGCAAATCGGACTAGATACTTGCCTGCCTCGCGATGCCCGGTGATGCGCAGTATGCCACCGTCCGGCATGGCGCGAAGAGAGTTGCGCGCCAGATTCCAGAATATCTGACTAATCTGATCCGGATCGGCGATCAGGCTCACAGGCGTGGGCTCGACCTCGAGCTCGAGCTGGTGATGACTGGAAACCTCGGCACTGTTGGCCAGTAACTGGACGTGCTCTTCGAGAAGGCGGCCGATGTCGAAACGGACGCTGGAACGCTCTTTGGGTCGGGCGAACTGCAGGAATCCCTTGATCGTGCGATCGAGTCGCTGGCTCTCCTTGAAGATGATCTCGAGAAGCCGACTGGGTCCGGGCTCGTCCTGCATTGTCTGTGAAAGCATCTGCACCGAACCCGAGATTGCAGCCAATGGGTTGCCGACCTCGTGGGCGATCCCCGATGCCAACTCGCCAACCGCGGCCAGGCGATCCTTCAGCCGAAGCTCCTCCTGGAGCTTGCGCCATTCGGAAAGATCCTGAAAGATCAGAACATATCCTGTCCGGACCTCTTCGGCGTTGGCCAGGGGTGTGACCGAATAGCCGATATAGCGGACAATCCCGTCCCGCTTGTAGGTAGCTTCTGGCCGGGCGCGTGGATAATCACTGGCCTTTCGGCTCAGCTCCTGCCACAGCTCCTCGGGGAACAGGCCGAGCTGGGCTACCGGGATACCAACCAGTTCCAGATCGGTCTGCGCGAGGATCTCCTGCGCCGCGAGATTGGCGCTGGTGATGATGCCGTCTAGATCACAGGTGATCAGACCACTCGGGATCGACTGGATGACATCCCGATGGACGACCTGCAGATCCGCCAGATCGTCCTGCTTCTCGCGCAGCTCCTGTTCGGCCAGAAAGATGTTCTGCGCCAGCCGGGTCGTCAGGTAGGCGACCATGAAGAAGCCGAATATATGCATGAAAAGGTTGTACACGAGTCGCCAGATCGGGACCGGCTGCCGTGCGGCAATCGGTGAATCGCTGATCTGCAGCTCGACCTCGGCCGTGGAGCCGATTACGGCGTGGGCTGCAGCCTGTGGCTCCGGCAACCAGCCAAAGTAGAGGGCCAGGACTGTTGCGCTGTAGAGAATCCCGGCCAATGCGGCAACGGCGTAGCCCGTTCTGTGCCGGAACAGAGCAGAAGCGACGATGATGACGATGAAGTAGAGAATCGAGAACGGGCTGGCGATGCCACCAAAGTAGAAAACGAGGCCGGTGATCAGCAGAAGGTCGCCAAAGAACTGGATGAATGCCTGCAGAGCCCAACGCCCGCGCAGGATCTTCAGCAGGGCGATGTAGAGCAGGCTGGCGGCGTAGGTCAGACCGGCCAGGACATAGAGGAAGTCGAGCCCGAGCTGCTCGTCGGGAGCGGTGAGCTGCAGCAGAAAATAGGGCAGAAAGACACTGGTGACGATGACCAGCCGGATCCCGATGATCCAGCGCAACTGCCGCACCAGGGGCTCGCTGGGAACCTTCCGAGTATCGGTGAACTCGTCTGGAATTCGAGTTGTCATCCGCTCTGCCACCGCCGGCGATGGCGCTGTGGCAACGTCCAGGACATCAGGCTCGGTCTAACCGATCTTGCCCAGAATCGTGTAGAGCGGCAAGTACATGGCGGTCACGATGACTCCGATGACCACGCCCAGCACCACGATCATGAGAGGCTCGATCAGTTTGACCATGCCAGCTACGGCAGTATCGACCTCTTCTTCGTAGAAGTCGGCGATTTTCGAAAGCATCTGATCGAGGGCACCCGTCTGTTCGCCGACGTTGATCATCTGCACGACCATCGGTGGGAACACCTTGGTCTCGCCCAGAGGTCCACTGATGGTTTTGCCCTCTTCGACGCTCTTGCGCACCGCCATGATCGCGTCCTCGATCACCGCGTTTCCCGAAGTCTTGGCCGTGATCTCCAGGCCGTCGAGAATTGGCACGCCGGAAGATGTCAGTGTCGCCAACGTGCGACAGAACCGAGCGACAGCAATCTTGCGCAGGATCATGCCCAGGACCGGGATCTTGAGCAGCAGGCCGTCGAGTACCCTCCGGCCGCGATACGTCTTGTAGTACGAGCGCAGGGCGAAGAGTCCGGCGATGATGACAAGGACGATCAGCCAGGAGTAGCGGGCGACCGCCTTACTGGCACCGACCACGACACGGGTCAGCAGCGGCAGCTCACCGCCCAGGCCGGCAAACAGCTGGGCAAAGACGGGAATGACTTTCCACAGGATGACCCAGACCACCAGGCCCGCGATGGTGAGAACCGTTGCCGGGTAGATCAGGGCGGACTTGACCTGTGCTTTGAGTTTCACGGCCTTTTCCAGATAGACCGCCAGGCGCTGCAGGATGACGTCGAGAATACCGCCCGCTTCGCCCGCCGCGACCATGTGCACGTAGAGGTTGTCGAAGGCGGGTGGGTGCTTGGCCATGGCGTCGGCCAGGGAGGCGCCCGACTCGACATCGGTGCGTACCTGATTGATGATCTCGCGGAACCGTTTGTGCTCTTCCTGGTCCCCGAGGATCTCGAGGCACTGCACCAGGGGAAGGCCGGCATCGAGCATCACCGAGAACTGTCTGGTGAAGACGGCGATCGTCTTGTCGCCGATCAGGATCGGCAGCTTGGGCAGGAGCGGAAACTCCTTGCCCTTCTCCTTGATCGAGGTCACCTGGATCTGTTGTCGGCGGAGCGTTGCCACGGCAGCGTCCCTCGTGTCTGCGAGGAGAACACCATCCTGAACCTGGCCGCCACGGCCTTTTCCCTTCCATTCGTAGCTGGGCATCGAATCGGCTCCTTATTGCGGCCTTGCGGCCTGGGCACGAGGGTTGATCAGCGTGGGGTTCAGCCCACTTGCACCTCGACCGATGATCTCTTGTAGCTCATCCGGATAGGACGAACGCGCCATGGCCGTTTGCAGCGTGATCTGACGTTTGAAATAGAGTGCGGCCAGAGACTGGTTGAATGTCTGCATGCCGTACTTGGATTGACCAGTCTGCATCATGCCGTAGATCTGGTGGATCTTGTCCTCACGCACCAGATTGCGGATGGCCGTCGTCGGCATCAGTATCTCCATCGCCAGGGCGCGTCCCTTGCCACTGGCCTTCTGCAACAGCGACTGACACATGATGCCCTGCAAGACAAAGGAAAGCTGCACGCGGATCTGGGCCTGTTGGTGGGGTGGAAAGACATCGATGATCCGGTTGAGGGTCTCGGCTGCGGAATTGGTGTGCAGGGTCGCAAAAGTCAAGTGACCGGTCTCGGCGACTCGCAAGGCTGCTTCGACGGTCTCGAAGTCTCTCATCTCACCGATCAACACCACGTCTGGATCCTGCCGCAGCACTGACTTGAGGGCGTTGGCGAAGCTGTGCGTGTCGGCGTTGAGCTCCCTCTGGTTGACGATACACCCCTTGTGGCCATGCAGGTACTCGACCGGATCCTCGATGGTCACGATGTGCTCCGACCTCTCCTGGTTGACCCGGTCGATCATGGCCGCGAGCGTTGTCGACTTGCCCGATCCGGTCGGTCCGGTGACCAGAACCAGTCCGCGGGGCTTCTTGCACAGAGCCTCGACCACCGGTGGCAAGCCGAGCTCGCGAAAGCCACGGATCTCGTATGGAATCTGCCGGAAGGCCGCAGCGATAGCTCCGCGTTGGTGGAAGACGTTGGCACGGAATCGCGACAGGCCCTTGATACCGAAAGAGAAATCGAGCTCGAGATTCTCTTCGAGACGCTGCTTCTGCTTGTCGGTGAGGATGGAGTAGGAGATCTGCTTGGTATCGGAGGGAGTCAGTGGGGGAGCGTTCAGAGGGCGGAGTGCGCCATCGATACGGATCATCGGTGGCGAATTCGTCGTGAGATGCAGATCAGACGCGCCCTGTTCGACCATCGTCTTGAGCATCGAATTCAATGTCGGTGGCATGTAATTTCCCCTAACTGCCGTGGGCAGAACATTTTGCGTGAGTTTATAACATCAACACCGGTCACAGGGCAGTTGTATACGTCACAAGGTAGCATCAACACAGAGTTTTTCGCCTCTGCTATCTTAGTCGACCTGCATGACTGGCGCTGTGAACTCTCACGAAGAAGAGGTGCTCGGCAAGGTCTATGACGCACGTCTGATGCGGCGTCTTTGGACCTACCTCTTGCCCTACAAGGCATTGGTTCTCGCTGCCGTGGGGCTGATTCTGGTTTCTTCTCTCCTGCAGCTCGTCGGCCCCTTGGCCACGGCAGTGGCGCTGGATCTGTTCATCCGTCCCTTCGATGAGCAGCTGCAGATACTGTCGCCTGTGAGTCAGTGGGTCGCTTCGGAGATCACCCGGCGGGGATGGGAGGTCTCGGCTGCGGCGGGCCTCGCAGCCGTGTCGCTGATCTATCTCGGGGCTCTGTTTCTTACTTTCTTTGTCCTGTACTGGCAGGGATTCATCATGCAGATGATGGGACAGCACATCATGTTCGACCTGCGACGGGACATCTACAGACACCTCCATCGATTGCCCCTGGCCTATTTCGACGCCAACCCGGTAGGTCGTTTGGTGACCCGGGTCACTAACGATGTCGATGCCTTGAACGAGCTGTTCACGGCCGGCATCGTGGCGGTCATCGGCGATGTCCTGCTCCTGGTCGGAATCATGGGGGTCCTTTTCTGGCTCGACTGGCGACTGGCTCTGGTCAGCTTTGCGATCATTCCCTTGCTGGCGTTGTTGACGCTCTGGTTCAAGGTTCGCGCCCGGCAAAGCTATCGCGAGATCAGGGTCAAGCTGGCGCGGATCAACGCCTATCTCCAGGAGCACATCACGGGCATGCCGGTAGTTCAGCTGTTCAACCAGGAATCGGCGGTCCACGACGAGTTCTCCAATGTGAACGATGCGCATCGGCGGGCGCACGTGCGCGCGATCTTCTACTACGCCGTGTACTATCCGGGAGTCGAGCTGGTTACGGCCCTGGGACTTGCATTGATCCTCTGGTATGGCGGTGGCAGGGTGCTCGCCGGGATACTGTCTATCGGATCACTCGTCGCTTTTCTGCAGTATGCCCAGAGGTTCTACCAGCCGCTGGCGGATCTGTCCGAGAAGTACAACATCCTGCAATCCGCGATGGCCAGCTCGGAGCGGATCTTCGCACTCCTGGATGAGTCGGTCGACCTCGACATCCCGCTCGAGACATACGCGCCCGAACATGTCGAAGGGAAAGTGGAGTTCGATGACGTGTCCTTCGCCTACATCGAGGGTGAGACGGTTCTGGAGAATGTCTCGTTCACGATAGAACCCGGCGAGACTTTGGCGGTGGTGGGACACACCGGTGCGGGCAAGAGCACTCTGGCCAATCTTCTGTTGCGGTTCTACGACGTTCAGGAAGGCTCGATAATCGTGGATGATGTCGATGTCAGGGCGTGGGATCCGCTGGCCTTGCGCCGCTCGATCGCCATAGTGTTGCAGGACGTCTTCCTGTTCTCGGGGAACGTGGCGGAAAACATCCGGTTGGGTGAGACCTCGATCGATGAACGGCGACTGCGCTGGGCTGCGCGCGAGGTCAACGCACTCGATTTCATCGAGCAGCTCCCGGGTGGTTTCGAGGCCCAGGTCCGAGAGCGCGGCGCGGGGCTCTCCGTGGGTCAAAAGCAACTCATTGCTTTTGCCCGGGCCCTCGCCTTCGATCCGCGGATCCTGATTCTGGACGAGGCAACGTCCTCGGTCGACACGGAGACCGAACAGCGGATCCAGCAGGCATTGGGTCGTCTACTCGCTGGCCGCACCAGCCTGGTCATAGCGCACCGCTTGTCCACGATACAACGAGCTGATCGAATCGTCGTTCTGCATCATGGGCGTGTCTTTGAGCAGGGGACTCATCAGGAGCTGTTGGCCAAAAAGGGGATCTACTACCGGCTGTATCAGCTGCAATACCAGGAGCAGTTGGCAGCCGCAGACTGATCTTTCCGGGCCTCGCCCTGCTATCGACCCTCGATCTCTCCCAGGACCGAAACCAGTTGCTGCATGCGAATCTTGCCCTCACCAGGCGGGTAGCTGAAAGTCATGCGGACCATGCGATTTTCCGACGGGTGCAGCGCGAAGACTCGCAACTCCTCGACCTCGCCCTGGTCGGATCGATAGGAGCCCCGGGATGTGAAGGCGGGGCCGGTCGGTGTGCCGAGCTCGAGATTGCCAAAGTACTGTCCGTCGGGCTGCTGTTCGAACCACTCCTGCATCGCCTCGGCCGCAGCCACCAGGTTGATACCACCGGCGAGCTCTTCGGTCACCTCGATGACCAGCGTCCCTCCGGCGGAGTCACCGACCGTCCGCAGCTCCAGGACCGGTCCCTGGTTGGAGACGACTTCGAAATCGGCAGGCAGGTCGGCGACGGCGATTCCCATGGACTCGCTTTCGACCCGTTCTGGGGTCCGAATCGTCGATTCTTCCTGTTTTGGAGCACAGGCGGTCCAGGCGAGCGAGCCCAGCAGCAGCAGGATCAGGGGTGGGCGTCTTGCAATGCGTTTCATCGGGTTGGTGTCCTTTTTTGTAGGGTCACGGTATCGGATCGAGAGCTCCAGCAGCCGAAGGGCCTCGCGGATCTCCAGCCGCGAGGGTGCTGCTCTTGGAAAGCCCCATTACGGCATTGATCTTGGCATCTCTGTCCCAGGGTTCGACCGCGTGACCCCAGCTCTCCAAGGTTATCCAGGTCTCCGGACTGAGGGCATCACTCTCGAAGTACAGCACGTCGGGCAGCCATTGATGGTGGATGCGAGGTCGGTCGATGGCTGTCTGCAGGGGATCGTTGTCAACCAGAACAGCCAGGACTACCTGCAGCACGGCGGTCGGGATCCTCGAGCCTCCCCGGCCGCCCAGGGCCAGGGTGCGGTCGCCGGTCCAGGCGATGGTTGGACTCATCGACGAAAGCATGCGCTTGCCCGGCGCGATCGCGTTGGCCTCTCCCTGGATCAGGCCGTAAAGGTTCGGATGTCCTGGCGCCGCCGCGAAGTCGTCCATCTCGTTGTTGAGGAAATACCCGAGCTCGGGCACCAGGACCTTACACCCATAGCTATCGTTCAAAGTCGTGGTCAGGGACACGAGATTGCCTGCGCCATCGATGACCGAGATGTGTGTCGTGTCGTCGCTTTCTCGTAGTGACTCGTCAGGTGTGGATGCCACCTCCGCCGAAGGGGTCGCACGGTTGGGGGATAGGGTCGAGCGCCGCCAGTCGAGCCAGTCGCGGCTCAGAAGCCCTGCCGTGTCGGCTTCGGTCGTTGAAGGGTCCCCCATGAGATACCGGTCGGCGAAGCTCCGCTTCCAGACTTCAGCAAGTAGGTGCGCCCGCTGGGCACCGAAGCGTGGGTACTCTTGCCATCCGAGGGACTCCAGAAGTTTCAGTGTCTGGCCGAGGATGATGCCACCCGAGGACGGTTGATCCATGGCAGCGAATGCCCAGCCAAAAGCCTCGAACCGAAGCGCTGGTCTCCATTCGGCTCGGTATGCTGCCAGGTCCGCGGCCTGCAGAATCCCTCCGTATTTCTCGGAGATTCGTGCCACCGCGTCCGCCGCGACTCCCGTGGTCAGAGCGGCGGGTCCAGACTCGGCGTAGCGCTTCAGGGTCGCAGCCAGGGTGGGTTGGCGAAACAAGGTCCCCACTGCGGGTGGTTTCCCGGCTGGTAACCATACCCTTGCCGACTCTGGAAACTCGGCCAGATTGGCCTGTTGCTCCGTCAGGGACCGGTGAAGTCGGCTGGTGACCAGGAAGCCATCAGCGGCCAGTCTCTGCGCCGGCGCGACGACATCCGGCCACGGCAAGCTACCGAATCGATGGTGCAGCTCCCACAGGCCAACCGGTGAGCCCGGGACGCCGGCGGCCAATGGACCCACTCTTGAAGCCTGGTTTCTCGGCCTGCCGTCCTGATCGAGATACATGTCTGCGGTGGCGCTCGCTGGTGCGGTTTCTCGGAAGTCGAGCGTGGTCAAATCCTCACCCATCTTGACGACGGCGAAGCCGCCCCCACCCAGATTGCCTGCTTCGGGATGCACGACGACCAGTGCCAGAGCCGTGGCGACTGCGGCGTCGACTGCATTGCCACCTTGTCGCAAAGTCTCGAGCCCGACCTCCGTCGACGCGACCTCCGAGGAGGCTACAGCGCCACCAGTCCCACGAATCGGCGGGAAAGAGGCGCCGAAGGTCGGCGATATCGACAGCCAGAAGCTGCAGAACAGGAGCAACCGGGAAGTTCGAGGACTACAGGACATGGTGGCAGGAGATCCTGGGGATCGTGCCTCAGCTCAGGTACGCCTCGACCAGGTGATCGGCGATGGCCATGAAATCCCGTTCCGAGACGATACCCACGAGGCGCTTCCTCTGGTCGACGACGGGCAAGCAGCTTATCTTGCGCTCTTTCATGATGCGAATAGCCTCGAGTGTGGGGGTGTCGGGGCTGACGGTCACCACCTGCGTATGCATGATCTGGCTGACCGGAGCCGGCTGCTGTCCCTCGCTCGATGCAGCGTTCTCGGCCAGCAGACGGAGCAGAGAACGGTGCGTGACCAGGCCGACAATGTGATGGTTGTCGTCTTCGACCGGCACATGGCGGATGTGGTGCCAGTTCATCACACATGCGACGACATCGACCAATTCGTCTTGATTGACGGTGAAGAGGTCGGTTGTCATGAGCTGACCGACACGGGCGTAGTACTTGCGCGATTCGCCCGCTTCCCACAGCGCTGCCGGGTCCCACGTGTGGACCGGCTTGCCGGTGCGTTGTCGACTCAAGGAAGCGGCCACGAGCGCGCTCAGACACTCCGACCTGTTGCCTTCTGCCTTCATTTTCGAGTAGGAATCCACCAACCAACTGGCTCCGGTTCGCAAGCGCTTGACACGCTCCTCGATGACGCCGAGATAGCGATCGATGTCGGAGGAATCGATGCGCAGGTCCTTCAATCCCTCCTGGGCGAGAGGTATGAGCTCTTCGAGCAGGAGCTCCTGGGCCGAAACATCCTGTCGATCCGGCCAGTCGAAGTGAGCGGTCAATCCGCGCCGGCAGGCAGAAACGAAGTTTTCGCGGGCCACGTCGAAGTCCATAATCCGAGTGACATCGCTGTAGAGCTTGTCGATGCCATTCATCAAACCAAACCAGAGCGCGGCATTGGCGATTTCGTCGATGGGAGAGGGACCTGACGGCAGCACGCGATTCTCTATTCGCAGATGGGGCGTGCCGTTTGACGAGATGCCATAGCAGGGCCGGTTCCATCGATAGATAGTGCCGTTGTGCAGACAAAGGGCTGCCAGGCGAGGGGCCTCGCCTCGATCGAGAACTTCGAAGGGGTCTTCCGTCACCTCGGTGCTCATCAGGATGCGGAATCGCGATATGTCCTCCTTGTAGATCTCGGCGACCGATTCGTCAACCCATCGGCGCCCGAAGCTGACTCGCGAAGGAAGTTGCCGCATGTGGCCCGCGGGGGATCGGGTGTCGACTGACTGTTGAAACAGCGCGATTCGAGTCTCCCTCCAGAGTTGCCGCCCAAACAGGAGGGGCGAGTTGACGGCCGCCGCGAGAACGGGAGCAGCGACGGTCTGCGCGATGTTGTAGAGACGGGCAAAGCTTTCGGGTTTGACCTGAAAGTGGACCTGAAAGCTGGTGTTGCAGGCCTCGAGCATGACGTTGTCGTGGGTCACATTGAGCTCGTGCCGACCCTTGATGTACAGGTGATAGCGTTCGCCCCGCATCCGGTTCATGGCTTCGTTCAAGGCAGCGTACCGGGGCTTGGGCGTCATGTTGTCGAGGGTCAGGTCGGCTTTCTCCAGTGTTGGCAGGATACCCGTGAGCAGGACTTCGGTCTGGACTTGTTGCGCGGCCTCTTTGACCTTCGTCAGCAGCTTGTTGAGCTGGGTCTCCAGGTTGCGCAGTGCACTGTTGCCGAGAGTTATCGGATCGAGATTGCACTCCAGATTGAACAGCCCGAGCTCGGTCGTGAAGTGTGGATCATCGACCAGGTCCAGGATCTCCATCGCGGTCATCGCTGGACGGAAATCCTGATCGACCAGAAACATCTCCTGTTCGGCACCGATACGACGGACTTCGGTCTCGAACAGGCCCCGGTCGAGCATTTGCTCGAAAGCCCGCAGATCTCGCAACAACGCACGGGCGAAAAGCCGCAGCTCGTCGGCGTTGTCTGTCTTCTGGACGTCGTGGTGACCCATGGCGGCACGGACAGCACCAGCGCTACGGTACCCGCTTGTCGAGGATCTCGAGGCGCTGGTCCAACCGAGACCTCCGCAGAAGAGTAGGACCGCAGAGATGATTGCAACGGAGTCATTCTAGTCGGTGCAAGGATGGGCGGCAAATCGGCGAACTCGCGTGGCCGGAGGAAGACAAGAAAAGGAAACGCCGGCGACCTCGAAAGATCCGCCGGCGGAATTGGCAGTGATATTGGGCGTTGACTCAGGCGGCTTTGACCAGAGCTTTGACCTCGGAAACGATCTCCTGCATGATCTTCTTGGCGTCGCCGAAAACCATCATGTTGTTGTCGTATTCGAAGAGCTCGTTCTTGATACCGGCGAAACCGGGGCTCAGCGAGCGCTTGATCACCATTACCGACTGGGCGTCCCAGACCTGCAGGACCGGCATCCCGGCGATAGGGCTGTTGGGATCCTTCTCTGCCGCCGGGTTGACGACGTCGTTGGCCCCGACGACCAGCACGGCGTCGGTGATCTTGAACTCCGGATTGATGGTATCCATCTCGATCAATTGCTCGTAGGGCACATCGGCTTCGGCGAGCAGCACATTCATATGCCCTGGCATTCGCCCCGCTACGGGATGGATCGCGTAGGAGACCTTGGTACCCTTCTTTTGCAGCAGGTCGGCCAGCTCCTTGACGGTGTGTTGGGCCTGGGCCACGGCGAGACCGTAGCCCGGGACGATAACCACCGATTCGGCGCTCTCCAACACCATCGCGGCTTCCTCCGGACTGTAGGACTTGACCGGTCCGTACTCGTCAGAGCCTGCGGTACCACCCTCCTGGCCAAAGCCGGAAAAGAGGACATTGCCCAGGGTGCGATTCATGGCGACGCACATGATCTGGGTGAGAATCAGGCCGGAGGCTCCGACCAAGGCACCACTGATGATCAGTACGTTGTTGCTCAGCACAAAGCCGGTCATGGCGGCGGCCAGACCGGACAGCGAGTTGAGGAAGGAGATGATGACCGGCATATCGGCTCCGCCGATCGGGATGACAAGTAGCACGCCCAGCAGAAGACTGATGACGGTCAGCAGGGTGGCGGGCAGCGCCACTCCATCGGGTGCAGCCGCGAAGAACGTCATGTAGATGCCGAGCACGAGGCAACCCAGAATCAGAAACATGTTGATGGCATGCCGTGCCGGAAGCAGTGTAGGTTGACCGCCCATCTTGCCACTCAACTTGGCGAAAGCGATCAAGCTGCCGCTGAGGGTGATGCCACCGATGAGTATAGAAAGCACGGCCGTGATCGAGGCGTCGGCTCCCATAAGTGAGGCGGCAGTGCCGCTGCTGTCGAGCTCGACGATTTCCGTCCAGACGATCGAGAGTGCCACGAGAGCCGAGGCGCCGCCGCCGAAGCCGTTGAACAGCGCCACCATCTCGGGCATGGCGGTCATTTCCACCTTGATGGCGGCGATCGCACCGATCAGGCCGCCGACAATCAATCCGGTGATGATCCAGCGGTAGTCCACCAGGCCCAGGTCGAGCAAGGTGGAGACGATGGCTATCAGCATGGCCAGAGCCGCCAAGGCGTTGCCGCGCCGTGCCGAGCGCACTCTCGTCAGGCCCTTGAGGCCGAAGATGAAGAGTACAGCAGATAACAAATAGAGAATCGGAACGAGATTCTGCAGGAAGTTGTTCATGATCGACTCTTCTTCTTGCCAAACATGCCGAGCATGCGATCGGTTACGAGGAATCCACCGACGACGTTGATGGTGGCAAAGATGATTGCCACCAGGGCCAGCAGGCTGCTGGCTCGCACTTCGCCATTTTGTGCAGCGGCGATCGAGCCGACCAGGGTGATTCCGGAAATGGCGTTGGCGCCGGACATCAACGGTGTGTGGAGGGTCGGCGGGATCTTGGTAATGATCTCGAATCCGACGAAGATCGCCAGAACAAAGACATAGATGCCGACGAGCAGTGCACCCATCATTGGACTCTCTCCTGCAGCTTCTCTGCGGTCGGTTGATGTGTGATCTCGCCGGCGTGGGTCAACAGGCTACCGGCGATGATCTCGTCCTCGGTATCGACTACCAGCTCACCTTCCTTGATCAACAGATGCACCAACTCGAGGACATTGCGGGCATAGACGACGCTGGCATCCTGTGACATGGTGCGGGCGATATCGGAAGGGCCGAGAATCAGGACTCCGTCGTGCACGACCTCTTGCCCTGCCTGGCTGAGCTCGCAATTGCCGCCCTGATCGGCGGCAAGATCGACCACCACAGCCCCGGGGCGCATCGCTTCGACCATGGTCCTGGTCAACAGAGTCGGGGCTGGTTTACCGGGTATCTGAGCCGTGGTGATCACCACGTCCGCGGCGCTGACGTGCTCGGTCAGAATCTCACGCTGTCGGCGCAGGAAGTCCTCACCCATCTCTTTGGCGTAGCCGCCTTCACCTTCGCCGCTCTCCTCGAGCGGCAGGTCGATGAAGCGTCCACCGAGTGATTCCACCTGCTCCTTGACCACCGGTCGAATGTCGGAGACCTCGACGACCGCCCCCAGGCGCTTGGCCGTGGCGATCGCCTGCAGACCTGCGACGCCGGCTCCCATGATGATGACCTTGGCGGGAGGGATGGTGCCGGCGGCCGTCATCAGCAGCGGAAAGTACCTGCCCAGCCGATGGGCCGCCAACAGGACCGCCTTGTAGCCGGCGATATTGGCTTGTGACGAAAGCGCATCCATGGACTGGGCGCGGGTGATCCGCGGGATGAGCTCCATCGCCAGAGAGGTCACTCCGGCGCTGGCCATCTTGCCGACCATCTCGGGATGGCCATAGGGATCGAGCAGGCCGATGGCAATGGCTCCCGACTTGGGGATGTCGTCGCCGAGGGGGCCTACGGACAGGACCATGTCGGCTTCTCGCCACATGGCTGCCGGGTCGGATGCGATTTGCGCACCCGCTTCTGCGTAGCGCGAATCCGGGAAGTGAGCCTTGGTGCCAGCACCCTGTTCGACCCAGACTTCAAGACCGTTCTTGACGAGCTTCTTGACGGTCTCCGGGGTGGCTGCAACACGAGTTTCAGCCGAGCTTCTCTCTTTAGGAACGAATATTTTGACCATCTTTTTTGGGGGTTTGGTCGTCGATCGACCGGGATGAATAGTCGGGCGGCCGCGAACATGGAAATCCTCCTTTAAGCGGAGCTGCATGTCAAGCTATTTCGGAGTCGATCGAGTGCCCGCACGACGTCCGTCATGGTAGGTTCAATCGATGGCAGCGATGTTCGTCACCGTCGAGGGGCTGGATGGCAGTGGCAAGTCCACACAGCTCCAGTTTGTCTCCCGTTGGCTTCGGCAGCGTGGAGTTGCCCACCGCGTCACGCAGGAACCCGGTGGGACTCCGCTTGGTGAGTCGATTCGAGCGGTCTTTCTCGATCTCAGGGAGGAGTGGACTACCGTTGACGGTACGGTGGAAGCGCTGATGATCTTCGCCAGCCGTCGCCAGCATCTGCTGGAAGTCATCGACCCGACTCTGGCCACCGGCGAGCATGTGCTCTGCGATCGCTTTACCGATTCGACAGTGGCGTATCAGGGCTATGGTCGGGGAGCCTCGCTCGAGATGCTGCGGCGAATCGATGAATTGGCCACCGGCAGTCGGGTTCCGGACCGCACCCTGTTGTTCGACCTTTCGGCTGAGCTGGCACGCGAGCGCGGGCAATCGCCAGGCCGGCAGAGCGAGCCCGGTGGCGTCGACCGTCTCGATGCCGAGGGCCTCGATTTCTACGAGCGGGTGCGTCAGGGCTATCTGGATCTGGCGGCAGCTGCACCAGGCAGGATCACGGTGATCGATTCGTCCGGCTCGATCGAGGAAACCCGGCGCCAGGTCGCTCGTGCCCTGGACGAGATCTTCGGAGTTGAATGATGCAGTTGGCAGCAGCAGAGGAGTTGACTCGACGGGGGGAGCTCTACCCCTCGGTGATTCTGCATGGGGCGGCAGAGAGAGAGCGGCAGGTGGCAGCCTTGCGTCTGGCGAGGCTGCTTCTCTGTGAAGCTGTCGCTGAAGTACGACCTTGCGGCAAGTGCCGCCATTGTCTGCGCATCGCTTGGCCAGACTCGGAGGGAGACAGATTCCATCCCGATTTTCGTGTCCTGGAGCGCGATCTCAAGACATCCATTTCCGTCGAAGCAACCAAGAGCTTCCTGCAGCTGGCGCAGGTCGCACCATTCGAAGCCGCTGGACAGGTTTTTGTCATCGCCAGCGCGGAGTCGTTGACGGGTGAAGCGGCGAACGCTCTGCTGAAGACGCTGGAGGAGCCCCCGAGTCGCACACCGCGGAATTTTCTGTTGTTGACGCCCTCTCAGCTCGATCTGCTTCCCACCATCCGCAGCCGATCGTTGCCGATCTACCTGGGAGCTGGGAACGGCCTCGACGACGATCGAGTAGACGATCTCGCACGACTTTTTGCCGCGAACGTCGAGGGCTTTGTGGAGTCGGGCAGCACCCTGCATCTGATCCTGGCTGCCGAGAATCTGGCTTCGGCTGGTGGCTGGCAAGATCCGCGGGCCGCAGAGCCCTGGACCCTGGCGGCAGCCGCAGTCAAGAATAGCCTCGCTCTCGTTCCGAGTGCCGAGCCGCAGCGATTGCTCGCGCTTGCGGAAGACTTGTTGACCGGTTGGCGGTTGCGTTTACGTGGCATCCAGGCACAGCGGATCCTCGAAGGGATGGTTGTCAGGCATATTGCCAGATAAGATCGCCGACCGTTGAAGGAGAACTGAACTAATGGAACTCGAAGGCCGAATGAAATCGTGGGCAGGTCAGGTCGTGGTTGGAATCCTCCTCGTGGCACTCCTGGCGGGATGCTCGGTGCCGGAGGCTGCCGTCTACGCCGAACGCGGCGAAGAGGTCGGAGACGATGTGCTCGCCATGGTCGGCAATGTCAAGATCACCGAGGCAGAGGTCGAAGACCTGATGGCGGCCCAGCTGATGAGGGTCGAGCAGGAGCGCTACAACCTGATCAAACAGGGTCTCGACAGCCTGGTGGCCGATCGTTTGCTCGAGGCGGAGGCGCTGCAGCGTTCGATTTCCGTGGAGGATCTGCTGGCCGAAGAGATGGATTCGGTCGTGGTGGTTCCCTCGGACGCCGAGGTCGACGCGTTCTACGAAGAGCGCAAGGCTCGGATCAGGCAGCCCAAGGAAGAGGTGGCCGATCAGATCCGGGACTATCTGATGCAGCAGCGCGAATCCGAGATCCGCTCTCGGCTGGTCAGCCAGCTCAAACAGGAGCATGGCTATCGCTTGATGCTCCAACCGATACGTCTACCCGTGGATGCCGAAGGTTTCCCGGCCAAGGGACCCGGTGACGCGCCGGTGACGATCGTCGAGTTTTCCGACTTCGAATGCCCGTATTGCTCGCGGGTGAATCCGGCGCTGCAGCAGGTAATGGAGAGGTACAGCGGCCGCGTGCGCCTGGTATTCAGACAGTTCCCTCTCAACATCCACGCCAACGCGCAGAAGGCTGCCGAGGCGTCACTCTGTGCGCAGGAGCAGGGCAAGTTCTGGGAAATGCATGATGTGATGTTCAAAGAGCAGCGCAGCCTGGGAGCCGATCAGCTCAAGGAGAAGGCCGCCCGTCTGGGTCTCGATGCGGCGGCATTCAACGAGTGCCTCGATTCGAGTCAGTTTGCCGAAGCGGTCGCAGCCGACCTCGAAGCGGGAAGCCGACTGGGTGTCACCGGCACTCCTGCGTTGTTCATCAACGGACGATTCCTGTCCGGTGCCCAGCCCTTCAATGAGATCGCCAAGGTAATCGATGAAGAGCTGGCCATGCAGAAAGCGGGATCCTGAGATCTGCGGATACCGGTCCGATGTCCGGTGAGATCGAAACAGCGGAACTTCGGCAAGCGCTGCACCGCGTCGCCGACATGATCGTCGACTATCTCGGCAACGTCGAAGACTATCCTGTCTTTCCCCCTGTCGAACCGGGCGACGTCGCGCGTCGGCTGCCCGGTTCACCACCGGCTCAGAGCGAGCCCCTCGACCAGATTCTGGACGACTACTCACGTCTGATCGAGCCCAATGTGACCCACTGGAATCATCCGGGTTTCATGGCCTACTTCGCGATCACCGGGTCTGGTCCGGGGATTCTGGGCGAAGCCCTTGCGGCTGCCTTGAATGTCAACGCGATGCTGTGGCGCACCTCACCCGCGGCGACCGAGCTCGAGGAGAGGGTCTGTGACTGGTTACGACAGATGGTCGGCTTGCCGTTGGAGTACCGGGGACATATCAACGACACGGCTTCGATCAGTACGCTGCTGGGGTTGGGCGCCGCGCGCCACCGCATCCCAGGTCTCGAGGTGCGGCAAAGAGGCCTGGCGGGGCGCCCGGATGTTCCGCCGCTGGTGGTCTACGTCAGCGACCAGGCCCACTCCTCGTGCGACAAGGCGGTCTTGACCCTGGGCCTGGGGCTGGAGAATGTGCGGCACATCCCCACCGATACGAACTATCGCCTGAGCGCAGCGGACCTGCTGAAAGCCATCGCCGCCGATCGGGAAGCGGGCCGTCTGCCGATGGCAGTGGTGGCGACACTGGGAACGACAGTGACAACCAGCATGGATCCGGTGGCGGAGATCGCGGAGATCTGCAGGCAAGAGGGGTTGTGGCTCCATGTCGATGCCGCCTACGCAGGTAATGCGGCCATTTGCCCCGAGATGCGAGCGGATTTTGTCGGGTGGGAACGGGCCGATTCGATAGTCATCAATCCCCACAAGTGGTTGTTTACCCCGGTCGACTGCTCGGTGATGTTCGTTCGCGACCTCGACCTGCTGCGCTCCACTTTTTCCCTGGTGCCCGACTATCTCGAGTCGACTGAAACGGAAGTCGTGAATCTGATGGATCTCGGGGTCCAGCTCGGCCGGAGGTTTCGAGCCTTGAAGCTCTGGATGGTCATTCGCGCCTTCGGTGTCGAAGGGCTGAGAGAAGAGATCCGCAGGCACTGTCGACTCGCCGCCGATCTGGCGGAGTGGATCGATCGGGACGACCGATTCGAGGTAGTGGCGCCAGTGCCCTTCAGCACGGTCTGCTTTCGCTGGCTGGCAGGTGAATCGGCCGGCGCAGCGGACCGACTCAATGAGGCGCTGCTTTCCAGAATCAACGCCGACGGTGCGGTCTTCCTGTCTCATGCAGTGCTGGAGGGCCGCTACACCCTGCGCTTGACCATCGGCAACTTGAAGACGACAGCCGCGCATGTAGCGCAGGCGTGGCAATTGATCCGAGATTGCGCCACCGAAATAGAAGGAAACTCGAGGAGTTGATCAGATGCAGGCTTTGATTCTCGCTGGGGGAAGCGGTACTCGATTCTGGCCCTTGAGCCGCAGCGCCCGTCCGAAACAGATGCTGTCGATGGTTGGCGATGAGAGTTTGATGCAGGTGACGGCGAGTCGCCTGAGTCCCCTGGTCGAACCCGAGTCCATATGGGTTTGTACAACGCGCAGCCTGGTCGAAGAGGTCAGGAGGCAACTGCCTGCGGTGCCGTTCGAGCAGGTACTCGCGGAACCGACAGGTCGCAATACCGCACCGGCTATTGCCTGGGCCATCTCACAAATGCCGGAGGACGTGCGCTCGGGAGTCGTTGCCGTCTTGCCCGCCGATCACTATGTCGATGACGAGGCTGCGTTCAGAGAGGCTCTGCGAACGGCTGGAGAGATCGCCGCGGATCAGAGTCGAATCATGACTCTCGGAGTTCCACCGACTCGTGCCGAGACGGGGTACGGCTACCTGGAGTTGGGAGAGGTGCTGGATTCGTCAACTGGTCTGCGGCAGGTGAAGCGGTTCACCGAGAAGCCCGATCCCGAGACTGCGGAGGAGTTCTTCAGCAGCGGCAATTACCTCTGGAATGCGGGGATCTTCTTGTTTCCAGGCGACGTTCTGTTACAGCGGGTTGCCGAGCTTCAGCCAGAGATCGATCAAGGCCTGGCCGCCGTCAAAGCCGCGCCCGAGAGACTGGACGAGATCTACCGAGAGCTTCCGGCCATTTCGATCGATCATGCGGTGATGGAGAAGTTGCTCGATCTGGGAACGTTACCGCTCGACTGTGGCTGGAGTGATCTGGGTTCGTGGGAAGCCCTGTGGGAGCTTCTCGAACAAGATGAAGACGGCAACATCGTCCGCGGATCGGCTCTGGCGATCGACTCGAAAGACTGTCTGGTCTATTCCGACAGGGGAACAGTCGCGGTGGTCGGAGTCGAAGGGTTGGTCGTGGTCAAGACCGCTGATGCGGTATTGGTTATTCCCAAGAAACGTTCTCAGGAGGTCAGGCAGATCATTCAGGAGCTGCGAGACAGCGAGAGGGAAGACTTGCTCTGAGACAGATGCGGCAGGTGGCGATAAGTGTCGGCGACCACGAGTTGACCCTGGCCGAGTCGACTGCGCCTCTGGCACTGGATGAGTTGGTGCCGCAGGGCGGAGACTGGGAAATCGAGATCGGCTTCGGCAAGGGCCGATACCTGATCCGCTGCGCCAGTGAGGTGCCGGAGAGGAGGTTTCTCGGAGTCGAAATGGCTTCGGCCTACTATCGTCTGGCTGCCAGCAGAATGGCACGCAAGGGCCTGACCAACCTCGTGTTGATTCGTGGTGAAGCGCTTTTTGTCCTGGCTGCACTCCTGCCCCGGGGATTCGCCTCTGCAGTCCACGTCTACTTTCCAGATCCCTGGCCGAAGGCGCGACATCAGAAGCGCCGATTGTTCGATCCAGAAAGCGTCGATCTGGTTCTGGATCTTTTGAGGCCGGGAGGGCGGCTTTACTTTGCCACCGATTTCGTAGATTACGGCCGGTCGGTCGAGGAGCTCCTGGAGTCCCATCCTGCAACTCGCGTCCGATCCTTGCCTGGCCCCTGGCCCGATGGGTCGCGCACCAACTACGAAGCGAAGTACGAGCAGGAGGGACGTGAAATTCTGCGACTCGAGGTCGACTGGCATCCCACAGGGGCGACGGTACTTCATCCCGCGGGTCGAGAGGGGGTTCTGGCGGCGATCAGCTCGAGGATGGGGGATCTGGAGCTGGCTGGATGAACCGTCTGCGGGAGTTGGTACCGTCCTTCAGACCCTACCGGCTACATCTGTTGGTTGGGCTGGTCAGCGCGGTCGGCGAAGTGAGCCTCGCTCTGGCTGCACCCATCATCATCGGGCGAGGCATTGATGCGTTGAGCAGTTCTTTCAGCGCGGCGGCTATGTCCCGATACGCCGGGCTCTTGATCGGTGTCACAGCGGCACAGGGTCTGTTCATGTTTCTCAAGCGGCGAATCATGGTGGCCATGAGTCGGCATCTCGAGTTCGATATCAGGGATCGGTATTTCGCCCATCTCGAACGGCAGTCGCAAGCGTTTTTCCAGCGCCATCACACTGGGGATCTGATGGCGCGGGGGACCAACGATCTGCAAGCGGTCCGGATGCTCTGCGGACCCGCCATCATGTACAGCATCACCACCTTTCTGACTGCCTGCGGAGCGATTTTCTTCATGGCACGCATCAGCGCCGGGCTGACATTGCTCGCGCTCTGTGCGTTGCCATTCGTGGCAGTGGCCACCAAGGTCTTCGGCCAGCGGATTCACCGCCTGTTCCAGCGAGTTCAGGAGCAGTTCTCGGTCCTGTCGACACATGTGCAGGAGAATTTCTCAGGAGTCCGAGTGGTGCGTGCCTATGCCCAGGAGATGTCCGTCCAGAAGGGATTCGAGGCGTTGAATCGGGAGTATGTCGACCGTAACCGCCAGTTGATTCGGTGGACATCCGCCTTTCATCCGCTGCTGCAGAGCCTGATCGGCATCGGCTTCGTGGCGGTGCTCTGGCGCGGTGGAAGCCTGGTGAGTCAGGGCGTTATCACGGTTGGACAGTTCGTCACATTCAACTTTTTTCTGGCCCGGCTGGTCTGGCCCATGATCGCCATCGGCTGGGTGATCAATATCGCTCAACGAGGAAGTGCCTCGTGGAATCGGATCCTGGAGATTCTGGAGAGTGAGCCCGAGATTGCCAACACGCCTCGATGTCGGCAGGATCCGATCGCCGGTGGAGTTCGTTTTCAGCAGCTGACTTTCGCCTATCCCGATCATCCAGAGCCAGCGCTCGAAGAGATCGACTTCGAGGTCGAGGCGGGATGCACAGTTGCCGTGGTCGGCCGCACCGGAGCGGGCAAGAGTACCTTGTTGTCCTTGATCTGCCGGCTGTGGGATCCGCCGCCAGAGTCTCTGCGGATCGATGGCGGCGATATTCGCCAGATCTGTCTCGAGCACCTGCGAGCGGCGGTGGCGGTGGTGCCTCAGGAGACCTTTCTGTTCTCAGCCAGTCTGGCGGAGAACATCGCTTTCGGGCGCCCTTCGGCAACCCCCGGTGAGATCCTGGAGGTCGCGTCGATTGCTGGCCTGGAAGGGGATCTCGAGGAGTTGCCCAGGGGACTGGAGACCATGGTCGGCGAGCGGGGCGTCACTCTCTCGGGAGGACAGAAGCAGCGAGTTGCGCTAGCGCGAGCGCTCTTGCGACATCCGCGGATCTTGCTTCTCGACGATTGCCTGTCGGCCGTCGATACTCACACGGAGGAACGCATTCTGGCCCGACTGCAGGGACAATTCACGGGCCGGACAGTTTTCCTGGTCTCTCATCGAATCTCCACCGTCCAGCGAGCGGATCTGATCCTGGTTCTGGATGCCGGCCGGATCGTCGAGCGCGGTGACCACGAGGCTCTTCTTGCTACCGACGGCATCTATGCCGACCTCTACCGGCGGCAGCAACTCGAGGAAGAGCTCGCCGCCGTCTGAGTACCCCCGGCGAAATCGTTGCAGAGCAACCACGCATCGTGGATGGCGCGAGCACGACCCTCGAGTCACTCGAAAGACCTTGCCGCGTCACCCTGCCGGGCAGCAGGACCGTTGGTAAAGATTCCGCTAGGGTCAGGGGGTCTCTGTGAGTCGATCGGCAAGGCGGGGCAGAGCCGAACGCCAGCGCCGCCGGTACGCTTCCCAGATCGTCAGGCAGTCGGACAAGGGGAGCTGGGCGAAGCCTTGCTGCAAGACGGATATCTCCGTGCCCCCGTCTCGCGCCAGCATCTCGAAGGTCAGTCGGGTGGCAACGGGCCAACCGGCATCGATCTGCTGCAGATCCAGCACCAGCAGGTCGGGTTCATCAGCCTGGACGAAGGCGAGGCGTTCTCGCAGTGGAACGCCACCCGATCGCGAGGTCTCCAGAGTGATCTCGTCGGCAGTGGACGAGGTGGCCACCGCTCGATCGGCCATCCATCGAGCGAGGAGGTCGGGCTGCCTCAACCACTGCCAGACCTGCGCGGGCTCCACCGGAAGCGCATGCCGGTAGCGGAGTTGCACGCCCGGGATGTCGCCCTGCCGAATCTGCTCGATCATCAGTCGAGGCCTCAACCGTCAGAATCGTCGGGGCGGTTCCAGAGCGTCTCGAATGCTGCGGAAACCTGAGCCTCGAGCTCGGGTGGCGTGTAGATGCGGTAGCGGTCGATACGTGCCAGGTGGCGGATGAAGTGGCTGGCTTCTTCCATGGGCTCGAGACCACCGTCGAAGCGCTTCACCAGGACCCGGGCTTCACCCAATCGGTGGGGGTCCTTGGCAGATCTCGATACCAGAATATGGTGGTGGCCGAACTGCTCACGCAGAGTTGGCAGGAGATTCTCGAACCGGGCCTTGTCGCCATTCGACAGATGCTCGCGAGTTTCGAATACCATCGGGTAGTACTGACGATCGGTAACGGCCCGGGCGTGGGGGCTGTCGGACTCGCCCATGGCGGTGATGATGGAGAAGTCACTCTCGGCGAGGAAAGCCTCGGGTTCACAGGGCCAGCTGTGCCCGGTTTCTGCAAGCCACTCGTTGAAATGGAGCTCGAGCGCTTTACCGATCGGATTGAAGTAGACCTGCGTGAACATGTAGTAGCGCGCCATGACCAGGGCTTCGAGAGCGTGCACACCGCCCTCATAGACGCCGAGGCCCCATTCGTCGGTCTCGGGATCTCGCAGAGGCAACATGGTGTCGAGCAGCCTGGCGAGATCGTAGCTGCCGTAGCGGACCCCACAGAAAAGGCTGTCTCGAAGCAGGTAATCCATTTTGTCGACATCCAGCTCGCCAGAGACGATCTGTGACAGCAAGCGCTCCCTCGCCCCTTCCGGCCCGACCAACAAGCGAGCGATAGTGCCCGGATCGAGCCCGTCGCCCCAGCGATCGAAAACCCGCGCGATCTCCTCCGAACCGAGCAGGAGCCTGGTCATCTGTTCGTGGTTGATGCCCCCTTCGAAGAGCTCCTCTGCCGAATGACTGAATGGAGCGTGCCCGATGTCGTGCAACAGAGCCGCGGCCCGCACGAGTCGTCGAGACTGGCTCTGTCGATCGGGATCCAGAATCCCCTCACTCCTTATCGCGACGGCGTCGTAGACCCTGCCAGCCAGCTCCATGGCACCCAGTGCATGGCCGAAGCGACTGTGTTCCGCGCCGGGGAAGACCAGGTAGGCGAACCCCAGCTGCCGAATGGAACGCAAACGCTGCAGAGGGCGACTGTCGATGAGCGCTTTTTCGAGCGGATCGGCGTGGACGAAGCCGTGGATGGGATCGCGGAAGGATGCGACTGGTTGCATAGACGGGTGTCAGACAGTTCTAGCTTTTCTGGTCCATCGGCACGTCGAGGTCGATGTTGGCTTCTCCCTCCGATCGGGCGATGATGGCGGCACCTGCCGAATCCGAGAAGACATTGACCACGGTGCGATACATGTCCAGGGGTCGGTCCACAGCCAGCATGGCCCCGACGATCGCTTCGACTTCGGGGCCTCGGAGGTTGACCGCTTCGAGCACGATGAAGATGATCACCAGGCCTGCCGAGGGAACCGCGGCAGCACCGATCGAGGCCAGCAGTGCTGTCAGGACGACGATGAGCTGCTGGCCGATGGACAGGTCGACTCCCAGTACCTGAGCGATGAAGAGAACACCGGCGCACTCGTAGAGTGCCGTCCCATCCATGTTGACCGTGGCTCCCATGGGCAACACGAAAGACGAGATTCGGTTCGAAACCCCCACCTTGTTTTCGACCGCATCGAGGGTCACCGGCAGGGTCGCTCCGGATGAGCTGGTGGAGAAGGCCATCGCCATCGGTTCGGCCATGTTGCGAAAGTGGATCCGGGGTTTGATGCGTCCCAGGATCAGCAGCAGCAAAGGCAGGGTTACCAGCAGGTGAAAGGTCAAGCCCAGGAAGATGGTCACCATGTAGAGACCGAGGGCCCGGAAGGACTCGAGCCCGGAGGTGCCGACAACCCGCGTGATCAGACCGAATACACCGATGGGCGCAAAACGAATGACGCCCGAGGTCAGGCGCATCATCGCCTGGAAGGCCGCCTCGAAAAAATCGACGAGCACCGTACGCGGCTTTTCGGGCAGTGAGGCGATACTCATACCCAACAGAATCGAGAAGAAGATGACCGACAGCATGTCGGGTCTCGCCGCCGCCGCAACGATGTTTTCGGGCACGATGTCCAGGATGAGGTCGATGGGGGAGCTCGGAGTCGAGACCTCGGGGATTTCCGCTTTATCACTACCTGCGATGACCGCTCCGTCGCCAGGTCGGATGATGTTGACCATTACCAGGCCCGCCAGGATCGCCAGGGTGCTCGACAGGACGTAGTAGCCCAGGGTCTTGCTGAAGAGTCGTCCGAGATCTCGGCCACCGCCAACCGCCGCGACGCCCGAGATGATGGAAGTCAGGATCAGGGGCACGATGATCATTTTGAGTAGGCGAATGAAGAGAGTGCCCAGCCATCCGACTTTCGGGACCACGGCCTCGCCACCGATCAGTCCGGCAACCGTGCCGACAAGCATGGCGATCAGGATCTGCCAGTGCAGACGCCGAAACCAGGGAAGAAGTTGTGCCGGTTGCATCGTGCGGTGACGTTATGGCATGAGCTCGCGACATCGCAAGCTCCAGTCCTTTCTCTCGACGCCCTGCCGCCCCCTCACAGACTCCAGGAGATCTGCAGGCGTCGATCGGTCAGGTGGGATGCTCAGGGTCGGGGCAATCTCCGCCAGAGGAGCCAGGACGAATTCCCGCTCGCGGAGCCGGGGATGCGGGAGGCGCAGCTCAGGCCTGTCCAAAGTGAGCCCGTTGAAGACGAGCAGATCGATATCCAGTTCGCGAGGGCCAAAGCGCCGGCGCGCTTTGCGACCAGCCGTCCATTCGATGGCCTTTGCCCAGCCGAGCAGTTGCTCAGGATCGAGTCGACTCGAACCGACCAAGACTGCATTGAGAAATGGCGGCTGTGCGGTGTCGTAGAGAGGGGCCGAGCTGTAGGGAGAAGAGAGGCGGGCCTCGACTAGCGTCCTGGAGAGGAGCCTGACGGCGAGGCACAAGGCGGCCTCGCGATCGCCGAGATTGCTGCCCAGGCCGAACGCGACAACAACGAAGCCGTCGTCACTCCTCTTCACCCTCGCTGTCGGGGCTGGAGTCCTCTTCGCTATCGTCTGTCTCCTCGGATTCGGCTGGCTTTGTTTCCTTGGTGGTCTTGGCCTTCTTTTTGGTCTTCTTCGCCCGTTTGACTTTCGCCTTGGGTTCTTCGCCCGCTTCTGCCAGTTCGTTCTGATCGGCTCCGCACTTCGGGCAAACCAACTCACTCTTGCCCAGATCATAGAACTTGGTGCTACAACTCAGACATTCGTGCTTGTTTCCAAGTTCAGTCATTGACGCTCGCTCCCAGAGTTAAGAATTGCGGGACGGTAGCACGTCGGTGACAGGCATGCAAGATTTTTGGGCGCAGACGACAGTTGGAGCGGGCTGTCTTGCGCCGCCAGGGCCGAACTCGATACGATGACGCCGCCTGTGCCGGTCAGGGCAGGCGGATCTCACGAATTTCAGATTCCAGTCATGCTGTCTCGCTTCGCTGTCCTGCTGCCTCTTTTCGCCTGGGTGTTGTTACCGGCTGCGCCTGCCGTGGCAGAGGAACGCGGAGAGCCGATGGCGCAGCAAGCGGCTGCACTGGAGGGCGCTGCGCTGCCTCACCCGCGAGACGAGGGACTGGGCCCATCGGAGCGGGTCGGAGTTTTGCTCGATCGAGTGCGTGTCGAACAGAACAAACTCGAGAGCCTCGAAGCCGAGTTCATCCAGATCAAGGAGAGTGCCTTGCTGCTCGAACCGGTAGAGTCGCGCGGTGGATTTGCCTTCTCGGCCCCCGACAAGGTGCGCTGGGAGTACCAGTCGCCCAACCCGATCTCGATTCTGATCGTCGATGAGGACATGACCACCTGGTATCACGACATCCAGCAGGCCGAGCGAGTCAGCGTTGGCCGGCAGTCCCAACGGGTTCTCCAATACCTCGGTGCCGGCAGCTCGATGGACGACCTGCTCGAGTATTTTCTGCTCACTCTGACGGTACCGACCGACGAATCCGAGCCTTATGTCTTCGATCTGGCGCCCCGATTCGACAAAGTCGAGAAACGGATCAAAGGTATGACCGTCTGGATCGATCCCGATCTGTTCTTGCCCTTGCGCCTGCGCTACGTTGAAGCCGACGGCGACATCACAGATCTGCGATTCGAGAATCTGCGCGTCAATGAAGGAGTACCGAGCGAACATTTCGAGCTCGAGCTCCCGGCGACTGTCGAGGTCCGTCAAGTGGAGCTGGATCGATCGGCCGGTCGCCGGTAGAGGATCGAGGCCCACCAGCGGCGCTGCCACGGCCACTCATGAGCCTCGCCTTCGAAATTCGAGCCAGAGACGGTCTGGCCCGTCGTGGGCGACTCGAGCTGCCCCATGGCGCCGTCGAGACTCCGGCCTTCATGCCTGTTGGCACCTTGGGGGCTGTCAAGGGCTTGGGGCCTGACGATCTGAGGGCGGCCGGGGCGTCTATTATGTTGGCCAACCTCTACCATCTCTCGTTGCGGCCAGGTGTCGAAGCGATCGAGGCGCTCGGAGGGCTGCACGCCTTCAGCGGCTGGTCAGGGCCGATTCTGACGGACAGCGGTGGTTTTCAGGTCTTCAGTCTGGCCGCATTGCGCAGGGTCGATGACGCAGGCGTCAGCTTTCGCAGCCATCTCGACGGCAGTGAGTTGCGGCTCACGCCCGAGAGTGTGGTCGAATCACAGCGTCGCCTGGGGGTCGACATCGCGATGGTGCTCGACGAGTGTCCACCGTGGCCGGTCGGTCGCGATGCGGCAGCCGAGTCACTTCGCAGGACCCTGGCCTGGGCCCGAAGCGCTCGCGAGTTCGCGTTGCAGGGACCGGTCAACCTGTTCGCTATTGTTCAAGGTAGCGTCTTTCCCGAGCTACGCCAGCAGGCGGTCGACGCTCTGGTCCCGCTGGATTTCGCGGGCTACGCTATCGGGGGAGTCAGTGTCGGCGAGCCCAAGCACCTGCGCCGCTCGGTCGTGGAGTCCACGACCCCGCTGCTGCCGGATTCGAAACCGCGCTACTTGATGGGGCTGGGGACTCCTGCCGACGTGTTCCATGCAGTGAGTCATGGCACTGATCTGTTCGATTGCGTGCTGCCGAGTCGCAACGCCCGGCATGGCGTGCTTTTCACCCGCAGCGGCGTCGTCAAGATCAAGAACTCGCAATACAGGACAGATCCGCGTCCCGTTGACGAAGGTTGCCGCTGCTCGACATGCCGGACTGTCAGCCGGGCATTCCTGCATCACCTGGTGCGTACCGGCGAGTTGACCGGTGCGGTGCTGGCAACGCGGCACAACATTCGCTTCTATCTTGACTTTGTGGACCATCTCAGGGAAGCTATCTCGTCCGGGACGCTCGCGGCAGTGGGGGAGGAGATCACTGCCCGGTATCCCGAGAGCGACTCGGCAGAAGAAATCTCAAAGTCTCGCGGTCCTACTGCTTCAATTCCCTGATTCGAGGAGATCCGAAGCGAGTTTCTGCGGTGATGAAATACGCCCGCTCGCAGGTGTCGAGCGACGGTATTTGTCGAAGGAGATGTTCACATGCAAGTGCTAGCTTCAGTCCTGGTTTTCGCGGAAGGCGCCACCGCGCCGGCGTTTCTGCAGTTCGTGCCCATCTTGCTGGTGTTTGCCATTTTCTATTTCCTGCTGATCGCACCGATGCGCAAGCGCCAGAAAGCGCTGCAATCGCTGGTCGACGGCCTCAAGAAGGGCGACCGCGTGATCACCAACGGTGGTCTTTACGGCACCGTGGCGGCGGTTGAAGAGCAGGCTGTGATCCTGAAGGTGGCTGACAACGTCAAGGTCAAGATCGCCAAGTCGGCGGTGGCGGGCCTCGAGGGCCAGGAGGAGGTCAAGCCATGAAAGGCAATCTTCTCTGGAGAGGTCTGCTGATACTGGCCGTATTGGCCCTGTCTCTCTTCTCGGCTTACCCGTTGCAAGAGAAGTTGAATCTGGGCCTGGACCTCCAGGGCGGCATCCACCTGGTTTTGCAGGTGGAGGTCGAGGATGCCGTGCGTTCAGAAACCACCAAGGACATGGACCGCCTGCTACAGGAGCTTCGGGATTCGGGAATGACCGGCGCCGACGCCTCCATCGAGTCCAGTACGAGCTTCGATGTCACCGGCGTCGACCGCAGCGGTGACGATGAGCTGTCAGAGATCGCTACCGAGTATCTTCCCGGCTGGAACTGGCAGCGCCGCGGCCCGGCTGTAGAGTTCGAAATGGAGCTCGCCAATGCTGCCGAGATTCGCAATCTGGCGGTCGTACAAGCGCTGGAGACTATTCGCAACCGCATCGACGAGTTCGGTGTAGCCGAGCCGACAATCCACCGGCAGGGTCTCGAAGGTGATCGGATCGTGGTTCAGCTACCCGGTGTGGACGATCCGGACCGAGTCAAGAAGCTCATCAAGAACACCGCGTTTCTCGAATTTCGTCTCGTTGATTATCCCCTCGGGGGTGGTGGCGTGGGATCTCGCGAGCAGATTCTGGCCAACTATGGCGGACAACTGCCGTCGCACATCGAAATTCTCACTGGCAATATCGAGGATCAACAGGGTGCTGTCATCGGGCAGCAGTACTATGCGGTCGAAGATCGACCCGTAATCACGGGTCGCGATCTGCGCACAGCACGGCCATCGATGGGCGAGTTCAACCAGCCCGTGGTCGAGTTCCAACTCACCCACGAAGGCGGCAAGCTCTTCGCCGAAGCGACGGGCAACAACGTCGGCAAGGGACTGGGTGTGGTGCTGGACGGCAAGGTGGTGACGGCTCCGAACATCCGCTCACGCATCGCCGATTCCGGGATCATCGAAGGTTCATTCACCCGACAAGAGGTCGAAGACCTGTCGACGGTGCTGCGCTCGGGTGCGCTGCCCGCCGGGATCACCTATCTGGAAGAACGGACCGTCGGACCAGCTCTTGGCCACGACTCGATCGAACGCGGGCTGCGGGCTGGTGTGATCGGCCTGGCCCTTGTCGTTCTGACCATGCTGATCGTCTATAAGGGCACAGGGATCAACGCCATCCTGGCGCTGACCCTGAACATCATCATCCTGTTTGGCGCCCTGGCCTATTTTGGCGCGACCCTGACCCTGCCTGGTATTGCCGGCATCATTCTGACTATCGGTATGGCGGTCGACGCCAACGTGCTGATCTTCGAGCGAATTCGCGAGGAGCTCCATCACGGTCGCACTGTCAAATCAGCCATCGACGCCGGTTTCGGTAAAGCTCTGTCATCGGTCATGGATGCCAACATCACGACCTTGATCGCCGCTCTGTTTCTCTTTCAATTCGGCACCGGCCCCATTCGGGGATTTGCGGTCACGCTTTCCATCGGCATCCTGGCATCACTTTTCAGTGCGATTTTTGTCAGTCGGTGGATCTTTGACCTGATCTTGTCCAGGCGCCGGCGAGTCGAGAGTCTCTCGATATGAGCGTCTCGAACACTCGGCGACATTGGACCCAGGAGTAGATGATGGAATTCTTCCGCGACACCCACATCGATTTCATGAAGTACCGCAAGTTCTTCGTGGTTGTTTCGCTGATCTTGGTGGCTATAAGTATCCTCGCGGTCTTCGTGTTGGGCAAGCTCAACCTGGGAGTCGACTTTGCAGGGGGCACCCAGATTACCGTCAAGTTCAAGCATTCACAGGAAATGAATGATCTGCGGGCGTTGACGGCGGCTGCCGGCATCGAGGACGCTCAGATTCAGAGCTTCGGCGACGCGGAGGACAACGAAGCGCTGATTCGCAGCTCGCTGGTGTCCGGTCAGGAGGAGGGCACCCAACAGCTCGTTCTGGACGCTCTCAATCGGGAGTTCAATACCGGCGCCCAAGATCGCTTCGATCTCAACCAGCAGGGGAGTGTAACCCTGGCGTCTTTGCTCTTCGAGCGCGATCCGGACCAGGTTCGGGCACAAGATGAAGAGGTGGCAAGGAATCACTACGACGAGGTGGCGGATGCGGTACTCGATCTGCGCCGACAGAAAGGCCTGCTGGATTCCTGGGATGAGATAGCAGCGCTGCCGCTGGTGAGCGAAGAGACGCTGGCCCTGCTGCAGCAGGACACCGATCTCGGAGAATTCGCCATTCTCGGAGTCGAGAGCGTCGGTCCACAGATCGGCTCAGAGCTGCGCCGCAAGGGCATCCTGGCGGTGGTTTCTTCGCTGATCGGCATGCTGATCTACATCTGGTTTCGCTTCGAGCTGCGCTTCGGAGTCGGGGCTCTCGTGGCGGTAACCCACGATGTGCTCATCGTACTGGGGCTTTTCGTGATCGCCGGTTTCGAGTTCAACCTGACGACGATTGCCGGATTTCTCACCCTGGTCGGCTACTCGGTAAACGATACCGTCGTGGTCTTCGATCGTGTGCGGGAGAATCTCCGGCGCTCCAGGCGCGAGCCCCTGATCGATGTCATGAACAAGAGTCTGAATCAGACGCTGTCCCGGACAGTGCTCACATCCGGGACGACCATCATGGTGGTCGCCTGTCTCTTCTTTCTCGGAGGAGATGTTCTACGTGGTTTTGCCTTCATCCTGACTGTAGGAGTCATCGTAGGTACGTATTCGTCTATCTATGTGGCCAGCCCATTTGCCCTGTTTTGGGAAAACCTTTCCGGGCGTTCAAGGAAGCGATCTGCCTGACTGCGCCGCCGGTCCCCGACGGGCTCCCTTATAATCCCGGACTTGAGTAGCAACGTGCTCCGGGCTGATGGCGAACCTAAGACGCGGTAGATCGAGGAACCACCCCAGACCTCCTGTCGAGGTGCTGGACTCGATCCGGTTCGAGAACGTGGTCGAGGCCCTGCGCCTGCACGGGCGCTCAGTCGATGAGCAGCGGCTGCGCGAGACCTACGACTTCTCGGCCGAGATGCACGCCGATCAGGTCCGGCGCTCCGGGCAGCCGTATCTGACCCACCCGACATATGTCGCCTACATCCTGGCGGACCTGGGATTCGACCAGACCTGTGCCGAAGTCGCGCTCCTGCACGATGTTCTCGAGGACACCCTGACCACATCAGAGGTTCTCGAAGAGCGATTCGGCAAGGAGATCAAGGATCTGGTCGACGGGGTCACCAAGATCGGACGGCACTCCTACGTGCGCCGAGACGAGGCGCAGGCCGAGACGTTTCGCAAACTGATTCTGGCCTCGGTCCGGGACATCAGGGTCATCCTCGTCAAGCTGGCAGACAGGCTACACAACATGATGACGCTGCAGCACATGCCGGAGTCTTCGCGACAGCGCATCTCCCAGGAGACCTTGGAGATCTATGCGCCGACGGCCCACCGTCTGGGTATGTCGAAGGTGCAGGGCGAGCTCGAGGACTTGGCCTTCTTCCACCTCTATCCGGATCAATACCTCGAGGTGCAGAGCCGGATTCAGGAGAAGATCCGGCTGGGCAAGCAGTCGACAAATGAGATCGCCAAGCGGCTGCGAACCCAACTGAATGATGCAGAGATCGACTGCGAGATCAGCTTCCGTGTCAAGCGCTACTACTCGGTCTTCAGCAAGATGCGGCGGCAAGGGATCGATGCCTCTCAGCTCTATGACTACCTGGCCTTCAGGGTCGTCACGCAGAGTGTCCGTGACTGTTACGCTGCGTTGGGCACCGTGCACCAGGAGTGGCGACCGGTGCCCGGCCGGTTCAAGGACTACATCGCCATGCCGAAGCCCAACCTCTATCAGTCGCTGCATACCACGCTGGTCAGCGACGAGGGGCAGCCCTTCGAAGTCCAGATTCGAACACAGGAGATGGATCTGATCGCCGAGGAAGGAATCGCAGCCCATTGGCGCTACAAGGCTGGCGATCACAGCACAGCGCAGGCCGACCCCAGCATCTCCTGGCTGAGGCAGTTGCTGGAGTGGCAGAAGGAGGTCGAGGACCCCCGGGACTTTCTGAACTCCTTGAAGCTCGACCTTTATCCCGACGAAGTCTATGTGTTCACGCCCAAGGGAGATGTGCATTCCTTCCCCAGGGGAGCGACGCCGTTGGACTTCGCCTATCGTATTCATACCGAACTGGGCCACCACTGTGTTGGCGCCCGGATCAATGGCAAGCTGGAGGCGCTGCGTACCCCGATCAACAACGGCGACATCGTCGAGATCATCACCAACGCCAATCGCAATCCGAGCCGCGACTGGCTCAGCATCGTGCAAACCTCACGTGCCAAAACCAAGATCCGCCAATGGCTCAATACCGAACAGAAGAAGCGGGCCACCGAAATCGGTCGACGGCTGTTCGAGCGTGACCTCAAGAAACACAAGGTGGGTTTGAAGCGGGTTCTGGACAGCCCGGAGCTCAAGGACTATCTGAATGGCGAGGGGTACTCGAAACCCGAGGATCTGATGGCGGCGATCGGGTTCGGCAAGGTTTCTGTCGGGGTGGTCCTCCGGCGTGTCCTGACCACCGATGAGCTGGATATCGTCGGAGAGGAACCAGGTCCCATTCGCAAGGCGGTGACCAAGCTGCTGCCCTTTGGCAGTGGAGCCATCGCCGTCAAGGGGCACAACGACCTCCTGGCTTACCTGGCGAAGTGCTGCAGTCCGGTGCCGGGCGAGCCGATCGTCGGTTACATCACGCGCGGACGGGGCGTCTCCGTGCACTCCGCCGAGTGCTCCAATGTGAAGAACCTCCTATACAACCCGGAGCGGGAAATCGAAGTCGAGTGGAGCCGTCAGAAGGACGAAGTGTTCCCGGTGGTCCTCGTGATCCATACCGAAGACCAGCCAGGCATCCTGGCGAAGCTGACCGAGGCCATGTCCAAGCAGAACATCAATATTCGCCACTTCGAAGCCGAAACCCTGGAGTCGGGACGGGGTCTCATCGAGGTCGTTGTCGAAGTGGAGAATCGACGGCATCTGGAGCGGCTGAGCCAGGGGATCCGCGCGGTACCGGGTGTGTTGGAAGTCGGGCGACGATCAGGTCACGGGTCCAAGGGCGACCGCGCTATCGGCTAGCGCCCGATTCGCGCGGACGCACTCCTCCTTCAAGGGGCCGTTGTCTGGAAGGCTCCCCGTTGAGCTCGCGGTGTTTTGCTTCAGGGTTGACTCAGGCGTCCTGCTGCTCGGGCTGCCAGTCGCGCTTCAGCGGTTTCTGCACTTTGCCGCTTCTCAGGCAGCGTGTGCAGACCCAGATTCTCCGGGCCACTCCGTCGACGTTCGCCCTCACCCGCTGCAGATTGGGTTGCCAGGTTCGAGACGAAACATTGTGGGCATGACTGATGCTGCGACCGGTCACCGTCTTCTTCTTGCAGATTGCACACTCTTTGGCCATGTGACCTATCTCCTTGACATCACTTTCGAAGGGCGCCTACCGTACCAAAATCGGAGAACGGATCCAAGAGGCAAGTGCGCCGCTCATGCAGAACCTGGGACAACTGGCAACGGCAACGGTATTCGGAGTGATGCCCGATGTGCGTTTCAGGTCGCTCGCGGCAGAGTCAGCAGGTGAGAGTGGAGAAGGTCATATCGCTGTATGGCCATTCCTGTATATGCTCTTCAGGTCGAAAGTTGAACATGCCCTTGACAGGGATGAAATAACTATGTACCTTGCGAGCATTGCTTTAACAGTTTGTGCGCAACGTCGCATAAACATTACGTTTTCGGGAGTTTCCTGACGCCGTGTTCTGGTCGCGATCAAAAGGGGTAATCGGTTTGGACGTCGGCAGTTCCGCCATCAAGCTCGTCGAGCTGAAAGAGCGGAAGGCCGGCGAATTCAATCTGGTGCGGGTCGGCGTCGAGCCGCTCTCGCCAGAGGCGATCGTCGATGGCTCCATCATGGACTCCTCCTTGGTGGTCGACGCCATCCAGAAGCTCTCCCAGGAGACGGGAGCGAAGGGTACGAACTTCGCTACCTCCGTCTCCGGTCACTCGGTCATCATCAAGAAGATCCAGGTACCCGCAATGCCTGCGGCCGAGTTGGAGGAATCGATTCATTGGGAGGCCGAGCAGTACATCCCGTTCGACATCAACGATGTTCGCCTGGACTATGTGGTTCTGTCCGAGGGTCAGATCGGGGATGAGTCGATGGAGGTGTTGCTGGTGGCCGTCAAGCGCGACAAGGTGAATGACTACGTGTCGGTCATCAGCCAGTCGGGCAAGACGCCGGCCATCGTCGACCTCGATGCGTTCGCCATGCAGAACGCCTACGAGACGAACTACGACGTCGATCCCGGGAAGGTTGTTGCCCTGGTCAACATGGGTGCGGGGGTGACCAACATCAACATCCTGGCGCACGGCTCGACGGTTTTCTGGCGGGATATCTCATTCGGTGGCAACCAGTTCACCGAGGCGCTGCAGCGGGAGTTCAACCTGTCATTCGATCAGGCGGAAGCGGTCAAGCGTGGCCAGGACGTCGAGGGATGCTCGGCGGCCGAGGCACGAACGGTTCTGGATGCTGTTTCAGCAGAGATGGCGTCCGAGATCCAGAAGACATTCGATTTCTTCGCCGCGACCGCCGCAGAAGACAGTGTGGATGAGTTGGTGGTGTCGGGAGGGTGTGCCCAGACTCCCAATCTTGTTTCAGTGCTTCAAGAGCGGTTCGATGTTCCGACCGAGCTCATGAATCCGCTGAAACGCGTCTTTTACAAGGAGAGCGACTTCGACAGTCGCTGGCTCCAATCGATCGCGCCGATGCTCACGGTGGCTGTGGGACTGGCCGTGCGCAAGGTCGGGGAATAGGGACCCATGATCAAGATTAACCTCGTCGGTGAGAGAAAGCGCCCGGTCACTCCGAGTCCGGCAGCTAGAACCGGTGGGTTTGAAGGCGCTTCCATTGGCAATTGGCTGCTGATTGGCCTGATTGTCCTCGGTATTCTTTCTGCCCTGGGGCACATGTGGTACCTCAACGGCAAGATCAAGGACAAAGAGGCTGAGGTGGCCGAAGCCCAACGTGAAGTCGACGAACTCGAACCCTACATTCGAGAGGTCGAGGCGTTCAAGGCCAAGAAGGCCGAGCTCGAGCGCAAGGTCGAGGTCATCAACCAGCTCAAGGCCAACCAGCACGGCCCGGTGCGGGTGATGGACCATGTTTCGCGGGCCCTTCCCGAGCTCCTGTGGCTTAACAGGATGGAGGTGGCGCCGACCACGATCACATTGGCCGGGCAGGCGTTCAACACCAATGCGGTGGCCAACTTCATCGAGAATCTGGATCGGGTTCCAGAGTTTCAGGAACCGATTCTCAGAGATACCCAGCAAAAGGGTGAGATTTATACCTTCGTGATCGCATTCAACTACAGCTTCAAGACTCCGGCCTCCGAGGCGGAGGAAGTTGCAGTGGTCACGGGGGGATAGCGAGGGGGCCAACAGTCATGGAGTTCCGTACAGGTCTCGAAGACAAGCCTTGGTGGGTAGCCGCGCTACTCGGGCTGATTTTGGCCGGAGTCATCTATTTTGCCGGTAACCACTATCTGTTGAAGCCGCGACAGGAGAATCTGGCCCGATTGGACGGCAAGCTGTCACAGCTGCAGGCCAAGATTCAAGAGGGACGCGCCGCAAAGGCCCAGCTCCCGCAGTTTCGGCAGGAAGTGCAGCGGCTCGAACTGGAGTTGGACAAGCTCCTGCGCGTTCTGCCTGCACGCCGCAACACGCCTGAGCTGCTGCGTCGGATTCGTGATTTGACCGAGCAGGGTGATTTCGATCTCATGCGCTTCACCCCAGGAAATTTTGTCGACCAGGAGTTCTTCAGCGAATGGCCGATCGCGGTCAGTCTGAATGGCACCTACCACAATCTGGCGCTGTTGTTCGACCGCGTGAGTCGATTTTCCCGCATCATCAACATCGAAGGATTGAAGGTCAGCGAAGTCAAGAACAACGCGGGTCCAGGACATACGATCACCGCGTCGTTTACCGCCAAGACCTTCGTCTACAAGGAACCCGAACCGCCGACCGAGGAGGAAGGGGAGGCGGCCGCTGCCCAGTAATGGGTACGGACAGGTTGAGGTGAATTCGATGACGAAGCATGCAAAAGGTTCAATTCTGGTGGCGATGGCAGGGATCCTCCTGCTCGGGCTCCCGGTAGTCCAGGCGCAAGAGTCGGCGCCCGTCGAGGAACCCTTGACCACCTTCACGACTGACGAGAACCGCACCGCGGATGTCGATGAGATTCTCATGGACGATGCCGCGATGATGGCGGGAGAAGGCTATTTTTACGATCCGGGTGGTCGCCGCGACCCCTTCCGATCACTGTTGGCTGCACGCGATCGGCTGGAGTTTCGGGGGCCGCGTCCGGACGGCATTCCCGGTCTCCTCATAGATGAGATCGATATTACGGGCATCTATCTGACGCCCAGCGGTCCAGTGGCGCAGGTTGCGTCAGCGGACCAGGAGAAAAGCTATCTGCTGCATATCGGCGATCAGCTTTACGATGGAGACGTGATCAGTATCTCTGCGAACGAAGCGGTCTTCAAGCAGATTGTGGATGACCCGACCGCTTTGAAACCGTTTCGGGAGGTTAGCAAGAAGCTCAACCCATGAGCAGGCCGGTTGATCCGGTCCCCGACTCGTGGGAGGGAGGCGAGCGCCATGCGTGATTTGGCTATGATGACCAGACGGAGGGGAACCCAGCAGGCCTGGGTGAACCGGAGTAGTGTGGCTGTGGTGGTCCTTGCGGTTGCCTGGATCTTGTGTCCGCAGCCGGCTGCGACAGCACCTGCCCCTGCAACTGCCCAGATTCAGGGAATCGAAGTTCATGAGGAAGCCCTGGGCACTAGGGTCGAGGTGACGACTGATGGGACCCCCATCTGGACCACCTATCGTGACGCAGAAGGGAATCTTGTGGTCGAGTTGGCCAATTCCTTGCCGGCCGACTCTGTAACGAGCCTGTCTCCCGAGACCGGACTGTTGCGGGCGGTCGAGGTCGAGGTGGAGGAGGGGTTGGATCATCCGATGACCCGGCTTGTCATCGAGACTCGATCCGATGCCGAGCACTCGGTCGTGGCGGACGGTCCGAACTTACGTATCGACTTGATGCCAATGGCGACTGCGGCCGCGACCAGCGATTGGGTGGAATCGACCGAGACCGCAGTGATTGCCGAAGAGCCGGCCTATGTCGAACCGACCCCCGTCGGGGCGGTCGAGCCAGTTCCTGGGCCTTCTGGTGAGCCCACAGGTGATGTGGTTGCCAGTCAGTTACAGACGGTTCGGGTCGATCAGACCTCCGACGGCACGACGGTGCGCATCCAGGGTGACGGAGAATTCTTCTACTCGACTCTGACACTTGGAGCACCCGATCGGTTTGTTATCGACCTTATTGGTGTGGTCAACATGGCCCCCAACAGCAATATCGCGGTCGAAAACGACCTCGTCGAGCGTATTCGCGTCGCCCAGTTCAAGTCCTACCCTGAACCGGTCTCTCGCGTGGTTGTCGATCTGAGAGACGCCTCGGGTGCCCAGGTTGCGGCCACTTCGGATGGCCTTACGGTCAAGTTTGGTGACGCTGAGAATGCCCTGGCCGAGGAGCCGGCGGAGGTGGAAGTCGTGGTTGCCGAGCTCGCCGAGGAGCGAGCGCCGGAACCCGAGCCGATCATCGAAGAGGTCGTCGTCGAATGGGAGGCGGTCGCTGAAGAAGACGCAGGAATGGGCTCCAACGAGACCGGTGGTACTGGCTCGCACGAGCTCTCGAGTCTGGCCTCGGCTGTCGCCACGGACAATCTGGAAGAGGAGTTGACCCCAGAGCCCGAGCCTTTCGCCGCTGAGCCGGTCGAGGAATACCAACCAGAGCCGGAGATGCAGATCGCCGAGGCTTTCCCCGAGCCTGAGCCGGTAGCCTACGCTTCACCGGATCCCGAGGAAGCCGCCGAGACCGTCGAGAGCGACCTGCCCGCCTCCTTTGCAAGCGAGGCAGTGGGTGTCAAAGAGACCAACTACACCGGCGCGCCCATGACCATCAGCCTGAAGGATGGCGATATCAAGGATGTTCTGCGCTCATTTGCCCAGATTAGCGGTCTGAATGTGGTGGTGCAGCCCGGTGTGAGTGGGACGGTTACCGTCGAGCTCACCGACGTACCCTGGGATCAGGCACTCGAGCAGATTCTGAAGATCAACGGACTGGGCTATGAGCTCGAAGGCAACATCATGCGCGTCGCGCCCACTTCGCAGCTGCGAGCCGAGGCCGAAGAACAGCAGCGCCTCCTGGCAGCTCAGTCGCTGTCGATTCCTTTGACCACCATGATGAAGCGAGTCAGCTATGCCGGCGCTGGAGAAATCGCTGGAATCCTCAAGGCTGGCGGTGGCGCCAGCATAATGAGCTCTCGCGGCTCCGTGGTCGTCGATGCTCGCACCAACACGCTGATCATCAAAGAGCTACCCGATTACATGGATACGGTGATGGCAGTCATCGAGAATCTCGATGTGCCCGAGCCGCAGGTGATGATCGAGTCGCGAATCATCGAAACCACCAAGCGGTTTTCACAGACCCTCGGTATCCAGTGGAACTTCCTGGGCACGGCGAGTGCGGAGTACGGCAACACGACCGGCCTGGTATTCCCCAACAATGGCACCATCGAGGGTGGCGTCGACCTGCTGACAGGTGGAAGCAACGGATTCCTCGACATCGCCCTGGGCAATGTGCTCGATACCTTTACTCTCGACATGACGTTGCAGGCGGCCGAGAACGAGGGGCTGATCAACATCCTTTCGGCTCCCAAGGTCACCACCCTGAACAATGAGCGGGCGGAGATCCAGAGTGGTCTGCAGATTCCGATTCAGACGGTTGCCAACAATACCGTCAGCGTGCAGTTCGTCAACGCTACCCTGCGGCTCGAGGTGACGCCTCATGTCACCGCCGAAGGCACCGTGTTGATGGATATCGACATCCAGAAGCGTGAGCCCCTGTTGGCATTTGCGGTCGTCGGCTCGACAAACGCGCCGATTTCCACCAAGGATGCGCGCACTCGTGTGATCGTGCGCGATGGCGGTACGACAGTTATCGGTGGAATCTACGAAGTGTCGACCGATCGTGGTGAGGACCGTGTCCCGGGTCTGGCAAACGTGCCGGTACTCGGTCACCTGTTCAAGAACAAGCGTCGAAATGACGAGAACGAAGAACTTCTTATTTTCATCACTCCAAGGGTGATGAAGCTATAGAGCCGTCGGGGAGGATCTGCTCATGCGCAAAGTCGCAAATCTACTGTTGATCGTCTGTCTCGTGGTCGTATTCACGGCCTGTGAGAGCCGGACCGACAGAACTGACAGCGGAGGCGTGCTGCTCAGCATCTCGGATTTCGATGGGTTGCCCATCGCCGTCAGTGTCAACGAAGCCCTCGCCTCCGGATTCGTCCAGATCGAAGATCTGACTGTCCAGAACGTGTCGGCGAACCCGACGGGTAATACCGGTGACCTGATGAACGTCGAGATCGTCTCGTACCAGGTTGTCTACAGCCGATGCGATAGAGGGACGCGCGTACCCACCAAGTTCGTCCGTGGACTGTTTGGGGTGGCTCCGGTGGGCGGTGACTTCTCGGTCGAAAATCTGCCGATCATGGGCCCCGACCAACTTTCAACGCAGCCATTGTCGGACCTGCTGTTCGAGCAGGGTGGCGTCGATAGTGAGACAGGCGAGAACAAGGTCTGTCTCAACCACGCGCTCAGTTTCTTTGGCCGGACGCTAGGTGGAAATGCTGTGGAAACCGCGCCAGCCTACTTTACTGTGGAGTTCACTCCCTAGCCCCGCTGGGCAGACGGAGGAGAGTCGCCATGAGTCGACCAACGAAGATGAAAACGAAAGCCCTGCTGACCAGCCTGGCTGTGGTCCTGATCCTGGGAGTCCTGGGGTGCTCGGTGGATTCACCGACAGCGCCGGAGCAGGTCGCCTCGGATCCGCCCAATGCTGGCGCCGACAGCTGGAAGATCTCGCTTAGAGTAAACCCGGACCAGATTCCATCGGGCAGCGACGTTCCCGCCACGGTCAAGGTGGATGTCGAATCGCGTATCGATGGGAGCAATCCACCCAATGGCACCACTCTCACCTTGTCGACCTCCCTGGGGGATTTCGACGCGGCCGGAAGTGGTATCAAGTCGGTTGGCGTTTCCCTTTACAAGGGCGAGGCCTCGGCGCTCCTTTTCGCTGGTGACGTAGCCGCTGGTGGAACCGTCACCGCCCGCCTCGGGGGAAGTGAGAAGCGTGACACCTTCCAGGTGCTCGGCGAAGCTGAAGAAATGTTCATTACCGCAGTCTCGCCAAATTCGGGCACGGAATCGGGTGGAACCCGCATCACTATCCACGGTGTCGGTTTCGAAGAGCCCCTGCGCGTATTCATCAATGGCGCGTTGGCGACGGTGTCTTCAGTTTCGAGTACGTCGATCAGCGCGATTGCACCTGCGCTACCTCCAGGGTCGTTGACCACGGTGGAATGCGGGACCGGCGGCAAGCAGTACATTCCATTGGCGGTCGACGTCGAGGTGGAGAATGCGAATGGCTCCACGGACACACTGGTCGGAGGCTACTCCTACACTCCGAATAACGGTAGCTGCCTCCAGTAGCGACGGGCGGTTCTGACATGGCGAAGTAATCGATAGGAGCAATTAGACGAAAACTCCACCGCTGCGGACTTTGATGTCCGCAGCGGTGTTTTTCTGACTAGACGGCGTTGGAGTCCCGTTCGTATACTCTTTAGGTTGTGAAAGCTCGACTTCTTCTCTGGGCATTGCTGGTTGCTGGGCTGTTGGTTTCACCGGCCTGCGACAAGGCCAGTCCTGTCGCGCCTGCAGGAACGACGATCACCTTGAGCGTCAATCCGACGCGTATCGAGACCGCCGGCAACGCCACGGTCACCGCGATCGTTCGCCGTGAGAACGGGTCGCCGGTCAATCCGGGGACCATCGTCAACTTCTCGACGACTCTCGGCAAGCTCGACCCGGCAGATGCGCCGACGAACGACAATGGAGTAGCCGAGACTCGGCTGGTCGGAGCCGGGCAGATCGGCACGGCAACGGTTACAGCCAGTACCGGTGCCGCTGCGGCGGCCACGGCCGAGCTGCAAATCGGCTCCCTCGCCTCTTCCGTGACACTGGTAGCCAGTCCGACCGCCATCGGCCAGACGGGTGGCACGATCGATCTCCTGGCAGTCGTGCGCGACGATGCAGGACAGCTCCTGCAGAACCTGGCTGTCAATTTCTCGACGACGGCCGGCACGCTCGATTCCCGAGGCGCGCCGCTGCTGACCAATGAGCGCGGAGAAGTGCGCGATGTACTGAAGGTCAAGGAAATCGACATCATCGCGTTGACCGATGCTTCGATCACGGTGAGTGCTTTTGCAGCCACGGCGGAGGGGGAGCAGCTGCTCGAGACCACGACCGACATTGCGGTTCGCGGCTTGATCTCCTTTGTTTCACTGCAGGTGACGCCGGGGTCGGTGGCGCCGGCCGGCGGCGAGCTCTCCCTCCTGGCGTTGGTCCGAGACGATGTTGGGCTGGGTGTATCCGGGGCGCCGGTGAACTTCAATACCGAGGCCGGCTCGCTCGCTTCGGGCGGAGCCGTGGTCACGGCAGACGGCAACGGTCAAGCCCGTGACACGCTGACAGTGACTGCCCAGGATGTCGATGCGCTCGGCAGCCGGACCTTCAACGTCAGGGCCGAGACTGTCGATTTCTCGGGTGCTCCTATCGAAGCCGTGTTCCAGGTCAAGGTGCAGACAGGTGCACCTATCGCGGCATTCGCGTGGTCGTCCAATCGACTCGAGGTCACCTTTCAAAATCAGAGCACCGGCGACCAGCCCCTGTCGTATCTGTGGAACTTCGGGGATGGCACGACCAGCGGTACTCAGAGTCCTGTCAAGGTCTACTCGAATCCCGGGGACTACACCGTCACACTGACGGTATCGAATGCTCTCGGGACCGATACGACCACTCAGGTGGTTACCGTCGCTCAATAGCGACCGCGGAAATATCCAGTATTCTTCGTGACTTATCGCAGTCGGGTATAATCAGCGCGTCCCGGTAGGAAGCGGTGTCAGGACAGGTCTGGAGCCTGAGAGGTCGATGCAATGAACGAGTCCATCGAAGAACTCAGACAGCGTTGGGAACGAGACCCAAGTCCACAGCTTGCGCTTCATCTGGCTGAGGAGTACAGGCGTCACGACCAGCGACACGAGGCGGTCGAGGTCCTGTCTCGAGCCTTGCAGGCACACCCAGGACACATGGCGGCGAAGGTCGCGTTGGGTCGATATGAGTTCGAAATGGGGAACCTCGCGGCGGCTCGGCAGCATTTGGAGCAGGTGGCGCAGCAGGATCCCACGCATCTGGTCGCCAGCAAGCTGCTGGTGAGTCTTTATCTCGAGGCTGGTGAGGATAAACAGGCCCGAGATCGGCTGGATCTCTATAAGCTCCTCAACGAGAGCGATCCTGACATCGAATCTCTCGAGGCTCAGTTGGAGGGTGGCGACAGAGCGCGACCGAGAGTGCCGGTCACCACGGCCGCTGTGGTGGTCGATGTGCCGAGGAATGGCGACCCCTTCAAGGATCTGTGGGCGGATGCCGACAGTGAGCAATATTGGCAGGCGATAGCAGCAGAAGGGATATTTCCGGTTGCTCGCACCCTTCGCATGGCTGTGCCTTCACCGGGGCCCGCGCCGATCCCGGAAGACTATCCAGTTCCCGGCACCACCGTGACCCTCGCCCAGCTCTATCTGCAGCAGGGTCATCTGGATGATGCCGAAGAGGCCTTTCGGGAGGTGCTGAGTCGGGAACCGGGCAACATCGAAGCTGCTGCCGGTTTGGAGGAAGTCAATAGCCAGCGTGCCGAGGGCATTGCCGGGGAACCGGAACCTGGAAGGCAGCCTGGCGCCGACGATTCGACTGCCCGCAAGATCGAAGCCTTGAACGACTATCTGCAGCGCATTCGCGCGGCCGACAAACAACGGTAGGTGGCTCTCATGTTTGAAGATCGGCTTCAACAAATCTGCGACAAGGTCGAGGGTGCCGTTGCGGCGACCTTGGTCGACAAGGATGGCATTACCGTCGAGACCTACTCCGAGAACGGTGGCATCGATCTGGAAGCCCTGGCGGCAGAGCTACTCGCGCAGACCAATACGATCGCGCGGGACCACCGTGAGCTCGATCTGGGCGAGTTGCGTCAGTTGGCGGTGACGACCGATCGATACACGGTGATGGTGAGCTCTCTCACCGGGAGCTATTCTCTGTTGCTGGTCTTGAGTAACCAAGGAAGTTTCGGCCGAGCCCGATTCGAGCTACGGCGGGCTCTGATCCAGTTTGAATCAGATCTCATCTGACTGGCTTCACCTGGCGCTCGTCCGAACCTGCGCCAGGCGACGATAAGTGAGGGGTTTCGTGCTGACATTCGACCAAATCAAAGAACTGATCGATCTGGTGTGGGAGCGCAAGCTGCAGGGCGTCGAGATCGAGAGATCGGGTTTTCGTCTGAAGATCGACGGCCGGACAGTTTCCACGACGCTCGACCCTGCCGCTGCAGCAGGAGGGGCAGCTGGTGTCAGGGCCGAAGCCGCGCCGGTCGAGGTGGGGACCGACGAGGAGGCAACGCCCGAAGACGTGGCGGAGTCGGAGGGCTTGAGTCTTCTGCGCTCACCGATCGTTGGCACCTTCTACACCTCTCCCGCTCCTGACGCCGATGCTTATGTACGTGTGGGTGACCCGGTCAAGAAGGGACAGGTTCTTTGTATCGTCGAGGCCATGAAACTGATGAACGAGATCGAGTCTGACGAAGACGGCGTCGTCGAGCAGATCTTCCCCAAGAACGCCCAGCCGGTCGAGTATGGTGAGCCCTTGTTTGCCATCCGTCCGGACTGAAACCGGCTTCTTTCTGTCCCGTAATGTTCAACAAGGTCCTGATCGCCAACCGTGGAGAGATCGCTCTGCGGGTTATCCAGGCGTGTCGTGAGCTCGACGTCCAGACGGTCGCTGTCCACAGCACCGCGGACGACGACTCGTTGCATGTAACCTACGCCGACGAAGCGATCTGCATCGGACCGCCACCTTCGGATCAGAGCTATCTCAACTTCTCTGGCATTATCGCGGCAGCCGAGATCACCGGCGCGGATGCAGTTCATCCCGGCTACGGGTTCCTGGCTGAGAACGCGGCATTTGCAGAGGTTCTGGCGGAATGCAATCTGACCTGGATCGGGCCCTCAGTAGAGAGCATCCGGATGATGGGCGACAAGGCCAAGGCCCGACAGGCTGCTGCCGAAGCCGGGGTACCCGTCTTGCCTGGCAGCAAGGAGCCCCTGGCCGATGCGGTAGAAGCCAACAAGGTCGCCGCGCAGGTCGGGTTCCCGGTCATCCTCAAGGCTGCTGCTGGTGGTGGCGGCCGCGGCATGCGGATCGTGCAGGACAAGGCTTCGTTGGAGGGACAGTTCAATACCGCCAGCGAAGAGGCCCTCAAGGCTTTTGGGGACGGCTCGATCTATCTTGAACGCTATCTGGTCGAGCCTCGGCACATCGAATTTCAGATCTTTGGAGACCGGTTCGGCCGTGTTGTCCATCTCGGTGAGCGGGAGTGCTCGATCCAGCGGCGGCACCAGAAGCTGATCGAGGAAGCGCCCTCCACTGCTTTGACGGCCGAGCTGCGTGAAGAGATGGGGGAGGCAGCCATCAAGCTGGCCAAGGCTGCCAACTATGTCAATGCCGGGACCGTGGAGTTCCTGCTGGATCACGACGGACGGTTCTACTTCATGGAGATGAATACCCGCATCCAGGTCGAACATCCGGTGACGGAAGTGGTCACGGGTCTGGATCTCGTCAAGATGCAATTGCAGGTAGCCTCGGGTGAGCGCCTGACGGTACCGGCCGGCCAGGCGGCTCGCGGGCATGCCATAGAGTGCCGGATCAATGCCGAGGATCCGGACCGGTTTACCCCTTCGCCGGGTGCGATTACCACTTTCCACTCTCCAGGGGGACCAGGTGTCAGGGTCGATACCCATGCGTATGAGGACTACTTCATCCCGCCCTACTACGATTCTCTTCTGGCCAAGCTGGTCGCCTTTGGACAGGACAGACAGGAAGCGATTGCTCGCATGCAGCGCGCCCTGGACTTCTTTGTTGTCGAGGGTGTGAGTACTTCCATCCCCTTGCATCGCAGAATCATCCGCGATCCTAGATTCCGCTCAGGGAAGTTCTCGACCCGGTTCATGGAGCACTTCCTGGAATCCGAAGCCAAGCGCCGGAGCTCGCAGCCCCCCAAGGGCTAGCGTGACTCGCACGGCTTCCAGTCAGGAACTAGAGGATGAGTGAGAAAGAACAGTTCGGCTCGCGTTGGGGGCTCGTGCTGGCGACCCTGGGGATGGCCGTTGGTACCGGAAACATCTGGCGATTCCCGCGCATCGTTGCGAGCAACGGTGGCGGTAGCTTTCTCATTGCCTGGGCGGTGTTTCTGATTCTCTGGTCGATTCCCCTGATGATTGTCGAGTTTTCTTTCGGCAAGAAAGCGCGTCTGGGGACAGTGGGTGCGTTTCGCAAACTCGTCGGCCCCAACGCCGGTTGGATGGGAGGGTGGGTCGCCTTCTGTGCTGCTGCGATCATGTTCTACTACTCTGTGGTTGCCGGGTGGTGCCTGCGGTACCTCGCAGCTGCGATGACCAATCAGCTGCGTAGTGACCAGGCGGAGACGTTCTGGAACGGCTACGCCGGCACCGGGGCAGCCTGGGTAACTCACGCGCTGGCACTGTCTCTGGCCGTCGGAGTCGTGTGGTTCGGTGTCAGGGGTATCGAGCGAGTCGCCAAGATCCTGATCCCGACGCTGTTTGTCCTGGTGGTGGTTCTGGCGATCCGCGCGGTGACGCTGCCAGGCGCGGTGGCGGGACTCGAGTTCCTTTTCAAACCCGATTGGTCCGCCCTGGGTAACGTGCGGATCTGGTTGCAGGCCTTGACCCAGAATGCCTGGGACACGGGGGCGGGTTGGGGGCTCATTCTCACCTACGCGATCTACATGAAGGCGCGCGAGGACGTCCCCCTGAATGCCTTCCTGATCGGTTTTGGCAACAACAGCGTCTCCCTGCTTGCTGGAATCATGGTGTTGTGTACGGTTTTTGCCATCAACCCCGGTGCCCGCGACGAGATCGTCGGCGCCGGCAATGAGGGCCTCACCTTCATCTGGATGCCGCAGCTGTTCGATCAGATGCCGGGTGGCCGGTTCTTCATGGTGATTTTCTTCCTGGCACTGTCTTTTGCGGCGCTGACGAGCCTGATCTCGATGGTCGAGTTGGTGGCCAGGATCTTGATGGATGCCGGTCTGGAGCGCCGGAAGGCAGTTCTGGTGGTAGCCCTGGTCGGGTTGGCGCTCGGCACGCCTTCGGCCCTGTCTCTGGCGTTCTTTCACAACCAGGATTGGGTTTGGGGGGTTGGCCTCATGCTATCTGGGCTATTTTATGCCCTGGGAGCGCGGAAGTTCGGAGTCGAAAGGCTGCGCACAGAAGTGGTCAATGGTGAAGGCTGTGACATGCCGATCGGGCGCTGGTGGAGTTTCCTGGTGGCCGTCGTGGTTCCTGTCGAAGCCGTCATTCTGATGCTCTGGTGGCTGTGGGAGGCCCGCGGGTGGAATCCTCAGAGCTGGCTGAATCCATTTCTGCCAGAGTCGGTGGGAACGGTGCTGGTGCAGTGGACGATCGCACTGGTCGCTCTGGTGTTGCTACAGCGCTGGCTAGGTCGACGTAGCAGCACAGTGGGGGACCGACAGTCATGACCGGATCAGCGGTTGTCTTGATGTTGATCGTCTGTTCGTTTGTTTGGGGAGGTTTCACGGTTCTCCTCGGGCGCGCGGTGCGCAGTGAAGGCCGCAAGAAGATCTCCGATTGAATCAGAGTTTTCATGCATGTTTATCTGACCGGTTTCATGGGTGCTGGCAAGACCACGGTTGGCAGGATCCTGGCGCAGCTCCTGGAGCGGCCGTTTATCGATTTGGATGAGACCATCGAAGCAAGGCGAGGTTCGACCGTTCGCGAGATCTTTCAATCGGTCGGTGAATCGGGCTTTCGAGAACTGGAGTCTGCCGCTCTCCGGGAGTTGGATGCCGCGCCAGCTGTGGTTTCTCTCGGGGGAGGCGTTCAAACACGACAGGAGAATCGCGACTGGTTGGCGACTCACGGAACCACGATCTGGCTCGATCTGGCGCTCGACGACCTGATGGCAAGACTGCGTGACGAGGAGCGAGCACGGAGACCAATGCTGAAGAGTGAGGCCCAGATTCGACAGCTCTATCGCTCAAGAAGGGTGGGCTATAGTGACTCCGACCTGCGGATCGAGGTATCGTCATCCGACTCGGCTGAAGTCGTGGCCTTACGAATCCGCGATCTAATGGAAAGAAAGCAATGCGCTACTTGATCATCGCCGACATGCATGGCAACTGGGATGCGCTGACTGCGGTCCTCGCGGCGGCTCGGGCCCAGGGATTCGAGCAGGTTCTGGTGCTGGGCGATCTGGTCGGGTATGGTGCCACTCCCAACGAAATCGTCGAGGAGATCGGTCGTCTGGACGAGCCGTGGCGCGCCATTCGGGGCAATCACGACAAGGTCGTGGCTGGCATCGACGATGGACTGAACTTCAATCCAACCGCATTATCGGCGGCCCGGTGGACGAGTGGCGAGCTGACCGAGGCGAATCTGGAATTCGTTCGCGATCTGCCCCAGGGTCCGATGCGCATCGAGACCGATCTGATGATCTGTCACGGGTCGCTACTCGACGAGGACGAATACCTGTTGGCAGCTGTAGATGCGGCAGAAAGTCTCTACTCGGTCGAGGATCAGGTGACCTTCTTCGGTCATACTCACATTCCTTCGAAGTTTGCCTACCGCGAGGATGACGGGCATATGGAGGTGGCAGTGCTCGAAGGAGATCAGGTCGTCGTCAATCTGGTCCCGGGAACACGCTACATGCTCAATCCTGGTTCGGTGGGGCAACCGCGCGACCGCGATCCTCGTGCTGGATACATGATCTACGACACCGAGGCCAAACAGGTGACGCTCAATCGGTTGGAGTATCCGATCGAACAGGCCCAGGATCGCATCCGGGCCGCGGGCCTTCCGGGTGTCCTCGCCGACCGTCTCTCGGTCGGCATCTAGGCCTTCCAAAACAGCCGGCCTCATCAGTGCCTGCCGTCTTGCGGATGCCTTCAGGCTGAGATGAAGCGTCGTGGGTCGTTATCGGGGGTCGGGAGGGGACGCTGCGCGCTAAGGGGACTCTCGAAAATGGCGCTTGCTCGCTTGACTACGGGCCGGATCGATCTTGATCCTTCACCACCCGAGCTGGCTGCCCTTGTCAAGAGCCCCGTCCTCGGACCCCCGATAACGACCCTTGGCGAGATCGACCCTGACTGTCCTGCAGGTGACGCGCAAGGGTTTCTTCCGTTGGGTCGCTGTCGAGGATCTGTGTCTCTCGAGAACGGTCTGGAGACATCTGTAGATGGTCGATTGGGTCCTGTACGTAGTCGCGGGCCCTACGGTTCGGTCGTCTATTCGCCGAACGTAGCCTCACCCTCCTCTTGCGGAGAAAGGCGAATAGACGGCCGGGCCGCACCCACCCCCAACACCCCCTGGCGGGGAGACCTGACGCTTTGAAGTGGTCGTCTACTTGCCGAGGGTGACTCGGGTCACCTGCCCCATGGAGGCGGAGGTCTCGATCACGAGGTCGGTCGGGTCGGAGGTGGTGACGTTGCCGTCGCTGTCGAGGCGTGCCACCAGAATCCCCCGCGCGGGCAGCTCAGCGCCCATCATGCTGTGGCTGGCGTCGAGAACGATGCCAGCAGGAAACGTAGGTGAGGAGATCCGGGTCGCGGCGACTGGCGGACCACCGCCATCGGGTCTCAGGAAGACGAAAAGGACCGCCTGCGGCATCGGCTGAGCCTCGGGGGCGAGCTCGATCTGGATGGCAAAGCCGTCCGGTTGGGCTTCGGCAGTGGCTGATGGAGGCGCTACCGCAGCCTGCGGCGGCGTACCTTGTGTGCCCGCAGCCGCATTGCCCATTCCCGCGGGCTGCCCCTGTCCGGACTGCGCCATCGTGAGGAGCTCTTCGAACTCCGGGTCGTTGCCACCCACCATCTGCAGGCCCATGTCCCAGGTGTCCATGGCTTGTTCGACGTTGCCGAGTTGATAGAGGGCGAGCCCCCGATAGAGCATGGCCTGGCGGTGGTCGGGATACTCGGCCAGGACCCGATCGAGCAGGTCGACAGCCTGATCGGCTTGGCCCATGGTTAGACGCACGATGCCGTGAACGAGGAGGCCATCGGGATCGTCGGGGAACTGCTGCAGGACCTGGCTGGCCTGGTCGAAGGCCTCGAAAAACTGTCCGGCAGCGATATAGGTCAACGCCAGTTGCTTCTTGGCCAGCCAGTCTTGCGGATTGGCCACGATCTGCTGTTGAAGGTCGGCGATCTGTGCTGCCAGTTCTGGAGGAATCTCAGCTTGACCTTCATGCGGGGTCGCCATCGGAGATCCCGATTGGGTACCTGTCGGACCTCCCATTCCCGGAGTTGGCTGCGCATCTCGCACCGCCCAATAGACCAGCGTCCCTATGACCAGGATCATGCCTGCAACGAAGGCGAGGCCGGTCAGAAGCGGCGAGCGTCTGGATGGAGTGGGCGACGTTGATGCTTCGTCTGGCGTCTCCTGGATTCGCGGTGGGGCTGTACCCGGGTCTGCAGGCTTGCCGCGGCCCTGGGGCACCTGCCCTTGCAGCGCGTCCAGGTCACGGAGTGCCACTGCAGCGGCGTCTTCGAGAGCCGATTTCTCCGCCGCGCTCAGCTGATCTTCATCGGCCGCACGTATCCGCCGAAAGAGGTCGTCTCGCCGAGCCTCGAGATCGCGAACCTTGAGCTCCAGGTCCGCAGCGTCGGTAGCTGTAGCCTGTGGCTTGGTCGGCTTGAGCCTGAAGGCCAGCAGCAGACCGAGGATCAGACCGGCGCCAAGGACGACGACAGCCGGAAGCCACACGGCTTCGTTCATGAAGCCACCTCGCGCCGGACCCGTTGTCGGTAGGACTCGAGATCGCCATTGCCCTTCTCGTCTGCCACGACCGCTTCGCGGGTTGCAGGACCTGCAGGCTTTGACCGCAGGCGATAGAACACGACCCCTGCCCCCAGTAGGAGTACGACAAGCGGGGCTATCCAGACCAGGAGATTGAACCCGGTCGGCTTGGGTTCGAGACGGATGAACTCGCCGTAGGAGGCTTCGAAGTAGAGCAGGATCTGTTCTTCCGTGTACCCGGCGGCGAGGAACTGTCGCACCTCTTCCTTCATCGCCAACGCGATCATGGTGCCGGAGTCGGCGATCGACAGGCCTTGGCAAACGGGGCATCGCATGCGGTCGGTCAGCTCTTCAGTCACGCGATCGAGCTCGGTGCCACTGAGAGGACTTCCCTGTGGGGTGCCGATGATCGCCAGGTTGTCAGCGCCGAAGTCCTCTTGGGCGACGACAGTTCCGACGGTCGATCCCACAACGAGCGCGGTGAGAATCAGGGCGAGGGCGGTTTTTGCGGTCATCGGTGAGTTAGAGAATCTCATTGAGTTTGCGAAACAGCAGGTCGGGCGAAAAGGGTCCGACATGTTTCTCGACAATGATGCCGTTCTCGTCGATCAGGAAGGTCTCGGGCGCTCCGTAGACCCCGTACGAAACGGCAACACTGCCATCGGTATCGAGCAGCGTGGGTCCCCACTCTCCTCTGGAATTGATGAAGGCGCGAATCTTGGCGGTCTCGTCGTGGTAGACCACGCCGAGGAACTGTACGCGACCGTCGAACTGGCGAGCACCTGCCTGGAGGATCGGATGCTCGACGATACAGGGTTGGCACCAGGTGGCCCAGAAATTGAGGAAGATCGGCTTGCCACGATAGTCGTCAAGTTCCACCGTCTCACCATCGAGCGTCTGCAGGGAAAAGTTCGGTGCAGCTTTTCCGACCAGGGGCGAATCCAGGGCCCTGGGATCCTTGCCGAAAGACAGCGCCAGAAAGATCAGCAGCGGAGCGACGATCAGCAAACCGACGATCAGGACGGTACGATTCATTAGGCGGTGGCCTCCATCGCCGGTGCGGTCTTGGTGACCTTCACGCTTTTCGGTGGCAGGAGGCAGATCAGGGTACCCAGAACCATGATGAATACGCCGATCCAGATCCACGACACGGCAGGGGTGACAATGGCCTTCAAGCCCAACCGATCCATCTCGTCGACATTCATTACCGTCAGGTAGAGGTCATGGGTCAACGTCGTGCGCACCGCCGGTGTGCCGATCGGTTCACGCTGGGTTGGATAGTGATTCAGGGCCGGCTCCAGGGTGCCCTTGGGCTTGCCTCCGCGGGCAATGGAAATCGTTGCCCTCTGGGAAGTCATGTGCGGTTCCTGGACTATCCGCACCTGGTCGTAGGTCAGTTGATAGTCCCCGACCTCCGCAGCTTGCCCCGGTGCCAGGGTGGTCTCGAGAAGAACCTGGTAGTTGGCGGAGATCGCGATGGCGACAAACGTGACGATGACGCCAAAATGCACCAGATAGGCACCCACCCGACGGGGAGCTCGCCGAAACGACTGATCGATGGCCTCGCCAATCGATTCGCCTTTGCGTGCACGCACCCGAGCTGGGCGAAAGACCTGTTCCAGTGTTACCCAAAGAGCATAGCCTGCGAGGGCTCCGGTCAGCAGGACGTTCGGGTGCCGACCGCCCAGCAGGGCAGTTATGGCTACGGCGACGAGACCTGCGGGAAGGGGAGTCAGCAGAGCGCGGCGCAGAGATCGCTTGTCCGCCTTGCCCCAGGGTAGCGCCGGCCCCACACCCATGAGCAGCAGCAGGCCCAGGCAGATGGGGACAGCCATGCGATTGAAATAGGGTTCGCCAACGCTGACCTTCACCCCGCGGACTGCTTCCGCGATAATCGGGAACAAGGTGCCGATCAGCACGGTGAAGGTGAAGGTGACGAGCAGTAGATTGTTGAGCAAGAAGGCGCCCTCGCGGGACATCACCGCATCTTCGGAGGGCTCGGAGACCAGGGTGTCGATACGCATACTGAGTAGTATTACGACACCGATCAGAGTGAGGCCGAGAAAACCGAGGAACATCGGTCCAATCGGGCTCTGGGTGAAGGAGTGAACCGAGTTCACCACACCGGAACGGGTCAGGAAGGTTCCCAGAATGGTCAACAGAAAGGTCACCATGATGAGGATCGTCGTCCAGGCCTTGAGCGTGCCCCGGCGCTGCATGACCACGGCCGAGTGGAGCGCTGCGATGGCGGTCAGCCAGGGCAGGAACGAGGCGTTCTCGACAGGATCCCAGGCCCAATACCCACCCCATCCCAAGACCTCGTAGGACCACCATCCGCCCAACATGATGCCCAGGGTCAGAAAGCTCGTGGGCACCAGAAGCCAATTGCGTAGCGGACGCAACCAGGTGGGACCCAGTTGGCCGCGGAGCAGTGCCGCGACCGCCATGGCAAATGGCGCGGTCATGCCCACGTAGCCGAGATAGAGCAGCGGCGGATGCACGATCATCAGAAGGTGGTTCTGGAGCAGGGGGTTCGGCCCCGGACCGTCGGTGGGGATCGGCGCTGGGGTCGGCCGAAAGGGGTTTGCTGGACCCGCGATGAGAAAGCTGAAGAACAGACCCACCAGCATCATGGTCGCCAGGGTATAGGCCAGATAGTCCTCATGCCCCTCTTTCTGGAGATAGGTCATGGCGGCGATAAACAGCCCGAGGACCAGGCCCCAGAAGAGGATCGAGCCCTCCAGTGACGACCATAAGGAGACAATCGTGATGTGGAGCGGGGTTGCCAGGGAGCCTACGCTGGCAACGTAGGACACCGAGAAATCGTGGGTGATCAAGGCGTATTCCATGACCAGGTTCGCCAGGATCATGAACAGCGCGAACGCGTAGGCCAGCCTGCGAGTCCATTGCAGGCCGGCCGCCGAGCGCGTCGCGCCGGCGAAATAGCCGATTGGGGCACCGGCTGCACAGGCCATCAGAGCCAGCAACACCAGCCCAAGGCCGATCTGACTGAGGCTCATCCGTCCTGACTCCCGTCCTTGGTCTTCTGGCTACGGTCGAACTGCATGCTTTCCATGAGCGCTTCCATTTCGAGCGCCTCTCCCTCACCCGGCGCACGATACTGATTGTCGTGTTTGACCAGCAGGCGGTTGGTTTCGAAGCTGCCATCCTTGCGGACGGTGCCTTCGACTACCACGCCGACACCCTCCCGAAACATCGCGGGGGGGACGCTAGTGGTGACGATGGCCACTGAAGCTCCGCCATCGGTGACGGCGAACTTCGTGGTCAGGCCGTCGGCTGAGCGCTCGATGGTGCCTGGCTCGACCAGGCCTCCGAGGCGAATCGTGGCGCCGATGGCTTCATTCCCTGCGCTCTCGAGCTCAGTTGGACTCCAATAGTAGACGAGGTTTTCACCGATTCCTCCAAAAGCCAGAAACGCCAGGACGGCGATACTGACACCTATAGCGGCAATAGCCATTACGAGACGGCGAGATCTTTCCCTGCTCATGAATCAATCCTTTTCTATGTTGTGGGCTTTCCGGAGGCGAGCGATGAGACTCCAAATGTAGGCGAAAAGGCCCGCTCCGGTTATCGCGTAGGCTGCGATCACGTAGTTCCAACCACCGATTATAACGCCTTCAGACATCTTCCAGTCCTCCTACAGGAGCTATACGGGCCGGCTCCGCAACCTGTTCATTCTGACGCCGGGTCAGCTCCAAACGGGCCCGCTGCGTCACCATCCAGATGGCCAGAAGCAGAAACGCTATCGAGTTCAGGCGCAGCGGCATGATCATTCCCATGCTCACCGTCTCCGGGCTCGATTGCACCTGATGCAAACTGCGCCACCAGCGAACACAGAAGTAGACCAACGGTACGTCGACAAAAGCCACGATGGTGGCGATGGCGGTCCAGGTGGCACGCCGGTTGGGATCCTCGACGAAAGACCGCAGGGCCAGCACGCCTGCGAAGAGCAGAAGCATGATCAGGGAGGTGGTCAGGCGGACATCCCAGTCCCACCAGACACCCCAGGTTGGCTTTGCCCAGATGCTCCCCTGGATCAGCAACAGCGCATTGAGCACGGCGCCGACCTCGATGGCCCCGACTGTCAAGGCGTCCCACTTCGGTTTGTGCTGCCAGATCGATGCAATTGCAAAGCCGAAGGCGAACAGATAGCACAGCATGCAGTTCCAGGCGGCCGGCAGGTGCACGTACATGATCCTCTGCACTTCGCCCATGTAGCGCTCCGGGGGTGCGACGAAGAGGCCCAAATAGGTGCCGACGAGCAGCAGGACAAGTCCGGCAAGCCCGAATAGGTGGATTCTGGTCATACGTTGGCTCATGAGCCCTCCTCGATGGCATGGGGGAAGAGCAGGCCGCAGAGGCTCCAGTAGATGATGGCGAAGCTCGCCAGGAGCAGCGTCCAAGACTTGACTTGTGACATCGGATCCCCAGTGAGTACCAGCGATACGGATTTGACGGATCCCATCAATACCGGGATCACGAGCGGAAACAACAGCAATGGCAACAGGACGTCCTGACTCTGGAGTCGGCTGGTCATCGCCGCATAGAGAGTGCCGGGTGCGGAGAGGCCGGCCGCCGCAAGTGCCCATAGGCCCATAAGGGCGAGGAAGCCCACGGCGTCGAGGTCGACGGAGTAGAGAATGAGGGCCACCGGGGTCAGGACAGGAGCAAGTAACATGAGGAAGATGGTGTTGCTGAGGCACTTGCCATAGTACAGGGCTACCGGGTCTACCGGCAGCAACAACAGTCCTTCGATGGCTCGCTGTTCCTGCTCGATGCGAAAACTCTCGGAGAGACCGAGCGTCGAGCTGAGCAGCAGGGCCAGAACGAGGAAGCCACCTGCGGCTGCCTGCAGCATCACACTGTCGGGTCCGACTGCGAAACTGAAAAGCAGCAGCGTGACGACTCCGAAGAGCAGCACGGAGAGAATTCGCGACCGTCCCCGCCACTCGAGCAGCATGTCCTTGCGCACGATCGCCCAGGTCTGCTTGAGGAGATTCAAGAAGCCAGCCCCATCTGCTGCACCATTTCGTCGGCTTGTCCTCGCCAGATCACTTGCCCCTCCTTGAGGTAGAGCGCGCGCTGACAAAGACGGGCCGCGCGTGGCAGATTGTGCGAGGCCACGATCACGGTCTTGCCTTCGGCGACGAATTTTGCGACCCAATCTTCCACCAGGCCCTGGCCTGCCGTGTCGAGAGCAGAGAAGGGCTCATCGAGCAGGACTAGACGAGGTTGTTCCAGGCGAGTTCGAAGGAGCGTCAGACGCTTCTTCATTCCAGCGGAAAAGCCTCCGACCCGGCGTTGACTTCGATGGCGCAAATCGACCTCTTCGAGGAGTTGATAGAGCTCTTCCGGAGTATGCCTGTGACCGCTGAGGCGAGCCCAGATCTGCACGGTCTCCAACGCTGTGAGCTGACTGTAGAGGTAATGATCGTGACCGATCAGGGTCAGTTCCCGTCGGCAGGTCAGGCGCTCGCGGTTCGGATCCTGGCCAAAGATGGACAACTCCCCCTGGTTCGGCTTGTAGAGACCGGCGATCAGTCTCAGGAGCGTGGTCTTGCCCGATCCATTGGCGCCCGCCAGCAAGACCGCTTCACCAGGCTCCACCACGAGATCGCAGTGTGCCAGGGCCCACTGGGCGCCGAATCGCTTTCCCAGGCCCACGGTGCGAACGGCGGCCTCTCTGGTAGCGGTGTGGTTCATTTGTTCGTAGTTCGAGCCCATCCCTCACGCAACCCTTTGACCGGCACTGTGGACAAGCCGTCGAGCCAGAGGGGAGTTTTGCCTCTCGGTTCGTTTGGTGGACGCTATAGACTCCGAGGCTGACGTCCGAGACGTGGCGGAACAGCTTTTCGTATGATTGCCTGGACTAACGCCTCGCCTTCCGGAGCGGATATTAGCAGAGTGTCTGCAACAGGAGCACCACCCTCGAGGGTGGCAGATCTTGCTGTGCGAGTGGGTGGGGGACTACTATCAACGCAATCATGCATCGGTTGATCTGCCTGTCGTTGGCTACGGCTCTCTTGGGCTGTGCCAGCCCTGAGCCCAGGTCGCCACAGACCGCCTCGACCCTACCAGAACCGCCGAATCTGCGGGAAGAAGGCCTGCTGCTGTTAATGGCTGATCGCAGGTACTACGACTCCTTCACCGTCGGCTCGATCCGCATGGATAATCCGGATCTCGCGGTCGGTTTGGCCAGAGCCCTGGGCCGTATTGGGGATGAGCGCGGCATATCGAGCCTGCAGATGCTTCTGCTCGAAGGCAAGCCTGAAGCGCGTCGGGAAGCAGCCTTTGCTCTCGGACTGATCGCCGACCCCGAAAGCGCCAAGCTTCTGCAGACTGCAGTGACCGATTCCGATACCGAGACTGCGATATGGGCGGTCGCCGGTCTGGCAGAGCAATCTGTGGATCTCGACCGCGTCGTCGCATCGCTCGAACGCCAGCCGCCCGCTGCCAAGTGGCAGAGATTGTCGCCGTACCTTTTTCGCTTTCTGCCGACCCAGGTGATGCCGCTGGCTCGTGAAGGTATCGCGATCGAATCCGAAAGGGTCCAGCGGATGGTCGTATTCGCCTTGGCACGCAATCCCCAGCGCGAAGCTGTCGAGCTTCTGCGAGCGCAGATCGGACATCGCGATCCGTGGGTTCAGGGGTGGGTAGCGCAGGCCCTGGGACAGGTTGGCGACCGAACCGATCTGGTGTCCCTGCGTCGACTGCTGGACCACCAGCACGCGACGCCGGTGATCCAGGCGTTGAGGGCTGCACAGCGGCTGATCGCCAGCGGCGTCGCTCCAGCTCCCATGTCATGGGTCCCGGTGCTGCTCGAGCTTTTCGAGGACTCGCGCCCGGGAGTGGCGTTGACCGCGATGGAATCGGCCGCAGCCTGGCTGTTGGACGACGCCCTCGGAGCCGCTCTTGCGCGGCAGGTAGACCAGGGAAGTCCCCGGCGGCAAGAGGTGGCTCTGATGGCTTTGGCTACCGGAGGAGATCCGCGGGCGCCGGACCAGGCGACACGGTTGGCCGTGTCGCCGCTGCAGAGAAGGAGAGTCCTGGCGGCCACCGTCGCCGGACGGCTGCGTGACGGGGAGTTGTTGCGCTTTCTTTCACTCGACGACAGTGCTCTGGTCCGCGGGGCGGCTGTGGCCGGCATTCTGGAGCCGGGCGGTGTCCTGGCCGCCAAGGCCGCCATCGAAGCTCTCGCGGACACTGATCCCGGCGTGCGAGCCATGGTGATGCAGTGGCTGATCGACAATCCCGTCGCGCCGGCCGACCTGATCAGTCGCGCCATCCTCGGAGCGGGAGCCAGGGAAGTCTTCGAGCTGCGGCTCTACGGGACGCGTGCCCTCCTTGCCCGTGGCCTGGAGGAGCCGCTGGAGAGGGGCTTGGTGGTAGAGAACCTGGAGTCACTGGCGCGAGTCGGAGAGTATCCGGCAAGGCGCGAAGCAGCTGCGGCCCTCGGCGAGCTGGATCGACCGGTACCGGGAGTGGGCCCCGCTGGCTCGAGGCGAACGACCGAAACCTACATGCAGATGGTGCTGCAAACCGATGAAAGTCCGCGAATCGAGATCGAAACCCCGCATGGTGTGATGCAGATCGAGCTCGAATGTACCGCAGCACGGGCTACCTGCCTCAATTTCTTGCAGTTGGCCGAGCAGAGGTTCTATGACGGGCAGATCTTTCATCGAGTGGTGCCCGATTTCGTCGTGCAAGCCGGCGATCCCCGTGGCGACGGCTGGGGAGGCCCCGGCTACACGATCCGGGACGAGCTGAGCCGCCGTGCTTTCGACCGAGGCGTCATCGGCATGGCCAGCTCGGTTCCAGATGCTGCAGGTAGTCAATTCTTCATCACCCTGACACGCCAGCCTCATCTGGATGGCAGATACACGGCCTTTGGCAAGGTGGTGGAAGGAGACGAGATTCTGGATCTTCTGGTTCAGGGCGATCGGCTCGAACGAGTGCGGGTCGTTCGATAGACTGCCGACCACCATGGCCGCACCGTCGATCGAGCGCTTCCAGACCCGCGCACTTGCGGTGGTGCTGGTCGCGATGGGGGCAGGAGGCACTTGTATGGTTGCTGGCGAACTCAGCGATACCGGCGCAGATGGACCGGTCCTGGTCGGAGAGTTGACGCGCGCAGAGATCGAATCTGCCCTGCCTGGATGGATCGAAGAGGAGCTTCTGGCAGATCCGCATGTCGAGTCCGCCAATGCGCTTCTTGCCGCGCTGCCGGGGGCCGAGGTGACGGTGTTGCTCGGCACCTGGTGCGCTGACAGCCGACGTGAGTTGGCCAGGTTGTGGCGGGCGCTCGATGAAGCGGGTGCAGTCGATCCCCGCCAGTTGCACTACATCGGAGTGGATCGGGCGATGCTGGAGCCCAGAGATTGGGTCGCGGGAAGGGGTCTACGGTTGGTACCGACGTTCATTGTCGAGCGGCAAGGCCAGGAACTGGGGCGCATCGTCGAATCGTCACCGGACGGCATCGAAGTTGACCTCCTGAAGCTATTGCTTGGCGAGAAATCGGGTGTGGTGACAGGCAGCGATGAGCTCGGGCAGGTTGGGGACCAAAATGGGGGGTAACCTGGAGAATCTGGGATGGAGCCTGCAGGTGCTCGCCCTGGTAGTGGTGGGCAGTGCCTTGCTCATTGGCCTGGTCTACAGCTCGATGTCGGCTGAACTGACAATGCTCGCTGCGGGCGGTGCCCTCTTCCTGTTCGGGCGCTGGTTGCAGCAACGAGAGCGCTAGCTACGGCAACGGATCCAGCGTCAATGAGCAAGAACCGGGTACTGGTACTGGGAGATCTCCCCGGTGGGGGGCTGGAGAGGCTGCGAGCAGAGTGCTCGGTGACGGTCCGCCCGGAAGGGGTAGACGACGAGGGGGAGTTGGCTGATCTGGTACCCGGGTATGCCGGCCTGTTGACCCTGCTGACACAGCGCGTCGGCGAGGCTGTCTTTGCCTCGGGACGCAACCTTCGCATCGTTGCGAACTGTGCGGTGGGTGTCGACAACATCGACCTGGAGGCTGCCAGGCGCCACCATGTCGTGGTGACCAATACCCCTGACGTGCTCACCGAAGATACCGCCGACCTGACCTGGGCTCTGATATTGGCGCTGCTGCGGGGAGTCGTCTCCGGTCACCGATTGGTGCGGCGAGGCGAGTTCGGGGGATGGGAACCCAAACTTCTTCTGGGTCACTCCTTGCGCGGCAAGACGCTGGGCGTAATCGGGGCGGGCCGTATTGGCCGGGCAGTCCTGGCGCGTGCCAGTGCCTTCGGTGTCGAGACGCTCTACTACCAGCGCCGCAGGCTGAGTGTCGATACCGAGCGCGCCTTGGGTACCGATTGGAGGGAACTGGCAGATCTTCTGGCGGAGAGCCAGATAGTCTCGCTGCACGCATCGCTCAATGACAGCTCGCACCACCTGCTGGACCGACGCAAAATGCTCTCGATGCAGCGGGGCAGTTATCTGATCAACACTGCCCGAGGCCCCTTGATCGACGAGCTGGCTCTGGCCGAGCTGCTGAGTGCGGGGCATCTTGCCGGAGCTGGTTTGGATGTCTACGAGAGAGAACCGCTGGTTACTGCCGACCTGCTGGCAATGGATAATGTCGTGCTTTTGCCCCATCTGGGCTCGGCGACATGGGAAACTCGGGTTCGCATGGCAGATTGTTGTTTCGATGATCTGATGTCCCTCCTGGTAAATGGCCGCGTGCCCGACAGGGCAGTGGTCGGAGGGTCGGTATAGCCGGGGATTTCCCGGGGCATAAGTAAGGTGAAAGTGGGCGCCTCCAGCCGGGGGCAGGTCTTTGCAACCTTTACCCACAGGGCACGTAGAGAAAATGACGAAGGAATTGCCGCAAACGACCGATGCCGAATTGGTGGCGGCGATATTGAAGGGAGAACAGGAGCTATTTCGTGATCTGGTGGAAAGGTATCAAGGGCGACTGGTCAATTATCTCTTCAGGCTCCTCCGCAGCCGACAGGAGGCTGAGGACCTGGCCCAGGATGTCTTTTTCAAGCTCTACCAGGCACTCGATCGTTACGATCCGAAATACAAGTTCTCGACATGGCTTTTTCGCGTGGCACAAAACGCTGCCATCGACCAGATTCGCAAACGCCGTCTGCAGTTGGTGTCTATGGATCGTCAAGGGACCGACGAGCAGGGAATGGGATCCTGGGAGTTCCCCAGTCCCGATCCGGGTCCTTACAGGGACCTGCGCAATCGGGAGCGCGGTGCGGCGATTCAGTACGCTATCGACGGGCTCCCCTGGGATTACCGGGAGTTGATCGTTTTGCGTCACTACGGTGAGTTGTCCTATGACGAAATCGCCAGTCTCAAGGATATGCCGCTGGGAACCGTGAAGAACAAACTCTTTCGTGGCCGACAGATGATGAAAGAGAAGCTCCAGGATTATTTGACCGATTGAGCAGCTGCTCGAGGATCGCTATACGATGAACATGCAACAGCCCGAACACATCACCTATCGCGAGTTGCTCTACCTGGAACCCGACGGGGAGCTCAAGGCGGGTGAGCGCTCGCTTCTCCAACAGCATCTGGCGGTCTGTGCCGAATGCCGGACGGAACAACAGGAGTTGGCTGCGATCAACCTGTTGGTCGCAAAGTCGGCGATCAAGGTCGAGGAGTCCTTCACCCAGGAAGTAATGGAGGGATTGCCAGCGACCGGATGGGAGACGCGTTCGCCTCGAACCTGGTGGGCGGCTTTGGTGGCAGTTCTCTTGCTGGCCGCGGGTTCGGCGGTGCTCATCGGTACCGGCAGCCAAGACATGGTGTCAGCGCTGCCTCTCGCTGCCGTGGCGGCCGTGTGGGAGCTGCTTAGCTCTTCGGCCCTGGCGGGTGCAGGCATGGTTGCTGCTTCCTGGAAGGGGCTCGGGATCGCCTTCCAGGAGGTGTTGGGGCGGTCTGTCTGGAACATCGTAGCCTTCGGCGTCATCGTGATCAGCCTGGACCTGTTGCTCTTGCGTTTTCTGCTCCGGACTCCGCCGGCGCAGGCTGGGGTCGAGGACAAGCGGGACTCCTGAACCTGATCAGGGCACAGTGAGCCGTCGAATGTGGCCGACCGCAGGCGCGGGTTGAGGTCCTGTGCTCGGTTTTCGGCTAGACTGCAACGCGCAGATGCTCAGACCTGCGACATATCTCGTGCTTGTTGGGTTGACGTTCTTGCTGACTCCTGCGAACTCGGGAGCGCAGGAGTCGCAGACGGCACTGACCATCGAGGCGGGGAGCGTGGCCCGGAGTCAGGTGGTCGCCCTGGGACGCGACTTGCTGGTCGCCGGAGAGGCCGCAGCAGACGTCGTGGCCATCGATGGAAACGCCCGCATCACCGGCAAGGTCGCCGGTGATGTCATCGTGCTGGGTGGCAACGCGCTGTTGAATGCCGCAGCCCGCGTCGAGGGAGACGTGTTTGTCCTCGGGGGTACGCTGGAGGCAGAGCAGGGTGCTCGCATCGAGGGCCGCTCGGTGTCGTATCCGACGATCAGTTCGGCTTGGCTGACCTTGCTCGAGGGCCCGAGTCTGGGTCTGCCCGCGAGTTCGCCAGTCGTCCTCGGGGCAAAGCTCGCCTTGCTGGCCGCCTGGCTCACGCTCACTCTGCTGCTGATGGCAACGAGCGGGAGGGGAATCCTGAGTACCAGTGAACAGGTGGCAGCGGATCCGCTACGGAACTTCTTCCTCGGTCTGACCGCTGTTCTGGCAATGACCATGACAGGGCTCTTCTTCAGTGCTTTTGCTGCCGCTGTGGTGGGAGTGCCTCTGCTCGTCCTGGTCTTGATGCTGGCCCTGATGCTCAAGCTCTGGGGGATGGTCGCGGTGTTTCATGCCTTCGGCGATTGGCTTGGGACGACAGTCTTCCGCCGTCGGTTCCTGACGCTCAACTGTGCATTGCTGGGATTGTTGACGCTCGGGGCGATCAAGATGATTCCCTATGTCGGCACCTGGGTCTGGACCGTGGCCACTCTGATCGCGGTCGGTGCCAGTCTGTCGACCAAATTCGGACGCCGAGAGCCCTGGTTCGATCTCGAGCCCGACCTCTCCCGTCACCCCGCCCGCTAACGGCACTTTGCGCGTCGCTCGCTGCTGGTGCATCGTTGCGGGGTCGTTTTCGGGGGTCCGAGGACGGGGCTCCTGACAAGGGCAGCCGGCTCGGGTGATACAACGTCAAGATCGATCCGGCCCGTAGTCAAGCGAGCAAGCGCCACCTCCAAGGAGTCCTCCTAGCGCGCAGCGTCCCCTCCCGGACCCCCGACAACGACCCACGACGCTTCATCAAATACCGAAGGCATCCGGAGGACGGCCGGCACGACGCGCGGTTGCTTCATGGCTTCGGACATTCGATGGAATCAAGCGCAGATCTCGATCAGGCGGAGGTGACCGATTGCGGCGGGTTGACCGGCCGGGGGTGATCTCATAGGCTGAGAGCTACTCTCGGGTCTCCATCGGGGCGAGCCTTCTCAGCTCTGGTGGCATTCCATTCAGGAGGAATTGTCTTGAAGGAAATCGACAGGATAGGTGTCATCGGCGCCGGCACCATGGGGCACGGCATTGCCCAGGTTGCTGCCCAGCAGGGGCTCGAGGTGACCTTGGTCGATGTGATTCCGGAAGCCCTGCAGGCTGGGGTCGAGAGAATCGGCAACGGTCTCGACAGGCTCCTGGCCAAGGAGAAGATCAGCGCAGAGGATCGAGAGCAGGCGATCGCTCGGGTGACATCGTCGACAGACCTCGCAACGGTGGCAGACTGCGGGTTGGTGGTAGAGGCCGTCGTGGAGAAGTTCGAGATCAAGGCCCAGGTACTGGGTGACCTGGGGCAGATCTGTCGCCAGGAGACGATTCTGGCTACCAACACCAGCTCGATCTCGATCACCAGGCTGGCGGCGCGCACCGAGCGTCCCGAGAAGGTGATTGGCATGCACTTCATGAATCCGGTCCCGGTCATGAAGCTGGTCGAGATCATTCGGGGTCTCGCCACGGCGCAGGAGACCTTCGATCGGGTCGAGGCTCTGACCCGTCGGATGGGCAAGATGCCCGTCGAGGTCCACGATGCCCCCGGTTTCGTCTCCAATCGCGTCCTGATGCCGATGATCAACGAGGCGGTCTTCTGTTTGGCTGAAGGGGTGGGTGATGCCAGCGCCATCGACGAGGTCATGCGGCTGGGGATGAACCATCCCATGGGACCCCTGGCGCTGGCCGACCTGATCGGACTGGATGTATGTCTCGACATCCTCGCTGTGCTCAACGATGGTTTCAAGGATCCCAAGTACCGCGCCTGCCCTCTGCTCGTCAAGATGGTGGATGCCGGGTTCCTCGGGCGCAAGGTCGGGCGCGGTTTCTATACCTACGACGCAGAAGAGCAGCTCGCTTTCCATCCCGGGCAGGGCTATCGATAGATGTTCTGTCAGGTCTGCGGCACGCTGAATCCGGACGAGCAGGAGCATTGCTCGCGGTGTCACCAGAAACTCCTGGTGCTGTCCGGCCTGCAGTCAGGTGGCACCGAGGTGCTCGACATCGAGGGCGAAGGCGACGAAGACACCTATTCCTTCGACGAGCACCTCCTCGAGAGAATCTCGATCCTGGAGGAGGCAGTCAAGCGCACCGCTGAAACGGTACGCCATCTGTTGGCCGCAATGCGCAAGCAGGAGCGGAGCATTCTGGTCAATCAGACAGGTCTGAGCACCTTGCGAGAGATGCTCGAGGACCGGCAGCTCATCGGACGCGAAGAGTGGCGGGAGCTCTGGCAGTCGCGAGTCGACTATCAGATGCTGGTATTGGAAAAGCGAGAGCGATTCCTTTCCCTGAAGGATCGAATGGCTGCTCTCTACAAGGGGAGCAAGCGGCAACTGTTCAATCGATTGCTCGAGGATGCTGAATACGCGCTGTTCGCCTTCGATATCGAGGCGGCCCTGCAGGCGCTCGAAGCTGCGCATCGCCTGGACAAGGAGAACTACGAGCTCAACTACTTCCTAGGCGAGACCTACTTCAACGAGGGGCAGGTCGAACTGGCACTGTCTCACTTTCGTCGGGTGCTCGAGGTCGAGCCCGATCACTACGAAGGTCTGGTCTACAGTGGGGTCATCCAGCACGAGCAAGGCAACACACCCGTGGCGACGGAACTGCTGCAGCGAGCTGTGGCCCTCTACCCGGACTCATTTTTGCCACTGTTCAGCCTGGGCGCGGTTTACGCAGGGCAGGGTCAACTGGTCAAGGCATCAGTCCTCCTCGAGGCGGCGGTCGAGATCGATCCGGTTCCGCAGGCGCTCTTCCTCCTGGGCAGCGCCTTTTACGAAATGGGCAAGTCGACCTCGGCAATCCGCTATCTGCAGCAAGTCGTCCGCCACGACCCGGCTTATGAAGAGGCCTATCACTTGCTGGGCCTGGCCTATCTCGATCGGCGTTGGAACCGGAAGGCCCTGGAGGCTTTTCGCCAGGCCCAGCGTCTGAATCCCAAGAAACTGCGCTATCACGACCTGGTGCGATACCTCTCGGGGCAGACCGACTCGCCCCTACCCGAGGTCTCCGACAAGGCTCAGAAGTGGGTGCGGCAGGCCGAGGAAGCCTTGACCGCTGGGCAGTCTGATCGTGCGATGATTCTTTATCGCAGGGCCATCGAGTCGGATCCGCAGAATCCCACCTTGCTCATTTCCTATGCCCTGGCGTGCCTGCAACTCGACCGGTCTCAGGAGACCGAGCGTGCGACGCTGCTCTTGCTCGATCTCGAACCAGGAGACATGCTGAAGGCGACGGCCTGCGCCACTCTCATCGAGGCGCTGCGCAGCGAAGGACGCTATCGGGAGGGCAATCGGATCGGCCAACGCCTGTTGGCCGAGGGCGGATCGAACTTCGCGCGCACGATCGCTTACTACGAGATGGCCTACAACCTGGCGGAGATGGAGGAGGATCTGGACAAGGCCCTGGAGTACGCTCAGCTCTCCCTGGAGCTGGCACCCGAGGAGCTGAGACAGTTTCCCCTCGCGGCCCTGGGTTGGGTGCACTACAAGCGGCACGAGTTCGAGCAGGCGATCGAGTTTCTGGAGCGCTCCAGTCGTCTCGGCTCGTCAGCCACCACATTGACCCACCTGGGGATGGCGCTGCTGGCCTCGGGTGCGGAGGATCGAGCGCGCAACGTCCTTGCCGAAGCCCACTCCCTGGAGGATCGTGGCGCGTCGGTGGAACAGCGGATGATGGAGTGTCTCCGGGCCAGCAGTCGATTGCATGAGAAGGTGCATCAAGGTCGGAGCAAGCCCTAGCTAGCGAGAGAGCAAGCCATGCGTTGGAGTCAGTTTTACCTGTTCACCACCCGTGAAGTGCCGGCTGATGCCGAAGTCGTCAGTCATCAGTTGATGGCGCGGGCGGGAATGATCCGCAAGGTTGCAGCCGGCATCTACTCCTATCTCCCCCTCGGCTGGCGCAGCATGGCCAAGATGATGGACATCGTGCGTCGGGAGATGGATGTGGCGGGAGCGGTCGAGCTCCTCATGCCGACGGTGCAACCGGCCGGTCTCTGGCAAGAAAGCGGCCGCTGGGATGTCTTCGGCGACCTGCTCTTGCGGATGAAGGATCGCAACCAGCGGGACTTTTGCCTCGGGCCCACCCACGAAGAGGTAGTCACCGATATCGTGCGGCGGGATGTGAGGAGCTACCGCCAGTTGCCGTTCAATCTCTACCAGATCCAGGACAAGTTTCGAGATGAGATTCGGCCCCGCTTCGGTCTCATGCGGGGGCGTGAGTTCTTCATGAAGGATGCCTACTCCTTCGACGCGACGCCGGCGGGACTGGATGAAGTCTACGAGAAGATGCGCGCCGCCTACTGCAGGATCTTCGAGGATTGCCGATTGGAGTACTCGATGGTCGAGGCCGAGAGCGGTCCGATCGGGGGCTCGGATTCGCACGAATTCATGGTGTTGGCTGACACCGGTGAGGACGCCGTGGTGAGTTGTCCGGAGTGTGGCTACGCCGCCAACGTGGAGAAGGCCGAGACGCGAGGCCTGCCAATACTCGGTCAGCAGGAGCCCGAGGAGATGGCCGAAGTCGAGACTCCCGCAGCGACGACCATCGGGCAAGTCACCGAGATGCTCGGCACGAGCGCCGACCAGCTGGTCAAGACCTTGATCTACGACACCGAGAAGGGAGTCGTGGCAGTGCTGGTTCGGGGTGATCGCGAGATCAACGAGTTCAAGTTGGCGGCCCACCTGGGAGTGGAACATCTGAAGATGGCGGGTGACGAGCTGGTGACGCGGATGACGGGCGCCCCGGTCGGCTTCGCCGGTCCGGTCGGCTTGCCCGAGGGTGTGCGTCTCGTCGGGGACGAGTCGGTCCGCGGCTTGACCAATTTTGTCTGCGGTGCCAACAAAGGCGATGCGCATCTGACCGGCGTCAACTGGAATCGGGACGTAGACTTGAGCGACTTCGCCGATCTGCTCCTGGTGGGCGACGGGGATCCTTGCCCGCGTTGCGATGGTACGTTGGAGGTGTATCGCGGCATCGAGGTCGGTCACATCTTCAAGCTGGGAACCAAGTACTCGGTAGCGATGGGTTGCACTTTTCTGGACGAGAACGGGGAGAGCCAACCCATGATCATGGGCTGCTACGGTCTGGGAATCGGGCGGACCGTGGCCGCGGCGATCGAACAGAACCACGATGAGGATGGCATCATCTGGCCGCGCCCCCTGGCCCCCTTCGAGGTGGCCTTGTTGGCGCTCAATATCCAGGACGAAACGGTGGTGAAAGCGGCTGACGAGCTCTACGCCGCTCTCGCGGCAAAGGGCATCGAAGTCTTCTACGACGACCGTGATGAGCGTCCCGGTGTGAAGTTCAAGGATGCCGACCTGATCGGACTTCCCGTCAGGATGGTGGTGGGCAGCAAGAGTTTGGCCGAGGGCAAAGTCGAGCTCTCATTGCGCAAGGACAGGGAGAAACACCTCGTCTCGGTGGCCGAGGCGGTCGCCAAGGTCCAGGAGCTGCTCGATGGCCTCGGCCCTCGCTGATCGAGCGGAGACTACTCTTCTACAATCTCGAGTAGCACGTTCGACTGCAGCCCCTTCGTCAGGGTCTGCATCTCACCCGAGGGCCAGGTGACCTCCACGCGATCGATCTTGCGAGCCGAGCCCAGACCGAAATAGAGCGGCAGGGCGCTCTGCGTCAAGTAACCCGATTTGCCATCGTGGTACTTGGTCAGGGTCTGACCACCTGCCGAGACCTTGACCGTGGCACCCAGCCCGTCGCGGTTTGAGGTCGATCCCCGCAATCTCACCTTGAGCCAGTGAATCTGCTGCTTCTCTGACAGATTGCTCACCAGCACCATCGGCACCTCGTTGAACTCGTTGGTGACGATGTCGAGGTCGCCATCATCGTCCAGGTCGAACAGGGCCGCCGCGCGTGAGCCGACGTTTCCCATGACGACGACCTGCCCGCTTCGACCAGCGCAGAGGGGATGGCGGCTGGCGCGGCCGCTACAGTCGAGCTCGAACCATGGTTTCTTGGTCTCGAGAAAGGACTGCTGGGGGTTGTACCAGGGGCGGCTCTCCAGGTGCTGGCGGGGCTCGACCTGCAAAATGAACTCGCTGTCGAGGAAGCCCTGCCCCTGATTGTTGAGCAGCACTGTGTTCACGCCATACCGGTACGGAAAGTTCATGCTCGAGGAGATGAATACATCGTCCCAGCCGTCGGCGTTGAGATCATCGACGCTGATCCCCCAGGGCCAGTAGTTCTCGGCTCCCAGTTCGTCCGAGCGCTCCAGCCAGGTTCCGTCGCCCTGATTTTCGTAGAAAGCGTTGCCGAAAATGTTGTTGTCACCGCCCTGCAAGTGTTCCTCGGACATGGTCATCAGCGACTTGAGCTTCTCGAATCCCGGCGTTACCTTGCGGCTCATGTCGGAATGCATGTCGGTGATCATCAGATCCATCAGTCCGTTGTTGTTGTAGTCGAAGAACTTCACTCCCATTGCGCCCCAGGGAGTCTTGGGGAAGGTCTCGGCCGTCTTGTCGACGAAACGTCGACCCTCGACGTTTTCCCAGTAGCGGTCGTCGCCTTGCATGTTGAGGACATAGAAGTCCGGAAAGTGATCACCGTTGAGATCGGTAAACGTGGCATCGCCGCTCCAACCGCCATCGCGTAATTGCACCTTCTCCGAGACCTCCTCGAAGCGGTTGCTGCCCAGATTGTGGTAGAGCAGGCTGTATTCGGTTCGCTCGGGGACCAGGTGACCGGAGAAAGCCGACATGCCGGAACCGTCCTGCCCGATACCGATCCAGTAGCCGGCGGTGGACTGCTGGTCCGTGGTGTAGACACCGATATTGGTGACAAAGAGGTCCAGGAGACCGTCTCCGTCGAAGTCCACAAACATCGAGCCCGAGGAATGTCCGACATGATCGACGCCGGCCTCTTTACTTATGTCCGTGAAGTGTCCCGTCCCATCGTTCTGGAAGAGCGTATTGCCTTGCTTGACTGAGGTGACAAACAGGTCCGCATCGCCATCGTTGTCGATATCTCCGAAGGAGGCGGCCACCCCAAGTCGGTTCGCCAGGCCGACTCCGGCTGAGGCTGTGATGTTCTCGAACTTGCCACTGCCGAGGTTGCGCCAGAGCTCGTTGCCCCCGAGTTGACTCACGAAGTAGATATCGAGCCGCTCGTCGCCGTCGACGTCAGCAACAGCGATGCCGTTACCGTGATCATAGTGATTCGGCTGATAGAACATCGCGGAGTCGGGAGTGATCTGATGCTGGAATGTGATGCCACTGTCCGGTTGGCGATCGACGAACTGGAAATCGTAAGTGACCTTGAACCTGGGCAGGGTCAGGCGCTGTGCATAGGCGCGCACGGGCAGCATCTCCCAGCCCCAATCGATTTGCGGCACGGCGATCGCTTGTTGGGCTCCCGGCGGGGGCGCTTGCTGCGCTGCCCCGTGGGTGGGCAACAACACCGTTGTCATGAGGAGAATCGACTTTCGGATCATCAGGCTGCCTCTGGCGGAAATTCGATGAAGACCTTGCAGGTGGGGTCCCGTCGGGACCGGGAAAGATCGTAGCACAGGCACTCAGGGGCGATCGGCCAACCACGGTGCCCGCACGGGTTCATGCTTTTCGTAGAGCCCGAGGTAGCGGCGAAACCTCTCGCCCGCGACCGCGTCTGCATTGGCGCCTACCCGCGTGATGATCTGCCGCTGGATTGAGGAAGCTTGCTCGAACTCGCCGGTCTCAGCGAAGGCCATGGCCACGGTCTCGGCATACTCGGGAATTGGCTGGGCGCGCATCACCTCTTGAGCCATCTGCAGGGCCCGCGGACCGTCTCGCAAGGTGGCCTCGGGTGAGGTGGCGAGGAAACGTGCCAAGAGGTGGCGTAGCGGCAGGCTTTGCGGCGACTGTCGCACGCTCAGTTCGAGATGATCCCGCGCCTCGCCGTATCGCTCTGCGAAGAGGAGCGCCAAGCCTCGTGCATACTGCAGCTCGATATCTCCCGGGGCGATCTCCAGGGCTCGCCCAAAGCGGTCCGCGGCATCGCCGTATCGACCGGCCGTTCCCAGAGCACGAGCCAGCTCCACCTGGGCATCGACCGACGTCGGCTGCTCGCCGGCCAACCACTCCAGCTCGGGTATGGCCTCATCGATTCGCTGGAGCCGGAGCAGGATCTGGGCCCGTTGCTGGCGGGCTTCGACATCATCGGGTTGCACGCGCAGAGCCTGGGTGTAGTGGTGCTCGGCCTTGTCGAGATCACCCTGGCGGGCGAGGATGACCGCGAGGTTGATGTGGGCGATCTCGAACTCGGGGTCAATGGCGATCGCTCGCTCGAGATGAGCGATGGCTTCGGCAGAACGGCCCTGTCCACCCAGGATCGTTCCCAGGTTGTAGTGGCCCGCCAGGTTTTCCGGATCGAGCCTCAGGGCATGGTCGAGCTCTCGGGTAGCAGCTTCGGTGTTGCCGGCTTGTATGTAGGTGGTGGCCAGCGCCAGACGGGCAGCGTTGTTTTCGGGGTCGGCGGCGAGGGCCAGCTCAAAGAGCTTGATTGCTTCCTGCCACTCGCCGGCAGCCTTGGCACGCGTCGCGCCAACAACGAACAGGCTCGAACCTCGCACCAACTCCCGGAGCTCCTGCATCAGCGGGTCGTCGAATTCGATATCCGTGCGACCCTGCAGGGCAAGATGGCTACGTGCCTGTTCGATCTGACCGCTCTCTCGATAGGCAAGTCCCAGTTGATAATGAGCTGTCGACGCCTGCGGTTGTCGAGCAAGAGCTTCCTCGAAATGGATGATGGCGCCTGGAAAGTCTTCGCGTAACATGGCGATCCTGCCCAGGCCGTAGTGTGCGGCGGCGTTACCCGGGTCCAGAGTCAGCACCTGCTGAAACCGTGTCTCGGCCCGCTCGAGTTGGATGTTGTCGAGCTCGATCCGGGCCGCGCGAATCAGACTCGGAAGATCGTTGGGGCGGATTTGCAGCGCTTGCTCGAAGGTGCTGGTGGCCTGCTCGAGCTGCCCCTGGCCCTTCTGGACCACTCCCAGGTAATACAACCAGCGAAATTGATCGGGAGCCAGCGATACTGCATTGAGAAAACACTTCTCGGCGGAATCGACGAAGTCGTAGAGCATGAAGAGCTGTCCGGTGCTACCAAAGACCTCGGCCAGGTCGGCATCGGAGACACCCTCGCTGTCGAGAATCTCGTCCAGTGCCTGGAGTGACTCCTGGAACTGTGCCTCGACCTGGGGTTCCATCCCCCCCAGGTCTGGTCGGTCTATTGGGCGCAGGTCCGTGCTACCCGCCAGGAGCGTCGGCGCCAGATAGAGCCCAACTGGGACGGTGAACAGGAATTGTCGCAGCCTGCCCCGAACGGAATTGATCGTCAGCTTCATGGTGTGATTGGCATTACGGTGCTTCAGTGGCCATCTCGCGGCAGATGCAGCAGAGTATTGACGGGCGTTCGCAGCCACCGGGTCGACCCGGAATCCGGCCAAAATACCTGGATCTGCTGGAGCTGATCAACGTCACCGAGGCCGATGAGCACTCGCGGGTCGTTGCTCGAAGCGTAGCTACCGTCGGTGTGACTTCGGTCCCAGATCTGTCTGCCCGCCGCCGTGGTCACGACAACACGTGAGCCGAGCTGATCTCGGCCTCCCTGGTCCAGGCCGCCAACGATTCGTGCTGCCACCGACTGTGCACGGTGGCCGACGCGATTGATCAGCAACCGCACCGGGCCCGCGTTGTTCGTGACCACGACATCGACGTCGCCGTCGTTGTCGATGTCTCCGAAGGCCGCGCCGCGACTCACCTCCGAGACTGAAAAGGCTGCAGCGCTGTTGGCAGAGACATCCGTGAAGCGGCTGTCGCCCAGGTTGCGGAAGAGCTGGTTGGGTTGATGGAGCGGGTACGGATCGCCAGCCTGGACCAGCGCCGGGAGGTTTCGTACCGACCCATTGACGATCATCAGATCGAGATGGCTGTCGTTGTCGAAGTCGAACCAGGCTGCACCAAACCCCGTGTAGTCCCAGCTTGGGTTGCCCAGACCGGTCAGCAGCGTTTGATCGCGGAAGTTGCCCTTGCCATCGTTGCGATACAGCGTGTTGGTCTCTCCGGAGAGATGAGCGATGAAAAGGTCGAGATCCCCGTCGCCATCGAAGTCTCCGGCGTCCACACCCATGCTGGCCTCGGCCTTGCCCTCGGCGTTGACCGCGCAACCGGCAAACAACGCGTCGTTGCGCAGGGATCCATCGCCCTGGTTCATCCACAGGTGGTTTGGGGTCATGTCGTTGGCGACATAGAGATCCAGCCATCCGTCGCTGTCGAAATCTCCGGTGGTCGCTCCCAGTCCGCCTCCCGGAGGCTCGCCCAGCAGGCCAGCCGACTCTGAAACGTTGTCGAAGGTACCGTCGCCGCGGTTGTGGAACAGACTGTCGTGAATCGGTGCGTAGGCCAGGGGCCCACAGTAGTCAGGTGCCCCCGTATGCGATACACACTTGCGATCGGTAGCCAGACGATACTCGACATAGTTGCCGACGTAGAGGTCGAGCCAGCCATCACGGTCGAAGTCCCAGAAGGCCGCCGAGACGCTCCATCTCGAATCGTCGGTGTCGGATCGGCTGGTGACATCCGAGAAGGTGCCATCTTCGTTGTTATGCCACATCTGGTTGGAGCCGAAGTTCGTTACATAGAGATCGGTCCAACCATCATTGTCGTAGTCTCCGGCGGCCACACCCATACCGTAGCCGTTTGCTGCAATGCCGCTGGACTCGGTGACATCGACGAAGCGCAGTTGGACTTCCCCAGCCGCATCGAGGGCCAGGTCGTTGCGAAAGAGTCGGTCGGTCAGGACGGTGCCAGGCGAAGGGGGAAACAGGGCATCTGCCTCGGTCTCGTCCTTGCCGAGCATCCGGCCCTGCACCAGATACACGTCGAGGTCGCCATCGCCGTCATAGTCGAGCAGGGCGACTCCCGAGCCCATGTTCTCCACGTAGTACAAGGCACCGGTCATGCCGTTGAAATGGGTGAAGTCGAGTCCCGAGGCTCCGGCTTCCTCGGTAAAGAACTCGGTGACTGGTTTGTCGTCCTGGGCTCGCGCCGCTGGCCATCCCGAGGTCCCAAGAACCAGGAGGAGGCCCGAGGTCATGGCCGCAAGTCGCCGCCGAGGCATCCCTGACATAAGGTGGAGGATAGCCCACAATTCCCTGTCGAGGTAACGGTCGCGAAGGGCCAAAACCGTTATAGTGTCTCGCATCGGGGGGGATTGGGAGGCGTGGCGACAATCGAGGGACATCGGTCTTGAGACGATACAAACTGGCTTTCACCGCCGCGATTCTGACGTTCGTCAGCCTGGTGCCGGTTGCTGCCCAGAGCATCGAGTTCGCCGATCGAGCTGCCGAGTGGGGGCTCGATTTCGTTCACTTCACTGGCATGTCGGGGGAGCTGTACTTCTCGGAGATGATGGGTTCCGGAGCGGGCCTGCTCGACTATGACGGCGATGGCGATCTCGATGCCTTCCTGGTCCAGGGGCACATGCTGGGTGAGAAGCCCATTGCAGAGGCTACGTTTCCTCCTCAACACCCCCTGCCTCTGGTAGACCGCCTGTATCGCAACGATCTGGTGCCGAACGCGGATGGGTCGACAACGCCGAGGTTCGTCGACGTCACCGAGTCCAGCGGCATTGCAGCAAACGGCTACGGTATGGGTGTGACCGCGGGAGACATCGACAACGATGGGGATCCCGATCTCTATGTGACCAACGCCGGACCCAATCAGATGTGGCGCAACAATGGGGATGGCACCTTCGTTGACGTGACCGCCGAGACCGGGACCGGGGACAGGGCCTGGGGTGTCTCGGCGGCCTTTGTGGACTACGACGGCGATGGCTGGCTCGACCTCTATGTCGGCAACTACGTGGGTTACCGACTGGCCATCGACAAGGAGTGTGTGGCCCGCAGTGGCGCGGCCGACTACTGCGGTCCGCTGGCCTACCAGCCCGACCCGGATCGGCTCTATCGCAACAAGGGTGACGGGACTTTCGAGGATGTGTCGGTCCGTTCGGGAATCCATGGCGAGCTCCCCGGTGGTGCGTTGGGCGTCGCGTCAGGGGACTTCAACGGCGATGAGTGGTTGGATATCTATGTAGCCAACGACCAGGTGCCCAACAAGCTGTGGGTGAACCAGCGCGATGGGACCCTGATCAACGAGGCGATGCTGTCGGGCAGCTCTGTGAATGAAGAGGGGCAGCCCGAGGCCAGCATGGGGCTCGTGGTCGGCGATTTCAATGGCGACGGCGCGGAGGACATTTTCATGTCCCACCTGAGTCGAGAGACCAACACGCTTTACTTGAACGATGGCACCGGTCTGTTCACCGATTCGACCCGCGATAGTGGACTCGGCATGGCAAGTTGGGAGTACACGGGGTTCGGGGTGTCATTGGCCGATTTCGACCGTGACGGCTGGCTGGATCTCTTTGTTGCCAACGGTGCAGTTCGTATCCTCGAGGAACAGTCACGGCGTGGCGACGTCTATCCCATACACCAGCCCAATATCCTCTTCCGCAATCTCGGGGGCGGCCGATTCGAGGAGATAAGTGCACAGGCAGGAGAGCTGTTCGCACTCTCCGAGGTCGGTCGCGGGGTGGCGACCGGTGACGTGGATGAAGATGGCGACCCCGATATCCTGCTGTCCAACAGTGCTGGTCCGGCCCGTCTGATGGTCAACGAGACGCGGAGCGAGGCGCGTTGGCTGGGAATCCGACTGGTGGGCGGATCCTCCTACCGGGCCACACTCGGATCGCGTGTCATCGTCAAGCGGGGTGACCAGCGACCCCTGTGGAGTCGCTCGTCGACGGATGGGAGCTACGCCTCCTCCAACGATCCCCGCGTCCTCTTCGGTCTCGCTGACTTCTCCGATCGGGTCGACGTGCAAGTGCGGCGTTCCCCGTCGAGCCTGGTGGAATGGAGAGGCCTGCTCTCGAACCAGCAGCTGAATCTCTATCCCTTCAGTGGGGTCGCTGAAAAGTGAATCCAACCGTCGGATCCCGAATTCTCCTGGCTCTCCTGCTTGGCTTGGGGGGGGGCGCGTTCAGCTCGATCGTCCGGTCTGCTGAGCGTGCTTCGGAAAATCTGCTCGAACTGCCAAGACCCGATCTCAGCCAGCTCGAAGAGGGAGTCCAGGCGATGCTCCTCGAGGCGAGGGCGAAACTGGATGCGGAGATCGAGTCCCCCGCGACGGCAGCTGCCGATCTTGGTGAGGCTTTCGGAGAGATGGGCAAGCTCTACTTCGTCTACGATCTGACGGGCCTTGCAGAGACCTCCTTCCTCAATGCCCAGACCCTGCGGCCCGCCGACTTTCGCTGGCCGCACTATCTCAGCGTGATTTACGTGCTGGACGGGGAGCTCGAGAAGGCCCTGGAGGCCCTTGGTCGGGCTCTGCAGCTCGAACCCGGCAACCCTGCGGCGCTGGTTCGCCAGGGAGACGTGTTCTATGAGACGGGAGACCTCGAAGCCGCGACCGAGAGCTATCGGGCAGCATTGACCTTGCATCCGAACAGCGCCGCCGCGTACTACGGCCTGGGCCGGGTCGCTTTCCTGCAAGGAGACTACTCGCAGGCAATCCAGCACTACGAGCATGCCCTGAGGCTGCAGCCAGCTGCCAATTCGATGCATCATGCCCTCGGCATGGCGTATCGCCAAGCGGGAGATCTCGATCGAGCCCGAGCGCATCTGGGGCAGAATCGCGGAGGGCGCGTGCGCATCGACGATCCGCTGCTGAGTCAACTGGGATCTCTGCTGCAAAGCTCGCAGATGTACTTCGACGCCGGCGTGGACGCGATGAAGAAGGGGGACTACGACGAGGCTTTGCGCCAGTTCTCGATCGCCAGGGACCTGAAGCCCGACGACTATCTCATCCCCTACAACATCGCGCTCGGCCTGCTGCGCACCGGGCAGGAGGACGAGGCGATCAAGTGGCTGCAGACCGCGGTCGAGAATAATCCGGACTTTCGCAACGGTCATTTCAACCTGGCCACGATGCTGGCTGGCAAGGGGCGACTCGAGGAGGCTGCCTATCACTTCGGCGAAGCCCATCGCATCGATCCGGAGGATGCGGAGGCTGCTCTCGAGTGGGCTACCGCCCTGGGGCTTACGGGTGAGCAAGATCAGGCGATCGCGGCGCTGCGGGATCTTCTCGAGATGCACCCGAATCACAGCGATGCGCTACTCAATCTGGGCATTCTCCTGGCCCAAACCCAACAGATCGATGAGGCCGTGGAGGTGTTCCGCAGACTCATCCAGATAGAAGAGAATCCGGCCGCTCAGCTCGAAGCTCATCTGCGGGTTGCCACCCTCGAAGCCGAGCGGGGCAACGAAGATGTTGCGTTGACCCACTATCAGTCAGGCGTCGCGCTCGATCCACAGTCTCTGGATGCACGTCTGGGATTGGCGGCAGCTCTGGGCCGCACAGGTCAGTTCGCCGAGGCAGCTCGGGAGTATGAGCAGGTGCTCGCTCTCGATCCCGCGCGGATCGATGCCCGGTTCGGACAGGTGACGGCATTGATTCTGAGCGGGCAGTACAGCGCTGCGGCGACCTCACTCGAGGCGAGTATGGCGCGGGGCTCGGCACCGCTGGCTCTGAAGCATGTTCTCGCCCAGCTTCTGGCGACCTGTCCGGAGGATGAGGTTCGAAACGGTGACCGCGCTCTGACCCTGGCGCAGGAGGTGTTCCAGCAGGAACAGACTCTGGACCACGCCGAGACCTTGGCGATGGCACTGGCGGAGGTGGGGGATTTTGCCGCAGCCATCGAGCTGCAGAAGCGCATCGTAGCCGAGTCCGGGCGACAGGGACAATCCGAGCTGGCAAGGCGGGCTGAGCGCTGGCTCGAAAGTTATCAGCGCGGCGAGCCGGTCAGGGCCCCGTGGCAAGGCGAATGAGCAGGACGGCAGTTTCAGGGTGCCTCCTCATCGTCCTCGCGAGTTGGGCGGCAGTGTCGCGGGCCGAGCTGGCCTTCCGTTCTTCGGCCGAGCGTTGGGGCCTCGATTTTCGTCATCACCACGGGGCGAGCGGTGAGAGATTCATGGTCGAGACCATGGTCGGTGGAGTGGTGGTCTTCGACTATGACGTCGATGGCGATCCGGACGTCCTGTTCATCGATGGGGGCTCACTGCCTGGCTACACCGGAGAGGCGGCTCGCACACGCCTGTTTCGCAACGAAGGCGGTCAGGGATTCATCGATGTCACTACCGAGTCGACGCTGGTCATGCCCGACTACGGGAGTGGTGGCTCGGCTGGAGATATCGACAACGATGGCGACTTGGATCTCTATCTGACGGGGTACTTCGACAACCATCTGTGGCGCAACAACGGCGATGGGACCTTCTCCGAGATAACCCACACCGCCATGCCGCCGACAGAGACGGTTTGGAGCGCGTCCGCGGGGTTTTCCGACGTCGATCGGGATGGCGACCTGGATCTCTATTCGGCGAGCTACGTCGATACCCGCCCCGACAAGCGCCGCCGGTGTGACGATCAGGGTATCCCGATCTATTGCCCGCCAGCCACCTATCCTGGTCTGCCCGATGTGTTCTATCGCAACCGTGGGGACGGGACGTTCGACGATGCCACCGAGGAGGTCGGTCTGTCGCCTGCAGAGCATATGGCCGGCCTGGGTCTGGTCTTCGGAGACCTGGACAACGACGGTTGGCCGGATCTCTATGTGGCCAACGATACAGAGCCGAATTTCCTGTTTCACAACAAGGGAGACGGGACCTTCGAGGACAAGGCGTTTCTCTGGGGCACCGCCGTTAGCGAGCGGGGCAAGGTCGAAGCAGGTATGGGGGTCGACCTCGGGGATGTGGACGGGGACGGCAATCTCGACATCGTGGTCACCAACTTCGAGATGGAAACCAATGCCCTCTACAAGAACCTGGGGATCGGACTCTTCATCGACAGTCGCTATCCGCTGAATGTGGCGGAATCCTCCCTGTTGTCTCTGGCCTTTGGTGTCGCCTTTGCCGATCTCGATCACGACACCGATCTGGATCTGATCATTGCCAACGGGCACGTGCGAGACAATGCGGAGCAGTTCCATGCGGAGAGTCATTTCGCCCAACGAAACCAGCTGTTGGAAAATCAGGGAGGACGCTTCGAAGAAGCGGAAGACGTAGGGCTGACGGAAGTCCGGGTCAGTCGGGGCCTCGCCTGCGGCGATTTCGACCTCGATGGGGATCTGGACATCGTCATCAACAACACGGACGATCTGGCTGAGAGCTACGAGAACCTGGGAGGTAGCACCGGCGGTGCTTGGCTGCAGGCGGATCTCAGGGGCGAGACGAGCAACCTGTGGGGGATCGACACGCGCTTGACGTTGGTGGTCGGGGATCAGCGTCTGGTCCGGGAGGTACGAACAGCCAGCTCCTTCCTTTCGCAGAGCTCCTTGACCACCCACTTCGGCCTGGGCGCCGCACCCGGTCCGGTAAAGCTCGAGGTTCGCTGGCCGAGTGGCAAACGACAGGAGTTTCGGGGTCTGTCGGCCAACCGCCGCGTATATCTCTTCGAAATGACACGATGAAGCGTTCGACTCTCAAAGGTGTCAGGCTGTTGCTGGTGACTCTCCTGGCAGTGGCGGGAGAAGGGCGAGCCCAGCCCGCTGGCAGAATCCAGCTCCGTGAGGTCGCGCGGGATTGGGGCCTGGATTTTCGCCATCACCACGCGGGTTCTGGCAAGCGCTACATCGTGGAGACCATGGGCAATGGCCTGGTCTTGCTCGACTTCGACGGGGATGGAGATGTGGACGTCTTCTTTGTCGATGGTGGTCAGCTTCCTGGCTACAGCGGAGTGGCACCCAGGTCCCGTTTGTATCGCAACGAGGGAGGCGGCAGGTTCGTCGACTTCACGGATCAGTCGGGAGTGGCCATCAAGAGCTACGGTCAGGGGGGGGCCGTCGGGGATGTCGACGGGGACGGGGATCAGGACCTCTACGTGACTGCGCTGGGGCCGAATGAGCTATGGCGTAACAACGGTGACGGCACCTTCACCGAGGTGACCGCCGCGGCTGGTGTGGGCGACCCGATGTGGGGCTCGTCGACGAGCTTTGCCGACGTTGATCGGGACGGCGATCTGGACCTCTATGTGGCCAACTATGTGGCTTTCGCTGTCGAAACCCACCGGCCATGTATCACTCTGGGCCGAGAGGTCTATTGCCATCCGGGACAGTACGGGGGCGTGCGTGACCGGTTCTACCTGAACAACGGCGACGGGACGTTCGAAGAGGCGACTACAGCGGCTGGTTTAACGACCGAGGAGCGTGCGGGTTTGGGCGTGGTGTTCGGCGACCTCGACGACGACGGTTGGCCCGACCTTTATGTCGCCAACGACGCCGAGCCGAATCATCTCTTCCACAACCGCGGCGACGGTACCTTTGAGGAGACGGCCCTGCTGGCAGGGACGGCCTACAGCGACCGGGGACGGCCGGAGGCGGGAATGGGGGTCGACATCGGGGATGCCGATGGTGACGGCCGGCTCGACATCATGGTGACCAACTTCGAGCTCGAAACCAATGCGTTGTATCGCAACCTCGGCTCCGGAATGTTCGTCGACAGTCGGTACGCTCTGAATGTCGCGGAGTCTTCGCTTCTCAATCTGGCTTTCGGTGTGGCCTTTGCCGACCTGGATCACGATGGCGATCTCGACCTGGCGATCGCCAATGGGCATATTTTGGACAACGCCAACGATCTGCATCAGAGCAGTCGATACGCTCAGGTCAATCAGATCCTCGAGAATGATGGTCAGGGGCGCTTTGTCGAGCTGGGCGATGTCGGCCTCGACCTCGAGCGGGTCAGCCGTGGGCTGGTGACCGGCGATCTGGACGGCGACGGCGATCTGGATCTGGTCATCCTCAACTCCGACGACGTGGCCGAAGCCTACGAGAACCTGAGCGCTCATGCCGAAAACCACTGGTTGATGCTGGATCTGGCGGGAACCGACTCGAATCGCCTTGGCATCGGAGCTCGCGTCGGGATTGCAGCAGCGAGCGGCCGTCAGGTGCGCGAGAGCAAGACGGCCTCGTCTTACATGTCGCAGAATGCCCTGACGCTGCATTTCGGCCTTGGCTCGACCGCGTCTGTCGATCGAGTCGACCTCTCGTGGCCGAGCGGCAAGCGTCAGCGGATCTCAGGGGTGCCGGTCGACAGAAGAGTCTGGATCAGGGAGTAACGGACCCCTGTCCGCAGGCCTCGCAGGCTCTGCCGGGCTCCGTTGGGCCAGTCGATTTCGAGGTTGTCGACGGTCTCGGCCTCTGCCAGACCGAAATGGGCGGTCAGGGCGCTTTGCGATTGGAAGGAAGAGGCGGTGTGGATCTCGCGACTCTGTTGATGGCCTCCGGCGCTCAGCACCAGCCGAGCGCCGACCGAGCCAGCGGGACCTCGTGGCCCGACGAGATCGAGCTGTAGCCATTGGCCCTTGGCAGGGCGGTCGGTATTCTCATAGACCTCGGCCACCTCGTTGGCGTTGACAATGACCAGGTCGAGATCGCCATCCTGGTCGAGATCGCCGGTGGCGAGAGCTCGACTGACTCGCTCGATCTCGAGGCCGCAATTCGGGCAGACCGACAGACGCCCTGTGCCGTCGTTGAGCAGAATCTGGTTGGGCTGTCGATAGAAGAGCCCTGGATGGAGGATCTCGATATTGTCCTGGATATGCCCGTTGGCGATTGCCAGATCGAGGTCCCCGTCGTGGTCGAAGTCGGCAAAGGTGGCACCGAATCCCAACATGGGGATCGACGGTTCGGCGATACCGTAGAGGTGTCGCGCATCCGCGAACAATCCCGAACCGAAGTTACGATAGAGGGCATTGGTCTCCAGGGCATAGTTGGTGACGAAGAGGTCGAGGAAACCATTGCCGTCGACGTCGCCGACCGCGACGCCCATGCCAGCTTCCGGGACAACGCGATCGCCGAAGGCGGTCCCTGACAGAAGAGACTGGTCCTCGAAGGTGCCGTCACCGCGATTGCGAAAAAGGAAGTTGGGAGTGGAGTCATTGGCCACGTAGAGGTCGGGCCAACGGTCATTGTCGAAGTCGGCAAAAGCAAGACCCAGGCCGTTGCCGTTGGCGTCGCTGAAACCTGCCGCGGCGGTAGCGTCCTCGAAGGTGCCGTTGCCTCGATTGCGATAGAAACGATCGTTGGCGCCCGGAAAGAGAGTGGGGTGACAGAAGGCGACAATACCGGTGCTCGGATCCTTACAGACTTTGGGATCTTCCAGAGGGTACTCCAGATAGTTGACCACATAGAGATCGAGATCGCCGTCCCGATCGGTATCCGCAAGAGCGGCTGAAGCGCTGTAGTCGTCTCCTCCTACCTGGGCGGTCGACGTTCGGTCGGCAAAGGTTCCGTCACCGTTGTTGATGAACAGGTAGTTCGAGCCGTAGGCGGTCAGGTAGAGATCCGGATCTCCATCGCCGTCCACATCCCCCGCGGTCCCGCCGAAGCCATACGATTGGAGTGTGATCCCTGCCCGTTCGGTGAAATCGAAGAAGCGAGCACCGCCCTCGTTGCGAAAGAGACGCGATCTGGCGGACTCTCCTGCGTAACCCGGAAGACGTCCGCCATCGACAAAGAACACATCGGTGTCGCCATCGCCGTCGAAATCGAACAGGATGACCCCCCCGGCTGTGGTCTCCTGCATGAAACGTCGTCCCGACCCGCCGTGGTGATGGCGGAAAACCAGACCCCAGTCGGCTCCTGCCTCGCGAAAGAACACCGGCTGTGCAGCCAGAGAGTCGGGAAGGGCCGAGTGGAGGCAAAGGAGGAGCAGAAGCAGCCGCCAGGCGGTGACAGTTCTAGGGCTCGGCAAGTTTCTCCAGATTGGCTGCCGCGAGCTCGTCATCGGGGCGCACCTCGAGCGCTCGCTCGAGCATCCGTCGGGCTTCATCGTTGCGTTCCTGACCCATCAGCAGGACGGCATAGTCGTTCAGAGCCGCCGTGTGATCGGGAGAAATCGCCAGGGCTTGCTGGTAGGCCGCCTCGGCCGCCTCTGGCTGCTGCATGGAGAACAGGACCGAGCCTCTTTGGTAGTGGCTGTCCGGGCTGCCTGGAGCCATTTCGAGGGCTCGCTCGGCTGCGGCCAGTGCTTCGTCCAGGCGGCCGTCGAGCAGCAAGAAGCGTGATTCGAGCAGCACCGGCCGCGGGTCGTCCGGTGCCAGCTCCATTTCCTGTCGCACTACCCTGAGAGCTTCCTCCGTATTGCCGTCGGCCTGCAGCTTCATCGCGTCTCGCAGCTCGCGCCCGGTCGGGTCCTCGAGGTTCTTTTCCAGCTCCACGTCGCTCATCGCGGCGGGTACCTCGTTCTGCACAATCTCCTGAAACCTGGCCAACGCCGTCTGCGCTTCCTCGACCCGACCGGTCGCCGCGTAGGCCTGGCCCAGCTGGTGCCAGCTCTGCTTGTTCGCAGGGTCGAGTCGTGTGGCGGCTTCGAGATAGGGCAGAGCGTCCGCATGGCGGCCGGCAGTTGCCAGCAATCGGCCGTACTCGACGATCAGGCTGATGGAGAGCCCGGATACGGCCTCCTCGGTGCCGGAAGCTGGCAGTTGCTTCAGCGTGGTTTCAGCAAAGGGCTGCAGCGTTTGCGTCGCTCCTTCCAGATCGCCACTCTGATACTGAGCCTGGCCCAACTGGAGCGCCACGCTCGGATTGTCGCCAACCCAGCCCGTGAGGAGTTCGACCGCCTCCGCTGCTTGACCGACGGCGGCGTGGGCTTCAGCCAAATTGCGGCGCACATCCAGCTCCATGGCGGGCGGTGGATTCTCGGCCAGTGGCTTGAGAGTGGCCAGGGCGCCATAGGGGTCGGCCTTGTCGAGGAGGAGCTTGCCCCACAGGAGACGCACCCCCGGGTCGCTTTGGTCGAGATCGGACAGCAATTCCTCGGCTTCGTTCGGTCGTTTGAGCTGCACCGCGCAGAGGGCCGCCAGGAGACGGGCCTCGGAGTCCTCCGGATTGCTGGAGGCCCAGGGCCGCAGGTGACGGTACGCGTCGCGGTAGTTACCGGTTTGAGCGAGAAGGATGCCGAGCTCGCGGGCGGCAGGCGAGTTGGGGACCTGACTGACCGAGCGTTGCAGCAGAGAGAAAGCTTCCTGAATTTCCCCTAATGCCACGTGGGCACGCGCAGCGTTGTAGAGAACCGCGGGATCGGCGGACTCACCCTGTATCAGGGGAGTGAGAATCTCCAGAGCACGCTCCGGATTGCCGGACTCGAGATAGAGCGTCCCTTTAAAGCTCTGCAGCGGGGCCGACAAGCCTCCCTTGTCTTCCTCGATGCCTTCGAGAACCAGCAGCGCCCCAGCGAAATCGCCCGCCTGGGCTTTGGCGACCACCTCATCCATTCTGGGGTCGGTTGGCGCCTCGGAAGCCTGGCCGCTGACAGAATGGGTCGAAAGAGCGACGATGAGAAATAGCAGTAACGGTCTGGGCAGTTTCATGGTCGATGTCCTTGTGAAGCGTGTCGATGACTTCCGTCTCGCGGCTGCAGATGCAGCGTTGGAATCTGCAGTGGTCGTAGCTCTGACTCTCCCTCGACGGCCAGATGGAATCGGTCGGAATCGACCTCTGAGAAGGTTGATCGATTGCCGGTCCCCGGCCAGTCGATGATCAGACCCTCAATCGTATCGGCTTTTCCCAAACCGATCTCCTGTTGCAGGCTCGAGCCGCCGAAGGAACCACCGCTGCCGACCAGACGGTGGATCTGGCGGGAGTCCTCGCCTTCGCGGACCAGTACGGTAATCCTAGCTCCGACACCACGTTGGTTGCTGCCTCGTCCCTGGAGCCGCAGGGTCAGCCAGTGATTATCGTTGCCGGGGTTCTCGAAAAGCGCGTTGCCGTAGCCGTCGAAGGGAAACGCACCTCCAAGTTGGTGAAAGAGGTCCTGGTCACCATCGTTGTCGATATCGCCGAACGCTACCCCATGCCCTTTCTGAAGATGAGCGAAGCCGCCCGCCAGCGACACGTCATCGAACCGCCGTCCTTGCCGATTCCAGTACATCGCGTTGGGCATCAGGGCTTCGAAGTTGGGGATGCCCGTGCCGAGATAGAAATCGAGCCAGCCATCGTTGTCGAGATCACCGTAGTTGGCCCCCATGGGAAGGTGCGGTCGTACCAGCCCCACTCCAGCCGATACATCGGTGAACGTGCCGCCGTCGTTGCGATAGAGGATGGGATTGCCGCCGCTGGTCGGTAGGCCCATCAGCGCAGCCGAGACGTCTGCCATGGGGGCCGTGTAGTCGGTCACCAGGATATCGAGGTTGCCGTCGTTGTTGTAGTCGAAGAACCAGGTGGCAAAGCTTCCGGCGGCAGGTTCGGTGACACCGAGCTCGGGAGCCGTGTCGGTGAAGGTCCCGTCGGCATTGTTGCGGTAGAGACGATTCTCGGCGAAATTGGAAACATAGAGGTCGGGGTCGCCATCATTGTCGTAGTCACCCCAGGACGCGCCCTTGGCAAAGCGTTGATTGTCGACGCCGGCTCGGCGGGCGATATCGGTAAAGGTCCCGTCACCGTTGTTGCGAAACAGCTGCGAAGGATAGGGCTCCCCGACGTTGCCGGCGGTCATGTAGGTGCTCGAGCCGGCCTCATTGCCGACGAAAAGATCGAGGTCTCCGTCGCTGTCGAAATCACTCCAGGCGGCGGCATGGGAGGGGTAGGCCGGGTACGCCAATCCGGCGGTCGAGGTAACGTCGACAAATCGACCCTCCGGGCCAGCCAGGCGGTTTCTCAGCAGGGAGTTTCTCAGCCGGCCCCCGGAGCCCATCCAGCCGCCCCGCATGATCTGGAGATCGAGGTGCCCGTCGTTGTCGAAGTCGACCTGGAGGAGATTCAAGCCGCCCCACTGGGCATCGAGCCCCCATTTCTCGCCAACGTCCTCGAAGCCGCCCTGCCCGTCGTTGCGGAAAGCCTTCATCGGTTCGCAGGGGTCCCATGAGGTGCTGACCAGATCGAGCAGGCCATCACCGTCGAAGTCATCCATGACCGCGCCACCGGCGAGGTCGAAGGCGCTGACGCCGAGAACACTGGCGACATCGCGCCAATGGGGAAAGTCGGTCGACGGAGTAAAGGTCTCCAGAGGGACTCGCCAGGTCTCCGGCACCCCCTGCGGGAACGCACCCGAGATCATCCGGGCCAGATTCAGCAGCCATCGCATCTGAATGTCGTCAGGTGCAAGTGAGAGATAACGCTGGAAGAGGTCCCCGGCAGCCTTGCTGTGCTCGGGAAGCTGGTGGATTGCGTCCCCGACGATGGGGAGAATGCAGCTCCCAGGCGAGTGGAATCCGATGCAGTTCTCATCCTCGGACAACTGCAAATGGGCGACTCCCAACATCGAGAGCGCAGCCAGGGACAGGGGATCGTCTTCGGGGATGCCGGCTTCTGTGGTGGTTTGCAGAGACCTGCCGAGGAGCGCGATGGCTTCCTCGTGCTGACCGAGTCGGATGAGCTCATAGCCGAGTCCGAGCTCGGCGGCGACCTGTCGTCGGGGATCTGCCGCCGGAGTTGCGGCAACTCTGCGGGCTCCGTCGAGAGCCGCGCTGCCAAAGAAGTAATTGTCGCCCTCAGTCAGTCGCCGACAGAGGCTCTCGAACTCGGCGCGTGTCTCTTCGGCAGAGGGCGAGGCTGCCGCCGATCTGGAGGCCGAGCCAATAATCGTGAAGAGGCACAGGCTCGCCAGCAGCCACCGCCACGACAGTCGTCGCCGTATCATCGTCTGCTCGCCCCATGGTGTGCATGTGGTTCGCCCTCCGAGGCGTCGCCGGTCGAGAAGTGGATTCGCGGCAGTTCCAAGGGCTGCAGACGATCGCTGCCTTCAGTCGCCAGGTAGAACGCGTCGAGCTCGACTGGGCCAAACTCCTGGACCAGTCCACTTCCCGGCCAGCGAATGGTCACAGACTCGATGGATTCGGCCTGGCCCAGCCCGATCTCCTGCTGCAAGCTCGAGCTGCCGAAGGACCCGCCCGTCCCAGCCAGGAGGTGAATGGAGCGGCTCTGGGTGCCGGTTCTGGTCCGCACCTCGATCCGGGCGCCGACAGCGAACCGGTTGGAGTCCGTGCCACGCAGCCGGAGCACGATCCATCGATGATCCGATCCTGGGTTCTCGAACACGGCATTGTTGAATTCGTCGCAGGGGAACGCGCCACCCACCTGGTGGAACAGGTCCTGATCGCCATCGTTGTCCAGGTCGCCAAAGGCAATGCCATGTCCCTTCTGCAGATGGCCAAAACCCCCGGAGAAGGTCACGTCCTCGAAAGAGGTTCCACCGACGTTGCGGTACATGACGTTGGGCATCAGGGCGTCGAACTCCGGCACCCCGGTGCCGAGGTAGAAGTCGAGCCAGCCGTCATTGTCCAGGTCACCGTAGTTGGCCCCCATCGGCAGCACCGGACGATTCAAACCCATCTCCGCCGAGACGTCTCGAAAGCGCCCACCATCGTTGTGATAGAGAATCGGGTGGCCAGTGTCGATCGGCATCCCGAGGTAGGCGGCCGACACTTGCTCGCGTGGGCTGCCGTAGTCGGCGACCAGAAGGTCCAATCTGCCGTCATTGTCATAGTCGAAGAACCAGCTCGCAAAGCTCTCGCGGGAAGGCTCGGTCACCCCCATGGCCTCGGCGACGTCGGTGAACGTGGAGTCTCCGTTGTTACGAAACAGTCGATTGGGTCCGAAGTTGGAGACATAGGCGTCGGGATCTCCGTCGTTGTCGTAGTCGCCCCAGGCAACGGACTTGGTGAAACGCCTGTTGTCGATGCCGGAGGTGCGCGTGACATCCGAGAAAGTGCCATCGCCGTTGTTGCGAAACAGCTGGGTCCTGAACACACTGCCCCCTCGACCGAGGAACTGGAGTGGATCTGTCGAGCTGGCAGAGGATTCGTTGCCGACGAGCAGGTCGACATCGCCGTCGCCGTCGTAATCCGCCCAAGCGGCAGCCTGGGTCGGGTAGGCGGGGTGCGCCAGGCCAGCAGCGGCGGTCACATCGACAAACCTCCTCTCTTCTCCCTGTAAGTCGTTTCTCAAGAGAGAGTTGCGAATCCGACCGTCGTTTCCCAACCAGGCTCCCCGGAGGACCAGTAGATCGAGATCGCCATCGTTGTCGTAGTCGGTGTGAAGCACGTTCAAACCGCCGAGTTGGGCTTCGAGACCCCAGGACGCGCCAACGTCCTCGAACGCCCCCGTGCCGGTGTTGCGAAAGGCTCGCATCGGGTTGCATGGGTCGGAGGATGAGCTCACCAGGTCGAGCAAGCCATCGCCGTCGAAGTCCTCGATCACCGCCCCGCCGGCCAGGTCGATCGGGTCGACGCCCAGGTCGCTGGCGACGTTTCTCCAGGCAGGGAAGCCAGTCTCGTCAGCGAGCGCATCGGCGGGCAGACGAAGGCTCGCCGGAATGGTCTCCAGGTTCGCTCCGGCAACCATACGGGCGAGGTTCAGCAGCCACCGGGCCTGAATATCCTGCGGGTGCTCGACCAGGTGCCTCTCCAGTAGATCGCCGGCGATCCGGGTGTGCTCCTTGCTGAGGTGAATCGCCTCTGGCGCGAATGGCACTATGCAGCTGCGAGCCGAGTGATTCTCAATGCAGTTCTGGTCCTCGGCTAGAAGCAGATGGGCCATCGCCAGGGTCAGAGAGATGCGGCGATGAAGGTTGACCGAGGCTGGGCCCGCGACAGACTCGATCAGCGTCAGGGCCGCTTCGAGTTGGTCGATGGCCTCCGGGAAGCGGGCCAGTCGTACCAGCTCCCAGCCGGCTTGTCCGCGCAGCTCGGCTTCCTGAATTGCGGGGTAGGTACCGCTCGCGAGTCGCGCCATGACCTCGCGCACGTTGGCGTCGCCAAAGTAGATATTGTCGTCGTGAAGTCGCTTGCAAATGGCATCGAACTCTCGTTGAGTCTCGCTGGCGGACGGATGAGAGGTCTCTGCCGCGACGCGCGGGATCGTCGCCAGCATCGCCATCGAGAAGAGAAGGAAGGCAGCCCATCGCACGCGGCGATGATACCGCAGGGTCCATTCGGTTCTCTCGCCGTTCGGCTCCCGGATTCGGGTATTCTCACCCTGTGAATGCTGGGTATACCAGAATTGTCACCGCCGTGGCCGTGGTGGCTTTGCTGCTTCTGCTGGCGCCCGAGGGCAACGCTCAGGCGGGTGTGGATCGAGCTCTCGAGCGGCGGGTCTTGACACTCTTCGAGCAGGAAGAATGGGAGAAGGCTGAAGCCCTGCTGATGGACGCTGCGGCCAATCAGCCCGAGGCTTCGCAAGTCCTGGCATGGCTCGGCACGGCGCGGTACATGAATCGACGGTATCGGACCGCTGAGGAGCCTCTCCGCAAGGCGGTCGAGTTGGGGCAGGGCGATCTCGGCACCCAGTACTATCTCGCGTCCACCCTGTGGGAGAACGGACGCTTGGCGGAGGCTGAAGCATTCTGCCGCCAGGCAATCGAGGATTCCGGAGAGCAGCTGCCTCTGGTTCACCTCCTCGGCCGCCTGCATCTCTGGCAAGGTGAGTTCGTGTCGGCCAGCGAGTGGCTGGAGAAAGCCGTCGCGATGAGCCCGCGGTCCCTGGACCTCTGGCTCGATCTGGCGGGTGCCCTGGCGGGTCAGGAGCGAACCGAGGAGGCTTTGAACGCCTACCGCCGCGCCGTCGAGCTGGCTCCCGAGCACTACCAGGTGCGCTACGGTCTCGCCAGGATGCTGGCCAGGTCCGGGGACTCGGCAGGTGCTGCCAGAGAGCTCGCCCTTTACCGCGAGCTCCTCGAGGAGGATCAGGGGCTGACGCAGCAACAGGGCCTGCTCAAGTCTCAGATCGATCTGGGGTACGAGCTTCTGCGCCAGGGACAGACGACTCGGGCCATCGCGCACCTCGAGACTCTGCCGATCAATTCGGAAGTCCTCAGTGCCCTGGCCAGTGCCTACGATCAGCTGGGGGATCGGGACGCGGCCCTGAACGCGCTGGAGCGAGCGGTGGCCATGGCACCGGATCGACAGGACCTGCGAGCTCGGCTGGCCGTGATTCGCCTGCGGGAGAGTGCGGATTGACTCTTCGTTGCTGGCGCTGCCTCGGCGTGTTGGCTCTGAGCTCTGCAGCCTGGGTTGGTGCGACGGAGGTATCGGAGCGGTGCGCCCCGTTCGATTTCGCCGACGTCACCACAGACGTTGGCGTCGAATTCATGCATGAGAGCGGCGCTGCTGGGGACAAGCATCTCGTGGAGACCATGGGCGGGGGGCTGGCCTGGCTCGACTACGATCACGACGGGTGGATGGATCTCTATCTGGTGCAGTCCGGCCCATTTCCACCCGACGGCTCCGCGGCAGCCGCCAATCGGCTCTTCCGCAATCTGGATGGCGAGCGGTTCGCCGATGTCACCGACAGGTCTGGTACCGGTGATCGGGGTTGCGGCCAGGGCGTGCTGGCGGGGGACGTCGATGGAGACGGGCAGACCGATCTGTATGTCACCAACTTCGGCAGGGATGTCCTGCTGCACAATGATGGTCGGGGTGGCTTCGAGGATCGAACTGTGGCGTCGGGCCTGGGGCTCGACGGTTGGAGCTCGTCGGCAGCGCTCGCCGATGCAGACGGCGATCGGGATCTCGACCTCTATGTCACGCGCTATGTCCAGTATGACGTCGAGGCGGACATTTTCTGCGGCGATCCCCAAACGGGGGAGAAGCGCTACTGTGACCCATCGATCTACCTTGGTGCGAGTGACCGGTTCTATCGCAACAGCGGCAGCGGAGTCTTCGTCGATGCCTCTGCTGCGGCCGGTATCCTGCCAGCGGACGGCCGAGGCCTCGGGGTTGTCTTCCTCGATCTCGACGAGGATGGCCATGCCGACCTGTATGTCGCCAACGACCTCAACATCAACTTGCTCTTCCACAACCGGGGCGATGGAACCTTCGAGGATGTCTCTCTCTTCTCGGGGATTGGCGTCAACCGTGACGGCCGACCCGAGGCGGGGATGGGGTTGACGGTCGGCGATGTCGACGGCGACCTCGATCCCGATCTGGCGGTGACCAACTTCGATGTGGAGACGAATACCCTGTATCGCAACCTGGGTGCGATGAGCTTCGAGGATGTCTCGTCTGCTTCCGGGTTCGGGCTTCCTTCCTTCAATCAGCTCGCTTTCGGGATTGCGGCCTTCGATCTGGATCAGGATGGCGATCTGGATTTCTACATCTCGAACGGCCATATCTTCGAGCATCCGAAGCGGGACAATGTTTCCTATCGGCAGCGCGATCAGGTCCTCCTCGGCGATGGCACGGGGCACTTCTCGGAGTTGCGCTGCCGGCAGCTGGAAGATCGGCAGACCGTCGGGCGGGGGTTGGCTGTCGCCGATTTCGACAACGACGGGGATGCAGATCTCGGATTGCAGACCTGTGGAGGGCCATTCAGCCTGCTGCGCAACCGAGCTGACGCGCCCGACTGGGTGGGGTTGATTCCGCACGGACGCTCACCCAACAGTGAGGGCGTCGGCCTGCGAGCGAACTTGCGAAGCTCCGGGACTGCGCAGGTGCGCTGGGTCTATGCCGGTGATAGCTATCAGTCGAGTAGTGACAGGCGGCTGCTCTTCGCCTTGCCAGTGGGAGAAACCATGGAGTCTGTGGAGTTGACTTGGCCTTCGGGCAAACGCCAGCGATACCAGGGGCTGACGCCCGGGCGGTTTGTGCATCTCTGGGAGCCGGAGTGAGCTCAGGGGTCCGACTTTTCGACGATTTTCAGCATTGCACCTGGCTCGATGCCCTCGGTGACCGTCTGCGTCGCTCCCGATGGCCATAGCACTTCGACCCTGTCGACCGTCGAGTGCTCGCCCAGTCCGAAGTAGAGAGGTTCCGAGCTCTGGGAGAGGTAACCGAGCTTGCCGTCCTGATACTTGGTCAGGACCGTGTCGCCGGTGGTGACGCGTACCAGAGCTCCGAGGCCATCCCGATTCGAGGCGGTGCCCCGCAACTCGACCTCCAGGAAGTGGACGTCTCGGCGCTGCGCCAGGTCGCTGATCAGCACTTGTGGCACCCAGTAGAAGTCATTGGTGACGACGTCGAGATCGCCATCCCTGTCCAGATCGAAGACGACTGAGGCACGAGAGCCGACGGTGCCCTCGATGGACACCCTCCCTTGCCGGCCCTGGCAGTCGCTGTGCGCACGGTCTGCACCGGAGCAGTCCATCTCCATCCACGGAAGATAGGTCAGGTCGTTTCGGCGGGGTTCCACGCCGAGGATGAACTCGGCGTCCTTGAATCGGGTACCCAGATCGTTCAGCAGGACCGTGTTGATACCGTACCGGAATGGAAAGCTCATGCTGGCAGCAATGAAGACATCGTCGAAGCCGTCGGCATTGAGGTCACCCACGCTCAAGCCCCAGGGCCAGTAGTTCTCGACACCCAGCGGGTCGGAGACTTCGCGAAATCTGCCCTCGCCCAGATTCTCGTAGAAGGCGTTTCCGAAGATGTTGTTGCCGCCGCCCTGCAGGTGCTCATCGGTCCAGGTCATCATCGACTTGAACTTCTCTTCCTCCGGCAGCACTTCGCGACTCATGTCCGAGTGCATGTCGGTCAGCACCAGATCCATGCGCCCGTTGTTGTTGAAATCGAAGAACTTGATCCCCATGGCGCCCCAGGGCGTGCGAGGGAAGTGCTCGACGGTCCGGTCGACAAATCGCCGGCCATTCCCATCGGCGACATTGACCCAGTAGTGATCGTCGCCCTGCATGTTGAGCACGTAGAGCTCCGGGTAGCGATCCCCATCGAGATCGGTAAAGGTCGCATCACCGCTCCAGCCCCCGTCCCGCAACCCAAGCTGACTCGAGACCTCCTCGAATCGCTTCCCGTCGATGTTGCGGTAGAGCAGACTGTATTCGGTGCGTTCGGGGAAAAGATGGCCACTGAAGGCGTCCTCGCGGCCAATGAAATACCCTCCGGGACCCTGCTTGTCGATCGTATAGACGCCAATGCTGGTGACGAAGAGGTCGAGCAGGCCGTCGTTGTCGAAATCGAGAAAGACCGATCCCGAAGCATGTCCCGTGTAGCCGACTCCTGCCCGCTCGGTCACATCGGTGAAGCGACCCTTGCCGTCGTTCTCGAACAGCACATTGCCCATGCGAACGGTGGTGACATAGAGATCCGGATCGCCGTCGTTGTCATAGTCGGCGAAAGAAGGTGCAATGCAGAGCTTGTCGGGCAGACCCACGCCAGCGGTCTGCGTGATGTTCTCGAAGGTGCCGTCCCCGCGATTCCGCCAGAGCTCGTTGCTACCCAGCTGGGTCGTCAGATAGAGATCGCTCAGCCCATCGCCATCGACGTCCGCCACCGCCAGGCCGTTGCCGTGGTCGTAGTGTGTGGCTTTGAAGGCTCGGGTGTTGTCCTCGGTGACGAGATGACGAAAGGTGATGCCACTCTCTGGCAGGCGGTCGGAGAACTGGAACTGGTGAAACGCACGAATACTGCTGCGCGAGGCCAGTTGGTCGGCCTGTCTGCGCTCCAGAGCCTCGACGCCGACATCCCTGGCAGGCACTCGAACGGTCAGTGTCTCGGTCGGCATCGTTTGGGCGAGACTGCTCGTGACGGGGCAGGCCAGACAGATCAAGAGGCTTGTCCGCACGAAGGGGTGAGCTAGGTCGATCATGGTGTCTTTGGTTTTCCTCAGGCTGTTTCCAATGAGAAGTCGCTAGCCCGCCAGCTCTCGTAGCCCGCGATCATTGGGCCAGCGGCGCAGGCCATCCTGGAGGACCATCGCCGCGGATCGCGGGTCTCCCATCGACTGTAGGGTTTCGATCGCGACGACATAGGCCCTGGCAGTTGGGTTGGCCTCGACCATCGAGCGCAATGCGGCACCCGCTTCGGGTGCCCGACCCTCGAGAGCCAGCACGAACGCGAGGTGAGCATAAGCCCCGAGGAGGTCGGGATGGGTGGCGATCTCAGTTCGGAAGGCCGCTTTGGCCTCCTCCAGACGATCCATCTGTGCCAGCGCCTGCCCCCGGATGAAGTAGAGCCCTTTCAGGCGATCGGGTTCGGTGCTCATGCCTGGCTTGCTTTCGATTTCGTTGGCGATTTGCAGGGCTTCCTCGAATCGTCCCTGCTTGAGGCGCAGCTCAGCCAGGGTGAGTCGGGGCGCCGTGCGGGCACCCCGCAGAGAGAGAGAGCTTTGCAGCACTCGTTCGGTTTCCTCCAGATCTCCCTGCATCAGGGTGATCTCGGCCACGAGGTCGTTGGCTACCGGCATGAGCTCGACCGCGAGCTCGGCATGTTGCTTGGCTTCTTCGAGGCGATCGAGCCGCATCAAGGCGTTGGCCACAGCCATGGCGAACCGGGGGGCGCCGCTGCTCATCTCAAAGGCCCTCTGGTAGACCTCGAGCGCCTCCTCGAAATTCTCCATTTGAAACAGGACATTGCCCAGATACTGCCAGGCATCGAGCATCTGCGGCTCTTCTTCGATCACCTCGCGGAAGACGTCCGCGCCCTCCTGGTACTGGCCAGCGGTGGCGAGCTTGATCCCCTCGGTCATCATCTGCAGCACATGGACACGGGCTTTGGGGTCGGGCAGGGGGCCCTCGAGTTCGGGCGAGACGGCGCTGAGGTATCCCAGTGCAGCCATCTTCTGTCGGGTCTCCTCGTCGACCTCCATCGGGGCGACGAGCTCGCGGTCGATACTCTCCAGGGCCTCCTTGAGCTCGCCGTAAACGCGGCGCTCCTGTCGCAGGATGTTGTCTTCCTGCAAAGGATCCTTGGCCAGGTCGTAGAGCTCCGGGTCCGGGCCATGGATGTACTGGTAGGGAAATCGAATCACCGAGGCCAGGTCGCTCCAGCCGAAGTGCAGTCGAGGATAGTAGGTCTCGGAGTAGAGGTATCGGTCTTCTCCTGCGGGCACCTCAGCCAGCAGAGACAGACCGGGAAGGTCCTCAGGTGTCTCCAGGTCGAGCAGGTCGAGCACCGTCGGCAGAATGTCGATCAGCTGGACAGCTCGAGAGACCGAGGTGCCACCCAGTTGTGAATTGGGAAGCTTCAGCAGCAGGGGTACCTGGATCGCTTCGCGGTACAGAAAGGGCCCGTGCTCGCGATAGTTGTGCTCGCCCAGGCCCTCACCGTGGTCGGAGATCAGAAAGATGATCGAGCGGTCGAAGACGTCCAGTTGCTCGAGCTCCGTCAAGAGCTTGCCGATCACCGCGTCGGAATAGGCTACCTCGCCGTCGTAGGGTGAACGATACTGGGACCGATAAGGTTCGGGGGGCGTGTACGGAGTATGCGGTTCGTAGATGTGAAAGAAGAAGAAAAAGGGCTGGTCAGCCACCGATCGGAGCCATTGCCTGGAGAGCGCGAGAGTGTCCTCACCGGCTCGCTGAGCCCCGCCCGGTCCCTCACCCGGCGCGGGGTCCTCGATCAGATCCTCGTAGAAGTCGAAGTCCACATCGAGCCCCGCGTCCCCTCGCAACACCCAGGAAGAGACTGCCGCACCAGTGGCGTATCCCTGCTCCTTGAGAACTGTCGGAAGGAAGGGGAGTTGGTCGGCCTTGAGCACATAGCCGCTGTTGTCCCTGAGCCCGTGATCCGGTGGCAGCAACCCGGTAAAGACCGAGGCATGGGAGGGCAGTGTAAGCGGCATGTGGGAATAGGCATGTTCGAACAGGATCGATTGGTTTCGCAGGCCACTCATCGCCGGCGTCTCGACTCCGGAGTCAGCATAGAAGGGCAGGCGATCCGACCGCAGGGTATCGATCGAGATGATGATCACCGGAGTCCCTCCGGGGACCTCCAGTTTCTTGTCACGGCCACACGAGATCGAGGCAATTACCAGTAGCGCGAGAGAGGCACCTCGGATTGCTCGCATCGATCCGTCACTCCGGGCCCTAAGAGTCCTGCTCGAGAAACTTCAGAAACTCCTCGACCTCGGCACGGTGGGGCGAGTCCGGGGCGATCTCCAGGAGTTTGTGGAAGTCGGCTTTGGCGCCGTCCTTCTCTCCCTGACTCAGGAGGGTCAGCCCGCGATAGTAGTAGGCCGAGGCTTCCTCCGGATGTTCCTCGACCGAGCGGTTGAAGAACTCGAGCGCCTTGGGCATGTCGCCTTCGTTGTAAAGGCGGATGCCCATGTTGAGCACCATGTCAGTGGGCAAATCGACATCCTCGGGAAGCTGAGCCAGATAGGCCTCGGCTTCCGCGCCACGGCCTTCACGCATCATGAGATCGGCCAGCAGCTGCAGGACATCGGGGTCTCCGGGGGCGAGCTCGTTGGCCTTCTCGAGGGACTCGATGGCTTTGGCGTTGTTGCCCTGCAGGCCATAGCCTTGAGCAATCGTCCGCAGCACCTGGGCCTGGCCCTCCGGCGTCAGGCCGGGGAGAAGCGCCTCGTACTGTTCACGCGCTTCGGTGTACTTGCCTTCCTGCTGAAAGGAGTTGGCCATCTGCAAGCGGATGTGCGTCTGCTCTTCGGGCGCAATGTAGGGAAGTGCCTTCTCGTACTCGGCTCGGGCGGCGGCGAAATTGCCTTCTGCGAGATAGGTGTCCCCGATTCGCGATCGCAGGCGGGCCTGCCCCAGATCGTCCATCTCTTTTAGTGCCTTCTCATACTCGAGCCGTGCCTCTGCGTAGTTCCCTGCTTCCAGAAGCTGTTCACCTTTGTTGATGGAGGCCCCCGGGTCGGCGATCATGATGGTCTCGACAGCCTTCGCTGGCTGAAACTCATTGACGTACAGTAAACCCTCGGAGACCACATAGCCTTCCAGTTCGATGAGCACCTTCCAGTTGCCGCCACGCAGCCCCAGGTAGCTCCACCGTCCCTTCTTGTTGGTGGTGATCGGCTGAGGGCCACCGATCGGCGCGTCGGGTGGGAAGAGGAGAGTGACAGTGGCCCCGGCCAGTGGATTGCCTGCCTCGTCCTTGATCAGGCCCTGGGCTCGACCCTTGCCAGCCCAGTCCTGGGCGACGAGAGGAATGGCAAGAAGAGTTGCTGCCAGAGCGATTGCGATTGCGGTCTTGATGCGGCCTACCATGACGGTGTCCCCTTCGAGTTCTATGTTGTGGAGCGAGAGAATTTTCCTTGCTGTCAGCGGTCCCTATCGACATGCCGGCTAGGCAAACCGGTAGGAAGGCAATGTTACAACAGAATAAAAAAACGCCGGGGGTTGCCCCCCGGCGGGATATACGCGACTTCGAGTCGAGACTTAACGCCAGTTCATGCGGACGCCGAGACGCCAGATCCTCGGAGCGAGGGTCTCTGACAGCCAGTTGTACTGACTGATGTTGGTCTGACGACGCCGCTGCAGCGAGTAGGACTCGTCGAAGACGTTGAAGACGTCGATGCTGAAGGTGAAGCCCATGTTCCCGGAGGCGGCGAACTCCTTCTCGAGGCGCAAGTCCATCGAGAAGACGTCCTCGCTGCGGAAATCATCGACGTCGTCCGTCATCTGCATGTCCCGCTGAATGCGGTCGGAAGCCCTGTACCGATAGAAGTACGGCAGCGGCGTTCCTTCGCGGCCGAACAGGTTCGCGGCGACGTTGAAGCCCCACGGACGGTCCGGCGCGACCTGGTACATGCCGTTCAGGTTCCACGACCAGGTGCTCTGAATGATCGCATCTCCGAACGCACCCGAGCCGGCGGACTCCACGCTGTAGAGGCCACCTTCGTTGTCGAACCCGTACTCTTCATCGTTGGGATCGTACTTCGAAACGTAGTCATCCGACAAGCTGTAGTCGGCCGATCCGTAGTTGACGAAGCCACGCAACATCCACTGGTTGGACAGACGCTTGATGAAGTTCACTGCCAGCCCGTTGTAGTTGACGTTGCGGTTGGTGTTCTCCTGGAGGTTGCCTCCCAGACGGCAGGCGGTTCCACAGTCGATAGCGTAGACCTGCTGGGTGTAGGTGCCTGACGGAATTTCGTCGGTGATGGTTGTATCCTCGACAAAATCCGCACGGGTAGCCGCATAGGCACCAGCACCCCGGTCGAGCATCTCTCGCTCGGTGGAGATGATGTCATCGGTGTCGCGCCAGGTGTAGGTCAAGCCCACGACGAACTCGGGCATGAACGCGTGCTCGGCACCCACAGTGAACTCCTGGGTGACCGGAGCGTTCAAACCGGGGTCGGTGACGCTATAGGTAATGGCCTCAGTCGGATTATCAGGATCGAATCCTGACCAACTCTGCAGACAGCCATCTCCGTTGGGCGCACATCCTAGGGATGTAAAGCCTTCCGGACCGTCATCGTAGAGCAGGTTGCCATTGAAGTCGTTGTAGTAGAACGACGCGTAGGCATAACCCAGCGGGTTCGTGTGAGTGAGGTTGCCGCTATCCATCTGACCGGCGAACCAGGAGTAGCTTCCCCGGATGAGGGTCTTGCGCTCTTCGCCCAGGGCGTAGGTCGCACCGATGCGCGGAGTGAAATTGCTCCAGTCGAAACCACCGTCATTGCCCTCGTAGGCGACCGGCGGCAGCAGCCACGGAAAGCCCGGGTTGCCGGGGATCTCGTAGGCGTCATTGGTGCCGTCCTGCTGGTCCCAACGGAAGCCGGCATTGACGGTGAACTGGCCGAACTGCATGGTGTCCTGGGCCCACAACGAAGTGTAGTTCTGGGTCACCGGGGCAGAGCTCTCACCACGACGAGCGACCACCGCGATAGTCGGCGCATCCAGACCAGCCCAGAATCCACCGTCGACCGTGAACAGGTCACGACCTGGCCAGTGGAAGGTGCTCTGGGTCTGGAACTCGCGCAACCGGCCACCGAACTTCAACTCGTGCGAGCCGCCCGCGTTGAAGAAGTAGGAGCCGTCGACCTTGAACTCCTCGGAAGGACGACTGGAAGGACCGGAGAGGTAGCTGTTCTGCCACACACCGTTCGCATCCCAGGCCGTCTCCGTGGCTTCGGCGCAGCTACCTGCGGCGATGCAGGCCTTGGAAACCAGGGAGAAGCCACCGTCGACCTTGGAGTAGGTACCACCAAGGAAGAAGCTCGAGCTGAACACGTGGGTGTCTTCGAACTTGTAGATCGCGGTCGGACCACGCTGATCCCAGGTGGTCGGAGCCGGACGGGTCGGACCGGCACTGCGGCCGAACTTGTTCTTGTCACCGTTGTTCCAGGAGGCCACGAACGAGTTGGCGCTGACGATCTGCCAGTTCAACTTGAATGCGGAGTTCTCGAGAACGGTGTCATCGGGCTGGACGTTCTCGACCGTAGTGCCACCGGTCAGGTTGCGGATGTCGTTCGTGCCGAACGAGCCCCAGAACCAAAGGCGATCCCGCAGGACCGGACCACCAGCCTCGAAGCCATAGTCGGTAACCTTGTTGATGCTGTTACCCACGAAGCTCGGCTGATTCTCGGCGAGCTGGCCGTCAGGCTGCTCGATGAGCGGCACGTCCTGCTCGAGCGCGCCGCCAAACCAGCGGCTGTCGGTGCGCAGGAAACGGGCCGAACCGCGGAACTCGTTGCTTCCACGCTTGGTCACCAGGTTCACGGAAACGCCAGCCGCCGACTTGGTGACGTCGGTGCCACCGGTGGTGAACTGCATTTCAGTGTACTGGTCGAAGTCATAATAGGTCGGAGAGGAGCCAGTCGCGGCCATGTCGGTGACCTCGACGCCGTCCATGAGAAAGGTGTTCTCATCGTCGGAGACGCCAGGGCCGCGAAACACGGACTGCTGACCACTCTGGTTACCGCCCACATTGATCCGGTCTACCAGCACGCCAGGGGTCTGTGCGACGACAGCCCAGGGATCACGCGCGGTCGGGATCGTTTCGAGCTCGACCTGGGTGACCGTGGTGCCGGTGGCAATCTGCCGCTCGTCGAGCAGTGGGCTCTCGGACGTCACGGTGATGACCTCACCGATGGCCTCAGCCAGCGCTACTTCAAGAGTGACGTTACGACCAACGCGGACCTCGATGTTCGGGTACTCGACTGTCGAGAAGCCCTCGAGGGAGCACTCCAGAGCCCAGGCACCTGGGTCCAGAGACAACCAACGGACTTCACCGGCAGCGTTCGAGACCTGAATTCTGGGGGCGCCCAGCCCGCTCAGCTCACAAGTCACGCCCGGCAGGGGACTGCCGCCCGTGTCCTTGATGTTCGCGTAGACGTTACCGGTCTCTTGAGCCAGTACGCCGACGGCGCTGCCGAGCAGGAGAACGACTCCCAAGGCTACGAACTTACGCCAATTACTACGGTTCATACACAAACCTCCTTGGTTATGTGCGATTTGGAGGCCCAGCGTTCCGGGAACTCCTACTTTCACGCGTGTTAAAAGGTCGGGAGTGCCGTGGCGCCCCCACAATTGCTACCGAAAATGCCCAACCCTCGTTTCTGGGTGAGCGTGAACTATACACCATGATGGTGTCAGTATTAGCAAGCGGGTTGCCAACTCTGTTGATTCCCCGAAGAAAGTTCTCAAATAATTGAAAACAAGGAAGATAAAGTCTCCCATGGGGCGTTGGAGGTGGGGCGGTGAGGGGCCGGATACAGATTGTTGAATTGGCGTGATCCAGAATTTTGAACAACAAGACCGAGAGACGGGATAAATTCCCGGCTTTCGGGGTTGGATGGCCCCATCCCGGGGATGGTTCTGGTAGCGTCAGGCCCGTTGCCAAGCGGCAGGGAGCTGGATTTGAGACCTTTTCCCTGCTTCCACCGTATAGGGGAGGTGACCGTGTCACGATCGATCGTCAGTTGCGTCTGCTGGATAGGGGTACAGTTCCTGTTGCTGGCCTCTTGTAGCACCTACGAGCCCTTCGATACCGACGCCCATCTCAAGCAGCAGAGCTGGGACAGAGTCCCCGAGGACCTGCGAGACAGGGTCGAGATCCCGTACGAGCTGGATGCGGAGACCCGCGAGGAGGTCAGCCGTGTCTTGAGCCCTGTGGGCAGCGAGAAACGCCGGACCGATGAGATCGTTGCCTTTATTTTCAGTGGGTTAGAGCTCGAGTATGCACTTACCCCGACGAAAAACGCCTCCCAGACCTTCGCCAGCCGCTCGGGCAACTGTCTCTCCTTCGTCAATCTCTTTGTCGGCATCGCCCGCCAACAGCGGCTGAATCCGTTCTACGTGGAGGTGGAGGACTACCAGCGCTGGAACTTCGACGATGGGGTGGTGATCAGTCGGGGCCACATCGTGGCTGGAATGAACGTCGACGGCGAGCTCTCGACCTTCGACTTCCTCCCCTACAGGCCGAAAGGGTATCGAGACTTCGATCCCATCGACGACATTACCGCCATGTCCCACTTTTACAACAATCTCGGTGCCGAGGCCTTGATGGATGGGGATATCGGGCTGGCTCGGGACTACCTGCGCATCGCCTATGCTCTGGCGCCGGACTTCGAGAAGGCCATCAACAACCTCGGGGTGGTCTACTTGCGCACCTCGGAGACCGAGCGGGCGCTGGAGATCTTCGAAGACGGGCTGCGACTCCATCCTACCAGTGTCCCCTTGTTGAGCAACCAGGCGCGCGCGTTGCAGGAGCTGGGCGATCTGGACCGGGCGACGGAGATCTTCGATCAGATCGAAAAGGTCAATCAGAGCAATCCCTACTTCTACATCTACCGGGGGGAGCTGGCCCTTTCCCGGGGTAACGTCGAAGGAGCGTTGGAGTACATGCGGCGTGCCCTGCGTGCTGACAGCGAGGTCCCCGAGGTCCATCTCGGACTGGTCAAGGTCTTTGTGGCCACCGGGGATCTGCAACGGGCACGGCACCACCTCGAGCGCGCCTTGAAGCTCGACGCCACCAACGAGGAGGCGCGCAAGTATGCCGCCATGTTGCAGGGTCCTCCCGCCGGCACCGGTGGCGACTGATGCAGCGCACCCCGACGAGTTTCTGGATACTGGTCGGGATCTGGATAGGGGGCCTCGCGCTCGCGGCTCCTGGCCTGGCAGATGACGCCTACACCCTGGTGGCGGCAATGCTGTCCTCGCAGCGGGCGGAACGGGTTGCTGCAGCCGAGGCGTTGGCCGAGATCGGTGATCTGTCGGTCGTACCGGCGCTGGTGGATGCGGTCTTCTTCACACCCCAGTCCTCGAGACAAGAGATCCTCGACCTGTTGACGGTGTTGACAGGCGAGAAGACCCGCGACTACTACGAGTGGGTGGAGTGGGTCGGCTCGCAGTCCGAGATCGCGCCGGCGCCCGGTTATCTGGAGTGGAAGATGTCGCTCTTGTCGCGGATCGATCCGCAGTACCGCACGGTGTTCTACGCTGGCGCCCCTTCGCGGATCCGACTGGAAGAGATCATCTGGGGCGGGGTTCCGCTGGCCGGAATCCCAGCGTTGGACGACCCCCCGGTGGTCGCCGGCGCGGATGCGGGCTATCTCAGAAAGAAGGAGGCGGTCTTCGGACTGGTGCTCAATGGCGAGGCACGTGCCTATCCCCTGCGCATTCTCTCCTGGCACGAGCTGCTCAATGATTCCCTGGGCGGTGAGCCCATCACGCTGAGTTTCTGCACGCTCTGCGGATCCGGGATCTTCTACCGGACTCGGACTCCCAGCGGAGGGACCTATCGATTCGACACCTCGGGCCTGCTGTACCGTAGCAATAAGCTGATGGTCGACCGCCAATCGCGCACCCTGTGGAGCAATCTGACCGGCGAGCCGGTGTTTGGCAGGCTGGCGCAGATCTCCGACGGACTGGAGCCGGTCCCGGGAACCTTGACCACCTGGCGGCAGTGGCTGCGAGACAACCCGCGGACGACGGTATTGGATTTGCAGAGGATCGAGGCGCTGATGCGGCCCCGATTCACCTTCGACTATCGGCCAGGAGCGGCGGATCGATCCCGCCGTGGCGTCGCTTTCCCGGTTTGGCTGAAGAGCGATGCACTGGAGCGGGATCGCCAGGTCTTCGTCCTGCGATTGCAGGACGGCGCCAAGGCCTACCCCATTGATCGGTTGCTCGAGGTAGGGGTGGTCAACGACCAGATCGGCTCGGAATCCGTAGTGTTGATTGGGGATCGAACCAGCGGTGCAGTGCGCGCGTACCGACGAGGAAGTCTCGAGTTCGTGGCCGGCGAAGCTGGCCTGCTGGAAGACGAGGAAGGTAGGCAATGGGCCACGGAAGAGACTGGGCTGAAGTGCCTGGAACCGGACGCCTTTGCGGACGTATTAGAAAGGGTGCCTGGACACGTGGCCCTGTGGTTCGGGTGGTACGGGTTCTTTCCCGAGACGGAAATCTGGCTCGGGGAGGGCTGAAAGTGGTGCGAGTGGATGGTGTAGACTGATGAGGAGGTCAGACTCGAAAAGGGCGGTTGGCGGGACGGGTGGTGGCGCCCGGCATCCTGGAGACCTGAATTGACTGGCACCCGGAACATGAACCTGTCGAGATTTCTCGCCTTGGTGTGTTGCCTGGCGTCTGTACCGTTGTCGATGGCGCAATCGACCGAGGACACCTTCGAAGAGACGACGGAGGTGCTCGAGGTCGAGGTCCCGGTCAATGTCATCGCCAAGGACGGCTCACCGGTGCGAGGCCTGTCGATAGATGACTTCACAATTCTCGACGAAGGCAAGAAGCGGAAGATTGTTGGATTCCGCGTAGTCGACCTCGACGTCATCGAACCGAATCAGACGCGTGTCGAGATCGAACGCGCGGTGCCAGCGGCGGCGCGGCGTCACTTCTTGTTGCTGTTCGACCTCTCGTTTTCCTCGCCAACGGCGGTCATTCGCGCGCGCGAGGCAGCGCGGGATTTCGTGTTCGAGCAGCTTCACCCGACCGATCTGGTCGGCGTGGCGATGCATACCATCGAAACCGGGGGCCGTCTGCTGGTTACGTTCACTCCCGATCGCGCGCAGGTTCTGCGGGCGATCGACACGTTGGGTGCCCCACAGTTCCTGCAATTGGCTCGGCGCGATCCGCTGCGCTTCATCATCGACGATCCCGACATCAGCGGCTTTCAGTCGAGTCAGGTGAGCAACGATACGGCGGCCCTTCGCGGGCAGCAGGACAGTCTGATCGAGCATCTCCGCGTCATTGCCAAGGAGATGGCGAAGACCGAGAAGAGCTTCGACCGCGGCCGCGTGTCCTCCTGGTCGCGTTCGATGGGTGGCCTGGCCCGGTTGATGGATAACATCAAGGGTCGCAAGCACGTGGTCTATTTCACCCAGGGGTGGGACGGGACGCTGCTCTTCGGCCGCACGCCCAGTGCGAACGATCCCAAATTCCAGGAAGACATCGAGGCCCTGCAGCGCGGTCAGTCCTGGTCGGTGGACACCGACAACCTGTATGGCAACACATCGCTGCAGGGAGACATGGGCGAGTTGATCGAACAGTTTCGTCGTGCGGATTGCGTGCTGCAGACCGTGGATATCTCCGGACTGACGGCGGATACGGATGATGTGGAGAGGAACCGACAGGCCACCCGCGCAGCGTTCTTCTACCTCTCGAACGACACCGGTGGCGCACTCTTTCAGGATGCCAACAACTTCGGCGATCAGCTGGGTGAGATTCTGGAGCGTTCGTCTGTAACTTACATCCTGACTTTTCGACCTGACGACATCGAGTACGACGGTGAGTTCCGTGAGCTCAAGGTCAAGGTCGACGCTGCCAGGGGGGCACGTGCCAGTCATCGGCAAGGCTACTACGCACCCCGGCCCTACGGCGCTTTGCATCCGCTGGAGAAGAGCCTGTTGGCCTCCGACGCGATCGCTGGGGCGGTGGAGAAGCAAGAGCTGCGGATGAATATTCTGACCGCTCCCTTCAGAGCCAGCGAGCAAGAGGCGTATGTCCCGATTATCGTAGAGATCGACGGCGGAGACCTCCTGGTCGATCAGGATCATGACCAGCTGCCAGTCGAGTTCTACGCCTATGCCTCCAATGAATTCGGGGAGATGAAGGACTTCTTCACCCAGATGGTGACTCTGGATCTGACCACGGGACGGGAGGCGTTTGCGGCGACGGGGTTGAAATACTATGGACACCTCGATCTGCCGCCGGGGGACTATCTGCTCAGAGTTCTGGCCCGCAATGCACATTCGGGTAGATCCGGGGTGCAGACAGCCTCCGTGGTCGTTCCCGAATACGCGCAGGCGAAGCCGGTTCTGTTGCCGCCGTTCTTCCTCGAGGGCAACAAGGACTGGTTCCTGGTGCGTGAAACCACGAATGGCCAGGCTCAGAAGCGTGTGGTCTATCCGTTCACGGTCAAGGGAGAACCCTACATTCCGGCGGCAGTGCCAAATCTGGACGCACAGGAAGAGGCCAGACTCTGCCTCGTGGCTTATAACCTCGGTGAAGGCAATCTCCGCCTCGAGGGGACGATCGTTGCCGAAGACGGCACGATCATCGAAGCCGATGTGCTGGCACTTCAGGAGCGAACGATCACCGGGATTCAGGGGTTGGACAAGCTTCTCGCCACCTTCAACCCGAACGGGCTCGAGCCAGGCGAGTACACTCTGCGAGTGGCCCTGCGGAACGAGGCCTCCGGAGCCATCGAAACCAACTCCATCCCGTTCACTCTCGGAATCAGAAACTAGGGTCTGGGGCATTTCTGTCCCGCAATTCTTGGAATGTCACCCTTTGATTGGCGGAGGAAGTCATGATCCGAACCAGCTCACTCGTCGCTGTCTTGATGGTTTTTCTCGTGTCGGTCGTGCCGGCTCAGCAGAGTGTTTTCGAGGACGTCACCGATGTGGTGGTGGTCGAGGTGCCGGTGCAGGTGATCAAGGATGGGGAACCGGTCCGTGGTCTGACTGCGGCGGACTTTGAAGTCACCGATGGTCGCAAGAAACGAGACATCATCGGATTCGATGTCATGGATCTGACCCTGACCGACGCCTCGGGTAAACCGGTTCCCGTGCCGACAGCCGCGGCTCGGCGTCACTTCCTGTTCTTCTTCGATCTGTCGTTCTCCGACCCGGGGGCAATCGTCCGAGCCCGCGACGCCGCGACGCGGTTGGTCGATACTTCGCTGCACCCCTCCGATCTGGCGGCGGTCGCCTCCTACACTCGCAGTGTGGGTGCCCGGCTGTTGTTGGGATTCACCCCCGATCGGAATCAGGTGAAGTTGGCCATTGAGACGCTCGGACTGCCGCAGCTGGTCGAGACCAAGCGGGATCCGCTCGGGCTCGTTCTGACCGACATGAGGGACGCGGCGGCCGTCTCGGAGACGCCGGACCAGGGAGGCGGCGGGGTGGCCGGAAGACCCGACCCCGATGCTGAAATCCAGCAACTCCTGACGGCGATGGTCGGTGCCGAGCGGCAGGCCACCAATCGCAACGAGATTCTGGCCTTGAGCAGCGCCATGTCGGAATTCGCCGACCTCATGGACGGCATCGATGGCCGCAAGTACGTGGTCTTTCTTTCGGAAGGCTTCGACGCCTCGGCGATGTTGGGGACGCGTGGGAGCAGTGCGCAGGAGCAGGCCGACATTGTCGCGGCAAACGAGGCGGCGGCGCGCGGTGCCTATTGGGAGGTCGACTCCAACGAGCGGTTCGGCGACACCGATATGCAGAACGAGATCAGCGAGATGTTGAAGGGGTTTGTCAGAGCCGACTGCACGATCGAAGCGGTCGACATCGGCGGGCTGCAGGCGGGGGCCGCTGGCGGCCGCCAGCTCAACACCCAGGACAGTCTCGCCCTGCTCGCCAACGAGACCGGCGGGCAGACCTACCTGAACTTCAACGATCTCGGTGAGGCGATGGGCGAGATGCTCGAGCGCACCAGCGTCACCTACGTGCTCGCCTTCCAGGCCGATGATCTGAAGAAGAAAGACGACAAGTGGCACAAGCTCGACGTCAAGCTCGCCAATGGGCCGAAAGGGGCGCGGCTGGTGCACCGACCAGGCTATTTTCCAGCCAAGGGTTTCGATCAGATGAGTGGTCTGGAGCGCCAGCTTTCGGGGGCCTCGGCTATCATGGGTGGGGCCGGCGGACAGGTGGGGAGCAGTGTGCTGGCGGCGCCGTTCAACGTCGGTATGGAAACAGCCTACGTGCCTGTTCTGATCGAGATCGACGGGACGACGCTGATCGCCGGCACCGCCGAAGGTGTCATGCCGACCGAGATCTATGCCTACGCCATCTCCTCGGTGGGTGGGACAGTGAGCGATTTCTTCGTCAAGGCTATCGGGCTCGACCTGGTACAGGCCGGGCCGGCATTGCAGCAGAGTGGATTCAAGTACTTCGGCCATTTCGATCTTCTGCCGGGCGACTATGAAATCCGGGCCATGGTACGCAACGGCAGTACGGGCGCGACGGGTGTTGCGACCTCCTGGGTGCGTGTGCCGGACTTCGAATCCGGGGATGCCTTGCTTCTGCCGTTGATGTTCCTCGAGCCCCAGGGTAAATGGCTGATGGGTCTGGAAAGTGAGGAGGAGCGGCAGGGCTACCCCTATCCGTTCATGATGCAGGGCGCGCCCTTCATGCCGGCAGCTCGGCCGGTCGTCCGGCCTGGCGAAGCGGCCCAGATCTCGCTGATGGCCTATAACCTGAGTGGTGGGATCCCCGAGGTGAGTGCGGCGATCTTCGATCATGCGGGCAATCGGGTGGGGGAGGTCGAGGTCGTTCTGGACCGTCAGGAGGCGGGACAGGATGCGTCGATGACGCAGTTTCACGGCACCTGTGCGCTGCCATCGTCGGTCGGCCAGGGCGCTTACGACCTGGAGGTCACGCTCGAGGACCCCGGGTCGGGCGCCAAGGAGACCAGCACCATCGAAGTGCTCGTGTTGGGTTAGAACCCTCCACCGTGTTTGGCCTCCAGCCAGGGAGCGCGCACCGGCTGGCCCTGCTCATAGAGCTCGAGGCGGCCTTGGAAGATCGCCAACCGATCATTGCTGCCGGCCAGTTCGACTCGCTGGATGAGGTCTCTCTGCAGCGCGATGGCTTCCTCGAACTTCCCGGTTTCGGCATAGGCCATGGCCAGGGTCTGAGCGCTCTGCAATCCCGGTTGTGATTGCATGACCTCGGTAGCCAGCAGCAGAGCACGCTCACCGTCGCGCACCCCATCGTCGGGTGAAGTGGCCAGCAGTCTCGCCAGGACGTGCTCCATCGCCACCCAGTCCGGGAAGCGGGAGACACTGTCTTCGATGGAAGCCAAAGCCTCGGGGTACCGCTCGGTCATCAGGAGTGCGATAGCCAGGCCAAACCGGGCCGATTGGTCGTCCGGAGAGGCAGCGACGATCTTGGAGAACTGCTCGACAGCCTCGCGGTATCGACCGGAATCGGCCGCAAGGTTGGCCAGCGCCAGCCGCGCGGGTGCGAGGTCCTCCTGCAGAGCCAGGGCCTTCTTCAACTCGTCGATTGCCAGGGCCGTTCGCCCTTCCGCCCCCAGCCACTGCCCGATGAGCAGGTGGGCTTGTGCCCTCGCCGGGATCTCGGTCGTCTGCTGTTCCACGGTGCGCATCGTTGCGATGGCCTCTTCGGTGCGGCCCATAGACTGCAGCAGGATGCCTTTGCCAAAGATCGCCTGGATGACGCCGGGGTTGCTCTCCAAGGCACGATTCAGATCTTCCAGAGCGCCTTCCTTCTGATCCAACCGGTTGCGCAGGGCTGCTCGGCGAACACGGATGTCAGGGTTGTCGGGGAGGATTTCCAGGGCCTCGGAATACTCCCTCTCTGCACCCTCCAGGTCGCCGAGCTGTTCGAGCACGACGGCCAGGGTGGCGTGGGCCTCGACTGAGCTCGGGGCCAGTTCGACGGCTCTCGCCAGGTGGTCCCGTGCGGCGTCGAATCGGCCTTGCTGAAAGAACAGCGTGCCGAGGCTGAGATGTCCGGTCGCGTTGTCGGGTTCCTCGACGAGCAATGCCTGAATTCTGGTGATGGATTGTTCGGCAGACTCCTGCGCGGGTGGGGATTGGGCTCCAGTGGGCTCTCCAACTTGAGCGTTGAGAGGCGGTACCATCGCCATCAGCAGCGCGCCTGTGAGCAGGTTGATCTTGGTCCGCAGAGAAGAACGATTCATGACCGGAGTCCTCCGAAATCCGAAGCCTAGCGTATCCTCCGATAAGATTCTGCGGCGGCTCGAATCATGCGACGGCATTCCATCCTCCAAACCTGTGTGCTCTGGTCGATCCTCTGGGTTGCGGCTTGCGATGTGCCTGCGACCGATGCGCCCACTCGCCAGCCGCCGGCCGGCCGCGACGGGGCAGGCGCGCAAGCCCTGCCAACCCGACCTGCTGCTGTTGCCACCCCGGCGCTGGAGAACATCGTTCTCATCACGGTCGATACCCTGCGATGGGACGCCTTGGGGTTCAGTGGAAACAGCCGCAGCCAGACACCGGCCCTGGATCGTTTGGCGGCTGCGGGCTGGACCTTTCGCCAGGCTCACGCCCACAACGTGGTGACCCTTCCGTCACACGCGAATATTCTGACCGGCCTGTATCCCTACCAGAACAAGATCCGCGACAACAAGGGATTTCGCTTGAGCGAGTCGATCCCGACGGCGGCGACTCTGTTGCAAGATGCCGGATTCAGGACCGGTGCTTTTGTCGGCGCCTTTCCCCTGGACTCCCGTTTCGGCCTCGACAGGGGCTTCGAAGTTTACGACGACGAGGTGCCCGAGGGCTCCCATCCAACAGAGATGGTCCCGGCCGAGCGTCGCGGGGACGAGGTTGTGGGACTGGCCAGGCAATGGTGGGAGGACCATCAGGGGCAACGACGGTTTCTATGGTTGCATCTATACGATCCGCACGCTCCGTACGAGCCTGCCGAGCCCTTTCTGTCCAGGCTTGCCGGTGATCCCTACCTGGGTGAAGTTGCGGCCGTCGACGCATACCTGCGACCGCTGCTCGAGCCCTTCCTGAGCGGCGAGGAAGCTGCCGCCTTGATTGTCTTCACCTCCGACCACGGTGAAGCTTTGGGAGACCATGGGGAGTCGACGCACGGTCTGTTCGCCTACGAAGCGACGCTCAAGGTCCCACTGGTCATGTGGTTCCCTGGTATCGAAGCGGCGGTGCGCGACGAGCCGGCGCGTCATGTCGATCTCCTGCCGACCATGCTCGAGGCGGCTGGCACCAAACCGCCAGCAGGTCTGCCCGGAAGATCGCTCCTGGAAGGTCCACCGGTGAACGAGATCTTCAGCTACTTCGAATCCCTGACGCCGGCCCTGGACCGCGGCTGGGCGCCCCTGCGAGGGATGATGGGAGACGGGCACAAGTTCATCTCGCTGCCGATTCCCGAGCTCTACGATCTCGTCGACGACCCTGCCGAAGAGCAGAACCTGGTGGCGACGCGGGAATCTCAGGCGGCTGACCTCGAGCGCCGATTGCCGGACGAGTCCGTGTGGCCACCGCAGCAAGAGACAACGGTCGATTCGGAGACCGCGGCCGCTTTGCGCTCGCTGGGATATCTCGGCGGACAGGCTCCGATCAGAAGTGAGTACACCGCGGCCGACGATCCCAAGACGCTGGTGCATCTGGATAACAAGATGCACCAGGTGATCGATCTCTATCAGCGCGGTCGTTTGGCGGAGGCCGAGGCGATCGTGCAGGAGGTCATCGAGGCGCGACCCGATATGGGAATGGCCTACTACTTCTGGGCGCAGGTGAAGCTCGAGCAGGGCCGACTGCAAGAGGCCATCAGCGTCATGATGCGGGCTCGCGATGCGGGGGTAGCTACACCAGCGCTGTTGCGTCAGCTCGGCATGTCGATGGCCGAAGTCGGCAAGGCCAAAGAAGCCATACCGATCATGCTGCCGCTGGTCGAAGGTAGGGATCCCGAGGCCCTCAATGCTCTGGGCCTGGTCTACTCGGAGGCTGGTGACCAGGCAAGCGCGCAACAGATTCTCGAGCAGGTTTTTGGTGTCGACCCGCGCAATCCGGTCGCCCGTCAGCATCTCGCCCTGGTGGCACTGCGGCGCAGCAACTGGGCACGGGCGCGCGACGAGGCCCGCTTGGCCCTCGAGCTCAACGAGGCTCTGCCACTTGCCTGGAACTATCTGGGCACCGCGCTCTACAACCTGGGCTCACCGGACGAAGCATTGGAGGCCTGGGACCGGGCCCTGATTCTGGAGCCTGCCAATTCGGATGTCCTCTACAACGTGGCGATCGTGGCCATGGAGGCCGGCGACCGCGTAAAGGCCCGCCGCGCACTCGAGACCTTCATCGACACGGCGCCACCAGACCTCTACGGTCCTGACATCCAGCGCGCCCGCCAACTCCTTCAGCGCCTCGGCTCCTAGGGGCCGCGCCTCTTCGTCTCTCTCCGCCAGAGGAGGGTGAAAGTGGGTGTGCTCGTCGACTGGCACCTCTGTCAGGGCAGCCCGAACGCTTCGACTGTCGCACGTTGGCCCCTCTGTCTGGGCTCCTGTCAAAAGCGTGGGCAATCCCTGGACCTTTCCCCGGCTCACCTCCGGAGTCCCGGGATTCTGCTGCGATCTCGATCAGGTTCATTGGGGGTGGTCCAAGGAAGGGTCCTTCGACAACGTCCTGTGGCGACACCTGTAGATGGACGAATGGATTCTTTGGTTGATCTGGGGCCCTGGGGTTCGGCCGTCTGTTCGCCGACCGTAGCCTCACCCTCCTCTTGCGGAGAGAGGCGAATAGACGGCCGAACCGTGCCTTCCGAGATCACCCCAAGGAGTCTCAACGGTCCCGATACAGAATCCGACCGACTCCGCGGCCCGTCTAAGGATCGTCAGGCAGGAGCACCCGGAGCTCGATCGGGGCGATGTGGCGGGGAAGCTCGGGAGAGGCAGGGCTGGCGTACATGGGATGCCCGAGCAGGAGCAGGCAGGCAGGCAGATGCCAGACCAGATAGATGATGATGATCGCGCGCGCGAAGGTGCCAGAAGTCGGCCAACGGTGCGTGATCCAGGCCGCAACCGGCAGGCAGGCGATTGGCAGGGCGATCAGGACGTGCCAGCCTTGAATCAGCACAGGTGACATCAAGGCCGAGATCACGACCGCCAGCAGCATGGCTACCGTGTAGTCGCGATACCAGAGCAAGGGTGCCTCGAGCCCAGTTTCGGTTGGACGCGCGCGGCCGCTGCGCAGCATCCACCACGCGGCAACCACCGCGACGAGGATCGATGCCAGGGCGAGAATCTGCGTCAGCTCGACGAGGCCGCACAGGAGGGGCTGCGGTATGGTGTCGCCGGCGCCTGGTTCGGTGCAGAACATCGATTGCCTGAACCTGCGGCCGACATCGAGGGAGCCGAGTCTGAACCAGTAGACAAGCGCCTTCTCGACCGAATTGAGGCGGGTGAGCAAATCGGCCGCAGCTTCCGGGCGAGCTGGAATCTCTGCTCCACCCAGCATTGCGGTCACTGTCGGGAGCAGCGAGATCGCACCCAGGGCCGCCCCAAGGGCGGCTCCCGCCCAATTCAGAAGCAGCTGTCGACGAATCAACAGGACAAGGCAAGCGACAACCAGAATGAGAACCGACGCGTGGATTTGGGCAGTGATGACCAGGGTCGCTGCGAGCAGGGCACTCGCACCGAATCGTGCTTCCTCTTTCAAGGCCCGACAGGCGGTCAGGTGGAATGCCGCCGGCAAGAGAACGTAGTTGGTTTCCCAGAGGAAACCAGAATGGAAAAGTCGCCAGGGGGAGAGCCAGAAGACCCCGAGGTAGATTGTGGCGAACTTCCAACCGAAGTCTTTGACGAGAACCCGGGAAAGCAGCAGCATGGCGGCCAGGTGGAAGACAATGAGAACAAACGTCGAGGCTCGCAGGTCGAGCCAGGCGATCAGGGGTAGTCCCACGAGCAATTCGAGAGCCACTCCCGGGATCGGCAGGCCGCCCGTGGAGAGCTTGCCGAAAGGCACAAGCTCGCCGTCGCGCACCAGGGCCATCCCCAATTCGTAGAGAGCGACCTGATCGAGGTAGATCCAGACCGACCGCAGCCAGAACCAGCTCTGCATGAGGAGACCCGTGAGCAGAACCAGAATCCACGCGGTGCGCCAGCGGCGATCCTCGGCTGCTTGACGTGGGTGGCTCATTAGCGATGAAGTATCTATCGGAATGCGTTCTCTGAACAGGGTGTTGGTGGCGATCGGCGTGCTCCTGGCAGCTGCTGGTATGGCTGCATTCCTGCGAGCGCGAGGAGACAGTCACCGATTGGGCGGAGCCGTCGATCTGGCCGGCACCCTGGATCCGCTGGTCGCCGAGTTCAACCGGCTCGCCGATCATCCGCGACTCCTGATGGTCCTGGCTCCAGCCTGTCCAGTCTGTCTGGATGGGGCGGAGCGCGTCGACCGGGAGGTACTGGCTGGCCACGACAACCTGCAGGTGCTCGTAGTCTGGATGGAGGCCCTGCCCTTCGACATCACTCGCAACCCGGCGCGACGGGTCGAGACTTTCGCCGACGAGCCCCGGATGGTGCACTTCTACGACACCCAGCAGATCAGCGGACAAGCTCTGGCCGGGATCCTGCGGTGGCCCGAGAACAGCACCCCGTGGTCTGTTTTTCTGGTCTACCCTCCGGGGGCAATCTGGGACGAGAATCCTCCCGAGCCCGTGGCCTGGTTTCACCAGCGCGAAGTTGCCGATCCGTTGAATCTGCGAACCGGCCCGGATCTGACTCGAGCTCTGAGCGATGCGCTGACGCGTTGAGGGGTACGATACCCGCGGTTCCGAGGTGCCGATGGTCGATTGGTTGACACCTCGGGCGGGCCTTCGCTAGCATCCTGTGTCCTTGGCGGAAGGTGACGCCGAGGATTTGCTTTTTGAAAAGCAGGCCCGTAGCTCAGCTTGGTTAGAGCGCTACGTTGACATCGTAGAGGTCAGCGGTTCAAGTCCGCTCGGGCCTACCAGGCAATCAACGCCGGCACGTTGTGCCGGTGAGACTTATCGGCAGAGGCGCTTAGCTCAGCTGGTTAGAGCGCTACCTTCACACGGTAGAGGTCAGCGGTTCAAGTCCGCTAGCGCCTACCATTCCTTCGGCGATCGACTATCGGTATCCTGTTCTCAGGCGAGAATGCGCCTGTAGAGGTGCGCCATGACAGAGAATGAATCGAAAATTGTCCTGACCCTTCCCGACGGCTCGACTCGGGATGTCGTCCGGGGAACGACGCCTCTCGAGGTGGCCGCGGCCATCGGAGAGCGCCTGGCTCGCGACACCGTGGGTGCGGAGCTCGAGGGTGAGTTGGTAGATATCCGTCTGCCCATGCAAGCAGGCGGTCGCTTTCGCTTGATCACGACCCGAGACCCGGAAGCGGGAATCTTCATCCGGCACAGTGCCGAGCATGTGATGGCCGATGCCGTGCAACGTCTCTGGCCAGGAACCGAGATCGATGCAGGGCGCCAGGATCACTCCGAGAAGTACCAGTACGACTTCCGATTCCCGCGCACCTTCACCGCGGAGGACCTCGAAAGGATCGAGGCCAAGATGCGCGAGATCATCAAGGAGGACAGCGTCTTCGAGCGCGTCGAGCTGAGCCGGGACGAGGCTGCCGAGCTGTTTTCAGAGATGGGGGAGAGTCTCAAGGTCGAGCGGCTCAAGGACATCCCCGAGGGTGAGACCATCACCGTCTTCAAGGACGGGGAATTCAGGGACTTGTGTCGGGGTCCTCACGTACAACGGCTTTCGCAGATCGGTGCGATCAAACTCCTGGAGGCTTCCGGAGTTTACTGGAAGGGCGACGAGACCAACGAGATGCTGCAGCGCCTCTACGGAACGGCCTTTGGATCCAGCAAGGAGCTCGAGGCCTACATGGAACAGGTCGAAGAGGCCAGGAAGCGGGACCACCGCAGGCTGGGACCCGAGTTGGACCTGTTCAGCTTCAATGAGCACGCTCCGGCCAGTCCGTTCTTCCATCCGAAAGGGGCAACTGTCTACAACGCTCTTGTCGACTTCGTACGCCAGTTGCAGGAGCGATACGGCTTCCAGGAAGTCATCACTCCACAGGTCCTCGATATCGAGCTCTGGCATACCTCGGGGCACTACGACAACTATCGCGAAGCCATGTTCTTCACCGAGTTGGACGAACGGGAATACGCCGTCAAACCGATGAACTGTCCGACTCATTGCCTGATCTACAACACCCGCAAGCGTTCCTACCGAGACCTGCCGATCCGCTACTCGGACTTCGGCCGCCTGCATCGCTACGAGCGCAGCGGTGTGACGTCCGGGTTGACCCGGGTGCGGACCTTTTGCCAGGACGACGCCCACGTCTTCTGCACCGATGAGCAGATCGAGGGGGAAGTGATCATGATGGTCAACATGATCCTCGAGCTCTATCACGTCTTCGGCTTCGAGAGTCTCGAGATCGAGATCTCCACGCGTCCCGCCAAATCCATCGGTACGGCGAAGATGTGGGAGCGGGCCGAGAAAGCACTGCAGACAGCGCTGGAGAATCAGAACATCGCTTTCGATGTCAATCCGGGTGAGGGGGCGTTCTATGGTCCCAAGATCGACTTTCAGGTGAGTGACGCCCTGAATCGACAGTGGCAGCTGGGTACTGTACAGCTGGACTATCAGCTGCCGGAACGGTTCGACTTGAGCTACGTGGGGGCAGATGGTGCCGCGCACCGACCGGTAATGATCCACCGGGCGATGCTGGGGTCGCTGGAGCGATTTCTCGGCATTCTCATCGAACACACGGGTGGAGCTTTCCCCGTCTGGTTGGCTCCGGTGCAGGCCATGGTGATTCCAGTGTCCGAGAAGTTCGTCGACTACGGTGCGTCCGTGCAAGAGGAATTGAATCGATCTGGCATCCGCGTCGAGCTCGACAGTCGCAATGAGAAGCTCGGCTACAAGATTCGTGACGCGCAAATGCAGAAGGTACCCTACATGCTGGTCGTCGGTGCCCGGGAGGAAGAGGCCGGCCAGATCGCCGTGCGGACGCGAGTGGGGGAGGACCGGGGCGGCCAGTCCGTCGAGGATTTTGTCGAGCACGTCCAGAAGATGATTGCCGAGAAATCCAACGACCTGTAGTACAATACGTGATCGTTTGGCCGCCGCCGACCGGTGGTCTGAAAACAGTTGCCCAAGGAGTAGAGTTTTGCCCAAGATGAAGACACATCGCGGCGCCAAGAAGCGCTTCAAGGTGACCAGCGGTGGCAAGGTGCTCCGGCACCACTCGATGTGCAGCCATATCCTCACCAAGAAGTCGACCAAGAGGAAGCGCAAGCTGCGCAAGTCGACGGAAGTGCAAGGCAAGTTCGCTGACAAGATCAAGCAGATGATCTAGTCGTTACACGACAATACGGCCAGTGTCGGAGGAACCGTCCGCGTTGGTCGCAGCCTGGAGCATCAGGCTACCGCGCAACCAAAGCTACTGAGTTGCCGGCTAACCCAGAAACGAGGTTCGGAAAATGCCACGTGTCAAGAGAGGGCCCAAACGGGCCCAGCGTCGTAAGAAGATTCTGAAACAGGCGAAGGGGTACTACGGTACCCGGTCGCGATCACATCGAATCGCCAAACAGGCGGTAGACCGGGCAGGCCAGTTCGCCTACCGAGATCGGCGCAACAAGAAGCGCAACTTCCGCGCTCTCTGGATCGTGCGAATCAACGCTGCGGCGCGTCTAAACGGCATCAGCTACAACCGCCTGATCGAAGGTCTGAAGAAGGCTGGCAGCGAGATCAATCGGAAGATGCTGGCCGACCTGGCGGTGCGTGACCCGAAGGCTTTCGCACAGTTGGCAGAGACCGCCAGACAGGCCCTCGACACGACGCCGGCTTCGAGCTCCTAGAACCGTGTCGTCGGAAGAGCTCACCGATAAGTTCGCGAGCTTCGAGCAAGAGGCGGCCGAGGTCGCCAGCCGCGCGGATTGGGAAGCGCTGCGGGTTCGTTGGATCGGACGCAAGCAGGGCATCGTGCGGACGTTGCTCGGACAGCTGAAGGACGTTGCCAAGGAGGACAAGCGGAACTTCGGTCAAGGGGTCAATCGCCTCAAGGAAAAGGTCGAGGCACGGTTGGCCGAGATCGATCGCGAGCTGAGCCAGGCAGAGCAATCCGCAGCGAAGGAGGCGGCGGCTGTCGACGTCACCCTTCCCGGTCGCCGACCCCACCTCGGCACCGTGCACCCGGTTCATCTGGTGACTCGGCAGATTGTCCAGATCTTCGTCGGTCTGGGCTACAGCGTCGCTGAGGGCCCCGAGGTCGAAGACGACTTTCACAATTTCGAAGCGCTCAACTTTCCTCGAGATCATCCGGCGCGCGACACGCAAGACACCTTCTTTCTAGAGGATGGGCGGCTTTTGCGCACCCACACCTCACCGGTCCAGATTCGGACGATGTTGTCGCGACGACCGCCAATCAGGGTGATCTGTCCGGGGCGGGTTTATCGTCATGACAACGACCTGCGTCACTCACCCATGTTTCATCAGGTCGAGGGTTTGGCCGTTGGCGAGGGGATCTCCCTGGGGGATCTCAAGGGAACGCTTGAAGCCTTTATCCATCAATTGTTCACGCCTGATACCGGTGTGCGTCTGCGACCGAGCTATTTCCCTTTTACCGAGCCCTCGGCGGAGGTCGACATCACCTGTCCCTTCTGTGGCGGAGATGGCTGTCAGACCTGTTCGGGGACCGGCTGGATGGAGATTCTCGGCGCTGGCATGGTCGATCCACGAGTCCTGGAGAACTGTCAGATCGATCCCGTGGTTTACAGTGGCTTCGCTTTTGGGCTGGGAATCGATCGGGTGGCAATGATTCGCTACGGCATTCCCAACATCCGGATGCTCTTCGATAACGATGTACGGCTCCTCGAGCAGGTGAGACTCTAGTGGAGTTCTCTTTCGACTGGATCTGCCAGTACGTGGAGCCTGGTGAGAGCGCCGCCAGCGTTGCCGATCGGCTGACGGCCGCCGGGCTGGCAGTCGAAGCCCAGGTGCCGCGAGGGGGCGATGTCCTGTTCGATGTCGATGTGACGACCAATCGACCGGACTGCATGAACCACTTCGGGCTGGCCCGTGAGGTCGCAGCCCTGGTGGACAAGCGGCTGATGCTCCCGTCGGTTGCGGTGGAAGAGCTCGAGCAGAAGGCGAAGGATGTGGTCCGAGTGGAGCTCGAAGATCTCGAGGGTTGCCCGCGCTACGTGGCTCGTGTTGTCAAGGGTGTAAAGGTGGGGCCGAGTCCCGACTGGCTGGTCGCGCGACTCGAGGCCATCGGACAGCGTCCAATCAACAACATCGTCGACGTCACCAATTTCGTGCTCTGGGAGTTTGGGCAGCCGATTCACGCTTTCGACCTGCAGAAGATCGAGGACTCGACCATTATTGTGCGGCGGGCCCGAGAGGGTGAGGCGCTGACAACACTTGATGGCGAGCAGCGCAAGCTCGACCCAGAAGTGCTGGTCATTGCCGACTCCGACCGTGCCGTTGCCCTGGCCGGCATCATGGGTGGGCTCGACACCGAGGTGTCTGCTTCGACTGTCGAGGTGCTTATCGAGAGTGCCCACTTCAATCCGACCCGGGTCCGTCTCGGGGCTGGTGCGCTGGCGATGCATACGGACGCCAGCCATCGCTTCGAGCGCGGTGCCGACCCGGGCATATGCCGGATCGCAGCCGACCGGGTTGCCGCCCTGATAGCAGAGGTCGCGGGAGGACGGGTGCTGGCCGGCGCGGTCGATGTCAAAGACACCGTCGCTACGTGGGAGCTTGCAGGAACGCTCGACCTCGATCGGGCTCGGGCCTTTGGTGGGGTCGACCTGAATGGCGATCGCGTGAAGGGGCAACTCGAGGCCATCGGTTTCGAGCTCGACGAAGCTGGCGACGAGATGTGGTCGGTTCGGGTACCGACCTGGCGCTACTACGACATGAGGCCCAATGTGACGTTGCCACCGGGCAGGCCGCAGCCTCCGCCCTATGAAGCCGATCTCTTCGAGGAAGTGCTCCGGCTGCATGGCTTCGACGACATCCCTGCGACACTGCCGAGTGTAGGAGGGCCGGATGCCGGATCCAGTGCCGGTCACTGGCGTCGTGAGGCTCTGCGGCAGTATCTGGCCGCGTGCGGTTACACGGAGGCGGTGACGTTCGCGTTTCACGACTCGAAATCCGATGCGCTCTATCCGGCGGTCGAGCGTTATGGCGACCCCCTCAAGCTGGCAAATCCCTTATCCGAGCTCTATACAGTGATGCGCCGCTCGCTTCTACCTGGCCTGGTCGGGGCTGCCCAGTTCAATCTGCGCCGGGGTGCGGACGCGATTCGCTTGTTCGAGATCGGTCATCTTTTTCCAGGTGGTGAGGCCCAGGAAGTGGAGTCGTTGGCCGTGGTTGCGGGCGGTGGTATCGGCACGGAGTGGGATCGACATCTGGAGTTCGATCTCTTCGATCTCAAAGGAGCTCTCGAGGGGCTCGCGGCACGCTTTGGCCTCGAGTTGCAGGTGGTGCCGGCCAGGCTTCCCGGATTCGTCGAGGGCACCGCGGCGGTCATCAGCGTTGGCGGGGAGCAAGAGGCAGAGATCGGCTATATGGGCCGCCTGGCGGGTGGCAGTTCCTCTCTTCCGCTCTTCGCCGCCGAGATCGGGACGGCTCGATTCGAGGTAGGGGATGTGCCACAAGTGGTTTTGCCCTCGCGTTTTCCGGCTGTGGAGATGGATCTGACACTGACTCATGGCAGCGAGACGTCATGGGCGGAGCTTCAGAGAGAGATTTCCGCCGCAGAGGTCGCAGACCTGGTCGAGGTGGCGCTGAAGTTTCGCTATTCCGGCGACGGCGTCCCCGATGGGGCCGTTAACACGACGATCGGTTTCCTCTACAATGCCGTCGATCGCTCACTGACCCAGGACGAGGTCAATGAAAGGCACGAAGCGGTGCGGCAACGAGTGACCGATCGTTTCGGCTGGAAGGAGTCGCAGTAATGGATGCCAGGTGGCTTACCGATTTCGAGAAAAAGGTGGAGTCGGCCGTGGCCGAGCTCCAGAAGCTCCGCAAGGAGAACGCCAGCCAGAAGGCTCAGATCCAGGCGCTGCAGAAGGACCTGAAGGCAGCGCAGGCTGCAGGCGCCTCGGCCTCGGGCTGGGAAGCCGAGCGCGAGGACGTGCGAAAGCGCGTCGAAAAGCTCTCGACCGAGCTCGAAAAGCTCCTCTGACAAGACCTCCTGAGTGCCCTCCTGGCTGTGCTATAGTCACAACGATTAAGTTGTAAGCCCTTGGGCACGTGGGACTTGTCCCTGCCAAGGGCGAATGGAGGACGAATAGATGAGTTCCAGAGGATCGACTGCCACAGAGGTGGAAATCTTCGGTGCCCTCTATCACGTCCGAGGTGACAAGGATCCAGAGTACCTCCGGGAACTGGCCGACGAAGTCGACCAGAAGATGCGCGAGATCGCGCAGCAGGTCTCGACCGTCGATACGGGCAAGATCGCGATCCTGGTGGCACTCAATTTGACAGACGAATTATTCCAGTGTCGGAAGCATCAGGATGGGGATCGGGGCGAGATAGAGGAAAAGGTTCAGGAGCTGGCTGGGAAGCTCGGAAAGGCGCTTCAAGGCTGATCACTGTGGCATCTTCTCAGTTCAGCTGTCGTACTTGCGATGAGTCGGATTTTGGTATCCCCTGTGAGGTTTGTGATGAGTCCAGGTGTTGTAGAACCAACAGTATTCGAACGGGAGTTTAGCTCCTGTGTGACCTGTGCCAGCCCCGGTGTTCCGGGGACGCTAATGGTTCATGGGGCGGACACCCACCTGGTGAGAACCAGGTTCTAAACCAAAGGACTCACACGGCTTCGCGGGGGATGCTACTTTTCTTCCCGTAACCACCTGACCTTCCACACCGGGGGGGTCACAGGGTGGAAACCTACTTTCTAGCAGCGGCGGCGGCGGCCATCATTGCCATTGCCGTCGTTTCATTCTGGTGGTTTCGCCTTCGCCGCCTGGCCAAACGCACCTCGTCTCAGGCCAGGCGACAGGCGGCGCGCATTCTGGAAGAGTCGGAGCGCGAGGCGGAGGCCAAGCTGCGTGAAGCGGACCTGGCAGCCAAGGAGAAGCTCCTGCAAGCACGGGGCGAGTTCGAACGCGTCTCGCGCAAGCACCGCAGTGAGTTGGAGTCTCTGGAGCGCCGATTAGCCCAAAAAGAGGACAGTCTGGAGAAGCGTCTCGACGAGCTCTCGGCTCGTGACAAGAGCCTCGTCAGTAAAGAGCGCTCGATCAGCGATCGTGAGAAACACCTCAATCGCCGGGAGGCCGAGCTCGAGCAGATGATCGTCGCCGAGCGGTCCAAGTTGGAGCAGATCGCTGGCCTGACCGCGCAACAGGCGACTGAAGCGCTGAAAAGCATGATGGAAGAAGATGCCCGCATGCAGGCAGCTCACTCGGTTAAGCGGATCGAGGACGAGGCGCAGGAGCAGGCCGGCCGCGAAGCGCAGAGAATCATCGGCATGGCGGTGCAGAGAGCTGCATCGGATTACGTGTCGGAGACCACCGTCTCGGTAGTCGTGCTGCCATCCGATGAGATGAAGGGGCGCATCATCGGTCGGGAAGGCCGAAACATCCGAGCGCTCGAAATGGCGACCGGGGTGGATTTGATTGTGGATGACACGCCGGAAGCGGTGATCCTTTCCGGGTTCGATCCCTTTCGGCGTGAGATCGCCAGAGAGGCACTAGAGAGGTTGATCACCGACGGCAGAATTCACCCGGCGCGCATCGAGGAGGTCGTCGAAAAGGTCAAGTCCGAGTTCGAGCAGCGCATCCAGCAGGAAGGCGAGTCAGCGCTTCTCGAGCTCAATATTCCCAATGTGCATCAGGAACTGGTGAAGTACCTGGGCCGACTTCGGTATCGCACCTCGTATGGTCAGAATGTCCTGCAGCACAGCAAAGAGGTCGCTTTTCTGGCTTCGACCATGGCCGCAGAGCTCAAGGTCAACGTACCGATCGCGCGTCGTGCCGGCCTTTTTCACGATATTGGCAAGGCCGTGGACCGGGAGATGGAGGGCACCCATGTGGACATCGGCATGGACATGCTGCGTCGCTACGGCGAGAGCGAAGAGGTCATCCACGCCATGGCCTGCCACCATGGGGACTACGACCCGAAGACTGTCGAGGCTGTCCTGGTTACGGCCTCCGATGCCCTTTCGGCTGCCCGACCGGGTGCACGACGCGAGGTGCTGGAGACCTATGTCAAGCGGCTGGAGAAGCTGGAAGAGCTGGCCAGTGGATTCAAGGGTGTGCAGAAGACCTTCGCTATCCAGGCTGGACGGGAGATCCGCGTGATCGTGGATTCCAAGCGCCTGAGCGATGAGAAGGCCACCTGGCTATCGCGGGATATCGCCAACAAGATCGAGAGCGAGTTGACCTACCCTGGGCAGATCAAGGTCACCGTCATCCGGGAGACTCGCTCCATCGAGTACGCCAAGTGATTCTTCTGTTCATCGGTGACGTTGTAGGCAAGCCGGGGCGCGTCGCCCTGGGTAGGCAGCTCCCCGAACTGGTGGATCGCCACCGGGCGGACTATTGCATCGTCAACGTCGAGAACTCGGCCGGCGGATTCGGCGTCACCCAAGAGGTCCTCGCCGAGCTCGATGAGCTACCGATCGATTGCTACACCAGCGGCAATCACATCTGGGACAAGAAAGAGGGGTTGCTGCTGCTGGAAGAGCATCCTCACCTGCTGCGTCCTGCCAACTACCCCGATGGCAACCCGGGAAGGGGTCTGCATGTCGGTGCGACGGCAGCAGGCATCCCGGTAGCGACGATCAATCTCGAAGGTCAGGTCTTCATGAAGCCCTTGGAGTCGCCTTTTCGGGTGGCCGACCGCCTGATCGCCGGCCTCGGTGCCGAGGTCAAGGTGGTCTTTGTCGATTTTCATGCCGAGGCCACCAGCGAGAAGCAGGCTCTCGGAGTCTATCTCGACGGACGGGTATCGGTGGTCGTCGGCACCCACACGCACGTTCAGACCGCAGATGAACGCGTCCTGCCAGGCGGCACGGGCTACATCACGGATGTCGGCATGACCGGTCCCTATCAGTCGATCATCGGGATGCGTGCCGACAAAGTGGTCAAGCGATTCCTGCTGCAGTCGAAGTCGGCCTTCGAGGTGGCCAAACGGGATGTGCGGCTGGCAGGGGTCGTCGTCGATATCGATGAGGAGTCGGGGCATGCACGCCGACTCGAACGTCTGTTGATCGCGGAGGATGATCGCGCATGACAGCCGCGTTTCGCAAGCCTCGCCCGAATCTGGAAGAGCTCAAGGCCGCACCGGGTCGGCAGAGGGTCTCAGTGATTATCACCACATTCAACGAAGAGTGGAACATCGCGGACTGCATCGAGTCGGTGCTTTGGGCCGACGAGATCTTCATGGTGGATTCCTATTCCACCGACAAGACCATGGAGATTGCCCGGCAGTATCCGATCGTCAGCCGGCGTCGAGAGTATTTCGGCTCCGCGGCGCAGAAGAACTGGTCGATCGATCGCGTCAAGCACGACTGGGTACTGGTCCTCGACGCCGACGAAAGGGTGCCCGAGGATCTGGCGTGTGAGATTCTCTCAATCCTCGCGGAGACACCCGAGTACCGCGGCTACTACATTCGCCGCCAGAACATCATGGCAGGCAAGATGATCAAGCACTCGGGGTGGTCGACCGACAAGGTAATCCGTCTCTTTCACCGCTCGCACGGCCGGTATCCGAACCGCAGAGTCCATGCTGACGTCGACATCGAAGGGCCGATACCGATCCTCAAGCACGCACTGATCCACTACACCTTTCGCAATTTCGATCAATACCTCGAGAAGTCGCTGAACTACGCCCGTTGGGGAGCTGCCCAAGGGTTCCGGGAAGGTCGAGATGCGGGATTCGTCGAGGTTGGGCTGCGGCCCTTATGGCGGTTCCTGCGGTCGTACTTTCTGCAGCTGGGGATTCTCGATGGTCTGCACGGATTGGTGATCTGCGGGCTTCAGGCCTTCGGTGTGTTCGTCAAGTACGCCTGGCTCTGGGACCATCGCATGCAGGAGAGTCTCGGGCACGAGGTCGAGCTGCCGAGCTTCGACGACGACTCCAGTACCTGGGAGAGATCGGCAGACGAAGCCGAGAACGGCGATCAATCGTAGAGCGCCCGAGCAGGTCGGGTGTCTCCGACTCGACTGTTGGTCAGCACCATTGCGAAAATGTGGATAGCCTCCGCGCGGGGGAGCTCGATCCACGGGCAGCCAGCCGGAACTTCCAACGCATACCCGAAGAGGTAGCAAAAGACGTAAGGCTCGGGCCGGCCGTGCTCATCGAGTCGGTGCGAGCCGACCCACGCCACCGGCAGGTGGTTGCCCGGGTGAGATGGCTCGGATCGACCTGGTCTGAGAAGCGATCGTCGTTGGGCTCGGCTACCCAGGAAGCCCGAGTAGAAGCCGATATCGATGGCGGCGGAGGTGTTGCCGAACCCGAAGGTGCCACCAATAAGGTCCCGTGTCGAGGCAGCGAGCAAATGCAGGCGGTCGAAATCGTGATTGCCAAGCTCGACCTGTTGGCCCTGGCAGGCGAGCGCATTGCAGGAGTCGCCGGTGCCTGGGCTGAGCACGAATTCAACACCCCCGTACTGCAGTCGGCGCGGCCAGATCTCGGCGGGGATGGAGTGACCCTTGCCATCGAAACCCCGGGTATCGGTTCGGCCCCGCTGGCGCGTGGCGATCCTGTCGAAGGCAAGGTCGACCTTCCGGGACTCCGTTCCTGCTGTTACGCCGCCGCTGGCATTTGCCACCTCCAAACCGAAGCTGCGGAGAGAGAAGGGATCGAACTGGGCCAGCAGCTTTTCGCCTTCAAGGGTCGCGGGTCCGATGACTTCCTCCATGCCGTTGAGCTGCTCTGCCGCTCGCACCGGCCGCTGCAAATGGATGGTGGCCGCGGTCTTCTCTCCTGAAAGCTCGCGCAATCGAGCGACCCAGCGATTCCCGGATTCGGAGAGTTTGAGTGCCTGGAGCATGACCCGGTCGGTGTCGAGATCGACAAGCGAGAGCTCGCGGCCAAGAGGGCCTGGGTGGGCCGAGGTAGTAAAGGCCATCAGCGGCTGGTTCATGCGCGCGGCTTGCCAACTGGAGTCGGCAGCGTTCCAGGTTCCGCTGTGACCGTAGATGCCCAGGTTGAAACGATGCCAGCCGTGATCCTGCGTTCCCTGGTGTCGGAACTTGCGAATGACCCGCGGAGAGCGCAACAAGCTCAGACGCAGGGTCCGGTCGTCGGGCTTGTCCCAACCATACTTGCAGTCGTTCAGGATGGAGACGCCACCGCTGCCAGCGGAGTCGGTCAAGGCGGCCCATTGCTGGGCCGGCACCTCGTACTTTTCTCGCCGGCTGTTGCCCCGCTGAATGGTGCCAAGGCCGAGGTCGTAGGTCGCCAAGGGATTGGATGATGACAGGGAGAACCTGGCCTTGAGCAGGCGTCCGCGCGTCCGCCAATGGACCAGGTTGACGATCTCCACCCGATTCCCTGCGCTCCCTGTCGCCAGTCGCACGACCTGATGAAACCTCGAGCGCCGACTCGAACGCGTCATGACCAACGCCACGCGTACCGGCCCTTCCTCCAGAATCCGAACCTCGGCTGGACCCCCGACCGCCTCGGGATCGGATTCCAGAAGATCCTCGTAGAGGATCTCCCATGCGGGCCAGCGGGCGGATCGATCACGGATCAGCTGGAGCTGGATGGGGGCTTCGAGGAGCTCACGTTCGCTGCTGCAGTCGAACACGCTGTCGACGTCGCCCTGAGAATTGACCCGGACGCGATATCGGTGGTTGCTGATCGAGGTGGGCGACACCTGCAGCTGGGTGGAATGCAGGGTCTTCGTGCCACCAATCCGAATGTCGAAGACCCGGAGTCCAAGGGCCGGCATGGCCGCGAGGAAGACTACCGAAGGCTCACCTAGAAGATTCGTTGTCAGCTGCGCAGCTATTTCCTGGCCTTCCGCTCCAAAGACAGAGATCGGGACAGTGGGATCGATGTCTGGCGGTAGATCGAATGTGACGACATCCTGTCGAGCGATGGAGAGTGGATTGAACACGACCAGGGGCCGACCTGCGCAGCGGGTATCCATCGAGGCTGCCAGGGCTCCGACGGATTGGGTCAACGTGGCGGCGAACTGATTGAGCGACAGTAACTCGTCGTTGTCGGTGAACTGGTAGGCCGCAGGGATGCTCGTGCCTGTCAGATCGTCGTGCATTTGATGCCATAGGAACCGGGTCCAGGCCTTTCGCAAACGATCGGCCGGATAGGGCAGTGTCCCGTAGAGATCAGCCATGACGGCTGCTCGCTCAGCCGCGTCTGCCAGCAGCTCGTTGCGCCGGTTCCATCGCTTCAGTTGCGCCTGGGAGGTCAAGCAGCCCGTGCCGTGAGTGGGCAGCAGAAGCTCGTCAGCGTGGCGGGGCATGGAGGCGACCTGGTCGCTGGTGAGGTCGCGGAAGATCTGATCCGAGCCACTCAGGACGACCTCTACCGGGCCGTCGCCGTGCACGCTCGTGTCCAGCCAGTGCATCGACGCCTCGTCCAGGCCACCGCCCCGGTCTCCCACACCGACGTACCTGATTCCGATGGCGGTGCCGCATGACTTGCCCGTGGCCTTCAGCCGCTCGTGCAGTCGTGGCGCTCGACTGAGGTCTTCGTCGAGACCTTCGCCGTAGCCTCCGGGACGGATCGCCGCGACAACCCCCTCGCCGTCAGGACCTTGCCAGAAACCGACGTCGAAGGGGATCTCGGCCGGCGCCATCCAACGACCGAACTTCTGAGCCGAGAATCCGAGAAGCCCACAATGTGCCGCGACGGAAGGCAGTGCCTGACCGAACCCGAAGCAGTCAGGCAAAAAGAGGTCGCAACTGCCGAGCCCGAGCTCTTCGCGAAAGAAGCCGTTACCGTAGAGGATCTGACGAATCAGGGACTCTGGCGCGACCGCGTTCACATCGGGAGAGTCGAGCATGCTCCCGGCGACTCTCCATCGGCCATCGTTTATCCACCGGCGGAGGGTCGCGAAGTCTTCCGGGTAGTACTCCTGCATCAGCTGGTAGCGGAAGGCACCCTCGAAGCTGACCACGAAGAAGGGATACCTTTCAAGCAGGTCGAAGTTGCGTTGCAGAGTGGCGGGAATGAAATCGCGAATCGTGTCCTGGATCGTCCACCGCCACTGGGTGTCGAGGTGCACCGTAGCGATGGCATAGAGTCGGGGTCGGGTCTTCACCTCCGGTTTCGCTTTCTTCTCGGCCATGAGGTCTAGCGGGACTCGTCCGGATGCCGTTGCGGCGTGAGCTCTGCAGACTCTCGCCGATCGATCCATCGCTTGAGCATCCAGCGGACGGCGAAGAGATCGGCGAGACCGGTCCAGAGCCGATTGTGGATACCGTATTTCGAAGTGCCGTGAACGCGTGGGCGGTGACGGACAGGAATCTCTCGGACGCGACCGCCCTGCAGACGGAGTAGTGTGGGCAGGAACCGGTGCATGCCGGTAAAGAGCGGGAGTCCTTCGGTCAACTCCCGGCGGAAGGCACGCAGTGAACAGCCGACGTCGGTGATGGATTCGCCGGTCAAGCGATTCCGGACCGAGTTGGCGATCCGTGAAGAGAGCAACCGGACCCTGGAATCCTGACGGTCTTGCCTGATGCCACAGACGATGTCGCAAGTGTCCATCGCGTCCAGCAATCGTGGAATATCCGCCGGATCGTTCTGCAAATCGGCATCGAGTGTGACAATGACCTCCCCACGGGAAGCGCGAATGCCCGCAGCAAACGCCGCGGTCTGCCCCGAATTGACAGCCAGTCTGATCAGGCGCAGGCGAGCGTCCGTCTCGACCAGCGAGCGCAGGACCCGCGGGCTCTCATCGGTGCTGCCGTCGTCGACATAGATGACCTCGTAGTCGATCGCTCGATCGACCAGCGTGGTGCGGATCTCCTCATTCAGCTGGGGAAGATTCTCGGCTTCGTTGTACAACGGAACCACGATGGAGAGATCACGGGCAGTCATGGGGATCAAGATCAATCGAGTTTTGAGCATACCGCGATAGCAGCGCGTGTAGAATCGCCGTTCCCATGAGCCACGCCCGAAGTTTCGTCCTTGTCGCGCTCCTGCTCTCAGCTGCTCCCGCGGCTGCCGAGGAGCCCTTCTCGCTGGCCTTCAGTGGCGGTGTTTCGAATTTCAACAAGTCGGAAGACAAGCTGGAGATCGGCTTCGAGGCACGGCTGCCGACCGGGCTGTGGGGAATGGCCGTAGCGACGGGCCTCTATGCCAACGACGACCGATCGGTCTGGGTATTCGGTGGGTTACGGCGGGATTTTCACCTGACCAGATCGTGGATCCTGACTCCTGCCTTCGCCGTGTCGCTCTACGGCCAGGGTGATGGCAAGGATCTGGGGGGACCTGTCGAGTTCCGTTCGGCCCTGGAGATCGGCTACGAATGGCCAAGCCACCGTCGCCTGGCATTCGCCATTTCCCATCTCTCCAATGCCGGGATTTATGACCACAATCCTGGCATGAACTCTCTGATCCTGACGTATAGTCTGCCACTGCGGTCTCGGCTCTCCATGGATGCAGTGGGCCACTCTCGATGAAAGGATCGGTGCAGATGCAAGGAGGCCCTCGATCCAGTGCCGGCTCAATGGGTGGGCAGTTGTTTCAGGACAGTTTCCGCTTGCCGTCTTGCCGCGTCGTATCGAGGTGATGGGGCTGTTTTGAGAAAAAGCCGCAGAGCTTCGCGCGCTTCGTTCGATCGACCGGTTTCGGCCGACGTCAGACCGTAGCTCAGGAGGACATCGGGCGTTTCTGGGACCAGTTCGAGCGCGCGTTCCCAGGCGTCGAGGGCTCGGTCTTTCTCGCCGAGCCAGTACCAGGCTACGCCGAGGTTGTTCCAAGCATCGGGCCTGCTTTCATCGATTGACAGAGCTGCCTCTGCGTGCTCCTTTGCTCTGAGGTAGAGCTGTGACTGGAGGGCGATGAAAGAGAGGCTCTCGTGGGCGCCGGCGTCGTTGGGCTCTGACTCGATTCGCTGAGTTAGCAGATCTTCGGCTTCCTGGATGCGGCCCAGAGCATGAAGCGCCATGGCCCTGGCGTTCACCAGGTCTGCTTCGTTGGCACCCAGGCTCCCCTCGTCGAGTAGCTCCATTGCCTGCTGTGCCTGACCCGACTGAGTCAAGGCCAGGGCTAGTTGCACGGTCAACTCGGGCTTGTCAATACCTATCGACTTGGCCTCCCTCAGTGAACCCAGAGCCGCCTCCAGCTTTCCTTGACGCAACAGAAAGCGGGTCAGATAAAGGTGAGCCAAGCTCATCGACGGCCTCTCCGAGATTACCCGGCGCGCGAGCTCGACTCCCTTGTCGAGTTGGCCATTGGCAAAGAGCTGTGGCAGCGTAGCCATCATCTGGTCGAGATGAACGAGGTTCTTTGGATCGTCGTCGCCAGAGAACTCACGGTTCGAACCATCGTCACCCACGAGATATCCAAGGCTCCGTAGACGCTCTACTTCCTCGCTCGATACCAGCCGGTCGGGAGGCCACTCTGATTCTTTCGGTATCTTGGAGGCCAGTCGGCGAGCTTCGGCTAGGCGAAGGCTGAAGAGATTGCGCTTTTCTTCCGGATCGGCCTCTAGATCGTAGAGCTCGGGAATTGGCAGTTGGATCAGCTTCCACTTGCCTTCCACCACGCCGCGAAGAGGTGCCCAGCCAAAGTCCAGGTGAGCAGACAGAGCTTCGAAGTACGAGTCCGCGTGGGGCTCAATTGGTGCCTTACCTAGAAGAGATCTTCCGGGCAGCCCCTTAGGCACCTCGATCGAGACTATGCTGGCGATTGTGGGTAGGAGGTCTACCAGTCGGCTAGGTGTCCTGTCGATACCTTGATCTACCCCTCGGCCCCACAAAATGAGGGGTACACGCAAGGTTGCCTCGTAGGCGAAGAGGCCGTGGGTCCGCTCTCCATGCGAACCGAGGGCTTCACCGTGGTCAGAGGTCAGTACGATCAGAGTCGGTTCCTCTTTGCCATCGAGAAAACGCTCCAGAACAGGGGCCAAGGCACCGTCGACCGCTGCAACCTCCCCTATGTAGGGTCGACCTCGAAAGCGACTTAGATACGGCTCGGGCGGCTCGTAGGGAACATGCGGGTCATAGAGATGAATCCATAGAAAGCGACGCTGACCTCGATGCTCCTCCCACCATGCCCAGGCCCTTTCCACTACCGTTGTCGCAGGACGCTCCGAGTAACCTCCGATCTGTTGCATGACTCGGTCGACTCCCCGGGCCGGAAAGTCGTCGTCGTAGACCTCGAAGCCTCGGTCGAGGCCAAAGCGCGAATCGAGTGGAAAGGCTCCAACAAACGCGGCCGTCCTGTAACCGACACTCCGAGCCAGAGTGGCGAGCGTGGCGGGGGCCGGGTCCAGCTTGAAACCACCGTTCTCTCTGGCGCCATGTTCATACGGGTAAAGACCAGTGAGAATCGAGGCGTGGGAGGGCAGGGTCGTCACACTGTGGGCACGTGTGTTAACGAAGACTCGACCGTTCGCTGCGAGGCGATCGATAGTCGGAGTCTGTCCGAGCTTTCTACCGGTATAGGAGATTGCGTCTGCACGTAAGGTGTCTACCGTAATCAAGAGCAGATTCGTGGTCGCGAGATCCTGACTCTCGTTCCCGGAGGCAGAGGGCAAGGCTGAAACAGACTGCGCGAACCAGATGACCAGGAGAGCAAGTAGCGGCCTCGGGTGGTACTGCCTTCGACCGAGGATCGTCGGGCGGGTCAACTTCTGCACGACCCGTATCTTAGCTCATGGCTCTGGGTGGCAAATTGCCGGTAGCATGAGCCAGGTCGATGGTCTTCAGCTCCCACCTGTTCATCTTCTACTTCCTGCCGTTGGCGCTGGCTGTCTACTACCTGCTACCGCGACGGGCAAAGCAGCTCGGGTTGACCGTGCTCAGCTATGGGTTCTATGGCTGGGCCAATCCGAGCTTCATGGCTTTGATGCTGTTCTCGACGGTGGTCGACTACTTTTGCGGTTTGGCGCTCGCGGGGCGCCTCGGCAGAAGGTGGCGGGAACCCATTGTGGTCTTGCCCAAAGGTGGCGAACGCAGCAGGGGACAGAGATGGGCGGTGGCCATCTCGGTGGTGACCAACCTTTCGCTCCTCGGCTTCTTCAAGTACTTCAACTTCGGGGTCGATAGCTTCAACCTGATCGTGGAGCGGCTCGGGTTCAGCCAATGGCAGCTCGATTCGGTGCTGCGGATCGCTTTGCCACTGGGCATCAGCTTCTACACGTTTCAGTCGATGAGCTACACCATCGATGTCTACCGGGGCGAGGCCAAGGCCTTGCGCAACTTCATCGATTTCGCCTGCTACGTCTCTCTCTTCCCTCAGCTGGTCGCCGGTCCCATCATCCGATTTGCGGAGATTGCCGACCAGCTTCGCAGCAGAACCGAGACCGTCGAGAAGTTCGCTCGTGGCATCGCCTTTCTCAGTCTCGGGTTGGGCAAGAAGGTGCTACTGGCCAACCCGTGCGGCAAGGTGGCCGACATGGTCTTCGATGCGGGCTCGGTCCTGCCGGTCGATGCCTGGTATGGGGCGGCTGCCTACGCCTTTCAGATCTACTTCGACTTCAGTGGCTACTCCGACATGGCGATTGGCCTGGGGCTGATGCTCGGTTTTGTCTTTCCCAAGAACTTCGACTCACCTTACAAGGCCGAGTCGATCACCGATTTCTGGAAGCGGTGGCACCTGTCGCTGTCGACCTGGCTTCGGGACTACCTTTACATTCCGCTGGGTGGCAACCGCCTGGGCCCCGGCCGCACCTACATCAATCTCCTTTTGGTGATGTTGTTGGGTGGCTTGTGGCACGGAGCGGCGTGGAATTTTGTCCTGTGGGGCGGATTTCATGGGGTGCTGCTCGCCCTGGAGCGCGCGCGGGGGAAAAGGAGTCTGTTCGCAGCATTGCCTCGTCCAGCCCGCGTCGCCGGGACATTCCTGTTGGTGACCCTCTCCTGGGTCCTTTTCAGAGCTCCAGATTTGGCGGGAGCGGTTGGCTACCTGGCCAACATGCTGGGCCTGGGGCCGAGCTCTCCGGGGGAGGTATTGATCGGCGGTGTCATCGATCAGCCCTACTACCTCGTAACGGTGGCGTTGGCAGCCGGCATAGCCTGGGGAGCTCCCCAGACCTGGGACTGGACGCGCCGGTTACCGTGGTGGCGGATGCTGATCTGTCTGCTTGTCCTCTGGGTCTCCATTGTCGCCTTGACCACCCAGGCCTTCAACCCGTTCATCTACTTCATTTTCTGATCATGGCAATCCCACAGATTCCCCTACGCGAGCAGCAGGCCCTGGAAGAGGTTGGAGTGACAGCGGTGCGTCGTTGGGTCGCCTGGATGGCGACACTCTGCTTCCTGATGACGATTATCAGCGTGCCTCTGATCGAGCCCTTCGCCGAGCGGCTGCAGGGTTCCCGGGCAGCAGTGGAGACGGTAGCAGCACCAGAAGTGGGCTCCGTCTGGCAAGACTTCGGCGCGGAGATTGCCGCGGGCCTGGATCGAATCGGCTCGGCAGGGGTTCTGGTCGCCAATCGAGCTTTGCTGGCTGCATTCCATGAGTTCGAGGAACGCCTGGAGGAAGACTCCTCACTACGCCGGTGGCTTCTGCCAAGGGTGCAATGGCGCCTGGCGGCGACGCTCGGTCTCGGCAACGAACAGGTCTACGTAGGTCGCGATGGCTGGCTGTTCTTCCGTCCGGATCTGGATCACGTGACGGGTCCGGGTTTTCTCCATCCACGGGTGCTGGAGAGGCGTCGGCGAGAGGGAGACGTGTGGTTGGACGCGCCTGAACCCGATCCACTTCCTGCTCTGACGGATCTTCATCGTCAGCTCGCCGAGCGGGGCATCCAGCTTATCGTCGTCCCCACACCGGTCAAGCCCACCGTCGAACCGGAGTGGCTCACCCGCCGGGCTCGAGGTGTGGACTCGCCATTGCAGAATTCCTCGTACCCGGACTTCGTTCGACAGTTGGCGTCGGCGGGAATCCACGTGACGGACCTGGCGCCGCGATTCGTAGAGGTGCAGCGCGCGGGCGATGACGATCGCTACCTCCGTGCAGACACCCATTGGACTCCCGCCGCTGTCGACCAGGCAGCGAGAGTCCTGGCCGAGAGAATCCAAGCCGTAGTTGCTCTGGAAGGGGCTGACAGCGGTCTCTACCGCAGGCGCGGAGTGGTGGTGGAGGGGATGGGAGACATCGCGCAGATGTTGGCCCTTCCGACCGGCCAGACCTGGCTGGAGCCTCAGCGGGTCGACGTCCAGATGGTCAGCGATCGGGCCGGCAAACGGTGGCGGGCAAAGCGGGACTCACAGATCCTGCTTCTGGGGGACAGTTTCAGCAATGTCTACTCCGATCCGACTCTGGGCTGGGGAGGTGGGGCCGGACTGGCTGAGCAGCTCAGTTTCCATCTGCAAAGACCCCTGGACAAGTTGGCGGTCAACGCGGGTGGAGCCTTGCAGGCCCGAAGGCAATTGCAGCGCGCTCTGTCAGCGGGCGACGATCGGTTACAGGGAAAGAAGGTTCTGGTGTATCAGTTCGCGACGCGGGAGCTGTCTCAGGGTGACTGGCAGGTCCTGCAGCTCAGCCGATAGCTGACATCTTCGGGCGGTCCGTGTAAGGTCTATCGCTGTCTGGAGTGAGTGTCTCCATGCTCGAAGCAAGACAAATCAGAATCGATCGAGGACTCTGGTCGGCGCTCCTCCTGTTGCTGACGATGGGTTGCTCGAGTGACGAGCCCGGAAGCGAGGGTTCGCGACCCGAGATCAAGCTGGAGGAGCCCCGAGGAATCATCCTGATTTCGATCGATACTCTCCGGGCCGATCATCTCGGTGCGTACGGATACGCGCTGCCCACGAGCCCCGTTTTCGATCGGCTTGCCGAGCGAGGGACGCTTTTCGAGCGGGCGGTGGTGCAGTACCCGTCGACCCTGACGTCTCACATGTCCATCTTCACGGGGCTCTATCCCCAGGAGCATCAGGTGCTGCCTCCGTCGACCGTCCTGTCCGAGAGTATCCTCACGCTGCCCGAACTGTTCCAGGCCAGCGGATTCCGCACCGCGGGTCACACTGAGGGAGGATTCGTCGCCGGAGGCTATGGTTTCAGCCGAGGATTTGACGAGTTCACGGACACCGCTTACCAGGTCGACACCGATATCGAGCGAACTTTCGAGCGGGGGTTGGAGTTTCTCCGATCCCTGCAAGAGGGAGAGCGGTTCTTTCTCTTTCTTCACACCTACAGCGTTCACGATCCCTACGAGCCACCCGAAGAGTTTCAGAGGATGTTCTGGTCCGGGACGGTCCCCGAGACGTTTGCCTCGACCGGAGAGAATCTCAGACAGGTCAACCAGGGCGAGCTCGACATCTCCCAGGAGGCGGTCGACTATTTCCGGGCGATGTACAACGCGTCCATACGCTATGCCGACGATGTTCTGGGCCGATTTGTCGACGAGGTCGAGGCCCTGGGTCTGCTGGAAGTCACGACGTTGGTGGTGACTTCGGATCATGGAGAGGAGTTCCTGGAACACTCGAAGATGGCGCACACCCAGGTCTACCCGGAGTCGCTTCTGGTGCCTCTTTTGATGCTTCACCCTGGGGTAGCGGGCAGCCGGGTCTCGGAAGTCGTCGAATCCATCGACCTGGCTCCAACCCTTCTGAAACTGGCCGGAATCGAACCTGGCGACAACCTGTCCGGACGAAGCCTGGTGCCCCTCCTTGGTAGCCGTCCTGTCGGAGGTCAGGGCTCGCAGGGCTACGCCGAAGTGCTCGATGTGGAGTTCGTCCGCACCGTCCTGGCTCAGGATCGAGGTCGCCGCTATCAGTTGGTCATGGTCGAGCCGGAGTGGGATCCGGTCGGACCCTGGATCCGGGATCGGTTTACCTTTGATGTGGATGAGGGGCCGGTGCGATTCGAGAGTCAGAGCTTCCACCAGCCGCGTCGTGTTCGGATCGAGCTCGAAGGCGAGCCACATGGAGTTTTGGACCTGCGTCCAGGCTGGCAGTCGGTGGAAATAGACCTGCCCAGGGGCGAAGGAGTCCATCGGGTGACCTTGATCGCCGACGGCTGTGTGTCGCCTGCGGCAGTGGGGGAGGGTGAGGATGAGCGATGTCTGGCCTTTCAGGTGCGCAACTTTGCGCCGCGGCGCTTCGAGCTGTACGACCTGACAACGGATCCGCTCGCCCAGCGCGACCTGTTCCGGCATCAGCCGAAGATTCGTCAGCGGCTGACAGAAAGGCTACTCTCGATGAAATGGAAGCCGCGCGGTGAGGCCGGCGACCGGCTTCTCTCGGCGGAGGATGAAGCGACGCTCAGGGCTCTTGGCTATCTGGACTGACTCTCGGCTCAACCGTTACCTGGAGAGTCTCGAGGACCGCGCGTCCGAGGGATCCCAGCCTGTCGGTCGGTTCCCGGCGAATCTCGATGATCAGATCGTAGGTCCCAGGCTCATCCGGCCAGCGAATCGAAAGTGGTAGGTCGAGGGACTGCCCGGGTGGTACCTTCCCGGTAAGTGTCGTCGCCTCGCTCGCGACCTGCGTCCCTCCGCCTTGGATCGACAGGCGATAGCCGAGCCGATGGGGAAAGATTCCATCTGGTCGCCAGGGTCGTGAACCCGTGTTGCGGACTTGCAGCGGTAACTGGGTCTGCGAACCGGCGGTGACTTCGATCGGGCTGAACTCTCGGCGATTCATCAGGATTCCGGACAAGGGGCGGAGCTCCCGGCCTCGGCCGGCGTAGCGAACGACTGCCGACGTCTCCTCTCCCGTTTGCGATCGCAGTGAGAATCGTAAGACCCGAGCCCGGTAAAGGGTGCCGGGTCTCCACCAGAAGGCATGCAGACGCCAGGGCTCGGAAAGTGAAATCTCGAGCAGGCCCGGAGGGTTGGGAGGTTCGAGGGGAACGATCAGTGTTGCTTCACCCTTCCAGTCCGAGACGTCGATCTCAATGGGTGCGGATCGAGGAGCGATGACGAATTGTAGTGGATCGCCCGACCAGGACGTGGCAACCAGAATCTCGGCGGCGGGTCGGCGGGAATCGAGGCGAAAACTCCACCTGGCTGGCTCGGCAAAGGGGTCGTGAAAGCGAAGGTAGTCGTCAGCCCAGAATCTCTCCTGCAGCCCGTCTATTCGCTGGGCCGTCGATTCTGCGGGCATGAGCCTGAAGATGCCGGCAAAAGCGTGGCTTTGACTCGAACGGTCGAGCTCACCCACGGTGCGCAGCGAGTAGGCGGCCGAGCTCCAGATCAGGGCGGACAGGGCCCAGGTGAAGCCCAGAGTGCGTGCCGACGGGAGCTGTCGCAAGGCGACGAGCAACACAGGGAAAGCTCCCAGGAAGTAACGGTTGCCGACAAAGGTCGAACCGCCAAAATAGTTCTGCGGCATCCAAACGAGGTAGAAGCCGATCATGGCTGCGAGTCCTGCGAGAAGCGAGAAAGAGACCCGGTCGGGTCGACGAAGCAGGTGCAGGAGGAGCACCACCGCCACAGGAAAGTAGAGCAGGATCCCGGTATGGCGGCCGATCAGGAAGTAGAGACTGGAATAGGCGGTACGGCGGGCATCGAACGGCGGGCGCCAACCCGCCGACTGGGTTGCTGGTCGACTGGTGAACCTCTTTACGGCCTGGTCGGCAGAATCTCCAGCCGGATAACCGGTTTCCTGGTTGAAGCTCGAGCGCAACGCTTTGTAAGGATTCGTCGTCCCCAGGAGGATCTGGGTCGCCCCGGAAATCATCAGAAAGGTGGTGACGCTCATGACTCCGACAACGATGGCTCGTCGCCATCGCGAGTCCAGCAGGAGCCCGAGGACGGCTCCGGCCACAATGGCGGCCGCGGTGTATCGCATCGCAACCGTGGCACCCAACAACAAGCCGCCGGCGATAGCTGCCGGTGTTGAGCCAAAGGGGAGTGAGGCCGATCCACGCGGACGATGGCGGTCCCTGCCACCGAGTGCCAGGAGAAGCCCGGCCAGGGTGAGCGAGAAAAGCAGCAGGTCACTCATCTTCCAGGGTACGTAGACCAGGACAACACTGCAAACGACGAATGTCGCCAGCGTGCCCAAGGCCCTGCCCGGGCTGGACAGCGCGCGCAGGAAGACCCAGGCCACGGCGAGAGCGGCGATCAGCAGCACGAACTGGGTCGCGATGATGCCTTTCTCCCCAAGGAGAGCGTAAAGCGGGGCCGAGACCAGTGGGTAGACAATCGGTTTCGAGTAGGTGATGCCCAGGAGGGATTGCTGCAAGATCAAGGTGACAGGAGAGTCCATGTCCCGTTGGCTCAGCCACTCCAGGTCCGACTCATCGAATTTCAGGTCGGCATCCCTGACCAGACTGGCAGTCATCGCCAGATAGGTTCCCTCATCACCCCACAATCCGCGACGCTGCGAGGGCCATCCGACGACGACCACGAGCCCGATCAGGAGGGCGATGACAGCCAGTGCTGCCAGCCAGGTAGAGCGGAATTGGCTGGCTGGTTGGGGGCTCGAGTCCACGCTCCGGCCAGTCTACCCTGTGCTATCCTGAAGGGGCTAGCTTGAAGGGAGTCGACACCGATATGGCCATCGATCCAGAGCTCCTCGAGATCCTCGTGTGTCCGAAGACCAAGGGCGAACTGGAGTTGGTCGACCTGCCCGAGGAGGTACGCGCCCAGCTGGTCGAGAAGTACCGCGAGCACTTTCGAGACGACGAGCCGATCGTCGAGCAGGGACTCTATTCACCCGATTCGCAATTGGTTTACCCGGTGGTGTCCGACATCCCTATCATGTTGGTCGACGAGGCTCTCCCGGCCTCGGTCATCAGTCGTTGAGCCCTCTTGCGGTGCGACTGCTCCCCTCGTGAGCCTGGCGATCCGATGCCTCGCCTCGATCAGAGACTGGTGGACGAGGGGCTCTTTCCCAGTCGAGAGAAGGCCCGCCGTGCGGTGATGGCAGGAATCGTCAAGGTGGAGGGCCGCGTGGTCGACAAGCCGGGTACTCGGGTCGCTGATTCTGCGCCGGTCGAGGTGAGTGGTCCCAAAGAACCCTTCGTATCTCGCGCTGGCCGTAAGCTCGCTGCGGCGCTGGATCACTTCACGTTGAGTCCCGCTGGATGGGTCTGCCTCGATGTCGGCGCCTCGACCGGAGGTTTCACCGATTGCCTCCTGCAGTGCGGGGCGACCCGGGTTTATGCTGTCGATGTCGGACACGGTCAACTCGATTACAGACTGCGCCAGGATGAACGGGTTGTCGTGATGGAGGGGTTGAATGCCCGCTACCTCGAACCCGACGCAATAGCCGAAGCGTGCGACCTGATTACTGTCGACCTGTCCTTCATCTCTTTGACCAAGGTTGTCCCCGCTGTGCTGCCTCATCTTGTCGCAGGAGGATATCTGCTGGTGCTGATCAAGCCACAGTTCGAAGTCGGCAAGGGACAGGTCGGCAAGGGCGGGGTCGTGCGCGATATGGAGCTGCGGCGCAGCATCATCGACCAGCGATATGAAGAGCTCACTTCCCTGGGACTGCAGCCCATCGGTATAGTTGATTCGCAGGTGCCGGGTATCAAAGGCAACCTGGAGGCCTTTGCCCTCTTTCGAGCGCGAGAATGAGTCGGATACCACGCAAGGTGGCGGTTGTCGCCAAACGGGTCAGCAACCCGGCACTCAAGACCGCGGCCGAGCTGGCCGATTGGCTGAGTCGGCACGATCTCGAAGTGGACGTGGACGAGGCTCTGGCGAAGACTCTGGATCGCGAGTCGCTCGGGCGCTTCGACTACGGCGTCTTCTACGACCTGGTGGTGGTCCTCGGTGGCGATGGAACCCTGCTCTCGGTAGCCCGGAACGTGCAGCCGGAAGTGCCAGTTCTGGGAGTCAATCTGGGGAATCTCGGCTTCTTGACCGAGATCCGACGCAATGAGCTGTATCCGGCCCTGATGAGTGTTCTGAAGGGCCACTACGATCTCGAGGAGCGGAGCCTTCTGGACGTCGTTCTCCGGTCCTCGAACGGGCAGGGACAGGCCTACCGGGTGCTCAATGACGCGGTCATCAACAAGAGCGCTCTGGCGCGGATCGTCGAGCTGACGCTGGAGGTCGATCGCCGAAGAGTGGCGAGCTACCGCTCCGACGGGCTGATCATCTCGACGCCTACCGGATCGACGGCCTACAACCTTTCAGCCAATGGACCCATCGTCAGTCCGACCCTGCCGGTAATCGTGGTGACGCCGATCTGTCCTCACGCACTTTCGCAGCGTCCGATCGTGGTGCCGGACAGCTCGATGGTAGAGGTCACCCTGGTGACCGAAGAGGAAGATGTCTATCTGACCCTGGATGGCCAGGAAGGCACCGCCATGAAGGCGGGCGATACCGTTTCGGTCAAGAGGTCAACCGCCGTGGTTCGCCTGGTCAGGGTTGCCGACCGCACCTTTTACGACAACCTGCGCGATAAACTCCACTGGGGAGAATGAGCCGACCGGGATCGGCTCGGCCACGGCGAGGAACGGTAATTGCATTCACCCCTCGCGTATGCATTCCGATAGCCCGCCCACATCTGCGCCCACGCCACCCGCCAAGAAGGCTCGGAGGCGTCACGGGCGTTTTCGTCGCTGGTTGGTGCGCCCCGCCATGTGGAGCATCGCAGCACTGGCGTTGCTGGTTTTGGCGCTGCATCTTGGATTGCAGTCCGAGTGGGCCGGAGCCTACTTTGCCGGACTGGCGGAAAAATCCCTCACAGATCTTCTCGATCGCGAGGTTGATATTGACGCAGTCCATCTCAAGCTCGTGCCGCTCGGTCTGGAGGTCGAAGACTTCAGCCTCGGTGGTCCCTCTCCCGAAGACCCGCCCTTTCTGACGGTTCGTCGAGCGGTGATCGATGCCGAGATCGTCGATCTGCAACGCCGCATCCTGACGATTCACGAGGTAGTCCTGGAGGAGCCACGTCTCTTTCTCGATTTCGTGGCACCGCGTCAAAACAATCTTCCCAAGGTCGGAAAGGGGCGCGCTCGGGCGGCGGGCCCGAAACTGAAATCGCCGATTCGGGTGAACGTGCGTCACCTGGCCCTGGCCGGGGGTGAGCTACGTATCGCTCAGCATCGGCTGCCCCTGGAGATGACCGCAACTGCGCTCAATGCCGAGTTATCGGGAGGCTTCGAGGACGAGGTCACCGGCAGGATAGTGGCAGGCGATCTCGAATTGATCCTGCCGAAGGGGAACCCGATCTCGTCGTCGGTAGCGCTGCGGGTGGTGATGGACCCGCAGGGCATGGAGATTCTGAGCGGCCGTCTCGGTGCGCCTGATTTGACTGCCAGGGTGACCGGTCGAGCCTCGTGGAAGGAGAAGGAGTGGGTCTTCGAAGTCGAGGGGCAAGGCAATGCCTCGCTCTTCACGCGACTCGGTTACCTGAAGGATCAGATTCAGGGTGCGTTCTTTCTGGATGGTGGTTTTGCCTGGAGTGAGAGCGCCTGGGGCTTTCGGGCGGAGGTGACCTCGCCCTATCTGCAGGTGCTGGGTCGAGAGATGAGGGACGTACGAACTGCGGTGTCGGGGGATCGAAACGGTGTTCGATTCGATGTGGTGCAGGCTCTCCATGCGCAGGGTTCCCTCCAGGGCAGTCTCAATCTGGATACACAGAAGGACCGTCGCTCCTTCGAAGTGGATCTGAGACTGGACGGAATCGATCTGCAGCAGCTGGTCGACGATCAGAAGATCCCTGCTACCGGACTCTCCGGTCGGGTATCAGGTGTCTTCGACTACCGGTTTCCCTTCGGCCACGCTGCTGAGGGGCAGGGTTGGGCGAACCTGACGATTACACCGGTCGCCGGCCAGGATGACGCGATACCGATCGGCGGCTCGGTGCCCCTGATTATCGAAGACGGGGTCGTTCGAACTCAGGCGGCGCGACTGACGGGTCCCTATCAACAGATCGAAGCCGATGGCTATTTTGACATCGAGGAGCGCGAAGGGCAGTTCAGCTACCGAGTCGCAAGCGAGCGGATCGAGCGCATTCTCTGGCTCATGCCCTTCGACTTTCCTCCCGAGACCTTGTGGCTACCTACCGCCGGCAACGGCCTCTTCGAGGGAGTGCTGTATGTCGGACAAGGCCAGGCCAGCACATTCGTTCAGCTGGATCTGGAGAATGTCGTAGCCCCAGGCCTGACTGCGGACCGCTTGCAGGGCTCCTTTCATATCGGTAAACCCGGACTTGAAGATCTGCGCCTCGAGCTGGAACGCGGGGAAGGTGGATTGATTGTGACCGGCAATTTTCCATTCGAGATGGCGGAGTTGGGGGATCTGGTTCCTGTGAAATTCGGCGTGTCGGTCGATACGGCTGGGTGGCCGTTGGATGAGATGCAGCCGTGGCTACCGATGGAGATTCCGGTCGTAGGCCCGGTCTTCGGATCGGTGAGGCTGTGGGGTGAGCTGGGGGCCCTGGAAGGAAGGGTCCGGGCTGCGGTTCGCCCGGCGCAGGTGGGTGATCTTCGGCTGGACGAAGTGGAGCTGTGGATGGACTTCGACCCTCTGTGGTCTGTCGTGGAACGCCTGGCGCTCGTCGTTCCAGCAGGCGAGATGGTGCTCGCGGGCCGTCTCGACTCCGCAGCGGAGACTCTCGACCTCGAGCTTCAGTCCAGTGCGCTGGAGATGGATGAGCCGCCCTTTGTCGATCTGATGCCCGGCGGGTTGACTGGCAAGTTGCGAGTCGATGGCCAGGTCTCTGGGCTCTGGTCGCAGCCGCGCCTGGTAGCAGAGCTGGCGTGGCAGGACTTGGAACTTGTCGGTGAGCCTTTGGGTCGCGATGGTCGTTCGAGAATCGATCTCGAGCTTGCCGATGACAGGTTGACCGTGGCAGGAGACTTTCTCGGCCTTGTCGACCTGGCTGGCGGCGGTCGCCTGGACAGTGCCGGTTTCGATCTCGCCTTCGACCTGTCGAGCGAGGTTGTCGAGGAGTTACTGCTACTCGCGGATCGGCCCACCGCCGCGGATGTCAGCGGTAGCCTGAACGGCAAGCTTCTCATTGCCGGGGATCTCGATGGCAGTCGAGCCTGGCGTGCCGCCCTCGAGTTGCCAAATTTCGACATCACATTCAAAGGGATTCGTCTCCAGAATCTCGAGCCGGTAGTCGCGACATTGCGCGGCGATGAGCTGCGGATCGAGTCGTTCTTCATCGGCGAGCCCGAGGGATTGAGCGAGCTCTTTCTCAACGGCACCATCGGAATCGAGCAGCCGCGTGCCCTCGATCTGCGTTTGATGAGCTCACTCGACACGCACTGGCTCGAATTGGTATTGCCAGATCTGGGGCTGCGCAGTGGTCGGTTCGAGATTCTGTCGACGATTGGCGGTTCTTCCGAGTCTCCCGAGTTCAACGGACAGGGACGGCTTTACGATGGTCGGGCCATTGTGGAGGGTCTGCCCTTCACGCTCGACCAGATCGAAGGTGTCCTGCTGTTCGATCCGGACCGGATCATCGTTGATCGGGTCACTGCCCGTGCCGCCGGCGGCGATCTGCAGGTTAGCGGTACGATCGATCCCTTCACGCAGCAGGACTACCTCGACTATCGGATCCAGGTCCTGGCGAGGGATCTCGATGTGCCCTTTCCCGAGGATTGGTCGACTCGGGGGAGCGCCGATCTTGTCCTGAGCTCGAACGAGAACGGTCACCAGATCCGCGGATCAGTCGATGTCGAGCGGGCGCTCTACGTAGAAGACATCAATCTCGGCTTGACACAGCTGTTGTCGAACATCTTCACTCGCCGCCGGTTGGAGGTCGAGAAAGCGGACGATGCAGCGGTGAGGACCGAGCTAAATCTCGCGGTACGAGGTCCATCCGCCCTGCGGGTCCGTAACAACCTCGCCGACCTGCACGGGAGCCTGGATCTCCTGGTGCGCGGCAGCCTGGCCCGCCCTGTCGTCTTTGGGGAGGTCAGCCTGGAGCCCGATGGCAAGCTGGTCCTGGGTCCGAACGAATACATCATCGAAAGGGGTTCACTGCGCTTCTCCAATCCTTTGAAGATCGAGCCCGTTGTTGATCTGGTAGCGCGCGCCGATGTCCGTGAGTACGACATCACGCTCAACTTGTCGGGCACCGTGGACAACCTCAATCTGCGCTACTCGTCCAACCCGCCCCTGGCTGACCTGGAGGTTCTTTCGCTCTTGACAACGGGCAAGGAGAGCTGGACGAGCGGGTCCTCGATCGGCCGAGATGCCGACCGCTCGGCTTCGCAGGCCGCCACCGACCTGTTGTATGGCCAGGCTGCGTCGCTGGTGACCCAGCGCACGGGCCGACTGTTCGGACTCGACCAGTTCCGAGTCCAGCCGCTGACCAGGGCCAGTGGCGAGCTGTCCTCGGCGCGCGTGACCCTGGGCAAGCAGCTGTCTCGCGATGTCTATTTGACATATTCCTACGATCCAACTTCGACTGCCGACGATGTGCTCGAAGTCGAATGGCGAGTACGCCGAGGCATCACCCTCAAGCTCAGGCAGACGGGAGACGAGTCCTACGGCGTGGACGTGCTGTGGAGGACCACGATTCGATGAACCGTGCCGTGCGCAGCTGGGCGAAAGCGCTCGCGCTCGTCAGTCCAACGCTGATCGTCTGCTTGGCGTCGATTCTCACTGCACAGGCGGTCAGTGCGGGTGTCGCGGCGCCGCTCGAGGGGCAGATGGTGACTCGCATCGAGCTGCTGACAGATGTTGTCCACATCCCGCGAGAACGGATCGGGCCTCTCATCGTGCCCAGGGCGGGGGCGGTCTTCAGGCAGGATGAATTGGCCAGGACGCTGCGCAACCTCCAGGCCTCGGGTCTGGTAAGCGAGGTCGAAGCCTTCGTCGACCCCGATCCAGATGGGGTCGTGATCAGGTTTGCTGCTTGGGGGCGTATCCAGGTGGAGAGGATCGTTCTGCGAGGTGACCTGCAGATTCGGGAGAGAGACTTGAGAGATGTCCTGGTTCAGGGTGAAGGTGAAGCCTTGGTCACCAGTCGCATCATGCGGGGTGTCTATGATCTGGAGAACTACTATCAGAGGCAGGGCTTCATGTCCGCATCCGTGAGAGCCCGGCCACAGATCGATCGCGAGACCAAAACCGCGGTGGTCGTCTATGAAATCGATCCCGGGCCCCGCTTCGCCGTGCGTTTCGTGGAGTTCACAGGTCCGATCAGTCCCTTTACATCGTCAGATCTCCAGGGTCGACTGCGCATGGGGCCTGGCAAGACCTTCCGTCAACGTGGAGTGCGCGAGGATATCGAGAGACTCGAGACCTGGCTTTTCTCAGAGACCCATCGCGTAGCCAGGGTCGGCCCGTTCGAAGCGCAGATCGACTGGGATGATGCTGTCGTCGACATCACCTACCAGATCGATGTCGGCCCTCGATTTCACATCGAGATACATGGTGCGGACGAGAAGCGTTTGCGTCGCAAGGGATTGGCGCCTTTTCTCAAGGACACTCGCTACGACGAGGCGATTCTGCTGCGATCTGTCGAGAGGATCCGTGCCTACTACCAGAAACAGGGCTTCTTCGACGTCGAGATTGGATGGAGCGAATCCCGGTCCGAGGAACTGGTCCATCTGGTTCTCACGGTCGAACCCGGTGACAGGTACGAGCTTGTCGATATCGACTTTGTGGGCAATGAGTCTATGAGCACCCCCAAGCTCTTCTCCCTGATCTCGACCGAATCGAGGCGCCTGTTTGCCACTGGCAGTGGAAGGCTCTCGCAGGCGCTTCTGGACGATGACATCGAGAACATACTCTCCTACTACCGCATCAATGGCTACTGGGATGCCGTCGTGGGACCTGCCGAGATCGAGCAGGCGGGTAATGAGTTGCGAGTGACGATACCTGTGCAGGAGGGGTCGCAAAGGAGGCTGGTCGACCTCGTAATGGACGGGGTCGACTCGGTCGACGAATCTGAGCTCCGTGCCGGTCTCCCCATGCAACCCGGCGGTCCCTTCCATCCGATTCTGCACGAGGAGACCACGAGTGCGATTCGCGCCTTCTATCGATCTCTGGGCTTCGAGTCTGTGCAGCTGGCTTCGACCGTGGACTGGGATCGTGACGAGATTTTGGCGGACGTCAGCTACCGGATCATGGAGGGTCCTCGCAGTCGCGTCGATCGCGTGGTCATCAGAGGGAATCGACGCACCAGTAGTCGGGTGATTCGCAACGCCCTCGGCTTGAGATCGGGGGACTACTTCAGCTCGGATCGCCTTCTTGAAGCTCAGACCAATCTCTATCGTATGGGTGCCTTCTCCAGTGTGGATGTGCGTCGGGCCCCTGGAACTCCGTTCCGGGGTGAGCGAGACATCCTTGTTGGTGTCGAGGAGGGTAGCCGTCATGGTCTTACCTATGGTTTTGGGCTCGACACGGAGGAGGGCTTCACGGGCCTGTTCGGTTACACGCGGAGCAACCTCTTTGGGCGTGGTGTGACAAGTCGAGTTGACCTGCGGCTGGGGCGTGACATCCTGGCGCGCGCACTGGTGAATCGGCCATTCTTCGGGCCCCGGCGCCTTTCCACGACAGGTTCGCTTTTCTACATCGAAGAAACCAGAGACAGTTTCGAGTCCTTGCGGCGAGGCGGCCAGGTCGAGGCTCAGCGTATCGGTCGGCACTCACGGACGGGATTGCTTTTCGACTATCGCCTGGTGGACATTCTCGAATTCGAAGGCTTCGATCCCGGGGACGTCGAGCGGGACCTGGAAGAGGTTCAGATCGCCAGTATCACCCCGAACTATCAACTCAATTACCGTGACGATCCGGTCAACCCGACCAGCGGCTGGACCAGCAATCTGCAGGTGCAGTATGCCTTCCCGCTCTTCCAGGCCGAGGAGCGGTTTCTCAAGTCTTTTCTTCAGTACACGCGATTTTTCGACCTGGGTATTCTGGGCTCGATCGGTGGGAGCTTTCGCGTGGGTGGCATCGAACCCCTCAAGGACTCGCAGGAGACGAAACAGATACCAGAATCGCTGGAGGATCTATCCTCTGCGCTGATCCCCATATCTGAGCGTTTCTTCGCCGGCGGGAGTACTACACACCGGGCCTACAACCGTGACAAGCTGGGTATCTGTGGCGACACCCTGGTACCCGTGGTCCCGGAAGACCTGAGGATATCGACCAACAGTCTCGAGGATGACTGTGCGGCAGCCACCGGCTACGTTCCAGTGGGAGGGAATGGTCAGGTACTGTTCAACTTCGACTACCGGTTTCCGATCGCGGGCCCGATAGGCGGCAACCTCTTCTTCGACATAGGCAATGTCTGGAGTGACTGGCGCGATATCGACCTGGCCCAGTTGAAGAGTGGGCTCGGCTTGGGACTACGTTATCTATCGCCGATCGGGGCCATTCGGCTCGAGGCAGGCTGGAAACTGGACCGGCTACCCGGCGAGGATCCGTATGCCATCTTCTTCAGTGTAGGCAACGCCTACTGATCAGGGAGTGGCCCCCGGTTGCATCGATGATTGTGCATCTGAGTATCCGTGTCTTGCCCAGTTGACCTGCAGCGAGCGGCCGAGTACACTTCCGGCTCCGCAGAAAGCCTTACCGGAAGTATTCCCTACAAATCGAGTTTTCAAACTACAGAAGTGGAGTGAAGCGTGGACCATCTGAATAGTCCTCATGGCGGTACCCTGGTTGACCTGCTAGTCGACGACGATCGGCGTAGCGAATTGAAGGAAGCTTCCAGAGATTGGGTCTCATGGGACCTGACCCCTCGTCAACTCTGCGATATCGAGCTCTTGATGAATGGCGGATTTTCGCCATTGACAGGTTTTCTCGGTAAGCAGGATTTCGATGCAGTCTGCAGTGACATGCGACTCGCCGACGGCACACTCTGGCCTCTGCCCATCACCCTCGATGTCACCGAGGAGATCGCTGAGAAGGCTACAGGCGGCGATCCGATCGTGTTGCGCGATCCGGAAGGTCTGGCCATTGCGGTAATGCACGTCGAGGATCAGTGGGAGATCGATCGCGAAGCCAAGGCCGAGGCGGTCTTTGGCACCCAGGATCGTAAGCATCCCGGTGTCGCTCATCTTTTCGAACGGACCAACAACATTGCGATTGGCGGTCGTCTGGAGGGACTCGAGCTACCGCCCCACTACGATTTCGTGCGCCTGCGGCTGACGCCGGAGCAGGTGCGTCGCCGCTTCGCCAAGCTGGGTTGGCAGAAGGTCGTCGCCTTTCAGACGCGCAACCCTCTGCACCGCGCCCACTTCGAGCTGACGCTGCGCGCCGCGAGAGAAAACGAAGCGAGTCTGCTGATCCACCCGGTGGTCGGCATGACCAAGCCGGGTGATGTGGATCACTTCACCCGCGTCCGCTGCTACCAGGCATTGATGGATCGCTATCCGGCAAACACCGCGATGTTGTCGCTGCTGCCGTTGGCCATGCGAATGGGCGGCCCGCGGGAAGCGCTGCTCCACGCCATCCTACGCAAGAACTACGGGTGCAGCCATTTCATCGTAGGGCGGGACCATGCGGGTCCCGGCAACGACTCCAACGGTGAGCCCTTTTATGGTCCCTACGATGCCCAGGAGTTGATGAAGAAGCACGAGAAGGAGCTGGGTATCAAGATGGTGCCTTTCCGGATGGTGGTCTACGCCGAAGACAAGGACGCCTACATGCCGATCGACGAGGTGCCCGAGGGCACCCGCACGTTGAGCCTCTCCGGCACCGAGCTGCGTGAGAGACTTGCCGACGGCCGTGAGCTACCTGAGTGGTTCACCTTTCCCGAGGTGGCGACCCAGCTGCGCCGGACTCACAAGCCTCGCCACCAGCAGGGCTTCACGGTCTTCTTCACTGGCCTGTCAGGCTCTGGCAAGTCGACGGTAGCCAACGTCTTGTTGTCCAAGCTTCTCGAGTTGGGGGGGCGTCCCGTGACATTGCTCGATGGTGACATCGTGCGCAAGAATCTGTCCTCGGAGCTCGGCTTCTCCAAGGAGCATCGCGACCTCAACATCGCGCGTATCGGCTTTGTCGCTTCTGAGATCACCAAGAATGGCGGCATTGCCTTGTGCGCTCCCATCGCACCCTACAAGGCGGTGCGACAGGAGGTCAGACAGATGGTGCAAAGCGGTGGAGGATTCATTCTGGTTCATGTCTCGACACCTCTGGAGATCTGTGAGCAACGGGATCGCAAGGGGCTCTATGCCAAGGCGCGAGCGGGCATCATCAAGGAGTTCACGGGCATCTCCGATCCCTATGAGGAGCCCGAGAACCCGGAGATTCCTCTCGACACTTCGGACCTGTCACCAGAAGAGGCGGCGCAACAGATCATCCTTTATCTCGAAAGGGAAGGCTATATCGGCACTTCTGCCGGGGCCTCCTCATAGAATCCGCGCTTCCGATGAGGACTGAAGGGGCCGGTCTCTGTGCCGGCCGCCTTCCAGGAAAGGCAGCAATAGATGACTGACCCAGCCCAACGCCAGGAAGATCTGCGACGAATCGAGGCCGCCCTGCGGGCGGCGGAAAAGGCTCTCGCTCCCTACACCCCCGGGGCCATCGCCGTCGAGCGCAAGGCCGGCGGCGACCCGGTGACCGAGGCTGATCACCGCGTGGACGAAGTGCTGCGCGAATTACTTCCTTCCCCAGGCGAGGGCTGGCTTTCCGAAGAGACGGTCGATGACCACCTGCGCCTCGACAAGCGTCGGGCCTGGGTTGTGGATCCTCTCGATGGAACCAAGGAGTTCGTCCAGGGTATCCCGGAGTGGTCAGTTTCGATCGGTCTGGTGGAGGATGGGCGGCCAGTTGCTGGTGGGGTTCTGAATCCGGCAACCGGTCAGTTGGTTCTGGGCGCCATCGGTCATGGTGTGACGTTGAATGGAGTCCAGGCGCGGGTGAGTGATCGCTCCGATTTGCATGGCGCTGTGGTGCTGGCCAGCAACAGTGAGATCAAGCGAGGCGAGTGGGATCGATTCCAGAACCAGGGAATCGAGGTTCGGCCATGCGGTTCGGTCGCCTACAAGCTCGCCATGGTCGCTGCCGGCGAGGTCGATGCGACTTGGACGCTGGTACCCAAGAACGAGTGGGACGTCGTGGCAGGGGTCGCGCTGGTCAGGGCTGCAGGGGGTGTGATCGAGCCACTCGGAGAACCTGATCGAGCCTTCAACCAGCGTTCGCCACTTCTCGAGGGGCTGCTGGCCTTTCCTCCTCAACTCGGTCCGAGCATTCGCGAAATGATTGCTCGAACCGACACGTTGGAACAGGGCTGAATGCTGCCCGTAGCACATTTTAGTCTCTGCTACTAAGATTCTTGACGATTCTTCTTGACAGGGGAATACTCTAGTCATAGACTCTGTTAGCACTCTCGACCGGAGAGTGCCAATCCCGCTGAGTCGGGGTCTTAAGTTAATAAATCGAAGGTTTTAACCAACTACAGGAGGTAGAGTAGTGGCAGCGAAAATTCGTCCCCTGCACGATCGAGTGCTGGCCAAGCGGATCGAGGAAGAGGAGCAGGTCCGCGGCGGCATCATCATTCCCGATACCGCCAAAGAAAAGCCCCAAGAGGCCGAGGTAGTGGCCGTTGGTCCTGGCAAAATCCAGGAAGACGGAAGCCGTGCCCCCATGGATGTCAAGAAGGGTGACCGCGTCCTGATCGGCAAGTATTCGGGTAGTGAAATCAAAATCGACGACGTGGACTACGTCATCTTGCGTGAAGATGAGATTCTGGCCGTCATCGGCTAGATAGCAAGGCAAATAGGAGGTATTTGAACAAATGGCTGCAAAGCAAATTACATACGCCGAAGAAGCGCGCGGCGGCATCCTCAAGGGTGTGAACAAGTTGGCCGACGCCGTCAAGGTGACCCTCGGTCCCAAAGGTCGCAACGTGGTAATCGAGAAGAAGTTTGGCTCGCCTACCAGCACCAAAGACGGTGTGACCGTCGCCAAGGAAATCGAACTGGCTGACCCGATTGAGAACATGGGTGCCCAGATGGTGCGCGAGGTCGCTTCGAAGACCTCGGATGTCGCTGGTGACGGCACGACGACGGCCACCGTGCTGGCCCAGGCCATCTTCCGGGAAGGTTCGAAGAATGTGACCGCCGGTGCCAACCCGATGGAGCTCAAGAAGGGCATCGAGACGGCCGTCAGGGCTGCTGTCGAGGCCATAGACAAAATGTCGAAGCCGGTTGGTGGCGAGGAGATTGCCCATGTGGGTACGATTTCGGCCAACAACGACTCCGAGATCGGTGGGATCATCGCCGAGGCGATGGAGAAGGTCGGCAAGGATGGCGTTATCACGGTGGAAGAGGCCCAGGGTCTCGACACCACACTCGAGGTTGTCGAAGGCATGATGTTCGACCGCGGCTATCTCTCGCCGTACTTCGTGACCGATCCCGAGCGGATGGAGGCGGTGCTCGAGAACGTGATGATCCTGTTGCATGAGAAGAAGGTCAGCTCCATGAAGGACCTGCTGCCGATTCTCGAGCAGGTCGCCAAGCAGGGGCGGCCATTCCTGATCATCGCCGAAGATGTCGAAGGCGAAGCCCTGGCCACTGTCGTCGTCAATAAGCTGCGCGGCACGCTGCAGGTGTGCGCCGTGAAGGCCCCAGGCTTTGGCGATCGTCGGAAGGCGATGCTCGAGGACATCGGCATTCTGACCGGTGGTCGAGTCATTACCGAAGATCTCGGCATCAAACTGGAGAACGTTCAGTGGTCCGATCTTGGCCAGGCCAAGAAGGTCGTCATCACCAAGGATGAGACCACCATCGTGACCGACTCCGATGACAAGGAGCGCCGTGAGGCGATCGCTGGCCGCGTCAAGCAGATTCGCAATCAGGTCGAGGAGACCTCCTCGGATTACGATCGCGAGAAGCTGCAGGAGCGTTTGGCGAAGCTGGTTGGTGGTGTGGCCGTCATCAAGGTCGGTGCCGCCACTGAGAGCGAGATGAAGGAGAAGAAGGCGCGCGTCGAGGATGCGATGCACGCGACCAAGGCCGCCGTCGAAGAGGGCATCGTCCCCGGTGGCGGTGTAGCGCTGCTGCGAGCCATCAAGGCCGTCGAGAAGCTCGAAGGCGAGAGCCATGACATCAACGTCGGCATCCAGATCGTCCGTCGGGCACTCGAAGAGCCGACGCGACAGATCGTCAACAATTCCGGCGAAGAGGGCTCGGTCATCGTGCGCGAGTTGATGGGCAGCAAGGGCAACATGGGCTACAACGCCGGAACTGGCAAGATGGAAGATCTGGTCAAGGCCGGCGTCATCGACCCAGCCAAGGTGACCAAGACAGCGCTGCTCAACGCCGCGTCGATCGCTGGTCTGATGCTCACCACCGAGGCACTGGTCTCCGAGATAAAGGAAGACAAGGGCGATGGTGGGATGCCTGGTGGCGGCATGCCCGGCGGCATGGACGGAATGTATTGATCGCGTCGACACCGACGCATTGATGTTCGAGGCCGGTCCCGCAAGGGATCGGCCTTTTTTTATCGGCTAGCCCGCAGGTGGAAGATCGAAGCTGGCCAGGGATGGGTCGTCGAAGCCGATTCTGCGCATCCGCCAGATAGGACCCCTCAGGCCTTCGGCGTCCAGGTCGTGGTTGAAGAACTCCCAGACAACGTCACCTTCGGGCGTCACCTCGATTACGCGGCCCTCGTCCGATTCGGTAATCAGGGTGTTTCCGTTGGGCAGGCGCTGATTGCTCCCACGTAGCCGTGAGAAGAACCCTGGGGCAGGTCCGTATTGCCAGACGCTGCTGTCGGGTCGGGAAGGGTCGATCTCGACGACACGGGACTCCTCCAGTCGATTGTCGAAGATGAGCAGATTGCCGCTTGGCAGCAGTGTCGGATGATGTTGCAGAATCAGGTTGTTGGGCCCCCAAGCCCACAGCAGGTCGCCACTGGCGGAATCCAGGACCGCAATCGCATTGAGGTTTCGCAACGAGACCAGGATATTGCCCCGCTGGAAGGCTTCGGGGAGAGCGGGGGTTCGGAATTCGATGATCTCGACGTGATTGGTGTGCAGAAGGTCGATCGCAGGCGGTGTTTCGTCACCAGGTGGGATCAGGTCTTCCACGGAAGGCAGCAGGAAGGCGAAGGGCGAGCCTTCGAGACTGTCGAGGAGATCGATCTCTCTCAGGACATGGCCATCAGGGGAGAGAATCGTGAGGTAGTCGACCAGAATCGGAATGGTGGCATGCCTCTCGGGAGCAGGTTTCGGCTTCCTCGTCAGCACCCAGATGTTCTGGCTCGCTTCATCGAACCAGAGATCGTGATGTACCCGTGCCACGAACTCCCAGACGAGAGACGAGTCCTTGCCCAAGCGAAGGAGACGGTCGTCCTTGATCAGGACCATCAGATCTCCGTCGGGAAGCAATTCGACATGCTGGAATCCTCCGGGTTGGTGGCTCCAGTGATGGACCAGCTGGCCCTCCATGGTGAGCAGGAACGCCCGACTCTCGCGCTCCGAGGAGTAGAGATTGAGGCCCGGAAAGGTGCGGTCCGGCTCATGCAGGCTCACCCCTCGTCGACCGCCCGCTGTGTCAGGGCTGGCCGAGAGATAGGGCAGGCTGAGAAGAGCCTTCTCATCCACCAGACTCCTCTCGGGGTGGATGCGTCGCGGAGGCGGTTCGCGCCGCCAGCCGAGTTCGACCAGAGTCGACTGGATCAGGGCGTCGGGAAAGGTGCCTCGCTCATGGGTGAGGTAACCCCAAGCGAAGGCACAGAGGACGAGAAGACCCACTGCGATGGGAAGGAATGGACTGCTTCGGTTCAATCCTGTGGGCTCGTCAAGAACCAATCGGCGGTGCGCTGCAAGCCTTCGTCCAAGGGTCGTGGCGGGGGCCAATCCAGCTCGGTGCGCAGTCGAGTGGCATCGACGCAGGAACGCCGCTGCTCACCGGGCTTGGCCGGCCCATGGATGGCTTCGAGCTCTGAGCCAGCTGCCTGGCGGAGCCCCTGGTACAGCTCGATCACGGTGGTTTCGATGCCGGTGCCGACGTTGAAGATGTTGAAGCCCTGAAGACCCATCACAGCCATGTTGGCACTGACCACATCCGCCACATGGACGTAGTCCCGCGTCTGCAGCCCATCCCCGTTGATGACAGGCGCCTTGTTCTCTGACAGGAGCTTGAGAAAGATGGCGACGACTCCGGCCTCACCATGAGGGTTCTGCCTCTCGCCATAGACGTTGGCGAAACGCAAGCACGCGACATTCAGTCCATACTGGACGTTGAAGTAGTACATATACCGTTCGCCGGCGAGCTTGGAGACACCATAGGGTGACACGGGTCGCTCCGGGTGATCCTCCGGTGCCGGGAAGACGTCCTGCTCACCGTAGATGGCGCCACCTGTAGAGGCGAAGATGAACTGGTCGACTCCGCCTTTGACGGCAGCGCCGAGCACGTTCAAGGTGCCGAGGATATTGACCGACGCATCGAAAGCAGGGTCCTCGGTCGACCGTCTCACATCCATTTGGGCCGCGAGATGGAAGATCGTCGAGGGACGCCGTTCCTCGACCAGTCGAGCGGTCTCTGCAGAGCGAATGTCGAGCACGCTCAACTCGGCGCCCCGATTGACGTTTTCGCGTTTGCCGGAGCTCAGGTCGTCGACCACGAGCACGTGCAGGCCGCGCTCGACCAACGCATCGACGATGTGGGATCCGATGAATCCGGCGCCACCGGTAACCAGTACGGATCTTTGCGAAGCGGAATCGGTCATGGGGTCTCCAGGATGCTACGGTAGTAGTCGAAGGCAGCGGCGAGTCCCGGAGCGAGCTGCGTGACCGGCTGGAAATCGAGTGTCGCCCGGATTTGGCTGAGATCTGCCAGAGAGTGTTTGACATCTCCCGGGCGGGCCGGTTGGTAGATCGGGTCGCTCGTCGTCCCGCACAATTTCGCCACCTCGGCCGCCAGGGCATTGACGCTCGATGCCTTTCCGGCCGCGACGTTGTAGGCACGCCCACAGGCCACGGCGTCCGCTCCAGCGGCAAGAAGGTTGGCCTGGACCGCATCGGAAACATGGGTGAAGTCGCGGCTCTGCTCGCCGTCGCCGTAGATGGTCATGCGTTCGCCTGAAAATGCAGCCTTGAAGAATCGCGGTATGACGGCTGCGTAGGGGCCGTCTGGATCCTGGCGAGCGCCATAGATATTGAAGTACCGGAGGCCGATCGACTGCAACTCGTAGCTGGTTGCAAAGACAGCCGCGACGGTTTCGTCGATCTGCTTGGTCGCGGCATAGGGGGAAAGGGGCTGACCTTCGTTGCCCTCCCGTTTCGGTAGAATCTCGCTGCTCCCGTAAACACTCGACGAAGAGGCGAAGATCAGGCGCTCGACGCCGGCATCCTGGGCCGCCGTGAAGACGTGCACGGTCCCCTGAACGTTGACCTCGAAGCTCGAGGCCGGATCTGCGACCGAGCGTGGAACCGAACCCAGTGCAGCCTGATGAAAAACGAATTGGCAACCCGCGACGGCATCACGACAGGTCGCAAGATTGCGAATGTCTCCTTCGAGGAACTCGATCGAGCTCTCGCAGTGCCGTAGATTCTGCAGTGAACCGGTAGCCAGGTTATCGAGAACTCGAACGACGGCGCCCAGTTCCAGCAGTCTATCGACGAGGTGTGAGCCGATGAAACCGGCTCCACCGGTGACCAGCACGGGGACATTGTGCAACTCGGGCAGAGGCATGGCTTCAGGCTGGGACGACCTTGGAGTCCGCGTTCCGGAAGACCCCACGCGTATCGATGATCAGGTGGGAGTTCTCCAGTACCAGGTCGTAGTCCACATCGCTGTGGTCGGTGACCAGGACCAGGGCATCTTGCTGTTGCAGCAAATCGGCAGTCAGTGGAACCGACTCTCCGACCTGCAATCCCTTCCAGGAGCGCATCTCTGGGGCGTTGGGGATGAAGGGATCATGGTAGCTGACTGCGGCGCCGAGCTGCTGTAGCTGCCAGAGAATCTCGAACGCGGGGCTCTCTCGTGGATCCGCGACATCCTTCTTGTACGCCAATCCCAGGACAAGGACCTGGCTGCCCCGAACAGGCTTCCCCGCGTCGTTGAGGGCCATCTGGAGCTTCCTGATGACGCGTCTTGGCATTTCCACGTTGACTTCGCCTGCCACCTCGATGAAGCGGGTCGGGGTTCCATACTGCCGAGCTTTCCACGAGAGGTAGAAGGGATCGATGGGAATACAGTGGCCTCCCCAACCAGGCCCCGGGTTGAATCGCATGAAGCCAAAGGGTTTGGTCTCGGCGGCGTCCAGGACCTCCCAGATATCGATCCCCATTTCGTCGTAGACGGTCTTGAGCTCATTGACGAGCGCGATGTTGACGGCCCGGAAGATGTTCTCGGTGAGCTTGCTGGCCTCCGCGGCTTCCGCCGATGAGACCCTTATCGTGTTGACTACAACCTGGGAATAGAGAGCTTCCGCCAGGTCCCCGGAGACCGGATCGGCGCCGCCAACCACTTTCGGGATGGACGCAGGGCCGAAGCTCGCGTTACCGGGGTCCTCGCGCTCGGGTGAATAGGCCAGAAAGAAATCCTTGCCGCACTCGAGGCCCGTCTCCTGCAGCGTGGTCTGCAGGAGCTCGCGCGTGGTTCCCGGGTAGGTAGTCGACTCGAGGATGATCAACTGGCCTCGGCGGAGGGTGTCCCGGATTCTCTCGGTCGTCGACCGGACATAGGACATGTCGGGTTCCCGGTTCTCTGTCAGAGGTGTCGGGACACAGGCCAGAATGACATCCGGTTCGCCGAGGCGGCGAAAATCCGATGTGGCTTCCAGTCGGCCGTTTCGATAAGCCCCGGCGATCCTTGCCGGCTCGATGTAGTGAATGTAGCTCTCACCGGCCGCGAGTTGATCGACCTTTTCCTGGTCGATGTCGAACCCCAGGACCTTGAATCCGCTGTCTACGAAGGCGAGAGCCAGAGGCAGGCCCACGTAGCCCAGGCCGATAACGCCGACCAGGGCCTCCCGATCTTTGATCAGTGTATTGAGATTGCTGACAGAGTCATGCATCGTTGGCAGAGCTTATGCGCTCATGGCCCCGGCTTCAATGGAGAATGGCACCGGCATCGGCGCTCGCGCGAGCCGGCGGGATCTTGCGATTCTCCAGAATCGCTCGAGGATTAGTGGTGGTGAGATGCCGAGCGGTCTCGGCGCCCCACCTGCGAGCGATCACCCGGTGCGCCCTGTGCATGTCGGGACGGCGCGAATCGATGCCGTGAGCGTCGCTGGCCACGAAGTGAACCAGCCCGGCATCCAGCAGAGCCGCGACGTGCTCCAGAGTCCTGTCGCCGAAATGACCGGTGAGGCTCATTGCGGTGATTTGCATCAGGGCACCTGCGTCCACAAGTCGCCCGGCGAGATCGACATCTTGCCCCAGGCCTGGCACGAACTCCGGGTGAGCCACGATGGGGATCCATCCCGCTGCACTGATCTGTTCGACGACGGTGAGTGGATCGACAGTCAGCTGGCGCCTCTCGAACTCGATCAACAGGTATGAAGATCCCGCCAGGGAGACAATCCCGGCGGTGGACAGGTCGTCCAGCTCCCTGGCAAAGCCGCTGTCGATGCGGATTTCTCCACCCAGATAGAGCTGCGGATGGTCGCCGATCTCGTGCTGCAGCTGGCGCAGAAGCATCTCCAGCTTGCGAACCTCGGAGTTCCACCAGGTCGGATGGCGTTGATGCGGCGTTGCTATCAGAGCCTCACAACCAACGGACGCCGCGCGATGGCACATCGCGACCGACTCGGTGAGATCGGCTGCACCGTCGTCGATGCCGGGAAGAATGTGACAGTGGATATCGATCATGGTTGCAGCCAGAAACTAGTCTATCGCCGTTGACGCTAAACTTGGCTGCGATTTCCAGGAGGCTGGATGATGCGCTACCTACGTTCCCCACACCACCAGGCAGTCGCATTCGCTCTCTTCGTCGGAGTGCTGATGCTGCTCCCCGGGGGAGCGGTGCCACCGGTACCGAGTTTCGACTGGGCGGACAAAGCGGTTCATCTGGTCTTGTTTCTGGTCTTGTCGGTCCTCGTCATCAGGTCCTTCACGGCTACGGCGCGGTTTGCGAGGCCTGACATGACCGGGGCTACCGTTACATTCGTTTATGCCCTGTTTCTCGAGTTGTCGCAAGGAGTGATTCCAGGGAGATCCTGGGATCCGTTCGACGTGCTGGCCGGGGGGGTTGGCGTTCTGGTCGGAATGATCTTGCAGTCGGCGGTCCTTCGGGGCTAACCTCTCAGATCCTGATGAAAGTCGTCGAACACCTCGCGCGGGCCGGCAAGCCCCTGATCAGCTACGAAATCATTCCGCCCCTGCGTGGCGGCAACGTCCAGGACCTCATGGCGTTGATCGAGGATCTGGCCAAGTACGACCCACCCTTCATCGACACCACCAGTCACGGTTCGCAGGCGATCTATGAGGAGACCGCGACCGGAATCGAGCGTAAGGTCAAGAGAAAACGGCCTGGAACCCTCGGCATTTGCGCCCTGATTCAAAACAAGTACCACATCGATGCGGTTCCTCATGTGCTCTGCCTGGGGTTTACCCGAGAGGAGACGGAGGACTTTCTGATCGAGCTGAAGTATCTCGGCATCGACAATGTGTTGGCGATACGCGGCGACGAGAATGGGTTCAAGAAGCCTCTCAAGTACGGACGCACGGCCAATGATCATGCGATCGATCTGGTCAGGCAGATTGCCGATATGAACGAGGGACGCTACCTGGAGAGCGACCTGCTCGATGCCGAAGCCTCCGACTTCTGCGTCGGTGTGGCGGGCTACCCCGAGAAGCACTTCGAGGCGCCCAACAAGGCTACCGATATTCGGCACACCAAGGCGAAAGTCGATGCTGGAAGCGACTACATCGTGACCCAGATGTTCTTCGACAACCGCAGTTACTTCGGCTATGTAGATGCTTGTCGTGCGGCCGGGATCGAGGTGCCCATCATCCCGGGCATCAAGATCATCACGACCAAACACCAACTGAGGTCCATCCCGAGCAAGTTCCATTGCGACATACCCAGCGAGCTGGCTGATGAAGTCGACTCGGCCAAGCCCGGGCACGTCACCGACATCGGTGTCGAGTGGGCCTGCAAACAGGCCGCAGACTTGCTCGATCGCGGTGTACCCTCACTCCACTTCTATCTGATGCAGTCCTCCAAAGCCATCAATATGCTGATGGCCAAGCTCAAACCGTGATGGCGCTTGCCGCTGTCAATCGCATCTGTTAGCGGCCGGTCCTCTGTGCTGGCTCACATTTCGCGGGCTGATTGACAGCGGCCGGCGTACTTCGCTACGCTGCAGGCTGCATCCGGAGCGGTCCGATCTCGCATCGGGCTCGGCAACCTGGGACGGACACCCAAGGTGCCAACTCGCCGCAAGGTGAGGATGTGGTCGCCCAAGGGCGGCAACCAATTGTCCGCGTGAGAGATCCCGCCTTCGTGATGCCGACGAAGCGGGGTTTTTGATTATGGTGCGCTACAACTTCGAAGTTCCCATCCCGGACAGCCCAGAAGATCGGGAAGCCCGTACGCAAGTACTGCTGGAGAGCCTGGGAGACCGAATTCTGGTCCTGGACGGGGCGACAGGCACCGGACTGCAAAATGAAGATCTGACAGCGGACGACTTCGGTGGCCCCGATCTCGAGGGCTGCAACGAGAATCTGTGCAGGACCCGACCCGACGTGGTGCGGCGTCTGCACGAGCTCTATCTGGCTGCGGGAGCTGACATCGTCGAGACCAACAGCTTTGGCGGCACGCCTCTGGTGTTGGCCGAGTACGGGTTGCAGGACGAGGCTTTCGAGCTGAATCGGTTGGCGGCGGCTCTCGCCCGCGAGGCCTGTGAGCGTTTCGATGAGCCAGGTCGCCCGCGATTTGTCTGTGGTTCCATGGGCCCGACCACCAAGGCCATCTCGGTGACAGGCGGCGTGACCTTCGAAGAGCTTCAGGAGCACTATCGCGTCGAGGCTTTGGGCCTGATGGCCGGAGGGGTCGACTATCTGCTCCTCGAGACGTGTCAGGACACTCGCAATATCAAAGCCGGGCTTCTGGGAATCGAACGTGCCTTCGAAATGGCCGGTTGGCGAGTACCTGTGGCCGTTTCGGTAACCATCGAGACGACGGGAACGATGTTGGCGGGGCAGGATGCCGAAGCTCTCGCTGTCTCCTTGTTGCATAGCGATCTGCTCTACCTGGGCCTCAACTGCGCGACGGGTCCGGAGCTGATGAGCGACCATTTACGGACAATCTCGGAGCTTGCCCGGACTCGGGTCGCGTGTGTGCCCAACGCCGGACTTCCGGATGAGGAAGGCCTCTATCACGAAGGCCCCGACGAGTTCGCAAGCATCTTCGGTCGCTTTCTCGACAGCCATTGGCTCAACCTGGTGGGTGGCTGTTGCGGCACTACCGATCGACATGTGGCCGCCCTGGCCGAGTTGGTCGAGGGTCGTCGGCCGCGCCCGGCATCGCATCACCAGCGCAGCATGGTCTCGGGTATCGAAGCCGTCGAGCTCAGCGCGGATAACCGACCCCTGCTGGTCGGGGAGCGCACCAACGTCCTCGGTTCCCGTAAGTTCAAGCGCTTGATTGCGCAAGGAGAATTCGAAGCCGCTGCCGAGATAGGTCGCGGTCAGGCGAAGGCGGGTGCCCAGGTCTTGGACATCTGCATGCAGGACCCCGATCGGGACGAGGCCAGCGATGTCGAGCGCTTTCTCGAGCAGCTGACTCGCATGGTCAAGCTACCCCTGATGATCGATTCGACGGATGCTGAAGTCATGGAGCAGGCCCTGACCTGGTGCCAGGGCAAGGCTGTCCTCAATTCGATCAATCTCGAAGAAGGCCGCAAGCGATTCGACCGCGTCGTGCCTCTGGCGCAGCGGTTTGGTGCTGCCATCGTCGTGGGCATGATCGATGAAACCGGCATGGCAGTGAGCGTCGAGCGCAAGGTCGAGGTGGCGCGCCGCAGCTACCGAATCCTCACCGAAGAGCTGGGCTTCCCTCCCGAGGACATCTGGTTCGATGCTCTCGTCTTCCCCTGTGGCACTGGAGACGAGAGCTACATCGGTTCGGCTGCCGCTACCATCGAAGGGGTTCGCTGGCTGAAGAAGGAGGCGCCACTGGCCAAGACGGTGCTGGGTGTCTCCAATGTCAGCTTCGGCCTGCCGGCGGCAGGTCGCGAGGTGCTCAATTCGGTCTTTCTTTATCACTGCTCTCAGGCTGGGTTGGATGCGGCCCTGGTCAATACGCAGCGCCTGGCCCGCTACGCAGAGATCCCCGCCGAGGAGCGTCGCCTGGCAGAGAGACTGATCTTTCTCGATCCTGGTGATGTGAAAGGCAGCGGACTGGCGATCGAAGAGTTCACTGACTACTTCCGTGATCGCACGTCGAGCGTGGAGGCAACGCCGCGCGGCGAACTGGCGTTGCCGGAGCGCCTGGCTCGGGCTGTCGTCGAAGGCTCGAAAGAAGGCTTGATCGACGACCTCGAGGAAGCTTTGTCAGATGAGCGCTGGCCAGAACCTTTGGATATCATCAATGGACCCCTGATGGACGGCATGAGTGAGGTGGGGCGGCTGTTCAACGACAATCAGCTGATCGTTGCCGAGGTGCTGCAGAGTGCCGAGGTGATGAAGGCCGCCGTAGCGCATCTGGAGCCACACATGGATCGCGTGGAAGGTATGAGCCGCGGCAGGATTTTGCTCGCCACTGTCAAAGGGGATGTGCACGATATCGGCAAGAATCTGGTGGATATCATCCTGTCCAACAATGGCTTCGAAGTCGTCAATCTGGGCATCAAGGTGCCGAGTGAGCAGCTCATCCAGGCGGTTCGCGAACATCATCCCGACGTGATCGGGTTGTCGGGATTGCTGGTCAAGAGCGCCCAGCAGATGGTCACCACCGCAGAGGACCTCTCGGCGATCGAGATCGACCTCCCGCTGGTCGTCGGAGGCGCGGCGCTGACCCGTCGATTCACGCACAATAAGATCGCGCCGGCCTATGGAGGATTCGTGACCTATGCGAAAGACGCCATGCATGGGTTGGAGTTGGTGGGTCGGCTGACCGACTCCGCGAAGCGGCAGAGTCTCGAGGCAGAGGTCGCCGAGATCCGGGCCCGGGATCAACTCGCGGAGTCGCCCTCCAGAAGGGCTGCGGCGGCGTCGACAACCCAGCGTAGCAGCACGGTCAGCCTCGACCTCCATGTGCCTGAGCCGCCTCACCGCGATCGCGTGTTGGAGGAGCTGGACCTGGACGAGGTCTGGGCTCAGGTCAATCCGCAGATGCTTTACGGGAAACACCTGGGGCTGAAGGGCTCGGTCAAGCAGCTGGAAGCGAAGCACGACCCGACACTCGCGAAGCTCCGCAGGGTGGTCGAGGAGATCCAGGAGGTGGCCCGCAACGGCGCCATGCATGCCAAGGCTGTGTGGCAGTTCTTTTCGGCAACGAGTCGAGGCAATGAGCTGATCCTGCTGGATCCAGAGACCAAAGCCCCGCTGGTGGCCTGGCAGCTCCCCCGTCAGCGAGGGATGGACGGTCTCTGCCTCAGTGACTATGTGCTGCCGGAAGACGATCACGTGGCGCTCTTCGTCACGACGGCTGGAGCTGGGGTCGCGGCGCAGGCTCGGCAATGGAGGGAGGAGGGGGAGTTCCTCAAAAGTCATGCTTTTGCAGCACTGGCGCTGGAAACTGCGGAAGCCGCGGCCGAGCTGGTGCATCTCAAGTTGCGGCAACTGTGGGGGTTCGCCGACTCTGAAGCCATGACGCTGCAGGATCGTTTCTCAGCACGGTACCGGGGCAAGCGCTACAGCTTTGGCTACCCAGCTTGCCCCGATCTGGCCATGCAGCGAGGGCTCTTCTCAGTCCTGCGGCCAGAAGAGATCGGGGTGACGTTGACGGAGGGCGACATGATGGAACCGGAGGCTTCCGTCTCCGCCATCGTGGTCCACCATCCCGACGCCCGCTACTTCGGAGTCTAGTTTCTCGCTGCATCCGCTTCCGCGGATGGCGGTCGATTCGCGTCTCGACGCTACGGTGTGCTGGGGCTCGCCGCCGGCTTCTCTTTCTCGATGATCTCCGAGAGGGCCCAACCGCCACCCACCGCCGCGACCGGTATCCACCACATGACAGCGGCAGCTACCGTTCCGCAGTCACATTCCAGATCGAGGTCGTTGCGGTCCGCGCAGGCCAGCAGAGCCGTCTTCTCGAGGTACCGGGGGACTTCATGCATCGCGACTTCGATGTGCTCCCAGTTGCACTCATCGTTGTCCGGATCGTCGAACCGGCATTCCTGCCAGTGACTTGATGTCCAATCGCGAAGCTGGCAGAGGTCTTCCTCGTCCTCATCACTGCTCGTTCGATCTCCTTCCTGGATACCGGCCTGCGCGCTCGCCAGGAGAGTCTCGGTCTGGCTCAGGTACTCGACTTGTCCGGTCTTGCTGGTGTAGGCGACTCGACCCTCTTGCACTGCCAGACGCACCCCGGCATCATCACCGGCCAAGAGCGCGGAGGATTGGGGGGCGACAGCAATAACTCCACCCGTACTGAGGTGCAGCACGGCAGGGGAGTCACCAGTCTCAACGACCGATGGGCTCAACAGCGTGGTGCCCGACGGCACCCGGACTCCGTCCACCAGGAGGTCGGAGCTCGCCGTCTGTCCGATGGAAACCGCCGCGAGCAGCGGTTGGATCGGCAGGAGGAACGCCATCGAGACCGCCAAGGCCGTCGGCAGAGGGCCGGAAAGTGCTTTGTTGATGGACATTTAGGTACCTTTCTCTACAGCTGGAGAAGATCGTACCCGACGCCTCTGGATTTCGCAATGGAACCTGTCGACCGACTCCCGTGACAGCATCTGGAACTTCAAGTGGTAAGACAGCTAACAGCAGCTAACTTTGCTTCTCTGTTAGACTTATTGACCAACTTGAATATTTGCTCCCAGGCGGACTCTCGACGACTGCAATGACGGATTTTCCGGAACCAGAACCCGGTCGCAATCTACCCTTGCCGTTCCAGGGGGGGGAGACCCTGCCGGCGCGCCGACAGCCGGCTCCGGTGTACTACCCGGAAGAAGAGGAGTCGATCTCCCTCGAGCACTACCTCCAAATCCTGAGTCGGCGCAAATGGATGCTGCTCGCGATCGCTGCGACTTTTGTGGTGTTGGCCGCGATGCAGGTCTTTACCGCCACGCCGATGTACAAAGCCACCGCCCGCTTGCAGATCGATCCAGAGAGCTCTCGGGTAGTGCCTTTCCAGGAGGTTGCCGGTTCGGAGATGGCCGGCGGCTGGTTCATGGAAAACTACATGTGGACTCAGACCGAGAATCTGCAGTCCCATGACGCCGCACTGCGTGTCGTCGAGCGGCTCGATCTGGAGGAGAGCGACACCTTCAGCCAATCGGTCAGCCCCGGGGTCCTCCTACAGCTCAAAGGAGCCCTTTACCAGGTGGCGCGGCTGCCTTTGGCGCTGGGCTCGGGGCAAGCTGTTCCCGAAGCGGACGAGGGAGACGAGCTGGCCCGCCTGGCGAGCCAGCTCCAGGGCGGCGTCGAGGCTCAGCCGGTGCGCAACACCCGCCTGATCGAAGTGAGCTACACCGGTCCGGACCCACAGCTGGCCGCCAGCATCGTCAACACCCTCAGCGAGGAGTTCATCGAAGAGAACCTCGAAGGGAAGTTCGATGCCACGACCCGGGCCAGCGATTTCTTGCGTCAACAGCTCGAGGGCCTGCAGATTCAAGTGGAGAAATCCGAGCAGGACTTACTGCAATACGCCAAGCGCAACAACATCGTCAATCTCTCCGAACGCGAGACCATTGCTCGCAAGCGGTTGGCGGACCTCTCCGACGAGCTGACTGTGGCCGAAACCCATTTGATCACCCAGCAGGCACGCTTCGAGGCGGCCGATCAAGCGTCCCTCGAGCAGTTCCCAGAGGTCCTGAAATCGGAAGCCATTCGGCGTCTAGAACAGCAGCTCTCCGCAGCCAGGAGCAAGCTGGCCAGCTTCTCCAGCCGCTATGGCTCGGAGTGGCCAGCAGTGAAGGAGACGCGACTGGAGATCGAGGATCTGGAAGCCCAGTTGCTGGCGGAGAAGCGGCAGGCCCTGGCGGGATCGCGTCAAGACTACGAGTTGGCCAAAGATCGCCACGCCAAGCTCGAGGCGGCTGTGGAAAAGCAACGGCTGCTGGTCGACGAGCTCAACGAAAGCTCGATCCAGTACAGCATTCTGCAACGCGAGGTCGATAGCAACAAAGAGCTCTACCAGGGCCTGTTGCAGCGACTCAAGGAGGCCGGCGTCGCGGCCGGTCTGCGCTCCTCGAACATGCGGATCGCCGATACCGCCAAACCGCCGCGTTCGCGGTCCACTCCACGCCGATCACGGACCCTGCTGCTGGCGCTGATCCTGGGTCTTTTCGTGGGGACAGGTGCCGTGTTTCTCGTCGAGGCCCTGGACAACACGCTGAAGTCCAGCGAGGACGTGACACAGCATCTGGGGCTACCCGCGCTGGGTGTGGTGCCGAGTCTACAAGGGGATGGAACGGACTCTGGGCAAGGGCTCTGGCCGTGGGGTGAGACCAGCAAGAGGACGCGTCCCCAGCTCGTGCAGAGCGGCGGAGAGTTGAATCAAGCCCGTTCGCTCGAGGCCTACCGATCGCTACGCACGGCCCTGTTGCTGTCGCATTCTGGCAATCCACCGCAGGTCATTCTGGTCACCTCTGCGATACCAGGCGAAGGCAAGAGCACCACCGTCGCCAATATAGCCGTCGCCCTGGCGCAGACCGGGAGTCGGACCTTGATCGTCGATCTCGATATGCGTGAACCCAAGTTGGCCGAGGCTTTCGGCATCTCGGCGGAACAGGGCATGAGCACCTTTCTGTCGGGCAACTCGGATGTGTCGTCGCAGATTCATGAAACCGGGATTGCCAATCTCTTCCTGGTGCCGGCTGGACCGCGGGCGCCGAATCCGGCGGAGCTCATCAGCTCGGAACGCATGTTCACCGGCATGTTGCTGATGCGCGAGTACTTCACCTATGTCGTGGTCGACTCGCCCCCGATACTGGAGCTCAGCGACGGTTTGGTTGCTTCACCGCATGCCGATGGTGTGATTCTGGTGGCTCGGGGAGGCAAGACGCCCCGCAAGACCGTTAAGCGAGCAGCCGATAGCCTGATGCATGTCGGAGCCAAGCTGTTCGGAGTCCTGGTCAATGATGTTCCCATCGACAGGACCTCCTATGGGTATCGGGGCTATTCCGCCACCTATTTCGACCGGTATCACCACCGGGACAGCGACTCCAGTCAGCGATCCGCGTAGGAGCAGGAATCCGTGCAGGGCCCCTCAGGTCACCGCGGCTGGATCGGCGCAACGACGGTCCTGACCTTCGGCCTGGCGCTGACTTGGGGTCTACTGCGCTTCGGGGCAGCTGAGACTGCGGTCCTCTATCGCCTGTTTCTCTTTCTGCTCGTACCTGCCTTGTTGGCGCTGCTGATGGTGGATCGACGGTCTCAGGCCGATTGGAGAACTGTCACTCTGGCGTTGTTCGGCGTGGGGCTTCTCGGACAGGTCGTCTTGCAGCCGACCTTGGAGGCCAAGGGGTATCTGCACGTGACCGTCGGTTGGATCGCCCTGTGGCTGGCCTTCTCGCAGAGCTACGGACGTCGTCGGTATGCCCGATTCCTGGTCGCCATGTTGGTGCTTCTGGGAGTGTTCGAAGCCTTCTATGGGTTGGCGCAGTCGATCACCGGTTTCGATCATATTGGTGATTACTTCCGTGAGCAGGGTCGGATTGCCTCTGGCACTCTGATCAATCGCAATCACTACGCGGCTCTGCTCAATCTGGTGCTGCCGCTGGCCTTGGGCCTGCTCTTTGCCAACCAGGCACTGAAGCGGTCAGAGCGGGCCAGCCGCTCGGAGTCACTGGCCAAGACATGGGTGGTGCTCCTCGGTTGCTCGCTGATGGGCGTGGCGGTTCTGATGTCGCAATCCCGAGGTGGAACGATCACGCTGCTGACGACCTTGCTGTTCATGGCGCTTCTGCTGAGTCTGGCTCGCCGCAGGGTCTCTCGCCGAGGAGTCTCTGGCGTCGCAGCCGCGCTGCTGCTCTTCCTGGTGGCGGGAATGGGGGCAGCCTTCGGGCTCGAGGCCCTGCTGGAGCGCTTCGGCCGGCTGGATGAGAACCTGTCTCGTGTCGGGGTGTATCGAGGCACGCTGGAGATGATCGGTGAGGAGTGGATTCTCGGTGTCGGTCCCGGGATGTATCGCTGGCGATTTCCGTTGTATCAGACAGTCGATCTCGACAGGCTCTACGATCATGCGCATAACGATTACCTGGAAACGGCCTCGGAGTGGGGTGTGGTGCTGGCGGTCGCGGCCTGGGGGCTGGTGCTTTGGCGGTTCTATCGATCGTCGGTCCTCGCTCTTGCTGGTGGAGACCCGTGGCGACAAGGTATGGCAATGGGTTGCGCCGGCGCGCTGTTCTCGATCCTGACGCACAGCCTGGTGGACTTCAGTCTGCAGATTCCATCGATCCTCATGGTGTTCGGGTGCGTACTGGGTCTGTCCTGGGTCCTGGAATTCTCTGGCCCTTCTCTTGGTGAGGAGGGGCTGGTTCCCTCCCTGGGATGGGGTCCTTCGCTTCTTGTTCGTGCACTGCTGGCGATTGCGTTGATAGCCGCCGGCTGGCAGACCTTCCAACGCAGTAGGGCCCTTGCGGCGGCACGACCGGAGCGTGGGGTGGCCGGTCTCGAACGGGCCGTGACTTTCGACCCTGAGGCTCCCGAGCCACACTTCCTTTTGGCCATGGCCTATCGTGATATGCCGGGAGCGGGTGATCTGACGGCTTCCGCTGCCCAGCTCGAAAAGGCGGTTCGCCTGAATCCCTACTCGACACGGTATTGGCGCGAGTACGCCCGGACCCTGGAGCTCCAGGGCGATGATGACCAGGCAGAGGCCTTGTACCGTGTGGCGGTCTCCCTGACTCCCCAGGATGCCGTCGGACGCTGGCAGCTGGCCAACCTGCTGCTGCGCCGAGACGATCTGGATGGTGCCGTGGAAGAGATTGCCGCCGCCGTGCAGCTTGAGCCACGGCTGGCCGAACCGGCAGTGGCGTTGGTGATGAAGTCGGGAGTCGAGACGGCACGAGTCGAGGCCTTTCTGCCGGAGGACCGATCGACGCTGATTAGCCTGCTTCGGTCGAGGATCACCACCCTGCAACAGCCGGCCTCCGGCTCGGCCACGCCGGACTCACTGGTCGACTCACTCTGGTCCCGTCTCCTCGACTCTGCGGAGCCCCCATCGGTTGCCGAAGGCCGGGTATACGTCGATTACCTCATGCGGACAGGTCGCTCCGTCGAGGCGCGTGAGGCCTGGCTCGACCTGATGGGAGTCAGCGGCTACGTCGACCCCGCGTTCGAAAGTGGGTCGAGTCGGGTCTGGAACGGCGAGTTCGAGCTCGAGTTGGCGGGGCGTCCCTTCGGCTGGCAGGTGGTCCGTTCGGAGAAGGTAGTGGTCCAGCGAGTACCGAAAGAAGGGATGGAGGGCTCGGCGGCACTCCAGGTCGAGTTTCTGGGGAAGGAGAACCTCGACTTCACGCACGTCGGGCAACAGCTGCTGCTCGAGCCTGGAGAGCGATACCGGCTGAGGCTGGCCCTGCACACCGCAGAGTTGACCACCGATCAGGGAGTTTCTGTCGAAGTGGTTTCACGAGACCCCAGGACTCTCCTGGTTGCTACCGACCCTGTGAGCGGGACCAGCGGGTGGCTGGAGTTCGAAGTCCTGTTTACGATGCCGGAAGGCAGTGGTCAGGCAGAGATCCGCCTGCGCCGGCGGATCAGTCAACAGATCGACAGTCGGATTCGCGGTAAGGTGTGGTTGGATTCGGTAGGAATCGAGAAGGTGACACCTTGAGCCCAAAGCCCGTGCGTGTCTGCCCGGCCTGTCGAGGCGTGGCTCGCAGCAAGCCGCTGCCGCCAGAGGGTTTCTGGCAGGTGCAGATCCTGCAGCGGATTGGCATGTACCCCTACCGGTGCGAGGGTTGTGGTGCTCGGTTCTATCGGCGCGTCGTCGTCAGCCATGATCTGGGCACGCAGAAGCGGTCTGGCGCCGTCGGACCGGCACCCCAGAAGAGGATCGAAAAGAGCGCGGAGTCGGTCCTCAGGGATGGTCCCAGGATCGTGCCTCCTCCAGAACTCGACGAGGACGGGCTCAGCCACGAGGCCTTTGTCGATCTGATCGATCACATCAGTCGGTCGGAGCACCGCAAGGGCCTGAAAGCACCCCGAAAGGGCGGCGAGGATGGCTAGATCCCTCGTCTTTCGTATCGTCATCACAGGATTGGCCTTTGTTGTGGGCGTTGCCTTCGCATATGGTGTCTTCGAGGCTTCCAGGTACGCCTCCAATGAAACCAAGGAGGTTGAAACGAGGGATGAAAACGATCCGATCACCTTGGGAGCTGCGCTGCCCGATCCGTTGGCCCGTCGATCGACGCCGACGCGGTCTCTAGCCTTCGTCGCGTTCTTGTTGGTCGTCTCCGTTGGAGTTTTCTGGCTCGGGAGACGCCGAGCTCTGGAGCCCGAAGAGGAAATCCAGGAGGATCCGCAGGGACCGCGTTTGATCTTTGCCAGAGAATTGAGGAGCCGCCGCCGCTCTCCAGAGTTCTATGAGGAACTTCGGCGGCGGGAAAACAAGCTCGAGAGCCTGGAGAGTAAGGGGCCTGAACGCCAGCGTCGCAAGGTGATCGAACTTCCCGTCGGGGATCATGACTCGATGGCAGACGATCGTCAGCCGGGTCGGTGATCCATGCGCTTTGTCGACATTCATACCCACCTGATCCCCGGTCTGGACGATGGTTCGACGTCGCTCTTCGAGACCATCGAGATGCTTCGCTATGCCCATGATCATGGCACACGAGCCATGGTGGCCACGCCGCACGTCTTTCACTCTTTTGGCAACAGTGAGCCCGTCCCTATCTACGACGCCTTCGTCGCCACGGTCAAGCGTCTGCAGCGGCTAGGGACAGGCAATGAGAACGAGTTTCTGCGCGAGATGGCCCTCTATCTGGGCAGCGAAAACCTGGTCTCGCCGGAGTTTCTGGATTTTCTGGACAGACGTGAGGTACTGACGCTCAACGGTAGCCGATACCTCCTCATCGAGTTTCCACCCTACCTTTCGTCCGATGTCGCCGAATCGGCTGTCGAGAAGGTGCTGGAGGTTGGGTTGGTGCCGGTGTTGGCTCACGTGGAACGCTACCGATTCCTGGTCGGAAAGCCGAGGCGTCTGGCAGAGTTCAAACAGAGGGGATGTGTCGTGCAGGTGAATGCGGCGTCAGTCATCGACCACAAGGGCAAAGGGATTTCGAAGACAGTAGCGCCACTGTTCGACAACCGGTTGGTCGACCTCATCGCTTCCGACGGGCACGATGTGCACTCGCGTCCACCAGACCTGGAACCGGCCTATGCAACCTTGTCCGGTCAGTTCCCCGAGGCCTCGGTGGCCGCCTGGATGTGGGAGAATCCGGCGCGAATTCTGCACGACCGGAAGGTCCTTCCGGCGCAATGAGAGAAAGGGAGCTCGAGGTGAGAGAACCTGGTAGGCCATGGGTGCCAAGGGCGGTGACGATCGCAGCCATTCTGGGCTTGGTGCTCGTGGTACCCGCTGCAGCTCAATTCGTGCAGTACACGCCGCCGGGGTTCTTCGAGCCGCGCAGAGAGGACACGGAAGAGGTCCTGGAGCGCCACATGACCGAAGCCCGGTGGCGGGCCGGAAGACTCTACCTGGACCCCTGGGTCGGAATGCGGGACTCGGGGTATCGCGATCCGGTCGCCGGGACTGATGAGGGAGACCTCACCATAACCCTGGGGCTCGGTGTGCGCGGCTGGATGCCGGTCGGCTCTGACTTCACACTCGCCGCGCACCTGCTACCCGAGTACAGCTGGTGGAGAGAGTTCTCGGATCGGAACCGTTGGAATGGGCGGTATGGTGCGGGGCTCTTTGGCAACTTCGGCCGGACCGGGATGGAGCTGACGGCGAGGCTCGATGAGTACGCGTCGTATTTCAGCCGCGAGTTCGAGCAGCAGGTCAATACGAGCGAGGAGGAGCTGGCGGCGAAGTTCGAGGTCAATGTGTGGAGCGAATTAGCGGTGTTCTTCGGGGGATCGCTTGCCGCCATCGATTACGACACCGAGGACTTCGAGCCGCTACCGAGCCCGACGGCTGTCGATCGGGATGAAAGCCGGGGCACTGTCGGGGTCAACTACAGGTTCCCGTATGGAATCACTGCTGGTCTCGGCGCCGAGTACACGCAGGCTGACTTCGAACCCGGTACGAGTGATCGCTCCAATTCGGGAACAGCCCCCGTCCTGCTGTTTTATTTCGAGGGCAATCAACTCTTCGCCACCGCCAATCTCGCCTATCGCTCACTGACGGCCGATGGCGACTCACAGTTCGTCGACTACGATGGCGTCACCGGGCGGATGCAGCTCTCCTGGCGCACTCTGGACAGGCTGGAGTTGCAGCTCTTTGCCAGTAATCTCCTGGCGTACTCATTCACAGACAGCTGGGCCTATTACGAGTATCGTCCGATTGGCCTCGGCGCGCGGTATGCCTTCACCGATTGGGTTCGGACGAGGCTCTTTGGTGAGACGGGCTCGGACGAGTACACGCCCTTCGCTGAGGATGGTCGAGACAGATCGGATGATTTCAATACCTGGGGTCTCGATGTGGAGTTCAAGCTGAACCGGGTCTGGCTCGGACTGGGATACTCGGAGACCGACTATTCCTCCGATATCCCAATCTACGATCGGAAGATCCGGCGGCTTGGATTCAATGTGGGATTGGGTACTGGCGAAGGAATATCGTGGAGATAGGGAGATGAAGAGCCCGTCAGTGACGATTCTGAGAGACGCAAAGGCCGGTCTTCAGGCACTCCTCTATGCGCGAACGCGCGATGGCCGGGCAGCCGTTCACCGGGGTTCAGTTCTTGCGGGACTCGCCTTGTTGGTGGTTTGGCTCTTCGCAGGGACGGGCCTGGCTCCTGCCCAGGAGGCATCGCTCCTGACGGTCGGTCCAGGAGATGTCCTGGAGATCAGCGTCCTGGGCGTCGACGAGCTCAGCAGGAAGGTCCGGGTGCTCGGCGATGGCACGATCACGTTGCCTCTGCTGGGCAACTTCTCGGTGGCGGGGCTGACAGTCAGCGAGGCGGAGGCACAGATTGCCAAGACCCTGGCTGATGGAAAGCTGGTCAACGATCCCCAGGTGTCCATCTTCGTCGCGGAGTCGATCAGTGGCAGTGTCACGGTGCAGGGAGCGGTGGCCAAGCCCGGCGTTTACGAGCTGTTTGGACAGAAGACCCTGCTCGAAGTGTTGGGACAGGCGGGCGGGCTCAACCGGGAGCGCGGCGCTGACATTCTGGTGCTCCGTCGGGATGAATCCGGCCAGCAGCAGAGTCTGCAGGTCGATGCCACGCGGCTCGTCGAGGAGGGCGATGTTTCGCTCAACATCCAACTGCAGCCCGGTGACATCGTCATGGTGCCGGTCGCTCGCAGCCTCAGGGTCTACGTGACAGGGGCTGTGAATCGTCCCGGTGCCGTCGAGTATTCCTCGAGCGAGGGCATCACGGTTCTCCAGGCCGTGACCGCCGCTGGGGGCCCGACTGAACGCGCCAATCTCAAGAAGGTTACTCTCCGTCGCCGGCGCGCCGACGGCACCGAAGAGAGCCGCGAAATCAACCTGAAGAAGATCCAGAAAGGCAAGGAACCCGACATTCCCCTCGAACGCAATGACACGATCGTGGTGGGCGAGTGGTTGCTGTAGCTTGTTCTCTCACAGGAAAGCTCTTGCGAGCTTGCCAGTCAAACAAGGCCGTTTGGTAGCTGGCCGGGATTTGGTACCAAGGTCAGTCATGGATGATTAGTGAGGAACAGATCCCACGGATAAGGCAGTCACGACATGAGCTGCCACCGGTGAGTCCAAGGCGCTGAGAACGACTGCTGCAGAGCCAGACAGAGCCGAAGGTAGTGGCCAATGTTGGCGTTGGCCAGAGAAACAGGGTAGCCGACAGAGCTGATGAACGACCTGGTTGATTCCAGCAGGATGGGCGATCTAATCCGGTCGAGTGCGTGGGCTGGAGCCGCCAGAACAGTGTCCATGGTCTCCGCATTGGTTCTCAGTGGCTTCTTCGCACGAGTGTTGTCTCCGTCGGAGATGGGGACCTATGTTCTGATGATCAGTGCTGTCGGTCTGTCAGTTTCGATTTCACTGCAAGGAATGCCGACTGCTGCAGTGCGGCTTATAGGGGAAGCTCTTGGGAGGAACCGAGGTGGAGCCGCGGTTTCCTATGCGCGCCTGATTCTTGTGCTTGGCACGGCTGCCTCGATTGTTGTGGCAATCCTATTGTCGGCCGGGATGCTCGACTGGCTAGCGGTTAGATTTTGGCGGGCTCCAACTCTTGTGGGGTTTGGCTATCTCATCGGGTTTTGGGTTGTCTTGGAGTCCGTCCAAAAACTGTTGGGGGAGTTATTGCGAGGGTCTGGAGCGGTTCGTTGGGCAGCGGTTTTCGAGGGCTCGATTCGCCGACCTCTCAGCATTCTCCTGGTCGTGGGAGCTTGGTCTCTCCGTAGCGAATTCGGGCTCGATGACTCTATTCGATGCCTCCTCATGAGCGCCGGCGTCAGTGTGGCTCTTGGGCTTTCTGTCTTGTGGCGGACCTTTCTCTCAGGCCCGAGTGACCGGGGCGCAGTGTCCTTGGAGACTATCTATCGGACGAGTTGGTCCTACTGGGCGACAGGACTCAGTTTCTTTGTGATATCCCAGATCCCGATATGGGTGCTGTCGCGATACTCCGCAGACTCGCAGGTCGCACTATACGGAACGGCCTTCCAGATCGTAGCTCTGTCGGCAATCCCAATGGCAGTGGTCAGCGGGGTTCTGGCTCCAACTGTTGTGCACCTGGACATTCAGAAGCGATCGACAGAGCTGGAGGAATCGGTGCGGTCGGTTTCGACACTAGCGGGTCTCCCGATGCTCGTTTACCTTCTAGGTGTCATGCTTTTCGCTCGAAGTTTGTTGGAGTTCGTCTATGGGGCCTACTACCGTCAGGCAGGGCTTCCGGCCTTCATCCTGGGCGTCGGCTTCTTGATTCATGTACTTACCGGGCCAAGTGGTGAGGTCTTGTTGTTCACGGGGAATCAGGGGCTTGTCCTGCGGATCACGGTGGCTGCCGGATTGGTGACCGCATTGATCGGGTATCTCTTGGTCGAGGAAGCTGGCGCAGTCGGAGTGGCCATTGCGGCATCCTGTGGAATGGCCTTACAGAATGTACTGCAACTGTTGGCTGCGAAACGGGCTGCAGGCGTGTGGACCCACATCAGGCTCTCGAGGTTCTCGGTGGCTCATTGTGGCGAGACATGATCCTTTTGAACCATGACCCTGATTCGGGTGAGATGGAATCGCTCAGCTAGGGAACGAACGAGTCTTCCAGGGTGCTCTTGGAGACCAGAAAGCAGAAGAAAGCCAAAGGTCGAAGCAGGTGAGAATCAGCATAGTCACGATTTCGTTCAATCAGGTCGAGTTTCTAGGCGACTGTATGGATTCTGTGCTAGCTCAGGACTTTTCAGACGTTGAATACATCGTTGTTGATGCTGGCTCAACGGATGGCAGTCGTGATCTCCTTCAGAAGCGCCGTTCTCAGTTGTCCCACTTGATCACGGAACCCGATAGGGGCCCAGCGGAAGGGCTCAACAAGGGATTTGCCTTGGCCAGTGGAGAGGTGCTCTTTTACCTCAATTCTGATGACCTACTTCTTCCAGGGGCCCTCAAGGAGGTTAATCGGGCCTATTCAGACAATCCCGGTGCCGATGTGGTCCACGGCGACGGACTTCTGATCGATAGAAACGGAACGCCGATACGTAGAATCTACAGCACGCCATTTAGTCTGCGCAGCTACCTTTATGGTGGGTGCTCAGTGGTGCAGCAGGCGACTTTCTTTCGGCGAAGCAGTTTCAACAACATCGCGGGCTTCAACGTAGAGAACCGGACCTGTTGGGACGGCGAACTCCTGGTAGACCTGGCCCTCTCTGGGGCGACTTTTCAGGGAGTTCCGGTGCCACTGGGGGGATTTCGGATTCACACGGGCTCGATAAGCGGGAGTGGCAGGCTGAACAATGAGTATGAGCGGGACAAAGGGCGAATGGTTGAACAGGTGCTTGGCCCCAAGAGTCGATTCGAGATGTTTGTAATGCGGTCTCTCTATCGCTTGCACAAGTATCTCGCTCGGCCGGAGATTCTCCTGAAACACAGGCGCTTGCGCAACGAAGTGCTGGGCTCGTGGTAACTGTGACGTGCAGACCCCGCGGTGGAGCTACCAGGAGAACGATGAATCAACGCGCCTGCGAGAGAGGGAATCCGAGCGTCCTCATGACCTGGGTTGGAGGATACCCTGCTCACTACATTAGAGCGCTTCATGCAGCGGTCTTCAAGTCCTGGGGCAGCGCTGTCAGGTTCGTATACATCCAACCTCGTGGAAGCGCCGGATCCAAGCTCTTTGAGAGGGGGTCTCTCACCCCTACAGCTACGGTCGTCGAAGGCGGCAGTTGGCTGGAGCTATGGCAGATTCTCAATCGACATAATTCACGGTCATTATTGGTCGTCGGCCTCTATCCCAGAGCCTTGGTCGCGGCACTCGCCTGGTCTCGCCTCCATTCACGGACTACTTTCTATTGGTCCGACACAAACATCCACGATGTTCTAAGGCAGTCTGGCGTTCAACGGTCAATCAGATTGATATCGCAGCGCTTCTTGCTCCGACATGTGGACCAGTTCCTGTACATGGGAAAGACGAACAAGGATTTCTACACCTGGCTACATCGTGGAAGGCTTGGCGAGCGCAAGCTCCGATGGTTCCCATGCCCTGTTACTGTCCCCCCTTTATTCGAGTCCAGATCTGGGAGTGGAGGAGAGACAGTGAGATTTCTCTACCTGGGCCGTCTTTCAGCTGAGAAGGGACTGAACCGGCTGATTTTGGCATTTCAGCACATTGCGGGCAGATACCGGTCAAGACTTAGTCTCACGATCGCTGGAGATGGGGTGGAGATGGGGCGTCTCAAGAGACTTGTCGAGAATGAAGACCTGACAGGCACCATTGAGTTTGTTGGTCCCGTGGCCAGCGACCAAACCAGTGAGCTCTATCGATCTCACGATGTTTTGGTGCTCCCGTCTAATCGAGAAGCATGGGGTCTCGTTGTTAACGAAGCACTCGCCTCGGGACTTCCTGTTATCGCACCGAGATGGGTCGGATCTGTGGCAGATTTAGTGCAGGACAAAGGTACCGGGTGGGTGTTGCCGGACAACAGTCCTCGAACGATTGCATCTGCCATCGTTGAAGCGATGGATAGCCTTGGGAGTCTTGCGCACCTGGGCGACAAGGGCAGCCACCTGGTGAGGACCGGGGGTTGGACCCTCGACGGGTCGATGGGGGCTCTCGATGCGGTACTCACCGAGATCTCGACATGACGGTGGCAACTCTAGTTGTTGTCGTAGCAGGACTCCTGCTAGCTGCAGTTTCAAGTGTCCGACCGAGAGTGGGCCTGCTTGTAGCGGTTTTTTTGGCACCTTGGCAGGGTCTGGATGTGGACATCGGTCTTAGAGTTACCGGCTTTAGGCTCGCCATTCTTGCGCTTGTCATCACAGCAGCGCTGTCTGTGAAGCGCAGACGCCCCTGGATGCGCGCTGTCGGCTCAGCCGGTGGTGGCACCCTGATCGTCCTCATCGCCTACGCGACAATATGGACCTTGGCGCAGATCCCTTTTCTCCCTTCGGCCCTGGTGTCGGGTGGCGATCTGAGATCTCCAGGGCCTCGGTCAATTGCGCAAATTGCGGTGTTTCTTCTGGAAGTTGCGCCGGTAGTAGTCGTACCGTTCATTGTGCGCCAGTGGTCTGTGATCGGCCAGATGGCAGGGGTCCTCATTCGCTCGAATGTCATACTGGCCACGATTGGTTGGCTGCAGCTCGCAGTTTGGAATGCGACAGGAAGAAATCTGCTTCCCATCGGCGGGATTGGCAACTGGTTGGGCGGGGCAGAGTCCGTTCGCGGAGCAGTCGAGACTGTGAATGGCACGGCAGTTCTTAGAATGAGCTCCTTTGGAGGGGAGCCCAAGGGACTCGGACAGAATCTTGTCCTGGCCCTTCTTCTGGTGCAGTGTCGCTTCTTGGTGCGAGGTTCACAGCTGTCTCGCCGCTCCCTCTCGATTTGGGCGTTCCTGATGCTTTCGTCTCTGGCCACACTTTCCGCATCTGCGGTCTACCTTTGGCTGATTGGCACAGTTGTCCAACTCAGCTTGCTTTTTTTCAGAGCGATGTCTCGCAGGGGCGGGTCTTCCATCAAACAACTCCGCTCGATGGCGGGGGTCCTTCTGCTAGTGGTCGGGATCCTGTTTGGAGGCCTCGCAGTGATCGGTCAGCAAGGTGATGTGCTCAAGGCCTCATTCAACAGGCGGGTCATTGAGCGTGATCCCATTGAAGACTTCGACGCTGCGATCGGCGATTTCCTGCTGGCGGAGCCCTTTCGAATTCCGATGGGAGTCGGTTTGGGCAACGCCCACCTGTATGCCGACTCTTATCTACCCCCGGAGGCACGTAGATACGCAGCCGGTACAGCTTTTGTAGCCAAGAGCGGCTACTTGAGGCTGATTTCGGAGCTTGGCCTCGTTGGGTTGGTCCTGTTTGTCATCTGGGTCGGAAGGGTGCTCTGGAGAGTGCAGAAAGTCTCCGCTTGCTATGAGATGCATTCTGCCCCTGGCTTCATGGGAAGGGTCGCCTGGCAGTTCGGCTGGGTGGTTTTTTGGGCCTTTCTCGCGCGGGGAGGTTACATCTCACCGATCTTCTTTCTGGTGATGGGATCGTGTGCTGCCATCGTAGCCCTACACGCGGACGCAGTCCGGCCTCGTCAGAATCCCAGGTATCAGACATGATCGGCCGGTGTGGGACAGACTGGGTGTTGGACTGCTTTCCCACTTGGCATGGTAGACGGGGGAGGCCAGGGCGAGAGGCTTGAGCTCTGACCGATTTCTTCATGGAAAGTGGCCCCGGACTAATGACTGGTCTCCGTATCCTGCACACCGCCCCTGGTCTCTGGACTGAAACCGGAGGGCCTGCCAGCAGTATCCCGGTGCTATGCGAGGCACAGGCGAGTCGAGGGGGTGACCTGGTGCTTCTGACCGGGAGCGGCGACACGGACGGCAGCTTGTCGATGACGAGAGGTGTAAGGGTGGAGTTCGCACCTCTCGGGCCTTACTCGTTGGGGCGGTTCAGCCTGCGATATCGATCAAGGCTCTCCGCCTTGGCCGCCGATGCCGAGATCATCCATACGCATGGGATCTGGTTGTTCCCCAATTGGCAATCGGTCTCGACAGCGGCGCTGGAGAGAAAGCCGGCAGTGGTCAGCCCAAGAGGTATGTTGCAGCCGTGGGCCTTAGGCAGATCTCGTTTTCGCAAGCAGATGGCCTGGTACTTTGCGGCCCGCAAGATGTTCGATAGGGCGGCCCTGGTCCACGCGTCGAGTCCGTCAGAATCCTGCGCAATCAGGGAATTCGGGATCAGTTCCCCCATTGTCGAAGCTCCGAATGGAGTCGATCTGGAAGGTGAGTTCTCCTTGCCCAATGTTCATGCCGCCAGGTCTGGAGCGGTCGAGCCACTGAAGAAGGTTGTCTTCCTCGGGCGAATTCACCCAGTCAAGGGCGTCGATCTACTCCTCGAGGCGTGGCAGCGATTGGGATTGTCGGCCGATCAGGCCGAATTGGTGATCGCCGGCCCAGGGGAAGACGCCGAGGTCGAGAACCTCAGGAGTTGGCTGCGAACGCATCAACCACCGGGGATCCGGTACTTAGGGCCAGTGCAGGGGCGGGAAAAGCTGAGCCTATTGTCGTCTGCCTGGACCCTTGTATGCCCCAGTTGGAGCGAGAGTTACGGAATGGTAGTCGCCGAGGCGCTAGCGAGTGCGACACCCGTAATAGCAACAAAGGGAACTCCCTGGCAAGATCTGAACAGGTTCGAGTGCGGATGGTGGATCGATCGATCCGTGGAACACCTGGCAAGTGCCCTCTCGGAGTGTATTCAGATGTCGGCCGAATACAGAAGGGCCATGGGAGAGCGCGGCAGGCGTCTCGTTGAACAACACCATTCGGTTTCGCATTCGGCAGAGAGGCTGTTGGCGGCCTATTCATGGGTTTTGGGAACGGCAGCGAAGCCCGAGTTTGTAAACTGTACCTAGCAAATCACCTACCACTGGGCGGCAGACAAGTGCTCGATGACATCACGCCTCTCTTGCTTACCTTGGACGAGGAAGCAAACATCTCTCGCACAATCAGTGCTCTGGAGTGGGCGAGGGACATTGTCGTCGTTGATAGCGGCAGCTCTGATAGAACCAGGGAAATCCTTGCCACGATTCCTCAGGTCCGAGTCTTTGACCACAAATTCGAGTCCCATGCCAGTCAATGGAATCTCGGCCTGACCGAGACAGGAATCAAGTCAAAGTGGGTGCTAGCGCTGGATGCCGACCAGGTGCTCAGCCCTGAGCTCGTGGCCGAACTCGCTACTCTCCCAGATGAGGGCGATATCTCAGCCTTCGAAGCCTCATTTGTGTACTGCGTCTTCGGCCAACCGCTGAGAGGTAGTCTCTACCCGGCCAAGGTCGTCCTTGTCGAGAGAAAAGGCAGAGTTCTTCCAGGACGGACATACCCAGAGAGTCAGTATCTCAGGCCAGATTGGGAGCCTCGAGGCACCGATCTACCACGATGACCGAAAGCCGTTGACTCGATGGCTGGAGTCACAGGGGCGTTATGGGATCTTGGAAGCCAGGAAGCTGGTGGAGTCGAGATGGGAGGACCTGTCGATGGCGGACAAGATGCGGAGATCAGTGGTCCTCTCCCCGCCTGCAGCTCTGTTCTATAGCCTCCTCTTCAAGGGATGCCTGCTCGATGGTTGGCCAGGCTGGTACTACGCACTGCAGCGAATGACCGCTGAGTCGATCATCTCGTTGGGAATATTGGACGCCCGGATGAGGAAGTCGATGCGAGACCGGAGGACTGGGAATTAATGCCCGGTAGACCCAAGGTTCGTCTCGACAGGTACGACAATTCCTGGTATTCGCCGGGAAGAGGCCTTGTCGTTAGGGCCGTTTGGCTGATCACCAGCAGGCTCTTCTTCCTGACGGTGATTCCCTGGCCGAGTTTGATCAAGCGAATTCTGTTGAGGCTGTTCGGATCCAGCGTTGGTGAGAAGGTCGTAATCAAGCCGGGGGTGAACATCAAGTACCCCTGGAATCTTTCTATTGGAAACCACTCCTGGATTGGAGAGGGCGTCTGGATCGACTCCCTGGTGAAGGTGACGATTGGGACCGATGCGTGTCTCTCGCAGGGTGCAATGATCGAAACGGGTAACCACGATTGGTCGGATCCGGCGTTCGGATTGATTGTCAAGGAGATCGAGATTGACGACGGAGCATGGGTGGGAGCGCAGGCGATCCTCCTGCCAGGAAGCCAGCTGGCGACTCATTCGGTGCTGACGGCCGGGTCGGTACTGAGCGGATCGACACCGCCGTATTCGATTCTCGGTGGTAACCCCGCTACCTGTATCTCCGATCGCTCTATTCGCTCTGAATGAGGCTACTGCTAGTCAACCAATACTTCTGGCCGGACAGGGCAGCGACCGCCCAGTTGCTTGGCGATCTCGCATGTACTGCCGCGGCCGAGGGTTTCGAGGTCACCGCACTGTCAGGTAGGGGATCCTATGCCGCCCCAGATCGGGTTCGCCTGGAGAGCCGGGAGGAGTGGAATGGTGTGGAGATACACCGTCTGCCGTGCACGAGTTTCGGCAGGGGAAACATCGCAGGTCGGATTTCGGACTATCTGACCTATCTGATATCGGCGATCGTCTGGATCCTGTTCCACCAGCGATTCGACACGGTTGTGTGTCTCTCGACTCCACCGCTGGTGGCATTGGTGGGTGTGGTGGCTCGCCGGCAGGGCAGCAGGTTCATCTACAAGGTGGAGGACCTCTATCCAGATATCGCAGTCGAGTTGGGAGCGCTCTCGACAGATTCCGTACTCGCCCGAGCTCTGACGAAGGCTTCGTCGTCGATCCTGAGCTCTGCTGACGTTTGTGTTGCACTGGACGACGCGATGGGGTCTGCTCTCCGAAAGAGAGGTGCGGGTGAGGTTGCGGTGATTCCGAACTGGGCTGACGGAGAGGCCATCAAGCCTGATATCGCGACTGGCGATGCTTTCCGTGAGAAGCATCGGCTGGGTGGTGGTTTGACAGTGCTCTACTCCGGGAACCTCGGCAACGCCCATCGCTTCGAGGAGGTCTGCGACGCGATTCAGCTGTTGGACTCTCGTGGATCAGGGGTTCGGTTCCTTTTCGTCGGGGCTGGCCCTCGTCTCGGTGAAGTGAAGCAGCGCATTGAGGGGCTCGAGTCGGTCCGATTCCTGCCGTACCAATCGAGGGAGGAGCTTGGAGGGTTGTACAACGCAGCGGATATTCATCTTGTGACGCTCAGGGACGAAGTGGCCGGGAAGCTCGTGCCGTCGAAGTACTCGGCGGCGCTAGCGGCCGGGAAGCCGGTGCTTCTCGTGGGAGGCTACGGAGCGGATCTCCACACTGAAGTCGATCAAGAGGATGTCGGATGGGTCTGTCCGCACCAGGTCGAGGCAGTCGTTGAAGCAATTCACGATGCCACCGAACACCCTGACATCGTGGCAGGCAAAGGGCGGCGGGCACGGGCCCTCTTCGATCGCAAGTACAGCCAGCAGACGGCGATGAAGGCATGGTTAGACCTGTTACGGCCAGGGGAGCAGGAGCCAAGCTAGAATCTGGAGCAGAGAGGCCTATGCCGACAGGGAGATGAGCTCATGAGGATCGAGATACCCCAAGAGGGCAGAGTCTTTGTCGCCGGACATCGCGGTCTGGTTGGCTCAGCAATCGTTCGCCGTCTCGAAGACGAGGGGTTCGGCGCTGTCTTGACGGCCACCCGGGAGCAGCTCGACTTGCGTGACCAGGCGGCAGTCAACTACTGGTTCCAGGCCAACCAACCTGAGTATGTGTTCCTGGTGGCGGGCAGGGTCGGAGGGATTATGGCCAACTCGACGCGACCCGCCGAGTTTATCTACGACAACATGATGATCCATGCGACTGTCGTTCACGCGGCTTACCTTCACGGGGTGAAGCGACTGCTCTATCTGGGTTCCAGTTGCATCTATCCCCGTCTAGCTTCGCAGCCGATGACGGAGGAGCAGTTGTTGAGTGGGAGCCTCGAGCCGACCAACGAGTCCTATGCCATCGCCAAGATCGCTGGAATCAAGCTCTGTCAGGCTTATCGGACGCAATACGGCTGCGACTTCGTTTCTGCGATGCCCACCAATCTGTACGGTCCACATGACAACTTCGATCTGGAGAGCTCACACGTCCTGCCGGCGATGATTCGGAAGTTCCACGAAGCCAAGATGGAGGGACGCAAGGAAGTGGAGATCTGGGGCACCGGGGCCCCAAAACGCGAGTTTCTGCACGTCGACGATCTGGCTGACTGCTGTCTCTTCTTGATGCGTCACTATGACGAAGATGTCCATATCAACGTCGGTACTGGCGTAGATCTCTCGATTCGGGAGCTCGCGGAAACCGTGCGGGAAGTTGTCGCACCGTCAGTCGAGATTTTCTTCGATACCTCAAAGCCGGATGGCATGCCGAGGAAATTGCTGGACGTGACGCGACTGAACGCGCTCGGGTGGAAACACCGCATCGACCTGCGCGACGGAATCGAGCGCACCTACGAGTGGTTTCAGGAGAACTACGAAGCCGCCGTCGACACTCGACAGTCGCACGCGGCTACGGCGTAAGCAGTGTGGCGTGGGAGGTCACGCTCGCTGCCGGGCCAGTATCGGCTCGCTCGGCTGCTCTTGTTCCTCGAGCGCTCCCAGGTGGTCGCGAACGTCAGAACGCTGCGCCAAGGCGAACTCTCGTGCCCGGGCACGGAACCCCGCTTGGCGGATTAGCAAGACGACGCCGACCTCGATCACCAGTAGCGCGTATCCAAGCAGCGAATTCCGACTCATGGCGACTGCCACAGCCATGAAGCAGAAGAGCGAGGCGACCGCATAGAGGCCGAGGACGATCGATCCCCGCTGGGGAGCCAGGTGCAACAGCAGATGATGAAGATGTCGCCGGTCGGCCTGAAACATCATCGCGAGACGCCGCAGGAGTGGATGGCCTGGACTGTCGAGAAAGCGCACGACCATCACCAGTAGAGTGTCAATTGCCGGCAACCCGAGCGCGAGAATGGGTACCATCACCGCTACTGCCGCGGGTGTCTTGAGTGAGGAGTGCAGGGAAATGGACGCCAGTAGGAATCCCAATGTCAGGGAGCCTGAATCCCCCATGAAGATCTTGGCCGGCGACCAGTTGTGATGGAGGAATCCCACGCAAGCTCCCGCCATGGCGGCGCTGACCAGCACCGTGCCCGGGTGCCCATGGAACAACGCCAGCAACAGAAAGCTACCTGCGATGATGGCGGACACTCCGCTGGCCAGTCCGTCGATGCCATCGAGCAGATTGATCGCGTTGGTGATGCCGACTATCCACAGAATCGACACCAAGGGGGCGAATGCCCCAAGGTCAATCACTCCCCAAAAGGGGACTTGCAGCTCCTGAAACGTCCACCCGGCTCCCACCATGAGGCTGGCGGCAATCACTTGCACGGCGAGTTTGGTGGCTACGGATAGCGAGAACAGGTCATCCGCAGACCCTGCCAGAAAGACGATCAGCAGGGCCAGTGAGAAGATGCTGATCTCCTCAGCTGGAGTGCTACCCAGAACCTCTTTGGCCGAGACGAGCACCCCAAACAAGACGCCAGCCGCAATCCCTGTCAGGATAGCCACGCCGCCGAGGCGGGGGATAGGCAGGTGGTGGTCCCGACGCCCGCCTGGTGTGTCGACCGCGTTCGCAAACCGGGCTAGCGTGGCCACCACTGGCACCAGGGCTACTGTGATGAGCGCAGCGACGAAGCCTGAGAGGATGGCTTGAAGTAGCATAAGTCAGCTTGAATAAAGAGGTTTCTGGCCTTCGCCTCGGATTCTAGGAGAGTCATCGACAGTTGGCAATGCAGCGTCAACAGCTGAAAGAAATGGCGTAGTGAGCCGCTTCCGACCACCCTTGATAGTTGTGTCCGACGCAGTCGACTGGCTGTTCTTTCGTGCGCTGGGCCCGGCCGGAGCTAGGTGGAAGAGCACCGGTGCTCTTGATCTGGGGTTGCTCGAGGGCTTTATCGGGGCGCGAAAGTTGTTTCCGAGAATATGGGCTCGCACGGGTCGAGAGACTCTCGAGAGTGAGTTGGCGTCGGCCGAGGTCGAGGCGCTGGAGCGGGAGTTTCGCGACGCGGTAGTTCTCGAGATGCGGGACCAGGAGGTCTGCGCCCAGTTGGCCGAGTTGGGACTTCAGCTAGAGGTGCCAGTTCTGATTCTCAAGGGCCTGGCGCTGCGGCTGGCGGGGTACGCGCAGACCGGGTCTCGATGGGCTGCAGATGTCGATGTACTGGTTCCCGAGAGCAGGGCTCGAGAATTGCATCGGGCTGTCGTTGACCGGGGAGGAATGGTCAAGGATCTACCAGCTTCGGATCAGCACCTGCCGGTTCTCGAACACCCCTCAGGTGCTCTCGTCGAGATTCATCACAGACTTCGCGGCATTGATCCAGGCGGCGGCGGAGAGGCTCGCCTGGAAGATCTCCAGGCCACGGATCTCTGTGAGCCGCTCGATAACCCCTTCGAGGGAACGCTGGTGCCCAGGCGAGAATTGCTGGCCGCCCATCTCCTGGTCCATGCCCTGGGACAGCACGCTTACTGGCCGTCGGCGTATCCCCAGGTCCAGTTGCTGGCTGACCTGCAGGATCTCGGATTTGGCACACCGCAGCCACGATCCATAGACGATGGCATCCAACAGTTGATCGACACTGGGGTCCGCCGAGAGAAGGTCGATGCAGTCCGAGCGGTTCTGCAGCGACTCTGCGTGGGCGAGCCGATTTCGGCCATCGCCGCCCAGGAGGATGAACCGGGGCTGATGGCTCGGTTCATCCTGGCGGGGGCGAGTGATTTCGAGTATCGGCGGGCGCTGAATGTCGAAGGGTCCTTCCAGGTGGCGACCGGCCAGTCCGCCTCCCTTGCAGCTCTGGCCACGCTCCGGAAAGCGGTGTTGGTAACGGACGGCCAGATCGACCTAATCTATGGGCGGCCGAAGTCGCGCTGGGGATACTGGGGACGACGGCTGTGGCGGCCATTCGACCTGCTCGGCAGATTACTGCGAGCGGCGCCGATCTGGATGCGAGTCCGGCGCCGATGAAGGACGAGAAGCTCGCCCGGCGTGGTGATCGGAACGGAGTGACATGAGCGCTATCTGCGGCATCGTGCACTTCGATGGGCGGCCGGTGGACGAGGCCCGGGTTCGGGCTATGGTCGAGGCCGCAGGTGATAGGAGTCCCGATGGGAAGAGCTGTTGGGTTCAGGGGAACGTTGGCCTCGGTTTCGGGGCCTTCCATGACTTGCCGGAATCCTCGAGGTGTCGGCAACCCCTGGCAGATCCTGGCACCGGGCTTTGTGTCGGTTTCGCAGGCAGAGTGGACAACCGAAAAGAGCTGCGGGGCCGGCTCGAATCGGCTGGATATCGCCTACGCGACGGCTCCGACGCCGAGCTAGCCCTGCTGGCGTACTCCTGCTGGCAAGAGGGCGGTCTGGACGAGATCCTCGGGGACTTCGCGCTGGCCATCTGGGATCAGCGTCAGCGGCGTCTCTTCTGTGCCCGGGATCTTGTCGGCACCAAGCCCTTCTACTACTACAAGTCCCAGAATTCGTTCTTCTTCGCTTCCGAGATCCGGCAGCTGCTGGCACTCCCGGAGATTCCCCGGCGACCCAACGAAGGCATGCTGGGCGAGTATCTCGTCAGCCGGATGGCGAGCAAGCGAGAGACCCAGTTCGAGGGTGTTCTGAGGCTGCCACCCGCCAGCTGTCTGGTGGTCGAGAACGGTCGGGTCGAGGAGAGGGAGTATTGGGATCCCACGGCGGTGCCGGCTGTGCGCTACAACAGAGATGGGGAGTACGTCGAGCAGTTGCGGGAGCTCCTGTGGCGAGCGGTCAGGTCGAGATTGCGGAGTGACAGTCCCGTGGGCATTCAGCTCAGCGGCGGCGTGGATTCCTCCTCGGTGGTAGCAGTCGCAGCCGATCTCGCTCGCAATACAGGCGTTCCGTCGCCCGGGTTGGAGGCTTTCTCGCTCGTGTTTCCGGGCTGGGACTGCGATGAGAGCGGGTTCATCGATGCGGTCGCAGACAAGACCGTGATTGTTACCCATCGCCTCGTCCCCGAGCCGGCCGACCAGGGCCGGTGCGGTCAGCAGGTCGCTCGCTATCTCGACTATCCCGACTATCCAAACGGGGCCATGTCGGATCCCCTCGAGCAGGCAGCGCACGATCGGGGAACCCGCGTCCTGTTGACCGGACTCGGCGGTGACGAGTGGTTTCAGCGTCCCGATCTCCATCTCGCCGATCTGCTTCGCCAGGGACGCTTCTTCGCCGCAACGCGATGGATCAACTCGCTTCCGGATGCTCGTTGGTTGCCGATCAAGCAGCACGCTGCCTACGTCGATGGCATCTCGCCGCTGGTGCCGGAATCGGTCAAGAAACGACTGCGTCGCCATAGGCTGGCAGCGCAGACACCTCCATGGATCGGCAGGGACTTTGCGAGTCGTAGCGACCTCGTGGACCGACTGAGACAGCCGTTGGATTGGCGCCCGTTCGGAGACCTGGCTCGCGCTGGGAGCTTCCGTGCAGCCACCCAAGGATTCCAGACGCACGCCATGGAGATGGAGGAGCGCTCGGCAGCCAGCTACCACCTCGATTTGCGGTATCCTTTTCACGATCGGCGTGTCATCGAGTTCGGGATGGGTCTGCCTGCCGAGCAGCGGTGGAGAGACGGGCTTCACAAGCACGTGCTGCGAGAGGCCATGCGGGATCACCTGCCCGAGATCGTGCGCCAACGCAGTTCGAAGGCGGAGTTCTCGCGCGTCTTCGTCGGATCACTGCTGGCGATCGGCCGTCGAGCGTTCCTGAACCTGGCAATTGCCGAGGCGGGATGGGTCGAGGGCGAGATCCTCGTCGAGATGTTTGATCGGATGGAGAGGCGATGTCGAAGCGAACAGGTCAGCCAGGGGCCGGAGCTGTGGCCGCTGTGGAGCGCCTATGGCGCGGAGCTCCTCTACAGAGGAGTCTTCAACAAGAGCTGCCGGGGTGGGTAAGATAAGATTTATCAGGACGCCTTCTTCATCGGGGAGACACCGCATGCCCAAGTCCGACAAGAATCAACCGCCTCGATCCCGAGACCCAAAACCTGGTTCAACCAGGACCCCCTACTCCAAGCCAGAGCTGGAGAACCTGGGCAGTGTTCGTGAGCTGACACGGCTGCCTGGCGGATCGATCAATACCGAGGGCAGCAGCGGCAAGCCTCACAAGCAGTAGACGACGCCTTGGCCCGTCTTCCCTTCGTCTACAAGTTCTTCGATTTCACCCTCGCAGCCGAGATACCTCTGGCAGAGTTGACTGCCACCGACGGAGGGGCGCCGCTCTTCCAGATTCGCCTGGCGTCGCCGGCACCAGGTCCCACCTACCGGACGGAATGGGACTGGCAGTGGCCCCTGCCATCCGGGGAGATCTTCCTGTCGGTGGCTCGACTCGAGAAACAGACGCTGCTGCAGTTTCCCGGGGTCCTCGACTGTGTGTATCGGAGTGATGATCGCTCGATCGAGTTGGCTCCCGCCGCCGGGATTTCGGAATCAACCGTCCGGCACCTCGTCCTTGATCATGTGGTGCCCAGATTGGTCAGTCACCAGGGAAGGCTTGTCCTCCATGCCGCGGCGGTAGCAGATGGTAGCGGCGCCCTGCTGCTTCTTGGGCAGACCGGGGCGGGGAAATCGACACTCGGTGCGAGCTTTCTCGATAACGGGTTTACTCTTCTCACTGACGATTGTGTCTTGCTCGAGCCTTCCAACCTGGGCTTCCGGGCGCTGGCTGCCTACCCGGGACTACGCCTATGGCCAGACTCTCTGAAGAGGCTCGAGCACCGGAGGTCTGACGAATCGAAACCGGATCAGTCCGACTGGAAACGCCGAGTGGAGCTCGAGCCGGTCAGTGGTGGATGGCAGGAAGTGATTGCGCTCGTGGTTCTGGAAGGGCCAATCGAAGGCGACGAACCCGGCGAGGTGTCGGTGGCAGCGATGCCAGGATCCGGTGCGGTTGTGGAGCTCCTCCAGCACGGCTTTCTGCTGGATCCCACTGACCAGGAGATCATCGAAAGACAGTTCCTGGCGGTTGGGGACCTGGCGGGGTCGCTGCCGCTGTTTCGAGTGACCTATCCAAGGGACTACTCGAGGCTGCCCGATGTCAGGCGGTCGATCGTTCAGGCGCTTCGGGACTTGTAAAGAATCGCTAGAGAGCCGGGAAGGGATCGAAGCGTTCCGCCACCGTTTCGGTGTCGTTGAGCGGTCGACCTTCGAGCTCGACCCAGGCGTGACTCTCGAGCGCGTCACCCCGGCGGACTCCAAGCTTGAGATCGGCATCGACACCGCGAAACCTGAGGAGCCAGAGCAGGGTCAGAGAGCAACTCAGGCAATTGCCCTTCACGGCTCCGTGGCGCGACGTAATCTCGACGAGCCCGGAGGGATGCAGATCCAATCGATGCCGGGGTCGGGCTGTCTCGATCCGGGCCCGAAGTCTTTGCAGTCCCGAACTGGGTAGCCGGATAGCAACCACGGGTAGCAGCACGCCGCCCTCGATCAGGGCTCACCGCTCCCAGGCCGGCAGCTCCTGGAATCTCCTGAGCCGGCGCTTAGGAGGGTTGCTCATCGGTGATCAGGCCTGCCTCGAGAAGCTGACCGAGCAGATCCTTCATGTCGCTGTGCAGGACCCGCGGTTCCACGTCGAGCTCGTCCAGGGCGGCTTGCATGACCGTCTCTGGATCGTGGTGCTCGGCCAGAAGCTCCCAGATTCGGGTGCCGGTTTCATTGAGGCGGAAGATCGTTTCGCTGGCGAGATCCAGCAGAATGGCCTCGCCGGTGACCACTCGCAATCGGACCGCGGGTGATGGCCAGAATCGACCTGTGAAGTGATCAGTCATCGGTAGCATGCTAGAGGAGGCACCGAGCCGCGACAACCCCGTCGTTACAGCCAACCTTGCTTGCGGGCCAGGCGGGCGGCTTCGGTCCTGTTCGACGCACCCAGTTTGCCGATTGCTTCAGAGAGATAGTTGCGGACTGTTCCTTCGGACAGATGCAACTGTTCGGCAATTCCGGCAGTCGCCAGGCCTTCGCCGGCCAGACGAAGGACCTGGCGCTCCCGATTCGTCAAAGGATCGGGCTCACTCCATGCCTGGGCAGCCAGCTCTGGGGCGACCGCGCGCAGCCCCTGGTGCACCCTGCGCACGGCCTCGGCAAGCTCTTCGGCAGGGGTGTCCTTGAGCAGGTAGCCAGAAGCTCCCCCTTCGAGTGCCCGGCGAAGGTAGCCGCTGCGACCAAAGGTCGTGACGATGATCACTCTGGCGGCAAGTTTCTGCTCTTTGATCGCCCCGAGCAGTTCGAGCCCCGTCATCTCCGGCATCTCGATATCCGTCAGCACCACGTCCGGTTGCGCCTGGCGAATCTTCTCCAGCGCCTCGATACCATCCGCAGCCGTGTCGACAACCTCGATGTCGTCTTCCAGGTCGAGCAGTGCCGCCAGGGCCCCGAGAACCAGGCTCTGATCCTCGGCAATGAGGACCCGAATCACGACTTGGCTCCCGAGCCTTCGAGCCTGGATGGCACGGGGGATGATCCGGACGATCCGAGCGGAGAAGCTTGCGACTCGGGACACTCTGATTCATCCGCGGCGGCCAGCACGACAGTGATAGCCGTACCCCCCCTGCCATCGACTGAGAACCGACCACCGAGGGCGTTGACGCGTTCCCGCATTCCGACGAGTCCAAGGCCCTCCCTGGGTTCGCCCCCTATGCCGTCATCGCGGACGGTCAGGCGAACCTGGTCGCCGAGGTTCTCCAGCCAGACGCGGCAGGACTTGGCCTCGGAATGGCGCAGGACGTTGGTGGTGGCTTCTCGCAACGCGAGCGCCAGGACCTGCTCCGAGGCGGCGTCGAGGTGAAAGGGGTCGGTCTTGGCCTCGAAGTGAATCAGGGCTGATTGCAGCGCCACACGAGCCTGAGCGAGCTCGGTCTTGAAATCCGTCTGGCGAAACCCCGTCACCGCGGTGCGGACCTCCCCGAGGGCATCGCGAGCAATCGATTCGACCTCACCGATCTCTTGCGCGGCGCGAACAGGGTCCTTGTCGGCGAGGCGGCGAGCCAACTCGGCCTTGCGAGTGATCACGGTCAGAGTGTGGCCCAGGAGGTCGTGCAGATCGCGGCTGATCCGCTCACGCTCGGCCAGTGCCGCGAGACGCTCGACCTCCTCCTGGGTGCGGCCAAGGGCCGCTTGCGAGCGACGGACTCCGGCGTAGTGAATATTCGTACCCCCGATCAGAAGTGTGAAGACTGTCGCCGGAATCCAGAACCAGGTTGGCAGGTCGAGTAGCCAGGCCTCGATGGGAGGGATCGCCGCGATGACCAGCAGGAGGCGGAAGGCAAATCTGGAGGAGCCGGTGGATCCCAGATAGCCCGAGGCAAAGATGAAAAAAACGCTGGCTCCGAAATTGATCGGCGCAAAGACGATTCCCAGAAGGGTGATGAGCGCCACCGGGATCAGAGCCTGGCGGCCGTGAAGCCAGTAGCCCCAGAAGTACAGTGGCAGAAAAATCAGGGTTCCGAGGGCGGTCAGCGCCCAATCTCGCGGTGTGGTGTGGGGCGAGAAGATCGGTCCGAGCCAAAAAAAGACCAGGTAGACCAGCCAGGCGTAGGGGGTCCAGCCGAGCTCGACCTGTTTCGGAATCAATTGCATGGTGATGTGCGAAGTCTAATCCACAGTAGTGGTCAACCGTAGGTCTTGCCCTCGTCGTGCCGGAAACCGAGATAGGCCAGCAACAGCGAGACGACGGTGAACACTCCGAGATAGAGCAGGCTTGCCCACACCGGTGTGCCCGAGCTGGCATCCACTTGTGCCAGGGCGAGTTGGGCGAAGTGATAGGGCGGCAAGGCCGGAGCGAGCTTCTGCAGGAGCGTGGGAAGGACCTGCACCGGGATCCATAGGCCTGACAGGAAGGCCATCGGCAAGTACAGCAGATTGACCACTGCAGGGGCGGAGTTGGGCCCGCAGAAGTAGCCGAGCGCGAGGCCGAACGCACAAAACGGCAGGGCACCGGTAACCAGTACCGCTGCCAGGGAGAACCAGGACGAGTTCGGCATGGAGACACCGCCAAAGATGGCGCCGAGAACGAACAGGCCCAGCACGATGACCAGGCTGAACGTCAACGCCATGAAGATCTTGGCGGCGAAGTAGGCCAGTGGCGGCATGGGTGTGGCCCGTTTCAAGAGCATCCAACCCTGACCGCGCTCGATGGCGACGCCGACGCCGAAGCCGAAGAGTGAGGCTCCGATGACACCGAAGGCTCCGTAGGTCGCCAGCAGATAGGTAGACATGCTCACCGGACCGGCCGCACGACCGCCGCCGAAGGTGATGCCGAAGAAGACGTAGAACAACAGAGGAAACACGATGGTGGGAACAGCGTAGGCTGGCATCCTGAGGAGCTTAAGGAACTCGTACCTGGCTTCCAGAGCGTAGATGCGTGGCAGGCTACGTTTCTGTGTGGCGACAGCGGCTGGAGTAGTCATGCGATCTCCTTGCTGGAATCGGTCAGGGCAAGAAAGGCTTCATCAAGGGCAGCTCCGAGGATTTCGAGGTCGGCAAGGTCAGCGTCCCGGGTCAGTAGCTCTCGCGCGATGGACTCGGCGCGCGGGGTCAGGATCTCGGTGATGCCGTCCTTCTGCTCGACATGGGTGACACCCGGGATACCCTGGATCTCCCAGGAGTGGAGTCGGGTGCGACACCTGATGCGGCGGCCCTGAACCCGGGACTTGATCTGGTCGGGCGTGCCTTCGGCGATGGAGCGACCCTTGTGCAGCAGCACGATCCGATCGGCCAGCTCGTCGGCTTCCTCCAGATAGTGGGTGGTGAGGACAACGCTTCTGCCGCGGCCGACGAACTGGCGTATCTGTGCCCAAAGTCCGCGACGGGCTTCGACGTCCAGCCCTGTGGTGGGCTCGTCGAGGTAAAGCAACTCGGGGTCGCCGCAGATCGCCAGGGCGAAGAGGGTACGCTGACGCTGGCCACCGGAGAGCTCACCGAAGGGGCGCTTCTCCAGACCCTGGAGGCCCGCGATGCGCACCGTCTCCTCGATCGTCAACGGGTCGCAGTAGTAGCTGGAGAAGAGCTCGACCAATTCCGCAACCCGGAGGGTCTGTGGAACTGCCGAGATCTGCAACATGGCGCCGACGTGAAGCCGGCTCCTAGCGTCGTTGGGAGGGTGGCCGAAGACTTCGACCGTTCCCTGGATTGGCTTGGCGAGTCCGAGCAGCAGATTGACTGTGGTCGTCTTGCCGGCGCCGTTGGGCCCGAGTATCGCGAGGACCTCACCGGCGCGCACTTCGAGGTCGAGTCCGTAGAGGGCGACCGTTTCACCATACGATTTCCAGACATCCTTCAGCCGGGCGATGACGGGGGCAGGCGCGGGGTTGGCAGCGATCGGGTCGGACAGGGGTGCGGTTACGGGTTGTGCCATCGGATGCCTCCTTTATGGAGACATTGTGGCGGCCGGTGGAGGTCTTGGTTAGGGAGAATCGTCAGGAGTTTGCCGTGACAATCGTCATGCTTGTGTAAGACCCTTCGGACGAAAGGCAAGACGGCCGGCACAGTGGCCGGCCGCGCGATGTATCACGAGGTCGCCCGCAGGCGACATCCTGGCTAGACGTGAATCTCTTCGAACTGTTCCTCCTCGGTCGAACCCTGGATGGCCGAAAGCTCGTTGCTCTGCGTGACCAGCGTGGTGATGAGGTCGAAGTATCCGGCGCCCACCTCGCGCTGGTGCTTGGTGGCGGTGTACCCTTCGGCTTCGGCCGCGAACTCCTTCTCCTGCAGCTCCACATAGGCCGACATCTGGGACTCCCTGTAGCCCCTTGCCAGCTCGAACATCACGTAGTTCAGCGAGTGAAACCCTGCCAGCGTGATGAACTGGAAGCGGTACCCCATAGCAGCCAGCTCGCGCTGGAACTTGGCGATCGTGGCGTCGTCCAGATTCGCCTTCCAGTTGAAGGACGGCGAGCAATTGTAGGCCAGCAGCTTGCCAGGGTATCTCGCATGCACGGCTTCGGCGAATTGCTTCGCCTCGTCGAGATCCGGATGCGCGGTTTCGCACCAGAGGAGATCGCAATACGGTGCATAGGAAATGCCCCGGCTGATGGCCTGATCGATCCCGTGACGGACGGGGTAGAGGCCTTCGATTGTTCGTTCACCGTCGAGGAGGAATGGGTGATCCCGTTCGTCGACGGTCGATGTCAGGAGCTTGGCTGCGTTGGCGTCGGTGCGGGCGATGAGCACCGTCGGCACTCCACAGACATCGGCCGCCAGCCGGGCGGCAACCAGCTTCTCGATGGCGTGACCGGTGTGGACCAGGACCTTGCCGCCCATGTGCCCGCATTTCTTGGCTGAAGAGAGCTGATCTTCGAAATGGACTCCAGCCGCGCCCGCGTCGATCATCGCCTTCATCAGCTCGAAGGCGTTGAGTACACCGCCGAATCCAGCCTCGGCATCGGCCACGATGGGCTGAAACCAGTCGACCGATTCGTCACCTTCGGCATGGTAGATCTGGTCCGCCCGGCGAAGGGTGTTGTTGATCTTTCTCACCAGTGCAGGTACCGAATCGGCGGGGTATAGCGACTGGTCGGGATACATCTCTCCCGCTTCGTTGGCATCCGCCGCCACTTGCCACCCGGAACAGTAGATGGCCTTCAGGCCAGCCTTGACCTGTTGCATCGCCTGATTGCCTGTCACCGCGCCGAGCGCGTTGACCCAATCCTCCTCTTGCAGGTACTGCCACAGCTTCTCGGCGCCGAGCTTGGCAAGCGTGTACTCGATCTTGAGCGAACCCCGCAGGCGAAGGACATCCTCGGCCGAGTATGGACGTTCGATCCCCTGCCAGCGATGATCCTCGGACCACTCCTGAGTCAGCTTCTTGATGCTCTCTTCGTGCATTCTTCTGTTCTCCTCGGGGTTCAGCCAGACACCAGATCCGAGCTCGTCTTCAGGAAGGGTCGAAACTCTTCCTCGGTGAATGTCGAGCAAGCGACTTGCTGGGCGTGCTGGTAACGGTTGATCTCACTCTCGATGGCGTGACCGTCGGCGCCGGACATCGCCTCCCTGATCTCGTCTTCGATCTTGCCCATCTCCTCATGAAAGATGCGCACAACGAGCTCTCGGGTGACAGTCTCATCGTCGTCGAGAGTGACACCGTGATGTAGCCACTGCCAGACCTGCGCGCGAGATATCTCCAGTGTGGCGAGATCCTCCATCAGGTCATCCCAGGCTACGCAGCCGATGTCCTCGAGCCAACCCTTGGTGTAGGCGATGCCAACGCGCACGTTTGTGCGCAAACCTGCCAGGGTTCTGGGTGGTGTCATCTCGGGGAGCAGATCGGGTCGATCTTCAATCTCCGGCATGATGCCCAGTTGGTTGTCGACGGTGAAGGCGGACATCGCAGGTGCGATGAAATAGGGGTGGGAGACCCAGCAACCGTCGTGCCCCAGGGCGAATTCGAACTGCTTGTCCTCGACCACCTTGCGCGTCTGCTCTTCGCGACGTTCCGGCGTGCTGCCGGGGGTGAACGCCGCCATGCCACCCATCGCGAAAGCGCCATGTCGGTGACAGATCTTGATCAGGCGCTCCGCGTAGTTCTTCATCCAGGGGCGGTTGAGAGAGATGGAGGCCCTGTCGGCCATCACCCTGTCCCCATGCCCCTTGAGAGTCTTGATATCGCTGAAGATCTTGTCCCAGCGACCCACGTTCAGGCCTGTGGCGTGCTCCCTCAGCTCGTACAGGATCTCTTCCATCTGAAAGGCCGCCGGCAGGGTCTCGATCAGGAATGTCGCTCGCAGGGAGCTGCGGGGTAGCCCAAGCTCATCCTCGAGTTGGCTGAAGAGTGTGTTCCACCATCGGGACTCCAGGTAGTGCTCGACTTTGGGGACGTAATACTTTGGTGTCTTGCCCTGCTGCATGAGGCGCGCGGCTGTATGGAAAGTGGAGAGGGCCAGATCCATCAGGCCCCCGGATACGGGCTGGTCGTCGATGCGCAGGTTCGACTCGCCCAGGTGCAGACCTCTGCAGCGCACCATGAGCAGGGGCATGTCCTCGGGATCGAGCTGATAGAACTTCTCAGGCTGGTCACCTTGTGCCGGCTTGACGTAGGAAAGGGAGCCATCGGTCGCCCCGATGAGATTCTCGACACCCTGCATCACATTGCCCCAGGCTGGCTTCATCGAGTCCTCGAAATCGAGCATCGCCGCATCGGCGCGGTCTCCCGTGGCGGTGCGGCTGAGCATGTTGATGACCATCTTGGTGTCGTTGATCGGTCCGGTGATCTCGACGCGGCGGCGCATCAAATCAGGATTGAGCGGGGCGATCTGCCAATCACCCCGTGCAGATACCGAAACCTCGTCATCGAGATACTCCGGAACGGCGCCCTGGTCCCATCTGGCCTGGCGCCCGAGGCGGGCGGCCAGAAGTTGCTGCCTTTCGGCCTCGAGCTCACGATGGAGCCTGGCGATCAGGCGAATGACCGCGGGCACGAAGATGCGCTCGGCAAGTTGTGTCCAGGCTGCCGCATTGATCTCCACGCCGCCGCCGATCTGTCGCCAGGTGATGGCCGGCGAACCGGGAAGCAGATCGAGGCTGGTGGATTGAGAGTCTTTCAGCGTTGTCATCGGCACACCTCCACCCCTGTTGACCAAGGGTTCACAGTTTGCGAAACTCATCGAATTCTATTGCGAAATTTCGCTGGTCGCAACACTTTGCTGGTTGCCGTTTTCCTGCTATTTTCGCTCACAGCGAACGAGGGCCAGCAGGACTACTCTGCCGGCAGATCTTGGGGCGAACCGGTTGGTGCCCCTTTTGGCAAGGCATCCAGCGGCCAGTTTCGCGATTGGGCGGGAGATCTGTGGTGATGAAAGAATCCAGCAAAGACCTGCGTCTGATTCTCGGCCTCAAGCTGCGCAACCTGAGACAGGCGCGTGGCGAAGGGCTCCGCGAAATCGCTGATCGGGCTGGGCTGTCGGTCTCGTATCTGAGTGAGCTCGAGCAAGGGAAAAAGTATCCGAAGCCCGACAAGCTACTTCGCCTGGCTGCGGCTCTGGAAGTCGCCTTCGACGAGTTGGTCTCCCTGAAGGTGAGCCCGGAGCTCGGGCCGCTCAAACAGGCGGTGAGCTCAGGGTTCCTGCGGGAGTTCCCGTTCGAGCTCTTCGGTCTCGAGCGTGAGGACCTCGTACATCTGATCTCGGAAGCCCCGGGCAAGTCTGGCGCACTGATCCAAAGCCTGGTCGATATCGGACGCACCTACGATGTTCAGGTGGAGCATTTTCTGCTCTCCGCTCTACGCGCCTATCAACAGATGAATGCAAATTACTTCGACGATCTGGAGCGAGCCGCCGCCGATTTCCGTGCCGACCTGGGTTGGCTTCCCGGTGATACGGCCGAGGAGTCGGTGTTGCGGCACCTCCTCGAGAGTCGATGGGGCTATACCCTGGACAGCACGACGATTGGTGACCACCCCGATCTGGGTGGTTTTCGCTCGGTTTTCATCAAGGGCAAGCAGCCCATCCTGTATATCAACGGTCGGCTGCTGCCCGCGCAGCGGGCGTTTATCCTGGCCAGAGAGATCGGCTATTGCGCGCTGGAGCTCGAGGAGCGAGCGGCGACGTCGTCGTGGCTCCAGATCGAGTCGTTTGCCCAGGTCTTGAACAACTTCAAAGCCTCCTATTTTGCTGGAGCGTTGCTCATCGATCGCGAAAGCCTGGGGGGCGAGCTCGAGCGCCTCTTCTCGCAGATCACCTGGGACAGCCAGAGGTTGCTCGATTGCATGGCCCGCTATCAGGCTACACCTGAGATGTTCTTCTACCGGCTTACCGAGTTGGTGCCGCAGCTGTTTGGCCTGGAGAAGCTGTTTTTCCTGCGATTCCACTGGCGGGACGATTCTCGAGGGGTCGCTTTGACCAAGGTGTTCAACCTGTCAGGTGTTTCGGTGCCCTATGGTGTCGGGCTCAAGGAACACTATTGCAGGCGCTGGCCAGGTTTGACTCTGATCACGGATTCCACGAGGTTCCACGGGGCTTCCGCCGCGACCGAGGTGCAGAGATCTCGATTCCTCAATGAGGATGCGGAATTCTTCGTCATCGCTCTCGGCAGGGCACTGACACTCGACGCAACGGCGCGCACCAGCGTTAGCCTCGGCTTTCTGATGGATGAGAAGTTCCGACAGACGGTGCGCTTCTGGAACGATCCGGCTGTCAGTCGGGTCGATGTGAATCTGACCTGCGAGCGCTGCGCCCTGTCGCGGCAGGACTGTGTTCAGCGAGTCGCTGAGCCCGTCGTCCATCACCATGAGCTCGAGCAGCTGCAGAAGGAGCGCGCCTTGGCGGAGCTTGCGGCCAGCTCCCAACTCTTCTGAGGGCCGAGTCGCATGGGTTGACAAGAGGCGGTCGGACATCTATCCTACCGAACGATCGGTAGCTACCGAACGGTCGGTAGCTCTTCTTCTCCGAAGGTACCCCGTGACAAAACCACAACCCTCGACGCACGACCGGTTACGACGCGAAGCGGCAGCGTTGTTCGCCCGAAGGGGCTACGGCGGCACCTCGATGTCGGTGATTGCCAACCGCGTTGGAATCCGCAAGGCCAGTCTCTACAACTACTACGACTCGAAGGCAGACCTCATGGTCGAGCTGCTCGAGCAGAGTCTGCTGGATTGGGAGAGGGCCTGCCGGCTCGAGGAGATTCCAGGTGGCTCGAGCGTGGAGCAGCGCCTCGCCGCCTACCTTGCTGCAGCCGTGCGCTTCAGCCGGCAGCATCCGCAATCGGTCGGCATCATCCGACTCGCTGCGGGGCAAATGCCGAGCGAAGTGCGAGACCGCGTGCAGGAGATCCTGGACCGCCATGACGCGGCCTGGAGAAAGACGCTGACGGCGCTGTTTACCGAGGCGATCGAGAGGGGTGAGGTCGAGCCGGCCGATCCCTACGAGCTGGGTCTCTTCTGGAGCGTCTTCGTCCATGGCTTGCTGATCAATCAAATCTTTGCCACGAACAAGGCCGATGCCATGGTGGCGAGGCTGGAATCTCTGTGGCAGATGTTCTGGCGCGGCTTGAGCGGTCGGCTGCCGACCACGGAGCTCCAACCATGAAACGACGATGCGCTACCCTCGTCCTGCTGCATCTCCTCGCCGGCGCTGTAGCAGGCGTCGAAAAAGCTCCCGACGAGAAGGCCGAAACGATGGCACTCCCCGAGATCCTGGATCTCGATAGCGTCATCCGGCTAGCTCTGGACCGCAATCCGGCGCTCAAGTCGGTCGAGGAACAACAAGATGAGGCTGATGCCGCCATTCGAGAGGCCTGGGCGGACGTCTATCCCCAGTTCGATCTAAACGCCGGATGGAACCAGAGTCGGAATCCCTCTTTGCTCAACAGCCCGGACTTCGACGAGATCATCGAGCAGTTCCCGGGCTTCAGTCCCTCGGTGTCCGAGCTCTACAACTGGTCGATCGGCTTGAGTCAGCCCCTCTACAAGGCTGGCAAGATCGGGGCGGCCATCCAGTTGGCAAAGCTCGTGTCGCAGATCACCCAAGCCCTGATCCATACGGCACAGCTCGATGCGGGGCTGTTTGCGTCCGAGGCCTACTTCAGGGTCCTGGAGGCGCGGGAAGGTCTGGAGACCATCGAGTTCCAGCTGAAAGCTCGACAGGCGTCGTTGGACGTCGTGCAGGTGCGCTACGACCTCGGTGAGGCCACAGAATTGGAGCTACTGCAGGCCAAGGCCGCCTTGGCGGAGCTCAACCCGGCGATCGATTCAGCCCGCGGGGCGGTGCGCGTCGCATTGATCAATCTCAGGGCCGTGCTCGATCTGCCGGATGATCATCCGCTGAGCGTGGCCGAGGTCGATGAGGAGCTGCCCGATCTGCCCACCTACGAAGGCGCTCTCGAGTTCGCGTTCGAGACGCGACCGGAGTTCAGGGATCTGGAGCTGCGCGTCGAAGCGCTGGACAAGCAGAAACGAATCACGCGGGCGGATGGGTATCCGCAGTTCGATCTGGCCGGAGCCTACGGACATACCGCACGCGAGACCAGCGATCTCGACAATGGGCGCTACAAGGACTGGTTCATCGGCATCGGTCTCAGCTGGTCGTTCTTCGATGGTGGGCGACGCCATGCGCAGGTGGCGCAGCTCGACAGCCAACAGGATCAGCTCGAATGGCAGATAGCCGCGCTGTTCAATCAGGTCAAACAGGAGGTCGAGAGCGCCATCACAGACTACGCGACGGCCTTGTCGAGGCTGGATGCCGCCGAGGTCTCCGCCCAGGTTGCCCGTGAGGCCAACCGCGTCGCCCAGGAGAACTACGCTGAGGGTGTGGCTCTGCAGACAGATCTGTTGGCCGCACAGGAGCGGGAGATCTCGGCTGAAGTGGTCAGGGTGCAGTCGTACTACAGTGCTCGCAGCAGCGCCGCTCGATTGGCCAGGGCCGTCGGATTACAGGCTGATGAGGTGTGGGGATTCCGCAGGGAGTCGGAAGGAGAAGGATCATGAGGAGGGGATACCTGGTACTCGTCGCTCTACTCGTGTTGGCAGGTCTTCTGAGTGGTTGCGGCAGTGATGGTGAAGCGACCGCCCAGACAGAAGTGGCGACGCAGGAGCGCACCGCAACGGTGAGGACGGTTCTGGTGGAGGCCGAAAAAGTCAGTGACATGGTGGTCTTCAGCGCCGATCTCTTGCCCTTGCGACGGGCAACCCTGGCAGCCGAGGTGCCGGGTACTGTCGACGAGCTGCGGGTCGAGCTCGGCGAGCGGGTGCGACAGGGGCAAGTCCTGGCCCGCATCGATACGCGAGCCCTGCGGCAACAGGCAGCGGAGGCCGAGGCCCTCTTTACCCAGGCTCAGGACCGCTTCGAGCGGGCCGAGAAGCTGTTCGCCAAGCGATCGATCACCAAAGAGAAGCAAATCGACGCAATCGCCTCTCGAGACGTGGCCGAGGCGCGTCTGGCATCGGTCCGCCTGTCGCTGGAGAAGTCTGAGGTCAAGGCGCCCTGGACCGGACACGTCGCCGCAAAGCTTGTCGAGATCGGAGACTATGCGGCTCCGGGGCAGCCCCTGATCGAGCTGGTGGCCATGGACAAGCTCAAGGTCCAGGCGCCGGCATCCGCCGCTGATGTGCCCTATCTGCGAGTCGGAGTTCCGGTCGTCGTGAAGGTCGACGTCTATCCGGGAGAAGCCTTCGCAGGAGAGGTGGTGCGCCTGGGTGCCGAGTTGGATCCCGGAACCCGCACCCTGGACATCGAAGCCGAGATCGAGAACCCGGAGCTGAAGCTGCGACCTGGATTGTTCGGCCGCATGGAGCTGCAACGGCGCGAGCTTTCCGATGCCCTGCTCGTGCCCCTGGCCGCTGTAGTCGACTTCGAGAACGAGAAGGTCGTCTATGTGGTAGAGGGAGATCGGGCGGAGCGACGAGCGGTGAAATTGGGCCCTGTCGTGGGTGCCCGAGTTGTCGTGGAAGAAGGCGTCGAGAGAGGAGATCGACTGGTCGTGGCCGGACAACAGCAAGTCGCTGACGGCCAGCGGGTCGTGGAAGGCGAGGCGGGCTGATCATGCGGGTCACCGAGATCGCCATCAACAACAGGGTCACCGTCTTCTTCCTGGTGCTTGCTGCCATTTTCGCTGGCTTTCGTGCCTACACGACAGTGCCGAGGGAGTCGTTCCCGGACATCGAGATTCCCTTCATCATTGTCTCCACGATCTACCCGGGGGCGGCGCCGGCGGACGTGGAAAAGCAGGTTACCGATCAGATCGAGAGGGAGCTCAAGGGGCTCGATGGCTTGAAGGAGCTCACCTCGATTTCACAGGAGAGTGCCTCGATCGTCACCGCGGAGTTCCTCTCCGGCACGGACATCGATGATGCGCTGCAGAAGGTCCGCGACAGGGTCGATCTGGCCAAGCCAGATTTGCCCACCGCTGCCGAAGATCCGATCCTGCAGGAGGTCAGTTTTTCGGATATCCCGATCGTGCAGATCAATCTTACCGGCGATGTCGGCCCCGTGGTGCTCAAGGAGCTGGCCGAAGACCTCCAGGATGAGATCGAAGCCCTGCCGGGCGTTCTGCGCGTCAACCTGGTAGGAGGGCTCGAGCGTGAAGTGAAAGTAGATGTCGATCCCGAACGCCTACGGCTCTATGGTCTCTCGCTCGACGATGTCGTCGACTGTGTGCGCGACGAGAACGTGTCGATTCCCGGCGGTGAGATGGATCTGGGCTCGCAGAGCTTCGCGGTCCGGGTGCCTGGCGAGGTCGAAGACCCGCTCGAGGTGGGCAACTTCGTCATCGTCGCCCGCGGCGGGCAGCCAATCTTCATCAACGACGTAGCGACTGTCTCTTTTGGCTTCAAGGACCGCGACTCCTATGCCCGCATCAATGGCCAGGAGTCGGTTGCCCTCTCGGTACAGAAGCGGTTCGGGGCGAATGTCATCGAGGTGGTCGATCGGGTGAAGGCACTGGTCGCGGAAACCGAGGTCCACTGGCCGGCCGGCGTCGAATCGATCATTCTGGGCGATCAAAGCAAGGACATCCGGATGATGGTCAAGGATCTGGAGAACAGCATCCTGACCGGCCTTTGCCTGGTGATAGCGGTCCTCATGTTCGCGCTCAATTTCCGCAACGCCCTGTTCGTGGGTTTGGCTATCCCGTTGTCCATGCTCATGACCTTTCTGGCGGTATCACTCTCGGGAGTCACTCTGAACACTGTCGTGCTCTTTTCCCTGATCCTGGCTGTAGGGATGCTGGTCGACAACGCCATCGTGGTCATCGAGAACATCTATCGCCACCTGCAGGAAGGAGAGCGCCGAGAACCCGCCGCTCTGAGCGCGACACAGGAGGTCGGTTCAGCGATCATGTTTTCCACCCTGACGACGCTGGCCGCATTCTCACCGCTCTTCACCTGGCCGGGCATCGTCGGCGATTTCATGTGGTACCTGCCTTTCACGGTCAGTCTCGCCCTGGCCGCCTCACTGCTCGTAGCCTTTACGGTCAGCCCTACGCTGGCGCGCAACTTCATGAAAGTGCGTCCCCAGGACATGCGGTCTGCGGACCCCGCCGGAGAGAGCTCCAGCGGTTTCGGAGGCCGTGTCGGTGGCCTGATCGTGAAGGTATATCGCAGCACGCTGAGCTGGGCGCTCGAACACCGCTGGGTAGTGATCCTGGGCACCTTGGTGGTCTTCGTAGCCGTTGTTCTCCTGTTCGGTGCCTTCAACAACGGGGTAGAGTTCTTCCCGGAGACCGAGCCCCGGCAGATCATCGTCGATGTCGAGATGCCGCCTGGCACCCGGGTGGCCGAAACCGATCTGGTGGTGCAGGAGATCGAACGTCGCCTGGCAGACATCCCGGATATCCGGGTGATCGCGGCCAGCACCGGTGCTGGAAGTCAGAGCGACTTCGGCGTCAGCGGAGGCGGCGACTCGACTGTTGGCAGGGTCATGGTCGATTTGCTCGATCTCGAGGAACGCTCGCAGAACTCGTTTCTGACGATGGATCAGGTGCGGGACAGGGTGACTGGAATCCCAGGTGTGACGATCGATGTCAATCGACCTTCCGAGGGCCCACCGGTCGGAGATCCGGTCTCGATCGAACTGACTGGGGAAGACTTCGCCACTCTGGGTGAGATCTCGCAGCGCATTCGTGAGGCCATCATCGACGTGCCGGGATTGGTCTCGCTGGATGACGATTTCGATCTGGCACGCCCGGAGATCATCGTCGACCTCGACCGCACGCAAGCCGCGCGACTGGGGCTGACTACCGCCAACGTCGCCGGCACGATGCGGACAGCCATCAACGGCACCGAGGCCTCGACCTACCGGGATGGGGACGACGACATCGATATCACCGTGCGATTGCAGGCAGGATCTCGCGCCGCGTTGGACGACCTGAAGACCCTGACCATCGTGGCGGAGAATGGCGCGCAGATTCCCGTCTCGGCGATTGCCACCATCGAGCGCTCCAAGGCGCTGACCTCGATCACGCACAAGGACCTGAAGCGGGTCGTGACCGTCAGCGGAAAGGTGACCGAGCCCCGATTCGCCGAGCCGGTGCGGCAGGAAGCGCAGCGTCGCGTGGAGGCGATTCCGGAGCTCATGCCAGCCGGATACTCGATGACCTTCGCCGGTCAGAGCGAGGACGAAGAGGAAGCGAAGGAGTTCCTGTCCAGTGCCTTTACCTATGGCGTTCTTATGGTTCTCGCTCTGATGGTGGCAAAGTTCGATTCGCTGGCTCTCCCTCTTATCATCATCACGACGGTTCTGATGTCGATGATCGGGGTGCTCCTTGGACTCCTGGTGATGGACCTGCCCTTTGGCATCATCATGACGGGCCTTGGCGTGATCTCGCTGGCCGGCATCGTGGTCAACAACGCGATCGTGTTGCTGGATTTCGGGGAGCAGCTGGGTGCGAAAGGACTACCCCGTCGGCAGCAAATCATGGAAACGGGACTCCGGCGACTCCGACCTGTATTGCTTACCGCAGTGACGACAATCCTGGGGTTGATACCCTTGTCCACCGGCTTCGAATTCGACTTCACCGCGTTTCGGTTCTCAGGCGGAGGGGAGAGCAGCCAGTGGTGGCAGACCATGGGGGTCGCCGTGATTTTCGGCCTCGCCTTTGCGACTTTTCTCACGCTGGTCGTGCTGCCAGTTCTCTACGATGCCTTGTTGCAGTGGCGGGAATGGCGCCAGCGAAAGAAAGGGAGCGCGTCGGAGGATGTCCGGGCCACCGGAGAGGCAACGGCGGACCGGGAACTGGTGGCCTAGCGGGCTTCGGCTAGGCTACAATGATGCCAAATGGCCGGTCCGGTTCTGTCTCTTGGGAGGTCTCGCAGGAAGCCTCTGAAAAAGGAGGTCGTGGCTATCGGCAAAGTGCTCGAGCGCGGTACTCTCGAGATCGTCTTTCAGCCGATTTTCGACGTCAGAGAGGGCAGCGCTTTCGGCTTCGAGGTGCTGACGCGCGGGCAAAGCAAGCTGTTTCGCGACGCTGGACACATGTTCGACGTGGCCACCCGTTCCGGGCAAGTCGGCGAGCTGGGAAGGCTGCAGCGGACGATCGCCGTCAAGCTGGCTCCGGGCCACCCACTGTTCATCAATATCCATCCGGGAGAGTTCGATCACCCCTGGTTGATTCGACCGGACGATCCGATATTTCGCCACCCGCAGGATGTCTATCTCGAGATCACCGAGTCGGCACCGCTGAGCTACTTCGAGCAATGTATCAACGTGCTCGGAGAGCTGCGCAAGAAGGGAGTTCGCCTGGCTATCGACGACTTTGGTGCCGGATTCTCCAACGTCAAGTACATTTCCGATCTCAATCCGGACATCGTCAAGCTCGACCGTGAGCTCATCACCGGTGTCAGCGAGGGCTCGCGGCAGTTTCGGCTGCTGCAGTCCGTGGTGCGGCTGTGTAAAGACATGGGAGCGATGGTGGTCGCAGAAGGGATCGAAACACCACCAGAGCTGGTCCTGGTCGAACGGGCAGGGGTCGACTTCTGCCAGGGGTACCTATTGGGAAGACCGGAGACGGACCCGAATGCCGAAACCTGGCCGGGTTTCATGTAGCGCGACGAATGACGATCCCTCAGGCTCGACCATGCAACCTCATGAACGACTCCGTGTGACCTACGAGCTCACCTGTAAGGTGGGTGAAAGGCCCGAGGCCATTGCGGTCCGGATCGCCTATGAGCAGACCGTCGAGCTGCCAGACGATTGCTTGACCGACGCCGATCGCGATCAGGTAGTCGGTGAAATCGACGAGCTGGAGGCGGTTGCCGACGACCTGTGGCGAGTGGTGTTGTCCTACACCCCCGACCTGATCGGCGGCTCACTGACCCAGTTGTTCAATCTGCTCTACGGCAACATTTCGCTGGCCGGAGGTATTCGGTTGGTGGAGGTCGACTGGCCATCCTCCGTCGCCGAGAGCTTTGCAGGCCCGCGGTTCGGCATCGGTGGGTTGCGGGACCTTTGCGGTGTCGGTGAAGGGCGGCCTTTGTCCTGTGCTGTTGCCAAGCCAATCGGCTCTTCAGTCGACCAACTGGTCGATCGGTGTCGCCAGTTCACTCTCGGCGGGGTGGATCTGATCAAGGACGATCATTCGCTGGCGGATCAGTGGTGGGCGCCGTTTTACGATCGAGTCGGACGTTGCCAGGCAGCCATCCGCGAGGCCAACGAAGAAGTGGGGGGTACCACGGTCTATCTGCCAACTCTGAGCGGGGGTGGAGCCGAGTTGGCGAAGCGCGTGGAGTTCCTCCACTCGATAGGTTGCCAGGGAGCCACGGTCCTGCCGGTCTATCAGGGCTGGGACGCGGTTCGCGAGCTCGCGGCCACATCGGATCTCGCACTTCTGGGCCACCCGTCGGGAAGTGGGGTCTTCTTCCAGGATCGAGCTGGCATAGCTCCGGATGTGCTCCTCGGGCAGCTGTACCGTCTCGCCGGCTGCGATGTCGTGAACTTTCCCCGGGCAGGGGGACGGTTCCCTCTCTCGCAGGTCATGGAGGCCCGTATTGTTCACAACCTGCAGGCCCCGATGGGCCCGGTCCGACCCGCCTCGCCCGCGCCAGGGGGGAGCGTCGACGTGGGGTCGATCAGTCCCTGGCTGGAGCGCTACGGTCCGGATGCGGTGTTTGTGGTGGGTGCCAGCCTGTTTCGCGGATCCGGGGTTCGCGAGATGGCCAGTGAGCTGGCCGGTGCCGTGCAGCACCTGTGAGGTGGAGAACAGACAGGCGACCTCCGACAGTAGAGAATGCCCTGTCATGTCCGTGTTGCGCTTTCGTGAAGTTCAGAGGTTCCGGCAGCCCTGGGTCTGGTGTCTGCTCCTGGCAGCGTGCGGTTGGGTTACCGGGGTCGTCTTGTACGGCGTGGTGCAGCAACTGGGGAGGGGTGAACCGTGGGGTGACCAGCCCATGTCGGACTTTTGGCTGGTGGCCACGGCACTGGGAACTGTCTTGTTCTCGCTCGGTATGGTGTGGTTTTTCTGGGCGATGGAGTTGCAGGTTGAAGTGCGCAGCGATGCCCTGTATCTCCATTTCAGGCCCCTGAAGCGTCGCACGATTCAATATCAGGAGATCGCGAGCGTCGAGGCCTGTCAGTACCGTCCCGTCGTGCAATACGGTGGGTGGGGTATCCGCCGGGGCCGCAACGGGTGGGCCTACAACGTCAGCGGCAACCAGGGAGTTCGACTGAGCCTTACCGACGGTGGTGAGCTCCTCATCGGCTCGCAGCGATCCACGGAGCTGGCCGCCGCGATCGCAGCGGAAAGGGCACACTGACCTGTGTTTGCCGGCATTGTATCCCTCGCCTGTTGGGTCTTTGGGGCGGTGCTCTGTGGGCCCCCGCCGGAACCGCTCATGGCGATCGCGGGTCCCCGTGACCTGCTGGAGTTCGCGGTGACGGACGGCACCGGTGTGACGCTGTGGGCGATCTCCGCAGACCCGCCGCAGACGCCCGAGAGCCTTTACTACGGGATTGTGCCCGAGGGATTCGTCCAAAAGGTCCCGGTGTCCGGAACTTCACCCAGGGGGCTGATCTACGGGGAGCCCCTGACCACCAGAACGCGCACGTCCAGGTTCCTCTTCACGCACCGAGGAGTGGCGGCGAGCGAGCATCGACTCCTCGTTCTGGACCACACCATGGAGAGACTTCGTCCTATGGGTCCAGAGCCGTGAGCTCGTCTTCGACAGCCGTCCACTCGCCCATCAGCTCTTCGATGCGCTCCTTGAGCTGTTTCTGTTCCATCTCCAGCTTCTTGACCTCTTTGGGAGGGGTGCGGTCGAAGTAGGAAGGGTCGCAGAACACCTCGTTGATTTCGTGCACGCGTGCTTCAGCCTCTTCGATGGTGCGTGTGACGGTGTCCCGTTTGGCGATCAGCGCCTTCTGTTGCCGATTGGAGCTGCTTCCCTGGTCTCTTTTGCCGGCTGATTTCTTGCGCCGTTTGTCCCTGCGAACCTTGAGCGCCACGCTTTCGGCGTCGAGATGATCGTCCCCGCACTTGGCGACGTATTCCTCGTAGCTTCCTTCGAAGGTCTGGAGTCCCTCCCGGGTGATCTCGACGATGCGGTTGGCCAGCTGGGAGACGAACCACCGATCGTGAGAGACGAAGATCAGGGTACCGTCGTAGGCCTCGAGCGCCTCGACCAGGGATTCGATGGCTTCCAGGTCGAGGTGATTGGTGGGCTCGTCGAGCACCAGGACGTTCGGTTCCTGCACGGCCAGCTTCGCGAAGACCAGCCGTGCCGCCTCACCACCGGAGAGACTGCTGAGCTTCTTGTCGACCTCGTCCTTGCTGAACAGCACCTGCGCGAGTTGCCCGCGGACAAAGCCGATCGTTTCGCCGGGGCAGAGCTCCCAGAGGTTCTGCTCGACCGTCTGACGGGACTCTCCCAGCTGCTCACGGTGATCCTGGGCGAAATAGCCGGGGTAGGTTTCATAGCCCCAGGTGACCTTTCCGGCGTCGGCCTCGAGGTCGCCCACCGCGATCTTCAGCAGCGTCGATTTGCCGATACCGTTGGGGCCGATAATCGCCAGGTGCTCGCCACGGCGCACGACCAGTGACACGTCATTGAGCACCTGGTTGTCGCCAAAGGCCTTCGACACCCGTTTCAGCGTCAAGGCATCCTTGCCACTCGGTCTCTGTTGGTGAAATCGGAACTTCGGATAGCGCCTCGAGGTCACGGGGATGGGCTCGAGGGCGTCCTGTTGCTTTTCGATCAGCCGCATCTTGCTCTGTGCCTGCCGGGCTTTGGTCGCCTTGGCACGAAACCGATCGACAAATGCCTTGTGATGAGCGATCTCCTTTTCCCGCTTTGCCGACTCCTTCTCCATGCGCTCGCGATCGGTACGCTTGGCCCGCTCGAAGTCGGTGTAATTGCCCGGATAGAGCGTGACCGTCTCATAGTCCACGTCGAGGATATCGCTACAAACGTTGTCGAGGAATCGATGGTCGTGGGAGATGATGAGGACGATGCCGGCATATTCTTGCAGGAACTTCTCCAGCCAACGGATGGACAGAATGTCCAGGTGGTTGGTGGGTTCATCGAGCAGCAGGGCGCCAGGATTGGCGGCCAGTGTCTGCGCTAGCAGGACCCGCAGCTTGAAGCCGCCCGAAAGGGTGGAGAGCGGCTGCTGATGTACCTCCTCCGGGATACCCAGTCCTTCCAGAATCTCGGCCGCCTGCGATTCGACTGCGTAGCCGTTGTGCCGCAGGACGATGTCTTCGAGCTCGGCGTACCGATCGGCATCGAACGACTCTTCGGCGCCAGCCAGGATGGTCTCTTTCTCTCTCATCGCCTCCCAGAGCTCGGCATTTCCCATCAGCACCACATCGAGAATGGCCTCCGATTCGTAAGCGAAGTGGTCCTGGCGCAGCACCCCAAGCTGCAATCGCTTGGGAATCGAGACCGTGCCATCGCTGGGGATCTCTTCCCCGGCGAGGATGCGCATCAGCGTCGATTTTCCCGAGCCGTTGGCACCAACCAGGCCGTAGCGATGCCCGGGGTTGAGCTGAAACGCAGCGCCTTCAAACAGCAGCTGGGCCCCGAAGGACTTGGCCAGATTCGATACCGAGATCATCGGCCGGGGAGAATAGCACGGGCGTCGGGTTACATGGCTCGCAATTTGCACTAAAGTAGCGCCAGTAAAGGCTTTTAGCGCCATGGCAAGATCTCGGAAAAGACGCCGCAAGAAACCTCGATCGGCCTGGCTTTCACGCCTTGTGTTGCTGCTGCTGGTGGCCGCTGTCGCCGCTCTGGCGTGGTTGGCCTGGCCATTCTGGCAAGCCTCCGATCAGTTTGCCGCGCTGCCTGTGAAGCAGCCTTCGCGGCTGTATGGCGAGCGCACGACTCTGGTAGCGGGTCGATCTGGCAAGGTCGGTCATCTGGTCGAGGAGTTGGAGGCGATGGGCTATCGCCGGGTGGGGCAGCCTGATCCCGCACGAGGACAATACTTCCTGGCACCCGGCAGACTGACAGTCCACCTGCGCAGTTTCCCGACACCCTGGGGCTGGAACTCCGGCGGTTTGGTGAGAACTCGGTGGTCCGGCGAAAGGCTGACACAGTTGACCTGGAGAGGTGAGGAGGTGGAACGGATTGCACTCGAGCCGCCCCTGCTCTTTTCCTACTACGGCCCCGATCGCCAGGAGCGGCGGCCGGTCACTCTTCAAGAGCTGCCCGAGACGCTAGTCCAGGCCGTTCTGGCAGCTGAGGACGATCGCTTCTTTCAACACCAGGGACTCTCGTTCAGGGGAATCGCGAGGGCGGCCTGGGCGAACCTGCGCCAGGGGGGTATCGAACAGGGAGGCAGCACCCTGACCCAGCAGCTGGCCAAGAACCTTTTCCTGTCGCATGAGCGGACTCTGATTCGCAAGCTGCGCGAAGTCGGGCTCGCAGTGATGATCGACTGGCGCTATGAAAAGGAAGAAATTCTCAGCGCCTATCTCAACGAGATCTACTGGGGCAGCAGCAATGGGGTGAGTCTGATGGGTGTGGGCGCCGCCGCCTGGGCGTACTTCGGCAAAGAGGCCAGTCAGTTGGATCTCTGTGAGTCAGCCGTCCTGGCCGGCATGATCAGCTCGCCTGGAGGCTACTCCCCGGTAACCAAACCGGAACGCTCGCAAGTCAGGAGGGATTGGGTGCTCGATCGGATGCAAACCCTGCACTGGTTGGGGCCCGAGGAGGCCGCGAAGGCCAAGGCCGACGCACTCTGTGTGGCACCCGCGCCCGTCAACCTACAGGTGGCGCCCTATTTCGGCGATCGCGTGACTCAAGAGGCAGCTGCCAGGTTTGGTATCGGCGACCTGGACGATGCGGGCTACGTCCTCCTGTCGACAATCAGTCTGCGGGATCAATTGGCGGCCGAAGCTTCGGTCGCTTGGGGCTTGAACCTGCTCGAGAAGGGGTGGGAGAAGGACGCCAAGGCGGCCGGGCCGCTGCAGGCGGGACTCGTTTCCATCGACCCGGGGACGGGTGCCATCCGGTCTTACATTGGCGGCCGTGATTATCGGCAAAGCCAGTTCGACCGAGTCGCTCAAGCCCATCGACAGGCGGGTAGTGCATTCAAGCCGGTGGTCTACGCGACGGCGTTCGAGGCTCGCCGCGCGGCTCCCTCCACAATGCTGGAGGACGCTCCTTTGAGCGTGACACTGGCAGGCCAGACCTGGAGTCCCGAGAACTCCGATGATCAGTTCAGAGGCTGGGTGAGCGCTCGGACAGCGCTGGAGAAGAGTCTCAACGTACCAACAGCACGAGTGGCCCTCGATGTCGGTCTGGAAAAGATTGTCGAGCAAGCGCGGGCGATGGGCATTGAGAGTGACCTCCAGCCGTATCCCGCTTTGGCGCTGGGAGCCTTCGAGGTCACACCACTCGAGTTGGCCTCTGCCTACAGCGTGCTCGCAGCTGAGGGAGTCAGGAGGCAGGCATTCGGTCTCCGGGGTGTGCTCGATCCCATGGGTCAGCCCATCGAGGGGCGAGAACTGCTTGCGCCAGAGCGAGTCCTGTCTGCTCAGACGTCCTATCTGGTGACGTCTCTGCTGCAGGGAGTCCTGGATCGTGGCACGGCTGCCAGTGTTCGGCAACAGGGTTTGGCAGATCCCTTGGCGGGAAAGACCGGTACCACCAACGACAGGCGCGACAGCTGGTTTGCGGGATACTCACCGGAGCGAGTCTCGCTGGTATGGGTCGGCTACGATGACAACTCAGCAACCCGACTTTCGGGATCGCGGGCTGCATTGCCGATCTGGGCGAACTTCACCTGGAAAGTCAGACCGGCGGGTGGATATACGGTCTTCGTCCAGCCAGCTGGAGTCACGTCGGCGGTTATCGATCCCCAGACCGGACTGCTTGCAACCGATAACTGCCCCGAGGTGTTGACGGAGGTCTTCATCGAGGGAACGGTTCCGGTGGCGATCTGCCGTGCGCACGGCGGGTGGATAGCCGAAGCGGCGCTGCCAGCTGCCGAGCTGCGCAAGGACGAAGGCCGAGGCCCGCTGGGTTGGATCAAGAAGATCTTCCGACGCGACAAACCGAAAACCGACCGGCCACGACCGGAGTAATCGAGGCCGCGATAAGCTAAGCGTTTCGCATCGTGTCGAAACGTCATGCCATCGAGGTCTTTGGCGCCCGGACCCACAATCTCCAGGGCGTCGACTGCCGTGTTCCCCACGGCAGGGTGACCGTCGTGACGGGCCCCTCCGGCGCCGGCAAGTCTTCGCTCGCGTTCGACACCATTTTCGCCGAAGCGCAGCGCCGCTTCGTCGAGTCGATGTCGACCTACGCCAGGCAATTCCTCGATCAGATGGAGCGTCCGCCCATCGAGGACATGCTGCATGTTCTTCCCGCCGTAGCTCTCGAGGCGCGCAACTCGGTGCGCAATGCCCGGTCAACCGTCGGCACGATCAGCGAGATCTACGACGTCTTGCGCCTGCTCTTCACGCATTTGGGAGAAGTGGCCTGCCCTGATGGCCATGGCAGCGCGCGTGCCTTCTCGGCGGCCGAGGTGGCGGATGATCTGGTGGCCGGCGCCGTGGGTGGCCGGTTCGTCCTGGTGTCGCGTCTGCCGAGACCCAGGAAGGGGGCCAATTTGGCACTTCGGGAGCTCGTTCGCCAGGGGTTCGCAAGGCGCCTGGAAGGAGACGAGATCGTGCGTATGCGCTCCAGCGATCGTTGGCCAGTCAACCAGGATCCACTGCCCGTAGTGCTGGGGCGGTTCAAGGCTGGCGGAGAGCCGTCGCCACAACTGGTCGGCGCTCTCGAAGAGGGATTCGACCTGCGCCGTGAACAGCTGGAGGCCCGGGGTGAAGAGGGCATTCGATACTACAGCTCATCCCTTGGCTGCACGTTCTGCGGACGACTGTTTCGCCATCCTGTCCCGGCGTTGTTTTCGTTCAACTCTCCGCTGGGAGCCTGTCCCACCTGTCAGGGCTTCGGTCGGGTGATCGGGATCGATCATGAGCGGGTCGTGCCGGATCCGATGTGGAGTCTGGGGGAGCGGCCGATCGCCCCCTGGAATACCCCGGCCTACGAGGAGCATTACGACGACCTGTTGGCAGCCTGTAAAGATCGTGGCATTCCGCTCGATGTCGCCTGGCGCGATCTGCCGCAGGAGGCTCGGGATTTCGTCTGGCGTGGTGAAGGTGATTTCGTCAATCTGGAGCGATTCTTCGCGTGGCTAGAGCGGCGTTCTTACAAGGTTCATGTGCGCGTTCTCCTGGCGAGATATCGCGCGTACGATCCGTGCCCCGACTGTGATGGGGGCCGCTTGCGTCCCGAAGCGTTAGCGGTTCAGGTTGAAGGGTGGAGGCTCCCCGATCTGGCTCGGTTGAGCATCGAAGAGCTGCGATCCTGGCTGCGGGGTCGCCAGTGGAGTCCAAGGCAACGGGAGCTTGCGGGTCATCTGCTCGAGGAGCTCACGGCTCGGGTGGAGTTTCTCCACAGGGTGGGGCTGGACTACCTCTCGCTGGATCGCCAGGCCCGTACACTTTCGGGAGGAGAGTCGCAGCGCATCAACCTGTCGGCGGCACTCGGGTCGGGATTGACCAGTACGCTCTACGTTCTCGACGAGCCGACGATCGGCCTGCATCCTCGAGACAGTGAGCGTCTCCTGGGTCTGCTCGGGGATCTGGCAGACAGAGGCAACACCGTTCTGGTTGTCGAGCATGACCGTACCCTGATTCAAGGCGCCGATCACATCATCGATCTCGGTCCGGCGGCGGGGGAAAACGGTGGCCGGCTTATTGTGGAAGGTGATCTCGAAGCCGTTCTGTCGAGCGAGGAGTCGCTGACAGGCGCCTACCTCCGAGAGAGACCGGCGACGCCGGCCCGTCAGCACATGGCTCGATTTCGCCGCGAAAGTGGTCGAGAGTCGCTAAGTGAGGAGATCGCGAGCAAGCCCAGGATATCGGTACGGGGCGCCCGATCCCACAACCTGAAAGGCATCGATGTCGACATCGCTCTGGGGGCTCTGGTGGCGGTGACGGGAGTCTCCGGTTCAGGAAAGTCGACACTGGTGGAGAATGTTTTGTGGGCGAACCACCAGCGCAGCCGCGGAGTTGTCGACGTCGATCCGGGAGAATGCGACGATTTGCTAGGACTGGAGCAACTGGCGGACGTCATTCTGGTGGACCAGCAACCACTAGGCCGGTCGACGCGATCGAATCCCGTCACTTACGTCAAGGCCTATGACGAGATCCGAAAGATCTTCGCAGGCACGCCGGAGGCTCGTCGTCGCGGTGTGGCCCCCGGGCATTTTTCTTTCAATCTGGAGACCGGGCGATGTCCTGCTTGCAAGGGCACGGGTGTGCAAGAGGTCGACATGCAGTTCATGTCTCCGGTGACGGTAACCTGCGACGAATGCCAGGGACATCGTTTTCGCTCCCATGTCCTCGGGGTTGTATACCGGGGTCTCAACATCTCGGAAACTCTCGACTTGACGGTCGACCGGGCCCTGCGTCATTTCGCGGATCACAAACGGCTCTGCCGCCGGTTACAGGCACTGACCGACTGTGGCTTGGGTTACTTGCGCCTGGGACAGCCCACCTCCACTCTTTCTGGCGGCGAAGCCCAGCGGCTGAAGCTGGCCAGTTTCCTCGATCGACCGCCAGCCCAGCAACCGCGTCTCTTCCTGTTCGATGAGCCGACGACCGGCCTGCACATGTCAGATATCGATCTGCTCTATCAGACGCTGCGGCGGCTCGTCCAGGCGGGCGAAGGAGTCGTTGTCGTGGAGCATAGTCTCGACCTGGTGGCGCGCGCCGATTGGATTATCGATCTGGGCCCCGGTGGGGGTGTGCACGGTGGCGAGTTGTTGTACGCCGGTCCCCTGGAGCCATTCCTGGATGGTGTGGAGAGTCCAACGGCTGCAGAGCTGAGGCAACACCTGAAGTGGACCCCGCCGTTACCGCTCAACCGATTTGCGGCATCCTGATTGCATCAATAGGATTCCCGTTGCCATGGCCTATGACTCCACTCTTCTGGAAGACTCGTCTCCCGCCACCTGGAAGCCGCTTGTCGGAGCTCTGGCGGGCATTTTCCTGGGACTTGTGTTGCTATTTGCTGCCTGGGCGAAAGCGATCCACCCAGAGGTCTTTGTCGAACAGATCCGATTCGAGGGGCTGGACTTCTTCGGACAGGCAGGTACGGTGGCGCTGCTTGCGATCGTGCTCGAGGTGGCACTGGGTACGGCTCTGGTCCTCAATATTCGGCGCTGGTGGGTACTGTTACCGACTGTACTCCTGGTGTTGTTCTTCCTCTTCCTCACCGGCAGATCCTATTGGCGATTCGAGCAGGGCATGATCACGGGTGACGAGAGCTGCGGCTGTTTCGGCAACCTTGTCAGCCGCACTCCGGCGCAGGCCTTCTGGCAAGACCTGCTTCTGCTGGGTATGCCGCTAGTGGTGATGTTTTCAGGCCGGTCCCGGGGCAAGGGGAGGCGACCGGGAATTCGACTCCTGCTCGTCGCCATGATGAGCATCGGAGCGGCGATTCTCACCCTCAAAGCCCCTGAGCTACCGCTCGACAATCTGGCTACAAGATTGAGCCCGGGCGTCTCGGTCGGCGAGTTGTGTGCGGGGGGCAGGAATGACGACGACCGGATCTGTCTCGACACACTCATTGCGGATCTCGATCGAGGCCAGCATTGGGTGGTTCTCACGGGTCTGAACGAGGAGGATTTTCTTTCCGGTCTGACGACCTTGAGCGAGCAGGCCTTGGCCGACGGCGAGCCACGCCTTTGGGTGGTCTCGGCGGCTTCTGAAGAAGACCTGGCGGAGTTCAACTGGACTCGGGCTCCGGCGTTCGAAGTACGAGAAGCGCCCGAGGCCCTGTTGAAACCGCTCTATCGGACCCTGCCCCGATCGTTCAAGGTGGTCGACGGAGAAGTGGTCGAGACGCGCTCGGGATTGCCTCCCGAGGCTTTTTGAGGGAACCTAGGCCGGCAATTTGCATTCGAGGAAGTGATCATGAACGCAACGACGAAGAAAACATCCAAAACACTGACGTTACTCGCACTCGCTCTCGTGGGGTGGTTGGGGCAATCTGCCGCCCTCCAGGCACAGGCGACTTTTGCCATCAGCGACTTCGAACCGGTGGGATACATGGCCAAGCTGGATGGCAACGCCCTCGCCGATAGTGAGGTCTTCCAGTCCAGGGCGGCCGGCGCCTTCCTGATACTGGCCTCGGATCTGCCGGCGCCCGTCATGGTGAAGATTCGAGATGGGCAGGTGCAGACGATCGACCTGATGAAGGTGAATCGGCGCGAAGATGGCACCGTCGAATTGCTGCCGGGTGCCACATTGGCCAATCAGGGGCCCTTCAAGGTTTCGGCAGACCGATCTGGGATCGAGTTCAACATCGATGGCCGCGCGGGTGAGCTACTGGAAAAGCCACCCCTGCTTGGACCCCAGGGAATCGCCGAGCTGACCGAGCACAGTCCCGAGTACGCCAGATCGGCCGCGGCCTACACGCCGTCCGGCCCGATTGTCGACAAGCTGAAGTCCCAGTCCGATGACATCGAGGTTCGGGTCTTCTTCGGTTCCTGGTGTGGTGCGTGCAAACAGATGGTACCCCGCATCATGAAGGTAGCCGAGCGGCTGGAAGGCTCCAGGATCGAGTTCGATTTCTACGGGCTGCCACGCGGTGGGTTCGAAGGCGATGCCGAGGCATCGCGGTACAAGATCGAGGCCGTGCCCACTGGGGTGATTCTGCGCAACGGCAAGGAGATCGGGCGGGTCTCCGGCGCCGACTGGAAGGTTCCAGAGCTGGCGATCAACAACCTCCTGGTTAGCCCGAGCTCCTAGGTCGAGTGCCAGCCAGTCAGGGCTGTAAAGGGATGGACGCCTCCGTTGTGCCAGGAGGCGTCGGGCGATTGCAGTTCGCCCGGTGTCGCGAAGTGAGAGAAGCCGAGCTGCTCGAGACGTGGTTTCAGCTGCCAGGCTTCTTCTCCGGCAAGAGCGGCCCCCTGGAGTTGGCCCGACCACTCGGTCAGGATCTCGGGGAGCGACTCGAGATCTGGCATCGGGTGGATACGCACCGAGCGTAGGCCTGGAGTCGGCTGGAACCGAATCTCGGGCTCGATAACGACCGTGCCCTTGGCCAGCGGCAGATCTGCTACGTGCAGCCCCCGGAGAGATGCTTCACTCCGAATCTGCTGCACGCCAGCGGCAGCGACGGGGTCGATACTTCCCGGAGGCCACTCGTCGGCGAGCCCATTCAGCGCGGCCGCGAGCCCCTGAGCGAGGGCTTCGGGGTCTCCTGCGGTAAAGATGGACTGAATCGAGAGGCAGCCCCGTTGATCGAAGAGCGCTATGTCGCGCGCCAGGCCGGCAGCGATGCTGGCCGGCCTGGCTTGCTTACTGATCGCGGCCAGGCTGGTCTTTGGACCGTAGCCGAAGACCTTGCTGCCGGCCCTGCTCTCGATGTCGGCCAGCGTGCTGGTGTCACCGTAGGCCAGGATGCGATCAGCTAGATGGATCAGTGGTGCTTCGAGGGCTGTGTCTCCGCCCTTCCAGGTGATCGCCGCAACAGATCTTTTCAGCTCCGGCAAGCGATTCGACAGGCTGGCGACGAATGCGGGAGCGAACAGGGGCTCGCTGGTGGGAGATTTCAGGATCAGGGGGCACCGCAATAGCAGTGCCGGCAACAGAGGCTGCACGGCGATGGCCGGCAGGTTCGATGCCAGAGCGATTACCAGGAATGGGCTCGCTTCACCAGCGGTTCGCCACGCCTCGACCTCGGCTCCCAGGGCCATGGCCGGCGAGCGACTCACCCCTCCCAGCACAGCTTCGAGTCCGGCTCTGAGTCCTGGTCGACTGAGCTGGCACAGCTGCGCCAGGGCGGGGTCGAGGGCTTTCCTCTCGATCGATTGCGGGTCGCGGTAGGCCTCGACGGTCTCACACCAGACATCAAGGAGGACCTGGTCGGGGATTCTGGCCAGGTCTCTGCCACCCTTGCTCTGCAGGTGCGAGGCGAGAGCCTCCAGATCCTGCGGTGTCCAGCGGGCCGAGACGTAGGAGACGTCGGCTTGTTGAGCCGCGACGGTCGCCGGTTCGAAACCGGAGGGCAGTGCCGCATCGTGGATCATGAGGTCAGATCTTCGATGGTGAGCGAGCAGCCTCGCAGGTCCGCTCCTGCCGCTCGTCCGAGCAGGCGGAGCCCATTCTGCTGGGCGATCCCTAGATCTTCAGTGAGCAGATGGACGGCCGAGCTGAGGTTGGCGAGATCAAAAATACAGATCAGGCCGGTGGTGTCAGGCTCGGCTTCCGCCAGGGATTCCGGGTGGAGGACCCGGGCTCGTACCCAATGAGGGGAGAGGAAAAGGTCTGGATCGCCGCCTCGTCGGACCGCAGTGTAGAGCTGGCTGGTCAACTCTGTCATGCCGTATTCCCGGACGATTCCTTCAGCAGGTACTGCCAGATACTTGCTCAGGTCTGCGAGAAGGTCGGGTCGGGCCACCTCGCGGCTGCGGCCTTTGTAGCCGCCCGTCTCGAACACGACGCTGCCGCCAGGAAGACGAAAGCGCAGATCGAGCTTCTTCAGTGATTGGATCAATTGAACCAAGGCGAAAGCGGTACTGAGAATCAGCGTCGGGCGCCCGTCCCGCTGTCGGGCGGAGAGGAAGGAACGGGCCTGCCGAGTCTCGACCCCGCGCGGGCCAATGGCATTGAGGCTGTCCCCTGTTCCCCAGTTCTCGAGGATGTGCTGGGCCATGAACGACAGGCTCGAGTCCGGGGCTTGTCGGCGATCCGGAATAAGCCCCAGTATCGGCAACCGTGTGGTCGAGCCGAGGACGGCGGCAGGAAAGCTGAAGTCGATCGCGGTGCGGTAGAGGTCCAAAAAGCCATGGTGGTGGATGCTGCGGGACTCGCTGGTCGTGCCACTGCTGCGAAAGACTTCGCCCCCCGGACGGGTCGTCAGGTCCAGGCTCTTGAAGGCCAGCGCAGGAATTGCCGGTATCTGACGCCAGTCGGTGACTTGCTGCGGATCGATGCCGACTCGCTCACACAACAGGCGGTAGGCCTCCAGCCGCTCATATTGAAATGCGAAGGCCGCCCTGGCCAATTCATTGAATTCGCCGCTGGACGGATCCTCGATGAATCGCCGCACCTTTTCTTCAATCACATTGGCAATTCTGCCATGCAGGGTGGCCGGGGTGTCGGTACTATCGCCGAAAGTGAGGATCGTGTCTCTCGGTTGGATGGCCTCACCCGACCAAACCTCATCTGGACCGAGATACACAGATCCTCGACAGCGATCCAACAGGGGAAGTCTTTTGCGGTATCGGTACTCTACTCCGATCTGGAGCAGGGTGGTTGTCGGTGGTCCCAGGACGGGTCTCTTGGCAAGCGCATTCGGGAAACGTTCGCAGGCCACGAAAGGTCCGGCGCGTAGCCAAGCGAGGGAGCGCCATCTTCCCGCATTCCGCTTGGCGCGAACCGCACCCTCCGGGACCACCGACAATGACCCGCACCAGTCGGGCGAAAGGGCTCGGTACGCTGAACAAAGTGGTCGGCGAAGCGGGTGGTCGAGATCTGGTAGAGTTCATCAACTCTCAACGAGTCGAGTTCATGAGCGACGAGTTCCCTTATCGATACAAGATCGAGGTGGACAAGGCCCCACGGCCGAAGCCGCCGAAGCAGACCGCTGTGATCGATCAGACCGGGTGCACCGGCTGCGAGGCCTGTATCTCATTCTGTCCGGTGGACTGCATCGAGATCGTGCCGGGTCCGGACCACCCCGACTTCATGAAACTCGTCGAGGTCGATCTCATGCGCTGTATCGGTTGCCAGCTCTGTGCCCGCTACTGTCCATGGGAGACCATCGATATGTGGTCGTGGGAGGAAGGGGTGGAGGTAGCTCCGATAAAGACCATCCGCTCGATCCTCTACGATTACGAGCCCGAGCAGATGCACGAATCTGCGGATAGCCGTGGCTGATACGACTCTCGAGATTCCCCCGGGGTTCGATCCCGAGCTCGACAAGGTCTTGAAGAAGGTCTTGAAGATCATCTACAAAGACCACCCCCTGAGCCCCAATCAGATTCTCATTCTGAGCGCTGAGTTGCAGCGCCTCGGGGTCCACCGACTGGTGCAGGAGCATCTGCGCAAGTACCAACAGCGTCAGGACTCGGGATAGGCTGAAAAGCCGAAGAGCTTCCGGTCGGGCCGCAAGAAACCACGGGTCCGGGGGTTGCACAAACTGTGGAGATGTCTGACGACTGGGACCTGCTGGCACGGTCGGCTGCGGGTGATGGTGACGCGTTCAGGGTCATCGTCGAGCGGCATCAGGATCGCCTCGTGCGCTTGTGTCAGCGGTTGCTTGTGGACCGCGAGGATGCTCTCGATGCAGCGCAAGAGGTCTTCATCAAGGCGTATCAGAAGGCCGGCGAGCTGCAGCCCAGAGGTGAGCTCTTCACCTGGCTCTATCGGGTAGCCACCAATCATTGCTTCAACAGGCTTCGGCGACGTCGGATTGTCCGATTTTTGCCGTTCGGGGACGAGACCACCGAGAATGCCTCGTCGATCGAGGCCATGAGCAAGTCTGTGGGTCCCGAAACCGAAATGATCGCCAAGGAGCGTTGGCAGGCGACCCAGAGTGCCATCACCCGACTCCCCGAGAATCAACGGGCGGTGCTGGTGCTGGCAAGGTTCGAGGGACTGTCGTATCGTCAGATCGCCGAGATTCTCGAGATTTCCGAGAGTGCTGTGGAGAGCAGGCTCTTCCGGGCGATGCGCAACCTCGCCAAGGCGCAAGATTCGTCCCCGCAAGGGGTTACTCCAGCAGAGGCACGATAATGGATGAAAGAAGCGCCATCGAATTGATGCGTCTGCTCCACGATGAGCTCGACGACGACTCCGCCCGACGGTTGCGGCAGCGGATGACCGAGGATCGCGGGCTGCAGGAGGCATTCGACCTGTTGACGGAGCAGTGGCAGTATCTCGAGCTTCCCGAGCCCGAGGTCGCCCCGCCCGGCTTCCCGGCTCGAGTCCTTGCGAGAGCGCAGGAGAGGACCGGCACACGTTGGGTGCCATCCTGGTGGAGCAAGACGTTGATGGGTCGAGTCGCCTCGGTGGCAGTTCTGGCAGGTGGCATCGCGATTGGCGCGATTCTGGTATCCGTAGGCAACGTCGATGACTGGAACAGCGAGGCAACAACCGAACCGAGTCTGGCCGAGAGCTACCTGGTCGCCATGCAGAGCAACGAGGCCATGCAACGGTTGGAGGACGCAAGATGAAGAGGTCGTGGGTCTGGATCGCGTTGCTGCTTTCTGTCGGTATCAATGTCGGTATCCTGGCGACGATCGCGACCGCGCGCTACCGTGGCGGCCCGAGAGTCGATCGGTCGCCTTCCGAGAGTGCTCCGCCTTTCGCCCGAATGGCAGATCACCTTGGTCTCGAGGGTGAAGTCAAAGAGCAATTTCTGGCGATCCAGGAGGATCTGTTCAGGACGACCCGACAGCAGCGAGAGCGACTGGAAGCACTGCGCGGCGAGATGCGCCAGGAAATCATTGCAGACATACCGGACCCGGTTCGCGTGGATCAGTTGCTAGCGGAAACGGCCGAGGTCAGTCGAGACCTCGACGCAGCGATGGTGGAGAGCGTTCTGGCCACACGCCGGCTGTTGAGCCCGGAGCAGCAGCAGCGGTACTTTCGGGTACTCGACCGTCTGCGGCCCGGTGGCCGACAGTTCGGTCACCGGGACCGCCCACCGCATGGACGTCGCCGTGCGCCTGACCTACCACCTCCTGTCAAAGAGGAAAAATAGGGCCTCGCTGGTGCGAGGCCCGGAGGGAAACGCTTCAAGGGAGATGTCTGAAGGTTTAGTCTCAGGATCCCGGTATTTGTTACAGGCTGCTCAGGAAGGGTTGCGGCTGAAGAATTCCCCCGCGGTCGTCTCAGGGTCGCCCACCAGGCCTTCGGGGTCTTCGCCGAGCAGCCAGTCCTCGGGCAGGTGGAGACGATACGGCGCGCTCAGAAAGCGCTTGTCCAGCAGAGCGATGACACCGGTATCGTCAGCCGAGCGAATCAGTCGCCCCGCCGCCTGCACCACGCGGGTCATCCCGGGAACGACGTAGGCATATTCGAAGCCTCGCTCGAAGCGCTCGTCGTAGTAGCGTCGCAAGAGGTCTTGCTCGAGACTTACCGCGGGCAGGCAGGGCCCGACCACCGCGACGGCCTTGAGCATGTCCCCGGGGTAGTCGACACCCTCCGCGAAGACGCCTCCCGCCACCGCCATCAGCAGCACGTTCCCGGCCACGGCCGACCGCAGGTGCTCGAGGACCTCCTCGCGTTCGCTATCGCTCCCTCTGGGGTTCTGGATCAAGACCCGTTTGTGTCGAACTTCCATGCGTGACACGACTTCGTCCAGAAAGCGATAGCTGGGGAACAGAGCCAGGAGGTTGCCGGGGACCCGCTCGGCGAACGCGGCGAGACGTTCGGCGATCCTCGGGTAGTTCTGGGGCCGAAGCCGATAAAGGGTGGAGACGGTGGCATCGATGACCACACTCCGATTCTCCCTGGGGAAGGGGCTTGGAACGGTCAGGACGTCGAGCCGCTCTCGATCGAAGCCCAGCAGGTCGCGGTAAAAATCGCTGGGAGAGAGCGTAGCCGACAGTCCGATGGCAGAGTGGACCCTGTTGAGAACGCGGCCCAGAAAACGGCTGGGATCTTTGCAGAGGATTCGCAGACAGGTACCTTCTTCGCCGCGCTCCACGCAGTGACTGAAGGCATCACCATCAGAGCTCGACAGAAGGAGTCCATCGAGGAACCTCAGGAATTTGAAATAGAGTTCCACAAATGGGTCGTCGGCGCTGAAGTTCGCGGTCTCGCGTCGGTACTCGAGGTAGTCCACGAAGATCTCATCGAAGGCAGGTCGCATGACCCACAGGCTGTCCTCGGGGAGAGGCGCCTCGATCGCCCTGGTCCCGGCAGCGGAGTCAGCGAGTGCATCTTCGACCGACCGCTCGATGAGCAGGGCCAGCTGTCGGCACAGATCGCTCGCCGCGATGTGGACCGGTTCTCGACCTTGCGCCATGAATTCAGCGGCGGCGGCGGCCTGACGGTCGAGCAGGATGGGACTGTAGTAGCCGCGGCCGCGGCCCACCAGATTGTGAATCTCGTCGATCACCAGGATGACATCTCGCAGATCGTTGTCTTCGTGGAAGTCGCTCAAGGCCACATAGGGATCGAAAGCGTAGTTGTAATCGCACACCACGACCTGACCCTGCCGGCCGAGCTCAAGACTGATTTCGAAAGGGCAGACCTCGCTGTCGCGAGCCGTACCGAAGATCGGATCTGGCAGCAACGTGCTCCACGAGTCCCATAGCTTGCCGAGGACCCCGGAACCCTGGAGCTTGGAGTAGAAGTCGCGAGCGTAGATGCAGTAGTCCTCGTGGCAGATGAGCTGATCGTTGGCACACATCTTGGCCTTGGCGCGCAGCTGCACCGAGTGGAAGGTCTCCTCGGTGTTGAGTAGCTTCAAGACCTGCACGGCCATCTCCTGTTGCAGGGTCTTGGCGGTCAGGACGAAGACTCGCTTGTCGTGTTGCAGGGCATAGCGCAAGGCCGGGTACAGCGCGGCCACGGTCTTGCCGATTCCGGTCGGCGCCTGAACCAGCAGGTGGTCCCCCTGGCTGACGCAGCGTTCGACCGTGTCCAGGATCTCCTCCTGACCCGGTCTTGTCCTGGCATGTGGAAACTCGAGACGGTCGGCAGCCGAGTGACGAGCGCCGCGTTGTTGTCGGTCGGCCTCGAAGTCCCGCAGCAGGGAGTTGAGGCGTCTGCGGACTGCTGCGTCGACTGCCGTGAAGCGAAACTCCAGCGACTCTCTCTCGATGTCCTCGCTACCGATCTCGATCCACACCAGCTCCACATCGATCTCGGCTTCTTCCTGTTGACGTAGCATCCAGGCATAGAGGAGCGCCTGTCGAGAGTAGACCTCCCGGAGTGGCCCGGCGATCGGCGCACCGCGGCGTATCGACTTGATCTCCTCCACGGTGATCCCCGTCGCACTCTGACGAAGACCGTCGATCCGCCCGTGCACGGTGACTGTCCAGCCCCGATGCTCGAGCGTTGCTGCAATTGGCACTTCCCTTCGATAGGTGGGGTCCTGCGCCAGGGTCTGCTCCTGATACCGGCTGTGGATGGCCTGGCCGAGCCAGCGACGTTCATAGCCGCCCCGGTTGGCAAAACCCAGATGCCGGGTCAGGCTCGCGTCGATCAGATCTCCGACGGAGAGCTCGACGGTGAGGTTTTCGGCATCGAATCGTGGCGACATGACCGGCAGAGTATAGATGGCCGGAAGGGTGGAGCAGAGTTGTTGCCTTCGAGACACCGCTGGGATACCCTGAGCCGGTGATGGAAGGTGGTAGCGGCAACGGTCGCACGGTCGTCGAGTTCCCCAAGCTCCCCAAGCTTCCCAAGCTCCCTGCAGCCGGGATTCAGCTGGCTATCCTGGCGGCTCTGGCGCTCATGCTCGCGTTCAGCGCCTTCTACACGGTTGAGCCGGAAGAAGTGGGTGTGGTGGTCAGGCTCGGAAAATTCATCAAGGTGACCGATCCCGGGCTGCATTTCAAGCTGCCCCTGGGCATCGACCGGGTCACCAAGGTGCCGGTACAACGTCAGCTCAAGGAGGAGTTCGGTTTCCGCACGATCCGGGCAGGCGTGAAGAGTCAGTACGCCAAGGGAGGCCACGAGGATGAGTCGAACATGCTCACCGGTGACCTCAACGCGGTGGTGGTCGAATGGGTAGTGCAGTACCGAGTGGTCGACGCTTATAAGTATCTCTTCAAGGTTCGCAATGTCACCGATACCTTCCGCGATATGAGTGAAGCCGTGATGCGCAAGGTCGTGGGAGATCGGACGGTGAACGAGGTGCTGACAGTCGGCCGTCAGGAGATCGAAGATCTGGTCATACAGGAGTTGCAGGTCCTGGCTGATCAGTACGACACAGGAATCCGCGTTGATCAGGTGGTGCTGCAGGATGTCAATCCGCCGGATCCGGTCAAGCCCTCGTTCAACGAAGTGAATCAGTCCGAGCAGGAGCGTGAGCGTCTGATCAATGAAGCCCAGTCGGAGTACAACAGGGTGGTGCCACGCGCTGAAGGTGAAGCTCGTCAGACCGTCCAACAGGCTGAAGGGTATGCGCTCGATCGAGTCAATCGAGCGCAGGGTGACGCAGCGAGGTTCAATGCTCTCTACACCGAGTTTCGCAAGGCGCCCGAGGTGACTCGCAAGCGCATTTACCTCGAGACCATGGGCACCGTGCTCAACCAGGCTGGCAAGAAGATGGTTCTGGATGAGGAGCTACAGGGAGTGCTGCCGCTTTTGAATCTCGAAGGCACAGTCAAGAAGGCGAGTGGCGAATGACCCGGGCACTGCCAGTCATCGTGCTTGTCGGCCTGGTGATCGTCCTGACCAACTCGGCTTTCATCGTTAACGAGTGGGAGCAGGTGATCCTCACCCAGTTCGGTGAACCGGTTGGCGATCCGATCAACACCCCGGGCCTGAAGTTCAAGATCCCGTTCATTCAGAAGAAGCATGCCTTCGACAAGCGATTCCTGGAGTGGGATGGCGACGTCGCCGAGCTTCCCACCAAGGACAAGGTTTTCATCGAGGTGGACACCTATGCCCGGTGGCGGATCAGCGATCCTCTGCTGTTCTTTCAACGCTTGCGCAACGAACCCGTGGCTCAATCTCGACTCGACGATATCCTCGATGGCGAGGCCCGCAAGGCGATCGCCAACCACAACCTGCTGGAGGTCATTCGTAGCACCAACCGGACGCCTGAGCAGGATGAGTCGGTTCCTGATCTGGCAGGTGACCTGGGTGAGATTCAGTTCGGCCGCGAGACGATCCGCGAAGAAGTGCTGGCAGCCGGTAAGGCAAGAACCGCTGATCTGGGGATCGAGGTCCTGGATGTGCAATTCAAGCGGATCAACTACGGCAATCAGGTGTTGCAGGATGTGCATGCTCGAATGATCTCCGAGCGCAAGAGAATTGCGGATCGATTTCGCTCGGAGGGCCAGGGCGAGCGGGCGAAGATCCTCGGCGATATGGACCGTGAGCTCAAGCGAATCCAGTCGGAGGCCTATCGCGAAGCCGAGGAGATCCGAGGTCGTGCGGATGCCGCGGCCACGGATGTGTACGCTCAGGCCTACAACCAGTCTGCCGACTCCAGGAGTTTCTACGAGTTTCTCAAAACGATGGAGACTTTTGAGAAAACGATCGACTCGGACACCTGGTTGCTGCTCTCGACCGACGGCGAGTTTTACCAGTTTCTGAAGACCAGCGGTCGCTGACCGCTCGGTTCGTTACTCCTTTCATAGTGAAACGCGGCGACTGGAAGCTACTCTTCTGTGGTGATGGCTGACTACGTCGACCCACTCAGGCGAGCGCTCTTGCTGAAATCCGGATTTCAGTGCCCTGCGGCGCGGGCTTTCTTGCCCTGGTTGGCGCTGTGGGGCCTCTTCAGCTCCGTTCCGATTGCGGCTCAGACTCTGGAAGGAGCGATCGGGAAGGTCGCCACACGTGCCAGGGAGTCAGCCGGAGAGGTCAGCATCCATGTGGTGGATGTGGCTTCAGGGGAGTCGATCTTCGAGGAGGCGGCCGATGCGCCCAGGATCATCGCCTCCAACACGAAGCTCTTCACCACGGCCGCGGCACTCGACCGCCTGGGCCCCGGCTTCTTTTTCGAGACCGATCTCTTGATGCGGGGAGAACGTCAGGGCAGCGATTTGCAGGGAGACCTGGCGATTGTGGGCGGAGGAGATCCGAACATCTCGGGCCGGCACTACGAAGGAGATTCCCTGGCGGTGTTCCGGCGTTGGGCCCGCACGCTCATCGAGCAGGGAGTGCGCCGGGTCGACGGCGACGTGTTTCTGGTTCATGGTTTCTTCGAGCCACCGAGGGTGCACCCGGATTGGCCCGAAAACCAGCTGGGGCGCTGGTACGAGGCACCGGTCGAGGCCTTGTCCTTCAACGACAATTGCATCCTGGTGCGAGTCTGGCCCGGCAAGGCGCCGGGAGCGCCGGCGAGGATCGAAATGATTCCGGATCTGGGAATCCTCGAAGTCCGCAACTCCGCGCAGACGACCAGCTCCAGCAAGCGGCACAAGGTAATCATCGATCGCGTCAACGGCAGCAGTGTTCTGAACGTCTCGGGGGCCGTCTATCAGTATGGGGCACCGGTCGAATCGTGGGTGACAGTGGCGGACCCCCTCGCCTATTTCTCCGCGGCGCTGCGACGTGGCTTCGAGGAAGAGGGACTGGTGCTGGAAGGGCGCATTCTCTTTTCGCGGTTGATGCCTGTTGCCCACTGGGAATGGGTGACCGGCTATCGTACCGATCTGATGACCACCGCTGAGGTCATCAACAAGCGCAGCCAGAACTTCTTCGCCGAGAGCCTGCTCAAGCTGATGGGGGCCGCGCTGTGTGGGGAAGGCAGTTGGGAAGCGGGCAGAGAAGTCGTCGCGGAGTTTCTCACACAGGTTGACATTCTGCCCGGCGCATACGAGATGGCAGATGGCTCCGGAATGAGCCGTGAGAACCGCTTCACTGCCAGACAGCTGACGGCCCTGCTTCGTTACATGTACTTTCATGAGCGGGGAAGGGATTTCCTGCTGACTTTGCCCTACAGCGGCGAGCCTGGCCTTAAGTGGGAGCATCGCCTCGCTGAGGACCCTTATCGCGGCAACGTTTTTGCCAAGACGGGTTCGCTCCTCGGCGTGTCGACCCTTTCCGGCTATGTGAAGGCACGTTCGGGTAAGATCTATGCCTTCTCGATTCTGTGCAACCGCACGCGAGGCAACTGGCTGGCGCAGAAGGCACAGGATGAGATCGTCCGAGTCATTGTCGACGAGGGCTGAGGCGAGCGGGATCCTAGATCAATGGGAAAGATCGACTGGGCCGACCTTATGGGTGAGGTCGAGGAGTTGGTTGCGGCCATCGAGGACGCCGAAGGCCGAACGGCAACCCTGCATGCGGCGGTGGAAGCCATCATCGCCAGATTTCGCGAGCAGCTGGGGATTTATGGCGGCCGAATCTACCGCCGACAGGGCGATGAGTTCGTCTTGCTTGGAGTCTTTGGTGAGGCGCTCGAGCCACGACAAGGTCTGGTGCTGTCTGAATCCTACCCGCCGATCGGCATGGTGCTCGAGGAGCGCACCATGGTCATGGAGGCCGATGATCCCCGACTCGATCGAGGACTCGAAGACGCGTTGGGCGTGCAACGTTTCGCGGCCATCGAGGTGGGCGATCAGGACTACATCCTGGCATTCAATGTCGAGTCGGATCGGGATCGTAGCGAAGTTCTCTACGCTCTCGGAATTCTGAGATCCGCCATCAATCTCAGATTGAGCCAGGAGCGCATCGAAGAGGTGCTGCGCGAAGCACGCAAGATTCAGGCATCGATTCTTCCCCGGCGCGCTCCTGAGTTTCCTGGATACGAGATCTACGGTCGGTCCCAGCCGATGGAGATTGTGGGTGGCGATCATTTCGATTTCATCGCCCTGTCAGACAGCTTTCTGGGTGTCGCGATTGCTGATGTCTCGGGGCACGGTCTGCCCGCGGCCTTGCTGGTCAGAGATATCCACACCGGGCTGCGCATGGGACTGTCCAAGGAGTTCAAGATTACCCACACCATGGAGCGACTCAACTCCATCATCCATCGTAGTCGCTTGACCAGCCGATTCGTCTCCATGTTCTATGGGGAGCTCGATCGGTCGGGCACCTTGACCTACGTCAACGCAGGGCACCCACCACCACTCTTCATCTCGAGTCGAGGTGAGCAGTGCTCTCTGCTGTCGGGTGGCGCCGTGCTCGGGCCGCTGTCCGATGTCAGCTATGAAAGGGGCTATGCGACGATGCGGCAGGGAGATGTGTGCGTGCTCTTCACCGACGGCATCGTCGAAGCCACGGGTACCGTGGACGGGAGAACCCGCGAGGATTTTGGCGGGAATCGTCTGGCCGATGTGGTTCGGGCGCACCTCGAGGCACCGGCCGAGGAGATCGTTCGTGCGATCTTCGCCAGCGTGGAGCATTTCTGCGGGACCGACCGTCTCAATGACGATCGCACCGTTGTTGTGATCAAGAGGCTCGCGGGTTTCGGCGAGGTCTAGTCGGAGCGACGCTCGACGATCTCGATCTGTTGCCGGAGCTTGACGATGCAGTCGCAGGGGTAGATTCCGGAGCGCAGTTGAATGCCGGGATAGATTTGCGACCCGCTCCCGACGATCACGCCAGGATGCAGGACCGAGTTGCAGCCGGTAAGCACGCCGTCTCCGAGAATGGCTCCCAGTTTACGCCGACCGGTGTGCAGCCGCCGCGATTCCACCGGTATCGAAATCTCGAGCCCATCGTGGCGGTAGTTGGAGAGAATGGTGCCAGCCCCGAGGTTCACCCCGGAGCCTAGAATCGAGTCGCCGACATAGTTCTGGTGGGGGGCTTTGGCCCCGGGCAGGAAGATGGATCTCTTCACCTCGGTGTGGGTCCCGACCACGCTACCGTCTCCGATCCAGTTGCCACCCCGCAGATAGGCACCTGAGCGAATCTGGACACCGCGACCGATCCAGATGGGCCCCTCGATCACCGCTCCAGGATGGATGCGGGTTCCGGCACCAATCGCTATGCGATCACCCAGGACGTATGCATCTGGGTGCAGGGGTATGTCGATGGCATCGTCGGGTATCGAGGCCAGAAGCTTTTCGAGGGGCTCACCGAGAATCTCCCAGGGCGCCTGGGTATCGAACCTTTCCTGAAGATCCGTCGGCAGCTCCACGAAGAGGTTTGGGATCTCATGCGGCATTGATTCAATTATAGGAGTCGCCAGCGGTGGGAGGGTGTGATCTCTCGCTGCAGAGCGAAATGCAGATGGGCTCATGTCGAGCGGCCCCGGCGATTGCCAGCGGAGTCGGCGCGAGCGCGCTAGCATGCGGGGACGCATGAGCCGGTTTCGATACCTACCGCGGACCTTCTTCGAGCGGCCGGCCGATCAGGTGGCGCCTGAGCTTTTGGGTCGGTACCTGGTTCGCCGCCTGGGCGAGACACGGCTCGTGGCACGCATTGTCGAGACCGAAGCCTATCTCGGCTCTCGCGACCGGGCGAGCCATGCGTGGAAGGGGCGGCGCACCTCTCGCAACGCATCACTCTACGAGCCTGGGGGAGTGGCTTACGTGTATTTCATCTATGGCATGCACTTCTGTCTGAATGCTGTCGCGGGGATCAGTGACAACGGTGAAGCCGTCCTCATTCGGGGTGCTGAGCCACTCGAGGGAGTCGAGCTCATGGCGAACCATCGTCATCTGTCCAGACCGCCCAGGCCCGGTGACGTGGCGGGTGGCCCGGGAAAGCTCTGCCAGGCCCTGAAGATCGACCGCCAATTCGATGGGCATCCGCTGCAGCTCATGCCTTTGCAGATTGTCAGGGGTGAGCCTGTCGATGCCGCGAGTTGGGTCGCGGGACCCCGTATTGGAATCGATTATGCCGAAGAGGCCACCACCTGGCCTTTGCGTTTCGCTCTGGCCGGTAATCGGCATGTTTCCAGGCCCTTTCCCTGGTAGGTCGGGACCTAGGTCTGGGGATCGCGCAGCTCGATGTGACCCCCTTCGAGCAACTTCCAGAACACCACCTGAGCTTCGAGCGGCGGCACGGGAGTGATCTTGAGGATCGTCTGGATATCGTAGCTACCGTTGACGCGGGTCAGGACGAAGCCTTCCTGGGGGGAGATATCGAGTGCGCTGAGGTCCTCGGGATTCGAGCACAACAGGGGAACCGAGGTCAGTTTGATCCCCTTGTCGTTGATGGCCTTCTGGATTCTGGTCTCGTATCCAGAAACGATCTGCGAGACCTTGATGCTGTTCGGGTCGAGGCTCTTGGCGGCCCGCAAATGGCGCAGAGCGACATCGAACTGACGCCGTTCGATAAGACCCTCGGCTGCGGCGAGAAGTGTTTCCGAGTCGGGTGACTTGGGCTCCCTGCCGTCATCTTTCGACTGGCTTGCGTCTGGCACCGATATCTGGCGGGGGCGGACTACCTTCAGCTTGCCGGCCCGAAGCTGATCGTAGAGGACCCGGCAGACATGGAACTCGCCGGAGTGGGTCTGCAGGGCGATTTCTTGCACAGAGCGATCGTCATCGATCAGCGAGAGTATGTTTTCGACTCCCGGGTCCCCATCAGCGGAGCTCAGCTCTCCGACGGATACGGGGACCACGTTGGAGTTGGGAATCTGTTGGCGAATCTGCTTCCATTCGTCGACGCGTCGATGTCCCTCGAGAACGAGGCCCGTCACACTCAGATTCACCGACACCATTTGATAGTCGGGCAGCTCACCGTCGGCGAACCGGAAGTCGGCCTCCTGCCAGGTAAAGAGCTCATAGATGCTCTCCTCGGCCTTGAGTTTGAGCATCCTGTTCAGGTCGTCCTCTTCGATGGCTCCGATGGTCAGCAGGATCTTGCCGAGTAGCATTTTGTTCTCTTCCTGCATCTCGACGGCTTTGGCCAGCGTCAGCTCGTCGATGTAGCCGTGACTGACCAGGAAATGCCCAAGGTACTCCTTGGGATCGCTGGCTGCCGAAGAGACAATGGTGCCTTCCTTGAAGAAGATCCGCTTCTCGACCTTGCCGTCGTCGAGGTACAGGGTACCTGTCTTTCGACCTTGCGAAAGCCATTGGAGGAGCTCGGCGAGCTCCATGGTCTTCAGATTCCCTGTAATCGCCATATCTGCGGCTGCCGTTCGATTATAGCTAGGGGGGGACCGTCTTCGTGGTTGAATTCGGCACAGCGCGGACGAGCCGGATCAGTGAAACCAGACCGGGGTGTTGGGATCTTCCCGCTGGATGTTGTCGACGAATCGGATCTGGCCCTTTGTCAGAGACATCATAAGGGTCATGGTCCGGTACCCACCGCCGAAAAAGCGGACTCCCCGCAGCAACTTGCCGTCGGTGACCCCGGTAGCACTGAAGAGCACTTCGTCGCCCGGCGCCAGGTCCCTGGTCTTGTAGATCCGGTGGAAGTCGGTAATGTGGAGTTTGTGCGCTCGCTCCTCCTGAGCGTTGGAGAGCGGTGTCAGCCGGGCCTGGATCTCGCCACCGAGGCAGCGCATGGCAGCGGCGGTCAGAACACCCTCGGGAGCCCCACCGATCCCCATGACCGCATGCACCCCCGTTCCGCGGACTGCCGCTGCGATACCGGCGGACAGATCGCCGTCTCCAATGAGTCGAATACGAGCTCCCGCGCGGCGGATATCGGCGATCAGCTCCTGGTGGCGCTCCCGGTCGAGCACCACAATGGTGAGATCCTCGATGTCCCGTTCGTACGCGCGTGCCAGGCTGCGCAGGTTTTCCGAGACCGGGGCATCGATGTGAACCTTGCCGCGAGCGGTCGGTCCGACGACGATCTTGTCCATGTAGATGTCGGGCGCATGCAACAGCCCACCTCGTTCAGCGGCTGCGAGGACAGCGATGGCGCCCGAAGCACCCGTCGCGCAGAGATTGGTGCCTTCCAGTGGGTCGACGGCGATGTCAATCTCTCTGGCCCCGGGTATGCCGTGCCCAGCCCCGACCTCTTCGCCGACAAACAGCATTGGGGCCTCATCGCGTTCTCCTTCGCCAATCACGACCCGACCAGCAATATCGAGGTCCCCCATTGTCTTGCGCATTGCCTCGACTGCCACTCGATCCGATTCCTCGCCATTTCCCAGACCCATGGTCTGAGCGGCGGCGATAGCGGCATTCTCGGTAACTCGAACAAAAGCCTGTTCCAATGTGAAGTCTAGTGCCATCAGGATCCCTCTTCCTCTGTGGGTGGGTTGAATGCGGGAATACCCGTAATGGTCTGCCCAATGATCAGACCATGGATGTCGTGGGTGCCTTCGTAGGTGTAGACAGACTCGAGATTGAGCATGTGGCGGATGACAGGATAGTCGTCGACGATGCCGTTGGCTCCGAGGATCTCTCGAGCCAGCCGGGCGCACTCTCGGGCCACCCAGACGTTGTTCCGCTTGATCAAGGAGACGTGATAGTGCTGGAGCTCACCTCGGTCTTTGAGCCGGCCGCAGTGATAGGTGGTCACCTGGGCCTTGGTGATCTCGCTCAGCATCCAGACGAGTTTTTCCTGGACAAGCTGGTGGGAGGCGATAGGCTTGCCGCCAAACTGAATCCGCTCCTTGGCATACTCGAGAGCCGTGTGGTAGGTCTCCATGGCTGATCCCAAGGCTCCCCAGGCGATGCCGTAGCGAGCCTGGTTCAGGCACATGAGCGCGTTCTTGACTCCTTCGGTTCGGGGCAGGATAGCGTCAGCCGGGATTCGGCAGTCGAGAAACCCGAGCTCGGAAGTCACCGAGGCGCGGAGTGAGAACTTGCCGTGTTGATCGCTCGCGGTGAATCCCGGAGTGCCTTTCTCGACGACGAATCCGCGAATGCCGTCTGCGGTCCGTGCCCAGACCACCGCCACATCGGCCAGCGAGCCGTTGGTGATCCATTGTTTGGCGCCATTGAGGACCCACTCGCCGCCGTCGCGTCGGGCGGTGGTTCGCATGGCATTCGGGTTGGAACCGAAATCCGGTTCTGTGAGTCCGAAACAACCGATTGCTTCGCCGGACGCCAACGGTGGAATCCAGCGGTCACGCTGAGCCTCGGAGCCAAAGGCATGGATCGGATACATCACCAGGGCGCTTTGCACCGAGACACAGCTGCGCATGCCGGAGTCGCCGCGCTCCAGCTCCTGCATGATGAGGCCATAGGCCACGCCGTTCAGACCCGGAAGGCCATAATCGGTGAAATTGGCTCCGAAGAGGTTGAGCTTGCCCATCTCGGGTACGAGCTCGACCGGGAATCTTGCTTCCCGGTGACACTCTTCGATGATCGGCAGAATCTTCTGCTCGACGAAGTTCCGTACAGTCTCTCTTACCAGCTTTTCTTCATCGCTGAGTTGGGAATCCAACTCCAAGAAATCAACGCCTGGAAACCGACTCAAGGGGATTCTCCTAAGGTGGTAGACCCAGACGGCCGGGAGTCGAGGCTCCCTTTCCATCTCGGCGGCAGAGCTGCGGAGGAAGCATAACACGGAGGTCGATCGGGCTTTGCAGGTGTGGAGTATGATCGGTCGCCGAGTCAATGGAGATCTTGCGAGCCATCGGACCGCCGATTCTGGCGCTGGTCACCGTTCTTCTGGTCGATCTTCTGACCGAACGACGTGGCCTCTTGCCACCCGCTTTTTCGGCTGGCGAGGGTGCATCACCGGTAGATGTCCTTTCAGCGAGGGTGCGCCGCGTCATCGCCATGTCCTTGCTCTGGCTGGTTCTGTGGCTTGGGGTTTTTCTGCCACTCGGTTCGCTGGGTCTCGCCGGGGAGATCGACTTCAGTCAGGTGAGTCAGAGTGATCTCTTTCTCTTGCATCTGCTCTTGGCGCTCTGTGTGGGTGGCTGGTATCTGTGCGGCTTTGTTCCGCTACCTCCCGGTACCGAGAGGCGCCTGACCACTTGGAGCGTGCAACTCGGATTCCGGACCGACTCTGTCTTGCGAGAGTTGGGCATCGGGTTGGTCATGGGCGTGTTCGCGTGGTTGGCAGTCTTGGGTGTCTTGCTGGCCGTGGGTCTGGTCATTTGGTGGTTGGGAGGCGAGGAGCTTCTGCCCAGGGAGCCCCCCGAGATGATCCCCTGGATCGCTGGTCTGCCCGTCGGCATCCGGCTGCTCATCAGCCTGTCGGCGGGAGTGGTGGAGGAGACCTTCTTCAGGGGGTTTCTGCAACCACGGGTCGGACTCGGGCTATCGACCATGCTCTTCGTGCTGGCCCATGCCAGCTACGAGCAACCGCTGATGCTCCTTGGTGTCACTTTGCTGTCTCTGGTCTATGGGGGGCTGGTCTATTGGCGGCAGAACATATGGGCGGCTATCGCAGCACACGCACTGTTCGATGCCGTACAATTGCTGGTGGTCATCCCGGCGGCTCTGCGGGTCCTTCCCGGAAAGCCTGAAACAGGTGTCGTCCTGCATCTTTGCGGGCTCGCTTGATCTTGCTACACTTCGCCGAAGGTCACTGATGCCTGAACCAAGTCGCGAACCCAAAGTCCATCTCGAGATTGGCAGCCGACTCGAGAACGTGGAACTCGTCCAGATTGCGGTCGAGGCCGCTCTCCAACAGCTCTCGGTCGAGGAGGTCTTTGCGCATCAGGTAGGTACTGCGATACGGGAGGCGGTGGCCAACGCGATAGAACACGGCAACCAGTCCGACTCCAGCAAACAGGTCGAGATCGATTTCTGCCTGGAGGGCGACGAGATTGTCATCGAGGTCACTGATGAGGGGGAGGGTTTCGATCCGGGCAAGGTGCCGGATCCTCTGGAAGCTGAGAATCTTCTGAAACCCAATGGGCGGGGTATCCTATTGATTCGAGAGTTCATGGACGAGGTGGAATACCGTTTCAACGGCAACCGCGGAACAGCGCTCGTCATGCGCAAGCATATGAAGCTGCCGCGGGCAGAATCAGATACGCAACAGGAGGATAGAGAATGAAGATTCCGGCACGACACAACTCGGGGATCACGATACTCGAGCCCAAGGGCAAGATCACAATCGGCGTTGGCGATGTGGCGCTGCGCGAAGCAGTGCACGAGGCGGTGGATGCCGGCGCCAAGAACATCCTGATAAACCTCGGAGAAGTGACGACGATCGACTCGTCGGGGATTGGCGAGTTGGTGGCCGCTTTTACCACGGTCACCAATCGGGGTGGCAACCTGAAGCTTCTCAACCTGCCGCCCAAGGTTCAGGACATCCTGCAGATCACCCAACTGTTCACCGTTTTCGATGTCCTCGACACCGAGGAAGAGGCCATTGCCTCCTTCGGCGATGGGGGCGACGCAGAGTAGGCCAACTCGGGCACGCAGCTTCTCTTTCTACGGTCGGTGGCGCTGCCGACCGTAGTGCACTATTCCTCTAAGTATCTGAATTAAAGCATGTTAGCATCTCGCGATGCTGGCGAATGCTGGCCTCCTCGAGAACAGGTGCTCATCGGCCGTGGACCGACAGAGAAGATCGATTATTGTCTTGTGGCTGCTGCTCGTCAGCGTTACGGGCAAGTGGGCGCTGGCACAACCGCCAGCGAGGGAAGTGGAGCTCGAGGCAATTCGCGACCAGATCATGGTGTTGCAGAGCCAGCTCAACCGCGTCAGGCAGGAAGCGACCGGACTGAGGGGTGATCTGGAACAGACGCGAGTGGCTTTGCAGCTGCAGGAAACCCGTCTGATCGAGGCGCAGACCGCCCGAAGTCTCGCCGAGGAATCACTTCAGGGAGTCGAGCTCGAGCTCGGTGGGTTGGAGCGACAGCTCGAGGATCTCAGACAAGACCTCCGGGAGCGGCTGACTGATCTCTACCGTCTGGGACAGGAGGGATACCTGCGTCTGTTTCTCTCGATTCGCTCGCAGGATGATCTGCTCCCAGGCATTCGTCAGGTGCGCTATCTCGTCCTTCGAGATGGTGAGCTTCTTGCCCGCTACGAGGATGCCCGTGCCGAGCTGAGCTTCAAGCAGGAGGAGCTGGCTGGACGCCACGAGGAGGTACGAGAGTGGTTGGTGGCCGAGTCGGAACGGGCGGAACAGCTGGAACGGCTGCAGCTACGTCAGGCCCGATTGCTGGCCAAGCTCGAGAGAGAGGATCTGACACTGTCTCGGCAGAGAGCCGAGCTGACGGCGAAAGAGCGCAAATTGGCGAATCTGGTCGATTTTCTGTACGGTCGCGCCGGCACGGCTTTAAGTGGGACGCCGGTGCAGGAGTTTCAGGGCGTTCTGGACTGGCCGGTCGAGGGACGGATCACCGAGGCTTTTGGGACTCGGTTGGATCCTCAATACAAGACACGCGTTCCTCACAACGGTATCGAACTGGCGACCAATAGCCGATCAGAGGTGCGTGCGGTCTTCCCCGGCAAAGTGCTGTTCGCGGCACCCTTTCAGGGCTATGGCCTGACTGCCGTCATTCACCACCCTGGGAGGGTGTTCACGCTCTATGCGGGTCTACAGGACCTGAGATTGGGGCAGAACGATATGGTATCTTTGGGTCAGGTCATCGGTCTGAGCGCCGAGAAATTGTACTTCGAGATCCGAGAAGAGAATCGGCCCGTAGATCCCCTGGATTGGCTTCGTTGAATCCCACCATGAAGAAAAGTCGTCTCGGTTTTCTGCTCGTGTCGGTCCTCCTGCTGACTCCGATCGTCGCGGGTACCTTGTCGCGGGCGGCGACGGAAGATGCGGGTGGCGCCGATTCCCTCTCCAAAAATCTGTCGGTGTTCTCCGAGGTTCTGTCGCTGATTCGTCGTGCCTATGTCGATGAGACCTCTATGGAGGAGTTGCTCGCGGGCGCGTTGGACGGCTCGACGGATGCCCTCGATCCCCTGGCAACTTTCGTTCCGGCGGGTAGCGTCGACAGGTACAGAGAAGTCTTGAAGGTCGGCCGCCAGCACAGTGGACTCATCGTGGGCAAGGACCGAGGATTCTCCTTTGTGCTGACTGTGGACCCGGGCAGCCCTGGTGCTGCTGCGGGGCTGGAACAGGGCGATATCCTGGCCAAGATCGACGACCTTTCGACTCGGCGGCTGCCACTTTGGAAGCTGCAGTCCCTGCTGGCGGCTGAACCCGGCACTGAAATGTTGTTGGAGGTCATGCGACGGGGGCAGACCCATGATCTCACCTTGACGCTGGGAACATACGAGCCGCAGCCACCCTCCCTCGAATATGTCGACGATCAAGCGGTGCTCCATCTGAGGCGCTTTGATGAGCAGGATCTGGGGCTTCTGCGCGGAGTCTTGGCGGATTTGGCGGACCAGAACCGGGGTAGCTTGCTGATCGACATCCGGGGCAACGCGGGGGGAGACTTCGCGGCCGCCTACTCGATTGCTGGACTCTTCGTCGACGGTGGCCTCGGCAGGCTGCAGAGCGAAGACGAGGCCATGCTCCAGTTCAAGGGGCAGGGGAAACCGGTCTGGCAAGGCGAGACGGTACTCCTCATCGACAACGGAACGCAGGGCGCCGCCGAAGTGTTTGCCACAGTGATGCATCAACTCGCCGAAAGCCAGTTGGTGGGTCGGGGTACCTTTGGCCACGCCGGCCGCCAGCGGCTGATACCGCTATCAGATGGATCTGAAGTGCTGCTCTCTGACGCCTTCTACAGTGGACCCGACGGCGAGCCGATCGATCACCCACTGATCCCGGACGTGACGGTGGTCGACTTCGGAGGAGCGACAGCGGATGACGAGGAGTCTCGAGAAGACGAGGTTCTGCAAAAGGGCCTCGAGTTGCTCTCCGACGGGGAGGACGAGGACGTCCGCGACGTTGCCTGACCGAAGAATCCCAATTGCGATATAGATTTATAGCCTCATTCGAGTCGGCGGGGCTTGTCTCCAGCAAACTGGGTTAGACTCGCTCCCCTGATCGATCGATCCGGTATCGACCTATGAAGTATGTTCTCGGCATTTCGGCCTTCTACCACGATTCAGCCGCCTGTCTGGTGGGCGACGGCGAGTTGGTGGCGGCTGCCCAGGAAGAGAGATTCACGCGCAAAAAACACGATCACCGCTTCCCGAGTCAAGCGGTTCAATACTGTCTCGACGAGTGCGGCATCAGCGCCGAGGATCTCGAGTATGTGGCGTTCTACGACAAGCCCTGGCTGAAATTCGAGCGCCTCCTGGAGACCTATCTGGCTTTCGCTCCTGCTGGCTTGCCATCCTTTTGGAAAGCCATGCCCCTTTGGTTGAAGCAGAAGCTCTGGATGGGAGACCTGATTCGCCGGGAAATCGACTTCGAGGGAGAGTTGCTCTATCCCGAGCATCATCAGTCACACGCCGCCTCCGCCTTTTATCCTTCACCCTACGACCGGGCGGCGGTGTTGACCATCGACGGGGTAGGGGAGTGGGCGACGGCCTCGTGGGGAGTCGGGCGCGGCCAGCGCCTGGAGCTGGCCGCCGAGCTCAAATTCCCTCACAGTCTTGGTCTGCTCTATTCTGCTTTCACCTACTACACGGGCTTCAAGGTGAACTCCGGCGAGTACAAGATCATGGGTCTGGCCCCCTATGGCGAGCCAAAGTACGTCGACCTGATTCTCGAGCACCTGGTAGATCTGCGCGATGATGGGTCCTTTCGTCTCAACATGGACTACTTCAACTACTGCCAGGGATTGACCATGACTTCCAGGCGGTTTGACCGCCTCTTTGGCGGTCCACCCCGCAAGCCCGAGTCGAAGCTCGGTCAAAAAGAGATGGACCTGGCCCGTTCGGTGCAGGAAGTTACCGAAGAGGTCATGCTGCGCATGGCGCGCCACGTTCGCAAGGAAACCGGCGAGCGCTATCTCTGCCTGGCGGGCGGTGTAGCTCTGAATTGCGTGGCCAACGGCAAGATCTTGCGTGAGAACATCTTCGACGATATCTGGATCCAGCCCGCTGCGGGAGACGCTGGTGGGGCGCTGGGAGCGGCCATGTTCACCTGGCATCAGGTCATGGACAATCCGCGCTCGGTAGCGGTCGGCAAGGACTCGCAGCGAGGCTCCTACCTCGGGCCGGCCTTTCCCACGGACCAGATCGAGTCCTGGTTGCAGGTCCAAGGGTATCCTTATCAGCGGCAGGGCAACGGCGAAATGCCCAGACTGGTCGCTGACCTCATTGCACAGGAGAAGGTCGTGGGCTGGTTCAACGGCCGGATGGAGTTTGGCCCGCGAGCGCTGGGTGGTCGCAGCATCATCGGTGACGCCCGCAGCTCCAAGATGCAGTCGGTGATGAACCTCAAGATCAAGTACCGAGAGTCTTTTCGCCCGTTTGCACCTTCCTGCATGGTTGAAGACGTCCAGGAGCTATTCGAGCTCGACAGGCCCTCGCCCTACATGCTGCTGGTAGCGCCCGTCCAACCCCGGCGTCGTAAGGAGGTGACCGCCGAGCAGGAAGGGCTCTTTGGCATCGAGAAGCTCAATGTCCCGCGCTCGGATATCCCAGCCATCACCCACGTTGACTATTCAGCTCGCGTGCAGACCGTTGATGGGGAGTATCAGCCGGACTACTACGACGTGATCCGGTCTTTCCGTGAGAAGACCGGCTACGGCGTGATCGTCAACACGTCTTTCAATGTCCGGGGTGAGCCGATCGTCTGCACCCCGCAGGACGCCTATCTGTGTTTCATGCGCACCGAGATGGATGTCCTGGTCCTCGAGGACCTGGTGCTGTTCAAGGAAGAGCAACCGCCGCTGACGGACGATGCCGACTGGCGCCGGCAGTACGAGCTCGACTGACGCGAGAACGACTATGAGTTTCGTCGAGAAGAAGAGTGTGAAGGACCTGCGGAAGTTCGGCTTCGCCTTCGGCACGGCGATGACCATCCTGGGAAGTCTGTTGCTGTGGCGGGATCGCCCGGCCTGGCCATGGGTCCTCGGTCTGGCAGCCACAGTGCTGGTGTTGGCAACGGTGGCTCCAAAGTTGCTGAGGCCGCTCGAATTGGTGTTGGCGGGACTGTTGAAGATCTTGATGACCGTGATCACCTATGTTGTGCTGACTTTGGCATTTCTTTTCATCTTCACGCCCATGGGCTTGCTGATGCGCATCCTGGGAAAGGACCTTCTCGACCGACGCTTTCCCACGGATGAGCCGACATACTGGGTACCGGTCGAGGTCGATGGGCCCGCCAGTCGGCCGGATAAACCCTATTGATTGCCGTAGAATGAGAACAGAACCTGGCTAGGAAGAAATAGATATGGCTGGAGAATCCAAGCTCGGAACGATTTGGGGATTCCTTCGCACCCGCAAGAAATGGTGGTTGACTCCGATCGTCGTCACCATGGTGTTGCTGGGTCTGCTGATCGTGCTATCCGAATCCTCGGCTGTGGCCCCATTCATCTACGCCCTGTTCTAGAGTACGGAACAGGACTGGAGATCAGTCGCCCCGCAGAACGGCGGCGGGAGGCTGGGTGAGTGCTTTGCGGCTAGACAAGATGCCGGTGGTAGCGGTCAACAGCAGGGCGATGCCAATGGCTGCCGCGAGGGTAGCCGGTTGTAGCCTCCAGTCGATCTCGAGGCCGTGCGTCAAAACAGCCCAGGCGAGGATGCTACCCCCCACGGCACCGATGAGGCCCGCGACAATCCCTATCACCGCGAACTCCACTGCCAGCATCGCAGCGATACTGCGTTGCGTCATGCCCAATGTCTTGAGGAGGGCGATGTGTTTGCGGCGGCGGACCGAGTCGGCGCTGACTCCGCCAGCCAGAATGACGATGCCGGCGACCGCCGTGAAGGCGCCGATGAAACCGACCCCATTGGCAAGATAGCCCAGCACTGCCGCAATTCGTTCGAGGACTTCGCGTATTCGCAGGAGGGTCACGTTGGGAAATGCCGCTGCCAGTCGGTCTTGAATCGCCTGCTCTTGCGAGATCGGAATGCGAGCTGTCGCAACTCTTTGGTGAGGCGCGCTGTCGAGGACTCCAGGTTCGACAACCAGGTAAAAGTTGATACCGAAGCTTTCCCACTCGACCGTTCTGATGCTGGTGACCAGGAGGTCGAGACCGACGCCTTGAATGTCGAACTGTAGCCGGGATCCGATATCGACCCCCAGCTCATGGGCGAAGTCCTTCTCGATACTGACCTCCGCCTCACCTGGCTGCTGCCAGAGCGCTCCAGCGATGATCCGATTGTCTTCGGGAAGTTGCTCCATATAGGTCAAGCGCTGTTCGCGAGTCAGGGCCCAGCGCTCGTCGTCTTCAGCTCTGGCTTCGGCAAGCTCGGAGATGGGGCGACCATCGATCGAGCGCAGTCGGGCGGTGACAAACGGAACAGACTGCACGTTTGCGGCTCCTGATGATTCCAGGACAGTCCTGATCTCGAGCCATTGCGTTGGCTGGATGTTGACCAGAAAAGCGGTCGGTGCGTCCCTTGGCAGCTCGTTGCGAAGCTGATCCTCGAGTCGCGTCTTGACCAATTGCAGGCCGAGGATCAAGAGTACCCCGATGCCGAGTGAGACCACGGCTCCCAACGTTGCAGCACCGGGGCGGGCCAGGGCCAGCAGTCCGTGCCGCAGCCAAAGCTGACGGAGTTGGCGCGCCAGCGGAGCCAACGAGCGCATGATCAGCAGTGCGATTGCCGTGAGCACCAGCGAGGCCAGGGTCAGCCCGAGAGTGAACTGCAGTCCTCGGGTCACCGATCCGGCCTGAATCGAAGCGACGGCCCAGATACCGGCGGCCACGAAGCTGAAGATGACCGCTTGAGCCAGGCGGCCACCTTTCAAGGGTTCGACGTCTTTGCGCAGCGCTCGCAAGGGTGGGACGGATCGCAGGTTCCAGAGGGATCGCAAACTGGAGAGCAACGCCACGCCCAGACCCAACGCCAGGCCTCTCAGGTACACGGTCGGTTGCCACAGCGTGAGCTCGACGTTGCCGAGGACTTCGGGAAACACTCGTGGCAGAAGAGCCTGGATCAGCACGCCCAGGACCAGGCCGATGCCACTGCCGACAAGAGCCAGGAAAGTAGATTGTCCAAGATAGATTGCCAGCACCTCTCCGGGACGAACACCCAGGCATCGCAGGATGGCGATGTCATCCATTCGATCGACCAGCCACGCGCGAGTGGTCTGGGCGATGCCCAGGCCCCCGAGCAGCAGGGACAGCAGGGCAACCAGCCCGAGGAAGTTGCCTGCACGCCTGAGAGCCTGGCGCAGCTGTTCCTGGCTGTCGACGTAGGTTTGAACTCGAAAGGGTCCACTCTTGCCGACGATTTGCCGCAATTCATCGGCGACCTCGGCGAGACGGTCCGGGGCAGCGTCCTCGGGCAACCGCACGAGGGTTCGATAGACAATTCGGCTCCCCATCTGTTCGAGCCCGGTGCTGTCGAACGCCGACCGACTGAGAAAGACCCGGGGGCCCAGGGAAAAGGGAGTCGCGACGCGATCGGGCTCGCGCAGGACCCGCCCTGTCACGACCAGATCCTGTGTCCCGATTCTCATGGAGTCTCCCACCGACAGCCCCAATCGGTTCAACAGGTCGGGAGCGACCACGACGCCCTGGTTGGCCAGAAGATCCGCAAGTGCGACCTGTGGATCGAGCTCCAGCGTACCGTAGTAGGGGTAGTCTCCGTCGATGACCTTGAGCTCGATCAACTGGCTGGTCCCGGGCTGTCCTGCAAGGTCCTGCCGAAGCGCCATGGTCACGAGCTCCGCTACTCCGGTGGTGGAGAGCTCGGGCCTGCGGGCGAAATACGCCTTGATCTCGGTAGGCAGCGGTTGCACGCCCGATACTGTAAGGTCGGCCGCCAGCAGATGGCGGGCTTCGTTACGGATCCTTCGATCGAGATCGTGGGTCAATCCGGCGACGCAGACCACGGCAGCCACTCCGATTGCGAGGCAGACGACAAAGAAGAGAAAACGTCCCCTTGACCCTCGAGTCTCACGCCACAGAAGCCGAGCGAAGAGAGCTGCAGAGAGATGGCCGACGTGGGTCATGTAACCGGCCCGAGGAGCACCTCGGCTTGCTGTTCATCGCTGATCAGTTTGCCTTCGATCAGGTAGAGGCGTCGGTCGGTCAGACGGGCCACCGCCGTGTCGTGCGTGACCAGAACCAGGGTCGATTGAAAGTGCTGGCGCAGCTGGACCATGACTTCCAGGATTCGTTGACCAGTGTGCCGATCGAGATTTCCTGTCGGCTCATCCGCGAGGAGAATCGGAGGCTCTGCAGCGAAAGCCCTGGCCAGGGCCACACGCTGTTGCTCACCGCCGGAGAGCTGAGCCGGATAGTGGTGCCCGCGGTCCTCCAGACCCACGAGAGCGAGGAGCTCATCGGCTCTGGCTTCGGGACTTCTGGCACCGATCAACTCGAGGGGCAGGCGAACATTTTCCCGCGCGGTCATGTTGGTGAGAAGCTGGAATGACTGGAAGACAAATCCGATCTTGTGGCGGCGTAGCAGCGCCCATTCGCTCTCCGTCAGATCCTGGACCGGCTCACCATCGAGCAGGACTCGACCGGATGTCGGCCTGTCGAGACCTGCGATAAGCGCCAGAAGTGTCGATTTGCCGCTCCCGGATGGGCCAAGAATGGCCACGGACTCCCCCTCCGAGATCGACAGATCGACCTCGCGCAGCACCGATAGCGCCGCGCCGCCCGACCGAAAGGTCTTGGTCAGGCCTTGCAGCTCTATGGTCGGATGGCTCATCGGGTCGGTCCGCTGTCGGTTACTCAACACTGCCAATCTATCAACGTTTAGAATTCCGTCACTGTGTACGCGAAAGGCCTTCTGATGTTGTGTTGCCTGGCGGGATGGGCGAATCCTGTTCGGGGCGAGGGGTCCGCCGCCGAGGGGCGCCCACTCATCATCTTTCTCGGCGACAGCCTGACAGCGGGATTCGGTTTGAGCGAAGAGCAGGCCTTCCCTGCCCGCGTATCAGCGCAGCTCGAGGAACGGGGAGTTCCGACTCGTATCGTCAACGCGGGCATCAGCGGAGATACGACCGCCGGCGGAGTCAGTCGCCTGGACTGGTTGCTCGCCCAGCGCCCGGAGGTCGTCGTGGTGGCGCTGGGTGCGAATGACGGATTGCGTGGGCTTTCACTCGCTGAGACAGAGTCCAATCTGGATGCGATTCTCCGTCGCTGCCTGAAAGTCGGTGTGAGGGTACTGTTGGTCGGCATGAAGATTCCACCCAGCTACGGGGTTGACTATGCACGTGGATTCGAAGCGATATTCGGCCGCCTCGCGAACCGACACGAGGTTTCGCTGATGCCTTTCCTGCTCGAGGGAGTGGCTGCGGTTCCCGACCTCAATCTGCCGGATGGTATCCATCCCAACCCAGAGGGGCACCGCCGGGTCGCCACCAATGTCACGCCCTATCTGGCTGCGATTCTTGCCGGAGGCTGAGCGTTTCTAGTCCTTCTCGAGTTCTTTGGCCTCGCTCCAGACCGCCTCCATCGCATCGGTGTCCAGGTCCCCGAGGGAGAGGCCCCGCTCGCCCAAAGTGGACTCCATGCGGCCAAACCTGCGGCGAAACTTGGCATTGGCGTCGGCGAGAACCGACTCTGCATCCATGCCTAGATGTCGCGACAGGTTGGCGAGACTGAAGAGCAGATCGCCAAGCTCCTCACGGACTTTCGGGTCGCGCTCAATGGCCTTCGGTGCAGCGAGCTCCTCCCGGAGCTCGGCCAGTTCTTCGGCCACCTTGTCGAGGACGGCGGTGGCATCGGGCCAGTCGAAACCGACGCCCTCTGCTTTCTGGCTCATGCGATGAGCTGCCAGGAGTGCTGGTAGCGACGAGGGCAGGCCGTCGAGCAGCGATCGCCGTTGGCTCGCGGCATCGTCGAGCTTGCGCTGCTCCCAGGCCTGGTGCACCGCGGCACTGTCCGCCAACTTCTCGTCCCCGAAAACATGGGGATGCCGGCGGATCATCTTCTGTTCGATGCGCGCGACGACGTCCGTCAAAGTGAACTCGGAGCGCTCTTCGGCCAGTCTGACAATAAAGACAACCTGAAAAAGCATGTCTCCCAGCTCAGTACATATCTCGTCCCAATCTCCTGTATCGATCGCCGCCGCCACCTCGTGGGCTTCTTCGAGCAGGTAGGCGCGCAGGTCCTCGACTTCCTGTTCCCGATCCCAGGGGCAACCCTCCGGAGACCTGAGTCGGATGACCAGATCGAAAAGGGAATCGAGGGAGCGCGATGAAGATGCCATGGGTGGCGACAGATCGAGATTCTCCTTGCTACGATAGCTCATCGAGACAGATCCGACACCGTTGTTCGATTTCGAGGTGACATTGTGAATGAGAAGAGAATAAAGGTGACTGACAAGCGGCTGTTTACTCCTGATGGTGAGCTCAGAGAGGAGTTTCGTGACCTGGAGACAGCGACGCCGCAACAGGAGTCCCGGGAAAGCGAGCGAGCACCTGCGGAGCCCTCTTCATCCGAGCCTTCGGCGCCAGATCCCGTGACGGCACAGGATGCGGGGCCGGCCCCCCCTGAAGCTGCTTCCTTCTACGACCTGGTCGCGGCTGTTGCACAGCCCATAGCGCTATATCTGGGGGATGTCAAAATGCCAGATGGTGAATCCATGGAGAATCTTCCGCTGGCTCGGTTTCATATCGATTTGCTGGAAATTCTGCAGGCAAAGTCGACTGGAAATCTAACCGATCAAGAGGGTAGATTTCTCGAGGACCTTCTCTATCAGTTGCGACTTCGCTATGTCGAGAAGAGTGGGTAGCGTTGACGGGAACTGAGGCTGTGCGTTCGAGATCGAAATCGGGGTCGCACCTCGGTGTGCGAAGTTGGGTCACCTTGGCGATCGCAGTCCTGTGGGCGACGGGTGCAGCGGCAGTCGACGAACGACCGGTTGCCGACGTGCTCGGTCTGAGTCCCGAGTCGTTGGCTGGCTTCGCCGAGCTTCAGGACCACTGGTTGGAGTGGCTTTCGGCGGTCGCGCAGGATGATGCCACTCGGGCAACGGAAGCCCTCGATCGGCTACTCGGTGATGCCAGGGACCTGGGTCTCAAGCGCCTACCGGATCTGAGCCTGGGTGCGGCAGGTAGAGCGATCAGCTTCGCCGGAGAGGGACGTTTCGAGACCGCCGCTCGGTGCCTGAGCGCAGCGGAAAAGCTCGATCCAGGCAGGTCGGAGGTGGCCTTTGCAGCGGCGAGGGTGGCTCGGATGCAGGGTCACCGCAGCGTCGCTTATCGCGAAGCCCTGCAAGGCTTCTCGAGACTGTTCAAGGACAGTCTGACGAGTCGACTGTGGCGAGCTGACCTCATGCACTGGTTCTTCTTCGTGGTCCTGGTCAGCGGCGCGGTGTACGTCACCTTCCTGATGGGCACTCTCGGAATCGAGCTGTTTCACGACATACACTCTTTTGCCATTCGCTTCGTGCCCGCGCTGGCGGCCTTGGCATTGACGCTGCTGCTCCTGGTCTGGCCTTTATTGCTGCCCTCCGGAGTCTTGTGGTTGTTGGTCTACTGGTCGATCCTCCTTTGGGGTTACGGGCAGATCTCCCAGAAGGTCATCCTGGTCTTTCTCTGGGTCGTGTTGGGTACCGCGCCCATAGTGATCAACGCCCAACGAGAGCAGGTGCGAGTGGAGCTGGCTCCGACGGTGCTATCGATCGAGAGTCTGGCCAGCGAGCGATTGCAGGGCAGTCTGTTTACCGACCTCGCGGCTCTACGGGCAGCGTTGCCTGCCAGTTCGGCTGTGTCCCATCTGCTCGCCGATCTGCACTGTCGCCTGGGAGAGTGGGATTCGTCGCGAGCGCTCTACGAAGCCCTGCTCGAACACGAGCCCGAGAACGGTTCGGCGCTGCTCAACCTGGGTGTCTGCTATCTGCACCAGGGCGACCAGGCACAAGCGATGATGCACTTCCAGAGAGCTGCCAAATCCGCGGATGCAGCTGCCGCCGCGCGGTTCAACATGAGTCAGGTGCTGTCCGAGCTCTATCGTTTCCGCGAAGCCGAGAGAGAGCTGCGCATCGCTCAGCGTCTGCAGCCGCGCAAGGTTGGTGAGTGGTTGCGACAGGTTGCCAACCAGAGAGTCATCATCATGGATGGCGGTCTGGCCCGCACGGAGGAGATTCGAGGTGAATTGGTGCAATCCTGGCGGGGTGAAGAATCCGAAGGCCGGTCCTCGGCGTGGCCGAGCTTTCTTTCGCTGCCCCTGGCCATTGCATTTCTGGTTCTGGCAGCCGGCCTCTATCTCATCGTCAGGCGCAGCGAGCGCAAGAAGTTCCATCCCGCTGACCAGGTGGCGCCCGAAGGCAGTTGGCGAAGTACCGTGCTGGTCGGCTTCTCCGAAGTGGAGAATGGCCGGCCACTCAAAGGTTTCGCTCTTGTGCTGCTGCTGGTCGTCCTTTTCAGCCTGCCGCTTGCTGCCAAGCTGGGTTATCGAATTCCATGGATTTATGGTCCCGGGGGCAGCGGGTCGGCGCTGGTTGCTGCTGTCGGGCTCGGGACCTTTGTTCTCCTCCGGTTGATCGGTCATGCGCGGGGGAGTCACTGATGGATCGGACGAGTCCGGCAGGCGCGCAGGCGCTTGTCGAGGTTCTGTTGACGATCGGGCGCCTTCGCCGCACTGGAATCCTTACTGTCCAGGGCGAGCAGCAAATCATCGGTCTCACCTTTCTCGAGGGCGAGATCATCTCGACTGATGCCTTGAATGAGACTCTGGAAGAAGGCCTCGGCTCGGTTCTGGCCAGCCGGAACCTGGTCAATGCGGACGACTTCGCTTCGCTGGTTGCCGAATACGAGGCTGGCGGGGGCCGGGTGACAGACCTGCTCATCGAAAGGAACTACATCGATCGACAGCAGTTGATGGAAGCGCTCGAGTGGCACAACTACCTGCTTTGTCGAGAGGTACTCTCCTGGGACGCAAGCGAGTACAAGTTCTATGAAGGTTCCGAGGTGGCTCACGAGGAGGGAATGCGTGCCCTGCCCGTAGAGGAGCTGTTGGTCCGCGCGGCAACTGACCTGAATGAGGGTGGACCACTGCCCGGAGAAATGCCAGAAGCCGATGCGGTTTATCGTCGAACGGCGGTCGATGGCATGGAAGCCGGTCGCAACGAGCTCTTGATGAGCCTGGCTACGGGAGACACCGAAGGGGCGAGCGGTCTCGTGCAACTGATTGATGGTGAGAAGTCCGTGTCCGATCTGGCCAGAAGCTCCGGACTTTCGGACTACGAAGCCCGACTGACGATGTATCTGCTCGAACAGGCGGGGCGCGTCGAAGCGTGCGAGGCCGGCCCTGCGGACTCTTTCCCAGGTGCCGGAGGCAAGGCCGCTGCCAGGGTCGCAGGTGTCGGCGCTTCGGTTGCACAGGTGGGAGCCAAGTGGTTGGAAAAGGCCAGGATCTCACCTGGCAAGCTCAAGGTTCCGGCGGCCTCCAGGGTCGAGTGGCTCGCGTGGCCAGCCAGAATCCTCGGTCTGGCGGCCTTCATCGTTCTGCTGGCGACCACCTGGAGTGACCCGGCTCGGTTCCTCCAGCCCTTTCCGTGGCAGCAAGGTCTCAGGCAAGCGGTGCTCGACGAGCAGACTTCGGCTGCCTATCTCAAGATCGATCGAGCTGCCAAGACCTCCTTCCTGCTCGACGGACATTTTCCGGAGGCCCTGGAGAAGCTGGTTTCCGAGGCCTATCTCACGCCGGGCGATCTCTTCGACCCGATCGGGCGCCACCTGGGCTACTCCTCGCAAGTTGCCGGCTATCTGATCTATCCGGAAGGTGAAGAGGATGTCGCGCCGGGGGCCTCCCGGACCGAGGCGGTCACCGGCAACTTCCTATTGGATCCCGAGTTTCTGCAAGACAGAACAGTCGAGATTCCGCCGCTGGTTCTGCTCGACTGACGGTTCTCCGGCCTCAAGTTCCCCGAAAGTCTGGAACTTGAAGTTTCAGGCGTGAATATCCTTGCGCGCGGGAATAAATCTTAGCTTGTAATTGTAAGATATAGTGTGTACGTGGATTGACATCAATTCACTAAGGTATGTAGGGTAGACATCGGTTCATTCGGGCCGAGTACGCCATTAACAGGAGGTTGGACGTGAGCAAAATCATAGGAATCGATCTGGGAACCACCAACAGCGTGGTTTCAGTCATGGAAGGTACTGATGGAGAGGTGATTGCGAACGCCGAAGGCAATCGCACTACCCCTTCGGTTGTGGCTTTCACGAAGAACGGGGAGCGTCTGGTGGGGCAGGTCGCCAAGCGACAGGCGGTCACCAATCCCAAGAACACCGTGTACTCGATCAAGCGCTTCATGGGGCGCCGTTTCGACGAAGTCAGCGAAGAGATGCAAATGGTGCCCTTCGAGGTGAAGCCGAGCAATGGCGGCGTGAGCATCGTGATCGACGACAAGAACTACTCGCCGGAAGAGATCTCGGCGATGATCCTGCAGAAGCTGAAGCAGGCGGCGGAGGACTATCTGGGTGAGAAGGTGGAGAGAGCCGTTATCACGGTTCCCGCCTACTTCAATGATGCCCAGCGCCAGGCCACCAAGGATGCCGGCAAGATCGCTGGCCTGAAGGTCGAGCGGCTGGTCAATGAGCCGACCGCGGCTGCGTTGGCTTATGGCCTGGACAAAAAAGTAGATCAGTTGATCGCCGTCTACGACTTCGGTGGCGGCACCTTCGATATCTCCATCCTCGAGGTCGGTGACGGTGTGGTCGAGGTCAAGGCCACCAACGGCGACACCCATCTCGGTGGAGACAACATCGATCAACGACTGATCGACTGGTTGCTGGAAGAGTTCAAGAAAGATCAGGGCATCGACTTGAGCAAGGACCCGATGGCGGTCCAGCGGCTGAAGGAGGCCGCCGAGAAGGCCAAGATCGAGCTGTCCAGTGCTCAGGAGACCGAGATCAATCTGCCTTTCATCACCGCGGACGCTGCGGGTCCCAAGCACCTCAACATCAAGTTGACCCGAGCCAAGTTGGAGCAGATGGTCGAAGATCTGTTGCAGCGCTCGGTGGGTCCGTGTGAGCAGGCGATCAAGGACGCAGGTGTCAAGGCTGGAGACATCGACGAGGTCGTTCTCGTCGGTGGGCAGACGCGGATGCCGGCCGTGCAGGAGTTGGTCAAGAAGATCTTTGGCAAGGAGCCCCACAGGGGGGTGAATCCTGACGAAGTCGTGGCCATCGGTGCCGCCGTACAGGGGGGCGTTCTGCGAGGCGACGTCAAGGATATGCTGCTGCTGGATGTCACGCCCCTGTCCCTGGGAATCGAGACTCTTGGGGGGGTGTTCACCCAGTTGATCGAGCGGAACACGACCATTCCCACCAAGAAGACCGAGATCTTCTCGACCGCGGCAGACAGTCAGACTTCCGTCGAGGTTCATGTGTTGCAGGGCGAGCGAGAGATGGCCAAGGACAACCGGACTTTGGGCAGGTTCCACCTGGTGGGGATTCCGCCCGCTCCACGCGGAGTACCGCAGATCGAAGTCGCATTCGATATCGACGCCAACGGCATCCTCAATGTCTCGGCCAAGGATCTCGGGACCGGCAAGGTGCAGAACATCACCATCTCCGGTTCTGGTGGCTTGGGCGACGCCGACATCGAACGCATGGTCAAGGACGCCGAGACCCACTCCGACGAGGACAAGACCCGACGTCAGAAGGTCGAAGCTCGCAATCGGCTGGATCAGTTGATCTACACCACCGAGAAGACCTTCGAGGAACACAAGGACAAGTTGCCCGCGGAAGAGAAAGGCAACCTGGACCGGGCCCTGACCGATGCCAAGCAGGCTCTCGAATCCGATGACCTGCAGACGCTGGAGAGCTCGATCAACGAGCTGACCCAGGCCTCCCACAAGCTGGCCGAGGTGATGTACCAGAGCACGGGCAGCGGTGGTGGAAGCGGAACGGACGCAGGTCCGACACCCGGTCCGGAGCCAACGACGGCAGACGACGCGGAAGTCATCGACGCCGAGTACGTCGAGGACAAAGGGTAGGAATCCGTCTCACGACAACCTCGAGCGCCGCCCGGTTGGTGGTCCTACCCGATCGGGCGGCGTGGTTGTCATGCAAGGAGTGTGAGCCATGCCACGTAGGCGACCCCAAAAGAGAAGATTCCTGAGAATCAGTGCCGTAGCGGAGCGTTTCGATATCCACCCGCAGACTTTGCGCCTTTACGAGCGGGAAGGATTGATCGACCCACCGCGAAGTGCTGGCAATACGCGACAGTACGACCAGGACACGCTGGATCGCCTGGAGACCATTCTGACCTTGACGCGCGATCTGGGTGTAAACCTGGCAGGCGTCGAGGTCATTCTCAACATGCGGGAACAGATGGAGAAGATGCAGATCGAGGCCGACCGGCTCCTCGCATTCGTCAAACAAGAGATGCTCGACCGCAAGGTGGGTGTCGACCGCAAGTATGCCTTGGTAAGAATCCAGAGCGGTCCCCTGGCCGCTGCGGATGAAGCCTCCGGCAAGAGTCCGGAAAGGGATCCGGGCAACTCGGACCGTCGTCGCGGTCGTTGAAAGAGCCCGCCAATCCACCTCTGGCCCCGTGCTAGCATTCGTGCATGTCAGAGGCACTTCCCGAGGTGGCGATCTGTCCGCATTGTGATGGCCGCGGTTGGGTTCTCGAAGCTGATGGAACGGCGGGAACGGCTCGCCCGTGTGACTGTCGGCTGGAGAGTCTCGGACCGCGTCTCATGGAGGGAGCTCACATCCCCTCCCGCTACCATTCGTGCAGCTTCAAGAGCTTCGATATCAATGCCCCGTCGGCCGCCGGTAAGGAACAGCTCCTGCAGGCCAAGACTCTCAGCCAGCGCTACGTCGACCGCTTTGTCGGTGAAGATGGTGCCTTTGCCGAGACCGGTCTGATTTTCGTCGGCCCACCGGGAGTCGGCAAGACACATCTGGCTGTAGCAGTCCTCAAGGAGTTGATCGGCCGCTACAGGGTGCGCGGTCTCTTTGTCGATTTCACCACTCTGATCCATCAGATCCAGTCCAGCTTCGATCCGGGATCGCCCGACTCCAAACGCGAGCTCCTGGATCCGGTGGTCGAGGCCGAGCTTCTGGTCCTGGACGAACTCGGAGCCCAGAAGCCGACCCCCTGGGTCAACGAGATTCTGTATCTGGTCATGAACAGTCGCTACACGCATCGGTTACCGACACTCTTCACCACCAACTATCGACTAGATCTGCCGACCTCGGGTGTGGTCGATAACCTGGATCGCACTCCAACGCCGGCGAATTACTCGTCGTTGGCCTCTCGGATCACTCCCAATCTGCTTAGCCGACTGTACGAGATGGCACGGCCGGTCGAGATCGAGGTCGAGGATTTCCGCAAGGAAGTCCAGATGCAGAAACACCGACTATAGCTCGCACCCCTGATGAATCTCTCCGCTGTAGATGCCGTTCGCAGAGGACTCGTGAATCTGCGAGCAAACTGGGAGCTATTGGTGCTGCAGATTCTGCAGGTCCTGCTCGTTTCTGTGTTGATCGTGGTGGGGTTCGTGCCTCCTCTGGCGGTGCTTGGATTCAGCGAGTTGGAGATGCTGGATCCAGCGACCCAGGATTGGACCGTGGTGGTCGACAGCTTCGCCGAGATGGTAGCCCGGGGCCGCGAGGCCTGGCTGCTGTTGTTGGCGTCTCTGGTTCTCACCAGCGCGATCTGGTTGATGGCGACCCTCGTCTACTGTTACTTCCAGGGAGGGATCTTCGGTGTCCTGGTGGCAGGTGATCGGCAGGCCCCGGCAGGTCGACCCAGGGGATGGCCGTGGTTTCGGACCTTCACCGTTGGAACCTTCAGGGGATGGGCGGCGCGATATCTGTGGCGGTACTTCTGGTTGCTGAATCTGTTCCTGGCCATCACCACTGTCTGGCTACTGATGCCCTTGGCCTTGCTGCTCCTGGTCACCTGGGGCGAGGCCACGTGGGGTGGGGCCGCCGCGCTGGGGATCGGCTGCGGTGGAGCCATTCCGGTGATCTTCAGCGTCCTGGTACTGGCTTTCTGGTCCCAACTGGCTCAGGCTGACCTGGCGCGAGAGACCTCGGGTGTCTGGATTGCCACCCGGCGGGGCTTGCAGATTCTCGGTCGCCGTCTGGGTGCGGTCTTCGTACTTGGGGTCATGCTGGTTGGCATCATGATCACGATCACCATCTCGGGTGCTGTGGTCTCGACCTTGCTTGATTTCATTTCCGGGTCCGGCTCCCCGACTCAGTGGATCGGTCAAGTGCTACTGACTCTCCTGGAGTGGGTGTTGACCAGTATCGTTACGGTGGCCTTTGCCGCTATCCTGGTCTCCCTCGTGCGCGGTGAGTCCTCGGGGGTCGCCCCAGCATGAAGGGTCGGCGTATGGTGGTGGTGCTTTTGACGCTGAGCGCTGCGAGCTTCGCCGGCTTGGCCGAGACTCGGGCAGCCACCGTTCCGGAGGTACTCAGGGTCGGCCTCGCGACCGACTTGCCGTCGATCGAGGTCCCCGGAAACTCGCCGCAACTGGTAGCCGAGTCCGCGGGCAGAGAGGTGGCGCGCCTGTCATCGACGAAGGTCGAGCCGCTGGCTGAAATCCTCACTCCAGCCGTCTTCAGGTTGCAGGTGGCAGCTCTCAAGGACGAAGGGCAGGCTCGCGGTCTGGCCGCGCAGCTGTATCAGTCTCAGGGGCAACCCGCGGATGCGGTCTTCGATGCCGGCACAGATCTTTACAGGGTGCGGATAGGCCGCTATCCGACACGGGAGATGGCCGAGCAGGCCCAGCGGCGTCTTGCCGCCGAGGGGTTCAGCCAGTCCTGGATCGTCAGTGAGAAAGGTGAGCTTGGTGCAGCTGCGCTGCGAATCTTGCTGGGCGATCGAAGTTTCGAGGTACCGAGTCGATGGCTCTCTTTGCGTAGCAGCGACGCTGGTTCGGGGGTCCGGATCCTGGGAAACCAGTACCGGGGGCGGATTCTGATCTACCTGAACGATCGGGGACTGCTCAACGTCATCAACGAGCTGTCAGTCGAGGATTACCTGCGGGGAGTCGTTCCCAAAGAGATGGGGCCGGTGGTCTACGACCAGTTGGAGGCGCTCAAGGCCCAGACCGTTGCCGCGCGTACCTACACGCTCAAGAACCTCGGTGAGTTCGCCGATGAGGGCTACGACATCTGTGCTACCCCGCGTTGTCAGGTCTACGGCGGCATGGCGGTCGAGCATCCTCTGAGCGACAGGGCAATCCTGGAGACTGCCAGTCAGGTAATGGTGCATGAGGGGCAGCTGGTTGAGGCACTGTACAGCTCCACCTGCGGTGGACATACGGAGGACGTCAAGGTCATCTTCCCGTTGAAGGATCAACCGTATTTGAAGGGGGTGGCTTGTCTGGAGGCGGGGATGGACCAGGTGTCCGGTCGACTCGCTACGGGAACCCCCTTTCCACAGGGCCTGATGCAGGAGCTCCTGCCACCGGCCGGGGCCGGGTTCTCTCCGCAGAGTGTCGGCCGGCGATTCAAGGAATTGGCTATTCTGGCGGGGCTGCCCATTCCAGAGGACCGACTCGCTTCGCTCGAGCGTCGAGAGGTGCAGCGGTTTATCGCGTCGATCTACGACCTGGCGGTGGATGTGCGTCTTTTCGTCGCTCCGCAGGATCTGGCCTACTTGCTCGATCAGCCGCCGCCCGACTGGAGCGACCGTGAGCTGCGACTGGCGGCCTACCTGATCAGGAGCGGACTCCTGGCGGGTGATCTGAAAGAACCCCTGACCGTCGAAGAAGTCGAAGAGACGTTGTTTCGGTTGGGCCTCTACCTCCACGTGCTCGAGTCGGCCTCGGGTCGCTACTTGAGCACTTCGAAAGAGCGGATCTCGCTGACGGGTGACGATGGGACGCGCCAGACCTTCTCTTTGGCTCCCGAGTACGGGACCTATCGCAGGCGTGGGGAGGAGATGATGGCAACCAACCTGTCGCTTCTGGCTGGCGACCCGATCGATCTCTATCTTCGCTCGGGCAGTGTGCTGGCAGTGACGCACGAGGCCGACTTCGATGGCGCGATCTATGATCGATCGAGCAAGATCAAGTCGTGGACTCGTTTTCACAGTGATGCGGAGCTGGCGAAACTGGTCCAGGAGCGCTATCCGGGACTGGGGTTCCGGAGCTTCGAGATCCTCGAGCGAGGGGTCTCCGGGCGGGTAGGAAAGATTCGCATCGATGGCGACAACGGCAAGTCGGTCGAGGTCGAGGGTTTGGCAGTTCGCTGGACCTTGGACATCCCGGACACTCTTTTCACGGCCAAGCGGGTGATGCCGCCAGATCGAGCCGCCGGTTGGCTGTTTACTGGCAGGGGTTGGGGGCACGGCGTCGGAATGTGTCAGATCGGAGCGTTCGGGATGGCTCAGCGGGGTCACTCTTATCGGGAGATACTGCAGCATTACTACACCGGCGTCGAGATCGTCCGCACTCGGTCGGAGGCACCGGCGAGGCCCGCTGGACCCTGATTTGTGGTAAATATGCCTCGTCCATGACCTCTGAGAATGAAATACGTGATCTGGTGCGACGAGTGGTCGACGAGATGGCGGCGGGAGGCGTTGAGGGCGAGACTGCGGGTTCGGGTTCGACCGGGATTGCCATTGGTGGGGATCATGGAGGCTTCGCTTTGAAGAACGCGCTGGTAGGGCACTTGCGCGACCAGGGGTATCGCGTCGTCGACTGCGGCACTGACGGTCCCGAAGCGGTCGACTACCCCGATTTTGCCCACGCTGTCGCCCGCCAGGTGGCGGATGGGCACTGTCGGTGGGGTATCGTGATCGATGGGGCCGGCATTGGGTCGAGCATGACCGCCAACAAGGTACCTGGTATCAGGGCTGCCCTGTGCTACGACCTCTCGTCGGCGCGCAACAGTCGCGAGCACAATCACGCAAATGTGCTGACCCTGGGAGCCGGGCTGATTGGTGAGAGTCTTGCGCGGCAGATCGTCGACACCTGGCTGGGCACAGAGTGGGGGCCAGGCAGGCACGCCCGACGGGTAGAGATGATCGACGAGATCGAGCGCCGTTATTCGGCATCAGCCAGGAAAGAGTAGGGAGATGACAGACCGGGAAGAGCTCATAGAGATCATCACCAGACGCGTCCTGGCCGAGTTGGAGCGAGATCCCGACGAGCAGTGTGCCGATTGTGGCGGGGCCTGCGCCTCCCACTGTCCCGACAAGGTCAGGAGCCTGGTCGACGAGGGGGCGGCACGCATTGCCTATCATGGGCGGGGTGGGGATATTCCTTCAGATATTGCCTCCTATATCGATCACACGATGCTGGGACCGTCAACGACCGGCCCGCAGGTCGATCGCCTGTGTGAGGAGGCCCGTCGCTACGGCTTCGCGGCGGTGTGTGTCAATCCGGTCTGGGTGCGCCGGTGCCGCGACAATCTGCGAGGGTCGAAGGTTCGGATCGCCTCGGTTGTCGGCTTTCCTCTCGGGGCCAATGCGACCGAGACCAAGGTCATGGAAGCGCGACGGGCGTTGCGGGATGGTGCGCGCGAGATTGATATGGTGATCAACGTCGGTCTGCTCAAGGAAGGGGACTACCCAGCGGTGCAGCAAGATATCGCTCGCGTCGCGGATGCCTGCCGGGAAGTGGGCGCGGTCTGCAAAGTGATCATCGAGGCAGGCCTGTTGTCGGATGAAGAGAAGGTTGTCGCCTGCCAACTGGCGCAGGCTGCCAAGGCCGACTATGTCAAGACTTCCACCGGGTTCGGCCCCGGAGGCGCCACGGTGTACGATGTGGCGCTGATGCGCGAGACAGTCGGTCCGTCGATGGGAGTCAAGGCCTCCGGGGGTATCAAGACTGCCGATGACGCGGAGCAGATGATCGGTGCGGGTGCAACCCGGATAGGAGCGTCTGCCGGAGTCTCCATTGTCGGTGGAAACGGAGATGGGGATGCCTAGTCAGGTCGAGCTACGGGCCTACGCTTTTCTGGACAGCCTGCAACCCCAGTATGCTGCATTTCTCGGGACCATCGCCCAGGGTTTCCTCCCGCTGGCAGGGGACGCTTCACTGTGGGTGGAAATCGCGCCCGGGATCGAGATCAACCGCCTGACCGATATCGCGTTGAAGTCGACGCGGGTACGGCCCGGAATGCAGATCGTCGAAAGGTATTTCGGCCTGCTGGAGGTCCATTCGCAATCGCAGGCAGAGACCCGGGCAGCTGGTGAATCGATCCTCGATGACCTCGGACTGACCGAATCAGATCGGCTGAGACCCCGGGTGCTGTCGAGCCAGATCGTTCGGCATGTCGACGATCACCAGGTTCAGCTGATCAATCGGATGCGACATGGTCATATGTTGATTCCCGGTCAGACCCTCTATGTGTTGGAAGTGGAGCCCGCGCCCTATGCGGCACTGGCGGCCAATGAAGCGGAAAAGGCGGCTGAGATCAACATTCTGGAGGTCCGGGCGTTCGGGTCTTTTGGCCGGGTATATCTGGGCGGCGAAGAGAGGGATATCGATGTCGGTTGGCGAGCGGCAATGGCCGCGCTCGAGGACGTGACGGGAAGAGAGATCAAGCGATAAACCGTTCGAACGAAGGGAGATGGGCGATATGGCTGAAGCGTTGGGAATGATCGAATGTCGTGGGTTCGCGGCCATGGTGGAGGCCGCGGACGCCATGGTCAAGGCTGCCAAGGTGGAGTTGGTGAGTATGGAAAAGACCGGGGGCGGCTACGTGACGGCGATCGTCCGAGGTGACGTCGCGGCAGTCAAAGCGGCTGTCGACGCCGGAATCCGAGGTGCGGAGAAGGTTGGCGAAGTGGTTTCTACCCACGTCATCGCACGGCCTCACACCAATATCGACCTCGTTTTGCCCCTCGGTCGGCAAGAGGAAGCTGCCAAGGGCGGCGGCTAGGTTCGGTAACAAAGGAAGCCGATCATGCTCCTCGGCAGAGTAGTGGGGACGCTTGTCGCGACTCGCAAGGAGCCTTCCATGGAGGGCTTCAAGTTCCTTGTCTTGCGCCAGATCGATGTCGATGGCAAGGAGCAGGAAGGGTATGTCGTAGCTGTGGATGCGGTAGGTGCGGGAGTCGAAGAGGTCGTGCTCTTCGCCACGGGCAGTGCCGCAAGGCAGACTCTGGCCACCAAGGATCGGCCTTGTGACGCTGTCGTCATGGCAATTGTGGACAGCTGGGAAGTCGGGGGTAACGAGCTCTACCACAAGTACCGCTAGGTACGCCCGGTCCTCTATGACCTATAACGAAGAGAACGTTCGTGAGATCATCCGCCGAGTCCGACGGCGATTTGGCGAAACGGCCCCCGGTGTCTCGTCGTCCGGTCCTTCGATCGCCTCTGCCGACCTTGGCGACGGGGTCTTCTCTTCCGTTTCGGCGGCTGTTGAAGCCGCTCAGCGCGCCTTCGAGCAGTTCAGCGACCTGGGTCTGGAACGTCGCCGTGAAGTCATCGATAGCGTGCGAGGATCGATGCGGGAGCACTCCGGCGAGCTCGCCCGCCTGGCTCACGAGGAAACCGGTCTCGGACGGGCCGAGGACAAGGTCGTCAAGAACCTGCTGGTCACCGACAAGACTCCGGGTCCCGAGGACCTGGAGCCCGACGCCACGACCGGCGATCAGGGCATGACCGTGACAGAGTTTGCTCCGTTCGGTGTCGTCGCGGCGATCACACCGACCACGAATCCGACGGCGACGATTATCAACAACAGTCTGGCAATTGTCTCGGCGGGCAACGGTCTGGTGTTCAATGCCCACCCCAATGGCAAGAAGGTCTCGGCTCTCTGCGTACAGCTGATCAACCAGGCAATCGCCAGGGTGGGGGGGCCAGCGAATCTGGTGACCACGGTGGAGAACCCGACCATCTCGTCCGCGCAGGAGCTCATGCGGGATCATCGTGTCCGTCTGTTGATGGTGACCGGTGGACCGGGGGTCGTGGCTGAGGCGCTCGCGACCGACAAGCGCGCCATCACGGCGGGACCCGGTAATCCTCCCGTTCTCGTCGACGAGACGGCCGATATCGAGTTGGCCGGCCGGGAGATCGTCCGCGGCGCTTCATTCGACAACAACATGGTCTGCACCGATGAGAAGGAGATCTTGGTGGTCGGCTCCAAGGCTGACGACCTGCTCAACGCGCTCGGGCGGAATCGAGCGATTGTGCTCCAGGAATACCAGCTGAGACAGCTCGAACGGGTGATCTTCGTCGAGATGGGGGAACCGGGGCGGCCTGGTGAGATCGACCGCCGGTGGATCGGGCAGAACGCAAACAGGATTCTGGCGGAGATCGGCATCACCGCGAGTGACGATCTCAGGTTGATCGTCGCCGAGGTCTCCAGAGAGCACAGTCTCGTATGGACCGAGCAGATGATGCCGGTCGTTCCGCTGGTCAGAGTCAGGAATGTCGAGGACGGCATCGATCTGGCGGTGCGGGCCGAGCACGGCTTTCGGCATACAGCTTCGGTCTACTCGAACGATGTATCGGTCATTACGCGGATGGCGAGGACGATGAAGTCCAGCATCTTCGTCGCCAACGCGGCCAATCTCGCAGGTCTGGGAGCCGGTGGTGAGGATTACAGCTCGTTCTCCATCGCAACCCCGACTGGTGAAGGGCTGACCCGGCCACGTACCTTTTCGCGTGTCCGTCGACTGACAGTGGTGGGTTCAATGAGGATCGTCTAGATGCATCCTGCTATTTTGCTTCTCGAATTCGATTCCATCGCGACAGGTATCGCCGCGGGTGATGCCATGGCCAAAAGAGCTGAGCTCTTGACTCTCCACACGGGTACTGTCCAGCCGGGCAAGTACCTGGTTCTGGCAGGTGGTGCGGTCGGCCACGTGGAAGAGGCTCGTCTCGCTGGCCGGGCCCGTGGGCAGAACGGTCTCATCGACGAGATCTATCTCCCCGAGGTTCATCCCGAGGTGGTGAAGGCTATGACCGGCACCCGCCGGCCCAGTCAGGGCGCGGCCCTCGGGGTTGTCGAGACCCGCACCGTCGCGGCGGTGATCGGGGCGGCCGATGCCGGCATCAAGGCCGCCGAGGTCTCGATCTTGCAGATTCGCATGGCCGATGGCCTGGGAGGCAAGGGTTATGTGTTGTTTTCCGGTGAGGTGCACAGCGTCGAGGCCGCAGTCGAGCGAGGTGTCGCCAGTCTCGTTTCGGCCGATCTTCTGGTAGCCCACGTCGTCATCCCGCAACTCCATGGCGAGATGCTGGACGACCTGGTGAGCGAAGCCGAGTTCGTCTCGCGAGTAAGATCCCGCGATGTTTGACCTGCGGCCCCGAGGTGGAGCGTGAAACTGGCCAGGGTAGTGGGAACCGTCGTCGCCTCTACCAAGGTCGACGGCCTGGCGGGGGTGCGCTTCTTGATTGTTCAGCCGCTCGATCGCGATCGACGGGAGGTGGGCGAGCCCGTCGTGGCGGCGGATGCGGTGGCCATGGCTGCACCCGGCGACCTGGTCTACGTCGTGGCCAGCCGTGAGGCAGCCCTGGCCTGCCCTGAGAAATTCGTTCCGGTCGATCACGCCATCGTCGGCATCGTGGACGAGGTATCCGATCTGGAGCCCCAGCTATGAAGATCGGCCGCGTGACCGGTACTGTGGTATCGACCATCAACGTCCCGGTGTACGACCACCGTCGGCTGTTGGTCTGCGATCTCCTGGATGCCAAAGGGCAGGAGCTGACTGGAGGCTACCTGATCGCTGTCGATGCTGTGGGTGCCGGCGCTGGTGAGACGGTTCTGATTCTCGATGAGGGTAACTCGGCCCGGCAGGTCGTGGACATCGAAGACGCCCCGATCCGGGCAGTGATCGTCGGCATCGTCGATCAGGTGACCGGGTAGTGCGATACCATTCCGTCTGACCTCTAGACCGGTCCCTACACCGGTGCCGGGAGGGTCCAATATGACAGTCGAGATCAAAGAGACCACCAGCTCGATCGACTTCTCTCTGACAGAGGAGCAACGGGCTGTCCAAACCGCTGCCCGAGAGTTCGCCAAGAACGAGATCGATCCTCTGGTCGAGGAGTGGGATGAGAGTCAGACTTTTCCTCTCGAGCTCTTTGCCAAACTTGGTGAGTTGGGTTTCCTGGGAATCATCTTCCCGGAATCCCTGGGTGGTTCCGGGCTCGGCTATGTCGAATATGTTCTGATTGTCAACGAGATCTCGAAGGTGGATCCATCCATTGGCCTCAGCGTGGCGGCGCACAATTCCTTGTGCACCAACCACATCTACAAATTCGGCGACGAGAATCAGCGGCGCCGCTGGGTGGTGCCTCTCGCCAGGGGAGAGGCGATCGGCGCCTGGGCGCTGACCGAGCCCGATGCAGGATCAGATGCAGCCGGGACTCGCACCCGGGCTGAGAAGGTGGACGGAGGTTGGCTTCTCAACGGGGCCAAAACGTTCATCACTCATGGCTCTGTTTGCGACATCTGTGTTGTTCTGGCGGTGACGGATCCCGAAGGCAGCAAGCACCACAGTATCGGTGCCTTCGTTCTCGAGAAAGGCATGGACGGCTTCGCTCCCGGGAAGAAGGAGAACAAGCTCGGATCCAGGGCGTCGGATACTGCAGAAGTCTTGATGAACAACTGTTTCGTGCCCGATGACCATCTCCTGGGAGAACCCGATAGGGGATTCAAGCAGGCCCTGCAAATCCTCGATGGTGGCCGTATTTCGATCGCTGCGCTGGGATTGGGGACGGCTACAGGAGCCTTCGAGGCCGCGCTGAGCTATTCGAAAGAGCGCCAACAGTTTGGACGGGCGATCGCCAAATTCCAGGCTATCCAGTTCCACCTGGCGGAAATGGCCACCCGTATCGCAGCGACAGAGGCTCTGACCTTTGCCGCCGCCCTGGCCATGGATCGAGGGGAGAGGGTCTCGCGCCTGGCCGCGGAAGCGAAACTCTACTCCGGGGAAACTGCCGTCTTCTGTGCCGAGAGGGGGGTCCAGATCCATGGAGGGTACGGGTACATCAAGGACTACCGAGCCGAGAAGTACTTCCGGGATTCCAAGATCTGCACGATCGGCGAGGGCACCAGTGAGATTCAACGGCTGGTCATTGCCCGGCAGTTGCTGAAGGGGCTGTAGCGCAGCGATGATCGAGAGGATCGACCATGTCGGTATCGCAGTTGCCTCGATCGAAGAGGCCGTGAAGCTGTATAAGGCACTTGGCATGGAAGTGGAGGGCCAGGAAGAGGTTCTGGCGGAGGGAGTACGTGTTGCCATGATCCGCTGTGGCGAGAGCCGGATCGAGCTTCTGGAGCCGACAACGGACACTTCGCCGATCGCCAGATTCCTCGCCAAACGAGGAGGAGGTGTGCATCACATCTGTCTGGCGACGACCGACATTCAGGCCGATCAACGGATTCTGCAGGCGGATGGTGTCCAGTTGCTGCGACCTGAACCCACTCGCGGGGCGGGTGGTTGCTGGGTGCAATTCATTCATCCCAAGAGCGCTGCAGGTGTGCTTGTCGAACTGTCGGAGGCTGACGGATGCTGAAGCCCGACTCCATTGTGATTGCTCATCTGGTCAATCCGACCGAAAAGTTCTGGGGGGTCCTGCTCAACCTCGACCAGAGCGGTTTGATTCTGCGCGGGATAAGTGTCTCGAGCTTCGATGACTGGATGTTCCAGGCCGCACGTCAGGCCCCGCATGCACTGGGACTCTCGACCATGTTCGTTCCGCTGTTCCGAATCGAAAGGATTTTCCTCGATGAACAGATCGGTGAGGTCGAATCCTACAGGCAGCGCTTCGAGCAGCAGGTAGGCCGGGCGGTCGAGACCTATCTTGGTCTCGAGGTCGCCAGCGACGCGAAGCCCTCCTGATCGTCCGCCGGCTGCGGATCTAGAACTGGACGTGAGCGATGAAGACCTCGGCGGTCTCGCTGTTTTCATCGCCGAGCGCTGCCGCCAGCTCTTCGTCGAGCAGGAATTGCCCAGCACGATCCCTGTTGGAGGTGGTCAGCAGAACCTCGAGCTCCTGGATCTGTCCGGGAAACTGATTCTGCAAGTGGACCAGGGTATCGGCCGCGGTCTCGAGGCAGCGAAAGACCGTGGCTTCCGAGTTGGCGGTCATCTCCAGGAAAGCTCGCCCCGGTTGGGTACCCTGGAAAATCTTGAACTCGGTGACACCGAGAGTGCGCAGGAATCGGGAGACCTCGACCGAGATGTCGAGATCGCGAAAGGGGGTCCGCGGCACGACCGTCAGATCGACATGTCCCGCGGCCGTGCGTGGCTGCTCTGAAACGCCACCCGGCTCAGCCGTATTTCGAGTTGCGCGATCGCGACCGGTGGCGCCCGGGTCGCTGTTCGAGGCCAGACCTGCCAACGTCTTCCTCTCGGTCGGGGTTACCGGAGCCTCTATGACCTTGCCCTCGTCATCAATGAAGAAGGCGGTGCCGTAGTTGCTCTTGTTGACCCGGTACGTCCTGTCGACGTCGATCTCAGAAGCATCGATAAAGGTCTGGGTGCCGTTCTGGAGGATGATCAGCGCCTTGCCGTCCTCGATCCGGTACTTTTCCTTGGCAACCAGCGTCGAGCCGTCCTTGAGATAGATGGTGTAGGCATGGGCCGGAATGGCCAGGCCCACGACAAGCAGCACAGCTAAGGTCAGAAATCTTCGAAACATGGTTTCCCCCTGCTCGTCCCCGTCTTGCAGCGCACTGCCCGAGAGGACGAGGGCGTTGCTTTGCTATGATACCGCGTCACGATCGAGATGCACTGTGAAGTGTTTCTCGGACCCCGGGAGAGGATTGCAATCATGCTCGTCGTCATGAAGATGGATGCGTCCGAGAAAGAGATCGCAGGCGTCGTCCGGAAGATTGAAAGCCACGGCCTGAAGGCTAATCCCATCCCCGGGTCTCAGCGGACAGCGATCGGCATCACAGGCAACATCGGTGTCGTCGAGCCAGCGCTTTTCGAGCGACTCGCAGGCGTGTTGGAGGTCATTCAGGTCAGCCACCCCTACAAGCTCGTCTCAAGGGAGTTCCACAGCGAAGATACGCTTGTTCGGGTCGGGGACGTGGAGATCGGCGGCCCCGACCTGGTGATGATCGCCGGTCCCTGTTCAGTCGAGAGCTTCGAGCAGACGCAGCGCATCGCCCGTGCGGTGAAGGCGGCCGGAGCCCACATGCTGCGCGGTGGCGCGTACAAGCCAAGAACCTCGCCCTACAGTTTTCAGGGCCTCGGTCTGGAAGGCCTGAAGATCCTCCGCCAGGTCAGCCAGGAGACGGGTTTACCGGTGGTGACCGAAGCACTCGACATCGATGTTCTGGATCAGGTTTGTGAGTACGCAGACATGGTCCAGATCGGCGCCCGCAATATGCAGAACTACACGCTGCTTCGTCGCGTAGGCCAGAGTGGGAAGCCCGTTCTTCTCAAGCGCGGAATGAACGCCACGGTGACAGAGCTGCTGTTGGCCGCCGAGTACATCATGGACCAGGACAACTCGCAGATCGTCCTTTGCGAGCGCGGCATCCGGACTTTTGCGGACCACACCCGCAACACCCTGGATGTGGCAGCAATTCCGGCGGTGAAGAGAATCAGCCACCTGCCGATCATTGCCGATCCGAGCCATGCTGCGGGTCGCAGAGAAAAGGTCGTGCCTCTGTCGAGGGCGGCGGTAGCGGTCGGCGCCGATGGCCTCATGGTCGAGGTTCACGATCATCCCGAGCAGGCTCTGTCAGACGGAAATCAGGCTCTGGAACCCGAGGCTTTCGTCAATCTGATGTGCGAGGTTCGTCAAATCGCCGCGGCCGTCGATCGGCGATTGAGCGACTTCAATAAACAGCAGTCCGTCTCAACGTGAGCACAGAAACTGCACTCCTGATTCTCGAGGACGGCTCGGTTTTCGAGGGCAATTCCGTTTCGTCAGGAACTCGTTTCGGCGAGGTGGTGTTCAATACTTCGATGACCGGTTATCAGGAGATCCTGACCGACCCGTCCTATCGCGGCCAGATCGTCGTCATGACCCTGCCTCACATCGGCAACTACGGCGTGCACTCCTCTGTTGCCGAGTCCGATCGGGCGTGGGTGGAAGGTTTTGTGGCTCGTCAGTTCACCACCCGGCCTTCCAGCCATGGTAGCGAGGAGGGGCTGGTCCCCTATCTTCAGCGCAATCGAGTCCCTGCCATCGATGGTATCGATACCCGAGCTGTGGTTCGCAGGGTCAGGCAGCAGGGTGCCCTGCGGGGTGTCCTGACCTCCGAGCGGAGTGATGTCGCCGAGCTCTTGTCGCAGGTACGAGACTGGCCGAGCATGTCGGGTCGCGCGCTCGTAGACGAGGTGACCTGCGATTCGGCTTTCGAGATGGTCCCGGAAGAAGGGATGGAGAAGTTTCATCTGGCGGTCTACGACTTCGGTGTGAAGAGCAACATCCTGCGTTCGCTGGTGCGGCGCGGAGCTCGCCTGACGGTGCTGCCAGCTCGCACCTCTTGGCGAGACTGTTTGGATCTGGGAGTCGATGGGGTGTTGCTCTCCAATGGCCCTGGCGATCCGGAGCCCTTGCAGGAGATCATCGGGAATGTCCGGGGTCTGGTTGAGTCGGGCATTCCGATGTTTGGCATCTGCCTTGGACACCAGCTTCTTGGCTTGGCGGTTGGCGGACGGACCTTCAAGCTGAAATTCGGCCATCATGGCGGCAACCAGCCGGTCAAGGATCTGGATAGCGGGCGGGTGCTGATAACGAGTCAGAACCATGGCTTTGCGGTAGATTCCGACAGCCTTCCAGCCAACTGCCGCGTCAGTCAGATCAATCTCAACGACGGAACTGTCGAAGCTTTCCTGGTCGCCGATCGCCCGGTGATGTCCGCCCAGTATCACCCGGAAGCGGCTCCCGGCCCCCACGACGCAGCGGCGCTCTTCGACGGTTTCCTGGCTACTGTCGCCGGTCGCTGACCGTGGCCGAGAACTCCTCCGGGTCCGCGGGCTTCGTCCTTTCATTGGCCTGGCGGTTCTTTCGCGGGCGCGGTAACCGGTTGCTCGATGGGACGGCTCGGGCGGCTCTGATCGGAACAACTCTGGGAGTCATGGCCATGGTCATCGCCATGTCCTTGATGAGTGGTTATCGCGAGGACCTGCGTCGCAAGCTGGTGCGCGGCAATGCGGCGGTGATCGCCTATCCGTTGTTCGGCAGCCAGATGGACTGGGATCCAGGCAGGCGTGAACTCCTGGAGTCGGTGCCCGGAGTCTCCGCTGTCAGGCCAGTGATCTATGGTCAGGGATCTCTGATGTCGGATTCGCTCCAGGAGGGAGTCGAGGTGACGTTGCGCGGCATAGATTCGATCGGAGGCCTCGATGGTCTGGGCGACCTACATTTGGCATCCGAGCTTCCGCAGTCGAGTCGGCTGAAGATCGGCGGCACGATCGGCCTGGTTCTGGGTGCCGACCTGGCGGCACGGCTGGCAGTCCATGCAGGCGACAATGTCCGACTCATGGTTCTGGGCTTCAGGGAGGGCCGGCCGGGGTTCAAGTATCGCCGGGCGACTGTACTGGGTACCTTCCAGACGGGCTTCTCCGAGTTCGATCAGAGCTGGTTGGTGACTGACAGGCGCGAGCTCGAAGCGATGTTGGGTAGCGGCAGCGGACGAGGCATGCTCGAGGTCGTGGTCACCGATCCCGATCAGGCTGACGAGGTGTCGCAACGAACCAGGGAGTTGCTCGGTGGAGACTATCTGGTGACCAGCTGGCGAGACCTGAATCGCGAGCTTTTCACGGCTCTGGAGGTCCAGCAGATCGCGCTCTTCTTCGTGCTTGGGTTGATCGTGGTGGTTTCCACCTTCAACGTTGCTTCGAGTGTCGTGGTTCTGGTGCGAGAGCGGATGCGAGATGTCGGAGTCCTGGCGGCACTGGGTCTCTCACCGGGTGCGCTGCGATCGGTCTTTTTGCTCTATGGAGCCGGGCTTGGAGCCCTGGGTTGCCTGCTTGGCGTCGTGCTCGGTGGAGCGATCGCCTGGACACTCACCGAGTTCGAATTGATTCGGTTCGACCCTGAGATGGCAGCCATCTATTTCATCAGCTCGGTGCCATTCAAGCTCGAGGCCCTGGACCTTGCCGCAGTAGTCCTGTTCACCCTCGCCGTTACCTTGCTTGCCTGCTGGTTGCCGGCAAGAAGGGCTTCGCGAGTGCGACCGGCGAGAGCTTTGCGCTACGAATGAGTCTCTGGTTGGAAAAAGACGAAGGGGATCGAGGCTCGATCCCCTCTGAGGGTGACTGGAAGGGCCATCCTTGTCGATGACCGGCGGGGTAGGGGGCGGGGCAGCGCAAGCTTCGCGTTGCTGTTGGAGCCTCGTATTCCCATCATGGACATGGCGGGCCGGGCTCCGGAGTGTCCTCACAGATTCATACGCAGACCGACGGAAAAGAGTTTAGGATTGCCACTTGCAGCAGCCTGTGGACGCGGTATCCTCTAGCACGCTGAAACTGCCTCCGAGGTCACCCGGGAAGGAGAAGACCGGAAGCTGTCCAGGTCATGTTGACGTGATGTACGAGCGCAAGCAATCGACACCTCTTCTTGCCGGGGTTTTGTTCCTCTTTGCATCGCTGACCGGTGCCGCCAATCCTCCTGCACCCAAATTGCATGATCTGGTGGGGGAGCGTCTCGAGTTTCGTCTCAAATGGCAGGGCATCTCCGCTGCCGATGCCACTCTCGAGGTCTTCGACGGCGAGCAGGGGCAGGTTCTGTTTCGCGCCACCGCCAGAACCGTCGGTCTGGCTGATCTTCTTTATCCGGTCAGGAGCCAGATCGATTCGACGGTCTGGATCGACGGCTTTCTGGCCGACAAGTACATCAAGACCGGTCAGGAGGGTAGGGGAGACAAACAGGACGTCGAAGAGCTGGTTTTCGACCTCGAAGGGGGATCCGCACAGTTGAGCGAAGATGGGGAACTCCGTGATCCGGTCGAGGTGCCCAGGGACGTCAAGGACCCGTTCTCGGCCTTCTACGCCTTTCGCGTGGGTGAGCCCGACGAGAATGGCGTTCTGGAGCTGACCATCACCGATGGCAAGCGGGTCAAGGACGGACAGGTGAGGATCGTCGGCAGGGAACAGGTCAAGACCCCAGCCGGGACCTTCGACACGTTCAAGATCGCACCCGACATCGAGGGATTGGGTGGGGTCTTCAAGAAGAGCCCGGGAGCGACGCTCTTTATCTGGGTCACGGACGACGAATGGCGGCGCCCGGTGATGATGCGCAGCAAGGTCTCGGTGGGCAGCTTTACCGCGCGACTCACCTCCTGGAGTCATGGGGTGGCCCAGGCAGGGGAGGGAAGCCGCACTGCCGAGTCCGATTGATCGCCGACTACCTCAAGACGTCGACATCCCAGGCGACCATGCGTAGCTCTTCTCCGCAGCTGGCACAGAACTGATCGACTCCGGCATTGAGATTGGCCAGGGCCTCCTCGGTCAGAACCGAGAAGACGACGGCCGAAGTCTTCGGATAGGCACTCGAACCCAGACGCAGGCCGCTGGTGCCTAGTCCCGCTGCGTGCGACACCTCGGTGTAGCCTTCGAGGCCGGACCGGTCGAGGAAGACCTCGAGCTCCTCGCGCTTGGCTTCGTCGACGATGATCATGACCATCTTCATCGGGTTACTCCGGCAGGCCTGCGCGGCGCAAGATCCAGATCATCGGGCACCAGTGAGTGAATGCCGACTGCAGGAGATTGAGCCCGACAAATGCGGTGAAGAGGTAGAAGCCCGGATGCACCCAGTGCCCCAGGCCCACTGACAGCAGGATGAAGAATCCGGCGATGGCACGAAGATAGTCGTTCAAGCTCATGAACAGGTCCTTTCCTAGTCCGTCGGGAGGATCTTATCGATCCCGAAAGTCTTCAGGTACATGAAATAGAGGAGTGGGATGACCAGGAGGGTCAGGGCTGTTGCGACCACCACACCGGAGATCAGCGCCACCGCCAGACCTTGAAATATCGGGTCCAGCAAGATGACGATTCCGCCCACCACGAGAGCTGCCGCTGTCAGGGCGATCGGTCGGAAACGGACCACGCCCGCCTTGACAACCGCTTCCTCGAGCTTCTCGCCCGCCGCCAGTTCCAGATTGATGAAATCCACCAGCAGGATCGAGTTGCGAACGATGATTCCGGCCAGCGCGATGAAGCCGATCATGGAGGTGGCGGTGAAGAAGACTCCGCCAATCGCATGGGCCGGGAGGATACCGATCAGGGTCAAGGGAATCGGCGCCATGATGATCAACGGTGTGATGAAGGACTTGAACCAGCCGACCACCAGCACATAGATCAGAACCAGAACGACGGCAAAGGCTATCCCCATGTCCCGGAAGACCTCGTAAGTGATCTGCCATTCGCCGTCCCACTTCATCGCGTAGCGAGTCGTGTCATTCGGCATGGTCGAGGAGAGGATCTCCAGCGGCTGACCCGATGGATCTCGCAACTCGGCGACGCGATCCTGCATGTCGAGGATGCCGTAGATCGGCGACTCCTCGGCGCCGGCAACTTCGGCAATGACGTAGGTCACCGGTTGCAGGTTCTTATGGTAGATGAAGCGCTCCCTGCCGACTGGCTTTACCTTGACCAGCTCGCTCAGGGGGACCATGCGTCCATTGGCTCCGTGAACCGAAAGTCCCAGCAACCCTTCGATACTGGATCGTTGCGAACGATCGAGTCTCAGGACCAGGGGTACAGGTTCACGCGCCCTTTCATCTCTGAGTAGACCGGCCTCGGCACCGTTGAGAGCGACGCGCAAGGTTCGGACCACGGCTTCCGGCGTGGTGCCGGCGCGGATGACCTTCTCGCGATCGATCTCCAGCTCGAGCTTCGGACCCGGATCCTCGACCCACCAATCCACGTCGACGATTCCGGGTGTCTCCTCGAAGATCTGACGCACCTGCTGTGCCAGCTCCAGTCGCCTGTCGAGATCGGGTCCGTAGATCTCAGCCACCATGGTCGAGAGAACCGGAGGCCCAGGGGGTACCTCGGTGACCTTGACGTTGGCTCCGGTCCCCGCCACGACCGGCTCGAGGAGGTGGCGAAGCTCTTTGGCGAAGGGATGGCTGGCCCGATCACGGTGGTGCTTGGGCAACAGGTTCACCTGGAGATCTGCCACCACTGGGCCTTGGCGCAAGAAGTAGTGACGGACGAGGCCGTTGAAGTTGAAGGGAGCCGAGGTTCCGACGTAGACCTGGACATCGGTGACTTCGGGCAGTGTGCGAACCGTCTCGGCCAGCGAGCGTGCCACCCCAGCGGTCGCTTCGAGTGTGCTGCCTTCTGGCATGTCGATCACGATCTGGAGTTCACTCTTGTTGTCATAGGGAAGCATCTTGACCTTGACCTGGCGAAGCACAATCAGACTCACCGAACCCAGCAGCAGCAGGAACACCCCGCCGAGAAGCGCCCAACGCCGCCACGCCTTGGCCAGGAGGGGGCGAAACATCTTCTCGTAGTAGCGCATGAGTCGCGTTTCGGAATGCGTTTCGGCATCGTGCTGGGCTGGACCTTCCGCCATCGCTTCCGCATGTTTGCGAAACAGCTTGTAGGTCAGCCAGGGGGAAACCACGAATGCCACGACCAGCGAGAAGAGCATGGCGGCCGATGCGTTGATCGGGATGGGTCGCATGTACGGACCCATGAGCCCGGAGACAAAGGCCAGAGGAAGCAGCGCCGCGATAACTGTGAAAGTGGCGAGGATAGTCGGATTGCCGACTTCGTCGGTAGCGTAGACCGTGGCCTGGCGCGGATTCGTCCAGCCCAGCGTGTAGTGCCGATGGATGTTCTCGACGACCACAATAGCGTCGTCGACAAGGATGCCGATGGCGAAGATCAGGGCAAAGAGCGTTACCCGATTGAGTGTATAGCCGAACATATAGGAAGCGGCCAGGGTCAGAGCCAACGTCGCGGGGACGGCGACGAGGACCACGACGGCCTCGCGCCGGCCCAGGGCGAGAGCCATCAGCACCACTACGGCCAGCGTTGCGATCCACAAATGCTTGATCAGCTCGGAGGACTTCTCGTCAGCTGTGAAGCCGTAGTCCCGGGTCTTGGTGACCTCGACATTGGAAGGGATAACGGGTCCCTGAAGAGCGGTCAGTCGCTGATCGAGGTCGGTGACCAGCTCGACTGCGTTGGTGCCAGGCTTCTTGGCCACCGCCACCGTCACCGCTGGTACGTCGAGTCCGGCAGGAAGGTGTTTCTCTTCGCCAGCTGGCCCGGAGAGCATCCAGACGTAGTCGGCGGGCTCGTCAGGGCCATCGGTGACTGTCGCGACATCGCGCAAGTAGATCGGCCGCCCGCCGTAGACGCCCACGACGGCAGAGGCGACGTCGCCGGCAGAACGAAAATGACTACCAATCTCCACGGCGACATCGGTGTCCGCGCTGGAAAAGGAACCGGCTGGCAGTCGCCAGTTGAGGCTGGCGAGCGCCTGATAGACCTGTAGCAGTGAGACATTGTGCGACGCCAGGCGCTCGCGGTCGAACTGCACCTGAACTGCACGGCGCTGGCCACCGATCACCGTCACCTGAGCTACCCGCGGATGGCGGGTGAGCTCGACCTTCAGTTCCTGGGCCACCTGCCGCAACTGGAGCGAGGTCGCATCTTCCGACCAGAGGGTGTAGGCGACGACGGGGACGTCGTCGATGCTGCGGGGCGCTATCACCGGCGCCACGGCATCCGCTGGTAGGTGGGAGGAGACCTCCGCCACCTTGGCGTGGACGCGGACGACGGCTTGATCGGGATCGGTGCCCACCAGGAAGCGCACGATGATCATGCCACCCGAGGGTTGGGTGATGGAGTAGACGTAGTCGACGTTGTCGATCTCGTAGATGGCCTTTTCCAGAGGCGAGATGATTCGACGTTCTACTTCCTGTGCCGTGGCACCTGGCAGGCCGACGAAGACATCGATCATTGGTACCTTGATTTGCGGCTCCTCCTCACGCGGTGTGACGAGAACCGCGAAAGCGCCCAGCAGAAGCGCCGCGACAACCAGAAGCGGAGTCAGCTTCGATTCGAGAAACGTCTTGGCGATGCGGCCTGAAATTCCGAGGGGACGCCTGGTCTGCTTCAGGCGGAGCGCCTCACGGCGGTCTTCGTTCTGGCTCATGACAGTCTCTCCACGCGGGCGCCACCACGAGGTGTGGTAGTCAGACCCAGAAGGACGGTTTCGGTACCGGATAGTCCCGAAAGGATCTCGACCCTGCCGTCTGGCAGGTCCCGACCGAGTGTGACTGCCCGGGACGCCGCGATGCCATCCGCGGTCTCGACGACCACCAGGTCGAGCCCACCCTGTCGCAGGATGGCCTCAGCCGGCACAGCAACGATGGAGCGGGTTTGCGTCGGAATTTTCGCCCGACCGGCGGCGCCGGATGGCAGGTCTGAAATCGGCAACTCGATCTTGACCTGAAATGAGTGGCTGGCGGGATCGGACCCGGGTGTCATCTCGACAACAGAGCCCTCGAGGACACCGAGATCGGGTCTCGCATCGATGCTGACGGAGAGAATGTCTCCAGGTCGGAGGCTCGCGGCCGCCATGAGGCTCTCGGGCACCGAAACAACCAGCCGCCGTCCAACCTGGGATTCCAGCATCAGCAGCGGTCGGCCAGGTGCTGCCAGATCGCCGACTTCGACCAATTTTTGCGCCACTCGACCGTCGAACGGGGCGACCACTCGAGCGTCTCCAGCGACCGAGGAGGCCGCGTTGATGGCGCCCTCGGCCTGCTCGACCGCACCAGCCGCTTGCTCGTACTGCATCCTCGCCATGTCGACCTCGAGCTCGGAGGCGGCCTTGACTTCGGCCAGGGCCTGGAACCGGGCGTAGTTGCGCTCGGCCAGCGCCAGGGCGGCCCGGGCTTGACTCAGGGCACCTCGAGCCTGGGATACCTGCCCATCCGAGGCCTGCGGATCGATCTCGACGAGTACCTGGCCACGCTTGACCTGCTGGCCGGCACCAACCGGGACGGCCGTGACCATGGCCATGACGCGAGCTGAGACTGTCGCGATCTGGGTCGCCTCGACGGTGCCGTGGACTGCGATCTCATGCGGAATCTCGAGGACCTGCGCTTGCGCGGTTCTGGCTTGAATGGTCGTTGAGGCCTGTTCGGTGGAGTCCGGGTGAGAGCCTCGACAGCCGCTCAGCACAGTGACGGAGGTCAGCAGGATCATTAAGGAGGGCTTGATGCTTCGTGTAGGGCTCATGACTCGTTCCTTGTCTGCGGATCTGGTGATGGTGTGAGCACTTCTTCAGGCTGGCGACCCGCCTTGACGGCGAGAGAGAGAGACGCGAGATGTGCCTCGGCGCGAGCGACGATTTTGCGTGTCTGGGCCTCGCGCCGGGCGGTGGTGGTATCGACGAGCTCTATCATCTTGACCACCCCTTGTTTGAACCTCTCCTGGGTGATGCGTTCCGCTTCAGCTGCAGCCTGTTGAGCGGTGTTGGCGGTCCGGTACCGCTCTCGGGCCGTCAGCGCCTTCTCGTAGGCATCGCGAACCTCGAGGCGAACACCTTCGGTGAACTGATCGATCTGCTGGCGACCCGCTAGAAGATCGGCCTCGGCAGCAGCCTTGGCGGCCCGATGGCGATTGCCCGAGAACAAGTCGACACTGAGCATGGCCATGATAGCGCCGGAGTCGTGATCGTTGGTGAAGACCTGTTCGCCAAAGAAGTCCCAGCGTGCTGCCATCCCGATTTTTGGCATCAAGGCAGAACGCTGGACTTTGATCTCGAGTTCAGCCGCTTGCAGCATCTGCCGGGCAGCTTCGAGGTCGGCGCGGTCTTCGGCCGTCAGCAGCCAGGCCTCCAGATCACCGGTCAAGGGGAGCGGATCGTGTAAAGGTTCGAGATCCCAACTAGCGCTGGGATCCTCTCCCAGACGAAACGACAGGTTCGACTGGGCGACCTTGGCCTGACCACGCGCTTCGATCAGCATGTCTTCGATACGGGCCTTCTCGACCTGGGCGCGGAGTAGCTCGGATCGCACCAGCATGCCTTGATCGACATAGGCCTGGGCGAGCTCGACGTGGGTCGACACTGTCTCGAGGACATGCTCGAGCAGTGCTACATTCTCGCGGGCTTGTGACAGACGAATGTACGCCTCCGCGGCGGCAAGAGCTGCGCTGTTTTCGACCCAGACGGCCTCGATAGCAGCAGCCTGGGACGCGAGCTTGGCCTGGCCGACCCTGCCAGATATTTCACCCCCGGTATAGATCGGCAGGGTGAGAAGGAAGCGTGAGGTGGCGTTGTTGAGGTAGTCCGGATTGTTGGGATCGCTCATCACGAAGTCGTCGAATGAGAACTGTCCCTGATTGAGCTGCAGGGCGAAGACTTCGGCTGGATTGTTGGTCCGGACCCACATCTCCTGAAAGCTGATCTGCGGTAGCCGATAGCCCTTGGCTTGTTTGAGGCGGGCTTGTCCCGCCGTGCTGCGAGCTTGGGCAGCAAGTACATCCTGAGCCTGAACGCGCGCGGTCGCAATGGCGCTGCCGACAGTCAGCGTCTCCGCCGCTGCGAGCGAGGACCCCAGCATCAGAGCCATCAATGCGGTAGTGGGGATTCGACGGATCACTTGACTTCCCCTTTAGCTGGTGATCGAGGTGTCGAGCCACTGCTGGAGAGAAGTCTTGGGCAAAGCCCCGACAACCCGGTCGACTTCCGTGCCGTCCTTGAACAGCACCATGGTCGGGATTCCCTGAACCCCGTAGCGCAGGGCATGCTCATGCTCCTGATCGGTATTGACTTTCGCAACGACGATCTTGCCTTGATAGTCGTTGGCAATCTCTTCCAGAACCGGTGCGATCATGCGGCAGGGGCCGCACCAGGGGGCCCAGAAATCCACGAGTACAGGCGTCTTGGATTTGAGGACTTTGGTGTCAAATTCGGCGTCGGTCACTTTCAGCGTCTTGGTCATTTCGGCGTCTCCTCTCGGGGAGTCAGGCTCGTTCCTGCCCCTTTCCCTCATTGAGAGGCACGATTCTGATAATGGTTCCCAACTGAGGATCTGTATTGGGTTTTTGCTATGGATCTGCTAGTATTCGCGCAGTTGTATTGCCCGTATGGCGCTCGGGCCTGGTGACAGGCAGGGCATAGGTGGGCAATGTGGTTTCAACACAGGGACCGAGTGGAGGAAATGGGAGGAAAGTGATGTACAGCAGAAAAATGCTGAAAGGTGCCTTTGGAATGGCAATCGCCATCCTCGTGGTGCAGGCGTTCGTCGTTGCACCAGCCTGGGCGCAGTATCACGACATCTATGTGTTGGGTCAGCGGGCGACAACTTTTTCGCCGCATCAGCCCAAGAATCTAGAAGAGCTCAAGGATCTTTTTGACCGATTCGAGAGCGATCTCCGGGTGGTTATCGAGAAGGGTGGATGGGACGGTGATCCTGACGATCTGTTCCAGGCTCTTCGTTCCGCCAAAGAGGGTGACGGCACGGTCACTCGTCGGCAGATTCAACCTGGCGAGTCTTTGACCTGGATGGCTTATCGCAAGAATGGTGAGCCGGCAGTCATTCGTAACCCCCGTTGGTCCGCCAAGCAGCCTTTCGACGCCTGGCAGATCAATGTCGAGTCCAAAGATTCCGATTATGTCTTTGTGATTCCGCAGAGCTGCATGAACCTGGCTTTGGATGGTGCCAAGACGAAGCGAGCTGCCAAGCCGGCGGGACCGACGCTCGATCTGCGCGCCACTTTCGATCAGGCCGCCGACCGGATCACGGTCACCGCTCGCAGCAACGGTGATGTCAAGTTGACCTGTGCCACCGCCCCGGGCGGCAAGGAGAGTATCTCCGACGTGAAGAAGGAAGGCGACAACCAGTGGTCCTTCAAGCCTCTGTCGGATGGCACCTACAAGTTCTGCGGTGAGGCCACCAAGAATGGTCAGACTGTCACTGACACAGCGAGTGTCGAGGTCGGTCGCATGAAGGCCGCTTGCGACATCGACGTGAGCGTCGATCCGGAGACCAACATCATCACGGTGGACACCTCCAACAGCAAGGGCGACTTCACGATGACCGCTCTGACCCTGCCGGACGGGACGGCCGCTGACATCGCTGGTCTCCAGTCCGTTGGCGACAACAAGTGGACCTACGATCCTTCGGCTTCCCTCAAGCGCAAGCCGGGTGACTATACCTACACGTTCGCTGGTAAGAGCGACCTGTGGGGGACCGAGTCGACCTGTGACACGGCAGCGATCATTCGTCGTGAGGGCCCGGACTTCTCCTGGATCGCACGTCTCTACTATGTGCACGTCTGGCCGGGCTCCGATGAGCTGCATGTCGAGAACCCCGTGGGCGCAGATCCGCCGATCTTCACCCAGTTCTGGGCTGATGGCGGTAACGGCTTCGGCGCCGAGGTCGAGTACATGATTCGCCCGAGCATCGGGATCTTCGCTGGCCTGACTCTGGCCAACATGAAGACCAGCTTGATGTTTGATCAGGCGGATGTCTGGTTGACTTCGACCGACCGGGTCGACACCCGCGAGTTCAACCTGGGTGCCAACTACCACTTCCTGCCGGGTCGCCGGATCGAGCCCTTCGTAGGACTCTTTGCCTCGTGGATCAACTACAGCTCATCGACCTTCTACTTCGCGGAGGTCGACCGGGAGTACAAGATCGACTATGACAACGAGCTGACCTACGGCGTCAACCTCGGTTTCGACTTCCCGATTCAGGAAGGCGGACCGTGGGCCATCACGGGCATGCTTCGCTGGATGGGTACCGACCTGGAAGGCGACAAGAACATCTACTATCTGAATGTCGATCCGCTGCAGGGTCTCCTCGGCGTGGCATATCGCTGGTAGAAGCTGTCGCTTTTCGAATTTTCAGCCGCTGCGTCCTTCGGGGCGCAGCGGTTTTTTCTTGTCCTCACGGGCTGGCCGGGGCCATTCTGGGTGCCCCAAAGGGTGACCAGGGCGTCGGTCTATGGTCGATAGTGAGGATCGTGTCTCCCGGTTGGATGGCCTCACCCGACCAAACCCCATCTGCACCGAGAGACACAGATCCTACCTTCGTTCAAGGACCAACGTCGTGTCACCCTGCATGGCACCCCAAATCGTTCCACCTGTCACCCTTCCGCGGAGGACATGGGCGAGCACAGAGGCCCGTCCCTAGAGGTCGTTCGCGAGGTCTTCGAGAAGGGCAGCGGTGGAGGCGGCACGGTCTGACCAGAAGGTGGCGATGGGGCCCGTGATGTCTGTCCAGGCCTGGTGGGTATCGGCCCAGCGGGCGGCCTCGTCAGCCAGCCAGCGCAGAGTGGCTTTGTCATCCTGGCTCAGCAGGGCCTTGAGCACATAGCTGCGCTCGCCAGCCCGGACTCCGAGACCCAGGTCATGGCCGGCTCGCTGTAGGTCATCGCGAACCAGAACGAACCCACAGCGCACCGGGGCGAGAAGCGAGCCGAGAAGGGCCGCACCGTCGTCGTCGGATCGGGGATCCGCCATCTCCGCTGCTTCCCGGAGATGGAGGGGGAGTTGCTCCGGTCGATCACTCCCCGCGACCTCCTCCGTCAGGGCCTCGACGAGCAGGTCGGCCCATTCCTTGTAGAAAGGGGGCTGCAGGTCCTGCATCTTGTCCAGGTAGGGTGGCAACCAGCTCAGCAGATGCTCCCAGAGGAAAGCGACTCGAATGTGGTGCCAGCGAGCGGCACTCTCACCCTCAGTCTGGGTTTCAAGCTCCAGCAGCCGGGAGTAGAAGGCCAACAGGACGGTCAAGTGATCGGGTTCGGTGGGAGGGGACATCTCCAGCGCCCGCCAGAAGCCGGCAATCCGATCGCGAGCCTCGCCCCCCAGCTTGCCCGCTCGATCGAGATAGACCGACGCGAAGGGGTAGAGCTGGAGGAGAAACAGGTCCGTGTGTTCGGCGGCCGTCGGCAGGGGACCGAGCTCGAGAAGCTCGGCCAGGCGGCGCGCCTCTTCACTGGGCGGCTCGATCAGGCTACCCAGGCAGCGCAGCAATTCCATGGGCGGTTACTTGCGGACGACTTCTGGCAGCTTGTAGGCCGGCTTGGTTGGTTTGACCGGTCGGATCAGCCACCCGGGTCGCCGGGTTCCGTCGGGTGAGACGTCCATCGCCGACCGAGTCTTCTGCAACCATTTCTGAAAGACCTCGTGCGACTTGTCGGTATCCACCGCGATTTCCCCATACTTGTCGCCGAGTTTGGCTTTGCGAACGCGGACCGCTTGATGCCAACAATGCATCCCCGAGATGGGGTCGGGGTGGACCGGAAACGTCAGGTTCTGGTGCACGCCTGCGTCGGTCCACCAGATGCGCTTCGTATCGGGATCGGCTGACGCGTAGGGCTCCACTCCCTTGCTGATCTTGAGTGACCAGTTCGAGCGCTTGTGATTCAGCTTCGCCGTCGACATCATCTGGGGTTGGCCTTCACCTTCTCGCAGCTTCCAGCGCCCCATGTGGTGACTGCAGGCCACGACTCCCGGCTTGATACCCTCGGTCACCCAGGCCTTCACCACAAAGTGACCGATCTCGGTCTCCACCCGCACCAGATCACCGGTTTTGACCTTGATGCGCTCGGCATCGGAGGTGTGCAGCCACAACGGGTTCGTGTGGGCGATCTCGTCCAGCCACTTGGCATTGGCGCTGCGCGTATGGATCTGTACAGGTAACCTGAAGGTGGAGATCAGGACCATCTGGTCGTCGGCCATCGCTTCCGGGTGCACGTGGCTCTTGATGTAAGTTGGAATCGCGTACTCGGGCCAGCCCCATCGAGCCACGGTCGAGGAGTAGAACTCCAGGCGGCCGCTGGGCGTGGGGAATCCCTTCAGCACCTTGCTATCGATACGAACACCGGCTCGGCGGCGTCCATCCGCGTCGTTGTCCGGAGCTCCGACGGGAGCGAAGTTCACCTGGGGAGGGGCTGCGGCGCGTGTGTAGACGCGACCAGCACCATCCTCGTGAACATCTTCGAGCTCGTCGTCGGGTATGGGCTGCTCGTAGATCGGGCCGATATCGCGGGCCACCTCGTAAGCACCGTAGCGGCGCATGTACTCGAGGGGTTCGAGATCTTCTGCGGCCGCTGCTTCGGGCAACCCGGGAACGGAGTTCTCGAATATGTAGCTGTAGTACTCGTCGGCGTTCAGTCGCTGACCGGGATTCTTCTGCGATTCGACGAAGGGCTTGATCCCGAGGGCGCCGTCAGGGTCGATGCGCCAGGAGAGCTCGAACCAGAATTCGTTCTCCTCCCAGACCTCTCCCGGATTGACCCGACGCGTGTCAGAGAGGGGTTCGCCCATCCGCTGACGCGCCTCGCGCATCACCGGCTGGCGAAATCCGATCCACTGGGCGTCGTGGGTCTCGTAGGAGTGGATGTCATGGCGTTCCGACGCGTGCCCCATCGGCAGGATGTAGTCGGCGAAGTAGGCGGTCTCGTTCCAGGTCGGGGTCAGGGCGACGTGGCAGCCGACCTTCTCCTCATCGTTGAGCATCTCCAGCCAGGAGAAGCCGTCCGGATTGGTCCAGACCGGATTGTAGACACGGCTGAAGTAGACCTCGAGCCTGCCACGACCCTCCTTGACCAGATGGGGTAGCAGAAACGAAACCTCGTTCATGATCAAGGGGTATTCGAGCGGCCAGGTCAGACCATTCCAGTGCTCGGGGTGACGCGGGAGATAGATCGGACGGGGTACGAACTTGTTCCAGGCATTGGGGTAGGTACCGCCCTCGGTGGCCACGGCGCCCAGCAAGGCATTGAGCATGAAGACGGTTCGAGCTACTTGCCAGCCACCCTCATTCGCGGCTGCGGCACTGCGCCAGTTATGAGTCGAAAGCTGCGTTCCGGCTTCGGCGACTGCTTCGGCCACCTGCTGCAGCACGGCAACGTTGATCCCGGATTCGCTCGCGGCGTACTCGAAGGTGTAGCTTTCATAGAGCGCTCGCAGCAACCGCGTAAAGGTCTCGAAAGTCGGCTCCTGGTCCGGATGCTCGTTCTCGAGGTACTCCTGCCAGTTCCACCACCGACGGACAAAGTCCTTGTTGTACTGATCGGTCTGGATCAGATGGTTGGCGATCGCGAGCATGATGGCCGCTTCGGACCCGGGTTGGGAGGCGAGCCAGAAATCGGCATGGGTTGCGGTGTTCGAGAGCCGAGTGTCGATCACAATCAGCTTGGCACCGTTCTTCTTGCCCTCCATGATCCGTTGGGCATGGGGATTGAAGTAGTGCCCAGTCTCGAGATGCGAGCTGATCAGCAGAATCGTCTTCGCCCTCGCATGATCGGGGCTGACGCGATCGATACCGGTCCAGAACTGGTAGCCGGCTCGGGCGCCCGACGAACAGATATTGGTGTGCGAATTGTGCGCGTCGCATCCCCAGGCGGCCATCATGCGCTCGGTGAAGCCGTCCTCGCCTGGTCTGCCGACGTGGTACATGATTTCTTCGTGCCGTTTCTCCTGCATAGCCTTGCGGATGCGGCTCGCCAGATCGTCCAGTGCCTCGTCCCACGACACCCGCTCCCATTTGCCTTCGCCGCGCTGCCCCGACCGCTTCAGAGGGTAAAGGATGCGATCGGGATCGGTGATCTGGTTGAGTGTCGCTGGCCCTTTGGCACAGTTTCGGCCTCGCGATCCGGGGTGTTCAGGATTGCCTTCGAACTTTTGAATCGCCAGGGAGTCCCTGTCGATATAGGCCAAGAGGCCGCAAGCTGACTCACAGTTGAAGCAGGTCGTGGGCACCAACATGTAGCGCTTCTCGACCCGTTTCGGCCACGCCTTGGAATCGAGCTCGACCCAGTCGTCCCAGCGTTCCTTGGGCGGAAACGAGGCCAGGTGAACGCGGCTGGCGCCGGGGTAGAAGGTCTCGCCGCGTGCTTCAGTTGCCTTGCGGGCGGCGCTGACACGTTTGTTCAGATCCTTGATCGACATGGTCTATTAGCCCTCACGCGAGAGGAACGGCCTGTCCGGCCTGTACATAGGCGTGCTCGAAAGCGAGGATGGCCAGCAGCGCGACCGGTGCCGCGATCCAGGGTCCCAGCCACGGCGCTGCGACGGCGACGGCGGCGAGGATGACTCCTGTCCAGAAAGCAACCTTGTAGCGCCCACTGGTCATTTCGTGGGCGGCGACACGGGCGTGCTCGGTGCTGTGGGTCAAAGTCATCTCGCCCAGAATCAGCAAGAGATGGATGAGGCTGAAGATACCGAGGAATCGCAGGAGTGGCGGAACAACCGCCGCGTCGTAGACAGCAGCGCAGGGAGCCAGAATCGCGGTCCCTGCCATCAGGGTCTGCAGAAGCATATGGGGCGGTAGGAGTGGACTCTGCCAAAGGTCCCTGGCACGGGCCTGCGCAAAGAGGTAGGCGGTGTAGACGGACGTCAGCACTGCCAGTATCAGGCCGAAGGGCCAGGCCACCCTGATTTGCCAGGATGGTTGGCCGAAAAGACTGCCGAGAAAGTGAATTGCCAGAACCAGGCTGTAGCCTGCGATGATGTACGAGCCCTTGACCAGCCAGCTTTTCCAGTGGGACTTGGTGAAGATCATGTAGAAGCGGGTCGGGTGCTCCAGATCCCAGATCAGGAGCGCGCCGGTGATGCCAAGGAACACGAAACCGAGCAGCGGGGTGGCCCATTTCCACATGACTCCGGTGGTCTCGAAGGCCTCGAAGCTCATGAACAGAAGGGCCATGAGGTAGACGCCGGCGGCGATTCCCTTGGTCAGGGTGTAGAGGCTGACCCTCCAGTCCCAGGGCGTCCGATGGGGGATGTCGTAGGCGAGAACGGCTTCGGCGGAGGTGTTGCCGACTCCGGGATTGCCGGACACGACGTAGTGGTCGCCTTCGAGCTGTTGGCTCCACATGAAGATCCCACCTTCGGGGCGCTGAGCGGCCAGCGGGTCGAGGGTGGCCTGGTGCGCTCCACGATAAAACAGCTTCGGTCGGGTAGCCTTCTCGGGGCGGCGCACGGCGACCGCTTCCCGATGTGCCATCTGCGCGACCCGTGAACCGGGGTCGTTCATGTCGCCGACCATGATCGCTTCGGTGGGGCAGACCACCACACAGGCGGGCTCCAGCCCGATGTCGATCCGATGGGCGCAGAAATTGCACTTCTCGGCGGAGTGATCTTCCGGATTGATGAAGATGGCGTCGTATGGACAGGCGGCGATACAGGCCTTGCAGCCGATGCAGATCGATTTGTCGAAATCGACGATGCCGTCCGGCCGTTGATGCATGGCCCGGGTCGGGCAGGCATTGGCGCAAGGCGGGTCCTCGCATTGATTACATCGGGTGACCTGGAAGGCCCTGCGAGCCTGGGGGAAGACGCCGACGTCGGCATACTTGACATAGGTCCGGGTGACCGCCAGCGGCACCTCGTTTTCCGACTTGCAGGCCGTAGTGCAGGCGTGGCAACCGACACAGCTCTGGTGATCGATCACCTTGGCCCACTTCAGTGGCCCAGAGGCGTCCGGAGCTTGTAAGGGCTCGGCCATGAATACTCCCTCCCGTATGTGCTCGACCATCATAAGAGATCCGGCTCAGCCGGTGCAAACTCCCTCCGGGTAGGGGTCAAGATCCCACGGCCGACCCCCGCGGGGGGGGCCGGCCGCTACCAAGGAGGTAGGGAAGAAGCGAGGGGCGTCTACTTGATGCCCCAGGCGTAGTTCAAAGAGATCTCCCACTGGTCCATGGCCAGGACGATTTCCTGCGCACCAGGGAACTCAAGCGGGTTGACACCGGCCACCTCTACCTCGGGGGCGTACATCAGGGAGAAATCGAAGCCCATGTGGTCGCCGATTCGCTTGGTGAAGCCGAATGTCAGGTGCTCTTCCATGACGCCAGGCGCGAGGATGTTGAACATGACTTCACTGCCTGGAATGGGCTGCTTGCCGAAGGAAAGTCCGGCGCGCCAGACCCAGGAGGTCATGTCGTACTGCGCACCGATCTTGATGACGTCCATGTCGCGCCAGCCGAAGCCGGCGCCATTGTCGTCCCCGAGGCGGGCGGTCTGGAGATTGGGAAGCAGCGGGTTGTTGATTGACTTGACATCGCTGTAGTAGATCTTCTGGTAGTCCATCAGGAACGCGAATTTCGAGCTGGGCTTGACTGCAAAACCGACGGTAAAGCTCGACGGGATGTTGAATCCTCCCCGTTCGGCAAAGAGGCCGGCGTAGTCGCCGAACTCGCCCACGCTCATCTCGGTCTGATAAGAGAGGCCGAGGTTGAACTTCTCTCCGAATTGGCCCAGGTAGCCGAGCTTGGCTCCAAAGCCGGTCGACGTGCTCTCGCCGTTGTTGGAGAGGTTGGCGGGGTCCGAGCTGAACGGGGCGAAGCTACTGACGCCTTTGGCTTCGAAGGTCTGATAGACAAAGATCGGCATGATGCTGAAGGCATGCTGGCCGTTGTAGCTGTAGGCCCAGGGTACGCCGACAAACAACTGCTCGAGATTGACGCCAGTCGGCGTTTCGGCCCAGAAGGTGTTGGTCGGGTAGTCGGTGTTCATGCCGCCATGGCCGTAAGCCACCAGTCCGATGTAGTTGGACTCATTGAGCTTCCAGTTGGCGCCGAACTGCGGAATGTAGAAGTAGTTCGAATCGCTCTCGACCTTGCCGGGGGCCAGGCCGAAAGTGCCGGGAAAGCCGGAAGGATTCCCGTTGACAGTGTACGACCGGGTCGGACTGAAGACGCTGACGCCGATGTCGTAGCGCTTGCCAAGGAAAGCCAGACCAGCTGGGTTGGTGCCAGCCACCAGGGTGTCCTGGACGAAGGCGACGCCAGCACCGGCCAGTGCCTTACTGGTCGTGCCGTAGCCGTGGGTAAAGTACCCGTTGGTAGCCTCTGCGGCCGGTACGAGGGTCAGGGTCATGGCCACAACGGCGACGACTCCAAGTCCCAGTCGGGTTGCGGGATTTTGCGGTCTCATGGTTTTGCCTCCCCATTTCAGGGTTCGTTGGGATTGCCGTGACCGCACGAAGCAAACCTTTCTCGGCTGCGTAGCGGTTGGCGAGTCCATCATTGAAAAAACTTCCATGACTGCGCCGTCAGCAGTGAGAAGCGAACCACACCCGCGATGAATAGTGCCCGAGATCGCCCAGGGGCACCACGACCCTCTGGATGGGTTGGAAAGTCACAGAGGGGCGGGGAATCTCGACTGATTTGCCCACCCTCATGGGTAGGCGCAAAAAGGGGCTCCGCTGTGGGAGCCCCCTTATCGACTTGGTTCGGGTCGACCGCAGTCGAGCGACGGTCAACCGTACTTGGTCAGAAGCAGGAGTATCTCGCGTACCTCGTTGCGGATGATTTCGGTGTCACAGCTGTAGCCAGCCAGGGTGCGAGAGACCGCGCACGAGATTTGGTCCGCAAACGCCTTGTTCAGAGCTCCCCGTGCCGCGCCGATCTGCTGGGCGATCTTCTCGCACTCCTCGTCCTCCGAGATCATCTTCTGGATCCCACGCAACTGGCCCTCCACCCGGGCCAGGCGGGCAAGCAGACGCTTCTTGTCGTCCGGCGGGACCACGGTTGACTTCTTGATGGTGGATGGAACAGTCATGAAGTCGGATCTCCTAGATGAAGAGATTGGTCCTCGATGTCAGGGACTCACTAAGGAAAGCTGCGACGCCACCTCTTTCGAGCCCATCCATCAATTCGTCGTCGTTGATGCCCATCACGTCGCGGGACATCTCACAGGCGATCATGCTGATCCCCATTTCCTTGCCCAATGCAATCATGTCCTCGAGGGAGTCCACGTTCTTCTCGGCCATCATCTGGCGCAGCATCTTCGCGCCGACGCCGAAGTAATTCATCTTCGAGACCGGAAGATCCTCACTATTGCCTGGAGACATCAGGGCCATCATCTTCTGAAAGACACTCTTGTCGGCCAGTGAGCCCTTCTTCTTGACCGCGCTCAGACCCCAGAAGGTGAAGAACATGCTGACCTCCTGCCCCAACGCTGCGGCACCGTTGGCAATGACGAAGGCCGCCAGGACCTTGTCGAGGTCGCCTGAGAAGACCACCAACGCGACTTTGTCCTCGGGAAGGCTCTCCTCGACGTCTCCGAGCCGCTTCTCGAGGGCGGCGACGCGTTCAAGAAGGGCTTCAACAGTGATCGACTGACTCTCGGTAGTGACGTCGTCTACGGACATTGAGGTCTCCTCAGCTGGTCTTCTGGACGAAGTGGATGTAGATCTCACCGTCGCCCTCGGTTTCCGTCTCCTGGGCCAGGAGCTCCATGTTCTTGGCGATCTTCGCCCAGCCCTGGAAGTCCTTGATGGAGCCGCGATCGGTACTGATGACCCGCAGCACCTGCCCGGCGTCGAGCTCGCCTATCTTCTTGCGGGCCTTGACCACCGGCATGGGGCAGTTGAGCCCTCGGGCGTCGAGAGTGTCATCGAATTGCACGTCGTTCATGGATTGCCTCCTCGTAGCGGGGACATTGGGCCCCGCGAGTGCCGTGGTGGGCGTCTCGGGGGACCAGAGTTCTTGGGTTCCGGCACTTGAGTTGAATGTAGGATACCCCGGGTGGTATTGTCAAGCGGTTTCAACGCGTGTGGCCAGGGAGTCTCGTAGCGGTCTTGCCAGTGTGCCGGAGGGAGGGGCGCAGTGAGTGGTTTCCACGATGCTCGCTCGAGCGGGTAAGATTGCAGTCGAGCCTGAAAAATCAGTAGGAGGAGACTTCAGCAAATGACCGAGACCAAGACCCAGTGGACAGCGGCCGAATTAAACGAACGCCTCGAGAAGGGCGAGGAGTTCTTTGTCTTCGATGTCCGCAACGAAGATGAGTACGAAAGCTGGAAGATCGAAGGCAGCGCACCCCTGCCAATGGCTAACGTGCCCTACTACGAAATGCTGGAGGTCGACGAGCACGACGATGTGGTCGACTCCTTCGTCGACTTTCTGGGTCGAGGTTGGGCGGACAAGCTGCCCAAAGACAAGCCGGTGCTGGCGGTCTGTGCCAAGGGAGACACGTCGGAGTTCGTGGCTCAGGCGATGCAGAGGATGGGGTTCGAGGCCTACAATCTGGAAGGCGGGACCAAGGCGTGGGGAGACTACTACTACTACCGCGCACTCGAGGAGTCTCCCGAGCGCAGCGTCTACCAGATGGTTCGTCCGGCCCGGGGATGTCTGAGCTATGTGGTAGCCAGTGAAGGGCAGGCGGTGGTCATCGACCCCCTGCGTCACACCAGCCATTATGCCGACCTGGCCGAGGAGAAGGGATTCGAGATCGTCTTGATCTTGGACACCCACGGCCACGCAGATCACATCAGCGGTGGGCCTGCGCTGGTCAAGGAGATCGAGGTCCCGTACTTCCTTCACCCCTACGACGGCATCCACCCGATCGATGTGTTGCCGGCCAAGATCGCCTACGATTATCTCGAGGACGGGTTGGAGTTCTCGGTGGGCAGCGTCGAGATCCAGACCATCCATATTCCCGGGCACACGTTGGGCAATGCCGCCTTTCTACTGGATGATCGCTACCTCTTTACTGGCGACAGCATCTTCATCGAGTCCATTGCCCGACCTGATCTGGGTGGCCATGGCGACACCTGGGCCCCGATTCACTATCACTCCCTGCGCAAACTGCTGGAGGTGGGGGATGACGTGGTAGTCCTGCCGGCCCACTTCAGTAGCCTCAAAGAGGAAAACGAGGAGGGGCTCTACGCCGCTCCCATGGGCGAGCTGAAGAAGTCCAACGACGGTTTGCTTATGGTGCAGAAGAGCGAAGAGGAGTTTGTCGAGTACATCCTGGCGAGTTTGCCCAAGTTCCCCGACGAGTACGTCGACATCAAGCGAGTCAACGCGGGTCTTTTGGATGCCGGCGAGGACAAGGCCTCGGAGCTCGAGCTCGGCAAGAACATCTGCGCGTTGTCCCAGGTCTACGACGAATAGCCATCACCCCACCCGGTGACAGGATACTGGTTTCAAATCCTTGGATCGCTCGGCCGATCCAAGGATTTGAAACCAGTATCCTGTCACCCGGTCAGTTGTTGCTGTGGTCAGCTTCGCTCTCGGGCGATGGGTGATTCTCTTCCAGCCAGGCCCTGAGGCCTTCCATGTCCTCCATCATCCAGTAGAAGCGCTGGCCCTCCCGGGTCAGCTTGACGGAGTCGGCCTCCTGGACGTGGCAGTAGAGACAGCTGCCAAACCTCTCTGTTACCTGATCGAAGCCGGTGAGACTGCCCATGTACTGGAAGTACCGACCCTGGTCGGTCAAGAGCTCTGTTCCCTCATCCGCGTGGCAGACCTGACACTCGAGCCCTTCTTGCTCGGCTGTCTCTTCTGAAGCCCAACCGGCGGGCACCGACAGGACTGTCAGCAGACATACTAGAAACAAGCTTCCACGTGAGGCGGTGGTCATGAGGCGGGACCTCCTGCTGAATACTCAGTCTAGCACTCGTGGAGCAAGAAAAAGACCGGTGAGGGCACCAGCCCCCACCGGCAAAGGTATCGTTGCAGACCCCAGCTCAGATGAAGATGATCTGAGAACCGGCGCTCTTGTCGTAGAAGTCCATGACCGTCAGGATCTCGTCGACCTGCGGTACCAGATCCTTCTTTTCGAGCTTGAACATGTCCATCGCCATGCGACAGCCATAAAGCTCGGCGCCGCTGTCGTGCAAGATCTCGATCATCTCTCGGACACTGGGAATCTCCAGCTCGTCCATCTGCTTCTTCATCATCGAGGTGGCCATAGCCTCCATCCCCGGAAGACCTCCGACCATTGTGGGAATGGGCATCGAAGGGTTGCCGACGGTTGCGACATGCAACTTGTCGATTTTCTTCTCGGTGACGATGTCCAGGCCCCAGAAGGTGAAGAACACCATGGCCTCGATACCATTCATACGGGCCCCGTTGGCCATGATCAGGCCCGGATAGGCCATGTCCAGGGTGCCTTTGGAGCAGATGATGCTGACACGCTTGATCGGCTCTGGCTGCTCCTTTTTCTCGGTCGCAGCCGCGCCCGTGGTTGCGGGCTCTTGTATTGTTGTAGTCATAGCCTGATCTCCATCAATTGCTGTGAAACGGAACTGGGTGGGTTCGCTTCATCGGCGTTTGACGGCTGGTCAAATCTCCTCTCCTAGATGCATCCCTGGGGTTTGGGTAGTCCGGACACTTTCGCGGCCAGCTTCCCGGGGCCCTTGGGAAAAAGTTGATACAAGTCCTTCATATTCACGCCCGACAACTTCGAGATGCGGCGCAGACCCGGAGGGGTGCCCTGCTTGGCGGCATCTTCGCGGCAGAAGGTAATGACCTTCCAGTGTTGATCGGTGAGCTCATTGATCCCGACCTCTTCGGCCAGGGCTTCGGCGACCTCGGGAGTCCACTGACTGCTATCGGTCAGAAAACCCTCCTCGTTGACGTCGACGGTGACTCCGTTGTACTCGACTGCTGGCATGGTTGTCTCTCCTTACGAAGGTGTATTGAATTTTTGACAAGTGGGTCGAGCGATCAGGATGCGACTTCCTCTTCCACGATCGAGGAGTCGGCGATCAGCTTCTTGCCCAGCATTTGCATGTGATTGGGAACAGGAATGGGACGCCCTGGTAGAAGAGCGTGCCAGTAGACATAGCGGAACATCAGCTTGCCCCAGTGATTGAAACGGCTCTCCTTGAGCAAGGGGAAGGGCCCCACGGCAGGTAGCGGATAGGTTCCCGGCAGCGGTTCCTGGTCGTAGTTGAAATCGATCAGCATGGCGCGACCGTAGCCACTCTCGATGAAGCAATTGGCATGGCCATCGAACTCGGCTTTTGGACTCTCGCCCTTGATGGCATGGAGAATGTTGTCGACCACCACTTCGGCCTGGAAATGCGCTACCGAGCCGGCCTTCGAGGTCGGGAGGTTGGTGGCGTCCCCGAGGACAAAGATATTGTCGTGCTTCTCAGCCACCAGGGTGTGCTTGTCGGTCGGAATGAAGCCGAGCTCGTCGCCCAATCCGGAGTCCTGGATGAAGGCCGCACCCATGTGCGTGGGAATGGTGATGAGCAAGTCGAAGGGCACCTCTCGCTCGTCCCAGGACTTGAGAACCTTGCGGTCGGTGTCGACCTCGGCGGCGTTGAACTCGGAGACCACATTGATGCCGCGCTCGTCGAGCATATGGCCGAGAGCACTGGAAGCGATCGGCTTGGTGAAAGCGCCATCGAGAGGGGTTACGTAGTCGATCTCGACGTTGTCCCGGATGCCTTTCTGAGTGAAAAACGACTCGGCCAGGAAAGTGATCTCGAGCGGTGCCACCGGGCACTTGATCGGCATCTCGACCATATTGACTGCCACCCGGCCGCCCTCGAACTTGGCCAGGGCGTCGCGCAGAGCGACAGCACCTTCGAGGGTGTAGAAATCGAAGATGCTCTTCTGCCACTCGTCGCCGAGCAACCCTTCGGTCTCTTCGGGACGGATGTGCGAACCGGTGGCGATGATCAGCAGATCGTAAGAGATCGTGTCGCCGCCCTCGAGATGAATCGTATTGTTGTCGCCATCGACCCGGTCGACAGCCTTCTGGATCCACTCGACCCCTCTGCCCAGCGTCTTCTTGCGAGGTCGGATGGTGTTCTCGGGTGTCTGCATGTCGAAAGGCACAAAGATCAGATCGGGCTGGAAGAGGTGATCCGTTTCGGGATCGACGATCTTCAGCGACCAATCCGACGGGAGCTTTTTGCGCAGCATGTTGGCCACCGTCGTGCCCGCGGTGCCTGCTCCCAGAATGACCATATTTTTCATCAGTTGTTTCCTTTCTTGTGATTCCTGTCTCAGCAACACCCAGATAGAGAGCAGGTTGCGTGCCAGGTCACTAAGTGTTGATTAGAAGAGGCTTACTAATCTTGGGTGTGGAGGACGATGTTTCACCGAAACGTAATGTTGCAACGTGACGTTTCGCATGAAACGTTTTGTCACGCCGATATCGGTGCAAGGGTCCCCTGGCGGGCGCCCGGGTTGGGTCCCGCCCAGGGATAGAATCCGCTTTGTACGCTGCCGGGAGGCTACAGCCCGTATTCGCGCATTTTGCGCCACAGGGTGGTTCGGCTCATGCCGAGTGCCTCGGCAGCCTCTGCACGACGCCATTGATGCGCCTCGAGGGCTGCGAGAATCCGGTCCCGGTCCGTTGCGTTGGCGTCGGCGCCCGCAGGGATCTGAGCTGGAGCAGGGCTCTCCTGTGCCTGTGCCTGTGGCGTCGGCACGGTGGGTTCAGCATCGAGTCCTGCGGGGTTGGTGATCTCGAGCGGCAGGTCCTGCGGATGCAGAGTCTGGCCTCGAGTCACGGCGACGGCATATTCCAGCGCGTTCTCGAGCTCCCGAACGTTCCCGGGCCAGTTGTACCGAAGAATTGCCCGCATGGCGTTCGGGGAGAGCCTTACCGATCGGTCCTGTCCGCGATTGATCCTGGCCAGGAGGTGTTTGGCCAGCGGCTCGATGTCTTCGCGTCGCTCCCGTAGTGGCGGGATGTAAAGGGGAATCACCCGCAGTCGGTAGTAGAGGTCTTCTCGGAACGTTTCGTCCAGGACTGCCTGGCGAAGATCCTTGTTGGTGGCGGCAATGATGCGAGCGTCGGTGGTGCGCGACTCGCTCTCGCCAACACGCTCGAAGGTCTTCTCCTGCAGCACCCGCAGCAGCTTGACCTGCAAAGGAAGCGGCAGATCGCCGACTTCGTCCAGAAAGAGGGTTCCCGAGCCTGCCAGCTCGAAACGACCCACACGATCGCGGACGGCCCCCGTGAACGCCCCCCGGACGTGACCAAAGAGCTCACTCTCCAGGAGCTCTCCGTGCAAGGCACCACAATTGACCGCGACGAAGGGCTCTTTGCTCCGCGGAGAGTGCACATGGGTTGCCCGGGCCACCAGCTCCTTGCCGGTACCGCTCTCGCCACTGATCAGGACGGTCGCATCGCTTTCAGAAAGGTGCTCGATCAGACTGAAGATGCGCAACATCTTGGGGGAGCGGGCCAGCAAGCCCGAGAAGAGCGTAGGCGCCGCCGACGCGTCGTCGTGATCCTCGTCGGGGGGACGAATCACAACCACGAAGGCCACTCTCGGGTCGCAGATCTCCGGATTGAGATGGATGACGGGAGCCGCGGTGATGGAAACCAGCCGGGGCTGGAAGTCGCCGATCCTCAAGGTGGCTCCCCATCCTTCGCGCCTTTCGCCTGCAGACAGCGCTCGACGAAGGCTCCCTGCGGGGCCAAGGAGTTCCTTGTCCAGGATCTCTTCCACCGGGTGTCCGATCACCGAGCCAGCGGCACCCTCACCCACGAAGCGGTCGAGCCCGGCCGAGGCGTGGACGATCTGGAAACTGGAGTTCAGACAGATCAGCGACCGCCCGAGTGAGAAGAATATCGTGCTGACACCTTCCAGAATCGAGGCCAACAGATCGTCCGGCGGCAGCTCGAACTGGGGGTCAGTCACCCTCTCGGCTCCACCAGACGTCGGTGGCATCGCCTTCACGCCTGGAGGGTTCGACCCCCCAACCACCGAGGATTTCGAGAACCTTTGCTTCCACCTCGGGAAGAGCGGCGGCAACCTCCGACGAGAGCTCGGTGCCCATCTCGACCTTCGCCGGGACGATGCCGACGAGCATGACTTCCTGCGGACCTTCACCGACGAAGTCCGCTGTCAGGAGCGCATCCCGCAGGCTGGGATCGTGTGGCGACATTCTCTGGCTGCTGGGCACTGACAGGATCTGGTCCCGGTCGTAAAGCTTCACGTCACCAGCCTCTCCCTTGGCCTTGACCGAATCGATCACGATCAAACGGTCCCAGTCCAACAGGATGTGACCGAACTCCGGTCCCGGTGTCCCGAGCTCGACCACCGTCACGTTGTCGGGGAACTCGTATCTGCCCTCGAGCACCTTGAGAGCGTAGGGTCCAACGCCGTCATCGCCCATCAGGATGCTGCCCAGTCCGACAATTGCGATCTGCATGAGCCGAAGTATACGCCGAGGCGGCAGCCCGCCCGATTGGGTGGTGCATCGGCAGGAGATGTCTCCTATTGTCATTTTGGAGCCGCTGGCGGGAACCTCGGCGCCGATCGAGCCTCTCAATAGGAGAGTTGTTCACGCGCGCCGGAGGGCGGATCTCGCGGCTTGGATATTGGGGAGAGGGAAATGGATCATGCGAATGCAGCAGCAGCCTCCCGATGGAATATCCGCCACAGACTGCCGATACTGGCGGTAGCCCTTGTCGCGGCGTTGGGGGTCCGTGATGCAAGGCCCAGTGAATTGGAGACCTCCGGTGAGGATCCGCTGGAGAAGGTGCGAGCGACCATGCAGGCGGTAGTGGCCGATGCCCCTTTGAGTGCGGTCCAGCTTTCGCAGCTAGCGGCCGAGGTAGCGGCCCTGCGATCGGCAACGGGTTCGGGAGCCCCGGTACTCAGCTGGCAGAGCGAGGGTATTGGAGGTGGATTCGAGCGCAACCTCAATGCGGCCGACTACCTGCGGCTCAGCAAGCCTTTCAACCGGCCGTGGCATCGCGACACGATCCGCGAGTTGCGCGATGCCTCGGAACGTTGGCTGGAGAGCGGGCAACAGGTGACGACGCTGGAACTGGCGAGGCTGGCAGGGCGCAACTGGCTCGATCTGGCGGCCGCAAGCGCACGGGAACAGCTGGCAGCAGTACGGGTCGCGCGACTCGACAGGGCTTTGGCGATTCAGCAGAAGCGCTTCGAGTTGGGGGAGATCTCGGGTTCGGAACGACGGCAGATCGAGCTGGAGCATGCGCGCGAGATGGCAACCCTCGATCAACTCGAGGCCTCACGACGAGCAATCCAGCGAGAGCTCGAGATTCTGGCTCCCGGTGGTTTTCCGAGCCCGGTTGGCCAGGATCTGGAGGCTCTGGTCGAGGCCACCGCAAAGGTCGAAGGAGTTGCGGACTCCCAGTCCTTCCTCGCAGGCCCGGCGCTGCTGTTCGTTGCCAGCAAGGCCGAAGTGGCGCAGCTCGAGGCGGAGCGCCAGCGGGGTGCTGCCTGGGGTCTGCCCGAGGTCGAGGTCGAGTGGGAGCGGATTCCCGACCTGGGGATCGTCGAGGGCTTCGACTCCTTCGGTTTCCATCTGGCCATCCCGCTGCCCGTCGGCAAGCAGGGACACCAGCGAATTGCTGCTTCTGAGCAGAGCGCCATCGCTGCCGCCGCTGAGCACGACTTGATCCACCAGCAACTGGCAGCGAGATTTCAGGCCGCCATCGAGACTGCCAAGGGGGCGGAATCCGCGCTTGCAGCTCTCGAGCCCGCGATCGCCGATGCGGCCGCCATCGAGCGCTCGCTGACCGAGCAATTTCGTCTCGGAGCGATCTCGTACCTGGTTTACCTCGACGGGTTTGCGCGTCTGGATACCGTGATTCAGGGAGTGATCGAGGCTCGGCATGCCCTGCTGAGCGCTCGTCTCGAGCTCGCCGTGATCTCGGGTGCCGATACATACTTTCCTTTACCCGAGCTGGAGACTGGGGGTGGGTCATGAGAAGAGTGATGATTGCCATGTGGGTTCTTCTTTCGCTACCGGTCATCGCGCGTGCCCAAGAGGTGCACCTGTCGCCGGCGGCGCAGGCGCGAGCCGGAGTGGTGCTGGGACCCGTGCAGGAACGCGCCTTCGGCGACCAGATCCGAGTCCTGGGCCAGGCCGTCCGGGCGCCCGGCGCGACCACGACGATCAAATCGATCCTCGAGGGCCGTCTGGAGCGGCTCCTGGTCGCTCCAGGGGATTCAGTTCGGCGAAATCAACCTCTGCTCGAGCTCCACTCGCACATGCTTCACCAGCTCCAGGGGCAATTGATGGCAGACAGCGAGGGGTTGCGGTTGGCAGAAGCCCGGCTGGAAGCCGGCAGACAACTGCTGGAGGTCGAGGGCATCAGTCAGGTGGAGCTCGACAGTCGCGAGCACGAGGCTCTGGCCGCACGAGTGGCCGTCAAGAACGCCGAGGCCGAGCTCAGCGAGCTGGGCTACAGCCAGGCCGAGATCGACCGCCTCCTCGCATTCACCGATTTTCACCCTGTCCTTACCGTGCGGTCGCCGACCGCCGGGGTGGTCCTGCAGGTCTCCGTCGAACAGTATGCCTGGGTGCAGGCCTACGATCCCCTGGTTGTCATCGGTGATCCAGAGAGTCTCGAGCTGGAGTTGCAGTTGCCACCCGACGACGCCTCGGGGATCCATCAGGGCGACCTGGTCGAGTACATTCCAGTAGGGCGACCCGAGGCCTGGGGCTTGGCGAGAGTCACCACACGTGTGCCGCAAGTCGATGCCACGACGCGAACGGTCATGGTGCGGGCTGAAATTACTCACGGTAGCGAGAATCTACTGCCTGGTGTTTTTGTGGAGGGCAATCTGATTCGCGGCGACGCGTCGCAGGCGCCTTCCGTGCCTGAAAGCGCCGTCATTCGCATGGGATCATCCGACTATGTTTTTGTGCGGGTCGATTCGGAGACCTTTGAAGCACGTCCAGTTCAGGTCGGTCGGTTCAATGGCACACGCTTCGAGATTCGCGAGGGACTGGCCCTCGACGAAGAAGTGGCGGTCGAGGGCGTCTTCTTGTTGAAGTCGGCCCTGCTGCGGAGCGAGGAGGAATAGATGAATCGGCTCCTCGAGCTCTCGCTGGCCAATCGTCTTGTCGTGGTGGTGCTTGCCGTGCTGTTGATCGTGGCGGGCGTGGGAGCCTTTCGCAGCTTGCCGATCGATGCCTTCCCCGACGTGACCAATATCCAGGTCACTATCATCTCGCAGGCAGCGACCCTGTCACCGCTGGAGATCGAACAGCTGGTGACCTACCCCATAGAGCGTGCTTGCGCGGGAATCCCGCATTCCACCCTGGTCCGGTCGCTGTCCAAATTCGGGCTTTCGATGGTCACAGTGGTCTTCGAGGACGGCACCGATATCTACTTTGCCCGTCAGTTGGTTCTCGAGCGGATGCTCGGAGCTCGAGACGAGTTACCGGAAGGTGTCGAGTCGAGTCTGGGGCCTATCTCGACCGGCCTCGGAGAGGTATTTCAATACACCCTCGAGAGCCCGGACCGAAGCCTGATGGAGCTGCGGACGCTGCAGGACTGGGTCCTGCGACCGATTCTGCAGACCGTTCCCGGGACCGCAGGTGTGGATTCTTTCGGTGGTGAAGTGCGGCAGTTCCAGATCGTCGCCGAACCCTCGGCTCTGCGGCGATACGGTCTGGCTGTCGACGAGCTTGCGCAGGCGGTCGCCGACAACAACGGTGTGGCCGGGGGGGCCTACGTCGAGCGAGCCGGTGAACAGTATGTGGTGCGCGGAGACGGGTGGGTTCGCGACATCGAGGATCTGAGTGAGACGGTCGTTGCCTACCGCAACCGCGTTCCCGTTCGGCTGCGAGATGTGGCCAGTGTCGAAGTCGGTGCCGAGATCCGCCAGGGAGCGATCACCCGCGACGGAAAGGGCGAGACGGTGGCGGGCATCGTTCTGATGCTGCGCGGTGCCTCGGGTCGAGAGGTGGTGGCCGGTATCAAGGAGAAGCTCGCGGTAGCCAAGCAGAGCCTGCCGGAGGACGTGCAGATCGTGCCGTTCTACGATCGGAGCGAGCTGGTCACCACAGCGCTCGGCACGGTCAAGGGTGCGTTGGTGCAGGGAGCCCTACTGGTCCTGCTGGTCCTGCTGTTCTTCATGGGTAGCCCGCGATCGGCGGTCCTGGTCGCTTTGCAGCTTCCCTTGGCGGCGTTGGCTACTTTTCTGGTCATGCGGGTGGTCGGCATGTCATCGAATTTGATGACCCTCTCCGGGCTGGCCATCGCTATCGGCATGCTCGGCGATGGGGCCATCGTGCTGATCGAAAATACGGTGCGTCTGCTCAACTCGCCGACGTCGGTCAATGAAACGCGCTGCAATATCGTGCGTCGGGCGGCCGGTGAAGTCCTGCGCCCGATCGTCTTCGGTGTCGCGGTCATCATCGTGGTGTTCCTGCCCATCGCTTCCCTGCAAGGCATCGAAGGTCGGATGTTTGCGCCGCTGGCCTACACGATCTCCATCGCTCTCGGTGCAGCGCTGATTCTGGCTGTCACCTTGATTCCCGTCCTGGCTTCGCTGACTCTCAAGCCGGCCAAGCAGAACCAGAAACCTCGGTTCACCCACCCGGCGGACATTGTCCGCAAGCTCTATCGTCCGCAGCTGCGGTGGGCCCTGGACCATCCGCTGCCGGTAGTGCTGATGGCGGTGCTCCTGCTCGTTGCCGCCCTGCTATTGGCACCGACGCTCGGTACCGAGTTTCTGCCCTCGATGGACGAAGGTTCGATCGTCGTGCAACCCTTCCAGCTGCCCTCGGTTTCGCTCACCCAGTCTCTGGACGTCGTCCAGCGCATCGAGGCGGCGATTCTCGAGATTCCCGAAGTTCGGCATGTCGTCAGCCGAACCGGTCGATCCGATATCTCTTCTGACCCCATGGGGGTTGGAGAGAGTGACACCTATGTGACCCTGGCTCCCCGCTCCGAGTGGGTGACTGCGGATACCAAAGAAGGATTGGTGGCCGCGCTGCGCGAGAAGATGGCCACTGTCCCCGGTGTTGAATTTGGCTACACCCAGCCGATTCAGATGCGGGTCGACGAGTTGATCTCGGGAGTGAAATCGCAGATCGCGGTCAAGGTCTTCGGCGAAGATCTGGAGGAGTTGGCCACCCTGGGCAGCGACGTTGCCCATGTCGTCGGCAATGTGGACGGTGCCGTCGATATCAAAGTCGAAGCAGTCGAAGGGTTGGGCTACCTGGAGATCGACATGCACCGTCAGCGACTATCACGACTGGGGATCAGCGTGGCTCAGGTTCGCGATCTCATCGAAGCCGCCATGGGTGGACAGGTTGTGACGACAGTGCCCGAGGGGGATCGCCGGACCGATGTCACATTGCGCTTGCCCGAGGCCTTTACCTCGAAGGTCGAGAATCTCAGAAACCTGCCGCTATCCACACCCACCGGTGAACGGGTACTGCTGAGCGAGATTGCCACCATCGAGCTGACGACAGGCCCGGCGCAGATTTCGCGAGAAGGGGGCAAACGCCGGGTGGTCGTCGAGCTCAATGTCGTCGGTCGCGATATCGGCGGTTTCGTGGAAGAAGCGCAGGAGAAGCTGGAGGCCGAGCTGGCGCTGCCAACCGGGTACTTCACCACCTGGGGAGGGCAGTTCGAGCAGCAGCAGCGAGCCATGGCGCGACTCAGAGTCATGGTCCCCCTGGCATTGGTCCTGATCTTTATCCTGCTTTTCATCAATTTCGGATCGGTGCGCCCGGTGGTGCTCATCCTGGTCAATATCCCCTTCGCGCTGGTGGGCGGCGTCTTCGCCCTGAAGCTCAGTGGGCTCTATCTGTCGGTGTCGGCGTCGGTCGGGTTCATCGCACTGTTTGGTATCGCGATTCTAAATGGGCTGGTCATGATCGAGTTCTTTCGCAACCTGGAGTCGGCTGGTGCACCGCGCCGGGAGGCGATTCTCGAGGGCGCCGAGTTGCGCTTGAGACCGGTTCTGATGACCGCAGCGACCACAGCACTCGGTCTGCTTCCCCTGGTCTGGGCCAGTGGAGTGGGCTCGGAGGTCCAACGGCCTCTGGCGGTTGTGGTGGTCTCCGGTGTCGTGACATCGACCCTGCTGACCCTCTTCGTGCTGCCGATTCTCTACCAGTGGTTTGGTGGTGGCGTCGGGGTCTCGGCCGCGGAATGTGAGGTTTCCGAGATGCCGCCATCGTCTTCGCAGTCGCAGGAGCCCGAGGCGGCTGCTGCGGTGGCTCGCCAGAGTCTATCGACGGGATAGCGCTACCGGTGCTTGGACGGTGGCTTCAGGTAGCCAATCAGCAGCACGAACAGCACCAGAAAGCAGAGTAGCAACAGATACTCCAGTCCCTTGGTCTCGAAGATATTGACGTACGTGTAGGTCTCCATGACTCACCTCGTCGACGGCAGGGTAGCGCGAGTAGTCTGATCGATTGCCTTGTTCTGATGGCTCGGTAGCTCATGGGCCTCACGCAGAACTGGCATCCTCAGCACGATCCAGCGAAAGACCCAGATCTCGGTGAAGATCACCATCAGGGTCACAACGAACTCCATCCAGGTCGGAAAGTACGACACGGGTGAGTTCCAGTTGAAGGCGATGACCGATATGTTGAGGCGGTTCAGGATGACGCCCAGCAGGGTCATCACAGCTGCCAGCTTCACCACTCCCAGTCGCCTGTGGCGCACTCCGTAGGCGAACAGGAAGCAGGGGACGAGAACCAGCCCAATGACTTCCAGGACATACCACCAGCCCCAGAAGCCCTCGATCAGGGTCCACTGTCGGTCGTGTAGAAACGTCAGGGCCTTGAAGAAGTAGTAGACGAACATCGTAATGGCAGCCCCTTTGCCCAGGCCGAACATGATGTCGTCGAAGGAGTGGTGCTTTGCTGGATCGATCTGATCGCTGAATACCCGGTGACTGATCGATCCCTCGAAGATCAGCATGGAGAGGCCGGCGAAGATGCTGGAGACCAGGAAAAAAATCGGAATGAACTCCGAGTACCAAAGGGGATGGATTTTGGGCTTGGCCATCAGGTAGAGCGCTCCGAGTCCCGACTGGTGCAAGGTCGAGAGCGTCACACCCAGGATCACCGCACCGAGAGTCAGAGACGCGAGGATTCTCCGCAGGCGTTTCATGCCGAGCCATTCAGCAACCACCGGGGAAAACTCGATGAACTCAGCGGTCATGTAGAGCAGGAAGTGCCACGAGACCAGGAAAAGCACCGAGTTGTATCCGAACTGGTTCCCGATGATCGGGTTGATGATGTGCCACGGCCTCCCCAGATCGAGGACCAGGGCGCCGGCATAGAACACATACGCCAGGAGCCCGCTCAGTACCGCCGGTCGGACGATCGGATGGTATTTCTCCAGCCGCATTACGTACACTGTGAAGGTGATGATGTAGGCGCCACCGGCCAGGGCCACTCCGGTGACGACGTCGAAGCCAATCCAGAATCCCCACGGATAGGCCTGTGACAGATCGGTTACGGCACCCAGTCCCTTGGTGAAGCGGATTACCAGGATGCCGAGGCCGAGCAGGATGATGGGGATGGAGATGACATTGAAAGGCGTCAGCAGCTTGCCTTTCGGCTTCATCTCGGCGCGTAGGAACTGCCAGAGGGTCTCAGTCGTCATTCTCATTGCCCGCCATCAAATGCATTCCAAGGAGCAAGGCCGGGAAGCCAAATAGCACCAGCGGCACTCCATAGAGAAAGTTCCGGGTCAGCTCGGGATAGGGCGTCGTGCCAAGATCGGTGCGAAAGCCGATCTCCTCGAACGGTACCGCTGACAGATAGAGCCATCCGGTGCCGCCGACCTCGTGCTCTCCATAGATCTTGTGCACATAGCGATCCGGATGGTTGTAGATCCGCACACGAGCGATCTCCATCAGCTCGCGTTTGCGACCAAAGGCCAGAGCATCGGTCGGGCAGGCCTGGACGCATGCGGGTTTCTTACCCTCCTGCAACCTCTCGAAGCAGAGCGTGCACTTCTGGATGCGGGGATTCCAGCTGTGGTATTCGAACTTCGGTATGTCGAAGGGGCAGGAGATCATGCAGAATCGACATCCCATACAGCGATCGGGGTGCCAGATCACCGGGCCTTGAGTGGTCTTTTCCATCGCATTGGTCAGACAGGCGGCCGCGCAAGCCGGTTGCCAACAATGGAAGCATTGGCGCTTGACGTACACATCGCCTTGCGCGGTGGAGTAGCGATTAACCAGCGTCCACTGCGTTTCGGAGGTCTGGCGCTCTTGCTCGAGAGCCCCATCATTGACGACATCGGGCACCGGAAAACCGTGTTCGCTAGCGCAGGCCTGCTCACAGGCCCGGCATCCGATACAACGTGTGGTATCGACCAGGACCCCGACAAACTCCGTCGTCTCGCTGGTTGTGCTGGCCTGGGCCCGTTGACCAGCCAGAGTGATGCCAACGGCGCCGCTTGTTTTCAAGAAGTCTCGACGGTTCATCCCACCTCTCCCTTGATGACGCCTTGATGACAGAAGCCACAGCTGTTGCTTGCCTCGCTCCCCGTACCCGCCGGGTGGCACTCCCAGCAGGCTTGATGGATCACCACCTTGCTGCTGAGGGTCTCATCCGCCATCGAGCTGGGTGAACTTTGATGACAGGACGAGCAGGTTTGAGGACAGGACGACTGGCCGCGCGCTCGATGGCAGGTCTCGCAACGTATCCAGAAGTCCGCGAAGTACTCGGGATGGGGCATGGTCAGCTCGCCGACGTGCGTCGCGTGGTGACAGCTCTCGCACGGAATATCCATCTCCTCATGGAGCAGATGAGGAAATCTGACGACTCCCGCCGTCGCCGGAAAGACGACTTCCGACGGCGCCGGATCGGGGCAGCTGGCCTCGGTGGCAGGGTCTTCCGAAACTGCCGCTGTCGGCCCTGAGAGGATTATGCAGGCCAGAGCCGCGACCCACCTGGTTGCTCGGCTGGGAAAAAGCATGGTGGCTCCGAGTCAGGCCTGCACCGGCGCCCGGTTGGATTTCAGGTACGTGGTGGCGAAGGCCTGCCAGACCGCCTCCCAGAGCTCTTGATCGGTGTCCTCCTTCTTTGTCGACGCCAGGATCCGATCCCAGAAATCACCTACCTGGGTCTCATACCATTTCAGGGCGTCGGCACCGATTCTCAGCTGGGCGAGCTCGGCGGTGAGATTCTCCGGCTCGATGGCACAGATCCACCCGGTCGTCGCCGGTTTTCTGGCGAGGACCTCCAACTGATAAGTGATCTCGTGATTCACTTTCGAGATGGTGCCGGTCAGTGGTGAGGAGAAGACCAGTCGATGGTCACCGCGCCGGACGACAAACAGTGGATCGCCCTGATTCACATGCGAGCTCTTGCTGGGGAACTCGATCTCATCGATGGTCCCGAGTGTCTTGAGGGCCAGGTCATCGAGGCCGATTCTGCCCTCGCCGGTCACCCCGACATTGACCCAGGTATGCTCGGGCGACACGAAGAGCCCGCCCGGAACATTGATGACGTTCGGTGAGCCAGACTCGGTGCCCGGAGCCGTGACTACCTTGACCGTGGGCGGAGTCTGTTGCTCGATCCTGCTCTGGCGTCGGATCAGGCACTGCTTGGTGAACGCGGCCAACTCATCAGCGGTGAAAGGTTTCTCGACATAGTTCATCGCCCCGAAACGCATGGTCTCGACTGCGGTCTCGATGGTCGCGTAGCCCGTGATGACGACCACGTCGATATCCGGTCGCAGGTGTTTCACAGCCTTGGTCAGGTCCAGACCGTCCATGCCTGGCATCTTCAAGTCGGTGAAGACGAAATCGTAGTCGTGTCGGCGTACCAGTCCCAGCGCCTCTTCGGCCGATTCGACGGTATCGACAGAGTAGCCTTCGAGGACCAGGATCTTGCGAAAGCTGTCGAGTACCACGGGTTCATCGTCGACCGCCAGGATTCGGGCATGCGGGTTCTCGACCTCGACTCGTTTGAGGCTGACTGCGTCGGTGGCATGGTCGAGCTTGAGGCCGATGTCGAGTGCCTCGGCACGTTCCTGCCTGATCTGGGCTTCCTCCCGCTTGCGCAGGATGGTGCGGACCGCGAAATCCACCATGATGAAAACCACGATGGTGAGAATGACGAGGAGAACAACCATGATTTTTCCTCCGCAGGGCCAATGCCTGCTGATTCAACCGTCGCCAGGCGGATGCCGACGGCTGAGGTTTACCAGTTCCTTTTCCAGATCGCTCGGGATGACGCGGGCCAGCCAGCCGGCGGCGAGCGGCTCGCGTCGCAATGTCTCGAAGTCGTCGCGAAGTTTGGAGTTCAGCGCGATGGTCTGCCCGCTGAGCGGTGCCCAGACACGGTGCGCGAAGCCATCGCGGCCGATCAACCTACAGAAGCACTCTCCCTGAGTCGTGGGGTCCCCGAGATCGTTACAGTCGATCGACCCGATCGGGCCGCACACCGAGGTGATTGTCTCAGCGGCGCCGAGGGTTGCGACACCATCGGGTTCCAGGCGGGCCCAGGAGTGGCGTCCGAGGAAGTACTGGTTGGGTAGCACTACCTCGTCGGTCTGGGGACTTTCGGAGAAACGCAACGCCCGGCTGACGACCCCTACCAGTTCTTCAACGTCGAAGGGCTTGGGGATGAAGTCGAAGGAGCCGAGCTGAAAAGACTCCAGAGCGTTCTCAATGGTGGCGTATCCGGTGATGATGATCACCTGGGGTCTTGGAGTCATCTTGCGGACGACGTCGAGAATCTCGAACCCTGATGCACCCGGAAGCTTCAAGTCTGTGACAACCACCTTGAATGGATTTCGGGCCAGGAGCTCGGTGGCGCTGGCCACGTCGGAGGCCTCGCGGTACTCGATGGCGTTGGCGTGAAGCGCCATGCCTGCGACCTTGAGAACGACCGGTTCATCTTCAACGATCAGCACTTCGCGCGAGTCAACCATGGTCGGCCTCCTCGGGCGCCAGCTCGAGGGCGGTGGCGGCTGGCAGGCGGACCGTAAACGTCGTTCCTCTCCCCGGCCGGCTACTCACCCTGATGGTGCCTTCGTGTTCGGTCACGATTCCCCACACGACGGCGAGGCCCAACCCGGTACCGTTGTCTTTGGTGGTGAAGAAGGGCTCGAAGACTTGTGCCTGATGCTCCGGAGAGATGCCGCTGCCGTTATCGGATACCTTGAGCTCGACAGCCGCCTTTCCGTTGGCGTCGATGGTTTGGGTGCCTACAAACACCTCTCCGGAGCCCGGCTCGACCGCATCCGAGGCGTTGACCAGGAGGTTCAGCAGCACCTGTCCCAGCTTGTTGGCGTCGGCCTTTACAGCTGGGAGGTTCGGTGCGAGTCCACGAGTGATTTCAATGTTGTTGACGGTGAACTGGTGATCGACGATGTCGAGGGCTTTCTCCACGACCTCGTTCAGGTCCAACAGAGTCTTGTGCGGCGGCACTTGCCGGGAGAAATTGAGCAACTCCTTGACAATGTCGCGGCATCGTTTGGTTTCGCTGACAATCGTGGTCAGCCCTTCATGCAGCTCGGAGCCTTCGGGAGCATCTCTCAGGAGCAGGCTGCTGAAGGTCAGCACGCCAGTCAAGGGGTTGTTGATCTCGTGGGCGATTCCGGCCGCGAGGCGACCGACCGACGCCATCTTGTTCGACTGATAGAGCTGACTCTGAGTCTCGTCGAGACGAATCGTCATCTCATTGAAGGAACGCTGGAGGTCGCCGAGCTCGTCGTGTCGCCGCACATCGATGGTGGTTGTCAGATCCCCTTCGGCGACGCGTCGGGTGGCCGCCGCCAGTTCCGTGACGGGACGTCCCACCCGACTGTGGAAGAGAAACAGGCCGATCAAGCTGGTGCTGAAGATCGTGATCGCGGTCAAGAGGATCGCTTTGTTGCGGCTGTCCACCATCTCTTCGTGCACGCCTTCGAGGGACATGGTGACGTCGAGGACACCCAGCACGGTCTGGGATTCCGGGTGGACGTGACAATCGGCTTCGGAACAACTCGGCTCGTTGTGAATCGGCCGGATGATGCCCAGAAAGGACTGGCCCTGATCGTCCGAGAAGAACCGCGACCAGTCGTTTTGATCCAGGCGTTCCCTTGGAACCTCGGTTCCGTGACAAGGGAAGCAAGCCTCGGCCTCCATATCGACACGGTTCCCTTTCTCACTTTCATTGGGCGAGTAGACGATCTGGCCCTCTTTGTTGAAGATCCGGACCTTTGCGATTTCCGGTTGTCGGCCGATGGCGTCGACGATCTCATCCAGCTCTTCGCGCTGGTTGTGCATCATGGCGTAGCGGGTGCTACTGCGAATGGTCTCGATGAACTGCGTCGAATGACGCTGCATCTGCGAGATCAGGGATCGACGTTGGGCCGTGATCAGAATGAATGAGAGTAGGGCGAAGACCGTGACCGAGATCAGCGCCACGGCCAGAATCAGCTGTTCACCGATTCGAGATCTCACGCGCACCTCCAAGACTGCGCGAGGCGGGCGGGAACCGCCTGGGTCTGTCGACCCACTGTCAGTATCCTGCCGCAGTGCGTCGAAAGGAACCCCTGTTAGGGTAGGAGGCGCCCACCTTATGAGGTGGCGGCCCCGACAAGAGTAGAATCCCGGGGCAGTGACCGAACTGATTACCGCCTGTCCTCGCAACTGCTACAGCACCTGCTCGATGCGGGTGGAGCTCGAGGATGGCCGGCTGCGGCGGATTCTCCCTCTGGAGGAGAATCAGGCCACGCCGGAGGGTGCCTGTCTCAAGGGTCTGAGTTACGTCGAGCGGGCGCATTCGCCAAAGCGCATCCTGCACCCCTTGCAGCGAGAGCCAGATGGCTCGTTTCGGCGAATCGGCTGGGAAACAGCCCTCACCAGGATTGGCGACCAACTGGAAAGGTTGCGGGACCAGTACGGGCCGCAGAGTGTCCTTTTCTACAGCGGGAGTGGGACCAAGGGACTGCTCAACAGCGTAGGACCGTCCTTTTTCCGGCTCTTCGGGGGGTATACGACGACCTACGGTGACCTCTGCTGGCCCGCTGGGCTCGAAGCAACGCGGCTCACACTTGGGGAGAACAAGCACAATGCTCCCTGGGACCTCGCCAACTCTCGCCTCCTGGTGCTGTGGGGCAAGAACTCGGCTGAGACCAACCTCCACCAGATGCCGTTTGTGGAGCGGGCATTGCTTCGTGGCGCTCGCTTGATTGTCATCGATCCACGTCGCACCGAGACGGCGGAGCGGGCTGAGCTGCTCATTCAGCCCCGACCGGGAACCGATGGTGCGCTAGGCCTGGCGATTGCCCATGTACTGTTCCGCGACAACCTGGTCGACCGGGATTTTCTCGAGCGACACGTTCTGGGCTATCGACGTTTCGCTGATCGGGTTCGCGAGACCACACCGGAGTGGGCAGCTGCGATTTCCGATGTTCCGGCGCATTTCATCGAGCGTGTGGCCAACGCCATCGGCACCATCAAGCCAATGACGATCTGCGCGGGTTTCGGTATGCAGCGTTACACCAACAGCGGGCAGACCATGCGCGCGATCCTGGCGCTAACGGTTCTGACAGGCAATATTGGTCAGTCCGGAGGAGGATGGCAATTTGCCAACCTGCAGAGTCTGATCTTCGATGCCATCCAGGAGCCTGAGGCCAGCTTCCCACCACCGGTACCGGATGGCGTGGCGCGTATTTCGATTTCCACGTCCCGGCTGGGTAGGGAAATGCTCGAAACGGTGGATCCGCCGCTGAAGATGGTCTGGGTCGAGCGGGGCAATCCGGTGACTCAAAATCCCGAAACCCACACGGTGATGGAAGCCTTTCGTCAGCTCGGTTTTCGGGTAGTGGTGGAGCAGTTCCTCACGGATACCGCGCGAGAAGCGGACATCGTGTTGCCGGCCAAGTCGATGTTCGAGCAATCCGACGTGATCGGCGCCTACTGGCATCCTTATATTCAGTTCAAGCAGAAGGTGATGGAGCCCCCTGGTGAAGTCAAGCCGGAGTCAGAGGTGTATAGGTTGCTGGCGCAGCGGCTCGGACTCGATGCAGAGGCGGTAAGTGCGGCGATTCCAGGACCGGATGACGCGGCCATCGAGGCCTGGTTGGAGAATCGGCTGGCACCATTTCCGGGGCTATCGTTGGCGAGGCTACGCCGGGGTCCGGTGATCGCTCCCGGGCATGAGGAGGTCGCCTTCGGAGATCTTCAGTTCCCAACGCCATCGGGAAAGATCGAATTGTGGTCCGAGGAAGCGCACGAGCGCTGGGGTACGGATGCACTGCCATCGTGGTTCGAGCCGCTGGAGTCGAGCCGAGGCGACGTAGCCCTGGCGGAGAAGTATCCTCTCAGCTTCATGACGCCCAACACCAAGAACCGGATCCACTCCCAGTTCAACAACCTCGAGATGATCCGGGTGCACAGTCCAAGGCCGACGCTGGCGATGTGTCCGGTAGATGCGATGGCCCGCGGTATCCTCGCCGGAGACAGGGTTCGGGTCTTCAATGAGCGGGGATCGCTCGAGACCGAAGCCCAACTCGATCTCGGCCTGCGGGCAGGCTGCGTCAGCATGACCAACGGCTGGTGGATCTCCGAAGGAGGCACGGTCAACTTTCTCTCAGCCGGGCGCGAGACCGACATGGGCCACGGTGCTGCCTTTCACGACAACCTGGTTGAAGTCGAGAGAGTCGAAAGGTGACCCATGCCCTGGCCGAGTTGCCCCGAAGTGAGCAGGGCTTTGGCTTCGATCTCAATCTGTGCACCGGCTGCAGCGCCTGTGAGCTGGCTTGCTCCACCGAGAACCAACTCGGTTGGGGGCGTAGCTGGCGTCAGTTGATCTCCTTCAATGGCGCAAAGCTGCCTTCGCTGCCTGCCTATCACCTGTCGCTGGCCTGTAACCACTGTGGCGAAGCCCCGTGCATCAAGGCCTGTCCGGCCCTGGCTATCAGGCGCGACGAGGGGATCGGCGCCGTGTTGATCGAGCAGGATTGCTGTGTTGGTTGCCGATACTGCAGCTGGGCCTGCCCTTATGATGCACCCCGGTTCAACGAAGTGAAGAGGGTGATGGGCAAGTGTACCTGGTGCGACCACAGGCTGGCCGAAGACCTGCTTCCCGCTTGTGTCCAGCAGTGCCCGACCGACGCGCTGACCTTCGGCGCGCTGCACGGTGCCGAGACGGTGCCCGGATTCCCCGCAACCAGGGCTCGCCCGGCCATTCGGTTCACGCCGCTACGTCAAGGGCGGCGCAGGGGGCCCGACTGCAGCTGGGAGGTCCCGCGCGAGATCGTCGAGAGCTTTGCCGCCTCGCGCCTGGAGCGAGACGACGTGATCTCGCTACGCACCGAGTGGCCGCTGTGGGTCTTCACCTTGATAGCCAGCCTTCTCGTGGGCTGGATCCTGGCCACATTGGGCGGTCCTGAGCGTCCCGACCCCATTCTGTTCGGTGTCATGGCCACTCTCGCTGCAGGGGCCAGTACCCTGCACCTCGGTCAGAAGTGGCGGGCCTGGAGGGCGGTGCTCAATCTGCGCAATTCGTGGCTCAGTCGAGAGATCGTCTTCTTCTCGCTCTTTGTCTGTGTAGGTTTGCTGTACTGTGCGCTACCGAATTTCCACCTGACTGTTGGCTTGACGGCAGCCGCGCTGGCCATCGCCACACTTGTCTCGGTGGATCGGGTCTACGATTGTGTGCGACCCGCTCAAAGCTTTCCGATACACAGTGCTGATACGGTGTTGACCGGGTTTCTGGTCGGCGCGTTGCTGCTCGGCGTCGCCCAGGCGAGCGTCATGATTCTGGCAGTCAAGCTGGCCCTCTACGTCTCGCGTCATCTGCGACGGCAGGAGGAGGGTAGGGGAAGGTCCGTTACGAGAGGGTGGGTTGGCCCGGCACTGCGAGTGGGATTGGGCTTCATCCTGCCCATTCTTCTCTGGGCCCTGGAGCCCGCCAGTTGGCACGTCTGGGCCTCTGTCGGGATCATCGCCGGCGAGATGATTGACCGTGCAGAGTTCTACAATGGGCTCGAGATGGTCAATCCACGCGGACAGCTCGAGGCCGATCTGGAAAGGTTGCGCCAGGATACCTCGGCCTAGCCGACGACACCTCTGGACTCTCAGAGCGAAGAGGCCTCAATGGGGTGGGCCGGAGCCACCGTGCTGGCCGTGCCTGGGGCCCTGGAGCCCGCTCGCGCCTCCCCCGGCCCCGAGACCAGGGCCGCCTTGCCATTGCCCAACGCCGTCCCACAACGGAACCTGGCGGAGCGTGCGCAGTCGGACCATCGATCCCTGCGTCAGGTTCTTGACCTTGTGAACCGTGGCCGGTCCATCGTTGTCTGTAAAGATACGAGCTTTGAGTTGGTCTCCCGAGCGGATTGCAAAACCAGTTTCTTCCAGGACTGAGCTGGGCGCCAACAAGAGCTCCAGGTCGCTGGCACCAGGTGTCGAGCTCGCGAGGCGAACCGCTACCAGGTCGAGACCTCCTTCGCCGGGCAGTATGCCAATCTCCAGAACGGTGCCCTCCACGACCCTGAGAGCCGAGAGCCCGCCTCCGGCTCGTGCACCGCTGCACGTGAGGAAGGCGAGAAGGACGAAGAGGCCGGTGGCCCGAATGACAGGGATCATCGCCTCGGCCCTCGCGTGCCGACTGTCGGTGTCAGGACTCCATGCGAGACGGCGAAGAGAACAGAGAAGTCTTCAGACCCATCCGTGAGTCCGGCAGTGGCCTGCAAGCGAAAGCGCCATTTGCCGGTGGTGCGTAAACCCAGACCCAGGATGCCTCGACTCCCCACGCCATCGACGACCTCGGGATTGCCAGCGAGCCAACCGGAGATGATCCAGCGTCCAGCCAGCGGTTCGCTCTCGACACCTGCATAGGCATCCACGACGTCGTTGAGCTCGACCCATTCCGGGTCTCCCAGGTAGCTCCATCCGAAACCGCCGAACGCGGTTGCCGACCAGAAGCGGTACTCGCTGGTTATCCCGAGACGAGCGTCCCACTCGCCGGTACCGAGTCCCTCGTCGGCATCAGCGGTCGGAACCTTGGCGTCCAGACCGCCATCCAGGCGAAACACCTCGGCGCCGCCACCCAGTATCCGGCCGCTGAAGGCCAGATAGACATCGCCCACACCCGACGCGGAGATCTCCTCGAGTTCGGGGGGAAGAGGCTCGATCTCGGGATCATCGGGTTGGTTGGGATTCTGACTCCCAGTGGCGGCGCCACTCGAGCTGGATCCTGGTTGCCGGGGTCCCAGGCCGTTTCCTCCGTCGCCGCCACCGCTTCGGCGCCGCATCGGGATAGGACCCGCTTTGCCCGGGAGGATGCCGAGGGGCGATTCGACCCGGATCCATCCAGCGTCGACCCTGAACTGATACCTGTCGCCAGTGTTGAAGATGACGCGGCCCGAGGTGACATCGGACTCTGAGCCGGTGCCGTAACTCCCGGAAGCCGTGCCCAGGGTCAGGAAGACCTCGCCGATGGCGGCGTCGGCGGTCTCCGCACACAGAGCCAGGGCCAGAACAAGGAACGTCGCGACCAGGGTTCTCGCGATCTTCATGCTCCTTCAGGAGAGCAAGGTCCGTGCCCGTTTGTGCCTCAATAGAGACCGCAATCCAGTGGGAACCATCGACGATCTTGTCGAATGGCCCCCTCCCCGACGACAAAACTTGCCGTGATAGGGCCTATGCGTCTCATTCTTTGCGGAACTTCGCTCGCTTGTACCGCAGTGCTCTCTCCGAGATTCCCAATCGCGCTGCAGCGCGCGACTGGTTGCCATCCTCAAGGGCCAGAGCCTCCTCGATCGCCGCTTCTTCAAGCGCCGCAACCCGGGCTGGAAGCGTGGTGGGGGCTTCCGCCTCACCTCGGCCCGACTCGTTTGCAGCTCCGAGGACGGTGGCCGGCAAGTCGTCAACGGTGATGAGGTCTCCACGAGAGAGAACCAGTGCCCGCTGCACGATGTTCTCGAGCTCCCGAACGTTGCCCGGAAATCCATATCGCACCAGCAGATCCATCGCCTGCCGCGAGAGCGACTTGGCCGTGACCCCCGCCGTCTTGGCGTGCTTCTCGAGAAAGTGCTCGGAAAGCAGGGGGATGTCGGCCCTTCTCGCCCGGAGCGGTGGCAACTCGATGCTCACTACCGCGAGCCGATAGTAGAGATCCTCCCGGAAGTTGCCGTCGCGCACGCTGGTCAGGAGATCGTGGTGGGTGGCAGCCACGATACGGACGTCGACGGGGACGGACCTGTTGGAGCCGACACGTTCGATGGTCCGCTCCTGCAGCACTCGCAGTAGCTTGACCTGGACCTCATTGGGCAGGTCACCGATCTCATCGAGAAAGAGAGTGCCACCCGCTGCGCTTTCGACCCTGCCCACGCGAGAGCGCTCGGCGCCGGTAAAGGCACCCCGCTCATGGCCAAAGAGCTCGCTTTCGAGCAGTGTGGTCGACAGGGCCGCGGCGTTGACGGCGACGAAGGGTCCGTTAGCTCGTTTGCTGGCAGCATGGATGGCCCTGGCAACGAGCTCCTTTCCAGTTCCGCTCTCACCCAGCAGGAGGACCGATACCTCGGAGGGCGCCACCCGGGCGACCTTGGAGAGAGCCTCCGCCATGGCGCCGCCCGAGGTGAGGATGCCGGGGATCGACTCGATTTCACCGAGGCGCCGTCGCAGGTCGCGATTCTCCCTGCGTAGATGATTCTCTTCCAGGCAGCGCTGCACGACGTGTTCGACTTCATCGAGATCGAGGGGTTTGAGCAGATAGTCCGAGGCGCCAGTCCGCAGAGTTGCCACGGCTCCTTCTACCGTTCCGTAGGCGGTCACCAACACGACACCAGTCTCCGGATTGAGCTCCTTGATCGCTTGCAGCAACTGCTGCCCATCCATCTCTGGCATTCGCAGGTCGCTGATGACCAGATCGAAGGGCTCACTGCGGAATTTCTCGAGAGCCTCATGGCCATCACCCGCCTCGACCACATCCAGGCCGAGATCGCGCAGGAATTCAGCCAGCATCTGTCGTTGGGAGCTGTCGTCCTCGACTACGAGAATATGGCCGTTGGTACTCATCCATTTGCTCCTCTCTCTCGTGGCAGTTCCAGCTGTGCACAGCGTTGCCTCGAGGTCATGCTGCTTTCATCCTAACCGGAGTCGCCCATGCAGAACGAGGGCGACCTGGGTCGCCCTCGGATCATTGCAGCGATGAAAAGTGCGGCTCAACGACCGCCACCTCCGTTGCCGCGGCTGCCACCCTTGCCTCCGCCACCGCCTCGCTGGGCGTTGCTGCCGCAGTTTCCTCTGCCTGATCCGTCGCCTCTGCCGCCATTCTGCCATTGGGCCTGATTGCCCACGCCGCTACCGTCTCTGGAGCGTTGCTGCGTGCGCACCAGCCGACCGGATTGGTTGCTGTAGCCAAACATCTCACCATTGCGTTTGACCTTCATACTCCGGACTTGGCCGGGCTGACCTGCGCCGCCTTGCGATACTCGTGCCCGTACCTGGTCCCCGACCTGGACACAGCCCGCGCAGCTGCCATCGCCCAGGCGAAACTGCTTCCGCTCTCCCTGGCGAGTCCTAACCGTGATGAGCTGATCGGTGCCTTGGTTCTGGGTCTGTTGCTGGACGGCTACGACCTCGCCTTTGAAGCTCTCTTGCCCCTGTTGTGCGAATGCTGGTGCGGCCACCAGAGCGACGAGAACTGCCGTGATCGGAATGGTGTATTTGGCGAGCTTCATGATTGCCTCCTGGCCTTGGGGTTGTTGGTCTTGCTTGCCTCTGCCTTCACAAGACCTTTGAGCAGGGAACGTGCCAACCTCGGCAGGTGCCGCAAATGGCTTGTTTTGTTGAGTTTGAGTGGAGCTAAAGAAGGTGAGGCAAGGCGTTGCCGACAGTTGCGTCGAAGAGCTTGGCAGGATTTCGACAAACCTTGCCGGGCCGCGAACCTCCTCGAGCCGCCTTCGTCGTGTCGAAAATCCTTTCGCGGCTCTCGAGAGAGCAAGGCCGTCTTTCGACAACAAAAAACGAGGCGCTCATTGCGAGCGCCTCGTGTGAGCAGAGGTGACTCCTTCGAAGTCCCGCTACAAGGCTTTTACCTTGACGATCTCGTTGCCCTCGGCGTCGTGGGTGTGGATGGCACACGCCAGACAGGGATCGAAGGAGTGAATCGTCCGCACCACTTCGAGCGGCGCATCCGGGTTGGCGACAGGATTGCCCATCAGTGAGGCCTCGTAGGGACCCATCTGACCCTTGGCATCGCGCGGCCCGGCATTCCAGGTCGACGGCACGACTGCCTGGTAGTTGGCGATCTTGCCGTTGTTGATGACGACCCAGTGGGACAGCAGTCCGCGCGGTGCTTCGTGAAAGCCGAAGCCGCGCTGCTCGCCCCTCGGAAAGACCGGCGCGTTGAAGATGTCCGTGTCGCCGCCGGCGATGTTGTTGGCCAGAAGACTCCAGTGCTCCTGGGCGAGATCCGAGAGAACCACCGCCCGGATGCAGCGGGCTGCGTGGCGCCCCAGGGTGGAGTGGAGGACCGCCGGACTCAGGTTGGCTCCGGCGAGCTTTCCAGCCTCGGCCAGGACATAGGTCCCATACTTGGTGAAACGCTCGTCACCGGAAGCCAGCCCCATGAGCACCTGGGCCAGCGGACCGACCTGCATGGGTTTGCCATCGAATCGTGGCGCCTTGACCCAGGAGTAGTCCCCGTCATCGTCCCAGTCCGTGTACTTGGGAACCGTTTCTTCCTCCCACGGGTGCCGCGACCAGTCGCCGTCGTACCATGAGTGGGCGATCGATTCCTCGACGTTGTCCCGCAGGTATTCGTCACCGAACTTGCTGATGGCCTTGTAGCTTCCCAGATCGCCGTTGAAGATAGTGCCTCCTGGCATGTCGAACTGGGTGCCCGCGGTGTCCAGGGGCATGTCTGGCGCGGCCAGGTAGTTCTTGACTCCGGCGCCGTAGCCGAGCCAGTCGGCGTACATCGAGCCGACAGCGATGACATCAGGCAGGTAGACCTGTTTGATGAAGGTCTGAACCTCATCGAGCAGGCTCTTTATCTGATACAGCTTCTTCATGTTCAGCGTGGCCTCGTTGTCCATGTTGATGGCATTGGCCACGCCGCCGACGGCGAGGTTCTGAATGTTGGGGGTCTTCGAGCCCAGGATGGCGACGACCTGGTTGGCCTTGCGCTGGTACTCGAGGGCCTGCAGATAGTGGCTCGCAGCCAGCAGATTGACCTCGGGCGGCAGCTTCATGGCCGGATGGCCCCAGTAGCCGTTGGCGAAGATGCCCAGCTGGCCGCTTTCGACCAGCGCCGCCAGCCTGGCCTTGACGGCCTCCAGCTGACGGGTGCTGTTGCCTGGCCACTCCGAGAGCGTCTCGGCCAGAGCACTGGCCTTGGCTGGATCCGCCGAAAGCGCCGACACCACATCCACCCAGTCGAGGGCGGAGAGATGGTAGAAGTGGACAATGTGATCGTGGAGACCGTGAGCCGCCAGGATCAGGTTGCGGATGTACTGCGCGTTGATGGGAATCTCGAGATTCAGGGCGTTCTCCACGGCACGCACGGAAGTGATTCCGTGGACCGTGGTGCAAACACCGCAGATGCGCTGTGTGAAAAGCCAGGCATCGCGCGGATCGCGACCCTGCAGAATAATCTCGATACCTCGCCACATCTGGCCCGAGGACCACGACTTGGTCACCTTGCCGCCATCGACTTCAACGTCGATGCGCAAATGGCCTTCGATTCGGGTAATCGGGTCGACGACGATACGTCTGCTCATCGCGATGTCCTCCTATTGGGCCTGCGCGGTGGCAGGTATGCCGGCCAAGATCGGGAACTTCTTGACCAGGATCACAAAGATCAGGATTTCAGTGGCAACGATTCCGAAGGTGACAAACATCTCCGGCACCGTCGGGAAGTAGCTGAAGTTCTCGCCTGGTTGGAACGCCACCAGGTAGGTATTGAATCGATAGAGGCCACCAGCCAGGATCAGCCACATGGCGGCGCGAAACTGGTACATGGGATCCGACCGCTTGGCCTTGTTCATGTAGATGATCGCCGGAAACACCATCAGGATGGTTTCGAGCCAGAACATGAAGGCGTACAGATCGAACCTGAAGAGCAGGCCGATCTTGCCAGCAACGATCAGGTCGATAAACCGGATCGCCAGAAACAACCAGACTGTGATGGTCGCCACGCCGAAGAGCGACGTTAGCATCTCGGTATGCCGTGGCCGGTTGAAGAATCGCGACGAGAGACTGGCCTCGATGACCACTGCCGCGTATCCCATGGTGACACAAGAGATCAGGAACAAGAGTGGCAGAAAGGCCGTGTTCCAGAGACCGTGGAGTCGCGGACCGGAGAGTAGCATCAGGCTACCCAGCGATGACTGGTGCATCGTCGGTAGCAGGATGCCCAAAGCGATGATCCAGATCAGCGCTTTCTCCAGGAAAGCAGCCGCTTTCTTGGAGAAGTTGGCCAGAGCGGTGTCCCCTCTCTCCATCCATTTCTCGAAGAAGGCCGGCGAGAGCTCGATCCACAGCACGATGAGGTAAGCCATGACACACAGGGCCACCTCGAGCAGGGCCGAGTTCCAGTTGTAGCTCCCCATGTCGGGAAAGCCGCCGAGCGGGATTCTCCAGATGAACCAGGGCCTTCCCACGTCGATGCAGATCGAGACCGCCGCCATGGTGTAGCCCAGGGCGCTGGTCAGGATGGCGGGTCGAATCAGCGGGTGGTACTTGCCCTTGTTCATGATGTAGAGCAGGAGGGCGATGGCGTAGCCGCCGCACGCGAGGGCGGTGCCGGTGACTACGTCGTAGGCGATCCAGATGCCCCAGGGGTACCCGTCGTTCAGTCCGGTAGAGGGGCCGAGGCCGACGGCGAATCTCCACAGAATGAGAATGCCGCCGAGAATGGAGAAGAAAAGCAGGATCTTGGTCGGCTTGGTCCAAATGGGCCCGCCGACAGGGGTTGCCTTGGCGGTGCTCATTACGCCTCCTCGCCTTTCTTGAGCTTCTGGTCCTGGCGTCTATTGCGCCAGATCACGCCTCCCATCAGCGCGTAGAGCGCCGCGGGTGCGATGAAGCCCTGATAGATCCCGTGCTGAATGGTCTGCTGCAGCTCGGGGACCGGCTCTTCGCTGTCGAATTTGAATCCCAGCTTGTCGAAGGGAACGTGCGAGAGGTACAGCACCTGGGTGCCGCCCAAGTCCTTTTCGCCGTAGATCTTCGGGTGGTACTTGTCGGGATTCTCGGCCAGACGCCTCTTGGCTTCCTCGAGCAGCTCTTCGCGAGTCCCGGCGATTACTGCCTCGCGAGGACAGACTTCGCAGCATGCCGGCTGCCACTGCTTGTCGCCCTTGCGCTGTTTGCAGTACTCGCACTTGATGATGTACGGGTTGGTCGAGGACCATTCGAACTTCGGGACGTTGAAGGGACAGGCCATCTGGCAGTAGCGGCAGCCGATGCAGCGGTCCTTGTCCCAGGTGATGATGCCGAACTCGCGCTTCTTGAACGCACCGATCATGCAGGCCCCGACACAGGCCGGGTCGATGCACTGCATGCACTGCTTCTTGACGTAAGAGCGCCGATCCCCTTCCTTGTAGAGCTTGATGATGTTCTTGGTGTAATCGTTGAGATCGGCCGGGGCGTCGTAGAGGCCACCCATGCCCTCGAGTCGGGTGTCAGCCGGCAGCTCGTTGGCTTCCTTGCAGGCCCGGACACAGGCCTTGCACCCGATGCAGAGAGTGGTGTCGTAGAGCATGCCCCTGGCGTCGGCCGGCGCGACCTTGCGCTCGCGGGCGGCTTTCACCGGTGTGGCGCTGGCCACACCAGCAGCACCCGCGGCCGCGCACCCTTTGAGAAACGAGCGTCGATCGACAGCCATGACTAGCTCTCCTCCTCGGCCTCAGCTGTGCCCATCTTCTTGGAGGCCGCGTAGCCAGCCCCGATCAACCCGCCGACCGCCAGACCGGCGACGCCGGTGGCCACAGCGCCAACCTTGCCTTGTGGTGCGCCGATCGGCGGGTAGGTGTCGGGATTGGTGGGACGTTCGATGTCGACCGTGTCGTGAATCGCCATGCTCCAGAGCACGCCCTGCTCGGTGCATCCGACACAGGGGTGGCCCAGACCGATCGGCCAGGCATCGACGACTTCGCCGAACGACTGGACCGAACAGTTGGCGTGGGTGACGGGGCCCTTGCAGCCTAGCTTGTACAGGCAGTAGCCCTGGCGATGGTTCTCGTCGCCAAACTGTTCGGCAAAGCGGCCAGCGTCGAAGTGTGCCCGGCGTGGGCAGTGCTCGTGGATGGTGCGGCCGTAGGCCCACTTGGGCCGGCCCAGCTCGTCCAGTTCGGGCAGCGAGCCAAACGTGGCAAATTGGAGAGCGGTGCCAAGGAAGTTGTACGGGTTGGCCGGGCAACCGGGGATGGTCACGACGGTCTTGCCAGCCAGAATCTCAGGCGCACCCTTGGCACCGGTCGGATTCGGATCGGCCGACGGGATGCCGCCCCAGGAAGCGCAGGAGCCGATCGCAATGATCGCTCCGGCACGGGCGGCTGATTCCTCGAGAATCTCCAGGGCCGTCTTGCCGCCGATCATGCAGTAGATGCCGTTGTCCTTGGTCGGGATGGCACCTTCGACCACCAGGATGAATTTGCCCTCGTGGGCATCCATCGCGGCGATACGGTTCTCCTCCGCGGCATGGCCGGAAGGCACCAGCAAGGCTTCATGGTAGTCGAGCGAGATCAGGTCGAGGATCAGCGTATCCAGTCCTGGATGGCTGGTCCGCAACAGGGTCTCGGTGCAACCGGTACACTCCTGAAACGAGAGCCAGATCACCGACGGCTTCTTGCCTGCGACGGCCGCCTCCGCCATCTTCACCCCAGCACCTGCTGGTAGTCCGACAGCGGCGGCCGCAATGGAGCAGACTTTCAAGAAGTCGCGCCGATCCAAACCTCTGTCCAGCACGTCGCCGGACACCCCTTTGACGAGTCTTGGAAGAAACATGGCCACCTCCGCGTTACGTTTCGCGCGTTACAGCTACAACCAAGGAACAAGGTGTCGAGGCACTTTGTCTATGAGTCGCCTATTGATATCGTTCCGCCGGAAGGCCCACAAATACCCTTGGGGGTAGTGCAACATACGCCCGGGGGTAGTGACCAAGACTCTCCTTATGGGTAGGTGGGCTCAGCCGCTCTCTGTGACACAATTCCCGCGCGTCCAGGCCTCGACCCTGAGCTATTGAAAGCTCGACCGAGAACCGTCATGCACGAGTACTCCATAGTGCAGGCACTGCTCGATCGTGTCGAAGCCGAGGCACGAGCGCACAGCGCCACCTCCGTTCACCGACTCAAGGTGCAGATCGGTGAGCAGTCGGGCGTGGAGCCGGATCTGCTCGCGGCGGCTTTCGAGCTGGCTCGTATGAAGACCATCTGTGAGACCGCGAGCCTGGAGATTGTCGCGGTGGCGGCGCAGTGGGCCTGTCGAGTCTGCGGGACCGATATTGCACCGGGACAGGTGCTTCGGTGTAGTCTCTGTGACTCACCCGCTCGGCTGGTATCCGGGGATGAAATCGTGCTGGAGCGAATCGAAATGGAGGCGGCCTGATGTGTGAGACCTGTGGATGTGGAGACCCGGAAGTCGTCCCGATCGAGGTTCAGGAGAGCTTGCTGGCAGCCAACGACAGCCAGGCCGAGCACAATCGGGAGCACTTCCTCGGTCACGGCGTGCTGGCCATCAACTTGATGGGATCGCCCGGATCCGGCAAGACCGCACTGCTCGAGGCGACTGCCAGGGCTCTGGGCTCGGAGAGCAAGCTGAGCGCCATGAGTGGTGACCTGGCGACCGACAACGATGCTTCCCGACTTCGGGAAGCGGGGATTCCTTCGCTGTCTATCACCACGGGGTCGGCGTGCCATCTCGATGCACGGCTGGTGCATCGGGCGCTTCATGATCTAGATTGGCACGACTCCGACCTGATGTTCATCGAAAACGTCGGCAACCTGGTCTGTCCTGCAGTCTACGATCTCGGACAGGCCGCCAACGTCGTGGCGCTCTCGATCACCGAAGGCGAGGACAAGCCGCTGAAGTACCCGGTGATGTTTCGCACCGCCGATCTGGTCCTGCTCACCAAAATCGACCTACTGCCCCACCTGCCACAGGTGAACGTGGAGGCGATCGAAGACGCGTTGGCACGGACCATGCCGGAACCTGCGGTCATCCGAGTCTCGGCCATAACGGGCGAAGGCATCGATGAGTGGCTGGGTTGGCTCGAGATGGCCAAGAGTCGACGCGCCGCTGCACTGACATGACGCCGGAACTTTCCATTCTCGTCGCAACCGCTGCGACCATCGGGGTGATGCACACCCTGATCGGCCCCGATCACTATCTGCCCTTTCTGGCCATGGCAAGCGCCCGGCGGTGGTCCTTGCGTCGAACCCTGGCGATCACCTCGGCCTGCGGTGTGGGGCATGTCCTGGGCTCTGTGCTACTCGGCACCCTGGGAATCCTCCTGGGCTGGGCGATCGGCGGCCTGGAGTGGTTCGAGAGCGTGCGTGGCAGTGTCGCGGCCTGGTTGTTGATCGGGTTCGGGTTGGCCTACACCGCCTGGGGTCTGAGGCAAGCCGTGCGGAACCGGCCGCACGCCCATTGGCATGCGCACAGCGATGGGACGGTGCACGACCACACCCATGTGCATCAGAACGAGCACGCGCATCCTCATGCAGCTCGAGCTGGGCAGCGCACAGCTCGGAGCGTGACTCCCTGGGTGCTGTTCACGATCTTCATCTTCGGGCCTTGCGAAGCATTGATTCCGATGCTCATGTACCCGGCAGCTGGAGGCAGTTGGTGGGGCGTCGGGCTGGTTGTCCTGGTTTTCGGGGCCGCGACGATCGCCACCATGCTGTCTACGGTAGCTCTCGGTTATCTCGGAATCTCGCACCTACCTCTCAGAGGGCTCGAACGCTACGCGCACGTCATCGCCGGTCTCACCCTCGTCGCCTGCGGTCTCGCCATTCAACTCGGCTTCTGAGGACCTGACAGTTTCTGGTCGGTGTGGCTAAGGGCCGTTGCGGGTGATCCCAGGACGGGTCTCTTGGCAAGCGCATCTCGGTAATGCTCGAAGTCCGCCCATGGTCCGGCGCGTAGCCAAGCGAGGGAGCGCCCGCCTTCTGGGCACCCAATAGCGCGATCCGTGCCCTCCGGGATCACCCACAACGGCCCCTCGCGAGATCGACGCAGCTTGTTCCACGGTAGACTCGCGCCGGTGACGGACTCTCCAACAGTCGGTTGGGTGAACTGGCTAGCGTTGGCTCTTTTGGTCCTCTTCGCGGGCCGGGTGATAGACCATTCGACGCGAATCTCGGCGACGTTCGACGAGTCGCATCATCTGGCTGCAGGGTACATCAATCTCCGGTGGAACGACTTTCGGCTCAACCCCGAGCATCCGCCACTGACGAAGATGGTGGCGGCGATGCCGTTGCTCGCGCTCCAGCCGTTGCCGGTCGACCTGGATATCTTCGATCCCTCACCTTACCCGGGTGAGGGATCTCGATCCTGGCAGCGGATCAAGCAGTTGTATCGAGACTCCGTCGTGGACTATCGCAGGGAGTGGTACCTGGGGCACGAGTTGGTGTGGGGAGTACGGGATTCCACCATGGAGCGTTTCGGGGTCGAAGCGACGATGGAGATCGACCCGATCCATCGCCTGGAGCGGTCGGACTATCTCAATAACTCGGACCGTCTGATCTTCTGGGGACGCATGCCGTTACTGATCTTCGGCCTGTTGCTGTCCGTTCTGGTCTTCCTCTGGGCATGGGATCTCTGGGGGCCAATAGCGGGTTTATTCTCCCTGGCTTTGGTCACCTTCGACCCGAACGTCATTGCCCATTCCACCTTGATTACCAGCGATGTCGCGGCGGCGACTCTGATCGTCGGCAGCATTTATGGGCTGTGGCGCTTTCGCCGGGCTGGCGGGTGGCCGAGCGCTGTGTTGACGCTGCTCTGTTTCTCTTTGGCGTTTGCGGCGAAGTTCTCAGCGATCTTGCTCATTCCGATCTTGGTGGTTTTGGCCCTGGTGTCGGGCTCCTGGCTGTGGCGCGCAGGTCGCGTCCCAAGGGCTCGCCAGGTGCTTCTGTTGGTGCTGCTCTGCGGCGTCGGATGCCTGGCCGCTCTATGGGCTGTTTACGGGTTCCGGTACTCGGCACTGGCGAATAGGGAGGGTGGTGCCATGCCAGTCGACCCGGTCTTGCGGGAGGTCGTTTATCAGGAAGCGAAATGGAATCCCGAAGTTGCCGGTCGCGAGTACCTTGGACTCTTCGATCGCACTGTCTCGTTCGCCAACCGGCATCAGTTGCTTCCCGAATCCTATCTTCAGGGGCTTGCCATCTATCAGCTGCTGGGGCGGGTGCGACCATCGTTCTTGCGAGGGGAGTATTCGTTGCGCGGATTCCGTTCCTATTTCTTCTGGACCTTTCTGCTCAAGACACCGTTGGTGACCTTGGCAGCCATGCTTGGTGGTCTGGTCCTGGTGGTTCCTCGCAGTCGCTGGGAGGACATGCTCTATCTGCTCTTCCCAGCGGGCCTCTACTTTGCCTTCGCGGCAGCCTCGTACATGCACATCGGCAACAGGCACATCCTGCCGGTCTACCCGTTCCTGTTTGTCCTGGCGGGAGGCCTGATGCCCCTGCTGCCAAAGGTTTGGAAGAGGCATCAATCGGCCGCGATCATCGTGGCCATAGGGCTGGTGGCTCTGAGCTCGACGGTGGTTTTCTGGCCGCTGTGGAAGCCAACCCTGATCGGTCAGCGACCACTCGAGTTCTTCAACGAGGTCGCCGGCGGCCCAGAGAATGGGTACAAGAGCCTGGTGGATTCCAATCTCGATTGGGGACAGGGGTTGAAGGAGCTGGCAGGCTGGCTCGACGAGAACGGCATCGAAGAACCGATCAACCTGTGCTACTTCGGTACCGCGGATCCGCGCTTCTACCAGGTCCGGCACGTGCGCGTGCCTTGCGATTACCTCTTCGCCCCACCCTTTGGCCCTGAAGGCCCTTACCGGCCGACGATCGTTCCCGGCTACCTCGCGATCAGTGCCACTCACCTCCAGGGGGAACGGGATACCGAACAGATGCGCCAGATGCGCTGGGCCGCCCTCGAACGCGCTGAGCTTATCGACCGCGTCGGCAACTCGATCTTCATCTACCGGCTGGGCGACTGACGGCCGCTCGATCGATGCAGTCGAGCCCCTGCCCTACAGCTCCGGGAGGGGCAGGGCTCTCCTGGGTCAGGAGCGGCCGGCAAGCACTAACAGATCCGAGGCAGCTGCTCGCCGCTGAGCATGTCGACGACGCGCATGCCGCCAATCCGGCTGCGCAGGTAGACGCGGCCAGGGTGTTCTGCGACCACCTCCCCGATGATGGCAGCGTCTCTGCCGAGCGGGTGGGCGCGCATGGCCTTCAGTGCAGCCTCAGCCCTCTCGGGACCGACGATGGCGATGCACTTGCCTTCGTTGGCCACGTACAGGGGGTCGAATCCGAGAATCTCGCAGGCGCCACGGACTTCTTCGGAGAGTGGAATCTTCTGCTCGTCGAGCTGGAAGCCGACCTTCGACTGACCGGCTATCTCATTGAGTGCGCTGGCCACGCCGCCCCGGGTCGGATCGCGGAGAACCCGAACCCCGTCGCCGCCTGCTTCCAATACCGCGGCCGTCAGAGAACAAAGCGACGCCGAGTCGCTCTTCAGCTGAGTCTCGAACTCCAGACCTTCGCGGATCGACATGATTGCGATCCCGTGCACGGCGATCTCGCCGCTGACGAGCACCTGGTCGCCGGCCCGGGCTGCAGAAGGAGAGATGGCGACGCCCGCCGGGATCAAACCCAGACCGGTAGTGTTGATGTAGATACCGTCGCCTTTTCCCTTGTCCACGACCTTGGTATCGCCGGTCACCACTTTGACGCCGACCTCGTCGGCCGCCCGCCGGATTGACTGCGTAATGCGCCAGAGATCTTCCATGGGCAGACCCTCTTCGAGGATGAGGCCGACAGAAATGGCGATCGGCTTGGCGCCGCACATCGCGATGTCGTTGACCGTGCCGTGCACCGCGAGCGAACCGATGTCGCCGCCGGGGAAGAAGTAGGGGCTGATCACGAAAGAGTCGGTGGAGAAGGCGAGCCGAGCATTGCCGACACCGAGGATCGCCCCGTCGTGCATCACATCGAGCAGGGGACTGTCGAAGGTCTCGGCGAACATGCCTTCGATGAGCATCTGTGAGAGCCTGCCGCCACCCCCGTGGGCGAGTTGCACGGTCGGGTAGTCACTGATCGGAATGGGGCAGACCAGCCCGGCCGGCACCACCACCGGAGACTCGGCTCTGGTGTCGCGGTTCGAGTCGTCGCTCATTCGCCTCGTCCGTACTGAAAGTACGCCGCGCAAGCGCCTTCGGCGGAGACCATCGGGGCACCGAGTGGGTGTTCGGGCGTGCATTTGCTGCCAAAGGCCGCGCACTCGTGAGGCTTCTTGATGCCCACCAGAATGTCACCGGCGATGCATTCAGGCGCCTCCTGGGCCTCGATGTCACCGACGTCGAAGCGCTCCTCGGCATCGAATCTGGCGAACTCCTTCTTCAGCCGGTAGCCGCTCATCGGGATTTCGCCGATGCCCCGCCACTTGCGATCGCAGATATCGAAGACCTGACCGAGTAAGTCTTGCGCGGGCCGATTGCCCTCGCGGACTACCAGTCTGGAGTACTGGTTCTCGACTCCGGATCGTCCCTCCTCGAGAGCCTCGAGGGTCATGTAGATGCCGTGCAGCAGATCGAGCGGTTCAAAACCAGTGACAACGATCGGCACCTTGTATTTCTCGGCAATCGGTTCGTACTCCCAGTACCCCATGATGGCGCAAACGTGGCCGGCAGCGAGGAATCCCTGGACGAGGTTGTCGGGGCTGCTGAGCAGGGCCTCCATTGCCGGAGGCACCAGAACGTGTGACGTGAGAATGGAGAAGTTGTCGATCCCGAGCCGCGCCGCCTGGTGGACGGCCATCGCGTTGGGCGGCGCGGTGGTCTCGAAACCGACCGCGAAGAATACCACCTCCCGATCAGGGTTCTGTTGGGCCAGCTTCACCGAGTCGAGCGGCGAGTAGACCATGCGCACATCGGCGCCTGCCGATTTGGCACTCAACAGATCGGCCTGCGAACCCGGCACTCGCAGCATGTCGCCAAACGAGGTGAAGATGACCTCGGGCCGCCGGGCAATGGCGATGGCGCGGTCGATCAGCTCCAGTGGGGTCACACAGACCGGGCAGCCGGGACCATGCACCAGATTCACGCCCTCGGGGAGCATGCGATCGATTCCCGATTTGATCAGCGTATGGGTCTGGCCGCCGCAAACCTCCATCAGATTCCAGGGTTTGGTGACGACCTTGTGGATCGCCTCCACGAACTTCTGGGCGTCGGCCTCGCTCCGGTATTCGTCGAGATACTTCATCTCAGGTGGCAGTGGTCTCAGTCGCTGGGGTGTCACCGGGCTGTGGAACGTCCAACTCTTCCAGCTCTCCCATTTCCTCGAGGTAGGCGAACACCTTGTGCGCTTCTTCCTCGTCGATCTGACTGATCGCGAAGCCGACATGCACGACGACGTAGTTGCCGACTTCGGCCTCCGGGGTGTAGGCCAGGCAGACGTCCTTGACGATGCCGCCAAAGCTCACCCGACCCATGGTCATGCCGGTAGGGTCCTCTCTGACTTCGATGATCTTTCCTGGTACTCCAAGACACATGTTCTATCGCCCCTTTCTACTCGGGCCGGACCGGTCGTGCTGCCTGGCAGCGGCGACTGCGACCTGGCCCAGGCTGATCCCGCCATCGTTGGCGGGCACCTGGTGGTGCATCAAGACGTCGAGGCCTGATTCTCGCAGGCGGCGGGCCGCCCGCTCGGTGAGCATGCGATTCTGAAAACACCCTCCGGTCAGTGCCACCCGGGCCTCGCCAACCTCGCGTGCGATGGCGACGATCGCCTCCACCAGGGCGTTGTGAAACCGCGACGCAATGATACCCGGATCGACCGCCCGCCGTGAATCCTCGATGACGGCTTCGATCAGCGGCCCCCAGTCGAGCTCCAAAACCCCGGTATCGATTCCGGAAGGCCGAAGCCCGGTTGGGTAGGCCCCGCTCTCGTCCGGATCGGCGATGAACTCCAGGGCCATCGCCGCTTGCCCCTCGAAGGAGACCCGTTGCTGGACATCGATCAAGGCCGCCACGCCGTCGAACAGACGGCCGGCACTGCTGGTGAGCGGCGATTGAAACTCCCTGTCGAGCATGCTGGCCAGAAGACGTCGTTCATTGGCATTCATGGCGCGAATCGGCGCCAGGTCTGCCTGGTCGAAAGCCGCATCACCCCACAATTCCCAGAGCAACGCCAGGGCGACACGCCGGGGCTCCTTGACCGCGGCATCTCCGCCTGGCAGGCGCAAGCGACGCAGATGGGCGACGCGTCGGAACTCCCGAGCGTCGCCGAGCAGGAACTCGCCGCCCCAGACCGTTCCATCGGTGCCGTAGCCGGTTCCGTCCCAGGTTACGCCCAGAGCTGTCCCTGCAACCTGGTTCTCCGCCAGACAGGCTGCCAGGTGTGCGTGATGATGCTGCACACCGACCGTGGCCTTGCCACGGAGGAGCCGGAGCGACGCCGTTCCACCCCGGGCTGCCGTTTCGAGCGCCCATCGCGTTGCCGCGTAGTCGGGATGGAGGTCGTGTGCGATCAACTCGGGCTCGCTGTCGTAGATATCCAGGAAGTCGCGAATCACCGCCTCGAAGGCCGCGAACGCCTGCGGCGTCTCCATGTCCCCGATGTGCTGGCTGAGAAACACGCGTTCGCCCACGCTCAGGGCCACGACATTCTTCAAGTGGCCACCAACTGCCAGGATGGCGGGAGCGGGCCGGTCGAGAATTATCGGCATTGGGGCCAACCCGCGCGCTCGCCGGATCGGTTGCGCCTTGCCTTCCATGAGATGCAGGACGCTATCGTCGACATGGCGTTGGATCGGCCGGTCATGAACAAGAAAGCAATCCGCGACCTTGTGGAGTCTGGAGAGAGCCTCCTCGTTGTCGATACAGATCGGCTCGTCGCTCAGATTGCCGCTGGTCGCGACAATCGGAAAGTCGAGACTTCGCAAGAGCAGGTGATGGATCGGAGTGTAGGGGAGCATCACTCCCAGCCGAGGGTTTCCCGGGGCGATGCTCGGTGCGAGCCCGGCCTTCTGGGTGATCGGCAGCAGCACGATCGGCGCTTCGGGTGAGGTGAGCAACGACTCGGCCGGTGGGGTGACCTCACAGAGCAGGTGCGCCATGGCGATATCTCGGACCATGACAGCCAGGGGCTTCTCGTATCTTCCTTTGCGTTCTCTCAAGCTATTGACGGCTCCCTCATGGCGAGCATCGACCATGAGGTGAAAACCGCCCAGCCCCTTGACCGCCAGAACTTTTCCGTCCTTCAGCGTTGCGGCCGCCAGCCCCAGGCAAGCGCCACTGCGCTCGACGACCTGGCCGGTTCGATCCCAGAGCTCGAGCCGAGGTCCACAGACCGGGCAGGCGTTGGGTTGGGCATGAAAGCGGCGATCGCGAGGCTCCGTATATTCCCTGCTGCAGTCCGGGCACATCTCGAAGCGCTCCATCGTGGTGTTGGGGCGATCGTAGGGCAGCGAGCGGATGATGGAGAAGCGGGGGCCGCAGTTGGTGCAGTTGGTGAAGGGGTAGCGGTAGCGTCGGTCTTCGCGGTCGAACACTTCGCCGAGGCAGTCGTCGCAGGTCGCCACATCCGGCAGCATGACGACCGACTTGGTGCCCTGCTCGTCGCTGTGTCGAATGGAGAAGTCGGTGAAGCCCTCGGCTTCGAGCCAAGTGGTCACCACGCTGTGCAGAACGGCCCGGGGCGGTGCCTCACCCTGGAGGCGGTCGAGGAAGGTCTCGAGTTTGGCGGAGTTGCCTTCCACTTCGATCTGCACCCCGCGGCTGTCGTTGATCACCCACCCGGCCAGGGCCAGCTCGGATGCCAGTCGATAGGTGAAGGGCCTAAAGCCGACGCCTTGCACGGCGCCACGGATTTCGAGGCGGAGTCTTCTGGTGTCGGCGTCGGTCATGGGCAGGTCGCCTATTCTATGGTCGATCCTCGATCCACCCGTGAAGAGTTGTGGGGCGTATACTCGGGGCGGTATCTGGGAGGGACGTTCATGAACGATGATAATCGTGGTCTCGAGAAGCTGCGTCGACGCGATCTGTTGACCCTGGTCGGAGGAGCCGCGGCCGTCAGTGCCCTGAGCGGCCTGGCTGCTTGCGGGGCGGGCGAGGAAGCACCGGCGGTGGTCGAGGTGCCGCTCGACTCCGTTCCCGAGGGGGGGCGATTCGAGGTGATGTGGGGAGAGATGCCGGTTGAGCTGCAAAAGACCGCCGACGGGATTCAAGCCCGCTCGATGTGGTGCACGCACAGCGGCTGCCGGGTCCGCTGGGTCGACAGCGCCAACATCTACTACTGCGCCTGTCACGAGGGAAAGTACGATCCGAATGGCAAGCCGGTCGCGGGACCGCCGCCACGTCCGCTGGCCGACATCCCGGTCACGGTCGATGCCACGACGATTCGGATTGGCGAGCTCGGGTAGGGTAGGTCTGGCCAAGGTGGTGCGGCGGCGCTAAACTGATCGCCAGGGAGGTGTCACACTGTCCCTGCCGCGGGTGCTGGTAACCGGCTCTTCCGGTTTTCTCGGTCGACATCTGCTCGACGAGATGAAGGCGGACTATCGCGTTTTCGGGATGGCCCGTCGCTCCCCAGCCTTCACCGGCGCTCCCCTGCACCGCAATATCACCTGGTTCCAGGTCGACATTCGCGACCGGGCGGCGCTCAAGCGTGCCTTCCGGGTGATCCGCGATCAAGGTGGCATCGAGACCGTGATCCACCTCGCCGCGCACTATGACTTCACCGGCGAGCCGCACCCCAACTACCAGGCCACCAATGTTGAAGGTCTACGCAATGTTCTCGACGAATGCCGCCATTTGGCGCTGCGGCGCTTCATCTTCGCCAGTTCGGTCGCGGCGGCCGACTTCAGGGGCCGGACGCGAGTCGTCGACGAGACCACGCCACCCGACGGCACCCATTATTACGCCAAGAGCAAGTGCATCGGTGAAGCGATGCTTCAGGAGTACGCCGACGAGGTTTGCTCCTGCGTCGTCCGCCTGGGTGCCCTGTTCTCGGACTGGTGTGAGTACCCGCCGCTGTTCAAATTCCTCGAGACCTGGCTGTCGACCAGCTGGCGCTGCCGAGTGCTCGGCGGCCGGGGTCAGCTGGGAGTCCCATATCTGCACGTGCGTGAAGCAGTGCGATTTCTCATGCAACTGCTCCAGCAGCTGGACGACCTCGAGTGCGGCGAGACTCTGCTTGCCAGTACCGATGGTGCAGTGACACTCCAGGAGCTTTTCGAAGATGCGACGCTCTACTACTTTGGTGCGATGGCGGAGCCACGGTACGTCCCGCGCGAGCTTTGTCGCCTGGGGATGTACTTGCGGGATGTGGCCAAAGGCCTGCTCGGCCAGCGCCCCTTCGAGCGTGCCTGGATGGCGAGCTACATCGACTCCCGCCTCGAAGTGGACGCCCGGCATACCCGAGAACGACTCCACTGGGTGCCTCGCGAGCGGCTGTCGATTCGCCGTCGACTGCCTTTCATGATCGAGAATCTCAAGTGTGAACCGGAGGAATGGTACCGGCGAAACCATATGGCGCTGCGAATTCTTGACACCTCGGACAACCTCAGAGTCCATCAGTTGCTCGAGAGGTACGAGGATCAGATCGGCGAGGAGGTTTCGGCATACATGACCAGTGCCGAGGGTCGCAAGCTCTTCCCCAGCTACCAGAATCTGACTCCCGATGAGCGGGAATGGAATCATCGCGTCGCCCTCCGGCATCTGCTGGATGCCGTGCGCACCCGCGACAAGGCGATCTTTGCCAGCTTCTGCCGTGACCTTGCCGAACTGCGGTACGCCCAGGGGTTCAGGGCATCGGAGGTCCGCGATGCCCTGCAGACGCTCAGAGATGTCACGCTGCGGCTGCTTCTGGCCGATGAAGGAGCCGAGGGTCTCGAACAGGACATCGACAACCACGTCATGATGACCATGCTCTACGGTTGCGACCAGGTGGAGGACACCTTCGATCGGCTGCGAGAGAAGCGTAGCAAGCACGCCACCGAAGCCAGGCAACCGACGCTGATCGATGTTTGAGTCGGAGGTCGATTTCGAGGCATGATGGGCCCCATGTCCGGATCTCTCGACTTCCAGCGAATCGAGAAGTGGTTGGTCATACTGATCGCCATCCACAGCGTTGTCATCGGCTTCTGCCTGCTCTTTCTGACCCGATGGGGCACCGCGCTGGGTGGATGGGCCGAAGTCGAGCCCCTCTTTTTTGCGCGGCAGGCGGGGATTTTCCACTTTGTGGTGGCTACCGGGTACCTGATCGAGTATTTTCGTCACGGCGGGGTGACCTTTCTTCTCATCACCAAGATACTGGCGGTAGCCTTTCTCACCGGCATCATGGTTGTCGAACCTGGATTCTCGTGGACCCTCCCCCCATCTGCCCTCGCTGACGGGCTGATGGCTCTCATGGTCTACCTGGTGCACCGCAAAGCAAGCACCTGAGCTCCGAACTAGAGCCATACCTTATCCATCTCGGTGCGGCTTGAATCAGCCTGTGCGGCATCTGTGTTTCGCCGGCGCATCGGTGTGAAGTAGTACATAAGCCTTTTAAAGAAGAACTTTAGGTATTGATGCCCTACCCAGTGGGGTGGCAGTATACCCCTACCCCCAGGGGTATAGGAGATCTCCATTGCTCGTGCGAAGTTTCACAAGCAGAGTGACGAGTACACGGTTTCCCGCTCTCACTATCGAGCTTTGCGAGGTTGGAGTCATGATCCCCAATACACCGCGTCGCTGTTGACCGTACTGCGGGGAGCGCTGTCAGCGCTCCAGCGGGTCCGCTGACGGACAAGCCTGGAATCGTTGTGGTTCCGGGTATTCGACAGTCGCCTTCCACCGGTGCAAGAGGTCGGCTTCAGCCTGCGGGATCGGTAGTGGGTTTCGGGAGCATCGGGAGTCTGTCTGGTTCGTCCGGGCAGACTCCTTTTCTTTTCAAGAATGGCATCTTCGCTCAGGGGAGGTTCAGTCATGAGATTGCGAAGGACTTTGCCCTTCTTGGTGGTTGCAGCCGCGCTCGTGGCAGTGCCCATGGCAGCCGAGGTGCCGATGGAGAACAACGCGTACATCGGCTCCGAAGCCTGTCTGGACTGTCATGAGAGTGCGGATCTGCACATGCAGTACGACGTTCACATGCGGATTGAATCGTTCGAGGTGCAAGGACGCGAGGTGGGGTGCGAGGGTTGTCACGGTCCTGGCAAGCTCCACATGGAGGAGTCCGACCCCGAAATGATCCGTACGTTTGCCGCAGAGGAAGGCTACGGCAACGATGTGTGCATGGACTGCCATGGCACCAAGAAGCTTTATGAATGGCCGGCATCGACTCATGCCATGGAGCAGGTCGAATGTCGGTCATGCCATGTGATGCACTCGGCGGCCACGCCCGATCCGAACAATCAGTGCGTCGCGTGTCATCCGGATACGGTGGCGCTGATGCAGCTGCCCTCGCATCACCCGGTGCGGGAAGGCCAGATGAGTTGCTCGAGCTGCCACGATCCACACAACTCGCGAGAGTTCATGCTCAAAACCCGGTTGCGCAAGGCAGATCTCTGCTACACGTGTCACCAGGCACAAGAGGGGCCATGGGTTTTCGAGCATGCGCCGGTCGAAGAAGACTGCGCCATCTGCCACAACCCTCACGGCACGGTGGCCAACAACCTGTTGGTGGCGAACGAGCCAACGCTCTGTCTGCAGTGCCACGACTTTCACTTCCATTCGGGCTACCAGACGCCGGATGAGCACGAAGTCGAGGTCGGCCCCTATGAGTATGAGAACCCATTCGGGGCACAGAGCATGAACATCGCCTTTACCACCAACTGCACCGGGTGCCACAGCCACATCCACGGTTCGGATACGCCTTCACAGACGTCGCCCAGTCGTGGCAAGGGCCTGATCCCGTAACGGAGGAGAATGATGAACAGCAAGACCAAGATCTGGCTGGCGATCCTCTTGGTGGCCCTGATGCCTACGTTGGCCACGGCGCAGGACACCGGAGAGACGACGGCACCCCCGGAGACTGAGGTCGAGCAGGCCACGAAGGGCACTGTCGAGCTCGGTATCTGGGATACCTCGGTCGATGGGAACCCAGCTGGAGTGCTCGAGTACCAGCCTGACGGCACGGGTCCTTGGATCAAGGCCGACATCGACTCGATTGGCAAAAGCGGTATTCGCTACGAGGGTGACATTCGTGACTCGAACTGGATGACCAACACGCTCGACTTCGACGTCAACCGGATGTTCCGCTCGAGCAACACGTTGAACATCCTGTTGCATCGATTGGGTCACGAGACGTTGGATCACTACCAGGCGGCCACGAGTCATGGCCGCACGGTCAAACGAACCGACTGGAACCCGGATTCGGAGTACGAGATCGATTACCAGCTCTTCGAGTCCTGGAACGAGATCCAGCCCAAAGGCCTCTCCAATCTGACCGTCGGCTTCGGCTATCGGGACCAGCGGCGGGACGGTGTACGGCAACAAACGATCGTTTCGCACTGCGAGTCCTGCCACGTGCAGAGCCTGGATCGGCAGATGAACGAAAAGACGACCGATGCTGGAATCGACCTGACCTGGGCCTTCGACAAGGGGTATATCCGCGCGGGCTACATCAACCGCGAGTACTCGGACGACCCGACTTCGATCGACTTCAGCTACGACCGTGCTTTGCATCCCGAGTTGCAGACGCCGATCTGGGACAACCGGTTCCAGTACGACGCGGTCAACAGTCCGACGCCGATCGACGTGCGCTCCGACACCAACAAGGACACCCTGAGCCTCGATGGCCTGTGGACCAGCGTCAACGGTCTGAACATCCAGGCCGAGGGCATCTGGTCCGAGACCAAGAACGAAGGCACCAACATTCGGTCCGACTTCAGTGGCTATCTGGGCAATGTGTCCAAGCGCTTTGGTACGGATCGCAAATGGGGCTTTCGCTGGCGTGGACGTGCCTATGAAGTGACGGTCGACGACTACTTCGTGGACTCGATCGAGCGAGTGAGCATTGCCGGCCCCCATACCGGCAGAACCTTCCGCGAGGTCTACGACTACGATCCGGATTTCCTCCGGCAGTCGGCCCGCAACCGCGACGTGGTCCAGTCAAAGGCCGACGTCAGCTACCGGTTCAACCGGACCATGGGCAGCCTGCGAGCGTTCTGGGACTACAAGAGCATCGATCGCCAGTACTACGAGGTCTCACTCGGTCAGACCAAGACCAGCACCAACGAGTTGGGGCTGTCCTGGTCGGCACGGCCCGGCAAGGGTTTCAAGACCAATGTACTGGTGGCCTACGGCGACGGTGGAACCCCGTTCACGAGTCTCGACACCCAGTACTCGACCCTGGTCTCGCAACCAGCGCCGAGTCCGCTGGCCCCGACCTCGGCGCAGTACTACGAGTTCCAGGATGCCCGGATCGCCGATGGCACCGCCTCTCCAGAGAAGTGGGTGCGGTTCGAGGCCCGGGGAACCTACACCGGCCAGGTTGCGTCGGTGACAGCCAACTATCGCTACTGGGACGGCGACAACCAGAACGGAGATCTGACCGATTGGTCGAAGCGGAACCAGGCCGCATCGCTGACCTTCTGGTCTTCACCCGCTCCGCGATGGCAGTGGTATGCCGGTTACACCTATCACGACACCGGATTGGATACAGTGGCGAACATCCCACTGTTCGAGGGGTGAGGAGGCGGCATTGTAGGGTCGGGCCAGGATGGCTCGGATCGCACTGCCTTGAAGTACAACAGCACGTATCACACCCTTCTCGGTGGCTTGAACTTCGACGCTACCGACGCCTTGAAGTTCGGTGTCAGCCTCGTGTGGAACACATCTGACGCCGCGATGGACCCCTTTCGCATGATCAATGGCGAACAGTGGTCCGCTGCCAAGCCGCAGCAGTGGTTCAACTTCAGTGAAACCTACCGCTGGTCGGACCTGGATACCGAGCGCGTGTATGGGACGATCTGGGGGCAGTTCGATATCAGTGAGAATTTCTTCCTGTGGGGTGGTTACACCTATCAGGACTTTTCTGACAACGCGCCGTATGTGATCGATTTCAATGGCAACGCCGACACGTTCGCCGGTCGCATCGGCTATTCGTTCTGATGCGCTGACCTCCTTGGTGCATCGATGTGCGAGCGCCCCACCTTCGGGTGGGGCGTTTTTCTTCTTCGGCGTGCCCCGGTCCGCCTACTTTCTTTGCAGAATGAAGATGCGCGAGTAGTCGGGCTCGAACTCCGGTTCGATGATCGAATGCACCATGCGGTAGTCCTGTTGAATCCAGTCCTCGATCGATTCGGCATAGCCTTCGCCGAAGGCGGTGAAGCCGTACTCGCGGGTTGTACGCTTGACGACGGCCACGAAGTCGGGTGGGTGGGTTTGGAACGCCGCGAGCATTGTTGCCTCACCGAACATCAGGACTTCGGGCGGCAGGATGGTGAAGTAGGGGGCCGAATTGGCGCGCCGCGACTGGTAGTTGATCATGGCGCCTTCCGGGAAGACAGCCAGGGTGGAATCCGGGGCCGTATTCGCTTCGAGCCAGTCGATTGCCCGGGCCACCAGCTCTCCCTTCTCAGCCACGTAGAGCCTGTCGGCGCCTTCTCCCAGCTGCACGTCGGCCCGGTTGTAGCCGTAGGCGGAGATTCGCACGACCTCCGCTGTCAGAATCGCCAGCAGCGCCAGGGCTCCGACCTGGAAGGCTCTGCCCCAGCCACCACCGCGATCGATACGGCGGGGCAGATCCCACAGCAGCACCAGCACCAGGATCAGGAAGGCAGGCACCGCCAGCACGAAGCCGTAATGGTGCAGCCGGGTGAAGAAAAAGATCTTGGCCAACAGGAGAAAAGCGAAAGTGATGGCGACGAGGTACAGGCGTTGGCGCGGTGAATTCTCCTGGCGCAGCAAGAGCAAGCCGACGATGACCAGCAGCCACGGGAGAGGGCGTAGCAGGTCGTCCGGATCGAGGGTGTTGAGGGTCAGGATGGTGAACGCTGCGACCCACACGGCCAGGAGTCCGGCGACCGGGAGGCGCGCGCGATGGCTCGGCTTGAGCTTCTTTGCCACGAAATAGACGGGGCCAAACGCGATCAGATAGTAGACCGTCCAAACGGCCGTCCGCAGCAGGCTGTTGGGCAGGTCGAGCGTGCCGAGATAGAACCTGTAGAACCGCAGCTCCGAGAGACTCCCGTCTCGCAGGTGAAGCCAGGAGCCCATGACGCCCCGGAAGGCGACCTCTGCCGAGGACGAGACGGCCAGGGCCACAAAGGCCAGGAGCGGGGGAGTCAGCGCCACGAGTCCGAAGAGCGTCCATCGCTTGACCGTTTCGCCGAGCGGTCGCCGGCGGTCCCAGGCCTCGAGCGCAAGACCGAGCGTCACGGCGCCGGCGGTAGCCATGAAGATCTCGGCCTTGGTCAGGAAGACCAGACCGAGTGCCAGGGCCGTCCCCACCAGCCAACGGGTCCTCGGGTCTTCTCGGTAGCGAGTCAGCAGATAGAGGGTCAACAGGGCCAGCAGAAATCCATGCGTGATCTCGTGGGAGTAGGGGGTGACGAAGTTGTAGTTGCCGAAATGGTAGAGGTCGCTCATGGCAAAGACGGCGAGGAACAGGGCGGCGCCGACAAAGCGACTCAGGGGGCCTCCGAGCCGGCCGAGCCCGAGATAGATCAGAGTCAGGGCCCCGAGCAGAATCACCACATTGGCCAACATCAGCGTGGTGACGCTGACACCGAAAAGGCGAAAGAGGGTGGCGTTGAAGTGGGGGCTCAGCGGGCCGTTGAAATAGGCGAGATCCACATAGAGGTGCTGGCCCTCGGTGATCTGCCAGGGCACGTAGAGCTCTCGCCCGAAGTCCACCAGGAAGTGCGCCGTGCGTCGCCAACTCATGGCGAGAAGCGCACTTAACGTCAGTAGCAAGCCAGCAATCTCGAGCCAACTCGCTGCACGCGACGCGGGTCTTACGGGAGTCGCAGCTGGAGCATTGTCGACGGGACCGGTCATCATTGGAAGTGACTATAACGAATGGGTCCTGGCGTCCTATACTTGGTTTGACGCGGCCCGGCCGGCAGCGGAGCGCTTCTCTCTCATGGTTCCCTCGTTCAGCATCAGATCGGCAGTGATTCTGGGCCTCGTTCTGCTGGGCGTCGGCGCTTGCGGTACCGAAAAAGAGCGGACTCTCCACCGGCCAGACATCATCCTGGTCTCGCTCGACACCCTGCGTCCCGATCACCTGGATCTATACGGCTATCACCGCCAGACGGCGCCGACGATCACCGGTCTGGCGCAGATGAGCGCGGTATTCGACAACGTCTTCGCCCAAGCGCCGCAGACTGCCCCGTCGCATATGACGCTGTTTACCGGGCTCTTTCCGAGCGCGCATGGTGTGCAGAACCTCGAGCAAGAAGACAACGTCGCGCTCAGCGCGGGCATTCCTCTGATGGCGGAGATATTGCGATCTGCCGGGTACCAGACTGCGGCCTTCACCGGCGGTGGGCACATGGGACCTACGCTCGGCTTCGATCGGGGGTTCGATACCTTCGAGGTCGGGGGCTGGCAGTTCAAACGCGCTGTCGAGTGGGTTCGTGAACGGCCCGACGACGACGGGCCCATTTTTCTGCTGGTTCACACCTACGCCATCCACGATCCCTACCTGTCAGCGCCGGATTTCCAGAAGTTCAACGACCCGAACTATGGCGGCGAGATCATCGGCAACCGGGACGAGTTGGAGGCGATTTCGGGCAAGGAGTGGGAGAACCAGCACACGGCTTTCTGGGAGAGAGTGGACAAGGAGAGCGACCAGGATCTTGTGCGCTTGCAGGATCTCTACGATGCGGCCATTCTCTCGACCGACCTGCAGCTGAATCAGCTGCTGGGTTCCCTGCAGGATCTCGGCGTCTTCGACGATGCCTTGCTGATCGTACTTTCGGATCACGGAGAGGAGTTCAAGGATCACGGCGACTACCTGCACGAGAGCCTCTATCAGGAACTGCTGCGCGTACCGCTTCTGATGCGCTTTCCGGGTGAGCTGGGCGCTTCGTTGGAGGGTGCTCGGGTCCAGGAGACGGTGCGGCTGATCGACGTCCTGCCGACTCTGCTGGATTACCTGGGACTCGAAGGAGCGCAGCGCCTCCAAGGTAGATCGTTTCTCTCGGCGCTGGAGGCGCCGCAGCGCGCGGTGCCCCGCGAGACGATGAGCGAGTGGCCACGCGGTGACCTGCGAGCCCTGCAGCAGGGTGACTGGAAGCTCATCGTCAATCCCGATGGCGTCGAGGAGCTCTACAATCTGGCCGCCGATCCGGCCGAATCGGACAATCTGATCGCAACCCATCCTGCCGATGCCGAGCGCCTGCGCCGACGCCTCGCCCAATTGGTCGCTGAGAGCGAGGCCATTCAACAGCTCGTCACAACCGGCGAAGCACAGGACCTAGACCCCGACGTCAGGAGACAACTCGAAGCCCTGGGCTACATCGACTAGCCTGACGAGTTCGTTTTTCACACCTTCTGGATTGGCCTGATCGCCGGGGGTTCCCGCCCTCGTGGGTGGGGTAAGAAGGGACTGGATCGGGTATCCTTCGGTGGTCACTGAAACCCGAGGAGACTACTGTGCGCAAACAACAGATTCTAATAGCCTTGATCGCCTTTTCGCTGCTGTTTACGGCAGCACCAGACCTCTTCGCCATCGAAAAGTCCCTGACCATGGAGATCGGCGACCCGGCTCGCAAGGACAAGAAGGCCAAGCTGGTCCTGGACGCCATCACCGACACGCGGACCGGCGATCTGCTGAGCCCTGCCGAAACAGCCGCGCGCCTGGCTGACAAGCGCCTGGTCCTGGTGGGGGAGAGCCATACCGACATCAACTTTCACCGTGCTCAGCTCCGCATCATCGAAGAGCTCCACAAGGCCGGTCGCAAGGTCCTCCTGGGTCTCGAGATGTTTCCCTACACCAAGCAGGAGTTCCTGACGGCCTGGTCGAACGGCGAGTACACCGAGAACGAGTTCCTCGACGCCGCCGAGTGGTACGAAGCCTGGGGTTACCACTGGAACTACTACCGTGAGATTTTCGTCTTCGCCCGCGACAACGGCATCCCGGTTTACGGCCTCAATACGCCGCGCGAGATCATCGCTGCCGTTCGCAAGAAGGGACTCGATGAGCTTACCGAGGAAGAAAAATCTCAGATGCCCCCCGGCGTCGATGTCGACAACGACGAGCACTACGCGCTCTTCAAGTCCTATTTCGACGAGAACGAGGACTTCCACGCCTCGATGACCGAAGAACAATGGCGCGGCATGTTCGCCGCCCAGTGCGCCTGGGACGCCACCTTCGCCAACAACGCCAAGAAGGTGCTCGACCAGCACACCGACCCCAATTCCGTCCTCGTCGTTCTCGTCGGTTCCGGGCACACCACCTACGACCTCGGCATCCAGCGGCAGATGGCACAGTGGGCAGAGGTACCAACGGCCACGGTGATCCCAATACCCATCGTGATCGAGGAAGATGATGGACTGATCACCGAGGTCCAAGCGTCTTACGCTGACTACATCTGGGGCATGCCACCGACGATCGACCCGATATATCCATCACTCGGGCTTTCCACCCGAAGTGCGGGTGAAGACGACGAGAAGCGCACGGTCATCTTCATTGCCGAGGATTCTGTTGCCGAACAGGCTGGCTTCCAGATGGGTGATCTTCTCCTGGAGGTCGATGGTCGGCCGCTATCCGATCGGGCCAGTTTCTCCGAAATCCTGGCAGGAATGAGTTGGGGCGATCGTGCAGTTGTCAAGGTCAAGCGTGGTGAGGCCGAGGTGGACCTGGAAGTGGTATTTCGCAGGGAGGCTCCTGATCACGCCGACTCCAAATGACTCGGCCGGAGCATGCGGTTACGCAGGCGGTGACTGAATGGGACGAAGAGTACCGTCCTGCTCCCATCTGAGAACCGGCGAAGCGAGCTTGCCACCGAGGTAATCCGCGTAGCTGCCGAGCTCACCGGTTTCGAACCACTCCGTCCAAACCCCGTGGGCTATAGCCCCACCCTGTCGATCGGTGGTGGTTTGCACGATCAACCGCGGAGAACCCGATGGGTAGGCTTCGACTTCGACTTCTTGCGGGAGAATCTCCAGCGCTTCTAGCCCCATCATCTCCTTGACCTTGGCTATGGCCGACGCGCTTTCTCGATCACCAGGATTGCGCTTTGCCGCCTCTTCGAGAGCTGGCAGCGCTATCTGGAAACGTCGTTGCTCGGCCATGACGAGACCAAACTTCAAGTGAGCTCTGGAGTCTGCCGGCCAGAGTGTTCTGGCTCGCAGAAAGTGTGCTGCCGCTGCCTCCAGTTCCCGCTGATCGATGAGGAACAATCCGTACTGGTAATACGCGGTTGGGCTCTTTGGATCGGCTCTCAGGGCTCGGAGGAAAAGCTCCCGAGCCTCGTCGGAATGCCCCTGGAAGGCTCGATGACGAGCAGCAATCAGCAGAATCGTCGGTTCTTCGAAGCCATAGCCGAGAGCCTGAAGCGCGAGCCGGCGCGAAGCCTCCTCCTTGCCAGCCCAGTCGAGTGTCCAGGCGAGCTGCGCGAGGGCTCTGGCCTGATCAGCTGGATCGATCTTGCCTTCGACCCGCTCGCTTACCTGCTGAATCGCAGCCTCTCCCCAGTCTGGGCCTGGATCGACGACACCTTCCCGCGTCAGCTCTTCCAGAAGCGAGAGTGCCAGGAGTCGGTGACCTTCGATCGTGGGGTGAACGTGATCGAGAAACGATTCGTCACCCAGGATGGTGTGTCCTGCCTTCTCGGCTAGGGAAGACTCGAGTAATCCAACGAAATCAACCAGTGGGGTGTTGGTGTTGCGAGCGACCTCCTGCAAGGCCGTCCTCAAGAGTGAAATTGCTCGCAAGGGGCAGACATCTTCATCTCGTGCTCGCTCGAAAGCGTGCTTGGCTTCGACGGCTTGCCCCAGCTCGAACAAGGCTCGACCTCGCAGGAAGTGGGCGTCTGCGAAACGTCTGTCGAGTTCCAGACTCTGATCGATCGTCTTCAGCGCCTCTGCCCACAGCGCTTGGTTCAGCTGCGCATGCGCCCCATCGAGCAGAGTCTCCGAGAGCCTGCGGTTGCTTTCGCTGAGGCTGTCCGAGGGCTGGCTCTTGAAGGGTGTGAAACTCCTGATATTCGCCGCAGGAGTGACGAAGATGAGCTCGGCGTCGGCTTCCCGGGCGATCTGCACCATGCGCTCGAGGCTCGTTTGGAAATGCTGGACGACCTGATCTCTGAGGACATCATCCCGCTCGTAGAGCTCCAGGCCAGCCGACTTGTCGAGTTTGGCTGTCACCTCGCCAGGAAGTCGGTATCGATCTCGTCCTCGTGTCGGTGAGATCCCGGCTTTGCGAAGCAGGGTCCTGGAAGCCGTCCAGGTTCTGGTGCGAGACAGGATGGCGGCAGTGGAACGAAGGGACTCGGGCATGCGTCTCGCGGACGAATAGGTCCTTTCCTCCAGAAACTCGTTGTGACCGGTGTAGACAATGAACAGGTCCGGCTCATAGGCGGCCAGCTCCTGCATGACTGCGGCCACTCGGTAGCTGGCGTAGCTGATGCCTCCAGCGTTGATGACCTCCCAGTTGGTGCCGCTATCGGCGACTGGCAAGAACTCGCGAAGCCAGCCAGCGAATGAAGTCGAATCGAAGAAGGGGCGACCGTAGGTCGTCGATCCCCCGAGGCAGAAGATCCGGAAGGTTCCGGGCGCCTTGACTCGTGAGAAGCGCTGCTCATTGAACAGGGTACTGTTCCTGGGTGCGGTAACCATGAGCTCGCCACCGAAGTCGTCCACCATCGGCACGAATAGAGGTGACTTCGACGAGATCTCGACGAACGGATCCTCCTCGGGCTCGGGTGGCTCGACGCCGGCCAGGATCAGGATCCCTTCCAGAGTTCCGAAGAACAGAATCAGGGATGCTGCAGCGAGAGCCAGCTCCTTCCAGGGAATCTGAATCCGAGACATGGAAATACCCGACGAATCCTCTCCGGCCTCCAGGGGCCAAGGCCAGTCGGCCTCGAGAGTGCACTTCTGGCCGGACTGATTTGGCGTCAGGATGACCCCCGGCGGATTATCTCATCTCTTCCTTGCACGCCTCCCCTCAGGCCAGGCGTGCCGGAGGAGAGCCGGGCGCTCTAAGCCTTTTCGGTATGCTTCCCGGGCGGCTGAGAGTTCTGCCGCATTGCGAGTGTCGTCACCGATGGTTCTCCCTGCTACAGGCACCGACTCGAACGATCAAGGCAACACGATCCTGTCTTGGGATACCGAGACGGCAATTCGAGCTGTCGCGGTCTTTCTGCTGGCGCTATTGGTGTACTCGACTACTTTGGGGCATGACTTCGTTTGGGATGACCGCTCGATTCTGCTGGCCAACGAGGGTCTCAACGACTGGTCTCGAATCGCCGCGACGCTGAGCAGCAACTTCTTCCAGGAGAGCCAACAGCCGGGAACCTTCGACTATTGGCGACCGATGGTGGTGCTGTCACACATGATCGAGGCGACCCTCTTTGGTCAGCGTGCCTGGGGGTTCCATCTAGTCAACGTTCTCCTGCATGGGTCGGCTTCGGTGCTGGTTCTGCTGGTAGGCTTTCAGTGGTTCGGTTCGCGCAAGAACATTGCCCTCATCGCCGGACTCCTCTTCGCAGCTCACCCGGTCCATGTGGAGGTCGTAGCGTGGGTTTCGGGTCGCTCGGATCTTCTACTGGGCCTGTTTCTCCTGCTCGCACTGCTCGGGGATTGCCAGTGGGGAATCACCCGGAAGGCACGCTGGCAGGTGTTGTCGCTGACGGCGTTCGGTTGCGCTCTGTTCTCGAAGGAGGCAGCCGCGGTGTTCCCGCTGTTGGTAGCGACGCGAGCTCTTCTCAATCCCTCGAGCAAGCCCGCGACATTCCACAAGATGGGCGGAGCGATTCGCGCCGCGCTACCCGCACTGGCAGTTCTCGGCCTCTATCTGTGGCTGAGATTCTCTGTCGTGCGGGTGACTCCCCTTGCGCTAGAGCTGGGCCCGGAGGGACACATCGAGGCGTTCTGGACCTGGTGGAGTGCATTCTGGCTCTACACTCGACTGCTCGTTTGGCCGTCGTCTCTAAACATCTTGCACCAGGTCGAGATGTTGGAAACCCCGTTGACTCCGACGGTGGTCACCGGGCTCCTCGTGTTCCTTGGCCTGCTTATCGCAGGCTGGAAGTTGGCAAAACGTGAGCCTGGAGTGACCTACGGAATCGTGGTCTGGCTGCTCCTCTTGCTCCCGGCCAGCCACTTCCTCGTTCCGTTGAGCTCGCAGGGGCAGACCGGTTTCCCGTTTGCCGAGCGATTTCTTTACGCGCCCTCGATCGGCTTTTGCCTGGCAACTGGTTGGCTGTTGGCCAGCGGGTTGCCGCTCTGGTTGGGCCAGATCCTGTCGGCAGTTTCGAGCGGCATCGACTATCGGAGAGTGGCACGCCTTTCCGCTGCGGTGATCCCTCTGCTCGTGATCGCGGGTGGAGGAGCACGGGCCTGGATTCGTAGCTCGGACTGGAGGGATGAAGTCACGCTCTTCGCGGAGACTGTCCAGGAAGTGCCGAGCAACGGTACGGCGCAGCTGAATTACGCCGCGGCCCTCGGTGATCTGGCAGAGCGAGCGAAGGATCCCGTTGCGCAGAATCAGTTGCTCGAAGAAGCGCTGCCCCACTTCCATCGGGCGCTCGAGTTGGTGCCAGAGAACTACCGGGTGCACTTCGGATTGGGGAATCTCTACCGTCTGAAGGGTGAGGACGAGCAGGCGGAGGCGTACTATCGCGAGTCCCTCCGTCTGCGCCCGGAACTCTATCCAGCACTGTTGAATCTGGGAGTCCTACTTGCGGAGCGGGGTGATCTATCAGGTGCTATCGAATTGTTCCGAGATGCGATTCGGCTGCGACCCAGGGCTGCCAAGGCGCAGCTCAACCTGGCTCACGTTTTGCTTATGTCTGGTCGACAGGCGGAGGCGCTCGCACTTTACAAGTCGGTGCTCGAAGCAGAACCCGGGCTCGAGCCGGCGCTCGAGGGAATTCGACGGGTCGAGGCATCGGAGAGTGCGACACCCGGGAACAGCCTGTGATTTACTATGGCCACGATGCCGGCGCCGTCGATGCTCTCGGTTCCGGAGGAGACTGCAAATGTCAAAAAGAAGATGCCGATTGCTCTTGCTTTCAGTGACTGGCCTGGCCTTGGGTCTGCCAGAAATCGGATTCGCGTTTCACGAGAAGGGGGTCGCCAACTGCGAGGGCTGCCACACGACTCACGATTCCGCAGACGGGGATCCTGTTATCAGGGCGACTCCGTCCGACTGGGGATTGCTCAAGAGCAATCCGACAGATCTCTGCCTGACCTGCCATGCCGGTCAAAGCGCGGGAGTCATGGGGCGCAATCCACTCTTGCCTCCACCCGAGCTGGGAGGGGGCAATTTCGTCTTCTTGCTCGAAGACAATCTGAATGATGCCCCTGATGGAGCGCTGCGGCCGATTCCGGGTCATGCCGCCGGCCACAATCTGGTCGCACCGGAGCACGGGCTGGAAGCGGATCCACGGTACTCGTTCTCCCCGGGCGGCAACTTCCCCAGCGAGCAGATGGGGTGTACGAGCTGCCACGATCCTCACGGCAATGCCAACTTCCGCATGTTGAATGGTGCGGGCCCGGTCCAGGATGGCAGATTCGTCTTCGCCGAGCCGGCTCCCGACGCTGAGGGGGTCGACCTGAGCTCCGCGGGAGAGTCCAGGTTCAACCACACGGCATACCGGCGCGGCATGAGTCGCTGGTGTGGCAACTGCCATGGCCAGTACCATCAGTATGGCCTCACCGGGTTCAAACATCCCACAGAGGGACTCCTCACGGGAGCGGAACAGACCCAGTATGAGCTCTACGATGGCGACGACAACCCTACCGGTGGGATGGCGACGAGCGCCTATCTACCAGAAGTGCCATTCGAGGATGCTCAGGCGTCGATTGAATCGCGATTCGGTCCCTCGGCCTCGAGCCGCGTCATGTGCCTGACGTGTCACCGGGCTCATGCGACCTCGGCTCCGGCAGCCGGCCGTTGGGATTTCAGAGTTGCCGCGTTGCTGAACGATGGCGTGGTCTCGGGCTCGTACCGAATTCCCAGTCCTTATCGCGCGCGAAGCCAGGGGACGCTTTGCTCAAAGTGCCACAAGAATGCGACTGGCAAGTAGCGCAGCGGGTGGAATGCAATCAGTCAGCTGACGGGGAAGATGCAGCCGGTTCGAGGCCGCTGTAGATCTGCACTTTTCCTTTGTAGCCCTGAGCAACATAGAGCTGACCCCCTGAGTCGAGGTAGATGTCGTAGGGGTAGTAGAAGTACCCGGGTGCATCTCCAGGACCGTAGTACTCTCCATCACATGAATCCGAGCTAGGGTTCCAGCGGAGGATGACCATCCGCTGCTGGTCAATCATGATGTAGTCGCCGCTGGACTCGAGCGCAGCAGCAGTGGGGAAAAGCAGGCCACAGACTCCGCCTCCCCGCTTGCCGAACTTGCCGCACGAGCTACCGTCGAGCTTGTAGCACCAAACCTGAGCCATTGACGGGATCGCCAGTAGGATCTTGTCGCCATAGATATCGACCTTTGTGGGTGCCAGATCTTCTTTTTGGCGATTGGAGAGACCCGTAGTGAGGTCGATTTCCGCAGTGAACTGGCCGTCCTGATCGACGATCCAGAGCCTGCTGTTGCGACCGTCGAGCACGGCGAGGCGGGACCCATCGGCGGTCATGGCGAGGGATTCGAGCATCGGTGCCGGCAGTTGCGCAGGAAGTCCGATCAGTTCGAGCTCGCCAATCGGTAGACCATCGAAGTCCAGCTTCAGGAATCTTCCTCTGGAGCCGCTCGAGGCAGTAATCAGAAAAAGAAAGCCATCGGGGTGCACTGCCAGGTCGAGGGGTCCCGAGAAGACTTCACCTCCTGGAATCTCGAAGCTGAAGCTACCTTCCCGGTCGAAGATCAGGATGCGATTCCCCCGCGTGTCGCAGACGAAGACCTCTCCGGTTGTCTCGTCGACTGTGACGGCAGAAGCGAAGACGATGCGATCACCCAGGACGGGCAGGGTCAAGATGTCCTTGTAGCTCGGTTCCGCTGCCAGCGAGCCATCCGCAGCGAGCACGCCCACGAGTGCCAGGAGGACTCCAGAAAGCGATAGGAAATGGCAGAGTCTGGTAGAGAGCTCTCGCACCGTAATACTCAATTCGTGGCATCCACTCGTCGAAAGATCTGTACGCGTCCGTTCCCTTCGTCGGCGACCACGACCCGATTGTCACGCAATGTCGCGAGACTGCTGGGCAAGAACAAGAGTCCCTGTTCCCAGCCGCGGCGGCTGCCCAGTCCAATCCAGCGACCCGTGGAATCGAGCTCGAGGAGCCTGCCCGAATGCCTGTCGAGGACCGTTGTCTCTCCGCCTTCGTCGATCACCAGATCCACCGGCCATGCGGGCTTCTCGTTGTCTGAGGGCAGATCCCAGGTATCGGTGGGGCTCCAGGTGCTATCGAATCGCATGATCTTCGCCTGATCTGCCAAGGCTATGACGAAGCCCCCGGTCCAATCGGCCGCGAGGCCGCTGATATAGCCATTTACTGGCACCTCGCGCAACGTTTCGCCGGTCTTGGACGAGATCTCGACAACGCGTCCCGCAGCCAGATCGGCAACCAGCAGAGTGCCGCCGGGTGTGGCAGCGATGGCCCCGGCAATTAATCCAGGTTGTATCGGTACACTACGGGCTGCGAGATCGGTCCGACCGAAGGCCGTCAGTCCGATTCCGCCCCGCAGCGAGGCGACCCATCTCTCGCCGTCGAAGGCCAGTGAGTGGGCTACTGCGGGAAGGTCGACCACGCGCTGCAGCTGCCAGGAGACCCCTTGTTTGCCGAAGAGGAGGAGGCGAGGCCTGTCGAGCCCATCGGCAATCAGCAGCTCGGGGCCCGTCGCGGTCGCAACTGCCGATGGCGCCAGGATCTCTTCACCTTCGGGCAAGCTCAGTGTCTCCGACCAGGCGTAGATCCGAGGTGGTGTCGCTTGAGCCCAGGCCCCGCCGCAGATCCAAGAAGCGACCAAGGTCGCAAAGACCGTACTTAGACAGAGCTTGCCGAAACGTCTCACAATTCTCCTCCAGCCATTTCCTTGTGGCAGCCGATGCACAAATCGCGTTCATCCGAGGCATGGAGATACATCTCGTAACCCGGTTCGTGAATGCTGTGGCAGGAAAGGCACGTCATCGTGCTCCCAGTCCGGGGATCAATCACGCCTTCACCCACGGGGTGACGAATCGAGTGCTCATGCGTGTGGCATTCTCCGCAGAGATCGATAGCATTCTCGCTGAGAAGCACCGGGCGCTCGCCACCGTGGGCCTGGTGGCAGTCGGTGCAATCGACTCCCTCTCCGTGCATGGCGAATCTAAGCGGCTGACCGGACTTGGCGCCTCCAGGGTCATGACAAGACAGACAGACTGTTTCGGTCGAAGACTTCAGCATGGCCGATCCATCACCCGCGTGAGGATTGTGGCAGCTCACACACCCTCCACCGCCTGCCGAAACGTGCGGATACGCCGCTTCGATTGACGCTTTCTGCTGGTCGCCATGGCACTCGGCACACAGCTCCTCGACAGGTTCAACCAGGGCGAAGGGGTCGCTGGACGATGACGCCTGATGGCAGGAAGTGCAGTCGCCATCCGCAAAAGGCTCATGCAGAGTTTCACGAAACAGGCCTCGCCTGCCGGAGGCGTGGGGATCGTGGCAGGTCGAGCACGAAGCGGATTCGACGGGATAGCCTCGGTGTGCACTCCGCAGAGACGCACTTGCCTGGTGGCAGCTGGCGCAGAGTTGCGCACCCTCCTTGATCGCCAGGAACTCGAACTCGGCGGCGTGAGGATCATGGCAGCTGGCACACCGGCCCTGAGCAAACGGCGTGTGCTGCACCTGCTTCGAGGCCCACGAAGTAGTCTGGCTATGACAGCCGGCGCAAAGCTCGCTCGTTTGCGCAACAAGCAGGTTGTCGAAGTCACCGCCATGAGGCTGGTGGCACTCGGTGCATCGACCCTCGGCAAAAGGCTGATGCACCTGCGTCTGTTGAGCCGTAGCGGTCGCTTCAGGATGACAGGATCCACAGAGGATGCCCGGTCGGTCTTTCAGAAGCGCCGCGAAGCGTGACACATGAGGGTTGTGGCAGGCGATACAGTCGCCATCGTTGATCGGCTGGTGGGGGAAGGCGCTCGCCATGGCGTCGTCGAGATCGTGGCAATCGAGACAGACTCGACCGTCCCCGACGAGGGCGCTTGAAGGCGAGGCCTGCACGCTCCCGCTGCCGGCGAGGCCGGCAAAGCAGAGCAGGAGTGCACCGCCGAGGAGTTTATCTAGATGTTTCACTGGGCACCTCCAGCGGGTTCCTGTTGGCTCTCGTGGCACGCCGAACAGTCTCCCGCCGCGAATGGCTCATGCTGCTGGGGTTGTAGAAGGCTGGCCTCGAGGGAGGCGTGGGGATCGTGGCAGGATGTACAGTCGAGATCCTGTCCCGAAAATCCAAGGTGGCTCGCTGCGAATTCCGAACTGTCGGTCTCGTGGCAGCGACTGCATGTTTCCGCAGGGCTTGCCAGCAGCAGGTTCAGCTGAGGTGTGACATGAGCACCGTGGCAGCCGAGACAGCCGTCAGGCTCGCTGGCCGGCTGGTGCGGCGTTTCTGCGGAGAGTCGCTCGCCGAGGTCCGCGTGGCAGCTCGAGCAGAGTGCCGGGATGGCGGCACGCAGTAGCGGTTGATTGTCACTGGCGTGAGGCTGATGGCAGGCTGAGCAATCGTCCGTTGCGGGCGGGTGCATCGAACCGCCAGGGGCCGCAGCCTCGGCTGTGTCGTGGCAGTTACGGCAAAGACGGCCGGGCGATTCCGTGAGGAGGAAGACCGTGTCTGATCCGTGCGGCAGGTGACAGGTCTCACAGTCGCCATCCTCGAATGGCGTGTGTACCTGGCTTGCCGTAGTCGATATTTCCGAGGCGTGACAGCGTGAGCATAGTTCCTCGCCTTGTGCAGCGAGAAGACGAGAGTTGCTGCCACCGTGAGGTGTGTGGCAGCTGCTGCATTCTCCTCGCGCAACCGGTTCATGGAGCACTCTGAGGCCGGATCGGGCACCTACGGCTCCATGGCAGTTGCTGCAGAGCTCATCCTGGCTGGCGACGAGCAGGGCTGGTATATCTGAACCGTGTGGGGCATGACAAAGAGAGCAGTTCTCTTCGAGGGGTGGATGGGAGTTGGTGACGTTGCCTGCTGGATCACCGTGGCAGTCGACGCACAGTTGTCGCTCGTCCGCAATCAGCAGTCCAGGGTGCCCCGCTTCATGCCCACCATGGCAGCTCGTGCACCGCTCAGTGGCAGGATGAGGATGACGGGCGGCCAGAATGTCCTCTATCTCGCTGTGACACGAACCACAAAGCTGCGGCTCCTTGGCCGCGAGAATCGGTGCAGTCGACGAGGTATGGGGCACGTGACACTCCAGGCACATCCCCTCGCTAGCGGGCTCGTGGGTAGCCACCGCCTCGCCGGACGGTGGCTCATGGCAGTCGAGGCAGACAGTGGCGTCGAGAGACGCCGACAGATCGCTGGCATCCTGATGACAGGAGGCGCACTCGAGCTCGGGGTGGACCGAGGCGAGCAGCAGACCCGGTGAAGCACCCGAGTGAGGAGGATGGCAGCTGGTGCATTGACTGCCTGTGAGCTGCAGTTCGCCGTGAGCGGATCGAAACTCAGCATCCCTGTCGTGGCACGATGCACAGAGAGAGTCGGCTGGCTCCACGAGGAGCTTCTCTGCCGCCTGTCCATGAATGGCATGGCACGACAGACAGCCGTCGGCCATCGGTGCGTGCTGGACGTCGCCGTGGAAGCTCGCGTCGTCGTGACATCCCAGGCACATCTCCCTTTCCGGCGCCTGGAGGAATCCCTCCTGGTTGGAGCCATGGGGATTGTGGCATGTCGAACAGCTTTCCAGAGCTGGATGGCGAACCTCGTTCTCCAGTCCGAGTGGCTCATCGGCATGGCACTCGAGACACAGATCAGGTTCATCACGCACCAACCGGAGCACGCCGACGATTCCGTGGGATTGGTGACAACCGGTGCATTCGCCGTCGGTCATCGGTGGATGAGCGAAGGTGACGGGCTTTATGGTATCTGCGTGACAGTCCGTGCAAGAACCGCCGCGCTCGAATCGTGCGCCGCGTTTCAATTGCGCCACCGCTTGCGTGGCACTGAGTAGACTGCCCACCAACATCACTGCACCGACTGCAGCTGCAAAAAGGAGGATGACTTTGCGTTCTCGGAACTTCTGCGCTAGAGAGTCAATCATGATCGTAGTCGAGTTCCTGTCAATGAATGCCATGTCCGCTTGGTTGAGCACCGTCAGCCTCGTCGGCGCTGATGCTCAGCTTGGCGATGTGATCGTCAAAGAAACGAATGTCAGAATGCTGGCGTAGGGTGTCGAGGGTTTGGTCCATGGTCGCAGCAAACTTCTGTGACTTCAAGCGATTCCGAACGTTTCCCGAAACCTCTTCGAAGGCGTATTCGCCTTGTTCTTCAATCGCTGTTACCCGCAAGACGACGTAGTTCTCCTCCCACCCCTTCGGGCCGAGGACCTCGCCTGGCTCGATCTGCTGCAAGTCTGAGCCATCGAACGGTCCAACGACTCTGCCGGCGATGACCCAGCCGCGGTCGCCGCCCTTGTCTTTGAAACCATCGATCGAGCGCTGGCGAGCGACCCAGGCTGCATCCGCGCCATCACGCAGGAGCGTAGCGACTTCCTCAGCCTCTTGCAGGGTCGCCACGGTCACCTGCGATAGCCGCACCTTTGGTGGTTTGCGGAACTCCTGGAGATGCTCCTGATAGTACGTTTCGACTTCCTGGCGCGTAATCTGCAAGCTTGGCAGGATCACCTCATCCAGGTACTTGCCCACCAGAAGCTTGGTGAGGAGCGCATGCTGAGCCCGCTGAACCTCCTCGGATCGGCCATAGCCGCGCTGCAGGGCTTCGACCAGGATCACCTGATCGGCAATCAGCTTGTCCAACACCAGGGGCTTGGTCAGGAGAGCGGCTTCTTCATTCTGCACGTCGCGCCAGCGGTCGAGAAGTGCCGCACCGAGGTCCTCAGCGGCGATCGTGCGGTCCTCGATCTGAACCAGTACCTGTTTCGGGTCAGGCACCACGGGCCACAGGCCGCTCGAATCGCGCCTCTCGCAGCCGATGGCGGCAATCGCCTCGTTGTCGATCTCCGGAGGATACTTCCTCAACAGATCTGCCAACAGCTGTGCTCGTAGCTCCTCGGCCTGCCGCAGCTCGAGAAGCCCGCGAATCCGGCCCTCGACCCTGGGCAGGGCTTCAGGATCAGCTGCCGCAAAGCTTTCCACCCTGAATACCGTCCAGCCAAGCTCGTTGAGCAAGGGTGGGGAGAGGGTGCCTGGCGCAAGATCGAAAACGGCCTTTGCGATATCCGGAGGTAGATTCGCGAAGGGGAACCCCTCAGCGAGTCCACCGCGCATGCGCAAGCCGTCGACGGAACGTTCCTTGGCGAGATCCTCGAAATCAGCTCCAGATCGGACCTCCTCGAGAAAGGCCTCAGCCTCCTCGCGGGTCTTCAAGGTAGCCATGTGTGCGGTAACCGTTCGGTACTCCGACTCGAAGATCACTTCGACCTGCCCCGGATCGACGTTGACCTGGCTCCTGATCGCTTCCTTCTCCAATCGCTCTCGCGCCATCTGATCACGCAGAGCCTCGAGCCGGCGAGGGATCGGCGCCTCCTCATCCATCCCGAGGGCGGCGGCCTCGGTCGCCAGCAGGGCATCGCTCACCAGCCGAGTGCGGATCAGGGACTGAGCGTCGAAATCAGGTCGGGAGGTCTCCGCAACCGAGGAGTGGAGGTCCGATAGAGCTCTCTCGAGGTCCTCCACATAGATCGGCCAGCCGTTGGCGCTCGCCAGGAGATTGGGTTCCGTCGCAGGGTCTGAAGAGGCGTCAACCTGAGTAGCCGCGTCTGTCGCTGCCCACGCTGGCATACTTCCCGAGGCATGTCCCAATAGAGACACCAACACCAGTCCTGCGTTGAGGTATCTGAAAGTAGTCATTGTTCAGCTCCATGAATTTCGAGAGAACTGGCCCGTTCAGCGAGGTCACTCATCAGTCGGGCCAGAAGTGTTGTCAAGAGGTCTCCGCGGGAGTAGATGCGACGACCACGGAAGATTGTCTGACGAAACCAGCCGTCGCGTTCGAGCGCACCCGTCCAGACGATCCTTCCGGTCCGAGCGTCGAGGCCCCGCAAGGATATTGCAACGAAGGGCCGGGGCTCGCTACCCAGCCCTGCATCATATGCTTCCACAGATCCGGTCAGGATGAGTTGCACCTGGCACTCCTTGAAGATGGCTTCACGCACCGCCGCATCCAGCTCGCCCCATCGTCGAGCACCCTGCTGGCGAAGGACCTCGGCGAGGCGATTCGGCGCCACCAGGTCGGCCCCTCGCTGCCGCAGTACCGCATAGAGGGCCTGAGTGGCCGCATCCGCGGCGGCAGAAGGGTCAGCGGCGCTCTCACTTGTCAGCGGAAGCACCGCAATCCTGTCCAATTCCCTTGGCCAGCCGGCCTGCGCCGCCTGTGTGCTGGCGATATTCAGCTCGCTTCCCACAGCCAATCGGTCAATCAGATTCTCCAACTCGCGCGCGGCCAGCTGGTCCGTGTTCCAGATTTCTCCCAATCCGAGGAGGTGCAAGCCATCGACTCCCGTCGAGCTGGTGAAGGCGCTACGGGAATCCAGTGGATCAACTCCCCGAATCGCCAGGGCGGACAGCGTGATCGTCGGCACGGGCTGGGTGCGGGCCTCGTGGATCGTGACCGAGACCAGCCAGTCGACTGCGAGATCGCGGGCAAGCTGAGTCAGATCTGCGGTGCCAGTGCCGTCGATCTGACGGATGCGACGTTGCCTGAGAGCCGTCCGCACCGACTCTCGCTCCACGACCGGACCTTGTTTCAAGAGAGTGGTCTCCAGCGACATCCCGATTCTCCCCGTAATCGCTGGATCGGCTGTGCGGTCTCGGACCGAGACGATGGCGAACGATGGTTGTTCATCGGAAGCCATCGCCTCGCCTGGAAAGGCGAAAACCAGCATGGCGAGGACACAGCTGAGGAGAAGTCGCATGTCGAAGAAGTTCTGTGTTCTCTAGTCGAGTAGAGTGCCGAGCAGCGTCTGGACGCAGCGGCGAGTGGTTTCACCCAGGGGCTCACCCCCGGTGCCCAGCACCCGGGCACTCAAGGTGCTGCCTTTTTCCGTATGCGTCGCGGCCCACACTGTGGCCCCTGTATCGGTCTCGATCATTTGAGCATCCAGTGTAACGACCGGACGCATGGCCGAACCGAAGCGCATGACCTCGGATTGGGCGACAGTGCCGATCACGACCCCCTGGATGTTCAGGGCGTTACCCAGCGCGATGACCTGCTCGGCGCTGGGGGCGGTGATTCTACCTCCGCCCAGTTTACGCAACGCTGCCTGGACTTCGCCCGGTTCGACGACGTCCACTGCCCCGCTGGCCAGAAGCTCGGTAATCAGCAGGCGGGTGGCGCGGTCGCCAGCTTGGGAATCCGAGCTCAGGTTGTCGAAGGGAACCACCGCGACTCGCTGGACGAACGAAAAATCGAAACTCGCGTTGGCGAATTCGGTGGGTGGTAGCCCGCTCTTGCAGGACACGAACGATATCGACAGGATCGACATCAGAAGGCCTAGAAGAATCGACTGCCGAGAGATGGGTCGCGAGATGCTCATGAGGATACCCCTATTCAATAGAAAAAGATGCTCAGGCCGAAGAGGAGGCTGTCGGTCTGCGACGTCAGATCCCCCTCGAAGGTGACGTCGGAACGGGTCCAACTTCCGGTCAGCTGTGCTCTGGGATTCAACCGGTAGTTGACCAAGACGGCTTGCCCTGAAGTCTTGCGCTCCGAGTCAGTGCTGGTTTCATTGTACGAAAGGCTGACGATCAGCTTCGGTCCCGGAATGTAGGAGACACCGTAGATCTGGCCAATCGTGGTTCTGTCATTGTCTTGTGACCAGTTCCAGGCCCCGTCCAGGAACAGGTGAGCACCCGGGCTCCAGGTCGATCGCACGTTGAGGAACTGGCGCTCGAGCAATTCTTCCTGGAGTGGCGTCTCGGTCAGAGAGTAGCCGAACGCACCGTCGAGCATCCAGCGTTGGGTGGGCCTCGACCTGACCTGTTCACGCCACGACCAGGTGTTGCGATCCTGGCTGCCAGTGGGATCCGACAACTCCGAGTAGGTGATTCGGGATGTCAAATCCAGATCCGGCAGGAGGGCAGTGAACAGGGTGAAGCGCATCGTATCAATGGTCTGCAGCAGCAAGTCCTGTTCCTTCTCGTCCCTGCGGCTCGCTGCAAGGGTTGCATCGAGGGTCGGTAGCGGAGTCCAACGCAGACCGGCATCGAGGCTTTCGGTGGTGCGGAACAGTTCTCCCAGACCGCGATTCTCCGATTCACTGTAGCGATAGCCGCCATTCAGCTCCAGATTGGGGGCCAGAAGAAACCCGATGCCACCTGTCGCGTGCCGCTCGTTGAAATCTCTGCGGACGATGTCAGCAGCAATCGTTTCGTCGTTGCTGCCACCGACATTGAGCCGGGCCCAGACTCGCCGGGTTGGCCTAAAGCCCAGTGAGAGGTCTCCCCGGTACAGCGTACTCTCCTGCTCGATCTCCTCTGGCGGGTCTTCGAGCCGGCGAAAAGCGGAGATCTCTGTGACCAGCACGAGCGGCGCGGCATTCGGCGAAACATTCACCACCTTGAAGTAGCGATCGTTGGTCTCCGGGAAGTTCACCCGATAGAGCTGTCGCCCGGCATCGAAGGACGCCGATTCTCCTGCGATGCGCACCCAGATCAGATTGTCGGCACTATGAAACACCTGCCACTGCACGGCGGGACCGGATGGCCGGTCAACGGCGACCTCTATCCGGGAGATCGGCAAGATCGCTCCAACATCGACCCCCAGATTGCGAAAGGCGTTGCCGCCTCCGATGTCGATGATTGGCGGCGACGGGGTGAAGAAGTCGCCGTCGACCAGGCCAGGAGTGGGCTCGAGCTCGCCCACGTCGGGTGCAGTGTCGATGGCGAACAGGCCCTGCACCGCTGGAACCGGCTCGGCGAAATCGTCGTCGCCGAAGCTCCTCGCGTCGAGCTCGATGCGGCCGATCGAGCCCGAGACTCCAAGACTGAGACGCTGGTCGAAGAAGTTGTGGCCTCCCGCCAGCCGCAGCCGGTGGCTGTCCTGGAGTGAGCTGAAGCCGGTGCCCTGATTCTCCAGGTCATTGCGATTGTAGGAGTAGCCCATGGTCCATTGGGCTCTTCGGTAGTTGATGTCGAAGACGTAGACCTGCTGGTCGATATCCCTGCCCAGAGCCGAGACGTCTGCGACGTTGGTCGAGCGCCGAGCCTGGCCGGACAATGTCAAGCCGCGAGTCGCCTGCCAAGAGAAGCCGCTAAAGAGCGAGTCTGCTTCGAAGTCGTCGCTCTCGAAGGTTCCCGTCGAGGTCCGCTGCTCGTAGCCGAGGCTGGCATTCAAGATGGGGCGATTGTAGAGAAACTGGATGTTCGGATTCTGGCGTGTTCTGCTCGCTTCAGGCAGGCCGCTGAACTGGGAAGTGTAGTCGTAGTATCGGTAACTCCCTTGCACCCTCAGGAATGGCGTGAGCTCCTGTCGCAATCGAACGGAATAGCTCTGCTCCGTGTTGTTGCTTTCGCTGGTCAAGGTGTCGACAGCTGTCCAGTAGACGATGGCGACCGCGTTGAAGTCCAGAGCCAGTCCAGGCCGGCACAGAGCCATGCCGGATAGCAGGATCGCGAGGGCTGCTGATTTCGTGAGATTTGAACCCATCTCGCAGTCGTCCTACGCAGGGCCTCCTGGGCACTTGGCTCCCCAGCTGCTCATCTCGATCCCTGAAACAGCTAAGGCAGGACCCTCGGGTGCTGGCGCGATGATGTCAATTCGCACTGCCTCTGTCACCCGTCCAAAGGGTGGTTTCGGTGCAGGATTGCGGGTAGGTCCTGGGCTACCCCATGGAGCGGTCAGGAATCCGGTCGCGGCACCGCGGCTGAGCTGTTCCTGAAGAAAAAAGCCCGGGGCCGTAGCCCCGGGCTGAAGGATCTGCTCGAAGGAGAGCTCAGAACTCTACGTCGAGAGCGTCGAACTCATCCTGTCCGTGACACTTGTTGCACAGGGACCGCTGGTTGTTGTCGTAGGGATTCGGCAGGGCATAGGTGCCGAAGGCGTCGCCATCCTCTTCCAGGAAGGTGACGTTGAAGTCCCAACGACCCGAGTCGGCAGCCGACGAAGCGTGCGCGAAGTGACAGCTGACGCAAGCCACTCGGCTGCTCGCCGTGGCGCCGCCCGTGTAGTCGAGGTCGTCCTCGGTAAAGCTGCTGTCCTCGAAAGGCACCTGCCACAGATAGGCGTCGCTACCGTCGCCCGTGCCGCAGGGTGAGACGTCCGACTCTACGCAGTCGGTCGTGCCCATGTAGAGGTTGTACTGCTGCCATACGTCTTCCATCGACTCACCCGAAGGATGGATGTCGCGGCCGGAGCCCTGATGGAAGAGACCGTGACAGGTCGAGCACCACGCGCTGTAGCCGCTGACATAAGCGTTGTGGTCGGTAGTGGTCCTGGGATCGGCGCCAGCCCCGATCGCGTAGGCTTCGATCGTGCCCTGGAAGACCACCGGGCTCGGTGAAGTGCCAATGTTCACTTCTTGACCGGTCTGACGAAGTATGCGGAAGGTGTAGGTGCCATGGGGATCGTGGCAGCTGCCGCAGGAGATGTCGTTCTGGATCGTGTCGTTGCTGCCGGGAGCGTACTCCAGGGTCTGATCGACAGTCGTGCCCTTGATGTTGGAGGCGATGTTATGGCCCGCCGCATCGCCAGGAATCCCTGAGCCACGGGTCGATTCGGCCAGATTGGCCTCCGTCAGGAAGGAGAAGTCTCCAGCGCTATTGAAAGCGGTGGGATTGCGGGGATCGGCGCTCCAGACCGAGTAACCGGCGGTTGGGCGACCGTGACAGCGCAGGCAGACGTCGCTGCGGTTCTCGAAGAAGAGCAGGTCGTCGTAGCCATAACCTGGTGCGAGCTCTGGGTTGATTGGGTTGCCACTGGAGTCGGCATCAGTGCCGTTCATGGCTACACCGTTCTGGCTGTTGTGCATGGTGTGGCAGCCGTTGCAGTGAGCGACGCCATCATCGTGGAAGGCCCACGCCGGGACGGCGACGATCGCTGCCACGACAGCTACTAGCAGGATCATGCGTTTCATGGATTGTTTCTCCTCTTTTTTGTTAGCCGGCTGGAGCCGGAGTGTTTGTGGTTGTTCCCTTCGACAGCCAGATATAGAGCAAGGGGTGTGCCAGACGTATCGCAGGCTCTCGATACGCCGGACTCAGATCTTCGTCGAGACACCAGCCTCCCCTTAAACTACCCAAATGTAGGCACTTGCGTCCAGCGGAGCTTCATCGCATGGGCAAGTCGACCCCCGAATCCGAATCCACTCATGCTCATAGCTCTAAGCGAGAGAGACCCGAGATCCTCTTGCTGGGGAATATTCCGCAATCGTGGTCCAGAATTGTGGAAAATTCCACTAGGAGATCTCTGTCACGGGGATCGAACCGCCTTCGGTCTCTAACGGACCGAGGCGCTATCCCGATAGAGCGTCGGGTGAATCACCACTTTTTGCCACCCATCGGATCAAGAGCCGGATGGCTTTCCTGAGATCGTCGACCGGGTAGGGCTTGGCCAGGAAACAGGTCGAATGATTGAGGGAATCGAGACCGGCTTCATCCGGGCCAGTATAGACGCAGGATTCAAATAGCACCGGTATCTTCGGCGAGTGGTTCTCGCAGAACGTCTTCAACTCCTGCCAGGGAAGGTCGGAGGGGCCGACATTGGCGATCACCGCATCAGGAGGATGGGCCGTGAGGATAGCGACGGCACGATCGAACTCGTCTGCAACTTCGATTTCGACACCCTCCGGGACCAATCGTCGCACCAATGTAGGCAAGACGCGGCTCCCGTCGAGGACCAATAACCGCAAGATACCCTCCTCCCGCTGCAGATCTTGTGTTGCAAGGTGCGTTCCACGTTCGAAGGAGGCACGGGCTCCATTTTTTTCTGCGAAAGCTGCCACAGCGGGCTGGCCGATGGCGTCCTACCATCGAAAGGAGATTGGAGTCTGACCATGAAAAGCTGGCGAGACCTGTTGAAGTCCGGATCGATCGTTGTCTTCGGAATTCTGACTGCCGCCACCGCGGGGACCGGTCAGATGACCATCGTACCCAGCGCTCTCGCTGACAGCGCCGGCAACTTCGACAACTCGATACCCTGGAGTGACGAAGCACCAGTAAGGTACCAGCAGGTGCTTCGCGGATCCGAAGTCGGCACTCTGGAAGTCGTCGAGATTCGGTTCCGCCAGGACGAGTCACACGGTTGGGCGTTTGCCGAGACGTTGAGGGGCGTGAAAATTGTTCTCTCTTCGACAGCCGCAGCGCCGGACGCCCTCAGCATGACTTTCTCCGAGAACCTGGGCGCCGATGCGACCACTGTCTTCGCCGGGAATCTGTCTATGACCTCGCTCCCCGACTCCAGAGTGCCGCGGGGCTTTGATACCAGGTTCCGGACCGAGCCCTGGTTCGGGTTCGATGCCTCGACCGGGCTGAACCTTTTGATCGATGTCACCATCGAGTCCGGACCCGAGCTGACGTACTTTGACGCAGAGGTGAGCGAGGCAGATGGTGTTTCTCGAGTCTACTGCTGGACAGTCGAGGAGTGCCTGACGACTGATGAGGCCATGATTGCAGATACCGTCGGACTGATCACGATGGTCCTGGGCCCAGTGATCCTCGAGGATGATTTCGAGACGGGAGAGACCTCGCGCTGGTCTGTTGCGGTACCGTGAGCTCGAGTTTCAATCGAGGTCGAATTTCTTGAGGCGATAGCGGAGCTGATCACGGGTGACGTCGAGGAGTTCGGCTGCCCGTGTCTGATTGTTGCCGGTGGCTTGCATTGCACGGGCAACCATGTCGCGCTCCATCTGCTCCAGGGGTACGATCAGCGTAGCTGCCGGGGCAGCTTCCATGCCGGCGTTGGAGTCTGCCTGGTCCAGAATGAGAGAGCTGGCCTGAATCTCGTCCGTATGCTCCAAAATCATTGCCCGTTCGACGACATTGCGCAGCTCGCGAACGTTTCCGGGCCAGGAATAGGTGAGAAGGCGGTTTTCGGCCTCTCGACTGAAACCCTTGAAGTCTTTGCCCAGTTTGGGCTGTAAGGTCGCCAGAAAGTAGCTCGCCAGCGGGAGAATGTCGTCGACGCGCTCGCGTAGCGGGGGCACGACGATAGGGAAGATATTGAGTCTGTAGAAGAGGTCCTGGCGGAAGGTACCTTCGCGGACCATGGATGCCAGGTCGCGGTTGGTGAGGCCGATGACCCTGACGTCCACGTGAATCTCGCGGGAGCCTCCGACGCGACGGAGCGTGCGTTCTTCGAGCACATGGAGCAGTTTTGCCTGAAGCTCCAGTTTGAGCTCTCCGACCTCGTCCAGGACCACTGTGCCGCCGTCGACGAGCTCGAAAATTCCTTTTCGAGTCTCCTTGGCGTCGGTGAACGCACCGCGTTCGTGTCCCAGGAGCTCGCTTTCCATCAAGGTGTCTGGAATGGCGGCACAGCTCAACTCGAGGATTGGCTTGGAAGCCCGGGTCGAGATGGAGTGAATGTGGCGGGCCAGAACGTTCTTGCCGGTGCCGCTCTCACCTTGAATGAGAAGGGTGTCGATGTTGGAGGTGGCGACTTCGTGGACTACGTCGAGGAGGCGATTGCAGGCCTCCGATTCGGCAACGAGGTCGACCTTGAGAGTCTTTTCGCGGCTGTGGCGGGCAGCCTCGACTTCGAGATGCTCACTGCGTACGGTAAGGGATCGCTCTATCAGTTGCACCAGGTCATGGTTGTCGACGGGCTTGTTGAGGAAATCCAGGGCCCCCAGTTTCATCGCCCTGACGGCCTCCTCGACCGCGCCGACAGCCGTCATCACGATGACCACCGTGTCCTCGAGCCGGTTCAAGTTCGATTCGAAGAAGTCGAGACCGTTGCCGTCGGGCAGAGAAATGTCGAGGAGCAACACATCAGGCTGGTGGGCCTCGAGGTGTTCCCCTGCAACGGCCAGATTCTCGGCGTCGTGAACCTCGTGCCCGGCTCGTTTGAGTTGCTCGGTGAGAGCCCAGCGCAGGAGTTTCTCGTCTTCGACCAGGAGGATCAGGGCCATACTCTAGGAGGTCTCGCTTTCTTGAGCCAGAGGGACGGCCCTGGAATCGTCTGACAGGCTCCCTGGCAAGAGGATGTAGAAGGTCGTCCCCTCGCCGGGTTCGGATTGGACCTGGAGGGTGCCCCCGTGCTGCTCGACGATACTACGAGAGATGGCCAGGCCGAGACCGGTGCCCCCAAACTTTGTGGTGAAGAAGGGGTCGAAGATCCTGCGTTGATTGGCCTCAGAGATTCCGGGCCCGTTGTCCTGGACCGCGAGAATCACACCGCCATTTTCTGTGAAGGCGCTGGCCCTGAGCGTGATCTCACCGCCGTGCTCCATCGACTCTGCGGCATTTTGGATCAGGTTGATCAGCACCTGTCGCAATTTGGGTTCATCCACCTTTGCTACAAGATCTTCTTTGCCGAGCTCCGAAACCAAACTGACCTTTTGGCGTCGCAGCCCCGGTTCGAGAAGTAAACGGATATCCTCGAGCACCTGACGAAGATCGGTCACTGCGAGTCGGGCAGGCGCCGGGCGTGCCGACTGCAGCAGGGTCTGAAGGGTCTGATTGACGCGATTCAGCTCGCCCAACATCTCACCGTAAAGTTCTGAATTCGGGTCCTCTTCGGCCACATCTTGTTTCAGGATCTCGAGGGCGCCCTGAATACCCGCGAGCGGGTTCTTGATCTCGTGGGCCAGGCCTGCGGCCAACTGCCCCAGCGAGGCCAACTGGTCCGTATGCTCCATGCGTGAGGCCATTTCGGCCTGGCGCTTGCGCTGGCGCTCGAGGAAGTCCTGGACCGATCGATGGAGGCGGGCCGTGGCCGAATCGAGTGCCAGATCCTGGGAGAGCTGCCTGGAGTCGATCTCTTCGCCCGATTCCGCAGCCTGCAGCTCCGCCTCGAGCCTTTGTGCAGAGCGTTTGACGGAGGCGCGGACCAGAGCGGTCGAGGCACCCAGAGCTGCGGCCCAGGCCACGATCAGCAAGGCGATGTTGCGCCGGGACCGTTTGCGCACACCTGAGAGCACGCTGGTGACATCGACGTGCATCGAGGCAATAGCCAGTGTCTCTCCGGGCTGGTGGCACCGGATGCATTGCCGGGTGGCGATGACCTTCTGGAAGCCTCGCATCCTTTCGGTGTCACCCTCCTGGCTCAGCCATGTCCGCTGGAACTCCGGGCTCTTTACAAATGATGGGAGCGCTTCAACCTCTGCCTTGGACACGGTTGGGTTTGGCCCGATGGCTCGACCTTCCGGGAGTAGTAGCTTGAGGTTGATTGTCTGATGACCGCCGAGGACGGCCTCGAAGAAGTGCTTCAGGTTGCGGCTCTGGGTATGGGCGACGGCAATCTGGCTGAGCTCACGGTTGGCGAGGTTGAGTTGCAGGCTCGCCGATTCGCTGGCGACCTCGACGATCTGCTGTTCGAGAAGGCGTGAAGTAGCCAGGTACAGGACAAAGAACGCCAGCAGGTGCAACGGGACCATGACGGCCCAGGTTCTGGACCGCCGCCGGAGGAAGTGCTTGAGCCGATCACGACGACTGAGCTCGGAGGTCAGGAGGACTTCTCCTTCTTGGTCGACAGAAGGATCCAGCCCGCTGCGAGGCCGGCTACGAAGACTATGGGGATAACGACGAACCAGACGGAATTGTCCGCAGGCTGTGCCGATTGAGCGGTGGATGGCTCAGTTGTTTGCGCTGTCGCGGGCGGAGGCACGGTCTGCTGTTGCGGCGGCGCCACTGGTTTCAGAGCAGAGGCCGTCAGGTCGGGCGTGGCCTTTTCGTAGGAGAACTGGACGAAGAAGCTGCCACCTTCAGGTACGGGGCCAAGCTCCTCTCTTTGGTAGGTCAGACCGTCCTGGCCCATACCTGGCGGTGCAGAGCTGGGAGCGACGGAAAAGTTGGCAGCTCCGAGAGGCTGCATGACCTCATAGGCTGCAACGTCGATTTCTGGACCGCCTGGCCACTCGAACGTAAAGCTGCGAGCCGGTTGCGAAGTCTCCAGGTCAAGATAGAACTCGAGACGAATCTCGGGCAGGTCAGCTTGCAGGTGCACGATGTTCCACTTCTCTCCGTTTTCTATGGTGTAAGGAGCGACCAACAGACCCGTTGTTGGGCCTCGCTTCGCCACAGCACTTGGTACTGCGACTGCTGCAGGAATTGGCAGGGACACGGTGATGGGTAGCTGCACATCGGGTGACAGCATCCCCTTGTACATCACCAGGACGGCTGGTTGGTCGTACTCGGGCCAGATGGCCACCTCGAAGCGTTGGAAGTGGACGTGGGGCGGGTCCTGGGCGATTGCGGGCGCCAAAGACGCAGTCAGAAGAGTCCACAGTAGGACGGAGTGTCGTGAGTATCTTGTCAACGAAAGTATCCCCCAAGGGACGGCCGTCGCAGAGGCCGGCCGCTTCAGACTCTAAGTCAAACGTTGGCTTTCCAGGATTTCAGGATGTCCATGTAATTGGCCCGCTCGTAAGCGGCGGGGTCGGGGCTGCGCAGCAGGTTCATACTACCGCGGGCCTGAGCCAGGGAGTCGTAGTCGTGCTCGATAAGCCAGGTGGCCACACCGCGGCGGATGAGGGCCAGGTATTCGGGGCCGTTCTTGAGCAGGGCAGAGGTCATCTGCACGGCTTCAGCGCCCGTCATGATGGCCTTGATCGCGTCGATCGGAGTGTGCACCCCGCCGGTAATCGCCAGGTCCATCTCGAGCCTGCCCGACAGGATGGCCAGCCAACGCAGACGCAGCAGGAGGTCAGCGGAGCTCGAGAGATGCAGGGAGCGGGTCACTTCGAGCTCTTCCGGGTCGATGTCGGGCTGGTAGAAGCGGTTGAATAGCACCAGGCCGTCGGCCCCGGCCACTTCGATGCACTTGGCGAAGTGCGCCAGGGCTGTGTAGAAGGGGGAGAGTTTGACCGAGAGCGGAATCGAGATCGAGTTCTTGATCTCCTTGACGATGTCGACGGTGCGGCCTTCGATCTCGGCGGCGCTCTCTTCAGGGTTGGTGGGGATGGCATAGACGTTGAGCTCGAGGGCTCTGGCTCCCGCCTCTTCGATGAGGCCGGCGTACTCGAGCCAGCGGCCCTTGGTGGTGCCGTTGAGCGAACCGATGACGGGGATGTCGACGGCTTCGACCACTCTGAAGAGCTTCTGCAGATATTCCTCGGGTCCGAAAGAGAGATGCTCCGGTTCGGGGAGGTAGGTCTGGGCCTCCGCAAAGGAGTACGCCGGTTCGTCGATGAAGTGGGCGGCAGACTCCTGCTCGTAGGTCACCTGTTCCTCGAACAGGGAGTTCATCACGATGGCGGCGGCACCGGCATCTTCCAGGCGTCGCACCATGTCGAGGTCGTCGACCAGGGGCGAGGCCCCGGGCATGAAGGGGTGGGGCAGGTCGAGTCCGAGATATTGGATCGATAAGTCCATAGTCATGTTCTCCTGGGAAAAGGCACCTACGACGGGGTTTCCTCGGTCTCTTCGACCGTTTCCTGGGCTTGTTTGGGGAGAGTCAGGCCGGCCAGGTGCTCATACACGGCCCAGCGCTTCTGGGCGTTGTCCTGCGCCATGGCGGTCAGCATCTTGTAGCGCTCGGGGTTCATCTTCTCGACCATGCGGAACCGCGCCTCGAGCTTCATGTAGTCGTGCACCGCTCCGGTGGGTTTCCTGGAGTCGAGCTTGAGCGGGGGCTGACCTTCCTCGACACGCCGTGGATCGTAGCGATAGAGGGCCCAGCCGCCGGATTTGACGATCCGCTTCTGTTGTTCCACCTGGGTCGCCAGATCGTAGCCGTGGGCAATGCAGGGGCTGTAGGCCACCACCAGGGAAGGTCCGGGGTAGGCCTCGGCTTCCCGCAGCGCCTGGACGGTCTGGTTCATGTTTGCGCCGAAGGCGACGCGCGCCACGTAGACAGAGCGGAAGGTGATCGCTTCGAGACCGAGGGGCTTCTTGGCGTGGTCTTTGCCCGCCGAAGCGAATTTGGCCGCCGCCCCGATCGGTGTGGCCTTGGAGGCCTGCCCGCCGGTGTTGGAGTAGACCTCGGTGTCGAGAACCAGGATGTTGACGTCCCGGTCGGTGTTGAGGACATGGTCGAGACCGCCGAAGCCGATGTCGTAGGCCCAGCCATCGCCGCCGACCAGCCAAATGCTCTTCTTGACCAGATAGTCGGCGACAGAGTGGAGGCGCTTGGCGTCGGCATTGCCCAGAGCGTCGAGCCTGCCGCGCAGGATGTCCACCCGGCCGCGTTGCTCGGCGATGCCGGCTTCGGAGCTCATATCGGCTTCCAGCAGGCCGGTCACCAGCTCGTCGCCGACATCCGAGGCCAGGCCCTTCAAGAGGCGCTCGGCACGACTCGAAAGGCTGTCGACGGCCATGCGGAAACCGAGACCGAATTCGGCATTGTCTTCGAAAAGCGAGTTGGCCCAGGCCGGACCGCGCCCGTCTTCGTTGGTGGTGTAGGGCGTCGTGGGTAGATTGCCGCCGTAGATGGAGGAGCAGCCCGTGGCGTTGGCGATCAACAGGCGGTCGCCAAACAGCTGGGAGAGCAGCTTCACATAGGGTGTCTCACCGCAGCCGGCACAGGCCCCCGAGTACTCGAACAAGGGCTCCAACCACTGTGAGCCCTTGGCGTCGAAGCGGTTGATCTCCGTGCGATCGATCTCCGGCAGATCGAGGAAGAACTCGTAGTTGGCCTGCTCGCGGTCGCGAACCGGCCGTTGCAGCTCCATATTGATGGCCTTGCGACGAGGGTTGGTCTTGTTCTTGGCCGGGCAGACCTCGACGCAGAGACTGCAACCGGTGCAGTCTTCGGGCGCGACCTGGATGGTGAACTTGAACCCCTTGAAGTCGGGCGCCTTGTAGTCGATAGAGAGGAAGTCCTCGGGAGCGCCTGCCAGCGCCTCGGGCTGATAGACCTTGGCGCGGATGGCCGCATGGGGGCAGACGAGAGCGCATTGGTTGCACTGGATGCAGACATCCTCGTCCCAGAGCGGGATCTCCATGGCGATGTTGCGCTTCTCCCACTTGGTGGTGCCGGTCGGCCAGGTCCCATCGGGGGTGAAGGCCGAAACGGGCAGCAGGTCGCCCTTGTTGGCCAGCATGACGCCGGTGACCTTCTGGACGAAATCGGGGGCCGCTTCGGAGATGATCGGCGGCCGCTGGAAGGTGGAGGTGACCTCCTTGGGGACCTCGACCTGAAAGAGATGCGCCAGCGTCGCGTCGACGGCGGCAAAGTTCTTGTCGACCAGGACCTGGCCCTTCTTGCCGTAAGTCTTGTTGATGGCCTCCTTGATCTTGGCGATGGCCTCGTCCTTGGGGATGACGTTGGCCAGGGCGAAGAAGCAGGTCTGCATGATGGTGTTGATGCGGCCGCCCATGCCGGTCTGGCGGGCGACCTCGTACCCGTCAATGACCCACAGGTCCAGCTCCTTGTCGAGGATCGTCTCCTGCACTTCCCTGGGCAGGTGGTCCCAGACCTCGTCGGGGCCGTAAGGGGCGTTGAGCAGGAAGGTGGCGCCCTTGTCGGCATACTCGAGCACGTCGAACCGCTCCAGGAAGTTGAACTGGTGGCAGGCGACGAAGGTGGCCTTCCGGATCAGGTAGGTCGAGTGAATTGGCTCGGTGCCGAAACGCAAATGCGAGATGGTGACTGCCCCGGACTTCTTCGAGTCGTAGACAAAGTAGCCTTGAGCGTAGTTTTCGGTCTCTTCGCCGATGATCTTGATCGAGTTCTTGTTGGCACTGACGGTGCCGTCGGCTCCGAGGCCCCAGAAGACTGCGCGGACGCGACCTTCGGGTTCGATGTCGAACGGTTCCACCGGGATCGACGTGTGGGTGACATCGTCGACGATGCCAACGGTGAAGTGGTTGTGCGGTTGATCGCGGTTCATGTCGTCGAAGACAGCCTTGACGTGCGAGGGAGCGAACTCCTTGGAGGAGAGGCCGTAGCGGCCGGCCAGGACCTTGGGTTGCGGCCGGGAGCCGTTGCTGTTCCGAGCCTCGTGCAGGGCCGTGACCACGTCGAGATAGAGGGGGTCGCCGACTGCTCCCGGCTCCTTGGTCCGGTCCAGCACGGTCAGAGTTTCGACGGTGGTCGGGAGGGCCTCGACGAAGGCCTCGATCGAGAACGGACGGTACAGGCGGATCCTGAGTAGTCCGACCTTTTCGTCGTGCTGGTTGAGCCAGTCGACGGTCTCCTGAGCGGCTTCGGAGCCCGAGCCCATGAGGACGATGACCCGCTCCGCCTCCGGATGCCCGTGATAGTCGAACAGGTGATACTGCCGGCCGGTTAGCTCGGCGAAGCGATTCATGGCGTCCTGCACGTGGCCGGGGCAGGCGTTGTAGAAGGGGTTGCAGGCTTCGCGGGCCTGGAAGAAGGTGTCCGGATTCTGGGCGGTGCCGCGGATGACCGGCCGATCTGGAGTGAGGGCCCGGGAGCGATGCGCCTCGATGAGCTCCTCGTCGATCATGGCGAGCAGATCCTCGTCGGTGAGCTCTTCGATCTTGGCCACCTCGTGCGAGGTGCGGAAACCGTCGAAGAAGTGAATGAACGGGATGCGCGAGCTCAGGGTGGCTGCCTGGGCGACAATCGCCAGGTCGTGGGCTTCCTGGACGGACCCGGAGCAGAGCAGGGCGCACCCGGTCTGGCGGACCGACATGATGTCGGAGTGGTCGCAGAAGATCGACAGGGCATGGGTGGCCAGCGTGCGCGCCGCGACGTGCATGGCAAACGGGGTCAGCTCGCCAGCAATCTTGTAGAGATTGGGGATTTTGAGGAGCAGGCCTTGAGAGGCTGTAAAGGTGGTCGTCAGCGAACCGGCCTGGAGAGCGCCGTGAGCGGTGCCGGCAGCGCCACCCTCGGATTGCATCTCGATCACCTGGGGCAGGTCCCCCCAGATGTTGGGGTTCCCCTGGGCGGCCCAGGCGTCCGAGAGCTCTCCCATGGGCGAGGCCGGCGTGATCGGGTAGATGGCGATGACCTCGTTGGTGCGGTAGGCCACCGAGGCCACGGCTTCGTTGCCGTCGATGGTGATCATTCTTCGGGTTGTCATGGTTTCTCCGGGTTCCTTGGCGGTCGAACGTCGACCTTTAGAAATCGGCGGGCAGGGGCCCACCGCAACTGGGCATCGGTTGGTTACTCTGCCGCTACAAGACTCTGTTTGAAGTGGCCGGCCTCTATGCCGGCCGGCAGGATGAAAGTTAGCATGCCCACGAACTCCGAAATATACCCCGTTGGGTGGCAATTTGCGGCTATTTCCGGGCCATTTCCCACCCCCAAGGGTGGGCATTCTGGCTACCCGTATGGCTCTGGTCGCAGGCGGTGCAGGGAGTCATGATCGAATTGGAGGTATCCCCATGCGACATAGACGTCACCCACCGCCGCCGAAGAAGGAGGGTATGCGACCGGAGAGCTTGATGATGAGCCACGGTTACGTGCCCGAGTGGTCCGAAGGGGCTATAAAGCCGCCCATCTTTCAGACGTCCACGTTCGCCTTTCGCAGTGCCGAGGAGGGCAAGGAATTCTTCGAATGGGCCTACGGGCTCAAAGAGCGGGACCCAGGCCGGCCGATGGGGTTGATATACAGCCGCCTCAACAACCCGAATCTGGAGATCGTCGAGGAGCGTCTCAACCTCTGGGATGAGGCCGAGGCCAGTGCTTCGTTCTCTTCGGGGATGTCGGCGATTTCGACATCGCTGCTGGCGCTGGTGCCGGTTGGGGAGTCGGTCGTCTTCTCACGGCCGGTCTACGGAGGCACCGATCTGCTACTGGAGGTGATCTTGCCGGAGCGAGGGATCGTGACCCGCGAGTTTCCGGCGGGGGCCGAGGCGGCGGAGGTGGAGAAGATCTGCGTCGAGCTCGAGGAAGCCGGCGCACCCCCCAGGGTGATCTTCCTGGAGACCCCGGCCAACCCGACAATGATCATGACTGATATCGAGGCGATGGCGGAGGTAGCGCATCGCAATGGGGCGCTCTGCATCGTCGACAATACCTTCCTGGGGCCCCTCTATCAGAAGCCTCTGCTCCACGGCGCCGATGTCGTGCTGTACTCGGCGACCAAGTACCTGGGAGGGCATAGTGATCTGGTGGCTGGAGTGGCGCTGGGCTCGTGCGAGCTGATTGATCGGATCAAGACCTATCGCACGATTCTCGGCACGATGCTGGAGCCGTACTCGGCGTGGCTGCTCATGCGGTCGCTCGAGACCGCCAAGCTGCGCATCACCTGCGCTCGCAAGAACGCGGAGCAGATCGCGCGTTGGCTGGTGAAGCACCCGGCCATCGAGTGGGTGCACTTCCCTAGTCTGTGGAAGGACGGTCGACAGAAAGAGATCTACGAAAAGCAGTGCACCGGCCCCGGGGGCATGATCGCCTTCTGTCTGAAAGATGCCGGCGAAAAGGAAGCCTTTCAGTTCCTCAACGCCGTCGAGCTCATCAAGCTGGCCGTCAGTCTGGGAGGGACCGAGTCACTCATCGAGCACCCGGCCACGATGACCCATTCGGACGTGCCCGAGGATGAGAAGGAGGCCATTGGCATCACCCCTTCCCTGGTTCGCCTGTCGGTGGGCATCGAGCACCCTGACGACATCATCCAGTGCCTGGATTATGCCCTCGACCAGATCGGAAAGCCGGCGGAAAGCGAAGTTGCCGCTGAAGATACTGTTGAGACTTTGTGAGGAGAGCCGAGACCATGGAAATTCGTACCATTCACTGTCCTGTCGACTTCTCTTCCATCTCCCGGCGCAACCTGCGCATGGCCGTCGAGATGGCCAAGCGCATCGGTTCGAAGATCGTGCTGCATCACAATCTGGACGTGCGCCCTCCAGGATTCATGTCGGTAGCCTGGATGTGGTCGGAAGACAAACAATCCGAGGCGGAGGAGAAATCCGAGGCGGTGCCGACGCAGCTCGAGGAGCTCTTCGCCGAGATCCCTGACGGCATCGAGTACGAAGGACGCATCACGAAAGGGCCGCGGGACGAGACCGTCCTGTTTGTGGCTCGTGGGCTTCCCGCTGACCTGATCATCATGGGCACCCACGGCAAGTCGAGTGGCGATCACGATTCGCTGACCGAGCGCATCGTGATCCAGGCTCCTTGCCCGTTGTTGGCTATCGGGGAGAGCTATTCCCCGGAAGCTGTTTTCGATGCACCCGACAAGCCGCCCGTCGAGGAGATGCGGTTTCTCGTACCGGTGGATCTGACCGTGAGAGCGGAAGCTGTGCTGAAGATGACCTTCGCAGCTGCAGCGGCGATGCCCCACAGTATCGATCTGCTGCATGTAGTGCGGCCCGGCCAGGATACCTCTCAGGAGGAGCGGGAGGTGAAGGCAGCCAAGGAACGCTTGCGCAATCTGATCCCCGAATCCGTTGCCGGGCGCGTCCGTGTGCACTCCCGGGTCGGGGACTCGGTTCAAACGATCCTGAAGGTGGCGGACGAGCTCGAACCGCTTTGCATCGTCATGGGCGCCCACGGCAAGGGGATGCTCAAGCGCTTCATCTTCGGGACCACGACCCTCAGCATTCTTCACGGTGCCAAGTGTCCCGTTTGGTTCGTGCCTGAAACCGCTGCCTGAGACCCCGGTGACAGGATACTTTCTCGCGAGAAAGTATCCTGTCACCCAGGTTGGCCGAGAAAGTATCCTGTCACCGCGACTTGCGTTTTGGCATACTTGCACCATGTTCACTCGTATTCTGCTACCCGTCGATCTCACCGAGAAGAATGACGCGGCGCTCGTTGCGGCTCGCCAGCTACTGGGCGCCGGTGGCGAGGTGATCCTGCTGCATGTCATCGAGACCATCGCGGATGCGCCCTTCGAGGACATGAAAGACTTCTATCAGCGCCTGGAGGACAAGGCCCGCTCGCGCCTGGCGGTTCTGGCGGACTCGTTCGACAGCGAGGAAGCCTCGGTCGAGCAGCACATCACTTACGGGCGCCGTGCCAGAGAGATTGTCGCCTTTGCCGGAGACAAGCAGGTGGATCTCATCCTCATGAGCTCGCGCCCACTCGACCGCGACAAGCCAGCTGCGGCCTGGGGATCGATAAGTCACCAGGTAGCGATCCTGGCGGAATGTCCGGTGCTACTGCTCAAATAGGGTAGCCGGCCCGGACGCACTTTCGCTACAACATTGACGGCCGGCACAGAGGCACGGCCCGCAGCTACGCGGCGGTGTCGGCGAGGTCAGCGGGGGATAGATCGAAGGTCTTGCCGAAGCCCGCTACATACCGGGCCTTGTCGATCTGAAGGGCGTAGAGCACGAAGTCGCCGAGGCCGAAGGTGATCTCGCTCTTGGGGAACTTGGCGAGGTAGTGCTCCCTGGCGGCAGGGTAATCGTCAGAGTCCCTGGGGATTGGCTTGACCGTGCCTGTCAGGGTTACCCGACCGAGTTGGGCAGGATTGACGTCGGGCGCGTTGTCCGGTTCGTGAATCAGGATGGAGTACGAAGCGCCCTCGTTGAGGCCCGCGCTGTGTTTGGCCAGCTGGGAGGCGTGGATCAGGGCAGCGCTGGAGTCGGCAGTCATGGCGAACGGCACCAGACTGGCGAAGGGGCCATCATCAATGGTGACAGCCAAGGTGGCGACCTGTCGGTCGGCGAGGAGCGTGTTGAGGCGTTGCTGGTCGTTGGCGTCCATGGGCGGAGTCTATCGCAGGGTAGGGCCGCTGGGCCCAGCCAAGGCCGGTGCAGAGGCCGGTCGTCACATGGGTGCAGTTCAAGGTGATTGGGGCGAGCCCTCTTTCGATTGCGATGTCGTGACATCCCATCGGGGAACGGCGCGCACATACACGGACACTGGCACCGCCACAGTGCATCCAAGCCCTGTGAACTGGGTGCAGGCCGGTTCCAAGAACAGAGTCTCGTCGATTTCGAAGACACCTTCTCCCTGATGGGTAAGCTCGACCCAGTCAGGGAAGAAGCATGGAATTCCATCGACCAGGTAGAGGTCTGAAATGTTGAGGGGCCCGGTGCACGACATCCCACTTGCATAATCGAAGTAGTGTTGTTGGAGCGGGATGCAGGACCAGAAATTCATCCGCTCTTCGTCCTCTTGCAGCTCGAGTCGGGACTCGTATTGCGTACAAGGCATCTCTGGATACCATGTCTGTTGAATGATTCCGTCCCAGTGCACGACTCTCGTGGGTTCGTCGCAGAACCCCGTTCCATCAACGTCCTGTCGGAATTGGATGGCACCGGAGGGTTCATAGGCGAGCACCTCCGAGTCGAGGTAGTCTGGGATCAGGAAAGTAGCGCTCCCACCCCATCCTCCTGCGAATCGCTCCCGGACAAAAGAGGAATACCCTTCCCCATTGAGTGTGCATTGTTCGTCGCCGTTCCAAGAGTAGTACCACTCGACGTCGAAGATCCCCTCCGCACTGGACAGGACGTTGACCTTGCCCTTGGGCAGGGGGGAAGACACATAGCGGTTCAGAGCCTGGACATCGAACGGACAGACTTGCTGCAGGCACTCTGCTGCCTCCAGAACTCCCTCACCAGAATCGGGAAATCTCCCCAATGCTGTGTTGAGACTCTGCCACTGATAGGTCGCATGGTCGATGTTCGCGATGAACAATTCCCGGTTGTTCTGGTCCGGATCGATTGCCCTGGCCCAGGCATGGAGTCTCACGGTGTCGCCAGTGATGACCGTGGTCACGGGCTGGGGATCGACGAAACACGCTTCGCCCAGTACCCCAGGACCACAGACCCGCCCCTCGAAGTACGTCTTGTCTGAACAACCGACCGCTTCGGCCATTTCATGAGCCTGGGTCGGGGAGCCATCGCAGTCGAGGAAGGTCACACTGACCGAATCGAAGATCAGGCTGCACTCCACATCGCCGTCCTTTACGGACAGGTCCACGAATTCCGACTGAACAGCGATGTTGCCCTGCTCGCAAAGGGCGCTCGGCGCCTTACCGGGACCTGAACTCGATGGCTGCCGTGAGGGGGCAGCGAGTGCGGTGATGGCGAGCACGCCCGGGCTCGCAAGCTCTACTTCAATCGTGTCGGTGGCGGGGTAGTGGTCCAGATCGGTGGCGCGGTAAGCATAGTCGGACTCTTTGGGAAACACGTCTGCCAGTACCGGAATCTCGCCCGGTTGGAGGCCCATAACTGGCAGTGTCAGGGTAACCGGCTCGGGGAAGTTCAGGGTTGATGGGGCCATATCGACCGCAGCCAAACACCGCTTGTCGTGGGAGTTCATCGGCCGCGAGTTCAGCAGCGGATCGAGCTCAGCGCACTCGAGTGAGCGCACGGCGATGGCCGTGTCGTCGTCGACCGCCCCGGCCGGGACATCCAGAACCGCGCCGTTCGGGAAGGTCAATCGGCCCCCATTGCGGCCGACGATCCGAACCACCGATAGATCGACTTCACAGATCGAATCCGACACCAGACCAGAGGCATCGCACGCGAGATCGTCCCATCGATCGCCGAGGTCTTTCCAGCTTGTGGCGCAAGCCGGACACCCCCCGGCGTTCGGCTCACCCGGATCCCAGTTGGTGAACGATATGGGCTCACCCGACTCCCAGGCCCAGGCACCTGGGCAGCTGTCTCTGACCCCACGGGATAGGCCTATCCAGGATTTGGAGTTGGGCGGAACCCGGTGGAGGGTCACGTGATGCCATTCTTCGGCGCTCTCGGCTGAGATCAGTCTGCCGCCAGGTGCCCACCGGCTGCACTCAGCCTGGGAATCGAACCAGTCGCCAGTCCCGGGAATCCACTTGTAGCAATGATCTGTGAACGAACCACCCGCGAAGAACTGGGTACAGCGACTGACGTCGAGATGCCAGGAGGTTGTGGAACCCGCTTCGAAGGTGTCGATGAAGATCTCGTCTTGAGCTGCCAGCGGAACGGCAAGCGCAAAGAAGAGAATCAAACTCGACAAGCTGAGAACACGCATACTCGCCCCCTCCTTCTGCCCTAGAGCAGCCCGGCGGTCTTCCGATCCTGCGTGGCGGGCCCTCCGCCGCGAGGCACTCGGAGATCCGTGGCTTTGCTCCTCAACTCGACTGCAGCTGAGTTGCCTTTCTCGGGACGACCATTTCCTATCAGTCGTCAGGCAGCGGTAGAACGTCCGATGGGGTAGGAGTGTCAGCCACCCACCCGGGTGGGAATGGGCGTGCCAAGATCGTCTAGTACCGAAGCCGTGCCCTGCAAGTGGCGAAGGGACCGATCAACAGAAGGGCGGGTCCTGGACCCGCCCTCTGGAGTCTGTAGCGGCGCCCCCGGCGGTCTCCCGCGTTCAGTCGTGGTTGTACTTGAGCGGATAGACCTCGTGGATTCCCTCGGCCTTCTTGGTGGCGAAGTCGAAGGTGTAGTCCGGAATCGGTACATCCTCGTTATGACACTGGGTGCAGGTCGATTCCTCGATCGGGTGGTTGAGGCCCACCTTGATCAGATCGGCGCGCTTGTACTCCTTGTTCTTCAGCGTCATATAGCCGTCCTGGGTATAGGTGCCGCCGGCACCGTGACACATCTCGCAGCCGACCCCAGCCAGGTCGGGGGTGTCGGCGATCGAGGTGAAGCCGCCTTCTTTACCGTAGCCGGTGACGTGGCAACGAACACACTCTGCATCGGTGGTGTAGTCCTTGGCAGGGTCGAGCCCCAGTTCGGTCTTGCGCTCTGCTTTGACTCCCGGCTTCAGAGTCTCGAAGGCGTTGGCCATCGTGGTCTCTTGCCAGGACTTATACTCCTTGATGTGGCACTTGCGGCAGTTCTTGGTGCCGATATAGGCATGGTCCTGGGCGAGAGTGGGTGCGGCGCTCAGGGCGGCGACAAGCAGAATCCCCATCCAACTGATCGGTGTTCTCATGGATCCAGGTCCTCCGTGATTGAAGTCCAGCGTGAATGATACGCCAATGCCATTGGGTCGATACCACCCCGACAGGTGGGCGAAGGTCTACCCGCCGGCGTCGTGTCATTGTATACCCCCATAGGTATCGTTTGTGGGTTGACTGCGATGGGTTTGGAGGCGGCCCGGTTGTAGTCGTTTGCATCATCCACAGGGAAAGGAGAACACATGGACTATCCGATCTGGGATATCGCCATGGGCGGCGGCGTCCTCATGGGCCTTGTCGCGATCACGCACGTCATCGTCTCGCATTTCGCTATCGGGGGTGGTCTGGTCATCGCGGTGACCGAGACGTTGGCGGTGCGTCGGGGCGATCCACAGATGCGAGAGCTGGCCAAGCGGTCCTCTCTCGTTCTCATTCTGATTTCGACGGTCTTTGGTGCGATCTCGGGCGTTGGCATCTGGGTGGTTGCCGGTCTGATCTCGCCCATGGCCATCTCGGCGCTGATCCGTAACTACGTCTGGGGATGGGCTATCGAATGGGTGTTCTTCATCGTCGAGATCGTTGCGGCGTTGGTCTACTACGCGACCTGGGACAGGGTGTCGAAGAGAGCCCATGTGATGGTGGCCTGGATCTATTTCATAGCAGCCTACCTGTCTCTGGTCATCATAAACGGCATCCTGACCTTCATGGCGACACCGGGGCGCTGGCTGGAGACCGGGGCCTTCTGGGATGGTTTCTTCAATCCTACCTATTTCCCGGCACTCGTGCTGCGGACCGGCATCGCGGTTCTGATGGCGACAGCCTTCATGCTGATTCCGCTGTTGCGGGCGACTCCTGAAGCGCGTCCGCGACTGGCCAGGTACCTGGGTCTCTGGGGGATCATCGGCACAGTGGTTTCCTATGCCGGCTATCGATGGTGGGAGATCGCGCTCCCCGAGTCCATCCGTTCTCTGTTTCTCGGAGAGGCACCGGCATTGGCGGCGCTGGCGGACACTCGGCACTTCCTGATGTGGTCCCTGACCGCGGCTCTGGTCTTCACTGTCGTTTTTCTTGTCCTTCGACCGAGGTGGGCGCGGGTGATCCCGGTCGTGCTGATCATGCTGGCTTCATTCGCCTTCTTCGGCGGTTACGAGCGCCTGCGCGAAGGCGTCCGCAAGCCGTTCATCATTCACGACTACATGTTCTCCAATGGAATCCGCGTGGACGAGGTGAAGACCCTGCGCGAAGCCGGGGTCCTGAGCAAGGCTCACTGGGCCGAGGTCGAGATCGCAGGTCACCGGGCGACTGAAGGAAGAGCGATTTTCCGAGCGCAGTGCGCGAGCTGCCACACCATCGACGGGTATCTGGCGATTCGGGATTACCTGCCTGACGACCCCGACATGATCTACGGCGTGCTGTTCGCTCTGTATGACCAGGCCGACACCTTCATCGACCTGGAAGAAGGAGGGAGCATCGACAAGGCCGAGCTCGACTATCCGTATATGCCGCCGTTTGTCGGCACCGAGGAAGAGATGGAAATGCTGGTCGAGTACCTCGCGGACCTGGCGGCGCAGGGGTCGACGAAGGTGGCTGAGAAAGGAGCCGAGTGATGGCAACCGAGCTAATCCCTGCCATGGATGTCTTTCCGATCCCAGGGCCAGTCTGGCTGTTCCATGGGTTGTTGGTCTTCACGTTCATCCTGCATCTGCTCTTTGTGAATCTGACCCTGGGCGGGACGATGATGGCGGCGATCGCTCATCTGAGCTCCGGAGGGCGACCGGGCGACTATCGAACCGTCCTGGCCTCGCGTCTGATGAAGATCAATACATTTGGCATCTCGCTGACAATCACAACCGCGATCGCACCGCTGCTCTTTGTCCAGGTGCTCTATCAGCAGTACTTCTACACAGCGACAATCCTGATCTCATGGCTTTGGCTCTTTCTGCTCGTATTCCTGATGATCGGTTACTACGCCACCTACGTTTACAAGTTCCGAGGTGTCAGTGCGCTGGGGAGTGGGGGGGCAGGTTGGCTGCTGGTCGCGGCATTGCTTTTTCTGATCGTGGCCATGGTGCACGTGGCGGTCAACCTGGTGCATTCTCAGCCTGAGGGCTGGTCGGCGTTGGCAGCGAATCCGTGGATGGTTCTGGCGGACCCTGCCTATTTCCCGCGACTGCTTCATTTCGTCTTCGCTTCTCTGGGCTTCAGTGGCCTGGTGGTCGCTTGGTGGGCGACGCGCCAGGCCCGTCACGGTCAGGAGCGCGAGATCAACGAGAGCATTGCAGCCTATGGCTGGAAGTGGGCTCTTTGGTCGACGCTGCTGATCGTGATCGATGGCTTCTTGCTGCTCGTCGTGCTACCTCGCGATGTGCTCTCGGGACTGATGAAGGGCGGTGCAATCACGCTTGTACCACTGACAGTTTCCATCGTTCTGGGTCTGGGGCTGCTCGTGATGTTGGCGAGAAATCAACGACCGGCAGAGAAGCCTGGCCTGGTGGCCGGAACCTTGGCGGCCATGACCCTCACGGTGGTGATCATGACGATTACCCGGCATCAGGTGCGAGCTCTGTATCTCGAAGACTTCACCAGCCAGTTTGCCTTGATCTCCGCACCTCAGTGGGGCAACTTCCTACTCTTTGCGGTGTTGCTGCTCGCCGGGCTGGGCACGGTGGCATACATGGTGCGCCTGGTGATGGCCAATCGCACCCGGGGCAGGGAAGCCGCATGACGACCAGGCATTCCTACCCCGAAAGGTGGGTTGGACTCTGCCCGAAAGGATGTTGGCGCAGCCGACGCCATCCAGCAAACTGCTTACGGAGGGACGCGTGAGCGGGGGAGGAGTGTGGCCGGCCCGTCTGGGCCGGCCCTCGATATCTTCACCGTTGCCCCTTCAACCAGGAGGGATTCCACAATGAGAATCGGGGCCACTTCGGAGTGGGCCGACTGTCGGGCTTGGCGAGTCTGCAGTGCGGTTCTAGTGGGTGTTGTTTTTGTCCTGTCCGGGGCCAGCGCGATCCAGGCCCAGGAAGATTGCCTGGATTGTCATGACGTCGATCTGGAGCAGGTCGAAGCGTCAGTGCACGGCTTTCTGGACTGTCTCGACTGTCACCCGGCAGCCGAAGAGCTCCCTCATGCAGACGATATCTACGCCAACCAGTGTGTGAACTGTCATGACGACGCTGCAGAGGATTATTCCCAGAGTATTCACGGCCAGATGGAAACCTCGGGTGACGCCTTGCTCGCGGGTTGCAAGGGGTGCCACAGGGACGGGCACAGCATTCTCGCATCCGATGATCCCCAGTCGCTGACCCACCCGCTCCGCCAACCTGAGGTGTGTGGGTCGTGCCATGCGAGGTCCGAGCTGGCTGAACGGCTCAACATTCACCTGGTGCTGCCGCTCGAGAGCTACACCGAGAGTATTCACTCACGCGCTCTGCAGGCTGGAGAGAATGGTGCAACCTGCTCGACCTGCCACGGCAGCCATTTGATTCTGCGGTCCTCCGATCCCAGCTCGAGCGTGAACCATGAGCATATCTCGGCGACCTGCGGCCAGTGTCACAAGGAAATAGCCGCTGAATACGATCGCAGCGTGCACGGCGTAGCCGCAGCGACCGGAGTGAAGGAGGCTCCGGTCTGCACCGATTGCCACGGGGAGCATCGGATCCTGGAGCCGCAACGCGAGGACTCACCGGTCTACCCGACCAACATTCCCAAGGTGACTTGCGAACGGTGCCATGCGGATGTGCGCCTGAACGAGAAGTACGGTTTGTCAAAAGACAAGGTGCCCTCGTATGAGAGCAGCTACCACGGTTTGGCCGCTCAGTTCGGGATAGCGCGGGTCGCCAACTGTGCCTCCTGCCATGGAGTGCACGACATCCTGCCGTCGAGCAACCCACTCGCCCACACCCATCCTGACAACCTGGATGAGACCTGCGGCCAGTGCCATCCCGGGGCGGGGCAGAAGTTTGCCATTGGCCCAGTGCACGTCATCGATACCGAGGCACAGCACTGGACGGTGAAGCTCGTTCGCAACCTCTACATCTGGACGATTCTGGCGGTGGTCGGTTTCATGCTGATCCATAACCTCCTCGATCTCTTTCGCAAGACCCAGCATCCGCCGGAGAGGCCCTTGAAGGCAGACGTGGGTGACCGCGAGAGGATGTCCTTCGGCTTCCGCCTGGCGCACACCCTGATGGCGGTCAGCTTCACAGTGCTGGCCTATACGGGGTTTGCGCTGACTTATCCGGAAGCCTGGTGGGCCTACCCGCTGCACGCGTGGGAGGAGCAGTACGACCTTCGGGGTTGGGTGCACCGGATCGCTGCACTGGTGATGCTGCTCTCAGCGGTGGTGCATATCGTCCACCTGGCAATGGATCGGCATGCCCGGCGGTGCATCCTGAGGTTCATCCCAGGTTGGGACGACCTGCACGAGTTGCGTGAGAAGTTCGCCTTCTTCTTCGGACGGCGCACCACCGTCCCGAAGTCACCCTGGGTCGGTTACCCGGAGAAGATGGAATACGGCGGGGTGGTGTGGGGCACGGTTGTCATGACGGTTACCGGCTTCGCGCTCTGGTTCGAGGACCCCATGCTGCGGTGGTTTCCTTCGTGGGTCATGGATCTGTCCACGACCATCCACTTCTGGGAGGCCGTGCTGGCAGGACTTTCGATCCTGATCTGGCACCTCTACGGTGTCATCTACGATCCTGTGGTCTATCCGGTCGATCCCGCCGCCGTCACCGGACGTTCGGCTCCAGGCCGGGCCCATGAGAGGATGGATCCCGACGAGGAGTATCGTCCGGTGAAGTCACCTTTCGACAAGGGCACCAAGCTCGGTTAGAGATCCAGTCCCAGAGAGTCGAGGGCCTCGCCGCGCTCTTCTTCCATCGCCATGATGACGTGGCAGGTGTCGCAGTCGCCTGAGATGACCTCACCCTCGGCAGTCGCATGCTCGTCGTTGTGGCAGCGGAAGCAACCGGGCGATTCCTCGTGCCCGATGTGATTCGGGTAGGTCCCCCAGCTGACTTGCATGTGTGGGAAGACGTTCTGTCCCCAAATCTCCGTGAGCGTTTCGATCGTCTGCTCGAGAGCGGCGTTCTGCTGCGCCGTGAGCTGGTTGCCGCTGTCGCGATAAAAGCTGGTCAGGTGCTCCTCGATCCCGGATTGAGCCTCTTCGCGTGAAGCGTACTCCGCTCGTAACGCCTTCACAGCCTCCTTGCGCACGAAGGGCAGAGACTGTGGGATACGGCCCTTGCGGATGGCATCGTCCACGGCCTGTCCCGGCATCTTGTAGATGTGGGTCGGTCGGTTGTGGCAGTCGACACAGTCCATCAGACGATCAGTTTCGAGCGTCTCGCCCTCTCCCACTTCCTCGGGGCTGCGGTACAGCTTGGTCGTGCCGTCCGGAAGCGTGAGCTGGACATCGTAGATCTTCTCCCGGGTTTCATCGGAGCTGTAGCGAATCTCCACTCCGGGATCGACGTGCCAATGAATTCCTTCCGAGGAGTCGCCTTTCAAGCCACCCACTCGCAGTAGCAGGGCGGTGATCAGCTCTGTGTTCTCCTCGTCGGTGTCGTAGTGGGTCCGCACTTTGAGCTTGTTGCCGACGAACTTGGTGGGCCAGTGGCACTGCTCGCAGGTATCTCGCGCCGGGCGCAGGTTGTGCACGGGCGTTGGGACCGGTCGTGGGTAGAGATCGAAGGTGACCGCAATAAGCTGATAAGTCCCGGACAGCTTGGACTTGACGAACCAGTTGGCGCCAGGTCCGATGTGGCAATCGACGCAATCGACCCGCGAGTGAGGTGACTGTTGATAGGCGGTCCACTCGGGCTCCATGACGGAGTGACAGGTCTCGCCGCAGAACTCGTTGGTCTCCATCACCTCCACCGCCTCGAAAGTGGCCACCGACAGAATGACGATGTTGACCAGGGTGAGGAGGAGGATGATGAGGACGATGCGGCGCGTATGCGGGATATTGAGATTGATGATCGGAAAAGGCTCGGGTGGCTTGACTCCGTCCTTGGCCAGCTTTCGTGCCTTGTTTCTTGCCAGCCGGATGCCGATGGGAATCAGCAGCAGGCCGATGACGAAGACAATCGGCAGAATGACGAAAGCGAGGATACCGAGGTACGGCCCGCCCTCCATGCCGAAGAAGGTGAGCAGGATCAGGGTGATGATCAAAAGGGAGCTGGCCGTGGCAATAGCCACACCCAGCAGACTGAGGGGACTACGAGTCAATGCTTGAATCGAGAATTTCATCAGAAGGCTCCGCCTGATGCGCTGGTCTTTGGGATTCGAGTCTTACGAACAGGACTGGGTCTGGGATCACAGCCGAGGCGGACCAACTCTATACCAACCGTGGCCTCTGTTTGTAGCGGATTCAGGTCCGGTAGACTGTCTCGCGAATGATGATAGTCGTGGGGCTCGTCGCTGCAATCCTGGCCGTCGGTTGCTGCTGGGTCACCAGTCTTCTGGTCGCAGACCGCCTTCTGGCGGGAAGCTCGATCGTTGTTCGGCTGACGGGTGCTTGTTGCCTGACGTTCTGGATCTTTGCCTGGCTGTTCGAGATCCTGTCCCTGGCGGGTGCCTTTCGCCTCACCGTAGTGATTGCCTTGGCTGTCATCGGTCCGATGACCGGGCTTTGGTATTGGTGGCCGCGAGTGGCGGAGGTTCTGGGGCGCGTTTGCACCGAGTACCGAGCAGAGGCCCGGGCTCTGGCAGGCGATCTGCGGTCACACCGGTGGGTCGCCATTGGCCTGGGGCTGGTGGGGGCTCACGTCGGGCTGCGGATGGTTCGTACACTCGCGACTCCCGCCCTGGGCTGGGACGACTTCACCTACCATCTCTTTCGAGCCGGCAGGTGGGTACAGAACGCCGGTGTCGTGCTGGAGCCAGCTCCCGATTCCTGGACCTACTACGAGTTCTTTCCCTGGGGCGGTGATCTGGTCTGGGCCTGGACCCTGGTTTGGGGAGTCGGGGACGTTCTCGTGCCGCTGGGCGCTATTGCTTTGTGGTGTGGGGTGCTACTGGGTGGATACGCGGTTGCCCGGGGGCTAGGGCAGGAGCGGTCGACAGCGCTGGTTGTCGCTACCGCGATTGCCATGTTGCCGAGTCAAATCAGCCAACTGAGCACCGCCTATGTCGACAACGCAGTATTGGCGATGGTGCTGTTCGTCTCGTTGTTCTTGTGGGTGTTTCTCGAGGACACGGCAGGCGAGGGGGCTGCCCTGATGTTCGGCATGGCTTGTGGTCTGGGATTGCTGGTCAAGATGTCCTTTCTCCCACTCCTGGCACCGGCGGCGGTCATCGTGCTGTGGTGGGCGATTCGCCGGCGCTGCTACGGAGACCTTCTCGGTTTTACTGCCGGTGTTTCGGTAGCTCTGCCGAACCTTCTGTTCAATTGGGCCGAGCGGGGTTCTCCCTTCTACCCTTTCGAGATCTCGAGGTTCTTGCCCTACAACGAGCAGCACTCGTGGATCTTGAGCAGACTCGGTGAGGGTGCCTCTCCCACGGAGCTGATCCGGGCCGCCAAGGCACTGGTTATCAACGATTCGGCGATCGACCCATTTCTGAATGTGGGGATTCTGGGCGTCTTGCTGCTGGTCCTCGGCATTCTCGGTTCAACCACGCTGCTGGGCTCGCAGCGAGGCAGGTGGTTTCTGCTGTGGGTGTATACAGGAGGCGTGATCACCCTGGTCACGTTCTTCAGTCCGAAGAACAGCTCGATGTTTGCCTGGTGGACTCTGGTGATGGGGCGCCTGCTCGTCCCGAGCCTGGCTGGTTTGCTGGTGAGCAGCGGACTCGTCGGCGGGCGAATCGCGCGAGGGCTTCTGATGCCTGTCCTGTTGGTCGAGACCTGGATCTACGGGCACAGGCAGTGGCCTGCAGAGATGACGGCAGCTTTTCTGCAGGTCCTTGCTGTCATTTTCGCAATTGCTGGGCTGTGGTTCCTGCTGCGACGCAGCAGGTGGCGAACACGGGCTGTTGGGCCGGTGGTGATTGCCTCTCTGACGGTCGCCTTGCTGGCGATCATCGGTGTTCGGGAGCATTTCCGCTGGGCGGCCTACCGGTTGCACGGCGAGCGACAGCTATTCGATTTTCATGGCGTCCCGCCGGTCCAGGCGTGGCCTTTGTGGCGAGAAGTCGATGGGGCTGAGCCGAGCCGGATCGCGGTTACCGCAGGGTATGACCCGAGGATTCCCCACAATTGGTTTCGCTGGCCCTTCCTCGGCACCAGGCTGCAAAACGATGTTGTCTATCTGCCAGTCACAGCCGACGGTGAGATCGTCAGCTACTTCGATCGGGAGGCCCTGGTCGAAGCTGCGGATCGGAAGGCGTGGCTCCAACGGGTAGCCGATCAGGAGGTCGACTGGATCGCCGCGCTCGGACCCGCCACCATCGAGCACCGATGGATTCTCGAGCTGCCACGGATCTTTCCGCTGGAGATCTCCATGGGCGACAACCACTTCCTCCTGGCGCGCGTCGATCGCGCCGCCCTCGAACGATACCTGAACTAGCGGGAGGACCTCTGCGCCCTCCCGTGCGCCGGCACAGTGGCTGGCCGATTCAGGGGTTGTTTGGATTGCTCGGAACGGTGTGGCCTTGATTCGCTGAGCGCAGCCTCACCCGCCTCTGGCGGAGCGAGGCGAATCGAAGTGACAAGGGTCTGTTACCTGTACCCGAAGAGCATCGTGAAGATGATCAGCGCGATCAACGTCAACCCGATGGTCAGCGCGAGAAAGCCGCCGAATTTGGCCATGCGCTGGGTGTTGGGACGCGGTGGATCGACGATGTGATCGTCCAGCTCACCCGCATTCTTCAACCGTTCGTACTCGCCAGGCTTGTCGTATTCGAGCTCTTCGAGGGTCATGGCGCCATGGAACATCACCTGATCGAGCGGGAACTTGTCCGGTCGGAAGTGGGTGTTGAAGAAGTGGATGGTGAAGATGAAACCCACTGCCAGCAGCGCCTCATCGCTGTGGATGATGGTCGCCACATTGACCGACCAGCCCGGCAGGATGTGGGTGAAGGTCTCGGGGAACCACAAGATCAGTCCCGTGCCACCGATGATCAGAATGCCCCAGAGGACCGCGAAGTAGTCGAACTTCTCCCAGTAGGTGTAACGACCATAGCGGGGGCGTCCGCCGAGGCCGAAGAACCAGCGGATCGACTGAATGGCCTCCTTGAGGTCGCGGAAGGTGAACAGGATCGTGTCTTCACCGTAGATTGCATCTTTCCACGACAATCCCTGGGTGACCTTGCGGTGCCGCACATACCAGAGGTGCCCGAGGAAGACTGCAAAGAGTATGAACGCGCCCACGCGGTGGAGGGCAGCCATGCCAGCGAAGCCTCCAGAGAGAAAGGCAACGAATTCGGCCCACTTCATGTAGGAGAACTTCAGCGCCATACCGGTGAGCGCCAGGGTGAAGAAACTGACGACCATCCAGAAGTGCAGGATGCGGTTATACAGCGTGAAGCGCCGGAACGTCGGCTTGTGGTCGAACTCGGCCTGCTCCTTGTGCGCCTTCCACTCGTCCTTGGAGAGATAGAGCCGGACGAGCCACGCGAGGGTGTGGAGCAGAGCGAAGGTGAGTGTGCCGACGAGGAGAACGGTCATGAACCAGAACGACCAGAAGAGCCACGGGTACTTCTCTGAATCGTGATGGGTGGCGTGGGTCAGGTAGCCCGCGAACTGCCGGTGTGAGCCCTCGTGGCACTGGCCGCAGGTCTCGACGACGTGGGTGCGTCCCAGCGTCGAATTCGGGTCCGTTGAAGGCAGGATCGCGTGGGTGCCGTGACAGTCGTAGCACTTGGCGGCGCCAGCCGAGCCCAGTCGCGACACCTTGCCGTGGAAGGTGTCGAAGAAGGTCTCGGCCTCATCGTGGTGACAGTCGCCACAGTGACGCATCATCGAGAACCGGAAGTCATCCACATCCGACCGGCTGATCTCGTGTGAGCTGTGACAGTTGTTGCAGGTCGGCAGCTCCTTGTCCGTGTCGTTGTTGTCGGGCCAGTGAATGCTCGTCTTGAAAATCTCGCCAATGCCGAGATGGCACTTCGAGCAAGTTTCCTGCACGTTGGCGGGATGCACGGTCGACCGCTCGTCGGAGGGTGGGAGCTCTCCATGGGCGGTATGACAGTCGGCGCAAGTGGCCGTAACGACCAGGCCGCTCTCCAGGAGACCCGTGCCGTGGATGCTGTCGACATAGCTCTGGACGATGTCGGTGACGTCGGAGTGGATCCGAACTGCCGCCTGCTCGCCTGCCCTGTGGCACTCGGCGCATAGAAGTGGGACGTTTTGAGCGAAGGTCGGCGACAGCGGATTGGTCTTCTTCAGCGTGTTGTGGTTGCTATGACACGAGAGGCATCCCGGGGCGTCGGGGTCGCCCGCCGCATGGAGCGTGCCGTGGATGCTGCTGTCGAACTCCTGGACGACTTCGGCGTGGCAGATGGCGCAGTCGACCGGTGCGAGGTCGACGGCACAGGGGCGCTCCTCGAGAGAGGGATCGACGTCGGTGTGGCATTGACCGCAGGCCTTCTCTCCATGGGCCGATGTCAGGAAGGCGGCCTCATTGACATAGAGAGAGCCGGCGTTGGAATCGCGACCGGCGTCGATCGACGGATCGCTGTGGCAGCGCAGGCAATCCTGGGTGGCGGCGGCGGTGGGGTAGAAGACCTTACGGATCTTGTGCGGTGAGTGGCAGTCCACACAGGCCGGAACCTTGTCCGGGGATTCACGCCACAGCCGGCCTTCGACCACCGCACGATGGACTTGCTCGATCTGCGCATGGCACTGCTCGCAGGTGTTGGCGACGTTGTCCTCGTGGATGCTGGATCTGGTATCGGTGTGGGGCAGGATGAAATGGGATGTATGGCAGGAGGTGCACACGGCGGTGACGGTCAGGCCCTGCTTGTAGAGACCCTCACCGTGAATGCTCATCGAGTAGTGCTCGAGAATGTGATCCTGGTGAATCTCGTGGGTCTGAGTTACTTCGGTTCCTTCCTGGTGGCACCGGCCACAGAGAACAGGAATGTTCATGACCGCCGTCGGTGAGCTCTGGTCCCGGGCGCTGAGGATGCTGTGGCCACCATGACAGTCCGCGCAGCCGGGGGCGAGCGGGTCACCGCGTTCGGCGGCCTGGCCATGCAGACTCGCCAGGTGTTCGCGTCCCTGGCGCTGATGGCAGCTGGCGCACTCGACCTCCTGATCGGCCACGGGCTGGATCTCGTGGGCGCCGTGGCACCCCGCGCAGGTCGGTCCTTGGCCGCTGCTGCGCGCTGCGGCTCTGCCATGCAGGCTCTTGGCGTACTCCTCTGCTTCACCGTCGTGACACATGCCGCAGTCGACAGGCGCGACCTCTTCCTCGTGGAAGTCTTCGCCCTCGAGATCGGCGTGGCACATGATGCACTCCATATCTCCATGGAGTGAGGCCTCGAAGGCTGCCTGGTCTACAAAGGCTGAGATCTCGGCACCGTTGCGCTCAGCGGTCAGGTCAGGGTCGGAATGACATTCAAAACAGAAATCATTGTCCTGGGCCGCAGCGGAACTAGGTGCGAGCGTCAGGAGCGCCAGAGCAGCGAAAGGAGTGAGGATGGAGGATCGATAGTTTCTGGAGAGCCACAGGCGCATGGCGCGTCTCCCGGATAGTCAGATCAGTGGTTCCAAGAATCTTCTCGACCGCGCGAGGCCGGCAGTCGACCAGAAACCCCCTGCGGTATATCTGGCAGTCGAAGGATGACGGTCCGAACCCCGGACTGCCACCACCAGGTGGGTGGGATCGCGCCCACGGAAGGGCAGTCAGACGACCACCCGATGAGGTGGGTTTCAAGCTGGAATCAGTGAGCTGAGACCTGCCGGATCTTGAGAGCGAGGCCGATCAACAAGAGGACGATGACTCCCAGAGAGACGATCAACCCGGTGCGCCGATAGGCCAGTTCGTCGAGCGCTTCCGATCCGGCTTTCAGGCCCGCCAGGGCATGGTCCAGACCGATCGCCTGTTTTGCGACAAACTCGGAACTCTCTCCGATCTGGAAGTCGTGAACGAGAACCTGGAGCTCGACATCCGCGTCGACCGCCTGATCGATCTCGAGCAGGGCCTCGCGTGTTTCTACCCCGCCACGTCTTGCCTGGAGCAAAACGCGCTCTGCCCTTGCCGTGGTGGAGATGATTTCGTGCATCTGATGCATGATCTCGCGCGAGGTGTTCAGACCGATCGGTTCATCGGCCAAAATCGGCTCCTCGGCGTGACAGGAGTCGCACCTCGTGACACGCGCTTCGACCGGCTCTCCGGTCACTGGATCGTTGTAGGTGAAAGTCGTCTTGCCGATGCGAAACTTGTTCCAGAGCCGTGAGAACTCTGGGCGAAGCACGGCCTGCCCATCTTCTCCCGCGCCGGTCAGCGTGTGGTTGGGCAGCAGCAAAGCCTGGTCGACCAACCAGTTGTAGAGCGCTTCGCCTTCGATGCCCTGTGCTCCGGCCTCGGCCAACAGCTCCTCCCTGATCGCGTTGTGGTGCTCCCGAATCTTGGGCGGTTCTTCCAGAGCGAGCTCGACGGTGTCCGGCGGGCTATGGCAGAAAGCACAGGGTGTTGGAGGTGGCGGCGAGAACATACCGATGGTCGGCCTGACGATGCCGTGGTTACCGTGACAGGCACTGCACTCGCCAAACGATCGGATGCCGGTAAGAGCGGCCTGAGGCTCCGGTGCTTCGTGGCAGGCGGCACAACCCTCTTCGCCAGCTTCCGCGAGGAACTCGTTGTGAACTTCGAAAGCCGCGCTCTTCGGGCTGTTGCGAAAGAGCTCGGCTTCGCGCCCATGGCACTGGCCACAGACGAAGTTCACCGAGTCGAGGCCGGGGGGCGCCGCCCCGTGATTGCCGTGGCAGTCGTTGCAGGTAGGCGCTGAGAGATCTTCCTTCTCGTACATGGACTTCGCATGGACGCTTTGTTGCCAGCGGGCAAACTGATCGATCGGGAGCGGTCTCCCATCCGGCAGAGTCGACGAGGCCATCCGGTCAGCGTCGGCGTGACAGGTCCGGCAGGTCTCCGCGACATTGGTCGGGTAGACCAGTGAGCTGGGATTGGTGGGGCTCAAGATGCCGTGGACCCCATGGCAGCTGACACAGTTGGCGACGCGCTCGTCGCCGGTGGTGAGTGCCGTACCGTGTTGGCTGGTCCAGTACTCCGCTTCCTGGTCGACACGGGCATCTGGCTTGAACCGCTTCATGTAGATCGGATCAGAGTGACAGCGACCGCAGAATCCAGGAATCTCCGCAAAAGCCGGGGCTCCCCGATATGGATTCTCGGCGAACTCCGGATCCATCGCGGCATCCATGTCCTCGAACAGCGCAGAATCGGGATTTCCTCCGTGGCAGTCATGGCAGGAGAGGCCGGCCTTGGCATGGATGTCCTCCTGGTAGTCGGTCAGAATCTCGACATGCTCGGAGTCGAAAAGGTCTTCGTCGCCATGACAACCCAGGCATGAGCTGTCTGCGGCGATGACGGGCACAGCCGCGAGGAGGAGTGGCAGGAAGATGATTCTTGGAAGTGAAGTCTGCACAGTCAGCCTCTTCATGGCTCGCGATCGTCTTCGTACCGCGTGCCGAGACTCAGCAGGAGCATCAGTGCACCGGTGCCAACGACTATCCATATGGGTGTCAATGATCGATAACCCCAGGCAGTCATGCCAACGATGAATATCAGCACTACCACTCCGATCAGCGTGAACATGGGGCTGCGACCGGTCTCGGAGACGTTGCGGTCCAAAAAGGGAACCAGCACCAACAGCAAGCCGCCGAGGCCGAAGAGCAGAATCGGAATAGCCTCGTATTCGACGTGGAAGATCTCGCCCCCTGGCACCAGTTTCAACGTTTCGAACATGAACATGAAGTACCACTCGGGGCGAATGTCCTTGTAGGCCGGGGCGAACGGGTCGGCCTTCTCACCGAGCTCCCAGGGGAACAGCGCGGCAATGGCCGCCAGCACCCCGAGAGCGAGAATCCAGCCCCATAGATCGCGCAACGCGAAATCGGGGAAGAACTTCATCGGCCTCCTGGTTGCTGCTTGCTTCTTCTGGTCCGGCGGAACGCTCATTCCCTGGATCTGGACCAGCAGCAGGTGAAGCACCAGCACGACGCTGGTGATGGCCGGCAGGATGGCTACGTGCCACCCATAGAACCTCGACAGGGTCCCACCGGTGACCCGGTCACCGCCCCGCAGGAACCTGAGCGCCCACTCGCCAACGATCGGCACCGACCCGGCGATGTCGGTGCCCACTTTGGTGGCGAAGAAGGCGAGCTGATTCCAGGGCAGGAGGTAACCCGAGAATCCGAAAGCCATGGCGATGAACAGGAGCATGCACCCGGTGACCCAGGTGATCTCACGCGGGTTGCGATAGGCCTTGGTGAAGTAGACCGTGACCAGGTGGACAAAGGCGAAGAAGACCATCAGGTTGGCCGACCAGGAGTGGATCGAGCGAATCAACCAGCCGAAGGGGACCGTGGTCATGATGAACTCGACCGACTCGAAGGCTCCATCTGCTGACGGACGGTAATAGAGCATCAACAGAATCCCGGTCATCACCTGGACCAGGAAGAAGAACATGGTCATACCGCCCAGGTAGTAGATGACGGTGTACCGGTGAACCGGGACGGTCTTCTTGGCCGCGAAGGCACCGGCGTCGGCGACGGGTAGTCGGTCGTCCAACCAATTGCGCAGACTGTCTACCGCTTCCTTGACCATTTCAGGCTTTCGAGATGACGATGGTCTGGGGTTGGTTGGGACCCTTGTAGACCAGGTCGACCTTGTAGGGCTCCAGAGGCTTGGGCGGCGGACCTGCCACCTGTTGGCCGTTCAGGTCGTACTCGCCGTTGTGGCAGTTGCACCATAGCCTCTTCTTGCCCTTCTGGAACTCGACGATGCAGTCCAGATGGGTGCAGGTGCCGGCGAAAGCGCGAAAATCCGTGTCCGAGACGCGAACCAGGATGACGGGCTCGACACCGAATCGAACAATCTTGTAGCCGACTTCCAGTAGATCCGGATCGTTGGTCGGTCCGGCTTCGATCTGGTTGGTGGTCGACTCGGGGATGTCGGGCGGGCTGACGAACCTGGCGACTGGATAGAGCACCGAGGCGATGAGAGCGCCGAAGGTGGTGCCCAGAAACCAGTTGAGCAGGCGCCGACGGCCGACGTCGGGTTCTGGGGTTCCAGTTTCGATTCGCTCCTCAGGCTTTGCCACTCTCATCCTCCCGGATTCAGACCTCGAGCGCTTGCAGTCGCGTAGCGCATAGTTTACCCGACTCTCGATGAATCCGGTCACACCGCAATCAGGTGGTTCCCGAGAAGGCACGCCCCGCCCAACGGTACGGTGATCGCCCCACCTTTCGGGAGAGGAAGCTCACAGCAAAGTCAACCCTTGAAGTTTCTCGCTGCAGGGATAAGGATAGAGAGTATGAAAAACAACCTCACGGCACAGGACATCATGAACCCGGAGGTCTTGTCCGTTCAGGACACGCTCACCGTAGCGGAGTTGGCCGCCTTTCTGATCGACCAGGAGATTTCGGGTGCACCCGTGCGCAACGACCTGGGCAAACTGATCGGAGTGGTGTCGGTGACAGACGTGGTGCGGTCGACCTCCTCGGACGGTGAGCGCTATGCTCCCGATCACGATCCGGGCTTCTATGTGCGTGGATGGGAGGACCGCGTCGAGGTCGAAGAGTTGGAGTCGTTTCACTTCGATGATGAGAGTTTGTTGGTCCGCGACATCATGACGCCTTCGGTGTTTGCGGTGGAGGCGAGCACGCCGGTACGAGAAGTAGCCCGCAGCATGATGGACTCCCATCTGCATCGGATGTTGGTCGTCAACGGCGAGGAGGTCGTCGGGATCGTCAGCACCTCGGACATGTTGCAGATGGTGGCAGAGGCTTGCTAGGAGGGAGAGATGGAGACCAGTCAGGTTGCCTATTGGACAGTGTCGGATTTATCGTTCGCGGATGCAGTGGAGAAGTGCCGGGAGTCGCTGGCCGCCGAGGGATTTGGCGTTCTGACCGAGATCGACATTCAGGCGACGCTGAAGAAGAAACTCGACGTTGATGGCGAGCCCTACATCATCCTGGGTGCCTGCCATCCACAGTCCGCCCATCGTGCGCTCAGTGCCGTGCCGGGAGTCGGGGTGCTGCTGCCCTGCAATGTTACGGTCTCGGTCGAAGATGGCCAGACCATCGTGCGAGCGATGGACCCGGCTTCCGCCATGGGCATTCTCGATGCACCCGAGCTGGAAGAGGTCGGCAAGGAGGTCGGTGCGCGCCTGCAGCGTGTCGTCGCCTCATTGGAATCCTGACCGGTTGGCCGGCCTCTGAGCCTGCCACGAGCCGAAGGCGACTGCTCGGCCCGCCTAGATCAGGCTCTTGCCAAAAGACTTCACCGAGAAAACCGGACAGGTAGCCAGTCGCACGACTTGCTCGGCCGTGCTGCCGACGAGGAGTCGCTCCACGCCCGTCAGGCCGTGAGTGGCGATGACGATCATGCCCGCCCCATGCTTTTCGGCGAACCGGGTAATCTCGATAGCCGGCCGGCCACTGACCACGAATTTCTCGACCGGCACGTCGGGCCCGTCAGATTCTTCCAGCAGGCGGTCGAGAGCGGCATCACTTTTCAGGCGTAGCTCGTCGACCTGATTTGCGGCCGCGAAGCCTCCAGCCGGAGCGTAGAAGTAGGGGTAGATCGGTTCCTCGATGGCATGGAGCAACTGCAGGCTGCTGCCGTACAGCGCCGCGATCTCGCGCCCATGGCTGAGAGCTACCCTGGAATGATCGGAGAAATCGACTGGCACTAGAATCTTCTCCAGAGCTCCCCCGGAAGGAGTCTTGTCCTGAGCGCGAAGCGTCAGCACCGGGCATTTTGCGTGGCGCATGACCTCTTCCGTCACGCTGCCGAGAAACATGCGGGCCGGGCCGCGACGGCCGTGGGTGCCCATGACAATGAGGTCGATGTCGTGCTCCTCAGCGTATTCGAGGATGACCTCCCCGGCCGCGAAACCCTTGACCTTGGCCTCGACCAGGGTAAATGTTTTGGCCTGGTTGGCTTCGATAATCCGGGCCAGCTCCGAATCGGCGATCTCGAACAGGTGCTGCAAGATATCCGAAGGATCGGGGAACTGGCGCTGCGGGTCGCGTGGGTCACCCTCATGCAGCACCACCGCATGCAGCATATGAAGCTCGGCTTCGAACTGCTCGGCGAGGAAGAGGGCGTGGTCGAGTGCCTGCCGGGCGGTGCTAGAGAAGTCGGTGGGGTAGAGGATGCGCTTTATTTTCAGCATGACGGCCTCCTACTCGTTGGCATCCGTCGAGTCCACCAGCCGGGTGCGCAGCGCATAGGCCACGACCTGCGCCCGGTTGTGCAGGTGCAGCTTGTCGAGAATGTTGCGGACGTGGAACTTCACGGTGTTCTCGCTGACGCCGAGATTCTTTGCCAGTTTGCGGTTCGAAGTCGTGCCCTGGACCATCAATTCCAGCACCTCGCGTTCCCGATCGGTCAAGGCGTCGGGATCGTATTCGTCTTTGGATGGCTTCTTGGGACGCGCGAACTCGTCCAGAAGCTTGCGGGCTACCGAAGGAGTCAAGGCCGGCTCACCTCGGCCAACGCCCTCCAGAAGGCTGAAAAACTGCTCCGATTCCAGGTCCTTCAGCAAGTAGCCTTTGGCTCCCGACTTGATGGCCTCGAACAGGTTGTTGTCGTCGTCGGAGGCAGTGAGGATGACGACCTTGACATCGGGCAATTCGGCCGCGATCCGCTTGGTGGCCTCGAGACCGTCCATCTCGGGCATCATCAGATCCATCAGAATGACATCCGGCTTGCAGTCCCAGGACAACTCTACCGCTTCCTTGCCGTTCTTGGCTTCTCCGACAACTTCAATTTCGTGGGACTCTAGAAGACTTCTCAGACTGTCCCGGAACAGGGCGTGATCATCGGCGATCAGTATTCGCATTTCTTGGGTTTCCTCTAGGTAACCGTGGTGGACGTGGGCACTCTTATCTTAACTCGGGTACCCTCGCCCGGAGTGGTGTCGATTTCCAGCGTACCGCCGATGCTTTCGGCTCGCTCCCGCATGATGGCGAGTCCGAATCGCGGAAAAGCCGCCCGTGAGCGGCTGGAGGGATCGAAACCGGATCCGTCGTCCCGGATACTCGCGAGGATGTACTGACCGTCTTGCCGTAGCTTGACATCGGCCAGCGAAGCACCGGAGTGCTTTCTCGCATTCGCCAATGATTCCTGGATGATGCGGAGTAGCTGCAGCTCGACGGGAGGCGATAGATCGAGGTCACCTTCGATCTCGAGCTTGGTGGGGATGCCACTCTGGGCCTCCCAGCGCTTCAGGTACTCCTGGAGGGCAAAGCTGAACGGCTGATCGGGACCGACCTGGGTACGCAAGGCCATGATTCCCTCGCGAGCATCGGCATAGACCTCGCGCGAGGCCGTAGCGAGCTGCTCCAGTTGTTGGCTGGCCTGGTCCGTCTTGCCCTTGTCCAGGTAGGCCTTGACGGCCTGCGCTTTGGTGTTGACGTAGGCCAGAACCTGAGCCATTCCGTCATGCAGCTCGCGAGCGATGCGGACTCTCTCTTCCGCCACGGCGAGGGTCCTTAGTTTCTGGTTCAGGTGGGCATTGTCGATAGCGATCGCGGCAGAGGTCGCAAAGCGGACCAGGGTGTGCTCGTCTTCATCAGAGAAACCGGTTGCGGTCTTCTTCTCGGTGACATACAGGTTGCCGCGGAATGGCCCCTTGCAGACGATAGGTACGGCCAGGAGCGAGTGCATCGGAGGGTGATTGGGGGGAAACCCGGCACTGCGCGGGTCACGTTCAATGTCATCGACGCGCAGGCGCTGTCCCTGCTTCAGAACCAGCCCCAGCAGGCCTCTGCCTTCGGGAGGGGCACCGACTCTTTCCCGATCCTCGTCCGACATTCCGGAGACAATGAACTCGTTGACGATGCCTTTCTCATCGTAGACCGAGATCGCTCCGTAATCCGCCTCGAGGAGCTGACGGGCCTGATCGACGACTTTCTGCAGGACCGTGCGAAGCGAAGCCTCTCCATAGATGTCGAGCGCAGCCCAGTGCAGCGCGAGCAACTCCCGGTTCTGCCGTTCCAAGCGGATCTGCATCCGCGAGACCATGTCGAAGACCGCACCAAAGAAGAAGACGCCGCCGACCAGGATAACCAGATCCATGACCAGTCGCCCGCCCAGAGTGTCGAGATAGGGGGCCAGCAGGTATCGGCTGAATTCGACGGTGACAAACAACAGAATCAAGGTGATCAGAAAGGTCCACTTCAGGCGGCGCAGTGTGGGTTCCCGATCGGCTCGCGGACGAAAGGCATCGGGAGGCGGCAGGGGATTCCCCGAAGAGACTGTCGAGGATGATGAAGTGGACTGGGGCATAGAAACACCGAACCTGCGGCGCAGGTGAGTGCAATTCTATGCGATCAGGCTCGCCCCGATCAGTGGGGACGGCGGATCTTCTTGGTGGCGAGGCCGAGCAGAGAGTAGAAAGGACACCACCCCAGAAGACCCGTAATCAGGGGAAGGAAGCCGAAGATCTTGAACACGGCCGCCGCGAGTCCGTCGCCGAGGGCGAACCAGCCCAGATAGAGCATGACGACTCCGAGGACAATTCGCAGTGTCCGGTCCCAGGTAGCTTCGTTGGTGTAGTTCATGGCAATGGTGTTTATGGTTACTCCCCCAGCTGCCTGCAACAGGATTACGGGCTCTAGCATGAATGGATAATTCGAGCGTTGCCACTGCCAGACGGGTAGTTCAGGGTCGCAGACAGGTGGTGCCGAAACCCTAACGAGGGGTGGCTCGCAGGTAGGGGGTGACCACCCGAGGGGGTAGTCGAAGCGTCCCGGCGGACGCTGCTAGACTCTGCCCGCCATGCCAAAGCGAGAAGACATCCAGTCCGTGCTGATTCTGGGCTCCGGGCCGATCGTGATCGGTCAGGCCTGTGAGTTCGACTACTCCGGGACGCAGGCCTGTCGGGCATTGAGAGCTGAAGGCTATCGGGTGGTGTTGGTGAACTCGAACCCCGCCACCATCATGACCGACCCGGAGTTCTCCGATGCGACCTACGTCGAGCCCCTGGTGCCGGAGGTGATCGAGAAGATCATCGCCAAGGAGCGCCCTGACGCGATTTTGCCGACGGTCGGGGGACAGACGGGCATCAATCTCACCCTGGCGCTGCACGAGAACGGCACGTTGGAGAAGTATGGTGTCGAGCTCCTGGGAGCTGGAGTCGAGGCGCTGCGATTGGGTGAAGATCGCCTTCTGTTCAAGGAAGCCATGGAAGAGGTGGGCCTGAAGGTCCCTCGCAGCGGTTACGCCGGCAGTGTCGAAGAGGCGCGAGAGATTGCCAGATCGATCGGATTCCCGCTCATCATCCGGCCCAGCTTCACTCTCGGCGGCGAGGGAGGGGGCACGGTCTTCAATCGCGACGAGCTGGATGCGATGGTCGAGACGGCCCTCGATGCCAGTCCAGCCCGCCGGGTGCTACTGGAGCAGTCGGTCCTCGGCTGGAAGGAATTCGAGCTCGAAGTAATTCGTGATCGGCTGGACAATGCCATTGTCATCTGCTCGGTAGAAAACGTCGACGCAATGGGAGTGCACACGGGCGACTCGATCACCGTGGCACCGCAGCAGACACTCTCGGATCGTGAATATCAGGACATGCGCAACGATGCCTTCACGGTCATTCGTCGGGTAGGGGTGGCCACAGGCGGGTCGAACATTCAATTCGCCGTCAACCCCGAGACTGGGGATCGGGTCGTGATCGAGATGAACCCCCGGGTTTCCCGCAGCTCGGCGTTGGCGTCGAAGGCGACGGGGTTCCCGATCGCCAAGATCGCCGCTCTCCTCGCCGTGGGCTACACGCTCGACGAGATCCCCAACGACATCACCGGGGAGACCTTTGCCGCTTTCGAGCCCTCTCTGGACTACACCGTCGTCAAAATCCCGCGCTGGGCGTTCGAGAAGTTTCCGCAGACCACGCCGAACCTGGGCACGGCGATGAAATCGGTGGGCGAAGTCATGGCAATCGGCACGACCTTTCGCGAAGCCTTGATGAAGGGGCTGGCCTCTCTCGAGCTGGACGTGGATTGGACCGTTCGGGAAAGCCGTCTGGCTGATCCGGTGCGGCTGGGTCGACGCCTGTCGATCCCCAATTGGGAGCGCCTGTTCGCCGTCTTCGCGGCGCTGCGCCAGGGCTGGACAGTGGAAGAGGTCTCCAGGGCCAGTCATATCGATCGCTGGTTCCTGCGTGAGATTCGCGCCATCGTCGAGCTCGAAACCGAGCTGGCCTGCTGGGATCTGGAGTCGGTGCCCACGGAAGTCCTGCGACAGGCCAAGGCGACCGGACTGACCACGCAGCGCATCGCAGCGCTCCTCAACGAGAACCAAAAGGCGGTCTTCGACGAGCTAGGCAAGCGCGATATCCACCGGGTCAACAAGCGGGTCGACACTTGCGCCGCCGAGTTCCCTGCTCGCACTCCTTATATGTATTCAACCTATGGTGCCGAAGACGAGAGCGACACCGACGATAGACCGAAGGTCATGATTCTCGGCTCGGGGCCCAATCGCATCGGCCAAGGCATCGAGTTCGACTACTGTTGTGTCCACGCTGCCTACGGGCTGGCAGAGGCCGGGTTCGAAACCATCATGGTCAACTGCAACCCCGAGACGGTCTCGACTGACTACGACACCTCGGATCGGCTCTACTTCGAACCCCTGACGTTGGAGCATGTCATGGCGATCTATCGGCGTGAGAGGCCGCGAGGGGTGATCGTGCAGCTCGGTGGGCAGACGCCGCTGAAGCTGGCGCGCGGCCTGGAGGCCAATGAGGTTCCCATCTGGGGTACCAGCCCCGACGCCATCGACCTCGCCGAGGATCGGAAGCGGTTCGGTGCTCTCCTGGCCGAGGAGGGCATTCGTCAACCGGAAAACGGCACGGCGCTGTCGATCGAGGAGGGGCAGGAAGTCGCGCGCAGGATCGGGTTTCCGGTCCTGGTGCGGCCGAGCTATGTTCTGGGCGGCCGGGCCATGGCCATCTGCTACGACGAGTCGACCCTGGTCAACTACCTGCGCGATGCGGCCGAGGTCTCTCCGGGGCAGCCGATCCTGCTCGATCGATTCCTCGATGATGCCTACGAGGTCGATCTGGACCTGCTATGTGACGGCAAACAGGCCGTGGTAGCGGGCGTCATGCAGCACATCGAGGAAGCGGGGATTCACTCGGGAGATTCGGCGGCCGTGCTTCCCCCACAGAAGATCTCAGAGGCCGATATCGATGAGATGCGCGACATTGCTTGCCGGCTGGCGCTCAGGCTCGGTGTCGTCGGGTTGATGAACGTGCAGTTCGCGATTCACCAGGGACAGATCTACGTCATCGAAGTCAATCCCCGGGCTTCCCGGACCGTTCCCTTTATTGCCAAGGCCGTAGGTGTTCCGTTGGTGAAGCTCGCTGCCAAGGTCATGGCAGGGGCCTCCCTGGAGGAATTGGGCTTTACTGAAGAGCCCGAAGTGCCCGGTGTTTTTGTCAAAGGGCCCGTCTTTCCGTTTCGGCGCTTTCAAGGAGTTGACCCCGTGCTGGGCCCCGAGATGAAGTCGACGGGTGAAGTGATGGGCTCGAGCCGACGCTTCGGCAAGGCGTTCGCCAAGGCGTGGATCGCCGCAGGGCATCACTTGCCCCTACGAGGCTCGGCCTTCGTCTCTGTCAATGATCGAGACAAGGCGGCGCTATTGCCAATCGCCGAGCAACTCTCCAGCCTCGGCTTCGAAATCCTCGCGACCGAGGGCACTGCCCAGTTCATGCGGGAAAAGGGTCTCGAAGTCCGCCGGGTGAACAAGGTGCACGAAGGGCGTCCCCACGTGGTCGATCATCTGATCAATCGTGAAATCGACCTGGTCATCAATACCCCGCTGGGCCGGGAGTCCCATGTCGACGACACGATGATTCGCCAAACAGCGTCTGAAGTACGACATTCCCTGCATCACCACGCTGTCCGGGGCTCGCGCCGCTGCCGAAGGCATTGCCGCTCTTCAGCAGCACGATCTCGGCGTCGCCTCGCTGCAGGAGATCCACTCTGGCCAGGCCATGTCGACCGCCGATTCCTGATTTTGGCATCTTGTAGGGGAGGGGCTTGCTCCCTCCTCGTGAATGAAGAAACCGACCTCTGCGCCAACCGTCATTGCTCGCTCAGCGGGACATATTCGAGACCGTCAATATGCGGGTGGTTTTGTCACCTACCCGTCCGGGTATTGTCACAGGATATCTGCTAGTGTTGGGCTCTTAGCTGACTCCGACAAAGGCAATCTCGGTCGACTCGACGCAGACCGTCGGAGACCGGGAGCGCAAAGCCACGGATTCTTCGCTGTTCCGCAACTTGGTGAACCGCGGAGCTCTCAGAATCGCCGGGCCGCCAAAGAGTCGTGGGAAGGAATGCCGCGCTGAAAGGTAGAGGTGACTACCGACGGCGAGCAGGAGAAGGCGCCAAGGAAGCGCCGAGTAGAGAAAGAGGAGGAACAAATATGATTCGCCGAGTTCTAGTGATGAGCACCTGTCTGGCACTGGCTGTTGCGGTCGCGGCTACAGCCCAGCCCGATGAACAGATAGTCGTTCTGACGCCTGACAATTCGGATGTCAAGCTCTTTGTCAGCATCGATGGTCGGATTCTGGAGATCACCGTGCCGGATGGAGAGACTGCCGATCCAGACGATCCGGACGATCCGATCGGTACGGGATGGGTCGAAGTGTTCGACGCCGCGGCGAGTATGACAGGGGATCTGATCTTCTCTCCGGACGGCAACTTGAATTTCTCGCTCCCGAGTGAAGGCCAGATTGGTCGAACGACTCTGGATGGATCGCTGTCGGACTTTGCACCCTGCGGGGAGCTGAACTGCCAACCTTCTGGTCTGGCCATCAACTACCACGGTGACTTACTGGCGGTTGACAAGTCCGAGACGGGTGGGCTGTTGCGATGGAGCCAGCTGGTTGGGCTCGATTTCAACGGGATAGACCCGACAGTCCTGAAGTACCCCATTGGCGTAAGCACAACCCCATCCGGGGTCCGGGTGCAAGGCTCTGACGCAGTCGGTCGAGACTGGGTGGCGATCCAGGAGTGGTATACGGGTGAGCTGGCCAGCATTCAGGCGAGCTCGAGCTCGGATGGCCCAGCCAACAAGAAGGGTGGCAGTGGAAGCGGATCGGCAGCTCTCCACAAGTCGAGGGATTCGTTCTATGACCTGCACTCCAGGATAGGCGGCATCGACAAGGACTCCGTGGATCTCGCCATCACGCAAGCGCAAGTCTTCTACATCAGTGGTAATGATGTCTTCGGAGTCGATGTGGCATCAGGCACATCGTTCGACTGCGCCAGCATCCCGGGCAGAGTCGACGCCAAGTACATCTCGGGCGACGTTGGAGGAATCCTTTACGTCGCTTCAGTAGGTAGGCAGGAGATTACCGTTCATCAGATCAATTACTCGATGGACACCGGGTCTTGCGGAGAGCCGCAACTGCTCAAGAAGTTTCTGACCAGGGATTTTGGAGACAATCTCGGTGGCCTGGCATCCACCTACGGCACCCTGAGCTCGGAGCTCACCATCGCAGCGGATGACATCGACACGATCTATCGGAGCACCCCTGACGGGATGCACTACTACAACTTCAGAGCGGTTTGTCCCACTCCTGTCTCGCCGGATACCGAGCACACCTGCGAGATCTCGACCAGTCCCGCCTTGTTGACCACAGCAGTCAATGCCATCGAAAGCTCGGCGGATCCCTTCAATCCAGAAGAGGAGAACCCGTCGCGAGGTTTGCCTTTCAATCTTCCAGGACAGGGTTTTCCCTGGGAGTACAACACCGAAGGATTTGCCGGGTTCAATGACCCCTACATCGGTGAGGCGGAGTTCCACGAGTTCTTTACCTCGGTGTCAGGGACCAACTTCAGACTCGCTTGTTGCCCAGACTCGTGTGTCGACGAGTCCTGCGCTGCCGAGAGTTGTGAATTCGGGGCTCTGATGTATGCGCTTCCGATCCCGTCGGAGATAGTTGCTGACCCCCGTGGCACCAAAAGAGGAACGGGCTCGGTTTGCTACGAGAGTTTGACCTCGACCAGGAACGCAGGGCTCTACGCCGCGGATTTCTGTGGCTGGAACAGCCCTCTGGTTCCTACCCCGATGGATCTCGACGTCGACGCGTTTTTCTGTGGGCCGACCGGAGTTACCTCGGTCAGTCAGGGCAGCAACGTGCCGGTGAAGTTCAACGTGGGTCTGGATGGTTTGCAGTGTGAGACCAACGAGGCTCCACCTTACGACCTCACGGTGCTTTTCTCAGCAGGAGTGGTCGGATACTGCACTGGCGAAACGTTCACGGCGCTCCCCGATGTGGAGCCGGTTCTGGACATCATGCCGAGCGGGGAGGGGTATCTCAATCCGGAGACGGGTCAGATTCTGTTTGCCAAAGCGGGACCCAAGAAGCAGTATCAGTTCAACCTCGATACCGGGCAGATTCCCCTGAGCCACGGCGCAGTGCGAACGATTGTTCAGATCAACGCCACGTTCCTCGAGGACAGCATCGAGGACGGGGATCAGAGTGTCTTTATCGCGCTCGAACCTTGATCCTGAGGATTTGACGCTGATACCGACGGGGCGAGCCTGGGGGCTTGCCCCGTTCTGTTTACCGCCAGGCTAGTCAGAGCTTACAGGCCCGAAGAGGGGCTCCAGGTCAGCCCTCGTTCGGAGGCGCTCGTCACCGGCCTGCTGGAGCAGCTCATCGAGCAGCTCGGAGGATTGTCGCGAGTGGTCCTCGGCCGTGCTCGAGGCTCTGACTTTGTTAAGAGCATCGGCCAGCAGAGCGTGAGCGCGAGCCTGGAGATCGGGCGGCACCAGGTTCCGGCCATCCTTCAAGGCTCGTTGGAGCTCGTCCGTGCCTCTCTTGGCGTCGCCGCGTCCGAGTAGAGCTGCACCGAGGTGGATCGCCGTCTCCGCCGCCAGGACATTCAGCCCCAGAGCCTCCGCTTCAGCCTTCGAGGACTCGAGTAGGGGGACTGCTCGGTCGGCCTGACCGCCGGCGATCAGCGACTCGGCCTGGTTGACCCTGGAGGTCAGCTCCCATAGTGGGTCCCCGCTGTCGGAAGCTACCTCGAGGGCCCGAGAGTAGGCCGTTGCGGCTGCCCCGTAGTCACCCCGGAAGTAGAGGCGGTCTCCCTCGATGTTGAGGGCTTGAGTCAGCAGCCAGGGGTCACCCCAATCTTCTGCGAGGGATAGGGCCTGCTCGACGATGGGATCGGCCTCTTCCCGGTGATTCAGAAGGTTGAGAACCTCGCCGTTCCAGGCCAGTGCTTCCAGAAACCAGCCCGACTCGTCCTCTAATTCCCGGTAGGTCTCGACAGCATCCTGGACGGCGTCGAGGGCCGCGCGGTATCTGCCCTGCTGGACGAACACCCTGCTCATGTAAAGCGACTCGTAGGCAGCCCCGCCCTGGTCCCCGAGATCCCTCTGCAGCTCGAGCGATCGCAGGTAGTGGTCGAGAGCCTCCTGATAGCGGCCCATCGTGGCGAAGGTCTCACCCAGATTGTGCAGGGTGGTCGCTACTTCGACGGGTGCGTTGAGACGCTCGCGGATCTCGAGGGCCCGCTGGTAGTAGACCAGGGCATCATCGTACTTACCCTGCATGAAGTAGATTGCCCCGATGTTGTTGAGCGAGGCGCCCTGATTGAGCTCGTCGTTCATCTCGACCTGAATGCGGTGGGCCTGTCGGGCCAACTGCAGCGCCTCGTCGTAGTTGCCCAGGGTGCGCTCCATTTCGCCGAAGTTCATCAAGGTGATTCCGAGGCCGTTCTTGTCACCGATCTCCTCGTTGATCTCGATGGTGGACTGATAGGCCGAGCGCGCCTCGTCCCAATTACCCATCAGTTCCTGGACCCAGGAGATTCCCCGCAGACTGGAGGCCATGCCCCGTTTGTCTCCCAGCTCCTGTTTGAGCGCCAGGGATTCCTGGTGGCTTTCGAGGGCATCCTCGAGCCGGTTGAGCTGCCGATATGTCGATCCGAGACTCTGCAGGGCATTGGCCTCGGCTTCCCGGTTGCCGAGCTGAATGGCCTGGCTGAGCGCTTGATTCAGCGGCTCGAGAGCTGCGCCCGCGTCCCCTTTGCCGGAGAGCGATCGGCCGCTCGCAAGAAGCGCCGCGAGATTCTGGGGGTCGGCCTCCAAAACCTTCTGGTAGCTCTCTTCGGCACGATCGAACAGACCCTCGCTCTCGTAGAGGACTCCAAGTGCGTAAAGGAGATCCGGATCGTTGGGCCGATAGCGCAGCAGGTTCTCGTAGGCAGTGATGCCTTTCTCGAGGTCACTGTTGATACGAGCGTCTTCGGCCAGAATCACGTTGCGCTCCTGCGGCGGCAGGTCCTCGCTGAGTTCCAGGGCTCGCCTGGACGAAGCGACGGCCCGGTCGCCGTGACCGGTCAGAAAGCTCGCCGCGGCCAGCTTGGAGTGGGCGAGGGCGAATTCCGGGTCCTCGGCGACCGATGCTTCGAACTCGGTGACGGCGCCCAGATTGTTACCCTGCCTGATGAGCTCCAGTCCTTGTAGATAGTGGCGTATGGCTACCAGAGAGTCGGATGAAGGGCGCTGCACCTGGTCCTCGAGCGAGGCCAGTTGATCGGATGACAGCTCGAGATTCTCGCGGACGAGTCCAGCCAGCTCGCCCACGGCTTCTAGGAGCTCGCTCTCGTTGGCGGCTTCCACCTTGACGGGGGTGCGAATTTGCTGGGCGACATCTTCGACCGTGGCATCGATACGAATTTGATCGCCGAGCTTCACGAACTGGCCCCAGATCAGCTTGTCAGCATTGGCGTACTCGGCTATCTGCCGTCTGTCGGCGGCATCGAGCTCTTCGGTTCCGGAGAGGCCGAGGTCGCTGAGAATCTGGTGCATCCGGTCGGGGGAGACCGCACGGAGGTAGGCTGATTGGCCGACGTCGGTCAGCAGCATGTCGGCCAGCCCGGAGCTGAGCCAGCCAGTCGACTCATCGCCCGAAGTGTTGGTGAAGGGCAGGACTGCCAGCGACGTCACATCCTCGGGAGCGACGACGACCTGCTCCGGCACGTCGGGTGCGCCACGCGGTATTGCCTTGAATCCGACGATAGCGGCAACAATGGCGAGCAGGACACCGGCGGCGATCAGCATCGGCTTCTTGCGCGAACGCCGCGGCAGGGCCTTCAGGTGGCGCATGGTCATGGCCATGGTGCCCGGGGTGCCGCCGCGGTAGATCTGGAGGTCATGGACCAGTTCGCGCGCCGACTGGAAGCGCTTTTGCGGCTGGATCTCGAGACATCGGGCGATGACATCGCTGATGAAGCCCGGGATCTCGGAGTCGATCTCTCGCACCGATTTGGCCCGATCCTGGGTGCGTTTGTACATCGTTGCCATCGGCGAGTCGCCCTTGTAGGGCTTCTCCCCGGTCAGCAGCTCGAAGAAGATCACTCCCAGGGCGAAGATGTCCGAGCGGGCGTCGGCCTGCTGGCCCTTCACCTGCTCGGGCGACATGTAGTCGGGGGTCCCCAGGACGGACCCCGTTTGGGTCATGCCGGTCACCTGGACCGAGCGGGCGATACCGAAGTCCATGACCACGACTCGGCCGTCGGGGCCGATCATGATGTTCTGGGGCTTGAGATCGCGGTGGACGACGCCCGCCTCGTGCGCCTCTTCGAGGGCGAAACAGACCTGCTCCATGATCTCCACCGCTTCCTCGACCGGGAACGGTCCCTTCTCCTTGAGAATCTGGGTCAGATCCTTCCCATCGACGAACTCCATCGACAGGAACTTGATGCCCTCGGCCTGGCCGAGGTCGAAAATGCGAATGACGTTGCGGTGCGTAACGTCGCGAGCGAGGATGATCTCCTGCTTGAAGCGCTGGAGGATCTCGGGATCGCTGGCGAGCTCCGGGCGGATGACCTTGAGCGCGACCATGCGGTCGAGCTCGACATCACGCGCCTTGTAGACCGCCCCCATACCTCCTCTGCCGAGCATTTGGAGGATTTCGTAACGGTTCCCCAGCGTACGACCAGACTCGAGGGTTCCCGTGGCCCCGAGTGTTCCTGTCGGAGGGGCGCCGGGCTCACTCCAGCCGCCGAAACTGGGGATCGAGGCGGGGCCGGGGCCCGTGGTCAGGATGGTCTCGTCCGACTCCTCGTCCTCAGCCTGCTCAGGCCCGGACGGGACAATGGTCTCGTCGATCTCGCGATCGCCTGCCGAGATCGGCCCCCTGGTGGCGAAGGTTTCGGTAATCTCCGTTGCCTGACCGTTGCCGTTGTCCGGACTCTCGACGCCAGTGTCCCCACCGTCTTCGGCCAATAGCATCACGGTTTCGTCGCTGGAACCGAGATAGGTGTCGCATTCCGGACAGTAGTCCGAATCGCCCGTGATGGTGGCTTCACATCGGGGGCATTTCACGTCTTGCACCCCTGATGATCATTGACATATTTCCCTGCAGAGAGACGCTTTCCAGTCTAGCACGCAGGCTCCGTCGACATTTGAGACAATGTGCTCCCCATTAGAGACCGGAGGAGCAAGATCATGTCGGACATACGGATCGAAAAAGACAGCCTGGGAGAGATCGAGGTCGCTTCATCGGCCTATTACGGTGCCCAAACAGAACGAGCCCGTCGAAACTTCCCGGTCAGTGGACTGCGATTTCCACGCCGGTTCATCGCTGCCCTGGGAATGATCAAGGGAGAGGCGGCGGTGGTGAATCAAGAGCTGGGAGTCGTCGACCCGGACATTGCCAAGGCGATTCAGCAGGCTGCGTCGGAGGTCGCCAAGGGAGATCGCGACGCGGATTTTCCCCTGGACATCTTTCAAACCGGGTCGGGCACTTCGACCAATATGAACGCCAATGAGGTCATCTCCAACCGGGCCATCGAGCTTCTGGGCGGGCAGATGGGGACGAAAAGCCCCGTCCACCCCAACGATCATGTCAACTACGGCCAATCGTCGAACGACGTGATCCCGACGGCGATCCACGTAGCGGCCTATTCGGCGCTGGTCGAGGACCTGGAGCCAGCGCTGGAGCACTTGGCCGAGGCACTCGAGTCCAAAGCGAGGGAATTCGACGATGTGGTCAAGATCGGTCGCACGCACCTGCAAGATGCGGTGCCGGTGCGTCTCGGGCAGGAGTTCTCCGGCTACGCCCAGCAAATCAGGAAGGGAATCGATCGAGTGACAGCGGCCAAACCCCGGCTTGCAGAACTGGCACTGGGTGGTACAGCGGTGGGTACCGGTCTCAACGCGCAGCCGGGTTTCGCGGACGCGGTTATCGAACGGCTAGTCGAACGGACTGGTCACCCCTTCGTGCCTGCTGCCAACAAGTTCGAAGCGCTGGCTGCGAAGGATGCCGCGGTGGAGACCTCCGGGGCTTTGAAGACGATCGCAGTTTCGCTCACGAAGATCGCCAACGACCTGCGCTGGTTGGGATCGGGGCCGCGCACCGGTATTGGTGAAATCGCCCTGCCCAGTCTGCAGCCCGGCAGCTCGATCATGCCCGGCAAGGTGAACCCGGTCATTCCCGAAATGGTGCTCATGGTAGCGGCCCAGGTTATCGGCAACGACGTGACCATAAGTGTTGGCGGCATGTCCGGCAATTTCGAGCTCAATGTCATGATGCCGGTCATCGCCTACAACCTCCTGCAATCCATCGAGATCCTTGCCAACGCCTCACGACTGCTGGCAGATCGGTGTGTCTCCGGGCTCGAAGCCAACCGCGAGCGCTGCGAAGAGATGGTGGAGAAGTCGCTGGCGATGGTCACGGCGTTGGCTCCCAGAATTGGCTACGACAAGGCCGCCGAGATTGCCAAGGAGGCTTTCGCAACAGGGCGCACCGTAAGGGAGCTCGCGGTGGAGAAGCAGGTGCTGCCGCTCGATGAGCTGGAGCAAGTCCTGGACGCTCGGTCTCAGACTGGAGGCGGCTGACTCGGCCCGCGAAACACCCAGGATAGTCGATGGTCGGTCGGTTCCTGACAACTCCTGTCCTCGCTTTCCCATAGGATTCGCCGTTGATGGCGACGGATCCAACCCGCCGTATTCTGCACTGCGACATGGATTGCTTCTATGCGGCAGTCCACATGCGGGATGACCCTTCACTCCACGGCAAGCCGGTGGTGATCGGTGGTAGCCCCGAGGGGCGAGGTGTCGTGGCGGCGGCCAGTTACGAGGCGCGGGCGTTTGGCATCCACTCGGCGCAGCCGGCAGCGCGAGCCGTCCGACTCTGTCCCGATCTGGTCTTCATCAAGTCCGACTTCAAGCGCTATCGCGAGGAGTCGGCCAGAGTCTTCGAGATCTTCAAGCGCTTCACGTCGGAGGTCCAGCCGGTTTCCATCGACGAGGCGTATCTCGATGTCACCGACGAGATCGGGCCTTGGGGCAGTGCGACGGCGCTTGCCAGGGAGATCAAGCTCCGAGTCCGTGAGGAGAGGGGGTTGACTGTCAGTATCGGCGTTGGACCCAACAAGCTGATTGCCAAGATCGCCTCCGATTTCGACAAGCCCGACGGGCTGACCGTCGTGCCGCCGAGACGAGTCCAGGCGTTTCTGGATCCCCTTTCGGTCAGAGCGCTGCCAGGTGTCGGCCCCGCAACTGAGAAACGGATGAAGAAGGCCGGGATCACAACGGTCGCCGATCTGCGGGCTCTCCCGCTGGATCACCTCATCTCTCGATTCGGCAGATCCGGTACCTGGCTCTACAACTGTGCCCGTGGCATCGATGAGAGGCCGGTCAGGGTGCGCCGCAGCCGCAAGAGCCTGAGCCACGAGCGAACCTATGCCCAGGATCTCAGGACCCTGGAACAAATGGACGAGCAGCTCGAGAGTCTGGGTCAGCGGGTGGCTGCTGATCTCGAAAGGAAGAGGTTGTCGGCCTGCACCATCTCGGTCAAAGTGCGCTACGGCGACTTCACGACCCTGACACGCTCCTTCACCCTGGCGGGGCCGACGTGTGATCCGGATACCATCGCCATGAAGGCGAAGTTCCTGCTGCGGCGAACCGAAGCCGGCAAACGTCATGTCCGGCTGCTCGGTGTCTCAGCCTCGAATCTGGTCCACGGCAGCGTCTCGCAACTCGAGCTTTTCCGATCCGACTGAGCAGCACGATCGTTGGTCTCCTCGGATGTGTGAGGAGTGAAAGCGTTCGGGGTGCCCTGCAGGGTACCGGCTCGGGCTGAGAGGACTTTGAGAGAGAGGCCCTCGCCTCCGGTCTCCAGCGCACCGGACCTTCTGAGGACTTCCCAGATCCTCTGGATGTGCTCGTCGACAGGCACCACTGTCAGGGCACCCCGAACGCTTGTAACCGTCGCGCGTGGGCCTCGTCGATGAGGGGTGGGATCGGCCGGCACAGGGACCGGCCGCTTCAAGCTCGCTTCGTTTTGCATTGTTCCGCGCTGGGTGAGGGTCGTTGAGGGTGGTCCCAGGACGGGTCTCTCGACAAGCGCTTCCACCCGATCTCAACAGGCCCCCAGCAGTCCGGCGCGCCGGAGAGCGAGGGAGCGCCGTTCCCCCGCATTCCCCATAGCGCGAACCGTGCCCTCCGGGACCACCCACAGCGACCCTCCATATCTCCAACTGTGCCAGGCGCTACGAGATGGCGGGTCGGCGAGCTAACGCGATCTCCATCTTTCGATTTCGCGGCGCTCCTTCTTGGTGGGGCGGCCAGCACCGGGTTCGCGACGAGCGGGGGTGCGGCGGGTCACGCGGAGCCAGGGATCGGGCTCGGGCCTCGGCGGGCTCAAGTCCTCGAAAAGCCTGGCCGCCTCGGCTTTGGGTAGAGGTTTGTCGCGAAGCTCCTGGACCACCAGCACACGGGTCCAGTCGCGAATCTCCACCTCGATCTTGTCGCCCACAGCGACCTGCCGATGCGGTTTGACGGTCTGACCGTTGACCCTGACCCGACTCAGGTTGCAGGCACGCGTCGCCTGACTGCGGGTCTTGAAGACGCGTGCCACCTGTAACCACTTGTCGAGTCGAACCTGCATGGGACGAGTGTAGCCGAAGCCGGTACAATGCGACGCATGCTGAAGTCGCAGAGACGTCTGTTGGCGATGGTGGCAGGCTTGGCTGTCCTCCTGGTCGTCGCGGCCCTCCTCTACATGATTGGCATGGCGCACTTCGAGGGCGAAGAGCGGGGATTCTGGCGCTCGTTGGAGTTTGCGGCAGAAACGCTTTCAACCACCGGCTACGGTGCCGACGAGACCTGGCAGAGCCCGGTCATGGTCCTCTTCGTGGTTCTGCTGCAGTTTCTCGGCGTTTTCCTGATTTTCCTGATCTTCCCGGTCTATTTGATTCCTTTCCTCGAAGAGCGCTTCGAGGTACGTCTGCCCAAGGAGGTGCCCGACCTCTCGGATCACGTGATCATCTATCGCTACGGACCGGGAGTCGCCACGCTTCTGGAGGAGCTGAAGAGCGCGGGTGTCGAAACCGTCATCATCGAGCCCGACGAACCGACGGCGCGTCGTCTGATTGAACGGGGATTCCGGGTGCTTCACGATTCCCTCGACGAGGGCGCGTTGAAGAAGGTGAGTCTCGATCGAGCCCGCTCCCTGATCGCCAACAGCACCGATGACGAGGACGCGGCGGTTATCCTCGGTGCCCGACAGCTGGGGTACCAAGGGGATGCCGTCGCCCTGGTCGAGGAGCCCTTTCATCGCCAACCGATCATGTTGGCCGGTGCCACCGCTACCTACACACCCAACCACATGCTTGGAGCGGCGCTCGCTGCCCGGGCGAGTCAGCGGGTGAGCCCACGTGTCGCCAACGTCCAGCAGCTCGGCCAGAAGCTGCAGGTCAGCGAAGTGCGGATTCCTCGCGGCAGCAGTCTGGTCGGCAAGACACTGGCTGAAGCTGGTCTCGGCCAACGCACAGGAGTGAGCGTCATTGGACAATGGGTCGCGGGGAAGCTGATCACGCCGCCGACCGCCGGGATGCGGCTCGAGGCAGATGGCATCCTGGTTCTGGTGGGGAGTGCTGAGAGTGTGCAGAAGTTCGAGAGGGTCTGCGACGACGCGATGCTCCTGAGGCGCCAGGGACCCTTCGTGGTCGCCGGTCATGGTGAGGTTGGCCGCAAGGTAGTGCAACTCTTGACCGACGTCGGTGAAGAGGTCGTGGTGATCGATCGCCGGGATGCCGAGGGAGTCACTCTCGTCGGCGACGCCCTCGATTCGAGAATTCTCGAGGAGTCCGGGTTGATCAACGCGCAGGCCGTCATCATGGCCCTGGATACCGATAGCGCGACCATGTTTGCCACGGTGATGGCCAAGGACCTGGCGCCGGAGGTGCCGGTGATCGCACGCGTCAATCGAGCCGAGAACGTGGAGAGGATTCATCGCGCAGGCGCCGATTTTGCTCTTTCCATCAGTCAGGTGTCGGGGCAGATTCTGGCGCGACGCCTACTGGGTGAAGAGACCGTCTCCATTGATCCGCAGCTCAAGGTCCTGCGAGTCAATGCCTCGGGCCTGGAGGGCAAGCACCCGTCACAGCTGAGGATCCGCGAAGTGACAGGATGCTCTGTTGTCGCCGTGGAGCGAGGAGAGATCCTCTTGACCGACTTCGATCCAGATTTTCGATTCGAAACCAGGGACGCGATCTACCTCTGTGGCAGCAGCAAAGCGACACGGGCCTTTCTGGATACTTATCCGTCGACCGGCGAACCCTCAAGCTCCCCGGCGTAGACTCTCGATTTTTTGGTCCCGCTGGTCCTCGAGGCGGCGTCGATCCGCGGCGTACTCCTCGCGGGCGGTCATCTGGTCCGCAGGGTCGGGGCTGGCTTTGAGCCGATCCTGGAGGAGAATCTCGAGCTTGGCGAGCTCGGCTTCCGAGCGCTGGCGTAGCTCGGCAATCTGCTCCTGGATCGCTGGATCCAGACCCCCTTCCCTGGGGCGTTCGATACCCTGCTCGTCGAGGCGCTCCAGGGCCAGCTCCCAGGCGGATTTCATTCTCGCTGATTTATCACCGTCGGACATGACCGCAGATTATCAGAGGTGGATTCGCCGCGTTGCGAAGGCTTCGACTAGCCATAGAGAGGAAGAATTTGTTATAAGCACTATCCGCATTTTTGGTCGACGAGACCGCAGCCGATCGGTTGTGCGTTCCATGAGGGACAAGGAATGATCGAAGCACGAAATCTGACCCGCCGATACGGTGATTTTGCCGCTGTCCAGGGGGTGTCCTTCACCGTCAACGAGGGTGAGATCGTGGGCATGCTGGGTCCCAATGGCGCGGGCAAGACCACCACCTTGCGAATGATTACGGGATTCCTGCCGCCCACCGACGGTGAGTTGACGGTAGGAGGCAAAGATCTGTTCACCGAGCCGGTAGCGGTGCGGCGAGAGGTGGGGTATCTGCCGGAAAACGTCGCGCTCTATCCGGAGATGCGGGTTTCGGAGTACCTGCGCTATCGCGCGATGTTGGAGGGTATGCGCCGGGCCGATTCCCGCGAGCGGATTCCCGAAGTGGTGAGCAGCTGCATTCTGGAGGAGGTCAAAGACCAGATCATCGGGACCCTTTCCAAGGGATATCGACAGAGAGTCGGTCTTGCGGCCGCGATCCTGCACGATCCACAGGTTCTGGTTCTGGATGAGCCCACGGTGGGGCTCGACCCCAAGCAGATCATCGCCATTCGCGACCTGATTCGTGAATTGGGTAAGGAGCAGACTCTGCTCATCTCCAGCCACATCCTGCCTGAAGTCGAACTGCTGTGCGATCGCGTCATCATCATCGATCGCGGCCGTATCGTGGCCGAGGGTACGCCGCAGAATCTGCGGGATAGCTGGCTGGGAAACACCCAGGTGAAGCTCGAGCTCAAGGAGGATCCTGCCAACGCAGTCGAGGTGCTGTCGTCGCTCGGCGGGGTCAAAGAGGTCACGAAGACGGGCGAGGGGCTCTACAGCCTCGAGTGCTGGCCCCAGAACGACCCCCGCGAGAGGGTGTTCCGGGCCGCTGTTGAACAGAACTGGATTCTCCTGGAGATGACTGAGGAACGGGCTTCGCTCGAGGATATCTTCGTCCGGCTGACCACGCAGGAGCAGGAGACCAGCTCGATCGACGAGGTGTCTGTGGAGCCCGCAGTGGAGGAGACGCCATGAAGGGAATTCTTGCCAACTTCAGTCGCGAATTCAGGGCCTACTTTTTTTCGCCCATGGCCTATATCGTGGCGGCGCTGCTGTTGGTCATCAACGGCGTGGTCTTCTGGCTGATTGTGAGCTTTCTGAACGATCCCAGAGCCGCCATCGGTGCCCCATTGCAGCTGTTCTTTGGCCAAACGTTCTTCTTCTGGTTGGTGCTGATCTTCGTGGCTGCGGTGTTGACAATGCGACTGCTGAGCGAAGAACGGCGCAGCGGCACCATCGAGGTCTTGATGACCTCGCCAGTGACCGAAGGCCAGGTGGTGGTCGGGAAGTTCCTGGCAGCCTTTGCCTTCTTCGCCTTTCTCTGGTTGCCCACCCTGGCCTATCCCGCCTTGCTCGCCTACTACAGCGAAGTCGACTGGGGCCCGGTGGCGACGGGCTACCTCGGCATCCTTGGCATTGGGTCCCTCTTTCTGGCCATGGGCGTACTGGCGTCTTCCTTGACCCGCAGTCAATTGGTGGCCGCCGTGATCACCTTCGCGGGTCTGGTGTTCATGATTGTCGTGGGATTTGTCGAGAACCTGGTCACGGACGAGTCGTGGAAGCAGGTGGTGGGAAATCTGAACCTGATGCAGCACATGGACGATTTCGGCAAGGGCGTCGTCGACACCCGCTGGTTGGTCTACTACCTGTCGGCAACCGTGTTGCTCCTCTTTCTCTCGGCCCGGGTGCTCGAGAACAAGAAGTGGAGATGAAGTGATGACGTCGACAGAGGCCCGATCGAAGCGGCGTATCGTCAGTGGATCGTTGCTGGGAGCAGGGGTTGTCCTGGCTGTGCTGCTCTTTCTCATCACCAACTACTTCGGTTGGAAGTATTACGCACGGTGGGACTGGACCAGCTCGAAGCTCTATACGATCTCGGAGAAGACGGCAAATGTCCTGGCGGAGCTCGATCGCGAGGTGAAGGTGATTGCCTTCCTCAGCCCGGTCGAGCAGCTCTATGGCCCGATCAGTGAATTGCTGACCAGCTATGACCAGGCCTCGAATCAGCTGAGCGTGCGCTATGTCGATCCGGAAAAGAACCTGCTCGAAGCCCAGGGCCTGGTCGACCGCTATGAGATTGCCCAGCTCAACGTGCTGATCTTCGATGCTGGTGATGATCGTCGAGTTGTCGACACGGCCGATCTGGCAGACTTCGACTACTCGGGCATGCAGACCGGCCAGGGCGTCCGCATGACTGGTTTCAAGGGCGAGCAGGTCTTCACTAGCACCCTGGTGGAGCTGATGGAAAATCGCAAGCCCAAGATCCTTTTCACCAGTGGGCACGGGGAGCAGAGTCTCGATGACTTCTCCGGTCGGGGCCTGTCCATGGCGCGCGATCTGATGGGCCAGGACAACTTCGAACTGGAGGAGTGGGTAACCCTCGGTGAGACGGAAGTGCCGGCAGGGACCGATTTGATCGTCATTGCCGGACCGACTTCGAATTTCGTCGAGCCGGAGTTGGAGCTTCTGGCCGGCTATCTCGAGAGCGGTGGCCGACTCCTCGTCCTGATCGACCCGGTGCTGACCCCGGACGGGGGGTTCACGCAGACCGGGCTGGAGCCGCTGTTACTCGACTTCGGGGTCGAGCTGGCCAGTGACGTTGTCGTCGATCCCGCGAATCCATTGCCGTTCTTCGGCGCCGAGACTATCTTCGTCAACATCTATGGTGATCACCTGATTACTCAGGCACTGGACCAGGCCCAGTTGCCGGTGATCATCCCGCTGGGTCGATCGGTACGCGCGGCAGGTGGTGTCGAGGGCCTGAAGACGACCGAGCTCATGCTGACCTCGATCGAGGGCTGGGGTGAGACCGATCTCGACAACCTCGATCAGGTCGCTTTGGACGATGCCGACATCCCGGGTCCGGTCTCGTTGGCGGTGGCCGTCGAGGCGCTCGAGGAGACTGGTGAGAACCCGGGTGAGGGCTCGCTGGATCCGTCGGCAAATCTGCGGCTGGTGGTTGTCGGTGACTCGGACTTCGCCAGCAACAGCCAGCTGCAAAACGTGCCAAATGCCACCTTTCTGGCGAACAGCCTCAACTGGTTGGTCGAGCGAGAGACCCTGGTCGGTATTCCACCAAAGGCACCAGAGCAGGTTCGCCTGAGCTTGACCCGCAGTCAGCTCTCCAGGATCTTCTGGTTGGTGCTGGTGGTACTGCCCGGGCTGGCGCTCGTCGCGGGGGTCGCGGTCTACTACAGACGCAGGAGATAGGTGGATGCGCGGGCGAACGGTTCTGATACTCCTGGTATTGGTCGTGGGTCTGGTGGCGTTCATCGAGCTCTACGAGGGAGACCTTCCTTCCAGCCAGGAGCGCGCAGAGATAGAGAAGTTGGTCCTGGGTGATCTGCACCCTGACGAGATCACAGCTGTGGAAATTGCCGGGCAGGGCGAGACCACGAGAATCGAGCGGCGGGAGAGAGCGAGCGGTACAGCGAGCGATTGGGTGTTGACCGCACCTTTGAACGGGCGAGCGGACAGCGATTTGGTCGAAGGCTTGATCGAGTCGTTGGCAAGGCTGGAGAAGACTCGCATACTGGCGGACACGAGCCGGAGCGAGGCGGGTCTGGATCCTCCGCGGCTCAGTGTTACTCTGTTCGGGCCATCTGGAGCCTCTGTCATGGAGGTCGGTAGCGAGGTCCCCGCCGGGGCGTCCATGATCGTCGCGGCCGACGGCGAGATCTCGGTCGTCGACGGGAAGGTCTGGGCGGATCTGGCGAGAGCTCCCGGCGATTGGCGCAGTCGGCGGGTCATCCATCGAACCGAAGAGCAGATCACCGGCATGACCGTCGGCCTGGGCGATTCCCAGATCGTTTTCGCCAGACGTGGTGGAGACTTCTGGATCGAGCAGCCGGTAGAGGACCGGGCTGATGCGAAGCTGACCGGTGACCTGCTCACCGAAGTGGCATCGATGCGGAAATCGACCTTTGTCGACGACCAAAGGGTGGCTCTCGCGGAGATGGGCCTCGAGCCGCCAATCGGCTATGTCGAGTTGAGGTCGGCCTCCGATGATGCGCCCTCACGGATCCTTTGGGGCATCTCGGACAGCGCACAGCCCGACCAACACTACGCGATGGCAGAGGGCCAGGTCTTCACAACCGCGACGAATCTGCAACCACACCTCGAGAGGTCAGCTCAGCAGTGGCGATCGCTCGACCTCACATCGATGGAGACCTTCGAGATCGATCGGCTCGAAATCGTGCAACCGGGCGAGGCACCCCTGACCCTCGTGCGAGATGGAGCCGACTGGCAGCGCAACGAAGACAGGATTTCGTTCGCCAGTGTCAGCGAGCTGCTTTACGCCCTTACGCAGCAGAAGGGGGATCGCATCCTGCCGGAGGTGACCTCGGCGTCATTGAGTTCCGGCACTACCCCAGCCCGGTTGAAGGTCACGATGGAGGGAGCGGACCGACGGCAGTCCGTCTCTTTCTACCCGAGCTCGGGAGGGGGAGTTTCAGCCTCTGTCGAAGATCGTCGGGTAGCTCTCTGGATGAGTGAGAATGAATTTTCTGAAGTTGTGGCGAAAATCGCCGAAGTCAAAGCGGCCGAGCGCGTGAAAATCGCTGATGATGAACAAGTTCAAAGTGGTACTGGTGGGCTAAGTTCCGATCAACAAAGGTAAATTCGAATTCCACTCAAGTTAAGTATTGTCAATGGGTTGTCAAAGATCGTCGAAGTCCTCGGCAGCGTTTGGATAGATGTTTACTTATAGAAAAATCTCGAAAAAAACCACAATATCTTGTGGTTTGAGTCTTGACAGCCCGCCAGATCTCGTGCAAGCTAAGGCAATCCGAGATCGCTGAGATGCTGCGCAGAGAGCCAGAGAAAAACTAGCGGGACGCTCTCAAGAGTCGAGGAATCGCGCAACCTCGATTCTCGGCAAGACATCTTTGAGGATCCGGCGCTGTTGGGGGGTGGGTGAGACGCGAGTGGGGAAGGGCGGTGGCTGTGCCGAAGGGCGTAGCATTTTGACGAGGTGGAGTCTGCTGCAGGCAGTCGGCGGGCTCGAAAACGAGAAACCAGTAGTCGTGCCAGATAGTCCTGACGTAGAACGAGACCAGGCAAGGTACGCAGAGAGAAGACGAGGGGGTTAGGGTCCGATGCTCACGACGGAGAGTTCAGGCGGCGAGTCAGTAATACAGGAGCATCAGCATCAGGAGTCGCAGGAACCGGCAAAGGGCCTCAGGTTCAAACGCTTGTACACCACGGCTGGTGTCGACCCTTTCGATGCAATCGAATGGGAGACCCGGGACGCGAGGATCGCCAACGAGAAGGGCGATGTGATCTTCGAACAGGTGGGCGTGGAAGTACCCAAAGCATGGTCGCAAACGGCGACCAACGTCGTGGTCAGCAAGTACTTCCGCGGTCAGTTGGATACCCCCGACCGGGAAACCAGCGTCCGACAGCTGATCAGCCGGGTGACGGATACGATGACAGCTTGGGGGCTGGACGGAGGCTACTTCGCCACTGAAGAAGATGCGCAGATCTTCCGCGACGAGCTGACCCATATCCTGGTCAACCAGCACGCTTGCTTCAACTCTCCGGTCTGGTTCAATGTCGGTATCGAGGAGCGCCCACAATGCTCGGCCTGCTTTATCAACGCGGTCGAGGACACGATGCAGTCGATCCTCGATCTGGCGAAGACCGAGGGCATGCTCTTCAAGTTCGGTTCCGGTACCGGCAGCAATCTGTCGACGATACGCTCGTCAACCGAAGCCCTGGGTGGTGGTGGCACGGCTTCGGGGCCGGTCTCCTTCATGAAGGGCTTCGACGCCTTTGCCGGTGTGATCAAGAGCGGCGGCAAGACTCGCCGCGCGGCGAAGATGGTCATTCTCAATGCAGATCACCCTGACATCATCGAGTTCATCAATTGCAAGCAGGTGGAGGAGCGCAAGGCCTGGGCGCTGATCGAAGCGGGCTACGAAGGGGGTTTCAACGTCCCGGGAGGGGCCTACGACTCTGTCTTCTACCAGAACGCCAACCACTCGGTGCGGGTGGACGACGACTTCATGAATGCTGTCGTCGAGGACAAGGACTGGTCCACGCTGAGCGTCACGAACAAGGAGCCTGTCGAGACCTTCAAGGCTCGCGACGTGATGAAGATGATCGCCGAGTCGACCTGGGTCTGCGGTGACCCGGGGATGCAGTACGACACGACGATCAACGACTGGCACACCTGTTCGAACACCGATCGAATCAACGCCAGCAACCCGTGCAGCGAGTACATGTTTCTCGACAATACGGCCTGCAACCTGGCGTCGATGAATCTGATGAAGTACTACGATGCGGCGGAGGAAAGGTTCGACGCCGAGAGTTTTCAGCACGCCTGCGAGGTGGTGATCACTGCTCAGGAGATCATCGTCGACTACGCCAGCTATCCGACACCGGCTATCGAAGAGAACTCGCACCGGTTTCGGCCCCTGGGCATCGGGTTCGCCAACATCGGAGCCCTGTTGATGGCGCGCGGATTACCCTATGACTCGGACTCGGGCCGCGACTATGCAGCGGCGATAAGCGCGTTGATGTCAGGAGCCTCGTACGCCCAGTCTGGACGCATCGCTGAAGTCAAGGGGGCGTTCAACGACTTCGAAGACAACCGCAAGCCGATGAGCACCGTCATGCGCAAGCATCGCGATTCGGTCAGGTCGATCGAGGCCGCGCATGTGCCGCTCGAGTTACTCAAGGCAGCGAAGGAATCCTGGGACGAAGTCGTCGATCTGTGCAGCGCCGATGGACTACGCAATAGCCAGATCTCGGTGATTGCTCCGACCGGAACGATCGCCTTCATGATGGATTGCGACACGACCGGAATCGAACCCGACATCGCGCTGGTCAAGTACAAGCGACTGGTCGGCGGCGGCATGATCAAGATCGTCAACGGTACAGTGCCTGCGGCACTCAAGCGGTTGGGCTATGACAAGGCCGAGGTCAAGGACATCGTCGAATACATCGACGAGCACGACACGATCGAGGGCGCGCCTCATCTCAAGGACGAGCATCTGGCGGTCTTCGACTGCGCTTTCAAGGCAGCCAAGGGGTCGCGTTCGATTCATTACATGGGACACCTGAAGATGCTCGGGGCAGTGCAGCCCTTTATTTCGGGTGCCATCAGCAAGACCATCAACATGCCCGAGGACTCGACTCCCGAAGAGATCATGGAGGCATACATCGAAGGTTGGCGGATGGGGCTCAAGGCCATCGCTATCTATCGCGATGGATGCAAGCGCAGTCAGCCGCTGTCGACCAGCGCCTCGGATGAGGAGAAGGTGGCGCCCGAGGCCAAGCCGCATCGCCGCAAGCTGCCCGATGAGCGTCGGGCCATGACCCACAAGTTTTCGGTCAACGGTCACGAGGGCTACATCACGGTCGGGTTGTACGAGGATGGCATGCCAGGAGAGATCTTCCTGGTGATGGCAAAAGAGGGCTCGACGATCTCCGGGTTGATGGATGCTTTTGCGACATCGGTTTCGATCGCCCTGCAGTACGGTGTGCCTATTCAGACCCTGGTCGACAAGTTCACACACACGCGATTCGAGCCCTCAGGGTTCACCAACAATCCCGAGATTCCGATCGCCAAGTCGATCATGGATTACATCTTCCGTTGGTTGGCTTCGAAGTTCATGAGCCGCGAGGGCAAGCAGGCGGCAGGTGTTGTGTTGCGGGACGAAGTGGAACCTGCCGTAGACAAAGCCGGTGGAAACCCGGACAATACGACTCAAGCATTCAGTGGTAGCAAGGAAGGCAACGGTAAGGTAACCTTCCTCTATCAACAGGATGCGCCGAGTTGTCAGGAATGTGGGTCGATCATGGTTCGCAATGGGACTTGTTACAAATGTTTGAACTGTGGCACGACCAGCGGATGTAGTTGATGGGCCGTAACCTGGTTTGAAGACACAGATTCCAGACAATGCAATTCCTCGGGGCCACTCGGGCCCCTTTTGGCAGGTGGCAATGGTGCTGCACTGCAAGGAGACGGATTCGTAGAGTCCGGTGGCCCCGAAAGAGGGCAGGGAGGAACTGAGAATGGCAACAAAGAAGAAGACGGCGGCGAAGAGAAAACCGACCGCTGCCAAAAAGAAGGCTGTGAAGAAGAAGGTCGCGGCGAAGAAGACCGCTCGCAAGCAAGCCAGGGCGACGAAGAAGGTCGCCAGGAAGAAGAAGGCGATCCAGAAGAAGGTCGCCAGGAAGAAGAAAGCGATCCAGAAGAAGATCGCCAAGATGACCCCGGCCCAGAAGAAGGCTGCCGCGAAGACGCTGGCCCAGAAGAAGGCTGCTCTGAAGAAGAAGGTGGCCGCCAAGAAGAAGGCCGCTGCCAAGAAGCCTGCGGCCAAGAAGAAGACTGCGGCCAAGAAGAAGACTGCAGCCAAGAAGACGACTGCAGCCAAGAAGACGACTGCAGCGAAGAAGAAGACTGCAGCGAAGAAGACGACTGCAGCCAAGAAGAAGACTGCAGCGAAGAAGAAGTAGCGGTAGCGGCTGACGACTGTCTTCCTGTAGGCTCCCGCGATGCGGTTGGGAAACCTCACCCGGGATTGCCTGAGAAGGAAGAGAGTTCTTTCGCTAGCAGGCTTGCTGGTCTCGCTGGTTTTGTCTGGCTCGACCAGCTGTCAATCGCCAGATTCGGGCGTCGGAGAGGAGGCCAGCGGTAATGGGCTCTCCCCGGCGCCCGCTTTTGATCTGGCCGACCTCGACGGCTCCCGTCATCGTCTCGGCGACTACGCTGGGCGGGTCGTCCTCGTCGAGTTCTGGGCGACCTGGTGCGGCCCCTGTCGGCTGCAGGCGGAGATTCTCTCTCGACTCTACGAAGAGGTCGGTGGCGACGATGTCGAGTTCCTGGCAGTGAGCCTGGGTGAGCCGGAAGACATCGTTCGCAAATTCACCGGCAAGGATCCGTTCCCGTATCCGGTGCTTCTCGACACCGATGAGACTCTCGGGTTTGCTCTGGAGATCTACGCTCTTCCGACGGTGATGATCGTCGATAGAAACGGTGATATCAGCTTCTTTCGCCCTGGCATCTCCGACGGCGAGACACTGCGCCGGGCACTCGAGGCGGCCGCCGGGGACCCGCAGCAACTCGCATCCTCGAGCTAACGGGCGATCGTGATCTGCACGCGTGGCGGAGGGCCACGGTATCCCCGACGAAAGGAGAGCTGAACCTTCTTCTTGCGAGTCGTGATTTCGATCTCACGGTAGGCGATATCGCTCTCGTCGCTGGTCGAGAATCCGAGAACGTACTGGTGACGCAGGTCGGAGGCGATGATCGAGCTGGCAGCGACAGCTTCCTGGACGCTTGTCACCCAGAAATACTCGCCACCGGTCAGATGAGCCAGCAGGTTCAGGATGTCGGCGTAGCGATGCAGTTTCTGGCCGTCTCGAGAGAGGCTCTCCGGATCGCCGGTCGACAAGCCCAGGACATAGACAGGAAGCTCGGCTTGCCTGACCTGTTCTCGGGCATCGGAAGGGGAGAGCGAGCTCGAGTTGTCGGCACCGTCGGTGATCAGGATTGCCGCGCGCTTGGCGCTCTGTCGGTCCTGGGTTAGCGCAGGCAGGCCAGACACGGCGTCATGAAGTGCCGTCACGCCGTAGGGCTTCCAGGTTCCGAGCTCGGTGTCGATAACTTCAGGGTCGTCGGTGTAGGGGATGTCGAGAGAAAGGTGGTTGTCGGCGAAGCTGGCGAGGGCGAATTGATCGCCAGTCTGCGCGCCATTGAGGATTTGCTCGACCGCGAGTCGGCTGAAGCGGAGTTTGTCCGCATTGGCCATGCTCCCGGAGAGATCCTGCAGGAAGATGATACTGACCGGAGCCGAGGCACCCACGTCGAAGCTCTCGAAGGGTACGGTCATTCCATCCACCTTGAGCTCGAAGTCGTCGGCAACGAGATCGTCGACATAGCCGCCTTTGCCACGTGCGACAACCGGCACGAGGATGTAGGCGACCGAGACATTGTCTTCAAAGCCGGCTTGCAGGCCGACGTTGCTGGCCTCCTGCCCCGCAGCAAGACCGGGAAGTGTCATCGACAGCAGCAGTACCGCACGCGCGAGATAATGTCCTGTCCTTCGCATCGGCTCTGCTAGCCTATAGGCCTATCCGGGAGATTTCTACGTGGATTCGATCAACATTCGCAACTTGTCCATCAAGTGTGGGCACTGTGACAGCTATCAGACCCTGATGGGCTTCGCCCGCTCGGGGGAATGGAATGTCTACACCTACGAGTGCGAGAACAGCACCTGTGATCCCGATGTGACACGCACTCTGGTGGAGGTACCGCGGAATCTGGACGAGTTTGCGAGACGGGATTCGGACTGGAGACAAGAGCCACCGACCGCCGGCACAGGGACCTGATTGTGCTAATCTGGGGTTCATCCTAGTTACCGTTTGCCTCCGGGCATACGGCCTCGATTTTGCCGATTTCCATAGTCGAAGAGAGGGAGCCATGAAGCGAATCGTCCACATTGTGGGAACTGGAACCATCGGTGAACCCTTGATCGGTCTGTTTACGGACTTCAGCGAGCACATGGGCATCGATGAAGTCACGTTCCACAAGCGAACTCCGCTCGATTCGGACAAGTCCCGGATCAAGCACCTGATGGGAAGAGGGGCGAGGCTGGCAGTCGATCGCGACCGCCTCAACTCGTTCGAGAGAATGGGCCACAAGGTCAGCTACGACTCCGAGGAGGCTCTCGAGCGGGCCGCCGTAGTGATCGACTGCACGCCGGCCGGAAACCAGAACAAGGAGGACATCTATAGCAAGCTCTCGGGGCCGCGAGGCTTTCTGGCGCAAGGCAGTGAGTTCGGTTTTGGCAAGCCTTATGCCCGTGGCGTTAACGAGGAAGCTCTTGTCTCAGGGGAAGACAACTATATTCAGATCGTTTCCTGCAACACCCACAACATAACGACTCTGGTCAAGACCCTGTCCAAGGGAGAATCCAGCTACGATCTCCAGGCAGGTCGGTTCGTTTGCATGCGTCGAGCCAATGACATCACGCAAACGGGGAAATTCGTGCCGGCACCCAGCGTCGGCCGACATGACGATCCGCAGTTCGGTACCCATCACGCTCGCGATGCCTACGGAGTGTTCGAAACTCTCAACCAAAAGCTCGATCTCTTCTCCAGCGCTGTCAAGCTCAACACCCAGTACATGCATTCCATCTGGTTCGAGCTGACCTTGAATCGCGATACCGACATGGACGAGGTGATGCAGCGCCTGGAAGACAACCACAGGGTTGCTCGCACTGACAAGCAGGAGGCCAATCTGATTTTCAGCTTTGGCAGGGATCACGGCTATTACGGCCGCATTCTCTCGCAGACCGTGGTGGTCGTACCCACTCTGGTGGTTCGCAACAGGAGAGAGATCGTCGGGTTCTGTTTTACACCCCAGGACGGGAACTCACTGCTGTCTTCAGTGGCGGCCGCTCTCTGGATCATGGAGCCGGATTGGGAAGACGTGGCTCGTCGACTCCAGCCGATTCGACGCTTCGTCTTCACCGAGATCTGAGTCCGAGTCGAGCCGCTGAGTGCCTATCGACAGTCTCGACTTTGGTGACATTCGGCTCGAAGGGGCTTCGCGGGCGGGCGAGGAATCCTGGTTTCGGGTCCGCCCCCCGGGACTGGCCTTCGATGTCGGACGTGGCCCCGTCGAGCTTACCGGGGTTTCCGATCTTTTTCTGACCCACGGACATCTCGATCACGCTCTCGGTATCCCCTTCCTGCTTTCGCAACGCGCGGCCCGCCAGGCAGGAGCGACGAGGATCTTCGCTCCGCAATCGGTTGTCGAGCCTCTGGCCCATTGGATCGAGGCCGCGGAGAGGCTCGAGAGCGCGACCTACGACTACGAAGCTCGCGCCCTCGCGCCCGGGGATCGGGTAGTGGTAGGCAGGGATCTGGCCATCGAGGCCTTCGCGACCGACCATGTTGTGCCGAGTCTTGGCTACCATCTCTGGCGGTCGAAGCGGCGCCTGGCAGAGGAGTTTCAAAATCGAACCCCAGATGAGTTGGTGAGACTGCGTCGCCAGGGGATCGATATCGAGCGTCAGGAGGATGAGCTCTGTCTGGCATACTGTGGAGACACGGGACCGGCGGTGTTCGAGCTCGAACCAAGAATATTCAACGCTTCGGTACTGCTACTCGAGTGCACCTTTGTCGATGAAGCTTCGAAATCGCGAGCCCGAACCTACAAGCACATGCACCTTGGGGATCTGGTGGAGCGGGCAGGAGAGTTCAGGAACAGAGAACTTGTGCTGCACCACTTCAGCCGTCGGTATGCCCCCTCGGCGCTGAGGATCGAGCTCGAGAAACGACTGCGACTGCCCCAAACACGGGTTCACTTGTTCGGCTGTTGATATGAAAACCAGGCGAGAAGACGAGCAGGCCAAACCCGGGGCTCTGTTGGCGACGGTGGAGGAGCTCGAAGTGGTGGTCGAAAAGCTGGTGGCCGGAGGCGAAGGCTTTGCCCGCTGGGAAGGCATCCCGATCTTTGTTCCGCGCTCGGCTCCGGGAGATCACTTGCGCGTGCGTTTGATCGAGCGTCGTCCGGACTATGGCCGGGCAGAGATCCTGGAGATCTTGAAGGCCGGTCCCGGTCGTCGGGTCGCCCCCTGCGGCTACTTCGGCGAGTGTGGAGGCTGTGATTTGCAGCACATCGATGATGAGCTGCAAGCGACGCTCAAGGCGGCAGCAGTTCGCGAGACGCTGGTCCGACTCGGTGGAGTCTCCACAGAGGTGCCTGTCGAGATCGTCTTCGGAGCAGCCTGGGGATACCGACAGCGGGCTCAGCTACATACCCAGGTGGACGACCAGGCGGCCATTCGTGTCGGTTTCCATGCCCGTCGAGGTCACACCCTCGTGGCGGTGGATTCGTGCCCGGTGTTGGTGCCCGAGCTCGAAGCGCAACTGCCCCGTCTTGCGGAACGCCTGCCCAGCCCACCGCCAAAGCGTCTGGATCTGCTGGTGGGCGATGATGGTGCCTTGAGCTCAGCGCCCCGGGGCACGGACCTTCCTCACGGTGAGGTGGAGATCGCTGTCGGTGGCCTCGACTATCAGCTGGATGCCCGGTGCTTCTTTCAAACCCACCGTCAATTGCTTCCCGACCTCGTTCGACAGGTAGTCGGCGAGTGGCGAGGGAGTCTCGCCTATGACCTGTTTGCGGGAGTGGGTTTCTTCAGCCTGCCACTCGCTGCGCTCTATGACCGCGTCGTAGCTGTCGAGGGAGATCGAACCTCTGGCAGGTATCTGCAGCGCAACGCCCGCCTCAACCGACTGAAGGGACTGGAGTATGTCCACTCCGCGGTGGAGAGTTGGGTACCGCGCCTGCCGGAGGGTGTCGATCGAGTGGTCGTCGACCCGCCGCGCGCCGGGTTATCCGGAAAGATCAGGGAATTCCTGTGCCAGCGCAAACCCAGGCATCTGACCTACGCCTCCTGTCATCCAGCTACCCTGGCACGGGATCTGCGGGCTTTGGATCGGGCCTTCGTCCTCGAGCACTTGAGCCTGGTCGATCTGTTTCCACAGACTGGCCATATGGAGGTCGTCGCCCAGCTGCGGGGACGGTAGTCCGTCAGTCAGAGAGTCTCTCGGCCAGGAGGTCTTCGACCTCTCCGTCTCCGGGAAATCGACCGGTCTTGCGCTTCGAATAGACGGCCTCTCCGTCGAGATGGACCTCGAAGACGCCGTTGCGGCCCTCAATGAGCTCTGGCTGAATGCCCAAGCGTTCCTGAATGCTGTCCGCCAGACCGGCGGCACGGGGATGGTAGTTTCAAACTACGCAATATTCGATCGTCACGGATGCCATCGCTGATGTCTCCTCGGCGCGGAGTTGGCGCGCCAGCCGAGTATGTCTCACCAGGCCATGGGATACAATCACCTTTTCCCTGTCTCAACCATGAGGGTAGCTGACAAATGAATGAAGATAACGATCTGGTGAGACCGAGCGCCGAAGCCTGGTTGGAGGCCTCTATGACCGCCGAGGAGCAGGAAAGGGTCGTGAAAATAGCCGAGCATGTCAGGGCGATTCTCACTGAGCTCGAGCTCGATCCGGCAGATCCCAATCTGGCCGAGACCGATGTTCGGGTCGCCAAGATGTACATGGAGATGTTCCATGGCCTCAAGGAGGGCTCGGAACCGCGGGTCACGACCTTCCCCAACGAAGAGGACTACGGTCACATGGTGATGGAAAAGGACATTCCCTTCTATTCCATGTGTGCCCATCACCTGGTGCCCTTCTATGGGAAAGCGCATATCGCATATATACCGCGCGAGAACATTATTGGACTATCCAAGTTCGCCCGAATTCTGGAGTTCTATGCCAAGAGGCCCCAGCTTCAGGAGAGGCTGACTGAACAAGTGGTGGGTTTCCTGGAAGAGAAGTTGAACCCCATGGGCGCCATGGTTGTCATCGAGGCGCGCCATCTCTGCGTTGAGATGCGTGGTGTCAAGAAACCAGGTGCTCTCACTGTCACTTCCGCCATTCGCGGGGCTTTTCATCAACGGTCTGTTCGTGAAGAATTTCTGGATCTTCTGCGCCGCGCTTGAAGTGGTCCTGGTGCTGTCCCTGGTTGCCGTTTCGCCTGCGCTGGCGGCGAAGCGCAAGAAGCAGGGTGCCGAGGACCTGACCAACTTCCTGTTGTCACCTCGCTACTCTCAATGGCTGGTGGGGCCGATCGGCATGATCGCAGATGAGGTCGAAAAGGAAGCCTATCTCGGTCTTCAGGATGACGGGGCGGCGGTCGTTTTCATTGACGAGTTCTGGAGTAAGCGCGGAGGCGAGACAGTCTTTCCGGCGAAGAGTCCCAAGGTAATTTTCGACGAACGCAAGGAAGAGGCCGATAGGCTGTTCGATGAACGCACCTATGCCGGGCACCGGACAGACAGGGGTACCCTTTTCGTACTTTACGGCGAACCAGAGGAGATCAGGTTCGAGGCAGCCCCGAAAGGGCGCGGTGAGTTCCTCGAGATCTGGGAGTACGGCAAGGACTCCGAGCCTGGGTTGGATGGGCGGCAGCCGGAAACGATCTACTACTTCGTCAAGAAGGATGGGCGAACGACGTTTTACAAAGGGCCCAGAGGTCAGCAAATCCCCGGGGTGAGAGTCAGACAGTGAGGAGTCGGAAATGAGTCAGCCGAGAGCTGTTCTTGCAGGGGTGGGAATCCATGTGCCGCCGATACGCGTGGACAACGCCATGTTGTCGAGGATCATGGACACCAGCGACCAATGGATCCGTGAAAGAAGCGGCATTGAGACTCGCTTCTATGTAGAGCCCGGTGTCGGTTCCTCCGACCTCGGTGTTCTGGCCTCTCAGGCGGCCCTCGAGGATGCCGGAATGGAAGGAGGCGAGATCGACTACATTGTCTGCGCCACCATGACCCCAGATCACTACTTTCCAGGATCAGGCACTCTGATCCAGCAAAAGTTGGGTCTCGGGCCGCTGCCAGCACTGGACATTCGGCAGCAATGCGCCGGTTTTGCCTATGGACTGCAGATGGTTGACGCCCTGATTCGTAGCGGTCAGGCCAGGAATGTGTTGCTCGTTGGTACTGACGTGCATACCACGCTGATGCCCTACACCGAGCACACCTGGGACGTACTCTATGGTCGCGATGTCGGACCATTGGCCGACGGCGTTTTCGAATGGAACTCTCAATTTCGACACCTCGTTGTTCTGTTTGGGGACGCAGCGGGTGCCATGGTATTCCGAACGGGTGACGCCGACGACGGCCGTGGAATTCTCGGGTCGGTCTTGCTCGGAGACGGTGGTGGTGCCGAGATCCTCCATGTGCCTGGGGGAGGCTCCGCCTCGCGGCCCTGGGTGGATGCTGAAATGATCGCCGAGGGACGGACGGTGCCGGTGATGGACGGACGGCAGGTGTTCAAACAAGCGGTGACCAAGATGCCCGAAGTGACCCGGCAGGTGCTCGAACAAGAGGGGCACACTGTTGAAGATCTGGATCTCGTGATCATGCATCAGGCCAATTTGCGTATCAACGAGGCTGCCCAGAAAGCGCTGGGTCTCCCGCCCGAGAAAACGTACAACAACATCCAGAAGTACGGCAACACGACCTCGGCGACGTTGCCGCTGTGCTTTTACGAAGCCCGCGAAGAGGGCAAGGCACCCCCCGGCTCTCTTGTGGCCTTCACGGCCCTCGGAGCCGGTCTCCACTGGGGCTCGGTGTTGCTCCGCGTCTAGCGGCTGCGCGTCGTCAGGCGCACCTTGATCTCCTGGATCAAGGCGTCGGACTGCTGCTGCCACTGAGCCGGAGTGAACTGATTGGCGGGAGCACTGAGCTGGATCTGTCCTTTGCCATCGCTGCCGTTGGTTAGCTTGATTCTCATCTGGCCCCAGATCAAGGCCCACTCCGGAGTCACCTCGACCCTTCGATCGAACGGCTGATTCGAGAACTGAAGGGCATCGAGAACGGATTGGAGCAGAACACTGTCGGTGCCCTCGAACGGCGTCGCCACCTCGAAGATTCGCTGATAAGCCCCGGGGGGAACCCTGTAGGCGTCGTTGCTGAGAATCTCGACGAACCGCGGATTGCTTTCCAGTTCGCGGAAGTTGGGGTCGGTTCGTGCGCGCAGCCGACTCTTCTCATCGAGTGCGATCGCCTGACGAAGATGCTCGATTGCCGGTCCGGCGTAACCGGCCATGGCGTAATTGGTGGAGACCAGATAGAAAGACTCGGCTGAGGTGGCGTTGTTACCGAGATAGGCTCGAAAGTAGTTGCTGGCTTCTTGCAGATTGCCTTGCAGGAGCTCGACGGCCCCTATATTCAGGTCGTTGTCGGGGGCCTCAGGATCGAGAGCCTTGGCTTCCTCCAGAGCTTCCAAAGCCTCCGGGTAGCGTTGGTTCGCCAGATCCAGCGCGGCTCGGTTGAGCCAGGCCTGTCTGAGCCGCGGGTCGATCTCCAGCGACCTGTCCAGGTCGCGCCTGCCTTTGTCCAGATCTCCCACCATGAACAGGGCTGTGCTTCGCAAGAGGTAGGCCTGGGCTGAAGGAGGTTTCTTCTTGACCAGCTCATCGAGAATCTCCAGCGCGGCACTGGGGTCCCCGCCGTCCAGGAGCTCCTGCGCTTGCGCCAGTTGCTCGGTGTTGGCCTGCGCCAGGAGAGTGACGGGAGCGATCAGCGCGAAGCCAAGCAGCATCACGAAGCGTGGCATCATATTGCAACCCTAGAATATCTTCGACATGGGCTCAATAGCTCAGTTCACATCGACAGTCGCTGCGTAATGGCCCACAACCCTTTGTCGTCGCGCACACTAGAATAGGACGATGTCAGTCGAGACGCCCCTCCCGAACGTTATTGCCCAAGGCATCCGTCAGCGAGTCGTTGGCCAGGACGAGGCTGTTCGTGAGGTGTCGATTGCGCTTGCCAAGCGTCTGGCCGGGCTGCGCACCGGCAACGTCCTGATGATCGGCGCTTCCGGTACCGGCAAGACCACCTTGATGCGGGCAGTCGAGGAGTACCTGGGCGCGGATGAAGCCCTGGCGGCCCAAACGATGTTGATTCGGGTGCACGCCAACGTATTGGCCGAGCATGCGGAGGAGGGCAAGGCGGGTGAGGTTCTTCTGCGTCGACTCCTCGACAAGGCGAGGGAGGATCTTGGACAGGAGGTCGGGGTCGACACCCTGCTCGAAAGAGTGGGTAGGGGAATCGTTTTTGTCGATGAAGTCGACAAGATCCGGGCCTCGGTGGGTGACCAGCCCAACGTGCCCGGAATCCGGGCCCAGGAGTCCCTGCTGACCTTGATCGAGAACGAAGCGATTCCGTTCTCTCTGCCGGACTGGGCAGGAGGAAATACCGTGACGTTCGATGCCAGTCACCTTCTGTTTGTCTGCGCTGGAGCATTCGAAGGTCTCTACGACGCGGTCTACGATCGCATCACCGTAGGACGGGATCGGGGTGCGCTGCAGGGCGTCAGCGTGATGGAGGGCGGACAGGTTCACCACGAGATGCGCTTCTCATTGCGAGACTGGATGCGCTACGAGGATCTCTTCGATTACGGGATGACCCCGCAGTTTCTGTCCCGATTCGATGCCCATGTGCTGCTCAACGACCTCGGTGAGCAGGAGTTGGTCGACATCTTCCTCAACAGTCCGGAATCGGGATATCACCAGACCCGGGCCTACTTCGAGGCAGTCGGCGTCCAGCTCGCCATCTCGCCGGCCGCCGTCCGCCGTATCGCACGAGAGGCCGGCAAGCAGCCCCGTCTGGGAGCTCGAGCTCTCAAGGAAGTATTTCGTCGCGTCGTTCGGGACTACGAGTTCGCGCCACGTGAAGCCGCTCGCGACGGGACGCTGATGATCGACCTTCCTGAAGTCGATAGCGCCCTGGGCGACTGAGCCCCGTCATCGTCCGACTAGTCGGAATCGCGATAGCGGCGCTTCTTCCAGAGGTTGCGCAAGGGCACCAGAAAGGTCAAGGTCAACGCCAGTACCAGAGCCAGAATGAGGTTTCTGACCACCTCGCCCTTGTCCGCAGAGGTGACGCTGAAGATAGCGTAGCCAAAGTAAGTCCAGATAAACAGAGAAGGGAAAAGGCCGATCGCAGTGGCGGAGACAAAGGTCGGCCATCGGACTCCTGCCATGGCGGCGCCGAAGTTGATGACGGCGAAAGGGATCGGCAGGAATCGTGAGCGCACAACGGCCCAAAAGCCGTGTTTTTCGAGCAGCGCCTCGGCCCGCATCAGGAGGGCGTCCGGGGCGAGATGCAGGATGAGATCTCTGCCGAGGGTCCGAGCCAGCAGATAGCTGGCACTGGCGCCGAGCAGGCAGCCGATGAAGTTGTAGAACCAACCCCACCAGATGCCGAAAACGATCCCACCGGCCCAAATCAAGGGGCTTACCGGAAGGCCCGTGGGAGAAAGAACCACGTAGAGGCCGATCAGGGCCAGAGGCGCCCACCAGGCTGATCGAAGATCCTCCATCAGCGCGATCATGCGCTCGCGGGTCAGGTATTCGTGGAGGGGGGTGTAGCGGAAGACAAGAAACGCGACAATCAGGATCGCCGCCAACAAGGCGAACTTGAGAAGGGCTCCGCGCAATGAGACCGAGCGGCGAGGTTCAGCTTCGGGAGCGTTCGTGGGCTGACTCACAAGATTGACGGCGGTTCGCCGTCCAAAAGAAGGAACTCACGCATCTGTTGGACGAGGACGTCGTGGGACCTCGGATCCATGAAGTCGAGCCGCAGCTCGTTGATGACCATGACCTCGGCCTGCTGCCACTCCGCCCAGCATTGCCCGCAGACCTTCTGCAGGACTTCCTCGCCGAGCTCCCCTGGATAGGGATTGCCCTCGATCGCTGGGCGATTGCGTTTGCAGCGGGTACAGGTAACCGAGCTCATGTCTCTATCCTACTTCTCCAGGCAGCACGATGCGGCTTTCCACTCGATCGTTGACTTCTGCCGGTATTCTAACCAGCAGCACCGTGTCCTGGCCGGCGCGGCTGCCGCGCAGGGCCTTGACCATGTCGTCCGGCACCGCCAGCTTGATGAAGGCGGGCCGACGATCGTTCTGTCGGGCACTGTCGATCAGTAGATCCCGGGCGGGCGCCAGCTCGATCCGGTCCGGGTATTTCTCGATAGCGAACTGGAGTGACTTCAGAGGATTATCCATGACGAATCTCCAGGTTTCAGGTAGCGAAGAGCTCTCGGAAGTACTCGACGGTCTTCCGCAGTCCCTCTTCGAGCTCGATCTTTGGCTCCCAACCTAGAATCTCTCGGGCACGAGTGATATCCGGTTGCCGAATCTTGGGATCGTCGACAGGCAACGGTTCAAAAGAGATCTCGCTCTCACCGCCGGTAACCTCGAGGATGGCCCGGCCGAAATCCAGAATGGTCATCTCGCGAGGGTTTCCCAGATTGACCGGGTCGGAGGTGTCAGAGTTCAGCAGTCGCCAGAATCCTTCGATGAGGTCGTCGACATAGCAGAAAGACCGGGTCTGTCGACCGTCGCCAAAGACGGTGAGGGGTTCCCCCTGAAGGGCCTGCTGGATGAAGGCCGGAACGACGCGGCCATCCTTGGGCCGCATGCGGGGTCCATAGGTGTTGAAGATGCGGACGATGCGAGTGTCGAGTCCGTGGTAGCGGTGATAGGCCATCACGATCGCTTCAGCGAAACGCTTTGCCTCGTCGTAGACGCCACGCGGCCCGACGGGGTTGACGTTGCCCCAGTAGGACTCGGGCTGGGGGTGAACCAGGGGGTCACCGTAGACTTCGGAGGTCGACGCCAGGAGATACCGGGCCGACTTGGCCTTGGCCAGGCCCAAGGTGTTGTGGGTTCCAAGGGAACCGACTTTCAAGGTCTGGATCGGTAGCTCGAGGTAGTCCACGGGGCTGGCGGGAGAGGCGAAATGCAGGACGTTGTCGACCGCGGATGCGATCTCGAAGGGCTGTGTGACGTCGTGCCGGATGAACGTGAACCCGGGGTCGTCCTGCAGATGCTGGATGTTCTCCAGCTTTCCCGTGATCAGGTTGTCCACACAGATGACCCGGTGGCCCTCTGCCATCAGCCGCTCACAAAGATGCGAGCCAAGGAACCCCGCGCCACCAGTCACCACGGAGGTTGTCATACGACCACCGGTTCTTTGATGCCGACGGGCGGGCGTCCGAGAGAGGTGTACTCGAACCCTGCTGCATCCATCTTGACCGGATCGTAGATATTGCGCAGATCGACGATCCGGGGGTCTTTGAGCAGGCTGCGGAGTCGTCCGAGGTCGAGGGCGCGGAACTGATTCCATTCGGTCAGAATCACTAGACCGTCTGCCGCCTCCGCGGCTTCGTATGCCGATTCGCAGAACTCGACTTGCGGCAACAGGGGTCGGCATTCATCCATGGCCTCTGGATCGAACGCCCGGACCTTGGCACCCCGAGCCAGGAGACCCTCGATGATCTCCAGAGCCGGCGACTCGCGAATGTCGTCCGTATCCGGTTTGAATGACAGACCGAGGACCGCCACGGTTTGATCCTGGAGGTCGCCGAACGCTCGTTCGATCTTTTCAACCATGCGTTTCTTCGTTTGGGTGTTGACTTCCAGGACCGCTTCCATGATCTCGAATGGCTCACCCTTGTCCTTGGCAATCTGGGCTACGGCGCGAGCATCCTTGGGAAAGCAGGAACCGCCGAAACCTGGGCCAGGATGCAGAAACATCGGACCGATCCGCTTGTCCAGGCCCATGCCGCGAGCTACGGTCTCTACATCTGCGCCGAGAGCTTCACTCAGCTTGGCGATCTCGTTGATGAACGAGATCTTGGTCGCCAGAAAGCCATTCGATGCGTACTTGATGAGCTCGGAGCTCTCGACATTGGTCACTACAAAAGGTACGTCGGCCACGCGCAGCGGGGAATAGATGTCGAGCATGATGTCGATAGCCCGCGGGTCGTCACTCCCGATTACCACGCGGTCGGGGTTCCTGAAATCGCCGATGGCTGAACCTTCGCGCAGAAACTCCGGATTGCTCACGACTGCGAACTCGTGGTCGCCCGACTGTTCTTCGGTGATGATCTCGCGAATCATCTGTCCTGTTCCGATAGGCACGGTGCTCTTGGTAATCACGACCTTGAAGCCGTTGAGATGCTGGCCGATGGATCTGGCGACATCCTGCACGAAGCTAAGATCCGCCGAGCCGTCCGATCGCGACGGCGTACCGACGGCGATGAAGATCGCGACGGCTTCTTCGATCGCCGGTCCAAGATCGGTGGTGAACCTCAGCCTCCCCTCATCCATGTTGCTGCGGACCAGGGTCGGAAGCCCGGGCTCGTAGATGGGTATTTCACAGCGTTTCAGTGCTTCGATCTTGTCGGCATCCTTGTCGACGCCGGTGACCTTCATTCCAAAGTCAGCCAGGCACGCACCGGTAACCAGGCCCACATAGCCACTACCCACGACACAGATATTCATGATTGTTCAATCCCGGAGTTGGTTGTCGATCTTTGGATCAGGGGCAAGCGCTCCTGATTCGGCGGCTCAGCCCTGGTTTTCCTTATACCAGCTGACGAATCGCTTGATACCTTCCCGAATTGGCACTTTGGGTGAATATCCCAAAACCCGGTTGGCCTTGGTGACATCGGCATAGGTGATTGGCACGTCTCCGGGCTGATCGGGAAGATACTCAATCTTGGGTTCGACGGCAAGCTCCTCGGCGATCCAGTGAATCAGATCGGACAGGGAGGTGGTTTCGGCGCCTCCGAGATTCAGAATCTCGAACGGCGGCGCCAGATCCATGCTGGCCACGACTCCGTCGATGATGTCATCGACGAAAGTGTAGTCCCGGCGACTGCTGCCGTCGCCGTACATAGTGACGGGGCGGCCTTTGGCCAGCAGATCGGTGAACTTGTGGATGGCCATCTCGGGGCGTTGGGCCGGCCCGTAGACCGTGAAGAAGCGCAGGCAGGAGATACGCATCCCGTAGAGGTGGTAGTAGTTGTAGCAGAGCAGCTCTCCGGCTCGTTTCGTCGTGGCGTACGGGCTGATCGGCTGATTGACTTCGTCGGTCTCCGCGAAAGGGACCTTCTCATTGATTCCGTAGACCGAAGAGGAGGAGCCGAAAATGAACTTCTCGGGTCCATATTGGCGGGAAGCCTCGAGCAGTCGGAGCGTGCCGATACAGTTGGTGTCCTCGTAGAGAATGGGTTCTGAGAGACTGGGTCTCACCCCTGCACGAGCAGCGAGATGAACGACAATGTCGAATCCACTCTTTTCGAAGAGCTCCTGCACCAGACGATCGTCCCGAATGTCTCCTTCGACAAGTCGGTATTCGGGAAGCTCCACAAAGGGCGCGATATTGGCCCGCTTCCTGGCTGGATCGTAGAAGTCGTTGAAGTCGTCGAGCACGGTCACTCGATCGCCGCGGTCCAACAAGCGGCCCGAGAGATGGCTACCTATGAAACCGGCCCCGCCGGTCACCAGAACATGCGCTGTCATATTTGCTCTCCATAGTCGTCGATCGCAGAAAAGTTACCATCGACCCTCGAAGATCTCACCCATATATCGCAATCTGTGGATCTATTCGTTGGCGGGTGATCCCTGTTCTACAAGGGACTTCTCGGCCTCGTATCGGACTTCGATGCCCTTCTTCTGGCGATTCCTGATGAGCCAGCTCAACATCCAGGACTCGTCGATGCCGACAATAATATCGTTCATCGCATCATAAACCTGCGGGTCGGAGATCAGCAGGCCAAGAGTACCTTCGGACTGAGCGATCTTTTCGGACACCACTCTCAGGTTTTGCAGCAGATGTTGCAGGTCTTCGGTCAACTGAGTGGCGAAGTTGTCGTCATGAATCATTTTGCCGAGCAGACCGTCGCCACTTTCGATCGCGCCCGTCAGATCGGCGAGGTGTTGACTGGTCTTCTCGAAACCGCTGAGCAGATCGTCAACTCTCTGGCGGGTCTCAGAATCGTTGAGTAAGGCCGGTAGCAGACCATCGCCCTCGCGCAGATCGACCAGCAGAGCGTCCAGATGGTCCACCGAGCCTTCGAGTTTGTTGGAAAGAGAATCATCCTTGATCAATTTGGCGACGGTACCGTTGCCATTCTGAATCTCGTTGGTGATGAACCGCATCGAGTCGAGTACTTCGAGCAGGGCCTGCTTGGCCCGTTTGCCGGCCTCATTGTCGGTGGTCAACTCGCCGAGGATTCCCTCGCCAGCTTCCATGCGCTCGAGAATGTTCCGCAGGGAGTACGAAATAGCCACTACGTTTCCCATTGCGTCGCCGCCTGAAGCGATCAGGCGATCGACATCGGTCGGTGGAGCCGCAGGTATCGTCCCGCCGGCGGGGATGATCGCCGAAATACTGGTTCCAGAGGAGATATCGATGTACTTGTCGCCGAGCAGTCCCAGCGTCTTGATCCTCGCAACGGAATCTTCTCGGATGCGCTCCGCGTAGCGCCGATCAGCGCTGACCCAGACGGTGAGCATCTTCTGTTCGACCTGTTCGGGAAGGACGATGCTCTGGATGCTGCCGACACCGACGCCATCGACTTGCACGGGACTGCCTTGAGACAGGCCACTAACGGTCTGAAACTCGATTGAATAGCGGTTCTTGAGCGAAAAGACGTTGCCTCGTTCACTGACCAGGAAGACACCGACTCCCAACACGATGAAGGCAGTGACCACGAGCAGACCGACCTTGATCTCACGAGACATGCTGAAGCTCCTCTCGTCCGGCGAGGAAGTTCGCCAGAAGTTGGATCGAGCTTCCGTCGGCTTCCTCCCAGCTGCCAATAAAGCTGAAGCGCCCCTGGTCCAGGAAGGCCACGCGGTCACCCACGACGCGTGCCAGTGCAATGTCGTGGGTCACCACCACGGAGGTGGCGTGAAGCTCTCTCTGGGTCTCCCGAATGAGTTGAGCGATGGTCGCCGAAGTCATGGGATCCAGGCCCGTGGTCGGTTCGTCGAAGAGGACAACTTCGGGGTCGAGAGCCATGGAACGAGCCAGCGCGACGCGTTTCTTCATGCCGCCAGAGAGATCGGCGGGCAGCTTGTCGTCGATTCCCTTGAGGCGGACCGTAGCCAGCTTCCGCTCCACGATCGAGCTGATCTGCGATTCACTTAGACTGGTGTGCTCGCGCAAGGGAAACGCGACATTCTCGAAAACCGTCATCGAGTCGAACAAGGCGCCACTCTGGAAAAGCATGGCGACGCGCTTGCGGAGAGGGTACAGCTCTTTCTCCGGCAGGCGAGAGATTTCGGAGTCATCGAATCGGATGCTGCCGCTGTCAGGCTTTTCCAGTCCGTTGAGTTGGCGGAGGGTGACACTCTTGCCCGATCCCGAGCGTCCGAGGATCACCAGGGACTCCCCGCGGAGCACGTCGAAGTCGAGGTTCCGAAGCACCGCTTTCGAGCCATAGCTTTTGCTGAGGCCGCGTATCGTATAGATGGAATCTGGCACCTGGGTCTCTGTCTGGTCGCTTTCAAAAGACAAGGTAGAACAGCTTGGTCAGAAAGAAATCGGTTATCAACACGAGAACCGAGGTCACCACCACGGTGTTGGTAGTCGCCCGCCCGACTCCATCGGCGCCACCCCGCGCGGCCAGGCCATTGTAGCAACCGACAATCGCTACCCAGTAGGCGAAAAAGAAGGATTTGCCGATACCGCTGAAGATATCGTCGAGAGTCAGAGCGCTCAGGACGTCGTTCATGTAGAACCCGGCGGTGACCTTGAGTTGCAGGACGGCAATGACCAGGCCACCCAGAATGCCAAGCGCATCACCGAGAATCGTCAAGAGTGGAAACATCACCAGGGCAGCCGCCAGTTTCGGCGCCACGAGCTTCTTGACTGGATCAGCTGCCATCGAGCGCAGCGCGTCGATCTGTTCGGTGACTTTCATGGTGCCGATCTCGGCGGTCATACCGGTGCCGACTCTGCCGCCGACGATCAGGGCGATGAGGACGGGTCCCAACTCCCGCACCAGAGATTTGGAAACCACGGTCCCGATGTAGTACTTGACTCCGATGGATGGCAGGCTATAGGCCGTTTGCAGGGCGAGAACCATGCCCGTGAAGATGGTCGTGAGCGCGGCGACACCAACCGATTGAACGCCCACCTGTTCCATCTGGACCAGCCAGGCGCGAAGATCATAGGGGGGCAAAAGAAGCGCTCGCAACGCCTGCCAACCCAGGCTGGCCATGCGTCCGGCGTACTCGAGTAGGCGAGCCAGCGATTGCAGGATTGTCATCGGGTTTCGAGAGGCTTGAATCTCTGGGACTCCAGGTCCGGGCCGACCTCAGGCCCGAAGCCGACATCGGGGGATAGAATGGTCCCTCTTCGAGCTCAGGCGGAATTGTAGCAAGCCCCTCGGGATACCTGTCGCAATGGACTCCAAGGAAAGCACGCAAAGCCAGGATTCAGCCGCGGGGCCGGCGAGGGTTCTTCTGGCAACGATCGGCGGAAACCTGTTCATCGTGCTCGGCTCGGCCGTGTTTGGCACCTTGGCGATTCTCGGATCCTGGCTGCCCCCGACAGGCCGGTGGGTGTTTCTCATGGCCAGACTCTGGAGTCGCGGCTTGCTTTGGTTTAGCGGGCTCCGCCTGGAGGTCGAGGGGACAGGCGAGCTCGACAACTCGCGAAGCTACGTGTTCATGCCGAATCACCAGAGCCTCTACGACATTCCGAGCTTGATAGCCACCCTGCCTGTGCCCGCCTTCTTCATGGCCAAACGAAGTCTGTTCCGCATTCCGATCTTTGGCTGGGCTCTGGCGGCTGGAGGGTTCATCAGCGTCGATCGCCACGATCGCAGCAATGCGAAGCAGGCCTTTGCGCGAGCTGTTGCCAGCCTGCAGGCGGGGCGCTCGACAGTTATCTTTCCGGAAGGCACCCGTTCGCTCGATGGGCAGCTACTCCCATTTGAAAGAGGCGGTTTCCTGATGGCGTTGAAGAGCTGTGCCGCAATCGTACCCGTAGGGATTCAGGGGACGTTGCAGGTGCGTCGTCGGGGGGGCTGGAAGGTGACCCCGGGTACAATCAGAATCCAGTATGGCTCGCCGGTCGAGGTAGGAGACTTCAGTATTCGGACGCGAGGTGATCTTTCCACGACGGTGCGGGGCAGCATCATCGAACTGGCTGGAATCGAGGACTGAAGGGGAGGAGTCATGTCTTCAGAGCGAGAGAAAAGGGTCTGGGAGCTTCTGCAGGGAATTCAGTTCCCGGGTATGAGTAGAGATATCGTGTCTTTTGGTTTTGTCGATGGCGTCGAGGTCGACGAACAGCGGATTGCCGTCAGTTTGGCGATCAAGTCCCACAATGAACAGGTGGCGCAGCAGGTCAGGGCCGAAGTCGAGAAGGCATTGCGGGCAGCTGGCCTCGATCGCGAGATCGAGGTGAACCTGCAGTTCGAGGTTCCCGCATCCGCCGCGCAGGACGCGGTCTCACAGTCGCCCGACCTGATTCCCGGAGTTCAGCACGTGGTGGCCGTGGCGAGTGGCAAGGGCGGTGTCGGCAAATCGACAGTAGCGGCTAACCTTGCGGTCACTCTTGGCCGACAGGGGCTGAGGGTCGGTCTTCTCGACGCGGACATCTACGGTCCGTCGGTTCCCATGATGTTCGGGATGAGCGGTCGACCGATTGTGCACGGTGATCGCATTCAGCCGTTCGAGAAGTACGGCATTCGACTGATGTCTCTGGGTTTTCTTCTCGATGTCGACACACCGGTGATCTGGCGTGGACCGATGGTCATGCGGGCTGTGGAGCAGATGCTCGGCGACGTCGACTGGGGGCCGCTGGACTACCTCATCGTCGACTTGCCACCCGGAACTGGTGATGCCCAGCTGACCTTGAGTCAGCGCGTACCGCTCTCCGGGGCTGTGATCGTTACGACTCCTCAGGACATCGCACTTATCGATGCTCGCAAAGGCCTTGCGATGTTTCAGAAGGTGGCGGTACCGGTGATCGGTATTATCGAAAACATGTCGACCTTCGTCTGTCCGCATTGTGGCGAAGAAACGGATATCTTCAAGCGGGGAGGCGGCGAGCAAACCGCCGAGGATCTCGGTTGCCCGTTCCTGGGCCGAATTCCGCTTGATCCCGCGATCGTCGCGGGGGGTGACGCCGGCGAGCCCATCGTGGTCTCCCGGTCCGAAGGTCCTCACGCACAGGCCTTCGCGGGCGTCGCTGCTGCGGTGATATCGGAAGTCGGCAATCAACGAGCTCCCAAGATCTCGATCTTCTGATGTCTGTTGCGGTCGTTGCCGACGCGCATCTCGGAGGGCCGGGCGGTACGGCCGATCTCTTGATCGAACAGCTCAGAGAGCTGGCGACCTCCGAGTGTCGTCACCTCGTGCTCCTGGGTGACCTCTTTCACGTCTGGGTCGGCGCAGAGGGGTACGAGACTCCTGATATTCGCGCCATCGCTTCAGCCCTTGGAGAGCTCAGGGCACAGGGATTTCGTATCGACTACATCGAGGGCAATCGAGACTTCTTCATCGGCAGTGGGCCGTATGCCGAGCTCTTCGACACGGTGGGGACAGAGGTCGATTTCGAAGTCGGTGGGCGGCGATACCTGGCTGTGCATGGTGACGGTTTGAACGACCGTGACTATTCGTACCGCTTCTGGAACTGGCTTTCCAAGAGCTCGGCAAGTCGATTCTTCATGTTGAACCTGCCTGACGGCGTGGCGCGGTGGCTGGTTGGTGTAACGGAACGGCAGCTTGCAAAGACAAACTTCAAACACAAGAGTGTGATCCCGGAGGCGGTGATTCGAGACTACGCCGAAAGCCGGTTCGCAGAGGGATTCGATGTCTTGTTGTTGGGACACTTTCACGAAGCGCGACAATGGCAGGTTGGGCACGGGGAGGTTCAACTTCTCGAAGCCTGGTTCAGGGGCCGCAAGATTGAGAGATTCGATGATGCGCCAGAGTGAGGTCGGGATCGAGATTCCGACGGGTCGGGTGGTCGGCGGACGGCTACAACCGCCTCCTTCGAAGAGTCTGACACAGCGGGCTCTGAACTTGGGCTTGCTGCAGAACCAGCGAGTCACCATCGAGCGCCCTCTGGCGGCCGCGGACACGGACTTCTTCCTCAGGGCTCTCGAGACCATCGGCGTCGAGGTTCTTCGCCGGGGCGAACAGATCGAGTTGACTCCGAGGACGGTCGCCGGCGGAGCGGAGCTCTGGTGCGGCGACAATGGCACCATGCTGCGCTTTCTGACAGCGTCCCTGGCGACGATTCCAGGAGAGTGGTTGCTGGATGGCTCCGCCCGACTCCGTCAGCGCACGGTAGCCCCACTCGTGGAGGCCCTCAACAGTCTCGGCGCCCAGATCGAGTTTGCCGATCAGACGGGATTTGCTCCTGTCAGGATTTCCGGGCGACGCCTGTCCGGGGGGGAGGTCGAGCTCGACGCCAGTCAGTCGAGTCAGTTCGCCTCGGCGCTGCTGATGGCAGCTACCCAGGCTCGAGAGTCCGTCCTGGTCACGCTCCGATCTCCGGTGTCGACCCCCTACCTCGATCTGACACTGACCGCGCTGAAGGCGTTCGGCGCAAGCGTGGAAGGAGACTCCGCGAGCCAGACCTATCGAGTTCACCCGAAGCCTCTGAGAGGAGGACACTTCACGGTCGAGGCCGATTTCTCGGCTGCCGCATATCCCGCTGCAGCCGCCGCAGTGACGCGGGGAAAGGTGCTCCTGACCGGTCTTGGCAAACGATCGAAGCAGGGAGATCGGCGCTTTCTGGATGTGCTCGAGGAGATGGGTGCCCGTGTGTCCTGGACCGATTCCGGCGTCGAGATTGGTGGAACTGAACGTCTGGTCGGGATCGACGTCGACCTGGCAGATATGCCCGATCAGGTACCGACTCTGGCGGCAATCGCACCGTTTGCCGAGGGCTCGACGGTGATTCGCAATGTAGGTCATCTGCGAATCAAGGAGAGTGATCGACTGGCCTCCATGGCCAGGGAGCTTCAGCGCCTGGGGGCAGTCGTCGAAGAGCGTCCAGAGGGTCTGCGCATCGAAGGGGTTTGGTTCGAGGGGGCAATACCAACCGACGCGGTCCGCGTGGAGACACATGGGGATCATCGAATTGCCATGAGCTTGGCGCTCTGCGGGCTTCGGCGTCCGGGCGTTGTGGTTGGCACACCGGGTGTGGTCGCCAAGTCTTATCCGGGGTTCTGGGAAGACTTCGAGAGTCTGCTCCTCCCATGACCTCGGCCCGATCCGACCGCCGCCTTCGCCACACAGCCCTAGAGTCCGGTCATGGCGATCCTCTGGCGGAGGCCTGCTTGAACGGTCGGGTACGAGTCGCGATCATCATGCAGGCCGCGGCACTCTTGTCGCATTTGAACAGTGCTGGCTGGTGTGTGGCATCGGACTGGAGCTGCCTGCGTGTGGATCGAGACGGTGTGTTGCGAGGCGCTCAGGCCAAGCGAGAGTTGACCACGAGGACACCGCAGGAGGAGTTGATCTCCTTGGTGGGGACACTCTTCGGTGGCCATGAGCGAATCCTTGGCAAGGGTCAGGCCACTCGAATCGCCGATCGACAGCTGCGCAAGTGGCAATGCAGTCTGAGGGTCCTGCCGGTCGACCGGATCGTGACCGAGCTTCTGGATGACGCGCGCTTCCTGTGGCATCAGAGGTTCTCCGCTGCCCGCCAGGCTTTGATCGCGCAGTTGCCCGGGCCGCAACGGGCGATGCGGCTGACGGTGGCCGGCCGCGGGGCATTCGAAAGCCGACTCCTTAATTCGGGGCGGGACTACTCGCAGTTGGTCAGTCTTATATCCAGCGACCGAGCCGAATCGCTGTGGGCCGGATCCCGCAGCTCCGCCGCAGGCTCGAGATGTAGGGCGAATGCCTCCAAGGGCGTGACTTCTTTCCCCCATCCTACGGCGGGTCAGGCTGCCACCAGTTCTGCGAGATTGGCCTCGATCGAGCGAGAGCTCGCCGTTGGCTTCGCTCGACAGCGACGGTCCCTCTCTGGCCGGCAAGCAGCCGTGGGCTGGAGAGATCTGACCGGCCTGCGCCTTCGGCAAGGTCGACTGGCCTCGGCGGCCAGAGCCGCGAATCATGCGCAGCGCCTGGCTCAGGGTGTCGACCTCGAAATTGCGGACTCTGCACTGTTGAGCTTGATCGAGGTTCTTCTTCGACAGGGGCGTGTGGACGAGGCTAGACTGGTCCTGGGACCCAGATCGCCCCTTTTGGGATCGAGACAGACGCAGGATCAGACACGGCTCGAGGAGCTTCGAGCCCGGCGCGATCTGGTTCTCGGTCAGCCGGCGCGAGCTTACCGGGCTCTGCAAGCCCTGACTCAGACAGGCGCTGCCTCTGATGAGTATCAGGCTCGCGTTTGGAAGGCTCTGGCTGCTCGGGCCCTGGGTTGGCTCGGTAGAGCTGCAGAAGCCAGGGAGTCGTTGGAGGGAATGTCGGTGGAGGAACTGGCTGGCCTCGAACCGGAAGAGTATCCGGCGGCCTGGGCGCTTGCCGGGGACTGGGTAAGGGCTCGGGAGTCGGCCGACGATAGTGGCCCCGGTGTCCTCTGGAAGCGCGTTCTGGCTGGGGATGAGGTCGCAGATGATCTTTGGAATGCCTTATCGGAGCTCGGATCCTATCGCTCAGCTCGCATGATCTTTGACCTGCAGCTGCTGGCCCCGGGAAGAGCACCGTCGCGTTGGCTGGAAAGGGCTGTGGAGGGCCTTCGTGCACATGGCGCCGATGCCTTCGCCGAGCGCCTGGACCGAAGCCGGGAGGGCTGCTGGAGATTACTCGAGCGTTATCTCAAAACATCCCGCACAAAGAATGCGGACCTGGAACGGTTGTTCGAGTCTGCCGGCTACTTCGATGTGCGACTCGAGTGGCGGAACCAGTTTGGCAGGGAAGTCCTGGTATCAGGGAGGGGAGGGAGCGAGGAGCTGGTGGCGAAGAGATCTGGCGGTCAGCTCGCGCTCTCGGCTGAGGACATCGACCCGACACTCAGGACGCTCTTTGCGCTGGCGGCACGCGACTTTCAGCCGCCGGCGATCGCAGCGGAGAGAAAGCCCCTCAGGGTTTCCGGGATTCTGGGGAGCAGCAATTGCCTGCTGCGGGCGCTGGAGCGGCTCGAGCGGTTGGCCGAGACGGATCTTACTGTGTTGATCGAAGGGGAGACAGGCACGGGAAAGGAGTTGGCCGCTCGGCAGCTGCATAGACTCAGTCGCCGCTCCTCTCAACCGTTGGTACCGATCAATTGCGCGGCTTTGTCGGAGTCTCTGTTGTTGTCTGATCTCTTCGGACATGTCCGCGGCGCTTTTACCGGTGCTGATCGAGACCGGGCCGGCGTCTTCGAGACGGCTTCCGGGGGCACCGTGTTGCTCGATGAGATCGGGGACTTGCCGCCTATGGCGCAAGGCAAACTGTTGAGAGTCCTGCAAGAAGGTGAGGTGCGTCGAGTCGGAGAAAGCTTGCCGCGCACAGTGGACGTCAGGGTGCTGGCGGCAACGCATCGAGACCTCGGCGCGATGGTTGAGAAGGGCACCTTCCGACGGGATCTTTACTACCGTTTGAAGGTGAGTGCGCTCACGCTACCCCCATTGCGGGATCGAGAAGGCGATGTCCTGCTGCTGGCTGAACACTTCATGTCGCGTTCAGGTCAGCGGCTGACACGAGCTGCCCGTCAACGGCTCCTGCAGTACCCCTGGCCGGGGAATGTGCGTGAGTTGAGAAATGTACTGCAGGTAGCCGCGGCCCTGAGTCGTAATGGGGTAGTTGATGACCTCGGGTTGGAGCTGCCGCGCGAAAGGGGAAAGGGTGGGGTCGGCTATCACGCCCAGGTGGAGGAACTGCGTTGCCGTCTGGTGCGGGAGGCGTTGACTGCCAGCGATGGTCAGCGGGCCCGGGCAGCCAGGAGACTGGGCGTCAGTCGCCAGGCGCTGTCCTACCTGGTGAAGCGGTTCGGGCTGGACCGGTAATGGTCACTCGCTCCCGATCCTCGAAACAGGGTCGGAGAAGCGAGACGAAATGCTGCAGGTGTTCGAGGTCCCGGTCGTCGAAGTTGGCTGGTTCGTGGGAATCCACATCGAGCACAGCCACGAGAGTCCCCGAGGGATCTGTGACTGGCACCACGATTTCTGACTGTGCCTGTGCGTCACAGGCGATGTGGCCGGGAAAGGCGTGGACATCGGGAACGACCAGCGGCTCGCCCGAGCGAGCCACCGCTCCGCAGACGCCATTGCCGAACGGTATCTCGAGACAGCCGACCGGACCCTGGTAGGGGCCAACTCGAAGGAGCTCGGTGTCGACGACGCGATAAAACCCGACCCAGCTGACCGCCGGAATCGAATCGAAGAGGACGGCCGTGACGCTGGCCATGGCAGCGATCGGGTCGTTCAGTCCTGCGAGGAGTGCGGCAGCCTGTTGGTGGGCCCTGCGGTAGGCCGCGTCCTTTATTTCGATGCTCATCCAATGATTTTATCGATTCCTCATGCGCGACCCTGCATATGTGGACGATTGTTTGACAGATCCAACGCCAGAATCAAGAATAGGGCTCCGTCGCTGAAGTAGTTACCTGAATCGGATCTGGCCCCGGGGGGAGCCCATGGCACACGCTGGAAACGGCAAGCACCGAACGACGCGGGATATCAGGCTGTATACCCTGACCGAGGTCGCCGAAAGCATCAATGTTTCGATGCCCACGGCACAGCGGTACAAGCAGGCATATCAGAATCGTATTCCCGCCGTCGGCATGGGGCGACGACAGCGTTACCCGCGGGAGGCCCTCAAGGTCTTCGAGCAGATCAAGCTCGAGAATCTCGGCAAGCGTGGACGCCCGGCGTCAGAGCCCCGTCAGAAGACGCCTGCCAAGACGCGTCGACGGACCACCGCCGCCAGGAGAACCCGCACCCGCACCCGCTCGGCCGCGAAAAGGAAAGCTGCAGTGCCGGTCAAGCCGCGGCGCGCGGAAATGCTGACCCTGACAGAGATCAGCAATCGGACGGGCATCTCGTACCCAACCTGCATCAACTATGTCAAGAAGTACCTCGATCGCATTCCCCACGTCGGCTCCGGACGTCGGCGTCGTTATCCTCCTGAGGCGGTCGTTGTCTTTCGCGAGCTGCGCAACCAGAGTCGAAGTGGTCGACCGAGGAGCCCGGCGGCTCGCACGACGCGAACCGACAAGGCCCTCATGCGCAGGATTCGTGAGCTGGAGAGGTCTCAGAGAATCCTGGCGAGACAGTTGGATTCGGTCCTCAAGGCGTTGAATGCTCCCTTGAGAGTGACGATCAAGCGCGGCTAAAGGCCGCTCAGGTTTCGGCCCGGAAGTGATCCCACCCGGCCTCGGCCAGGGGCAGGACCTGTCCCCGCGATTCCAGCGAGACCTGGGTGCTGAGCGTGATCTCACCGATTCTGGTGCAGGCCAGCTCGGGGGGCGGACTCACCCCGGGCGAGATCGCGCACAGCAGGGCGTAGTCTTCTCCCCCTGCCATGACGAGGTCGCTGGGCGATTTCGCCAACCTGCTGCAGAGCGATCTAAAGCTTGCGGAGGTGGGCAGGGACTCGGCCCGGACCGTGGCTCCGACCTGACTCTCCCGGCAGAGACGATGGAGATCGACTGCCAGCCCGTCGGAGATATCGATTGCAGCCGCTCGTAGCTGGGCACGCAACCACCTTCCGACGTCTAGCCGAGGTCGCGGTGAGAGGTGGGCTCGAATGGCGCTTCTGCCGAGTCGTTGCTCTGCCCGGCTGAGGTTGGCGAGCGGCGAGAGATCGATTCGACGGCCTTCGACTCTGGCTCCCGCCTCGAGCAGGTGCCGGCCCAGCGCTGAAAGTCCCACCGCTCCAGCGAGATAGAGGTGATCACCCGGTCGGGCGCTGCTTCGCAGAACCCACCTGCCTCCTGAGGGGAGAGTGCCCAGGAGGGTCAATGAAGTCGTCACCTTGTCGTTGCGAGCCAGATCTCCACCTGCCAGCTCCAGCAGGTAGTCGCCACAAGCGGCGATAAAGCTCTCGAGAAAGCGACGAGCATCGAAATCGCAGGGGCAGCTCAACGCCAGGAAGGCAAAGCTCGGCTCAGCCCCCATGGCTGCCAGATCAGAGAGATTGACGGCGAGGAGTCGTCGAGCGACGAGACGTGGATCCAGACCGGGGGAAAAGTGAACGCCTTCGATTTGTTGATCCTGGGTAACGGCCCAGTCACCCTGGGTTGGAAGAATGGCGGCGTCATCACCGACTCGATCGAACCCTGCGCGTTGCAGCCGGCGCCGCAGCCAGGCGTGCAGACTATCCTCCGGCCCCAGGGACATGGTGCTGGTCAGGGTCCGGTCCGGCGCCGCTTCGGCTTGGCTGGCAGAAGAGCAAGGTCGAGCACGTCACGCATGTGTTCGACGAAATGGAACTTGATACCGGTCTTGAGCTCTTTGGGCACCTCGGCCAGGTCTCGCTGATTGAGTCTTGGCAGCACGAGGGTCTTGACTCCCGCCGCCTTGGCGGCGAGAACCTTCTCTTTGAGCCCACCGATCGGCAGTACATCGCCTCGCAGCGTGATTTCGCCGCTCATGGCCAGCCTGCGGTTGACTGGTCGTCCGGTTAGAAAAGAGACCAGGGCCGTGGCGATCGTAATGCCGGCTGAGGGGCCGTCCTTGGGAATCGATCCCGCCGGAACGTGAATGTGGGTATCGTGCGTGGTGAAGAAGTTGCCCGGAATGTCGCTTGTGCTGCAAAAGGATCTGGCATAGCTCAGGGCTGCCTGAGCCGACTCCTTCATCACCTCGCCCAACTGTCCGGTCAGGTTGAGCTCGCCCTTGCCCGGCACCATCACGGTCTCGATGAATAGTAAATCGCCACCGGCTGCTGTCCACGCCAGGCCGGTAGCCACACCGATCCGGTCCTGGGTCAGGAGCTCCTCGCTGAAGTGACGGGCGGGGCCAAGGAGCTTTTGCACCTTGTCGATCGTTATCGAGGTCTTGGCTCGTTTGCCGTTGGCGACCGTCACTGCCACTTTACGACAGATCGCTGCGAGCTCGCGCTCCAGGTTTCGTAGGCCGGCCTCCTTGGTGTAGTCGCTGATGATGCGCCGGATCGCCGCAGTCGTAAATGAGATGTGCTTGGAACGCAAACCATGCTGTTCGACCTGTTTTGGAATCAGATGCCGTTGAGCGATATGCAGCTTCTCCTCCTCCGTGTAGCCGCTCAGCCTGATGACCTCCATGCGGTCGAGAAAGGCTGGCTGAATGGGGTCGAGAAGGTTGGCCGTTGTGATGAACATGACCTTCGAAAGGTCGTAGGCGACGCTGAGGTAGTGGTCTCTGAAGCCGAAATTCTGTTCAGGATCCAGGACTTCCAGTAGTGCCGAAGATGGGTCACCGCGAAAATCGGCTCCGACCTTGTCGATCTCGTCCAGCATGAATACCGGATTGCTCGTTCCAGCCTGTTGAATTCCTTGAATGATCCGGCCAGGAAGGGCCCCGACGTAGGTCCGGCGGTGGCCACGGATTTCGGCCTCGTCGCGTACTCCTCCAAGGGAGATACGGATGAACTCGCGGCCGAGAGCACGGGCGATCGAGCGCCCCAGCGAGGTCTTGCCGACTCCTGGTGGCCCGACGAAGCACAGAATGGGGCCTTTTGTGTCCTCCTTGAGTTTGCGCACCGCCAGATACTCCAGAATGCGCTTCTTGACCTTTTCGAGATCGAAATGGTCTTCGTCGAGAATCCGTCGAGCTCGTTTGAGATCCAGGTGATCCCTGCTTTGCGTAGCCCACGGAAGACCTGTCAACCACTCGAGGTAGGTTCTGGTAATGGCGGTTTCTGCGCTATCCGGGTGACCGCGTTCGAGCCGCTTGACCTGTCTATCCAGCTCTTCGAGTGCCTCGGTCGGGAGCCCTTTCTCCTTCGCCAGGCGCCGGAAGTTCGACACCTCCTCGTCGAGCTCTTCGCCCTCTCCAAGCTCCTGCTGTATCGCTTTCAGCTGCTGACGCAGGAAATACTCTCTCTGACCCTTGTCCATCTCGCCACGGGCCTGGATCGAGATCTCCTGTTGCATCTTGAGTAGCTGGATCTCTCTCAGGAGTAGGTCGCTGACCTTCCTGAGACGTTCCAGCGGCGAAATCGTCTGCAGAATCTCCTGCGCATCATCGGTGCGCAGCTCCAGGTTCCCAGCCGCCAGGTCCGCGAGCCGGCCCGGGTCGTCGAGATTTGCAGCAATGATCATCACCTCGGGTGAGATGGTCTTGCCGAGGTTGACGACGGTGTCGAGCCCCTCCTTGACGGTGCGGATCTGGGCTTCGAGCTCCAGATCCTGAGCGTCGGGCAAGGGTTCGTCGAGCTGTTCGATCTTCGCTTTTAGATAGGGTTCGACCTGACCGATGTGCTCGATGCGAGCCCGACTCAGACCCTGCACCAGAATTCGGATTCGACCATCGGGGAGCTTGAGCATGCGCATGATCAACGCCGCGGTACCGTACATGTGCAGGTCCCGTTCCGTTGGGTTCTCAACCGTGGCGTCCTTCTGCGTCACCAACATGATGATGCGGTTTTCAGCCAGGGCCTGGTCGACAGCCAGAATGCTCCTCTCGCGCCCGACTGAAAGCGGCAAGATGATGTAGGGAAAGATAACGGTGTCCTTGAGAGTGAGTACCGGCAGGACATCCGGCAGCTTCATGGTGCCTTCGAAAATCTCTGTCTGATCGGGGTTTTGGGTCATCGTTTCTGATCCAGCAGGTCTTTGAGCTCGGTCATGAAAGCATCGATGTCTTCGAAGCGACGGTATACCGAGGCGAACCGGACGTAGGCGACCTGGTCCAGGACTTTGAGCCGGTCCATGACGAACTGGCCGATTTCCTGGGTGGTGATCTCCCGGTCCTCTCGCTCGTGGACGTGCTGCTCGACTGCATCGACGATCTCATCGATTCGTTTTGCGGGAACAGGCCGCTTCTCGCAAGCCTTGTACAGCCCGATCAAAAGCTTCTTGCGGTCGAATTCGGTGCGACTCCCGTCTCTCTTGACCACCATGAAGGGGATCTCTTCGACTCTCTCATAGGACGTATATCGGCGCCCGCAATCCAGGCATTCCCGACGTCGCCGAATCGTATGTCCGTTTCCGCTCTCCCGGGAATCGACCACCCGGTCATTGCTCTGATTGCAGAAGGGACACCTCATAAGGACCTCTGATGAAGGTAGGTCACACGCCGCGAATCGGACTCTGAGGGCCTCCGACTAGCTGTCGGCGTTAAGGAGGATATTGAGTTGCAGACGTAGCGCATGAAGATCCGCTCGGTTCCGCAAATCCAACTCGACATTCTGGACTTCATGCAGCACTCGCTCCTCGGCGTCTTCGAGTCTGAGGTTCAACGACAGCCGCCGCGCCCGGAGGAGCTCATCTGGTGACAGCTTCATCAATACGTCACGGCTGAGCTTTCCGTCACCTTCGGTGCGTTTCTCGGGCACGATCGAGGGTGGGGACGGCTTGTTGACGACTGCCGGTTGCACCCGAGTTGCAGCCGCCGGTGCGGCGGCCACTGCGGCGGGGCGTCGTACCGGCGCGACCACGGGAGGAGGGACGGGTTTAGGCAGGTCCCGGGCAGCCGCGGTCGGTTCCAATCGTATCGGAGCGGGGCGCTGAGCGGCGGGTTGGGCCCTGGTAGGCCGAGGAGGACCCTCCTCCAACTGCTTCTTGAGAGCGCCCAGCGTCAGTCGAGAGATGGCTCGAAGGGTCTCGAAGACGCCGGAGCCGGAGACCGCCGCCGCTTCGACAGAGGGGATGGCGCGGCTGTTCAGGGTTTGATCGAGCTCCTCCACAGTGCAGATATCCTGCAAGTCTCTCTTGTTGTATTGCAGAACCAGGGGAACCGTATCCATGACGATTCCCAACTCCGCCAGGTTCGCTTCGAGATTGGCCAGTGACTCGATGTTGGACGGAAGCATGGGTCGCTGCGAATCGGCGACAAAGACAATGCCGTCGACGCCCTTGAGCACCAGTTTCCGGGTGGTGTTGTAGAACACCTGCCCGGGAACGGTGTAGAGCTGGATCTTGGTCTTGAATCCAGCAATGGTCCCGACCTCGAGCGGCAGCAGGTCGAAGAACAGAGTGCGATCACTCTTGGTTTCGAGGGAGACCATCTCACCACGGGACTTCGGTGTCGTGTGTCCGTAGATGAACTGCAGATTGGTGGTCTTTCCGCAGAGGCCAGGGCCGTAGTAGACGACCTTGACCGTCATTTGCATGGTGCTGAAGTTGAAAGTCGCCATTTGGATACACCTACACAGGATTGCCGAAGCGGAACGATCTTAGCACTCGGTTGTGCCGATAACTATGGACAATGCAATTGCCCCACAAGGCACCGCCTACTTCTGGAGTTTCACTGTCCTCTTGGCCAACAGCTCCAGCAAGGTAGCCAGCTCCGGATCCCTGGGGCGGAGGTCGGCCAGCTGGGTGGCGAACCCTTGCAGATCGCCCCGCGCAACCGGCCCGGTGATGGCCTCGGCCATGGAGCTGGATGCGGCGGCTTGCGCGAGAGCCTCCTCGGCGAGCTTCAGGTAACCGGCACCGATCCTGGGGTCCAAACCCAAATCGTCGGCCAAGTCGGCGGCACTTGCTACGAGAGTCACCACCCCACCAGCCGCTGCGGTCGCAGCCAGATGGTAGAGGCTGCGGGCGTGGGCGGGAATCTCCACTGGGATCCCGGACCACGCATGGACGATTTGGCGCACCAACTCACAGGCCTGGGGATCGCCGTCATAGCCGAAGACCACCCCTGCGGCAGCCTCTGGACTGGCAAGAACCCTGGGAAAGGCCATTAATGGATGGATGGATCCGATCGAGGTCGCGTGGTTCTGCAGATCCGTGAGGGCAGCGGCGGGGTTGCGGCCCGAAGTGTGGAGGACCACTGGAGCCTGTTGGCGTCCGCACAACTGGGCGATCACCTCCCCCAGAGACGAGTCGCCGACCGAGATGATCAGAACGTGGTCGTCTGCGGTCGTCATCTCCGATGCGACCAGGGGCTCTCCCGACAGCTCCTCCACCAGCGCTTCGGCGGAGGTCCGCGTGCGCCCGGCAACACGGCTGAGGGCGGCGCCCCGGGCCACGGCCCAGTGGGCGAGGCTCCTACCGACGTTGCCGGGGCCGACCAACGATAGACGGAGACCGATCAACGGCGGCCTGTGAGAGGTCATTGGGTTACAATAGCGTCGGATCGTTCGTGGCGGCAAGTCACGATGCAATACTCCGGAAGGCCCGAGGTGGGCCGCCGGTCCGTAGACGTGTAGATGCCAGATGAGCCAGGAATCGCAAGGTTGTCCTTCAGCCACCAGGGATCGCCGAATCCTCGAGGACGTCATTCGGACGTTCATTCACACGGGGTCGCCGGTTGGATCGCGAGCTGTCGCCAAGATTGCCAGGCATGGTCTGTCGGCAGCCAGTATCCGCAATATCATGGCCGACCTCGAGGAAAGTGGCTATCTCTATCAGCCTCACACCTCGGCAGGCCGAGTGCCCACGGCAGCTGGGTATCATTACTACATCGACACGCTCGTGCCCGGCCGGCAGCTGCCGGAGAATGAGCGACAGTACATTGTGGCGAACCTCCGGGATGTGTTGACTGACGTCGAGGAGCTGATGAGCGTCGTGACTCATCTCTTGACAGAGATGACCTCCCAGATCGGACTGGTCCTGGCTCCAACGATAAGCGAAACGAAGATCAAGGCGATTCATTTCTTGAAGCTTTCAGGTAGACGAGCTGTCTGTATTCTGGAATCCGCAGGAGGGCTGGTCGAGCAGAGGATCGTCAAGACGGGCCAATCGCTGTCGCAGGAACAGTTGACCCGAATATCGAACTATCTGACCGAGTCCTTTTCAGGTCAGTCATTGCGCGAGATCCGTGACCACCTCCTGACTTCAATGGTCGACGAAGAGGGGCAGCTCGACGAGCTGCTCGAGTCCGCTGCCAATCTGGCGCAGCAGGCCCTGGGAATCGATGACAGTCCAGAGTTGTTGGTTGAGGGGACCGAAGTGGTAATCACGCAGCCGGAGCTTGCGGACATCGATCGAGTCCGGAAGCTTCTGGAGACGTTTACCGACAAGGTCGAGCTGCTGCGTATGCTCGACCAACTCATCGCAGGTGGTGGCAGGCGCGTGGTGATTGGTGAGGAAAGTGATCTGACATCATCGTTGAACTTCAGCCTGGTCGCGACGACCTACGGCCCCCCAGGCAAAGTGCTCGGAGCCCTTGGGATATTTGGCCCTTCCAGGATGGAGTACGAGAAAGTCGTGCCATTGGTGGATTTTCTGGGTCGCACGGTCAGCGAGACTCTGGTCGATTGACAGCAAGGACGAAGTTCAAGGGGTCAAGGAGCAGAGAATGGAAGAGGACAACCTCGAGCAGCGCATCAGCGACATCGACGGCGAATTCGAGATCGATGAAGAAGCTGACAACGAAGATCTCGAGAGTGCGATGCAGGAGGCGCTCGAGGCGGTGGAGAAAGCCACTGAAAACGTCAAGATTCAAGGACGGGAAGAGGCTCCCGCGGCGGTCGGCCTGGGTGACAATGGAGTCTCTGAGGACCAGGAAATCGCCAAGCTCCAGGAGGAGATCCTGGAGTTGCGAGATCGTTCGGCGCGAACCCTGGCAGATTTTGAGAATTTTCGAAAACGAGTCGAGCGAGAACGGTTGGCCGAGCGCCGGTTTGCAGCCTTCGATGTCATCTCCGAATTCTTGGCGGTAGTCGACAATCTCGAACGAGCGCTGGCCTCGGTTGATCAGGGAGACGAGCTCAAAACCGGGGTTGAGTTGATCCATCGACAGATGCTCGACGTGATGAAGAACTCGGGCGTATCCCGAATAGAAGCGATCGGTGAAGAGTTCGACCCTCGGTTTCATGAGGCCGTCGCCCATCATGAGGATCCGACGGTGTCGGTGCCTACGGTCAGCGAAGAGTTGCAGGCCGGGTATCAGATGTTTGACCGGCTGCTGCGTCCTTCCGTGGTCAAGGTTGCGATGCCGCCAGAAGACCCGATCAACACCAACAAGACTGCAGGTCCCAATAGCTGAGAATCGACGCGCGGCAGTAGCCGTAGATTGCGATGACCGAATGAGAAAGGTTGTTCAGTGAGCAAAATTCTGGGCATTGACCTCGGCACCACCAACAGTTGCGTGGCGGTCGTCGATGTTGCAGCCCCTCGCGTAATCAGCAACAGGGAGGGAAGCCGAACCACCGCCTCGATCGTGGCCTTCACCGATGATGGCGAGCGGCTCGTGGGCCAGATCGCCAAGCGTCAGGCCATCATCAATCCGAGAAACACCGTGTTTGCTGTCAAGCGATTGCTGGGACGGAAGTTCAAGGATGCCGAGATGGAAAGGGCTCGCCACGTGCTGCCTTTCCCTTTGATCGAAGCGGCCAATGGAGATGTCGCCATTCAGGTCAGAGACCGGCAGCATAGCCCGGAGGAGATCTCGGCATTTGTCCTGCGCGAGATCAAGAGCTTTGCGGAGGAGGCGCTGGGCGAGGAGGTCACCGAGGCGATCATCACGGTCCCGGCGTATTTCAATGACTCGCAGCGTCAGGCAACTCGCGATGCGGGGCGCATTGCGGGCCTGGAAGTGCTGCGCATCATCAACGAGCCGACCGCTGCAGCCCTGGCCTATGGAATCGGGAACGATTCCTCCGGAGGCGTCATCGCTGTCTACGACCTTGGTGGCGGAACCTTCGATATTTCGATTCTCGAGTTGTCGCAAGGAGTCTTCGAAGTCAAAGCCACCTCGGGCGACACTTATCTTGGTGGGGAGGATTTCGATCAGGCCGTCATGGATTGGATGCTTCGAGAGTTTCAATCGGACACGGGGATCGACTTGCGGGCCGACCGGATGGCCCTGCAAAGATTGAAAGAGGCTGCGGAACGCGCGAAATGCGAGCTCTCGACCGCTGAGGAAGCTCCGATCAACTTGCCATTCATTTCCGCAGATGAGTCAGGTCCCAAACATTTCTCCCGTACTCTGACGCGGGAGGCGTTCGAAGGCATGGTGGCCGATCTGGTGGCGCGAACCGAGGTGCCTTTTCTCGAAGCCATGGAAGCGGCGGATGTTACCCCGGATCAGATCGACGAAGTGCTCCTGGTCGGGGGACAGACCCGAACCCCGATGGTCATGCAGTTGGTGGAGAAGATATTCGGCAGAGCTCCCAATCGTGAAATCAACCCGGATGAGGTGGTTGCGATCGGGGCGGCAATCCAGGGTGGCATTTTGCGCGGCGACATCAAGGACATCGTGCTGCTGGATGTCACTCCGCTGTCCCTTGGTGTGGAGACTCGCGGAGGACTTTTCACGAAGCTGATCGATCGCAATTCGACTATTCCTACAAAGGCAACGCAGATTTTTACCACCGTAGTCGACAATCAGGACAAGGTGGAGATTCACGTTCTGCAAGGGGAGCGCGAGATCGCCTCTGAGAACAAGTCACTGGGTAAGTTCGACCTGGTCGGGATCCCGCCGGCGCCACGCGGTGTGCCGCAGATCGATGTCACCTTCGCCATCGACTCCAACGGAATCGTCAATGTAGCGGCACGCGACATGGCGACGAACCGTTCGCAGAGCGTGCAGATCAATCCCGCTGGCGGGCTCTCCAAGGATGAGATCGATCGCCTGCTCGACGAAGCCGAGGAGTATTCGCGGGAGGACGCGGGAAGACGTGAGCTGCGTCGGCTGAAGAATCGTCTCGAGGGGCTTGTCTACACCAACGAGAGGGTGTTCGACCAGCTGCAGCAGACGCTGAAGGAGGACACGCGCAACCGCATCCGCGAGATCATTCTCAGGTCCAGAATGGCGCTGGCCAGCGGTGAAAGGGCAGATCTCGAAGCTGCGATGTTTGACCTCAGCAGCGTCTCGCGCCAACTCTCCGAGTTCATGCTTCAACAGTCCGATGGCACCGATCTGGGTGACTCGCGGTAACGGCAACCGATCTCGATGGTAACCAAGCGAGACTATTACGAGGTTCTCGGAATCTCACGCGAAGCCGACTCCAGGCAGATCAAGGCCGCCTACAGAAAGCTGGCGGTGCGCTATCACCCTGACCGGAATCCCGATGACAAAGAAGCCGAAGGCAAGTTCAAGGAGGCCTCGGAGGCTTACTCGGTCCTGTCTGACGCAGACAAACGCGCGCGCTACGACCGCTTCGGCCATCGGGGTGTGTCAAGCACGGGTGCCGGTGGATTCGATCCATCGACCTTCGGCGACTTCGCCGATATTCTGGGTGAGTTCTTCGGCATGGGATTCGGCGACCTCTTTGGCGGTCAGCGTCGTCGCGGCGCCGGCGAGCCGGGCGCAGACCTCAGGTATCGTCTTCGGCTCACTCTCGAAGAGGCCGCCTTTGGCACCGATAAGAGCCTGAAGATCCCGCGCCTCGAAACCTGTCCTACTTGCGATGGAAGCGGCAGCGCTGCTGGCTCCTCGCCTGCCTCCTGCACGGCCTGCGGGGGCTACGGTCAGATCCGTCTCAGTCAGGGTCTGTTCACCGTGGCCAGGACCTGCCCCCAGTGTCGCGGTGAGGGGCGAGTCATCACTGATCCCTGCAAGGAATGTCGTGGAGAAGGTCGGATAGAGCGAGAGAGGTCGATCGAGGTCAAGATTCCGGCGGGCGTCGACACCGGCACACGACTGCGGCTGACCGGAGAAGGAGAACACGGCCGCCGAGGGGGGCGGGTGGGGGATCTCTACGTCGATATCCTGGTTGAGGAGCATGAGGATTTCGAAAGAGAAGGCCCCAATATCTCCAGCCGACTCGAGCTCTCCTATGTGGAGGCAGTTCTCGGTTCGACGGTTGAAGTAACCACTCTGCACGGTCCCGAGACCATAGAAGTGCCGCCAGGTACCAGGCATGGTCGAGAGTTCAGGATCGCCGGCAAGGGCATGGCCCGACTCGACGGGCGTGGACAAGGTGATCACATCGCCAGGGTCGAGTTGGTGGTCCCTCACCCGCGCCATCTGTCGGACACCGAGGTCGATCTGTTACGCCAGTTGGCGGAGGCCCAGGGCAAAGAGGTACGTGCGGACCGTGGGGTGCTGAATCGTGTCCGAGATCTCTTCGGCTGATCCTGCCGCTGGATACCTCTGTCTCGAGCTACGGGTGGCAGCGAGTGATGAGGAATACTTCCTCGCAGAGATGGTTTCGCTGGAAACTCTGGGCCTGGAGAAGCTCGACACCGGGTCGGATGAATGCATCGCCTACCTGGCCTATTTCCGGCAGCCTGCTGGGGTGGCTGTTCAGATGTTTGTAGAAGGGGTTCGACCTGTGCGGGGTGTGAGATTGGTCGCGTCTCGACAGGTTGCATCACAGGACTGGCTAGCCCCGTATCGGCAGAAGGCACGACCTTTCCCTCTGGGAAAGTACTGGTGGATCGATCCGCGCGAGCCCGGTGCCAGCCATACGCTGCCCACTGGCGAGCGCAAGCTGCTTCGCATACCGGCCTGGACTGCGTTTGGGACCGGCTCCCACATCAGCACCGCGCTGTTGGTACGACTGCTCGAAGCGTTTCCTTTCGATTCGCCTCGCGTCATGGATCTGGGTACGGGCACAGGGATTCTCTCCATTGTTGCCCTCGAGTTGGGTGCGGCCGAGGTCACGGCACTGGATATCGACCCGGTCGCAGCCTTTGTGGCCCGGCAGGTCTGTCAGTTGAACGGCTTAGTTCCACGTATAGTGGCGGGGGAGGTCGAGGCCCTGCGCTGTGAACGTCCTGGTGGTACCTTCGATCTGGCACTGGCAAACGTGATCCCCTCTCGGTTGCGATCCGCCCTGCCACGGATAGTAGAGACCGTCAAGCCGGGCGGCGCCGTGCTGCTGTCGGGTATTCTTGTCGATCAGGAATCCGACTACCTGGAGGAGCTGGCTGCCCTGGGATTGCGGCGCGACTCGCGTCTGGAGGCGCAAGGGTGGGTGGCACTCCGCATGGAGAAAGTACGGCCATGATTTCTCTTGTTGTCTCTCCGCACGAGCTCGAGGAAGAAGAGGTTGTTGTTGAAGGTCGCGCCTACAAACACCTCTTCAGAAGCCGACGTCTGCGAACCGAGGCCGAAGTCAGGCTTGTCGATGGGCTGGGACATGCTCGATTCAGTCGCGTAGTGGCGATCAGCGACTCCTCTGCGAGGTTGAGGTTGGGATCGAAGGCTCCTGAAAATGAGCCCGCGAGAAGGGTCGAGCTGCTGACACCCATACCGAAATCGTCGCGGCTGGGCTGGTTGGTGGAGAAGACGACGGAACTGGGTGTGTCTGCGATCCGGTTGATTCAATCGGAACGGGGCCCGCGCCGCAGCGGCGCAAGCCGACTCGATCGCCTGCGACGCATCGCCGTGTCGGCGGTGGAGCAATCGCAGCGATCGATCGTACCTGAGATCAGCGGTCCCCATCCCTTCGCCGAAATGGCGGATCTTCTGCACCCTGTCACCGAGCGGTGGGCCCTGCATCCAGCGGAACCAGCCTTTCGTCCGCAAGTCGGGCCCGCTGCCGCGGCGCTCATCGTAGGACCCGAAGGGGGGTGGACAGCGGAGGAGCTGGCAACCTTGGCTGCGTTGGATTGCCGGCGAGCGGGCCTGGGCCCGACCGTCCTGCGAATGGAAACCGCTGCGATCGTCGGGTGTGCGGGTCTGTTGATGGGAGCCGGTATACGATAGCGGCAGATTGCATTGACAGCCCGAGGTGGGGTCGCTACCCTTTGATCGAATCCAGCTGTGGGTGGGCGATTAGACGTCCAGAGGAGTAGCCCTATGAATCTAAACGACTTACTCAAGATCGCCATCGAGCGTAAGGCCTCAGATCTCCATCTGAAGGTGGGAACGCATCCTGTGATTCGAGTGGATGGTGACCTGCAACCCTTGCCGGAGTTCAAGCGCCTGATGCAGGAGGACAGCGTTTCAATGGCGTTCTCGATCATGAACGCACGCCAGAAACAGCGCTTCAAGGAAGAGTTCGAGATCGACATCGCCTACTCGGTGCCTGGCCTCGGGCGGTTTCGCTGCAACATCTTTCAGCAGCGAGGGTCTGTCGGTCTGGTCCTGCGTGTGATTCCCGCCCGGATCCTGACTATCCGCGAGTTACTGCTTCCCAAGATCCTCGAGAAGTTGTGCGAGGAGCGCCGGGGCCTGGTGCTCTGTACTGGAACCACCGGTTCAGGTAAATCGACGACCTTGGCGGCGATGATCGATCAGATCAACAGCAACCGGCTCGAACACATCATCACCATCGAGGACCCGATCGAGTTTCTGCACCGAGACAAGAAGGCCATTGTCAACCAGCGTGAGGTGGACGTCGACACCCGTGGCTTCGCGCCGGCAATGCGCGTCGCCCTCCGTCAGGATCCCGACGTGATTCTGGTGGGTGAAATGCGGGACTACGAGACGATCGAGACGGCGCTTCTGGCTGCAGAAACCGGCCATCTCGTGCTCTCGACGCTGCACACCCTGGACGCGACGGAGACCATCAACCGAATCATCTCGGTGTTTCCCCCGCACCAGCAGAAGCAGATCCGAATTCAATTGGCTTCGGTGTTGCAGTCCGCAATCTCCATGCGTCTGGTTCCCCGCGCGGACGGCACCGGCCGTGTGCCCGCGGTCGAGGTCATGATCGCCACTCCCTACATTCGCGAGTGCATCGAGAACAAGGAACGAACCAAGTTCATCCGTGAACAGATTGCAGTCGGGACCAGTCAGTACGGCATGCAGACGTTCGACCAGTCGCTCTATCAGCTCTATAAGACCGGCTTGATTACTCTGGACGAAGCTCTGCGACGAGCGTCCAATCCCGATGAGTTCAAGCTCAAGGTCCAGGGCGTACAGTTCACCGCGGACATCGCTCGCGAGCAGATGGAGTCGACTCTGGAGCTGTCCGAGGAGAACGCCCTCATGGGTAGCGAGTCGGCTTTCGAAGTCGACAACAACTAGGAAGCCTGATCCTTGGGGGATTGCCACGACAAGGCTCTCGAGCTGGTGGCGCGGCGCCCCCACTTTCGCCGCGAGCTGGAGCAGAAGCTCGTGCGTCGTGGTTTCTCCAGCGATGAGGTGGAATCGACTCTGGTTGAGCTTGCCAGAATCGGACTCCTGGACGATCTCGCTCATGCTCGAGAGATGGCCGGCGGGTCGATGGCGCGCAAGAGCTTCGGTCCGCGCCGGATGAGGGCGGAATTCATGCGACGGGGCGTCGAGGAGACGGTGATCGATATGGTCATTGCGGACGTTTTCTCGGATCCGGAGGAGGAGTTTCGGCGAGCTCGCGATGCTGCTCATCGACGCAGTGAAGGAGGGGCAGCCGATCTCTCCCGTGTTGGACGATTCCTCGACCGCAAGGGCTTCTCCAAGTCCGTGATCCTGAGAGTTTTGGAGGAGTTCGAACCGGGTTGACGGAGCGGTAGGCTTGAAATTTCGTGCTATCGTCACGGCTTCGTAAGACCCTTCCCAGTGGAGTTGCGGCTCCCCATTTCCGAGAGACTCAAAGGTACTTGTAGCGATGAAAAGTAGCGATATACGCGAGAGTTTCCTGGACTTTTTCGCCGAGCGGAGCCATCGCCGGTATCCCAGTGCCCCCCTGGTACCCCATGGGGATCCCACCCTGCTGTTCACGAATGCTGGAATGGTGCCGTTCAAGGACTACTTCCTCGGTACGGCCAGGCCGCCAGAGCCCCGGGCGGTCAGCTCTCAAAAGTGCATGCGGGTGTCAGGGAAACACAACGACCTGGAGAACGTCGGGCCGAGTCCACGTCACCACACATTCTTCGAAATGCTGGGGAACTTCTCCTTCGGTGATTACTTCAAGCCCGACGCGATCCGATTCGGCTGGGAGCTGGTGACCGAGGTTTGGGGACTGGATCCCCAAATCCTGACGGCGACGGTCTTCGAAGAGGATGACGAAGCGGCCGAGCTGTGGCGGAAGATATCCGGCTTGCCCCCGGAGAGAATCATTCGCTCGGGTGTCAAAGACAACTTCTGGGCCATGGGGGATACTGGCCCTTGCGGTCCTTGCAGCGAGATCTTCGTCGACACCAGGCCATCGGAGCCACGGGTCGCCTGGGTGGAAGGGTCTGATAGCGGCCGTTACCTGGAGATCTGGAATCTGGTGTTTATGCAGTTCGACCGAGTCGAGGGAGGCGAGATGAAGCCACTGCCCAATCCTTCGATCGACACGGGGGCGGGCTTGGAGCGGGTTGCAGCGGTCCTCCAGGGCGTGGCTTCCAATTACGACAGCGATCTGTTTCAGCCAATCTTGAAGGCCACTGCAGATCTGGCGGGGAAGCACTATGGCAAGGACGAGGACGTCAACATCTCGATGCGGGTCATCGCGGATCACCTGCGTGCCGTGACATTCCTTCTGGCCGATGGAGTGATTCCAGGCAATGAAGGCAGAGGCTACGTTCTGCGGCGCATCCTGCGGCGGGCAGTGCGCCACGGAATGATTCTGGGTTTCGAAGAACCCTTTCTCCATACCTTGATGCCAGAGGTCCGGCAGGTAATGGGTGGCGTCTATGCAGAGTTGGCCAAGGCCGAGCAAGCATCTCAAGCGACGACACTGGCCGAAGAGGAGAAATTCCTCTCGACCATCGCTACCGCGTCTCGTCAAGTCCAGGAGTCGATCGATCGGGTCAGACATGCTGGCGGTGTCGAGCTGCCCGGCCGTGACGTCTTCCGGCTCTACGACACCTATGGACTGCCGCTGGACTTGATTCGCGAGATCGCCGAGGAGGAGCAGTTTCAGCTGGACCTGCAGGGTTTTGAAACTGCCCTGGAAGATCAGCGTAGCCGTTCGCGCCAAGCAGTGGGAGATTCACAGCAGAGGCTGGCCGCTGTCGGACAAGCTCTGCAGGGCGAACAGGCGGGTTCGACCGAGTTTGTTGGATACCGGTCGCTGGAGGTCGACGAGGCCCAAGTGACGAGATTGGCCCTGGAAGCCGATGGTGAGTGCAAGGCGGTGGAGAAGCTCGAACCGGGCCAGGCGGGTGTCGCGATCCTGAATGTCTCGCCCTTCTATGCCGAGGCTGGAGGCCAGGTGGGGGATTGTGGTCATCTCATCTGGAAGGGCGGAGCGGCGACGGTGACGGATACCCAAAGCGAACCGGGTGGCGAACGCGTCCATTTCATTCAGATCGATGAAGGCATCCTGACTCGTGATGATGTGGTCACTGCGCACGTGGATGAAACTCGGAGAAGGCCAACCCAGCGCAACCACACTGCGACTCACCTGCTGCACCTCGCTTTGCGTCATGTGCTTGGGGACAATGTTCGCCAGGCGGGTTCACTGGTCGCCCCTGAGCGCCTGCGGTTCGATTTCACCTTTCACCGACCGTTGACCCAGGAAGAACTGCATCGCATCGAAGGGCTGGTCAATCACTGGATCCTCTTGGCGAAGCCGATGGTCATCACCGAGGACCGCAGCCATTCCGAGGCCGTCGAAGCCGGTGCCATGGCGCTGTTCGGGGAGAAATACGGTGACCGGGTGCGCACTGTCGAAGTCTCGCATCTCGACACGGGCGGCGCGGAGAGCGAGCAACTGACCAGTCTGGAGCTGTGTGGCGGTTGCCATGTGGAGAACACGGGTGAGATCGGGTTTATCGTCATTACCGCCGAACGAGGCGTTGCTTCGGGAGTCCGCAGGATCGAAGCTCTCACCGGCGAAGGTGCACAGCTTCTGGTGCGACGGCAACGTGAGCTGCTGGAGAAGGTTGCGGAGTCTCTCGGTGTTGGGATCGATAGGGCCCCGGAGGAGATCGACGGATTGCGGCAACGGACGCGGTCGTTGGAGAGAGAGTTGGCAGCTCTGAGAATGCAGCTGGTTTCGGGAGCCGAGGAGTCGGTCGAGATCGAAGTGGATGGGATGAAGATCGTCGCTCGCGAGGTTCCGGCGGCACCGGTCAACGAGATCCGCAACATGGCCGACGTGTTGCGTCAGAAGATAGGTTCCGGAGTCGTGGTCCTTGGCAGTCGGGAAGAAGGCAAAGTCAGTATCGTCGTTGCGGTTACGTCCGACATGACCGCAAAGGTCCACGCCGGAGACCTGGCAAAATCGGTAGCTGCCCTGGTGGGAGGCAGTGGTGGCGGCCGTGCGGATTTTGCTCAGGCTGGTGGCAAGGACCCGCAAGCGCTTACCGGGGCCCTGGGAGAGGTGGCCGGTATCGTCGAAGCGCAATTGTCCGCGCGCTGAGATGCGGTTGTGATGACCGCAATTGGCAGAACCGGGAGATCGGTCTAAACTCGGGTCCACAGGCAAGACCATGGTCATCCGTCGTCGAACGTTTACTCTTGTGGCACTTGCGTGCTGTCCTCTTGTGGTGGCCGCAGAGGTCAAGATCAAGACTCTCGAGGATGGAACTCGGGTGATGTACAACGAGCGGCAGGCTCGCAGAGTGTGGTCGCCGCGACCCGCAGCGCCGAGTGTGGCGCGCGCCGAAATCGATGCCTACATTGAAGCGCATGCGCGGCGTCAGCAGCTCGATCCCGAGCTGGTGAGGGCCGTGGTGCAGGTCGAGTCCGCTTACCAGCCTGGCGCCGAGTCGCACAAGGGTGCCATGGGCTTGATGCAGCTGATGCCGGAGACCGCGCGGCGACTGGCGGTAGAGGATCCGTGGAATCCGGATGACAACGTTCGTGGTGGCACCATCTATTTGCGGCACCTGCTGGACAGGTTCGGTGGGCAGCTGGAGTTGGCCCTTGCCGGCTACAACGCTGGACCCGAAGCCGTGCAGAGGTTCGGTGGCATCCCACCCTTTGAGGAAACGCAAGCCTACGTCGAGAAAGTGCTGCGGATCTATCGCAACGAGCCTGGTTATTCGGTCCAGGCGTCATCTGTCTTGCGTAGAGGGCGCAAGACCTACCTTTCCAAGGACGACCAGGGCAACTTCGTGTTGACCACCACGCGTACGAACGATCGCTGAACCGGGGGACAGGTCAATCTCATCCAGTTATGGCGCGATAGCGAACCTGCCAAACTTGCTCTCGATGTTTCGGATCCTCCTGGTTCCGTTGCTGGTGGTGGTCCTGTTGACCAAGTTCGAGGGCAAGGAATTCGTCGGTCTGGCGGTCTTTCTGCTCGCATCCCTTACTGACTTCCTGGACGGTTTCATTGCGCGTCGCCGACAACAGGTGACTCGCCTGGGGAAACTCCTGGATCCAGCAGCTGACAAGTTGCTGACTTCGGCTGCCTTTATCTCGCTTGTCGAGCTTGGGCTGGCGCCGGCTTGGATGGTCGTGGTCATCATCGCGAGGGAGTTCGCGGTTTCGGCCCTGCGCAGCCTCGCTGCTTCGGAGAATGTCGTGCTGGGAGCAATCCCCTCTGCCAAGGCGAAGACGGTCTTCCAGATCATCGCCATCTCTCTCCTGATCATCTACAACCAATTGGGCGCCTTCGAGCACCTGGCTCCGATCTCTCTCTGGCTCGCCATGCTCGTCAGCCTGTATTCCGGTGTCGAGTACTACGTTCGCTTCGCTCCCAAGGTGCTGCGTCAGTCCGGAAACTCAGAAGCTGATCGGGCGCAGTAAAGCCAAACCGCAGGCAGATGCCCAGGCGACAGCTGCAGAGACTTGCTCTGGTGATCCGTCACCAGTACCGCGCCGTGTTCCTCGGCGCGTTGGTGGTGCTGGTGTTGGCTCTCCTCTCCGCCAGTCGGCTCCGCTTCGATACCGACATTTTGAATCTCCTACCCCGGGATGCTCCCGAGGTGGTGGCGTTACGGGAGGCGCTGGATGAGTTTGGCAGCATCGATCTCCTGGTGCTCGGCATTCGAATCCCGCCCGACACGGGCGTCGGGGCTTATGAAGAGTTGGCGGACCAGCTTGGGCGAAGCCTGACAGAGTTGGATTCATTGGGGCGGGTGGACTACAAGGTCGGTGAGCTCGACGAGATCTTCACCACCTTCATTCCGAATGCCCTGCTCTTTCTCGACGAAGAAGGGCGTCGAAAGGTCGAGGCGAAGTTGACGGATGATGCTGTCAGGCAACGAGTGCGAGAGCTCCGCCGCCTCGTGAGTACACCCCAATCACTGGCACTCAAGAGGTTGATGCTGAGAGATCCCATGGGTCTGTCGGAGGTCTTCATGGGTGAGTTCACCAGTTCGAAGGCCGGCCTCGAACTGGATTGGAGCAGTGGATACTTTCTGTCGCGCGATCATCTGATGCTGTTGATTCTCGCTGAGCCCATCGAGCCTCCCCAGAATGTCGATTTTGCGAAAGCGATGATGGTTGACGTCGAGAGCACGATCGACAGTGCCTTGTCTCGATGGAGCGAAATTGCGGGGGAAGAGAAACCGCCGCCTGAAGTCGTGTTGGGCGGGCGCTACGTGGTTGCCCTCGGCGATGACTCGCTGATACGCCGTGACGTGACGATCAACATGGTCACTTCGATGATCGGCGTGCTCTTGCTTTTTCTTTTTGCCTTCAGGCGTTGGGGACTGCTGGCTTACGCCTTTATTCCGCTTGCCAGCGGCCTGGTTTTGACCTTTGGCTTCGCTGCTGTCACTTTCGGCCGATTGAGTGCGGCAACGAGTGGCGTGGCTGCCTTGCTGATCGGTTTGGGAATCGATTTCGTGATCGTGTCGTATGGGCGCTACGTCGAGGAGAGACAAGCGGGTCGGGACCTCGAAGGCGCGCTATCGGTGATGTCTGGAAGTTCCGGGCGAGCTGTGTTGGTTGGAGCCATTACCAGTGCGGCAACCTTCTACGCTTTTGGCGTCACCGATTTTACTGGCCTCTACCAGATGGGGCTACTCACCGGAACGGGAATCCTCTTCTGCATGGTGGCGGTGCTTCTGCTGCTTCCGGCGATGCTTGCCTGGAGTGAGGACCATCACCGGAAGCGCCAACGCGAAGTACGCTTCTACCTTCACGGGCTCGGGAGTACCCAGCTGATCCGATTCAGCATGCGAAGGCCCTGGTTGATCCTTGGTGTGGGGCTGGCAATCACCGTATTTGCTGGGATGTTTGCCTTCGAGCTCGAGTTCGAGGACAGTGTGCAAGCGATGCGCCCAAAGGGTAATCCAGGCGTTGCGGTCAGGGAAGAGGTGGCTGAGCGATTCGGTCTCGGTTTCGAACAGATGATGCTTCTTCTTCAGGGTGAATCGATGGAGGAGGTGCTCGAGTTGGCCGATCGTGCGGTTAGCGAGGCTGAAGGATTGGTGAGGGACGGCGTCCTGACGGGCTTCGACGCCGTCACGTCCTTGATCCCGCCGGTTGCACAACAGCGGGCGAATCTGGCCTGGTTGGACTCCGCCAGGCAACAAGGAGTTACCGGCGCGAGCGTCCGGCAGGTTTTCGCGGAGGAAGTCGCTGCGGAGGGAATGCGTCTGGATCCATTCGAGCCAGGGCTGGACCTTTTCGAGAAAGCGATCGATCGGGATCGGCCTTTGGGCATCGAAGACTTCCAGGATTCGCCGCAGACGGCCCGGTTGCTCGACCGCTATCTGGCCTACGATGGCGAGCGATGGAAGGGCGTTGTATACCTGCTGCCACCGCCCAGAATCTGGCGTCGAGAGGCACCTCCGGCAACACTGGAGATGGCCGACCGGTTGGGGGAGAAGGCACAGCTGACCGGTGGCAACGTGGTCAGTCGTTTCCTGCGCGAAAGAGTTCTCAGGGACGCGGTCCTGGCGGCCATTCTCGGCTTCGCTCTGGTCGCGGTCCTGCTGTGGTTGGACTTTCGCGACATCTCCGCGACAGCGATGTCACTCGCACCCCTTGTCTTGGGAATCGTCTGGATGTTGGGTGGAATGGCCATTTTGGGTGAGTCGATGAACTTCATGAGCATCTTTGTGACGACCATGATTATCGGGATTGGTGTGGATTACGGAATTCATATCCTCCACCGATACAGAGAGTCGACAGATCGGTCCTTGCACGACCTGGAGAACGGACTCATCCAGACGGGCAAGGCCGTCGTCCTGGCGGCACTGTCCACGACGGTCGGTTTTGGCTCGCTGTCGCTATCCCATTATCCGGGACTTCAGTCCATGGGGAAGGTGGCCATCCTCGGAGCCTTATCCACCGCTCTGGTAGCCATTACGGTGTTGCCCGCCTTCCTGGTACTGATTCGCCGGCGCCGGGCCTAGGATGCTATCTGGTGGATACGCATCATGTTGGTTGGCCGTCGGTCGCCGACCCGGCTACCCATCAGGAGGACAACACGTTCCCCCGGCAGGGCGAGCCGGGCGCTCTTGAGAAGGCCTTCGACCCGTCTGACGATCGCGTCGTCGGTGGCGGGCCTATCGCGGTCGCGTATCCGGAGAGGTCGGACTCCCCAGAGGAGCTGCATCTGCCTGGCGACTGTCGGCTCGAACGTGAACACCAGTACAGGAACTGAAGGTCGATATCGAGCCACCAGCTGGGCGGTGAATCCACTCCGGCTGAATGCCACAATCTGGCGCACACCCAGATTCTGAGCGGTGAGAACGGCTGCGCGGGCAGCGGCATCGGCGACTTCCGGAAAGCCACCGGACTCGGAATCCATCAGCATCTTGTGGCGCCAGCTCGGGTCCCCGGCGAGGGCATAGGTCTCGGCCTCCTCGATGACCTTGACCATGGTGCGAACCGCCTTGACCGGGTGGGCACCGGCAGCTGTTTCTCCGGTCAAGAGCAGGACATCCGTGCCGTCGAAGACGGTGTTGGCGATGTCCGAGACCTCGGCGCGGGTGGGTCTCGGGTGTTGCATCATCGATTCCAGCATCTGGGTGGCGACTACCACTGGCTTGCCGTAGTGGCGGCCCGACTCGATGATCTGTTTCTGTAGCACCGGCACACGATAAAGGGGCACCTCGACACCCAGATCTCCACGGGCAACCATGACTGCATCCGCGGCTTCGACAATCTCATCGATATGGAGCGCAGCACGTGCTCTTTCGAGCTTGGCCAGGATGGGAAGGGTTCCCCCCGCGGCCTCGATATGGTCACGAATCTTCCGGACGTCGGCGCCGCGTCCGATGTAGCTGGCAGCCAGATAGTCGACCTCTTCCTCGACAGCCATCAGTATGTCTGCCCCATCCTTTGCCGAAACCTCGAAAGGGAGGTCCGAATCAGGCAGGTTGATGCCCTTGCGTGTCGTGATGCGCCCGCCGGTCACGACCCGTGCCAGGACTCGATCGCGCTTCTTCTGGAGAATCTTGAGCTCGATTATGCCATCGCCGATGAGCACTCTCTCGCCAGGTTTGAGATGCTGCAGCAGGTCGGAGTTGCCCACCGGAACATCTGCCTTCTCGGCATCGCTCGAGAGCCACACCTGCTGACGGGACTTGAGCTGGCGACCCCCGCCGGGAATGTCGCCCAGTCGGTATCGAGGACCCATGAGGTCCAGCAAGATGGGTACGTAATGCCCGAGCTCTTCGGCGATCTTTCGACTGCGACGAATCAACTGTCGATGCTGGTCGCTTGTGCCGTGAGACAGATTGAGCCGGATGGCGTTGGCCCCTGCAGAGAGCAGCCGGCGAATAGCCCCTTCGCTGTCACTCGAGGGCCCGAGCGTGACCATGATTTTGGTTCGGCGATCCATGGGCCTGCGAGTATAGCGTTGGGAAGCGGCGTATTTGTTACGATCGGTGGCCGCTGATCAGGAGGGTGGCCAGCCGAGGGGATTGAAAATGTTCGACGGACTACAAAACAAGCTGCAGGGCGTCTTTCGCAACCTCAAGGGGGAGGGGCGGGTTTCCGAACAGGTGCTCGATGACGCGTTGAGGGAGATCAGGCTGGCACTGCTTGAAGCGGACGTCAACTTCCGAGTTGTCAAGGCGTTCATCCAGCGTCTCAAAGACCGGGCTCTGGGTGAAGATGTCCTGGAAAGCCTGACGCCGGCTCAGCAGGTGGTCAAGATCGTGCGAGACGAATTGACATTGCTCCTGGGCGAGTCTGGCGAAGAGCTGACCCTGGCCGGTCGACCGACGGTGGTCATGATGTGTGGGTTGCAGGGCTCGGGAAAGACGACCACTGCCGGCAAACTGGCAAAGCGACTCAAGGGACGGGGTCGACATCCGCTCATGGTTGCAGCCGATCTCCAACGAGCCGCTGCTGTCGATCAGCTGGTTCAGGTCGGGGCCCTGGTCGACACCCCGGTGCTCGAACCACTTCCCAATGAACCTATTTTGAAGTTGGGCAAGCGAGCTCTGCAGGAGGCTCGGGAGCGTGGTTACGATGTGGTCTTGATCGACACTGCCGGTCGCTTACACATCGACGAGACCTTGATGAAAGAGCTGCGGGACCTGGCAGCTGTGGTGAGTCCTTCCGAGACGTTGCTGGTGGCTGATGCGATGACCGGACAGGACGCAGTTCGAAGCACACAGGAGTTCGCCGAGTCGATGCCATTGACCGGGGTAATCCTCACCAAGCTCGACGGTGACATGAGAGGAGGCGCGGCGCTATCGATTCGCACGGTTACCAAGGTGCCGATTCGCTTCGTCGGTGTCGGTGAGAAGCCCGACGAGCTCGAGTTGTTCCATCCAGATCGCATGGCATCGCGGATTCTGGGGATGGGAGATGTTCTCTCACTCATCGAGAAGGCAGAGCGAGGACTCGATTCAGAAGAGACCCAACGACTGGCCAAGCGCTTGGCACGGCAGGAGTTCACGCTGGAGGACCTTCGCGACCAACTCAAACAGATCCGCAAGCTCGGTCCACTAGCTCAGGTCATGGAGATGCTTCCCAAGAGCGGTCCGCTCAAAGGACTCGATCCCAGCCAGGTGGATGAGGGCCAGCTGACTCGGGTGGAAGCCATCATCAACTCGATGACCCCGAATGAGCGTCGGCGGCCGCAGATTCTGAATGGCAGCCGGAAGAGACGAATCGCGCGAGGATCAGGAGTTCCGGTGCAACAGATCAATCAGCTGCTCAAGCAGTACCGAGAGATGCGCAAGATGCTCAAAGGCGTGAAGGGAAAGTGGCTGCGAAAAGCCATGGGCATGAGGTAGCCTTCGATACTGGCGGTGGAACGATCATCCTGTTAGTATTGCGCGTTACTCCGGCCCGCCGGTAGTCCGGGTATTCTCGCCCGTTGGTTGGTGCCGAAAATCGAGAGAATCTGCTGGAGGTTGATTTAGATGTTGAAGATCCGACTACGCCGGATGGGGAGCAAGCACCGACCCTTCTACAGGGTTGTGGTGTCCGATTCGCGCAAGTTCCCGACGGCGTCTGCACTTGACGAGGTTGGGATCTATGATCCTCGTTCAGAGCCAGAGACAATCAAGATCGATGCCGAGCGCGTCGAGCACTGGGTTGGCCAGGGTGCCAAGATGAGCTCGACGGTCGAGAAGCTTCTGAAACGACAGACAGTGACGGCAGCCTGAAGTGTCTGAGACCCAAGATGCCCTGATGCGACTCGTCCAGCTGATGGTGGACGAACCGGACGAGGTAGTTCTGGACGCGATCCCCGGTCGGGATTCGACGCTCTTCGAGCTGCAGGTAGCACCTGATGATCTCGGTAAGGTCATCGGCCGTCAGGGCCGCACCGCTCGCTCATTGCGTTCCCTTCTCTCAGCTCGTGGCGACGAGGACGGGGAACACTATGAGCTCGAAATCGTCGAAGTCTGACGCCGCCCTCTCAGTTCCCGATACCGTTGTCGTCGGCCGGGTCCGAAAGCCCCATGGCGTGCGAGGTGAAGTCGCTGTCGAAGTCCTCAGCGATGTGAGCGACCGGTTCGCGGTCGGAGCTGAAATGAGCGCCGTGTCGGACAGCCTGCCGGCGCGTCAGATTCGTATAGCTTCAGTCCGGCGGGCCACGGAGCAGGCCATTGTTCGATTCGAGGGCTTTGACAGTCGAGACAAGGCACAGGAGCTCAGGGGGGCGCGGCTCGAGGTCAGTCTCGAAAGTGTTCCCGCGGCGCCATCCGGCAGCTACTTCTTCTTCGAGCTCGTCGGATGCGAGTGTGAAGACGCCACTGCAGGTGAGCTCGGGATCGTGGAGGATATCCTGGAGGACGGCGGCGGGTTGGTGCTTGAGATCGAGACGGACAAGGGCAGGTTGTTGATTCCTTTTGTCGAGGCTTATCTCAAGCGAGTGGATCCTGTCGGTCGACGCATCGAAGTAGACCTGCCAGAAGGGCTGATCGAAGCATGCACATCACCGTTTTGACGATTTTCCCCGAGCTCTTCCAGGAGTTCCTGGCGACGAGCCTGGTAGGCAGGGCAGTCGTCAACGAGAGCTTGAAGGTCGAGGTGCGGGATCTGAGGGACTTCACTGAAGATCGCCACAGGACGGTCGATGATGAGCCGTACGGCGGAGGCGCAGGGATGGTGATGGCCGCGCCTCCATGGATACGCGCTGTCAAGGCTGTGGCCGGTGCCGAGAGGCACTGGAGGGTATTGCTCTCTCCGCAGGGGGCCCGTCTCGACGATCCGAAGGTCCAGGAGCTCAGTCGCAAACCGAACCTGATCCTGATGTGCGGGCGCTACGAAGGCGTGGATGAACGCGTGAGACTGGCAGCAGTCGATGAAGAGATCTCGATCGGAGACTACGTTCTCTCGGGCGGCGAGTTGCCGGCAATGGTTCTGATCGAAGCGCTCTCGCGCCAGATTACCGGGGTAGTTGGTCGTCGCGAGTCTGTAGAACAGGACAGCTTTCGCTCCGGTTTGCTGGATCATCCCCACTACACTCGACCGAGGGTAGTGGAGGACATGGAGGTGCCCCAGGTACTTCTCTCGGGAGATCATCAGGCCATCAGACAATGGAGAGAACGACAAGCGCTCGCGGCGACCTGGCGCAAGCGACCTGACCTCCTGGAGAAGGCCGACCTCACCAGGGAGCAGGAGCAGGTGCTGGAGGAGCTACGCACCGAATGAACGTCGGCCTTGTCATTCATGGCTGGTCACACAATAATAAGCAGTTACCTCACGAGAATGGACTTTGAGCGAGTCTGGGAGGCTTACCAGAAGATGAACAAATTACAAGAGATTGAACGGGACTATCTCCGGTCCGATGTTCCCGAGTTTCGGTCGGGAGACACTCTCAAGGTGCACGTCAAGGTGCGCGAGGGTGAGAAGGAGCGGATCCAGGTGTTTCAGGGAGTCGTGATCTCGCGCCGTGGGACCGGAACGAATGAGTCGTTCACTGTCCGCAAGATGTCTGGCGGTATTGGTGTGGAAAGGGTCTTTCCACTTCATTCACCGATCATCGATCACATCGAGGTGTTGCGTCGTGGTCGTGTGCGGCGGGCCAAGCTCTACTACCTCCGGGGCCTGCGGGGCAAGGCTGCGCGGATCGAAGAACGGCGAGAAGATCGGCCACCGAAGAAGGCGACGCGCAACGCAGGGTGAGATCGAGCAGAACCGAACCTGTTTCGCAAATCGACCAGACGTGGATGCTGTAGGACAGCTCGGACTCGAGGCCTATCGGCTGCGGCTGCTACGGGGCTTGGACAATTTGCTCCGATCGCATGGCTGGCTGCTCGTAGCCGGGGTGGACGAGGTGGGGCGCGGTTGTCTTGCGGGTCCAGTCGTCGCGGCCGCGGTGGTGGTTGACGGAGACCATGCACTACCGGGAGTCGACGACAGCAAGATGCTCAGTGCGGCGGATCGCGAGACGCTCGCACATCAGATTCGCAAGACAGCAATCTCCTGGAGTGTAGGTCGAGCCTCGGCGACGGAGATAGATCGCCTCAACATCCTGCAGGCCACTCGGCTGGCAATGACTCGGGCGCTGGATAGCCTGTCTGTGAGGCTCGACTGCGCTGTCATCGATGCGGTTCGGCTCTCTGAATCGGACTACCCGGTGCTCAGTCTGGTTCGGGGCGACCTGGTCAGCTACAGTGTGGCCTGCGCGTCGATCGTGGCCAAGGTCGAGAGGGATCATCTGATGGCAGATCTGGACAGGGTTTATCCCCACTACGGGTTTGTACGCCACAAAGGGTATGCTGCGGCTGAGCATCGACAGGCGCTTTCCGACTTTGGTCCCAGTCCCGAACATCGGTTGACCTTTCGCTCGGTGGTGCCGCAGCGACCCGAGGTCCTCCACTGATGGCGAATCGTCAGAAGCTGATCCGAAATGCCGAGAGGCAGGTCGGTCGTGGAAAGCTCAATGCCGCGATCGACAGCTATCTGAAGGTTCTCGAGTCGAGCCCCGACGACACGACCACCCTCAACCGAGTTGGTGACCTCTATGCCCGCCTGCAACGTATCGAAGAAGCGATTCAGCTTTTCGAACGAGCGGCGGAGCATTTTTCGGAGGAGGGCTTCTATGTCAAAGCGATCGCGATCTACAAGAAGATCCTGAGGCTCGATCCAGGTCAGTTGGAGGCTTCCGAGAATCTCGCCGGTTTACAGGCCCACCAGGGTTTGGTCAACGAGTCTCGGCAGCAGTATTTGTCAGTGGTCGACGGCTATCTCAAACGCGGAGACACCGAGTCGGCCATCACCATCTACCGCAAGCTGGTCGGACTCGAGCCCCGAGATCCGGCTCACCGACTTCATCTTGCTGAGATGCTGAAGCAGCAGGACCTGAGTCTGGAGGCGATGGACCAGTATGGGGCGATCGCCGAGTTGATGCTCGAGCATGGCAAGGTCGAAGACGCCTTGAAGGTCTGCCGGGAAGCCCTCGAGCTGGACTACTCGAATCTGAATTTCGTCTCCCGCCTGGTCGACGACCTCCGCCGGGAGGGTTATGACGCGGAGGCGGAGCAGTTTGTCGATTATGCCGCCGAGAGAAATCCCGAGGCCAGCAAGATTCTGACCGAGGTCGAGGATGAAGAGCCGGACGTCGAGGTGCTGGAAGCTGAAGCACCGGAACCGGAGGCCGCATTAGACGAGTACGAACTCGAGGTCGAGGAGTCGGGGCCCGAGCCGGACGAGCCCGAACCGCAGGTCGAAGAAGAGTTGGAGTTTGAGATCGCGCTGGAGGATTTTGAGCTCGAGCCAGCCGAGTCTACGGAGATCGCGGCTGTGCAGGTCGAAGAGGATGAAGGCCTCAAGGAGCTGCTTATCGAGGCCGATGTCCTCGCCCGTTATGGTCTGGAAGACAAGGCCATCGAGAAGCTCGAGGAGATCGTTGCGCTGGCTCCGGAGCATCTGGATTCCCATCAGAAGCTGATTATGCTGCATGTCCAGCATCAGAATGTCGAGCGCGTCGTGGAGCTGGCGACGATCTTCCAGCAGCTCTCGGAGGCTCAGAACCGAACTGAAGCCTGGGCGACCGTAACTGAGCAACTCCTTGACTTGGGGTATTCGATCGACGGTGGCGAGTTGATTCCGCCGGAGTCAATTCCCGAGGTCTCGTCGACAGTTCCCGAGACCGAAGCAGCTGACACGCATGTGGCACAGGATCTGAGCTGGCTCGATGAGCCGGTAAGTGTGAAGGAAGCTGCCAAAGCGGGGGCAGAAGGCTTTTTTGATAGCGAAGAGGAATTCTTCGACCTGGCTTCGGAGCTCGAAAAGGAGCTCGAGGAAGAGGGTGGACTGCTCGAGGAAGAGTTGGTCGCTGCGCCTGAGGAACAGAGCCTCGAAGAGATAGTCGAGGGCTTCAAGCAAGGTATGGCGGAAACGCTCTCTGCCGAGGATTACGACACGCACTACAACCTCGGGATCGCTTATCGCGAGATGGACCTGATCGATGAGGCCATCAGCGAGTTCCAGTTGGCGGCCAAGGATCATCGCTACCTGGTCGACTGCTGTTCCCTGCTTGCCGCATGCTTCATCGAGAAGGGATTCCCCGAGTTGGCTATCAAGTGGTACAACGAAGGTTTGAGTTCACCGATCATCACGGAGGACGAGACCCTGGGACTTGTCTATGAGCTCGGCAATCTTTACCTCGCCATTGGCGAACAGGAAGAAGCTCGCCTTCGGTTTGTCGAGATCTATGGCGTGAACTCCGATTACCGTGACGTCGGTACGAAGCTAGCGGAACTGGAACAGGCCTGAAGTCTCCGCTGCCGATGAGCACTGAGAGGAAGATTCTCCTGATCGTGCTCGGCGTCGTCGCCGGGTTGGTTTTGCTTCTGTTCTCCTCCGAGGTGATCGAACAGGAGGTTGCTCCGAAGCCGGTAGCGGCGTGGGTAGCGGTTGAGACCGAAGGTTCCAATGTCGCCCGCACTGGCAGAGTCGAAGTGACTGGTGGGACACCGTTTCGCCTGCATGCCGTGGTACAGGCCGAGACGTTCTCCGGCAAGACCATCTACTTCACAGAAGCAAAGCATCTGGTCCTCGACGGAGTGGAGATTGCCGACGAGTTGCTTCAGCCGTGGGAAAGTTCGAATGAGCCGCGAATTCTCTGGTTCACAGTAGAGGGCTACACTCCTTTTCTAGAGGTGAGCTCGGTTGAGGCTCTGGCCAGCTTTCACTTTCAGGATCAGTTTCGAGCCGACTGGCCGAGAACATGGTCGATACCCGGCGACCTGCGACCCCGAGGGGAAAGAGAACTCGCGAGAGGTGCGCTCGATGGGATAGCGCGTTTCGGAACGCAGCGCTTCCACGTCCGAGTGGAAATCTTTGGACCGGAGAGTCAGATCACGCCTCGTCTTCGAATCCAGTCTCTGAGCGCTGCTGATCTTCCCGAACGCATCGACTCGATATCCACCGTTGTTTCGACTCTTCCCGAGCCCTTGGCGATCTCGACGAGTGTCTATGGCTTGACCCAGATCGAGCCGCAACCCGACAGCGCGCCTGGAGTGGCAGATCAGCTGAACAGCTGGTTCGAAAAAGAAATTGCGTTCTCGCGGTTGAAGGTCCTGCGACAGCATCTGCAGCGTTCAGGCGTAGTCTATGGAGATCTCGACTGGGTCCCGGTGGAGCTCGGTGTTGATCGGTTCTGGGGTCGAGAAGGAGCAGCTGAAGGTGATCTCTTGCGGGTGGGGAATCGCTGGGTGATCCTGCTGCAGGATCGGGGACTCCCGGGCGAGCTTGATCGGGATGATCTTTGCCTCGATTTCGACAAAGGCGCGAGGATTCGTATTGTGGGAGAGGTCTTCACCGGCGATGGGCTCGTCGAGTGGGCTGGCCTACCGAGATGAGCGGTGGCCTTTTCGACGATCAGCTGAGAGGCTCCGAAGCGGATGCCGGCACCAGACCCCTGGCTGACCGGATGCGTCCGGTGACCCTGGACGAGCTCGTTGGCCAGTCGGTAGTTGCGGAGCGAGGGTATCTGCGTCGGGCGATCAAGGAAGGTCGAGTTCCTTCGCTGATCCTATGGGGGCCACCAGGTTCCGGCAAGACCACCATTGCGAGGATTGTCGCCCGCGAGATCCCCAGTCAGTTCGTCCCCTTCAGTGCGGTCACCTCTGGCATCAAAGAGGTCAAGGAGGTTATGGCCGGAGCCTCTCTGTTGCGCCATTCGTCAGCGCGTCGGACCATTCTGTTCATCGATGAGATTCATCGATTCAACCGTGCGCAGCAGGACGCCTTTCTTCCCTATGTGGAGCGCGGCGATATCGTACTGATCGGGGCCACTACCGAGAACCCCTCCTTCCACGTCAATGCCGCCTTGATGTCTAGATGCCGGCTGGTGGTGCTCAAGGCGCTTTCGATGGATGATCTCGGGATAATCGTCAATCGAGCGCTTACCGATCGCGAGAAAGGGCTTGGCGAAAGCGGCATTCGTTTGACCGACGATGGGCTGGAGACCCTTCTCCAACTGGCCTCCGGCGATGCTCGCAGGGCGCTCAACCTTCTGGAACTGCTGGCCCAGGACAACGAATCGTCGAAGGGTGATCCCATCGATGCCGAGGTCGTCGCCCGCATTTCACAGCAGAAGGTCTTGCTCTACGATCGCGCTGGTGAAGAGCATTTCAATCTGATCTCTGCCCTCCACAAATCTCTGAGAGAGGGCGACCCTGACGCTTCGATCTATTGGTTGATGCGGATGCTGAGAGCCGGCGAGGACCCTTTCTATGTAGCGCGTCGCCTCGTTCGATTCGCCACAGAGGATGTGGGGCTCGCTGATCCACAGGCCCTGCCGCAGGCGCTTGCCGCCTGGGACGCGTTTGAGCGTCTCGGGGCGCCCGAAGGCGAGCTGGCTCTGGCCCAGGCGACGCTTTATCTGGCGCTGGCGCCGAAGAGCAACTCGATCTACAAGGCGGCGAGCAGGACTCTCAGAGCCATCGAGGACAGGCCCGCGGAACCTGTCCCGATGGCTCTGCGCAACGCCGCTACCGACTTGATGAAGCGGGAGGGCTATGGCGAGGGATATGTCTACTCTCACGATGCCCCAGGCGGAGTTGGCGGGATGCATTGTCTCCCGGATTCGCTGCAGGAATCTCGATTCTACTCGCCCGGAAACAGCGGTTTCGAGGAGCAATTGGCGGAGCGACTCGAGCGATTCCGCAAGGTCCGGAAGCTGACGCGAACCACTTCTGACTAGAGAAACAGGTAGATGACATAGGCCACGTAGCTGGTGGCGAGCACGGCGCCCTCCAGGCGAGCGAGCCTGGTGCCGGTTCGGAGGAGCAGCCAGGCCAGGATAGTGATTGCCATCATTACGATCAGGTCGGGTTGCACTGCGACTTTATCCACGGCAAAAGGCCGAATGGAAGCCGTCGCACCCAGGATGAAGAGAACGTTGAAGATGTTGGAACCGATGAGATTGCCCAGGACAAGGTCGCCCTCGCGGCGAACAGCCGCAACCATGCAACTCGCCAACTCCGGGAGGCTGGTGCCGAAAGCCACCATGGTCAAGCCGATGACGCGTTCGCTGACACCGATCGAGCGGGCCATCTCAACTGCGCCCTTGATGAGGTAGTTGGCGCCGACCACGAGCAGGAGAATGCCGAGGATCACGGCACCGAAGCTCCAAAGGGCGGATTTCTCGCTGTGACCGAGTGCCTCCTCGAATTCGGCCTCTATCGCGGGTTCCTCTTTGAATTTGAAGAGCGATCGCACGTAAGCAGCAAGTGCGATGATGAGAACGGCAGCTTCGACGCGCCCGATGCCGCCATCCCTGACAAGAAGAAACATTGCCGCGGAGACGCCCAGAAGAATCGGCATCTCACGTCTGATGAACTGCGCCGCCACATTGATCGGCCAGATCAAGGCGGTGACACCGAGTACCAGGCCGAGGTTGGCGATGTTCGAACCCACCACGTTGCCAAAGGATACTGCAGGGGCTCCTTGGAACACCCCTGCCAAGGTGGCTGCGAGCTCGGGACTGGAAGTGCCGAAAGACACTATCGTCAGGCCGATGATGATTGGGCTGACTCCGAATCTTCGGCCCAGAGCTACTGCACCACGCACCAGGCCCTCACCTCCAATGTATAGAAGGCCGATCCCGACTGCGATCCAGATAATGCTCATCGGATCTGCGCTGCAGCGTCGCGGACCACCTCGATCAGGTCCTCTTGATTAAGTAACTCGCTGAAAACATGGGGCTCCTGTCCCGGGCGATAGAGCAGATAGAAGGGAATTCCATAACGGCCGTGATCGGCGAGAAAGTGCGTGATGGCATCGCTACGATTCGTCCAATCCGCCTTCATCGCCACGACCGAGTAGCGCTCGAAAGCGGCCGCGACCTCCGGGGTGTCGAGCACGACGCGCTCGTTGACCTTGCAGGTGAAGCACCAATCGGCGGTCACATCGACAAAGACGATCCGTCCTTCGGCAGCCAATCCTTCGGCTTCCTGACGATCGAATGTCGTCCATGGAATGAGGCCGGAGGCCCGCTCTGCAGTCTCAGTTGCGATGCCTTCACTGGCACCGCCTGCCAGCATCACGGCTAGCACAGCGGATCCGATGATGCCCAGCAGTGCCAGCACCCTCGCGGGCTTGCTGCGACCGGCCTGGTGGCGGATCCATACAAACAGTGCCAGCGCCAGCAGGGTTAGCTCGATAAAGGCCAGTCTTTCGCGTCCCATCTGGGCTGCCAGAACGTAGAGCAACCAGATTGCAGCAGCCGCCAGGAGAAAGCCCATGACGACCCTGAGTTTCTCCATCCAGGGCCCGGGCTTTGGCAGCAGCCTGGCGGCTCCGGGAGCTGCTGCCAGGGCGAGATAGGGGAGTGCCATGCCAATCGCGATGGACGTGAAGACGGCGAAGATGGTGAACGTGCTTTGACTCAGAGCGAATCCCACGGCCGTTCCAAGGAAGGGCGCTGAGCATGGGGTGGCCATCAGAGTGGCAAACAATCCCGAGGCCAGATGACCAGGGATTCCCTCCTTGGGACCCGAGTCGGCGAATTGAGCAAGACGTGTTGGCAGGGGAATCTCGAAGACGCCCCAGAGATTCAGGCAGAAGAGCAGAACGATGATTGCCAGGACGGTCACGAAGATCGGCTCCTGGAACTGGACACCCCAACCGACTGCTCCTCCAGCGGACTTTGCCAGAACAGCTCCCAGTGCGAGGGCCCAGAACGACAGCAAGATCCCGAGGGTGGTGGTAAGAGAGCCCACGACGACATGGGACCGACCCTGGCCGGCACTCTTGACGAGTCCAAAGATTTTCAGCGATAGGACCGGCAGCACGCAGGGCATGGCATTGAGAATCAGACCGCCGATCACGCCCAGGAGGAGGATCACCAGGAAGTTGCCGCCCTGCTTCCGACGTGGAGTCGGTGCTGTGGAGAAGACTGGATCCGATGAATCTCTACCACCAGAGCCGACCACCAGGGTAGCGGTCGAACTCGTCGTTACGGGTGCGAGACAGGATCGGTCATCGCACGCCTGGTAGGTAAGAGCAGCCTCCACGTTCCGGCCGCCATCGGGTGTCTCAGCTGGAATCTCGACATGAGCCATGATCGCCAGCTGGCCGTCATACACAGAGATTGGCTGATCGGCGAACGCGAAGCTCTTCATCTCACCTTCTGGATACTCGATGACAGGCGATGGCCAGCCGTCGGGTAGGATGAGCTCGAGCTCTGTGGCAATGAGGTAGTCGAAAGTGGGCTCGTGGCTGTTGGTGTGCCAACCCGCCTCGATCTTCATCTTGGCAGCTATCAATGCAGTCGAGCCCGCAGGGTGGATCGTGCGGTTGGTGACGGTTGTCAACGAGGCCTTTTCCCGGTTTCCGGGAAGTTGCCCCGAGGCCGAAACGCCCCCTGCCAGGCTGCAGAGAACCATCACCAAGGCCGGGATTGCGAACGACCTGGGAAAGTGAGAGGTCATAGGCACTGCTGAAACCCGTCAGCGCGGATTGACGCAAGCGTCCTGCGTGCCTGTTGCCGTAGCTGGCTCTTACCGTAGCTTCCGAGAAACTCCTCGAGTGCAGTCTCGGCTTGTCGACAGTCTCCGCTATCGAGCGCAATCTGAGCGGCCTGCAGGTCGAGGTGCTCGACCAGGTCGGTCTTGCCGAGATGGACAGCACCAAGGCGGGTCTCACGAAGCTCTTTGAGAGCCTCCTCGTATCTGCCCGCCAACCGAAGCGTGTCGGTCAGCTGATACTGGAAGAAGATTGCCCTGTCCTCAGTCAGCTCCCCGGTGGCGAGAATCTGTCGATAAAGCAATGCAGCCCGCTCGCCATCGTTCCTCTGATGGAACTCTTCGGCAAGAATACCGAGAACCCTGATGTCGCTCGTCTCCCCAAACCGTTCGAAACCGCGAACAAGCTCATTGAAAGATTCGATCTCTCTCTGGATGGCGGCTACAAAACGATCCGTGGGTGCGAAACCCATTACTTCTCCGACCTTTACTTGCGCAGAGTCGAGGACAAGAGTCGTGGGCAGGTTGTAGGCCTCGAACTTCTGCTGCAACACGGTGCCCTCTCCACCATCCTCCGTATCGACTCGGAGGAGGACAAAATCTCGTGCGAATTCCTCAAAGGTGGGGGTAGAGAACACCTCCTGTTCGAGTTTCTTGCACCACCCACACCAATCGGCGTAGAGGTCGACCAGAATCAGTTGATCTGCTTCTCGCGCTTTGGCGACCGCGTCGCCGACCGAATCCAGCCAGGCACGGCCTTCGGCGTTGGACCCGAGCGGAAAGCCCAATAATCCAAGCAACGGGAAGATTAAAAGTCGCATTCTCATGGGATTCGAGGGCAGCTTTGGGGGCCAAATCATAGCATTCATCCTGTGACCCCCGGGGACATCACGAGAGTTTTTACGCATGGCGAGGATAAATGGACTCCGTATCTCGCCTGCTAGGATTGGGGGAGAGCCTGGGCCGAACAAGAGTGATCGGAAGACGGTGAGACTCCTGAAATGTTCAAACGCGCGCCTTACGCTCTCCTGACTGCGGCTGCCTTGTCAGTGGCCGGTTCGACCGTCGCATCGATCTCGTCGGACGCTGCCGCGTGGGAAGAGCTGGAGCTCCAGATCGCCGATCGAGGATTAGATCCGGCTGAGATTGGAATACCGGCTCGTCTGTCGGACGAGATGAAGCGGTGGGTGCATTCGAAGGTCTCTGTCGGGACCGCTCCGGATCGGGCTTTCCGTGAGGTCCTGGGGGCACTGGTCGATCCAGAAGGGTTGGGTCTGGTGTATGACCCGTCCTATACCGGGACAGCTCAGGAGGTGTGGAGCTCCGGCAGAGCAAACTGCCTGGGCTTCACTCATCTGTTCGTGGGGCTGACGCGCGAAGTAGGAATCCCTACGTACTATGTGAGGTGGGGGTGGGTGGAGAGATATCGGAAAGAGGGTGATCTGGTCCTGGTCTCAGGTCACGTTAGCGCTGGCTGGGGAGTGGGTTCAGCCAGAGAGGTTCTGGAGTTCGGTGCTGTCGAGGGCATGGACGCGAGTCGATCGAGGCGTATCTCAGATATCAATGCGGTTGCGCGCCACTACGCGAATCGTAGCGCGGAATTCCTGCGGGCCGGAATGAATGACGAGGCTTTGAGGGCTGCAGAAACCGCCATGGTTCTCGACCCGGATCTGGTGGACGCCTGGGTGAACCTCGGCGTTTCGAGGCGCAGATCAGGCGATCAAGAGGGCGCGGAGGCGGCTTACCGCAGGGCAACGCTAGTCGACCCCGACCACCTTCCCGCGTACCAGAATCTGAGCGTGCTGCTCCGGCTTCGGGGTGCCGAGGACTCGGCACAGACGCTGCTCGAGCTACTTGATCGACGAGATAACAGGAATCCTTTCACCTACCTGGCGCTAGGAGATGAGAGCTTCGAGTCTCGCAGCTACGAGGAGGCGGTTCGCTACTATAAGCGGGCGATAAAGCTCGGCCGGGACCTGGCGGAGCCACGGGCAGCGATGGGACTGGCGATAATGCGGTTGGGTGAGCTTCCCGCTGCCCGCAAGTGGCTCAAACGCGCTCAGGCAATCGATCCGGAGGAGGATCGCACTCGAGAGCTCGCCAGGTTGCTCTCGCAGACAGGGGACTCAACCAAGTAGAATAATCGAGTTTACGAACTACCTACTCGTACCTTAATGCTAGGGGGAAAGAGTCAATGAAGAGGTTTTTTGTCTATGGTCTGGCGACGGTTCTCGGGCTGACTTTGGCGGTGGCACCAGTCTTGGGTGCGCAAGAGGGAAGAGTTGCAGGGACCGTCGTCGACCCAGAAGGAAACCCAATCGAAGAAGTGCAGATCACGGTTGTAGCACGGAACTACGATTTCGAGACGACGCGGATCACGAACAAGAAGGGGAGATTCAACCTTCTGGTCATGGATGCCACCCGGGAATACGGGATCATCCTGGAGAAAGAGGGTTTCGTCACCATCCAGGAGCCGATCGATCCGCCGCTCGGAGACACTCTGAGACACACCTGGACCATGGTTCCTGGTAGCGGAGGAGGAGCTCCGGCCGCATCGAGCGCCATGGCTACCGGCGATACGGCTGGGCCAGCTGAGTCCTCCGTTCAAGGTGCAGCAGGTCGGAAGTACTCGCAAGGTCTGGAAGCCTTTCAGACGGATGACCTCGATACGGCCCGAGCGAGATTTGAAGAGGTTATCGAGCTCGAGCCGGACCTGGTCGAAGGGCACACCGCGCTGGCTTTGGTTCTGGTACGCCAGGAGGCCTACGAAGAAGCTCTGGTGCAGAGCAATAAAGTCCTCGAGATGAGTCCGGACGATATCGCTGCGTTGAAGATCCAGTATGAGATATATCGTGCCCTCGGAAACACCGAGATGGAGGACACTCTTCTTGACAAGCTCATCCAGATCGGCCCCGATCCGGATCTGGCACCCTTGGCTTTCAACTCCGCCGTAGGCAAGGTGCAAGCGGGTGACATGGCGGGTGCGGCCGCCCGATTCGAGCAGGTGAGGCAGATGGACCCCGAGCTTCTGCCGGTCTACTCTGCATTGGCCAGGGTCTACTACGACTTGAATAGATACGAAGATAGTGTCGCTATGTCCAACGAGTATCTCACCCGAGATCCGTCGAGTGGAGAGGTACTCGGGGTGCTCTATCTTGCGCAGGACCGATTGGGCAACGAAGCCGAAGCACAAGCGGCGTTCGAGCGTCTCAAGGGTTCCGATTCGACGCAGGTTGGGAAGATCATGCAGGAGATGGCGGTTGCCTATTTCAACAATGGCGACCTGGGACAGGCCCAGGAGCTTCTGGAGAAGGTTCTGGAGATTCAGCCGGACAACCCAAAGGCCCACTACCACCTGGGACTCTGTTACGTGAGTCTGGGTGATACTGCCAAGGCGAAGGATATGCTGAACCGATTCGTCGAACTCGCGCCCGATGATCCGGATGCAGCGGTCGCCAAAGAGATGATTGCAACCCTCTGAGCTGACTCAGGCGAGCGGCTCGACGCACTGCGGGCCTTCGTTTGCCGGGCTGTTGACGTAAGTGCTTACTGGGACAGAAACAAATAGCCTGGTAGGTGCGGGCACGAGCAAGCGAGAAAGAAGCTCAGTGTCATCGAGTCCGGGGTCGAGCCAGTTCTCGTAGCTGGCCTCGTCGAGAACAACGGGCATCCGCTGGTGAATCGGAGCCACTATCTCATTGGCGTCGGTCGTGAGGATCGTGAACGATTCGACTGGAGAGCCCTCGCCCTTTTCCCAGCGATCCCATAGTCCCGCCATCAGGAACGGTTCACCGTCTCCACGATGAAAAAAGTAAGGCTGCTTGGGGCCGCCAGTCGCTTGCCATTCGTAAAAGCCGTCCGCGATAACCAGGCACCTCCTTTTGCGAAAACTGACTCGATAGGCAGGCTTCTCGGCGACGGTCTCGGCGCGGGCGTTGATCATCCGGTGGCCAATAGATAGATCTTTTGCCCAGAAGGGAATCAAGCCCCATCGCAATAGGTCGAGGTGTCGGACCTGCCTATCACCATCCAGGCGAATCACGGGTGCGTTCTGAGTTGGTGCAATGTTGAAGCGAGGCTGCAGCTCCACAGCCGACTCGAGCTCATAGAGCTCGCGAAGGAGGTCAGTCGGAGTCGACAAGGTGTAGCGGCCGCACATGTCTTGGGTTGAGCCTATCAGGCTGTGCGAGCTTGCTCTGGGCTTGTAGGTGCTTCCTGGAACGCAAGGGACAGGTGATCGACAGAGGCTTGATCAACATCTGGGGCTTGCGCGGAATATTCAACATGTGCTATATCTTTGACTCCCCATTGGTCGGATGCTGAACCACATCCTGGCTAACAGGGAGATGTCGATGGTTTGACTTCCCCGGTCTCGGGAAGTCGGAATGTTGAACTGGTGGGTAGATCCAGGTCACGGGGCCTTGGATTGAACCGCTAAGGAGGGTGATGCATGGGAATGCTGAGCTTTGATGGACTGCTGGGCTTCTTCGCCGTAATGGGAAGAGGTATCGCTTCAGTCTTCTCGGGGTCTCGATTGAACCCCGACGGAGCGAGCACCAGATCTGGCTCCCGTCTGAATCCTGACGGCTAGGCTGAAGAGTAGCCTAAGTTCAGTCCTCTGAGGATTTAAGGGGGACGTTCGGTGGTGCACTCACAGTCAGCCTTGGCAGGCTCGTAAATAGCCTCATGGCTATCTCTGAACTGGACGGAAGTCCGGCTCAGTGGTAGTCTATCTACGCTCATTCGAGCAAGAGTGATTGTAGATGGCTATAGCCCACACTCCCCGCGAACAGCCTATCGAAGAGATTCTCGAGAATCTGCGGCCGCGCATTCAGTACGTGTTCAGCCGCTTCCGGATCCCACCGCAAGACGCAGAGGACGTCCTGCAGCAGACGCTGCTGACGTACCTCTACAAGCGAGAGACGATTGCCGACCCCGAGAGATGGTTGGTCGGGACTCTCAGGAACAGGTGCTTGCTCTATTGGCGGGATCGGCGTCGGCGTCTCTATACCGCCGTCGACAAGGCGCTTCTGGAATCCGCGGCTGATGCAGAGGAGTCGCCACAGGAGCGCTCAGATCTGCTGAGGGACTTGAACTCGGCCCTCGCCAAGGTGCCAAACCGCTGTCGAAATCTTCTCTGGCTTCGCTATCGGCAAGGGTATGAGGCGCCGGAGGCCGCGAAAGAGATGGGCTACCGGGCTTCGAGCATCTACAAGGTCACGGAGCGTTGCCTGGCAGCGCTGACTCGCAGTCTGGTCGCGTGTGGACTGGCCGAAGAGGGATGCGATGAGTAACCACCCTGAACGCCGCCGATTGGAGCGCTTCATGCGTGGCGAGCTTCCTGGCGAGAGCTCGAAGGACATCGTGATCCACCTCCTGTCCGGCTGTGATGCGTGCCGCCGCATTGCAAGGGAGAGCTTTCCGGTTGATTCTCTAGGTGGTGGGAAAATCGGGCAAATGCCTCAGGAATGGCAGGATACTTCCTCCGAGTGCTATCACCAACTCCTCGACCGTGTCCTTCCTGCAGTCTGGGAAACACAGGCTGCTATTGAGAATGACAGGGTGGTGGCCTTACAGCTCTTTGAGGAACTGACCAGTCATCCACACGAGCGTCGAATGCTCTTCGTTCGGAACAGTCAAAGGTTTAGGAACTGGTTCCTTTGTGACCTAATCGCTCAGGAGGCTTACTCTCTTGGTGCCAGAGACCCTGAGCATGCAGCCAATGTGGCAAGACTGGCGGTCGAATTGTCCGAATTGGTTCCTCAGAAGAGCTCTAACGGGGAGTTTGAGAACGACATTAGGTGTCGGGTACATTCAATACTGGGCAATGCACTCCGCATCTCGGGTGACCTACACCAGGCGTCTGAAGAGTTTAAGACTGCCCACATGTTTCTTTCGCAAGGGACCGGGGACCAGCTGGAAAGTGCTCGGTATTCTGAACTGAAATCACACTTGTTGTTTGAATTTAGAAGGTTTGACGAGTCGGTAAGTTTGTTGGAATCTGCTATCCGAACATATCGCGCCCAAGGAGATGAGCATCGACTTGGGAGAGCTCTCATCTCGAAGGGTTACCATCTCAGCGAAAAAGGAGACCTGATTCAGGCGATCGATTCAATGCGCCAGGGAGTTCGGCTCGTAGATGTCTCTAGAGCTCCGCGGTTGCTTCTCGTTGGGAAACACAATCTCGTCCACCATCTCTATGATGTTGGCCGTTACCACCAGGCGATGGCGCTTGTGCCAGAGACGAGAGCGCTACACGAGCAAATCGGCAATGAGTTGGATCTTGTTCGATTTCAATGGCTCGTAGGACAAATTCTTCGGGATTCGGGGGATTTAGAACGTGCCGAGATGGAATTGCGGCAGGTGAGGGAGTACTTTGTGGCAAAGCGAATTGCTCATGACTCAGCTCTGGTGTCCTTGGATCTTGCAGCCATCTACCTCCGGCAGCACAGGATCTCTGAGCTGAAGCAAGTAGCCACAGAACTGTTGACGATCTTCCAGGCTCTCAGGATAAACCGAGAGGCCATCGCGGCCTTGGTCCTCTTCCAGAAAGCTGTCGAGTTGGAGAATGTGAGCTTGGGCCTAATGCGAGATCTGGCAGCTTACTTGAAGGCTTCTCGTCACGACCCCCGGCTCCCTTTCAGGCCCAGCCGAAATACCTGACCTGCTTTCGATAGAAGCGCGGTCGTTGGTGTCTTCAGATCCCGCCCTGCAGATACGCTGAGATTTGCTGTAACGATCTCAGGATTCCCGAGACTAAGTACTGTGATCTCGAGAGTCCCAGCGTCCTCAATGGCATCGGGCCGCACCAATGGGCTGGTTGTTAGGAAAGGAGCCCGTCGTCGACAGCAGAAAGCTTGACGCAAAGCTCATCGAAGCCCTTCTGGCTGGTGATGAGAAAGCGTTCGGCATCATTGTGACTCGCTACAACCGAGCCATGGTCCGCTTGGCGATGGCCTATGTGCCGAGCCGTGCGATTGCGGAGGAGGTCACGCAGGAGGCCTGGTTGGCGATGGTCAAAGGACTTTCAAGCTTCAGGGGGCAAAGCTCGCTCAAGACGTGGCTGTTCGGGATCCTTCTCAATCGTGCCAAGACGAAGGGTACTCGGGAGAGGCGAAGCGTCCCCTTCTCTTCGCTCGAGGCTTTGGACTCGTCCGGAGATCCGGCGTCAGAGGAGTGGTTGATCAGCCGTGTTTCCGACCCACAGCGATGGATGGTCGCTTGGGGGTGGTCAAATCCGGACTTGTCCCCTGAAGACCAGGCGTTGAGCGCTGAGCTGGGGCTCTGTCTGGAGAGAGCAATTGCGATGCTTCCTCCTGCACAACGCGCAGTGATCGTCTTGCGCGATGTGGAGGGCTGGAATTCGGGAGAGATCTGTGACCTGTTGGGCATCACTCCAGAGAATCAGCGAGTCCGGCTTCATCGGGCACGCTTGAAGATCAGATCGGCAGTAAAGAAGTACATGAATAGGCACTAATCGAAAATGGGAAGGTCGAAGGAAGCTCCTATGAACTGTGAACGGTTTCGGAGTTTAATCACGGACTACCTTGAAGGAGTGCTCTCATCGTCGGATGCTAGGGGCATAAACGAGCATCGAATTGACTGCGACGGTTGTGAGACTTTTCTCAGCGAGATCAAGCTGACCATCGAGGCATTGGGTGGTCTGAACAGAGGCAGTCATGTTGACCCGATGAGGCCTGAGCTACTGAGTGCATTCCGGATGTGGAGCAACTCCGAGGAAAAGGTGAACCTGTCCAGAAAAGTGAAGAACCTCAGCACGGTGTTGGACCTGTCGGAGTTCGAACGGGAATCAGCTATTGCTGGACTTGAGCATGATGATGCGGTCACGCTCGGCCTACTGGCAGTCGAAGAGGCCTCAAGACTGAGTGTGCGAGATCCATCTCGTGCTATTGAAGTCGCTGGTCTTGCGGTAGAGGTACTCAAAAATGCGACTCAAAACCTTCAGCTTCATCGGGCTTCAGAAAATGATCACTTGGTTCGAGCGTGGTCGATTCTCGGTAACTGTCGAAGGATCTGCTCAGACTTTCCAGGCGCTGCTCAAGCATTCAAGGAAGCTAAGAGGGCTCTCGATCGAGGAACTGGGGAACTTGCACAAAGAGCGCTCTTCTATCAGATAAGGGCTCAGTACTTCGCTGATAGGGGGCGCTTTGCCGACTCAACCGATGACCTCGACAAGGCGATAGGTGTTTACAGGGAGACCGGGGACAAGCACAACGAAGGAAGAACGTTGATTGGCAAGGCAAAGGTGCTTGGCTCATTTGGCGAGCTTGAAGAAGCCATACCGCTGTTGGTGCAAGGACTAGAACTGATTGATCCACAGCAGGACAGGAGGCTCGAACTTGTTGGAAAACACAACCTGGTCCAGTACCTTGCAGAGAGTGGTTCTTGGAAGGAGGCCTTCAAGCTCCTTCCGGAAACTAGGAGGCTACATCAAGAACTGGGCAACCCCGTCGACCTGATTCGTTTCCAGTGGCTGGAGGGCAAGATAGCTCTCGATCTCGAAGATCTTGGAGTGGCCGAGAGCGCATTTGTCGAAGCGAAGCGCTACTTTGTCGAAAAGGGCATGGCCTACGATGCCGCGCTGGTGTCGTTGGATTTGGCCATGGTCTTCCTCAAACAGGCTCGGATCGCCGAGCTGAAAGTCTTGGCGGCGGAGATGGTCACTATCTTCAGGGCACTGGGCATACCCCGAGAGGTACTGGCAGCGTTGGCATTCTTCAACAGAGCGCTCGAGATCGAGCAGACTGCGACGGTGGGGCTCTTGCAGGAGCTTCTCGAGACTCTGGAAAAGACGCGGCAGAGGGAAGAGTGCAGACCTCAGCTTGGCGTATCCAACTAAAGCCTGAAACGGTGTTCAGATGTGTTCGTGGACAATCGCCAGGATGTTCTTTTCCGCCTCCTCGGCATCATGGGCGATCTTCTCGCCTCGGGATACCAAGTGACTCGCCTGTTCCCGGTCTCCCAGGTCCCTGGCATTGATCTTCACGTTGAGGAAAGCTCCGCGAATCGCGGTCCGGGCACATAGCGCACCCACTCCCGCATCCGAGACAGACGCCGGATTGCCCATCTTTGCCATGGCCTCGAGAATAGGCATGGACGCGAAAGCCTTCTCCATGACCCGAAGCGGGACTTCGATTGCCTGAAGTCCAGCTCGCTGGATGGCCTCGGCTCTTGCCACCTTCTCGGGCTCGGATTTCTGAGGCAAACGATAGGCGGCCATGACCTGATTGAAGGCATCGGTGTCGAGGTCTACGAGGTCGAGCAGATCCTCGTAGACTTGTTTCGCCTCCACCGCCCAGTCCGAAAACTCCTCCCAACGATCGTCCCACCCACGTTTGTGCGCCGAGAGGTTGGCGACCATCGCTCCCAACGCGGCTCCGAGGGCCCCCACCAGAGCAGATACGGACCCACCACCCGGGGCCGGAGACTCCGAAGCCGTCTCCTCTGTAAATCCGTGCACAGTCCGTTCGACAAGTCTCAGGCTCGGCTTCAACAGGGCTTCGAGTTTGTACTCGATGATCTTCTCATCAGGATCGAAGGGTTTGAGGTCGTCGAGTCCCAGGGACTTGACCGCGATCTTGATGATCTCTCGATCCGGGATGCCCAGGGACCTTTGTTGCTTGGTCAGATAGTGCTTGCCAGCATCCAACATTGCCTGCAGGGGGACGAGTCCCACGAGCTCTGATCCGGTCACCCGCAGGCCTCTGTCCGCAGCTTTGCGGCAGACCTCGTCAAAGGCCTGGTGAATCGGGGTAACGCTGACGTCGGTCAGGTTCATCGAGATCTGAGCGATCCCATACTCTTCGATGTACCAGCCGATGGCCTTTACCGCTCTGAGGCTGCCCGTTGAGTAGGTCGGCTGACCATGCTTGTCTCTGACAATCTCACCTGTGAGTGGATCGCCGGTCCGCTTGATACGACCCTTCTCCCGAACATCGAAGGCGATGGCATTGGCCCGGCGCGTGGAGGTGGTATTCAAGTTGATGTTGTAGGCGACCAGGAAGTCGCGGGCACCGACAGCGGTGGCACCAGACTGCGGATTGAATGCCGCAGGTCCGAAGTCCGGTTTCCATTCTGGGGCGGAGAGCTTTTCTGTAAGGCCTTCGTATTCACCAGCTCGAACACTCGCCAGGTTACGGCGTTGATCCGATGTCGCCGCGTTCTCGTAACAGAAGACAGTGAGTCCGACCTCCTCGCCGAGGCGCTTGCCCAGCCGTCGAGCGAGCTCGATGGTTTCTTCCATGGAGACCCCTGAGATGGGAACCAGAGGACAGACGTCGAGGGCCCCGAACCGGGGGTGTTCACCCTGATGCCGCCGCATATCGATGAGCTCGACGGCCACATTGGCTGCCGCGACAGCCGCATCGAGAACCGCTTCAGGTTCCCCCGCAAAGGTGACTACAGTGCGGTTGGTGGCCTGACCCGGGTCGACATCGAGGAGCGCAACCCCTTCGACCCGATCGACAGCGGCCGCGATTTGACGGATCACCTCTGGATCTCTGCCTTCGCTGAAGTTCGGTACGCACTCGATGATTCGATCCATTCCTCACTCTCCTTACGGCGACTGAAGCAAATGGTAGCAGGGTAGAATACGGCGCCCGTAGACAAACGGAGACTTCATGGCGAAACCACCCGAAACGATCGCTCTCGACCCTGCCAAACGAGTGCTGTTCCTGACCAAAGACCCTGATCTGATTCGGCGCCAGCTCGCCGGAGAGCTCGATCTCACCATGGCGGATCTGGCGGTCGAAGACTTGCTGGATGACATCAATACCGATGCCATGACTCCGGCCTGGGTCTGCTTCAATCATCGCCCCGAGGACCTGGCTCGTGAAGCCTACGCAGGCCTGATCGTCGATGGCGAACGTCTCTTCCCTCGAGACGCGCTACGGAACGGCGGGTTCGAGGTCATTGTCTCGGGCTTCCGCAAGGGCGTAGGGAGCTCGCGAGAGACCGCGGTTCAAGCCGAAAAGTGGTCAGGGATCCGTATCGCCATCGCGGCATCCTTTGCCCCTATTCACGCGGCCAACAACATCAATCAGGGCGTCCTGATGGGCGACCATGGGATGTTGGAACGCCTGCAGCGGGGTGAGAGCATCCCACTGGAGGAGTTCTTTCGGAAATACGATCCCATCACCCAGCTGATCGTCAAGGAGGGGGGGCTGTTTCCATTTGCGAGGGCTCTCGAATCCGGGCGTATCGACCTTCCCTCCACCGGGACCGGCGCGCGTCCGATGACCATGGCAGAGAAGATCCTGGCCCGGCATCTGCCCAATGGCGAAAAGAAGGCTGTAAAGCCAGGGGATCCTGTCGTGGTCGAGGTAGACGGAGGATACTCTCACGAGTTCACCACGGCGCAGGTTCACTACTTTCTCGAGCAGGAATTCGGGAAGGACTATCAGATCGACTCGCCCGAGCGATTCGCGGTCTTTGAAGATCACCTGATCTACGCCGACGATGTTCCCCGGATGCTGCCATTCATCGAGAAGATCGAGCTCTTGCGTCAGCTTCAGCGAGACTTCCAGGCGCATACGGGGGTCCAGGACTTCTCGGCCCGGGACGGGGTTTCACCCGGCATCTGCCATGAGCTCGCCCGTCAGTGGCTGATCTCTCCTGGCGATTTCGTGCTGGCCACCGACAGTCACACTTGTATGGGTGGCTGTAACAACGCCCTGACATGGGGAGTTGGCGCAACCGAGTATGCCAATCTGATTCACTCGGGTCTCGCAGTGGTCGAGGTTCCCGAATCTATATGTTTCGAACTGACCGGCGAGCTGTCGGAGGGGGTGACGGCGAAAGACCTGATGCTGCACATCCTTCTCGAATACGCCAGGAAGCAGAGCACTCTCAAGCGGGTCATGGAGTTCACTGGCCCGGGATTGGCGACTCTGTCGATGGACGAGCGAGCGACACTGACCAACATGGCAACGGAGTGCTCAGCCCGCGGAGCGATTGTCGAAGCCGACGATGAGACTTTTCGCTGGATAGCGCAATGGCGGCCAGGGGCCGATATCGAAGCGCTTCGGCAGAGGTCGGTGCGTCCTGACCCCGGTGCCGAGTACACGGGCGGCGTTCACGTGATCGATCTGTCGAGGATCCCACCGATGGTGGCGCACCCCGGGGATCCTGACAAGGGAATCCCCTCCGACCCGACCAACGGCGCCAGAGTCGACGAGCTCGGCGAAGTGCCGATCGATATCGCCTACGGCGGCAGCTGCACGGCTGGCAAGATCGATGACCTGAAGTTCTACCACCGGGTAGTCGAAGAGGCATTGGATAGTGGCAGACGAATTGCCGAGGGAGTGCAGTTCTTTATCCAGTTCGGGTCACAGGAGGTGGAGGAATACTGCCGAGAGGCGGGCTATCTGGAAACTTTCGCGCGAGCTGGCGTGCAGTTGATCAAGCCCGGTTGTGGGGCCTGCATCGGTTGTGGTCCGGGAGTCTCCGACTCTGCCGAGCAAGTAACCGTGTCAGCAATCAATCGTAACTTCAAGGGACGCTCGGGTCCCGGGCGCCTATACCTCGCTTCGCCGTTGACCGTAGCCGCCTCAGCGATCGAAGGAAAGATCAGTGCCTATCATCCCGGGATGTTTCAGCGCACCAAGGGACTCTGATACCCTCCGGCTCCATGAGCGAGACCACCAAGATCCGGATCGCACACAGCCCGGACTCCGATGATGCCTTCATGTTCTATGCCCTGACCCAGGGCCTGCTGGATACCGAGGGGCTGGAAATCGAGCACCAGCTAAGTGATATCGAGTCCCTGAACCAAGCTGCGTTCGAGGGGATCTATGAGATCACTGCGCTGTCATTCCACGGGTATGCCCACCTGGCAGATCGTTATCAACTCATGCCTTCAGGGGCGAGCTTCGGAGATGGTTACGGACCCGTCGTCGTCTCGAAAAGAGCTCTGACCAGGGAGGACTTGGCTGGAAAATCGGTAGCCATTCCCGGTCAGCTCACCACGGCTCACCTCGCCTTGCGTTTGTGGCAGCCTGACGTGGAGACCACGATCGTGCCGTTCGATCGCATCTTCGAGGTAGTTACCCGCGGTGACGTCGACGCCGGAGTGGTGATTCATGAAGGTCAGCTCACCTATGGTGATCTGGGGCTTCACCGCGTGCGTGATCTCGGTGAGTGGTGGGCGAGTGAGACGAATGGACCGTTGCCACTGGGCGCCAACGGGATTCGCCGCGACCTTTCTGAGCCCTTGAAGCAGCGACTCTGCCGCCTGCTGACTGAGAGCATTGTGTACGCGCTGGAGAATCGGAGTGAAGCGCTGGATTACGCGACTCGCTATGCCCGGGAGCTGGAGGAAGATCCGATCCGGTCGGATCGATTTGTCGGTATGTACGTCAACGACTGGACTCGTGCCTACGGGGAGGCGGGGCGTGAGGCAGTCCAGCACCTGCTGGATCGAGGGTACGAGGCCGGGCTGATCCCCAACCGGGTCCAGGCAGAGTTTATCTACAGCGACTGACTACCGGGAGAGCCTGCCGAGACCTTGTCGAGGTATCTCGAAAGGAAAGGGGTGCAGGTCCCTCAGTCGGTGCTCCTGCCGTTCACCTCGGAGGTTGACAAGCAGCACTGGCAGGTCGGGACCCCCGAATTCAGTGAGTACCTGCAGACACATGCCACAGGGCGCCGCAGGTGGCTGAGTTTCTGTGATGACGACGAGAGCGGTGATCTCTTGTGAGCCGGATGCTACTGCGCTGCCCAGGGCAACGCGTTCGGCGCAGATAGTCGCACCGAAACTGCGGTTCTCGACGTTGCATCCGGAGTAGATCTCGCCTGCGCTAGTCACGAGGGCTGAACCAACTCGGAAGCCGCTATAAGGGGCGTAGGCTCGCTCCCTTGCCTCGCTGGCTGCCGTGACCAATGCTTCCCAATCCATTGGGACACAATCTACCATGGAGCCGGAAATCGCTATGCTAGACTGCCGAGCTGCGGCAATCGGCCGGTTGCCGCGCGTTCATCTGCATCACATTCAAGAGGAGTAAAGGGAGTGAGCAAGAGATACAACAAGGTGACCCCTCCATCGGATGGCCAGGAGATCAAGTGGTCCGACGGGCAGTTGGAGGTTCCAAACAGACCCATCATTCCCTTCATCGAGGGCGACGGTATCGGTGCCGATATCTGGCGAGCAACGCAGCACGTGCTCGACAGCGCCATCGAGAGAGCCTACGGCAGCAAGAAATCGATCGCCTGGATGGAAATCTACGCCGGCGAGAAGGCCAAGGATCACTACGACGAATGGTTGCCGCAGGAGACAGTGGAGGCGATTCGCGATTTCAGGGTGGCGATCAAGGGCCCTTTGACCACCCCGGTTGGTGGTGGCTTTCGCAGCCTCAATGTGACGCTCAGGCAGACCCTGGACCTCTACGCTTGTGTCCGACCGGTTCGCTATTTCGAGGGGGTACCCTCTCCTGTGCGCAACCCTGAGAAGGTCGACATGGTGATTTTTCGTGAGAATACAGAGGATGTCTATGCGGGCATCGAGTGGGAAGAAGGATCACGTGGTGCCAAGGAGTTGATCGAGTATCTGCGAGACAGCCTCGGCAAGCGGGTGCGTGAGGACAGCGGTATCGGTATCAAGCCGATCTCTGTGACGGGGAGCAAGAGACTCGTTCGCAAGGCGCTGGAGTACGCCGTCCGCGAGGGTCGTACGGATGTGACTCTCATGCACAAGGGCAACATCATGAAGTACACCGAGGGCGCCTTCAAGGAGTGGGGCTACCAGGTGGCGAAGGATGAGTTCGGCGACCAGACGGTGTCCGAGCAGGAGCTCTGGGATTCTCTCGACGGTGAGCTGCCCGACGGCAAGATCCTGATCAAGGACCGCATCGCCGACGCGATGTTTCAGCAGGTCCTCCTGCGTCCGGCTGAATATCAAGTGATTGCCACGACCAACTTGAATGGGGATTACCTCTCTGATGCCCTCGCGGCGCAGGTCGGTGGGCTGGGTATGGCTCCGGGCAGCAACGAGGGGGACGGTCTGGCTCTCTTCGAAGCTACCCACGGCACCGCGCCGAAGTATGCCAATCAGGACAAGGTCAACCCCGGTTCGCTGATCCTTTCCGGGGTCATGATGTTGCGCTGGCTGGGTTGGCAAGAAGCAGCCGATGATGTGGTGGCTGCACTGGAGCGCACGATCGGGCAGAAGCGGGTCACCTACGATCTGGAGCGCCAGATGGATGGCGCCCAGCTGCTGAAGACATCGGAATTTGCTGCAGCGATTGTCGAGAACCTCTAGGGATCTCCGGCCGCGTCAGTTCTACTGCCTCCAGCAGGCCGATAAGCGGACATCGGTCGCTGCAACAATAGAAGTTGCTCGACGTACCGATCGGTAGCGTCTCGAAGTTCCGAGCCGTCGAGCGAGTAGGGGCTTTTGTGAAAGGCATGCGTTTCGTCCTGGCCTGGATCGGTGCTGGCTTGGTGGCAGCATTGGTGCTGGTGTGGGCGTTTCCGCGCGCTTATCCGCTCTTCCCAAGGGATTGGGAGATCTCGAAGCGCGAAGCGCAGGCGATCGGGCTCGAGCGCTTGAGAGATCTCGGTGAGTTGCCGAGGAATCCCTACATTGTGACGCGCTTGAGTGAGGCAGGTGCTCTCGAGCAGCGTCTGCAGAATCACTACGAAGATTTGCAGCAGGAGCGTTGGTCAGATAGCGAGCTGATCAAGAGCCTGCTGACCTGGGAGGTCGCAGTCTGGGAGCCGGGAGCACGCGCCCAGGAGTGGAGCCACCACGCTCGCATCACCCCTGACGGAGAAGTCCTCGAGCTCTTGGTGAGATTGCCGACAGATCAGGAGAGCGGCGAGATTTCTGCCGAGGAAGCGCGGAAGGTGGCGGACCTTTTTCTCGAGGATCAAGGACTCGATCTGACCCGATACGACGAGCCTGAGCTGCGGACTCGCGACCTGCAGACACGAACCGATCTCTTTCTGAGGTACCGCGACCGAGAGGCGTCGTTGGGCGAGGCGTACCCTTATGGGATCGAAGTTGTCTTCTCCGGAGACCGACTCGCGGGCTATAGCCGCTACTTCGACGATCCGGAGTTGATGGCAATCCGGCAGAGCTTCCGGCCTATCCAGCTTCTGGTCCAGGCCAAGATCTTCTTGCCGCTGGTTCTGCTGCCCCTGATCGCCGTTCCCTTCGTGCGGCGCTATCACGCCGGTGAGATTGGCGTCAGACGTGGCGTTCAGATCTCAATGGTGATCGTAGCCTGCGGCGTGGTCTCGATGCTGTTCGGCGCCGGAGACGCAGCGGCAGGAGCGACACTGGGAGTATTGAGTCGACGACAAGCCTCCTTTGTGACGGGGTTGCAGATGATCACTCTTTTGTTCTTCCCCATGGGGCTGCTGTCGTTTCTAAGTTGGTCCGTGGGGGAGTCTCTGTCGCGAGAACGGCACGGGAACCGCTTGGCGGCCTTCGACGCACTCTTTCAGGGACAGTTTGCCAACGCTACCTTTGCCCGCGCCTCTCTGCGAGGGTTTACCGCCGGACTGATGGTTGCCGCCGGGCTCTACACCCTCCTGGCGCTTCTACGGGGTCTGGGGGTTCGGGCTTATGGGTGGTTGCTGATTGGCCCCTGGTGGGAAAGTGCATCGTTCTTCAGTATTCCCTTATTGGCCTACTTCCTGGCGTTCTCACTCTACGCGGGGTTGTTTGGTCGTTTGTTCGTAATTTCCTATTGGGAGAACCTGATCGGCGTGTGGGCAGCTGTGGCTGTCTCTGCACTGGTGGCGGTGTTGCTCTTCTTCGGTAGCAGCTACGTCTATCCCTTCTCTTGGAACCTGGTGATCTGGTCGGTCCCACCGATCGCCTACATCCTTCTTTTCCTGAGATACGGGATCTTTACTTCGATCCTGGCGAGCTTCACCGCTTCCGTTGCCATGAGTGTGGTGCCTTTCTTGAGCGCGAGCGATCCTTCGATCCAGCTGCAAGCTTCGCTTGGGCTATTGGGAGTCGCCATGCCCCTCCTTGTCAGTGCCAGGAGCTTGCTGAGCGATGAAGAGTTTGTCTATCACTACGATGACATTCCACCTCACGTGCGCCGAATCGCCGAGCGGGAACGGCAGCGAATCGAACTGGAAACTGCTCGTGGTATCCAGGCATCTATTCTTCCGGATCTCCCTTCCGAGCTCAGTGGCGTCGGGCTGAGTCATCGATACTTGCCGGCCACCGAGGTGGGGGGTGACTTCTATGATGTGCTGGCTCTGCAGGACGGGCGGCTGGCCGTGGCGGTTGGAGACGTCGCTGGTCACGGAGTCTCGAGTGGTCTGGTGATGTCGATGGCCAAGTCGGCCCTGACGGTGCAGGTGGACTTCGATCCAGAGGTCCAGTCGGTCATTGCAACGCTCAATCGCATGGTCTATCGGAGCGCCGGGAAGCGTCTATTGGCGACGCTCTGTTATGCCCTGATCGATCCGAATCGCAAGTGGATGGACTATGCGAGCGCCGGCCATTTGTTCCCGTATCGCCTTACCCTGCGAGGCGAGGTGGAGGCTCTGGAGTCGGTCTCGTATCCTTTGGGAGTCCGAGCCAGCCTCACCGTCCAGGTTCAACGGGCGGCCCTGGAATCTGGAGACATTCTCTTTCTTTTCAGTGACGGAGTCGTCGAAGCCCATGCCGAAGGTTGTGACGACGTCTATGGCTTCGATAGATTGGAGCAGTCCCTCGGGCGGTGCCTCGGTAAGAACGCGGATCAGATCTGCGAGATGGTGCTGCAGGATGTTCGGAGCTTCACCAACGGCGCACCGCAAGCGGATGATCTGACAATCCTGGTGCTGCAAATCCCGTAAGCTCCGTATTTGGGTATACTGTCGCCGCGTTCACACCCCCAGTTCCTGGGGCCATCTCAGAGTCCAAAAGCTTTCATTATCGAGGAGAGGTATCTTGAAGATTCACGAATACCAGGCGAAGGAGGTTCTGCGTCGCTATGGTGTCAAGACTCCACTGGGCCGGGTCACCGATTCCGCGGCGGAGGCTGGCACGATTTGCGCTGAGTTCGGCGGCAAATGCGTCGTCAAGGCACAGATCCATGCGGGTGGCAGGGGCAAGGGTGGCGGTGTCAAGCTGGCTGGCTCTCGAGCCGAAGCCGAGGAGCTCGCCAAGCAGATTCTCGGCATGCAGCTGGTCACCAAGCAGACAGGGCCAGAGGGAAAGAAAGTCGAGAAGATCCTGATAGAAGAGGCGCTCGATATCGCTCAGGAGCTCTACCTGAGCGTCACCCTCGACCGGGCGCTGGGAAGACCCGTGGTCATGGCCTCCGCAGCAGGCGGTATGGATATCGAAGAAGTAGCGGCAACGGACCCCGATGCCATTATTCGCCAGCCGGTCGACCCCCAGCTGGGCCTGCTGCCGTTCGAGGCTCGCTCGATAGCCAGAAAGCTCGGCCTCACGGGCGGCACAGCCAGGCAAGCCGCCAAACTGGTCAGCTCTCTGGTGAAGGCTTACCTGGATACCGATGCCTCGCTGGCCGAGATCAACCCGATGTTGGTAACGGGTGACGGCAATGTCCTGGCGTTGGATGCGAAGATGAATTTCGATGGGAATGCTCTTTTCCGGCACCCCGACCTCAAGGAAATGCGTGATCTTTCTGAAGAGGATCCACTCGAAGTCGAAGCGGGGCGGTTCGGTCTCAACTACATCAAGCTGGACGGGGAGATCGGTTGCATGGTCAATGGCGCGGGCCTGGCGATGTCGACGATGGATATCATCAAGCTTTATGGCAGTGAGCCAGCCAACTTTCTCGATGTTGGGGGCTCGGCAAGCCAGGAAGCGGTTCAAAATGCCTTCCGGATTCTCGTCTCGGATCCAAAGGTCAAGGCGGTGCTGATCAATATCTTTGGTGGTATCGCCAGAACCGACCGTATCGCCCGCGGAGTTGTGGCAGCGATGAATGAGCTGGGCGAGATCCACGTTCCGGTGGTCGTCAGACTGGAAGGCACCAACGTCGAGATCGGGCGACAGATTCTGCAAGATGCAGACTACGATTTCATCGTGGCAGACCAGATGGGAGATGCTGCCGAGAAGGTCGTGGAATCTGCCAGGGGGGAGAGCTGATGGCGATCTGGGTGGACAACGAAACGCGGCTGGTGGTCCAGGGGATCACTGGGCAGGAAGGAGAGTTTCACGCGCTCGGTTGCCGAGACTATGGCACCAAGGTCGTGGCGGGAGTGACCCCAGGTAAAGGTGGACAGAGTGTCGATGGCATACCCGTATTCGATTCGGTGGAGGAGGCACGCGCTGAAACCGGGTGCAATGCATCGATGGTCTTTGTGCCTCCCCCGTTTGCGGCCGATGCGGTGATGGAGTCGGCAGCTGCTGGAGTCGAGCTGGTGGTTTGCATCACGGAGGGCATTCCCGTTCGCGACATGTTGGAAGTCAGGGCATTTCTCCGGGACCATCCGACTCGACTCGTCGGGCCGAACTGTCCAGGAGTGATCTCACCTGGCATGGCAAAGATTGGCATCATGCCCGGGCATATCCATACCCCGGGTACCGTCGGGGTGATCAGTCGATCCGGAACCCTGACTTACGAAGCTGTCTGGCAGCTCACCGGACTGGGACTCGGACAGAGCACCTGCATCGGTATCGGCGGAGACCCCTTGCCCGGGACGAATTTCATCGATGTTCTAGAAGCTTTTGCGGGTGACGATCAGACGGAAGCTGTTGTCTTGATCGGAGAAATCGGTGGCAGCGCCGAAGAGGAGGCAGCGGCTTGGATTCGGGACAATTACGACCGCCCGGTTGTCGGTTTCATCGCTGGCAGGACGGCCCCTCCGGGGCGTCGGATGGGACATGCCGGAGCGATTATTGCTGGCGGCAAGGGTACTGCGGCGGAGAAGATCGGGGCTCTGACCGAAGCGGGGGTGGTGGTCGCGGAGTCACCAGCCGACATCGGCAAGACCATGCTGCAAGCATTGAAGGGATAAGGGGGCTCTTATCTTGAAGCGGCTTCCTGGAGCCGGTTGGCTGGTCCTGATCGGTGGTGGAGAGTTCTCGTTCGGTGAGACTCTGGCCGTCGACCAGGCATGGCTGGAGAGGACCAGTGGAGGACCGGTTGGCTTCTTGCCGACGGCCTCGGGCTCGACTGACTACTTCGAAAACTTCTCGGAGTACCTGGGGGCAACCTTCGATCGGAAGACCGAGATCATTCCTGTTTACCGGGGACGGGATGCGAAACGCGGCAAGAACGCTGAGCGGGTTGGAGGTTGCGCAGCTGTCTACATCGGTGGCGGCGTCTCCGATGAGCTTCTGAGCACGCTTCAGGAAACACCGATAATGGAAGCCTTGGGTCGACACCTGGGGCAGGGTGGAGTGGTTGTGGCGATCGCCGCTGCAGCGCAAGCTTTCGGGATGTTTGCCCGCAGTTTGTTTGGCGGAGGCAGTATCGCAGGCTTCGGTTGGCTTTCCGGAGGGGTTGTAGAGCCTAATTTTGATCCTGGTCACGATCGGCGGCTACGTCGGCTCGTGGCTGAACCAGGGGTGACGTGGGGGGTAGGAATCCCTGCCGGCTCAGCCGTCATGCTCGGACCTGATGACCAGGTGCAGTTGATCGGGACATCCTTCCTTCTGGAAGAGCCCGATGGCGATTTTCAGATACTAAAGGGTGAGTGAACCCTGTTTACCCATTTGGAGAAAACTACAAATGCAGCAAACACTGACAATTATCAAACCCGACAGCATGAGTGCCGGCAATGCTGGAAAGATTCTCGCCCATCTCGAATACGAAGGCTTCCGCATTGTCGCACTCAAGCGGATCGGGCTGAGTGAGGCCCAGGCCAAGGGATTCTACGAGGTGCACAAGGAACGCCCGTTCTACAGTGATCTCGTCGCCTTCATGACCGAGTGTCCGGTCATCGTGGCTCTTCTGGAGCGCGACGATGCCGTGAAGTACCTTCGTGAGGTGATGGGGTCCACCAACTCGCAGGAGGCTGCCGAAGGAACGATTCGGGCGCTCTACGGCACCGACATCGAGCGCAATGCGATTCACGGCAGCGACTCGGTCGAGAACGCCGCCAAGGAGCGAGGCTTCTTCTTCTCGCAAGCCGAACTGATTGGGCTGTAGGTCGGTCCGGCTGAAGTCAGAGTCTCTGCGCCAGAGCCAACGCAAAAAGGTCGTCCGGATCGGTGAACCATCGAGCCGGCACGAAGTTGCTCGTCTGCAACATCTTTTCGATGCGCTTCCGGTCGTACTTGCAACTGATCTCGGTTCGCAGAGCTTCGTGCTTCTCGATGCCAATATCGATCCCCAGTTTCGGAAGGTGCACTGTCTGGGGTGCCGAAGCTACGAGGTACATCTCTATGCGATCGAGTTGAGAGTTGTAAACCGCTGAGTGCTCGTATGCAGGTGGGTCGAAGTCCCCACCGGTCACACTGTTGACCACTCGCAGAATGTTGCGGTTGAACTGTGCAGTAATCCCGCTAGAGTCGTTGTACGCCCGTTCGATAGTCTCGATATCCTTGATCAGGTCGGCTCCCAGGAGAAAGAAGTCGCCAGGTTCCATATGCTCGGAGAGGCGTTGCAGGAGACCAACTGCCTGGCCGGGCGAGAAGTTTCCGATTGTGCCGCCGAGCAAGATCACCAATCGCGGGTTGCCTTCAGGGATGGACCCAAGGTGTGTGACGAAGTCAGCGACGATTCCGTGGATCATGAGCTCCGGATACTCGGCTGCAAGCTCTTTGGCCACCCTTGCCACCTCAGTCTCACTGACATCGAAAGGGACGTATAGTCGCAGGTTTCCCTGGCGCCGCATTGCATCCAGGAGAATCCGGGTCTTGGTCGCAGCACCGGCTCCGAGCTCGACGAGCTCCTCGGCAGCGGTTATCTGACCGATGTCGTCGGCGATCCGCTCGAGCAGCGCTTTCTCGGTTCGCGTAGGGTAGTACTCAGGCAGCTCGGTGATCTTCTCGAACAACTCAGAGCCTGTCTGGTCATAGAAATACTTGGATGGCAGCCGCTTCGGAGTGGCGAGCAACCCTTGTCGAAGTTTCTCGAGATCCGTTTCTGATCGATGAGGATCCAGATGAGAGTCGAGTCGAATCCGCTTTTCGCTTGGCAGGTAATTCATTACAGCCCATACTCTACTCCGAGCGGTTTTACGGAAGACTTCCAGCGACCTGGGCCGGGAGAGCCGCCCGCCGAGGGTAGCCAACTCGGTTACATCAGGAGATTTTGAACAGATGCCCACCACAAAGCGTGTAGAGTTTTCCGGTGCTCACGGGCATGCCTTGGCCGCTCGCCTCGAGCTTCCTTCAGGCACTCCCAGTGCGCTTGCGCTCTTTGCCCATTGTTTTACCTGCTCGAAGGACTACAAGGCGGTGGTTCGAATCAGCCGTGAACTGGCGGCGGATGGGGTGGCGGTGTGTCGGTTCGACTTCACCGGGTTGGGAGAGAGCAAGGGGGAGTTCGCCGACACCAACTTCAGCTCCAACCTCGAGGATTTGTATGCGGCTGCGGAGTTTCTTCGTCGAGAGTATGAGGCGCCTCAGTTGTTGATTGGGCACAGTCTTGGCGGGGCCGCCATGCTCGCCGCCGCCGCGAGCATTCCAGAGGCCCGGGCTGTCGTGACGATCGCGGCGCCGAGCGACACAGAACATCTCGTCAGCCGCCTGCAGACCATGGCACCAGAGCTCGAGAGCGAGGGGGAGGGGACCATTACTCTCGCCGGTCGCCCATTCCGGGTTCGGCGGCAACTCCTGCTGGATCTGGAGAGTCACAACATGGAAGGCTATGTTGGCAACCTGGGGAGGCCCCTGCTGATCATCCACTCGCCGGATGACAGGACCCTGGGTATAGATCATGCCGAACGGTTGTTCGAGATGGCCTCCCAACCCAAGACGTTCCTGGCTGTCGATGGAGCCGATCACCTGCTTGCCGAGAGGCAACAGGACTGGCGATTTGTTGCCAGTGCCATAAGCCTTTGGGCTCAGCGCTACCTGCGCCCCGGCCCGGGCCGAGCCGTATCAGCTGACGATGCGGTTGCGGCCCGTGAGGTCGTGGTGGAAGGCGGGGCCGAGGGTTATGTCACCGAGATACGGGCGGGTCATCACAGGCTTCGCGCCGATGAGCCGATAGCGGAGGGCGGTACCGATCTCGGTCCCAATCCTTACAGCTTTCTCCTGACCGCACTCGGTGCCTGCATGGTGATAACACTGCGAATGTACGCTGAGCGCAAGGGCTGGCCGCTGGAGGGTTCGAGGATCCATCTTCGACACTCGCGCATCCATGCTGCTGATTGTGAGGACTGTCAATCAGATCAGGGTCGTGTCGATCGAATCGATGTGGCTCTCGAGCTTCTCGGGGACCTATCCGACCAACAGTTGCGTCGGTTGGTGGAGATATCCGCGGGATGTCCCGTTCATCGAAGCCTCGAGAGCGAGGTCAGTATCAAGACCGTCGCCGTATAATGCCGACGTGATGGCCGATGCCACGGATGGCTCGCGGGTGTTGGCGCGTTCCGACCATCCGATCTCCCGCAAGCAAATCGATCTCAACGCGATCAAGGTGCTCTATAGATTGCACCATGCCGGGTACCAGGCATATCTGGTCGGTGGTGCGGTCCGGGATCTGATGTTGAATCGACGCCCGAAGGACTTCGACATCAGCACCAATGCCCGGCCCCAGGAGATTCGCAGACTCTTTCGCAATTCGCGGATTATCGGTCGTCGCTTCCGACTGGCCCACATCTATTTTCGTGACGGCATCATCGAGGTCTCGACTTTCAGGCGGAACCCTGACCCTGGGGATCAGGCCTCGGGTCCGGGAGAGCTCCTGATCACGGACGACAACGTCTTCGGTACACCGCGTCAGGATGCTTTTCGCCGGGACTTCACCGTCAACGCCCTCATCTACAACATTGCCGACTTCTCCGTGGTCGATTATGTCGATGGCATCCAGGACCTCGATCAGCGGGTCATTCGGGTGATCGGCGATCCCGATCTCAGATTTCGTGAGGATCCGGTTCGCATGCTGCGAGCGTGCGAGATGGCCGGACGTCTGGACTTCCGTATCGACGCCGAAGCGGTCGCTGCCATTCGACGCAATGTAGGTGAGATCGAGAAGGCGTCCCCCGCTCGCCTGAGCGAAGAGATCGGCCAGATTCTGCAGTCCGGAAGCGCCGCACCGATTCTGCGACGGGCACGAGACGTAGGACTCCTGGAGGTCTTCCTGCCGGAGGCTTACAACGTCTTGACGGTCGCGGACGAGGCGGCAGTCGGTTTTCAGAGGATTCCCGAGATTCTCGATAGGATGACAGCCAGTGGCCGAAACCTGTCCGAGTCCGTGCTCTTGGGGTCCCTGTTGCTTCCGTCTATTCTTCTGCGAAGGCGGGACATCGAGGCGTTGAATCAACGTCCTATCTGGCGGTCGGCATTGCGCAGCTTGAACGAGGATTCGGTCGCTGCCTTCGCCCAGAGGTTCGCGCTCGCAAGAGCCAAGACAGAGGGCCTGCATCAGGTCCTGTGGGCCTTCCACCGGCTGGGGGAGCGCTGGCCCAGTGCGGCCAGTCGAATGCAATTCGCCAGGCAAGCTGGTTTCGATGACGCTTTGGCCCTTCTGGAGGTCATGGTGAGTGCCACCGGAGGCGGCTCGGATACTCTCGAGGTGTGGCAGCAGATACAGGACGTCAGACCCGAAGCACCCACGGCCAAACGAACTCCAAGGCGAAGGCAAAAGCGTCGTCGCCGCCATCGGCGCGGGACTCCTTAATCGATACAATACGCTCCATGTCGACTTTTCGATCCCTCTATCAATCCGATGTAGGCAAGAAGGCGGTGATGGCTCTCACCGGAATTGTCCTCTTCGGGTTCGTCCTGGTCCACATGCTGGGTAACCTGAAGCTCTATCAGGGACCTGAGAAGATCAATGGGTATGCAGAGTGGCTGCGCGAAGTAGGCAGTCCGGCCCTGCCTCATTCCGGGCTGCTGTGGATCGCCAGAATCGTTCTTCTCGGGGCTGTAGTGCTTCATGTGACAGCAGCAACGCAGTTGACTCTCAAGAACAGGCGAGCGCGGCCAGAACGCTACAAGCGTCACGCCGCCATCCAGTCGTCCTATGCCACGCGAACGATGCGGTGGGGGGGAGTCATCATCGGATTGTACGTCCTCTACCACCTGGCGCATTTGACGTGGGGGACGGCGCACGCCTCCTTCGTGCCTGGAGACGTCTATGGCAATGTCGTTTCGGGCTTCAAGATCTGGTGGGTGAGCGCGATCTACATGGTGGCGCAGATCGCGCTCGGCTTTCACCTATACCACGGATTGTGGAGCATGTTCCAGACGCTCGGCTGGTGGGAGTCATCGAATCCCCGCGACTGGCGGCGCAGGTTTGCGCTGTTTTTCGCGGTCATCGTAACTCTCGGCAACCTGTCTTTTCCGCTGGCCGTGCTGGCCGGCGTGGTCCAGTGAGGGACGCAGAAATGAAACTCGATTCCAAGGTACCCTCTGGCCCGATACAGGACAAGTGGGACAAACACCGCTTTGATCTCAAGCTGGTCAATGCTGCGAACAAGCGTCGGTTCGAGATCATTGTCGTGGGGTCAGGTCTGGCGGGAGGCTCTGCCGCGGCGACCTTGGCGGAGCTGGGCTACAACGTCAAATGCTTCTGCTACCAGGACAGTGCAAGGCGGGCTCATTCGATTGCAGCTCAAGGTGGAATCAACGCGGCCAAGAACTATCAGAACGATGGTGACAGCATCTGGCGCCTTTTCTACGACACAGTGAAGGGTGGCGACTTTCGATCGCGCGAGGCCAACGTCTACCGTCTGGCACAAGTCAGCGTCAATATCATCGACCAATGTGTGGCTCAGGGCGTTCCCTTTGCCCGAGAGTATGGCGGGCTTCTCGATAACCGGTCTTTTGGTGGGGCTCAGGTTTCGCGGACTTTCTACGCGCGTGGTCAGACGGGACAGCAGCTGCTGCTCGGGACCTACCAATCGCTCTCTCGGCAAGTCGCCAAAGGCCAAGTGGAGATGTACCCCCGAACCGAGATGCTCGATCTGGTAGTCATCGAAGGTCGGGCTCGAGGAATCGTTACCCGCGACATGGTGACAGGAGAGATCCGTTCCTGGTCTGCCGATGCCGTGGTTCTGGCCACCGGGGGTTACAGCAATGTTTTTTTCCTCTCGACCAACGCCAAGGGATGCAATGCCACGGCCATCTGGAGGGCGCACCGCCGAGGAGCTCTGTTCGCCAATCCCTGCTTCACTCAAATTCATCCGACATGTATCCCACAGCACGGCGACTACCAGTCGAAACTGACCCTCATGAGCGAGTCGTTGCGCAATGATGGGAGGATCTGGGTGCCCGAGAAGGCTGGGGATTCCCGACCTCCTTCCGAGATTTCATCGGACATGCGCGATTATTATCTGGAGAGGCGTTATCCGGCTTTCGGCAACCTTGTACCTCGAGACATAGCTTCCAGAGCTGCAAAGGCTGTGTGCGACGAAGGAAAAGGCGTCGGACACGGGGCGCGAGGTGTCTATCTCGATTTTTCTGACGCGATACAACGGTTGGGGCGCGACGCTATCGAGCAGAAGTACGGCAACCTCTTCGAGATGTATGAACGGATCACCGGCGAAGATCCCTACCAGGTGCCCATGCGCATCTATCCGGCTCCGCACTACACAATGGGAGGGCTTTGGGTCGATTACAACCTCATGTCGACGATCGAAGGCATGTATGTGATTGGCGAGGCGAATTTCTCGGATCACGGCGCCAATCGTCTTGGGGCGAGTGCGCTGATGCAAGGACTGGCGGACGGCTACTTCGTGCTGCCATCTACCATTGGTGACTATCTGGCGCGACACATGGGAGAGGAGCGGCTCCCTGTCGAGCACGCTGGGTTCAGGGAGGTCGAGAGCGAGGTACAGGCGCGAATCGACCGACTTTTGTCGATCAACGGAGATCGCACCGTCGATTCCCTGCACCGGGAATTGGGACACATCTGCATCGACCACTGCGGCATGTCGCGCAGTCGATCCGGTCTGGAGAGCGCCATCAGCCAGATTCAGGAACTGCGAGATCAGTACTGGCAGCGGGTGCGGGTTCCGGGTAGCGGAAGGGAGCTCAATCAGTCACTCGAGAAAGCCGGACGGGTGGCAGACTACTTCGAGTTGGCGGAGCTCATGTGTCGGGATGCGTTGGCGCGAGAGGAGTCTTGCGGAACGCACTTCAGGGAGGAGTATCAGACGGCGGAAGGAGAGGCCAAGCGACGCGACGATGACTTCAGCTATGTCGCTGCATGGGAATACGCGGGCGCCGATCGTGAGCCGCAGATGCACGAGGAGCCGCTGCAGTTCGAGAACGTCCCTCCCAGCCAGAGGAGCTACAAGTAATGCGACTGAAACTACAGATCTGGCGGCAGGAGAATGGTCGAACCCCGGGGGCGTTCGAGAATTTCGAGCTCGAGGAAGCAAGTCCGGACATGTCCTTCCTGGAGATGCTGGACGTTCTCAACGAGCAGCTGATCGAGAAGGGGCAAGTACCGGTTGCCTTCGAGCATGACTGCAGGGAGGGCATCTGCGGCTCTTGCGGTCTGATGATCAACGGCAAGGCTCATGGTCCCGAGAGGGGGACTGCAACCTGTCAGCTACACATGAGGAAGTTTGCGGATGGCGATTCGATCCGAATCGAGCCTTGGCGATCTGCCGCCTTTCCGGTCATTCGGGATCTGGTCGTTGATCGGCAGCCACTGGACAAGATTGTTCAGGCAGGTGGTTTTGTCTCCATAAACGCCGGGAGTCCTCAGGATGCCAACGCCTTGCCGATCCCGAAGCCGGCTGCTGATCTGGCGATGGATGCCGCCGAGTGCATCGGTTGTGGGGCATGTGTTGCCCAGTGTCCAAATGGAGCGGGCCAGCTTTTTACCGCTGCCAAGATCTCCCATCTTGCACTTCTGCCGCAGGGCCAGCCTGAACGGCACCAGCGAGCCCTGAACATGGTTCGCGAGATGGAGAGCCATTTTGGTGCTTGCTCGAACTTCAGGGAGTGCGAGGCCGCCTGTCCCAAGGAGATCTCAATCGAGTTCATCGGGCGGATGAATCACGAGTATCTCCGCGCTCGTTTGTTTGGTTCTTCCGAAGACTAGCCGAGGAGCCTTCGGGCGAGGACGAGGGTTCGATCGTCAGCGTAGGGTACGCCGCTGGCGAATTCATCGAGATCGTCGTAGATCGCCACAGACATCTCCTCGAGGTCTTTGTCACGGTGCTGCTTGCAGGCGTCGATCAGTCGCTCCAAACCGTATTCTTCCTCGTGCGGATTCTCGGCTTCCGTGATCCCGTCGGTGTAAAGGACCAAGGTATCTCCGGGCTGGAAATCGATGGCGATCTCGGTGTAGTTGCCGACCTCCATCAGGCCGACGGGCATTCCTGTCGTACCGAGCTCGCGGACCTCGCCATTCGCTTGCACCACGAGCGCCGGATTATGACCGGCATTGGTGTAGGTGAAGGTGTGTGTCTTCAGATTCAGGATGCCAAGAAACATCGTGGCGTACTTGGCGGGTGGCGTGCGATGAAACAGCCGTCGACAGACCTTCGTGCAGATGTCCGCTGGCGATTGACCGACTTCGATTGGTCCAGCGGCGAGCGCCTCCAGAGAGGCAGTGAGGAGAGATGCTGCCATCCCCTTGCCCGAGACATCGGCTATGACCGTTACAAATTCCTCGCCATCGTTGCGTGGCTCGATCTTGAAGTAGTCGCCGGAGACCCCTCGAGATGGAACGTTGCCGCCATTGAAGACGTATCCCTCCACCTTGGGTAGCTCGCTCGGCAACAAACCGACCTGAATCTGGCGGGCCAACTTGAGCTCCTCTTCAAGCCGGCGGCGTTCGGCGGCCTCCTCGGCCAATGCCACGTTGCGAATTCGCAGGGCAGCCACGGAAGCGAGTGAGACGAGGAGCTCCATATCCTCCTCGTCGAATTGGCGCTTGTGGACGCGAGAGTTCAGGGCGACCATGCCGAGTGAACCCTCGGCGTCGAGCAGGGGAGCGGCAACCAAACTGCGAATCCCAGAGCTCAAGATGCTCTGGGCATGAGCGAAACGTTCGTCCGTCTCGACATCCAGAACCAGAGCCGCCATACCCTTTTCGGCGACCTCGTGAATCAGGGTTTCCGAGAAGGCATACTTGCTGGACACCCCTGGGATGGTCTTCCGGGCGGCCCGATAGTACTCGCCCGCCTTGTTCTTCATGAGAATGATGCCTTCCTCGGGGTTCAGCTCGTCGAAAGCCCGGGCCAGGATCATTTCCAAAAGGTCGTCCAACTCGATGGACTGATTCAGGGCACGATGAACGTCGTTGAGGAGCCGGAGACGGTCGGCCTGACGACGCACGGCTTCGGGTGCGTCGAGCCCAGCCGTATCGGTTGACGACTGTCGGCTGATCAGATCGGAGGCCCGGCGAAAGACCGTGTGCTGGGCGGACTCTTGACTGGGACTGGCCGTGACTTCTCGAATCGGCTCGGAGGCGGACCGCACCATGATGACACTGCCTGAAAGGCGAAGCTCGTCACCGGCACTGATCTTTGTCGGTGATTCGACCTTGGTGCCATTGAGCAGGGTGCCGTTGCGGGAACCGAGGTCTTCGATAAGCCACGCTTCGCCCTCGCGATGCAGTCGAGCATGTTGGCGAGACAGGAAACGGTCCGCAAGCACCAGCTCGGCTGCCGAAGAACGACCGATAATCAGCGAATCGCCCTCGAGAACCTGGTCGAATGGATCGCCGTGGGCAGGGATCACATGGAGGCGGAACACGGGCAGAGTCTACCTGACGAGGAGGTATCGCGTCGATTCTGACTTGTCTCGGCAGGTACTTCGGTCAACTTGCGGCTCGAGCCATTCTAGCGAAAGATCCTGAAGAAGGTGTCAAACACCGCCTGCACAGTTGGCGTGAGCTTGCCTCGGCGCCAGGTATCCGCCGATTTCTTGAGAACTTCCGCTTGAGTCGGGTAGGGGAAGATGGTGCCGGCGATCTTATTGAGTCCCACCTTGGCCGTCACGGCCACACAGAGTTGACCGAGCAGGTCTCCAGCATGCTCGGCAACCAAGGTCGCCCCGAGGATCCGATCCTTGCCTCTTTGGATGTGAAGTCGCAAGAAGCCCTCGGTTGCGTCATCGAGAATCGCTCGATCGACACTTGCCATGGGAATCGTCAGAGTATCGATATCAATCCCCTTTGCGTGAGCGTCCGCGGCATAGAGACCGACGTGTGCAACCTCTGGGCTCGTATAGGTACACCAGGGCATGACGAGGTCGCTGGCCTTGAGACGCCGGAACAGAAGCGAGTTCTGGATTGCGATACGTGCCAGAGCATCCGCAGCGTGGGTGAACTTGAAGCGCGAGGCTACATCACCAACGGCATAGACTCTTCGGTTGGTCGAGCGCAGTCGATCGTCTACCTCGACCCCAGTCCGGCCGAAGGCAATTCCCGCCGCTTCGAGCCCGAGGTCCTCGACGTTTGGTGCTCTTCCGACAGCCACAAGCAGCTCGTCGACTGCGACCTGATGGTGCTCTCCTGCCTGCTCGAAGTGGATGACCTTGCCTGCCGGAGTTTGCTCGATTCGGTGAACGACCGACTCCATCGCGATCTCGACCCCATCGCTGATCAGGGATTGCTGGACGATCTCTGCCGCATCGGTATCCTCTCTGATCAACAGATGTGGAGCCATGTCGAATACTGTGACCTGACTGCCGAGCCGGGCGAATGTTTGGGAGAGCTCGCAGCCGATAGGCCCGCCTCCGATCACCCCCAGGCGCGCCGGCAATTCGGTGAGGGTGAAGACGGTTTCGCTGGTCAGGTACCAGCCGTCGTCGCATCCGGGGATGCGAGGCACGGCGGGCCTGGCGCCAGTGGCGATAATGGCCCGACGAAAATTCAGTCGCTTACCCTCGACGTCGATGGCGTCGCTAGCGACGAATCTTCCGGTCCCCATGAAGACGTCGATGCCCAGTCCGCGGAAACGCTCTGCACTGTCGTGGTGACTGATCCCGGCACGCAATCGCCGCATGCGTTCCATGACGGTGGCGAAATCGCCATCTCCCGTTGCGGTCGGTCCGGCGAAGCGCTGGGCGGTTTGGCGGGCGTCGTGCCAAGCTCGAGCCCCGCGGATCATTGCCTTCGAGGGAACACAGCCGTAGTTGAGACAGTCTCCACCGAGCAGCCGGCGCTCGATCAGCGCGACGCGGGCGCCAAGACCTGCGGCGCCGGCCGCTGAGACCAGCCCGGCGGTTCCGCCCCCAATGACCACGAGGTGGTAGCGCTCCGCGGGTTCAGGATTGATCCACTCCGGAGGGTGAACATTCTCTAGCAGTCTCTGATTGTGGTCATCGAAAGGTTGAACAAGTGACAAGAGCTCGGGATCAATCATCCTCTACCTCCTGCTCGAGAGCCTTGCGAGCGACCCGAGTCACGACAGTCGTGACCAGCAGTGTCGCGAGGAGTCCGACAGTGAGCAGTGTCCAGTCTCCCGCACCGCGCTCGATCTCGGCACCTCCTGCGACGGCCGCCAGGCTGCCGATCGCTTTCCCGTAGTAGACGTAGAGGAAGGTCCCCGGAAGCATACCGACAGATGCGATCAGGTAGTCGCGGAACCGAACGCTGGTCAAGCCCAGCGCGTAGTTCAGCAGAACGAAGGAGAACACTGGTGAGAGCCTGAGAAGGAAGACGATCTTGCGTCCTTCCCTGGCCACCGCCCCATCCACAGCCTTCAGCTTGGTGCTGTTCTCCAGCTTACGCTCGATTGCCTTGCGGGCGCCGTAACGCGAGACAAGGAAGGCCAACGTTGCCCCTAACGTCGCACCGACGAAAGTGTAGAGAGTTCCTTCGAGAAGCCCAAAGATGGCGCCGGCCGCCAGCGTCATCAATGAGCCGGGAATCAGCGCAATCGTTGCCACTGCGTACCCGGCGATGAAAACTAACGGACCCCAGAAACCCAAGGTCTCCACCCACTCGGCAAATTGAGGGATGTAGCCTCCCAGAGACCGTCCTAGAAAGACCAGACCTGCTATCAAGATCAAAGCCCCAACAATCTTGATCCACAGTGGCCTGCGGCGCTCGTGTTGGGCTTCGGATAGCGATTTCGTTTGAGACATAGCCTGTGGGCTCATCACACTCCTGGTCTCCAGGTGGAGGGACAGAGTATTTGCCGGCCGCCCCGGAACCTACGGTCCTGATCGCCGGCTCGGTTCTATTCAACCACACCGGAGGGAGTGTCTTGCTGGTACCGAGGCCTATCGAATGGCGGGAGACATCGCCGGAGCAGCGAAAGTGGTAGTGGATCTGCAAACTGTTTTCCATGATTCGTTCAATAAGCATAAATGTGTTGCATTTTCGGCTGTTATTGGATACTTTCTCGCCATCTGATATCCAAACGGAGGGCGAAATGCCAACTGCTGCTGAAATTCTGAAAATGTCCGATGCGGAATCCGTCCGCTTTTTACGACTCCAATTCACTGACATCATGGGCGTGCTCAAGAACGTCGAGGTGCCAAGAAGTCAATTTGAGAAAGCTCTCGATGGCCAGATCATGTTCGACGGTTCTTCGATCGAAGGATTCGTGCGTATCGAGGAGTCAGACATGCTGCTGGTTCCTGATCTGGATACCTTCCGGGTCAATCCCTGGGCCAGTGCCGACGGTTCCAAGGTTGCCCGGTTGATCTGTGATGTGCATCGACCGGATGGGTCCGAGTTTGCTGGCTGCCCGCGGTTGGCGCTCAAGAGGCAGGTGGCCAGGGTCAGCAAGCTCGGCTACAAGATGGTTGCCGGGCCGGAAGCGGAGTTCTTCCTTTTCCTCAAGGATTCTGCGGGGAAGATGGTGCCCGAAACGCACGATGTGGGGGGCTATTTCGACCTCACTCCGGTCGACCTGGGCGAAGAGTGTCGCCGCGACATCGTCACCGTTTTGGAGCAAATGGGGTTCGAGGTCGAGGCGGCACACCACGAGGTGGCGCCGGGCCAGCACGAGATCGACTTCAAGTACACCGAAGCGCTCGAATGTGCCGACAACGTGGCCACGTTCCGGTTTGTCGTCAAGAAGGTCGCTCTGGACCATGGTCTGCACGCCACCTTCATGCCCAAGCCGATCTTCGGTGTCAACGGCTCTGGCATGCACACTCATCAGAGCCTCATCGACAAGAAGGGCCGCAATGCCTTCTGGGACAAGAAGGCGGAGTGGGAGCTTTCCAAAGTGGCTCTGGGATATATAGGAGGAGTGCTGCGACACGCCAAGGCGTTTGTTGCTGTGACGAATCCACTCGTCAACTCCTACAAGCGCCTGGTTCCTGGCTACGAGGCGCCCACCAATATCGCCTGGTCGGAAAAGAACCGAAGCCCCCTGGTCCGGGTTCCCGATCGCCGCGGTATGTCGACCCGATGTGAGGTGCGAATGCCCGATCCTTCCTGTAATCCCTATCTCGCACTCGGAGTAATGTTGGCGTCAGGTATCGACGGTATGGAAAACGACATCGATCCGGGGCCGCCGGTCAACAAGAACATCTGGACCATGAGCCAAAGGGAAAAGAGACGGTTGAAGATCGACGCGCTACCGGCCAACCTTGCTGAGGCCCTGGATTATCTGGAGAAGGATGCGGTGATGAAGGACGCTCTCGGCGAGCACATTCACGAGAATTTCCTGCGGGCCAAGCGCCAGGAGTGGCACGAATACATTTCGCACGTGCACCCGTGGGAGCAGGACAGATATCTCAGGGAATTCTGAGCCGCAGCAGGCTCTACGTTCGCAAGGGGCTGGCCTCGGATGGCCGGCCCCTTTTGAGTTTCGGTGAACTTCAGGGCTGATGTTCAGGGCGAAGAAGATCGAATACGGTCTTGACCGGCGTGAAGGTCTCGACAGGTACCTCGACAAAGGCCGTGTTCCATTTGGCCATGCTCCCGTTCCAAAGGCCGGGGCGCTCCAAAGCCCTGATAGGTTGCCCGTCGTGGCTCTTTTCCGTCACAAAGGCCGTTGCGGGATCCACATAGTCCAGTAGCCGGTAGGGTTTGCCGTGCCGATCGCGAAGTCCGCAAACCACATCGACCGGGTTGAAGTGAGTCGAAGAGCGCCAGATCTCCATCTGGCTTTCCGAGCTGATGTCTATCTGAGCGCCCTCGATGATCTGCCCAGAGATTTGCCCCCCGGTATCACGCACCCAGAAGGGCCCACCTCCCGGCTCCCCGGTGTTTTCGACAACTCCGCAGACTCTGAGCGGTCGATCGAGCGCAGCCTCGGCGAATCGTCTTTGAGCCTCGAGAGTCGAGGAGCGCAGCTCCGATGGCAGGTCAAGGGTGAACCTATCCTCCAGGAGCTTCAGGGCGTCAGAGATCACTACTTCAGTCTGGGAGTGCGACTTCAGGCGATCGATGACGTCGAAGACGTTCTCTTGCAGCTCGGCGAAATATCCGACCAGGACCTGGTGCCACAGTATCGAGATCTCGTGCAGACGCTGGTGCGAGATATTGTCGATGTTCTTGATAATGGCGATGTCGGCGTCGACCTCTCCGATATTCTCGATCAGGGCCCCATGACCGGCGGGACGCAGCAGGAGGCTGCCGTCCGGTAGTCGAACGGGTTGGCCCTGCAGATCGACCGCAAGCGTATCGGTGGCCGGACTCTGGCTGGAGAACTCGACCTCCAAACGATCTTCGAAAGTCCTGGTCAGCTCCGCCCTGGCTTGTTCGACTTCTCGACGGAAAGCGTGCTCATGGTCCGCTGTCACCGTGAAATGAAACCGGCAGATGCCGCTCGAGCTGGCCAGGAAGTGAATTCCCTCGCACAGATGTTCTACCAGAGCGGTGCGTCCGCCAGCAGGGTAGCTATGAAACGGGATGAGGCCCTTCGGTAGTTGGCCATAGCCGAGCCCAGATTCCTCGACGAGGAGGTGAGCGGCTCGCTCCAGGTCAGCACGAGTTGACACTGTGGAGTCGTCGCCTGACTCGCGGGCGAGCAGCTCCAGCAGCTTCTGGCGAAAAGCGAAGTTGGGGGGTACGGGACTGAGGCCCTGACGCAGCTTCTCCAGGGTGTCTTCATCGTCGAGAGTCGTCAGATCACAAAACATCCGGGTCGCTGCTCCCGATGCCGGGACGAATTTGACCAAGGATTTCCGACTGGCCAAGGATCGCCATCGCGCGATGTACTCTGGCTGTTGATCGTCAGAGAGGCGGATGATTCCGTCTCCGACCCTGCAAGGACGGATCAGTGCCGCGGGTCGTGGAGGGTCCAGAAGAAGCCGCAGCTGGCGTTCGATCTCTTGGGTTTCGATGCCAAGACCGGCCAGCTGAGCTAGATCTCGATCTACGAGTGAATCGTGGTCAGCCATTTTGAAGGCGCAAAAAGTGCCTGCAGCAAGGCGTAGGAAGTATACCGGGATACAATCGGTCACCCCAGGTAAAGCCCGCATGACCCTACGCCGGAACCCTGCATCTGAAGATATCGACTTCGTGAAGCTCGCGTTGTCGGGTTCTCAAGATGCATACCGCGACCTTCTGATGCGCTATCAGAGACCGGTGCTGAGCCTGGTGCGGAGAATGGTAGCAGACGTGGCGCTGGCAGAGGATCTGGCGCAGGAGGTGTTTCTCAAGGCGTTCCGATCACTCCACACCTTCGACCAGAGCCGCAAGTTCTCGAGCTGGCTTTTCAAGATCGCCCACAATACGGCTATCGATCACCTGCGCCGCCGTCAGCTCGATACCGTTCCCCTGGAGACGCCTAACCCTGATCAGCCCGATCTCGTGAGTGTGTTGCCTGATTCGGGCAGTGAATCGCCCGAGAAGAAGGTGCAGCGCCGGGATCTGGCCACAGCGATCGAGGCCGCGGTTGCAGACCTGAAACCGGAGTACCGGGAGGTCGTGGCGCTGAGGTACCAGGAAGGCCTGCCATACGATGAAATTGCGGAGATCACCGATCTCCCTCTAGGAACAGTCAAGACACACCTTTTCAGGGCGCGCAAGGCCATGGTCGCGCACCTCCAAGCCAGGGGTTGGGGGCCAGAGAATCACTAGGAATTTCCTGTCGAATCGACGAAACTTTGCACCGACCGACCTCGTAGGGCGGACTAGAGGGAATTGACACGTGAATCGGAAACTAAACCGCGCACTCGATAGTTGGCTGCAGCTGGAGCAGAAGGGCCTCAATCAGCAGGCAGACGAGGCCTTGGCCGGGTTGTTTGCTCGGCTTCCGCTGGAGCCCATTCCGGTTGGCTTCGCCGATCGGTTGATGGCTCGCGCGGGACTCGAACCCGTGGCGGCAGCAGAGGTTGGCTGGATCGCAAGTTGGGGACTCCGGCTCGTGGTGAGCGTTTGCCTCGCGCTGACGGCTATTTCGCTGTGGTTGATTCCGGGGTACTTTCCCGCATTGCTGGGGCTTTTCAACCCGGCAACTGCTACCGAGCTTGCAGTCGGGGCCCTCGTCGGTGTGTTCCATCAGTTGGGCTCAGGACTGGTGGTTTGGCGCATTTTCTCTACAGCAGGGACCATTCTGTCTTCGACGCTGTCTTCACCGATATACCTGATGGCGCTGTTCTCAGCAGTCCTGTTGAGTTTCGGGGCCTTTCGCCTTCTTCATGAGATTGTGTTTTCCGAGAGGAGTTCTCGATATGTCAGTCCATTCTGATCGCTGGTGGGAGGCACGCTACTCGCACCTGATGAAGTCTCTCTTCCTTGGTGCATTGCTGGTCCTGGTGCTGGGAGCACCAGCCAGTTGGGCTCAGGATGCGGAGACCGCGGACGAGGCGGCGGCTGCAGTTGCCGACAATGAGCTTTGGTCGAAAGTCATCGAGAGGTATTCGGTGGTTGTGCTCAGCCGTGGTCTGCTGCTCGAGCCGCTCGATGACAGAGTCGAAATGCAGACTATCGAGATCATCGATGACAGTGTTGCTATCGATGGCGAGGTCGTCGGAGAAGATGAGCTACGCACGACTATCGACAGTGACGATGCCGATCTGGTCCTCCGGCTCGCGGCGATGGACCGAGCCGAGCGCCGGCTGATGTTCGAAGGAGAACACCGAGAGGTGGCGATGGCGGCCGTCGATAGTGGGACTGGCACCACACAGACGGATGCGGATGATCAAGAAAGCGAGGCGGGGGACAGGCGTCGGTACCGGGACTCGCAGGTGTCAGTGGGCAACAGCCTGACAGTCGAGGCAGACGAGGTCGCGAACGAGGCCCTGGTGTTCGGTGGTCCGCTCTACGTCTATGGAAAGGTCGCCGGAGATGCGGTGGCCGTGGGAGGTTCGGTGACTGTGAGCGGAGAGGTCACTGGCGACGTCGCCGCGGTGGGCGGCGACCTCACCCTCGAGGCTGGAGCCGAGGTCCTCGGCGACGTGGTGAGCGTCGGTGGGGCAATCGATATCGACGACGAGGCTAAAGTACGAGGGCAGATTATCGAAGTGCCCTTCGGGCCCAATCTGAAATTTGGCGCCTGGCCAGCGGCAATCTTCGGTGGCCGACATGGATGGGGTGGGGATCACGATCTGGTCGATCTGTCTCCCTGGAGTGTGGCTACCAATTTCATGTGGGAGGCCTTCAAGCTCATAGTCCTCGGCCTCTTTGCATGCCTCGTGATGTTGGTTGCCCGTGATCCTCTGCAAAGGGTCAAGACGAAAGCCGTGGCAGAGCCGTGGAAGTCGGGTCTGGTCGGATTGTTGGTTCAGATCCTGTTCGCTCCTCTGCTGGTGCTGGTGACCCTCATTCTGGTCATCTCGATCATCGGTATTCCTCTGGTGCTCCTGGTACCGTTTTTCATCCTGGCCCTGTTGCTTGTCGCTTTTCTCGGGTACTCGGGTGTGGCTCTGGCAATCGGTGAGTTTCTGCGAAATCGATTCGGCTGGAAACTGTCCAATCCCTACTCCGTGCTACTCCTGGGTGTGCTGACAATTCAGATCTGGTCGGTGATCGGCGATCTGCTTGATTTCGGTTGGGGGCCACTCTGGTTCTTCGCCGTGATGTTCGGTGTCGTTGGTGTGTTGGTGAAATATGTCGCGTGGACCGTCGGACTGGGGGCAGCAGTCCTGAGCCGCTTCGGAACCGCTGACAGCTGGGGAAGATCGGCACCGGCAAGTTACCCGCAGGCTCCGGTGGCACCAGGCTCACCTGGTGTCGACGAGTCATCGAACGCGCTCGAGCTATCGTTGGCGAATGAATCGAGATTCAGCGAGGATGGGGTGCCCAGAGACCTCTCGGACGAGCCCGGTGCCGATCCTTCGTTGGATCCAGCGTCGCCCCCGGACACTGACAGGTAGATCTCACTGGAGGCGTTCCACAAGTCGTGTGAATCGGATCTGCTGTCGATCGTTGCGAACTGCCTGAGCGAGTGCTCGCCGTTCCCCGACGACGATCACCAATCGTCGACCGCGAGTGACGGCGGTGTAGAGCAGGTTCCGCTGCAGCATGATGAAGTGAGAGGTGTGGAGTGGAATGACGACGCATGGATACTCGCTTCCTTGAGCCTTGTGGATGGAGCTTGCATAGGCGAGTGTGAGTTGGTCGAGGTCGGCAACAGGATAGGAAATGTGCCGGCCATCAAAGTCGACGCTGAGAGTCTCATCGTCGGCGCCCGGTCCGACGACGTGTCCGATGTCTCCATTGAACACTTCCAGGTCGTAGTTATTGCGGATCTGCATGATGCGGTCCTGCTCGCGCAGTCGACCTCTGGTGTTCTCGACCGGGGCGCGATCGGAGGCCAGCAGGGCTTGCAGCGATTCATTGAGCGCCTCGACCCCGAGCTGTCCCCGTCGCATGGGACAGAGAACCTGTATGTCGCATCGAGCGTCGAAACCCAGGCTCTTTGGTATGCGCTCGCCTATCAGATATTCGATGGTCTCCAGGATCGCTTCGGGTCGATCGCGTTCGATGAAGTAGAAATCCACTGATTCGTCGGTCTCCAGACGTGGCATCTGGCCTCGGCGAATGCGATGGGCATTTTCGACGATCAGGCTGCGGGCAGCTTGACGGAAGACTTCGCGGAGTCTGACGACCGGGACCTTCTGCGAACGGATAAGGTCCGCCAGGACCCGTCCTGGGCCAACCGAAGGCAACTGATCGACATCGCCTACGAGGACCAGTCTGCACTCTGCTGGCAAGGCCTCGAACAGATGAGAGGCGAGCCAACAGTCCAGCATTGACGCTTCGTCTACGATGACGAGATCGGCCTCGAGTGGGCGGTTCCGATTGCGCTGAAAGGTCATACCCTTGGGCTCGAATTCCAGCAGCCGGTGCAGGGTCCTGGCTTCGACCCCCGTGGCCTCTTGAAGTCTCTTGGCGGCGCGACCTGTCGGCGCTGCCAGAAGAATTCGACGATCCTGTGAGGCGTGAAGATCGACCACTGCTTGGATCAGAGTCGTTTTGCCGGTACCGGGACCTCCGGTGATGACCAGAGCGCTCTCGCCCATAGAGCGATGTATTGCGGATTTCTGCAACTCGGAAAAGGCAATGGATTGTCGTTCCTCGAAATCTGTCAGACGCTGCTGCAACTCCTTTTCGGCAAGCGGTCGACTTCTTCGGTGATCTAGCACCCGCCGTAGTCGTTCGGCGATTGTCACTTCAGCTTCGTAAAGCTTGGGTCTGTAGACGGCCACCTCACCCCGTGGGCCATCTGGCTCGGCGATGATTCTGCGCTGCAGCCCGAGCTTCTCGAGAGCGTCGACCACGAGTGCCGGGGAGATCTGTAGCAGATCGACAGTATCTTCGATCAAGCCTTCCTGCGGCAGGTAGACGTGGCCGTGGTTTTCAGCCCGACTGAGGGTATGAAGAATTCCGGCTTTGATTCGAGCTCGAGCATCCCTGTCTATGCCCAGGCGAGCGGCGATTCGATCGGCGGTTTGAAAGCCAAAACCAAAGATGTCCTCAGCGAGTCGATAGGGGTCGGCCCGGATTGTAGCCACGGTACGAGGACCGTATTGACGGTAGATCTTGGCCGCCTGGTTGGCTGTGACTCCATACGATTGAAGAAAGACCAAGACCTCGCGGATCCCTTTCTGCTGGCTCCAGGCTTCACGAATCCTCTCGGCACGTTGCACACCGATCCCGGGTACGTCCTGGAGCCGATCGGGGTGGTGCTCGATGACCTCGAGGGTCTCGAGGCCGAATCTCTCGACGAGTCGGGCGGCCATGACAGGTCCGATTCCGGAGATCAACCCCGATCCCAGGTACTTCTCGATTCCCTGGCGTGTCGAGGGCATCAGTGAAAGGTAGCTGTCGACCTGGAACTGTTGCCCGAACTTGGGATTCTGCTGCCATCGGCCCGTCACACGTAGTCTTTCGCCGGCCTGGATTCCAAAGAGCGATCCGACGGCAGTAACCTGGGCTGTCTGGTCCGAGGGCAGAAACCGGATGACGGCCCAGCCCTCGTTGTCGTTGGAGTAGACGACGCGCAGCACCTGACCTTCCAGAGTCAGATGGTCCGGCTCCTCGAAGAGCTTTCCGTTGGATTCGGGCGACGACATGGCGGTGGCCTCACGCAGTCTAATCGACATTCGCCAGGGCTTCACGATGTGGTTGTGCCAAAATGACACTGCCATGGCTAGTTCGCCGCTTGTAATCGTCATCGATGATGAAAAGGGATCGCGTGAGTCGATGGCGATTGCCCTCGAAAAGGCCGATCTGGAAGTGCGGACCTTCGACGAGGCAGGCCAGGCCCTGGACTACCTGGCGGATCGTCCCGAAGTCTGTGTGGCGGTCTGTGATCTGAAGATGCCCGAGATGAGTGGCCTCGACTTCCTCAACGCTGTTCGTGAGCGGTCGCTGGATCTGGGAGTGATTCTGGTGACGGGTTATGGCTCCATCGAAAATGCGGTCGAGGCGATGCGCGTCGGTGCGGATGACTACCTGACCAAGCCGGTCGATCTCTATGAGCTCCGCAAGCGGGTGATGAATCTGGTCGAGAAGCGACATCTCGTCGAAGAGGTCTCGACACTTCGCAGCATGTTGGACAAGCGGTACGGCTTTGAGTCCATTGTGGCCAAGTCTTCGAAAATGGAGCATCTTTTCGAACAGATGAGACTGGTTGGCCCGACTCGCTCCAGCGTTCTGATTGTCGGTGAGAGTGGCACCGGTAAGGAGCTCGTCGCCAACGCCCTGCATCGCTCGAGCCCCCGGCGCGACGAGCGGTTTCTGGCGATCAACTGTGGAGCGATTCCTTCCGACATTCTCGAGAGTGAGCTGTTCGGTCACGAGAAGGGCGCTTTCACGGGTGCAGTGTCCCGCAAGATCGGAAAATTCGAGCTGGCCCACCGGGGCACACTCTTTCTGGACGAAATCAGTGAACTCTATCCAGAGCTGCAGGTCAAGCTTCTCAGAGTCCTGGAAGAGAGGAAGATCATGCGGGTGGGAGGAGGGGATCTCATAGACGTCGACTTTCGCCTGATCGCAGCGACCAATCGAGAGCCTGAAAAGGAGGTCGAGGCCGGACGGTTTCGAGAGGATCTCTTCTACAGACTCAAGGTGGTGACATTGAGGGTTCCTCCTTTGCGTCAGCGACTCGACGACATACCGCTTTTGGCCGAGCACTTCCTGGATCAGTTCTGCGTCGAGCACGCCAGGCCGGGAAAGCGTGTGTCTCCGCAGGCACTGGAGGTCCTGAAACGTTACCCCTGGCCTGGTAATGTCAGGGAGTTCCGCAACTTCCTGGAGTCGATGGTGATCTTTCACGATGGACCGGTCATCGATGTGGGAGACTTGCCCATCGAATTTCGCACCGGTCGGTCTTCGAGCTCTGTGATCCCGGTTCAGATAGCGGATGGTGAACCGCGGACGATGGCAGAGATCGAGCGCATGGCGATTTTAGAGACTCTTGGTCTAACGGGAGGGAAGAGGGCCGAGGCGGCCAAGGTCCTGGGCATTGGTCTACGTACCTTGCAGAGGAAACTCAAGGAATATCGCGACGAAGGTCTTTGGGAGGAGTGAAGCGATGGAGCTACCAGTAAAGGTGTTGATTCATAACGAGCAGCTGGGTCTGAAGGGGTCTGGCGGAACGTTGATTCAAATCTACCCAGAGGGTTTTTATCTGATCTCGACTACCTTTGGGTCCAAGCTGCACAAGATCCACCTGTCGATCGAGCAGACCGTCCTCATCCACGAGCAAGCCGAGGAAGCGGCCGTGGAGGGCGAAGAGATCGAGATAGAACGCTAGATCACAGGTCGGAGGGCGCAGGGGTCTCCATGGCCTGGAGCATCTCCCTGACGGCGGTGTCCAGACCCACGATCACGGCTCGGGCAATGAGAAAGTGGCCGATGTTGAGCTCTTCGATTTGCTCGAAAGCGACGATGGGTCCGACGTTGTCCGTAGTCAGAGCGTGACCGGCGTAGACGTGCAGACCGGCGGAGGCGCCAGACTCGGCGGAGCGTTGAATCGCCGCCAGCTCCCTGGCGATCTCCGCCTGGCCGGAGGCCTTGGCATAGCGGTCCGTGTTGATCTCGAAACCATGAATGGCGCTGGTGCCGCGGCTGATCAGCCAATCGATCTGTGTCGCCTCGGGATCGATGAAGACCGATACGGAGATCTCGGCTTCCGCCAGCCTTGTGGCTACGTCGATCGCCCGGTCGCCGGCGTGGACGAGATCGAGCCCGCCCTCGGTCGTGACCTCCTCGGGGCGCTCGGGTACCAGGGTGACCTGGTCAGGTCTGAGCTCCAGAGCGATTGCCAACATCTCGTCCGTGGTCGCCATCTCCAGGTTGAGTTTGCCGTCAATTGCCTGGCGGATCTCTGCGACGTCCTTTTCCTGGATGTGGCGGCGATCGCTGCGCAGGTGGACCGTGATTCCTGTTGCCCCGGCGTTCTCAGCGACGAGGGCAGCTTCCAGGGGCCGAGGATACCGAGTGCCACGAGCTTCCCGTAGCGTTGCCACGTGATCCACATTGACTGAGAGCTGGGTCATGAAAGCTACCTCATTTCTGGCTGTCGTTGACGTCTTGCTGGATGGCTTCGATCAACTGGCCTGCCATGGTCTCGATCTCCTGCAGATTCGGACCTTCGATCATCACTCGGGCCAGTGGCTCGGTGCCGCTGTACCTCAGTACGAGTCGCCCTTGATTGTCCAGGCGGGTCTCGACTTCGGCTACAGCTCGGGAAACGCTTGGCAGCGAGTCGAGGTCGGGTTTGTGGGCCACCTCGACGTTCCTCAGTACCTGGGGAAAGCGTCGGAATCCTGCGAGTAGCTCGGACAGCGGCTGGCCCGATTGTTTCAGTATCGCTGCCATTTGCAATGAGGTTCCCATCCCATCTCCAGTCGTACCGGATTGGAGATCAACCAGATGGCCGGACTGCTCGCCACCCAGACGGATGCCCATGTCGTGCATTGTAGTGACCACAGTACGATCCCCGACATCGCAGCGGACTACCGACACGCCAATCTCCTCCAGAGCCCGTTCGAGACCCAGATTGCTCATCGAAGTGGCGACGATCGAAGCTGGCTCGAGCTCACCTTTCTGGCTCAGGTAGCGTGCCCAGGCGAAGAGCATGGCGTCACCGTCACGCATCTGACCGCGTTCGTCGGCGATCAGGGCCCGGTCGGCGTCGCCATCGTAACCTATCCCCATGTCAGCGCCGTGGCTCCTGACAGCTGCCAGCATCGCTGCCGGGGCCGTCGATCCGCAGTCTGCATTGATATTCACACCGTCCGGCCTGTTGCCGAGCGGGATCACTTCGGCTCCGAGACTGGCGAAGAGTGGCTCGGCAAAGGGGGTGGCGGCACCGTTCGCGGTGTCGAGCACCAGTTTCAGACCGGTGAAAGGGCGTTGCTCGCCAACCCGATCTCTCAGCAGCTCGAGGTAGGTCTGTTGAAGTGAGGTATCGACCTCGAGATCCGTGGCAGCGGGTAGTGTCGGTTCGTCGGCGCCCGGAATCATGGCTTCGAGGGTCGCTTCGGCTTCAGGGCTCCACTTGAAGCCACGACGATCGAAAATCTTGATCCCGTTGTAGGGATGCAGGTTGTGACTGGCTGAGACTGCGATCCCGGCATCTGCCTCTCTCTGGAGCACCAGCGTAGCAATCGCGGGAGTTGGGAGGACTCCACCATAGACGGCGACAGTCCCGGCAGCCTGCAGGCCCGCAGCGAGCCACTGACAAATCTCTGGCGTGCTTTCGCGGGTATCTCCTCCCATGATGACCGTGGGGGAGTCGACTTCATTCTGCAGCAATTCTCCGAGTCGAAAGCCCAGAAGTGTCACAGTCGAAGCGTCCAACGGATAGGTACCGAAGGGCGCACGGATTCCATCCGTTCCAAACAAGCGAATCTTCTCTTTCAAGACTTCTCCCTAGTCCTCAGACTTGTCGGCCTCGTTTTCGAGCTCGGTGCTGGGGATCTCCATCCGGACTCGCACATTCACAATGGCGGGTTGCACGACCGTAACGAGAGGATCTGGCGGCAACACTGCAGCTTGCTCCTGGAAATCCAGGGCGTGCCCCGTCAGGTAGACAGGCGTCGTGGCTAGAGTACCGATGGATCGGACGATGTCTTCGGGTCCACGCACCAGCACATTCGGTGGGATGACCTCGGCGTGCTGTACTTTGGCGCCCGCTGCGGGTTCTCCCTCGAGTCTCGCCAAAACCGGCAGAAGCTCGGCAGCCTCGCGGTCGAGTTTCAGTTGAATGATGTTGGGTTCGATTGACACCACCTCCAGGTTGGGTGGCAGAAACACGTTCTCGGAGGTCAGGGGGACCTCGAAAACTCCCTTGTCCGGATTGGAGAGCTCGACGAAGACATCAACGGCAAAGGGATTCAGGCTGCGCAGCCGGCTGACCGTCCCGCGTACCCCCACGCGAACCGTCTCCAGTCGCTCCACCACAATCAGTCCTGGAAAGTTGTCGTAGCGGACAGTTGCTTCGACGACCTTCTCGCTCAGGCGCTCGCGCTTTTCGACCGTGAAGACGAACCAAGCCGTAATCGCCAGCATGACGGCCAGCAGGCGAAGGCCCCAGGTGTTTCGCGATTCGCTCAATGGGCTGTCTCCGGCTGCGCGCTGAGATCGGTAATGAGGTACTTGTAGAGGGAATTCCGCAGGGTCTTGGAATCGAGGTCCTGGATCAGCTCACCATTGAGGGCGATCGAGATCGAGCCCGTTTCTTCCGAGACCACGACAGACAGGGCATCCGCTTCTTCCGAAATCCCGAGCGCTGCCCTGTGACGAGAGCCGAAAGTCTTGGAAAGCTCGGGATTCAATGTCAGTGGCAAAAAGCACGCTGCGGCGGCAATCCGGTCCTGTTGGATGATCACAGCTCCGTCGTGCAGGGGTGTTTCGGGTGTAAATAGATTGATCAAGAGGTCGTAGCTGATCTGGGCATCGATGGTGACGCCATTCTCGATGTAATTGCGCAGGCCTTCCAGTCGTTGAATCACCATCAGAGCACCGATTTTCTGGTCGGCCATAGACGTGGAAGCCAGAACGACCTCCTTGATGGTGGATTCGACCTTACGGTGGGCTCCCAGCCCCCAGAGTGGGTTGCGGCCAAAGCTGGCCAGGGCGTGTCGAATCTCTTGTTGGAACAGGACGATGACGGCAAACGGCAGCACCAGCAGGAACTTCGCGAGCAGCTCCTGGAGCGTCAATAGCTGAGCGGCTCCTGCGACATAGTAGGCCACGGCGATGAATATGATTCCGAGGATTATCTGGACAGCTCGCGTGCCGCGAATCAGAAGAAGGAGGTTGTAGATCACCAGGGCAACAAGCGCGATATCCAGGACATCGCGCCATCCCACCATCTGAACTAGATCGCTCAGGTTCATGGGGTCGATTCCCTGGAGGTCTCGATGGCCTGCCACACCTCGAGGAACTGGACTGTTTCGGCAACATCATGGACGCGCACGATCGCAGCTCGGTGGTGAGCAGCCCAGGCTGCCGCAGCCAGGCTTCCAGGCAGGCGCTCTTCGGGACCGACGTCGATCACCTCTCCGATGAAGCTCTTGCGACTGGCTCCGACCAGAATCGGCAGGCCCATGACCTGCAGTCGGTCGAGTCCCCGGAGTAGCTGCAGGTTTTGAGCAGCGGTCTTGCCAAAGCCGATACCCGGATCGATCAGGATACGCTTCCTTTCGATCCCCAGGGCTTCGGCTCGCGCGGCCGCGACTGCCAGCTCTTCGGCGACTTCGTCGACGACATCCTCGAAGGCGATTTCCTTCTGCATCGAGGCGAGGCTTCCACGACTGTGCATGAGGACGATCGGGGAGCCGGCGCTCGCCACGACATTCGCCATCTCGGGGTCTCCCAAGGCACTGATGTCGTTGATCATGTCGGCTCCGGCAGCGAGTGCAGCGCGCGCTACGTCTGCTTTACGGGTATCGACGGAGATGGGAATAGTCAGAGTGCGGCGGAGCGCGCTGAGTACTGGCAGAAGGCGGGCAAGCTCCTCTTCGACCGGCACAAAGACCGCACCCCGGCCGTAGGTTCCGCCTCCAGGTCGGGTGGATTCGGCACCGAGATCCAGTATGTCGGCACCCTCGGCCATCAGGGCTTCGGCTCTGGCCACGGCCAGGTCGGGTTGCAGCCACCGCCCTCCATCACTGAAGGAGTCAGGGGTTATGTTGACCACTCCCATGACGAGCGGCCTGCGCTGGTCTTCGAGCACGGCACCATCGGTCGAAAGGTTCGAGTCCAGAGGAGTCGAGTCCTGTAGCGTAGCGGAGGACATCAACGATTCTCTCGATCCACGAAACCGGCCTCGTCGATCAGTCCGTTGATGGGAGGGCGTCGGCAGGAGGAGTTCGCTGAGCAACAGCCACCCCCACACCTTCCTCACTCGCGCTTTCGGGCTGGGAATCCCCGGTCTCGGGTATCTGCCCAGCCGCGGCCGTGTCGGCGGGATCTTCATCCTCTGCAGGAGGCAGTTTTCTGACGGGTGTCAGATCCTGGCCGGTCATCTCCTCGACCAGCCTGTAGACCCATGCCCCATCAAGAGATTCTTCTTCGAGGAGCTCGAGGGCCAATCTCTCGAGGACCTCTCGATGCTCGGTCAGAATGTTCTTGGCTCGTTCATAGGCGCTGTCGACGATGCGATTGACCTCGCGGTCGATGCGGATAGCGGTGTCCTCACTGTAGTCTGCGCGCTGAGCGAAGTCCCGCCCCAGGAACACCGGTTCGTCCTTGCTGCCGTAAGCGAGAGGGCCAAGCTCGGACATCCCCCATTCGCAGACCATCCGACGGGCCATCTCGGTCGCGCGCTCGATGTCGTTACCGGCCCCGGTCGTGATGTCGTCCTGGGTCAGTTCCTCGGCGATACGGCCACCCATCAGGATGGCGATCTGACCCTCGACGTAAGCCTTGCGATAGGTGTACTTGTCTTCCAGTGGCAACTGCATGGTCACCCCGAGCGCTCGACCGCGGGGAATTACGGTGACTTTATGTAGCGGATCCGATCCGGGAGTGAACGCGGCCACCAAAGCGTGTCCGGCCTCATGATAGGCGGTGATGCGCTTCTCTTCATCCGTCAGCATCATGGTCTTGCGCTCGACTCCCATCAGAACTTTGTCCTTGGCGAACTCGAAGTCCTCCATGGAGACTTTGTCCCGGCCCCTTCCCGCAGCGACCAGTGCTGCCTCGTTGACCATGTTCGCCAGATCGGCGCCGGCGAAACCGGGAGTGCCCCGGGCCAGAACCTCGAGTTGAACATCGTCTGACAAAGGGATCTCTCGAGTATGGACCTTGAGGATGCCGAGACGACCGTTGATGTCCGGTCGATCGACAACCACCCTGCGATCGAATCGTCCCGGTCGAAGAAGGGCTGGATCGAGCACGTCGGGACGATTGGTGGCGGCGATCAGAATGACACCCTCATTGGACTCGAAACCATCCATCTCGACCAGGAGCTGGTTGAGGGTCTGCTCGCGCTCGTCATGGCCTCCTCCCAGACCAGCTCCCCTATGGCGCCCAACCGCATCGATCTCATCGATGAAGATAATGCAGGGAGCATTCTTCTTGCCCTGCTCGAACAGGTCCCGCACCCGACTGGCACCGACGCCCACGAACATCTCCACGAAGTCCGATCCGGAGATGGAGAAGAAGGGTACGCCGGCTTCGCCGGCGATGGCTCGTGCCAACAGGGTCTTGCCTGTTCCTGGTGGCCCCATGAGCAAGACGCCCTTGGGAATCTTGCCTCCCAAGCGCTGGAACTTCTGGGGCTCCTTGAGGAAATCGACGATCTCCGAAAGCTCTTCCTTCGCTTCCTCCACGCCCGCGACATCTTCGAAGGTTACCTTCTTGCCCGAGCTGTTCAACAGCTTCGCCTTGCTCTTGCCGAACGAGAGTGCCTTGTTCCCGCCCGATTGCATCTGGCGCATGAAGAAGATCCACAGTCCGATGATCAGCAGGAACGGGGCCCAGCCGAACAGAAACTGCACCAGCGCATTCTCTTTGGGTTCTTCCGCCTTGATCACGACACCCGAATCACGGAGCTCCTCGACGAGATTCGGGTATTCGGGCACGTAGGTATAGAAGGAATCGTCTTCCGCGTACTGTCCGCCGCCGGAGAAACTTCCGGTCAGCTCCTGTCCACGGATCGTGACCTCGGATACCCGACCTTTCTCGACTTGCTCGAGAAACTCCGTGAAGGTCAGGGATATCCGGTTGACGCGACCCGCCTGGAAGGTATTCCACAGCAGAATGACGACGACGAATATGGCGATCCAGACAACGAGTGTTCTAACAGTGGGGTTCAATGAGTTGCTTCCTTTCGGTTACTTCTGGGTCGACTAGTCAGCTGTGACAACGTATCGCGGCCCCTGTCAGATTCCCGTTGAGTCTTCATCGCTGAGTTGTCCGATATAGGGCAGGTTTCCATAGCGACCCTGGTGCTTGAGCCCATAGCCCACGAAAACTCCTTGGCGTTCGGCTCGAAAGAGGCTGTAGTCGGGCTGAAAATCAGTGGTTCGCTGGTCGGGGACATCGATGAGGGCAGCGAAGACCACTCGTCGGGCACCGCGATCGCGAAACTGGCTGGTGAGGTAGTTTTCAATCACCCCGGAGACCACTACGTCTTTGATAATGACCAGGGTTTGACCAGTGACATCGAGAGGTATCGGGTAGTGGATCTCCAGGAGCTCACCATCGGGCTCGCTTACCGAGTACTGTACCTGCACGAAATCGAAGCGTACCGGCTCGCTCAGGGACCGAATCAGGTCGGCCAGGAAGAGCACCGAGCCGCCAACGATCGAGATTACCCAGGGATCCGACTCGCCGAGGTCTCGCTCAATCTGCTTGGCCAGGTCAGCGACCTTGGTCTGAATGGTTTCGGCGTTGTAGAGAGTGTGTATTTCCATCGACTCAGAGTGACTCCAGCTCGGTTATCCACACGTCGCGCCCGCTTTCCACTCGATAGGCCTCGTCGATCGTGACACCGGGTACCCAAGCGAGCCGCGAATCCACTTCCAGGAGCGGCAGGTGACCTCTCTTGCTCCGTGGCACGCGGCGATCGATCAGAATGTCCTTGAGCCGACGGCTATACAGACAACCCAAGGGTTGCACACGATCACCGGGTCGGCGATTGCGAACCACGACCTGGTCTCCAGGTTCGAGTGGCAGTGCAAGACCGGCCCGTCGATCCGAATGCCGGAACATCCAGGCATCTACCAGCCCGCGGCGAATGCGAAATCTGAGCGCAAGCTCAGCAATCGCGCACTCGCCCGGCGCCACAACAGTATAAGCGAAAGTAGGCACGTCCGGTGTTGGGTGGTGCACCAGGACCACTAGATCTCCGCGCGATTCCCATCGCCATCCATAGCCGCAATCACAGCCGATCCTTCCGGCGAGAGCGATCTGCCGAGAGAGTTCTCGTCGGGAGGCCTCAGTCGGTGGATAGACGGCACCGGCTTCGCGGTGTACCAGTGCCAGTGCAAATGACCAGAGCTCGAAGGGCATTTCCAGCAATGCCTGTCGTGAAAAGGCGGGACCTTCATCTGCCGACTGCAGGGCGATCGCTTTGCGCAACCCGGATTGAATCTTCCGCCGAGCGCCACTCGCCGCCACCGACAAGGCCAGAAGCTGCCGACCGAGGTCTGGAGTGCTCTCTGTCAGCTCCGGCCTGATCAACTGACGGACACGGTTGCGAACGACTCCCAGGTTATAGTTCGTTGGATCCTCGATGGGCTCGAGGCCGCTTCCCGTCAGTGCCTCCTGAAGTCGAGACCGCTCCACGCCGAGCAGTGGCCGAACAAGTCGGCCCCTGCGTGCCTGGATTCCGGCCAGACCCTCGACACCGGTTCCGTAGAGAAGTCGAATGAGCAGAGTCTCGATCTGATCGTCGGCGTGGTGGGCTGTGGCGACAAAGGCCGCCTCTTGCCGTGCCCGGAACGCTTCCAAGGCGGCGTATCGAATGCGTCTGGCGGCGGCTTCAGGGCTCTCCGCTGGCTGAAGATTCTGGGGAATGGAGTGGCGCTCGACCTTGCACGGAATACTCAGTTGCTCGCATAAACCGAGCGCTGCCCGCGATCTTCGGCTGGAATCCTCGTCGAGCTCGTGATCGATATGAACAGCCTGAAGATCGAACTCGAGGACCGGCTCGAGCTGCTTGAGAGCCCAGGCCAGCGCAACCGAGTCTGGGCCACCCGAAAAGGCGATCACCAGCCGATCGCCTCTGCGGGCATCGGTTTGCTGTGCGAAAAAAGTTTGAATTTCAGCTAGCAATGACACGTCGAACGGCGATGGTGGCGGTGAGGGGACTTGAACCCATGACCTAGCGATTATGAGTCGCTCGCTCTAACCACCTGAGCTACACCGCCTTTGTTGCTGGAGTGGCCGTTCGAAATTCTACGATCGAGATGCCACCAGCGGATCCCGATCGGTAGGGAATTATAACCTCGGCACCCTGGAATGACCAGAGTGCCGAGGGAGGAAGCGGAACTGTTCGAGGGGTTGGGTTTACAGGCTAGGTCGACGCGGTCGCCGAACCCTGTTGTCGGCCACGTTGGAAATTCGCTGGATACCGACTCGATCGAGCTCCTGACGGGAGTGGCGGAAGTCACCGAAGAATCCAATGATCGAATCTGTCAGAGTGCCCGCGTTGATGCGGTAGATGACGTGCTGGCCGCGCCTCTGATCGACCACCAGGTCGGCTTCTCGGAGGACGGAGAGGTGGCGGGAGATCGTCGGTTGCGACAGCTGAAAGTTGTCGACGATTTCGCCAACACTCCTCGGATGTCGCTCGAGCAGCCTGAGGATCTCGCGGCGCGTCTGATCCGAGAGCGCCTTGAAGAACTTGCTCAGCTGGCGGTCGGGCAGGTCGGAGTGAGGGGTATGGGGCGTCAGGGAATCGTCCTGGTTGAGCTCTTTGACCTTCAAGCGTTTGATCTGTTCCATGGTTTGTTCCTCCGGCCGATTGTTTGTCAGTTTCTGTTCTTGCCGCCATTCCTTAAGGCAAGGCCCGTGCCAGAACCGGGGAGAGCCCGGAAGATACCCGTAAAGCCCCGCTCTTGGCCCACTCGAAGATCTGTATCTGTCGATAAATAAGTAACTTAGAATACCAGTAGGAGAATGGGTTCAATCCAGTCAGAGTCGTTCTAGGACAGAGCGGTTGGAAAACAATGAATCTTCAGGGAAAGAAATGAGAGCCATTTCAGATAGAAGAGCCGAAAATTTGACATATTCAAGAGAAGAAATGGTGGAAGATTCTTGACCGCAGGCGTTGACTTGAGGTCCAAGGCTCCCGTAGTATTGCCCGTCGCCGGGGCGGGGGGTTAGCTCAGTGGAAGAGCACCTGCCTTACACGCAGGGGGTCGTGGGTTCAAATCCCTCACCTCCCACCAGGTGCAGGAGCACTGCTTCGGTAGTTCGATTGAAAAGAGCGGGGTCGTAGTTCAGTTGGTTAGAACGCCGGCCTGTCACGCCGGAGGCCGCGGGTTCGAGTCCCGTCGACCCCGCCAATTTGATCCAGAGGTGAATCGTCATGCGAGAAAAGATAAAGCTCGTCTCGACAGCCGGGACCGGATACTTCTATACGACCACCAAGAACAAGAAGCTTGGCAACGAGAAGCTGAAGTTCAAGAAGTACGATCCCAAAGTGCGAAAGCACGTCGAGTTCGTTGAAGAAAAACTGCGCTGAGCAAGCGTGGTAGTGTTCGCCTTGCCTATCGTTGAGAGGACAAGCGTCCTCCAAGCCCATAGCTGTTCTACATCCAGCACACCTCCTCTCCAAAACCTCGAGTTTGGGGAGGATGGAGAATGCATACCTGGAGTTCGCGTGATCTCGTACAACGCTGCGCCACCGACCGGGACGCGGAGATCTGGCGAGAGTTTCTGGATCGTTTCGATCGTCGCATCGCAGCTGGTGTCTATCGAACATTAGCCAGATTCGATGCCCGCGTAAGTACCGAAGAGCAGCAGGACCTTCTGCAAGAGGTTTACTGTCGATTGCTGGAGCGACGTGGTAGGTACCTGCGGCGTTGCCGGGGCGAGGTAGATGGAGCCGTCGGCGCCTATCTGGGCAAGGTCGCCGAGAGTATTGTCGTGGACCACCTGCGAAGTCTCAGTGCTGCCAAGAGGGGTGCCGGGCAGTTTCGCGAACGGCACTGGGATCGAGATCGGGATCTGGAGCGCCCTATCGCTGATTGGGTCGCGGATACCGATCGGTCCCCGGAGGAGAAGCTGCTCCAGCGCGAGCGGCATGCGCGCTTTTTCTCCAAGTGCAAGGAGCTCGTTGGTAGCCGCACTCCCCAACGGGATCTCGAAGTGGTCTATCTGGCCCTCTTTGCGGGCTGGACGAGTCGCGAGATAAGTGGCCGCATGGGGGGCGGAATGACCCCTTCGGCCGTGGATTCTCTGGTGCATCGTCTGAAGACCAGGCTGGCGAAGTCCGGACTCGAAGTTCCTCGCCGCCGTTCAGCGAAGAGTTGTGTGATCGAGATCGAGCGCTAGCCGTACAGTCGGCCAGAGTCCGCAGAAGCTGCCGATTGGGCTAGACTTCATCGATGACTCTGCGCGTGTTCTCCGATTCTCGCTGCCTCAAGCACATCGTTCCTCAGGGATTTCCTGAGGCGCCTGCCCGTTTGGAGCGACTTCTCGAGGGATTGAAGCAGGCAAAAGTCGAGGTGCATGAATCAGGTGCGCATCCCAAATCCGATGAAGCCATTGCCGCGGTGCATTCGCCGGAGTATCTGCAGCGCCTTCGAGACGCTGTTGCCTCTGGAGATCTGTTCCTCGATACGGGTGACAACCCATTGTCTGCGGGCACGTGGGAGGCTTCCCGAGCCGCAGTCGACGCCTGTCTCTTTGCCGCCGACTGGGTCGCTGCGGGCAGGCATCACAGAGGCTTCGCTATCGTTCGACCCCCGGGGCATCATGCCGAGCATGCCATGGCCATGGGATTCTGCTATCTCAACAATGTGGCGGTCAGTACCGAGTACCTGATACGCGCACATGGTTTCAAAAGAGTGGCACTGGTCGATTTCGATGTTCACCACGGCAACGGGACGCAGCACTTGTTCGAAGAGCGCGGGGATGTCTTCTATCTGAGTGTCCACCAGCATCCGCTCTTTCCAGGTACAGGATTGGCTGACGAGCGGGGGCGCGGCGAAGGTATCGGGGCGACATTGAACATCCCGTTGCCCGCCGGAACCGATGACCAACTTCTGAGCCGGGCCATCGATGAGCAGATTCTGCCTGCCATTTACGATTTCCGACCTGACCTGATGGTGGTCTCGGCCGGCTTCGATGCCTGGCAGCGGGATCCGGTCGGCGGAATGAGGATCACCGCGAAGGCCTTCGCAGACTGGGGGCGGTGGCTCAGGAAGGCGGCTGACGACCTCTGCGAAGGCAGGATCTTCACGACGCTGGAGGGCGGCTACGACCTGAGTGCGCTGGCAGCCCTGACCGTCTCCTACAGCCGGGGGATGGAGGAAGACCTCTGAGCTCTACCTAGTTGGCGATGCCAGAGGCACCAGAAGCGTCGGAGGAGTCACTGGCAGGTGTACGGCCGAGCGCTTGGCGTCGGGCGAGCAGGTCCTTGGCCTCGTCGAAGGTTTCAAGCGCTCTCCGGATCTGTGGGTCGCCCGCGGCGAGGATCTCGTAGCGAGCCTCGATGCCAAAGGCAGAGTTGAAGAGCTCAGCATGCAGGTATCGCTTGATGTCTTCTTCGATTGAACTGTCTGCGAGGGCTTTGTCCCATTCCTCGGGAGTGAGGATCTCTTCCTCGACAAGCCAGTCTTTGAACTGGTGGACCATGTCCGGGGTGGGCTGCCAGGCCCGCTCGGCGATCGGGTTTTGGTTGGCATAGCTGACCGCGAAATCGAAAAACGCGTTGCGTGCCAGAAGGAGCTGCATGAACGCTGGCATCTCAGGCGCATCGACCATGATGTCCGGAGTGATACCGCCTCCGCCATAGACCTTGCGCCCCAAGTCCGTGAGAAAGGCCTCGACGGCTTCCTCGTCCGAAGCCGGAGATTCTGTCGATTCTCCAGGTACATAGCCGTTGGAATAGGTGCTGTAGTCGAACCAGGAGCTGTAGTCACGCTGAATCAGGCGTCCGGAAGGCGTGTAGTACTTGGCAGTGGTCAAGGCCAGGCCAGCGCCGTAAGAGAGGCTGTAGACAGTCTGTACGAGCCCCTTTCCCCAGGTTTGGGTTCCGACGATCAGTCCGATGTCGTGATCCTGAATCGCACCCGAGAAGATCTCCGCGGCCGACGCAGTGCCTTCGCCAACAAGCACAACCATTGGAAGGTCCCATTCTGGCCCGCTAGCGGTTGCATAGTAGCGCTGATCGGAGTCGCGGGTACGGCCCCTGGTCTCAACGATCTTCGACCCCTCTGGAACGAACTGCTCGACGACTTCGATGGCCTGATCGAGGAGTCCGCCACCGTTGCGCCTCAGATCGACCAGGAGTCGCTGCATCCCCTGTTCCCGAAGCTCGGCGATGGCCTGCCGCACTTCACGCGAGGTTCCTCGATTGAAATCGTCGATCGATAGATAGCCGGTGTCCGGGGCGATCATGTAGGCGTATCGCACGGAGACCTGCGGAATCTCGTCGCGCTCGATGGTGACTTCGATGGGATCATCGAGACCGGGTCGCGCGAGTGTGATGGAGACCTTTGTGCCCTTGGGCCCCTTCAGCCTGCGGACTGCGTCATTGATGTTCAGGCCCTCGGTCGATTCCCCTTCGATATGGGTGATGACGTCCCCAGCCCGCAAGCCCATTCTCGAAGCTGGGGTCCCTTCGATCGGTGTGATGACGGTGATTTGACCATGGCGCGTTCCAACGAGAATTCCGAGTCCGAAGAAAGTACTCTGTTGTCGATCGCGCATGCTGGCATAGGCTTCGGCGCTGAGAAAGCTGGTGTGGGGATCGAGTGACCTCACCATGCCCTCGATCGAGGCATTGACCAGGTCGGTGTACTCGACCTCTCGACCGTAGTTCTCCTGGGCCACGGTGAGCAGCTCGGTGTAGACTCGCAGCACCTCGCGGGCCTCGCGATTGAAGGCCAGGAGACGGTCTCCGAAAAGGCTCCCGATGAGCAGTGTCAGCGCGAAGAGTGCAGTGGCGAGGGTTTTCCAGGTCGAACGCACCGCGAGAGTGTATCACCTGAGTCCAGCGAAGCCGGTTGCGGGTTGCACAGGCGGAATCTCTTGACAACGAAGCGTCGTCGCCAGATTATCGAGAAGATGAGGAACAGCGAATGATCGGTTCTCTAGGGCTTCCCGAGCTCATGTTCATCATGCTGCTGGCCCTTCTGGTCTTTGGTCCCCGAAAGCTCCCGGAGATCGGCCGGACACTGGGTCGAGCCCTCGGCGAGTTTCGCCGGGCTACGACCGATCTGAAGCGAACCCTGGATGTGGAGATGTCGACGGACGAGACAGTCGTCAAGACGCCTGCGAAGCCGACTCCCGACCCTGTGCCCGTAGAAAGGCCGGCATTGGCCCCTCTGCCTGGTCCCGATGAGCCCAGGCCGGGCGTTGTGGCTGGGGAGGCCGGATCGGGGAGCGACCCGGCGAGTGGTGACGAGACCTAGGCGGTAATCTCTTCATGCCAGGCCTTTCTGACACCGATCCCGAGCTCCAGGGCTCAGCAGACGATCTGCCCCGGATGAGCCTGATGGAGCATTTGGAAGAGCTGCGAACCCGCATCTTCCGCTCGCTGATAGCCGTGTCGTTGACCTTTGTCTTCTGCTGGTTTTTTGTCGAACAGATCGCCGATTTTCTGGCCCAGCCGATCTACGAAGCGTTGCCGGAAGGTACCCGCTTGACCTTTCTGGGAGTCACCGACCCCTTCGTCATGTACGTCAAGGTGGCGGCCCTGGCGGCGCTTTTTATGGCTTCTCCCTTGGTGCTCTATCAAGCATGGCGTTTCGTCGCTCCTGGTCTCTACCAGAAGGAGAAGCGACATGCGCTGCCCTTCATCGTCGCCGGTTCGTTCTTCTTTCTTGCCGGCGGCGCCTTTGCGTACTACGTAGCTTTTCCCTTCGCAGTCGATTTTCTGATCGGCATGGGTGAGGCCTTTCAGCCCATGATCACGGTGGAGAAGTACTTCCGTTTCCTGCTCTATGTGATTCTTGGTCTCGGGCTGATGTTCGAGCTGCCGATCGTGATCTTTCTACTGGCGCAGATGGGCGTAGTCACCCCGAGGTTCCTGATTCGTCATTTCCGCTGGGCGGTTCTGTTGATCTTTGTCGCGGCGGCGTTGATCACTCCGACGCCCGACGTGGTCAATCTTCTCCTTTTTGCTCTACCGACGATCCTGCTCTACCTCCTGGGGGTAGCTGCGGCAGCCTTGGTCGTGAAAAAGAAGGATGAGAGCGAGGACGACGACTAGCCGTCGAAAGTGAACCTGGCGAAGATCTGATCCCACTCGCCTCGCGCTTTGAGGATGACCTCGACCATTTCGCGGACGGCGCCCTGGCCACCGGCCGCTGCGAGCGTCCGGTTGACCACGGTCCTGACCTCGACGGCCGCGTCGGCAGGAGCGAACGAAAGTCCGCACTGACCGAGCACGACAAGATCAGGGAGGTCGTCACCGATATAGGCCACGCGTCTGGCAATCGTATTCTGCCTTTCCAGGAATGTAGCGAACTCGGCGCTCTTGTCGCTGACACCCATGTGCAGGGCATCGAGTTGTAGCTCTGCCGACCGCCTCTCGAGGGCCGCCGTGGCGCGCCCGGAGAGTATGCCGACTTTTAGGCCGGCCAGTTGGGCGACCTTCATGCCCAGTCCATCGCGGGCATTGAAGCGCAAGTAGGTGGGCCCCTTGCGGTCATAGTAGAGAGAGCCATCCGTCAGTACGCCATCGACGTCACACAGTAGCCATTCCAGGTCGGCCGCCCGACGGGAGAGTTCCTGTTCGTTCAAAACAGCTCCAGGCCCCACAGATCGTGGAGATGCACAATGCCCTCGAGGTGCCCGTCGGCATCAGTGATGAATAGTGAGGTGATCCGGAACTCCTCCATGACGTTGAGTGCGGCCGAAGCGAGCTCGCTACCCGCAATGGTGCGGGGTGACGCCTGACAGCAATCGCCTGCAAGGCTCTTGAGGAGTTCCTCGTTGGCCTCGAGCAAGCGGCGAAGATCGCCATCCGAAATGCAGCCAGTCAAGCGATTTTGCACGTCGACGACAGCGGTGATACCCAGCTTCTTGCGCGACATTTCATAGATCGCATCACGCATCGGCGTCGATTCCGTGACCACGGGCAGCGCCTCGCCGGTGTGCATCAGTTGATGCACTTTGAGCAAGCGCTTACCCAGGTCGCCCCCTGGGTGCAGGCGAGCGAAGTCGTCTCGAGTAAATCCCTTGGCCTCCAGAAGCGCCATCGCGAGCGCGTCCCCGAGCGCCAGGGTGGCCGTCGTGGAGGCCGTCGGTGCCAGGTCATGCGGACAGGCTTCCTGATCGATGCTCACCTGCAAATGGAGATCGGCGCTTCTGGCCAGTGGAGATTCCGGTTTTCCGGTCAGTGCGACAAGGGGCACGCCCAACCGTTTCATGGTCTCTACGAGGCTGAGAATCTCGGCTGTGCTGCCGGAGTAGGAGGCGGCGAGCACCGTGTCGCCGGGCGCCAGCATGCCCAGATCTCCGTGGATCGCTTCAGCCGGATGAAGGAAGAGGGCCGGTGTACCGGTCGAGGAGAAGGTGGCGGCCAACTTCTTCATGATGATGCCGCTCTTGCCCATGCCGCTGCAGACTACACGGCCCTTGGTGTTCTTCAAGAGCTCGACCGCTCGGTCGAAGTTCTCATCGAGCTGGTCGATGAGGCCGCGTACCGCTTCGGCTTCGATTGCCAGCACCTTCTTGGCGACAGCGCGCGGGTCGGTCGGGTCAGTAGCGCTCATCAGGATTCCCGATCGATCTCGCGCAACGCCGCGCGAATGGCCAACGCCCCTCTCAACAAAGCCTCGGCTCTCTCCGGTTCGAGCTGAGTGGTGCTGTCAGAGAGTGCCTGGTCGGGGCGAGGGTGAATCTCGAGGTAAAGGCCATCGGCGCCGGCGGCGACCGCGGCACGGGACAGGGGCTCGGCGTACTGGCGCAGACCGCCGGTTTGCTCACCGCCGCCGGGAAGCTGCAGGGAATGGGTCACATCGTAGATCACCGGGATGCCGTCCTGCTGCATCATGGCGAAGCTGCGCATGTCGACCACGAGGTTGTGATAGCCAAAGGAATAGCCTCTTTCGGTGACGGAAATGCGCTCGTTGCCTGTACTTCGTGCCTTGTCCACGGCACGTCGCATGTCATCGGGCGCCATGAACTGGCCCTTTTTGAGGTTGACGGCTCGGCCGGTACTTGCAGCTGCCACGACGAGGTCGGTCTGTCGACACAGAAAAGCCGGTATCTGCAAGATCTGGCAGACCTCGGCGGCAGGCCCACAATGCTCGGGTGAATGCACGTCCGTCAGCACTGGAAGCCCGACTTCCCTGACCACGGCTTCGAGTGTCTGCAAACCCACTTCCAGGCCCGGGCCGCGATAGCTCTCCAGTGAGCTTCTGTTGGCCTTGTCGAACGATGCCTTGAAGACAACGGGAACACCGAGTCGCCTTCCCATATCGGAGATTCTTGCGGCGAGCGCGAGGGTCTCGTCGGGACTCTCGATGACACAAGGCCCGGCGATTACCGGCAACCCCCCTGCACCCAACTCGACACCCGGTGCCAGCTCGAAAGGCTTCAAGCTCATGCCATCTCTCGGGCCAGGCTAGGTAGCTCTCGCTGTCGGACGCGTGCCGGATCCTGGCGGCGCTCGTGCTCACCCAGCGCAGCACGGATGTAAGAAACGAAGAGCGGGTGAGGCTCGGTCGGCTTGGACTTGTATTCTGGGTGGAACTGGCAGCCCAGATACCAAGGGTGGTCGGTCAGCTCGACCATCTCGACGAACTTTCCGTCCGGGCTCATTCCCGAGACAACCAGGCCGCTTTCGCGCAGCTGGGGCAGGTACTTCTGATTGACTTCGTAGCGGTGTCGATGTCTTTCGCTGATCTCGGCGACGCCATAGGTTTCGCCAGCCAAGGTCCCCTCAGTCAGGAGGCAGGGGTAGGCTCCCAGCCGCATGGTGCCTCCCATCTCTTCCACGCCCAGGAGATCTCTCAGCTTGTAGATCACGGCGTGGGGAGTGTCGGCGTTGAACTCTGCGGAGGTGGCATCCTTGATTCCGCAGACATTGCGAGCGTACTCGATAACCATGCACTGCATTCCGAGACAGATACCAAAAAACGGCACGTGGTGTTCACGGGCATAGCGAATCGCCCGGATCTTGCCTTCGGTGCCTCGTGGGCCGAATCCGATGGGTACCAGCAGGCCGTCCACGTCGAAGACTTCCCGAGGCCAGTTACCCGACTCGATCTCCTCGGCATCGATATATACCAGCTCGACCGCTGAATCGTTGGCGATACCTCCGTGCAGCAGAGCTTCATTGAGGCTCTTGTAGGCGTCGGGTAGTTCGACATACTTGCCGACGATGCCGATGCGCACCTGGTGTTTGGGGTTCTTGACCTTGCTGACCAGTTCCTCCCAATCGGACAGGCTTCGCGGGTAATGGGGAAGATTGAGCAGATCGAGGAGAATTTCGTCGAGGCCCTCCCGGCAGAAGCTCAGGGGTACTTCATAGATCGTCTGGACATCGCGAGCTGAAATGACCTGTTTGGGCTCCACGTTGCAGAACAAGGCGATCTTTCTTTTGACATCGTCGGGAAGCGGTCGGTCGCAGCGGCACAGCAGGGCGTCGGCGTCGATACCGATGGCCCTGAGCTCCCGGACCGAGTGTTGGGTGGGCTTGGTCTTGAGCTCATCTGCAGCGGCGATGAAGGGCACCAGGGTCAGGTGGAGGTGAGCGGAGTTACCGCGGCCCAGTTCGAGGCGTAGCTGACGAATCGCTTCGAGGAAAGGCAGAGACTCGATGTCGCCGACGGTGCCACCGATCTCGATGATGACCACGTCCACATCATCTGCGAGTCGACGCATGGCGTCCTTGATTTCGTCGGTGACATGCGGGATGACCTGAACGGTCTTACCCAGGTAGTCGCCCCGACGCTCCTTGTTGATTACCGCCTCGTAGATCTTGCCGGTGGTGTAGTTGTGATCCCGACTCGTCGAGGTATGAGTGAATCTCTCGTAGTGGCCGAGATCCAGATCGGTCTCTGCGCCATCGTCGGTGACAAAAACCTCGCCATGCTGGTAGGGCGACATGGTTCCGGGATCGACATTGACGTAGGGATCGAACTTCATCAGCGTCACCGAGAATCCTCGTCTTTCGAGTAGGGCTCCTACCGATGCCGCGGCGACCCCCTTGCCCAGTGATGAAACAACCCCGCCTGTCACAAAGATGAACTTCGTCGCCATGCACGTTCCCCTTTCCTGCTGATCCGTTGGACCGCTCACTTCGCTGGAGCGCTGGTCCGACTGAGCATTTTCTCTACCCTGACCAGATCTTCCATTGTATCGACCCCTTGCCAGGAGTGGTCGACCAGCAAGACCCTGATTCCAATGTCGTTCTCCAAAGCCCGGAGTTGCTCGAGGGATTCACTCGTCTCCAGAGGGCTGGGCGCCAGGTCGGCAAGCTGCATCAGAGCGTGCACCTGATAACCGTAAATGCCTATGTGACGGAGTCCTTGAGCGTGGGCCGTGCCCCTGCAGAATGGAATCGCAGCTCTGCTGAAATAGAGAGCCGCGCCGCGGACATTCAGTACGACCTTGACGACTTCCGGGTTGTCGTGATCTGCGGATGTTGCCGGACAGGCGAGAGTGACGATCGAGTCCTCGGTGTGAGTCTTGAGATGCTGCGCCAGCCGATCGATCGCAGCCGGCTCGATGAGCGGCTCATCACCCTGGATGTTGACGATCGCATCAGCTTGCCACTTTCGGGCGGCCGCCGCGATGCGATCCGTGCCACTGGCGCACTCCACAGGGGTCATCTCCACGTCGCCCCCGAACCCGATTACCGCATCGAAGATTCGAGAGTCATCCGTCAAGACGACAACGCGCTCGAGCTGTCGAGCCTGCTTGGCACGGCGGTAGACATGTTCGATCAGGGGGCGGCCGGCGAGCATCCGCAGCGGTTTGCCAGGCAGGCGGGTCGAGGCGAATCGCGCTGGAATTGCCCCCCAGACCTGCGTGGGTCGTCCAGTGTCGTCACTTTCCTGGATTTCCGAGGTGGGCACGACCCAATCTACTTTGGCTCACGGGTTGGAGTCAATGTTGGAGGGACGATCGTGCGATACTCCCGGTGTGCGAGCGCGCAGTGGCCATCGGTCGAGTTTACAGGCGCTGATTCTGGGTATCGCGGCGTTGGTTGTTTTGCAACTCTCGCTCCGCGAAGTGCTCTACCGGAGTTACCTGCCGACGCGTCGCGCTGCCTGGATCTGGTTGGAAGATTCGGAAATCACGCAGGACCCGTTAGGGTTCTATGCGGTGCGGGACTTCGATGTCGAGGAATTGCCGACGGAAGCGATACTGACCACGGCGACCGATGAGGAGTCGTTGGTGTTTCTGAACGCGGTGCCGATAGGTGGCAGTCGCTATGGAGAGGGTGAGTCTCTGAAGTCCTATGAGGTCACCGATGTCGTCGAGGTTGGCAGGAATCGCCTGGTGGTGGAGGCCCGCAGCAGCCGCGGGATCGGTGGGCTTCTCTTGCGGCTTTCGATGACAGGACCGGGTGGTGATGCTGAGGTGTTGACGAACCAGGACTGGAGGCTCTATCCGCGCGTTCAGGATGCCGTTTTCGATCGAGCGATGGAGTTGCCGGAGGGTGAGATCCCTCACGTGTGGGGGCCTGTACCCGTTGGCCGCTGGCTGGTTTCGTCTCGAGTTCAGATGATGCCGACGATCGCCGCGCTCAGAACGACTGGCAAGGCCATCCCTGCGCGGAGGTTTCGCTCCTGGGTCGTTCCACGGCGGTGGCGGGATCTGGACAAGACCGATCGCTCCTCCCCGGCTTTGGGAAGCTGGGTCACGTTCGATTTTGGCCAGGTAACGACTTCGTATTTGGCGCTCAAGTTCCCGGCCCATACCGACAACGAGGATTCACGCATCGGTCTTCTGTTCCTGGGGGACAAGCCTGGAATCGGTGATCGATATCAGGCTGATGCCTATGTCATTGCCATGCCGGGGCAGCGAGTTTGGCTGGCGGCCAGACCGCAGCGATTCCGTTACGCGACCTTTGTCGGATGGGTCCCGGTTTCGGGGGCAGATGTCTACCCAGTAGATAGAACGCTCGCCGATGAGATTTGGTCCGTTCCCGAGGCCGAGATTGGCCCCTTCGGCCTGCCGGTCGCGCAGTCAGGACCTTCGCTGGAGGACGAAATCTGGAGCAAACTCCATGAGCTCCCGGGCTTCACAGTCGGGGAATGAGGCGAGCTGACTCTTGGCCTCCGCAGCGAGTTCCTCGGCCATCTCGGCCACTTCTTCGAGAGTCCCTTCGGACGTCACCAGTTCCAGGATTTCCTTGCGATCGACCCTTCTGAAATCGCCATCCTTGAGAACGATGTCGATAAGTCTGCGCCGATCGGGCTGCAATCGCGGTAGCAGCAGGATCAACGGTAGAGTGAGCTTGCCTTCCTTGAGATCCGAGAGCACCGGCTTGCCGAGCTCCCCTTCGGTGGCTGTAAAGTCGAGAAGGTCATCCACCAGCTGGAAACAGGTCCCAAGGGCCAGTCCATACTGTTGTAGTGACTTGTCGGCGTCCGGCCGGGCTGGTTTCATGAGACTCGGAATGGAGCAGGCCGCGGAGAAGAGGTAGGCGGTCTTGCGCCGCGTGATGTGGAAGTACTCATCAGCCGTCAGGTTCGACGATCCGAGCTTCTGCTGCGCCAGCAGCTCGCCTTCTGTCATGCGAAGCGTGGCGTCGCACAGTCGCCGAATGACTTCGAGGTTGTCGTGATTCAATGCCATCTTCATCGCGGTGGTGTAGAGCCAGTCGCCCAGCAGCACGGTCAGGCTGTTGCCCCAAAGCTCATTGACCGTCGTTCTGCCGCGACGCAGGGACGCATGATCGATGATGTCGTCGTGAATCAGAGTAGCTGAGTGGATCAACTCCACGACTGCCGAATAGGTGACCTCTTCATCGCTGTCATGCCCGAGCATACGGGACGAGAGGAGCAACATTGCCGGGCGCAGTCTCTTCCCCCCACTGGAAAAGAGGTACTCTCCAGCCTTCTCGATAAAAGGGACATCGGACTGAAGTCGTTCGAGGAACAGCTCTTCCGAAGCCGCCAGCTTGTCCGCGATCAGGGACAGAAAACGAGCCGGTGAAGGCAAGGCGGTCGAATCGTTCCGCGCGACACCGGGAGAGTTGGGATTCAGCATTGGAGTCTCGGTCGGACCTCAGGGCTCGAAGGGGGTTACAGGATCGAAGTGGACGACCTGTTGCAAGACTCCATCGTGGAAGCGGTAGGTCTCACCTACACCGAAGTACCACCAGGAGATTTCGTCATAGTCCGAGTGTTCGATGGTCTGCACGCGATCGGGGTTTCCCATCTCATCGTAAATGCGTCGCTCATCCTCCGTGTCGATGCTGGCAAGAAATGCACGCAAGCCATCGAGGAATTCGCCCTCTTCCACGGTCAAGGCTACCACCACGGGAGAGCCTTTGCGGATGCGCCTCGAGATATCGAGCTGGCTCAATATCTCAAAAGAATCTCCCGCCGCCGAGCGTCTTGGAATACCGACCAGGATCTCGTATCGGTTGTAGTACTCGACCCAACGCCAGCGGAACTTGAACTGACCGCCGCGGTCGGTCTTGGTTCGGTCCGACACTTCGTCCTTGGTGGTCTGGCCAAACCGATAGACGCTGAAAGACTTCTTGGCCGCCCGGAAGGCGACGTGCACGTCCGGAATCGGGGTGCCGGCGCCATCTGTGACGGTGCCCGTAATTTCGATGAAGTCGCCCTCGATATAGGGACCGGCACCTGCACCCGTTGGCGCAGTCAACAGGACCAGAACGACGAGCAAGGCTGCCTTGGCAAGATTCACGGCTTGTTCAATCATTTTGGTTGAGCTGACCTCTCCAGATTTGGTCTTCCAGCACTCGAGTCTTGTGCCGCCCGCTGAATCGCGTCGCCATTATACGGAATGCAGACTCGCCATCGCAGCTCTGTCACTCTTCGATCCACTCCAGATCTGCCGGAGGCTCGAACACCGCCTCGTCTGCGAGAGCCTCGTAGTCGGAGATTTCGAAGCGAGAGGTGTTGCCTTCCTGGTCGCTGTATGAAAGGCCCAGGAGTCTCTGCCCAAGGCCATCTACCCTCAATCGTGCCTCGGTCAAGACGAAGTCTGGGTTGACCGGAGAGAGCACGACGATGATGGAGTCCGGATCCCCGATCTCCAGGCGCGCGTGGTACCGGGAACGCAGTTCCTCGAGGCGCAGTCGCAGCAGGTCGATTCCCGTTTCCTCGCTATCCGAGAATTCAAAGCGACGACCAGCACTGTCGTCGGGATTCCAGGTGTAAATTTCGGTGTCGCAGAGCAGGAAGCTCTTCGGATACGGGTCGAGGTAGTCCCATCGGACGCATTTGGGAATCGCAAGGTACAGGACGCCCGTCTCTCGATCGCCGGTGTTGAAACCGGCAGGCAGGTACTCCTGGACAAACCTGGCCTTTTGCGGGGTGGCGGAAAGGTTTTGACGCAGTTGGCCCAGCAGCAGCCAAGGATCATCGGGAGCGGCGGAAATTGGGGCGGAGACCGCCGAGCCCATCGCAATCGCTACCAGGACTCGCAAGGCCGGCAGTAGGGTCGTCATCAGTGCCTGAAGTGCCGGTTGCCAGTCAGGACCATGGCCATGTTGTGTTGGTTGGCGGCCGCGATGACCTCGTCATCTCGCTTGCTGCCTCCGGGTTGGATCACCGCGGACACGCCTGCTTCCGCCAGGACTTCCAGTCCATCGGCGAATGGAAAAAAGGCGTCGGAGGCGGCAACGCACCCTCTGGTTTCGAGCTCGGCCTTCTCGATAGCAATGCGGCACGAGTCGACGCGGCTCATTTGGCCAGCACCGATGCCGACGGTTTGCCTGCTGTTACCCACGACGATGGCATTCGATTTCACATGCCGTACCACATGCCAGTTCAGCTCGAGGGCCCGACGCTCTTCGTCGGTGGGTTCACGGTCGGTTGCGAGCGTCCAATCAGCCGGATCGTCTGGTTCGGCATCGCGGGTTTGAACAAGCATGCCACCGTCGACGGAACGCATGTCGAGCTCGACTCGATTCGACTCCAGAAGCGGTGCCTTCATCAATCTCAGAGCCTTCTTTCTGGCCAGCCTCTCGATCGCTCCGGGTGTGAAGTCGGAGGCCACGATGACCTCGATGAAGAGGTCTGCCATCGCTGCAGCAGCGTCCTCGTCGACGGGCCGATTGGTTGCGACAACGGAGCCGAAAGCCGAGGTTGGATCACACTCCAGGGCCCGTTTGTAGGCTGCGAGCGTCGAATCTCCGACACCGATACCGCAAGGGTTATTGTGCTTGATGATTGCTACGATCGCGTCATCGCGATCTGTAACCATCCTGCGGGCGGCATCGACGTCGAGTAGGTTGTTGAACGACAGCTCCTTGCCCTGAAGCTGCTCGAAGCCTCCGAAAACCCCCTCACCGCCGGTCAGATGATAAAGCGCTGCGGCCTGGTGGGGATTCTCGCCGTATCGGGGCTCGAAGTCCTTGCGCAGATCGAGAGTCAGGCGGGGCGGATAGAGGCTCTCGGCGGGCTCCATCTGGGCTTCCAGCCAGGTGGAAATGGCTCTGTCGTAGGCCTGGGTGTGGCGAAAGGCCTTGAGGGCCAACTGGCGGCGCAACGAGTCCGGAACGGTGCCTTGCCCTTCCTCCAGGGCTGCCAGGACTTGCGGATAGTCTTCGGGGTCGACCACGACGATCACTCCGGCGTGATTCTTGGCTGCGGCGCGCACCATGCAAGGTCCACCGATATCGATCATCTCGATGATCTGCTGGAAGCCCTTTTCCGGGTCCTTGACGGTTTCCTCGAACGGATAGAGATTGACCACGACCAAATCGATCGGAGAGATGGAGTGCTCGCGCAACTCGGCGGCATGCGACGCCTGGGATCGGTCCGCCAGGATGCCGCCATGAATTCTCGGATGCAGGGTCTTGACTCTGCCACCGAGTATCTCGGGGAATTTGGTGACATCGGCGACTGGGACTACGGTGAGGCCCGCCTGTTCCAATTGACGAAATGTGCCTCCGGTCGACAGAATTTCGACCCCCAGTTCGCGCAAACCGCGAGCGAAGTCGACGATCTCACGTTTGTCATAGACCGAGATCAGGGCTCGAGTCGCTTTCAACATGATTCCCTCCGGCTGAGGACTTGTCGGTTCGGTTAGCGAGTCAGTCGACGTGCTCACCGTGATCAACCAGGATCAAATGGTCGCTATCGAGAGGCGGCAGATGAAGGGTGTCGGCACCACCGGCAGCCAGCCAAATATAGCGCAGCACTCCAGCGATGTCACTGACACCGTGACTGAAAGCCACCGATCCCACGCCAAAGGCCGTAGAGCGGTCGTCGAACAGCCTGGAACCCTCGAGAGAGCCGATTCGGCGATACTCCTGCGCTACCTGTGGAGCCAGTCCCTGACATCGAAGTCGAGTTCGTTGAAGGAGTGCCTCGAGCTCCTCGGGGGAGTCGAACTGCCTGTCGTGACCGTAGTAGAGAACAGCGAAACGCTGACTCGCTTGCTGCAGGTAGCGCGAGTAGTCCTGCCAATAGGGAGGGCGAGTGGTGTCGACCGCTGTTGGTGAAAGCGGGTCGTTGGCAGCCGCAACCCAGTATGCAACGACTCCCAATCGGAAGACGATGTCACTGAAGGGCTGGTGCTCGATGATCGACTGCACCGCGCGGTCGACTTCCGCCTTGATGATCGGCTCTGCCAGCGGTGCGGGGCCCGACGCATTGCCCCCCGGGTCGCTCTTGCCTGCCGCCTCGATTCCGGCATGGTACCTCTTGTGGTGGCGCTCGATTTGCCGAACGAGGTCCGGAGGAGCCACCCGCAGGGCATGGTCGGCCATCGCGATCTTCGTATCGGTGGTCCAGGCCGACCCGGGGGCAGCGATGAGAAGTCCGAGCAGTAGCAGGAGGGCGAAGGCCCGGGAATGGTGATTGCACACGGCGAGGTATTGTACGAATTTGCAGCCCTCGGTGTCATGCCTCTTGACTATCGGTCACCGCCCTTGGTACAACACTTCGCTGGGGCTTCAGCCCCGTGCCCAGGTAGCTCAGTCGGTAGAGCAGCGGACTGAAAATCCGCGTGTCGCTGGTTCGATTCCGGCCCTGGGCACCATTAAATCTCCTGGAATCAGTGAGTTACGCTGGCTCGCAGCTCGGCATTATGTGCCGCGCGCTACACTCTCGCTACACTGGGTCTGGGGCCGTCCGGGGATTCCTGCGACTGCGGTAGTAGTAGCTCGAGCGAGGCCAGGCGAGCAGCGAGCACGCACTACGCGTCGAGAGCAGGTATGCCTCTTGGGCCCAGTCGAGGATCTCCCGCCGGCGAGCGGGCTTCAGACTTTTTTTGATAGCACTTTCTGGAGGATCTGCTTGTCCAACGTCAAATCCGCCACCAACCCCTTGAAGCGCCGATTCTCCTCGCGCAGCTGCTTTAGCTCCTGGACTTCGCTCGCCTCCAAGCCCCCATACTTCTTGCGCCAGCGGTAGAACGTCTGCTCGCTGATCCCGTATTTGCGGAGCAGATCCCGGATCGGCACACCGGCCTCGGCCTGCTTCAAGACCACGACGATCTGACGCTCGCTGAACCGCGACTTCCTCATCCTCTGCCTCCCTCAAGGATTATGAGAATTCTCGCAGATTCCCGGTCCAGCTTTCGGGGAATGCCTCACATCAATGCAGACGAGTTGGCTTCACGAAGTTCCCAGTGAGACCATCCGAGAGCTGTTCCCCGACGTAGACGGCTCGGGTCGGTCCTTGCTACTTGATGGTGAAGTTCCGCTGTTCTCTTTCGTTCGCTCGGATCGTGATCTCGATCTGCTCTGCCGGTTCGATCCTGGGGTTCTTGCCTGCATTGACGGTCAGCCAGTATCTGCCCGGGGGAACATAGGTGATGTAGAACCAACCGCTGCTGTTCAGCTGCACCCTGGCGACGTCTCCGAGTGTGGCACTCGCCAGGGAGACGCTGTCGACGAACTGGACGTTTCCGGTGATCCGGCCGCGGACCTCACCGTACGGGGCCTTGGGTCCGATCATGACGCTGCCGGTAGTCACCTTGGATCGACCCTGTGAGTCGTAGGCTACCGCTCGATACTCGAGCCTGCCTTCAGCAAAGGGGCCGGCGGTCACCTCGAAGTAGCTCTCCCTCGTCGTGCCGACCTTTTGACCGCCGACAAAGAGATCGATCCTCGATAGGTCGACCGAAGACCCCCGGTGAATCCCCGTGGTAAACAAGATTTTCTGCCGCGCCGTGGGATTCTCCGGCACCAGAAAGATGTCGAGATTGACAGGTAATGGATCGCTGGAGGCTGTGCCGGACGAGGTCGAAGAAGACGCGCCGGGGAGTCTGGGAGTTCCAGGGGGGCGAATGGTCCCCACCCGACCGGGCGTCTGCTGACGTTCGCCCGTCTGCCCGACCTGGTGAGGGACGGCGGAGAACTCGACCTCGGTCCAACCCGGAACACCAGCGTCTGCCGTGGCTCGAGGGTACACCAGTCGGCCACGAAGCCTGCGCCCGTCCACTTCGCCTGTGATCATCCGGACCTCGCCCGCGCCGGAGGTCCAAACCGCGACGAATCGATTGTTTCCCACTCGTCCCTCGAAGGTTGTCGCGGACATGGCGCTGGCAACGCTCTTGAACTGGATGGTGATCCGATCCTCCTGCTGCTTGACGATGAGAGTCGTGTTGTCGCGCAGCTGCTTCTCTTCCGGAGTTCGGTCGAGGTAGTAGGTCGAGCCCCGCACCTCTACCTGATATTCGCCGGTAATCTGCTGAGCCGAAATGCTGGGAGCCGCAGTGAGTGCGACGATGCCGAGCCCAAGTGAAACGAGCAGTGACGTGGTGAAGCCAATCTGAGTTTCGGCAGGCCGGCGCCGGAGTCTGCGGTAGGTGGAGGTCGGTTGGGTCATGGAAATTCCTTTCTCTAAACAAGCGCGCTCAGCCGCCACCGCGGGCACCTGCGGCGAACGCCGATGCGATGATGTCCAGTTCGGCGAGAGATCGAGGGGGCCGAGTTGCGGCTGGTAGGGCCGAGTCGAGCAGAGGTCTTCCGACCTGCCAGTACACACTCAGCCAATCGGGTGCGAGCTGGTCTTTGAAGAGAGCACCGAACTCGTCCATGCTGGCAGCGTCGCGGGCGGTCATGTAATCGAGGTAGGCGAGCGGCAGAAGGTGCACGGTCGGCCCACCCGAGCTCATTGCCACGGTGGGATCGTTGCTACCTAGAATCTCGCCGCCGAGTGTCACCAGCAAGAGCGCCAGCTCGTTGACCGTCAGGCGGCTGGTGCTACGGTTCGCACCCCGGTCCCTCTGGTCCACCACGGCATTGGTTTGATAGATGGCCTGGAGAAGACCGCGATACCCCATCGTGCGTCGAGCTGATTCCGCAATGACCACGGCCATCGCCTTCTCGTTGTGGAGCAGGAACTTGCCGGGAAGGTTGGCGAGATCGACCGCCACGAAATTCGGGTCTGATGTCTTCAGCACCGGAGTGCCGCTCGCCTTGATCTGATCGTGGAGCCAGACGTCGTCGAGTACCATGGCACCTCGATGCTTGGCAGGGTCGGGACGCGCTGTCTCGACGAGAACGACTCCCTTGGCACCGAGATCCTCGAAGGCCTCCGCTACCAATGTGGGGTCGTGGAGCATCTGGATCGCACCTGCGATCGCCTCGTCGTAGACCGTGCTGAGTTCCGGCAGTAGCTGTCTGCCGGAGTGGCTCCCATCGAGTCCGTAGGAGTAGTCTTTGCCAGCGATCGTGAAGAGATGCGGTCGTGCATCCGACAGCGCCTGGATGTGCGCGAGCTCATGCAGGAAGGTGCTGCGGGCATCCGCGGCGGAGCGCAGATTGACCTCGCCAGTCGAATAGGCACCGGCAAGTCGCGAACCCGTGGGAGACAGAGCCCAGTCGTCCTCGGCGGATGGCCAGACGGCCGTGCCAGCATCGTCGACAGTCGCCCCGTAGCGCCTCTCGACGACTCGGCCACCGTCGGCCAGGGGCTGGCCGGCGTCATCGATCAGATAGACGACGATCCGCCTACCCCGTAGGTCGAGTAGATCAGCCACCAGGCCCTGAAAGGACTCCGTATCTTTGTCTTTCGGTCTCTGAACGAGGGCTCGAACGAGGTCCTGCAGGCCTGGAATCTCGGTGTCGCGCCAGAAGTCGGAGTCTTCCTTGCCCGCGATCAGATCTGTCGGATCCAAGCGCTGTGGATTGTAGGTCTTGTTGGAATTGTTCGGATCACCTACGTAGTAGAAGAGAACATAGTTGGCGATTCTCTCGCGGGGCGTGGCCGCCTCGGACGCCGACGGAGCTACCGACGCGCCGACAAAAAAGAGAGCGACAGCTGTTCCTCGATGCACCAGTCGCCTCATCGTCTTCCCTTTTCAGGTGGGTTGAGGAGGAGGATGGGGTTGGATGTGGTTTGTCTTCCGGAAGAGAGCGCGGGTTGATTGCCGGACTGCCAGAGGATCTCGTAATCGTAGGTGGTCTCCCCCTCGGGTAGCAGGACGTCTGCCGCGCCGACGGTTTCTCCCCGGTCGGGCCGCAGCAGGGTCTCGGAGAAGCGCTCCTCCTCACCGACAGAGTAGTAGAGCTTGACGGTGATGGCTCGGATGCCGTCCAGCTTCTCGGGGTCGCCTTCGAGATCGACCGTCCTACGGAGATAGGGCGGGGCCAGCGCGACGGTATCGTCAGTGGTCTCCTGCCACGGCTCTTCCACCCTGAGACCTCTGAAAAGGCTCCAGACCGTGCGGTACTCGTAGCGATTCCACTCGTCTCGGGTCTCCTCGCCGCTGAAGCCGTAGATCAGTCCGAAGATGTCGCCTCTCTGGTTGAACTCATCGGCACCGACGGTGTGCTCCTCGCGCACCGACTCGCCCCGACGCAGCTGGACGGAGACGAAGTTGACGTAGTCGCCGAAGTCCTCGGCATTGAGGCCCACGAGTTGGAAGTTGACCTCGCGCTGCCTGAAGATCAGCTGATCGAGACTGATCTGGCGGAAGAAGGCGTCGTCGTCCTTGTAGCGCCGCAGGTCTCCGATCGGTTGATCGAACTTGATGGTTTGAGCCCCCGCCATGTACTTGCTCATGTCGAGCTCGAAGGTCCCCCTCTGTCGGACCTTGCGCAACTGCATGGCGGCCACAAAGGCAAATGAGGGCTGGGAGACAGAGGTGCCTGCCGACCCGGAGCCGCCGGGAGAACCGGGACCACCGGAGGCAGTGGCGCTCGGAGTACGAGAGCTCTCCTTGACCGTCGGTCCCGTCTCCTTGATGCCCTCTCGCTCAGGTGTCGGACCGGCCTTCTGTGCGTCCGCCTCGGCTATGGATCGCCTATGAGTACCGGCCCGACCGGCGGCCAGCTCACCGGCCTCGGTCGATTCTGCAACGAGCGCCATGGCTGTGCCATCAATCAGAGCCGAATCGCCGGTGGACTCCTTTCGATCCTCGGTCTGACGGCTCGCCGATTCAGGAATGGCGGCAGCTCCACGCTTGAGAATGCGGCGAAGCTCGTCGGAGTCGAACCTGGACCTGCCTTCGAGCTCCTGTCGTCGAACCTTCTGCTCTTCGTACTTCCTCAAGTACTCGGCATACCTCGCTTCGGCGTGGGGAAGTAGGTCTTCGAACATCTCCAGCCACTCGTCCTCCATCATCGACTCTTGCAACGATCGGAGCTCGCCGAGGAACTGGTGCCGAATCTCCACCTCGGACCGCAGATGCCGTTCACGGACGATTTCCTGCGCCAGATCACTGAGAAGGGACTCGTCGACACCTCTCTGAGCGATCCCCTGGCGTGCCAGAGCGGTTCGGAGATTGGCGGCTTGCGCTTGGATCTCGACGGCTTCGCTTCCCGCTGTCCGCCCTTCGTTCTCTGCCAGGTCGGCTGCCGTCCCCATCGCCTGTAAGGTGGCCGAGCTCAGAGCGCCTGCCTCGCCGGTCGGGTCTTCCTCGAGCCACTCCGCTTCGTAGTTTCCGATCTCCCGGTGCCAGATCTTCGCGGCTTCTGATTGCGTCCCGACGTAGAAGGCGAGGAATCTGGACAGCTCTTCGCCAAAGATCACCGCGCTGTGAAGACGCGCCGTATTGCCGGCAGAAACGGCCGGGCTGGAAGAATCGCCGGTCTCCACGCCGGACGGAACTTCGGTCGTTTCGGATTCAACGGATTCTGATGGGGTGTTGTCTGCATCTGGTTTGGCGGGTTCTTCGATCTTTGCAGGCGGTTCCTTTGGCTCGTTCGGTGTTGCGGATGGCTTGTGCTCGGCGTCAGGGTCGTCGTCGGGTTTCGCCGTGGATGGCTTGGGAGAGTGTGTGGCAGGCTTCGCCGTGGGTGTTTTGGCGACCGTGGTCTGAGCCTTGGCGGCCTCGCTACGGGCTGCGGCTAGCATCTTGGTCGCTCGGTCGAGCAGTCCACCGCCGCCGGCCAGCGCTCCGAGTGACGGGGTTCCCGTGCCCTCGATCGGTTCGAGCATCAGCTTGGTCAGGCGGTCGTAGGCGATCTGGACGAGCTTGTCCATCTGGGCGTCGTCACCCACTTGGACCATCCGGATCGCACCCTGATCCCTCAGATCATCGAAGGCCGCCGAGACCTCGCCCGCCAGGAGTGTGCCAGCCACTCCGGCCTGAAAGGCCTGGTGTTTGTAAATCCGGTCCCAGTCGGCCTCCAGCCGTGCCCGTTGCGGTGCCCTGAGACCCTCGACCTCCATTTCGAAGACGAAGCTGATGTCCGGTGTGGGCATCTCGAAGGACTCCCAGAGGATCTTCGCCCCGAGCTTTGTCAGGCGCATGGAGATCGCCGCCCGGCTGCCTTCGAGGACCGGTGCCGACCCTAGACCCACCACCCGGTGTGTCAGCTCTCCGTTCTCTTCCAGAAACGAAGAGACCAGGCCGAAGGTGCCCGAGCGGTAGATCACCGGGCCGACGATCCGTGCCCCGGGTCGCAGCCGGCCGAGCTCGTTTTCCGCCCGCCTTACCTCATTGTCATCGACCGCGAGCTCGACCACCGCGTGCACGATCCCCCCTCCCTCGCCTTCGCGTGCCGTCTCTTCGCCGTCGTCGGGGCGATCGACATCGGAATATCGGAGAAAGGAGAACTGGGGTCGACCCTGCTGGTCCCGTGCCAGCCGCGCCCGGGCCGGTACGTAGTAGTAGTCGGAGCCGGGCTCGAGATCCCGACCCAGGGTTGGAAACACCATCAACTCGCCGGCCTGAACCCCCGCATCCAACAACACCTGCTGGGCCTCGAGACCCGCAGGGACAACGAACAGGACCGCGATCAGGGTGAAACTCGCGGGAATGACGGTCTTGGAGACGAACGCTGATCCTTTTACCCGAGTTTCCATTTCGATCGAGCTACTCAGTCGGTGGGTTGAGGAGGAGGATGGGGTTGGATGTGGTTTGTCTTCCGGATGAGAGCGCGGGTTGATTGCCGGACTGCCAGAGGATCTCGTAATCGTAGGTGGTCTCCCCCTCGGGTAGCAGGACGTCTGCCGCGCCGACGGTTTCTCCCCGGTCGGGCCGCAGCAGGGTCTCGGAGAAGCGCTCCTCCTCACCGACAGAGTAGTAGAGCTTGACGGTGATGGCTCGGATGCCGTCCAGCTTCTCGGGGTCGCCTTCGAGATCGACCGTCCTACGGAGATAGGGCGGGGCCAGCGCGACGGTATCGTCAGTGGTCTCCTGCCACGGCTCTTCCACCCTGAGACCTCTGAAAAGGCTCCAGACCGTGCGGTACTCGTAGCGATTCCACTCGTCTCGGGTCTCCTCGCCGCTGAAGCCGTAGATCAGTCCGAAGATGTCGCCTCTCTGGTTGAACTCATCGGCACCGACGGTGTGCTCCTCGCGCACCGACTCGCCCCGACGCAGCTGGACGGAGACGAAGTTGACGTAGTCGCCGAAGTCCTCGGCATTGAGGCCCACGAGTTGGAAGTTGACCTCGCGCTGCCTGAAGATCAGCTGATCGAGACTGATCTGGCGGAAGAAGGCGTCGTCGTCCTTGTAGCGCCGCAGGTCTCCGATCGGTTGATCGAACTTGATGGTTTGAGCCCCCGCCATGTACTTGCTCATGTCGAGCTCGAAGGTCCCCCTCTGTCGGACCTTGCGCAACTGCATGGCGGCCACAAAGGCAAATGAGGGCTGGGAGACAGAGGTGCCTGCCGACCCGGAGCCGCCGGGAGAACCGGGACCACCGGAGGCAGTGGCCGTGCGGGTGGCAACCGGCTCTTCCACGCGTGGTCTCGGCTTGGGTAGGCCGGGGATCGCATCGGCCAGCTCTCCGATCGCGGCGCGGGCCAGCTCGCGATGACCGCGGCGGTTCGGGTGAAACGCGCCAAGACCCCATTGCTTGACGATCTGGGACAGGATACCGACCCACCAGGAGTCGCCCCCACGAAAACTGTCCCGCGGGCAGTAGCTGTGCTTACTGAACTCCGAGAGGTGGTTCTCCACCAATCGCCAGCCGAGAGCCGCCGCGCTATCGCGCTGCACATCCTGCAGTGGAACGACGACGTTCTGGCTCGCCCACGCCCACATCTTGCTTCCCGCCGGCAGATAGCAGCCGGCCTGGACCTCGGTCGGACCCCAGCCGCTGCCTTTTCGCTTACGGCCGACCAATGGATCCGGGTACATCATGAGAAGGACTCGCTCAGGAGGGATCTTCATCTCCTTGAGCCGGCCTGCCACCCTTGCATAGGAGCCGTTGTCTCCACCCAGCATGTCGATCCGCGAGTTCACGAGATCGGTTGCTTCCGCCCCGGGGCAGTCTCCCGGCGTAATGCACTCGATGACAACATCGGCAAATCCGACATCATTGCCACCGCCCGTCATCAACACGAAATCCGGTGGACGTCCAGCCGCGGCGATGAGGCTCTTCAGCCGGTCGAGCTGAGGCTCGCGATTGACGTCGCGGTCGGTGAAGGACTCCAGGAGGCCCTGCTGGAGCTCGGCACCTGAGCAGGCCAGAAAGCTGAAGCGGACACGTCGGCGAAGGTACTCGGCGACCTTCTCGGCAGTGACGTGCGGCCAGCCCCACTTGCTGCGGTTACACTTCTCATCGTCCATCCATTTCCAGGCGTTGATCGGGACACCTGTGGTTGTCGGATTGCCTTCACCGGATGAGAACGAGTCGCCAAGCGAGACGATCCACAGATCGTCGTTGGTGATCGACGCGGCGTCAGCCGGTGAGTCGATGAGCGACAGCTCGGACTTGGAGGTTCCGCTCCCCGAAGAGGAGCCTGCGGACGCGTCACCACCAGTATCGGACTCCGGGTCGGTAACGCTCGTGGCAGGGCTGCTGGTCCCAACGCGTTGCGGTGCTTCGCCCGCAGCCGTGTCACTGCGAGAGACTTCGTCTTCTGATGGCGCTGAGATGCCGCTGTCGCGAGGCAGATCGGCAAAGAGGCCGATGGACTCCTCGAAGCTGAGCTTCTGCTCCTGCAGGAGATCGATCTCGTCGAGATGCTCTGTGCGAAACTCCGCAGCCTCGCGCAATTTCCTCGTCAGATGATCCTGGGCGTCGGAGGCGAGGTCGGGATGATCGTCTGCGAAGATCTCGAGCTCTTCAAGAATGATGTCGGTTGCGCCGACCTCGGCCTGCAGGTAGTCGAGCTCCGCGCGAAACCGCCCGAGCTCTGCCGTCTTGGGATCGTCGTTGGCGATCCAGATCACCGGCTCAGCCAGGTTGGCTCGAGTCCTCTGGGCACTGGCGCGTTTGTCGGCGATTCGACGCGCAAAGCGCTCCCAACGATTCTCCCAATGCTCGAGGACTTTGGTTTGGGTGGCGTAGAGTGCGTCGGCCACTAGACCCATGTCGGTACCGGATTCCTGTTCGCGCCAGGTGGCCATCTCGACGAGTGTGCTGCGATTTTCCTGGAGGTGCTCGGTCTGAACCCGCTGATTCACCTCCTCCAGCGAGTTCGCTTCGGCGTCTTCGATTGCCGCCCAGTAGGCCAGCTTCAGGTTCTGTGGCCGTGGATCATCGGCGCCCGGTTCGAGGTCCTTGTCGGTGCTCGGGGTCTCTGCCGAGGGTGTCTCGGCTTGCAACTGTTCCTTCTCGGTGGTTGTGGTTCTTGCCGCGTTGTCTGCATCTGGTTTGGCGGGTTCTTCGATCTTTGCAGGCGGTTCCTTTGGCTCGTTCGGTGTTGCGGATGGCTTGTGCTCGGCGTCAGGGTCGTCGTCGGGTTTCGCCGTGGATGGCTTGGGAGAGTGTGTGGCAGGCTTCGCCGTGGGTGTTTTGGCGACCGTGGTCTGAGCCTTGGCGGCCTCGCTACGGGCTGCGGCTAGCATCTTGGTCGCTCGGTCGAGCAGTCCACCGCCGCCGGCCAGCGCTCCGAGTGACGGGGTTCCCGTGCCCTCGATCGGTTCGAGCATCAGCTTGGTCAGGCGGTCGTAGGCGATCTGGACGAGCTTGTCCATCTGGGCGTCGTCACCCACTTGGACCATCCGGATCGCACCCTGATCCCTCAGATCATCGAAGGCCGCCGAGACCTCGCCCGCCAGGAGTGTGCCAGCCACTCCGGCCTGAAAGGCCTGGTGTTTGTAAATCCGGTCCCAGTCGGCCTCCAGCCGTGCCCGTTGCGGTGCCCTGAGACCCTCGACCTCCATTTCGAAGACGAAGCTGATGTCCGGTGTGGGCATCTCGAAGGACTCCCAGAGGATCTTCGCCCCGAGCTTTGTCAGGCGCATGGAGATCGCCGCCCGGCTGCCTTCGAGGACCGGTGCCGACCCTAGACCCACCACCCGGTGTGTCAGCTCTCCGTTCTCTTCCAGAAACGAAGAGACCAGGCCGAAGGTGCCCGAGCGGTAGATCACCGGGCCGACGATCCGTGCCCCGGGTCGCAGCCGGCCGAGCTCGTTTTCCGCCCGCCTTACCTCATTGTCATCGACCGCGAGCTCGACCACCGCGTGCACGATCCCCCCTCCCTCGCCTTCGCGTGCCGTCTCTTCGCCGTCGTCGGGGCGATCGACATCGGAATATCGGAGAAAGGAGAACTGGGGTCGACCCTGCTGGTCCCGTGCCAGCCGCGCCCGGGCCGGTACGTAGTAGTAGTCGGAGCCGGGCTCGAGATCCCGACCCAGGGTTGGAAACACCATCAACTCGCCGGCCTGAACCCCCGCATCCAACAACACCTGCTGGGCCTGAAGACTCGAAACGGCGAGAAATACGACCGCCCACACGGCCAGAAGCGCGATGGCCGCCGGGCGGACTGGTCGCTGGTTTGATGCCGGCTCGGCAGAGCGCAACAAGCTCATTTCCCTCCCAACGCCTCGCGGAACCGATCCATGACCTCGTCCTTGGCAGCCTCGAGGGCCTGTCCGCCAACGTCTTTGGCAGCGTCCTTGGCCTGCTCGAGAAGACTCGGATCTTGCAGAAGCTCAGAGGGAACGGCTGCGTAGACGAAATGAGCGAGCAGGGGGCTCCATTCCGTCGCAATTACATCCCCTGTCTTGCGATACACGATCAGGCGGTAGACGACACCGTTCTGGTCTTCGTCGATGAGCACTGTTCGCGATACGACCGGTTCGCCTTTGGCAGGTGAGATCGGGATGCTCTCAACAACCGTGTTGCCGAATTTGCTGTAAAGAACCTGTGCGGTAATCCTGGGGATCTCAGAGGCTTCCATCTCAGCGAGATCGCCCTCCACCTCGATATCCCAGAGCTTGACCGGCGGCACCAACGTGACCGCCGCCGTTTCGGCGCGGATCCACCGCGGTGTCTCCGGATAGAGGTGCCCTCCACCGTAGCTCCATTGCACCATGTATTCGTACGACCGGTCGTCGGTTCCTCCTCCGGCAAACATCATTTGTGCCTTGAGCGAGTTCTCGGCGATATAGCTTTCGTCGATCGTCACGGAGTCGAAGAAGTCGTTTTCGCCAGGGCCATCCCGCCGCTTGCGCATCTGAACCGTGACGTAGTTGATCGCCGCCGAACGATCGCTCTCGAAGCTGAAGAGAGCCGGGAAAACAGAGTCGAGGTGAAATGTGATCGGGGTGTTGTTGAAAAACGGATCGTTCAGGATCACGTCGGTCATCGCGTCCGGGTAGTTGGCCTGGACGTCGTCGTACCACGACTTGATGTTCTGAACGATGCTGAAGGGCCGCTTGTAGGCGAGGTGGTAGGTGAGCTTGAACTCCTGCGTCTTCATTCCCTGTGAGATCGACCGCGAGGTCTTGGAGCGGTAGTAGCGTTTCTTCTTCTGGTTGATCTCGAGCTCGTCAGTCATGGAGTCGTCCTCGTTGCGCAGCATCGCCATGTCTTCGGCGGAGATTGGCTCGGTGAAGGAGTCGAGAAAGTACTGGAAGAAGGCTTCGCGGACCGGGGTGAGACGCTCGTCCTCCACGTTCTCACGGAAATCGAGTTCGATGATCTCCTGCTCCTCCAGCAAGGAGTAGAACTCGCGCAGCTCCACATCGGAGACGGTTTTGACCTTGTCCTGGTACTCCACGACGTCACACGCCTTGGGATTGAAGACCCGCTTTCCGATCCAACACTTCTTCCGGTACCCGGTGACCGTGGTCTGTTGCTTCTTGTTCCACTCGCGCTCGAGCTCTTCCCCTTGCTCGAGCAGACGGTCCCAGTGCAACACGATGCGACCCTCTCCGGCCGGTACCCTCGAGGTGAAAGCCAGGTCGAGCTCCAGTGAGAGATCGGCGATCGGCATATCGCGCTCGAAAGGTTCGGCCAGGAGCTCTGCCCCGAGAGCGGTCAGATCAGCCGCGACTGCGATCCGGTTGCCGGGCAAGATGGGTGCCCTTCCCGAAGAGATGAGAGTGCGAGTCATCGCATCGCTCGAGAGGGTCGCCGAGATGACCCGAAAAGTTTCTGCGTTGGCGTCGGTCGTGACCCGGGCTGCACCACGGATCTCCCCACAGGGAATGTCGCCCATTACGGGCCACAGGCCAAACATCGCAAAACCCCTGGATCGCTGCTGGCTCGGACCGAGCTTCTCGGCCACACTCGCTCGGCTCTCGGCGAGCTTTGGATCGAGGGACTTCTTGAGCGCCGCTGCATCGAGTCTCCTTCTCCATACACCCTGCTTACACACCTTTTTCAGCTTCTGACGTGCCTCCTCCAGCTGATCGGCGGTCAGCCCCCACTCCATCAGAAAGTGGAGCACCCCACCTTGGGCACTCTCGTCGTCGGTGGTGTAGTTGAGAAACAGAAACTGCGGCCGTCCATCGGGTGTCTTGGAGAGCCGAAGGCCAGTAGGCAGATAGTGGTACTCGACCTTCCGCGATCGGTCGTTCATCCCTTTGGCGGCGCCCATGAGCACCACCGTGGTGCCATCGTCGAGCACCAGATCGACCCGGTTCTCCTCGTCGAGTGCCACCTGGGCCTCGAGTGGAGGAGCGATCGTTACAGCTGTCAAGAGCGTTGCCAGTGCGAAAGAGAGCCCTGCAAGTATTTGCGTACGCATGTTCTGCCTCCAGTAGAGTGGGAGAGCGAAGGGGCGATGAATTCGAGAGTTGTCGAGCCTCATAGAACAGTATCGAGAGGGAGCTCATCAGTCCGCCCTCTCGCTCGGCAGATTGTCGATCCAGACAAGCCCGCTGCCGTCGGTGCCGCTGGTCGTCAGATTGTCACGTCCAGCCAGGTGCCAGGTGATGCGGTAGTCGTACTTGATTTCGTCCCGCGGCAGGGTGAGCTCGATCACTTCCTCCTCCAGCGGCTTGTCGAGTCTGACGACGCGCTGTTGCCGACGACTGCTGCCGAAGAAGGGATAGGAGATCTCGACAATCACCGCCCGGACGTCGCGTTTGAGAAGGGTGGCCGAATCTCCCACGAGCTGGACTGGCAACCGCTGAAAAGGCGCGTAGAGATTGATCATCGGAGTGTCGGACTCGACCCATCCCGAGTCGTAGCTGCCGCCGTCGCGGAAGCTCCACTGAGTGCGGTAGCGGTAGTCTTGCCAGCGATCACGGTCGTCATCGCCACGCCAGCCGTAGACGAACCGCAGATCGGGAGCTGAACCAGAGAAGGTGCGCGCATCCAGGACGAGCTCGCGCAAAGTTTGTGTCCCGTCCTGATGCAGCTTTTCCAGAGTTACACTGACGCTGTTGACGAATCGCTCGAGCTCCGGCTGGAGGGCTCCATCGACTCTCACCTGGACCTCTCGCAGGTCGAATGTCGGGTCGTCCAGATAAACGGTGCGAAAGAAGGCCCTATCGTCTCCCCAGTTCCGATAGAGATCGCCGATGTTGAAGGCGATCGTGGCGTGTCGCTCCAAAGCCGACTGGTGATTGAAGCGCAGCACTGTGTGTCCACTGTCACGGACGCTGCGAGTCTTGTAGCCAACGCCGAGTCCGAAGCCTGTGGTTTTCCCGGCCAGTTTCGCCAGCTGATTGGGTTTGGCCAGTTTGGCGAGAGCTTCGAACAGACCTCCCTGCTGGTCGGGAGGGAGTTGAAGCGGCTGGACCGGCTCGAACATCAGTTTGAGCAGCCGGTCGTAGACCGTTCCGAGAAGGGCTTCCATCGACTCGTCGCTGCCGCTCGAACGAAGTTCGATCGCGTTGTCGCGCCGCATCTCGTCGAACATCGCCTCAACCTCTGCGCCCACCCAGAACGCTGAACCACCGGCGTTGAAGGCCTGGTTCTGGTGGACCTTGCTCCAGTCGACCTTGAGCTCAGCATCGAAGGCGGGTGCGATCCCGATGAAGGTCATGTCGAAGACCAGGGAGACGTCGGGTGTCGCGGTCTGAAAGCTTCCGAGGAGAAGCGTCGAGCGTTCCGGATCGAGCTCGAAAGACAGGGCGATGCGATTGCCCTCGAGAACCGGCGCCCGCCCGGCCGTCAAAACGGCGCGAGTCGCCTCGCCGCGCCCGCTGAGGACTGAGGAGACAAGACTGAAGCTTCCTGATTGAAACAAAACCGGTCCTCGCAGGACTGCATCCCGATTGTCGGTAAGCCGCACAAGGTCACGCTGCGCCCGCGTGCGCCGCTCCGCCGAGACACCGTAAGAAACCAGAAAGGTGAGGATCCCGCCACCGTCCGTTTTCGAGGAACCGCTCATCTTGTCGGATTGGGAGTAGGTGATGAACGAGAACTGGGGCCGGCCCTCGTCGTCGGTTGCCAACGCCGCACGGTCGGGAACATAGAGGTAGCTCTGCGGGTCCGAGGCCATCGGATAGCACCAGAGGTCCCCAGCCCGGACTCCACCCTCGAGCAGGACCTGCTGTGCGGTGACGGCCGCTGGGCCGATAGCCAATATGATTCCAGCGGTGATCAGCCTCGGGTGCAGCAGAAGCGTCATGGTTTGCCCATCTCACCTCTGGCTGTTGGACCCGCCAGCCAAAGACTGGTGGAATCCAGGTTTGCAGCGTCGAGCAATGCCACGTCGTCGGTGATCTCGCCATCGGCGGTAATCCAAGTGACCTGGTAGGCGATGTCCTCGCCGGGGTCGTGGTAGATCACTACAGAGGAGGCCTGATCGACGTCGTCGACTCGCAGATGGAGCTCACGCTGTTTGGCGGTTTCTCCCAGAAGTGCCGTCGCGAAGCTGACGATCGCGGTCTTCACACCGTGGGCTTCGAACTCCGATCGGTCAACGAAGATCCTGACCGCCCGCCTTTCGAGCGGTGGGCTGACATTGATGGCACCGGATGATGAGTGAATCCAACCGCCGTCCGGGGGTTGAACCAAGGTGTCGCCACCCCTGAGACTCCACTCGATACGGTACTCGTAGTCGAAGAAGGCCTCCTCGTCTGCCTCGCCGAGACGAGGATAGGAGACCGGCTGAACCGCCAGACCCTGATTCACCTCATCGAGAGAGAAGAGCAGATCGCGGCGGACTTCTGGGTTGTTGTCATAGGTCTTGCGAACCGTTACAGAAGCGAAATTCACCAGGTCGGAGAAGCTGTCGACGAAGTTGCCGTCGAGAATGAATCTTACCTCACGAAACTGAAAGGCCGGGTCCTCGAGGTTCACGGTCCGAAAGTAGCGGGTATCGGCTTCGAGCGCGTCATAGACTCCCCCCAGATTTCCGGAAGCGTCGACCGGTACCTTGACCGTCGTACTGCGGCTCAGGATCACTGAAAACTGGTTTTCACGAATATCTTTGCGGTCCTTGAGGACATAAAGGTCGTCCGCAGCGTACTGTCGGTTGCGACCACCGAACACTTTGGCGAGCCACCCTTCGGTCGTCTTGCCCTGAATATTCTCGAAAGCCATGGCCTGCTCGCGGGGTGGCTCCTTGGCCCAGCCGGTGGTCGAGTCGAACATGAGCTCGACGAGCTTGTCGGTAATCAGGGACAGCAGTCCGTCCATGGCACCACTTTCGATGTCGAGCGCTTGCGATCGGTCGAGCACCGTGACCTGAATACTGCCGTCGCGGATAAGGGTGTCACGCACCGTCGCGATGTACTCACGAGTGAAGAGTCCGGGATCCAAAGATCGTCGACCCTGGGCCGCCAGGCCAGCACCGATCGCTGCTCCGCCGGGACCGGCCACAATCGAACCTGCCGCCGCCGCCGCAGCTCCTGCTGGTGAAGCGCCCTGCCTGGGAATTCCTTCGTCCTCATCCTCGGGAAGGCCCTGTTCATTCGAAAGCTCGCTGAAGTGGTCATAGACCGAGTCGATGTTGGCTTCGACGCGTGCGTTGTAGCCCTCGACCACCGCCTCGTAGTAAGCGTGTACCGAAACCGAAACGTCGGAGGTGGGCCCGGTGAGCGAGTCCCAAAGGAGTGTCGCCCCTTCGGGCTCCAGGAGAGACGCCACGACGGCCCGTGAACCGGGCATGAGGGGCGCGCTCCCCGAGGTCAGCACGGTTCGAGCGAGACCACCCTGGCTATCCTCGCGGACCACGGACGAAACCACTTCGAAGGAACCACCTCCTCCCTCTTCGGTCGATTGGAGCAGGGGAACCGGGCCGACGATCCGCGCAGCGGGCACCTCAGACCGGAGCTCGGTTTCGATCGAGTCCACCATGTCGGCGGGGAGGCCGAATTCGAAGAGTGCATGGAAGAGTCCGCCGCTCGAGACTCCATCCTTGCCCTGGTACTTCAGGCACAAGAGCTCGAAGCTCCCGTCGTCGCGCTGAGCGAGACGCGGGAACTGCGGAAGATAGTAGAAGGCGAGCTCGTCCTGCGAGTCCTGCAGAAGCTGAATCCCCTGCACGATGCGACGGCCCTTGTCATAGTGCACCTGAGCTTCTGCCCACGAGTACCCGAGAAGGCAAGCTGTGGAGGCTGCGATCAGGATTGTGATGACGGTTCTCATGAACAAGTCTCGTCTATTGGTTGACGGCAACATTGCCGCCTCCTGCTTCGATCTCGAGAAGACGCTCGTGCGGAGTCGTAACATCAAGTACGCCCAACCACGAGCGTTCCCGCCACCCGGAGTCGAGTTCCTCACCGTTCGTGGCAATCTCGCGAACCCGATACCGAAGCGGTTGGCTCAGTCGGACCGCGAACGGAAACCGGACCCGGTGGACGGCGGCATCCGGATCCGCGGCCCGGAAGACGACCAGCTTGCGGGCGGTCCGGCCGTTGACGGCCTCGCCCTCGAGCTCGACCATCTTGACCGCGAGGTCCGTCCGTAGCGCACTCCGGAAGTCGTAGCAGCGAACATCCAGGACACCGTGACCGGGCGGTGGTGGACGCTCCGCGCTGAGGTCGATGACCTGGAGAAGGTCGGCGTCCTGTTCGGGGTCGAGAGTGATCTGGATGGCATCGGCGCGAACTGTCCTGGGCTCCTCCGCTGGACGGGCAAGGGCATCTGGTTCCTGGAAGCCGTTGCCGATGTCGGTTTGGCCTTCGATCTCGAGCCGATCGCCCGAAGCAAGCACGCCTTCGGCGATATAGGAGTAGCTGAAGCTCACGAGCGCCTGACCCTTCTCGAGCGTCATCCAGACGGCCTCGGCGCTGTGTCGATTCAAGCGAAGGGTGTATCGGCGCTGGCTGAAGTTGCTTTCGGATGGCTCTCGGAGCTCGAAGTCGCCCTCTGGAAGCTCGACCTCTTCGCCGCCTCCGAGAGGTACGAACACCACCTGCGCTTCTGTGCGCCGAAGCGGCAGGATGCGAAGCTCCGGTCGGCTGACACCTTCGCTTACCAAGAAGAGTCGGGCGCTTTCCAGTGCCTCGGCGCCCACGACTCGCCGCGCCACATCGAAGCTGAGGTGGGCAAAAAGCCGCGTTTCGTTCTGGTCACCGGTGAGGAAGGTTCCGGTGCGGCGGGTGAGCAGGAAGTGCACGGAAGGCCGTCCTTGGTCGGTGACGACCTCGAGTGGCCCTGGCAGGTAGTAGAAGCGCCCGGGTACCGCAATGTCGGGATAGATGGTCAGTGTTCCAGCCTGCCGGGCCTGGTCGAGTGCAGGTTGGGCGAGCGCCGGGAGGGCGGCGTTCAACAGCAGTGGGCCGATAAGCGAGGCAATCGTATTGATTGCTCGAAGTCTGCCTGGCATCACGGCTGGGATGTCTCCCAAGGCTTTCCCTCGAAGATCTTCCGTAGAGCCGAAGAGCTCACGAGGAGCTCGAGGCTTCGGTCGCCAGGCACGAATCCGCCACCTTCGTAGGCCTCGCCGTCCGGCATGATGACCGAGGCGGTCCATTCGTAGGGTGTCTGGTCTTCACTGCGACCAAAGTAGAACGGGATCGAGCGGGTCTCTCCGTCGGTCTCGAAGTCGTAGATTCCCAGGGATCCGCCATCTCCTCCTGGCTCGAGATAAGGGGAGCGGATGAAGACCCGGATGCGTTGGGCGCCGGTGGCCGCCAGGGGATCGAGGAGCGTGATCCTCAAGGGTTGACGAGCCTGCTCCGACACCCCGCCCATGATCGATCGCGCCGCAGTCTCGATGGACGCGGCATCCGGTACCACGCGATAATCGACCCAGGTCAAGAAGGCCTTGTCGCTGACGGCAGGTGGTATCACTGGCTCCATGGCAACGCTCCCACCAGACGCGATGGCCGGAGTGCCGGTCAGATCCCACGACACGACTTGTATGCGCTTGGACTGATCGACCACAAGGGCATGCAGACCTCGGAATCGAACCGGGTGGGGTAGTGCGTTGGCCCAGACATCGCCGTCCTGCCACCGGATCGCCGGGTACCCTGCAGGCTCCTCCCAGCTCAGATAGAGGGGAATCTGTTGTGCCACGGTCCCAGCCGTGCTGGGTTGGAAGGTGAGCTCGGGCGCGGAAACCTGATCGATGCGCAGGTGTTCGAGCAGGTCCTCCAAAGTCGCCGTGGGCATCTGCCAGCCCACCTCGACCTTGCCCATTACGGTGTCCGGCGCCCGCACCACGACGGAGCTCACTCCCTCGTAGGTGGCGAGGGCGTCCGCGACGGAGTTGCGGGTCGCGTCGTGGTCGATCGGCATCTGCCGGAGCTCGAAGAATGGAAGCCCCTGGGCAAGCGCGGCCTGGCGGACGAGGATCTCGGCCGCGCGGCGGCTGGTCGGCGTGAAGCGGGGAGTGAGCACGGCTCGGGCATCCACCCCGGGTGACGCTTCGCCGGTCGCCGTGCCGTAGGCGAGCGAGAGGTCGTACCTCTGCGAGATCGGATCCCAGCGTAGATAGTAGGCCGCCGGCAGGAAGTAGTAGATTCCGGAGGTTAGGTTGATGTCACTCCAGATGACCGATTTGATACCGAGAATCTCGTGGATCGCAGGTCCTTCCCCGACCGATCGACCGGATACATATCCCTGCATCGTGGTTACCTCAGCGAGGTCGATCCGCCACTTGGGCTCTGGTCCTTCGGCGCCGCCGGGACCGAATGAAGTCGGTGGAGGATTCGCCTTCTCGAAGTAGAACGAGGTCTTTCTACGGCTGTCGTCTCGGGTATACGTTCTGAGATCGAGACCTGGCGTGTGAAACAGAGTCAGTGTTGGAGTTGGAGCTGGCAGAGAGGCGGTACCGCCCAGTGGCTTCTGGCTGAACCGCTTGATGGCGTCCGTGCTCGACAGGGGCTTGAAGACGGTAGGTTTGACGGAGACGGGGCGACTGCGGGACTTCGAAAGTAGCTGCAGTCGTTGCCTTTTCGCGGACCCGGTAATGCGCTCCTTCGTGGAATCGTCTGCGGTTTCCAGGATATGGGTGCCGTCGCCGTTGTATCGCAGATGAAGCACCGTGTCCGGATCTGCGGGGTCCGCACTTCGTGCATCAATAGTCTTATCGGCGCGCAGCGCCAGCAGATGCCATCCGTTGGCGGTCCGGATGCGGGCGATCTTGTTCTCGACGTCGAGCCAAGCGACCTGGAATATCTCCTCTTCAGGTGCCCTTGAGGAGAGCCGAACCGCGCTACCACCTCCCTTGTCTGCAGCGAGGTAGCGCCCTTCTCCCGCTCGCAGCCGGACGTAGCGGAAGTCCACAACGTCTTCGTCCAGCCCCATCGTCGGAGGCGAGGTCGGGTCAGGTGCGGTCAGGTATAGGTTGTCGAGAGTCTGGAGCTTCTCCGCCTGCACGGTGATGGGAGCCTCAGCCTCAGCAGGCGTGAATTCCGGGATCAGCAGGCACGAGACGAGACCGGCCAAGAGCGGAATCGAGGTGGTTCGTTGTCGTCTCATAGAGTCCTCCAGTCTCGATCACCTGGGTCGATGCGGGGATCCCTATCGAGGCGATCCACGAATGCGATGTGTTCGTCGACCCAGCGCCAGCAGTCCGCAAGGGACTTGAGCTCCAATGGAGATTGCGCTCAATAGTATAGCGAGAATGAGTGCGGAAACCAGCCACTCAATCTTGGAGAAACGTCCATGCGTCAGCGGAACACGAGCTCTGACAGAGTAGGTATGTGAGCTCAAGGCCGAAGTAGCGTCGATGACGCTGACTGCAAGATCGTTTCTATCTCAGGGTCCGCCGCTCGATCCACTCCTGGTAGCACGAGGTGCGCATGAATATGTCTTCGCTGCCGTGCCTTCATCGGCGAACCGCTCGCGAGAGCTTCATCGCTACGGTCTGGGCGATCGGTGGATCCATGTTGGCCATGACCACCACGAGAAGGCCTTTTTCGAGGGAGACCAGTGCGTTGAGGCCGGGGCCGGCACCCCCGAGGGCCAGACCTGCGTTTTCCCAGGCGCCGGCGAGCCAGTTGTCCTCGGCTGCGAGGATCTCGCCATTCATCATCGCGGCGTAGTAACGATAGAGATCCCTGATTGGTGCGGAGTAGGAAATTGCTTCTCAGAGCTGCGGGTCCTGGGCAGCCAACGGGCTGCGCAGTAGCAGCTGACGCCTCTCGTTCAGCGTGAGGATCGGGCGCAGCCGCCTGGGGTTGGATAGACGTCTCCGGGAGAGGTCTCGAGGGCAGCGGTGAGCGGCTGGAACCTGGTTCGCCGTCGCACGTATCCCAGGCTCCCCGGGTTGGGAACTGGAAGCCTTGAGGATCAGGTAGATTCTGCAATGAGCTCCAGCGTTTCGGGAGGCGCGTGAGCCAGAGGTTCGGGCTCCTGGGTCGGGAGCTCGAGGATTTCACGGATCGCCTTGGCGGTGGCGAAATCGAGGATGAAGGCGAGGATCTTCATCTCGGCACCGCAAAAGGGGCAGAGCAGCGGATCGACCTCTCAAGACGCGGCGGATGAGCTTGGCCCAGGCCAGCCGCGCTCGTCGGGTGAACTCATCGTCGTCCTGCCTTCTCGACGTCTGGCTCCTGACTCCCGCCTCTGCGGCCTTGCGGCGTTTGCCGCGGGCCGCGTTGGCGTAGTAGCCCCAGTAGCGCACCGTCTGCTGGGACGGCTCGGGGATGTGGTCGATGACGCGGGCCAAGAACTCGAGGACATCCCAGCGAGCTTCGGCACCGCCGGGTCCGCCGCGCCGCGAGGGTCGTCCCCGGCAGACGACCTGTCCGGCGCCCTCATCCTAGGCGAGTCGCTCGAGGACGATGGGACAGCGGATCATGTAGCGGCCGAGGCGCACGGCGCCCTGCCGGTCCTCGGCCCGCACCGCACCGTGTGCCGAGAAGCCACTGTGGCGCCAGGAGAGGAGATTGTCGACGACCGCCCCGGTGACGAGCTCCTTGTCGAGGAGCATCCGGAGCAGCTCCGCGCGGAAGAGCCGCTCGACGTGCCGGGAGTCGAACCAGACGAGCGGCCGGAAGGTGCCGTCGGGTCGGAAGCCCCCGTCGGTGACGAGCACGTGGATATGTGGGTGGAAGTTGAACCCGGCTACAGCTGATCGGCGCGGTGCTGAATCTCTTCGACTCCGAGAATGCGACCTGGGTGTGTGAATTCATCGGTGGCTGTGGCGAATACGAGATGGGCGACGCCACCGAGTGGCAGCAGCCACGGCGTTACGAGCTGGGGGTGAGAGTGGAGCTCTAGGGCGCCTGTGGGCGTTGTCGGTGCAGCCGGGAGGGGATGTGAGCTGGGGAAGGGAGCAAGAGAAGTCCAGTGGGTCTGGACGCTACCCGGACCTCCGGGTAGATGCTCACGACCTGGCTTAGCCGCCCGAGAACGTGCCGCCGGAAATCGCGATCGCGAGAGAAGTCGGCGCCGAACTGGACCTGGAGCCCTTCCCACGGGATCAGCGTCGGCTTCCTTAGATAGCTCATCCGGTAGGTGAGCCAGGTGTAGAGATCGAGCGCCAGAGGCGAGCCGTTGAGCTGGTGGATCGCCCGCAGATCGACGGGGACGGCGGAGCGCCTGATCTCCTCAAGGAAGTCTCGCCCCAGGACGATCTGCGCTTGCCACGATAGTTTTCTTGGGAGCAGACGCTGCAAAGGCTTCAACCAAGGAGTTCCGCTCGCGGCTACGGACACAGATTCAGACGATCTCGGCGCGAGACCCAAAGACGTCTGCCAATCGAGCCGCATGTGCAGAAGGCGATGAAGTTGAGCCTCGAGCCGTCGCTCGGTGCCTCGAGGCCCGCTGATCACCGAGAGACCGAGCTTCCGAGCCAGATCGTTGGGCGTGGTGCCCAAGTGGATCTCTCGGCTCTTCCTCCGCACCGCCTCGGTGGTGATGAACATGAGCAACAACCGAGGGTAGACGCCATAGGGGAGACCGATGCGCCGTGGAGCCACCATCCGCAGCGTCTGCCAGCCATTGACGCGCTCGAACCGGTTTCCCTTTGGCCGGCGATGGGGCAGGGTGGTGAGCACAAAGAGACGTGGCATGAAGGCGAGTGAGTTGGCCGCGCCGAGGTCGGTCCCGACGGGCGCAATGCGCTCCCTGGAAGGGCTGGCAAGAGCCATACTCGCGCTACACTCTCGCTACACTACTGGGGGCCAATTGGGGACCAACCAGGACAACCGGGGACAATCGGCCTTTCGGTAAGTCCCTGAAAAGTTGGGCCTGGTGGGTCCTGGAGTGTCCTGGGTGGGACAAATGTAGGGGGCTGAAAATCCGCGTGTCGCTGGTTCGATTCCGGCCCTGGGCACCATTAAATCTCCTGGAATCAGTGAGTTACGCTCGCTCGCAGCTCGGCATTGTGTGCCGCGCGCTACACTCTCGCTACACTGGGCGTGGGAGCGTCAGCGGTGGCAGGCGAATCAAGCTCAACCCATTCGGACCTCGCCACAACAGACAATGAGGACAAGCCTGGAGTGATTCTCGACTACGATGCCGAAGGAAACCTGGTGGCAGTGGAGGTGCAGGAATCGCCCTCGTGGGTCCAACCACACCTGCACTACGTGACATCCTGGAGAAACAGGTTGAGTAGCATGGTATCCGTGCTATCATGCTACAATGATTCAGTCCTTTGCGGACGCTGGAAGCGAGGCGATCTTCAATGGTCGCAATACCAAAGAAGCTCGCAAGACCTGTCCGCAGCGCCTGCGGAGTGTGGCAAGTAGGAAACTGGACCAGTTGGACTCTGCTGAATCCCTGGAGGACTTGAGGATTCCGCGAGGCAATCGATTGGAGGCTTTGTCAGGATCCCGCAAGGGACAGTTCAGCATCAGGATCAACGAGCAATACCGACTCTGCTTTGAGTGGACCGCTTCGGGGCCAGTCGACGTTGAGATCGTCGACTATCACTAGGGCTGAGGAGACTGGAGAGAACAATGGTTCGAATTCCGACACATCGAGAGCCGACGCATCCCGGTGAGATGTTGCTGAAGGAGTTCCTCGAGCCGATGGGTCTGACGCAGAGGGAACTGGCGCTGGGTATTCGCGTGCCGTATCAGCGGGTCAATGAGCTGGTCAATGGGCGACGTGGGGTCACACCGAGCACGGCCCTGCGGCTGAGCAAGTTCTTCGGCAACTCGGCTGGATTCTGGCTGAATCTGCAGCAGAGGTGGGACCTCTACCACGCGCAGCGGGAAGACGACCGAGAGCTCCAACAAATCAAGACGATCAAGGCGGCTGGCTAGACCTGACTGTCCCAACCGGGAGGTCAGGACAGCGGCCCGAGTGGTGGTCACCACCGTAGGTACCCTACCCTTCCGGGTGGTGTCCGCATCATGGCTTCTCGCTAACATTCGTTTTGCACGCGACGCAACCAGTGGTTTCTCCGGTCTCGCGAGCCGAGACCGTGGCTTTGAAGCATCTCGCCACCTGTTTGGAGGGGGGTATGAGCGGCAAGGTCGCAACGACGCAGTGGAGTCAGGTGCTGGCCGCGCGGGACGGGTCCGACAGCGAAGCGCGGGCCGCTCTCGAATCGCTCTGTCAAACCTACTGGCAACCCCTCTACGCCTACATCCGCCATCAGGGCTACGACCCCGAGGAAGCGAGCGACCTGACCCAGGGCTTCTTTGCCGAGTTTCTGGAGAAAGATTTCCTGGCGGCCGTCGATCCGGCCAAGGGCCGGTTCCGCGCCTTCCTGCTCGCCTCCTTGCGCCACTACCTCTCGCACGTCCGGGAACACGGTCGGGCGCTCAAGCGGGGAGGGGGAACCACCACGCTCTCGCTCGATGTGGAGGCCGGCGAGGCGGGCTATGTGCGCGAACCGGTCGAGGAGAAGACGCCGGTCGACGTCTTCGAGCATCGGTGGGCGCTGACGGTGCTCGACCGGGCCACCGCGCACCTGCTGCAGGAGTCCGAGGAACTGAACCGGGGCCACTTCGACCAGTTGAAGCAGTACCTGACCAGTGGAGAGCCGCAAGTGCCGTATCGGGAGACGGCCTCTGCTTTGGGGATCAGTGAATCCGCCGTCAAGAGCGCAGTGCACCGTCTCCGCAAGCGTCTGGGAGAGTGCCTGCGGGCGGAGGTCGCTGAGACCGTATCGACGCCAGCCGAAGTCGATGACGAGGTACGTCATCTGCTGACGGCGGTCCAGCCCTGAACAGGGCGACGAAACAACCTTTTCCGGCCGTTTCGTCTGTTTCTCTCGAGTGCGGCACCTGAAGTCGGGGCCGAGACTCGGGAGATCAGGCGTGGTCGTCGACGCACAGATAGCTGAGCAATGTCCCGCCTGCGGCACGCCGTTGTCGCGGGAGCGATGGAGTGCGGGTCTGTGTCCGAGCTGTGTCCTGTCGCTGGCGTTGCGGGACTCGGGGGTGGAGGCGGAGCTCGACGCGGGCGAGGCGCCGACGCTGCAGTTCTCGCGCGGCGTGACCTTTGCCGAGGGTGAGATCCAGGGGGAGCGGTACCGGATCCGCTCGCTCCTGGGCCGGGGCGGCATGGGGGAGGTGTGGCGGGCCTATGATCTCAAGCTCCGTCAGGACGTGGCGCTCAAGGCGCTGCGTACCGAGCTCATCCAGGACACCCAGGCGCTGGAGACCCTGCGCCAGGAAGTGCGCACGGCCCGCGAGGTCATCTCGCCCAACGTCTGCCGGGTCTTCGATTTGCAGGAGCTCCATTCCCAGGAGCTAGTGGCGATGGAGTACGTCGACGGCACGACGCTGCAGGAGATCCTGCGGGACGAGAGTCCGCTCGAGCTGGATGAGGCGCGCGAGATCGCCTCGCAGTTCCTGGCGGGGCTGGAGGCGATTCACGCGGCGGGTCTGATCCATCGCGACATCAAGCCGGAAAATGTGATGCGCACGCGGACGGGCCGGGTGGTGGTGATGGACTTCGGACTGGCGAAGGGCCTGGGAGACGGCAGGGGAGGGAGGATCGCCGGCACGCCGGCCTACATGTCGCCCGAGCAGGAGCGGGGGGGCGAGCTCGACGCCCGCGCGGATGTGTTTGCCGCCGGCGTGGTGCTGGCGGAGATGGTCGAGCCGGGGGGAGTGCACAGCCTGGCCGACCGCCAGCGGATCTGGGAGGGGGTCCATCACGATCCTCCGCAGGTAAGCGAAACACCCTGGTCGAAAGTGATCGCCCGGGCCGTTTCCGCGGAAACGTCGGGTCGCTTCGAGTCGGCCTCAGCCCTGGCGCGGGCGCTCGAGGAGGTCACCCTCCGGGCCGCCGGCGACGAGACGGCGCGACCGTATCCGGGCTTGTCCGCCTTCCAGCAGGAGGACGCGAGGTTCTTCTTCGGCCGTGAGCTGGAAGTCGAAGCCCTGTGGAAGAAGCTGCGGCGGCCGCATCTTTTGGCCGTCATCGGTCCCTCGGGGGCCGGCAAGAGCTCGTTCCTGCGGGCCGGTCTCCTGCCGACGCTGATCGACGGCTGGCAGGCCATCGTCACGACTCCCGGCAATCGGCCCTTCGCCAGTCTCGCCCGCGCCCTGGCGGACGTGCTCGGTGAGGCGCCGGGCGTGGCGGATCTCTTGGCCCGCATCGAGGAGCCCGGCGTGGCGGTCGAGCTGCTCGGCCAGTGGCGGCGGCAGGCGAAACACGCGCTTCTGATTGTCGATCAGTTCGAGGAGCTGTTTACGCAAAACTCCCAGGACGTCCAGCAGCGTTTTGCCGAGCTTATCGGCCGGCTGCCGCTCGAAGCCGACCTCCATGTGCTGCTGTCGATGCGGGATGACTTTCTCTTCCACTGCCAGTCCTTCGAATCTCTGGCTCCTGTGTTCTCGGAGATCACACCTTTGGGTCCTCCGACGGGTGCTTCGCTCCGCCGCGCGATTGTCGAACCAGCGCTCCGCTGTGGCTACCGCTTCGAGGACGAGGCCGTCGTCGAGGAGATGCTGGCGGAGGTCGAGGGCGAGCGCGGTGCCCTGCCGATGGTGGCCTTCACCGCCGCACAGCTCTGGGAGCGGCGCGATCGCGAGCAAGGGCTGCTGACCCGCAAGGCCTACGATCAGATCGGCGGCGTCGGCGGTGCGCTCGCCCAGCATGCCGAGACGACCCTGGAGCAGATCGGCGAGGCCGGTATCCCCATCGTCCGTGAGCTCTTCCGCAACCTGGTCACCGCGCAGGGGACGCGGGCCGCGAGAGACCGGGACGAGCTTCTCTCGGTCTTCGGCGTCTCCGGGGCGCGGTACCCGGCGACGGCACGGTTTCCCACCAGCTCGCATGGGCTCGCCGGCGGGAGGCCCTCCGCGCCTGCCGACCACGCCCCGGATGAGGCAGCGCCGGGCGCAGCTGAGACCGAAGGCGCAGCGCAGGTGCTCGACACGCTGATCGACGCCCGGTTGCTCACCTCCTTCGAGGTAAAGAACGAGGACGAGGCGGCGCACCACCGCATCGAGATCGTGCACGAATCCTTGCTCAAAGCATGGCCGCGACTGGTGCGCTGGCAGATGCAGGACGCCGAAGGGGCAAAGCTCCGTGACGAGCTGCGGGCGCAGGCCCAGCTGTGGGATGAGCACGGCCGCTCCGTCGACTATCTGTGGACCGGCACGGCCTATCGGGAGTTTCAGCTCTGGCGTGAGCGCTACCCGGGCGGGCTGACAAGCCTCGAAGAAGCCTACGCCCGGGCCATGACCGCTCATGCTGAGCGAAGGAGGCGGCGTCGGCGGATGGCGGTGGCAGCTGCTTTCTTCGTGCTGCTTGCTGTCTTGGGTGTCGTTGGTGGTTTCTGGCGTCGCTCGATCGCCGAAGCCCGCCGCGCCGAGGCGGCCAAGCTCCTGGCCATCGCCCAGCTGCAGCTCGAGCCTGACCCGACCGAAGCGCTCGCCTACGCCACGGCCAGTCTCGAGCTCGCCGACACGGTGGAGGCGCGAGTCTTTTCCATGAAGGCCCTCTGGGATGGACCGCCGACCAGGGTTGCCGATCCGCAACGTGGCGAAGTTGTCACTCCGAAGTTCAGCCCGGACGGCCGGTGGCTGTCACTTGCGGGCCTCGTCTCTGAGGAGGTGCTGGTCTGGCCTCAGGGAGGGGGCGAGCCCATGGTTCTCGGTGGCCATACAGTCTCGCCTTCCGGTGGAATCACCACCGCGTGGGTCTCCGCCAACACGCTGGCGACCGGCCACTGGACTTCCGGAAGGGTGCGGCTGTGGTCGATTCCCGAGGGCGAAGTGATCCGGGAGATCGACTTTGGAAGCAAGGCTTACTGGCAGGTAGGGGGAGACCATCTCCTGGCCGAGGTGGTCGAAGCGGATGCTTCGACCGGCCAGGAGATCTTCCACCTGCGCTCCTGGCACCTGCCGGATGGAGACGCCCAGGAACTCGGCACCGTCGACTGGACCGCTCTCGGCGCCAGCTCCTCTGTTTTCGAAGCGGGAGGGCGCGGTTGGGTCTATGCCAAAGGGAACGAGATTCACTACCGCCGGCTGCCGATCCGTGACGGGGAACCGGATCGCCTGGTGGGAACCCATGCGAACGAGGCGCGGATCGTCTGGACTTTGGCACCCGAGCGGGATCGCCTGTGGACCCAGGACCTCACAACGGGTGAGCTGCGGCTCTGGTCGCTTTCGGCCGCGAGTCAGGAGCCCCTGGAGATCGTGCCCTCTCCCCCGGGAGTCGAGGCGGGTACGCGGATTCGGCCTGCTCGTGACGCGAGGTGGTTCCATGATGACGATCTGCACAAGCAAGGCAAGGCACTGCTTTGGGACAGGCGATCGCTACCCGGTGCGGGTCCACACGTGTTGCGGCGTTCGGTTGTCTGGTACATGAGCGGGACGGATCTCCACCCGAGCGGTGATTGGGTTGTGACCTCGAATGGAAATGCAGCCCAACTCTCCTTCTGGCCGCTGCACAAGACCCTGCCGGCGGTCGTCACCGGTTACGACACCTTCGCCCGCCGGCCCGTGGTGTTCACGCCCGACAGCCGGTGGGTGGTGACCTATTGGGGGCAAGACAAGGTGCGGTTGTGGCCCCTCCCGGGCACAGGGGGCCGGGAGATCCGGGAACTCGAGATCGGGCACGAAGGCCCTCGCACACAACTGTCGATCGATCCTGCCGGGGAGAGGCTTTTCATCGGGGGCTATGGGTCGGATCTCGTGGTGCTTCCCCTCGACGGCGGAGAACCTCGGTACCTCGAGGGCTTCCTCCCGAGGACGCTTGTGGAACATGGAGCCTTCTCCCCTAGCGGGCGATACCTTGCCGCGGCGGCCTTTGCAGGGCCAGAAGACCGCAAGCTCCGCGTCTGGGATCTCCAGACAGGGGAGAGCAGGGCCTTTGATGTGCCATTGCTGTCGAGTCAGTCGCGGGCAGAGGGGGACCAGCCCACTGCGGCGGAGAGAGCCGAGTACATTGTCAGTCGTGTTGCGTTCGGTGACGAGTCGACTCTCTTCAGCGCGGGTCCGAGTGGTGTCTTGCGGTGGGATCTCGAGGAGGGCACCTGGGAGGCCTTTCGCATTCCGGGCCCCGGGAAAGGAATCAACGAGGGTTACCTCTGGATGAGCGGAGATCGGCGGCAAATGCTAGATAGATTCGATAGCCTTGATGGCCGTTCGATGGTGCCGATGCTGCTCCACGATCTGGAGATGGGTGAGTCGCGCGTTGTCGAGCCCCCCGACGACTGCGGAGTGCGGCCGGATACCGGACCCCACGATGTCCATCATCGTCGCTGCCCGGCACGACGGCGTCCTTTGCGTAGCGCGACTCGGAGCCCGAGAACCGCACCTGCTGGTCGGTCATGAAGGCGAGGTAGATCAGGTGGCAATCTCACCCGATCTGCCAATGGATCGGCTCGACGGGAACCGACAACACCCTGCGCCTCTGGCCGATGCCGGACCTCGACAAGCCGCCACTGCACACCCTGCCGCGTGAGGAGCTGATAGCGAAGCTGCAGTCGCTCACCAACCTGCGGGCCGTGCGTGACGAGACCTCCTCGACCGGTTGGTCGATCGAGGTCGGCCCCTTCCCCGGATGGGCGGAGGTGCCGGAGTGGTGAGTCCGGCTGCCGAGCCTGGCGGTCCTGGGGTCCTTCGTGGCGAGGGGTTAGAAAGAAATGGCCGGGCACGAGGCCCGGCCGATGTTCCAGGTTGCGGAGCGGGCCTTATCCGCCGTGTGGGTCGAGGGCGAATCCCTCGTAGTCGAAGGGCCACAGTCCCTGCCAGTCGAGCTGGAACTTGACTCCGTCCAGATCTCCGGAGCCGTGAGCCATGACCGTCCCACTGCAGTCGTACCGGCCGACCTTGCACTCTGTGGACCACCTACCCTCGATCATTCCACTGCGGGAATTCCAGGTGATCTCGCCCCCTACCGTACCCCCTGCCGTCTCATGGAACCATTCGGGACCACTGAGCCACTTGCCTTTGTCGGTGTGATAGGTCCAGGTCACGATGCCCTCGAGATCGCCTGAGAAGGCCGACTCGACATAACCACCACGACACTGAAACACTCCGCTGGAGAGCTCCCGACAATCCATCTCGTCGAGGTAGAAATCAACGAGTTCGATGACCCCGGCTATGGGTGTCTTTGCGGCGGAACGCCGAGCGGTGGAGAGGACCGTTTCCTGCGGCGCAAGGTCGGCAGTATCGGGCTCAGTCGGCGGGGTGCTCTCACACCCGACAGCCAGAAGGCCAACCGTGAGTAGTGCAACCGATGCGATCCTGTGCGTCATCGTTTGAATCCTCCGTTGGTAACCATTGTCTTGTTTTCAAGGGGAGTCATGCTGTCCGGGCCGAGATTCCTCTCAGGGCAGAGGATCGACCTTCACCCGCGTGCAGGTCGCCACTCCCCAGCCCTGGTCATAGAGCAAGGTCCCGTCGGCCTCGTAGTCCACGTAGGAGAACTCATACACCAGGTTGTCCTTGTCGATCATCGTCATGATGCCGCGAATGAGTCCATACGCGCCTTCCGGGTCCTGGTTGTAGTTGCAGCGCATGGTGAGATCGAAGGCGCGCCCGTCGCCTCGCCTCGGCGCCCATTCGCCCATGCAGCCGACCCGTGAATCACCCTCGTTCGGGTGTCCGGCGCCAAACGGCAAGAGGCCGATCGTCCGCCCGTCGGCGTCGAAGTTCTGCAGCCAGGCGAGCTCGAAGGGCAATATCTCGGGAGGGGGTCCGGGGTCGACGATGAACTCGAAATCGATGGCCGCAAACCAGGTTCCGGCCGGGGTCGCGTAGCGTCTGCCGACGGCTTCAGCCTCCGGGGCAGCCAGCGTCGCCGCCAGGGCTGCCAGCAGAACAAACACCACAAGCACTTGTTTTCTCATTTCCGGGTCTCCTGTCCTCTGTCCAAGTCCTCCATGGGCTCAGACCGTTTTCCCTGCAAGTCGTTGCCAAAAGTCGTGCGATCCTCACCTCCTTTCGCGCTGCTCAGCTATCGGTCCACTGGTTCTTCCCAGGTGTGCCTTTCTCGAGGCCTTTTTACTCTTATGCTCAATAAAGACTGGAACAACCAAGAAGGTTGCATCTTGGTCCTTCCCTTCGGCAGCTCGGCAGCAGGCTGTCCTGATACTGCTTGGAGATTCCTGGGAAAGATCAGTACCTTCCGGAGGGAGCGTGACTCTTGACGTGGGGTGGTGACGGGTAGAGTCGCAGACCTTCACTCTCTCCCCGGATCCGGAGCTCCGGGTAGGCACCAACCACGTCCTCGAGACGGGCGAGGGCTGTGCGTCGAAAGTCTCGGGGTCGGGTGTAGTCGGTCCCGAGTTGGGCCTGGAGCCCCTTCCACGGCACCAAAGTGGGCTTCCCGAGGTAGCTCATGCGGTGGGTGAGCCAGGTGTAGAGGTCGAGCGCCAAAGGCGAGCTCTTGAGCTGGTGAACCGATCGCAGATCGACGGGCACGGCTGAGCGGGAGATCTCGGAGAAGAAGTCTTTCTGGAGGAGGAGCCTGGAGCGCCAGCCCGCCGTGGAGAGCCCGAGACTGACCGCGAGTGTGTGGAGTGAATGCGCGACCGTCGGGGCGGTTCGGCGAGAGACAGCGAAGTGCGAGGCAGCTTCCACTGACTGCCAACTCCAGGTCGTCGAGGTCAGCTTCCGCACCTGAGCCTCGAGCCGTCTTGCGGTACCTCGGGGTCCGCTGATCACCGAGAGCCCGAGTCTTCGAACCAGATCATTCGGCGTAGCGCCGAGGTGGATCTTCCGACTCTTCTTGCGTACCGCTTCGGTCGTCAGAAACATGAGCAGCAGTCGCGGGTAGACGCCATACGGCAGGCCGATCCGCCGCGGAGCCACCATCCGCAGCGACTGCCAGCCATTGACGCGCTCGAACCGGTTTCCCTGTGGCCGGCTATGGGGCAGGGTAGTGAGCACAAAGAGACGTGGCATGAAGGCGAGCGAGTCGGCCGCGTCGAGGTCGGTCCCAACGGGCGCAATGCGCTCCCGGGAGCGGCTGGCGAGAGCCATTTTCGCGCTACACTCTCGCTACACTACTGGGGGCCAATTGGGGACCAACCAGGACAACCGGGGACAATCGGCCTTTCGGTAAGTCCCTGAAAAGTTGGGCCTGGTGGGTCCTGGAGTGTCCTGGGTGGGACAAATGTAGGGGGCTGAAAATCCGCGTGTCGCTGGTTCGATTCCGGCCCTGGGCACCATTAAATCTCTTGAAATCAGTGATTTGCGCTGGCTCGCAGCTCGGCATTATGTGCCGCGCGCTACACTCTCGCTACACTGGGCGTGAGTCCGGCAGCGGGTGCAGGCGAAACAATCCCAACCCATTCGAACCGCGCCACAACAGACGATGAGGACAAGCCTGGAGTGATTCTCGACTACGATGCTGAAGGCAACCTGGTGGCGGTGGAGGTGCTGGATGCTGCACAGCGAGTCGAGGAGCCGGGACCAGTCAACGTTGAGATCGTCGACTATCACCAGGGCTGAGGAGACTGGAGGCAACAATGGTTCGAATTCCGACACATCGAGAGCCGACGCATCCCGGTGAGATTTTGCTGAAGGAGTTCCTCGAGCCGATGGGTCTGACGCAGAGGGAAGACGACCGCGAACTCAAACGAATCAAGACGATCAAGGCGGTTGGCTAGACCAGGCCGGCCCAGCCAGCAAGGTCCGGGCATCTGGCCGAGCCGGTACCATTGCTGCTCATGCCCACCCCTGCGGGTGGTGCGCCAAGCTGGCGTTCTCTGTAGCCTAAAAGCTGCAAGAAGCAAGTAGCTGCCGGGCCCGACGGTCTCTCGAGGGAGATCGGGCAGCTGGCTTGAAGTCACTTCTTTGAGGGAGAGGGAGGATGAGCGGCAAGGTCGCCACGACGCAGTGGAGCCAGGTGCTGGCCGCGCGGGATGGATCCGATACCCAAGCGCGGGAGGCCCTGGAGGCCCTCTGCCAGACCTACTGGGAGCCGCTCTACGCCTATATCCGGGCCCAGGGCCACGGCCCGGACGAGGCGCGGGACCTGACGCAAGGGTTCTTTGCCGAGTTTCTGGACAAGGACTTTCTTTCTTCCGTCGACCCCGACAAAGGCCGATTTCGTTCGTTCCTGCTGGCTACGCTGCGGCACTACCTCTCCCATGAGCGGGATCGCGAGCGGGCTCTCAAGCGGGGCGGCGGTGCCGTGACGCTCTCCCTCGATCTGGCGACCGGAGAAGAGAGCTACAAGCTCACGGTCTCCGAGGAGATGACACCGGAGGACGTCTTCGAGCGTCGCTGGGCGCTGACGGTGCTCGATCGGGCTGTCGGGCGTTTGGAGCGGGAGTCGGACGATGCGGGCACCTCGTTTCAGTTTGATCATCTGCAGCAGTATCTGACCGGTGAAGGGGTGCCGCCGACGTATCGGGAGACCGCCACGGCTCTGGGGATGAGCGAGGCAGCGACGAAGAGCGCCGTGCAGCGGCTCCGCAGGCGTCTGGGCCGCTGCCTGCGGGCCGAGATTGCCGAGACGGTGGCAGATCCTGCCGACGTCGACGATGAGGTGAGAAACCTGCTGTCGAAACTGCGACCTTGAGCCTTCAGGCGAGCGACGCTTTCGGGCGTCGAATCGTCTATTTGCTTCGAGAGCTACCTAGTAGAAAGCCCTTCGGGGCGGAAGCTCTGGAGACGATGCTCAAAGAGCCGACATCGACGCAGTGTCCCGCCTGCGGCGCCACCCTGTCTCAGGATCGCAAGACCGAGGGTCTCTGCCCAGCCTGTGTGCTGGAGCTTGCACTCGAATCTCCCTCCTTGCTTGAAGAGCTCGAGCACCCCGACGAAGAAGCCACTCTCGGCCTACGCGCGCGAGGCGTTCTCCCCGGGTCAGGTCCTGGGCAACCGCTACCGGATCCGGTCGCTCCTGGGCCGCGGCGGCATGGGCGAGGTCTGGCGGGCCTTCGATCTGAAGCTGCGTGTCGACGTGGCGCTCAAGGCGCTGCGCCGACAGCTGCTCGAGGACGAGCGGGCGCTCGAGACCCTGCGGCAGGAGGTGCGCGTCGGCCCGCGAGGTGATCTCTCCCAACGTCTGCCGGGTCTTCGACCTGGTGGAGATCGACGGCCAGGAGCTGGTGTCGATGGAGTACATCGACGGCATCACGCTGCTCGGACATCCTGAAGATGCGGGCTCCACTGGAGCTGGCGCGAAGCGCGGGAGATCGCGGCGCAGTTCCTGGCCGGGCTGCGAGGCGATCCACGACGCGGGTCTGGTGCACCGCGACATCAAGCCCGAGAACGTCATGATCACCCGCTCGGGTCGGGTGGTGGTGATGGACTTCGGCATCGCCAAGGGACTGGCGGACGGCGGGCAGGGACGGTCTCAGGCACCCCGGCCTACATGGCCCCCGAGCAGGCGCGGGGCGAAGCGCTGGATGCGCGGGCCGACGTCTTCTCGGCCGGCATCGTGCTGGCCGAGATGATCGCACCGGGGGGATTGCGGACCTTCGAGGCGCGACAGGAGATCTGGCGAGGGATGCACCAGGAGCCGCCGGAGATTGCCGACTCGCCCTGGGCGCCGGTGCTTGCAGCGGGCGGTCGCCGCGGCAGAGAGCGGCGCCACGATTCGCATCGGCTGCGGCCCTGGCGCGGGCACTCGAGGAGGTGACGCTGCGCGTCGCGGGAGCCGAGGACCTGACGCCCTATCCGGGTCTGGCGTCGTTCACCGAGGAGGATGCCGAGTACTTCTTCGGCCGCGAGCTCGAGGTCGAGGAGATGTGGAAGAAGCTCCAGCGGCCGCATCTGCTGGCGGCTGATCGGGCCGTCGGGAGCGGGCAAGAGCTCGTTCCTGAGAGCCGGTCTGCTGCCGGTGATCGCCGGCCGGCTGGCGAGCAGTGGTGACCACACCGGGCAATCGGCCGCTCACCGCCCTGGCGCAGGGCCCTGGCTGCCCGAGCTTGCCGGGCGACACCGATGCCGCTGCAGCTGTTGGTGCGGCTTCGACGATCCCGAGGTCGCTGCTCGGGTCGTCTCGCGCTGGCGCGAGCAGCACGACGAGGCTGCTGCTGATCGTGGATCAGTTCGAGGAGCTGTTCACGCTGAACCCGTGGGAGGTCCAGGAGCGCTTCGCCGAGCTGCTGGGTCGACTCGCCCTCGAGGCCGACGTGCACGTGCTGCTCGTCGATGCGGGATGACTTTCTGCTTTCACTGCCAACCAGCGAGGCCTGAAGCCGATCTTCTCGCGAGCTGACACCTCTGGGATCGCTGACCGGTGCGCGCTGCGCCGAGCCCTGGTGCAGCCGGCGCTCAAGCTGCGGCTATCGCTTCGAAGACGACGCCCTGGTCGACGAGATGGTGGGCGAGGTCGGCAGCGATCGCGGCGCTCTGCCCTGCTGGCCTTTGCTGCCGCCCGTCTCTGGGACCACCGCGACCGCGAGCAGGGCCTTCTGACCCGCGAGGCCTACGAGCACATCGGCGGCGTCGGCGGGGCTCTGGCCCAGCATGCCGAGGCGACTCTGGAGAGGATCGGTGAGGACCACATCCCCATCGTCCGCGAGCTCTTCCGCAATCTGGTGACCGCCCAGGGAACCCGGGCGGCGAGGGATAGGGATGAGCTGCTCTCGGTATTTGGTGATGGCACTTCTGGCGTAGGGGAGGGCCTCCGTGCCCTCCCGCAGGCCGGCGCAGAGGCCGGCCCCTACAACACAGCCGAGCAGGTTCTCAACTCCCTTATCGACGCCCGCCTACTTACCTCCTACGAGGTCCCCGCCGCAGACGAAGGCGACACCCCCCACCACCGCATCGAGATCATCCACGAATCGCTCCTGTCCAACTGGCCGCGCCTGGTGCGCTGGCAGACGCAGGATGCCGATAGCGCGCCAGCTGCGCGACCAGATCCGGCAGGCGGCGCAGATGTGGGAGGAGCGGGGCCGGCCCGAGGATCTGCTCTGGACCGGTACCTCCTTCGGTGAGTACCAGCTCTGGCGCGAGCGTTAGCCGAAGGGGGCCTGAGCACCGCAGAGGAGTACTTCGGGATGCGTATGGTCCACACAGGCCGAGCGTCAGAAGCGTCGTCGACGCATCGCCGTCACGGCAGCCTTCGGCATCCTGCTCGCCGTACTCGGCGTCATCGCCTGGTTCGGCTGGCAGGCCGAGCAGGAACGACGCCGCGCCGAGGCCAGCAAGCTACTCGCCCTGGGCGAGGCGGAGATCGACACCTTCCCCACGGTCACCCTGGCCTGGGCCACCAAGAGCCTGGAGCTGGCGGACACGCTGGAGGGTCGAATGCTGGCCCTGCGGGCGCTGCAGGAGAGCCCCCGGCGCAAACAGTCAAGAACGACCTTGCCGCTGTGTGGGGTGCGAGGTTCAGCCCGAGCGGAGAATGGCTCGCCCATGAAGGGACTGGCAATCTGTGGTTGCTGCATCGCGATGGCGGGGAGCCGTCCATGCTGGCCGAGAGATCGAGCTCAGGTCGCGATTTGAGGATCGCGTTTCAGAGCGATGAGGTTCTCGTCGTTGAAGAGGACGGAAACTTCATTTGGTTGGCGGTGCCGGACGGGGAGCAACTGCGCCGGGTCGAAGGGGATCGGGGTCGGCTGCTCTGGCCTCGCGGCGACGGGTACTTCAGCTTCGAGGGTGCGGACGGCCAGGGGTCGATCTATTGGTGGCCCTTCGGGGAAGGCGAGGGGCGGCTCGTGGGAACCATGGCGGACTGGCGAGCGGCAGCGATCGAAGCCCACGCTACGGCGTGGGAGTCCCCGGAATGGTCGCCCGAATGGTCGGCCATCGACATCGATTCGAGCGGCACCTGGATCGCCTACAGCCGCAAGAGGGCCATCTTCTTGAGGTCTCTGGAAGCGTGGAACCGTCCGCCGCTCGAGCTCGGGGAGCACGCAAGCAACGTTACAGAAATCGCTTTTCAGACCGGTGGCGATCCACTGGCGGCCATAGACGTAGCAGGGGAGCTCAAGCTCTGGGCGGGCCTCGAGCGCCCCGGGGAGCTTCTGCGGACTACCGGGCCGAGGGGCTGCATGGCATCCGGTTCGACCCCTCGGGTCGGCTGCTTGCGGCCCACGGGGTCGTGGACGGGACGCCAACGGCACGACTCTGGGATCTGGCGGCGCCGCAGGATGCAGAGCCCCTGTCGCTCTCGCCGTCGGACGCGTCTCTTTCCAACGAGCTGACCTTCCATCCCTATGCTCCCTGGCTGGTGACGAGCAATACCCAAAACATTTCCTTCTGGCCACTTCCGGGAGACCATCCATGGGTCCTGCGTGGGCATGAAGGCCGGGTGGAGGCGGTTACCTTCACGCCGGACGGAGAGTGGCTGCTCTCAGCGGCGGGCGACGGGGTCCGCGCCTGGCCGCTCCGGGGTCAGAACCACGGAGCCACGCGCGTGCTCCTGGCCAAGCCCCTTGTCGCCTTCACGGAACTCGTCATCCATCCATCCGGGGAATTCGCGGCGGTGGGTTCGCGCGATGGCACGGTTCTGCTGGTTCCCTTGACTGGCGGACCTGTGCGGGAACTGCCGGGGCGTTGGCCCCTGGAAGGGGGAGGCATGAGGATCGCCTTCTCCCCCGATGGTCGGCGCCTCGCGGCAGTGCCCTGGTGGGTTGCCGAGGGCGAATCGATCATTCGAGTCTGGAATCTGGCAACCGGGGCGGTGCAGACTTGGAACCAGACCTCCATCCGAGCCCGGAATCCTACTACCTCACCTTCGACGATGACCAACGACTGCGATGGGTTGGCCAGAGCCGTAAAAGTGTGCAGTCGACAGAGATCGTAGAGCGTACCTTCGATCTAGAGGACGGGAGTGTGAGCCGCTTGTCGAGTCCGCTGTTATCGTGGGGAGTCGACGTTCCCAGCCATGACGGGACCTTCGTGCTCGGCATCGATCTCGTGAGTGAACAACCGGTTTTCAAGAACGAGGTCGTACGGGTCGATCGCGAAACGGGCGATCGCCGGGAGAATCCTGACTCATGGCGAACATATCTTGTGTCTCGCGATGGATCCCTCGGACCAGTGGATAGCAACCGGGGGGGCCTTGGAAGGTCTCGTGCGCGTCGGCCCTGTTACCGGCGAAGAGCCTCATGTGTTCTTCGGTCACCGGGGAGTGATCCACTCGTTGCCTTCTCGCCCGACGGCCAATGGATTGCCTCCGGGGGTGAGGACGGGACGGTCCGGGTGTGGCCCCAACCGGATCTGTCGAAGCCGCGGCTTCACACCCTGCCGCACGATGAGCTGCTCGCCAAACTGAAATCCCTGACCAATGTCCGCATCGTCGAGGATCCCGCATCCGCTGCGGGTTGGAGGATCGACTACGATCCCTTCCCGGGCTGGGCGGAGGTGCCGGAGTGGTAGGTCCCCCTGGAGCGCTGGAAGAGGAGGTGTCGTGATGAAACGTGCATTCCGGATTCTTGTTTCGGTGGCTGCCTTGGCACTGGCCACCCTCATGCCGGCTGACGGACAGACGACTGGCCGCCTGCGCGGCACGGTCGTCGACCCTGATGGACTGGCCATGCCTGGAGTGACGGTCACCATCCGCAGCGAAGTCCTGATGGGCGGTGAGCGCATGGCGGTGACCGGTGAAACCGGCGCCTACAGTTTCACGGCGTTGCCGCCGGGCATCTACAGCACGGAGGCTAGGTTGGCCGGATTCGAGCCGTCATCTCATGAAGGCCGAAGAGTCGCCATTAATGCCACCGCCACGGCCAACTTCATTCTTGTGCCAGCCGAGTTCGCGGAAGAGATGACCGTCATGGGCGAAGCGCCGCTGGTGGACGTCTCGAGCTCCGGCCTGGGCACCCACATGAGCTCGAAGCTTCTCCAGGATCTTCCGACGGACCGGAACTACCAGGCCACGATGGCGGCGACTGCCGGCGTGACCTACACGGTGGAAACGAACCCCTATCACATCAATGCCTTCGGCTCCGACCCTCATTCGAACAACTGGAGCGTCGATGGCATCAAGGTGCTCAGGCGCCCATGCAAGGAAGCAGTTGGGTTGCTTTCAACCCCGACACGATTGCAGAGATCCAGGTCATGGGAATTGGAGCGCCGACGGAGTTCGGCGACTTCCAGGGTGCTGTTCTCAACATGGTGACCAAATCAGGATCGAACCAACTCAGGGCCACGCTCAATGGCTATTGGTTCAACAACACACTGGTCGACTCCGACATCGGTTTCGAGGAGTCGGAGTTCTCCGAGTTCGAGCAGGTCCATCCATTCAGGGATCTCAGTGCAACCCTGAGTGGAGCCATCAAGCAAGACCGACTGTGGTACTTCGCAGCCTATAGGAACTTCCAGGATGGCCTCTCATTTCCAGGCCAAGACCCAGCCACTCTCGGTCGGACGTCGATTGACACCTACGACTTGAAGGTGTCTGGCCGGATCAACGATCGCAACCTACTCGAGCTGAGGGGTGGATATCAGCCCTACCGGTGGCCGGCGGGGGCAGACGAATTCACCAAGCCATCGGCGGCAGGAGAAGAGGCAGATGATGCGACCTATTGGGGTCTGTCCTACCAGTCGCTCTTCAGCGACCGTACCTTTCTCGAGGCACGCTATTCAGGTTGGGAATCCGACTATTCCTGGCTCTCTCAAACCGGCAGCACGGAGGCGGCTTACCTCGACTACTCGCCTCCAGACGGAGGCCCGGCGCGATACTTCGGGGGCATGTGGTGGCCGAATCTAGCGGATCAGTCCAGAGATCAGGTGAACGTCACTGTTTCGCATTTTGCCGATGATTTCCTCGCGGGGGATCACGACTTCAAGTTCGGGGTCCAGGTCGGTCGGGCCGAGCTGACCTCTCGTGCGACTCCCTCAGTAACCGGCGGCTATTACGCCCATTTCTACGGAGACCTGTACTACCGGGTAGAGGGACGACCCCTCTACTACGGTAACGATCAGGAGACGTGGAGCATCTTCGTCGATGACTCCTGGGCTCTGGGCGATCGGCTGACGCTCAATCTCGGTCTGCGGTTCGACCAAGCCGAGGGTAAGCATTCCTTCGTATCCCATCCTCAATCCGGACGGTAGTCCAACCGGGGAGCAGGCGCCGTCACTCATCCCAGCCTTCAATTGGAACAACTGGTCGCCCAGAGTCGGCTTCGCCTACAACCTGGGAGCCGACCGCAGGACCGTGGTACGCGGCGCCTTCGGCGTCTACTACGATGAGATTGCTGGGGGTATGTTCAACTCCCCACCTCCCTACACACCGACGATGTTCTACTCCACAGGTCCATCCTGGAGTGGCCCATGGGACTTCCAGGGCATCTGGTTCAGCGAAGAGCTCACGACCGCCATCGATCCAGATCTCAGGGCACCTCGAACCCTGCAGTACTCCTGGGTTTCGGCGCGAGTCCAGGAGCGTCTACTCCGTCGGCGCCACGGTCGTCTACAAGGACTCGACTGATGGGATCGGCTGGGAGATCCTGGATGACGGCGTGTACGAGACCTTTCCGTGGACGGATCCCTTCAACGGCCGCACCTATGAGCTTCTCGATCCCATCGACTTTCCGACCATCCGCAAAGGTAACGGCCCCGGCTTCACCGTGGAGGGACGGCTCAACAAGTACTGGTCGGAATACAAGGGTCTGATCTTGACCTTCAACCGCCGGTTTGCCGACTGGTGGGGTTTGCAGGCCTCCTACACCTATTCAGAATCGAAGGGTCTCAGCTCCTGGCCCCTCGCCGGGTTTCAGTGGGGTGTCATTTATGGCCTCAAGTACGGCTCGCACCCTAACCAATGGCTCAAACTCGCTGACGGGCAATTACAACTGTCAGACCAGCCGCACATGTTCCGGGTGCTGGCCAACTGGCAGCTGCCGTGGAACCTGCACGCGAGCACGGTGATCAAGCTGCAGAGTGGCCGGCCGTATACACGACAAGCCAGGGCCGGCTATCAGGTCATCTCTGGTCAGCAGTCGAACTTCATCGTCGACCGGGCCGGCGATGCCGGACGCTTCGATTTCCAGAACCTTGTCGATTTCGCCATCGGCAA
>CAVPOX010000005.1:0-39423 GCA_963707075.1 uncultured Acidobacteriota bacterium
CGGCGCCGGTGGTGCTGGCGCCGAAGCCGCCGCCTACTTCGGCGACCGATACGTCGGGATCTCCATGGCGGTGCTGACCCTGTTGATTCTGTTTCTGTCCGAGATCGTTCCGAAGACGATCGGCGCCTTGTACTGGCGTCGGCTTGCTGGCCCAACGGCGACCTTCGTCCAGCTGCTGATCTGGATTCTCTACCCGCTGATCTGGATCTCGGAACGCCTGACGCGGCTCATCACCCGGGGCAAGAGCGTGCACACTTTCAGCCGTGACGAGTTCACCGCGCTGGTCGACGTCGGCGTCGAAAAGGGGAAGATCCAGGTGGGTGAATCCCGCGTGCTGAAGAACCTCTTCCAACTCCCCGAGCTCCGTGCCGAAGATGTCATGACGCCACGCACGGTGGTCTTCGCCCTGCAAGAGAACATGACCCTGGACGAAGTCCTGGACGAGCACCCTGAGATCCCCTTCTCGCGGATTCCCATCTACCGCGAGAACCGTGACGACATCACCGGCTTCGTGCTCAAAACCGACCTACTGATCGAGAAGCTGCACGGCCATGGAGACAAGACGCTCGAGGACATCAAGCGGGAAATCTTCGCTGTCCACGAGAGCGCCAACCTGGAACAGGTCTCAGACCAGCTTCTGGAACACAAGCTCCACATGCTCGTGGTGCTCGACGAATACGGCGGCCTGGCTGGCGTCGTCACGCTCGAGGATGTAGTCGAGACCCTGATCGGCATCGAGATCGTCGACGAAGCCGACCAGATCGACGACCTGCGGCGTCTGGCCCGCCAGAAGTGGAAAGAGCGCATGCAACGCCTCGGCATCGATCCGAGCGAGTAAGGGCCGGCAAATAGGCGGGCGTGGAGGCCAGCCCCTACCCTACCGCCAATCTCCCGCCGCGACAGAAGCCCGCCCAGTAGAAGGGGTGGGTCGAGAGGCCCGCGGCGCGACGGGCTTGGAGGAGCTCGAGGGTCGCCTGATGGACGGCGGTCGCCGTATCCAGGCCGTCCTGGAACCGGCGCTGGTATAGGAGTCCCATCCACTCTCGGGTCGCTTCGTCATCCACCCGCCAGAGGCTCATGATCAGCGTCCTTACACCGGCGACGCTGAAGGCTCGTCGCAGGCCGAGCACACCCTCTCCCGCTCGAACCTCCCCCAGGCCGCTCTCGCAGGCTGACAGAACCGCCCACTCCACACCCTCCAGATCCAGCGACGCGATCTCCTCAGCGGTCAGGATGCCGTCATCCTCCTCGCCACCGACCTCCTGGCGACGATTGACGCCGGCCAGAGCGAGTCCCGCACGCAGCAACGGACTGAGAGAGCGATCGGCACGATCCTCCGGGGCCCGGGGCTGCGTCATTCCGAGCTCCGACCCGGCCGGACAGTAGTCGCCGAGGAAGAAGCCGTGGGTGGCGAGATGGATCACCTGCCTGCCAGCCGCCTGCTGCTTGAAGGCCGCCTCGCTGGCGCGCCCACGCCGTACCTCTGTCGCACCGGGGCCCTCCTGCCCGTGCCCGTTCCACAGGCTCACAACCTGATTCAATTCGGCTGCGGCACCGGGCAGCGAGGCGAAGCGCAGCGAGCGGAAGTCCTCGCAAGCTCCCCGGCCCAAGCCACGGCTCGACGCGCCCGCGGTAACCCCGCTCACCGGCCCGCTCGCCAAGGCCGGCACCTCGGCCCTGCGGTCGAAGTCGGGGTCGCCAAAGGCCAGCAGGCCTCGCCCTGCCATCTCTCGACCTTCCAGGACCAGGTCTCGCTCGGCAGAGAGGTAGTGGATGAGAGTACCCCGATCAACCAGGTACTGCGAGTCCTCTACGGGGAGGGCCGAGACGTTGACCAGGTGCAGGGCGCCATCTGCGACGACAAAGATCCGCTGGGGGTTCCCGAGGCGATTCGCGATCGGATCCCAGATGCGCTGCCGCAAGAGCTGCGCATCCCGGCGGTAGACGGACTCGGCCCAGTCCTGACCGACTCCCGAGGATTCGGCCTCCTCCGCCAGGTGACTCTGAACCCGCTCGACCAGATCCTCGATCTCACCCGCGTAGCCGAGCAGCAAGACATCCGGAATCGACTTCCGATCCGGCAATACGAAGGCGACGTAGGAGGACTCACCCCGGTGGGCCCCACCGGCGTGCGGATCTGCCTCCAGGTCCAGCAGGTCGACCCGCGCGTAGCCGACCAGGGCACTGCCCTCCGGTAGCGCCGCTGCCACCTGCTCGAGGCCGACCTGTCGCCGGCCTTGCTGCAGGCGATAGGACCGGCTGGCCAGGGCCAGCGCCCGCTCCGCCCGCTCTCGTTCCGCTCTCGCCACCTCCAGCAGCGAGGTGTATCGCGCCAGCTGCTTCGGGTCGTCGGGGCCCCGCACCACGAGGTACGCCAATCTCTGGCGAGCCACTCTGAGGTCCTCGACCAGATCGGCCATGGCCGGATCGTCCTGCATCCGGGTGCCGTGCCACCGGCCGGCGATCTCATCCAGCACCAGCGCGCGCGACCGCACCAGCGAATCCACCGTGGCCACTCGCAGCTCGTCCTCCGCCCCGGACACGATCAGGGAAAAGGCGAGGTCCAGCCCCGTGGCCCGGGTGCCGGTGAAACGGAGCCCTTCACTCTCCGGCATGCCGGTCAGCAGCAAGCGCAGGTGGGAGCGGGCGATGTCCTCGGCCTGCAGAGCGGCGACGGTGGCGGGTCGCCGTGAACCGAGCCGCGACAGGCAGCGGGCGATCTTGACCCGCAGCTCGGCAATCTCCGTGGTCGGCTCGGCATAGACGATATCCAGAATCGACAAGGCCTGACGGTAGAAGCCGAGAGCGTCGGTCCAGGCCTCGGTGGCGAAGGCGAGATCGCCCAGGCGGACGAGAACCTCCCCGTAGGTCACAGACCCCTCGCCCATCGTCCGCTCCGCGATGCCCAAGGCTCTCGCCAGCACCTCGGCTGCCTCGTCGTAGGAACCCTCTCCCAGGCACACCTCACCCAGCCGATTGAGCATTCCAGCAACGTGAACATGCTCTTCGCCGTGTGATTCGATCTCCAGCTCGAGAGCCTGCTCGAAATAGCCGCGAGCCGCGTCGAGATGACCGCGTGCAAGCGACAGCTCGCCCTCCTGCACCACCGTGCCGATGTGTAGCGACAGGGGGAACGGATTCTCCTGCCAGTAATCGCCTGCCCGCTGCAGGTAGCTATCGGCGACCTGCCAGTCGCCGACCTGGCGCAATACACGCGCCAAGGAGGTCTCCGTCCAGGCGGTCAGATAGTGCTCTTCCCCGTAGCTCGCCCGGAACACCTCCAGAGCCTTCTCAAACAGGGTGCGGGCGGCGACGGGATCCCAGATCTCCTGAAAGGCACCGTAGTTGACCCAGGCCTGGGCGGTGTCGGGCGCGCTCGCACCGAGTGTCTCCTCGAGGATCGAAATGACCGCCTGGTAGCTCTTCTCGGCCTCGTCGAGGTGGCCCAGATCGGACTCGAGGATCGCCAGATTGAGAAGCGAGTTCACGTGCGACGGATGGAGCGCGCCCAGGAGCTCTGCCTTGGCGCTGACCGCGCGCCGCAGGAGCACGCGCGCCTCGAGGTACTTGCCCTGCTGCTGCAGGTTGACGCCCAGGCCGTGCAAGGCCTGGATCGCTGCCGGAGTGCCGAGGCCGCCGTGTGCCTGGTGAATGGCCAGCTCCCGGCGCAGCAGCTGCTCCGCTGTCGCATAGTCCCCCTGGAGCTCGAACGTTTGGGCGAGATTGGCCAGAGTCCCCGTCAGTTGCACGCAATCGTGCCCGCACAGGGCCTCGTACAGCTCGAGGGCCTGTTCCAGGACCTGCCGTGACATCTCGAAGCCACCGGTACTGCGGTAGAGGTTGCCCAGATTGTTGAGCACCATCGCCACGTGGGTGTCACCCTGACCGTAGGTGCGGGCGTAGATCGAGCGGGCCCGCTGCAGCAGCTTCTCCGCTTCGTCGGTTGCTGCTCGAGACTGCAGAACAGTGGCCTTCTCCACCAGACTGTCGGCGACGATCGGGTGGTCGTAGCCGAGGCGCCGTTCGCGGATCTGCAGAGCGCGATCGGCGACTTCCAGAGTCGAGGCTTCCGTCGCCTTGCCCCCTCGCCAGAGGGCCTCGGTGAGGACGTCCAGGACTTCTGCCGTCTCGAGAGAGCCGTCTCCCCACTCCTCCTCGACCTGCGGCAGGAGCTCGCGCGCCGAGGACTCGGCCTGGAGATACAGGCCCTGGTCCACCAGGGCGCACAAGGGCAGGATCACCGCGTCCTCGAGCTTCGATGCCGGCTCGTGGACAGCGTAGGCTGGGCAGGAAACCAGCATCGTGGCCCCAGCCGCTGCCCAGACCCATCCCCCGAGACGAGGACGAAGCCTGTCGAGCGCCGCTACTCCCTTTCTCTTCATGGTCTAGAGCTGATCGAGAATGCTCCGCGCCTCGGCTTCCAGAGCGCCGTCGCGCGAGGCGAGGTTCTCGAAATCCTCACGCGCCGCGGCCACGTCTCCCTGCCGTAGCCAGGCCTTGGCGCGGTACCAGAGAGCCGACTCGAGGAAACGACTCTCCCCGGCATCGACCACGCGAGTGAGGCTCTCAACCGCCTCGCGCGGCCGCTCGCTCAACAGGTAGCTCACTCCCAGGTAGAAGCTGGCCGCCGCATTCTGTGGCTCGATCCCAACCACCACCGTGAGACGCTCGGCTGCCACGCCGTAGTCGCCCCGCTGGTACGGGACCATCGCTTCCTCGAAGGCGTTTGCCTCGACGTCCGGCCCGCGCAGGCTCTGAGGCTGGTACGGCGCTGGCTCGACCGCGGCCAGCTCGGTCCAGCGCCCCTCCGACGCTCCCGGCGTCGAGTCCTTGAGCCAGAATGCCACCCCGACCGCGAGGAGGGCCAGGACCGCCGCCAGAGCCCAGGTCCAGCCCCCCATCCAGCCAGGCCGGACCGCTTCCCCGTCAGCCACCGCCCACCGAGGCTCGGCGAGCTCGAGGCGTGTCACCGAGAGGTCGCGCAACCGCTCCCAGCAATCGTCACAAGAGAAATAGTGCTCCTCGAAGTGCTGCGACTCCTCGTCGCTCAGCTCACCGCGCAGGTAGCGTTCCATGATCTCCCCGGTCCGGATGTCGATGCAGTTCACAGCATGTTCCTGTAAAGAAGTATCTCCAGACTCAGAATCGTGACCCGCCTCGCGCCAGCGCCTGGCGCAGCTTTTGGATGGCCCGGGACTTGCGCTTGCGTACCACCTCCGAATTCAGACCCAGGCGCTCTGCGACCTCTCCCGACTTGAGCCCCTCCACCAGAGTGAGCCGCAGGATCTTCTGCTCGTCGGCGCTCAGGTGGGTGATCGCCTGCAGGACCTTCTGGCGCCTCTCCTCGGATCGGAAACACTCCTCGGGGTCCGGCAGGGTGACGTCAGCGAGTGAGGGCGGCGGATCCACGGCCTCGGGCTTGCGGTTGCGGAAGTAGTAGCTGATGCGGTTTCTGGCCGTGGCGCAGATGTAGCCGGCCAGGCCCGCAGACTCGCGCAGCCGCCCCTCCCGCAGCGCACAGACGACCGACAGCATGATCTCCTGCGCCAGGTCTCGCGCCACCTCGCGGTTACCGGTGCGGACCAGGGCCATGGCGAAGACCCGGCCATAGAACGCCTCGACCAGCTCCGTTTCGGCGTCCGAGTCGCCGCCGAGGATCCGCGCCGGGAGCTCTTCTGTCGGATTGCCAGAGGCCATCGTCCTCCCGGGAACCTCACCAAATCTCCTTTCTCATTGTAGGCGAGATCTCGGAGCCTCTCAATCCAGGCTCCTTCTGCCCCGACCGAAAGATCGTCACGTTTCTCGTGCCCAAGCACCTACATCGGCACCGGGGGTATCGCGAGATGTGGATGGTCGGCCCACCCCGAGAGGTGGGATGCCCCTACCGCTCGGGGTGTTGCAGGCCGGTTGCGGAGGAGTAACGTGAGCATTGGTCACTATCAGTCTCTCCGAAAGGGGGAGCTGTTGAGGGGATACGCCTCGAACCCCTGTGCTGACGGCACCGGCGGAGTCAGGACCTTGCTCCTGCTCCTTCTGGCCGCTCTGGCAAACCCTCTCATGTCACAGACGACCGGCGAGCTCCGTGGCGTCGTCTCGGATGCGCAGGGCGAGCCACTCGGCGGCACCCTGGTGGCTACCCGCTCGCCCGCCCTGATCGCCGAGCAGCGGACGGCGATCAGCGACGCCAACGGCCGCTTCACCTTCCCGTCACTGCCCATCGGCGACTACGAAATCTCCGTCGCGCTCGAGGGATACGCCACCCAGCAGGTCGAAGAGATCCCGATCACTGCCAAGAAGACCACCGAGCTGCACGTACGTCTGTCGCCGAGCAGCGTGCTGGACCAGATCGAGGTCACCTCTCGCAGCCCCGTCGTCGATCCCACTCAGACCTCTCATTCGCAAGTCTTCGATCTGGAGTTCCTCGAGACGGCGACCGTCGGCCTCGGGAGCCGCAACTATCTCGAGGTCGTCAAGCACTCTCCCGGAGTCGTCGACTCGGTGCTCTGCGCCGACACCATCGACCCCAACGTCTTCGGCTCCATGGACAACGAGAATCTCTACATCCTGGACGGCTCCAACATCACGCTGCCGCAGAACATGACCTGGGGCAAGATGGTGAACTTCGACGCCATTCAGGAGATCTCGCTCGAGACCGCCGGGTATCGGGCCGAGTACGGTGCCACCACCGGAGGCATCATCAATGTGGTCACCAAGTCCGGCGGCGACAGGTTCGCCGGTACTCTCGATCTGCGGCAGCGGGAGAGTGACTGGGCCGAAAACGGGGAGCACTTCGATCGCGACGAAGAGCCAACAAAGTGGCAGGTAGTCAATGCCACACTGGGAGGTCCCATCCTCGAGCGGCGCCTCTGGTTCTTCGCCGCTGCCAGCGCTCCGAGGTCCGAATGGACGCCCCAAGGGTCGAAAAGCACACGGAAGTTCGACGGCCAGAACTACCTCGGCAAGCTCACCTGGCAGGCGAGCCCTTCCTGGACCCTGGTCGGCCAGCTCGCCACCGATCCGGTGACCATCCACAACGACGATGCCAGTCCCTGGGTCGAGCCGGAGGCCACGACGGCCTGGAACCAGGGTGGACCGCTGACCCGGCTCGGCCTCCAGGGGGTTGTGTCCCAGAGAATGCTCTGGAACCTGCGTGCCTCCCACTTCCGCGGTGACATCAGCATCATCCCCGAGAGCGGCGATTTCGACACCATCGGCCACTACGAGTTCACGCCCTCCGGGATCCGCTCGGTCAACGCGACCGAGGAGCGAAGCATCGATCGCACCCGCGACGAGGCACACACCGACCTCTCCTACCTCGCCGGCTACGATCATTCGCTCAAGGCCGGTCTCGACTACGCCCGGGAAGATCAGGTCGACGAGTTCCGCCTCGTGACCGGATACGAGTATCGGGACGCTTTCGGCGAGCCTTACGGACTCCTCTACGTCCCGCCCGAGGGCGCCTACACCCAGGACGGGCATCACTTCGGGGCCTTCGCACAGGACAGCTGGCGTCTGCGCCCCTACCTGAATCTCTATCTGGGCCTGCGCTGGGACTCGACGAAACAGTTCAACAACGTCAATGAAGACGTGGCTGACCTCTCGAAAATCCAGCCGCGCCTGGGCCTCGCCTGGCAGATCACGCGCGACGGCAAGACCGTGGCGCGCGCCTCCTGGGGACAGTTCATGCAGCCCAATACGCTGCAGCTCGCCTCCTACGCCCGGGCGCTGAAGAACGCGACCGAGTTCATCTACCTCTCCTGCAGCGCCTTCGACTACGACGAAGACGAATGCCGGCAAGCGTTCGGTGGTGAGGTCACCGTCGGCGACCACACGGTGGGCACCTGGATCCCCGACCCCGGCGGCTCCTGGGACGCGAACGGTTTCTGGCTGATGGACTGGAATCTCGGGGTCGGTCAGGGCGTCAGGGTCGCGCCCGGCCTGCGGCCGATGGTTTCCGAGCAGCTGGTCCTGGCCATCGAGCGCGAGTTCGCCTATCGCTCATCGATCGAGCTCAGTTACGTCGACAAGGTCGCCCAGGATCTCTTCGAGGACACCTGCAGCGGCAACCTGCCGGTGCCGAGTGAAGGCGCCGACTGCAGCAGCTACACGATCGCCAATCTCCCCTTCCTCGAGCGTACCTACGAAGCCTGGATCGTCCGCGTCCAGTCCCGGGCCAAACCCTGGCTCTACCTGCTCGGCTCCTACACGTTCTCCGAGTCCCTGGGCAACGTCGAGTCCTGGGGCGCCGGCTACGACTTCGACTTCTACCCCGAGCTATGGGAGAACCGCTACGGCTACCTGAGCGACGACCGGCGGCACCGCCTGCGCCTGAACGGCTCCTTCCGCCTGCCCTGGCAGATCACGACCGCCTTCGATGCGGCCTGGATGTCCGAGTATCCCTACACGGTGGTCGAGCCGATCTACCCCTATGGTTTCCGTTTTCACGAACCCCGCGGCAGTCGAAGGGCCGCTGCCGTCTACTGGATCGACTTTCAGGTGAGCAAATCCTTCCAGCTCGGCCCCGCGAGGCTGTCTCTGATTGGCACGGTGATGAACCTCCTCGACAAGGAGCTCGTGACCGGAGTCTGTGAAGGCTATTGGGGCTGCACGATCGATGAGGAGCATTACGAGCTCGATGAACCGGTTTTTTACATGCAGCCCAGACACTACGAACTGGGGGTGAGAATCGAGTTCTGAGGTCACGAATTCCTCCCCATCGCTACCCTTGAAAGAAAGGAGGAGCCCATGAGATGGAAGCGAGCCCTGGTGGTGACGAGCCTCGTGTTGGTGGCCGTTCCGCTTGTGGCCGAGACGTATGCGCCCCGCGCAGAGATGGCGCTTCGGTTCGACGAGTCCACCAAGAAGCATCCGAAGAAGCTCACTCTTGCCATTCCAATCCTGGATCCAGTGGTGTCATTCGACCAGGGTGGGCTCAACTTCTCGGCAAGCTACATCACGCACTTCGGGCTAAACGAAGCTGGCCGAAACAGCAAGGGCAAGGTCAAGCTGACGATCGAGGTTGTTCGCAACGACCGCGTGCTCTGGAGCAAGAAGAAGAACTCGAGAATCAAGTATGACCTGGACACCACCTGGGAGTGCGGCAACTGTACCCACAATCTGAGCTTCTGCAATCGATCCCTGGGCGGCCTGCAGGCGGGGGACCTGGTTCTGTTTCACTTCCAGTTCAAACGCATGCCGCCGTTCGGTGTGGGCGACGCCGCCCGCGCTGGTGTCGAGATCTATCACACGTGCTACTAGTGGCCTCTCGATCGAGACTCGAGAAGAGAGGGAGGAAACGATGAAGAGAATTGCCGGCTACGCTGCTCTCTGTGCTTGTCTGCTGGGCCCAGCGTCCCTCTTTGCCAAGACTCCTGTCTATGGCATTTCCGCTATCTCCGAAGTCCATCCCGAAGGCGCCAACGATGCGACGAAGAACCTGCGGCTGGCAATTGCGATCACCGAAGAACTGGGCCAGGACGAGGTCCCTCTGAGTTTCTTCAGTCGCATTCAAGCAGGTGAAACTAGAGCCAAAGTCACCCACCAGGTCAGCATTTACCGAGGCAGTGACCGCATCTGGTCCAAGAAGCGCACCGTGAAGTTCGAGTCACTCGACTTCACCTCGGACTCCTGGAACAGCTTTTGCGATGCCTATACGAAAGGCCTGGAACCGGGTGACCTCGTGATCTTTGAATTCACTCTCAATGGGTCGACCCTCAAAAAGCTCGGCTCTCCTGACCTCTTTGTCGGGCTGGGACCCCGGGAGATGTGGTCACTTCCCTTCCCGTTCTGGGATTCGAACCTGTTCGAGTGCCCATAGTCGGCTGCGGAACTCCTGCCGCAAAGGACACAACCACGGGGGAGAGCGACTTGAGCCTGGTCGACAAGCCCGACCTGGAGACCGAGAAGAACGGAGGCAACAGATGAGAAGACGGCCAACACGCTGGGCATGGGTCGTGCTCCTGCTGATTGGAATCGTGCCACCGCCTTCTACGGCGGTGGACCATCAGGAACTCACCAGCGGCTGGGACCTGTACCCCGAGAAGGGAATGAGCCACCCCAAGAAGGTGAAACTAGCGACGGTGGCGGACGGGAGCATCGAACTCACCGCCTGCCACCTATGGTACGCCCACAGCAGGGACAGCCTGAGCGCATCCCAAGGCTTTCCGGAGATCTCCAATGGAGGCCGACTCAATGTGTCTCTGAAGGTGGTCGGTCAATCAGACAATCGAAAGATCGCCTCCTACAGCAAGGACATCGACTCCAACGGGATGGCCGTCGTCGGTTGGGCCGACAGCCCGCTGGAGAACCAGTTCCTGGCCATTACCTACGGACTCCAGACCGAGATAAGCGCCAAGTTTCCCATCCGAGTCGAGGCAGGGAACATGTTGCTATGGACAGTGAAGTTCAGCGGCGCCCCACGACTGGAAGTCGACCCCGAAGGGGCGGCGCCATTTCGCGACAACGTCTGGCTGCGGACCTGGTGCGAAAGCTGCGGCACCGTCGATCGCCCCTGCAAGGATTGGTGGACAAACGATGACTAATGAGACTCGGAAGGAGTCACAGATGTTCAGGAGGTTCAGCCTAGTTCTCGCTGGACTCATCACGATTCTCGGTCTCATTCCCAGACCGGGGACAGCAGCGAATGGGCTGGCCCTGGAGAACGCATGGATGCTGATACCCGAATCGCAAGTGAACCATCCGCGGCACAAGGTGCTGACGCTGGTTGCTCAACAGAAACTGCAGCTCGTAACCTGCACCTTCTCGTACGGTCACAGGCGCAAGCGGTACATTACGAGCCTTGGAGAGTCAGTCAGGGTCAAGCAGCCCAAAGGTACAGCAGCCGAGGTCACGGTCGAGCTGATCACCCGAACAGCAAGCCGTACGCTCGGTCCCTGGGACCTCAAGCACAGAGGTGAACTTGTGCAGTTCACCCTGGTCGACCCCTCGGGCCTCCAGGAGCCTGTACTCGGCGGACCCGTTTCCCTGGAATCAGAGGACTTCCCCCTCAAGCTAAAGAAGAACGAAGCGCTGCTGTTCATCTTCGACTTCTCGAACATGCCGAAAGTGCTGGGAGTCAAGAGAGGCGGCGGACAGATCCAGTACGACATCGTCCAAATCGGGGTATTGTGTGAAACTTGCGGATCCAACGACTCTCCCTGCCCTGGGTCCGAATAGAGAAGGTCACGTTTCTTCCTCTCGAGCATCCCTTCATCTGGATGCCTTGAAAGGAGGAACCAGATGAATTGGCAACACAAGACCGCAGTGGCGCTGTCGGTGTTGATACTCCCGCTCCTTGTCATACCCGCCAACGCCAACCTGATCACGTACAACATTTGGTCCGCCAATCAGACTCGAGTGATGGTGATGAATGAGGATGGTTCTGGAGCAACCGAGCTGTTCGTGGGAGGCAAGTTCCTGCCCTTTGCCCCGTACTCGTCGATCTCTACTCCCAATGCTTTGAACGGCGAGACCTGGGTCGCCTTCGACAATGCCGATCTTTTCAGGATCCAGGCAAACGGGGACAACCTCACGGGCATGCTCTGCTACTTCGGCACCGACATCAACGGTGAAGAATACGATTACCTTTATGGCTGGCAGCAGTGGTCGCCCGACGGGACAGAGATCCTGGTGCAGACAGGTCGCTATCTCGGTCTCATTGATGCCGATGCCGTCATTCGATCTGATTGTACGAGTGATCTCGAGCCGATCTTTTACTACGACTGGAGCGGTTACCCGGTTGATTGGCACCTGGAGGGCACCGCTGCCTGGAACGACGACGGGTCCAGAATAGCTTTCTTCGAACAACCCCCGGAAGAGAGCCCCTCTGCTCCACCGTACAACCGACTGACCATCATCGCGCGGCAACCGGATGGTACCTGGGAGGCTGATGATTCGATCTATCCGGACCCGCCACTTCCCGAGGGCTTCCTCCTCTTCATCGACTGGCAGCGAAGCGGTGACCTCCTCGCCTTCACCGTCAGGGACGAAACCAGCCGAAAAGCCAAATGGTTCCTGATGTGGGTAAGGCTGGGCGACGGATCCTCGGGGTTCTTTCAGACTGGTGGCTCGCCACTCGAAGGAAGAAGCCCCAGCTGGTCTCCCGACGGGTCGCAGATGATCTTCCAAAATGGCAGTGACAACCTCGTGAAGTGGACCTACGATCCGTTCACCTTTCCGGACGGCCAGACCGAGACCATCGGCCCCGGGAGAGATCCGGACTGGCAGCGGAATGCACTGGACTTGACCTGCTCTGTCGATGCTGATTGTGAGGACCACAATCCGTGCACCAACGATCTCTGTGACACGAACACCGGTCAATGCGACCACGAGAACCTCGCCGACGGAATCCCCTGCGGGGAGAGTGCGTGGTGTGATGGTTCCGGATCGTGCTTCGAACCCGAGTGTGGCGTTAGCGGTCTACCGCTCTGCGATGACGGGAATGAGTGCACGTTTGGAGAATGCACCGATTGGGAGTGTGCGTTTTCTCCTGCCCCATTTGGATTTGGCTGCAGTGACGGCGATGACTGCACCGAGAACGACCTGTGCGATGGTCTTGGTAGTTGTGCCGGGACTCCCATACCGGGCTGTGGCGCCTGCCTGCCCAGCGGCGCTACCTGCGACACCAACTCCGAGTGCTGCTCTGGCAGCTGTCACCCCATCAAGGGGACCTGCAAGTAGAGCAACAGGGCTGGGGGGCTGTAGCGATCTTCAGTTTCGGCCGGGCCTCGTGCCCGGCCACGTTCCTTATCGCGCAAAACAGCGAGTGCGAGCAACTTCAACTCCAGCCAATTCAGCACCCCACAATCCGGTGGTCACGTTTCCTCCGACTGGGCATCTCAGTAACTGAATGCCTCGAAAGGAGAATGAAGATGAAGAAGAACGCCACCGAAGCCCTCCTCATCGCACTGATTCTCGGCAGTCAGAGCGTGTGGGCGGTCGAGCCCGAGATCGCCTGCCGGCAGATCTTGCAGCAGGCAATCACGGTTACCGTAATGGGTGCGGACGGCTCGAATCCGAATGTCGTCTTCAAGGGTGACAAGTTCAAGATGGGCTCTACGATGCCGAAGTGGTCGCCCGGGGGCGAGTGGATCGCCCTCAGGAGGGTAACCAACCCGGAAGTCGATCAGGTATCGGGTATCTACAAGATCCGACCCGGTGGCGAAGAGATGACGCAGATCCTGTGCGCTATCGGAACCGGTCCAGACGGGCCCTTCATATCACCCTACTACCCCCAGTGGTCCCCAGATGGTCAATGGATTCTGGTCCTTATCTCTAGGTTGGAGGGAGCAACGGGGGCCGAAAACTGGTTGGGCATTGTGCGTGCGGATGACGAACCGGACGGAGACTGTTACAGCGATCTGATTCATCTCTATACCCCGGATGTGAATCCGGCGACGGGCGAAGGTTGGAACATCGTCTACTACGCTCCTACGTGGACTGACGACGGCTCGAAGATCGCATTTTTCGAGGAGTAATAGATCGAAGACTCTCTATCAGAGTACCGACTCCAGGTGCTCGACATCGACGATAGCGGTCCAGTGCCCACCGTTGCCTACAAGAACCCGATTGAACTGCCGGAAGATCTCCAGGAGGTCGACATCGGAGCGGGTGTCGACTGGCAGCGGGGAGGAGGGAACATTCTGCTCACCGACACCAATGACGGAGTGGACAAGATCACGTGGCTCGATCTCGATCCCGCAACCTATGAGATTCAAGGCTGGGGTCACCTCACCGAGGGCTGGAATGCCAACTGGTCGCCACAGAATGACCGCATGGTCTACAACTCAGGAATGGAGCTCAGGGTAGCGAACATCGAGTACGCCCCTGATGGGACACCGGTGATCGGAGATTCCTCGATCATCTTTCCGGATCAGAGCTCACGGAGCTGTCTCTGGCCGGACTGGAAGCGCGGCGCACCTCCCTGCGCGAGTGCTGCGGACTGCAACGACGGAAACGAGTGCACCGCTGATGTCTGTTCGCCCGAAGGGCAATGCCTGAACCCACCGGTCACGGACGGCACTGCGTGTGATGACGGTTACGGCACATGCTTCGAGGGTATCTGCGAAACGCCCGACTGCTGGGAGAACTCGGACTGCAGCGATGGTGACGAATGCACGACCGATGAGTGTGTCGGCGGGGAATGTCTCTTCACTCCCATTCCAGACTGCGGCGGATCCTGCCTGCCGAAGGGAGAAACCTGCACCAGCGACGCCGAATGCTGCTCCGGCAGTTGCCACCCGATCAAGCTGACCTGCAAGTAGATCCAGAGATGACTGGGGAGGGCGCAAGGCCCTCCCCTACGTGACGGTTCGGGTTACCGCCAATCCCCGGCGGCGACGAAGCCGGCCCAGTAGAAGGGGTGGGTCGAGAGGCCGGCGGCGCGGCGGGCCTCGAGGAGCTCGAGAGTTGCCTCGTGGACGGCATCGAGGGTGGTGGATCCCTCAGCGAAGCGATGGTGGTAGAGCGAGCGCATCCAGTCCCGGGTGGCGTCATCATCGACCGGCCACAGGCTCATGATCAGGGTGCGGGCGCCGGCGCTGGCAAAGGCGCGGCGCAGGCCGAACACGCCTTCCCCCGCCTGCACCTCCCCGATGCCGCTCTCACAGGCTGACAGGACCGCCCACTCGACCCCTGTCAGGTCGAGGGCGGCCACCTCCTCGCCGGTGAGGATGCCATCGTCCTCCTCCGGCCGCGCCGACTGCCGATGGTTGGCGCCGGCAAATGCCAGCCCCGAGCGCAACAGGGGATTCTCGAGATCATCCAAACGGATCTCGCCCGCTCCAGGCAGATCCAGGAAGTCGTAGACCGGGCACTCCTGGCCCAGATAGAAGCCGTGGGTCGCCAGATGCAGCACGTTGTGGCCGGCCGCCTGGCGCTTGAACGTCGTCTCGAAGGCCTCGCCGCGCACCAGCTCGAGCGCACTCGCTCCCGGAGAGTCTGCCGACCAGACGCCGACGACCTCCTCCACCTCTTTCTCGCTCGCCGGCAACGGCTCGAAGCGCATGGCCTCGAAGCTCTCACAGGCCGAGCGCGGTCCGCGATAGAGGCGCAGATCTTCGACGCCCTCGTCCGTCCGTGCGGCGATTCGGTCGGCAGGGCGGGACCCCAGGTCTGCGAACATCGTCGTCTCGTTGAAATCCGGATTGCCGACCGCGAGAAGGCCGCCGTCACGAGTCGTGGCGGGCGCACCCGGCAGCTCCCGCTCGGCCGACAGGTAATGCAGGCGTGGCCCGCTCTCCAGCAGATACTCACCCTCTTCAGCCGGCAAGGCCGCCAGGCTGAGAAGATGCAGCGACCCGTCCGGGACGACGAAGAGCCGCTCGGCATCTGCAAGGGACTCAGTCAGAGGATCCCAGACTCTCCCGCGCAACTGTCCCGCTTCCCTGCGATAGGCGCGCTCCCGGGCTCCCGAGCTTCCCAGGGTGACCTCCGCCTCGGCCGCCACCTGTGAGCGCACCCGTTCGACCAGTGCATCGATCTCGGTGCCCTCACCGAGGTTGATGAGCTCGACGCCGCGACCGTCGGCGCGGAGGACGAAGGCCAGGTACGAGGTCCGCGACTGCGGGTCGACATAGCGCACGAAGGCCAACAAGCCGCTGCCCATCGGCAAGGCCTCCTCGACCTCGGCCAGTCCGATCCGCTGCTGCCGCTGCCCCAAGCGAAACTGTCGGTTCACCTCGGCCAGGGCCCGCTCTGCCCCATCGCGTTCGTCCCTCGCGGTCGCGAGTAGCTGCTGGAAGCGCTCGAGCTGCGCGGGCTCGCTGCCGCCCGGCCCGAGCACCGTCAGGCGTGCGAGCTGCTGACGGGCCCGCATCAACTCTGCCACCAGTGGGTCATCTTCGCGCAGGCCACTGAGAGCCAGGGTCCGACGACGGTCAGCCATCTCGTCGAGCACCAGCGCCCGCGCACGAATCACGACATCGAACGCCTGCCGGATTGCCTGCGTCTGCGGTTGCTCGACGAGCAGCGAGAGGATCCGGTCGAGACCGGAAGATCGGGTCGAGGCATAGCGCAGGCCGACCCGCTCGCTGAGGCCGGTGAGCATCGTGCGGGTGGTCTCCTGGGCACCGAGCTCGGCCTGGACGGCGTAGTCGAACGCCCCCTGCCAGTCGCCGAGCCGAGAAGCGCACGTCGAGAGCTTCAGCCGTGTCTCCGCCGCCATGGGATGCGCCGGCCCGAAGATCTCCTCGACGATCGACAGCGCCTCCTCGTACATGCCCACCGCCTCGGAGACCCTGCCCTGGTCGACCCGTAGATCGGCCAACGCGATCCAGTTCGCGGCCAGGTCACGGTCCCGCAGGTCGTATCCCGCTTCCACGACATCCAGGACCCGCGTCAGCACGGCCTCGGCCTCGGCCAGCTTGCCTCGCTCGCGGAGGATGACGCCCAGGGTCAGCGCGGCTACCTCCAGGCTGAGCCGCGAAGGATCGAGGAAGGACTCCTCGATCGCCCAGGCTTCGCGCGCGATTCTCTCGGCCGCCTCCAGATTCCCCGCCGCTTGCTCCACCTCGGCCAGGTGCATGAGAAAGACCACGGCGTTGACGGACCGGGCGCCACGGGTGCTGGACACAATCTCCAGTCCCCGCTGGCAATGCCGGCGGGCCTCCTCGAGCTCGCCCAGATCCTTCTCGAGCCACCCCAGGTTGGTCAGCACTCCTGCCACGGACCCGCTGTCGGGCCCGAACAGTCGCTCCTTGATCTCCAGGGCCGCTTCGTACAATCTCCGCGCCTCGATCAGCTCACCCTGTCGATGCCGCTGCAGGGCCATCAAGCTATAGGTGCTGGCCTTGATCCCCGAGTCGGGATAGAGCTCGAGGATGGCAACCGCCCGCTCCAGATTCCGCTCAGCGTCCAGGGGAAAGCCGGCGTTCCGCTGCAGGTAGGCAAGGTTGGCCAGATGGTCGGCCGTTAAGGGGTTGTCGGGCCCCAGGACCCGGCCCAGGGTCTCCGTGGCCTCGCTTAGGGTCGCCAGCGCCTCGTCGTAGCGATAGAGATCGAAAAGAATGTCGCCAATAAAGAAGCGACTTTCGAGAACCAGTGGATGGTCGTCTGCCAGCACGCTGCGCCGCAGCTCCAGAGCTCGACGTGCGAAGGGCTCGGTATCAGCTGGATAGGTTGTTGAAACTCCTGCACCGAAGATGTAGTTGCCGCGGCTGGTGAGCGCCTCGGCGGCTACAAGAGGGTCCGCCCGCTCTTCCCGTTCGATGATCTCCAGTGCCTTCCGCGAGTGCTCGTCCCAGGCCTCCACCTGGTCGAAAGCTTCCGAGAGGTCCGCCAGACGGCTGTGCGCTCGGGCCAACCGCATGGAGTCCTGCGGGGCGGCCGACTCGTAAATCTCCAGAGCCCGCAGCAGCGCCGACTGCGCACCCTCGAGATCGTCACGGCAGACCAGCACCTCGGCCTTGCGCACCAGACTGTCGGCGACCAGCACGTCGTCCCCGAGGCGGTTCTGGCGCAGGATCAGCGCCCGCTCGGCGACCTCGGCACACTCGGGCGACACCAGACACTGTCCACCCCGCCACAGGGTCTCGGCCAGTGCATCGAGAACCGCGGCCGTCTCGAGCGAGGCCGAACCGGATTCACTCTCCACCTCGGGAAGGAGCTCGCGAGCGGCCTCTTCGGCCTCCCGGTAGCGTCCATCGAAGACGAGCTGTCGCACGTCTTCGATGGACGGGCCAGCATAGGGTTCCGGGGCACTCCAGGCCACGGCCGAACCGACCGCCACCATCGTCGCCCATACGACGAGCGCGCTCTGCCATAGGGTTCGCATCACCGGTCTCAGCCGGATAGTTCGTTCAGTAGCTGCTGCGCCCGGGCCTCGAGCTCTCCCTCCAGTCGGATCACTGCCTCGAGGTCCCGTCGTGCGGCCTCGACTTCCCCAGAAGCCAGGTGGGCCTTGCTGCGGAGCCAGAGCGCCCACTCCCCGTAGGAGCCGTTGTCGGAATCGATGACCCGCGTCAGAGTGTCGACCGCCTGCCGCGACTCGCCCGTCAGCAGGTACGAGGCACCCAGATAAAACCGGGCAGGGACCAGATCCGGGGCGAGCTCGACGGCCTCCTCGAGTCCGGGAATCGCCTCGTCGAATCGTCCCTCCTGGTAAGGCACCATGGCTTCCCGGAAGCGCCGCTCGCCCTCGCCACCGAGAGTGCGCAGGGACTTCGGCTCGTAGGGCGGCGGCTGGACCATGGCCAGCTCCGCGAGACGATCGCCACCCGGCACCGGAGGCTGGACCTGGCGCACCCAGAAGAGCACGGCCAGGACCACAACGGCGGCGGCCGCGAGCCCGACCCAGCGCCAGGGGATCGCCCAGCTGCTTTCCAGCTCCGCCTCCGCTTCCGCGCTCTCATCGGCCGCCAGCGCGGCCCGCAGCAGGGAGAGATCTTCCAGTTGCTCGTGACAGCTCTCGCAGGCGAGAACGTGCTCTTCGAGGCGGTCGAGCTCACGCTCGGTCAAGTCCCCTCTCACGTACCTCTCGATCATCTCGCCCCGTTCGACTTCACGACATTCCATGGCTCATTCTGCCTGTGAGTAACGCCTCGACTCGCTTTGTGACAACTTGCCTCGCAGGATCTCGCGGGCTCTCTGGATGGCCCGCGACTTGCGCTGCCGCACGACGTCCCCGCTCAGACCCAGGCGCTCGCTGATCGCCTTGGGTGGGAGGCCCTCGACCAGCGTCAGACGCAGGATCTGCCGGTCCTCCGGCCCCAGTTGGGCGATCGCCTGCTTCGCCAGGGCCAGACGCTCGGCGTTCGCGAGTTCCTCTTCAGGATCGGGTTCATCCAGCACCGGCTCCCGGCGCATGGCCCCGACCGACTCCGGATGCAGCGAGCGGAAGTGGTTCCTGACCCGGTTTCGCATCGTGCCGCAGACGAATCCCGGCAACCCTTGGTGATTGCGCAGGTTGCCGTCGCGCAGGGCACAGATGACGGCCATCAGGATCTCCTGAGTCAGGTCCTGCGCTACCTGGATGTCCCCGGTCCTGGCGAGAACCATCGAAAAGACCGGCCGGTAAAAGCGCCGGACCAGCTCACTTTCCGCTGACCGCTCACCACTCGCGATCCGCTCGACCAGGTCGACTATCGTGGAGTCCGTCGCCATGCTCCTCCAGGTACCGTGTCCGCGTGCACCCACCATTGTAGGAGCCTTGCCGTCCCGCCTCAATCTGCCTGTCACAAAACGCTGGCTGCGGGTACTCACCGGGTACAGGAGAAAAGGAGGAATCGCGATGCGTCGAAGACCGATGCTGACAGCCCTGCTGGCGGCTGTGCTCTTGCTCTGCCTGGCGTCAACCAGCGGCGCCAACTTGATCACCTACGCGACAAGCGAGGGGAACCAGGCCCGGGTCATGGTGATGAACGATGACGGCACTGGGGTCACAGAGCTTTTTGTTGGCGGCAAGTTCTCTCCGATCCCGTCCTTCCCGTCGATCTCGCCACTGGGCCACTCCGGCGGCACGTGGATCACTTTCAACCTCTACTACGACATCTACAAGATTCGACCGGACGGAGGGGACCCAACTCTGGTTCTCTGTGGCGCGGGTGCCGACCTCGCGGGGAATCCCTATGAACTCCTCTGGGGTTCGGAATGGTCACCCACCGGGTCGGAGATTCTCGTCTACACACACACTGGAGATCCCAACTACCAGACCACCCTGTCGCTCATTCCTGCGGACCACACTGCGGTGCAAGCCGAAGTCTGCACCAGCCAGCTCGAACCCATCTATGCTCCGCCTGACGACGTACTTCAGCGCCGAGCTGACCGCCTCGTGGAGCGGCGACGGCAACCGCATCGCCGTCTTCGAGCAGGACTGGCTGAGCGAAGAAACGCACCTGCTCATCCTCGGACGACCAGCGTCGGCGAATGAGCTCTGGCTGCGTCTCGACCCGATCACTCCATTTCCACTGTTCGACGAACCTCTCGAAATCAGGTCTCAAGGACTCGCCTGGCGGCCGGGCTCCGAGTTCGTCGTCTTCCCTGCTGCTGAACGGGTGAGGCGCCAGACCTATCTGTGGTTGACTGGTATCGATCTGGAGACGGGCCACTGGAACTACGTTCTGGACAACGGCAACCGCGTGCCGCTGGGCGGGTATGCGTTCCCCACATGGTCGTCGGATGGGTCCCAGCTCGTCTACGCCGACCCGGGAGGCAACCTGGTCAAGTGGGACTATCCCGATGGCGAAAAGGTAGTGATCGCGTCCGGAGACTCTGCCGACTGGCAGCGGGATGCTCTCGACCTCACTTGCTCGATCGACGACGACTGTGATGACGGGAATGCCTGCACCGATGACTCCTGCGTGAATTCGGCTTGCCAAATCGACCGTGTCGATGGCGGACTGACTCGTCAAGGCTGCTCCGGCGAGTGCTGGTCCGGAATCTGTGAGACCGCGGACTGTGAGTGGGATAGCGATTGCCAGGATGATACTGACATCTGCACGATTCCCGTTTGCAGGGATGCCGATTCAATTTGGGCAACCTGCGATTTCGATCTGCTCGCTTGTGGCCCGGACGACGGATGCTGCCCGCCCGGATGTGAGCCGAGCTCCGACATCGATTGCGTAGCCCCACCCTGTGTCCCTAAGGGAGACTTCTGCACCAGCGACGCTGAGTGCTGCTCCGGCAGTTGCCACCCGATCAAGCTGACCTGCAAGTAGATCCAGAGATCCCTGGGGAGGGCTCAAGGCCCTCCCCTACGGCTCACATTCCCGGTAGGAATCGCTCAGCGGCCACAGGCCGAGAGAGTCTTCCCACATCTCTGGCGGGCCGGCCACAGCGAACAGACGAATCAGGTCGACCTTGCCAGGCTTGGGTGCCTTCTTGAAAGTGTAGGCGAACTCCACGAGATCGCCGGCTTCGAGGCCCTTGACGTAGGTCTTGCAGAGGACATGCTGGTAGCCCAAGGCTTCATCCCGCAGCATCATTTGTCTCGCCTGCCAGAGCCGCTTCGCGCCACGATAGACCTTCACCTTCACGATGACCTTCGTCTTGCTTTCCTCAAACCCGAGGCCGTTGGCATACGAGAATCCGAAGTGCACCGGCAGCGGCTCACCCTCAACGTCGACCATGTCTTCGGTAATGACGAGCGCTGTCTCGAGCGTCCTGGGATGTGCCTCTTTGGGAGATTCGGATGTGAAGAAGTTGTGCGAATAGACCCCGTGAGCTGCCCAAGCTGCCGCTGCCCAGGATCCGAGTATGCCCACGATCAGAACGATCCCGAGTGTCCGCTGTTTCGAGGCATTCTGTTTCATCTGCGTCTCCCTCACCTGCAAGCATCGGCGTCGGTGCGCACGCTGGCATCGACCTGGGCCGACTCCCCAGGCGCGAAATCCGGCATTCCACTGAACGAGAATTCGAACAGGACCACATCGCCTTTCATCAACGAGCCCTTGTAGGCCCGGCAGGCACGCAGCTTGTGAGTGCAGTTACCGCACTCCTGACTTGTCTCCCAGTCGTCCTTGACCTTGTCCTTGAGCTGCTTCCTCCACACCACCTGGTTGTTGCGAACGACCTGCAGGTTCAGAACGACCTTGCCTTTGCCGTTCCTGGCGTCGTCGGAACTCCGGAAAAGCGTCATGTAAGTCGCACGGAACGACAAAGGCGACCCTTCGCGACCGACAATCGGTTCTGTCACAGGTACCGCGACGACCCACGACTTCGGGTGCTTCGGCTGCGAATCGTCGAGGATGAACCGGGACGTTGTGTCCCGGTCGTGCCTCCAGGCTGTCGCCGGACCGGCACTGAGCAGGGCGCCCAACACCAGAACGAGCAAAGGGACTTTCATGGTGGATACTCCTCTGTCTACCCAGTGGTCCAAAGAGCGAGAACGTGACAGCCGCTGCTCTGGCCTCCCCTACCGCCAGTCCCCGGCGGCGACGAAGCCGGCCCAGTAGAAGGGGTGGGTCGAGAGGCCGGCGGCGCGGCGGCCCGCGAGGAGCTCGAGACTGGCCTGGTGAACGGCGTCGAGGGTCGTGGCCCCTTCCGCGAAGCGGTGCCGGTAGAGAGCCGACATCCAGTCGCGGGTCGCTTCATCGTCGACCGGCCAGAGGCTCATGATGACGGTGCGGGCACCGGCGATCTGAAAGGCGCGGCGCAGGCCGAAGACCCCCTCCCCCGCCATGGCTTCTCCCACCCCGGTCTCACATCCCGAGAGAACCGCCCATTGCACGCTGTCGAGATCGAGAGCCGCAATCTCCTCGGCCGTGAGGATGCCATCCTCCTCCTCCGGCCCGGCGGCCTGGCGGTGATTGGCGCCGGCCAGGGCGAGGCCCGAGAGCACCAGCGGGTTCTCGAGCAGCTTCCCGTGTTCGGCCCGGGCCTCGGGGCTGCACTCGCCGCCCAGGAAGAAGCCGTGCGTTGCCAGATGCAGCACCCGGTTGCCCGCAGCTCGGGCCTTGAAGGCAGCCTCGTTGGCGCGTGCTCCGTCAAGCACGGCCACGGCCGGGTTGCCCGAGCTCTGCCGCCAGGAGCTCTCGATCGCTGCGAGCTCCGACAAAGACGCCGGCAAGGCGCTGAATCGCAGGGAGCCGAAGTCCCCGCAGCTCGCCCGTTGGCCGCGGAAGACTCCCTCGGTCTGCGCGCCATCGGCACGAGCGAGTTGGAAGACCTCGCTCTCGTCCGGGACGAGAGCGGCGAAGAGATTGGGCTCTTCGTAGTCCGGGTGCCCCATCGCCAGCAATCCCTGGGAGTGCGGAAGATCAGGGGCTCCCGGATCCACGAGATCTCGTTCCGTCGAGAGATAGTGGATGCCCGCCCCGGATTCGATCAGATACCCGCTCTCCCCCACCGGCAGAGCCCCGAACGGCAGCAGATGCAGCTCTCCATCGGGCACGACGAAGACCCTTTCGACGCCCTTCAGCAAGGAGGCGAGTGGATCCCATATCCGCCGCCGCAAGTCCTCACCCACGGTCCGATAGGAAGCCAGCGAGCGACGCGGTGAACGGTCGGCTGAAGTTGCGACCGCCCAGGTCAGTTCGCTGAGCTTGCGGATTCGTTCATCGACAGGTTGAGCCGGTCCGAGATCGACGGCTTGCGGAATCGTCTCTCCCGATCGCAGGACGAAGGCGGCATACGACGGTGTCGACTCGAGTGGCCAGGGAGGTGTGGCCTCGGATGAAGGTGACTCGAACCGGTCGTACTTGAGGAAACTGACCAAGGCACTCCCCGCCGGAATCGAGGCTGCGACCTCGGCGACTCCCGCGACGGACTGCTGCCGCCGCTGTCTGAAACGCCGATCGTGAGCCGCCAGGGCCCATTCGGCCTTCTCCTTCTGTCGTCGTGCCGCCTCCAGCTGTCGCTGAGAAGCCTCGGCTCTCTCACCCTGGTTTCCAACCACGGCGAGGTGCGCCAGCCCGCTGCGCGCCGCCTCCAGCTCCTCGACCAGTCTTTCCACTCGCGGATCCGCCGTCGCGCGAGCGCCCTGGTGACGCTGTGCGAGAGCATCCAGCACCACGCCGCGCGAGCGAACCACGGCCTCGGCAGCCGGCAGGCTCCACCCAACCCCGGGGTCGGCGACAGCCGCCGAGATCATCAAGTCTCTCTGCCACGCCTGCCAGGCGAGCAAGCCGAGGCTCTGGCGCTCGGGCAGGCCGAGCATCGCCTCGGCGAGGATCTGCCGCAGCAAGCCGTCGAGACGCTGTGCCATGGCGAAGGCGGCCTCGAGGTCTCCCTGACCCCAGAGCAGTCTCGCTTCGAGATCCATGCTGAACTGGAGCTGCAGGTGCTCCGGGCCCAGCTGCTGGACGAGAATGTCGAGAGCGCGGCGATTCAGGCTCAGCGCCCGCTCGAAGTTGCCCAAGCGAGCCTGGAGGTCTGCGTACTCACGCAGCGGGTCCATCAAGTGCATGTGGTCTGGACCGGCGTGCGCTTCCCTCACGGCAATCGACCGCTGATACATCTCGGCGGCCTCGACCCACCTGCCGGCCCGGAGCAACCGATCGGCCTGGGTCTGGAGCAGCGACGCCAGGTAGAACAACGGTTCATGGACCTCTTCGGCCAGCTCGAGTGCCTCCTCTCCCCGGCGGATGGCCTCCTCCAGGCCGATCTCTCCTCGGTCCTCGAGCCGTTCGGTCTGGCGATCCAGGTACGAGGCGGGGAAGCGGAGGACTTCGCTGGCCGCATAGATCTGCTGCACCCGTTCTCGGCACTCCTCTACCCGCTGCAGGTCGCCCAGGGAGTGCCAGAGACCGGACATGTTGCCCAGCACCGTCGCCACCCGCCAGTGGTCGGGACCATAGGCTGTCTCGTAGATGCGAAGCGCACGCTCGAAGACCTCCCGCGATGCCCCGAATCCCCCCTCCATATCGTCGGCCAAAGCGTAGTAGGTGAGCGCCAGGGCGACCATCGGGTGTTCCGGCGGGAAGCCCGCCTCGGCAATCTCTCGGGCCTTTTCGAGGCAGCGCTGTGCCTCACTGGGTGTGGTCTCTGCCCACCACAGCAGGACATAGTTGTAGGCCAGTGACGGATGGTCCGGGCCAAGGGCGGCAAGCCGAATCGCTTCGGCTCGGCGCCCGGCTTCCCTGGCCGCCGCCAGCGAGGTCGTCTCCCAGCGCAGGCGGGTCAGGCCATCCAGGACCTCGGCCACCTCCGGATGATCCGGACCCAGCGCCTTCTCGCGAATCTCGAGCGCCCGTTCGAAGAGCGCCTGTGCCCGATCCACGTCACGTCGATACTTCTCGAGCCAGGCGAGAGGAACCAGGGCAGTGGTGACCGCCGGATGCTCGGGGCCGTACGCTCGCTCCAGGGCTTGAAGGCTGTGCTCGAGGTAGGGCTCGGCCGCCCGCAAGTGCGCCAGCTCGACCAGCATGGCACCGAGGTAGGCCTCAGCGATCGCCGTCTGCGGATCGTCTTCGCCAGCGGTTCGGCGGTACAGCGCAATCGCACGCTCGTAGCGGGGGCGGGCTTCTGCGAACCGCGCCCACTCATCGAGCACCCGGGCCTGGTGGAAGAGACTGTCGGCGACCTCTGCCGTCTCCGGCCCGGCATGCTGGACCCGGATCTTCTCCGACCACTCCGCAGCTTCGAGGGTTCCCGGCTGCCACGACTTGTAGTTGCGCCAGCGCGCCTCGACCCAGAGATCGAGGGCCTGCGCCTTGTCGAGCGCCTCACCGGAAGCGTCGCCGAGGCTCTCGACTCGCTCCTTCGCCGCCGCCTCGGCTTCCAGATACCGGCCCGCCTCGATCAGGCGGCGGATCTCGGTGAGCTCGCGAGGTGACCCGGCAGCCGCCGGCAGGTGTACTGATACCGCGACGACCAGACAGGCCGCCAACAGGACCGCGATGCGAGGTGCTCCGGTCATCTCCAGCCTCGAGGCCCGGTGTCGCTAGCCGTGGACCGCCGACCAGGCCTCCAGTTGCTCGAGCTGGTCTTGCGCCCGGCTCACCCAATCCCCGTCCAGCTCGAGAATCGATCGCAAATCTGCCGCCGCGGCGGCAGGGTTCTCCTGCACGAGATGCCCCTGCGCTCGCAGGAAGAGCGCCTCCTCGAGAAACGGCGTGTCGCCCTGCTCGATGACCCGGTTCAGGTCCCTGATGGCACCGTCGACATCGCCGGTCAGCAGCCTGCAGGCGCCGAGGAAGAACTGCACCTCGATGCGTTCCGAGTCGAGCTCCGCCGCCGCCTCGAGCTCTGCCAAGGCCCCTCGGAAGTCGGCCTCCTGGTAGAGCTCCATCGCAGTCCGGAATCGCTCCTCGGCCTCGTCAGCGGCACCCCGCAGCTGGCTTTCGACGTAAATCGGCGCCTCGATCGAGGCCAGGGGAGCCATGCTCTGCCTCGACTCCCCGCGCATCAGAAACAGCAGTCCCGCAGCCACGACGGCCACGGCCGCGAGGCCGAGCCAGGGCATCCACGAGCCAGAAGACGGGGCTCTCCGCGGGGCCGCTTCGATCTCCTCACGGCGGCGTTCGAGCTCCGCTCGCAAGGTGGCCAGCCGCTCCAGGGCATCGGCGCAGTCGTCGCACTCGAGTACATGCGCCTCGAACTCCTCTGCCTCGCCCTCGGGCAGATCCTGATTCAGGTACCGTTCCATCAGTTCGTGGTTTCCGGAACGGAGGCAGATCATGGTTCGCCTCCCGTCACTTTGTGGTCCCCGCCGGGGTTTTGTGACAGAGATTGTGAACGGGCGCGTAGCTTCTGCAGCGCCCGATGCTTGTGTTGACGCACAGTATCGGGCCGCATACCGAGGCGGCGGCCGATCTCGTCCGAGCTCAGCCTGTCTACCAGGCTCCAGAGCAGGATCTGCTGGTCGGTCCTGTCGAGCTCAGCCAGACACCGGCCAACCAGAGACAGCAACTCGCGGCGGCGGAAACGCGTCTCGGGATCCGGCTGCGGCGACGGCGGGTCGACCTGGATCTCGACCGCCTTGCGACTCAGACCCCGCAGATGGTTGTTGCAGAGGTTTCTGGCAGTGCCGCGCAGGAACGCGGGGAGCTTCTCCGGTTCGTGCAGCTTGCCTTTCCGCACAGCTTCCAAGGTCGCTATCAGGGTCTCCTGGGTGAGGTCCTCGGCTACGACCGGATCGAGCAGGCGCGCCAGGATGATGGCATAGACGCGCTTCCCGTAGAGCTCGATCAGCTCTTGCTCGGCGGACGGATCACCCGCCCGAATCCGATCTGCGAGATCCGCGGCCCCTTCGGATTCTGACTCCTCGATCAAAGTCGTCCCCTCGGCCCTACCGCCAGCTCATCCGCACGCCGAGACGCCAGACGCGCGGTGAGACGACCTCGGCCACCCAGCCGGCATTGCCGGACGCCATGTTGCGGTAGCGGTTCAGCACCGAGCCGTCGTTGAGGATGTTGAAGCCGTCGATGCTGAAGGTGAGGCTGAGGCCGGCCGTGGCCGCAAACTCCTTCTCCAGGCGCAGGTCGAGGATCATGACGTCGTCGGCGCGCACATCGCCCAGTTTGTCGAGAACAAGGATCTCCCGCTCGACGCCGTCGAGTCCCGCCACGTACTCGTTGTACGGGAAGGGATTGCCCTGGTGGCCACCAATGTTGGCGGCCACGTTGAAGCCCCAGGGCCGGTCCGGCGCGAACTGGTACATGCCGTTGACATTCCACTGCCAAGTCGACTGCTCTTCGCCCCACACCGCATAGATCTCGCCATCGGTGACCGTACCGCCTTCGTCCTCCTGCACCCGGCGGTTGGGATCATTGCGATTGAAATAACTCGCCGGCACGTCCCAGCTTTCGTCGAAGTTGTAGTTGAGGAATCCGCGCAGCATCCACTGGTTCGACAGGCGCTTGGTGACGGTGATGGCGGTGCCGAAGTAGTCGACCTCGCGGTCGCCGTCGGTGAGCAGATCGCCCCCGGTGTAGCTCCAGCGGGCAGGGTCGGCGGCAAAGGTCGGCACCTCGTAGGGGGACCCGTCCGGCAAGGCTCCCTGAAGCACACGATCCGGCACGTATTCGCTCGCCGGAATCGTCGTGACTGCACCGGTGAGGTTGTCGACAAACAGCGGTGGCACCTCCCGCGCCCGGCTGCGATTGCGCCAGGTCAGCCGCAGGCCAGCTGACCAGCTCGGGCAGGAACGAGTGTTCGACTCCCAGGATGAGCTCGCGGGTCAGGGGCACGTTCATGTTCGGATCGTTGCGGCTGACGGGCGCCGGCAGAGCGGTCGGATCGTTGGGATCGAAGCCCTCGACGTCGTCGACCGCCCAGGTCTCGCCGTCATCGTAGAAGCCGGTAAAGCCACCCGGTTCGTCGAGGAAGACAATGTAGCCGAAGGCATCGTCCGACGCCGGATCGGTGCGTGCGATGTCGCCCAGTCCCAGGGCGTCGATGAACTGGGCGAAGCTCGCTCGCACGAGCGTCTGCCGCTCTTCGCCCAGGGCGTAGGTGAGACCGAGGCGGGGTGAGAAGTCCGACCAGCTCATGCCGTCGGAGTCGTTGCCGGGCACCGAGATCGAGGGCATCAGCTCGGGAAATGCCGGATTCGCCTCGACGGTTCTCGGGTCGTTGCGACCGTATTGGTCGTCGTAGCGCAGACCGAGGTTCGCCGTCCAGCGGCCGCGGGTCATCGTGTCCTGGAACCAGAGCGATCGGTAGAAGCCGGTGGTCGAAGACTCGCCCGAGCGTTGGGCCTCGACCATGTGTGCATCGCTGACTCTTTCGGGCGGCAGGCCAAGGCTCACCAGCAGCTCCTCGTCCTGGACGCCGGCGACCGCCCCGTGCAGGTGAAGCAGGGCCCGACCCGGGTAGGTCCACTTCGACCGGATCTGCGAGTCGCGAGCCCGCCCGCCGAACTCGAGCTCGTGACTCAGCCCCCAGCCGGTGAGGAAGACGCTGCCGGTGAGGCGCCACTCTTCGGCCGGTTGCCGGTTGTAGCCACAGTCGTTGTTGGTCCAGGTAGTCGTTCTCATCGACGTTGGCTTCGCCGCCGGGAAACGGCACCGCCGGCTGGTCCGGTCCACAGCCGCCCTGGGCCGAGAGCGCGTAGCCGCCGTCGAGAAACGAGTACTGGCCGCTGAGGAACAGATTGGAGCCGAAGACATGGGTGTCCTCGAGCTTGGTGACGCCCGTCGGCCCCCGCTGGTCGTAGGTGGCCGAGGGGTCGACCGAGGGCTCGGCGCCGCGGCCCCACTTGTACTTGGTGCCGCTGTTGTACGAGCCGACGAAGGAGTTGGCGTCGACGATCTGGGCGTTGAGCTTGATCACGGCGTTCTCGAGCACGGTGCGATCGTTCTGGCCGCTGCCGGTGATCCGATTGATGTCGGTCTGCCCCCAGGCGGCCCAGAACCAGAGACGGTCGCGCCAGGCCGGCCCACCGGCCTCGAACCCGAGGTCCTCGATGCGGTCGATGCGGTTCGGCACGAAGCCCTCCTGGCCCGGCCCGAGCTTGCCCGAGTCGAAACCCGAGTCGGCCTGTTCCAGAACGCCGAAGTAGCCGGCCCCGTCGGTCAACAGGAAGCGGGCCGAGCCCCGAAACTCGTTGGTGCCACGCCGGGTGACCAGATTGACGGCGACTCCACCCGTAGCGCGCGTGATGTCGTTGCCGCCGGTGGTGATCTGGATCTCCTCGAACTGGTCGAAGTCGTAGTAGGTCGGGGAGGCACCGGTGAAGGCCATGTCCGAGATCTGGACCCCGTCCATGTTCCAGTCGTTTTCGACCATCGAGATGCCCAGACCGCGGAAGCCGGGCTGCTGGCCGCTCTGCCCGCCACCGACGTTGACCTGATTGACCCAGACCCCTGGAGTCTGGTGCATGACCGCCCAGGGGTCCCGGGCGGTCGGGATCGTCTCGAGCTCGAGACGATTGACGCTGACTCCCGACACGAGCGTTCGCTCGTCGAGCAGCGGGCTTTCACCGGTGACCGTCAGCACCTCGTTGACCGCCCGCGTCAGCTGCACCTCGAGCGTCGTGTTGCGGCCAGCCTCGATGGTCACCGACTCGCGCTCGACGGTGGAGAACCCGTCGAGGCTGACACGCAGGGCGTAGCGGCCCGGGTCGAGTCCAAGGAAGCGGAAGCCGCCGGAGCTGTCGGCATTCTGGTGGCGCGGCGCGCCGACGCCAGTGAGCTCGACCCTGGCCCCGGGAAGCAACTCTCCAGAGACCTCCACGGCGGTGCCATAGAGATCTCCGGTCGCCCGCTGGGCCAGCAGCGGTGACACTGCCACCGTCAGCAGCAGCGAAATACAAAGGAGACCGGCAAGGGCCGGTGATGATGCTCGGTTCATGACCCTCCCTCCCTGGTCACCAGGGCCGAGACTTCGATGCCTAGATGCTTTTCAACCTAGGGCAAACCAGCCTCGCGCGCACCACCCATTGGGGTGGGTCATCGTCTGCCGTCACAAATGCGGCTCTGCGACCACTAAGTCTGCGACCCCTCCCAGGGGCCTCGATAAAGGAGGTAGCGATGAGAACCAGAATGGGTATCGGCGCCGCGGTGCTGGCGCTGCTCGTGGGCAGCTCGCTCGCCTGGGCACAGGACCCGGCCATCGTCTTCGTCGACGAAGCGAAGGCGGGAGCCAAGTCGATCATGGTCATGGACACGGACGGGGGAAATCGGAGCGAGATCTTCCTCACCAGCAAGCGGTTCTGCGACTGTGGTGGACCGACACTCTCGCCGGCCATCTCCCCTGATGGGCAGTGGGTGGCCTTCGTCTATGCCGGGGAGGAGTCCACATCCGGCTTCGATCTTCTGAAGCTCAGCACCGCCGGCGGCACACCCGAGGTGCTCCTCTGCGGCAGCGGAGACACGGGTGACTACGTCTTGCCCGAATCTCCCCAATGGTCCCCCGACGGAAGCTGGATTGCGGTACACCTTCGTGACTTTCCCGGCGGAACCGGGCCGGTGGGCTCGATCGCGGTGCTTTCCGCCGCTGAGACAGCCGCCGGGTGTCCCTTCTTCCCGTCCCAGGTCGAGGTCGTCTACCCCGACCCGGACGGACCCTTGGTTCCCCTTCTCCACATCTGGCGGGGCATCGCCTGGAGTCCTGACAGCTCTCGGGTCGCGATCCTCGAGGACCCGACATCCGCCGGAGCCGACTCGGAGCAACTGACCATTGTCAGCGTCCCCCCGATCGTCGGGAGATCCGCTTCACTATGAGTTCGACATGCCAGTGGGTTTCTACGATGACCTCTATCACCTGGAGTTTGCCGGCCTCGACTGGCAGCGCTCGGGCAACCTGGTCTTCGCCTTCGACACCTACGAAGAGCGACCGACCGGGCAGATGTTCAGGACCTGGCTGCTGGATCTCGAGGGGGCTACGGGTGTCCCGGTGCCCACCGAGATTGCCGGCGGCAAGTCCCCGACCTGGGCACCGGATGACTCGCAGCTGCTGATCGGGGCGTCTCGGGTCGCCGGAGCCTCGCCGAACATGGTCCGGGTGAGCTTCCCCGGCGGCGAAACCGAGATCCTCGGCACCGGCTACGACCCCGACTGGCGCCGAGCGGTGCCCGAGTGCTCCGGCGACGGCGACTGCGGAACGGGCTATATCTGCTGCAGCGGGAATTGCATCGAGCCCAAGTGCATCTCCGATGAGGACTGCGAAGAGATGCCGCCGGATGTCTGCACGGACGACTCCTGCGACCCGTGCACCGGCTGCAGCCACGAGTTCGATGCGAGCAATGACGAGAGCTGTGAGCCCGCCGGGGTCGACTGCTCGACCTACGGCGACAAGAAGTCCTGCAACGCTGATCTCACCTGCCGCTGGGACAACCGCAACGACGTCTGCATCGGCAACTAGATCAGCGACCCACTGGGGAGGGCACATGGCCCTCCCCACCCCTTCTTTCGCCTGTCTCCTGTCACGTTTGTGTCCGTGTAGTTACCTAGTAGGAAAACAGAGAAGCGCCTCGACAAGGGCACCGCTGCGAAAAGTCAGCCTCGCCACGCCACGGGTCCTCGTCTCCTCCGCGACGGAAACCCGCCACGAAGGACCCCAAGACCGCCGGGCTTCACGCTCGGGCTCTACGTTCCTCCCACCCCTTGGGATGGTGCAAGGGGAGCCGTTTCGGTGTATCAAAGCAGGGGCTTCGATAGGGTAAGGTCGGCAAACGGCTGACAGTAGGCGAGAACAGGTCGAGTCGGAGGACAGGCTCAACGAAGAGAGTGGGTAACTCATGATTTCTCACGGAAGCACCCGGGTGGCCCTGGGGATCGTCGCAGCCCTGGCAGCTGGTGGACTCTGGGGCGACGACACGGGGCAAAAAAACGCACCCTATATCGAGCCGCAGGAAGCGGTGTCCGGCGACTCCGAGGTGTGGGTGCCGGGTCCAGGGTCGAAGAACTTCGCCGGCAGCGACTGGGCCTCACCCGGCGAGACCCAAAGGATCGAGCCAATCGGGGGCTCGAAGAACGCCCTTGCTGATACCCAGTCGGGCTTTGGAGCGCAGGAGGTCGGTACGGCAGTCGCCTCGGTCGACTATGTCTGTGGCTCATCCGGCAATCTGGACTGGACCACCACCTCCGGGACCTTCGAGATTGTCCGCCAGTGCACGCTCACGGTGCCCTTCGACGGACAGCTGTTCATCTCCGCCAACGGCTCCCTGTTCAACTCCAACGGGGAATACGAGGCACAGTTCAGAATCGATGTCGACAGCACAGATGGTGACGCCAACATCGACCGGTGGGTAAATGTCTACAACGACTCGGGAGATGGCTCCGACCGGTCGATGGCCCTGTCCGTACAGAGGCAGGTCGGCGCCGGAACCCACACCATTTACCTCCTGGGCAAGCGCTACGCCGGACCTGGCAAGGTCGGGGTCCACGATCCGACACTCTCGGCCATTTTCACACCCGCCTCCCGGACCTGTGGAGCTTCCGGTAATGCTGTCTGGACCACGACCTCCGCGTCCTTTCAGGTCGTTCGCCAGTGCACGCTGACGGTGCCGTCGGACGGGTTCTTGCTGATCTCGGCTGACGGCTCCCTGCGCAACTACAACGGCCAGTACGAGGGCCAGTTCGAGATCGACATCGATAGCACGGTGGGCGACCTCGACGTCGATCGCTGGCTGAACATCTACAACGATTCCGTCGATGGTTCCGATGAGTCGGTGGCACTGACGGTGAGAAAGCCGGTGACCGCAGGAACCCACACCGTCTACTACCTGGGCAAACGCAAGTCCGGGCCCGGACAGGTTCGGGTGCTCGACCCGACGCTCTCAGCGACTTTTGTGCCGGCTTCGAGCTCGTGTGGAGCCTTCGGCAACGAGACCTGGACCACAGAATCCGCTGCAAATGTCGTGATCCGGCAGTGCACGATCGAAGTGTCTCAGGCTGGACTCCTCTTCATCAGCGCCGATGGCTCCCTGTTCAACTCCACCGGCGAGGTCGAGGGCCGGTTTCAGATCGACATCGACAGCACGGCAGGTGATGACAACATCGATCGCTGGGTGAATGTCTACAACGACTCGGGAGACGGCTCCGACCGTTCAGTGGCCCTGTCGGTCCTCAAAGAGGTCTCTGCGGGGACCCATACCGTCTACTTCCTGGGCCGCCGCTCGGCCGGCGCCGGCGAGGTCGGGGTCTACGACCCGACCCTGTCGGTGTGGACCGCGAATGACCTGATCTTCGCCGACGGCTTCGAGTCCGGCAACACCTCTCGCTGGTCCAGCACACGACAGTAGCCCACCGCCCCAGGTTGTTTTCCGAAGACGGGATTTCTCACTGCCCTAACGGGCTGGGACCGATCGCATTCTCAAACTCACCTGTCACGTTTGTCTCCGCGAAGGTACTAAGTAGAAGCAAGAGACCAAAACCAGGCCGGGGGGCACTTCCATCCTGAGTGCGTAACCTATCCGTCCGTTTCGGTCTTTTCATTGAGAGAACAGCAAACGCCTCGACAAAGGCACACCTGGGGAAACCCAGGGCCGCAACGCCACGGGTCCTCGTCTCCTTCGCGACGGACAACCGCCACGCTGGACCCCAAGACCGCCGGGCTGCCGAAGGGTAATCTGGGTCAACCTCGGAGGGGGGGAAACATGCTGCCGAAAAAATGGATCCTTCTGCTGATCACCTGGCTTCTGCTGGGGGGAATTGCCTGGGTCGCGAGCGGCTAGATCAAGAGTGGGCCGGCACAGAGGCCGACCGCTTCAAGGAGACACCTGGGTAAACCCAGGGCCGCAACGCCACGGGTCCTCGTCTCCTTCGTGACGGAATCCCGCCTCGAAGGACCCCAAGATCGCCGGGCTGCCGAAAGCCGAAAAGAGCAAATTTTTGATCTTTCCTCAGGAGGGAAAAATGAGCAGATTCCGCTACCTGGTCGTCGCCTGTTCAATGGTTCTGATCGCCGCACAGACTTCCGGCGAACGACTCACCGTCGAGAACGCCAGTTTCGAAGATCACGTTCTGGCCGCCGGGAGCTTCACGCTCAACGGTATTGGCCTCGACCACTGGACCGTTCAACCCGGCGAACAAGCTGGGGCCTGGAACGTCAGTGATCTGACCGACTACCCAGGCGGTGCACCCGATGGGGTCAATGTGGCCTACTCCTCCGGACCGACCATCAGCCAGATTCTCTCCGCGGTGGTCGTCGAGGGCATGACCTATCACCTTTCTGTCGAGGTGGGAAAGAGCCCATGCTGCGCTTTCCCCGGGTACGGCGTCCAGCTCCTGGCCGATGGATTGGTGCTGGTTGAGGACACCAACTTCAATCCTCCCGAACCGGGGATGTTCGAAACCGTCCACCTCGTCTACACCTCACCGGCAGGTGACCCGAGCGCGGGTGACTCCTTCGAGATTCGACTCCTTTCTCAGGGAGCCGAAGTCGCGTTCGACAACGTCGTGATGACTGCCAGCAACGCGGAGTACCCAGACTGGGAGTTGGTCGATACAAACGGTGATTTCTTGCGCTTCAGCTCTTCTGTCGCCTGCGACACCGAGCGGGATGTTCTCGTCGCCTTCGGCGGTCGGATCCCCGATCCTCTTGCCGACACCTGGGAGTTCGACGGCTCAGAATGGGCCGAAGTGGTGACGGCTCATGCGCCACCGGCTCGCTTCTGGCACACCATCGTCTACGACAGTCATCGCCAGCGCATCGTGCTCTTCGGAGGAGGAGACCCCGACCACGGCGTCTACTTCGATGACACCTGGGAGTACGACGGTAACGATTGGCAGCAGATCACTACTGCACATTCGCCAGCTCCAAGATTGGTCAAGTCCATGGCGTTCGACAACGTACGAAATCGAACCGTCCTGGTCGGCGGCGAAAGCGATGCCGGAGGATTTTCCGACACGTGGGAGTACGACGGTACCGACTGGACGATGATCCAGACGCCTGCATCACCTCCACCTCTCTCGGCCCTCGCGGCGATGGCCTACGACTCAGAAAGGCAAAGGATGGTCCTGACGTTCCACGAAGGAGGCATTCGTCAGGACACCTGGGAATACGACGGTTCGACCTGGGTCGAAGTGACGACAGTCAACGCTCCACCGCTGCGTTGGGGTCATGCCATGGCTTTCGACGAGTCCAGCAAGCGAGTGGTGCTGGTCGGCGGGTACGCCGGAGACTTCAATGGAGGAATGGATATGAACGACACCTGGGAGTTCGACGGTGTCGATTGGACCTTCGTGCCTACTCCCCACAGTCCCTGGCCACCGGTCCAGCACACGTTGACTTACTATCCGGCGACGGGTCAGATGCTGATGACCGACTGGGCAGACACCTGGACCTACACCAGTCCTGAGATTTTCCTCGATGGTTTCGAAGCGGGGACCGGTCCATGGACCTCCATCAGACCTTGACGATGAAAGCGCCTCGACAAAGGCGCGCGTGTGGAGACCCGGAGCCGCAGCGCTACGGGCCCTCGTCTCCTTCGTGCCAGGCAACCGCTACGAAGAATCCCGAAACCCTGTGTCGCAGGACCGAGAACTTGCGGCGCGAAGATGAGAACAGAACCATGAAGAAAACAATGCTCGCATCAGGCTTGTTAGTCCTCGGGACCTATCTGGGACTAGGGGGGGGAAATTGCCCACCATCTGCTCTATGGTTTCGATGGCGAGATGGTGAGCTCGAGTGTGCTGAGTACCGGAAGGCTCGTTATCTATGAGTTCGAAGGAGAGGTCACAAACACAGACGGCGGCGCGGACGTCGACATCATTCCCGGCGACCGGGTTTCTGGGCACATCAATATCGACCCTTCAGGTGCAGCCGGATGCTCCGCTACACCAGAGATGGGGGAGCTCTATTGCCTCTACGATTCCGCACCGAGCTTCGAATACTGGTTCACCATTGACAGATTGACACCTGCATCCAGCCGAACCTGGCTCTCGCGTGAAACGCTCTCAGAGTCGGGTTTCTGGCTCTCGGATCATCTGTTTTCGGATGGCGTCTGCAACCCCATCGTCGTGGCGGAAGAGCTATGGTGCGAAGACGGTTTCGATGTCTTCTGCCTGGACCTAGACCAGGTCAACTGCGTACCCGTAACAGTTGAAGGAGTCAACTGCTATGCATCGGGAATCCATCTCCTGGATCTAGCCAACGGCTGGGTGATCGACGGCTTCGATACTCACCAGCCTGGTCCGGCGTCGATCGACGGCGTTGAGGCTGGCTTCACATTGTCCTGTATCGATTTCTCGACCTTCGAGAGTTTTTGGGTTCAGGCAGACCTCGCAAAGTTCGAACTCGCAACAACAGACGCACTCATTTCTGATCTCATTGACCTGATTGGGAATTTGGATCTAGAACCAGGGGTGTCCAAGAGCTTGCTGGCTCATCTGAAGTTGCCATTGGCCGGAGCCTACTCAAATGAAAAGCAAAGTCTGTCGATTATGGAAGTCAAGACCAGGCCGGGTTGCCCAACGCGGCATCAGGTCCTGGCCTTCCTGAATGAGGTCAAGGCTCTGACGGGGAAGAAGATCCCCTGTGAAACCGCTCGCCTCCTTGTAACGATGGCAACCTCGATCCTTGAGCAACTCGACTGCTGAGTCGGGCTATCGAGGCGAGGACAAGACAGAGCCATGGGCGTCGGCGACACCGTGACTATCAAGAACAGTAGGCACTCTCAACGCTCTCCCCTGTCACCCTTCCTCCACAGCTCCTGTCACGTTTTTGCCCGTGTAGGTACTCAGTAGGAGAAAGCAAAAGCGCCTCGCCAAAGGCACAGCTGGGGAAACCGAGCCTCGATAAGCCATGGGGCCTCGCCTCCTCCGCGACCGAATCCCGCCACGAAGGACCCGAGGACCGCCGGGATAGCCGAAGGGGTCGACGAGGGGAATCAACTTCGAACGAACACTACTGGAGGATGACGCGATGAGCCGACGATGGAACGCACAGCCCGTAGCCTTGACGCTAGTGATCCTGATCTGGGTCTCACCACCCTTGCTGGCCGAAGGTCCCTGGCTGCCACTGCTAGGCGGCTTGGCAGGCCAGAACATCTGGGCCCTGGAGGTAAGCCCATCCGGTTACATCCTTGCTGGGACTGCGGAATACGAACCAAAGACGATGTTTCGCAGTACCGACTTCGGCATCACCTGGATCGAGGTCTCAGGGCTCCCCTCGAATGTCGAAATTTGGGACATCGAACTCGATCCCACCAATGAGTCGATTGTCTACGCAGGCCTCAACGGAGCCGGAGTCTGGAAGAGCCTGGACGCTGGCATCAGTTGGGACTCGTCGAACCTCGACGGGCAGGTCTGGGCAGTGGACGTGTCACCTTCGAACCCATCGTTCGTCTACGCAGCCAGTCAGACAGGAGGGATATATCGAAGCGCCGATGGTGGAAGCAGTTGGAACTGGGTTTCGCAAGGCTTCTTCGACAATGCAGTTGCGGTTGCCGTACACCCCGACGACCCCGACATCGCCTTCGCCGGAACACCATTCCAGGGAGCTTTCAAGACCACGGATGGCGGGACGACCTGGTCGGACATTAATTCGGGGTTCGGCTTTGCCCCGTGGATCCTGAGCTTCTGGATCGATCCGCTGGAGCCAAACGCGATGCTTGCCGGGGATTGGTCCAATGGAGTCTTCAAGAGTCTGGACGGGGGGGAAACCTGGTTCAGGCCGGATCCGACTCTCTATGCGACTGTCGGGGAGATCAAGGCATTCGACGGGGATCTCTTCATCAACAACATCTTCGACGACAACGGCATCCCCGCCTACCTGAGCGCGGATGGCGGGTCCACCTGGGAACCCCTCTCCAGGCTGCCGAACCTTCCTGGAAACCTCTGGCCGCGTTCTCTTGCAGTGGCGCCGGGAATCGTATTACTTGGCACCGTGCCCGATCAGAATCCCGGCGGCATCTACTACTGGCAGCTCGAGCTTACCGTCGAGAGTGTCCTGACCTGGATCGACAGTGCCGTTGCAGAGGGAAGTCTCGAAGGTTCCGGAGCTGGGGCCTCCGCTGACGGCCGCCTGAACGCTCTCATCAAAATGATCGAGCTCTCTGCCGACCTGATCGAAAGCGGATTCGTTGATGAAGCATGCAGCCAGCTTCTCGACGTTCTGCGCAAGACCGACGGCCAATCGCCACCTCCCGACTTTGTCGAAGGCCCAGCGGCGGCGGATCTGGCGCAGTTCGTCCTGGAGTTGAAGGAAAACCTGGGCTGCAACTAGTGGCGAGTTCTGCGCCGTTTGAAGGGCTTGGCAGACCTGGATACTAAATTCCCCGAGCGGCCACTGTTCGCTGGATTGAGATCCTCCACGAGAATCGAACAGCCGCTGAGGAAAGGAGTCAAGGATGAGTGGGAGAGTCCCCGTTGTCTTTCTGACATTGACGCTTGGTGGCCTATACCTGACTATCCGTTCGGATGCTGCGGGCCAGTTGCTCTATGGCCTCGACGACGAGATGACCATGACCAGCGTCCTGAGCACCGGGCAGCTCGAGATCCAGCTGGAAGCCGTTTTGACCCCTACACACACCGGGCTCGATGACTGCTTCGGTTCCGATATCGATATCTCAGGCGATACCGCTGTTGTGGGCGCCTGGGGGGACGATGAGCGGCCCGGGTACAACGCAGGTGCCGTCTACGTGTTCAGGAGGTTCGATTCAGACTGGATTCTGGAGTCGAAGCTCTTTGGCATCGACACAATCGCCGGAGACAAGTTCGGCAGCGAGGTCGCTGTCGAGGGCGACACATTAGCCGTAATGGCACCTGGTTGGTCCATGCGCGAGGGACCGGACGACCCCAATCAGGGAGCCGTCTATGTGTTTCGACGAGAGGGGAGCACCTGGAGTCAAGAGGCGCTCCTGTTGAATCCCTTTCGCCGTCACTTCAATGGCGACTTGGCCGTCTCCGGCGACCTGATCGTTGCAGGCGACCCCTGGACGAATCATGCGGTCGTATTTCGCCACACAGTGTCGGGATGGCAAGCAGAAACCATGCTTCTTCCCCGGGATTTCCTCTATGGACCCTCTTTCGCAGAGGCTGTTGCCATCTCGGGCGACAGAATCCTCATAGGTGCCCGAGGAGATGACGACCTGGGAACCTTCGCTGGCGCCGCGTACATCTACCGCTATGACGGAAGCAATTGGGTAGAGGAGACCAAGCTTCTGGCCTCCGACGGCTCCAGCTACGACGAGTTTGGCTGGCACTCAGTTGCCATCGACGGCGTTACTGCGGTCGTCGGAGCGGAGGGCTGGGACCCAGACTCAGGCTCAGAGGATTACGTGGAGGACGGAGCGGTCTATGCGTTCCAATATGCTGACGACGCTTGGGTGCAGAACGCCAGATTGACTCTTCCAGAACCAACCTCGAACGACTTATACCACAGCGAGTACTTCGGAAGAAGCCTGAGTTTGCAGGACCGCCTGCTGACCGTTCTGGGACCGTTCGACAACTCGGGCCTCGGCTCCATTACCTGGTTCTCGTACAGGACGGGTGCCTGGTTCGCTGCAGCCAAGGTCTATCCTCCTCTGGACCTCGGTGTTATCGCAGACATGGCCGTAGACGGTGACGGCCTTCTCGTAAGTGCTCGGTCAGGAGGTCTACTTATGGTCTATGCACTCCGCCTGCAGTGGTCGGATGCAGATTTCGACGGGCAACCAGACGC
>CAVPOX010000006.1:0-248481 GCA_963707075.1 uncultured Acidobacteriota bacterium
AATTCGGCATTCCACGCCTCTTCCGAGATCGGCTCGAAGCGCGGCTTGTCTTCCGGTTCAAACCGGATCGGCTGACCGGGGAAGACAGGAAGCAGCTCATCGTCACGCACAACGATCTGACCGTTGACGATCACGGCTTCCATGCCCGTCGAAGGGACAGAGCCATGTCTCGTAGGTTGAATTGTCCGTGAAGGTTTCGGGGTCAAACACCACGATATCGGCAACCATGCCTTTCTGGATGCGGCCGCGCTCCTGCATGAACGTCAGCCCCGTATCGCCCAGATGCTTGGCAGCGTTGTAGCTGAGGATCGACATCAGCTGCATCATCGGGATGTCGTTTTCCTGACCAAGTCTTATCGTTTCGGCTCGGGCACCAGCCGTACGGGGATGGGTGCCACCCAGTTCTTCCAGACGGGTAATCCCATGGGGCGTCATACGGCGTGCCAGCAGTTGCATCGCTGGCCATGGTCACGCCTTTCAGCGTCAGCCACTTAGGCTGGTTTTCTTCGGGCTGCTTGAATAGGACGATTACCGTGGTCGGTTCGGATGCGATGGTGGCCTTGTAGGTCTCCAGGGTATAGAACTCACCCGTATCGGGATTCATCATGGTGTCTTCATAGCGTTTGCCAAGATCGTCGATCCAGCTCTCAGGCTCCAGGAACTCGGCATTGATCGTGGTGGAACCCGCAGCGTAGGGATAGATTTCGCCCCAGATGTTGTGACCCTGTTCCTGAAGATTGGTAATCATCTGGTGTGCAAGGCGCCAGCCGTCATTGTTGAAATGCAACACGATCGCCGGCGCGTCGAGCGCCAGGGCGTTGGCAACGAGTTCTTGCGCGCCGTTATTCTCGGTCGTGTCGGTGCCAAGGGTATAACGGGTATGGGCGCCGGTCGCGCGGCCATAGCGCGCGCGCGACTTTCTGCACCTCGTACATCTCCCGTGAAGAGACGCCCTCTCTCATGTAGCCCACGGTGCTACCGATGCCGGGGGCGCCAGCCTGCAGGCCCTTGTCAATCTCCTCGAGAATCACGTTACCCTGTTCCAAAGTCGGGCGCGTCACGCTCCAGCCGGTTTGCTTGCGGGTTGTCAAGCGCGGCTATGGGACCGTCCAGCAAGTAATCGCCGTTTGACCCGTCGATGACCATCGCGCGGGCAAACTCGTGGCTGACCGCGCAGCCGTAGTTGGCCTGGGTGACACCGGCACGCGCTTCGTACCAGTCGGCGATATAGGATCCCGCACAGCCCATCTCGAAATCCATGCTGCTGGTCAACCCGTCGCGCAACCCGAGGGAATAGCCGATCGGCTTCTGAAAGTGGAAGTGCGTGTCGATGAAGCCCGGCGCCACGATCTTGCCGGTGGCATCCACGGTCTCGGCGCCCTTCAGCGGATCTTTGCTGATCGTGACGATGCGGCCGTCTGTGATGCCGACATTGGCGATATCGTCATACAGTGTCTCAGGGTCCATCACCCTGCCGTTGAGAATGACGACGTCGTAGTCCTGGGCCACGGCGACATGCGCGCCCGTCATGAGCCCGCAGATGAGCGCTGCCGCGGCGATGATCTTCGAGAACTTCAATTTCTGTTTCATGGTCAATTTCCTTGCCCTGGTCTTGTTTGCGGTTGGTTGCCGAGCCGATGACCTTCAATCACCAGTTCGACGCTGAGCAGCGCGCACTGCATGTCGGAGAGCTGCTCGAGAACGCCGAGAAGAGCGGCCTGATCGGCGGTCGGTACAGTGAGTTCGGTGATTCCACGCGAATCGGTCGCTCCTTGTTCTTAATTAGTACCGTAATTGTACTGATTGGAATAGTAGCCCCCGCCGGCGCTGCAGCGCAATCGCCAAAACGGCTAATTTTGGCGTGAAATCAGCTCGTGCTCAGAGAGACGGCGTGCGGATGAACCCCCGGGCGACGGCTGCGGCCACCGCCTCGCGCCGGGTGTGGACGTCGAGCTTGGTGTAGACGCTCTCGAGCCGCTTCTTGACGGCGGCGGAGGTCACCGAGAGGCGGGCTGCGATTTCCTTATTGGTCAGCCGCCTTGCCAAGAGCTCGAGGGTCTCGAGCTCGCGTCGGGTGAGGGGGGGGCCGATCTCAGTTCCCGTGCCGGTGCCGGTCGCCGGAGTCGATTCACCACCATACGAAGGTTGCGTCGCCACCACACGGAGCAGCTGCTCGAGGAATCTGCTTCGCCCTGATCGCGCCGCAAGCGACTCCAGGAGCGCCGTCCGCCGCGGACTGCCACCGAGGAAGGGGCGCACGATCCGGTGGGGCCTGGCCCGTTGCAGAGCGAAATCGAGCGCCTCGTGGGCTTCATCGGCTCTTCCCACAGCTTCAAGGGCATCGCTTCGAAGCACCATCAGGCGGATTTCCTGCCGATGGTTGTGGATCATCTTCGCCCGAGTCAGCAGCTCGTCAATGCATGCGAGGGCCTGGCGGTGAGCTTCGGGATCCGGATGGAGCAGCATGTTCTCTGCGCGGGTGATACTCGGCACCTCCAGCCAGTACGAAATCGGGTCGGAACCACTCGTCGCGACCGTAGGAGCGGTCGGCGGCGAACCCTCGAACCGCGCAAGCCGCGACTCGAGCGACTCCACGACCTCGAGCGAGACCCAGTCGTTGGCTTCGACTGCGAATCGCCGGGCGTCTGCAACTCGGGACGCCATCGCCTCCCTGTCCGACCGCCTCTCGGCCACCAGCGCCAGACCGATCAGACTGTCGGTAAAGGTACGGCTATTCGTCAGGTAGCGAAACGCTCCGACTTCCTGGAAGTACTTTTCCGCCTCTTCCGGCCGGTCCTGCTCGAGGGCCACGACACCGAGCAGATACGGAGCGTGGGCAGCCCAATAGGGTGGTGTCGACTCCTCGGCTGCGAGCCATCGCCGGACCGTCGCCGCCACATCGTCGAGGTCGTTTTCGTAGAGCTGCAGAATGGCGCGAAGAAAAAGCAGCACCCCGAGCCGACCCGAGCTGCGGCTCAGCTCACGTCGCGTCTCGGCGTCAACGATGCGAAAGGCCTCGTCGTGGCGCCCGAGCCGTGGCATAGCACCGATGCGATAGAGGGCCGCCAGACTCTGCGCCATGCCCCCGCCGCTATCGCCGATGGTCTCGAAAGCGCGCTCGGCGTGTCGCAGCGCCGCGGCCGGATCGCCCTGCCAAAAGCATGCAAATGCGGACACTGCATCAAGGTCGGCCGAAAACAAGTCCGGGCCCGCCTTTCGATCCTGGGGAATCCCATTTTTCCGGACTTCTTCTGCACGCTCCAGCAGTTCGGCGATTCCCTCGAAGTCCCAGCGAACCACCCGGAGGTAAAGGTCCGCAACCAGGAGTGGAAGTCGGTCGCGTTTCGCGCCGGGCGGGAAGAGCTCGACCCAGCGCTTGAGGAGCCGCCTCGAGAGATCCTCGTCGATAACCCGGTGGAGGTGGCAACCCAACAGATCGGCCGCCCGGTCCACCTCGCCGGCCTCGACCCATAGCTGGATCGCCTCCTCCGCCAGACCCTCCCCGGCAAACCACTCCGCGGCCCTTGCGGTGATGTGGGCGCGCTGTTCCGAAGATTCGAGCTCCGGCAGCCGCTGCAGCAACAACTGCCGGAACAGGTGGTGGAAGCGGAACCAGCGGTGCTCGGGGTCGAGCGGAACCAGGAAGAGTTGGTGCCGCTCGAGCCGGGCGAGCAGCTCTCCTGCGTCATACTCCGGCGAGCGCTCCGCGAGGAGGTGCGCGCACAGCGGAGCGCAGAATCGTTCGAGGGGAGCGGTGACCGCAAGCAGTTGCAGAACCTCGGGCGGCTGTAACGCCAGGACCTCGGACATCAGGTAGTCGACCACCAGTTGGTCGTCACCCGAGAATTGGTGCGCCCGCTCGTGCGGGTTCGACGCCTGTGCGATGGAGATTCGCGCCAGCTGCAGACCCGCTGCCCAGCCCTCGGTCCGAGCTCCGAGTCCATCGATCTCTGCATCGTCGAGCGACGGTCCGTCCTGCCCTGTGAAATAGGCGCGGATCTCGTCCGGGGTGAAGCGGAGGTCGCGCCCGCGAAGCTCGGACAGCCAGCCCTTGCCGCGCCATAGGCCGAGAGGCCATGGCGGGTCGATCCGCCCGAGGGTCAACAGACGGAGAGTTTCGGGAAGCTCCTCAACCATCCGGACGATCAGTTCGTGAACCTCCCGGGAGGCGATCAGGTGGAGGTCGTCGAAGGCAAGGAGGAGCGGCTCGTCGAGCGCTGCGAGCTCCGAAAGCAGGAGCTCGCTGAAGTAGCCCCAAGGGGGTGCCGTCCGGGCGTCGAGCAGCGTTGCAGCTTGTGCCAGTGCTCCCGGCCGCTGGTTTCGGACGGCTGCCACCAGATAGCTCGCAAAGCGCTCAGGTTCGCTCTCCCGGTGGCTGAGTGAGACCCACGCCGTGTCCCCGGTGCGCTGCGCGAGCCACTGCAGCGCCAGCGTCGTCTTGCCGTACCCCGCCGGCGCCGCGATCAGCGTCACGCGGCCGTCACGACCCTTTTCAAGGCGATCGACGAGCCGCGGTCGTGCCACCAATTGCACCGGCAACGGCGGCCGCTCGAGCTTGCTGAGGATCAACATGCTCTCCGATCGCGGATCAACAGGCTTGTACTTCATTTTTCTCGGTCCCGGCAAGTGTCCATTGTAGTGTAGCTAGGATAGTTCCCTAAGCCTCTTCCAGAATCTCAGCGGCGCCCGTTTGCATCCAATGACTTCAACGCGGGTGGTCCTCTCTGTCGCGCCCTGCTCACCGATATTCGCGAGCTCACGTTGGGTGTAGTGACCTGCCCCCCATTTCAGCGCAATCAGAATAGGCGTATCGGGCCCTGGGCCAGTCCACCGCTGCTCAAGTCCCAATGGCCTGCTGAGACCTACCTCAACCCACCCTAAGCCGGCTTGTTGACCGGGCTTGAACGTGAGGTGATGAACGGTAGAGACGTAGGCCGCTCTCAGTCGCACCGACCCGGACAGTTGGGTAGACGCGGAGGACTGATTCAAGGTGGCTCAGGACCCTACGCCGGAAATCTCGCGGCCGGGAGTAGTCGGACCCGCACTGCCCCTGCAGGCCCTTCCACGGAACCAGCGTCGGCCTTTTGAGATAGCTCATCCGGTAGGTAAGCCACACATACAAGTCGATGGCGAGAGGTGATCTCTCGAGCTGACGAATCGCTCGCAGATCCACGGGGACAGCGGTGCGGATGATTTCTTCGAAGAACTGCTGACGCAAAACGATATTGGAACGCCACATCGGCCGTTTCGAGAGGAGGTATCGCGCCAGCCTCAGGATCGAAGGAAAGTCCGAGGTCACGAACCCGGATCCAGAGGATTTCGGGTGTAGACCCACAGAGGTCCGCCACTCGAGCCGGGTGGAGAGGAGCCGATGAAGCTGATCCTCGAGCCGCGGCGCTGTGCCTCGTGGCCCGCTGATCACCGACAGACCCAGCGTACGAGCCAAAGCGTTGGGCGTGGTGCCAAGCTGGATCTCGGGATTCTTGGTCCGAACCGCTTCAGTGGTCAGGTAGGCGAGGAGAAGGCGAGGGTAGGAGCCGTAGGGAAGGCCGACGCGTCGGGGTGCGGTCATTCGTAGCGAATGGCGACCGTTGACGCGCTCGAACTGATGGCTTTGAGGCCGGCGATGGGGGAGGGTGGTGAGGACCAAGAGGCGGGGCATGAAGCCGAGGGCACCGGCCGTCAGGGCGTCCTCGGACTCAAGAGACGAGAGGATTTCAGCTGGAGTCAGTTGGGCGATCAACCACAACACTCCACAACACAGAGGTAACAATTTTGGTACCAATGAAGTACAACTGAAGGCTGTAATCGACAGCAGACGACATTTACGCCTGCCGGCGTAAGTCGCTTTTTTTGTTGCGGTTGGGTGCTGGGAAGTGTTGTGGGTTGTTGGATTTCGGCAGACTTAAAATCCTCCGCCGCAAGGCTTCCGGGTTCGAATCCCGCCTCCGGCACTAACCTGAGCTTTTCAGCCCATTGGGCTTAGAGGGCCGGGGCGGTTGCGACTCGGGCTGCCGGCCGCAGAACGATCCGCACTCGAGAGGCGAAAAACTGTCCGAACCGACGACTCCGCGATCCAGGCGGCCATGTCAGTGAGTCTCGTGACCCGCCCGATCGTTACACCTATCGGTCCGTCGGCAGATGCAGAGGCTCACCTCAAACTCGACTAGCCCTCACCTGGCCGCAGGTAGAGCACCGGTACCACGACCAGGTTGAGGAAGGTCGAGGTCAACAGACCTCCCAGGATCACCTGCGCCATGGGGCTCTGAATCTCATTCCCGGGAGCGCTTCCTGCGAAGACCAGAGGCACCAGCGCGAGGCCGGCGGTCAGGGCGGTCATGAGAATCGGTGCCATCCGCTCTTCTGAACCCTGCCTTACGGCTTGATCCAAGGTTGCCCCGCTAGCAAGTAACCGTTGGTAGTTGTTGACGAGGAGCACACCGTTGCGGGTGGCGATTCCGAAGAGGGTGACAAAGCCGACCATGGTGGCGACCGAAAGTACGCCACCTCCGATTGAGACGGCAACGACTCCGCCGATCAGCGCCAGGGGCAGATTCACCAGAACCACCGCCGTGTCTCGATGGCTCTGGAACTCCAGATAGAGGAGCCCGTACATGGCGATGAGGATGAGCATCCCGAGAAAAGCCAGGGTCCGGGCGCTTCTTGCGGCTTCCTCGAACTGTCCACCGAAAGTCACCAGGTAGCCTCTCGGCATATCGATCTGAGCCTCCACCGCGGCCCGAGCCACTTCGACCGTTCCGGCCAGATCCGCCCCGGCGACGTTGGCGGTGATCATGGCCATGCGCTGCACGTTTTCACGCCGGATCAGTGAGGGTCCCAGGATTCGCCGGACGTTGGCTACGGTCTCGAGGCGAACCAGCTCGCCCGAAGGTGTGGAGACGGGGAGGCTCGCGAGGCGATCCGGCGCTGATCGGAGCTCTGCCGGCAAGAGGACAGCAATGCTCGAAGTAATCCCCTCTTCGACGATCTCGCCGACCACGACTCCCTGGAAGAGGGCCTCGACGGCCTTGGCCAGGTCGGTCGGAAGCAGGCCGTAGCTGGCCATCGCAGTGCGGTCGAAATCGATGACGAGCTGCGGAATCGCAGCTTGCTCCTGGTTCGAGATGTCGACGATTCCCGGAATGCCGGTCAGGACCTGTTCGACGCCGGAGGCGAGGGTTCGCAGCACTGCGAGATCGGGGCCGAAGACTTTCACTGCCAGGTTGGTCTTGGAGCCCGACATCATGTGGTCGATCCGATGGCTGATCGGCTGGCCGAAGGAGACCGCGACTCCGGGGATCGTGGCCACCGCGCGCCTCATCTCCGCAAGCAGCTCGTCCTTGCTGCGACCCTTCTCGAGGGGTGCCAGGACCACTTCCATCTCAGAGGCGTTGACACCCTGGACATGCTCGTCCTTCTCGGCTCTACCGGTACGGCGGCTGGTCGAGATCACTTCAGGGAAGGCGAGGAGAGCCTCTTCCACCTGCTGGCCGAGCCGGTCGCTGTCGGCAAGCGGGATGCCGGGCGGACTGACGATCGCAACGGTGAGAGACCCCTCGTTGAAGGGAGGCAGGAAGCTTCGACCCAGGCCGGGGATCAAGGCCGCAGCACCCAAGACCATTAGCAACGTAGCGCCGAGCACGAGGCGACGGTGCGCCAGGCACCAGTCCAAGGTAGGCCGGTAGACGGCGTGAAAGAACCGCAAGAGCCAGGGTTCGCGGGCCTCGGGCGCCCGGGACCGTCCGAGAAGCAGGTCAGAGAGTACTGGAGTCACCGTGAGTGCGACGAGAAGGGAGGCTGCCAGTGCCGCGATGAACGCCAGACCCAGCGGTCGCAGCAAACGACCCTCCAGGCCAGGCAGGAAGAAGATGGGTGTAAAGACGAGGATGATGATGAGCGTCGCAAACAGGATCGGGCTCACCACTTCGGCGGCGGCCGCTGCCACGACCTCCTCGGTCAGCCTCTGTTCGTCCTGTGGTTTCTCGCGCTCTCCTTTGAGGCGCCGAAAGATGCTCTCGACCGCGATGATGGCGTCGTCGACCAAGAGGCCGATGGCGATGGTGAGCCCGCCGAGAGTCATGGTATTGATCGTCAGACCAAAGGCAGAGATTACGAGGACACCGGCCACCAGCGACAGCGGGATCGCCACAGCCGAGATGAAGGTGGTGCGAAGGCTGCCGAGGAACAGGATGAGCACGAGAATCACCAGGATCGCCCCTTCGCGCAGCGCTTTGGTGACGTTGCCGATGGCGACCTCGATGAAGTCGGCCTGCCGGAAATTCTCAGTCTCGAGAACAACGCCGGTCGGCAGGGCCTCCTGCAGCCGGGCCAAGGCCTCGTCGATGGCTGTGGTCAGTTCGAGGGTGTTGGCGTCCGGTTGCTTCTGAACCGAGAGGATCACAGCCGGCTGATTGCGGTAGGAGGCTGTGCCGCGCGCGGGCTCCGGTCCCCAGGCGACTTTGGCGAGATCGCCGACCCGCAAAGGAACTCCTCCTTCGACGCGGACAACTGCTGCCGCAACTTCTTCAGGGCTTCTTGCCCGGCCGAGTCCGCGCACGAGATACTCCTGGCCCCGCTCGACGTGGAAACCGGCCGCGGGACTGCGGCTGGCTCGAGAGACCGCTCGGAGCACTGCCGAAAGGGGCACATCGTGCTGGGCCAATCGTGTCGGATGAACAGTGACCTGGAGCTGGCGAATCTCACCACCAAGAGCGGTTACCTGAGAGATGCCCGGGATGGCGAGGAGATTTCGCTGCACAACCGTCTCGGCGAGTCGGCGCAGCTCCATGGCAGAAACCTGATCCGAGGTCATGGCGATGAAAGTGATCTCGCCCATGATCGAGGAGATGGGGCCGAGTGCCGGACGCTCGACTTGGGCTGGCAGCTCGACCCTCTGAAGCCGCTCGGTCACGATCTGCCGTGCTTGGTAGATGTCGGTCCCCCAGTGGAACTCGATCCACACGACAGAGATCCCATCTGCGGAGACCGAGCGCAGCCGGCGAACCCCCGACGAGCCATTGACAGCCGATTCGAGTGGGAACGTCACCAGAAGTTCGATTTCCTCGGGAGCCATTCCCGGCGCTTCGGTGATCACCGTGACCGTTGGGGCCGAAAGGTCGGGGAAGATGTCCACCGGCAGCCCGGAAATCCAAGCTCCTCCGGCGGCAAGTAGAAGAAGGGCGCCGGCCACCACGAGAAGGCGGTGCCGCAGCGAAAACCGGATCAATCTCTCTGAACGGTTCATCAGGACTCCTCAGTGGACGTGCCCTTGGGCTTCGCCGCTGGCCATGAGAGATGAACGGCGGATCGCCTCGCCGCCCTGCTCGACCAACCTCTGACCAGGCACAAGGCTGTCGACAAGTAGCCTGTCCCCTTGGCGCTCCAGCACTTGCACCGCTTGACGCGCGAAGCTCTCGCCTGTCAGCTGCAGATAGACCACGGCAACCCCGCCGTCATCGACGAGAGCCGACGTCGGCACGACGATCCCTGGGAGGGTCTCGGCGAGGAGAATCTGGGCCTGGGCTGACGTGCCGAGAATGAGTCCCGCGGTTGGAGGGGCTTCGAGAAGAACGGTTACCGTGCCTGTGGCCGGGTCCATCTCAGGGGCTACTGACACCAGGCTGAGGCCCTCCTCGAAACGCACGGGTGGACCTTCGGGAAACGTCAGAATCAGGCCGCTCACCGAGTCTGTGACCAGTTGTCGGGCTACTCGAGGTGCCAGGGAGACCTCTAGCCAGAGGCGATCGGTACGAACCAGACGGGCCAGCGGATTGCCAGCAGCTACTGTTTCACCGGGGGATGCGCTGACCGAGGCAATCTCGCCACTGAAGGGCGCGCGAATCGTAAGAGCACCTGAAGCTCCCCCCTGGCGAGCAGAGTTCGCCGACTCGAGATCCCGAGACGCTGCAAGGTGCCTGGCCTCCAGTGTCTCGACTCGGGTTCGAGCCTCTTCCAGCTCACGCTGACTGGTTGCCTCGAGGGAGTACAGCTCCTCCAATCGGGAGTGACGTGTACGAGCGGTCGCCAACTCCGCTTGGAGCGAGGCGCGCTCGGCTTCCAGGGTCGGCAGGCTGCGGTCGGAGGCGACGCGTGGCACGACGCTGAAGAGCGCTGCCCCCTGCTGGACACGGCTGCCAGGGTAGGGCCAACCCTCGGGGCGAAGCACGCCGTCGACGGGTGAGGTCACGGTGGCTGCTCCGCCGGCCGGCGGCCGAACTCGAACCAGCCCGGTGACGCTGCTTCGGAGGCTGTCCTCGCGGACCCAAGACGTGGCGAAGTCACTGCGCCACTGTTCTTCCTTGAGGAAGGTCAGCGGCTCACCACCGTCGACCGGGGCCTTCGGAGCAGGCGCCACGATTACCCCGCCGGGTGCTGCCGCAGTACCGACTTTCACTCGGCCACCACGGATCTCCTCCTGGCCTGCGGCCGAGGTGATACGGAAAGCGAGGTCGTACTCTCCCGTGGCCTCCGGTCGGATTTCGACACTGAAGATCCCGGGTCGAACTGGCTCTGAAGCCGCGAACACTTGCTCTCCACTCGGACCGGAAAGCACGATCTCGACCGTTCCATCGATCACGGGGGTGAAGTCCTCGAGTGCAGTGACGTGCGTGTGAGCTGTCGCCAGCTCGCCGGCTACGAGCGGATCGACTTCGGGGAAGATCTCGTAGAGCCTCCCCCAGGCGGTGACCGACCAACTGTCGGAGCCGGCGTGCTGGTCCTCGACTCCGGATGCCGCGCAACCCGAGACGAGCAAAGCCGCGACCAACAGCATCAAGCCGGCAGAATGTCGGCGACTCATCTCAGCGTTGGTGCTGGTCATCGCTACCATCTGGTGAGGGTGTGGTGTCGTCTTCATGAGTGTGATCCTCGGTTCCGGGGCCGTGCGAGTGGCTGGCCTCTTGCTGCTCCACGTCCTCGGCGGTCAGGGCTTCGTCGCTGACATCCTGGGGGTAAGCAGGCTCGTAGGAGATCTTCTCTTCGGTTGGAGGCGCAATGGTCTCGCTACTCTCTGCAGCTGCAGTCGGTTGCTCTCCTTGCGGCTCGGATTCTGAGCTCGGAGCGCAGGCAACGAGAGTGAGGATGAGGATGAGAACAGGGAGAATAGAGCTTGTTTTGGTAGAGGTCATGGCAGCGCTCCTTGAGAGGTCGGTGGTGTCGGTTGGGGAGACTCGAGGGCCCGGCCAGCGACGCGTTCCAACTCGCGGTGAGCGGCTAGACCTGCTTCGTGAAGATCAAGTGCGGTCATGTCGGATTCGAAGGCCAGGCGAAGCGTTGCCAGGAGATCGGTAACGTCGGCTTCACCGTGACCGAAAGCTGCTACGGCGCCAGCCAACATCTTCTCGTTGGCGACCATGGACTCCGCCGCTTCAGCGGCAGCCTTCGCCAGATGCCGGTAGGCCGCCAGTGCGCCGGCCCGCTCAGCTTCGACTTCCCGTCGGACCATTTCCAGCTCGGCCTCTGCGGCGAGTTTCCGGGCATCGGCCTGGGACCGCTGTGCCTGATTCCGGGCGAACACCGGCATCGCCCAGGCGAGCCCAAGAACGGGTCCTTCGAGAGTCTCGGACCCGACTTCCTGGCGCTGCCAACCCCCGACGAGCTCGGGTAGCGAGACAAAGCGCCCTGCAGCCTTGCTCGCTAGATTGGCCGCCTCCTGCTCGGCGAGAGCGGCATCGATTCGGGGATGGCTGCCGATCGATTCCATCGGCGTCGGCAGGGGCGGCAGGACCGGTATCGCATCGCCCTCGATGTCGGGTCGCCACACGCGAGCGGCAGCCCGAAAAGACACGGCCAGGGCCTCGGCCAGGGCCAGGCGAGCGCGGAGCTCAGAGGTCGCGAGGGTCAGTTGATGGGCCTCGAGCCCGGAGGTCTCGCCCTTGTGCGCTCGAGACCGCTCTCGATCGGCCAACTCGGCGACTCGACTGGCCTGAGCAGCAAGTCTCTCGCTTCGTGCTGTCGACACGGCCCACCCCGAATAGACCTGGCGCATGGCAATGCGCAGCTCGAGGACGTCCTCGAGCAGTTGAGCCTCGGCCACGGTGACCTCGTGTTCTGCGGCATGGATCTCGGGTCCACGTGAGAGTCGAGGAAGCTCCCACGACAGGAGGAGGTCGAGCTGCCGAACAGGACCGCTCGGATCTTCGCTGACGACTCCCAACTGTGGGTTGGCCAGGGTGGACGCGGCCACGATCTTCGCCTGAGCGTCAGCGACCTGACGCTGTCGGGCCAAGACTGCTGGATGAGCCTCGTCCAGGACCGAAAGGAATTCGGCTTCGGTGATGACCGAGGGTGGTGACTGCGCGCCTGCGATGGCGGTGAACAGGACCGGTACTAGACCGGCCACAGCGAGACGATGCATACTGACTCCTTATTCCGGTTGGAGGGTTTCGGGCCCGAATCGAGCCCGGCCGCGAGACCGGAATCAGAGCAGCAGCGAACTGTACGCAGCGAATAGAGGGGCAGGGGGCCTGCACTGAGGTACAGGTCCGAGAGTCGAGGACTGTTCAATCCAGGACTCGAGGGAGTCCTTCCATGAAAGCGCGGCCAGGCTTGGGTTCGACCTTGGGGCCGGGACTCTCTTGGCGGTGATGAGATCGTGGTCGTGACCCTCTGTAACCTCGACATCGTGGTGATGGCCATGCACCGCGGCTCGAGCGAACGAAAGAAGGGCGAGTTGGGTCTCTTCGTCGCTGTGCGAGTGATGATCGAGGGCGACGTGCAGACCCACGACAAGGGCGCTTGCTCCGGGGGCCAGCCAAAAGGCCAGGATCATGGCGACCAGAATTCGATGAGCAGAGCGGCGCATGGCGGGCAATATTGCAGATCTCGGCTGATGGGTCAATGCAACAAGGGTGCCCGTGGGGTGTCGAATCCTGGAATCGGGCTCAGATCGACCAGAGCAGGCGGCTGTCCAAGCGCTCGATCCCCAGTTGATCGAGGCTCTCGGAAGCTCTCTGGCGATCAGCGGGGCCGGTAGGGTACGGGGTGCCGGCGAGTTTCGCGAATCGCTCGCAAGTCGACGGGAACGGCTGAGCTCGTGATCTCGTCGAAGAATTCGTGCCCCAAGACGACTCTTGAACTCCAGAACGGCCCCCGCTCCTGATCTCGAAGCGACCACCCAAGCTGGTGCTCACCGGCGATCACGAGGCCCCGGCCGCTCGCGTAGCCTCTGGCCCCATCGGTCTAGGTCCAGCGGATGGTAGTCGAGAAGAGACGGTGGAGCCGTCAGATGCAGCGAGTAGCGCCCATTGACCCCCTCGAACTCGTGCACCTCTGGCCGGCTGTGGGGAAGAGTGGCCTGGACGAAGATCCGAGGCATGAAGCCGAGCTCGCCAGCAGATCTGGCATCTATGGCCTCGATCGCCAGCGCCTCCTCGAGGAACCGAGCCCTGACCGAGCTCCGGCCCGATCGTGCCTCACACCGGCCCATCCCGGCCCCGTTTCCGGAGCCGGAGCGGTGAAAAGGACCCGATTTCCATCCGCACTATATCCGCACCCACCCAGCCCAAACCAGCCCTACAAATGTAGGATTCTGGGAGGGCAAATGGTTGATTTTGGGTGGTTTAAGTGGGCTGGTGTGGTCTGGTCTGGCCCAGGCGGGCAGACCTAAAATCCTCCGCCGCAAGGCTTCCGGGTTCGAGTCCCGGCTCCGGTACCACTTAACCTGCGGCAGACTCCGCTCCTGCAGAGGAGACCAGAAACTGGCTGAGTCTAAGTGGATTGATGCGCGCAAGTGGGGTCACGTAGCTTCCCCTCCTCACCGATTCAACTCGGCTTGGGGGGTCGCATTACAGTTCCCCATCCGTTTGAGGCAAAATGATAATAGCTCGCCGCGAGTAACCCACTGCCAAAGGACCGGAACCGGCGAGGGGTAAGGCGGGTGTGCCTGCAGACGACCCAATCACTGTTATGACTGAACACCGGCATCGGGCCCGCCGCCTTGCTCTCCGCGTCTGCCTTATCGCGTTGATCTCGTTGAATTACCAATGCCGGGGCGTCGAATCGGTGAAGGTTCAGGGGCTCGATTTCTCGTTCGAGTTTCCCGCCGATCCGGACTTTCAGGTTCTGAAACTGGATCTTGGAGGAGTTGGGGGACTTGTGCGGGTCTTCGGCGATGGTCGCGTGGTAGTCCTCGAGCACCGAGATCGTGGAGGCTGGGAGGAGCTGGAGTCCAATCTCAGCGAGGCGGAGCTGAAAACGCTGCTCAAGGCGGTCGGTCAAGGGGCAGCCGGATGGTTCGAGCGCGAGGGTGATCGTGAACGGGAGCCACGCGGCCTATCGCGTAGTCCCCTTCGATCCGGTCAACCTGTCTACGCCTATGTCGAGCTCCAGCTGACTCGCTTCACCGGGCCTGCAGGAGACACCCGCAAGGATTTCAGCAAGAGGCTGATGGTGGGCGAGTGGAGCCCCACTCAGCGCTATCGTGTACCCGCTCAGTTCGAGGGTCTCGAGGCTGTCGCACAGCGACTGTACGACCTCACAGAGAGGTCGGATCTTCGCAGGGTCGACTCGGGTCGCGTTGAATCCGAATCGTTGCCCGCTTGGTCGGTGCTGCAGGGTGGCTCGCCCAAATCTCCCAAGATCCTCTACATCGAACAAACGGCACGCGGGCGGCAGATCTCGACCATGGGTTGGCTGGGTGGTGGCAGTCGCCGGCTCGCACAGGTGGAATGGGGATGCCTCCCCTACAACGATTCTCCGGCGTTCTCTCCGAATGGAAGAGAGGTGTTGTATCGATGCCCCGGTGGTCTGGGCCTGGTGGATCTAACGACTGGAGCTTCTCGAAAGTTCGTCGCTAACTCGCGTGGCAGTCACCGGGCGGTCTGGTCACCGTCAGGGGATTCGGTGGCCTTCAGTGGCACGAGTGATGACCACCGTTACCACGTCTTCGTGGCTGCGCCGGATGGTTCAGAGCCCAGGTTATTGACAGATACCGGGGCTTGGCCGCTGCAATGGACGGCCGACGGAGAATCGATCTACTACCGAGCCTGGGAAGGGCGAGGACGACGTGACGTATACCTCAGTTCTCGGCACGGCTCCGGCAAGCGCCCAGCGCTGAGCTTCCCTGCGGACTTCATCCGTGTCTCACCTGATGAGAAATGGGTTGCGATCGTGGCCGAGGGTATCCCTCTTCATCGGCCCTGGCCCGAGTACTCATTCTGGACCACAAGGCTGGATCGTTCTACGGGAGTTGTGCGAAGGCAAGCGGCGAGACATGCAATTCTCCCCCTAGTAGGGGATCTGGATTGGTCGCCAGACAGTCGGTGGCTGGTCTTTTCTCTAGGCCGCCGTATTGCCGTGGTTAGAGCCAACGGACACGGAATGAAGACCCTGATTGAGGAGTCTGTTGGGGATCGTGTACTCATGCAACCAAACTGGTCCCCCAACGGTCAGGCGATCGTGTATGTCAAAAGGCCAATGGCCGTCGGTTGGCTACCGCGAGACCGGCCAGAGATCTGGATCATGGGCAGCGACGGATCAGACCCTCGCCGGATCGGCTATGGGGTCTTCCCCCACTGGACCTCGGAGGCCACGTTACCCCTGTGGAAGACGGATCTGGCGTATTGATCCGACTATCCGTGTTCCCTCCCGTAGAGTGCTGGCATGTGACCTGACTCCCATTTCAGCGGACTCACAGTGAGGGCTTCGACCTGTCGCGGCAGATCGGTCAACCGCAGACCTCACACGAAGTTAGTCCGGGGAGCACCCCGTCCGATCAACCAGCGATCGCTCGTGCCACCTCTTTTGTTGAGCCGCCGAGTGCGAGCAGTGACCGAGTGAGCTGATCCAGTGTCGCCTGGCCCTTCTCGAGCTTCGACACCCGGCCTTGGCTGGTATTGAGGATCTTGGCGACCCGCTCCTGGGAGAGTCTCTTCTGTCGGCGACGCGCCTTGAGCTCTTCTCCCAGACGGATCTTCATGTCGAGGACGGCGACTTCCTCGGGCGTAAGGTCGAGCCACTCTTCGACAGTGGTCACTCTCCCACCCATCGCCTTGATCCGGGCTTTCTTCTTGGCACTGAGGGACATCATCTTCCTCCGTCGTCAATCCGAGTCGTACTCGCGGAGCAGCTTCTTGGCTAGGTCGATCACCTGTTTCGGTGTCGAGCTCGTCTTCTTGCTGAACAGACCGACGACAAGGATGGCGTCCGCGTCGGTTCGGTAGATCACTCGCCAAGTCTGACCTTCATCGTTCACCCGCAACTCGTGGCAGCGCCGCCCTATTGAGGACATCGGCCGCGAGTGCGGCATCTCGAGTCTGAGGCCCAGCTGCAGCTTTCGAATCAGGAGGCCGATCTCGCGTCGGGCCTCCTGGGAGACCGGCGGCGTCTTGATCTCGCCACTGAGGACGACGAGAGTCTTGGCCGTTCGCTCGTCTCCCATCGCAAGAAAAATTATGCCGGATCGGGTATAGCCGTGTCAAGCCTGATCGGGCATGATGCTCCTGGAGTACACTGCCTTGAATCAACCGAGAGACTCTCTCGAGTCAGGAGCCCATCACAGCGCGTGCACGGGCCCGGCAGATGTGAGTAGGGGAGGGCTTGAGAAGGACTCCAGTCAGCGCAGTCTCCACGCGGAGATCGGGGTAGACGCCAACGACCTGAGACATCTTCGAGCAGAATCTGGCCTGGAAATCTCGGGTCCTGGAATACTCGGCTCCAATCTGAGTCCAAAGAGCATCCCATGGGATCCGACACGGTCGCCTGAGATAGCTCATCCGGTAGGTCAGCCAGACGTAGAGATCGAGTGCGAGGGGCGATCTTCGTAGCTGGCGGATGGCTCGGAGATCGACGGGGACAACCGAGCGCGTAGCCTCCTCGAAGAAGCCCCGGGCCAGGACGATGCGCGATCGCCAGGTTGGTCGTGGTGGAAGCAGTCTCCGCAACGGCTTCAACCACGGAGCTCCGCTCACAGTCATGCACGCAGATCTAGACGATCTTGCGGCGAGGCCGAAGACGTCAGAGGTGGACCCCATCGTTCGGACAGTTTTGAGCCGATTCTGAGGCGGGCCCGGGGTCCATGATTCAGGAAGCCTCCTCGGGGTCGTAGGCTTCCTCAGCCTTCTTTCAGAAAATGCTCGACTGTTTGCAGAAGCTGGGGCAAGTCCTGTCGGATGAGGTGCCACACGATCTCATGGTCGATTGTGTCGTATCCATGCGCCAGGATGTCCCGGAAAGCGACGATACGAGGTGTTTCGCCGATTCGGTCTGCTGTCTCTGGATCGGCGCGCCGCAGCTGGTTCAGTGCTTCGCCGATGATCTCGAAGTTGCGTTCGACAGCTTGACGCAGAAGACGATTCTCCAGGTAGTGCTGTAGGTCGCTCTCCCGGGTCTCCTCGAAAACGAAGGCCGCCGCGTCTCGAATGTCTTCCAGGTACTTTGGTGAGTCAGGCTGCATAGAGGAGTTGTCGCGTTTTCTCGACGGAGTCGATGAAGTATGGATTGCGAAGGCTGCGCCTCGTCAGAAGATCCACACTGCGACCAAAGAGCTCTTCGAGAGCCGCGAGCAGTCCGAAGTACTGGTCCGCGAGGCTCATCGAATCAGTGGGTTGGAAGTCCACGAGAAAGTCCAGATCGCTATCGTCGCCCAGCTTCCCGGTCGCTGCGGAGCCAAAAACTTCCAGACTCCTGACCTGGTATTGGGCACAGAGCTCAGCCAGAGCATCGCGTTTCGCGTCGATGGACGGGATCATGGTGAGAACCTCTCCTGGCCAATTCTAACCCGGAGTGGAATCGACCAAGGCTGGTATCGGTGGGATCCGGCCTGGCCGCACGGCGTCGGAAGTAACGCTCTGAGTGGTTAGTCTCGGGCGCTGGACGTGAGGTGGAGAAGGGTAGGGGCGGAGGCCGGTGTCCGCAAGAAACTTACAGCGCTTTGGCCGACGCTTGTGCGGGCGCTCATGGGGGCAGTGGTAACAATTTTGGTAACACTGAACTCCATGAGACGACCGCAGTCGACAGCAAACTGCAACGACTCCCCTAGTCTCTAGAGAGTTCCGCGATAGACGTCGCTGCGGTGCCCGACCTTGACTACGTGGACACTCAGTCGATCGTCTTCGACGGAATAGGCGATGCGGTAGGGACCCTGCCGCATCCGGTAGCGATCGCGGCCCGATAATTTCTGGCAGCCGCGTGGCTGAGGATCCTCAGCCAACTGCCGGATCTTCCGCACGATCCGCTGCCGATCCTTCTTGCGAGAGATCGCCTCGATCTCCTTGGCAGCGAACCGTTTGATCAGGATTTCAAATCTTGCCACGCCGCTTGAGGTCCTTGACTACCGATTCAAACGGTAGATCGGGCTCGGTTGCCCTCTCGTCGAAGGCTGCCAGATCTTCGGCGTCCTCGGCCAACGAGAGCTTGACAGCTTCGTTGACCAGCTCGGAGAGGCTCCGATCCGTCTCGACTGCCTTCAGGCGCAGTGCGCGGTGAAGTCCGGGATCAAAGTAGACGGTGGCGCGCTTTTGGCTGCTGGGCATAGCGCAGTCATTATAGCGTTAAAACGTCTAAACGTCAATAAGTTGAGTAAAAGTGACGCAGGTATCGGGCCCACCCGCGACTCGCAGGTCCGAATCGAGAATCGCTCGTAGCCGGTCGGTCTGGCGCCATCGCTCACCAAGCCGTGAGGTGCATCCTTGCCAAGAAATGCGACTAGGCAGAGAGGGCCCATTCCATTACCGACAACGGTGTGATTCTTTATGTTCCCTTCGTCACTGCATCCGCAATCTCTGTTATGTGACGAAGGTCGCTGCCGCAGCATCCCCCGAAGACGTTGAGCCAAGGCATGCGCTCCTTGAACGCGGCATACTGCTGTCCGAGCTCGACAGGGTTTCCGTCGTCGAGCACTTCGCATGCATCGAGCTCTGCGTGGCTCAATCGCGATGCGTTGCAACGCAGTCCGCGAATGCGCCGGGTCCACTCTTCATCACCGATGACGCCCGAGAAATGGTCCGGGTGAGCGCAATTGACCATGAAGTAGGCCGTTGCATTCTCGGTTGCGGCATCGACTCGCTGAATCGCGTCGCCGAGCGTTTCCCCGGTCGGCAGTTTGCCGTCGGTCTCCACCGTGAAGGAAACCACGATGGGTATCCCGGCAGCCTTGGCGGCTCGCACTGCACCAATGGCCTCATCGGCCATCGTGAAGGTGAGGGCCGAGACCATGTCGACTTCGGTTTCTGCGAGCCAACCGATTTGCTGTGCGTGATACTTCTCGGCTTCTGCAGCGGCAATCTCGACGTCCGGTGCGTACGCATCTCCTCGGGGACCGATGAGAGCATTGAGGACGATGGGTTGCTCATTCTCGGAGAATTCTTCGCGCAGCCCCGCTGCGAATGCGACGGCATCGACATTTGCTTGTCGAATCTCTGCTGCGGTTGCCTCGAGGTCATCTGCCCAGTGCATGTGGGCTTTCCACGTCGGACAGTCCAGGACGAATCCAGCGCCCTTTGATTTCGCGAGCGACAACATCTCGCGGAAGTAGGTTGCGAGGACTTCGCGTCCGGCAGCATCGGGCAGAAGGGTGTGCGCAGCGAACTCTCGAATTTCGACTCCCTTGTTGAAGATGATGTCGGTTTCGAGGCCCGCATCGTTGAGGAAGAGGCCACCCGCTAGTTGGGGAAGTGCGTTTCTGTATTGGCTCATTTGTCTTTCGCTTCGTTGAGATTCGAGAATTCTTTCGTCAAGTGGTTCTCTGTGAACCCTGGCGAGACAGCGGATGCGCGGGAGAACGCAGGAAGTCTATTGAACAACGATTGCTGGGGCAAAGGTAAGCACTCGCCGTGGCGCGCCTCGACTGCGGCTTCGCGATGGGGGACGGGGTGCGGATGGACAAGAAGATCTCGAGGCTGCGCCGTCAGATTGCGCCAGCTCTGCTGCACTCGCACCTTGAGTATCCTGCCGTGGTGCATGGCTCCCCTATGTATGAAGAGGTCGGGTGGGTCTCAGCTGTCTGAGGCTGGCAGCTCCGAGGCTTTTCGAACCTGGGTCACCAGGAGGTACCCTTGTCGAGGCATCTACCAAGCTACGCCTTTGTAACGCCGGTGTCCGGTCAGTTGGACCTCTACTTGATGAGTACCCTAGGCGGGGGTCCCGAGACAGGTGAGTGGGTCGGGCCTGCACCGCTCTTTTCGTTTGTTCGTATGGGGAAGGGGGCAACGGACGAATGAATCCGGACCCGAAGACCAGCGCATTTGTTTCTTTCACCTTTAGGGGAGAAGCAGCAAGAGAAAGAAACACGACGGGAGACAAGACGACAAAGGGTCGAATTTCGACACATCGAGAAGCGACGCATCCCGGTGAGATCTTGCTGAAAGAGTTCCTCGAGCCGAGGGTCTCACGCAGAGGGAGCGAGATCGGACATCGCCCCGGAGTCTCGCCAGGAAGAGTCCGCACGTCACCGGTCGTCAGGTGGATGGAGTCATGACGAACGACAGCGCCTAGGCGGTGTGATTCCCAAGCGATAGGATCGTTCCTGGAGAGGGTGATCATGCCAGCAACACGTATGCCGTCGATGCGGGCTGACCAGGGATGTCTGCCGCCATGCGTTCGACGAGCTGAGGTTGCCGCAGTCGGTAAAGACAATCCGCTCAGTCGAGACGACGCATGTGGAGGCAAGAGTCGTCTCTCGTAGGTGCGCCCCGCATGAAGAAGCAGCGTCCAGAAGGAAGAAGAGAAAGGAACTGAAACCACGGCCAAGAAGCTGACGATCAACGTCGGCGCGCCCGTGGCCGACAACCCGAACGTGATGACCGCGCGACGGCGCGGCGCGTTGGGGTTGAATTCACCCGGGCGGCGAAGGCCGCTCACCCCCTGACCTAGGAGAAGACTATGAAGTTCAAGAAGCGCTTCGCGTGTGTCTTAATGGGCCTCTCGGTAATTCTCGTCGCTTCCCTCGCTCTCGCCCAAGACCCGCCCGGTTACGACGACTCGCAGAAAGAGGGCGGCCAGGGCCATAAGATGACTGGCCGCGCCATGTCGAATCAGGACTGGTGGCCAGAGCAACTCAATCTCGAGATCCTCCATCAGAACTCGCTGAAGAGCAATCCGCTGGGCGCTGACTTCGACTACGCCGCAGAGTTCAGCAAGCTCGACCTCGCGGCGCTCAAGAAGGACATCAACGAGGCCCTGACCGACTCGCAGGACTGGTGGCCAGCGGATTGGGGCAACTACGGACCGCTTTTCATCCGCATGGCCTGGCACAGCGCCGGCACCTACCGCACGACCGACGGGCGCGGCGGCGCCTCCGACGGTGAGCAGCGTTTCCCGCCGACGAGCAGCTGGCCCGACAACGCCAATCTCGACAAGGCCCGTCGCCTGATGTGGCCGGTCAAGCAGAAGTACGGCCAGAAGATCTCCTGGGCCGACCTGATGGTCCTGGCCGGTAACGTCGCCCTCGAAAACGCCGGCCTGAAGACCTTCGGCTTCGGTGGTGGCCGCGCGGACGTGTGGGAGCCACAAAAGGACATCTTCTGGGGCCCCGAGGGCAAGTGGCTGGCCGACGCCCGCTACTCCGGCGACCGCGAGCTTGCCAACCCCCTCGCCGCCGTGCAGATGGGACTGATCTACGTCAACCCGGAGGGGCCGAACGGTGAACCGGATCCGCTGGCCGCGGCCCGTGACATCCGCACCACCTTCGCCCGCATGGCCATGAACGACGAGGAGACCGTCGCCCTTATCGCCGGCGGTCACACCCTCGGCAAGGTGCATGGCGCCGGTCCGGCCAGCCACGTCGGTCCCGAGCCCGAGGCGGCACCGCTCGAGCAGCAGGGCCTGGGCTGGATCAGCAGCTACGGCAGCGGCAAGGGCGCCGACACGATCACCAGCGGTCTCGAGGGCGCCTGGACGCCGACTCCGATCAAGTGGTCGAACGGCTACTTCAAGAACCTGTTCGAGCGCGAATGGGAGCTGACAAAGAGCCCGGCCGGTGCGTGGCAGTGGACGCCGACGGGCCCGGCGAACGTCCCGGACGCGCACATCGAAGGCAAGATGAACAAGCCGATGATGCTCACGACAGACATCGCGCTGATCAAGGACCCCGCCTATCTCGAAATCTCGAAGCGCTTCCACGAGAACCCGAGCGAGCTCGATGAGGCCTTCGCGCGTGCCTGGTACAAGCTCACGCACCGCGACATGGGTCCCCACGTCCGCTTGCTCGGCGCGGAGGTCGCGGAGCCCCAGCTGTGGCAGGATCCCGTTCCGGTCGTCGATCACAAGCTGATCGACGAGAAGGACATCGCCTCGCTGAAGAAGACCATCTTGACCTCGGGACTGTCGGTGGACGAGCTGGTCTCGACCGCCTGGGCGTCGGCGTCGACCTATCGTGACAGCGACAAGCGGGGTGGCGCCAACGGCGCACGCATCCGTCTCGCTCCGCAGAAGGACTGGGAGGTCAACGAGCCCGACGAGCTCGCGAAGGTTCTCGCCAAGCTCGAGACGATCCAGTCGGACTTCAACAAGGCGCAGAAGGGCGACAAGAAGGTCTCGATGGCTGATCTGATTGTCCTGGGTGGCTCTGCGGCCGTCGAAGCCGCCGCGAAGGAAGCCGGCTTCGACGTGCAGATTTCGTTCACGCCGGGACGCACCGACGCCACGGCAGAGATGACCGACGAGGCGTCGTTCGCCTTTCTCCGTCCGACCACCGACGGCTTCCGCAACTACATCGGCGCCGAGCACTATCGCCGTCCAGAGGACGAGCTCGTCGATCGCGCGAACCAGCTCACGCTCACGGCTCCGGAGATGACCGTCCTGGTCGGGGGCATGCGCACCCTGGGGGCCAATTTCGGCGACTCGAAGCACGGCGTCTTCACGGGGCAAACCGGTGTGCTCACCAACGAGTGGTTCGTGAACCTGTTGAGCATGGACACAGAGTGGAAGAAGTCCGATCAGGGCGAGTACCTGTACGAGGGGCGCGACCGCGAATCAGGTGAGCTGAAGTACACCGCCACGTCGGTGGATCTCGTTTTCGGCTCGAACTCGCAACTCCGTGCCCTCGCCGAGGTCTACGCCAGCAGCGACGCGAAGCAGCGATTCGTCGAGGACTTCGTCGCGGCGTGGAACAAGGTGATGATGCTGGACCGCTTCGAGGTCGGCGCGATGATGCGTGGGGATGCGCCGAAGCTGGCGCGGCGTGACTGATTTCATTCGACCGGTGTCAAGGCCCGGTCCCGGGTGGAGAGGCCCGGATCGAACGGTCGAAGTGAGCATCTCCATCGGGTGGAAACCGGGGCGAGAGGGGGGACCCTCCCGCCCCTCCCGATGGCGTCGTGGCTCCCGGTCTGGCAGGGTCAGCGTCGGTCGCTTGGGTCGGCCTGGAGACGTTTGCGTTCGAACCGCATGAAGTGGAGCGAAGCGATCGACACCAGGCAGTAGGCGGCGAAGTAATAGAAGCCCTGATGGATCTCGGCATCCAGATTATCGGTCGCCTTGGCCGATAGGTAGGCCACGTAGACGCCGACCAGGAAGACATCCGCCATCGACCACTTGCTGATCGCGTCGATGAAGCGGTGAAGGCGTAGCTTCGCCGCGATGTCGCGGATTGCCAGGACCACGAGCAAGGTGATGGCCTTGGCGAACGGCACGATCACGCTGAACAAGAGGATAAGGCCGGCGACAAAGTTGTTACCTGACTCGTGAAGGCTCCTTACCGTCTGGATGATCGATCGCGTCTCGGTGAAGATCTCGCGCTGGACCCCCATGAGCTCGAGAGACGCGGTGATCGTCAGGAGCGGCTTGAGGAGGCCCGGCACCAGGAGGGCGAACGACAGCACGATCAGGGCAAAGGCGATCTTGTTCGTCTTCATGGGCGCAGATCCTACCGGACACGTCCTGCGAGGCGAAGCGGCTCCGCAGTTGAGAAGAAAGGACGTCGAGACGCGGCCTCGTCAGAAACGGATTGGAGGTGCAAGCGCCTTCGCTGGTGTAGGATGGAAGTCGGTATCCATTACAGAGTTCGAGGCTCCAAGGAGGAAAGCGCATGCTTGACGGAAGAAATCTGATGTGTCTCGTCGTTTTTTGTCTGATGATTGTCACTGGTGCTGACCTGGCCTCGGCGCAAGAGGGCATGCCCGAGATGACCCCGGAGATGCAGGCCGAGATGGCGAGCTGGATGAAGCTGGCACAGCCCGGTGAGCATCACGCGCACCTGGCGTCGTTCGCAGGTCAATGGAAGGGGGCGGTGGAGATGTGGATGGAGCCCGGGGCCGAGCCGATGAGGAACGAGGCCATAGCCGAGGTCTCGTGGATCCTGGGAGGTCGCTTCCTCGTCTGGGAGCAAACGGGAGACTTCGGCGGCATGCCTTGGGAAGGAATGATCATCGAAGGCTATAACAACGGCGATCAGCGCTACGAGGCGACCTGGATCGACAATTTCGGCACCTTGATGCTCCCGTTCGAAGGCCAGTGTTCCAACAATGGCAAGAGCCGAGCGATGAACACGGAGTTCAACGATGTCGTCGCCGGTGGCACGGTCCAGTACAAGGGTGTCTATACCTGGGTCGACGAGGACCACTTCACCTTCGAGGCATTCATGGACAAGGGTGAGGGTGAATTCAAGAACCTGAAGATCGTCTACGCACGACAGTAGGTCGTCGCGTGATCCGCTCCAATGTCGGAGGCCGAACCGGACTCCAAGCGCCACAGCGTGGTGATTTTGAAGCAGGCAGAAGCGGGAGCGCCGATGGTAGCCTTGCCCTGAGCGTGAAAGCAGAGGTTCCGGCATCGTTACGTGGAGGACCTTCTGCGAGCGGAGAAGGGCGAGCTGACAGAGCTCGAGCAGGAGGTTGTCGAGAGCCTGCGAGCGCACGAAATCCTGCCCAGCCTGCCGGATGCACGGTTCGAGGCTGACCTCACTTTGGGTCAACGCCTGGCAGACAAGATCGCTGCGTTCGGTGGCAGCTGGACATTCCTGAGCCTCTTCGGAGTCGTGATTCTGGTCTGGATGTTCGTCAATACCTTTGTCCTGGCTACCCGACCTTTCGACCCCTATCCCTTCATCCTGCTCAATCTTGTCTTGTCGTGCCTGGCTGCGATTCAGGCACCGGTCATCATGATGAGCCAGAATCGGCAGGCAGCTGGCGACCGCAGTCATGCCGCCCACGATTACCAGATCAACCTCAAGGCGGAGCTGGAGATCCGTCACCTGCACCAGAAGGTGGACCATCATCTCTCCCATCAATGGGAACGTCTGGTGGAGATCCAGGAGATTCAAATGGAGTTGATCGACGAAGTGCGGTCGGGGCGCAAGTAGCACGAGGCCAGGACGCCCCGGACAGTCAGGGTCAGGTATCTCGCCGCCGTCAGTGTCAGAGAGAGGAGCAGCCGTCAGGCTCACAGCCACTCGCGAAACGAGACTTGGTGTACGGTAGCTGCATGACACAAGCGGAAGTCGCAAGCCGGTTCTACGATCGCATCAGCGGGGTTTACGACGCCCTGGCGGACGCGAGCGAACGCGAGGCACGGACCCTGGGGCTGAGCTTGCTCGCACCCTCTGGGTCCGAACGCGTACTCGAGATCGGCTTCGGCACGGGGCACGCCCTGGTCGAAATCGCCAAGCGCCTGTCGGACAAGGGTAGGGTCTTCGGCATCGACGTGTCGCAAGGCATGCTCGAGATCGCCGAGAAGCGTGTCCAGGGCGCCGATCTCGAAGAGCGGATCGCCGAGCTTCGACTCGGCGACGCCAAGGAGCTGCCGTACAAGCGCGATGCCTTCGACGCGGTGTTCTCGAGTTTTACTCTCGAGCTCTTCTCGGAGGCCGAGATACCGGTGGTTCTCGCGGAAGTTTCCCGGGTCTTGCGGCCCGGCGGTCGGCTGGGTGTGGTTTCCATGAACGCGACCCACGAGAGTCTCGCCATCGTCGACCTCTACCGTTTCCTGCACCGACACTTTCCCCATATCGTCGACTGCCAGCCGATCGACTCGCGGGTCTCTCTCTGGCTGCTCTCGGCGTCGTCTACGGTGACATCGGGACGAGCCCGTTGTACGCCATCCGCCTTCGAGTACCTGACCTTCATTCTGCGGGCGGATAATCGTGGAGAGGGCGGCGTGATCGCCCTCACCGCGCTCGTCGACCAGGCGCACCTGTCGCCAAAGGGCCGGGCGATCTTCCTGCTGCTGGTGCGGTCTTCCTGGTCGTCACCGGGGCCGAGGCGCTCTTTGCGGATCTCGGTCACTTCGGCCGGAGGCCGATCCGGCGAGCCTGGTTTCTGGTCGCGCTCCCGGCCCTCCTGTGCAATTACTTTGGCCAGGGCGCACTGCTTCTCAACCACCCGGAGGCTACCGATCACCCGTTTTACGCCCTGGCACCTGAGTGGTCGATCGTACCGCTGGTCATTCTGGCGACCGCCGCGACGATCATCGCCTCGCAGGCGGTGGCGCCGTCTGGCGGCCGGTCTGCCGACCGCCCTCTTCCTCATCGTCGATCTGGCTTTCTTCAGCGCCAATGTCAGCAAGATCCTGCACGACCAGGTCGCCAGTCTCGTCATCGAAAGCCCGGATGTCCCTCGCGTGCCCCGCGAGGAGAAGGTCGAGGTGCAGAATCTGGGCAGAGGCTTCTATCGCATGGTAGGGCGCTTCGGCTTCATGGAGGAGCCGAACGTGCCCTACGTTCTGGCGCTGGCCAATGAGGAAGGCCTCGACTTCAAGCTGGAGGAGGTCAGCTTCTTTCTTGGCCGCGAACGCTTGCTCTCCGCTCGACGGCCCTCCCTGCCCAGATGGCGGCGATCCCTCTTTTCGATTCTGTCGCGCAATGCCCTCGGCGCGACGAGCTTCTTCAGGATCCCGCCGGGGCAGGTGATCGAGCTGGGGACGCAGATCGAGCTCTAGGGCCCCGCCAGATCAGAGAGTCGATCGAGGCCGCCGCCGTAGAGGTCACGGCGGTCTCGACGGTCGCCTGAGCGACTACCCCCACAGGTAGGTTAGAGTCCCACCCTAGCGGGTATTGCTGCCGTCACCTTGCGGGCAAAGACTGCGGTATCGGTGCACAGATGACCCTGACGGTGGAGGGGGCTGACAACAGGCTTTTGCACCCGCTGTTTCGAGCAGGAAGTGAGGTTTTGGCGCGGCTTGCCCGGCCAGAGTGTCGCCTTCGTGAGTTTCTCCGGAAGGCTCGGAAGGTGAGGAGACAACCATGAGAGGAGGGGGCAGATGAGTAGAAAGCCAAGGAATCGACTCTGCTCGGAAGGCGGGATCGTTGGCCTGGCCGTGTTCGCCATGGCGCTGAGCTCGCTGACGGCAACGCCGTCCGCTGCTATCGATTTTTCCAAGGGGGAGCTCAAGCTCCTCGTCGACACCACCCTGTCCTGGGGTGCCAACTGGCGTCTGGATGAGCGGGACCTCCGTATCATCGGCCTCCCCGAGGGGGGTACCGCCTACTCGGTCAACGGCGATGACGGCAACCTCAACTTCGACACCGGCCTGTTCAGCAACGCGCTCAAGGCGACGATCGATGTCGACATCGCGTACAAGAACGTCGGGGCCTTCCTGCGCGGCACGGGGTTCTACGACTTCGAGCTGGAAGGCGAAAACACGGCCCGAACGCCGATTCCAGAAGAAGGATTGGACTGGGTCGGTAGCCGCGCCGAGCTGCTCGACGCCTATGCCTGGTGGCAGTTCGACGTGGGATCCCGGCGCGGCCAGCTGCGTGGCGGCTGGCAGGTCTTGAACTGGGGTGAGAGTACCTTCATTCCCGGCGGCATCAGCGTCGTCAATCCGGTCGATGTGGCAGCGTTGCGGGTACCGGGAGCCGAGTTACGTGAGGCCTATCGACCGGTGGGGATCGCCTGGGGCTCGATCGATCTGACGCAGACCCTGTCGTTCGAGGGGTTCTACCAGTTCGATTGGGACGAGACGGTGATCGATCCACCCGGAACGTACTTCTCGACCAACGATTTCGCCGGCCGTGGCGGTACCCACGTCTTCCTGGCATTCGGTAGCGCGCCGGATACCGGCGAGTCGCCTTTCTTCGTCCAGCCCCCCCTGGATCGCCCCTTCCTGGGTGTGCCGCGGGCGGAGAACGAGGAGGCTTCGGACACTGGCCAATACGGGGCGGCACTGCGTTGGTTGTCCAACCTGGGAGAGACAGAGTTCGGGTTCTACTTCATGAACTATCACAGCCGTCTGCCGACGGTGAACGCCCGCACCGGCACGATCCAGGGTGCCCAGGCGGCCGCTGTGGCAGGACCGAGGGCTGCAGGAATCGTCTATCAGGCTTTGGGAGTGCCTCCGGGGGTGAGCCCGGAGGCGGATGCCGCGGCTGCGGCTGCCGGTCAGGCAGCCGCCACGGATGCCTACGCCGCGACGGCACGGTATTTCATCTCGTATCCCGAGGACATCAAGCTCTATGGTGTGAGCTTCAACTCCCAGATCGGCACCACCGGAATCGCCGTCCAGGGAGAGGTCTCCTACAAGCAGGATGCGCCGTTCCTGGTCGACGATGTGGAGCTGTTGTTCGCCGCCCTGTCGCCGATCTCCCCGGGGCTGGCGGCGACGAACCAGGTGGTGCCCGGTGGGGCGGGTTTCGACGAGATCATCCCGGGGTACCGGCTGCACGATGCGACGCAAGCGCAGTTCACCATGACCAAGGCCTTCGGCCCCATGCTGGGGGCCGATCAGGGACTGCTCCTGTTCGAGCCGGCGGTCATCCACGTTTCGGGGATGCCGAGCAAGGACGAGCTGCGCTACGAAGGGCCGGGTACTTATACCAGCGGCAATCCGATCCAGTCGGAACCGGGTGGAGCGCATGCCGGCAAGGAGTGGGAGCGGCCCGAGCACTTCGCCGATCCGACGTCGTGGGGTTATCGTCTGGTTGGACGCCTGACCTACAACAACGTGATCAGTGCCTGGAACATGTCGCCGCGGTTTGCCTGGGGACAGGATGTGGACGGCGTGACTCCGGGTCCCGGCGGGCCCTTCATCGATGGACGCTACGCGTTTACTCTCGGGATTGGCATGGACTATCTCGCCAAGTGGGGGGTCGATCTCAGCTGGACGACCTTCGGCGGTGCCGATCGCTACAATCTCATCAACGACCGCGACTTCATCGGGGTCAATGTCAAATACTCGTTCTAGGGGAAGGAAGACAAGATGATGCATAGAAACTCGCGAATCCTCCTCTGTTGCGCGCTGGTGTGCCTTGTCGTTTCGATCGCTTCGCTCGAGGCGGAACTGTCTCCACAGGAGGTCGCTCGGCTCGGCGCAGATTTGACTCCTCTTGGGGCTGAGAAGGCGGGCAATGCCGAGGGCACGATCCCGGCCTGGGAGGGCGGAATCACCACGCCACCCGCTGGCTACGAACCCGGTATGCACCACCCCGACCCCTTCGCCGACGATGCGGTGATAGCGACGATCACGGCCGAGAACATGGCGGAGTATGCCGAAATGCTGACGCCTGGATACAAGGCGCTGCTCGAGGCCTATCCCAGTTTCAAGATGAACCTCTACCCGACGCGACGCAGCGCTTCGTACCCGCAGCGGATCTACGACAAGACGAAAGAGATTGCGGGCACGGCGCAGTTGGTGGAGAACGGCCACGGCGTCACCGGGGCCATTAACGGGATTCCCTTTCCCATTCCGAAGGAGGGCGTCGAGGTCATCTGGAACCACCTCCTCCGATTCCGTGGTGGCATTGCTTCCCGGACGATCGCCCAGGCGGCTCCGACGCGCGGCGGCAGCTACACGCTGGTCCAGTTTTACGACGAGTTCTACTTGCTCTACAGCATGGCGGGCATGACCGAAGCGGATCTCAACAACAAGATCCTCCTCTTCAAGCAAGAGGTTACCGCTCCGGCACGGCTCGCCGGTGGCATCCTGCTGGTACACGAGACCATGAACCAGGTCAAGGAGCATCGCTCGGCCTGGCTGTACAACCCAGGACAGCGCCGGGTCCGACGGGCCCCCAATGTGGCCTATGACAATCCGGGCACGGCCGCGGATGGCATGCGCACCTCGGACCAGTTCGACATGTTCAACGGCGCAGTCGATCGCTACGACTGGAAGCTCGTCGGCAAGCAGGAGATGATCGTGCCTTACAACTCCTACAAGCTGCACAGCGACAAGGTCAAGGTGAAGGAAATCCTGACGCCACTCCACATCAATCCGGATCTGGTCCGCTACGAGCTGCACCGGGTGTGGGTGGTGGATGCCACGCTGAGAGATGGGGCACGGCACATCTACAAGCGGCGCACCTTCTACGTCGACGAGGACAGCTGGCAGATCGTGGCCATGGATCAGTACGACAATCGCGATCAGCTGTGGCGGGTCTCCGAGGGGCACGCCATCAACTACTACGAACTGCCCACCTACTGGACCACACTGGAGGTGCACATCGACCTGCAGGCGGGTCGCTATCTGGCGATCGGGCTCGACAACGAGAATCCGGTGTACAAATTCGGTATCGACCGGACGATGGAGGATTACACTCCAGCCGCCCTGCGCCGCTCGGGCGTCCGTTAGGATGGCGAGCGACTCGATCCGTCACTCTGCCGCGTGGCATGCCAGGCTCGGTACCGCTGGCCTGGCGTGCCTGTGGCTGATCGCCTCGCTCTTTTTGGGTCTTCCCAAGAGCAGCCTCGCTCAGGAAGAGTCCGGGCCGGAGCCCGCCCTGCAGGCCCGGCTGGCTGGCAAGTCCCTGCTGCTCGACGCCTTTGCGGTGGATGGCGCCTTTGTGGCGGTCGGCGGCCGGGGACATATTCTGCTTTCGACCGACGGTGGCGACTCGTGGCGGCAAGCGGAAGTGCCGACCCGCCGCACCCTGACCGCTGTCTTCTTTCACGACCGCAGTCTGGGCTGGGTCGTTGGCCACGACGCGGCGATCCTGCGCACGACGGATGGGGGTAACTCGTGGGAGCTCGTCAACTGGGCCCCGGAGGAGGAGAGCCCGCTGTTCGACGTCTGGTTCTCGGATGCCGATCACGGTTTCGCCGTGGGTGCCTACGGCAGCTTCTATCGCACCACAGACGGCGGTTCCAGTTGGCTCCTGGAGCCCATCAGCGAGTGGGATTTTCATCTGCATCACATCGCCCGAGCGGCCGATGGACGTCTGTATATCGCAGCCGAGGCAGGGATGATCTATCGCTCCGACGACGATGGGGACTCGTGGATCGAGCTCCCCTCACCCTACGAGGGCTCGTTCTTCGGCAGCCTGCCTCTGAACGGGGACACTGTCCTTGTCTTTGGCCTCCAGGGCCACCTGTACCGGTCCGAGGATGCTGGCGAGACATGGGCGGCGATTGAAACGGACACGACGGTGATGCTCACCGACGGGATCCGCCTGGCGGATGGCAGGATCCTCATCGGCGGCCTTGGCGGTACCCTGCTGGTCTCGTCCGACGGGGGAGCGAGATTCGATCCCTTGCCGCAGCCAGATCGACGGGGGATCGTCGCGATCGTCGAAGGCGAAGGGGGAGATCTGCTGATGGTCGGCGAGTTTGGCGTCAGGATTGTCGGGAAGGACGTGCTGGCGCGATGATCGAGCGGCTCCAGAATCTCGTGTTCGGCCACCGTCGCCTGGTGTTGGTGTTCTTCCTGCTGGTGACGCTCTTCATGGCCTACAGTGCCTCTCACCTGCGGATCGACGCCGGGTTCGCCAAACTGTTGCCGCTCGAGCACGAGTACATGAAGACCTATGTCGAGTACCGGGACGCCTTTGGCGGGGCGAACCGGGTGGTCATCGCGATCCGCGCACGCGAGGGAGACATTTTCACGCCGAAGTTCTTCGAGGTGCTGCAGCAGGTCACCGACGACGTCTTCTTCATCCCGGGAGTGGACCGCACCCGGGTGATGTCGCTGTTTACTCCGAATGTTCGCTTTACCGAAGTGGTGGAGGACGGTATCTCGGGCGGCAACGTCATCCCCGCGGACTTCGAGCCGACCGCGGAGGGTTTGGCGAAAGTTCGGGAGAACCTCCTCAAGTCGGCCTACGTCGGGCGCCTGGTGGCCAATGATTTCAGTTCCGCCCTGGTCGTTGCCTCGCTCCTCGAGGTCGATCCGACGACGGGCGAGAGACTCGACTACCTGGACGTCGCCGGGCAACTCGAGGAGGTGCGTCAGAAGTACAGCAATCACGACCTCGGAGTGGAGTACGACTATCACATCATCGGTTTCGCCAAGGTTATCGGCGACATCGCCTCCGGTGCGGTACGGGTCGTGCTGTTCTTCCTCATTGCCTTCGTGATCACCACGTTCTTCGTCTATCTCTACTCGCAGAGCGCCAAGCTCACGGCCATTGTCGTCGGCTGCTCGCTTGTCGCGGTGATCTGGCAGCTGGGAGGGTTGACCCTGCTCGGATTCGGTATCGACCCCATGTCGATCCTGGTGCCCTTCCTGATCTTCGCCATCGGGGTCAGTCACGGCGTGCAGATGGTCAGCGCCTTTCGTGCCGAGGTCTACGACGGTGCGCACAGCCTGGAAGCTGCCAGGAAAGGCTTCCGTCGCTTGATCATTCCGGGCAGCATCGCGTTGCTCAGCGACACCATCGGCTTCATCACCATCATGATGATCAGGATCCGGATGATTCAGGAGATGGCGATCACCGCCAGCCTGGGCGTCGCCGTGATCATTCTCACCGACCTGCTCCTGGTGCCCGTGCTGCTGTCCTACGTCAAACTGGACGAGCGGTATGAGGAAAAGCTTCGCTCACGTGCCAAGAGACTGGATCACTTGTGGGCCGCCCTGGGTCGAGTGACCACGCGACGCAATGCAGCGATCATCGTGCTGGTGGCCGCGGCGCTGTTCGCTGTCGGGGGCTGGAAGGCGACCCAGATCAAGATCGGCGATCTGCATCCCGGGGTGCCCGAGCTGCGGGCCGACTCGCAGTACAACATCGATACCGAGGTCATTACGAACCTGTTTTCGATCGGCGTCGACGTCATCACGGTGATCATCGAGTCGGAACCGGAAGCCTGTACCCGGCACGACATCATGACGACGATCGATCGATTCGAGTGGTACCTTCAGAACGTGCCTGGCGTGCAGTCGGTGTTGGGTATCGGCGGGGTGGCGAAGATCATCAATGCGGGCTGGAACGAGGGGAGCCTCAAGTGGCGGGAGTTACCGCGCAATCCCTCGACCATGGCCCAAGCGGTCACCTACATCGACACCAGCACCGGTCTGCTCAACTCCGATTGCAGTGTCATGCCGGTCTACGTCTATTCCCAGGATCACAAGGCCGAGACGATCGATCGGATCGTCAGGGCGGTCAAGGAGTTCCGCAAGGAGCACGGTTCGGACGAGCTTCGTTTTCGACTCGCTACGGGCAACGTCGGCGTGATGGCTGCAACCAACGAGACGGTGTCGGCGGCGCAGTTCCCCATGTTGATGTGGATCTTCGCTGCCATTATCGTCCTCTGCCTGGTGACCTTCCGGTCGTTGCGCGCGACCCTGTGCATCGTCATCCCCCTGGCACTGGTTTCAATACTGGCTTACGCCCTGATGACTCTGCTCGAGATCGGCCTGAAGATCTCGACCCTGCCGGTTGTCGCACTCGGCGTGGGAATCGGTGTCGACTATGGGATCTACATCTACGCCCGCCTGCGCAGCATCATGGCCGAGGGCGAAGGACTGCAGGAAGCCTACCGGGATACGCTGAAGCTCACCGGCAGCGGCGTCCTCTTCACCGGATTCACCCTGGCGGTCGGTGTTGCGACGTGGATCTTCTCGCCGCTCAAGTTCCAGGCCGACATGGGCATCCTGCTCACCTTCATGTTCCTGGTCAACATGCTCGGCGCCATCGTCCTGCTGCCGGCACTGGCGTACTGGTTGCACCCGAAGGCTTGATCCGCTCGGTTTTGTTGACGCGGCTTCCCACGTTGGAGTCGTCCGTGCTTTTGGCATCCCTGGCCGGAGGCCATTCGGCGGCCTCGACCAGCCTGGTTAGAAGGCAGGAAGCCAGGAGAGCCAGGCAGCTGAGCCCCAACTCGAGGGTGGTCTCGAAGGGCATCGCCTCCCAGGCCAGGCCTGCCAACGATCCCTCATGAGGCCCCGCCGGCCCGCACGGGCGGTGTCCGGCTGTTCGATAATTCGCCATACTACAGAGTGCAGATGGAGACCATCGATTTTCTGTCCCAAACGGTGACGATCCTGGCGGTGGCCGTGGTGGTCGTGGCGATCTCCTACCGCTTGCGGATGCCACCCGTGGTTGGATTCCTCTTGAGCGGGATGTTGATCGGCCCGTCGGGCCTGGCCCTGGTGGCCGATCCAGCCCAGGTGGAAGTCTTCGCCGAAGTGGGGGTGGCCCTGCTGCTCTTTGTCATCGGTCTCCAGCTGAAACCGTCCGAGATGAAGGATCTCGGACGGAGCTTCCTGGTGGGTGGCACGCTGCAATGGCTGCTGACGACAGGCCTCACCGTAGCTGTGGTCATGCCGTTGGGTCTGTCCCTCGCCAATGCCATCTTTATCGGCTTCGTGGTCAGCCTGTCGAGCACGGCGGTGGTGTTGAAGGAGTACCAGGAGCGGCGCGAGACGACGACGCCACAGGGCAGGGTGGTGTTGGGCGTCCTGCTTTTCCAGGATCTGCTCATCGTGCCGATGATCGCCTTGACACCCATTCTGGCCGGCTCGATCAGCGCTTCGGTGTCGGGCCTCGTTTTGCGCTTCGGCGGTGGCCTGGTGGCGGTAGCCATCGTCTTCTTTCTCAGCCGGGTCGTGATAGCGCGGCTGACGCGGCTGGTGGCCGAAACACGCATCCGCGAGCTCTTCGTGCTCGGTTCCCTGACTCTCTGCCTGGCCATGGCATGGTTTACGGCGCGACTGGACTTCTCATTCGCTCTGGGTGCCTTTCTCGCCGGTCTCCTGGTGGCCGAAACCGACTATAGCCATCAGGTGACCGCCGATATCGGCCCCTTCCGTGATGTCTTCGCCAGCATCTTCTTTGTTTCGATCGGCATGCTGGTCGATGTGCCCTTTGCCCTGTCGCGCCTGCCCGTCCTGATCGGTCTCACTGCGGCGCTGGTGCTTGGCAAGGCCCTGATGGCCACGATGGCACTCAAGCTGGCCGGGTTTGCCACCCGGGTTGCCGTCATCTGCGGTATCAGTATCAGCCAGATTGGTGAGTTCTCCTTCGTGTTGATGGAGGTTGGCCGTGAACATGGCTTGTTGCAGGGAGGAAGATTCCAGGTGTTGCTGTTGGCGGCGGTGCTGACGGTAGCGCTGACCCCTCTCCTGATACGCAAGGCACCGGCTCTGGGGGTGGGAGTGACAGCAAAAAGAGAGTCGCCCCAGCTCCGGCAGGAGGAAGCGGAGTCGTCCGCGCCGGCTGGCGGGCACGTCATCGTCGGCGGCTACGGCATGGGTGGCAGACTGCTCACCCGGGTGCTCGGCGTGACCCAGATACCGAGCCTGGTCGTCGAGCTCGATCCGGACACGGTGCAGCGGGCGCGTCAGGAAGGAGCGCGCGTGCTCTTCGGCGACGTGGCGACCAGGGAGATCCTGGAGCGCGCCGGCATCGGGCAGGCCAGGATCGTGGTGTTCGCGATTTCGGATTTCGCCACAGTCTTGCGCAGCATTCGGACGGCGCGCGAGCTGTCGCCGGGAATCGAGATCGTGGTCCGCACGCGCAGGTTCTCAGAGATCGATGCCCTGCGCCAGGCGGGTGCTGATCAGGTCGTGGCGGAGGAGTTCGAGTCGGCAATCGAGATCTTTACCCAGGTCCTGGAGGCCTACCACGTGCCGCGCAACATCATTCGGGCCGAGACGCGGTTGCTGCGTGGGGAGTCCTACCGCATGTTGCGCAGCGCCCCTCTGGGCGAGGTTCCACAGGCCGTCCTGGCCGCCCTCGAGGCAGGGACAACCGATATCTATCGGATTGCCCCGGGGGGAGTGGCTGCCGGAAGGACGCTGCGTGATCTCGATCTGCGCCGGCGAACAGGGTCGAGCGTGATCGCCGTGGTTCGCGGAGAGAAATCCCAGGCGAACCCGGAAGCCGATGTGAAGCTCGAGGTGGGCGATTGCCTGGTGTTGGTTGGCAGCCACGAGGAAGTGGACGACGCGTTCCAGTTTTTGGATGGTGGGGAGTAGGATAGGCGTGACCCTCGCCGGGAAGGTGAAGCCATGACGATGACGAAGAGTATCGGCCTTTTGGGAGTCTGTGCCTGTGCCTGGCCTTGCCTTTGCAGGCCGCGCCGAACGACCTGCCCCGACTGGTTCTGCAGATTACCGTCGACCAGTTGCGCGGTGACCTGCCGACGCGCTACTACGATCGACTGGGAGAAGGTGGCTTTCGCTACCTTTGGGAGAACGGCACCGTCTACACCGACGCGCGCCACAACCATGCAAACTGCGAGACCATTGTCGGTCACACTACGCTGGCGACCGGTGCGACTCCAGCTGCCCACGGCATGATCGGCAATGTCTGGCTCGATCGCGAGAGCGGTGAGACGGTCTACAACATCGAAGATGCCCGCTATCGGCTGCTCACGGCGGGTGCCGACGTCGACGAAGAGACGGAGATCGATCCCACCCAGAAGGCGGCACGCAGCGAAGGCCGATCGCCGGCCGCCATCCTCGTCTCGACGTTCAGCGATGAGCTCGTGGCACATACGGCGGGTCGGGCGAAAGCATTCGCTGTGTCCGTCAAGGATCGTGGTGCGGTATCCATGGCCGGTCACGCCGGTAAGGCCTTCTGGTTTTCGAAGTCAGAAGGTGAATTCGTCACGAGTTCGTATTACTACGATCAATATCCGGCTTGGGTCGACGAGTGGAACGACAAGCAGTTGGCCAGTCAGTACGCCGGCAAGGAGTGGCAGCTGCTGCATCCTCGATCGTCGTATCTGTTCGGCGATACCGACGACCGGCCTTGGGAAACTGATCTGGCCGGATTCGGCAGGACCTTTCCGCATCCCTGGGGCGACAGCGATAGCCCGTACTTTACGACGCTACTCACCACGAGTCCGGCAGGCGATGAGCTGACGTTGAGCTTCGCGAAGACCCTGATGGATCGGGAGGGGTTGGGCGAAGACACGGTGCCGGACTTTCTGGGGATCAGTTTCTCTTCGACCGATTATGTGGGACACCTTTTCGGCCCGTCCAGCCTGGAATCGGAGGACAATATCCTGCGCCTGGATCGTCTTCTCGCCGAGCTCCTGGAGTTCGTGGATGAGAAGGTCGGCCTCGAGCGAACCGTGATCGTGCTGTCGGGCGATCACGGCGGGCCGGATGCCCCAGGATACTCGAGCTCACTGAACCTCCAGGGGGGCTACGTCGATCCGGGGACATGGGACAAAGAGGCAGCGATCGCGAGATTGAAAACGCGATTCGACATCGACGGGGAGCTGATCGAGAGTTACCAGCACCCGTATGTCTATCTCAGTCCAGCGATGGCCGCCCGCGACGACGCTGAGCGAGAGAGGATTGAACGCGCCGTGGCGGCGGAGCTTTCGCGGTTTCCCGAGGTGGCGCTTGCTGTTTCGAGTCGCGCCCTCGAGCATGGCAATGTACCGGACACGGAGTTGATCGGAAGCGTGCTCCGCAACTTCAATCCGCAGCGATCAGGCGACGTCTATGTGGTCTTTGCACCCAACTGGTTCATCAATGATTTCGACGGTCTCGTCGTTTCGTCGACCCACGGCTCGCCCTGGGAATACGATGCCTACGTGCCGATCGTCTTCGCCGGCCACGGCATCGCCGCCCAACACGTCAGCCGGCGCGTCTACACGGTCGACGTGGCGACGACACTCGCCAATCGTCTGGGCCTCAAACCACCCTCGGGAGCCTCCGGCGAGGTGTTGACCGAGGTTACCGAATAGGGCCCCAGGCAGGGAGAGAAGGGAGCTCCGGGAGGAGCGCCCGGCCTACCTGCCTGGGTCACCGGGGAGGCAACGAGGGTTCCGTGGTGAGTTTCGGCCCGGCTGGGAAGAGGCTCATCATCCACTGCCTCGAGGACTAGGTCAGCGCCGCCTCCGGCGAGGCCGAAGCTTCGGCTCGGACCGGTCGTGCACCGACGAGCGAGCCCAGGCTGCGATTGGTCTCGCGCCGCTCATGTTCCAGGTATGGCTGAAGGTCGTTGCTGGTTGCCTTGAGCAGGGCCTTGATCGCGCGCAGTCGGTGCCTCGGCTTGCGGGCAAACGATTCGGCAATCGCCTGTGCCTGGGACTCCAGCTCCAGCGGTGGAGCGACGTTGCTCACCAGGCCCAGCTCCAGGGCTCTGGATGCCGAGAGATCGTCGCCGGACCACAGGATCTTGCGTGCCACTCCGAAGCCATGCCGGTTGACCAGGAACCAGATCATCCCTCCTACCGACGGCAGACCACCCTCGAGGATTCGATTGACAAACACGGTATCGTCCGAGGCGATCTGGTAGTCGCAGCACAGGACGGGTCCCAGGAGAGCCATGTCGATCTCTCCCTGAATCACTGCGATCACGAAGGCGTCCAGGTGGGTGATTCTCTCGACCATCTGAATCTGCGTGTTCTCTTCGCGACGCAGGTCTTCGACCGCTTGCCACAGGTCTTGACCGCGTGGACGTGAGTCCTTCCGGTCTTGGGTGTCGGAGGGTGGCGCACCGGCCATCAGGGCATCGATCGACCTGGGGCTCAGCAGTCCGGCGGGTGCCTCGAGAAGGATCACCTTGCTCGGATGTTCGCTTTGCTGATCGAGAAATCTCCACAAGCTCTGCATGCGCTGGAGGTCGATTCCTGCCAGTTCGTGTTGCAGGAACCGCAACCAGGTGACGTCGCCTTGGGTCTCGATACCGATCAGATCCGGAACGGGTGGCATCAGGGTTTTCTTCATCGTTCTATCCTCCTCACATCGGACCCCGTCAGCGCTGCAGTGGCTCCATCTCCAGGACCGGAGCGCCGTTCAGCTCCCCGTCCCAGCCACCTCAGGATAGGACCTCGCCCTGTCCCGCGCCACGCCCTGTGGGGTGGCCTGGGTGTCATTGTGTTGCGGACTGTGAACTAAGCCTTAACGCTTACGGGGGCTGCACAACGGGCGCGAATCTCAGCTCGGCGACTCAGCGATTCGTGTGGCAAGAAGAGTCCATTTCTCCGATCAACGCCAAGGTCGGCGTTGCCATACTTGCAAGGGACGACGAACCCGGCGCTCTGCGTCGGCGTTGGGTGACAAGAGGAGCGTAGAGGATGAGAAACCGAGAACAGCCGCTTTCAGGCAGCAGAATAGGCATCTTCGGCAAGGGAGGCAGTGGCAAGAGTACGGTGACGGTCTTGCTCGCCAGAGCGATGAGAAAGAACGGCTATGCAGTCTGTGTTCTCGACGCGGATTCGACCAATGTGGGGCTCCACCGTGCCCTGGGCCTCGAAAAGGCGCCGGATTTTCTGGTCGACTACTTCGGCGGGATGGTCTTCAGCGGCGGCCTTGTCTCGTGTCCGGTGGATGATCCGATGCCTCTCCAGGGTGCTGACATCTCGCTCGAGGAACTGCCACCGGAATTCTTCGGCTGCAGTCGGGAGGGAATCTGGCTGCTCTCCGCAGGCAAGATGGGGGAGCGAGGGCCAGGTGCCGGGTGTGATGGGCCGATGGCCAAGATCGCCCGCGACCTGCGAGTCTCCGTCGGCGGTCGGGAGTGCTCGACACTGATCGATTTCAAAGCGGGATTCGAGGATTCCGCACGCGGAGTCGTGGTCGGTTTGGATTGGGCCGTGGTGGTGGTGGACCCCACGCAAGCCGCTGTGGAGATGGCTGTTCACCTGAAGCATCTGGTGGCCCAGATTCGCCACGGTGCCTTGCCTGCAACCGCACACCTCGACACCGTCGACCTGATCGAGACGGCGGAGAACCTCTACAGGCGAGCGCGAATTCAGGGCATCCTGGTAGCAGCCAACCGCGTCGACTCCGAGAGCTCAGAGTATCTCTACGCTCTCCTTTCGCGGCGTGGAATTCTGCCCGTTGCCACCATCCGCGCCGATGAGACTTTGGCGCTGTGCTGGCTCAGGGGAGACCGGCTCGAGGCAGGAGAGGCCGAGTCCGAAGTGGAAAACCTGGTCAGGGCACTCGAGACGCGAGACGAGGAGGTCCGACGTGGGCCGCTCGCGGTGCCGATTCATCCTCAGGTGACCTATTGACACAAACTCTGGCGGAAAGGGGGCTGCAATGGCACTTCGACTACTGGTTGCCCTGGACGGGTCCGCACAGTCGCTGCGTGCGGTAGCGCACGTCGAGAAGGCAGTGCTTGAAGGCTGTTGCTGCGACGTCACGCTCTTCCATGTTTGCGGGATACCAGCCGAGTATCTCGAGCACGAGGGCGCCTCCGGACGGGATCGCGAGGGGCAGACCCACGGGGATCTCCGGAGCCGCCGGGACGCGTGGGAAGAGAAGACGCGCGCGAAGGTCGAGAACGAGATCTTTGGCCCAGCGCGAAAGATGTTGCGGAAAGAGGATCATGACCTGGGAGGTTCACGCGTCCACAGCAAGCTGGAGCTTGAAGCCCACCACCGGGTGGCATCGTCGATTCTTTGGGAAGCGGAGCGAGGGGACTACGATGCGGTCGTGGTTGGCAGGCGCGGGCTCTCGAACGTTGAGGAATTCCTGCTCGGAAGCGTCAGCTCGAAGGTCATTCACCATCTGAAGGGTCGGACGGTCTGGGTCGCGGAATAGTCAGTCCTCCATCCTCAGGAGTCCGCGTTTCCCAGCGTGCCGATCTCATCGAGTGTGACGAGGCCCTTGCGCAGAGCCCAGAGGGCAGCCTGAGTGCGATTACCCAGGTCCAGCTTGCCCAGGATGTGACTCACGTGGGTACGGACAGTCGCCTCGCTGATGAACAGTGTCTCGCCAATTTGGTCGTTGGTGAGGCCACGGGCAATCAGCTGCAGCACTTCGATTTCTCGTTCAGTAAGGGGTTCTATGGGAGTCGTGGGTTCCGTCTCGCTGGAGAACTGACGTAGCAGCCGGCCTGCGACGGTTGGGTTCAGGGTCGCGTGTCCTTCGGCGGCCTGGAGGACCGCCTGGGTCAACTCTTTGGGGCTCGTGTCCTTCAGCAGGTAGCCAAGCGCGCCTGCCTTCACGGCCGGAAAGATCTTGTCGTCACTACCGAAGCTGGTGAGCACCAGGATATGGGACTCGGACTGCTGTGCACGGATCTCGCGAATCGCCTGGATGCCGTCCATCTCTGGCATGACGAGATCGACCAGAATGACATCCGGCTCGAGCTCTTTGGCCATGCTCACTGCCTGAATCCCGTTCTCAGCCTCTCCGATGACCTCGATGCCGTCTTCTGTCTCGAGAAACAACTTGATGCCGCGTCTGACAACTTCATGATCATCCACGACCAGTACGCTTACTGTCTTTTCGCTCATCTCATGACCTCGCTGTCCCGGGCTCCTCGAGGGTGGCGTTCAACGGGGCCTCCACCAGGATGGTGGTGCCGACTCCAGGCTCGCTCGAGATTGAAAAGTCGGCACCGATGCTCGCCGCTCGCTCTCGCATGCCGCGCAAACCCATCCCGCCCCGCTGATCCACTGCCGCCGCCTCGAAGCCACTGCCATTGTCCGCTATCTCCAGTTTGAGAGCCGAGTCCAGTGCTTGCAGCCGAACCGCGACGCGGGAGGCCTGGGCATGTTTGAGCACGTTGTTCAAAGCCTCTTTGGCGATTCCGTAGAGTGCCTCCGCAACTCGATCGGACAGGGGTTCTTCACAGTCGCCAGAGAACTCGGTCGTCAGGCCTGCGCGGCCTTCCACCGCGGCAAGACGTTCCTGCAAGGCCGTGGCGAGGCCCTCCTTTCCCAACAGCGAGGGTCGCAGCTCGAACACCAGAAGCCGCATCTCGCGCAGCGCCTCGAGGGCCGTATCTCGGGACTCCCGGAGGATTTCGGCGGCTCTTGCCGCTTGGCCAGACTCCAGGAGTCGTGCGGCAGTCTCGCTGTACAGGGTCACTCCGTAAATCGACTGGGTTGCCGAATCGTGCAGCTCATGGGCGATGTTCTGTCTCTCCTTCAGGATCGCTAGCTGTTCCTGCTGCAGACGCAGGACCACATGCTGGATGGCGACAGCTGCCTGGTCTGCAAAGCGGGAGGCTCGACGCCGGCTGACCTCGTCGAATCCCTTCACTTGACTGAGCAGCACGAGGTTTCCCAGCTTGTGTCCGCGCACCGTGAGAGGGTGCCTCGAGCATGAGGTTCCTGGCCGGGACCCGCTGACGAGATCTTCGTCACTCCAGGAGACCGCCCCGCCATGCTTGAAGATCAAGTCTGGCACGGCACCGTCTTCCTCGAGCAACACCGCGCTGCCTTGCGCGCCTGTCAGCGCCTCGGATTCGCGACAGATGATCGAGACCAGGTCATCCAGACCTTCCATCTCCAGCAGAGAGCTCGTGGCCTTCTGCAATTCCTGACTCTCGATCAGGGCCTCATGCATCTGCATGTGACGCCGGCAGTTGTCCACCGCTGGCGCCACCGACCTGGCGATTCCGGCAGCGAGCACCAGAGCTCGAGCATCGAAGTCTGTTTCGGGTTGGCTGGCCAGCACCAGGGCGAAGGCGAGAAGCTGATCCGCGAGCCGGATAGGAAGCACGACCGCCGCGGAGACGCCGAGATCCTCGCAGGACACGTCACCGAGCTGACATCCGGAAGCCGATCTGTAGGTCAGGAAATCCTGGGCGGACAGGGCCGCTGCCGCAAGGGAATTGGCAGCCGGATCGAGATCGTGCCGCAAGAGTCCTGTCGACGCGTGGCCCGGCAGGCCGCCCGCTTCGCCGCAGGTTGAGAAAATGCCTGCTTCCTCGTCCCAGAAGTAGAGGATGCAATAGGCGTAACCCAGGGTGCTCAAGAGGATTTCCGCAACCTCGGGCATCAACTTCGAAAGATCCAGAGACTCGCCGGCAACGCTCGTTGTGTCGAGCAGCAAAGCGGTTCGGTCGCGCTCCTCCCTGATGGACTGCTGCATGGCCTCGGCGAAGAACTGTGCGAGGCGGGCGATCAGAATTCGGAGAGCGACGTCGAATTGTCGGATTGGGTCCCGTGAAGCTCCCGATTCCCACTCGTTCAGCGGTCAGCAAATGCTCGAGAGCCGCCTCCCGCATCAAGAGGAGGCCCTCGACCACCTCGTTGATGGCAAAGCCTTGCCCTCTTCGCTCGTGACTGATCTGACGCGCGTGCGCGACAAGCGGGTCTTTCGAGCCTGTCCGCAAGCTCTCGATCATCGCGGCGATTCCAGCTGTCGTCCAGGACGACAGGTCGTCTTCGGATTGTTGCTGGTAGTGGCTTTCGGGCAAGCTCCGCAAGTGGTCAGCCCAAGCCTTCTGTACCTCGGCCTTGCGCCCTTCCAGCAGTGAAGCCAGTCGGGGAGAGCTGTCGAGCTTTTCCATCGCCTTGCAGACGAGAATCCGTCAACTCCTTCGGCTCAGGTCAAGGATAGCAGGACCTCGAACCCGCGGCCTCCCTCCAGCTTTCCTCGTAGTGGCGTACGTGACTTGATGTAGAGAACCTGGGGTGGCCCTCCGCAGCGCGTGTAGTCGGAAACGTCATTTCCTTCGATGTGGAGGTATGCCCCAATCGGGCAGAATTTTCGTAGGAAGGAGGGATCCCGTTGACGCTGGCGTTGACAGATTGCAGAGCCTCGGTTCAGGTGCTCCTTGTTGACGATCAGAAGGCTGCCCGGCATGGGCTCGCAGCACTGCTGTCCACCTTCGATGACATCGAGGTGATCGGGAGTGCGGCCGACGGCATTGGAGCTGTGCGCCAGGCGGCCGCGCTGGCCCCGGACCTGATTCTGATGGATATCCGTATGCAGAGGATGGACGGGCTGGAAGCCATGAGCCGGATCAAGGCAGTCCAGCCTCGCACCGCAATCGTCGTGCATTCGATATACGGCTCGTTGCGGGAAGAGGCGCTATCCCTTGGGGCGGATGCCTTTCTCCTCAAGGGTTGCTCTGTCGAGGATCTTGTTTCAACCATTCGTGCTGTCAGCTCCCGACTCGAGGGTCCAGGGCAGTCTGGCAAGCGTGCCGCTCATCATCCCACTGAATGGAGGAAAGGATGACATCACCGAACGCGACCGACTCGATCGGTCGCGCCTGCCGCGGCCGAGGCGCCGGGTTGAGGAGGAAACAATGACTGAAGATCACGCAGCAGCAGAGTCCGACTCCCGTAAACGAGGACGGTTCGAAAATGTCGTGATCGGCACTTCGCTGACACCCGAAAGCAACGAGTTTCTGCTCTCGGCGTTGTCCGTAACCAGAGCCCTTGGGGCCAGGATCCGACTGGTGCACGCCATTCCTCTCGAGCCGATTGCCTATGGGTTCGAAGGAGTCTTCGCACCCGACATCCTGGAGAAAGTGACAGAGCTTCAGACCGCCGATCTCGCTCGGCAGATTCGAGAAACGAAGATCCTGGAACGCGAATTGATCGGCGCCGACGTTGTCGCCGGTACCCCGCATCAGGCGCTGGCGGATGTGGCGTCGGCGACTCAGGCCGACCTGATCATCGTGGGTGCCTCCGAGTCCCCTGGTCCCGGAGGCCGACTTCTGGGTTCGACGACGGACCGTGTGATCCGATCGGTGCATTGTCCAGTCCTCATCTTGAGGGAGGAGATGCCGCTACCGCCGCCAAGGGTGCTGGCTCCCGTCGACCTTTCGCTGAGCTCGGCCCTGGCTGTCGAGACCGGGATCCGTCTCCTGACCCAGATGAACGCGGGAACCAACACGGCAATCGAGACCCTGTTCGTGTTGTCCCCGATGAGTAAACGGCTGCCGACTCAGTTCTCGCCACAGCAGATCGATCGCGTGGCAAAAGAGGAGCTGTTGCGGTTCACCTTCGAGCACACCCAGGGTTGGGAAGGCACGATCGAGACCAGGCTCCGGATTGGAGAAGCGCGGGCCGAGGTCCTGAAGGAGCTCGAGAGCCATCCGGTCGATCTCGTCGTGGTTGGGAGCCATGGTCACAGCAAGGTACACAGGGCCCTGATCGGCAGCGTGGCAGGTCAGATCTCTCGCAGAGCAACCTGTAGCGTGCTGTTTGTGCCGCTCAGGGCAGACGAGCTCGCAGCAAGGGACTCGGATAGACAGTCAGACGGGGTCGAGCATTCCCCGGAGACTCTCGCCGGGGATCGCACCGCATCGTCGTGCCATCAGGCTCGATGGATTTGAGGTGTGGACGAGAGGAGGTTCGAGATGCAGTTTCCATTCCTGGCGCTACTGCCATTGCTGCACATCCTGGTGGTCGTGGTCCTTGTGATTGCAGTTGTGGCCAACCTCAAGAAGAACCCGGCCCTGGCAGCGATACTGGCGCTCATGGCGGCGTTTTCAGCGATGGTCGCAGTGATGTTCTTCCGAACGTTGCTGCTTGCAGCCTGAGCGGCCCAGAGCCTTGACTTCTGCGGAGGGGATGGATCTCTGGTGGAGCACAGACACCGATCGGCGTCGATTCAGACGATTGTCGTAGGCAAGACACACCGTTCGGTGGATGTAACGCAACAGTGGATTGACTAGATTCCTTAGAGGGTGACCCATGAAACACGTAGTGCCGCACAGCTGGGTGCACAGATTCGCCGCCCTAAGGCGAGACAAGGCGTCTCTGGCAGATCAGGTCGAGCAGATCGGAGTGGTGTCGGTTCGTCTGGAGGAGCTACACCAGGATCTCGAACAGATGCACAGCAAGATCGAAAGTCTCGAGACCGAGCTTCAGGGACGGAGAGGAGGCAGGTCGAGGGCTCTGCCTTTCCCTCACCTGGAAGATCTGAAGAAACTGCATTCGGACTACTGGATTGGCTGAGCCTTCATGCGAGCCCTGGAGCATCAATGGGCCATCATTCTGGCCGGCGGGGAGGGTAAGAGGCTCGAATCCTTTCGCCTTGGCGCGAATGAAGGCCCGATCCCAAAGCAGTATCGGGCTTTCGCCGGTGGCAAGTCGATGCTCCAGTGGACAGTCGACCGGGCACGGGCACTGTTACCGGTTGAGCGCATCGTAACGATCGTAGCTCCGGAACATCGTCGTTGGTGGCAGAGTGAGCTGGCCTGTCTTCCCGAGAACAATGTGGTGATTCAGCCCGAAAACAAGGGAACAGCGGTGGGAGTGCTGCTGCCGCTCATGAGCATCCTGGAGCGAGATCGCGAAGCGGAGATCCTCGTCCTGCCCTCGGACCACCATGTAGAGGACGAGGAGCTCATGCGCGAGGTCCTGTTTCAGGCGTGCGGGTTGGCACGAACCCATGCCGAGCGGGTCATTCTCATCGGAATGGAGGCAACCCGCGATGCTGCGGACTACGGGTGGATCGTGCCTGGGGTCCCCGTTGCCGACCGCACCCTGCGAAGCGTGACCGCATTCTGTGAGAAGCCCGATCAGTCGACTTCGAGACGGCTGCGCTATCTGGGAGCGTTGGTCAACAGTCTGATTATCGTCGCCAGCGGTCGCGCCTTGCTCGGCCTCCTCGCGGAGGCCGCACCAAGGATAGTCGAGCGATTCGCCGTGCACAGCTGCGAGCAGTCGAGTGTGCTGCGGGAGACCCAAAAACTCTACAATGGCATGGCGTTCTGCGATCTCAGTCGCGAGGTTCTCGAGCGGCGCCCGCAGCAGTTGCTGGTCTATCCGGCTCCCTCAGCGTGCGGCTGGTCAGACCTCGGCACACCAACTCGGATGGGTCGCTTTCTCGACCTTCAACAGGCTTCGGCAGCCTAGAAGGCGGTCTGTCCTGTCCCAGCGAGTTGTGTCTGGCCAGTCCCGCTGGTCATCTCAGCGGCGACGTTTCAGAACCCGGCGGAAATCCTGAAAGACGACGAACTTCACGGCGAAGAAGAGCGTGATGGCGAGAAACAGCCAGGAGTCGAAAAGCCACGCGAAGAGAGGAAACGCCGAGAAGAAGGTGCGGACGCCGAGCGTGTAACGGTTGGAGGCCATGTTGATGAGTCCAGTCAGATAGTCGACAGGTGGACCTTCCTCCGCTTCGATGACGGCGGGGTCGGCACCAATCACCAGGTTGAACTGTCCAAGGCGCCTCAGTGAGGCCATGTAGTAGGAAAAGGCCACTGCGAAGATAAAGATCAGGAGGTATAGCTTGGCCGACACGGCACCGGGGTGGAGATCCCAGCTGGTCGGATGGGCGACCTCCGCGGGTACTGTGGAGTAGTTGAGAAGTGCATTCGCAGTCATGCCGAGCAGGATCAACGCTGCAGACCCGAGCAGTGAATTCATCATGGTCAGGTTGCGGGTCTGTTGAGCCGCCAGCAATATGTCCTGCCGCTCGATGAGCCCTTTGATCCACGAATGCCGCAAGAGATCCAGTCGTCCTTTGGCCGTCTTCTGGTGCGGCGAGTTTCTCACCAGGATTGGATAGAGGCCGTGGTAGACAGGAAAAACCAGCAGGTACAGGGCAAACCCCACCATGTCCAAACGGTTTTGGAAGAGCTCGTTCCAGGCCGTCATGGGGATATTGTACGACGGCTGGGTCAGCTGATCGAGCGGCAGGACCGCCTGGTCAATGCGACTCTGGGGAGCGCTAGGCAGTCGATGCCTGGAGACATCCCGATGACGCGTGCCACCGGTTCCGGCAGCCTGCCTGTCTGGACGACCTCCTGCCGCGGTTCAGTTGGATGCTGGCCCCGGCTCAGTCGGATTCGACACGGTCATAGGCGGGCGGTGTCTTCGCCCAGGGATAGCCACTTCTGCCCATCTCGGCGCCGAGATCATAAAGCTTGCGCATCCAGGCACGGTCGAAGAGCTCGGTGGGAACCTCATCGAAGGTGTCAGGAATGAACGCGAGATTGAAGTCGAGGCCGTCGCGCTCCGCCAGGGCGAAGATCCGATAGAGATCTCCCACGCCTTGCGCCCGGATCAACGATGCGATCGACCGGTGGGCGATCGGCAGGAGCTTGCGGTGAACAATGGCGGCATCCGCGTCGAGTCGCGAGTTGCGGATTACGAAGACTCTGGGTGCTCGAGGAGATTCGAGCTTCTCGAGAACCCGGGCCCAGTCGATGGCCGCTGGGTACAGGAAGACCTGCGAAGCGGTACCACCGTCGACATGGAGCTCGTCGTAGCTTTGGCCATTCGCTTCGACGTCGAAGGTTACGGGCGGAAACGCCGCCGGGATGGAGGCCGAAGCCAGGATGATCTTGCGAATGATCTCGAGGCGCTGCGGGTGATCGCTCGCTGCGATGACGGAGACGCGCCAGATCACCGGCCGTTCGACATCGAGATTCGTGGTTCCGATGTTGAGCCCCCGCCCTTTGCGCGCTTCGACGGCGATCGCCTCGACAATCTCTTCATCGATGTACTTCGCAATGAGAGCTTCGAACTTGTCGGTGCTATACATCGCATCACTGGTCAGGGTGTTGAGCAGATTCCGTTTCTTGAGGAGGTCCGCAGTCGCGTAGTCCGTGTACATCTCTTCGAGGACGTTGTCGTAGGCAGCGCCGAGGAAGGCAAACGGTGCCGCTAGGGCACCGGTGCTGATGCCGGTGACCAACTGGAACTCGGGACGGTCTCCAGCTGCCGTCCATCCTGCGAGGACACCGGCACCGAAGGCCCCCGCGGCACCGCCGCCGGAGATCGCCAGGTAGTACTGCTGCTTGCCAAACCAGGCTGGGTAGCGCTCCGCGATTTCTTGTCGCGATTGGGCGAACCACTCGTCGGCGTAGAACGGGATTTCGTCCCCCCAGACCCGGCCATCGGGTATGCCGGTGAGCGTGGCTTCCTCGGCGAGCTCGGGCGGCAAGGGCTGGCGTTTGGGTACCGAAGCACAGCCAAGAGCCAGGAGCATGGAGAGTGCGGTGATCCCGTTGCGGATCGGGTGAGTCGTTCGGATCATCGTGTCTCCAGGAGAGGTCGGGCGAAGCCGAGGTGGGTTTACAGTGTGACTGTGATTGTAGTGCGAAAGCGGGACTCAGATGAAGAGGTCTTGCCTGAGGGGCTCGACTTCAGCGTTTGCCCCGCGCCGACCCCTCGATAAACTGTCACTGGAGTGCGACGGTCGATAACCGAGGCCGGGAAGCGAGCGAAATTGGCGACGAATCCGCGTGGTGAGGAGATCTGGCAGGGAGCGTACGAGATCCCATGGGAGGATCCAGAGTTCAGCAGGCGCATGCTCCGGGAACACCTGAACCAGAATCACGACCTGGCCAGCCGCTGCCGGGAGTGGATCGATCAGCAGGTCACCTGGATCGACGGGACTCTGCTGAGCGGACACCCGTCACGGATTCTCGACCTGGGGTGTGGACCGGGGTTCTATCTGCATCGTTTGGCGATACTGGGTCACCGTTGTCTTGGGGTCGACTTCGGCCCGGCCTCCATCGAGTTCGCTCGCGAACACAATCCGGACACGTCGCGGTGCCGGTTTGTGCTGGGAGACATCCGGCGAATCGACTTCGGCGGACCGTTCGATCTGGCGATGATTCTGTTCGGTGAGCTGAACGTGTTTTCGCCGCAAGAAGCGTCGGCGATTCTTCGCCGTGTCCAGGCGAGCCTCGCCAGCGGCGGGCGGCTGATCGTCGAGCTCCAAACACCGGAAGCTGTCGAGAAAACGGGACGGACAGAGACTTTCGAAGAGAGTTGCGCAGCGGGTCTCTTTGCAGACGAACCTTATCGTTGCAGAACGGAGAGTGAGTGGTTGGCCGAAGCACAGGTTGCCGTGCAGAGGTTCCACGTTTCCCGAGCGGGGAGTGCCAATGGGCGCACGTTCCGCAACACGACGAGAGCATGGTCCGATGATGATTTTCAGACCTTGTTGACCGGGGCCGGATTGGGTGGGATAGGTCGGCACCCCGACTGGCCCTGCGATACCGGCGATCTGGCACTGTGGTCGGCACGACCCCGCACCTCGCTGCAGGGCTATTGACCGGTATGGGGCCGAGGAGGGGCAAGCAGCCTGGTACCGTAAGAGCTTCTCGATCGCCGTCCTGGAGGGAGGCGAAGCAAAAGAATTGTTGGGAGGTATGAGCGCCATGTATAGACAGGTTCGGATGAGTGTCGAGCTTCTTGCCTTGACAGCGTTGTTGCTGGTTGGAGTGAACCTGGGAGGGTGCAAATCGGCGGAGGAGCCAGTCGATGCAGCTGCGGCGACGGATCCTGCGGACGCGGATGCCCAGAGCAGCACTGCCGAAACCTATCCTGCCGACAGGATCGCCAGCTTGGCCGGAACCGACTGGCGATTGGTGGAGTTCCAGTCGATGGACGACGTGACGGGCACGGTCCGCCCGGAGGATCCTTCACTGTACACCCTGCGTCTGAAGGCCGACGGCACGCAGTACGTCGAGCACGAGCGTGTGCCGGGTGAAACGCAACCTGAGGGAATCCGCTACCTGGCGGGGGAGTTTACGTTCGAAGACGGTATCCCTCTCGAGCCCCACACCTGAGGGGGAGGCCACCTTGGGTAGAGCTGCCAAGAAGCTGCCCCGATGCAGAGGCAGTCCAATGAAATCCGGTGCCACCAGGCGGGCCTGTGTTTTTGTCGGCGTCTGTCTGGCCATAGGTTGCTCTCCGTCAGCCGATGCACCGCTCGAGGTGCGACTGCAGGAGATCCTCGACGGTGGTCTCCGTAGATCCGATGCGTCGGGTGTCTCTGCGGCCATCGTGTTCCCCGACGACACCCTGTGGACCGGAACGAGTGGGGTCTCCCACGACCAGGTCGCGGTCCGGCCCGACATGGTCTTCGGCATCGGCAGCATCACGAAGAACGTCGTCGCTGCCCTGACCCTCGAGCTCGTCGAGCAAGGTGTTCTCGCACTCGAAGACCCGCTGTCGAAGTGGCTCCCGGAGCATCGGCACGTCGATCCCCAAATTACCATCCGTCAGCTACTGAACCATACGAGTGGCCTGTACATGTTCTGGGACAACGACCATCTTTGGCAGGCGTTGAAGGCCGACAGGTCGCGCAGGTGGCGCCCGGAAGAGGTTCTAAGCTATATCGGAGAGCCCTACTTCGTGGCGGGTACCGGATGGCGCTATTCCAACACCAACTACCTGCTGCTGGCGATGATCCTGACCAGGGCCACCGGTTCCACCCTGTCCGCGGAGCTGCGAAGGCAGTTCTGGGAGCCGCTGGGAATCGAGGATGCGTATCTGATTCTCGAAGACGCTCTGCCCGACAACCTGGCTCACGTCTACGGCGACGACTTTCAGTTCGGTCCCCGTGAGCGGGATTTGACGTTCGAGCCCAGGGACGCGCACGAGAGCATCACCTGGGGGTCGAGTGGCCTGTTCATGACGGCGGAGGCTCTGGCGCGCTGGTGCCAGGCGCTGTTCGGCGGCGAGGTGCTGAGCCCGGAGTCGATGGACGCGATGCTCGAGTTCGTCGAGTTTCGACCGGTGGCGAACATGCGAGCCTACGGGCTGGGTGTGCAGGTCTTCGAGAAATCGTTTGCCAGTGGAGAGCGGGCAATTGGCCATGGCGGAGGCAACATCGGGACCGCGACCTACATGGTCTTTCTACCGGAACACCGCACCAGCATCGTGGTGATGGTCAATGCCTATCCCACCGATGCAGTGGGCGCCATCACGAAAAAGTTGATCCGAACCCTCCTTCGACACGGAGAGGTCTGATCCCTGGACCGCCGAGCGAGACTTGCCAGACAATGGCGGTTCGTTGACCACCTATTGTGAGATGAAAGCAATGAAGAACTGAAAGAGCACGCTGTTCATGATGACGGTCCTGGCCTTGGCCTCGAGTGCCGGACTTGTGGCGCAGGAGACGGTGTCGAAGCTGCAGGCTCTGATTGGTGCCAGAGGCCTGGCAACCGACCAACTGGGTGAGCGGGGCTATACGTATGTCCGGACCGAGAAAAGCGACGACAGCTCCTACACCTACTGGACAGAGCACAACACGGACCGCTGTGTGATCGCCCGTGTCTCGGACGGGAAGATCGCTTCGATCGTCTACGCTCCGAGCTCCGACTGTGACTCAGCTGCTGCGAGTACTACTGCCGAAGAGGAGTTCGCCACCGTGTGCGGGGTGATTGCGGACGGCAAGACCTACTTTTTCACTTCCGACAAGAGAGCCGCCAAACGAGAGATCGAGAGCTTCAGGGACTAGGCCAGCTTGCCGGGTCTTGGCATTCGGGCCTTCCGCTGGGAAGGCCCGAATGCTGAACCAGACGGTCAGGGCCAGTAGGACTGGCGAGGAGGGTCCGCGGCCTCGTCAGTTACATCGAACCTGGATCGAGCTGATCGAATCGTCACCGACGCGACTGCCACGCAGATCGGGAAGCCCGCCGGAGATCTCGGTGTGGTTACCCTGGAAATTCTCGTGCTGGTAGAGCCGAGCCCGGCAGCCTCGTGAGACCCGCGCCGACGTGGCTTGATCGTTCCCGATGGAGCTACCCGTCAACGATCCGGCGTCCCGCGAGAAGACTTCACTGCGGCCCGTGTAGTTGAGATCGCGATACAGCGTCAGACCCCGGTTGCTGCTGCTGGCCTGGCTCCATCCCCAGTTGTCGTTGTGGCCATCGATCATGAATTCGGCCCGGCAATTGCCCGACACCCAGATGCCGTTGCGATCGTAGCCCCAGGTGCGATTGTAGTTGCAGGCGTCGCGGCTGAGCTGGCGATGCAACTCGACATGCTGGGACCAGCCGGCGCTGCAGTACTGATAGCGGCCACCATACGACTCGCAGGTCACCAGCCGGCCGTCGGAGCTCCAGCTGCTGCGACTGGTTCCGCTGCTGCCATGATCGTGAGAGTCGTCCGCTTTGGAGGCAATCGCTGCGATCACGCCAGCCGCCAGCAGGCCACCGATGATCGCCCCGGCCTTGTCGCCACTCTTGCCATCGCTGTGCGATGCACCGCTCGAAGTTCCCCGGCTCTGACTGCGCTGGCCGACGACGAACTCCGCCTGGCAGCCATTGGAGACCCACACACCCTTGCTGTCGTAGCCCCAGGTGTCGTTCTGCCAGCAACCAGCGTGACTCAGCTGGTGATCGAGGACCACGCCGCCGCTGGTGTCGACGGGGCAGTAGTGGTGATCATGTCCGAACGATTCGCAGGTCACCTTGAACTCGGCGCGCGCCGCGACGGTCGGCACGAGGAGAAGGGTTACCGTCAACATTGCAATCGAGCGTTTCATCAGTTCTCCTCTCCGTGACCGGCAACCGCCAGCTCTTCCTTGGTGAAATGGCCATCCGCATCGCTGTCGACGGTCTCGAACAAGAGGAGGGTGTGCCCGATGAATTCGCGGTGCGAGATCGCCTTGTCCTCGTCGCTGTCGGCGAGCTCGTGATGGGGAGCAACCAGGACGGCTGAGAACTCGTCTTCCTGCAGAAGGCCATCGCCGTCACTGTCGAGCTCGAAGAAGACCTTGGTCATACGGTTGCGGAACTCTTCCATGCTGATCCTGCCATCGGCATCCCGGTCAGCGGATTCAAAATCTGAAACCGGGGTTGCCTCACCCGCCGGGGCCGTGGCGAATTCGACGCTGCCATCCTCAGCCCACAGACCGCCGGCGAGCGCCAGGCATCCAAGAACGATGGTCATGTACAACTTCTGCAATAAAAACCTCCTCTCTCGATCAGTCGTGTTCGTCGAACTTCGACAAGATGGTAACTCTATGATATTCTGATCAACTGGGTCACCTCCCCGTGATTCGATGGCCACGCCGGCACGTTTTTTGCGACCGTATGAAGGCATGAACACTTACCGACTGGCATACACCGCACTCCCTTGGCTTGCGCTCTTCACCACAGCCAGCATTGGCTTGGCGATGGAGGGCCGAGCCTGGGGCGATATCCACGTCCAGACCATGGACGGCGCGACCTACGACTGTCAGGCAGCAGGCGAGTTCGTCGCAAGTCGCTCGACGGCCGGAGACCTCGAAGTGCAGCTGCGTCTCGAGTCGAGAGGTTTCTCGCCGAATGTGTCCGTCGCCACGGCAGTGGCCGTACTGGTCGATTCGACACGCGCCTCGGTGGTCCTGGGGCGCGAGCCGATGCTCTTTGTGGACGAGCAGCCCATGCCGCTCTCCGAAGGTGGTCTCGAGTTGCCGGATGGCGGCCGAATCGAGCAGTCTAAGCGAGGTTACGAGATCTACTGGAGCGACGGCTCGATCTTGTCCATCGACGCACGCAAGCGACACCTGAATGTGTTTCTGCGACCTGCTGAGAGCCGTCGAGGCACACTCTCGGGTCTTTTCGGCAACTTCAACGGCATCGCCGCGGACGATGTCGAGGCTTCGCTTGCTACCCTCGGCTCGGACTCGCGCGCCAGACTCCATGCCGGCCTCGCGGACCTGGCGAGGATTCTGCTCGATGGCGATGCCGACGATGGCCGACTGGTGGAACAGGAAGAGTCGCTCTTCGAGTACGAACCGGGTCAGAGCACGTGGACGTTCAGAAAACCGCCGCCGACACGACAGGCCACGCTCGACGGCACTCTCCGCGAACTGGCGACGACGAGCACAGGAGGCTTGCGAGGAGGCCGGTGTCACCGATGCTGATCTGCTCGAAGCCTGTATCATCGACGTCGGCTACACACGAGACGAGAGCTTTGCGGAGACTGCCGCCTCGGTGCAGGCGAGGAATGCTGTCGAACTGGGACTCGAGGTCGGTCAGGGAAGCCGACGCCAATCCCTGAGGCCGAGGGCGCCTCCGGAGGTTGTGACACCGACTACTGATGGCCCGCGCGCGGCGTTGTCCTGCAGCCGGAATGACCTTCCACGGGCCAATTCCGGTGATCTGGAGGATGGTGCCTCTATCGATCCAGACCTGGTGCATCGCGTCGCGAGCATTGACGTAGTAGTCGCCCGATCCGAACTCTGTCGCGTCCTGGCGGTCGGTGTCGGCCCCGAAGGCCACGGCGACGGTGCCACGGATTACCGTGACCCGTTCGTCTTTTGGATGCCAATGCGGCGGCATGACGAAGTTCTCGACGGTTTGGAACCGCAACGTGAAGAGATCCTCGCCCTGTGGATCACCGTCGAGCACGGCCATCTCGCAGCCGTCCGGGAGTGTCGGCGGGCACGGTCCCCAGGGCGTGTCGTCGAAACGCACGACATGTTGAACCTCGCCGTCCGGAAAGTGCATGACACCAATTTCCTGGCCTGCGCTGGCGCCGGCAATGAGAACCAGAATCAGGCAAGGCGTGAGTCGTGCAAGATTGGAAAATCGGCTTTGTGGGTGAAGAGCTAGCGATCATGATGTCTCCTGGCCGAAGCGGTTGGCCTCGTCGTGGCGGCAAGCGCCGGGAATTGTCAGCGGGTCTCTGTTGCCTGAGTGTAGCACCGAGGCGACTGGTATGATCGCGCTTCGATGCAATATCGGCCACTGCCGAAGGTCGTTCAACTGTCCCGAGATCCGGAATGCGCGGGTTGCCGGGGAGTCGGCCCAACCCTGGCGCCCAGCGGGTGGGGTTGCCATGACACTCGACGCCATCTTGGTGCTGGCGATCCTGGTCGGCGCGGTCGCGCTCTTTGTTTCCGAGAAATACCCGATCGACTTCGTCGCGCTGCTGGTGTTGGGGACGCTGCTGATGTTCGGACTGGTCACGCCCCAGGAGGGTATCTCCGGCTTCAGCAATCCAGCGACGGTGACGGTCGCGGCCATGTTCATCCTCAGTGCGGGACTGCAGAAGACCGGCGCCACGGCTGCCGTCGGACGGCTGATGGTGCGCTTCGGGCGCTCCTACTTCAGCGCACTGGTGACCATCATGGGGACCATCACCGTCATGTCGGCGTTCATCAACAACACGGCGGCAGTCGCGGTGTTCATCCCGCTGGTGATGATCGTCGCGAACAGGCGCAAGATCGCCGCCTCGCGACTGCTCATTCCATTGTCCTACGCCTCGCAGTTCGGCGGTGTCTGCACGCTGATCGGCACGTCGACCAACCTGCTGGTGAGCTCGATCTCGGACGAGGCGGGCTATGGTGCCTTCAGCATGTTCGAGTTCAGCCGGATGGGGCTGATTCTCTTTGTAGCGGGTGTCTCGTTTTTCCTGCTATTTCGGGCGTTGGCTGCTACCGGAGCGCAAGGCTCAGGAGCTCGCGGTGGTCTACCAGCTGGGTGAGTACATTACCGAGCTGCGGGTCGCTGAGAACTCGCCCCTGGTCGGCAAGTCCGTGCTGGAAAGCCGACTGGGACAAGACCACGACGTGACCGTCCTGCGCCTTCTGCACGTGACGAAGGCGGTCTGGGCACCTCTGCGCCAGGCGCTCCAGGGCGGCGACGTGCTCCTGGTGCGGGGCAAGATCCGCGAGCTCATGCGCCTGCGCGACTCGGCGCGGCTGCAGCTCAATGCCGAGTTCAAGCTACGCGACGAGACCTTGCAGACTGAAGACCTGCGGCTGGTGCAGGCTCTGGTGGCCCCGGGTTCCAATCTCGTGGGCCAGACCTTGAAGGACGTGGACTTCCGCACTCGTTACGACGCTCTGGTGCTGGCGATCCAGCGCCGCGGCGAGCCGATTCAGGAGAAGCTGAACGCTGTCAGGTTTCGCCTCGGAGATGCGCTGCTGATTCAGGCACACGAAGACCAGGTCAGGAAGCTGCGCAGCGACGAGAACCTCATCGTGCTCGATGAGGTGCCCGGACAACCCCTGCGACACAAGGCGCCACTGGTACTCGGCATCCTCGCCGCCGTCGTCGGGCTCGCGGCGTTCGACGTCATGCCCATTCTGGTCACCTCGATTCTGGGCTGCCTGGCGATGGTGTTGACGCGGTGTCTGCGACTGGAAGAGGCCTACAAGGCGATCAACTGGCAGGTGATCTTTCTGCTCGCCGGAATACTGCCCCTCGGTCTCGCCATGCAGAAGAGCGGTGCGGCTGGCTTGATCGCCGAAAGGGCGGTGGGCATGGTTGGTGATTTGGGGCCCGTCGCGGTCCTGGCGGTGGTCTATCTGATGACGTCGGTGATGACCGACACCATGAGCAACAATGCTGCCGCGGTGTTGCTGGCGCCCATCGCCATCTCGACAGCGCAGCAGATGGGCGTCGACCCGCGACCGTTCCTGATGGCCATCACCTTTGCGGCTTCGACAGGCTTCTCGACCCCTGTGGGCTACCAAACGAACACGATGATCTACAATTTCGGTGGCTACAAGTACACAGACTTCCTGCGCACCGGAGTGCCGTTGAGCATCCTTTTCTGGATCCTCTCGGTGATCTTCATCCCGCGGTTCTGGAGCTTCTGAACAACAATGAAACTTGCAATACTCTCGACCAGCCCGGAGTGCTACAGCACGCGGCGACTTTTCGAGGCGGCTGAGCAGCGTGGGCATGACGTCGAGGTCCTGAATACGTTGAGGTTCGCGATCGACCTGCAAGAGGGCGAGCCAGATCTGTTCTACCGCCAGGAGCATCTCTCCCATTGCCAGGCGGTCCTGCCGAGAATCGGAGCGTCCATTACCTATTTCGGTACGGCTGTGGTCCGGCAGTTCGAGCAGATGGATGTCTTCTGTGCCAACTCGTCTGCGGGGATCTCCAACTCGCGAGACAAGCTCCGCAGCCTGCAGATCCTGAGCCGCCATCACATAGGCATTCCCGAAACCACCTTCGTGCGCGACAAGAAGGATGTGTTGCCGGCTATCGAGAGGGTCGGAGGCGCGCCTGTTGTCATCAAGTTGTTGGAGGGCACGCAGGGCATCGGCGTGCTGCTGGCTGAATCGGTGAGCTCGGCCGAGGCCATTGTCGAGCTGTTGCAATCACAAAAGCAGAATGTGCTGATTCAGAAGTTCGTCGCCGAGAGCAAGGGTCGCGACATTCGGGCATTCGTGGTCGGCGATCGGGTCGTCGCAGCCATGCGGCGGGTCGCGCAGGGCCAGGAGTTTCGCAGCAACGTCCACCGTGGAGGTCGCGCGGAACCCGTGCAGCTCGACGAGCAATATTCCGAGACGGCGGTACGGGCCGCCCAAATCATGGGTCTGAGGGTCGCGGGTGTCGACCTGCTCGAAGGCAAGGATGGGCCACAGATCATGGAGGTCAACTCGTCTCCTGGCCTGGAAGGCATCGAGGGGTGCACGCAACTCGATGTCGCCGGATCGGTCATCGACTACATCGCAGCTCAGGTGGATTTTCCGGACATCGACATCCGTCAGCGGCTGACCGTCAGTCGCGGCTATGGCGTCACGGAGCTCTACATTCCGGAAGGCTCGGAGTACGTCGGCAGAGCCATCAACGAATCGGGCCTGCGAGACAAGGACATCAACGTCCTGACGCTCTACCGGGGAACGACCGTGATTCCGAACCCGAGGTCGTCCAGGGAGCTCGAAGCCGGCGATCGGCTGCTTTGCTTCGGCAAGCTCGAATCGATGCGCGACCTGGTCTCAGCCAAGGTTCGGCGGAAGCGGCGCCCGAAGGTTCTGGATCTACCGGACCTGCCTGTGGCGGACGAGGTCCTCAAGTAGTCGCTGCATGCGCCTAGCGCGGCGCGGAGCGAAAAGACTCCTTCCGCAGTCCGTAGGTCTTCATCTTGTTGTAGATGGTGCGGGGATCGACGCCGGCCATGCGTGCGGTCTCGCCGATGTTGCCTCCGGTCCTGCCGAGAGCGTGCACCAGGTATTCGCGCTCGAACCTCTGCAGCAGCCGCTGTTTTCCTTGCTCGAGGGTCCCGGTCAGAAAGTGCCCCATGCCCACTCTCGGTTCGCTGCCGCGAGGGCTTTCGGAGACCGACACCTGGCCCCCGACGATAGCCTCCGGGAGGTGATTGAGAGTGATGACTTGGCGATCACACAGCAGAACGGCTCTTTCGACAACGTTGATCAACTCGCGAACGTTGCCCGGCCAGTGGTAGGCACGCATGCAGTCGAGAGCCGATTCCTCGATGCCTTCGATGTCGGCCCTGCCAAGCTGCTTGCGGTATTCGGCCAGGTAGTTTTCCACCAGCGGCACGATGTCTTCCCGACGCTCTCTCAAGGGAGGCACGGTCAGCGTCACAACACTCAGCCGGTAGTAGAGATCCTGACGAAAGCGACCCGAATCCATGGCTGCTTGCATGTCCTGGTTGGTGGCCGCCATCAGACGGACATCGACCTCGATCGGCTTCTCCGCTCCAAGCCTTTGGATGGTCTTGTCCTGAATGGCTCGCAGGAGCTTGACCTGCAGGTGAGTCGGAATATCCGCCAGCTCATCGAGAAACAGGGTCCCTCCATGGGCCATCTCGAAGCAGCCCCGGCGCGCTCGTGAGGCTCCGGTGAAGGCACCCTGTTCGTGGCCGAAAAGCTCGCTCTCCAACAGGGTTTCCGGGACCGCGGCGCAGTTGACCGTGATGAACGGTGCCAGGCCCCGGTTGCCTTCGGAGTGAATGGCCCTCGCCAGCCACTCCTTGCCCACTCCGGTCTCACCGAGCACCAGCAACGACGTGTCCGAGGCCGTCACCCGGCGGGCGAGCTCGAGCAGGCCCTTCATGGCATGACTTTCGGAGGAGAAGTCTTCGAGCTTGGACTGCTGTTGTCGATCCTCGCTGATACGGCTGACGCCAATCTCGCGGTAGCGTCGCAGGACGCCTTCGAATGTCTCGGCAAGCGAGTCCAGGACCAGATCCTGATCAATGACCGCGAACGCACCTTCCGATTGCAGTACAGCGCGTCGCTCCTGTTGCTTCGAGTCGAGCAGCACGATCACTTCGGGTCGGCTGGGCAGGTTGCGTACCCCTGAGATGGACGTCTCTAGCTCTCCAGGCAGGGCCGAGAAGGAAGTCACCAGAAGGTCGAAGTTATCCTGGCCGAGGCGATTCCAGAGGTTCTTCGGGTCCGTCTCTTCGGAAACCACGAGCCCCTGTTCTGAAAGCACTTCCAGGAGCCGAGTTCTGAGCCCTGAAGATTCAACCAGCAGTAAGACCCTTATGAGCATTGAAAGGAGCTCCTTCAAGATTATTGTAATAGATTTCCGATCGGAAGTAGAGTACCGAATCTGTCGGTATCCAGATGCCGACTCGTGCTACAGGCTGGCGCCGAATGAATCTGGGGCTGGGCTGCTAAATCTCTTCATACAAGGAATTTATGAGAACTCTCCAGATGCGAGTAGGCGATGGCACCCGTTTTGTAAAGAAGTTCATCGAACGCGGCGGCGCGGTGCCGCCTGGACAATCCAGGAGCTGGAATAATGGCAAAGCGACACACAACGCGACGGCCGATGGCCGGGAGCTCGTCACCGGAAGACCTGAAGAGAGTCGATGCCGGGCCGAGCGGCTCTGGCGAGGGTAGACGATTTCTCAAACATCTCGATCGCCGGCTGCAGCGATTCAGTAGCAGAATAGATTCGCTCGAGGAGCGGGCGAATCGGCTCTCAGCCGATGCGGACAACGACTTGATCCTGGCGGTCGAGTCCCTGCACCGTGAGACCCTGTTGCTGCGCGCCGAGATTCGAGAGCATCTGGCGGGCGGCCCGCGAGGTCTGGACGAGATGACCGAATACGCCGAGGAATCGTGGGACCAACTGAGGGAAGCATTCGAGGAGCTCAAGCAGAACCTCGGCCCTGCCCGGCCCACTGCGAAACCTGCCAGCCGACGACGGGTCGAGCGCGACGAGGAAGATGAGGAGCTCTGGACGTTGGACGAGACTGAATGGCTCGACGCCGGGCAGGAGTGGGCATCCCCGGAGATCCATCCTCCGCGACTGGGACCCAAGCGCTGACATGCCGGAGCGGCAGGAAGCCATGGGCACCGACCTCGAAACGAAGGCGGGTGATCGAGTGGATGTCACAAGAGAGAACCTCCTGAATCCCCTGGACGGGGCTCGGGGGATCCGACTCGCTGGTCCAGGGGTCAAGGCAGCCCTCGACATTGCCGCCGACTCTGCAGCGTCCCTGCAGGATCGATTGGAGGCTTTTGAAGACATCTTCGAGTCCGAGGTCGGCGATACGTCGCTCACTCGCGGCCGTCACATCGAGCGGGAAGTCGGTCTGCGGCAGCTGTTTCTGAAGTTCGAAGGGGCCAATCCGAGCGGCTCGCAGAAAGACCGGATCGCCTTCGCCCAGGCCATGGACGCTCTGCGCCGAGGGTTCGACACGATCACTGTCGCGACCTGCGGCAACTATGGTGCCGCCGTCGCAGAGGCGGCACGATTGGCGGGTCTCAAAGCCGTGGTCCTGATCCCGGCGGAGTATCACACCCGCCGAATCACCGAGATCGAGGCTGCCGGCGCCGTGGTTCGCAGGGTTGCCGGGGACTATGAGAAGGCGGTTGAGAGCTCACAGCGATTGGCGCGCCAGAAAGACTTTTATGATGCGAACCCGGGAGGCGCCAACACGGCGATTCAGCTCCAGGCTTACGGGCAGATTGCCTACGAGATCTACGACGACCTGCGCGATGCGCCGGCTATTGTTGCGGTTCCAGTGTCGAACGGCACCACCCTGGCCGGGATTCACAAGGGCTTTGTCAGCCTCTTCCGGCGTGGCAAGACTTCCCGTATCCCGCATCTGGTGGCGGCGTCCTCCTATGGGAAGAACCCGATCGTCCAGTCATACCGCAAGAATCTACTCCACTGCGAGCCGCTCGATCCCGAAAGGATCAGGGAGACCGCTATCAACGAACCTCTGGTTAATTGGCGATCCCTGGATGGGGATCTGGCCCTGGAAGCCGTACGCGAAAGCCGAGGCTGGGCCACCTACGTCAGTGATCGTGCCATGCTCAACACATCCCGGAAGCTGGCGGAGTCCGAGAGCTTGAATGTGCTTCCTGCCTCGACGGCTGGGCTCATCGCTCTGCTGGACTTCCACTCTGCCACGCCCTTGCCGGGCGACAGATATGTTGCAGTTCTGACAGGGAGAAAAGGATGAACTTCCCGGAAGGTAACGCCATTGTCTATTGTGAGGGTGCTTTTGGCACCACCAATGGCAAGACCGCTCACGGACTGGTCCGTCGGTCTGAACGCTATCGCGTGTTGTCGGTGATCGACTCTCAGATGGAGGGTCGAGACGCCGGAGTGGTGCTGGATGGGCGACCGGTTGGAATTCCGGTAGTTCGCTCCCTGGATGCTGCCCTGGACCTGGCCAAGAGCGGGAAGCTCCCGGCGACCCATCTGGTCATCGGTCTGGCACCCGATGGTGGGCGGCTGCCGGCAACCGCTCGAGCCGACGTGCTGCATGCGATCGAGCACGGACTCAACGTCGACTCCGGCCTGCACGACTTTCTCAGCGAGGACAAGGAGATCGTCGAGGCCGCCGCACGTCACGGTGTCATGGTTCGTGACATCCGCAAACCTCCGCCGCGTGAATCCCTGAATTTCTTCAGTGGCAAGATTGCCGTCGTCAACTGCTTCAAGGTCGCAGTTCTGGGGACCGACTCGGCGGTGGGTAAACGGACGACCGCCTGGTTGCTGAAAGACGCGCTGGAAAAGCGGCAATGGGTGACCGAGCTTGTGGGTACCGGGCAGACCGCCTGGCTTCAGGGAGCGCGCTTCGGCGTGGTCCTCGACTCGATCGTCAACGATTTCGTCGCCGGAGAGATCGAGCATGCCGTCTGGAGTGCCTGGAAAGAAGCGCGGCCGGACGTGCTTCTGCTGGAAGGGCAGGGCAGCCTGATGAACCCGGCTTACCCAGGAGGCTTCGAATTGCTTGCCGCCGGCCGACCGGACGTGATCGTCCTGCAGCATGCCCCGGCCCGGAAATACTACGATGGCTTTCCTGGTTCGGTGATTCAACCGCTGCCCACCCAGATCGAGGCCCTGGAGCTCATCTCGGGAAAGCCAGTGGTCGCTATCGCCCTCAATCACGAGGGGCCGGCGCTGGCCGACCTCGGGGCAGCGAAAGCGGAGATCGAGCGGACCACTGGCCTGGTCGCCTTCGATCCTCTGGTCGAAGGTTGTGATGCCGTGGTGCACGTGCTCGAGCCCTATCTGCAGTCTCAGCGGAGGCAACGCCATGGCGCCGCCTGATGGCCCGAACCTCGAGGGCCTGGCGGGTCTGGAGGTCATCGATCGCCTGCAGGTGGGCCCGGTGGACGTCCGTCCTAACGAGGTGCGCACACCCTACCGGGTCTGCGTCGGCGAGAAGATCGATGAGGCAGTCCTGACCTATCGCTACGAGGAGCCGGTCTTCGATCCCGGGGAGTCCGGAGACCTCAACCTGGCAAGCCTGATCGGGGCTCAGGTGGCGCTGAATTACGGTCTGTTCTGCAAGGAGATCAACTTCCAGGGACATTTCGACGAGACCGATCAGAAGTTCCTCTCTCAGATGCTCGCGAACACTGCCCGGGAGATCTATGTCAAGAAGCTCCTGGAACCCAATCCCTTTCTCGTACCGGGGGCAATTGGGTCCCTACCGACAGAGAAGCCAAAGAGCTTCGTGCGGGCTCGGGTGACTTTCGGTGACTCGAATGAACCGGCCGCCTCGGCCGGCTGGACCACCTCCACTGACAGATATGCGATTCTCTCGAGCGGCGGCAAAGACAGCCTACTGACGTTCGGGTTGCTGCGGGAGCTCGGCTGCGAAACCCACCCTGTCTTCCTCAACGAAGCTGGGCGTCACTGGTTCACGGCCGTCAATGCTCACCGTGAATTCCGTCGGACCGTGCCCAATACAAGCAGGGTATGGACCAATTCGGATCGCATGTTCAACTGGATGCTGCGCCAGCTGCCGTTCATCCGGCCGGATTTCCAGCGCCTGCGATCGGACGAGTACCCGATCCGCTTATGGACGGTGGCGGTGTTCCTGTTCGGCGCGCTCCCGATCCTGAGGCAAAGGGGAATCGGTCGTCTGCTCATCGGTGACGAGTACGACACCACCGTCAGAGCTTCGTATCAGGGTATTGCCCACTACGATGGGCTCTACGATCAGAGTCGCTTCTTCGATCGCGCGATGTCCCGGTTTTTCGCCTCCAAGCAGTGGGGGGTCACGCAGCATTCGGTGCTCAGGCCGATGTCGGAGTATCTGATCCAGACAACCCTGGCGAACCGCTACCCAGACCTGTTGAAGCTCCAGGTCTCATGCCATGCTGCCCACGAGAAAGACGGCCTGATGCGGCCTTGCGGCCGATGCGAGAAGTGTCGTCGGATCGTGGGAATGCTGCTGGCCGCTGGTGTCGACCCAGGGCTCTGTGGTTACCAGCTGGAGCAGGTCGAGGCGATCAGGATCGATCTGGTCGAGAAGGGCGTTCACCAGGAGCGTGTCGCGGCGCGCCACCTCGGCTTTGTCCTGGCGCGGCAGGGTCTGATTACGGAACCGAGAATCGGCAAGGTCCGAGGTCAGCCTCAGCCCGAGGCAGTCAATCTGCGGTTTCATGACGAGAAATCGCCGGTCGACGAAGTGCCCTTGTCCATCCGCCGGCGACTCTTCGAGATCTTCCTCAGTCATGCGGAGGGGGCCATTCATCGGCAAGGCATGCAGTGGGAGGAATTCGACGTCCTGGCGGATCCCGCGATAAACCGGCCCTACTCCCTGGATGAGACCGGACCACGCAAGCGGCCCGCGTCGGGTCAGCCTGCGGCCTCGTCGGGGGACGCGCCCTTCGAGTGGGCCGAGCTCTCATGGCCCCAGGCCAAGCAGTGTCTGGAGAGTGTCGATATCGCGTTGCTGCCGGTCGGTGCCATCGAGCAACACGGTCCTCATCTACCGCTCGATACCGACGCGTTCGATGCCGAGCACCTGGCACGCGAAATCGCCAGGGCCTGCAGCGCCCCCAAGCCACTGGTGCTCCCGCTGATACCGTACGGCGTTTCCTACCATCACGATGACTTTCCCGGCACCGTGAGCGTGAGCAACGACGGGCTGGCCAGGTTCGTCTACGACGTGGGAATGAGCGTGGCCCGCAACGGCGTGACCAAGCTCATCATCATCAATGGCCACGGGGGCAATTCCGCGACGCTGCACCATGCGGCGCAGATGATCAACCGCGACGCCCGGATTTTCACCTGTGTCGATACCGGGGAGAGCAGCGATCCCGACATCTATTCTCTGGCCGAATCCAAGAACGATGTCCACGCTGGAGAGATCGAGACCAGCACCTCTCTGGCCACCCGGCCTCATCTCGTTGATATGAAAAAGGCCAAGGCATTCGTTCCCGAGTTCTCGACCCGGTATCTCGATTTCACCTCGAAATACAGCGTCGGGTGGTACGCCAGGACCGCACAGATCTCGCCGACCGGCGTTTTCGGCGACCCGACCAAGGCGACGGCAGAGAAGGGCCGAACGTTCTGGGAGTCGTCGATCCGTCATCTGGTGACCCTGGTGGAGCACCTCAAGGAGCTCAGCCTGGCGGAGATCTATCAGCAACACATCTGATCTGTCTGTCGGAGTGGCGGTGGCCAGGGGACCTGGATGGTAGAGAGTAACGATAAACCGATCCTCAGCAATGTCGTGGTTGGGACGGATTTTTCTCCGGCGGCCGAGGTGGCATTGTCCTGGGCAATGCTCATCGCCCGGACCCATGGGGCAACGCTCCATGTGGTGCATGCGGTGACGCGAACCCTGCCTCTGGTGGAACGCTTCGAGCCCTCCTCGCCAATCGGCAGGGTGTCGAGCCTGGTTGGGCAGCAACGCCTGTCGCGCCTGGAAGAGAGCCTGCGAAGTCCCGATCAGCCCATGGTGTGTCATCTATCGCACGACAGGCCATCGGTGGCTATTCTGAAAACAGCCCAGCAATCGAGGGCCGGACTGATTGTCACGGGGACCAGGGGCGAGGGTGGTCTGCGCCATCTGCTGTTGGGCAGCACTGCTGAACGGGTGACGCAGCGCTCCTTCTGTCCAGTGCTGACGGTTCCTCCCCAATGTCGGGCAGCGCGTCGGTGGCCGAGGAGAGTCCTCGTCGCGACGGATTTTTCGATCGAAGCGGATGCAGCACTGCAGGCCGTCGAAAGGCTCATCTTCTTCCGGGATGAGGCTGCTGATCTTCTTCTGTTGACAGTCTTCAATCCACCAGACGGGCTCGAAGAGCTCATCGAGGCCGCCATGTTGTGGCGGGACTATGTCGAGGAATGCAGAAGACTGCTGGAGGAGCGAAAGGAATCCGCCTTGGCGTCGAGCGACTCGACCAGCTTGTCGATCGAGACCCTGGTGCGCGAGGGCAGGCCGGCCGAGCAGATTGTGAGAGTGGCCGGGGAGGAAGAGGTCGATTTGATCGCCCTGGGGAGTCGGGGTTCCTTTGCGGCAGGTCAGTCTTTTCTTGGCAGCGTGTCCAAGCGTGTGCTGCAGGCGGCCCCCTGTCCAACCGTTATCGTGCCATCGCTGTTGTCCAGTCGCATGAGAAGCGCAGCCCGAGGATAGACTCGACCTTTGTTGCGGGCCGGCCGGCGGCCGAAATGCGCCTTAGGAGAGCGGGTGAAAGACGCGAGACGCCATATAGGTTTCTGGGGAGCCACCGGCATCGGAGTCGGCGCCATCGTCGGCGGTGGCATTCTCGCTCTGGCAGGGGCAGCGTTCGCGGTCACGGGTCCCGGGGCTCTGGCGGCCTTTGCGCTCAACGGGGTAATCGCCTTCCTGACCGTGCTCAGCTTTGCCGAAATGGCTTCCGCTTTTCCGGAGAACGGAGGCACCTATACCTACGCCAAGAAGGTACTCAAGGCCGAGGCGGCATTCCTGGTGGGCTGGGTCATCTGGATGGCGTCCATTATCGCCGCCGTGCTTTACGCGCTGGGTTTCGCCGCCTATGCGGCAACCGCCATCAGAGCTCTTTTGGGGGGGCTGATCGGTCAGGGCATCGCCTCATGGCTCGGGCAGCGAGCGGGTCTGCTCCTGCTGGCCGCGGCGGCCACTCTCTTTTATGGAGCCGGGCTCGTTCGCAAGAGTGGTGGGGGAGGCCAGTGGGAGACGGTTGGCAAGGTCGCCGTCTTCGTTGTTCTCATCGTTGGAGGGATCTGGGCCCTGGTACGGAGCCCATCGCCGGCCATAGCGGTCTCGACTCTGCAGCCGTTCTTTCCGGGAGGAGCGGCGGGACTATTCCAGGCCATGGGATTCACCTTCATCGCGTTGCAGGGGTTCGACCTGATCGCCGCGGTCGGGGGCGAGGTCGAGGACGCCCGTCGTGTCGTGCCGAAAGCCATGTTGGTCTCTCTCGGCGCGGCGTTGGCCATCTATCTACCTCTCCTGTTCGTCATCGCTACTGTAGGAGTTGCCGAAGGCAGCTCGATCGTCGCCATGAGTCGGCTGGATCCAGCGACGGTGGTCGCCGAGGCAGCGGGCAACTTCATGGGACCGTTCGGATTCTGGTTGGTCATTGTCGCGGCCCTCTTGTCGATGCTGTCGGCCTTGAATGCGAACCTGCTGGCAGCCTCGCACGTGGCCCACACCATGGCGAGAGATCGGACTCTGCCGCAGGGCATGGGTCGGGTTCACGAAACTCGAGGGACCCCCGTCAAGGCCATTGCCGCGACCGTCCTGGTGGTCCTCGCCATTCTCGTAATCGTTCCTGATGTTGCCACCGCCGGTGCCGCTGCCAGTCTGGTTTTTCTTCTCTCCTTCGCGATTGCGCACGGTACCAATATCTTGACCAGGACGAGGGGAGGAGTGCCCGAGGCTTCCTTCAGGGTCCCCTGGTTTCCGCTGGTGCCAACCCTGGGAGGCGCCGCCTGCCTGGCCTTGGCCGCCTATCAGGGGTTGGCCGTGCCCTCGGCTGGCTGGGTCGTCATGATCTGGCTGGGGCTGGGTTTCATTCTCTACTTCTTTCTCTTCGCGCGACGGGCCAGGGTGGTGGATGCCGCGAGTGAGGGGCTGGAGCCCGACCTCGTGCGGCTCCGCGGGCGCTCGCCGCTGGTGCTGGTCCCCATTGCCAAGCCGAGTAGCGCCGCTGGCCTGGTGGAGGTGGCCAACGCGCTCGCTCCTCCCAAGTCCGGCCGCGTGCTGCTTCTTTCTGTGGTGCAGCCACCGGGAGCCTGGAATCGAGGTGACCTCCAGCAGCAGCTGATGGATGTCGAGGCGATCCTCAATCAGTCGCTGTCGTTGTCCCTGTCTGCGGGCGTCAGTCCTGAGTGGCTGACGACTGTGGCCTCGGATCCCTGGCAAGAGATTCGCCGGGTAGCCCGGATCCACCGCTGCGAAAGTCTGCTTCTGGGCTTGGGAGGCGTTACAGGTCAGAGTGTCGACAATCGCCTCGAGGAGCTGGTCAGCGCGGTCGGATCGGATGTCGTGATTCTTCGCGCGCCGGAGAAATGGAATTTGTCTTCTGTCCGTCGAGTCCTGGCTCCAGTTGGCGGCCGGCGGGATCAAAGCAGGCTTCGCGCGCGACTGCTCGGCAGTCTGTGGCGCGATGGCGATCGCGAGATCGTGTACTGTCGGGTGATCGCTGAAGGGAGTGCGGAATCCGACAGGAAGAAGGCCCTGCGAGAGCTCGAATCGCTGGTGAGCGACGAGGTACCGGGGGCGGCCGAAGTCCGCCTCATCGAGAGCGCCGACGCCATTACGGAGCTTTCCCGGCAAGCGTCGGAGTGCGACTTGTTGGTCCTGGGCATCCAGCGCCGAGGCTTGCGCCGCAAGGCTTTCGGCTCCTTCTCGCGTCGGTTGGTCGAAGACACGAGCTGCCCACTCATTCTGATCAGTGGACGTTAGAGACGGCGAGAGCTCCGAACGGCGCTATTTCGCCGAGGGTATTCTGGAGGCGGTAGCGATTGGGGAAACTGATTCCAGAAGGCCCGGAGAGACCAATCTTCGCTCCAGACGGTCGAAGGTGTATTGCACCAGGACTGCCAACAGACCCGCCGGCAAGGCACCCTGGAGGATAGTGGCTGGGTCATTGAGATTCAGGCCACTCAGAATCGGTTCGCCGAGTCCCCCGGCGCCGATGAGCGCTGCCAGGGTGGCGGTGGCGACGTTGATAACCGCACTCGTCTTGATGCCTGCCAGAATGGTGGGCAAGGCCAGGGGCAGGTAGACCTGCCGCATCTGTGCGCGCGGCTCGAGGCCGAGGGCGGCCGCGGACTCACGAATGTCGGCTGGGATGGAACGCAGCCCAATGGCCGTGTTGCGAACTATCGGCAGCAAGCTGTAGAGAAATAGAGCTGTAATCGCAGTGCGCCCCGAGATTCCGAGGAGAGGGATCGCTGCGAGGATCGCCATGAGAGCCAAAGAGGGAATCGTGTAGATCATACTCACGGTTCCGAGGATGATCTGGGACAGCAGGTCGGCCCGAGCGGCGCGAATGCCGAGAGGCAGCCCGATCACAATCGCCACCGTCAGGGAGATTCCCACGAGCTGGAGGTGACGCAGGGTCCATGCCGCAATTCGCCGCGCAACCTGGCTTGGCCCCTCGGAGGGGGCGGCGCTGCGGCCATAGTAGAGGTCGGCCGCCGCGCCGTAGTCACGGGTCCGTTCCGCTAGCGCGTTGAGCTGGATCATGCGGGATTCGTCCAGGCTGCCTGCCAACGACTCGAGAGCCTCGAGAGCGTCGGGGTCGAGGTCCAGTCGGTAGAGGAATACTGCCTCGTAGTGGGGGAAGAACTGCCGGTCATCGTCCAGGGCAACCAGGTCGAGCTCTGCCAGCTTGGCATCGGTCGAGTAGGCGTCGATGACATCGAGCTGGCCGCGAACCAGAGCAGGATAGGCAAGGGCGTGCTCGAGGCCCCTGACGTCGAGGTTTTCGAGCTGGTAGTAGGCTGCAAGAGGTCGCCATCCGTCACGTCGCTCGAGGAACTCGTGGGTCAGGCCAACCTCGAGGCCCGGCTGCTCCGCTAGTTGGGAGATCGAGGTGATGCCGAGGGCCGCCGCCGCGTTCCGCCGCATGACGATGGCATAGGTATTGTCGAAACCAAGAGAATCCGTCATCCCGATCCCGTACTCGGCGAGGGCAGTGCGAATCTGGTCGTTTCCTGGCCGATTACTGGCGGTCAGTATCTGCTCGGCAATGGTTCCGGTGTAGTCGGGATAGGCGTCGATATTCCCATTGCGCAGAGCCTGCCATAGAACGATGGTGCCACCCATGCCCGGCCGATGAACAGCTTTTCGGTCGGCACTCTCCATCGCGCGGACCGCTATCTCAGCCAGGACGTACGATTCGGTGAAGCTCTTTGAACCGATGCGGACACTGGTCGCTGTCAGGGACGTGACTCCGAAGAGCATGATCCAGGAAATGAGAATGGCCTCAACGAGTCTCATATCACCACCGGTGGTCGCTGGGCGCTGAGGAAGTCGGTCACGAAAGGCTCCAGAGGCCGATCGCGCAGATCGTCGAGCGTCCCTGTCTGCACGATCGAGCCATGGCGCATCAGGACGATTCGGTCCGCCAGATAGCCAGCCTCTGCCAGGTCGTGAGTCACCAGGAGCACGGTTCGATGCAGGGCACCGAAGATCTCGCGCAGCTCGCCCTGCAACTCGCGTCTGACGAGTGGGTCGAGAGCCCCAAGGGGCTCGTCCAGGAGAAGGACCTCGGGGTCCAGAATCAGGGCTCGCATCAGGCCCACCCTCTGGCGTTGGCCGCCAGAAAGCTCCAGGGGATATCGAGACAGGGCGCTGGTCGGAAAGTGAGTGAGTGAGCAGAGCTCGGCGAGCCGGCTCCTTGTAGCAGCTTCCGGTTTCCCAAGATGCCGCGGCATCAAGGTGATGTTGTCGCCTGCCGTCAGGTGAGGGAACAGACCGCCGCCCTGGATCACATAGCCGAGACGCCGACGAATCGCGAGAACCGTTTCGGTGGCGACTCTCTCTCCGCCGACGGTGACAGTGCCTGCAGTGGGTTCCAGGAGACCGGCGACCAGTCGCAAGAGGGTCGACTTGCCGCAACCACTGGGTCCGATCAGGACGGTCGTGCGACCGGATTCGACCTGCAGGTCGATGTTCCTGAGCGCCTCGACTTCGCCAAAGCGTTGGCTGACAGCCTCGAAGACGATCATGCTCGAGAGCCTTGCGCTGAGATCATGAGTGGCATCCGTCCATTCCTGGAGCGCTGATTTCTGACTGTTCTCAACCGTCACTTCCGGATCAGGGCGAGAAGCAAGGATACTGCAGCACAGTCACCGCCGGGTCAGCCGAGGAGTGGGATCGAGACCAGTCGTCCTCTCGAGACGCGCCAACGCCCGCCTTGAATGAGATACGCTTGGGCGCCTCACAACTGCCGTACTGAAACCTTTCGCCTGTTCGAGCTTGCATGCCCTGGAACCAACCAACTCTGCCGAAAGCAGTTGATCTCCGGCTTTGTGGTGAAGCTACGACGAATCCGCTCAAGGGCGTCGTGGTCGCCCTGGCAGCCCTCGTTGCCCTTTTCGCATCTCAACCGATACTGGCATTGCCGGATGCCAACACGATCGCATTCAGCAATTGCACCCTGGCCATGCCCGGCACCTCGCTGACGGCGACAGCTCGTTGTGGTTTCCTCGAAGTGCCCGAGAATCCCGACGATCCGGAGGGTCGCACGATCTCGATCCATGTCGCGGTGGGGGAGGCGACGGGAACCGACACCGCTGCCGATCCGGTCTTCTTCTTCGCTGGTGGCCCAGGGCAGGCAGCTTCCGAGACCTGGGTGATGATGCGCAATGTCCTGCACAAGATCCGCAAACGCCGAGACATCGTCATGATCGATCAGCGCGGCACCGGCCAGTCGAACAAGCTGCAGTGCGAGGCGGCGGATACCGCCGATCTGCTCAATCAGGAAGTCGACCTCGACCTGCTGTCCAGGGAGACCAGAAAGTGCCTCGAAGCTCTCGATGCCGACACCCGCCTGTATACCACCACTATCGCGATGCAGGACTACAACCTGGTGCGCGAAGCCATGGGCTACGACCAGGTCAACCTCGTCGGCGTCTCCTATGGCACGCGCGCAGCCCAGGTCTATCTGCGCCATTTTCCGGAAACGGTTCGCACCATTACCCTCGACAGCGTCGTGCCGATGCAGTTGGCGCTGGGACAGGAGCACGCGCTGAGGCTCGATCAGGCGGTGCAGGCCGTGCTCGAAGACTGTGCCGAGGACGAGGTTTGCAGCGAGTTGTTCCCCAGGCGTGCCAACCAGTTCAATGAACTGGTGACGCGGCTGCGCGAGGATCCGCGGACGATCACCATCACCGACCCGACGACAGGGGAGGACATCGAGCTGCTGCTTTCAGCGGACACCCTTGCCGTGGCCATCCGGTTCCTGAGCTACTCCAGCGAATCCCAGGCAGTGCTGCCGTTGTTGATGCACGAGGCGTCGAGCAGCGGCAATCTGGAGCGTCTGGCGACCCAGGCGATGTTGGTGGTCAGCGGACTGAGTGAGGCTATTGCCCGAGGGATGGAGCTGTCCGTCATGTGTGCCGAGGACTACCCCTATCTCGATTTCGAGACCGATTACAGCCAGACGCTGATGGGTAACCTGCTGCTCGAGGGCGTCAAGACGCAGTGCGCGGTCTGGAATTCCGGGGTTGCCCCGCCGGAGTTTCATCAGCCGGTCGAATCCACTGTGCCGGCGCTCTTGCTCTCCGGTGAACGCGACCCGGTGACCCCGCCCCAGTATGCCGACCTGGTCGCGCAGACCTTCCCCAACCACCTGAATGTGGTGGCCCGCGGGCAGTCTCACTCGGTACTGCGAAACGTCTGCCTGCAGGAGATCACGGCTCGCTTCATCGACGGGGGATCGGTCGAAGAGCTCGATATCGCCTGCGTCGACGATATCCGCTACGCGCCCTTTTTCACCAGCCTCCTGGGGCCCGAACCGTGATCACCGTCCGGCAACTGAGCAAGTCGTTCGGCAAGGTCGAGGCGGTGCGTCAGATCAGCTTCGACGCGCGGGACGGTGAGATCACCGGGCTTCTCGGGCCCAACGGCGCGGGCAAGACGACGACCCTGCGAATGCTCTATTCCCTTTTGCCTCCCGATGCGGGCGAGATCCGCATCGACGGCCTCGATCCGACGCGCGAGGCGATGGAGATCAAACGCACCCTCGGCGTGGTACCGGACGGCCGAGGTCTCTATGGGCGCATGACGGCACGCGAGAACATCGCCTACTACGGCCAATTGCACGGCATGAGCCGCTCCGCGATCAGCGAGCGGATCGCGACGCTGGTTGCCACTCTCGATATGGATGATTTCATCGAGCGTCGTACCGAGGGTTTCTCCCAGGGGCAGCGGGTCAAGGTCGCCATCGCCCGCGCGATGATCCATGAGCCCCAAACGGTTCTTCTGGATGAGCCCAGCAACGGCCTGGATGTGATGAGTACCCGTGCCCTGCGCGAGTACATCCTGGGTCTGAAGGCACAGGGGCACTCAGTGGTGTTGTCGACTCACATCATGCAAGAGGTGGCGGCGCTTTGTGATCGTGTCGTCATCATCGCCCGAGGGCGCATCGCTGCCGACGGGACGCAGGAGGAGCTCCTGGAGCGCAGCGGCAGTCGGACGATCGAGGACGCCTTCGTCAGGCTCATCGGTTCGGAGGAGGGGCTGCTGGCGTGAAAGGGATCTCCACGGTCTTTCGCAAAGAGGTCAAGGAGAACCTGCGGGACCGCCGGGCCCTGTTCAATTCGGTTCTCCTCGGGCCTCTGCTGTTTCCGGTTCTGTTTATCGGCCTGGCATGGTTCGGAGCCTCCAAACAACAGGAAAGGGCCGAGAAGGTGCTGGAGGTCCCGATAGTCGGGGCAGAGCGCGCACCCAACCTGGTGGGCTTCCTCGAGCAGCAGGGGGTTGTTGTGATGGACGAACCGGAAGATCCCGAAGGAGTCGTTCAGCGCCAGGAGGTGCCCTTGGTGGTGCGTATTCCGCAGGCATTCGCCGAAGAGTGGAAGAGTGGCAAACCCGCCGTTGTCGAGGTGATCGCTGATCCTTCCCGACGCGAATCGGACATCCCCATGCGACGCGTCGAGAATCTCTTGCGTGCCTATGGGCAACAAATCGGGGCGCTGCGTTTGCAGTTGCGCGGAGTCTCACCCGCTCTGGCTTCGCCACTTGTGGTCAAGGACGTGGACTTGTCGACGCCCAAGAGCCGTGCCATGCTGGCGGTAATCTTCCTGCCCTACATGCTGATGATCACGGCCTTTACGGGCGGAATGCACCTGGCCATCGACAGCACAGCGGGTGAGAAGGAGCGCAAATCACTGGAGCCGTTGCTGATCAACCCGGTGCCGCGCTGGCAGATCATGACCGGCAAGATGCTGGCCACGTTGTCCTTTGCCTTTCTGTCCCTGGTCTTGACCCTGTTGTCTTTTCGGCTCGCCCTGCCACACATGCCGACGGGAGCCATGGAGATCGACCTGACCTTGACGGGGAAGACCGTGGTATTGATTCTGCTGACTGTCGGTCCAGTGGCTGTCCTGGCAGCCGCTCTGCTGACCCTTCTGGCGACGTTTGCCAAGAGCTTCAGGGAGGCGCAGTCCTACATGGGGCTGGTGGTAATGATCCCGATGATTCCCAGCATTCTCTTCATGGCCAACCCGGTCAAGCCGGAGGCCTGGATGATGTTGATCCCCATGTTTTCCCAGAACCTCCTGATCAGCGAGTTCGTTCGTGACGAGAGCGTCCCGGCCTCGTGGCTGGCCATGAGCTCCGGCAGCACGCTGTTGATAGGCCTTCTCCTGGCCGCGTTTGCCGCCACCCTGTTCAACAGACCCCGGGTAGTCTTCGGCGGGTCATCCTGAGTCGACAGATGGAAACGCCCGATCCTGTAGTGTTCTGCATCCTTGGGGGGACAGGTGATCTCTCGCAAAGAAAACTGCTGCCGGCACTCTGCCGACTTGCAGAAGAGGGCAAGCTCCATCCGCGGACCCAGGTATTGGCCACCGGCCGAGGTGAGCGCTCCGATCAAGAGTTCAGGGAAGGGACTCGGCAGGCTCTTGCCCAGACCGGGCTGTCGGTGGAGGCAATCGCGCAATTCTGCGACAACATGCTGCACTACCAGACCCTCGGTGACGGCGCGTCCGAGGATTTTCAGGCCTTGAGCGATCGGTTGCAGAGCCTCGAGAGTCTGCGCGACCTGCCGGCGAACCGTGTCTTTTATCTGGCATTGCCACCGCAGGCTTTCCCGCCAATGATCGAGGGTCTGGGCGCAGCCGGACTCGAGCAGAGCCGGGGCTGGACGCGCCTGGTAGTGGAGAAGCCGTTCGGCCGGGACCTGGCATCGGCGCGTGAGCTCAACGCCTTGATTCACCGGTTCTTCTCGGAAAATCAGGTGTACCGTATCGATCACTACCTGGGCAAGGAGACGGTCCAGAATCTGTTGGTCTTCCGGTTGTCGAATGCGCTCATCGAATCGGCATGGAACCGGGACAGGGTCGAAAGTGTTCAGATCACCGTTGCCGAGACGCTCGGTGTCGGGTCGCGGGCCGGTTACTACGACCGCTCGGGCGCCTTGCGGGATATGGTGCAGAACCACCTCACCCAGCTACTGTGTCTGGTGGCGATGGAGGTACCCGCGAGCTTCGAAGCGGATGCCATTCGTTTCGAGAAGATCAAAGTGCTGCGCACGCTGGCACCGATCGACCGCAGCCAAGTGGTCCGTGGACAGTACACCGCCGGCGAGATCGAAGGTCGACCGGTCCTGGGCTACCTGGACGAAAAGGGGGTTGCGCCCGCCTCGCAGACCGAGACTTTCTTGGCGATGAAGCTGTTTGTCGACTCGTGGCGCTGGCAGGGAGTGCCCTTCTACCTGCGCTCCGGCAAGCGCATGCCCCGCAAGTCGACGCAGATCGCAGTGAGATTCCGTGAGCCGCCGGTGAGCTTCTTCGAGAAGCTGGGGTGTTCGCAAGATACCGCCGACGTGCTGGTGATTACTCTGCAACCGGACGAGGGTTTTACCCTCTATCTCGACATCAAGGCGCCCGGCTCGCCGTTTCGCCTCGATCGGATTCCACTGGAATTCGACTACAAGGATCGTTTCGCCGCTGTCACAGAGGCGTATCAGACCCTGCTCGAGGACGTGATCGCGGGCGATCAGACGCTTTTCGTTCACGCCAATGAGGTCGAGGAGTCCTGGCGCGTCTACACCCCGTTGCTGGAACGTCCTCCCAAGGTGCGGTCCTATGCCGCCGGAACCTGGGGGCCGCCGCAAGCGGAGGGGCTGGCGATCGCCGAGTCCGACCTCTGGCAGGGAACGGGATAGACCTGTTGTCGAACCCACCGACCCGTCACTTTCCCGACTTGGAGTCGCTGGCATCGGGCGCGGCCGAGGACCTGGTTGACTGCATCGTGCGAGCCATCCGCCGGAACGACCGATGCCGGATTGCCGTGGCCGGGGGATCGACGCCGCGTCCAGTGTACCGGCTGGTGGCAGAAACGCGATTGGCCTCGCGAATCGCGTGGGACAAGGTGCACGTCTTCTGGGGAGATGAGCGGTGTGTCCCACCTGTAGATCCGGCGAGCAACTATGGGATGGTTCACGACGTGCTGCTCTCCAGGGTGGCAATCCCCGAGCGCAATATTCACCGCATCGAAGGCGAGCGCCCGCCGGCCGAGGCGGCGCGAGTCTATGAAGAGGTGCTGGCTGACGAGCCCCTCGACCTGATCCTGCTCGGGATGGGCGAAGACGGGCACACGGCATCTCTGTTTCCCGATACTCCGGCCTTGGGTCAGTCCGAATCGCGAGTCATCGCCACGGTGGCTCCTGTCGCACCGGTCGACAGAGTCTCTTTGACCTTGAGGACCATCAACGACGCTGGCGTGGTTCGGTTCTGGGTCTCTGGAGCCGCGAAGGCGGAGGCCCTGGCCGAGGTCTTCCGGCAGTACGCGGGCGAATCGCCCTCCTTGCCCGCGGCCAGGGTAAGCCCGCGCAGCGCAGCATTGTGCTGGTTTGTCGACGTCGCGGCTGCCGAGAAGCTATGATCCTGCGGCTCGGTTGGACGAGAATCGTGATTGCGTGGGGACAAGGAGATGCAGATGGGAACTGAGACCGGCGCGCAACTCGGCATCATCGGATTGGCAGTGATGGGGCGTAATCTGGCACTCAACGTGCTCGATCACGGCTATGCCGTTGCCGGCTACAACAGGAGCCCCGAGCCCCTGGCACTGGCGGTCGAGGAGTCAGCAGGTCGGTTGGTTGGCGCCGGGTCGCTGGCGGAGCTCGTCGGCAACCTGAGCAAGCCACGCAAGATCATGCTGATGGTCAAGGCGGGCGACCCGGTCGACGCCGTGATGGGACAACTCGAGCCCCTGTTGCAGCCAGGAGACATGGTCATCGACGGTGGCAACTCCTGGTACATGGATACGCGCCGGCGGGAGAAGAAGTATGCCGAATCGGGTCTGCACTTCTTCGGCGTCGGGGTTTCCGGTGGTGAGGAAGGTGCCCGCTTCGGTCCCTCGATCATGCCGGGAGGGAACCGGGAGGCCTATGAATCGATTCGGCCCATTTTCGAGGCGATCGCCGCGCAGACCGAGTCGGGGCCCTGTGTCACCTATGTCGGTCCGGATGGTGCCGGACACTTCGTCAAGATGGTGCACAACGGTATCGAGTATGCCGATATGCAGTTCATCGCCGAGGTGTACGATCTGTTGCGACGACTGGGCGGACTTCGACCGGATGCGCTGGCAGAGATCTTCGCGCAGTGGAACCGGGGCCCGCTCGAGTCCTTTCTGATCGAGCTCACGGCGAAGATCCTCAATGTGCGGGACCCCAGGACCGAGGACTTCCTGGTCAACCAGGTCCTGGACAGAGCGGGTCAGAAGGGGACAGGCCGCTGGACCGTGCAGGCGGCGCTGGATCTCGGCGTATCCGTACCCTGCATCGCGGCGGCGGTCGATGCGCGTTTGCTGTCGAGCCTGAAGGAAGAGCGACGGGTGGCCAGCGGCATCCTGCAGGGGCCGGATGTGTCGCAGTTCGACGGCGATGTCGATTCGCTGGTGAAGGCGACGCACGATGCCTTGTATGCCGCAAAGATTGTGGATTATGCCCAGGGCCTGGATCTGATAGCAACGGCCTCGCACGAGTACAGCTGGTCGATCGATCTGAGCGAGATCGCCCGGATCTGGAAAGGCGGCTGCATTATTCGGGCTCGCCTCCTGGATGCGATCATGCAGGCCTACTCCCGCCGGCGGGACTTGCCGAATCTCCTGCTCGACGATCAGTTCAGCGGCACGATGCACTCACTTCAGCAGCGGTGGCGCGAGGTGACCGGCCTGGCGCAGCGTTACGGTGTCCCGGTCGGTGGGCTCGCCTCCAGCGTGACGTATTTCGACAGCTATCGCACGGAGAGCCTGCCACAGAACCTGACGCAGGCCCAGCGGGATGCGTTCGGCGCCCACACCTATCAGCGGATCGACGACCCGGAAGGGGCATTCGTCCATACCGATTGGCTCGGATAGGGCGACTGCGCACCCTTCGGTAGACTTTCCCGACCAATTGCCCTATAGTCCGCCCACCGAGACCTTCTCGGTGCGCGGCGCTCAACAGGGTCTTCATCCAGATCGCGCCGTCTCAAACACCCCCCCCTACCTAATGCTGTTGTGCAGGAAGGAACACGGTATCCGTGCGTCCGAGCGACGAAACGGGACACCGGAGAAGAGTATACGTATGACGAATGACAGAACAGAACCCGCCACCGGGTTCGCTGATTTCAACCTCGACCCGAAGCTCAGCCGTGGTATTGCCACAGCCGGCTTCACCGAGCCGCGACCGATCCAGGTCGAGGCCATCCCCGCAGCCCTGGCAGGCCGCGACCTGTTGGGCCTGGCCCAGACCGGTACTGGCAAGACTGCCGCCTTCGCCCTGCCGGTGCTCGAGCGACTTCTGGCTGAGCGAAAGGCAGGGCCGCGAGCCCTGGTGCTGGCACCCACCCGCGAGCTTGCTGCCCAGATCAGCGCCGAGATGCGCCTCCTGGCCCGTTTTACGAAGATCGAGATTGCCACGGTCTTCGGCGGTGTCTCCCCTCATCAGCAACGCAGAGCCCTCTCCCGCAGGCCGGAGATCGTGGTCGCGTGCCCGGGCCGTCTGCTGGACCTGATGCAACAGCGGGTTGTCAGCCTGGATCGGATCGAGACGCTCGTCCTCGACGAGGCAGACCACATGTTCGATATGGGCTTCCTGCCGGATATTCGCCGAATCCTTGGAATGCTACCGGCGAATCGGCAGAATCTGCTGTTCTCGGCCACGATGCCGCCCGAGATTCGCAGCCTGGCTGATCAGGTCCTGCGGGCACCCGTGGTGGTCGATGTCGCGTACAAGAAGCCGCTGTCGACCATCGAGCACGCCCTCTATCCGGTCGAAAACACGCAGAAACTGGCCCTTTTGCAGCACGTGCTCAGTGACGTCGATCTGGCCTCGGCCATCGTCTTCACCCGCACCAAGCACCGGGCTCGCAAGGTGGCGCGGCAGCTCGAAGGGTCCGGCCATCGGGCTGTCGCCCTGCAGGGCAATATGTCCCAGAGCCAGCGGGACCGAGCCATGAACGGTTTTCGCCAGCGGCGCTTCGATGTGCTGGTAGCCACCGACATCGCCGCCCGCGGTATCGACGTGGCGCAGGTTTCGCACGTGGTGAACTTCGACATGCCCAATACGGTCGATGCCTACACGCACCGGATCGGTCGGACCGGGCGGTCGGAGCGCCAGGGCAAGGCCTATACCTTCGTTACCGGTGAGGATCATCAGCTGGTGCAACAGGTGGAGCGGCGCCTGGGTACGGCGATTCCGCGACGCGAAGTGCAGGGTATCGACAGCATCCAGTTTCCCGCTTCGCGTTCCGGCGGCCGGCGGTTGTCGGCAGCAGGTGACGGGAACAGCTCGAATCGAGCTCGAAGTCGCCAGCGTCGACGACGCTATTAGTGCGTCGGAGAGCGGCGGACGTCCTGGGGGTGGTTCTTCAGCCTGGCAGTGCAGGCTGGCTACCGACAGTCTTCCTCCGATGTGGTCGTCAGTCTGCTGGGGCGTACGGCCTCTGCTGCATCTTCATGGATGCTCGAGCTGTCACCTGGTCGCTCTCCGATTCATCGGTCCAGCGATAGGCGGTGACCGCCTCGAGCTCCCGCACGAAGATCTCGTTGCCGCTGACGGCCAGGTGTCCCCAGGTTGACTGGGCGGCGATCTGGCGGGAATCGAGGACCTCGAGCTCCCTGGGATTGGCCCGCAGTAGAAACAGCTCGCCTCCCGCGTCGAGTGCCAGGAGCTTCTCCTGCTGCACCGCCAGGCTCCAGTATTTCCCGAACGGTTTGGAGATCCAGGACTCGGTGCCACTGGCCAGATCCAGGCAAGCGAGTCGGCCATTCCCGAGGTGGAGATAGGCGTGGCCATCGACCACGACCGGGCTCGACATGTAACCCTGCACCTTGTTCTGCCAGATCTGGCGTGACTCGTACTGCTCACCGGCCCCCGAGATGCGGAAGAGGTAGGTGCCGTGGCGGTGTGTGCTGGTCAAGACGGAGTTGCCGTGAATGACCGGTGTCAGAATGTTCATGCCACGAAAACTGGGAACCGGTTGCTCCCACAGCACATCACCGGCAGCAGGGTCGAGTCCGTAGAGGATCTCTCGGGTCTGCACCAGGAGTTGCCGCCGACCGGCCAGGTCGGTGACAACGGGCGACGAGAAGGCACCGCTCGAGTAGATGTCACCAGAGTTCTGCAGCTGACGCCAGAGAGTCTTTCCGGAGTGTCTGTCCAGCTTGACGATGGAGTTGGCCGCCTGCACGAAGAGAGCGTCGCCGTCGATGAGCGGGGAACTGACAAAGCCGAATTCGGGGATCGCGGTACCGAAGCGAGCTGGAAAGTCTACCCGCCAGATTTCTTTGCCGGTCTCCGCATCGAGCTTGATTAGGACTTCCTGCATGCCGCCCACATAGATGGCTTCGCCGTCATGAAGTGGGGTCGCACGAATCCAGTCACCGTTGCGGGCGGCGAAGAAGGGAACCCTGCCTCGTCCTGGCCAGGAAAGCGACCAGACCGTCTTGCCGTCCGTCCTCGAGAGAGCTCGAACCGCCTCCGTATCCCGATCGGCACTCTCTGTTACATAGACCCAGTCGCCTACGACCAAAGGTCCAGAGTAGCCCTTGCCAAGGTCGATGCGCCAGAGGAGCTCCAGACCAGAGAGATCTTCTGGCCAGTCCGAACCGGCCACGGTGCCGTCGCGGTTGGGACCCCGCCACTGATTCCAGGCCGCTGCGGCGCTCGGATCAGCCTCGCTGGCGCGAGAGGAGGCAGGCAGGAGGCTCAGGCCGACGGTCACGGCCAGAAGAGCAATCAATGATGGTCGGTTCATAACATTCAAAACGTTCTGTTCCGCGCAGGCTAGCTCCAATTTGGCTCTCTGTCAAGAAGCGAAACGACTAATTCGTTCTTCTGTGGGATTCTGGTGGGGTGTGGTGCCCACATCCTATATGCTCGGTCCTTGTTTAACCCGGGCCTTTCCCTGGCAGCCGGTCTGACGGCGGCCACCGGCCAAATCAACCTCGGCGGGGAGCCCACCTGACCCATGGCCGACATCAACCTCGTCCACTGTTCGTTTCACAAGTGCCTGACGGTCTACTACGGCCGCGTCATGAGCTCCGTCTTCAACAGATGCTTGCCCTGGAGTCGTGGCTATCGCCACTTCAATAGCCACTTGCGGGACTTCTATCAGGGATTTCGGCGATTCCGGGTCACCTCGGTCAACAATCGCTTCCTCGACCTCGAAAAGCTTGGCGATTTCAGGATCTCTCGATTCGTTCGCGATCCGCGGGACCTGGTCGTGTCTGGATACTTTTACCATCGCCGAGGCGCTGAGGCTTGGACACGGATTGTCGCGCCCACCGAGGAGGATTGGTACTTCGCCAACGGCGTCGTACCGGAAGGCATGCTGGGTGCAGAGATTTCATTCTCTGACTACCTCCAACAGATCCCGGAAGAGGAGGGGCTCCTCGCTGAGCTCGAATTTCGCCGGTACCATTTCGAGGCAATGGCCAGGTGGCCGCCAACGCATCCGAAGATCCTGACCCATCGCTACGAGGACATCATCGGCAGCGAGATCCGCGTCTTCCGGGAGCTCTTCGATTTCTACGACTTCTCCGCTGCCGAGAGGAAGCTCGGGGAATGGTTCGCTCGTCGCTACTCGATTCGCAAGCGTGCCGCGGACACCCACGTGCGAAATCCGAATCCGGGTCAATGGCGCACCCACTTCACACCCCGACTGGCCGAGGCCTTCGAGGCGCAGCATCCTGGATTGATTCAGCTACTGGGCTACCCCTCCGAGTGAAGGCCGAGGGGCTTCGTCATGAGTAGGATCCTGTGCATCACCAATGGTCTGGCGGGCATGCTGTACTCGAGTCTGGAGCTCGCGCGTCGGCTGTCCGCAGCCGGGCACGAGGTGACCTACATGAGTTTTCCGGTCGCTCGCAAGACAGTGGTGGACCACGCGATTCCTTTCGAGCCTTTAGCGCCCAGCCGATATGACGACTTTCTGATGGCTGACGCCACCAAGAGCTGGTTCGAGAGGCTGCGGACAGTGCGCCAACGACGGCAGGTCGCCACGGATGCCGTCGCGGTTGGCGATCTTGCCGACAGGATCCGCACCGTCGATCCAGAGCTTCTACTGATTGACTGTGAGATGCAGGAGCAGATCATTGCTGCGTCGGCGACTGGAGTGCCGATCGCTCTGCTCAACAGCTTCGTGTCCATCTGGAAGCGGCCCGGTCTGCCGCCGCCGCATCGTCTGGTGCGACCAGGTCAGGGATGGAAGGGAAGCCCTTTGGGAATCTCGCTGCTCTGGCGAGAACTTAGGCTGAGGAAGGCGCGAAGGGCTCTTTGGCAGAGAGTGCGGCATGTCGGTTGCGATCGGCTGTCGATCCTGCATCGGCTTGCGGCCAGGTCCGGCCTCGAATTGCGCGACGAGGCGGACTTCGACCAATGGTTGATTCCGTTCATCTTCCGACGGTTACCTGTGCTCAGCCTGCACGCGTCGGAGTTCGAATTCCCGCATGACCCCGCTGCAGAAGTGCACTATGTCGGGCCGATGGTCCCGAGTGACCGGACCGACAGCCGCGTGAGCGAGGAGGTGCTGGCTGAGCTCGAGGCTGTCTTCGAACGCCGAAGTCGATCCGGCGGACGACGCAAACTGATCTACGCTGGATTCGGCTCGACCTTCACCTCCGACCTCTCTCTCCTGCAACGCTTGATCGCGGCGGTTGCCAGACGCGAGGACTGGGATCTTCTGATCAGCCTCGGGGAGAAATTCACCCCGGCCGATCTCGCGGAGTTGCCCGCGAATGTGCGCGTCTTCTCCTGGCTACCACAGACACAGGTGCTCAAGCAGGCCGACGTCGTGGTGAGTCACGGAGGCATCAACACGATCGACGAGAGTGTGCTCTCTGCGGTCCCGCTGTTGCTCTACTGTGGTTTCGAGACTGATATGGGGGGGAATTGCGCGCGAGCGGCGCAACACGGGATTGGTCTGATCGGCAATCGCAAGAGAGACTCAGTCGAGGACATCGGTGCACAGATCGATCGTTTGCTGACGGAAGCGGGTTTCAAGGCTCAACTGGACCGGCTGCGTACCTGCTATCTTGCCTATGCAGAGGACAGGGTAGCCGAAAGGGTCGTCGACTCACTCCTCGGCAAGCCACGGCCTGGCCGTTGAAGCCCGCGCCCGCGCCATACCGCGATCGCACACCTCCATGACCAACACCACGAAACGTGTCACCCGAGGAGCTGGTTGGATCTACAGCTACCGCTGGCTGGACAGGCTGCTCAGCTTCTTGTCCATCGTCATCCTGGCGCGGATCCTGCTCCCGGAGGACTTCGGACTGGTGGCGATCGCCACCTCTTTCGTGGCAATCCTGGAAGGTCTGAGTGACTTCGATGTCAGCAGAGCCCTGATTCGCGCTCAGGACGAGGATCGGGAGCTCTACGACAGTGCCTGGACGCTGTCTCTGCTGCGCGGCATCCTCGCCGCACTCTTGATGGTGGCTGTAGCGCCGTTTGTCGACGATGCGCGAATCAGCGCCATTCTCTATGTCCTGGCCCTGACGCCGCTGCTTCATGGGCTGTCCAATCCGCGCTTCGTCCTTTTCGAACGCCACCTGGATTTCTCCAGGCTGGCGATTCTGACGCTGACGGCAAAGGTCGTCTCCCTGTGCCTGACGCTCTACATCGCCGTGGTCTATCGGAGCTACTGGGCACTCGTTCTCGGAGTGCTAGCCGGCAGTCTTACCAGCGCCTTGTTGACCTATGTCCTGCGACCCTATCGTCCGAGGCTCACTCTGGCCAGATTCTCGGAGATCTTCGCCTTCAGCGGCTGGATGTCGTTGACGACCATCGTCACCACCCTATCGATGCAGACCGATCGCATCATCGTCGGACGACTTCTCGGTGTGGCGGACGCCGGGTCCTACTACATGACTCAGAGAGTCGGTGTGGTGCCGACCAGCGAGTTGATCAGTCCTCTACAACGGATCCTGTTTCCTTCCTTCAGCGGTGTGGCAGGGGATACTCCAAGGCTGCGTCGCGCGGTGCGTGAATCCGTCAACATTCTCGGCAGCCTCAGCCTGCCAGCCGGTTTTGGCTTTGCTTTGGTGGCGAATGACTTCGTGCCGAAGGTTCTCGGCGAGACCTGGTTGATGATCGTGCCGTTACTGGTCATCCTGACGCCATTTCTGGGCATTCGCGCTTCGCTGTCGATGACCTTGCCGTGCGTCATGGCTCTGGGCAGGACCCGTCTGCTATGCGCGGTCAGTGTGATCTATGCCTTGATTCACCTGCCTGCCTTCATTGCCGGCACCGCTTTCTTCGGTCTCAGAGGCTCGATCTGGAGCATCGTGCTCGCGGGTATCTTCTACTCGTATCTGAACGCCTGGATGCTGAAGACGACCCTCGGAATCTCACTGGGCGAGATTGCCAGACAGCTCAGACGGCCGCTGGTGGCGGCCTTGCTCATGGTGGGTGCCGTCTGCATGATGGATGCGGCGCTGCCGATCGATCTGTTTTCAGCCGCGGGCTCATGGAAATCGTTGGCAATCAAGGTCGTCGGGGGTGGAGTCGTCTTCTGTGTCATCCAGTACATGATCTGGAGGTTGGAGGGGCGGCCGGAGGGAATCGAGCGACGCCTGCTCGATCTGGTCAGTCCTTGATCTCGTTGCTTGCGGTAAAGGCGAGCTCGGTCTGTTCTGCGATGGAGTCCCACGAGTACAGAGCGGAGAGGCGTCGGCCGCCCTCGGCAAGCCGATCACGCAGGTCGTGGTCGGTGAACACTCGGATCAGCGCCTCGGTAAGCAGCGGTGTCGATTCAGCGGGGATCAGCAGTGCGGTCTCGCCATCCTCGAGCATCTCGGGCAGTCCGCCGACAGCTGTGGCAATCACCGGAACACCCAGCGCCAGGCTGAGGAACAGGACTCCCGACTGACTGATCCGCCGGTAGGGCATGACCAGAACGTCAGCCGCTGCGAAGTACTGCGTGACTTCGGAGAAGGGAATGTAGTCGAATCGATGAATGGCATGGAGTCGCTCGGCCCACTCCTCGAGCTCGGCGAGACGGTCTTGTCCGAGCTGCACCGGATCTCCTGCGATCACCAGTCGGGCATGAGGTCTTACGGCTGCAACTGCCGGCCAGGCCTCCAGCAGAAGATCCAGACCCTTGTATTCGCGGATGTAGCCGAAGAAGAGTGCGACCTCGTCTTCCGGTGCGAGCCCCAGGACTCGCCGGGCGCCGGACCGGTCGGGGGGCGCGCCGTGGCGTTCGAAGAATCCGTATTCCCCATGGGGAATGACCGATATCCGCTTAGGGTCTACAGAGAATTCGGTCTGCAAACGCCTACTGTCGAACCTGGAGTGGGTGATGATGCGATCTGCCAGGCGGTTGATCGATCCGGATATCAGGCTGTCGAAACGCGTTGGCTCGTGGGGTGTGACGACGTGGGCTGTGTAGACAACTCTTGGGCTCAACAGGCGGAAGAGTGTTAGATAGAGGAGAGCGATGGGATTGGTGCTGTGCAAGTGAATGACCTCTGGTCGCAGGCGTCGGGCCAACCTGGTGACAACCAGGGCGTCGCCGACAGCCTGGAGGCGGCGCAGGGCCCTGAGACGAACACTCCTATGAGCATTTTTGAATTTCTCCCGCGACCGCGCGGTGCGCTTTATGATTCGAAGACTGGCGGGAAGATCACCTTGCCCGTCCAGTTCGTAATCGGCAGCCGTTATCAGGGTGACCTCGTGCCCTCGCGCAGCAAGAGCTCGAGAGAGGTTGTTGACATAGTGCGCCAGCCCACCGCGACCGAAGACTTCGACTTCCAGGATTTTCATTGATGACTCCAGTGCGATCTCCAGGCAGTCTCTCGGCACCGAGCAAGCATTGCGGGCCGCGGGAGTCGAGTCAACTCGCACAGGATGAACCAATCAATAGAATAGCGTGCTGTGGCCCGCAATGACGAGAAGGCCTCGCCCATGAGCCCGAGTAAGGACGGCAGCCGTGCCGCTCAGCTCGAGCGGGCGATTCGGATCAAGCGCGCCGCGGCCCGGTCGCAGGGGTCGTCGATCCCGGCGAGACCGGCCGATGAGCTCCCGCGGGTCAGCGAGATGCAACGGGGTCTCTGGTTGGCTCACCAGATGAACCCCGGTTCCGCCGCCTACAACCTGGTCAGTGCCTATCGCCTTTCGAGTTCACTCGACTGGCCCCGACTCGAACGGAGTTTCACCGAAGTCGTGTCGCGGAATCGCCTGCTGCGGTCGACCTTTCGGGCCCATGAGGGTGAGATTCTTCAGGTTATCGATCCCGACCCGAAGCATAGGATCGAAAGATTCGAGGTTGGTCCAGGCGAGGCCTTGGTCACAGCTCGCCGCGAGGCCCGACGGCCCTTCGATCTGCAGGCGGGCCCGCTGGTCCGGCTGATCTGGTTCGAGGACCAGGTCCGGGAGCAGTCTCTGCTGCTGCTGGTCCTGCATCACATCCTTGCCGACGAGCGGTCGCTCGAGCTTGTTTGGCAGCAACTGGCCGAGGCCTATGCGGAACCCGGGCGCCCCCTACCGGAAGCAGAGCTCCAGTTCGACGATTTTATTCACTGGCAGGCCAGAGAGTCTGTCAGCGCGCGTCAAGCCGATCTCGAGTACTGGCGTCGTCGTCTGGACCCACTTCCCGACGACCTGATTCTGCCCTTCGAGTCCCCGTCGGCCAGGCCGACCGGATCGCCCGGTCGACTCCTGAAGCGGGAGCTGGGAGACGACCTCCTCGGCATGGTTCGGGCCACAGCTGCCGCCACGAGCTCAACGCCCTTCATGGTCTTCGCCTTCACCTTTCGCTTACTGCTGGAACGTTACCTGCAGGGGCAGCGCTGCGCCTTTGCTACTCCTGCCACAACGCGCTCGCACACAGCTGCTATCGACATGATCGGGTATTTCCTCAACCCCGTGGTGATCGACGTCCCACTTGTCGAGAGTCAACCCGTCCGCGACGCGATACGAGAGTTTGCGGAGGAGATGAAGGACCTGCTCTCGCATACCTCGGTTCCCTTTCACTCCCTCGCGGAGCTGTTGACTCCCACCCGGAGGCCCGATCGTCATCCGCTCTTCCAGGTCATGTTCGTTCACCAGAACAGGGGCCATCCGCCCAAGCTCGGTGGGCTGCAGCTGGAACCTGTCGAGCTGGATCTGGGGGAGTCGAAGTTCGATCTCACCTTCTTTGTCGCCGAGGACACTTCCGCCGTCGATCTCGCTGTCGAGTATCGATCCGACCGATTCGCTCAGGTCTGGATGGATGCTCTGCTGGATCACTACGTCACTCTGCTCGCAGGTGTGGTGGGGAACCCGGATCGTCCGACCGCCGAAGTCCCCATGTTGACGGCCGAGGAGTCGAGTTGCCTCGACTCCTGGCAGGGGACTATCGCGGCCGTCGACGAATCGCTGCTGATGCCGCAGCAGATTCTCCGACAGGCGCGCCGCACACCCGCGGCTACTGCGGTGAATTGTGGCGGCCTTTGTTGGACCTATGCCGAGCTCGAGCGCGCGGCCCTGAGCATCGCTTCGACCCTGGAGTCGCAGGGGCTCTCGGCTGGAGACCGAATTGGCCTTTACCTCGGGCGTTCCCCGGCCATGATCGCGGGATTGTTGGCGAGTCACTGGATTGGCGCCGCGTATGTGCCACTCGACCCGACCTATCCCTCGGCGCGGAATCGCTATGTTCTGGAAGATGCCGATGTCTCCGCGGTACTGACGACAGCGGCGCTCTCCGCAGACCTGCCAGAAGGGGCCTGGCCGACGATCCAGATTGAAGGTCGAGAGGTAGAAGCCGAATCACCCTTCCAGATTGTGCCGTCGACCGCCGAGTCCATCGCCTACATTCTCTATACGTCTGGCTCGACCGGCAGTCCGAAGGGTGTTGTGGTGACTCAGGGGAACCTGAAGGCTTCGACGCAGGCCCGCAGGCGGTTCTACGATGCCGATCCTGGTCGCTTCCTGTTGCTACCCAGCATCGCGTTCGACAGCTCCATCGCCGGGATTTTCTGGACGCTGGCCTCCGGTGGAACCCTGGTTATCCCGACAGACGAGCAGGTCAAAGACGCCAGGCAGCTGGCGCAGATCATTGGTGATGAGCGGGTGGGCTCCCTGCTTTGTGTTCCATCGTTGTATTCGGCCATTCTGCAAGTCGACGGCGCACTGCTCACTGGCCTCGAGATCGCAATCGTCGCGGGTGAGAGCTGCTCCACGGCGCTGGTCGAGAAGCATTTTCGTGACCTTCCTCACGTGCGACTCTTCAACGAGTATGGACCCACGGAGGCCACGGTTTGGGCGACCGCCTGCGAGGTCGGGGCCGAGGATGCGATCGGCCCGGTATCGATAGGTCGCCCAATCCCCGGTGTGCAAGTCCGAGTGCTCGACAAGCTTGGCCGGGCGGTACCGCCGGGTGTCCCGGGTGAGGCATGGATCGCCGGACCAACGGTGGCCCGCGGCTACTGGCGTCGCGATCGACGGAGTGCCGAGCCCTTTTCGGGGACCCGGGACCAGACCAAAGCTGCTGACAGGGTCTATCGCACGGGAGACCTGATGGCCTGGGATATCGCAGGTAACCTGCAGTTTCTGGGACGCCGCGACGAGCAGATCAAACTGCGCGGGTTTCGCATCGAGCCAGGGGAGATCGAGACTGTGCTACTCGAGTGTTCGGAGGTGGAAGAGGCCGTGGTCGTCGTTCGCTCCCTGGGTTCGAGTACGGATGGGCCCCGGCATCTCGTCGCCTTCATGCGCAGCTCGCACCAGGTCGAGAGCAGGGATTGGCGCGCTCTCCTGGAGGAGCGGCTACCTGACTTCATGGTGCCCCGTAGATTTGTCCAGCTTGCCGAGCTGCCGCGGCTGCCGAACGGCAAGGCAGATCGGAATCGACTGCGAGAAATGCCGATTGAGCTCGAGCCGTCCCAGGTGCCAGAGCAACCACCAACGAGCGATCGCGAGCATGCCCTGCTGACTCTCTGGCAAGGTCTCCTGAACAGATCGGCGATCTCAGTGACGGACAACTTCTTCGAGCTCGGTGGGCACTCGCTGCTGGTGGTCGAGATGGCCAATGCCATTGAGCGCGATCACGGCGCCAGAATCACCGCTGCGGAAGTTTTTCAGAACCCTACCATTCGCCAGCTCGCTCTGTGCATCGAAGATCGGAAGAGTACGGATTCACCTACCTATACGCACCTGTTCCCGATTCAGCCCGGTGGTCAGAAGGCGCCAGTCGTCTTCGCCATTCCCCATTTCTTCACCGAGATGTTGGCAACGCGATTTCGGGGCGAGAGGCCCGTTTACGGTCTGCGCGGGGTCGGTCTCCGTCCCGAGGGCAACCGCGGGCGTTGGTCAACCATGCAGGCGCTCGGCGAAGAGACGGTAGAGGAGATTCAGCGGCGGTTTCCTGAAGAGACCTGCATCATCGGCGGTTATTCTTTTGGTGCGACGATGGCCATGGAAGCGGTCAGGTTGATGGAGGAGAAGGGAATCCCTGTGCGTGCGCTTCTTCTGGTCGCTCCCATGCCATTGAACTTCTTTTCCTTGGGGCCGTTGCGTCTGCAGGTCGATCGCCTGCGCCAGCCGGCCGAGGAGCTGAGTGCCCCACAGGCGTTGGCGCTTTGGTTGAAGGAAAGGGTGCCGTGGACGTGGCGACCGTACCGTCGGGCTCGTCGACTGCTGGTGCAGCAGCCCTGGCGGCATTTTCTCTGCGCGATCGGGAGATTGCGGCGCCTGGCCGGTCTGCCCTTGACCGAGAGGATTCTCTACGCCGATGTGCGCCTCGAGCGATTTCGCCTCCACCGCAGTTACCGGCCCGGAGTCGTCCAGACACCGACCGTATTTTTCAATCCAGAGGAATCCGAGGCCGACATCGCCGCCACTTGGAAACCGTACTTTCGGGGTCCGTTCAGCGTTGTCGATACACCCGATCCGCACCTTGGTGAGGCCGCCGTCGCTCGAGCCAAAGAGTTGATTCTCCAGCATTTGGAGGCCCTGGGAGGGCCATGATGGCCAAGGAAACATGCAGCGGAGACGCAGGACCGTGCTGAGAGAGTCAGAGGCGCGTCATCCTCCCGCGTCGAACCTGGCGCTGCTCGACCGGCTGGTGGGCCAGATCAGGCCCGAGGAGGCAAGCCTTGGCGAGTGGCTGTCTCGGTATCACCAGACGCATCGGGCCCGACTCGCCTCGGACCTGCGAATAATCCAGAGGCATGCCAAGCCCCATGCGACCATCCTGGAGTATGGAGCGATTCCCTTGTTGATGACTGCGGCTCTCGATGAGCTCGGGTTCCAGGTAGAAGGCCTGGATATTGCCCCGGATCGTTTTGCTACAGCGATCTCCGACCTGAGGCTTCGGGTGCATCGATGCGACGTCGAGAAGGAAGCTGTACCCTGCGGATCGGCGACCTTCGATCTGGTCCTCTTCAACGAGCTTTTCGAGCATCTGCGCATCAACCCAATCTTCACCCTGGGCGAAGCGCACAGGGTCTTGAAGCCGGACGGTCGCCTGCTCCTTTCGACGCCAAACCTGCGGTCCCTGCGGGGCCTGCGCAACCTCCTCGTGCACGATCTCGGGTATGCCTCGTCGGGTGGGATATACGAGCAGTTCGAGAAGCTCGACACGTTGGGTCATATGGGACATGTCAGGGAATACACGGTCAGAGAGGTCAGCGACTTTCTTGGTCGGATCGGCTTCGAGGTCGATAAGGTGATCTTCCGGGGAGGACATCAGGCCGGCCTGGTGGGTGTCGCTGAAAGGACCTTTCCCGGCCTGCGTCCCTTCTTCACCCTGGTGGCGAGAAAGGTGGGCGACGCATACGACGCGCCCGAGCCGATGATGAAGGTGCCGTTCGACAGGAAGGACCAGGATGCCAGGCGAGATTGAGAACAGGATCTTCCTGGTTGGGGCGCCTCGCTCCGGAACCACTCTGGTGCAGAGTCTTCTGGCTGCCCACAGCACGGTCCATTCGTTTACCGAGAGCCATTTCTTCAGTCGATACTTCAAGGTCCTCCCCAAAGTCTCGACCGCGGTTCTGGTCAGGAATCCAGTCTCTCGTGTGCAGGAGTTTCTCTCCGAGAATGGTGTCGAGGCCGGTGCAGCGGCGGCTCTGCTTTCGACAACCGGATTGAGCGAGCTCGGGGTCGCGCTCTCTCCCCGGCGATCGCGTCGTGCCGCGCGACAGTTCTTCGATCTTCTCGACCGTCTGACCCTGGCAGGAGGCCACAGGAGTTGGGTAGAGAAGACACCGAGGCATCTTCGCTATGTCCCATTCCTGGACTCCGTGTCGAGTCCCGAGTGCCGTACGCACTTCGTGCATGTCATTCGCGAAGGTCTCGAAGTTGTTGCTTCGCTGCACATCGCGTCACAGAAATGGGAACGTCCCTACGATCTCGCAACCTGTGTCCGAAGATGGAATGACGACGTGGCGATTTCACTCAGTCGGGTTACCTGCCCGAACGATCACTTCGTCTTCTATGAGGAGCTCACCGCGGACCCGGAAGGGACTCTGAGTCGACTGTTTCCAGCGCTGGGTCTCGCTTGGGAGCCGGAGGTCCTGTCGCGGTTCGAAGAGACTGCGAGGAGCTTGATCACCGCTGAAGAGACCTGGAAAGGGAGCATTGGTCGGGGTGTGCGTCGTTCGGAGACTGCAGGGCGGGTCTTGACATCAGATGAGCGGGCCGAGGTCTTGGGATCCTTGAGACTGCAGCTCTACCGCAGTCTTCGTGAGGCCGAACAATGAAGTGGATTATGCGATGAGCCCTTCGTCTGCCATCTCTGTCGTGGTGCCCTTCTTCAACAGCGAGCAGCACATCGGATCCTGCATCGAGTCGCTGTTGGATCAGCGGGGAGTCGACGGCTCCTACGAGCTGATCTTCGTTAACAACGGCTCGACCGACGCCTCGGCGTCGATCGTTGAGCAGGCCACGGAGATCATCTCGCTCAGTGAAGCGACTCCCGGAGCGTACGCTGCCCGCAATACAGGGATCCGCGAGGCGACAGCGCCTGTTGTCGCCTTCACGGATGCCGATTGCAGGGTGGATAGAGATTGGCTGCGCTCGATCCAGAGCGCGATGCAGGAGCCGTCGGTGGCCGCAGTGGTGGGGCACGTACGCTATCCACCCAGGGCTTCGTGGGTGTTGCACATGTTGAGTGCCTACGAGAACGCCAAAATCGACTACGTGCTCGGTCAATGCGAGCCCGACAGGCACTTCGCCTATGCCAACAATATGGCAGTCAGGGCAGCGGTTCTCGAGGAGCTGGGAGGATTCAAGGAGTGGGAGCGAGCTGCCGACACCGAGCTGGTGCACCGGCTGGCGGCGCACCACCCCGACTTGCGCACGATCTACCGTCGCTCGATGAGAGTCACCCACCTTGAGTTTGTCAGCGCCTGGGAACGCCTTCGCAGGTTGCGGCTATATGCCAACACCAACTCCCAGGTCGATTCGTTCCAGGAACTGACCTTTGCTCAACGGGTGGCGGCAATAGGCCGGGTCTTTCGGCGAAAGTGAGCCGTTCGAGGGGAGCGTGGAGCCCGCTCATCAGCCGAGGATCTTCGACTTAGTCGGGCCCTGCGGTGGAGCTGCCGATCTCCTGCTAGCCGGGTTCAGACAACTCGGCGACGTCGTCGAGAATCTTCTCTTCGGCCACCTCGGCCAGTTTGCCGAGCGTCGAGTGCATGAACAAGGTTTCCAGCGGCAAGTCGATATGGAATTCCTGGCACAGACGGATCATGACATCCATGGCTCCCAGGGAAGTGCCCCCGAGCTCGAAGAAGTCGTGACTCGAACCGACACGCTCGATGCCGAGTTGTTCTTGCCATAGTGCAGCGAGATACCCTTCGACGGGTCCCTCGGGGGCAGTGTAGGCAGTGGTTGGTGTCAGGTTATCGTGAGACCAGATCAGGGCTCCCTCGTCGATCTTGCCGTTGGCGGTGAGGGGAATGGCGTCGACCCGCTGAAAGGATGTGGGGATGAGTTGCGAGGGCAGAGTCTTGCCGAGGTGTTGCCGGAGCTGCGTCGCCGGTATCTCTGTGGCCGAGACATAGAAGGCGACGAGCACCTGCTCGTTCCCAGCGCGTGCCAGCCGGTTCTCGTCATACCCGATCTCGCGCAGCATCTGACGAATGGCATCCTGATCGAGCTCGTCATGCAGCTCTGCGAGTGCAGCGTCGCGGGTCTTGTGGCCCAGGCGGACATCCCAGCTGTAGGGCAGTGCGTAGTTGTGGAAGCCGCGCTCTTTCTGGTGAATAAAGATGCCGACATCGTTGATCAGGCAGTTGGTGGAACGTCCGGTGTCGGTGGGCCGTACCCAGAGCTCGCGGTCTTTGAGATAGGACAGTACCTCGGTCAGACCGACATCACAGTAGCGATAGAAGTCGACGAACTGGACATCCTCGAAGATCCGGTCATCCTGAAAGATCTCGACATCGAGGGAGCGGAAGACCTCGTCATCGACCCTGTGATAGACCTTGCGAGCTGCCAGCACCGCGGCGTCGACCTCTGTCGGTGAACGCCTGCCACTGCGGAACATTTCCTCGGTGAGCCGGGTCTCGAACATCTGGCCCCGAGACAGGCCAGTAACGATGATCGGGATGCCGAGCTGACGCGCGCGCTGGGTACTCAAGGTGTAGATTGTCTTGAAGCAGCCGTTGCAAACGTTGCTGAACCGCTGCAGGCTGTCCCGGAAAATCGCGTTCATCGCCGGTGTGGTACCGAACTCGAGCGGCACACCGAGGTGCTCGGTCATTCGCCGCATATTCTCTTTGGCATTCTCAGAGATATATCCGTTGTCGAGAGTGAAGGCGTACACGGACAGACCCAACTCGACCAGTCGGCAAAGCGCGTAGGTACTGTCTTTGCCACCGCTGAGGAGCAGGAGGCAGTCGTATTCCGAGCTGTGTTTCTGCCTGGACGCGGCAAAGATCGCCAACATGTCATCGATGGACCCAAAGTAGTCCCGGGCGTGCTCGGCAATGGATTCGTAGGCGCGGCAGATGCTACACAGGTCGTTCTCGTCGAAGGTAGCACCTGGATAGTTCGAGGGCAGGCCGCAGTGAACACAGTAGGTGATCGCATCGCCTTGTCGGATTGGCAATCCGCGTCGCTGCCTGGCTACCACAACGCATTGCTCGATGCCGGGAAGGGTACCCAGGACCGTCTCGATCTCACCTGGCTCGACGCGAAAGCCAGAGACCTTCAGTTGGCGGTCGGTTCGGCCAAGGTATTCAAGCTCACCGGGCGCCGTTTGGCGGACCAGGTCGCCTGTGCGGTAGTAGACCGTCCGCGAAGCCGGTGTGGGTGGTTGGAAGCGCTCTGCCGTCAGCTCGGGGAGTCTGTGATAGCCGCGGGCGAGTCCGTGCCTCGACACCCACAGCTCGCCTGGCACACCCTCCGGGACCGGCGAGCGGGTATCGTCGAGGATCTGCACGCGAACGTGATCTGCCGGCCGGCCGATGGGAACCCGCAGGCCAGAGTCGACTTTGGGGTCGAATCGGTGGGCCACGCAACCCACGACCGCTTCAGTGGGCCCATACTCGTTGTGAATCTCGACTGGAGCGCCGAATCGGGCGCTGATATCTGCAGCCAGCCGGGTCTGGAAGTCTTCGCCACCGACGACGATCCGCCGGATACGGCAATGGCTCAGGTCGACTTGACGGAGCAGAGAAAGATGGGAGGGAGTGAGCTTGATGAAGTCGACCGAATTGGCGGCCAGGACCTCCATCAGTGCAGTGTCCATCGGCCCGTCGGACTCGGTATAGATCTCCAGCGTCCCCCCGGTCATCAGCGGCAGAAAGAGGCAGGTGACGGTGAGATCGAAAGCCAGAGAGGTGACCAGGGGAAAGGTCAGCTTGTCCCCCCTGACGTAACGGGATGAGGCCCATTGCAGATAGTCGACCAGGCCGGCATGCGCGATGGGGACACCCTTGGGTGATCCGGTCGAACCCGAGGTGTAGATCAGATAGGCCAGGTCGTCGAGTCCGGGCTCCGGGAGATCGATCGTCGCTCCGCGGCCTTCCTGAATTCCCTGGTCGATGGGCACGACGATGTCATCCGGTTCAACCCAGTCTGTCTTGATTTCTTCACCGCAGAGGGCGAGTCGCGCGCCGGAGTCGGAGAGGATCTGCCTGATGCGTGCCCGAGGATACTTTGGATCGATTGGCACATAGGCAGCACCCGCCCTCAGGGTAGCGAGGATCGCCACCACCGCTTGTGTGGAGCGCCTGGCGACGAGGGCTACCCGATCGCCGGGCACGCAGCCCCTGTCGACCAGCGTTGCGGCCAGCGCTGCGGAATCCTCGTAGAGCTGGGCGAAGGTGATTTCATGTTGTCCCTGGCGTAGCGCGATTGCATCAGGTACCTGCCTGGCCTGGGCCTCGATCAGCTGCACGATCGATGCCTTCGGCAATGGGCTCAGATCGCTGGAGTCGAGCTCGAGCAGCACGTTGCGTTCGTCCGAGGTCAGGATGTCGACGGATCCGATTCTCTGATCGGGGTCATCGAGCAAGGCTTCGAGGAGGCTTCTGAAGTGTTCGATACTGCGGCGCTGCAGCCGATCCGGCAGGGCCTGCTCATTGAAATCGAAGTGCAGGACATGTGCGCCCGTGCCATTGAAGTCGTGCACCTGGAGTCGCAGGTCGTGCACACTGTCACCGTGCCCGGGGTGAATCCACTCGACTTCTGTCGCGATGCCTGCAAAGTCCCCGAAGGAGCCTGGGATGAAGTTGAGCACGACGTTGCTGGCATTGCCTTCGGACGGGGCGCTGGTTCCGGGTTGCGCATGACGGAGGAAGAGTTGAGCCTCTTCGAGGCATTTGACTCCAAGCTCACGGAACGAGTCCCGGGGATCCACAACTACCGAAAAGGGGAACAGTTCGATAAACAGACCGACCGAGTTTCTGGACCCGGCAGTGGGGCGGCCTGCCACAGGCGTGTCGAAACCGACGCCGTGCGTGCCGCTGACTCGATGCAGCCAACTCAGTAGCGCAGCGGCCATGACTGTGAACCGGGACAGGTCTGGCGAAAGGCTCAGAAAGCCGGCCTCGGTGCAGAGTCGATTCAGGGCTCGCGCCTGGCCGCCGTCGAGCTCGAGAGTCAATCGGCGGCTCTTGGTGTCGGTCGGCTTGCCGGTCCGGCCGTAGAGCGGGATCGTGCGATCTCGCGGCCCGAGTCGCTGGCTCCAGTACTCGTGGGCTTCTGATTGACTGGCGAAATGCTTTTCGAGCGCCGCGGCCGTCGAGTAGTAAGGCTCCAGCCTGTCGCGGGCAGGACTGCCATGGGCGAGCGCCGCGTACTCGCTCGCAACCTGCTGATAGACCAGCATTGTCGACCAGGCATCGGCGATCAGGTGATGCTGGTTCAGGTACCAGCCTGTCCGACCCTTCCCGAGCTCGACGAGCACACTATCGACCAGTTGGTCCTCGAGTCCAAGTGGTACCGAGGCGCGCTCGCGACACCAGTCTTGGAACGCCGCTACCGGTTCTGGCATGGAGCGGAAGTCGAGCACTTCCGCCTTGTACTCATCGATGCTTCGGACGCGCCGGGAGCCGAGACCGTCTCGTTCGACGATGGTGGTTCTCAGGGCATCGCTGTCGCGAACGACATGTTGCCAGGCACGTTGAAACAGGTCGCTCTCCAGCTCGGCATCGAAGAGAAAGGCGAATGCCATGTTGTACAAGGGGCTCGACGGATGCAGAGTCTGGCCCAGCCAGATGGGTTTCTGGCTGTAGGTCAGAGGGCCCTTCGGCGCGGTGTCTGAATTCCGCACTGATTCTCGAGGAGCATTCCCGGATGAAGATTTCATGGCTCCGCCAGACTACTAGAGCGCCCTGCAATCAGCCAGCCTTCCGCCTTCGCGAGGTCGAGGAAGGGGTGGCTCATCAGGAAGCTTGTGCGATCCCGCAAGGATTACCAAATGGCAATCTGTGCAGAACCGGATCGGCGGCTATGGACCAGCCGGATCGGCCTGGGCAGGTTCAGGCCTGCCTCTCTCGCGCCATGGTGACTGATGGCGAGGCGCCAGCCCTGCCTGCGTTGCTTTTGCCAAATGCGCCTGCGATCATGCGTCGTTGCGACGTAGCGTTCTCAGGAAGGTATAGCATCGCCAACGGCTGATGTTGCGGCCGGGCCAGTAGCCCTCGTCGTTGTCAGGAACAATGCTCCAAAACCCAAAGCACGCTCAGCAGTCTGCCCCCTCGCGCCAGGTCGGTCACCCATCTGACTCGCCAGTCGCGCCGCATCCGAGGCCAGGGCGCAACCGTGTCGCCCTGGGATTCCAGTTGGCGATCGTCCTGGGAGTATGGCTCTATGTCCTGCTCCTGCATGCTGACAACAACGGGCTGTGGTTTCAAGGGGACGCGCCGCGACATGCGGTCAATGGCTTCTTCTGGCAAGACTATGTTCGGGACTTCTCTCTCGATGCCAAGACTTATGCGTTGCGCTACTACGCGCGCTACCCCGCCATCAACCCGGCTGCCTATCCGCCCTTTTTCTATCTCCTGGAGGCCAGTGTCTTCGCCCTGTTTGGGCCGTCGCCCCTCGCTGCCAAGCTGCTGGTCCAGGTCTTTTCGCTGATCGCCGCTCTTTACCTGTTCGCTTGGCTGCACCGCTGGATCAGCCGACACATGGCCTGGGCGGCGGCTTTTCTGTTGCTGATTCCTGGCATAGTTCTCTGGTCTCACGCTGTGATGTTGAATGTGCCGGCTCTGGCTCTGGTAACGGGCTCGCTCTATCATGCGCGTGCCTGGCTCGAGACAAGCCCGCTGCGGTTGCGTTCGAAGGACTTCTACCTGGCCGTAGCTCTGGTGGTGCTGGCGCTGCTCACCTACTATCCGGCGGGTGTCGGTCTCTTGATCATCTTCGCCTGGATGCTCGGATGGGGAGGGTTGACCGGTCCCAGGGGATGGCGCGCTGCGATCGTGTCGATCGCCTTCGCGGCTGTGCTGGTGCCATGCGTGATCATGGCAGCGCGGTTCCTGCCCACCCATGTCGACTGGGTCGCCAGGGCGCTGCACGAAGCGGTGCAACCGGATAGCTGGGCTTTCTATCTCAGCCGATTCCCGGCCATCTTTGGTCTGCCACTGCTGGTATTGGCGGGTGTTGGATGGGTGGTCGGGCTGAGGGATCGAGAATCGCGTCGGGAGACATGGTGGTCGTCAGTGTGGATCGTGGTGACCTACTGCTCCTTTTCTGTGCTGGTGGCCAAAGAGGCCCGCTACGTTCTCTTCCTGGCACCTGCGTTGGTCTGCCTGGCTGCGATCGCCTTGTGCCGGGCCTCTTCCCGACTGATGAGCGCAGCGCAGCCGCGCACCGGCAAGGTCCTGGCTGCGTTGCTGGGGTCCGGCCTGTTGGCCTCGCAGGCCTGGGTCGCCTGGCATCGACCGGTCCCAGCTGTCAACGGCTTTACCGAGGTCGCCGCCTTCTTGCGGGAGGTCGCCCCAACAGAACCGGTCTTCTACGATGGTTATCACAGCGGTGTGTTCGTCTTCCGCGTTCGGGCCATGGATCCCGACCTGCAGCGGCAAGTCATTCTCGGCAACAAGCTGCTCTATACCTTTGCCCTGCATTCCGGCTGGCGAGACAAGCAGTACGTGGCGTCGACAGAGGATGTGATCCGCCTACTGCGTGAGCGGGGAGGTTGCCGGTGGTTGGCAATCGAGATCGGGGAACGGTCGCAGAGGAACTCCGGGATGCAATTGCTGCGGGAAGCTGTCGGCTCGCCGGACTTCGAGTTGATCCGTTCCTTTCCCATCGTCGGAGCGAACGTCGAACGCATCGATGTGTATCGCATGCAGGGAGCCATCGGTCAACCCGGCAAGGTGCGATTGCCGTTCCCGCTGGTCAGCAAGGAAACACTCTTCGAAGTGGAACCGATCCCGTCACGTCGATCGGCTATACTGCCGCGGCCATGAGCTCGTCTCAGGAAACCGCGACGCTGCCAGTCTTTCCCCTCACCGGGACGCTCCTGTTGCCCGGGACCTATCTGCCGCTCAACATCTTCGAGGAGCGGTACCTCAGCATGGTCGAAGATGCGCTGCAAGGGGACCGGAGGATCGGCATGGTCCAGCCGATGATCCCAGGTCTGGACAACTGGGGTGTTCCCCCGCTCGACCTGCGTGATCCGCAGCTTTACCCGGTGGGTTGCTGCGGCCGGATTCATCAGCATGAACGACAGCCGGATGGTCGCTACCTCATCGTTCTCGAGGGGATCATCCGTTTCCGGATCCTCGAGGAGCTCGCGCCCACCCGGGGGTATCGGCGAGTCCGGGCGAACTTCGCGGAGTTCGAGATCGACGTTCGCGGCGACGAGCCGGATATAGACAAGCAGAAGGTCCTCGCAGTCCTCGACCACTATGCACGCGAGAGAGATCTGGAGTTCGACGCGGACGTTCTCGACTCTCTTTCCGGTGAACGACTGGTCAGCACGCTGAGCACTGCCCTGCCGTTCACCGCAGTGGAGAAGCAGGCTCTGCTCGAGGCTCAGTCGTCGGAGGATCGCGCCGAGATGCTGATGACCCTGATGGCGATCGATCTGGAAGCATCGATCCAGCCGGTGCCGGACTCGCCGCCGACGATTCACTAGCCTGAAAGTCCCTCTTGCGGCCTCGCCGCGAGCAACCATGGCGATGTTCGGTTAGACTCACGGCTGGGACAAGCCATGAGATCCATTTATTCCCAGTCTCGGACTCTCGATCGGATGGCTCTCGGGCTGCTGGGGCTGCTGGCTGTGGTCGGGTTCGTCAGCTTCGAGGCGACAACCCCTGCCCACCGCCATCTGCAAGATGGCGTCGTGCATGCGCATGATCATCTCGCCGCTGGGCCTCACCATCATCGAACGGACCCCGCGCCAGCAATCCCCAGTGAGAATTCGTCATCTCCTGAGCCTGAAGAGAACGACCTCTATCTCGGGCAGGCGACGTTTCCTGTGCTCGATGAAATGAATGCGCGATTGCTGACCTCATGTCCCGCGACCACGAGCGAAAGGTATGTGGCAGCTTCTGCAGCTCTGCCCGGACTCGAGCAGAGCGCCTCGCCAACCTCTCCCAGAGGCCCGCCGGAACCTCGGCTGTTTCTCACCCTGTCCTAGCTGACGATAGATCGAGCAGGCGCTGGAGCTCTTCCGCGAAGAAGAGTCGAATCGCTTGCCAAACAGAGGATTCTCAGGAGGAGCAATGCCTCTGAATGTGTCTTTTATAGATTGGCGGAGCGCGGCCTCGACGGCCACTTGCTTTGCTTGCTTCCTGATGGTTGCGGGTTTGTGCACGGCCGAGGCAGCTGGCACCCATCGTGACCGTGCGGTAATGGTGTCTGCCCACGAGTACGAAGAAGAGCCCGAGCAAGAGGAGTCTGTTTTCGAGGATCGCCTGACAGTCACGGCACGCGCCGACGAGATGACCGGCGTGGCCTCATCCGCCACCGAGGGGGCCACCGGCTACGAAGATCTCGAGAAGCGTCCGATACTGCGTACAGGGGAGGTTGTCGAGACGGTTCCCGGTGTCATCGCAACGCAACACAGCGGAGGAGGGAAGGCAAATCAGTACTTCCTGCGCGGATTCAATCTCGACCACGGCACCGACCTGAGTCTCGTTGTGGATGGAATGCCGGTCAACCTGCCGACCCACGGCCACGGCCAGGGGTATGCGGATCTCAATTTCCTGATTCCGGAGGTCATTGAATCGGTGCAGTTTCGCAAAGGCACCTACTTCGCCAGCGAGGGCGATTTCTCCGCTGCCGGTTCCAGCAATGTGTTGCTCAGATCGAGCCTGCCGAAAACCGAGGTTCGGCTGGGATTGGGGGGGCATGATTTTCAGCGGGCCCTGGTCATGGGTTCGACCGCTGCCGGGGATGGCGAGTTGCTGGGCGCCTTCGACTACTATCACTACGACGGTCCCTGGGACAAGCCGGACGACTTTACCAAGCTCAATGGCCTGCTGCGTTACTCGCGCGGCAGTAGCGCCCGGCGCTGGTCGATCACGGCGATGGGATACGAGGGCGACTGGCAGGCCTCCGATCAGATTCCGTTGCGGACCATCGGCAAGACCGTACCTCTGTTTGGATTCGTCGATCCGTTTCCCAATGGCGACACGAGCCGCTACAGCCTCTCTGGCGAGTACCACTGGCACGAGGGGACAACGTTGACGAGTCTGGGTGCTTATCTCATCAGCTACGGCCTGAATCTGGTTTCGAACTTCACCTACTGCCTGGACTACGGCAGCGCCAACGAGTGTAACGTCGACGACGATTCCTTCAAGCAGACCGACGATCGGCTCATCTATGGTCTGCAGCTCGAGCAGTCCCGGGCCCTGGAGTGGGGCGATCGAACGTTACTGCTGCGCTACGGCACCGACGCTCAGTACCACGAGATTGACAACGGTTTGGGCCGTGCCAGCCAGGGAGACTCCCTTCCTGGAGGATTGATCGCGAGCTATGCGGTGGAGGAGTTGATGTTGGGGTTTTTCGGCGAGGCCGAGGTGCAGTGGACGGAGAAAGTGGAGATGCTGTTGGGACTGCGGGGCGACTACTATGACGCGGACGTTGAGACGCAGTTGCCGGAGAACTCTGGAAGCCGTGACGATTCGATCGTCAGCCCCAAGCTCAGCTTTGTCTTTGGACCCTGGAGCCGTACCGAGCTCTATCTCAACTGGGGGCAGGGCTTCCATAGCAACGATGCCCGCGGCTGGGTTACGACGGTCGATCCGATAACCCTGGAGCCGGCCGAGCCGGCCGATCCACTGGTGCGAGCGGAAGGTGCCGACCTCGGCGTCCGCACCACCTGGATCGAGGGACTGCAATCGACACTCACGGTCTTTCGGCTGGCGCTCGATTCGGAGCTGGTCTATCTGGGGGATTCCGGGACAACGGAAGCCGGGCCTCCCAGTGAGCGAACCGGTGTCGAGCTGGCGAACTTCTATCGCATTCGACCCTGGGTTGCACTCGAGCTGGATCTGACGCTGACCGATGCCGAGTTTACCGATGTCCCCGAGAACGAGCGCGAGATTCCTGGATCGGTCGGCCGCACCTTGCAGCTGGGCCTGACACTCGGGCGGCCTGTCGGCTGGTTCGGGACTCTGCGCTGGCGTTACTTTGGCGACATTCCCCTGACAGAGGATGGATCTGTGCAGGGGCAATCTTCGTCGCTGATCAATGGCAGGCTGGGCTATGGCTTCCAGAATGGCATACGCCTCGTGGTGGACGGATTCAACCTGCTCGACCGGGAAGATCCAGACATTCAGTACTACTACGCTTCACGGCTGCCAGCCGAGTTCAGTCCGACTGGCGAGACCGAGCCGGTCGAAGGTGTGGAGGATGTGCATCTTCATCCAATGGAGGACCGTACCGTCAGGGTTTGGCTGGAATACGCTTTCTAGGAGTCCGCCCGCAAGTATGCGAGATAGCGATCGCCGAACTCCGCTGTGAGGTCGCGCTTTTCGTAGCGGATTCCGACGAGCACATAGAGAGTCATACCGACCGACAGCAGGAGGTGCCCAGCGGTCATCAGGGGAGTAGACCAGATGCCGATTGTGAATCCCACGTACATCGGGTTGCGCAGGTAGCGGTAGATACCAGTGGCCACGAGGTCTCCCGGTGGGTGAGCAGCTCCCTTGAACCGGGCGAAGGCCTGGCGTAGTCCAAAGAGTTCCAGGTGGCCAATCGAGTAGTAGCCGATCGCGGCCAATAGCCACCCGGCCGCGGCTATCGCGTAGAGCGTATAGCGCACGAGCAACGGCTCGAAGTTCCAAACCACGGCTCCGATTGGCTGCCATTGCCACATCAGAAATGTCAGGGACAGGCCTGCAACCAGGACGTAGGTACTGCGCAGGGTGGCTTCGGGGAATCTTCGCAGGAAGGCATCCTTGAAGTAGCTGCGTGCCATGAGGCTGTGGGGCAGGGCGAAGAGGACGAGCAAGGCGACATCGATGATCATTGCCTGCAGCCAGCCGAGGGTCGGTCCGGAGTTGACGGTTTTGACCAGCGGAACATTGCTCGCGAAACCGGCGAAATAGACCATCGAACGGATCCCCACCAGATAGGCGACAAGGCCGTAGACCACGATGAGCCAACGTCCTCCTGGGTATTTCTCGGCAGGGGTCTGGGTATTCATGATGGCTACCAATAGCGTTCGACGTGGATCTGGCCTGGTTGGCGACGGCTGTGCTCGACATAGCCCTCTGCTGCGAGGATAGCTACCATGGCGTCGACCATCGCTGGGTTGCCGCAGATGAACACATCTGTCGTCTCGGGAGTCGGCGCGAAACCCCACGCTTCGGAGAGGGCTCCGGAGCGCCATAGATCCTGCAGATACCCGGTTTGTCCTGTCCACGCAGCCGCCTCGCTCTCCGGGCGGCTGATGGTTGGCAAATAGCTGAAGTTGGAGCAGATCTGGCGCAGCGTCATGAGCTCCGACCGGTAGCCGAGATCCCACGAGTGACGGGCCCCGTGCAAGACAGCCGCGTGAGTGGGGGTGCCGCAGACGAGGTGAGTCCGCAGCATGCTCATGTAGGGGGCGAGTCCCGTTCCGGTGGCGAGGAAGGCGATGTGTCGTCCCGCCTCGAGCTCGTCGAGGGTGAAGACTCCCTTCGCCTTGGGCGACAACCATACCCTGTCACCGCTGCGCAGCTTGAACAGACGCGGCGTGAGCTCGCCGGAGGGCACCAGGGAGACATAGAACTCCATGAAGTCCTTGGCTTTCGAGGACGAGGCGATCGAGTAGGCACGCTTGATCAGCTTGTCCGGCGGTCGTGGCTGCCTCTCGGGGTCGGAAACCCGTGTCCGCGCAGCGTCTCCCGGCAGAGCCAGGACCGCGTACTGCCCGGGTTCGAAGTCGGGTAGCTCCCAGCCGTCGGGGACGACTCGCATGATGATCAGGCCGGGTGAGACCTCGATCCGCTGGACCACAATGGCGTTGAGTTGGCTCGACAAGATTGACCTCCCTGAAACCCTGCTTGCCGATTCTATGACCTGGAAGGGTTCTCGGGCGCGCTCGAGAACAAGGGGCAGTTAGGCCGAGGTTTCTCCGTAGGGCATTGGGGCCCTCGATATACTTCTGAAGCTCGATGGTGAGTGCCTATGGTTGGAGACGGCGACAGGGCTCGCGCGGTAGATCGCCAGACTGAGCGCCCGTGGCTCCGAGGCGGGCGGGTGATTCTGGAGAACCTCCGGTCGCTGGCCGGATCGCTTGTCCTGGTTCCACTGGTTGTTGTCCTGTTTGGCAGCCATTGGGAGTGGAAACGGTCCGTAGTTCCCTCCGCGGTCATGCTGGTCGACCCCGGCAGTGATGCTGAAGAGGGAGCCGGATCCCGTGAAGTCCGACTTCACTTCTACGACGATGGTGGGGACCCTGGAAGGGGCATTCCCTTGCCGACGGGCTCCTATCTGCAGCTCGAGTTGCCGCGAGCGGTCGAATCCTTTCGGGTAACCATTCAGGTCGACTTCAACGACGTGTACGAAGTCCAGGGGGCGCCGGACACAACGGAGTTTGTGCGCCTTTGGCAGGTCCCGCGAGGTCATGGTGGAAGTTACCTGACGACTCGACAAAGTGACTGGATCGATTCCGAAGTCCCGATTCGATTCCTCAGAGTTCGCGCACTGCGGGGCAACAGCCCTCATGTCGTGGCGGGGTTGCGACTCGAGCTACAGCCTCTCGAGATTGCTCACAGCATTCTGATCCCTGTGCTCTGGGGAGTGGCGCTGCTGCTCTGGTTGATCGCCAGGGCCCGACCCGGTTCCCGGGCCGATCGATTTCTCCATCACTGGCAGCGTTCTGACTTATGGGTAGCGGCGATCCTGATCGCAGGGGTGGTGCTTCGGATCCCGACAGGATCACTGATGGTCGCCCTGGCAGTCATCTTTCTCTGGCTCGTTTTGCGTTTTTTGTCGTTCTGGTGGTCGCGCGCGCCAGCTTCGCTTTTCGGGGTGATCACGACAGCCGCGCTGCTGAGCTGGTTCGTCCCCAAGGTATTCGAGACCGTGATCGTGGCTCGCATCGCGGAGCTCCATGATTTGACGGTGGATCATCGGTTGCTGCCGGGACCCGACGTCAATTCCGATCGCATCCGTTTCAGAGAGGAAGCGGCCGATCTCGAAGAGGAAGATTTCGTGATCCTCTTCGCGGGTGACTCCTTTACCTATGGTCTCGAGCTGGAGTACGAACAGGCCTATCCCTACGTTCTCGAGGAGTTGGTGACCGACCTCGACTGCTCCCAACGGGTCAGGGCGGTCAATATGGGCTGGACGAGCTCTTCACCCCTCCTGGCGCTGCGCCTGCTGCGCGAGATCGGCTACAAGTACGAGCCCGATCTACTGATCTACAACCTGGATATGACCGACTTTCATGACGATCTCTCCTACGAAGTGCAGCTGCGGCAGGGAGGCGATCTGGAGATCGATCCAGGTGAGGCAGTCGTCCTGCTGCTGGCCCGTAACTTTCCTGGCGCGATGCAGTATCTGCCCAATCTTCAGGTTCTTCGCAATATGCTGCGAGGAGTCGAGGCTCGTCCGAGGCGTGCCGTTGATGACCTTGTGCCGGAGGATCGATTCTTTGTCACCAATCAGCCGTTGGAAGAGAGCATCGGGGACATTGAGCGCGGCGTGATACGCAATCTCGCGGAGTTGAACCTCTTTGTCACCGAGACACTGGGTGGCGCTATGGCTCTGGTGGTCTATCCCCGCTCCTACCAGTACTCATTGCGCGAGTCCCCGAGAAACTGGGAAGCACATCTGTATGAGGTCCTCGGCCCCTATGTGCGCGAGCCCTTCAACTACTTCGAGAAGTCTGGCGACCGGATGCCGTTTGCCGTGCTCAACCTCCTTCCAGCATTCGAAGCAACTGACGAGTATCCGCTGTTTCTCGAGGACGACCCGCATTGGAATGCAGCCGGAGCCCGATTCGTCGCGGATGCCGTAGCCAGGTGGGCGGTCGGAGAGAGTCTCTTACCTTGCCGCCCTGAGTCGAGGTGATGAAACTGAAGGGGACTCGAGAGTCCGGCTCGCAGCGACACTGGCCTGGTGTTGTGCTGTTGCTGATTCTCGTCCTGATTTCGATCGTCAACAGCGGCTACCGATATTTTTGCGACAACCACGCCCTGCAGTTGCCAATGGTCGAGAAGATTCTCGACCCGGATCTTTTCCCACACGATCCGTTTGTCGACACGCTGGCCGATTACGAGTCCTGGGTTTGGTGGTTGGTCGCACTTCTTGCCCGCGCCATCGATCTGAAATGGGTACTTCTCGGCTTCTTCCTGCTGACTCGCACGCTGTTGGTCTATGGCTGTGCGAGGGTTGGCGGTGCACTGCTGTCCAACTCACCTGTGGCCGTCCTGGTCTCCGCTTCGCTCGCTGCCCTTGCGCCGCAGTCCATCCTCGGTGACGGCAATCTCACGGCGGTTTACTTCGAACAGACCAGCTTATGCGTGGCTCTCTTGATGTTGGCCTTGGCCTATCTTCTGAAGGGCAAGGCTGCCAGGTTCTGGCTGGTGTGGGCCTTGGCCTTTCTGGTCAATCCGATGTACGGCATCTGGTCTGGTCTGTATTTTGCGGGCACCTGGCTGGCGGATCCCGAACGACCGACCCTCGGAGCCATGGTGAAGACGTCGCCGATCTTCATCGTTCTGGTCACACCCATTGTCATCGAGGGGCTGCGCGCCTTTTCCCAGCCCAAACCCGACCCGGATCTTTGGGCCTGGGCGATCCGTCTGCTCAACTCGCCTCACCTGGCGCCTTCGACCTGGCCGCCGATTCTGTTTCGCCATTTCGCCTACTTTGTCGCCCTGGTTTTGATCGTCGGCCTGGTGGTTCGTCGCCCCTGCCGCCGGGTTTGGCTGCTGACCTCGGTTTGGGCAGGGCTCGCGATGGTCTTTCTGGCGCTCGGGCTGGTGGTCGGTAGAACGAACCAGTGGCTCGAGATCCTGGTGCTACAGCCGGCCCGTGCGACCGATCTGTTCTACCTCGCAGCGGGTGTCGCCATTGTCGGGGCGACGGCGGTCCTCGCGGTGCGAGAGAGGAGTCCTCTGTCGCTGATGGTGTTCACCGGCACTTTCAGTGCAACCGCCTGGCTACTCTCGCCTTCTTTCCGCAATCACGCACTTTGGCCGAGTCTGGCCATCGGTGTGTCGATGGCTGCGGTGCTGGCATTCAGGAGGCGTCGGCATCCAGCAGAGAGGACAGCCGAAGAGCTTCCCCCGCCGATGACAGCAGGGCGCAGGGAGTGGGTCGGTGGACCCGTTCTGTTGACGGCCGCGCTGCTGTTCGTGCTGCTTCTTGCCATGAGCGGCAATCTTCGAGAGCGGGCGACGAGGTGGGGAGGCGGTTTCGCGAGAGCCCTGTCTCGCGGCCCGGATGCGCAGGTCGCGGCCATTGCCGAGTGGGCGCGGCAAGAGACGCCAGCAGAGGCAGTCTTCTTCCACGATCCGATCCAATGGGAATGGGCACAGTTTCGCTATCTGTCCCAGCGCTCGGTCTATGCGACCTGGAAAGACGCCTCGGCGGTCCTTTGGGCGCCCGGTTACACGGAGGAGTGGAGCGATCGCTTCGCCGCCTTTGGTTTTCGAGACCAATGGAGGGACCACTGGGATATCTCTCAACAGGACGAAATCACGAAGATGCGAGCCAGCATGAGAAGGCGATACAAGCGACTCGAGCCCTCCGACATGAGGGTGATGCAACGAGAGTTCGACATCGATTATTGGATCGCTCCAAGGAAGGCTTGGTCGAAGCACTACCCGATCGTGTTCCGGACCGAGGATTTCAAGGTTCTGCAGCTCGACCAGGTGAGCCCCGGGTCAGGTCAGTTGGCGCAGTTTACGGGCCTCGAGAGCGCTGCGCAGTGCCAGGAAGAGCTCGGCCGTCGCCAGGGCGTCATGCAAGGCATGGTGCGCCTCGTGGGGTGGCAAGCTCAAAGACTCTCGGGCCTTGGAGAGGTCGGTCGGGAGTGGTTCGGCGTAAGGAGAGAGCTGCCGGCGACGGTGACTGAGTCGGCCGAGAAGCTTCACGGTGTCGACGACTCGCGGGCGCGGCCAGATCTGGCCCTGCCGCGGACAAGCCCGCCGCAAGAAGCCGATATCCAGCTTGGCGTAATGCACCAGCAGCACGCTGTCCATCAGCCGCCCCAGGATCTCTTGCAACACCTCGTCCAGTCCCGGTGCTTGCGCGAGCTCGCGAGGCAGGATGTGGTGAATCCGGATCGCCGCCTCCGCAGGTTGGTGTCCGGACCGGGGCCTGACGAGGGAGTAGAACCGCTCGCCCCAGTGGATGACACCCTGTCGAATCGGCACCATCCCCACCGACAGGATGACGTCCTTTTGGGGATCGAGTCCGGACGTTTCGAGGTCGAGAGCCCAGTAGACCGGGGCGTCCCAGGATGGCGAGGTCAACGAGAACATGGGAGTTCGGGCCTTCAGCCGAGCAGATCGAGCTTGTAGCGCTGAGAAAGGGACTCCTGCATCTCACGGATCACCAGGAATGTTTCCTTCAGGTGGCGCCGATCGGCCGCGGGCAGATCCTCGACACGGATTCGATTGCTGACCTCGCGCCCCTGTCGCAGCGCATCCAGCTGGGCCTCCAGCCGTAGGCGAAACAGAAAGCGGAATCCCTCGCTCAGGTCATCGGCACCTCGCGCGCTCAGCAGGTTCTGCTGTTGTGCTTCGGCGATACGCGCCAGCGTCGAGCGCTCGCGAGATCCCACCTCCAGCGCGTCGACGCGAGCCAGGCCCACGATCGGCATCAACCCTGCGCTCTTCAGATCGATGCCACTCTTGTCCTGTCGAATGCGGTGGAACAGACCGAGGGGCGGTCGCATGCCAAGACTGGCCCGGGCCAGGTGGGCCAGGAAGACATCGCTGCTGGCACCGCGTTCGATGGCGAGCTCCAGAGGCTCCAGATCGAGCGTGCCGTAGACAGCGCGGTAGTCGAAGAAGTTCGCGGTGTCGAGGACGGCCTCGGGCTCCGGGGAGGTCGTCCATTGCTCGAAAAGTCGTATCCAGTCGGCCAGGGATCGGCACCAGTTGGTGGCCATGAACCCACCGATGCATGGGGGGAATCCCACGGTCTGCAGATCCGCAACGACTGCGGATGCCAGGTCGTTGAAGTAGCGCTGGGCGGCTGCCGAATCCTCAGCGAAGACCAGTGCGTTGTCCTGGTCGGTGAGCAGTGTCTGCTCGCGCCGTCCTTCGGAGCCGAAGACAATCCAGCTGAAGGGGCAGGGAGGCGGGCCCAGCCGGCTCTCGGTGATGGCCACCAGTCGGCTCACCAGCGCGTCGTTGAGCGTTGCCACCATGCGCCCGATCGCGGTGGCCTCGAGTCCTCCCCAGAGCAATACCTCCACCATTCCCGCAACTTCCTCGGCGTAGTCCGACAGGGCGGCAGCGCTCTTGGCCTTGTCGATCCGCTTCAGCAGCAGTCCAGGACTCTTGAATCGGTAGCGGACAAAGTCCGCGTAGGTAATGACACCTTGAATCTCATGGTCGTCGACCACCGGTAGGTGATGCACCCCTTCGGTGAGAAAGAAGTGCATCGCTTCCTGTAGGGGAGCGGCAGCGGGAAAGGTCTTGAGCGGCGTGCTCATGATCTCCCCTAGCGACGTCCCGGCATCCAAACCTTCCGCCAGAACCCGATTCCTCAGATCGCGATCGGTGACGATACCCATCGGCTCGGCCTCGATCAGGACCGAGCTGATCCGTTCACGACGCATGAGGTGAGCCGCTTCCTGGGCCGTCTGGTCTGCGGTCAGAAAGACCGGTGAGCGGTGTACCAGGCGCCCAACTGGCACGTTGAAGTCACCGGACACCGGGATCGGTTCCAGGGACGTGGCCCGCCGCAGGCGCCGGCTCAAGCCCTCGAGAAAGAAGTCGCCGAAGTCGGGCCTTTCGAGCAGAGAGCGAAAGGTCTCTTCCGGCACCAGGTAGCAGAGCGCGTCCTCCGCCGCGACGACATCGACCTGCGGCTCGGCCCTGGCGAGCAGCGAGGGGTAGCCAAAGGACTCACCACGAACCAGGAGGTCGATCTGACGGCCATCCACCTCGAGTCGCACGGCCCCCTTGCGCACGATCCAAAGGTGTTGGCTCCTCTCGCCACCCCGCTGCAACAAGACCTCACCCTGTGGCACGTAACGGATCTCGAGTTGGCGAGCCAGCTGTGCCAGCCCGCCTTCATCGAGTTGCGAGAAGGGCGCGTGCTCGCGCAGGAACTCGATCGGGTCCACGACAGTGCGATGCTACCCGATCAGTGGTCGCTGGCGGCTCCGGCGCCACGGGGCACCCGGATCGACTCGACCATGTCCTGGATCTCCTGGGGTGGCGGTGGAGTGAGCCGGGAGACGACCAGCGTCGTGACCAGATTGAGCACCATGCCGACCGTCCCGATACCCTCCGAGCTGATTCCGAAGAACCAGGGTTCCATGCCGAAAAAGCGGTTGCCGATGATATAGGAGGCCGTGAAGGCGAGCCCGACGAGCATCCCCGCGATAGCGCCTGCCCGATTGGTCCGTTTGTCGAAGATGCCGAGCAGGATCACCGGGAAGAAGCTGGCCGCGGCCAGGCCGAAAGCGAAAGCCACCACCTGAGCGACAAAGCCGGGCGGATTGATGCCGAAGTAGCCTGCCACGAGAATGGCCGCGAAAATCATCAGTCGGCCGACCAGGAGACGCTGGCGCTCGGAAGCCTCGGGGTTGATCATCTTGGCGTAGATGTCGTGAGCGATGGAGCTGGAAATGACCAGCAGCAGACCCGCGGCGGTTGACAACGCGGCAGCCAGGCCACCCGCTGCCACGAGCGCGATGACCCAGGGGGCCAGGCCCGCCACCTCCGGAGTGGAGAGAACGATGATGTCGCGATCGATGAGGATCTCGTTCTCGTCGGGGGACTTGGCCAGCTTGAGCCGTCCGTCGCCATCCTTGTCATCGAGCTGCAGCAAGCCGGTGGCACTCCAGCTTTCGACCCAGTTGAGCGACTGGGCCTCTTCGACGGTCTTGTCGTGCAGGCTGTCGATGAGGTTGTAACGAGCGAAGGCCGCGATCGCCGGGGCCGTGGTGTAGAGCAATGCGATGAAGAGCAACGCCCAGCCCGCTGAGTAACGTGCGGCGCGAACGTTCGGCACTGTATAGAAGCGCACCAGAATATGCGGCAGACCTGCAGTCCCGACCATCAACGCGAAGGTGATGCAGAACACGTCCAACATCGGCTTGGTCTGGAAGGGTTGGGTGTACTCGGTGAACCCGAGATCGACCTGAATCTGATTCAGACGGGTGGTGATGTCGCTGAAGGTAAAGGACAGTTGTGGAATCGGGTTGCCGGTGAGCTTCTGGGCGATCGCGACCGCCGGAATCAGGTAGGCGAAGATCAGAATGCTGTATTGAGCGACCTGAGTCCACGTAATGCCCTTCATGCCTCCCAGCACGGCGAAGAAGGCGACGATCGCCATGCCGATGACGACGCCCCAGTTGATGGGCACGCCAAGGAAGCGACTGAAGACCACGCCGACGCCGCGCATTTGACCCGCAACGTAGGTGAGTGAGACGAAAATGGCCGCGATCGCTGCCACCAGGCGGGCGGTCGTCGAGTAGTACCGGTCACCTACGAAATCGGGGACAGTGTACTTGCCGTATTTGCGCAGGTAGGGCGCGAGAAGCAAGGCGAGCAGGACATAGCCACCGGTCCAGCCCAGCAGGTAGACGGTACCGTCGAAGCCCATGAAGGAGATGAGGCCGGCCATCGAGATGAAGGAGGCGGCGGACATCCAGTCGGCGGCGGTGGCAGCGCCATTGAAGATCGCGGGGACACCCTGCCCGGCGACGTAAAACCCTTTGGTGTCGCGAACCCGGTTGAGGTAACCGATGTACAGATAGCAGGCGAAGGTCAGCCCAACGAGCAGATAGGTCCAGGCCTCTACCGACATGGCTCAGTCCCCCTCGTCGTGGACGTCGTAGTGGCGATCGAGCCGATCCATGACCAACGCATAGACGAAGATCAGGATGACGAAGACGAAGATCGCCCCTTGCTGGGCCCACCAGAAACTGGCCGGGAGCTGGCCGACATGTGCGTCGTAGAGCGGTTCTGCCAGGAAGATGGCGAAGACGTAGGACACCAGGGCCCAGATCGCCAGCAGGACCGCGATCAGCAGCCGGTTCTTTCGCCAGTAGTCGTCCGAAGAGCTTCTCTGCGCCATCGATTCCTCCCTTCAGAAATCAAGACCGAAGTGGCCAGGCTGAATTGATGGGCGAGATTGTATCTCGACTGCGAGGGGAGGACGGTCTGGGCAAGAAGCTGGCGGGCGAGGTCGAATCTCGAGAAACCAGCCACGATTTGTCGATCGTGGCTCTGTCACAGGCCTGGCACCTCCTGTAGTGCTTTGAAGTGTTACATTGTCAGTCCAGGCCGGAGTGACATGGTGTCGTCGGCGAAAAGGAGGATCCCATGAGCATCAAGGATAAATTCACACCAGAAGAGTGGGCGGGCGTCATGCAGGCGCCGATGTTGGCCGGGCTGGCGGTAACCGCAGCCGATCCGGGCGGGCTGTGGGGCGCCATCAAGGAGAGCTCCGCGGTGGCGCGGGGCCTGGTCGAGGCCAAGATGAGTGAGGACACGAGCCCGATTTTGCAGGACCTCATCGCTGCGTTCGAGACCTCGGAAGGGCGACACATGGTCCAGGACGGCGTCAAGGAGTTGATCAAGGGCAAGAAGCCCGGGGAGGCAACCGCAGCGGCCGTCAAGCGTCTCGGCGAGATCGGTGCGGTGGTGGCAGCCAAGTCACCTGAGCATGCCGCGGCCTACAGGGATTTCCTGAAAGCGACGGCAGCGAAGGTGGCCGAGGCGAGCAAGGAAGGTGGATTCCTCGGCTTCGGCGGAGAGCAGATCTCCGACGCCGAGAAGAAGACCCTGGAAGATATCGACGCGATTCTCGGTTGACCTCAGGAGGCCAATCGGCGATGCACTCTGAGTGCTGCAACCGGTGGGGGGAGGCGCCCGGTGCCCCCCCTCCCACCCGTGGGTGCCTTGTCTTCCGATGTCTCCCAGCAGCCTCTGGCGCGTCGCGGGTGTGATTCTCGCGGAGAAGTGAAACCGGTTCACCCGGTTGGCTGCTCGCCGCTGAAGCGGCTCGCAGAATGCGCTGATCCTCTGTATTCTCACTACCTTGTAGACTAGCGGTCACCTGGTTGCACGGGCAGAGTTAGGGAGGATCTCACGATGTTCCGGGTGCGGCGACAATTCGTGGCATTCGCGATTGCGATATTGCATTTTGCCGAGGGCGGTGCAGTGGCTCAGATCTCGGATCTCCCGGACTCCGTGATCGAGGATTGCCTGACGGAAGGAAGAATCGGCAAGAAGGTCGACAGAATCCATGGTGTCACCAGGCCGCTTCATCTGGCGATCGACTGCGCGAGCGACGTCGACTCGGTAGTTTTCAAGTCGGTCGATGACCATCGTCGGGGCTTGCCCGCGAAGGTCGGCGGTTTCACCGAAATGAACTTCTCCGACAGCTACAGGTACGAGCGTGCCGCGTATCTCCTGGACCGGGAGTTGGGTCTCAACATGGTGCCTGTCGCGGTGATCCGGGAGGTCAGGAGAACCGAGGGTGTGCTGGTTGCGTGGATTCCGAACACAACCCACGAGCATCAGATGACCAAGCTTCCCACTGGCCAACAGCTGGCGGACGTGGCGCAGCGAAAGGCTCAAATGGGCCTGTTCGACGCCCTGATTTTCAATGTCGACCGCCGCCCGGAGAACTGGCTGATCGACAGGGATACCTGGGAGCTCTACATGATCGATCACTCGCGGGCCTTTCGAATTCGCGAGAAGTTGCCGGAAGCGTTTACCAGCAAAAGGGCGCGTGTGACGCAGCCGCTCTACGAGGCCCTCGAGGCGCTTAACGAGACACGGTTGTCCGAGCTGCTGGGGGACCTGATCGGTGACCTGCAAATTCGTGCGCTGCTGATCCGCCGAGACCTGATCCTGGAGAAGATTGACGCCGACTGTGACACATGGGGGCGCGAGGCCGTCTTCACCGATTGGCAGCACAGCCCTGGGATTGGCGGGGATGTCGCAAAGGAGAGTCACTGAGAGGCCATGATGCGACTGTCGTGGATCCTGTCCCGGTGGTAGTCTCGGCCGCTACAACGATTGAAGAGCCACCCTCGCACTGTTGTACCTGCGGGTGGCGCGTGGAATCGACAGGAGGGGATCATGAGCAGAAGAGTCTTCAAGGGCGACCGGGAGTACTTCCCCGGCATCGGCCAGATCCCCTTTGAAGGTCCCGAGTCGGACAACCCGCTGGCTTTCAAGGCCTACGACGCCGAGCGCATGATTGATGGCCAGACCATGGAGGAGCACCTGCGCTTCGCAGCTTGTTACTGGCACACCTTCCATGGCACCGGCGCTGATCCTTTTGGGCCCGGAACCCGGGACTTCCCGTGGGCGGAGAAGGACGACCCCGTGGATCAGGCCCGGGATCGGGCCGACGCGGCCTTCGAGTTCTTCAGCAAGCTCGGCGTCCCTTTCTATTGCTTTCACGATCGTGATCTGGCGCCGGAGGGCCACTCTGTCGAGGAGTCCGAGGCCAACCTGGCCGTGCTGGTAGGACTGGCGCTGGAACGCCAGGATGCTACCGGCGTGAAGCTGCTCTGGGGTACGGCCAACTGCTTCTCGCATCCTCGATACATGAATGGTGCCGCCACCAATCCCGATTTTGGCGTTCTCGCGCATGCGGGAGCGCAGGTCAAGGCCGCCATCGACGCCACAGTGGAGTTGGGCGGGCTCAACTATGTTTTCTGGGGTGGCCGTGAAGGGTATGGCTGCCTCTTCAACACCGATACGAAGCGGGAGCTCGATCACTTCGCGCGTTTCCTCGAGATTGCCCGCGACTATGGTCGCTCGGTGGGCTTCACGGGGACCTTTCTGATCGAACCCAAACCGATGGAGCCGATGAAGCACCAGTATGATTTCGACGCCCAGACGGTGATCGGCTTTCTTCGCCATTACGGCCTCGATCAGGATTTCAAGCTCAATATCGAGGCCAACCACGCGACCCTGGCGAATCACTCCTTTGCTCACGAGCTTCAGATGTGCGCCGATGCCGGAATGCTCGGTTCGATCGACGCCAACCGAGGTGACCACCAGAATGGCTGGGACACCGATCAGTTTCCCCTCGACATGTATGACTGTGTCGAGGCGATGTCCATCGTGCTGGCCAACGGTGGACTGGGGAGTGGTGGCCTCAATTTCGATGCCAAGCTGCGCCGGAACTCGACCGACCCGGAGGATCTGTTCCTGGCCCACATCGGCGGCATGGACGCGTTTGCCCGGGCACTGGTCATCGCCGATCGGCTCAACGGCGATCCAAGGTTCACCGAGCTGCGGTCGGGGCGGTACAGCAGTTTCGATGGAGGAGAGGGCGAACGCTTCGAGATCGGGCAGGTCGGTCTGAGTGAGCTCCGGGACTACGCGGCGGGTCACCCGGAGCCGGCGCTCGCGAGCGGCAAGCAGGAGCTGATCGAGAATCTGATCAACGACCATATGTTTGGTTGACACAGAAGTGCTTTTGACCAGGGGATTTGGTGGAGCGATCTCGAAAGAGATTGGCAGATCGGTAGGCATTTGCAGCCGAAAGGGACAGGCCATGAAATGTGGGAGCAAGCTCGTTATCGCAGTGGTGGTGGGTGCAGTGTTCGGCCTGGGGATGGTCGCGAGTCCGGCAGCCGCAGAATCCGCGCGTCGGAAGGCCCTGGTCGGTGGTCGACTGATCGACGGTTTCGGCGGCCAACCGGTCAATCACAGCGTGGTGCTCCTCGACGGGGAACGCATCGTTGCGGTGGGTAGAGAAGGGGAGGTCGAGATTCCTCCCGGTACCGAGATCATCTCGACAGAAGGGATGGACGTGCTTCCCGGTCTCTGGGAAGCGCACGCCCACCTGATGATCGTTGGCCACTCGGACTACGACCACTGGGACAAGACCTACCCGTCGCGTTTCGGGTCGGAGATCATGCCGGCCTCGGCCCACCAGCTATTGATGGCCGGAGTGACGAGTGCGCGGGATCTCGGGGCACCTCTCGAGGAATCGATCGCCATCAAGCGAGCCATCGAGAACGGCGAGATTCCCGGTCCGACCATGTACGTCTCGGGGCCCTTCATCCAGCACGAGCCCTACCCCGGCACCGAGCAGTTTCGTTGGGGTGTGGAGGGCGCCGACGATGCCCGCGCCAAAGTCAAACGCCTGGCCGAGGCCGGTGTCGATTTCATCAAGCTGATCGATCAGGACCAGATGACGATGGAAGAGGTCTACGCCGTGGTAGAGGAGGCCCATGCTCACGACCTGCCGGTTGTCGCTCACTCGCATCGCCCGGAAGAGATTCGACGCGGCATCGCGGCAGGTGTCGATTGCTTCGAACATACCGGCCTGGGCACCATGCCGGAGTACCCGCCGGATGTGATCGAGCTGATCGAATCGCGCGCCAACACGCTCTTCTGGACGCCGACCATCACGCCGCTGCTGCTTTACGAACAGACCCGGGACAATCCCGAGCGGATCGACGATCCGGCCTGGCACCTCGGCCTGGCTGACGACACGATCGCCGACGTCAAGGCGTCACTCCAGGATCTGCAGCGACTGGACTACTACCAGTTGATGCCGCGAAGACGCCCGACCCTCGAGCGCAAGTTCTCGCAGCTACGCAACGCCGGCGTGGTCATGCTGATCGGCACCGACTCGGGCGTGCCCCTGACCTTTCATACGGATTCCACCTGGCGCGAGATCGACTACTGGGTGCGGATCTTCGACGTGCCCGTGATGGAGGCGATCCAGGCCGCTACCTACTGGCCTGCGGTACAGATGGGGGTCGCCGACAAGGTCGGCACCCTTTCTCCCGGGAAGATCGCCGACATCATCGCCGTGCGAGGCGATGTCCTGACCTGGCCCAGCCTGCTCCAGGATGTCGATCTGGTGATGCAGAGGGGCAAGCGGATCAAATAGCCGGGGTCGGCGAGGGGCTTGGTGAAGTTCTTCCGGCTGCTGCGGGGATTCATCGTGCGACCGGGGGTCGAGGTAAGGCTGCCCCGTCTCAGTCGATGGAACCCTCCTCCCCTTCGGCCAGTGGGGCGATGCAGGTGAGCAGCTCGTGCACCTCGGCGACTCTGTCAGCCGGGACCAGCAGGCTGGCGCCTTGCGGTGACCACCCGGTCATCCCCGGGCCGAACATTCCGACATCGGAGCTCTGCACCAGAAACGGAATCGAGTACTGGTCGAGGGCGTGACCAATGGCCTCGGCCTCCAGGCGTGAATTGAATCTGGCAACCTCTTTGTAGTCCATCGTGATCCTCTCCTACCTAGCCTATCGGACCGGGAGGTAATATGAGTGCCTGGACAGAGGAGATTGGACATGAAGACGAAGCGATTTCTCATTACCGGAGGTAGCCAGGGCATCGGCGCTGCGATCGTCGAGGCGGCAAAAGCTGCTGGGCATCAGGTGGTATTTACAGGGCGTAACGAAAGCCTTATTGGAAAGGTAGCGGAGAAGACGGGTGCGATAGGCCTGCGGGCTGATGTTTCCGTGGCGGATGACAACGCCCGTACCGTGGCAGCGTGCGACGAGCATATGCGCGGTATCGACGTGCTGGTGAACAATGCTGGTTACGGCTACATGGCCCCCATCGGTGAAGTGGATATGGATGCCATGCGCCAGATGTTCGCCACCAACGTCTTCGGCCTGGTCGACCTGACGAACCGGATCGTGCCGCAAATGAAAGAGCAGGGCGGCGGCGATATCGTCAATATCGCCTCGACGTCAGGGATCAAGGGACACCCCGGAGGTACCTCATATTCTGCGAGCAAATGGGCTGTGCGCGGCATTAGTCAGTGCTGGCAGGCCGAGCTTCGACCCCACGACATTCGTGTGATCTGTGTCTGTCCATCGGAGGTGCAAACCGCCTGGGGTGGCAAGATGGGGAGAGACAACCCCAACAAGCTCTACGCTTCCGATATCGCCGATGCGATTCTGGCCGCGCTATCGACCGAACGGCGAGCTCTCTGGCCAGAGTTTGCGGTGTTTGCGACGAATCCCTGGAAAGAGGACTGAGGCCGCGTCTCGGTCGAGCCCCTCAGAAGGGGAAGAAGATGGGCACGAGCAGCACCAGCAAGACGAAGATCAGGATGGTCAGGGGCGTCCCGACCTTGAGATAGTCGCTGGAGCGATAGCCCCCAGCACCCATGACCAGCAGATTGGCCTTGTGCGAGAAGGGGGTCATGAAGGCGGCGGAAGCCGCCAGGCTGACACCCATCATCAGAGGATAGGGGCTGATGCCGAGAGTCTCTGCCGCGTTGATGACGACCGGTGCCAGCAGCACGACCGACGGCGCGCCATCGAGGCCCTGAGAGAGCATGCTGGCCAGCACGACCAGGGCGGCCAGGGTTGCGTGGTTGCCCAGTGGACCCGCCAGATTCGTCACGCCGTCAGCGAGAAACATCGCGGCCCCGGTGCGCTCCATGGCCATCCCGACCGGCAGTACCGCCGCCACCAGAAAGATCGCCTTCCACTCGATGGCGCGGTAGGCCTCTTGCATGGTCAGCGCGCCAAACAGGATGGCGAGCGAAGCGGCAGTAAACGCGGCGACATGAATCGGTTGCGTTCCTGTAGCCACCAGCAGGACCATCAACAGCAGGCAGGCGAAGGCCCATTTCGCCTTGCTGACGCGGCGTGGCGCCTGATCCGCCTGGGAGAGCACGACGAACCCGGGCTCGGCGGCCAGGCGGCGGATGTTCTCGCGCGGCCCATGCAGGAGAAGCGCGTCCCCCAGGTGCAGCGGCACGTGGGCGAGATCGACGTGGCGGGGCGCGCCCTCACGCCAGATGGCAAGCGCCAGGAGCCCGTAACGACTCTGGAACTCCAGCTCGGCCAACGTTCGGCCGATGGCAGGGGAGCGGGGTGCCAGAGCCGCTTCCACCATGCCCACCTCTTCGGACTCGAGCACCGACTCTTCGGGTTCGTCGTCGAGAGAGACTTCGCCGAGCTCGACCAGGGTCACCAGCCGCTGTGGATCTCCGCCGATCAAGAGCTGGTCCTCGGCCTGCAGCACCTCGTCTGGTGAGATCGCAAGATGGGTCTCGTTGTTGCGAATCATGCCGGCTACGGTCAGGCCGATCAGCTCGCCGAGTCGGCTGGCACCGATGGAGGTGCCGATCAGCGAGGAGCCAGACGGGATACGCAACAGGTAGAGCTCGCTGATCGAATCGCGAATCGGCCCGAGTCCGAGCTCGACATCTTCGAAGTCCGGGTGCCTGGAGAGGTTCTGGAGTTTCTCGCGAGAGCCAAGCGCGAAGATCTCGTCACCCGCCTGCAGAACCCAGTCGGCCAGCTCGACGCGGCGCAGCTCGTCGCCGCGGCGGGTTCCCACCACCACGAGTCCGAATCGATCACGAAATGCCAGCTCGCGCAGCGTGCGCCCGATCAAGGGAGAACCAGCGACGATGCGAGCGTGGACGCCGCCCACTCCGCGCACCGGTGTCGGCAGCTCGGCAAGACGGATCTGCTCGACTTCGAGCTCTTGCATGCGGAGCAGCTCACCGAGTCTCCTCGCCTGACTGTCCACGATGAGGACATCGCCGCCATGCAGGATGGTTTGGGCACCGGCAATCTGGCTCTTGCCAGATCCGTCGATCACTTCCAGGACCTTGATCCCGAGCGTGTTGCCCAGCCTGGTCTGGGCCAGAGTCATTCCGTCGAGGGGGGTGTCTTCTGGCAAACGGATCGAAAAAAGATGCTCCTCGAGTTGGTATACCTGAGAAAGATCGCGCGATTCGGTAGCCGTCGGGCCATGCTGGTCTCGATCGGGCAGGAGTTTGCGTCCCAGAGTCAGCATGTAGACGACTCCGAGCGCCAGGATTGCCGCGCCAATCGGTGTGAAGTCGAAAAGTGAAAAAGGTTCCAGTCCTCTTTCCGAGAGCATCTGGGCCGCGAGAATGTTGGGCGGAGTCCCGACCAGCGTCGTGGTGCCGCCCAGGATGGCTCCGAAGGCCAGGGGCATGAAGAGTCGCGACGGGGCCAGGCCGGCATGGCGGGCGATCGTGGACACGGCCGGCATCAGAACCGCGGTCGCGGCGATGTTGTTCATGAACGCCGACAACACTCCACAGGTCACCATCAAGACGATGATCAAGCGGGTTTCGCTGTTTCCGACAATGGCGTGGATGCGGCTACCGATGATATCCGCGACGCCGGTCTCGAGCAGGGCGGCACCGACGATGAAGACCGACAGCATGGTGATCACCGCTGGTGAGGAGAAGCCCGTGAAGGCCTCGGCCGGTGTCAGATAGCCGGCGAAGATCAGGATCACCAGCCCGAGAAAAGCAGTCAGATCGACCGGCAGCTTCTCCGTGAGAAACAGATACACCATCACGGCGAGCAGGGCGAAAAGGAATCCGATCTGCGGCGTCACACCCCGGAGTGTATCGAGGATTGTCATCTTGGTGGTATCGATTTCGATCGTCGCAGCGATGTCGAGAACACAGTCGTGGCTCGGGATGGGCCATTGGAAGGATAGGATCCGGTGGAGCGCCTGCCTGCCGGCGGGTCGAGGAGGAGAGATGAACGATAGTCAGGCCGACGGCCATGCAAGGGTTTTCTACGACCTGCCCAAAGAGGTGATCGATCCGGCGAAGGCCGCCGCCGCGATCATCCCGGTTCCCTACGACGCGACAGCGAGTTGGCTGAAGGGGACCGCTGGTGGTCCGGAGGCCATCCTCGACGCCTCTCAGTATGTCGAGGTATGGGATATCGAGACAGCGAGTGAGCCCTGGCGCCGGGGCATCGCGACTTTGCCACCGGTTGCGCCGGACGCGACGCCGGAGGTTCTGGCCGGGCGGGTATCCGCGCAGGTGGGACAAGTGCTCGACAGAGGGCAGCTGCCCGTCGTGCTGGGGGGTGAGCATTCGGTGACGATCGGGGCGATTCAGGCCACGGCAGCGCGTCACAGCTCACTGTCGGTGCTGCAGATCGATGCGCACGCCGACACGCGCGAGAGCTATCACGGGTCGTCCTACAACCATGCCTGTGTCATGGCACGGGCCCGAGAGTGGTGTCCGGTTGTTCAGGTCGGGATTCGCAGTGTCGACAGCGAAGAGGTCCCGCGTCTCGAGGCGGGGAGGGTCTTCTGGGCTCATGAGATCCGCCGCGATCGTCAGGATTCCTGGATTGATCGGGTCATCGCGCTGCTGACGGAAGAGGTCTACGTGACGATCGACGTCGACGGGTTCGATCCGTCGGTCGTGCCCGCGACGGGAACACCCGAGCCCGGTGGGCTCTCCTGGTACCAGGTCAATGATCTGCTGGCGAAGGTGGCCGCGACCAGAAAAGTGGTCGCCTTCGACGTCGTGGAGCTCATCCCGGGGCACGCGCCTTCGGCGTTCACGGCAGCCAAGCTCATTTATCGCTTTCTGGCGGAGATTTTCGCTTCCATCAGGTAGCAGCGAGTCGCGACCACCACGCTGCACTCTCGCAGCTAGATGGTTTGCCATAGGTCGATTCCAGTCTCTCGACGAGTCGCCTAGGATCAGGGTTCTGTCATCAGTCGTGACCAGGGAGGCTATGGGTTGATTTGGCCACTGAAGAAGCCACAAGCTCAGATCGAAAGGCGACTATCGGGCGATCGCCGGTGGTGCACTGAACGGCGAGTCGAGAACAGAGACGTCGGGATCGAGCGCCGATCGGGCAGAGATCGACGTCAGACAGCAGATCGGCGCAATTCCGTCTAGGAGAGTTGGCTTACGAGTGCTACTCTTTTGGGTAGGATGGAAGCACTCGAAGGCATCGACTGGGAAGGGCTCCGAGAGCTCATCGAGCCTCTCATGGGGTTGATCATCGCGCTCGCCTTCATGTTTGTTGTGCGATTGTTGAAGTCATCGAGCAGGCGTCAGCGCGCTCGCCAGAACGAGACCCCGCCAGCCACTCGGCCCTCGGTCAAGACCCCGCGTCTCACCATGCCGAAGCGTAGCTCCGGCGTCGGGTCCGCCCCTATCGAGCCTGGCGATGATGCCGCCAAGCTCTCCGAGCGCTACTCTCAAAAGCAGTCAACCTAGATCTGTAGCAGGATCAGGGCACGACTGACGACCAGGCAGAGGCGTTGCCGGATTCGAATCCGTCGACAAAGCCTGCGTCACCGGGCTGGTCGCTGATGCGAAAGGCACGCATCTCGTTTGCATCGATGCGATTCTGCACGGTCCCATTCTGCACGAGAACCGGAGTCCAGTCGGTTTCGACGAGCGATGTCTGCCAGGCCGATTGCGCCCCGATGCCGGAAGCGCTGATACCCACGGTGGTGCCCTTCCCGTTGAGCTCCCAGAGTCTGACCAGAAAGCCGGCGTCCTCATCCTCTGCCGGCTTGAAGGCCGTGACGACGGCATTGCTGGCATCGATCGTGAGGAGGCCCCCGGTCGGCGTCGAAATCGGACCATTCTGGCCGCGTGGCAGAGAGACGACGTAGAAGGGGTTCTGGTGGGCGAGACTGGTTCGCATGGCTTCGGCGGCGTTGAAGGCACCGCTGACACCACGGATGGCGAATCGGTTGAGAAAGAAGTCGTCACCACCCTGATCGGCAGTACCGGCGCCGCTCTGGCGCTCCATCACGATCACGTGGACCCGGTCGCCGGTGAGGTCGAACTCATCATTCGTGCTGTCGTTGACCTGCATGGCAAAGGCATCCCAGTTCGACAGCACCATGTGGTAATCGGGCTCTGCAAAATCGACAAAGTGATTCAGCGTCATACGACTGGCACGGGTTCCCTGGAGAAAGTCACCTCCCTGATTCTGCAGGCCCGGCCGGGCCACGGCGCCGATCTCCTCGAAACGGATCTGGGAGCCGGCGAGTCCCGAGTGAAAGGTGAGTCGTTGATCTCCCGTCTCGTTTTCGAGGATCGCATGCTCGATCTCTATACGATCGATCGACTTGAAAAGGGTCACTCGCACCTCGCGCGAGGGATTGGATAGAGTCACCTTCAGGGTCGCAGAGACGGGGCCGACGTTCTCCTGCGTCACTGAGAGAATGGTTCCCGAGCCATAGTCGCCGAGGCCGTCGGAGCCGCGCGCCAACTCCTCGCCGTTGGGCTTCTTGTCGAGTGCCTGGACGAGCTGGCCGCGGTCGCCCAGCACCACCCGGTAGAGATCGCTTTCTATGGATCTGGCAACCGGGTCGACAACCGCCGCGTTGGGGCGTGAGGCCGGGGCGCTGTTGAGCAGCCGAAAAACGCGATAGCCCAGAGAAGGCACGTTGCTGGCGAGAAATCGCAGGTAGCTGTTGCCATTGCGCTGCAGGATCTGACTCGGGACCTCGGTACCCGTCGCGATGTCGACCACGCGGTAGGGACCGTTGCCGCCAATCAGAAGCTCGGCAAAGTCCGAGCGCTCGAAGGCCAGAGGATTGAACACAGCGAGACGGTCCTGATTGGGCGTGTCGAAGAGTGTCCGGAGTCGCGACTCGGCGTCGGCAATTGCACCGACCACCGCGTTCTCCATATTCCGGGTCCACTTCTCCTTGTCGGCCTGCATCTGTTCGAGCGATGGTCCCCCTGCGGTCACATCCCAGCCGTGCTCGAAGTACTTCCAGAGAGAGACGAGCCCGGTCTCGATATCGGTTCTGACAGGGGGCCAGAAAGTGTCGTCGTAGCTGTGAATCCAGGCAGCGAGGACCTCTGCCGTGCGGAGGAGCTCGAAGGCTCGTCGGTTTCTCGAGGTGCGCTCGGCGAGGGAGGCAGGCCACATATCCCAGTCGTTCCCCCATCCCCCCTTGAGAATATCGAGAGAAGAGGTCTGGCCACTCGCTTCCAGTGCGGCGAAGAAATCGATGCCGTTGGAGACGATGGCGGTGTCCGGGCTGTTGGTGTCGTTGTAGGCGACGACGGCATCCACGACCTGGGTATTCTTCCACTCGACGTCGTCCCAGCCAGCACCGAAGAGCCCGGTGAAGTCGATTCCCGGCAGGCGATTCTCGGTGCGTTGGATCGCGAAGTCCAGATCCGTGGGAGATCCGAGGTTATTTCGCGTTTCGGAGTAGCCGCCCCAGTCCTTGTTCGAGCCGAGGAGCTCGTACCATTTGAAGAGGATGGTTTTCTTGTCGGGTCCCTGCCAGAAGAAGAGCTCATCATCCGAGCGGTGCGGCGCAGACTGGACGCATCCACAGACGCCCTTCCAGCCATAGCGCACGCCGCTACCCGCCCAGATGCTGGCCAGACCCCAGGGATTCGTGTGGTTCTCCGTGTTCTCAGCCAGAGGGAAGGAGATGCCGTACTGGCGTTCCATCCGACCTGGGTAGTAGCCGGCGCGGACGACGGCCTCTGTAGGCAGGGCGCCGTAGAGCGTGACGAAGGGATTGAGTGGAATGGTGATGTGCCCCGATTCGATGGCCGAGACCAGCTCCGGAAAACGCGCGGGCCGCCGGGTCTCGAAGAGATAGAGAAACCACCAGTTGTCCGCGGTGTAGCGTGCCTGCTCGTGAGTCGGATTGCCAGCTGTGGCAGCAATTTGATCCAGGTAATAGCCGATCTCCTGCATCATGAACTGGTCGTATTCAGCCGCGGTGGCATTCCAGTTGTAGTCGGTATGGTTGGAGTTCATCAGGTAGACCTCGTGGGCCTGAGACATGGGTGCGGCTGCACCCAGGGTCAACCCGAGGAATGCGAGCTTTCGCCAACGTGATCGGCGGGGTGGGGTAAGCAGCGAAGAGAAACGTGAGGACTTCATCCTGAGACTCCCGGTCCAATGGGCTCAAGAAGATACCAGATACGAATAGCGAGTGGGGCTTGAAACCTTCCCGATGGACTTCGGGAAAGGCTCAGCTACAGGGTACGTTGTTCCAAAAGGTCTCCGAGACGAAGCGGGTGGCCCGCTTGACGGTGTCCGGTCCGAAGCAGCAGTCTTCTACCAGGAACGTCTCTCCGGGGTCGATCACCTGGGTCGAGACCAACCACCAGTCGTCGCTTTGCAGGAGGGTCTCCTCCCGGAAGGCGCGAACCTTGCCGTGCACGGTGTTGCCGCATCCCCAGCCATCATTGCGGTAGTTCAGCGAGTAGGAACAACCGGGGCCGCTGCATAGACCGATGGACACGGCTCCCGCTGCGACTATCTCAGCGCCGAGATCGGGGGGCAAGGGTTGGGTGGGGCCCCCCGGGGCCCCGCCGCCCTCGCCGCAGGCCAGATTGAGAGTCCATACGACCAGGGCGATCGCTGTGACCGGCTTCCTCATCTCGCTCATCAGTCTATCGAGAACGTGCGGGCGCAAGGAACCATCGCAGCCCAGGTGCGCAGGGCCGCTGCCAAGCTGAAATTGTCGTAGGGCCATATGTCTATTCAGTCTATGGTCGAAACGAGGCTGGGGATCCGGCGCGGCCAGCTCGGCGTCAGATGGCGAAGGCGGTCACATGGAGAGCTGCAGCGGTAGCCAGGGAGGGCCTTCGATCTGAATCTGATCGGTTTTGCATCCCACATAGCCGGCGGCCTCGGTCACCACCTCGGTCCTTTCTGCGCCATCCCGTACTTCGAGACGGACCGTCCGCAGTTCTTCGCCCATGTAGTGCTGGACATACCAGGCATTTCTGGTCGCTTCTCCGCCCCCCAGGAATAACCGAGCAATCGGTACGGCATGGGAATTTTCGTTGGCCATGGTCGAGCCCCCTGAGATAGAAATAGCACATCGGAGGGTGCGGTCGCATCTGATGTATGAAGATATCGGCAGAGATCGATACCGTGGAGCCCGACTCCGTCTTGGTAGACTCCCCAAACAGTGAAGTCGCTTCGCTTCTGGTTGTTGAGCTTTTTGGTTGCCGCCCTTGCGCCAGCCGAGGTGGTGGAAGTCGAGTTGCTCCTGCCGCTGCCGGCAAAGCTGGACCTGACGGATCACGGCACCGTCGTCGTTGCCCCATTCCTGACCGTCAGCTTCGATGGTGAGAGCAGCGCCGAGCTCGGAGACGTCGATGTGCAAGCCGAGTTCGACGGGTATCTCAATCGTGTCCTGAGACGACACACCGATCTCAAGGTGCTCGAGTCCGGACCCCTGGACTTTCCCTCGCACGACCTGTCGAAGCTGGCCAAAGATGGGGACTTCTGGCGCTATGTCGGGGAAACGACGCAAGCCGACCTGATTCTCGCCGGTGGTCTCGACTTCGACATCGAGAAGCGGCGGGGCTATCGATCGGAGCCCTTCTCGACGAGTAGCGGCATGACCTACTACCGTCAGGTGCTGGTCGAACGGTCAGGCTATGAATTCGACATCCTCATGTTGGTTTTGGACGGCAAAACAGGCGACCTGCTCTATGCCGAGAACTTCAAGGACTTTCGAGAGTTTGATCGCGCGCGGGTCGATCCCCTGGTAGGTATGTACGAAAATCTGGATGCCCTGGAGGGTCGTATCACGGGTATCTTCACCCGACGATGGCTGCGCACCTCGCGTGCGATCTTCTCCCACTGACCGCAACCTCTCGCAGCGTGGGTTAAGCTCGCAGCCGACCATGAGTCAGGCGAGGGAAGCTCCGAGGTTCTTCATTTCAAGGTTGTGCCTTGGCCTTTTTCTGGCGCTGCTGGGTGCGCTCTGTCTCAGCGACGTGCCGGGACTCCGCAGCGAATATTTCGCGCTGACTCCGAACTGGTCGGGTCTCCCGGTCTTCACCTCGGTGAGTGACCCTCAACTGGGTAGCCGCGACGAAGTCGCGGAGGTGCTCGTCTCGCAGGAGATCTTCAGTCTGCGCTGGCAGGGGTGGATTCTGGCCGAGCAGACGGGGTCTCATCGATTCGCGATCAAGGCGGATGAAGCGGCCTACCTGCGTATCGATGGCGATGTGGTCGCCAATGTCACAGATGCCCCCGGAGCCCGTTCCGGAGAAGGCGTAGTGGAGCTCACTCGTGGCATCCATGCGATCGATATCGGCGTTTCCCAGACCCGGGGTAGAAGCCTGTTGGAGGCGAGGTGGGAGCCCCCTGGAGGGCGACTGAGCTGGTTGCGCGGCCAGAGCCTCTTCGCCCACCCTCCGGTCAGGCTGCGGTCGACGCTGCGGCGTCTCACCCGGGGAATGCCTCGGGGCGTATCGCAGGGCCTCGGGGGGGTGTCTCTTGTGGGCGGCCTGATCTTGCTGGTGGGGGCCCTTGGGAGTGTGACGAAGCGATGGCGGTACCGGATGGGTCCCGAGTCCAGGCCACCGGCCACCAAGGGGTGGGTTGTGGGCCTGGTTCTGCTTGTTCTTTTTGCGATCGCCGCTCTGGCGAGTTTTCCCTATACCTCGGCAACTGCAGATGGCGATGACGTCCGCTACATGGACGGCGCCCTGTTCAACAAGCAGATGGGTTGGAACATGAACCGCTACGCCCACATCTACATGTTGAAGGGCTTCACCGAGTTGGCGCGCGGGGATGTGTTCCTGGCCTCGCGCGTGCAGTGGGCCTTCATGTTCGGATTGACGGTGGCCGCCCTGGGCCTGGCGGTCAAATCCCTGGGGCCCCGCCTGCAGTGGAGCACCTTGGTGGTCGTTCTCTTTCTGCTTCTGTCGCAGCCCAGGTTACTCGGCGGGATTGGTGCCGCCTATGCCGACTACACCGCCATGATGTTTGTCACGCTGGGCCTGGCCGTCTACCTGCACGGCTATGCGACTCAGCCGACCTCTTCGTCGCGTTGGCACGCCTTGGCTTTGGGTCTGCTGACCATTGGTGCCGGCAAGTCGAAAGAGCCCGGCGCCATCATGCTTTGGTTTGTCTTTCTCTTGCTGTGGAGTGGGGGAAGGGTGGATGTGAAGCGGTTTGCCAGGCGTCTGCTGTGGTGGGGATGCGGCGCGGTCGCCGCCTACCTCGTCCTGATGAGTCTGGATGGACTCGTTCTCGGTGACTTTTGGTTCAGCCTGCGACCGAGCAGTTTCGCGGGTGCGGGAAAGCTCCTGGAGGCTGCTGAAGGGAAGTGGCAGCTCTCCCGTTTTGCCTGGTTGAGCCTGCCCTGGAGCTCGGCCCCGCTGCGGGGCCTCAGTATTGTCGCCCTGTTGGCTGCCGTCAGCGCCTGGCTCCTGCGCAGACCGATGGAGCTGCGACTGGTCGCCCTCACGCCGCTGGTCTTCATGGTCATGATGATCGCGGTGCATCCTCCGACGCTGACCCCGAGGTATCTCTTCCCGATCGTTCCGGTGACCTGCTTCGTTGGCGGCATGATGGCCTTCGATCTCGCCTTGAACCCAGGCAAGTGGAAGGGGCTGCTCTCCGCGCGCACGGTCGTGATGTTGGCCTTGCTCGGAGTCCTTTTTCTCCCGGGCTTCCTGCAGACCCGAGCCGGACTGGCGCGCCACACGGCCTACCAGCGAGGTGAGCTGACCCTCTATCCCTGGCGTGTCTTCGAAGCGCCGATTTCGCAGGCCGGACCGAAGCAGATCATCGTCAGCAAAGGGCTGTTCAGCAGATACCAGATGCTGGGCAAGAAGAAGACACGGGACCGCCTCGCCAGAATGTACTTTCGCCGTCGGCATCTCGAGCTGAAGGAGCGATCCGTGCTGTCTGACGAAGCACGGCCAGCTGTTCTCGACAGGCAGGACTATCGACGGTGGCGAGCCAGTCGACCGGACAGTGGCGCGCGCATCCTTTTCGACCCATCCGGTCGGGTCGTCCTGGTTCTACCCGAGTAGATTCTCGTGGGGCACTAGGGTCTGGTGAAATGCCAGGCATCGGTGCTGCCGATCTCGAAGCCGTCGACGAATACCGATCGGATCTCCAGGTCGATGCCAACTGTGGCGAAGGGTGCAGCAGAGGCACTCCTGGCTGCGCTGATCGCACCAAACCAGTAGGGTGTCGAGGAAACATCGGGTGTCCAGCTGACAGCGATCTCGAAGGACGCGCCCGGCGGGATGACCTGGGCTCCCGATGCGGCCAGGTTTGCTGCGCTCGATCCCGGCACGACGCCGGTGACGAGATCGATCCGATCGGGCGGGTCGTTCGAAGCCTCCCAGTTCTGAACCAGGATCCAGTACACACCCGCAGGGGGCTCGAGCAGTTGACAGTACTCGGATGCCGTGGCTGTCGAGGAGCGGCAAACCTCGGAGGCGGCTGACGGCGAATTGCCGGTGCCGAGGTAGAGGTCCACATCGGGCGATACCGCCGATTCGGTCAGCGCGACGATTCGCTGCGTTCCCGGAGCCACGTCGACCGTCATCCAATAGACCTGTGAGAGGTCGTCGTAGGGGGCTCCATTGGTCGGATCTTCGTCGAGCTCCAGCATCGTGTCGATGCCTTCGATCATGCCGTGCGATCTCAGAGTCAGCGCGGGGATGGCCTGGTAGTACTGCAGTCCTCCTATCTGTCCGGTTCCCGAGCGGTCGTCGCTGGTAAACAGGATGCTGGTGGGGAAGTTGTCAGCCGACATCTGGATGACAACAGGAAGCCGGAGTGGAGGTCCGCCATCGTCCGGCGTCAGCGTCACTTGTGCGAAAGCGGGAGGGTCGCCCGGGTTGGCATCGGGAGCCGAAGCAGTGAACTCGACCCTGACGGCGTCGCCTTCAGCCACTTCAAAGGGGCTGGGATCGGCAGCGATTTGCACTCCCGATGAGCTGGAGGACGTCACGGTCCATCGGGTCCCGGCCGCGCCTGCGGCTTGCGGGCCACGGCCTGGGCTGCGGAAGTCGCGCTGCCAGCCGCATTCGAGAACGCAGGTCATCTGTTGCAGACTCGGCAGGTTCAGGGTCTCAGGACTGCCGCCGAGCAGCGGATTGGCGGCCTCGAATGCCGGGCCGCTTTCTCCCAGCAGGAGACCGGCCCTGACGGCGCTGGAGAGATCGAGGCGGCCGGCACCCCTGTCCCAGGGGTCGGCCGGCGCGCTCCCGTCCGCCGTGGCGAGATCGGTGGCGGCGGTCATCATCAGGGCCGATTTGATCTCGAGCGGTGTCCAGTCGGGGTGCACCGACTTCAGGAGTGCTGCCGCTCCGGCAGCATGGGGACTCGCCATCGAGGTGCCGGTCAGCCAGGACATGTCCATGCCTCGAAAGGTCAGCCCGGGCTCGTCCAGCTGAGCATCGTCGACAGCGCCATAGATCAGGTAGCCCGGAGCCGCGACATCGGGTTTGAGCACATCGAACCGGGGATTGGGCCCACGGGAGCTGAAGTCCGGCACCACGTCGGCCTGAGCCGGATCGCGCACGACGGTTGCCGGGGTGATGCGAGCCGCACAGTTCACACATCCCGCCAACCAGGCTCGCAAGTTGTCGCCGGCCGCAGCGTCGACATGAATGGCTGGAATGACATGGGCATCCGCCGCCAGAGCGTCCGTCGTGCCGCTGGCGTTGGCCAGCACACACCCCTGGGCTCCGCCGTCCGCGACATTCTGGCATTTGAGAACCCGCGAGAGCCCACCCCGATCGCAGAGGACGATCTGGTTGGTCCAGGTCCCGGGGGGAAAGGGATGGAGGCACTGCTCGGGATTGGGATCACCGTTGGCATAGTCTCCGGCGAGGACGATGGGCCGCGTTCCCGAGCCACCGGTTCGGCTGTTGCCAGGGATCGATCCGCTTGGCGGCGCGATGCCGCCGGTCATGTTGGCCAGCCGATTCTCGATGCCGGTCTGCGCACCCTGCGAGAGATCCCGATCGTGGGTGCTGGCGGCCACACTGGTCACCCAGGGCGCCAGGTGTTCGACTGTTCCCGGCGCGGGTCCCGTATTGCCGGCGCTGGCGGCCACGAAGGTGCCGGCCAGGACGTTCTGTAACAGGAAGGCGTCGATGTCATCTCCCCAGGGGTCCGTACCCCCACCGATCGAGAAGTTGAGGACATCGACACCGTCGAGCAGAGCTCGATCCGCCGCCGCGACTGTGGCGGACAGCGGGCAAAGACTGGTCTCCTGCCGGGAGTCGAAGAAACAGGCGTCATACATGATCAGGTTGGCGTGCGGCGCCACTCCCGAGATGTCGCGCTGACCGTCGTTCGTCAGATCCAGAATGTTGCCGGCTGCTGTGCTGGAGGTGTGTGAGCCGTGACCATCGTTGTCTGCGGGACCGTCGTCTTCCGAGCAGTCTCGCGGATTCGCGGCACAATAGGCGTCGGCGAAGTCCCAGGCGCCGATGAGCTTGTTGTTGCAGGTGAAGTCCGGGTCGAAGTCCGGGTTGAGAGGATCGCACCAGCCGAGAAAGACACCGTTGCCCAGCGGGTTGAGATGCGCATGGCCATCACCCCCGGTCGCGGCGAATGAAGGGTGCCCCGCATTGATGCCGGTATCGATGATGCCGACGATGATGCCCTCTCCCAGAGCCGGATCCTGGCTGGCCGAGCCGTCCCAAACGGGCTCGGATCCAATCCATGGGGGCCCGACGTCGGTGTGCAATCGCGCCAGCCGGTCTGCCAGGACGCGCTTCACCCCGGGGACCTGCTCGATCTGTCTGGCTTCGGCTCTGTCGGCCACGATCGCGATCCCGTTGGTGCCGGCGCGATACCGGAAAACCATCTCGACCTGGCGGTCGAGGGCCTGCTCGATGGCGGATAGTCGTTGATTCTGAATCGTCTCGAGGCGCTGCAGATACTGCCGACTCTCGGAGCTTTCGAGGTCCAGTCTGCCCTTCGAGCCAGAGGTCGGCCGAGCGGCTCCGGGACGCGGATCCTCCGCGAGAAAGCCAGCCAGCGAGGGCTCTTCGAGGACGACGATGAGCAACCGTCCGTGCGTGTTTTTGGCAGGCCCCGGTGGAGGCGGAGGCGGGGGAACTTCGATCGGCGGGTCGCTGGCCGGAGACGGCGCCGTGCGTGTCGCAGCGGTGCCAATCGCAGACAGCAGGAACACCGCCAGATATAGAAGCACGCGTGAGAGGCTTTGTCTGAGCCGCGGTTTCATGGCGATGGCGTGGTCGGGCCCGGGCCGCTGTGGACTCGTTGCCGGTGGCGTCTATCGCACCCTATAGGGGGGCTCGGAGGCGACGCCAGTAAAAATGTCACTGGCGGCGGCCGACTCGAAAGCCCTGGCCAACTCGGTGATCAGCGTCTGCCCGGTCTCTTCCGGCGAGCGTCCGAAGGCCACGATACCGTCTTCGTGACCTCCCATGGCCAGGATCTGGCGCTCCACGACTGCCGTTTCACGAAAGAGGCGCTGGACCTCTCGCGCCATCCCGGGAGTGCCGTACGCGACGCTCGGATCGGTGGCAGGAATCCTCAGGTCCCGCGCTCTGTGCCAAAGGACCGGACTGTGAGCGTGCAGCACACAGCGGATGTGAGGTCCCTGGTCGTAGATGGCCCCGTGGGTCATCGATTCTGACGAGGGCCGGCACTGGCCGTGGCTTTCGACCCGATTGTGCCGAATTTCGTAGCGCTCGACCACCGAGAAGTCCTGCAGTGTGATCGTCGGCCGACCCGATGTCTGTGAGCCCGTGATGAGAAAGGCCCGCCGACCGAGAGCGGCGTTCGGCGGGCCGATGCGCGCGCTGACATTGCCGTATCCCGCGCCCTGGTAGAGGTCGGGGTTCTGTCCGATCAGGTGGGTCAGGGACAGCACGCGACGCCAGGCACAGAGCTTGGCTGCCAATTCTCCGAATCGGCGTGGCTCGAGTGCCTGCTGTCGGTGCTCGAGGTCGAATTTGATGACACCTTCTTGCTGCATGCTCCCGACCCTCCGGTCTGGTCCTAGAGTAGCCTGTTATTGTCTGGCGGTCGATCTCGAGGAGGACGCTGTGGCACTGGTTGGATTGATTTTTCTTTTGGTAGGTCTGGCGCTGGCGTATTTCGCCCGACGTACCGAGGGGGTCAGTGGCGCGGTTCTGTTCCTGCTGGGCCTGCTAATCTTCGCCTTTGGCGTCTATGCACTCTTCTTCGAAAATGGCCAGGGGCTCGGTCGCTGGATGGATTGGATACGCTAGGGTTCTCGGCCTGACAGCCGCGGCTGCCACCATCGCCGGGATAGGGCTGGCCGGCGACGAGTCCTACACCACGGTCCTCGAAGTTCTGGTCACTACCGGCCCCGAGGCGGCCGTGGAGATGCTCGTCGGAGGGCTGCCGGAGCCTCCGCCGGAGACCTCCCTGGCTGCCTGGGAGGAGAGGCGTCGCGGTCAACTCGCGGTGGCCGAGGCCCTGATAGAGCAGGGGGCCGGGGTCCTGCTGCCGATTCTCGACCTGCATGATCGGGCGCAGCTGACCCTGCGACGACAGGGTCGGAGCTTTGCCGCGGACCAGGAGCGCATCATGGTCTTCCAGCTGGGTGACCTCTTCGCGCAGCAGGCATCGACGGACACCATGAGTGAAGTAGCGGCCGATATCTTTGCCGTTCTCGCCGGTGAATTTCACCAGAGATCTCCAGGCCCGACCGCCGCGGGGCTCTATCGCCGAGCGCTGCAATACAACTCGCGAAATCCGGCTGCCCTGGGTGGCATGGCTCACCTCTTCGAATCGCGAGGGCAGTACCGAAAGTCCCTGGTATACCTCGAGTTGTTGTTCGCGGTCAGACCCGAACGCCAGGAGACGAGATTGCGACGGGCGATAAATCTCATCCGGGTCGGCCGACGATCCGAAGGGGCCACCGGCCTTGCCGGGCTCGTCGAGAGTAGGGCTGAAGCCTGGACCGTCGCTATAGCCCTCGAGGAGTTGATCCGGTCGGCGATCGATGTGGGTGACTTCGAAGAGGCAAAGTCTATCGTTGTCCAGCACAGGACTCGCGTCCAGAGCGAGCCGACGCTGATCGTGATGTCGGCCTATCTCGACGAACGCCTGGGAAGTGAATCGGTCGGGGCGTCGCTGGCTGAGCAGCTGGAGGCGGGATCCCGTGCCAATCCCACGGCGAGTCGGTATCGATACGCCCAGTGGACCGCGGATCTTTTCCTCGAAGCGCGGGCACGAAATCAGTCGGTCGCCAAGGAGCATCGGCGGGCCCTGGGCCTGGCTCTGCATCGGCAATCCCTGGCTACCGAGACACCATGACTTCGTTGCGATGCTCGGGACTCATCATCCTGGCCCTGGTGACGCGAGTCCTTGTGGCGGCCGAGGCAGTGAGCTTTGTCGGCCTGGACAGCGAGACAGCGGTCTTCGATGTGGTCGAGGTCGTGGTGGAAGTCGAGACCGCAAGTCCGATCGCATCGGTGTCGATATCGGTCGATGGCTGGCTGGCTGGAGTCTTGACCAGGCCTCCCTACAGACTCGTCGTCAATGTCGGGGAAGAGAACCGTGAGCACGAGTTCGTAGCGGTGGCGAGCTTTGTGGACGGGACGCGCGAGGAGGCTCGAGTCGTCACGCCCGCCGTCGTCATCGACGACGAAGTGGACCTGGCGCTGGAACAACTCTATGTCACCGCGATCGGTGCCGCTGGGCCGGTATTGGACCTGAGGGCGGACGAGCTCACCATCATCGATGGCGGGCGCCGACAGCATCTGGTGACCTTCGCGAGAGGGGATATCCCCATGACACTCGCGGTTCTGGTGGACGCCAGCGAAAGCATGAGTGGTGGCTACCTTGCCGGAGCTGTCGCGGCGACCGAGGGGCTACTGTCCAGACTGAACCCCCTGGATGAGGCGATGGTAATGGTCTTTTCCGATCGGTTGCATGCGCTGAGCGAGACCCGCGCGACGCTCGATGAGCTCGGTGGGCAGCTCCAGGCCCTGCAGCCGGGGGGGGCCACAGCGCTCAACGATCATCTCTACGCGGCGCTGAGAATGCTCGACTCGCGACAGGGCAGGCCGGTGGTGATCCTCTTGTCGGACGGCGCGGATACCTTGAGCCTGTTGAAGGCGGAAGAGGTACTGTGGAAAGTCCGTCGATCCGAAGCGGTGATCTACCGAGTCCAGGTTCAGGGGTCGATCGGCCAGAGCTTTGGCAGCGCCACCGTTTGGCGGGATCTTCACCAGCAAAAGGCGGAGATCGATGGCCTGGACCGGGCGATTGTCGAGAGTGGAGGGCGGGTGAGACTGGCGGAGGATATCGATCATCTCGCTGAGGCGCTCGATGAGATTTTGCAGGAGCTGCGGGAACAATACGTCCTCGGTTACTACCCCGAGCACGACGACGAGCAGCCGGCATACCGACCCGTCGAGGTCGTCGTGAGTCGACCCGCTGTCGAGATCCGGGTGCGGGCGGGACTCGCTCGATGAGTTCTTGACGCTATGGAGTAGTTCACAGGCAGAGCAATCGCTGGTCCCTATCATGGCTCTCCAAACTCGCGGTGAGGAGAGTAGAGTTCATGGTCGACCACGTCGAAGCACGACAGATAGAAGCGAGTCGTCGCAGCATTCTCAAGACGCTGGGGTTGGGTGTTGCCGCCGCAGGGGTGAGCCCGGCAGTCACGAGCGCGAGCTCGGGATACGGTTCGGGCCAGGTGGCGATGCGTCGACCCGACGTGGCAAGAGGCGCCAGCGAGCAGTTGCCGACGGTGCCCAATCTGGCGGTTATCGCGCTCAACCGTATGGGGTATGGGCCTCGGCCAGGGCAGGTTAGTGAATTCATCGGCCTCGGGGGGACCCCGGAGGAGAGAATTGCCGCCTATGTAGCCCAGCAGCTCGATCCGGATTCGATCGACGATTCCTGGGTCGAGAACAAGATCGCTGCGGCCAACTTCCATTCGGTACAGGTGGATCCAAACCCGCACTACTACCTGCTCGACCTTTGGCGCTGGTACGTCGAGGGCATCAACGCTCCCGGCGGTGAGACCTCGTCCAGCATCCCGCGCGACGAGTTGCGCGAGGTGACTCTCCTGCGGGCGCTGTTTTCCAAACGCCAGCTCGTGGAAGTCATGACCGAGTTCTGGCACAACCACTTCAATGTCTACATCGACACCTCATCCTGGGTGAGGGCCACCATGCCCCACCTGGATGCAGTGATCCGCTCCAACGTGTTCGGCAACTTCCGGTCTCTGCTCGAGAAGGTGGCCAAGTCTCCGGCCATGCTGCGCTATCTCGACAACTACACCAATCGGGCGGCGGGACCGAACGAGAACTTCAGCCGTGAGCTCTTCGAGCTGCACACGCTGGGCGCGGAGAACTATCTCGGAGTCATGGCCCAGGCCGAAGTACCGACCGATGGCGACGGGCGACCGGTCGGCTACGTCGATGACGACATCTTCGAGTCCACTCGCTGCCTGACCGGCTGGTCCTTTGCCTACGGGAACGGTGACGATCCCGACAACGGGGTCTTCTACTACCGGCCGGACTGGCACGATCGATTCCAGAAGAAGGTCCTCGGCGTCTACATCCCCGACAACCAGGCCGATCTCCAGGATGGCCTGGACCTGTTGGATGCCCTGGCCTCTCACCCGGGCACAGGTCGCCACATAGCGCGGAAACTGTGCCAGAGGTTCATCTCCGACGATCCGCCGCAGAGTGTGGTCGACGCTGCCGCGGCGAAGTTCACCGCGAAGTGGCGGGCTCCTGACCAGATCAAGCAGGTGCTGGAGGTGATTCTCCTCTCCGATGAGTTTGCCTCGACCTGGGGCGAAAAGATCAAGCGACCCTTCGAGATTGCCACCAGCGCGCTGCGGGCCGGTGCGGCCAACTGGACGCCGGGAGTCAACAGCGGCGACACCTGGGACTTCATGTGGCGCTTTCGGGGCGCCGGCCAGAACCCGTTTGGCTGGGCCTCTCCCAACGGCTATCCCGACACCCGGGAGGCCTGGGAGAGCATGACTCCCCGAGTGATGAGCTGGCGGCTCTGTGGCTGGCTGATCGAGTTCAGAAACGACGCGGGCAACTACTACATGGACGTGGTTGCGCAAACGCCGGCGGGCGTGCGATCCGCGAACGACCTGGTGGACTTTTGGACCAACCGGATCCTGGGCCGCGATATGGAGTACGAGGATCGGGAAGAGCTCGTCGAGTTCATGGCGCAGGGGGTAAACCCTGATCTCGGTCTCAACTTCAACGACGATGACACTCGGGAGCGGCTCAGATCGCTGGTCGGACTCATCTTCATGGCTCCTGAGTTTCTCTGGCGGTAGCACTGAAAACGCGCATCTTCAGAGCAGGAAAGGAACTCCATGAGCACTTCACGACGAGGTTTCATCACCGGTTGCTCAGCTGCCGTGGCCGCCTACGCCGGAACCAGCTTCAACACCCTGGCATTCGGTGATCCGGCGGCCGACAACCAGGAGATTCTGGTGTCGGTCTTTCTGCGAGGCGGTATCGATGGTCTGAACCTGGTACCGGTGATCGGCGGGCCCGATCGCTCGCACTATCTCTCCGCGCGACCCCAAATCTACGTTCCGAACAGCGGCTCGTACTCGGCGGTGCCGCTCGACAGTCAGTTCGGGTTTCATCGGGCTACCCATTCACGGCCGAGTGGCGTGCCCCTGTCGCAGCCGACCTTTTTCGACCTCTATCAGAGTGGCAAGGTTGCCGTCGTTGTGGCGGCAGGGATGCACGAGGACAACCGATCCCATTTCGATTCGATGGGATTCATGGAGTTGGGGACTCCCGGCACGCTCAGCACGGGCACCGGCTGGTTGACCCGGCATCTACTCACGGCGAGCAACATCCCCTCCGAGATCGTCATGCCATCGCTGGCGGTTGGCAATCTGCAGCAGGATTCACTGCGGGGCAGTGTCGAGACCATCAACATGAGTGATCCGGACAGCTTCTCCCTCAATGTGGGCCCCTGGGAGTGGCGCAATGCGCAGCGAACCGCTCTGCGAAACCTCTACAGCCGAGGTTCGACCTGGCTGCATCAGTCGGGCTCGGAAACGCTCGATGCGGTGGACATCATCGAGCTCAACGGGGCTGATGGCAACTACACGCCGGCCAACGGAGCGGTCTATCCGAACACCAGTCTCGGCCGCCACTTCGAGACCATCGCAGCCATGGCCAAGCTCGATCTGGGACTCCGCGTGGCGACAGTCGACTTCGGTGGATGGGACACGCACAACGGCCAGGGCGAAGACGGTGGAGGCTACTTCTACTACCACGTCGAAGAGCTGGCAACAGCGCTGGCCGCCTTCTATCGCGACATGGATGGTTCAGGTGCCAACAACTACGCCAGTCGGTTGACCGTAGTGGTGATGAGCGAGTTCGGACGGCGCCTGCGAGAAAACGACGACCGCGGCACCGACCACGGGCATGGCGGCTTCATGTTGGTGATGTCGGGCAATGCCAACGGTGGCGTGCACGGCTCCTGGCCAGGTCTGTCCAACGCGCAGCTGTTCGACGGTGCCGACCTGGAGGTGACCACCGACTACCGGCAGGTCCTGTCGGAGATCCTGATCCGCCGCATGGGCAATCCCAGAATCGGCGAGATCTTCCCCGGCTATCAGGGGTATCAACCTCTCGGGATCGTCAATGGTGTGGACATGCCACCTGTGGGAGGCGACTGGATCTTCTCCGACGGATTCGAGACCGGTGGCATGGGTCCCTGGACCAGCGCTGCCCAGTAAGCTTCGCTTGGTCGAGAGACAGGTCACAGACGACGGCGAGAATGTCTTGTATATTCCGCACGGATGCGGTTTCTCCAACTCTCGCCACCTCGCCGGATCGCCACGCTTCCTCTGAACGAGGGCGCGGGCAGATCGGTACCCGCGGTGAAGCACGAATCTCTCGCTGATCCGGCGAAGACCGATTTTCCGCCCCGGCATCTACTCGATCCGCGAGACGGTTGGTTCCGGCGCACGGAGCGCGGCCTCAACAAGTTTCTCAGTCGTCGGATCTTTCCCCGTGTGCCTCTCATCAGGGAACCCTATGCAGCGATCCTGGATCGCTCTCTGACGGTGTCGGAGGGACAGATTCCGCTGGCTGGTCTGGGCGGGTCGGAAGGGTTTCGCGTACTGGTCATCTCCGACATTCACGCCGGGCCTTTTCTGGCTCCGGAAGTGCTGCGCAGGACCCTGGAGCGACTCCTCGAAACGGAGCCAGACCTGATTCTGCTTCCCGGTGACTTCGCGACTGTGTGCGTCGAGGAGGTGGAAGAAGCCGTTCCAGCCCTGTCCACGCTGCGGGCTCCTCTCGGCGTCTACGGGGTGTTGGGCAACCACGATCACTACACCAAGCAGGTGTCGCGGGTGGTCGATCTGTTGTCGAAAGCCGGCATTCAGCTCCTGCACAACGATGCGGTCTCGATTGAAAGGGACGGCAGCAGATTCCACCTGGTCGGAGTGGATGATCTGCTGTGTGGCGATCCGAAATTGAGCAGCGCTCTCGCGGGGAGGCCGGATGGGGTGCCGACGGTGATGATGTCGCACAACCCGGACCTGTTTCCCGAGGCGGTCAAGCAGGGTGTGTCGCTGGTCGTGGCGGGACATACCCACGGCGGACAAATCAGAATGCCGGGACTGCCGGTTCTGGTGCGCATGAGCCGCTTCCGCCTGGACGAAGGACGTTTTCGGGTCGGCGATTCAGAGCTTATCGTCACCCGTGGCCTGGGCGTGACCGGTCTCCCGTTGCGCCTGGCATGTCCGCCCGAGGCCCTGTTGCTCCAGCTGGTACCCGCCGACCCGGCCGCGTCGGAAGCTACCCCTCGAGACTGAACGGCGGCTCAGACCCAATGAGCAGGTAGCAGCTCCCAGTCCTTGTAGCGGTGCCATGGGATAGGATCGCCCGGGGGAGACACAGTTATGAGCCGTAGAGGAATCAAGCGACACAACAAGGTGGTGTGGCCGGGCTTCTCGAACACTCCAGCTCCCAGGCACGTGGCCAAGGTCGGCCGCAACGATCCCTGTCCTTGCGGGAGTGGCAAGAAGTACAAAGAGTGTCATCAGGGCGAGGGAACGAAGTTCCTCGAGAAACTGGCCCGGCAGGAAGACAAGCAGCGCACAAAGGAAGCCAGGGCGCGACTGAAGGACCAGGGTGTTCCCTGGTACAAGCGGCTATTCGTCAGAATCTGATCCCGCCTGGTCTCCGGTGCGTCGGCGCAACTGACCACAAGCGGCATCCGCCTCCAGGCCGCGACTTTCACGCAGATGGGCCTTGGCGCCGCGTTGGCGCAGAGCTCTGAGGAATGCAATCGCCCGATTGCGACTGGGCCGGGAGAAGGGGAGTCCGTCGACCGGGTTGTAGATCAGCAGGTTGACGTGCGCATCGAGCGCGACAGCGAGTCTGGCCAGTTCCTGCGCCTGCGTTGGGCCATCGTTGACCTCTGCCAGCAGACAGTACTCGAATGTGACCTCACGCCCGGTACGCTCGCGGTAGTGACGGCAGGCTTCGATCAGGCGGGACAAGGGCACCCCCTCGGCCCACGGGATCAACTCCCGCCGTAGTGCGTCGCTCGGTGCGTGCAGACTCAGCGCCAGGGTGATCTGGAGGCCCTCTTCGGCCAGGCGCTCGATCTGCTTGGGCAAGCCGACAGTGCTGATCGTGATGCGTCGCTGGGACAGACCCAACCCCCATTCGGCATTGAGGCGTCGCACGGCCGTCACGGTCGTCTCGTAGTTGGCCAGCGGTTCGCCCATACCCATGAACACCGCGTGACTGAGGCGCTCCCCTCTGGCATGGAGTCGAGCATGGACCCGGACGGCCTGCTCGAGAACTTCCCCGGCTGTCAGGTTGCGCAGAGCGCCACCGATTCCCGATGCACAGAAACGGCAGCCGACATCGCAGCCCACCTGCGTACTGAGACAGACAGTTCGACGATTCCCGGCAGCCGCTGCAGGAATCATCACGGTTTCCGTCGTTGCGCCGTCGGCCCAGGCAAGCAGAATCTTTTCGGTACCGTCGGGTGCCGCCGAACGGGCGAGTTGGTGGCCGGAGAAGGAGGTCAGGGACTCGGTGAGCCCGTGGCGCAGTGGGTCGGGCAGGTCGGTCATCTTTGCGAAATCTGTGACACCGCGGGTGTAGATCCACTGCATTATCTGCCGGGCGCGATAGCTGGGTTGGCCGATACCCGCCAGCCAGTCAGCCAATTGACCCAGATCGAGGTCGAAAATCGAGAGACGATTTGGCACCCGCCAAGTATAAGTGCGTGGCAGAATTGTCGGGATGAAGGCGATCTACGGCTACGAGCGCGAGCCCTACGCGCGTGAATTGGAGGTCACGATCTCGAGGGTCACCCGTCATGACGCGGGTTACGCTGCGATTCTCGATGACACCATCCTGTATCCGGAGGGCGGTGGACAGCCAGGCGACCGGGGTTGGCTGAGCGGGGTCGAGGTCACGGCGGTGGAGAAGCGGGATGAAGAGGTGATCCACCATCTCGCGACTCGCTTGGAGCCGGGGCCGGGGACTCTCGTCCTCGATTGGGATCGCCGGTATGATCACATGCAGCAGCATACGGCTCAGCATCTGCTGACCCGAGCGGCCCTGGATGAATTCGGTTGGGCAACGCGTTCTTTTCATATCGGACCGGAGGTCAGCGATATCGAGCTCGATTGCGCGCCCCCGACTCCGGCCGCGGTCGAAGCGCTGGAAGATGCCGTAGCCCGAGTCGTCGCCCAGGCGCGGGCCATTCGGAGTTTCCGGGTGAGTCCTGCGGAGTTCCGCCAGCTCGAGGTGCGCAGCCGGGGACTGCCAGCCGGCCATGTCGGTGATATTCGGCTGGTAGAGATCCAGGACTTCGACCTCAATACCTGTGGTGGAACCCATGTCGTCTCGACGGCCGAGATCGAGATGCTTAAGGTGGTCTCGACGGAGCCCTTGCGCGGCGGCTGTCGCATGTCGTGGGTCGCGGGCAAGCGCGTCCGGCGCCGCCTGGCGGTGCAGGAGGCGCGCAATGCGCAGCTTCGCAAGCTGCTCGATACGGGGGATGAAGAGCTGGTAGCCGGATTGCAGCTCAGGCTGCAGCAGCTGACCGCGGAACGCCGTTTGCGACGGGGCCTGCATGAGCGCCTCGCCGAATCCCTGGTCGTGGAGCTCATCTCCTTGCAGCAGTCCTCTGTGGAGCTTCACCTCGGGCCCGACGAGGCCGAGCTCTTGCGACCACTCGCCGAGAGATTTGCGCAACAAGCCAGGCATGGGTTCGCTTTTCTGACAGCCGACACCGGTTCCGCATGCCTGTTTGCCCTGGCAGCAGGTGAGGAGGAGCAGCTCGACCTGCAACGGCTCGGAGGTCGAGTCGCTGAGGTTCTGGATGGCCGGGGTGGGGGCCGCGGCACGATCTACCAGGGGAAATGTCCATCCCTGGCAGCGCGGGAACAAGCCCTCTCACTTCTACGCAGCGCAATTCGCTGAGATCTGAGACAGTCCGCATTCGAATGGCGCCCCAGGTCCGGAACCTGGCGTGCCGGACCACTGTGACCACGAGCCGATCCCGCTAGATTCTCCTCGAGCCGAGCACGTGACCAGGTGCTCTGGCGAACGGGACAAGACGGGAGGAGCAGAATGCAGAGGATGGCGCCGCGGGAGTTTGGACAAAGCACGGTCGAAGTGCAGCCCTGTGGACACTACGACTTCTCGCTGTATTACGGCCTGCCCTTTGCCTGTGCCTGTGGCGGGGAGCACGACTTCCAGCCGTGGATGGAAGTTGTCGGCGAGCTGCCCCTGTTTCGCTTCATCGTTACCTGCCCCAAGCGTAGCCACATGACGGTGCTCAAGGCGCGATGGCATCGGGGCGAGGGCAAGCGGCACCTGGAGGCGGAGATGGGCACGACTCTGCCGGGACCTGATGAGCCGATCAACCGGATCGACATTCAGGCCGGTATGCTGCAGGCGAAAACAGGTCGATCCTGGACTCGAGACGAAACCGCCGGTCTGATGGAGCTGCGTGAGAGTCTGGCCTCGCTCACTGACGACGGTCAAAGGGGGGCGACTTGAAGCTCTACAAGCTCTGGATGGAGATCGAGGAGTTCGACATGGACTCCGGGGAGCATCGGAACCTGTCGGAAGAGGGGTTGGCTGATCCGGTACCGGTCGCAGTGTTCTCCACCCTGGGGGAGGCGCAGAGCTTTGCCGAGGCCTTCGCCATGGACCACGCCAGGCCCGCCAGGCCGTGGATGAGCCTGTTCAACACGATCAACTGAGCTGTTGCGCCCGAAACCTTCGTGGCGAGGTTCCCTGCCAGCGACGAAACGCGCGGTGAAAGGTGCTCGGATCCGAGTAGCCGAGCAGGTAGCCGATCTCGTAGACCGGCAGGTTGGGATCCTTCAACAGTAGCTGGGCCCTGTCGTGCCGCAGAGTGTCGATCACCTCGGCAAACGAGGTGCCTTCCTCCCGCAAACGGCGCTGCAAACTGCGTGTGCTGGTCGCGAGTCTGGCGGCCACGTCCTCGATCGGTGGTGGTCCCTCGCTCAACTGCGGCCAAACGGCCTGCTGGACCTTGCCAGAGTAGGTATCGACGCTCGGGAGCTCCTGCAAGCGAATCTCGGCCAGCTCATCCATGTAACGGATCAAGTGCGGATCCGGTTCAATCGTGTTTGTCTGAACGTCCCTGTCCCAAAGAAATATCGCGGCACGGGGCTGATCGAACGCGAGGTTCGCACCCAGAAGGCGACGGTGCTCCGACGTACTCTCCGGCTTGCCGTAGTTGAAGTGGATTTCCGCCGCCACGACGTTGCGCCCGACAACCTCGGCGAATAGCGCCATCAGGCCGGCAATGCCTTCATCGATGGGTTGGCGAAAGTTGGGCATCAAAGGATCTTGCAGCGCCTGCAGCCGCCAGCGATCGCCGAGTTGTTCGAGGGTCAGATCGGCCCGCTGGTTGAACAGCTTGGCGAAGCGCACGACGCGTTTCAAGGCGCTCAGCAGCGTTTCGCTGTGCATCATGGTGTAGCCGACGATTCCGGCTTCGCGAAGTCGCAGAGAGCTACCGACCTCCAGGCCCAGATCGGGGTCGTCGATGAGGTTGGCCACCTGACGCCAGAGACGAAGGGTCGTCGCGACCGGGATGCGGGAATCGGGATCCTGAATTTGGCCTTCGGTGAGACCGGCCCGGTCGAGCAGGGATTGCCGATCGAGAGCGTGGTGCTCCGCGACCTGCAAGATCCGCAGGGCACGAGCGGCCCTGTTGGTATCCGAGGCGAACATCGTCTCGCCCAAGGATATCGCGTTGTCTCTGAGGCTTCGATATTCTTTGTTGCCCTATAGTACTATGACTTGATCGCGATATGTCATTATGTTATTATAGTGCTATAGGGTTATAAAGATTAAACATCGGGATCAACAAGGAGGGGATCTGTGTTGGAAGGAATCCTGAAGGTCGAATCCGAGCTGCGTCGCCAGGGGCAAGAGCTCGCGGTGGCCTGGCGCAGGGGTAAGGCGCGCTATGTCCTGGACAGCCTGTCAGCGGAGACACCTGCCCGATCCGCCGTCCTGGCATCGATGATTCATGAGCTCTTGTCGCGTTGGGATCCGTTGGATGGCAAGTGGCCCGTTGGTTTCTGGCGGGCGTTGGTTCTACGATCCGAGGGGTGGATGACAGGCGAAGAGTTGGAGGAACTCACGTCGTTGTACAAACGCAAGTTCGGCATGAGTCCACCGCGGCCCGAGGGAGATCGACGGCGCGACCAGACCTCGGTCGAGTTCAAAGCGATGCTCGCGGAACAGGCTCGCTTGATCCAGGAGGCACTCGACGCAGGTGAGCCCATCGCGAAGAAGACCGCGCCCCCTCCCGCCATTCAGCCGTCACCGTTCCTCAGGCCGAGGAGAGCTGCCCTATGACCAACACCAATCATCCTTTCGAGACATTGGTCAGCGAGTTGAAGCAAGATCCGGATCAGGGCGAGCTGATTCAACGGCTGATGAGTGACTATCCGGAGGAGTTGACGATGGAGGTGGTGACCGCCGCGATGCAGCGGGGCTTGATCTCGGCTGCGGAGGCCATCAAGTTGGTGCGCGAGTGCAACTTCAGCTTTCGCCAGACATTCGGCGTGCTGTCGGTGCTGGGAAGTCAACGGGGGTGGCAGCCTCGCGAGCTCGTGCTGGAAGCGCTGGAGGGACAGCCGCATTGACTGCCAAGGAGCGAGGCCCCGCGCCTGCCGCGGGCGCCGGTGGACCGCTGCGTGGACCGAGGGGTGGGCTGACCACCGTCACGCCCGGAGGTCTGACCCGGGTAAGCACCTATCTGGATGAAGCGGAACGCTCAGCCGTCAGGGCGAGAGCCTTCGCAGAAGAGCGCAGTATCAGCGATGTCATCCGCTCGGCGGTGCGCCACTACCTGAGGATCAAGTGATCCACAGCTGATCAGTAGCGAAAATGCCGGATGGCTTCGCCACTCTCACCGATCTCGGTCATCGCGTCGATACCGATCTGAAGATGGATCGCCGACCATTCCTCGGTAACTCGCGCATCGGATTCTTCGGTCTTCACGCCCTCCGGAGTGATGGGCACATCCGACACCAGGAGCAGTGCGCCACGGGAGATGTTGTTGAAGTGGCCGACGATGAACAAGGTCGCTGTCTCCATATCGATCGCAATGCAGGTGTTGCGTTTCAGTCGCTCGAGGAATACCTGGTCGTGCTCCCAGAGCCGACGATTGGTCGTATAGACGACCCCTGTCCGGTACTCGTGGCCTTCCGCGATGATCTTCTCTGAAACGAACTTGTGGAGCTTGAAAGAGGGTAGCGCCGGCACCTCCTTGGGAAAGTAGTCGTCGCTCGTCCCTTCTCCGCGAATCGCCGCGATCGGCAGGATGAAGTGGCCGATCTCGGTTGCCTTTTTCAGGCCGCCGCACTTACCCAGGAAGAGGACGCCCTTGGGGGCGCGGGCAGAGAGGAGATCCATGATGGTCGCCGCGTTGGCAGAACCGATGCCGAAGTTGATGATGCTCAGACCATCACTGTTGGTGGCCGCCTGCATGGGCTTGTCGAGCCCGTGGATCTCGCAACCGAACTGCCCGGCAAAGCGATCCACATATCCATGAAAATTGGTCAGCAGGATGTAGTCGCCGATCTCTCCGAGAGGCATACCGGTATACCGCGGCAGCCAGTTGCGAGCGATCTCGAGACGGTCGGGCATCACCTCACCTCCTGGGATCCGGCACCCGCTTCTTTTCCAGTTTGTAACGCTGGGACATCCGCAGACGCCAGAGGGTTCGCGGATACCCGGCCTCTTCGTCCTGAATCGAGGCTATCCGTAGGCGCTTCTTGACCTCGCGCAGAGTCGGAATGGGGATGCCGAGGTCGGCAGCCTGGCCGATGATCTCGAGCTCCGAAACCGGGCCTTCCCGCAGTGTTTCGAACAGGAAGGATTTGACGGCGTCGAAGTCCTCGGGGAGGCCCCTGGGCTGCTCCTCGCGACTCAGAGGGGCAGGCTGATGTTCGACCCTGAAGCCAAGGCGTTGGGCCCAGGGTATGCGGCCTAAATCGATCCGTTGAGATTCCATGCCCAGGAAATCTGCCAGAGGAAGCTCGACGATCTGGCCGATGCGCACCTCTTCGAGGTGGCCGGCGGGCGGCAGGTCGAGGACGCGCAGACGCACGACGATCAGGTTGCCAAAGGGTTTGCCCGTCGCGGGGTCGACAATCAGGCCGACTGTCGGGTCTTCGAGGTAGTCGGACCAATCGATGCGCCGTAATTCGGCGTTGTGCGGCGGCCATGGCATCAACAGGACTGGATACTGCAAAACGGATAATCGCCTTTATAATCAGCACTTTACCATGAGAATAAGAGTCCGGGCCAGCGATAGCGCAGACGCATTCGGCGCATGTGATCTAGAGCTCGGTGGGTCTGAGATCCTCGAGAAATGCCGCGTCCATCCACCAGATGTCGGAATTGCCGTTCAGGGGTGCGCGGTGCAACATCTGGAGATCCTCATAGCTCAGCGGGTGATCTGGAACCCGGTTCTCATAGGAAGCCCTGGATGACATGAAGAAGAAGTATCTACCGTCGGGAGAGACGTAGGGAGACCATTCCCGGCCCTCGGTGGTATTGATCTTGTCCCCGAGGTTGACCGGTTCGCTCCACGAGTCGTCATCCGAGCGAAAGACGATGTAGTAGTCGGCTCCGCCGAGGCCATCCTCGCGGCCCCAGTAGCAGACAATGAGGAACCGCTCGTCGGGATCGATGAAGGCATTGAATTGGGTTGGTGCCGCATTGACCCGATCACCGAGACGCTCGGGTTCCTCGTAGGTGCCGTCGATCCATCGCGAGCGGAAGATAGCCTCTGCGTCGCCTTCCGTGCGACGGGTGAAGTAGAGATCACCCCGTCGGGTGAGGGACGGAAAGTACTCGGGCGCCGCAGTGTTGACCGGAGGTCCGAGATTACGGGGAGCTCCCCAGACGTCGCCCTCTCGCGGCATCCACCAGATGTCATGGTTCTCCGAGTCCGGTTCGCTGTCGGGTAGGGGACGATCCGAGAGGAAGAAGAACCTCTGCCCATCGGGAGAGATGGCGGGCTCTAGATCCATGTACTGCCCTGAAAAAGGGGCAACCTCGGGCGGCAGCCAGGCACCGTCGACCTCTCTGGTGACCAGAATGGCGCTGAAGGTGGAGCTGGCGCCGATCATGCCGGTGAAGTAAATCTCCCTACCGTCGGGCGTCATCGCTACATCGCGCTCCGACAGACCGGTGGACACGATTCCGGGTGCGAAGAGCCGGGGCTCGGTCCCGGGAGGTTCCTGACCCAGATAAGGTCCCGACAGCTCTGCTCTCTCGTCACGTTGCGGTGCGGGATCGTCCATGGCTGCGGGCCGAGGCGAGCAGGCTGCCAGGGACAGGATGAGACCGGTGGCCAACAGCCAGAGCGAACCGCGACTCCCAGATGAGCCGTTCATTCGATCACTTCCCCCTCCCCGGAATCTGCCTCTTCGACACAGGGGAAGGTCTCGACGAGAGTCTCCAGCAGCGCAGCGTGGGCCGAGCTCGCTTGACGATCCGGATGCCCGTCGACAAAGGTGACCAGTAGATCCGCCAGATCGCCGGGCTGCATGGTGGCCACCTCCGGCAGACAATACGGCTTGTCGGCGACCGATTCCATGGCCTGGCTCCAGCCCGCGAGATAACCGAGGCAGAGCATGGCCCCCGGATCTTCCTGGGAGATGGGCGAAACTCCGCGCACAGCCAGCACGAGGTTCTCGCAGGCGTCGCGGAGATTCCCGGCTGTCAGGCCCTCCGCAGTCTGCGCTGTCGTCGGAACCACAAATCCGAGACTCGATGTCCCGAGCATCAGGATGAAGACGATCGCTCTCATGACGGACTCCTTGATCCGGGTGGCTCAATACGACTCGACGACACGAACCAGTCAACGCGAAAAGTCTATCCCGCGTTTGCTCTCCTGCACACATCTACGGCGAGAACAGCCAACGGTTTTCGACTACCCGGCTTGATGGGCCGGGGAGCTACCCCAACGGGTGTTTCGCTGTGGGCGAATCTTGCACAGGATCTGAAGTATGCGGAGATCGGTGTATCTATTTGTTGCAGCTTTGACTGTCCTGATGCTGGGCTCAGGGGTCAGGGCGGAGAACTGGCCACAGTTCAGGGGTCCGAATCGAGACAACATCTCGGCCGAAAAGGGGTTGTTGAGGTCCTGGCCCGAAGGCGGCCCCGAGGTGCTCTGGCGGCTCGATGTAGCACAAGGGTACTCGGCGGCCGCGGTGTTCGACGGTAAGGTCTTCTTCAACGACTACGACGAGGCGGCCGCCAACTGGCTGGTCCGTAGCGTCGATCTCGAGACCGGAAACGAGGACTGGCGCTACGAAGAGTCGCGGCGAATCCGACCGAACCACGGGATCACCCGGACTGTTCCAGCAGTCGATGGCAAGCTGGTCTACACGCTCGATCCCAAAACCGTGTTGCATGCCCTGGACATTTCGACCGGGGAAGAGGTCTGGCGCAAGAACCTCGTCGAGGAGTATCAGGCGCAGATCCCGCCATGGTACAACGGGCAATGCCCTCTTCTCGACGGTGACAGGTTGATCATCGCCCCGGGTGGGGCCGCTTTGATGGTCGCGCTGCAAAAAGAGACGGGCGAAGAGATCTGGAGGACGCCGAATCCCGACGGTTGGCCCATGTCACATGCCTCGATCATGCCCGCCACGCTCGCCGGTGCGAAGCAGTATCTCTATAACAATCTCTTCGGCACCGTCGGGATCGCGGCTGAGGATGGCCGCCGGCTCTGGCATCAGCCATTCAAGTTCAACGTGGCGGTGGCACCTTCGCCGTTACCCCTGGATGGGGAGACGGTGTTCATCACAGCCGGCTACGATGCCGGCGGTGCGATCCTGAAGGTCTCGAAGCAGGGTGATCAGTTCGCAGTCGAGAGTGCGGTGCAGGTCACACCCGACATCTGGAATGCGGAGATCCACACACCGATCGTGTACAAGGATCACATGTTCGGTGTCGGGCGCCAGAAGCGGGGCCTCTTCACCTGTCTCGACAAGAAGGGCGAGGTTGTCTGGACCAGCGAGGGCCAGGCTGCGTTCGAGCAGGGCAGCTTCCTGCTGGCAGACGACATGTTCTTCATTCTCGAAGGCAAGACCGGGATGTTGCACCTTGTCGAAGCCAGGACCGACGAGTACCGCGAGCTGGCCCAGGCCCAGGTTCTCTCCGGGCACGATGTCTGGGGCCCGATGGCGCTCTCGGACGGTAGGTTGGTCCTCCGTGACATGCGCCAGATGGTCTGCCTGAAGGTCAAGTAGGACGATGAGATATCGACGCGGCAAGGAAATCGGCCGGGGCCCAGGGGGTCAGAGTGTGTGCCAGGACACCGCGCGGGCTGCAGCCCTCGGTCCCTCAGGGACCTGGTACCTGGGCGGCGACAGCATGGTCTACACCTTTGCTGCGGATGGTTCAAGAATCGGTGGTTGGCCCACCCGCCTTCCTGCCTGGTCACTGGCCGTCGATCCGACCGGCAGGATCTGGGCAGGGGAGGCAGGACAGATTGAGATCTTCACAGCTGACGGCGAGCGCGAATCGGTTTGGCAAGACGAAGCGCAATTCGGTCTGGTCACAGCGATCGGTTTCCACGACGAAGAGAGCTTCATCGCCGACGCCGGGTCGCGGTGGATTCACCGATTCGCCAGCGATCGATCCCTGATCAACCACGTCGGCGATCGTCACCGCAAAGGCGGATTTCACATTCCCAACGGCATCGTCGATTTCGCGGTCGATCTCGACGGCACCCTGGTGGTCGCCAATCCCGGGATGCATCGAGTCGAACGGTACAAGCCCGACGGAGAGTCCCTCGGCCATTTCGGACAGTTCGGTCAGCACGATCCGGCCGGATTTCCGGGATGCTGCAATCCGACGAATCTCGCCATAGGGCCAGACGGTGAGATCGTTGTAAGTGAGAAGGCCGGCCCGCGCGTCAAGGTCTATGACCCCCAGGGTCGGCTGCTGTCGGTGGTGGCGAGCGGCGACGATTTCGCTCCGGAATGCAAGAACATGGATCTGGTCGTCTCGGCCGATGGCCACATCGGGGTGGTCGATCCGGTCGAACGCGTCGTCGTGCTCTTCGAGCCCGACGCATCTGGCGCAACGGCGGAGGTGACTTCGTGAGTCAGGACTACTCCCGTCGCGACGTGATGGGGCTGGCAGCTCGAGGAGCGGCTCTGGCCGGTCTGGGAGGCGTCAGCTGCTTTCTGGCGGTCAAGGCGCACGGCAGCGACGCCTGGGCCATCGATACCAGCAAGTGTGTGAACAGTCGGCTGGGAGCGGTAGGCGTCGAAGCCTGTCAGCGCTGCGCCACCGAATGCGTGCTGCCGCTTTCGGCGGTACGTGCCGTCAACGACTTTGCTGACTGTGGTCGCTGCTACATCTGCCCCGCGTACTTCGACATCCACAGCGCTATTGGGCCGGACGGTCTGCCGAGCAAGAAGCTGTGTCCCCGGGATGCCATCGAGCGCAAGCCGATCGGCTGGATCGATCCGGATGATCCGGCCAACAACTACTACGAGTACGTGATCGACGAGAGTCTGTGCAACGGCTGTGGTCTCTGCGTCATGGGCTGCAAGGAGCCGGCAGGGCTCGGCTCGATCAAGCTCGAAGTCCGTCACGATACCTGTCTCGCCTGCAACCGCTGCTCGATCTCCACCGCTTGCCCCGATGATGCCTACGAGCTTCGTCCGACCACCTGAGGCCAGTCTGATGCACCGGGACCGCGAGCAGCGACGGTCGTCAGTCGTCAAGCTCGTTCTGGTTTGGGTGGTTTTGTGGCTCGCGGCGCCGGCGTGGCCGCAGACCGACTACAGCCGGCCGGTAGATGTCGCTCCAAGCGAAGAGGCGATCGGTGAAGGCTATGTCACCCCGGAAGTCCAGCGCCCGCGTGCGACCAGCATCGAGCGGCAGATCCTCGACCTGGCGCTCCTGGCAGCGGCGCTGGGCCTGGCCGCCTGGATCGTCCTGGGCCGGCGCAGTCGCAAACTCGCCCTGACGCTGGCGGTGGTGTGCCTGGTCTATTTCGGGTTCATCCGCGAAGGGTGCATTTGTCCGATCGGATCGATCCAGAATGTCACCACCGCGATGGTCGATCCCAACTACGCCATTCCCTACTTCGTGATCGGCATCTTCATGCTGCCTCTAGTGGCTGCCTTGTTTTTTGGCCGGGTCTTCTGCGGCGGGGTGTGCGCTTTGGGAGCGATTCAGGAGCTGGTGCTGCTCAAGCCGATCGAAGTACCACCGACAGTGGATCGCATTCTGCGCAGTTTCAAGTGGATATACCTGGCAGCGGCCATAGGTTTTGCCGTGCTGCCAGCGGTGAGTCGGGATTTCATTATCTGCCGATTCGATCCCTTTGTCGGGTTCTTCCGGTTTACCGGACCCTTTCACATGCTGGTGCTCGGCGGCGTATTCCTGGTCCTGGGAATCTTCGTCGGTCGTCCGTACTGCCGGTACCTCTGCCCTTACGGCGCTTTGCTGTCGGTGTTCTCGCGCTATGCCTGGAAAAGCGTTTCGATCACTCCCGACCGGGAGCTCGACTGCGGTCTTTGCCAGCAGGCCTGCCCCTACGGAGCCATCGAAGAGATGCGGGCGATCCGCACCACCTGCCTGAGTTGTGCTCGCTGCTACGGATCCTGCCCGGTGCATCTCAGTGAGGAGAAGGAGGCCGCGTGAGGCGAGAGCAGGTGTCCCGCGCGACCTGGTGGATGGCGCTACTGGGCGCTATCGCGGTAGCGGCCTTCAGCGTGACACTGATCGCAGACGGCATCCGCGAGCGGGTCCGAGCGGCACAGGAGGCGGAGGTTGTCGAGGCGCTGGAGGTCAGGGTCCCGACCGAGGCGGCCGTGGCCGAGGAACTGGAGCAGGAGCTCGATAAGCAGACACAGCGATCGGTCGCCCGCGATCAACGCAATCAGCGACTCGCCTGGGGCCTGTTGATAAGCGCGGTCTTCTTTCTGGCCTCTGCGAAGGGGTACCAGGCCCTGCATCCGGCTCGCCGATCGACGCTGATTACGATAGGGAGACCTGCGGCTGGCAAGGTGGTGTCCGCCCGCGACAGTCAACGACCTGCAGTCGCTGTCGCGGCGGCGTCAACGGACGCCCTCGATCTCGATGCGATCGACTCGATCATCGCTGCCATCGGGCGAGACCGCGAGGCAACGATTCCCATCCTGCAGGCGATCCAGAGTCGTTATCGGTACCTCCCCGAAGCGGCGCTGCAACGGGTCTGCGAAGCGACCGAGATCGCTCCGGCCCAGATCATCGGTGTAGCGAGCTTCTATTCGCAGTTTCGGCGTGATCCGGTCGGCCAGCACCTGGTGCGGATTTGCCACGGTACGGCCTGTCATGTGGCGGGGATCGGCCCGATCATGGACGAGCTGCGGCGTCAGCTGCACCTGCCGCCCGATGCCGACACCGATCCCGAACGGAGGTTCACCATCGAGTCGGTGAATTGCCTGGGATGCTGCAGTCTGGCTCCGGTGATGATGATCGAAGACCATGTTGCGGGCCATTTGACGCCGACCAGTGCCTGGCAAGAGCTGGAAGCCGCGGAGACTGGATCGTGAGAACCTCGAACCACGGCAAGCCCGAGGTGCGGGTCGGTCTGGGCTCCTGTGGCATCGCGAACGGCGCCCGACCGGTCTGGGATCTGCTGCGCGAGGGTGCCAAGCAGGCTGGAGACATCCGGGTCGTCAAAGCCGTGGGCTGCGGCGGCAATTGCCACCGCGAGCCCCTGGTGGAGGTGGTGGATGCGGACGGGCAGCGCTCGGTCTACACACACGTGACTGCCGAGGTGGCCACGGCCATCCTGCAACAGCATGTCAAGCCGCGGCCCCTGTCGACGCGGATTCGATGGATGTGGGATCGGTGGTCCAATCCGGCGCCTCCCGTTGCGTCGCGGGAAGCCGTCATCGATTCCGCGAGCCGGATCGTGCTCGAAAATTGTGGCGAGATCGATCCAGGGTCGCTGGCCGAGTATCAGGCTCGGCAGGGCTACGAGGCCCTCGAGACCTGTATGGCCTCGATGACGCCAGGGCAGGTCATCCAGATAGTCCTCGACTCCGGTTTACGGGGCAGGGGTGGCGCCGGGTTTCCTACGGGCCGCAAGTGGGACCTGGCGAGTCGGCAGCCGGCACCGAAGTATGTGGTCTGCAACGGCGACGAAGGGGATCCGGGCGCCTTCATGGATCGCCTGATTCTGGAATCGGATCCTCATCGGGTAGTCGAAGGGTTGGCAATCGCCGCCTGGGCGGTTGGCGCGGAGGAGGGGTTCTTCTACATCCGCGCCGAGTATCCGCAGGCGGTGAAGCGAATCCGCCAGGCGATCGACACCGCGCACAGGGCGGGCATTCTGCAGATCCCGATGTCGGTCCGCGAGGGCGCGGGAGCTTTCGTCTGCGGTGAGGAGACGGCCCTGATCGCGTCTTTGGAGGGCCGTCGAGGCATGCCCCGGTTGCGACCGCCCTATCCCGTCGAGCAGGGATTTCGTGGCCACTCGACGGTGGTCAACAACGTCGAGACTCTGGCCAACGTTCCCTGGATCCTGCGCCGCGGGGCGCAGGCGTTTGCGAGCCTGGGAACGGAGACCAGCAAGGGCACCAAGGTCTTTGCACTGGCCGGCAAGATCCAGTTGGGCGGCCTCGTCGAGGTGCCGATGGGGGCGACCATTCGGGAGATTGTGGAGGGGCACGGCGGCGGGGTGGCCCCCGGTCGCAAGTTCAAGGCCGTGCAACTTGGCGGTCCGTCAGGCGGCTGCTTGCCAGCATCCCTCGCCGACACGCCGGTCGACTACGAAGCGCTCGCTGAAACCGGTGCCATCATGGGATCCGGAGGCATGGTGGTGCTCGACGACCGCGATTGCATGGTCGACATCGCCCGCTACTTCCTGGAGTTCACCTGTGAGGAGTCGTGCGGCAAGTGCACCTTCTGCAGGATCGGAACGCGGCGGATGCTGGAGATCCTGGAACGACTCTGCGCCGGCGAAGGCCGCCAGGGCGACCTGGAGTCTCTGGAAGAACTGGCCGACCGGGTGCACCGCACCAGTCTCTGCGGACTCGGCCAGACCGCGCCAAACCCGGTCAAGACCGCGCTGCGCTACTTCCGCGAGGAGTTCGAGGCCCACCTGCATGAGCGTCGCTGCCCGGCCGGTCGCTGTGCCGCCCTGGTCAAGTACGAGATCAACGAGGCCTGCATCGGCTGCACATTGTGCGCGCAGGCTTGTCCGGTCGATGCCATCGAGGCCAAGCCCTATGAGCTGCACGTCATCGACGACGAAGCTTGCGTGCGTTGCGGGGCCTGCCTGGACGTCTGCGAGGACGACGCGGTCGAGGTGAACTGAGATGGCATCGACGCTCAAACGGCTGGTGATCGACGGGCACGAGATCGAGGTGCCGGAAGGCTCCACCGTGCTGGAGGCGGCAAGGCGGTTGGGCATCGTCATCCCGACGCTGTGCCATGTAGAAGGGCTCGAGCCGGCAGCGTCGTGTTTCCTCTGTTCGGTCCAGATCGAGGGGCATCGCGGCCTGTCGCCGGCCTGTGCCATGCCGGTGGCCGAGGGCATGCAGGTCACTACCAACAGCGACGATGTGCGGGCCTCCCGCCGCATGGCCCTGGAGTTGTTGCTGTCGGACCACGCCGGTGACTGCATTGCACCCTGCTCGGCTCAGTGTCCCGCGGGACTGGACATCCCTGGCTTTCTCTATCCGCTGGCGGCCGGCAATCCTGGCGAGGCCATGGAAGTCCTGCTGGATCGGCTGCCGATGTCTGGTGCGCTCGGCCGAATCTGCCCGCGCCTTTGTGAGCAGCACTGCCGTCGCGGCCACCACGACGCGGGTCTGGCGATCGGTCAGTTACACCGGTGGGTCGCCGACTGGAACCGTGACGCCCCGGATGCCAGGCACCCGCAGAAAGGACCGGACACAGGAAAGTCTGTGGCCATTATCGGTGCGGGTCCTGCCGGGCTGACGGCCGCCTTCTACCTGTTGCAGGCGGGCCATGCGGTTTCCCTCTACGATGCGCAAGCGGATCCCGGCGGCATGCTGCGCTACGGAATACCCAGCTACAGATTGCCCAGAGGCCCTCTCGACGACGAGATCGACATGGTCCGCGCTATGGGCGGCGAGTTTCGCATGGGCCGATGTTGGGGGACCGATTTCAATCTCGACGATCTGCTCGATTGGCACGATGCCGCCTTCGTGGCAATCGGCGCCCAGCTCTCGCGCGGTCTGGGATGCGCAGGGGACGGCCTCGCCCGACACGGGATCGATCTGCTGGCAGAGATTGCCAAGGGGGACTTACCCGACCTGGGCTCGCGGGTCCTGGTCGTTGGTGGTGGCAACACAGCGATGGACGTGGCGCGCTCGAGCCTGCGCCTGGGCGCGCGAGCGCAGGTGGTCTACCGCCGCACCCGGCGAGAGATGCCGTGCCTCCTGGAGGAGGTCGAGGGGGCCGAGGAGGAAGGGGTCGAGATCGAGTACCTGGTGGCACCCAGCCGGCTCGAACGGCTCCCCAGCGGAGAGATCGAGCTGGTCTGTCAGCGCATGGAGCTCGGGGCCCCCGATGCGTCGGGCAGGCGCCGCCCCGTACCGATCGAGGGTGCCGAGACCACCTACCGATGCGACACGGTGGTTGCCGCGATCGGGCAACAGGTCGAGACCGCTTTGGCCGTGCAGGAGGGGCTCGAAGCGACCTCGTGGGGAATCGCGGTCGATCAGCACACCCTCGAAACCAGTCGAGCGGGTGTCTTTGCAGGCGGTGATGCCGTCCTGGGCGCCGACCTGGCGGTGCGAGCTGTGGCGGCCGGCCGACGCGCAGCCGCGTCGATCGACCAGTACCTGGCCGGCCGTCCTGTCGTCGGACTCGAGGAACCGGTCAACGTCACGCTGCAGCCGATGGACGACCAGGAGTTGGCCGCGATCTTTCGCAATATCGAGCAGCACCCGCAGGAGAACATCCCTGAGCTCGATCCAACACAGCGACGGGCTTCCTTCGAGGAGATTGTCGCGAGCTTCGACCGCGACACCGCGATGGAAGAGGCGAAGCGCTGCATGAGCTGTGGCTGCACCGCGGCAGTGGGTTGCAGCGTGCGGCGATGGGCAACCGAGTACGAGGCGGTCCCGACCCGCTTTCTGGGGGCGCGACGGCGCTATGAGCGGGACGACTCGCATCCAGAGGTGATCTACGAGCCAGGCAAGTGCATCCTCTGCGATGCGTGCGTCCGTATCGCGGAGGAGTCGGAGGAGGTGCTCGGTGTGGCCCTGGTGGGTCGCGGATTCCAGGTCGCCATGGGAGTCCCGTTCGATCGCCCCCTGTCGGAAGGTCTACGCCAGGTGGCCGAGCAGTGTGCGGCTGCCTGCCCGACGGGTGCTCTGGAGATTCGTCGCCTGCGGTCGTGCGATCTGGCCGGCTGCGGCGGTGGTGGGGGAGGCGGGGGGGAGCAGTTGGTCACACTGGGCGGCAGGGGCGCCAAGCCGGGGCCTCTCGGCCAGGCAGTCAGACGTACTTCTCGAGCAGATCGCGCCACGGACCCGCGGCCTGCAGGCGATTGAGGTTGCCAAAGTGCCCGGCCAGGGCGCGATCGATGAAGATGATGTCCTGGGGGAGGTAGACATCGGTCGCTTCGGACCAGTTCGCGGCGCCCAGGTCCATGATCTTGCGATACATCTCTTCGTCCTCACCGAATACGTACGGCGGGTCTTCACGGACGATCTGTCCAAAAAGGTCGACGTAGGAGTCACAGATCTCCCGGGGTACCGGCTCGCCGCTGGTCTTGTAAAAGCCGATCCTTTTCAGCAGCGTCGGGATTGCCTCTCGGTGATCATCGATGACCGCGCGCACCAGGGCGGCATAGCCGTCGGACATGACTTCAGGGACTCTCTTGACGCAGCCGAAGTCGTAGACGATGACCCGGCCATCCTCGCGGAAGGCGAAGTTGGCCAGGTTGGGGTCGGCGTGTAGCCAGCGCAGTTGGAAGAGACCGCGCATCTGGAAGTCGAAGAGTACCTGCCCCCACCGGTTCTTGAGCTCCTGGGGAAAACGATCGGAACAGGCCTCCTCCGGCCGGATCCCGTAGAGGTACTCCATGGTGAGCACGCGTTTCGTCGAGAGCTCGTCCACGACAGTCGGGATCAGCACTTCTGGCATGTCGGCGTAGAGCTCGGCTGTCCTCTTCATGTTCTGCGCTTCGTGTTCGTAGTCGAGCTCCTCGAGGAGATGATCACGGACCTCGGCCCACAGGGGCTCGAAGTCGCCGTCGGAGAAGAGGGCAAAGATGGAGCCCAGTAACCGTTTGAGGTTTTTTAGGTCGGCCCGCACGATCTCGTCGATCAGGGGGTACTGGATCTTGACGGCCACCCGACGCCCGTCGTGCAACCTGGCTTTGTGAACCTGACCGATCGAGGCGGCGGCATAGGCCTCCTCGTCGAACTCGAGGAAGAGCGCGTCGACCTTGCCCCCCAGCGAACCCTCGAGCTCGTACCGCATGACCTCCGGGGGAACGCGCGGGGCCTCCTGCTGGAGATCGCGCAGGACTTCGGCTACCTCCGGCGGCAGCATCCCTTCGTGCAGGCTGAGCATCTGACCCACCTTCATGGCGGCACCCTTCATCTCCCCGAGTGTCTCGACGATTCGGGCAGCGTTCTTGACGAGGTTCTCCGTGCGGCGCATCTGCTTGGTGGGCCCTGCCATTGCGAAGTCGACGGCCCGCTCGGTCAGGACCGAGGCACCGACGCGGCCCATCAGTCCACCCAGCTTGACAAATCGTCCGACAGAAGAGGTGGTGGGGCGTCTGCGGCTCATGATCGCGCGATGCTACCGTGCCTGGCGGGCAAACCGTAAACAACCGGTTCCCGCGTCGGGCTACCTCCGGCAACCCCGGCGCGCCAGGCAGGAGCGCCGCTCAGGTGACGTATCGCAGGCGGATGCTTCCCTTGAAGCGGGTCGCACAGGCCTGTTCCTCTTCGCTGCCGCTGCACGAGGTGTCGATTTCGCGCGAGGTGGATCGGTCCTCGACCATCTCCGTGATGAGCTCTCCCAGATCGAGACCCCCGCCACAGATGGACGCGTTGCCGCAGTGGATACTGCCCACGTAGGTCTGAGGCCAGGCAAAGCCTCGGGGCCGCGCCTCGAAATGCGTGCCTGGACCCTGCTCGGTCAACTCGACATCGATACGGCTGACATCCGGGAAAGGAATCGGCATGGCGTACTTCATGATCTGTTCGAGTCGCTGCGCAGAGATCGGCGGATCTTTGAGGATCGAGCGGATCTTCCTGGCGGAGAGCCTCTGGGCCTCGAGGAGTGCCGTGGCCACGGCCTCCACGCGCATCCAGAGGTTCTCGTGCTCGAGCTCCTGGTCGGTCTGAATCTCGAGCAGATGCAGGTAGGCCTCGGTCTCCCGATCCGAGGCGGTGAAGCCGCCGATCAAGCTCGTGGCCACGCGGTAGTCGTGATCTCCATCGGCTCGCCAGTGGCTGCGTGGTCTGTAGCGGCGCTGCGCCCGCGGTCCGGCGAGCCAGACGCGGACGAGTCTTTGCATGCGGCTGACATTCTTGGGCCGCTGTTCGAGATCGAGGCTGCAATGCGGCACGATCTCCCGCATCGACTCGAGAGCCCCGGTGTCCTCCTCGAGCAGCGATAGTGCCGGGATCGCCACGCCTTCGCACCAGCACATGACGGCATGGCCGGCATCGTGAAAGGCATGGGTCTTGGACTTTCTGGCCATGGCGCTCGGTCCCACCCGCGACAATTCGCCGGCGTAGGTCGGGTCGAGCCTACGATCCCATTTGACGCCCAGGTGCGCTATGGAGGCTTTCACGCCAGCATCGACGCAGTTCGATGGGCCTATTCGCCCTACTCTTTGCAGCCCACCATGCGCCAGATCTTGTCACCCAGGGGATGTTCGCGGGATCCCGGAATCTCCCCGGACGTCCAGTCGGCCTGGCCGAGACCGTCGATAAACAGGAGCAGAGAACCGGCGGCGGTCTTCGTTGCTCGCAGGTCCGCGTCAAAGAAGTAGGCGGAATGATCCTCGTCGGCCGAGACCATCGACACGGTCCCGTATCCGGATAGGGCAAAGACTTCGAGCTCGAAGAAAGCTCCCCGGGCCTCGTGGAGGATTCTGACGACCGCCAGCTGCTGAACCGGGCTGCCTGGCGGTGGAGGATCGAATTCGAGAACGAACCCTTGCTTCTCGACGTCTTCATAACTGCGCAGCTCGAGGGGACAGTCGGCCAGCAAGGGCAGTGCCGAGGCCAGCACAATGAGAGCGCTCAGCAGGAGCGCTCGCAGGGGGGTGCCGTGGAATACCAGCATGGTTTTCGTCTCTTTTCCGATCCTGAGATCGAGCGCTCAAGCACGGGTGGCGTCCAGCCAGAACAGGAATCCCCGTTCCAACGCGGTCCAATCGAGCTCGAGATACTCCTGGAGTTTTTCCGGTGTGGCATCGCCTCCCTCCGACAACCACGTGAGAAAGGTGCGGAAACGGGGTGCGAGTGTGGGCTCGAGCAACAGATACCTCACCAAAAGGGCGCTCTGTTCGTAATCATACGAAGTGCCGCTGCTGTCGAAATTGTAGTCCTTCTGTGATGCAAGAGCGAGCAGGCTGCCTGCTTTCCCCGACTCCAGTCCCTGACGGAGTCGCTCGGCCTCGCCTTCTACACCGCGAAGCCCCGTCAGCGGTCCGATGCCGTCCTCGGTCGCCGTATCTCCGATCGCGTCCGCCAAGCCCTCGGAGAGCCATCTGGGCAGGTTCCCACCCAGCGCCCGCCGGTTGACCAGGTGTGTCAACTCGTGCGCCAAGGTCCTGGCCAACTCCAGGCGTCCAGCCGATTCCGCCCAGGTGGCCGTGAAACCTCGGCTCGGAATGGAGAAGCCGGCATAGCCAGCGCTGGACATACCCTGCTGGTCGGCAAAGGTGCGGTAGCCCTCCCGATTGCCGAAGAGGAGGATGAGCTCGGCGGGCTGGCCAAGTGGCTCGACGCCGAATCTTGCATGGTAGGTGGTGTCCAGCTCGGCCGCGAGCGCCTCGCACGTGGCCAGCAGACCCGGATCCGTGACATCGCCGAGGAGCGAATAGGCCCCACAGCGCCCCTCTCGACCTCCCGCGACCAGATGTTGTCGGGCGATGGCGATGAGCTCGTCCGATGGAGCCTTGCCGACGCGGGGCAAGGGACGCGAACGTATGACGGTGAAACCACCGGGTGCCTGGGCCTCCGGGCTCGCTTCTGGTCTTTGAGGTGCTGGTAGTGACTCGGCGGTGCCCGCCTGGTGGCGGATGTTCCGCTGGACAACCCAGACCAGAATGCCAACGAGAATCGCGAGTAGCAGCGTCTTGCTGAGGTTGCTTCGATTCATGCGGGGCGATCCCGTGGTCAGGGATTCTCGCGCTCGTCTATGATCTGTCGCAAGGTATCGACCATGGCCGGTGGCAGAGGTTCCGGCTGGTGGGAAGCCAGCAGCTCACGCGCGTGAACACGGGCCGCCTGGGCTGCCGAGGGGCTGCCGGCAGCACTCCATGCCTGATGATTGCGACGGTCGAAGACGGTCGGATACCAGCACTCCTTGTAGTGGGTCAGGGTGTGCTTGCTGGCGAGGAAGTCGCCGCCGGGACCCACCTGATCGATCGCGTCGAGGGCGAGGCTCTCGGCTGAGGTGTCGAAGGGACTCACCAGGCGGCGGACGGCGCCGATGATCTCGTCGCAGATGACCATCATCTCCAGGGAACAGGTCAGTCCTGACTCGATGTAGCCAATGTCGTGCACCAGATTGGCACCGCTGAGCTCGGTCCAGAGGATCCACAGGGCGCTTTCGGCGCCTGCCTGAGCGTCGGGCTCTTTGGCATCGGCGCATCCTGAAAAGCCCCAGGCCGGCAGGTCGTAGTAATAGTGGGCCAACTCCGCGACACCCATGCAATGGCGCATGAACTCCGGACTGGCATAGGTGGCGACCATGGTCTTCATGTCGAGAGGACCGGATCCAGAGCCGAACAGAAAAGGCGTTCCGGGACGTCTGAGCTGGGCGATGGCCAGCCCCGTCAGTCCCTCGGCCACGGCCATGGCCAGGCTGCCCGCAGCCGTCACCGGGGCCGAGGCGCCTTCGATGGGTCCCGGCGCATAGACAAAGGGCAAACCCTTGTCGGCCATCATGAAGAGTTTGCGCATCACTTCGTCCAGATGTTGGAGGGGCGAGGTGGGCTCCAGATAGGCCAGCAGGAACGGGTTGGCAGCCAGCTGCTCTGCGCCGCCGGCGATCGACTCCGCCATGGTGATGATGTCCGCCAGGCCCTGTTCGTCCCAGACAGTGAAGACGATCGGTTTGGTCGTGTTCTCGACCATCGCCAGGAAGGCTCTGCGGTCGGAGGTCTGCGGATCGACGTCGGAGGCCTGGGCCATCGACATCACGAAGTCGAGATTGGGCAGCGCATCTGCCAGTCGCGCCGCCTGACCGATATCCTCGAACACCGACGGGCGTCGCTCGCCCGATTCGAGATCGCGCGTGAACGGCAGATCGGAGCCGGTACCGTAGTAGGTCCGATGACCTTCGAGATGCACCGCCGGCACACCGTTGCGATCGTGCAGAACGATCTTCGACGGAGCGGTCTCCAGGGCCTTCTCGATGACCGCAGCAGGAATCCTCACCAGGTCGGTGTCGGTAACCGTACAGCCGGCACTGGCCAGAAGGTCCCGTGCCTCGGCGTTGAACACTCGCGAACCCGTGCGCTCCAGGATTTCCAGGGCGGCGTGATGAATCTGGGCCAACTGGTCGTCGGTGAGCAAACGGTAGCTCGAGGGAGTGGGGGAGATCGGACTGTTTGTGGGCATATTCCACCTCGCATGAAAGTCGATGTCCATTCGTATCACTCCGCGACCAGCGTGGCTAGAGAGATGTCGATCTTCGCCAGGGAAAGTCGGCCGGTTTGACGGTGACCCACCCGTTCGGGTGTTTTGCGGAGGACAATCGGATGCTAGGAAAGAACGGAGCGATCGCGGCACGATCGCGCTCGGCCGATTCTCGAACCCGGGGGAACATCATGGGGCACCTTGGCCACCTGAAGACGGAGTATCAGTCCCTGCTGCATCGCCTGGATGCCGGCCTCGTCGGCATGCCGGAGCCAACCGACGAGGCGGCCCGTCGCGGTTGGCAGCGAATTCTGGAGATTCTCTTTACGCCCGAAGAGGCGGCACTGGCGGCGCGACTGCCGGTGCGTCCAGCCAAGCTGAAGACTGTCGCGGAGCGGGTGGGAATGGCACCAGACGCGCTGCGTCCACTGCTGGAGCCTCTCTGCGACAAGGGGCTCGTGATGGATCTGATGAATCCCAGGACGGGTGAGGTCCGCTATTTGCTGGCACCACCGGTAATCGGTTTCTTCGAGTTCAGCTTCATGCGAGCACACGAGGAGTTTCCTCGTCGCGAGCTTGCCGCAGCCATGCGGGCCTATATGCACGGCGACGATACGTTTGCGCGCGAGGTCTTTTCTGGAGAAACCGTGATGGGACGCACCCTGGTCAACGAGAATGAGTTGGCAGGGAGTCCGCTTCCGGAGGTTCTGGACTTCGAGCGGGCCACCGCGCTCATCGACAGCGCCGAGGAGATCGCCGTGTCGTTTTGCTACTGCCGGCACAAGGCGGAGCATCTGGGGGAGGACTGCGACGCGCCCAAAGAGGTCTGTCTGTCGCTCAATGGTGGGGCGGCATTCGTCGTGCGACGCGGGTTCGGTCGACCGACCGAGCGACAGGAAGCCCTGGAGATTCTGTCGGTCTCGCGGGAGATGGGGCTTGTCCAGATCGCCGACAACGTGCGCCATCGGCCGACCTATATCTGCAACTGCTGCAGCTGTTGCTGTGGCCAGTTGTCGGCGATCAATGAGTTCGATCTGCCGGCGGTCGTGCCTAGCGGGTTCGCTCCGAAACTCACTGAAGACCTCTGCAAGGGTTGCTCTCGGTGTGCTCGCGAGTGCCCCGTGGGCGCGATCTCGATGGTCCCCGTGCGCGAGTGTGCTCAACGCAAGAGGAGCATGTTGCCGGCTGTGAACGAGGACCGCTGCATCGGCTGCGGGGTGTGTGCGCACGCCTGTCGAGTCGATGCCCTGCAGATGGATCGAAGCCGGCAGCCTCGCTACGTGCCGGCCAACAGCCTCGAGCGGGCCCTGCGCATGGCTATTGAGCGGGGCAAGCTGCCCCATCTGCTTTTCGATGAGGGGGCAAGCCGGGGCAGTCAGTTCCTCAATCAGGTGCTGCAAGTCCTCAACAGGCTACCGGTGAGCCAGCGAGTCCTGGCCAGCCAGCAGGTCAAGTCACGGTTTGTCCGGCAGGTCCTGGGGTCGATCGAGGATCCGACCGGGAACTAGGATCAGGGTCCCACCAGCGCGCTGCTGGTAAACTAGAGCCAGATGACCAACACCGAGCTCAGACTGCTCTTGCGTCGGCTGCGGGAAGGCATGAGGCCCGACCCCGCGGAGTCGAGGCTGGCGGAGAGTTTTACGGGCTGGAGTTGGGGCTGGGACGATCGCACCCTGTCTTCGTCGCGCGGTGAGACCTCCGGGAAGGCTCTGCCGCCCGAGCCGACAAGCACAGGATCGGGGTCAACCTACCGCGAGCTCTAAGCTGCGACGTCGCTCCCGGCCGAGCTATTCATAGCTCCGAATCTGTACATAGCTCTTTTGAAAAGACACGGATTGGCATCCGGGTTATCGTGCCTCGGTGTATTCGCTAACGGCTGACTCGGCCCACGCACCAGCTCTGGCATGCATCGGTGTCGAGACCATGAGCGGAGCTATCGCCCTTCTCGGGGCTTGGGGTTGAAGTTGAGAGAATCGCAGAAAACTGGCAGCAAACGATACTCGCCTGCGGGGTCCAGGCGACTGACCAGCGTCGTTGCGCCTCTGCTCGTTCTTGCTCTCGTGGCGCCCGGCAGTGTATTCGCCGACAAACCGAACGGAGCCTACTCGCTGGGCATGAAGGCGGTCGATCGGGGCGAATGGATCGACGCGGCCCGTTTGCTGTCGAGGTCCCTCGAGTTGGATCCTGTCGAAAGGCAGGGGACTCTTCTGGGCGACGCCTATCTGCCGGATTACTACCTCGGTCTCAGCCTCTACGAGCTGGGCGATTGCGCGTCGGCGATGCAGGCTCTGGAGAGATCGCGCCGAAGGGGCGTGGTTCTGGAGACGAAACAAGCGTCGACGCTAGCCAGGATGATGACTGCGTGCGATTCCAGGGGACGACGGTTGGCGGCGGCTCGCCAGCAGATCGCTGCCGGCCAGCGTTGGGTCGACCGACTCGAGGCGCGGACCCTGGACCCGGGCCTGAGCAACTTCTGGAACCAGGGGTTTCCACCCCCGAGGCTGCAGCTTCGTGAGGCGGCCGGAGCCCTCGATCGGGCTACAGCGCTTCTCGAAGGAAGCCCCGGGCCGCAGGTGGCAAAGAATGCAGGACTCCAGATTCGAACTCTCACCGAGGACCGAATTGCGGATGCTCAGCAGATCGCTTCTCAGGTGACCACGCTCCTGCAAGAGCTCAACGAAGACGCTGAAGGACTGGCGGTTGTTCCCACGGCCGATCGCCAGGCCTTGATGGATGAGGTCCTCGAGCTGCGCATGAAGGCGGTCTGGGCCTGGGGTGCAACCTCAGACGGGGCGAAAGGAACCCGGGTTGGTCGAGATCTGGCAGACAGGTATCAAATCGTCACCCGGCTCCACCTGGGCGACAGCGAAGTGACGGAGAGCGAGCTTCGGGAGGTCAAGTTTCAGCTCGCCGACTTTCTCGAAGATCTCGGCGATCTGCCCGCACCGCGGCCCTACCGTGCCCCGACGCTTCTGCGTCAAGCCGTCGAGGCATACTTCGCGGGGCAATATGACACGGTCCTGGCGCTGCTGGATGACGTCACCTTCAGCGATCGGCGGGCGCAGGCACATCAGTATCTCTTTCGTGCTGCGGCTCTCTATTCACTTTACGTGCTCGGCGAACAGCCCGACCCCGATCTGCTGAGTGCCGCCCAGGCGAACGTCCGCAGCTGTCTCGACGTCAACGCGAACTTTCAGCCCTTGCCCGAAGCTTTCTCGCCCAAGTTCATCGACTTCTTTCGTGAGCAGACTGTTGCCGACCCTGCAGCGGCAGAGGTGGCACGTGTGTCGGAGGCCAGATGAGCCAGCCTGACAATCCGGACCGCCCCTTGGGTCCGCTGGAGACTACCCGGTCATTGCATGCAGTGGCAGCGAGTCCTTCGGCCAAGGATCTGGCGCGGGCCCGGCTGGAGGCAATGAAGCTGGCGGCGGTCCATATCGAGGCCTTGATCGCCGATGGGGAGCTCCATGAGGCGGAGAAGGCCCTCTTTGCGGCCATTGGCGATCATGGAGAGCATGAGGCCTTTGGCCGGCTGATGGAGGAGATCTGGACGCTGCATGAGCCCCCGGCGCTTTCGACCCATCTCTCGCATCTGGTCTCTCATGTCAAAGCCATGCGGGTCCAGGGGAACCTGCAAGGGGCTGCCGCCCTGCTGAGACAGGTATCGCATCAGGGCGCTGCCAATACCGAGATTCGTACCCTTCTGGCGCGAACGCAGCGCGATATCCGGGTGGAGGAAGAAGCGAGCGCGTGGCAGGGCTTGATCGCCGAGACCCGGGAGAGGATCCAGGAACTCGTCGGTTTGGAGGAGTTGACGGAGGCGGCAGACGCGCTGAGGCAGGTCGAACGTCGCCACGGCACCCTCGATGAGCTGGCGGATCTGAGGCAGGCAATCGAGGAGCGACTGAGACAGCAGGAACGCGAGCGCCTGCAGTTTCATCTGAGTGAGGCCGACCGGCTCGAAGGCGAGGGCCGGCTGACGGAATCCCTCGAGCAGATGCGCCAGGCTCTCCTGCTGGATCCAGAGGCTGAAGGCGCCAGAGAGTTCGTCGACTCCCTGATTGCCCGGATCGAAGAGCGGAAAGTTGCCGAGGCCATTGCCCGCGAAACCGATCGCATCGACTTCCTGCTGGCCAGAGGGCGTCTATGGCGAGCTCTGCTATCGATCCGGGGCAGTGGACGCAAGTACGGCGAGCTGCCGGCGTTTCTCCATCGAGAACGGCGTTGTCAGCGACTGAGAGCCACCCGGTGGGCACGACGGTGGCAGCGAGTGCAGAGCGCTGGGGCTCGCAGTTGGGGGCAAGTGCAGAGCGCTGGGGCTCGCGGTTGGCAGCGCGTCGCGCAGACTGGTCGTGCCGCTGTTCACAGTGTCCAGCTGCGGGTCGAGGAACGCAAGCGAATGGCGCGGCGGCGGCTGGTAGCCAGACTCCGCCAGGAGAGGCGCGAGCGAGCCGCACTGATCGCCGACACGTTGGTGCAGGTCGAACAGTTGGTCGAGCAGGGCGAGTTGCTTGCAGCACGGTCCCTTCTGGCCAAGGCAGAGAGTCGCGAGGGTGCGCTCGAGGAGTTGCGTGAGTGGAAGAACTACGTCGAAGACCTCCGTGCGCAGTGGCACAGCGAGAAACTGGCAACCCATCTGAGCGAGGCACGACGACTGCGCGAGGAGGGTCGCCTTGAAGATTGCCTCGATGAAGCCCGACGGGCGCTCGCCCTGGATGGACAGAATGGCGAAGCGCGAAGCCTGGTCGAGACGATCGGAGCCAAACTCGAGGAGCGCAAGCTTACCGAGACGGCGGCGGCTGAAGCTGCACGCATCGAGGCATCATTGGCGCGAGGCCGTTTGCTGCATACCCAGTTCCTGATCTCGGCCTACCATCGCAAGTTCGACGAAGCTCCGCTGATGGAAGCGAACCTTCGTCGCGTCCGGCGCGTGCGGGCCGTGTGGTGGGGGCGCCGCAGAAGCCATTTGCTGGAGTTGGTGCGGGCAATTCCCCTGGAAAGGCTGCAGGCCATTCCAGGCAGGACATCGGCGAGGGCTTCGGTCGCCGCGAAGAGGGCCTGGACGAGCCTTTCCGTGGCGGTGCGGTCTGCCGCCGAGAAGAGCCGAAGCAGCCTCGAAGATCGCAGTCGCGCCCGGAGATGGGTGTTGGCCGCTTCGTTCAGCCTGATTTTGGTCGCCGCTGCTGGGGCCTATCTGGTGGACTTCAAGGTGCAACGTGCAGCCCGGAGCGCTGGCGACAAGCTGGCGACCGCGGTCGATCCAGAGCCGGTGGCCGTGTTGGCTTCCTCCGGTGATCTGATTCTCGATGCCCTGCCCTGGGGGCGTGTCGTCGCCATCGTCGGACAGGGAGGCGAGCAGCAGATTCTGGACGAAGGTGTCTTTACACCGGTCCGCCGATCGCTTCCGGCGGGCTCCTATCACGTCGTTCTGGAGAACCCGGCGGTTGCCGAGCCCGCCGAGTTCTGGGTCGAGGTCTTTCCTTCAGGTGTGACGAAGAGGGTGTACGAATTCCAGCCGTTCAATGCGGATACCTACTTCGGCAAGGCCACCTGGTAGTGATCTCTATCTCTCGATTTCCTTGATTCGGATATTCCGAAAGTAGACCGGACTGCGATCGTCGTGGTTCTGCAGACCGATGTAGCCGCGTTGACTGAAGTCAGCCACCTTGCCGCGGGGCTCGGCTTGCCAGTCGATGACCCGCGTCCCATTCAGATCGACCGTGATCCGATCACCGACAAAGGCAATCCGATAGTGGTTCCATTCGCCGGGAGGCTTTGCTGCCGGTCTGGCGGGAGCCTCGGCATCGTAGACCGCGCCGGTCGCATGGATCCCTTCGCCAGCTTCGTCGATCTGGACCTCGAAGGAGTGGTAGATGTAGTCGTCACTGCTGGGGACTCCAGGGACTCTCAGGAAGATACCGGAGTTGGTGTGAGCGTCGTGGGTCTTGAACTCCAGCTCCAGGACGAAGTCGCCGAACTCCCTGACCGCGTACCAGAGCAGGCCCATGCCACCGTGAGAGGTGAGAACTCCTGTCGCGGGGTCCAGTTCGAAATGACCAGGTCCGTAGTGGTTCCAGCCGTGTTTGGTGTACTTGCCGTCGTCGATTCGAAGAATCTGCTCGAGCTCGTGCTCGGCAGACGCGAGAGCCGGCAGGGTAACGATAGCCCAGACAACAACGGCAATCGTCAGCGCAGCCTTCCGTTGCCAGCAGGTGACTCCGTCTACCGGACCGCAGCCCGCCACTTGCACGAAGTCGGGTGTCACGACGCCGGGTTCCATTCTCCCCGCGCCACCGCCGGAACGAAGGAGTCCAGATCGCGCGGTGGAAAGACCACGGTCTTCTCCTGCTCGGCACTCATATAGGCCGACATCAGGAGCTCGGCAACGGCGACACCGTCGGCGAAACTCTCGTCTGGGCGCCGGCCCGCGAGGAAGGCCTGCACCATGTGCCGATTCTCGCCGACATAGCCGTATTCGCTCTCCTCATCGCTGACGATCGGCATGAGTCCCATCTCGGCGTTCTGCTTCTCGACCAGGTCCTCCCCGGATTCACCGGTGACGCGGCGGCTGAAAAAAACCCGCGGTCCGGCATCGAGCGAGTTCACCGCCAGGGAGTACTCGGGACCGAGCAACTCCATCGAGAGCCGCAACCCGGCACCGACATAGCACCAGGAAGTGGTGGCCTCGACAATCCGCTGATTGCCCTCGGCATCGCGAAACTCCACCACGGTGCGCGCGTAGTCCTCCGCCGGGCGGGAGCGGTAGTCGAGGGAACCCTCACTGCTGGCCGCGAGTTGGTCGGCATAGGCCGGCTGCTGCCACTTGAGACAGGAGGTCTGGGCGGTGATCTTGGTCGGGGTCAAAACCTCCCGTCCAGCGCCAGGTGGTGTCAACAGGAAGCGGGCCACCTCCACCGAATGACACATCATGTCGTTGAGAACGCCACCACCCTGGAGAGTGCCCTCCCAGAACCACGGCATGTGCGGGCCGCTGTGCTCCTCGGCTGCGCGGGCCAGGAAGGGCGGACCGGTAAGGGCGGCCCCGCGCTGCCAGAGGATGGACTTGCCACGCACGACCGAAGGAGAAAAGAGTTGATTTTCGAGATAGCCATCCAGCAACCCGGCTCCTCGCGCCAACTCGAGCATGCGCCGGGCTTCAGCGACATTGCGCCCCAAAGGTTTTTCGCAGGCCACCCCGACCAGGGTTCCCTTGCCGGACTCGAGGGCCGCGACGATCTCTCCCATGACTTCGAGACGGGTGTAGTTCGGTGAACAGATCCAGATTGCATCGATCGCGGGGTCGGCTACCATCTCGCCGACTGAACCAAAGACCTTGGCTTCCCCGACACCGAGTGTCGTGGCCAGATCGGCCGCCTCCCGAGCGCTCTTCGCTGTCCGACTGACGATTCCCAGGATGTCTGCATCGCGGACGCCCACCCAGGAGCGGATATGAAACCTCGCCACGAAACCTCCACCGATGATGCCCACTCCAAGTCGTTTGCGGTCCATTGCTTTGTCGCTTTCTCCCGAGTTGGTTGATTACACGATCTGTCGTGCCACAGGATCCCATTCGACCTTGCGGTTCTCCAGAAACGATCGCGTTGCCATGTGGCAAGTTATCGCTTCCTCGAAGCCGCGCTCGATATTGCAGCTCGTCTCACCCCCATGGCGGATGACGTCGAGCCACTCGGCGATGAGCAGATGATAGGCCGACATCCGCCGTCCTCCCCGGTACGTGTAGAGCAGACCACGGCTGGCGAAGTATTCCGCGGTAGCGGAGGTGATCGCATCGATACCCTTGAAACCGGGCCGGTAGGTGAACATCGGTCGGTTGGGATCGATGATGCCGTCTTCGATCTTCTTCTCATAGCGGGTCGATTCACTGTCGGCGGTGACGCTCAGGGTTCCACTGACCTTCATCGAGGCGTCGTGACCCATGAAATTCAGACCACGGTAGTGGCCGTTGGCGAGCGTCGCGCTGTAGACGAACGTGAGATCCCTGTCCGGGTACTCGAAGACGGACTGAAAGACATCTGGAACATCTCGGCCATCCTTGAAGTAGTAGATGCCGCCAGAAGCCACCGCCGACTTCGGAATTCCCAGATCGAGGATCATGTTGATTGCGTCGTATTCGTGGGAAAGCAGATCACCCGCCAGCCCGGTCCCGTAGTCGTACCAGCAGCGCCAGCGGAAGAAGCGCTCCAGATTGAAGGGCACGCGATTCGGTGCCGGTCCCTGGAAGAGGTCCCAATCGATCGTTCGCGCGTTGCCCTCCTCTTCGATATCCCATACCCAGGCACCCCATGGGGTGTTCCTGTTGGTCGTTCCTTCGACCAGGGTCAGGGGCCCCAGGATGTTGGCATCGATGACTTCTCGCGCCTTCATGTGCGCCTCGGACTGGCGGTTCTGATGCCCGAGCTGAAAGACGATCTCCGAGTTGCTGACCGCCTCGTGGACGGCCAGCGTCTCGGCCTCGGTCCGGGTCATGCACTTTTCGCAGTAGACATGAATGCCCTCGGCAACCGCGTCCAGGGTCATCTGCGCGTGCCAGTGGTCGGGAGTCGCGATGATGACCGCATCGACGTCGCCGCTGGTGAGGAGATCCTGGTAGTGACGGTACCTCTTGGCCGGTGCCATCGCACCTCCAGCTCCCGGCCGCGTGTCCACTTGCGATGCGGCGATGGCGCGCTCGGCTCGCTTGTCGAAGACGTCACATACAGCCGTGAGCTGCACGTTCAGGTCTTCCTGCCCCATGTAGACCTCGAGCTCCTTGTTGCGCGGGTCTTCTACGTTGTCCTGGCGGGCCCCTTCCACCCAGTCGGGGTGGGCGAACCCGGCGTGGCGCACCAGAGACTCGCCCTCACCGCCGTAGCCGATGATGCCGAGTCGGATGCGCTCGCTCGGTGGGCGGGAGATCGCGTTCGGGATGTAGGCCGGTCCGCCTTCATGCACCCCCAGCTCCGCCATGATCGCTTCTTTCTTGGCGTCATCAGCTGCCTTCTTCTGTACAAAACTGACGAAGAAGACGCCGATCACGGGCAGGGCGACAAGTGCTTCGAGGAAGCTGCGGCGTTCGATGCCGGTATCGTTGCTGGAGTCGGTCGGCGGCTGTGTCTTTTCTTCGCTCATGTCACCCTCCGATCAGGCATGCGCTTTGGCCAGCGAGGCGGGTCGTCTCATTCTGGCGACAAGGCGGTCGATCCCGACCACCTGTCCGGTCGGGAAAGCGAGCAGGACGACCAGGGCGGCCAACTCGATCAGGACCTTGTTGACGATGAGGTAGCTTCCCTCTGTGGGCATCGCATAGGTCAGTCCGACAAGGGGTGGGGCCGCAAGGTAGTAGAGGGCCAGCAGCACAATGCCAGCGATCGTGGCGATCTGGGTGAACGCACCCAACATCAGACCGAGGCCGATCAGGATCAAGCCCCAGATGTTGAGGTAGTCGACGGCCGTCAGCGCTGAAGGGTTCGAGGCGATGTCGATAAACATGCCGCTGAACCACCCCTTGGCCTCGGCGAGATAACCGGCCGAAGTCCAGTACGGGTTGGTCAACTTGGCCAGCCCCTCATAGAGAAAGTGCCAGCCGATCAGAATTCTCAAGGTCACCAAGGCGAAAGTCTGGAATCGTGACCAACCGGGTCCTCGGATTGCCGTTGCTGTTTGCGTCATGCTCCCCCCCATTTCGTCGTTCATGCCTGGACGGCGCTGCGCCATCCCTTGCTTCTTGCGAGGCTTCCATCATGGCGAACGATGAGGCCCTCGCAAGCCGCGAGTGAGTCGAGAAACCTGAGACCCGCTGATGGACTCATGAGAAACACGCTGGTCGCCAGAGCGTCAGCTGCCATCGCTGTCGGTGCCGACACGGTAACGCTGCTGGCTTCCTGCGGCGACTTTCCGGTGTCCGCAGTAATGATGTGGTGGTGCTTGCGGTCCGCATCATAGAACTCCTCGTAGCTGCCCGAGGTCGCCACGGCGCCTTTTGAAAGCGTCAGAGTTTCCAGGAAGCTCGCAGTCTTGTCGGGATTCTGCACGGCGATCGTCCACGGTTTGCCCTGACCTCTGGAGCCGCGAGCGCGGATATCGCCGCCGGCTTCCACCAGGTAGTTCTTGATGTGATGCTGCTCCAGGACGCGCGCGGCAGCGTCGACGATGAAGCCTTTGGCGATGCCGTCGAATGTGAGGCGCATGCCCTGCCGGTCGAACCCCAGCCGCCGGTGCGAGATCTCGATGTGGTCGCTGCCGACCAGCTCCAGGGCGGCGCGGATCTCGGCGCGAGCGGGTAACGCGGTACCTCGACGTTGGCGAAAGAGCTCGACGACGGGCGCCACAGAGATATCGAAACCGCCCTGGGTGAGCCGGTGGTAGTGCATGGCATGCTCGACAACTCCCACCAACTCCGGCGGCGGCCCGGTGAGCCAGCCTTGCTCGTTGAGCAGCGTGGCAGCCGAGCCGCCGTCATAGTGGCTGAAGATGCCCACCAGTCGATCGATCTCTGCGAAAGCCTCTCCGGTCGCGTGGTCGGCTCTGCCGGGCGAGCGGACCCGCGCGGAGATCCTGACTTCCGTGCCCATGGCCGGTCGGCTGTGGACGACCCGGAAAGCCCCTCGCCCGGCGGGCTCGATCTCGCGCGTCACGGACACCTCTTCGACACGCTCGAAGCCCAGCGCTGCAAGTGCAGTAAAGCGGCTTGCATGATCTGGGGTGCCTGGCATGCGACAAAAGCCCCGGGGAGTCGGAACGGATCGTGCCGATGTTATCTGACCGGGTGCGGGTCTTGGCACTACCCGCTGGGGTGGGCTCCGATGAACTCAGTCGAGCGGAATGGAGAAGAGGGTAGCGCTGAGAGGGGGGACCGGTAGCGGGAGATCGGCGGGTAGTCCGACGGTGCGGTCTATGTCCACGGCGCGTGGTCTTCCGGGACTGTTCGCAGCAAACTCGTCGGCACCGGAAACACTCCAACGTGTCACCGGACCCCGCGGCAGGGTCGATCCGAAGTGCAGAGCGACTTCGACTTCCGATGGGGTCGGATTCACGATACCGACGGTCAGGGTCTTGCCGTCGGCCGACAGGGCCGCGGCGACATCATAGGGTGCGAAAGTGTCGGCGAGGCGCAGAGGGATCTGGCCGAAGTGTTCCCGGTACATCTGCAACACGAGGCCGGTGGATTCCATCTCCGCCGCAATTCGCGTCGTCTTGATAGCGCCGATGACGTTGACTGTCTGCGCGTAGTGCGCCATGTGGATGATGTCGCTCTGCCTAAAGAACTCGTGCAGTCCCTCGGCGATGCCGAGCCCGTCGGCGAGGTCGTAGCTGCAGCCCAGTTCGCCGAACTGGTAGTCCCTGTGCCAGTAGTTCCACTCGTCCATGGCGATCGGAACCAGACGCCCGTCCAGATTGGCCAACGAGGCCTGCAGCTCGCGGTGACCTTCGGCCTTGCTCCTGATAGCGCTCTTGGCAGCGATCACGCTTTCGGTCAGGGGGACAGGCTCCGCCTCGGACCAGGGAGTCCGGCCGACATAGATGTGCTCACTGATCAGGTCCATGTGATCGGCAGACGACTCGAGCATGCCGTGGGACCAGGTGATGCCGCGTTCCGCCTGCTGGGGATCGTGGCTCTGGTTGATCCCCTCGAGGTCGCCGACGCCAATCAGCACGAGCTCGGGATCGACTGCCCACATGGCCTCGGCCACGGCGTTGTGTTTGAGGACGTAGTGGTGCAGCTGCATGAAGCCGAGTTGCCAGCTACCGAACATCTCGTTGCCCACCGACCAGTACCTGACTTTCTGCGGTTCGGGATTGCCATTGGCGGCTCGCCAGCCGCCGGCGAGCGTATCGGCTGCCGCGTTGGTGTATTCGACCCACTGCGCGGCCGAGTAGGCATCACCAAAGCCGGTGTTGACCGCGATCATCGGTTCGGCGGCGAGCTCGCGGCAGAAGTCGAGAAACTCATCGGTGCCGAAGTCGTTGTGTTCGACCCCGGTCCAGGCCGGATTCTTCCTCGGCGGGCGGCGGTCCCGGTCACCGATGCCATCGCGCCAGTCATAACCGCTGACAAAGTTGCCGCCGGGCCAGCGATACATCGTGCCCTTGAGCTGTTTGAGCAGGGCCAGCGTGTCGGCACGCATCCCGCGGATATTGTCGCCGGGCATGAGAGAGACCGTGCCGACCAGGAGATCACCCTCGACGGATCGGATCTCCACAGAGGCGCCTCGGTCGAGGGTTTCGTCCGCCCTGAAGCGGAAACTCTGCCGAGTGTAGGGGCCAGACTCGAAGGTCAGCCTGGCTGTCTTTTGGTCGACATCCCCCTCGCCCCACTTGAAAACCACCTCGATGACTCCTGGCTCCCCACCGGTCGGGCGTGCCCATATGTAGCCGTCGTACGCGAGATCCGCTCTGACGCCCAGATCCAACTGTCGGATGCCGGCCCCCTGCCGTATGAGCGGTGTCTGTTCGCCGACAAACGAGCCCTCTCGGACCATCTGAATGGCCTTCGGGTCGCCGATGATCTGCCAGGGTGAGGCGCCGACCACCGGGAATTCGGTGTCTTCGAGGCTCTTGTAGGGCGCGTACGCTTCGGTGATCGGAAAGTAGAACTTGCGGTCTTCCAGCATCTGCGCCCAGATTCCGCCGTAGATGCTGCGTCCCAGGTGCTCGATGAACTGCCCGTAGATGAAAGGGCTGATCGGCGTGCCCGTGTCCTCGATATCGATCGGGACGGTGACCCGTTCTGCACTCTCTCCACTGCTCGGAAGGATCGCGAAACCGAGAAGCAGGCAAACTGTGAGCAGGAGTCGCATCGCAATTGGTCGCTATCGTACCGCGAACGTCGAGATCGATGTCGGCCCGTCGAGACCCGCTCGCCTCCGAAACCCTCCAGCCCTGGTGATTCCTCGGATGGCCGTGGCGCCTCGACGAGAAGTCACGGTGTGGAATAGGTCACAGTCGCGACGAACCATATGTGCTCCTATCTATATGAGCCGATGAGTTTGCTTTCCGCGGGAGCTGGGTAGAGGGTTATGAGTAGGTGTCATCTCAGCGCCGTTGGAGCCCACAGGGAGGAGATCATGAAGAAGACCCATTGGACGATCCTGGCTTTGATCCTCGTTTCCGGCGCAGTGCTCATGCAGCTGGCCTGTAGCAGCGGGAGCAGTGGCCCAACCGAACCCGAAGCGCCATCGCTCGCCGCCAGCCAGGCGAGTCAGACCGGCAACTCCAACGAGTTCTCCAGTTCTCCGGGAGGCGAAGTCGAGATGGTCATTGGCCCAGGTGTGTTCATCGAGAAGTCGACCAACGGGTTCGACGCGGATACCGCTCCGGGTCCCTCCATCGAGGTGGGCGCAGAGGTGCAGTGGACCTACGTGGTGACCAATATCGGGGATGTGCCCCTGGTCAGTGTTCTGGTCGAGGACGATCAGGAAGGCGAGATCTGTCGCCGCTCGAATGTGGCACCGGAAGAGGTCTTTCGCTGCTCCAGCAAGGGCGTTGCCATCGAGGGCCAATACGCGAACGTCGCGACGGTCACGGCGACAGACGGAAAAACCCGGGTCACGGCTACCGACCCGAGCCACTACCTGGGTAACGAGGGCGGACGGTTCGCCGCGGTGCAGCTCGAAAAATCGACCAATGGCGAGGACGCGGACTACCCCGTGGGCCCGATTGTTCTCCCTGGAAGCCAGGTGGACTGGGTGTACGTGGTTTCCAATATCGGGGATGTGCCGCTCGTGGAGTGGCTCGTGACCGATGACCAGATTGCTGGCGATATCTGCCGGGGCCGCGACCTGGCGCCTGGCGACTCCTTCGAATGCCCCGTGCGATCGGCCAGAGCGATCGAAGGGCAGTATGCCAACATCGGCCTGGTCCAGGCTTCCGATGGCCGCCAGCGAATCTCGGATGAAGACGCGAGTCACTACTTCGGCTCGGTCCCGATCGTGGAGATCGACAAGAAGACCGATGGCATGGAAGGTCCCACGCTGATCATCGGCTGTCCGGTGACCTGGACCTACGACGTCTTCAATCGAGGCAATATCGAGTTGAGGAGTATCTCGGTGATGGATTCGCAAGAGGGTCCGATTCGCTGTCCGAAGAACAAGTTGGCTGTGGGTGACGACATGCAGTGCGTGGCCACGGGAACAGTGGGTGAGACGCCGTACACCAACACGGCTACTGTCAACGCCTCCGACCCGGCGGGGAACCCTGCTCCCGAAGCGACCGACAGCGATGGCTATCGGGTCGAACGTGTCCAGCCCGATTGCAGTACCGCTCGGGCAAGCGTCGAGACGATCTGGCCGGCCAATCACAAGATGGTCGACATCGAGATCGTCAATCTGACCGATACCTGCGACCGAGCCGCCACGGTCACGATCGAAGGCATCACGCAGGATGAGCCGGTCAACGATGTGGGCGATGGCAGTACCGGCCCGGATGGATCGGGTGTCGGAACGGACACCGCTCAGGTCCGGGCCGAGCGATCGGGTACAGGTGACGGGCGTGTCTACGAGATCAGCTTCTCGGCGACGGCCGGTGGAGCGACCTGTTCTGGCCAGGTAAGGGTCGGCGTGCCGCACGACAAGAAGGACATTCCGGTCGATAGCGGACAGCAGTACGACTCGACTCGGGGCTGAGCAGGGGCCTTTCTACTTCTCTTTGGGCGGGGTCGAACGCCTGGTCTCCAGGCCGCGGGCGATGACGTACGCGATAAGTCCGAAGATGAAGAACACCAGGAGCAGCCAGGCGACGCTCTGCAGAGTGCCGATAACGGTGCGGTACACCTCGAACGTCCACCGGTCGGCGTTCAACACGATGACCTCGGCCCCCTCGGGTCTCGGTGTGATGTACTTCTCCAGGTCCCACAGACGGACGCCCCCCGAGATGCCCACCACATAGATCGCAAACGTGAGATATCGCTGCCACGCCCCCGCGATCTCCTCGGCCACGATCTGGCCGAGAATCGTTTCCACTGGCTGCCGAAAGATCCTGACGACGACGGACGAGACGATCACAGCGATTGCAAAAGTGACGAGTAGCAGGACAATGAACATGACATTCACCCCTTGGCAGCGTCGACCGTGATGGATTTTCCAGCAGACTGACAAATCAGCCTATCAAACCATCGAACGGTATAACTGTCCCGGCCTCGACCGCCGTGTGGAATACTTTTGTGTGGAGGTCGCCATGAAGAAGCTGCTCTCCGTCCTCGTCCTTTCCCTGACAGTCGTCAGCGTCGCCGGGGCCACTGTAGTTCCGGGTCACCGGTTGCCCGAAGGTCCTGAGCGGCCGGTTCGGGAGCGCACGGTCGATATCCAGTCCCTGCGGGCAGAGCTCACGTTCGACATGGAGCGCCAGGAGATCTCGGGCATTGCCACCATCCGGTTCTCCGCCTTGAGCGGGGCCGTCGAATCGCTCGCTGTCGACGCGGCAGACCTGGCAATTGCCAGGGTGGAGGCGATCGGTCCCGATGGCGAATCGACAGCTGCTCCCTTCACCGTCGAAGAGCGGCTACTCAGGGTCGAGCTCCCATCGCCTGCCTCCCCAGGCCAGGAATGGGCGGTGCGCATTGCCTACTCGTGTCGACCCACGAGTGGAATGTACTTCTTTCCCCGTTCGCCGAAGGGTTCGCCACAAGCCTGGAACTATGGTGAAGGAGGGCTCCACTACGGCTGGCTGCCGCTCTACAACGACACCAACGATCGGTTCGCGGTCGAGCTCGAGCTGACCGTTGCCCGGCCCTATGTTGCGCTCGGCAACGGTCTTCTGGAGGAGACGCGTGAGAACCCCGACGGCAGCCGCACCTTTCGCTGGGTGCAACAGCAGGAGATTCCCAACTACCTCCTCGCCGTCGATGTCGGAGAGTTCGTCGAGGTCCCACTCGCGGCCGCCCGGGTGGGAGATACCGAGATACCGCTCAGTGTCTGGGTGGAGGCTGGCCGCGAGGCCGAGGCAGCCTACGCGTTCGGCGATACCCCACGCATGGTCGAGTTCTTCAGTGAGCGGTTCGGCTACCCTTATGTCTGGCCCAAGTACGACCAGGTCGCGCTGCGCGAGTTCGCCGGGGCAATGGAGACCACGACGATGGTCGGTTTCGGTGAGAACTATCTGCGGCTCGAGGCAGCGCCGCGCGACGCGGAACCCGATCTGACCGTTGCCTATTCCGACTGGTCGTCCGAGGACACGATCGCGCACGAGCTCGCCCATCACTGGTTCGGCGATCTGCTGACCTGTCGTTCGCTCGGCTCCATCTGGCTCAACGAGTCGTTCGCCACGTTCGCCCACACCGTCTGGAACGGCTACGCCTACGGTGAGGACGACCTGACCTATCAGCGGTGGCGCTACCGCGACAGCTATCTCGACTACGTGCGGCGGACGGGGACGGTGCGGCCCCTGGAGTACGACCACTTCGAGGCACCGGACGACATGTACCAATCGGAGACGACCTATATCAAGGGCGCTCTGGTGCTGCATATGCTGAAACAGGTGGTGGGGGAGGAGGCGTTCTGGCACGCCATCGAGGGCTATCTCGAAACCCATGCCTTCTCAGAGGTCGAGGCGACCGATCTGCAGCGGTCCCTGGAAGCGGCGACGGGTAGGAATCTCGACAATTTCTTCGCCGACTGGATTCTCGGTGGTGGGGGTCATCCTCGCCTCAGAGTCGACCACCGCTGGTCGCCCGAACGTCAGCAGGTGGATCTCACGATCGAGCAGGTACAGGCGGATCTGCCATTCGAGGACCTGTTTCGCCTGCCTGTCGCCGTCGAGATCGTGACCGCGGCGGGTGCCACCACGCACACGGTCGAGTTGACGGACTGGACGACCCAGGTGACGCTACCGGCTTCTGGGCCACCGCAGTATGTCGTCTTTGACAAGGGGAACTGGTTGGTAGCGGAAATCGCCATCCGCCGACCGCTGACCGAGGTCCTTGCCCAGCTTGCAGGGGGCGACCTCGCCGCGCGACTCCAGGCCGTCCGTCAGGTCAGCGACGATTTTCCGCAGAGCGGGGAGGGCAGGAGCGCCCTCGAGCGAGTGCTCAGTGATCGGCAAGCGCACTGGGGGCTCCGCCAGGAGGCCGCCCTGGCGCTGGGGACGATCGGGAGGGCGGGCGCCGTCAGTGCCCTGGTTGCAGCCCTGGAGGATGGTGATCGCAACATCCGGCGTGCGGCGGTGATCGGCTTGGGGCGTGCGGGCGGCGACGTGGCGGCTGAAGCTCTCGCACGGGTGATAGAAACGGACTCTGCAGAAGAGGTCGTGGGTGCCGCGGCCGCAGCGCTCGGGCGAATCGACGCGGCCGCCGGCCCGTTCCTGGCACAGCTGATGGAGCGAGATTCGTCCTGGTGGAACACCCTCCGCATCGGCGCGATGCTCGGTCTGGCCGAGCTCGAAGACGAACAGTGGGTCCCCCTGTTTCGTGCCTATACCAGCTCAGACTACGAGATAGAGCTGCGCCAGGCGGCGCTCGACGGTTGGACCCGTGCGACACCGAGCGATCCGGACCTGGCGGCGCGGCTCCGCGAGCTGGCGGCCGATGACAACCTGACGATGCGCTCGGACGCCCTGTCGCGGCTCGGCGATCTCCATCGTGCCGACGATCTGCCCTTCCTCGACGCGATCGCGACCGGGGAGCCGGATCCGAACCTGGCCCGAGCCGCCCGCGACGCCGCCGCGACGATCCGTGCCTTCAATCCGTAGCTTGCGAAGAGGAAAGCTCTTGGCCCACCCCAACGGGTGGTTCCTGGTCGTCGTCCGCGGCCAATAATTGGTCTTGATCGGAGTCTTTCGGTCCGGTCTTTGAAGCTCCCACCCCATCCTCAACGCCAGGAGGTCCCCATGCAGAGAATAAGCCCGTTCTTCACACTTCTCCTGCTCTCGGGTTTTGCGGCGGTCGCCGAGGAGGTACCACTTGCAGGTGATGCCGCGCTCGGCTCGCAGCCCTACGATCGCTTCGAAGAAGACTCGTTCTGCGCTGAGTGTCATGTCGACATCGCGGCGCAGCACGCCCAGGCGATGATGTCGCAGTCCTATGTGCACGCCTGGGACGAGATCGAATACTTCGAGCTGGCCCTGCCTCACAGTCAGAAGGAGGAAAAGGTCGCGGGCATCCGAGCGGGTTGTAACGGCTGCCACGCACCTCTGGCGTTTCTCGCCGGCGACATTCCCCCGCAACCGCCGGCCGCAGGCACGCGAGCCAATGAGGGCGTCTCCTGCGACCTCTGTCACAGCATCGTCGGCTTCGCCGGGGATGTGCCTTTCAACTTCAACTTCATCGTCGAACCGGGAGACGTCCAGCAGGGTACCCGTGGTGGCACCGAAAGCATGGGCCACGAGATCCAGGTCAACGAGTTTCTCGGCACCGCCGAGTACTGCGGCACTTGCCACAATGAGAAGGATCCGTGGGGACTGTGGGTCAAGGCCACCCATCTCGAATGGCAGGAGAGTCCGCAAGGGAAGGCGGGCATCGTGTGCCAGGACTGCCACATGCCGCCGGCCGCGGGCAACAGTGCTCCCGAGATGGGGGGTGAGGATCGTCCGGATATCCGTCAACATCTCTTCCATGGTGCGCACGACAACGGAAAACTCGCCGGGGCCGTCGAGGTGAGGATCCACAGTCGGGTGCCCGACGCCGCCAAAGGCTCGACTGTCACCTTGCTGGCGACAGTGGTCAATGCCAAGGCCGGCCACATGATTCCGACCGGCTCGGCCGAGGAGCGCGTCGTCTGGCTGCATGTCGAGGCGCTGGACAGCGCGGGCCAGCGGCACCATTTGCCGGTCGACGCTCGAGGGTTCGAGGGTGAAGCCTTCACCATCGCTTCGGCTGAGACCCTGGCCTACCAGGACATCGGGGACATCCGCGGCCTCGATGGATTCGCGGGGCTGCCAAGGGACGGACTCGTTCCGAACGGTGATCGGATCTATCGTCTGCCCTATCTCGACCCGCAGGGCCGCATGACGATCGCGCAGTGGAACACGGCGGCGTTCGGGCCGGACTACCGGTTGGCGCCTCTCGAGGCGCGCAACGAGACGTTCACCTGGCAGTTGCCGCAGGACCTGCCTGCGGGCGAGGTCGAGGTGACCGCCACGGTCTGGTACGCCAAGCTGGTCTCTTCGGTCGCCGAGTACCTGGAGATTCCGGCGGAGGAGAGCGAGCCGGTCATGATGAGCCAGCACACGACGGTCCTGGCGGTGAAGTAGACAGCCGCAGCCGGCCGGCGGGGTGCCCGGCAGCGGGAAGGCGAGTCAATCGGCGGGTGACATTCGCTCGAGCAGGGCGGAGGTCGGGATCCGGGTTGCTCACGATATGAGCGCGGTCATAACGGCCCTGCTTGTCTTCGAGATAGCTTTTCTTCGTTAATCTGACTTTCTCGAGGAGGACGCCCCCCATGCACTACTCCGGCATTCTCGTGGTTGTCGCTCCGGAAGATGTCGACCGCGCCGCACAGTCGGTCGCATCGCTACCCGGAGTGGAGGTCCACTACCTTTATCCCGACAGCGGGCGCCTCATCGCGGTCCAGGAATCCGAGACCGCTGATCAGCAGCAGGACGGCCTGCGCCGAATCCAGGACCTTGCGGGCGTCCAGATGGCCGCGCTGGTCGAGCATCGAATCGACGAGGTTGGGGATGGGGGCACGGTATGAAACAGGCTGTCTCTCGTCGCGAGTTTCTCAAAGCGAGTGTCGCGCTCTCCGCCGCCAGCGCTCTCGGTCTGCCCGTTCCCGGACTGGGCACGATCGGCGACCCGGAGCAAGGATGGAAATGGGACAAGGGGGTCTGCCGATTCTGCGGCGTGGGCTGCGGTCTGCAGATCGCCACCCGGGCCGAGCGGGTCGTGGCTGTCAAGGGTGATCCGGACTGTCCGGTCAATCGCGGGCTGCTGTGCATCAAAGGCTATGCGAACGCGCAAATCCCCTACGGCCAGGATCGCCTGACCCAGCCGCTCCTGCGGATGAAGAATGGAAAGTTCGACAAGCAGGGCGATTTCGTACCGATCAGCTGGGAGCGGGCCTTCGACGAGATGGAGCGCCAGTTCAAGCGAGTCTATGGCGAGTTGGGGCCGACAGGCGTGGGGATCATGGGATCGGGTCAGTACACGATTCAGGAGGGCTATGCGGCGGTCAAGCTGCTCAAGGCAGGCTGGCGCTCGAACAATATCGACCCGAACGCCCGGCACTGTATGGCTTCGGCCGTCGCGGCCTTCATGCAGGTCTTCGGCATCGATGAGCCGGCGGGCAACTACGAAGACATCGAGCTCACCGACACCGTGGTGCTCTGGGGTGCCAACATGGCCGAGATGCATCCCATGCTCTGGTCGCGTGTCGTCGATCAGAGGAGCCGGAGCGCGGACTACTCGGTCGTCAACCTGACCACTTTTCGCAACCGCAGCTCGGACTTCGCGGATATGGAAATCGTCTTCAAGCCGCAGACCGACCTGGCAATCTGGAATTTCATCGCGCGGGAGATTTTCCAGCGCCGGGCCGTGGACCAGGCATTCGTCGATCGCCACTGCGTCTTCGCCACGGGCCCCTACGACATCGGTTTCGGCATGCGTGCCAACGACGATTTCGCTTTTGCCAGCGAGAGAGACACGCAGGCGCGGGAACGCGAGGTTGTACTCACCCGGGAGGAGGCTATCGCCCAACGCCGGGATCCGGAGAACCCGCCGCGAGTGGAGCAGCGCAACGCCGCGAAGGCAGGAAGTCACTGGACGATCAGCCAGGAAGACTTCCGAAAGGCTCTGGAGCCTTACACCCTCGAGTTCGTCGCCGCGCTCTCGAAGGGCGATCCCGACGAGCCCCTCGAGACCTACAGCAAGAAACTGCAGCAGCTGGCCGACTACTACGTCGACCGAGACCGCAAAGTGGTGTCTTTCTGGACGATGGGATTCAATCAGCATTCCCGCGGCACCTGGGTCAACGAGCAGGCCTACATGGTCCATTTGCTCACCGGCAAACAGGCGCGGCCCGGCAACGGAGCCTTCTCGCTTACCGGTCAGCCCTCGGCGTGTGGCACGGCTCGCGAGGTCGGCACCTTCGCGCACCGCCTGCCGGCGGACATGGTGGTCAACAATCCGGCCCATCGGCAGCGTTCCGAAGAGATCTGGGCGCTACCGGCCGGGACGCTCAACCCAAAGGTTGGCAGTCACATCACCAAGATGATGCGTGACCTCGAGGACGGCTCGTTGAAGTGGCTCTGGATCCAGGTCACCAACCCTTTTCAGTCCACCGCCAATGCCAATCACTGGATTCGAGCTGCCCGCGAGATGGACAACTTCATCGTCGTCTCCGATGTCTATCCGACTTTGTCGGGCAAGGTAGCGGATCTCATCCTGCCTTCGGCGATCATCTTCGAGAAGTGGGGTGCCTACGGCAACTCCGAGCGCCGCACCCAGGTCTGGCGCCAGCAGGTGCCCCCACCGGGTGAAGCGCGCAGCGATGTCTGGCAGATCCTGGAGTTCGCCAAACGGTTCCGCCTGAAGGAAGTCTGGGGAGCACAACAAATTCCGGGGCTCGAAGCGGAGGGATTCGAAAAGGAACAGCTCCCCGATGTTCTGGGCGCAGCCAGGCGCCTCGGCTACTCAGCGGACGACACCCTTTACGATGTCCTGTTTGCCACTGCCGCCAATCGGAGCTTCGCCTGGCCGGATCCAGTGAGCGCGGGTCATCACAACTGCACCGTGGAGGCCGCGGCGCTCGAGTGGTTTCCCGAGAAAGCCCTGTTCGAGGAGTACGCCGCGTTCGGTCGCGGGCACGCCCACGATCTGGCCGAGTTCGACACCTACTACGACGCGAACGTGCGCGGATTGCGCTGGCCGGTCATCGACGGTCAGGAGACCCGTTGGCGGTTCAACGAGGAGTACGATTCCTACGTCGAGAAAGGAACTGGCTTCGATTTTTATGGCCCGGCACTCAAATCGCTTCCCGGTGGGGATCTGGATGGCATCACCGAAAGCGAGTCTCGTTCCCTCGCCGGGAAGGCGAAGATCTTCTTCCGGCCGTACGCGGCGCCGGCAGAGAGTCCGGACGCGACCTTCGACCTGTGGTTGAGCACCGGCAGGGTGCTCGAACACTGGCACTCTGGCTCCATGACTCGAAGGGTCCCGGAGTTGCACCGCGCCATGCCTTCGGCACTTCTCTACATGCACGGCAAGGATGCCGAGAAGCGGGGTCTCGCCGCGGACGACCTCGCGTGGATCGAGTCACGCCGGGGCAAGATCCAGGCGCGAGTGCGCATCGGCGGTCGCAATCCGGTGCCTGGTGGGATGGTCTTCGTGCCCTGGTTCGATGAGTCGGTCTTCATCAACAAGATCACTCTTGATGCCACCTGTCCCATCTCCAAGGAGATCGATTTCAAGAAGTGCGCGGTCAAGGTCTACAAGGTCTGAACGAGAAATCGAGGTGTTCCATGACGTATTCCAGGTCGCTCCTCCCCGTCATTTGCATTCTGCTTGCCGGAGTGGTCCTTGCACAGACCGAGACTTCCGAAAAGGGCACTCCCGATCGCGAGCTGGGCTTGAGCAAGGCCAGCGTGTTCGATATCGCAAGTCCCGAGCCGGTCGTAGACAACGACAGCGCGCCGGGTGAACGACCGTTGATCGACCGGGTGAATTCTGTTGCTCCGCCCACCGTGCCGCATGGCATTGTGGATTTCCTGCCTGTCACCCTCGAGTCCAACATGTGTATCGACTGCCACGAGGTCGAGGAGAAGCAAGCGGGAGAGCCGACGCCCATCCCGTCGAGCCACTACACCGATCTGCGCCGCGAGCCGGAAAAGGTGGGGGAGAGCGTGGTCGGCGCTCGCTACAACTGCATCGCTTGCCACGTGTCTCTGACCGAGGCCAGCGCCCTGGTGGAGAACCGGTTCGCGATCCCTCAGGGGAGGCCCTGACTCCCGCCGGGGGGTCGCAGATCTCGACGAAGGCGAATGTAGATGATCTTTTCCACCTCGGTTACCGGTTCGCCAACTGCATTGGTGATGTCCACTCGAAACCTGGCGAGGTGTTTCTCGCCACCTGCCGTGGCAGTGCGAATCGCTGCGAGTGCTTCGTCGCCGATCGAGAAGCGAGCCCTCACTCTGCCGCGGGCTCTCTGTACGAAGCGCAGGCGGGTTTCCGCATCGATGACCCGGTATTTCGGGCCGAGTATCCTGATCAGCATGAGGGCATAGAACGGATCGGTCATCGCCGCCAGGCTGCCGCCAAAATGGTCTCCGAAGGCGTTGCGGTTGTAGAAGCGGTCCGTCATGGTGGCCACGACCTCCCGGAAGTCCTGCGAAACGTGATCGACCCAGATGCCGGTGCCCCAGAGTGGCGGATACAGGCTCAAGGTCCATTTGAATCGGCGGGGTGTGGCGAGTAGAAACTCCATTGCGCAGACGTGTGGCAGCCGGACTCAGCTGACGGTCTTTGCCAGGGGCCGAAACTGCAGGGCGTAGAACATCTCCAGGTAACGGCGCACCTCGTCTCGCTCCAGATGCGTCACGTAGCGCCAGAATCCGTAGACCCTTGACAGTGTCATCAGGCGTTCTGCGACGCACCGATTCAGCTAGGCTTGCGCGGAGACTTCCTGGCGATCGCCAAGTGCCATTTCCTGGAAATCGGGTAGCAAGTGTAAGAGCCTCTAGCTTATCTGAGAGACTCATCCGCACTTCGACGCTCACTGTAGAATGAGGCGCACCCATGATCGGCAAAAGCATCGGTCACTACAGGATTCTCGACAAGCTCGGTGAGGGTGGGATGGGCGTTGTGTATCGGGCTGAAGACATGCGTCTCGGCCGGAACGTGGCGATCAAGGTGCTGCCGGCAGAGCTGGCCTCGAGCCCGGAGCGCCTCGAGCGCTTCCAGCGCGAGGCGAAGGCCCTCGCCGCGCTCGACCACCCGGGTATCGTCACCGTCTACTCCGTCGAGGAATCCGCTGGACTGCACTTCCTGACCATGCAGCTGGTCGAGGGCGAGCCCCTGGACCAGCTGATTTCGGAGGGAGGTCTGGGTGTCGAGCGAATCCTGGAGATCGGCACGGCCGTCGCCGAAGCGCTGGCCGCCGCCCATGAGAAGGGCATCGTCCACCGCGACCTGAAGCCCTCCAACATCATGGTCAGCGACGACGGGAGGTCCAAGGTGCTGGACTTCGGGCTCGCCAAGTTCTCTGCGTTGCCGTCGGATCCGGCGCTGGATACCCAGATGCCGACGGCACTGCAAACGCGTGAGGGGGTCGTCATGGGGACCGTTCCCTACATGTCGCCCGAGCAGGTGGCGGGCCGTGGGCTCGACCCGCGAACCGATATCTACTCCCTGGGAGTGGTGCTCTACGAGATGGCGGCTGGTCGGCGCCCCTTTCTTGGACAGTCCTCGGCCGAGCTCGCTTCCGCCATCCTGCGTGATCGACCGGGGCCGCTCGCTGCGGTGCGGAGCGACCTGGCACCAGGCCTGGCGCGGGTCATTGAGCGTTGCCTGGAAAAGGACCCTGAGGCACGTTTCGCGACGGCTCGGGAGCTGGGTGAAGCCCTGCAAGAGGCGGGGGCTTCGGTGCCAACCGTTGACCGGTCCGCGGCGGCGGTACCGTCGGCACAGCGATTCAGCGGTGCCGCTACGCCGGACCCGGATTCGCGTTCCGCCGAAGGGCCCGACTCTGGCTCCGAACGCGCCAAAGAGGGCTTCTGGGTCGCCGTGCTGCCGTTCCGCTACACCGGTACCGACGCCGACGTCATGGCCCTGGCCGAGGGGCTTTCCGAGGAGATCATCACCGGTCTGGCGCGTTTCTCGTACCTGCGGGTGGTCTCGCGCAGCTCAGCATCGCGGTACGCGGATGCAGCGGTCGACGTGCGCACTGTTGGCCAGGAGCTCGGGGCACGCTACGTGATGGAGGGGAGCTTGCGTCGAGCGGGCAGCAAGCTCCGTGTCGCGATGCAACTCATCGATACGGCTTCCGGCACCCATCTCTGGGCCGAGACCTACGACCGCGATTTCGATCCCGATGATCTCTTCGCTCTGCAGGACGATCTCGTACCGAGGATTGTCTCTACGGTCGCAGACTGGTACGGAGCCTTACCGCACAGCATGAGTGAAGCGGTCCGGTCCAAACCCCACGACCAGCTGAGCTCCTACGAGGCGGTGCTGCGCAGCTTCGGCTACTTCGAGCGCATCACGCCGGAAGAACACTCCGTCGTGCGCGCGGCGCTGGAAAGGGCCGTCGAGCAGGCACCGGGCGACGCCGACGCTTGGTCCATGTTGTCGATGATGTATGGGGAAGAGCACCGGTTTGGGTTCAATGTGCAACCCGAAGCTCTGGGACGTGCGGTCCAGGCCGCACGGCGAGCGGTCGACGCCGCACATGCCAATCATTTCGCCTGGCTTGCACTCGCCCAGGCCCATTTCTTCCGCAAGGAATTCGACGCTTTTCGTGACGCCGCGGAACGGGCCATCGCGCTCAACCCCATGGACGGATCGACGCTCGAATATCTGGCCCATCTGCTGGCCTTCTCTGGCGACTGGGAGCGCGGCTGCGAGCTCGCCGAGCTGGCCATCGCGCTCAATCCCAATCATCCGGGATGGTACTGGGTCGTCTTCTCCCTCGATGCCTACCGCCAGGGCGACTACGAGGGTGCGCGCAGCTTCCTGGTCAAGACTCTGTTACGAGGCGGTGGCGCACAAGTCTTTACCCAGGCCCTGCTGACTGCGGTAGACGGGCAGCTTGGAGACCGGGAGGTGGCGGAACAGTCCCTGCGCAAAGTCCTGAGTCTCGAGCCGGCTATCGCTGCGACCGTTCGTGAGGAGTTCGTCAAATGGTATCTGCCGGAGCTCGTCGAGCAGCTGATGGAAGGCCTGCGCAAGGCGGGGCTGGAAATCCCGGAAGAGAGAGCAGTCATGGCGGTGGCCACCTCACCCGAGGTCGTGCCTTCGAGTGACAGGGTGTGGAAGCCGCCGCCAACTCCACCGACGTCGCTACTTGGCCGCGAGGGATCCCTCGAGGCGGCAACCGAGCTTCTGCGCGGCGGCGCCCGCGTGCTCACCGTCACTGGTTACGGGGGGACCGGCAAGACACGCTTCACCATCGAGCTCTACCGCCGGCTGGCGCGCGACTACGTCGACGGAGCGGCCTTCATTTCGCTCGCCTCGGTCACCGACGCTTCCGAGGTGCTGCCGACCGTCTCCGTCGCTCTCGACATCGCCGAAGCGCAGGGACGCTCGGCACTCGACGCGCTTTCGGCGGTGATCGCGGGCCGTCGCCTGTTGCTGATCCTCGACAACCTCGAGCAGGTGCTGGAGTCGGCTGGCGAGATCGCCGAACTGGTCTCCCGCTGCTCCTCGCTGCAAGTCGTCGCCACGAGTCGGGCACCTTTGCGAATCAGTTCAGAGACCGAATTTGCCCTGCCTCCCCTCGAGCTGCCGGACTCGCGCAGTCAGTCGCTGGAGGAGCTGGGACAAAGCCCGTCAGTGGCGCTGTTGCTGCAGCGGGCCGCAAAGGTCAGGCCGGACCTCGAGCTCACCCAGGACAACGCCGCAGCGATCGCGGAGATTTGTCGCCGTCTCGATGGTCTGCCGCTGGCCCTCGAGCTCGCTGCGGCGCGCCTGCGCATTCTCGAACCCGCCGCTCTCCTCGAGCGGCTCGACCACGCGCTCGACCTGCTGACCTCGGGCGATCGCGATCTGCCGGCGCGGCAGCGGACCTTGCGTGCGACGCTCGCCTGGAGCTATTCACTCCTCGATCCCCACGAGCAGCGTCTACTTCGCCAGCTTGCGGTCTTTCAGGAAGGCTGGACACTCGAGGCCATGGAGCAGGTTTGCTACGCGGAAGTGGACCGCCATCGGGGCCTCGACGAGCTCGACTCGCTGGTGGAGAAGGGCCTGGTCCGCGTCGTGGAGACGGGTAAGCGATACGACCTCCTGGAGACGATCCGCGCCTTCGCGACCGAGCAGCTCGAGGCCTCGGGCGGGACCGTTGCCACCCGTTCAGCCCATGCCGACTACTACCTCGGCTTCGCGGCGAACGTCGCTGCCGATCTGAGCCAAACGGCGCAGTGCGAGGCCATGTCACGGGCCCGCGACGACCATGCCAACACCCTGGCGGCGGCTCGCTGGTTTGTAGCTCGCGCCCGTGGGGGCGATGCGACGGCACTCGAGAGCGGGCTTCTGCTCTGCGGCCACCTGAACTGGTACTGGCACATGGCAGGCCACCACATGACAGGGCGTACCCTGCTCGATGAGCTCCTGGCGCTCGCGGCCGAAGCGGCTCCGAGCCGGGGTCGCGCACTCGCGCGGCTGGCCGCCGGCATGATCTCGACGGTCACCGGCGAGTTGGACCGATCGCTGCGAGAATCGCAGGGAGGCTACGAGGATGGTCTGGCGGTTGACGACGCGGAGGCTTCCGCCGAGGGCAGCATGTACATCGGGTATTGCCATCTGGGCGCCGGGCGCCTGGACGAAGCTGGAGAGGCGCTCGCCGAGGCCATCTCCCGCAGTGCCGGTGGCGTCAGCGATTTCATTCACGCGCTGTCCATGACGCTCGACGGGATGCGCCGCTTCGCGAGCGGCGACCTCGACGGCGGCATGGCCCTCGTCGAGCAGGCGCGACGAATCCAGCAGCGCCTCGACGACTGCGAGGGAGGCGGCGTCGCGCTCAGCTTTCTCGCCCAAATGACCTCCGCCAAGGGCGACCACGAGGGGGCACTCGCCCTGTATCGGAACTCCGTGGCTCTCTTCGAAAGAGTCGGCGACCATCCCGAGATCGCCCGCGTCCTCTGTGAGATGGGCTGGACAGCACTCGCCGCCGGAGATGGGCAATCCGCGTTGGACTCCTTTCGGCGCGCAGTCATGGCCGACGAAGCCGTTGGCAGCCCCCGAGGGTCGGGTCTCGCCCTGCTGGGACTGGCGGCCGTCGACGCCGCCGAAGGGCGTTCGGAGCGGGCCGTGACGATCGCCGCCGCCGCCGACGCGCTGTCGAAGCGAGCCGGTATCGTGGTCGAGCATCCGCTGGCGCCGGATGTCGTCGCCCGGATCGCAACCCTCGAGGCTTCGATTCCCAGAAGCAAGCTGGACGGCATCGTGGCGGACGCGAGCGAGCTCTCACCGGCAGCTGTTCTGGCGATGATCGCCGACTAGCGGTCTATGCGTCGGGTCGCCAGAAGACCCAGGTGGTGAGCCCGGGTGCGACGGTCGCCTGGCCGAGCAGCCGGTAGCCGACGTGTCGGTAGAGCGCGACGTTGGATTCGACCTCGGTGTTGAGGCTCACCCCCTGTGAATCGGCATCGTCGGCCGACAGGCGGTGAACCCTTTCGAGGAGCTTTCGCCCCAGGCCACGCCCCTGCGCGTTGGAGCGCATACCGATCATGTTGAGGTGGAGGTGCGGCCGGTCGGGCAGGAGGGGCTCACAGGCCTGGCCGAAGGCAACGTAGCGGGTCTCGGCCTCTGGTCCCAGTCTCGACCAGAGCCGCTCGCGGTACTCGTAAAGCTCGGGCGGTGCCGGCCTGCCGTCGGGTTTCGAGACGATGGCCGCGGCAGCGAGCTGCTCGCCTTCATGGACGCCGAGTAGGGGTTCACTACGGAAGACCCGCGCCTGGACGAAGAACTCCACCAGAGACCGAAGCCTGGACGGGTAGTCCGCTTCTCCGGGACCGAGAATGAAGCGCAGGACCGGATAGTCGAAGAACGCCTCCGAGAGCACGTCGATGACGCCCTCGACGGAGGGCTGGTCGTGGGGGAGAATCTCCGCAGTCACCCCAAGGCTCATCGACTCGCCTCAGTCTCCGCCGTCGACCGGACCGAGATAGAGGTCGAGCCAGTCGAGCACCTCGCGGATGACCTCATTCGGCGAGGCCGGCACGTGGCCACCTTCGAGCAGGACTAGGCGCTTGTCTTTCTCCGGCGTTCCCAGCATGTCGAACATCGGCTGGATGTTGGTCTCGACCGGCGCGGCGAAGTCCTTCTTGCCGTTGATCATCGCTGTCGGCACCGTCGACCTGGGTGCGAAGTTCTGCACCACAGCCTCCGGCGGCCAGTTCGGGGAGTACTGTCCAAGCCCACCCGCCAGCAGCACGCTCGCCTTGAAGCGCGGCTCGAGTGCAGTCATCATTGGGCCCATCGAGGCACCCCAGCTCAGGCCGTAGTAAGCGAGGCGGTCGCTGTCGATGTCCTCGCGGGTCTGGAGGTAGCTGATGGTTCGCCGCAGATCCTTGCCGAGCTGAATCTTCCAGTCACGATCGTCATTGGGGCCGCGCCGGGCTAACTGCCGCTCGTAGGTGCCCTGATAGACAGGGTAGACCAGGGCCCGCCCACTCTTGGGAAGGAAGGCGGCGAACGGAAAGCTGGGGTAGTTGCTGTCGCGCAGATACACGGCGCTCGACGGCGGAAAGTAGACCACAGTCTGGTATGGCGGCTCGACGTTCCTGGGCAGGAACAGGTGGATGGGCAGCCGCTCGTCGCCGTAAGCCGAGAGTACGGAGACGATTTCGTGGCGCCAGAACTCCGGGTCATCGTCCACCGACGCCACTTCAGCGTCGAACTCGCGAGGGTCGTAATCGAAGCTGCGCAGGATGAGGGCGAAGGCTTCATCGTCGACCCAGGTATCCTGCCGATGATCTTCGACTGTCCGGTCGATCGCCGCCAGCGCCTCGCCCGCAGGTGGGGCGGTCGTTTTCATGCAGCGGAAGCCGTTGATCCGTGAGCGATCGTAGGGGTCGGTCGTGTCCGTGCTGCGATAGAGGTAGTCCGGATCCGACCAGGCTCCACCCAGGATGTAGCGCAGGTCGGCGGTGCGATTGACGCACCACTCCCGGACATTGCCCGCCATGTCGTAGGTTCCGTGCGGACCGATCCCGGGGTAGCTGCCGACAGCTGCCGGCCCCTTGGTCTCAAAGTTACTGAACAGCAGGATTTCGCTGAAGATGCTTTGCTGCGCGGCCTGCCGCCAGTGGAAGACGGTCGGCAGGTTCTTGCCCGCCCAGGCGGCATAGGCCGAGGCTTCGAACCAGCTGACACCGCCGACTGGCAGCTCGGCCTCACCCTCGGGATAGCTGCCCAGTGTCCACCCTGCCGGGCCCGGGCGTCCCGTGGTGTCGACGAAGCTGCTGCGATCGACTTCCGGATCCCAGAGCCGGTCCTCGCGGTAGCCGCCGGCATCGACGAACGCCTGGAACTCGCGATTGGTCACCTCGTACTTGTCGATCCAGAACGGTTCGAGTTGCACCGCCTCGGCACTGCCGATGGACTGGGAACCTCCGGCCACCCAGACCATCCCCGGTGGTATTTCCTCTTCCCGAAACAGGTGGAAGGTCAGCTCGACATGGAAGGGTGCACCCTCGAAGGGAACGTATCCCTCCTTCTCGACGCGGAACCTTGCCGGCAAGGCGACAGCGGCATTCTCGAGGGGGGTTTTGCCAAGCCGGATCCACTCTCGTTCCGGGTGCTCATAACCCTTGAAGTAGACCGTTGCGCTCGGCGGATCGGAATCGAGCGAGACCGGGACCGAGACGTTGCGGAAGTGTTCGACCAGGTAGGGATCGTCGGGGATGATCGCCATCGCCTCGTAGAGCAGGCGCATGGCGGCGTCGCGATCGCCTTCATTGAACAATCGCTCGATCTCGGGCAGGGCCTCGTTGCGGGCCCACGAGACCCGGGAGTTTTGATGGAGCCACCAGGCCACCGCGGTCCCAATCAGCAGGAGCAACGCTCCCAGGGCGGCAAGCGCGGCCGGTCGCCGCAGCAGAGTCCCGAGCCCGGCTTCCGGAGCTTCGCGCCGCCGCTTGAACTCCACCAGTGCCTCGGAGAGCTCCTGACCAGCCGTGAAGCGGTTCTCGGGCTCCTTCGAGAGGCAGCGGGCCAGAATCTCCGCAAGGTCGGCAGGCACGTCGTGACGCAGCTCGTCGAGCGGGGCGGGATCGTCCCTCAGGATGGCCGTCACGGTGTCGAGATTCGACTGGCCGACAAACGGCCGTCGCCCGGAGAGCATCTCGTAGAGCAGGACGCCGAACGAGAAGATGTCGGTGCGGGCGTCGACCGGCCGGCCCTGGACCTGCTCGGGGGACATATAGGCCAGCGTGCCGATGATCTGGCCCGCGCGGGTGATGTATGGCGATGTGTGCGCCGTGACGGTGGGCATCTCGGACAGGACCGGCTCGTCCGCTGCAGCCTTCGTCACCGATCAGCTTGCTGAGACCGAAGTCGAGGATCTTCGGAATGCCCTCGTCGGTCAGGACCACGTTGTCCGGCTTGAGATCGCGGTGCAGGACGCCCTCGCGGTGCGCTTTGGCCAGACCGGCAGCGACGCCGGCAGGCGATGTCGAGGGCACGCTCGAGGTCGAGAGGTTCCGCGTGCAGGAGGTTGCGCAGGGACTCGCCACGCACGAGCTCCATGACGATGAACGTCACCCCGTCCTGTTCACCGACGTCGTAGACCGTGGCGATGTTGGGATGGTTGAAGGTCGCGGCCAGCAGCGCCTCCTGCCGGAAGCGCTGGCGACGCTCGGGATCAGCCGTCACCTCCGCTGGCAGGACCTTGATGGCGACCTCGCGATGAAGCTCCGTGTCGGTAGCGCGGTAGACTGAGCCCATGCCGCCCTCGCCGATCTTGTCCTCGATGCGGTAGCGTCCGAGCTGTTGGCCGACGGTTAGCTCCATCTCGATCTGTATCCCTTGTCCCGGTCGTGTGCGCCAATCTTATGTCATCGCGATCTTCTCCAAGGCGCACACTCGGCACACCCACAGGGTAGAATGCCGGCTAATTGATCGGCGAAACCCTCTCTCACTTCAACATCACCGCCAAGCTCGGGGAAGGCGGTATGGGTGAGGTGTATCAGGCCACCGATACGAAATTGGGCCGCGAGGTGGCGATCAAGGTCCTGCCGGAAGCCGTGGCGCAGGATCCGGAGCGCCTGGCCCGCTTCGAGCGCGAAGCGAAGGTGCTGGCCAGCCTCAACCACCCTCACATCGCCGGCATTCACCAGGTCGAGGAGGCCGACGGCCGCTACTTCCTGGTCATGGAGCTCGCCCCGGGTCGAGGATCTCAAGGCGCGACTCGCGCGCGGAGCGATCCCGGTCGACGAGGCCCTGCCCATGGCGGTGCAGATCGCCGAGGCGCTCGAGGCCGCCCACGAGCGCGGCATCATCCACCGCGACTTGAAGCCCGCCAACATCAAGGTCGACGAGGACGGCAACGTCAAGGTCCTCGACTTCGGCCTCGCCAAGGCGCTTCGATCCCGCTGCAGAGGAAAGGGGACACGATGGAATCGTGTCCCCTGAGCTGCAGTCACCTCTGTCGCTTTCGCCAACCCTGACCGCCCAGATGACCGGTGCCGGAGTGCTCCTGGGCACCGCCGCCTACATGAGTCCGGAGCAGGCGCGGGGCAAGACGGCCGACAAGCGTGCCGACATCTGGGCGTTCGGCGTCGTGCTCTACGAGATGCTCACCGGCACGCGTCTCTTCGACGGCGAAACGGTCTCCGACACGCTCGCGGCGGTCCTGCGCGCCGATCCCGAATGGGAGAGCCTCGGACCCGATACGCCGAGGCCGGTACAGCGGGTGTTGCGTCGCTGTCTCGAGCGCAACCCCAAGCACCGTCTGCACGACATTGCCGACGCCCGCATCGAGATCGAAGAGGCGATCCGGGCTCCAGCCGAGACATCGCCAACGACAGTCGATGCAATGCTTCCCGCCACCGCGCAGCGGCGCGGGTCCCAATGGATCGGGCTAGCTGCTGGCCTCGTGGCCGGTGCCGTGCTGAGTTGGCTTTTAACCGCGGCGCTACGCGACGGGCCGGTGTCAGCACCACGACAAGCGATGCGTCTCGCCTCGGCGACTCCGGGAGGATTGCCCGTCCAGATCGAAGACAGACCGATCCTGGCCATCTCGCCCGACGGGCAGCAGTTGGTGGTCGTCGGCGGCGAGAAGGATTCGCGGCAGCTCTACCGACGGGTGCTGGGTCAGTTCGACTGGCTGCCGATTCCCGGCACGGAGAAGGCGGAGCTTCCGTTCTTCTCTCCCGACGGTGAGTGGCTCGGCTTCACGGCGGAAGGGAAGCTCAAGAAGGTCGCCCTGGCTGGAGGCACTCCGCAGGTGCTGTGCGACGCGCCAAACGCCTTCGGCGCCACCTGGGGGCCGGATGGTTTCATCGTCTTCAATCCCGACTCCCCGGCCGGCCTGAAGCGCGTGTCCGAGCTCGGGGGCGCCCCGGAAACCCTGATCGATCCGGACTCCGAAGCCGGGGAGACGGAGCTCAACTGGCCGCAGTTTCTCGTCGACGGCGACTCGCTGGTGTTCACCAGCTGGAAGGGTGACTCCGTCGAAGGCTCGCAGATCTTCCTTCTCGACCTCGCTTCGGGCGAAAAGAAACTGCTGCTGGATGGCGGCTATGGGCGGATCACCCCGAGCGGCCACCTGCTCTACACGCTGGCCGATAGCGTCTATGTGGCCCCCTTCGATCGGGAGCGACGGGAAGTCACAGGTGCGGGTGTCCCCTTGCCGGAGCCGATCTTCCGCTATGTCGCCTATTGGATGCCAGCGATGGATGTGGCGGCGTCAGGGACGCTGGCCTACCTGCCTGGCGGCAGCGAAGTGCGCAACCAGCTGGTCACGGTCGACCGCAACGGGAGCGAAGCGGTGCTCGTCGAGTTGCCCGGACCTTACATGTATCCACGCCTCTCACCGGACGGCCGCAAGCTCGCCGTCAACCTGATGGAGGCCGGAGGGGCGAGCATCTGGATCCTGGATCTGACCTCCGGCATCCGCAGCCCGCTGACCCGCGAGGGAGACAACCTCTACCCGCTCTGGACACCCGATGGGCAGCGGATCGTCTATTTGTCCGATGAAAACGGTGCCCAGACCCTCGTCTGGCGGGCCGCCGACGGCAGCGGTGAGGCCGAGCAGCTCGTCGCCCGCGCGCCATCGAACTCTTTCGGGTACCCGTCAGGTGTCACTCCCGACGGCAGATTCCTGATCCTCAACCGGTGGAAAGAGAATGAGGACCGGAGCTTCCAAGAGAGCGCGATCGTGGCTTTGAACCTGGAAAACCCTGACGAGCTGCTGGAGGTCGTCGTCAGCAAGGAAGAGAAAGTCAACCTGCTGAGCGGCCCCGTCTCGCCGGATGGCGCCTGGATCGCGTTTGTAGCCGGGGACCGGGACCGCGGTCTCGAGGTGTTTGTCCAGCGATTTCCCGAAGGGGGAGCCCGCTACCAGGTCTCCCAGGGAGGCGGCACCAAACCGCAGTGGAGTGCCGATGGAACCGAGGTCTATTTCCGCTCCAGGAATCGCTTCATGGCGGCGAAAATCACGCGGGGACCGAGCTTTGCCAGCGCCGCACCGCGTGAGCTCTTCGAGGACCTCTACGACCCGGGCACCTACATCCCGATGCCCAACTACACGGTCCAGCCCGACGGCTCGAAGATCGTCATGGTCAAGCCCGACGAGGAGCTGGGCAAGGCCTCCGAGATCCGCCTCGTCCTCGACTGGTTCGCCGAGCTCGAGCGACTGGTTCCCACGGCGACTCGCTGAGCGGGCTGCAGGTCTAGAGCCGCGACTTCCAGTTCAGCAGGACGCGGAGCGTGCGATTCTTGGCGTTCGGCTCGATCGTGAAGAAGAAGCGCTTCCCGTCGGCAGAGACCGAGAGGTCGTAGAGCAACGGGGGATAGGGCGTGCGGAGCAGATCCGAGACCAAGCCACTTTCGCCGACGGGATCAGTCTTCTCGCTCGAGGCGCTCGTAGACCGCCTCGAAGCTCTCTTTCACCTGACCTGCTTCGTCCAGGGAAGCGACGGTTACCGTCAGCTTGTCGCTCACGGGATCCCTCTCGAAGCGGAAGCGGGCCGGTTCCTGGGAGCGGTCCGGTGCGTCGAAGACGGCAAGGTTTTCGCCGACCTCGACCAGGGTGAAGCGATTGGGTTGCTCGATCTCCCGTTCCCAGAGCTCCATGCCCGGTCCGAAATGGCGAAACACCATCTTCACCTCGCCATCCGATTCTTCGATGGTCAGGAGCTCGTAGAGCTTGCGGCCGTCGTCCCAGGTGAGGCGGAAGACACCGACCATGGTGCCGTCGCGCGGGGCCATCCAGGTCTCGTCGGCCTTGCCGTCGAACAGCTCGCCGTGCCAGGAGCCGGCAAAGAAGGCGAGAGCCTCGATGCTCGAGCTGGACTCTCGAGCCCTGGCTGTCGAGACAACGAGTGTCAGACCGACAAGGGTAAGCGTGAGAAGGGCAAGCTTTCGCATGAGTCGAACTGGACAGATCGTAGCAGATAGGGGCTGCGAAATCGCATAGACTGCGACCCCATGTCCGGCTACTACGACTACAGCCCGCAGATCGAGCTCTCGCACCCGACAGTGATCACCAGCTACCTGTCGAGCTATACCCGTGCGGTCGCCTACAGAGCCTCGTCGCTCCTGGGCTTGAGGTTCTTCGACATCGACCGCCTGGTCGAGCACGAAGCGGCGATGGAAGTCAGCCGGCTCGTCGCCGAGAGCGGGGAAGCAAGCTACCGGGAGATCGAATCGCGCTGTCTCGAACGCGCTCTTGGAGAACACCCCGCTGGCCTGATCGCTCTGGGAGATGGCGGGCTGCTCGACGAGGCCAGCCGGCGGCGCGTCAACGCGGACGGTCAGCTCGTCGTGTTCGACTTCGAACTGCCCAACCTCCTCTGGCGCGTACAGCAGGCCGCGGGTCGGCTCGACAAAGCCCCATGGCATCCGCTCATCTGGGAGACACCGGCTGCCGTTGCGGATCTGCGGCCCTTCTACCAGGAGCGCCGGGCCGCCTTCGACGAGGCCGACATCAAGATCCCGGCCAACTCACTCAGCGTCGCCGAGGCCTGCGACGCCCTGATGCAGCGGCTCGGTGCCTGAGTAGCCGGGCACCCGTAAAGGAGTCCTTATGACCAGTCTCGAAGGCAAGACCCTGTTCATCACCGGTGCCAGCCGGGGCATCGGCAAGGCGATCGCCCTGCGGGCGGCAGGGGACGGCGCCAACATCGTCATCGCCGCCAAGACCGACAAGCCTCACTACAAACTGCCCGGCACGATTTACTCGGCTGCCGAAGAGGTCGAGGCGGCGGGCGGTACGGCCTTGGCTGTCGCCACCGATATCCGGTCCGAGGAGCAGGTGCTCGCTGCCGTCGACAAGGCGGTAGAGCGGTTTGGCGGCATCGATATCCTGGTCAACAATGCCAGCGCCATCAGCCTCACCGGCACGCGCGAGACCTCGATGAAGCGCTACGATCTGATGTCGTCGGTCAATGCTCGCGGCACATTTCTCTGCTCCAAGGTCTGCCTGCCCCACTTGGAAGAGGGCGACAACCCCCACATCCTGAACCTCGCACCGCCGCTCAGTCTGGACCCCAAGTGGTTCAAGCACAACTGCGCCTACACCATGGCGAAGTACGGCATGAGCATGTGCGTGCTCGGGATGGCCGAGGAGTTTCGGCCGCAGGGGATCGCGGTCAACGCCCTCTGGCCCCGCACGGCGATCGAGACCGCGGCCCTGGTGATGCTCGGTGGCGTCGCCAAGCCGGAGAACTGCCGTTCGCCACGGATCGTCGCCGATGCCGCGCACGAGATCCTGATCCGCGACAGCCGCACCTGCACCGGCAACTTCTTCATCGATGACGAAGTGCTGACCGCAAGCGGTGTGACCGATCTCTCGGCTTACGCTGTCGACCCCGAAGGCGAGTTGCTCTCCGACTTCTTTCTGGATTGAGCGTCGAGTCAGGTCCTGGTCAGCGTCCCGAGCGCCACGCTCGCCATGATGAAGGCCATCAACGCCAATGCCGCTTGTGGCATCGCCGGAACCGGAGCTCCCTCGCAAGCCAGATTGTCGGCGAACCAGGTGCCGTCTTCCGATTCACAGTGCTCGTCCGAAGTAAAGTCGCTTCCAGAGCCGGCCCAGAGCAAAATGCACCGTTCACCGACGATGGGGATCGGCGCAAGGCAGCTGCCGTCCCACTCGAAGGGAACATCGAGCCCTGAACAGTCGGAGCCCGCGTTCCACCCGGGTTCGGTCCAGAAGTAGATATCGGCGCACTGCTGCTCGGTCACATTCGGTATACAGCCGGAATCGAGCTCATCCAGTTTCCAACACGCACCGAGCGCACCGTCACCCCCGGCCGCCGGGGCAGCCAGTAGCACGGAACCCAACAGAACCACCGGAATCAACCACAGTCTCATCATGACCCTCCTCCCACGGTTGTAGGTTTCTCTGCCGATCCCTTCGGCAGCCCGGCCGTCCTGGAGAACTCCGTGGCGGTTACCCGTCTCGAGGCAGACGAGGACCCGTGGCTTTGTGCGCACAACCTTTCGGTTGGCTTACCTTTTCGAGGCTCTACCGAAATATCACGGGCTCGATCGTTTTGCACCACCCCAATGGGTGGGCACCAGGCCGGACAAGGCCGCGGGCGACTCGACATCGCGGCTCCCTAGCAGCCGCAGAACGTAGCGATCCTGGCCTTCAAGGTCCGCTGACTGATCACTGCGGATCGAAGTTCGAGGACCACACGGGTGCGGACGTCGGAGGGTTCGGTCAGCAGGAGGATCAGGCTGCCGTCGGGTGCAACGTCGAACGGACGGATTGCCGAAGCGGTCGCAGTACATCCCATCGGCCCTGAAGTGCTCCTCGGGTTCGCCGATGCGCAGCGCTGCACCGGCTCCACCGATCGACACGACTCATGATCGCGTCGCCCTCGCGGTAGAAGAGCTGGCGCCCGTTGTGGCTCCACACCGGAGCGATCCACCAGAGGTCGAAACCTGCCACTGCCGACCGGTCTCGGGGCACGGGTTCGCAGGTACACCTCGTCACTGCCTTTCTCATCCGACACGTAGGCGAACAGGGTGCCGTCCGGCGCGATCGCCCCCGCCCGCTCGTTGTGACGTGTCGCGAGCAGCATCGTCAGCTCACCGTCGGGTGAGTAGATCCAGATGTCGCGATTGGTCTCCGGGTGCATCTGATACCCCATGATGGTGCCGTCCGGGCCGATCGACGTCGGAATCGAAGGGACTTCCAGACGTCACGACCTCCCGCAGGTCACCACCACCGGTGTCGATCTCGTAGACACCCCGGCGTTCGTCTTCTTCGAAGGAGAGGAAGACTCGCTCACCATCCGGCGACCACTGCGGGTACCAGGATCCAGGAATCATCCATCAGCTGAATGGACTCACCCGTGTCGAGATCGACGATGAGGAGCTTTTCGTGCTCGGGTCCAGACGATCATCTGCTGGCCGGAAGGGTCGATGACGAGACCCCGTCCCCAGGTGGTGAGTGGCTCGAGCCGGCCTTCCGCGTCGAGGCGATGGAGTCGTTCGAGTCCGATCCGACCCGTTGGATAGATCAAGGTCCGGTCGGTGGCCAGGGAGGTGTATCCACGAAAATCACCGGCCTCCTGCGTTACGGCCAGGGGTGCCAGCGGAGCGGCTCGCTCGGGTCCCGACAGCTCCAGGCTGCCGATGTCGAAGGGAGCGACGATTAGACGGTCCTCCTGGGTGAAGAGCAGGTGACCCGAGTCGAGGTAGCGACCATCGAATCCGCGGATGATGGTCTTCCAGCTACCGTCTGCGACGTTGAGCGTGGCGACGTGAGGACCGTTCAGCGAGGGTGCCCGATCGTGACCAGGATCGTTTCTCCCTGCCTGGCAAGGAGCGTGGAGCCTGGATCATGACTGCCAGGCTCCAGATCCTTCACTCGAGGGGGTGGCTTTCACCTCCAGCGAGCGCATTCACACGATGCGGCACCTCGGTCAGGACCGTCGAGTAGAGGATCTCATCATCTTCGGTCCAGATCGCTCCGGTGACATTGCCGGAGAAGGCGCACAGCAGGACCGGTAGCCCACCGAGCAGACTGACGCGATTGAGGCGACCGGCGGAGAAGAAACCGATCTGCTGCTGGTCCGGTGAGAAGAACGGGACCACGCCTCCCTCGGTGCCGGGAATGAGACGGCTCTCGAAGCCGTCGAGCTCGCGCAGGTACAGTGCCGGCTCACTGCCCGCCTCGGTGCCGCTGTAGATCGAGCATCTTGCCGTCGGGGGAGATCGCCATCTCCAGGTGAGATGGGGGAGGATCGAGCACCAGGTCGAACTGTCGCATGCCTGCGGCCGACGCTTCCTGTCCGGTCGGTCGCAGCGCCAACCAGGTTCCCAGTGCACCGATGAGCAGACCGACCAGTCCGACGACCGCCGCCAGGCGCTTCGCAGAGGTCGCTTCGCTCGTCGCAGTCGGCGGCACATCCTGCGGGCCGATCTGCGACACGCTGGAGACGGAGCTGGCCATCGCCATCTCCTTCTCCAGCCCTTCGAGCTCGAGCTGGACCTCGCGGGCGGACTGGAAACGGCGTTGGGGTGACTTCTCCAGACAGCGTCGGACGATGCGGCCGAGATGGTTGGGCAGCCCACCTTTGAGCTCGGTCACCGGCGGAGGCTGATCCTTCAGCACCGACGAGATCACCGAGGCCGGATTTTCACCACGAAAAGGCCGCTCGCCGGTCGCCATCTCGTAAAGCAGGATGCCGAAGGAGAAGATGTCCGAACGCGGGTCCACCGGCTGGCCCTGAACCTGCTCGGGTGACATGTAGGGGACCGTGCCCAGGATCACTCCGGCCTGGGTCAACAGCTGTGTGTCGGCCTCGTCACCCTCCGTCTCCGCCAGCTTCGCGAGACCGAAATCGAGGACCTTGACGCGGTCCTGCGCGGTCACCATGACATTGGCCGGTTTGAGGTCGCGATGGGTGATGCCCTTCTCGTGTGCTCCGGCCAGGGCGTCGGCGATCTGGATCGCCAGCCGAAAGAGTCGCTCGACGCCGAACCCGGTGGCTGGCAGGACCTGATCCAAACTCTGTCCCTCGACGAGCTCCATCGTCAAGAGTTGCAGTCCCTCGGCCTCTTCCACCGAGTGGATGGTGATGATGTTGGGGTGATTGAGGGCGGCGATCGCCTGCGCCTCGCGGGTGAAGCGTTCGAGTCGCTCAGGATCATCGGCCATCTCGGCGGGCAGGACCTTGATCGCCACCTCGCGCCCGAGCTTGGTGTCTTCGGCACGATAGACCTCACCCATGCCGCCCTCACCCAACTTGGCGGTGATCTTGAAGTGAGAGAAGCTCTTGCCGATCATCTATTGTCCTTCCAGCCTAGCTTGCCAGTTCAGCAGCACTCGCAACGTGCGGCGGCTGGCGTTGGGCTCGATCACGAAGTAGAAGCGTTGGTCATCGGCGGAAACGGAGATGTGGTTGAGCAGCGGTGGTGAAGGGGTGCGAAACAGGGTTTGCGGGGTGCCGAGGGTGATCTCGTCATCGGTTGTTGCTACCGGGATCGAGTACAGCATCCTGCCTTTCCCTTGCACGAAGATTTCGTTGCCGCCAGGACTCCAGCCGACCCACGAGGGACTGTCAACGGCGATTCGCTGTCGCATCGGGCCCAGGGCGATCTCCCCACCGGTATTCACGATGGAGCTGACAAAGATGCTGGCCGATTGCTGACCGCCACCGACCCACGCCAACCAACGGCCATCGGGTGAAGCTTGGACGAACCCGAGAGCCGGGAGACTCTCATCCGAGAGGATCTGAACCTCTGACGGGTCGGCGAGGTCGAGGGCGCCGATCCATAGCTCGCCGCCTCGGGCGTAGACACCGAAGACAAGCCCACCCTCGGGCCAGCTCCACGGATGAAAGCTGTTCTCTCCGAGGTCGATGACGGTCGTGCTACCCCCGCCTCGACCGAGGTCGATTCGGGTAATCGCGTTGTCCTGACCGGAGCCGGCCATGTAGATCAGCGATTGCGAATCGGGTGACCAGGTTCCGAGCTCGTCGTAGGTGGTTCCGGAGGTCAGGGGCTGAGCGGCCCCGGTGACCAGATCCAGAAGCCAGAGATCCGAATCACCGCCACGACCCACCATCACCGCCAGCGAAGAACCGTCCGGCGAGATCTTCGGCCAATACAAAGCCCCCTCGGGGGCTTGCATGGCGTTGGTTGCGGAGCCGGAGCGATCCGACCAGACCAGCTGGTGGAGCACCGGCTCGGTGGTCGAAGAGACGAGAACGCCGTTGTTCGAAACCGAGACCAGAGCTCCACGATGCGAGACGAGAACCCGAACCGGAAGCCCGAGCTCGATGGCGTCGCCGGTGAGCTCACCGAGTTCGAGGTCGAGAGGGCGGGCCACGAGCTGGCCTTCTCGCACCCACAGCAGGTGCCCCGATTTGCTGCCGGTCTCTTGCGGCACGAAGAGACCACTCGACGACGAGGCGATGATCCGGCGCTTGTCGGTCTCCCGGCCTTGTGCATCGATGCGGCTGAGATAGATGCCCTCGAACTCCTTGCGGCTGCTGCGTACGAAGTAGAGGAAGGATTGACCTCCCGGGAGCACCTGAGGCCAGTAGTGGGCGGTCTCGCCATGTTCGGCGTCGAGCTCCAGAGTGACCGGCTCGGGCTCGCCGCCCGAGGCGCGCACCCGGTGAACCGTGCCACCCGGCCGCAGGGTAAGGTAGATCCAGTCATCCTCACCCCAGCTGCCGCCGCGTCCCTGTCTCACCTTGCAGACGGTCTCGGGGAGACCACCGCGGATCTCCACTTTCTTGAGGGTCCCGGATCGATCAAAAAAGGCCAGCCATCTGCTGTCGGAGGACCAGAAGGGGTAGAAGCCGAGCTCGGTGCCCGGTAGCAGCCGCGGCTCATCCCGGTCGAGCGGCCGGATCCACAGTCCGTGTCCCTCATCCGTCGACGCCACGAAGGCGATCTGGGTGCCGTCGGGCGACACCACGCCCGAGCCGATCTCGTCACCAATCTGGAACTCTCCAGCTTGGGGCGGCGCGATGGCCAGCTCGAAGGTCTCCTCGGCCGGTGATTCCCGCAGCAAGGAATTGGCCAACAGGGCGATGGCCGCAAGAGTGGCGATGGCGGCGAGGCCCCATGCGAGCTTCTCTCGGGACTTCCGGCGAATCGAAACGGGAGCGACCACCCCTGCCTGGGAGCCGGCTTCACCGACCCACTGGAGCTCGCTGGCGATGTCTTGCGCCGACTGCCAGCGATCATCGGGGTCCTTCTCCAGGCACCGGCGTACGACGTGGTCGAGGGCGGGCGGCGACATCGGTGTTACCGTCGAGATCGGCTCTGGGTGCTGCGAGACGATGGCGGCAATCAGGCTCGTCTTCGATTGGCCTTCGAAGGCGCGCCGGCCCGTGGCCATCTCGTAGAGCAGGGCACCGAGGGCGAAGATGTCGGTACGGGCATCGGCCTCGAGACCCTCCAGCTGTTCCGGCGCCATGTACTGAAAGGTGCCGAGGATCGTCCCTTCCTGGGTCAGAGGGGTTTCCTCGGTCGGCATGGTGGTCAGACCGTCCAGCGGTGCTTGGCCTCCTGCAGCCGTCTTGGCCAGACCGAAGTCGAGGAGCTTCGCTCCAGACCGGGTCAGCATCACATTGGCCGGTTTGAGGTCCCGGTGGGTGATACCTTGCCGATGGGCCGCGTCCAGAGCCGAGGCGATCTGGCTGCCGTACCGCAGAACCTCCGGAAGCGGCAGAGCACCTCGCTGTAGACGCTCGGCGAGGGACTCTCCTTCGAGCAGCTCCATCACCAGATAGTGGAGCGGCTCGGCCGCCTCACTAGCCTCCTCGTGCCCGACATCGAAGAGCGTGCAGACATGTGGGTGATTGAGCTGCGAGATTGCCTGGGCCTCGCGCTCGAAGCGCTGACGGAGCTGCTCGTCATCAGCGAAACCCGGCGGCAAGACCTTGATCGCCACCTCCCGCTCGAGACGCGTATCTCTCGCCCGCCAGACCTCGCCCATGCCGCCGGCACCGATCGACGCAACAATCTCGTACGGCCCCAGCCGCGTTCCAGGTTCGACTGTCATCGTTGGTGCGCAGATCGTAGCAGAAGGGGCAGGAGGGGATATCGTCCCGATCAGCCCGCCGCGTCGATCAGTTTGGCGCGCGGTTGGGGGCGCTCCAGGTGGTGTCCGTCGGGACCGATCTCGCGCTTCCACAGCGCCGCGGCGAAGACGAAGCCGAACAGGCTCAGTAGCATGAACATCCACAGCATCGGGTTGTAGCCGGCAGGGTTGTCGGCGCTGGCGCCGTTGCTGTCGTTCAGCCAGCCCGCTCCCAGGTTGCAGATGGTGAGGCCGATGTTCTGCAGCATCGTCATCAGCCCGTAGGCGGTGCCCAGCCGATTGGCCGACACCAGGTAGGGCACGGCGGGCCAGAGGATGGCGGGTACCAGCGAAAAGGCGATGCCGATGAAGACGGTCGAGACCCACAGATCGGCGCTGGTGAGGGCGAACAGTGGGAAGGTGATGAAGAGCAGGAAGGTGCCGCCGGCCATCAACAGAGCCCGGTGGCCGATGCGGTCGGCGAGCAGTCCGAAGAGCGGCGTGGCGAAGATGGCTGCCAGAAAGACATAGCTGTTCATCGCTCCCGCTTCCTGCAGCGACAGGCCGTGGGCGTGCTGGAAGTACTTGATGGCAAAGGTGCTGCGGAAGGGGAAGATCACCGAGTAGAAAGTGACGCAGAGGCCGACGATATACCAGTAGGAGCGATCGAAGCGCAGCAGGTCGCCCCAGACGATACGGTCGGGAGGTGCCGGCCGGGCGAGGTCGTAGCGGCCCTCGGCCGAGCGCTCGAGGGCGAAGTAGGCCCAGGCGGCAAAGAGGGCGGCGACCATCAGCACAGCCGCGAGAATCAGCGGCGGCTGCCAACCCGCGTCATAGAGCGGGCGGGCCAGGGTCGGGGACATGTCGGCGGCGTAGGAGCCGGCGCGGGCGATGCTCAGGTTGAAGCCGAAAGCGAAGCCGAGCTGCCGGCCGACGAACCACTGCCCGATGACCACCGTGATGGCGACGATCATCGACTCGGCGCCGAGGCCGAAGATGAGCCTTCCGATTGCCATGACCGGAAACGACGGCGACAAGGCGGTGACTGTGGCGCCGACCACGCACAGGGCGGTAAAGAAGAGTGTCGCACGGCGGGTGCCGATGCGGTCGACGATGATGCCGCCAATGAGCACCATGATGATGTTGGGAAAGCTGTAGATGGCGTTGAGGGTGCCGATCTGCGTGTCGGTAAAGCCGAGCAGACGCTGCAAATGATCCGCCAGCGGCCCGATCGAGTCGTAGACATAGTAGTTGCCGAACATCGCCAGGCTGACCAATGTCAGCACGCTCCAGCGCAGCACCCCGGGCGGCGAATTCAACGGTTCAGCTTTGCCACTATCCGGCGCAGTCGGCATCTGGCCACTCTCCTCGGCACTCATCACAGCTCCTTTTCACGCAGGTCGCGCTGATCCTACGCGATTACGCAGACCACGGGCAGGTGCAGCTCTGGGGCGCCAGTCATCAACGCCCTGTGACTACGTGATTAGATCGCGCAGACCGATGGAAATGGGATGTTTGGCGAGTTGACACGCTGGACCTCTCGCTCGGCCAGGGTGAGGCCTACGACCCGTCGACTCGGCGGATGATCGCGCCGGGAATAGACGATCATCAATGTAAAGGCGCCGATCGCAAAATCGTGATTGGATTTTGTCTGGAGAGGTTTGTTGAGAACTGTCTTGGAAGGAGGGAACATGACGATCCAAAGGGTGAATCGAAGGCGTTTGGTAGCGGTCTTAGGGATCTTTGCGATGGCGATTTTGCTGACAGCGGGAACGGCCGTGGCCGCAGGCAAGAAGAAATCCCGGGGTGCGGTGGACTTCGCCTCCTGGGAGTGGGACCAGATCAAGCCGAGTGATCGGTTCGATGGCAGCTGGGCACCGCGCGCCGGTCTGCAGGTCGTCGAGCTGCGCAACGAGCTCTATCTCATGGGCGGACGCACGCCCAACCCACCTTCTTTTCCGCCGATTCCGGGCGACAGCTTCATCTGGGGTGATGTCTGGAAGAGTCGAGATCTGGGCAAGACCTGGAACAGGATTCTCGCGACCGACACCCCCGGCCATTGGCCGGCTCGCGCCTACTTCGAGGCCGTGCGATCGGGGTCCTGGATGGTCGTGCTCGGCGGCCAGAACTTCAAGGCCGGTCCCTTCGTCTGTCCCCCCGGCGTTCCCCTCTGTTCGGACTTCTTCAATGATGTCTGGCGCAGCCGCAACGGCATCGACTGGGTGCAGATGACCGACGATGCCGGCTGGGAGCCGCGGGCCGGCCTCAGCAGTGTCGTGTTCAAGGGCGAGATCTACGTCATGGGTGGCTCACAGAACGACGACTCGGCGATCGGCGATCCCACCGCGCCACGCATCTACTTCGACGATGTCTGGAAATCGCGCGACGGGCAGCACTGGGAGTTGGTCACCGCCCACGCTCCGTGGAGTCAGCGGGCGGGCGCCGTTGTCGTGGTCAAGAACGGACGCATGTACCTGTTGGGCGGAGAGGCCGGCTTCACCGGACCCTACTTCAACGATGTCTGGTCGAGCAAAGACGGCATGAACTGGGACCTGGTCACACCTGCTGCCGACTGGTCACCCCGACCCGGACACAAGTGCGCGGTAGTGCTCAATCACATCCTCTGCTTCGGTGGTTTCGGTCTGCCCCAGAATCCGCAGGACGTCTGGGCCAGCAAGAACGGCAGGAACTGGGTCCAGGTCGACGATGCGCCCTGGAACTCGCAGTCCTCGGACGACATCAAGTACGACTTCGACGTCCTGACTATCAGTGGAGCGAAGAACGGGCAGCGGCCCGCCATCTTCACCTTCGGCGGCGATCGCGAGACCTTCGACTTCACCGACCCCACCAACTTCTTGCGGGTCGACAATGACGTCTGGAGGTACGCGCCGCCGCGCCAATGAGGGCGATGCCTGGCTTGATGCTGTCATGACCATGAAGGTCTACGAACGCCTGGGTTCCCAGTGGAGAGGCGCCAGGATCTGGTGGTAGGGTGAAGGCTCAACCCAACGGGAGGGCCTATGTCGGCATTTTCGATTTCGACGATTCTCCAGGTCGTGGTGGCTCTAGGTCTATTGAACGTATGGTTGCTGCGTCCAGGGCGGGCAACGGACTATCGTGGCGGTGATGCCCGGTCACTGAAGGAAGAGTTCGCCGCCTACGGCTTGCCGGAGTTCGTCTTCTACCTGGTCGGGGCGCTCAAGATCGGTGCGGCGATCGCGCTGATCGCGGGCCTCTGGAACGCGTCGCTGATCCTGCCAGCGGCGGCACTGGTCGTGCTGCTGATGGTGGGTGCACTGGCGATGCACGCCAAGGTCAAGGACCCGGCGATGAAGTCGCTACCCGCGTTTCTGATGCTGCTCATGAGCGCCAGCTTGTGCGCCCTGGCTCTGATGTGAGCCGCCTTCCTGTCTTCGGCAACAATGCCCGAGGGACCTGAGATCCGTCGCGCCGCCGATCGCGTCGCCAACGCGATTGAAGGGCGCATCGCCGACCATGTCTTCTTTGCCTTCGAGGAGCTCAAGCCCTTCGAGCGCGTGTTGACGGGTCGCAGGATCTACGAGGTGACCACCCGTGGCAAGGGGATGTTGACTCGTTTCGATGGTGGACTGAGTGTCTACACTCACAATCAGCTCTACGGTCGCTGGTACGTGATGCGCAACGGCCATCTGCCACAGACTGGCCGGCAGTTGCGTTTCGCGATCGAAGCCGGCGAGCGCCAGGCCCTGTTGTACTCGGCGTCCGAGATCGAAGTTCTCGATGCTCGAGGCGAGCGCGACCATCCTTTCCTGAGCCGTCTGGGTCCAGATGTCCTTTCGCAGGCACCGACGGTCGATGCGTTGGTCGCGCGTCTGCGTGAGTCCCGCTTCCGGGGCCGTCAACTCGGCGCGTTACTCCTCGATCAGGGCTTCGTTGCCGGCCTGGGTAACTACCTGCGCGCCGAGATTCTGTTCGAGGCCCGCATCCATCCGCGCCGGCGGGCGCAGGACGCCTCTGATCAGGAATTGAAGCGGCTTGCACAGAAGATTCTCGCGCTCACCAGGCGGACCTATCGCACGCGGGGCATCACGCTGCCGCCTTCCCAGGTGGCCGAGCTCAAGGCTGCCGGCGCCCGACGTTCGGCGTATCGGTTCTGGGTCTACGGTCGTGAGGGCGAGGCCTGCCGGATCTGTGGACAGACTGTGATCGCGGAGCCCATTGGCGGACGCAAGTGCTTCTGGTGTTCAACCTGCCAGCCGCGAGAGCTGCGCTCACGCAATCGGAGGTCGAGCTCTTGATCAACGCAACGCGTCGACTCGTATTCATGCTCATCGTTCTTGCCGTTGCGGGGTTCGTAGGCTGCTCGACCACGCCAAGTGGCCAGTCGGAGGAGAGTTGGATGGAATATCTGGATGTCGTTCGATCGCTGGAGGTCGATGGTCCTGCGCTGGAGGAGGGTAGTGGGGAGGAGCGCCGGGCCATCGAGCGTTTCCAGAGCCTGCTCAGTGACTTCAAGGCGTCCGACTTCAGCGAGCGTATCCCCGAGGTCTACGCCGAGGAGCTCTTTTTCAACGACACGATCAAAACCCTCTACGGGGTGGAGGACCTGCAGGCGTACCTGACGGAGACCGCCGAGGCGATCGACAAGGGCGCTGTCGAGTTCCTCGACGTGGTGACCAGCAACGGCAACTACTACTTTCGCTGGCAGATGACGATCCGCTTCAAGAAGCTGGCACGCGGCGAGGAGAAGCGCTCGGTCGGCATGAGCCATATACGTTTCGACGCGGACGGCAAGGTGGTCTTGCACCAGGACTTCTGGGACTCGGCCGGCGGCCTCTTCGAGCACGTGCCGGCTCTGGGCTGGATGCTACGCAGCGTCAAGAGCCGGCTGTGAGAGAGGGCACCCAGGCGTGACGTCGACCGCCAGCGACCTGCCGTTGAGCGTTGCCGTCATCGGCGCCGGGCTTTCGGGCCTCGCCTGCGCCCGAGGCCTCGTCGATCAAGGCTGCAGCGTCCACGTTTTCGAAAAAGGTCGCGGTGTCGGTGGCCGCATGTCGACCCGACGGATTGGCGATCGGCAGTTCGATCACGGGGCTCAGTACTTCACCGCGCGCGACGAGCGCTTCAGGAGCTTTGTGGACTCCGGTTGTCGAGATGGCTTCATTGCGCGCTGGGATGGTGACATCACGGTGCTGGGGAAGGGTGGCGCGCAGCCGAAGCACCGGGCTGTGGATCGATTCGTCGGCGTCCCTGCAATGAACGCGCTCTGTCGTCGGCTGGCACTGGGTCTGGATGTGGTGCTCCGGACACAGGTCGCAGCGCTCGAGCGCACGGAAACCCGGTGGCACCTGACCTCGGACCAGCAGACCGACCTGGGCTCGTACGAAGCTGTTGTCGTCGCGGTGCCGGCGCCTCAAGCCGCGACCCTCCTGAGGGCCTCTGCCCCCGAGATGGCAGCGCGGGCGTCTGGCGCTGTTCTGGCCCCCTGCTGGGCCGGGATGGCTTCGTTCACCGATCCACTCGGGCTGGGTTTCGATGCCGCTTTTGTTGACAGCTCCCCGCTTTCATGGGTGGCTCGCAATAGCTCGAAGCCCGGCCGGTCGGGCGCCGAGGCCTGGGTGCTGCACGCTTCGCCAGCGTGGTCTCTCGAGCATCTCGACCTGGAGAGCAATGCTGTCGCCGGTTTGCTTCTCGACGCATTTCGCGTCGCGGTGGGTGGGTTCGATTGCATGCCCACACATCTCGAGGCACATCGATGGCGCTTCGCTCTGCCGACCGAGCCCCTGCCTGAGCCCTTCCTGCTGCAACACGATCTGCGCCTGGGGGCTTGCGGCGATTGGTGCGGCGGGCCGAGGGTGGAAGGCGCCTTCTTGTCAGGTCGCGCTCTGGCGGATGGGCTGCGCGGCGGGTCTGGAGGATGACCCCTCCGCCACTCGGCCGCGATCGACGGAACGGCTCGATTTCAAGCCAGAGCTCAGAGGTTCTTGGTCATCCGAACGAGCAACCGCGGTACGAGGCGGAGCTTGGGCCACTCTGACGCGACGACCATTCCGCGGCGCTCATAGAGTCGGCGAGCGCCATCATTCTTTACTGAAACATCGAGGGTCAATCGAGTCGACCCGCTGGCGCGAGCTCGCTCTTCCATGGCGTCCATCAGAGCGTAGCCGATGCCTTTCCCACGAATCTCTGTATCGATAGCAATAGCCAGGAGGTAAAAGTCACCCTCGGGAACGGTTTCGAGGATTCGCAGGAGTGGTGCGCACAACACCCTTACCGTACGCATTCGCAGGGCCGGGAATCCGGCAGCCTCTTTGAGCGGGCGGTCCGAGAACCGGCGGTGCTGTTCAGCGGTGAATCCAAGGGCCATGCCGACGATGCGTTGGTCGCGCTCGGCGAAGACTACGTTCTCGAAGGAGTGATCGTTGTAAGGCTGGGTGTAGGCCTCGGCAACAATTTGCTCCGCCCGGCCACCAAGCATGAAACGGAAGAAGCCCTCGGCAGCTTGGTCGAGGTAGCGAGCACAGACCAGGCCCTCGTCGAAGTTTGGCTTGGCGTCCCGTAGGACTATTGCCTGGCGATCCATGGCCATGAGAAGGAATCGAGCGATCGACGCAGGATTCGATCCCAATGATAGTTACCGCTGGTCGGATTGTCGTCTTGCCCACCCTCCGTCCGTGCCGGTATCGAAGAGCTGGTCGAGACCCTCGAGGAGGAGCTCGAGACCTCGGCGTCGCGCCGCCTGGGTCGAAGCGCGTCAGGAAGTCCTCCAACGGCTCTTTCACTCTTGCTATAATGGAACCAGCAACGGATAGAAAACCCGGACCGGAGTTGGTCATGCAGACATGACCGACAGAGCTATGGAGTCGTCGAGAGTCCTGCTGCGCTTTGGGCTGGCCGGAGCCATCATGCTCCAGGGGGCTTGCGTCATTCCCGTCGTCAGTACCCCGGAGTATCCGAGCTCCTGGCCAGCGATGAAGGTCACACCGCCTGGCGAATGCGCGCAGGTTGCCGGCATCTACAGCAACTCGTCGCTGCAGGAGGGTGAGGAATCCGAACGACTCGGGTTGCTCAAGGTTCTCCTCGGGGAATTTGGCTACCCCGTTGCGTACCCCCAGTTTGTACAACTCGAACAACCCGACGACGGGACCCTGGTCATCACGGGCCTGGGCGAACGGGGCACCCTGATCCGCCAGGAGCTTTCCGTTGCGCGTGGGACACTGGAATGCGCCGACGAAGGCTTGCGAATCAAGGTTCCCTCAGAGGTGCATCCCTCGGATGGAGGAGGTTGGTCGCGGGTCTTCCTAAGCCAAAGCGCTGACGGCTCGCTCATCCTGAGAGAAGTGGACAACGAAATGCTGGGTGCACCGGGCATCGCAATTGTCAGTCACGTGCGGCGCTGGTACCGGTTTTCCGTCGAGTCGACTCCTGGTGCTCTACCCGATGCGGCACCGTTTGCCGGAGATACCCCGGCTGAAGTCGCAGTGCTCGAATTGGCTCCGAGCTGCCTCAAAAGCCGTTGCCTGCAACGCGTCATCGAGTTGGACAGCCTCACGCTGGTCTACAACCATCGTTTCGACTCCGACCTCGACCCGATGCGACTCCCCGCGGGCCGTTTCCGCATCGACACCCGGTATCCGAGAGACTCGTCCTATTCGACCATGGAAGCGACACTCGTCGCGAAACATCACTATCTGTTGCGCAGCGAGAAATGCACGGGCAACCCTCTGCCAGTCGAGTGTCCGTATCCGACCGAGCGACGGTTGACCTGGCTCGAGGAACGCAGCACGGGGTCGATCGCCGGTGGCAGGACGTGGTGGACAGACATCACCTACCGGGAGCATCCTTCACCCATGGTGACCGATATTCCGGCGCGCCGGTTCTGGGCAGCGAATACGCCCTTGTCAGGTGAGGTCAACCTCAGGGATGAGATCTGCGACGGGGTGTTGATCGACCGTGTGGTCGTCAAGAGCGACCGGGTGACCATCAACTCCAGTAGTCCGTCCGGTGAGACTCGCGCGGTGAAGTTCTCGGTGAAACTGTTCTTCTACAACCGGGGCGACGGTCCCCGGTTTGTCACTCCCAGCATAGAGCTCGTTCAGGACAGCCGGAACCTTGTCGTCATGGAACACCCACGCAAGCGGATCGACAGGCAGAGCCTCGAGACGGTAACCCTCCGCTCAACGCCGGTGTACGAGGACGTCTTCGTGTCCCTGCCGAAGGCGGATCCCGAGCCGTTTCTGAGGGTTACTGTGAAAGTCGAGGATCAGGACGAAGCGAAACAGTAACGCCTCGGGTGCGGGTGGCGAAGCTCGGACTGGGGACAAGGGGGCTCCAGACGTTGCTGGTAGGCTGGGACCAGGAGATCGCACGAGAGCTCGCCGAAGCGCGAGAAGGAGGTACCGCCATGCGTTTACCGAGCCGCACCGAGGAAGAGAACAAGGCCATCGTTCGCGCGACGCACGCGGCGCTGGCGAAAGGTGATTTCGCGAGCTTCAAGGCGGCGATCGGGTCGCCTATGTGTCGACGATGACCGGGGTGCAGACAGGCCCGCTCGGCGACCTGCCGGCTACCGGCAAGGAGTTCACGTTGGTCAACCTGGTCATTCAGCGGTTGGAGGACGGCAAGATTGTTGAAACCTGGGTGAGCTGGGACAACGTGGCGTTCCTGTCCCAACTGGGACTGATGCCGGAGCCGGGGTCGGTTGCGGGTGAGTCTCAGAGCCCTCCAGCCCCAAAGTAGGTCTTCTGGCAGATTCCTGTCGTCCTCTGTTGGCGTTCTGGCCCGATGCGCTAGACTCCTGACAACAATAAGGAGGAAACATGGAATTACGACGTGGGCCCCTTGCGGCCTTCAAGCAGGGTTGCACTTTCCCGACGGAGCTTCTGTACCTTGTGGCTGCCTTGTTCGCTTGCCTGCCCATTCCCGCCGTAGCGGGAAATGGCGCCGGTCTGGAGCTCCACCTGGAGTTCGAGAACAATGTGTTCGATAGCTCAACGAATGGATTCGATGGACAGGCATTCGGCAATCTGCAGTACGCACCGGGGGTGATCGGACAAGCAGCGTCCTTTGATGGAACCGACGATCAGGTTCTGTTCCCGTCGTTTCCAGACGCTCTGCTTGGACAGAACGATTTCACGATCGCCTTCTGGTTCAGCATTCCCGTGGATCAGGGCTACTCAGTCCTGGGTAAGCGCCAGATTTGTGCGCGTGACCCGTTTCTCGATATTCGCACCGGCGGTACCAACCCGAATGTTTCTCTCGAGGTCAGCAGTCCGGCGCAGAACTATTTCCCGGGATCGGTCCCCAATCCGTCTGGCTGGCAACATGTGGTCTTCACCCGTTCCGGGGCTGCCTATCAGACCTTCTTCAACGGACAGCTCCTGTCGGTCGGGACGACGACTGTGACGTTGGACCTGTCCAACACCGCCACCTTGGGTTTGAGCAACAGCCCGTGTATCAATGCCGATGGAACCAACATGCTGAAAGGGCAGATCGATGACCTGCGAATCTACAGCCGGGTACTGAGCGCCCCGGAAGTCGCCTCGTTGGTAGGGCTCGTGTTCGCCGACAATCTGGAATCCGGGGACACGGCCGCCTGGTCGCAAACCGTGCCGTAGCCCGTCCGGTCGCCTATGTGTCCACGATGACCGGGGTGCAGACCGGGCCGGCTCCCGTCTATTCCTGCCGCAGTGGCGCCATGGGGATGGCAAGATCGTAGAAGCTCGCCGCCACGCCCATGCCACCCTCACAGGTGGCGGGCGGTGTCGTGCAGACCGAGCGCGTCCCCGAGCACTCGGCGGCCCAGAACATCCAGCCGAGCATGCCGTGGCTGGTTCCCGCGCCGTTGGGCAGCACCGTCTGCACGAACTCTCCGGTCTGGCTGGGGTGCTGCAACGACCTGCTGAAATCCACACACTGGGGCACCGGCTTCCTGCCGGTCAACCACATACTGCCGGTGAACCTGGCTGGCGCCAGGGGCGGGATCGGCGGGTCGTATTGCGGCTTGCCATCCACGTGCTCCTGCCAGTTGGCGATGGTCTTGGCCGCGTCCTCCTCCCGCGGGGTCACCATGGCGTTGGCGTAGTCGAGCACCGGATCGGAGGTGTTCAGCCAGTCCCGCGTGGCGCGCTCCGTCAGGGCGATCAGCCAGCGGTCGCCGGCAGCCAGGTCGATGGTCAGCCGTGCCGCGTGATTGCTGCCGGTCGCATCGTAGGGATGGACGGAACGATAGGCATCGATGAAGCTTTGCAGGCCGTCGAGATCGGGATTCCGGTTCTCCTCGTAGTCGATCTCGATGCCGACTCCCAGAGCCCCGGCGACCGCCGCCGCGTTGTAGCCCAGTTGCATGGGGTCGGTCGCCAGCGCCTCGTTCCAGGCCTCCGTGTAGGTGATGCCGCCGATCGACAGCATGACGCGGATTCCCTGATTCTTGAAGTAGTTCACCACGTCCGGGGTCATCCCGATCGGCAGGCCATCGATCGTCCGCTCGTCGTTCGTCCCCTCGAGCAGCCGCAGGGGATGGACGAAGCTCAGTACCACCAGGTTGACGCTCGGCCGTCCGTCGCCGCGGTCGATGAGCCAGCGGTTCTTCTGGTCGAACTCCACCATGTCGCGCACGCTCGCCCAGGTGCAGTAGTCGTTGCCGCAGTGCCAGGCGCCGAAGATGGATATCGGTTGCGGATCCACCGTGCCGCCTCCACCACCACCCGGATCGCCACCCGGATCGTCACAATCGCCGAGGTAGGTCCAGGGATAGCCGCGGTCGGGCACGTCGCGCTTGGTCGCTTCCTCGCTGACATAGGCGACGTCCTGGTACTGCACTTCGGTGTCTGCCAGGTAATAGCTCTGGCGCTTCCACTCGGGCAGCCCGCTGCAGTCGTAGGCCTGAGCGTTGCCTGAAAAGAGCGCCGCCCCGAGCGCGGCGACCCCAACGATGGTGCGTAGCTTCATGGCGGATCCTCCTCTTCGCCTATTGTCGATCTGCAAGCGCCGCAGCGCAAGCCTATTCGGGAGACTGCTGGTAGCGTAGAGCTCAGAATCTGTAAGAGTGATCGCTCGAGCTCGAAGAGGAGGTACCGAAATCTGCCAGGCGATGCCGCCAGGGTTGCAGGAGCTCCACGGCACCGGGCAGTTCTTCGCCTTTCTCGCGGAGTGGGTGGCCGCGGTGCCGGGTTACACCGACACCTTGAGCCAGATGATGGCCGACGGCGATCGGGTCGCCTACGTGTCGACAATGACCGGCGTGCAGACCGGGCCGTTGGGCGACCTGCCGGCGACCGGCAAGGAGTTCACCCTGGTCAATATCATCATCCAGCGTTTGGAGAACGGCAAGATCGTCGAGACCTGGGTGAGCTGGGACAATGTGGCCTTCCTCTCCCAACTCGGCCTGATGCCTGAAGCCTGACTATTCCAGGCCCGAGCCAGCAGACAGCCGTGGTTCCTGACCGGCCTCGAACCCGAGGGCGAAGAGAAGGGCCTCTTTGACTTCCGCCAGGCGTCCGGAGTCGAGGGTCGTCAACAGCGCTCCGACTCGGGCTTTCGAAACGGTCTGAAGGTGATCCAGATTGATGGCGCAGTCGCGCGGCATACCGTCGGCTGATGTCAGCACCACCTCGGTAGGAATCTCACGAATCGTCGTGGTGATCGGTGCGACCGTCACCTCGCCCAGGAATTCCAGAGCCGAATCCCGGGTCAGAATCAGGACGGGTCGTTTCTTGTCGGGGCGGTTGAACTGGTACCAGCGAACCTCGCCGTGAGCCATCAATCTGGCCAGACCTGCTCCTCCTCCCAGTCCTCGATATCGGTGGGGTCGACCGGGTGTGCTTCGTAACCCTTGCGGTGCTGCTTCTCGAGCTCTTGAACCTGCCGGCGAGCCAGTGCTGCTCGCAGCGCTTGACGAGTGAACGCAGAGCGGGAGGTCCCCAATTCCTTGACGGCCTTGTCGACTTGATCAACCAATGGCTCATCCAGTGTCAGCTGAACTGTCTTCACACTACAATTATAGCTAATTAGAATAGCTATCACAATAGCTACAACTACACCCTCATGATCTGACTCACGCCATGGTGCTTGGACTCACGACTGTTGAGTACTCTGACTTCGGCCGAGCGTTACAACGGCTTTCACCGCGAGCTCTGGTCAGGCAGTAGGAGAACGGGTTGTCGGGGCCCAGCTGTCAGCCGACAGGTCCGCACGCCCGCGATGGACCCTGGACGAACTCGAGACCCGAACGTGGCAAAGACTGTAGAATGCTCGGCACTTCTCCGTCCAACGGTTCGAAGCAACACCGACACAGGGTCGGCAAGACTTTTTCGCGGCGCAAGATCACCGCCGAGCTGGGGCGCGAAGTGACCATCAAGGTTCCAGATATTCGATTGACGCACAATTTCCAAGCCTCGAGGAGATGACGAATGATCGGTGAGACTCTGGCTCATTTCAAGATTACTGCCAAGCTCGGCGAAGGCGGCATGGGCGAGGTCTACCGCGCCGAAGACACCAAGCTCGGCCGACAAGTTGCGATCAAGGTGCTGCCGGATCTCTTCGCCCAGGATGCCGAGCGGATGGCTCGCTTCAGTCGCGAGGCCCAGGTGCTGGCCTCACTGAATCATCCCAACATCGCTGCGATCTATCAGGTCGAGCACGAAGGCGACCACAACTTCCTGGTCATGGAGCTGGTAGAGGGCGAAACGCTCGCCGAGAGGATCAAGCGGGGGCGGATCCCCCTCGATGAGGCGATGTCCATCGCCCTGCAGATCGCCGAGGCCCTGGAAGCGGCCCACGACCGGGGCATCGTGCATCGGGATCTCAAACCGGCGAACATCAACTTCACCGAAACTGGCAAGATCAAGGTCCTCGACTTCGGGCTGGCGAAAGCTCTCGAATCGGGGGCTGGAGCCGACTCGAGTCCCAGCCACCCTTCACTCTCGCTCTCGCCGACCCTGACCGCGCAGATGAACACTGGAGCCGGGGTGTTGCTGGGCACCGCCGCCTATATGAGCCCTGAACAGGCTCGCGGCGAAGCCGCCGACCGTCGAGCCGATATCTGGGCCTTTGGTGCCGTCGTCATGGAGATGCTGACCGGGCAGACCGTTTACGCCGGCAAGACCATCTCCGATACGCTGGCGGGAATCCTGGCCCGCGAACCCGAATGGGAGGCGCTACCCGCCGATGTGCCGCCGGTCGTTCGCAACCTGCTCGACCGCTGCCTCCAGAAGGACATCAGCGACCGCCTCCAGGCCGTCGGCGAAGCTCGAATCACCATCGCCGGCTACCTCGCCGATCCCGAGGCTGCCAGGGCCCAGGGTGCTGCGGTCGCATACGCTCCCCAACCAGCCTGGCGGCGCGTGCTGCCCTGGGCGGTCGCTGCCGCAGCCATCGTCACCGCCGCAGCCATGGCCCTCTGGCCCAAGACCTCCGCACCTCCACCGCCGACGACAAGGGCCTACATTCCGGCTCCGGCTGGGGGAGAGTTCAATCTGGGCTCGGACTACCCGGCCCCAGTAGCGGTATCCCCGGATGGTCGCACGCTGGCCTTCGGAATCCGCGGTGAAGATGGCGTAGAGCGGCTCTGGATCCGCGACCTCGACGATCTCGATGCCAGGCCCTTGACCGGGACCGAAGGCGCAATATACCCGTTCTGGTCCCCCGACAGTCGGCACATAGCCTTCTTCGCCGGTGGCAAGCTGAAGAAGATCGAAGCGAGCGGTGGACCGGCCATGACTCTGTGCGAGGCTCCCAACGGCAAAGGGGGCACCTGGAACGAAGCTGGCAGCATCGTCTTCGCACCGAGCCACAACACTCCTGTGCACAAGGTCAGCGCGGCAGGAGGAGAGTCGGTTGCGCTCACCGAGTTCGATGCCAAGCTTGCAGAGGACAGTCACCGCCATCCACGCTTCCTGCCCGATGGCGACCACTTCCTCTTCGTGGCCCGCACCGGGGGCGGCGGAGCTGGATCGAACAGTCGCATCAAGATCGGCTCGCTGGCGGGCGAGGTCAGTGAGCTGATGCCGGCGACCTCCAACGTCGAGTATGCCGCGGGACATCTCCTCTACGTCTTCGATCAGACGCTGATGGCCCGCCCCTTCGATGCCGAGGCTCGACAGATCACCGGCGATGCCTTTCCGCTCGCCGAGAACATCTATGTCGACATGGGAGCGGTTCTCGGCTCGTTTTCCGTCAGCGACCACGGGACCCTGGCCTACCAGATGGGCTCTGCCCGTGAGTCCGTCGAGGCGACTCTGCAATGGAGGTCCCGATCGGGCGAGATCCTCGCAGAGATCGGCTCTCCCGACGCCTATGTCGAGGTACAGCTCTCACCCGTGGGTCGTCAGGCCGTCGTGGCCAAAAGTGACATCGCAGGTGGCTTCAACAATCTCTGGCTACTCGATCTCGATCGCGAGTTAGAGACGCGCTTCACTTTCGAAACCGGGACAGACTACTTTGTCGCCTGGTCCCCTGATGGAGAGACGATCGCCTTCAGCTCCAACCGGACAGGTTCGTTCCAGCTCTACTCGAAATCCGTCAGCGGCGGTGGCGACGCGCAGCTCCTGCGCGAACAGGAAGGCACGAGCTATCCCTCCAGCTGGAGCCCCGACGGCCGTTACCTGGTCTACCAGGCCAACACCGGTGAGGGCGAAGACATGTTCGCCTGGGATCTCCAGGGTGAGGGCGAGCCCATCCCTCTCCAGCCTACGAAATTCAACGATACCGTCCCGATGGTCTCCCCGGACGGCAGGTGGCTGGCCTGGGCGGGAGACGATTCCGGGCAGTGGGAGATCTATGTCACCGCCTTCCCCGGTGGCGGACGCAAATGGCAGATCTCCGACGGTGGCGACTGGCCCCGCTGGAAACGTGATGGCAGCGAGATTTTCTATCTGACCGCTGCAGGCACAGTGATGGCTACCCAGGTCGACGGCTCGGGTGACACCTTCCGGGTCGGTGCCACCGAGGAACTCTTCGAGCTCGGCCCCTACAACGACGGCTTCGACTACGATGTGACCGCCGACGGTCAGCGATTCCTGGTTATCAAGCAGGCCGAGCAGAACGAGCAAAGAAACCAACAGCCCATGGCCCTTGTTCTCAACTGGCAGAACGATCTCCGGAAGCCATGATCGGCACGACCCTCTTGCATTTCAAGATCACCGCCAAGCTGGGTGAAGGCGGCATGGGGGCTGTTTACCGGGCCGGGGGCACCTATCTGTGGCGGCAGGCCCGGCACCATCAGCCCTCCTACAGAGTGGTCGGATCTGCGAGATAGAGCGCCGTGACGAACAGTATGTGACCAGCCGAGTGGGCGAGAATGACGATCCAGAGGTTCCGTCCGCAGAGCAAGTAACTTGCCCCCCAGACCAATCCCATGATGGCGGTCATAAGCATGCCGCCCACGCCCCACTGAAAATGGATGAGGCTGAAAAGAGCGGCCTGTGCAAGAACAGCCAGGAGAGCACTGTTGGGATAGTCCTCAAAGAGGGTCTCGAATCGTCCGATGAAGAAGCCCCGAAAGATGATCTCTTCCGGAATTGATGCGGTCAGCGGAAGGAGCAGGGCAAAGGCGATGGCGGCTGGAAGATTGCCTGCTATGTCGGCATAGCGGGAAAAGTCCGGTTCCGGCAGCTCGATAAAGAGCGAGACCAGCTTGGGTACAAGGGTCTCGCCTGCGATGAATGCTCCGAGAATCCCCGCCACCCAGAAGGGGACTGTCGACCATCGCTTGGGCCGTTTGAACCCGAGGTCGCTCCAGGAGTCTTTCCGAAAATGGACCAGCGCAAGAGCGGTCAGAGCCCCGACGACCATGGAAGAGACGCCGCGGGCAGCTTCGCCCACGTTGATCAGGCCCCTGGCATTTGCCTGATCCTCGAGTGCAAGCGCGACCAGGGCTGCGCCGATCACGATCAGGATGTCCATGAAGGCGCCTTTCCTATTCGCAGCAGCGTCGATCACTGGTCTTGTGGGCTCGTGCATGATTGACTTCTCCTTTCGGCTGGCCCGAATTGGACCCTTAACAATAACGCCGATATCGCCTATAATAACGACGTTATATGAAAAAAGTCAATACAAGAGACCGCATTATGCAGGCGGCCCTCGAGCTGTTCGCGGCGCAGGGCTTCCGAAAGACGTCGATCGCGCGCATCGAGACTGAAGCCGGCTTGGTGCCACGCGCCGGGGCCTTCTACCGTCACTTCGAAAGCAAGGAGGCGCTGCTCGTCGAGCTCGCGAGAGGTCATGTCTCCGAGACGCCCGAGGGATTCGGCCTCGACAGGCTGGCCGACTTCGGCGACACCCGAGCGGAGCTGGTCGCGGTCGCGCTGAAATACGAGGAGGCCATGATCCGGCAACGACCGTTCACCCGGCTCATCCAGGAAGTCCGTCTCCTCGATATCGGGGCCGAACTAGAGGACGAGCTCAACGCGGACATGGCGGCTGCGCTCGTAGCTTGGATTCGGGACAAGCCGGCTGCGGATGGACTTTCAGAAGAGCAGCTGGCGGCCCTGGTCGTCACCGTGTTTGGTGGCTGGCTGTTCTACCTGTCCCTGATCGAGCGTGGCGTGAGCGCTGGTCCGCTGGACCGCGACACTATGCTCAGCGAATGGGCTTCGCTTTGGGCGTCGTTCCTCGACACCAAGTCGTGAGGGCGGTCCCTTGGCCACGAGCTTCAGTCCGATGGCCTGGCCGGCCCTCGGCGGTGGGCAAGGCAGATCCAGCGCTCGATCCTGCCGTTCTGCTCGAACAGGTTGAACAGCAGCCGCAGGGAGGCAATGGTCGAGTGGTCGCGAACCGAGGCGAGCGCGAAGCCCAGGTCTTGGCCAGCCGCAACCTCCCTAAAGTTTCCTCAGGGCCCGGTTATCAGCCGACAGGGGCCAACAACACTGGAGGAACTTGGCTCAATTCACTTCCGTGAGCGACCAGGCGGAAGTGTCCCCAGATTCGAAACCGTCGGTGAAGGGTAGGGAACGCTGGACATCGAAGCGGGCTTCGCACTGGCGGTCGGCGGACAGCGTGACGGAACCGTCGGCGCAGTCGGCATCGCCAGACCAACCGCCGAAGGTCGAGCCAGGCTCCGGGGTGGCGGTGAGGGTGTGACCCGTGACGGCGTCGAGGCAGCCGCTTCCGGCTCTGGAGAGCACGTAGTCGTGCATGCGCTCGGGCACGCGCTCGGGGAAGACACCGTAAGCGTGACTACTGCCGTCGAGCACGCTGCCGCCAAAGGTCAGGGCGATGTTGCCGTAGGAGCCAGAGCGCAGGTGGCAGTAGCTCATGATCGTGCCGCAACCCTGACCCGATCCCGGGCAACCGTCCGGCAAAGCGGTCGGGCCGCCATAACAGCCGGACTGGTTGTAGCAGGGGTCGACGGGGTCGGCCCAGGAGGCATCCGGGATGCCGTTGTAGCAGTGGGTGTGCGGCGAGTTGAAGTTGTGACCGATCTCGTGGCTGACGACAATGATGTCCCAGACGGGGGGCACAGGATCGGCAGGGTCGAAGTTGCCCTTGAGCGAGGCACTGACGCCGTAGCCGTAGCTGTTGCTGCACAGGGCTCCGACCCAGGCGATGCCGCAGCCGGTGTTCTTGCCGCTGAGCAGGTGTGCGATGGCCCGCATCCACCGCCGGTGGCTGGCTTTGCGCCTCGGCGCGGCCGAGGGCCAGGAGCCCGCAAGCGACGCGACCCAGGATGAGCACCGCTCGCGGGTGAAAGAGCAGGTGGCTGAGGGCAGAGCGCGACATGGTGACCCGTTGAACCTTTGGACCCCTTCAAGGTAGAGGGAGATCGCGCTGGCGGCAGCGAAAGCGATCACACCACCGGGGAGGGAATGAGCGCGGTCAACCGACAGGATCGATCGCCAACCGCTTGCGCTCGAGTCGCATGAAGTAGAGCGAAGCGATCGACACCAGGCAATAGGCGGCAAAGAAATAGAACCCCCGGTGAATCTCGGCACCCAGGTTGTCGGTCGCCTTGGCCGACAGATAGGCGACGTAGACCCCAACCAGGAAGACATCCGCCATCGACCACTTGCTGATGGAGTCGATGAAGCGGTGCAGGCGCAGCTTTGCTTTGATGTCGCGGAGCGCCAACACCACGAGCAGAGTGATCGCCTTGGCGAACGGCACGATCACACTGAACAGCAGGATCAGGCCGGCGACAAAGTTGTTGCCCGACTCGTGCAGGCTCCGGACGGTCTGGATGATCGATCGCGTCTCGGTGAAGATCTCACGTTGAACTCCCATGAACTCGAGGGAGGCGCTGATCGTCAGCAGCGGCTGGAGGAGGCCTGGAACAAGCAAGATGAACGAAAGCACGATGAGGGCGAAGGCAACCTTGTTTGTCTGCATGGGCCGGGATCCTAACGGATTGCTGAAGCGATATCTCCCTGACCCAGTCAGAAGACCGGGTCCAGTCCAGGCAGTAGAATCGCCAGCCAGATGGAGGAGTCGAGAAGAGGAGAGCGCTCGAGTCGGAAATGCTGCTTAGGGGTACAGGTTCTCGCCGGTGCTTGCTGCGCGATGCTGGCTGGAGCTGCCGAGCGCGTCTGGGTCGAGCCCGTCTCCGGCATCGAGCTCGTCTACATTCCCGCCGGGTCGTTTCGGATGGGGACTCCCGAGGGGGAGGAGCGGCGTGAGGTCGGGGAGGTCCTGCACCCTGTCGTCCTCACGCGCCCTTTCTACATGGGTCGATTCGAGGTCACACAGGCCCAGTGGCAGGCGGTCATGGGCGTCCAGCCCAGCCACTTCTCGGCCTGTGGCGCCGACTGCCCGGTCGAGAACGTGAGCTATCTGGACATTCAGGACTTCCTCGCCCGGCTCAGCGCGCGCAGCGGCGAGCGGTTTCGCCTGCCGACGGAAGCGGAATGGGAGTACGCCTGCCGGGCGGGGACGACCTCCCCCTTCAGCGTTGGGGAGGCTCTCACCCTGACGGATGCGAACTTCGATGCGCGGCTCGAAGCCGAGGCCAGCTTTCGCGGCGCTCCGACCCCCGTCGGAACCTTCGCTCCGAACCCCTGGGGCCTGTACGACATGCACGGCAACGTCTGGGAATGGTGTCTGGACTGGCGTTGCGCCTACCCGCAGGAGCTGGCCGAGGATCCGATCGGAGATTGCGACTCCGGTTTGCGCGTGATTCGCGGCGGCAGCTGGTACTACGGGTCAGACAGTGCCCGCTGCGGGCTGCGGTACACCCACAGTCCCGAGGACTCGGGCCCGAGCCTCGGCTTTCGCGTGGTCCGCGAGATCCCTGCGAGCCAGCAGGCTGAAACCGCTCCGCCATAGTGCCGGCCGCGCCGTCAGGGACTCTCACCCAGACTGGCGTCCCACACGAGCGGGAGAAAGCCCTGGTAGCGACGCCCCTCGCCGTAGGGATCGGCGAACAGTCCCTCTTCGACCAGGATCCGGTTGGCGAACCCGAAGACGAAGTGCCAGATCTCGGTATAGACGCGCTCGAAAGGCACGCCGTTGCGCAGCGGTGTCAGGTCGGCGAGGGACTCTCGGACGGATTCGTAGTGCTCCTCGTGCCACGCCAACATGATTTCTCGGCCCAGGCCCACCATCGCCGCCACGCGCTCGGCATCCTCGGCCTGGAGCACCAGCGCCTTGGCCTGCCAGGCGTCTCCAGCGGGCTCGATGTACTCCGCTGCTTCGAGAAACGCCAAGATCGGCTCGAGCTTGGTCCGATCGATCCCGGTCCCTGCCGAGAGCGTCTCGACCTCCTGGGCCCGGCTGCCCAGCTCCATCATCACGCGCGCCACATCGGCTGAGATATCCGGCTCGTAGACAGCGAACATGCGATTCGCGGCTCTCGTCTCCTCCTCGAGCTCGTCGTAGCCCCGAAACGAGGTGGCATTCCTCCAGAACAGATCGGGCAGGGCGAAGCGGGGGAGTGAGTGATGATCGCCGAAGGTCGTCAGCTTGACGCCCTCGACTTCGGCGTTGTGACTGCCCCAATAGAAGCCACGCCGCGAGATTCCGGCACCTTGCTCCTTGGCCCAGGGAGTGAAGGCGTCGTCGTCGATCTGGCGCTGGGCGCCGAGTCGCCAACCTTTTTCCTCGGTCAAGTCGAGCCCGTCCCAGTCGAGCGAGAAGCACCCGAGCACGAAGTAGAGGAACTCGGCCGAGAGATCGTGGCCCGGCTGATTGTGACCTTGGGCGATGGCTTCCAGTTCGTTTCGATGCTCCAGGACGGCGCTGGCGAGTTGTCGCCCGAACGGCTCCGAGACTTCCAGGATTCGGAGTTGGTCCTCGACGCGCAAGAGATTGAAATCGATCCAGTACTTCCCGTCCTGTTCGCGCAGGAGGCCGACGGCCACCATGTCGTCGACGGTGAAGGGCTGATCGCCCAGCGCCGCGGCGATCTCTACTTTGGTTTGCGGTCGCTCGGATAGGTCCAGCATCAGCCTCTGGACGGTCTCGGAACGGAGCATCGCGGTGGGGTTTCGCGCCGGCTCCGAGGGAGCCTGCCCGGTGACCCCGACCTGGAGCAGACCACCTTCAGTGGCGAAACCGTGCGAACCACCCGCCATGACAAGGCCGAGCAAGACGAAGCCGTGGATGACGATTCGACGCATAAGCAACGGGTTCCTCCCGAAGTGTGCGCTCAACGATAACCTCTCTTTGACGAAGGGGTCCACCTGGATCGTGATGTGGTTACCCCTCCCCATTCCACAGCAGCCTTGGGCGGCCGGGTGCGCCCCGGGCCGAGGCTTTCGAGAGGAGCTTGCGCGAGTGGGTCCTGTCTCGCAACCCGCTGCCTGGCCCGCGATGCGAGCCCCGCCTTCCGTGCTACCTTCAGTTCTGCGTATCGAGGCCACCGCGCAGAGCTTCGAGGGCCCTGTTGAGATCGAGGCTCTCCCCGTACCAGCCGGGCAGGCCGCTCATGCGATCGATCTCCAGACCCTGGCGCCAGTTGCTGCGGGAAAGCGCGACCGCGGACTCGCCGGGCACTTCGGGTGGTGGCGGTGCTGCAGGAATGGGACTGCCCTCGGATGAGTAGAACCGACAGCTGCCGTCGGCATCGAGGACGACGCGAAATCCTCCTTCGTGCAGAGCGCGGTGGTGGAAGCGACAGAGCAACATGAGATTGTCGAGATTGGTTTCGCCACCGTCGGCCCAGTGTTCGACATGGTGGGCGTCGCAGTGCTGGACGGTGCAGCCCGGAAAGCGACAGCCGCCATCGCGGTGGTTCAGGGCGCGTCGCATGGCGGGGTGAATGGCCCGTGTCTTCCGCCCGACATCGAGCACCGTGCCAGCGGCGTCGGACGACATGACGACACGACTCGCCTCGCAGGCGATCCGCCGAGACGTTTCAGCTGAAACGTATTCTCCCGACTCCAGCTCTCCCAGGTCGGGAGCTTTCGGGTCGGGTCGCGGCGACGTTTCAGCTGAAACGTCCAGGGCTCCCGCCGCGCCAGGTCGCTCGGGCGAGTCAGCCTGCAAATGAACCACGACCTGATAGCGGTCGCCGACCGTGCCCGGATCGAGGCCAGCCTCGAGGGCGCTCTCGGCCAGAAGCTCGAGGGCGTCGGCGCGCCGCTGTTCGATCGGGATCTCCTGCCACTGCACCTGGTCGGATGCGTTTTGCGTCTCCCCGTCTCCGGCCTGCCGAAAGAGGGCTTCCATCGCGGCCTCGATCGCCTTGGTGAACATGGCCCCAACCTCTGGGGTGAGCCGGCCCCTGAGGACCAGCATGCCGTCCTCGTCGGTGTAGGTGCTGAGCGAGCGGTGTTCGTGGATGCGCTGCCCCTCTTCCATCGCCGCGAAGCGGTCGACGCGGCGCCAGGCACGCACCAGAGACTCGACGTGGGCCGCGGTTCCGGAGAGCGCGAACTCGAGCAGCTCGGTCTCGTTTTCGGGTTTGGCGACGCGAGTCAGGGCCCGCACCTTGGAGTAGGAGAGCTTCCCCTGTCGCATGGCGTCGCTGATCCTGGGCAGGTCCTCCAGCGCCCGGGCGACCCGCACCTTCTCGCGAGCGGCGCCGAGATCGAGACCGGTGCGCCAGTTGAGCCAGTGGGCGCAGGAGCGGAAGCCGGTGCCCCAACCGCCCCGTTGGTCGAACTCGCGGATCAGGACAAGCAGCCGGTAGGTTGCCGCCTGGATGTGGGCCGAGAGCTCGGCGATGGCGTCGCCCAGACGGTCCAGATCGGCGTTGGGATCTTCGCAGTCGATGAAGGGGGGAGCGGGCTTCGGTTCGAGCGGGAAGCCGTTGACCCTTGATGGCGATTCAAAGTCGAGCATGGTGGAAACTCCTTCAGAAGACGTCCGGCCCTTTCAGCAGCTGCCAGCCGCCACGGTGGCTGCCAGCTCTGTTGCTACAAATAGAGACGGAAACCGGCCGGAGTTTCTTGCATCCCGGATGGGATTGTTCTCGATACCCGCAAAGTCAGCATTCCGACCTCCCGAGCCCCAGGATGCCCTCACAGCCTCTCAGGGCTTGACAACCGAAACATGTGAATCGATCTCGTAGAAGAGCCCGGGCCGCTGCCGAATGCAACGCCACCCTTGGGATGGATGCCCTCGCGGCGCAGGTCACATGACAGCTCCTGTCATCGACGACGAGTATCCTGAATACAGGACGAACGCCATGACCTTCCCACCCGAGCTACGCAACTTCGTCGATCGAGAGGCCTGGACCTACGCCAAGACCATGCCCAAGTGGCCGCACGAGTACCTGGTGCGCGAGCGCGTCGGGGATGAGGGCCTCTTCGTCAGACTGATCGAGCACATCCGCTCGCACGGGTACGAAGGCACCTTCTATTCGAGGAAGATCACCTACTACGATGAAGATGGCCTGACCTACTGGACGATGGGGGCGCCGGTGGAGGAGACCACCATCATCAACCGCTGCCAGAAAGAGAACACCTACGAAGTGCGACGCGACGAAGGCCGGCTGCCGGAGTAGACCGGCTCCGCCTCGTCTACTCCTGCCGCAGCGCCTCCATGGGAATGGGCACCTCGTAGAAGCTCGCCGCCGCGCCCATGCCATCCTCACAGCCGTCGGGCGGTGTCGTACAAACCGATCGCGTCCCCGAGCATTCAGCGGCCCAGAACATCCAGCCGAGCATGCCGTGGCTCGTGCCCGCGCCGTTGGGCAGCACCGTCTGCACGAACTCTCCGGTCTGGCTGGGGTGCTGCAGCGACCGGCTGAAGTCCACACACTGGGCCACCGGCTTCCTGCCGGTCAACCACAGACTGCCGGTGAACCGGGCCGGCGCCAGGGGCGGTATCGGCGGGTCGTATTGCGGCTTGCCATCCACGTGTTCCTGCCAATGGCTGATCGCCTTGGCCGCGTCCTCCTCCCGTGGGGGCACCATGGCGTTGGCGTAGTCGAGCACCGGATCGGAGGGGTTCAGCCAATCCCGCGTGGCACGCTCCGTGAGGGCGATCAACCAGCGGTCGCCGGCCGCCAGGTCGATGGTCAGCCGTGCCGCGTGATTGCTGCCGGTCGCGTCGTAGGGATGCACGGAGCGATAGGCATCGATGAACGCTTGCAGGCCGTCGAGATCGGGATTCCGGTTCTCCTCGTAGTCGATCTCGATGCCGACCCCCAGAGCCCCGGCCACCGCCGCCGCGTTGAGGCCCAGCTGCGAGGGATCTATCCCCAGCGCCTCGGTCCACGCCTCCGTGTAGGTGATGCCGCCGATCGACAACATGACGCGGATTCCCCTGTCCTTGAAGTAGTTCACCACCTCCTGGGTCATCCCGATCGGCAGGCCATCGACCGTCCGCTCGTCGTTGGTTCCCTCCAGCAGCCGCAAGGGATGGACGAAGCTCAGCACCACCAGGTTGACGCTCGGCCGTCCGTCGCCGCGGTCGATCAGCCAGTGGTTCTTCTGGTCGAACTCCACCATGTCGCGCTCACTGGCCCAGGTGCAGTAGTCGTTACCGCAATGCCAGGCCCCGAAGATGGCGATCAGCTGCGGATCCACATCGCCGCCGCTACCACCACCCGGATCGCCACCCGGATCGTCACACGGGCCCAACGAGGTCCAGGGATAGCCCCGGTCGGGCAGGTCCCGCTTGGTCGCCTCCTCACTCACATAGGCGACTTCCTGGTACTGCACCTCGCTGCCTGCCAGGTAATAGGTCTGGCGCTTCCACTGGGGCAGCTCACTGCAGTCGTAGGCCTGCGCGGTGCCTGCAAAGAGCGCCGTCCCGAGCGCGACGACGCCAACGAGGGTGCGTAGCTTCATGGCAGATCCTCCCGCATCAGTTTGAAGAGTCCGAACGTCTCTTGTTTATCCTAACCGGTGCCGCGGGTCAGCGCCTGGATCACGGGGTCGTCGTGGGTGAATCGGTTCCCTGGCTCGCTGGCTTCGGATCCAGGTGGGTGCGAGAATGAGATCTGCGGAAGGCCGAAAACACCCGGATGTGAAGGGAGTCCCCAGATGACCGGAGGGCAGGGGTACCAACCGAGGCTCGGGAAGCTCTTTTGCCTGCTACTTGTGATTGCGGTGCCGGCGCTGGGCGAGTCCGCAACCGCGCCGGCGGAGGATCTGGATCGGCTCTTGGGGGCCATTCTGGGACCCTCGCCTCTCGAGGAGAACCTGCGCCAGCTGACCGACGAGATCGGTGGCCGGGTCGCGGGTAGCGAGTCGAACCACCGCGCGGTGGCAGCGACAGGGCCGAGGAGATTGTCGTCCTCGGGGCGCATCTCGACTCCTGGGATCTCGGTTCGGGGGCTCTCGACAACGGCGCCAATGTGACCCTCGTCATCGAGGTGGCCCGCGCCCTGACAGCCCTCGGCATCCAACCGCGCCGCACCCTCCGATTCGCACTCTGGAACGCAGAGGAACAGGGCCTCTGGGGTTCGGCCGACTACGTCCGGCGGCATCGCGCCGAGCTCGATCGCCACCTCGCCTACCTGAACATCGACGGCGGTACGGGTCCAGTGCAGGGGTTCGCGGTGGCGGGTCGGCCGGAGATCGAAGCAGCCGTGCGGGAGATTGTGCAACCGCTGGAGGAGTGGGGAGTCACCGAGCACCTGCTCGATATCTATGGCGGCTCGGATCACGTCGACTTTCTGCTCGAGGGTATCCCCGTGCTCGATGCCAACCAGCCGGAAGCCAACTACCTGCCCAACTACCACGCCTCCTCGGACACCTTCGACAAAGTGTCCGTGCGTGAGCTCAAGCTCAACACCGCGATCATGGCAGTGACCCTCCTGGGAATCGCACAGCGCGACGAACCCCTTGGAAAGCGACTCGACCGCTCCGAGCTCGAAGCGCTGATCGAGGGGACCGACTTCGTCGACTCCCTGAAACTCGCGGGAATCTGGGACGACTTTCAGAACGGCAGGCGAGGCCGCGCCCCGAACCCTTAGGCGGGGGCCTCTCCAGCGCAGCCTGCGGCAGTCTCAGATCTCTCCATAGAACTCCCGGCGCCCATGCTCCCAGGGCCCTTGTGAGGAGGTGACCGTGGGGGAGGGCAAACGGGAACCTTCTCGCCGCTCGAGCGTAATACCAACAGTTCGTGTCCGATCAGGTTCATCGCTGCTGAAGGGGGCTGGAATGCATCGAATGCTTTCGCACACTGCCATTGTGGGGTTGTCCATGGCCCTGCTGCTGACAACCCGCGCCATGGCCCACGAGGGCGAACACGGCCAGGGCGAGGTCATGTTGATCGCGGCTGTTGCACCGGGGAGCGCGGCCGAAGCGGCCGGACTCGTTGCCGGGGACCGCATCCTCGACTGGGACGGAGAGAAGCTCACCACCCAGCGCGAGCTCGAGGTCTTTCTGGGTTCCCACCATCCTGGTGAGACGATCCTCCTGACTCTCGAGCGCGAAAGTGGGACCGTGCAACGACCCCTGACCTTCGGCACGCGGCCCGATGGGGGCCCCTCGATCGGTATCTCCCTGGGCGTCGCCGCCAGCAACCCTGCAGAGAGCGAGGTCGAGGGCTTCAGCCGGGCCGAATGCCTGGACTGGGTCGACGAGGTGTACCAGATGGCCTCCGTGACGCAGGAGCTCGGCATCGATCTCTCCGCCGAGATCGACGGCATCCGCGAGTGCATGGAGGACAACACCCAACGCATGGCCGTGCCGATTCCCCAGACCTGGTGCGACAACGTCTTCAAGATCCATTGCTCCGGACTCGATTTGCTCGCCGAGATCGGGGATGCACTGGTCGCCCGCTGCGAAGAGGAGCTGAAGACCACTCCTGGCGTTGATCTCCACGGTAGTCCGGCCTGGAACACCTGTGGTGAGCAGAAGGTCTTCGATCGATACTCTCGCCAGGGACAGATCAGCGACCTGCAAGCCTGCCGGGACATCTTGCTGGAAGAGTGTGGGGCGGACCGTGTCGACTAGGCGGCTTGCCGCGATCGTGTTCGCCCTGACGGTATGTTCGTGTCTGCCGGCCTCCAGGGCCGTCGCCGATGGGCCGGTCGCACCCTCCTGGACCCAGTGGGGCGGGCCGACCCGCGACTTCCGGGCCCCGGCCGGCCGGCTGGCCGCGGAGTGGCCGGAAGGAGGGCCGCAGACACTCTGGCGCCGTTCCATCGGCGAGGGACACTCGGCCGTGCTGTACGAGGATGGGCGGCTCTACACCATGCATCGGCAGGGAGAGGACGAGATCGTCCTGTGTCTCGATGCCGCCACCGGCCAGACGAACTGGGAGACACCGTACACTGCTGTATACGACGGCCTCAGGCAGTACGGTAGCGGCCCGCGCTCGACACCCCTGCTGGTCGGAGACCGGCTCTTCACCGTCGGCGTCACCGGACGCATGCTGGCTCTCGGCAAGCACGACGGCGAGATCCTGTGGAGCGCGGAGCTGTGGGGAGAAGAGCTCGGCGGCAATCACCTCGGTCACGGGTATGCCTCGAGCCCGCTGGCCTTTCAGGACACAGTGATCGTGCCGGTCGGTGGCGAGGGTGCCTCCATCGTCGCCTTCGACCAGAGCAGCGGCACGATCCGTTGGCGAGCGCACAGCTTGCGCAACAGCTACTCCTCCCCGAAGCTGCTCACGCTGGCCGGCAGGCTGCAGCTCGTCGTCTTCATGGCCGAAGAGCTCATAAGCCTCGACCCGGAGACGGGTGAGCTGCTCTGGAGCTGGTCCCACGCCAACCAGTGGGGGCACAACATCACCATGCCGTCGGTGGACGAAGACGTTCTGTTCTTCTCCTCGCCGCAGGCGGGAGCTCGTGGACTGCGGATCGTCGCCACACCGGATGGCTTCGAGACGCAGCAGGTCTGGTCGAGCCGGCGGATTCAGTTCTACCACGCAGCCACGGTCCAGGATGGACGGTGGGTGTATGGCTCTACCGGCCTCACCTCGCCCGCCTTCATGACCGCGGTCGACATTCGGACCGGGGAGACGGCCTGGAAGAAACGGGGTTTCGGCAAGGCCAACTGCATCGAGGCTGACGGCAGGCTCATCATCCTGGACGAGAACGGCGTGCTCTACCTTGCCAGGGCGACCCCGGATGATCTGGTTGTCGACGCCCAGGCACAACTGCTCGATCGCTATGCCTGGTCGGTGCCGACGATTGTCGACCAGACGATGTACGTACGCAATCAGGGTGAGATTCTGGCGGTCGATCTCGGGCCGATCGCCCCGCCGCAGAACACCTGAACGATCCACCCGCATGCTGCAGGGCCAGATCGATGATCTGCGGACCTGCAGTCGGGTTCTGAGCGACACGGAAGTCGCTTCGTTGGCAGGGCTCGGGGCTCAGCTCACGGACGCTATCCCTCGACGAAGAACTGAATCGTGTCGGGCCGCACGCCGTCGTACTTCATCGCCGCCGCCGCCTCGTCTGTCTTTAAAGCCTCTTGCCAGGTCTCGAGGTCGGGGGTCTCGACGATCAGCCCGATCCGGTTCGAACCCTCCGGGTCCCGGAAGGTGCGAACCGTGATGCCCAGCGGCCCGAACAGTTCCTCGCGCTTGGGTGAAGCGAGCCAGTGTTCTACGTCATCGACTTCGTGCAAGACCATCAACGTCATCATTGCGCTACCTCCTTCTGTTGGTGGACGCGACTCTAGCACCGGAACCGCCTCGGAAAAGGCAAGCCTGGCTGAAAAGCCAGAGACGCAAGGCTCCCCCGGCCCTTGTTAGTATAGGTGGCAACACAAGCGCAACGATTCGACCCAAGTTGGACATGGAGACATGACCGACATACCCGCGTGGGTGAGAGTGCTGCGGCACACGGGGCTGGCTGCAGCCGCGGTGCTGCAGCTCGCCTGCGTCATCCCCGCGGTCAGCACCCCGGAATACCCGAACACCTGGCCGGCTCTGGAAACCGTGCCGTCCGGTACCTGCGCCGACGTAGCCGGCACCTACACCAATTCGTCCCTCAGGCAGGACCCGGAATCCGACCAGGTGCAGTTGCTGAAGACCATCCTCGGGAGTCTCGCCTACCAGGGCTCGTACCCCAGCATGGTTCATCTCGCGCAACCCGATACGGGCACGCTGGTCATCACGGGATTGAGCGAGAAGGGTACCGTCGTCCGCCAGGAGTTGTCCGTTGCGCGGGGGACCCTGGAGTGCACCAACGAAGGTCTCCAGATCAAGGTCCCCTCGGAGGTCCACCCGTCCGACGGTGGCGGCCTGTCGCGGGTCTTCCTGAGTCGAAGCACCGACGGCTCCCTCATCCTGAGAGACGTCGACAAGGCGATGATGGGTGTCTCCGGCATCCTCATTCTCAGTCACGTGCGACGCTGGTACCGTTTTCCGGTCGCTGCAGAGGTGCCCCCGTCTCCGGTCGAGCCGCTTCCCGAGCGTCTCGCTGCTGCCGAAACCGCCGTGCTGGAAGTCGGTGAGGACTGCCGCAAGAAGAGCTGCCTGCAGCGTCTCCTCGAGATGGACAGCCGCACGCTGGTCTACAACCAGCGCTTCGACCCGGATCTCGACACGATGCGACTGCCCCCGGGCCGCTACCGCTTCGAGATCCGGTTTCCGAAGGACTCCTACTATTCCCCCATGGAGGGGACCCTGACCGGGGGCCGGCATCACCTGTTGCGCAGCGAGGAGTGCAAGGGCGACTCCTTGCCCGTCGAGTGCCCGTATCGCACGGACAAACGGTTGCTCTGGCTCGAGGAGCAAGGCTCGGGTGCGATCGCCGGTGGCAAACCGTGGTGGAACGAGGTCACCTACCGGGAACACGCTTCCCCCATGGTGATGGAGCTGCCCAAGAGACAGTTCTGGACGGGAGAGTCCCGGACGGCGCGAGAGCTCAGCTTCCATGAGGACATCTGCGACGGGGTTTTGATCGACCGAGCGACGATCAAGAACGACCGTGGGAAGGTCGGCACGAACAGCCCCTCCGGGGAAGCCCGGATTGTCAGGTTCATTGTCAAGCTCTCGTTCTACAACCGGGGTGACGGTCCCCGCTTCGTCACTCCGCGGCTGGCGATCGTGCACGACGGCAAGGAGGTCCTGGTCATGGAGGGCCCGCGGCAGAAGGTCGACAGGCAAACCATCGAGACCGTCACCCTACGCTCGGACGGCCTGCGCGAGGAGCCCTTCCTGGCCTCGCTCGCCGCCGAGGCCCCGCCCGTCCTGCGACTGGCTGTGGCGGTCGACAGTGCTGTTCAGCCGGAGACGTCGAGGCGCTGAAAGCGATTTACACAGAAGTCGACCCTGCAGGCGATGATCGCCTCACCCGAGGGGCAGGCCGCCGCGTCGGGCCAGGTAGGCAGCGAGGACGGCTCCACTCGTGGTTCTCGCGCAGGTCGATCACCCGGGTGACGCCTGCCTCCATGAGCGCCTCCACATCCTTGCCGGTCAGCGGATTGCGACCATGAAGCACCCGGTGGTCGAGTTGCCGAAAGCCGAGCTTCGGGAGGGTCGGTTTGGCATAGACGAGCTTGTGACGCAGGTCGTGGAGACCGTGCGCTGCCCGCTCGATGCGCTCCCGCTGGTGGAGGGCCGCGAGCCAGCGTTCGGGAAAAGCCGCCGAGATCGTTCCCCCGACGTCCTTGGCGGTCTCGACCCACTCCAGGAAGCCTTCGCCAACTCCGGGAACCGGGTCGTGAGGCGCACCCAGAATGCCCTCGGCGACCGCCAGGGCCATGCCGGTGGAGGGGACCTTGTTGGGCGAACCGAGCCAGTGCTCGACGTCGTCGACTTCGTGAGAGACCATCATCGTTATCAGCGCGCTACCTCCTTCTCGGTGTGTGGACGAGACTCCAGCACCGGAGCCGTCCCGGGGGGGCTGCTGGTAGGCTGGGAGCGAGGAATCGAGAAGGAGGTACTGCCATGCGTCTACCCAGCCGCACCGAGGAAGAAAACAAGGCCATCGTTCGCGAAACGCACGCGGCGCTGGCGAGAGGTGACTTCGAGGCTTTCAAGGCGGCGATCGGGCCCAATTACGTGCGCCACTGCCAGGCGATGCCACCAGGGCTGCAGGAGCTCCACGGCACGGAAGAGTTCTTCGGCTTTCTCGAGGAGTGGCTGGCCGCGGTGCCGGGCTACACCGACACCCTGAGCGAGATGATGGCCGACGGCGACCGGGTCGCCTATGTGTCGACCATGAACGGGGTGCAGACCGGGCCCCTTGGTGACCTGCCGGCCACGGGCAAGGAGTTCACGTTGGTCAATCTCATCATCCAGCGGTTGGCAGACGGCAAGATCGTCGAAACCTGGGTGAGCTGGGACAACGTGGCCTTCCTTTCCCAGCTGGGGTTGATGCCCGAGCCGGGTTCGGGCGCCCCCTGATCAAAGGCCTGTTCCGGGTCGCGCCACCCTGGAGTCCCCTGCCACGCGCCGGGGTACCAGGCTATGAATCGTTGGCTGATCCATGGCCTAGAGGCGCGAGGACGCGCGGCGCAGCTCCCGGGCCTCCCGCTCCCGAACCGTTTCGACATCCAGTGAATACGTGGCCTTGATTTTGGCGGTAGGCATACTCCAAGAGTATGGCCATACTCTTGGACGCCGTGAAGGCAGGCGAGTCTCCTGGAAACACACCTCGCTTCGACATGGACGGATTTGCGCCGAGAATTCTTGCATGACGGGCTGGGGCGCAGCGCCGGCGTCTTCAGGCTCGAAGCGAATGTCTGACAACTCCTGACACAATAGCGGCCTAGAGTTCTGATCGGAGGGCGGCCAGGCCTTGACGACAGGCCCGGTCGAGAGTCCGAACCTTGCGAGTCACTTTCAGCATCGACTTCGATGGCGGCTGCTGGCCCGGCGCGTTGGGTGGGGAAGCGGCCGCTTTCGGCGAGGCCTGGATCGGGCCCGGCGGGCTGCTGGGGCTGCTCGAGACCAGTCTCGGTTTGCGGGGTCCCACTGAGGCCCCGGTGCTGCGTGTGGCGGGACTCATTCCGGCGGTCCAGACCATCGAGGGCTTCTGGAGCGAGTCGGCGGCGCACAATCCGTTGGCAGCCGCCCGCACGCTGCTGGCCTGGCGCGATGCGCTGTGGATGTGTGGCTGGCGTGGCCAACCCCTGAGACCCCGTCTCGAGGCCCTCGCCCAGGTCACCGCGGAAGCGGCTCCGGGTTTTCCCGATCGCTTGGTGGCGGTCCACGGCGCGCTGCTCGAGCGGCCCGCCGAGATCGAGAGCCTGGCGCTCTGTGAGCCGCGCGACCAGTTGGCGCCACTCTGGCAGAAGGTGGTGGCGGCGCTCGAGTCTCACGGTACCGAGATCAGCTCCTGCGCGATGGAGCCGGCCGTGGCCCTGGGCGATCTGGCGGCGGTGCGTGCCAGGGGTTTCGACGCCGAGGCCGACGGGTCGCTGCAGCTGTTGCGTCCTTACGGACCGCAGGCAGCAGCCGAAGAGGTGGCGGTCTGGCTGGCCGCCCATGACGACCTGGCGGGGACGGTGATCATCGGTGGCGATCCGCTCCTCGATGCGGCCCTCGAGCGCCACGGACTACCCACCCTGGGGGCGTCGTCGAACGCGCCCACATCGGCTCTGTTGCAGCTGCTGCCGCTGGTCCTGAGCCTCGGCTGGGACCCCCCGGATCCGCGGCTTGCCCTGGAGCTTCTGACCTCGAGCCTCTGCCCGCTACCCCGGGCGGTGGCCGATCGCCTGGCCTCGGCGCTCGCCCAATGGCCCGCGGTCGGCAGCCCGGCCTGGGACGACGCCCTGCAGGCCGGCCTCGAAACAATCGAGGACGAGAGCCAGCGTGCCCGGGTGGCGACGCGTTGTGCGGCCCTCTTCGAAGCCCGAGTGACTCGCGAGGGGCGCTACCCGTTGGCGGAGATCCGGCGCCGGCTCGAGTTACTGACCGGGTGGCTGAGCGCCCGGGCCGAAACGGATGAGACCGCCTCGGTTCCCTGGTGGGCGGCCACGGCCCAGTCGGCCACGCTCCTCGGGATCGTCGAGCGCTCGGGTCTCGAAGCGCTCCTGGCCGCGCAACTCGAGCGGTTCGTCCAGGCCGCCACCGACAGCGTCGAGCTGCCCCCGACACGAACCGGGCAGGCGGGCCTGGTCCAGGTCCCCCGGCCCGGCTCGATCGTAGGCCCGGCCCAACGGGTGGTCTGGTGGTCGTTTGATCTGGGCTCGGCACCTCCGATTCGCGGACTCCCGGTCTCGAGTGCGACTCGGGAAGCCCTGGCGGCCGAGGGCATCGCGGTGCCCGACCCGGGACTCCAGGCGCTGGCCATGGCCGATCGCTGGCGGCGGCCGCTCGCCCAGGCGACCGAAGCTCTGCTGCTGGTCTGTCCTCAGCGCTCGGCCGACGGTGAGGACCGCTACCCCCATCCCCTTTGGGACGAGTTGGTCGGCCAGCACGGCGAGGAGACACTCCAACCGCTCGAGGTCGAGAGTCCGATCTTTCCGTCTGAACCCAGCAAGCGGTCGCTCGCCTGCAGTCCGCCGCCCGCACCCCGTCGCGATTGGCAGGTGGCCCCGGTGCTGCTCGGCTGGCGCGACACCGAGTCGCCCTCGGGCCTGGCGTCGCTCATGGGCTGCAGCCTGCAGTGGGCCCTGCGCTACCACGCCCGTCTCGAGAAGGGCCGCAGTCTGGCCATCCCCGGAGCCGCCCTGGTGCTGGGCAATCTGCTGCACGAGACCGTCGAGGCCGTGCTGTTGCAGAAGCCCGAGTCCCCGGATGCGGCCAGAGCGGCGGCCCTCGAACTTTTCGACGAGATTGTCGCCAGCCGCGCGGCCACCCTGGTCTTGCCCGGAGCCGAGTCCGAGCGCCAGCGCATTCGCCGCCACGCCGGCGAAGCGGCCGCCGATCTCACCCGACTGCTCGCCGACGCCCGGCTCGAGGTCCGGCAGGCCGAGGCGACCCTGAAACGGCCCTGGTTGGAAGGCAACATCGGCGGCCGCATCGACCTCTTGCTCGGCGATCCCCCGGCCGTCCTCGACCTGAAGCTCGGGGGGTCGAAGGGCCGGCGTCAGGAGCTCGAGGCCGGCACCGCCGACTCGTTGGCCATCTACAGCCATCTCGTCGCCGGCGAGGCCGGACAGTACCCGCCGGTCGGCTTCTATATTCTGGTCGAACAGACCCTGCTCACCACCGAGGCCGACCGCTTCCCGGGGGCCGAGCCGCTCGAAGGGCCGGGCCCGCACGAGACCTGGACCGTGGTCGACCGCACCGCCCAGACGCTCAAGCACGACATCGCCACCGGGGTGCTGGCGGCGCAGGGTATCCAGCGCGACCCGGACGAGAAGCTGCCCGAGCAGAGCGAGGTTGTCGACGGGCTGCTGGTGCGCCCGGCACCCTGCAGGTACTGTGACTTCGCCGTCCTCTGCGGCAGGCAGTTCGCGGAGGAGGTGCGATGAGCCGCATCGAGATCGTCTCCGCCAGCGCCGGCAGCGGCAAGACCTACCGGCTGGCCGAGATTCTGCTCGAGGCTCTTGGCCTCCGAGTACCGCCCGACCGGAGGCGATCGTGGCAGTCACCTTCACCACCAAGGCGGCCGCCGAGCTGCAGGAGCGGGCCCGCCAGTTCCTGATCCAGAAGGGGCGCGTCGAAGACGCCCAGCGGCTGCGCGCTTCCCGCATGGGCACCGTCAACTCGGTCTGTGGCCGACTGCTGACCGAATTCGCCTTCGACCTGGGCCTATCGCCGGAGCAGAACGTCCTCGACGACGTCGCCGCCAAGGCGGCCCTCGGCAAGGCCCGCTCCCTCTATGCCGAGTCGAGTATCGAGCAGCAGCTGGCCGAGCTCGGCGCCCGCCTGCCTCACTTCAAGCCCGAGGAATTCATCCGCACCGTCATCGACCGGGCGCGGGCCAACGGCCTCGAGGCCGACCAGCTCTGGCCCTGTCAGGAGAAGAGTGTCACCAGCTTCCTCGAGCTGCTCGAGCCGCCATTCGAGAATGCGAGGCGGTACGAACGCGAGGTCGCGGACGCCATGAAGCGGTTTCTCGACCTGACGAAGGACGGGGACGGCACGAAAACCACCGACGAGGCTCGATCGGCGGTCAGGAGCAAGCTGATTCGCCTGCAGAACGGCCGGATGGACTGGGATGCCTGGGTCCAGCTCGCCACGTTGAAGGTCGCCAAGCGATCTGAAGACGCCGCGGCCGACCTGTTGCAGGCGGCGGGGAAGTTCCATCGCCACCCGCAGCTCCGGGAAGATTTGAAGCAGGCGATCCGCCTGGTTTTCCAGGGGGCGGTCGAAGCCCTCACCGCCTACCAGCGCTACAAGCAGGAGCGGGGAGCCGTCGACTTCCCCGACCAGTTGGCCAGAGCCCACCACGCCCTGCAGCAGGAGGCCATCCGCGAGCAGCTCGCGGGCGAGATCGATCTGGTGCTGGTCGATGAGTTCCAGGACACCAATCCCCTGCAGCTGGCCATCTTCCTCGAGCTGGCGGGCTTGAGCCAGCGCAGCGTCTGGGTGGGCGACCAGAAGCAGTCGATCTTCGGCTTCATCGACACCGACCCGGTGCTGATGGACTCGGCGATCGAAGCGATTCTCGGAGAAGAGGAGCCCGAGACCCTCGACAAGTCCTGGCGCAGCCGGCCGGAGCTGGTGCGTCTGACTTCGGACCTCTTCGCCGAAGCCTTCGCGCAGGTGGACATCCCGGAGTCCCGCACCCGCCTCGAGCCGGCACGCGAGAAGGAGACCGCAGGGCTGGGCCAGGTCGTCGAACACTGGCGTCTTTCTGCCAAGAATGTCGCCGCCGATGCCGACGCCCTGGCGGCCGGGGTGCGCGAGCTGCTGGCCGACCCCGAGGTGCGAGTTCGCGACCGGGAGAGTGGGGAAGCGCGACCGCCCCGGAGGCGAGATGTGGCCATCCTCTGCCGCACCAACCTCACCGCCCTGCGCGTCGCCGAAGCCCTGGCCCGCCTCGGCATCTCCAGCGTCCTGCCGCGCCGCGGCCTGCTCAACACCCACGAAGCCCAGCTGGTGCTGGCCGGCCTGCAGCGCTGGGTCGACCCGCGCGACACCCTGGCCGCCGCCAAGCTCGCCCGCCTCGGGGCTTATCCCGCCGAAGGCGATGCCTGGCTCGAAGTCGCCCTGCGCGATCCCTATGCCAAAGGCTTCGGCCAGCTGCTCGTCGTGCAGGCGATCGACCGGCTGCGGCGCGAGCAGCCCGCATCCTGTCTGCTCGAGGTCTTCGATCAGGTCGTCGAGGCGGTCGGGGCGCGCGAGCGGGTGGCCTCCTGGGGCCGGTTCGAGGAGCGCTCGGCCAACCTCGACGCCCTGCGCGCCCTGGTCGTGGCCTACGAGCGGCTGAAGGCCGCCGAGAAATCGCCCGCGACGGTCGCCGGCCTCATCCCCTGGCTGCTCGACTGTGCCGCGGCGGAAGAAGACCAGCGGGCGGTTCAGATGGGAGCCGATGCGGTGGTGGTCAGCACCTGGCACGGGGCCAAGGGGCTCGAGTGGCCGATCACCGTGCTGTTCGAGCTCGGCAAGTTCCGCGAAGACAGCGCCCTCGGCGTCACCGTCGTGCAGGCTGGCGAAGGCTTCCGCTTCGAGGCCCCGCTCGCCGACCGCTGGATTCGCTTCTGGCCGAACCCTTTCCATTCGGGAAGAACGAAGTCGTTTCTGCACGACCGTGTTGCGGAGCACAGGGCAAACCGCGAGATCCGTGACCAACAGGACCGCGAGCGCCTGCGGCTCTTCTACGTCGGCTGGACCCGCGCTCGCGACCGGGTGGTCCTGGCCCATCGGGACAACAAACAGCTGGCCGAGGTCACCGAACTGGTGCGGGGAGAGGAGGGGCCGCTGCTCTCTGGAGCCGAGGATGGCCAGGTGACCTGGGCGGGTCGCCAGGTCGCTCTGCGCGAGCGCATCCTGGCTCCCGCCGAGCCCGAGCTCACCGAGCCCGAGCCGGGCGAGCTCTATGTCGAAGCCGGCCCACGCGAGTATCCGCCCGCACTCCTGTCACCCTCCGGCCTCCAGAGCCAGGGCAAACTGGGGGCGATCGAGACGATCGGCGAGGGCATCGATGTGCGTGGCGCCTCTGACATGACCTTGGTGGGGGAGGCGCTGCATTCCTTCTTCGCGGCCGATGTCCCTGAGCTTTCCGGGGAGCAGCGTCGTGAGCTCGCCGAGAGCATCGTCCGCCGTTGGCAGGTCGACCAACTCCTCTCAGCCGACGATCTCCGCCGGTCGAGTGACGAGTTGCGGGCCTGGGTAGAGAAGCACTGGCCCGAGGCCAGCTGGCATCGCGAGTGGCCCCTTCATCACCGACTGGACAGCGGCACCCTCGTTCGCGGTAACGCCGACCTGGTCCTCGCGACGGCCACCAGCCTCGTCCTGGTCGACCATAAGCCCTACCGCGATCCCGGCAAGTGGCCCCAGGAGCGCCTCGACGCTCTGGCCGGCCAGCTCGGCGCCTATGCGGCCGCCCTCCAGATCGCCACCTCCCAAACGGTCGGAGCCAGCTGGGTTCACCTGCCGCTCGCGGGGTGTGTGGTCGAGCTAGAACTCCTGGCGCGCTGAGTCAGATTCCTCCCGCCAGATCCGTCTCTCAATTGAGAGTCCGTCCTCGACGGATAGATAGTACTGCATAGTGATATCATAGTGGGGAAGCTGAGGCGCCGACACGCCAAGACACTCGGGCGAGTCTGGGAACGTCCGCCGAGGGCGGACATACGCGGGAGCGAAGTGGAATCGATGTTGAAGGCACTTGGCGCTGTCGTCTCACAGGGCAGGGGATCGAGAGTCAGAATCATGTTGAACAAGGTCAGGGCGGTGTTTCATCGGCCACATCCTGGAGATGAGATGAACAAGGGCGTCATTCGTGCGCTTCAGAGGTTTCTCGACACTGCCGGCTACCGACCGGAGGACTGACGTGCTCGAGTACAAGGGCTACACCGGCAGGGTCGAGTTCGACAACGAGGCCGAGGTCTTCTACGGCGAGGTGTGCGGTCTCCGAGACGTGATTACCTTCCAGGGCAGCTCGGCTCAGGAAGTCAAGACCGCCTTCAGGGATTCGATCGACGATTATCTGGAGTACTGCGAAGAGCTCGGCCAGGAACCGGACAAGCCATTCTCGGGAAGGCTGCTCGTCAGGATGCCTCCAGACCTTCATCGGAAGCTTCACAACTCAGCCCTCGCCCTGGAGAAGAGCCTCAACTCCTTGATTGTCGAGGCCTTGGAGAAGCGGGCCTCCACCTAGCGCAACGAAGCCCTGATCACTCAGCCGACTCGAACGCTCGCCAGAGCTTGGGCAAGGCGCTCCGACCCACAGGCAGCACCCGATTGACCGGCGGCTCGAGCTTGACCTCCCAGTCGCGGCCTTGGGGTCTTCGGCGGATCTGGCGAATGCGCCGCAGGTTGACCGCATGCACGCGATGAATTTGCAGGAAGCCGTGCGGCTGGAACATGGGCAGTAGATCCCGCAGGGGTCGCCGGTCGACCAGCGGCCGGGCCGAGCGCAAGCGCACCCGGGTGTCCTCACCCTTCGCCTCGAGGTAGTAGACATCGGCCGGGTCGACCACCTGCCGCAGCCCATCGGCGAGGTGGAGCAAGAGTCGATCGAGGCCTTGATTCGGAACCGTTGTCATTTTGCCCTTTGAAATGTGCATTCTACTGTTTTAGCGGTGCATTCTGTTCATCAATCTGTCATGGAGCCAGCGAAATCCGACGGCTCTGGCTCGAGGAACGGGACAACGAAGTCGTGCTCAAGCCGGGGATCGTGCTCGAAGTCGAGCTCTACAGCGACGCGCAGATCGCGCAGTGGGATGCCGAAGACAAGCTCTCGGCAGCCGAGCGTGAGCGACTCCTGGCCAGGCTCGCCAAAACACGAGAATGAGGTTGTTTCTCGACGCGAACGTCCTGTTTACGGCGGCACACAATTGCGGGGCCACACATCTACTGACCGGCGACCTGAAGCACTTTGGCCCCTACATCGATCGACCCGAAGACACCTTGGCCGTCCGAACTCAGACAGTCAGCGGCTTCCTCTCGAGTTAGGCGCGAATCCTATGGGGAACCTCAGATCCTATCCAGAAACGCGTTGCCCACCGCGTGGTGCCGGGGCGCCTTTCAGCAGGCCCTCGGTACTGAGATCTTCGTCGAGGTCCGGCCAATGGATGCCATAGCCACCTGCGGCGATCTGCCAATTCGCCAGCTGCTCTGAGGAGGCCCCCAGCAATCGCGGATAGAAGGCCAGAGGCGCGGATATCTGCCGACCATCCTCGAGCTCGACGTGGATCGAGTCGTCGGAGAACCGGACATGGCGGACTCGTTGACCGATGTTAGACATCAAAGAAGTCACTCCAGTGTTTCAACAAGGATATCTGATTCTCCCGGAGGAGCCTCTCGATCTTGCATCCTGGTAGCCGGCTGACAGCTCCTGTCACCGCGGGCCAGTATCCTGACGCCAGGAGGATCGCCATGCCATTTGCTCCCGAGCTTCATCGCTTCGTCGATCGTTAGTCGTCGCTCGTCAGGCTCCAGTAGTCCGTGCTACCCAGTGAGTTGACGGTGCCGCTGGTGCTCGATCCATCGCTACTGCTGAAGTCGAAGTAGGTGAACGCGCCCAGCTCATGCGAGGTCCCGGTCGTCGTCCTCGATCCGAAGGGCTCGACTCCAGTCCCCGAGGTGGTGAAGTTGTAGTGGGTAAACGAGCCCAGCTCATGGGATGTCCCCTGGGTCGTGCTGCTCGAAAATCCACTGGGGCCTGATCCACTCGACCGCAGGTTGTAGAACGTGAAGGAGCCCAGCTGGTGCGAGCTCCCCGAGGTCGACTTGCCGTCGTTGCTTCGCAGGCTGTAATAGGTGAAGCCCCCGAGCTCTTGCGAGGTCCCCGATACGGTGGTTCCATCGCTCGAACGGAAGTTGTAGTAGGTGAAGGGCCCGAGCTCTTGCACGGTGCCGGTTGTGGTCGTGGTCTGAGCCTCCAGTGGCGCGGCCAGCCAGACCGTGCAAAGCAACAGGGCGAAGCTGATGAGAGCAGTTCGTTGCATGGCAGATACCTCCTCGCTATTGACCATCTCGTTTTGGATATTCACAAATCATGCCGGCGTCTTGTGTCAGAACCTGACAATCGAGAGATGCGCATGTCTCGAGGCCCAGCGACCGGCCGAGACGTTTCAGCTGAAACGCATTCTCTGGTGTTCGGCTCCAGTACGTCGGGAACCTGCACGTCGGGTCGGTCGGACGTTTCAGCTGAAACGTCTATCGCTCTCGCTGGTCCGCCATGAAGTCTTCGACCTCGATGACAAGGCGGACCCGCTTGCCGACTTCCGCTCTTTGCTCTATCCTTCGGCAGCCATCGAGACGCAGACCCAAACCGGCGGGAACCGCCCGCAACGTCGAACGCCGAGAGCAGCTTCATGAGTGAGCCGATCTCCGGCGATGCGATGACAGCCGCCTCCGAAGCGAGGTGGTTCGGGCACCCGCGGGGGTTGTCGACGCTCTTCTTCACCGAGCTGTGGGAGCGCTTCAGCTACTACGGCATGCGTACCCTGCTGATCCTGTTCATGACCGACGCAGTGGCCGGCGGCATGGGGATGAGCGCGCGCTCCGCCGGGGCGGTCTACGGCCTCTACACCTTCGGCGTCTATGCCCTGGCCCTGCCGGGCGGCTGGATCGCGGACCGCCTGGTGGGACAACGCAAGGCCGTGCTCTACGGCGGCATCCTCATCGCTCTGGGTCACTACTCGATGGCGCTGCCGTGGACCGCTACCTTCTTTTTCGGTCTGGTGCTCATCGTCCTCGGTACCGGCCTCCTGAAACCGAACGTCAGCGCCATCGTGGGTGATCTGTACACCGACAAGGGCGCCAAGCGCGACGCCGGGTTCTCGATCTTCTACATGGGCATCAACATCGGCGCGCTCGCCGGACCGTTCTTCTGCTCGCTGGTGGGCGAGCCGCGCGAGGGGGCCGATTGGGTCAACTGGCACTACGGCTTCGCCCTCGCCGGCATCGGCATGACCCTGGCACTCGTCCAGTACGTCCTGGGGGGCAAGTACCTGGCGGGTGCCGGCGAGCTCAAGGAGGACGCGGCCGAGCCGCACAGGCTGGCCGACGCCCGGAAGAAGTTCCTGGTCGGCCTCGCCGTCGTGGTCACCGCGATCGTCGTTCTCTGGGGCCTCAACGCAGTGGGGCTGTTCGAGATCCGTCTCGACAGCTTCGCGCAGGCGACGGGACTCATCGTCACGGTGCTGGCGGTGTTCTACTTCGCCTACCTCATCGCGTTCGTCTGCCGGGACGCCACGGAGCGCCGCCGTATCGGGCTCTGCGCGCTCCTCTTTCTCGGCGCCGCGATGTTCTGGTCGGGCTTCGAGCAGGCCGGCTCGTCGATGAACCTGTTCGCACGTGACTTCACCGACCGAACAATCGGTGGCACGGAGGTCCCGGCCGGCATGCTGCAAAGCGTCAATCCGCTCTTCATCATCCTGCTGGCTCCCGTGATCGGGATGCTTTGGGTGTGGCTCGGTGACCGCAATCCCTCGATTCCGGTCAAGTTCGGTCTCGGGCTGGTATTGCTGGGCGTCGGCTTCCTGGTGATGTCCTGGGGCTCCAGCTACCTCGGCGCCGACGGCGAAACGGTCGGCATGCGCTGGCTGATCGTGACCTATTTCTTCCACACCGTGGGTGAGCTCTGCCTGAGTCCCGTCGGCCTGTCGAGCACGACGAAGCTGGCACCCCAGCGACTCGTGGGTCAGATGATGGGCACCTGGTTCATGGGAAGCGCGCTCGGTAACCTGATCGCCGGCCTGGTGGCCGGCTACATCGAGGCGATGCCGCTCACTCAGCTCTTCGGTACCGTAGCGGTGATCGTTGGGGTGGCCGGTGGCCTGTTCCTGATTCTCGCCAAGCCGATCGGCAAGCTGGCGGGCGGCATCAAATAGCCGCTAGCCAGAGGGGGGCAGCAAGAGCTGCACGGAACGAAGGAGTCGTTCGCTTTCCTCACTTAGCGGGGGCTGATGCCGGCGAGAGTCGAAACCTTGCCAAGCCCATCCCCAGCGCGTCGAGGATCGCGTGATCTCCGAAGGCTTCAGTTGGCTGACTCCCACCACTGCATCCGTGCCTCCTCGATCAGCTCCGGGATCCGCCCGCGGTCATCAGCCCGGGTGCGACCGGTGTGGGCACGAATCCAGCGCTCGGGCAGAGCCTGGCGCCCGTGGAGGGCTCCGACGGCGGCGCCGACGATGGCGCCGGTCGTATCGTTGTCGCGGGTGTCGTTGACGGCACGAACGATGGCCTCCTCGGGATCGTCGCCGTGGCACATCAGGATGTAGAGGACACACGGCACGGTCTCGAGCAGATAGGCCCCCGAGTACCAGGACTCACAGGCCTCGAGCGTCGTGAGGCCGCGGTCGAACGCCTGGGGTAGCTCGTCTTCGACGAACCGGGTCAGGGAACCGGCAAATCCCCGGCGATGCGGCGTGCGAGGCCGGTAGACGGTGTCGGTCTCGAGTGGCCGAGCCACCTCGATGAACCGCTCGACCCACCAGGTCGGCTCCGGCGGCTCGCTGCGGCCCAGCAGATCCCAGAGCATGGCCACGAAGGCCACACACGAGGCGATCGAGGCGGTGTCGTTGTGGGTGATGGCGGAGCACATGGCCGTGTCGGCCCAGAGCTGCGGGGAGTAGGGTCACGCAGGTGCGGCACCACCATGGGCGCGATGCGCATCAGGGCCCCGTTGCCGGCCGAGGGTTGACCGCACTTCCACCACGGCCCGCCGCGCCACTCGTAGGCCTCGCGAAAAGCACCCACGGTCGAGCCCATGCCATAGATGCGTCCGGTCGCGAACTGCTCCGCCACCTTCTCGGGCACGAAGCCGTCATCCTCGAGCATCTGTTCCAGGGTCCAGAAGGCCATCTGGGTGTCATCCGATGGAATGCCCTCTCGTCTGCCCGTGGTGCGCAGCGGCAGGTAGTCCCGCACCTCTCCGACGAACTCCCGGCGATCCTCGGGCCTCAGACCCTCCGAGGTGACCCCGAGGGAGTCGCCCACCGCAAGCCCCCACAGCATGCCCTCGACGCGATCGAACTCCACCTCGTCGGGAAGAGGCGCCGGTGCCGTGTCAAGAAACCCAGCCGGCCGCATGGCGATGGCACCCTGCTCGATCAGCTCCCGTAGCAGTCTCATCAGTTCATCCGATCCGGCAGCACAGGTCCCCAGATCACGGCCAGGTGTTCCGTGTTGTCCATGACCGCATTCCTGCGGTGCAGCATACCGTCCCGGAGCGTCCCGCACGGGCCCCTCCAGGGTACTTGGCGTTCAGGGTCTCGACCCGCACGATCACCGAGATGGCTTCTACCAGAACACTCATCGGGAAACTCCCGACGATTGCAGCTCTGGACACCACTGCTGCGTGACGGCATCGAACATGACGGCAGCTGCCGGCGCTTCGAGGGCATGCGGATTCCCGTCGACGTAGTCGACGAAGACTCGTGCCACATCCCGTCCCGTGATCGAGGTGCCGTCGGCATAGCAGCCCGCCACTGGTACCTCGGCCTGGGCCTGCATCGACCCGGTGAGGAAGGTGATGTAGTCGCGGGCCGCAATCGAGTAGCCGTGGCAGACCGCGCCCCAGTAGTCGATGGTGTCGCTGTCGGCGGCGGGATTGTCGCTCGCCTCGAGCAGCGTCTCACATCCGTTGCGCAGCCAGGTGACTTCACTCGGCTCGACCCCGGCCTCGCCACCAGAGCCGATCGTCGCCAGGCCCAGACCCAGAACCAAGACTGTTGCCACTCCGATTCTCTGTCGCATCTCTTCGACCTCCTGAGCACCATGCTGCCACCAGGCCCTGTCAGGACCTGACAATCGAGAGATGTGCATGTCTTGAGGCCCAGCGATCTGCCGAGACGTTTCAGCTGAAACGTCCATCGCTCTCGCCGCGCCAGGCTGGTCGGGCGAGTCAGCCAGGGTCGCGAAGGATCGCCTGCGACCAATTCCCTTGTCAGAATCTGTCAGCGGCCTAGGCTAGGTTGGAGAGTGGAGGAGTCTTGTTCTCGTCCAGCCAGTCCATCCTGTTGCGGCTAGCCGTTGGCAAGCTATCGCCCAACTCTGCTGGCTGCCGGTGGATCGCGGCCCTTCGCACTCGAGCGTGAACCGATGGAAGACTTCGATCTCGACGACCAATTCGGCGACTATCCCTCGTTTGAGAGGTCCAGCGGTGGCCCGAGTTGCCTCACTGTAGCTGTCGTTGTTCTCATCGTCGGCGCAGTCATCAGCTTGCTGAGCGAATGGATCTGGAAGGCTTTGGCGGGTGCCGCCATCGCCTGGGGCTTCATCCTGCTCTTTGTTGTTCCGGTGGTGGGCGTTGTCGCCCTTGTTGTCAGCGGGGTTGTGAACTTCAGTGAGTGGAGGAGGCGGCGGGCAGAGAGGAAAGGCAAGAAGGGCTGAGGTCCCGATCGAGAATGGCTGCGCAAGAAGATCGCCTTTCAGACCGCGTCAGGGGCACCCTGATCGGGCTGGCTGCGGGTGACAAGAATCATGGCCCCAGCCACATGGCCTGGCGGCTGGCTCAGAGTCTTGCCGAACGGCAGCGCTTCGATCCTGAAGACATCTTCAAACGGTACCTTGCTTGGCATCGGGAGGGTTCGTTC
>CAVPOX010000007.1:0-8199 GCA_963707075.1 uncultured Acidobacteriota bacterium
GCGGCAGGACCGCCTGGTCAATGCGACTCTGGGGAGCGCTAGGCAGTCGATGCCTGGAGACATCCCGATGACGCGTGCCACCGGTTCCGGCAGCCTGCCTGTCTGGACGACCTCCTGCCGCGGTTCAGTTGGATGCTGGCCCCGGCTCAGTCGGATTCGACACGGTCATAGGCGGGCGGTGTCTTCGCCCAGGGATAGCCACTTCTGCCCATCTCGGCGCCGAGATCATAAAGCTTGCGCATCCAGGCACGGTCGAAGAGCTCGGTGGGAACCTCATCGAAGGTGTCAGGAATGAACGCGAGATTGAAGTCGAGGCCGTCGCGCTCCGCCAGGGCGAAGATCCGATAGAGATCTCCCACGCCTTGCGCCCGGATCAACGATGCGATCGACCGGTGGGCGATCGGCAGGAGCTTGCGGTGAACAATGGCGGCATCCGCGTCGAGTCGCGAGTTGCGGATTACGAAGACTCTGGGTGCTCGAGGAGATTCGAGCTTCTCGAGAACCCGGGCCCAGTCGATGGCCGCTGGGTACAGGAAGACCTGCGAAGCGGTACCACCGTCGACATGGAGCTCGTCGTAGCTTTGGCCATTCGCTTCGACGTCGAAGGTTACGGGCGGAAACGCCGCCGGGATGGAGGCCGAAGCCAGGATGATCTTGCGAATGATCTCGAGGCGCTGCGGGTGATCGCTCGCTGCGATGACGGAGACGCGCCAGATCACCGGCCGTTCGACATCGAGATTCGTGGTTCCGATGTTGAGCCCCCGCCCTTTGCGCGCTTCGACGGCGATCGCCTCGACAATCTCTTCATCGATGTACTTCGCAATGAGAGCTTCGAACTTGTCGGTGCTATACATCGCATCACTGGTCAGGGTGTTGAGCAGATTCCGTTTCTTGAGGAGGTCCGCAGTCGCGTAGTCCGTGTACATCTCTTCGAGGACGTTGTCGTAGGCAGCGCCGAGGAAGGCAAACGGTGCCGCTAGGGCACCGGTGCTGATGCCGGTGACCAACTGGAACTCGGGACGGTCTCCAGCTGCCGTCCATCCTGCGAGGACACCGGCACCGAAGGCCCCCGCGGCACCGCCGCCGGAGATCGCCAGGTAGTACTGCTGCTTGCCAAACCAGGCTGGGTAGCGCTCCGCGATTTCTTGTCGCGATTGGGCGAACCACTCGTCGGCGTAGAACGGGATTTCGTCCCCCCAGACCCGGCCATCGGGTATGCCGGTGAGCGTGGCTTCCTCGGCGAGCTCGGGCGGCAAGGGCTGGCGTTTGGGTACCGAAGCACAGCCAAGAGCCAGGAGCATGGAGAGTGCGGTGATCCCGTTGCGGATCGGGTGAGTCGTTCGGATCATCGTGTCTCCAGGAGAGGTCGGGCGAAGCCGAGGTGGGTTTACAGTGTGACTGTGATTGTAGTGCGAAAGCGGGGCTCAGATGAAGAGGTCTTGCCTGAGGGGCTCGCCTTCAGCGTTTGCCCCGCGCCGACCCCTCGATAAACTGTCGCTGGAGTGCGACGGTCGATAACCGAGGCCGGGAAGCGAGCGAAATTGGCGACGAATCCGCGTGGTGAGGAGATCTGGCAGGGAGCGTACGAGATCCCATGGGAGGATCCAGAGTTCAGCAGGCGCATGCTCCGGGAACACCTGAACCAGAATCACGACCTGGCCAGCCGCTGCCGGGAGTGGATCGATCAGCAGGTCACCTGGATCGACGGGACTCTGCTGAGCGGACACCCGTCACGGATTCTCGACCTGGGGTGTGGACCGGGGTTCTATCTGCATCGTTTGGCGATACTGGGTCACCGTTGTCTTGGGGTCGACTTCGGCCCGGCCTCCATCGAGTTCGCTCGCGAACACAATCCGGACACGTCGCGGTGCCGGTTTGTGCTGGGAGACATCCGGCGAATCGACTTCGGCGGACCGTTCGATCTGGCGATGATTCTGTTCGGTGAGCTGAACGTGTTTTCGCCGCAAGAAGCGTCGGCGATTCTTCGCCGTGTCCAGGCGAGCCTCGCCAGCGGCGGGCGGCTGATCGTCGAGCTCCAAACACCGGAAGCTGTCGAGAAAACGGGACGGACAGAGACTTTCGAAGAGAGTTGCGCAGCGGGTCTCTTTGCAGACGAACCTTATCGTTGCAGAACGGAGAGTGAGTGGTTGGCCGAAGCACAGGTTGCCGTGCAGAGGTTCCACGTTTCCCGAGCGGGGAGTGCCAATGGGCGCACGTTCCGCAACACGACGAGAGCATGGTCCGATGATGATTTTCAGACCTTGTTGACCGGGGCCGGATTGGGTGGGATAGGTCGGCACCCCGACTGGCCCTGCGATACCGGCGATCTGGCACTGTGGTCGGCACGACCCCGCACCTCGCTGCAGGGCTATTGACCGGTATGGGGCCGAGGAGGGGCAAGCAGCCTGGTACCGTAAGAGCTTCTCGATCGCCGTCCTGGAGGGAGGCGAAGCAAAAGAATTGTGGGAGGTATGAGCGCCATGTATAGACAGGTTCGGATGAGTGTCGAGCTTCTTGCCTTGACAGCGTTGTTGCTGGTTGGAGTGAACCTGGGAGGGTGCAAATCGGCGGAGGAGCCAGTCGATGCAGCTGCGGCGACGGATCCTGCGGACGCGGATGCCCAGAGCAGCACTGCCGAAACCTATCCTGCCGACAGGATCGCCAGCTTGGCCGGAACCGACTGGCGATTGGTGGAGTTCCAGTCGATGGACGACGTGACGGGCACGGTCCGCCCGGAGGATCCTTCACTGTACACCCTGCGTCTGAAGGCCGACGGCACGGTCGACCTGCGTCTCAACTGCAATCGCGCCACTGGGACCTGGTCTGCTGAACCCGGCGCTGACGGTAGCAGCGGTCGCTTCGAATTCGGGCCACTGGCGGTGACGCGTGCCCTGTGCCCACCGCCGAGTCTCGACGAGCAGATAGCCGCGCAATCCGAGTTCATCAGGTCCTATCTCCTGAAGGACGGCCGACTCTACCTCAGCCTCATGGCGGATGGCGGCATCTATGGATGGGAGCCGTACAGCGAGCCCGCGGAGGTGCCATTCGAGACTGAGCCGGATGCAGAGCTCGAGGAGGCCATTCTCCAGGCTTCGCCCGACTACACGCGCGACGTGGTCGAACTCGGTGGCCAGAGTGGGCGCTATCTCTATGGCCGCGCCGATCTGAATGACGATGGCCAGGAAGAGGTTTTCGTCTACCTTCTGGGCTCCATCTTTTGCGGTACCGGCGGCTGCAATCTCCTGTTGTTCGGGAATGAGCGGGACGGGTATCCCCTGGTCGACGAGTTCCCGATCAGTCGGCTGCCGGTGATCGTCTCGGCCGAGAAGACCGCGGGTTGGCACAACCTGATAAGACTGGAATCCGGTGGGGGTCTGCCTGCGTCCTATGTGACGCATACCTTCGACGGCACCCAGTACGTCGAGCACGAGCGTGTGCCGGGTGAAACGCAACCTGAGGGAATCCGCTACCTGGCGGGGGAGTTTACGTTCGAAGACGGTATCCCTCTCGAGCCCCACACCTGAGGGGGAGGCCACCTTGGGTAGAGCTGCCAAGAAGCTGCCCCGATGCAGAGGCAGTCCAATGAAATCCGGTGCCACCAGGCGGGCCTGTGTTTTTGTCGGCGTCTGTCTGGCCATAGGTTGCTCTCCGTCAGCCGATGCACCGCTCGAGGTGCGACTGCAGGAGATCCTCGACGGTGGTCTCCGTAGATCCGATGCGTCGGGTGTCTCTGCGGCCATCGTGTTCCCCGACGACACCCTGTGGACCGGAACGAGTGGGGTCTCCCACGACCAGGTCGCGGTCCGGCCCGACATGGTCTTCGGCATCGGCAGCATCACGAAGAACGTCGTCGCTGCCCTGACCCTCGAGCTCGTCGAGCAAGGTGTTCTCGCACTCGAAGACCCGCTGTCGAAGTGGCTCCCGGAGCATCGGCACGTCGATCCCCAAATTACCATCCGTCAGCTACTGAACCATACGAGTGGCCTGTACATGTTCTGGGACAACGACCATCTTTGGCAGGCGTTGAAGGCCGACAGGTCGCGCAGGTGGCGCCCGGAAGAGGTTCTAAGCTATATCGGAGAGCCCTACTTCGTGGCGGGTACCGGATGGCGCTATTCCAACACCAACTACCTGCTGCTGGCGATGATCCTGACCAGGGCCACCGGTTCCACCCTGTCCGCGGAGCTGCGAAGGCAGTTCTGGGAGCCGCTGGGAATCGAGGATGCGTATCTGATTCTCGAAGACGCTCTGCCCGACAACCTGGCTCACGTCTACGGCGACGACTTTCAGTTCGGTCCCCGTGAGCGGGATTTGACGTTCGAGCCCAGGGACGCGCACGAGAGCATCACCTGGGGGTCGAGTGGCCTGTTCATGACGGCGGAGGCTCTGGCGCGCTGGTGCCAGGCGCTGTTCGGCGGCGAGGTGCTGAGCCCGGAGTCGATGGACGCGATGCTCGAGTTCGTCGAGTTTCGACCGGTGGCGAACATGCGAGCCTACGGGCTGGGTGTGCAGGTCTTCGAGAAATCGTTTGCCAGTGGAGAGCGGGCAATTGGCCATGGCGGAGGCAACATCGGGACCGCGACCTACATGGTCTTTCTACCGGAACACCGCACCAGCATCGTGGTGATGGTCAATGCCTATCCCACCGATGCAGTGGGCGCCATCACGAAAAAGTTGATCCGAACCCTCCTTCGACACGGAGAGGTCTGATCCCTGGACCGCCGAGCGAGACTTGCCAGACAATGGCGGTTCGTTGACCACCTATTGTGAGATGAAAGCAATGAAGAACTGAAAGAGCACGCTGTTCATGATGACGGTCCTGGCCTTGGCCTCGAGTGCCGGACTTGTGGCGCAGGAGACGGTGTCGAAGCTGCAGGCTCTGATTGGTGCCAGAGGCCTGGCAACCGACCAACTGGGTGAGCGGGGCTATACGTATGTCCGGACCGAGAAAAGCGACGACAGCTCCTACACCTACTGGACAGAGCACAACACGGACCGCTGTGTGATCGCCCGTGTCTCGGACGGGAAGATCGCTTCGATCGTCTACGCTCCGAGCTCCGACTGTGACTCAGCTGCTGCGAGTACTACTGCCGAAGAGGAGTTCGCCACCGTGTGCGGGGTGATTGCGGACGGCAAGACCTACTTTTTCACTTCCGACAAGAGAGCCGCCAAACGAGAGATCGAGAGCTTCAGGGACTAGGCCAGCTTGCCGGGTCTTGGCATTCGGGCCTTCCGCTGGGAAGGCCCGAATGCTGAACCAGACGGTCAGGGCCAGTAGGACTGGCGAGGAGGGTCCGCGGCCTCGTCAGTTACATCGAACCTGGATCGAGCTGATCGAATCGTCACCGACGCGACTGCCACGCAGATCGGGAAGCCCGCCGGAGATCTCGGTGTGGTTACCCTGGAAATTCTCGTGCTGGTAGAGCCGAGCCCGGCAGCCTCGTGAGACCCGCGCCGACGTGGCTTGATCGTTCCCGATGGAGCTACCCGTCAACGATCCGGCGTCCCGCGAGAAGACTTCACTGCGGCCCGTGTAGTTGAGATCGCGATACAGCGTCAGACCCCGGTTGCTGCTGCTGGCCTGGCTCCATCCCCAGTTGTCGTTGTGGCCATCGATCATGAATTCGGCCCGGCAATTGCCCGACACCCAGATGCCGTTGCGATCGTAGCCCCAGGTGCGGTTGTAGTTGCAGGCGTCGCGGCTGAGCTGGCGATGCAACTCGACATGCTGGGACCAGCCGGCGCTGCAATACTGATAGCGGCCCCCATACGACTCGCAGGTCACCAGCCGGCCGTCGGAGCTCCAACTGCTGCGACTGGATCCGCCGCTGCCATGATCGTGAGAGTCGTCCGCTTTGGAAGCGATCGCTGCGATCACGCCAGCCGCCAGCAGGCCACCGATGATCGCCCCGGCCTTGTCGCCGCTCTTGCCATCGCTGTGCGACGCACCGCTCGAGGTCCCCCGGCTCTGACTGCGCTGGCCGACGACGAACTCCGCCTGGCAGCCATTGGAGACCCACACACCCTTGCTGTCGTAGCCCCAAGTGTCGTTCTGCCAACAACCAGCGTGACTCAGCTGGTGATCGAGGACCACGCCGCCGCTGGTGTCGACGGGGCAGTAGTGGTGATCATGTCCGAACGATTCGCAGGTCACCTTGAACTCGGCGCGCGCCGCGACGGTCGGCAAGAGGAGAAGGGTTACCGTCAACATTGCAATGGAGCGTTTCATCAGTTCTCCTCTCCGTGACCGGCAGCCGCCAGCTCTTCCTCGGTGAAATGGCCGTCCGTATCGCTGTCGACGGTCTCGAACAAGAGGAGGGTGTGCCCGATGAATTCCCCGTGCGAGATCGCCTTGTCATCGTCGCTGTCGGCGAGCTCGTGATGGGGAGCAACCAGGACGGCTGAGAACTCGCCTTCCTGCAGAATGCCATCGCCGTTGCTGTCGAGCTCGAAAAAGACCTTGGTCATGCGGTTGCGGAACTCTTCCATGCTGATCCTGCCATCGGCATCCCGGTCAGTGGATTCAAAATCTGAAACCGGGGTTGCCTCACCAGCCGGGGCCGTGGCGAATTCGGCGCTGCCTTCCTCAGCCCCCAGACCGCCGGCGAGCGCCAGGCATCCAAGAGCGAGAATAATGAAGATTCTTTGCAAGAAAAGCCTCCTCTCTTCGATTATCGTTTCGTTGAGCATTGAAAAACTGACGGCCAAGCCTACGATATCTGATCAACTGGGTCACCGACCAGTCGTCTTGGATGCCCACGCCGGCACGTTTCTTGCGAGCACAAGCAGGCATGAAGACCTACCGACTGGCATACACCGTAATCCCCTGGCTTGCGCTCGTCACCACAGCCAGCCCTGGCATGGCGATGGAGGGTCGAGCCTGGGGCGATATCCACGTCCAGACCATGGACGGCGCGACCTACGACTGCCAGGCAGCTGGCGAGTTCGTCGCAAGTCGCTCGACGGCCGGAGACCTCGAAGTGCAGTTGCGTCTCGAGTCGAGAGGTTTCTCGCCGAATGTGTCCGTCGCCACGGCAGTGGCCATACTGGTGGATTCGACACGAGCCTCGGTGGCCCTGGGGCGCGAGCCCATGCTTTTTGTGGATGAGCAGCCCCTGCCGCTCTCCGAAGGTGGTCTCGAGTTGCCCGATGGCGGCCGGATCGAGCGGTCGAAGCGAGGTTACGAGATCTACTGGAGGGACGGCTCGATCTTGTCCATCGACGTGCGCAAGCGGCACCTGAATGTGTTTCTGCGACCTGCCGTGAGCCGTCGCGGCACACTCGCGGGGCTTTTCGGCAACTTCAACGGTGTCGCTGCGGACGATGTCGAGGCTTCGCTGGCTACCCTCGGTTCGGACTCGCACGGCAGACTCCATGCCGGCCTCGCCGACCTGGCGAGGATTCTGCTCGATGGCGATGCTGATGATGGCCGCCTCGTGGAACAGGAAGAGTCGCTCTTCGACTACGAGCCCGGTCAGAGCACGTGGACGTTCAGAAAACCGGCGCCGACACGCCAGGCCACCTCGACGGCACTCTCCGCCAGCTGGCGACGACGCGCACAGGAGGCGTGCAAGGAGGCCGGTGTCACCGATGCTGATCTGCTCGAAGCCTGTATCATCGATGTCGGCTACACGCGTGACGAGAGCTTTGCGGAGACTGCCGCCGCGGTGCAAGAGCGAGATGTGTCGAACTGGGATTCGGAAATCGCAGATCGCGTCGACGGGGGTTCCGGGAGGTGATCCCATGAGAGGCGAGCGTCCCCGCTTGGCCTCCGGCGGTTGTGATACCGACTACTGACTGCCCGCGTGTGGCGTTGTCTGAGCCGGAATGACCTTCCATGGGCCAATGCCGGTGATCTGGAGGATGGCGCCTCTATCGATCCAGACCTGGTGCACCGCGTCGCGAGCATTGACGTAGTAGTCGCCCGATCCGAACTCTGTGGCGTCCTGGCGGTCGGTGTCGGCCCCGAAAGCCACGGCCACGGTGCCACTGATTACCGTGACACGTTCGTCCTTGGGGTGCCAATGCGGCGGCATGACGAAACTCTCGGGGGTATGGAACCGCACCGTGAAGAGGTCCTCGCCCTGGGGATCACCGTCGAGCACGGCCATCTCGCAGCCGTCCGGGAGTGTCGGCGGGCACGGTCCCCAGGGTGTCCCGGCGAAACGCACGACATGTTGGACCTCGCCCTCTGGGAAC
>CAVPOX010000008.1:0-56827 GCA_963707075.1 uncultured Acidobacteriota bacterium
GGACGAGCTCACCGTAAATGACCGTACCGGCCGGCACGGAAACTGCGTAGGTTGGCATCGCAGTCATCAAGAAACACAGAATCACTGCGATGCTTCGAAGGGCTGCTTTCTTCATGAGGCCTCCTACTACGTCGAGAGGTATTTCCAGCCGTATCCGTCGCGGCCAATTTCCACCTCTCGGTTATCGTTCAGCTGCCATCTCTGTGGCAGGCTTTCCACGCGACGCAGGGAGGGCCATCGATGAACTGCACGTTAGCGCACTCCTGATTGTGCATGTCGCTCGCGCCGTGTCAGTGGTTCACTGCACACGCACGGCAAATTGCACACCCAGGGGCAGCGAGCTTCCTCGGTTGAGCTTGGCGCAACTGCCTGACAGTCTCTGACAGTTACCTCCGGCAATCTCACCGTGGAACATCAACTCTGGAGGAGAGTCGCTACGAGTTCGGATACAAGAGCGGCCTGAACGACTCGATCAAGCTCGAGCTCACCGAGCCGGGCCCTTGGGGTTAGGAATAGGGCGAGGCTCTCGTAGTGTTTGAACAGCGGCGATCAACTGAGCGCCGCATCAACGCACTCAAGAAGATCTTCCGGTCTGATCGTCGATTCACTACTTGGTCGCAGGACGTCTCGTGCCAATTGGGATTTGTCGCGTAGGAGCTCGTCTAGCCGCTGCTCGACTGTCACGAACTCAGGATGGCTGATTATTGGAATGTGAACTGAGACAGGTCGCTCCTGCCCGATTCGATAGACGCGATCTGTAGCCTGATTCTCTTTGGCAGGATTCCACGGGCGGGTGTAGTGGATCACATGGTTCGCCCCGACCAGGTTCAGCCCGACCCCTCCGACCTCCTGAGAAAGAACCAAGACATTGAAGCCAGGTTTCTCTTCAAAGATGTCGATCACTTGCTGTCGATTGCGGGTGAGCTCGCCATTGATGATGTCTGGCCAGATACCGAATACCTCTCTGATTGTCTGCTGAAGGAGCCGCTGAAGTCCCTTGAACCGCGTAAAGACAAGGGCCTTCTCACCGATTGCTTGAACAGACTTGAGGATCTCGACCGTCTGGTCCAGTTTCGGGCAGTCCCTCGGAATGTAAGAGGACATTCCCCCGTCCAGCGCATGCGGATGCCCACAGATCATCAAGAGATGGGTAATCGCTGCGAGTGCGGCACCACGCCCTCCTGCCCTAGCAGTCGAAGCGATCCGTCGATATGCGGCTAGCTGACTCTCTGAAAGAGGCGCCTCATAGCGGTGCTCAGTCTTCGCTGGAAGATCAGTTAGTACCTCATCCTTGAGTCTCCGAAGGTAGTGCGGCCCTAAGTGCTCCAGAAGCTCCTGAACGAGCGGCTGACGCTCCTCTTCAGTACTGACATTCGTCAGGGGACGCTCGAAGCGGTCTCGAAACTCCTTCCAGCTGCCCAGAAGCCCAGGGCGTACAAAATCCATGATGCACCAGAACTCGATCAGGCCGTTCTCCACTGGTGTACCCGTGAGAGCAACTCGGTGCTTCGACTTCAGCGCTTTCAGTGCACTGGTACGTTGAGCAGTCGGGTTTTTGGCGTACTGGGCTTCATCACCTATGACACACTGCCAATCGACCTTGGCAATCTCTAGCTGTCCGCGTCTAACAGTGTCGTAAGAAGCGATCACTACATCTTGCTCTCTCAGGTACTCCGCCGGAACATGAGGGCGGGTCAACTCACTCACCCGAGACAGCTGCGGGAAGAATCTCTGAATCTCCCTTTTCCAATTGGGGATTAGGGTCTTGGGACACACGATCAAGGTTGGGCGTAGCTCGCCTGCCTCGGCGAGATTCGACATATGGGCGATGACCTGGACTGTCTTGCCAAGCCCCATATCGTCAGCAAGCAAGCCACCCGTGCTCTTTTGATCCAGGTTTGTCATCCACCGGAACCCAAGCATTTGATACGGGCGCAGGGAGCCGTTGAAGGAGCCCGGGACAACGGCGTCGGGAAGCTCAAGCGGTATCGGAAGACCGATCTCGTCAATAGGTGGAAGATCAAACTCCAATGCTTCGAGATTCTCGTAAATATCCAGAATGGCACTCCGAGGTGCACGGATCACACCATCCTGAATCCCTCCCAGGTCGTCGATGGCTCCCAGGAACTCCTCCGACTGCTGGGGATCAATGCGAACCCAACCACCTTCAAACCTCTGATACTCGTCTCCTGTCTCCTTCGCCCGTTCGGCTAGCTCACGATAAGTCTCAGGGGAAAGGCCCTGGGGCAGCTTCTCCTCTCCACCGGCTGCCGAAGTCGGATCCTCATCTCCCAGCGATTCGAGGTTGATGCCGGGAACACCCTCAAACCAACCACCTGAACTCTCCCGAACATGAAGATATGGCCGCGAGTTATAGGTGATTGACCGAACTCCGCGCACCCGTTCAGAGAAGTTGGAAAGATCGATGCCTTCGGGCAGGTACGCCTCGGGATTCTCTGCAAATCGGGGGACATCGCTCCCCTGAATCGTCTCCCGCTCCTTAACGCCTGTAACCTGCTCACGAAACTGATCCGAGAACACCATCCTCTGCCGTCGAGAGCCTTTGATTAGCGACTCGACTGGGCGCGGGACCTTTCCCAGTCGGCGATCCTGGAGGAGACTTGGCGCCTCCTCTGCCTTGAGACTGGGCTCGATGGTGAGCTCATCAGGGGAATCAACTCTGACATCTACTTCAAGCTCACTTGGAAAGTAGTACTCCTCTCGCTTGAGGTAGTCATCGAGCTCAGCGCCACATGCCAGGGCCTCTTGTTTCGAGTGGGCAAGAAAGGTCAGATGGTCTTCCATCGAGTCGCCCGCCGGCCCTTCGCTACTTCTCTTTAAGAGCCGATAGAGGCTCTCTTCGATCAGAAACGGTGCTTCCCCGGCTGGGAGGTAGAAGGGACCCTTCCTCGGCATACCGCCCTCCAGCCTGCCATGAGAGATCGAATCGGTCTCAACGACAAGTTCGAGCGAGTGCCGACCCGGGATACCGGCGACCCGAACTCTAGTCGACACTTCGGGTGCCCTTGGAATTCGGAGAAGCTCTAGGGTCTCTTCTGGGGCTTTAAAGAACTTGTCCCAAGGTATCTCCCATCTTCCTGGCGAAGTTTCGGATGCGATTTCCTCTTCCCAGAGTTCCTGAACTGCCTGCCAGACGGGAGGAGCGGACACGGTGTTGGCCGCTTCTTCATCTTTGTTTAGTGGCATCTCGATTGGCCTATCGGAGTAAATCACTAGGCCATCGTCATCAGCTTTCCAGCGAAGATCTGGCGCGGACTGAGTTGGACACATCTATGCCTACCTCGACTCAATGAGTCTCTGGATCCAAGGGCCATACCGGAGTTGCCACTCGCCTGAATGGAGGATGCGGCCATCCAAGTTGGGGCCGCCTCTGCGCCCTCGAAGAGTCGCCTTGCGCTCCTTCAGGTCACCCGGGGCCATTGCGCTCGAGTCACGATTCCAGATTCTGGGAAAGAATTCGTGAGGATAAACGTAAGCAGCGTTACCGACCTCTGCGAACTCAGCCACACCAAATGATCCGAAGTCCATCAGCATCGCTTCTTGCCCTAGGGCCATCCGGGCATCCTCAACGTGCTCTATGAACCCCTGCCAGAACTCAAAGCGTCCGTAGTGATCCCGTGCTGACTCAAAGAAATCGCGAATAGTCTCCTCGTTCGCCCATCTCCGATACTCGTCCCGCACCTGCGCTGGAATCGAGTACCAGAATGTCGTGAGTCCCTCTTCCAATCTAAATGGCTTGTCGTACTTGGACTGTATCCACTCGAGAACTCTCTGCTTCCACAACTGTCGCCCTTCAAGCGCCACAAGGTAGTTGCGGCAGAACTCCTCCTGGAGTCCCTGACGCGAGCGCTGAGCCCGTCGCAGCAACACCTCATGACCGATCCTTGCGATGAGCCCTTTGTCAGCCGAAGAGAGCGCATCAGCCCAAACGCCCATATTCAGTCCCTGCCGCTCATCGAGGCCCCATTCCGCAAGCCAATTATCGAGCTCATCAGTAGATTGAGAGGCGAAGTCTCTCAGCAATCCTGAGGGCAGACGGGGCGCCGCAAACCACTCAGGAAGTCTGGCTGAGAGCTCCCGGTTCGAAGTGGCTCGCTCCCAACCGATCCTCGAACCCATCCGCCCAACTACCATTTCGAGAGGATCATTTGGGTAGTGGTTACACAGGAGCGTCCAAGCAATCCGCAAGAAGTCCGTCCTCTCCCGCGCCAACACGACTTCTGCAGCCCGGTCCCTCACCTCGTGATTGGTGTCTATTGCTAAAAGGTACAGAACGGCCCTCAGCTCAGATAGTTGGAATGTGCGGGCCAGCTCAGTGAGTCTGCTTCTGTCTGCCTCCAGTAGGCGGTGGCGAACATCCCCCATCAAGGACTGGTCTGGCGCCGCAAAGTGACCCGAGGTGTGCGGATGCTGCCGACGAATCGACTCGAGCACGTCGAATAGTTGGGTAGGTCTAAACTCCTGAAGTCGCATGTGGTTTGGAAATCTCCTTCAGAAGCTTCTGCAGGTCTTTCAAGACACTTACATTGTCTATCTTCACCTGGATCTCAATCCGGCGGGCAAGCTCGCTTTCTCCGCCTGATTGGACGCCATCGGGCGGACGACTGAATGCATAACCAGCGGAATACGCTTTGTCGATGAGCAGTTTCCTATGTCTTTCTAGAGCAGGCGAATCAACCAGGAAGACAAGCACATGTCCTGCCCGTTCTCTCCCGATGTAGGTGTTGGAGCCATAGTCGCCAGTCCAGTCTGTATGGCCACTAATCTCGATACCTTCAATGTCAAAGACTTGCTCGTCTCTAAGACCGGTTCTAGCAAGCTCCATATGTCTCTGAACCGCATCCAGATATTTAGGGACGACCTTCTCGAGCAGAGCTTTGCCCTCAACTCCGAGTTCACGACCGTTGGTCGGGTACCTCAACGAGCGTTCTGAGATCACGAGACTTCCGGTGTCACAGTCGATGACAATGACATCATCATTCTCAAGTGAATCTAGACCTTCATCCGCGCAGATATGATCGAGATAACCCTGCCACGCATTCAGTGTCTTGGTAGGCTCGATGAGACTTCCCCTTAGCTCAACCCACGATGCTGCCGCGGCCAGAGCAAACACCAAAAGGATTCCTGCCATCAGGTCGCTGTAGGACGCCCAATAACTGGTCGCACTTTCACTGCTCTCCGGGTCGAGGCTCCACCGCTTCTCAGCGTTAGCGTTTCTCACCGCGAGAACCACCCTCCCTTGCGCACTGGCGTCGTCTCCCTCGGATGTTCGGCCACACTCTGGATCTTTCCAATCGTGGACGATAGCTGGTCCAGTCTGCTAGTCAGGAGCGGAAGCCCCCCATTGTCGCCAAGGGAGCTTGAAATGACCCTGACACTAGACTGCATTTCTGCAACCTCCTCGAGGAGCGCCGTCAGCCGCGTGGCTGCTTCCTTTGCAGACTCTCGGGAGTCGAGAACCTCTGAAGAGATGACTGCCATGGATTCGAGTCGAGACGTAAGCTGAGACCCTAGTTCACTCATTCCTTTCATGGTTTCCTGGGCTGCCAAAACAACTTCCTGCAGCTTCCCCGCCGCATGAGTTGCGCTTAGCAGATTCTCAGTAACGATCCCACCTACCAAGTCGTTGAGCCCAGTCACCGCATCGCGGAGCTCACCTGCTCTTTGAGAGGTCAGCTCTGCACTCTCTCGCATCGCTTCGGCCGCTGGAGGCAACTCTCCGACAGAACCATCTACTTGCACCAGAGTCCCACTGAATCGCTCTACTGTCTCCGCAAGCGCCCCGTCGAAATGACCCAGAGAGGTCACAAGCTGATCGCTGACGCTGTTGGCAAACTCTCGGGTCGCTTCTCTGATTCGCTCGATGGTTCCCGTGGCTTGGTCGACCGCAGCTCGCCAGGACTGCTCCAATTCTTGCCGAGCTTCAGTCATTGCCTCAGAGTGAACACCCACAGCCTCGACAAGCTGCTTCTGGGCACTGAGAGCAGCCTCCTGTGACTCGGCTGCGGCACTCAAAGACTGCTCTATCTGAACACCAGCGCCGACGACATCCTCTGCAGCATCGCGAAGCAATCCTGACACTAGCTCCAGGCGGTCCAGCGAACCTGTGAGAGTTTCGGCTACCTTGCCCGTCTGCTCTATCAGGTTCTGCTGGACCTCCGCAGAGGCTCTAATCGTCGAGCTGAAACTCTCCAGACCAGAGCCGATATTCCTCTGGGACTGCACCGTTGAGTTGATCACATCCTGAAGCTCGAGGAACTGTTCGCCGAGTGCCTCGTTCATCGAGTCGGTGAAGCTCTCAACAAGCACCCGGAGACCCTCCACCTGCTCGTCAGCCGAGAAAGTAACAAGACGATCTACCGAGCCTTGAATAGCCAGCATTGTGGGCTTCATTTGGCTCTCAAGGGTGGATCCCAGATGAGTCGCGATATCTGTACCGAGAGTCTTGATGCTCTCGTTGGCCTCTTTGAGGTACACAAATCTCTCGCGGTCGATCTCCGACTCCTGCATCACCGGAAACTGATCGTTCACGAGATCGGCCAGCCTGAGCACTGATCGTTCAAAGGAGGTCGCCGCACTGCGATCAAGGAAAATAAACAGAACTGACAGAAAGATGCCTACAATTGAAGTATTGAAGGCTAACCCCAGTCCATCGACTACCTGCTTCACGACTTCTTGAAACTTCGCCAGTTCATCTCCCCCTGCACTAGCCTCTAGGACTCCCACAGCAGGCAGGCTGACAAGGAGACCGATGAATGTGCCGAGGATCCCTAGTGCCACCAGAACACCTGGTATCGCCGCTGCTAGTCGTCTATTAGTAAACCAAGGCAGAATCTCTTCTCGCCTAATGAAGGACTCAAACGGAGGAGAGTCTAGGGCCTTCCCTCGCTGCTCCAATAACGCAGCCCTCCAAGATCTCTCGAACTGCCTTCCAGCGGCCTTGAGCCAATTGAGTTCATTTAGAGCCCCGATTGTGGTGAATCTCGCATCCTCACTTGCGGTCTGGGCGTCAGTCTGATCAATCCTTTTTCGGATAGAGCCTTCTGTCTTCTTGAGACTGGAGCTTCTTCGTGCGACAGGCAGGGACAAGAGGGCAAGAGAAACTACAGATACCAAACCGATAAGGAAGAGCCCGAGGTGATTCAGTATCTCGGGGTCAAAATGCTCCAGAATCGCGTGAACACTCATCGCCACCTCAGGTTCTTCATCTAGGTACGCTCAAACCGTCACGACTTGCGATCGCAGACAGATAGTCAAGACTCATCATTGTCGCAATTCCATCAGTTGCGACCAATGAAGAAGCCCACACCCACCCCCTAGGTCAAGGACATCTCCTCCATTTGCTGGGCCGGGGTCATGGTAAGAATCAATCAACTAGCTGCACAACCACCCGCAAGGTGGGTCAAGACCGCCTTTCAGGGTAGGTCAAGACTAAGGACCTACTGATACCGTTTAGGTGAACAGAGACAGATACGTTAGGCGATGAAGTCCAGCTGGAGTCAAGCATGGCCAGAATGATCCCAGCCGAGATCTCGAACGAGGCCCCCGCCTCAGAGCGAGAGATCTTCCGGCGACTACGTGACCGGACGCCCTCCGACTGGACCGCTATTCACTCGCAGGGCTTCGTCGAGAGTGCCGACGACAGTCACCCCGCCCTCGATGGGGAGATCGATTTCCTGCTCGTCATCCCCGACCGCGGGTACCTGGTCCTGGAGGTCAAGGGAGGCGGGGTCCACTTCAAGGACGGACACTGGTACACGGAGAACCGTCAGGGAGAGACTCACCGCATCAAGGATCCTTCCGCTCAGGCCCGGCGCGGTGCGCACGTCATCGACGACTTCCTCAGGGATCGCCGATGGTTCAGAAACCACCGCGTGCGACCTGCATTCGGATGGGGAATCATCTTTCCGGACATCGACCTGCCCAGAAACACCGGACTCGCCCTGCCACGTGACCATGCCATCGACAGACTCGAATGTACCCGGCTCGAAGACGAGATTGACCGCCTGCTGGACAACCAGGGGCTCGGCAAGCGCAACTACCCCGATGACCTTTCCAGCAGGATCGTCGAGGCCATCTGCCCCCCGATCGACATCCGTGTGCCATTGGCCAAGTGGTTCGCAGAGGAAACTGAGCTGCAACGGCGGTTCACCGAGGAACAGATCAAGCTCCTCGACGTCCTGGCGGACCGGGACCGCCTGGCGATCGAAGGCTGCGCAGGGTCCGGCAAGACTGTCGTAGCCATGGAAAAAGCCCGGCGCCTCGCCTCTCAAGGGCTGAGCGTGCTCTTCCTTTGCTTCAATCAGCCACTCTCAGAGGAGCTCAGACACAGGGCCCAAGGGTTCCCGGTCTTCTCCTTTCACGACTTCAGTCTCAAATTCCTGCAGCAGGCGGACATCCAGGTCAAGGTACCGCGGAAGGACCGCGACAAGCCGAAGTTCTTCATGGAAGAGCTGCCACTCATGCTTCTCGAGGCATTGGATGGCCACTCAGAGGAGCGCTACGACGCCATCGTCGTCGACGAGGGCCAGGACTTCAAGCAGGACTGGTGGGATTGTGTGCGAGAGTTCCTCCGTGAGCCGGACCAGGGCATCTGGTACGTCTTCTTCGATCCCCTTCAGGACGTCTACGGTCGCGGTGTCCCCCAGATGCTCGATCTCTATCCCTACCCTCTCCGCTACAACTGTCGCAATACCGGGCGGATCGCCGAGTTTTGCGGGGAGGTGAGCCAACACCTGATCGAGACCTATCCGGGAGCCCCCGAGGGCCTGGAGGTTGAAGTCCTCGAAACCGGCAATCTGCAATCGGTGCAACGACAACTCGGGAAGCGCATCGACTCCCTGGTGACCCAGGAGAAAGTCGACCCCAGAAGCATGGTGCTCCTCTCCACTCGCAGCCGCAACTCGAGCGCCTTCAAGGGTGTCTCAAAGCTCGGCCCTCTGCGCCTGGCACCTCTCGATGCCCAGCCCGCTCCTGACCAGCTCCGTTTCGACTCGATCTTTCGGTTCAAGGGCCTCGAGGCCGACGTCGTCTTCCTGGTAGATGAACAACACCCCAAGACCAGCACGCCGAATCACCTGTACGTCGGGGCGTCCCGGGCGCGGCACTGGCTGACCTACGCCCAGATCCAGACTGACGAGCAACTCACCGATCGCTGACAGCTTCTGACATCCCCCTCTGCCACCGTGCCCTGGGCTTCGAGGGCGGCCGGTCGACCCCAACTCCATAGCCGTTCCTCTCATGGCAGTGTCGGCCGCCTTCGAGAGCCACTTCGACCGTGGGTTGCAGTGGCTGGCCTCCGAACCGCCCTGTGGCGCGTGCAATTGCCCCACCCCTAGGGGTAGCTGACAATAACGCTTGACCTGATAGCTTTCTGCCATCAGGACAAGTAGCTCTGTGGAGGGACGGTAGATGAGCAAATCCACGCGCATCGTCGAGTTGGTGCACATGCTGAGCGGGCGACGCTCGCGCACGGTGGCCGAGATCGCCGACAAGCTCGAGATCTCCGAGCGCACGGCCTTTCGCTATCTGGCCGATCTCCAGGCCCAGCACATCGCCATCGGCAAGGATGACTACGGCTATCGCCTGCTCGATACCGCCACGATGAAGCCGCTGAACCTGACCGCGGAGGAACATGCCCTGCTCAAAGTCGCCCTCAGCAACCCGGCCCTCCGGCGCAACAAGACGCTCAACCAACGACTCACCGCCCTCGAGCTCAAGCTCGATGCCGCCACCGAGCTCGCCGAGGAGACACCCCGCGCCCTGCAGCTCGCCTCGATCAACCGCTCAGGACCCAAGGCCCAGGAGGTCATCGAACCCCTGCGCCTGGCCATCAGCCGCAGCGAGACCGTCGAGATCCAGTACGACTCGCTCACCGGTGGCCAGAACAAATGGCGTCGGGTCGACCCCTGGAAGGTCTTCGAGCGCAACGAGGCCTGGTACCTGGTGGGCCACTGCCACAACCACACCGAGCCCCGCATGTTCCGCCTCGACCGCATCAGCGGCATCAAGGGCACAAAGGACACTTTCCAAATACCCCCCGACTTCTCCCTCGACGACTTCCTCGACCGCTCCTGGAAGATCTTCACTGGCGACGGCCACTACAAGGTCCACCTGCGATTCGACAAGTCGCTGGCGCCCCTGATCCTCAACGCCCGCCACCACCCAGGCGAGGAGACGACGAAGCGCAAGGACGGCTCGGTGGACTACAAGGTGGAGCTTTCGAGCCTCGAAGAGATCGCCAGATGGGTCGTGGGCTTCGGGGGGAAGTGTCGGGTGGTGGGGCCGGGTGAGTTGGAATCGGCAGTCCAGACCCTTGCAGCAGAGGTTCTGAAGATTTGATCGTTTCTTTCAGCCAGCGAGTTCCAACAGGGCTCAAGGAGACCTTATGAGCTACCAGATCTCATACCCTGACAGCTTCATTCGCGAGCTCGGATCAGTACCAAAAAAGATCAGGGAATCATTCCTGAAGACTGTGCTCCCCTTGCTTCGAGAGACTCCTAGAGAGCCTTCAACCAAACTCAAGAAGCTCGCGGGGTATGAGAACTTCTGGCGCTGCAGGGTTGGGAAGGATTACCGCCTGATCTACCACGTCGACGAGGCGGCGCACGAAGTCACACTCCTCATGCTAGGTCACCGCGACGTTGTCTACGACAGAGCACACTATGACCCGGAGAACGGCCCCACCAGCAGAGCGGTCCTGGAGGTCCCCAAGGAGCTAGAGAAGATGCCGTCAGCAGAGGACACCGGGAAGGCAGCAATGGAGGTTGCGGCGGGCGCCGATGTTGAAGTCCACACGCCAGATCGGCCCCTGCCCCGCCCTCTCGACCTGGAACTCCTTCAGGAATGGGAAGTACCGCAGAGGTACTGGAGGCAGCTTGCTGCGTGCAGAACGGAGGCCGATCTCCTTGCGGTCGCAGGGAACCCAACCCCTGATCATGTTGTGGAAAGAGTCATGAACGGCCTTTGGCCGAGAACGATCGAACAAGTCATGAACAGGCCGGCACGAATCCCGCCGACCACTGAGCATGTTGAGAAAGCGGTTGAGGGAGAGGTCCGACTTGAGACCTTTCTACTGAAGCTTGACGAGGTACAGAGGCCGTTCGTCAACAGATTCAGAAGCCCGGAGCCCAAAGGCCCATGGCTACTTAAGGGCGGTCCCGGCTCAGGCAAATCGACCATTGCACTCTACTGCATAGGCGAGCTCCTCAAGGGTGCAGACGAGCTTCTGGAGCAGCCCCGATTGAAGGTACTGTTTGCCACCTACACAAATTCCCTGAAACGTGCCTCGAGCCACCTCTTGCAGTGCCTCGCGGTTGACTCCAGGCGCCACAAACTCGAAGTATCGACTGTCGACAGCCTGGCCAGGCAAGCAGCTTTCCCTGTTCGGAGCCGCAGCGTTCCGAAGACCATTTCCGGCAAGGAGCTCAAGAAGAGGCTCGACCACATCGTCCGGGATATGGCAAATCAGGATCGGCAGTTTCCGTTCAAGTCGCGAGATGTGGACTTTCTCCTCGAGGAAATTGAGTGGGTAATCCTCGGAAGAGGACTCAAGTCCCAGGGCGAGTATTCCGAAGCCGACCGTACAGGCCGGGGGCGCGTCCTCGGGAAGAGGCAGCGAGAACAGATTTGGCTTCTCTTCACCAAGCTCCGGGCGGATCTAAAAGAGCGTAACCTTGTTCTCTTCCAGCAGATTGTCAATGAAGCTCTGAAAAGGGCCAAGCCGAGTTTCGACTACGTGTTCATAGATGAGGCTCAAGACCTTACGCCGGCGGCAATTCGCTTCTGCACAAGTCTCTGTAAAGACCCAAGGAAGATCTTTCTGACAGCCGACCTCAATCAGAGCATCTACGGCGCCGGGATGTCATGGAAGACAGTCTCGGAAGAGCTCGATTTCACAGGCCGGGCCCGCATCCTGAAGCGCAACTACCGGTCAACGACCCAGATCTGGCAGGGCATCCAGCAGATCACACAACCTCTTGTGGAGCCGGACCATGAGACTCTGGACGAAGAGACTGTCTTTGAGGGTCTTTATCCGAAGCTTGCGCACTACAAGGACTCCTCCGACGAGGCACGGAGAATCAACGAGTTCCTCCACTCTTCGCTGATCGCAGAACGCGCCAGCGTGGACTGCGCCGCCGTACTCTGCCCCACAAACAAACACGCCGAGTACCTCGCCTCCAAGCTGGATTCCCGGTTGAAGCCCAGGTACATGAAGACAAACGAGGTCAACCTCAGTCACCCAGGCGTGAAGGTTCTAACCATTCACGCCGCAAAGGGACTCGAGTTCCCTGTTGTCGCCGTTACCAGAGTGAACAAGAACCGTCTTCCTCTACCCCCGCGCCCGGGCATCGACTCTGATGAACATGAGCAACTGCAGAGGCGGCTTTTCTTTGTTGCATGCAGCAGAGCCATGAGACACCTCATGGTGCTGACCCGGTCCGGGAAGGAGTCACCCTTTATTGGAGGCCTGACTGAAGACTACTGGGAGATAGACGGTGTCGTCTGAGGAGTCAAGCCAGGAGGTAGGGCTATGCTGAGCAACCGCGAAATCACCGAGATTCTCGGCGCCTTGGCGGGTGGAGTCAATCCGGTCACCGGAGAGATCGAGCCAGAGGATTCCGTTCTTTCTGAACCCGAGGTTATTCGCGCTCTCTTTCAAGCAATTGAGATAGTCCGGGAAGCTGAAGAAATCTCCGAACCGCAAGATCTCGAGCCGGATTCCGCTGAGCCACTTCCGGACAGGAACCGGCGTCTGGGCCGCCCGCCCCGGTCTTACCAGAAATGGACCACCGAGGAAGAGACCATCCTGGTTGACCTCTTGCGTTCTGAGGAATCGATGCGCGGAGTGACTTCACTCCTTCGGAGATCTTCATCAGCGATCTGGCTGCGAATTCGGAAGTTGGGCCTCCTGACAGGTGACGAGAAAGTGCGCTTGAGTGCCAAGGAGGCCTTTGAGCTGGCCAAAAAACGCGCAGCATCCTGGCAACCCATCTCGCCAAAGGGAGAGCCTGCTGAATCCAGGAAGTCAGAGCCCTAGCATCGGCGCTGAATTCCGCCGCGAGCTGACATCGATGTCGAGTGAGAAATACGTGCCAGGGCAACTGAGCAAGTCCGTCGCCGACGCCTCCTCTCTCTTCCACCGTCTTGTCCTGCTGGTCGGACCCTCCGGAGCGGGCAAGACGAAAGCACTGGAAGAGGCTTCAGCCAAGGAAGGCTGGCCACTGATCAACGTCAACTTGCAGCTCTCGGAGCTGTTGCTCGATCTGACCCAGCGCCAGCGAGCATTGAAGGCTGCCGAGCTGTTCGGGGGAATCTTGGAGGAAGCGGCTGCAGACCCAAGCTGCCCTCTGCTGCTCGATAATCTCGAGCTACTCTTCAGCACCGATTTGATGTTGGACCCGCTCAAGCTACTGCAGCACGAATCTCGCAACCGGACTTTGGTTGCCGCATGGCCGGGCACCTTCGAGCAAGGTAAGCTCACCTACGCCGAACCCGGCCATCCGGAGTATCGGCAATATCTAAAGCCCGAAGCTCTGGTTGTTGGCCTGAGCGCAGATTCCGCAGCGAATCAGGCCTACGAGTCTTCTAAAGAGTAAGCCATCGTTTGGAGACAGCGATGAAATACGCCGACCTCATTCAATTTGACCCCATCGAGACGGTCATCGAGCTTCGAGAGGCCGATGCCGAGAAGAAAGCCAAGCGTCTTGTCGAGACCTTTGTGATCTCGGACCGCATGGCCGAGCAGCTGAGTGACCTCGTCATCCCTCAGCTTCAGTTCGAGAATCCGGCCGACAACAGGGGTCTCATGGTCGTCGGCAACTACGGCACCGGTAAGTCTCATCTCATGGCCTTGATCTCAGCCGTGGCCGAGCGTGCCGACCTGGCCTCGGCCCTGACCAACCCGGACGTTGCCACAGCCGCCGAAGCGATCGCCGGCAAGTTCAAGGTCATCCGCTACGAGATCGGCTCCACCACCATGGCGCTGCGCGACATCGTCTGTGGAGAGCTCGAGGAAAAGCTCCAGGATCTGGGAGTCGACTTCAAGTTCCCCGAAATGAATGAGGTCTCAGGCCACAAGGATCTCTTCCACGAGATGATGGCGGAGTTCGAGAAGAAGTACCCCGAGCAGGGTCTCCTCTTCGTTCTCGACGAGCTGCTGGACTTCCTGCGCAGTCGCAAGGACCACGAACTGGTTCTCGACCTCGGCTTTCTCCGCGAGATCGGCGAAGTCTGCAAGTCGACGCGATTCCGCTTCATCGCCGGCGTGCAGGAGAGCCTGTTTGACAGCCCGCGATTCCAGTTCGTCGCTGACTCCGTTCGTCGGGTCAAGGACCGTTTCGAGCAGCTCCGGATCGCCCGTGAAGATGTGGCCTTTGTCGTCTCCCAGCGACTGCTGAAGAAGACCCCCGAGCAGCAGGGCAAGATCCGCGACCACCTGGAACAGTTCGGCCCCCTGTACGGGTCCATGAACGAGAAGACTCGACGAGTTTGTTCGTCTCTTTCCGGTCCATCCCGCCTATCTCGACACCTTCGAGAAGGTCACGATCGCCGAGAAGCGGGAGGTACTTCGCACCATCAGCGCAGCCATCAAGAAGCGCATCAAGCAGGAGGTTCCCAAGGACGAGCCGGGCCTCATCGCCTACGACTCCTACTGGGAGAACCTCTGCGACAACCCCTCCTTCCGCTCGGTTCCCGAGATTCGGGAGGTGATCGACAAGAGCGAAGTCCTGGAGGATCGCATCGAGCAGGCATTCACCAAGCCTCAATACAAACCCGTGGCCTTGCGCGTCATCCACGGTCTCTCGGTTCACCGACTGACGACCGGCGACATCTACGCGCCACTGGGAGCTACGGCCGAAGAGCTCCGAGACGACCTGTGCCTGATCATGGACATCCCGGAGAAGACCGACGACTTCCTCCTGACCATGGTCGAGACCGTTCTCAAGGAGATCCTGAAGACGGTCAGCGGCCAGTTCATCAGTTTCAACCCAGAAAACGGCCAGTACTACATCGACCTCAAGAAGGACGTCGACTTCGACACCTTGATCGCCAAGAAGGGCGACACGCTCAGCGACTCCCAACTCGATCGCTACTACTTCGATGCCCTTCGCCGGGTGGTCCTCGAGGATCCCGACCTCACTCCTTATGTCTCTGGATACAACATCTGGGAGCACGAGCTCGAATGGCGGGAGCGCAAGGCCGGCCGTTCCGGCTATCTCTTCTTCGGGGCTCCCAACGAGCGCTCGACGGCCCAGCCGCCCAGAGATTTCTACCTCTACTTTCTGCAGCCGTTCGATCCGCCCTACTTCAAGGATGAGGAGAAGAGCGACGAGGTCTTCTTCGAACTCGCGAAACGTGATGACACCTTCGATACCGCCTTGAAGCTCTATGGCGGTGCCCGAGAACTGGCCATGACGGCCTCGGGAAGCAACAAGAAGATCTACGAAGACAAATCCCTGGTACAGCTCAAGGCACTGACCAAGTGGCTGCGGGAACACATGACCGCATCCATGAAGGTCACCTACCAGGGCAAGACGAGAAAGCTCTCGCAGGTATCTGCAGGGAAAGATCTCGGGCACTGGTGGGCAAGCCGCGGTCCGCGACCTGGTCAATACGGCTGGTGCCGTATGCCTGTCTGCAGAGTTCGAGAACACCAGTCCGGACTATCCCGTCTTCAGCGTCTCGATCACGCGACAGAACCGCAAGCAGACCACCGAGGAATCTCTTCGCTGGATTGCTGGAGGGATCAAGAGCAAAGGTGGCACAGCGGTACTCGATGCCCTTGAGCTACTCGATGGCGACCAGCTTCGACCCCGCTCGTCTCGCTATGCCAAGCACGTCACGGATCTGCTGGACAAGAAGAAGCAGGGGCAAGTCCTCAACCGCTCCGAGCTCCTGCACGAAGCCCACCAGATCGAATACTGGCGACCGGAGAGCTTCCGGCTCGAGCCGGAGTTTCTGGCGGTGGTTCTGGCCGCCCTTGTCCACTCGGGAGATCTCGTCATCAGCATTCCCGGCCAGAAGATCGACGCAGGTGGGATCGACCAGTTTGCCAAGATGGACATCGACGATCTGGTCCATTTCAAGCACGTCAGTCGCCCCAAGGGCCCTCCGGTTGCGGCCCTGCAGGAGCTGATGGAGCTGTTTGGGCTTCCCAAGGGCCTGATGACCGACCCAGCGAAGCGCGACCAAGCGCTGCAGCAGGTTCAGACCGAAGTTGCGAAGCTCGTCGATCGGGTGGTGATTGCCGAAAACAAGCTCCGTGGAGGGATCTCGCTCTGGGGGAAGTCGTTACTCTCGGAGGCAGAGACCGAAGACTGGCGCAGCGGCCTGAACGCCCTGAAACAGTTCCTCGAGTCGCTGCAGCCCTTCACCACGGCCGGCAAACTCTCAGGTTTTCCTCACAGCGTCGAGGACATCGACAAGCAGCGGCACAACTTGACGCTCGTCCGTGAAGTCGAAAGCCTGCTCGATCTCTCGCAGGAACTCCAACCCCTTACCTCCTATCTCGGCACGGCGGAAGCCATCCTGCCGAAGGACAACCCCTGGGTCAGCCGCGTGGAGGAGACTCGATCTGACCTTCTCACCAAAGTCGGAAGCCCCAAGCATCGCGCCGATCCCAGCTTTCAGCGCAGTCTGGGTCAGAAGCTGACCGAATTGAAGTCCGAATACGTCGACACCTACCTGGACTTGCACAAGAAGGTGCGTCTCAATTCCAAGGAAGACAAGACCAAGCAGGACCTCACCAAAGACCCCCGCCTGGCTCAGCTCCAGAAACTCGCGGCCGTCGAGATGATGCCCAAGCAGCAACTTGCAGATTTCGAGAACACCCTCTTCGACGGACTGAAGACGTGCTTCGCTCTCAGCAAGAAGGATCTCAAGAGTGAACCGGTCTGTCCCCACTGCAGCTTCCGCCCAATCGAAGAACAGGAACGGCTCAATAGGGGATCCGGTGCCGCGCTGCTCCACTCGCTCGACGAACGGCTCGACACCCTAACTGCTGACTGGACCCGGACCCTGCTCGACAATCTCGCGGACCCGACCGTCGCCGAGAGCATCAAACTGCTGGGCGACTCCAAGGGCAAGAAGGCACTCAATAAGTTCCTGGACTCGAAGGAGCTACCAGAACCTGTCGAGCCCGCATTCGTGAAGGCCCTACAAGAGGTCCTGAGCGGTCTCGAACGCGTCGTGTTGGGGATGGACGAGCTGGAGGGCTCGCTGGCGAAGGGCGGGTTGCCGTGCGACCTGGAGCAGCTCAAGGAGCGATTCGAGAGTCATCTGGACAGCCTCACCAAGGGCAAGGACCCATCCAAGGTCCGCATTGTTGTGGAGTAGATCGAGATGTCGAAAGCCAGCAAGAAGGACCCCGAGACCAAGAAGCTCTTCGCCGAATCGCAATCGGATTTGTTCGACAAGTCTCTCGAGGAAGAGCTCGAAGACTCGGGTGGCCCTGTGGAATGTCTGGGCATGACCTTCGAGAGCGACGAGGCTCGCCGTGAGTACTTCCTCGAGAAGCTCAGGGAGAAGCTGCAGGATCCTGAGTTCAGGAAGACCCCGGGCTTCCCCAAGGGCGAGGATGAGGACATCCTTAGGCTGTCAGATCCGCCCTACTACACGGCTTGCCCGAATCCGTTTTCTCGAGATTTCATCGCAACGCTACGGCAAGCCGTACGATCCGCAGGAGCACTATAATCGGGAGCCCCTTGCGACGGATGTCAGCCGGAAGACCGAGCACTCTATCTCGTGCTCACACCTACCACACCAAGGTGCCGCACCTAGCCATCGTGCCTTCCATCCTTCACTACACGGAACCCGGGGATGTTGTCCTTGACGGCTTCTGCGGCACCGGCATGACCGGCGTTGCAGCGCAATGGTGCGGGAGTGGAGACTCCTCGAACTACGTAGGAAGTTGAGAGAGTAGACAGCAAAGGCATCGAGCTCCGCCAGGTGGGGAGCCCGGACCGGGCAGTCCTTGGGGACCTCGGGTACCCGCAGCAGCTTCATTGCGGCCTCGCTACAACATCGACCTTTCATCGCCTAAGGTTTGCCGACGAAGCCGGCAGTCCTCGATCATGGGCGAAGCGGCTGCTCGAGGAGGTTGAAAACGATCTCGCGTGGATGTTCACGACTTTGCACGAACCAAGCGAGGAAGACCTCGACGAAGCGAAAGATCTGCTATTGATTTGGACTACAAGGGTATTCCTGCTCTCACAAAATCAGCTCGCATCAACTACGTCGCCTGGTCGACGTCTTTCGATGCCCTGAATGTGGTGGCGAAGTCATCTTTCGGGATGCTGCCATTGATCCGTCTACTTGGCAGGTGAGAAGAGATTTCGGGTGTCCTCAGTGCGATTCGTCTCGCCAAACGCGACCTTGATCGGCAATACGAGACCGTGTTTGACCGAGAGCTAGGGGAGACCATTCGGAGAGCTGCACAAGTTCCGTCGTTGATCACTACTCGGTTACAAAGGATCTTCCTTCACCAAATCTCCAGATCGATTCGATCGAAGCTTGCAGACATTATCGAAGACCTGAGATCCCCTTCGATTCCGTTGACCAGATGGCCGGATGGTGATGAGGCCCGGAGAAACGACCATATTGGAGTGACTCACGTTCATCAGATCTACACTCGTAGGAACCTCTGGACTCTTGCCGCATTCGCCTACAACTTGGATCTCCAAGACAATTTCTGCCTGTCAGCTCGGTTGCGAACATAATCACTCGAATGAATCGCATTCCGTTCTCAAGGAGAGTAGGGGGGGGCAGGTCGGCGACCCTATCCGGAACGCTCTACATACCTTCCTTATCCAAAGAAATCCCAGCGCTGAAGGCTCTGAAGCATCATCTAAAGCGATGATAAGAGCGGGAGCCGCTTCCAGGGGTCAGCAACCACGTCTCAACCTCTCCATAGCGATATGCCTTTCGCGCCTGACAGCTCAGCTGATTACATTTTTACGGATCCTCCCTTCGGGCCGAATTTCGTGTACACAGACCTGAACTTCATATGGGAGAGTTGGCTCGGTGTGTTGACCAACCGACCTGCGAAGCATTCAAAGTTCAAGACCATGACAAGGGACCTCGGGACTACAGAGAGCTGATGACGCAGTGTTTTTGCGAGGGCCTCAGAGTCCTGAAGTCGGGCCGGTGGATGACAGTCGAGTTCTCAAACTCCAGCACAGCGTCTGGAACTCGATTCAGAGGCGCTCAACGATCGGGGTTTGTAGTTGCCGATGTTCTGACTCTTGATAAGAAACAGGGGTCATTCAAGGCGGTGACGACGCCAACAGCCGTCAAGCACGATCTAATTATCTCTGTTACAAACCTATCAGCAACGAGTCAGCTTTTTCGGATGGGCCTTCTCAGAGCAGAGGGCTGTGGACATTCGTGGAGGATCACCTCGCTAACTCCCTGTTTCGTCGAGAGTGGAGGTGGGCTCATGAACGCCGAACGTGAACGTCACCGGCTGTTCGATCGGGTGGTGGCGTTTCACGTTCTGCGAGGTAGACCGCTGCCGCTCTCAGCGCGGACTTCCACACTGGACTTGCCCAACGACTTCCCGAACGAGATGGCATGTACTTCCTGCCCGGGCAAGTGGCGGAGTACGACAGGAAGCGCGCAAGTCACTGCAGTCGTGCAGCTCACTATCTTCCCTCGACGAAGCCACCGCGATTCAGTGGCTACGACAGCAACTCCAGGTCAAACCCCTTACTCTACAGGACCTGACCCCGCTCTTCCACAAGGAGATCCACAACTGGGCTAAGCACGAGAAGGCCATCGACCTTCACGACATTCTCGAGCAGAGCTTCCTGAGGTACGACGGCACGGGGCCAGTACCCGAGCCTATTCACGGTTATCTGAGCACCAACTTCAAGGACCTTCGAAAGTTCGAGAAGGACGACCCCAGACTCAGGGCCAAGGCGAAGGATCGGTGGTACGTGCCCCTCACCCGAACGTCGAGGGCGACATAGAGAAGCTTCGTGAGAGAAGTCTGCTGAAGGTCTTCGAGGAGTACAGAACCTCCCCGCAGAAGAAGAATCAAGAAGGACCTACGGACGGAGGCGATTCGGGCCGGCTTCAAGGCAGCCTACGACCGCAACGACTATCAATCGATCATCGATGTGGCCCGAAAGATCCCCGAAAAGGTCTTGCAGGAGGATGAGAAGCTCCTGATGTACTACGACGTAGCAGCCACGAGACTTGGAGACTAGAGAGGGCCGGGAACATTACAGATGCCTGTCACTCTCCTATCTGCAGACTCCCTGGCCTTCTTTCGCTCTGCAGAGCTGCTGTATCCCCATCCTGTGGCGGTGGCCTGCGGGAACATCCTGCGCTCCCGAAGTCAGGAGTCACTGGTCGATGCCGTCGTCAAGGCCGGTGAGGTGCTGGCCCGTTATCTCGCTGTCGTCGGGCTCGCGTCTTACGCCAATCGTGCGGGTGACGACGACGGACCTGCTATTTCTCCTGAAGACTTCTCCGGACCACTCGCCTTCGGGACCTTTCTCGACTGCGCGAGGGACCTGGCAACCTGTGAGGCAGACCATCCGCTCAAGTCGCAGCTGGCTGCCGGTCTTGCTCCCAAAGGTAAGGGCAGGCAGAAGCGTGAGGGCACTGCCAGTCAAGGGCTGGGGCAGATTCTCGAGCTGCGAAACCAGCTAGGGCACGACCTCGCAAGCCTAAGTGCGGCGCGAGCCCGGTAATCCTCTCCAGGGATCAGCCTGTCCAGGCGCTACAGCAGGCGATGGGTGGCATCTCAGGCCTTCTCTCGTTGCCACTCTTCGTCGTCGAGGAACAGAAGATCGAGGACGGCCAGATACAAGCCAGATGCCTCGTCCTGATGGGGGCTTCGTCGGACCCTGAACCGCAAGCTCCTGGTGCCTGAGAACCCTCTGAAGGTCAATGGCAAGCCGTATCTCGGGCTCAAGGATTCCGTGATCAATCTGGATCCTCTGCTGATTTGGGACATCAGCGAAGCCACTTCCAACTTCAGGCTCTACGTTGTCGACAAGATCAGTGAGGAAGGCGTCCGCTACAAGGCGGTTCAGTCTTCTACCCACGAGAAAGGTCGGGACCTGGCGGATCGTGTTCAGGCCTACCTTGCAGGCGCTAGAACCGAGGCCGAAAGCCTGAAGCTGAGCAATGGCCAAGGGATCTCGCAGTGGTGGAGAGCGAAACGGACTGACCTGGAGGTCCAGCTAACCAGCGCAGACCGCAGAGTCCCCTGGGAACTCCTCGAACCAGAAACTCTAAAGTGGTACGCCTCTCGACTGGACCCCGACAACAATGACCCTGAGTCCAAGAAGCTAATTCAGCTGCATCTTCTCGACGGCCGTGATGAGCTCGAGAAGCGCGAACTCGACCAGCTCGTCCTGCTTTTCGGCAAGCAGGAGGCGGTCCGGGGAGTACTGCGACGCGAACTGATGGACCTGCGATCCGTCGAGAGCGACCGGGGGCGCTGGCAGGAGCGAATTGAGTCCTCCGAGAACATCGCATCCTGTCTGCGGCAAGCGGTTGAGTTTGTGACTCGCCACATCGGGCTTGGTGAGGTGACGGTGGACGGTCTCAAAGAAACTGCGGGATCGGCCGACTACATCGCGATGCGCGAGGCACTGGTCAACCTCTTCATTCATCAGGACTACACTGATGCCTCGGCAGCCGCCCAGGTAGAGCTCCAGCCCGAGAGGGCACAGTTCTTCAATCCCGGTTGCTCACTAGTGTCAGAGCAAGCACTGGTTGAAGGTGGGAAGAGTCAGGCTCGCAATCCCCTGATCGCTCGCGCGCTGCGAAAGATCGGCTTCGCAGAACTTGCCGGCTCCGGCCTGCGCGAGGTGCAACGCGCCTGGCGAGGTGAGAAGCGTCGGCCTCCCAGCCCGGAGTCTGACACGAGCGGCCAATACCTTCACGCTCATTCTCGACTGGCGTGAAGTTCCCGACTATCACGACCAGTTCTGGAAGGACCGCATTGGCGTGAAGCTCTCCGAGAGTCAGGCTGCGATCCTCAACCTCGCACTGGACTCGGACGGTGTCGACGAGAAGGCAGCGGCGTCCGCTACCGGTCTTACCCTCGAGGATACCCGGGAAGCGCTGCGCTATCTCGATCGACAGGCGCTTCTCGAACCGGACCAGGAGCGCTACAGAGTAAAGGAGCACCTTAGGGAGCTCGTGGGATGAGTCAGGAGAAGCTGGATCTAGGTGAGAGTGACTCAGAATAAAGGCCCGGTCGAGTGCTTCGGAAGGACTTTTGAGAGTGACGAGGCAAGTCGCGATTACTTCCTCGAGGAAGCTTCGCGAGAAGCTCAGGGATCCCGAGTTCAGAAGGATCCCAGGATTCCCGAAGGGAGAGGATGAGGACATCCTCAGATTGTCAGACCCCCCCTACTACACGGCGTGTCCAAATCCATTTCTTGAAGACTTTGTGCGCCGTTACGGAAAGCCCTACCATCCTAGTGAGGACTACCACCGGGAGCCTTTCGCCGTAGATGTAAGTGAGGGTAAGACCGATCAACTCTTCCAGTTGCACAGTTACCACACCAAGGTGCCTTACCGCGCGATAGTTCCGTCCATTCTCCACTACACAGAGCCGGGAGATATTGTGCTTGACGGGTTCTGCGGATCAGGGATGACTGGAGTTGCTGCGCAGTGGTGTGGCACTGCGTCGGCAGGCTACAAGCAGAAACTCGAGAGGGAGTGGCTCGGGAAGGGCTGGCGTCGTCCGAAGTGGGGCGCGCGTCGGTCAATCCTTGGCGATCTCAGCCCGGCAGCCACATTTATTGCGGCGAACTACACCATGCCATTCGATGTCAAGATGTTCGCGGATGCAGCCCACCTGATCTTTGAAGATCTCAAACTTGAGATCGGATGGATGTATGAGACAACCGATGAGAATGGTGAATGGGAGGGCCGCATTGAATATACGGTCTGGAGTGAGATCTTTGCCTGCCCGCATTGCACTTCCAAGGTCAATTTTGTAAGCGAAGCTCTTGATTGGGCCACTAAGAAGACCAGGAGTCAATTCCCTTGCCCCACTTGTAATGCTGTCCTGTCGAAGAAGTCCCTTGAAAGGTCTTTCCGGAATATAGCTGACCCAGCGACGGGAGAACCAATTAGGCAAATTGGGCTGCAACCCGTTCTTGTCAACTGCAAAGAAGGTGCCTCCCGGACCGAGAAGCCCCCTAATGCGAAAGATCGCGCACTTCTAGAGCGAATAGAAGCACTGCCACTACCCGTGCAGGTACCAACTCACCTCCTTCCAATTGATGTCATGTACCATGGCTCGCGGCTGGGACCGAAAGGCTTCACTCGAGTCCACCACCTATTCCTTCCCCGCCCAATCCAAGCGCTGGCCACCATCTGGCGGAAGACCCACGAGGAGCCCGACCACAGGATTCGCAACATGCTGCTCTTCCTTTTCGAGCAGGGAATCTGGACAATGTCCGTGCTGAACCGGTATCAGCCCGCAGGCTACAAGCAGGTAAACAAGTTTCTAAACGGCGTCTATTACGTCCCATCCCAGCACTGTGAAGTCTCTCCTTGGTATGCGTTGGCCGCGCGCTCCAAACGGATAGAGAATGCCTTCACGAAGACCGCACTCGGGACCAAGGGAGTGGTAACAACTACTGGCGATTGCGCTTCGATCGCGATTCCGGAAGCCTCGGTCGATTACATCTTCACGGATCCTCCTTTCGGCGAGAACATCTTCTACGCCGATCTAAACTTCCTTGTGGAGTCGTGGCATCGCATCTGGACCGACTCTGAGCCCGAAGCCATTGTCGATCGGCCAAAGAACAAGGGCACGCAGGACTACCAGGACTTGATGCGCCACTGCTTCGCGGAGTACCACCGAGTTCTCAAGCCAGGCCGCTGGATGACGGTCGTCTTCAGCAACTCCTCCAATGCGATCTGGCGAGCCATCCAGGAGGCGATTGGCACAGCGGGATTTGTGGTTGCCGACGTCCGGACCCTCGACAAGAAAGCAGGCTCGTATCGTCAGGTCACCAGTTCAGCTGTTAAGCAAGATTTGGTGATCTCTGCCTACAAACCCAGTGCGATTCTCACACAACATTTTCAGTTGCAGGATTCACCTGCCGACACAGCTTGGGTCTTTACTCGCGAGCACCTTGCCAACGTACCGGTCTTCGTAGCTGACAAAGGAGAGGCGGAGGTGATTGTGGAGCGCACACCTCAAATGCTGCACGACCGCATGATCGCATTCTATGTCCAACGGGGTGCTGCGGTCCCTCTCGACACCGGAGAGTTCCTAGGCGGTTTGGCAGATCGGTTCCCGGAGCGAGATGGATGTACTTCCTACCTGAGCAGGTGGCGGAGTACGACAAGAAGCGGGCAAAGGTGGACACCATTGCAGCAGTTCACGCTCTTCCCTAAGGACGAAGCAACCGCCATTCAGTGGATCCGCCAGCAGCTGCAGGGAAGCCCCAGAACTATCAAGGACTGCCCCCATTTTCACGAGAGAAATCCATGACTGGGCAAAGCACGAGAAGCACCATCGAGCTACGGAGCTTCTCGAGCAGAACTTCCTGATGTATGACGGCTCCGGCCCAGTCCCAGCCAGATCCACAGCTACCTGAGTACGAACTTCAAGGACCTTCGAAACCTCGACAAGGACGATCCCAGACTCTAGGGCGAAGGCTAAGGATCGGTGGTACGTTCCCTCGCCCGAAAGGCAAGGCGACCTCGAGAAGCTCAGGAGAAGGAGTCTTCTCAAGATCTTCGAGGAGTACAGAACTTCCACCGAAGAAGAAGATCAAGAAGAGATCTCCGCACCGAGGCAGTCCGGGCCGGTTTCAAAGCCGCCTACGATCGCAACGACTACCAGGCAATCATCGATGTCGCCAAGAAGATCCCCGAGAACGTCCTGCAAGAGGATGAGAAGCTCCTCATGTACTACGACGTAGCCTTGACCCGACTCGGGGAAGACTGATCCAAGCGCGTGGCCTCGCTCCCATGACAGACCAAGAGCCCTACTTTCAGCGAGGTGATTGGGCTCGACTTGCTGACTCCGGCGTCGTCTGCCAGGTGGTCGACCGACAGGCGATGTGGGGCACCACGAGTTATCAAGTCTGGGTGCCCAGCAAGGACACCGCAAGGACACGTTGCTACGTGTCACGGCTGACCGGCTCTGGACCTCGCGGAACAGGACGGCCGACTCTTACCGCACAGGCTCGCGCACGCCGCTGCAGCCGCTCGCATCGTCGATGCGCTGGAGCAAGACACACTGGTCGCCCCGTTAGAAGGGACCCTGCTCCCTCTCCCCCATCAGATCGATGCACTGTCGCGGGCCCTCTCCGGCGATCGGGTCCGCTACCTCCTCGCGGACGAGGTGGGACTGGGCAAGACCATCGAAGCAGGCCTGATCCTGCGAGAGCTCAAGATTCGAGGCCTTGTCCAGCGAGTTCTCGTTGTGGCGCCCACAGGCCTTGTGACGCAGTGGGTGCAGGAGATGAGGACCCACTTCAATGAGAGGTTTCATCTCGTAATCCCAGGCGGCTTCGGAGCACTGCGTCAGCTCGGTGGACTCGAGGAGGGGGATAACCTCTGGCATCTCCATGACCAGGTGGTCTGCCCCGTCGACTCGGTCAAGCCGATGGAAGGTCGCCGGGGTTGGTCGCACGAACAGCTGGCCCGGCACAATCGTGAGCGCTTTCAGGATCTGGTGGCAGCGGGCTGGGATCTGGTCATCATCGACGAGGCACACCGGCTGGGCGGAAGCTCCGAACAGGTCGCTCGCTACCAACTCGGCGAGGCGCTGTCGCAGGCCACTCCCTACCTACTGCTCCTGACAGCCACACCGCACCAGGGGAAGACCGATGCCTTCCGCAGGCTCCTGTCGTTCCTCGATCCGGACGAGTTCCTAGATGAGGAGTCGATCTCACAAGAGCGAGTGGCCCCCTACGTGATCCGCACCGAGAAGCGGCGAGCCATCAATGACGAGGGCAAGCCTCTCTTCAAACCGCGCCTGACCCAGCTATTTCCCGTGGCCTGGGTCGATCAGCATCATGAGCAGCAGGCTCTCTACGACGCCGTCACCGAGTACGTTCGCGAGGGCTACAACCAGGCCCTCAAAGAGAAGCGCACCGCGATCGGGTTCCTGATGATCCTGATGCAGAGGCTGGTGACCTCGAGCACGCGGGCGATCCGGACCGCTCTGGAGCGGAGGCTCCAGGTACTCGAGCTCCCCGAGGGCCAGCTCAGCCTCTTTGGCGAAGACATCGGAAGCGACTGGGCAACCCTTGATGCTCAGGAACAGATGGAGTCCGTGCTGAAGACCCGGCTCAAGGCCCTCAAGAACGAGAGAGCCGAGGTTGAGTTGCTGCTCTCCGCGGCCCGGCGCTGCGAGGCACTCGGGCCCGATGTCAAAGCCCATGCACTGCTGGACTGGATTCAGAAGCTGCAAAGAGAGGAGAACGACCCCAGCCTGAAGGTCCTGGTCTTTACCGAGTTCATCCCGACACAGGAGATGCTCGCGGAGTTCCTGCGCAACCGCGGCTACTCCGTTACCTGCCTCAATGGTTCCCTCGGGCTCGAGGAGCGACGGGACGTGCAGCAGGCCTTTGCACGAGACGCCCAGATTCTCATCTCTACCGATGCAGGCGGCGAGGGCCTTAACCTGCAGTTCTGCCATGTGGTGGTCAACTACGACCTTCCCTGGAACCCGATGAAGCTGGAGCAGCGCATCGGGCGAGTCGACCGCATCGGCCAGAACCATGTGGTGCGCGCCATCAACTTCACCCTGGAGGGCACGGTGGAGCTGCGGGTTCGTGAGGTACTGGAAGAGAAGCTCGCCCGTATTCTGGAGGAGTTCGGCGTCGACAAGCTGGCGGATGTTCTGGATGCTGAAGAAGGTGACGTCGACTTCGAAACCCTTTATGTCAATGCGATGCTCCATCCCGACGAGGCTGAGGCGAAAGCCGATGCCCTGGCCGAGGACCTGCGTAGGAGGGCCCAAGCATCGCGAGAGGGTGCAAGCGTCCTGGGCGCGAGTCGGGAGCTTGACCCCAAGGCCGCCCAGCAAATCTCCTCCCACCGACTGCCGTTCTGGACGGAGAAGGCGACCCTTTCCTGGCTCAACAGCGAGAAGGGCGCCTCGGTGGAAACCGATACGCCCGGGTACCACCTGCGTTGGCCCAATGGTGATGAAACCAGACGTGCCGTGTTCACGCGTCGGGAGGCCACCTCACCAGAGGTTGAGCACTTGACGCTCGAGGACTCGCGGGTCCGAATGGCGGCCACCCAGCTGGCCTTCTCAGCTCCCGGTCAACCACTGCCGGGTGTGGAAATCCCTGGCATCTCGGACAAGGTCTCAGGAGTCTGGTCGCTTTGGCGGATCTCACTTCAGACCTCCGAAGGACGAGAGCAGCGAGTGCTTGCCTCTCTTTGTGAGTGACGACGATCGAGTGTTGGCCCCGACGGCTCGAGCTGTGTGGGACCGGATCATCGAGACTGACGGCGAGAGCCTGGCTATTCGCCCGGCCCATCTCGCAGCGGATCAGGCGAAGGAAGCCTACGACACGAGCCGTGAGGCGGCCGAGGTCCAGGGCGCACATCTCTATCAAGAGATGCGCAAGCGGCATGACGAGAAGATCCTGCGCAAGCGACGCAAGATGCAGTATGCATTCGCGGCGCGGCGGCGGTCCGCTGAAAGAGTGGGCTTGGAACAGGTACGCCAGTACCGACTGAAGCAGCTGGAACAGGAAGAGCGCGAGTGGCAGGCCCGATTGGAGATCGAGCACGAGGCCGTGCCCAACCTGAATGCCATCGTGATGGTCCGAGTCGCCGCGCAAGGGGAGCTAGATTGAACCTGGCCGCATCAGACCGCAAGATGGGTTGGCGGGCGCCGATCCTGCAGCAGTTCTCTCCCGAAATCGCCGCCTCTTCACCCTTGACGCTGGTGGCCGACCCTGACGGTCTTCTCACCGAACCAGATCTTCTTGCGGATCTAGTGGAAAGCGGCTTTGAAGTGCTGACCTTGGAAGATCCTCTCGCAACGCGTTACGAGTATGAGAGTCGATTCCGCTCTACCCGCCAGTCGGAGGAGGGCGTGGCCGTATCCCTGGTGATTCGCTGCGAGCAAATCCGGACTCGATGACCTGCCTTGGGACCTCGTTTCTCGAGCGCGTCGGGATGGTCGCACCCTGACGTTCAGCCTGGCTCACCTCTTTCCCGGTCTCGACCCTGGGGTGCTCGACGATCTGGACCGGTCGGATCTGGATGCCCTGTTTCAAGCCGTTCACGACCACCAGCCAGGAAATCTGGGAACCAACGCGACTCGGGACTTTGTCCTTCTTCATGTCTTCAGGGTGCCACCGCCACAGCTTCTCTCCACCGCTGAAGATCTCTTGAAGCTTCTCCTGGAGCGCCACTATCAGGACCATCAGCTACCGCCAGCGCTGGACGCCCACCTGGTCGCCAAAGCTTCGGAAGGCCAAGCGGTTCTCGGACTGGCCACTCGAGGAGATTGTCCCGAGCAAGGAGTCGTTTCTGCAGTTTCTCGAAGAGCGATGGCCTATCTTTGTCAGGAGGCAGGTGGGTCATGAAGGGCAGATCGCGGACGGAGACTCGGGGGAGACTGGCCTCCAATTCGATGGCCCTGCCGATCTGCCATTCGGTCACGACAGCATCCGTATCTACATGGACAATCTCTTTGCCGAAGGCCTGCTGGCTCCTACTGACGTCGCCCCCAAGAACCTGGTCGAGGCCCAATGGATGCGACTGGGCATCGTGGGCGACGCTGCATCGGACGCACAAGAGCGGCTGCAGCTGCTCACCGAGACACTCCAGAGCCAGATACCGGAGGTGGATTGCCATCACAAGGAATGGGGTTCCTTCGCCTTTCGCTGGGCCGAGTGGCTGGACCTTCGGTACCGAGCCCCCAAGAAAGATCTAGCCGATCTTCAGACAAAGTTCAGAGATCTCCATCAAACGGTTGAACAACGCTTTCAGGTCTGGATGTCGAACCGTTTTGGGACTCTTTACAGCTGCTCGTACCTGCCCTCCCCCGCTATGGTTCACCAAACCGCTCCCTTCATGGCGCATGGCTGGGACGGGAGTCAGCGGCTGGCATTGGTAGTTGTCGATGGTCTGGCTTTGAGCCAATGGGTTTCGCTCCGCGGGTCGCTGCGATCTGTCCGAAAAGACCAACACGTTGAGGAAGCCGCGACCTTCGCCTGGGTGCCCACGATGACGGTGGTGTCACGCCAGTCGATATTCGCTGCCAAGCAACCCAGCTTGTTTGCTTCCAGCATCGGTACCACGAGCAAAGAACCGCAGCACTGGATGCGGTTCTGGGAAGAGAAGAAACTTGTGGCAAATTCCGTCTTCTATGAAAAGCAACGCGATGGTGAACCAGATGAAGCGTTTTCTAGACGGCTCGGTGAGACCATCGCCCACCCTGCCTGCAAGGTCCTGGGAGTGGTCATCGGCATCGTAGACAAGATTCTGGAGGGCGCTCCGACCGGTAGCCGTGGAGTGCACGCTCATGTCCGGCACTGGGCTCGCGAAGGCCATTTTCGCGAGCTGATTGAGAGGCTACTCGACCATGGCTACAAGGTCTTTGTGACATCGGACCACGGCAATGTGGAGGCTCATGGCATCGGCAGACCAAATGAAGGGGCCATTGCCAACGAAAAGGGTAAGCGCGCCCACGTCTTCCCCAACGATACGCTCCGTGACAGCGTCAAGGACCAGTTCCTAGAATCCATCGCCTGGCCACCAAGGGGACTGCCGGAAGACTACCTTCCGCTTCTTGCACCGGGCATGAAGGCCTTCGTCACGAAAGACAAGAGAGTAGTCACCCACGGCGGCATTGCTCTGGAAGAGGTCATTGTGCCGTTTGTTCAGATCTGGAGGAACGAGTGAGTCGCGGCAGAATCGTTGGGTTTGATCGCAAACTGGAGCTGGTATGGCTCGACGCAGCAGCCGGGCAGGTTGCCCAAGGTACGAGCCCCGACGAGGTGCGCAAGTACCTTTGGAATCTTCTTGAAGGGTCAGTTTCAGATGGCGGGCAGAGCTGGAATTCTGATCGCGGCAAGACCATCACCGTTCTCGCTCACATCTGGTCGGAGGTGCCGGAACGAGCAGTGTCTACTCGCGACCGGGCCTTGACTCTGCTTTCCGAATCCGGCCCCGAGGAGCGAGTGGCCCTCCACTGGGCCATGTGCCTCGCGACCTACCCCTTCTTCGGGGATGTGGCAGAAACCGTCGGAAAGATGCTCTCGCTGCAGGACACCGTTGCGCTGGCCGAGATTCGCCAACGCATGGCTGAGAAGTGGGGCGACCGCGTTATCACCAAGAATGCTACTCAGAGAATCGTGCGGGGTTTTGTCGCCTGGGGAGCGCTGAAGAGACTCCGACAAACGAGGCGTCTACGAACCACCAGCTGCACGGATGATCATCAAGACCGCTATTGCAGAGATCTTGATAGAAGGCCTTCTTCTGTGGGCCGAAGGCGGAACTCTCCCCATCAGCCAGGTCCTGAATCACCGAGCGCTGTTCCCATTCGATCTGGACACATCCGCCGCACTCATTCAGAGCTCGAAGAGATTCCAGGTAGATCGACATGGATTGGATATGGAGATGGTGAGGTTGAAAGGAGAGGACAATGAACCCAAATAGCGAAAAGGATGCAGCCACGGTATTCGACCGAGTCTTGCCCTCTGGCCAAGCAGGCCAAACCCTGATGTCAATGTTCGCGGAAGCCATTCGCGAGGCTAACATCCAAGGTCGCCACTGCTGGGCAACTCGGTACACAGGTGATCGAGTGCGCCTCTACGTTCAACATTTGATCGTTTTCACATTGATTGACGGTGAAGGATGGCTCGCGCTCGACGATGAGCTCATCGGCGAAGACGAGGCCGAAACACTGTCAACAGCTCCAAGCTGGAGGTGGCCGGGGCCAAATGAAGAGTATGGCGCCTACAAGTTAGTCGCAACGAGAAACGGCTACTACTCACCGGCCGAGAATCACCAACAGCTTTGGCCGATGCTCCGGCGCCTCCACTTCAGCACTATCTACTGGGCAGCGCGAAAGACCACTATGGATCCGCGAACCCGGGAAGGGCACTCGTCAGGCGTGTTGAAGTATGTACGGAACAATTTGGGGAAGCATGTTCCGGATCCTCAGTATTGAGAACACACCGTATATCTGTACTAGTTGGCGAGGATTTTCCGCCTTTCTAAGCAACTCTAAACTGATGTTCCAGAGACCTTGGACATATAGTCGAGTCGGTCCAAGAAGGTCTCGAGTGTCAAGAAAGTAGTTCGGGTAGGCTCGCCTCAGAATGTCTATCGACTCCGTGGCCACAAGGACGCCTTGGAGGTTCTCACCTGCAGCGATTCTGGCCTCGAGTGCACTGTAGCGTTCGCTGGCCAAGTCGAGGTTACCTCGCCCATAGGTAGCACAGTCATCCTCAAGAAGAACTCTCTATCGGTAGAAATCTGGGCAATCAAGTTGGAGGAGATCGAGTGCATTCCGAGACGGTACAGACACCTCGTGAGGAACCGCAGGGGCTGGGTGAACCGGTACGAAGCGGTCTTTTGCACCACACTCTTCGACAGAATTTCCCAGCAGCCTTCCAGTCAGGAGAAGTAGGACTATGATTAAGCCAAGCAGTCTGGGATTCCTCGGCACGGCAGAACGTGTGCTCGCAGAAGCAAGCGAGCCACTGCACTACGCAGAAATCACCAAGCGCGGACTGCAGAATGGCTGGCTCTCTTCTCAGGGGAAGACTCCGGCCGCAACGATGAACGCAAGGATCTCGGCCAGTTTGCGCCGACAGGGAGCGGCATCACCCTTTGTGAGAGTCGCTCCAGGAGTCTTTGGGCTGCGGACCTGGCTTGAAGCAGGCACTATAAGGGAAGCTGTGGACGAGCATCGCTCGTTAGTCCCACTTCTCCCTGATTACTCGAGTGCAAGTGCACTCTTGCCCGTATGGCAAGGGGCCACAGCTTCCGCCATTTCTGGAATGAGGAGCGCGATCGCGGCGCTCACAGGAACGCCACAACAGAATATGGACTGGACGGACCCAGATAGCTGGATTCAGGATCGGCTCGAGGGAGAGCCAAGGCTTTGGGCCCAACGGACATGGGACGGCACCCGCAAGGCAGTCAACCCACGACACCTCACAGGCCTTTGGTTTCTACTCACGAATCACAAGCTGCTGGACCGGCGGCCAGATGACACCTTGGCTTTGACGGAGGCCGGTCGAGATTTTCTGGAACATTCCGAGGGAGAGGTCGTCAGGACTATCGATGACTATGAGGGAATCCTGGAGCTCCTGCGGCTGGTTTCCGAACTCGGCCCGGCCAGACGGGCCGACCTCTTGAAACCATGGCAGGACTTTCTTCAGGAGTACACCAAGATCCGAAGCGACTCATCAGCAAAATCAACCTTGTACCAGAGGCTCAGGAATCTGCTCGAACGGGAGCTGATCGAGAGAGTGGGTCAGTCATACCAAATCACCGAGAAGGGCGCTGCATACCTCGATGAGGCTGGTCCAGAGCGGACAATCGAACAGCAGATCCGCAAACTTGCAGAGGGACAGAAGCGAGAGTTTCGAGAGGATCTGAGGGCGCTTCTGTCGGAAATAGATCCCTTTGATTTCGAGGATCTAATCAAACACCTCTTACAGGAGATGGGATACGACGAGGTTGAGGTGACCACCAGGAGCGGTGACATGGGCGTGGACGTCGTAGGGAGTATCGAGATGGGGATCACCTCCGTCCGAGAAGTCGTTCAGGTCAAGCGACACAGGGCAAACATACAGCGACCGGTTCTTGATGCACTGAGGGGATCCCTCCATCGATGGAAAGCTGTGCGAGGAACGATTATTACTATCGGTAACTTTTCGAAGGGAACACGGGAGGCAGCCTTCGAGGCTGGCGCTGCGCCGATTACTCTGATCGATGGTGAAAAGCTCCTCGATCTGCTGGTAGACAATGAAATCGGGGTGAGAAAGAGAAAGGTCGAGCTACTCGAGCTTGACACCTCGCTGTTTTCCGGCCACTCGGATGAAGGCTCCGAGGCTGGATAGTGCCTCTTCCTGCTACTGACAGCTTTCGACAGAAGGCCCGTACAGAGTACCTTTGTGCGGGTCCCACCAACCTACCCCTACGGGTAGCGCGAACTGCTCTGGGGTCTGCTACCTTGCCAATGAATCTTGAAGTCTGGAGGTGGGTGTTCCGGTGGATCCGGGGAGCGGAACAATCCCTTTCTTTCTGACCGAGCTGGATCCGCGAGCGAAGATCAAAGGCTCGCGAGACCCGCTCGGCCTGATCCCCATCTGGCAGCGCCTTGGGCGCAATGTCGTCGGAAACCTGACGACAGTAACGACCTCGGTTCGTGGATTCACCACCCTACTCCTTGGGCTGTACTTCACCGACCACCTCATCGGTACAGGTGAGGTAGAGGAGACAGAGCGTTCGAATCTGTTTCTCAAGGTCGAGCAGCTCTGCGCCTACAGTCGTCAGGCACTACATCCTGAGGAAGTCTCCGGCTGGGATGTACCACTGGGAATCACCAGGGTCAGGCGGCGCCTGGCCGAGTCAACCTCCCTCACGATCTCTGCCAAACAGCAGCATCAGATCCTTAGCAACCAGAAGACCTACGGCCTCTGGGGTCTGTACACCATGGCTGCCCGGCACAGTGGACTCGTCGAAGCCGAGGAGAACCGACTGACACCGGAGGCTCGAACGTTCGTGGAGGCTGAGTACATCCCGAAGTTCTCCTACCCCGGCGGACGAGACGGCAGCGAGATCCTGCGGATGCTCAGAAAAGCCGAGGCAGAGTTCCGCCCCAGGAGCACTCACCGCCAGTTGGCCGAAGTCCTCGCCAACCTGCACCAGTTCAAGATGCGCGCTTCAGAGGTTGCACTATTCGCCAAGCACCTCGTCCTGGGAATCGGGGTCGAGCAGGACCACACCAAAGGTCGGCAGAATCAGCTCTGGCAGATCCTCGAAGAGCTCAACGACTCAGGTTCCTTTGCCTGGACCGATGCCTTCGACTTCTCGGAACTCACTGCAGCATTGGCCTCGGCCCGGAAGCGCAGTCATCACGACCTGGCGGAGTCGCTGGGCCGCATTCACGCTACCGAACCTGTCCTCGTTCCCATAGCCAATGCGTTCGGACTCCTGCTGCAGCGAAACCGGAGCACACCCAGGCAGATCGCACAGGAGCTGCAAAGCGCTTGGGGGCGCGGCCTGAAACATATCGATCTTGATCGCACCCGAGGGCTCGCTCCACATCTCTCGGCTGCGGCGGGAAGCGAGTCCTCCTCACGGATCCTGCAGATGGCGGAAGCCCTTCGCGCAGGGGATTACTCAGGATTGGTCGATCTCCTCCTTCAGCACAATGCGGCCATCATGAAGGCGAGGGGTGGAGCTCCCTGGCTAGGTCTCGAGAAGGGCCAGTTGAACGTCCGCTTGCGCGAGGAGAACGCGGAGCTGCTGCCCGCGGAGGTCCTTCCCACCTGGTGGTCTAACCCCTACTTTCTCAACAGCCTGAAGGCCGTCGGTGGCCGCGTCATGGAGAAAGTCGCCTGATGGCGGGATCCGTTCCCACCTCTGTCCTGTCAGAGGCATTGGAGAAGTCCATCGCCGGCCGCCGGGTCAAAGCAGCAGTCTTCACGACCTTCAGCTTTGAGCCGGGTTTCTTCGAGGAAGAGGTCCTGCCGCTGCTGTTTGAATTCACCTTCTCGCATGCTCCCAAGGTGCGCCTGGTTCAACTCGAGGATGAACTCCGATCTGTCGAGCATCTTGCCGTCTACTACGACCGGCGTGCCCTCGTTACGGGCGGGCTCTCCGCCACCCTCGATTACGCGCGGATCCCGATTGAACGCAAGGGATGCTTTCATCCCAAGCTGGCCCTGATCCTTCTTGAAAATGAGGTCGAGGAGTGGGAAGACTGGGACAGCTTGCTCGTCGGAGTCTTCTCAGCCAACCTCACACAGTCGGCATGGTGGGAAAACGTCGAATGCGCCCAGTTCGAAGAGGTGCAACCCGGGGAGCAGTGCCGCTTTCGGCGCGACCTGATGGGGTTCTTTGGCTGGCTTCGGCAAGATGAGCAGACCGGTGACGACCATGGAGCCCTGGAGCAGATCCGGCGATTCGTCGTGTACCAAACTTCGGATCTCCCATACCGAACCGCAAAGGGGATCTTCTACCCCCGGCTATTCTTCGGGCAGCAAGGTTTGCCTGATTTTCTCCGCTCGGAGCTCAAGCTCTCTCGCGACACCTACAACCTGGAAGTCATCTCACCATTCTTCGACGAGACCGCGGAAGCCGGCACGCTCGCCGACCTGATCGACGCAGTCCAGCCTCGCGAGACAAGGGTCTACCTGCCGCGAGCTGATGACGGGACGGCTCACTGCTCAGAAGCGTTCTTCGAGGCCGTGTCGAGCCTGCCAGCGACTTGCTGGGCCACCCTGCCGCGAGCGATAGTCAGGCGGTCGCAGAATGAAGGCAGCAACGAGTCTGACCGGTTTGTTCACGCCAAGGTCTATCGACTGTGGTCGAAAACCGAAGGCAAAGAGTTCCTGATCTCAGGCTCGGTCAATCTGACGCGGGCCGGACACAGCCGGGCCGCCGCAGGCAACCTGGAGGCTGCGTGGGTCACCCAGTCGGCCCCGAACACCTTCCAGACGCGGTTCTGGCTCGAAGCGCTCGAAGACAGCACACTCAGCGAGTTCCAGCCGAGCTCGAACGAGGACGAGCCAGAAGACAGGTGGGTTCCGCCGCTTTCCATTCGGTACAACTGGACGACCGGGACAGGTTCTTACTTCTGGGAGGCGAGTGCACCTGAGCGATTCGGACTCTCCTCTGCCGGATCCTCTCTCGGGACCGTTACTGAGTTGATCGAGGGAGCCTGGACGAATCTGCCTGGATCGATCACTACCGAGCTGGGCCGGGTCCTCGCAGGCACTTCCTTCATCGATGTCACGGTCGAGGGTCACGACCCGGGAACGATCCTGGTACGAGAGACGGGGATGGCCCAGAAACCATCGCTGTTACTGACGCTGACGCCCGAGGAGATTCTTCGTTACTGGTCGCTTCTTTCCCCCGAGCAGAGAGCTGTAGTAATCGAAACAAAGATCGGAGAGATTTCCGGGTGGAGCGGTCCGACGAAAGATCGCCCTGGAGGCGTCACGACCGACAGTATGTTCGATCGCTTCGCCGGGATCTTCCATGCTTTTGCCCGCCTCGAGGGGCAGGTGAGCGAAGAACTCGAGCGAGGCAACGAGCGAGATGCCAACTATCGCCTGTTCGGAGAGAAGTACGACTCGTTGCCCAACCTGGTCAAGAAGGTCATTGAGGACGAGGAGGGTGATCTCGTCAACCGTTTCGTTACGCTCCTAACAGCCCGACAATTGCTGTCGCGTCTGCGAAAGAGTCATCCAGCGTTCTTTGAAGAGCAGAGCGAACTGGCCAGCAGGCTCGAGGATCAGCTAACCGCCATTGAGCAGCTCAAGAAGCAGATCGTCCTTCCCGACGACATCGACCGGACCGATTTCTTCGACTGGTATGAGAAGTCTTTCCTCTGGCACGCACGGGAGGCAGGCATCGAATGAGGACTGTCGAAACCATCCCCATCGAGACAGCCAAGGAACTCTTGAACTTCAAGAGTGGACCCGACGTCTCGCAGGCGATGGCCGACGACCAGCTCGAAGGTGCAGTGGCGATCCACAACATCCTGGCAAAGGAGGGATTTGCCTATCTCGCCGACGAAGTTGGAATGGGCAAGACATATGTCGCCCTTGGGGCCGTCTCCCTTCTCCGCTTCTTCAACCCTGGGTACCGCGTCCTCTACGTTGCCCCCAGAGAGAACATCCAGCGCAAGTGGCTCAAGGAGCTCCGCAACTTCGTCACCGGAAACTGGCGCCGCGTCGACCAGCGAGTCAAGAGCGTGCAAGAGACACCGGCCAGAGGCATTGCCTACTGCGATTCCCTGCTCGACTGGACTGAGAAGGCAGTACGGGACCCACATCGGGACTTCTTCTGCCGGCTGACAAGCTTCAGCCTGCCTCTCTCTTCCAAGCCGAGCGAATGGGAGCAGAAGAGAAGAGCACTGCTCCAGATCACGCCACTCAAATACCGCAGCCAGTTCGGCTATTCAGGCAAGGACAAGGCTCGTTTCAAGAGAGCGTACGCGAGCACGCTGAATATTCTTCAACCGCACTACGACCTGATCGTGTTCGATGAAGGTCACAACCTCAAGCACGGGCGCAGCTCGGGAGCGGCCCGAAACCAGCTGATCCAGTATGTTCTCGGCTCTGCCCCAGCCGCAGAGACCGGTGATTGGGACGGCTTCGGCAAGCGCTTCGACCGGGTGCTCTTCCTGTCAGCCACTCCACTGGAGACCGACTACGTCCAGCTCTGGAACCAACTTGACCTCTTCGGGTTCGGGGACGCTGTTCCGGAGCTTAGGGATCAGGACTTGCCCGACGCAGTGCGACATGAAGCCGCCGGCAGATTTCTGGTGCGACGATTGACCGGACTCCGCATTGCTGACGATCTGCACACGAAGAACATGTACCGGCGCGAATGGCGCGGCGGCGGCTGTCGCCTTCACGACGATCCACTGAAGATCCCCAATGACCAGCAGAAGCTGATTGTGGCGCTGGTGCAAAAGAAAGTCGCCGAAGTCCTGAGTCACGAGAAGTTCAACAACAGGTTTCAGATCGGCATGCTGGCCTCGTTCGAGAGCTTCCTGGAAACTGCCGGTGTCAAGGAAGCTGAAAGGAAAGGAGACGCTGCAGACGTTCCGGATGAGGACGGAGAGGAGACCGAAAGCACCTTTGAGGAAGGTGCGGAACAAACCCGGGAACAGGCTGAGCGAGACGGCATCGACACACCCGCGGTCAACGAGCTCGCCAGCTCCTATTCGGAACGCTTCGGGACGCCCCTACCGCACCCCAAGATGGATGCGGTTGTCGCCAGCCTGTCGCAGAGCTTCAAGACCGGGGAAAAAGCGCTCGTGTTCGTGCGTCGGATTCGCAGTGTCGAAGAGATCGCGAACAAGCTGTCAGTGGAGTATGACCGCCATATTTTCGACTACCTGAATTCTCGTCTTCGCGAAGAACCACGCGAAAGCCTGAGGCGGCTGCGCGATCTCTATCGTAAAGCCCGCAGCAAGAGCGGCCTGGAGGACTTCGCTCCCGAGGAAGGACCCACTCTTCCAGACCCCGAAGCCGACCTCGAGCTCTTGCAGGAGACCGGAGAAGCGGAGGACACCGGAGGGCTGGACACTTTCTTTTCCTGGTTCTTTCGCGGCGACGGCCCCCCGGGCTGGCTCTCAGGGGCAGCCTTTCGCAAGAACCGGTTGCGCGGTGAGGGGTCGGTCTACTCGACCTTCTTTGAAGACAATTACGTCGCAGACCTCCTTCAAACCCGATCGGCAACCTTCGAGTCTCTGTGCAAGGTGCTGAACAGGCCGGCTGAACCGGTCAACGACGACCTGCGTCGACTGGCTGCCAGTCGCCTGCAGCAATCCAAGCGGCAGAGACTCCCGCGATTCAGGGTCTTCCACGCCTACCAGGAGGCTGCCCTTGAGTTGCTCGCCGAAGCGGACCGTCCTGTCAGCAAGGACGCTCGAACCATCCGCCAGAAGCGCTACCTAGCCCAGCCTCTCCACAGGGCCAGCGAAGTGCGGGAAGACATCCCCGATCCTTACGAGTTCCTCGACACTCCCACTTTCTTCACCGAACTCAGGCATCGTCCCGCTCTTGCCGAGCGGCTCTGGCCGAATGGGAACAACGGTGACTTTGCGAAACAGTTTGCCGACAGGGAACGGCGCCGTGAGTTGCTCTCCACGGCAGCTCGACTCGGGCATGCCTTCATTGACCTCTGGATTCTCGCGATCAACAGACTCGGCTCGATCGAGCTACGAACCCAGGAGCAGAAAGAGGACCGGGTCACCACCTTGATCGAGGACTATCTCAACCTCCTCGACTCACAGATCGCCGACACAGACACCTTCACCGCCCTGCGAGAGCTGCAACTGATTGCCGAGCAACACGACTTGATCCATGCCGTGAACTTCCCAGAGGCACTTCGAGCTTCAATCCCGGAACTGCCGCGCCTGTACGGCACTAGCCTCGGAAAGCAGTCTCCAGTCGGCCGTATGCACGGAGGAGCCCGAAGCGATGTCACTGTCCGCCAATTCAGGTTACCGGGCTATCCCTTTGTGCTGATTTCTACCGACGTCTTGAGGGAAGGCGAGGACCTTCACACGTTCTGTTCGCGCGTCATCCACTACGGATTGGCCTTCACGCCTTCAGCTATGGAGCAGCGCACGGGGCGTGTCGATCGCATCGGATCTCTGATTCATCGCCGACTCGATGACCACCGTGAGCCAGCTGAGCCCGAAGAGCTACTGCAGGTCTTCTACCCCTACCTGGGAGACACAGTGGAGAGAATCCAGGCTCACCGGGTCTTCGAACGGATGAATCGGTTCCTTCGTTTGATACACACCGGTTTCCGTACGGAGAAGGTCGAGACCAGCATCGACACCAAACAAGAGTTTGCCGACTTCCTGAAAGATATCGAGCCCATCCGCGACCGTTTGGAGACGCGGTTTCCGGTGAAGGACCACGCCCTAAAGGGAACCCTGCAGATGGACCGGCAGCCCTTCGAACGGGTCGAGGAATTGCTCAATGTCTTTCAACTCCTGCGAATGCAGATCTCCAAGGTGCTCCTCATCAAGTGGGACCAAGTGGACGGACCGGCGGGACGGTACGGCACCGTCTTCTTGCGCGGCAAGGAGTTTCTTCCCCCCGATCGGGAGGATGAAGCTGAAGAGCCGGATGTGCGCCAACAACCCTTCGCCCTCATGCTTCGCAAGTCCGCTCATGGTGACTACACCCTGCTTCATGGCCTCAGCCCAGTGGGATCCATAGATTTCGACAACAACAGGACTGTGCGAGAGCTTCTGGAATTTCAGTCGGCAGCGGAAGGCGACAAGATCTGTGCTGTGCCCCGCCGCGAGAGCGATTCCTACTCCCTATCCGTGGAAGGCGACGTCCTGCTGGACCCGGATCTCACTCAAAGCGAGGAACTCTCTCACCTGATCCGTAGGATCTGTCTCTGCGCGGACCTGCTGGAACGCCGCTTCCGCGGGGGTCAGGACATCACCATCGATCAGTTCCGACGTGACCTGCACAAGGAGGCCAGGCGTGCCTCACATTAAGGAACTCCTGGGTGGAGTGAAGGTCAAGCTAGACAGCGACCTCGAGGTGGCATGGGAACCAAAGCACCTGCTAGTGACCTTCGAGAGCGGGCGCCAACAGAAGATCCGGTACAAGAGAGATGGCGACTTCTACAAGTTCACATCTCCGGTGGCTAGGCCACAGGCCGTGCGTAAGATCAAGCTGAAGTACCTTGCCGAGCGCATCTTGTACCGCAACCGCGCCACGGAAGTGGTCACGTTTGGTCTGAGTGATCGGGGCGGCATTGATGCATGGATCACCCACCGTGCCGACACCCTGCAACCTGACGAATTGAAGTTCTACCTTTCCGTATTGGCCCGCGAGGCCGATCGATTCGAGTATCTGTTAACCGGGCACGACAGAAATTGAGGTCACGCCTGATCCGAAGGGAGCTCACTCATGGGAAACCAACCTGAGATTACAGCCCACTGTTCCTGGTGCTTCTTCAAGACGAAGCACAAGCGCACGGGAACCAACAGACTCGGCCGAGGCGTTTTCGAATGCGGAAAGTGTGGGCAGAGGACTGTGGTCTGTGTCGTGCCGGGCTGCTACGAGATGGCCAAGGGTGAGGGCAGAATGGACGATGTTCTCTGCGCTGCCCACGCCGGCGAAATCGGTAGTTTCGAACGGTTGACAATCCGCCTTCAGTCACCCGATGAGTACGAGGAGCTTTTCAAGCGCGACTTCACGAACCTCGGCCGCGCTTCCAAGATCGCCGCGTGGGCGGGAGGCGGTGCACTCGTGTTTGCACCGGCAGCGTATTTCGCGGCACCCGCCGTGGGCGGCGCGATTGGCGCCAAGGTCTTCGGACTTACCGGAGCTGCCGCGGTCAACAAGGGCCTGGCGACTCTCGGTCTCGGCGCCTTGAGTACAGGTGGATTTGGCATGGCTGGCGGCGTAGCTGTCGTCTCGGCCACCGGTTCTGCAATTGGTGGCACCGTCGGCGGCGTCGTCGCCAACGCCTACATTGGCGAGATCAAGGGATTCTCGATTGAGAAGCTTCAAGACGGCAGCGGCCCAGGCGTGATCGTTGTCAACGGCTTCCTCTCCAGTGGCACCAAAGATCAGAGTCTCGAATGGAAGAACGCCCTGCAGCAGCACTACCCGAAGAACCCGTGGTACCTCCTGAAGTGGGAATCGAAGCGCCTGAAGGACCTGGGGAAAGCAACGATTTCGGCAGCCAGCTCGAATGCAGTCGTGAATGGGATTGCCAAACTGGCAAGTCGCGCCACGATGAAGGGTTCGGGCTTGTTGGGCCCTGTTGGAACGGCTCTGAGTCTTTCTGATGTAGCCAAGAATCCCTGGCACGTGGCAATGTCGAAAGCGGCCCCGACGGGTACTCTTCTTGCGGAGATAATCGCCCGCACTCCAGGGCAGAAAAAGTACGTTCTCATGGGCCACTCACTGGGAGCCCGCGTGGTCTACTACTGCCTTCAGTCTCTGGCGACTCAAAAGACCAAGAGGATCAAGACCGTTCATCTTCTGGGAGGCGCCGTCGGTACCGGAAAGAAGGAGGACTGGGAGAAGGCCGCTTACGCAGTCTACGGTACGATTCACAACTACTACTCGCGCAACGATCAGATCCTGAAGACGCTGTACAAGGCGGGAGGCTTGTTCCTGGCCACACCTGCAATTGGTGCAAATCCGATCCGGTTCAAGATCGACGGCATCGAGAATCACGATGTGTCACCGTTTGTAGGGAGCCACACCGCGTATAAGGCAAATTCAACTGATTTTCTGCGCAACTGAAGGAGTAGCTGCGAAGTTCTCTATTCCCACGACTTGAGTATCCAAGCATGGTTGCACGACCACTGACCCACAGCGAGAAGATTTCCAAGCTCGTTTCCAGCAAACTCGCCAAGCTGGAGGCACCGGGAACAGAGACGACGCGGAGCAAGCTGCACGTCATCCTCCACGACTGCGGCTGGAAGAAGCGAGGCTCGGAGAACCTGGAGCGCATCCAGGCCGCCTTCGAAGAAGCGGGTACCTACCCTGAGCCGATGCTCACGGCTCCGGGTATCGACTGGGATCAGATGATCTACTTCTCCAGGGAGAAACCAGATCCGTACTTCCCAGATTGGTACGCGCCGCAGCATGCATTTCCAACCGAGAAATCGTTGCAGCGCTTCCTAGTGCAGAACTTCTCTGTGATCCCCGAGTTCCTCGATCTCAAGCAGCCACAGATGGAGTACAAGCTACCTTCGGAGCTGAGGGTCGACATTCTGTGTCGCGAACGCAGGTCTAACGCCTATGTTGCCATCGAGCTCAAGAAAGCACGACGTCGATCCTGTAGACCAACTGCACGAGTACCTCATCGAGCTCGACGAAATGATTTCCAGCAAGGCATCAAGACCCTTTGCGGTCAAGGGCATGATCATCACCGGTGAGCCGAACGCTGCACTCGAAAGGACCCTGACCGAACGAATCCCCGACTATCCGGTGCGCTGGTTCCTCTACCGAGCGGAGGTGAAGCTCTATGCCAGAGATGGACACTGAGCTGCTCAAGCACTTCCACCTCCAGCAACGCGATGAGCTGAACTACCGCAGGCGACGGCTCTACCAGATCTTCACCTGGACGCTGACCATCTTCCTGGGCAGCATTGCAGTTCTCGTGGGATTGCCTGACTCTGCCCTGGCCAACCCGGTCTGGCCGATCGCTGGGACTCTCTTGTCGATCGCCCTGGCGGTGTTCTCAACTCGCTGGCAATCGGAGCAACAGAGGGACGCAGCGGCCCACGGGGCGACGATCGCACGCATCGCCGATCAACTGGGCGCCTTCGAAAGCGGGATCTACCCAAAGGTATGGAAGGACACGTGGGGAGTCAGACCACCATCGCGCAAGAGACAGGTCATGACCTGGTTGCTCGCCTTGATCACCGTTCTAGTCATGTGGACGAAGTTCCTGGGGGCAAACCTGACTTGATATCCCCGAACCCTCATCACTGTGTCTACGTCGTCGAGCTAGACCCAGCTGTTCGCAAAAGGCGGAAACTGCAGAGACTCAACCCGGACTCCGACCCTGAAAAGCCCTGCGTGTATGTCGGTATGACGGGACTTACTCCTGAGGAACGATTTGAGAATCACAAGGCAGGCTACAGGGCCTCTCCACTCGTGCGGGACTTCGGAATCCGTCTACTGCCGGAACTGAGTGAGGGGCTGATGAACCTGACCTACGAACTTGCCCTCCGGGCCGAAGAAGACCTCGCTGCCTACCTCCGCCAGAATGGCTACTTCGTTGCTGGAGGGCACTGACGATGCAGGCTCTCCTCCAGTCCTGGTGCACCCACTGGGGCGTACCCGAGCTAGCCGCATCGAGCAAAGTCGAAATCAGCTCCCGCATGACCCGCTCCCTTGGTCGGTGCTACCCCGAGCGCAAGTTGATCCGCATCGCCCAGTTCGTCGCTGAAGGCCCTAAGGAGCTCTTCCTTGAGGTCCTTTGTCACGAGGCAGCTCACCTCGCTGCTTACGAGTTGCATGGCACACGAGATTCGACCCCATGGGCGTGAGTGGAAGGAGTTGATGGTCAAGGCGGGGTACTCGCCGGCGGTCAAATTCAGTGGGGACTGTGCCTTCCCCAGTCGGCCACCTCGCCCGAGTTTGCGCTATGAGCACCGGTGCCCGGTCTGTCAGGCAACGCGGTTTGCCAAGCGACCGATGCGGCGGTGGAGTTGCGCCCGTTGCATCAAGTCGGGACTGGAGGGGCGACTGGAGATTCGGAGTTGGCCCGTGTCTACGGAGGCGTCCTGATGAACCCAGAAGGCTGTCCATTCTGCCAGCCCGAAGCAGCCCGAATCTTTCACGCTGGGGACCTGATCATCGGTCTCTGGGATGCTTTCGCGGTGACCCCAGGACACGCACTGCTGGTGACGAAGCGCCACGTGGGGTCTTGGTTTGAGGCGACCGACGTGGAGCGGCTGAGCTCGTCGCGGGAGTTAGAGATTGCCGAGATCCAAGATCCTAGAAGAACACGGGCCCGGACGGCTTCAACATCGGGGTCAACATCGGTGAGGCTGCGGGCCAGACCATTCCCCACCTCCACGTGCATCTGATTCCGCGATACTCGGGAGACGTGTCTGATCCACGAGGCGGCGTGCGATGGGTTATCCCGAACAAAGCCAACTACCTCAAAGACCCCGGTGAAGCGGGTCGTGGATCAGCTACAGCCATCGACGCCCCGATAGCCGAGCCTCTGCGAATCCTGGACTTCCCCATGGACGGGCGATGATCACGGGGGCCCTTGATCCGCTGGCTCACCACCTCTACGCCCACCTTGACACCGCAACTCAGGTCGATATCGCGGTCGCCTTTGTTCTGGAGAGTGGTGTCCGTGTGCTCGAGAGCGGCTGCGCGAGTTTCTGACCGAGGCGGCCGACTCAGAATCGTCGTTGGCGACTACTTGGACGTCACGCAGCCTGAGGCGCTGCGAGTTCTGCTCGACCTGGTGGCGGAGTTCCGGAGCCAGATGCCTCACTGCCGCATCCTTCGAGGCCGGGAATTCGACCTTTCACCCCAAGGCCTATCTCTTCCATGAGAGCGGCGACGACGGCGTGGCACTGGTCGGCAGCTCCAACCTGACCCGGCCGGCGCTCAAAGACGGCGTGGAGTGGAACTACCGGGTCTTCACCTCCAGAGACGCGGAGGGCTTTCGGGATGTCGTCGAGAGCTTTGAAGCTCTGTGGCAGAGCCCCCACACTCAGGAGCTGACCCACGCTGGGTGGATGCCTATGAGGAGCGTCGGGAGACCACCGACCGGTGATCCCCGGAGCAGCGAAGGTTCGGGAGGTGCCTGATGAGCCACCGGCACCGCCACCAGAGCCCTGGAGCGTCCAGTTGGAAGCGCTGAAAGCGCTCGAAACCACTCGGGCCAAAGGCAACTCAGCAGGCCTTGTCGTGCTAGCCACCGGCCTTGGCAAGACCTGGCTGTCGGCCTTCGACTCCCACCGCGATGGATTCGAAAGGGTCCTCTTCGTGGCCCATCGGGAGGAGATTCTAGGGCAGGCGCTGGCAACGTTTCGTCGCATCCGCCCTAAGGCCCACATGGGCTTCTTCACGGGTCAGGAAAAGGCCCTCGATGCCCAGATCCTGTTCGCCTCGGTTCAGGCCTTGAGTCGCGCCCCGAACCTGCGTCAATTCGACCCCGACCAGTTCGACTACATCGTGATGGATGAGTTTCATCATGCGTCGGCTCGCACCTACCGGAAGCTGATTGACTACTTTGAGCCCAGATTCCTACTAGGGCTGACGGCAACTCCCGAGCGGACGGATGGCGGCGATCTGCTCGCACTTTGCCAGGAGAACCTCGTCTACCGCTGCGATGTCCCGATAGGAATCGAGCTCGGATTTCTCTGTCCCTACAAGTACTTCGGCGTGCCGGACGAGGTTGACTATGCGCAGATCCCCTGGCGGAGCAACCGGTTTGACGAGGACGCCCTGACCCGGGCTGTCGCCACTCAGGCTCGAGCCCAGAATGCCTTGGAGCAGTATCAAAAGCGCGCCGGCGACCGAACACTCGCGTTCTGTTGTTCGCTGCGTCACGCCAACTTCATGCGGGACTTCTTTCGAGAACATGGACTCCGTGCGGCGGCGGTCCACTCGGGCGAGGGCTCAGATCCCCGGGCTGCTTCCTTAGAGGCACTGGAGGCCGGCGAGCTCGACATTGTCTTCGCTGTGGATATGTTCAATGAGGGGGTCGATATTCCAACAATCGATACCGTGATGATGCTGCGCCCCACCGAGTCGAGACTGCTCTGGCTGCAGCAGTTCGGACGGGGCCTACGAGCAGCGGAAGGCAAGAATCACCTAACGGTGATCGACTACATCGGCAATCACCGGATCTTCCTCATCAAAGCGCAGGCGCTGCTCACGATCGACGGGGGAGACAGCGTGACCCGCCAACGCCTCGAACTGGTGCAGCTGGGAGAGGCAGATCTGCCTCCCGGCTGCGAGGTGACCTACGAGCTTGAAGCCATGGACATTCTGAAGTCCCTGCTCCGCTCACCCGGCGCGGACGAAACACTCCAGTACCACTATGAGGACTTCAAAGAGAGACATGGGGTTCGGCCGCGGGCGGTCGAGGCATTTCATGAAAGCTACAACCCCCGGGCCGCTCGCAGCGGTTTTGGCTCGTGGCTAAAGTTCGTCAAGGCACAGGGAGACCTGGACGTTTCAGCTGAAACGCTGCTGTCGGACCCCTCGACGGCAGGTTTCCTCGATGCGCTCGAAACCACCCAGATGACCAAGAGCTACAAGATGTTGGTGCTGCTCGGGGCCTTGAACAGAGATGGGTTTCCGGGTGAGCTCACCATCGATGAACTCGCCTCGGCAGTTGAGCGAATAGCTAGGCGATCTGCACCGATGCGCAACGACTTGGGGCCAGCCCTGGAAGACCGCGGCAAGCTCATTCGGCTGCTGGAGACCAATCCGATCAAGGCCTGGGTAGACGGCAAAGGGACCAAAGGGAGAAGCTACTTTGCCTACAGTGACAGCACATTTTCGAGCACGCTTTCCGTCGCCCCAGAACTCCGAGAGGCCTTCCAGGAACTCACTCGCGAGCTAGCAGACTGGCGTCTGGCAGAATACTTGAGCCGTTTCTCCAATGCCTTTGACGGGGGCGACTTTCCCGACGGCGGTGCCAGTTACGCGTGCAAGGTCTCTCACGCGGACCGCCGCCCGATTCTCTTTCTTCCGGACCGCGAATCCCACCCTGGACTGCCTGCAGGGTGGACCCCTTTCACTGCCAACGATGAGGAGTTTGAGGGTAACTTCGTCAAGATCGCCCTGAACGTAGCCAGGCGCCCGGGCTCAGAGGAGAATGTGCTTGCCGAGATTCTGCGCGGCTGGTTCGGCGAAGATGCGGGTCTCCCAGGTACGACCCATCGGGTGGTACTTGAGGAGACTGAGGACGGGTGGAGGCTTTCTCCGGTAACGCACGGGTCGAAATCCCCTGAGCTTGAGCTGTGGAAAAGTTACCGACGACCTGATCTACCTGAGATGTTCGACCTGACCCCAAGAGGACGAACCTGGGACCAAGGCTTTGTGCCACTTGAGAAGCACCTGTTGTTGTTCGTCACTCTCGACAAGTCAGGGCACAGAGACGAACACAAGTACGCCGACAGATTTCTCAGCCAGTCGTGCTTTGAGTGGCAGAGTCAGAGACAAACTCGACAAGAGCACAAACGTGGCCGCATGATCCGCGATCACGCGGACTTAGGAATCGATGTGCTTCTTTTTGTTCGCAAACAAGCCAAGATCTCGGGCAGGGCCGCCCCCTTCATCTACTGCGGCAAGCTCACCTTCGTGAAGTGGCAGGGCGAAAAGCCGATCACAGTTGAGTGGAAGTTGCAGGAAGAGCTGCCGGACCACGTCTACTCGCTATTGGGGGAGGGCGAGTGAATTCGACTGCACAGCTCCAAATCTACTGAGCGAGGGATGAGACAAACCTGCTTGCCCTGATTGTGTCGGTGGTCGCAATCAACAGAAACTGACTCCTGTCTAGAGCGTCATAGCCAGAACGAGGCCTTTCCCGCAGAATATGGCATATGAGACGGGCCGCCTCAGCACCCCAGATCGAAGTGACCTGTCAACACTGCAGCCACTCTTGGTGGGTACAGGTCTCAAAGCGGCTGATTGACTCCCTGGTTGAGACAGGGAGCAGATCCAACCCGTACTGGGCCCGATTCGTGTGTCCGTCATGCAAACTTCAGGGCTGTGTACCCGCATCCGTCAACCGAGGAAAAACTACGCGCCCTAGGGCTAGGCAGGGGCCACCAAGGGGAAAGAAGGCTCCAGCTAAGGGCCCGACGACCGCCCGGTCTCGTCAGCAGGCATCAAGTTCCGCTGTAATCCGTGACATGCGATTTCTAGGGTCAGAGTCAGGGCCGCAGGAGGGTCGACGCAGCGGGTCCAGGTGCAGACGGTGCGGTGCGCCGATGATCCTAAAGGTTAGACGAAAAGGTGGCCCGACCCGATACTTCTGGGGGTGCTCCAACTTCCCCAAGTGCCGATTCACAGAGTGACACTTCATCGACGGTCGCAGCCAAGCACTCTTCTAGTTCTTTCGCTTCTTCTTTCCAACTTCCGCAGCGAGGATCAAGAGCACGTCCTCGAGCTCCTTCGAGCCTGCACTGCTCCACCTGGAGAGGTTGATGAATTCAACCTCCTCCTCGAGGCTCAACCACCCTTTGACCTCGTCCAAGCGCAGATCAAAGGGCAGCCTCTCATTGGCAAACGGCCTCCCCAACCGCCGTTCGAGGCGATCCACCTGTTCGACCAGATCGAACTCCAGGAGTGCCGCTGAAAGTTCATTCAGCTCGGCAGGCTTTGATGAAAGGTCTCTCTTGCTCTTTAGGTACCACTCATTGACCTTGATGCGACCTGAAATGCCGGCTGAATTCAGACCCAGCTCGAGCACTGCCCGACGTCGGCTACCGCCGAAATGGAAGACGAAGTACTCCTCCCCAAAGCGCACACAAGGCCAGCTGTCTTCAGCTAGGCCCAAGTACTTCCTCACCGCCCATGGCTGACCTGGGCCAGTAATCCACCCGTAGCTCGAGTAACCCCAGTTGCCTTCTGCGAGATTCGCGTCTTTGACCTTACGAACCTCCAGCACGCGATCTTCCCATTTTCGAGCCTGCAACAGCCGACCCGCCAGTTTCAGGCCCTCGCCACCCTGAAAGTTGACACCTTGCGCTATCTGTTCGCCAGTAACCTCATCGACTACCGAGGTCCCAAGCGTTCCTTCGATGTTCGAGTGAATCGAACCACGGCTCGATCCTTCGAGCCACTCCTCACCCAACCGGAGTCCGTCTGGCCCCGACTCGAACTCTCCGATGGAAGCAAAGTGGTCCAGAATCGCCTCTGGAGGGAGCGCACTCTCTTCGTCGATGAACTTGACGAGCGTGTCTCTTCTCCTTGACCGGGTTGAAGATTGAAAAATAAAGGAGGCGATCTGCTGTCTCGCAACCGCGTGGTTGGGACCCGAATCGCCGGGGCCGAGCTCTCCCGACTTAGCCGCGGAAATCATCGCATCGTGAATAACCGTCTCGCACAGCGAACCGCTACAACAGAGAACCACAGTGTGGTCGCTCTTTCGATTGCCCCTACCTATTCGCTGAAGCAAAGCGCTGATGTCCGGAGCTGGAGTATCCAGAACCACCAGGTCGACGTCACCAATGTCGATCCCTATTTCGAGAGTCGAGGTTGCAACCACAACTATCCGGCGTGCATTGCGGAAGCGATTCTCTGTTCTTTCGCGCTCTTTCCTCGACAAACTGCCGTGATGCCCCATCACTTCAAAGTTCAGCCTCGAGAGGCTCCTGTTGAGATCAGTTGAAAGGGCATCCACCCGTTTCCGACTATTGCTGAACACAAGCACCTTCTGTCGATCTGGCTTTCCAGCAAGATGGGCTGGCAACGCCATCTCGACTGTCGGGAGGTGACAGTCGACAGAAACTGTCTCGATTCCTCTCTGCCCTCCGTAGAGAACAAGCTCTCCTTCGTTGAAATAAGTTTCCAAGATTCGTTCTGGGTCCTGTACTGTTGCAGATAGACCCACTATCTGCAGTTCCTCGCTGGGTGCCCAATCCTTCTTCTTGGCGAATCGACGCAAGCGCCTGAGGCGTCCGATCAACCACCTCAGTTGCTCCCCTCTAGGGTTGCCGAAAAGGAGATGGATCTCGTCCAGGGCAACTGCAGCTACATTGGCAAGCAGATGCCCAAGTTCGTCATCGCGTCCTCTGCAGAGCATGCTGTCGAACGACTCAGGTGTTGTCAGCAAGACTGCTGGTACTTTCTTCCAGGTATCCTTGTGGTCACCTGTCCGACGGCAAATATCGAGACCCAAGCCAACTACGGGGTCATGCAGGCGAAGATAGAGATCATTCACAAGCGCTCTGGTTGGCGATATGTAAAGGATAGTCGACCTAGGCTGATCCAAGCAGTGGTTGCGCACCAGGGGGGCGCAAGCAGCCTCGGTCTTTCCTGAAGCGGTCGGTGATGACACCAATACATCACGCCGCTCCAGAATCGGAGGAATCGCCAGCCTTTGAATGTCCTTGAGACGACCGAATCGCGAGAAGAAGGCCTCCCAGGCTTCGCCCAAACTCGAGGCGATCACACGGTCCAGCTGGAGGTCAATCTCCGGTTTCACTTGGGAGGTCCGAACTGGGTGTCGAGCTCTCTCACGTACTGCTTGATATAGGCGCGGATACGGCCACTCGATGTCAGGACACCGGGATCTAGTCTGTTCAGTACTCTCCGATGGGTGTCGCCAGCCGACGAAACTCCAATGCCGTAAGCATCAGCGTAAACTGACCCAATACTACCCCCCAGTTCGAGGAGTGCTTCTGGTGCCCAGTCATCGAGCCAGTAGATGTCCCCACCAGAATCTTTGACCATTTTTCGAATTCGCTGATCTCCGACATGCCCATCCAAACCGACGCTGGCGAAGAAAAGTGCCAGAGGAGCAGAAGCGTGATCGGTCTTGCCTGCCACGCACTCTTGTAGAACATCCAGCAGCGCACGGACCCGCTCCTTCTTGGAGTAACTGAGAAAGAAGTCCTCAACTTCGAACTCGTCGATCGTGAGTACCAATCCGGAGTAGCCCGCGAGCTCACATATGGTTGCCAAACCGAGTAGGGCTTCAACGAAGTCGTAGGGGCGATCAGCGATCAGGTGCCCGACAACCCTTCGAACTCGAACTTTGTACCTATCAATTCTCGGCTCTCGGGAAATATCCAACTGAATATCTGACGCATTACGCCACTGACCTCCACTCAAGACACACTCGAGATCACTGTTGAACTTGTCAATGCAACCGGCATCCTGGACTATCCGAACGGTGTTGTAGTTGTCGCGAGTCCGGTCGATTCCCCTTGGTGCGATCCTGGGAGCCTGCCTGGTTCGGTCTATCGCCGAGAGGTAGATATCTAACACCGGATCGCTGGACCGGCCATCCCTGGTTTCCAAGGTGCCGAGTAAAGAGTGGAGAAGACGCTGAGGGTCCGCCAGCGTCACGTTTCGCCCGTCGACCTCAGCACGCGCCACAGCATAGCCCTGGCTGAGGGCTACCTGTCGCACGACAGCCATTGCGTGAGTCTTGCCATTCCCGAAAGGGCCCGAAATGTCGGACACCATCACCCCAGTTCGAGTAGGCGAAGGCAATCGGGAATTCACCCAATTCCTTAGCTCTTCGTATCCTAGCGTCAGCTCTCGTAGTGCTAGATTCGGGACCACTCCGAATCTCAATGCCTCGATCGCTTGTCGCCGGTGCTGGTTGCCCGCAACTCCCTTCGGTGGGTCCTTCATTTCGACCGATGGTCTGAGTAGCGAAGATTCCTCGGGAATGAGCTCGGACTCGGCACTCGATGGTTTCTCCCTGACGATGCTTTCCCCAAGGAGTCTCGACGCAGGCTCTCCTGAGTTCGCCGGAACTGTCCAATCGGTCTTCCTGCCTGACCCCGCCAGCCTGACCCAATTGGGATCGATTGCCTCTTCGGGCTCTGCAGTATGTGAGTTTGAAATGCTGGTCCTCGCCGCTCTCGTCTTCTCCTGTCGCTCTACCCTACCCTGGGCGGACATAATCGCCGGTCCTTCAACCAGGATTTCCACCTGAGCCCGAACAAGCCTAACCAGTACCTTCTCCGAACCTATAAGACGGATGACTTCGGCTGTGCCGAAATGTCGGATCTCAACCGACATGCCTGGAAGAAGCTCGGAAACCTTCATCTATACCTCGTCCTCATCCTCGACAGGCCTCGGCACCTCGTCAAGAACGCCATCATCAAAGACTGTCAGAAGCATGGTGGCGACCCTCTTCATCAAAGTGCGTCGATTGCTCGAGCTCATCTCTGTTGCCGAGACCTCCTGAGCTATTTGACTGACGCGTTGCCTCACGGTGGCAGCATCGATGGTGATCTCGTTGCCATGTCGGGAATAGAAAAGGTCCACCAATGCCGAGGCCATGCCTTCGAGCTCCTCCGTCACGTCCTCTCGACGCATCGTCAGGTCTATTTTGGGAGCAAGAGTGTTTCCATCGAAAAAGCCTTGATTCGGACCGGGGTCCGAGACTCGCTGTTGCAGTGCGGCGAAGTCCTCCATTCTCTCAACTACATCCGGTGTGAGGGCATACACAATCAGCGCGGAACCTCGTTCCAAGTCCGCAACAGCGTTGATATCCGATTGCAGCATAGACAGAATCTTCTGCATCTTCTTTTTATCGACGGAAAATCCCTGTTCAGCTTCGTCGAAGCAAACTAGAGTGCCCGCAAACCCCGCGTGTCTGATGAGCTGAAGCCAGGACAGGAAGGCTCGCTTGGCAAAAAGTGCCTGCTCTGTCTTCGACACAGTTGACACTTCGAGTTGTTTGCAGAGGGCACGATCAAAGAACTCTCCTCCAAGCCATCTGCAGCAGCTCTCCAGTAGATCCTCCTCATTGGCAATCAGCGCATCGAAGGCGCGCTTGGAGATTCGACCTAGCTCGACCAGGTTCAGCTGAGCCTCTTCGAGGCCCGCGGCCCACATGGAGACCAAGCGGTCCCCTTCTTCTGGGTTGTCGGCGATACTCGCCACCCTGTCTCGGATCGATCGCAACAACCCTTTGACACCCTTCCCCTCGTCAGGTGCCACGAGTTCTCGAACGACTTCACGATAGACAACAAGACTCTCAGTGAAGTCAACAGTCTTGTTCAGGGAAACCTCCGAAGTCACGCAGTCCAGTCCTCGGGCGATCTCCATCAAATGCCGCAGGAAATGAGTCTTGCCAGAGCCATAGGGCCCGACCACGAATTTCTCTCCTGACCCACCTCTCTTGAATTTCTTGACCAGGTATTTGTCGCGCAGTCGGTCGAACGCGTCTTCATAACCAAAACCAAACAGACTGCAGCCAGCCTTTGGTGCAGTTCCATTCGCTGCTATCCGCTCTAGAATTTCGAGAGTATCTATGTTCTCAATCAAGATCACACCTCTTCCACTGCCCTCAATGTCAGGGTACAGAGGGCCTTCATCAGTGGCCGTCGGAACCCTGGACCGGCATTCTCATTCAGTACTCTGTGACTCGCTCGAGAGAGACTTTCCTTCAAGTTCGTTGACGTGCTCTTGCTGGCCCCGCAGTGCTCAGCGAGCTCGAGCATCTTGTGGACAGCCCGTTCAGCGAACTCCTCCGGCGATCTGATCGCTGACACCGAGGACACCTGTAGAACAGGAGACCTCCAGGGATCCGTCATTTCGACGGGCCTCGGAACTGCAAGCCTCTGACCGAGAGCTGGGTAGATCTCCGAGCAAGCTGAGAGAAAACCTGGCAACACTGCAAACACAGCGACCGCCCCTCTCAAACGCCCATCGAGTGATCCATCGACCAACCTACGCATGAGATTCGCGGCGACCTGGACTCGTTTGGACTTCCCCTGGAAGGTCTGCTCATTCTCATCAAACAGAAAAATCGTACCGGGGACTCCGGCGGCCGAGAGCCCACCGACCACTGTACTGAGCACCTGCTCCGCATTTCGAGCCGAGAGCGGGTCCTTCATGCCGATCAGGCCGTGGCGGCGCATGTCGACGACGCGTACCCGGTCCCCAAGGAGATACCGATCCAGAAGGACGTTCCGCTGTTCATCATCAGGAGGCCGGTCATCTAGAGCGTAAAACATAGCGCTCTGAAACCCCGAGTGTGGCAACCTCGCTTTCTTCAATCGGACTGAGTCCACCGACTCTTCTGATGCCAGGGCACGCAAGATCGCAGGCAATGACACGATCTCGCGACCTGGCAAATTGAGTCTCATCCTCGAAAAGATGAATTTACAGATCTGGTTCCAGTTCTCGATCTTCATCGCTTGCGAGAGGTCAATCCGAACCGTCGCCAATCCAGTCTCAGCCGCCATGAATTCTAAGAGCTGCAAGACATGGGTCTTGCCCCCACCATACGGCCCTTCGAGGAACCGACAAAAGGAGGCCCCACCCCCCGCCACGTCCCCAACCAGCTCCTCTCTAAAGAACTCAACGTATTCAACCGTTCCAACATCCAGGATCGGCGCGACGCCTCGAGACGGCACTCCGTGAGTAGCTACCGATTCCAGAAGCTCAACAACTTGGGCCGCAGGTGGGAGCTTGCCCTCGCTCATTTCTAACGTTTCTTCAGCTGCACATAACACACCACTCGGTAGTCGCTTTCTTGCTCCAGCCCGTTGATCGTCATTCCGATTCCCCGTTCTTGCTCGGACTGGCTACCGGTTTGTGTGTTCATTCTCCAGGCTGAGGTCCCCGCACCTGCAGCAATGAACAAGTCTAGGTTGTACACAAACGCCCACTCTGGGAGCTCGACAGCTGTCAGTTTTCTCCCCGGCTTCTTGAGTAGGTCTATTCGAGCAAGAGCCACTCGAACTTCGCGGTAGAAATCTCGGACTGGGACGAAGTCGGTGCTGACAATCTGCGTTCTCTTGGCCTCCACACGAAGGAACCGATAGGCATCTTCCATCGCCCGAGTCAGCCTCTCGACAGGAAGCTTCGACCGCTCCAACGAGTCGAGTGATTTGGCTAGCACTATCCGAAGGTCGTCCACCGAGCTCACAGGGGACCATTTGCTCAACGGGTAGCGGTTGTAGTTTGCCCGTGCGGAAGCTTTTTCCTTATTCAACTCCATCTCGATCGGGCCGACCCTCCAGCCATTGGCGACTTCTCTGGGAGCGGGCTCGCAACCTTTAAAGAATTGAGCTTCGCTGGCACCGAACCTCTCGCGGCGGTCGCGATTGGCTTCATCGACAACCGTTTTCAGGTCGCGCTTCACCTCTTCAGCTGCCTGGCCATAAGGTTCACCAGCCGGAATTCTGGCCAGGATCTTTGAAATTCGGGGTAATGAATCCTTATCTGACCACTTGATCTGAAGAAGCTCTTCCAGTGGCTTTATCAACCTCTTCGCCTTGCGTTTGGTGGCAGAAAACCTGGCGCTTAGGTCACTTCCATCGATTGTCATCCGACCCCCTTTGAGACAGGCCTTCGAACCCGTTGTGCCGAGATCGCCCTAGTTGCTGTGGTAGTTACTCTACAGAAGATCAACGCTAGCCCCACTTGTGCCTGTAGAGCTGTGACCCTAACAGCCAACTATCCTCGGCGCGCCGCCCATAAGGGTGGCGCGATTCCGCGTGAATCACTAACGACCTGTTGCGACAACAAGACGCATGGCCCCAACGAACCGGTGGCTGCGCTGTAGTCTAGCAGTACTTAATCAACGTCCCAGCGTGGATGGGGAATGAGCTGACTTCTGGGACCAGGGAAGCTCAGCGAGCCCACAAGTTCACCGCCAAGCCATGATGACGCAGTACTTGTCTCTTGTATTGTCGGACTTGGCGCCAGGCAGAGCTTTGTTGGATTGGGCCCTTAGCTTTGGGTCCATTTTCAGGAACTCCAGAGATTTCGGATCACTCGCCAGATCAGAAATGAGATCGCGTTTGGTTTCCCGCGCTTCGATCAGACTAAGATTCCTGAGCATCACTCTGAAGTGGATATATCCAACGCTTTCATGCTGCTTCTTCCTCGCTTCTGGACGACAGGTAGTTCCAATGCGATATTCCATGACTCCGGGCCGAGCTAGCGTCTCTCTTATCCGCGAAATCAGATCCTCGTACCGCTTCCCATTGAGCATTTGCCCCTCCATTCCGGACTGAAAGTCCAAGGTTCATACTACCCTCCCTTGTTCCCCAGTGGTTCAAGTCAAACCTGTGAGGTGGTTCGGGCCCTCGCTGGCCCCAAAACACCACATTCGCTCCGTTCAGGACTCAATTGACCGAAGGGTGCTAGAGCCCTAGAACCGTCCGAGGCCAAACAACTCAGGAGACTAGGCGTGATCTACTGCTTCCAAGAGATCGGCTGGCAGTGAGCATGACTGGGACAATCCTCCGCTATTGTGACAAGGCGCCTCAAACGGGGAAGTGACCCAGTTCCTATCAGCCCACGCTTCCGGTCTCGATCAAGCCAACTGCCCGGAGTTCTTCCATTGAATAGCCAGCACTTCTGAAACCTGTGCCATCTGCTGTACCAGCGGATGCCCAACCAGCTCTGCTCCTGGAATGGCACCGGAACCCCACCTCGCACCACCGATAGAACCCACTAGGACCGGGCAATAGTTGGCAGGGCCGGCGAACGCGAGACTGGTCGACAGCGCCTCCTGGAAGGTGCTGGCTTGGTCGAGGTGCCAAATGGCAGCCCGCAAGGTCTCGGGAGCGTAGCCGCCCGTCGAAAGCTCACCACGCGAGGTTGCCCCGGGAGAAAGTGCAGCCCGAATCTCAGAGTGCTTCCCAACCGCCGTCCTGGCCAACGCCTCCTCCCACGGCAGCCCTCGAATCAGGAGCCGGCACAGTATGGCCACTGCAGCTGCCGACTCCCCTGCCAGCGGATGCGCATGAGTCAGCGCCGACTCTCGCTGGGCGGCGCCCTCCAAGCGGTCATCCGAGATGAAGCTGGCCATGGCGAGGGGTGCCACTCGGTGGGCTGTATTGACCCCGGCCGTCAGACCCTCGAGCTGCTGGTGAGCCCGTGCCACGGCATCCACTCGACTCGAGCCGGCGAGAACCGCATCGAACACAATCTGAGCGACGACCCCTGTGTCG
>CAVPOX010000009.1:0-21376 GCA_963707075.1 uncultured Acidobacteriota bacterium
CTGTCGATGGTTGGAGGAGAGTCCGTTGAACTAGTAGCGAAGGACCTGGACACGGCTCAGCTCAAGGGCATGCAGCTCAGTCGAACGGAATTGACCCTTTTCCTTCGATTGGCTAGGCCAACTCGGATAGAGAATCTTCTGATTGGTGGCACAGACCAGGTTAACGAGACTCTGGCCGCCTTGTCCGGGCTCTGGTCTCTTGGCCTGGTGCAGATTGATAAGGACTTGGATTCTGGGATGTCAGGGTCCCTTACTTTGCAGTCAGACGCTCGAAGTCTCGATCGCCAAGAGGTCTCCGCCGATGGGGGACTCGTCGGAGAACGGCTGCCAGAGTCCGAGTCTTTCGAAAAAAGTGATCCCGTCCCGGTACCCGATGTGGCAGTCAAGAAGGTGACTCGAGAGCTGTTGGTCGAGAGCGAACCTACCAATGAGGAATTGCCCCCGATTGTACCGACCTCCTCTGTGCTCAGCCAAGGGAGCGGTGCTGACGAGCCCGCCAACTGGTTCAGGTATTTCGGACTCGAGTGTGAGCCGTTCTCGCTAACACCTGACCCAGCTTTTCTGTTCCTGAGCGAGAGGCACTCTGAAGCGCTTGCTGGATTGAGGCTCAGTTTGATTGAGAAACGCGGCCTCTGTGTCATGACGGGAGAGGTTGGAACTGGCAAGACGACCCTGCTGTATTCACTTCTGAGTGTTTCGGGATTGGATGTGAGGACGGCGTATCTACACAATCCCGCGCTTCCATTCGATCAACTGCTTCAGCTCGTTCTCGACGACTTCGGTGTTGCAACGCGCTCACGCCGCAGAGTCGATATGTTGACGGCTTTGAATCGATTTCTCTTGAGTTGCGCCGAGAGAGGCGAGACAGCTGCCCTTATCGTCGATGAGGCGCAGACCCTCTCAGACTCGGCTTTCGAGGCGCTGAGGTTGCTACTGAACTTCGAGACATTCCACTCGAAACTGCTCCAGATCATTCTTGTCGGGCAGCCTGAATTGGCGAAGCGGCTGGAATCGGAGAGACTCAGGCAGATCGCAGATCGAGTCTCGATTCGCTGTCATCTCGAGAAATTGACGTCTGATGAGGCTCGGCAATACATACTTCATCGATTGGAAGCCGCAAGAGGGGAGTTGGAGGTGTTCAGCCGGCCGGCCCTCCGGTTGGTGATCAAGCGGGCCAAAGGGATACCGCGGAGAATCAATATCATTTGTCACAACGCGATGCTGTACGCTTTTGGATGCGGCGAAAGGCAAGTGAATCGGAATCTGGTAGCTGAAGCAGTGCGAGACCTCTCTTCCTGAGCTAGACGAAAAAAGGAGCTGAGAGAGATCCTCTAGTCGCTCGACTATTCCGAGCTCACGCAGTTGTTCGAGTCTTTCGTCAACAATGTCGCGCCGGCAACTCTGGACTGACGGTCTATTCACTCCTTGAAGGAAACAGCTGAGTAGACGCCCTGGGCGCCCCACTTCACGCGAGGCACTTCCCTGGATGCCTCCCGGAACAATCAATCTGATTCCCCAAGCCCAAGCGCTTCTCTGCTGACTTCTGAAATCACCAGGCGGCGCTTACCTGATGCTGCAAGCGGAATCTGGGGCAGCCATTCGAATCTGCAGCTCAATAAAGCCCGAGTAGCTTTCGATACCTCTCTGGTTATTGTAGCTTCTACAGAGCTGCGCTCGGCCCCAGGTTTCCCGACCAGCCTGACCACTAGATGGTCTTCACGCTCTTGGACTATCTGGTAGTTCGAGATCTCTTGGAGGTTCTTGAAGAGGACGACGAAGAAATGCATGACCAGGAAGGTGCCATCGGGCAACAGGACAAGATCTGGTGTTCTCCCTTCGATCCTTTCCAGCATGGGTAAAGTCCGACCACACTGGCATGTCAATTCTGGGTTGGCCTTGATCGCAATGTCCTCCAGGTCGTACCTGATCAGCGGCATCGCCTGGTTGTGGAGCTGTGTGATGACAATCCGGCCCCGTTCACCAGGCTGAACTGGGCCGTCGGGGCCGAGAATCTCGACCACAGCGTTCTCCGGGTGGAGGTGGTATCGGTCCAGACTCTCGGGGCACTGGCTTGCGAGGTGGACCCCTTCTCCCCCCGCGCCATAGTAGTCGAGGACGCGTATGCCAAAAGCCGTCTCGATCGAGTCTCGGTACGGTGGGTACAATGTGTCGCCCGTGGCGGTAATTCCAGTCACCTCTGGACTGTCTATATCGCTCGCAAGCAGGTACCGACTAAGAACGTACAAGGATGACGAGAAGCCGTTGAGGAATCCGATCCTCTTCCGCTTGAGCGTTTCGAGGATGAGTCTGGAGTCCTGATTGTCCGCATTGAAAGTCATATAGGAACATCGGAAAAGAAGATCCTGCAACTTCTTCTTCCAGCCTATCCTTGGGTTTAGGTTTATGGTCAAGTAGCGGTCTCCGGGGTGGTACCCAGCCCAGCGCCAGATGCGAAATCTAAGTGCCCAAAACCAGCTCTCCTGCTCAGGGCATCGCAGGAAGACCATCGGTGAGCCGGTTGATCCACTGGTTGGGGAGCGGATGATTCGACCACTGAAATCGCGCAATGGGAACTCGTGAATAGCATCTCTGAAATCACTTTTGGACACCACCGGAAGTCCATCCAGCTCCGGAAAGTCAGAGGGGAGTCCCTCAGTCTGATCGTCGCTCCATGCGCGTCGGTAGAAGGAACTTCGTCTCCTGGCATTCGAGATAGTCTGTGATAGCTGCTTTCTCTGACGCTGGTGTATCTCTCGGGGGTCGAGATGCTCGGAATCCAGGAGCATTGCGAGTATCTCTGTTATGCGGGTGTGGTTGAGGTGGTCGAGAATAGGGAATAGCGAGCGCTCGAAGAAGCGGCAGTAACGATCTGGCATGGCGTTTCGCAGACCTCAGATAGTCCTAAGCCTTCAACAGAAGTAGGTATGACTCGATGACAGCTTCATCGAACCCTCATGATGGACCTCAGTTGGGTTCGAGCTCTCCTGAGAAAAGCAGAGAGCGTCTGGTATTCGTCGCGGGTTAGAAATCTCACACTGAAAAGCGCAAGCGGGACTCCTGCGGTCGCGAGAAAGAGCTGCCAAAGCACCGACCACATCCTCAGATCCGCATTGGAGATCCATGAAAAGCCGAGTACCGAAGCCGATACGACGGTAACTTTCAATATCCTACCGTATTCGTAGGGGACCGGATTGTATCGCTGACCGACAGCAATGGCACCGACTGCCAGCAAGCCGAAGGCGAGGACAGTAGAGAAAGCGGCGCCCATCATTCCGTAATCAGGGATGAGCAGCAGGTTGAGCCCTATATTGGCTACTGCTGCCATGGCAGTGAGTGCCGCCAAGGTGCGAGTCTTGTTGGCAACGTGGATTCCGGGACTAACGCAATAGTGAACCCCATTGAGTCCATATGCCAGAGCAATGAGAGGTACGACGAGATAGGCACTACCGTAGCCTGGGCCCACGATGTGAGGCAAGAAGACGCGAGCCGCAATGGAGACGCCAACGATCGCGTATGCCAATATCAGCCACAGGTAGGTCAGCATCGCTGCGTATGTTTGCTTGTAGTCTTCACGCTCGCTGATCGAGAACGAAACTGCTGGCCAAGCGAGTTGAAATGGCCAGACCACCAAGAGTTGGAGCAACATACCTACCTTGTAGCCAACGCCATACACCGCAACCTCGTCTAGCCCAGCCAGTCGCGTCAGCAAATACCGATCCGAGAGATCGATAATCCACCCACTCGCGGCCGCCGGAAGAACCAGCACGCCGAATACAAGCAAGGGCCCTACTAGTGAGCGGTTGAGTTGGAAAAGCGCTCCTTGTGTTGCAAGAATCAGAGACAGAGGCAACACGATGCAGGTACCCAGGAGGTTTCCCCAGAGAACCCCCTCGGCCTCCATCCCCATCACAACCACAAAGTAGATATTGAATGCCATAGTGCTGGTGAACTGGACAACGGCGAGCACCCCGTACGCGGCGGCCCGCTCTTCGGCCCGCAGGCCCGCCAGAAGAAGGGTGTTGGTACTGAATGCAAGACCTCCCAGTATCGCTAGCCTGACTAGGAGTGCGTCGGCCTCTGTGCCTAGGAGGTAGAGACTGATCCTCGAGGCCTGGTACCAGAAGGGGATAGTGCCGATGAACAGGATCGGCAGGGAAAGTATGAGTGCTGTCGGTAGCAGCTGTTTCTTTCTTTCCTCGGTTCTGCAGTCACGGTGAAAGCACTTGTTGACGGCAGCGGGCAATCCGAAGAGCAGCACCATGAACACGGCAGACGAGAAGGCTGACAAGAGCTCGAGAGTCCCGTAACCTTGGGTTGGAATTCTCCGCGTGTAGATCGGGAGAAGAATGAAGGCGACGCCCTTTTGAGCCAGGGCAGCGAGGAGATATGCACTCGACGACGAGGCGACTCGTCGCAGATCTGAACCAAGTTCAGTCATCTGCCGGGTGTATCGAGAGCTTCCAATACGAGTTTCGTTCTTGGCAGTAAGAGGCCCATCAGCGTCGACGGATCCACGACTCTCCCGAGACCTCTCTCACTCGTGACTTGGGGCGGCTAGCCTGGTTTCGAAGCCGTCTCTGGCAGGGCCCGGAAGTGGCCATTTTTCGAAGTACCTGGCATAGGCCCCTGAATCGAATCGAACCACTTGAGTCCCAGTTCAGACACGGTTCACATCCGGGCGGTCTGGGCATCCTTGCTCTTCGAGCTATCGCCGAGTAGCTTGCTCATCCATCGAGGAAGGTGAGTGCCGCGCTGGCATAGTACGATTCCCAGTAGTCTAGCATTTGAAGCCTGGGCTCTTTCGACCGCCTTCCGCAAGGCAGTTCTCGTCGTTACGCTAGGCAGCACTGCCAGGACCAACCCAGCACCCGCTCTGGCCATCAGTGTTGCATCGGCCGAATCCAGGACAGGCTGGGTGCGAATGATGGCGAGATCGTTGCCTCCATGTGAGTTCTGAAACCACGAATTCAGAACCTTCGTAGGTTCGAGGCCGGTAAGAACCAAAGAGCCTCTCTCCATGTGTTCGCCGGGTCTGAGAGGCAAGCGACTTGAACTGACTTCGTCACTCGGGGTCGTCGTTCTCAATACTCGTGCTTGCTTTGACTCGAGAATCTCCCCAACGAGGATTCTTATGCCTTCTTTCCCAGCCTGCGTCACAAGTCCGGACACAATCGCCTCTACAGGTTCGACGGTAGTGATCCCCGCTAGTACGACAACAGGAGGAGCGGAATCGCCTGCAAACTCTCTAAGAGAGTTTAAGAGCCCGCTAAAGGCTCGAGTCTTGCCTACGAGTGGCAAGTCCCCCAGTATCGTTGGTTTGGAAGCGGGAGGGGCTCCCCGCCGAAGGGGGAAGCCCGGCTCAGGTATGTCCTCCGTGCGCTCCGAGTAACCCCTTGAGGACGACCTACCTCCGAGACGAGATAGGGTTTCAAAGTACTTGCTCATAGTCGCAGGTGAAGGCGGGCAAGATGTGCCGAATCAAGTCGGAAGATCAAGGTCTCGGTCAAAGTGATCATTGAGTTGAGCGAAACTGAGAGCGCATGGCTCATTCCAACTCGGCCAAGATTGGCGCCTGGGCTATCTGACTGACCTGGAGCACGCTCTGGATTGTGGGGTCTAGCCAATCCACGAAGAGAGCGGCTACAACCCCCAGCAGCAGGCCTAACAGTATGGAACTTGATAGGAGAAGGGGTGATCTCTGATTCAACGGCTTGGCAGGGGGAACCGCCTCTTCCACCAGATTGATGTTGACAAATCCGGACTCTCCAAGAATTGCGCTCAGGCGAGCCTGTTCCTCCTCTTCCGCAAATCGACGATAGAGTTCCTTGGCTCTGGTTGCCTCGTTTTCCAGCCGCTCGAATTCACCAGCGGTTTCTTCGAAGTCGGATAGCTGAGTCTGATATTCACCGATTTGGCGAGTTAGTGCCAGTACTCGGGCCCTTGCAGAAGTGAGTTCTGCTTCGGTTTCGACAAGATCTACCTGTAGGGCTTGGTAGGAGGGGTCGACGGTCGTTGTTGTCTCAGAGAGCGTCTCTCCCTTCTTGGCCTCGAGGAGTCGACTGCTTTCCTCTATCTGCCGATCTAGATCCCGAATGATTGTACTTTGAGGCGTGTAGCGCGAGAGAGCTTCGCTACGTGCGATCTCTAACTCGAGGAGTTTCTGCCTTAGCAATTGTACGGATTCGTCCTCTGTGACAGTCCATTCGGCGTCTATTGTGCGAGGATGTTCATTTAATTGTGTCGACAGATAATCGGCTCGGGCTTCCAGTTCAAGCACAGAGGTCTCGGCGGTGACTCGTTGAGACATTAGGCTGGCGAGAACCTTGCTGAGGTCGTCTCCTTCGATAAGGGTCGATCTGTTGCCTTGCGCTTCCTTGAAACTGGATAGCGCAGCTTGGGCCGCTTGCCACTGCTCGAGGGCTTGTTGACCCTCTTTCTTGTAGAAGGGTTGCGCACTGACGCGTTCGTTGAGGTCCACCATCCTCTCGATGTGCTTGCTCAGTAGAGTATTGACGAACTCGGCGGCAATCTCGGGGTCTGGATGCTTGAAGCTGACCTCGATAAGGTTTGAGTTTCCAATTCTCTCAGTAGTGATGGCCTTCGCCAGATCATCAGCCTGAATCGCCAACGATTGGTTTGAGTCTGCGTCGGTTTGTGGGTCTCCTGTTGTCCGAGCCAAGCTCTGCTTGATGGACAATAGAACGTTGGAGACTTTACCCTGTGGAAGCGTGGTTTCGAGGAGCTTCGGGTTGGATTCAAGAACAGACCGAATAAGGGCCGGGGCACGAATCCATGCGAGCTCAGCCTGGATCTGGTCGCTGGACATGGCATCCTGCCTCGGACCCGGCACTGCCTGAGCAGTGAGTTGGATCCTGGCTCTTGCTTGATACTGGGGGGCTGCCGAGGTCAGCAAGGCGATCCCAAACAACGTCCCGACGAGGGTGCCCAATGCGACGAGACGACGCCGTCGATAGACGCCCTCCAGTAGGGCTCGCCAAGGTATCGGATGATCTTGCAGCATTCCTCTCGCTCCGAAGTCGCCCCAGAGACTAGCACGCCTTTCAAGCGATGCAGGACGACTCAAGCGAGTATATATCCAGCAAGAGCGAGCTCAACCCAGGGTATAGATCGACTTGCATATTCGGTAAGCTTGAGACCGAAAGCGGCGTCTCGTGGAGTATCCTCCTGTGGCACGGAACGACCTGACTGATGGTCTATTGGCCTTTTTTCATGATTGTATGAGGATGTTGGAAGTGATTTGCCAGGACTCTGTGTAAGGCCCTCGATGACAAACCCGATCGCACCACTCGCGTTTGCTTTTGTAGCTGCAACCTTTTCAGTCTTTGCCCCTCTCTACGTCCTCTTGCTTCTTGCACTGGTCTGCTCCGCTCTCCCTTTCGAATGGCTTGTTGGCGGGACCCAGGTGGGTCCTGAGGACATTGCGTTGCTGTTCCTGATCCCTCTGCTACTCGTCCGAGCCAGGGGCTCTTTGTTGGTTGCATGGAGGGGTCTCCCATATCGTCGCACCTGGCTGCTCCTGGTGATTCTCTCAGCAGTCGCGTACAGCACCGCTCCGACGAGCCATCAGTATTTCACTACCTTGCCCGCGACCGCATATCAGATCCTCCGATACTCCATTCGAGAGCTCATGTTCTATCCTCTTGCGGCCTTTCTCTTGGTGGACAAGTCGAAGGTGACAAGGGCTCTGGTCGCGGTTCTCCTTGTAGTCGATTGCTCGGCGCTTCTGTCAGTGTGGCAGGGCTGGCAAGATGTCACGGCGCACGGCCTCTTCGACAGAAATGTTACCGGGAGCGTCTACCTGTTGGCCTTTTTGTCTTGTCTGGTCGCGATCCTCTCGGTTCGCACCGCCTTGAGCAGGATGTTCATCCTGGCGAGCCTGCTGCTCATGCTCCGCGCCCTACTGTTCGCTGGGTCACGGGGTTCCTGGGCAGGTATTGCAGCCGGCAGCAGCTTTCTCTTGTTCTTCCTGGTCAGAACTGGACCTTGGCGACGTCGACTCGTACGGTGGTCAGGCGCGGCACTCGTGGCAGTTCTCCTGACACTAGTCGTCAAACCAGATCTCTTTGATCGACCCAATGTCCAGCGTCTCCTGACGCTTTCAGCTCCCATGCAGGAGGACACTTTCAACTGGAGAAGAGAGGTGGCCTGGCCTCATTTCTGGAATCTGGCTCTGCAGAACCCTTGGCTGGGGAGAGGAGTAGCATATGATCTCTCGCTAGGCCAGGACACCAATACTCCCCACAATTCCTACTTGGCGATTGCGGTTTCCAGGGGATTTCCTGTTTTGGCTCTCTACCTTTTTTTCTCGATCGCTACTATCGCTGCAGGACTAGCAATGTTTCGAAAGGCCAGAGACGACTGGTTCGGCCCGGTGGGCCTCGTTGGCGCGAGCTTCCTGGTCGGCATCTGGCTCAATGGAGTCGTAGACACTCTACTTGAAGTTCCGTTCACCTTGAGTGTGCTCTGGATGGTCCAAGGTGTGGTTCTTGCGAGGGCCTCGGAGCTCTGGCGCATCTCAGGCCTAGCTGGCGTCCAGGAGAGATCGATGCCAAAGCTCGAGATTGACGAGACCCCACAAAACCTGTGAGTTGTCCTTGAAGCCCTGTTGGTGCTGATTTATAGCTCGCTTGACGCCATCCTGCTTCAGATACCCTCGCTGTAAAGATCTGGGCTCCAGCAAGAGATCTAAATACCTACCGAGTGCCCGCTCATCTCGGAGCCAACGATCGAGGGGCAGTGCCAAGCCGCTTTTCTTTCGATGCACCACTGCTTTCGGCAGCCGAGATTCTGCGACCCTCTTGATCAGATACTTCGTCTCGCGATTCTTGAGTTTGAGACCAATCGGTACCTTGGCCGCGAATTCGACTAGCCGATGATCCAGCAGAGGCACGCGAGCCTCGACGCCGAAAGCCATGCTGGCTTTGTCGAGTCGGTTCAGAAGAGACAGCAGATAGGTTGTCTGGTCGTACTCGAGCATCCGGGAGACCATGTCTCCGCTGGAAGAGCTGCGAGTGTGTCGACGGGTGTTCGAAGGCTCGAAGTCGCCACTCAACACTTCTCGTAGATCGTGATCTTCGACATAGCGGGCCGCCTCGATCATGGCACCCATCTGACCGACTTTCGCTGCCGCCAATACCCGCCTCCACTTCATCCCTGCTACGGTTCTCCGAAGGGGCCCGGAAATAGCCGCGAGAGTGCGGACTCCGGACTTGCCAAGTTTGTTCCAAGCCTGTCCGAGCAGATAGCGCGGGTACCCCGCAAAGAGCTCGTCGGAGCCTTCTCCAGTCAGGACGACGGTCACGCGTTCCTTCGTGATCTCGCTCAACAGAAACATGGCCACAGTGTTTGGATGATTCAGGGGCTCATCATGGTGCCAAATGACCGAAGGCAGAGAGTCCGCGAAAGATCTTCTGTCTACTACGAGACTGGTGTGATGAGTTGCGAACCTGTCTGCGACCATTTCAGCGAACGGACTTTCATCAAGATCAGTCTCCTCCAGCTCGACGCAAAAGGTGTTGAGACTGTCCGGTATACCTTCTGCTACATAGCTCGTGACCAAGCTGGAATCCACACCACCGCTGTTGAAGGTACCGAGGGGAACATCGCTGACCATCTGCATCCGGCAGGAGTCTTCGATGAGGAAGTCGAGCTCCTCGAGATAGTCCGATTCAGTCCTTGTAGTGTCACCAGCAAGAAGCGGCAGATCCCAGTAGGTTCGCTTTCGAGATCTGCCCGCTTCCCAGTTCAGCTGCGTCCCAGGGGGCAGTGCCGAGATCCCCCGAAAGAGCGTGCCGTTGTCGGTAGGGTGCCGAAAGGCTAGGTACTCCGGAAATCGATCGACGTCCGGATCGGAGCGAACGGCAGGGTGTTTCAACAGAGCCTTGATTTCGGATGCTGCCGCAAGCAGTTCTGTGCTCTGCCAGATGTAAAGAGGCTTGATTCCCATTCGATCGCGAGCTAGGACCAGGCGATTGTGATGAGAGTCCCAAAGCGCGATGGCGAAGATGCCATTCAGAGGTTCGAGGAAGGAGTCACCATCGAGAAGGTAGGATGCGAGTATGACCTCGGTGTCTGAAGCGGTCTGGAAGCCGTAGCCGCGCCGCTCCAGGTTCGCTCTGACCTCCCGGTAGTTGTAGATCTCACCATTGAACACAACCCAGGCTCTTTGGTCGGCATCGGTCATGGGTTGATGTCCGGTTGCGAGGTCGATGATGCTTAGCCGGCGGTGGCCTAAGCCAATTCCCGGTCTCGACAAACAAACCGGCATCATCAGGCCCTCGGTGGCTCATTGAATCCCTCATCTGTGTGAGGATCGACTCTTGAGGCCGAGAATGATCGGCCGTGGCCACTGCCACGATTCCACACATTCCTAATTCTGCCTTTTTTTGATCACCGGATCGGCTGGGCCTTCTGAGAGCTTGAGAACGGTCATTGTACTCGCTCTCTCAACTTAGCGTCGGCTGGACGGGAGTCTCTCATAGAGTGGGCTCAGCTTCAGATCGAGAAGAGCCGGGGAATCGGATCCGATTCCGATTCTCTTGAGCGCAAGTAGGTCGCAGCCAGCAGAGTTCGATCCGCGAATCGTGGTGCAGGCGGCCCGAAACTCGAGTGATCGGAGAATCTCGATGGTCTCCTGGGAAAAGTCGCCCTTGGCTCCATTTGGATAAGCAAAGAATCGACTCCTGCGGCCTATCTCTGACTCCACACGGGCCGTGGATCGCTGGATTTCAGCCAATTGCTGCGCGCGAGGTATGGTTGTGAGAATGGGGTGTGTCACGGTGTGTGGTCCGAACTCTGCCCCTTCCTTGCTCATCTCGCGTACCTGCTCCCAACTGAGAGCCTGTGAGGGTTCTCCAGATGTTTCCGGGAACTGTTGAGCGAGTTTGTCCAGAAGCTTCTGGCGATCGTCGGGCTCCAGGTACTTTAGTCCTTTCGAGGACTGACTCGGTGCCCGTCGAGAGTATGATGTCCCGGCAGACGGGATCGGCATTCTCTTGAGCCTGCGCAGATCGCTTCCCTGGGAGTTCAGCGCTGTTCCGATCAGTCTTGCGAGCCCAGTCGAACCAGAGTTCTCTTCCGTCCAGGAAGCCCGTCGTCAGGAAGATGCATGGGCGGATCTTGTTGGCACGAAGGATGGGCCATGCATGATGGTAGTTTCCGGCGTAGCCATCGTCGAAAGTAAACACCACGACATCACGGTCAGGCGGGGTACCCGACGACATCAGGGCAATCGCCTCCGAGAGCGAGTGCAATTCATATTGATGATGTCGCAAATGAAGCAGATGTCGTTTCAGGCACGAGGACGATATCGTTCCTTCTTTGGTGGACGACTCTGGGCCGACTTCGTGGTACTCAAGGATGAAGACCCTGTAGTCGGCACGTCTTCTGCGAAGTGATGTCAAAGCCTGGCAGAAGCCAGAGCCTTTCAAAAGAAGCGCAACGATACTCTTGGGAGCACCGTAAGCTCTTGACATGAGACTCTGCAATCCTCGCGGCTCTCTCGTGGCCGAGGCCGGAGACGAGCTTCCCACGGCTAAGCGTGAGTCTACCTGCCTTTTTGGACCTGAGCCTCGTGTAGGATCACGAATATGCAGGATGCAGACATCAGCTGTACTGGGCTTCGTTTCTACATCACAGCTGAGACGACGACCAGCGAGTTGTATCGCCAGACTCGAACTGATCCAGGAACAGGCTCCAATCCAATGGTACAACGCGCACTCCGATATCTTGGCTCCCCGTTCCGAAAGCAGAGTCAGTCACGGAGGCGGTGATGGTGTGGTCGCCGAGCGAGAGGTTGCTTACACTGATCGAGGGGCCGATCCCGAGAACTCCATCCTTGTTTGATACCCAGGCAATGCTGGAAGACAGATCTCCATCCTCCAAGTCCTCTGCGAAGCCTGTGAAGTTCACGACAGATTCTCGGGTATAGACTTGCCTGACTGCGATTTCCGCAGCATTGCTGTCTCCGTCGGAATCCCCGTCGATCACAGTGAAGCGGATTTGACGAACTGACGCAGGTTCGAACTGGAAGGTGTACTCTTTGTAGGACTCAACCGAATCGTGGCTATCGGGATTACCGTCGGCTATCGCAACCCCGGGGCCAATGAGAGTGCCTGCACCGGAGAGCTTCGTAACATTGGAAAAGTTCCTCAGCGATTGGTCGCCATTGCGATACTGGACTTTCCAGGAAGTGTCGTAATAGTAATTCGTTTCGGGTGAGCCAGCGAAGGGTGCTACCGAGAGTCGGTCGATCGTATGCTGGGCACCCAGGTCGATCTCGACCCAATTCGGTGTACCCTGGGCTGCCCACGCGGAATTGCGAGTGTCCAGTAGGCCATCGACTACCTTTTCGGCCTCTGCACCTGGGAAAGCGGCGGTGGAGGACTGCACAGGACGACCGAGAGCGGGGTTCTGTTCTGGAGATGTGATGGTGACCGTCGGAGCAGTATTCGTCACGGCGGTGACCGTGACCGTTACAGAATCTGAGCCTTCCAGGTTGCCGCTGTCCGTAGCTCGAGCAGTGACAGTGTGGGTACCCGTCGGTAAGGATGCAGAGTAGTTTCCGCCGGAACCTATCGTTCCCGAAACAGTCGAAGTCCAAACAATGGCTGCAGTGATCTCTCCATCTTCAGCGTCGTTTGCCTGTCCAGAAAAGGAAATCACTTCACCCTCGCTGAAGCTTGCTCCGTTTGCGGGGGAGCTGATTATTACCGAGGGCGCGGTATTGCCAGAGCTGCTGCCTGTCTCATCGGCGCCGATGTCCCAGGCGGAGCCTTGGGGTCTGGAGTCGCCGTCGATATCGGTGTTCGTGATGGCAGCGATATTCGTGCCCCTGTCTCGGGCACAGCTGTCCGTGGCGGCCAGATGGATATCGAAGGTGCCTTCCTGGACAAAGGTGGGTGAGCATTCGGAGCTGTGTGTGTCACCACTGCTGTTGGATTTCCAGGTGGAGAAATTGATGGAGTTCCCACCGTTCCAGGACGAATTTATTGCCACCCAGATTGTCGTAGGTGTTGTAGTCCGCGTCCCAGCCTGAAGGAGCGTACTCTGTCCAGATGGCCAGATCCCCAGATCCGAGTCCATCAATGATGTTGTTCTTCAAGGTCCAGGTTTGCTCAGGGTAGCTGGCCTCGCCGCCCTCGGCATTGCCTATGACAATGGCTCCGTGGCGGTTGATGTCACCGTAACAGGTGTTGTTGACGACTTTGACTGATCCAGGATTCGTGCCACTTGGATTGCCGACATCGAGCCACATACACGCTTCCCATCCTGTCGAGGATGAGAGGTAATTGTTACTGATGGTCAGGTCTTCAATTGTGGCCGATGCGGGACCAAAGCCCCGTTCGGCCCGAATTCCCGCATCGCCGTATCGATAGGGGGCATAGTTGTTGGTGATGACATTGCTGTCAATGAGTGTGCCCTTGAGCGTACGAGATTGACAGAAACCACTACCAGCATCCGGCTGTACGGAGATGGCGTACTCCCAGTCAATCAGAACGTTGTTCTTGATCGTCCAGTTCCGACTGCACTGGGCAGGAGTCATTGCGTAGACATTGTTTACAGCGAGCCCCTGGCCCCAGGCATCCGGATTGGCGTCCATGACGCTGTCCACCAAGAAGACGTTGGTGACACGATCCCAGAACTTCAGCCCAAACAAGGTCGCCACTAGAGTCCATGCCCGGATACGGCATATCCAGTGGCCTCGATGTTGATGAAGGACCAGTCGAAACATTCGCTGTTGCACACCAGACACCACGAGACAGATAGCCGCCATAGTCAGGAATGTTGATGTTGTAGAAGGTGATCGTAGTCGGAATCGTTGCCAAACATCAAAAACACGGCCGTGGAACTCGCTGGTCGAATCCCCTTGTTGATGTTCTCGAGCGACAAGTCGTGCAGATAGATGTAGTCACACTCTGCCGGAGTCCCTCTTGAAAAAGCCACCGTCTACCGATGCCACCAAGGTTGTAGTCCCTGGCGGTGAAGTGGGCGATCTCTACATAGCTCGTTACCGTTCAGCGTTGATGGCCCGAGCCGTATTTCCAGAGACATTCCCGTCCAAAACCGCCGTGTCATCGGTGTCATAAGGCGGGTACTGGCCATCGTTGTCGGCATCCCAACCCACCAGCATCGAAGGATCCTGCGGCAGACTGAAAGTGTGATCCACGGTAGGCGTGAGCCTGCTCTGATACGAGCCCGCCACACCATTGCGTCCCCCAGACAAGCGATTCGTTCCGGCAGGTCCCTCGAAAACACACGATATCTTCAGCACCATCGCCCGGACCATCCATTGCCGCTATCGCCGACGACAAACGATTGAAGGGATTGCCGGCGGTGCCGTTTCCATTGCTCCCAGCACCACAATCGACATAGAACAAATCCTCGTCAATACCATCCCCATCCGGATCGGTCGTTGAACCATCACAAATATTGCAGTCGTCCCCGGATTCACCCAGAACACCATCCCCATCCAGATCAAATCCGCAGGCCCGAGAACGGTAGCCACGGACCGAAGAGAATGATCGGGACTCAAAGCTGGACTTCTGCAAAGCTGTGGCAGCTTCAAGCTGATAGCTGCCATCTTGCAACTCTTTCAAGAAGAACAAGGACTGATTCCCGGCTTCCAGGCTCGACGTAGAGGTGAGGTCCGAGCCGACTCTTACCAGGATCACACTCCCGGACAAGTAACCTTCGAGAACTTCATCTACCTGGATCAGGTAATCTGGAGCCACTCCTGTTTCCCCAGTCGAATCCTGTGCTGCTAGTACTGTTCCCTTTGCTGCTATGAGTGGAGCTTCAGATCTTCGAGAGCTGGGCTGAGCACTAGCCTGCAATCCCTGACCCCAGGCAATTGTGTGGAGCAGCGAAGCTGTTGCAATCACTAGAGCAAAGACCTGCATTCCGTTTCGACACACGGCCCAAGCGAACTTGATGGCCTTTCATACCTCGAACCCTCCGGTTACATACAGAGAACATCGATCGTTCATCGCAATAAGGTAATGACAGCAGCTTTCGGAAACGGGCGCTGTGTAGGATTCCACTCCAGTCGGTATGGCTGGCCTGGAGCAGGAAGACCCTGAGATCCAATCGGTAGCCTCTGGCGTGTTCGTCAATGGCTAGCGGTGCCCAAGCTTTAATGATCCATTCCTGATGTCTGTCGATTCGCGGCGAGAGTCTGGGGTCCCGGTAGGTGGCGCAGTCCTCCAAATGCCTTGGTCCGGATCCGTCTTGATTGCGGTCTTCACACTCTCAATGGTAAAGATGGGTTTACCCCAAGCAACCAAGGTTCCAAAGCAGGATCGATGCCAGTGCCCTCAAAGTCAGGGATGACCGATGCATCTGGCGACTTTGGACCGCATTAAGGCCTTTTTCGGAGTCTCCGTTGGAAGGCAGGGCAGGGAGCTTTGGACCGATGGCTAATGAGCTCCAGGGAATTCGTACCCAGCAGAAGCGAGCTCGGGTTGTTCTGGTCAGTCGACAAAGTCGGGTGGCGACAGAAGACTGGAGGGATTCCTAGGCGCCATCAGGCGAGATCTGCAATCGGTCTCGGCTTTTCTTCGAGTCAGTGCGGGAATCTGTGTTAGCGTTAGCGTAGCTTGACTGGCCGAAATCCGATGCTACGACAGGTTACCAGCCTCGTTCTTTGGGCCATCCTTATTTCGATCTTCAACCCGACGGTGGGTTGGGCAGTTACCGTTCCAGGAAAGGTCGGTGAAAAGGCAGACCAAGGCCTATGCCTTGGAGACCCAGTCGGCCGGTCAGTTGCTAGTTACTCTCTTCTGGAAGGCAAAGGCGCCGGACCTGGTGATGGTGGTGGTGTGCAACAATGAGGTGGCTGGATCTGCCATCGGCCGCGGAGACAGGTTCCAAAGATTGGAAGTCGGGCTGCCTGGTCGCAGAGTGTGTGAAATAGCGGTGTCGTCCACGAAAGGAAGTTCGAAGTACTGGCTAAATGTTCAGTACACTGGGACCATGTCCTCGTCCGCTGGCGGCAAGCTCCAAGTTGTCAGCACTGGCTCGGGCAGGTTTCCTCGCTTACAAGAGTGGAGTCGACCTGAACGTCTGCAAGAGCTTCGTTCCAAACGTCGGTGAGTACCCCGTCGGAGGTTTCACTTCGGGAGTTGGTGCATCGGAGTAGCCTCGGTAACCCAAGTGAGCGCTCCTCAGCCGACTACGTGTTGTGAGATTGACGTCATGACTCGTCCTGCCAGGGCTCTGGCTATCGCTTTTCTCTGGAGCAGCGCCGCATTGGCTTTGGCTTCAGCTGGCTACCAGTCTCGGGCCTGCGGATTTGATCTGGATGGGGATGGTGTTCTGGGTGAATCAGGGGACGACTGCAATATTTGTGATGGTTCAACGACCGATCCGGATGGGGATGGTATTGACGAGGATTTGTTCTATGTCGATTGTGGTGCTGGGAGCAATGGAAACGGCACAGCGGGCAATCCCTTCAATCGTTTGTCGTCGGCGATAGCGGCAATGGATGGTCCGGGCGATGGTGCTGAAGATATCGTGTGTTTTCGGGGATCTGCCGGAACGAATCGCTTGTCTGGGGGAGCAATGGTGTGGCGGGCTCGTATCAGAGCAGGCTCACGCCTACCGTAGATCACACTTTCAGTCTGCCGCAGGATCCTTCGATGCTGGTGGGCTGGGATGCCGACAACGATGGGCAGTACCCGCCTTATGACAAGGATGACACGGCGGTTCTGGATGGGAATGTCTCTGGAAATACGGCTCGGGCCATTAGCGCGAACGGTAGGAGCTATCTCGAGATCGCCCACTTTACCGCCAGAGACTACAACCTTGGTGGGTCTGGAGACGGTGGTTTTTTCAAGTAAGGGATCCGGAGAGGGTGACTACATCTATCTGCACGACTTGTCACTCGAGAACATCAACAAGGGGATTCGACCAGCGAGCTCAACGGCCGTGTTTTTGATGTTTGGCAACAATTCCGACTACGATACTTTTTACAATATCATACGTTCCTGACTATGGCGGCTTTCTGGCTCGTGGTTCTGGTTGTAACAGCGAATGTTTCGACTGGTCCTTCATCAACATCGAGGCCACTGGATATGCCTATCCCGGCATGGACTCTAATGGCGACCTTTTTGGACTGAAGTTCTGGGATCGTGTCACCAACGTCTTCTCTGGTGGACAGCATCATGGACGCCAATCCGGATGCCTGGGGCCAGGGGACCGCTGTAAACAATGTCTACGCAATGACTCCTGCCCAGTGCAGTCGGAACTGGACGATCAAGAACAATGTTCTGGTTGACTGGGAGTACGCCATCTCCGTACAGCCGGATGCTGGTAGTGGTTTCTGTCAATCTCGTACCCTCAAGGGCACACTCATTGACAGCAATGTCATCACCAACAACTATGCCCCCTATCGATACGGCGATGCGGGAATTCGGGCCGAACGGGGCTTTGGTCCCGCATCGGCCACAATTGAAGACCTGACCATCAGTAACAATTACCTCTCATCCTCGACAGGATGGGAAGCGTGCATGTGGCTCGACGTCGGCAATCCAAGTGGCACGAATCCTGGATCAGTCAAAGTCGTCAACGACACCTGTTACGGTGGATCAACGGCCACGGAGCGATCGTCATAGGCAATGCCGAAGGGCGGCGAGGCCAGGACCCGAGCAAACCTGGACCTTGAAGAACAACATCATTGACGGACTCGGATCGGGGTCTGCCATCTGGACAGAGTACGCTCTTCAGGCTGGGACGCGGTACGACATGTACGAGAATCGGGGTGGCAATAAATTCTCCTGGAACGGTGGGGAAACCATCACTTTCTTCATCTGGAGATTCCAGTAGGTGGCCATATAGCTCTGAATGTCTACTGATGGTTGTCCAGGAAGGGGTACCTTCGAGATCGATCTGGTGATGACAGTCTGTGCCGAGTAGTACCAAAATTGCTGCCATGACGAACAGGGACACCGACGGGCGACTCTCGAGACCCCAAGGTCTGCTGGGAATATCGGCGCCATGAACTTATGGAGCTGCCGCGGCGCGCGGTCCAGAGCATTCGAGAAAGACTGTTGTTGGTATGATCGTTATATAGAGGCGCCACCTACTGAGCTGAAGAGCGCTGGGAAGAGGTCGATCGCGATGGGGTTGGACGGATGCGACTGCTATATCGCATTTGCAGGTCAAATGTGGTGACCAGAGCCTGGCCAGAGGGGTTGGTGGAGACCTCCAGACCCTGCGAATTGAGACATCGTTGCGACTTTGGGGCCGTGCAGTCTGGTTGTTCTTCGGAAGGCGAACTGCAGATTTTGATTTATTTTCGATGTTGACCAGCGACTGAAAGGGACTCGACCTCAGCCCCGATCTCCTTTCCTGCACTCTTCTGAAGCCGAACACGGATCCGATCCTCGTGCGCGCGGCTGTGCGGGATCGGGAGGAAGCACGCCCAGGTGGTACAATGCCGGGCGACCATGGGAGGGAGAGACTGATGTTTCGACTCGCGTTCATTGGCTGTGGCTCGATCGTGGGGGCTTTTGATTTGCCAGCGGGAGTTCGTCGTCGGGACGTCGTCGTCACGGATCTTGGGGATCGAGATACGGCAAGGGCAGATAGCTCTCGCGGAGATTCAGTCTCGAGGCCGAAGCGCCGCTCTTGACTATCGAGAAATCGGCGCAGGGGTCGACGGTGTTCTGATCGCCTTGCCGAATCACCTCCATCATCCAGCATCGAGCTACTTCCTGCAGCGTCGCGTACCCGTGCTGTGCGAAAAGCCCTTGGCACCACGGCTCCGAGAAGCGGAACAGCTTGTGGAGTTGTCGGAGCGCCTTGAAGTTCCACTGGCCGTGGGATATGTGTACCGATTCAGTCCGAGTACAAGAGTCGTCAAGAGTGCGTTGGAGTTGGGGCTTTTGGGTGACTTGCTTGGATGCGACCTTGAATGGGGAGATCCGGGCGGCTGGAAGACGCATTCCGGTTACGAGATATTCTCCGAGCAGACGGGAGGCGGTGCCCTGATCGTCAACGGTATTCACTTCCTGGATCAGATGTTGTACTGGTTTGGCCCTGCAAAAGAAATTGACTATCGCGATGACAGCCTGGGTGGACCCGAGGCAAACGTGGAAGCGAGACTTGCTTTCGAGTGGAAAGATCGCCGATTCCAAAGCAACATACGACTTTCAAAGACCCTCAGACTGAGGAATCGTCTGCTGATTCAAGGGTCAAAGGCCACCTTGAAAATGCCCTGCAGCTTGACTGCATCCGTCTACCTGCAGTCTTCAGAGTTCCGTGGCCTGAGTGTCACTTTGGATCCGGCTGAAGATGAGTCTTAAGACCGCCCTCGATATCTTTCTGCGCTCAACTCGACGATTTCATACCAGCGATCCGCGGGGGAGGCAGGCTACGGGCCAGTGGCTCCGAGTCTCTTCCATCTCTTGCCTTGGTTGAGTCGTGTTATCGGGATGGTGGCAAACTCAACCAGCCTTGGGAAGTTCCGGTAGGCGAGCGCGTCAGGGCAACCTTGAGCGCTTCGCCGCTGCGTAAGGTCCTGGTAACCGGAGCAACGGGCTTTATCGGGGGTGCCATCTGTGAGCAACTCTCAGCCGAGGAGTGCATCAAGGTGCGAGCTTTGGTGACACCGCGGCAAACGCCGCACGCATCCGCCGATTGCCCCTAGAGATTGTTCAAGGCGACCTGATCTCGCGAGACGAAGCGATGTCGGCGGTGGAGGGATGCGAAGCAGTGATCCATCTGGCTGCCGGTTCGACTCGTGCCATTGTCGAGGGCACCAGAAACCTCTTGAAGCGAGTGTTCGGAATTCGGTCCAGCGGTTCGTTCTCGTCAGTAGCGTCCGCGTTCACGGGACAAATCCCGGAGCAGAGACTGAGACTGAGGCTGCACCGACACGAAAAACGGGAGACCCCTATGGTGATGCCAAGCTGCAACAGGAACGACTTGCACTGAGGTCCGACGGACCACACTTCCCATCTGCGGCCATTCTTCGCGCTCCCTATGTCTACGGCCCTTACGATCACTTTTCCCGAGGCTTGGTTACCAAATTGAAAGAGGGAAGGTGGGTGTCGATCGACGGCGGGCAAGGAGTCCTCAACGCCGTGTTCGTCTACAACCTGTCAGAGGCGATTTACCTGGCACTGTCGACCGAACGAGGGGTCGGTGAGCCAATGTTCATCACTATGACTGCCCCATAGAGTGGAGTTAGTGCCTTGCCGAGTATCAACACATGTTCGGTGGAAGCACGACACCAATCGCGGAGGTGAGCCGAGCGGAAGCGGAGTCCTCGCTAGGCGCCAAGCGGCGTTCCATGCTGGTTCGCTGGTCGCATCTGCCGGAAAGTATGTGTCCTCTGATGCGTGGAATCGCATGGTCGCCAAGATTCCTTTGCCGGCAAGTCTGCGACGGAGGGCGATGCACCTCTTCGGTGAGTTGCTGCCCCAGCTGAGGGAGATACTGCGCGAAGACAAAAGGTTCAGGGAGATTTGGCTCGGTAATGGCGTCTCGCCCCATCCTGCGGTGATCGATCTCGAGGATGATCAGATGCTCAGCCAGCTCAGACAGGTTGAGCATTCTTGTGGTCGCGCAAAGGAGATATTGGGCTACCGCCCTCGATTCGATCGGCAAGAGGCTCTGAGGCTCACCGAGCAATGGCTGCGTCGTGCTGAACTCCTGGGCAGCGACGAGACATAGTGCCTCCAGGTTTCAAATGTGGCTTGATTTTGATGAAGAAGAACCGCTTGCGCCGCTAAGCAGTGGTTCTGACTGGTGAGGGCTCTGCGACCTGAAGCGACTGGTTGCGAAGCTCTGTGTGGCGTGGCACGTATAGGAGGCGATTAACTTGGCGTGCTGAGTGGAGCTTGGATCGCTTGTTCTCTAGCATCTACTTCAAGCACCGTCTTTCGTGGGGGTACTATCTTCGCTATAGGGATCACAGCAATAGGTGCTAACGGGCGTGTAGCTACGATCGTTGGTGTTGCCCTACTCTTCAGACTGGCTGCCCTGATCTTCCTCTCTCACCCGGAGGTTCTCGGAGGAGAGTTCTTCTTCCAACACGACGAGCTGGAATACCACCAGATTGCCTGGACCCTGGCAGAAACAGGAGAATACAGTTTGGACACCCGGTGGTCCTGCAACGATTCGCAGGTCTCCCGGTCTGGTCGTGCCGGTAGCACTCCTTTACAGAATTCTCAGGCCGTCACCAGTCGTGGCGACAGGATTTGTGATGCTCTGTTCTGTGCTACTGGTACCGGTACTGGCGGCCATCGGCTGGCAGACCTGTAGGTCTCAGCCGGTCGTCCTGGGTTCAGCCCTGATAGGCGCCTCCCTCCCGAGCCTCATCTTCACCTCCACCGGAATCTGGAGTGAGCCT
>CAVPOX010000010.1:0-28688 GCA_963707075.1 uncultured Acidobacteriota bacterium
GATGGTGGGGGGAGGTTCGGCCAAACTGGTAGCAAAGGAGCTCGACACTGAGGGACTCAAGAGCGCGGACCTCAACCGAGCCGAGATGGACTTGTTTCTTCGATTTTCTCAGCCGTTGAGTGTGAATCAACTCTTGACCACGGGTCATGGCCAGCTGAGTGACATCTTGGGTGCGCTGTCCAAGCTCTGGTCTCTCAATCTGATTTCCCAAGCGGAAGAGACCCAGTCCGAAGAGGGCTTGGTCCCTCGAGACCAAGTGTCGAGTGCGCCTCCTACGCGAGGAGAATTGCCCGCTGGAGACTTGCCTGGGAATGTGGAGCACCTGAGGTCAGCGCAAGTTGAAGAGAAATCGCCGCCTGATAGAGATGGGTCGAATGAGACCCAATTGAACGGAGAAGAGGTCGCAGGCAAGGCCTACAAGATCTTCGACCCCAAACCGCTTCCAGGTGGAACAAGTCTCATCCACGACTCTAAGCCAAATCGCGAGGAGACTGGGACCTGGTACCGGTACTTTGGCTTTACTTCAGAACCCTTCTCGCTCACGCCGGATCCCTCGTTTTTATTTCTCAGTGGAAGCCACAAGGAAGCACTCGCTGGTTTGAATCTGAGTCTGGTTGAGAGACGAGGCCTGTGTGTGCTAACAGGAGAAGTTGGTACAGGCAAGACGACTCTCTTGTATTCTCTATTGAGCACTCTTGGCAGCGAGGTAGAGACAGCCTATATCCACAATCCGTCCCTTCCGTTTGACCAGATTCTGGAGAGCGTCCTTTCAGAGTTGAATGTGAGGACCGAGAGCCATCGGCGCGTGGATCTACTAAGGACTCTGAACGAATTTCTATTGTCATGTGCACTCCAGGGTACGACCGTAGCTGTCATCATCGATGAAGCGCAGAATCTGTCTGACACCACCTTTGAGGCAATAAGGCTATTGCTGAACTTTGAAACGTTCGAGCACAAGCTGCTGCAGATCATCCTTGTTGGACAGCCGGAGCTGGGAGCCAGGCTGCGTTCGGATCGCCTACGTCAGATCGCGGATCGGGTTTCTCTTCGATGTCAACTGAGCCGATTGACCAAGAATGAAGCGCAAAGGTACATATCGCACCGCCTCGAGGCTGCGGGGACTGAGTTGTCAGTCTTCACCCGCGCGGCTCGAAACTCGGTAATCAGACAGGCTCAGGGAATCCCGCGTCGTATCAACGTGATTTGCCATAATGCGCTACTCCTCGCTTTCGCTTCGGGGGAGAGGCAGGTCGGCCGTGGGCTGATCCGGGAAGCTGTGCGCGACTTGAAGGGCTAGATCGTAGCTAGCTCATATCGCTGTTCGGCAGCTGTCCGAGTTCGGTTAAGATTTCTGCTCTTCATCGGCTTTCTTTTGTTGAACTGTGAGGCGTGGATACGTCTAGAAGTTGCAGCTGGGTGATAGCAGTGTCACCGGCTGACCCTGAGCATATCGATTCCCGAAGACATCCCAGTGAGCCAGTTCGCGAGTCTGGCAGGCCGTCTGGATCTCGCTAAGCACTTCTTCGTCGGAATGCATGAGGAAATATCCCGGCTGGTATTGCCGCAGCTTCCACTGTAAGTCTCTTGTGCCTTGGAGGGAGTTGATCGCTCGGACGTCGATCTCGAGAGCAACTGAGTCCGCGACGTTGCCCAGAATGGTTGTTTTGCCTGGATCCTCCTTCCGCTCCTCGATCACTCGGTGAACGCCCGTGGCCATGTTCAGAAACGAGTAGGATCGACTGGCCAGGTACACACAGATCTGGCGGGCTCCGGAAAGGGTAATCACTGCCATCAACATCAAGGGCAAAGCGACGAATCGGGTCTCCCGAAGGCGTCTTGTTAGTTCCATGCAAGAGATAGAGCACAGAGCTGCCAGCGGGATAATGAGGGGGAAGTAGTAGCGGGGTGGGTAGTAAGCCACGCTGATCAGCATAGACAGAAGAAACAAGGGCCACAGCAGCATAATGTGTAAGGCAGGCTCTCTTCGAAGGGGGCGCGAAAGGGCAAGGCTTGTACATAATCCGACCAGAGTCAGGGCGACGAGCCCCTTGCCAAACGCCTGGATAGCCAGGAGCTTATGCGGGACTTCCACGAAGAAGTCAACCAGGCTGGAATACGATCGATGTTGAAGGTTGATCGCAAGGAAGTACGCATAGTCTGCTGGATATCGAGCCTGTGCAAAAAGCGAATAACCGCCCACTGTGAAGAGAACTGAAGCGAGCGACAGTGCGGCCAATGACCAACCCGACCGCGGTTTCTGACTACTTCGATAGGAGGTATATGCAACCACGGGAATCGCAAATACTGCACTGGTCTTGGTCAAGATTGCAGCGGACAGGAGAGCTGATGACAGCAAAGTACGTCGGACGGGATGGCCTGTGCGAGCGGAGGCCCCTACAGTGATGGCGGCCATGATCAGGCATGTGAATACCGGTTCCATAACAGCCAGCCGGCTGTAGGCGAAGGCCATGTAGTTGGTGGTCATTACCACGGCAGCGAGCGCTGCCGTGATCTTGTCGAAGCGATCCTTGAGAAAAAGGAAGAGGAGCACGGTCTGCACCACGAATGCTGACGCGGAGACAAGACGCGCAGTGACGAGACTGCTTTGGCCTGCGAGAGAAAAGAGAATCGAGTAGAGGATCTGGCCAACAGGCAGGTTGACGGCCGGGTTGAAGTCCCCGGCCAGGTACCAGTTGCCACGGACAACTTGTCGCGTTGCAGCATTCGAATACCAACCCTCGTCTGTGTAGATGACGCCAGCTTGGGTTATGTCGGAAGGGAAATCAGAGCCTAGATTCAGGTATCTGAGGAAAGCGAAGATGACAGCTGTTGCGAGCAGCATCAGGAACAGAGGCCGCCGAACCGTGGGTACTCTTCGATCTGAACTCAACAGAGTGACAGGATAGCCTCTCTTCAGAAGCAAGCCAATCCCAAACTGCACTGAAGAGTAGTGCATCTCTTGTCAAACCGCTTCTTGTCTGGAGGGTTGTCTGATTTGACAAATGGTCGACCTCGTGCGTGCGGGCCGCGACTGAGTTAGAGTATAGACGTGTCTGCAATGATTCAAATCGAGAATTGGGGATGCAAGAGGCTGTTGGTGCTGGTTGCAGTCAGTCTCGTCGCTGCTTTCGTCTCTCCTCTCAGTGGCTGGGCAGCGACCGTATCTGGCCGAGTCGGCTCCGGTCAGACGAAAGCGTACGCGTTTGATTCTCAGTCGAGTGGACAGTTGCTTTTGACGCTCTTCTGGAAGGCAAAGGGGACGGATTTGGTGCTCCAGGTCGTCTGTAACAATGAAGTGGTTGGTGCGGCAAAGGGTCGAGCAGATCGTTTTCAGAGGATCGAGGTGGGGCTACCGGCTGGGAGGGTATGTGAAGTGGGTGTCTCAGCGGTGAAGGGAAGCACCCGCTTCTGGCTCAACCTGCAATACACCGGAAATAGTACCATGTCGCAGGCGGGACACCTGCGAGTGGTCAGTACATCCTCAGGAAGTTTTTCGAGACTGCGAGAGCTAACGACCGTAGAGGCCTTGGATCGACTTCGTCTCAAACGCCGGTGAATCTGCCTCCGTGAGAGTTTGGCTTGGAGCTCTCGCTAGCTGAGGTTGTTGGCGTGTAGTTTCAAGTACTCTGAGGTATCCCCCGAGAGTTGGACCGGGAAGCTGCGAGAATTCTCATAATGCGTAGGGAGGCAGAGAATAAGGAAATCGCGATTCACCGAGCGCCAGATCGTGGTGGTCTTGAAGCAGGCTGAGGCGGGGGTGCCGGTGCAGGATTTGATTCGCAAGTACGAGATCTCGGAGCAGATGGCCTACCGTTGACGAAAGAAGTACGGCGGTTTGGGGGCGAGCGAATTGCAGGAACTTAGCCTGGTGGCCGATCTGACGTTGGACAAGCAGATTCTGCAGGAGGTGTTATCAAAAAGAAAGTCTGAAGGCCGTGAAGCGTCGAGAGATCATCGATTGGACGCGAGAGAAGTATCCGGTCTCAGCCCGGGCGGCCTGCTCCCTGCTCTGGTTTCCGCGCTCGAGTTCCTTCTACCAAAGCCGGCGAGATCCTCCAGTAGCCCTTCGGATGCGTCTGAGGGAACTGGCCGCTTCACGGCCACGATTCGGATATCGCCGCCTGCACATGCTGCTACGGCGGGAAGGCTGGAAGATCAATCACAAACTGGTCTATCGCCTGTACAGCGAAGAGGGACTGGCGCTGCGGCGCAGGAAGCCGCGGCGACGACGCAGCGTCGTGGCCCGTCGAGGTCGGCCCGAGCCGACCCGTGCGAACCAGGCCTGGTCGATGGACTTCATGCACGATGCCCTGGCGAACGGCAGGACGCTGCGGATCTTCACGCTGATCGATGTCCACACTCGAGAGTGTCTCGCTCTGAAGCCAGCCACAGGATTCAGCGGTGCCTCGGTGGCGCAGGTCCTGGCCGACGTGAGCATCGAGCGGCCGCTCCCGGAGCGGATCCTGGTCGACAGTGGAACGGAATTCACGTCGAAGGCGCTGGATGCCTGGGCCTACCGGAACAGGGTCAAACTCGATTTCTCACGTCGGGGCAGACCCGGTGACAACGCCCACATCGAGGCGTTCAACAGCCTGGTCAGGCGAGAGTGCCTATCGCAACACTGGTTTCGGAGTCTGGAGGAGGCGTTGAGCATCCTCGAGGACTGGAAGGAGGAGTACAACAACGACAGGCCCCATGGGAGTTTGCGGCAGATGCCTCCAGCCCGGTACCGAGCTGGAGGCATCTCTGCTCAAGGCCGAGACGCGCCCGAAACTCGCAGATCGGGTGGATCAGACTAGGGGTGAAGCGCCTGACTGAAGACCTTCCCCCAATCCTTGCCACGGAACAAGGGGGCATGTCATCACATGAACAAGTTCCCATTAGTTATCCCTTGCTTTCGGTACTCGCGTCAATAATGGCCTCGCCGGCCTGGTCGGGAGCAGGGCGAAGCCTGACAATCGCAGCGAGCCTCTTTGCGAACTCCTTCAGAATCCAGACGAAGTCTCTACAGGAGGCAGTCAAGATCTGCTTTCGTTGACAGACAGAGAAGACCTCCCAGGCATTTCGCGCCGGAACCTCGCGTTGTTCCTTGAAGGTATAGTCGACACTAGAAAGTGTCGCGAGAAAAAAGAAGAGCGGAAAGCGAGTAAAGAGGGATTCCGAAGGACGCGGGACACCTGCCCAATGAATGAAGGGTGCAGGGCTCTGGTTTGACACGAGGTCAGCAACAGAAATGTTGAAGGCTTTACCGCCCCACACATAGTAGCCATCCGGATGGAGATCAAGGACTTTCACACCGTTCACATATGAAATGTATGATAGCTTACCTTGATCGCCATAAAACAAATCATCTAGATTGCTGTCTAGATAGGGTTTGCGCAGCACGGAGGCGAAGAAGGCCTCTTCCTTTCGTCTCAGATCGTTGAACCACTCTATTCGGAACGAGGACTTCGAGCTGGCCCAAAGGCCTCCGTTAAAACCAAAGTTGGCATTGTAGTCGAACGAAGGGTCGAATTTATCTATACTGTCAATATTGCCAATCCTACTCTTGTGAAACGCACGTTGTTCGTCTCGGCTTGCTGTTCCAATTGAGCTGAGTTTACTCAAGAAATCCTCGTTGTTCGGAGCGTGATAGGGCAGATTCACAAGAATGAACGGGTCCGGTTCCTGGGAGATTCTACTTATGAGGGAACCTATGTTTCTGAGGTTCAGGACATCCGCGTCAATGTACAGAAAGCGGTCGTAGGGACCTCCAAAGCTCCAGAACTTTCTATCGTACCCAGACTTACTTTCGTACCGAAAGGCGATTGGTTTCTCGAGGACAGGTACGTCCCGAACGGGGAAGTCTGAAGGGTCAAAACCGTCGCCAGGAATCAATGAGATCGGTACGTCAGGGTTGAAGTAGCGCAGGCTGTTGATTAATGCAGCAGAGAGATGGTAATCCCCCGGGTGAGTCAATACATATACTCCAAAGGCAGTCATTAGCAGGACCTCGCCGCTTCCATGGACAGTTCTCAGTTTACGCGGTCAGCCTCCGAGGATCACCTGGTTCGGCGTCACACGACTCCTGCTGACGGATAGCAGTGGGCTCCATCTCGGCAGGGGGCTGATTGCCGACGCTCGAGTACTGACACCGAGCTTTGTACGAGTCTTCCAAGCAGTCAACCAGCTCTTGTCGACGCCGGTGAAGACTCGAGAAGGGCCCCCCGAGCTTGGCCTTGATCGTCTGCATCCAGCTCTCGGCTTTGGCTGTGTCCCAGGGGTCGTCCTTGCAGCTCATGCTCGCGACCGGGGCGGCCCCAGCCAGCAGTGCTCGATAGGCGTAGCCGCAATTGTGCGAGTCACAGTCGCTGTAATGAATCAAGGCTCGCTTAGGCTGGTGGTTGTCCTGGGGCTGTCCGAGGGCCGAGAGAGTCAGTCCCTCGTCGAGACGATCCCCGACCGACCAGCCCACCACTGGTGGCGCGAACGTGCCCGTCAACCGGTCCAGGCATGGCCAATCCTCAGTCGTTGACAGGGAGTCGATGTCTTCCTCCTGGGTCCAATCGAGTTCGGGCACCTTGCCGCACCGTAGCTAGCGAGTTGGGACCGGTCGCCTCGCGCGTTTCGAGTTCATCGTCACCGCAGACTTCCCTGGCGCGTCGGCGCGCAGACCCAGCTCGCGACGCAACTTAGATACTCGGGTGCGGCTGTGGCCCGCGCATCGGCGCCGCAGCCTGCGCTCGATTTTGGAGAATGTGTTAGTTGACCCTGCATGAACTCGGGGACTCACTCAAGAGCTTGCCCAGAGAGTCTCCCATTGAGCTTCTGGTCGACAGCGGCATGTCCCGGAAAGAGCTTTGACACCACAAACCTACGTTTTCCAGAGGGACTGACCGGGATAGATTCGAGGTACTCAAAAGCGACTCCAAGAGTTCCCTCTGTGGCTTTGCCCACAGCATCACGGATCTTCTGTTCAGAGACTCTCGCCGAGTAGTCATGGCGTGGCACTATCCGAGCAACAATCTCGCTATCCTGGAGCTGTTCTATTTGAAACTGTTTGATGCCCTCAAGATGCTCAAACAGGATGGTAAAGAAGTGCACCACAAGTCCTGAACCATTGGGAGCCAGGACAATATCTGACACCCTTCCTTCAACCGAACGGATGAGTGGGAGCTCGCGCCCGCATGGGCACGATTCAGCCCGCTCTTCAAGCAGGGTCCCAACGTCTCCCGTGGCATATCGAATTAGCGGCATCGCCTTGTTGTCGAGCTGTGTTACGACGATCTCGCCGGTCTCACCCGGTTGAGCAGGTCGCCCAGCCAGAATGATCTCCACCACGGCGTTCTCAACGTGGATGTGATAGTGCTCGGATTCCCCGCACTGCGATGCGAGGTGAAGTCCTTCGCCACCGGCGCCGTAGTAGTCAATGACCTTAGTGTTGAATACGCTTTCAATCTCATCGCGATAGCCAGCAAACAGCGTGTCACCTGTCGACAACACTGTAGTCACCCCAGGATTCTGAATGCCCTGCCTCTGCATTGCTTGACTGAGAAGGAAGAGGGAGGATGCATATCCGACAAGGTGGCGAATCTTCTTTGCCTGCAACTCGTGCAGTACGGCATCCACGTCGTGTCGATTTGCATTGAATCCGTGGTAGGAACATCGAAATAGAACATCTTGTAGCCTCTTCTTCCAAGCGGTTCTCGGGTTGAGATTCAACGTGAGGTAAGGTTCCCCTGGAACGTAGCCTGCCCATTGCCAGATCCGCATCCGCAGCGCCCAGAACCAGGATTCCTGCTCGCTCGATCGAAAGAACGTCATGGGACTGCCGGTCGACCCGCTAGTCTTTACGCTGTGCACGCGCCCTCGATAGGCCTTAACTGGAAAATCAGACATGTTTTCCCGAAGTTGTGCCTTTGTGACAATCGGAACTCCATCAAGAAGTGAATATGACGACGAAGATCTTTGATCCGAAGAGGCCGACCTCCAAAGAGACCTGTAGAAAGATGATTCACTCTCTGTCCAAGCCAAAATCTTGCGGAGCTTCTCTTTCTGGATACTCTCAAGCCGTTCCAGTGGAAACCACTGGCTGCGGCTCAGATACGAAAGCTTCTTGTTTACGGACGTGCCATTTAGATGATCTAGAGTCGGGAATACGACTCTCCTAAAGAGAGCTGAGTATCGGCTTTTTCTCATGAGTACTTACTGTAGTGATCAATAATCGCTCTTGGACGAAGTTGGACAAATGAAGCTTGTCAAGTGTATCAATACTCAGCTGGAAGCCGTTTCGACTGGTCGGTTGCCTTGGATGTTGGTTCGAAGAGTTGCATTTTTCGCTTCTGGGACGCGCTTCCTGGAGAGAAGGCACAAGATCGTGGCAAGGCTCAGGACTGAGTGCCAAGCGTGAAATCGTGCCTCGACCTAGGACTTCGGCAGCAATCGCCTGGCAGGAGAGCAGGGACAGGTCCAAGGTTGAGACCAAGGTGACCACTCTCACGGCTATCCCGGATACACTCGAGAATGGAGTCGCTGGAGTGTTTCATCATGAGCCTAAGCATTTTGATGAGACGCCTGCCCAGCCCCCTCGCGGTCCCGTTAAAAGGCTGAGGGCAGTCCCCAGATGTGAGACGATAGTCATCAGCCTTGCAGGCACAGCTTCGGCTGGTGAGATCCTTGGAATCACGCGGCGCCCCGTTGGTAAGAGAGTTTCTGGTTCTGAATGGGTCAAGAAAAGAACGCGGAGACCGATCACAAAGGGACCTCGGCGTACCACCTGAAGGGTTGAGGCAACACCTAAGGCACCTTCCCAGTGGATTAGGACCTAGCCTAGGCTGATCTGTACGGGGCGACAGGACCTGCTTGAGAAGGCAGAAGCGTTAGCGGAGTGAGCCTTGGGGGATGGGCTGGCGCAGCAATCTTCCCCAGCATCACAATAGGCTAGACTCCTTCTTGGAACGCAGGGTATGAAGTTGACCGCATGGCTGAGGGGAGCGCCGCAAACGGGTGAACATCAAGACTGAGACATCGATTGCCGCTGTGCTTCTCTTGGCCTATTTCTTGTGGCTTGGTTGTGCGATGGTTCCCTCAGCATCAGAGAATCTGCGGCTCGTGGAGGTGTTCAACGTGGACGCAGGAACGCATGTCCGTCTTCTGCGCGCGGCAATCTCGAATCACTCATTCAAGATCGATTTCGCACCCTACGGGCATCTGCCCTTCAACCTCGCTTTGATCCCACTTCTGACTCTGGAGAACTTCTCGCCTGCCAGTGATCAAAGGCTCGTCATTGCTTTAAGACTAGTCTCCTGGGCCTCAGCCATAGGCGCGGTGTTCACGACATTCCTGCTCTCCCGGCGTTTTTTTGGTTCTGCCATTGCTTGGGGCGCGGCAGTGCTCACTTGCGTTGTTTCAACCGAGTTCATTCACTGGAGCGTGCATTCGCACCCCGACATCCCTCAAGTTCTTTTCTTGATGATTAGCCTCTTCTTCTGTTGTGAGTTAGCGCGCACGGACTCACTTCGAAGCCTGGTTCTGTCTTCGATCGCGGCCGGGTTGGCCTTCGCCTGCAAATACTCCGGTCTCTTCCTTCTGCCAGTGATCTGGTTGGTGGTCCTCAGTCATACTTCTCAAAGAAGGGAAGTCCTACCTCGGAGAGTTGATCTCGAACGCTTCGCCGTTGCTCTGAGGTCGCTCATCGCAGTTTTTGGCCTGAGTCTAATCGCTGCAGGCCTTTCAGCTACTAGAGAGTTCGCCAATCTCCATCTCAGTACTGATGGGTCGGTGGACAGTCACAACTTGGAGTTCCTAGGTCGGCTCAGAGGTGTCTTGCTCCTGGCTGGCTCTTGCGCACTGGTTGTTAGTGGCATACCCAGAATGTGGCGCTACGTTGCCACGATTCAAAAACTGCCAGGCTTGTTGTTTCGGATGACAGTTTCCTTAGCTTCCTTCGGAGGTGCGTTTCTTCTGGCGTCGCCTTTCTCGCTCACCAAGTTGAACTTCTTGAGGGGGTTGGTTAACGAATCAAGGCATGTGTCTTTCGGTCACGTTGTCAAGGAAGGAGGTGGGCTCGCCAAGTGGATCGAGGCATTGCTCTCATCTGAAGTTCTTGGTTCGGTCCCCTGCGCTTTGGCTGCGTTAGCTGCCATTGCTGCTGGAATTAGAGCTATCAAGACCAGAGGTAGTAGTCCTGGTTTCTCGGGATGGGCTTCGGAAGTCATGCGCAGGCCTGAGGTGATTCTGTCGCTGTGGGTTTTCTGCTATCTGACTTTCTTGGTTCTCCGGGTTCGAATGATAGCGCCTCGTTATCTTCTCCCAGTTGTCCCAGCATCGGCCATTTTGGCAGCGTGGAGCTGTGTCTACTTGATTTCGGTTTCCCGACGAGTCAAGAACCCCCTGATCCACTACATGAGTGTTGCGAGTTTGGCGATTCTACTGAGTTTCTTCCTTGTTCAGTCCTTCAATGAGGTGAGTGACTATCGATCCAACTCTATGGATCGCGTGTCCAACAGTGCCTCGGTGGCCGCGGGAAACTGGCTGTTATCAGAGTACTCGACCGACTCGAAGGTCTACGGTGACTACTACTCCTATGTGCCACCTGCGTTCCGCGATGCGAGAATGACTTGGGCGGGGACTGAGCGAGAGATCAGAGAGTTTGCTCCTGACATAGTCATCGTAAATCAACGAGTGGCAAGCAGATTCGCGGATCCAAGACTAGCCGGAATCTATCGGGGTGGCCGCGAGGCCTACCTCGAGCACTTTGAATACTATCAGTCTTTTTCTCAAGGCCGGCTTGACTACCGCCTGGTGCTTGAACTCGGAGATATTGCGGTATTCATGCGCACAGAGTATGGAAACTAGTGTTGTGCCAGAGTATCGACCTGCTTCGGTTTGGTAGACGGTTAGTTAGGCCCAGATCTACAGAAGAGGACCTGGGTAGAGATCTTTCCATCACCGAGATCCTACGGGAACCTCGGGGCGCCGCGCTAATGCTGCTTGTTCCTCGAAGGTGATGGGGCTGAGATAGCCGACAGGGGGATGGCGCCACCAGCAGAGATGGAAGTCTTGGATGGAGTCGACGATCTCGCGGTGGTCCTGACGTGCTCCCCGCAACTGTGTTCAGTTTGTGATTAGAGACTGGGCGGGGGCGCTTCATGAAGCCGCCCTCAACGTTGGACCAGGGTCTGTGAGAGCTTCACGGCCCAGCTTTCGGGGGATGCCTCAGGGGGATGCCTCGACGTCAAACTGATCTGGGGCAAGATCTCTGGAGGTGGGGTAAAATACCTCGTCGTAGTGTTCAGTTAGAAGCCTAGTAGTTGCTCTTGAGGTGGTTGAGGGTTGTTTTCTCAGTAGTCTTCGTGACAGGTCTCCTAGTTACTGACGTTGGCTGGGCAGCGACTGTACTTGGCCGAGTCGGCTGCGGTCAGACGAAAGCGTACGCGTTTGATTCTCAGTCCAGCGGTCAGTTGCTGTTGACGCTCTTCTGGAAGACAAAGGGGACAGATTTGGTGCTCCAGGTTGTCTGCGATAATGAAGTAGTTGGTGCGGCAACGGGTCGAGCAGATCGTTTTCAGAGGATCGAGGTGGGGCTGCCAGCTGGGAGGGTATGTGAAGTAGGTGTCTCAGCGGTGAAGGGAAGCACCCCCTTCTGGCTCAACTTGCAGTACACGGGAAATAGTTCCATGTCGCAGGCGGGACACCTGCGAGTGGTCAACACATCCTCAGGGAGGCTTTCGAGACTGCGAGAGCTAACGACCGTAGAGGCCTTGGATCAATTTCGTCTAAAACGCCGGTGAATCTGCCTCCGTGAGAGTTTGGCTTCGAGCTCTCGCTAGCTCTAGTTGTTGACGTGTAGTTTCAAGTACTCTGGCATGGTAGGACTTTTCATTGAGCCGCCCATGAGAAGGGCACAAGCTGTCATAGTGTTGCTATTTCTATTGAACTCAGTCTTGCTGGCGGCGTCTCCTCGTGGTTATTCATCTCGTCCTTGTGGTTTTGACATGGATGGTGACGGGGTCATTGGTGAGGCGGGCGACGATTGCAATGTGTGTGACGGTTCGACGTCGGATCCGGATGGTGACGGTATTGCCGAGGATTTGATCTACGTGGACTGCAATGCGGGGAGCAACGGGAACGGTTCCCCGGGGAATCCGTACAATCGTTTGTCGTCGGCTTTGGCTGCCTTGGACGGTCCTGGGGACGGTGCCGAGGATATCGTCTGTTTCAAGGGCATCTGCAAGAGTGAAGCGTTGACATGGCCTGTCCATGGTGTGCCGGGTTCCTACAAGAGCGCTCTGACCTCGACAGTCGATCACGACTTCACCCTTCCCCAGCATCCAACGATGCTGGTCGGGTGGGATGCGGACAATGATGGGCGTTACCCGCCTCATGATCCAGATGACACGGCGATCATGGATGGGAATGCCTCGGGGAATACGAGTTTCGCCATCGACTCAGCGGGTCGAGACTATTTCGAGTTGGCCCACTTCACGGCGCGGGACTACAACCTGGCCGGGGCGGCAGATGGTGGTTTCTTCGATCGCGGCAGGGACTCGAACTACGTATTCCTTCATGATCTATCGTTAGAGAACATCAACAAAGGCCATGGCGATCATTACGCTCGCGCTGTGTTCATGATGAACGGTGGTGCGGTTAACTACCTGACATTCTACAACCTCAACATTGTTGATCATGGTGGGTATCTCGCACGCGGCTCTGGCTGTGGTTCTGAATGTTTCGATTGGTCGTTCATCAATCTTGAGGCTGTTGGTTACGGAGGGCCTGCCGACGAAGGCCGCTATGACATCGGTGGGATCAAGTTTTGGGACAAAGTCACCAACTTATTTCTTGTAGACAGCATCATGGATGCGAATCCTGATGCATGGGATTCCGGCGGCACGCCAGATGTGATGAACGCTGTCAACGTCAACTTCTGCACAAAGAACTGGACTATCAAGAACAACGAGATCAAAGACTACGAATCGTTCGTTCTCATTACACCGTGGACAAACACCACTGACTGCGGCGGCACAGCCAGGAATATCTCGAATGTCCTAATCGACAGCAATATCTTCACGAATAGCTATGCTCCCTTCAGTGGTGGTGATCAAGGAATTCACGCTGACGGCGGTGGCACTACCACCACTACTCTTAACGGCCTAACCATCACCAATAATTACCTCTCATCTTCAACAGGATGGGAGGCATGTATGTGGCTTGAAGTTGGAAACAACACTGGTGCCAATCCAGGTTCAGTAACCGTTATCAACAACACCTGCTACGGTGACATCACCACTCATTCTGCGATAGCCCTGCCTGTAGCAACGAGCTACCCGGAGCAGGACTGGATATTCAAAAACAACATCGTCGCGGGCTTTGGCAGCAGCGATATCGCCATTACAGTTGACTATGCACCATCCAACTGGAGTGCTGACTACAACGTCTACGACAACCCGGGCACCAACAAATTCCGCTGGGCTGGCGGCAGCCCCATCGACTTTGCGACCTGGAAATCACGAAGCGGTGGAGACATTAACTCTCGTCAGTGTTCACCGACCTTCATCAACGAAGGCGTGTTCGATATCCATCTCGACAGCTCCGACACCTGCGCACTGAACCGAGGCACACCACTCACCGCGATCCTTAGCCATGACATCGACGGAGACTCCCGACCACAGGGCTCAGCATGGGATATCGGGGCTGATGAAGCCACGGTCCCTCCGCCAGGTAGAGAGGTCAGCCCAAGACGAGTGAGCGGTACTTCATTACTCCTCACTGGCAGTGCCACCGTGGACAAGGAGTCTGTGTTCGATCTTCCAGACGGTTTGAGTGGGCAAATACTCGCGACCTTAAGTTGGGATAGACCCTTGGTTTCTTTGGCGGTCGAAATCGTATGTGGTGGTCAAGTCCGAGCCAAATCAGTCAGTGAGACACGGCAATTCCAGCGTCTTGTGACAGCGGTAGAGTCTTCGGAACCTTGCGTCATTTCTGTTTCTAGCAGGGAAGGCCAATCCGAATTTGCTCTCTTGCTGAATGCTACCGGAGAGTAGTAGACTCTCACTTTCCTTTTCTAAAATCGGCGAGAGACAAGAGCGCTTTCAGCCGAGCTCTTTCTGAAGGCTCGAGAAAGCCCGTGCCTAAGAGACCTGCCGGGACTCCCATCAGGGCGAGAGTTGTGTGCCAAACAATTGATCCCAAAGTGAGGGTTGCTGGTGTGACTAGGGAGAGCAGATAGATGGCAGTTGCGACGCATATGACTTTGGACAGTCTACCGTATTCGTATGGGACGGGATTGTATCTTTGACCCATTGCAAGTGCACCTGCAGCGAGCACGAGAAATGCCAAGACTGTAGTCCATGCGGCCCCCATCATCCCGAACCTCGGTATGGCTAGAACGTTCAGTGTCACGTTTAAGCTGGCAGCAAGAACAGTGAGAATTGACAGGAGCCGAGTCTTCTCCGCGATGTGTAGAGCAGGACTGACACAGTACAGGACACCGTTGAGACAATATGCCATCGCAACCAGAGGAACCACGCGGTACGACTCAACAAAGTCCTCACCAAAGATGTGCGGAATCAGGAGCCGACTGGCAATGGATAAGAGAACTGTGCCGTAGGCCAGAATAATTGATAGATAGGTCAGAGTCCGCGCATAGGTCTGTTTGTAGTAGGGCTTGGTACTGATGGAAAAAGACACCGCAGGCCAAGAGAGCTGGAACGGCGAAACAATGGCGAGCTGAATGATCATTCCGATCTTGTAGCCGACTCCGTAGACTCCAACCTGATCGAGGCTGGCTAGCTTTGTCAATAGGTATCGATCGGACAAATCGATCACCCATCCACCGATGGTGGCCGGTAGAATCAATATTCCGAAGGAAAGGAGCGGTTTTGCGAGCGATAAATTAGGGGAAAGTCGTGTTCGGTGACTGGCCAACATGAAAGTGATCGGAAGCACCAGAGCGGCTCCCAGCAAGTTACCCCAAAATACCCCTGTGATGTCGAGTTTCAGTACCACGACGAAATAGAGGTTCAAGAGCATAGTAATGCTGAATTGAACTACCGAGATTAGCCCAAAGGCCAGTGCACGCTCCTGAGATCTGAGGCCCGATAACATGAGGGCGTTGAGGTTGGAGAACATCCCGCCGAGCACTGCTAGTTTGACCAGGCCACTGTGTGCTGGGCTGCCTAGAAGCAGTTGACTAACCAGTGGCGCCTGAAGCCACAGCAAGGCTGTGCCTGCCACCAAAATTGGGGTCGCTAACCAAGCAGCCGTAGGGAGTACTTGTGACTGCTCCTCCTTGGTGTCGCAATCGCGGTGATAGCACTTGTTCACGGCGGAGGGCAGTCCGAGCATTAGAAGCCCAAAGGCCAGGGAGGCGACCGTTGTCAGCACCTCAAGAATCCCGTACCGGGCAGGTGAGATGAGCCTCGTATAAACTGGAAGAAGGAGGAAGGCGACTCCACGTTGTGCCATGGCCGCAATGAAGTACACTGAACCAGAGGAAGCGACCCGAGTAAGGTCGGCGGACAACTGACTCAAGATGCTGGCCTGTCTAGGAATTTCGCCGTTTTTACCCTTCGGCCGCAGAAACGTGAACGGCACGCAGGGCTTGACCGAGCCGCGCCTAGGAATTCTTCGTTCTGATTAGAGATCAAGACTTGAACCTGGTGAGCGAATGACCCCTAGTGCTTGCCTATTCGATAGTCGATGGTCCCGGACGAGCGGCGGAGTCTTGAAGGGTCTCATCGCCCTGAGTTCTCGACTGACGAAAAGCTAGACACTGCCGGCAACTGGTCAATTTTCGTCTGATACCAACCAGTCGCCGGCAGCTATTGGCCCAGAATTCGGCGCAGCCATGCGGGCATCTCGCGAGCTTTCTCACAGAAGACTACGCCGAGTATGGCAGCCCCCCCATCTTTGGCTCTGCGAGTCGTCTTCTGAAGAGCTGCACGAGATGTAACGCCAGGTGTTGCTGCAACAACGAGACCAGCACCGGCCTTTACCATTAGCAGAGCATCTGCGGAGTCCAGGACTGGAGGTGCCTCAAGCAGCGCAAGATCACAGCCATCTCCATGGGTACTGAACCACCGCTTGATGACAGCATCTGGCGGCTTTCCGGAAAGCTCGAAGGAGACTTCAGTGGGAAAGCGTTTCTCGCTCGCTGCTTGACTTTCCTGACGGGTACTGTTTCCTGACAGCGTAGTCTCCAAGATGCGCGCACTATTCTGAGCGCGAAGTCGACCAACCAGAACCCGCAGCCCGCTACCCTGTGCAATCGTCATCAAGCCTTGCACCACTCTGTGAGTAGGTTCTGCAGATGATACGCCTGCCACGACGATGACTGGCAAGGGGGAAAGGCTGGCAAGCTCCCGCAAAGTCTCAAGTAGTTCTTGGAAAGCTGCATTCCGCAATGCGAGCGGCAAGCGATCGAAACCGGAGAGTCCGGCGATGGACTCGCTGTCTGGCCTGGTTCTGAGTGGCCGCGCTTCGCTTTCTACGTCGGACGGCCAAACACCTGGATGCCTCGCAGTTGCCTGCTGTCTCTCAAGTCTGGACAGGGTTTGGAAGTACTTACTCATAAGGGGGTCTTCAAGGGAGCTCCACAAGGACTCGCACCCCCGCAAGTCGCTGGACCTGCAGAGCACTCTTTACGGAAGGATCCGTCCAGTCTCTCAAAAGCCCCCATGTACAACCTACGAGGAAGCCACAAAGGGAGAATAGAGTGAGGATGAGTCCCGCTCGTCGTTTTATGGGTTTGACAGGGGGAGAGGCTTTCTCCACGATACTTACATTCACGAATCCGGACTCTCCAAGGAGTGCAGTGACGCGCGCCTGCTCCTCTTGTTCCGAAAAGCGGCGGAACAGCTGTAGAGCGCTCTCTACGTCGTTTTCGAGCCGTGCCAGCTCCCCGGATGTCAGCTCAATCGTCTTGAGGCGAGCACTGTATACATCGACTTGGCGATCGAGGGCTTCCAAGCGAGCTACAGCAGCTGTTAGGCTAGCCTCGGTCTCCACGAGGTCTACCTGCAAGGCCTGAAAAGACGGATCGAGCGTTGTTGTGGTCTCGGACAGGGTTTCTCCTGCCTTGGTCTCCAGAAGGCGCCTGCTTTCTTCTATCTGCCGATCTAGGTCTCGCACAATTGTACTTTGGGGAGTGTAACGAGAGAGCGCCTCGGTTCGCTCGATCTCAAGCTCGAAGACTCGCTCCTTTAATAGCTGAACCGACTCGTCCTCGGTAACCGTCCACTCTGCGTCGATAGTACGGGGATGGTTCTCTAGCCGGTTCGACAGGAACTGCGCCCGTGCTTCGAGTTCCAGCACCGAGGTTTCGGTGGCGACCTTTTGGGTCCGAAGATTCGCCAGCACCTTGCCCAAGTCTTCCTCATCACGGGTCATGAGGTTGTCTTCTAGGCCCTCCTTGAAGTCGGCTAAGGCCGCCTGGGCAGCTTGCCACTTCTCGAGTGCCTGTTTTCTCTCCTCTTGGAGGAGAGGTCGAGCGCTACCTCTTTCGTTGAGGTCAGCGATTCTCTCAAGATGGCTTGTGAGCAAGGCATTCACAAACCCCGCCGCGGCTTCGGGGTTCTCGGCAGAGTAGGAAACCTCAACGAGGTTTGAGCTTTCGATCCTGTCGGTCTGGATCTCCTTGGCGATGGCCTCCGACCGCATTGCGAGTGAGGTGGCATCGTTCTCCAGGTCGTTTCGCGGCCAAAGTCTGGCGATGAAGAGCTTAGTGCGGTTGCTCCAACTTGTTGTTTTCCTTGAGTGTTCCAAAGGTGATGAGGGCCATTCACCGGATTCCAGCACGGAAGCAATTAGTGATGGCGCTCGAATCAATGCGAGCTCCGCCTCGATCTGGGCGTTTGACATGGCAGCCTGTCTTGGTCCCGGGATAGGTTGCGCCGTGAGCTGTATTCGAGCCGTGGCCCTATAGAGTGAGGGGGCTCCCGCGAGGTACGCTAGACCCACTCCGGCGCCAAGAAGTACACCGATCAGGACACTTTTTCGGCGGCGATATAGGGACTCTACTAACTCTCGCCAAGGAATCGGGTGATCTTCCAACATTTTCTTGCAGGTTTCCTGCGGCCTCAGGTCTCGATACCAGTATCTACTTGTTCTGGCCCCGGAAGGACTTCTTTAGTATACCGAGAACCCGTCCCCTCGCAAAAAGAGTTATCGGCAATCCAGAATATTATGTCCTTCTAGAGTGGAGCGACCGATCGCACCTAGAGTGTATCAGCGTGGTGATTTGCAAGGAGCACCATGAGTTGCTGGAATACAGTATCTGGACTGATTTCCTCGAGACAGTACCGCAAATCTTGATGGCAGATTATGGGCGAATTCCGATAACAGGGTCTGCACTCGACTCCGGCTGCAATGAGGACACAGCCCGGTCCGACTGGTGAGTTTTTTTCGGGACTTGTAGGCCCAAAGATCGCCACGACTGGTACCCCGAGAGCGCTTGCAATATGCATCATGCCAGAGTCGTTCGAGACGAAGCCGTCACAGTTGTCAACGAGGGATATGACGAAATCCAAGGGCTTATCAGTGATCAATCTGATTCGGCTCCCTTCTAGTGAGGCCAGTTGAGACTTCAGATCGCGGTCGTCCGGTCCGAGGAAGATCAAGATATCGCAAGTAGTCTCGGCGACAAGTCGTCTTGCAAGAATCGCGAACTTTTCTGCCGGCCAGCGCTTGGCGGAATTGACAAAATCCGATCCGGGGTGAATGCCGACCAGCGGTTGTGAGATACCCATGTGCCTTCGATTGAGCCACTTCCTAGCGGCTTTATGCAAGACCAATGGTGACGAAAACTCTGTTCTGTTTTCGAAATGGCGGCCAGCAAACTCCAGGAGTCGAAGGTGTCTGTCTGCCTCGTGCCCTCCTTGATCCGTCAGGCTAATCGTGTTTAGGAATCCTCGCTCGTGCTTTTGGGTGAACGCCACCCGGTATCGAGCTCCACTGCTCGCGAGCAGCAAGGAAGTCGTCAATGTCGGCTCGAAGAAAGTGCCGAGTGCAAGGTCAAGGCCTAGAGGCCTCAGCTTCCGCCATCCGATCCTCAGTAGACCCAGGCGACTACCCCCGCTTGGGGGAAGGAAGAGGATTTCGTCGACCAGATCTTTGCCTAAGATGACTTCTGCCGCCATAGACTTCGGCATCAAAACGAGCAACCGGGCCTTCGGGAAGCGCTGGCGTAACGCACTAAGGAGCCCAGTTAGCAGGATCAGGTTACCAAGGCCTGCAACCGGATTGAACACAAGGATCGATCGAATATCGGGTCTGTCGGTAAGCTGACATTTCAGCTTGTCCCGGCGATGAGAGTACAGCCGACTAAGAAATCTGCAGCAATAGTCCGTGAGGAACTCCTTGGCGGTCCTCAAAGCGCCACCGCATTGATGGTCGAGTTTCAACTGATTTTCGTTGTTCTGAACTTGATGCCCCCCTGTAACCATAGACATACTCTCAATTCATCAACCGGGATTTTGTCTCGTATCGACTATCGTATGATGAAGTATGAAATCACCAATGGCCCCATAGATTGAAGATGCTCTATTGATTAATCCGCTGCTGTCGACTCTTCTTGCTCTGTTCTTGGGTCTCCAAGGCCGTCTAAGCGCTCTTTTGACGATTGGGCTGGCTGGGGCTGCTTTCTCGATTCAGTGGTACAAATTTGGCGTCCAGTTCGATTTCACCGATGTCTGTCTCTTGACGCTGATGGTTGCCTTACCGATTCGTGCTAGATCTTCCTTAGGGAGGGCCTGGCGGTCGCTTCCGTATCGATGGCCGTGGGTTATCCTGGTTGTCCTCAGTGCGTTCGCCTATGCTAAAGCGCCCCTGAATTCTGAGTTCTTTTCGTCTCCTCTCAGCATGCTGTATCAAATCTACAGGTACTCGATTCGATCGCTTCTTTTCTTCCCGCTAGCCGCCATGTTGATCACGGAGAAGTCGAAAGCGCTCATGGCAATCCTGGTGCTGACACTGGCCGTCGATATCGTGGCTCTTCAGTCAGTGCTGGCCTACAGGCAGGGCGTAGCGGATGCGGGTTTCTTCAACCGAAACTACCTCGGAGGGGCTTACCTTTTAAGCTATTTGTCCTGCATCGCTGGTATCGTGACATCCAAGAAGATATCGGTAAAGGCCCTTTGTATCGTGACCATCCTTCTGCTGACCCGGTCGCTTCTGTACGCCACGTCTCGAGGGTCGTGGGCCGGCATCATCTTGGCTAGCACCTTGTTGCTTCTTTACATGGGCTGGTCACGTTTCTTGCGCGGGTCGATTTTCCGATGGGCCGCTATCGCCATTCTCGGCTTTTTCCTGGTTCTGGTCCCACTAAAACCTGACTTGCTGGATAGACCGAATGTGAAGGGCCTCTTGACGCTGAAGAGCCCTCTGGAAGACGGGAATCTCCAGTGGAGGATGACGGAACGCTGGCCACACTTCTGGAATCTATGTCTCGAGAACCCTTGGTTCGGCACAGGAATACCCTATGACCCTTCCCTGGGAGAGAGTGGGCACACTCCACACAATACCTACCTGGGGATTGCCGTTGGTAGTGGCCTACCGGTGCTGGCACTCTTTGCCTTCCTTACAGCCTCAGCAGCAAGGTCAGGGCTCATACTAGCGCGCTTCGGAAGTGGCCAAGATGTCGCATTGATGGGTATGGTTGGTTTGGCTTACTTGGCCGGAATCGCCGTGAATGGGCTCGTGGAATCGACTCTTCAGAACCCATTCATCAGCTCGGTATTCTGGTCCGTTGTAGGCGTGACCCTTGCTACCCGCTATCGTGTGGTTCCAAGCGCGGCGGCTCTTCGTCGCTCGGCCAGGGCAGGGGGAACCAGGCAGACGTATGGAGAGGAGGAGACCGCCTAGTCCACAAAAGCTCTGTGCCATAGTTCCAGGTTCACTAGGCCCCAGATGAGTTGGGTGTGGTCTGCCACCTCGGACCTCTGGGCCTTTACCATTGCTCTCACGGCCTCGGGCTGAAAATAGGGGCGTTGAAGCGATCTGGGTTCGATCAGCAAGTCCAGGTAGCGTCCCAGCCCCATTTCTGCGGAAAACCAGGTGCGCAGAGGAAGAGAGAGACCGCTCTTTCGCCGATAGACGACCTCTTTAGGAAGGTGGCGCTCCGCCACCCGTTTCAACACGTACTTAGTCTCGAAATGCCGCATCTTCAGGCTTATTGGGAGGCTAGCAGCCAACTCTACAATTCGATGATCCAGAAATGGTACGCGGGCCTCGACGCCAAAAGCCATGCTTGCTTTGTCCAGACGGTTGAGAACGGAGAGAAGGTAGTTTTGCTGGTCATATTCCAGCATCTTGGATAGCGTCGAGCCAGGCGGTGGAGTCGCTGGAAGTCGGTGGAGGTGAGTGGGCTCGAGATCACCGACCAGGATCTGACCGATGCTTCCATCGACGACGTACCGGGGAGCTTCCACCAGTGCTCCGCCGGGTCCAATTAGGAGAGCACGCTTGATCTGTTCCCACTTGGCAGAATGACCCGCGTCAAGATAGCGAAAAACTTTGCCGAGAGCGTTAACGCCCAAGTCCCCCAGGATGTCGAAGGCTGCTCCCAGTCTGTAACGTGGGTACCCGGCGAAGAGCTCATCGGCTCCCTCTCCCGTCAAGACAACGGTTACTTTCCTTTTGGCCTCCTTGCTGAGCAGATACATGGCAACGGTATTGGGATGATTCAACGGCTCATCGTGGTGCCAGATCATCGCCGGAAGCGCATCGGAAAATTCCTCGTTTTCAACCACGATTTGGTGGTGGTGAGTCCCGAACTCGCGGGCAACTCTTTCTGCGAACGGCCTCTCGTCGTGACCCGCTTCACTGAGGCCAACGCAGAAGGTATTCAGGCCGTCCTGGGCCTCTTGTGCGACGAATCTGGTTACTAGGCTGGAATCAATTCCACCGCTGTTGTAGGTGCCAAGAGGTACATCGCTCATGAGCTGGATCCGACAGGCTTCTTCTATTAGGTCTTCAACCTCTTCGAGGCAATCAGACAGGGATGCCTTCCCGGATGCTTGGATTGGCGGGAGTTTCCAGTACTGACGGATGTGAGAATAGCCATCTTGCCAGCTCAGTATGCTGCCCGGAGGCAGGCACTCGATCCCTCGAAACAGAGTGCGGTGACCGCTCAACTGTCTGAAGGCCAGGTATTCTGGGATTAGTTCCTCTTCAGCCTCCGCCGCTATAGCGGGGCACTCGAGAAGGGCCTTGATCTCCGAGGCTGCAGCGATGCTCATGGGACTCTTCCATAGATAGAGAGGCTTTACGCCAAGCCGGTCACGGGCCAGAACGAGGCGCCTGGAGTTGATGTCCCAAAGTGCAAGAGCGAAGATACCGTTGAGTTTCTCAAGGAAGCTGTCCCCATCCAGAAGATAGGACGCCAGGATCACTTCTGTGTCAGAGGTCGTCTCGAATTTGTACCCGCGTTGTGTGAACTCTCGTCTCAGCTCCTTGAAATTGTAAATCTCGCCGTTGAACACTATCCAGGCTCTCTTGTTGAAATCGGCCATAGGCTGGTGTCCACTCGCGAGATCGATAATGCTGAGGCGTCGGTGGGCCAGGGCAATACCCTCGTCGGAAAAGATCCCAGCATCGTCCGGTCCGCGGTGAGCAATTGCATCCCGCATGCGTTCGAGGATGGTCCTCTCGAACCGCGATCGATCAGCTGTTGCTATTGCTACGATTCCACACACGAGAATGGTTGCCTCCAAGACGGCCGGGCGCCTCTGAACTAAGCAGGCCCCCGGCCTGAGCTCGAGCGCAGCATATTTTGGAAGAATTTGCGAAAATGATAAGGCCTCAGGCTCCGAATCACGGCAGGGTGGAGTTTTCTCGCTGACCGGAGAAGGACATCATCGATGAACCGCTGCCGCTTCCACCGAGACTCAGAGACCCCCCTAGCTAGCGCCCGAGTTGCTTGGTCGAGGTAGCTTCGAGCGACCGGGTCATCAACCAGAAGATTGCCGCCAGTGAACCTGACGGGTACGATATTCCAGCTCTTAATCGCCTCTCGCGTCAGGTCAACACGAACGACAAGGGAGCTCCGAGTGCGTCGTGTCTGACGTATAGCGCGCCGAGACTCGATGAAGAAATCAGTGGTTGTGAGGTTGCCAAGCCCGTATGCAATGAGTCCATGGCGAAACGACTCTACTCCCTGAATGACATGTGCGTGATGCCCCAGCACAAGTGTTGCCCCGGCTTCTATGAGCGAGCGAGCGAACCGTACCTGTTGCGGCGAGACGAGACTAGAAAATTCCACCCCCCAGTGCAGGCTAACGACCACGTGGTCACAGTCAATGCATAGCTTTGCGACCTGCTCTAGGGCTCGGATCTGATCGAGACTGTTGGCACCGGCGTGTTTCTTGCTCGCGAGGTGGGAGGGGCGCGTATCCGGATCCACATATCCAAGGAACCCAACAGTGACTCCACCACGGCTCAAAACCACGGGCTTCTCTGCTTGACTTTGAGTCTCGCCGGCTCCGAAGAAGGCTATTCCTAGGCGATCGAGGAGCGCTCGGGTTGCACGGAAGCCACTTTCGTGACAATCGAATGAGTGATTGTTTGCCAGGCTGACCAAGTCGACCGACAAGAGCTCGAGAGCGCGGGCGACCTCGGCTGCAGTGGCGATGACCAAAGGCGACTTCTCAATCGGACCCTCGTCGCCCATCAAGGTCGTCTCGAGGTTAGCCAAGAAGGTAGTCTCACTAACGATCGGCCCCAGCTCCTGAAAAGCAGAAAGGTCTCGCTTCTCCTGGACGAGATCTTGCCACTCTCCGCACAGCATGAGGTCTCCACAGGCAGCAAGTGTGAAACACGATGGGTCATTTGAACTCATGGATTAACTCTATTGGAGGCCAGTTTCTCGTAAAGGGGTGTTTGCTTCAAATGAAGCAGGACCGGAAGATCGGACCCGACTCCAATCCGTTTGAGTCTGAAAGGGTCGCATCGATGCGAGTTCGAGCCTCGAATTGTAGTGCAAGCACCGAGGAATTTCTCTGTCTTGAGGATCTTCACGGTGTCACGCGTGAAGTCCTTGCTGGCGCCGTTGGGATATGCAAAGAGACGAGGGCTGTCACCCAACTCTTCCCTGATTCGCGAGGTGGACTGTCTGATTTCACCCTCCTGCTCACGGGGAGAAATCCTGGAGAGTATTGGGTGAGTGACGGTGTGGGCTCCAAACTCGGCTCCAGCTCTGTGCATTTCTCGGACCTGATCCCAGGTCATGGGTTCAATTGTAGATGGTGCAATCTCTCGGGCCTGGATTGAGATCTCGTCCAGTAGCCTGTTTCGGCTCGAGGGATGCAGCCGCTTCAGACTGCTGGAGTAGAACATAGGATTTCTCACTGTAGGCCAGGACTCTAGATCACTCTTCAACCGGTTTGCCAGTCGCGTTGGAAGAGCACCTGAAATGCGCAGAGCGGCGCTCAAGAGACGAGTTGCCCTGTCGAACCAGAGTTCAGAGCCATCCAGGAAGCCAGTGGTGAGAAAGAAACAAGGCCGCAACCTGCGCTGTTCGAGTTCAGGCCAGGCGTATTCGAAATTGCCTACGTATCCATCATCGAAGGTGAGGACAGCCAAGTCCTCGTCGAGGGACTGAGCAGCCCGTAGCCTGGCCACAGAGTCAGTCAGCGAGGTGAGTCGAAGGTATCTTTGTAACGACTCCACTTGCTTCACGAACAAAGGAGTCGAGACCGTACCCTCCTTATCGCTGAGCGGAGGTCCGACATCGTGATACTCGAAGATGAAGACGCGGAAATCTCCGGTACGGTGCCGCATCAGTCTATAGACGTGACAGTAGCCGGAGTAATGGGCCAGTAGAGCAAGAGTTTTTGTCAGCTTGCGGCGGGAGGTGAGCATGCGATGGGTTGCGATTATAGGGCATCGAAGGAGTGACCCTGTCGAGGTCGCAGAGCTGTCTGTCTCCGGATGGGACCTGTGCACAGCCAGAGCAGTCCCTTCTTGGCTCAAGTTCAGGGTGAAGCGGCTGGCTCTCCGATCTGTACCGGAGACACGGCGGATCAGATCTGAAATATGCTCCAGAGGCGCGCGTCGCCGCTTTCGAAGCCGTCGTCGAACACGGGAGAGCCAACCAAGGGACCATCGACAACTGAGATCTCGATTGAATGTGAGGCGGTGGTATTACTCGAATCGGTGACAGCGGCGGTAATGGTGTGCTCACCCACCGAGAGGTCGGTGATTGTCGTCGATCGGCCGTAGCCGAGAACACCGTCGAGGTCAGAGGTCCAAATGATCAAGTCGGCGAGTTCTCCATCTTCTGTGTCAGTCGCGGTTGCAGTGACCGGGATGGGTAAACTCTTTGGGAACGTCTGTCTCAACCGGATCTCGGCACCATTGCTGTCGCCGTCTCGGTCGCCGCCAGTGACCGTGAGGCGCAGGTAGCGTGCCGTCACTGGTCTTACAGAGAATGTGTAGTATTTGTACGCGTCGAGAGACCCGGAATCCCCCGGATCACCGTTGACGACGCTGATGCCCGGACTAACCAAGTTGCCGGCACCCTCGAGTCTTGTGACATCATCAAAATCAATCAGTGTACTGCTGGACGTTCGGTACTGCACCCGCCACGAATCATTGTAGTAGTAGGGATTGCCCGGTGAACCGAGGAAAGGCGAGATCTCCACTCTATCGATTGTGCGATTCGAGCCAAGATCGATCTCGACCCAGTTGGGCGAGCCGAGCGCGGCCCAGGAGGAGTTCGGTTTATCGGCGGTGCCGTCGACGACCTTGCTGGCAGAGGCGTCAGCGAACTCGTTGCCGCTCGAGGTGACGGGCCGACCTAGGGCGGGATTGGGTTCCGGCGAGGTGATCTCGATTGTCGGGGCGGAGTTCGCAACTACCTCAATCGTGATCGAGATCGCATCAGAGCCAACGAGTCCCTGACTGTCACTGACCTGAGCCGTGATGACGTGACTTCCAACGGAGAGAATCTTCGAGAAGCTACCACCCGATCCAATCGAGTTGTCGCGACTGGAAGTCCAAGCAAGTTGCGAAGTCAGATTGCCGTCTTCGGCATCACTGGCTGAGCCGGAGAAAGTGATCTGGGCACCCTCGGCGAACTGGGCGTTATTTGCGGGTTGAGAGATCGTGACGCCGGGGGCGGAGTTACCTCCTCCCGCGATAGCTTCATCAGCCCCGATATCCCATGCTGAGCCCTGTGGTCGGGAGTCTCCGTCGATGTCATGGCTAAGGATCGCGGTGAGTGGTGTGCCTCGGTTCAGTGCGCAGGTGTCGGAGCTGTCGAGATGGATATCGAACACGCCTTCGTTGATGAAGGTCGGTGAACACTGACGAGAGTTAATGTCTCCACCGCTTCGTGATTTCCAGGTCGCAAAGTCGATGGGGCTGCCGCCAGCCCAGCGGAATTTGTTGGTGCCCGGGTTGTCGTAGACGTTGTAGTCAGCACTCCAGTTGGATGGTGCATAGTCAACTGTAATGGCGATATCGCTGCTGCCAAAGCCCGCGACGATGTTGTTTTTGAATATCCAGTCCTGCTCCGGGTAGCTCGTTGCTACAGGCAGGGCTATCGCAGAATGAGTGGTGATGTCACCGTAGCAGGTGTTGTTGATAACGGTTACTGAACCTGGATTGGCACCAGTGTTGTTTCCAACTTCAAGCCACATACATGCCTCCCATCCTGTTGAAGATGAGAGGTAATTATTGGTGATGGTTAGGCCGTTAAGAGTAGTGGTGGTAGTGCCACCGCCGTCAGCGTGAATTCCTTGATCACCACCACTGAAGGGAGCATAGCTATTCGTGAAGATATTGCTGTCGATTAGGACATTCGAGATATTCCTGGCTGTGCCGCCGCAGTCAGTGGTGTTTGTCCACGGTGTAATGAGAACGAACGATTCGTAGTCTTTGATCTCGTTGTTCTTGATAGTCCAGTTCTTTGTGCAGAAGTTGACGTTGACAGCGTTCATCACATCTGGCGTGCCGCCGGAATCCCATGCATCAGGATTCGCATCCATGATGCTGTCTACAAGAAATAAGTTGGTGACTTTGTCCCAAAACTTGATCCCACCGATGTCATAGCGGCCTTCGTCGGCAGGCCCTCCGTAACCAACAGCCTCAAGATTGATGAACGACCAATCGAAACATTCAGAACCACAGCCAGAGCCGCGTGCGAGATACCCACCATGATCAACAATGTTGAGGTTGTAGAATGTCAGGTAGTTAACCGCACCACCGTTCATCATGAACACAGCGCGAGCGTAATGATCGCCATGGCCTTTGTTGATGTTCTCTAACGATAGATCATGAAGGAATACGTAGTTCGAGTCCCTGCCGCGATCGAAGAAACCACCATCTGCCGCCCCGGCCAGGTTGTAGTCCCGCGCCGTGAAGTGGGCCAACTCGAAATAGTCTCGACCCGCTGAGTCGATGGCGAAACTCGTATTCCCCGAGGCATTCCCATCCATGATCGCCGTGTCATCTGGATCATGAGGCGGGTAACGCCCATCATTGTCCGCATCCCACCCGACCAGCATCGTTGGATGCTGGGGAAGGGTGAAGTCGTGATCGACTGTCGAGGTCAGAGCGCTCTTGTAGGAACCCGGCACACCATGGACAGGCCATGTCAACGCTTCACTCTTGCAGATGCCCTTGAAACAGACGATATCCTCGGCACCGTCCCCAGGACCGTCCAAGGCAGCCAAAGCCGACGACAAACGATTGTACGGATTCCCCGGGGAACCGTTCCCGTTGCTCCCCGCATTGCAGTCCACGTAGATCAAATCCTCGGCAATACCGTCACCATCCGGATCCGACGTCGAACCGTCACACACATTGCAATCGTCGCCCGCCTCACCAATGACCCCGTCACCATCCATGTCAAAACCACAAGGACGAGATGAATAACCACGAGGAGACGCCGCCATTGCAGCCATAGGGTTGGATGCGAGAGGAGTTTCGACACCAAGCAGTTGATAGTCTCCGTCAGCCATGGGTTCCAGGAAGAAGATCAGATGATCTCCCTCGGCCAGACCGCCTACTGCTGTAGTGTCTAGATCCTCGCGTACCAAAACCACGCTACCACCCACCCAACCTTCTAGCACTCTGTCTACTTGGATCAGGTGAACTGTGCTATCGGATTCACCCTCAGATGCATTCTCGGCAGCCAGAACCGTAGCCTCCACCACAACCAGAGATAGCCCGCCGGCTGAACGACTCTCGGCAAGGATGGGACCAATGCCGACCGAGCACGCAAGTAACGAGGTCAGCACCACTAGGCGGAGGGACCGGAGCTCAGAGAAAGCAGTGAACAGATTCATGCTAATCGACCTCCCACGGATTACAGGGGAATGCGAAGGCTCATGGCCATAGCAAAATGAAAGCACGGTTTAGCGACTCTGACTGTGTAGGACTTCACTCACCTTCCGAATGGCAGTTAGTTCAATCCAAGAGTGCTTACAGAGGTCCAGATCTCGAAGTGAGTCGATCTTAGTGCTAGGAGACCGCCCAGGAACTTTGACTCGAAATGTCTGCAAAGCATGAACAGTGCCAGCCCCAGCAGCTTAAGCGGCACCGGTCTAGTGCCGGCCTAGCGGGTCTCCGAAGAACCTAGGGAAGGGAAATTCTGCCGCCTCGATCTGGCGGGTGGCGGGGAAAATATCCCTGGAGAGGGATCAGTGCGAGCTGAGTTTCGAACGGGTGGATCTAAAGTTAGCGGCCCCGAGGTGATAGAGCTCTTC
>CAVPOX010000011.1:0-47163 GCA_963707075.1 uncultured Acidobacteriota bacterium
TCCGCTCCTCTTGCTCTGGTTCCGAGGCTCTTCGGCGCCAGGACGGTCGTCTCGGTCCGCGGTTTGGACTGGCAGCGGGCGAAGTGGGGGGGCTTTGCGAGGACTGTGCTGCGGTTCGGGGAGTGGGCCTCGGCGCGATGTCCGACGGCAACCGCAGTGGTCTCAGAGGGCTTGCAGAGGCACTACTTCGAGGCGCACGGGGTGACGACGGAGGTTGTGCCGAATGCGATCAGCCCTGAGGTCTACCGTCCTGTCGAGAGACTGGCGAGCTACGGTATCGGTAAGGACGAGTACCTTTTATACGCAGGGCGAATATCGCCCGAGAAGGGCGTCCATCACTTGCTCGAGGCCTTGGCACCGTTAGAACCGAGCAAGAAACTGATCATCGCGGGTGGATCCAGTTATTCCGACGCCTACGTCGAACAAGTCAAGAAGCTGGCGTCGGAGAATGTCCTCTTCTTGGGACGGGTCGATCGGGAGTTCATGGAAGAGCTACTGAGTAACTGCTATGCATTCATCTTACCCTCGGCGATGGAAGGGCTGTCGATCGCGCTGCTTGAGGCATTGAGCTTCGGAGCCTGCGTCATCGCCAGCGATATTCCAGAAAACAGAGAGGTTCTCGGAAAAACCGGTTTAGTGTTCCCGTTTGGGAGCGTTGTTGGTCTGCGAGAGCACCTGGAGAGAATCCTCAATGAACCAGCTCTTGTCGAGGAGCTGCGGGCCCAAGCTCGCGCGCGAGCGTCGGCGCTTCCCGACTGGGACGAAGTAGCGGCGCGGACCGAGCGTTTCTACTTGGGTCTCCTGGATCTCGACTCCGGGGTCGAATACTGACAGTCTCATAGATGAAAACGTATTGGATCGTGGACTGCCGAAGTGCTAGATTGTGTAGAGACGCCCGTCAAGTTATCTAGAAGACTCGGAGGTTTGTCGGCCTAGTGAGATATCTGTCTACAAGCAAACCCGTCGCTGTACTTGCCTTGGTGAGGTCGATCTGTAGGGAAGGGCAGACGGGTTCGTTGGAGCTCGAGACGGATGACGGCACGAAACGCCTCTACTTCGTCGAAGGGAAGCTCTACTTGTGCCGGTCTGTTGGGCCGTTGGCCGAAAGACTCGATGACTACCTCAGGAGCAGATCGACCTGGGAAGCGAGTCGTCTGGACAGGGAATTGGCCCACCTCCTGCAGATGACGACAGATGAGCTGTCCTCCTGGAGGGTGAAGTTCTACCGGTTTGCGAAGGGCTTTCAGGTCGATGCCCAGGAGCTTGTTGGCCCACTACCCATGATGGCGAGTCCAAACGAAGCAGGGGACCCACGAGCGTCTGACCACGCGGACTTCCTGTCGATGGTCGGAGGAGAATCCGCTGAACTAGTAGCGAAGGACCTGGACACTGCTCAGCTCAAGAGTATGCAGCTCAGTCGAACGGAATTGACCCTTTTCCTTCGATTGGCTAGGCCAACTCGGATAGAGAGTCTTCTGATTGGTGGCACAGACCAGGTTGAAGAGACTCTGGCTGCCTTGTCCGGGCTCTGGTCTCTTGGCCTAGTGCAGATTCATAAGGACTTGGATTCTGGGATGTCAGGGTCCCTTACTGTGCAGTCTGACTCTCGAAGTTTCGATCGCCAAGAGGTCTCCGCCGATGGGGGACTCGTCGGAGAACGGCTGCCAGAGTCCGAGTCTTTCGAAAAAGGTGATCCCGTCCAGGTACCCGATGTGGCAGTCAAGAAGGTGACTCGACAGCTGTTGGTCGAGAGCGAACCTACCAATGAGGAATTGCCCCCGATTATACCGACCTCCTCTGTGCTCAACCAAGGGAGCGGTACTGACGAGCCAGCCAACTGGTTCAGGTACTTCGGACTCGAGTGTGAGCCGTTCTCGCTAACACCTGACCCTGCCTTTCTGTTTCTGAGCGAGAAGCACTCTGAAGCGCTTGCTGGATTGAGGCTCAGCCTGATTGAGAAGCGCGGCCTCTGTGTGATGACGGGTGAGGTTGGAACTGGCAAGACCACCCTGCTGTATTCACTTCTGAGTGTTTCGGGATTGGACGTGAGGACGGCGTATCTACACAATCCCGCGCTTCCATTCGATCAACTGCTTCAGCTCGTTCTCGACGACTTCGGTGTTTCAACACGCTCTCGCCGCAGAGTCGATATGTTGACGGCTTTGAATCGATTTCTCTTGAGTTGCGCCGAAAGAGGCGAAACAGCTGCCCTTGTCGTCGATGAGGCGCAGACCCTCTCAGACTCAGCTTTCGAGGCGTTGAGGTTGCTCTTGAACTTCGAGACATTCCACTCGAAGCTGCTCCAGATCATCCTTGTCGGGCAGCCCGAATTGGCGAAGCGGCTGGAATCGGAAAGACTCAGGCAGATCGCAGATCGTGTCTCGATTCGCTGTCAGCTCGAGAGGTTGACGCCTAAGGAGGCCAGGCAATACATACTTCATCGAGTGGAAGCCGCGAGAGGGGAGTTGGACGTGTTTAGCCGGCCGGCCCTCCGTCTGGTAGTCAAGAAGTCCAGAGGGATTCCGCGGAGAATCAACATCATCTGTCACAACGCGATGCTGTACGCTTTTGGATGCGGCGAAAGGCAAGTGAACCGAAATCTGGTAGCTGAAGCAGTGCGGGACCTGTCTTCGTAAGTGACTTTGAAGTGGTGGTAGTGTTTCTTCAGTCGACGTACCCAAGCTCGCGCAGCTGCTCGCGTTGAGAAGGATCTATAACAGTCTCCTCTGTTTGGTGATTGCTGAACTTTGGCAGTTGTGAAGCGTATTCCCGGAGAGCCGCTGCGATATCGGGATAAGCGGAGGATTGGTCCGTTGTCCAGTCGGTCGAATCATCCATTTTGATCAGGATACCTGCATCTGGAGCTTTGGAACTGCTTAAAAGAGTAAAATGACCGTTCGAAACATAGTTCCAGTCACCTTCGAATGGATCAGTCTCGAAGCCGGGGTCGGCATTTCTTAGTTGCTCGAGGAACCAGTCAGGTTGCTGATACTGAGCCACGATGAATTCGTCATCGCCGATGCGGAATTCCCTGGGAAACAGTCGGTCGGCAGATGGGAGGCCTAAAAGACCCAGGATGAATTGGGGCAGCCCGTCTAGTCGCACAGGATAGTCGACTTGGCCCGATTCGAGAACGACTGGAAAGCGGATTATTAGCGGGACGTGTAGCAGGTAGGAATCCATCAGAAGGTCGTGGCCTACCAGACCTCTCTCTCCCAGGCGCTCTCCGTGGTCAGCCGTTACGATTACTAGAGTCTCGTCCAGTTCACCGCGAGCACTCACCCAGGCGAAGAACTGACCCAGTTGCTCGTCCATAGATCTAATCTCAGCATCGTAAAGTGCGTTCAGAGATTCCATCTGCTCGACCGAGACTCCCGGTCGGAGGTAGTAGGTCACAGGATCTTGGTCGGTCTTCAAGGCCGATTCCAGCTCGATGCTGGGGGCGATTCGATCATACTGGCGCGGCGAGGGAGAGTATGGGCGATGGGGATCGATCAGGTTGATAAACAGGAACCGTGGTTCGTGTTCATGATCTGTCCACCAGCGTCTGGCTCTGCGCAAGAGAACTTCCGTGCCGTTCTGTGCCGCCCACCCGCTGGTTGTACTGAAGAGGATTCTGTTCAGGATCACGACTGAAGAATGTCGCCCCATTTTGACTGGTCCTTCGTACCGGTCGAAACCCTGGTCCCAGCCAGTTGCATGGAGATTGGGGTTGGCTACGAATCCTGCTGTTGCATAGCCTTGGTCCTTCAAGACCTCTTGAATAGTGACCAACTCGGTGGCGAGTTTTGGTTGCGCCCGCCCGTCACATCCGTGTTGTCCGGGTAGGAGTCCAGTGAGCATCGATGCATGGCTGGGAGGTGTCCATGGAGCAGGGGACCAGGCCTGGTTGTAGACCTGAGACGTGCTTGAGAGTTTGTGCAGGTTAGGTGAAGTAGGCTTGCCGTATCCGTAGACGGTTAGATGGTCGCGACGAGTTGTATCTAGGACTACCAACATCACGCTTGGCTTGTCTTTCCGATCAGGTTTGGGCTTCTGCGGAGGAAACCAAGGTAATTGCGACGAATCGACTGCCGCGATAAGTGAAGAGATGATTCCCAGCACAACAGTTCCAGAGTAAGCGAGCAGCCTAACGGAACTTCGAGTTACCAGCTTCCCTCCAACTGCAGCGAAGACAAGTGCTCCAATGACTGATGCGAAGAGTGATTCAAGATTGCCTCGATAGGTCACAGTAGCGGCCTGAAACCCTAGAAGGGCACCGGGCAAGAGTAATGAGAGGAAAATCGCCAAGCGATCGGGGAGGCGACATCCAACTACCCACACAGTCACTGCCATAGCTAGTGCAAGGCATCCAATGACAAGTAGAACCACACCAAAGGGATTCCGATCACCCAACAGAAACCAGACTACATACTCTGCAAGAAACACTGCTGTTACTGTCGATACTGCGGCCAGAAAGGATCGAAATCTGTCCTTGCGGTTGTTCAGGAGTCGTTGTTCCAAGTTTTTTGGATTCCTTCAATTGAGTCTTGGGGAGCTGGATTGAGAGAATTGAGCTCTTGGAAATGGTTTATGAGTTGAGGGTTGAAATGAAGCTGGGACGGAGAGATTTTCGCGGTTGTCGACAAACACTGAGGGTAGCGCTTGCTTCAAGATTCCTGGCAACTCACAGAAAGAATCAACTGTGCCAGAGACGGCTCATGATAGCTCAATGACTCCGCCAATTGAACATTCAGAGGTCTCTGGGTGATGACACGATGGATCTCGAATTGACTCCACAGCTGGATCGCTTCGGGGAGGTTTGCCAAGGATCAGGCCTGGCTGTATTTCTGTGAATCTGGTGGGGACAGTTGCCGAAACTGGGGAGCTGGACAATTGATCAACTGGCTGAGACACCGGACTAGGCGCGCTCTGTGGAATTGAGATTCTCAGGTGGGCCTATCCATCGGGCCTGGATCATGATTTGATGACAAGTGAGGTTCAGCTATGAAGAGGCGATTGTTGAGACGTTATTTCGGAGCCATTCTTGTTCTAGCACTTTTGAACACTCTTCTAAGTTTGTCAGCGGTTTGGGCGGCTACTGTGTCAGGCAAGGTTGGGCCAGGACAGACTAGAGCGTATGCGGTGGACACAAAGTCCTCCGGTCAACTGCTGGTCACGTTGTTCTGGAAATCCAAGTCATCAGACCTTGTGCTCCAAGTGATCTGCAACAATGAGGTCGCAGGCACAGCTACGGGTCGCAGCGATAGGTTTCAAAGACTGGAGGTGGGTGTTTCCAGTGGCAGGATCTGTGAAGTAGGCGTGTCTGCGATCAAGGGAGCGTCGAAGTTCTGGCTCAACCTTCAGTATACCGGTAGCTCGAACAGTCTTCAGGGTAAGACTCTTCGAGTTCTGAGCACCGGTTCAGGAGAGTTTGGCATGCTTCGGAACTTGAGCGATCCAGAGCGCCTAGAGAGTCTAAGGAATGACCGACCCTGAGCGCAGACTAGTCTGAAGCGAAGTGTTTGAATCTTTCCAGTGGCGCGAGGTTTCAGATGGTTTCAACATGAGCAAGTGCAAGCGATCTCCCAGAACACTGATGACGGTAGCCTACTGCTTTGCCATGGCTCTTGCCTCCACGAATACTCCGGTATTTCCTCTCGGATCTCGTGGTTACGATTCTCGAGCTTGTGGTTTTGATTTGGACGGTGACGGTGTATTGGGTGAGCCTGGGGATGACTGCAATATCTGCGATGGCTCGACCGTGGACCCTGATGGTGATGGAGTTGCAGAGGATCTGATCTACGTGGATTGCGGTGCCGGGAGTAACGGTAACGGAACGCCTGGTTCTCCTTATAACCGTCTGTCCTCGGCCATGGCGGCAATGGATGGGCCCGGTGACGGTGCCGAGGATATCGTCTGTTTCAAGGGTACCTGCCGCAATGAGTCCCTGAACTGGACAACCAGTGGCGTACCCGGTTCCTATCGGAGTTCATTGACCTCGACCGTGGATCATAGCTTCACTCTACCCCAGGACCCTGCCATGCTGATCGGTTGGGATGCTGACAACGATGGGCGGTATCCGCCGTATGACACCGATGACACCGCCATTTTGGATGGTAATGCGAATGGCAACACTGCCCGGGCAATAACCATAAACGGGCACAACTACCTGGAGGTAGCGCATTTCACCGCAAGGGACTACAACCTTGACGGCGGCGATGGCGGCTTTGTTTATCGCACTGGCGGCGGCGGAGATTACAATTACTTCCATGACCTCTCACTGGAGAACATCAACAAGGGTTATGGAGACTCAAGTGGTCGGGGCACCTTCATAAGTTTTGGTGGTGCCGACGACTACATCACCCTGTACAACCTGAATATCCAGGATTTTGGCGGCTATATGTTTCGCGGCGCAGTGAACAGTAGCCCGGAAGTTTTCGACTTTGCGTTCATCAATATCACTGCTGTTGGTCATGGAGGCACAGGAGATTCCGGCGCCAATGTCTCTGGCATCAAGCTCTGGGGGGCGGTGACCAATGTGTTTGTTCTGGATAGCATTCTGGATGGCGATCCCGACGGATGGGGCCAAGGTTATTCCGTAGACACAGTCTATGCCGTTGCTCCGGCACAATGCACTCGAAATTGGACGATCAGGAACAATGAGTTCAAAGATTGGGAGTACGCAATAGTTGTGCAACCTGATGCTGGTAGTGGATTCTGCCGATCCCGCACACTGAAGAATACGCTCATCGACAGCAATGTCATCACCAATGCCTACGCTCCCTATCAATGGGGCGACTATGGCATCAGCGCTGTCCAAGGTTATGGCCCAGCAACGGCTACCATCGAAAACCTGACCATCAGTAACAACTACCTTTCCTCATCCACGGGATGGGAAGCATGTCTGTGGATCGATGCCGGGAATCCCAGCGGGACCAACCCCGGCTCGATCGATATCGTCAACAATACCTGCTATGGCGACATCAACCGCCATGCAGCCATCGTGGTCGGCGACGCAGAGGGCAGCGGGGCAAACTATCCAGAACAACAAATCACGCTGAAGAACAACATCATCGACGGTCTCGGCAGTGGAGATCTCGCCGTCTGGACGGGGTACGCTCCCTCGAGCTGGATCGCCGATTACAACACCTATGACAACTTGACTGGCAACAAATTCGTCTGGAACCGTGGTAATCAGACCGGCTTTTCAACCTGGAAAAACACCAGCGGTGGTGACGCTCACAGCTCTGAATGCTCACCCACCTTCGCCCAGGAGGGGCTCTTCGACATTCATCTGGCCAACACCGATACCTGCGCCAGAGACCGAGGTACCAGCGTCGCTGCCATCACCACCACTGACATCGATGGGGACTCCCGACCCCAGGGAGCCGCCTGGGATATCGGCGCCGATGAATTTCTCGCAGGCGAAGGATTCTCGGCCCCTCTCGTCCAACTCGATCGGACCTTTTCTGACACTGTGTCAGAAGAGGGGGCCGTCGCATTCGATTTGCCTGCTGCTAGCGGGATGAGGCTGCTTGCGACGCTCGGCTGGAGTGAGGGTGACTCAGCTCTCGAACTTCTGATTGCCTGTGGAGATGAGGTCGTCGGCAGGGCGAACGGCGGGGCCCCTTTGGTCAGGCGATTAGAGATTTCATTGGAGTCGGAGGTGCCATGCAGAGTCTCGGTCCGCTCTCAGGCCGGGACACATGAGTTCTGGCTTCGACTCAGCCTCTTACCTAGTGACATGAGCTGAACTGGAGACTGGCCGCTCCTCATCCTCTCTCCAATCAACCGGGTCTCAGGACATCTTCGGGCTATTCAGCTGAGCTGATTCTCAAAGTAGGGGTTTTCTTGAACTCGAGCTGGAGAATGCCAGGCTGACGGCCTCAATCATGGAGTTCGCGCTCGAAAAGCGAGTGCTGCCGCCGGAAGCATCCTCAAGGTTGAGACCTGACGTGAGCCTTTGCGGCCTGCAGCAAAGGAGGTCTTTGTCGGTGCTTCTAGGTGTTGCTTGGGTGAGTCGGGTGGTGCTGGTCAAGATTGGTTAGCCCGTCTCTATCGGGATGAAGATGAGCAGAGAGTGCAGGTCGAGATGCTGCTGAAAGAGAAGGCTTGCGATAGGCAGTCGGAGCTGCCTGATTCAGCTGCTAGGAGGCGAGAAGTCGCTACCGGGTGCTCTCTTCCGAGCTCTGTGAACTGGTGGAGAACATATTCCCTAGAAGCCCATTTTGAGCTAGGAATAGCTCGGTAAGCCTTAGGGCTTCCTTTCGATCAAAACGAGGGCGGTAGCCAAGAGTGTCCTTGGCGCGCCCACACGAATGGACAACCTGCCTCAACTGGCTGAGAAGTTGATCATCGTCCAGATCGACGGTCACAGCCTGAGCTCTGGTGCCTTCTCCTAACCAGACTTCTCTGAATCGCGGATCTTCACGCAGCCTCTCTCGAAGTTGGGGCATCAACTCGCCGAACAGGTGCATCATCTTTCTCTGAAAGCTCGAAGGTAGAGGCAATCTCGCAAGTGAGCGATTCCAGGAATCAGAAGACAAGTACTTCCCGACCGAAATGATCCACGCTCCCTTTCCTGAACTACCCTTGGCCTCGCGTGCAGCCTCAACCTCGGCTTTGCTCACCTCAGGGAGAGAGCTGCTTCCTTGCCCGAGCATCCGCTGGTACTCTGCGGTGCATTGATTCCACTCTATAGGACAGTCATCGGTGACAAACATCGGTTTCCCAATGCCCTGCTCTGAGACTAAGCCTAGATAGATAGCGTCCAAGAGGTTGTAAACGAATACAGCATTTAGGATGCCGCGCCCGCCGTCTATGGTTGCCCATTTGCCTTCTTTCAGCTTAGAAATCAGGTTTTGAGAGAAATGGTCGTGTGGGCCATAGACGTATGGAGCTCGCAAAATGACAACAGAAAGACCATGGCGTTCATAAAACTTCAGAGCGAGGCGTTCCTGTTCCAGTTTTGCGTCACCGTACGGGTCGCCTGTCTTGCGTGGAGGCACCGATTCGTCCTTTGCTTCGGCACCAGGGTTGGCTCCATATACGCGGACGCTACTAACCAGAATGAATCGTTGAACTGAGCTCTCTACACACGCTTTCAATAGATTCTTCGTGCCCTCGATTATCGCTCGTGTCGAGCCTGCCGCTAGGTGTATGACTGCATCACAGTTCGCCAATGCCTTTTTGGATGTTTCGGGCGCAAGCAGGTCGCCCTGGACATTCTCCAACGGTAGTCTTCGGACTCGTGCGGCATGTGCCGTATTGTGAATCAACGCCCGAGCTTCGATTCCTTCCTCGGCTGAGAGTTGCTCACAAATGGCACCTCCTATGAATCCGGTAGCTCCCGTCACGAGCACCCTCCGGATGGGAGAGGCCTCCAGCGCCGCACGCATTGGCCCGCCGATCGGTACCTCCCAGGGTCGGTCCAGGCTTCGTCGATTCTTGTAACAGGACTCAATTACGGCGAGGGACGGAAGCGATACTGAGCCACTGGCCCGTGGTTCAGATTCTCCCAAGACTGCAAGGGCAAAGTCTTCTAGTTGATCCTGAAAAGCATCGGCACCTGTGCGACCCCATTCCGTATCCAGCTCAATTGTCGTCCTCAGTCCCTTGGACTCTTCTGAAGTCAATGTGACAGGAGCTGTCAAGCCGCAGGGCATCTCAAGTGAAGCTCGTGACCCGCTAATCTTTAGGCGATTCTTCAATCTGGAGGTCTTTGAGAGTCTCATTTCGCCCTTGAGTTGCTGTCCTTGCCAGTCAAAAACGAAGTCTGCGGCGACATTTGCTTCAGGACCACCAAGGCTGTCGTCGCGATAATCCAACTTCACTAAAGGTCCGAACCAGTGCAGCATCTGGTCGATGAAGTGGATCCCATTGACGATCAGAGCACCGCCTCCAGCCTGCTCACTCGAGACCTCATAACCAGAATGTGTCTTCCAGCCGCCAGGATCGCCCCAGTCGAGTCGAAAGCCTTGGAGGTCTCCCAGCAATCCAAGCTCCAGCACGCGCTTTACTACCTGAGTACCTTGGCTGAATCGATAGACCATTCCCACAGCGAGTGGCACCTTCAAGCGACGGGACATCTGCACGAGGTCTTCCGCTTCTTCAAGTTTTGGTGCAAGTGGTTTCTCACAGAGTACCGCAACGCCCTTCTCCAAAAAGTACCGCGACGCAGGATAGTGAAGGTGATTCGGCAAAGCTATGAGGACGCCATCGACCTCAGTGCCGACGTCTTGGTAATCGGAGGATACTTGTGCGCCGAGGCCGAACCTTTTCGCCAATTCCTTTGCTCTCGCAGTATCTCGATCTACTAGTCGGGTGACGGTGATAGCTCTACATCGCACTAGCGCTGGCAGATGAGAGGCTTGGACAATTGATCCGCAACCAATGATTCCAAGACGCAAAACTTGATCCCTCCGAGTCATGATTCTCGATGATTCTATCTGGGAGCGTTGCTTGCCCCTAATGGACTTCTTGGAAGATGAATATGACAACAAGTCGACATAGAGACCAATCAGCGCAGACAACGAGAAGTCACGAATCGGAGGAATCGGGCACCAGGTCGTAGTAGTGGTGCCCTTGTGAACAGGACCCGTCTGCGGGGGCGAATCCCGTTGTCGCCACTATCTGGGTGCGAGGTTGAGGTGGGCCCGCCGGACCGCTCGCGAATTCGCGCTACGTGTTCACCTAGGAGAAACCCACTGCCACTTAACTCCACCTGACAAACTGGTCGTCTACCCTGTGTACATGGAGGAAGGGCTGAACAGCAACCTCAATTCCCGACGGGCGAGAATCCCCTGCGAGCCAGTCGGCCCCAACTGGTGTCATTGTTGCTTGTCTCAGACGTCATGTCTCACGGGGTCTTCAGAACGCCGTTTGCCGAACCGGGACACGTATGCAGTCATTTCGATGAACAACCCGGTAAAGGGTGTGGGTGGCCGGATCAGCGCTGGAGCTCCGATCAAGGCAACCCGACACCAAACCGCAATCTGGGGCCTCGAGCCCAAGCTGCTGATCCATTCGATCACTGGTTTCTCAGTTGATGATGTGGCGCGTGGCTAGATCCATCACGTTCTGCCAAACGCCTGGCGAGTCGACAGACAGGTAAGGTGGGGCAACCAAACTGGACTCGAACGGCGGAGCCTGAATGTTGTACGAGCCGCCAGCGATCCATGATGGAAATGAATCAGAATCTTGCAGCGCGGTACTCCGCTATTCGCGTTTGAATGTATCGTTGGACCGATTAGTGCTGCAGCACTGTCTGAAGGCCTGGATACAGATCGACCGACGGATGGAATCACCACGGCCAGAAGAAGCGCTCATCCCGGCTCTCAGCCCCGCCTCACTAGTGCTATGGATCGGAGGCTTTATGAGCCCCTTAGGGTTTGAAGCCGCCAGTTCGTAATCGTTGGATTCCCAGTGCTTCTCTGCTTATCTTTGAGACAACAAGGCGGCGCTTTCCCGAATTCGCAAGAGGAATCTCCGAGAGCCATTCGAATTCGCAGCTTGCCAACCCTCGTGTGGCCTTTGAGACTTGCTGGCTTACCAGTCTCTCGAGCGACTTCCGATCTGCATTTGGAGCCCCAACGAGTCTTACAATCAAACGGTCTTCATGATTCTGTACTACTTGATACTGGTAGATATCTTGGAGGTTCTTGAACAAGACCACAAAGAAGTGCATGACCAGGAATGTCCCGTCTGGCAGGAGCACTAAATCGGGTGTGCGACCTTCCACCCCTTCCAATAGGGGCAACGTTCGGCCGCAATCGCACCTCAGACCTGGATCTGCTCGGATTGCGATGTCTTCCAAGTCATACCGGATCAGCGGCATCGCTTGATTGTGCAACTGCGTGATCACAATCGTGCCACGCTCGCCGGGTTTGACCGGACCGCTGGGTCCCAGAATCTCGACAACAGCATTCTCTGGGTGGAGGTGGTATCGACCCTGACTTTCGGTACACTGGCTGGCTAGATGGACCCCTTCTCCTCCAGCACCGTAGTAGTCCAAGACTCGAACGCCAAATGCCCTCTCGATTGACTCGCGGTAAGGTTCGAAAAGCGTGTCGCCCGTGGAGGTGATCCCGGTAACGCCGGGGTTATCAATGCCTCCAGTGAGCATCTGCCTACTCAAGACATACAAAGATGATGAGAAGCCGTTGAGAAAACGAATTCTCTTACGTTTAAGCTTCTCGAGGATCAAACTGGAATCCTGATTGTCTGCATTGAATGTCATGTAGGAGCATCGGAAAAGTGAGTCCTGAAGGTGCTTCCTCCAACCAATCCGCGGGTTCAGATTGATGGTCAGATAACGATCTCCGGGGTGGTAACCAGCCCAGCGCCAGATTCGGAACCTGAGTGCCCAAAACCAGCTTTCTTGTTCTGCAGAGCGCAGGAAGATCATGGGCGAGCCGGTCGATCCGCTAGTTGGAGAGCGAATGACTCGCCCCCTGAAGCTATCCAAAGGAAACTCCCGAACTGCGTCTCTGAGGTCCCGTTTTGACACGACAGGGAGTCCATCGAGCTCCGGATACTCGGATGGAAGACCCTTGGAATGACTGTTGCTCCAAAGTCTTCGGTAGAATGAGCTGTCGCGCTCCGCTCTGGAAACGACCCCTGACAGCTTCTTTCTCTGGCTCCGGTGCACCTCGTCTGGATTTAGATACTCAGAATCTAGCAGCAAAGAGAGTATCTCGCAGATACGTGTGCCGTTGAGGGTGTCGAGGACAGGAAAGATCGAGCGCTCGAAGATTCGAGTGTAGGCACTTTGCATGTCCGTCAAGATTACCCTATTTGACATTGGGCGTTTCGGCCTGAATGCTGCATAAGGGTCTCGGCCGCGTCACTCTGATCTCGTCCTCCTCGGAGTCCTCCACTTCTTTCGAACAATCGTCATCAGCCTGGAAAAGGCCTCTCGTTCTCCATCGGAGAAGAACCTGCCAAGAAAGAGTAAGAGTGGTATGCCCGCGATTGCGAGGAAGAGCTGCCAAAGCAATGAGAACGGGCTGAGGTCTACTCTGGACAACCAGGAGATGCCTAGGACCGCGACAGAAATGATAGCGGCCCTTAGCAGTCTGGTGTATTGATACGGCACGGGGTTGTATTTCTGTCCCACCAAGGTGGCGCCAGCTGCAAGAAGACCGAAAGCAAGGACTGTTGCCAGAGCAGCGCCCATCATTCCGAATGCTGGAATCAGCAACAGGTTAAGCGAAACATTGGCCGCCGCGGCAGCGGCCGTGAGGACCGCGAGAGTCCGGGTCTTGTTGGCAATGTGGATCCCTGGGCTTACGCAATAATGAACTCCATTGAGTCCATAAGCTAGAGCGATCAGAGGAACAACCCGATAGGCTCCAGCGTAATCCCGGCCAACAATGTGAGGCAAGAACACTCGACTGGCGATTGAGATACCGACGATCGAATACGCGAGAATCACCCACAGGTATGTGAGCATTGCTCCGTAGGTCTCTTTGTAGTCGCCACGCTCGCTTATGGAGAAAGAGACGGCCGGCCACGCCAACTGAAATGGCCAGACAACGACTATCTGTATCAGGGCACCCACCTTGTAGCCGACACCATAAACGGCGACCTGGTCGAGGCTAGCAAGTCGCGTAAGGAGGTATCTATCTGAGAGGTCTATAATCCAGGTGCTCGCTGCTGCCGGTAGTACGAGCGCGCCAAATGTGAGCAGGGGCCTCACCAGAGATTTGTCGATTTGGAATCGAGTGCCTTTGAGCCCAAAAAACAGCGACAATGGCAGGACTGTGCATGATCCAAGAAGGTTTCCCCAAAGAACGCCTCGTGCCTCGAGATTCATCACAACTACAAGATATACATTCAGGAGCATTGTCGTTGTGAACTGGACCAGCGAGAGTAAGCCGTAGGTCACAGCTCGCTCACGCGCCCGTAGGCCTGCGAGCAGGAGGGTGTTAAGGCTGTAGGCCAGACCCCCTGCAAGCGCCAGTCGAACCAAGGGCGCGTCCGTGTCGCTACCGAGCAGGTATTGACCGATTCTTGGGGCCTGCAACCAGAGTGGCACTAGGCCAATCAGGAGGGCCGGTACCGCTAGTGAAAGCGCTGTTGGTAGAAGCTGGTTCTTGCGTCTATCCGTATTGCAGTCACGGTGGAAGCACTTGTTGACAGCAGCCGGCAGACCAATCAGCAAGAGCATGAACACTGCTGCCGAGAAGGCCGACAGGATTTCGAGCGTGCCGTAACCCTGGGTGGGAATTCTCCGCGTGTAAATTGGGAGAAGAATAAAGGCAACCCCCTTCTGCGCCAAGGCAGCGAGGAGGTATACGCTTGAGGCCGACGCAAGTCGCCGAAGATCTGACTCAAACTCGCTCATGCCCACCAATCTAATCGAGCGAGTTGCGAACCAAAATCAGACTTCTACGGTCTAAGATGACTGCGCCACACCAAGAACTGTTCTTCTTCGCTTCTTCCCTGATTCGGCAAGCCAAACGATGAATCTTGTTCAGAACCTTCCTCCAGACGGACCGATGTTCGCCCCGCGGGAAACAGCGAATCGAGTATAGAAGAAGTTCAGCTCCCGGCTATTCCTTCACGCGTTAGGGATCTGACGTCAGTGAGGCTCGGCCTCACGGGTTATTGGCGTCAGAGACTGAGCAGGGCGGCAGCCTAGGTGACCAGCTAAGCATAGTGACAAACAAAAAAACCTCAATCGCTCGAAGAGTGAGGCTGTCTACTTGGCGCGATGCCGCTAAACAGCTTCTTGAGCCATCCGGGCAGGTGAGTACCACCTTCGCAGAGGACAATACCGAGCAACCTGGCTCCAGACGATTGCGTTCGACTGACCGCCTTTTTAAGCGCTGCGCGCGTCGTGACACCCGGTAGAACAGCCAGCACCAAACCAGCGCCGGCCTTGGCCATCAACGTCGCGTCCGCCGAATCGAGTATCGGGCGGGCCAAGATCAAGGCGATGTCGTGGGTTCGACCTTGGGCCCGCAACCAAGAGTTGAGCACCTCTTGTGGATCCTGACCAGCAAGGTCAAAGTGAGCGCCAATCGCCTGCTCACTGTAGGCGTAGGGCAGCACGTCTGCACGGCCTGGTTCAGCAGCGCATAGTGTCGTTTTCAGCATGCGGCCTTTCTTGGACTCCACAATCTCGCCGACCAGGAGTCGGATTCCCTCGCTCGATGCTTGGGTTGCTAGGCCGGAGGCAATCTTCGTCACCGGTTCGATTGAGGTTACCCCTGCTAAGACTGCGACTGGGCGAGCGGAGCCGTCAGAGAGCTCGCGGAGGGCATTCAAGAGGCCGCTCAGAACTCGCTTTCTGCCTGCCAAAGGTAGATCAGCCAAGATAGGAGTGGTGTAGCTAGGCACGAAGTCTTGTCCGGATTGAAGGTTGGAGTCGGACAGGGGGTTGGTACTCCTTGAGTAACCCTCTGCGGCCCGACCATCTCCAAGGCGTGACAATGTCTCGAAGTACTTGCTCATGGCCGTCTGCGCGATTGGGTGGGAAAAAGAATGGGGTTTGGATGGCTGATTCGCAACAGTCTAGTCCCAGAGGTAGGGGTCGAGCACCGCTTGGTTTGGGGGTCGTTGTTCATTCCAGCTCAGCCAAAACAGGAACTCCAGCAATTTGACTAGCCTGAAAGACACTACGGACAGTCGGGTCTAGCCAGTCGACGAAGAGGGCAGCAGCGATGCCGAGTATCAAGCCACTCAGCACCGAAACAGAGAGCACAAGGACAATTCGCTGTGGAACTGGTCTTGGAGGCGGAACAGCTTCATCCACGAGGTTGATGTTCACAAAGCCAGACTCTCCTAGGATGGCGCTCAACCGAGCTTGTTCTTCTTGCTCTGAAAACCGGAGGTAGAGCTCTTTGGCTCTGTTTGCATCGTTCTGCAGCTTTTCGAGTTCACCAAAGGTCTCTTCGAAATCGGAAAGCTGGGATTGGTAATCCTCAATTTGACGAGATAGAGCCTGAATGCGAGCTCGCGCCGATGTCAGTTCCGCCTCCGTTTGGACCAAGTCAACCTGGAGGGCTTGGTAGGACGGGTCTACCGTTGTCGTAGTCTCGGAGAGTGTCTCTCCCTTCTTGGCTTCAAGGAGCCTGCTGCTCTCCTCGATCTGTCGATTTAGGTCCTGAACGATCTTGCTTTCAGGAGTGTACGTCGAGAGGGCTTCACTTCGAGAGATCTCAAGCTCCAGAAGCCTCTGGTTTAGCATCAAGACAGATTCGTTCTCTGTGACTGTCCACTCGGCATCTATCGTCCGAGGGTGCTGATTCAACTCTCTCGATAGATACTCTGCTCGGGCTTCGAGCTCGAGTACAGAGGTTTCGGCGGCTACCCTTTGCGCTAGAAGCCCAGCGAGGACTTTACTCACGTCACCTCCCTCGATGGAAGCAGATCTGTTAGCCTGATCCTCCTTGAAGTCAGAGAGGGCTGACTGAGCGGTCTGCCATTGTTGAAGTGCCTTCTGACCCTCCCTCTGGTAAAACCGCTGTGCGCTCACTTGCTCGTTGAGTTCTACCATTCTCTCGATGTGTTTCTTCAGGAGGACATTTACAAACCTGGCAGCCTTGTCGGGGTTTGGGTGTGTGAAGGAAACCTCGATGAGATTAGAGTTTCCAATCTTCACAGCTGAGATTTCCTCTGACAGCTCCTCTGACAGCATCGACAGCGAAGTATCCGAGACTGCATTAGTCTCCCTGTGTCTAGCGGCTCCCGTTAAATCCTTCAACGATCCCATGATCTTGGAAGCTCCACGGTTTTCTTCGGCAAACTCGAGCAGGTCCAGGTTCGATTCCAGAACCGATCTGATCAGCGCTGGAGCGCGAATCCAAGCAAGTTCAGCCTGAATCTGTTCATTGGACATGCCAGCCTGCCTGGGCCCCGGTACAGCTTGAGCGGTCAATTGAATCCTCGCCTTCGCCTTGTACTGTGGCACCGCCGATATGATCAACAAAGATCCGATCAGTGCTCCTGCAACAGTCCCTATGATTACTGCAAGGCGCCGCCGGTAGATCATTTCCACCAGCGCATACCAAGGTATCGGATGCTCCTCCAACATGTCGTTGGCTCCTAAGCCTGTTCAGCTGACAAGATCCGCAGCAAGCAAATGATAGCTGTCAATGCCCACATGTCCTCTCCACAGGTCGAAGACTAACAAGTTAAGTATACCGAGCGTTAGTATGAGTAAGCCAAGGGATAGATGAGCTTGGATATCATGCATTGCGCCTCACCTCCAGTGCATGGCATAACCAGCAATGACCGCAGCTCGGCTAGACTTGACCAAGTGAAGCATAGTGGGGGGTCCTCAACCTTGCACGGCGCGGCCGATTCTGCTGTGCTGGGCGGGACGCGATTGAAATGAAATCGATGTTGCAGCTGCCAGCGCTGACTGGCAGCACGACTTGAGGCCTCGATGGAAACCCTGGGAACGCTTCTACTCTGCCTGTCGATTGCCGCGGGATTGTCGGCTCTAGCTCCTTTCTACACTCTCTTGCTCTTGGCATTAATTGGTGCCGCCGTCCCCGCCGAATGGGTGATTGGCGGAATTCAACTTGATCTTGAAGACATCGCAATCTTCTTTCTGGTGCTGGCCCTCGTTACGAGGGCGCGAGGCTCTTTGTATTCTGCTTGGAGGCAACTCCCGTTTCGCCACATGTGGCTGCTTCTGGTCGTCCTGTCCGCGCTCGCCTACGGCACGGCACCAATAAACTTTCAGTATTTCACGAGCGTACATTCCGCCGCGTATCAGATCTATCGGTATTCGATTCGGGGACTGCTCTTTTATCCACTGGCTGCCTTTCTGCTGACAGATCAGGCTAAGGTCCGGAGGGCCCTGGGCACGCTACTTGTTGTGGCCAACTACTCTGCGATCTTGTCGGTGCAACAGGGTTGGCAGAACTTGTCGGCGGGTGGCCTTTTCGATCGAAATCACGTAGGAAGCGTCTACTTGCTTCCCATCTTGTGGTGTTTGGCTGTGTTGATCTTTGTCAAGGGTGATTTCAGTAGGTTGATTTGCGCTTCAAGCCTGGCCCTGATGTTGCGTTCGCTACTGTACGCGGGCTCCCGCGGGTCCTGGGGAGGAGTGACTGCTGGTACGGCAGTGCTGATATCGCTCCTGTCTAGCAAGAGACAATGGCGAAGTCGATTAGTCCGCTGGTCAGCCGTAGCGGTCGTGGTCTTCTGCTTGGTGCTTGCCCTAAAACCCGACCTCTTTGACCGTCCCAACGTAAAGAGAGTTTTCACCATGAAGAACCCTGCAGCCGAGGAGACCTTTAATTGGAGGCGAGAGGTCGCATGGCCTCATTTCTGGAACCTGGCTCTCGAGAGTCCTTGGCTGGGGAGGGGGATGGCGTATGATCTGTCCCTCGGCCGAAACACTAACACTCCGCATAGCACCTACCTCGGAATAGCCGTCTCTCGGGGATTTCCTGTATTGCTACTCTACCTTCTGTTCACAGTCATTACGATCGGCGCCGGTCTGAAGATGTCGAGAACCAGAGCAGAGCCTTGGCGAGTTCTTGCGGGACTCTTAGGAGCCAGCTATCTGGTAGGTATTTGGGTCCACGGAATCGTTGAAACGCTTCTGGATACCGATTTCATTTTGAGTGTCTTTTGGTCAGTTCAGGGAGTGGTCCTTTGCCAGTACGTGCTTTCTAGTCGATCCAAAGAATCAGACCCAGCTGAGCCAGAGACTGGCGGCCCTCCAACTCGTGGTTAGGAGTTCAGCAACAAGAATGGAGACTACTGAAGGCCCCGCCCCGGGTCAGTTGTCCTCGAACATCACCCTTTGCCACAGTTCAAGGTTCACGAGACCCCAGAGAAGTTGGGAGTGGTCCCTCTTATTGCTGCGGTGGTCGCTTATGGCCGCCGCTACGGCCTGGGGCCGGAGGTGAGTCCTCTGGAGCGATCTAGGTTCCATCAAGAGGTCGAGGTAGCGCCCAAGCGCCTTTCTGTCCTTGAACCACCGATTGAGAGGAAGTGCCAGGCCACTTTTTCGACGATATACGACTGCGTTCGGCAATCGAGTTGTCGCAATCCTCTTTACCAGATGCTTCGTTGTGCCTTTCCGTAGTTTCAGGTCGACAGGGACCTTGGCGGCAAATTCGACGATTCGATGATCAAGTAGGGGTACTCGGGCTTCAATGCCAAATGCCATGCTAGCTCTGTCGAGTCGATTCAAAAGAGAAACCAAATAGGTTCTCTGGTCGTACTCCAGCATGCTCGATACCAGTGAACCGGTGATGGAAACGCTCGAGTGTCTTCTTGAGTTTGACTGCTCAAGGTCTCCGGTCAAGACATCTCTAATCCGCTGATCTTCGACGTAGCGGGCTGCTTCTATGAGAGCGCCGATCTGGCCTATTCGAGCTGCGGCCAGAACTCGCCTCCACTTCATTTCCTTGACCACCCTTTGAAGTGGCCCGGCAACTACACCTAAAGCGCTGACTCCGGTCTCTCCTAATCTGTCGAAAGCTTGGCCGAGGCGATAGCGTGGATACCCGGCGAAGAGTTCGTCGGAGCCCTCTCCTGTCAGAACGACCGTGACGTACTTCTTTGCCACTTCACTCAGTAGAAACATCGGGACCGTATTTGGATGATTCAAGGGTTCGTCATGGTGCCAGATTACTGACGGTAGCGAGTCAGCAAAGGACGCTTTGTCAACAACCAGGCTCGTGTGGTTAGTCCCAAACCTCTCTGCAACTATCTTGGCAAAAGGGCTTTCGTCCAGGTCGCTGTCTTCGAGCCCGACGCAGAAAGTGTTGAGGGTATTCGCCGTGCTCTCTGCCACCAAGCTTGTGACTATGCTGGAGTCCACCCCGCCGCTGTTGAAGGTGCCAAGTGGTACGTCGCTGACCATCTGCATCTGGCAGGAGTCCTTGAGGAGGAAGGTGAGTTCTTCGAGATAGTCAGACTCAGACCTTCTTTGGGCATCTGCGCAATGCGGCAACCTCCAATATGTCTGCCGTTGAGATTTGCCCTGCTCCCAAGTCAGCATTGTCCCAGGTTCGAGTGAGGAGATGCCGCGAAAGAGTGTGGCGCTGTCAGCTAGGTGCCTGAACGCTAGGTACTCTGGAAATCGATCGACCTCAGGCTCGGTTTTGACTGCAGGATGTTTCAGAAGTGCCTTGATTTCAGATGCTGCTGCCAGGAATTCGTCACTCTGCCAGATGTAAAGAGGCTTGATCCCCATTCTGTCGCGGGCCAGGATCAAGCGACTGTGTTGGGAGTCCCAGAGGGCGATCGCAAAGATGCCATTCAGGTTCTCGAGGAACTTGTCGCCGTCGAGAAAGTAAGATGCCAGGATGACTTCCGTATCTGATGCGGTCCTGAAGTCGTAGCCTCGCTTCTTGAGATCTGCCCTGATCTCGCGGTAATTGTAGATTTCGCCATTGAATACGACCCAGATTCTCTGTTCAGCATCTGTCATTGGTTGATGCCCGGTTGCCAGGTCGATGATGCTGAGCCGACGGTGGCCCAAGCCAATTCCTTCGCCAACGAAAATGCCTGCATCATCCGGTCCTCGATGGGTCATCGAGTCTCGCATCTGCCTGAGAATGGACTCCGCGGGGCGACAGCGCTCGACTGTGGCCAATGCCACTATTCCACACATCTCAAATGTTGCTCTCTCGCATACTGGTTAGGTCGTACATGCTTCCTTCGTACGTTCTACCTCAACCTCGCCCAGATGGTTCCCCATCTCTCTCATTCTTATCCTTTTCTTGCCCTATCACACGCTGGACCGGAGCTTTCCGTAAAGCGGTGTCAGTTTCAGTTCAAGAAGCGCCGGTGAATCAGAGCCGACCCCGATCCTCTTGAGGTCCAGAAGGTTGCAGCCTGAAGCGTTGGAACCGCGAATCGTGGTGCAGGCGGCTTTGAATCTCAGTGATCGGAGGATCTCGATGGTCCTTTCGGTGAAATCACCCTTGGCTCCGTTGGGATATGCGAACAGTCGATTCTTGATCCCCGTTTCTGACTCAAGACGGTTTCTGGATCTCTCGATCTCGGCGAGTTGCTCGGTGTGAGGGATAGTGGAAAGAATTGGATGCGTATCAGTGTGTGACCCGAACTCGGCTCCCTCTCCTTGCATCAGCCGCACCTGGTCCCACGAGAGAGGCTGGGAGGGATTGCCGATCGTCTCCGGCAGCTGCCTTTCAATCTCGTCCAAGAGCTGCTGGCGGTAGCTCGGCTTTAGGTATTTCATTCTCTCTATCAATGAGTCGATGTCAGTTGCGGGTGATAGGTCCCTCAAGATCGAGGATACGCTCCCCGGAGAATCCTGTAAGTCTTGTTCTTGTGATTTGAAACCTGACTTTAGCAATCTGCGCGCTCTCTCGAACCAGAGCTCGTTCCCATCCAGAAAACCGGTCGTCAGGAAGATGCATGGGCGAACCTTGTTTGCTCGTAGCACGGGCCAGGCATGGAGGTAGTTGCCCACATACCCGTCGTCGAAAGTGAAGACAACCTGGTCACTAGAGAGTGGCGCACCCGATGATATCTTCCTGGTTGCCTCAGACAACGAGCACGGGTCAAGTTGTCGTCTCCGGAGGTGGTCAATATGTCTCTTTAGCAATGAAACTGGAATGCTTCCCTCCCTTGTCGAAGACTCCGGACCGACATCGTGATACTCAAGAATGAAGACTCGATAGTCGGCGCGTCTTCTGCGCAGAACTCGGTGGACCTGACAGTAACCTGACCCGCGAACAAGCTCAGCAAGGAACCTCTTTGAGATACCGTGGGTTGTCCGCATGAGCTGTTAGTCGATTCCTAGGCGTTTGCAAGCCAAGAGGTTTCGGGAAATTGCGCCCCAGTCTCAGTATCAGTCTAGCCGCTGCTAGTCGAATCTCAAGTTGGTTCAATTCAAGTATGTGAATACTCTCACAGGGCTCACAGCGGAGTGCTTGGGAAGCCACCGGCGATAAGTGCGTGATGGGCTGTCCGAAAGTCCAAGCTCGAATTCGGCGCCCAGCTTGCAGGAAGTGATAGTTCGAGGATCCATCGGGTAACGGAATCGGTGCAGGTAGGTGCACTTCTGAAGTACGGCGGTATCAAGTGGTCTCGGATCAACTCCCACCAGGGAATGGGCGCGTAGGGTACTTTGACTGGCGCCTAAGCGAGACTGAGCATTCTGCGGTTGTGAAGGATCGGGCCGAAGCTAGTAGAGGGAGGCAGACCAGCGCACCATGCTGCCAGATTCGAATGAGTCTTCAAATATCGCCCAACCAATTGCCACGACTCGAACACCGATGCTTTGGTAGTCCGTAGCGAGCTTAGAGTCGGTCACCAAAGCACTAATGGTGTGGTCTCCCAGCGAAAGATGGCTCACATTGATTGAGGGGCCTACTCCGAGGGTTCCGTCCTTGTCTGACACCCAGGCAATGCTGGAGGAAAGATCACCGTCCTCTGGGTCACTGGCGATACCCGAGAGATTGAAGACAGACTCTTGCGGGTACACAGGTCTGATAGCTAGCTCAGCACCGTTACTGTCTCCGTCCGCATCACCAGTTGTTACGGTAAGGCGAAGGTGAGTGACAGCTACAGGTTCGAAAGTGAAGCTGTAGTACTTGTACGACTCAATGGAATCGTGAGTGTTGGGATCACCACCAGTAACGTTGATTCCGGGCCCGCTCAATGAGCCGGCACCGGATATCTTCGTGACATTGGAAAAGTCTTTCAGCGATTCAGTGCCACTACGATATTGAACCTTCCAAGCGTCGTCATAGTAGTACTTGGTGTCTGGCGAGCCAGCGAAGGGTGCTACGGAAAGCTGGTCTACTATGTGCTGAGTTCCCAGGTCGATCTCGACCCAATTGGGCGCACCTTGAGCAGCCCACGCCGAGTCGCGAGTATCCAGAATACCGTCTACCACCTTGTCGGCTTCTGCGCCTGGAAAAGCGGCGGCGGAGGAGTCGACGGGTCTTCCCAGTGCGGGATTCTCTTGTGGAGAGGTAATGGTCACTGTCGGGGCTGAATTTGCCGCTTGGCTGATGGTGATCGTAACAGAGGATGAACCCGTCACACCGCTGCTATCTGTCGCTCGAGCCGTGACGGTATGATTGCCGGCCGGGAGGACTTTCGAAAAGCTCCCGCCGTAGCCGATGGTTCCCACAACATTCGAAGTCCAAACAAGATCCGCCGTAACATTGCCGTCTTCGGAATCAGTTGCCTGACCGGAGAACGAAATGGAACTTCCGTCGTTGAAGCTGGCGCCGTTTGAGGGCGAGTCGATGGTTACACTTGGTGCAGAATTGCCAGTCCCGTTTACAGATTCATCGGCGCCGATATCCCAGGCGGCTCCCTGGGGTCGGGAGTCCCCATCGATGTCAGTGGTGGTGATGGCAGCGACGCTGGTACCTCGGTCTCTGGCGCAGGTATCGGTGTTGGCCAGATGAATGTCGAAGAGCCCCTCCTGGGCGAAGGTGGGTGAGCATTCAGAGCTGTGAGCGTCACCACCGCTGGTGTTTTTCCAGGTTGAAAAGCCGGTCTGATTACCACGGTTCCAGACGAATTTGTTGCCAGTCAAGTTGTCATAGGTGTTGTAATCGGCGATCCAGCTCGAGGGAGCGTACCCCGTCCAGACGGCGAGATCTCCACTGCCGAGACCGTCGATGATGTTGTTCTTCAGCGTGATTTGTTGTTCTGGATAGTTTGCCCCGCTGCCCTCTGCGTCGCCGACCACGATGGCTGCATGGCGGTTGATGTCGCCATAGCAGGTATTGTTGACGATATCGATCGAGCCGGGGTTGGTCCCGCTGGGATTCCCGGCATCGATCCACAGACATGCTTCCCATCCCGTGGATGAGGAAAGGTAGTTGTTACTGATGGTCAGGTTTTCGATGGTAGCCGTTGCTGGGCCATAACCTTGGACAGCGCTGATGCCATAGTCGCCCCATTGATAGGGAGCGTAGGCATTGGTGATGACATTGCTGTCGATGAGCGTATTCTTCAGTGTGCGGGATCGGCAGAATCCACTACCAGCATCAGGTTGCACAACTATTGCGTACTCCCAATCTTTGAACTCATTGTTCCTGATCGTCCAATTTCGAGTGCATTGTGCCGGAGCAACGGCATAGACTGTGTCTACGGAATAACCTTGGCCCCATCCGTCGGGATCGCCATCCAGAATGCTATCCAGAACAAACACATTGGTCACCGCCCCCCAGAGCTTGATGCCAGAGACATTGGCGCCGGAATCTCCTGTGCCTCCATGACCAACAGCAGTGATATTGATGAACGCAAAGTCGAAAACTTCCGGGCTACTGTTCACTGCGCCGCGAAACATATAGCCGCCAAAATCCTGGATATTCAGGTTGTACAGGGTGATGTAGTCGTCGGCACCACCAAAACTTATGAAGGTGCCCCGACCACTTGAGTCTCCATAACCCTTGTTGATGTTCTCCAGTGAGAGGTCATGGAAGTAATTGTAATCTCCGCCGCCGCCAGTGCGATAAACAAAGCCGCCATCGCCGCCGTCAAGGTTGTAGTCCCTTGCGGTGAAATGCGCTACCTCCAGGTAGTTGTGCCCGTTTATGGTTATTGCCCGGGCAGTGTTGCCATTCGCATTACCATCCAAAATGGCGGTGTCATCGGTGTCATACGGCGGATACCGCCCATCGTTGTCAGCATCCCAACCGATCAGCATGGCAGGGTCCTGGGGTAGAGTGAAGCTATGATCCACGGTCGAGGTCAATGAACTCCGATAGGAACCGGGTACGCCACTGGTTGTCCAGTTCAGGGACTCATTGCGGCAGGTACCCTTGAAACAGACGATATCCTCGGCACCGTCACCGGGCCCATCCATTGCCGCCATGGCCGAGGACAGACGGTTATAAGGAGAACCAGGCGTTCCGTTACCGTTACTCCCGGCACCGCAATCCACGTAGATCAGATCCTCTGCAACTCCATCACCATCAGGGTCCACGGTCGAGCCATCGCAGATATTGCAGTCATCCCCAGGCTCACCCAATACACCGTCACCGTCCAAATCAAAACCACAAGCTCGAGAATCGTAACCACGAACCTCGGACAATTGGAGCGCTTGCGCAGACGTATCTTCGAGGTGGCTTGCGTACTCCATGTAATAAATGCCGCTCTCGTTGGCTCTCAAGCCCAGAACGAGTGTGGACCCTTCCCTGATAAATCCCGAGGTCAGGCTCTCGGAGTCGCGTCTGACCACCAAGATGCTTCCAGATGCGAAGCCTTCCAGTACTTGGTTCACCTGAATGAAGTAGTCGACGGTGTCGGTTCCTTCGCCAAACGGAGACTCGCTCGAAAGAACCGTGCCCTCGGCGATGATAAGGTCCGATGATGGTGTTCGGTGGTTGGAGTTGGCTGCTTGAAGGTCCACGGAATTGCGATCCGACTGGGCCCGAGTAGGCGATTTCACCGACATAGCCGCTCCAAGAACAAGGAGGATGAAAAGGATCAATCGAAGAGCGGATCTCGTGCTTTTCTTGCGGTGTATCATGCCCTAAAACCTCCGCGGAACTCGACATGAAAGAAGTGTCCTATCTTCATATCGATATGACAGCATTCTCAGGCTCACTTCGCTGTGTAGTGTTCCACTGTTGGGGTATGCTGAAAGATGGCTGGATGCCGTCTGTGTCGGGCACGGTTTGGCCGAGAAGATAGACTGGAAGAGGTCTCGGAGCATTCAACGTCTGGAAATGGGATGTCTAGTGCTGCGGAGGTTTTATTGAGCAAAATTGGTGCCAACTCAGAACAGCCCGGAGCGGACCCAACAGAAGTGCGACCGATCGGGAATCTGGTTCTGGCTTGGTGATCCCTAGAGCTTGAATGACTGGGTAAGGTGTGTGGACTCTCTTCAGCTTCTTCAGGGATCTTTTCCCTAGTATCAAGGAAGAACCTCGCGAGTACTTCTTGACGAGTAGACATCCATTGGTTTCAGAACAGAAGCAGCATGTCCTGGCTCTTCAGAGACGTGAGAGTGGCTGTATGATCGAAGGCTGACCGGCTTTGGAATGAATCTATCGCTTCGCAGGGCTATGCAGAATGGCGCTCTTCTGGCGGCTTCGATGGTCTTCCTCTTGGCGACTATCGAGGTGTCTCTGAGGATCTTCAAGCTGCAAGGAGACTTCTTCTTTCAGCTGGATTCGGAAGTTGGAGCCACCTATATTCCTGGTAAGAAAGGCTTCTACAGCTTCCCTGACGGGGTGCAATGGGTGGAGATCAATTCCAGCGGATTCAGAGATCGCGAATGGAGCTCGAGCAAGGAACCGAACACTGTAAGGATTGCACTGCTTGGCGACTCCTATGTTGCAGGCATGGAGGTACCAAGGCGGGATAGGATGGGCGAGGTCCTGCAGGAGAAGCTCAATCGGCGCAGTAAACATCAGAGATTCGAAGTGCTCAACTTTGGTGTTACCGGATTCGGCACGGCACAGGAACTGGAGACGCTTCGTCATCGGGTTTTAGGCTATGAGGTCGACATTGTGCTGTGTTTCTTCTACACGGGCAACGACCTGTTCAACAACAGCCTCGAGCTCGACCCGGAGCCTTTGAGACTCCATTATCGCCTAGCGGAGGACGGTGACTTGGTTCGCCTTTCCTATGAGGTTAGGGATGGCCCCTTGAAGCAGTGGCTTCGCCATCATTCGAGGACCTACTTGTTTGTCCGAGACTCGATCCATCGATCTAGGGCTCTTCACCGAGCCATGGCGGCCGTGGGATTGATGCAGGTCATCCCTGTTGAAGATAAAGACAGATCAAGCGAGGGCACAGGGCGAAAAGAACCGGAAAACCCCGTGGATCTTCAGTATGTTTCCCCTCCTTTGCCGAAGATCGAGAATGCATGGAAACTGTCGGAGGCATTGCTTCTCGAGATGGAACGAGAGTCAGTATCACAAGGTGCTGATTTCGCGGTTGTACTTGTCCCAACAAAAGAAGAAAGCGCGTACTCTTCAGGCGAGTCGCCACAAAATGGTTTCGACTGGACAGCTACTTGGGAACGCTTCGAAGCAATCTGCGTCAATAATGGCCTAAGTTGTCTGAATCTGGGATTTCACTTCCGGTCGGTCAAGGACCTGGACCTTCAATATTTCCCCAAGGGTGGACACTGGACAGCTTCGGGACAAGAGCTGGCCGCGCAGGCTTTAGCAGCCTGGTTGGAACACGAGTTCCTGGATGGGGAGCGGGAGCGCCGTGCAGAAGGTCTTCCAATTGCTCGTGGGGAAACTGAGTAGTCCTGGCCGATGGGCTGTACTCCGCAGATCATCGCAGGTCTGAGGCACCAGAAGCCCCGGCGAGTGTGGAGAGGGTATCCCCTTCAATGCTGGGCTCTGGGTATAGAGAGCTAAGGCGGTAAAGCTCGGCGCAAACCCTCACGGCAGGCGTAGGAACCAATGCTTCAGGTTCATTTCGTCGTCGAGAGAAGGTGGTAGCCACGGGAAATGCGTATGAGCGAATGTGGCTGGTCAAGGCGAGTTCTCTGCTCTAGACTTCAGTCCGGTGAATCTACTCTGATGTGGAAACGAGGGGCGTTTGAGGATACCCAGCACGATAAGAGATCATGAATCCTCATGCCGCAAGAATGAGCAATGACGAGGCACAGCTCATAATGGGTGAGTCTGCGATGAAATGGAGCTTGGTAACGGACCTCCGTGCTCGCGGATTGATTGCACTCATCCTCCTGTTCATGGTGACCAGGATCGGAATCGCTTACTGCGCGGAATTCTGGATCCCAGAGAGAAAGTGGACTCATTTCGTAGTCTCGGATGGTGCTGACTACTACTGGACAGCAGTCAACTTGCTCAATGGGAAAGGATACTCTTCCTCTCCCGCTGGCCCGTATACCCCCAGCGCCACTCGAACACCCCTGCATCCCCTCTATCTTGCTGCCGTGATGGCTGTCTTCGGGGAATCGGTCTCCGCACTCATCCTCGCGCAGATACTGTTGCAGCTTGTGACAGTTGTCCTAATGTACTTGGCTTTCCTGCATTTCTACTCATTTCTGCCAGCCTTGATAGTGGCGCTCTACACGGTATTCGACCCGGTTTATCTCGTGGCGTCTGTTTCGCTCTATTCAGAAACACTCTATTTCCTGTTGAATCTGTTATTTGTGATTCTGTGGATAACGTGCCTCCGCTCACGTTTCTCAGTGGCGAAGACTCTCCTTCTGGCACTAACCTTCTCAGCAGCTGCACTGACTCGTCCCATCGGCTTGTACCTTCTCCCGCTGGTGGCTATTAGTATCGCCCTGATCGAGACCAGTTGGCGTTTACGCATCTCGCGAGTCATCTTATTCGTCCTGGTCGCTGCAGCGGTCGTATCGCCTTGGCTTTTGAGAAACCAAGCAGTATTTGGCGCTTGGTCATTCTCGTCGCTCGGCGGGCCACACATCTACTACTATTGGGCGCTTCCGTTTCACCTAGAGCGCAGCGCTGGCAACCCAGATGTTTCTCTACCGTTATCGATCAAGGATGAACCTCCGTTCAGAAACCCTTTTGACCGCTCCTCGTATCTGTCGCGGCGTGCTCTTGAGATCATTCTAGAAGCCCCAAGGGCCTACGCCAGCTTCCACGTTCGTAGCAGCTGGAGACTGTTCGTCGGTGCGAACTCCCAAGCACTCTCAGTCCTCCTTGGCTGGAAGGTCGTCGAACCGGCTGTAACCGAATCAGTTTCCGTCAGTAAGCCAGGCGTCAATCGTGACTGGCGTCAGGTCGCGGTGATTGCATGGAATCTTTTACTGATGTCTGGCTTGGGGATCCTGACCCTTGTTGGCCTTGGTGGACTGGTTCAGCACCAGCAGATAGTGAGCGTGGCAGTTACGCTGTCTGCTGTTGCGTACTACCTTCTCATCATTGGTCCTGAGCCATCGACGCGATATCGACTGAGTTTTCTTCCGTATCTCCTTTACTATGCTGGAGCCGGTGTCGTCGTGGTTGGGGACCTATGGCAGAAGTCGAAGATCCCGTCGCCCCGGCTACCGGGAGCACTATGAATAAGAAGGGACGGGGTTCAGATCAGATGTCAGAAGTTGAAGGCCACAGCCTTAGCGTGATCGTGCCAGCTCTGAACGAGGAGGCAAATCTCCCACGTGCACTCAGCACCGTGATCGAAGCAGCTTCAGAGTGCTTTGATGACTTCGAGATTATTGTGGTCGACGACGGAAGCACCGATCGAACTGCTGCCGTGGCTGAGTCGTTCGCGCGCTCGAATGGCCACATACGGCTGATCTCCCACGACGACATCCGAGGATTCGGAGCAAGCTATGACACAGGTCGGAGAAATGCGACAAAGGCGTTCACAGTGATGGTACAGGGCGATGGCCCATTCAGTGCGGCGACTCTCTGCGAGTTCTTCTCACATGCAGGAGAAGCCGATTTTATTTGCGGTTACTGGAACAACGCTGGAGAGAGAATCTTGACTCGGAGAATCATCTCCAGTGTATACACCAAGGTCCTGAATACCTATCTTGGGTTGAATCTCAAGTACTACAACGGTCTTCAACTGTATCGGACAAAGTTTTTGAATGACCTGGAAATCAAGAGTACTGGATTCGGCTTTCAAGCCGAAGTCATTGTTGCTGCCATCTCGTCAGGCCAGGACTTCGTGGAGGTACCCACAGATTACATTGAACGTCCCGAGGGAGGTGCGACAAAGATCTTCAGAGCCCGGAATATCTTGTCCGTACTTGGCACACTTCTTCAGCTGCACAGGTACCGGAGGTTGTCAAGGGCACTCGGGAGAGCAATGGAATCGTCACAATGAGGAATGTACTCGTAACGGGTGGCGCGGGTTTCATTGGGTCCCACCTGGTCGATCTGCTCATCGAGGATGGCTGTGGCGTTACCGTCGTTGACTCTCTCGAGCCTCAGGTGCACACTGAGCCTCCAAAATACCTGAACCCTGATGCCCGCTATTTTTTCGATCGTGTGGCCTCGAGCCGAGTGCCCTACTCCTCCTTCCTGCCTTCGGTGGATACCGTCTTCTACTATGCCAGCAAGGTCGGTCCGGCACAGTCAATGGAGGAAATCGCCGACTATACGGAGTGCAATATCGCCAATGTGGGTTTCTTCCTCCAGACTCTTTTGACCCATGGAAGGTCGGTGAAGAGAGTCATCTTTAGTGGGTCGATGGGACCTTATGGAGAAGGCTCCTATAGATGCAGGCATTGCAGTCTCGAGTTTGTGCCAACAGATATCAGGACCTCTATGGAATTCTGTTGTCCCGATTGTGGAGGCGATGCGGCGAACCAGCCCCTGGACGAGAACACTCCTATTAGCAATATTTCCTACTATGGTTTGTCAAAGAACGTGCAAGAAGAGATGTTTCGCCTCTTTGCTAGGACACATGAGCTTGAATTCGTGTCCCTCAGGTTCTTCAGCGTTTATGGGCCGCGCCAGGCCTTCGGCAATCCCTATGCGGGGCCGATACCGATTTGGATCGAGCGCGCGGGACAGGGGAAGGATCTGCTTGTTTTCGAAGATGGGAATCAGACCCGTGACTTCATTCATGTGAAGGATATCGCGAAGATCAGTCGAGACGCTGGGGTTGCCGACCTTGATATGCCCGTAGTGGTGGTGAACTGTGGAACCGGCCACGCCACCAAGATCCTGGATGTCGCGGAATTCATCAGACAGCGGACGGGAACCCCGGGTCAGGTAGTAGTCACTGGAGAGCTGAGGACCGGTGATCTCCGTCATTCCCTCGCCAATAACGCCAAGCTTGGAGAGTTCCTCGAGTTCAGGGAGTTCACTTCTGTGTGGGATGGGCTCGCAGAATTGACGGAGCAGTTCGGGACTTCAGGTCAGGCTGGTGACAAAGTGGAGAGATAGGATGCACAAGACAGATCCTCTTTTTAGTGTTCTCAACAAGAAATGCAATGTCATGGTGCTGGCGGCGGGCCTTGGGACTCGTCTTCGCCCTGCCACAGACTTCATACCAAAGGCCTTGGTCGAGCTCGGCGGAGCTCGTGCCATCGATCACATCATCTCGAAGTATCAGTATGTGGCTGGGCGGTTCATCATCGCGACAGGCTACTCTGCAGATCTTCTCGAGAACTACGTGAAGGGACGGTACCCGTCGGTAGACTTGTTCTTCAGCAGAGAGGAAGTCTCACAGCTCTCAGGACCCGGAAAGTCACTTGTCTTGGCACTGGACTACGCGTCATCACGACTGCCGACCATAGTCACATTTTGTGACTATCTGATCGGGGATCAGTTTTCTGTAGATACGGATTGCCTGGGTCTCTGCGATGGGCGGTCCAGCAGATCCATTCTTGGCACCTACGCGACACTGGGGGAGGTCGATGAAGGCATAGTCATTGATATCAAAGCGAATCCAGAACCCGATCGCCTGAAAGATGGGGGCTTCACAGGCGTCAGTATTCTCCATGACACCATCACCTTGAAGTCGATCGCTTATGGTGCTGCCTCGGACAAGGGCCTCGCGGAGGTGGACTTCGCTTTCGACGTGATCCTCGGCTATACGAAGAAGATCCAGACCAACGCCTGTAAGCTCTCCGAGATTCTCGAGTTTGGCACTGAGGAGACCCTCACAAGGGCCCGGCATTACCTCGACGGCAGGCATCTTCGAGACCGGCAGGTTTCTGCAGGGTATGCCATTTAAGCCATGGAAGTAACAGATTTCTTGTTGAGACGGTTCTCAGAGTTGCAGGGAGACCGAAGGCGTTTGACCGTGGGTATATGCGGGAGAGCGGGGGCGGGGAAGACCACTCTTGGTAGAAGGATCGAGAGAGAGTGTGAGCTTCATGGTATCGCGACCAGGGCGTACTCCGGTGACTGGCGTTTTCTCCAAGACTCCCCGGAAAGGAAACAGTGGCTCTTGGAGAAGTGGCGAGTCGGCATAGACGCCTACCTTTATGCCATAAACCAGTTCTCCTGGTGGGATTTTCAGGGAATCCAGGATGATCTGGAGCTGATGGCCGAAGGCGAGGGGCTAAGTATCCAGAGTGCCTACAACCGGGACACGGGTCTTAAGGACCTGAAAGTGAGCCTTCCGCCTATGCGAGAGGGGATCATTTGCTACGAGAATTGCATTTTGGGAGGTGTCGAGGTACTTGAAAAGCTAGACATCGTTCTTCTCGTCAACACCTCCGACGCCATTTGTCTTGCCAGGATGCTCGAGAAGGATTCGGCAAGGAGGTCTGCCTCTGAAGTGGCAATTCGGTTCTTGATGACCACTTACAGCGAAAACCGCTTCCTAAACATGCTTACTGAGAAGTTCTCAGAGAGGACCTTCAGCTGCGACTCAACAGGCCTCTTCGGGCCACGGCCTTCAATCGAAGAAGTGTCACACATTCCGATCCCACTAAACCCTTCCAACGTGAGACAGAGTAAGCGGGGTACTGTCTTCCTCGATCTAGATGGAACTCTGATCGAGCATGTTCCAATCCCGAGCGAGACAGGTGAAGAGGTCCGCGTGCTCGAAGGGAGTGTTGAAAAATTGCGGGAGCTGCGGGAGAAAGGGTATTTCATTGTCCTTACCACCTCTAGGCCCCAAAATAAGATCTACTCAGTGCTTCGTGTCCTGAAGGACTCCGGAATGGAATTTGATCAGGTCATTAGTGACCTGCCAGTCGGACCTCGACACTTGGTAAACGACTCGAAGGGAGATGAGGTGAGAGCTTTTTCTCACGTGCTCGAGCGAAATCGGGGCATCAGTGAGCTGGACATTTCCTAGTCAGATGGCGGCTGCCATGTCGGTGGCCTTTCCTCTCTTTGGAACGAGCTCAGGCCTTATTTTGGTCCGACAGGCCAGTTTCTTTGCCTGGATCTGAGCGAATGGTCCGATAGACAGTAGAACCAAGGTGAAAGAGTTCTTCGAAATAGCTTTTGCTCTGTAGGCATAGGATACCGAGACCTATCAGCTGAATCGCTAGCATTGTCGAGAGCCCAGCGACTATGAAGGTGTGAGGGAACTGCTCAAACGCGGCTGCGACGGCATAACCTGCTCGGTCCGGTATCCAGGAGTACTCGGCCAGCAGTTGGTAGTTGCGGACGAAGTGGGCAATTGTCCAAGCTGAGGTGTAGAGCCCGAGGCAAGCGACTGCGAGGCCCGGAACTATAAAGAAGGCGACGGGGCGAAACAGGAAACCCGACAGCAAGACCGCAATCATCTGTCGAAGGAGCGGAAGGCTAGACCTCCTACGGGTCTCATGGCTCCGTTGAAGGCTCCAGTCGAGGTGGCCTGGAATCTCTGCGATTCTGCCGTTCAAGAGCATTGCCTTGTAAACAAGTTCCGGGTTGATCTCTGCTCCCATGGAACGAACATTGATACCCTGAATAAAACGCTTGTCATATACCCGCACCATACCGGTCAGGGTCGAGAGGTTCCCGCGTGCTGCCATGGACAGGAAGCGGTTGGCCCAGATGCTAAGAGTCCTGCGAAACCATGGCACTGCTGACAGCCCGCCACCGGCCATGTAGGGTGAAGCGGCGACAAGTTTTGCTCCGGTTTCCCTGATCGTTTCAAGGAGTCGACCGATGTGTTCCGGTGCGTAGCTCAGGTCGATGTCAAGAACTGCGATGTAGTCGCCGCGGCAGTTTCTGAAAGCGTACTGAAGTGCCTGTCCAAGTCCGAAGTTGTGCCGATGATGCAACACTCGGACATCGTCTCTCAACTCGGAGAACTCCTCCGCGAGCCGGCCGGTATCATCGGTGCTACCGTCATTGACGAGAACGATCTCAAAGCAATACTGGTCCCTCAGTGAATCCAGATAATCACAGAGGGAAGTCAAGTTGGCAATCAGTATGTTGGCTTCGTTGTGGGCTGGAAGAACGATCGATACCACAGGCAGTTCAGTGGAAGCCTGTCGGGCTGCAGACCTCTCCGACGTGACTCGTCCGACAGTATTGCGTCGGGAGTGCGCTGCGATTGGCTTTGATTCTTCCATTGTCAGGATCTCAGAGCAGTGCTTGACAGGTGAAGACCCCCTGCCATGGCTTACCCACCAATCCGCCCGGTGGTGCCCCTTGCATCACTGGTGTCCTCAGGCCTTCATGATTCTATCTTGGGAAGGGGGAGTGAACTCGGTAGTTGGCCTTCCTTCAAGGATGTCGGCGATTCGCTGGGCGGCTTTCCCATCACCGTAGGGGTTTCCTGCGCGAGCCATTTGCCGATGAGCCTCTTTGTCCTTCAGAAGATCAGAGGCGAGGTCTGTTATGGTACCGGTGTTCGTCCCCACAAGAAGCGCTGCGCCGATCTCGACCCCCTCTGGGCGCTCCGTCTTCTCTCTGGCTACCAGCACAGGCACTCCAAAGGTTGGCGCTTCTTCCTGTATCCCTCCGCTATCCGTAAGTATAAGTCGAGCTCTTTTCATGTGTCTCACGAGTTGGTCGTAACTGAGAGGAGCGCAAAGCTTCACGTTTTCAACATCGCCGAGAACCTCATAAGCGGGTTGTTGTGCTCGGGGATTCGGATGCACGGGATAAATCCAGGTGATCTCAGGAAAGATCTTGGCCAGCCGACTAATGGCGGCAAGTATTCTGCGTTGGGGCTGCCCGAAGTTCTCTCGCCTGTGGAGAGTAATGAGCACCTCGTTGAAACCGAGCTCCTCTGGGATCTCTTTCGCAACCCAGTTGACAGCATCGACCACGGTGTTGCCCGTGAGAAGTACTCTGCTGGGGTCTCGGCCCTCAGCGAGAAGCAAATCTCTAGACCTTGGCGTAGGTGAGAAGAGGAGATCAGAAAGAAGATCACTAATCGCGCGGTTTGCCTCTTCTGGAAATGGAGAAGACAGATCACCAGTTCTGAGACCTGCCTCCACATGCCCAATCCGAACACCAAGGTGAAAAGACGCCACCGTGGTGGCCATCACTGTGGTCGTGTCACCCTGGACTAAAACCCAATCAGGTTCTACTCTCCTGAGTACCGGGTCAAGCTCAGAAAACGCGCGAGCAGATAGCTCATTCAACCGTTGATCAGGGCGCATCAGGTCGAGATCGAAATCCGGAGCGATTCCGAAGATCTCTTGGACCTGGTCGACCATTTCCCTGTGCTGAGCTGTGTTGCAGACAACCACCTGAAAGACCTGTGGCCGGTCGCGCAAAGCAAATATCACTGGGGCCAATTTGATTAGCTCTGGGCGAGTACCGTATACAACCAGTACTCTCGTGCGGCCGCGTTTGGTTTGAAGGGTCATCTTCCTCAGCAACCTATTGACACTCTCTAGAAGGCAGGATTATACGATTGAGATGCTCACTGCCTTGCTCAGGAGGCCATCGACTGGATAGCCACCCCTCAACGTGGCAGCTTCTAGCTGGAATATCCCCTGAGGTACATACTTGCATAAGCATTGAGAACGCCACAGGTCTTGCTTTGGCAAGGTCGAATGCGGCAAGCAGTTGGGTGATGAGGAATCTATCTGTTGAATGCATCGCGAAGTGGTTTGACCTGTGAATCCAACCGCATACAATGTCGATCGAGGCGGAGTTGGGCCAATGTCAAACGTGCTTGGGCTTGGTCTGTGATAGCCCAGAGTTGAAGGTACGGAAATGTCTATGCCCGAGTTTTCGGAACTGAAGCGACTGGGACTGCTAGTTCATCCAAGGAACTGGAATCTTGTCAGCCTATTGAGGTCAGGGCCTGCTCCAGTGATCTCAGACGTCACAAGAGGACAGGAGGAGATTTCGCAGACGAGCCAGAATGGGGAAGCGCCAGACCAGAGCGCTTTCGAAGCTCTAGATTGGCTTAAGCGGGCGCAAGATGCGTCTCCGGACGCTGGCGTTTCGGGCTACTACGACGCCCTGTTCAACCCTCGAGAGCCAAGCCTTCAAGGTTGGTCTCAATCGTACCCTGAGACCACGGGGTACATTATCCCCACACTGCTGGCGTACTACTCCGAGTCGTTGGATCAGAACTTGTTGGATCGAGCCCTGCAGATGGCCGATTGGGAGATTGAAGTGATCTTGCCGGGTGGTGCAGTGCGCGCCGGGCTGATGGGTGGCCAAGTGAGGCCAGCTGTATTCAATACGGGACAAGTCGTCCTTGGTTGGTTGGCGGCATACCGCGTGTCGAGTGATCAGCGGTTTCTTGAAATGGCCGAGAGGTCGGCTGCATTCCTATTGGACTCGCTAGATACAAGAGGGGCCTTCTCCCGAAATCTCTCCCCCTTAACGGGTTCGGGGCCGAAGGTCTATAACACGCGCGCGGCCTGGGCACTCGCAGAACTGGGCGCCATGACCGGGGATGAGAGCTTCCTCGCAGCGGCCATTAGAAATGTCGAATGGGCTCTGGCGCAGCAGGACTCAGATGGCTGGTTTTCCAACAACGACCTAGCGGACCCGGTACGCCCCCTCACACACACGATTGCCTACTCCTTGCGAGGAATTCTCGAAATTGGGCTCATCGTGAGAAATCAGAAGTTCGTGCAGCGAGTGGATGTGGCAGCTCGAATACTGGCGGCAATGGTCTCGGCCGAAGGATTGCTTCCTGGTCGCCTAGGTAAGCATTGGAAGCCGTGTGCGTCGTGGAGCTGCCTCACAGGAAACTGCCAGCTTGCCATTATCTTTCTCAAGCTTTTCGAACTTGGTGGTGACACCTTGTACCTGTACTCGGCACGTAGGCTGATTCGCTTTGCCAGAAGAACTCAGCGACTCGACCACCCGAGCGGCGGCGTGAGGGGAGCTATAGCAGGTTCCTATCCGGTCTGGAGGGGCTACTTGCCGTGGACATTTCCGAACTGGGCGACCAAGTTCTATTTGGATGCCCTTCTACTAGAGAGCTCTGTGCTGAGCAAAGGGGATTGATCAGCGAGAGCAGTCACTCGAAGGAAGTCGCTCAGAGAGTAAGGCGACGTTTCAGAATTCCTGAATCGGTTTCCAATCTCTAGACTTCGTGCCCTTCAATGCGTCTTCGATAGATGGTCTCCTGTCCCAGGGATGTGAATTGATCGACTCAACGAAAGCACTGTTGCTCACCACTTCCAGACCCGATCCTGGAGTGTTCGAATCTCAGGCGCTGGAAGTCGGACAGCTTCTCAATCGCGTCGGGGTTCCTTACGAATATTTCGTGTTTGAAGGCGCTAAGGCGTGGTTATCAAGCAGACGTGACATTGCCAAGAGGATAGCGGAGCTTGAGAGTTCGTTTGGCTGCAAGATTCATTCTGCCTATATTCCCTGGCCTCTTTCCGATTTCTCGTTCTCGATCGCTGGCATGATGGTCGCGAGAGCTGTTCTTGATTTTCACACGGAGAGGACTGTCCTCCATGCTCGCGGTCCAGTTGCGGCTAACATCGCCCTGGCTGCAAGGAGGAAGCTGGAAGGAGCCACAGTGCTCTACGACTCGCGGGCCGATTCCGCCGCGGAAGCTCAACTGGTTGCCGAACTTGCCTCTACGCAGACCGAGAGACAGAAGTGGATGCGCAGGGCAGATCGGTTGCAGCTATTAGAGAAGCAAGCGACGCTATATGGAGATAGAGTTCTTGCAGTGAGCACCCCGCTCCGTGACCACCTCTGCCGACTCGCAGAAATACCGACGGAGAAGGTTCGCGTGGTTCCATGTTGCATAGATCCGGAGAGGTTTCCATCGCCGTGGACATCACGAAGAGAGTATCGCTCACGGTTGGGTTTGGATAACAAACTGGTGTTGGTGTTTTCCGGCTCGCTGGCGCCGTATCAGGTACCCGACCGAATAGCTTCCCTCTTTGAATCTATCAACGCACTTGTCCCCGACTCTCATTTGCTCGTACTCACCAAAGATCAGAGCGTCGCGTCCCACCATTTTGGCCCCCTCAAAGAGCGACATCTTTGCACCATTGTCTCCTCACCTTACGAGGAAGTGGCTTCCTATTTGTCAGCGTCAGATCTTGCCATCCTGTTAAGGGCCCCCATTCAAGTCAATAAGGTCGCGTCACCCGTAAAGTTCGCCGAATACCAGGCCTCAGGCCTTCCGGTGGTGGTGACGCACGGAATCGGGGATGTTAGCGAGCTCGTTGAGAGCTCGGGGCACGGTGTTGTTGTTGACTTCGATGATCCGCCGGAGGTCCAAGCCCAAGCGGTCATCAAATGGATAGAGAGTCATGAAATCAGTAGCCTCAGAAATCAAATAAGAGAGCAAGGGCTACAGAGATACAACCGCGAAACCTATCTTCCTGACTACGAGAGGTTACTTTCCGATCTGGGTGTTCTCGCCTGACTCTTGTCTTGGGGGCGAGTCCTCTCGAACAACCCCAACTTCTGACGCCGGGACTGGCTGGCTTCAGGTATTGGCAGAGTGACAATACGGAATGGTCAAAGGCCCGGCTTGACCCGATTCGTGAAGAAGCGTCGCATGGCTTTAAGATTGGACGATGAGAAAGCTGAGGATACCTTGAGATCTTGCTACGCAGCACCTCTTCTCCTTCTTGTGAGTCTGTCCAGATCAGTTGATGCTGTGGGAGCGACTTTTCAGGACGGGTTCGCGGGAACCACCATCCGACTGGACTTTTACCACACCGGTACCGCCGGCTTTGAGTACTTCAGCGTCGACCAGGCGCGAGTCGAGGGTCCCTGGCCAGGAAGTCGAACTCAATTGTTGGATGCTTCCAACCTGGGCAAGTACCGCTTCGAAGTCGTCGATGTCGCGACCAACCGGGTCCTATACTCTAGGGGGTTCGCCAGTATTTTCGGTGAGTGGGAGACGACTGGTGAAGCGATACGTGGAACCGTAAAGACGATCCCTGAAGCGATCCGCTTTCCGGAGCCTAAGGACCCGGTACAAATCAGGATTCACAAGCGCGGTAGTGATCAGCTATTTCGAGAGATCTGGTCCACTGCATTCGATCCAGGCTCGCGCTTTGTCCACCGGGCGAAGGTGGTGGATAGGCCTGTTAGTGCCATTCTCGAGAACGGGGACCCAGCCAAGAAGGTCGATCTCGTGATCCTCGGCGACGGCTACACCAGAGATCAGATGAACAAGTACCATATCGACGCGGAGCACGCTGCCGAAGATCTCTTCTCGTATGAGCCGTTCAGATCACGGAAGCAAGACTTCAACATCTGGACTGTTGATTCACCGGCCGCCGAGTCGGGTGTTTCTCGTCCCCGCTCAGGCCTGTTCCGGAACTCTCCTCTTGGCGCCAGCTACAACACCTTCGATTCCGAGCGCTACATTCTTTCCCTGAACGACCGGGCCTGGAGAGACGTTGCCGCTGCGGCCCCGTACGACTTTGTTCTCATTCTGGTCAACAGCGAGAAGTACGGTGGGGGAGGCATCTACGGTCTCTACTCGACTGCGGCGGTCGACTCCGGCTTTCGAAGTTACCTGGTCGTCCATGAGTTCGGGCACCACTTTGCGGGTCTCGGTGATGAGTACTACACCTCGTCGGTTGCCTACGAGGATTTTCATGGTGATCGGGTCGAACCCTGGGAACCGAACGTTACGGCGCTTCTAGACCCTGACAAGCTCAAGTGGGCAGACTTGGTCGAGCAGGGGACTCCGTTGCCGACACCTTGGAGCAAGGCCGTTTTCGAGGAGTACTCCCTGGCGTACCAGAAGAGGCGTCAGGAGCTCAGGAGCCAGGGAGTCCCGGAGGAGACGATGGAGGCACTTTTTCGTGAAGCACAGGCCACGTTCACCGAAATGCTCGGAGCCGAGGAATATGCGGGGCAGGTCGGGGCGTTCGAAGGCGCCAGCTACCAGCCAACGGGTCTGTATCGCCCGAGCGCTGACTGCATCATGTTCACGAGAGACGAGGTCGGATTCTGTCCGGTGTGTGCCCAGGCCATCAAACAGATGATCGACCTTTACAGCAAGTAGAGAGGGTTCAAGTCGGGAACAGCTAGCTGGGTGGTCTTGTGATCTCAGCGAAGTCGCTTCCAGGTCTGTAACTAGCTGACGGATCTCATCTGTTCGAGGATATCTTCTGCGACGAGGTTCCACCGGTACTTCGCCGCGAAGCTCTTGATCCTTGAAGGGATAAAGAGATCTCGCTCTCTTGCAAATCTCAATATCCCTGCAGCGATGAGATTCGGAGAAGATCTCTCGATTAGAATCCCGTTGAGTCCATCCTCGACTGCATCCGTAGCCCCGCCCTCACGGCTGCAAATCACGGGGGTCCCGGCAGCCGATGCCTCCATATAAACCATTCCAAAACCCTCCACATCATCTGGAGTTGCCTTGGACGCCAGCACAAACAAGTCAGCCTCCGAGTATGCTCTTAAGAGTTCTGCTCGATCGACGTGCCCCTTGAACAGGGTCTGTTCTTGTACTCCAAGTTCTCGGGCCAGCTGCCGGAGTCTGAGTAGGTCATCCCCTCCACCTACAACTGTGAACATGACATCTAGGCTTGGCTTCAGGAGGCGTACGGCCGCTAACACCGCATCGATGTTCTTCCTGCGTGCATAGCGGCTAAGAGTCGCGACAGTGAGGAGTCGAAGACTCTTTGACTGGTCGGGTTCCGGGACGGAGAAGAAATCCTCGTCCACTCCTGGAGGTCTTACCGCAATGCGACTAGGTGGCGCACCGAACTGAGACTGAATTAGAAATGCCGTGTGCGTGCTATTGCAGAAGATCGTGGAAAGGGCACAAATCGACCGTCGTATTGAATGCTTGCGAAGGGAGTGACGAAAGGTTGCGGCATAAGGTCTTTGGAAGATCTCCAGCCAGCGAGGACCGCAGGGGATCCAAGGTTGCAAAAAGTCGTTCCCATGATAGTAGGCGAAAAGCGGTTTCTTGAGTCGTCTCGCTAGAGGAGTGAGACCTGCGTTGACAGTCAGCCAGGCATCAGCAGGCAGCGAGTTCAATAATGCTGCATCAGCCGCGGGTTTCAGAGACAAAGTCCGTAGGTGCTCGAACTTGGGCGAATCCACTCCGTTCTTCGACGTGGTGAGAAGAGTCACTCGTGTGAGTTCGGCGAGCGACTTGGCAAGTGCATGGGCGAACACCGAAATGCCGCCTTTCTCTGGAGGATATTCTGGTGCCAGAATCCCAAGGTGTTCGATCTTCATGATGATTTCTTGCAGTCAGTGTGCGGCGGAGCGTCGTTTTTCTAAGGTCTTCTTATCTAGCCTGTATTGCTTAGATCATTTCACGATAATCGATGTTTGGTTGGATGGCGAGTTTAGACTTGCGGTCCTGGGCTGTTTCCGGAATGATCGAGACGAAGCGCTCAGTCCATCTTTTTCTCAAGCCACCTGGTGGGATGATTTGCCTTTGTAGACAATGTCCCGGACAGGAAAAGAAAAGCCCCGCACTTGGCGGGGCTGATGCGAAGCAAGCTGATTCGCGGTCGAGTTACTTGATCGCGATCTTGCGCGGTTGCGCCTGCTCGCTCTTGGGAACGGACACGGTGAGCAGCCCGTTGTCGAATGCGGCCTCGACCTTGCTGCTGTCCACCTGCGATGGCAGGCTGAAGGAGCGTGAGAACTTCCCGTAGGCTCGCTCGATGCGATGGAAGGTATCACCTTCCTCCTTCTCGGTGAGCTCGCGCTCGCCACTGAGGGTGAGGAGGTTCTCCTCGAGGGTGATCTCGACATCGTCCTTGCCCAGACCCGGCAGCTCGGCGGTGAACAGGAAGGCCTTGTCGGTCTCCTGGACATCCACAGCGGGTACCCAGGCATCTCGTAGTCCTTCACCAACCCAACGGCCGAAGAGGGCCCCTGGACGGACAAATTCGTTGAAAACCCTGTCCATGTCCGAGTAGAGCGGATCACGGGTCAGCGCGGAAGACCTGCGAGGAACTCGTCGAACGATTGATGCTTTTGTCATGTGTATTTTCCTCCTTCTGATTCTGGCGGATTCCGCCGGTTTCATAGCTTGCAACACTAAGAAACAGAGGATTATTCCAGGATAGGTGCTTTATCTTATGATTTGTTACTCAACTAATGGGGCTTTTTGGGGGAATTCTCGGCAAATCTGACAGGATTCCTGTACTTTCGAGCCTCTCCGAACGCAATGGGTCCCAAAAAAGGAGTGGGGGCCGGATGTACCGGCCCCCGAGGCTTGTGCGGGTCTGAGATCTGCAGGTACCGCAGTCAGACTGTGGCCACAGTTTCCTCTGCCGGTTGTCGAATCGTGGTCTCGAGCTCGCCATTGTTGACGCCCACTTCGACCGTGGAGCCCTCGCTCACCTCACCTGCGATCAGGGCTCGGCCAATCCGTGTCTCCAGCTGATGCTGGAGGTAGCGCTTGAGGGGGCGAGCACCGTAGACCGGATCGTAGCCACTCCTGGCAATGAAGTCCCGTGCTTCCTCGGTGAGGTCGAGGCTGATGCCGCGACTCGCGAGGCGCTGCGCGAGATCCTGGACCTGGAGGTCGACAATCTGTTTGGTCTCTTCCAGGGTGAGGGGCTTGAACAGGACGATGTCGTCCACGCGATTCAGGAACTCCGGGCGGAAGTGTGCCCGCATCTCGCGCTGCACCGCATCCCGAGCCTCTTCGGTCAGCTGGCCCTCCTCGGTTACCCCATCCAGAAGGTACTGCGAACCGATGTTGGACGTCATGATGATGACCGTGTTCTTGAAATCCACAACGTGACCCTGGGCATCGGTAACGCGACCGTCGTCGAGGATCTGCAACAGGACATTGAAGACCTCGGGGTGGGCCTTCTCGATCTCGTCGAACAGGATCACCGAATAGGGCTTGCGGCGCACCGCTTCGGTCAGCTGTCCGCCCTCCTCGTAGCCGATGTAGCCCGGAGGGGCACCGATCAAGCGCGAGACATTGTGCTTGTCCATGTACTCACTCATGTCGATGCGCACGATGTTCTCTTCCGAGTCGAACAGGGCCTCGGCCAGGGTCTTGGCGAGCTCGGTCTTGCCGACTCCGGTTGGGCCGAGGAAGATGAACGACCCGATCGGGCGCCGCGGATCCTTGATCCCCGAGCGGGCTCGAATCACCGCGTCGGCGACGAGTTGGACCGCTTCGTCCTGGCCCACGACTCTCTGGTGGAGGATCTCGTCGAGGCGCAGGAGCTTGTCCCGCTCGCCCTCCACCAGGCGCGTGACAGGAATCCCGGTCCAGCGTGAGACGATCTCGGCGATCTCGTTGTCGGTGACCTCTTCGCGCAGCAACCGGCTGCCGGCTTGCTTGTCGGCCAGTCGCTCTTCCTGCTTTGCCAGCTCCGCCTGCAGCTGGGGAAGACGACCGTGTTTGAGCTCGGCCGCGGTGTTCAGGTCGTAGTCGATCTCGGCCTGTTCGATCTGCTTTCGGATCTGCTCGATTTCCTCCCGCAGGTGCCGCACCTGGTCGATGGCCTGCTTCTCGGCCTCCCACTGCGCTCGCATGCTGTCGGCCTGCGACTTGAGGTCCGCCAGTTCCTTGCGCAATGCGCTGAGGCGGGCCTTGCTCGCTTTGTCCTTCTCCTTCTTGAGCGCCGCTTCCTCGATCTCGAGTTGCATGATCCGGCGGGTGACTTCGTCCAGCTCGGCCGGCATGGAATCGATCTCGGTCCGGATCATGGCGCAGGCCTCGTCGACCAGGTCGATGGCCTTGTCCGGCAGAAACCGGTCGCTGATGTAGCGGTGCGAAAGGATGGCGGCCGCCACGAGAGCGTTGTCCTGAATCTTGACCCCGTGGTGCACCTCGAAGCGTTCGCGCAAGCCGCGGAGAATGGATACGGTGTCCTCCACGGTGGGCGGATTGACGAGGACCGGTTGAAACCGGCGCTCGAGCGCCGCGTCCTTTTCGATGTACTTGCGGTGCTCATCGAGAGTGGTGGCACCGATGCAGTGGAGCTCGCCACGGGCCAGCATTGGCTTGAGCAGGTTGCCTGCGTCTGTCGAGCCTTCGGTCTTGCCCGCACCCACGATGTTGTGGATCTCGTCGATGAAGAGGAGGATCTGGCCGTCACTCTCCTTGATCTCATTGAGCACGGCCTTGAGTCGCTCCTCGAACTCGCCTCTGTACTTGGCGCCGGCCAGGAGCGCTCCCATGTCGAGAGAAAAGATGGAGCGATCCTTGAGCCATTCAGGAACGTCACCACGGACGATGCGCTGTGCCAATCCCTCCACGATGGCCGTCTTGCCGACTCCGGCTTCCCCAATCAGCACCGGGTTGTTCTTGGTCTTGCGGGAGAGAATGCGAATGACACGTCGAATCTCGCTGTCCCGACCGATGATGGGATCGAGCTTTCCCTGCCGTGCCATGGCAACCAGATCGACGCCGTACTTCTCCAGCGCCTCGTAGGACTGCTCTGGCGAGGCACTGGTGACCCGCTGACTGCCCCGAATCTCCCGAAGCGTCGCCAAGACCCTGTCATGGGTGATGTTGAATTCCTGCAGCAGCCTGCCAGCAGGCGAGGACGATCCCTGGTCGATCAGGGCCAGCAGGAAGTGCTCGACGGAAACGTACTCATCCTTCAACCTCTTGGCTTCGGCTTCGGCTTTGGCCAAAGTCTCCTGGAGTTGCTGGGTTATGTAGACCTTGCCCGCTTCCGTCGCACCGCCCGAGATCTTGGGCCTCTGACTGAGCTCTTTGTCGAGCTGCGTGAGGAGAGAGTCGACCGGCAGCTCCATCTTGCGCAGGAGCCTCGGAACCAGCCCGTCGGACTGTTCCAGCAGTGCCGTCAGCAGGTGCTCGCTGTCGACTTGCTGGTGGCCGTAGCGGGTCGCCGTCGTCTGGGCGTCCTGCAGGGCCTCCTGTGATTTCATTGTCAGTTTGTCTGTGCTCATCTCTATTTCCTGTAGTTCTCTTGAGTTTTCAGTTCTTCACTTCGAATTTCGAGACCTGGGCCAGCTCTTCGAAGAGCTCCTTCTCCTTTTCGGTGAGCTTCTCGGGTACTTGAATCCTTACCTCGGCGAAGAGGTCTCCGGCCTTTCCCTTGGCGCTGGGGTAGCCCTTGCCCCGGAGCCGGATCTTCCGCCCGGAGGAGGAGCCAGCGGGAATCTTGACGGTGACCGGACCCTCGAGCGTGGCAATTCGGGCCTGTCCGCCCAGTGCCGCTTCCCAGGGGGTGATCGAAAGGGTGGAGTGGAGATCGCTGCCCTCGAGTCGGAAACGGGGATCTGGCATCAGGTCGACCTTCAGGTAGAGGTCGCCGCGAGTCTTGCCGTCACTTCCCAAGCCTCCCTGGCCCGACAACCGAATCCGCTGGCCGGGACGTATTCCGCGAGGAATCTTCACCCTCAGGGTGCGTTTCTGGCCGGTCATCGGGTCGGTCAGCGAGATCTCGCGCTCGCCTCCGTGGGCGGCCTCCTCGAGGCTTAGGCTGATCGAGGCCTCGTGATCGGCGCCCTGCGTATGGACCGTGCCCGGACCGCCTGTGGACCAGGTGGCTCGCGGATCGCCTCGGCCGCCACCGAAGCCGGCCGAGCCGAAGAGCATGTCGAAGAAGGAGCTGTATCCTTCGCCACCGAAACCGCCGAATCCCTGTGAGCGGCCACCGCCACCCGAGGTGAAGACCGTGAAGATGTCTTCATAACCCGGTGGGGGTGCTCCAGTGCTCTGCGTTTGCTTCCAGGCTGAACCGAACTGGTCGTACTTGGCCCGCTTTTCAGCGTCCTTGAGGACCTCGTGGGCCTCATTGATCTCCTTGAACTTGGCCTCCGCCTCGGGGCTGCTGTTGACGTCCGGATGGTACTTGCGCGCGAGCTTGCGATAGGCCTTCTGGATCTCGCCTGCTTCCGCGTCTTTCGAAACCCCGAGAATGGAGTAGTAGTCCTTGTATTCCAATGTGGTCGCCCCTTCGGTATTCGACACGCACTCCTTCGGCGCGTACCTGGATCCTCAACGCATCTTACAGCGAGTCCTGTCTGCTCCTTGAGGCCTGATGCTATAGATGTGCGCTGAATCTTAGTGCGCTGCCATCATATAGTTTAACCACCATGAGACTGGTTTCATTCCCGATCCGGTAACAAAAAAGGGACGCGCGGATGCGCGTCCCTTTTGACGATCGAAGTCAGTGGGGTGCTCAAGGGGCTTCGAGATCGAAGGCCTCGTAGTTCTTGGCGATCCACATGTGCCACTTCTCCGGCAACTCTTCCATGGGATAGATCGCCTGGACCGGGCAAGCGTCGATGCACAGGCCACAGTCGATGCACTCCTCGGGATGGATGTAGAGCGCTTCCCAGTCCTCGTTGTCGTAGATGCAATCGACAGGGCAGACGTCGACACAGGCCTTGTCCTTCACTCCGACGCACGGTTCCGCGATGATGTGGGTCATCGATGGTCTCCTCTAATGAATGGCTATGGCTCCGATCGGGCCTCTGGAGTTGGGCCGACCGTGGACTATTATATAGATCGTTCCGGACGGCTCAAGCTCTAATTCGTTCATGGCTGATCGCAGATCTCGAAGTCGCCCCAGCGGATCGGCGGATCTGCGTTGGCTGAATCTGCTGAAGGCTGTGGCGATCAGCTGGATCTTCCTCAATCACCTGGCTGAGCAGCTCTTTGGTGGACCCTATTTCGGCAATCCCTACAAGGGCTGGCCACCCCTGGCCGAGAGAGTAGCCCAGCTCGCACCATTGCACCAGTTGGGGGAGTGGCTCGTACCGGCCAATCTGCTCCGTTACGTCGGTTGGTGTGGAGATCAGGGAGTCCAGCTCTTCCTGATTGCTTCCGGATTCGGTCTGACCTGGGGGCTGTTGAGTCGAGGCACAGGTGACACCTTGCCGCTCGCGGACTTCTATCGCAGGCGGGGCAAGAGAGTCTTCCCGTTGTGGTGGACCGCGCACCTTTTCTTCTTTCTGACCTGGTTGGTCACGGGGTGGGGGATGTCTCTCGCCAAACCGGCCACCTATTTGAGTTTTCTAGGTCTGAGGATAACCCTGAAGAGCTTCTACTACTTCGCGCCGGCCTGGTGGTTCATTGGCCTTCTGCTGCAGCTCTACCTGGTCTATCCCTTGCTGTGGAAGGTTCTGAAAAGAAAGGGCCCGGTCTGGCTCTTCGCCGTGGGTTCGTCGGTGTCACTCATGGTGCGGGGGATCGGCTTGCTGGTTCTCGAGCAGCATCTGGATTTCTGGAGCCGGGGCGGTTTCTTCATGACCCGACTACCCGAGTTCCTGTTCGGGGTTTGTCTGGCGGCCTGGACCTTCGAGAATCCGGGCAAGGTGGACAGGCTGCTGAAGCGGCCGCGAACGGTGCTGGGCGCGATCGCCATCTATCTGATCGGAATCTGCTTGTCTTTCTTGCTTTTGGGCATGGCGGTAGCTCCATTGCTGGTGGGGGTAGGGGCTTTTCTCGTGCTCTATCCTCCACTCGCTTGGCTGGGCGCTCGCGGTGGGCTGGGGATTGGGGACTGGATCGGCCGTCATTCCTACTCCCTCTTTCTCATGCACCATCCGTTCATCCTGCTCGTGGTGTCAC
>CAVPOX010000012.1:0-19025 GCA_963707075.1 uncultured Acidobacteriota bacterium
AATGACAGCAGCTTTCGTCAATGGGCGCTGTGTAGAATTCCACTCCAGTTGGAATGGCCGGCCTGGAGAGGGTAGACCTGAAATTCAACCAATAGCTTTTAGGGTGTTCGTCAATTGTAGCGGTGCCCAAGCTGTAACCCTCCATTCCCGAGATCTGTCGATTCGCAGCGAGAGTCTGGGGCCCCGGAAGGTGGCGCGTTCCTCCAAAGCCCTGAACCGGATCCGTCTTGATTGCGGTCTTCACCCTCTCAATGGTAAAGATGGGTTTACCCCAAGCAACCAAGGTTCCAAAGCAGGATCGATGCCAGTGCCCTCAAAGTCAGGGATGACCGATGCATCTGGCGACTTTGGACCGCATGAAGGCCTCTTTCGGAGTCTCCGTTGGAAGGCAAGGCAGGGAGCTTTGGACCGATGGCTAGTGAGCTCCAGGGAATTCCTACCCAGCAGAAGCGAGCTCGGGTTGTTCTGGTCAGTCGACAAAGTCGGGTGGCGACAGAAGACTGGAGGGATTCCTAGGCGCCATCAGGCGAGATCTCCAATCGGTGTCGGCTTTCTTCGAGTCAGTGCAGGCATCTGTGCTAGCGTAGAATAGCTTGACTTGTGGAAATCCAATGCTACGACAGGTTACCAGCCTCGTTCTTTGGGCCGCCTTTGTTTCGATTTTCAGCCCGGTGGTGAGTTGGGCAGTGACCGTTCCAGGAAAGGTCGGTGAAGGGCAGACCAAGGCCTATGCCTTGGAAACCCAGTCGGCCGGTCAGTTGCTAGTCACCCTCTTCTGGAAGGCAAAGGCGCCGGACCTGGTGATCGTGGTGGTGTGCAACGATGAGGTGACGGGATCTGCCATCGGCCGGGGCGACAGGTTCCAGAGATTGGAAGTCGGGCTGCCTGGTCGCAAAGTGTGCGAAATAGCGGTGTCGTCCATGAAAGGAAGCTCGAAGTACTGGCTAAATGTTCAGTACACTGGAACCATATCCTCGTCCGCTGGCGGTAAGCTCCAAGTTGTCAGCACTGGCTCGGGCAGGTTCCCTCGCTTACAAGAGTGGAGTCGACCTGAACATCTACAAGAGCTTCGTTTCAAACGTCGGTGAGTACCCCGTCGGAAGATTCACTTCGGGAGTTTTTGCATCGGAGTTACCCCGGTAACCCAGGTGAGCGATCCTTAGCCAACTGCGTGTTGTGAGAGTGACGTCATGACTGAGCTCACTAAGGCCCTGCCTATCGCTTTTCTCTGGAGTAGCGCCGCATTGGCTTTGGCTTCAGCTGGATACCGTTCTCGGGCCTGCGGGTTTGATTTGGATGGGGATGGTGTTCTGGGTGAATCTGTGGACGACTGCAATATTTGTGATGGTTCAACGACCGATCCGGATGGGGATGGTATTGACGAGGATTTGTTTTATGTCGATTGTGGTGCCGGGAGCAATGGAAACGGCACCGCCGGCAATCCCTTCAATCGTTTGTCGTCGGCGATAGCGGCAATGGATGGTCCGGGCGATGGTGCTGAAGATATCGTGTGTTTCGAGGGACCTGCCGGAACGAATCGCTTGTCTGGGGGAGCAATGGTGTGGCGGGCTCGTATCAGAGCAGGCTCACGCCTACCGTCAGTCGCACCACTCAGTCTGCCGCAAGATCCTTCGATGCTGGTGGGTTGGGATGCCGACAACGATGGGCAGTACCCGCCTTATGACAAGGATGACACGGCGGTTCTGGATGGGAATGTCTCTGGAAATACGGCTCGGGCCATTAGCGCGAACGGTAGGAGCTATCTCGAGATCGCCCACTTTACCGCCAGAGACTACAACCTTGGTGGGTCTGGAGACGGTGGTTTTTTCAATAAGGGATCCGGAGAGGGTGACTACATCTATCTGCACGACTTGTCGCTCGAGAACATCAACAAGGGGATTAGACAGCGAGCTCAACAGCCGTGTTTTTGATGTTTGGCAACAATTCCGACTACGATACTTTTTACAATATCTACGTTCCTGACTATGGTGGCTATCTGGCGCGTGGTTCTGGTTGTAACAGCGAATGTTTCGACTGGTCCTTCATCAACATCGAGGCCACTGGATATGCCTATCCCGGTATGGATTCTAGTGGCGACCTTTTTGGGCTGAAGTTCTGGGATCATGTCACCAACGTCTTCTTGGTGGATAGCATCATGGACGCCAATCCGGATGCCTGGGGCCAGGGGCTCGCTGTAAACAATGTCTACGCAATGACTCCTGCCCAGTGCAGTCGGAACTGGACGATCAAGAACAATGTTCTGGTTGACTGGGAGCACGCCATCTCCGTCCCAGCCGGATGCTGGTAGTGGTTTCTGTCAATCTCGTACGCTCAAGGGCACACTCATTGACAGCAATGTCATCACCAACAACTATGCCCCCTATCGATACGGCGATGCGGGAATTCGGGCCGAACGGGGCTTTGGTCCCGCATCGGCCACAATTAAGACCTGACCATTAGTGACAATTCTCTCTCCTCGACGGGGTGGGAAGCGTGCATGTGGCTCGATGTCGGCAATCCAAGTGGCACGAATCCTGGATAGTCAAAGTCGTCAACAACACCTGTTACGGTGACATCAACCGCCACGGAGCCATTGTCATAGGCAATGCCGAGGGCGGCGAGGCCAGCTACCCTGAGCAAACCTGGACCTTGAAGAACAACATCATTGATGGACTCGGATCTGGGGATCTGGCCATCTGGACAGAGTACGCTCCTTCAGGCTGGGACGCGGACTACAACACCTACGACAATCTGGGTGGCAATAAATTCTCCTGGAACGGTGGCAACTCCACCAATTTCTCCACCTGGAGATCCAGCAGCAGTGGTGACACGCACAGCTCCGAATGCTCACCCACCTTTGTCCAGGAAGGCGACCTTCGATATCCATCTGGCCGCCACGGATAGCTGCGCCCGGGACAGGGGCACCAATATCGCTGCCATCACGAACACCGATATCGACGGCGACTCCAGACCCCAAGGCTCCGCCTGGGATATCGGCGCCGATGAACTCTCGGAGTACCGCGGGCGCGTCGGTCCCTCAGAAGCATTCGAGAAGACTGTCGTTGGCGACGATCGCCACAGGAGAGGTTGCCACCTACCAGCTGCCTGACAGCGCTGGGAAGAGGCTCATCGCGACCTTGGGTTGGGACGATGCTACTGCCATATTGCATTTGCAGGTCAAATGTGGTGATACAGAGCTTGGCCAGGGGGGTTGGCGGAGACCTCCAGACCCTGCGAATTGAGACATCGTTGCTAACTTCGGGGCCGTGCAGTCTGATTGTTTCTGCCGAAGGTGAACTCACAGAATTTCAGATCCATTATTCGATCCTGACTAGCGACTGAAAGGGATTCAAAATAGGCCCCACATCTCCTTTCCGGACACTCTTCTGAAGCCCGAACACGGATCCCATCCTCGTGCGCGCTGGCTCGAGCGCGGATCTCTGGAGGAAGCACGCGAAGGTGGGTACAATGCCCGCTGACCATGGGAGGGAGAGACTCGATGTTCCGACTCGCGTTCGTTGGCTGTGGCTCGATCGTGGGGGCTTCCCACTTGCCAGCTGCAGTTCGTTGTCCCGATGTTGTCGTCACCCATCTTGTAGATCGAGATACGGCAAGGGCAAGACAGCTCTCGCGGAGATTCAGTCTCGAGGCCGAAGTCCTCTCTGACTATCGAGAAATCGGCGCAGGGGTCGACGGTGTTCTGATCGCCTTGCCGAATCACCTCCACTATCCAGCATCGAGCTACTTCCTGCAGCAAGGCGTACCCGTGCTGTGCGAAAAGCCCTTGGCACCACGGCTCCAAGAAGCGGAACAGCTTGCTGAGTTGTCGGAGCGCCTCGGAGTTCCCCTGGCCGTGGGATATGTGTACCGCTTCAGTCCGAGTACACGAGTCGTCAAGCGTGCGTTGGAGTTGGGGCTGTTGGGTGACTTGCGGGGATGCGACCTTGAATGGGGCGATCCAGGCGGCTGGAAGACGCATTCCGGTTACGAGATCTTCTCCGAGCAGACGGGAGGCGGTGCCTTGATCGTCAATGGCATTCACTTTCTGGATCAGATGTTGTACTGGTTTGGCCCTGTGAAGGAGATCGACTATCGCGATGACAGTCTAGGTGGGCCCGAGGCAAACGTGGAAGCGAGCCTTGCCTTCGAGTGGAAAGGTCGACACCTGTCAAGCAACATACGACTGTCAAAGACCCTTAGACTGAGAAATCGTCTCCTGATTCAAGGGTCAAGGGCCACACTGAAGATACCCTGCAGCCTGACCGCATCCGTCAACCTGCAGTCTTCAGAGCTCGGTGGCCTCAGTGTCACTTTAGATCCGGCTGAAGACGAAGTCTCAAACACAGCCCTCGATATCTTCCGCGCTCAACTCGAGGACTTCATACGAGCGACCCGCGGGCGAAGCGAGCCCCGGGTCAGTGGCTCCGAGTCACTTCCGTCTCTTGCCCTGGTTGAGTCGTGTTATCAGAATGGTGGCAGTCTCAACCAGCCTTGGGAGGTTCCGGTAGGCGAACGTGCCAGGGCAACTCTGAGCGCCTCGCCGCTGCGTAAAGTCCTGGTAACCGGAGCGACCGGCTTCATCGGGGGTGCCATCTGCGAGCAACTCTCAGCCGAGGAGTGCATCAAGGTGCGAGCCTTGGTTCACACCGCGGCAAATGCCGCACGTATCCGCCGATTGCCCGTGGAGATTGTTCAGGGCGACCTGGTCTCGCGAGATGTAGCGATGTCGGCGGTTGAGGGATGCGAGGCGGTGATCCATCTGGCTGCCGGTTCGACGCGCGCCATTGTGGAGGGCACCAAGAACCTCTTGGAAGCGAGTATTCGGAACTCGATCCAGCGGTTCGTTCTCGTCAGTAGCGTCCGCGTTTACGGGAAAGATCCCGGAACAGAGACGGAGACTGAGGCTGCGCCAACGCGAGAGACGGGAGACCCGTATGGTGACGCCAAGCTGCAACAGGAACGACTTGCGCTGAGGTTTTATGGGCGCCATGGCCTACCCGTGGTCATTCTTCGCGCTCCCTATGTCTACGGCCCTTACGATCATTTTTCCCGAAACCTGGCAACCAAATTGAAAGAGGGAAGGTGGGTGTCGATCGACGGCGGGAAAGGAATCCTCAACGCCGTTTTCGTCTACAACCTGTCGGAGGCGATTTACCTGGCACTTTCGACCGAACGGGGGGTCGGCGAGCCAATGTTCATCACTGACGATTGCCCCATAGAGTGGAGTCAGTGCCTTGCCGAGTATCAACACATGTTCGGTGAAAGCACGACACCAATCGCGGAAGTGAGCCGAGAGGAAGCTGAGTCCTCTCTAGGCTCTAAGCGGCGTTCAAGGACGGGTTCGCTGATCACTTCTGCTGGAAAGTATGTGTCCTCTGATGCGTGGAATGGCATGGTAGCCAGATTCCCTTTGCCAACGAGTCTGCGACGGAGGGCGATGCACCTCTTCGGTGAGTTGCTACCCCAGGTGAGGGAGATGCTGCGCGAAGACAAGAGGTTCAGAGAGATCTGGCTCGCTAATGGCGTCTCGCCTAATTCGGTGGTGATCGATCTCGAGGATGATCAGATGCTCAGCCAGCTCAGGCAGGTTGAGCATTCTTGTGGTCGCGCAAAGGAGGTACTGGGCTACCGCCCTCGATTCGATCGGCAAGAGGCCCTGAGACTCACCGAGCAATGGTTGCGTCGTGCTGAACTTCTAGGTGGCGAAGACACATAGTGCCCCCGGGTTTCAAATGTGGCCCAATCTTGATTAAGAAGTACCACCGGCGCCACGAAGCACTACTTCTGGCTGGTGAGGGTTCTGCGACCTGAGGCGACTGGTTGCGAAGCTATAAGTAGCGTAGCTCCAGGAATAGGAAGCGATTTACTTGGCGTGTTGAGCAGAGCCTGGAACGCTCGTTGTAGCATCTACTTCAAGCACTGGTTTTCATAGGGGGTACTATCTTCGCTTTACGATTCACAGCAATGGGTGCTAACGGGCGTATAGCTACGATCGTTGGTGTTGCCCTACTCCTCAGACTGGCTGCTCTGATCTTCTTCTCTCACCCAGAGGTCCTCGAAGGAGAGTTCGTCTTTCAACACGACGAGTTGGAATACCACCAGATTGCCTCGAGTCTGGCAGAATCAGGAGAATACAGTTTAGAACCCGGCGGCCCTGCCACGATTCGAAGGTCCCCCGGTCTAGTCCTGCCGATAGCACTCCTTTATGGGCTCTTCAGGCCGTCACCTGTCATGGCTACAGGATATGTCATGCTCTGTTCTTTGTTACTTGTACCGATACTGGCGGCCATCGGCTGGCAGACCTGCAAGTCTCAACCGGTGGTCTTGGGTTCAGCTCTAATAGGCGCTTCCCTCCCGAGCCTAATCTTCACTTCCACCGGAATCTGGAGTGAGCCTCAGGCAATACTCCTAACGATGTTGGCGCTCCTTCTTCTGCTCCAAGTCAACGCAGATTCGGCACTTGGTCTCTGGGCGCTTCTTGGTTTCTTCTTGTCTCTCTCGTATCTCACGCGGACCGCTGCACTTTTTCTGATAGTCCTGGTGTTTCTGAAGATCCTGTCGGATGGAAATAATCGGAAGAGGCGTGTCGGTCTCTTGCTGATGATTCTTGCCTTGGTTGCTCCCATCCTGAGTTGGGGTATGTGGAACACAGTGAAGGTCGGCCGATTCTTCGTTAGCGAGGGGACTGCCAGTAAGACCCTCTGGGAGTCCAACAATCCGGTCACTGCTGGACTGGTGCTCCCAGCGATGAAAGAAAACAACGGGGTCGACCTTGAGACCGAGGCGATGAGTGGTGCCTACGAGGGCTCCTGGGTCCCCCAGGAGTACATCGGCCGTCCAGGGAAGACGCGATTCGGCAGATGGAGAAGTTGCTCAGTACTATGCTTACCTGTCAGCGGTAGGACAGTTTGTGACGGACAATCCAAGGGCCTGGCTCAGCTTGGAGGTGGCCAAAGCGCTTCGCATTCTCACTGCCAGACCGATTGCGGCCTCAATCACTGGTGATTCAGGAGCGAAGAGGGTAGTCAAGCGCCTTGTGTTGCTTGTCGAGAGGTGGCTTATCCTAGGACTCGGACTTTACGGCGTCTTCGTGATGTACCGTTCGGGAAGATCTGAGGCAACGGTGTTTCTAGTTTTCTTCCCGGGAGGTCTGGTGACGACACTGGTTGTGTATGTAAATGGACGCATCTTTCTCCCCGCTGCCATCGCACTAGTCGTGCCGGCGGCATGTGGACTGGAAGATCTTCTCAATCGTCTAGGTTTCCCGTTAGCCAAGCGCTGACGCTTTACCCTTGGCAACAGAGAGTCTTTCTGTTTATTCTGTTTTCGCCGACAGAGTCTCGCTGATCACTCAGCTCGTGTTCAGAAAAACTCTTGCCTCGCTGCCGATCGACTGGATGCTAGGTCCTGGCTGTGAGAGGAGGAGAGGAGTTTAGTGTGTGGCTCGGATCATTCAGTCAGAACTCCTGTTTGATGTGCGGTACACCGTGGAGCCTAGATGGTACAGCTCCTCGAAATAGCTCTTGCTCTGCAGGCAAAGAATGCCGAGACCGATCAACTGGATCGCCAGCATCATGGAGAGCCCTGCCGTGACGAAGGTATGTGGAAACTGTTCAAAAACAGCTGCGACGGCATACCCCGCCCGATCCGGGAGCCAGCTGTACTCATCCAACTGGAGGTAGTTGCGAACGAAGTGAGCTACTGTCCAGGCACTAGTATAGATGCCCAAGAATAACACCACGAGTCCGGGAACGATGAAGAAGATCACGGGGCGAAAGAGGAACCCTGACAGCAGGACCGAGAGCATCTGCCGCAGTATGGGAAGGCTCGATCGACGCCCCTTGCTATGGCTGCGTTGGAGGCTCCAATCAAGATGGCCCGGGATTTCCTCGACGCGGCCGTTGAGCAGCATTGCCTTGTAGACCAGCTCCGGGTTGATCTCCGCTCCCATGGACCGCACGTTTACACCTTGGAGAAATCGGCTGTCATAAACTCTCACCATCCCGGTCAAAGTCGATAGATCTCCGCGAGAGGCAAGAGAGAGGAATCGGTTGGCCCAAACGCTTAGAGTGCGGCGCAGCCAGGGTACCTCGGACAGCCTGCCTCCCTCCATGTAGGGTGATGCGGCTACGAGCTTCGCTCCAGTGGCCTGCATGGTTTCAAGAAGCTGGCCTATGTGCTCAGGCGCATAGCTCAGATCGATATCGATCGTGACGATGTAGTCGCCGTGACAGTTGTTGAACGCGAACTGTAGAGCCTGCCCCAAGCCGAAGTTGTGGCGGTGGTGCAGGACGACCATATCTTTTCTCGTGCTTGCGAATTTCTCGGCCAGTTGTCCAGTCTGGTCGGTGCTCCCGTCATTGACCAGGAGAATCTCCCAGAAGAACTTGTCCTCGAGAGAGTCAAGGTATCTGCACAGTGTCGTGAGATTGCGCTCGAGCAAGCTTGCTTCGTTGTGGGCTGGGATCACTACGGAGACCAGCGGCCGATCCCATTGTTGCCGTTCCTTCGCTGCACCCTGCTCCGCAGGAGTGCTGGCAGGATGCGACTGAGGTCCTTTCTCGATGGTCTTCAATTTGTACCTTCACAGAGTTGTCGCTGCTGTCCAATTGCGACGCAGAGCTGGAATTGACATCGCTTCTGCGTCGGCGAGTGCAGAGCTGCTCGAGGGGCGAGCAAGCGATGACATCTATCAATGGATCTTTGGTCGGAGTTCATCCGAATCCCTATCTCCCAGAATATCCGCGATCCTCTCAGACGCCAAACCGTCCCCATATGGGCTGACGACCCGAGCCATGCGACTGTACTCTTCTCTATCGGTCAAGAGTCGGGACACGGTTTCGATGATTGTCTCACTGCGGGTTCCAACCAGACGAGCGGCGCCGATTTCCACCCCTTCGGGGCGCTCCGTCTTGTCTCTGGTGATAAGAATCGGTTTCCCAAAGGTTGGAGCCTCCTCTTGGATGCCACCACTGTCCGTAAGGACCAACCGGGATCGCTTCATGTATCGGACCAACTGGTCATAGGGTAGTGGATCGCAAAGCAGAATATTGCCAGTTTCGCCAAGCATCTCATGTGCTGGGCCCCTTACGTTCGGGTTGCTGTGCACGGGGTAGACCCAGCGCGTTTCCGGGAATCGAAGAGCCAGTTCCTTGATCGCCGCGAGTATCTGAGACAGCGGTTCGCCAAAGCTCTCTCGCCGGTGGAGAGTGATCAGGACTTCGTCAACCTCGGGTTCTTCGGGTAACTTTTGGGCAATCCACTTCACCGCATCGACGACAGTGTTGCCAGTCAGGAAGATACTGGCGGGCTCATGGCCCTCCGCCAGAAGAATATCTCTCGATCTTGCTGTCGGTGCGAAGCGCAGGTCAGCCATCAAATCAGTAATCGATCGGTTGGCCTCTTCCGGAAAAGGCGCAGAAAAATCGCCGGTTCGGAGCCCGGCCTCGACGTGCCCGACGCGAAAGCCCAGGTGGAACGAAGCGAGCGTTGTGATCATTACGGTGGTGGTGTCTCCCTGAACGAGGACCCAGTCCGGGCCGACCTGGCGCAGGATTCCGTCGATTTTGGAGAAGACCCGCGACGATAGCTCATTGAGTTGCTGGTCGGGTTTCATTATGTCCAGATCGAAATCTGGAGTGATCCCGAAAACATTCTGAACCTGCTCTAGCATCCTTCGATGCTGGCCAGTGCTACAGACCACCACCTCGAAAGCCTCAGGTCGCGAGCGAAGCGCGAAGATCACGGGGGCTAGCTTGATCAGCTCCGGGCGAGTGCCATAAGTGACCAGGATAGTCTGCCGGGGGTGAGGGTTTCCCATGTTTCTTTCTTGTCTATTCAAGTGGCCACCCAAGGGGATTTACTGAGGAAGTATAGTCGCCATTGCAGAATCTCAGATCATCATTCGTTCATTGGAATCTTTCCATTCGCGGTCTCATCCTGCTGCTGAGTGCCGCGCTGCCAAAGGATGGACAGTGAGCGATTCGGAAAGAAGTCTGCTGGAGGGTTGAGAATGCGAGGAACATGGATTGCATGTGTCGGGCTGGTACTCACCAGTCAATTTGCCTTGGCGGGTAGCTTTGAAGAGGATTTTGGTGGAGCCACGCTACGTCTCGACCTCTACCACACCGGCACCGCCGACTTCGAGTACTTCAGCGTCGACCAGGCGCGAGTCGAGGGTCCCTGGCCAGGAAGTCGAACTCAATTGTTGGATCGCTTCCAACCTGGGCAAGTACCGCTTCGAAGTCGTCGATGTCGCGACCAATCAGGTTCTCTACTCGCGGGGATTCGCCAGCATCTTTGGTGAGTGGGAGACGACTGGCGAAGCGATAGATGGGATCGTGAAGACGATCCCTGAAGCGATCCGCTTTCCGGAGCCCAGGGACCCGGTACAGGTCAGGATTCTACAAGCGCGGGGCTGATCAGCTGTTTCGGGAGATCTGGTCCACCCTGATCGACCCAGGCTCACGCTTTGTGCATCGAGCCGGGTTGCCAAGCATCCGGTAGGCGTGATTCAGCAGAATGGTGATCCTGCCGAGAAGGTCGATCTCGTGATCCTCGGCGACGGCTACACCGAAGGGATCAGATGAACAAGTACCATGCCGATGCGGAGCACGCTGCCGAAGATCTCTTCTCGTATGAGCCGTTCAGGTCACGAAAGCAAGACTTCAACATCTGGACTGTTGATGCACCGGCCGCCGAGTCGGGTGTTTCTCGTCCCCGCTCAGGCCTGTTCCGGAACTCTCCTCTTGGCACCAGCTACAACACCTTCGATTCCGAGCGCTACATTCTTTCTCTGAACGACCGGGCCTGGAGAGACGTGGCGGCCGCGGCCCCGTACGACTTTGTTCTGATTCTGGTCAACAGCGAAAAGTACGGTGGGGGAGGCATCTATGGCCTCTACTCGACGGCGGCGGTCGACTCCGGCTTTCGAAGGTACCTGGTCGTCCATGAGTTCGGTCACCACTTCGCGGGGCTCGGTGATGAGTACTACACCTCCTCGGTTGCCTACGAGGATTTTCATGGTGACCGGGTCGAACCCTGGGAGCCGAACGTTACGGCGCTTCTGGACCCTGACAAGCTCAAGTGGGCAGACCTGGTCGAGCAGGGCACTCCACTGCCGACACCTTGGAGCAAGGCCGATTTCGAGGAGTACTCCCTGGACGTACCAGAAGAGGCGTCAGGAGCTCAGGAGCCAGGGAGTCCCGGAGGAGACGATGGAGGCACTTTTTCGTGAAGCACAGACCACGTTCACCGAAATGCTCGGAGCCGAGGAGTATGCGGGGCAGGTGGGGGCGTTCGAAGGCGCCAGCTACCAGCCAACGGGTCTGTATCGCCCGAGCGCCGACTGCATCATGTTCACTCGCGACGAAGTGGGATTTTGTCCGGTTTGCAGTCGAGCCATTGAGAAAGTGATCGATCTGTACGGCAGGTATGAGAAATCGACTCCGTGTTGACTTGCATGTGAGCTTTAGGAGCTCAGGTATTGCATCACTCGCTTGTGTCAGGAAACTTGGAACAGCCAAGTCCCCGGCGAGGGAAGAATCGGTGCTGGCCTCGTACCCCGAAGAGAGTTGTTTGATCTAGCCAGGCTGACTTGTCAGGGTAGTGGAATTCATGGAGTCCAGGAGTTCCTGGGCTACGAACTTCCACCTGTATCCCTCGGCTAGCTCGCGAATCGCAGCTGGCGAATATGAATCGCGATCCACTGCGAACCGCTTTATTCCAGCGGCGATGCATTCCGGAGAAGACCTTTCAATCAAGATACCGTTGAGGCCTTCTTGGATCGCATCTGTCCCTCCACCCTCGCGACTACAGATCGAAGGTATTCCCGCGGCAGATGCCTCCATATAAACCATTCCGAAACCCTCGACATCCTCTTGGGTGGCCTTGGAAGCCAAGACAAAAAGGTCAGCTTGCGAGAACGAATCGACAAGGTCCGTGAAACTGACGTAGCCCTTGAAGTAGGTCTGTTCTTCGATCCCTAAGTCTGTGGCGAGGCTCTTGAGTCTGGGAAGATCATCTCCGCCACCAACAACGGTATAGGCGATGTCAAGTTTGGGTCGTAGGAGTCGAATGGCTTCGAGGACAGCATCGATGTTTTTTCTACATCGCAAAGCGGCTCAGTGTGGCAACCGTTAGGATGCGGAGCTCTGCCGATTCCCTGGGCCTAGAGATGGAGAAGAACTCGTCCCTCACTCCCGGCGGTCTTATCGTGATTCGACTAGCCTCGACACCGGTCTCAGACTGGACCAGTGCGGCCGTGTTCTTACTGTTGCAGTAGATCTTCGAAAGCAAGTGGACGGAGTTCTTGAGTGCACGTCTGCGAAGGGAATGGCGAAGAGCTGCGGCGTAGGGTCTTTGGATCTTCTCTAGCCAACGAGGCCCGCATGGAAGCCAGGGTTGCAGGAAGTCATTGCCATGGAAGTAGGCAAAAAAGGGCTTGTCGAGAAGTCTTGCCAGTGGCGTCGATCCCGCGTTGACTGCCAGCCAGGCATCGACGGGTTCCGAATTCAGGATCGATGCGTCTCTTTTGGGGTTCAGGGATAGTGACCGCTTCTGATTGAATTTTGGGTCAGTTGCCATGGTTCTCGGGCATCGTGAAGAGGGTTAGCTCGCTAATCTCCGAAAGTGAACTCGCTAGCGCTCCAGCGAAGAGCGACACGCCGCCAGTCATGGGCGGGAAATCTGGTGCTATCAGGCCGACTTTTGAGATCGTCACTGTGAATCCAACATTAGATATAGTCTATCTCTTGCCGATCCTAGGCAACACACCACTCGATGCTCTGCCCTACTGATTCCAAACTCTCGCATGGGTGCTACCCCGAGAATGAACGCCTGCTGAGGAGAATCTGTGTTGTTCTCTCAGCTAGCTGCGACTCTCGAGTGAGCCCACAAAGGTTTTGCCAGGTGGCCACCCAAGACGCCTGCTCTCGGATTCTTATTGACGATTCGCAAGGGCCACAGCTTTTGTACTGAGACCTCTGCACCCAAAGCAGGACCGTGAGTAAAGAAAAAGCCCCGCACGCGGCGGGGCTGATGCGAAGCAAGCTGATTCGCGGTCGAGTTACTTGATCGCGATCTTGCGCGGTTGAGCCTGTTCGCTCTTGGGAACGGCCACAGTGAGCAGCCCGTTGTCGAATGCGGCCTCGACCTTGCTGCTGTCCACCTGCGATGGCAGGCTGAAGGAGCGTGAGAACTTCCCGTAGGCTCGCTCGATGCGATGGAAGGTATCACCTTCCTCCTTCTCGGTGAGCTCGCGCTCGCCACTGAGGGTGAGGAGGTTCTCCTCGAGGGTGATCTCGACATCGTCTTTGCCCAGACCCGGCAGCTCGGCGGTGAACAGGAAGGCCTTGTCGGTCTCCTGGACATCCACAGCGGGTACCCAGGCATCCCGTAGTCCTTCACCAACCCAACGGCCGAAGAGGGCCCCTGGACGGACAAATTCGTTGAAAACCCTGTCCATGTCCGAGTAGAGCGGATCACGGGTCAGCGCGGAAGACCTGCGAGGAACTCGTCGAACGATTGATGCTTTTGTCATGTGTATTTTCCTCCTTCTGATTCTGGCGGATTCCGCCGGTTTCATAGCTTGCAACACTAAGAAACAGAGGATTATTCCAGGATAGGTGCTTTATCTTATGATTTGTTACTCAACTAATGGGGCTTTTTTGGGGAATTCTCGGCAAATCTGACAGGATTCCTGTACTCTCGAGCCTCTCCGGACGAAAAGGGGTCCAAAAGGAGTGCGGGGGCCGGATGTGCCGGCCCCCGAGACTTGTGCGGGTCTGAGATCTGCGGTACCGCAGTCAGACAGTGGACCACAGTTTCCTCTGCGGGTTGCCGAATCGTGGTCTCGAGCTCGCCATTGTTGACGCCCACTTCGACCGTGGAGCCCTCGCTCACCTCACCTGCGATCAGGGCTCGGCCAATCCGTGTCTCCAGCTGATGCTGGAGGTAGCGCTTGAGGGGGCGAGCACCGTAGACCGGATCGTAGCCACTCCTGGCAATGAAGTCCCGTGCTTCCTCGGTGAGGTCGAGGCTGATGCCGCGACTCGCGAGGCGCTGCGCGAGATCCTGGACCTGGAGGTCGACAATCTGTTTGGTCTCTTCCAGGGTCAGGGGCTTGAACAGGACGATGTCGTCCACGCGATTCAGGAACTCCGGGCGGAAGTGTGCCCGCATCTCGCGCTGCACCGCATCCCGAGCCTCTTCGGTCAGCTGGCCCTCCTCGGTTACCCCATCCAGAAGGTACTGCGAACCGATGTTGGAAGTCATGATGATGACCGTGTTCTTGAAATCCACAACGTGACCCTGGGCATCGGTAACGCGACCGTCGTCGAGGATCTGCAACAGGACATTGAAGACCTCGGGGTGGGCCTTCTCGATCTCGTCGAACAGGATCACCGAATAGGGCTTGCGGCGCACCGCTTCGGTCAGCTGTCCGCCCTCCTCGTAGCCGATGTAGCCCGGAGGGGCACCGATCAAGCGCGAGACATTGTGCTTGTCCATGTACTCACTCATGTCGATGCGCACGATGTTCTCTTCCGAGTCGAACAGGGCCTCGGCCAGGGTCTTGGCGAGCTCGGTCTTGCCGACTCCGGTTGGGCCGAGGAAGATGAACGACCCGATCGGGCGACGCGGATCCTTGATCCCCGAGCGGGCTCGAATCACCGCGTCGGCGACGAGTTGGACCGCTTCGTCCTGGCCTACAACTCTCTGGTGGAGGATCTCGTCGAGGCGCAGGAGTTTGTCCCGTTCGCCCTCCACCAGGCGCGTGACAGGAATCCCGGTCCAGCGTGAGACGATCTCGGCGATCTCGTTGTCGGTGACCTCTTCGCGCAGCAACCGGCTGCCGGCTTGCTTGTCGGCCAGTCGCTCTTCCTGCTTTGCCAGCTCCGCCTGCAGCTGGGGAAGACGACCGTGTTTGAGCTCGGCCGCGGTATTCAGGTCGTAGTCGATCTCGGCCTGTTCGATCTGCTTTCGGATCTGCTCGATCTCCTCTCGCAGGTGCCGCACCTGGTCGATGGCCTGCTTCTCGGCCTCCCACTGCGCGCGCATGCTGTCGGCCTGCGACTTGAGGTCCGCCAGCTCCTTGCGCAATGCGCTGAGGCGGGCCTTGCTCGCTTTGTCCTTCTCCTTCTTCAGCGCCGCTTCCTCGATTTCGAGTTGCATGATCCGGCGGGTGACTTCGTCCAGCTCGGCCGGCATGGAATCGATCTCGGTCCGGATCATGGCGCAGGCCTCGTCGACCAGGTCGATGGCCTTGTCCGGCAGGAACCGGTCGCTGATGTAGCGGTGCGAAAGGATGGCAGCCGCCACGAGAGCGTTGTCCTGAATCTTGACCCCGTGGTGCACCTCGAAGCGTTCGCGCAAGCCGCGGAGAATGGAGACGGTGTCCTCCACGGTGGGCGGGTTGACGATTACCGGTTGAAACCGGCGCTCGAGCGCCGCGTCCTTCTCGATGTATTTGCGGTGCTCATCGAGCGTGGTGGCGCCGATGCAATGAAGCTCGCCACGGGCCAGCATTGGCTTGAGCAGGTTGCCTGCGTCAGTCGAGCCTTCGGTCTTGCCCGCGCCCACGATGTTGTGGATCTCGTCGATGAAAAGGAGGATCTGACCGTCACTCTCCTTGATTTCGTTGAGCACGGCCTTGAGCCGCTCTTCGAACTCGCCCCTGTACTTGGCGCCAGCCAGGAGGGCTCCCATGTCGAGAGAGAAGATCGAGCGGTCCTTGAGCCATTCAGGAACATCACCACGGACGATGCGTTGTGCCAGTCCCTCCACGATGGCCGTCTTGCCGACGCCGGCTTCACCAATCAACACCGGGTTGTTCTTGGTCTTGCGGGAGAGAATGCGAATGACACGTCGAATTTCGCTGTCCCGCCCGATGATGGGATCGAGCTTTCCCTGCCGTGCCATGGCCACGAGATCGACGCCGTATTTCTCCAGAGCTTCGTAGGACTGCTCTGGCGAGGCACTGGTGACCCTCTGACTGCCCCGGATCTCCCGCAGCGTCGCCAAGACCCTGTCGTGGGTGATGTTGAACTCCTGCAGCAGCTTGCCCGCAGCCGATGACGAGCCCTGGTCGATCAGGGCCAGCAGGAAGTGCTCGACGGAGACGTACTCATCCTTCAACCTCTTGGCTTCGGCTTCGGCTTTGGCCAGAGTCTCCTGGAGTTGCTGGGTGATGTAGACCTTGCCGGCTTCCGTGGCACCGCCCGAGATTTTGGGTCTCTGGCTGAGCTCTTTGTCGAGCTGTGCGAGGAGAGAATCGACCGGCAGCTCCATTTTGCGCAGGAGCCGTGGAACCAGCCCGTCGGGCTGCTCCAGCAGCGCCATCAGCAGGTGCTCGCTGTCGACTTGCTGGTGACCGTAGCGGGTCGCCGTCGTCTGGGCGGCCTGCAGGGCCTCCTGTGATTTCATTGTCAGTTTGTCTGTGCTCATTTCTGTTTCCTATCGTTCTCGTGAGTCTTCAGTTCTTCGCTTCGAATTTCGAGACCTGGGCCAGCTCTTCGAAGAGTTCCTTCTCCTTCTCGGTGAGCTTCTCGGGTACTTGAATCCTCACCTCGGCGAAAAGGTCTCCGGTTTGCCCTTTGGCGCTGGGGTAGCCCTTGCCCCTCAGGCGAATCTTCCGCCCGGAGGAGGAGCCAGCAGGAATCTTGACGGTGACCGGACCCCCGAGCGTGGCAATTCGGGCTTGTCCTCCCAGCGCCGCCTCCCAAGGGGTGATCGAAAGGGTGGAGTGGAGATCGCTTCCCTCGAGACGAAAGCGGGGATCTGGCATCAGGTCGACCTTCAGGTAGAGGTCGCCGCGAGTCTTGCCGTCACTTCCCAAGCCGCCCTGGCCCGACAGCCGAATCCGCTGCCCCGGACGTATTCCGCGGGGAATCTTCACCCGCAGGGTGCGTTTCTGGCCGGTCATCGGATCGGTCAGCGAGATCTCGCGCTCGCCTCCGTGAGCGGCCTCCTCGAGGCCCAGACTGATGGAGGCCTCATGGTCGGCGCCCTGCGTATGGACCGTGCCCGGACCTCCCGTGGACCAGGTGGCTCGCGGATCACCCCCGCCGCCACCGAAGCCAGCCGAACCGAAGAGCATGTCGAAGAAGGAGCTGTATCCTTCGCCACCGAAACCGCCAAAACCCTGTGAGCGGCCACCGCCACCCGAGGTGAAGACCGTGAAGATGTCTTCATAACCCGGTGGGGGTGCTCCAGTGCTCTGCGTTTGCTTCCAGGCTGAACCGAACTGGTCGTACTTGGCCCGCTTTTCAGCGTCCTTGAGGACCTCGTGGGCCTCATTGATCTCCTTGAACTTGGCCTCCGCCTCGGGGCTGCTGTTGACGTCCGGATGGTACTTGCGCGCGAGCTTGCGATAGGCCTTCTGGATCTCGCCTGCTTCCGCGTCTTTCGAAACCCCGAGAATGGAGTAGTAGTCCTTGTATTCCAATGTGGTCGCCCCTTCGGTATTCGACACGCACTCCTTCGGCGCGTACCTGGATCCTCAACGCATCTTACAGCGAGTCCTGTCTGCTCCTTGAGGCCTGATGCTATAGATGTGCGCTGAATCTTAGTGCGCTGCCATCATATTGTTTAACCACCATGAGACTGGTTTCATTCCCGATCCGGTAACAAAAAAGGGACGCGCGGATGCGCGTCCCTTTTCACGATCGAAGTCAGTGGGGTGCTCAAGGGGCTTCGAGATCGAAGGCCTCGTAGTTCTTGGCGATCCACATGTGCCACTTCTCCGGCAACTCTTCCATGGGATAGATCGCCTGGACCGGGCAAGCGTCGATGCACAGGCCACAGTCGATGCACTCCTCGGGATGGATGTAGAGCGCTTCCCAGTCCTCGTTGTCGTAGATGCAATCGACAGGGCAGACGTCGACACAGGCCTTGTCCTTCACTCCGACGCACGGTTCCGCGATGATGTGGGTCATCGATGGTCTCCTCTAATGAATGGCTATGGCTCCGATCGGGCCTCTGGAGTTGGGCCGACCGTGGACTATTATATAGATCGTTCCGGACGGCTCAAGCTCTAATTCGTTCATGGCTGATCGCAGATCTCGAAGTCGCCCCAGCGGATCGGCGGATCTGCGTTGGCTGAATCTGCTGAAGGCTGTGGCGATCAGCTGGATCTTCCTCAATCACCTGGCTGAGCAGCTCTTTGGTGGACCCTATTTCGGCAATCCCTACAAGGGCTGGCCACCCCTGGCCGAGAGAGTAGCCCAGCTCGCACCATTGCACCAGTTGGGGGAGTGGCTCGTACCGGCCAATCTGCTCCGTTACGTCGGTTGGTGTGGAGATCAGGGAGTCCAGCTCTTCCTGATTGCTTCCGGATTCGGTCTGACCTGGGGGCTGTTGAGTCGAGGCACAGGTGACACCTTGCCGCTCGCGGACTTCTATCGCAGGCGGGGCAAGAGAGTCTTCCCGTTGTGGTGGACCGCGCACCTTTTCTTCTTTCTGACCTGGTTGGTCACGGGGTGGGGGATGTCTCTCGCCAAACCGGCCACCTATTTGAGTTTTCTAGGTCTAAGGATAACCCTGAAGAGCTTCTACTACTTCGCGCCGGCCTGGTGGTTCATTGGCCTTCTGCTGCAGCTCTACCTGGTCTATCCCTTGCTGTGGAAGGTTCTGAAAAGAAAGGGCCCGGTCTGGCTCTTCGCCGTGGGTTCGTCGGTGTCACTCATGGTGCGGGGGATCGGCTTGCTGGTTCTCGAGCAGCATCTGGATTTCTGGAGCCGGGGCGGTTTCTTCGTGACCCGACTGCCGGAGTTTCTGTTCGGGGTTTGTCTGGCGGCCTGGACCTTCGAGAATCCGGGCAAGGTGGACAGGCTGCTGAAGCGGCCGCGAACGGTGCTGGGCGCGATCGCCATCTATCTGATCGGAATCTGCTTGTCTTTCTTGCTTTTGGGCATGGCGGTAGCTCCATTGCTGGTGGGGGTAGGGGCTTTTCTCGTGCTCTATCCTCCACTCGCTTGGCTGGGCGCTCGCGGTGGGCTGGGGATTGGGGACTGGATCGGCCGTCATTC
>CAVPOX010000013.1:0-13213 GCA_963707075.1 uncultured Acidobacteriota bacterium
TGTCCCGACCGATGATGGGATCGAGCTTTCCCTGCCGTGCCATGGCAACGAGATCGACGCCGTACTTCTCCAGCGCTTCGTAGGACTGCTCTGGCGAGGCACTGGTGACCCGCTGACTGCCCCGAATCTCCCGAAGCGTCGCCAAGACCCTGTCATGGGTGATGTTGAACTCCTGCAGCAGCTTGCCAGCAGGCGAGGACGATCCCTGGTCGATCAGGGCCAGCAGGAAGTGCTCGACGGAGACGTACTCATCCTTCAACCTCTTGGCTTCGGCTTCGGCTTTGGCCAGAGTCTCCTGGAGTTGCTGGGTTATGTAGACCTTGCCGGCTTCCGTCGCACCGCCCGAGATCTTGGGTCTCTGGCTGAGCTCTTTGTCGAGCTGCGTGAGGAGAGAGTCGACCGGCAGCTCCATCTTGCGCAGGAGCCTCGGAACCAGCCCGTCGGACTGTTCCAGCAGTGCCGTCAGCAGGTGCTCGCTGTCGACTTGCTGGTGACCGTAGCGGGTCGCCGTCGTCTGGGCGTCCTGCAGGGCCTCCTGTGATTTCATTGTCAGTTTGTCTGTGCTCATCTCTATTTCCTGTAGTTCTCTTGAGTCTTCAGTTCTTCACTTCGAATTTCGAGACCTGGGCCAGCTCTTCGAAGAGCTCCTTCTCCTTTTCGGTGAGCTTCTCGGGTACTTGAATCCTTACCTCGGCGAAGAGGTCTCCGGCCTTTCCCTTGGCGCTGGGGTAGCCCTTGCCCCGGAGCCGGATCTTCCGCCCGGAGGAGGAGCCAGCGGGAATCTTGACGGTGACCGGACCCTCGAGCGTGGCAATTCGGGCCTGTCCGCCCAGTGCCGCTTCCCAGGGGGTGATCGAAAGGGTGGAGTGGAGATCGCTGCCCTCGAGTCGGAAACGGGGATCTGGCATCAGGTCGACCTTCAGGTAGAGGTCGCCGCGAGTCTTGCCGTCACTTCCCAAGCCTCCCTGGCCCGACAACCGAATCCGCTGGCCGGGACGTATTCCGCGAGGAATCTTCACCCTCAGGGTGCGTTTCTGGCCGGTCATCGGGTCGGTCAGCGAGATCTCGCGCTCGCCTCCGTGGGCGGCCTCCTCGAGGCCCAGACTGATCGAGGCCTCGTGATCGGCGCCCTGCGTATGGACCGTGCCCGGACCGCCTGTGGACCAGGTGGCTCGCGGATCGCCTCGGCCGCCACCGAAGCCGGCCGAGCCGAAGAGCATGTCGAAGAAGGAGCTGTATCCTTCGCCACCGAAACCGCCGAATCCCTGTGAGCGGCCACCGCCACCCGAGGTGAAGACCGTGAAGATGTCTTCATAACCCGGTGGGGGTGCTCCAGTGCTCTGCGTTTGCTTCCAGGCTGAACCGAACTGGTCGTACTTGGCCCGCTTTTCAGCGTCCTTGAGGACCTCGTGGGCCTCATTGATCTCCTTGAACTTGGCCTCCGCCTCGGGGCTGCTGTTGACGTCCGGATGGTACTTGCGCGCGAGCTTGCGATAGGCCTTCTGGATCTCGCCTGCTTCCGCGTCTTTCGAAACCCCGAGAATGGAGTAGTAGTCCTTGTATTCCAATGTGGTCGCCCCTTCGGTATTCGACACGCACTCCTTCGGCGCGTACCTGGATCCTCAACGCATCTTACAGCGAGTCCTGTCTGCTCCTTGAGGCCTGATGCTATAGATGTGCGCTGAATCTTAGTGCGCTGCCATCATATTGTTTAACCACCATGAGACTGGTTTCATTCCCGATCCGGTAACAAAAAAGGGACGCGCGGATGCGCGTCCCTTTTCACGATCGAAGTCAGTGGGGTGCTCAAGGGGCTTCGAGATCGAAGGCCTCGTAGTTCTTGGCGATCCACATGTGCCACTTCTCCGGCAACTCTTCCATGGGATAGATCGCCTGGACCGGGCAAGCGTCGATGCACAGGCCACAGTCGATGCACTCCTCGGGATGGATGTAGAGCGCTTCCCAGTCCTCGTTGTCGTAGATGCAATCGACAGGGCAGACGTCGACACAGGCCTTGTCCTTCACTCCGACGCACGGTTCCGCGATGATGTGGGTCATCGATGGTCTCCTCTAATGAATGGCTATGGCTCCGATCGGGCCTCTGGAGTTGGGCCGACCGTGGACTATTATATAGATCGTTCCGGACGGCTCAAGCTCTAATTCGTTCATGGCTGATCGCAGATCTCGAAGTCGCCCCAGCGGATCGGCGGATCTGCGTTGGCTGAATCTGCTGAAGGCTGTGGCGATCAGCTGGATCTTCCTCAATCACCTGGCTGAGCAGCTCTTTGGTGGACCCTATTTCGGCAATCCCTACAAGGGCTGGCCACCCCTGGCCGAGAGAGTAGCCCAGCTCGCACCATTGCACCAGTTGGGGGAGTGGCTCGTACCGGCCAATCTGCTCCGTTACGTCGGTTGGTGTGGAGATCAGGGAGTCCAGCTCTTCCTGATTGCTTCCGGATTCGGTCTGACCTGGGGGCTGTTGAGTCGAGGCACAGGTGACACCTTGCCGCTCGCGGACTTCTATCGCAGGCGGGGCAAGAGAGTCTTCCCGTTGTGGTGGACCGCGCACCTTTTCTTCTTTCTGACCTGGTTGGTCACGGGGTGGGGGATGTCTCTCGCCAAACCGGCCACCTATTTGAGTTTTCTAGGTCTAAGGATAACCCTGAAGAGCTTCTACTACTTCGCGCCGGCCTGGTGGTTCATTGGCCTTCTGCTGCAGCTCTACCTGGTCTATCCCTTGCTGTGGAAGGTTCTGAAAAGAAAGGGCCCGGTCTGGCTCTTCGCCGTGGGTTCGTCGGTGTCACTCATGGTGCGGGGGATCGGCTTGCTGGTTCTCGAGCAGCATCTGGATTTCTGGAGCCGGGGCGGTTTCTTCATGACCCGACTACCGGAGTTCCTGTTCGGGGTTTGTCTGGCGGCCTGGACCTTCGAGAATCCGGGCAAGGTGGACAGGCTGCTGAAGCGGCCGCGAACGGTGCTGGGCGCGATCGCCATCTATCTGATCGGAATCTGCTTGTCTTTCTTGCTTTTGGGCATGGCGGTAGCTCCATTGCTGGTGGGGGTAGGGGCTTTTCTCGTGCTCTATCCTCCACTCGCTTGGCTGGGCGCTCGCGGTGGGCTGGGGATTGGGGACTGGATCGGCCGTCATTCCTACTCCCTCTTTCTCATGCACCATCCGTTCATCCTGCTCGTGGTGTCACCAGGGTACGGCGGAGTTGCGACAGTTGTCTTGAGATCTACCGCTCTAGCGGTGGCCCTCGCCGTGATCACGGCATTGTTCCTCGAAAGGGTGGCGAGCTCGGGCTTCCTCTTCCTTCAGTCTGCACGCAGCAGAGGCCGCCTGGCCTGGGTTGGGTTGGGTTGCCTGATTTTGGCTTTGACAGGAGGGAGTGCTCTCATCTGGGCTGAAATGCTCGTCCGCGAGCGGGCCCCACAGGAAGTCTATGGTTGGGGAGAGCGCCCTTCCCTGGAGCCTCATGAAGCGTTTGGCTGGCGTCTGCGACCCGCGACCCGGACCCGACTGCGTTGGGAGACCTACGACTACGAAGTCGAGGCCAACAGCCTGGGCTTCCCTGGTAAGGAGTACCCGGCGCAGAAACCGGCTGGGACAAAACGGATTCTCACGATCGGCGACGCGTTTACGAGCGCGGAAGGCGTCGATACCGAGAAGGCCTGGCCTCGGCTGCTCGAGGAACAGCTAGCTAGAGGTACGGATCGAGATCCCGTCGAAGTGCTGAACTTTGCCGTCACCGGATACGGTCCAGAGCAATACGCAGCGGTTCTCGAACGCTATGTTCCCGAGTACTTCCCCGATGTGATCATCATCGGCTTCTTTGTCAACGAGTATCTGGATGTCTTTGTCTCGAAGGAAGAGTTTCGCCAGGACATCGGCTTTGGCAGGCCCTTGCCGGAGGACATGTGCACGGTCTTCGACCGGCCGCACTGGACGCAGTTCCTGAGACGCCGTCTTTTCGAACCCATCTTCGGCACGTTGACAGGGACACCATCGGACCACGGCTACTTTCTGAGTGGGCTGACAGCTCTCGAAGCGAGTCTGGTCTGGCCTCGAATATGGGATCGAGAAAAGGTGGCTGGTTGGCTGACCCAGATCGATGCCACCGCGAGGGAAATCGACGCCGAGGTCTTGCTGCTCTTGATCCCTGCCCCGATTCAGGTCTGTACGGTCGATCAGCTTCGATACCTGCCTCGGGGGTACGACCCGGCCAGTTCCTATCATTTCGACTTCGATCGTCCACAGCGGATTTCGCGAGAGCTGGCCCGGGATCTTGGCTTCGAGGTTCTCGATCTGCGCCCGGTACTCTCTCTGGACAACACGGATGGTGAGTGTGTGTACCAGCCCCGAAACCTGCACTGGACCGAGGAGGGGCATCGACGGGTGGCTGCCTATGTGGCGGAATACCTGACCAAGGAGGGGCTCTAGCCGGTTGTATAGTTCGGAGCGGAGGGTGCTGATCATCGAAACCCTGGCGAGCAAGGAACTGATCGTCGTCACCGGCAAGGGAGGTGTTGGCAAGACCGCCGTGGCCTCGGCTCTGGGTCGCCGGCTGGCGGCGAGTGGCAGACGAACGCTCGTCCTGGAGATCGATCCGCGCGAGAGCGTCCACCAGATGCTCGGAATTCCGCCCTCGGGAGGTGAGATCGTCTACGTCTCACCCAATTTGTACTTGCAGCACCTCGAACCGCGTCGAGTTCTCGATCACATCGTCACCGAGCGGGTGCGGATCGAGTTCTTGATCCGAAGGGTACTGGACAGTCCGGTCTACCACCATTTCTCCGCAGGGGCTCCGGGACTGAAGGAAATGGCGGTACTGGGGCACTCTCTGATCCTGGTACAGGGCAAGGTTCCTGGGGCTCCGCCCATCGACGTCGTCGTCCTGGACGCACCGGCCACTGGGCATGGTGTGGCCCTGCTGATGGCGCCTTTGCTGGTCGCCGAGGTGATTCGGCAGGGCCCGATAGCGGCCATGACCGCCGAGGTCGCCGAGCTTGTCGAGAGCGAAGAGCGTTGCGGAGTCGTGGTCGTGACCCAGGCTGAAGAGATGCCGGTGACCGAAGCGCTGGAGCTGATTTCGAACCTCTCCGGCAAGCTCGATCGACAGGCCGAGCTGATGGTGGTGAATGGCCTCTATCCACCGATTCCCAAAGGCCATGTGGCTGATCAGGAGGACTCCTTCGACTCGCTCTGGGTCGACCGTCGCCGGCTCAACGAAAAGGAGATGAAGCGGCTCTCGACGAACTGGACAGGCCCGGCGAAGGAGATTCCGCTATTCCCCCTCGACCGGGGCCCGGAACTCACCCGAGCCATTGAAGAAGGGTTGGGTGAGCTCTGAGCTACGCCTGGCCGCCGCTTGTCGTGGTTGTGGGATCGGGTGGGGTAGGCAAGACCACCTTGGCAGCAGCATTGGGATTGAGCTCGGCCCGCGAGGGCAACGACACCTTGGTGATGACCTTCGATCCGTCACTCCGCCTGAAGGATGCGCTGGGTGTCGACGAGTCTGCCCGTGAGAGTGCCATCGAAGTCGAGCTCGACTCTCCGGGGAAGTTGTTCGCGAGCCTGCTCGACGCCAAACAGACCTTCGACAGTCTGGTCAGTGAGTATGCGCCGGATCCGAAGTCGAGGCAGCGGATACTGGAGAATCGGTACTACCAGCACCTGGCTGGCAGCCTGGCGGGGATTCTGGAGTACATGGCGGTGGAGCGTCTGTACGCCGCATCCCAGTCTGGAGACTACGACCGCATTGTCCTGGACACCCCTCCCACTCGGCAGGCGTTGGATTTTCTGGAGGCCCCCAAACGCATCGTTGGATTTCTCGATAGCGGTGCCTTGAAACTGGCTCTCAAATCATGGTTCGACAGCTCTGGACATCTGCGGCCAACCCGACATCTGGGAATGGTGGGGCGGCGTTTCGAGCGCTACCTCGACGAGGTCGTGGGGCTGGACCTACTGCGTGACATGGTCGAGTTCTTTCAAGCGTTTGGGCCGCTGTTTGATGGATTCCGAGGGCGAGCTGAGCAGGTCGAGGCGCTGCTGCGCTCGCGTGACACCCTGTTTGTGCTGGTCTCAGGGCCCGGTGAGGAGAAGATCCCCGACACCTTGTTCTTTGCGCGCCGTTTGCAGGAGGCTGGTTATATTCTCGGGCCGGTAGTGGTCAACAGGATGCATCCGACACCTGAGGACCTCGATGTCGAGATCAGCTTCAACAGTGGAGACGTCCCTGATGGCCGGGCATTGGTGGAGTGGCTCGGTCGTCGTGACGCTCTGGGATTCGAGAAGCTGCGCTCACTGATCCAGGAAGACCGGCCAGTTGTCGGGATTCCGCTCCTTCCGTCAGAACCTTCGAATCTGGCCGCCCTGATCTCCCTCGGTGACTTGTTTCTCGCAGAGCTGGATGCTGTCGGGGCTCCGGGTCACGAAATTGCCGCACCGCGGTAATTCCCTTGACACTTTTGCCGCGGTGCGGTATAAAAAGCAGGTAACCGACGGGAGAAAGCCATGATTCGCCTGATCAAGCGCTATGAAAGCCGCAAACTGTACGACACGGAGGAGAGCCGTTATGTCTCTCTCGATGAGATTGCGACCTGGGTTCGGGCTGGGCAGGAAGTCAAGATCGTGGACAACGCCTCCTCGGATGATGTGACGGCTCAGACCTTGACGCAGATCATTCTCGAAGAAGGCAGAAACGGCAGCTCGAAGATTCCGACGGATGTCTTGCGAGATCTGGTGCGGTTCGGCGAACGAGCTCTTACCAGTGGTGTGGAGCACGTCCAGGACAGCATGGACAAGGTCGTGCGAGCTTCGATCGACCGGTTGGGACCAGTCCGGCAGGCGCGCGAGGAGATGACCCGATTGCGTACGCGCCTCGAGGAGCTCGAGGAGTCGCTGGCCGACCTCGAAGTGACCGCGCCGGTCAAAGCGAAAGCGGCACCCGCGAAAGCGCGCAAGGCACCCACCAAGAAGAAAGCACCCAAGAAGGCAGTCGCCAAGAGCACTGCCGGCTGAGATCTGTTTGACAATTCAGGAGAGGCACTCAATGAGCAAGAAGAGCAAGAACCCACAGGAAGAGATTCGCGATTCCGTCCAGAAGATTTGGCTGGCCGGCCTCGGGGCCCTGGCGGCCACCGAGGAAGAAGGTGTCAAGATCTTCAATAGCTTGGTGGAGAAGGGTGAAGCCTATGAGGCTCGCGGCAAGAAGGAGGCGGCCAAGGTTCGGAAGAAGGTTGAAAGCACCGTCGGCAAGGCCGAATCATCCTGGGAAAAGCTCGGCGAAGCCTTCGATGAAAAGGTCTCCGGTGCCATTAAACGACTCGGCGTTCCCAGCCGCGATGAGATCACCAAGCTGACGAAGCGGGTCGAGGAGTTGACCCTCAAAGTCGACCAGCTCAAGACCAGCTCGACGAAGAAGAAGTAGCCGGAGGCACGGTTTGGCCGTAGCGACCGGTGGGCGAAAGACGGGGCTGGCGCTGGCGGGCGGCGGCCCCGCTGGCGCTATCTATGAGATCGGGGCGCTGCGGGCTCTCGATGAGGCGTTTGCCGGTCTCGATTTCACGGACCTGCATGTCTATGTCGGGGTCAGCGCTGGCGCCTTTATCTGCGCCAATCTCGCCAATAACATCACGCCAGCGCAAATGACGCGGGCGATCGTCAAGCATCAGCCCGGCGAGCATCCCTTTGTTCCCGAGACCTTCTATGCGTTGGCCATTGGCGAGTACCTCAAACGTGGTTTGAGCGTGCCTGGGCTCCTGCGCAAAGGGATCTGGTCGTTCCTCAAGGATCCACTGGACAAGGGAATCTTCGGCTCGTTGATGCTCATGGGCCGGGCGTTGCCCATCGGTGTCTTCGACAATCGGCACCTGGGCGAGTACCTGGAGCGGATCTTTGCCCTCAAGGATCGCACCAACGACTTTCGCAAGCTCGAGAACAACCTGATCATCGTGGCGGCAGATCTGGATTCAGGGCGAGCTGTGCGCTTCGGGCACGGCAGCCACCAGGATGTCCCCATCTCGCTGGCTGTCCAGGCCAGCACGGCATTGCCGGGCATCTATGCCCCCGTCGAAATCGAGGGGCGGCACTACGTCGATGGCGTCTTGTTGAAAACGATGCATGGCTCTGTTGCGCTGGACGAAGGGGCGGACCTGCTGATCTGTCTCAATCCGCTGGTTCCGGTCGATACCGTTCAGGCGGTGAATGAAGGCGTCATGCGGCGAGGCAAGCTGGTCAACCGAGGGCTGCCGACGGTGCTCTCCCAGAGTCTGCGCACCATGATCCGCTCCAGACTCGACGCCGGGCTCGCGTCCTACAAGACCAGATATCCCGACGCGGACGTGGTCCTGTTCGAACCCCCAACCGACGACTACGAGATGTTCTTCACGAACGTCTTCAGCTTCTCCTCACGGCGAATGGTCTGTGAGCATGCCTACCAATCGACGCGCCGCCAGCTGAGAGATCGACGGGATGAGCTCGCGCCGATTCTGGCGCGTCATGGAATCAGGCTGCGAGACGAGATTCTCGATGATGAGGACCGGAGCATCTGGGATGGGGTCGGCCTGGGCCGCTATGAGCACGGCCCGGGTGTCTTGAACGACCTCGACGCTGTGCTGGATCGTCTCGAAGACCAACTGGCAGGGCTCGCCTCGTAGCGGTCGGCCTCAGTGCCGGCCCATGCTTCGGCCAACGACTCAGTCCCGTCGCCTCAGAGCCAGAAGCACTCCGATCGCAAACAGAGCCGCCCACAACGGCCAGGGGCCATTGGTAGCGGCTACGATGGCGCCGGCCACGATACAGAAACCAGCGAAGACCGTCCCACGGATACCTGTAAACGGATTCTCTGGCTCCCGATGCGTCGCCTGTTCGAGTGCTTTGAGCCCTTCGGTGACCAACATCGGCGACTTGATCAGGGCGTCCACGAGATCCGGTGCTCCCCGGAGGGTATCGCTGGCGATGCGCAGAGGACTGAACTGATCGAGGAAGATCTCGTTGATATGGGCCCGTGAAACCTCGGCAACGTTGAAACCGGGCTGGAGTGTGTGTCCCACCGCCTCGAAAGTGACGATCGCCTTCACCATGAGCACCATCTCGACCGGCAAATACATGCGGTACTTGGCCGCTCTGCCTACCGACTCCATGATCAGCTGGGCGATGGAGAAGTCCTCGAAGCTCGAGTTGCGCTGCCAGCGCCGACAGATCTCCTCGACATCGCGGCGGAATCCCTTGCGATCACCCCCTCGACCGGCCTGCGCGATGGACGCCAGATAGCGCGCGGCATTCTCGGCGTCTCCCATGACCAGACAGTAGTAGTAGTAGAGCATCGTGCGGCGCAGCTCTTCGTCGAAGCGTCCGACCATTCCCAGGTCGATGAACCCGGCCTTCGGGCCCGGCAGCACCAGGAGATTGCCTGGATGCAAGTCGGCATGAAAGAAGCCATCCTTGTAGAGCATCTGAATGATGGCCGCGGCTCCCAGGTCGATGATTCTGTCCTTGTCGGCGTCTCCCAGGCCCTGGACCAGGGGGCTGTTGGGCTTGGCGCCTGGCAGATACTCCATGACGAGCAAACTCTGGGTGGACATTTCCCGGTAGATGGCGGGGAAGACGATCTCAGGCTCGTGTTTGAAGTTGGCGGCGAAGGTCTCCGCATTCTCGGCCTCGTTCTCGAGGTTGACCTCTCTCAGGGTGTACTCCCCGAATTCCGCTGCGAGCAGTTTCGGTTGATATCGGGAGAGGAAGATTTGCAGCATGTTGCCGAGAATCTTGAGCAGGAATACATCCTGTTTGACGGTAGTCCGAATGCCGGGTTTGACCAGTTTCAGCACGACGGAGTCGCCGGCGATGGTCGTCGCGCGGTGGGTTTGACCAATCGAGGCCGACCCCATGGGTTGCGGCTCGACCCAGGAGAACACGGCATCGGCTGGCTGTGCGAGCTCCTCTGAGACGAGCTCGAGGAATCGGGCAAAGGGCAGGGCCGGCAGGCGTTCAAGCAGGTTCTTGAGCTCGTCAGTGATCTCTGCGGGAAGCACATCCTCGCGCAGGCTGAGGATCTGCCCGAGCTTGATGTAGGTGGGGCCCAGCGCTTCGAGTCGCTTGCGCAGCTGGACCGGAAAGGGCTCTTTGACGAGTTTCCGGTTGACGAAGGGCCGGGTCGGCAACCAGATGAACCGCAGGGTCCAGTACTTGAGGCCTCTCCGCTCCCGCTTGGGAAGCTCCCGCAGGTAGGCGGAGAGACCGCCAAAAACCAGACCGAAGACGTGGCGGTAGATGGTCAGGAGACGCCGAACTATACCTGTTCGCTTGGTCTCCCGAAAAACCTCGAAGTCCTCATCCGAGGAGAGGGCAGAGGCTCTGGTGTCTGGTAAAGACATCCTGGTGTTCCGACACAACTCTTCCGAGGACGACTCGGAGTGTCGCCTCGCCTATTGTCGCATCAATCCAATGATAGGGGGCGTCAATCCAATCGGACCGTGACTTCTCCCACTCCCACCTCGATGTCGAGCTCCGATTTTCCCGGGCCGTCGTCCCAGTGAACATCGGTGCCCACCAGGAAGGAACGGCGCTCATCGGGTTGCCCGTCCGAGCCCAGCACCCTGACTTGCCCGATACCGACATCGATGAAGGCCTCTCCGACGCTCTCCTTGGGCAGTCGGGCCCGGACCTTCCCGACGCCGATATCGACGCGAAGGTCCTGCTTCTGACCCGTAATCTCGAGGTCGGCAACGCCCATCTTGACTTCCAGGGGGGAGGTCGCCGGTACCTGGATCAGCCCGTCGACTTGCAGGATCGAGCTCTTCCAACTCGAATGGCCGATGAGCTCCAGTGTCAGACGGCGTGACGAAGTCCGCGAGTCGAGCTGCAGGCGGTCGATCGCGGCGCCACATTCGTTGAGCTGCCACCGACAGCGCACAGTCAGCTCCACGGCGACGTCATTGCGATCAGTGGCTTCGATCTCGAGCTCTGCCACGGGGATCTCGATTCGCACTGTCTGACCAGCAGCGGTTGCGAATGTCTCTTCAATCGTTCGTCTGTCAGCAGCCTGAACCAGGTGCGAGCCCAGGACCAGCGAAAGAACCATTACAGTTGAGGATCTCATCATCGGAGTATGCCTCCCCCTTCCACTACGTGTGTCGGGGTGTCCAGTTTCATGGTGAGGGTGTGGCATGCGGAGACGCCGATCGGATACGCTCAGGGCGCGGAGGAACTATGGCGAATACGGTGATCAATGGCATGCAGTGGGGGGATGAGGGCAAGGGCAAAGTCGTGGACCTTTTGTGCCCGGCATTCGATGCGGTGGTGCGGTACCAGGGTGGTGACAACGCCGGTCACACGGTGAAATTTGCCGACCAACACTTTGCTCTCCATCTGGTTCCTTCGGGCATCCTACACCCGGAGATGCGGTGTGTCCTGGCCAGTGGGATGGTGATCAATCCGGAAACGCTTTTCGAAGAAATGGCCGGCCTGGAGGCGGCCGGGATCACTTTCGGTGACCGATTCTTCATCTCCAGGCGGGCTCATGTGCTGCTGCCGCTCTATCGAACTGTCGATGGCTCGCGCGAAGCGGCGATGGGCAAGGGAAAGATCGGCACCACCGCGCGGGGCATTGGCCCCGCCTACGAGAGCAAGGCGGCCAGATGCGGGCTCCGCATGTGTGATCTTCTGGCCGACGATCTCACCGACCGGATCGAGTCCCTGCTCCGAAGGTACGAGCGGGAGCTCGATGCAGATGAGGGCGGTAGGCCGAGTTCCGCCGAGGTTGCCGAGAGCGCCCGAGTCTGGGCCGAGAAGCTGCAGCCCTACCTTGCGGATACCGAGGAGCTCATCAATAGCTGGATCGACCAGGGCGACAACCTCCTCTTCGAGGGTGCTCAGGGTGCGCTCCTCGATCTGGATCACGGGACCTATCCCTTCGTGACCAGTTCGAGTACTTCCGCGGGGGGTGCCTGTACGGGATCGGGCGTACCTCCCACCCGCATCACCGGTGTGATTGGCGTGCTGAAGGCCTATACGACTCGGGTTGGTGGCGGACCCTTTGTCGCTGAGCTGGACGACGCGACCGGCGAGTACCTGAGGGATCGAGGCAACGAGTTTGGTACGACGACGGGCCGCCCTCGTCGCTGTGGTTGGCTCGATGCGGTGGTCGCCCGACATGCGCGGATGATCAGTGGAATCGGCTCGATCGCGCTGACCAAGCTGGACGTGCTCGACGGTCTCGAAGAAATCAAGATCTGTGTCGGATATCGCCTCGACGGCGAGGAGCTGAGCTCGTTCCCGGCGCGCTGGGAGGCTTTGGAGAGAGCGCAGCCTGTCTATGAGACGTTTCCCGGGTGGCAAGAGGCTACCGCAGGTGTCCTCAGTTTCGACGATTTACCAACCAACGCTCGGGCCTACATTGGGACGATCGAGAAGCTCGTCGGGGCACCTGTCGGTGTGGTCTCGACCGGCCCGCGCAGGGAAGAGACGATCCTGCGCAAGGATCCAGTGTTGTCGCAGCTCATGGCTCAGCGCCCTCCACCACTTGTCTGAGTCTATCCCTGGATCTGCACCGTCCTGCTCCCGCGCGGATTGTATGGGACCTCCACAGCTGTGACTCCCTTGAGTGATTTGGCGACGGCACGAAGCCGCAGAACCAACTTCATTGTCAGCCGGGCATCCGCATGAATTCCCGAGGCCGAGTAGTCCTCCGCTACGCTGACGTGAAGTAGAACCATGGTACTCGTGTCTCGCCGGGAATAGATGATGACGCCAACGAGGCGTCCGGCTTCGATCGTCTGCTCGATGGCATACAAGGCCTGCACTCCGGGTAAGTCACCGACTCGAATCCTTAGAAGCGGGCCCTGGGAATAGACCTTCGGGCTGCCATAAAGGTCGACTGCCCTGACGATACCGCTGGTGACGTCGTGCTGTTGTGGGTTGAAGAACAGAAGCTCTTCGAGCTCATCGAGGTGTTCGGTACCCAGCTTCGACGAGATAGTCAGCGAGGCGTTCATGAGCAAGTCGGGGCATCAAGGTCGGCTACCCAAAGGGTCTGCTCGATTCCCGGATCCTATCTGAAGACTGTTGCTTCTCGCTTGCCGGGTTGGATCCAGACTCAGTGAGTCTACCCATCCAGGTACCGGGCGGCATTGGGCTCGGGCTGCGGTCTGGGTTCTTCGATCGAGTCTCGAGGATCTTGTCGCGCTCGGCGGGCTTCCGTATACTCGTCCCGGG
>CAVPOX010000014.1:0-18064 GCA_963707075.1 uncultured Acidobacteriota bacterium
GAAAATCCGCGTGTCGCTGGTTCGATTCCGGCCCTGGGCACCATCTAAGTCTCCTGAGATCAGTATTTTCCGAGGAGTCTCGGCTTGGCGCTGTGGCGGTCGAGCTACACTCTCGCTACACCGGGCGTGAGTACGGGCAGCGGTTAGGGTGTTTACTCTCGACCTCCGTCGCAGACTCTGCGGCTGTTCTGAGCGTCTGCGGGACGTCGTCTTCCGGCAAAGAGTTCGCGTCGAAGACGCCGAAGAAGGTCTCTACGAGGTCCCGCTCGACCTCGGTCCATGCCGAAGAATAGAGAAGGTCGAGGTTTTTCGTCGCCGTCCGACCGCAAGCGGGCGGCCTTCGAATTCGTCTTCCCTCCTTGGAGTGGAGACCACGGCGGCCATCAAGGGTGCCCAGGCCTATCGGCCGCGCCATCCCGAGCGGACGGTGCTCTACAGGGCCCTGGCACACCACTTCGAGCGCTTCCTGCTCGAGGGCGGACAGGGTCTCGAGGCGTTCGTCGAGGCGATCGCGGTGGCAGACCCTATTCCGCGGAGCTCTCGAGCCAAGACAGATCCGCCAGGGCGGTGAACTCCGTTCCGTCGGCCAAGCGACCGGAGAAGCGGACAGGCACCGGTTCCGGACCCGGAGGCAGATAGCGGAGAAGTGACCAGCCGTCGAAGGTGGCCGCCATGACCGAGTCGCGGCTCTCGAGGCGCAGGGTCTCTACCGGTTCGGGCAGCGGCCAGTCGTTGACGGCGGTGGCCTCGAGATGGCTCACCAAGGCATCCGTCTCCACGAGCAGCGTGATCTCCGACGGGTCGTGGTGCTTCTCGAGATTGAAGGTCAGAGCACCCTCGACCCGGACATCGACCGGGTCCGCAGTGGTGGACGTCGAAGCGGCCGCTGTTATCGAATCCGACGCGAACGGCCGGACCCAGATGTCGAATCGTGTCCATGCCGTCCAAGTCTCACCCGAGAGCTCGAAGGCTTCGCGACCTTTGACCATGGCAGCCCCCAGCAAGCCACCGAACGCTGCAGCGGTGGAGGCCTTGCCGAGCTTGTGACGACCCGCGTCGATCAGCTGTCCGATCAGTGGCACCGCTGTTCCGTCCGGGGTCTCGAGCGAGGGTACCTCGATCTCGAAGCCCCCCGATCCGCCTCCCCGGCGGGCGTGATGGATCTCGACAACAATCCCCTTGACCGCGGTGCCGGCGGGAAGCCAGGCCGAACCGTTGGCACGTGTCTCCTCGATGGTCCGGAACCAGATCTCTTCTCCGAGCTCGCTCATGAACGAGGAGACGTTCTCCATCAGCTCGAGCTCGATCGAAGAGTAGGCCGGTACCAGCACCAGACCTGCATGATCGGAGGGCGCGGTCGGCGCTGCCGGGCTCTCGAGCTCGATCGATTTGGCGTACTCCTGCCAGCTCAGTCTCAGCTTCGGAAGGCGGCTCTCGGCTTTCTCTTCCTTCCCGGCGCGCTTCGCCTCCACGGCAGGATCGGGGGGGTTGTAATACTCCACCTCCTCGAGGTAGGCGAGGCCCTCCTCCTCGCTGACCGTCGCCATGCCCAGGTCACCGCAGAGAAGGTACAGTGCTTTGCCCGGTACGAGCTCCAGATCCCGGTAGCAGCCCGATCCCCAGATGGTATGAGTGCCGGGCTCCAGATACGCGAAGCCGTAGGCGTTGCCGCGCAGCCGCATCAGCAACTTGGTGTCCGCAAAGATATCCTGGCCGACCGTGTTGCCGCCGCGAGCACCTTTGGGGCGGATCACGTACAGAAGCGCCTTGTCGGGCTCGATCTCACCGTACGACTTCTCCGTGGTGGCTTCGGCGGAAACTGGAACAGGCAGCGCCAGGCAGCCGGTGATGATCGTCGCAATCACTAGTCGATTCAGGTCCATCGCACCCTACTCCACGGTCGCAATGCCGACCGTCATGCTCCAGCAATCGGCATCCGGCAGCAGTGCGGAGTGCCGCCGGAGACGGATGTCCCACTGTATTATGTCTCCAGGCTCCAGGTCCTGGTCGATCGCTCTGGATCTGGCTGCGCAGCAGAACTCGAGTTGTTCCTTCAGGTTGGGCAGCGCGACTTGCATTCCATCCATTTTGATCAGGGTGGCCTTGACGATCACTTTCCCAGGATTGACATCGCCACGAAACCAGTAGCCGGAATTAAAGAAGACCGTCTTCGTCTCGGAGGCTGCGAACACATCATCGGCAACTACCTGGAACAGGGTCATCCTGTTGGGGAGCTTGTGCCGGGTCAATCCCGAGCACCGCGTGGCTTGTACCGTCTCCTTTCAACTTGGTGACCTTGCGGTCGTCTTCGATCTCACTCCCAGGAGGCTTCTTACCTCGGCCAGCAAGACACTGGCTTCGTGTTGCGCCGACCACGAGAGCGACTCGTCGATCGAGTCTTTCGTCGAGGTCTCGGCGGCGCTCCTTTCCGCTTGCTGGAGTGCTTTCTTGGCGGCGTCGACTCTGCTGAGCCGGAATCGGGTCATCGCCAGAAAGGCCCAACTCCAGGTGGTCGAGACCTGGTCCTTGCTGTCAACGGATTCTTGCAGTGGTGCCTCCGCCTCTTCGTAGCGCCCAGCGCGATAGAGCGCCGCGCCCAGCAGTCCTAAGATCTCCGCCTCGGAGCCCGTCAAGGGCATTGCCTTCTCCGCAAGCTCGATGCCGACTCCGTCGCCAGCGGGAACTCCTCCTGCAGTCAGGGAGCAGGTGCGACTCACCCAGTAGGCTCGATCGGGATTAGTGGTTTGTCCGTGCTCTTCCAGCAGCTCCGTACAGATGGCTCGGGCTGTGGCAACGTTTTCTAGAGACAGCTCCGCCAGGGCAAGATGGTGCGCCAGATCCGGAAACCCCGAACGCAGGTCGACAGCGGTGGCGAAATCGCTGCGGGCTCCTTGCCAGTTGCCAACCTCGGCCCTGGCCCGGCCGCGAGAGTCGCGCATGGTTGCGACACCGGGTTCGAGCTCCAGATAGCGATCGAGATGCCGGAGAGCCTCGCGCCAGTCACGGTGCGAGGCCGATTCGGTCGCCTGCGAGCGATGCCAGGACAGGACTTTCTGAGCTGGAAGCGCGAGTCGGCCTCCAGCCAGGTCCTGCAGCTCACGCCAAGAGGTGGAAAGCTCTTTTGCGGTGAGTGCCTCCGGTTCTGTACCGCTTGCCAGACGATACCCCGACAGCACCTGTGACAGGTGCCGGAGTAGATTGAGGCTGCGATCGTCACGACGCAAGCGTGAGACCTTGCCCGTGCCGTCGAGGTGACCCGTGAGAACCGCCCTCTTGTCGGACAGGAAGGAGACTCCATATGCGGTCGAAGGGAATCGAAAGAGCCCGATCAGGGCTCCGGTATGAGCATTCCAGATTCGCGTCAGACCTTCTGCCGACGCCGTGACTACCCAGTCCCCATTGGGACTCAAGTCCGCACCACCCTGACCTTCGTGTGACAGAAAAGGGCCGGCGGGCTGTCCACTGTCCAGGTCCCAGAGTTGACCACCCGCGTCGACCTCGAACAGGAGCACTTCCTGGTGGTTGGGAGAGAACCAGAGGAGATCCGGTCGTGAATGGCCGATTGGAGGGCCGGCGGGGCGGCCGTCCGCTGAATCGAAGATCTGCACCGCTCCTCCGCCCAGGCGAGGCAGGCCGACTCGGTCTCCTGCTGGCGAGAAGAGCCTGGAGACATCCAGGTTGTACCGGGGCGTTGCTATCGGAATCTCACTCTCCCGGCCCGAGGCGCGGTCGAGCACAGTTGCCGCTCCGGCGTTGTCGACGGAAAGGAGCCGCCGACCATCGACGGAGTACTCGAGATAGGCGACGGTGCTCCCACGAATCAGTTGTCCGACAGAGGTGCCCGTTTCGAGGTCCCAGAGCGAGATTCCTCCCGGTACTTGCCACTTCTTGGCCCCCTGCACACAGTCGCCAAGCCCCACCGCCAGCTCGATCCCTTCAGGATGCAAGGCGAGTGCACAGATTTGTTGCTCGTGCACGAGGGGGGGCAGTGCCAATTCGCCGGACGTGGCATTCCAGACGCGCACGACGCGGTCGCCACCGCCGGTCACGATGCGGTCGCCTCCTGGAGTGACCACTGGATGATAGTCGATGTACTGCTCATGCCGCATCGGAGGCACGATTGGCTCCCCGGAGTCGAGGTCCCGAAGCTGTGCGAATCCTCCCCGACCCAACGGCGGCGGGTCGTTGGATAGCGTCAGAACCGCCCTTGCTCGGGGGATACCTCGTGCTGCAACCAGATCGAAAGAGGCCAGCCGAAAGGCCGGCGCCGTATCGGCAGGCCCGGCCAGGTCCCAGAGGTAGATCGATCCTGGCTCGGTACTCGCGGCCAGAAAGCGACCCGAAGCGTCCATATCAGCGTCGCTTACCCTGGCACTGTGCCGGATCATCTGGGTCCGGAGCCCACCTTCCGAAAGGGCCCAGAGTGACACGCTCTGCTCGCCAGCGGTGACCAAGGTGTCGTCACCATGTAGCTCGGCGGCAATCACAGCACCCGAGCCGTGCAGCAGAGGTTGAGTCACGAGCGAGCCACTGGAGACATTCAGCACCCGCGCCGTGCCGTCGAGACCGGTGACGACCATGCGGTCGCTGTCGGAAGTGAAGGTCACGCTGGTCAGAGGCAAGTCGAATCGGATCCATGGCGAGCCGGGTGTCGCGGACGGGAGTTCCCATACCCTTGCTCTGCCCCCCACGTCCACCACGACGGCGCTAGCGCCATCGGCGCTGATGTCAAGGTCGGAAACCGCGACAGAGAGTTCGATCGGCGCCATGATGTCGGCGCCGGATTCCGCGTGCCACCAATGAATCTGGCCCTCGTCGGTGGCCGAGAGGACTTTGTCTCCTCCCGGAGCGAACGCGACGACGGTGATCTGGCCCCGATGCTGGAGCTCGCTGATCGCTCGGCCGGAAGGCACCTCCCAGACTCGAGCCGTGCCGTCGACCGAACCCGTCGCCAGACGGCGGGAGTCAGCAGAGAAGGCGAGAGCAGCTACCGGCCCCATGTGTTTCAGAGGCTCGGTCGCCGAGCGGCCCGAGGAACTCTCCCACATCCTTACCTCACCCGATTCGTCGGCAGTGGCGACCCACCTTCCATCGGCGCTGAACTCGCCACAGGTCAGCGGGGCTTCATGTGGCAGCATGGCGAATGGGGTGTCTTTCGAGTCGACGCTCCACAGGCGTGCACTGTCGTCGCTTCCGATGCTCAGCACTAGGTTGCCATCGGTGTTGAAGCTCACGCTATGGACGCCAGAGCCATGCGACCAGAGCTGAACGAGATGAGGGCTCTGATCGAGAACGGTCCCGATGCGAAAGCGGTGCTCATCGACCATCCGAGTGTCCTCTTCGAGCTCCAGAGCCCGCACCAGCCACGGGAGTGAGCCCAACAGGTCACCGTTTTCGACAAGCTCCATACCTCTGTCGACTTGAAGATCGACGAACTGTCGTCGAGTTGTCCGGCGGGCCGCTTCGGCTCGAAGGTATTGGGTGGTGCTGACGATTGCGGCCGCCACCGCGATCAGGAATACCGTGCAGGTCGCAGCCACACCTACCTTGTGGCGTCGCACGAACTTTCGCGCGCGATACGAGAGGTCGGGAGGCCCGGCACTGACGGTCTCGTGGCGTAAGTGACGCTCGATGTCCCCCGCCAACTCGGTTGCCGACTGGTAGCGATGCTGCCGGTCCTTGGCCAAGGCCTTGAGTGTGACCCAGTCCAGGTCGCCCTCGATCTCACGTCGGAGGTGGTGGATACCTGTAGAGCGCCGCCCGGCCACGTCGTCTCCCGCCGCGCCCAAAGCACCGACGCGCGTACTAGGCTTGAGCGGCTCCTCCTCCTGAATCACGCGCAGGATTTCGGCGAAACCCGCGTCGCGAAGCTCTGCGATCGGGTGCGGCAGAGTGCCCGTTAGGAGCTCGTAGAGCAAGACTCCCAGCGAGTAGACGTCGGCGGTGATGTCGATGTCCTTCGAGCCGATCGCGGCTTGTTCAGGACTCATGTACTCGGGTGTACCCACCAGAGAGCCGAGCTGCGTGAAGAGCGTCTTCGCCGTCAACTTTCGATCGATCGCTTTGGCGATTCCGAAGTCGATCACCTTCGGGCGGTGCTCACCGTCGTCGAAGCTGACGAGGATATTGGCTGGCTTGATGTCTCGATGGATGATGCCACGCTGGTGGGCGTGGTGGATGGCGTGGCAGACCTGGAGAAAGAGCTCGAGTCTCTCCTGGGCGGTGAGCCTCTCTCGATCACTGTACTCGGTGATGGGGACTCCCGGCACGTACTCCATGACAAAGAAGGGCTGTCCCTCGTCGGTCGTGCCGGCATCCAGGACCCCGGCGATCCCGGGATGATTCATCAGTGCCAGCGCCTGACGTTCGGTTTCGAAGCGAGAGATCACCTCGCTCGAGTCCATCCCCAGCTTGATGACCTTCAGCGCCACGTGACGGTGGATCGGCTCGTGCTGGATCGCGAGGTAGACTTCTCCCATTCCTCCCTCTCCAAGCTTCCGAACCAGCTCGTAGGGACCAATCTGTCGTAGACCGTCGGACGGCGTGGACTCCGATCCCCATCCCAGCGTCGGAGCCTCCTCGTCCTTGTCGCCGATCGGGCTCTCGATACCGAGCTCCAGGAGGCAGCTTGGACAGAGATCATCGGGCAGAGAACCAGGGGTCAGCGAAGCGCCACAGTGGGGACAGCTGGCTCGTTCTACCATGTCACCAGCTCAGCCGGATCCCGAGCCGGACCACCCGAGGTGACTGGTATTCCCTCGGCTCCCCCCATTCCGGATTGCCTTCGGGACAATCGGTACCGGCGCCGGTTCCCGGGCCTCCACACTCGTTCGGATCGGTGGTTTCGAAAGCGGACGAGAACGTCCAGATCTCGTCGACCACAATCGGTTTCTGTTGATTGGTGACGTTGAAGACATCGGCGATCAGATTGAGTCGCCAACGTTTGCGAAGGGGTATCTCGTAAGCGAGGTGGAGATCCAGGTTCTGAAGCGCCGGCGTCCGACCGGCCGCCCCCCGGGGCACGATGAATCGCTCACCAGAGCCGTACAAGGTATGGTCTCCGAGCTTGTTGACGGGAGTGCCGCTCAGGTACTGGCCGAAGAAGCCGATCGTGAGGCGGTTTCGCACCAGGTAGGAGCCAAAAAACTTGATCTGGTGAGGTCGATCGTTGGGCAGTGGACCGTAGGCGCCATCGAGGAGCTCGGGCAGGTCGAAGAGCGAGGTGATATTGGGATCGAGCTGGCCGGTGGCCTGACGGTAGAGGCCAGGATAGTTGCCCTCATTGCTCGAGTACACGTAGCTGCCACCGAGCTGCCAGTTGTTTCGCAGTCGTTTGTTGAGTGTCAATTCCAGGGCTTTGTATTGACGCTCGGCTTCCGGGAAGGTGACCGGCTCGGGTAGCGGCTGACCGGTGACTGGATTGACCGTGTAGGTGCCCCCCGGGTTGGTGATGAAGTAGGTCTGGCCGTCATCCACCGAGATATCCTCGACCACCTGTCGAATCTCTCGATGGACGCCGGTCAGGCCGAACGTCAGGTCGGGTCGAAGCTGGTACTGGAAGCCGAGCATCAGCTCGTCGGTGTACATCGGCTCGACGTCCGGGTCGACCGAGGCACCCAGACCGAACTCGAAGCCGAACAGATACGCCCCGAGATTGCTATAGGTGGGCAGGCTGCCGTCTTCCGGATAGAGAAAGAAGTGAATCGAGCCGCGCTCGTTCCCGAATGTGCGAACGTTGATGTCCAGGGGTACCGATTCGTAATACCGGGCGGCGCTCGCCGATAGCTTGGAGTGACCATTGCGCATCGGATCGACGACCACGCCGAAGCGCGGCGCGATCATGTCGTTGAATCCGAAATCCAAGGCCCGGTCCGGAAACTCTGAGGTGGCTTGGCCTTCCGACCGGAAGGAATCGGACCGCATCCCGAGGTTGATGGTCAACCACGGTCGCGGTTGCCAACTGTCTTGGGCAAAGAGGGCCAGCTCGTTTGTTTCGCCCACTGAAGCGCTCGAAACGACGAAGATGTCGTAGTAGCCGTCCCCGAGCTCGAAGATGGCTCCCGCCACGCCCTGCGGAGCCACCACGAAGCCGGTGCTATCGACCAGAGGGGCACTGGTCGGAGCCGGATAGCGATAGCTCCTGTTGTTTTCCAGTCTTCGATACTCGCCGCCGATCTCGAGATCATGGGTACCGGCCAGCCAGCTCGTAGCGGCACGCACCTGATCCCTCTTGCGGTCGTCGGGCTCAAAGGCCAGGACCCCACCCACACATCCCTCGGCGAACCAGATTCCCGAAGCCTCGATCGCGCCAGAGTCGCCGCATTCCTGCTGCTTGGCCCAGTATCCAGAGCCCTGAAGATCCTGGTAGGCCGGCGACTCTTCGGAGAAGGGAGTTTGCGAGAACTCCTGCTCGTAGCGCCCGAGAAAGGCTTCCAGGTACACGTGGTCACCGATGAGAGAGCCGAAATCGACGCTCCAGCTCCGTCCGCCGAAATCGAAGTCATGCCCGATCCGGCCCGCCGCAGGGGCAATGGGCTCGTCCTCGACCTGGGAGGGATCACCAAATGCCGATGCGACCAGGGTCTTTGAAGCATCGATCTGCCAGTCGAGCTTGGCAGCGCAATAAAGGCGGTCCAGTCGCGTGCTGAACGGTATCTTCTGTGTGTTGGTCTGGTCCTGCTCGAGGAAACTCGGATTGAGCGCGAGGAAATACCACAAACGGTCGGTGACGAGCTTGCCTCCGAGATCGAAGCCGAAGTCGAACTCGGTCAGTCCGAGCGTCTGACCGAAACGCCGGGTCTCGGGGGACGTCGCCTGCAGGCTGTCATCGGTGAAATAGCCGAAGAGGTCGCCTCGCAGCCGGTTCGTGCCCGATTTGGTCAGCACGTTCAGAACTCCACCGAGCGCCCCCCCGTACTCGGCCTCGTAACCACCGGACTTGACCTCGACCGCCTCTACGAACTCGAACGCAAGGGACGTACTGAGGACACCGTAGCCTGGATCGGTAACGTCCAACCCGTTGATCAGGTAGCGATTCTCGGCTGCGGAAGCGCCCCTGACCGAGGGACTCGATCGAAACTGACCGAGCTTCTCCCCCAGTCCGCCGTCGATGACCGACGGACTCGCCAGCGCCAGGCTTTCGACCGTTCGAGGGGTCGGTAGCGCCTCGATGAGCGCATCGGAGAAGACTGCGCCGGTTGTTGTGGAGCGGGTGTCGAGCGCCCGGGAGTGTTCCCGAACGACGATTTCGTCGGTGATGGCCTCGGTCAGCACCAGCTCCACCGTGGCAGTGCTGTCGAGGTCGACCGTGATCTCACCGACCTCGATCGGTGAATAGCCCTGAAGCGCGCCCACAAGCCGATAGCTCCCTGGTGGAAGGGCCGGAAAACGGAACAGACCGTCTCGATTGGATGCCGCGGTTCGTGTTCCCTTGAGCGAATCGGAGTCGAGCGTGAGGATGACGCCGGGCAGCGGGGCACCCTGGTCGTCCAACGTCAGGCCCTCGATGCGCCCTGTCGTCTGAGCGAAGCAAACACCGCTCCAGATGAGCGCCACAAGGGGTGCGCAGACCCACCGGGGCACGGGAGAAGCAGAATCGAAGCGAATTCTGTGTTCACTCGATATGCTAGCCATGACGTCTCTCCTTCTGGGTGATGGCTTGAGCCTCTGTTTGTTACTTACAGATTTTTCGTCCTGTCGTTACAGCCTTCCTCATCGACCGCCCAAGGCCCCGAGCAGTTGCCTGAGCTCGTCGTCTACCTCCTCCCGAGACGGAACGGTCTCGGAGATCTCTCGCCGCAGAGCCTCTCCGTAGTGCCGCCGGAGTCGGAGCAGCGATACCCGCAGGGCTCCCTCCGACGAGCCGAGGTGTTCGGCGATGGCTCCGAAGGACTCGGTGGGCTCCACACCCGTCAGATGAGGTCTGAGGGCTTCGAACAGCCCAGCTCTCCCTTGTTCGACATACTCTCGGTGGAGCCGCTGCAGGGCTCGTTGCGTCACGGTGATCGCCCAACGCTGTTCGAACAGTGTGTCGGGGGCCAGGCGATCATTGGCCTCCGCGGTGTATCTCGATTCGGCTTCGACGGGGTCCAAAGAGAGCCTCGTCAAGTGTCCTCCGCGCTTCAGCGCAGCCCGCTTGTCTCGCTCGTTATGGAGGAAGTTTCGCACGGTCGCCAGCAGAAACGAGCGGAATCGGCCCCGTTCCGGCCGAACTGCCGAGAGGTGGTTTTTCTCGAGGAGCGAAGTGAAGTAGGACTGAGTGAGATCCTCGGCTTCCGACGCGTTGTGACCGTGCCGGCGAATGAAGGCGTAGACGGGGTACCAATAGGCTTCGCAGAGCTCGGCCAGAGCCTTTCTCGATGCTGCCGAGTCCTCACCCTGGGCCGCGAGCACCAGGCTCCATCGAGTTGTTGTGAAATCGCCTCTCACAACTCCTTCATCCAGTTGGCTTTAGCTTGCAACTACATTCTAGCATTTACACGATCAATCGGGCGAACGAGAGCTCGGTCGACGGAGTGAGCGCTGCAGTGTCGCCAGAGGGCGTTGTTGCATTAATGCCGCGGTCAGGCAATACGTGGTGCGTGGGGAATTGGGTTCAGAGGACTCGCACCGAGGCCGGCATACCCAGCCCCGTCATCCGGTTGAGTGCGGCGCACTTGACGAATGCTTCGATCCGTTGACTCTCCAGGGTCCGGGCTCTAAGCCTTCCTCCAAACAGAGTCTTGAATCGCGACACTGCTTTCTCCACCAAACTCCTTCGTGTGCAACCGGTCGACACACGCCATTCATAGTGACCTTGAGTCTGGATTTCACGAAAGTTCTCGTCTTGTGCCACGCGCCAGGCAGGCGGGTCGAGGCCGGAGCCCAGGCGTGCATTCTTGCGTGGCAGGATGGTGGGGACTGCACCTCGGTTGACGATTGATTCTTAACAGGCACGCGCATCATAGCCCCGATCAGCCGATACCTGGGCGACGTTCTCCGTCACCTGAGAGAGCAATGTCGGTAAGAGCTTGCAGTCGTGAACGCGACTGGTGGTCACCTCTACGGCGACGATATCTTTCGTCGTCTCGTCTACGCCGAGGTGCAGCTTGCGTCACGGGCGGCGACGACCTTGCCGGTATTTACCCGCATGCCAGTCACCGGCTCCATAGACCTTCACGCCAGTCGAGTCGACAACGATATGTCGGGTTCTTTCTGAAGTCGGAAATGGCAGGGTCACGGCCAGCGGCGGCTGCCTCCGGCTCATGGTGCTGTAATCTGGCACGGGAAGCTCGAGCCTCAAGAGCGCCAGCACAGACTCCAGAAACCCTTGCGTGGCTCGCAGGCTCAGATGAAACACGGCCTTGATCGTCAGGGCGCACTCGATCGTGGTGTCCGCGTAGACTCTCGGTCTGCCAGTACCGGTGCTCTGATCGGTGGCTCGCCATCCGGCGACGGCGGTCTCGTCGAGCCAGAGGGTGGCTTCTGCCGGAAACTGGGCATCAACCAGGCGAAGATTCTTGGCTGGGAGAATGCATACGGCAGCTTACGTATGGAGGAGATCGGAAAGCTACGGCAGTTGCGTCAGCTGGGACTTGGCTTCCTGGATGATCCTCGAATGGGCGAGTGTCACGAAGGACGACTCGGTGCCAGGTTGCCGCCTTGGATAACTTTCCTTCTGATAATGACTCTTGACATGCGGAGGTGACGGGTAGAGTCGCAGACCTTCACTCTCTCCCCGGATCCGGAGCTCCGGGTAGGCACCAAGCACGTCCTCGAGACGGGCGAGTAACGTCCGTCGAAAGTCTCGGGGCCGACCGTAGTCGGCCCCGAGTTGGGTTTGCAGTCCTTTCCACGGCACCAGGGTCGGCCTTCTGAGGTAGCTCATGCGGTGGGTGAGCCATGCGTAGAGGTCGAGCGCCAGAGGCGAGCCCTTGAGCTGGTGGATCGCTCGCAGATCGATAGGGACGGCTGAGCGGGAGATCTCGGAGAAGAAGTCTTCATGCAGGAGAAGGCTTGAGCACCAACTTGCGTTGGAAAAACCGAGACTGACCGCGAGTGTGTGGAGTGAATGCGCGACCGTCGGGGTAGTGCGTCGTGTTGGGGCTAACCGAGAGGTCGGTTGCAGTGGCTGCCAACTCCAGGTGGTCGAGGTCAGCTTCCGCACCTGAGCCTCGAGCCGTCGCTCGGTGCCTCGAGGCCCGCTGATCACCGAGAGACCGAGCTTCCGAGCCAGATCGTTGGGCGTGGTGCCCAAGTGGATCTCTCGGCTCTTCCTCCGCACCGCCTCGGTGGTGATGAACATGAGCAACAACCGAGGGTAGACGCCATAGGGGAGACCGATGCGCCGTGGAGCCACCATCCGCAGCGTCTGCCAGCCATTGACGCGCTCGAACCGGTTTCCCTTTGGCCGGCGATGGGGCAGGGTGGTGAGCACAAAGAGACGTGGCATGAAGGCGAGTGAGTTGGCCGCGCCGAGGTCGGTCCCGACGGGCGCAATGCGCTCCCTGGAAGGGCTGGCAAGAGCCATACTCGCGCTACACTCTCGCTACACTACGGGGGGACAATTGGGGACAAACCAGGACAACCGGGGACAATCGGCCTGTTCGGTAAGTCCCTGAAAACTTGGTCCTGGTTGGTCCTGGAGTGTCCTGGGTGGGACAAATGTAGGGGGCTGAAAATCCGCGTGTCGCTGGTTCGATTCCGGCCCTGGGCACCATTAAATCTCCTGGAATCAGTGAGTTACGCTGGCTCGCAGCTCGGCATTATGTGCCGCGCGCTACACTCTCGCTACACTGGGCGTGGGAGCGTCAGCGGTGGCAGGCGAATCAAGCTCAACCCATTCGGACCTCGCCACAACAGACAATGAGGACAAGCCTGGAGTGATTCTCGACTACGATGCCGAAGGAAACCTGGTGGCAGTGGAGGTGCAGGAATCGCCCTCGTGGGTCCAACCACACCTGCACTACGTGACATCCTGGAGAAACAGGTTGAGTAGCATGGTATCCGTGCTATCATGCTACAATGATTCAGTCCTTTGCGGACGCTGGAAGCGAGGCGATCTTCAATGGTCGCAATACCAAAGAAGCTCGCAAGACCTGTCCGCAGCGCCTGCGGAGTGTGGCAAGTAGGAAACTGGACCAGTTGGACTCTGCTGAATCCCTGGAGGACTTGAGGATTCCGCGAGGCAATCGATTGGAGGCTTTGTCAGGATCCCGCAAGGGACAGTTCAGCATCAGGATCAACGAGCAATACCGACTCTGCTTTGAGTGGACCGCTTCGGGGCCAGTCGACGTTGAGATCGTCGACTATCACTAGGGCTGAGGAGACTGGAGAGAACAATGGTTCGAATTCCGACACATCGAGAGCCGACGCATCCCGGTGAGATGTTGCTGAAGGAGTTCCTCGAGCCGATGGGTCTGACGCAGAGGGAACTGGCGCTGGGTATTCGCGTGCCGTATCAGCGGGTCAATGAGCTGGTCAATGGGCGACGTGGGGTCACACCGAGCACGGCCCTGCGGCTGAGCAAGTTCTTCGGCAACTCGGCTGGATTCTGGCTGAATCTGCAGCAGAGGTGGGACCTCTACCACGCGCAGCGGGAAGACGACCGAGAGCTCCAACAAATCAAGACGATCAAGGCGGCTGGCTAGACCTGACTGTCCCAACCGGGAGGTCAGGACAGCGGCCCGAGTGGTGGTCACCACCGTAGGTACCCTACCCTTCCGGGTGGTGTCCGCATCATGGCTTCTCGCTAACATTCGTTTTGCACGCGACGCAACCAGTGGTTTCTCCGGTCTCGCGAGCCGAGACCGTGGCTTTGAAGCATCTCGCCACCTGTTTGGAGGGGGGTATGAGCGGCAAGGTCGCAACGACGCAGTGGAGTCAGGTGCTGGCCGCGCGGGACGGGTCCGACAGCGAAGCGCGGGCCGCTCTCGAATCGCTCTGTCAAACCTACTGGCAACCCCTCTACGCCTACATCCGCCATCAGGGCTACGACCCCGAGGAAGCGAGCGACCTGACCCAGGGCTTCTTTGCCGAGTTTCTGGAGAAAGATTTCCTGGCGGCCGTCGATCCGGCCAAGGGCCGGTTCCGCGCCTTCCTGCTCGCCTCCTTGCGCCACTACCTCTCGCACGTCCGGGAACACGGTCGGGCGCTCAAGCGGGGAGGGGGAACCACCACGCTCTCGCTCGATGTGGAGGCCGGCGAGGCGGGCTATGTGCGCGAACCGGTCGAGGAGAAGACGCCGGTCGACGTCTTCGAGCATCGGTGGGCGCTGACGGTGCTCGACCGGGCCACCGCGCACCTGCTGCAGGAGTCCGAGGAACTGAACCGGGGCCACTTCGACCAGTTGAAGCAGTACCTGACCAGTGGAGAGCCGCAAGTGCCGTATCGGGAGACGGCCTCTGCTTTGGGGATCAGTGAATCCGCCGTCAAGAGCGCAGTGCACCGTCTCCGCAAGCGTCTGGGAGAGTGCCTGCGGGCGGAGGTCGCTGAGACCGTATCGACGCCAGCCGAAGTCGATGACGAGGTACGTCATCTGCTGACGGCGGTCCAGCCCTGAACAGGGCGACGAAACAACCTTTTCCGGCCGTTTCGTCTGTTTCTCTCGAGTGCGGCACCTGAAGTCGGGGCCGAGACTCGGGAGATCAGGCGTGGTCGTCGACGCACAGATAGCTGAGCAATGTCCCGCCTGCGGCACGCCGTTGTCGCGGGAGCGATGGAGTGCGGGGCTGTGTCCGAGCTGTGTCCTGTCGCTGGCGTTGCGGGACTCGGGGGTGGAGGCGGAGCTCGACGCGGGCGAGGCGCCGACGCTGCAGTTCTCGCGCGGCGTGACCTTTGCCGAGGGTGAGATCCAGGGGGAGCGGTACCGGATCCGCTCGCTCCTGGGCCGGGGCGGGATGGGCGAGGTGTGGCGGGCCTATGATCTCAAGCTCCGTCAGGACGTGGCGCTCAAGGCGCTGCGTACCGAGCTCATCCAGGACACCCAGGCGCTGGAGACCCTGCGCCAGGAAGTGCGCACCGCCCGCGAGGTCATCTCGCCCAACGTCTGCCGGGTCTTCGATCTCCAGGAGCTCCAGGCCCAGGAGCTGGTGGCGATGGAGTACGTCGACGGCACGACGCTGCAGGAGATCCTGCGGGACGAGAGTCCGCTCGAGCTGGATGAGGCGCGCGAGATCGCCTCGCAGTTCCTGGCGGGGCTGGAGGCGATCCACGCGGCCGGTCTCGTGCATCGGGACATCAAGCCGGAAAACGTGATGCGCACGCGCACGGGCCGGGTGGTGGTGATGGACTTCGGACTGGCGAAGGGGCTGGGAGATGGCCGGGGAGGGAGGATCGCCGGCACGCCGGCCTACATGTCGCCCGAGCAGGAGCGGGGGGGCGAGCTCGATGCGCGGGCGGATGTGTTTGCCGCCGGGGTGGTGCTGGCGGAGATGGTCGAGCCGGGGGGAGTGCACAGCCTGGCCGACCGCCAGCGGATCTGGGAGGGGGTCCATCACGATCCTCCGCAGGTAAGCGAAACACCCTGGTCGAAAGTGATCGCCCGGGCCGTTTCCGCGGAAACGTCGGGTCGCTTCGAGTCGGCCTCAGCCCTGGCGCGGGCGCTCGAGGAGGTCACCCTCCGGGCCGCCGGCGACGAGACGGCGCGACCGTATCCGGGCTTGTCCGCCTTCCAGCAGGAGGATGCACGGTTCTTCTTCGGCCGGGAGCTCGAGGTCGAGGCGCTGTGGAAGAAGCTGCGAAGACCTCATCTCCTGGCGGTCATCGGACCCTCGGGAGCGGGGAAGAGCTCGTTTCTGCGCGCCGGACTCCTGCCGACGCTCGTCGACGGCTGGCAGGCCATCGTCACGACTCCCGGCAATCGGCCCTTCGCCAGTCTCGCCCGGGCCCTGGCCGAGGTCCTCGGCGAGGCGCCGGGCGTGGTGGATCTTCTGGTCCGGATCGAGGAGCCCGGGGTGGCCGTCGAGCTGCTTTCGCAGTGGCGGCGTCAGGCGAAGCACGCGCTCCTGATTGTGGACCAGTTCGAGGAACTGTTTACGCAGAACCCCGAGGACGTCCAGCAGCGCTTTGCCGACTTGCTCGGCCGGCTGCCGCTCGAAGCCGACCTTCATGTGCTGCTGTCGATGCGGGATGACTTCCTGATGCAGTGCCATCGCTTCGAGGCACTGCAACCGATCTTCTCCGAGCTCTCGCCGCTCGATCCACCGTTGGGCTCCGCACTGCGCCGTGCCCTGGTGGAGCCTGCCTTGCGGTGTGGGTACCGCTTCGAGGACGAGGGCATCGTGGAAGAGATGCTGGCGGAGGTCGAGGGCGAGCGCGGTGCCCTGCCGATGGTGGCCTTCACCGCGGCACAGCTCTGGGAGCAGCGCGATCGCGAGGCCGGCTACCTGACGCAGGAGGCCTACGACCAGATCGGCGGCGTCGGCGGCGCCCTGGCGCAACATGCCGAGGCGACGCTCACCGAGATCGGTGACGACGGGATCCCGATCGTCCGCGAGCTGTTTCGCAATCTCGTGACGGCCCAGGGGACGCGGGCCGCGAGAGACCGGGACGAGCTTCTCTCGGTCTTCGGCGTCTCCGGGGCGCGGTACCCGGCGACGGCACGGTTTCCCACCGGCTCGCATGGGCTCGCCGGCGGGAGGCCCTCCGCGCCTGCCGACCACGCCCCGGATGAGGCAGCGCCGAGCGCAGCTGAGACCGAAGGCGCAGCGCATGTGCTCGACACGCTGATCGACGCCCGGTTGCTCACCTCCTTCGAGTAAAGAACGAGGACGAGGCGGCGCACCACCGCATCGAGATCGTGCACGAATCCTTGCTCAAAGCATGGCCGCGACTGGTGCGGTGGCAGATGCAGGACGCCGAAGGGGCAAAGCTCCGCGACGAGCTGCGGGCGCAGGCGCAGCTGTGGGATGCAGCACGGCCGCTCCGTCGACTATCTGTGGACCGGCACGGCCTATCGGGAGTTTCAGCTCTGGCGTGAGCGCTACCCGGGCGGGCTGACAAGCCTCGAAGAAGCCTACGCCCGGGCCATGACCGCTCATGCTGAGCGAAGGAGGCGGCGTCGGCGGATGGCGGTGGCAGCTGCTTTCTTCGTGCTGCTTGCTGTCTTGGGTGTCGTTGGTGGTTTCTGGCGTCGCTCGATCGCCGAAGCCCGCCGCGCCGAGGCGGCCAAGCTCCTGGCCATCGCCCAGCTGCAGCTCGAGCCTGACCCGACCGAAGCGCTCGCTTACGCCACGGCCAGTCTCGAGCTCGCCGACGCGGTGGAGACGCGGGTCTTTGCCTTGAAGGCCCTGGCCGAAGCGCCGCCGGCGCGGGTGATGGACGGGCTGGGATTGTCGGGTAGAGGTCACGTGTTCAGCCCGAATGGCCAGTGGTTGGCTGCAGCGGGGCAAGATGTCGATGTGTTCGTGTTGCGGCAGGATGGAACCGATCCGATCCGCCTCCCGGACCACAAGGCGAGTCCCCAAGGGTTCATTCAGGCTGCCTGGTTCGGCAATGAGATTCTGGTGACCGGCCACTGGACTTCCGGACGAGTGCGCCTGTGGTCGATTCCCGAAGGCGAGGTCCTGAGGGAGATCGACTTCGGAGGTCCGGCGTGGTGGCAGGTAGGGGGAGACCATCTCCTGGCCGAGGTGATTGAAGCGAATGCTTCCACCGGCCAGGAGATCCTCCACCTGCGCTCCTGGCACCTGCCGGATGGAGACACGCGAGAGCTCGGCACGGTCGACTGGACCGCTCTTGGCGCCAGCTCCTCGGTTTTCGAACCGGGAGGGAGCATTTGGGTTTATAGCAAAGGGAACGGGGTCTACCACCGCCGCCTGCCGGCCCGTGACGGGGAACGGGACCTCCTCGTGGGGACCCATGCGAACGAGGCGCGGATCGTCTGGACTTTGGCACCCGAGCGGGATCGCCTGTGGACCCAGGACCTCACAACGGGTGAGCTGCGGCTCTGGTCGCTTTCGGCCGCGAGTCAGGAGCCCCTGGAGATCGTGCCCTCTCCCCCGGGAGTCGAGGCGGGTACGCGGATTCGGCCTGCTCGTGACGCGAGGTGGTTCCATGATGACGATCTGCACAAGCAAGGCAAGGC
>CAVPOX010000015.1:0-851957 GCA_963707075.1 uncultured Acidobacteriota bacterium
TCTCAAGTCTCATATTATCAACACTTTAGTGTCATCTCGAGGTGGCCGTGAGCGGCTCCAAAGCAGCTCTCGCTACACTCTCGCTAGTCCATTGGCGGCCAAGTGGGCATAAACGAGGACCGACGGGAGCCATCCAGGACAACCACTTCCTGTGCCTGTCACTGAAATGGTGAGAAGGCTGGTATGCAGCTCCGCCGCTCGGTGAGGCCCTGGAGATCCGGCCCACCCTTCCGGGTGGTATCCGAATCGTTGCTTCGTAGAGGCCACGAATCAACCTCGCCCAGGTGAGATTCCCGAAGGCAAAAGCTCGGTCCTGCTGGAGAAGCACTAGCAGGAGGCGGAGTCATAGTCTCGCGCTTGCCTCGGCTTCTGAGTTGTTGATCCAAGTCCGCGTGTGCCCAGCTCAACCGCTCGAGTGGCGCTGTATGATCTGGGACAGCGCGGACGATGTCCCGTGCGATTTCCACCTCTCGGGACATGGTGGTCTGAGGAAGATGAGCTCGAGGTTTCGATGTTTCCCGCCAGGATGAGGGAATCCGTCATATGCGGTCTCTGTGTTGTAGTGACACTCGCCTTGGCAACGGCGAGCCTGGGCGCTGCCGCCGATAGGTTCGTCACTGTCCAGGGCAAACAGATCATCGATGGAGACGGCAGACCGCTGCAACTACGCGGCACCAATCTCGGCCACTGGCTTCTGCCTGAAGGCTATATGTTCAAGTTCGAGGACGTGAACTCTCCCCACCGGATCGATTTGCTCCTCAACGAACTGGTCGGCCCCGAAGAGAGTGCCAGGTTCTGGGATGCCTTCCTGGAGAGCTACATCACCGAGCCGGACATCCGGTATCTGAAAAGTACCGGCATCAACCACTTCCGATTGCCATTCCATTACCGCATGCTCACCCACGACGACTACCTCGGGCGCGACTATCACGGGTTCAAGTACCTCGATCGCGCCATCGGGTGGGCCAGGGATGCGGACCTCTATGTGATTCTCGATATGCACGCTGCGCCGTGCGGGCAGACCGGCGACAACATCGACGATAGTTTCGGGTATCCCTTTCTATTCGCCAGTCCCTCCTGCCAGGACACCTTCGTCGAAGTGTGGCGACAGATCGCCCAGCATTACAGGGATGAGCCCGCGGTCCTGGGATATGGCCTGCTGAACGAACCCATCGCTCACTTCTTCGATGCGGATCGGCCAATGCTCGAAGAGAGTCTTCTCGCTCTCTACAAGAAAGTGACCGCAGAGATCCGCGAAGTCGATCCGCACCATATTGTCTTCATTGGCGGCTCGGTCTGGAACACCAATTTCGAGTTTCTCGGCAAGCCCTTCGCCGATCAGTTGGTGTTCGAGTTTCACAAGTACTGGGTGGACGTCGTGCAGGATCAGATCCAGGAGTACGTCGACTATCGAGACAGATACGACGTGCCGATCTACATCGGCGAGACCGGCGAAAACACCGACGACTGGGTCAGGGATTTTCGGGTACTGCTGGAGGACAATGCCATCGGCTGGGCGTTTTGGCCTTACAAGAAGATGGACAACACCAGGGGCTTCGTGACCTTCCCCCGACCGGCCGACTACGATCTCATCATCGAGTACGCGGCCAGCGATCGCAGGAGCTACGAGAAGATCCGGGAGAATCGTCCTGATGTGACCAAGGCGCTCACAGCGCTCGAGGCGTTCATCGAAAACAGTCGCTTTGAAAACAGCGTTCCCAATCCCGGGTACATCGAAGCGCTCGGCCTTGTCGCACAGCCGGTCGACGAGTGATCCCAAGGCCGGGATGTGCCTCGAGCGACTGGGCAGGTGTCTTGGCAGGCTGGAACCGGGGGTTGAGGAGCTACTGGTCGAGGGACCGAATGAGCTCATCGCCGACTGACCGGCCATGCAAGCCAGCATCAGAATCGACGAGCAGCTCTTCTGGACTCTGGCTGGGCGCGCAGCTCGGCGTCAAGGCGGCACCGCAGCCAGGGGTCACTCGAGGCTGAGCAGATACTCCGCAATCGCCCTCACGTCGCTCTCGGGCAGGAGGGCGAGGTTCATCTGGACGTCGGCCATTCCACCGCTCGAGAGCTTCTCGTAACCCAGCGTCTCGCCGAACTGCAGCGCCAGCGTGAGATCCGAAACGTCTGCATACCGTTCGCGCGCTTCGAGATCACGCAGGCTCGGGACCTTTCCGTCATCACCACGTGGGTGCGGCCCTCCGGCGAGGGCGAGGCTCGGTTCGGGGATCATCAGCACGTTGCGCGGGGTATGACACTCGCCGCAGTGACCGGGGGCCTGCACCAGATAGGCGCCACGTTTCCACGCCTCGCTGCGCTCCGGATCCGAACGGAAGCCCGCCTCGTTGCGCTGGGCGAGCTGTTTCCACAGGCCAACCGCGCGCCTGGCGAGGCCGGGCATCGGGATGTCGGGAGCGAGTCCCGGCGAACGCACCGGCTCGAGCTGTTCGAGATACGCCCACAGGTCGAGCAGGTCCTCGACGCGCATCCTGCCGTACGAAGTGTAGGGAAAGGCGGGGAAGTAGTGTCGACCGTCTGGCGAGACGCCAAGGGTCATGGCGTCGACAAACTGTTCCGGCGTCCAGCTCCCGAGCCCGGTCTCGGGGTCGGGTGTCAGGTTGCCGGGCCAGAAAGTACCCACCGGCGTCGCGAACGGGGCGCCTCCGGTGGGCGGCCCCGTGACGCCGGAGGTGGCCGACGCCTTGTGGCACGAAATGCAGCCGCCGACGTGGTACATCAACTCGCCGCGGGCCGGCGAGGCATCGTACGCTGGCAGGGATCGTCCGCTGGGGCGGGCCCCGGTGAGCGGGACCAGAGCCACAGCGAGCGCTACGGCGACAATCGCCGCCGCAGCAATCCCCCGTGTGCGAAAGGCCGGCCTCAATTCTTGGGCAGACGATAGAGGTCGTGACAGCTCTTGCAGCCGTTGCCGAGCTTGCCGAGAGCGGGCAGGAACGCTTCGGCTTCGGTGACAGACTGCAGTTCGATCGCTGCCTGGTGTGCCACCTCGAGGCTCTTGTCAAACTGCTCACGGTCGGTCCAGATCTCCGGCTTGGCCCAGGTCTGCGCATCGCCCTTGTCACTGCCCTCCGGAAACAGCTCTGCCGCCTGCGCCAGGTGTTCGGCGATCGAAGCGGCGCTGGCCTGGACGATCTCGGCGTCGAAGGGCTGCTCCTTCTTGGCCATGGCGCCCAGAGTTCCCATCGCTTCGCCGATCGCCTCCATTGCCTCGTGCCGCTGCTGGATCGCTTCCGTGGCCGTCATCGCCGCCGCTGAGATCGCGACCACGACCGCCATTGTGATCGTACTGCCAATCAGGAAACTCTTTCTGCTCATTGTGTCTCTCCTCCCCGTTTCGTGGGTCTGTGCATGCGCTTCTGTATCGGCCCGGACAATATGCGGCTTGTGGCCAGGAATCAACTTTTTCGACCTGTCAGTGACTCAGTCCTTCAGTTGCGGTACGAAGACCAGGCAAACCGGAGCGACCACCTCGATCGACTGCTCTATCGGCGTCAGTTGGCCGCCGTGCGGCTCGATTCGCAGAACGCGGATCGTGTGCGAGGCCTGATTGGCGGTGAGCAGCCATTGACCGGTCGGATCGATGGCAAAGTGGCGGGGCATCGAGCCTCCACTGGAAGCCCACTCCAGCTGCGTCAGGATGCCGTCGTCCGGATCGATGCCGAACACCGCGATGGTGTCGTGTCCCCGGTTCGAGACGTAGAGATTCTGGCCTGTCGGATCCACCGCGATCTCCGCCGTGTAGTTGGTGCCGGCGTATTCTTCCGGCAGGGTCGAGATCGTTTGGAGATTCCGCCAGGTTGCGGCGTTCTTTTCGTGTGCCAGGACCGTGACCGTGGATACCAGCTCATTGACCACGTAGACAAACGCCCCTGATGAGGCGAAGGCCACATGACGCGGTCCCGAGCCAGGCTCTGTTCTGACGAAGGCCGGGCTACCTGGCGTCAGCGAACCGGTCGCCGGGTCGAACCGGTGCAAGAGCAGCTTGTCGAGCCCGAGATCCGCCACGACGGCCAGTCGGTTGTCCGGGCTGGTGTGGATGAAGTGGGCGTGTGGGCCGTTCTGGCGCTCCGGGTCCACGCTCGAACCGGAACTCTGCACGAAGGCCGAGTGTGTGCCCAGGAGTCCGTCGGTGCCGATCGGAAAGACGGCCACGCTTCCGCCGCCATAGTTCGCCACCAGCAGATACCGCCCAGAGGCATCCAGGGAGAGGTGGGCCGGACTTCCACCTAAAGAAGAGACCTGTTGCATGGGTCTCAGCTTGCCCGATCGGCGATCGATCGCGAAGACGCTGACTGCACCAGCCGGCTCATCGCGGAACGTCTCGAGCTCGTTGACTGCGTAGACAAATTGACCATCCAAATCGACTGCGAGGAACGACGGATTCTCCGTTGCGACCGCCAGGCCCAGCGACTCGGTCTCGCCGGTGGTCGGGTCGAAGCGTAACGCGTAAATGCCTTCGCTTCCGCTGCCGGTATAGGTCCCGACGTACATCAGGTACTCGGCGCCCGGAGCTGCAGCCGCGACGGCCAGCAGCATGATCACTAGTCCAATCCGCTTCAAAGTCTCGATCCGCCTCATGCTCCCTCCCCAAGAAATCGATTGAAGAAAGGATATACCCACCGAAGGCCCCAGTGGGGAGCGGGCCACAGAGTAGCGATGGTCCAACGGTAGGTCGATGTAGCTCGGTTGAGGGGGTGTATTGGGGGTTCGCCTACTGGCCTTCCGGTAGTCCACTGGCTCAGCCCAAAGACTGCTGGGCACGAACGTCTGGGGTTGCGATCATAGAGCGGGAACCAGCTCGACTGGATGTGCACCATGGTCCGGTATCCCCGGCTGAATATAGGTCGCTGGAAGTTAGGGTAAGCTCGGAAGCATGGGAAACTCGGCTATACTGGCAGATCCACCGGAGATTGAGGGTCGCCCTTCCCGCAGCAACGGAGGCAACGGGATGACCAGACGCTGGACTCGATGGTTGCGTGAGGGTCTCTGCCTATCACTCGCCCCGATAGCGGCTTCAGGCCTGGCGTCTGCGCAGATCGAGCAGGTGAAGCTGCGCGCCAGCGATGGACTGGCCGGCGATCATTTCGGACTCTCCGTGGCGGCATCGGTCGACACCCTGGTCATCGGAGCCGAAGGGGTCGGCGATCTCGGCAGGTTCAGCGGCGCCGCCTACGTGTTCGTTCGCTCGAGCGGCTTGTGGACGGAGCAGGCCAAGCTCCTGGCGAGCGACGGTGTCGAGTTCGACTACTTCGGTGTAGCGGTTTCGGTCGCCGATGATACGGCGGTTGTCGGAGCTCGTGGTGTGGGAGACCTGGGGGCCTTCAGCGGTGCGGCCTACGTCTTCGTGCGCAGCGGTATCGCATGGACTGAGCAGGCGAAGCTTCTGGCAAGTGACGGAGAGGAGTTTGACAGATTTGGTTGGTCGGTGGCGGTGGATGGCGACACAGCTGTTGTCGGTGCCCCCAGAAACGGCGCGCTCGGTGATTTAAGCGGCGCGGCGTATGTCTTTGTCAGAATTGGCGAGGTATGGAGCGAGCAGGCGAAGCTTGTCGCGAGCGATGGGGGACCAGCGGACGAATTCGGCTGGTCGGTGGCCATCGATGGGGACAGCATCATTGTCGGGTCTCCTGGAGACGATGATCTCGCTGACGCGAGCGGTGCGGCCTACGTCTTCGAGCGCAGCGGAAATCTCTGGACAGAGAGCGCCAAGCTTCGCGCAAGCGACGTGATAGATAGCAATGCCTTCGGCACATCCGTGTCGATTGACGGAGACGCAATCGCCATTGGGGCACGCAAGGGCGGTTTTCAAGTCAGACCCGGTGCGGTCTTCGTCTTTGTTCGTAGTGCGAACGTCTGGACTGAACAAGCCAAGCTACAAGCCAGCGACGGAACGAACCAGGACTACTTTGGCCAAGCGGTATCGATTTCCGGAGACACAGTGGTCGTCGGGGCGCACGGTGTCGACGATCTCGGGGATAGCAGCGGGGCAGCCTATCTCTTCGCTCGCAGCGGGGATGTGTGGACGGAGAAAGCCAAACTACTGGCAAGCGACGGAGCGGAACAGGATGACTTTGGAGAGGCTGTCGCGGTTGCCGGCGACATCGCCGTCATCGGCGCTCCCGGTCAGGGTCTCTACCAGCAGACGTTTGACCGAGGAGCCGCATACCTTTTTGGAGTGACGGTTTTCGCCGACGGATTCGAGTCCGGAGACAGCTCATTCTGGTCCGAACAAGAACCTCTACCCTAGGTCTCGCAAGAGGCAGTGGAGAGAGTTTCAGCAAGTACTATTGAATGGTGGAGACACCAGACACCATGGTGCGCGAACTTATCTGCAGGCTGCTGGTCCCGGGTTTTCTATCGATATTGATGGTGCTGATAGGGTGCGGTCGAGCCTCGACTCCTCCCGACCGCGTCGTGCTGGTGACGATCGACACCTTGCGGGCCGACCACGTCGGGTTCCAGGGGTATCCCTTGCCCATCACCCCGTTTCTGGATTCGCTGGCGGAGCAGGGAGTTGTCTTCAGGCAAGCCCTGGCCCAGGCACCGACCACCGGTCCTTCGCATGCCTCCATTTTCACCGGGCTGTACCCCATTCAGCATCGAGTGCAGGCGAACGGGCAGAAGCTTGATCCGGTATTTCTGACCCTGGCGGAGGCTCTCTCGGCGGGTGGTTTCGAGACTGCCGCCTTCGTCAGTACCAACGCTCATTTCAAATGGGGCGACCTGAGCCAGGGGTTCCAGGTGTATGACGAGCTGCCGCTGTACGGCGATGATGGCGGCAAGACGCGGCGGAATGAATATCGCCCCGCTGCGGAGACGATCGATGCGGCCATCGACTGGCTGGCCGAGCAGGATCCCGACGAGAAGCTGTTTCTCTGGATTCACGTCTACGATCCGCACATGCCGTATCAGCCGCCCGCTGAGTACCTGGAGAAGGTGCGACGCATGGCCGAAGAGCTCGGAGAGGAAAACCATCGAGATTATCTGCGAGCCGCTCACGGTAACCCGGATCTCGACCGGCTCTACCGAAAGATCCAGCGCTACGATGCCGAGATTCTCTATGTCGATCACCAGCTCGAGCGTCTCTATGGGGCCCTGGCGGCGCCGGGAAGCAAGGATCTATGGATTGTGACCTCGGATCACGGCCAGGGGCTCGACAGCCATGACGGCTGGATGGGGCACGCCCGCCAGATCTACGAGGTCCAGATGCGCGTGCCCCTGTTGTTTCATTTCACCGCGAACGGTCCGGCACCGGCAGTGATCGACGACTCCCTGGTGGAGCACGTCGATCTCCTGCCCACGGTCGTAGAGCTCACAGGCCTGAGTTTCCAGCAGCAGCTTGCAGAGGTGCAGGGTATCTCTCTGGTCCCATATTTCAGGCAGTCTTCAGCCAGGAGCTCGAAGGGCTACAGCCTGGCACAAAGCAGCTGGTATCGGCGCCGGAAGAAGGGTCGGGCCAATCAGAGTTTGCCCAAGCTTTCACTGCGGTCCCTGGAGTCCAAGTACATCTCGAACGAGGGTGAGGAAGACGAGTTCTACGATCTCCGCGTCGATCCCAACGAGAGAAACAACCTGATTGCCGACCCCGGACACACCGCCGAGCGGGATCGGATGCACACGGCTCTGCGACGTATGGTCGAATCTCTGGAGAATCTCGAGATTGATCCAGAGTCGGTCGATGAGGAAACCCTCGAGCGGTTGCGGGCTCTCGGCTACCTGCAGTAGCAGGTCGGCTACGATGGTGCTCATACACAACATTTTGTGTTCTGCCGGATCACCGGTACAATCAGATGTGTGTGGCTGGCTACCCGAGGGGAGCGGCCGCGCACTGGGAGAGACACAGGATGGCAGCAGAACCTTTCAAGGGACTGGAACAAGGCTCGAGAGTCGTTGCGGCCGAAGAGAGGCCGGAGGTCGATTTGACCCGGGAGACCGACAAGGAGAGCGAGGCCGATCGGCGTGGGCACCGAAGACATGCGGTTGCGAATCTTCGAGTCAAAGGTCCGATAAAGGGCGAGGTTCTCAATACCTCGCATCTTGGAATGGCCATCCAGACCAACGACAGTCTTACCGTGGGCTGGAGCTATGCCTTCAGAATGCGCAACGGCCCGGAAGTCATCCGGATTCCGGGAAAGGTCGAGTGGTGCAGGCTCGTGCAGCTCCTGCGCATAGGTGAGAATGAGTTTCTGCCAGTCTTTCGGATGGGGGTTCACCTGGCCGGCAACCTCTGGGGCAAGCCCCAGAACTACTACTACCCCTGATCCGAATCAAGCACCGTCCATCGTCGTTCCCGGTGCTATGATCCGCCGATGTCCAGGATCCTGGTAACCAGCGCCCTCCCTTATATCAACGGCATCAAGCACCTTGGCAATCTCGTCGGCTCCATGCTGCCGGCGGATGTCTACTCGAGGTTCCAGCGACAGCGGGGTCACGAGGTACTTTACATCTGCGCTACCGATGAGCATGGAACACCGGCTGAGCTGGCGGCGCTCGAGGCTGACTTGCCGGTGGCCGATTTCTGCCAGCAGCAGCATCAGATCCAGGCCGACATCTACCGGCGATTCGACCTCGCCTTCGACTACTTCGGGCGCAGCTCCTCGCCGCAGAATCGCGAGCTGACCCAGCATTTTTGCCGTCAGCTCGCCGACAATGGTCTGATCGAGGAGAGATCGACTCAGCAGGTCTACTCGAAGACCGACGGTAGATTTCTCCCCGATCGCTACATCATCGGAACGTGCCCTCATTGTGGGTACGAAGCGGCCAGGGGAGATCAGTGCGAAAACTGCACGCGGGTGCTCGACCCTACCGATCTCGTTGATGCCAGATCCGCCGTATCGGGAAGTACCGCGCTCGAAGTGGTCGATACCCGTCATCTTTTCTTGCTGCAATCGCAGCTCGCCGGTCGGCTGGAGGAGTGGATCGACAGCCGTGTCGGTTGGCCCAACCTGGTGACCTCGATTGCCAAGAAGTGGCTCAATGAGGGCCTGCGAGATCGTGGAATTACGCGCGATCTGTCGTGGGGTGTACCGGTAGATCGACCGGGCTTCGAGGACAAGGTCTTCTATGTCTGGTTCGATGCGCCAATCGAGTACCTCGCCGCAACCTGGGAGTGGGCTGACGAGGCTCCGGAGGAGAGGGACTGGAAGTCCTGGTGGTACGAAGCCGATGACGTGCGCTACGTCCAGTTCATGGCCAAGGACAATATTCCCTTCCATACCATCAGCTTTCCCGGGACGATCCTGGGTTCGGGTGAGCCCTGGAAGCTGGTCGACTTCGTCAAGGGCTTCAACTGGCTCAACTACTACGGTGGCAAGTTCTCGACCAGTCGCAGACGCGGCGTCTTCATGGACCAGGCGTTGGAGAAGTTCCCGGCCGACTACTGGCGCTATTGGCTGATCGCCAATGCCCCCGAGAGTGACGATACGGTCTTCACGTTCGAGTTCTTCGCCAATGGCGTCAACAAGGATCTCGCAGACACTTTTGGCAACTTTGTCAATCGATGCCTGAAGTTCGCCAAGAGTCGCTTTGAAGGCAAGGTGCCGGACGGCGGTGAGCCAGGGGACGACGAGCGGAAAATGGTGGAGGAGTTGCAGGCGCGGGTCGATGCCTACACCGTCAACCTGGACGAAATGCAATTCCGCAAGGCGCTCGGCCAACTTCGCGCCATCTGGGGCCTGGGCAATGAATACCTCACTCACGCCGCCCCCTGGAAGGTCATCAAGGAAGATCCGGAAAGAGCTGGAATGATTGTCAGAACGGCGCTGCAACTCATCCGGCTCTATGCCGTGATCTCCTGGCCCGTGATTCCCTCCACCAGTGCCAAGGTACTTGCGGCAATGGGTTGCGAGACGGGCATGCCCATCTGGCCTCGGCAGGACATTCGGCAAGAGCTGGAGTTGTTGCCGGCCGGCCGGGAGCTCGGAGAGCTCGACATCCTGTTTCGCAAGATCACTCCCGAGGAGCAGGAAGATCTCGAAGCGGAATTCGGGGGCGCCGAATCAGCCGACTCAACTGTCGACTGACTCGCTGAGCGACCATCGCCTGAGGACCAGCCACCCCACCGCAGCCACGAGGATCTCCAACAAGCCACAGATCACGAAGGCAGAACCGAACCCGAAGGTTCGGAAGGCCCAGGCTCCCAGCACCGGGCCGATGGTGAACCCCAGCGATCCCGCGAGGTTGAAGCCGCCCATGGCACTGGCGCGTGTAACACGATCGCTCCAGCGGGCGGTCAGCAAGATGGCGGGAGGGAACATCACCGCTGCCAGGACCCCCAGAGTCACCATCATGGGGCGCAGGGCCGCGAGACTCGATACACCGACCCAGCAGAGGACGATGCCGTAGAGCAGGGAACCCACAACGAGCGGCAGGGTCGGGCCGGTGCGCTCTGCGAGTCTGCCGGTGAAGTACTGAAGGGCTGCAAACGGGAGCAGAAAGAGCGCCAGATAGCGTCCCCGAATCGCCGGGTCGTCGGCCCCGAGAGAGTCGAGATAGAGGGGGAACACAACGACAAAGAGACCAACGGCGAGCCGATCGACAAAGTGGAACAGCATCGGCACGAGGAGTCGGGGGCTGTCTCGCAGGGCTCGCATCACGTTGCTCAGTTTGCCTTGGGGTCTGAGCTGAGGCGAGTCCTGCAGGCCGAGTGCGGCAAGGATCGACAGGCCCAGGAAGATGGCAGCGGCTACCGCCAAGGGCGCCCGGACACCGAACCAGCGACTGATATAGCCACCCATCGGAGCGCCAAGGGCGACACCGAAGATCAACGAGGCTCCCATCAATCCCATATACCGTCCCTGGCGAGGTCGATCTGGATGGTCGAGCATCATGGCCATGACTGTCGACCATCCCATGACCGAGAAGGCCCCTTGCACGAAACGCAGAGCCAGCAGCGTGTCTATCGACTGGATGCGACCGTAGAGCGCATAGGCCAGGGCCGATCCCAGGAAGCCGATAACCACAAAAGGCTTACGGCGGCCCAGACGGTCACTTAGCAGGCCCCAGATCGGAGCGAAGATGATGTAGGCGAGTGTCTCGACAGAGAAGAAGAGCGTCGCTTGGGTGACCGTCCCGGAGAGATCGTCGATGATGAACTCTTTGAGCCCGGCGACCACCAGGGTCAGATTGAACATGGCGCCCAGGAGGAGCAGGCAGGGCAGGACAATGAGCTCGGCCTTGAAGGCCGGTCTGGCAGGGCTCAGGTGCTCTGGGGCAGGTGTCCGCAAGATATTGTCCCTGATCGAGTTCGACTCAGCGGGTCCGGGTGGGCGTGATGGTATGTGATCCGGAGCTTCCCGCCAAGCCTGCAGTGGGCCGAACGAATGGTAGAATTGCGCCAGGATGGCCTCGCAGCGAGGCTCGAGATCTGATTTTGGAAGTGACAACTCCAGTCGAGGGTGATGATGGCGTCGATGATGTCCTGGGTTCGCCGGAGGAGTGGGTGCATCTGGACGCGATCGAACCGTCTCATTGCGGGCTTGTCGCTTCAGTACAGGCCGGTGAGAGTGAGATCGAGCGACTCAAGTCGATGGGTGTCTGTGTTGGGCGCCGGTTGATGCTGGTGCGTGCCGGAGATCCAATGATCGTCAAAGTGCTCGGCTCCCGACTTGGCATCTCCGCCCGATTAGCGCGGAGTGTGATGGTCATCCCTTGCAGCGGAGACGCTTTTCTCAGCGTCCCGAAAGCGGATAGCTGAGTGCTGATTGCCAGGTGAGGGTCGATCATCTCTACTGTCCAACTACCTAACCGTTCGGGTCGAAGAAGTACTGGCCCTGAGGAGTCCTGTGTCGCGCTGGTCGGCAATCCGAATGCCGGCAAGACGACCCTGTTCAACAGCTTGACTGGGTTGCGCGCCAAGACTGCAAATTTCCCGGGAACCACGATCGAACGACGTCTGGGACACACCCGCCTCGCCAGCCGCCGGGTTCGAGTTCTCGATCTCCCCGGTCTCTACAGCCTTTCCTCTGCCAACGACGAAGAGCGCATCGTGCGGGAAGCGCTGCTGGGCCACCTGCCGAATCAGCCCCGCCCGGACGCGATCGTGTTGTTGCTCGACGCGACGAATCTGGAGCGCAACCTCTATCTCGCCAGCCAGGTACTGGAGTTGGGGCTGCCTACGGTCGTCGCCTTGAACATGGTCGACCTGGCCGAGCGCAGGGCAATCGAGATCGATATCGAACGACTATCCACCGAGCTGCGCTGCCCAGTGGTGCCAGTTGTGGCGCGAACAGGCCGAGGCGTCGACGGTTTGAGGCACGAGTTGGAGCTCCTGGTGGGTCCTGCCTCTAAGCCCTCCATACTGGAGACGGGAGAAGGCCTTTGCGAGTGCACGGGCTGCCCCTATAAAGCTCGATACGACTGGGCGGAAGAGGTCGGCTCGCGCTGCGTCAACGGTCGGACCCATGCCGATGCGGCTCAGACTGATCGACTCGATGCCGTCTTGACCCATCCTTGGGTCGGTGTCGGTGTCTTTCTGGGGATCATGTTTGCCGTATTCGCGATGATTTTCTGGGTGGCCCAGTATCCGATGGGCTGGATCGACTCCGGGTTCGCTCTCGTCGGCTCTACGGTCGGCCAGTGGCTGCCTCCGGGAAATCTGCGTAGCCTGTTTGTGGATGGAGTGATCGGGGGCGTCGGCGGCGTTCTGGTATTTCTGCCCCAGATTGGCATCCTCTTTCTGTTTCTCGCTCTGCTGGAAGACACGGGCTACCTTGCTCGGGCGGCCTTCGTCATGGACAGATTGATGCGTCGTGTCGGGCTACCGGGCAAGGCCTTCGTACCGATGCTGTCGGCGCATGCCTGCGCTGTGCCAGCCATCATGTCGGCCCGTGTCATCGAGTCGAAGCGGGATCGTCTGGTGACGATGCTGGTCCTGCCGCTGCTGAGCTGTTCGGCGCGGATTCCGGTCTACGCCATGATCACGGCCCTGCTCTTCCCAGATCGCCCCTTGCTGGCCGCCCTGGTCTTCACTGGTGCCTACACGCTCGGCATCGTGGCGGCTCTGGCCATGGCCTTTGTCTTCAAGCACACCCTCCTTCCCGGGGAGACGAAGCCACTTGTCCTCGAGCTGCCGGGGTACAAAATGCCCAGTCTGCGAACGGCCCTGCACGCCACCCTGGATCGCTGTCGGATCTTCGTCAAGCGGGCGGGCACCGTCATCCTGGCGGTTTCGATCGTGCTCTGGTTCCTGGCCACATTTCCCAAGAGTCCGGCCCCCCAGGAAGCGGTCCAGATGCTGGCGGCCGCCGACGAGCTGGTCGACCAGGGCGATACGGAAACTGCGACGGAACTGCGTCAGCAGGCCGATCGGCTAACATCGCAAAACAATCTGTCACAGTCGTTTGCCGGTCGCCTGGGGCACCGGATCGAACCCCTGATTGCGCCACTCGGCTTCGACTGGCAGATCGGGGTTGGGATCGTCAGCTCGTTCGCGGCTCGAGAGGTCATCGTCTCAACGTTGGCGGTAGTTTATGGCGTTGGAGAAGCAGCGGCTGAAGAGAGTCCGGGCTCGCTGTACGACAGTTTGCGAGCGGCGACCCGCTCAGACGGTTCTCCCGTCTTTACGACGGCAACAAGCGTGAGCCTGCTTGTGTTCTACGTTTTGGCGATGCAGTGTCTGTCGACGCAGGCGGTCACGCGGCGAGAGACAGGGGGTTGGCGCTGGCCCCTGTTCCAGCTGGGGTACATGACGGTCCTGGCCTACGTCGCGTCACTGGCCGTCTACCAGCTCTTGAACAGCCTGGGTGTGGCCTGAAGGCGGCCTTCAGATCTTGTTGCCAGTGGGGTCGACCGATTTGCCCTGGGTCAGCGAGTGCCTGAGTTTGCCGAGGGTCTTGTTGATCGGATGGCTGCGCGACAGGAATGGCAGCACAGGTCGGCGACGGAAACCGATCTCACGAGCCAGTTTGATGGCCTCAGGATGACGCGCATTCAGCTGCAGCGCCTTCTGTAAAGCTTCGATCGCCTTGCCCCGCCGGTGCCGCAGGAGAAAGACGCGGGCCAGGAGTACGTAGTTCTCAGGCTCGTAGAACTGGACCTTGATGGCGTGCTGGCACAGAGCCAAACCCTCTTTCCCTCGTTTCTCGTAGCGAGCAATGCCATAGCCCAGGTAGGAATAGAAGAGGCCGGGCAGCTCGGTGCCTTGCCGGTCCGCCTCGGCGATCCTGCCGAGAATGTCCATGCCGGCTTTCCATTTGCCAGCGCGACAGAGCTCGATCCCGCGCTGCGAAGCCTCTTGCAGCTGGGTCTTGCTCGTGTCGGAGTTGATCGTCTGCTCAGCTGTCATCTAACTTTGCTGCCTGCTTCAAAAGACTACCGTACCACCGTCGTCGAATCTCTTCGGTGCGGTACACCTTGATGTGTCGCAACTTTTTTCCTTCGCCCTCGAGAAGCCCTTTTGGGTCGTCGAGCTCGATGCCCCGGTAGAAGCCGAGGTTGGCATGATCGCCTGCTGCAGCCAGATAACAGACGATGTGGTTCAGGGAGTAAACGGGTCGGCCCCACTTGATCTCTTCCTTTGCCTCGGGGATTTCCTCGCGTACCAGCTCGCGCAGATCCTCCAGAAGCGGACGGACCGATGCGGACGCGTTCTGAATGAATTCCTCCACCGGGATGTCGGCTGGTCTCTGGCGCTTGGTCATCAGCCCTCCAGCACCATCTTCTCTCGCAGCCGCTGTGCGGCGGGCGAGTTGGGGGCGTAGGTCAGGATCTGCTGGATGCGCTCGATTCCCTTTACGTGGTCTCCGACGCTTTGATAGAGCACCAGCTCGCCATAAAGCTCGTCCGCCAGCTGATCGAGGCGTTTCGCCACGGCTGTTGCGTGCTGGCCTTCCGGATACTCCGCCAGGTAGTTGGCGCCATTGGAGAGCTCCTCGAATCTGGAGGCCAGAGCTTTCAGGCGCTGGGTCGCGGTATCCCTGATCTCGGAGTCATCCGACTCCTGAGCCAACTGTTCCAGGGCCGCCAGGCTGGTCAATCGCGGTGTGACATTGCGCAGACCTGTTCTTGCGCGGAGGCCAGATGCGCTCTCGGGATCGGCCTTCCAGGCCCGCAGGAACCGGCTCACTGCGTCCTCCTCGCGGCCGAGGCGTGCATACGCCTCACCCAGTGCCAGGGAGACTTGCGGGATCTCAGGGGAGTTCGGATAGTTGACGGCAAAGGCCTCCAGGAACTCGGTCTCGTAGATTCCTCCCTGCATGATCTCGACCGCCTTGGGGTAGTTGTCCCGCAGCGTCGCTTCCATCGCCTCGAGCTCCGTCGCCAAGGTCTCTACCAGGGGGCTGTCGGGGGTCAGGCTCTTCACCTCATCGAGATTCCTTTCGTAATCTGCGATGACGGGTTTCCACTCCTGAGAAGTTGGTTTCTGTTGCTCGACCTCTTCCCGCAGCCCGTGCAATTGGGTCAGCCGGATCTCGTCAGCGGCAGGTCCCTGAGGCCAGGCCAGCAGAGCACGATCCTCGAGGAGGTCGACAAAGGGTGGCTCCATGTCGCTCTCTTCGAGAAAGTCCAGCAGCACCTTCTGGGTGCGTTGACGATACTCGTCGGCCGACGAGGGTTCCTGGATCTTCAGCAGCTGCTGCCGCACCGAGGCGGCCTGTACCCTCTCTTCGAAAAACGGATGAGTGCGCCAGTACCCATACTCCTTGGACTGCGGCATGTGCGTGCGCATCTTGTCCATCAACTGGCGGGTACCCTGGGGATCGTAGCCTGCAGCGGCTGCGAAGCGTTGGCCTTCGTCATCCGCTTCGTCTTCAAAGCCCCGGCTATGACTGCGCAGCAACAACTCGCTGAAGACCGCACCGGCAGCCGCCGTTCCCTGGATCAGATCACCCGACCCGCCGCGGTCGGTTCGTCCGTATGGATCGCGAGGATAGGGAGCGGATTCCTTCGAGCCCCCACCCTGACTGGCAGCAATGATCACACCGGCAAGTAGCGCCTGACTGAGGACATTGAGCAGCGTTGCCCGGCGCTGCATCCGCGTCCCATGTTGCAGGACCACGTGTCCGATTTCATGTCCCAGGAGGCCGGCCAACATGTCGTCGTTGAGGCCCAGATTGAGCATGCCGCGGGTGAGAAAGATCTGGCCACCCGGCAGAGCGAAGGCGTTCGGCTCCGGCATGTCGATAAGGTAGAAGGTGAACGGAAAGTCCTCGAATTTCGACTCCTTGGCGATGCGATACCCGATGTCGATCACCCGCCGCATCTCTTCCGGGTTCTCATACGGGCCGTAGTAGGCCAGAGCCTGCATGGCAGCCGATTGACTCTTCTCGAAGAGGTCTGGCTTGGCAATCGATTGCGCCACTACCGGTTGCCCCGATACCGCAAAGATCAGGCAAAACCTCAGCAACAAAGACTTGAATCGGCCCATAGTCCCAGATCCAAAGTCTAGCAGCATCGCGGCGGCGTTTCCGTGACGGATCAACACCTGGAGGGTGACGGAATTCACCCTGATTACCTGTCGTGTCGCTGCAACCTGGGGTAGAGTTCTCTGCGGACAAAGGGGGTAGATAGCGATGTGTGCTGACGAGATCCGGGGAGATAGCGGCCAGGAGTCCAGTCGCCTTCCGGAGCCGCTGCGGGCTTCCCTGCTGGAGGAGATCAGGGAGAAAGCGGATACGGTTTGGACTCGTGGGCAGAACGCTGCGGCTTCTCCTGCCAGGATCGTGGCCAGTAATCTCGCGGGTCCGAAGGGGAGAGTGGCGGTCGTCGCTGGCTGCAGAACTCCTTTCAGCAAGGCTGGCTCCGATCTGCGCGATATGGACGTGGTAGATCTGGCGGGAGGGGTTACCGCCGAGCTGATAACCCGCTCGACTGTCGATCCCGGGTTGATTGATGCCTCGATTTTTGGCGTGGTGGTGCCGGCGCTGCATGCACCCAATCTGGGGCGCGAGGTCGTATTTCGGGCATCGCTCCCGGCGACAATCCCTGGAACGACTGTGAACCTGGCCTGCGCGTCGTCCAATCGGGCGATCACCTCGGGGGCCGAGGCCATTCTTCAGGGTGAGTGTGAAGTCGTCCTGGCAGGGGGGGCCGAATCGCTGAGCAATGTGCCTATCCAGTACTCGAAGGGCGCATCCCGTCGCTTGATGGAGTTCAGCAAAGCCAAGACGATGGCGCAACGTTTGGCCGTTCTCAGCAAACTGCGACCGCGGGACCTGGTTCCGGTACCGCCAGCCATCGCGGAATACACCACCGGGATGACGATGGGGCAAGCTGCCGAAAAGATGGCCAAAGAGAATGGGATCTCGCGTCGATCCCAGGACGAGGTAGCGCTACTGTCACACCGCCGAGCGGCCGCCGCGTGGCAGGATGGCCGTTTCTCGGATCAGGTGACGATGGTCTTTCCAAGGCCTGACTACGACAGGGCCGTGATGAAAGACAACGGTATCCGGACCGACACCTCTATCGAGTCGCTGACGAAGCTGCGGCCGGTGTTCGACCGGCAGTACGGCACAATTACCGCTGGGAACTCGAGTCCGATCACGGATGGGGCAGGGGCGGTCCTGTTGATGAGTGAATCCAAGGCCCGCATGCTCGACCTCGAGCCGCTGGGATACCTCCGGTCCTTTGCGTACGCCAGTCTCGATCCCGGAAGTCAACTCCTGCAGGGCCCGGCCTATGCTGCGCCTGCCGCGCTCGACGGAGCGGGGTTGGCTCTCGCCGATATAGATCTGGTAGAGATGCACGAAGCCTTTGCGGCGCAGGTTGTCTCGAATCTCAAAGCCTTTGCTTCGCCGAAATTCGCCAGAGACGAGCTGGGGCGCCGGGAGCCACTGGGGGAGGTCGATCTCGAGCGATTCAATGTCAATGGAGGTTCGATCGCGATCGGCCATCCCTTTGGTGCCACCGGAGCCCGCGTGACAGTCCAATTGCTTGAAGAGCTGAAACGGCGCAGGCGCAACCTGGGACTGATTACTGTCTGCGCTGCCGGCGGAGTCGGCTTCGCCATGGTCGTCGAGACCGAATAGGTAGAAAGCCGGTTTCGCGCCGGCTTCAGCTCCGAGCTATGACCATCAACGTCAGATCGTCGGTGAGGGGCTCGTGAACGATATGTTGGTCGAAGGCCAGCAGAATTCGATCATGAACCGCCCTGGGCGAACCGACCTGCTCGAGCAGGTCTCTCAAACGCTGGAAGCTGAAGGACTCACCCGTCGGCCCATTGACGGCTTCGGGTAAGCCGTCGGTAAAGAGCACAAGCAGGTCGCCATGATCGACGGTCACCCTCGCCTGCGGCAGCTCGAGACCCGGGCGCATTCCCAGAGGGAGGGTTCCACTACCGAGCTCTATGAGCTGCCCTCCGGCGCGTCTGAGGATCGGAAAGGGGTGGCCGGCACAGACGTAGTCCAGAGTGCCTGTCGCGGGATCGAGCAAGCCGTAAAACAGGGTCATGAAGGCGCGCCGATCACCCGTTCGGCAGAGTGCGCTGTTGAGCAGAGCGGCCACAGCCTTGGGCTCGGGATCGATGTCGAGTGCAGTCTTGAGGGTAGCGTTGGAAATGGCCATGAGCAGGCCGGCGGCGATTCCGTGCCCACTGGCATCACCCATAAGCACAGCGAGGCGGCCGTCCTCGAGGCTCTGAAAATCGTAGTAATCCCCTCCGACCTCGTTGGCAGTGCGGTAGGAGTGCGCGAAGTCCCAGCCGGCAAGCTCGGGCGAAGCGTCCGGTAGCAGGTCGCTTTGCAGCTTGCGAGCCACTTCGAGCTCGTCCCGGACGCGGACGCGATCGACCAGTTCCATGATCAGCAACCAGAGCAGACCCGCAATGGCCAGCAGGAACCAGAAGGGAGAAAAGTCGATGTGCAGCTCGGTCCGTTCCGAGATGAAGTCGAAGGTGGGGGGATTGATCAGACCAATCAGGGTGAGCGCGAGGCAGACGACGAACAGGACACGGCGCGCGGGGCTGAGCTTGAAGGAGAGGCCGAGAAAGACGACCTTGGCACGGTGGAGTAAGCGGCGGGCGGGTTCCTGGGGCTCTGAATCCTCGTCCTGGTCACGAGTCAGGACCTTGTAGGCGTGGGCCGCATCCTGATCGAACAACCGCCGAAGATCGCGTACGTTCAGCCCTGCAGTGTATTCCCGGAGAAAATCCTGGGTCTGAGTGACGTACTCCTGCGCCTTCTTCTGCACGGTGATGGAACCCTCCAGCCCCTCTGGCTACTACGTCATCCTAGCTGAGAGGTTGCGAGAGTGGAATTGGTGGGTAGCCTTGACCGTTTGACGCCGCAACGTTACATAATGGGTTTCGCCATGATTGTCCGAAGGCAGCGGTGCGCAGACACGAGAGGTGGGAGGGTACTCGAGATCCGGGTAGTCCTCTCGTGCGTGATCGCCCTCGTGCTTGCTGGTTGCTCGATCCGCTCGATGGCGATCAACTCGCTCGCCGATTCACTGGCAGCGAGCGGCAATGTGTTTGCCTCCGATGAAGATCCCGAGCTTGTCCGGGATGCGACTCCCTTTGCGCTCAAGACGATCGAGTCGCTATTGGCCGAAAGACCGAATCACGCGCAGCTCCTCCTTGCCGCGTGCAGTGGCTTTACCCAGTATGCCTACGCCTTTGTCCAGGTTGAAGCCGAGCAAATGCAGGAGGAGGACTATCAGGAATCGGAGCACCAGTATGAACGGGCTCTGGCCCTGTACCTGCGAGGCCGGGACTACTGTTTCCGCCTGCTGAATCAACGCTGGCCGGGAATTGTCGAGAGTTTGTCCAAGAATCCCGAGGCTGCCGTTGAAGTCTTCGCCAAGGAAGACATCGAGCTGGTCTTCTGGACCGGGGCCTCCTGGGGTGCAGCCATCGCGATCGGCCAAGACCGACCCGAGTTGGTCGCGGATCTACCGGCGGTCAAAGCGCTGATGGGGCGGGCGCTGACCCTGGATGAAACCTTTGACCATGGGGCGATTCACGGTGTCCTGATCTCACTGAATGCTCTGCCGGAGGCCATGGGTGGTTCACCGGAGAAGGCCAGGTTTCACTTCCAGCGCGCGATCCAGCTCGCGGGTGGGGCGAGCGCCGGTCCCTACGTGAGCCTGGCGCAAGGGGTGGTGGTCGCCGAACAGAACTGGGAGGAGTTTCAGAGTCTCCTGGAGGCCGCGTTGGCCGTCGATCCAGACAAGGCTCCGTCGATTCGCTTGGTCAACGCAATCGAACAACATCGGGCGCGCTGGCTCCTGGATCGGATCGATCTCTATTTTGTCGACTACCCGGTATCCGAGGACTAGACGTTTGCCAAAATCACTGAGTGGGGTCCTGCGACTCACCGAGAACACGATCGCCAGTGTGGCGCTCCTGGCGATGGCGTTCCTGCCGGTTGCGGAAGCATTCCTGCGATCGATCTTCGGCGTCGGTCTGCCCGGCTCTTTCCCGTTCGTTCAGCATCTGACGCTCTGGGTCACTTTTCTGGGGGCAGCTCTGGCTGCACGGGAAGGCAAGCTTCTGGCACTGGCTACCGGAGAGTTTCTCCCGGAGGGCGCCTGGCGAGAGTCGGCGCGGATCTTCGCGGCGACGGTGGCCTCTGCTGCCTCTATCCTCTTATGTCGCGCCTCTCTCGATCTCGTTGCCATCGAGAGACAGTCGGGCACGGAAGTGGCGCTTGGGCTTCCCGTTTGGGTCGCCCAGCTGGCCATGCCGATCGGATTTGGCCTGATCGCTATACGGCTGGTGCGCAGGTCGTCATCCCACTGGTGGGGGAGGGTACTGGCCTCGCTGGGTCTGGTCGTGGGTCTGCTCCTGGGGCAGTTTCCTGCCTGGCTGGAGGGCGCTGCCCGCTGGCCGGGCCTCTTACTGCTGGTGCTGGCGACCGTGCTGGGTGGACCCATCTTCGCAGGTCTGGGTGGCACTGCGCTTCTGCTATTCCTGATCGATGGGGTTCCAGCCGCAGCCGTACCGGTGGATACATACCGGCTGGTCGTCTCCCCGACATTGCCTGCTATTCCGCTCTTCACCCTGGCTGGGTTCCTGCTGGCCCAGGGCGAGTCTTCGCAACGTCTCCTGCGGCTTTTTCGGGCTTGTCTCGGTTGGATGCCAGGCGGGACTGCAGTGGTGGCTGCTGTCTCCTGTGCTTTCTTCACAGTCCTGACCGGGGGATCTGGCGTGACGATTCTGGCCCTGGGCGGGCTGCTGTTTCAAGCTCTGCGGTCCGATCAGTATCCCGAGCGATTCTCGTTGGGGTTGCTCACGGCTTCGGGTTCTCTGGGTCTCCTCTTCCCGCCGGCACTGCCGTTGATTCTCTACGGAATCGTCGCTGGCGTCGCCATTCCCGATCTGTTTCTCGGGGGTTTGCTGCCCGGTCTGCTCCTGCTGGCCCTGGTGGCCGCCTGGGGAATACGCCAGGGATGGCGCACACCGGCACCACAACAGCCCTTCGAGCTTCGAGAGCTGTGGTCGGCTATCTGGCAGGCGAAATGGGAGCTACTCCTGCCGCCCTTTGTCCTGCTGGCGATATTTGGCGGCTTTGCCACGCTGGTCGAGGCCGCCGCACTGACGGCTTTCTATGCTTTTGTGGTTCAGTGTCTGATTCTTCGGGACGTTTCGATCACACGTGACCTACTGCGGATTCTTACCGAGTGTCTGGTGTTGATCGGTGGAGTCCTGATCATTCTCGCCGTAGCCCTGGGCTTCACCAACTACCTGGTGGACGCTCAGGTGCCGATGAAGGTCGTCGAAGGGGTGCAGAGCTACATTCAGTCACCTCTGACTTTTTTGTTGTGCCTCAATCTCCTGCTGCTGCTCGTCGGCTGTCTGATGGACATCTTCTCGGCCATCGTCGTGGTGGTGCCACTGATCGTTCCTCTGGGTGTGGCTTACGGGATTGATCCGGTTCATCTCGGCATCATTTTCATTGCCAATCTCGAGCTGGGCTATTTGACGCCGCCGGTCGGCCTCAATCTCTTCCTGGCTGCCTATCGGTTCGAGCGGCCGTTGCTCGAGATCTGGCGCGCGGCCATTCCCTACCTCATCATTCTGGCGATCGGCGTCCTCCTGATCACCTACGTGCCCGGACTCAGCTTGATGTTGCTCGAGTGGGTGGGGAGGTCGTAGCGCTGGCTGCCGAGGTGACCTCGAGTTGGTGCTGTGACTCGACCTCGGCTGCCTTGTTATCGTAGGCGACGCCTTCGACCTGGTCGTGAAGCCGGTCGCTTATGGGCAGCACCATGGGCATGGCTTTCCAGCTCACGGGTTGACCGGTTTTGGTGTCCACGACCCGTTCCTCGGCCACCAGTCGGGTGGCCTCGGCGAGCGGCAGGTCTTTCAGGGCCTTTTCCAGGGCTCGAAACCAACCTTCATCTTCGGGATGGAGAAAGTCGAGGACATGCCGCGCCTGGAACACCAGATGATATTGGGAAGGTACGAACACGATGCCGTCGAGCTGCAAACGATCACAGAGCAGGATCAACAGTGACACGACATCACGCACCATCCCGAGGCCCGGGTACTTCTGACCGGGTAGCTGCGGCTGGTCGCGGGTAAAGGAGGCTCTGGGATTCTGCAGCAGTAGCCATTCGATGCTCAGGACTTCCATCCCGGGAATCGACCGGCGATCCCGTCGCAGTCGCAGCTCAGCGAGGAGCTCCTGGTTTTGGGAATCCGCGAAGATTCGCAGGGTATGCCCCCCGGGGTTGTCGAGATCCAGCGCCAGGGAGGGATGAGCGAAGCCCATCTGACGCAAGCGATCGAAGATGCCCGTCCACTCCACTGCGAGCTCTACCGCGTGATGCGAGTAGTGGTCGAGAAAGAGCGATTGGTGCGCCTCTGTGCCAAAGCTGCCCATCAAGTCGTCTTCAGTCAGACCCCAATCGTCCTCCGCCTGGTCTTGCGACTGCGCGGATCCGGAGCCCAGTTCCTGCACCAGATGCTGATATCTGGCCAAGGTAATCGCGGTGGTGGAAGGGGGTTCGATACGCTCGGATCCAAGGATTTGCCAGGAGAGGAATCGGGCTGTGTAGCGCCAGGTCTCATGGCCGTAACCTCCGGCGAGCACCATCACGGTGGGAGGCATCTTGCCTTCACCATTCCTCAACAGTCTGGTGACGAGTTGGTCTCGATCGAGCATTCCGCGCGGGGAGATCCGCCAGTCTCCGATGCGGTCATCGGCAGCCGGATCGGTGCCAGCGAGATAGAAGACCAGCTCAGGTCTGGTCCGATCGAGAACCTCCGGGAGGTGTTTCCGGAGAACATCGAGATAGGCGTCGTCTTCGATATCAGAACCCAGCTCCAGAGAGAGTGATGCCTCTGCGGGCTCGAGATCCCATGTCTGGTTGTGAACGGAAAAGGTGAAGACCGACGGGTCGTCTCTGAAGATTTCCCGGGTTCCATTGCCGTCGTGCAGATCCAGGTCGATGATCAGAACCTGGCCGGTAAAGCCTTCGCGGCGAACCCTGCCAATGGCCACTGCGATGTCGTTGAAGATGCAGAATCCCTTGCCCTGGAATCGGCCGGCGTGGTGGAATCCGCCACCCAGATTGAAGACCATCTGCCCGGCCTGCAGCGCGCGCTGAGTCGCGAGAATCGTTCCCCCGACCGCGGCTCGCTGAGCCAGCAGCGCCTGGCGGTGCAGATCGGGCCATACCTCGACGCCGACAATCTCGTCGAGCGAATTCGGTCGCCGCAGCGACTCGAGGTAGCCTCTGCCGTGCGCGAGTCGCAGATCCCATAGCGATGCCACCTCGGGTCGCAGCAGGTTTCTGGGATCGAGCAAACCGTAAGCGAGCAGGAAGGCGACGATCCTCTCGGATCGCTGCACATCGACGGGTGTCGAGCCCAGGTCGACCCGGTAGAGTGGAGAATAGACCAGCTCGAGACTGGGCGAGCGAATCCGACGCACAAACCGATTCCAGCCACGCTGCAGTCCAGAGGGCAGCGAAAACCTACTGGCATCAGTGACGTGTTCGTCAGGCATCGTCAGGTTGGGGATGAAGTCGCAGGTTCACCACCGTGGCCCCCCATCCTCCCCCCTCCGCGGGGGCATCGGCGAAGGATCGAACTCGAGGGTGTCTCGACAAAGCAGACCGGATCGTTCGACGCTGAGCGCCGATTCCGCGACCATGAATGATTCGGACCGTTGTGAAACCACGCTCCGCGACCTCCTCGAGATAGCTCTCGACGACACTTGCGGTCTCGCCAGGTGGGAAGCTGTGCAGATCGAGCACGTCGGTGATCTCGAGCTCGATGATCTCATCCGGCTCGCGGTCGTTCTGCATCGATACCTCTCCTCCTGCTAGAAGAGCTTGAGAAAGGCGAGAAAGACTGCGTATCCGTCATCGGGGCCAGCGACGGCCTTGCCGAGATCGAGGCGGATGATTGTCTGCCACGGCCCGATGACCGTCCCGGCCACCCCCACGCCGGCGGCGAATTCATTCTCCAGGTCGTTGTCATCGTCGGTTACCCAGGCAACATCTCCCAAGCCCTGGATCCTGAAGAGCTCGCCGATCTCGAGGCCGTAGCTCAGGGTGGAGGAATAAGCTCGATCGGCCCGGATCCGGTTACTTTCATATCCTCGCACTCTGACGTCGCTGAAGAATCCCAGCTCGTACTTGCTAAACCGGTCGAGATCCTGACCGTCAGCGTACTGAAACTCGATTCCGACCCGGCGGAATTTCTGAAAGTAGAAGGTCTTGCTCAAGGCCGCCTGCCAACGCAGATAATCCTCGTGCGAGGGGTCGTAGTCACCAGAGTCGGGAAGACCCCAGGGTTGCCAGTCGGAGCGCTTGTTGTAGCTTCCGTTGACCCGCAGACGGTAGCCGAAACGGGTGTAGGAGAGACCCAGACGAGCGGTGTGGGTGAAGTGATCGACGGGCAGTATGAACTCCTCGGCGGTGTTGTCGGAAGGTGCGAAATCCTGATGTTCGAGACGGTATGTCAGGGTGGCCTTGCCGAACTTTCCCACGGGATGTCCGATGTTGAAGAGCGTATTGAGGGAGCGCTGATCGATCTCTTCCGCGGGAACTTCCTGATCGTCGCGATAGAGCGTGTCCGATCCCCGGATAGCGAGACCGAAGAAGTCGGCGCCCGCGTCGAACTTGCTACCCAGAAGCTCCGGGTCGGCCCAGCTCGCCGTGACCAGAGCTCCGGCGAAGAAAACATTGACCTGTGAACCGCTGCCCAGAAAATCGAGCGAGAAGTAATCGACACCAACCAGTGGCAGTGGATAGTCCAGAGACCGGTCATAGAAAACGCCGCCGCCGAGGAGCACCCGGTTGGAGCTGAGCTTCTCCTTGACCACACGCTCACCGGTCTGCTTGTCGGGAACCAGGTAGCGCAGACCCTCTGCGGTATCGCGCACCATCGTGTAGTCGGAGGCGAGCAACTCCTGGCGCCGTGCTTCGAAATCAGGATTGTTGAGCGAAACCTCACTCAACAGCGTTTCCTTCTCGACCAGCAACGAGCCGTTGAAGAGCGACCAGATTTGCTGGCTGGTGACTCGCAGCGGCAACCAGTTCTGTCCTTCGACCCAGTCGGTGGGCTGGCCCTGGTCGTCCACCGGAGTGAAGAAAGTCGTCTCCTCGTTGGAGATCACCTCGCCCTGCAGACCCAACTGTACGGCTCGGGAGCGAACCCGGACGAAGAGCTCGCGATCGATCCAGACGGTTCCCCGGAAAAGGCTCTCGCCTTCCTGTAGTCCCAGAGGGCGGAAATCGACGACCCAACAGTCCCGGTCCTCGACTACCGCGGTGCCACGGAGCTCGTAGCGATAGTCGGGTCGAAACAGTATCTCGATGGGCATGTTCGCTGCTCTCTCAGGCTCGATCAGGGGAACTTTGGGGAAATCGCGGCCCTTCCATCGCAAGCCCTGAAGCTTGAACCGCTCCCATGCCCAGTCGTAGCCGGTACCTTCGCGATAAAACAGCTCGCCTTCGAAGGTCACTTCCACCCCTTCGCTCCCGAACTGGAACCTCAAATGCGTCGTGTTGACGGCCTGGTAGGTACGGAGTTTTCGCCGCTGCGCATCCTCTCTCGCCTGTAATCGGCGAAGGATCTCTTCTACCGGGAGCTGGCGGCTGGAAACGACCGTGACCTCCTCTTCCAGACCGGATATGCCCTCGATTTCGTCAGCTCCTGGCCTCTCCAGCCGCAAGAGGGTGACGGGCTCCTCGGGTTTGAACTGCAGGCGATAGCCCATCGATTCGCGAATACCCCCGAACATGGAAAGGACTTCGCCGGAAGCCTGGACTCTCTCGGGATTGCGCAGTTGTGCGTCGGAGAAGGTCAAGGCGACTTCAGGCGAGGTGGCTGGGGATTGCACGATCACCCTGAGGCCGAGGTCCTCGCCACGTACGAACGTCCACGCCTGCACGTTCTCGTCCGTCGACGGCGTCGAGTAGGGATCGAAGTAGATGTCGCCGTGAAACTCGTTGGCGACCAGCTTCAGGGGAAGGATCTGAGGACTCGACTGTGTTGTGGCGTCGAACATGGCGACCGCGATGCCCTGGGCTGCCTGGGCAGCAGCGATTGCGGCGGACTCCCAGGCCGACTCGGGATAGGGCAGGCCATCCAGAATAACGGGCGTTCCAGGGTCAAGCTCCATCAGGAGATCGGTGGCTTGTCGAATCTGATCCTCGGGCGCAGGCTGGAGCGCGACACCCTCGAGGTAGGCGGCGATTTCCTCGGCGTAAAGGCCTGCGAGGACGGTGGGATCCGGAGGCAGCGGTTGCGAGATCACCTGTGCGTCGACCTGGGCACCGGTAACGGCGACCGCGGCCCGCTTGATGAGAAAAGCGTAGTCCAGCAAACGTTGTTCGCTCCAGACCGAGCCCTCGACGTCCCACACGACCTGGAAGTGTGCTCGGTTTCCCGCCTGCGCAGCGATCCGCGACGCCTCCTCCAGCTCGGCCTCGAGCCGTTCGAGATTCTCGCGCAGGGGAGTGGGAGCCGAGAATCGCAACCTCAGCCAGGGTATGGCATCCGTGTCAGTGAGCGCTGACGAGAGACCCTCGCGAGCAGTACCGTCGAGCGGTGCATCCCAGGCCACGAAGAGGATTGCCTCCTCCTCGAGGTGAGGCGACGTCTCCAGCTCGGAGATCAGGGTTCTGGGATCCTCTACCCTGATTCCAGCGCAAGGCTTGCACGCCAGGGTCTGCGAGCTGCCGGAATCAACGGCAGCAAAAGCGCCCAGGAGAGCCCATGCGAGCAGCGCTACCCTGGCGAGGCCGCCAACTGCCGGGACTCGATCTCGATCCGGCGACATGGAGCGAGTTCTGTGGTCGGTGGTCATGATGTCGAGTTTGCACCCTCAAGGAGACGAGCAGTATAGCCGCCGGGAGCTCCAGACGCTCAGGTTCGAGAGGTCGTTTCGATTTCCGAGCGCTTGCCGAACAAGAGTACTAGGGTCACGATGAGAGCACTACCCACGAGTAGCGAGATCCAGGGGTTGAGGCCATAGGCAGTCGGGAGATCTCCGATGAGCATGCCGAGTAGCCCGGCGCCCAGGGCGTAGGGGAGCTGTGTCCGCACATGGGCAATGTGGTCCGATCCTGAAGCCGTGCTGGAGAGGATGGTGGTGTCGGAAATCGGAGAGCAATGATCTCCCCAGACGCTGCCAGCGAGAACCGATGAGATCGTGCCGACCATGACGGCGGCGTACTGGGGCGACTCCATGGCCAGTCCTGTGGCCCGTGACAGGCTGTCGGCCACTGGCACCACCAGTGGCATGAGGATTCCCAGAGTGCCCCAGGAAGATCCTGTGGCAAAGGCAACCGCAGCCGACAGGATGAAGATGATCACCGGCAAGAGGTGCGGTGACAGGACACCGGAGGTGAGGTGGACGAGGTAATCGGCCGTTCGCAACTCCTCACAGATGCTGCCGATCGACCAGGCGAGGACCAGGACGATGAGCGCCAGGAAGACCGACTTGAAACCGGCCACGAGGGCTTCGACTCCCTGGCGCAGAGTGAATACCCTCTGAGCCAGGGGTAGGGCCAGGGCGAGCAGAGCTCCGGTCAGGCTGGCCCAGCAAAGCGCAGCGATGCTGTTGGCGTTGCCAAAGACCTCTCGTAACCAGGCCGTGGTGGTCGGGAAATCAGAACGCGTCAACCCTTCGCCCCCGTTGACCACCATGCCCAGGACAGTAATGACGACGACCGCCAGAATGGGCAGCACCGCATTGATCGCGCGGTGGCGCGTGCCGTCTGCGGGCGCTACATCATCGCTGCCGAAGCTGGCCAGCGGAACGTCACCGTCCGCCAGAACCTTGCCGGTTCGCCGGGCCCGGCGCTCGGCCTTGAGCATGGGGCCGAAGTCGCGTCCTGAAAGGGCGATCGTAAAGCCCAGAACCAGGGCGAAGATCGGGTAGAACCGGTAGGGTATCGAGGCGACAAATGTCGTGTAGGCATTGAACGGGATACCGACCGCAGTAAAGGCCGCAGCGATGAGGCCGACTTCGAATCCGATCCAGGAGGAAATGGGAAAGACGCTGGCCACCGGCGCCGCCGTCGAATCGACAATGTAGGCGAGCTTCTCACGACTGATCTTCAGTCGGTCGGTGATCGGTCGCATGGTCGACCCGACAATCAGCACATTGGAGTAGTCGTCGAAGAAGATGGCCACGCCGAGTAGCCAGGTGGCGGTTTGACCGCGCCGGGCGTCCGTGGCAAATCTCTGGATACGCTCGACGATGCCGAGGGTTCCCCCGCTCCGGTTGATCAGTCCGACCATGCCACCGAGCAGGGTGGTGAATACTAGAATGGCGGCATTGTCCGGATTGGCCATGGAAGGCGCAATGAACTGGTCGATGGTCCGCGCGAGTGCGGTGAAGGGATTCCAGCTGTAGAGAAAAAGTGCACCCGAGAAGATCCCGACAAACAGCGACAGCAACACCTCTTTGGTGATCAGGGCCAGAGCAATGGCTATCACGGGAGGGAGAAGTGACAGCCAGGGTGAAATGACGCGAAACTCGGCCTCGGCTCGATTCGGTCCCAGTGTGACCGCCAGTGTATGCCGGCCAGGTGCGAGCCGAGTCTCTGGCAGTACGATGGAATTGGTCCCTCGTGTCAGTTTGTGGACGGCAATGTCGACCCCGTCGAGAAGAACCGTGGCCTCGGCGGTCGTCGGAGTCCCCGTCTCGGTGAGCTCCACCTCCAGCTTGATTGGCAGGCCTGCCAGGGTAGCTGGTCCGAGATCGATTTCCAGCTGAGGAGACGGCTGTGCCGCACTCACCAGAGGGCAGGCGAGCATAAGGGCGAAGACCGACAGGAGTAGCAGCAGGTTCCTGATAGCGGGCTAGGCCTCCACCTTGGCTGGTTCTTCTGCTTTGTCGAACGTTGGCAGCCCCAACGCGATCCTCAGGCTAGTCTCGATTTCCTGCGCCAGATCCGGGTTGTCCCGCAAGAACTGCTTGGCATTCTCTCGTCCCTGGCCGAGTCGGACATCCCCGTAGTTGTACCAGGCGCCGCTCTTACCCACGATCTTGTGCTCGACGCCCAGATCGATCAGCTCCCCTACCCGCGAGATCCCCTCGCTGTAGATGATGTCGAACTCTGCCAGTCTGAAGGGAGCAGCGACCTTGTTCTTGACGACCTTGACTCTCGCCTTGGCGCCAATGACCTCGTCTCCGTCCTTGATCGCCGCGATCCGCCGGATGTCGATGCGGACCGAGGAATAGAACTTCAGGGCACGTCCACCCGTGGTGGTCTCCGGACTGCCGAACATGACGCCGATCTTTTCGCGGATCTGGTTGATGAAGACCAGACAGGTCTTGGACTTGGCCACGATGGCTGTCAGCTTGCGCAGCGCCTGTGACATGAGGCGCGCCTGGAGTCCGACGTGCGAGTCACCCATCTCGCCCTCCAGCTCGGCGCGCGGAACGAGCGCCGCAACCGAGTCGACGACGACCACATCCACTGCATTGCTGCGGACCAACATCTCGGCGATCTCCAATGCCTGCTCTCCGAAGTCGGGCTGCGAGACCAACAGGTTGTCGATATCGACTCCGAGCTTTTCGGCATATTCGGCATCGAGCGCGTGCTCGGCATCGACAAAAGCCGCTACGCCACCATGCTGCTGAGCTTGACCCACGACCGACAATGCCAGGGTCGTCTTTCCCGAAGACTCCGGGCCGTAGATCTCCACGACCCGACCTCTGGGGAGTCCGCCCACCCCAACTGCCGCATCGACACCCAGGATCCCCGTTGGGATGATTGGAATCGATAGGGCTTCGCGCTGGCCAAGCCGCATGATCGAGCCTTTGCCAAACTGACGCTCGATCTGGTTCAGGGCGGTATCTACGGCTTTGAGTCGGTCGGACTTGGCATCGGTCATCGTGAGTGCTCCTCGAACTGCTTGCAGGTTGCAGGGTGGCTCGGTTGCGAAAGCTATACTAGTTCCCGGCGGGCGATTTGGAAAGCGCCGCGATGGCGGCCGTCGCGCGATTGATACGACGGAATATCGTCTCGGATTCTTGCATTCCGGTCCTCGGGCCAATCGATCCCGCCGCCGGCGTGGAACATTCATGGATCAGTCGCTGACGGAATCTCTGGCTGAGCTGGAAGGTCGCCTGTCCGAGGTAGCTGACTGTACCAGCGTGCCTCGAGCACCGCTGGCGTCACACACGACGCTGCGTATTGGCGGGCCCGCGGATTTCCTGGTTCGAATTCGAACCGAGATCGCCCTGACGAGGATTTTGCACATCGTCGACCGTACGAGCTCGCCGTTCCGCATACTGGGCCTCGGGAGCAATGTCCTGGTTCCGGACCAGGGGCTGCGCGGCATCGTGGCCATTCTCGAAGGGGAGTTTCGCGAATACCGCTTCGACGGACTGGCCGTGGAGGCTGGAGCCGGTTTACCCCTCTCCCGCCTTGCCCAGGTCACAGTGGAGCACGGCTTGGCGGGACTGGAGGCTCTGGCAGGCTTTCCCTCGACTGTGGGTGGCGCGGTGGTGATGAACGCCGGTTGCTACGGTGTCGAGATCAAGGACGTTCTCGAGAATGCCAGGGTGCTGCATCCGGACGGCACCAGCGAATCGCTCGGACCGGCTGATTTGCAGGCGGGTTATCGCTCGACACGACTGCAAGAGAGTCCCGCGGTTGTGGTAAGGGCGAGGTTCAAACTGTCTGAGGACCCAGGCAACGCTCGCGAGCGCCTGGTCGAATTGAACCGAAAACGGTGGCAGAGCATGCCCGGCGGCCGACCCAATGCAGGATCTGTGTTCAAGAATCCTCCGGGTGACTACGCCGGTCGCCTGATCGAGCGGTGTGGCCTCAAGGGCGTCGTGCGAGGAGGCGCCCAGATCAGTACCGAACATGCGAATGTCATCGTCAACACGGGCGGGGCGAGGGCTGACGACGTCTTGGGGCTGATGGCGATGATGCATCGCCGCGTCCTGGCCCGTTTCGATCTCGAGCTCGAACCCGAGCTCATCCTGACCGGAGAGCTGGTGGAGAAGTGGCGTTCGGCAGGGCGCGACCAGGCCGTTTCCTGAAACCGATTCTGGATGGGCCCTATGCTACGATCGCGTCCGGCTGGCCTGCCTGACTTTGGACACTCCCTGAAAATTGAGCGATCTGGACCACTCCATGCGGATTTCGAACCAGCCAGGGCTGCGCGCTGTGGTCCTGGCCGTGTTTGCCGTTTGGCTGCTTTCCTGTCGGGCCGACGAGGTCGCGGAGCAACCGGCAACTCCGACGGTGAATGTGATCCTGGTCTCCATCGATACCCTGCGTCCGGATCATCTGGGTTGTTACGGGTACGAGGTTCCCACCAGCCCGAGTGTGGATCGGTTCTGCGATGACGCCGTCGTGTTTCGGCAAGCCATCGCTCAGGCTCCGTCGACTCTCCACTCGCATGCCTCGATGCTGAGCTCACTCCTGCCCCATCATCATCAGGCGACCTGGGGTGGTAAGACCCGGCTGCCTGAGAAAGCGCTGACGCTGGCAGAGATTCTTCAGTCGGCCGGCTACGCCACCGCAGCGTTTGCTGGCGGTGGCCAGATGGACCGCGTCTTCGGCCTCGATCAGGGTTTCGACGTCTATGACCAGCCAGGCCAGGAGCACTTTCTGGGAACCGCCCAAAGGGGCATAGAGTGGTTGGATGGAGTCTCCGACAGACCATTCTTCCTGTTCCTGCACTCCTACGAGGTACACCACCCGTACACACCCGATGCCGAGCATCTGGCGCTGCTCGAAGGTGGCTATGACGGTGAGCTTCCGAATGAGATCTCGATCGATCTACTGCGTGAGATCAACCGCCAGGAGCTCGAAATCGATGCCCAGGATCTGGCACACATCGAGCGGACCTACGATGCAGAGATCCGATCGATGGACGATGGCTTTGGCTTTCTGATTGCGGCACTCCAGGAGCGTGGGCTTTACGAGAGCACGCTGATCGTCTTCACATCGGACCACGGGGAGGAGTTTGGCGAACACGGTGTGGTGGGCTGGCACTCCCACACTCTCTACGACGAACTGCTGCGGGTGCCCCTGGTCATCAAGCTGGCTGACGCGGCCCATGCAGGGGTCGAGGTCGCGCAGCAGGTGCGCAGCATCGATATCGCACCGACTATTCTGGCTGCAGTGGGTTTGGCCGTGCCCGAGGAATTCGAGGGCACAGATCTGGCACGCCTGGTGGACGAGAACCGGGAGCCGGGATTCATCGCGATCAGTCGCATGGATCGGCCACCGGGGCGCGATATCTCCTCGATTCGAACCGAAGAGTGGAAGCTGTACCGAACGGCCCTCTTCAACCTGGCTGACGATCCGGAAGAGCAATGGGACGCAGCCCTGACGCGCCGCGATGTGATGCAGGAGTTGAATGAGACTCTTGGCCAGGCAGTGTCAGCTCGCGAGCCGTTGGAGACTGAACAGGTCGTTCCGTCCGAGTCGACGCTCGACGAATTGCGCGCTCTCGGATACCTGCAATAGAGGCCCGAGCTTTAGGAGCCGGGAGGGATGGGCAACTCGGCGGGCTCGCCAGGATTTCGGAGCACGAGGAGATTTTCGGTGCCTGATCCCTTCAGCCCGGCGATCACCAGAGAGGTGGTGCTGGCGGATAGCGCCGACACTGCTACTCCAAATGTATCGAGGATCAACGCGACCCCCTCATCGCCACGGGCCAGGGCCGGACCCTGGAGGATCACGCACACCCAGTCATCATCCCGGATCCGATGCAGAAAATCTCTCAGAGGCCAACGGGAATGACGTGTCGGAGCTCGCCGGCTGGGGAACGAGGCGACGCCCTTGATGCGTCGCTGGGAGGGACTGGCGACGATGATCTGGATGGCGTCGCCGGGAGCCGCGAACACCAGATCGTCCGAGCCCATCACACGGACTCCACCCGCCTGGTCGGGTAAGAGCTGTAACGAGTGCACGGGGAACCGAGCGCCCGTGGCAGCCAGGACTTGATCCTCGGATGCTGCACTCCACAGGGGTACGTATTCGGTTCGGTACTCGTCAAAGACATCTCGCACAGCCTGGGTCGCGAAGATCATGCGATCGTCGCTCAGGAAGGCCCATTCCTGTTCGAAGATCTCGGGTGCCGTGCGAATCCGAATGCCCTGTTTCTCTTCGAGTCCCAGCCCGTAGCGATAGTAGAAGTTCAGCTGACGAAAGCTGTAGCCATTGACGGGATAGGTCACTACCCAGTCTCCCGGGGCTGCGGCAGCGAGAAGGGCCGAGCGGTCGCGTGAATTCTCCTCGACCCGGAGGCGAGGGTAGGTATCGGTGGCGGTCCAACCGATACCGAGCAACCAGAATGCCATGGCTACCCGCTGCCACTTTGGAGTCGAGAATCCATGCCAGGTCGTACCCATCGCCGCGAGGGTTGCGAGGCTGACAAATGCTGGGGCGAGGTAGGCTTGCCAATCCCCGATCTGGTAGAAGCTGACGAAAACCGGTGGTCCCAGGACGCCGAGAAACAGGTAGAGCCCCAGCAGACGGCTGGTTCCGAGGAGAGTCCACGCACCGATCCCGGCGAGGATCAACGTTGGCCAGGAGAGCTGTCGGAGCAGCTCGAGGAGAGCAGCCAGAAACCGCCGACCCGTGCCTTGTGAATCTTCCTTGAGGACGTGTTTCGTCGAGAAGCGTGCGCCCGAGACCTTGCCGATGAGATCTGTAACGGAAGCATCGTGGCCGATGCCTTCCAGGAACGGTGCATCGCTGTGTGACCGCCAGAGTACGAATCCATACTGACCCAGAGCCAGAATAGCGATCAGGCCGGTCGTCGCGAGGACCCGAGGGCTCAGGGCAAGTCGATAATCGAGGGCCAGGACTACAGCGATGAAGCCAGGGATCAGCAGGATAGCCGTGGGATGGTTGCCAAAGCTGAAGCCGAGGATCAGAATTGCGGCGACCAGCCACTGAAAGCGTCGGGATGACTCCTCCTGGAGCAGGTGGGTGATCGCCCAGAGCAAAGCTGTGACCCAGACAAGGTGGAGAGCGTAGACCTCGGCTTCGGTAGAGAAGATCCATACGGACCTGGCGAGCAGGACCGTCCAGGTCCCGAGCACTGCAACTCCGGGGCGCGCCGTCAGTCGGTAGAGGGCCGAGAAGAGAAAGCCTCCGGCGATCAGGGACAGCACGGCTGACAGGAGGTTGACCTTGTCGGCCAGGGCCAGGGGCAGGGGCAGCCGGGTCCAGAGGAAGTTGAGAACGACATACTGCGGGTATCCGGGTTCGTGTGGGACACCGAGAATCTCACCGATGTACTGGAACTTGGCCGAGTCCCCAACGTTTATGCGACCACCTGGCCCTGGGTAGAGCGTCGACAGGTAGAGAGCGGCTGGAACTCCGATCGCCAGGACCATCCAGACCCACACTCTGGCATGGGAGCCCCTGGGAACAGGGTCTGGTTCAGCAGTGCTGGCAGATTGCATTTTGATGATGAGGACTATGCAGATATGCAGGCGGCCAATGCCTGGCAGGGTCGACTGCTGCTGATGCGGGCTATACTACCGCCGAAATGACCAAGGTCTCCGTTGTCATCCCGGTTTTCAACGAAGAAGCGACCATCGAGAAGCTCCTCGGTCGAGTTGTCGCGGCGCCGCTTCCGGGAGGGCTCGAGCGGGAGATCGTAGTGGTCAACGACGCCTCGACGGATGGAACCAGAGAGAAGCTCGAGGAGATCAAGGTCGCAGGGAAAATCGACTTTTGCCTTTTCGATCACCAGGTCAATCAGGGAAAGGGCGCTGCCCTGCGGACCGCCTTCTCCAAGGTCACCGGGGATATCGTCCTGGTACAGGATGCCGATCTCGAGTATCACCCCAATGAATACTCGCGCCTTCTTCAGCCGATCCTCGACGGCGAAGCCGATGTGGTCTACGGCTCGCGGTTCGGTGGTGGCCCCCAGCGGGTGCTGTTCTTCTGGCACTATGTCGGAAATCGAATGCTGACCCTGCTGTCCAACATGTTTACCGATCTGAATCTCTCGGACATGGAAACCTGTTACAAAGTGTTCAGACGGGAGGTGCTCGATAGCATCGAGTTGCGTTCGAACAGATTCGCTATCGAGCCCGAGATCACGGCCAAGATCGCCAAGCAGAAGGTGCGAATCTTCGAGATCCCCATCTCCTACTACGGTCGCACGTATGCCGAGGGCAAGAAGATTGGCTGGAAGGACGGGTTCGCCGCGATCTGGGCGATCGTTCGCTATAATCTTTTTCCCTAGGCAACAGCCCGACACATGAACCCGTCTCGATGCGCAGTCAGGAGGTCAAGGTGAGACCTATCTCTGGATATCTAGGCGCAGGTCTGATCCTGCTCATTGGTGTGACAGCTCTGGGCTGTGCCCAGAAATCGCCTGAGGAGAAGGTAGCTGAGCTGAGAAGCTATTACTCAGCGCGGCTCAACGGATTCATCCTCGAAGAAGAACCGCTTGTCGCCGAGGTCCCCGACCCGGATGCTTTGGCCGAGGTCGAGGAAGGGGTGGAAGAGGCACTCGCGGAGGCGGCACCGACCGGCCCCATGGGCCAGGTCGAGGTGGAGCAGAAGGTCAGGCTCGACATCCTGATCCAGCATCGCAGCGACCAGCGGCTGCCCGGAATCACGGTGGATATCTCCATGGTCGATCCCGACCAGGTGGAGAAGAACCACTGGCGCGTCTGGTTCGATACCTCGGAGGTCCCGAAGGCGACTGTGACGCAGTTTACTCACATTCTCGAGGATGTGGGGTATGAAGAGGGGGACGGGTTCTTCCTGGAGGTGCGTCATCCCATACCTGTCGAAGAACGTGGCGAGTATCGCGAGTTCCTCACCAGTCCCCTGGACCCCTGATGAATCAGCTTTCGCCCACTGCCAGCCACGAGGCGATCGCGGCCCGGATCATCGATCGCCTGGAGCGGCAGGTGGCGACAGTCGTTCGCGGCAAGCCGGATGTCATTCGTCTGTCTGTGGTTTGCCTTCTCGCCAAGGGCCACCTGCTGGTGGAGGACGTCCCGGGAGTTGGTAAGACGACTCTGGCCCAGTCCCTCGCACGATCACTCGGTCTCGATTTTCAGCGCATTCAGTTCACCAGCGACCTGCTGCCATCGGATATCGTCGGTGTCTCCATCTTCCGCCAAAGGAGTGAGGACTTCGAGTTCGTAGTCGGGCCGATCTTCTCCAATGTCGTGCTGGCGGATGAGATCAACCGCGCCAGCCCGAAGACACAGTCGGCTCTGTTGGAGGCGATGAGCGAACGGCAGGTGTCCGTGGACCGGGAGCGCCACGATCTGCCGCAACCGTTCATCGTGCTGGCGACGCAGAATCCGCTGGAATATGTTGGTACGTTTCCTCTCCCCGAGTCGCAACTGGATCGGTTCCTCATGTCACTCCGACTCGGCTACCCGGAACGTGACAAGGAAAGAGAGTTGCTGATGAGCGGCGGGGTCGAAGGGGTCCTCGAGCGCCTCGATTCCGTGGTCTCCCGCGAGGAGGTTCTCGATCTCCAGGCCCGTGCTGCGCGCGTTCAGGTGGCGGAGAAGCTGACGGACTACATCCTGTCCATCGTCGAGGCAACCCGTGATCCAGGCAGATTTCTCCTCGGGGTTTCAACCAGGGGCGCACAGAGCCTCTACCGGGCAGCTCAGGCGATGGCTCTCTGCGAGGGACGTCCCTTCGCCATCCCCGATGATGTGCAACGGGTCGCTGTGCCTGTGTTGGCTCATCGGGTCCTCCTCAAGAACGGCGCCGGTGGGCTGGCTTCGGGACGCGAGGCTATTCACCGCGTCCTCGACAGCATCTCGGTCCCCGTTTGAAGAATCCGCGCAAGCGCAAGAGCGTTCCCGAAGGTATCCGCATCACCAAGGTTGGATTGTGGTACATCCTCCTGGCCGTGCTGGTGGCCCTGCCGGCGGCTAACACTGGCAACAACGCTTTGTACATGGTCGAGGCCTGCCTGCTCTCCCTGCTGGTGGTATCGGGCGTCACCTCGCGACAAAACCTGAGGCGCGTCGCGATCGAGTTGGCCTCACCCGGTGAAGTCTATGCGGGGCAACCCTTCAATCTGCGCTACACCGTGTATCACTCCGGCTGGCTCTGGGCTCGGCGGCTGCTCCTGATCGCGGGCGTTGGTGAGGGCAAGCCGGATCTGGTGGCGTACCTGCCGGGCAGAGAGAAGAGGGAGGGGTTTCTGGAATTGACGGCCAAGCGGCGTGGGGTACTGCGCATCCCCTATCTTCACCTGTCGTCGATCTATCCACTGGGTCTGTTTCGCAAGGGCATGCGCCACGAGGTAAATCTCGAACTGCTGGTCTACCCCCAACTGCTCGATGCCGATGCCTATCAGGTCCAGGGTGGAGGCCCCGGCTCCGCGCACTCCAGTCGTCGTCCGGGCAGCGGACAGGAGTTGCTGACGCTGCGGGCGTTTCGTCAAGGTGATGATCGACGCAGTATTCACTGGAAGCAATCGGCCCGCACCGGAGGGTTGATTTACATGGAAAAGGAGGCGGAGAAGGGGAGGCGTGTCTCCCTATTGCTCGAGAACGGTGTGGGCAACCTGCAAAGTGAAGACTCGAGATTGCAGTTCGAGCGGATGATCAGCGAGGCGGCCACGGCAGCCCACCATTTCATCGCTATAGGCTATGAAGCGGAACTGATCACACGAGCCCAGATTATTGGCTTTGGGCACGGTCCAGGCCATCGGCGGCGTATTCTCGAGGCCCTGGCATTGCTCTCGACGGCGGAGCCCAGTGAACAACCTCTGGCCGGGAGTGATCCGGAGGCGCAAGGACTGCTCTTCTCTCTCGATAAGGAGATGCGGTGACCTTTGCCAGGGAGAAGCGCCTGCTGCTGGGAGCTCTGGCTCTGCTGGCCCCGTTGCCACTGCCTTTCAATGGCGTCACCGGTTGGGTGGTCCTGTTGGTCTACTGGAGCGCCGTCGGTCTATTCCTCTGGCGCACCGTCACCGACACGGGGACGCCACTGCCGATCTGGGCAATGAATGCACTCGGAGTCGCCTACCTGCCGGTTCTGGTCATCGATTTCGTCCTTCTCTGGCAGAGCAGGCTGCTTAGTCCCCTGATTCACCTCGCTTTGTTCTCGCTGGCTGTCAAGCTGTTCGGGATGAAGATGGAGAAGGACAAGTGGCACATCCTGTTGCTGATCTTCTTCACGTTTATGGCGGCGATGGGATCGAGTGTTCATCCAGCGATGATCTTCTATCTCGCGGTTTTTCTTGCCGCGAGCATTCTGGTCCTGGCGCGTTTTGCGGCGTTTCACGTGTTGGGTACCTACGGCGTCGATGCGGCAGCACAACCCTCGATTCCATTGCGGGGATTCGTGGCCACGAGCGCGACACTGACCTTGATCGGTGCGATTCCTCTCTTCATCCTGCTCCCGCGGCTGGGATCTCCCTACGTGATGGGGCCAGGGGGTTCGCTTGGGACAATGACCGCCGGTGCCGGACTCAACGACTCGATCACTCTGGATGTCATCGGTCGGGTTCGTACCAGTCGAGCGGTGGCGATGCGCGTGTCGTATGAGAACCCGCCCCCGGAAGGGCATGAAGGGCGTTTCCGGGCGGCCGTCTACAGCGAGTTTCGCGAGACGGGCTGGGCGCGGGAGAATCCACGAACCAGGGCAATCAAACGCGAGCGTGACGGCTTCTTCCATTTGGTGGAAGGGCGACCGAGGTCCTGGGTGGAGATATGGCTGGAGCCCGGCATCAGCAGGGGCTTGGTTCTGCCTACGGAAACAGTGGTCGTCAGCATGGTGGCCTCCACGCTGCAGCTGGATCAAGAGGGGATCGTGCGAGTGCCCTTTGGTAGAGGTGGGACCTTGAACTATCGTGCAGGCCTGTCGGCAACTTCAGGATTGCGTCTGGCAGAGAATGATCGGGAGCAAACACCGCGACTCGATGCCGGTGATCTCACAGGAGTCTCTCCTGCAATCGCTCGGCTGGCCGGTGAAGTCTCTGGATCCGGCTCCGTCGCGGAGAAGGCTCGACGCATCGAGCAGCATCTCGCCACCAGCTACCAGTACACGCTCGACCTGGTGGGTAGTCAGAGCGCCAATCCGGTGGATGATTTTCTTTTTCGGACCCGGAGAGGGCATTGCGAGTACTTCGCATCCGCGATGGTGCTCATGCTGCGGTCTCAGGGAATCCCTGCGCGTTTTGCCACGGGTTATCTCGGAGGTGAGTACAGCCCCTTCGAGGATTACGTAGTCGTGCGCCAAAGTGATGCTCACGCTTGGGTCGAGGCCTATCTCCCCGATCAGGGGTGGACGACTTTCGATCCGACGCCGGTAGACGGGCGCCCCGTCTCGGGTTCCTCGGGACTGGTGAGCTTGATGAGCCAAGCCTACGACTTTCTGATCTTCAGGTGGGACCGTTACATCCTGACCTACGGGTTCTTCGACCAGGTCGGTTTCGCTCGGAACCTGGTCGTCTGGTGGTCGGAGCTATGGCAGGGTCGAGAGTCGGGTTCGAAGGACGGGGGCGGCGCGGTCACCGGTGAGGAGTCGCCGCAGCAGGACGGAAACAGGGGAGAGGTCGAAGGATTCGATGCGAGCGTAAATCAGCTGGCTCCCCTGCTGGTCGTTCTGTTCCTGAGTGGATGGTGGATTTGGCAACACCGACCGAAACTGGATGCTGTGCGAGCCTACAAGCGGCTAAGGTCCCGGCTCGAGAAGGATGAAACGCTCCCGCTACAGAGCTCGACACCACCCCTGCAATTGGCAGAGCACATCGATCGATTTCGACCTCCGGCGTCGGCGCCAGCGCGGCGGGTGATCGAACTGTATCTGCGGCAGAGCTTCGGGGAGCAGGAGCTCTCCGAGACCGAGCTGCAGGAGTTGCGCACCTCCCTGCGTGACGCCCTCCAGAATCTCCGCAAGATCGCCTGATCCTGCCGCCTCGCTCGCTTGTTAGCCGTGCGTAACCACGCGGCCTCGAGCAAAAATGAGGTGAAGAAGACGACTGAACTGTGCCTGGACTGGCGGGGAATCGAGGATCCCCCAAGGAGCAGGCTGGTGGGTCGGATCAGTAGGCGTTGTGGCGAAGACCGTGGCGGAAGGTCATCCAGAGGATCTTGAAGTCCAGCTTCAGCGACCAGTTCTCGATGTAGTAGAGATCGTATTGAATCCGCTTGCGAATCGACGTGTTGCCTCGCCAACCGTGAACCTGAGCCCAGCCGGTAATGCCCGCTTTGACGCGGTGTCGCAGCATGTATTGCGGTATCCGGTATTTGAATTCCTGGACGAAAGCCGGTCGCTCGGGGCGTGGGCCGATCATCGACATCTCACCCTTGAGAACGTTCCACAGCTGGGGCAGCTCGTCCAGTGACCAATCCCGCAGAAATCCGCCGACCCGCGTACGTCGCGGGTCTCCTTTGATTGCCCACACCGGACCCGTCGTGGATTCAGCGTTGACCCTCATCGAGCGGAACTTGAGCATCATGAAGGAGCGACCATCGAGCCCCATTCTCTCCTGGCGATAGAAAATGGGCCCGCGATCTTCGAGCCAGATCGCCAGAGCAGCGAGTGGAAAGAAGGGCAGAAGGAGGGTCATCGATACGATGGACACTCCGATATCCATACACCTCTTGACCAGGCTGCTCCAGCCTTGCAGGGGGACCTGCGACAAGTTGATGACCGGCGTACCGTCGAGGTCCTCGAGCGTTGCTTTGAGGGTCGCATACTGGAGTATGTCGGGGACCAGGCGGACCTCGACGCACTCCTGTCCGACGGATTGCAGAATCCGCATCATCTTTTTGTGCGCTTCCAGCGGCAGCGCAATGTAGATCTGATCGATCTGCTCGCTGGAGATGACCTCTTCGAGATCTTTGAGCGTTCCGAGGACCGGTACCTCGGAGAAGCGGCTGTCAGCCTTGCCGGGATCGTCATCCAGGAAGCCGACGACGTGGAATCCGAGCTCCCTGTGGTCTACCAGCTTGCGCGAGACTTCCTTGCCGAGCGCACCGGCACCGAGGACCAGGATCCGCTGCAGGTTGTGGCCGCTGAGGCGAAGGCGCCGCAGGACGTGTCTGATGATGCCGCGGCCCAGGACGACAAGAAGAAGGTCGAGGCCAGCGAACAGCGCAAGAAATCCACGACTGTAGGTGAAGACCTCGACGATACCGTCGGGCCGCACGAGCTCCTGTTTGTACCAGGTGATGAATGAACCGAGCAGTACGGTCGCCAGGAGTGTGGCGATGATCAGATTCAGACCCTCGTCAATCCGACTGCGTCCTCGCCGTCGCTGGTAGAGCCCGTGAAAATAGTAGACCACTGGCCAGAGGACCAGAATGATCGGCAGCAGTACCAGATAGCGCTTGAAGTCGGGAACGTCCGTGACCGGAAACAGACCGGAGAGAAAGCGGATGTACCAGGCAGCAAAGAATGCCGTCAGGGTAGCCAGCAGATCGCTAGCCAGACTGATTCCCGAAGTGAAGCGGTGACGTCGCCGAATCAAGCGTGAAACCCTCGAGGAGCAGATGCCCTAAAGAAACCGCACGCAGCGAAAAGCCGCCGCGGTTCGCGTTGGTCTGAAAGAATGACGTCAAGAACAGGCAGACTCAAGTCAGACTCCAGCCATCTAGTTGCTGGGTAATGAGCTCGCGGAAGCCAGTCTCGAACTTCGCCGTTGAGAAATCCTCCGCCCGCCGCCTCAGGTTCATTTCATTGAATCGGATTGTGAGAGATTTGTCAATCGCCGCCGCGACCGCCTCGGCTGAATCGCTTGACGGATAGAGCACGCCATGCACCCCGTCATCGACGATATCCAGCACCCCTCCTTGCCCAAGAGCGACCACGGGGCAGCCGCAGGCGAGGGCCTCTACGGTTGAGATGCCGAAGTCCTCGATTCCGGGTTGCAGGAAGCAATGGGCTCGCTGGTACAGGTCCTCGAGCGTACTCTCATCGACCCGACCGAGCCATCGCGTGCGGGGTCCAGCCAACTCGCTCAATCGCTCCTTCTCCGGCCCCGCACCGACTATCCTCAGCTCCACATTGGCCCTCTCGCAGGCTGCGACCGCCAGATCGATTCTCTTGTAGGGAGACAGTGCGGAGACCATCAAGCAGAACCTCTCCCGCGGCTTGGCCGCGGGGGTGAAACGATCGGTGTCTACCGGTGGGTGGAGCACTTCTGCCTGACGGCGGTAGTAGCGCTCGATCCGTTGAGCCACGAAGTTGGAGTTGGCCACGAACAGATCGACTCGTCCGGAGCTGGCGACATCCCAGTTGCGCAGACGACTCAATATGAGGCTGCGAACTCTGGCCACGAGACCTGTCCGGCGCGGGAAATAGGCATGCTCCTGATCCCAGGCATAGCGCATCGGAGTGTGGCAGTAGCAGAGATGAAAGGCCCCGGGACGAGGCACAACGCCCTTGGCGACACAATGACTGGAGCTGATTACCAGATCGTAGGGGGTGAGGTCGAAGTCCTCGATCGCAGCGGGAAAGGCAGGCAGCCAGCGCCGGTAGTTCTTTCTTACGCCGGGATAGCCCTGGAGGTAACTGGCTGTGATCGGGTGGCTCTCGATCTCTCGGCTCACACTGCCCCGGAAGTGAAACAGGGTGAAGATCGGTGCGGCGGGAAAGAGCCGAGCAATCTGTGTCAGAACCTTCTCGCCACCTCGCATCCCGGTGAGCCAGTCGTGAACCAGGGCGACACGGGATCCCGAGGCCCGCTCTGCCGCGTCGCTCAAGGGGTCCCCGAAATCTGTCGAATCGTCGTGCGCTTCGGGGCCTGCAGTGCGGCTCGATAGACCTCGAGGGTCTGTTCTGCGGTGCGGGGCCAGCGAAAATCATCCGCGCGCCGCAGGCCAAGCTTCTTCAGGGCTTCTCGGTGTTCGGGATCGGCCATGCACTGGGCGATCGCCTTGGCGATCTCCTCGACGTCGAGAGGGTTGACCAGGTGGCTATAGCCTTCGGCGATCTCGCGCAAAGCCGAGGTCTTTGATGTGATCACCGGCACACCGGAAGCCATGGCTTCGACAACAGGCAGGCCGAAACCCTCGTAGAGGGTGGGGAAAACGAACAGTGTGGCCCCCTGGTAGAGGGCTGGCAGAGCCTCTTCGGGAACATGGCCGACCAGTCGAATTCGGTTTCCGAGTCCGAGTTGCTCAGCTCGCTGTCGGACCTTGAACTCCATCCCTTCGCGGTCTCCCACACAGACAAGGTCGGCATCGTAGTCCAGTATCTCCAGCGACCGCGCATAGGCTTTGACCACGTTGTCGAGGTTCTTGTGGGGCTTGGGGTTGCCAACAAACAGCAGATAGGGCTGATCGACACCGAATTCCTTCAACCTGGCTGAGATAGCGGTTTGCGAGAGCTTTTCTCGGTAGCGATCGGTCACCCCGGAATAGACGACCCGGATCTTCCGGCCATCGACCTTGAAGTAGTCCATCAGATCGGTCTTGGTGTTCTGTGAAACGGCGATGATTCTGTCGCCTCGGGACAAGCTTCGCCGAATCATGCGCTGGGCATAGAAATAGGCCAGGGTGCTGGGCAGGAACTCCGGGTAGAGGAGGTGAATGATGTCGTGGATGGTCACGACCGCTCGACAAGGGACCACCGCCGGCAGGACGTAGTGTGTCGAGTGATAGAGATCAATCTCGAGTCGAAACAGCCGCCAGGATAGTGCCATCAGCTCCCTGATCGAGTAGGAGGGCGATCGCTCGACAACGACGCGAAAGTTCTCCGGGAGATCTCCGAGCTTCTCACTAGCCTGCTGGCCAGCGAACAGGATGTACCGGTCCTCTTGATCCAGCGCCCCGAGTGCAGCGATCAGGTTCCGGATGTAGGTTCCAATCCCGAAGTCACTGAGCTTGCGGGCATCGATGGCGATGTTGTAGGGCACTATGTATGGTTCCTGGCCAGGCGGTACCTGTCCCGCAGGCTATTGTATTCAATCGAGCGCCTGGAGAAAGAGCTGCTCCATCTGGTCTGCCGAGCGTGTCCAGCGAAACGATTGAGCCCGACGCCACCCCCTGTTGCCGAGCTCGGTACGGAGCGCGTCACTGTCGAGCAGGCGGCCAATCGCCTGGGCCAGCTCTGCGGGCTCCTGCGGGTCGAAGAGGATTCCGGCGTCGCCGACAACTTCCGGCAGGCTGGAACGGTTCGAAGCGATGGTCGGGATGCCACAGGCCATGGCTTCGGCGACAGGCAGTCCGAAGCCTTCGTAGAGTGAAGGGTAGACGAAGATCGATGCAGCCTGCATCAGGTTGACCAGCCGAGATCTCGAGACTCTTCCCAGGTAGTGGAGCCCCTGGCTGGCGAGCCCCTCGATGCGGCGCAGGAGCTGGACACTGCGCCAGCCGTAGGGCCCGGTGAGAATCAGGGGGGGGGTGTCGGTGCGATTGGCCCGCAGGCTTTCCCAGGCGGTGAGCAGGGTGTCGATGTTCTTGCGTGGTTCGAGCGTCCCGGAATACATGATGTACCCGGATGGACAACCGAGGTCTGCTCGAGTGGCCTCGATTTCCTGAGGAATACCGGGGCGGAATTTTATGTCGACTCCTGGATAGATGACTTCGACTCGCGAGCTGCAATTGGGGAAATGGCGACGCAGGTCGTCGGCGGTGGACCGGGAGTCGACGGCGATGCAGCGCGCCTTGTCGAGCGTATTCGACAGAAAGGGCAGGACACTCAGTCTCACCTTGAGTCTGTGGGTCTGGGGGTGGAGTAGCGTTGTCAGGTCGTGCACTGTGACGACACCGGGGATTCCGAGGCGCATGGGCAGGATCGTGATCGGAGACCAGAAGAGGTCGATGTCGCCGCGTTGGAGCCGACCCGGAAGGATGAGTTGCTGCCACCATACCCCGAACGGGCCGCCGTGGAACTCGAGCGAGATTCTCGAATCGGCGTGTAATTCTTCGTCCAAGACGGGCCGATGCGACATTCCGACGTAGGTTGCCGAGCTTCTGCTGGCCAACTCCTGCAGCATGGACCTGGTATAAAAGCCGATGCCCGAGGTGACACCAACCAGGGCGCGCATGTCGACAGCGATCTTGGGTGGGTCTGCAGTCATCGCGAAGCCATTGTGCTACATGTACGAGCCCTCGTCACGAGGACTCCGCAGTGGCCCGCCTCCAGACGGCGAGGGTCTCTTCGGCCGCACGGTCCCAGCTCAGCCGACTGGCATGCGCCTTCCCTTTCCTGGAGAGTTCCTGGGCGAGGCTCCTGTTTGCGAGGACCCGCATGACCTCTGCGGCAAACAGGTCGGGTCGGTCCGACGGCGCGAACAGGGCACCGTCGCCCGCGACCTCGCGCAGAACCGGAAGATCGCTACAGATCAAAGGAGTTCCTGCCCACTGTGCCTCGACTGCCGGAAGTCCGAAGCCTTCATAAAGCGATGGGAAGAGCACGAGCTGAGCGGACTGGTAGAGAGCGGCCAGTTCGGGTTCGGAAACGTAGCCGAGGTGGCGCAGCCAACCCGCGGCCTCGGCCTTCTCGACTTCGGAGCGAATGGCCTCTGTCTTCCAACCGTATTTGCCGACCAGGATCAGTAGGGGTGGGTCCTGCATCTGCTCGCGGACGAGTCTCCAGCAGGCCAACAGGCCTTCGATGTTCTTGCGTGGCTCCAGGGTCCCGACATGCAGAGCGAAGCGATGGCCGGCCACGGCGGGGAGAGGGTTGGCCGAGACCGTGGCCAGCTGTCCGGGGCCGTGATGGACAACCTGGATGCGGTCGGGTCTCGGGTAGCCGTCCCGAATCAACTCGTCGCGCACTGCGCTGCTAACCGTGATCAATCGGTCCGACTTCTCGAGAGTGCGGTCGAGTTGTTCGGCCAACTCTTGCAGGGTCTCCTCCCGGAGGGTCCAGGGAACCGCGCGGAATCCGAGATCGTGGATCGTGGCGACGAGAGATCCGCGTGCCAGAGAGAATCGACGCGGCAAGAAGTAGTTGGGTGCAAACAGGACTTGACTACCGTGGGCCGCGATCAAGAGCGGTTCGAGTCGGCGCAGGAGACGGGTGACGGTGCCAGCGAAAAGCACCTCTTTTGACGAGATGTCGTAGTGAACCATCTCCAGGGCATCGCCCACGGGCGGCGCCACCGTTGGGGGCTCGAGGTCCGGGCTGCGGACGATCGTGGGCGAGAAGAGCAGTAGCCGGATGTCCTGGCGGTCTGCAAGGTGCTCGAGGAGACGAAACAGATACCAGCCGATCCCAGTCAGCGGCTCCCAGAAGGCGGCGATGTCGACAGCGACTGTCAGGCGCTCATCGCGCCGATACCGCTGCAGCGTTGCGAGGGACTGAGACACCCAGGCAAGGGTGGACGGGGTCTTGCGGATGCCGTTCCAGACCAGGCGGAAGGACCTGTCCATTGCCCAGTTGTAGGCTTTGCGAGCGCGTGGGAATCGCCGTGCGAGAGCCCTTCGCAGAGACTTGATCGGGGGTTTTGGCCCGTTGGGCGTGGCGGGCGCGGGTTTCGAGCTGGTCGCAGACATCGGACAAGCCGGATCCTATCCGACCCGGACCCGAGAATAGAGGGCGGCCGCTGCCCGGCGGTTGCTCGTCCCCCTGGCGAGCCCGGCAGAACGGATTGACACCTCGAGGCTAATCTCGTAGTCTCATGCGTCGGTCCGGGAGTCTCGTACCATGAAAATCCGCTTGGACAAGATCGGTGCCGAGCCCCATCGGTGGCAGGAGACTCTCGCAGTTTCTCCGGCTGAGCTGGAACGGACCGAGCTGCTCGACCTGGGAGAGATCTCGTGGTCGGGAAAGGTGGAGAGCGATGGGCCGAGGTTCCGGGTCGAAGCTGCTCTGTCGTATGAGCAGACTTTGGCCTGTGACCGGTGTTTGGCTTCCATCGTGCAGACGGTGGAGAGCGAAGTGGCTCTGCTGGTGCTGCCAAGCGCACCGCAGCCGACGGATGAGGAGCTGGAGCTGAGTGCCGAGGATCTCGAGGTTCTCTATCTGGAAGGTGCAGAGCTGGATGTCCAGCAGATCCTGCTGGAACAATTGCAACTGAACGTGCCGATGAGAGCAATATGCAGGGAAGACTGCCAGGGCCTGTGCCCCCAGTGTGGGATCAACCGCAACCTCGAGACCTGTGCCTGCGAGACTGCGACGACAGATCCCCGGTGGGAGGCCCTGCGGAGCTTGCAGAAAGACAATTGACCTGGCCCTCAGAGCCAGTTTCCAAGGAAGGTTGACCAGCCATGGCAAATCCAAAGCGACGACACTCGAAGGCAAGGCGGGATCGACGTCGGTCTCATGATGCATTGTCGACGCCGGCGAGATCTGTTTGTCCGAATTGCGGCGAGACCAAGATCCCTCACCGGGCCTGCAGTCACTGCGGACACTACCGGGGATCGGAAGTCATCGAGCCCAGGGAAGCTCTCTAAAAAGTCCACCCTGCTGTCGAACCCCCTTAAGTTCACACCGCAATTTAGGCAATAATGCGATTCATGTTTCCCGCCTGAAACGTGCGGGTGCGGTGGGTGTCGTCTCGAGTGTGACCATGGAGCGCTCCGAAATGCATATCGCGGTCGACGCGATGGGTGGTGATTTCGCTCCCGGAGCCACGGTTGCCGGTGCCTTCGAGGCAGCAACTGAACAGGGGATATCCATTCTGCTGGTCGGCCAAAAGGAACCTTTGGAAAAGCGACTGGAGCGACTGGGTGATCACCGGGGGAGGATCGAGATTGTCCAGGCCACCGAGGTGGTGGAAATGGACGAGCCTCCAATTACCCCGATTCGCAAGAAAAGGGACTCCTCGATTCGCGTTTGCGCCGAACTGGTCAAGGAAGGCCGCGCCCAGGCCCTGGTGACAGCGGGGAATACCGGTGCAGCGATGATCGTAGCCAAGACCGTGATCGGTGCCATCAAGGGCGTCGATCGGCCGGCGTTGGCCGCTGTGCTTCCCAATCCCAAAGGCAATACTGTCATCCTGGATGTCGGTGCCAATGTCGACAGCAAGGCGGCGCACCTTCGTCAGTTCGCGGTGATGGGCTATTTCTACGCCCAGGAAGTCCTGGGCACAGATTCGCCGCGGGTAGGCTTGTTGTCGATCGGTGAAGAGGAGGGCAAAGGAACGGATCTGACCCGGCAGGTCTTCCGGGAGATGAAGGAGGGTGGATTCAACTTCATCGGCAATGTCGAGGGCAGCGACGTATTCAACGGTGCGGTCGATGTCGTCGTTTGCGACGGATTCGTCGGCAACGTGGTGCTCAAGAGTGCGGAGAGCCTGGCCGAGGCTACCGCCGCCATGATGCGTGACGAGCTCGACAGATCCTGGATTGCGAGACTGGGCTATCTCCTCGCCAAGCCCGCGTTTTCCCGCTTTCGCCGGAGAGTCGACTATCGAGAGTACGGTGCTGCCCCTCTTCTTGGAGTGGAAGGTGGTTGTTTTGTCGGGCACGGCCGTTCCAATGCCAAGGCGGTGCGCAACTCTATTCGCCGCGCCGTCGAGTTCTGTGAAGCCGACCTCCACAACAAGATCCGTGACAAGCTCGCCGAGCTACACACTCGCGAAGACAGATTGCTGCGAATGTCGGAAAACCGGGAGGTCGAGGTCTGATGGCGCGTCGAGTTGCACTGCTCTTTCCGGGACAGGGTTCGCAAAGTGTGGGCATGGGCCGAGAATGGGCCGAGGAGTCGGTGGTGGCGAAGGAAGTCTTCGCAGAGGCTGATGATGTGCTCGGGTTCGCGCTTTCGGAGCTTTGTTGGAGCGGACCGGAAGAGGAGCTTCGGCTCACTGCCAATACCCAGCCGGCGCTGCTGGCAACCGCTATCGCGATCTATCGAGGGGCGAACGATCTGGGTTTCGAACCTGTCGCAATGGCGGGCCACAGCCTCGGTGAGTACTCGGCGTTGGTGGCCGCGGGGAGTCTCCAGTTCGAGGATGCCTTGACGTTGGTCCGGCGCCGCGGCGAATTCATGCAGGAGGCGGTGCCGGTGGGTGAGGGCGCGATGGCCGCAATTCTGGGGCTGGGGTCGGACGAGGTAGCGGCGGTAACAGCCGAGCTCACCGGCGAGGGAGTGTGCACTGTGGCGAACTTCAACGCTCCCGAGCAAACGGTGATCGCCGGGCACGTTGGTACGGTTCTGGCGGCGATGGACCGGTGTAAGGAAAAGGGTGCGCGTCGGGCCATTCAGTTGCCTGTGTCGGCTCCTTTTCATTCACCGCTGATGGCCCCCGCGCGGCGCCAGTTGACTCCCTTTCTGAAGGGGACCAGTTTCTCGGATCCATCAGTACCCGTGGTCTGCAATATCGATGCGCAACCAGTCGTCGCGGGCGAGGCCGCCCAGGACGCCTTGATCCGGCAGATCGATGGGCCGGTTCGATGGGTCGAATCGGTCGCGTGGATGACCGGACCCATGGAGGCAGATCTCTTTATCGAGGTCGGTCCAGGGACGGTCTTGACCGGATTGAATCGTCGTAACGCACCGCAAGCCACGACGCTGAGTCTGTCCAGGCCCGCTGATCTGGGGAAGCTCGAGGAGGTGTTGAGTCAATCATGAGCATGCTCGAGTTGAATGGCAGGACGGCCCTGGTGACCGGAGCCTCCCAGGGTATTGGCGAAGCGGTAGCGCGTCGACTGGCAGCCCAGGGCGCCAGAGTCATCGTTGCGGCACGCGGTGTCGACAAGCTGCAGCGGCTGGCCGATGAGATCAGCAAAGCCGGGCGGGACGCTCTGGCCTTGCCGCTGGATCTGGCTGATCCCGAGGCCGTAGGTGAGAGCCTGAAAGGCCTGCCGTCTGAGTTTGGTGAGGTCGATATTCTGGTCAACAACGCAGGCATCACGGCGGACAACCTCTTTGCCAGAATGAAGCTGGAGCAATGGGAGCAGGTAGTCCAGGTCAATCTGACGGGCGCCTTCCTGGTGACGAGAGCGCTCTGCCGCGGCATGATGCGGCGCAGGTGGGGCCGGATCATCTCGGTCTCGTCAGTCGTGGGTCTGATGGGAAACGCCGGTCAAGTCAACTACGCAGCGGCCAAGGCGGGCCTGGTGGGTTTCAGTAAGGCCCTGGCACGGGAAGTGGCCCCACGCAATGTCACCGTCAACGTGGTTGCACCCGGATTCATCGAAACGGCCATGACAGATCAGATTCCGGAGAAGAACCGACTGGCTTTGCTCGAAGCCATTCCACTCGGTCGACTCGGGGCAGTCGACGATGTGGCGGCGGCGGTTGCCTATCTGGCGAGTGAAGAAGCTGCCTACGTGACCGGGCATGTCCTCAATGTCTCCGGGGGACTCTATATCTGAAGTGACGGGGGTTGTCGTAGACTGCCGCCGATCATTGTGCTACAAAACGCGAACCGTAACAGTCCTCGACAGGCTGGATGAAAAAACAGGAAGAGAGGAAGATCTATGTCAGTAGGTGACAAGGTAAAGGGCATTATCGTGGAGCAGCTCGGCGTGGATGCTGACGAGGTGACTCTGGAAGCGAGTTTCACCGACGACCTTGGTGCTGATTCACTGGACATCGTTGAGTTGGTGATGGCTTTCGAGGAGGAGTTCGGAATCGAGATTCCTGACGAGGACGCCGAGAAGATCAGCCGAGTCCAGGAAGCCATCAGCTACATCGAGTCGCAAGTAAGCTCTGGAGAATAGAGCGTGGATCGGTACCCGCGTCGGCGGGTGGTGGTGACCGGCATCGGCCTGGTGTCGCCTCTCGGGGTTGGCACCGAGGTTACCTGGAGGCGTCTGCTCCAGGGTGAAAGTGGCGTGGGTACCATCACACGGTTCGACGCGGCTGAGTATCCCTCCCGCATCGCGGGAGAGGTGCCGGACTTCGATCCGCTGCAATTTATCGAGAAGAAGGAGCTGAAGAAGACCGATCGCTTCATTCAGCTGGCGCTGGCGGCGAGCCAGGCAGCACTCGAGGACTCCGGTCTGGTCATCGACGAGGCCAACGCCAGTCGGGTGGGCGTGATCATCGGCTCCGGCATCGGTGGTCTGCCCCTGATCGAACGGACCCACACTATCTTGATGGAGAAGGGACCGAGTCGGATCTCGCCGTTCTTCATTCCCGGCCTGATCGTCAACATGGCCGCTGGACAGGTGTCGATCCAGCACGGAGCCAAGGGACCGAACTCGGCGCCCTGCACGGCCTGCACTACGGGGACACACGCGATCGGTGAAGGCTTCCGTCAGATTCAGTTGGGTCTCGCCGATGCCATGTTTGCGGGCGGGACAGAAGGTGTCGTGACTCCGCTCTCGGTCGGAGGCTTTTGCTCGATGAAGGCTCTGTCGACACGCAACGAAGAGCCGGAAAAGGCCTCGCGGCCCTGGGACCGGGATCGCGACGGCTTCGTCATGGCCGAGGGCTCAGGGATCGTCATACTCGAGGCCCTCGACAATGCTGTCGCCAGAGAGGCCAGGATCTACGCCGAGGTCGTCGGCTATGGCATGAGCGCCGATGCGTATCACATTTCGGCACCTCAGCCGGAGGGAGTCGGGGCTGCCGCCGTGATGTCACACGCCCTGGCGGATGCGAATCTGCCTCCAGAAAAGATCGATTACATCAACGCCCACGGTACCTCGACACAGCTCGGCGATCTGGCCGAGGTCCTGGCTATCAAGGAGGTCTTTGGCGAGCACGCCTATCGGCTCGCCATCTCCTCGACCAAGTCCTCGACCGGTCATCTGCTCGGGGCTTCGGGAGGGCTCGAGGCCGGAGTGCTGGCTCTGGTGCTCGATCAGCAGATCCTTCCACCGACCATCAACCTGGACCATCCCGGTGAAGGCTGCGATCTTGACTTCGTTCCCAACGAAGCGCGTCAGGCGGATGTCGAGTATGGGCTGAGCAATTCGTTCGGCTTCGGTGGCACCAATGGTGCCCTGGTCCTTCGCCGCTGGGCCCCCTAGCTCAGACGGAAGCCTTGAATACCAGTGCTCTGATCGTCGCGACATTGACCGAAGCTCCGGCAGCGGAGCAGTTGATGACGCTGTCGAGGCAGGCCGATATTCTCGAGGTCCGAGACGATCTCGTCAAAGGGCTCGCACCGGACTGGCTGCGCTCTCACTTTGCGGGAGAGCTGCTGTATACCCTGCGTAGTCGCGAAGAGGGAGGTCGGTCCGAGGTCTCACGGGAAAGAAGGCATCAGCGCCTTATCGACGCAGCCAATCACTTCGATTTGATCGATCTGGAGGTCGAGCGAGATCTCTCAGCGGAGGTGCTCACCGCGATCGAACCTGCAAGCCGAATCATTTCCTGGCATGGTGTGGCTGCGAACTTGACATCGCTGCAGGAGGTTTTCCGGCGTATGCAGACAGTACCGGCGCGGTTCTACAAGATCGTACCCGCGGCAGAGCAGTCGAGCCAGGAAGTGGTCCCGTTGGCACTGTTGCATTCTCTCCGGCGGTCAGACCTCATTGCTTTTGCCACGGGGGCACTGGGGTCCTGGACACGGTTGGCAGCCCCGCGCCTGGGTGCTCCTGTGGTCTTCGGATCAGCAGGAACCACTCCTGCCGCGCCGGGGCAGTTCAGCGTGCAGCAACTGCGAGAAGACTACGGGCTGCCCAGCATGAGACCAGTGGAGGAAATCTGTGGGCTGGTCGGACACGGGATCAGCCACAGCCTGTCGCCTCGGTTGCACAACCGAGCGTACCGATTGCTGGGTTTGCCTTTTCTCTACCTGCCATTCGACGTCGAGCACTTTGGCGAGTTCTGGCTCGAGCTCGTCGAGAGCGGCGTCTTCGATGAGCTGGGTGTCGCCTTGCGCGGCCTCAGTGTCACAACTCCACACAAGCGGATTGCGGCGGCAGTCGGTGGAGTTGCAAGTCCTTTGGTCGATTGGTTGGGCTCGGCCAACACCCTGGTGAGACTGGGAGAGGTGTGGGAAGCTGAATCCACAGATGGCGACGGAGTGATACAACCGCTGACCTCGAGGGGGGTGTCGATCGCGGGCCGTACGGCGGGAGTCGTGGGCGCTGGGGGTGCCGGAAGAGCCGCCGCCGCAGCGCTCAAGGGTCGGGGTGCCAAGGTGGTCCTGGTCAACCGAGGCGTCGAACGTGGCAAGCGGGCCGCCAAAGAGCTCGGGGTGGCTTATGCGGCGTTGGACGGGTTCGATCCGGCAGGGTATGAGATCGTCGTGCATGCGACATCGCTGGGACGCGACCCGGACGAGACACCACCCTTCGACCCCATGCGGATGTCTGCCGAGGCGATCCTGATCGATCTGGTCTACCATGCTACGAGACCGACGCGCCTGGTGGAGGAGGCGCGGCTGGCAGGTCGACAGGCGGTCGACGGTCGCGAGGTGCTTCTTGCCCAGGCTGCCCCTCAGTTTCGCCTGATGACAGGACATGAGTTCCCGTCCGACCAGCTTCGCGAGGTCATCGGGCTGTCATGAGCGAAACGCGCAATGGCTCCATGAAGCGGCGAGCCCGCCCTCACATTCGTGAGTTCCTGGCGGACAGCCTGACGCCACTTGGTGTGTACCGACGTCTCGCAGCCCAGTCGCCAACGCGATTCCTGTTCGAGAGTGTCACAGGTGGCGATTCAGTCTCCAGGTATAGCTTCCTGGGAGCTTCACCGCGGGGAACCTATCGGTTGCAGGGAGACCGCCTCGAGCTCGAGCGCTCTGGAACTCGGGTCCGCTTCGACGGTGACCCTCTCGAAAACCTGCGAGCGGAGCTGATGGCTATCGAGTCGGATCAGGGGCACCTGCCTCTGACCGGGGGATTTGTCGGATTCCTCGGTTACGACTTCGTGCGGCTTCTGGAGCGTCTGCCGGGATCTCCTCCTGATCCCTTTGGCCTGCCGCTGGCTCTGTTCGCCCGGTTCGACAACCTGGTGATTTTCGATCATGCGCATCAGAAGGTTCTGGCGATTGCCAACGAGATCGAAGGCGAGGTGTCACGGCAGGAGGCCGACTATCAGTTGGATGCCCTGACGACTTTGCTGACCCAAGCGGCCGAAGGTAACGCGATCGAAGTGCCAGGCAGTAGCCCGGACCTCTTGCCACCCCCTGAGCCAAGCATGTCGAATGAGGAGTTTGGAGCCGCAGTCGACCGCGCCAAGGAGCACATCGCCGCCGGCGACATCTTTCAGGTGGTACTGGCCCGTCGCTGGTCCATGCAGCTGGACATCCAGCCATTGGCGCTCTACCGCGCGTTGCGAACGGTAAACCCAAGTCCCTATATGGTGCTATTCGAGACACCAGAGGTGTCCCTTGTCGGGGCTTCGCCGGAGATGCTGGTGAGGAAGTCGGGCTGCCGGATCGAGACGCGACCCATCGCGGGTACTCGCCCGCGTTCAGCCGATCCGGCTGAAGATCGACGTCTCGCCGAAGAGTTGCTCGCTGATGAGAAGGAACGCGCGGAGCACGTGATGCTGGTAGATCTGGGTCGCAACGATCTCGGACGCGTTGCGACTCCGGCCAGCGTCACCCTGCCCAGTTTCATGGAGATCGAGCGCTACAGCCACGTCATGCATATCGTTACCGGTGTGGAAGCTGAGATAGGGGAGGGTCGGGTAGCGTTCGATGCCTTGAGTGCTTGCTTCCCAGCGGGAACCGTTTCCGGGGCGCCCAAGATCCGGGCGATGGAGATTATCGATGAGCTGGAGCCGGAAGGGCGGGGGCCTTATGCCGGCGCGGTTGGATATCTTTCCTACGGCGGTGACCTCGATACCTGCATTACGATTCGCACGCTGGTGGTGAGACCCGGCGAGGTGTCGGTGACGGCGGGGGCCGGGATCGTTGCCGATTCCGACCCGGCCGCTGAGGCGAGAGAGACCGAAAACAAGGCCGCGGCCACACTGACAGCAGTCGAGCTGGCAGTCAGCCTGGACAGGATGCAAGACGCCTAGGACGCGAGTGCCGAAAGTGAATTGATGATTCTCGTTGTCGACAACTACGACTCCTTCACCTTCAACCTGGTGCAGCTTCTCTGGGGTCGCAACCTCGAGGTAGAGGTTCTGCGCAACGATGTGGAGTCGGCCGAGCAGATGCTCGCTCGGCGGCCGGACGGCATCATCCTGTCGCCTGGACCCGGGCGGCCCGAAGAGGCGGGGGTCTGTCTCGGACTTCTGGCCGCGCGGCCAGATGTTCCCCTGCTGGGAGTCTGCCTCGGCCATCAGGTCTTGGGAGTCGCTTTCGGTGCCGAGGTCGGCAGAGCTGCTCACCTGATGCACGGCAAGACATCGCTGATTCGTCACCATGAGGAGGGGATCTTCTCAGGGCTGTCCAATCCTTTTGTGGCGACTCGGTATCACAGCCTCGAGGTTCGCGAGGCTTCCCTGGCCGACGATCTTGTTGCCGTCGCGTGGAGTGATGATGGCACTCTCATGGGTATGCGACATCAGGAAAGACCCTATTGGGGGGTCCAATTTCATCCGGAGTCCATCCTGACTGCAGAAGGACCGCACTTGTTGGACAACTTTCTGGCGTTGTGTCAGGAGAACGATGAGGGCGTCCATCGTGGGTAGTGAGGCGTTGGGCGTAAGCGATGCGCTGGCCTGTCTGATCGCTGGCCGAGACCTGTCGCAGTCCGAAACCCGTTGGCTCTTTGGCGAGTTGATGGAAGGGCGGATCGACAGATCCTCGATTGCCGGCCTGCTGGTGGCGTTGGCGGCCAAAGGCGAGTCTGCGGAGGAGATCGCTGGAGCCGCGTCAGCGATGCGTCAGCGATTGGTGCCGATTCCTACCGACAGGATGGACATCGTGGATACCTGTGGCACCGGAGGCGATGGCAAGGGGACCTTCAATATCTCCACCGCCGCCGCCATTGTCGCGGCAGCTGGCGGGGTCCCCGTAGCCAAACATGGCAACCGATCGGTATCCAGTCGTTCTGGTAGTGCGGATATTCTCGAGGCTCTGGGAGTGATGATAGAGGTAGACCCGATTCGCGCTGGGCAGGCTCTCGATCGGCTGGGCATCGCATTTCTCTTTGCGCCCCGGCTCCATCCGGCGATGAAGCAGGTCATGCCGGTCCGTCAAGCGCTGGGCATCCGGACGATCTTCAATATTCTCGGACCGCTGACCAATCCCGCAGGAGCGCGACGTCAGGTCATGGGGGTCTACGAAGATCGGCTTGTACCCTTGATGGGTGAGGTCTTGCGACAGCTGGGTTGTGATCACGCACTGGTGGTCCGCGGGGCTGATGGGCTGGATGAGCTGACCACGACCACTTCCAGCCTGGTCGTCGAGGTTCGGGGCGAATCGATCGAGCAGTATCGCGTCCATCCGGCAGATCTGGGTTTGGAGCTCGCCAGCCCGGACGATCTGCTCGGGGGCGACCCGGAGCTCAACGCGCGACTGTTTCTGGAGGTTCTCGCAGGAACTGCAGGCCCGCTGCTCGACATTACGGTTTTGAATGCGGGGGCCGCGATTTATGTCGGTGGGCGATGCGCGACTCTGGCTGAGGGCGTCGAGGTTGCCCGACAGGCGGTGATGTCGGGTGCCGGGAGAAGAAAGCTCGAAGATCTACGGCAATTCGATGCGGGCGAGATCGATGCCTGAGGTCGCCGATATCCTGAAGAAGATCGTGGCGCGAAGACGAGCTCGGGTCGAAGAGCTCCTGCTTTCAGGGCCCGAGATCGGCCGGAGCCATGGGGGGCGGCCCCTGGCTCTGGCCGACGGGCGCCGGTTCAGTCAGGCTCTCGAGTCGGCGCCCGGCAGGGCCGTGATCGCCGAGGTGAAGATGGGTTCGCCAAGACTGGGATCGCTGCAAGACTCGCTCGATCCGTTGGCACAAGCGTCCCTGTATGCCGAGAACGGTGCGGCCTGTCTGTCCGTGGTGGTCGAACCCGACTTCTTTTTCGGCAGCTATGGACTGCTGACCCGGTGTCGAAAGGTCTCAGGGCTGCCGACTCTGGCAAAGGATTTCGTCGTTCATCCCATTCAACTCGACTGGGCCCGGGATGCCGGGGCGGACGCGGTGCTGCTGATCGCCGCGCTGCATGGCGCTACCGAGCTGGCAGCGCTGGCGGCGCAGGCCCGTCGACTCGGTCTGGTTCCACTCGTAGAGTGTCATTCCGAAACCGATCTCAGCCTGCTGACCGGGTCCGATTGGGAGCTGATCGGTATCAACAACCGAGACCTTCGCACCTTCGATGTCAGTCTCGATCGATCGATCGCACTTCTGCCGCGACTGCCGGCCGACTCGTTGAAGGTCGCCGAAAGCGGTATCGAGTCGGGAGACGATGTCGCCAAGCTCGAGCGGGCAGGTTTCAGGGGCTTTCTGGTGGGTGAGACATTGCTCCTGGCGTCGGATCCGGCAGCGAAGCTCCGTGAGCTGGTGGGGATCGAGTGAATAGGTCGAGAGCTGTGGGCGTCAAGGTCTGTGGTGTGACCCGAGTCGAAGACGCGATGCTGGCTGTGGAGTTGGGGGCTGACTTTATCGGGCTCAACTTCTGGCCGAGGAGCCCGAGGTATTTGACGCTCGAAGCTGCAAGGCCGATTGTCGAGGCAGTGCGCGGTCCCACCAGCCTGGTGGGTGTATGGGTGGATCCCGATCGGCACGAAGTCGCATCAGTCGACCTCGAGTTGCAGCTCGATCTGCTTCAATTCCATGGCGACCTTGAACCGGGGTCGGTGAGCTGGTTCCCGGGCCGAGTGATCAAGGCGCTGCGGGTCGATCCTGACTTCGGGGAGAACAGTCTGCTCCAGTTCGACGAGGCGTGGGGGTTTCTCTTCGATCGTGCGCCTGCCGGAGTCTTCGGCGGTACAGGAGAATCCTGGTCGTATGAGAGGATTGCCGACCTGGAGACGCCCAAACCGGTATTGCTGGCCGGCGGGCTGAACCCGACGAATGTCGCCGCAGCGATCGCTGCCAGCGGTGCAGACATAGTCGATGTCTGTTCCGGTGTGGAGGTCAGGCCGGGAATCAAGGATCGCGCGCTTCTCGTGCGATTCATGGAAGAGGTAGGAAATGCCAAAGACAGACACTAGGAATATCGGATACTTCGGTGGCTATGGTGGGCGATTCGCCCCCGAGACGCTGATGGCGCCACTGGAGGAGCTGGCAAAGGCCTACGACAAGTTGAGCCGTAAACGGGATTTTCGACGGCGACTCAACTTCTTTCTCAGCGACTACGCGGGTCGGCCGACCCCGCTGTATCGGGCCGACCGATTGTCCGACACGCTGGGTGGTGCCAGGATCTATCTCAAGCGCGAGGATCTTCTGCACACCGGCGCGCACAAGCTCAACAACTCTTTGGGGCAAGTCCTGTTGGCGCAGGCAATGGGCAAGAAGCGTGTCATCGCGGAGACCGGCGCGGGGCAACACGGTGTGGCCACGGCCACGGCCGCCGCTCTTCTCGGGCTCGAGGCTACGATCTATATGGGTGTCGAAGACATGCACCGGCAGCGCCTAAACGTGGAGCGCATGCGGCTTCTGGGTGCGGAGGTGGCTCCGGTAGACGCCGGTAGCAGGACACTGAAGGATGCGATCAACGAAGCGATGCGCGACTGGGTCACCAACGTCCGAACGACGCACTACGTTCTGGGTTCGGTTCTGGGTCCGGATCCCTTCCCGCGGATCGTGCGCGATTTTCAGACCGTGATCGGTGTCGAAGCCAAACGCCAGCTGAAGAAGAGCGCGGGTCAGGACTGGCCCCACCTGGCCATTGCCTGTGTGGGCGGTGGGAGCAACTCGATCGGTCTCTTTCGGGCCTTCATCGACGATTCCCGTACTCGCATGATCGGGGTCGAAGCCGGTGGAACAGGTGATTTGCTCGGCCAACACGCGGCGCGATTCCGCGGCGGCTCGCTCGGTGTGCTTCACGGTACCAAGACGCTGGTCCTGCAGAATGCCGAAGGTCAGATCGCCGGCACGCATTCGGTGTCCGCCGGTCTCGACTATCCGGCTGTCGGACCCGAGCACGTCTTTCTGCACGATAAGGGAAGAGTCGAGTACACCTCGGTAAGCGATGAAGAAGCTATCGAAGCCTTTCATCTCCTGGCCTCGACGGAGGGTATCTTGCCGGCTCTCGAGTCGGCGCATGCCATCGCCGAGGTCGTCAAGCGAGCACCGCATCTCGGTCCAAAGCGGATCATTCTGGTGAACCTCTCCGGCCGCGGCGACAAGGACGTCGAATCGGTACTCGGGTTTGGCGAGGAGAAGACCGGTGAGGACGAGAGCAGCTCGCGACGGGCTCGTCACCCGGCCGAGACCTGGAAGAAAGTGATTTGGGGAGGTGAGTCATGAGCAGGCTCGAGGCGGTGTTCGCGGAGGTAGCCGAGGAGGATCGAGCTGCTTTCATTCCCTATCTGACGGGCGGAGATCCGGATCTCGGAACTGCCAGTGAGTTGGTGGCCACGCTGGTCGACTCGGGTGCCGACATCATCGAGATCGGTGTTCCGTTCAGCGATCCGATTGCCGATGGTCCGGTCAATCAGCGCTCTGCGACTCGAGCTCTCGAGGCGGGCACGACGCTGTCCGGGATCCTCGATCTCGTCGCCAGGCATCGCAGCCGATCCGACGTACCGATCGTGCTGTTCTCATATTTCAACCCTCTCTTCGTGCGTGGAGCCCGAGAGTTTGCTTCCCAGGCTGCGGACTCCGGTGTCGACGGAGTCCTTTGCGTCGACCTGCCCCCGGCCGAGGCCACGAGCGACTTCGCGCCGGCACTCAGGGAGCAGGGTATCGATACGATCTTCTTGTTATCACCGACGAGTACCCGTGAACGGATCAAGGAGGTCAGCGAGATCGCGAGCGGATTCGTGTATTACGTATCTCGCACCGGCGTTACAGGGGTGCGGTCGGAGCTGGAAAAGGAGTTGGGGCGGGAGGTCAAGCGCGTGGCCAAGCGCCTCGAGTTGCCTCTTGCTGTCGGATTCGGCATCTCGACGGCGGAGCAGGTCAGCAAGGTAGCCAAGATCGCGGACGGGGTGGTAGTCGGTAGTGCGTTGGTGCGGATCATCGAAGAAAACCAGGGCAATCCCGACCTGGCTCGAATTCTGGGCTCCCAGGCGCGACTTTTCGCTGCCGCAACGCATCGCCGCCGGAGCCGTAGATAGCAGGGCTCGAGATCTTCGATGTCCGAATCTACAAGGCTGGAGAAAGTCGAGACCACCGTCGAGGGGCGGTACTGGGTGCGCGAGGCCGCCACGACAGTCGCGTCGCCGGTGTTGGTGGGGTTTCATGGTTATGGCGAAGACGCCGAAGCTCTGCTGCGCGAAATCAACCTCATCCCCGGAGTAACCGATTGGACGTTGATCGCGATTCAGGCTCTCCATCCGTTCTACAGGGGGCGAACCGGTGAGGTCGTGGCGAGCTGGATGACCCACCTCGACCGCGAATCGGCGATCCGCCACAACGTCGCCTATGTCGCGAAGGTGCTCGACCAGGAGTCGGTTCCTGCCGGCAGAGGTGACGGGCCACCTCTGGTTTTTGCAGGATTTTCCCAGGGAACAGCCATGGCCTATCGTGCCGCCGTGGGAGCTGGTCGGGCGTGTCGAGGAGTCGTTGCCCTGGGAGGAGATGTGCCTCCGGAACTGGCCGACGGTGCCCTGTCAGGCCTTCCAGTGGCCCTGATCGGACGCGGCTCCCGTGACGAGTGGTACACGGAGGAGAAGCTGGCTCAGGACGTCGAGATACTCCAATCTCAGGGCGTGTCGTGTCGTCCCGTCCGCTTCGAGGGTGGTCATGAATGGACGGACGGATTTCGGGCGATGGTGGCGCGGTTTCTCGCAGGTCTGCGACCCGACTTCGAATCCTGAAGAGTCGAGCAGCGTGACCTAACCCGAACCCGACAGGTCGAGGTCGGTATCTGCCGGCAGAACCTCGATCCGTGTGATCAGCGCGGGTTCCGGAGCACTCCAATCGACCGTCAGTTGGAAGGCGATCTTCATTCCCGGGGAAATATCCTGCAACTCGACCGACTCGGCGACGGTGAACGGCATCGTCATCGATTTCATACCCACGACATCGCCCTGAATACCGACGAAGTCCGGGATGGCCTCGTGATGAATCGACAGTTGGGTGCTGCCGATGCTCTTCTCCTTTATCTGGCGGACCACTCCCCGGACCTCGTACTCTGCTGGCGGGGCAACTGCCTGGTCGGCTGTTTTCTGTCCGCAAGCCGACAGCAGAATCGTCCAGACCGTGAAGCAGAACGCGACTGAACCCTTCCACACCGGAAGTCTCCAGATCGGTGCGAGGTGCATCGAGGCGGAATGGGGGTTATGTGTCGTCGTCATCGTCGGCCACGGGTGGACCACCGGTCAGTATGCGATACAGACAATAGCCCGTCAGGGTAGTGACACACGCCATGCTGAAGATCATGAAGAAGAACGCGAAAGATGTCATTGGGCGTTTCCTCCGTTCGGGCCATCGTCGCGTCTGGACCATGCCTTGCGCACCATAAGGAAACCCACCATCACCATCAACAGCAGCAGAAAACGGCTGAACCAGAGGTAGGGAATGGTCGAAGCATCAGTGACATTTTGCATCAGCAGAATGGGGATGGCCTGGGTGACGCTCCACCAGCCCAGAAGGATCAGCAGAAAGGCTGGAGTGACCCATTTCATGATGACCTTGTAGATTCCGGGAATCTTCAGGTCGGCACCCTTGTGGAGCTCGTCCCAGCCACGGTCGATACCGAAGATGAAGGAGAAGAGGATGATCTCGATGGCCGCGAAGACGACCAGCCCGAAGGTTCCCGCCCAATAGTCCCATTCCTGGTGGACGCCCTTGTGATAGAAGATCACGTGGAACATCCCGAGTCCCAGGCCGAGTGCGCCAACCAATCGCACGGCCTTCTTGCGGTTGAATCCCAACTCCTCTTGCAGGAAGGCGATGGTGGGGCTGGCCAGGGCGACACTCGACGTGATGCCGGCAATGAATAGCAGAAAGAACCACATGAAAGCAGCGAGTCGGCCCAGAATCTCGGGTCCCGGCAAACCCTGAAACACAACGCCCATCGCGACGATGCCGAGGTCGTACGCACCTCGGTTGGCGATGGCGGTGGCTCCGGTGATGCCAAAGAAGACGACGGCCGCCGGGATGGCGATGGTGCCACCCAGCACGACCTCGGCAAACTCGTTGGTGGCTGCGGTGGAAAGACCCGTAAGCGTGACGTCGTCCTTCTTGCGCAAGAAAGAGGCATAGGTCTGAATGCTGCCCATTCCCACCGACAGGGTGAAGAACATTTGTCCCGCCGCCGCCAGCCAGACCCGGGCGTTGCCCAGACTTTGCCAGTCCGGGTTCCAGATGAAGTTGAGGCCTTCTGCCGGGGACGCCTCCATTGTGGGCAGAGTGAGGACGCGGGCCAGGAGCATGAAAGCGAACAGAAACAGAATGGGCATACCGATCAACGCCAGTTTCTCGATCCCACCACTGATGCCTCGCGACAGGACCCAGACCAGGAAAGCGATGGTGACCAGGAAGAAGGCGAGGGCCACGAGGCCGCCGTGCGATGACGTCGACGTGATGTCCTGGTAGGTTGTGAGATACCCGCCCATTTCTTCGACACTGTTCATGCCGAAGTAGTCGCCGATCAGGCTCAGAAAGCTCAACCCCAACATCCACGAGACGGTGTAGGTGTAGACGATGAAGATCACCAGGGGGCCGACGAAACCGAAGACTCCGACGTACTTGGCCCATTTCTTCTTGCGATCGGTCAAGACGTCGAACATGCCCGGAACCGACCCGTGACCGTGAGTTCCGCCATAGCGCCCGATACCCCATTCGATCCACATCAGGGGTATTCCCAATAGCAGAAAGGAGATGAAGTACGGGATCATGAAGGTCCCGCCACCGTTCTGTGCCGCCTGCACTGGAAAGCGCAGGAAGTTTCCCAGGCCAACGGCATTGCCGGCCATGGCCAGGACCAGTCCAATTCGCGTGCCCCATCGTTCCCGCGAGTGTTGCTCGACGCTCACTGTTCGGCCTCCCTAGTCTCACCCAAGCGCAGGGGATCTCCCGCTGTCCAGATGGGTCGGCAGGGTACCTCGGTCAATTCGAGCCTGTCAAGGAGGGGTTGGGGCCCTCCAGCTCCGTCTTGAGGGAAAGAAACTGGAGCAAATCCTCGAGGTTGAGGACGCCAACCAGACGATCACCATCAACGACGAGAAGTCGGGAGTTGCCAGTGCGGCTCATCAGAGTCAGGGCTGCTGTCGCTTCGGATTCGGGGGATATGGTGTTTGCGGTCGAGCATGGCACCGCGATGGCTCCCACCGTCTGCCGAGACCACTCGCTCTGTGGCAGCTCCTTGATCTGTTGGGTGCTAACGCAACCGACCAGCCTCTCGTGATCCACCACCGGAAACAGCTTGTAGTGGTGCTTGTAGACGTAATCCTGAACCAGCTCCGCCACAGAAATGGCGCGGGGCACAGCGACGAGGTCGGTCTTCATGAATCGCTGTACCTTCTCGCCTTCCAGGCCGCCTTTGAGCAGCACCTGCCGGTAGGACATCTGCGCGGCATTCTTCAGAAACATGCCGATCAGGCACATCCAGAGGCCACCGACGAAGTCCTGTCGAGCGAGTATCTCGAAGACCCCCAGCGCGATGAGGAAGATTCCGAAACCGCGGCCAATCTGGGAGGTGATCGATGTCGCCCACCGCAGGTCCTGGCGCCATTGCCACATAATGGAACGCAAAACGCGGCCACCATCCAGAGGAAAGGCCGGAATCATGTTGAAGACCACCAGGACGGTGTTGATAAAGGCCAGGTAGCTGAGCACCCCGCTGATGGCGAACGAGCCGGTTGCCATCCAAACAAACCCGGTGAGCAGCAGGCTACCGACGGCGATCAGAATGCTCACCACCGGTCCCGCCACTGCCACCAGGAATTCTGCTTTGGGACTCGGGGGCTCACTGTCCATCTCTGCGACTCCTCCAAAGATGAACAGGGTGATCCCGCGGATGGACATCCCTACTTGACGGGCCATCAATGCGTGCCCCATCTCGTGCAGAATCACGGAAAGAAAGAGTCCCAGGGCGCCGCAGATTCCCATCGACCAGTGGATACCAGGTGTCAGGTCAGGGTACCTGCTGGGGAAGTATCCGGTGGCCAAGGACCAACTGACCAAGGCCGCGACGATCAGCCAACTCGGATCGGCCCGGATCGTGACACCGAATAGGGTAAACAGGTCGAAGCGTCGGCCAAACATCTATCGTCGATTCTTCAGCGGTCCAGGTCTGCGGGCTCAGTCCGCTTGCGGCATCAGGATCCAGAGGATGATGTAGGCCAGTATCCCCGGGAAGGCGGCTGACAAGATGGAGACGACCACGTAGAGAACCCGCACCAGGGTGGTGTTCCAGCCCAACCAGTCAGCGAAACCACCGCAAACACCAGCAATAATGCGGTGTTGGCGTGAGCGTCTCAACGGATTCTTCGTTTGCGACATCAGGTCCTCCTTCACGGTTCGCGTTGACATCCCTATCACACTACGCCCCGCGTGGAAAATTGTTCGGCCCAAAAAGAAAGGGGCGAGAAGCCAAGGAGGGGAGGCTTCTCGCCGTAGGGGGAAGAAAGGAGGATGCTGAACCAACGCCAATGTAAACCGCCTGCCGGTGGTGTGCAGTGAAATCGGTCACACTCGATGCAAACTGATAGATTCTCGCTCGGAGGGATTGCGTGAGACTCCGCCTGGCCACCTACAACATCCATCGTGCCATCGGTGTCGATCGCCGGTTTCGTCCCGATCGCATTGTTCAGATTCTGCGGGACCACGACCCTGACATCGTCCTGTTGCAGGAGGTCGATGAGGGAGCGCCTCGTTCCCGTGAGATCAACCTGGCGCGCGAGCTGGCGGGCGAGCTCGGCATGCCACACTACGCCCTGGGACACAATGTCAGTCTGAAGAAAGGTTGGTACGGTAATGCCACTTTGAGCCGTCATCCGATCTTACGAGAGCGCAATATCGATCTGACGGTCGGTCGCCGCAAGCGCCGCGGATGTCAGCACACTACGATCAGTGTCGAGAAGCCGGGCGCAAATCCGCATCAACTCGAGGTCTTCAACCTCCATCTCGGGCTCTCGGCGAGAGAACGCCAGCGTCAGGCCGGCTTGTTGATGCGATCCCGCGAGATGGTCCAGATGGTGCCTGATCAGACCTGTATTCTGGGTGGAGACTTCAACGATTGGCGTTCCATGCTCAGGGCTTTCTTCGTCGAAGGCCTGGATTTCAGATGTGCCACCGATCGTTCGACCCGGTCGGGACCACGGGCGATCCAGACCTACCCCTCGTTCTCACCGCGAGGCGGTCTCGACAGGGTCTACTTTCGGGGCTCGCTCCGGCTGCTCTCAGTCTATCGTTGCCGACACAAATTGGCGCGAGTCGCCAGCGATCACCGTCCGGTGATCGTCGAGTTCGAGCTTCATTGAGGCTTAAACCTGGCTGTCCTAATCTTTGGGACGGTTTTGCAGCACAGGTGCAATCGGACCGGCTTCGTCCGCGAAAATCACTTCGATACGCACCTGTCCGGCGGCAGGAAAGCTCTGCAGCAACCAGGTTCGAACGAATCCCTCGACCCTGGCCCTCGCTGTCTCTCTGACCGCGTCTTCGAGTTCGCGGGTCCTCGAATGCGACATGCTGGTCAGTCCCTTCTTGAGAGCGTCGAGGGCTTCCTCCTCGTTACGCAGGATACTGTCTTCCATGACGGTCCATTCGATCCGCGAAGCGTCGATATTGGGACGATTGAACTCGATTGCAGGCGCCTCGACGAGCAATGTGTGGTCCTCGAGGTCGAGATGCCAGGGTTGATCGAGATCCACGTAGGCCGTGTATTGGACCGGCGCCGTCGCGGAAACCACGACATCGGGCAAGGGTACCGCGCCCCAGAAGATGGATGCACGGTCCTCGCGGGTAAAGACCTCCACCCGGTCGAGTGTCGCCACTTGCAGGTAGGTGCTGCCACTGATCTCCGTGGCGTAGGCCATGAAGCGTGTCTCGACCGTTCCCTGGCGAAAAGCTTCAGCCAGATCCTGGACCGATGCCAGGATCTCCTGAGCCTGTTCGACCGCGGCATCAGGGATCCGGGAGAGCGCGCTGAAAATGTAGATGACCACTCCGGCAACGATCGCGAACACGGCGATGATCGTCACGGCGAAGGCGAGTGGCCAGTTGCTGGAGCTCGGGCTCGAGCTGGATTGCGGGTCGTTCATGAGTGACCGATCGTCAGAGGGAGCACTCTAGCAAAGCGTCCGGGAACCCGAATGGTCGGGTCAGCCGTTTTTGAGATAGATTCCAGGATTCGGGTGGCCGCGAGCTGCGGTATCCTGAGAATGGGATCGAAGAGGGAAACACCGTCAGTGGACAGCGACGCACAGCCTGAGCCTCTACCCATGATCATCCTCGCCGGAGGTGATGCCAAGCCTTCGGAGCTGCCCGAGGCCGGGGCCGAGTTTCATCCGCTCGAGGGTCCCAAAGGCCTGGCGCTCGAGGTCGCGGGACGACCAATCATCGATGTCTTGATCGAGCGTCTCAAGGAAAGCGGCTGCTTCGGCCCCATCTTCATCGCGGGACCGGCGCGGCTTTATGGCGCCGCGCGCTCCGGCTGTCGGGTCATCGATACCGACTCGACCTTCGGCGGCAATATCCAGGCCTCGGTCGAAGCAGTCATGATCGAGTGTCCGGGCCGGCCGATAGCCGTCACCACTTGCGACATTCTTCCCGAGGTCGATGAGCTCCACCGCCTGATGGAGGATTACTATCATCACGCTCCTCTGGATTTCTGGTTCCCAGCCATTTTGGCCCCTGAAGAGGAGGAGAAGCTGGGAGCATCTGCCTGGAAACCGAAGTACCGCATCGCACCGCTCCCCGGCGAGCCACCCAGGAAGCTGCTGCCCGGACACCTGATCGTCGTTGATCCAGAGGCGGTGCGGCGGCCGCTCATCTACCGGACCTTCGATCTGGCCTACAAGAGTCGCAACAGGCCGATCCGCTACCGCACCGGCCTGATCATTCGCCATATCCTCGGGGGTCTGGTCCTTCAGGATCTCAAGCTCCTGTTCACCTTGCGGCTCCCGACGATGACCTACACGGTGATCAGCAATGGCGTCCGTCTGGCGCTTCACCTGCGGCAAGGCGTGGTGACGCCTGAGGAGATGAGTGAGCGGTTGCGCCGGATCTTCGTGCGATACGAGCATCGGCGGCTCTATCCGGAGCGCCAGGGGCGTCTGCCGCTCAAGCACGGCCTGTCGCTTGCCAAGGACATCGACACCGTGGAAGAGGCGGAAGAGATCTCGCAGGGTCTGAGCCCCACCCATCCGAGCTAGATCTCGACACCGAGGCCCGGCGCCTCGAGCAGACGGAGCTTCCCCTGGACCACCTCGAATCCCCCGCTGGCGGGGTCACGAGCCAGATCGAAACTGCCATCGAGATCGAGAAACCGTGTATTCGGACAGGCGTAGGCGGTATGTAGAGCGGCGCTGATGCTGATGACACTTTCATCCATGCAGCCCCACATGATCTTCTGACCAGCGATCTCGGCGATCCGCGCTATCGACAGGGCCGAAGTCAGGCCGCCGCACTTCATCAGCTTGATGTTGAAGATCCCGCAGACCTGAGGGTCTCGGGCGAGAGCGAGAGCATCGGTTTCGGTCTGCAAACTCTCATCGGCAGCCAGGATGCGTCGGTAGGCGTCGGGAAGCTGGATGAGCTCGGGGAAACGGGCGACCGAGACCGGTTGCTCGACGAGCTCCAGCTCGAGGCGATGAGCCAGGGACTCGAACCGCTGTGTCTCCTCGAAGCTGTAGCCAAGATTCGCGTCGACCCTGATTCGGGCCCGACCGGTGGTTCGCGCGTAGAGCCGTTCGAGCAGCTCGACCTCTTCTGCGAAGCTCCGCCCCACTTTCACCTTCAGGCAGAGGAATCCTCGCGCCAGGTACTCGTCAGCTTCAGCCAACGCTTCGTCGATGGTGTCCTTGATGCCGATGGTCACCGATGTCGGAAGAGCTTCGTGGCACCGTCCCAGAAGATCGACCAGGGGCAGATCGAGCGACTTCGCTGCGGCATCATGAAGCGCCATCTCGATCGCGACTCGGGCCGCCGGAGTTTCTCGATGACTCTCTCGCAACTCTCGACAGAGGAGGCTGATTTGGCGCAAGTCCCGGCCCGCGAGGTAGTCCAACCGATCTGCTTGAAGTGCCGCTTCGCAAGCTGCACTCGACTCACCGGTGACCTCTCTTGCCGGGGAACCTGATCCCAACCCGGTCAATCCCTTCTCCGTGACGACGCGTACGAAGAACAGCTTGACATCGCTGATCGAGCGTGACGCGATGGCATAGGGTCGGGTGAGTGGCACCGGCACTTTCCAGGATTCGATTCGAGTGATCTTCAAGGGGCACCCCCTGATGCCTCGCCAAGTCGCAGCTCGATGGCGTCCACGACGGTTTCGACACCCTCCCAAAGGGGAAAGACCACCGGGATACCGAGGTCGACGGCCAGCTGCCGCTGGATCCGCGTTCCCTGGTCACGGTCGAGATTCTCGTCGTTCAATGTCAGCGCCCAGACATCGGCGCCCATCAATCGCATCATTTCGATTTCCTCCTGGACGGGAGGAATCACACAGTGCAGAGCTTCCAGATCTTCGTAGAAGCGGCGTCCAGGTGCGTGCTGCAGGATCACGCCACGGGTGGCTCCAGCGAGAATCAGCTCCGCCCCACAAGGTCCCGCTGGGTTGCGCAAACCGGATTGGCCCTCGAGCAGCATGATTTGGGGGTTTCTCTCTCGTGCACAGGCGAGGATGGCGCCCTCCAGCTCACCGCACACGAAGTCGTTCGGAGTAGCGTCGAAGACGAACCCATGAGGCATACCCTGGAGCCAGCCCGTCTGACCGGTGAAGATCATCTCGGCTCGCCAGCCCCGTTGGCGCAGGGATTGCCAGAGCAGGGCAGCGGTAGTTCTCTTGCCGACTGCACAGTCGGTACCGAGGACGGCGATACGGGGGATGTCGATCGCGAGAACTTCGCCCGTCCAAAACCGCAGATCTGCGGTGCGCTTTGGCTTGCGGATGTCGATGATCCTGGCTCCCGACTGTTGAGCCAGAGTCGCCAGCTCCGGGTCCTCCGAGAGCAATTGATGCAAGCCGTTAACCAGGGTCATACCCAACGCTGCCGCTTGTAGCAGCTCGGCGCGGATCTCTGCGGGGAGCACTCCTCCGACGGTGGCGACTCCCACAATACAGACCTCGGGTGGAGACTCGGAGAAGTCGATCATGGACGCGAGGGACTCGAACACCGGTATCTCTCTGGGCTTTCCGTCCAGCAACTCCCCGGCATCGTGGCCCGCCGATGCCGGGTCGACAACCCCCAGAATCGCATAGCGACTGGGTCCACGGACCAGGCCATGGGTGGTCTTGGCAAACGGCGTCTGTAGCAGTCCGTTGGCGAGGATGACGGCGGTTTCGTGCATGCTGGGCAACCTAGTCAACCGACCCGCGGGTCGTCAAGCACTTGGCCGTCGCAGGACCCGTCCAGGACGCGCTCCGGTGATATCGCCCTCGTTCCACACGAGCTCCCCGTTGACCCAGACCTTGTGGATTCCCGCCGAATCCCGGTGAGGATCGTCGGTTGTTGCCAGATCGGCTACCGTCCGAGGGTCGAAAAGGACGAGGTCGGCGGGTAACCCGGAGGCGATGCGGCCGCGCCCTTCCAGGCCTATCGTGGTGGCCGCACGTCCGGTCATCTTGTGAATAGCCTCCTCGAGACTCAGTGTCTGTCGTTCCCGAACGTAGTGGCCGAGAACTCGGGTGAACGAGCCGAAACCCCGAGGATGACTTCCCCAGAGCTCCCCATCAGTGCAGATGTTGGCCCACGGCCAGCGCAGGAGGTGGTCCATGTCCTCCTCGGTCATGCTGACAGCGATGACACTTTCTACCGAATCCTCGCCGGTTTCGTCGCGATACTCCTGGGCTTCCCGGATCAGATCCATCAGGGCCGTCGCAGGATCCGTGTCGCGCTCTGCAGCGATCTCCTCGAGAGTCTTGCCAGCCAGATCCGGTTCGGGTGCGAAGCGCGCAATCAGCATTTCCTCCGGGGTCGACACTTCGGTGACAGCAAATCGGGCACTCTCCAGGTTGTCGAAATCGCGCTCGGGGAAGAGCACCTCCAGGGTGGATTGCCAGTAGGTGTAGGGATAGATGTCGGCGGTGACCTCGACGCCCTGCGCCCGAGCAGTGTCGAGCAGGGAGAGCAGCTGCTCGGCCTTGCCATGACTGCTTTGCATGGCCAGCTTGATGTGGGTGATGTTGACCGGAATGACCGCTCGACGACCGATGTCCAGGATCTCGTCGACGGCTTCCCAAAACGCCCGATCCTCACTGCGCAGATGGCTGGTGTAGCGACCGCCGTAGCTGGCTGCCACCTTGGAAAGCGCCACGACCTCTTCCGGAGTCGAGTAGATGCCGGGATCGTATTCGAGACCGGTCGAGAGACCGAGGGCTCCTGCCGCCAGGTCCTCCTCGAGCAGCGGCTTCATCGCGTCGACCTCTTCGTCTGTCGCGACACGGCGGAAGTCCTCTCCCATGACCCGGTCGCGATAGGTGTTGTGGCCAGCGAAAGAGGCCAGGTTGATCGCCATCGGTGTGGCCTCGAGCGTCGCGAAGAACTCCGCAAGGGGGTATTGAGAGAAGCCGTCCGCACCGCCAACCACCGTGGTCACGCCCTGATTGACAGCGGCACGGGCATCCGCATGCTCGAGAATGTCGTCGTCGGCGTGGCTGTGGGTGTCGATGAACCCCGGAGCCAGGACGAGCCCCGTCGCGTCGATCACCGTGTCGGCAGGGGCCGGTTCGATGTCACCTATCGCCTCGATCCGGTCGCCGACGATACGAACGGCGGTCGCCATCGCTGGCGCTCCTGTGCCATCGATGACGGTGGCGCCGACGATCGTGGTGCCGGAACCGCCTCCAGTGGTCTTGTCCTGGACATTGGAATCCGAACATCCGACGAGCAGCAGGCAAAAGGTGGTTATCAGAGTTGGAGCTCGCATGGTTCTCCTCTCGGAAAGTCAGTTTCGGTTGACCCCGCAATAGCGCATGGCCGTGAGCGCCAGGGCGCGCACGGCGAGCAGCAAGTCGTCGATCGGAACGAACTCATCGGTTTGGTGGGCCAGTCGCACATCGCCGGGTCCGAACAGGACACTTGGGATGGCTCCTTGATTCACCAGCAGACGCATGTCCGATCCGTAGGTCACGCCTTCGATCCTGGGATGGCTGTGAGTCAGACTCTCGATGACACTGGCGATACGGGACACCAGGACCGCGTCGACCGGAGTCTCGCAGGAGGCGAACTGTCCGCCCCACCACTCGATCTCGGGTGGGTGGTCCGCCAGCCACGGGTCTGCGGCGGCGGCGGTCGAGATGGCGTCTTCCAGAGCTCGCCGACTCGTCTCCATATCCTCACCCACAGAGACGCCGTAGCGGCCTTCACAGGTCAGGAGCTCAGGCACCGAAGACGCCCAGTTGCCGGCGCGAACGGTGCCGACGCTGATGGGGTAGGGGAGTTGGTGCTCGGCAAGCAGTACATTCTCGACGTCGGTGTTGCGCACCTTCTCGAGGTCCTCGATGGCTGCCAGAATGGGTATGAATTTCTCCACCGCACTGACCCCCGTCCGGCGCATCGAACCATGTGCGGCTTTACCGGGAATCGTCAATCGGAAGCTCAAGGCGCCCGCCTGGGTCGTCACGATGCTCAGCGCCGTGGGCTCCATGATGATGGCGCCATCGCCGCGGTGGCCGCGCTCCAGCGTGGCCAACGTTCCAGTGCCCCCGTCTTCTTCTCCAACGACGCTCTGCACCAGGAGAGAGCCCTCCAACTCGACGCGAGCATCACGCAGGGCCTTGGCGGCGAACAGGGCGCAGCAGAGCCCGCCCTTCATGTCGACTGAGCCCCGGCCGTAGACGCGTCTGTCCGTCAACGTGCCTTCCCAGGGAGGATGCGCCCATCTGGCTGGATCGCCGGCCGGGACGACGTCGACGTGACCATTGAGGATCAAGGTGCGCTGTTCGCTGCGGCCGGCGAGGGTTCCCACCACTCCCAGAGCTTCGGATCGGCGAATCTCCTCGGAGTGCGCCGGGTGCTGGCGGAGACTCTCGAGGTCGATCTCCCACAGATCCACATCGAGCCCGCAGCGCTCCATCTGTCGAGCCACCAGCCGCTGGGCGGCGGATTCCTCTCCGTCGAGACTCGGAGTTGCGATCAGTCGGCAGAGAAAGCCAAGCATGCCCTCGACATCGATGGCGTCCAGCACCCGACGCTCCAGCCGATTCATGCCGATTGTCTCCTAGGGTGCCCGCAGCAGGGGGCGTGTCAGACAGGTGGGGCCGCCCTCGGCCTTGAGCGAGATTTCATTGCCGCGATACGTCTGAACCTCGCAGCCAGCGTTCTCGAGCCGTTTTCTGGTGATGGAATTGCCCTCCAGCATGAGACACTTCCGCGGTGCCAGGGCGAGGACGTTGGGGCCCATGGTAGGGAACTCTTCGTCCGGAACCTCCACCAGGTGGAATCCCCTTTGCGCCAACTCCTGCCAGAGGGGTACCGGCAGAAGGCGAGGGTAGATTACCGCCAGATCCTGATCCAGGATGCTGATCACCGAGAGCAGGTGAAGGCAGGCCTCCGGGCCGGTGAAGTAGGGCAGGTCGACCGACCAAACATGGACGCCGAGAGGCTCGAGCACCTGACGCAGTTGGGCGCGGCCCGCCACGTTGGTGCGGAAACCGATGCCGACGCAGAGCGATCTCTCATCGATCCAGAGTAGATCACCTCCTTCGGCGAGGGCCTCGCCCCCGAGAGTGGCCAGCACCGGGGTGCCATTGGCCTGCAGATAGGCAGCCATGGCCTCTTCCTCGCCGCGCCTCAGGCTCTTGCCCATGCGAAGTACGATGGCGCCCTCGTTGGTGATCAGGACTGGGTCGAAGACGTAGATCGCGTCCGCGTGCCTGGGTTGGAGTCGGTCGTGGTAGAGAACCTCGGCTCCCGACTGGCGGAGAATCTCGACCAGGGCATCGTGTTCCGACTGGGCCGACTCGAGATGCGGTTTTGCAACGTAGTGCCAGGCGTCCGGGTCGTCTACGGCGAAGGCCGCATCCGGGCGTTTGACCACGACCCGACGGATCGGATCGACCATGTTTTGCCCACCAAACTTCCGGGTCATCTGTGCTCCCCCTGCACCGCAAGGTCGAGTCTATCGGAGTTGATGTCGGTATGATGGGCTTTTACGTGACTATCCGGGACGCGACCGCCGCGGGGGCGAGTGTTGCCAGGTCCGGGTTGGGAGAGACAGATGAAGATCGAGATCTTTCAGATGGAACGGATGCAGTCGACCTGGGAGAACCTGGTCGACTACGACCTCAGCGAGAGCGGTGTCTATCCGGTATCGATTCGGGAGCTGATGGAGATGGGCTTCGATCTGGAGTGGGCACTCGATACCCCCTTGTCCTACAGTCAGGGCAACGGCACGCCGGAGCTGCGCGAGGCGCTTGGTGTGATCTATCCCGGTGCCTCCATCGATCAGATAGAAGTCACCAACGGAACGTCAGAGGCCAACTTCATGATCGCCCTGAGCCTGTTACGCGAGGGAGACGAATTCGCTCTCGAGGTGCCGAACTACATGCAGCTCTGGGGTGTCCCACGCAGTTTTGGTGCACAGGTCAACAAGTTTCGCTTGCGGGCCGACTGCGACTGGGAGCCCGATTGGGAGGAGTTCGAGGCTGCGGTGAATCCGAGGACCCGACTGGTCTATCTCTCCAATCCCAACAACCCGACAGGGTCGACCCTCTCTCCGCAGGCCATGGAGCGGATCGTACGCCGCGTCGAAGAGGTGGACGCCTATCTCATCGCGGACGAGGTCTACCTGGGAGCCGAGATACACCGCGAGCGCACTCCGAGCTTCTGGGGAATGAGCGATCGGGTGATTGTCACCAGCGGACTCTCCAAGGCCTATGGAATCCCTGGCGTTCGTATCGGCTGGATTGTTGGGCCAGAATCGGTGGTCACTGACTGCTGGACTCAGCATGATTCCATCACCATTTGTCCCAACAAGCTGTCAGATGCTATCGCTCGCGTTGCGGTCGATCCGGAGAATCGAAGCAAGCTGTACTCCCGAGGTCGGGAGCTCTTGCAGGGCAACCTCGAGATCATGCAGGGATGGATCGGCGCGCTGGGTGACGGGTTCGAGTTCATCCCCCCCGAAGCCGGGGCGATCTGTTTTGTACGGTACCCGGGAGATATCGCCAGCATCGATCTCAGCGAGCGGATTCGGCGGCGTCAAAACACCTTAATCGTGCCCGGGACCCATCTGGGGATGGAGGGGTATGTCCGCATCTGGATGGGTGGGCAGCCCGACTATCTTCGTGCGGGCCTGGAGAGGGTCGAAAGTGAGCTCAAAGCGGCTCTCAGCCGGCCAGCTTGAAGCCGCGAGCTCCTTTCGCCAGCCGGATGGCGTTGGGTAGATGGTTGCCCTCGATCCAGACGATCAGCTGACTGTCGAGCTCGCCACGTACAGAGGCAGTGGCCTGCATGAAGCGGGCGAACGAGGAGATATCGGTTGCCGTACCCCAAGGAGTCTTCTGGGTGAGTTGCCGACGATCATCGGAAACCAGGTTGTCGCTGGAGACTCGACCGGTATACCAGATGAACAGGGGCACCCGCAGGTCACGCAGGAAACGCCGGACCTCACCTGCACCGTAGGCGCTGGTGTCCGTGATCTTGTCGCCCAGTACCAGAACCACGGCGCGCGGTCGATTGCCCTGGGCAGCTTGAATCCCGGCAACTGCGACAGCGTCGGTAATCCGCCGATAGGGTTGTGGCTCGGAGTCTGGTGGCGCGACCCGGGTCAGGATCCAGGGAATGCTGGGGCCATCCCTCGCCGTGAATTCCTGAGTCATCGAGAACAGTCTGGCCGGCACCTGGATGTCCTCGATCATCTTGACTTCAGGAAAGAGGAAGACCAGCTCTTCCCCCTGCCGCAAGGCCGAGTCCGAGTCCGTCAAGTTGGAGCCGAATTCACCAAGCGTGCGTAATGAGGCGATGGCTGATTGTTCGATCACCATGACGATCCGGGCCGGAGATCGCTCGACTCCGACGACTCGCAAGGGCTCGTCTCCGCTGCGAAATCGACCTTCGAGGCTTCGCACATTGATCGGTTTGTCGCCGGTCTTCACCAGAGCCAGACCCGTCAGCTCCGTGTCGGCGCCGAACATGGTGCGCCCGCCGAAAGTCAGCTCTGCCTGGTAACGCGTACTGTCGGCGAATCGGACGGTAACCTCGAGTACCTGCAGCTCGCGAGGGTCGTAATCAGGCAGCTTCACCCGATTGGAACCTGCCAGCGGCAAGGGCTCGGCATTGAAGGTAAAGGCAACACTCTCAGCCGTCGGGTATTCGATATGTTGCCAGATCACGCGGGCCGAATCGGGGAAGGTGGGGTCAGCCCCCTCCAGGACGAGCGAAGTCTCGGCCCGTTCTCTCGGCAGGTTTATGCGTTGCCTCGCGCGGTGAATCTCTTGCCCACTGGCATCGAGAGCGATGGCCTCGAGTTGGTGAGGTTGCAGATCGGACCCGAAATCCACCTTCATCTTCCAGGGCTCGCCCTCGATTCGGCCGACCTCGGCTCCGTCGAGTAACAGCTGGATCGCGGCAACGTCTCCCTCGACCACCAACTCGACTTCATGCACTCCCAGGATGAGTCCTAGAAACAAGAAAGCATAGGTGATCATGTAAGCCCTCCAGGGCCGACCGGCTCCGGGCAACCAGTTCGTCTACCTCGTATACGCAAAACCGTCACCGAGGATGCGTTGGCGCTAGGAGCCGGCAAGACCACCGCCATCGACAACCATTGTGGCTCCGGTGACGAAGGACGCGTCGTCGCTCACCAGAAAGAGCGCCGCTTTGGCGATCTCGTCAGGGCTGCCGATGCGACCCAGGGGGCGGTCCGCGGCGTGGGTCAGCAACTCGTCGATGCTCTCTCCCAGCTGGTCGGCTTCACTGCGGAGCATCGCTGTATCGGTATCCCCGGGGCAGAGACAGTTGATCCGTATGCCCTGTGGGCCGTGGTCGATCGCCATGGCTCGGGTCAGCTGGACGACGGCTCCCTTGGACGCACAGTAGGTGACAGCGCGTGGTCCACCGGTGAGTCCCCATCCGGAGGCGGTGTTGAGGATGGTGCCCGAACCTCGCGCGATCATCTGGGGAAGGACCTGTCTCGACCAAAGGTAGACCGATTTCAGATTGATCGCCAGGTCACGGTCCCACTCCGCCTCGCCGACTTCGATGACGGAGGCACGCCGGATGACCCCGGCGTTGTTGCACAGGATATCCACCCTTTTGAAAGCTTCGAGAACCTTCTCGACGGTCGCCGCGCAATCGGCAGCGCTGGCGACGTCGGCGCGCAAGGCGACAATTCTTCCAGGCTCGCCGCGGCTCTCGTTCTGCAGGGTCTCGAGTCGGTCGGCGTCGATGTCGACGGCGGCAACGGTGGCTCCGGCGCGGGCGAAGAGCCGCGCGATCGCGAGGCCGATACCGGACCCGGCTCCAGTCACGATCGCGACTTTGCCGGCGAGCTGGTTCGCGGAGTTCCTCTCATGTCCGGTCATCGGTCAGGACCTTTTCGAAGGCAGTCAGGGTCGCCTCGACGTCCTCCTGTGTGTGGGCAGCCGAGGCAACCGAGTGCAGGGCTCCCGACGGGCTCATGTAGACCCCATGAGCAAAGAGGGCCAGGGCCAGTTTGCGGTAGGCCTCGCGATCGACATGGGCACAGAACTCCCGGTAGTCCGTGATGTTCTTCCGGGACGTGAAGAGAATCTGAAACATGGGCCCGACGTTCTGGACGATGGCCGGCGTGTTGGTGTCCGTGAAGAGCGTCCGCAGACCATCGCACAGGGATTCGCCGACCTTGCGAGTTTGTTGAAAGACCGCGCCGCGATCCTTCAGCAGTTCGGTCAGATTGGCGCGCGCCGCGTACATTCCCAGTCGGGAGCCATTCTGCGTGCCGTAGTGCAGGACGCCTCCCCATGCCAGGGCTTCCATGACTTCTGCACGCCCGGCAAGAGCAGCGACCGGCAGCCCGGCGCCCAGCCCTTTGCCGAAGGTCACGATATCTGCGTGGACCGCGTAGTGCTCCTGACAGCCGCCAGCAGCGACCCGAAACCCGGTCACGGTTTCATCCAGGATCAGCAAGCAGCCGTCGTCCCGGGTGAGCTGCCTGAGGCTGGTCAGGTAGCCAGGACCTGGTGGGATGACGCCTATGTTGGCCATGACGCCCTCGGTGATCACCGCGGCGATCTGCCCCCTCCAAGTGTGCAGGGCTCTCTGCAGGGCGGGAGTGTCGTTCCATGGGATGACGATGGTGTCTTCCAGTGCGCGCCGGTTCAGGCCCGAGCTGTCCGCGATCTTGATCGGGTCACGGGGGTGCCCCAGCGAGACCAACGGATGGGGATGTGCATTGACCAGGAAGTCGTCGAACCATCCGTGATAGTGGCCTTCGAACTTTATGAACTTCGGTCTGCCCGTATAGCCGCGAGCCAGTCGGATCGCTGCCATGGTCGCCTCGGTGCCGGTGTTGGCGAAACGCACTCTTTCGGCACCCGGAACCGTCTGTTGAATCAGCTCGGCGACCTCGATCTCGATCTGGGTGGCGGTGGCGAAGTGATTGCCTGTGGCAGCCGCTTCCTGGACGGCCTGGACGACTACAGGATGGGCGTGACCGAGTGGCAGCGCTCCATAGGCCATCATCCAGTCGACATACCGGTTGCCATCCACGTCCCAGATCTGGGAACCCTCGCCACGCTCGATGAATATTGGGTAATCTCCGTAGTTGGCGGGTCCGCGCGATGGCGAGCTGCCTCCCTCGACCATCACGTGCAGGGCCCGCTGGAACAGCGCTTTCGACTTCGAAGTAGATGTCATCATGACCCTCTTGACTAGCGGCCGGCCAGGCTGCCGGCGGTTTCGGCACCATCGATCGAGATGACCTGACCATCGATGAAGGCGGCCTCATCGGAAGCGAGGTAGGCAAACAGCGCGGCGATCTCGCGGGGTTCCGCGTGCCTGCCCAACGGAATCTTCCGATTGACCTCTTCCAACATCTCGTCGGTGTACTCAGCTCGCTGCATGGGTGTCAGGACATACCCCGGAGCCACCGCGTTGACTCGCACCTTTGGCGCCAGCTCCAAAGCCATGGATCGCGTCAGAGCGATGACCCCGGCCTTGCTGGCGTTGTAGTCAGCATAGAAAGGGTATCCTGTGATGCCGTTGGTCGAAGCGGTATTGAGGATGACTCCGCCCTTGCCGGACATCATGTGTCGGGCGGCCGTCTGGGCGACATAGAAGACACCGGTGAGATTGGTGCTCAGCACGCGATGCCAGTCTTCAGCGGTGATGTCCAGAAAGGCATGGCGGACACTGATGCCGGCGTTGTTGATCACGACATCGATATGACCGAGAGTCTCTACAGCGATATCGAAGGCCGCCTGAACCTGGCTGAGATCGGTGACATCCGCGTGCAGGGCGCCGGCGAGCCCCTCGAGCTCCGCGGCGATGGTTTCGCGAGCGATCCGGTCGCGATCGACAATGCAAACTCGGCAGCCGTCATCGAGGAAACGCTTGGCGGTGGCGGCGCCGATGCCGCTGGCTCCCCCGGTAATCAGGACAGTCTTGTAGGCGAGTTCGTTCATGATTCCTCTCTATCCAATCTTGGTCAGATCGATGCCGTGGTGGCCACAATAATCGCGAAATCGCGCCCTCAACTCGTGGCCCCTGTCGAGGGCTTCAGCTGGGGGCAGCCGAGCACAATCGTAGCCCAGCTCGGTACGCAGGATCTCGACGGATTCGGCATTGAAGACTGCGGTGCCGTCTGCTTCGATCGACTCGATACCGTCATAGGGGAGCGATCGTACATTGATGTCGATCGCTTCCTGTGGCGCGAGGCCCCCGATCGGTGCGAGCTCCACGCGGCCCCCACCAGCCAGGACAGGGTAGCCGCCAGGCAGGCCCTGGGGCGCCGGAACATGCAGCAGGGTGTCGGAGTCGGCGAGCATCGCTCGCACGAGGCGCACCGTGGAGCCGGTAGTGAAGAAGGCCGTCTCTGGTCCGTTGGGCAGGGGACTCGCCGAGAACAGAAGCGCTTCGGCCAATCGGGCGTCGGTGACCTTTTTCCCTTGCACCACGATGCGCAGGAAGAAGGGCGGCGCGTCGCCCACTCCCGTTCCGAATACTGCGGACTCCAGAGCATGGTGAGCCACCATGAGTGCTTCGATCTCATCTATCGGCAAGTCGAAGTGCCGCGCCGCACTCCACCGCACCTTGGCGACCAGCTCATCGATATTGCCGATACCGCAGGTCGGCGCGAGGCGGAGCTTGCCCAGAACACAGTTCACCACGTCGGGAAATGGAGCAGTCACCACAGGTCCTGCATAGGAGCAAGCGTCGATGGCTTCCATCAGTGCGAGGGTTGGGGCCAGGTGTAGAGGAAGCCAGACCCCGAATCTTGCTCGTTGGAGCCGCTCCCTGGCGTCGGTGGGTAGCAGCTCGGGCAACCACCAGGTCTGCATCGAAGCGCTGCTGATCACGAGATCCGGTGAACTGCGCTCCAGAACCGCCGCAACCTCTGGGGGTCGCAAGACGTCCATCTGCTGGTACTCGATTCGGGGAACGAAACCCTGAGCGATGGCTCCAAGTCGGGCCAGGTTGCAGCGGGCTTCGCCTCGCTCCCGACTGCGGGAGCAGGCGATGATGCGGCCTATCCAGGCTTCGCGTGCGAGAAACTCCAGGAGCACTCCGCCCAGGTGGCCGAGACCTATCAGCAGGATGGTGGGTTGGGTCTTGGACAACGATTGAGTGACCTCCGGATGAATGACAGGATAGCGGACAAACGCGCTTGCGGGGTGAGAGTCATGAAAAGAGTCTTCCTCAGTCTTTTGGTCGTCCTCCTGTTTCCACTCTCGGTGCGCGGCGAAGGCGTTCTGGGCTACTACCGTTATCCAGCACTGTATGGAGAAGCCATCGTCTTTGCAGCAGAAGGCGATCTCTGGACGGTGCCCACCGATGGAGGGCTGGCCCGCCGGTTGACCACACACCCAGGAGAGGAAACCCATCCGACCGTTTCCCCTGATGGCAGCACCCTGGCATTCTCTGCAACCTACGAAGGGCCGATGGAGGTCTATACGATGCCGCTCGCCGGAGGACTACCCACGCGGCGAACCTGGCAGGCCGAACCCTCGATCGTCAACTCCTGGTTGCCTGATGGGCGCTTGCTGTATGCGACCTCACACTTTTCCACTCTCCCCGACCTTCAACTCGTAGTGCTGGATCTCGACGGGGGCTACGCGCGAGTGCCGTTGAGCCAAGCGAGTGAGGGTATCTACGATCCTCAGGGGGAGCGACTGTTCTTCGTGCGCCCTGCATTTCACCGCAACGTGACCAAACGCTACGCGGGGGGAACGGCTCGCAGGATCTGGAGATTCGATGGCGAGGGATCCGAAGCGGTTGTCTTGACGGACGACTATGTGGGCGAGAGTCACACACCGATGGTCGCGCTCGGTCGGGTTTACTTTATTTCCGATCGCGATGGCACGATGAATCTCTGGTCGATGGACGACAGCGGCGGCGATCTGCGTCAGCACACGCGTCAGAGCGGTTGGGACGTGCGAGATGCCTCGCTATCTGACGGCCGCATCGTGTATCAGTCGGGCGCCGATTTGTGGATACACGACCTCGAAACCGACCGCAGCCGGAGGGTCGCGATCACCCTGGCTACCGATGTCGATCAATGGCGGGATAAATGGGTCGAGGATCCGATGGAGTATCTGACATCGGTCCACATTCATCCCGAGGGAGAGAGTGCCGTGCTGACCGCCCGAGGCAGGGTCTTTGTCGTGCCGGCAAGACAGGGACGTCTGATTCGATCCTCGAGCAAGCCGGGTGTGCGTTATCGCGACGCGATCTTCATGCCGGATGGTGACCATGTGCTGGCCCTGTCCGATGAAACGGGCGAGCTCGAATTCGTCGAGTTGCCTGCCACCGGTGTCGGTGATCAGCGAGCCCTGACTGCGGATGGCCAGATCCTGCGGTTTGCGGGCGTGCCCTCGCCAGACGGTCGCTGGGTCGCCTATTCCGACCAGAATCGCGACCTCTGGTTGCTGGAGGTGTCCTCCGGGCAGCAGCAGGTCATTTCGACCAATCGCGAAGGCGTGAGAGACATCGCCTGGGCACCAGACAGTGCCTGGGTAGCCTTCGTGCAGGTGGCTTCGAACAGCTTCTCTCAGGTGTGGATCCACGGGATCAATGGTCAATTCCACGTACCCCTGACCAGCGATCGGGTCAATAGCTGGAGTCCGGTCTGGGACGAAAAGGGTGAGTGGATCTACTTCCTCTCCGACCGGGAGCTGCGGTCTCTCGTCGAGAGTCCCTGGGGCACTCGCCAGCCGGAGCCCTATTTCGACAAACCCGACAGGATCTTCCAGGTCGCCTTGCGCCAGGGACTGCGGTCACCCTTTCGACACGTGGACGAGCTGTTCGAACCGGATGAGGAGAACGAGCTGGAAGACGACTCCGCAGAGGAGAAGGCTGTTACCGTAACCATCGATCTCGACGGCCTCCAGAACCGCCTGCACGAGGTGCCGGTGGCGGCAGGCAACTTCAACGCGCTGGATGCCAACGACGAGACGCTTTTCTGGTTGGCCCAAAGCTCGGGGCCGGATCCAAAGTGGGAGCTGATGGCGCTGGCCGTCGGCAACGAGCAACCGGAGCCCGTGGCGCTGGCCGATGAGGTGCATTACTACGATCTCTCCGCCGACGGCAAGAAGCTCCTACTCCAGAAAGAGAAGGGCCTTTTCATCGTCGACGCCCTGGCTGTTGCCCCTGAGGATCTCTCCAAGCAGGCAGTCGACCTCGATGGCTGGACCTTTCCGATCAACACGCGCGAGGACTGGCGACAAATCTTCGTCGATGCCTGGCGGTTGCAGCGAGATCATTTCTATGATCCTGGCCTGCACGGAGTCGACTGGGCGGCGGTGCGCGACAAGTACCTCCCCCTGGTCGACCGGGTCACCACACGGGATGAGCTGAGCGAGCTCATCGGAAGAGTCATGGGAGAGCTCTCGGCGCTGCACATGAGCGTACGCGGGGGGGATCATCGACGAGGTCCGGATGACATCGAGGTGGCCAGCCTCGGTGCGCGACTCGTGCGCGACGCCATGGCGGGAGGCTACCGGGTGGACTACATCTATCGCTCGGATCCCGACTACCCGGCTGAAATCTCACCGCTGGCGAGGCCGGACGTGGCGGTCTCGGAAGGAGAGATCATCGTCGCGGTCAACGGTATCGCCACGCTTTCGGTGGACCACATCGGACATCTGCTGCGCAAACAAACGGGAGAGCAGGTGCGGCTGCGTGTGGCCAGCGCGGGTGGTCGGGCGAGTCGCGATGTCATCGTGGTGCCGACGGACGACGAGCGGGCGCTGCGATACCGGGATTGGCAATACACGCGTCGCCAGACGGTGGAAGACCTCGGTGGTGGCGATATCGGTTATGTACACCTGCAAGCCATGGGAAGTCGCAACCTGACCGAATGGTACCGGCAGTTCTATCCGGTTTTCGAGCGCCAGGGGCTGATCATCGATGTGCGACACAACAACGGGGGCAACATCGACTCGATCATCCTGGAGAAGCTCTTGCGCCGGGCCTGGTTCTACTGGAAGGGTCGAGTCGAAGATCCCTACTGGAACATGCAGTATGCGTTCAGAGGGCACATGGTGGTGCTGTGCGATCAGGAGACCGCTTCCGATGGCGAGGTGTTTGCCGAAGGTTTCCGGCGTCTGGGCCTTGGCCCGGTGATCGGCATGCGCACCTGGGGAGGTGAGATCTGGCTGAGCTCGATCAATCGGCTGAGCGACTCGGGGATCGCGCGGGCTCCGATGTGGGGGACCTATGACGAACAGGGCCAGTGGCTTATCGAACAGCACGGGGTCGATCCGGACATCGTCGTGGACAACCTGCCCCATGCGACCTTCAACGGCGAGGACGCCCAACTGCAGACAGCCATCGACTACCTCCTCGACAAAATCGCCACCGACCCTCGGCCGGTGCCCGAGCCGCCGCCCTATCCGGACAGATCGTTCGACTATCCAGAGCCCTGAATCAGTGCGGTTCTGGCCTCTGCATCGCCATGAGTGTCCTCGAACGGGCGAAGGATGAAGAACGTTCCAGGTGCCCTGCAGGGTACCGCCGCCGCTGATCGGAAACGTCGAGGGTCGTTTGGGGAGGGTCCCGGAGGGCACGCTTCGCGCGATCGGGGAAGGCGGAGGGACGGCGCTCGCTCCCTTGCCTGCGCGCCGGACCGTTCTTGGCCTACGAAAATTGCCCGGATGCGCTTGCCAAGAGACCCGTCCTGGGACCCCCCCAACGACCCTCGTCAACTCACACTCATCCCAGAAGAACCACCCCAGTGCACCAGGCACGGGGAGATTCAGGGACCGGTGAACATGCGGCGGAGGAGCTTGAGGAGCGAGTAGGCGAGAAAGACGCAGGCGACGGCGAATCCGAGTTTGAGGTTGAGGTTCAGCACGCCGGAGAGTCCCGAGAAGAGCTCCTCGTAGCCCTCGATGGCTTCTGCCGACCAGCCGTGACTGGCCATCCAGGCCGGATCGATCTCGAGAATCGAGGGTCCGAAAGCGATTCGTCCCAGCCAGGTCAGGTACAGGCAGTTGACCGCGAAGTTGGCCCAGCGCAAGGCTGTCGTCCAGCGCCACTTCAGCAGCACGAGGAAATTGACGACCAGATCGAGGACCAGGCAAACGTTGAGCAACCAGAGTTGAGACTCGAACGCGGGTCCCAGTAGCGGGATCCAGCCGCTTTCTTCGTTGGTGGTCACGTGCGCCCCGATCCATTGGCGGAAGAAGTTCAGGACGATCAGGGCCACCACGAGGAAGGCGATGGAGGCGACTCGGTCGCCGATCGAGACTTTGTCGGGGTCCTCGACCTCAGGCAGAGAGCCCGGATCCCACTCCTCCCGCGTTGGGGGTGGCAGCACCGCAGTGCGTTCGATGACGGAGAAGACCACGACAGCGATGCCGAGGATCACCAGAGATCCGGTCAGGACGCCACTGAAAGCCGCGATAAGCGACCTGCCAATCGACACGATCGAAATCGAGTCTGAGAGGTCGATCACAATGCCCAGGGCTGCCAGGCCAACCAGCAGGGCGATGGCGATCTTCATGGTGCGGATGAAAGCCGGGTAGAGCCGTGGCCCGAAGAGCACCCGAGGTCTTGGAACGTACCTGTCTGCCAGCTCGTGTGGGGGTCCGAGCTCCTTGAGCACTTCGGCCTCGGCCTGGGTCGGGGAGAGGGCTGGATTCTCTGCCAGTCGACTCTCGACGGATGACTCCAGGTTGGCGCGCAGCTCGGTGCTGACCGCCTCGCGAAGGTCCTTCGGGAGGTACGTGCCGATCTCTTCGAGGTAGCGTTCGATGAGCTTCATGTGCCGTGCCCTACTGCCAGAAGAGAATACGACTCACTGGGCCCAGGGTTGCTTCGAGGTCGGGGCGACCGGACTCTGTTTGGTGATCAAACGCGCTGCATCTCAGGGGCATCGTCGCCCAAAGCATGCAGGTACTCTCGATCGAAAGCCGCGAGCTGGCTCTCCAGGTTGGAGTAGGGTCCGGGTGAATAGGCCCGGGAGCTGATTCCCTGCTGAGAGATCGTGCACAGGTGCCAGTCCTCACGGTTGGTCATATCCCAGAAATCGATCGCTGGCTGGGGATCGAAACCCTCGAGTGCTATGGCATCGGGATGAAAGTACCACTCGCAGGTAATGCGGGTGTGGTCGACCGCACGGGGCTCGCCGCGATGGATCAGCACATAGTCCGGATGCAGACTCAGAAAGATATTGGGAAAGATCGTGTAGTAATAGACCAGCTCGAGATCGTCCCCGGACAGCTCATCGAGAGGTGCCGCACAACGAGCACCACTCATCGTCATGCTGCCTCCGCTCTTGGCCAACTGCATCGGACCGCCGAGGAAGGGGCCTTCGTCGAGGTCGTTGATGCTGTTGCGGAAGGGTGTCAGTTGATTGAGCACAGGGTGCACTGTCGGACAGTGGTAGCACTCGCTGTAGTTCTGAAAGAGAAGCTTCCAGTTGGCCTCGACGTCGTAGACGGTTTGGTGGACAGACTGCAGATCGGAAATTTGCCACCGGGTGAACTTGCCGAGGAGAGGAGCAAACGTGTGTTCGAACGGCTTGGGTTCGGCGGCGAGATTGACGAAGATCATCCCCTCCCAGACTCTGGCCGCGGCGGGCTTGAGAGGATACTCCTCCTTGGAGAATTCCTGCACCTCGGCCATGATCGGCGCACCGACCAGGGTTCCGTCGAGTCCATAGGTCCAGGCATGGTACGGACACTGGATCCCACTGGCGAAGCGGCCGTGGGGATCCACACAGACTCGCGCTCCGCGATGCCGACAGACGTTGTAGAAGGCTCGGACCTGGCCTTGCCGATCGCGCACGACGATCAGGCTTTCTTTACCGATTGCGAAGAGAAAGAAATCCCCGGCCTCGGGTATCTGGTTGACGTGGCCAGCGAACAGCCAGCGTTCGGAGAAGATGCGTTCGAGCTCCCTCTGGAAGACCGCATCGGAGGTGTAGTAAATCTGGGGCAGCGTGCGCGCGCCTTTCGCGGACCGGATATTCATACTCCTTCTTTTCCTTTCAATCTTCGGGCGAGGCAACTTCCCAGCCATAGGATTGCTTTACCATTTCGAGAAACTCGAAGGTCTCCACAATGCTGATGCCCTCGACGGCTGAGATCTTCTCGAGCACCTCGGCGAGATGCTGTGGATCGCGACAGGCTACCTCCAGCTGGATGTCGACGGAGCCTGCGCCGACGATGCAGTAGGTGACTTCGGGCAGGGCTGCCAACCGGCGGGCTGCCGACCGGCGCGTCCCTTGTCCCACGCGGCACATGACGGTACGCACCAGATAGCCCAGGAGCATCATGTCGGTCGCCGCGACAATCGCCAGGACACCCTTGTGGATCATTTCGTTGACCCGGGCCGTTGCAGCCGATCGTGAGATGCCGGCTTCACGGGCCAGGCGGCTGAAGGACTTGCGGCCGTCGTGCTGCAACAGATCCAGAAGTCGCCGGTCGATGGCGTCAATTTCGTACATTTGTACCGAATTCTGCCCAAGAAGCCGTCACTTTGCAAGAAAAAAGACCTTGAAAAAAGCATTTTGCTCTTGCATACTCTACCTGCGGCGCTCAGGGAGGTAGTGATGACGGAGAGGGAGTCAATTCAGTCTCTGCCCAACAGTCTGCGGCTCGATGTCATGACATCCGAATCGGCCGACAGGGTTCATGAGCAAACTCTGCGCGTCCTGGAGCGTGTGGGGATCGGAGTCCCCTCGGATTCCGTGCGCCAGGCGCTGGCGAAGGCTGGCGCCAATGCTGATCACGCTTCGCAAAAGGTCTTCCTTCCGAGAGATGTCGTCGCGCAAGCCCTGGATTCGCTGCCTGCGCGAACTCGATTGTTCGGGCGTGTGGACGGACAAGAGCTCGTTCTCGACGGTACCCGGAGCTACCTCTCGGTTGACGGCAACGCGGCCGAGATCCTGGATCCCGAGACTGGAGAGCGACGCGCTTCCACCAAGGATGACCTGGCTCGCATTTCCCGACTGGCGGACGCGCTTCCCGAAATCGGTATGCTCTGGCAGCCGGTGACAGCGCGCGACGTGCCTCGCGAGAGCCAGTCGCTGCATGAGTTGCACGCGCAGATCACCAACACAGGCAAGCACATCCAGATGATGACCGCCGTCACCCCGCGGATGGCGGCCGGGGTTGTCGAGATCGCCAAAGTCGTGGCCGGGGATGGCAAGCGTCTCCGTGAGCGGCCTGTGATTTCAGCCTTTCAATGCAGCTTGAGCCCCCTCTCATACGAGGACGGGGCTCTGGAAGCGGCGCAGATCTACGCCCAGGCTGGTCTGCCGTGTGGTTTTGTCGTCATGCCCATCTCCTGCGCTACCGCGCCAGCCACAGCCGGCGGACTGCTGGTGCAGTCGAACGCCGAGGTGCTTGCAGGTATCGTGGCACAGCAGCTCCTGGTGCCTGGAGCGTCCACGTTCTACGGTTCTTGCGCGACGGCGATGGACCTGCGCTCGGGGGCAGCCGCTTGCGGAGGGCCCGAGGACCTGTTCCTGCAGATGGCATCGGCCCAGCTGGCCCGCCGCTACGGTGTGCCCTCCATCATCGGTACCTTCGCCACCGGTGCCAAGATCGCCGACTGGCAGGCGGGTGTCGAGAATGGCCTCTCCGGGCTCGCGAGTTGCCTGGCTGGAGCAGATCTGCTGTGTGGAGCTGGTCTCCTCTTCGGAGCTCGCGTCTTTTCGCCCGAGGAGATGGTCCTGGATTGCGAGATCTTCAGCCTGCTTCGACACCTGGTCAGTCCGGCTACGCTCGAGATCGATGACACGATTGCCGGGGTGATCGAGGAGGTTGGGCCGGGGGGGCACTATCTGGGCACGCAACACACCCTGGCTGAGATGCGCCGACAATGGATGCCCAGGATGTTCGATCGGACCACCTGGGAAGAGTGGGAGGCAGCCGGCCGCTCGGGCCCGCGGGAGGCAGCCAACGAGCGAGCTCGACACCTTTTGCAGTCGCACGAGCCTCCTCCGCTGGAGGAGGCCAAGGAGATGGAGATCCTGCGAATCATCGACACCTATGAGCGCCAGGCATGAGTCGCCCAGCTGGCGAGGGAGGAGAACCGCGATGAGTGAGCCATTAACGATTCTGCGCGATGCGATCCTGGGGTTGGACGAGGCCACGGCCTTGCAGACCACCGAGGAGCTACTGTCGTCCAACGTCGAGCCTCAGGAAATTCTCGAGCAGGGGATGACCGCTGCCCTGCTGGAGTTGGGTGAGCGTTGGAAGCGGGGCGATGCATTCCTGCCCGAAGTCATCGCTGCGGCAGCAATCTTCGAGAAGTGCAATGAGCAGGTCGAGCCCGCTTTGCTGGCCAAGAGCCAGCGTCGGACCAGCGACAAGGTCGTCATCGCCACCGTCAAGGGCGACCTCCACGATCTCGGCAAGAACATCGTGGCGGCCATGCTCAAGACGGTCGGTATGGAGATCCACGACCTGGGCAAGAACGTGCCGACCGAGAAGATCGTGGAAGCTGTGCGAGAGCTGCAGCCCCGCTTCGTCGGGTTGAGCGCCCTGTTGACAACTACCATGCCGGAACAGCAGGCGGTGATCGAGGCTTTGGAGGAGGCGGGACTGCGCTCCCAGGTCAAGGTCATGGTGGGCGGAGCGCCAGTGACTCAGGAGTGGGCTGATCGCATCGGTGCCGATGGCTACGCGCCCAACGCTCCCGAGGCCGTGAAGGTAGCCCTCGACCTGGTAGCCGGCGGAAAATCCGCTGAAGCTGCACCGTAGAAAACGGAGGTCCAAGTGGAGACAATTCTCGAGTCACCGACGAGGAAGGTGACGATCGGGCCCGAGAGTCCGTTCGTGATCATTGGTGAACGCATCAATCCGACAGGTCGCAAGGCGCTGGCAGCCGAAATTCTGCAAGGCAATTTCGACCGGGTCATCGCAGACGCCCGATCTCAGGTCGACGCTGGTGCCGCCCTGTTGGACGTCAACGCCGGAGTCCCTGGAGCTGACGAACCTGCTCTGCTGATTCAACTGGTAGAGATCGTGCAGAAGACCACCGATGTGCCTGTCTGTATCGACTCCTCGGTGGTAGCGGCTCTCGAGGCGGCTCTGCCGAGGTGTCAGGGCAAGCCATTGGTGAATTCGGTCACCGGTGAAGAGGAGCGAATGGAGGCGGTCCTGCCCCTGGTCCGTCGGCATGGCGCTGCCGTGATCGGCCTGGCACACGACGAGGCCGGTCCTTCGATGGATCCTGAAGAACGATTGCGTGTGGCCAGAAAGATAGTCGCCAGGGCGAGTGACCATGGCATCGCACCCGAGGATGTGATCATCGATCCCATGGCCATGACAGTTGGGGCCGATCCTGAGTCGGCTCGTGTCACACTGGAGACCATCCGCCGGGTGCGCCAGGAAATGGGCAACAACCTGACTCTGGGTGCCTCCAACATCTCCTTCGGCTTGCCCGATCGTCGCGTCATCAATGCCGCCTTCCTGGCGCTGGCCATGGGAGCCGGCCTGACCTCGGCGATTGCCAATCCCCTGGCGGAAGGAGCGCGCCCGACGGTCATGGCAGCAGACCTGCTGCTAGCCCGCGATGCCTACGGCATGGCGTGGATCCAGGAGCACCGCAAAGGGAAGTGAGCAAGACGTTCGAGGTCCGATTCCTTCCGGACGGCAGGGCCTCGCAGGTTCCGGAGGGCACGACGGTGTTCACGGCAGCCCATTGGATCGGCTTGGCGATCGAGTCCACCTGCGGCGGCCAGGGCACCTGCGGCAAATGCCTGGTTCAGTTCGAGACGGGGGCAGCTCCCGTTTCGACTCCTGATCGAGACTTTCTGACCTCGGCAGAGCTGGCGCAGGGGTGGCGGCTCGCCTGCATGGCACCCGTCGTCGAGGATTCGGTTTGCAGCGTGCCAGCTGTCCTCGAGCTTCCCAGAACCGCCACGACCGGAGTCGGCCGGGAAGTCGCCATCGAGCCCTCCATCCACAAGGTCTATCTCGAGCTCGATCCTCCGTCCGCCGAAGACACTCGAAGCGATCTCGAAAGACTCCAGGCGGCACTCGGAATCGCCGGATTCGAAACCACCCCCGACCTGATGATGCTACGAGCTCTCCCTGTCAGCCTGCGCGAGTCTGGTTTCAAGGTCACAGCCTGTGTCGGAGGGGGTGACCTGATCTCCATCGAAGGTGGCGATACCCGCGGAACACTCTATGGGGTCGCTTTCGACGTCGGGACCACTACGGTGGTGGGGACGTTGGTCGATCTGCGCAGTGGAGAAGTCGCCGGCGTGATCTCGGCCCTGAACCGTCAAGCGGTTTTTGGCGGTGACGTAATCTCCCGGATCGCCTACACGATGGCAGGCCCGGACGCGCGGGAAGCGATGAGACAAGCCGTGGTGGAGACCCTGAATCAGATACTGGAGCAGCTGGCCGACGCCTCCGGGATCGAATCTCGCAGCATCTATCAGGGGATCATCGTGGGCAACAGTACGATGCTTCACCTGCTGTTGGGAGTCGAAGCGCGATCGATTGCCGTGGCTCCGTTCGTCCCGGTCTTCTGCCAGGCGCAGACTGTCGAGGCGAATGCACTGGGGGTCGAGATTCATCCCCACGGTCAGATCACGACTCTCCCGGCGATCGGCGCCTACGTGGGAGCCGATACCCTGGCTGGACTGCATGCTACCGGGCTTGCTCGGCAGGACGATCTGTGGCTGTTCATCGACGTGGGCACCAACAGCGAGATCGCCCTGGGTTCGGCCGCTGGAATCGTGGCGACGTCGGCGCCCGCTGGGCCTGCCTTCGAAGGCAGCTGTATCCGGGCCGGAATGGCGGCCAGTACCGGAGCCATCGATCGAGTCACCCTGGGGGAGTCGGTCGAGTTGAGCGTGGTCGGAGATGGCCTCGCCCAGGGAATCTGTGGCTCGGGTCTGATCGATTCGATCGCGCAGCTTCGCCGCGTCGGACTGCTCGATGCCAGCGGCCGGCTGAGGGCGCGCAGCGAGGTCGCGGATCATTCGCTGGCCGAGCACCTCGTCATGGAGAACGGTGAGCGCATGTTCGCCTTGACCTCCGGTGTGCGCCTGACGCAACGAGACATACGTGAGCTGCAGTCGGCCAAGAGCTCGGTGGCGACCGGTGTTCAGGTCTTGATGGAGCACCTTGGTGTCGAATCCCGAGACATCGATGCGGTGTTGTTGGCCGGATCCTTTGGCAGTGCCATCGACCCGGTGAGCGCCCGCGACATCGGGTTGGTGCCCGATCTGCCGCTGGAGCGGATCCGGTTCGTCGGCAACGTCGCCGCTGAAGGTGCCAAGATGGCGCTGATGTCCTTCCGCGAGCGGCAAGTGGCCGAAGATCTCGCCAACCGGGTGGAGTATGTGGAGCTCTCGACGCGAGTGGACTTCAACGACCTGTTCGTCGGCGGTCTCTCCTTCCCGAGCTTGTCCTGAAAGGTGGATTTTGAGCATGAACCGAGCTTGCACGGAGCAGCGCGGAGAGACCAACCGGTCGCCGATCGCCATGATCGTTTGCGGAGCCCTGGCAAGAGAGGTGCACCAGATCGCCGAGCGGCGTGGGTGGGAGGTCGACATCTTCGGAATCCCCGCAGAGCATCATGTTCATCCGGATCGCATCGTGGTGGCAGTGGAGGAGAAGCTCGAAGATCTCGCAGGCCTCTATCGGAAGACGGTTGTGGTGTATGGCGATTGCGGCACGGCGGGCGCCCTGGATCGGGTGCTGGAGAGGCACCGTGCGGTCCGTCCACAGGGACCGCACTGCTATTCCATGCTGGCTGGCTGCAACATGGAACGCATTACGGAGCAGATCCCGGAAACCTATTTTCTGACGGACTATCTCGTGTCCCGCTGGGAGACCACGGTGCTCAGCGGCATGGGGCTGGACAAGCGTCCAGAGCTCAAAGACATGTGTTTCGCTGGTTTCAAGAGATTGATCTTCCTACGCCAGAATCCAGATGGCGGACTGGAGGAGAAGGCTCAAGAGATCGCGCGGTTTTTGGGTCTGCCGCTGGAGACCTGGAACGTCGGATTGGCTGGTCTCGAGGCGCATCTCGAGGCCGCGTTGCTGGAGGAGTGATCGAAATGTCATTTCGCTATGCAGTTCTCGGTGCAGGACGACAAGGAATTGCAGCCGCCTACGATCTGGCGTTGCGGGGCGACGCTGAGGCCGTCATCATCGCGGACCAGGATCTGGCCGCAGCCCAGGCCTCGGCGTCACGTGCCAATCACCTGTCTGGAACCTCGCTCATCGAACCGGCCCAACTGGATGCGTCGGACGCGAACGCGCTGGTGAGCCTCCTGACGGGTATCGACAGTTTTCTGAGCGCGGTGCCCTACCCATTGAACCTTGGCATTACCGAGGCCGCGATCGAAGCCAGGGCCCATATGTGCGACCTGGGTGGCAATACCGCACTGGTGAAACGGCAGTTGGCGCTCGATGATCAAGCCCGGTCGAGAGGGGTCAGTGTAATCCCGGATTGCGGTCAGGTTCCGGGTATGGGTACCTCCCTGATGGCCTGCGCCATCGAGATGCTGGAAGTACCGGAAGGGGTCAAGCTCTGGGACGGAGGGATACCGCAGGACCCGGTCGAGCCGTGGAACTACCTCCTGACCTTCAACATCGGGGGCCTCACCAACGAATACTTCGGGACGACGGTCTTCCTGCGCGATGGCCAGCCGATCGAGGTTCGCTGTTTCGATCCCGCAGGCTATGAGCTGGTGGATTTTCCGGAACCCTTTGGCACGCTGGAGGCGTTTGTCACCGCGGGAGGTACGTCGACTGCACCTTCGACCTACGCGGGCAAGCTGCAGTACCTGGAGAATCGCACGCTGCGATATCCGGGCCATGCGGCGCAGTGGAAGGCCTTCAGCGATGCCGGATTGCTCGAGACGACCCCGATTGTGGTGGGAGACACCGAGGTCGTCCCCCGAGAGGTGCTGCACACTCTCCTGGGTCCGAAGCTGGAATCCTCGGTCGACGCCCGGGACGTCATTCTGGTCAGAGTGGTGGCGACTGGCAGGGATCAGGGGCGTGCGGCGCTGGCTCAGATCGATCTGATCGATCGTTTCGATCCGGAGACCGGCTTCACCGCCATGCAACGATGCACGGGTTGGGACGGAGCATTGGTGACCGCCATGATGGCACGCGGCGAAACCCCGGCAGGTGCGATCCCCAGGGAAGTCTCGGTCGATCGTCAGCGCTACGTCGAGGAGCTTCGGAAGCGGGGGTTCGAGCTCGAGATCGAAAAGCGCTTTTCAGATTAGACTGCCGCCAAAGCCGTTTCCAGATCGGTGATGAGGTCGTCGGGGTTCTCGATTCCCACGGAGTAGCGAATCAGACTCTCCGGGATCCCGAGGGTGGCTCGCTGCGCAGCGGAAAGCTCGACATGGCTGGTCGTGCTCGGTGGGCCGACGAGCGTCCCTACCGAGCCGAGACTGGCGGCCAGGTGGGCGAAGCGGAGCCCGGACAGGAACCGGCCGACCTCCGGGTGACTGCCGTCGAGAGTAAAGCTGAGCACTCCGCCGAAACCACGCATCTGCTGTCGCGCGATGGCGAAGTCTGGATGACCTTCCAGGCCGGGGTAGAAGACCGAGCTGATCTTGGGATGGCCGCTGAGGAAGCGGGCAATCGCCATGGCGTTGGAGTTGTGCCTCTCGACCCTCAGCTCGAGTGTCTTGATCCCACGAATCAGCAAGTAGGCGGACATCGCGTCGAGGGCGGCACCGGTGACCTCCCGGCGTGCGAAGACCTGTTCGATGAGCTCTGGGCGTCCGCACAGAAGTCCCCCCATCGCGTCGGAGTGGCCGCCCAGGAACTTCGTGGCGCTGTGCACGACGAGGTCGGCCCCGAGTGCCAGTGGACGTTGATTGATCGGAGTGGCAAACGTATTGTCTACAATGACAGTGGCCCCGACATCATGGCCCGCTTCGGCGAGGCGACGCAGGTCGACAACCTTCAGGGTCGGGTTGGTGGGCGACTCGAGGTACACGGCCCTGCAGCCCCGCAAGATGGCGGCTTCGAGCGCGGCGTGGTCAGTGGTTTCGCAGATCTCCACGTCGACGCCCCACCGCGGCAGAATCTCCAGGAAGATCTTGCTTGTCCCACCGTAGCTGTCGGCGATCGTCACCACTCGGTCTCCCGGAGATAGCAGCGCGTGCAGGGTCTCGCTGACAGCGGCCATGCCAGTTGCAAAGGCGATTGCCGCTTCCGCTCCCTCCAGGCAGCGGATCTTCTTCTCCAACACCTGGACGGTGGGATTGGATGACCGCGAGTAGAGGTGACCTGCTTGATCGCCGCGGGCGACCTCTAGCCATTGCGCCAGATCCTCGAAGCCAAAGGTGACACTGGTGACGATTGGAGGCTGAGTCCCGTCCCTGGCATCGAGAGTGTCCTCCCCGGCCCAGACCGAAGCGGTTCCCGGGCCGACGTGTGACCAGTTGGTAACTTTGGATTTCGTCATCATGCGGGTCCTCCTGGAGGGGTGACATGGCCCGGTGCGGGCAAGCATACAGGGTAGAATTCACTTCCTCATGGGGGGAGCATCGCGAAAGATCGTTCTGCTTCTTGCGCAGTTGCTGGCGCTCGATTCCGCTGCCGGCGCCGAGACGGGCTGGGACACGACCCTGCCGCGCGGTCAAACCCGGCAGATCAGGTTCACCGCCCAGGAAGGGACCTGGATGTCAGTCGACCCTTCACCCGACGGGCGATGGGTGGCCTTCGATCTCCTGGCCCAGGTCTATCGGATGCCCAGCGAGGGTGGTAGGGCGGAGTGTCTGACGCAAGCCAGCGGCGTGGCGCTGAACTATCACCCGCGGTACTCGCCGGATGGAGGCCACCTGGCCTTCATCTCGGACCGGGCAGGGCAGGACAACCTCTGGGTGATGCGCGCGGATGGAAGTGAGCCCAGGCTGATCTGGGGTGAATCCGATGCCCGTCACTCGCAGCCAGTCTGGATGCCCGATGGTCAGAGCCTGATCGTGCGTCGCGAAAAGTTCAAGGCCAGGCCCCATTGGGAGCGAGAAAACGGACTGTGGCAGGTGCCGGTGGGCGAGGGCGAACCAAGGGAGTTGGTGAACGACGAGGTTCCCGGGGCCAGTTGGCCTTCGGTTTCCCCGGATGGCCGCTATCTCTACTTTCAGGTATTCCTTGGCAAGCACCTGCCTTCGGGTCGTGCCAGTACCTTTGACGGCTACTGGCAGTTGCGGCGTCTGGATCTGTCGGTGGAACAGAGCGTGATTCTGACACCCGGGATCTCCGATCAGCAGTCCCGTGCCTCGAGTGGTGGTGCCTTCGCCCCGGAGGCCTCGCCCGACGGTCGATGGCTGGCATTCGCGAGACAGATCCCCGATGGCACGCTCGAATACAGGGGACATTCGTTCGGCCCACGAACCGCGCTCTGGCTGAGAGACCTGGACACCGGATCCGAACGCCTTTTGATGGATCCGATCGAAAAGGACAGCACCGAAGGGGAGGGTGCCTCGCGCGTTCTTCCGGGCTACGGCTGGACGGCTGCTGGAGATGCTCTCCTGGTCAGCCAGGGAGGCCGGCTGCGCCGTGTCGAAGTGGAGACCGGGAGGGTCACTACCCTTCCATTCGAGGCGGAGGTGCGACGCGAGATCTCCGAGATGGCTCGTGGTGGAGTCGACCTCTCTGGCGAGCCGTTCGAGGCGCGGTTCATCCGCTGGCCCAGCTTGTCGCCCCCGCGCACGCAGCTGGCCTTCGAAGCGGTGGGGCGTATCTGGATTCGCACCGCCCTTTCGGGTGCGGTTCGGCGGCTCACCCCTGGAGACTTCGGCGAGGTCTTCGAGCTGGCACCCTCCTGGTCGCCCGATGGGCGTTGGGTCGCCTTTGTCACCTCGGAGAATCGCGGTGGCGGCCACGTCTGGAAAGTGGACACCACAGGCCTGGCCAGACCTGTCAGGCTGACCACCTCTCCGGGGGACTACGCCAACCCGGTTTGGGCTGCCGATGGTAGATCGGTGGTGGTGGCGCGAGGTCCGGGTGCTACTGTCCGCGATCGAGGCATGATCTTCAATGGATGGTTCGACCTCGTCCGCTTTCCGGCCGCCGGCGGCAAGCCGACCGTACTGGCAGCTACCTCGGGCTCGGACTGGGATCTGTGGGATGTCGAGCGTCGGCAGTTGCCGCGGGCTTCCTTCGACGAGCGCGGGCGGATTTACTTTTTGGACCGTGTCCGGGAGCAACAGGAGGACCAGCGAGAGGTAGTGGTCAGTCACCTGGTTTCGGTCGCGGCCGACGGCAGCGATCGATGCGTGCTGCTGCGATTCCCCGACGCGGACGAGGCAGCGGTCTCACCCGACGGACGGCGCGTGCTGTATCAGGAAGCGGACAATATCTATCTCACTGCGTTGCCGTCCTCGGCCGTCGAGGAGCCACCGCTCGTGGATCGCCGCGGCTCGAAATGGCCGGTAGAGATACTGACGACTCGCGGGGGTCTCTTCCCCCGCTGGCTGGACAACGAGACGGTGGAGTACGGTATGGGGAGGCAGCACTTTCTCCGTCGGCTCGCGAGTGGCCAGGCCGAGAGTCTGGAGCTGAGTGTGGAAATCCGTCCTCCGCTGCCCGAGGGACGAGTGGCGATCGCCAACGCGAGGCTGATTACCTCCGGCAAGCAGGGAGTGATCGAGAAGGGGAGCCTCCTGGTTCAGGGTCGGCGAATCCTCTGCGTCGGTGACTGTGGAGTTCAGGGAGCCGATTGGGTCATCGATGCGACCGGCCGGACTGTCATCCCCGGCCTGATAGATGCCCATGTCCACAACAACTGGCTGCATCGCGGAGTCCCACCGCCGGTCAACATGGAGACGGCCTCCTACCTGGCACTGGGGGTGACCACCGTCATGGAGCCTTCGGCCTGGTCGCAGAATGTATTTCCGGTGGCCGAGTTGATCGAAGCGGGACGGATGCTCGGTCCCCGGACATTCAGCACGGGAGATCCCCTCTTTCGGGGCGACGGCGAGCGGCACAATCGGATCGAGAGCCTGGCGGATGCCGAGCGTGAGGTCGAGCGCCTCGTCTCCTGGGGTGCGACAGCACTCAAGCAATACAAGCAGCCCCGCCGGGAGCAGCGCCAGTGGATCGCTGAGATCGCTCGCAAGAGGTCGCTCATGTTGACGGGCGAGGGGGGGGACCTGGCATTTACCCTGAGCCTGATCATGGACGGCCAGACAGGCTGGGAGCATCCCCTGCCCTATGCGCCGATCTACAGTGATGTGGCGCAGTTCTTTGGAATGGCGGGTGCGACCTACTCGGCAACCCTGGGGGTGGGCGGCCCCGGCCCATGGAACGAGGAGTACTTTCTCGCCAACTGGCCACCTATGAACAGCTTTCGATTGAAGCGTCTGGTGCCCTGGCGCCAGCTCGCACCACCGAGTCGGCGCGTCATCGACCGCCCGAAGAGCGACTATAGCTTCCCAGTGATCGCGGAGTCGATCAAGGATTTACTCGACGCAGGTGGCAACTCGGCGCTCGGTTCCCATGGTCAACAACACGGTATCGCTCCGCACTGGGAAATCTGGATGTTGGCGGAGGCTCTGGGCCCGGTGCGGGCCCTGGAGGTGGCGACCATCGGGGGGGCTCGTTTTCTCGGGCTCGAGGAAGACCTCGGCAGTCTGGAGGAGGGCAAGGTGGCCGATCTGGTGGTTCTGGCTTCGAACCCATTGGAAGATATCGAGGCGACGGCGAGTGTCGATCTGGTGATGAAGGGCGGCGTAGTCTGGCACGCAGAGGGACTGGTCGAAGCCTGGCCTCGGACAGGGGTGCCGTCCTCGTTCGTCTCGGATTCGCCGGTGCTGGACAGAGGTAGCCGGACGGTGGACTATTGGGACCGGCAGGAGGACCCGCAATGATCCCCCAAGCGACGGGATGCACCATGCTGACGACAGCTTGACCCAGCCTGTGATGTCGATGTCTAGAGTCAGCTCAGTGAAGCCGATCTCGGGTGGACTGGACCTGAGATCATGGGGGTGCAGATGAGGAAGGCGAGCAACAGATCGCCACATTGGTGATGACGTCTCGAATGTTCAGCGACGCGCAGCTGGCGGCGATTCATGAAGCATCTCTGAGACGCCTCGGGGAGACCGGTGTCCACCTCGAAGACCCCGATACGATCGGGGCTTTGTTGCAGGCCGGCTGTACCACCGATGGCGCGGGGTTGGTCAAACTCAGCCCGGATCTCGTCGCTCGGGCTCTCGCAGAAGTGCCGCGCGAAGTCTCCCTGTACTCGCGAGGTGGAGGGGTGGAGATGCGGCTCGGGGATGGCAAGTTACATGTCGGCACAGGGTTGGACTGGCCCAACACGATGGACCTCGTCGGTAGCGAGAGGCGAAAGGCGCTGCTGGCCGACGTGACGGCCTTTGGCAGGCTGTGTGAGGCCCTGGAGAACCTCGATTGCGCGACCTCGATGTGCGGCGGGCAATCCGAAGAGGTTGAAATGTGGCAACGGCAGGCGTTCCTGGGACTGCTCGAGAGCACGACCAAGCCCATCGTGTGCTCGGTACACAGCGCCAGCGCGATGCGGGATACTGTTCGCATGGCCGAGATCGCCATGGGAGGCGCGGCGGCCCTGGTCGCGCGGCCCTTTCTCATGGCGTGTGTCGTGCCTGCAGCCTCCCAGGGTCTGTCAGGAGAGGATATGGCGCTGATCAGGGGTCTGGCGGACCAGGGCATCCCCTGGGTGTTCGACGCCGGCCTGGCCCCGGCGGACGAGAAGTCCGGTCCCCTCGATGCAAGGTTGGTCGTGGCCAACACCCGCGCCCTGAGCGTCCTCGCCATAGCCCAGGTGCGCCGTCCCGGATCCCCCATCATTCTCGGGACCGCAACGAGCCCCGATCCCGCCGAGGTGCGCTGGGGGCACTGCTTGACCGAGTTGCTCAGCCGCCGATACCGGCTACCCTTCTGGGGTGCAGCCGGTGTCTCCGACTCGAAACTGCCCGACATCCAGGCGGGCATCGAGAGTGCCCTGTCGCTCCAGGCTGCCGCGCAGAGAGGCACGAGTCTGGCGTTGGGGGTGGGATCCCTGGAGTCGGGCGCGATGGGATCCTTCGAGATGGTGGTCATCGCGGATGAGATTGTCGGGTACCTGCGCCAATTGGCGGATGGAGACCCCGCGCGGCGACCGAGTCTCTTCGACCGGGATGCGCATCCTGTTTGGATCGAATCTGGCAGGGCCAACATGATTCGCGGAGCCCGGGAGAAAGCCATAGAAATCGTGGGCACGAATCTCCCACCCGTGATGCCCGAGTCGACGCTGGCGGAGCTGCAGGAGTTTGTCGCACTGGCGGACGCGGACACGGAGCTGGAGCACTAGGTGGGGGCCTGCAGATCGCTTCTCGGGATGGTCTCGCTGCTGGTGGGCTCGCACCTGGTTGCCGCGCAGGTGCCGCAGTTTCGCGACAGTACTCAGTCAGCAGGACTGGCGGTCGTCACCTGGTCAGGCAGTGTCGAGAAGCCTCATATCCTGGAATCGACGGGGAACGGTGTGTTGGCGTTCGACTACGACGGTGATGGATTTCAGGATCTCCTCTTCGTCTCGGCCTTCCGTCTTCCGCGGAATGCCGCTGCGGACGACGAGCGCAGCGTGCTGTACCGCAATCAGGGGGATGGGACCTTTCTGGACGTGACCGAGGCATCTGGCATCGACTTGCGCCTCTATGGCCACGGCGGCTGCATCGGCGACGCCAATGGAGACGGCCTTCCCGACATCTACGTCACCAACTACGGTCCGAACGTCCTGTATCTGAACAGCGGAGACGGCAGCTTTGTCGACAGCACCGCGGCCGCCGGTGTGGGAGATCCCGGATGGGGGATCGGCGCCACCTTCTTCGATGCTGACGGTGACGGGGACCAGGATCTCTACGTGGGTAACTACATCGAGGCGACGTGGGACGAGATTCTCAGCGCCGAAAGGACCCGGGCCTGGCGCGGCAAGGTGATGGTGATGGACGGACCGCGGGGTCTCCCCGAGAGCCCGAACGTCTTCTTCCGGAACAACGGGGATGGCACCTTCAGCGACGCCACCGCGGCCTCCGGGATGGCACTCGGGGGAATGGGTTATTCGATGGGCGTGGTGAGCTTCGATTACGACCTCGACGGCGACCTCGATGTCTATGTTGCCAATGACAGCACCGCCAACCGGCTCTACCGCAACCGCGGTGACGCCACCTTCGAGGAGGTCGCGACCTGGGCCGGTTGCGCCTACAACGCCGATGGCAACGCCCAGGGCAGCATGGGAGTCGGCGTGGGTGACTACGACGGCAACGGGTGGCTCGACCTGGCGGTATCGAATTTCGCCCATGACTACTATGCCCTCTACCGCAATCTGAATGGCGAGCTCTTTCAGGACGACGCCTTTGTCGCCCAGCTGGCGGTGCCGAGCTACGTGCCTCTGGGTTGGGCGCCCCTCTTTCTCGATGCGGACCACGACAGGGACCTGGATCTTTTTCTGGCCAATGGACACATCTATCCCCAGGTGGACGAAGATCCCCTGCTGGGGGAGAGCTATCGCCAACGCAACCAGCTGCTGATCAACGAGGGTGGTGTTTTTCGCGAGGTGACGGATGAAGCGGGCCCTGACTTCGGTATCGAGGAGTCGAGTCGTGGTGGGGCCACGATCGATATCGAAAATGACGGTGATCTCGACCTGGTGGTGAGCAACCAGGATGCCCTGCCGACCCTACTGGAGAACGTCACACCCGGTCTGGGACACTGGGTTCAGGTCAGTGTGCCCTCGGGGACCCTCGTCCGGCTGACGACCGGTGGCGGGACGCAGGTCCGGCAGCGGATGTCCGGGGGGAGCTACGCTTCGGAGAACGACCCCCGGCTGCACTTCGGCCTCGACACGGCGGAAGTCGTCGACCGACTCGAAATTCGATGGCCTTCTGGATTGCAGCAGGTGCTCCAGGGAATACCCGCGGATCGAATCTATGTGGTGGCTCGACAGGGCAGTTGACCCGATCCGCGTGTTGTGCCTCCTGGCTCTGCTTCTGCCAGCGGTGGGGGCCACACAGGAGACCTCTCCCCGGGCGGAGCTCGAACGGGCTCTGCAACTGGAGCAAGCGGGGGAGTCCTCACAGGCGAACTCGGTGCTCGAGGCTGTGGTTCAGCAGTGGCCGAAGTACTCGCTGGCCCACTACCACCTGGGCCGGTTGGCCTTCGATCGAGGAGAGCTGGATCTTGCCGAAACGCATCTGACTGCCGCGACCGCGGGCCAGTTCCCGCGCGTCTTCTCGGCCTGGTACTACCTCGGTCGAGTTCTACTGCAAGCGGAAAAGCTGCCAGAGGCGGTGGCAGCCCTCGATCACGCGATCGAATTGGCACCGAGCTTTGCGCCGGCTCGTCTGGAGAGAGGGCGAGCAAGACTCGCTCTGGGCGATGCTGAGGCAGGTCTGGACGATCTGATGAGGGTGCTCGAGATCGCCGACGCCCCACACGACGCCAGGCTACGAGCCAGGAGGTTGGCGCGCAGCTTCGCGAGCGAGGCCGAATCTCGTGACGAGCTGTGGCAGGCCCTCGGAACCTACGAACAGCTGCTGGACAGACTCGGCAGCGTTCCTGGTATCGAACAGGACGTCGCGCGTGTAGCCCAGACCATGGGTGCCACAGAGCTCGCGAGCTGTGCTGCGAGACGTGCTCTGAAGGCGGATGCGGAGGACGCGGCGCTCTGGTATCTGCTGGCAGCGATCGAAGAGGATCGCGGCGATATCGACGCGGCGATCGCGGCGTGCGAGCGTTCTCTCGCGCTGGGCAATGAGGATGTCCGTCTGTGGCTGAAGCTCGGAGAGCTCTACTTCGAGCAGATGAAGATCAGTGAATCGATCGTCGCCTATCAGGAAGCCATGGCGAGAGAACCCAGGGCCGCCGAAGCGGTTCGCTCCTTCGCGCTCTCCTCCCTGACCACGGAACAGTATGAAGCCTTGCGCCAGGTGCTGGAGTCGCATATCGAGGTGTACCCGGAGAACCTCAACACGCTCTACTCTCTCGGTGTGATGAATCTGCGGGACAATCGACTGGAGGAGGCGGAGCGTTACCTGCTTCGCCTGGCGCAGCTGGCTCCCGACCACCGCCAGGTCCACTACAACCTCGGCCAGCTCTACCTGCGACTGGGAGATACGGCCCGAGGGCAGGCGGAGATGCAGCGATTCGCGGCGATCAAGGAGGCGGAGAACAGGGACTGGGAGCATCACAACCAGGCCCATTTCCGGCGAGTCGAGGCCAGGAAGGCCATCGAGGAGGGGCAACTGGAAGCAGCGATCCCACTTTGGGAACAGTCGATCGCGGAGGGCACGGCGGAGGTCTCGGACTACCTGGAGCTGGCCGAGGCCCAGTTGAGGTTGGGGGCCGCGGGAGAGGCGGTCGCGCGATACGAAGGGGTACTGTCGTCCTTCCCCTACAACCGGGATGCGTTGGCAGGGCTCTTGCGAGCGGCAGCGGCAGCAGAGGACTCGGGCAGACAAGAAGATGCCCGGCGCAAGTTGCTGATTCTCGATTGGCCGTGCGAGGTGACAGACCGGTGACGGGCAGCGCAGAGCGGGCAGCAAGGCTTGGGCTCATGGGCAAGGAGAAGAGCGGAAGAGGAGGGATGCGGCGCGCCAGGAGAGCTGTGCTGGTTTTCCTGATGGCGACGGCGGGGCTCGCTCCTGCCAGGGCCGAAACTCCGCGCAGCTTGCTTCTGATCACCATCGATACGCTGCGGGCGGACCATCTCGGCTGCAACGGGTCTGGCTCTGTGCGGACGCCCAATCTCGACCGTCTCGCCCATGAAGGGGTCAACTTCACCCGTGCCAGGTCGCCTGTCCCACTGACTCTGCCGGCGCATGCATCGATCCTGACGGGCAACTACCCGCCGACACACACCGTCCGATCGAACGGTGAATACCTCTTGCCCGAGGTCCAACTTTCGCTGGCCGAGGTGCTCGCTGCCCGGGGTTACCGAACGGGTGCCTTCGTGGCCAGCTTCGTTCTCGACCGCCGCTTCGGACTCGCTCAGGGCTTCGATCATTACGACGACCGCGTCTGGTCGGGGGTAGAAGAGATCGAGCAGACAGAGGCGGAGAGAACGGCAGACGAGGTGTTTGCGGCGTTCGCAGATTGGCTGGCCTCCGAGGTAGAACCCGGACCCCGGTTTGTCTGGATCCACCTGTACGACCCGCACGCGCCCTACGCGCCGCCCGAGCCCTTTCGAACAGAGTACGCGGGTAATCCCTATGCCGGAGAAGTCGCCTACACGGATGCCGTCGTGGGTCGGCTGATCGACGCCGCGAGAGGCTCCGAGCAGCTTGGTGAGATGCTCATCGCAGTCGTCGGTGATCACGGTGAAGGCTTGGGAGAGCACGGGGAACAGACCCATTCGCTGTTGATCTACAACTCCACCCTGCATGTCCCGATGCTGCTCTGGGGGCCTGGGGTCGTGCCGCGGGGGCGTCGCGTCGACGACCTGGTGCGGATCATCGACCTGGCTCCGACACTTCTGGACTATCTGGGCCTGGCGGCCGAGCATGGGCAAGGGGTCAGCCTGCGGTACCTGGTTGAAGACCGGGCGCCGCAGCCCGAAGAGAAAGTCTCCACCGCCTACAGTGAATCCCTCTATCCGGAGCTGGCGTTGGGTTGGAGCCCCCTGCGAGCGTTGGAGGACTCGGAGTACCGGCTGATTCAGGCGCCGACACCCGAGTTGTACGCGATGGGGACCGATCCGAGGGAAACAGAGAACCTCGCCAGGTCCGCCGCAGTCGAACACGAGGAATTGCGGCGACAGCTGGTGGAGCTGTTGGAGTCCTTTGCTGAGGCCGACGGAGGTGATACGGGATCTGTCGACACGCTGGACCCGGAGACGCGCGCACGTCTCGAGAGCCTCGGCTACCTGGCTTCCTCCGGTCCAAGCAGACCGCCAGCGGGACCGCCGGTCGATCCAAAGGACAAGATCGCGCTGTGGAATCAGATCCAGCTCGGCATCGCACAGCTCGGCAGCGGGGACCCGCGAGCCGCGGCCGAGACCTTCGCAGCGGTGCTGCAGTCGGATCCCGACATTCCCCTCGCCTACGAGTACCTCGGGACCTGTTGGCAGAAGCTGTCGGCAGCGGACCAGGCTGAAAAGGTCTATCGGCAGGCGATCGGTCGGGGCGTCGAGTCGGCCCGTCTGCATCACGAGCTGGGAAGGATCCTGCTGCAACGCGGTGATCGCAAGGCCGCCGAACGGGAGCTCCAGGCCGCCCTGGCTCTGGATCGCCATAGCGTTGTGGCTCACTTCGATCTCGCCAATCTGTATCGGACCGGTGGGCAGCTCGGTCTGGCTGCCGAGCACTTCAACGAGGCGTTGCGGCTCAATCCGAGTTATCTCTGGGCGTGGAACGGCCTGGCGATGACCCTGGCTCAGCAGGGCGCCATACCTGAGGCCACAGCGGCCTTTCGCCGGGTCGTCGATATCGCCCCGGACGAGGCCCCGGGAGTCTTCAATCTGGCCGTGCACCTGGAGCGCGCCGGCCAGCCTGGCGAGGCTCTGGCGAGCTACCGCAGGTTTCTCGAGCTGGCGACGAATGGAGAGCTCGGGGCGCAGCGTCGCCTCGCCGAGCAGGCCGTTGAGCGCCTCGAGCCGTGAAACGCTCGATCTCCGGAATCTAGATGGCGGGGCGAGGGTAGAGGCCGAGGCGCTCGACCACCTCGGGGATGAGGATGGGTGCGCCCACCGCCATCAGGTGCAACCCCTTCACACCTTCGATCTCGCGCACTGCTTCACCGATCTCGCAAGCGATGTCCACGCCGACCTTGGCCTGGTTCTCCTGCGACAGGCCCTTCATGCGATCCAACAGGTGCTCCGGCACATCCATGCCCGCGACCTGGTTGCGCATGAACTCGAGACCCGCGACACTCTTGACGGGCCCGATCCCCGCCAGAATGGCGACTCTCTCGTGCAGCCCGAGGTCGACGACCTGCTTCATGTACTCGCGAAAGCGGTCGAGATTGTAGATCAGCTGCGTCTGGATGAACTGCGCCCCGGCCGCGACCTTCTTGGCCAGGCGAAGCGGGCGAAAGTCGAAGGGGGGAGAGAAGGGGTTGGCGACGGCGCCAATGAAGAATTCGGGTGCGATCTTGGGGATCGGTTGACCGTTTTCGAAGACCTGGTCATCGCGCATCATGCGGATCATGCGCACCAGGTTGATCGAGTCGATGTCGCCGACGGCCTTGACATGCGGGTGGTCCCCGCAGACCGGATGGTCGCCGCTCAACGCCAGGACGTTGGTGATGCCGAAGGCCGCGGCGCCGAGCAAGTCTGCTTGCAGACCGAGGCGATTGCGATCGCGGCAGGTGAACTGGACGACCGGATCGAGGCCAGCCTCCTTGAGCTTGATACAGGCCGGCAGGCTCGCCATGTGCACGCGGGCCGACTGGTTGTCGGTGACGTTGTAGACGTCGGCGTAGCCCTTGACCCGATCGATCTGTCGCTGCAAGGCCTGCGGATTCGGTCCGACAGGTGGCGATATCTCGACCGCCACTGCGAAGTGCCCCGCCGCCAGAACCCGGGCGAGATTGCTCGACAGCGGGGCGTCGGTCACCGCTTGACCTCCGAGGCGTAGCGTGGCTCGTGGTCGCTACCGGTTGCAATCTGATCTCGGCCTGTGGCGAGAGTGACCCAGGAGGCCATCTCCTCGAGCCGCCAGTCGACAGGTGGGTTGAGACGCAGACGCTCGCCCTTGTAGGGGGTCTTCTCGATCCGCTCGAGCGCTTTCAGCCAAACGCAGTCCATCTCGGGATCCGTCTCGCAGGTGCCGTCGAGACGAACCCCACCGCACGGACCGTTGCGCAGCTTTTTCGGGCAGGTCATCGGGCAGGTCATGCCGGTGTAATGCAAAACGCATTGGCCGCACATCTGACAGTCGAACAGCAGTCGCTTGATCGGCTCCTCGATCGGTTTGATCAGTCTCGAGGAGCGCTCCAGACCCAGTTTGGTGAGTCGCCCGCCGACCAGATTCAGCAATGCTTCGGTTGCCCTCCATGCCTGGACCAGGAAGGCCGGTCGATCCTGGAGGAGGGAACGCAAGGACATGGAATTACCCGAGCCGACGGCGAACTAACGGAGGATTGCCTGGGTGGCCAAAGCCCCCGGGGCGCAGGTTATTCCGCCCCCCGGATGACTTCCGCTGCCGCAAAGAAAGAGACCGCGGAAGGGAGTTGCGTAGCGCGCGCATTCTGGCGTGGGCCGCAACACCAGCTGGTCGGTGGCGTGTTCGCCGTGATGGAGATGACCACCGCTCACTCCGTAGGTCCTTTCCAGGTCGACAGGACTCTGCACCTGGGCGCCGAGGATCGATTGCCGCAAGTCGGGCAGGTAGGACTCCAGCACATCGATGACCGCCTCGCGGAGTCGCTCCCTGGCTTCGTCGTTCCAGCCACCTTCGAGCTTGTAGGGAACCCAATGGGCCTGAACCGAGAAGACGTGATGGCCGCTGGGGGCGAGCTCGGAATCTTCGAGAGTCGGCACATAGACATCGAGCATGGGCTCCAGCGCGAACTCCCGGTATTTTGCCGGATCGAAAGCTCGCTCCAGATCGTCGATGCTGGTACCGGTGCGCAAGAAAGTTGGCTGCAGATCGGGTCGAGATGGCAACTCAGGATAACGATCGAGTGCCAAGTTCACCTTGGCGGTCATGCCCCTGGTCCGATAGTGCTGGATGTTGCGTTCGAACTCCATCGTCAGCAGGTTGGCGGGGATCAGCTTGAGAAACAGTTGTTTCGGATCGCAGGATGCCGCGACCTGGGTACCGTCCAGAACTTCGCCATTCGCCAGGGTGACCCCGGTGACTGCGCCTTCCTGGAGATTGAGCTTGGCCACCCGGGAGCCGGTGCTGATCTCCACGCCCTGCGCCCTCGCCGCGCGCTCGAGAGCGTCGACCAGAGCCGCTGGCCCCCCTTTGACTGCCATCTGGCCCTGAGTCTCCGCCAGAATGAGATTGAGATTGGTGCCAGGCGACCAGGGGCCTGTCATGTCGTGCATGACAGCCGGTGCCGCGATGGCGGCCCTGACGATGTCTGTCTCGAACCACTCGGCGACCCAGTCGGCGACACACATGGGACCGATGCGCAGTACCTCCATCATGTCCTGACGCCCCAGCATCCGGAGGGCAATCGCCTTCTTGCCGATGTCCCATAGCTCCGAGAGCTGAATACTCTGAGTGTCAGCTGGAAACTGATCGAACACCTTGCGGATCACCGGCGCGATCCGCTTCAAGAAGGCGCGGTACCTGCGGTACTGCTCGGCGTCGTGATGAGATCGGCCGGTGATCTCCTTCTCGGCGCGATTCGAATCGTGCCAGTGCAAATAGCCGGGACCGTCTCGCTCGGGAATCAGGACTGGCGCGGGCTCCTTCAGGATCTCCAGACCATGTTTGCGCAGCTCGAGCTTGTCGACGACCCAGGGTCTGAGCGCCGAGGTCTCGTGAAGGACGCCTGCCGTCCGATACCCCGGATGAAACTCGTCGCGCGAGGCCAGTCCGCCGACCTGCTCCCGGGCTTCGAGGACCACGACCTGGCGTCCAGCCCTGGCGAGCAGCGTCGCCGCTGTCAATCCGTTGTGTCCGGCACCGATGACGATCGTGTCGTAGCGGCTCATAGATCACCCGATTCCAGAATGGATTTCGCGGCCAGCTGCCCGGAGGCGCCCATGATGCCGCCCCCCGGATGGGTGCCGGAGCCGCACATCCAGAGGTCCTTGATGGGGGTCTTGTAGCGGGACCAGCCTGCCGCCGGTCGCTGGAAGAGAAGCTGCTCGAGACTGAGCTCTCCCTGGAAGATGTTGCCTTCGGAGAGGCCCCACTCCTGTTCCATGTCCCAGGGGGTCAAGACCTGTCGGTGAAGAATCGAGTTCTCCAGTCCTGGACAGTATTCGGCGAGGGTCTCCACCACGGTGTCCCCGAACTCCTCCCGTCTGTCCGGCCAGGTCTCGGGGCCCTCCTTGAGCTTGTAGGGGGCGTATTGCACAAAACAGGAGATGACGTGCTTGCCCGGCGGCGCCACACTCGGGTCGATCACCGACGGAATCACGACATTGATATACGGGCGTTTGGAAAAGTCGCCGTACTTGGCTTCGTCGTAAGCTCTTTCGAGATAATCGATGCTGGGGGCGATGGCGATATCACCGCGCAGGTGGGCGCTTCCCTGGCGACCGCGGAACTTGGGCAGGCGGTCGACGGCCAGGTTGACCTTGCCCGAGCTGCCGCGGAACTTGTACTTGTCGATCCGAGCGGCGAAGTCCTCGTCGAGATTCTCCCGGCCCACCAGGGTCATGAAGGTGCGGCGCGGATCGCAGTTCGAGACGATCAGGTCGGCTTCGTACTCGTCGCCGTTCTCGAGGGCGACGCCGTAGGCCTTGCCGTTCCTGAGCAGAACGCGATGCACCGGCGCTTCCAGTCGGATCTCAGCCCCCCAGTGCTCGGCCGCGCTTGCACATGCCTTGCTGACGCCACCCGTGCCACCCTTGGAGAAGCCCCACGAACGGAATGCCCCATCGATCTCTCCCATGTAGTGGTGGAGGAGGACGTAGGCCGTGCCGGGCGAGTGGACGCCCAGGTAGGTGCCGATGATTCCACTCACTGCCATCGGGGCCTTGAGCACATCGGACTCGAACCAGCGATCGAGAAAATCAACCGAGCTCATGGTCAGCAGCTTGGTCTGCAGATCGAGGAAGCTCGCATCCTCGCCGCGAATGGACTGACCCATGCGCAGCAGATTCATCACCTCTTTCGGGCGCAGCGATGTCGGATCTGGAGCAGGGGAGTCGATGATGCTGCGGGCGAAGCGCCCAGCTTGTGTCATCGCCAGACTGAACTCTGGATAGACATCGGCATCCCTGGTGCTGAACCGGGAGATTTCCCGGCGAGACTCTCCTGCATCCGGCCAGCGGCAGAGACCGGGACCGTCGATCTGCGGGGTGTAAGCCGTCTCCAGGGGGAGAATCTCGTAGCCAAATCTCGGCAGCTCCAGATCGCGAATGATCGAGGGTCGAAAGAGACTGACGACATAGGAGAGCACCGAGAAGGTGAATCCGGGAAAGACTTCTTCGCTGACCGCCGCGCCACCGACCAGGTGACGTCGCTCCAAGATCAGGACTTTCTTGCCGGCCTGCGCCAGGTAGGCAGCACAGATGAGCCCGTTGTGCCCGGCACCGATGACGATTGCGTCGACCTTTTGGCTCATCAGGACCTCTTTCTGGGCGGGTTGAAGAACGGTGTCTGTGAGACCGTGGCGGTGACGGTGTGGCGGCGGTATTCGGCGGTGATCTCAAACTGAACCTCACTCCCCACGGCGGCGTGAGCGCCGTCGATCTGGGCCAGGGCGAGATTCTTCTTCAGCGTCGGTGACCAGACTCCGCTGGTGGCCTGACCTATCCAGTTCTTGTGCTCATCATAGATCGGGCGCCCATCACGCCAGGCGTGGGCCGGCAGCTCGGGTGGGAGGCCGTAGCGGTCGAAGACCGCTTCGATCTCGGCCCAGTCCACATCGAGGCCCACCATCAGCCGTTTGGACCCTGTCTCTTTCTCTCTGCGCAGAGCGGCCTGTCCGACAAAGGGCTCGCGATCGAGCTGAACGGTCCATCCCAGGCCGATCTCGTAGGGCGACGTCTTTCTCTCTTCGGTCAGACAGTGATTGGCGCTGTAGTAGTCGACACCGTTCATGACGAAGCCCGCCTCGATGCGGGTGACATCCATGGCATCGAGGCCGGCGGGCAGCAGGGCGTAATCCCGACCGGCGCCGACAATACTGTCCCAGACCGACTCGGCATCACGATTGGCAACCCAGATCTCGTAGCCCAGATCGCCGGTGTAGCCGGTGCGAGAGATCCACACGTTGGCGCCCCCCAGCTTGCAGCGCACGGTGGCGAAGAACTTCAGCGCGTCCATGTCGGTGTCGGCGACCTGTCGCAAGATCTCGCGCGAGTTGGGTCCCTGCAGCGAGAGAGTGCCGATCTTGGCGCTGCTGTCTTCGATGGTGACGTCGTAGCCGCGCCGCAAGCGGTCGAACCAGGACAGCGAAGGCTCGGCTGCGGTTACCCGATAGTGATTCTCGTCCAGGCGTGAGACGGTGCCATCGTCGACGACCTTGCCGTCGTCATCGCACCAACACAGATAGGTGACCCGCCCGACCTTGAGCTTGTGCACGTTCTTGACTGTCGCGCGGGATAGAAAGGCCGCGGCATCGGGTCCCTTGACGTCGTACTTGAACAGTGGCGAAACGTCGATCAGGCCGGCCGAGTGTCGCAGGGCGAAGTATTCGGAATCCTGGCTGGTGTCGTAGGTGCAGGCCGTCAAGTAGCCGGCCCAGTCCTTCCAGTTCTGACTCCTGGAGACCGCGCTGGTCCGCGAATGAAAGGGTGTTGGGATGGGCATGGGCGGATGTTATCCGCAGGAGCACCCCGCCGAGAACCCCCCAAGGGGTAGGCCGACGGTCAAGCAGTCAACCACCCCTCTCCTGGAGCTGGCGGCCCTTCTCGGCGGCTTTCTGGGCTTCGGCTCCGCGCCCCTGGCGGTTGAGGATATCCGCCAGGACGTAGTACCCGAACGGTCCGGCGCGGTGGTCGGTGTCCCGGGCCAGGGCGTCGAGCGCGATGGCCTCGGCCTGCTGCAGATCGCCGCCTCGATCCATGATGAGCTTGGCCAGGTAGTAGTGGCCCCGGATGAAGTCCGGGTTGGCTTCGATGGCCGCCTCGTACAGCTCCTGCTGACGATCGACCTGTTGCAGCTGGCCATGGAGCCTGCCCAGGTTGAAAAGGGCCTGGAAGTGCCGGGGTGCGAGCTCGATGGTTCGTTGATAGTGAACCATGGCTTCGTCGAGTCGTCCGTCTTCCTCGAGTATGACCGCCAGGTTGAAGTGGGGTGAGGACAGCTCGTCGTTGCCGTCGATGGAGTTGCGAAAACAGAGGGCCGCCTCCTCGATCCGGCCCTCCTCGACCAGCAGCTCTCCCAGCTGATTGAAGAGGATGGGAGCCGGACGGTCCTGGCCCGTTGCATCGACCAGGAGGTCGATCGCTTCCTGCTTCCGATCCAGTGAAGTGAGAAGGTCGGCGGCGCCCAGGGCCGCTGAAGTCTCAGCTGGATCGAGCTCGAGGACCCTTCGGAATCCAACGAGGGCTTCCTCCTTGCGGTCCAGTCTCTGGTAGGCGTTGGCCAACCCGAGGATGGACGGTGTGTGATCGGGCATCTGCGCCAGAGCGTCCCGAAAGTGTCGAATCGACGCCTCGTAGTCCTGACGCTGCATGGTGATCGTTCCGAGCATCTGATGTGCATCCAGAAGCGTTGCGTCCGTGGCCAGAGCCTCGAGGAGCTTTGCCTCTGCCTTGTCGAAGTCCTCGGCGCCGATGTCACTCTGCGCGGCCATGACCAACTGATGCAGCCGGATTCGCTCTTTGGGATCCGCCCGCTCATGATCTTCGAGGCCCTCGGAACCGAGGGTGCCGCGGCCAGCCAGGTACCCGAGAGCCTGCAGTTGACGCATGGCGTCGTCATCGAGCTCGGCTGGATTGGATGTCACCGCGCCCGCTTCGATACGCGCTGTCAGGGCGTCCAGTGCGTCCTTGAGTTCTCTCGCAGTACGCCGGTTGTCCAGCAAGACGTTGTGCTCTTCGAGCCTGTCTGCCGAGAGATCGTACAGCTCGGGCGCCGGGGCATCGATGAACTTGAACTGTTCAGAGCGGATGCTGCGCAGAGGTGCCCAGCCGTAATGGAGAAGGGGGTAGAGGGATTCGCTGTAGACCAACCTCTCAGTCTTCTCAGCGGGGGTTCGATCGAGCAGAAGGGGCAGCAGCGATTCGCCCTGGGCCTGCTCCGGGATCGGTTGCCCGGTGGCCTCGAGAATGGTGGGGAAGAGATCCACGTGGCTGACCGCCTCCTCGATGACGCGGCCTCCGAGCTCGTCGAAAGGAGGTCGAATGATCAGGGGCACGTGAACCGTGCTGTCGTAGATGAAGAATCCGTGAAAGCCCTCGGCGTGCTGCCCCAGGCCTTCGCCATGATCCCCCGTGACGATCACCAGGGAGCTCTCCAACAGGCCGCGCTTCTCGAGCTCTTCGCGAAATCTTCCGAACAGCGAATCCGTGTAAGCCACTTCACCGTCGTAAGGGTGGCGATACTGCGACTTGAAGGGTTCCGGAGGCCGATAGGGATCGTGGGGGTCGAAGAGGTGGAGCCAAAGGAAGAACGGCTGCGGTGCACGAGAGTCCAGCCATTTCACTGCCTCGTCGATGGTCTCGCTACCGGGGCGTTGCACCGAGGCGAGATTGGCGCGGTCCGAGCCTTCCAGGTCGAAGTTGTCGTGGTAGTGCTGAAAGCCCTGTGAGATCCCCCAGCGGGAATCGAGCACGAAAGCGCTGACAAAGCCCGCGGTTTGCCAGCCACCGTCCGACAGCTGGTCGGCAAGGGTGATCAGGCTCTCGTCCAGGAAGTAGCCGACATTTTCGCGGACGCCATGATAGGGGGGGTACGTTCCGGTCATGATGGAGCTGTGCGCCGGCAGGGTGAATGGCACCGTGCTGGCCGCGTTATTGAACTGAATTCCTTCGCGGGCAAAGCGATCGAGGTGCGGTGTTTCCACGCGAGTGCTGCCATAGCTCGACAGCCGGTCGGCTCTGAGGGTGTCGATCGAAACGAGAATGACATTGAGTTGATCGACGGGTCTGTCACCGGCCAGCTGTTGCCAGGTCTTTTGAAGGGGCGCAGGCTCGGGTTCTTCCCGTTTGCAGCCCGCCAGTCCTGTCACACCGATGAGGAGGACGACGGCGCCGGTGACAGAGAGGGCCCGTGATGGCCTGCGTCGATGGAGGAAGATCTGCATGACGACCTCCAAGATACTGGATTGCTACACATCTGTGAATCGCAAACTTTGAATTGTGGTGTGCGTAGTATTCTACGTAGCGAAAGTTCGGCCTCGACATTTTGCGCGTGTGAGATGACCTTGCCCGCCATCAGCTGTAAGAACCGCCAGCACCTGTCGGCTGGAATGGTGCCATGTGTTGGTGCCTACCCGTTGGGGTGGGCGAGGCTCTACCTGCGCAGGTATTGCCCCGACTCCCGATTTGGCATCAATCTTTCATCATTCCTGGGAAAGGGATGGGTGGCTGCCGGATCGGCAGAAAGTGGTGTGAAGGGATTCCGATGAACCGTGTCTCGACCAAGGAGGAATGGGTATGAAAAGACGGAGCCTGATTTTTCTGCTGGTGGGAAGTTTTCTCTTTGTCTCGAGTCTGCCGGTCCTGGCCCAAACGACCGGGCGCCTGGCGGCAGGGTCACCGATGCCGATGGTCTGCCGATGCCTGGCGTGACTGTGACCATTAGCAGTGACGGTGCTCATGGGCGGCACGCGCACCGCCGTAGCGGGAGAGACGGGGGCTTACCGTTTCACGACCCTGGCTCCAGGCACCTACGATGTGCTGGCCGAGCTCGACGGCTTCAAGCCGGAGACGCCTCGCCACTGTCCAGGTCTCGGTGGGAGGTTCTGCCACCGCCAACTTCGTCATGTACCCGGAAGACTTCACCGAGGCCATTACGGTCTCCAGTGAAGCGCCGTTGGTCGATGTCACGAGCTCGAGCAGGCAACACCTTCACGGCCGAATTCTTCGAGGACATGCCGACGACCGCAATTTCTACGACATGATCTCGGTATCGCCCGGGGTGTCCAGTTCCGAGGGGTCGGAATCCTCCCGACAGGTCGCCTTCGGTTCGGACGTCCAGGCCAACTCCTGGAACATCGACGGCGTCGAGACTTCGGGTCCCGAGACCGGCACCAGTTGGGTCGGCGTCAATCCAGCGATGATCGAGGAGATCCAGGTGATGGGTGTCGGTGCGCCGGCCGAGTACGGCAATATGCTGGGCGCCGCCTTCAACGTGGTGACCAAGTCGGGGACCAACGACTTTCGCGGCGATCTGGATCTCGTATTGGTTCGATGATAGCTTGGTCGATTCGGATCTGAACTACACGATTCCCGAGGCATCCGGAGTTCACCGAGTTCGAGCAGGCCCAGTCGTTCTGGGATATCGGCGCGACTGCCGGCGGGCCCATTCTCAAGGATCGACTCTGGTTCCTGGGCGGCTTCGAGTATTGGCGCGACGGCTATGCTTTATCCCGGCGGGGATCCGAGCCTGACACCAGTGCGTACCAGGACCGTTACGATCTCAAGTTCTCCGTCCGCTTCACCGACAAGATCTTTCTCGACGTCAAGGGAGGCTTCAACGATTGGGGCTATCCAGCCACGGCGAATCCCTTCGCCGAGCCGTCAGCTCTGGCGGGTGAGGTCGGTGACGACACCATCTGGGGATTCAATCTCCAGAGCATCTTCACCGACCGCATCTACATGGAGGCTCGCTACTCAGGCTGGAAGAGCAACGACGACAACGTGTCGCAGACCGGGAGTCTGGAAGCTGCCTACATCGACTACACCCCCCCGGTGGTGGTCCGACCACCTACTCCGGCGGCTACTGGTACCCGTGGAACTACGACACATCGACCGATCAGTTCAATGTGGCGGTGTCGTACTTCGCCGACGACTTCCTGACCGGCGACCACGACTTCAAGTTCGGTGTCCAGGCCAACCAGGGTGATGCGATCACCAACCTGCGGGTTTCGGAGACGGGATCGTACTACTACCATTACGACTACCAGTACGAGTATTACGGCTACATCTACGACTACTCGTACGTCAAAGTCACCCAGGCCCCTTACTTCTACGGCAACGAGCAGGAAGGCTGGGCGTTGTTCGTAGATGATTCCTGGGCGGTCAACGACCGGTTGACCATCAACCTGGGACTGCGCTACGACTACAGCAAGGGCATCATTCCGTCCTTTCCGCGGCTCGATGGCAACAGTAACCCGACCGGGGAGACCATTCCGGGCATCGATCCGGTTTTCACCTGGAAGAACTGGTCACCGCGTCTGGGCTTCGCCTACAACCTGGGTGAAGACAGGCAGACGGTGATTCGCGGCTCCTTTGGCATTTACTACAACGGCAACGTCGGGGGCAACTGGAACTCACCGGCCCCGCAGGCGCCCTTGATGGAGGCCTATGCCTCGACCAGTGGACCCGACGGGCCGTACGATGTCTTCTGGTGGGACTTGGAGTGCTGGCGAGAACAATGTCGATCCCAATCTCGAGGCTCCCCAGGCGACGCAGTTCTCGCTGGGCGCGGAGCGCCAGTTCGGCGGCGTGTACTCGATCGGCCTGCTGGGTATCTACAAGGAGACGACGAATGGGATCGGTTGGGAGTTCCTCGACGACGCCGTTTACACCGTCGAGCCCTTCACCGACCCGTTCGTCGGCAACGTGTACCCGACGTGGGAGATCTCGGAGTTTCCCACCACACGGAAGGGCAACGGGCCTGGCTATACGGCGAATGGCTTTATCGACGACTACGACGGGACCTATTGGGCGGCAATCGTGACCTTCAATCGGCGATTTGCCGACTGGTGGTCGATGCAGGCCTCCTACACCTATTCGGAGTCGACCGGGACCAATCCACGGGCTCTCTCGCAGACCCAGAACAACCCGTTGTACGGCTCGAAGGAAGGGTCGCACCCGAACCAGTGGTTCAATGTCAACGACCACAACATGCAGGGAGACCGACCGAACATGTTTCGCGTGCAGGCCAACTTCGAGCTCCCGTGGCAGCTGCGCGCCTCGACCGCTATCAACTTGCAATCCGGCCAGGCGTATTCGCGGCAGGTGCGGGCGCCGTACAACACCACTGCGGGTCGACAAGACTACTTCGTCGGGGACTACGACCTTCGGCTCGACTTTCAGAGCTTGATCGATTTCAGCATCGGCAAGGACTGGGGGATACTGGGGGATACGGTGCTGAAGACCGATCTGCAGTTCTTCAACCTGTTGAACGATGGACGGCATCACGCGGTGGCAGACGAACCTCCTGGACGAGGGTGAGAACTTCATCGGCTACTCGTGGGTCAGGCCGCGGCGGTTGATGCTGCGCCTGGGCGTCCAGTTCTGAGTTTGTTGGGTTGATTCGAGTCACCTGACAGGCGGCGGGGCGACTCGCCGCCTGTTTTTTCGCATGAGAGAGAAGGACGCGTGAACTACGATCGGCTGTTTGGTGAAATCGAGAGCGCTGGCACCATCGAGCTTCTGCGAGAGCTGGTGCGAATCCCCAGCCATCGCGGCCTGGCGAAGCAGGAGGCCGGAGTTGTCGAGGCGCTGCGCGCGTACCTTGCTGCAGCCGGTCTCGAGGCACAGGTTGAGGAGATTGTAGACGGTCGTCCGAATCTCCTGTGCACGGTCGCCGGGGACAAGAACAACGGCAAGCATCTGTTGCTCTGTGGCCACACCGACACCGTGCCGTTGAACGAGGGGGAGCCCGGCTATGGCTTCTCGGGTGACCTGGTCGACGGCTGGGTTCGAGGTCGCGGGGCGGTGGATATGAAGGGAGCTCTGGCAGCCATGGCGGCCGCCCTGGTGGCCTTGAGTCGCAGCGGCGCACTGGGCGCGGGACAGGTGACGCTGGCCGCGGTCATCGACGAGGAGATGGAGAGCCTCGGCGCGGAGGATCTCGTCGAAAGTGGGTTCCACGCGGACGGTGCCATCGTTGGAGAGCCGACGCTGAACCAGATCTGCCTCGGCCACAAGGGCCTCGAGTGGCTCGAGTTCGAGTTTCGTGGCAAAGCTGCCCACGGAGGCACACCCGAAGCTGGCGTCAATGCCATCGGGGGTGCCAGCCGATTCGTCGAGCTGGTGCGATGCGAGCTCATCCCACGGTTCGCTCAACGGGCCGATGCGCTCATCGGACCACCGACGCTCAACTTCGGCACTATTCGGGGAGGGGATCAGCCCTCGACCGTCGCGGCGGAGTGCACCCTCACGGCCGACCGGCGTTCCGTACCCGGTGAGACCTACGAGTCGGTGACCGACGAGCTGAACGAGCTCCTGAGGCGAGTCGAGCAGGAGATGCCAGGTCTCACGACCGGGTTGCGCCGGGTACCTGGAGGCATGGCGACGATGGAGCACGTGGCACTCAAGACCGACGAACAGCAACCGATCGCCCAGGCGGCGGTGCGGGCACGCCGTCGAGTGTGCGGCGAAGTCGGGCCATTCGGAGCGTTTCCAGCCTGGACCGATGGCGCTTTGCTGTCCGCCTTCGGTGGCATCCCGACGATCGTCATGGGACCGGGGGACCTGGCGGTCGCTCACTCACCCGAGGAGTCGATCGCGGTGGAGCAGGTCCTCGAAGCCACCAGGCTTTACGCTGTCACCGCTCTGGAGTTCTGCACCGAGCCATGAAGCTGCGCGTACCGCACACCTTCGTCCTGCTCTTCGCCCTGGTCGTGGTAGCGGCGATCGCCACCCACCTGATTCCCGCCGGAACCTACGCTCGAGCCGAAGTGGAAGGTCGAGAGGTCGTCGATCCCGATTCGTACGAACGAGTGGAAGGCCAGCCGGCCGGTCTGGTCGATGTCTTTCTTGCTTATCCGCGCGGCCTCGAGGCCACGGCCTACATCGTTTTCTTCATCTTCATCATCGGTGGGGCCTTCGCGGTGGTCAATGCGACGGGCGCGGTCGAGGCTTCGATCCACGGGATCGTGCAGCTATGCCGAGGCCGCGGCGAGATCGTGGTCGGCGTCCTGGTGGTGGTGTTCTCGCTCGGCGGCGGTACCATCGGCATGGCGGAGGAGACGCTGGTATTCCTCCCCGGGCTGGTCGTGCTGACAAAGCGTCTGGGTTACGACGAGATCACCGCCGGTGCCATCGGTCTGGTGGGTGCCGGGGCGGGCTTCGGAGCCGCTTTCCTCAATCCCTTCACGGTTGGCATTGCTCAGGGGATTGCCGGTCTGCCCCTGTTCTCCGGTATCGGCTACCGATTGCTCGTCTGGTCGGTGGTGACCACCATCACCGTGGTCTTCGTCGTCCTCTATGCTCGCCGGATCCGTATCGAGCCACAGACCGGGCAGAGCGAAGCGGACGTCTCGGCGCTCATGGAGCCACGACAGCGAGCCGTGGTGGTCCTGCTGGCGATCGCGCTGGCGGTCATCGTCTTCGGGGCGCTGCGATGGCAGTGGGGGATCCTCGAGCTCTCTGGTTTGTTCATTGCTCTGGCGATACTCGCCGGTGGGGTCGGGGGCCTGGGCGCCAACGGCACGGCTGAGCGCTTCATCGAAGGTGCGGCGGCGATCGCCGGCGGCGCGCTGGTGGTGGGACTGGCCCGGGGCATTCTGGTGATCTTCGAAGGTGCGCAGGTGATCGACACCATCCTTCACGGAATGGCCTCGGCGGTGCAGGGATTGCCCGGAGCTCTGAGTGTGGTCGGCCTTTACGGGGTGCAGGTCCTGCTGAACTTTCTCGTGCCCTCGGGCAGCGGTCAGGCTGCCCTGTCGCTGCCGATCCTGGCACCGCTCGGAGACCTGGTCGGGGTCACGCGCCAAACGACGGTAATGGCGTACCAGTTCGGCGACGGTTTCACCAATGTTTTCACCCCAACGCAAGGCTATTTCATGGCCGGGCTCGCCTTGATCGGCGTGCGTTGGGAGCGCTGGGTGCGCTTCATCTGGCCGCTCCAGTTGCTGTGGATCGGCACCGGCCTGGTCTTCCTCCTGATCGCCCACGCGATCCAGTGGGGGCCTTTCTGAGATCGAACGGCCCAGAGTAGCTCCCCAGCCCTGGGGACCCGACAACTGTACCAAGCATCCTGCCGAGAAATCTGTGCATTGCGAAGCCGCCGAAGTTGGTGGGTTCCTGAAACTGCCCGGTCGAATCCGTAACGAGTCTCGATCTGCAGGGACAGACAGTTGGGGGAGCGAGGTCACTTGGCCAGATCCAGAAAGAACAGTAATATCGGTAAGAGTAATACCACTCTGTTCGGGGGTGAATCCATGCGCGTGACATCGAAGGGGCAGGTCACCATTCCTATCGAGATTCGGGAGCGTTTCGGTTTTCTGCCGCATACCGAGGTGGAGTTCGTGGTCGAGGACGAGCGGGTTGTGGTCCGTAAGGCCGAGGCTTCTGGCGAGAGTTATGCGGCTCGGGTGATCCGTCTCATGCAAGGTGCTGGATCAGGAGACATGACGACCGACGAGATCATGCGGTTGACCAGGGGCGACGATTGGAACCGGTCCTGATCGACAGCAATGTGCTGCTCGACATCATTACGCAGGACCCTCAATGGGCACCCTGGTCGAAGGCGAATCTGACTCGACTCGCGGAACGTCGCGTGCTGGTCCTGAACCCGATAGTCTTCGCCGAGGTCTCGGTTCGTTTCGACAGTATCGAGGAGCTGGAGACCAGGCTCCCACCGGCGCTCTTCAGAAGAGAGCCTCTCCCTTGGGAGGGCGCGTTTCTGGCAGGCAGGTGCTTTCTGCAGTATCGGCGCAGGGGAGGTCTCGGGCGCGCCCCACTGCCCGACTTCTACATTGGGGCACATGCGGCCATTCGTGGGTATTCGCTCTTGACTCGGGATTACTCGCGATATCGGACCTACTTCCCAACTCTCGATATCATTGCCCCAGCGGGGCCGGGAGCCGCGCCCAACTGACGTTCTATCAAGTCGTGTCGGGACGACTGCGCTGCCACCAGGCGTAGGCGGGCAGACCGGTGGCGATGAAGCCCAACCCGATCAGTGACTCGACGGGACGCTCGAGCAGCGTGTTGATCACCAGCAGCGCCGACGCGAGGATGAAGAGAGCCGGTACCCAGGGGTAGCCCCAGGTTCGATAGGGGCGCTCGGCATCCGGATACTTGCTGCGCAGCACGAAGACGGCGGCGGCACCGGCGATCTGCGACAGGACGACGGCGAAGACCACGTAGGTATAGAGCTGTTCGTAGGTGCCCGAGAGAGTCAGCGCGATGGCCCACAGGCTCTGCGCCCACAGGCTGCGGCCGGGGACATGAAAGCGCGGATGCACGACAGCGAGAGCGCGAAAGAAGACGCCGTCCTGGGCCATGGGCAGGTAAATCCGTGAGCTGTAGAGAATCGTCGCCGAGAGACAGCCGAAGGTCGAGATCAGCACCGCCAGCGACATGACGCGGGCGCCCGAAGGTCCGAATAGGGCGGCGGCGGCGGTCTCGGCGATCCGTGGGGTCGCGGCCATCTCCTCGAGCGACAGGGCCCGAAAGTAGACCAGGTTGATCGCGACGTACAGGACGATGATGAGCACCGTGCCCCAGATCAGGCCGAAGGGCAGCGTGCGACCCGGATTGCGCATCTCTCCGGCCGAGTATGTCGGGCCGTACCAGCCATCATAGGTCCACAGCACGGCGATCATGGCAATGCCGAAGGCCGTGATCAGGCCTCCTGCAGGGACGGCGGAACTTGCCACCGAGCTGACTCGATGCGATGCGAAGAGCCCCAGGATGACAAAGCCGACGATCGAGCCGATCCGGATGAGGGTCAGCAGGTTCTGGACGGCTTTCCCTTCCCGCAGGCCAAGGTAGTTGACCGCGGTCAATAGCAGGATGGCGAGAACTCCGGCGACCTGGCCGCCAGAGACCGTCCAGGTCCAGCTGCCCAGCGTTGACGAGAGCAAGATGTTGCCTGTCGAGAAGAAGGGCAAGAAACTGCCCAGGTACTCGCCGAATGCCACCGCCAGGGCGGCGATGCCGCCCGACATGATGATCAGGAACGAGGTCCAGCCGAAGAGAAATCCCCACAACGTGCCGTAGGCCTCCTTGAGGTAATGGTAGAGGCCACCGGCTCGCGGATAGAGAGCTCCGAGCTCGGCATAAGTGAGCGCTCCGGCGAGCACGAAGAGGCCGCCGACCGCCCAGATGCCGAGGATCCAGGTGCGGTTCGGCAGGATCCGCGCGATGTCTGCGGTGACGATGAAGATGCCGGTGCCGATCACCGATCCGACGGTTAGCATCGTGGTATCGAAGATTCCGAGACCGCGAACGAGACCAGGACCCGGCGGCGTGGAATCACTGGCGGGACCCCCGGCAGAGGAAGGCGACTCTTTCATCGGAGGCTTGGATCGATCTGACACGGGTGACCTCCTAGATGTGAAAGCTCTTCGGGGGATCTTTCTCATGGAGAATCGGTCGATCGATCGAGAAGAGCGAAAGGTCGGCATCGGTTCTGCCGTCGACAGCCAGCTCTGACAGGATCTGTCCGAGTGCAGAGGCGAACTTGAAAGCGTGTCCCGCTCCCACGGCCAGGGAGACTTCCGGGTGCCCGGGAAGGGTGTCCACGATGAAGTCACGATCCGGAGTCAACGTGTACAGGCAGGTCTTGATGAGATGCTCGGGACCCACGGCGCCCGGCAGGTAGGTTTCACACCAATGGCGAATCCGTGACAGTCCGGCAGAATCGGGATCGAAGGTCCGCGTCGCTGCGGTGGTCTCGAACCCGCCCACATCCTCTGCGACCTTGACCGCCGATTCTCCGAAGACCGGGAATCCGTAGAAACAGGGCGCGTCCATCCAGATCCAGACCGGAAAGCTGTCCAGTCCGAAAGGAGTGAGATCAGGCGCCGCGTAGTAGACCACCTGCTCGCGGCTTACGGTCAGCGGCAGCCGCAGCCCGAAATGAGCGAGCACGTCGTTGGACCAGGCTCCCGCGGCGATCACCAGGTGGCGGCTGCGAAAGGTTTCACCCCCCGCCTCGATCTCGACCTCACCTTTCCCGGTTCGAACTCCGGTCACGGAAGCGTTCTGTCGAATCTCGGCTCCGCTCTTCCTGGCGGCGTCCAGGTGAGCCGCATTTGCCTTCGCCGCGGCCACCAGGCCGCCGGCTGCCTGATAAAGCCCCCAGACTGAATCGGGGATCTGCCAGACCGGCCACCGACGTCGAATCTCGTCGGCCTCGAGCCTTTCGTAAGGGACGTCGCACGCCTCGAGACTGCTGACGTAGTCTTCGGGTGCGATGGTGCCTCCCGTTGGGAAGAGGTCCAGGCCCCCACAGCGGTAAACCAACTGCTCGCCCGTGTCCTCCTCGACCGCCTGCCACGTTCGATAGGCGCGCTCGGCCAGCCGGACATAGATGGGGTGATGATAAGAGTACCGGATGATCCGGGAGTGATCCTGCGAGCCACCCTTGTCGTGGCCGAGGGGGAACTGTTCGAGGCCGAGAACGTCGTTTCCCAAACGACGCGCCAGCCAGTAGAGGGCTCCGGCGCCGATGCCACCGAGCCCGAGGACGATGGTATCGAACTCGCGTTTCATTCTGCGGACTCGCTCTGCTCGTGATACTCGTAGGCCGACATCGGTTTGTCGGTGCGTGATCGCCACTGCCTCTCGTTGCCGGATCGCTTGCCCAGTGCGACCGCCATGGCCTTGACATGGCTGGCGACTGCACCGCAGCACGAACCGATGTAGTCGATGCCCATGTCACGGGCCGCCAACGCGTAGTTGGCCATCTCCCCCCGAGACAGCTGCAGTGGGTCGAGTCCTAGCGGGAACTCCTCGAGAGCGGTGAAGTCATGCTGGTGGGTCGGTGTCCGGTACGCCACCGGTTGGCAGCCGACGAAGCCGGACACCGCATCGCGGACCTCGCGCATCAGCGGCAGCGTGGTCTCGGGGTTGCGCAGACAATTCACCCCGACGATATCTGCGCCGGCATCGGCGAGCTGGCGTGCGCACTGGCCGACTCCATGGCCCTCGTAGGACTCGGGCTTGTTCTCGTACGACATGGTCACCATGGCGGGTAATCCGGTGGCTCGGATGCGCTCGGTAGCCAGCAGTGCTTCGCCGAGCCAGCTGAAGGTTTCGGCGATGATGAAATCCACTCCTTCGTCGAGCATCGGTTCGAGCTGTCGATCGAAGAGCTCACGAACGCGGTCAGCAGACTTGGGGTCAGCGGGATCGTAGGCCCAGGTCAGACTCAGATTTCCGGCTACCAGGGCATCGCCCTCGTTGGCAACAGACCGCGCGATGCGAACCGCCGCGCGATTGATCTCTTCGACGCTGTTGGCCAGTCCAACAGTGGCGAGCTTTTCCTGCGAGGCGTAGAAGGTGAGCGTCTGCAGGACCTCCGCCCCTGCCAGCAGGAACTCTCGGTGCAATTGGGCGAGTGCCTCCGGATGGGTGAGGCTCACCTCCGGCGTAAACGGCCCAGCTTGAACATAACCGCGTTTCTCCAACTCCAGAAGGTAACCTCCGTCGCCCAGCACAGGTCCACGGCCCAGTCGTTCGAGAATGCTTTCGCCCATGGCTCCTCCGAATTGTCTCGACAAATTGGGCCAAGAGCGTAGCAGAGTCCGCCTCGATCCTGCGTCGCCATTCCTGGCAACTGCAGTACACTCTGGACACTTGAACATTCGCAACCCTTCGTCCGCCACAGCGAGGCCCGTAGGTCACATACGCTGGAACATTCTCGGTGTTCTCGTAGCGGTGTCCTTTGTCGTGTACATCCTGCGGACCAACATGTCCATCGCAGGCGAGAGCATGATGCGGGAGTTGGGGATGTCTCAGGTCCAGCTCGGCATGGTCCTCGCAGCGTTCTCCTGGGGCTACGCCCTGTTTCAGATTCCGGGAGGCCTGTGGGGTGATGTCGTCGGACCCCGTCGGACATTGACCTGGATCGCGATCGGCGCCGGAATTGCCAATCTGGCCATCGGTTTCGTCCCCGGTCCAGGATTCGCCGGCCTGGGACTGGTGCTGATTTGTCTCGTTGGACTGCGATTCCTGATGGGCGTCATTCAGGCCCCGGTCTTCCCTGTCTACGCCGGCGCCGTGCGCAACTGGTTTCCGGTCAACAGCTGGGCCCTGCCAAATGCCCTGGGCAGTTCCGGCCTGACGCTGGGAGCCGCCGCGACCGCTCCCCTGATCGCGTGGTTGGCTTCTTCGTTCGGCTGGCGACAGTCGTTCATCCTGACGGCTCCGCTGGGCTTCTTCCTGGCTCTTCTCTGGTGGTGGTATGGCCGCGATTTTCCGAGCGAACATCCCGCCATCAGCCCCGAAGAGATCGAGTTGATCCGGTCGGGTCGTATGGCTCCGGCGCTCGAGGAACCTGGCGTCTGGAGGCATGTGCTGCGGGATCGCAACGTGATTCTTTTGACGCTGAGCTACTTCGCAATGAACTACGTCTTCTGGATGTTCTTCAACTGGTTTTTTGTCTATCTGGTACAAGTGCGTGGATTCACCTCGCTCGAGAGCGGCTTTTTGGCGACGCTTCCATGGCTGGTAGGTGCCGTCGGGGCGACAGTCGGCGGGTTCTGGTGCGACGCCGTTTCGCGTTCGCGTGGCATCCGAGTGGGATGCCGCCAGCCGGCGCTGGTCAGCTTGCCGCTGGTTGCGGCTTTGCTGTGGGCCGGAGCTGCTGCCGACAACGCGTATCTCGCCGTGGGCTTGCTCGCTCTCTGCTTTGGCGGCACCCAGGTTACCGAGGGCGCGTACTGGTCGGCCTTGACCTCGGTTGCTGGGCGTCACACCACCGCCGCCTCCGGCGTCATGAACACGGGTGGCACTGTTGTCGGAGGCTTTGCTGCCCTTACCGTGCCCATCATCGCTGACCAGTTCGGTTGGGTGGCGTCTCTGTCGACCGGCTCGCTGATGGCTGTCGTGGCGACGGTGCTCTGGCTGTACATCCGACCCGACGAACCCATGGAGTAGGGTTGTTCACTGGGGGTATGATCTCGGGGTACCCATCGGAGGACCTGGCGTGAGTCTCGATCGCCGTCGCTTTCTGCAGTCTGTTCCCCTGGTGCTGGGAGGGGTGCATCCAGCCTTGGCACGGCAAGCGGTCACCGGCCGTCGGCGACCCCGAGCGCTCGGTGTGCGCATCGGCGAAATGCAACCCGGCCGGTGGAACGCCATCACCGATGTTCCCGGTGTCAAGGTCGGGCATTCCACCATCGTCCGTGGTGAGGGCGAGCTGGTGGTGGGCCAGGGACCGGTCCGTACCGGTGTGACCGCGATCTGGCCCCAGGCCGACATCCTCCGGAGCTACCTGCCATGTGGCTATGACATGCCCAATGCGAATGGCGAGGTCAGCGGTCTGCTGCAGATCCAAAAGCTCGGTATCCTGGCGTCACCGATCTGTCTGACGAACACCTCCAGCGTAGGCATGGTCTACGATGCGTTGCTGGACTACCTGCCACAAGACGAGCTGCCCGAGGTCGAACCGATCGTGGGTGAAACCTGGGATGCCTGGCTCAATGACATCGAGGGTCGCCATGTGCGCCAAGAGCATGTCGCCGCGGCACTCGAATCGGCGAGTGGAGGTCCGGTCAAGGAGGGCGCGGTCGGTGGCGGGACCGGGATGATCAGTTACGGCTTCAAGGGCGGCATCGGTACCGCTTCGCGAGTGCTTCCCGAACCCCTGGACAACTACACTGTCGGGGCCCTGGTGCAGGCGAATCACGGCGGCCGCAGCCAGTTGCGGGTCGATGGCGTCCCGGTGGGGGAGGCAATTGCGGATCTGCGGCCCGCACCCGACTGGGCCCGGTCACTGAACTCGATCCTGATGATCCTCGCCACGGATGCGCCGTTGTTGGCCTATCAGCTCGACAGGGTGGCTCGTCGGGCTGTCCACGGCCTCGCCAAGACGGGAAGCACTTCCGGAAATTCGAGCGGCGATTTCACGATCGCCTTCTCGACAGCGAATCGCATCCCGCGTGAGAGATTCTGGTTGGGGCAGGGCTACGAGCAACAGGCTCTGGAACAGTACGACATCAACCCGTTGCTCATCGCTGCGGCTGAAGCCATCGAAGAGGCGATCATCAACGCACTGTTCATGGCCGAGGACATGACAGGGGTCGACGGGCACAGGATCTTCGCTCTGCCGATCGATCGCACGCTGGAGATCATGGACCGTCACCACCGCCTCTTTCCGATCGACGTCGAGGAGGCAGAACATGCTTAGGGTGGTCTCGCAACCGTTCTGCGAGGTGATCATGCTGGATCGCTGGGACGCCGAGCCATCACGGTACTTCACCGCCTACAGCGCGCGCGGTGCGACGCGTTGGATTCTGGGTCATCCGGTTGTCGACGAGTACGCGACAATCTCTTCACCGATCTTCCTGACCCCGAGAAGGCTGCTCGGCAAGATCTACAACGCCGGCATCAGCCTGGGCCACAGGCGGGACCACGAGATGGGTCTGGACCTGGGTTGGCCACCTCTGTGTATCGGGCTGGAGAAGCCCGCACCCGAGCTGCCTGAAGACTGGGAAGCGAAGCTGCTCGCGGCGATCATGAGCTCCGTGGAGACCTCGGGCGTCGCCCCGACAGCGGGAGAGCTCACCAGGATCCGCCGCAACGGACATGAGATCGACATTTTCAGACTTGCCGGGGCGACCGTGACCGCGATCTCGACACCCCTTTTGCCCAATCAGCTCTCTCGGGTCTGCGAAGCGATGTCGACGTCGGTGTCCGTGGCCGTCAGTCTGGGGAATCGGATCGAGCGCAGCAAAGAGGGTAGGCCCCAGTCAATCCATGGGGTGTCCGAAGCGACACTCCACGACATTCTCGCTACCGCCCAGGATCTTCGTTGATGCCAGTCCAACGCTTGTCGAGCAGATTGCTCGTCGTCGCCTGGTTGTTGGCCGTATCGACGTCAGCGGCGCTCGATCTGGAGCTTGCGCAGGTCGAGGTGCTCGACAATGGTCTTACCCTGGTGGTGCTCGAGGAGCCGATGTTGCCGCTAGTGAGCGTGCAGATGCTCTACAGGGTCGGCGCCCGGAATGAAGAGGTTGGGCGGACTGGGTTGGCGCACTTCCTCGAACACATGGCGTTTCGGGCGACCGAGAACTTTCCGGAGACGGAGGTGGTCAGCTCGATCTACGCTGTCGGAGGTGAGTGGCACGGCTACACCTGGATCGATCAGACCACCTACTTCGAAACCGTTCCCAGGGAGCATCTGGAACTGGCTCTGCGCATAGAGGCCGATCGCATGGGACGCTTGTTGATTCCGGCGCAGGAGGTCAGCGCCGAAAGGGGAGCCGTTCTCAGCGAGTTGCATGGCTACGAAAACGATTCCGGCACCGTGTTGCTCGATACCGTGGTGGCCACTTCCTTCCTGCAACACCCCTATCGCAACAATACGATCGGCTGGGAGAGCGATGTGGAAAGTCTCGAGTATCGGGACGTCGTCGAGTTCTACCGGCGCCACTACCATCCGTCCAATGCGGTGCTCGCCGTCGTTGGAGATGTCCAGGCCGACCAGGTTCGAGGGTTGGTCGAACAGCACTTCGGTGGACTTGTCGGTGCGGACCCGACTCCGCAACCCAGGACGATCGAGCCCGCGCAAGAGGGCGAGCGCCGTGTCCAGGTTCGGGGAGCGGCAGGGGGTCGGCGGTTCGTCATTGCCTATCGGGCTCCGTCGGTTCGCAGTCCAGATTGGCCGGCCTTCCTGGTGCTGCAGGAGGTCCTTGGTGGCGGCGAAGGCGTGAACTTCCTGCAAAACGAGTGGGGGGTCACAGTGCAGGCCGGAACGCGGCTCGATGGCGTCATCGAAGATCTGTCTACGTGGTATCCGCCGAGTTTCGACCGGTACCTTTTAGTCCTTTCCGGTAGCCCAGCCGACGGCCGGTCCGAGGGGGAAGTGGAGGCCGAGATCGAGGCAAGGATCGAGTCCCTGCGGCACTCCCTGATTGCTGGCGAGGAGCTGGCCGCGGCTCGAGCGCGCGTCGCGGAGCAGCTCATCTTCGATCTCGAGACCACCGAGGATGCCGCACACCAATTGGCCACCTTTGTCGGTTTCGGAGCCCTGCGCGAGCTTCTCGACTTGCCGACGGCGGTCAAGCGGGTCACCCGGCAGGATATCCAGCGGCTGAGTCAGGCTTACCTCCAGCCTTGGCACCGCACCATCGGCTGGTACCTTCCGGGGTCCGGGAATCCTCGGGATCCGCAGGCCTCGTCTGGCCTCTCGACCCAGGGCTTGGATTCGGAGCCGCCGATCGTTGGGGGCAGCGTGGCGCGACCGCAGCGCCAAGCTGTTCCTGCCCGCGGCATCGAGGCCCCTGTGATCAGTCGGCTGAGCAACGGGCTGCCGGTGGTCTTCCAGCGGACGTCCATGACGCCAGCCGCTTACCTGAGCGTGCTCGTACCGTCCACGGCTACGGAGTACCCGGGAGAGGCGAGGTATGACTGGCCGATCTGGGGGTACACCTCCGTCGAGCGACGTTTCCTGGCGGAGGATTTCGACGCAGCGGTCAGGGATGTCCGAGGTGCACTGAAAGCAGGATCACCCCGGGGGATACCGCTGCCCGAGACCATCGAGGATCCAGAGCAGAGGCTCGAGTCCGCTTGCGAGACACTGCTCGGTCTCGTGCATGACTCGAGCGCTCATGAGCCAGCGCTGATCGCGCTGGTCGGAGATCTCGATCTACCAGCGTCCCTGGAGGTTTTGGAGCGGGCTTTCGGTAGCCTGAAGCCTGGCGAGGCCCCGGCGAGGCAGGACGTGCAGCTCGCGGCCCGCGAGGCCACGGTCCGCTTGCCTGTCGCGAAGGCTCAGGCACAGCTGGGATACGTTGTCCCGGCGCCACCGACGTCGACCGACGAATCCCTGGCCTGGCGGATGCTTCTGTATGTGCTGACTCACGGGTATGAAGGGCGTCTGGGCAAGGAGGCCATCAGTCGTCGAGGCTTGCTCTATTACATCGACAGCGCCTACCGGACCGACGGTGTGACGGCCTGGATCACCCTGCAGATGGGCGTCGACCCGCCCAATCTGGCGCCTTTGCGCGAGTTGTTGGTGGAGACCTTGCGGCAACTCGCAGCGCAGCCACCGAGCCCTGCCGAACTCGAGGAAGCGCGACAGCACCTGATTGGCCGACGCCGCAGCGCCGCTCAGAGCAATGCGGAAATCTCGGCCGCGTTGACGAGGGAATGGATAGAGCAGGGGCGTCTGCTCTCCGAGGAGGAATTCGTGCGTGCCGTCATGGACGTGCAGCAAGAAGCTGTATTGGCCGCGATACCCGACTTCGTCGCCGGTGCCATCGTGGTCGTGGAGAATCCCAGATGAAGCTCTTGACCAGGGTCGCGAAAAGATGGGGGTGGGTCGGTCTCGGCCTCCTGGTGACAATGAGCGGTTGTCAGAGAGAGGAGAGATCGACCATGAAGGACGCCAATCAGGCGGCGGAGTGGATCTTCAGCGGCGGGACCATCTTGACCCTGGAGAGTGATGCTTCGACTGTCGAGGCGTTGGCGGTCGCCGACGGCCGAATCATCGCTCTGGGAAGTCGACAGCGGCTCGAGGCACTCCGCGGGCCCTCCACACAGAGCTTCGATCTGACCGGTCGAGTGTTACTGCCAGCCTTTGTCGACCATCATCTCCATCTGCTCAACATGGGGACAGCGTTGCTCTGGGCCGACGATGCACCCCCGACCTTTGTCGATCTGTCGACCCTGACATCTCCGACCGAGATCGGTGCGCGGCTGGCACAGCAAGCCGCGAGCCTCCCAGCGGACACGTGGATCCTTGGTCAGGGTTGGAGTCAGGGAGCCTGGGGCAAGGGAGAACTGCCGGATCACCGCGAGCTGACCGCGCAGGTGCCGCGCCACCCGGTTTTCCTGACGCGAGTCGACGCGCACGCCGCCTGGCTCAACGCCCGAGCTCTGCAGATGGTCGGCATAGACCGCAATACCCCCGATCCGCCAGGGGGTTCGATCCGGCATCAGCCCGATGGTGAGCCCTCCGGTGTCTTGCTGGAGCGCGCGATCGAGCCGGTGACGGCGCTGCTGCCGCCGCCTTCGGACGCCTTTGTCGTGGCGGCCTTTCGCCGTGCTGCAGACGAGCTTGCCGAGCTGGGCGTAACCGAAGTGTTCGACGCTGGATTTCTGGCGCTGCCGGGAATTGTCGATTTGGGTATCGATCTGGATCGTTATCTCGAAACTTCTGGTGCAGACCGACCGGGAGCGACCCTTGCCGGTGCGCGTCAATCTGATGATTCCGGGTCCGAGCGAGCTTGCCCGACGGGTGGTCGAGGAGTACGAGCTTCGAGCGCCAGCTCTCACCGCGACTGAAGATCACCCACCTGAAGCTGTTCATGGATGGTGCGTTGGGCAGTCGCGGTGGGTTGCTCTCGCACCCGTACGCGGATGACCCCGCAACCCATGGCGTGCGCAGGATGACGCCGGATGAGCTCCACGAGGCAGCTTCCGAGGCTCTGGAAAGCGGCCTGGATGTGGCCACTCACGCGATCGGGGATCAGGCAATCACAGAGACGCTGGAGGTCTACGAGAAGATTCTGTCGGAGCAGCCTGACGTCGCCCCGGCCCGACTTCGATTGGAGCACTTTTCCTATGCCCAGGAGGCGGACTTCGCGCGGGCGGCGGAGTTGGGAATACTCTTGTCGGTGCAGCCGAATTTCGTGCTTCCCGACGATCACGGTGTGACCATGGAGGACGCGCGTCTCGGAACCGTTGCCAGCGAGCGAGCTTATGCCTGGCGACGATTGGTTGCGGACGGCGCCGAGCTGGCCTTCGGTTCCGACTACTTCACTCGCCCGTTTTCGCCACTCTTTACCTACTTCGCTGCTGCCACACGCAAGAACGCCGCGGGTAAACCTCCGCAAGGGTGGCATCCAGCCGAGAAGCTCGATCGGTCTCACGGCGCTGAGGCTGGCGACGACCTGCGTCCGCCGACCGGAACGCCAGCGGAGCGGGGCCGTCTGGCCATTGGTAGCCTGGCCGATCTGATGGTGCTGTCAGCGGACCCCTTTTCGGCGGAAGAGGGACAACTCCTCGATACGCGGGTCGAAGCCACGTTCATGGCGGGCCATCCCACCCACCTGATGCCGACAGAGGATTGAGCAGCTAGCGGAGCGCGATCGTCGGCAAGGTCAATCGCGACTGATGCTCGGGTCCATGGTGAATGGTGATTCGGGCGGGCTTCAACTGCGCCGATCGGGTCTCGAGCTCACCCGTCTGCAGGTTGCGAGAGAAGTGAGGGAAGAACGAGCCGGAGATCTGGACTCGGATGCGGTGTCCCTGGCGAAAGACGGTGCCCGTGATGAGGCGAGGCAGCTCCAGCTTGTAGATGGTCCCGGGCTCGAGGAGCTGTCTGCCCTTCTCGAGCTCCCGGTAGCTGGCGCGCTGGACATCCGATCCTGGGCTCATCAGATTGAAGGCCCTGCCGTCGGCAGCAACATCGAGAACCTTGACCCAGAGGTCGAGATCCCTGCAATCACAGGAGAGATAGATCTCGGCCTTCATGGCGCCGACGACCGTGAGGTCGGCGGCTAGGGGAGCGGTGTCGAAGATGGCCAGATCATGGCGACCTGCGAGCGCTGCGTAGTCGTGGGGACCGAATTCAGCGTAGGGATCGGACACGGGCTCTGCGGGATTGGACACGAAGGCCGTGGCCTTCGCCCCCTGGTCTGCGGGGTGACGTTCGAGCGAGCCGTGATCGCCAGGGCTGGCACCACCCACGAGGAAGAGATCGAGCGTTTCCACCGATTCAGGTGGCCAGCTCTCGGCCTCGTGCCATCGGTTCTCTCCCATGAGGAAGTAGCGCACGGGCGCTTGTTCGTCGACGCCGTTCTCGATTCCTCGAACGTATCGATCCATCCAGTCAAGCACGAGCTCGTCGTAGTCGAGGGCCGCCGCCGGTCCGAAGTCGAGGTCACCCACGCGGTGCTGCGCCACACTGGCAACGCCATGCACCCAGGGCCCGAGAACGAGTCGGGTGCGAGGGGACTCGGCGTCTGCTCGCGCCCTCACCAATTCCAGGAAGTTGGTCGTTGCGCCGTCCGGACCGTAGGCCTCGTCATACCATCCCGATAGGTTGAGGACGGCCGCTTCGACCCGGTGATAGCGACCATCGAGCTCAGCCCAGTCCCACCAGGCATCGGTGGGAGGGTGCTGCAGCCAGTCGTAGTAATAGGGAGCGACCTCCTCCAGCTCGATCATGGATTCAAGGGGTAGCTGGCTACGCATCCGATCTCCGTCGTGACGCCATGCCGCCCGTGCTTCGTCTCCGGTCTTTGGGCCAGCGAGTCCCCGACGGACCCGGGAATCCGGTGCGATGCTGTTGTGGATCCAGGCGATCCAGGACAGGTCGAATACTCCGTTGAAGTAGAAGAACCGGGTTGGCGCTGCATAGGTCATGGCCGGAGCCATGGCCTTGAGGTGCGGCGGTGATTCCAGCGCAGCCAGCCACTGGACAGCACCCGGATAGGAGAGCCCATAGGTGCCAACATTTCCATTCGACCAGGACTGCGTCGCAGCCCATTCGATGGTGTCGAAGCCATCCTTGCCTTCATGAATGTAGGGGTAGAAGTCGCCTGCGGACGCGTAGCGACCCCGAACATCCTGCATGAGCACAGCGTACCCTCGCTCGACAGCGGCCAGATGGGTGTCGTACCACTGAGCCGTGTCATGCTTGCCGTAGGGTGTACGGTAGACCAGCACGGGGAATCGACCTTCACTGGCAGGGCGGTACAGGTCGGCGCGCAGAATCACACCATCGCGCATCGGCACCGCGACATCGCGTTCAACCGTGATTTCGGTGGCGCTGCCGCTACCGGCCGCGAGCAGCAGGCCAGTAAGGCACAAACCTTCCGTCGCAACTCTTCGAACGTGCGCGATCTGCGTGGGGAGAAGTCGGTGAGGCAGGCGTTTCACGGAGTACCCTCCTCTGTCGGTTGGGTGAAGGCCAGCTCGATCTCCGGCCCCGACTGAGGATCGAATTGCTCGGCGGCCAGACCGAAGAAGGCCAACACAGTTGCGGCGATGTCGGCCTGGTGCACTTTCGGAGTCTGGGATGCGATGCCGAGGTCCGGGGTGTCGGGTCCGATGAAGGCGGCCCAGATCTTCTCGGATCCGGCAATTCCCTCCTCGTGCTCGACCCAGTCCTCTGGAGTCTGCCCTCGACCATGATCGGTAGTCATGATGAGAGTCGTGTTCCCACGGTAGAAATCCATCGACTCGAGCATCGTCCAGAGCTCCGAGAGAAAGGAATCGACAACGTGCAAATAGTCGAGATACCGATCGTATCGTCGGGCATGAGTCCAGTCGTCGCCTTCGCCGAGCGCCAGATAGAGCAGACGTGGTCGGTGCTGACGCAGATACTCCAGAGCCAGCTCCGTCGTTATGGCATCGCTTCTTCCGACCTCCCAGAGTGCCATCACGTTGTGTTGCAGCTTGCCGAGGAAATCCATGCGGGGATTCGAGTACTCGACCGGCACGGTCTCGTACCCGCCGTTGGTGAAGAAGGCGTGCTCGCGGTTCGAGGCGAGGTACTTGAAGCCTTCCCAGGAACCGATCATGGCGACCTCGGTGAAGTCCAGACTCAGGGCCTGTTGCACATGGTCGAGGACTGTCGGGTGGTCGTAGCGAATGAGCGCGTTTGAGACCACCTCGGGTTGGTATCGTCCGGTCAGGATCTCGGCATAGCCCGGGGCGGAAAACAGGTGCGGGTTCACCGGCGTCATGCTGCTGCCAGCGAGTTCGTTGCCGAGCACGATGCCCTGGGGAGCGAGCACCTGCCAGAAGAAGGGCATCAGGGCCTCCCGTCGCGCCTCCGGGGTGGGCCGCCAATAGCGATCCAGGGCGCGCTCGAGGTCGTAGATCCCGGAGTGTTCCTCACCTCCGTTGACGATCAGTGGATCCATGCCGCCAAAGATTTCCTGCGTGCGCACGCCATCGAGAGTAATGAGGATGACGTTGCGGGTCTCGAGGGGTGCGCCCGGGGTCGGTGTGGTCGTGCCGAGCGCTGTGACGGCCATTACCAAGACAACAACGTGAGTAAACCTGTTCATGCTTCACTCCTCAATTGATCCTTCGGTGTACGGGACCAACAAGTCTGTCGCTTCCTCGACTAGGGTGACGGCGTGATTGAAGGCGTCGATCAGCTGTTGCTCGAAGCGGCCAATGGCCTGCCAATCGCCTGCCTCTATGGATTCGAAGATTCTCGGTAGCACCTCTTCACGATACGTCGGCTGGGGAGCGTAGATGAGGTGTTTGTAGAACGGGCGGCTAGCCAGTCCTTCATCCTCGATCATCGCCCGTTCGATCTCCATGAGGATCTGATTGACGGCTTTGCGGGTCTCGCCCGGAAGCTCGACATCGGCGGCCGAAACTGCGTCGAGGTGACGTTCGAGCTCCGTGGCTTGCTTCATCCACAACGAGGCAGCCGAGCGGGCGGCAGAGAGCTGCAGAGGTCGCTGAGGTGCTGCCTTGACTTCGATCTCCTGCAAGTGGCCGAGTACGGCCGCGGCATAGCCAGACGAGCGCAAGGGCAAAATCTCGGCGTTGGCCAGGCGCCACAACAGGACCGCCAGCACGCGGCCCATCGTCGTGTTGTGGTGAAATCCCGGATCCGCGATGGTGCTCATCCAGAAGTAGTTGTCGTACTGTGAATGGTAGACCCCGTAAGGGCCTGTAGACGACAGATCGATGCAGCTCATCCCGAGGTGCTCCTGAAAGGCCGTGTAGTCCGTAGCTCCGACGATGGTCTCGACTTCGGGCTCTTCCGGTGCAAAGCGGGAGGCCCAGGCATCGTAAACCGAGCCCGTCCCCTCGGAACCCTCGATGGTCCGAGTCGTCCGGCGCAGAAAATCGGCGAGAGCGGGCGTGGCTCCCGCGCGAAAATCCGGGCCTGCCGCGGCACTGTCCAGGTTGATATAGACGACCCCATGCTGGCGCAACCTTGCGGCGTTGTCCTTGACCCAACTTGTCGAGCCACCCAGCAGGTCCTCCTCGGCGTCCCAGTTGGCGAAGACGATCGAGCGTTGCGGTCGCCAACCCTTCTCGAGAGCGGTGCCCAGGGCTCTGACGGCTTCGAGCAAGGCCGCGGTGCCGCTACTGGGATCGTTGGCACCATAGATCCAGGCGTCCCGATGATTGCCGGCAATCACCCATTTTTCCGGTTCCTCGGCACCCCGAATCATTCCGATCACATTGCGCATGGTGCCGACGGTCTCCTCGTTGTCGACTTGCAGGCGGACCGTCGCCGGGCCAGGTCCGAGACGATAGGAGAAGGGCAGAGCCCCTTGCCATTCCGGGGGGGCCACTGGACCGCCGAGCCGAGAGAGAATCTCTGCGGCCGACCGGTAGGACATCGGAATCGAAGGGATGCGAGGGAGTTGACGGTCACGCTCGGCACTTTCGTGCCAGGTGCCGTCGGTGTCCTGGGTCCAGTGGAAGGTGAACGGTGCGACGCCGAACCCGAACCAGTCATAGACAATCGACCCCCATTGGATGTGGCTGGCAGGGCCCCACGGTCCGTCCGGGTAGGTCAATCCCTTGCGGTAGCCGTCGTCTGCGGGATCGGAGTAGATAATGGTCCCGACCGCTCCTCGCGACTCCGCCATCCACACCTTGTATCCACGATAGCTATAGGGCACCGAGTAGCGCATGATGACGATCTTGCCGGCGACACTGATACCAAGCTCATCGAGCCTGGCGAAGTCCTCGGGGCTGCCACCGTTGGCGTAGATAACTTGCGCCCGAACGTCACCCGATGCGGCATACTCGTGGTAGGGAACGACGGAATCATCCTCGTAGAGGTAGGAGTCCTTGTCGTCGGGATAGGGGTCCTCCTCGAGATCCAGATCCATCTCGACAGGAGCCAGTAGCTTGACCGAGGCCGAGCGGCCATAGCTGAGCAACGCCGGGGTATCGTGGAAATGGACCTCCTCGAGCCCATACTCGATGAACCTGTCGCGGACGTAATCGGCCAACTCCATGTTGCGCGGCGACCCGGTGGGGTGGGGCTCTTCTGTCAGGTAGAGCAGGTGTCGGCCAAAGGTGTCGGGATCGGGAGTGCCCCGGATCAAGGCCTCGGGATCGGCTTCGCTGGCCTCGGTTGCCCGGCAAGAGAGCGCCGGCAAGAGGATCGAGCCGATCAGGGAGCACACAAGAAGCTGCAGCGATCGACTCGAGCGCATCATCTGGGTCGTCCTCCTACTCTTCGGCAGCCGTCTGCAGCAGCCGACGCAGGTTGCCAACGGTAGCGACTCGCTGCGCCAGGGCCTCGATATAGACATCCACCTCGGCAGCCGCCAGGTCGAGATCCCCTCGGTCGAGGCTGAAGCGCAGACCAGGCAAGGTACTGCCGGAAATGCCCTCGAAGTCATAGCTGCTGCCGGCGAAGAGATTGCGATCCCCTGGCATGCCTGGATGCCCCTCCGCTCGGTAGAAGTCGAGGAACGCTCGCGAGATCTTCTGATTGACAGGCTCCAGCGAGGACGCTTCGACGATTCCACCCTCCAGCAGGGCTGCACCGTCATCCCGCAATTTCACAGCTTCGTCGTGCCACTCTTCGAGCAGCTCCAACGCCTCGTCCAGACGCGGTACCTCCTGGTCCCGTCCCTGAGCCACTGTCGCCAGATCGTCGTAGGCGAGTCGCCAGAGTCGGGCCTCTTCGACAAAGTCCAACGGCAAGAGATCGGCGTTGGCTAGACGCAGCGCCGCAAAACCCTGCAGCTGGGCCATGACTCGGTGGTAGGTGAAGTCCGGATCGACGACGGTCTTCATCCAGTGGAAGTTCTCGTAGATCGAATGGTACATCCCGTAGTCGGCACCGTAGTACATGTCGGAAGCGGGGAGAGCCAGGAGGCCAAAGAAGGGGGCGGCGTCGTCATAGGGGGTTTCGAACAGGTAAGGGCGGGTCAAGGTCTCGGTGGGATTGAAGAACTCTCCCCACCCATCGACCCCTGGAGTCGTGCGGTAGCGGTTTTGCAGGTCCAGCCAAGCCTGCCAGGTGCTGTGTCCGGTTCGGGGATCGGGAACGTCTTTCGCCACCTGCCGAAAGAGACGGTGCAGTGCGGGATGGGCGGAGATGCTCAGCGGCCGATCCGGATTGAAGACAGCCGAATCCATGTTGATGCAGGCGACAGCCTTCTCCAGAAGCTCGGCATGGCGGTCCTCGACCCACTCGGTGCTGCCGCCCAGCACCATCTCCTCGGCGTCCCAGAATGCGATCACCAGGGTGCGCTGCGGTCGGATTCCGGCGCGAGCCAGCTCGCCCAAGGCCCGTGCCAACTCCAGCAGCGCGGCTGTCCCGCTCGAGGGATCACCGGCACCGTAGATCCAGGCGTCGTGATGATTGCCCAGGACAATCCACTGATCTGTCGCGGACTCTCCCTTCAACCATGCCAGGACATTGCGCATCGGCCGGTCGCGATTGTCCATCTTGGTGGTCAGCCGCAGTTTGGCGGGACCCGGACCCAATCTGTAGGTGAGGGGCAGCGCACCCTGCCATTCCCCGGGAGCCTCCGGCCCCCGCAGGTGGCTGAGCACCTGCTCGGCAGTGCGATAGGACACCGGCACGACCGGGATTCCGGGCAGGGGTACCTCCTGCGGTGTCAGTCGCTTGGCTCCCGGCTTCGAGGCCCAGCCGGGAGAGAGTGGATCGCCTTCGTACGGGGCGAAGAAGACCGATCGACGCATGATGCTCCCCGCCGGCCGCCAGTTGCCTTCCGGATAGACCGAGCCGAAGGGATACCCGTCCTCTGCCGGATCGGTGTAGAGCACCACGCCGGCGGCGCCGAAGCGCTCGGCATTGGCAACCTTGCGCCCTTCGCCGGTGCCGAAGTTGCGTAACAGCAAGATCTTTCCCGCCAGATCGATACCAGCCGCCCTCAGACGCTCGAGATCAGCTTCGGATCCATAGTGGCCGTAGACGACCTGGCCGGTGGCCAGGCCGCTGGGAGAGTAGCCGCTCCATCCGGGATGATCCGATACCGCTTCGGTAAAGGGGTCACTGTCGATACGGTCTTCTGTCAGTCGAAGAACCTCGTGATGGGGTTCGACGAGCTCCAGAGAGACCGAGATCGGTGCCGGAAGGAAGCCTACGTACTCGACCATCTCGGTTTCGAGTCCGTAGCTGCCGAGCTCCTGCTGGAGATAGTCGACCACCTCGAGGGTGGCCTTTGACCCTGCAGGGTGGGGTGTCCGGCTCAAGCGCTCCAGGTGTGCCTCGATGCGCTCGGTCGACAGAGATCCAGCCAGACGTCTTTCGATCTCGCGTTGGCGAGTGGCCGAGGTGGGGGAGAAGCCGGCCATCGTCGACGAATCTCCGGCGGATGGCAGCGGCAGCATGGTGACCAAGATCACTGCTGCAGTCGCAAGACGCGGCCGCGAAAAGGCCGGTCCAGTCCTCGAAGCAGTGCTCTGGAAATTGCTCATCGGTCCTTCAGTCCGCGCCCGCAGTCGTGGATGAGAGTTGCTCGATCGCACGCAGCGTCATCTCGGTGATGCGACCGAGTCTCTCGGTCAAGAGATCGAGCTGATGGCTGGCCGCTTGCCAATCTCCGGTTTCCGCCGCTTCGCGCACGCCCGGCAGAGACATGGCCGCATAGGTATAGCGGGGAGCGTAGAGCATGTGCTTGAACCAGGGGCGGCCGGGGATGCCCTCTTCGAGCAGGAACTGACGCTCGATACTCAGCAGCAGGTTATTGATCGCTTCCAGGTCGGCACCGGCGGCCGCGGAATCGCCGGAGAGTGTCCGGCTTGTCCGATCGCGAAGATCCGTGGCGGCGGTCTGCCACCTCTCGGCTGCCGCTATCGCTTCTCCCAGGTCGAGGTTCTCATCAGCACCCTCGACGGCATCGAAGGTCCCGAGGAAGTCGAGAACCGTTTCTGAATAGGAGCGGAAGTCGTAAGGATAGATCTCCGCGTTGGCGAGCCGCAGCGCCATACGCGCCCAAACCTCGACCATCGCGGTCATGTAGCGAAATCCGGGATCTCCGAACTGGCTCATCCAGTAGAAGTTGTCGTACTGGGAATGGTAGACGCCGTAGGCTCCTTCGAAACTCATGCTGACGATAGGAATTCCCAGAAAGTTCAGAAAGACCGTGTAGTCCGAGCCGCTGCCGAGATCGTTCGCAACCAGTGACTGGTCGCTGGAGATCTCACCCTCGAGCCCCTGTCGAGCCCTCCAGGTGTCGAGGAGACTGCGCCGGCTGTTCGGGTCGATGACGTCGCGCGCCACGGACTCGATCAGGGAATCGAGGCTCGCTACCGCGCTGGCCTCGAAGTCCGGTCCACTGACCGACCCGTCGACGTTGAGATAGGCCAGGGCCTGGGTGCCGAGCTCGCGCGCGAAGTGTTCGCCCCACTCGGTCGAGCCGGTCAAGTGCCACTCCTCGGCATCCCAGCTCGCCAGGAGCAGTGAGCGCTTCGGGCGATGCCCCTCGGCGACCATCTTGCCGAGCACGCGCGCGGTCTCCAACAGAGTTGCGGAACCGCTGCTCGGATCGACAGCGCCATAGACCCAGGCGTCGCGGTGGTTGCCCAACACCACCAGGCGGTCGGGCTCTTCACTACCGAGGATTTTGCCGGTCACCACCTGGATGCTCCTCGAGCCCCCATCCATCTCCACCCGGACACGGACTTTCGACGGACCCGGCCCAACGCGATAGGTGATGGGCAGCGCTCCCTGCCAGGAATGGGGAGCCACTGGGCCGCCCAGGTTCTCCAACAACGGTTTGGCCTCCTCCCAGGACATCGGTACGGCCATGATGCCCGGCACCGACTGCGCCTCCTCGAGCGGAATGCGCCTGGCACCCTCGACGGAAGCCCAACCGGGAGTCAACGGATCCCCCGGTACGATGAAATCGTAGGTGATGGCTCCCCGCTGCAGATGACTGGCAGGACCCCAGGGGCCGTGCGGAAACACCTCGCCCTTGCGGTATCCGTCCTCCATCGGGTCAGAGTAGAGGATCAGAGCCTTCACCCCGCGGCGCTGTGCTTCCCAGGCCTTGAATCCTCGGTAGCTGTAGGGGAGAGAGTAGCGGACGATGGCTATCTTGCCGGCTGGATCGATTCCCTGGCTTTCGAGCCAGTCGTAGTCTTCGGGGTTACCGCTGAAGGCGTAGATGAGCTCTGCCGTGGCGTCACCCGAGGCCGACATGCCGAGGTAGGTGATTCCGACGTCCTCGCTCGCCCAGGAATCCTTGTCCACGGCGTAGCCGGCCTCGGTGAGTGTCGGCCTGAACTCGATGGGCTCCAACAGCTCGACGCTGACATGCCGCGGATAGGGCAAGAGCACCTCGTATTCGTGGATCTGGACCTCTTCCAGTCCGTACCGTCTGAACCAATCCGCTGTGTAGATCGCGAGCTGTAGATTGCGCTCGCTGCCAGCCACGTGGGGTTCTTCGGTGAGGTAGCGAAAGTGGCGTTCCACGCTCGCGGCATCGAGCCCGGTTGCCAGCTTGTCCTCCAGCCCGAGCTCGAGATCGGCGGCTGCCTGCGAGAAGCCGGGAATCGCGTGCTCATCAGCGCCCGATGGGAGACTCGAGTTCAGGCCGCCGACGATGAGACCAAGTGCAACCAGACCGACGCAGGACGATCGAGCACGCGACGCCAAACGGGTCGCTGGCTGTCTCGGCCCGAGCCTCAGGGCAGGTATTTGGCGAACCATGACAGATAGCGCTCCAGGACGTCCTTGCGATGACTGGGGGCGAAGTTGCCGTGACCCTCGCCAGGATAGACGACGAGCTCGGTCGGCACGCCGAGCCGCTTGAGCGCCAGGTACAACTGCTCGGAATTGATTACCGGGACGTTCCAGTCCTTCTCGCCGCAGAGAATCAGCGTGGGAGTCTCGACGTTGGCCACCTTGTTGAGCGGGGACATCCTTTCGTAGATCTCGCGGGCCTCGGGCTCCCACGGGAAACCGAGCTCCTGTTCCCACCAGCGTTGGTACTGATCGTGGCCGTAGTTGACTACGTACAGAGAGGCGCTGGCGCCGGTGGCCGCTGCCTTGAATCGGTTGGTCTTGGTGATGACATGATTGGTCATCATGCCGCCATAGGACCAACCCGTGACGATGAGCCTGTCGGGATCGGCCCAGCCGCGCTCGATAGCGTCATCGACGGCTGCCATGACATCTTCGTAGTCGGGCTCACCCCATGCCCTCCAGATCGCCATGCAGAACTCCTGTCCGTAGCCGGTCGATCCCCGCGGGTTGGGGTGGACCACCAGATACCCATTGGCGGCGAAGAGCTGACTCTCGAATTGGAATCTCCAGTCGTATTGCGACTGGGGACCGCCATGGACATCGAGGATAGTGGGGTAGCGCTTGCCCTCCTGGAAGTCGGGCGGCTTGATGATGAAGCCTTCGATGGGGGTCCCGTCCGCGCTCTTGAACTGGACCTTGACCTTCTCCCCCAGGTCGAGCTCAGCGAGGAGTGCGCGATTGGTGAAGCTCCTTTGTTTCAGTTGGCCATTGGCGTAGAGGAAGATCTCAGCCGGTAGCTTCGGCTCGCTGACCAGGGCAGCGACCTCGTTGGCGGGTCCGAGATCGAAGCCCGAGACCACGCCTGTCCCGGAGATGAGTCGATCGACCTCACCGCCACGCAGCGGGATCTTGGCCAGATTTTGTTCGCCGCCATCCTCGAGGATGAAGTAGATCTGCCCGCCGTCATTCGAGAAACGGGGGGACGCGACGATGCGATCGAGAGCTTCGGTCAGCACTTGAAAGTCTCCACCCGAGGCAGAGGACACGGCCAGGTGGCGGGTGGCATAGAGCATCGCCTTCATGTCCGTCTCCGACACATGGGTGATGAAACGGCCGTCCGGGCTCCAGGAAGGGGAAGTATCCGGTCCTGGATTGGTGGTGATCTGCCGCAGTCCGGCACCCTGGTCGGTGTTGTCGGCATCCACGATCCAGATGTCCGAGTTGTAGTTGGTATCGGGACTCTCCGTACGGTTGCTGACAAAGGCGATGCGACTGCCATCCGGGCTCCAGGCAGGTTCGGAGTCGTCGTAGTCACCAGAGGTGATCTGGGTCATTTCCTTGCTGGCCAGGTCGAGCACGAAGAGATGCGTGCGTCGGCGGTCCAGGTAGTGGACATAGTCGACCTTGAACTGTTCGCGATCGATCACCCAGGGCGGCGGAGTCTTCGCTTCGTAGTCGTCTCCTTGCTCGTGGGCTTCGAGCTCGGCGGGAGTCGGATCCTGGAGGACCAACACCATTCTCTTGCCATCGGGTGACCATTCGAAGTCGCTGACACTCTGAGCGGTATTGGTTCTCTGCACCGCCTCGCCGCCTTGCCGAAAGAGGGTCCAGACCTGAGTCTTGTCGCCCTTGCCGGTCGAGCTTTCGCCTTTCCGGGCTGAGAGGAATCCCAGGTACTTGCCATCTGGGCTCCAGCGAGGATGCGTGGACGTTTGCTTCTCACCCGTGATGGGTATGGCCTCCGCGCCCTTGGCGGATACCATCCAAATGCGCGTGTAGCTCTTGTCCTTTTCGAGATCCTGGGTGGTGACCGTATAGGCGATCCATGCGCCATCCGGACTGATCTGCGGGTCGTCGACGTCGCCGATCGCGAAGAGATCGTCGACAGTGAGTCGACGCGGTGACTGTTGCGCTTCCGCCTGACTGGGCGAGCTTGGTGACACGACTGCCCAGGCCAGGAGCAGAGCCATGCAGAAGGTTCTTTTCACGGCTGATTCCCTCCAGAGATCGAGGCAATTCGCGATGGCGGTGCCTCGTCGGTTTACCACAACATGAAGCTTAGCGCAGGTCGGCTGGCCTCGAGCCTCTTCAGCCAGGAGAGTCGAAGATACTTCTGTCAGTGCGAGCTAGTCCAGGCTGGAGGAGGAACGGGCCTTCAGCACGACCAGGGTCATGTCGTCTTCCAGCGGAGTCCCGTCCCGGAAGGTCGCAGTGAGCTCGAGCAACTGCTCGATAGCCGCCTCGGGCGCAAGGTGGGCGACCTGCGCAAACAGCTCGCTGGCGCGGTCGTACCCCATCAGATCGCCCTGCGGGCTGAGGACCTCCGCCAGGCCGTCGGTCATGATCAACATCGTATCGCCCGCCAGGAGATCGAGCTCGACCTGCTTGTAGCCAGATCTGGAGAGGGTTCCCAACGGCACACTGGGGAGCATGAACTCTTCGATCCGAGCTGTCTTTTGTCGCCAGACCAGAACCGGGGGCATACCGGCCGAAGCCACCCGCAGGTGATTGCTTTGCAGACGAAGGAGGAGCATCGCCATGCTGGCTTCGCGACGATGCATGGCACTGAGGCCTGTTTCGATTCGCTGCATGACCTGTGAAAGATCGGCTTCCTGGGAGCAGGTCTGGAAGAGACTCTTGGCTGCACCGACCACCATTCCGGCGTGCAGTCCGTGACCGGTTGCGTCTCCGACCACCAGTGTGCAGGAGCCGTTGCCGTTCGTCGCGAAGTCGTAGTAGTCGCCACCGACTTCATTGGCAGTGGTCATGTGGACAGCGACGTCGAACTTCGCCAGCTTGGGAAGCTCCTTGGGTAGCATGGCGAGTTGGAGCTGTCGAGCCTCTTCGAGCTCTGCGGTCTTGCGGGCGTTGTCGGCCTCCAGGACTCGACGTTCCGCCTCCTCGCGTGCAGCCCAGCGTTCCTGTTCGATGGTCTGTGCGGTCAATCGTTCGACTTCGCCCAGCTTGATTTCGAGCTCGCGATTGGTGCGGGCCACCCGGCGCGTCAGGTAGACCGACAAACAGATCGCCAGGACACCGAGACCGAGAATGGTCGTGATGATCGGTGAGAGCTCCAGCCAGCCACTGGCTCGAGCCAGGGTGGCGAAAATGCTCAGAGCGAGAACCAAAAACCCGACGGCGACGATCCAGGCATCGGGTTCTCGTTCGGTCAGGGCCAGGATCGCCAGCCAAAGGTTGAGCAGGTAGACGAGCACCAGGAAGACGATGAGAGGCAGATAGGAGCCGAAGGCGGGTCGTGTCCAGATCCAGCCAAGCACGCCGACTCCGGCGGCTGCCAGCACGTAGAAAGTGGGGCCGATGCGTAGCTTGAAGACTTTGTACTCGACCAACAGGGCCGACAACGCCATGATGACCAGCCCGGTCAGGGTCCACTTGAAATAGACCAGCATGAGTGGCAGCTCACCTGCTGCATCTGCCTGGAACTCCGTCCACAGGAGGCCCGCCAGGGACCCATTGAAGATGGCGAAGTAGAGATTCTCGGTGGCCTTGGGTTGGAAGGCGAACAGCAACAGGAAGAGGGCTGCGAAGGCGGTGAACAGGCCCATCGAGCCCGCCAGGATGGCGGACATGTGACGGATGATGCGAATTCCGATGGCTGTCAGCGTCTCGGTGCCGCCGATGATCAGCTCGAAACCTCTGAATCTGGTCCTGAAGACATGGCCCGAGGCGTTCGAATAGCGGACCGCCAGGAGGTGGTCGACTCCAGGTTCGACGATGAAAGAGGTGACGTATTGCGGCATGACGGCCTCTTCGACCTGCGGATCGATCGACACGGTGCCGAATCGGGCCACCAACCTGCCATCGAGATAGACCTCGGATGCTCCTGCCTGCGCCATGAAGATGCCTACCGATTCGCCGAACTCCTCGGTGACCCGCAGCGTGCGGCGAAACCAGCCGATCCCTGTCCAGCCGTCAGGCCCGACCTCGATGTTCTCGAGAGAGGGCAGGGCGAAACCCCAGTCAGAGTCGTCGTAGTCGGGGCTGGCCCAGCGCAGATCGTCGCCTGAATGGTAGCGCCAGTCCTTGACCAGGCTTGTCGGGTTTTCGAGCTCCTCGGCGCCCAGGACGACGATTTCGCTCCAGCCTTCGGAGACCTGGGCGGACAGGGAGAAGGTCACTGTCAGAAGGGCTACCAGGATGAGGATGGCCTTGGGGAGAGTGGACATGGATTGGCTCGAGTAGATTCGCATGTCATCCTTCCCGAACGGAGATCCCATCGGTGACGATCTGGGGTTTTACCCCTCCATTTGATTCAGGGTACGCCTCTCGTCGCCAAAGGTTGCAGCAGAATGGCGCTGCCGCGAGTTGCAGACCAACTGGCTGGCTCGTCCGTATAGTAGTCGAGCTCTGTGTCCGAGGTTCGATTTCAGATGAGTTTCAGAAAAACTTTCTGCGCCGCCGTGTTGGTAACTCTGTTTCCCCTTGGTGGATTCTCTGCCGCAGAAGCGGCGGACTCGATTCAACTCGAGAGGCTCGCCGCCGGATTGGATCAGCCGCTGCTGGTGACGCATGCCGGCGACGGTTCGAACCGGCTTTTTGTCGTCGAGCAGCCCGGGCGGATTCTGGTCTACAAGGATGGTCGGATCCTCGAGCAGCCTTTCCTGGATTTGACTTCCCGAATCAGCACCGGGGGCGAACGAGGTTTGCTCGGTCTGGCGTTCCATCCGGACTACGCCGACAACGGCTTCTTCTTTGTCTACTTCACTGACAGACGGGGGGACTCGGCGATCTCGAGGTTCGCCGTGTCGGCAGAGCCGGATCGGGCCGATGCCGGGTCCGAAGTCGAGGTCCTGACGTTCGCCCAGCCTTTCTCCAATCACAACGGGGGGCATCTGGCTTTCGGACCGGACGGATTGCTTTACCTTTCCACGGGTGACGGCGGCGGCAGCGGTGATCCGCAGAACAACGCCCAGGATCTCGGCAGCCTGCTGGGCAAGATTCTGCGTATCGATGTCGATGGGTTGCCCTATGCCATTCCACCTGACAATCCATTTGCGGGACAGGGCGGTGCGCGTGGGGAGATCTGGTCCTATGGATTGCGCAATCCATGGCGGTTCAGCTTCGATCGTGTCACGGGGGATATGTTCATTGGCGATGTGGGGCAGGGTCGGCAGGAGGAGATCGACTTCCAGACGGCTGCCAGTGCGGGAGGCCAGAACTATGGCTGGAGGCGCAAGGAGGGCTCCCTCTGCTTCGAACCCGCGACCGGATGTGATGCGACGGGGCTGACGGATCCGGTGCTGGTCTATGACCACGGTCCTCACTGCTCGGTGACCGGTGGCTATCGCTATCGAGGACGCAGCAACGCGGCGCTGCGCGGGGTCTATCTTTTCGGTGACTTCTGTTCCGGAGTTATCTGGGGAGGTCTGCCCGTAGCGAGCGGCGTCTGGTCGGCCGCCGTGTTGGCCGACACGCAGCTGTCGATCGTCAGCTTCGGCGAGGACGAGAGTGGGGAGATCTATGTGGTGGATCGTGGTGGGCGCCTGTTCCGGGTCGCGGGATCGGCCCTGGTCGTGGATGATTTCGAGTCCGGGGGATTTTCAGCGTGGAAGAAGGCCAAAGGAAACCTCGCGATTGTTCGGCCTGGACTCCGGGGAAGTGATCATGCTCTCGAGGTGGCCCTGGACGGCACGGCCACCAGGTCGATGCTGGTCGGTGCCGTGCCGCAGGACGCCGCGAGCCTGTCGGTGCGCTTTCTCATCAACCCGGGCACGGTCGATCTGGGAGGCGAAGCGGTGACAGTCCTGGCCCTGCGAGGCGGTGGCAGCGAAATGCTCCGTCTCGAGCTCGTGGCGAAGGGGGCAAAGTATGGCGCCAGGTTGTGGGTCCGTGACTCCGACGGTGACGCTGCCTTGATCGGTCAGACGAGTCTGAAGAAGTCCACCACGGTTTCCCTGGGAGTCGAATGGGCGCGATCCAGCACCGTGCAGAGTAACGATGGGGTAGCCCGTCTGATCAAGGGCAGAAAGGTCCGCGCGGAGCGCGCCGACCTCGCCAACGGCACCCCGGACCCACAGTCGGTGAGGATCGGTTTGCCGTATGGCTCAGAGGGCACAAGAGCTGGCAGCCTACTCATCGACGACGTCGTCCTGACCCGATAGGAAGGATGGGAATCGCTTCGTGGGAAGACCGTTCCTACGTGGCGATTCGGGCAGCGATCTGGTTGACCTCGGCGATTGCCGAGGACTCGTCGAGCGTGGTCAATTGGCGGTCCCGCATCACGACCTGGCCGTTGATCAGCGTCGTCACCACATCGCTGCGGCCGATGGCATAAACCAGGTGTGAGTAGACATCGAAAAGGGGAGTCAGATGGGGACGGTCGAGATCGATGAGGATGAGGTCGGCCTTCTTTCCTGGCTCCAGCGCGCCGATCTCGTCCCCTTTGCCCAGTGCCGCAGCGGCATCCCGTGTCGCCAGGGCTACGACATCTCTTGCCGAGATCAAGGCGGGGTCCTGGTGGACACCTTTGTGCAGGACCGCAGCGAGCCGCATGGCCCACCACATATCCAGATCGTTGCCCGACACTGGGCCGTCGGTCCCGAGGCCGAGCCGTACCCCGGCGCGGCGCATACCAGCGAATGGGGCTACGCCTGATCCGAGTTTGAGGTTCGACAACGGGCAATGGGCGACCACGACGCGGCGGTCAGCCAGGAGATCGACCTCCTGGCGCTCGAGGTGGACGCAGTGCGCCAGCACAGTTCTAGGTCCCAGTAACTCCAACCTGTCCAGATGATCCGGAGGGCGCTTCCCATAAAGGTCCTGAACCTGCTCGACCTCCGCAGCTGTCTCTGAACAGTGGGTAGAGAAGAGGACGTCGAACTCGTCGGCAACCTCTCTGGCATCTGCCAGGTGGGGTGGGGCGACCGTGTAGGTGGCATGGGCGAGCACACAGGGCGTAATCAAGGGATCGTGCCGGTACTCTTGCAGGAACTCCGGTGCCCGGCGGCGGCGGTCCTCGGGAGTCATGCCGTCGATCTCGGTGGAATCGAACCAGGTCGGACCGGTCAAGAGACGAAACCCAGCTTCTCGAGCTGCCTTCACCGATGCTTCCGGGTACCAGAACATGTCCAAAGCCGTAGTCGTGCCGCCGCGAATCATCTCGGCGTAGGCGAGACGGGCGCCTGCCTCGACGGTCTGTGGATTCAGTATCTGCTTCTCGACTCTCCACAGGCGCTCCAGCCAGGGCTCTAGCGGCAAGTCGTCGATCAGGCCGCGGAACAGGGAGTCTGCACCGTGGGTGTGAATGTTGATCAACCCCGGCAGAATCAGGCAACCGGAGGCGTCGAGAACCTGACGAGCAGTGGCCCGATAGCGCAGGCCCATCTCGCTGGAGGGGCCTACTGCGATGATGTCAGGACCACTGATCGCGATGCCGCCGTCCGGGATCAGCGTCCAGGCGTCATCCATGGTGACCACCGTGGCACCGAGGATCAGAAGGTCGGCCGATCGCGGCGCAGTCATCGTCGCTCCCTTCAGTAGGGCGTGTCCCCGCCATCGACATTGATGGCCTGCCCGCGGATGATGCTCGCTTGTGGCGAGAGCAGGAATGCCACAACACGACCCACCTCCACCGGTTGGATATGACGGCCGAGTTGGGACGGAAACATACCAGCCAGGAGCTCTTCCGGATCGAGATCGATCTTCGGTCCCAGCCATTCAGCGACGTCGGAGAGCATCGGCGTGGCGACACCTCCCGGGCAGACCGCGTTGACGTTGATGCCGTATTCCGCCCATTCTCCGGCCAGCGACCGGGTCAGGTTGATCACCGCCGCCTTGCTGGCATTGTAGGCTGCCATGTTGGGATAGCCGACCTTGCCGGCATTCGAAGCGACGTTGACGATGCTCCCGCCCTGGTGTTCCCGAAAGTGCCGTGCGACGACTCTGCAGCCCGTAGCTACCGCATGAACGTTGACTTCGAACTCGTTACGCCAATGCTCACTGGAGTCGTCGATCGCGGAGGCCATCGATAGAACCCCGGCGTTGTTGACCAGGGCGTCGAGTCGCCCGAGATCCACGACAGACCGCTGGACCGCTGAGACGAAGGCTTCTTCACTCGTGACGTCCAGGGCGAGGCCGAGGGCGCGTTGTCCGAGACCCTCGACCTGCGCGGCGGTCTCTCTGGCAGCCTCTTCATCGAGGTCGGTTGCCACTACATTGCCGCCGGCCTCTGCGACCGCGACAGCGATCCCGTAGCCGATTCCCTGACCCGCTCCGGTAACCAGGACTACCTTGTCTTCGAGTAATTGCACTTCATACCTCGCTGGATGACAGTTGGATTAGAAAGCCGGGCTCGACAATACACCCCCATCCACTCGCAGATTCGCTCCGGTGACCCAACGCGATGCCGGTGAGGCGAAGAAGAGGCAGGCGTCGGCGACGTCGTCCGGGCGCCCGAGGCGCTCGAGGGGAGCGCGCGTCTGCCACTTTTCGACGCCTTCGGGCCACTCCTCCTCGATGCCCTCGCGCCAGATCAGTCCGGGAGAGATGCTGTTTACACGAATCTTGTAGGGTCCGAGCTCGAGTGCCGCAGCGCGCGTGTACATCAGCACCCCCGCCTTGGCAGCATTGTAGTGACTGTGCAGAGGAGCCGGACTCTCGCCCTCGATGGAGGCAATATTGACGATGGCGCCGCCATCACCCTGTGCCTTCATCTGTCGCGCTGCCGCCTGGGTACAGAGGAAGACGCCCTTGAGGTTGGTGTCGAGGACCCGGTCCCACTCCTCTTCGGACATCGCTTCGAGAGCAGCCAGGGGGTAGAGCCCGGCATTGTTGACGAGGACGTCGAGCCGACCCAGCGCTCGAGCTGTGGACTGCACCAGCCGAGTGGTCGCCTCGGGTCTGGTGGTGTCGGCCTGGATGCAGACCGCCTGCCTGCCGAGGCCCTGGATCTGTTTGACCACTTGCTCCGCCTCGACCGAGCTGGAGTTGAAGTTCACCGCTACGTTGGCTCCCGCTTCAGCGAAACGGAGAGCGATCGCTGCACCGATGCCTTTGCCGCCTCCGGTAACGAGGACAGCGCGATCGGACAGATCCAGCAGTTGGTTCGGGGGGGGGATGGTCATTGCGGCGCTCCTCTCAGGGAATTGTCTGCCGACGACGATAGGTTGCGACAAGAAAAAGGCTCAAGAGTGTCACCAGGTAGGGAATGGTCTCGGTGAACTGCGATGGCAGCCGCAGGCCCTGCAGACGAAAGCCGAGAGAGTCCGTAAAGCCGAATAGCAGGCTGGCGGCCAGGACTCCGAGTGGATGCCCGCGCCCCAGCATGACCGCCACCACCGCCATCCAGCCTCGGCCCGCGCTCATGTTCTCGACGAAGAGTGTGACATTGCCCAGTGAGAGCTGGGCTCCGGCCAACCCGCAGAGGGCTCCGGAGACCACAAGCGTCCCGAACTGCAGGGCGGAGACCTGGACACCAAGAGTCAGCGCGGCCTCCGGGTTCTCGCCAATACCTCGGATGCGTAGCCCGAGGCGGTGACGAAAGAGCAGGAACTGGGCAGCCGCGACCAGAAAGAGTGAGAGATAGACGATCCAGCTGTGGCCCGAGAACACCGGTCCGAGAACGGGTATCGAGCGAATCCCCGGAATCTCGAGTGCAGACAGACCGACGATCGCGGGATCCTGAAACGCGCCCTTGACCCCGAACAGGGTACGCAACAGGAAGACTGTGAGGCCGGCCGCCAACAGGTTGATGGCAATGCCGGTGACGATCTCGTCACTGCCGAGCTTGACGGTGAACAGGGCGAAGACTGCAGCCAGACCGGCTGCGGCCAGAACCGCGGTCAGGACACCTAAACCGGCGCTCTGAAAAAGGTAGCTGCCCGCCACGGCTGCGAAGGCACCGGTTAGCATCAGTCCTTCGAGCCCGATATTGAAAATGCCCACCTGTTGGCAGAGCGCCCCCCCAAGGGCCGCCAGGAGAATCGGCGTGACGAACCGGAACGTCGAATTGAGCAGAGTGGCGTCTAACAGACCCGACAAGCTGTCCATCATGCGGTCTCTTCCGTAGTCGACCTGTCGGTGAAACGGAATCTTCCCCGTGCTGCGATCAACAAGATGATGAGTGCCTGGAGTACCTGTGACAGCTCGCGTGGGACGTCTGTCGCCCGCTCCATGCCGAAACCACCGGTCTGGACTGCGGCGAAGAAGAGACCGGCCACCAGAACTCCCAGGGGTCGGGACCCGGCCAGCAAGGCGACCATGATACCGATCCAGGCATAGAGCGGTTGGGTCAGAGAGCCATCGATATAGCGCTGGTGGGCGCCCAGCACCTGGACCGCTCCGACCAGACCGGCGATGGCTCCACTGAGGAGCATTACCCGATAGCCGAGACCTTCGATATCCACGCCACCGTAGCGAGCAAAGCGTGCGTTGAGCCCGGCCATGCGCAGACGGTAGCCGAAGCGGGTGCGCTGGATCAGCCACCGGGCAGCGAAGCCGAGGGCCAGGACCAGAATGAGGCCTGTATTGACCCGAGTGCCGAACAGCCGTGGCAGGACCGCGTCAGCCGATATCCGCAGAGTCTGGGTCATGCCGGAGGCGGTGTCCCTGAGTGGGTGAGTGACCAGAAAGGAGGCCAGGGAACGAGCAGGGTAGATCATCAGCAGGGTGCTGATCAGCAGTGGCATCCCGAATCGGAAATCGAGGAACGCAGCCAGCCAGGCATAGGCACCGCCAACAACGGCCGCCGCCAGGAAGGCCAGGGGAATCGTGATGACGCCCGGAAGCGGCAGGTACAGGGAGACGATCGCCGCCACGATGCCGCCCAGCACCAACTGCCCTTCGCCGCCTATGTTGAAGAAGCCAGCGCGAAAGGCGATCGCAGCGGACAGCCCCATGCCAATGATCGGGGCGGCCCGGTTCAGCGTTGCCGCGAGATTGGCGGAGTTGCGGCCGCCAAAAGCACCCTGGAACATCGCGAGGTAAGCCTGTATCGGGTTGTGACCCGTCGCCAGCATGAGGCCGGCGCCGAGCAAGAGGGCGCCGGCGATGGCCACTACGGGAGCGAGCCAGCGATGCATCAGCTCTGGATTCCTCCCGTCATCAGCATCCCGAGAGCTTCCTCGGTTGCCGCCGCGCCCGAGAGTTCCCCGGCGACTCTGCCTTCGAACAGAACAACGATCCGATCTGCCAGAGTCAGGATCTCCGTCAGATCGGTCGACACAAGCAGCACGGCATTACCCCGATCTCGATACTCGACCAGGAGCTCGTAGATCTTTTCGGTAGCCCCGATGTCGACGCCTCGAGTCGGCTGGTTGACGATCAACAACGGCGCCTGGTGTGCCAACTCGCGGGCCAGAACAAGCTTCTGCCGATTGCCCCCACTCAAGGCGTCAGTCGACTCCGAGACAGAGGTAGCCTTGATCGAATAATCCTCGAGAAGAGCCTCTGACCATTTCGAAACGGAAGTCGAAGAGAGGATCCCTCCGTTCGAGAAGGGTTCGCTGGCTTCGAAGCCCATCAACAGGTTGTCGCCAAGACTGGCTTCGAGGGCCAGGCCCACGCCGTCGCGGTCCTCGGGAACATGACTCACGCCGGCCATCCGCCGGGCCCCGACGTCGAGGGTGGAGAGATCTTTTCCTCGCAGGGTGATCAGCCCTTCCGTGATCCCTCTCAAGCCGCAGATCGCGTCGATCAATTCCGTTTGCCCGTTGCCGGCCGCACCGGCGATTCCCAGGATCTCGCCCGACCGCACTTCGAGGTCGACCCTGTCGACCGCGGCCTTCCCGCGAGTGGCAGTACCTTCTACTGACGCGGATGCGACTTGCAGCCCGGAGACCTGCAGGACAGGCTCTGAGACCTCGCGGGGTGGTGCCTTGTCGAGCTGGAGCACGACCTCGCGGCCGACCATCAGGCGGCAGAGCTCCTCGGCGGACGTGGTAGTGGTGTCGACCGAGCCGGTGACCTTGCCATCACGGAGGACCGTGGCCGAATCCGAAAGTTCCAGGACCTCCCTCAGCTTGTGGGAGATGAACACGACGGTCTTGCCGTCCTCGGCCAGTGCCCGCAGGATCGAGAAGAGGCCTGCCGTTTCCTGGGGAGTGAGAACGGCCGTGGGCTCATCGAGGATGAGGATCTCGGCACCGCGAAAGAGCATCTTCACGATCTCGATGCGCTGTCGCACGCCGACCGGGAGTGTTTCGACTCGCGCCCGCGGATCGATCTGCAGGCCAAAACGCTCCGACAGGGCCGCAACTCTCCGCTCGGCAGCCTGCCGATCGACAAGACCTCGGTTCGCGGGTTCGGCACCGTAGATCACATTCTCGGTGACCGTCAGTGATGGAAAGAGCATGAAGTGCTGATGGACCATTCCCAGCCCCGAGCGAATTGCCTCGAGGGGTGAGTGAAAGTGACGCCGATGGCCACGGATGAGAATCTCGCCCTCGTCCGGTTGGCAGAGGCCGTAGAGGATATTCATCAGGGTTGTCTTGCCGGCTCCGTTTTCCCCAACCAGTGCTCGGATCTCGCCGGAATCGACGGAGAGATCTATGTGGTCGTTGGCCAGAACGCCGGGAAAGCGCTTGACAATGCGGCGCAGCTCGAGGGCCGGAGGCATGGTTGCGGTCTCAGACAAGACCCATGGGGTCATCGATGCCGATCTCGCCGGTGATGATCTGTTCTGCGAGATCACGCATCTGACGCATGACTTCGGGGAAGTCGAAAATGAGGCACTTGGTTGCAGTTGGAGGCTCCTCGGCCAGGGCGCCGACGGCCAGGCCGCCCGATCCGAGACCGAAGACCATCATCGGTTCCGCGGTTCCGGCAAGAATTGCATCGATGGCCTCCTCGATGACCCGGTCCACGCGCTTGATCAGGTTGTCGACGATGAATCCCGGAGCGGCGGGGCACTGATCGACGTCGAGGCCGAAGGCTCGGATGTCCCGCTCCCTGGCCGCCTCGAAGATTCCGAGGTTGCCGGCCGCACCTGCGGCGAAGATGTAGTCGGCTCCCTTCGCGGCCAGATCAAGGGCCTGCTCCTTGGCTCTCACAGGGTCGGCGAAGGGGTTTTCACCGCCAATCCAGCGAACCGAAACCTCGACATCAGGTCGAACATGACGGGCACCGGCCTCGTAGCCGTCCGTGTAACGGTGGAGGAATGGAATGTCTGCTGTGCCGACAACCCCGACATGCCCACTTTCGCTGAGAGTGGCTGCGATTGCACCGATCAGGAAAGATGCTTCGAACTCGCGAAAGACCGCGCAGTAGACGTTATCGGGCACATTCTCGATGCACTGGTCGACGACGAGGAAGTCGACATCGGGGTTGCCGTTGGCAACGTCGTGAATGATGTCGTTGAACTCGAAGCCGAGAACGACCACCAGCGAAGCCCCTTCATCGACGGCAGCCCGTACGTTCTCTTCCCGGGTTATCGGATCCTCACTCTCCAGCACCCGGGCCTGGGCATCGTGCTTGGCGGCGACCCTTTCGATGCCAGTCTGTCCCATGATCAGGAACGGGTTGATGCCCAGAGGGTCGGGGGAGACGTAGACGAATTGATGGGCCGGATGGGGAGGCGAATCTGCGGTTTCCCCGCAGCTGGTGACCACGATGCAGAGTGCGAGAAGGGGGTAGAGCTGGCCTCTGAGCTTCATGTCTCGATCTCGTAGCTGGCCAACGTGCCGATGGCGATCTCGAGCATCTGAGCCGTGGCCTCTCTGACCACGCCTCGATACGGATCGTATTCACTCATGTCCTGCGCGGCCCGGGTCGGATTGCCGTCTACGGCCAGAATGCTCGCGGCTTGGATTTCGTGCAGGCTGGCGATGACGAACAGGGCAGCCAGCTCCATCTCCACCGCCAGGACATTGGCCTTCTTCCAGGGTTCCCAGTCGATGCCGAGCGCTGCCGAAGGATAGAAGAGATCGGTACTGAGAACGAGACCTGTCCGGGCCTTGCCTCCTCTGGCAGCGACCGCCGCCTCGAGTGCGGTGACCAGTTCGTGATGGGCCACAGCGGGATAGCCCATCGGTACGAGTCGCGGCGTCAGACCGTCGTCACGGATGGCTGCCGAGGCGATGATCAACTCTCCGTCGTCGATATCATCCTGTATGGCTCCGCAGGTTCCGGCTCGCACGATGACTCTGGTGCCTGCCCGAGCCAGCTCCTCGAAACAGACGCCTGCTCCAGCACTGCCAACGCCATGAGAGCAGATGGTGAGCCGCTCACCGCCGAATGTACCCGTGTAGGTGACGTACTCACGGTTCGCGCCGACCCGTTCGGCGTGCTCGAGCAAGCCGGCGGCGGTCTCGGCGCGAGCGGGGTCACCCACCACCAGCGCCCTGGGCCCGATGTCTGCCGGCGATACCCGGAGGATGGGGAGTCGACGGGTCCTGGTCATCACACTCCGTCGGAGAAGAACACGCCGACGCGCGTCTTCTCGTCTTCAGGAGTGATGGTCACGGTCGCCTGCCGCTGTCTATCGTCGTCCTTGGCGGTTATGGAGCCGCCCTTGATGACACCATCTGTGGTCGTGGTGGTCTCCTCGAAGCTCAGGCCTGACGATTCGAATTCCGCGCGGTAGAAGGCGAGGACATCCTCGGCAGAGTCGACCGTGATGAAGCTGAAGGTGCCGCTGTGCGAGTCCTTCTTGCGCTCGCTGTAGGCGGTCTGAATCGCTTCCGCTTCGGGGTAGTCGGGAAGCCAGTCGGGCAGCGCGTCGGGTTCGCCACCGGCCACCCATTGGCTGGTGCCATCGTCGGTTTCAACGGTCAGCAGGGCCCCCTCGTTCTCGCCGGTGGCGTCGAAGGCGATTTTGCCCTCCGAGCTCTCGAAGGAGAGCTTGCCCTCCTTGATCTCGGAGTAGTCGAAGGTCGCGACTTCGCCAGACTCCTTGTCCCGAATGGTAATGGTTCCCTCGGAGGTGTCAGTCTCCATCAATTCGAGCTCGGGATTCATCCTGACGATCATCTCGGCGGCCGTTCTGGCGGGGTCGTCCTCGAAGTCCTTGGCGATGTCCTTGACCTTCCGGGCGCCGAACCAGATACCGACCGACATCACCAGGAACGCGATGAGGATGATCGCTCCGCAGCCGATACCGATCCACGCCAGTGGGCTCAGACCCTTCTTTTGGGTTGTCTGTTCATCAGCCATGTCGTCTACCTCCATCGAATGGAACAGCGACCGCAAGTCTACCGCGGCCAGACGAGGTTCTTGAACGCTACCCGGACCAGGGAACAAATCGGGTCCAAATCGTCTTATGTATATATAGGTGTAGACGAAGCAGAAAGGAGGGCCAGTCATGAGCGTTTGGATGTGCGGCAGCTGTGGAGAATTCGTGCTGCAGCCGGAAGAACACTGGTCCATCGTCGATCCGGAGTGGCGCGGCCCAGTGGAGTACCTGTGCGGCGAGTGTCTGGAGCGCTATCGAACCGGGGTTCCGGAAACCTTTGTCTTCCTCAATCGCGACACGCACACAGCGACCCTGCTTTCGGCTTCTGGGTTACGCCTGGCGCATCTCGACGCCCACGGTGCGCGAGCGGCGTAGGCGCTCGCCCAGGGGAGATCCATTCCTGCTCACGGATCCGGGGGTGACTGCGGTGAGCGTGTCCATGGTCTGCAGCCAGCTGGCAGGCTAGAATCGGCCTCGGCAAACCGATGACCGAGGAGATCTTCACCGAACCATGGGCGCGAGGTTGGGCGAACCAGCTCAACTCCAGTGAGCGTTACCGGCGCGCGGCCAGAGATTGGCATGGATCGATCTGCTTCCACCTGCGAGACCGGGACCCGCAGAAGGAACGCTGCATCTACCTCGATCTGGAAGAGGGGGTATGCCGTGACGCCAGGCTTGCCACGCCTGAGGACAGGCAGGCAGCGAAGTACGTCCTTTCTGCCAGGGAGCGGGTCTGGAAGAAAGTAGTCGAGGGCAGGACCGACCCGTTGGTAGCGTTGATGACCGGTTTGATCAAGTTCGAGCGTGGCCGCATGATGGACTTCGCTCAGCACACCGAGGCGGCCAAAGAGCTCATGCGCGCTGCGCAGCGAATCGCCTAGCCTTTGGACCTCAGTCCACCCCGTAACGCTCATCGCGGCACCGGGTTGCTAAGATGCGGCTCGCTCGAGCAGCGATCCTGGGCCTCCGGTCATGCATCTTTTCAAGGTCATTCATCCTCTGCTTCTGGTGGCGACGCTCCTGATGGCATTCGGCTGCGCCCGCGACCGCCCCACCAATGTCGTGCTCATCGTGGTCGATACGTTGAGAGCCGACCATCTGGGCTTCTATGGTTACGACCGCCCCACCTCGCCAGAGCTCGACAAGTGGGCAAGCCGAGGGCTGGTGTTCGAACAAGCGCTCGCTCCGTCTCCCTGGACTCTGCCGACTTTCGGATCGATTCTCACCGGTCTGTTGCCGATCCAGCACGGAGCGGGCGCGCGCTACCAGTCGGAGAAGAAATGGCGACGATCACCCATGAGCAGGGAAGTGGTGACGCTCCCGGAAATTCTCCGTCAGCAAGGTTTCGCTACCGGCGCAATCGTCAACAACCCGTTTCTGCGGGAACACTTCGGCGCCGCTCGCGGCTTCGACGTCTATGACTACGAAAAGGGTCGCCAGGCCGATACCGTCGTCGATCTGGCGCAGGCGTGGATTGCGGCCCGACAGGATCGGCCCTTCTTCTTGATGGTTCACTTGATCGATCCGCACCTACCCTACGACGCGCCTGAGTCCGTAGCAGGAAAGTTTGGAGAAGTCTCCAGCCCATCGCTGACGACCCGTGGCCGCAAGTCGATCGTCGAGGCGCTATCGGATCTGACAGACGCCGATCGGGAGGCCATCGGCATTCGCTACGATGAGGAAGTCGCGTTCGTGGATCGAGAGCTGGGTCGACTCCTGGCGTTTCTCGAGGAGCAGTCCCTCTTGAAGCGAACCCTGGTCGTGCTGACTTCCGATCATGGGGAAGAGCTTTTCGATCACGGTGGCTTCGAACATGGACACTCGATGTTTCAGGAGCTGCTGCGAGTGCCCCTGGTTCTCTGGGGCCCCGGTATCGAGGCAGGACGCCAGGCGATGCCTGTCTCGCTGCACGATCTGACACCGACGATTGTTGCAGCCGTGGGGGGGGCCGTGCCCGAAGGACTGGCAGGGACCTCGCTCTGGAAGGTCATGCAGCAAGGCAAGCGATTGCCACGGCGCGAGTTTCTGGCTCAAAACACGCTGTGGGGCAGGGAACGCCAAGCGGTAGTCGTCTGGCCCTACAAGTTGATCCTCGAGCCCAGGTCCGAATTCAGGCAACTCTTCAATCTCGAGATGGATCCCGGTGAGACCCGGAATCTCGTCGAGGATGAACCCGAGATCGCCAGTGCGCTCGAAACGCGCCTGCGCGATCGTCTGTCGGCGCTCGAGTCGAACCAAGCGGAGGAAGGTGTCGCGCTCACCCCGGAGATGGAAGAGGAGCTCCGGGCCCTCGGCTACCTCGATTGAAGTACCGCATGAGCTCTCCCAGAACGGCCGCGCTCTCCCTGACAGTGCTCGCGCTGCTGTTCGTCTGGACTGCGATCGTGTTCTTCACTCCACCGCGAGTCTGGCTGCTCCCATTTGCGAGTGAGTCGACGCTCTCTCCTGAATGCGTGTTCACCCGATCAACTGCCGGCTCAGCCCTGATCGTTCCCCCCGCTCGCAATAAACGGGCGGGGAAGGCGCGAGTCTGTAATGTGGATCTTTCCGGTGATCTGGATCGGCTGTTGGTGGTCCGAGTCCGAGACGGAGCGGGCTTCGGTCTTCAGATTCATGATCTCGAAACGAAACGGGTGATCGAAGCGCTCCGAGTCCCTCATCGGGGAAAGTACCAGGAGCACCTGGTAGTCCTCGACGCCGGTCGTTTGCCGGACAGGGTCTATCTGGTCGCATGGAATCGCAGCCGGTCAGCGGTCGAGATCGAGGCCGTGGAGCTGCGTGGGCTGCATCGGGGGTATCGGTGGGCCCGGAGAGTCATGAGCTCGATTGGCCCGAGCCTGGTGTTCGTGCTGCTTTTCTTCAACCGGCATCGGATCGGAGCATACCTGTCGCAGTCCGGATCATTGGAGGAGGTCAGGCCTCTCCCGACAGGCACGACCGCAGCGAGCGGAGGCCGCTGGCGGCGGTGGGACAGGGTCACCGCCGCGCTGGTGTTTCTCGTCTGTTTCCATGCCTATTTTCGCGCCCCGGTACAACAGATCCTCGATTCCAGGCACATCAGCTTGGTGAGTCACTCACTGCTGAAGTCGGGCAGTCTGGCACTGCCAAGCAACTTCGTGCCGGCGCAACGCGCGGACAGGATCTATACGTTGCACCGGGAGGGCGACACGGTCTATCACTTTTTTTCCTCGGCGCCGGCGGTGCTCAATGTTCCTTTTGTCGCTGCCTATGGATTGGCCGGTATCAGACCCATGACTCCCGCCGGAGAGTTCCTGGGTCACAACGAGTTGAGAATCCTCCGCCTGACTGCGGCCGTCGTGGCCGCGGTGCTTTGTGCAGTGCTCTTTCTGACCGCTCGGGTATGGCTCCCTGCTAGCCACGCTTTGGCCTCGACCTTCGTTTTCGCCTTCGGTACACAGATCCTCAGCTCTGTTTCACGGCCATTCTGGTCTCACGGGTGGGCCTGCCTTTTGCTGGCGCTGGCAATCCTGCTACTTGTCTCACCTCGTTGGAAGAGTCGGCCGGGCACCTATGTCCTGATCTCGACTCTCCTTTGTTGGGCCTACTTCTGCAGACCGACTATGAGCCTTGCCGTTGTTGGCGTGACTCTTTGGCTACTTGCAGTGCGCCGGAGGTTGTTGCCTCCCTTCCTCATTACCGGTGCTCTCTGGGCCACGGCCTTCCTTCTTCACTCCCGGGAAACATACGGTACCTGGCTGCCGCCGTACTTTCTCTCGAGTCACCTGGAGTCCGGACGTCTGGCTGGTGGGCTACTGGTCTCGAGCTATCCGACAGGCTTGTTGGGCACCTTGTTGAGTCCAGGGCGCGGCTTATTCGTCTATGTCCCCCTCTGCGTCCTGGTGCTCTGGGTGCTGTTCAGACGCTGGTCCTGGATCCCCGACAAAGCGCTGGCAGTGACCGCGCTCGGAATCTGTTTCGCTCATTGGCAGCTGGTGAGTCTCTTCAGAAACTGGTGGGGAGGACAGAGCTTCGGGCCCCGCCTGATGTCAGATGTGATTCCGTGGTTGTTTGTGTTGGCTGTTCTGGGGGTTGCTGCGGTGAGACGGGCAGCCGCAGCCGGCGAATTTCTTTGGACGCCAGTAAAGCGGGTAGCCGTGACGTTGATCGTTGCGGCCTCGATCTTCATCAATACACGAGGTGCAGTGTCTTCGGAGGCTCAGAGGGGTGCCGGAATCTGGAATTGGCGCTATCCATCGTTCATGGCTGGCATCCTTTCCCGGCCCGAATGGAGTGGCGAGAGCGACGGCGATCCTGGCCCTGCGGAGTGACGCACTCGCGGTCCGAGTGGTCGAGATGCACAACTGGCCTGTAGAGTGCCAAACATGGATGGAGTTCGGTATGCCATCGCGCTGTTGCTGGTGGTGGTCTTTCCCGCGGGGATGTCGATGTGGTTCGTCATCCATCCTCTTGCGGGATTCTGGAGGCGGCAAAGACCGTTAGCGGCCTACTCTGCGGTGCTGGTCGTCGCCATCGCCATTGCAGCGAGTCTTTTCGCATCCCGCGAGAAGCTATTGGCTGTCGACTTTGGATTCAGTTGGGTTCTAACGGCAATCGGCGTCGGGTGTGCCGCGTTGTCGATTGGGCTCGAGCGCAAGTATCGTCGCGAGATCAAGGTATCGACGCTCTTGGGGCTGCCCGAGGTTTCGGCAAGTCAGCAAGGCGAGTTGCTTACTGGTGGCGTTTACAGCAGGGTTCGTCACCCACGTTATGTCGGGCTTGTCCTCGAGATCTCTGCCTTTGCGCTGTTCGCGAACTACCTGGCAGGCTACGTGGTCGTCCTGGTCACCTTGCCCGGCCTTTTCGCGATCGTCCAGCTCGAAGAGCGAGAGTTGTTGCGACGGTTTGGTGAGGACTACGCACAGTACCGGCGGCGGGTTCCCCGGTTCGTTCCTCGCTCCTGGTGGCCCATCTGGCGCAGGTAGTGCCGCCAATGCGGGACTATCACACGCGATCCGCAACCAGATGTTCGATCTTGCTCCTTGCTGACACCTCGGCTCCGAACTCATCCCTGGCAGTTGCGAAGGCCTCGTCCAGGTTGTCGATGCCGAAACCCCCGAAAATGTAGGAGGGGATGTCCTGATTCTTGTAGTAGACCCTCCTGATGACAGCTGCTGGCCTGACCCCGAAACCCTCTGCCTCTGAAAGGGCACCGAGAAGCGCCAGCAGACTCGGGTCCCCGTCGTGATTCAGTCTAGGCCGGTAGGCTCCGACGGCGCGCCTGGCGGTGCTTGCTTGAAACCTGTGGACTCGCGTAGAGCCGATGGAATTCCCATAGCGTTTCTCGATGAAGTCGGCGATGAAGGCATTCAGCTCCGCACTCGGGTGCCGGTTGAGCCAGAGTCGGTACTTGCTCACGATGAGATTCATCGTCATCACATCGGTTCTCAATCCAAGCATCACGAGTCTCTCCTCGGGATCTGTTGCCGCAGTGTTGAAGCTTCACTGCACCCGCTGAGAGGAGGTTAGAGGAGCTGAGAGGGATCGCTTGTGGTGCGAGGCGCCAATTTTCTTGCCGATGGTGCCAACGGTTGCCTCGGTCGACGACTCATCACGGTGCGCCGAGTGAAATGGGTCACAGTCCCGATGTGAGGCCTCCCCGACAATGAAGGTGGAAGGATTGGTTCTCGACAGAGGCGGTGCCCGGAAAGGAGCGGTCGCGATGGAGCTACGAACAGTCGGTCTTCGGGTGGCACTCTTGGTTTTTCTGATCTTTCTGTTGGGCGCATTGGAGGTAAGAGGACAGCGGGTCATCGGTCACACCTCCACGGACCTCGGCCAGATTCCGCCATCGGCGGTCGCCAGGGCGGCGGCCGATCTCCATATCGCGTACAACCATACGAGTCACGGGAGTCAGCTCATCAGTGGCATGAACGCGCTCGCGAGCTTCCCCCCCTTCGGTGACACCTACGCCTGGTCTGACAACGGCGCTTCTGGGCTCGATCTGGACGATCGCGGGATTCCGTGCAGTGCCGCGGATCTGAGTCAAGGGGATTCGATCGACAGCCACGGAGTGACCCCCTGGGTGACCTGCACCCGCGACTTCCTGGACTCGCCAGCCAATGCCCACATCAACGTCGTCCTGTGGTCCTGGTGCAGCATCAACGGACATGACGCGCAGCGGTATGTCGACAACATGGAGATCCTGATCGCCGAGTATCCGGAGGTTCAGTTCGTCTTCATGACCGGGCACGCGGAGGGTGACGGCGAAGTAATGACCCCGAACAGCGTGCATTACAACAACCAGTTGATCCGGCAGCATTGCGCAACTCACGGCCGCACCCTCTTCGATTTCGCCGACATTGAAGCCTACAACCCCGCGGGAGACTACTTCTGGGACCTCGCTCTGCGGGACAACCTCGACTTCACCGGAGGCAACTGGGCTGTCGAGTGGCTCGTGGATTATCCGGGCTCTGAGCTCGAGCAGTTGACGACCGGCGTCGGTGTCAGCGGATACAGCGGTTTGAGCAGCTGCGCTCACTCGGACTCTCCCTCGGATGCGACCCTCAATTGCGTGCTGAAGGGGCGGGCAGCCTGGTGGATGTTCGCGGAGCTCGCCGGTTGGCAGGGTGGCTTCATCTTCTCGGACGGCTTCGAGGCCGGTGACAGTCGCCTGTGGTCCAGCTCATCGATGTAGCCGACTCGCGACGCGCGTCACAGGGGCGGGGTGGGAAGGTGCACGAGCGAGCAGTCGAATCAATTCGCGGATAGACTCCGGGTATGGCCGAATTGATCCAGGCCACCGAGGCCCTGTTCGCTCGCCCGTTTGTGGCCGCGGGTCTGAGAGTCCTGCTGATGGTCACGGTCACGGCTCTCGCCCTGCAGCTGACATCACGCCTGGCGGCCCGCGCTGACCGGATGATTGTCGAGCGGGCCGAGCTGCGACCCGCCGAAGGCGTCAAGAGACGCCGGACCATGACCAACGTCGTCAAGTACTCGATCAACACACTGATCATTCTTGTCGCTGTTATCTCCATCCTGCGCGAGACCGGCCTTGACATCCAGCCACTTCTGGCTGGAGCGGGTATCGCTGGAATTGTCATCGGCCTGGGGACCCAGAATCTGATGCGGGACACGCTTGCCGGTCTCTTCGTGCTGATGGAGCATCAATACGACGTCGATGATTGGGTCACGATTGCTGGCGTTACCGGTCGCGTGGAAAACGTGACCCTACGCATGACGCAACTGCGAGACATCGATGGCAATGTGCATTTCGTGCCCAACGGGCAAGCGGCAGTGGTCACCAACCTGACCAAGGAGTGGGCCCGGGCCACGCTGGATGTCGGGGTGGCCTACAAGGAAGATGTCGATCGAGTCATCGAAGTCCTGAAAGACATCGGCCTTGAAATGGAAGCGGATCCGGACTGGAGTGAGTATCTTCTCGAATCCGTAGAGGTTCCAGGTGTGCAACTTCTGGGTGAGTCGAGCGTCGAAATCCGTATCTTCTTCAAGACTTTGCCGGATGAGAAGTGGAGGGTGGCGAGAGAGCTGCGGCGGCGGATCAAGAACCGGTTTGACGCAGAGGGCATCGAGATTCCCTTCCCACATCGCACCATTTACCTGGGGACCGGGGACACTGGTTCGCTGCGAGTAGAACAGGTCAGGCCCGAGGCAGACTCGAATAGCCGTGATTGACCGGCCGCCCTCCGGTCTGTCGCTACAATGGGGAAGTCATGATTGTCCCGCAGCTCGTGGCGCATCGCGGCTACGCGAGCCGCTTCCCGGAAAACACCCTGGAGAGTCTCGAGGCGGCTCTGGAGGCGGGGGCCTGCTTTGTCGAGTTCGATGTCCAGTTGACCCGCGATGGCTGCCCCGTACTGCTCCATGATTTTGATTTCAGCCGCACCGGAGGCCGAGACGATCTGGTGTGCGAGTTGTCTCTGCAACAGGTGTTGGCCATCGAGGTCGGACAGCCCGAGATCTTTGGAAATCGGTTTGCTGGCGCTGGAGTCCCAACCCTGGCGGGTGCCTTGCGCCTCGTGGCGTCCTGGGATCGGGCCCGAGCCTTTGTCGAGATCAAGCCCGAGAGCCTCGAGCACTTTGGCCTGGAAAGAGTGGCCGAAAGGGTCCTGGCCGATTTCGCGAGAACCGACACGAAACCAGTCCTGATCTCGTCAGTGGGAGAGTTTCTGGTGCACGCCAGGCGTTCTGGCCACGCGGAGATTGGACTTGTCCTCGGGGACTGGTCCAGGGACTCCCAGAAGGCGCTGGAGGAGCTGCAACCTCAATACGTGTTCTGCAATCTGCAGCGGATCCCGGCCCAGGGCAAACTCTGGCCCGGCGCCTGGAAGTGGGTTGTATACGAGGTCGTCAGCCCTCGGCTGGCGCTCGAGCTGGCCGAGCGCGGTGCCGACCTCATCGAAACCATGGCGATCGGCGAGATGCTGGCTGATCCGACTCTTGGCTCCAGGAGCTGCCGTGACTGAGCGCTGGGACGTCGTCGTTATCGGTGGGGGTATTCACGGCGTCGGCGTGGCACAGGCCGCTGCTGCGGCCGGTCATCGTGTTCTGCTGCTGGAGAAGGCAGCTCTCGCCAATGGCACCTCGAGTCGATCGAGCAAGCTGATTCATGGGGGACTGCGCTACCTCGAGCGCGGCGAGCTTTCGCTGGTCTATGAGTGTCTCCACGAACGTGAGCTGCTCCTGCGGTTGGCGCCAGAGCTCGTCGAGCTCAAGCGATTTCATATTCCCCTGTATCGCACGACTCGCAGGCGGCCGTGGGTCATTCGAGTGGGCCTCAGTCTCTACGCGGTGCTCGGCGGTCTGGAGCCGAATGTCCGCTTCGGGAGCATCCCGCGCCAGCAGTGGGCTGATCTCGACGGTTTGCAGACCGATGGACTCGAAGAGGTGTACTACTACTTCGATGCGCAGACCGATGATGCTGGTTTGACGAAGGCGGTCATGGCGTCAGCCCAGAGCCTGGGAGCCGAACTGGCTCTGCCTGCGCGGTTTCATTCGGCTGAGCTCACCGCGAACGGGTGCGTCGTCCACTATGAATTCAATGGCAAAGAGGTCGAGTGCCTTGCCCGAGTCCTGATCAATGCCGGAGGACCGTGGGTGAACGAGATTCTTCGCCGGGTGTCGCCAGCTCAGGCCTTGCGAGAGATCGATCTGATCCAGGGCGCGCATATTCTCGTTGAAGGGCGTCTGGAGCGGGGCCTGTACTACGTGGAGGCCCCCAAAGATGGCAGGGCTGTGTTCGTGATGCCGCATGCCGACGGGACGCTGGTGGGCACCACAGAGGTTCGATTTCGAGGTGATCCCGATTCGGTTCAGGCATTGCGGACCGAAATCCGCTATCTGGCTGGGGTCCTGCGTCACTACTTTCCCCGCTTCCTGGTCGACGGCTGGAGTGAGCTTCAGTCCGCCTGGGCCGGGCTACGAGTTTTGCCCGCGGGCCCGGGACATGCTTTCCACCGCTCGCGTGAAACGATTCTCGACGTCGGGCGGGCCGGCGATGGAGGCCCGATTCGCCTGCTCTCGATCTACGGCGGCAAGCTGACGAGCTACCGATCGACCGCGGCCAGAGCGTTGGCTACGGTGGCGGCCAGTTTGCCGGAGCGCGAGCCGGTCGCCGACACACGAGAGCTGCCGCTGACGCTGCCATGAGGGAATCCAACATTGTCGGGATCGACGGTCCGAGCTGAGCCACTGCATCTGTCCATCGATCAGGGGGGCAACTCATCACGCGCGATGGTGTTCGATCGGCGTGGGCGGCTGCAGGCCTCCGGAGTCATGCCGGTCAGCACCCAGCGGCCTCGGTCCGGCTGGGTGGAACAGGATCCGCTGGATATCCTGGAGTCGGTGGCTGCGTCTCTACGAGCCGTGGTGGAGGAATTGGGCGAGAGGCTGGTTGAAATCAGGGCGGCCGGCCTGGCGACGCAGCGCTCCAGTGTTGTCTGCTGGGACCGGGTCAGCGGCGAAGCGCTGTCGCCGGTGATCTCCTGGCAGGACCGACGCGGGGAGGCCCTGATGCGGAGTCTTGGTTCCCGCAGCTGTAGCGAACTGGTCACGGCATCGACGGGCCTCGTGTTTTCCTCCCACTACGGCGCCTCGAAGATTCGTTGGTGCATGGACAACCTGCCGGCCGTCGAGGGAGCTCGGCAGCAGGGAAGGTTGCTATGTGGTCCTCTGGCCAGCTACCTTCTGTTTCACTTGTGTGAAGAACGTCCGGCGGTCGTAGACTCCGCGATTGCGGCGCGCACCCTTCTCTGGGATCTCCGCTCCCTGGACTGGTCGCCTGACCTCCTCGAGATGTTCGGGATACCTCGAACCGTTCTACCAGACTGTGTCCCGTGTCGTCACGAGTTCGGCCGGCTATCGCTGGGTGGAGTTGCAGTTCCACTGGTCGTTTCCACCGGCGATCAGTCCGCGGCTCTGTTCGCCAACGGCAGGCCAGAACCCCATGACGCTCTGGTCAATCTTGGCACCGGCGCCTTCGTGCAGAGAATCTCGGGATCGCCAGTGGGCGCCGAGTGCGGGTTGCTTCGCAGCGTCGTCTGGCAGGACAGTGAGACAACCTTGCGGGCGCTCGAAGGATCGATCAATGGTTGCGGCAGCGCCCTGGAGACCGTGGGCGCGACCTTGGGTCTAGATGGCGACACAGTCGAGGCGAATCTGGATTCCTGGCTCGCAGGAGAGGCATCTACACTGCTGTTTCTCAATGGCGTGTCCGGCCTGGGATCGCCCTATTGGGTCGCCGACTATCCGACCCAGCTTGTCGGCTCCGGTGAGCCCTGGCAGGTCATGGTGGCGGTGCTGGAGAGCATCGTTTTTCTCTTGCAGATCAACCTGCAGGCTGCCGAATGCGAGCTTGGCGCTCCGGAGAGAATCGTGGTGACGGGAGGGCTCGCCGCCTCGCGAGGTCTCTGCCAACGACTGGCAGATCTGAGCGGCGTCGGGGTCGAGCGTTCGGGGGTCCGCGAGGCGACCGCTCGGGGCCTGGCCTTCCTGGTGGCCGGGGCGTCCGACCAGGAGCAGGAAGACCAAGCCATTGAACGCTTCGTCCAACGCGACAATCCGGAGCTCCAGGCCCGGTTTCGACGCTGGCGTGAGGAGCTCGAGGCGCGGCTGCGGACGCCGGAGAAATCACTCTAGAAACCCCAGATCCAGGGGATCAATAGAGTGGCCAGGATCCAGAAGAGTAGGTTCAGAGGTGCGCCAAAGCGGATGTAGTCGAGAAAACGATAGCCACCAGGACCGTAGACCATCAGGTTGGTCTGGTAGCCCATCGGAGTCATGAATTCGGCGGAAGCCGCGAAGCAGACCGCAACGATGAAGGGGCGGGAGTCGACACCCAGGGCTTCTGCCACGCTCAGGGCGATCGGCGCGACGATGATGGCCGCGGCGTTGTTGGAGACCATCTGGGTCATGACGGATGTTGCCAGATAGATCAGGGACAGCACGAGATAGGGTGCGATCTCTGGCGAAACCGTCTCTCGAATTGCCAGCAGACGATCGGCAATGAAGGATGCTGTGCCGGTATTGATGATCGCCAGTCCCACGGGCACGAAGGCGGCAATGAGGAACAGGACCGACCAGTTGATCGAGCGATAGGCGTGTTGTGGGGTGACGGCTCCGGTCAGCAAGAGCAGGATGACCGCCAATACCGCGGCCACTTCGATGTCCAACCAGCCGACGGTTGCAGCAAGCACCACTGCGGGCAGCAGGACCAGGACCAGCCACCATCCGCGGCGACGGCGAAAACGGTGCCCAAGCTCCGAGATCACGATCAGGTCTTCCGCGTCTCGCAGCTCCTGCAACCGGCTTTCGGGGATCAGCATCAGGAGTGAATCGAGCGCCTTCAGCCTGGCCTGGGCGATCTGGTCCCGCAGAGTGCCACTGAGACGCCGGATCGCCAGCACGAAGCCACCGAATCTTTCACGAAAATCCACCTGCTGCAGAGATTTGCCGACCATCGAGCTCAGCGGCGGTACCAGGGCCTCGGCCATGACCAGACCGCCCGCGCTCAGCTCTTCATCGGTGAGCTGGATGTCCGGTATCAGGGCGAGATTCTGCTCCTTGCGCAGGCGCATGAGGTCATCGACACCCGCTTGCACGATCAGGACGTCCCCGGGCGCGAGCGTCATCGTGGCGATGTTGGCGATGAGGCGCTGATCGTCACGCAGGATCGCCAGGACGGTCGTCCGGTAGCGAGTGTTGAGCCGCGCCTCGAGGAAGTTGGTGCCCACCAGCTCACTTCCCTCCGTAACCTGGACTTCTGTCAGGTAGGCGCCGAGACCATATTTGCGGGTCATGGCCGTCGCCTCTACCCTGGAGGGCAACAGGCGCGACGAGAACAGCAAGAGGTAGGCCAGCCCACAACCGAGGATGATCACGCCGAAGCGGCCAAGCTCGAACATCCCCAGGGGCTCCAGTCCGGCGTCCTCGAGAATCGAGCTCACCAGGACGTTGGTCGAGGTGCCGATCAGGGTCAGGGTTCCCCCGAGGATCGAAGCGTAGGAGAGCGGGATGAGCACCTTGCTGGCGCTCAGTTGGAGGCGCCGGCAGAGGCTCATCACCATGGGAATGAAGATCGCCACCACCGCGGTGTTGTTGAGGAAGCCCGACATGAGTGCCACCGAGAGCAGAAGGCCGGCGACCGCCAGCCAGGGACGCCGGGCGAAGCGATGACCGAGCCACTCCGCACCGGCGTCCAGGAGTCCGGTGTGGATCAAGGCATGTCCCATGACGAAAAGGGCCCCGATCGTGATGACTGCCTTGTTGCTGAAACCGGAGAAGAGCTCCCTGCTATCGACGAAGCCGAGCAGGAAGACGCTCGCCATCATCCCCAGGGCTGTGACCTCCATCGGGAACGTCTCACGGACGAAGGCCACCAGGCCGAGACCGACGAGAAGCAGCATCAAGGCAATCTCGATGGTCATCAAGAATCAGTCTACAGACCTTGGAGAGGGGCGCCCGTAAGGCTCCTCCTGCTCGAGATTCGATGGACTGAGCTACCGCTTCCGGAAGAAGCTCTCCAGGCTCCAGGTTCCTGAACCCTTGCAGGCGACATACAGAAAGAGAAAGGCGTAGAGGGCAGCCAGCTCTCCCCGGTTCTGGATGGGGAGGACGCCCCTGGGTTGGTGGGCGATGAAATAGGCGAAAGCCATCAAGCCGCTGCAGACGAAAGCGGCCCAGCTCGTGCCGATGCCCAGCAGAATGGCAAGCCCACCTACCAGCTCGATGATGCCGGCTACACCTGCCTGCGATGCGAGCTCTACGGTTCCGCCCTCTCCGTCAGCGCCGCCGAACAGTCCCAGGATCTTCTGTGCGCCATGGCAGAAGAAGAGGAACCCGGCCACGATCCGCAGCAATGAGTAGGCATGATCTGAGTACTTGCCAAGCCATCTTTCCATTTTCGACCCCCTGAGAGTTTGACCTTCGAGCAGGTCAGAGCCCGGCATCAGTCTCTCACAACAGGCCGAGCTGTCGGGACTCGCCCCCGGTTGAAAAGGGCGGCTGTGGAGCGACTTGCACGGCTTCCAGACTGGGCCGAAAGAGAATTTCAGGGATAGACAGTAAAACGGGTCGCACCCGGACCCGTACGAAACCTGCTGCGGTCAGGAGATGAACCGGTGAAACGTCTCGGGATCGATGTTGCTGCCACAGACGATCAATCCCACGCGTTTCTCCGAAAGACGGTCCGATAGCGGTCCACAAAGTGCTGCGGTGGTGGCTGCTCCCGCCGGTTCCACTGCCAACTTCATCTCGTCATAGAGCAGGCGCATCGCCTGGCGAACCTGCTGATCGTCGATCAGTACCAGCTCGTCGACGAAACGCTGGCACAGTCCAAAGCTGTAGGGTTCTGCGTGCGGTGCTCCCAGGCTGTCGGCGATCGTCCTGACCTCGTCGATTCCCTGCGGCTGTCCGGCAGCAAAGCTGCGGTGCATCGAATCGGCACCCTCCGGCTCGACGCCAAAGACGAGGCAATCCGGGCGCATCAATTTGGTGGTCAGGGCCACACCGGCACACAGGCCGCCACCCCCAATCGGCACGACGACAGCATCGAGGCCGGCGACCTGCTAGTGCAATTCCCAGGCGACGGTGGCAGTCCCCAGTGCGGTTCGGTAACCCTCGAAGGGATGAATGAACGCTCGGCCTTCCTCGGCTTCTATCCGCCGTACCTCGTCGAAGGCGCTGTGGACGTCCGGCACCAGCACAGTCTCTGCTCCCAGGGCCTTACATTCCTCGATTCGATACGGATTGGCGTTGCGCGGCATGACGACCTTGGCACTGCTACCCAGTGCACGACAGGCGAAACTGACCGCCATTGCGTGATTGCCAGCGCTGACAGCCGTAACACCCTTCTTCAGCTGTACGGGCGGCAGCGCGAGCATATTCAACAGGGCAGCACGTGGCTTGAAAGTGCCCGCAAACTGGAAGAGCTCCAGCTTCAAGTGCACCTCGGCCGAGCTCGGGATTGCCTCCTCGAGGTGTCTTCCCTGCCAGTGCCAGGTCGGGGTGCGGCGAATGAGCCCACCCAACTGCCGACGCGCTTCGGCGATCGCGTCGAGGCTGGGGAATTCGTCATTCGAAGACATGGGAGTTGCGCTCGATCCGCATGAAGTGGAGCGAAGCGATCGACACCAGGCAGTAGGCGGCAAAGAAATAGAAGCCTCGATGAATCTCGGCGTCCAGATTGTCGGTCGCCTTGGCCGACAGGTAGGCGACGTACACGCCAACCAGGAAGACATCCGCCATCGACCACTTGCTGATGGAGTCGATGAAGCGGTGTAGGCGCAGCTTCAGCTGGATGTCGCGGATTGCCAAGACCGCGAGCAGAGTCAGGGCCTTGGCGAAAGGCACGATCACACTGAACAGCAGGATCAGTCCGGCGACGAAGTTGTTGCCCGACTCGTGCAGGCTCCGCACGGTCTGGATGATCGAACGGGTCTCGGTGAAGATCTCACGCTTGACCCCCATGAGCTCGAGGGACGCGCTGATCGTCAGAAGCGGCTCGAGCAGGCCCGGGACCAACAGAATGAACGACAGCACGATGAGGGCGAGGGCGATCTTGTTCGTCTTCATGGGAGGAAATCCTAACCGACGTCTGGCCTGAGCTCCGTTTTCGCGCCGTTGGAGTGTGAGTCTGGGCCCGTCTTGACATGACCCGGGGTGCCCCGGATCTGATGGTGAGCTGGGGCTGGAGCGTGGGATGGAGAAGCATGAAGCCACAGGCCGGCATCCGTCTGCCGGAGGTGGACAGCGGGGAAGAGGCCGACGATGTTCCGCATGGGGGCGCAGAAGGCCCACCGAAGATCCCGAGACCGAGTAGAGGTGGCTCCAAACTGGAATTCCAGGGCTTTCCATGGACTCAGGCTGGGCCGGCGGAGGTGGTCATCCGGTAGGTGAGCCAGGTCTGGATGTCGGTCGCCAGGGGAGAACCTTGCAGGAGTTCGATGGCTCGGTGAGCTTCGCGGTCGTCGCGCACTCCTCCTTGGCAAGTCCCAGGGCTCTGTCCAAGCGCAGATGGACCCGGCCCGATGGGACGACACGCAATCAGCGCTGCAGCGTAGGTTAACGACCCCTTGTCCGGATGGGCAGCAGGTCACCGTCGAACTGGAGGGTCTCCAAGACGGAAGTAGCTGCAGGCCAGTATTGATCGGCCAGCTCCGCTGGATACAGCAACGTCACCTGGACCGCCTGAGCGTGCGCCTGCCCCAGCAGAATATGGCCCGATTGCCCCATGTCCGCGCTGAAGTCGATGACCGTCTCGACCCAGCCGTAGGGGAACCGCTCCGAGCCTGCCTCCTCGACACCTTGTTGGATCCATCCGTTGTTCGCCATCAGACCGTTCGGTCCCGTGACAAAGGGCTCCAGCGCTTCCGCCGATGCCGCCCCGGAGGGTAGGAAGATGTGCACTTCTGCGTCGTCGAGCGCATTGCCCTGGGGCTCGAACGTGAAGAAGACTGCTAAGCCCTCGCCACTGCCGGTACGCATGACTCGCATCATGTCGGGGTACCGGGCGGCAATCGGAATGCCATGAGCCGTTTCGTCGTAGATCAGGAGGTCGGCCCCGGCAGCCTGCTCCGTGGTTGAAGGCTCGGCAACAAGCGAGGCATCTGGGGTGGAGGCCTGCCTTGAACACGCTCCACCTGCGGCCGCAAGTGCACACGCTGTCAGAAGCGAGATCGAGCGGTTCTTCATGCGCTTGCTCCTTGGAGGCCGAGATTCAAACCAGCCATCAGTAGCCGGACAGCCGGCCCGAGTCGCGGCTCTCTACGCCGCCCTCATGGGCAGGGATCAATACTCGACAACCCGGTCCTGGCGCAGCAGCCAACCCGCCTCGCCCGCCTCCAGCTTGTACTGGATCTGCCGGGTGCCACCGGTGGGCTCAGCGTTGCTGTCACCCTCTCGATAGACCGGGAAGCGGCGGATGAGGGTTCCTTCCACGACAGCGAACTCGTCGTGACCCATGTAGCCCTGCAAGACCGCCGGATCGTCTTCGAGCGGCGGCAGGTAGATTTCCGTCAGCGACTGATTGCGGTTCGACGCATACGCGATAAGCGATCCGTACGATCCACTGCCTGCCGAGGTTACATAGATGTAGATCTCCGGGAAGCCGTTTGCGTCGAGATCCTCTACCTCGACATTGGTGATGGTGCCGTCGGCTTCAGCTTCTGCGGCGGCAAAGGAGCCCTCGGACGTCTCTGCCCGCACCGTCACGGGATTGATCGAGCTGTCGTTGGGGCTTTCGACCAGAAAGGTGACCCCCTGGATCTCCATTCGGGTGGAAAGCGGATCCGCTTCTGCGGACAGCGGCGCCAGAGTCCAGATCAGAAATCCTGCCCAATACAGAGCTCTATTCATCTCAGAATCTTCTCCACGTTTTACGGTGGCTCATGCCCACCGCACTAGCGAGGGGAATTATAATCCAGCGGCGGGCGATGCCGGCAGCTTCTGGAACGGCTGGCCACCCATCGCTTCGCGGGTGAGGCCTAGGTCCGGCCCACTGCCTCCTCTACCGTCAGCCGGGCTAGAGGATGGCTGAATGGGATGAAGGGTGCGCCTCGTGAGACCGGGGGGAAGCGGTTCTCAGGATGGGTACCTGACGGGACTGGCTGGGATGGAGAACCGCAGATGGCGCGCCGGCAGGGACTCGAACCCCGAACCGCCAGATCCGAAGCAAGGCTGTGCAGCGGATGCCAGAGTGTCTCAACCCGCTGAAGAGGTATCGCGATGATCCAGGTGCTGTGCGATGAGCATCTTGATCAGTGATTGGCGGGGGATTCCCAGCCGCGAGGCTTCGCGGTCGAGGGAGTCGATCATCCAGAGGGGAAAGTCGACATTGACGCGCCTCTGCTCGAGACCGGGGCGGCGCGCCTTGCTCAGCTCGAGGTACCGAGTGATGTCTTCACCGGCATCGAACTTCCTGTCGAGAGTCTCTGCCTTAGTCTTCATAAAGATCTACCTCCTCGCTTCGAGACCGGCGAACGGAGATGATCCGAATGCGGTCGCTGCGGTAGGTGATGATCGCTGACCAGTGTCTGCCTTGAATTGTTCCTATCACCAGAATCCTGGGCTCGTCAGTAGTTCGAGCCGGAATCGCCAGCAAGTCGGGGTCGTCCCAGATCTTCTGTGCCTCGACGAAGTCGATTCCGTGCTTCTTCTTGTTCGAGTGACTCTTGCGTTGGTCGAACTCGAACTCCATGGTATAAAATCTATACCTTTTTGATATGACTGTCAAGAGCAGCTCAGGGTCCTTAGCAAATCTAGCTGCGGCATGGGGGTATTCAGGTGGCGCGCCGGCAGGGACTCGCCCTGGGTTGGAAGGGAGGGCTGGGACGGCGACCGAGGAGGGGTCCTGCGGTTTCGACTCGAACCGCGTTGAACGGCCGCTGGTACCGCCTTTGGACCGTTGCCGGGACACGCAGCAATTGGGAGGGTGGGACTAGACGAGAGTCTACCGGAACGCCTTCTCGATCTCGTCAAGGACCGTCTGCTCCGCGGCCGAGATCCGGGAAGTCAGGCCGAGAAAGCCACCGGCCGCTTCTGCGACCTCGCGGGCCAGCTCAAACATCCGATTCTTAACCTGCCGGAGTTCGTCCTCGCTGAGGTCGGACCGGATGGAGGCGACGTACCTCTTCCACGCGTCCACGAGGCCGGGTCCGGGTTTTTGCACGAGCCACGACTCGAGGACCTTCCCGGCTGGAGTGTCCGCGCTCACGCCGCGCTCTTCGGCGGCGCGCAAGATCGCCTCGCGCTCCTGCTCCGCCACGTTCCCGTCGGCCCAGGCTACCATCGCAAGCGGCAGGAGCACGACCGCGATCGCCGTCTCCGGGCCGATGCCCAGCTCGAGCATGTGGTCGATGAAAGCACCGTCGGCTTTGGGCATCACCTCGCGCAGTGCCGCGCGCCGGGCCTCGCGCTCCCGCTTCTCACGCAGGCGCTCGAGCAGACGCCGGTTCTCCTTCGCGAAGAACTCCTCTTCCAGGTCTCGTGCGTTGGGGTTCAGCGGGTACTGGTCCATAGTTCCTCCAAAGGACGGGAGAGATATTCTCTCACAACGCGCCCAGAGCAAATTTTAGAAGCCGTTGGCGCTTCACCCCTGGTCTGGTCCACCCGATCTGCGAGTTTCGGGCTCGTCTCGGCCCTGAGCAGTGATGCCTCCAGCCCGGTACCGGGTTGCAGGCATCTGCCGCAAACTCCCAAGGGGCCTGTCGTTGTTGTACTGCTTCTTCCAGTCCTCGAGGATGCTTAGGGCCTCCTCCAGGCTCCGAAACCAATGTTGCGATAGGCCCTCTCGCCTCACCATTTCTTTCGGAGTGCTTCCTGCAGAATCGTCTTGTCCAAACTCAGATCAGCCGCCAAGGTCTTCAGCCGGCGGTTCTCGTCTCGCAGCTGTCGGAGCTCCCCGAGCGTCGGCAAACCCAGGCTGCCGCAGGTCGTCTTCCAGCGAAACTATGTCGCCTGGCTAATGCCCAGCTTGCGGCAGATATCCGCCGCGGGCGTACCTGCCTCTCCCTTGCGCAAGGCCATCGCGATCTGCTCCTCGGTGAACTTCGACTTCCGCATTCGGTTCATTCTCCCCTCTGGCCAGACCAGAGTCGAAGTCGGACCGAAACGCTGTCCCGAAAACGAGGGTTGGCGTGGATCAACAAACGGGGTCAAGAGCCAAGAAGATTGGGCTAAACTGAGCCTCTCTTGCAACCAGGCGTGGGGGTCCAATGAAGCTAGCGAAATGGATGTGGCTGATCGCACTGTGCGCGAGCCTGTCGAAAGGTGGAGCCGCCGCTCAAGATTCTGCCGACGCACCGGCTTCGGGGCACAAGATCGAGACAGGCTTTGCGGAGGGCAATGGCACGCGGCTGTATTACGAGGTCGCCGGCACGGGCGACCCGGTCGTGTTGATCCATGGAAACTTCGGTGATCGCCGGTACTTCGACGGTCAGTTCGAGGCCCTCGCCAGGCTTCACCGCGTGCTGCGCTACGACGTCCGTGGCTATGGCAAGTCGATGCTGCCGGAAGAAGGGGTTCCCTACAGCGACTTTGAGGATCTCGAGGCTTTGATGGCGCATCTCGACATCGATCGCGCTCACATCGCCGGCTTCTCGCTGGGCAGCGCCATCGCGGTCGATTTCTGTCTGGCGTTCCCCGACCGGTGCATCTCGCTCATCGCCATCGGACCTTGGTTCCACGGCTACGACTCGCCACTGGCTCAAACGCTCTTTCAGGAGTTCGGCACGATCAGTGCCGCTGCGGTCAGCGGCGGGCGGGACGCTGCGCTCGAGCAACTCCTCGCTGCGACCTGGTGGTACCCGGACAAGGTCTCGCCTCGAGCCCTCGACCGCGTGAAAGCGATCTGGAGCGCCTACGACTTCTGGCACTTCAAGAACCCCGACCCCCGGCGTGTCCTCACTCCTCCGGCGGCCGAGCAGCTCAAGCGGATCACCGCACCCACCTTGATCATCACGGCCGAGTACGATCTCGACGCCTGCCGGGCGGTTGCCCACCAGATGGATGCCGAGATTCCAGACAGCACGACGGTCGATCTGGCCGGCGCAACACACTTCATGTTCATCGAGGAACCGGAGGAGGTGAACGCGGCCATGCTCGATTTCCTTGTAGGGGCACCAGGTCGATGACGATGAGTAGACGGTCAGTCTCCAGGTCGGGCGATAGAGTCGCGGATCGTGCTCCTCAACTGCACATCCCCGGACCCAAGCGTCACCTTGCCTGCGATGGAGACTGAGGCTCCTAAACCTTCCACCTCAGAGGTGATCTTGCATCCACTCTGGAACCACATGAAGCAACCTCCGGGTTGTGTGCTCGTTACCAGCATACACCCTGTCCCAGCCTGTCTTGGGCTGTATGGAGGCACATTCTCCGGCTGAAGGATCAACAACCCTTGGCAGGGAGCACGTCACGACGACTGCGTCCCGGCGGCTCCTCGAGGCTCGGGGTCTGGAAGAGGCTCGCCCTGACGGTTCTCGGCCTCGCCGGACTCATTCTGGTCGGCGGGGCTATCCTCTTCTCCGGCTCGGACGTGACCTGCGCCGAGGGGAGCTCCGGCGAAGGGCTCGAGCTGCGCTGTGACTTCGCCGTCGCCGCGACGCAGGAGGCCGTGTGGAATGCGTTCACCCGTACCAGCGAGCCCCGCGCCTACTATTTCGATGCCGTGCTCCAGGCAGAGCTCACGCCGGGCGGCCGCTGGCGCTTCGTGACTGACGACCTGGAGCGCCTACTGGCCAGTGGCGAGGTCCTGGTCGTGGACCCTCCCTACCGCTTCGAGCACAGCTTCGAGGCGGCTGACTTGGACGATCCACCGAGCCGCATCACCGTCGAGCTGTGGGAATCAGCGGCCGACACGAGGATCACCCTGGTCCACGACCGCTTCCCACACGAGACTGCGACTTTCCGCCGGTTTCGCCGCGCCCACCCTCTGGCTCTCTCCGCGCTCAAGGTGCAACTCGAGACCGGCGACCTACCGGTCCGAGTCCGCATCTACACCGCCATCTTCAAGCCCGGCATGAAGCTATTCACCGTCCGCGCCGAGCCCTGGCACCGCGGTTGTGAGGGTTGTACCAAGCCCCGACCCCTTGCAAGGGGCGAACAGGACTTGGTACCGGATCAGAAGGGGGTGCACCAGGGCGCGGAGGGCCGTATGAGTCTCAAGGTTAGGGGCCGGGCCACCAAGAAGGAGGGGGAGCGGGGTTGACGCTGGCATGGAGGATCCGGGAGTTTCAGTAAGGAAGCTCATCTTCGTCCAGGCCGAAGTGGTGTCCGAGCTCGTGGAGCACGGTGTCGCGGACCTCGCGTATTAGTTCCCGGCGGCTCTCGCAGCAGCGCAGAAGAGGACCGCGGTAGATCACCACCCGGTCGGGGAGGGCGTTGTAGCTGGAGCCTCGCTCGGCCAGCGGCACGCCCTGGTACAGACCCAGGAGGTCGTCCTCCTGCGGATCGAAGCCGGCCGAATCGAGATCCGCCGCCGTAGGCTCCTCCTCCACGAAGACCGCGATATTCTCCAGTCTCTCGGCGAATGGCGGTGGAAGGTCGTCCAGGGCTTGGGCCACCAGGTGCTCGAACTCGTGGCGTGAGATTCGCATCATCGACGTTGGATCATCCTGGGTCGGGGCTCGATCAGTCCTGCTCTGTCGCTACGCAGTTGTCTCCGTCCAAGGCCTCGCCGATCCTACCTCTACTGTTAGCGAGGAAGTCCAGCATAAGCCCAGCAACCTGCCCGGCAGGGTCCCACAGCGAGGGGGTGGGGTGCGCAGCGAGAGCACCGAGCAGCGCCGACACGTCGCCTCCAGCGGCCGATCTCCCTCTACAGGACCAAGGTCCTTGTCGGGGGGAGGGAAGGGCTTGGTACTGGCTCAGGAAGGGGAGGGCAGAGAAAGGGGAGGCCGGCTGCGGAGGCTACTTGTCGGCGAGGTCCAGGTACACCAATCGGACGAAACCCTCGGGTGGCAGGACTGGTTCTCCATGAGGGTAGAGTCCTGCGGTCGGATCGGCGGCCACCGCCTCTTCAAGAGACTTCCCTTCTTCAATCAAGGTGGCAATGCGATCACGGCTAACTTGCAGCATCTCCCGATACTCGCGCAGACCGAGACGATTCAACATGGGACCGTGCCCCGGGACCACGACCGTGTTGTCGTTGGCGAGATCGATCAGAGCGCCTACCTCTGCGATCAGACCGGCTACAGATCCTCGGTGGAAAGTATCGATGAAGGGGAAGCCATGGAAGAAGACATCGCCAACATGCAGGACATTGGAGTCCTGAATGAACACGGCGACATCAGTATCAGAGTGTCCGTCCGGGAGTTTGATGACCTCGATCACCTGCCCATCAAGGTGGGCTGTAGTTGAGGCTTTGGAAGTCAGTGTCGGAAGAGCCGCTTCAGGGTGCGGTGGAAAGAACGGCATATCCATTCCGACTCTGTCGGGAATCTGCCACTCCGTCAGCATGCGCTCTCGCGTCTTGTCGTGAGCAATGATTGTCGCCCCATCCTCCGCGAAGTGCTCGTTTCCCCCCACGTGGTCGAAGTGAAGGTGCGTGTTGATGACGAACTGAACCGGTCCCGCATCGAGTTCCGCGATCTCGTCCGAAAGGCGCTCGACCTCCTCAGCAGGTCCACTGTCGATTAGAAGGACTCCGTCCGGGCCAGTGACGGCAACGACATTGAACCAAGAGCCTTCGAGTAGATAAACATCATCAGCGATCTCGGTCCAACTGACTTCGGTAGCTGCCAGCTCCTGAGCGAGCATGGGCGGCACTTGAGCCAGGCTCGCTGAGGCGACAAGGATCAAACAGCCGACTCTCACATTCCACTTCCCACCCAAGCTCATCATTTGCATCTTATCTTGGGCAGCCCGGCAGCCTTGTCAGCGGGTGGGGCGAGGACCCGTAGCTTTGTGCGCTCAGGGTTTCCTGACCCTCCCCACGAATCCGGCCATAGTCGCTGCCGAATTGGGAACGGAGTGCATCCCATGGGATGAGAGCTGGTCGACGCAGGTAGCTCATGCGGTGTGTGAGCCAAACGTAGAGGTCTATCGATAGCGGGGAGGTGCTCAGCCTGCGAATCGATCGCAGGTCGACAGGGACCGAAGAGCGAACGTGACCTCCTCGAAGAAATTGGTACTGAGCACGATCCCAGATCGCCACCGGGCTCTGCCTCCTGACTGTGAGTCGTCCAAGCAAGGCAGAACCAAGCTTCTTGGATCCGATCTGCAGCAGAGCAGCTTTCGTCGGCGCGAACGCCGTCGGAGCGATACCAGGAGAGCCGAGTCGTGAGCAGTCGCTCGAGCTGGTCCTGGAGGCGAGGGACTGTGCCACGCTTCCCGCTGATCGGGGTCAGACCGAGTGCGCGAGCGAACTCGTTGGGAGTTGGACCCAATTCGACGACTGGCGACCTCGAGCGGATGGCGGCGGTGGTGAGGTAGACGAGGATGACGCGAGGGTAGACGCCGTAGGGAAGACCGATGTGGTGTCGGGCCCTGAGCCTGAGTCGGTGTTTGCCATTCACCCTTTCGAACGTATTGGACGTGGGTCGACTGTGCGGCAGAGTCGTCAAGGTCAGGATTCTCGGCATGAAGCCGAGGGCCTCCGCCTCGTGAACATCGCGGGAATCGATGGAGTCGAATCGAGCAATCGGGCGATCGACGACGCGGAGGTGCTGCCTCATCGAGACGCACCCTTTCCCGGCCTGCGCAGCAATAACGCACCATTTTTCGCAATCAAGCCCGAAAGGCCGATCGAGTGCATCGCTCTAAGTAATTGATTTGATTGGCTTTGAGTGGCGCGCCGGCAGGGACTCGAACCCCGAACCGCCAGATCCGAAGTCTGGTGCTCTATCCATTGAGCCACCGGCGCGTGCTTCGGAAGGCCCGTAAAGTATATCGGCTGCGGAGAAAGCGCAACACCGGTCGCGATCCCGGGTACAATGAGATCATGCCGCACTGCGGCTGAGATGGGAGATCTGCTATGGCCTATGACGTCGACCTGAAGGACTTGAGATTCCAGCTCTTCGACTGGTTGAAGCTCGAGAGCATTCTGGAGCACCCGAAGTTTGCCGACTGGGATCGGGACAACATCGAGATGGTGCTGGAGGAGGCGCTCAAGATCGCCCAGGAGCAATTCGATCCGGCGAATGAGCCCGGAGATCGGCAGGGCGTGAAGCTGGAGGACGGCAAGGTGACCGTACCCGAGGTCTATCAACAGCCCTACCGCACTCTTGCCGAGGGAGGCTGGGTCGGCTGTGTCAACAACCCCGAGTACGGTGGCCTGGGACTGCCACACCTGATCGGTCTGGCGGTCACCGAGTTCTTCGGTGGTTCCAATACCTCGCTGTCCCTGATCCTGCTTTTGACTCGCGGCGTTGGTGAGCTGGTCGAGCACTACGGCACGGATGAGATGCGTGCGCTGTTCTGCGAGCGGCTCTATACCGGAGCCTGGACCGGCACGATGTGTCTGACCGAACCACACGCTGGCTCCGACGTGGGAGCTTCGACGAGCAAGGCGGAGCCACTGGAAAATGGGCGCTACGCGATCTCGGGTGAGAAGATCTTCATCACCTTTGGTGACCACGACATGACCGAGAATGTGGTCCACGCAGTCCTGGCCCGCCTTCCAGGGGCACCCCAGGGCACCAAGGGGCTGTCTCTTTTCCTGGTGCCGAAGTATCGCGTCAATCCGGATGGCTCCCTGGGAGAGCCCAACGATGTGGTTTGTGGCGGCGTGGAACACAAGATGGGCATCCACGGCTCGCCGACTTGCAGCATGCTCTTCGGTCCAAACGGTGGGTGTGAAGGCTACCTGCTGGGCGAGGAGAACAGGGGCATGCGTCTCATGTTCGACATGATGAACGCGGCTCGCCTGGATGTGGGGCTGCAGGGGCTGTCGATCGGTGGGGCGGCCCACGAGGCTGCGCTGAGATACGCCAGAGAACGGGTGCAGGGCCGTCATTGGACCAGCATGGGCGACCGCGACGCGCAGCCGGTGGCGATCGTCGAGCACCCCGATATCCGCCGCCTCCTGTTCACCTCGCAGGCCTACGTGCAGGGGATGCGGGCACTCCTGCTGGAGACGGGGAAGTTCATCGACTTGGCGCACACCGCTGAGGGTGAAGAGGCGGAAAGGTGCCAGGCGTATGTCGATCTGCTCACTCCGGTCTGTAAGGCGTGGGCGTCCGACTGGGGATTTCGTGTGACGGAGTGGTGCCTGCAGGTCTACGGCGGGTATGGCTACATCAAGGATTACCCGGTCGAACAGTATCTGCGGGATGCCAAGATCGCCTCGATCTACGAAGGCACGAACGGCATCCAGGCTCTCGACCTGGTGGGGCGTAAGTTGATGGCTCACGGTGGCAGGACCTTCAAGGAGCTGCTGGGCAGGGTGGCGAGCACCGTCAAGCACCTGCAGTCGGATCCCGATCTGGCGGGCCCCGGCTTCCAGCTGGGAGCGGCACTCCAAGCCATCCAGGAGGTGGCTGGCGAGGTGCCCAAGCGCCCCGACGGGCAGTCGGTCATGATGCTCAACGCCGTCCCGTTCCTGGACATGCTGGGCCATACGTTGGCTGGCAGTTTCCTGCTGGAGCAAGCCCTGCTGGCCCGCGAAAAACTTAAAGCTTTACTTGAAGAAAAAGGAATCGATCCGGAAGCAAAGGAGAGCTACGAGCAGATCCTGCGAACGGACACGGACGTCGCCTTTCTGCACAACAAGATCCAGATCGCGATCCATTTCGCCTATCGCGGCCTACCTTTGGTCAAGGCACTGGCAATCGCAGTGGAGTCGGGTGAAGCCAGTCCGATCGAGGCTGTCTTCTGATCGGCCTAGATCTGTTCCAGGTCACTTTGAAGGACAGTCAAGGTGTCCCGTGAGCGTGCGAGGTCATCGTGGATCTCGTTCAGGCGCTCTCGTTCCGCGCGGACAAAGCGGGTATAGGGCGCGATCGCCTCCCGAATGCGGTGGACGCTGCGCTCCAATTCCTTCTGAAACTGACTGCTCAAGGATTGCATCAGCTGTTGGCGCAGCTGGCCGATTTTCGAGGTCAGCTCGCGTTTGGCTCGTCGCCGCTTGGTGGGGAGTACCAGCAACCCCATCACCGCGAGTGTTCCAGCCGCCAACATGCCGGTGATGTCCGCAAACTGGGTCGTTGCCAGGGCCGCAACGATGGCGCCGAGTCCCAGCGCGCTGACCTCCATCAGGGCGGCGCCGGCAACCGCGGTCTGTACCGACTCCGCCATTCTGTTGGCTTCGGCGCTCTTGTCATAGCCATCGATCGTTCGGCGCGCGGCCCGGCCTACGGTGTCCAGGAGCTTCTCGCGGTCGAAGTCGAAGGTACCGATCTCGCCCACTAGCCGATCACTGTGCTCGGCGCGGCGGCTCTCCAGGGTGTCGTTGACGGCCTTCCATTGGCGCAACTCCGAGCGCACCATCCAATCGATGATCTCCTGAATCTTCTCCTCGATACGCTGCGGCGCGTCGGCGACGACCTTCTGCTCGAAGTCGCTCTTGATCTTGGACTTGTTGAGCAGGTCCAGGGCACGCGGCAGGCGGAGAGTCTCGTCGAAGAAATCCTGGCCGCGCAGCTCGAACTCGTGCAAGATGGTGTCGACATCGCTCAAGCGGAAGCGGAACTCCCGTTCCATGTCCTCGGCATAGAGCCCCAACTGTCGTTCGATGTCGTCGAGGGCCGTGAAGTCGTCACGCAGGAGTTCGAGCCTGGCCTCGGTGGCCTCGATGTAGGTGAGTGCCAGCCGATTCCCCACACCCAGAGGGTTGGCGAGTTTGAGTCGGACCCTTTCCGTCTCATCGAGGGTGTCGACAAGGTATTCCTCGAGCTCGAGAAATCCGGGGTCGGGTTCCGTGGCTTCACCCAGCTTGAAATCCAGGGCTCGACGGGCCGAAAGGGTGAAGACCCGGGGCTCGAATCCCAGAACCGTGTTGCAGCCGTTGGTGACGAAGCGCAAGACCTCCGCCACGTCGGCCTCGGTCTTGAGGATGTCGATCTTATTGATCGCCAGGACGAGCTTTTTGCCCCATTGGCGAATCCGTTCCATGAAGGCTCGTTCGCTCTCGGTGAGTGGGCGATCGGCGGAGGTCAGGAAGAGCACCAGGTCAGCGCGGGGCACGAACTGGTCGGTAATGGCCTCGTGCGCTCGATCGAGAGCATTGGTGCCCGGGGTGTCGACGATGGTCACCTGGTGCAACACTTCGACAGGCGTGGAGATCTCTTCGATGCCGGTTTCCATCAGCATCCGGGTCTCCGGATCCCCGTAACGGAGGCGGTGGATGCGAGTGGTGGTCGGCGTGACGCCCTCCTCGAGCACCGGGCTGCCCAGCAGAGCATTGATGAAGGTGCTTTTCCCGGCGTTGAACTCGCCGACGATGATCAGCAGGAACAGCTCATCGAGTTGACGAATCGACTGCTCCAGAGTCGTCACATCGTCGCGGCCCGCCTCGCAGCGCACCAGCGTGTTCTGCAGCTCGCGCAGGGCCGCCTGCTCGCGGACCAGGAGGTCGTTCTGCTGTTGGGTCAGAATGCCCTGCATCACGCCTCCTCTTCCCGGGCCAGGGAAACCCGCTTCCTGAGTGCCCCGATCTGATCGTCGGTGGCCGGCTCCCACAGCTCCTTCTTGCGCCGACGGGCGATGGAGGTCGGAGAATAGCGAATCGAAGTCACCAGGCGTCCCGAATCGTTGAAGACATGGGCGCGACCTCGATCACCGATCACGATGAGGGTCTGGCGCCGCGTGTCGAAGAGAATATCCTCATTTCGCGCTCGTTCGAGATCGGAAAAGGCCATCTCAGTCGGTCGCTCTCGGTCGCCATGCCTTTCCTGGCCGTGTCGCGTGCGCCTGTCGCGCGAGCGTCGTTGATGTTCGAGACGCCGGGCGAGGCCGGTGAGGAGCCCGTCCAGACGTTTCTCGATCACCTCTTCTGAAGGGCGTTTGCGCCTGGTCAGTGAGCGCTCGACATCCCTCAGGATGCCTTCGACCCAACGGGTGGCTCCAAGCCACGGAATCTCACCCGCACGATCGAAGAGATTCTCCAGGGGCTCGTTCTCCGGGCCGAGGCCAATCAGGTTGAGGCCGACACGTCGCCGGCCCCTCTGGGGTCGGGTCGAGACGATCTGGAAGGTCAGGGCTACGGGTTTCTTCAACCCGTCGAGGGTGGGGAAGGAATACCAGCCGGCCGCGACCTGGCCATGAATGTGGTAGCCGCTGTCCGCATCCTGGAAGGCTGGCAGCAGACTGTGGGTGAGCACTGATCCGGCGGTGATCTGGGCCACGAGGCCTTGGGGTGACCTGTAGAGTTGATCGACGCGTGGGTTCTGCTGCTCGAGAAGCCACTGACCCAGGTCCTGAAAGCGCGGCAGCCCGCTGGGGCTGTAGCCGGCAAAGACCTCGTTGCAGTGGTTGGGAGTCGTGTGCTCGCAGTTGGCGCTGGCGCAACGAAGACAGTAGACGTGTCCGAGTCGAAAGACACTGCGGTGGATGACGAGACGGCTCAAGGCCTGATCGATCGACTCGGAGACGCCCCGGCTGACATCGTCGACCCAACCCTCCCGGTCGAGAGTCGGCAGACGAAGTTGCACCTCGACTGAATCGCGGCCGTTGAGCAAATGAGCCGAAGGGTGGCGCTGGATGCGTCGACGAAGCTCCTTGGCCAGCAGCTGGACAGCCAGTGACACCGCATCTGGCTCGGGGGATGATCTCTGTGTTGGTTTGGCAGTCATCTGTCTGTAGGCTTCGATCATGAGGGCGCCGAGGTCATGCTATCGGATTGCGAACGGAAGATCGTTCACGTCTCTACCGGAGCTAGCCGGGCTGACAGATAAACATCAGGCGGCGTCTAAACGTACAAGGAATCAAAGGGTGGCAACCGGCACCGCGGAGGGGTTTCTAAATGGCAAATTCCAGGGATGGGCTCGCTATCGCGGTCCTGGTTCTCGGAGCGTCGGCGATGGTGGCCCAGGAGACCGAGGAGCCCAGGCAGTCCAGGTTTCGTGAACAGATTACGCATCATGTATCCAGGGCAACGTCGGAGATCAAGATCGACGGCCTGCTGGATGAGGACGCCTGGCAAGACGCGACGGAGATCGACGTCGGGCTGGAGTACTTCCCCGGCGATAACGCCGTGCCGCCGGTCGAGACCAAGGCCTATGTGACCTACGACGACAAGAACATCTATATCGGTTTCAAGTGCTTCGATCCCGATCCCTCCCAGATCAGGGCCCACCTGATGAAGCGGGATGAGATCAATACCTTCGTGCAGGACGACCACATCACCATCATGCTCGACACCTTCAACGATGAACGGCGGGCTTTCCAGTACCGGGTCAATCCGTTGGGTGTGCAGGCCGATGCCATCTTCAGCGAGGTCGACGGCATCGAGGACTGGGCCTGGGACATGATCTGGACCTCCAAGGCCACCATCGACGCGGAGGGCTGGGTGGCGGAGATTGCCTTCCCGGTGAATCAGCTGCGCTTTCAGAGAACTCAGGAGGCGCAGACCTGGGGTATCGAGCTCGGGCGCTCCTGGCCACGCAGCAGTCGGCATCGCATCACCAATACGGGACGAGATCGAAATCGGGCCTGCATCATCTGTCAGTTCGACAAGGCCGAGGGTTTCGAGGGTTTGCGACCGGGCAAGAACCTGGAGATCAATCCGACCCTGGTAGGGGCCCGCACAGATGCCCTGGATGAGTTCCCTGACGGATCTCTCGAGGCCGAGGAGGAGGATGTCGAGGCGGGGCTGACCGTGCGCTGGGGCATCACACCGAATCTGACCCTCACCGGGACGGTGAATCCGGACTTCTCGCAAGTCGAGGCCGATGTCGCCCAGCTGGCCCTCAATGAACGCTTCGCGCTCTTTTTCGAGGAGAAGCGCCCGTTCTTTCTCGAGGGGATCGACTTCTTTTCCACCCCGGTCAATGCCGTTTACACTCGGACCGTGGTGTCACCTGATTGGGGTGGCAAGATCAGTGGGAAAATCGGCTCGAACGCGCTGGGTGCTTTCGCCGCAGGCGACACGGTGACCCCGTTGCTCTTCCCATCGAATCAGGGGAGCGACTCGGTGCTGCTGGAGGAGTCCAACACGAGTGGTGTCTTCCGTTATCGGCGCGATGTCGGCGCGACCTCGACCTTGGGATTCCTCTACGCCGGCCGCGAAGGTGACAGCTACCACAATCGGGTCGCGGGCCTGGATGGGCTGTTCCGTGTCTCTGCCAAGGACACGGTTTCGTTCCAGTACCTGTACTCGGACACCCAGTACCCGGATGAGATCGTGGAGGACTTCGACCAGCCGGCCGGGTCCTTTACCGGTGGCGGGCTTTATCTGGACTACGAGCACGACTCGCGGAAGTGGTACTGGAACGCGAATTATCAGGACCGCGAGCCCGAGCTGCGTCTCGACAGTGGCTTTCTGCCCCGGGTCGACCTCCGCAACCTGGAGGGATTGATCATTCGCAAGTTTTGGGGCAAGGAGGACTCGTGGTACGACCGCTGGCGGCTCGGCATCACCGCTGAAAGGACCGAGGACCAGGAAGGCGTGCTCACGGATGAGGAGTTCGAGCTGATCTTCGACCTCCAGGGACCGCTGCAGTCCTTCATCCAGACAGGTCTACAGCGGGAGAAGATTCTTCACCTGGGTGTGCTCTACGAGGATCTGGATGGCGCGTTCTTCTACGGTGAGGCTCAACCCAGTGGCAAGGTGAGGCTCGAGCTCTTCACCATCTTCGGAGACTCTGTGGACTTCACGAACAATCAACCGGCGGACGAGCTTCTGGTCAACCCGGTTGTCGAGGCCAAGCTGGGCCGGCATGTCAACCTGGAGCTCGACCATCGTCTGCAGCGTCTCGACGTCGCCGAAGGGCGTCTCTTCGAGGCGAATCTGAGCCAGCTGCGATTGGTCTACAACTTCAACGTGCGCACGTTCGTACGGGGGATCTTCCAGTATCTGGATGTGGAGCGAGATCCGAATCTCTACCTCGTGCCGGTGGAGCCCGAAACGCAGACTCTCTTCAGTCAGCTGCTTTTCTCCTATCAGGTCAACGCCCGAACGGTGCTCTTTGCGGGCTACTCCGACAACTATCTGGGTGAGGAGAACATCGACCTGACGCAGACCAACCGCACCTTCTTCATGAAGATCGGCTACGCCTGGATCCTCTGACCACCGGGTGACAGGATACTTTCTCGGGACGACCGTGCCGAAATGGCACAATCGTCGGAGAAAGTATCCTGTCACCAGGGGAGGGATGATGGAGCAAGGGAAGACGTTGGAGAGCCGTCTGGTGCACGATGGCAAGGTGGTCCGGTTGTCGGTCGATCGCGTGGAACTGCCCAATGGGAGCGTCACCGAGCTGGAGGTTATCCGCCATCAAGGGGCCGCGGCGGCGGTGCCGTTGACGGCTGATGGGGAGGTGCTTCTGGTGCGGCAGTATCGCTACGCCACAGGGGGTTGGTTGCTCGAAGTGCCTGCAGGCAAACTGGATCCCGGGGAGGGGCCCGAGATCTGCGCCAGGCGCGAGATCGAGGAAGAGGTCGGGCAGCGGCCGGGCAGACTCGACGCGCTTGGCTGGATCTGGACGACTCCCGGATTCACTGACGAGAAGATCTGGCTGTATCTGGCGCGAGATCTGTCAGAGGGTAGACAAGACCTGGACAGCGACGAAGTGCTGATGACGGAGAAGGTGCCCCTGGTCGAGGCAGTGGAGAAGGTGCACCGGGGTGAGATCTGCGATGGGAAGTCGGTCTGTGCCTTGCTGAGGGCCGCGGACTTCCTCGACGCAGAAAGGTGAGGGCGGCGAGACTCTCGCCCCGCCGCTCTCGTGAGCCCAGTCTGGATTGCTAGCTGACGAGCGTAGCTTTGAGCGAGATGTCGACGGCGGCCAGGGCCTTCGACACCGGACAGTTCGCCTTGGCACCTTCGGCCGCCTCCAGGAAGGCCGCTTCGTCGATTCCCGGCACGTCTCCCTCGGTGGTCAGCTCGATGCGGGTGATCTGAAAGCCCTCTCCGACCTTCTCGAGAAAGGCCTTGGCCGAGGTGGAGATGCTGTTGACCTCGAATCCCGCGCGACCCAAACCGCCGGACAGGGCCATCGAGAAACAGCCGGCGTGGGCTGCGGCGATCAACTCCTCCGGATTGGTGCCCGGGTCCTCGAGAAATCGGGAGCCGAAAGAGTAGGGGCCTTCGTAGGCACCACTACCCATCTGCATTGATCCCTTACCTTCTTTGAGACTTCCATTCCAGACTGCACTGGCTTTTCTAACAGGCATGTTCTTTCTCCTTAGTCTTGATAGATCTCGACAACGCTTTTTCCGTTGCTGAGGATATATCCTCGATACATCCCTTCGGTATTGAAAGGCATGCTGGGATTGCCCTGACGGTCGAGGGTTATGACTCCGCCGATATCCGGTTCCAGCACCTCGAAGATGATGGTCTCTGCGGCGTCAGCGACGGACTGATCCAGGTATGCAGCTCGGGCGCAGATATCATGAGCGACGGTGTGGCGGATGAAGTACTCGCCCGTTCCGGTCGCTGACACAGCACATTGGCCATTGGCGTAGGTCCCGGCACCGATGATGGGGGAGTCCCCGACGCGGCCCCACTTCTTGTTGGTCATGCCGCCTGTCGAAGTGCCAGCTACCAGGTGCCCTTGCTGGTCCAGGGCCAGGACACCGACGGTACCTCTGGGGCGGCTGTAGGGATCCTCGGAGCTCTGCGCATCGAGGTGAGCTGCTGTCTCTTTCTCGACGGCCTTGGCCTTCTGCAGGGCGTCCCACCGGCGCTGCGTGAAGAAGTACTCCTGATCCACGATCTCGAGGCCGGCCTCCTTGGCAAACCTGTCGGCTCCTGCGCCGGAGAGCATGACGTGATCGGTCCGTTCCATGACGGCGCGAGCTGCTGAAATGGGATTCTTGACGGTGGTGACTCCGGCGACGGCTCCTGCCCGCAGAGTTGCGCCGTCCATGATCGCGGCATCGAGCTCGTTCCTGCCCTCTGCTGCGAAGACCGCGCCCTTTCCCGCATTGAACAGGTCAGAGTCCTCGAGGACGTGGACGGTAGCTTCGACGGCATCCAGGCTGCTTCCCCCTTGCGACAAGATTGCAGAGCCAGTCGCGAGAGCCTCCTCGAGCTTTTCCCGATATTGGCCTTCGAGCTCCGCGGTGAAGTCCACACGGCGTATGGTGCCTGCGCCTCCGTGAACCACTAGCGCCCAGATGGGTTCATCCTGGGCGACACCCTGCGCGGGATTGACCAACACCACCAGTCCAGCGAGAAGTACTTGGAGAAATCCGTCCTTCATAGGGTGCGTGTTTATCACAGGTCGCGACGCTGAAGTAGGGGGATAAGATCCGCCCATGAGAGTTGAGGCCGCCGAGGTAGTCGCCGAGCTGAGAAAGGACCGTCGCTTCGGGTCTCAGCTGGTGGAATCGCTCTATTTGCCGCCGGTAGGCTCGCAGTTTGCTGAACTCGATCCACCTCTGCCCGAGAGTATCGGGGGTGCACTCGCTCAGCTGGGCGTCCCGCGCCTCTGGCAGCACCAGATCGAGGGTATCGAGGCCATTCGGCAGGGACAGAACTTGCTAGTGACCACTCCCACCGCTTCCGGGAAGTCGCTGATCTTTCACCTCCCTGTCCTCGAGGCCGTGCAAGCCGGCGAGAAAGGCAGAGGCCTGTTTCTCTATCCCCTGAAGGCACTCGGACAGGATCAAAAGGCGAAGTTCGAGCACCTGGCCCAGCTCAGTGGCCTGGAGGATCAGGCCAACTGTGAGATCTACGACGGGGACACTCCACAGAGTCGGCGCAAGAAGATCAAGGAGTCGTTGCCGCGAGTCCTGATTTCGAATCCGGACATGCTGCATCTCGGTCTGCTCAGCTTCTGGCCACAGTGGCAGGATTTCTTCGGCGAGCTGCGTTGGGTGGTGATCGATGAGCTGCACACCTACCGCGGCATCTTCGGTAGCCATTTTCATCACGTGGTGCAGCGACTGCTGAGGATCTGTCGTCTGCTGGGATCCAGCCCCACCTTGATCGCCTCGTCGGCAACGGCGGCCAATGCCGACGAGTTTGCTTTCCAGCTCACCGGGCAGTCCTTCCATTGGGTCAGCGAATCGGGTGCACCGCGGGAGGGGCGTCACTTTCTACTGATCCGTCCCGATGCAAGCCCCTACACCGCGACGCTACAGCTGTTTGCCATTCTGCTGCGGGCCGGTCTCAAAACGATCGTCTTCACCAAAGCCAGACGTATCACCGAGCTGCTCTATTCGTGGCTGCGCCGGTCCGAGCCCGAGTTGGCCAGGAGAGTCGCCAGTTACCGATCCGGGTTCCTGCCGGAAGAGCGCCGGGCGATCGAGGGCCGGCTCTTCGAGGGCAGCCTGGATGGTGTGATCTCGACGTCGGCGCTCGAAATGGGAATCGACGTCGGTGGCCTCGATGCCTGCATCCTGGTCGGCTATCCCGGCAGTGTCATGGCCACCTGGCAGCGTTCAGGGCGCGTCGGGCGCGCTGACCGCGAGTCGATCACGGCGTTGGTCGCGTTGCCCGACGCCCTGGATCAGTACCTGCTGGATCATCCCGAGGATGTGCTGACCCGTCCGTGCGAACGCCTGATCGTCGATCCACTCAACGAACCCGTGAGCCGCGCTCACTTGATCTGCGCAGCGGCTGAAGCGCCCTTGCGGCCGGAGGCCGATCGCGCTCTCCTCGAGCCGCGCGCGGCCATCGTGGGTGATCTCCTTGCCAGTCACGATCTGGTCGAGAACGCCGACGGTTCGGAGATCACGACGCGGCGGAAGCGACCGCAGCGGCTGGTCAATCTGCGGGGTGTCGAGGGATCGACAGCCATCCTCGACACTGGCAGCGGCCGAGTCATCGGCACCGTCGATGGCGTCCGGGCGCAGCGTGAGTGTCATCCCGGAGCCGTCTACCTGCATGCCGGTCGCCAATATCTGGTGCGGGAGCTCGATCTGGAGGCCGGCAAGGCTCATGCCGAGAGTGCGAGACTCGACTACTACACGGTGCCGCTGACGGAGAAGGAGACTCAGATCCTCGAGATCCTCGACCAGCGGGAAGATGGCCCCCTGCAGGCCTGGTTGGGGCGTCTCCTGGTGACCGAGAGAGTTGTCGGCTACGAGCGCAAGCGCATTCAGAGTCGTGAAACGCTCGATCGGCACGTTTTGGAGCTGCCACCGATCCAGTTCGAGACTGTGGGCCTGTGGTGGGCTGCGCCGCGAGACCTCGAAGAGACCATTCGCAACAGCGGCCGCCACTTCATGGGCGCGCTGCACGCCGCGGAGCACGCGGCCATCTCCCTCATGCCCCTGCTGGTCGTGTGCGACAGGGGAGACATTGGCGGCATCTCCATCCCGTTCCATCCGCAGGTGCGCACGGGAGCAGTCTTCATTTACGACGGCCACCCCGGTGGAGTCGGTATCGCAGCCCGAGGTTTTGCCTCCCTGCCCGAGCTGTTGGGCCGAGTCAGGGCGCTGCTGGTGGATTGTGAGTGTGAAGAGGGCTGCCCGTCCTGCGTGCAGTCTCCAAAGTGCGGCAACGGCAATCGGCCACTGGACAAGGGAGGTGCGAGATTTCTGCTCGAGTGGCTTTTGAGTGAGGCAGCAGGTGAGGCCGACAGACCCGCTCGGATCGAGATCGATCTCGACTTGCCAGCGAACGAGGGCAGGGAGCCGGGCGATGGGCGGTCGATCGCGAAGCCCAGCGAGTTGCGAGAATCGACGGGCTTTGATGAGCCGGCCGCGACGTCGGCGCTCCCTGCCGTTGAGTCGTCCGTTCACCACGCCGAGCCGTCGAATCGACCCAGATCTGGCAGTGGCACCGTGCTTTTCGATCTCGAGACCCAGAAGTCGGCAGCCGATGTGGGCGGGTGGCAAAACGCCCACAAGATGTTGGTTTCGGTCGGGGTGGCGTGCTTTCTCGAGGAAGGTCGGATGGAAGCCTTCCGGGAAGACCGGGTCGAGTCGCTGATCGAGAGCCTCGAATCAGCCGAGTTGGTGGTGGGATTCAACATCGAGCGCTTCGACTACAAGGTGCTCTCAGGCTACACCGGCATCGACTACCGCAAGCGCCTGCCCACACTCGATCTGTTGCAGAGAATCCGCGAGCGGCTCGGTTTCCGGCTCAGTCTCAATCACCTGGCGCAGGAGACGCTGGGCGTCGAGAAGTCCGCAGACGGTCTGCAGAGTCTGGAGTGGGTCAAGCAGGGCCGCCTCGATCTGGTCGAAGCCTATTGCCGCACCGACGTCGAGATCTTGCGCGATCTCTACCTGTTCGGCCGCCGTATGGGATACGTCTGTTATCGCGATCGCCAGGAGCGCAAGGTCAAGCTACCGGTTGAGTGGTAGCTTCGACCGCGCGGTCGGCGGTCAGGACCTGGGTGATCCGTTCCAGGGCCCAATCGATCTCGTCCTGGGTGATAACCAGAGGCGGCGCGATACGGATCACATGCTTGTGCGTCTCTTTGCACAAAATGCCCAGCTCCTGGAGTGCCTCGCAGTAGCGTCGGGCGCCACCCGCTTCGGGCTCGAGCTCGATACCCACCCATAAGCCGATCGCACGAATCTCCTTGATGATGTCGGCGTCGATCGCCTTCAACTTCTCGGCGAGGTAACTGCCGAGCCGGGCGGAGTTCTCGACCAGGTTCTCTTCCACCAGGACCTTCAGGGCGGCGCGTGCAACGGCTGCCGCGACCGGATTGCCGCCGTATGTGGAGCCGTGGTCTCCGGGTTTGAAGACGTCCATGACCTCGTCGTCCGCGCAGACCACCGAGACCGGGTAGAGTCCGCCGGAAAGAGCCTTGCCCAGGATCAGCACATCCGGGCGGATCTCTTCGTGTTCGTAGGCGAACATCTTGCCGGTTCGGCCGAGTCCGGACTGGATCTCGTCGGCCATCAGCAGCACGTTGTTCTCGGTGGCAATCTCCCGCAGGCGGCGTAGGTAGCCCGCGGGCGGGATGATGATGCCTCCTTCACCCTGCACGGGTTCGATGAGAATCGCCGCGACATTGGGGTGCATCGCTCGCGCCACTGCTTCGGCGTCTCCATAGGGCAGGATGCGGAATCCCGCGGGAAAGGGACCGAAGCCGTCCTTGTATTGCGCTTCCGAGGAGAAGCCGACGATCATCGTCGTGCGACCGTGAAAGTTGTCGCTGAACACCAGAATCTCGGCCTGGTCCTTCGGGACGCCCTTGACGGTGTAGGCCCATTTCCGGGCGAGCTTGATGGCGCTCTCGACGCCTTCGGCGCCGGTGTTCATGGGCAAGACGCGAGAGAAACCGGTGAGCTCGCAAACTTCCTTGTAGAACAGGCCGAGCTCGGCATTGCGAAAGGCTCGCGAGACCAGGGCCACTTTTGCGCTCTGCTTGACGAGGGCAGCGGTGATGGCTGGGTGACAATGCCCCTGATTGACGGCCGAGTAGGCAGCCAGGCAGTCCAGATACTTCTTGCCTTCCACATCCCAGACCCAGACGCCCTCGGCGCGGTCGATCACCACATCGAGGGGATGGTAGTTGTGGGCACCGTAGCGATCCTCGAGCTGGACGAAATCTTCTGTCTTCATGGTCATCGGTCTCTCCTCCTGCAACTGGAGGATTTCTACCACATCCAGCCGGCTTTTTGGCAGGTTATTGCTCTGGGTCGATTGGCCTCGCCTGCTGCAGGGTTTTCAGGCGCAAAGACGACAGTATCAGTGACAGAATCCTGGCAGGATGGGAAAGGTCGATGCTTCGGGCTCGGGTGTATTGCCCCGGCTGCAGGTCCTGCTGACGGCGGCCATCTTCTCGACCGGTGGAGCGGTGATCAAGGCCACCAGTTTCACGGGCTGGCAGGTTGCCGGTCTACGCTGCGGCATCGCGGCTCTGGCGATACTGCTCCTGATGCCCGATTCCCGCAGGGGATGGAGCGGGAAGTCCTGGTTGGTGGGCCTGGCCTATGCCGGCGCGCTGATTTGCTATGCCCTGGCCAACAAGTTGACCACCGCCGCGAATACGATCTTCCTCTGCTCGACCTCGCCGGTCTATGTCCTGTTGCTGGGGCCAGTGATTCTGAAGGAGCCAATTCGGCGGCGGGATCTGCTGCTGGTACTGCTTTTCGGCCTGGGGCTCGGACTCGTATTCCTTGACTCCGAGACGGCTTACGCTACGGCTCCGGATCCGCTGAAGGGAAATCTGTTGGCCGTGCTTTCGGGCCTTTTCTTCGCGTTGATCGTGATCGGCTTCCGCTGGCTGGGCAGGGATGCGGCGCAGTCACGGGGCTCGGCCGCGAGCGCCATGGTGGCGGGAAATCTCATCGGATTCGCCGTTTGCCTGCCGGCGGCCCTCCCTCTCGGAACCCCGACGGCATGGGACTGGGGTCTCGTGGTCTACCTCGGTGTGGTTCAGATTGGTGTTGCCTACCTCTTGTTCGCGGCAGCCCTGCGTCGCATCCCGGCTCTCGAGGCCTCGCTGCTGATACTGCTCGAGCCGGTGCTGAACCCGATCTGGGCCTGGTGGCTACACGGGGAGCGTCCGGGTCCGCTGGCGATTACCGGAGCCGGACTGATCCTGCTGGCCACCGCCACCCTGACTCTGGCTTCGGCCTGGCGAGCGAAGCGGTCGGCAGCGATCTACTCGGCGACAGGGCAGTAGCGGTCCCGACGCGCTTCGAGGTCTCTCTTGACGTTGGTCTTGAACGCCTGATGGTCCCCGCCCGCGCCCAGGTCCTGTTTGTACTCGGCGATGTCGACCTCTTCGAGTCGCATCTTGAGTGTCTTGAAGAGCCTCGGTAGATGTTGCCCGGGGGCCTGGACATGGTGCAGCCCGCCGCTGTAGGCAATCAACATCGTCCCTTCGTCGACACAGCGCAGAATGTCGGCGATGCCCCCGCGCACGGTCATCTCCCGGCCCTCCTTATCCCGACCATCCAGGCGCTTCATGCGTCCTTCGGGAGCAATCAGCACCATCAGGTCATCGCGGACGAAATCGACGACCGATTTCCAGGTCTTATCGGCCTGACGCGTAATCGGCAGGAGGTGGGGTACGAGCATCTTGTAGAAGGTGCCGACGATGGGACGTCGAATCGTGACATCCGCGATCGGCACCATGGCGTGGCCCGCGGTGTACCAGATGAACTTCACCGGCAAAATGCCAACATAGAGCCACTCGAAAAGGCTGGTGTGATTGAGGATGATGAGGATTCGGTAGTCTCCCCAGGGGTCCTGCGGGGTTTCAGGCGTCCACTCGACCTCGAAACGGTAGAAGAGTCGGACGATGAGCTTCAGAAACAGCAGGACGAGGAAATTGAAGATTCTACGCACGGCAGGAGACGGGGACGCAGTATTGATTGTCGACCTGCGAAGTGTCTCATAGAACCGTAATCGGAGTGAAAGGGATCGGGTCGTCCGTGAGATAGGATACCGGCCACTATGATAGGTATCGATTTACAGGGCAAGAAGTTCCTGGTCATGGGAGTGGCCAATCGTCGGAGTCTCGGGTGGGCCATCGCGGAGCAATTGGCGGAGGCCGGGGCCCAGCTGGCTTTCAGTTACCAGGCCGAACGCCTGCAGGCCGAGCTGGAGAAGCTTACCGCTCAGCTCGCGGGGCGACTGCTCTTTCAGTGTGACGTCAGCCAGGAAGCCGAGCTCGGCGCGATGTTCGGCCAGATCGCCGAGAAGTGGGGAAGCCTCGACGGCATCGTCCACGCCATCGCCTTTGCGCCACGCGAGTCGATGGAAGGTCGGTACATCGAGACCACTCGCGACGACTGGGTGACGGCTCTCGAGGTTTCAGCCTACTCCCTGGTCTCTGTCGCTCGTCATGCCGAGCCACTCCTGGCGGAAGGGGCTGGAATCGTGACCTTGTCGTACTACGCGGCGGAGAAGGTCGTGCCCAAGTACAACGTCATGGCCATTGCCAAGAGTGCCCTGGAAGCCAGCGTCCGGTATCTGGCCTATGAGCTCGGGCCGCAGAACGTCAGAGTCAATGCCGTGTCGGCTGGTCCAGTGCGAACTGTAGCGGCCAGGAGTATTCCCGGTTTCGTGGACATGTACAGGCGGTTCGCCGAGGTCGCACCGCTCGGGCGGAACGTGACCCACGAAGAGGTGGGGCAGTTGGGAGCGTTTCTCTTGTCGCCGCTGGCAAGCGGCATTACCGGAGAGGTGGTCTACGTCGACGCCGGTTTTCACGTCATGGGCATGGAACTGCCGAGCAGTTAGTCCTGGCGCCTCAGATTCTCGTAGTGCTCGATGCGTTTGATCAGCAGATCCTTCTCCATGGCCAAGCCGGCCTGGAGGATCAGTAGCTCCAGCTCTTCAAGCCACCCCTCGCGCAGATCACCCATAAGGTGGTCGCCGTAGAGGACCAGGAGCACTCTGTCGTTGACCACGAGCGGCACCGCGACCGAGTCGCCTTCAGCCGGTCCACCGATCGCATCGAGCAGTTTGGTGTTCCACTCGGTCTCCTCCAACGGCTCGACCAGAGCCTCCTTGCGACCAGCACTTTCCCTTAGCAACGTTGGTGCATCCTCCGGGATCAGCAACTGGCGCAGCTTGGCTTCCGTCTGCCCCTCATCGGTCGGAATCCCGAACTGGCCCATGACCCCGAACCCGTCCTGGCGGACGACGAACAGTACACCACGGCTGAAGAGCTCGTTCGCGTAGCTGAGGATTTTCTGGGTAATCTCGCCGGTGAACTGCGGTGAGCGAATCTCCCCCATGAGAGCCTTGAGGGTGGAGAGGCTGTCGGCCCTGCGAGCGATCGACGCTACGTCGGAGACATCCGCCGTCGCGCTTTGCTCTTCGGCCATCTGCAACTCGTCGATCCTGGTCTGCAGATCGGAGAGCAGCTCGTCGGTGCTCAGACCTTCGCGCATGAGGAACTCGCGGGCGTCGACTTCGACCTCACCGAAATCCTCGAGTTGGAGCTTGTCCAACTTGAAGTAGCCGCTCTGCCAGGCCAGAAACTCGGCGACCACCCGCTCGGTTTGCTGCTGGACAACCTCGGCGAGTGTCTCCTCGTCGATGGCCTTCATCTCGATCAGGATGCTCCCCAGACGCTGCTCTTTTTTCGCGGCATGCTGACGATCCAAGGCGTGGGAGAGTTGCTCCTCGCTGACCAGACCCTCCAGGAGCAGCAGGTTGCCGAGCGTCTGGCGTGCCGCGCTCGAGGCGGCATAGACGATCTTGCCGTTGCGGAAGACCATGATGCCTTCCCGATCGCGGCCGGTCAGGCGCAACTTGCCCGTGACCTGGGACGCCGCCATGACCTGCAAAATCTCTTGTAGAGGAGTGTCTTCGAGCTTCCCGAAAAGGCTCATCGGGCGGAGCATACCACCGCGGTTGGTCGAACATTCGTTAAGGGGTTCACTCGATCCAGCCTGGATCAAAGACCCTCTTCGAGCTCGGCAACCGAGTCCGGAACGGTGAATCCCTGCTCCACGAACCAGCGGACCAATTCGTCGGTGACGAGGCGATGGAATCGTGCGTCACGGATGTTCAAGTGGCCGGCATCGACCCAGCGCAGCGCCTTCGGCTCGCGGGCGGCGGTGAACAGGAGCCTGGCATTGTGCTCGGGGATACCGAGATCCTCGTTGCCGTTGACCATGAGCAACGGGCGGGGTGAGATACGGCCGATGTGATGGAGCGGTTCCACCGGGCAAGTCAGGATCTTGCCGAGCCAGGCTGCCGGTCGGGTCAAAGGTCCCAGGTCGTCTCTGATGTTGGCCTCCAGTAGCGACTGCACGTCCCCACCTCCGAAAAGTAGAACGACAGCGGCGAGCCTGTTGTCAGTGGCCCCGACGGCAGGGGCAAACAGGGCGCCGAGGCTTCCGGCGACGAGAGCGATCCGGTCAGGATCGACTTCCTGCCGGGAAAGAAGGTAGTCGACCGCCAACATGGATGCCGGAACGGTTCGGATGACGGCTCTACGGATCTCGGGAAGGGTCGTCAGGAACTCGACGACACTCAGTCCGGACCTCTTGCCCTCGTAGGGGTAGTCGAGCGCCAGCAACACCACCCCTCTGGTCGACGGCAGATAGTCGAGCGTATGACGGCCGGTCCGTACCCCGCCGAGAAGCAGCAGGGCGGGATACGGCGGCTCGCCGTCCAGGGGTGTCTTGAGGTGACCGGTGACTTTGAGCCCGGCATGATCTTCAAGAACTACTTCAACTATCTGATGGCCATCGATGACATCCAACGGCTCCTCCTCGGGCATCGTCAACCGCCCGTGAAGATCGAGAAACCGCTGCGGATCGAACGATCTGCAGAAAGACTCGCCCACGAAGTAGGCCATGACTGGCAACATGCCCAAAGCCACCACGGCAAGCGCGATCAGGGAAACTCGCGAGCTCCGGCGCCCCGTGCTCGTCGTCCCATCAGGTTGATTCTTGGCTCCCATGGCGTCCAGCTCGAGGCCGACTCCATGATGCTACTCCGCTGGCACAGTCTCGGTGGAGGTTGGGCTCATGGAGGGGCCAGGATCCAGGCGAGGTGGAGCGGAGCTTCTTAGCTGGAGTCGTGCTCTGCTGCAGTACTCAATCGACGATAGAGAGTTCGCTCGCTGATCTCGAGACGTTCAGCGAGCTCGGCGCGGCTGCACTGGAGGGTGCGGCGTGCCCACTCGATGTAGAGATCCTCGGCGGTAGCCAGGGGGAGCACATCGCCGACAAAGCTGAGCCCGCCATTTCCTTCTTCTTCGACGTCGAGGCTCTGCAAAGCTTCGATCGGCAGGTGCTCGGGGCGGATCAGGCCGCCCTCGGCGTTCAGGCAAGCGCGCTCCACGACGCTCCGCAGCTCGCGAAGGTTACCGGGAAAGCGATAGGCCTCGAGCCGGTTGACGGTGTCCGGATGGACTCCTGCACAGCGCGGTGTGCAGGTGAGACGCCTGAGAGTGCTCTCGACCAGGAGGGACATATCGCCCGTCCGGTCGCGTAGGGGTGGGACATGAACGGGGAAACTCCCGAGAAGGAGGCGTAGATCTTCGCGGAAGCGCTTTTCTGCCACCGCTTCTCGCAGGTCGCCCGAAGTGGAACAGACCAGCCGCAGGTCGACCTTGGAGGACTCCCATGTATCGAAGTGCCTTGTCTCCAGCAGGCGAAGCAGTCTGACCTGAGCCGCGGCGTCCAGGGTGTCGACTTCCTTGAGGAATAGCGTGCCACCCCGCGCGAGCCCAAGCAGACCGAGGGTTGGGCCATCTCCGTTGAAGAGGGATTCTGGCTCTCTCCCGAGTAGCTCACGGTCGAACTGCCCTTCCTTGAGAGCCGCGCAGTCGAGCGGAACGAAGGCTCCGCCGCTCCGCGGGCTGAGATCGTGAATCGCCTTGGCAACAAGCTCCTTGTCGGTGCCAGGCTCTCCGATGATGAGGGCAGGTTTGCCTGTTGATGCTATGCGGCGCATCTCCCGCAGCATCGACCGAAAAGCCAGCGATCGACCGTGTAGCTGCATCCCGGCTGTGGGGATGGCACTGGCAATATCGATCGGCTGCAACACCTCTAGCACGCTATCGGGCTCACCCGCTGGATCAGTCAATGCCCTCATGGTCAGAGATGTCAGGCGGTCACCCTCGGCTGACGTATGGACGTGGAGTGCCTGCACGGGGCGACGGAGTGTCAGGCACTCCTGCATCGGGCAGTTTTCAACCGTCTGATCGCAGGGTTGCCAGGAGCAATGGCAGACTTCGTAGCATGGCCTGCCGACAATGTCCTGTTTCTCCTCGACCATTGACCTGAATGCCTGATTCGTCGCCAGCACGGACTTGTCGAGATCGATCAGGAGTGCCGCATCGGGGATGGCCTCCAGCAGTGACTCGAGTCGGGTGTAGGCGGCGATGCTCTGAAAGGGGTCGCTCACGGTCGAGTCCTCTGACGGTGCTGTCGGCGCTGACTGGGTTGAGGTGTCATGCGTGTCGTGGCCAGGGTGTCGTCAACTTCGGTGAAAGCGGGACTGCCTTGGCACGACCCACGGAAGAAGGGCGTTTGCAGCTGCCGCTGAAGTCGCAGGGTAATGATCTCGCTCTTCATCTCAAGCTGGTTGTATCAAGTTCCGTGCCAAATACTCGAGGGTTGGGTTGGGAGCGTAACGAGTCTCGAGATCCAGATCACAGTCGGGCCAAGTTCGACTCACTGGATCCAGGCAGACCATTCGATGGTATCTCCCGATTCGAAGTCGTCGAGAAAGATCTCCCGGTCTGGAGTCGGCACCTGGAAGTCCAGCGTCACAGTGTTGTTGGTCTCATCTGCCTCGGAGACCAACCCCTCGGGATCGACTTGACCTCGGAGCTGGTGAGGACCCGATGTCGCCAGCCAAGGAGTGGCGCACCAGACTTCGTGTTCCCCATCCTGAAGAGTGTCGACGACGTCACAGAGCAGCTCGTCGTCCACGGTCAGCGCCGCGAGTCTACCGACCAGTGGATCTGACGTGGTTGCGGTGAATCGCAGGTGCGCGTAAACCTCCTGTCCGGCGGTGGGTTGCGCAACCAGGAGGCCTCCGCCAGCGGGTTGATCGCGAAAGGACACCTCGAGAGCCTCGAGGTCCGTGGTCTGATTCAGCAGCTCCATCAGCGCGCCGATGGCGCTCAGACGTCCATGCCCCGTCTCTGCGTCCCAGCCGGCGGGGCCGAGATCGACAGCCGATTCCTGGATGAGGGCACCAACGGAGTGGCCTGAAAGGTCTGGTGAAAGACTCAGCAAGAGGGCGGCGACACCGGCCACGATGGGCGTTGCGCTCGAGGTCCCGTTGAAGTTGGGGAGGTAGTCTCCGGGTTGATAGCCGGCCTCTCCGGCGATATCCGCCGAGACCTGCAGAACGCCCGGGGCCATCACCGCGAGACCTTCGCCGTAATTGCTGCCCCACCAGAACTCCCCATCACAGCTGGTGTAGGACTTGCGTTGATCGCAGGGGCTGAGGGCCCCGACGGCGAGCGCGCCTGGCAGGCTCGCCGGATAGCTCACTCCTTCCCGATTGCTATTCCCGGCGGCAAAGACGACCACGGCACCGCGGCCCTCTCGGCCTTCGCTGACGGCGGCCTCGATCGCGCCAGTGATCGCGTCAGAGGGCAGTCCGCCACCCCAGCTGTTGCTGAGGATGTCCGCCCCCTGGGTGGCTGCCCAATGGATGCCGTCGGCGGCCCAGCTGTCTCGGGTGTAGCCGCCGACAAAAATGCGTACAGGCATCAGCCGGGCTTCCTTCGCCATTCCGGCGACGCCGATTCCGTTGTCCGTCAGCGCCGCGGCAACCGCCGCACAGGCCGTACCGTGCGCCTCGTTGCCTGTGGGGGCGCCCTGGCTGCCAGCGCCTGTGGCATCGTAGCCGGGCACCAACTTGGCTGCCAGGTCGGGGTGTGACAGGTCCACGCCTTCGTCGATCACCGCTATCGTCACCGCGTCCGAACCCGGCGTGATGCCCCAGGCGGCGATGGCGCCGACGTCGACACCTTCGATGCCCCAGAGCTGCTCGTTGTTGGCCAGGCTCCACTGCAGGTGATCGAGCTCATCGGCGGTGAGGTCCTCGTACCCACCCGTGATGGTCTCGATCTTCACATCATCGACATAGACGCCTTCAAAGGTGATCGACACGTCGCTCTGCAGCACCAGGGCCAGCCAGATCTGAGGCTCACCCAACAAGCTCCCGAGAGTCGGCACCTGAGCGAGGTCGAGAGCGATGTTGCGCCAGCCTTCCCAATCTCCTGAGAACTGTAATCCGTACCATTGACTACCGTCGAGCGACACGGCGACCTTGAAATAGTCGTAGTAGCTCTCGGTTTGAATCCAGGCCTGGAGATCGACGCGCGCTGCCACGGCGTCGACCAGACTGAAGGGCCCGAAGACCATCCAGGCGTCGACATTGTTCGGATAGGGTCCGGGTGAAGCGATGACGCTGCCAACAGAATAGCCGCTGTAGGTCCCGGAGTACGGCCGGTCGCCGACAGCGGCCCAGCTTGGCTCGCCCAGGATTTGCCAGGCATCGGGGAAGGCACCTTCGAAGTCCTCGGTGCGCAGGTTCGTGCGGTCGACGCTGGAAAGGTCGATCGGGTCCCTTGGCAGTAGGAGGCCGGACGGCGAGCTGAAGGTCGTCACGTCTGTCACCTGGAACCGCCGCGTCCCCTTGTCGATGGTTGGGGTCGACGCGATTGAACCCGTTGGCAGCTGGATCCCTCGATGTCCCTCAGTCAGGGCCGAAAGCCGAGGCCTGTCGAGGATGCGCAGGAAGTCGGGGTGGGCCCAGCGGACTTCCGGGCGTTCATGAAGCCGATTCGCGCTATCCAGAGCCGCACCATCGCGCTTGTGGACGCGGTAGGTCGAGGAGGCCCGGGAAACCGCCTGTTCAATTTCCAGGTCGAGCTCCTCACAGAGACGGGTGACGGCTTCCTCGGTAACGTCGGGGTCGAACCGAAGGAGAATCTGATCCGTGGCGATCATCAAAGCCTCGGGGCTGCGGTACACCGGCGCCACCCACTCCGTTTCGGGGATGCGGTCGAGATCCCGGAGGAGGTGCTGCTGGTCGACCCTCGACAGGGAGGCGGTGAGCGGGTAGAGCATCAGTCTTTCGAGAGGAAGCTCGCGCCGTCCGACCTCAGATTGAACCGGGTAGCCCTGGAGCAGGGCGGCGTCGGCCCCATGCCGCCAGCGGATGGCGACGTAGTCGGCGTATTCGAGTGGGATCTTCTCCCCGCGGTAGTAGTAGAACGAATTCTCGGGTAGCTCTGTTGCCTGCAAAGGGGCCTGCGTGTCGTGGAGGAACCCAGTGATTACCAGTCCCAGGCAGAGCGCCGAACAACCCGGATTCCGTCGGATCAAGGTGCTTTCCTATCCGCGGTCCTGGCGAACTCAGCTAGCCGGCGGTAGAGAGTGCGCTCGCTCAATCCCAGACGTACTGCCAGCTCTCGCTGGCTGCACTGGGACTGATCCCGGGCCCAGGCGATGTAGCGGGCTTCCACCTCCGAGAGCGGTTCGACAGGTCGGTTGAATTCGAGAGACGCAGGCTCGGTTCGCCCGCGCTGCAGGCTCTCGGGCAGCACGAGATGCTCAGGAAGTATGGGATCTCCCTCCGCTCTGCTGCAGGCAATCTCGAGGATATGCCTCAACTCACGCAAGTTGCCCGGAAAATCGTGGGTCCGCAAGAGGTCGAGCGCTGCCGATGAGACCTGGGGACGTGGCTGGTCACAGCCCAGCCGAGGCAGGAGGCTCTCCACGAGGAGGCCCAGGTCGTCGAGCCGATCTCGCAGAGGGGGGACCTGGACCGACAGGCAGCTGAGTAGCCGTCGCAGATCCTCACGAAACTGACCCGCGGCGACCAGTGCCTCGAGATCTCGACTGGTAGAGCAGAGCAAGCGGAAATCGGTCGGCAAGGAGTGCGTGGCCCCCTCCGGCAGGTAGCGGCCAGAGTCGAGGAGGCGTCGTAGTCTGGTCTGCAAGTCTGGTGTCAGCGTTTCGACTTCGTGCAGAAACAGCGTCCCACCGCTGGCGGCGCCCACCAGACCTGGCCGCGCCGTGGCAGCCCCTGGAAATGCCCCGACCTCGTGGCCGAACAGTTCGCGTTCGAACTGCCAGCTCTTGACCGCCTGGCAGTCCAACGGCACGAAAGCACCTTGCGCCCTGGAGCCCATTTCGTGGATGGTCTTGGCCACGAGCTCGCGCTGCGTTCCCGGCTCCCCGACGATGAGCGCGGGTCGGTCCGATCGCGCGACGCGCTCGAGCCGCTGCAGCAGGGTGTTGAACTGTGGAGTGCGGCCCACCAGGCGGTGAGGGTCGGGTCGGGCGCTGACACTGTGTATCGGGTGCAGGATCTCGAGAACGCTATCGGGCTCGCTCTGGCTGTCGAAAAGGGGTTGCATGACGATCCCGGTGTGAATCTCGCCTCCCCGGCAGGCATGGACGTGCAGCGCGCGGACGCGCTCCCGGGTCTCCAGGCACTGCTGGAGCGGGCAGCGATCGACCGGGCCATCACAGGGGCTATCGCGATGGTGGCAGAGCTCGTAACAGTGCTGACGACGGCTCTTGCCGGGCTCAGTAAAGCGATCGCGAAACGACTGGTTCGTGGCCAGGACCACACGAGCCGGATCGAGGAGCAGGGCAGGGTCGGGGATCGCGTCGAGTAGCGCTGCCATCCACGGCCGATCGGCAGAAACCGGTGACAGCCGACCGCTCATGGATGGCTCCGGGGTGTCAAGGATGTCAGTGGCGAATTTCTGTCCCTGCCAGGCATGGCGGTCGGGAGAGGCGCCTGCTGCAAGCGGTAAACGGCCATCGGCCGAGGACGCCAGATGCGGGAGGCCTGATTCCACTGGAAATGCAATAGTGGCGCGGTCATTCTGAAAACACTCCAGGTATAGAAGGAATCAAATCTTGTGCCAACCGGCTTGGCATGTCGCTTGCGCTAGTGGACGGCTGGTCATGAGCAACGTCAATCTCACCTGCCAAACTCCCACGAAAGGGGCCGTCCGGCCAGGGTCGACCGCCCAGGCGGAGGTAGTCGGTCCGCAGGTTGCTCGCCAGCGATCGCCTCCGGACCCTGTGCGCAGAGGTGAGGCGGATGAGATGTGAGTCGCTCCGCCGGTTGGTCGTATCCACTGCCTCATCGCTCCCCGAGTGATGACCTCGTTCAACAGGAAGTTACAGAGACCATGACAACAACAGATGTGAAGAACACCAACCTGAACCGCTGGCTACTTCGTGACCCGGAGTCTTCGCGGCGGTGGGTGTGCCGGCACCGATCGAGCCTTCTGCCCGAGTCCGCGCCCTCGCGAGCCTGCCCCGTGGGTCTCCACTCGAAATTGCCACGGCTCCTTTAGAGGGGGAAGAGCCATGAAGCATCTACACTATTCACTCGTTATCGGCATCGTCGCCTTGACGATGGTGCTCGTGACGCTGGCGCCGGCAGGCGCTGAGCCACCCGACGGCAAGGGAAAGAAAGGTGACGTCGGCAAGTCGGTGGAGGGGTTTCTCTACGGGGACCTGTACGTCATCGAGCGCGACGGCAACGGGCAGCCGGTCCTCTATGGAGAGGAAGCCACCTGCTGCGACCCGGAACGGGATCGCCTGTGCGCAACCGTTGATGGACAGACTGCTCCTATGTGCCCTCATGTGCAACTACGAAGGCGACTGGAGACTGGATCCGGAGCTCGATGCGCCATGCCTGAGTCGCCGACGACGTCGAGGGATGCCGTTGGGATATGGCATCGAATCCGGACGGAACGGGTGGGAGCCCGAGCTCTGTGATCTCCACCCCTGCTTCCTGGACACCGTGCAGGAGGTCCACTTCGGCCGCATGAGCGTCGCCCGAACGACCCCGACGTGGTGCAGAAGGCCTACATCGAGGCGCTTTCGACCATCAACAGCGCTGTCGGTGTCGAGCCAGGATCTGGCAGGCCGGATCGTGCTCGATCTGCCATTGATCGATGACGACGGCTTGCCGTTTACGGAGTATGTGGACGCAGATTACGATGGCTACTGTGATTCGGATGGGGAGGGTTTGATCACGGTCGACACCTACAAGAAGACGATCGACTCCCCGCTCGAAAATCTGGCCCTCTATCGCGAGATGATGCTCAACAGTTGTCTCGGTGGCGTCATGGATACCTACATCGGTGAGGGTGGTGGCGGAGATAGTGGAGTGGACCTATCTCGAGCCGCAGGCGATCGACTTTTGCTGGAGAAATGAGCCGTCTGAAGCCTCTCGTCTGCGATTATCCGGTGGAGCTCACGCTACCGCTACCGGAAGGGGACTGGTGGATGGAACCCGATCACGCCGTCGACCATGGTCGACATATGCCGATCACGATCTGGCGGCGACCTTTCTCGCTGCCGCAGCCGACAAGGGCGGCAGCTCACCCTCGATATGGTCATCAATGCGAACACCTATCTCGAGATCAACTCCGTTTACCAGCTCAACCAGGGGCAGGCGCCGATCGTGACCTATCACAACTTCGTCGAAGGTGACTGCTCTCGCCATTGAACTGGTACCGGTACGAGCAGTCAGCCTCGGCCCACGATGAGAACCAGTCCGCGACAGCTGCTGTCGGCGGCAGATGTCCTGCGCGCCAGGCTGCTTCTGCGTCGAGGATGAGGTCTACCCCTTCGAGGAATGGACTCGAGCTACGTCGATTTCGCCAACTCGGCCGTGCCGGTTTGTCGGGGTGGAGAGCTGCTTGGCGAGTACTTGTCGTTCGTCGTCCAGCACGATGACGACCTTTTCTCTGGGGGAGAACTCGCGTGGCCGGTTGCGGCGGTGCCAACTGGTTCACCCAGGCGGCCGAGGATGCGCGGGAGATCATCTGGTTCCTGCACAACTGGAAGTTGCCGGAGTTGGGAGCGTGCCTGGTGCCGTAGGTATCGTCCAGTTGGGAAGTCCCGACGGATCTCGAGAGACGAGCCAGTCCGAGGGACGATCTTGATTGTACGGGCGAGGTCATTCGACCTCGCCCGTTTTTTCGAACCGCGCTCCGTTGCAGGGAGAAACCTCCTTACGCGTCTCTGCCACTGATGGCAGATTGAACCGTGCTGCTACCGAAAGGTCTGCCACTGGTGGCAGCTCTGCGGCAGAGGGAGCCGCGTTCCGGCCGTCACGAGTGTTGCAGTTCAAAGGAGAGCTTCAGAGATAACGTCAATATTCATGGGTAGTTACCGTCTTTAGGCCAAGAACTGAAAGATGTCAGCTCTGGCAGAGATCGGTTGGTCCGCGTCTTGCTCTTTTCCCTTCCCATTCACAACAGCGAGCGACGCCCGAGGGGGGCGCAGCAATCGCTTCGACAAGGGAAGGAGAAAGAGCGATGAAGAACATGAAACTGGGATGGATGGGGTTTTTCGTGGCGGTCCTGTGTCTGCTGCCGCTGCCGGCAGTTGCTCAGGATCACGGCGACGGCCATGGAAGTGGCGGTGGCTGCGGCGACGTCTTCGGCGATCTGGTCCACATCAAGCGAGACGGCGTCACCGGTCAGCCGATTCTCGCCATGCGCTGGGTCGAGATGCCGGCGGAAGTGCCCGGATACGGCTGGGGCTACTGCCCGATCGCCGTCGACGAGTATGGCGAAGAGTTGCGCTTCGCGCCGCTCAGCTGCGAGGTGCATGTTGACGATGCCGACCGGGTGGTCGAACTCGACTACTTCGGGCGCCTGAACGGCGGCCGCACCAAGCCTCGCAACCAGCGTATGCACTTCAACGAGGTGATCGACAACATCAAGGCATCCTGCATTGTCAAGCAGGAGGAGACCGGCCGGCTGAAGATCGGCTACTGTGACGACGACGGCAAGCTCGAAGAGTGGGCGATCGTCGACTCACCGATGGAGAGCATGGGTCTCTACATCAGGTTGATGAAGTACGGCCACATTCAGACCGATCCGAACGAGGAAGACTACTGGGCGCACGGGGATCCGGCCACGATGCCGCAGTTCCAGCCCGCGCTCGGTCCCGAGGACTGGCTCAAGTTCGACAGCTCGGTGCAGCACCTGCTGCCTGGATGGTCGCAGGGGGCCAAGTTCAAGAGGGGGGAAGCCTGGTACGAGAACTCCTGGATCACCTCGTGCTTCGAAGATGATGACGGTGATGGTCTCTACGAGGTCATCGAGCCTTTCACCGATGCCAACAAGAACGGCGTCTACGATAGCGGTGAGACGTTCAGCGATTTCGATGGCGATGGCGAGCGCGATGCGGAGGCCGAGTGGTTCAACTCGGCCTGTGCAGATCAGGAGGAGCTCTCCAACAACGACTTCATCCGGGCCGGCTCGTTCCTCGCCGGTGCAGCCAACAAGACGGGCTTCATCACCCGCGATCTGGTCCAGTACTTCAACCGCATCGGCAAGGTCATGACCGCGGAAGGGCACACGGTCGCGCCACCGAGGACCCTGCCGGCGCTGGTGAGGATTTGTGACGACGTCATCGGTGATGTCGATCAGGATGAGGACCAGAGCGAGCCGGTGTACAGCAACTGCACGGATGACAACCCGGCCGACAGTACTCTTCTGCCGAACGCCGATCTGTTCCCGGACGTCCTGGAGCGCTTCGTCGACTTCGGCGTAGTGGAGTATGACCGGATGGAATGGCGAGACGAGACGATCGAAGGCATCTTTCCCTACGATGAAACGGGTGAGGACTGGCGGATCTATGCGCGACCCTTTGGCTATGTGGTTCCGTTGACCGGATGGCTCGCCTATGTCAACGGACCGGATCCCATGCTCCCGGACTACTATGATCCAACTTTCAATATCCTGGGATTCGTCGAAAGCGCCAGGGATGGAGTCCGGGCGATCGAGTTCGTCCACAACCACGCAGTGCCCGTCGATCTCTGGCCGGACTACTATACGGTCGCGGCGCCACAGAAGTCCCCTGTGGTGCTGGAGAAGATCCTCAGCAGTACTTCAAAGCGTTGAGTCGGCGCTGAACGCCTCGACTTCCGTCGAGCGCGGCAGACTCGGGCCGAGGGGTTGCAGCCTCTCGGCCCTTCTGTTTCTCGTCGAAAGGATCAGTGATCCTGGAGCTTGCGGTAGAGCGTACGCTCCGAGATTCCCAGTTGCTGAGCGAGCTCGGCTCTATTGCCGTCGAAGTGTCGAATCAGCCACTGAACATAGCGACCTTCCATGACATCGATGGGCACCACGGAACGGTGGTCGAGAGGGAAGGGAATCTCGCGCGTCGAGCCTGGGGTGGCCTCGGGCGATGCGGGCAGGTGCTCGGACACAATGAGGCCATCCTCTGCCAGCAGACAGGCCCTTTCCAGGATGTTGTGAAGCTCGCGAACGTTGCCGGGAAAGTCGTAATGGAGGAGGGCCTGGCGGGCCTCCGGGTCGAGTCGGCAACGACCCTTGCAGCCCAGACGTTCGAAGATGCACTCGCAAAGGAGCTCGAGGTCCCCCGAGCGCTCGCGCAGCGGTGGCAGGCGAACCGGGAAAGCGCTGATCCGATAGTAGAGGTCTTCGCGAAACTCTCCTGCCTGGACCATCGCCGCGAGGTCACGATGGGTTGCACAGATCAACCGGAAATCGGAATGCACCTGTTGGACGCTGCCGACGCGGCGAAAACGACCGGTCTCCAGCAGACGAAGCAGTTTGACCTGGAGCGTCAGCGGAATATCGCCAATCTCATCGAGGAAAAGCGTGCCATTGTCGGCCGCTTCCACCAACCCGCGCTTGCGACTGTGGGCTCCGGTAAACGATCCCCGCTCGTGCCCAAAGAGCTCGCTCTCGAAGAGGGTCTCGCTGAGGCCTGAGCACTCCAGAGGGACGAAGGGCTGTTGCGCGCGTGAGCTCATTTTGTGCAGGGCCCGGGCCACCAACTCCTTGCCGGTTCCGGATTCCCCCAGGAGCAGTACCGTGGTCGAAGTCGGCGCCACTCGAGAAACCAGATTCAGGAGTTTGAGAAAGGGCTCCGAATGGCCGACCAGGGTGGCCTTCTCGCCCGGCTTGGCGGTAGCGATCGCGGTCGGCGACAGGATCTCCAGATACGCGGAGATCTTTTCGTCGAGGCCTTGCAGCGGGTAGATCGAAGTGGTCTCGAACACCTCACCCTCATCGGTGAGGTGAACATGCAGGCACTGGGCCTGGTTGCCCGTGGCGCGGGCGACGGCCAACGGGCACGTCTCCCCGGCCTGATCGCAGGGGACTGGGAATCGATGGGTGACCTGGTGACAAAAGTGACCACAGACCCGACGGCCGTTGTTGAAGCGGTCCCGGTAGGCCTGATTCGCGCTCAAGATCCGGTAGTCGCTACTCAGGGTGGCAGCCGGCTCGGTCAGCCCTTCCAGAAGCGGAGGAAGGTCGAGACTCGGGCAGCAGATTGGCTGCTTGCTCTGCCCTGATCGGTGCCCCCGGAGAGGAGAGCCACCGCCGGTCACACCTGTCGTAGAACGCTGACTCATCGCGGCGGACCTCCTCCCCGACCCCTTCCATGGTGCTGGTGAGTCGGCGAGGTGCGCAGGGGGCCGCCTTGCCATCTTCCGGCCGAATCCCACAAGGGGATCTCGTGCAGTGTGCGGAGTCGGACCATGGTTCCGCGGCTGATGTTCTGGATCTTCTGCACCCGATAGGAGGCTGTGTCTTCGACGAAGACCCGGGTTCGGATGCGGTCGCCGGGTGCGATCTGCAGGCCGATCTGTTCACAGACCTCCTGTGGCGCGAGCAGGATCTGTACCGGTTCGCGACTGTTTGTCGCTTGCAGCTGTGCCTGCACGAGGGGGAGATCACCCTCGCCAGCGTGATACTCGACGGCCAGTACCTCGCCCTCGAGAGAGCGCATCGGGTAGCTGCTGCGGTGGGGCAACGCAGATTCTGACGGCACGATCCCCAGCAGGGCCAACGTGGCTACCAGAGCTGCAAGCTTCGTTGGCCCTTTCCAGGTCGAAACCCGAAAGCTGCGAAGGTTGGAACAGCCTCCCATATGTCAGCTCCCCTTCGTATGGACCAGTAACAGCAACGGTTTGCTGCAATATCAGTGCCGAGGGTTGAGGGCGCAGGGACGGCGTGAACGGCGGAGCGCTTCGACGATATCGTCGAATTGGGTAGCAGGGACTCGACGAAAATTGCCGTCAGCTGTCGAGCTCTGTGGCGCCCGGCAGCCGAATGATCGCCTCGGCACCGCGCTCCGGCAGAGACCGGAGAGAGACCGATCCGTTGTGTTCCCCGATCACGCGACGGACCAGCGCAAGGCCCAGCCCGGTTCCCGATTCTCGTCCTGTTACGAAGGGATCGAAGACCTGGCCGGCGAGGTCGGGATCGATTCCCGGACCCTGGTCGACGATTCGGATCTCCACCTGATCCCGGTCGGCAGAGATGTCGACGAAAATCTGGCCCTCTCGAGGGCTGGCCTGGATGGCATTGCGAATCAGATTGATCAGGGCCCGCCGCATGGCCTCGGGGTCAATCGAGGCCGTCGCTGTCCCCTCCACCGGAGTCAGCAGGACGCCCTTGGCCTCGGCCTCCGCTTCGAGAAGCTTCAGCACCTCACCCGTGAGTTGGGCCAGGTCGACCAGTTCTCGCTGGCTGCCGACCGGACTCGCGAGCTCGAGAAAGGTGCGCAGAGTCCCTTCGAGGCGTCGCACTTCGCCACCAATTCTGGCAGCCATCTGTCGTCGCTCATCGTCTTCGGGGAACTTGCGTTCCAGGCGCTGTGCCGCGAGGCCGATGGCATTCATCGGGCTTCTGACCTCGTGGGCCAGGCCGGCTGTCAAGGCACCGGCAGCAGCCAGGCGTTCGCTGCGTTGCCTGGCGGCTTCGAGCTCAGCGAGCTTGCTGGTGGCTTCCTGGCGCTCGCGGCTGCGCAGATGGCTGACGAACGCGAGACTCGTCCCGGCACTGGCCAAAGCGGCGAGAACGAGCCCCGTGATCAGATTGCGCAGCGCGGTCTGTCCGGCCACCGTGACCAGGGGCGCTCCGTCGAGCCCCACGCGTAGAGTGGCTGAAGTGCCGGCTGGCGCATCGAGAGGGACATTGACTTCGAAGATTGGCCTGTCGTAGACGATGCGCAGCCCGCCTCCCTCTCGAGGCGCCGGCACCGGGCCGCCGTTCCAGGCGCCTTCGATGAGCATCGATCCAGGTTCCTCGAGGTAGCTGAGATAGAGCACCGCCCCGGTGCCGAGCAGGTCGATCAGGAGATTCTCGATGCCGAAGCGACGCGTGAAGGTGTATGCCGTCGACCATTCGACTCGGACCAGGACGGCACCGCCGTCTTCCATGCGAGCGGCGGCGGCGAGGTGGCGTATGGTGTGCTGCATCGTCGAGCCCAGGATGAGGTCGTCTGCGTCTCCTGTGAGCAGAGGCGCCAGATCGTCGACAGAGGGCTCCTCGAAGGCCTCGCCAATCCTGATGACCTTGCCGTTGGGTTCGACGATGACAATGGAATCGAGGCCGTTGGCTTCGAGGAGGCGCTCGAAATCGGCGGAGGACCCTGGCGCCGAGGTGAAGAGGGCGCCGATCAGTCGTGCATTGTCGAGCAGCTTCCAGAGGATCAGCTCATCCAGCTCCCTTGAGGCATTGGACGCAGCCACCAGACCCGGGCCGAGTGAATCCGCCAGCAGGGAAGCCTCCTGGGTGAGGGCGTCCTCGAGGGCGCCACGTTGCCGGCGAGCCTCTTCGACTGTCCAGCCGAACAGGAGCGCTGCAACTGCCGCGAGAGCAACTCCGACTGCGAGCGGTCGCAGAGCAGTCATTGACCTGGATCCTATCGCCGTTGGGGTGTGGAGAGTAGTTGCTTCGTCAGCGAAAGTCGTGGCTCGGCGCTGCGACCAGATCGTGCAGGCGCCAGAATCGCTCGGCCTTGACCGAAAGAGTTCCGTCTTTCTTCTGGAGAACGCCTTCGACAACCAGCCCGGATGAGCCGACGATGAGTTGTCGGTGTGCTTGCAGGAGATCCGGGGTGACAATCGCCTGGGACATGCCCGTTTCGTCTTCCAGGGTGAGGAACAGCAACCCTTTGGCCGTCCCTGGCCTTTGCCGCACGATCACCGAACCTGCGGTGAGAATCTTGTCGCCGTGATGGTGATGCTTCAGCTCGGCTGCCGGAACGATGCGGTGGCGGTCGAGCCCTGCTCGCAGGTGCTTCAGAGGGTGGGGCCCGGTTGTCATGCCGCTCCCCGCATAGTCGGCCAGCGTCGCTTCATATGCCGACATTTCAGGCAAGGGGCCAGGTTCCAGGCCGGTCTCCGGATCTGGGAGGGTGTCTGGGGCCTCGGTGTATTCGCCGAGCGTAGCCTCACCCTCACTCTTGCGGAGCGAGGTGAATACATCGAGGCCCCGACTCTCCACGACTCCGCGAGCCTCTTCGAACAATGGTCCTGCTGCGCGAGAAGCTCGAGCCACTTGCCAGAGAGCGGCCCTGCGGCTCAACCCCAATGAGCCGAGGGCGCCGACTTCGGCCAGGATTTCGAGCTCCTCCCGTTGCAGATGGCAACGACGTGCCAGGTCGTCGACGGTGCGGAACGGTTGGTGGCGCTCGATGGCCTCGCCGGCCTGTCTGCGCAATCCCTTGACGAAGCGCAGGCCGAGGCGGGCGGCATCGGATTCCCAGCGACATTTCCAGCCCGAGTGGTTGACATCGATGGGGCGGACGTCGACGCCGTGGCGCTGGGCATCCTTGACCAGAGTGGCGGGGTAGTAGAAGCCCATGGGCCAGGCGTTGAGGAGCGAGATCAGGAAGGCAGTGGGGTGGTGAGCCTTGAGATAGGCACTGGCATAGGCGATCAGGGCAAAGCTCGCAGCATGGGACTCGGGGAAGCCGTACAGGGCAAAAGAGGTGATGGCCTGGACGATCTGCTCCTGCCCCTCACCGACGATGCCGCGTTCGTTCATACCGGTCCGGAGCTTGGCCTCCAGTCTGTCCATCCGCTCGGCGGAGCGTTTGAAGCCCATGGCTCGGCGCAATTCTTCGGCTTCGCCACCGGAAAATCCAGCCGCCACCATCGCCACTCGCAGAATCTGCTCCTGGAACAAAAGCACTCCCAGTGTGCGCTTCAGAATGGGCTCCAGACTGGGGTGGGGGTAGGTGACAGGTTGACGCCCCTGGCGGCGTTCGAAAAAGGGGTGCACCATGCCACCGACGATCGGCCCCGGCCGGATGATGGCCACCTGGATGACCAGATCATAGAAACGCCGCGGTGCGTTCCGGGGGAGTGAGGCCATCTGGGCCCGGCTCTCCACCTGGAAAACACCGACGGTATCGGCTCGCCGCAACATGTCGTAGGTCCTGGGGTCGTTCTGGGGTAGATGGGCGAGATCGATGTTGACCCGTTCGTGCGTGCGAATCAGGGGAATGGCTTCCTCCAACGCCTGCAACATGCCGAGCCCCAGCAGATCGACCTTGATGATCCCGAGATCGGCGCAGTCGTCCTTGTCCCACTGGACGACGACGCGGTTCTCCATGGCGGCCGGCTCCAGGGGCACGACCTCGTCCAAACGGCCGGCAGCGATGATCATGCCCCCGGAGTGCTGCCCCAGGTGGCGGGGGAGGTTGTGAATCCGGTGCCACATCTCGGCGAAGAGCTGGATGCGCGAGTCCTCGGGGTCGAAGCCGGCAGCCGAGAGCTCGACAGGGAGTGATTTGGGATCGCCGCGGCTGGTGTCGTAACGAAAGGTGCCGAGCTGCTTCGCCAGCTTGTCGACCTGCCCGGGGGAGTAACCGAGTGCCTTGGCCACTTCGCGTGCTGCCGAGCGATCCCGGTAGGTGATGACATTGGCGGTCATCGCAGCGCCATGGGGGCCGTAGCGCTGGTAGACGTATTGGATGACCTTTTCGCGCTGGTCGCCGGAGGGTAGGTCGAGATCGATGTCGGGCCACTCGCCGCGCTCTTCCGAGAGAAAACGCTCGAAGAGCAGCTCCATCCTGACCGGGTCGACAGCGGTGATGGAGAGGGCATAGCAGACGGCGCTGTTGGCGGCGGAGCCCCGACCCTGGACGAGGATTCCCTCCCGTTTACAGAACTGCACCATGTCCCAGACGATGAGGAAATAGCCCGCGAGATCCAGTTTCTCGATCATCGCCAACTCCCGTTCGATCTGGGCCTGAGCCCGCGCGGTGAGTGGCTGAAACCGGCTGCGGGCGCTGTTCCAGGTGATGTGGCGCAGATAGGAGCTGGGGCTTTCGCCTGGGGGAAGCGGGTAGTCGGGGAAACGATACCCGAGATCGGCGAGGGTGAAGTCGAGCTCCTGGGCAAGCTCGAAGGCCCCGCTCAGTGCCACGGGCAGATCGGCGAACAGGCGGTGCATCTCGGTGGCGCTCTTGAAATGGCGTTCGCGATGGGCGGCGAGCAGTCGTCCGGCCGCATCGAGATGGGTGTGCTGACGGATGCAGGTCAGGACGTCGTGGAGAGCTTTGTCCTGTGGGCGGGCATAGCGAACTCCGTTGGTCGCGACCAGTGGGAGGCGAAGACGCCTGGCCAGGGCCACCAATGCCCGGTTGCGATGCTCTTCGTAGCGCTGACGATGACGCTGGAGCTCGACGTGGAGATGACCGTTGAAGGTCGCTCGCAAGCGATTCAGCAGCTGTTGGGCCGCATCGAGCCCGGTGCCCTCCAGTATCCGAGTCAGAAGTCCTTCATCGCCGCCGGTCAAGCAATGCAGTCCTGCGGCATGGCGCTCCAGCAGCTGCCAGTCGACCCGTGCCTCGCCCTTCGGCTGGTCCCGTGCTGCTGCGGTGAGAAGCCGGCTCAGATTGCGATAACCCTGCCGATCGCGCACGAGCAGTGACAGTCGAATCTCGTCGTCGCCGGGGCCAATGGTGTATCCGCCTCGCTCCGCAAGAGCGAGGGTAAGGCTGCGCTCGGCGGATACACCATCGTCCCCTGGCACGAGCGAGCATGATCCCTCGCTGTCCGACGTCGCCGGAGGGTCGACCGAGCGTAGCCTTACCCTCTTCTTGCGGAGCGAAGTCGACCCTCCGGTGGCGTCGATCAACGATTGACCATCGAGCACCACTTCGGCACCGACAATGGCTCTGATCCCGGCCTGTTTGGCGGCCTGGTAGAAGCGGGGCGCACCATAGACGCCGTTGCGGTCGAGCAGGGCGACAGCCGGCAGGTCGAGCTCGGCAGCGCGTTGCACCAGGTCTTCGGGCAGGGAGGCGCCATCGAGGAAGGAGAACGCTGATGCGGTCCTTAGCTCGACGTAGGGCACCCGCGGCTGGCGCAATGCCCGGCTGCGTTGTTTCGCTGCTTGCTTGTCGGGGTAGTCCCTTTGCCGCACTCTCTCCTTGTAAGCGCCAGGAGAGACATAGCCGGTACGGGGCTGACCCGCCAGCTGAGAAAAATCGACGGCAGGAGCCACGACCTCGCGATCAGTCGACTTCGGAGCTTCCGATCTGGCAGGAAGCCTTGGGGCCGCTCTCTCTCGATGCTCCCGGGCTCTCGCGTGATCGTGTGTGAGCGCCGAAGTGTCTGAATCGGCTGGTTGACGTTTCTCCATGTTTATCTACCATAGGCGTAAACAAGGCGTAAATCAAGAGAGATCTTGCGTCGGGAGACGCTTCTGTCTACGCTAGCCAGGACCCTGGAGAGACCTGGGTACCATGGAGAGACCCGAGGAGATTTGGCAAAGGGAGGTGTGGGCCCTGTCGGGCCGTGCCCTGTGGTGGCGGACCCTTGTCGTCTTTCTCGTCGCTTTGGCCTTTTTCACCTTCCTTTATGCGCCCTCCCCGCTGATCTACGACTCGGATTCCTACTACCACCTGGGGATCGCTCGAGGGTACGCTGAAGAGGGCATCTTCGATCAGCTGAAATGGGTTCGCTTCGGGCTCCTGGCCGAGCAGTTTGGAGACAAGGAGTTCCTGTTTCACGCGGCACTGATCCCCTTTGCCGCCTGGATGGAGCCGGCCCTGGGGGGGCGTCTGGCTTTGACGCTTCTGGGCGCGTTGGCGCTGGCGACCATCGGCTTCCTGAGCTTGCGTGCCATCGGTCGCTGGGGCATGGTCGTGCCCTTCCTGCTCGTCTTCGGTTCCCTGGAGCTCACCTGGCGTCTGGTCCGTTTGCGGCCCGAGATCGCCTCGCTGATCATCCTGCTCTGCGCTCTCTGGTGCGCGGTGCAAAGGCGCTACGGGTTGCTTGGACTCTTGTCTCTGGTGTATGCCCTGACCTACACGGCGATTCACGCCTATGTTGGGATCTTCTTCCTGGTGTTCTTCGGTCACGCGTGGGCGTTGCGGCGGTGGGAATGGCGTCTGCTGGCGTACCCCATCCTGGGCGCCGGGATAGGACTCCTGATCCATCCCCAGTTTCCCAATGATCTCGTGGTCTGGTGGTACCAGAGCGTCGAGTATTTCCGTTTCAAGGGTGTCCTGGATGTCGGCAATGAAATCCAGCCGATGCGGACCGACATCGCGCTGATGGTCAACCTCGGTTGGCTTCTCGGCATGGGCATCCTCTGGCGAGCGAGTGAAAAGACATCGCCGCCCCGGCCTGGAGATGCCTCAGTCACCTTTGGCATCGCTGCCGTCGCTTTTGGGTTGCTCTACTTGATGATGTCGCGGTTCGCTCTCTACGCGATGGCTCTGACGACGCTGTGGATGTTGTTCGAGATGCGTCGTCAGGGTCGTGAGATCACCCGGTGGGTGCGCCTGCCGTGGCGGGGGCGGGTTCCTCTGGGCGTCGCCTGGCTGCTCTGCTTCCTCATCAGTCTGCCGGTGGCGAGCTACGAGTTGGGGCGTTACCGTCACCGCAACAGTCCGGGCCCGAACAACTCGCGGATCGTCGACCGGGAGCAGTTCTCAGCAGCTTTGCCCGATGGCGCCCGGGTCGCCAATCCCTGGAGGTCGACGCCGATCTACATGTTCTGGGCACCTCAGGGTCGCTACATCCAGGTTCTGGATCCTGTCTTTCTGGCCGCGACCAATTCGTCGGTCTTCCTGGCACAGAAGAGCATCTTCGCGGGCGAAGAACCGGATACGCCGGTCGTCGCAGCAGGTTTGCTCGAAAGTGAGTACATCGCATTCTCTGCGGCAACTGGCAATCCGAGGCTGACGCAGCGTCTGCTGGCCGATCCGCGCGTGAAAGTCCTGCATCGGGGAATCAACCTGTTGGTTCATCTGCAGGCACCGCGGCCATCCCCGTTTGTTATCGACTGGAAGCTCATTGCTCCGGGCACTGAGATACCTGTGACCGGCGCCTCTGACATCGCACTGTGGACGGACTACCCGCTCGTCGAACAAGCCGAGATACGTGAATTGGAGGGCTATGTCGATGCGCGCCGGGTCGTGGGTCCGGAGCAATGCCTTGGGTTGGTACACCAGGTCGAGGTCACCGAGCCCCGAGTGAGCTTGCTGGAGTTCGCACCTGCTGGACCCTCCGAGATCTGGTTGGACGACAAGCGGCTGGTGGAGGTCCTCGACAGCCCGGGTGCTGTCCTGGGGCAGGGCGTGCTTCTGCCGGTGCCGCTAGACAGCGGCGTGCACCGCATCAGTGTGTCGACCTGTCCTGATGCGCGAACGCGGCGCTCGGGTTTCTACCTGGTGGAGCGCGAGGATGGCTAGATCGCTACGGTGTGCGCTCGGATGCCTCGTGCTCCTGGGCTTCATGGGTGGTTTGCTCCGGGCGGATCAGGAGGCGGAGGAGTCCGCCGAGATCGAGGCGCATGTCAAGGTGCAGCTGCGCGGAGTTCGGGACAGGGTGGGACTGGGCCAGGGCGAAGATGGTGCCCTGTACTTCTACCTGCGGTCGGACGAGGGAGAGGTGGAGACTCTGACACCGGAAGCGTTCGCCAGTCGTGTTTATGGTGAGCAAAGTCGTCAGAGTTGGTGGAACCGCTTCCTGAATGTGACGTCACCCATTGGCATCGCCTGGGTAGGTCTTGGCTTTCTCGGTCAGCTGATGTTCACCGGGCGCATGCTGGTGCAATGGCTGGTAAGCGAAAAGGAACAGCGCTCGGTGGTCCCCCCGGCGTTCTGGTGGATGAGTCTGGCTGGGGCCTCGATGTTGTTGGTCTACTTCATCTGGCGTCGGGACATAGTGGGTGTGCTCGGTCAGACAACCGGCTGGATCATCTATGTGCGCAACCTTTGGCTGATCTACCATGCGGGCGGTGGCTCTCCGGATCTGTCCGGGGATCCCGGTCCCGAACCGGAGCTGATTCAGTCGTAGACCCCGTCTGCGAACCAGGCACCCGAAGTCCGCTGACGGTAGATGCGGTAGAGACCGCCGCGTGTCAGCTCGATATCCCAATAGTCTCGTTCTGTCGCTCCTGCCGACCACCACTCGTCCTCCAGACCCCATGGCCCCGATGCCACCTTGATGTGCCCCTGGATACAGGGTCTCCTGGCGGTACCTTCCTGGATGACCGGCAGGACTTCGCAAGGCACATGGGCTGTCACATTCGGCTTGGCCGAGGCCCTGGTCAGAACCTCGAGCGGTATCGGAGGGCGCAAGACACGGATGGCCAGCAGGCCCCGACCCTTGCGTGGGTCGATACGGTTCTCCGGCGGTGGTGGTGGGGTGTACTCGACCAGGGCTGAACGTTCGGGGCGGTGCACATCCTGGGGCTGCGGTGAACCCACACGATCGGGGCCGAGCAGGGCGAAGAGTCGGGCCAGTGTTGTGGCCAATCTGTCGGGTGACAGGGCTGGCGGCCCGAAGAGCGAGAGCTGGGCTTCACGCGGTCGGTCGGGGTGGGCCAGCAGGGTGAATCCAGTCACCGGAGCGCCAGGGGGACTGCGTTCGAGATCCAGTCGAAGCAGGGTGAGCAGCGTCTTGATCTCGCGGGTCGGAGCGGGCAACTGGATGGAGCGTTGATGAAATCCGTCGGGTTCGAGACGCAGGGTGAGCTCCAGGCTGGCACATGCCAGCCCTCGGCTCGTCAGACGTTTGCCGAGGCGTCCGAGCGCCGCATGGGCCACAAAAAGGAAAGGTTCCAGGGCGACCAGCGGCCATTCGAGCTCCAGACCCTCCGCGAAAGTCGGTGGAGGTCGATAGGGCACGAGGGGGTGGGGATCGAAGCCGCGAGCCTTCTCATGCAGCGTCCTGCCTGCATCCCCGAGACGACTGGCGATCTCATTGCTGGGCAGTCGTGCCAGCTCGCCGATGGAGCCAATGCCCCAGCGACGGAGCGTTTCCAGGACCCCGGCCTCGGCTGAAAGGCGCTGCAGGGGAAGTGGGGCCAGAAACTCGGCCTCTTGTCCCGCCGGAACGATATTGGGAGAATCTGGAAGCTCGGCGGCGACACGGGCGGCCAGCTTGCTCGAGGCGATACCCACCCAGGTTGGCAGCGTGGCTTTCTCGGTGGTGATGGTCAAGGCATGGGCCAAATCCTCCTCGGGAGTCTCACCCGGGAAGTGCCTGTCGAGGCCATCCAGCTCCAGATAGACGACACCTTCGCCAGCGTTTTCGATGCGCGGAGAAAAACTTTCAGCGATCTCCAGCAGGGTGTCCTGGGCAGCACGTTCGCAGTCTTCGTCACGGGCGCGCACGGTGAGCCTGGGAACCAGGGCTCTGGCCTGGGGTAGCGACATGCCTGGACTTATCCCGGCCTGGCGAGCCCGGCGAGTCGCGGCTACGGCACGGGCTGCATTGCCGTTGCCCTGGAAGATGGCGATGGCCTCGCCACGGAGCTCGGGCTCGCTGCGTAGTCGTGCTGCCAATGGGAACAACGGTACACAGACACAGGCGAGACGACGGGTCACGATGTGCCTTCCAGATTTTCCATGGCGCCGAAAGTAGCGGCTTCAGGAGTCATGAGATGCAGGGTGCTGTTGCCCGTGCCCTGCTGGCCACGGAGCTTCTCCAGGCTGAGCCGAGATGAGAGACCCAGAAGAAGGGGAGTGGCGAACCCTGTCTCAGACCAGCGGGGTCTCCCCCGGTTGGCCTTGACGACTCCAATGGCTGCCGTACCGCTGGTCCGATAGGGACTCGAAACGAGGAGTGCCGCATTGTGGCTCTGTGCAGAGCGGGCCAGGCGCAGCCAGCTGGCCTCGACACCCTGCCCACCGGGAACCGGCGGATCCCCCAGATCGATGACGACCAGGGGAAAGCCACCGCTGAGCAGCATCTCGGCGCCGACCACGGCTTGTTTGAGGTGCTCCGGACGGATCCACAGAAAGCGCTCGAGAACGACTCCTGCCTGCACGGCGAGGCGTGGATCGAGACCGTCGCCCAGGTCGACCAGAGCAGCTGCCTCTCCCACGCCAGTGGTTGCTGCGAGAGTTGCCAGCAGGGTGGAGAAGCGTCCGCTCGAGCGGTCGCCGACGAGTTCCACCATCTGCCCCCGCGGCAGTCCTCCGATCAGGAGATCGTCGAAGGCATCGACGGTGGTGGGAACGATCGAGGCCGGGGTGGCCGCGCGCTGATGGATGAGCTCGCGAGCACTTGCAAGGTGGCGATGCAGAGGCTCCGGCAGTGCCGAACGCAGGGCTTCGACCATGCTATGAGCATAGGCGTAAATAAAGCGTAAATCAAGAGCGATGAAAAAAAGAGACCGACGCCCAGATCGGGCCCCGGTCTCCCTGGAAACTTCGATCAGGATACGTCAGGGGTGCTACCTGCCGCCGTCGTCCTTGTCCTGCAGCTTCTCGCCAGCTTCCTCGATGGCTTCGCCCGTCGCTTCCAGGGCCTCACCGGTGGCTTCCTTGCCCTTCTCCACCATCTCGCCCGTCGCTTCGGCGGCATCCTCGGCCATTTCCTTGCCGGCCTCGACCGCGTCACCTGCGGCCTCAGCGGTGGCCTCAGCGGCACCTTCGATAGCCTCGCCCGTCGCCTCGACCGCGTCACCGGTCGCCTCGGCGGCATCCTTGGCCATCTCCTTGGCACCCTCGGCCATCTCCTTGGCACCCTCTTCCATCTTCTCGGCACCCTTGCTCTGACACCCTACCGCGGGGACCAGGGCCACGATCAAGAGAGCCATCAGACTAAACTGCAATAACTTCGATTTCATTTCTTCCCCCTACTGTTGGGCGGACCCTTATGGGCCCTTCTGGTTCAGTGACCGAAGATTATACATATTTGACGGAGAATCTGCTGGTCGTCCAGTCTTCGACACCATAGAATTGTCCTGCTGGGAGAGCCCTGATTACAACTGAATTCGACATCCTGACGTTCGATTGCTATGGCACGCTGATCGATTGGCGGCAGGGAATCGGCGATGCCTTCCACCGGATCGGCAGCGAAATCGGCCTGCCGATCGATCGTCATGAGGTTCTGGATCTGCACGCCAGGATCGAGCCCGAGATTCAGGCCGAGGCGTTTCGATCCTACGGGGAAGTTCTCGACCTGACGGCAGCACATATTGCCGGTGAGCTCGGTTTCGATGTTCCGATAGACCGCAGGCATTTCCTCTCGCAAAGCCTGCCGCAGTGGCCGCCGTTTGCGGATACTGCACCGGCCCTGGAGAAGCTGGCGTCTGCTGGATATGGCCTGGGCATTCTGTCGAATGTCGACGACGCATTGCTGCACAGGACCCTCGAGCACTTTCCGGTGGACTTCGACCTTCTGGTGACCGCTGAGCAGGTCGGCTCCTACAAGCCTGCCCTGGGGCACTTCCGAGAAGCGCGGCGGCGTATCGGTGGCCGGCGCTGGCTGCATGTAGCGCAGAGCTTCTTTCACGACGTCGAGCCTGCCGTGGCGGAGAATGTGCCGGTGGTCTGGATCAATCGGTTGCGAGAGGTCCCATCCGGCGCGGACCGCCCGCGCGCGGAGTTCCCCGACATGTGCGGCTTCGCCGAGCAGCTCGTCGACGGCGGCGGGCTATGAGGGTTCGTGATACTTTTCGGCCCTGGAGGTGAGCATGGATCGCCCGATACACCGCGTCGTCGACCTCGTCCAACCGGACTGCCAACAACTTCTCGACATGGATGTCGAGGCAGCGAGGGACCTGCTGGCGAGTGGGCAGCCTGACAAGGTGGCGGCCATCGCAGGCTCCTTCGCCCTGACCTCGCGCGATCAGGAGAGGGTCTATCTGGCACGCAGCCTGGATCGGCCCCTGCGGTACTTTCTCGCCAAGGAAACCAGTGGCCCCTTGTTGGTCGTCGCCGAGCGCATCGACGAGATCTATGAGTATCTCGAGAGCGCGGGGTATGGGGACCAGTTTCATCCGTCCTACACGCGGATGGTGCCGGCACATCATGTGACGACGATCCAGCTCGTGGGCTGTCCCGATCCCAACCCGACCTATGAGCGCTTCGTCGAGCCCGAGGTCGAGAACCTGCCGGCCGACCTGGATGTCATCGGTGAAAGGTATGTGGGGGCGCTGCGGCATGAGCTGGCGATCTGGTTGCGCGCTCTGCCCGCGGCCGAACCTGTCGGAGTGCTGTTCTCGGGAGGCGTGGACAGCGGAGCCGTGCTGTTGACCATCTACAAGCTCTTGCTCGAGATGGGGCAGAGCCCGGCTCGCCTCAAGGGCTTCACCCTGTCCGTGGATGGTGGGGGTGCGGATCTCGAGCAGGCGAGGGAGTTCCTGCGCCGACTGGATCTGGAGGTCCTGGGGGAGTCCGTCGAAGTTCCAGTCGACCGTCTGGATGTGGCTGCGGCGGTGGAAGTGATCGAGGACTACAAGCCTCGAGATGTCGAATGCGCCACCGTCAACCTGGCTTTGCTCGAAGAGATCCGTCGCCGCTATCCGGACTGGAAATACCTGGCCGATGGGGATGGAGGCGATGAGAATCTCAAGGATTACCCGATCGAGGAGAATTCGGAGCTGACCATCGTCAGTGTCGTGAACAACCCCTTGCTCTACCAGGAAGGGTGGGGCGTGGATCGGATCAAACACTCGTTGACCTACAGCGGTGGGCAGAGTCGGGGTTGCGTGCGTACTTACGCACCGCTGCGTAAGTACGGCTTTGTCGGCTACAGTCCCTTCACCAGACCGGCAGTGGTCCGCACCGCGGCTTCGATCCCGTTCGAGGCTCTGAGTTGTGGCTCCCACGAGGCTCTTTATGCCCTCAAGGGAGAGATCGTCCGGCGGGGTGTGCGTCGGGTTCTGGATCTCGAATTGCCGGTCTTTGCCAAACGTCGATTCCAGGAGGGCGCCACTTCGCCGTCGACGTTCGCTTCACGCTTCGCAGTCGATCCAGAAGCCTATCGACGCCACTTCCTGGAGTTGTACCAGCAGTAATTGCCAGCCCATGAGCCACGCCGCGGAGCGCCAGCGAATCCGGTCGCTGCGTCCATCCAAGGGGCCGGTCGATCCCTGGCGTCCTCTCGACGTCCTGGTCGAGGAGGAACGCGGTCCAGACGGCAGGAAGGAGAAGTCGATGACCGTCTTCCTGGCTGGCAGCGAATGCCCCTTTACCTGCGTCTACTGCGATCTGTGGCAGTACACCCTCGATCGGCCGACTCCAGCCGGAGCGCTTCCCCGGCAACTCGAGGAAGCTCTTGCTTCGATCGACCCTTCGGCGATTCCGCAGTCCATCAAGCTTTACAATGCGAGCAATTTCTTCGAGACGCGGGCTGTGCCTCCGGAAGATCTGGAAACTATCGCGGGTCAGCTCGGAGTCTTTCGGCGAGTGACCGTGGAGTGTCATCCGCGACTCGTCGGTTCCTCTTGCATCCAGTTTGCCGAGCTTCTCGACGGCGATCTCGAGGTCGCCATGGGTCTCGAGACGATTCATCCAGCGGCGCTTCCCCGGCTGGGCAAGGAGATGACGCTCGCCGATTTCGAGTCTGCAGCGGTGCTGCTCGGGGAAGCGGGTATCGGTATGCGGGCGTTCGTGCTTTTGTCACCGCCATTCGTTCCGAGTCGAGAGTCGGTAGAGTGGACAATACGCAGCGTGCAATATGCTTTCAGGCAGAAGGTCGATGTCGTCTCGATCATTCCGCTGAGATCGAGCTCGGGCGAGATGGAGCGTCTCGCAGCGGCGGGGCACTTCGAGGTGCCGACGGTGGAGATGCTGGAGCGCAGCCTCTACGGGTCTCTGGCTTCCGCAGAAGGGACCGTTCTCGCCGATCTATGGGATGTCGAGAAGCTGCGAGGCTGTGACAGGTGCCGAGCGGCCCGAATCGAGAATTTGAGAGGCATGAACGAGACAGGAATCGCCGAGCCACCAGTGAATTGTGAGCTTTGTGCGTCTGAAGACGCTGGAGGAAAGTGATGGAGCAGTGTCAGGTTGCCATCGTGGGTTCGGGCTTCGCCGGCACCATCCTGGCCCGGATTCTTCACAGGTTGGGGCTTTCTGTCGTCTTGATCGAGCGCCAGCAACATCCGCGATTCGCGATAGGGGAGTCCTCGACTCCTCTGGCCGCCATCTGTCTGGAACGCCTGGCGAAGCGCTACGGATTTGCAGACCTGTCGTGGCTCGCAGCCTACGGACGGTGGCTGGAGCACATGCCGCAGAACCGAAGAGGCCTGAAACGGGGGTTTACCTTCTTTGGCCATCGAGCGGGGGCGTTGTTCGCGGGGTCACCCGACAATGAGCGTCGACTCCTGGTGGCAGCCAGTCCGGATGACGAGGTTGCTGACTGTCACTGGCTGCGAGCCGACATCGATCACTTCCTGGTTCGCCAGGCCATCGACGAGGGGGTCGACTACCGGGACCGGTGCGAGATCCTGGAGGTCGAGCCACGGGACTCGGGAGACTGGCGCCTGGCCGGTCGACGGGCAGGCCGAGCGGTAGAAGTGATCGCCGATCTCGTCGTCGATGGGACCGGTGCAGGAGGCTTGCTTTCGCGGGCCCTCGAGCTTCCGTCGGCACTGGATCGAGTGTCGCTCGATACTGCGTTGGTGTCCAGCCACTTCGCACGAGTCGATGCCTTCGCGGAGTTGTCTGCCGGGCCCTATCCGGATGAGCGTGCCGCTGTGCATCATCTGATCGAAGAGGGGTGGGTCTATGCTCTGCCCTTCGATCACGGGGTAGTCAGCGCCGGAGTCCTGTTGCGTCGCTCGGCCTATGAGAGTCTGGTCGACTCCGGAGTGGATCAACCGGAAGCCATCTGGAGGGCAGTGCTCTCGCGCTATCCCAGTCTGCAGCTTCAGTTCGCCCGGGCACAGCCGGTCGAGCCCTTTTCGCTGGTGCCGAGGGTGCAGCGACTGGAATCGGCTGCCGCCGGCCCGGGCTGGGCCATGCTGCCGCACACCTTCGCCTTTTTCGATCCGATGTTTTCGACCGGAATCGCCTGGAGCCTGCTCGGGGTCGAGCGCCTGGCAGGAATCCTCGAGGCGGCGGGTGGTGACGATCGGTGGGAGGCAGCTTCCGTGCAGCCGAGCCTCGAGCGATACAGCCGACAGCTGCAAGTGGAGGCGAAGCAAATGGCCAGACTGCTCGAGGGCGCCTACGCGGCAATGCAGGACTTCGAGCTGTTCATTGCCCAGAGCCTGCTCTACTTCGCCACCGTGAGCTATGCAGAGGTCGATCAGCGACTTTGGCCCGAGGGACACGCCGGTGTCGCTCCGGCCTGGCAGGGCTTTCTCGGGGCGGGGGACGCGCAGCTGGAGGAGGCTTTTGCTGAATCGCTTCGCCGCCTCGCGTCGATTCCTGCCGATCAGAGGGGAGAGGCCTCCAGCGCAGAACGGGAGAGCTTCGACCGATGGATGCTGGAGACCATTGCGCCCTGGAACGTGGGCGGGTTCGGCGATCCGCGGCGACGAAACCTCTATCCGGTCGATCTCGACCTGCTGATCGATCGCGCGGCCCTGCTCGGCATGACAGGTGATCAGATGAGAGCCAAGCTGCCGCTGCTGCGCGGAAGAAGCGCTCGAGACTGACGTTCGGAGCCGATCAGGCGTCTTCCTTCACCGTCGGCTCGAAGGCATAGGCCTCGACCGGATCGCAGGTGCAGATCAGATTGCGATCGCCCCAGGCATTGTCGATACGCGCCACGGGTGGCCAGAACTTGCGTTCGCGCACCCAGGCAGCGGGGTAGGCCGCCTTGCTGCGGCTGTAGGGGTGTTCCCAGCTGTCGCCGGACGCATGGCGAGCCGTATGCGGGGCGTTGCGCAGCACATTGTTCTCCCGGTCGGCCTTGCCTTCCTCGATTTCACGGATCTCCTCGCGGATGGCGATGAGTGCGTCGCACAGGCGGTCGAGCTCGAACCTCGATTCACTCTCGGTCGGCTCCACCATGAGCGTGCCGATGACCGGCCATGACATGGTCGGAGCGTGAAACCCGTAGTCCATGAGCCGTTTGGCCACGTCGTCTACGGTGATCCCGGCGCTCTCCTTGAAGTCACGAAGATCGAGAATGAACTCATGGGCGACGTACCCGCGTTCCCCTGTGTAGACGATGGGGTAGTGCGGCTCGAGCCGCTTGGCCATGTAGTTGGCGTTGAGAATCGCCACCTGGCTGGCCCAGGTCAGGCCCTGCGCACCCATCATGCGGATATACATCCAGGAGATGGGCAGAACCCCGGGGCTGCCGAATGGGGCCGCAGCCACAGGACCGATTGCCTTGCTGCCTCCGGTCGGCACGACGGGGTGTCCTGGCAGGAATGGCGACAAGTGTTGGGCCGTGCAGATCGGACCGATGCCTGGGCCACCACCTCCATGCGGGATGGCGAAGGTCTTGTGCAGGTTGAGGTGGCAGACGTCGGCACCGATCGCGGAGAGCTTGCAGAGGCCAACCTGTGCGTTCATGTTGGCGCCATCGAGGTAGACCAGTCCACCGTTGCGGTGCACGATCTCGCACACCTCACGCACATGCTCTTCGAAGACCCCATGGGTCGAGGGGTAGGTGATCATGATCGCGGCGAGCTCGTCGCAATGCTTCTCGGCCTTGGCACGCAGGTCTTCGAGATCGAAATCACCTCGGACATCACTCTTGACGGGGACCACCCGCATGCCGGCCATGACCGAGCTGGCGGGATTGGTGCCATGCGCTGACGTGGGCACCAGACAGACATCGCGATGCGCTTCACCGCGGTCCTCGTGATACGCGCGGATGACGAGCAGCCCGGTGAGCTCTCCCTGGGAGCCAGCATTGGGTTGTAGTGAGGTGGCATGAAACCCGGTGATCTCCGCCAGCCATCGCTCCAGCTGGGCGAAGAGAAGGGCGTAGCCTTCCGTCTGCTCCGGCGGTGCGAAGGGGTGGATATGAGCGAACTCCGGCCAGGTGATCGGAATCATCTCGGCGGTGGCGTTGAGCTTCATGGTGCAGGAACCGAGGGGAATCATGGAGAAGGCCAGGGAAAGGTCGCGTTCCTGCAGCTTGGAGATGTAGCGCAACATCTCATGCTCCACATGAAAGCGCTGAAAGACCTCCTGATTCAGGTACTCGGACGTCCTGCGATGAGGCTCCGGCAGGTCCGCTTCCGTCTCGGAGATCAGGTCGTCGAGCGAGAACGGCAAGGCATGTCCGCGAGAGAAGATCTCGAAGAGGGTCTCCAGATCCTGGCGGTCGACGGTCTCATCGAGTGAGACTCCGAGGCAGCCATCCGGGTAGTGGCGCAGATTCAGGCATCGACTTCGCGCAGCCGTGAGCAGGTCGACGTCTTCGCCCGGCTGGAGGCGGATCTTCAGTGTGTCGAAGTAGATCCCGTCTCCGACATCGAATCCGAGACGCTCGAGGCCGGCAGCCAGGATGCGAGTCAGGCCGTGAACCCTCAGACCGATGCGACGCAGACGTTCCGGGCCGTGGTAGACGGCGTACATCGAAGCCATCACAGCCAACAGAACCTGGGCAGTGCAGATGTTGCTCGTGGCCTTCTCTCGTCGGATGTGTTGCTCTCGCGTCTGGCGGGCGAGGCGAAAGGCGGGCTCGCCCTGTGCGTCTTTCGAGAGACCGACGACCCGACCCGGGACGTGGCGCTCGTGCTCCTGGTGAGTGCTGAGAAAGGCGGCGTGCGGACCCCCGAAACCCAGTGGGACGCCGAATCGTTGACTGGAACCGACCGCGATATCGGCACCGAACTCGCCGGGTGGGCGGAGCAAGGTCAGGGCCAGCAGGTCGGTGGCGACGATCATCAAGGCGCCAGCCGCGTGAATGCGGTTCGCCAGGTCGGAGTAGTCCTCGACACGACCGTCGGTGGTGGGGTACTGCACCAGCACCGCAAAGATGTCCGAGCCTTCGAGGTCGACAGCGAAGGGATCCGTGACGATGACCTCGATTCCCAGAGGTTGGCAGCGCGTCTGGACAACGGCGATGGTCTGGGGATGGCAATCCTCGGCGACCACGAACTGCCGGCGCTTGCGGCGCGTGATGGCCAGGCACATGCTCATGGCTTCCGCCGCAGCGGTGCCTTCGTCCAGCAAGGACGCGTTGGCCATCGGCAGACCGGTGAGGTCGGCGACCATGGTCTGGAAGTTCATCAGGGCTTCCAGACGTCCCTGCGCGATTTCGGCTTGATATGGCGTGTACTGCGTATACCAGCCGGGATTCTGCAGAACGTTTCGGCTGATCACCGGCGGGGTGATCGTGTTGTAGTACCCCATGCCGATCAGCGACCGGCAGACCTGGTTGCGTCTGGAAAGCTGACGCAACTCGGCCAGCGCTTCCGACTCGGCCTTTGGGGCATCGAGGTCGAGGGGGCCATCACTGAGGATTGCCTGCGGAATAACCGCCGCGACGAGGTCGTCGAGAGACTCGAATCCGAGACCGGCCAGCATCTCCTGAGCCTGTTCCTCGGTGGGTCCCAAATGGCGGTTCACGAAATCATCGATGGGTGAGAACAAATCTGAACCCTTCATCTTCAGGCTCCTGAGTCGGTCTTGTTGTCTGGACAGGATCGAGCCCCACCGGGCTCATAGTACAGTCGTTCGCAGGTCGGAATTCTAACAGGTCTCCGTGCTCCGGGAGGACCACTTGAAATGAACCAACCCGCTTCGCCATTGACTGAACCTCGAGGTGGACCCCGTCGTTACTCGACAGAGGCGCTGCCCTCGTATCGGCATGTTCCAGGTCTGACCCCGCACCCGGTAAGGCATCCCAAAGGTCACTCCTACGCCGCTCCGGAGGTCATTCCGGTGAACTGCCACGGTCTGCCCGAGAGCTGGCGAACCTGTCAGGAGTATCTGCTGGGTGTCGATCTCTTCAACCGCCGGTATCTTTGGGAGGCGCATGAAGCGTGGGAGGTGGTCTGGATAGGTGCCGGCAAGACCTCGGTTTGCGGGATCTTTTGTCAGGGGTTGATTCAGGTCTCAGCAGCTCTTTTACGCGCGCACATGGGAACTCCCGAGGGAGCTCGTAACCTACTGAAGAAGGCCCGTCGGAATCTGGACGAAGTGCAGGATCGGGTCGACGATCGACGTCGACCCTTCATGGGGGTGGCGATCGAAACCTGGTGGCAGGTTGTCTCACGATCGCTCGGATCAGACGAGGATTTTCACCCTTTTCTCCAGCTCGACATCTGAAACCGTGTTCCGGACAGGCTGCCGCAGGATCAGTACTCGCGAATCTTGATGCTGCCGTTCGTGGTCTTCAAGTCGACAGTGGCTCCACCACCGTTGAGCTCACCCTCCAATCGGTTCCTGCGAAAGGTCCCCTGTACTGTCACTGGAAAGTCTGTGTTGACACTGCCGTTGGTGGTTCGTGCAGAAAGACTGGCCTGAACATCTGCTGGCAGGGTCAGGGTGATGCCGCCATTGGTCGTTCTCAGCGTCATATCCTCGTCCTGGGAGATGCTTCCGAGCTCGACATCGATGCCTCCGTTGGTGGTGCGCGCACTCACACTTCCCCCCGCATCCCTGACACGGATTCCGCCGTTGGTGGAAGCCAACTCGATCTTGCCACGGGCTCCTTCGATCTCGACCTTGCCGTTGACGGTCTCGATATCCAGGTCGGAGCGTTCCGGCACGCGGATCGTGTAGCTGACTTGTGAGTTGACGTTGCCGAACCAGCCACCCGGCGATTTCGGGTAGCGGGTGTCGACAGTCACGCCGCTGGCTGACTCCTCGATTTCGATCCGGAGGTCTTCAAAGGCCTCTCTTGCCTTGTCACTATTGCTGCTGCGTACCCTCTTGTGCGCTTCGATGTCGATCTCGTCCCGATCCCAGGTGGAGATCTCGACGTCTCCGTTGGTATTGGAGAGCACGAGGCGGTTGCCTGACGCGAACGGCAGGGTCTTGTGGATTGTCTCGTCGAGCGTTTCGGCGTTGGCGGTGCTGGCAGCGATCAGCAGAATCGCCGCAGGGAGTGAAAGTTTCGTTAGAGCTCGTGTCATGTCCTCAGGTCTCCTCCGGATCCGATCCGCAAGCCAGCAAGGTCCGCTCACGCCTCGGTTTCTTGTTTAGACGGCCGCTGGCGGAGATTGGTTTAGCGGTGTTGACGGTGCTCACTCCGATCATCCTGAACTACGCGCGATCCCGGCGCAGGTTTCACGGAGCCTTGTGCTAGTCTGCTGGCGAATCGGAGCGCGGTATTGGCCACCAGACGCATCTACAAAGTCATCTTTCACAACCAGGGTGAGACCTTCGAGTTGTTTGCCGAGGGTGTCTCCCACGGCAATATCTTCGGCTTCGTCGAGCTCGAGGGGCTGTTGTTTGGTGAGCGATCGACGGTCGTCGTCGATCCGTCCGAAGAGCGATTGAAGACCGAGTTCAAAGGCGTGCGGCGCATCTTCGTGCCGATGCACGCGGTGATTCGCATCGATGAAGTCGAGAAGGAAGGAGTCCCGCGGGTCACCAAGAACAGCGAGACAGCGGACAATGTGTCGTCCTTTCCCGGCCCCATCTACACCCCTGGTCCTCCCCGAGGGGATTCCGGACAGTCCTGAGCTTGCCGAGACCAAGGTCACCAGGCCCGTCGTGCGCCCAAGAGCTTCAGCAGTCCTGATCCTCGTCCTCGTCGTCGAGTTGATGTCCAGTGCCGTGGTGCGGGCATGGAGTGCGCAGGAACACCGACAGATCACAGCTGCGGCTTTGCGACTCCTGGATCCTTCGGTGATGGCCATCTCCGGGAGCGAGTCGGAGATGGTGGCCCGTAGCTCGATCCAGCCGGATCTGATGCGACCCCGCCAGATGCCGCTGCTCCGCGAGTTGGAAGCTCCAAGACACTACATCGACCTCGAGCTGTTGCAGGGGCGGACGCTTCCCGAATCGGCATCGGACTACCTCAGGTTGATCTTCCAGTTGGCCGAGCAGGGCCAGGGTCTCTTGCGGCCGGATTGGCGGCTCGAGACCGTCGGTATGCTTCCCTATGCTGTCGTGGAAGGCACCCAGCGACTGGCCGCCATTTTTGCCCAGCTTCGTCGTCAGCCCGAGGATTCCAACCTGCGTGCAATAGCCATGTATCAGGCTGGAATCCTGGCCCACTATGCCCAGGACCTATGTCAACCTTTGCACACGACGCTGCATCATGATGGCCGGGCGCGCGCCGACGGCTCGTCACCAGGCAGCGGAATCCATCATCAGGTGGATGCGTTGCTGAGAACGGTGGACCCGGGCCCCGTGGTGGGGAAGTCGCAGGGTTTCGACAGTCTCTTCACGGCTGTCGTCCGAGAGCTCATGCAAAGCCACTCACAAGTCGATAGAGTGTATGCGCTGGCCGGGGATCTGCAGCGTCTTCAGGAGGACCAGGGTCCAAGTGAGGCCCTCGCGGAATTTGGCGGCCAAAGATACGAACGAGCGGTGCGCTTCACCGCCGATCTCATGCATACGGCCTGGCTCGAGTCCGAGAAGATCGAGCTTCCTCGATGGTCGAGTCCCTAGCAGCTCCAGAGACCTCGCCAGATAGATACAATGGTTAGAGGATCGTGCCTCGAACGTGGCGCGTCGAACTCAGTGGCAATCGAACATGGGATCGGAGTAAAGCCATGAATGACGAGCTCAAGGACTTCGAGTTGACATCGGAGACATCGGAAGGCGCCGGTAAGGGCCCGGATCCGAACACGCCGCGCTGGCCCTGGATTGTGGCCGTTGCCGTCGTACTGCTCGCGGTGATCGCCTTCGTCTGGTTCCGAACCGGTCGAGAGGACGAGGGCGAGATGCCTGCTGCACCGGCAGCACCGACCGTTGCAGAGTCATTGGAGACCGAAGAAGGCTCGGGTGAGTTGGTCATCGGCGAAGTGCCTCCACTGGCGGACACCGATCCCTGGCTACAGCAGATCGTCGAACAGCTGTCGAGTCATCCACAGCTTGCCGAGTGGATGCTGACGCCTGAGCTGATTCGCGGGTTCGTGGTCGTTGTCGACAATGTCGCGGAAGGGGTAGGGCCACGCAAGCATCTTGAAATGATGGTGCCAAAGGACGGATTCACGACGCGTGAGAGCGACGGCGAGGTCCTGGTCGATCCGGCCAGCTACCGCAGATTCAATGTCGTGGTGGAGGTGATCGAATCGCTGGATACCGAGGGCACGGCCGAGCTCTACCAGGCTATTCGCCCGCTCTGTCAGCAGGCCTATCAGGATCTGGGCTACCCGGGTGAAGACTTCGAGGCCACCTTGAGCCGTGCGGTCAACAGACTCCTCGCGGTTCCCGTGGTCGACCGCCCGATCACCCTGGAAAAGAAGATCACTGCCTACAAGTTCCGGGACCCGGAGCTCGAAAAGCTCAGCCCGGCGGCGAAACAGTTCCTGCGGCTGGGACCGGAGAACTTGCGGCGCCTGCAAGCCAAGGTGCGCAGCCTGGCCCTGGCGATCGGTCTCGAAGGCGTGTCCTGAGAGGGCTCAATCCTGCCGATCGTGCAGCTCGTCGCAAAGCCGTTCGACGGCCTGATAGCGTTGGATTTGCCCCCAGCGAAATCCAGCGTGGGCGGCAATGGCCAGGACGCCGAGGGTAAATACGGTTTCGACGGTCTGATTGACCGGCAGGAAAGGCCGGGAGGGGTCGCGAAAGAGAAACAGGATGGCGATCGCGATCCAGTCGACCACGATCACCAAACGGCCGCGACGAATCGCCTTGGAGAGCGACGCGAGCTCCGGTGGGTCTCCGCCCTTGTCGGCCTCGGATTCTCGATCGGCAGGCAAGGCCAACCCGGCAATATCCTCGACCAACATCGCTATCACCGCTCGCGTTCGCCACATGGTTTTCCTCCGTCTCCGGCTCTACACCCGGTGCCCGAATCTCTCCTGTTACGATGATTGCGGGGTGGAAGGAGCCGCCTGAATGATACGCAAGATCTCGAGTGGCGGGGTATGGGGTCCATGCTGGTGGCGATCCCTGGGGCCCGTCTTGCTGGCGGTCCTGTCCCTGCCGGGCACTGCCGTCGACGCGGCAGGTCTCCAGGTTTCTCCAGGAACGCTGGTGCGGTGGCCAGGGGAGGGAGTCGAGAGGTGTGGTCTGGCAGGTAAGACCTGGTTGCCTCTGAGGGATGGCTGTTGGTATGCCATCGATCTGCTGACCCCCGCAGGTGAGACGACCGTGTATCGGTGGCGGGGGGGGGAGCGCGAAGAACGGACTCTTACTGTCGGTGCCTATCCCTACGAGGTGCAACACATCACGCTGCAGGACGACTCCCAGGTCCAGCTCTCGCCGGAGGATCTTCGTCGAGTTCAGGAAGAGAACCAGAAGATTGGTGCCCTCTGGGGGCTGCAGACGACCCGACGGTTCGAGCTCCCATTGGGGCCGCCGCTGACTTCCTTACCCGCAGGGGGGCGATTCGGCGCCCGTCGGTATTTCAACAACCAACCACGCAGCCCCCATACCGGCGCGGACTACAAGGCCGATTCGGGCACACCCGTCCTGGCGATCGATGGCGGCAAGATCGCGCTGACCGGCGACTTCTTCTTCCCGGGCAAGAGTGTGTTCATCGATCATGGCGACGGACTGATCAGTATGTACTTCCACCTGAGTGGCATCGCCGTCGAGCAGGGGGACATCGTCGACCGTGGAGAAATTGTCGGTCTGGTGGGCCAGTCCGGTCGGGCCACCGGGCCGCATCTTCACCTGGGAGTGCGCTGGCATGGGGCGCGCATCGATCCGGGCCTGCTCTTCGAGTCTCCCGAAGCCGTCCCCGCCCTGCCCTGATCCGAAGCCTCAGGGTGTTGCCGGGGATGCCTCTTCCTGTTCCCAACCTTCAGGATAGAGCACGGCCTGGAAGATCTTGTCCAGGCCGAGGTAGCGCTTCGCCGTCTGCTGGATCCTGGGCGGATCCACGCGATCAACCAGCTCGGCGTGCGCCAGGATGAGGCGGGGATCGAGACCCAGCGAGTAGTAGGACTTCAAGGCGCGCAGCCAGAATGCGTTCTCCTGGAGGTCGACCTCACGGTCGCGACGTTGAATCTCACGAACCTTGTCAGTGTAGGACGCAGCGATGCCCTCTGATTGAATTGCCGCGATCTCCTGTTTCGTCGCGTCGATCAGCTTCTCGACGCTCTCCGGAGCGCACCCGAAGCTGATAGAGAAGGTGTAACGCTGTTTGGGCTTCGTGATGATGCCACCGCTGACCCCGACGCCGTAGACGCCTCCGAGGTCCTCCCTGAGAACCTCACGCAGGCGGATGCGCAGTGCCGCCGCCAGCGAGGCGATGTCGTGCTGGTTCTCCCGGCTCCATTCGGCCGGCCCCGTCCAGACCAGGCGGACCTGGGCTTTGGGCTCCAGACCCGCTTCGACCTCGATGGCGAGCGGCCCCGGGATGGGGTCGGCGTGCACATCGCGCCAGGTCTCGTCGCGGCCGCTGGATGGCAAGCTTCCGATATAGCGCTCCACGAGCGGCTGGATCTCGGAGGGGACGAAGTTCCCGATGAGAATGAAGGTGAAATCACCGACATCAGCGAACCGGTCGCGATAGATCCGGTCCGCCGTCGCCAGGTCGATTTCGGCCAGAATCTCGACCGATGGGGGGCGCCGCCGGTGATGGTTCTGGTAGCGAGCCAGGGCAACCTCATCGCCAAAGACCGACTCGGGGCGGGCTCGCCGATTTTCGATAAAGGTCTGCATTCGCGTCATCAGGCTCTGAAAGGCAGCCTCATCGGCCCGCGGGGCCGTGACCGTCAGGTAGAGGAGTTGGAACATCGTCTCCAGGTCCTGGGGTGAGGCGCTACCGTCGAGGCCCTCCTCCAGCTCCGAGATGTACGGGGCAACGCTGGCGAGCTTGCCGGCCAGGGCCTTCTGCAGCTCGATCTGATCGAAATCTCCAAGCCCGCCTTCACCGAGGGCCGAGGTCGCGAAACTGGCCGAGCTGTGCTCCTGATCGGTAACCAGGGAGTGGCCTCCAGGACTGAATGCGGTGAGCAGAATCTCGTCGTTCTTGAAGTCCGTCGGTTTCAGGACCACCTTGGCACCGTTGGCGAGCTGCCACTCCGTCACGCCTATCTCCTCGATCGAGGAGGTCGCGACGACCTTGCCCGGCATCGGGTCCGTTTCGACGAGGGGCTGATCCCGCACGCGGTCCGCATAAGGCGCGATCTCTCGCTTGTCGACCGACTTGAACACCTCTGCGAGCTGCTCTTCCGATGGGAGCAGCGAGGCCGACTTCTCCGGGCCACTGACCATGATGACCCGGTTCGACTCCGTGATCCACTCGTCCGCCAGGTGGTTGAGCTCGCCCAGAGAGATCGAAGGCAGGAGCATGTTGACCAATCCGAGCTCTGTCTCGATGCCCGGACTGGGTTCGCCCTCCAGGAAATGCCGCATGTACTCGCCCGAGTAGGACGCAGACTGCTGCTTGTCTCTCTCGACGTAGGCCTGCTCGTAGCGGCGAACGAGCTCGCTCTTGATCCGGTCCAGCTCGCTCTGGGTGAATCCGTGTCGATCGACACGCTCGACTTCGGTGAGCAGCGTTTCGAGTCCGGGAAGCACGCCGTCTTCCTGGACTGCCGCGGCTTGCAGGTAGACATCGCGAGTGCGGACCAGCCCGGCGGACGTCGAGAAGGCGAAGAGGAAGGGGGGATCGGCCTGCTGGCGCAGCTCATCCAGTCGAGCATTGATCATCGCGTGGTAGAGCTGGCCTACCAGCTGGCGACGATAGTCTCCGACGGTGGAGTAGGGTTGCTTCTCGAGCTTGTAGTAGACGCTTATCGTGGTATTCGTGGCTTCCGGGTCGGTGGTGATGGCGTAGAGGGTCTCCGAGTGATCGGGTACCGGGTACATCTCCCTGGGACGGGAGATGTCAGGGGACTTCAGATCGGCGAAGTTCTCCTGGATCCTGGACAGGATCAGGGACGGGTCGAAATCGCCGACCGCGATGACCGCCATCAGATCGGGGCGATACCAATCGGCGTAGAACCGTCGGAAAGCGTCGTGAGGAGCGCCTTCGAGAATCTCTTTTTCGCCGATAGGGAGACGTTCGGCATAGCGCGAATCCTTGAACAGAACCGGAAATTGCTTGTCCTGGATGCGAGCCTGGGCACCGCGACCGAGGCGCCACTCTTCGATGACGACACCTCGCTCCTTGTCGATCTCCTCTCCCACGAGTGAGAGACCGCTGGCCCAGTCCTCGAGTATCTGAAAGGCCCGATCGAGAATTGCCGGCTCGTCGGTCGGCACGGTCAGCGTATAGACAGTCTCATCGAAACTGGTGAAGGCGTTGATGTCCGGACCGAACTCCATACCGATGCTCTCGAGATAGTCGACCAGCTCCTGTTTGGCGAAGTTCTCGGTACCGTTGAAGGCCATGTGCTCGACAAAATGGGCCAGACCTCGCTGATCCTCGTCCTCCTGCAAGGAGCCGGCGTTGACCACCAGCCAAAGCTCGGCTCGCTTCTCGGGTTTCGCATTCTTGCGAATGTAATACCGCAGCCCATTGTCCAGCCTGCCGGTCTGGACGGCCGGATCGAAAGGCAGAGCCTCGCTCAGCGGATTCTCGACCGCGGGTACCTGGGCGGCCGAAGGCGCGGGGCCGACCAGGGCGGCCGCCAGCAGAGCCAGGGAGAATAGCCAGGAGGCCCGGGGACGGTGGAAAAGGGTAGTCATTGGTTGCATGATCTCTGCCTCTTGGACTTCGGTGCCGTGGGGGACCGCTTGACGGGAGGTCCACTATAACCGCAATCCAGCACGCAAAGAGCCGACCTATCTGGCATAATCATCGCCGCCGTCGGTCGAGCCGCGAACGCAGAGACGAACCCCGAGCCTTGTCAGCTCTCGACCTGCAACAGGTCAAGCCATGAATCCGAGCCGTAGCCACCTGAGAAGAAACGCCTTGCTGGGCGTCGTATTCGCCTGGATCGGATCAGGCGTGACGCCGGCTGCGGGGCAAGGCCCCCCGGCAACGCCGGTGCGCCATACCGAAGCCCAGCAGTATGCGGTCAGGGGGTCTCTGTATCTGACTGGCTCTGTGGAATCGCGACGGATCAGTGTGGTGGCATCCGAGGTCGAGGGGGTCGTCGAAGCCCTGCTGGCGAGGGAAGGCGATCGAGTCGAAAAGGGAAAGCCACTGGTGAGGTTGCGCCGCACCAGCCTGGAGCTACGCCTGCAAGCCGTCAAAGGCCAGCTGCAGGAGGCGGAGGCGAGGCAAGACCTCGCGCAAACGAGTCTGCGGCGTAGCCGGGGCCTCTTCGACGAGCAGATCATCAGCCAGCAGCAGCTCGATGATGCCGATTCCGAATTCGAGGCCTGGCAGGGTCGGGTCGCCCAGCTGCAAGCAGAGGCCGCCCGCCTTGAAGACGACCTGGCACGCACCACGGTCAGGGCTCCGTTTTATGGAATTGTCGTTCGGGAGATGGTTGCGGAGGGCGAGTGGCTCGGTTCCGGCGGAGCGGTGGTCGAGCTGCTCGACTACCGTGACCTGGAGGTCACGGTGGAAGTCCCGGAAGGCTCATTCGCTGGCCTGACTCTCGGTAGCCCGGCGCGGGTTGTGCTCTCTTCACTCGGCAACCTCGAGGTCGAGGGCAAGGTGCGAGCGGTCGTGCCTCGTGCGGATGCTCAGGCCCGGACCTTCCCGGTCAAGGTCGCGATCGACAATGCCGAGGGCAGGATTGCGGTCGGTATGCTGGCGCGAGTGGAGCTACTCGTCGGTGACGCTCGAGAGGCGGTCATCGTGCCGAAAGATGCGATCGTCGAGCAAGGCCGCGAGAAGTTCGTGTTCCGCATCCAGGACGACGAGACTGTCGAGCGGGTGCCTGTCAAGGTCGGTTCCGCAACGGGCGCCTGGGTCGGTATCGAAGGCGGTATCGCCGTCGGCGACAGAGTCATCACCCGTGGCAACGAGCGCGTCTTCCCCGGGCAGTCCGTGCAGACTGAAGTCCAGGTCTACCCCCTGCCATGAAGATCGTCCGCGAAGCGATCCGCTCCCCGGTCAAGACTGCGGTCGGAGCCATTCTGCTCGTGCTGTTCGGCACCCTGGCCCTCCTGCGCATCCCGTTCCAGCTGACCCCGACCATCGAAGAGCCACAGGTGATGGTCACGACGACCTGGCCTGGGGCCAGCCCCATGGAGATCGAGCGAGAGATCATCGATGAGCAGGAGGAACAGCTCAAGAGTCTCGAGGGGCTGTACAAGATGGAGAGCTCCAGCTCCGACAACTTCGGGCAGATCTCGTTGACCTTTGCCACCGGGACCGACCTGGACAGCGCCCTGCTCAAGGTATCGAATCGGCTGGAGCAGGTACCGAGGTACCCGACGGATGCCAGAAAGCCGGTGATTCAGGCTGTCGGTGCACAGGCCAGCCCCATGGCCTGGTTCGTCATCGTTCCGTCCGACGAGGCCCCATTCGAAGGCTCGATCCAGACGCAGCTGACGTTCTTCGAGGAATTTGTCAAACCCGAATTCGAGAGAGTTCCCGGTGTCGGGGCGGTCAACTACTTTGGTGGCACCGAGGAGGAGATGCATGTGGTGGTCGACCCGGCCGCGTTGGCCGCTCGCCAGATCACCATCACAGAGTTCGTCAGCGCCATCGACCGGGAGAATCGCAACTTCTCGGGCGGCGACTTCGACGAGGGCAAGCGACGCTATCTGGTCAGAACAGTTGGCGAGTACGGTTCGGCGGATGACATCAGCGATGTGGTGGTGGCGATCCGTAACGGCGTGCCGGTTTACGTCAGGGACGTCGCCACGGTCGAGCTCGGATTTGCCAAGCCGGGAGCCAAGGCGTTCTATTTCGGCGACCAGATGATCGCGTTCAACACCGTGCGCCAGACCGGCGCCAATGTCTTGGAGGTCATGAAGGGCGTCAAAGAGACGGTGGTCAATGTCAACCGCGACCTGATGGCGCCGCGGGGCCTGCAGCTGATTCAGGTCTCCGACGAGACGGAGTACATCTACAGCGCGATCGGTCTGGTGCGGCAGAACCTGTTTCTGGGTGGCGGGTTGGCGATTCTGGTCCTGTTGGTTTTTCTGCGGAGTCGGTCCAGCACGCTGGTCATTGCCATCGCAATTCCGATCAGCATCGTCGGCACGTTCCTGATCATGAACTGGCTGGGCCGCTCACTCAATGTCATCAGCCTGGCGGGGATGGCCTTCGCGGTCGGGATGGTGGTCGACAACTCGATCGTCGTGCTGGAGAACATCTATCGCCACCGACAGATGGGCAAGTCCCGCTTCAACGCGGCCTATGACGGTGCCACCGAGGTCTGGGGTGCCGTGCTGGCGAGCACTCTCACGACGATAGCGGTTTTTCTGCCTGTGCTCTTCGTTCAGGAGGAGGCCGGACAGCTGTTCAGGGATATCGCCATTGCCATCAGCTCGGCGGTGGGGTTGAGCTTGATCGTGGCGATCACCGTGATCCCGAGCCTGGCCGCCAAGATCCTCGGAGTCGCTGACCAACAGGAGCAGGCGACGGGTTTCAGGAATCTCTGGGGCCTGGTGGCGCTGGCCGGTCGGTTCAACGATTGGGTGACGCGGACCGTGGCCTGGATACTGGCCACGACGAAGCGTCGCGTCCTGGTCGTCGTGGTCTTCACCGTTGTGGCCGTGGGATTGAGCTTGCTGTTGATGCCTCAGGCCGAGTACCTGCCGACGGGGAATCAGAATCTCCTGTTCGGCATCATCCTCGCATCGCCCGGACACAGCCTGGTCGAAAACGCGAGCTATCTGGAGTTCTATCTCGAGGAGCTCGAACCGCTGTGGACCGGTACCCCCGAAGAGACCCGGGAAATGCCGGGGGGCGGAGTGTCGGATCTGTTCTACGTCGTGTTCGGCGACCAGGTCTTCGTTGGCACTTCGGCGCGAGATCCTGAGAGGGTGCGCGAGCTGATCCCCATGTTCCAGAAGGTCAACTCCCGGTTGCCCGGTGCCATTGCCTTCATGAGCCAGGTGAGCATCTTCCAACGGGGACTTGGTGGGGGCAGATCGATCGAGATCGATTTGACCGGCCCGGATCTGGTCGAGTTGGTGGCCCTGGGGGGTGAGGTCTTCGGCAGGGCGCGGCAGGTGCTGCCGGAAGCTCAGGCACGCCCCATTCCGAGCCTGGACCTGGGAAATCCGGAGATCCAGGTGCGCACGCATCGACGGCGTGCTGCGGAGCTGGGGATTTCGAACCGCGATCTTGGCTTGATGGTCAGCGTCCTGGTGGATGGTGCCAAGGCCAGTGACTATCAATTCGAAGGCCTGGAGATCGATCTGCGGGTCCTGGCGACGCATGCCGACGAGCCGTTACATACCCATCTCGTCGAACAACTCCCGCTGGCCTCGCCCAGCGGCCAGTTGGTCACGGTGGGGTCGGTCGCCGAGGTGGAGCAGACCAATGGGCCGGCCACGATCGCACATCGAGAACGGCAGCGAGCGATCACCATCGCGGTGAGTCCGGCAGAGGAGATGCCCCTGCAGGAGGCGATGCAGCTGATCGAGGAAGACATCCTCGAGCCCATGCGCGACGAGGGCAGGCTCGGTGGACTGTACCGGGCGAGACTGTCGGGTTCAGCCGACAAGTTGACCCAGGCCGGAAGGGCACTCGTCTTCAACTTCGTGCTGGCCGTTGTTATCACCTATCTGCTGATGGCGGCTCTTTTCGAGAGCTTTCTGTATCCATTCGTGATTCTGTTCAGTGTGCCATTGGCTGCGTTCGGAGGCTTTCTCGGCCTCGCGGTCGTCAATATCTTCATTTATCAGTCACTGGACGTGCTCACGATGCTGGGTTTCATCATTCTGGTGGGAACTGTGGTCAACAATGCGATCCTGATCGTCCACCAGGCGCTCAACCATATGCGCGAGGATGCCATGACATCTGGACCGGCGATTACCGAGTCGGTCCGCAACCGCATACGCCCCATCTTCATGAGTGTGGCGACCAGTGTCAGCGGCATGCTGCCCCTGGTTCTTTTCCCAGGAGCCGGCTCGGAGCTCTATCGAGGGCTCGGAAGTGTGGTGGTCGGTGGGCTGGTGGTCTCCACCTTGTTCACGCTGTTTCTGATACCCGCCCTGTTCAGTCTGGTGCTCGAAGCTCGTGAGCGCGCGGCGGCGCGCATCAGAGAGGCCGGTAAGAGGCAGCAAGCCAGGACCGCCTGAGGCGAACCTCGCAATTCGCGCTTTGGGGTGAAACTTTTCACCCTCCCGACACGTCCTTACAGATAGCCGGTCACAATCCGGCGTTTCTTGGAAAGAAAAGGGAGGCACCCAATGAGAAAGAGAATCCCACAGTTGCTGGTGATTTTGGCGCTGGTGCTCGGCGCGGCTGGAACGGCCGCCGCCAGCGACCTATGGCTGCACGTGCGTGTAGACGAGGTCGATGGTGCCAAAGTCATGGTGAATCTGCCGGTATCGATGATGGAAAAGGCAATCTCCATGGTTCCGCAAGAGCACCTCCGCAACGGCAGAATCCACCTCGACGATTGCTGTAACGATATCTCGGTCAGCGAGTTGCGCGAGCTATGGCAAGAGCTCAAGGACAGCCCGGACATGACCTTCGTCACCGTCGAAGAAGATGACGAGACCGTTCGTGTGTGGAAGGAGAGTGGTTACCTGAAGGTGCACGTCCAGGAGATGGACCGCCAGGAGCAGGTGGATGTGCAGGTACCACTGGTCGTTGTCGATGCCCTGCTGTCTGGGGAGAGTGACGAGTTGAACATTGAAGCTGCGATCCGGGCCCTGGTCGCCGAAGGGGAAGGTGAGCTGGTGACCGTCACCGGTGACGACGAGCAGGTGCGAGTCTGGGTCGACAACATCGCCGAAGCTGACTGACTGGGAGAAACTCCATGAGACGTTTCCTGATTGTCATTTCTGCTGTTTTTGCCGTTGTCGTGCTGAGCTGGATTGCGCTGATCGGTGCAGTCTACGCCTGGGGTGGAGTGGCGACTGTTCGAGTGCAGGATCGAGACGAAGGGGTGAATCTCTATGTGCCGGTTCCCATGGCACTGGTCGATGCCGCGGTGACCACGAGCACCTGGGTGATTCCGGATGAAGAGTGGCTCGATCTGCAAGTCGAGCTCGGTGACTGGGGCCCGATGGTGCAAGAGATTCTGGCTGAGCTCGACGCTCTGCCCGATGTCACGTTGGTCGAAGTCGAAGATGGCGCCACTCATGTCCGGGTGTTCAAAGAGAACGGCTCGCTCAAGGTGAGTGTGGATGACGAGGATGTGAAAGTCAGGGTTTCCTTGCCGATGCGTTCTGCCCGTCGAACTCTCAGCAAGGTTGCCAGCTTCATTTGAGCCTCCCCAATCCGGATTGAGCCGGCAGCTAGCTCGACCCCGCAGGTGCTTCGTCACGGCGGGGTCGTTGTCTGTCGGTCAGAAGGTTGCTCGGTGCGGGCTGGAACGGGGGATCAGCTGATGGAAGAGGTTCGATTCTCTCTTGTAGAACCCTTCGGTGTGAAAGGTCTCTTCAAGACCAAAATGCTCATAGTCGAGATGGTGGAGGAGCTCGTGCAGGAGAGTTCGCAGAAAGGTGCGAAAGGCCACCACGTGCTCTCGCTGGGCGGTGCGCATCCACAGACTGATACGGCTGACATAGGGCGGCTCAGAGGGCTCGTAGAGTCCGTGCAGCTCGCCTCGAGAGTCACTGGGCCGAACGTCGAAGACAACGATCTGCGCCGGAGGTGCCTCGAGCTGCAGGAGGATCGTGTCTGTGATGGCCTGGCATGACTGCTGAACCCTGCGCGGGTGTTCGTCCGCAAGTGCCTCCAGGAGTGGCGGAATCAGGGTCCGCACGGCGCGGGCGTCCGGTAATGGAACTTCTGTGATGCCATCGCTGCGCCTGTAGGTGGCCTGGCGTGTCGGGCTGAGCCGCTTGTAGTAGGCGAACGGCATGCTCTCGATATCGCGACCGCCGGAAGCGAGCTATCGCAGAGAAGCCAGAAGCTCGCCCTTGCGCGTCAGCTCGACTTGCAGCTCGTGCCCTGTGGTGTCTTTCAAGTCGGTCTCGAGAGTTACCAGCTTCGTTTCGTTGCCGACCAGCAGGTAGATCCGCAGGGTCTGGGTTGCTGCGGGCACTGCCTGTCTGGCGGAGAGGCTCCCGGCGACTCGCTTGCGTCCGAAAGGCCCCTTCTTTCTCTCCTCGAAGGTGAAGCTCTCACTCAAGACCTGCTGGTTGTCGGCATAGATGGTGAGCACGCCCTCGGGTTCGAAAGTGGTGAATTCGATGCGCAGCTCCGCGTCGGAGCTGGCGATCTCTTCCGCCGTTTTCGAATCCGGTTCGTCTGCGATCTTCACGACACTCGATCGGGCTTCAGCGATCTGCTCCGCAGGAGGGTTTGTCGTGGCCACCTGCCGCCTGGGCGGTGGCTCACGACCCACGGTTTGTCGAGAGGGCTCGCGCACGGTCTCGGGAGACTCGGCGATTTCGATCGGCTCGGGCTCGGGCGGCAGCATTGATTCGTCGAGGTCGAGAACCGCGGTTCCCACTCCGCGCACGGCTTGGCGTGCGATCTCGGTCTGCACGGTGAGCTCGTCCAGGAGCTCCCGGTCAAAACTCTCGGACCAGACCTGAATATCGTCTTCGACCCGAATCACCTCGAGGGTCGCACGTGCCATTGTGGCCTCGTCATCCCCGCCGCTCCAGCGAACCGATCCGAGTACGAGGTAGTCGGCCCCCAGAGCCTCACCTATCTCACGGGTCGAGGCATTTGATTGAAACTGTTGTCGGGCCGTAGCTCGGGAGACCACCTGAATGTTCGGCAGGTCGGTCAGGAGGCTGGCAATCTCCTCGTTGAGGCCCAGGGTGAAGGCGGAATCGCCGGCCGCTCCGAGATCGGAGAAGGGGAGCACCGCCAGAGTCCGGGTCGCCTCGTCGAGGCCAGCGTCTGGCGAAGAATCCGAGGCTCGTCCGAACCAGCTCCACAGCAAAGCGGCCATAGCGACGAAGGCAATACCGCCACCTATGACACCGGCGAGACGCTTGGTCTTGCCAGGCTCGTTCGGTACCTTGATGGCCTTCGTCCGAGCGTCTTCTTCGAACACGGTTCCAGATTCGACTTCACTTTTGAGCTCCTCGAGCTCGTTGCGCAACTCGGCGGCGGTTTGATACCGGCGATTGGGATTCTTTTCCAGACAGCGCTTGACGATGCGTCCGAGATGGGACGGCAAGTCGATCTTCAGATCTGTCACTGGGGGAGGGGCGTCGCGGAGGATCGACGAGATCACCTCGGCGGAGGTTTCGCCATGAAAGGGGCGTTGGCCGCTGGCCATCTGGTACAAGACGATTCCCAGGGAGAAGATGTCCGCCCGCTGGTCGGGTGGCTTGCCCTTGAGTTGCTCGGGAGCCATATAGGTGACGGTGCCTAGAGCACTGCCGGTCTTGGTGAGAGTCTGGGTCGAGAGGCTGGTGGCTGCGGGGTCCTGGGGATCCTCCATGAGCTTGGCGAGGCCAAAGTCGAGGACCTTGACCCGACCATCGTTGCCAACCATGATGTTGCCCGGTTTGAGGTCGCGGTGGGTGATGCCTCGGTCATGCGCTGCACTGACGGCGTCGGCGATGGGTATGGCCAACTCGAAGATGCGCTCCAGCTTCTGGCCCTCTGCAGGAATGAGCTCGGTCAGTGACTTGCCGTCGACCAACTCCATGACGATAAAGGGAACGCCGCCCTCTTCTTCCACAGCATAGATCGTGACGATGTTGGGGTGGTTGAGAGCTGCGACAGTCTTGGCTTCGCGCTCGAATCGCTTCAATCGCTCGGGGTCGGCGAGCATCTCTGTGGGCAGGAACTTGAGAGCCACCTTGCGGTTGAGCTTGGTGTCCTCGGCCAGGTAGACCGCTCCCATTCCGCCTTGTCCGAGTTTTCGCAGAACCCGGTAGTGGAGGATTTGTTGACCGTTCTCTGGGGCTGTCACGCTTCGCTCTCTCCCTTCGACCGAGACTCGCAGGAGAGTCTACCAACACAAGTCGACGCAGCGAAGTTGGCGACACCGTACTATGATGCCGGGTCATGAATCTGAGAATCCTGCTTCTCCAGGCTCGCAACGCGGACGATCCTGTGCGTCAGGAAGAGAGGCAGTCGTTTGCAGACAAGACGGGATTGGGTGTGGAACAGATCGTGGCTCACGACTTGCTCGAGGGACCACCTGCGATGCAACGGGTGCGCCGGTTCGATGCTGTCATGGTCGGAGGCAGCGGAGACTATTACGTCTCGAAGAGGTCGTTGCCGCAGTTCGATGCCCAGCTGGAAGTATTGGCAGAGATCGCCGCTCGGGGCCTGCCGATGTTTGCATCATGCTTCGGATTTCAGATCCTGGTTCAGGCTCTGGGTGGCTCGATCGTGCACGATCCCGAAAATGTCGAGGTCGGCACCTATGATCTGACACTGACCGCCGCAGGGCGTCAGGATCCTCTTCTCAGTCTGCTTCCTGACGTTTTTGCCGCACAACTCGGACGCAAAGACAGGGCGGAACGATTGCCTGAAGGGGTGACGCACCTCGTGTCGAGTGAGCGGAGTCCCTTTCAGGCGTTGCGCATTCCGCACAAGCCGATCTGGGCGACCCAGTTCCATCCCGAGCTGGATCTCGAGTCCAACAAGTTGCGATTCGAGCGCTATCTGAAAGGCTACGCCACCCACATGACCGAGGAAGAGCGGGCAGCGGCGCGGTGCAGATTCACCGAGAGCCCCGAGACGGACAAGCTACTCCCGGGCTTTCTCCAGCTGGTGTTTGGCTAGCGATACCGACACCACGCAAAAAGAAATCCCCCGCGACGGAGGGCCCGCCGGCGGGGGATTCGATCGCGTTCAGTTGCTGCGTTAGTCAGCCACCCGATCCTTCAGACCCTTGCCGGGCTTGAAGAATGGGTACTTCTTGGCAGCGATGGTGATCGTCTGTCCGGTAGCAGGGTTGCGGCCCTGTCGGGCAGCCCGCTGCTTGGAGCCAAAGGTGCCAAACCCGGGGATCTGGATCTTGCCGCCAGCATCCAGGACAGTGGCGATGATGCCATGGCCCGGCTTGGTGTCAAAGATGCAACCCACAATTTCCTGGGCCTTGGACTGCGACAGGTCGCACTTCTTGGCTAGAACTTCCGCCATTTCGGTCTTGTTCATCTGCACTCCTCAGATTCGTTTTGGGAAGGTTCCCTGGAATCGAGACTCCCCCCTGGTCAACTTTTCTCCAGCAGGATTGCTGGAACTCCTTCCTCTTCGTTCGAAGTATCGGTCATCAGACCGCCGCACCCCGCTCTCATTTCGAGTTCGGGATTCGGAGAGGCTGTGAACGGGAGTGAAAAAACCCGCCCCTGATTGGTTCCAGGCCTCCCCGAGATGAGCGTGATTGTAGCACGAGATATTCGAAGAAACCAATAAATCATTAAAGAAACTGGCAAGCCGCGGCGAGCACCTTCTTGCCGATCCGGGGAACCCTCGCTTCTGCCGCCGGATAGCCTACCGCCAGGATCAGGAAGGGTCGCTCGTGACTCGGTCGCTCGAAGATCTTGTTGAGGAACTTCATGGGGGCCGGCGTGTGAGTCAGGGAAGCCAAGCCTGCGTGGTGCACGGCGGCGATCAGCAGACCTGTGGCGATGCCGACCGACTCGTTGACGTAGTAGTGCTTGATGGGTTGACCGTTCGGGTCCATACCGTGCAGTTGAGCGAAGATAACGATCAGATAGGGCGCGATCTCCAGAAATGGTTTGTGCTGATCGGTACCCAGCGGAGCGAGCGCCTCGAGCCATTCATCTGAGGCGCGGCCCGCGTAGAACTCCCTTTCGACCTGCTCCGCGGCCTCGCGGATCTGCCGTTTGATCTCTGCGCTCTGCACTACCACGAAGTGCCAGGGCTGCATGTTGGCGCCACTCGGGGCGGTCATCGCCGTACGAATGCAGTTCTCGATGATTTCACGCGGCACGCTGCGGTCCGAGAAGTCCCGGACGGTTCTTCTGCGGCGCATCTCCTCCAGGAAATCGGCAGACCTGGTGTGCATCTGCGTTGCGGAATACTCGATGTAGCTGGACAGTCGCTGAAACTCGTCGTCTTTCATGGCTTGCCTGGGAGATTGGTCAGGGGTGTTCGCAGGTAGACATCGCGTTTGGGATAAGGAATCTCGATGCCCTCGGCAGTGAATCTCTTGTAGATCTCGCCATTGAGCGCATGGATGACCCGTCCTCGCAAAACCGGCTGGTGAATCCACCCGAGTAGCTCGAACTCCAGCCCGGAATCACCGAAGGCGCGAAAACGAACCCTGGGCTCCGGTTCCACATCGATGTCAGGGTGCTTGGTGGCGACCTCCAACAAGATTTCTTCGACACGATCGATGTCCGAGCCGTAGGCGACGCTGACCTTCACTCTCACTCTCTCCTTCTCCCAGCGACCGCCGCTTTCGTTGAGAATCTTGGCGTTGGCGATGACCGCGTTCGGAATGGTGATCTCGATATCGTCCCGGGTCAGGAGCCGGGTGCTGCGCAAACCGATCTGGGTCACGACTCCGCGCTCACCGCTGTCGAGCACCACGAAGTCGCCGTATTTGTAGGGTGCATCGGCCAGAATGAAGATCCCTGAAAAGACGTTGGCGAGCGTGTCCTTAGCGGCAAAGCCGACCGCGATGCCGACTATCCCGGCTCCGGCCAACCAGGCACCGACATCGATTCCCCAGACGAGGAAGAGAAAGTAGACCGCGCCGCCAGCCAGAGCGATCTTGAATACCTGGTCGAACAGTGCGACGGTGCGCGGCTGGATCGCGGTAAATCGTTTCTCGAGATGGCTCAGCAGCTCCAGAATGATCGAGCAGGATCGAAACGCGAAGGTCAACCAGATGAGGATTAGCAGGGTCAGGAGAATTCGTTGGAGAAAGGTAGAAGCCGAAGGTGGCAGTCGAAGCAGAGAGAGTGCTGAGAAGAGTCCGATCGCCAGCACTGAGAGGAACACCGGTTTGTGCACCAGGCGGATGAGGCGATCATCGACCGTCGTGGAGGTCCGTTTGGCCCACCTCTTCAGCACGCGGCTGATCAACTGATCGGCCATCACGGCGAGGATCAGATAGATCCCGACGAGGATGGCTGCATGGACGAGCTCGTTGTCGCCGAAGTAGCTCAGGAACTGTTGTTGATAGCTTTCCATGGCTGGTGCTCTCCCACTGTCAGGAGTCCGGGTTGGTTGCGGCCCGAGGATAACCCAGCAGGCGCGCCACGGGGCCCGCCAGCATGATCAGGGCCAGGAGATTCGGTATCGCCATGATGCCGTTGAGCAGGTCTCCCCAGGCCCAGATCGTACGGGCTCCGGTGGCTGCGCCTCCGAGAATGGCAATGCAATAGAGCACTCGATAGGGTTTGCGGACCCGCGGACCCAGGAGATAGACGGCACACTGCTCGCCGTAGAAAGCCCAGGTGATCAGGGTCGACAGACCGAAGAGGAGCGAAGCGGCCAGCACGACGGGACCGCCGAGCCCACCGATACCAGCGGTGAATGCCTGAGCGGTCAGGATCGTGGAGTCGGCGCCGCTCTGCCAGACTCCAGTCACCAGGAGAGCTAGCCCGGTGGCGCTCGAAACCACCAGGGTGTCGAGAAAGACTCCGAGCATCGCGATTCGACCCTGGGCTACCGGATTGTCGGTCCGTGCCGAAGCGTGAGCGATGGGGACAGATCCGGTCCCGGCTTCGTTCGAGTAGACACCTCGGGCCACGCCGAACCGAAAGGCCTCGCGGACGCCTGCACCCAGAAAGCCGCCCCCTGCCGCAACCGGCGAGAACGCGTGGCGGAAGACAAGCATCAGGGCCGAGGTCAACTCCTGCCTGAATGCCAGAAGCACGGCTGCGGCGCCCGCCAGGTAGAGCAGACCCATCACCGGTGACAGGATCTCGGAGACGCGGGCGATCGATTTCACGCCGCCGAGAATGACCGCACCGGTGACCACTGCCACGGCGGCACAGGTCGTCAAGGGAGGCCAGCCCAACTCCGAACCGGCGATCAGCGCCATCGAATTGCTTTGTACCGTCGTCGTCGCCAGCATGGTCTTCAAGGCCATGCCGAGCGCGAAGAGACCGGCCAGAAACTTCCAGCCGAGCGCTTCGTGCATGTAGTACATCGGGCCCCCGACCATCAGTCCATCCTTCCCCTGATGGCGATAGCGGACACCGAGGACCGACTCGGCGAACATGGTTGCCATTCCGATGAGACCGCTGATCCACATCCAGAAGAGCGCCCCAGGGCCACCGGCGGTGATCGCTGTGGCCACGCCGGCGATATTGCCGTTGCCGACGATTCCACCCACGGCGGTCATCAGGGCGGCAAAAGGGGAGATGTCGCCGCGTTCCTTTGCACCGCTCTTGCGCAGGGCCTCGCGGATAGCGATCCCGAACTGCCGAATCTGAATCCCGCGCAAGCGAATAGTGAGGTAGATTCCGGTGCCAAGCACGAGCACCAGCATGGGTGGCCCCCACAGCCAGTCACTGGCCGATTGAATCCAGTTGCTCACGGCGGCGATCTTACCGGTAGAATGGCGCTTCGACGCGACTGGAGGGAATCGTCAAACTCAACAAGTACATTCTCGCCGTCTTGATGGCTGTGAATGCCGGCAACCAGTTTGCCGAAGCGGCCCCTGCTGCTGTATCGCCCAGAAACGCCAACTACGTCATCGAGGTGCAGCTGGACCCGGACTCGAAGATGCTCACCGGGCACCAGGTGGTGACCTGGAGAAACATCCAGGAATCGGCTACGGACGAGCTGTGGTTCCACCTCTACTGGAATGGCTGGCGCAACAACCTCAGCACCTGGATGCGAGAAGACGACTATCGGGGCCGCAGCGACCTCGGTGAGGAGATTGCGGCAGGCGATTGGGGGTGGACCGAGGTCGATTCCATCTTCCTGTTGAGCTCGGGGCGGCGTGAGCGGATCGATCTCGCCCGGGCTGCCCGCTATGCGGCGCCTGACGATGCCAACAGCGAGGATCGGACCGTGTGGCTCGTTGAGCTTCCCGGGCCGGTCGAGCCGGGCGAAGAGATCGAGGTGGAGCTGACCTGGCGGGCCAAGGTGCCGCGCACCTTCGCCCGCACCGGATTCCGTGGGGACTTTTTCTTCATCGCACATTGGTTCCCGAAGCTCGGTGTCTTCGAATCCGATGGCTGGAACTGCTACCAGTACCACGCCGGCACCGAGTACTATTCGGACTACGGCAACTACCAGGTCGACATCCGGCTCCCTGAGCGATTCGTTGTGGGGTCGACGGGCCAGCTGACGAAGCAGACCAACCACCAAGACGGCACGGTCTCGCACCGCTACGAACAAACGGATGTCCATGCCTTCACCTGGACCGCGAGCCCGGACTACATCGAGGTTCTGGATCACTTTGCGGAGGAGGGACTCCCTCCGGTCGACATCCGACTACTGATTCAGCCTGAGCACCTGGCGCAGGCTGAGCGCCACCTCCATGCGACGAAAGCCGCGCTGGGCAGCTTCGGCACCTGGTTTGGACCCTACCCGTATGGGCATGTGACGGTAATCGATCCGGCGTGGGGCAGCGGAGCAGGTGGGATGGAGTACCCGACGTTGTTCACCGCAGGGACCCGGTTGTTCAATCCATTTGGTGGCGGTTCACCGGAGGGTGTCACCGTCCATGAAGCCGGACATCAGTTCTGGTATGGCCTGGTCGGGAACAACGAGTTCGAAGATGCCTGGCTGGATGAAGGCCTGAATACCTTTTCCACCAACCGCACAATGTTCCACACCTACGGAATCCGGCACTACGTTCGGCGATTCTTCAAACCGCCCGGCAGCGACACGCGCGCCTTCTTCCCCGTGCTCATGCCGGGGTTCGACTACGGTCAGTCGCCACACGGGAATCGGCTGGGCAACTATCGCGAGCTGGCCGAAATCGACCGCCAGGATGCACCTTCTTACCGGTACTTTCCGTCTGCCGGGGGGGCCCTGAGCTATAGCAAGACGGCGCTCTGGTTGGGAACTCTGGAGAACTATCTGGGATGGGACCGCCTGCAGCCCGCCATGTCCCGTTTCTTTCATGAGTGGAAGTTCGGCCATCCCGATCCAGAAGACTTCTTCAACGCCCTCGAAGCAGGCACGGGTGAGGATCTGGACTGGTTCTTCGACGAGGTCTTTCATAGCTCGCAGCGCTTCGACTACGCAGTCGACTCGGTCAGCAGCACACCGGTCAGGGTAGAGGGGTTCATCGCCGACGAAGCGGGCGACCTGAAGTATCAGAAAGCCGAAGAAGAGACCGAGGCGGAGCTCTATCGGACCGAGGTGGTGGTCCGTCGGTTAGGTGGTGGTGTCTTCCCGGTCGAGGTAGTGCTCGCCTACGACGATGGACAGGATTCGAGAATTCGCTGGGACGGAGCAGATCGCTGGAAACTCCTGACCGAAGTGAGATCGGCGAAGCTGGTTTCGGCCGCCATCGACCCCGACGGGGTCCTGTTGCTGGATGTCGATCGCACCAACAACAGCCTGTTGGTGGAATCCAGTCCCCGAAGAACGGTATTGAAGTGGACTTCTCGCTGGCTGCTTTGGCTGCAGGACTATCTCAACATGGTGAGCTTCTTCGGGTGATGGAGTAGCCAGAGCGATGAATGTCCTGAAGGTGGCGGCCGCCGGTCTCGCCCGGTCCCTGGGCTCTCCCTTGCTGGTGGTGGCTCTGTGGTTGTTGACGCTCGTGGCAGCATTGCCACTCACAGTCGCCATGGAAGAGTCGATGCGAACCGACATTGGGTCGAGTCAGGTGCAGCAGGACCTGCGAGGTGGTCTCGACATGGGCTGGCTGGAGGAGTTTCACTATCGGAATGAGGGGCTGGCCAGACTGCTGACTCCTGGGCGGGTGGGCCCCGTGATGGCTTGGGAGAACCTGGAGCTCTGGCTCAGTGGAGATTGGTTGCTCGAGAACCGGCATTTGGCGGCTACGGGAGTCTTTTTCCTCGTCCTGTGGATCCTGATACAGGGAGGCGTGATCGGACAGCTGTCCCAGCCCGACTCCCGTTTTCAGATCGGGAGTTTCCTGGCCTCTTCGGGAACGTTCTTCCTGCGTTTCATCAGGATTGCGGCCATCGCGGGATTCGCCTATTACGGCGTCTATCGCCTGGCCTTCTGGCTGTTTCCGGCGATAGAGCGGTGGACACGGGACGTTACAGTGGAGAAGACTGCCCTTGGATTCCACCTCGTCGGAGCCGGGTTGATCGTGCTATTGATGACCCTGGTCCACCTGATCTCGGAGTACGCGAAGATCGCTACCGTGCAGGAGGACCGACGTAGCGCGATACTAGCTATGGTCCATTCCCTGGTCCAGGTCGTGCGACACCCCTTGCAGTCCTTCGGCCTCATGGGACTCTTCTTCCTGGCGCTCGCTGTAGGGCAATGGTTGCTCTACCTGGTGCTTCCCGATGCTCGCAACGCGAGTGTCCAGGCTGTCATTCTGGCCTTCTTTATCGGGCAGATCTATCTCTTGGCGCGCGCAGCTCTGAGGTTGGCGCGGTTCAGCGCGGAAATCAGAATCTACAATCAATGGAGAGCTCGCTGACCCGAGCGGCTCGGCTTGGGTCCCGGGAGCCTCAACCTTCGTGCAGGAGCACCAATATGACTGGTAACGCGGACGGATCCTCGTGGCTTCTCTTTGTCGCACTGACGATAATCGCATGGGGTCTGTATGGGTTGTTCCTGCATACTGGGCAGGTCGGCATGGGCGACCCGGAGAACGGGCGCTACAAGGCCTTTCTATTTGTTGGCATCGCCTATTTCCTGACGGCGGTGGTCGCACCCCTGCTGGTGCTGGTGGTCCGTGGGGCGAGCTGGAGCTTCCCATCGGGTGGCGCCTGGTGGTCGCTTATCGCCGGTGTGGTTGGAGCTATCGGGGCCTTCGGGGTACTCCTGGCTTTCGGTGCCGGAGGCAAACCCAGCGTCGTCATGGCCCTGGTCTTCGCCGGGGCACCGGTGGTCAATGCCGTGGTCGCGCTGAGTGTTCACCCACCCGCCGGTGGCTGGTCTTCGATTCGGTGGCAATTCTTCGCCGGCATCGCACTGGCCGCGCTTGGTGGGTTTCTGGTGACACGCTACAAGCCGGGTCCGCCAACGGCACCTGCGGGTAGCGGCGAGCCGACGACGTCGGTTGTTTCGAAAAGGTAGGTTGGGATGCCCCCGGTCCTCGAGTGCCGAGGCTGACTACGGAACCAGGACGGCCTTGGTACAGCCATCGAGACGGTTGGCGAAGATCCGGTAACCATGAGCGCCTTCGGCGAGTGCCAGTCGGTGAGAGATGATGACGGTCGGGTCGACCTGGGAATCAACCAGGAGCGGCAGCACGATATCCATGAAGTGACGCGCTGGACAGCGACCGATGCGGTAGGTGAGGTTTTTGTCGTAGGCCTCGACCGGCGAGAAAGGGAAGGCGGGTTCGGTGTGCACGCCAACCGCCGAAATCGTTCCGCCCGGCCGCACGAGCTGCATCGCCATCCGGCTTGCTGATGGACTGCCGACAGCCTCGAGGACGATATCGACACCCAGTCCCTGGGTCTCCTGTTCGAGCCAGCCTGCGGCCTCGTCAGGTTGCAGATTCAGGGGCTCGCCGCCAAACCCAGCCGCCAGTCGCAGTCTCTCCGGCAGGCGGTCGATCGCGAACACTCTCTCGGCACCGAGATACCTGGCGGCGATAACTGCCATCAGTCCGACGGGGCCGCAGCCGATGACCGCTACCGTGAGACCCGGTTCCACACCGCCTTGCGCTGCGCAATAGTACCCGGTTGAAAGCACATCCCCGGCCAGGAGCGCGCCCTCGGGAGTGACTCCTTCCGGGATCTCGACGAGCGTGCTTTCGGCCAAAGGTACCCGAACAAGCTCGGCCTGGGCTCCATGCAGGCCGGCTCCGTGCTCGCGCCAGCCGAAGAGCTGACTCTCCCGACAGCGCGCTGTCACGCCACGTCGGCACGACGCGCAGTGCCCGCAGCTGGTCGTGAATGGACTGGCGACCATGGTACCTGGCCGCAAACGCGCCACGTCGGGGCCCACAGCCACGACCTCGCCGACGAACTCGTGCCCGAGGGCGGTTCCGCGATCCAGTCCCGTCTCCCTACCGTGAAAGACGTGCAGATCGGATCCGCAGATACCTGCGAGATGGACTGCGACGATTGCATCTCCAGGGGCCTCGACCTGTGGGTCGGAGATTCGCTCGAAAGCGACGGACTCGATGTCCTGAAAAGTGAGAGCGAACATGATTCGTCGGCCAGTCTAAGCGCTCGCAGGACACTTGCCAATGGGCGAGTGAGTCTGACGAGCCGTGTTAGACTTCCGCGCGATGAATGCTAAGAAACTCGCATGCGCCCTGGCGGTGATCGGATTGGCCGTGATGGCTTGCGGACCGTCTGGTGAGCGCGGTGCGGCGCCCGGATCCAGACAGTTCCTGAGTGTGGGGACGGCTCCCCCCGGCGGCGCGTTTTTTGTCGTCGGTGGAGCACTGAGCGAAGTTCTGCAGGCCAATCCCGGATCGATTCCATGGCAAGTCACCGCAGAGGCGACCAAGGGTACCCAGGAGAACATCCGTCGACTGGTGGCTGGCGATCTGGACCTGGCCCTCGCCAATGCCGCCATTACCTACTTTGCGGTGCGTGGCGAAGGCAAATGGGAGGCGCCACAGGATGTGCAGGTCGTGATGACGCTGGCGCCGAACGTGGCGATGTTTCTGACTCCGGCGAACAGCGATGTCAAACGCCTCGGCGACCTGGCCGGTCGCAGGATCGTCGTGGGTCCGGCGGGAGCGGGCTTCGAGTACTTCGTGGGGCCTATTCTCGAGGCCCACGGCCTGCAGTACGAGGACTTCACGCCGCTCTACAACACGCAGGCAGGGGCCGTGGATATGCTGGCGGACGGGTCGGCGGAAGCGGCCTTCCTCGGCGGTGCAATCCCCACTGCTTCGATCACCCAGGCGACCTCGAGCCAGGACATTCGGTTCGTGCCTTTCGATGAAAAGGCGACGCAGGAGCTGATTTCACAGTATCCGTTTTTTGACCGGGTAACCGTTCCGGCAAAGACGTACAGGGGACAGGAGGAGCCCTTTTTCGGCATGAATGTGGGCTCGATGCAGCTTCTGACTTCGGCGGCCGCGGAAGAAGAGCTGATCTATGAGATTACGCGCGTGCTGTGGGAGAACCGTTCGTCGGTAGTGGAGAAGCACGCCGCAGGACGAGCCATTCAGCCCGAGGTGGTAGTCCGGAACACCGGTGTCGAGTTCCATCCGGGAGCCGTGCGCTACTACCGTGAAATCGGCATTTGGCCACAGGGATCGGGCGACTGAACGATCACTCAATCCGGCGCACCGTCTACGCGTTCGGTGCGTTGCTGCTGCCTCTCTATGTCCTGCTGGAGGTCAACTACCCGCAGCTGACCCCTCAAGCGCAACTGGCGGGCTTTGCCCTCCTGGGTTTTCTGTTGATTTTCCTGCGTCCGGTATCAGCAGACTCCGGCCGCTGGCGTCAGGGCCTCGATGGCTTGCTGGCCCTCCTCTCCGTCGTGGCGTGTGGGTTCGTCTTTGTGCAGAGTCAGCCCTGGTTCGATCGCTGGTGGCTCGATGGGCAATCATTGGGAGAGCGCGCGGGTGCTGAACAATCTCTCGATACCGTCGTCGGGATCATCGGGTTGATCGTGGTTCTCGAAGCTGCCCGGCGAACCGTGGGTTGGACCCTGCCCATCCTGGCATCGGTCTTCCTTCTCTACGCCCGGTTTGGTCCACTATTGCCAGATTGGCTGATGCCGCATCGGGGCTATGCCCTCGATCGAATTGTCGCCCAAACATTTCTGCACAGTCAGGGAGTCTTTGGCATCGCTCTCAAGGTGATGTTCAGCTACGTCTTTCTCTTTGTGGTCTTTGGCGCTCTTCTCGAGGCGACCGGCGCGACACGCTACGTGATCGAAATGGCCCGACACCTGTTTCACGGTTCCAGCGGCGGCCCTGCCAAGGTTGCGGTCATGAGCAGCGGGCTAATGGGCTCACTTTCCGGTAGTGCTGTGGCCAACACCGCCACGACCGGTACTTTCACCATTCCGATGATGAAGAGCTCGGGGTTCCCCGACCACCAGGCGGCTGGACTGGAAGCCGCGGCGAGCTCGGGCGGGGCCCTGGTTCCTCCGGTGATGGGGGCGGGTGCCTACATGATGCTGGAGATCATCGATCCGCCGGTAACCTATCTGGAGATCCTGCGGGCCGCGACGATTCCCGCCATTCTCTATTACCTCGCCATTTTCTTGATCGTTCATCTGCGAACCCGCGAGCTCGCCCCGGCGCAACAGGACGGGCAAGTAACGGAGTCGTCGGCCTGGCGTTGGGAAGGCGCGGTCTTTGTTGCCGGTCTCGCCGGGCTGGTTCTGTTCCTGCTTTTGGGGTTCAGTGTCTTTCGGGCGGTCAGCCTGGCGATGCTGGTGGTGCTGCTCTGCAGCCTGGTCAATCCTCGTACCCGTCTAGGTTGGCACCGCTTGAAGACGGCTCTGATCGACGCATCGGGGGCGGGGTTGTCGCTGATCGGAGCGGCGGCCTCTGTGGGCATCATCATCGGGGTCGTGACGCTCACCGGGATTGGCGCACGGCTTCCGGCACTGATTCTGCCTCTCGCGCAGCAGAACCTCCTGCTCGCGCTACTGGCCTTGATGGTCTCGTCATTGATCCTGGGAATGGGCCTGCCTTCGGCGGTGTGTTACCTCTTGTTGGCCACGATGGTCGGATCGGTGCTGAGCAAACTCGGTGTCGCGGCGTTGGCAGCGCATCTGTTCATTTTCTACTTTGGTCTGATGTCCATGGTTACCCCGCCGGTGGCCCTGGCCGCCTATGCGGCAAGCTCGATTGCCGGGTCGAACTTCCTGCGTAGTAGCATGGCGGCGTTCCGCTTTTCTCTCGTGGGCTTCATCTTGCCGTTTCTGTTCATCTACAGGCCCGCTCTGTTGATGCTGGATAGCCAGGGGAATCTCGCCCCGCTCCCGGTTATTGCCGTTGCGGTGGTGATCAGCGTGCTTGGCCTGGTGCCGATGGCCGGGGCGTTGGCCGGGTCTCTGGGTGGGCGGCTGCCGAGATGGCAGCGACTGGCTCTGGGAGCAGCGTCCCTGGTTATTCTGTTCCCCGGGCCCGAGGCGTTGGAGCTGATAGCGGGGCTCAATGCGAGCACGCTCGCCGGCGTGCTGGCCGCCGGTGCACTTGTGCTTTCTCGCCGGTACAGGCGCAGCGCTGCCTAATCTTCTTTTGGCGCCGACGACTTGCTGGTCCGCGGTCGACGAGAGCGACGCGACCTGCGTCGCCGCTTTTCCCCTGCTTTGGCTGGACCTGACTGCCCATCCCCATTCCCCTGGTCAGCTTCCGAGGCCTCTTTCGGGTTGGCACTCGCCTGTGCGTCCGCACGGTCGCCATCCTTGGATTCGGGCTGAGTCGCTTTTGGCTGCGCCGACTTCTTGCGCCGCGAGCGTGAGCGTTTCTTGGCACTATCCCCGATGTGGGCGGCCTGCGCCTGACTCTGCTGGCTCTTTGCCGCGTCGGAACCATTCTTGGCAAGCCAGGTCACCTGTTCTTCCGAGCGATGAAGGCTCGATGAAGCGATGATCTCGACCCTCAGTCCGAATTCGCGCTCGAGATCTGCAATCTCCGTACGGCGTGCATTCTGCATACCATCCGCGAGCTCCGGATGGAGCTCGATCCTGACGGTGCCGGTGAAACCGTCTGCGGCTTTGGCTTCAATGGTGCGCAGGAGTCGGAGTCCGACGAGCTCCGCAGAGGCGATCCGCCCGATACCATCACAGGTTGGACAGGGGCGATAGGTGCGCATCAAGAGCGCCTGCTGGATGCGCTGCCGGTTGATCTCGAGGAGACCGTTCTTGCTGATTCGGCTGACCGTGAACCGGGCCTTGTCCGATTTCATCGCATCGCGCATGGCCTTCTCGACCTTGGCGCGATTGCCGCGTCGATCCATGTCGATGAAGTCGATCACGATCAGGCCGCCGATATCGCGCAGCCGCAGCTGGCGGGCGACCTCTTTGGCTGCTTCCAGGTTCGTCCCCAGAGCGGTTTCCTCTTGTGTGGCGGCACGGGTCGAACGCCCCGAGTTCACGTCGATGGCGACAAGCGCTTCGGTGCGATCAATGACGATGGAACCGCCGCTTGGCAAGTCGACGCTGCGAGCGTAGATGCTCTCGATCTGGTCATCGACGCCGAACCGGGAAAAGAGAGGACTGCGATCGGTATAGCGAATCAACTTGGTCTTGCTGCGCGGCATGAAGGCCCGCATGTACTCCTTGACCTTGGCGTGGGCCTCGTCGGTGTCGGCGAGGACCTCCTCGACCGAGTTGTCGAGGTGATCGCGCAGGGCTCGCAGGATCAGGTCCTGATCGCTGTAGAGCAGTCGAATTCCCTTACCCTGGCGTGCTTCGGTGCTGACCCGCTTCCAGATTCTGAGCAGAGCGTTGAGGTCGCGCATCAGGGCCGACTTCGTCTGTCCGAGGGCGTTGGTCCGAATGATGATTCCACTGCCGGCGGGTCGTTCCAGCTTGCCGACGAGCTCGCGCAGCTTCTGTCGGGTTTCCTCGTCTTGCACCTTGCGCGAGATGCCTTCGGAATCGTCCAGCGGGGTCAATACGAGGTAGCGGCCTGCCAAGCTGAGATCAGTAGTCAGGGCCGCTCCCTTGTTGCCTTCCGGCTCGCGGGTAACCTGGACGACGATCGGTTTGCCGCGCTCGAGGACCTCTTCGATGCGGGGTCGACGCGTGTTTGCCGGGTCCTTGTAATAGGCGGCAGGAACGACGTCCTGAATAGACAGGAATCCATGTCGCTCCGCACCGTAATCGATGAACGCGGCGTTGAGGCTGGGTTGGATCGAAGCGATGATGCCGCGATAGATGTTGCCCCTGGTCAAGCCACGCTCGGCGACCTCGACCTGGAAGTTCTCCAGCAGATCGTCTTCGACGATCGCGATGCGGAGCTCCTCCGGCACACGGGCATTGATAAGCATTCTCCTGGTCACAATTACTCCATTGGCTGTTGTCTGTGATTAGGCGGTCGATCGAGAGGTGTCTCGATGACCATGGGCTGGAAAAAGTCAGTGAGGGCTGCATTCTTCGCCCGAACCAAGTGTAGCAGATGTCGCATGAAAGAAGCGGCGCCGCAAATCCGTCCAATAGCGCATGTTCAAGCTTCTTCGTCCTCTATGCTGGCTGGTTTCTCTACTTGTGGCGAGTTCTGTGGGGCCAGAGCCTGCCTGGGCCCATGCGGGCGAGTCAGGAGGGCCGACTCTGCAACAAGCCATGGCTTCGTGGTTGCCACTGTACGAAGTGGAGATGACGCCTTTGCGCCGAGAGTGGCGCCGCCTCGTCCTCGCCGTACACCAAGGGCGCATTACCGAACTGGCAATGCTCTGCCCCGATTTCCAGTCTGTCCTGGCGGAAGCCGACAGGCACGTACTTCTCACAGCACCCGATCCGTTGGTTCGAGCGAACATGGCAGCAACCCTGGACCTTTTGCAGGTCGCGAACAGCAAGTGCCACCGAACACGCTTCTTCGCTCTGTCCTTGCAGCTCTACAAGGTGGGCTATCTCCTCGATGTAATCGACAAGAGACTCCAACGGTATCGCTGATATGGGCCCAGCAAGGTCACCGTGGTTGGTAATATCGAGCGCGATCAGGGCAACGGTGCCGGCTGGAAACGGATGGACGAATGACACATCGATGGGTCGAGGACGCCAGGACACTGGTCGAGCTCGAAGCGTCCCTTGCGCAGGGAACCTCTCTGGCTCTCGACAGCGAATCCAATTCGGGGTTCGCTTACCAGGAGCGTCTCTGCCTGCTGCAGATCAACGACGGTCGAGACATCTGGCTGATCGATCTGCTGGCTTTGTCTGGTGACTCGTCAGCCCTCGATTCTCTGCGACCCTACCTCGAGGATCCAGAGTACGAGATCCAGTTGCACGGGGGCGAGTTTGACGTCGGATGCCTGAAAAGGGACTACCAGCTTCATCTTGCCGGTGTGTGGGATTCCCAGCAGGCAGCCAGCTTTCTCGGATGGAAGAAGACCGGGTATGGCGCCGTCGTCGAAAGGGTGTGCGGCGTCGCGCTGCCGAAAGCCCACACCCGGAGCGATTGGAGCCGACGCCCAATCGAGGGAGATGAACTGCAGTATGCCATCAATGATGTGCGCTACCTGCCGGCCGTCGCCGCGGAGCTCCGACACGAGGTCTGGCGAGTCGATCTCGAGGAAGAGGTGCTGATCGCTTGCAGGTCGGTAGAAGAGGCTACGTGGAATGGAGGGTTCCGGCGCGAGGCCTTCTGGAACCTCAAGGGTGTTCGGCAGCTCGGGGAGGTGGAAAGTGGCGTTCTGATGGCCCTCTATCTATGGCGGGAGACCATCGCGCAGGAGCTCGATCTGCCACCAGGTCGGGCGATGCACAACGAGCTTCTCATGGCATTGGCGCGCAATCTACCTGGTCGCGGGGAAGATCTGAAACGCTTGGGTGTTCCTCGGCGGGTGATCGATAGATGGTCGGCGGATCTGCTCGCGGTCATCGCGCAGGCGCGCAAGGATCCGCCCGAGCTGCCTCCAGCACCGATTCGCCGGCCCTACGATCGTCAGGTCCAGAAGCGGGGAGATCGACTGAAGAAGTGGCGGCGAGTCGAAGCAGAGAGGCGACAGGTGCCCATGCAGGTGGTGCTACCGGTGGCCGCCGTCAAACATCTTCAGGAGCACGGCGCAGCCGATCTGGAATCGGTTCCTCAGCTCGGTACGAAGCGCATCGCGCTGTACGGCGACAAACTGCTCCAGCTGGTTGCCACCTAGTCTGCCTTGAGAGCCGGGAGCAGCGGAACGCGCAAGCTGCCGACGACGGCAGCAAGACTGGACAACAACCCAATGGCCAGGATCGCCCCGAGAACCCTGGAAAGGCTACTCCATGGCACCTGAATTCCCCCCGTAATCAGATGCGGTGCGACCGCAGTCAGGCCGGCGAGGGTTCCGATCATGAGGCCGACGACCAATAGCCAGGCGTTCTCCGCGACGACGATCCAGGCCAGGGTCGAACGCCGATAGCCGAAAGCGCGTAGAGTCGCCAACTCACCCCGGCGCTCGAGTGTGTTGCGCAGCAGGACGACTCCCAGGCCTACGGTTCCAAGGAGAATACCGAGTCCTCCGAGCACCTCGAAGGTGGTGAGATACATGTTCTCGACGGCCTGGTAGTTCTCCAGCCGCAGCACGGCGGACTCAGCGTCCAGCCCATGGTCCCTCAGGCTGCTCTCGAGCGCTTCTACGGCGTCGTCGAGCTGTGCGATCGGGGGACTGCCCAGAAAGTAGCTGAATCCAGCATGATCCGGGAAGTGACGCAGAAACTGCGTCTCTGAAATCAACAGCTCACTCTGGAAGATGCTGGTGTCGAGAAGCCCGACGATGCGAAGTCTGATCGGCTCGCCGGCATCGGTCTGCATTACCAGATCGTTGCCCAGGCCTGAGTGCAGGATCCAGCGGACGGAGTTGTAGTCGCCTATCGCCGGGATGGCCTCGTCCTCGAAGCTCTGATCCAGGAGGGTCCAGGGTTCTTCTGTGGGAGAGATGACATCGCGAAATGAAAAACCGCCCCGGCTGATGAGAGCTTCGGGAACTCCGAGCACTCGTGGCTTTTCCGGTTGATAGAGGTTCAGACAACTGGCGTCATCTCCTGGCAAGAGCCGAAGACTGTAAACTTCGCCCCCTTCGGTATCGGCGAGATTGGATGTATCCAGGCGTTCCGGTAAGGGCACCTCTGCCTCGGCGACCAGGGTAAATCCCCCGGTCCCTGTCTCGAGAGACGAGGGATCGTGATCGTGAGTCTTGCGGCTGGCGGAGACACTCACCAGGACGAAGGTGGCGCAGGCCACCAGCGTGACGCTCAGGAGGCTGCGGCCGAGGTTACGGGAACAGTTGCGCGCGGCGAGTTGCGGTACCACCAGGCTCGAGCTCAACTCCGAGCCGCGACGTGTGCTGTGCGACCATGCCGCAAATGCCGCAATACCCGCCAGGACGAGAGCGGCGCCGACGCCGAAGAAAAGTCCGGGTGCGGATTCCATTCCGACAAACCAGGCGATGACGAGCAGCAGCAGAGCCGAAGCGAGAGCGACTGCCGTCACGATCCCCGCGCGGTTCCCCCGCCGAATCGATGAGCTGTTGCCGCTCTTGCCGGCCAGAAGTAGAGGAATCGGTATCTGGCTGATGCGTCGAACGGTCAGGGCGATAACCAGGGTGACCAGTAGGAGCGTGACCAGTCCACCGAGGATCAGGCTTTGCGGACGGATGTGGACCCGCAGGACGGGCGAGTCGAGAACCGGTGCCCACCAATTCGCAAGCCCGCGTAGCACCATCCAGGTGTAGAGCGCCGCCAGAGTGGTACCCACCAGGACTCCGATTGCTGCCAAAACAAGGCCTTCCCCCAGGAATCGCCGTCGTACGGCCTTGACGGTGAATCCTGTGGCCAGCAACAGTCCGACCTCGCGACTTCGCTGCTCGACAAGCAGGGAAAAGAGGAGCCCGACCAGGAGCGCGGCTGAAGTGATCAGGAAAAGACTGAACCCCAGAAAAAGGCTGGCGAAATCGGTCGTGCCTGAAGCGCCTTGTAATCCCTGGGCAAGGACCGGTAGCCAGTCGAAGCCTGCCAGCTCGGGCGGTAGGGCGTCGAGCAGTCTGGCCTCGAGATCTTCTGTCAGTCGCTCGAGGGTATGCTCGGTGTCCGGAACGAGCCGGATGGAGGTCAGTGTGCCGTAGCGGCTGCGCCACAGCTGCTGACCGCGCGCCAACGTCAGGAAGGCTTTCGGTGCACCACGGTGCGCGTCCCAGTAGGCCTCGTCGTCTGGACCCACGAGATCGAGGTCGACCGGAAAGGGCGGATCCCAGCCGGCGATATCACCCGCATCGCTGATCCCCGGGACCTCTGGGGTGAGCGTTGGATCGGCACCGAGCGAAGTCATGTCGACCACCGCAGCGACTTCGAATTGCTGATGATCTTCGATCAATTCGTCATCGGCCCCGACAAGGAAATAGGTCATTTTCAGGGAATCGCCGACCTCTGCCTGCAGCCTTGTCGCGGCCCAGGAATTGAGCGCAATCTGCTGTGGTTGGAGGTCGTCGATAGCGATTCCCTGCACTGCAGTGAAGTTGCCGACACCTTCGGGCAAGGGAAGCTGGAGCGCCGCAACAGTGGAGTAGGGCAGCAACCTGTCGTGGACCTCCATCCCGTTGGCCAGGTAGGTTAGATAGGGCCAGGCGGTCGCACCGGCCGGCCGAGCCTCTTCCAGTATGACGCTGGCAATTCCCGGTCTGAGGATGAGCTCTGTGCTTTCGACCGCAACCCAGCCCGAGCCTCGGCGGAGCTGCAAACCGAGGTCCGATATCTGCAGCGAGCTCTGCAACGCCTCTTCGAGGGTTGCCGCCATTGTCTGATCGTCGCGATCCCCTGCCGAGCTTGCCAGGAGCAGGAGATTGACCTCGCCCGGACGGTCGAGACGCTTCTGCAGGATCTCGAGGTCGACAAATGCATTGAAAGGTCTATTCTGCCGCGGTTCGATGCTGAATCGTCCTGGCCCTGTCGCCGGAACCACACCGGTGACGGTGAGTCGAAGAGAGGACAGCAGGTCGTCCCGCTCACGCCGCCCGAGCAGGCTGGCGCTGGGAACGGCCCCCGGGCGCCCGAACGAAAGCAGTACATCGTCTCCGACTTTGGCACCGAGCTCCGCGAGCAGGGGCTCGTTGAGGACGACGGATGGGAAGATCTGTCCGTCCCGAGGGTCCAGATCCAGGCTCTCGCGGGCTGTGGATTCAGGGAAGAGGGAGCCGAAACGTGGCTCGATGCCGATCACCTGCACTGCCGATGCCCGACGGTTCGAGTCTGGTTGAACCGCTGAGCCCTTGAGCAGGAGGACCGGCGCTGTTTCGAGCCGAGCGGAGGGAGAAGGCGACTGAGCCGCCAGACGGTCCGCGAGAGTCTCGGGGAAGAAACGATTGTTGAGCAGTGCGTAATCGATGCGTCCGAGACGGTCGAGAGTCAGATCCTGCAGGCTGCCACGCAGCGAGTCGCCGACGAGTAGAGCGCCGGTCATGACGGCTGTCGTCACCGCGACGCTTGCGATGACTGCCAGATTCATGCGCCAGAAGTGCTTCAGGCTTCGCTGCACCGCCCCTCCCTGAGCTCCAGGCGTCGGTCGAATCGGCGGGCCAGCTCCACACTGTGGGTCACCACCAACAGCATGCTCTTCTCTTGCGCGTGAAGCTGAAACAGCAGCGAGGCGATCGACTCGGCAGTCGCTGCGTCCAGGCTTCCGGTTGGCTCGTCGCAGAGGAGCAGGCGCGGCCGGTTGATCAGCGCCCTGGCGACTGCCACCCGTTGACGTTCTCCTCCTGAGAGCTCAGCTGGACGGTGGTCGAGCCTGGCTGAGAGGCCGACCCGATCGAGTAGCTCTCGGCCGCAGGTGGCGGTGTCCTGGCGGCGGTCAGGGAAGGCGAGAGCTGGAAGCAGCACATTCTCCAGCACTGTGTACTGAGGCAGGAGGTGGGAGTCCTGGAAGACAAATCCGATGGTCGCATTGCGGAAGCGTGCCAGGTCGTCCTCGGACATGGAGCTCGCCTCTTGTCCGTCGATCTCGATCTGGCCCGATGTGGGCGTATCGAGACCTCCAATGAGATGCAGAAGAGTGCTCTTGCCGGAGCCAGACGGGCCCATCAGGACGAGAGCCCCGGTCGCTTCGAGCGTCAGGGACGCTCCTTTCAGAACTTCGACGGTCGTGGCTCCGAGCTGGAAGCTCTTGTAGACATCGCGGACTTGCAGCCCGCCTTCGGCACTTGTGTTTTCTCTATTCATGTCTCTGTCGTGGAGCGTATCGCTTGCTGGATGGTCGAGGCAACGCAAATCGATTTTCGATAAGATCCGAGCTTCGCCGCAGCAGGTAGATTCATTCGACAAGAGAACGGATGCGAGGATGGAAGAGGCCACAGAGGTCGAGGTTTATGATCCAGCCAGGATCGAATCGAAGTGGCGGGCCCGCTGGCGGGAGTCGGGCTTGTACACCAGTGACATCGACAACGAGCGACCCAAGCACTATGCCCTGAGCATGCTGCCCTATCCGTCGGGTGACCTGCATATTGGACATTGGTTCTCAATGGCCCCGCCGGATGCACGCGCTCGCTTCAAGAGGATGAAGGGATTCAATGTCCTGTATCCCATGGGATTCGATGCTTTTGGCCTGCCGGCGGAGAATGCCGCGATCAAACGAAACATCCACCCGCGTGAGTGGACTTATGCCAACATCGAGCGCATGCGCGGGCAACTCGAGCGCATGGGAACGATGATCGACTGGCGACGGGAGATCATCTCATCGGATCCGAAGTACTACCGCTGGACACAGTGGTTCTTTCTCGAGCTTCTCGAGCACGATCTGGCCTACCGGAAACGGTCTCCAGTGGACTGGTGCCCCAGCTGCAACACGACATTGGCTCGCGAGCAGGTGTGGGGAGACGATCGGCGGTGTGAACGCTGCGACACGCCGGTGATTCGCAAGGAGCTCGAACAGTGGTATTTCCGAATCACCCGCTACGCGGATGAGCTGCTGAGCTTCGAGGGCATCGATTGGCCGGAGCGAGTCAAGACCCTGCAAACCAACTGGATCGGTCGATCCGAAGGCGCCAACGTGGTCTTCAGGACCGAAATCGGCGAAGATCTCGAAGTCTTCACGACGCGCCCGGATACGCTCTGGGGAGCGACTTTCATGGTGCTGGCTCCCGAGCACCCGCTGGTCGATCGCCTGACCAGTGGGTCGCAGCGTGCCGAGGTGGAAGCCTACGTGGCAGCGGCGGCTCGACAGACCGAGATCCAGCGTGAGGCGGCAGACCGCGAAAAGACCGGAGTATTCACCGGAGGCTATGCCATCAACCCGGTCAATGACGAGCGGATCCCGATCTGGATTGCCGACTATGTCCTGACGAGCTACGGGACGGGTGCCATCATGGCGGTGCCCGCTCACGATCAGCGGGATTTCGAGTTTGCCCGCAAGTTCGGGTTGGAGATTCGGCCCGTGATCGCGGAGCCAGGTGGAGAGGTGGAGTCGGGCGAAGCCATGGAGGCCGCCACCCTGCACCACGGAGCGATGGTCAACTCCGGTCCGCTGACTGGAACTCCGGCCGATCAGGCGGTCGGCAAAGCCATTGCCTATCTCGAAGAGAAGGGTACCGGTACGGCCGCCGTCGGGTATCGGCTGCGCGATTGGCTGATCTCGCGCCAGCGTTACTGGGGTGCGCCGATCCCGGTGGCCTACTGTCCCGACTGCGGTCCCGTGGCGGTGGCTGAAGCAGACCTCCCGGTAGAGTTGCCGGACGATGTCGAGTGGCTGCCGACCGGCGAGAGCCCCTTGAAGCTGCATGAGACCTGGCGACACACGCGGTGTCCGAGCTGCGACGGTCCTGCCGAGCGGGAAACGGACACCATGGACACCTTCATGTGCTCGTCGTGGTACCACCTGCGCTATCTGAGCCCCGACTACGACCGCGGCCCTTTCGATCCATCCGAGTACGACTACTGGATGGCTGTGGATTCCTATACGGGTGGCATCGAACATGCGACCATGCACCTGATCTACACACGCTTCTTCCACAAGGCCTGTCGCGATATGGGGATTGGCAAGGGCGATGAGCCGATGCTCCAGTTGCGCAATCAGGGCATTGTTTTGGGTGAAGACTCCGAGAAGATGTCCAAGAGCCGCGGCAATGTGGTCGCGCCGGATGAGTTCATCGATCGCTATGGTAGTGACACGGTGCGTAGCTACCTCATGTTCTTCGCCCGCTGGGAGCAGGGAGGGCCGTGGAGCAGTCGTGGGATCGAGGGCACCTGGCGGTGGCTGCGGCGCCTTTGGAGCCTGATGACGGAGCCCGCGGAGCCCGCGGGGGAGGGCAGCGAGGAGATCCTGCGTGGCCTGCGGCGCAAGGTGCATCAGACGCTACGGCAGGTAGAAAACGATTTCGAGAACTTCCAGTTCAACACGATCGTCGCCGCGTTGATGGAGTTGCTGAACGCGATGAGCGAGGCGCGAGCACAAGGTGCCGAGGGGACTCCGGCGTGGGAGGAGGCTGTGGATATCTACCTCAGGATGCTGGCGCCGGTTGCCCCACACCTGGCGGAAGAGCTGTGGGAGCGGGCCGGCAAACCCTACTCGATTCACACCCAAGCATGGCCCGAGGTGGATGAAGAAGCGGCTGCGCAAGACGAAGTCACCTTGGTGATTCAAGTGAACGGCAAGGTGCGCGATCGACTCAGTGTGCGGGCCGATATCAGTGAGGACGAAGCGCGTGAGCGGGCCTTGGAAAGCCCGGGTGCGCAACGGTTTCTCGAAGGCGTGACGATCCGCAAGGTCATTGTCGTGCCAGGTCGGCTGGTCAACATTGTGGCCAACTGAGAGGGCGGAGCATGACCGAAGCACCACTGAGTCTGCAAGAGCGGTACGCGCCGAAGAACATCTGCTTCGGTTGTGGTCATGCCAACCCTCGCGGACTCCGCATCCAAAGCTTTCCGGTGGCTGACGATCCGCGCGGTGAGGTGGTGATGGAATGGATGCCGGAGTCGCACCACGAGGCCTTCGACCAGGTGCTCAACGGCGGCATCATTGGCACTCTGATGGACTGTCACAGCAACTGGACTGCGATCTGGCATCTGATGTGTCGCGATGGAACGGACACGGCGGCGCCTTGTGTCACAGCCGAGTACCACATCAGGATGCGCCGCCCGACCCCGTCGCGACAGAAACTGCGTATCACGGCGCGCGCCGTGGAATCCATGGGGAACCGTGTGACGGTCGAGGCCGAGCTCGAATCGGGCGGTGAAGTGACCGCCACCTGTCGAGGAGTCTTCGTCGCTGTCGGACCGGGGCATCCGGCCTACGAACGCTGGTAGTCAACGAGCGTCACCCAGGTGCAGGCCGCCACGATAGAGCAGCCAGAGTGTCAGCATCTGCACGACGTGGAAGATGTCGTTGTGATTGAAGTGACGATGCAGACCGAAGCGCGACATCTGGATCTGAGAAGCTACCGCCGAGACCAGGATCCCCGCCATGATCCAGGGTGCAGCTTCTGATCGGTACCGCCACCAATTCCAGATCTGCAACAGGAAGACCAGTGTCATGGAAAGTCCGTATTCGTAAATGGCGTAGTCGAAGTGGCCGTAGCCGAGACTCTCCACTTGGGTCAGGAAGCCGATGTAGAGGAAGAACTTGGCACAGGCAAGCGCTACCAGAACCTTCAGGGCCCGACTGGAAAAGATCGAAATGAGGGCTGCCAGCAGGAGGCAAAGGCTGGCAACGGCGAGTAGATAGACGGTGGCCTTCCAGAGGGTGGACCAGGCTGTGTCGCTCAGAAGCAGAGCAAAACCGTGCGTCGTGCCTCCGGCAATTGCGGCGAGCGCCGTAGCCAGGAATGCCCGACTCCACCATTGTTCGGCCACACTCTGTCGCTCCTTCGCATCGAGGCGGAGCCGCCACCAGAAGAGAAGAGCGATCCCGGCCACCAGGTAGTCGGTGACCATGGTTGTGGGCTCTGTGATCCCCGGATTCAAGCGATCAGGGTCGGTTCGCCGATCCGATCGGCGATAATCGCTGGAATGGGTATGGCCTTGAGGCCGCCGCTGGCGTTCATCTGGCAGCACACCGACGACATTCGGCCCCGGGCGATGATGTTGTCTCCGCAGGAGAAGGTAAATGCGTAGGTCATGGATTTCTCACCTTTGCGGGCAACGCGAACGTGGATCTCCAGGAGGTCTTCGAGACGGGCTGGGCTGAGATACTGGCAACTCGCTTCGACCCTGGGCCAGCCGATCTCCGTGTCATCGAGGTTCATGTGGACATTCGCCCCCAGAGCCCGGATGAACTCGTGCTCCGCCGTTTCCATGAAAACGAAGAACCGCGAGAAGTGCACGATGCCTCCCATGTCGGTATCCGCGAACTCGACGCGTCGAGTGGTGCGCAGCTCGTAGAGGGGATAGGAAGGGCTTTCAGCCATGCTCTGCTCCGCGAATCGCTGCGCCGTCGAATTCCTCCACTACCCGCTGATAGACCTTCTCGGTTCTCTGCGCCATTGCCTGGGCATTGTACTCAGCTTCGACAGCGGCGCGACCGCGTTTGCCACAGTTCAGGCGTTCTTCCGGATCGTCGATCAAGGACCGCAGCCCTGCCGCCAACGCTGCCGCTGAGTCGGGCTCGACCAGAATGCCTCCTCCGGTGCTCTCGATGAGCTCTGAAAAGGCACCGTGCCCGGGTAGAACGGCCGGCACTCCTGCCGCCCAACCTTCCAGCAGAAACAGCCCCTTGGGTTCCTTGTAGGTGGTCGGGACCGACAGCACATCGATGGAGTGTAGAAGGTCGAGCTTTTGCTGGCGGTCGACCTCTCCGATGAACTCGACAGCATCTCCGAGGCCCGAGCGCTCCAGGATCTGCCTCTGTTGGGCGTAGTAGGCCTCGTCGCGGGAACCGAGGTAGCCAGCGATCTTGAGCCGAAGTCGGTCTGTCCCCGGTTCCTGTCGTAGAAGTCTAAAGGCCTCGACAAGGTGATGAAGGCCCTTTTCGGGGCAGATCCGAGCCAGGTAGCCGATGGTCACCGAGTCGCTGTCGGTAGATCTGGCGACTTTCGGATCGTAGCCGTCCAGGCTGATCCCGAGGGGTACGACATGCATCCGGGAGGTTTCTACACCCAGAAAGGTCCGCATGGCCTCGCCGTAATAGTGACTGGTGGCGATGAAGCCGTCGACCCCCTGGGCGCGTCGCCGCATCTCTTCTTCGACGCGCTCCCGGTAGGGTGCGGAAAGCTCGTTGAGAAACAGATCCTCGCCGGTCAGACCGCTGAGGACGGGTACCCGCAGGTGATTCCGTATTGCGTCGCCGATTCCCAGGAACATCGCGTTGGTGAGCTGTACCAGATCGGGGCGATAGGACTCGAGGAATTCGAGGAGCCGCTGCAACTCGACCTGTTGGCGACCATTCTCAGCCTGCAAAATCGACAACGTCAGCGCGCCCAGGTCACGGGCATTGGTCGAGGAGGCGAAACGCGACACCCAGCGCAGCAGTGAGGGCCGATCGAGAAGCCGGTGGACGAAGGCGGGGGAGTTCTTGAAAAACCCCGCCTTCTGTTGCAGGTAGACGTTGATGGCGCCATAGAAAACAGGCTCGTTGGAGACGTCCTGCTCGTCGGTTCTCAGGGGCGTGTAGGTCGGAATGAGGGCGACCTCGTGCCCCATGCCCATCAGCGCGGCGGCCAACGTGTTGTCGTGCATGCAGCTGCCGCAGTACATACCTGCAGCACCAGCGGCAATATAGGCAATCCTCATCTTCTAGAACCGCTCGGGGAAGAACCGGTCGATCGATTCTTGCTCCGGTCGAGGCCCCAACAGGGTACCAGCAATCATGGCGATGGCCGACGCGGGCAGGATCACGGCGACAGGCATCAATCCCGTTCCCCCTACAGTGTATCCGGGTGTGCTCCAGGCGCGCACGAAGAAATACAACCAGAGTGCCGACACCGTGAGAACGGACGCCCAGGCGCCATACTTCGTGCTGCGGCGCCAGTACAGGGCCGCTACGACGAGGGGGAAGAGTGCGGCGAACCCGGTGAATGACCATACTCCCAGGGAAAAAATACTCCGATTCGAAACCAGTGACAGTAGATAGGTGACGGCGAGAATCAGGACGACGAAGATCCTGCCCAGGCGAATATGCACTCTTGCGCCCCCGTTCATGCCGCGCCAGCGACGTCCCACGATGTCGTGCGTGAACAGGGTGCTCAACGAGAGGATCTGTGAGTCGAGCGAGGACATGACCGCGGCAAAGACTCCGGCACCCAGGAAGCCCACCAGGATCTCGGGCGCGTATTGCGAGATCATCTGCAGGAGAATCGAATTGGCGGCCGGACCCTGGAGACCCGGGGTGTCGATAGTGCCCAGGATTCCCAGGACAACACTCGGAAACCAGACGACGGCGATACACAGCGGGTAGGCAATGACCGGGAGGCGGAAGGTCTGGTGATCGCGGGCCGTAAGCCAATGCATGAAGATGTGGGGAAACATACCAACAGACAGCGGAATCAAGGTATAGCTGAACAGCTTGGTTGCTGGAATCCGATCGCCGTGCATCAGGAGGGTCGGATCCACCCTTCCCCAAGCGGCATCGAGACCGCCAAGGGCGCGCACGATCACCACGAAGGTCACGGTACCCAGGGCCATGAAGACCAGGGTCTGGACTGTGTTGGCCCAGGCAGTCGAGCGGGCGCCGCCTGCCGTCACATAGATCGACACAACGGCGCAGATGATCAGGCTCCCCAGCCACTGGGGTACCAGACCGTTGGTGATCTGGGCGAAGGTAATGCCCCCACCCATCACCCCGATCAGCAGGTATGGGACAAGCAGGGCCACCAGGATGAGGAACAGGACCAGTGCCAGCCTATCGGAGCCCCAGCGTTCACGAAAGAACTGGACCTGGGTGAGGAATCCCTCCTGCTTGCCGATCCGCCAAAGGCGGGTGCCTATGAAGAGGAAGACCACGGGAACGACCAGCGCGGAGCTCGAAGCCATCAGGCTGAAGACGCCGATGCCTCGGTGGTAGGCCTCGCCTGAAGCGCCCAGCAAGCTGAAAGCGGTCATATGGGTGCCAAACAACGTCATCAGGAGTACGAAGGAACCGATCGAACGGCTGGCGAGAAAGTAGTCCTCGCCGGTACCTCGTAGAAGCCTGTTGCCATAGAGACCCACGCCGAGAATCAGCAGCAGGTAGAGAGTCAGGATGAAGAGGGTCATGGAAGGGAGGAGTCCGTTGGGTGGGAGCTACGGGTCCGCCCACGGGCCCTGGGCAGCAGCGCCACCAGAGCGACAACCACCAACACGCAATAGGCCAACTGATACCAGAGCTCGATCGGCAGACCGAGCACGATCTCAGGCCGGCGCCAGAGCCAGAAGTCGAAATGCAGCAGGTAGAGCAACGCCAGGACCGAGGTGGCGAAAAGCCCTCTCAAGAAGCCATCTCCTCGTTCAGGGCCGCGAGCAGCCCGTCGACGGGCCGCCGGAAGACATTGCCCATCAGCAGATCGACCAGCTGGCCCTGGCAATCGGGATGGGCCTCGAGGAACTTGGCAAAACTGAAGGTGGGAGTATAGAAGGCGAACACCAGTTGGCTCATGGCCCGCATCGCCTCACGCAGCTCAGGCTCGAAGGCTCCGAGAGTGGTGGCTGAGACATCGTCCTTTTCCAGACCGGCACAGATCGCGTCAGCGACCATCTCACCCGACTTCAGAGCCACGAAGACACCGGTGGAGTAGATCGGGTCGATGAACCCTCCGGCATCCCCGGCAGCGACCCAGCCGTTACCCGCCCGGCGGTCGAGCTTGTAGGAGTAGTCCTTGGTGACCTGAACCGGCAGGAGTTGCTCGGCGTTCTCCAGGCGTGCCAGCAGGGCGGGGCACTGGGCGAGCTCGGCGTCGAAGACTGCCTGCGGGGTATCCTGCCGATCGCGAATCAGATAGTCGACGCTACCCACGACCCCGATACTGACGCGATCGCCGGGCAAGGGAATGAACCAGAACCAGGACCTGCGCGACTCCGTATGGAGGATCAGCGTCGCCCCGGCGTCCTTTCCACTGTCCTTCCGTGCGCCGCTGAAATGGGTATAGAAGGAGGCGTGCTGGAGACAGGGCTCGTTCTCCAGAATGTTCAGCTGGCGAGCCAGCAGGGCCCGTTGACCTGTAGCGTCGACAACGACGCGGCTGGCAAGAACTTCGGGTTCCCCAGCGCTCGAGATCACGCGCACTCCGACCGCCTGGTCGTCCTCGAAGAGAACCTCCTTGACGGTGACTCCCCGGCGAACCTCTGTGCCATCCTTTGTGGCCCTCTTTAGCAACATGTCGTCGAATTCGCTGCGCAGCACTTGCCAGGTCTGCGAGCTTTCGTGGGGATCGTGTTCGTCGAAGTAGAAAGGTGTTGCAGCCCGGCCGTCCGCCGAGTAGAACTGGACGCTTCCCTTGACCGGGAAGGCACTCTTTCGCATCTCGTCGAGAACACCCAGGCGCTCGAATGTCCAGTAGGTGGCCGGCATCAGGGATTCACCCACCTTGAAGGCAGGCTCGGGATTGCGCTCGAGAAGCACCGTTCTGTAACCGGCACGCGAGACCAGGGCGGCGGTAACCGCGCCGGCGGGACCGCCTCCCATTACGATGACGTCATAGTGGGTTTCAGGCATGATAATCCTCAGAATTGGTATCCGATGCCGACGGTGGCTGAGAAGGGCTGCCCGGGGATGACCGAGCTGGTGCCAAATCCTCGGGTTTCGTATTCCTGGTCGGTGACATTCTTGAGAAAGAGTGAAAAACGCCAGTGACGGAATTGATAGATGGCGGCCAGGTCGACGAGGAGATAACTGTCGAGCTCGGTCAGGTTGTCCTCGGCAATGAACTGATTGCCGACGTAGCGAAGCCCGCCTCCCAGACTCAAGCCGAAATCGAACGACTTGTTCAGCCAGAAGCGCGCGAGGTGGTCGGGGGCGAAGGCAGCCGTGTTGCCGGAGCGGTCGATGGTGAAGTAGGTGGGCGGGTCGATCGCGACCAGTACGCTCTCGGTGAAACGGGTCAGGACAGAGTCCGTGTAACCGTAGACCAGAAGTCCATGGAGTCCCCTGGCCAGTTCCATCGCCAACTCCAGCTCGATTCCGCGGGAGCGTTGATCGCCGACCTGCTGGTTGAATCCATTGTCGTCCGGAATGGCGATATTCTGGCGTTCGATCTCGAAGATCGCCGCAGTCAGGCGCATCCGTCCGTCGAGCAGATCCTGCCGCACCCCGGCCTCGATCTGTTGGCTCTCTTCCGGCTCGGCCTCGCCGACCACCCGCGGTGAGGGCGGGGCGAACGACTGGCCGAAGTTGGCGTAGAGATGCAGATTCGGAGTGGCCTGGAAGACGCCGCCGATCAGGGGACTCAGCTTGCCCTGGCTGCGCGAGCTTTGCGAAACGCTGTCCTCGAAATCGATGTCGTCATAGCGGGCCCCGAGGAGAAAGCTCCAGCGCTCGCCAAGCCTCATCTCGTCGATAAAATAGGGGGCCAGGATCGTGCTTGTCGAGTCACCTGCCGAGGATAGACCCGGTATGGCGGAGGGCGGATCAACGGCGAATTCGACCGGATCGAAGACGTCGATCACAGGCAGCAGAGCGACATCGAGGCTGTACTTGTCATCGTAGCGGGCGAGCTCGAGACCGGTCACGAAACGATGCTCGATCGGCCCGGTGCTCGCGGACCACAGGGCCTCGAACTGATTGCCGAAGATATCCTGGCGGTCATCCAGCACGAGTAACGATCGCGTCACAACCAGACTGCCGTCGGGAGTTGGCAGGACAAAGCCCAGAAGCGTTCCGTCAGTCTGCCAGTCGAGGCCACGATAGAAGGTCTTGTTGCGCAACGTCACCCGATCGCTCAATTGATGCTCGAAGTCCACCTGAGCGCGCCCTACACTCTGCTCGGATTGGTCGAAAGGCGAGGCATAGGATTGCTCTCGAGGAACTTCGGGGAGCCGACCCTCGATCAAGGGAATGCCTGCATCGGGAGAGTAATCGAGGGAAAGAGCCTCCAGGTTGACGTTGAGCGAGGTGTTGTTGCTGGGTCGCCAGGTGAACGAAGGATTGGCACCCGCCACTTTGCCGTAACCTCCATCGCGATAGCCATCGGTCTCTCGATAGAGGCCACCCAGGCGGAAAGACAGCACACCATCAGCAGACGCCTGGTTGACATCCAGAGTGCCTTGCCAGGTCGAGAAGCTGCCAGCCTGCAGCGCGAGCGTGCCAAAGTCCGCTGCCATCGGCTGCTTGCGTACGATGTTGACCGCCCCCGCCAGGGGATTGGGGCCGTAGAGAAATCCGGCCGGCCCCTTGAAGATCTCCACCCGTTCGGTGTTGTACATCTGGTAGAAGGTGGCCTCGGGCTCAGGGGCGCCGTCGGTCAGGACGAGAGCGCTACTGACCGAGTCGAAACCGCGGACAGTAAAGAAATCGAAGACTCCCTGGCCGGTCTGGACGTTGACGCTGCTGACATTCTGCAGGCTGTCTCCCAGAATCAGGCCGTTCTGTTCCTGCATGAGGGCGGCGGTGACGACGCCGACGTTGGCCGGGGTCCAGTCGAGCTCGACCGGCAGTCTGGTCGCGATGGTGTTCGTCGTCGGGACGAACGGCAGCTCGCCTTCGACCAGCACGATATCGCGTTCCGTTGCCACCGGGGCCTCCTCCTGTGTCTCTTCCTCCTCGGTTTGGGCACGAACAGGGTGGAGGCCGACGGATGCCACCAAGGCAATGAGCGCTATTGGCCATGATGGCCGCAAAGACGAGGTAGATGATCGATGCAAAAGCATGATTCGGTCCGTATCTTTCCTGGGGTTGGAGCGGGGTTTTGAATCAGGTGTAGCGGGCGCCCCTGTAGGGTTGATCGTAGAACTCGGGCAGCAGGGTGTCCACTCTGAGAAGCCCTCGGCGGGCCAGCTCGACTACTCGATCTGACACGGAGAGCCAACCTTGACTCTCGAGCAATTGCAGCGGCCGCTCGAACTCTGTCAGAACATCGACACCAAACTTGAGTTGGAAATACTCGGTTTCAACTCGACCGAGTTTCATCTGAAGAATCAGCTCGCGTATGAGCTGCTCTCGTTTCGAAGTGACCAGAGCGCGGCCAATAGGCAGCTCTTCGTCGCCCAGCAGCGCCAGGTACTCGCCCCAGCCATCGACGTTCTGATAGTGGACACCGTTGAGATGAGAGAAGGAAGCCACACCCGTGCCGAGCAGGTCACAACCATGCCAGACCGCGTCACGGTAGACAAACTGGCTGGTCTCACGGCTCTTGACCATGGTGTAAGCGCTGGAGACCTCGTATCCGGCTTTGGCCAGTTCTTGAAAGGCGTAGTCGTGCCAGACCCGTTTCATATCCCAGTCGGCCAGGGGTCTGTCGAAGGAGCCTTCGCGGATGTTGCTGGAATAGCGTGTGTTGAAGGGTAGCTCCAACTGGTAGATGGTGACGCTGTCGGGTGCGATCTCGAGAGTTTTGGAGACGGAATCCTTCCACGTCTCCCAGGTCTCTCCGACCATGCCCGCAATGAGATCGATGTTCAACTGTTCGAAGGCCAGGTCTTTGATCCAGGGCAGACAGCGGTGAATCTCCTTCGACACATGTGCGCGGCCGTTTTCCTTGAGAATCTCGTCATCGAAGCTCTCGATACCGAGGCTGAGACGCGTTACGCCGATCTCGCGAATGGCCTCGAGTTTCGAGCGGGTCAACGTGCCCGGCTCACACTCGAAGGTGATCTCCTCACAATCGGTCCACGGGATGGCAGCCTGCAATCGATCCACCAGCCGGCGCAGGTGTTCAACGCTGATGTAGGAAGGCGTGCCGCCGCCAAAATAGACGAACCGGGGTTTCCGACCAGCGACTGCCGGCCGGGTGGAGAGCATCTCGACTTCGCTGGCGAGGGCGTTGATATAGGTGCCGATTTCGTCAGCGTTCTTGTCTGTGAAGACCCTGAAGTAGCAGAACTTGCAACGCTTCCTGCAGAAAGGAATGTGAAGGTAGATGCCGAAATCGGCCTCGCTGCGCGGCGCCTGTGCCAAAGCCTGCAGAGCCAGGTCGCTCCGATCCCGTTCCCAGGCCGAGAACGGCGGGTAATTGGAGACAAAGACACTGCCGACTTCGGTGTCCTTACCGTTGAGACGCTCGGTGGCTGGCTCTGGTTTGGTCATGGTTGACTGCCCGTCAACGGGCTCCGAAGCTGAAGAGTGTACCGTCGAGGGTGCCGATGACAAGGTGCTCGGCAGCGATTGCCGGTGAGGCGGTAATGCCTTCACCGGTCTCGAAACTCCATACGAGAGAACCGGTCTCGAGGTTCAAAGACAGTATGTCTCCGCTTTGGGTCGCGACAAAGACACGGTTGCCGACGATGACGGGTGAGGCGTCGATCCGACTCCGGGTGGCGTGGGTCCAACGAGCTTCTCCGGAGTCGGGATCCAGGGCGTGGACCTGTTTGTCTCGACCACCGATCACGACGGTCTGACCGTCCGTTGCGGCCGACGAGTAGAAGGGGAAGCTCTGGTCAGGAGGGTCGTAGATCCAGGCGACCTTTCGCTTGGCGAGATCGAGTCCAAGCACCTGATTCTCGAAATTGCCGACGAAGGCGAGGTCTCCTGAGATGGCCGCGCTGGCACCCACATAGCCACCGAGCTCGAGTGAGCCGTTCTCTGAACCGTCTGCGAGATCGACCAACCGCAGGAAACCGTCGCAGCCGGCTGATATGGCCTGGTTCTGCCAGACCGCGGGCGTTGCGTTGACATACCCCTCGGTCTCCAGGCTCCAGCGTTTCTGGCCGTTCGCAGGGTCGAGACAGTACAGCGAGTTGTCGTATGAACCGAAAAGAAGACATGGCCCGGCGCGGTTCGGCGACGAGGTGATGCCACCTTCGGTTTCGTAACGCCAGAGCTCGGCGCCGGTGGAGCGATCCAGGGCGTACAGGAAACCTGCCTCGTCGCCGAAGAACACGCTGTCGCCTTCGATCAGAGCGGACGATTTGATCTCCGCCTCGGCTTTGAACTCCCACTCTGGCGAGCCGTCCGTGAGGCTTAGTGAACGAAACACGCCACCCATGGAGCCGACCAGAACCGTGCCGTCGAAAATCGCAGCGGTGGCCTCGAATCCATCCTCGTCGGCGATAGTCCACAGGGGCTGGAGCGACTCGGGCAATGTGCTGGCTGCTGTGCCAGTGAGTTGAGGGTCGTTGCGAAAGCTGGTCCACCTGCGAGCCGAATCGTCATTCGCAGAAGCCCTGGCGGGCAGCAGCAGAGCCAAAGCCATCAAGGCAGTAGAGATTGTCCGCCCTGCGATCACCATCACCTGGGCCGCGCGCGGATTGTGACTGTCAGGGAATTCAGTAGGCTGTTTCATAGAGCGCCAGGAACTCGGGTTCACCGACCGGCCGTGGGTTGAACCGACCGGTCCATTCTAGGGCTGCGGCAGAGGCCAGATCCGAAAGCTCTGATGCTGATACCCCGATCTGTCTGAGATGGCTCGGCAGATCCGCGTGACGCCGCATCTGCTCGATTCGTACCGCGAGGGTCTCGCCGGCTCCAGCTGGCGATTCTAGTCCAGCCGCGCGCATCAGTTCCAGATAGCCGCTCTCGGCTTCCTCGGCGTTGAAGCGCACCACATGCGGGAGTAGCAGGCTCACGGCCTGTCCGTGTGTGATGCCGAAAGTTGCGGTGAGCGGGTTTGCCCCTGCGTGAGCTGCACCGAGCATCGACTGTTCGATGGCTGCACCGGCCAGATGAGCCGCCAACAGGACCTTTCCGCGCCGCTCGGCCGAAGCCCCATCCTCGAGAGATCTCTCGAGATTGGGTTCGAGCAGCTTCCAGGCGCTGAGGGCCAGCATTTGCGAGACAGGGTTGCGTCGGGTCGAGACGTAGGTCTCCACGGCGTGGCTGACCGCATCGAGACCGGCAGCAGCGGCGACCCGGTGTGGGGCCGAGGCGGTGAGATTCGGATCCAGGATCACCGCCCGAAACCGTGCTTTGGAATCGCCGCAGGCCATCTTGCGATGGGTGGCATCATCACAGATGAGTGCGTACGATTGGGCTTCGCTGCCGGTGCCGGCAGTAGTGGGTATGCCGATCGAAGGCAGCAGGGGCTGTGTCGCCCGCCCATAACCCCAATAGTCGGCCATGCGTCCACCATTGGTGAGCAGGAAGTTGATCCCCTTGGCGCAGTCCATCGCGCTACCGCCTCCGAGAGCGACAATGCAGTCCGGTGCGAACGGGCTCGCTTCGGCCACTCCCTCGTCGACCTGCCTGCATGTGGGATTCTCATCGACCCGATCGTAAGTGCGCACTGCCAGACCGTGTGAGGTCAGACTGTCCTGCAGCAGCCGAAGATGTCCCGCCTGCCGTATGCCGGGATCGCTGACCAGCAGGACCCGCCGACATCCCAGCTCATCCACCAGGGTCGCAGCTTCCGGGCAGCGGCCCTCACCGAACAGCACCCGAATCGAACCGATTTCGGCTTCCCAGCGGGAAGCCGAGAGAGCCGCGGATGTCTGGGTTTTGGGTTCGCTGGTGGCAGTCTGCGCACCCAGCCCGACGCTGGTGTGATCAGCCGACAACGGCTTCTCCGAGCGCTTTCTCCAGCTGCGGAGCCTGCAGGGCTCTTTGCTGATAGAGGTGTTCGAAGAGGTTGCCTTCGTGAGGTTGATCCCAGGCGACCGCGCAGGTAGCTACGGGCCCGAGATTGAGTCGCTCGACGTTGGGTGCGGTCATCAGCTCATGCTGCAGCTCCGGGAGCTCGGTGAGTGCCGTGGCCACGAGGGTCGAGCCCATGCTCGGGACCAGTCGATCGGCCTGTACCTCGACGACGCTGACGAAGGGAAAGAGAAACTCTGCCGCCGCCAGTGGATGATCGGGATCTTCGCAGTAGATGACCGTGGGGAGCATGAATGCACAGCCGTCGGCCTCGGCGACTCGCGCGCCATTGCGCAGCCTGGCCGTTAGATCCGTGGCACCCGGGATCTCCAGCTGGGAGTCGATATAGGTGGACATGCGCCTGGCCGCTGCGACACTGGGGAATGCTGCGAGCTCGGCTGATGGGTCCTCCAGTGGGCGGGCTTCAATCGCAGCCATTCTGGTGGCTAGTGCTTCGGCGAGCTCCCTGCCGTGACCAGCCGTCCAGACCCCGGAGGCGTTGACACAGGAGCGTCCGCAGTTGGCGACCACAGATTCGGCAATGAGGTCCAGATATTCAGGCCAGTTGCCTGCCATGTCGGGGCCGATCATCACCTTGCTCCAACCCGGTCCGTGGATCTGGACACGGGTGTCCGCTTTCCAGGGCTCGACGGTCGACTTGTCTCCGAACAACATCGATCGACCACAGCGCAGGAGGATCTCGGCTGCACCGGGGTAGTCTGTCGGATAGAAACCAACGCTCTCTGGCGGCAAGCCGGCCGCTAGCAGAGCCTGGGTGACGCGCAGAGGAGTCCAGGGCTCCTGGCTTCCTGGTTTGAGCACCAGTGGGATCTTGAGGGCAACAGCAGGAATCCAGAGCGAATGCACCCCTGGAGAGTTGCTGGGCAGGATGACCCCGAGATTGTCGGTCTCGCGCCGGAAGGATAGGCGTCGCCCGCCCTCGATGCCCCAGCCGGAGTCGAGAATGTCCGGATCCAGCCCCCGGGTCAGTCCTCCGAGGACCATCTCCATTCTCGACAGCACGAAATGGATCTTGCCCATGTTGGCCCGACCCAGGGAGATCGGCATGCCGGTCGTGGCCGTCAGCTGTTTGAGGTAGTCCTCCGGTGACTGCATCTGATCGCCCACCGGCAGCTTGTCCTCTACGAAGAGCCGGGCGGCAGTGCCGCACTTGTCAATCAGATCAGCGGTGCTCAGCTCGGCGAGGACGCGCTGATTCTCTGTCGCGCAGGCGAGATCCCTGGCAATGAGGCCGGGGTTGGCGAGGCTCACTTCGGCGACCGGGTCCCCTGAGCGGATGTCGGTGAGCAGATTTCGGGTCAGGCTCTCGTAGACCCGACCTGAACGAAGAACGGGAAGATGGAGCATCAGTACACCCCGACGACAACCGATTCCTCGAATCGTGAGAAGAGTCGCAGATTGCTCACCCCATCCCAGGGATAGGGCTCGATCGGGACGGCCCTTTCACCCTCGTCTCGCTCCAGGAATCGTGGCATGAAGAATTCCCTCGTCAAGGTGGTGAGCATCACCCTTCCGGTCTCGCCATAGTCTACGATGCGCTCAGGTTCGTCCGGATCGACCAGCTCGAACACCGCACGAGGATGAGGCGGATAGTAGGTAATGGCGTAGTCGTCGCGAGGATCGAACGGCTTGCAACAGGCGAGCCCCATCAGGGTGTTGCCGTAAGTGGGAATGAAATCCACGCCGGGGACAAGCTCCTCCCGGGCGAAACGGTGGAACTGTGCATTCATCTCGGTACCACCGCAGAAGATTCCGGTGATGCCCATCTTGGGCAGCGAGATCTTCTCGCACAGAGCCTCCAGCAGCTTGGGCGTCGTGAAGACGCAGCGCACGTTGTCGTGGGCTCGCAAGATCTTCAGCCCCTGATCGGTGACGTGATCCTTGTAGTCCTGCAGGTCTTGATGCCGGCCCAACCTCACCAGTCGATTGACCCATCGGGGATCGAGATCGACATGAAAGGCGATACCGCCCCGATGTTGGGCAAGGTGCTCGATCGCCAGACGGAGTCGACGTGGACCAGTGGGGCCGAGCATGAGCCAGTCCGACCCTTTCGGAAAGGTCTCATCGGACAGGGTCTCACTGAACAGTTCGTAATCGATCTGGAAGTCCCGCAAGCTGATTCTGCTCTTGGGCAGGCCGGTCGAGCCTCCGGTCTCGAAGACATAGACCGGCTGTCCCACAAGCCCCTTGGGTAGCCATCGTCGGACTGGACCTCCGCGCAGCCACTCGTCCTGAAAGTGACCCAGCAGGCGCAGATCGGCGTACCCTCCGATCTTGTCCCGAGGATCGAAATCGAGCTTGTTGGCAAACTCTAGCCAGAAAGGACATCCGGTTTCAGGGCTGAAGTGCCAATCGACCATTTCGCGGACATGGGCATCGAGGCGCTGCTGGGACTCTTCCAGCTTGCGTGCTGGAACCTGGTCCGCCGTCGTCGTCTTGGAACTGGCGCTTTGCTTGATCATCGGGACCTCAAGGCGCGGTAGCAGGTGCTGTCTGAGCGCCCTCCGCGATGGCGAAAAGGGCGTTGCGGCTGGCGATGTAAAGCACGCCGTCCTTGGCGACGGGCGTGGTGTAGATGGCGCTACCCATGTTGATCTCGTCCAGGACCTCGAGCTCTTTGCCGGCCTTGAGCACGGCGACGTCGCCGTCTTCGTCACCCAGGTAGACCTTGCCGTCGACGACAAAGGCCGATCCCCAGACTGCGGCAAAGGCGTCGTAGGTCCAGTAGTGCTCCCCGGTCTTGGCATCGAGGCAGTAGAGGAAGCCGGACAGGTCCGCAATGTATAGCAAGCCATCCTTGATCGCGGCGGTGGAGATGGTACGGTGGAAATCCTCCCCTCCGCGGTGCCACACCACGCCGGTTTCGGTGATGTCGCCCGAGCCTGTGGCGTCGATCACCCAGAAGTTGCCCTGGCCTTCACCGTGCTCCGGATCCTGGCCGACACCGATGTAGACCCTGTCCTCCCAGATCACAGGAGTGGAGATCAGGTTGTTGCGTGTGCCGGCACCTCCGAGTTCCCAGACCGAGTCTTTCGGGTTGGTGTCGAACTTCCAGATCAGCTCACCGGTTTCGGCTTCCAGTGAATAGAGCCAGCCGTCACCGCCAGGAAAGATGACCTGTGCCTTGCCGCCAATCACGCCGTAGGCCGGATTGGACCACTGCCCGTGCAGGATCTCATCGCCTGGGAGGGCGCTTTCCCACACCAGTTTCCCGGAGTTCTTGTCTACGGCGATGAAGCTCGGAGCGTAGGGTGCCGGGATGTTGATGTGGCCCTCGTCGACACCATTGCCGGTGACGGTAAACACCAAGTCTTGGACCACCACGGGGTTGCCAGCTGCAAGGTTGTGCGGAAACACATCAAGCTCGCCGATCATGTCGAGGCTCCAGAGAATGTCTCCATCAGCCTCCCCGGTGTATTGCTCATCCTGGAAAGGGCCATCGTTGGCACCGTCGCGGAAGCCCTCCGTGTCGGCGGCCACGACTTGCGCGCGATTGGAGACGTAGTAGAGACGCTCTCCTTCGACGTAGGGCCCAGAGCAGACCCCTTGCAGCGGCCAGTCATGGACGCGGCCATCGGGGAGCTTGTCGTGCACCGATTGCCAGAGGAATTCTCCATCGGAAGCTTGAAAGGCCATGACCACACCCTTGTCGCCCTCGATCGCCGGGTCACGGCGGCCCTCATTGTTGGTGCCGACATAGATCTTTCCGCCAGCGATGACGGGGCCGCCATAGCTCTGCGACCCGAGTGTCTGGCGCCATTTGATGTTCTTGCCTGTCTTGACATCCCAGGTGGCCGGGAGGCCGGACTCTTCCGAGACCATGTTGCGGGAAGGCGAGCCGCCAAACATGCTTACGTCTTCGGCATTCACGGCGCTCAGAACGCCGAATGCCGAGGCTGTGATCACTGCAAACAGGAGAGTTGTTCTTTTCATGACTAGTTGCTGGTCACCTCTATGTTGTCGAAGTAGATCGGAGTGGGGGAGTATCCGTATAGCCCTGGACTGCCCTGCCGAATGGGGAGCGGGTCCTCGGCGGTTATCTGCCACTCGGCGGGTTCCGGCTCGCCTTTTGGCCAAACCTTGCCCCGAATCAGGGCCTGGTCTTTGTCGATATCCACGCGCATCTTCATTCTGTACCAGAGATCGGGTTCCCAGGTGAAATCGGTGCGTTGGACCATGCGCAGTGCCGAAGCCCACGAGCGGATTTCCAGCCGCTGATGATTGCCCATCAGATCCAGGGTGTAGCCGCTGTTGATAAGACCCACATCGGCGAGCTTGCGGCCGTCGCGAGTTCCCATGACATCTGCCTCGATAGTGTAGCCCTCGTCGTCGTGAGAGCCGAGAAAGGTGATATGCCGGTGAATCTTGATCGGGGAGGGACCCTTGGCCAGGACTTTGTTACCGTCCATGTCTTCGACGGCAAAGCGCCCGACATAGGCCAGGAAGTACCCCGGCCGAGAGCCCACCTCGATCGATTCGAAATCCTCCCTCAGGGGGAGGGGGGCAATGACCCGGACTCGGGCCGCAGCCTCGAGCTCACCGGTCCTGGCGACGACCAGGCCGGCCTGAGATCCGGCAGTGGCGTCAGGATGGAATACACCATCAGCCACGGAACCTTTCAATCCTTGCAGGCTCCAGGTTGCGTCTGCGCCTCCCAGCGCTCGGCCACTGGCATCGAACGTCTCGATTCGGAAGCTCGCCGAGTCCTCGGTGTGCATCCCGACCTCGGCCGGGAAGATCCTCGCCTGAGTGGCAATTGCATCCCCTGGGACCGGTGGTTCCTCGAGAAGTCGTGGCGGACTCGCTTTGGCTTCGAAGGGCTGGCTGGCATCTCCGAGGCAGTAGATACCTTCCTCCGTGGTGAAGTAGACGCGACCGTAGGCGATGGCGGGTGAACCATAGATCTCGGCCTTGCGGCCGCTGGGATGCGTGATCTCTTCCACATCGAGAGACGTTGCCTGGTCGCTTGCGGGTTCGAGAATATGGAACTTGCCGTTGACCTCTGTGGCGTAGAGTTTGCCATCAGCGAGCACCGGCGAGGACTTGCCCACGGTGCCGAGACTGAACTCCCAGTGCTCCTTGCCGGTCGAGGCGTCGAGAGCATGCAGGTTGGCCGAGTTGTCGAGGACATAGAGCGTCCCGTCGAGAAGGGCGGGGCTGGAGAAGCCGACTCCCAGGGGGACACGCCAGCGCTCATGAGTTTTGGTGACATCCCCACTTCCCGTCGCATCGATGGCGACGAAGCGCCCCATGGTGCCCTCGTCGATGTTCTCTTCGCTGTGCGCGGCATAGACGGTGTCTCCATCGATCAGCACCGAAGTATTGATCCCACGCTTGCTGAGTTGGAATCCCCACACCTTCTCCCCGGTGCGCGCCTGGAGCGCGTAGATGCTGCCGTCCCCGTTTCCATGGATCACCATTCGCTGTCCATCGATGATAGCGATCGAGGGTGTCGACTGGGTGTTCTTGTCCACCTGGAAGGCACCGGGGGTGGAAGTCCACAGCAGCTCACCGCTGTGCTTGTCAAAGGCGAAGGTCCGGTGGAGTGGCTTTGCTTGCGAGCCCCAACTCGTATTGGAGAAGGTGATGATCACCCGGTCTTCGTCGATGGTCGGGGTTTGGGTTCTGCCCCCGTAACCCTCCATGAATCCGAATTCTTCGATGAAGTTGCGTTCCCAAACCACCCGGCCGTCGGCGCTATCGAAGCAGAAGAAGAGACCGCCGACGCCTTGCAGATAGATGAACCCGGTCTCTTCGTCACCGGTCAGGTTGGCCCAACCGACGCGGGTCCAGGGAACAGTGGTTTGATAGACGTTGAAGCGGTACTCCCACAACGGTTTGCCCGTGTCGGCATCGAAGCAGGCGACCATCTCTTGACGCAGGGTATCCTCGCCAACGCGACCATTGGCACAGACTCGCCCGCGTAAGGCGATGGGAGTGGATCGGCCGACGAAGTCGTGCCGCCAAAGGAGGTTCTGGCCATCACGGGACCAAGCCGATATCAAATTGGTTTCGGCCGAGGTTCCGTTGAGCTCCGGGCCACGCCAGTTCGGCCAACTGCCAGCGAGAGCCGCGCTGCTGACGAGTACCATGGCCATCAACCCGAAGAGAGACATCGGTTTTCGTGTACTTTCTTTCATCGGAATACAGATCCTTGTACAGAGTGTGCTGATCAGCACGTCGAATAGCTCGGAAGACTATCATCGTCTGGCCAGAATGCGCTTTCCTCGACTTCTTTCCAGGCCCAGGGGCGGGCTTGCGCAGGTCCGCCCGAAATCGGTATCCACTGCGACGGGCTTCACTGCCGTTGCGCTGGCCTTCGACTACACTTGGTTGGCAGGTTCAAGACCTGGCGGGAAGGGGAGGAGGACCAGAGCAGGTACCGACGTGAGCCAACGCTGCAAAATCTCCATCCGCAACGGGAAACGCGAGATCTCGCACCTCGCTGTGCGGATCGATCAACCGCAAACGGAGCTGGAAGATCCGCTCACCGTCCTTTATCTGCACGGCTTTGGCTCGAGCCAGTGCGGGGAGAAGGCCTCGTTCTTTCGGCAACAGGCGGTGCGCCATGGGATGAGCTTTTGTTCCTTCGATTTCCAGGGGCACGGTGACTCCGGCGGGAACATGATCGATTTGACACTGTCGCGCGATCTGGAGGACGTTCGCCGTGTGCACGACGTGCTGCGAGCCCGTGGGCACCGCCGGGTCGTGGTCATCGGATCCTCGATGGGAGGGTTGGTAGGACTCTGGTACTCGGCCCTGAATCCAGCCGAGATAGTTGCTGGAATTCACATCTCACCTGCCCTGAGCCTCGAGGACGGCCTGGCGCAATGGGCCGGAGAGGACGGCCTGATTCGGTGGCAGAACAAGGGCAGAATTGCCGTAGAAAACGAGCTGGGAACCTGGGATCTGGGTTGGGACTTCATGGACGACCTGCTCGACTACCACGATGAGCAGTTAATGGAGCTGTATCGCACTCCCTGTTTATTACTGCAGGGCCAGCAGGACGACCGGGTCGACTGGGCCCGGGTGCAGGAGTTCGCCGCTCATTGTCCCTACCGCGATATCGAGTTCCACCTGTTCGCGGATGGCGATCATCGGCTGACCGACCGGAAACAGAGGCTCTGGGATCAGATGGTGACGTTTTTGCGCGGCCGCGGACTGCTTACGGCACAAGCGTTTTGAGTTCCTAATCCAGCCGCAGGACCACGCGATCCCCGTCCTTCTCCAGGATCACCTCGTCGGGCGTGATCGCCGTGACCCTGTAAGATCGCACCAACTCGCCAATTCCGACCACCTGACCGTTGATCAAGGCGTAGGGATCCGACTCCGACCAGGCGATGCCACCCAGATCTACGATCTGACCACTGCGCAACTGGGCCTGGCCACTGGAGGAGACACGAGCATCCTGGATCACGTTGGCTGAAGACACAGACGGACCTTCGAGTCCTGCTGACCGCTCAGCCTCGGACAGACCGGGGGCAGGGAGCGAGTCGTTGTCCGAGGACGAAGAGGTCGTCGGTGGAGCAGCCGGCCCGGGTGAGCGTGACGAGGCTCCTGGCTCGAGGGGAGAAACCGCCGACGTGGAAGTCGTCGGTTTGGATTCGGAGGTTGAATCTCCGGTACTGGAGGCTGTTGAAGCCCTGGACCCTATTTCCGCGTCCTCGATCGACTCCGCACCCGTCGAGCGCGTCACTCCGGGTTGGGCCGGGTTCTCGGGCAACCTCGAATAGACGTCAATCAATAGCATGACGCAGACGACCAGGGCAGCTACCAGTGGGATCAGAGCCAACGTCATCCATCGACTCTTGTGTTCCAGCCGAGGCACGGGTGCGAGCGGCAAGCCTCTGGCTGCTGCCTGACGTCGCACTGCATCGTCACGAGCCTTCTTCAGCGCCTCGATAATCAGGCTCACTGCACGTGTCCCTCGAGCTCGCGGATCGCCTTTCTGAGATGGCGGGTGTTGAGATGGTCATCCCCTTCGACATAACCGCAGAGCAGGGCTTTGTCGCAGACCGCATTGATGAGTCTGGGCACTCCGCCTGAATAGCGGAAAACTCGTCTCAGGGCTCCACGGCTGAAGGTGGGGCGGCTGTTGGCGCCAGCCACTCGCAGTCGGTGAGCGATGTACATCTCTGTCTCTGGATAGTCGAGAGACGTGAGGTGATAGCGGACGGTGATCCTCTGGCGCAACTGGCGGAGACCAGGTTGGTCCAGAGTCTGTCGAAGCTCGGGTTGTCCCATCAGGACGATTTGCAGCAGCTTTTGTCGATCGGTTTCGAGATTCGACAGCAAACGGACCTGCTCCATCAGCTCCGGACTCAGATTCTGCGCTTCGTCCACGACCAGCACGGCATCGTGACCTTCATTGACCTGATCGAGAAGGAATGTATTGAGTGAATCCAGGAGCGACACGCGGTCGTGGTCTTTGCTGGCCAAGCCAAACTCGTCGACGATGGTGCGAAGCAGTTGCAGGCCGGACATGCTGGGGTTGAGAATCAAGGCGGTGCGGTAGCCTGGATCCAGTGCTTCGAGCAGCGCCCGGCATAGCGTAGTCTTGCCGGTTCCCACCTCACCGGTGATCTGAATGAACCCCTTGCGCTCCTTGATGCCGAAGAGAAGGTGACCGAACGCCTCCTGGTGCCGCCCGCTGAAGAACAGGAATCTCGGGTCCGGCGTGATGTTGAACGGCGATTCGTAGAAGCCGTAGAACTGTTCGTACATTGAGGAGATACCGGTTGGGGAGTTGCCTTCCAACGGCGAGTTTAGCACCGGTAAGCGACATGCTACTCTCTGACACATCAGAGGTGGAGGTCGATCGCAGCCTTCTTTCCGAGTACATCTTGAGATCAGGAAGGGAAAGACGATGGGGAATTGCAGGTGGATCTGTGCCTTGGCCCTCGTGGGGCTGCAAGGACTGGTGCTCGCCCTGACGCCGGCGCCGATAGCAGCAGCAGAAGCGAAATTCGATCCTCGAGGTCGACTGTCTGCACTCGGGATCGAGCTTCCAGAGCCCAGCACGCCGGTCGCCAACTATGTGAGGACGGTTCGAACAGGCAACCTGGTCTTTACCTCGGGACACGGTCCGCGGCGGGCCGACGGGTCCCTGGTTACCGGCAAGCTCGGCAAGGATCTGACGGTTGACCAGGGGTATGAGGCGGCACGGTTGACGGCCATCGCTCTGCTGGCATCTCTGCAGCAAGAGATAGGTGATCTCTCCCGGGTTCGTCGCGTCGTCAAGGTCACCGGCATGGTGAATTCCGATGCGGAATTCACCGACCAGCCCAAGGTGATCAACGGGTGCTCGGATCTTCTGGTGGAGGTCTTTGGTGACCGCGGGCGCCACGCACGAGCCGCGGTCGGCATGGCCTCACTGCCGATGGGGATCGCTGTCGAGATTGAAATGATTGTGGAGGTCGAGTGACCATGTGGCTGCGAAGGGTGGTGACAGGATGAGTGGGACCGCTCGGATGGGGGCACTCACGTCTATCGTGCTTGTCGGTGCTCTTCTGGCATGCTGGGCGGCTGCAGCGGAATCGTTTCCCGATCAGGGAAGGGTTGTTGAAGGCCCGGGGGCTGTCCTGCCGCTGAGGCAGAGGGTGGAGCCGGTCAACGAGGTCCTCCGGGAGCGACTGGAAAAGCTGCTGCCGGAGCTGATGCGCGAGGTCGGTATCGACATGTGGCTGGTGATCAATCGCGAGTATGCCGAGGATCCCGTGTACTTCAGCCTGGTCCCCGAACCGGTCTTCGCGGCACGACGGACGACCATGCTGGTCTTCTACGATCGTGGTCCCGAAGAGGGCCTCGAGCGCTTGACGGTCAGCCGCTACCCCTTTGGTGGTCTCTATGAGGCAGCCTGGGAGGGCGGCGATCTCGATGAACAGTGGCAACGATTGGCAGAGGTGATCGCCGAGCGCAGTCCGGACCGCATCGGTATCAACACGAGTTTCATGTGGCCGGTGGCCGACGGTATGACGAGTGCTCTGAAGCAGAAGCTGTTCGAGGTGCTGCCCCCGGCAGCGAAGGATCGAGTGATCAGTGCAGAGGAGCTCGTCGTCCGTTGGCTGGAGACCCGTTCCGAGCTTGAGCTGCAGTTCTACCCCCAGATCGTGTCACTGGCCAGGGGGGTGATCGACGAAGCGTTCTCAAATCGTGTGATCACGCCGGGACTGACAACGACGGAAGATGTCGCCTGGTTTCTTCGGCAGCGATTCGCCGATCTAGACCTGGATATCTGGTTCATGCCCGACGTCAATGTGCAGCGACGGGGCGGCACCTGCGAAGCCGTCGATCCATTCTGCGGAGAGAGCCCGCAGGTCATTCGGCCTGGCGACATTCTGCATACCGATGTCGGGATCTGCTATTTGCGGCTGTGCACGGATACTCAGGAGATGGGGTATGTTCTTGCCGCTGGAGAAGACGGAGTACCACCAGGTCTTCGCGAGGCTCTGGCTCAGGGCAATCGCTGGCAAGACCTCCTTACCGGTGAGTTCAAGATCGGCAGGACCGGCAATCAGATCCTGGCGTCGGCTCTGGACTCGGCACAGGTCAGTGATATTGACGCCTCCGTCTACTCGCATCCGATAGGCTATTTTGGGCATGCTCCAGGTCCGACGATCGGCATGTGGGACAACCAGGGACCCACGCAAGGCAGAGGAGACTGGACACTTTTTGCCAATACAGCCTTCGCCATTGAAGGCAACGTCAAGGTGAAGATCCCGGAATGGGATAACCAGTTCGTTCAGATCAAGCTCGAGCAGAGCGCGATCTTCGACGGCAGCCGAGTTCTCTATCTGGCGGGCCGGCAGACAAGCTGGCACCTGGTGCACTGACCTCGGCTCAGATTCCTCCAGATGAATCCACCACCCACAGACTCACGCGACCGCGATTCGATGTTGGACCTGCCGCTGCGTGATCGGGCAGCGCAGCCCGAGCTGCCGTTCGAATCAGTCGAACCCGATGTTCGACCATCGAGTCCATTGCCGCCTGCGCCGCCACCCCGGAGGCGAAAGAAGTCCACAATTCACGGAAAGCGTCTGGCCGTTCTCGTTGTTGGTGCCTTGGTGGGTATGCTCGGTGCCTACCTGGTTTTCTGGCCGAAGCCACCGGCGGCCCAGTTCTCCGAGAATCCCTTCGTCATGCAGAAGGTCCGTCTTGGAAACGTGAGTGACCTGCAAGAGCTGACGATCACCAACATCGGCGAGCGACCCATGCCCGTCGAGATGCTTTCCTTGACCGGCTCTCAAGCGAACGAGTTCAAGATCGAGAGCGACGGGTGTGGTGCAGTGCTGCTTGAACCGATGGCGAGCTGCACGGTGCAGCTGGAGTTCACACCGGCGTCCATGGGCGTGCGGCAAGCCACCCTCGAGGTCCACGCAGATATGCCGGACAGCCCCGCCGAGTTGCCGGTCAGCGGCGAGGGCATCGCTCCGATACTTTCAGTGGAGCCCGCAGTCTTGCGGTTCGGATCTCACGATGTCGGCACGAGCTCGGGTCCCGGTGACTTGCGAGTGATCAATGAGGGGACTGCAGCCCTGGAGATCGAGCGGGTGGGCCTGGGAGGCAGCGCTGAACGCGATTTCCGGGTCACGCTCAACGATTGCTCCAGGACGACTCTCGATCCTGCTGAGTCCTGCTCACTGCGATTGATCTTCGTCCCACGAGCTGCCGGAAATCGGCGCGGAGAGCTCGTCTTCGCCAGTGACGCCCTGGAGCCAGTGCCCCTGGTAGAGCTCGATGGCGAGGGGATCTGGAGTGGAGCTGCGTTCGATGTTCAACCGCGTGCCCTGGATTTTGGACGTCACCTCGTGGGAACAAAGGGTCGGCTCGAGAGTGTCACCTTGACCAACAGACAGGGCACGTCGCTGGACGCCATCCGGGTGAGCTTGGCAGAAGGCGCGGCAGGTTTCGCGCTTGGCAAGGACAGTTGTGGTGGGAGATCCGTGGCTTCGGGAGAGAGTTGCCGAATCGAGGTTGTGTTCAGCCCACCCGAGGACGGACAGTTTCGCTCTCTGTTGCAGGTCACTCAGGGAAAGGCCGGGACGCTGGGTATCGATCTGCAGGGACAAGGAGTGGCTCCACGCTGGGTCCTTGGCGCCGAGCTTGTCGATTTCGGGGATCGGAGGGTCGGGGGACAACCTGGTGAACCGCTGGCAGTGGAGTTGCGCAATGAAGGATCGGCCGGAGCCAAAGTCACCAAGGTGGAGCTCGCCGGTGGCGATGCCAAGGCCTTCGCTATCGAGAAGGATGGCTGCCGAGGGCAGGCGGTGAGTCCTGGTTCCGCCTGTGGGCTGAATCTCCGGTTTCAACCGTCTCGCGAAGGAGGACACCTTGCCGACTTGTTGCTCCAGGTAGAGGCGGGGCCCAGTCCGCAGCGTGTGGCGCTGCGTGGTAGGGCTGTTGCGCCACGTCTGTCGTTGGATAGGGAGATGCTGGACTTCGATCGTGTCCGAAGGACGACCACCGGACAGATCGACCTGATGATCGCAAATGGCGGCACCGCACCACTCGCCGTCGGTCCTTTCACCATCGCCGACGATGGTTCCGGGAACTTCAGCGTCAGCCCGGGATCGTGCGCGGTGCAAGCGACCTTGGCCCCTGGGAGTCGTTGCACGGTCACCGTAGCCTTTTCGCCGACGATCGATGGCAGGACGACAGCTCAGCTCGAGATCCATCACGACGGCATCTCCGGACCACGTTCGGTGCCATTGGCGGGAACGGGGCTGCCGCCTCCAATGCCCCGGATAACCATCGAAGAGACCGTCGTGGATTTCGGACCTCAGCCGGTGGGGAACCGAAGCTCGATCCTCACAGTCAATGTCAGCGCGGGTGGGACAGGCAATCTCGATTTCCGGGAGTTCGAGCTCGCTGGAGCCGATGCAGCGGACTTCCGTATCGTGCCAGCTACCTGTCATGCCGCACCTTTTCTGTTGCCCGGGACCAGTTGTGCGGTAGGGATTCGGTTTACTCCATCCGCAGCAGGGCAGCGCTCTGCGGAGCTGGTAATCCGCCACAACGCAGAGCCAGGACTCAGCAGAGTCCGGTTGGTGGGTGAAGGCCTTGGGGGTCCGCCGGGCTGAACGAGGAGGTCCTGATTGGGTTGTGGAGATCGCGGCGGGACCAGGAGTGGGCCAGGGTCCGTGATCGAACAGGAACAGCCCCTATTCGCCCGCGCGCGCCGAGCTGGTTGGCGCCTTCTACCCGGCTCCGAGGGCTTCTATCTCCTGCAGCGATTGGGATTGGAGGTGCCAGTCTCCTGGCGATTCGAGGATCCTGCGGCACTCGAGGCCGGAGATCTCGACAGATTCCCGGGAGATCGAATCGTTCTCAAAGTCGATTCTGCCGATCTCGCACACAAAAGCGATTCCGGTGGAATTCGGATCCTGCCACGCGATCTGAATGCGGTTCGACTGGCGGCCAGGGAAATGTCGGAGCAGGTGGGGTCCGGCTTTCAGGGATTTCTCATTCAGGAGCTGGTCGAGACCGGATCCGCGATGGGGCAGGAGCTACTGCTGAGCTTCGTGTGGGATCGCGAGTTCGGTCCGGTCATGAACGTGGGTGTCGGTGGCATCCATTCGGCGGTGATCGCCAGTCACCTGAATCCGGAGGCTGCCATCGCGATCAATTCCCTGGAACCCTTGTACCGCGAGGACCTGCTCGCGAGCCTGCCAGGTCTACTGTCGGTGGCGCTGCTGACCGAGGCTCAGCGCGGCCAACCGGCGCAACTGAGCGTCACAGATCTGGTCATCCAGCTCGAAGGCTGGGCGCGGTCGGTCGCGGCGCTTCTGGCGACAGAGACCGAAGAGCTCGAGATCAATCCCCTGGTGGTAAGGGGAGGCAAACTGGTGGCGCTGGATGTGCTCGTCAGGTTGGCCTATTCACGAGCTCAGGTACCCGCTGGGCGGCCACAAGAGAAGCTGCGATGTCTGTTGGAACCACAATCGATCGGCATTATGGGGGTTTCGCGAGATCTCAATCCCGGCCACCTCATCCTCAAGAACCTGCTGAGTGAGGGCTTCGATCCGGCAAGCGTTTTCGTGATCAAGTCCGGCCCGGCGGAGATCGAAGGCTGCCGCTGTTTTGCAGCTCTGGAGCAGCTACCCTGTCGCGTCGACCTGTTCATCGTGGCGGTCAGTGCGCCGCAGGTACCTGACCTCCTGCAGGAGGTCATCAGTCAGCGACTGGCCGAAAGCCTGATCGTCATTCCGGGTGGTCTGGAAGAAAGGGTGGGTTCGGAGTCGGTTTGGAAAGAGGTGCTCGAGACCTTGCAGCAAGCCCGTCGGGGCGATTGGGGCGGCCCGGTGATCAACGGCGGCAACTGTATGGGTATTCGCTCGGCACCCGGTCGGTACGACACGTTCTTCCTTCCCGACTACAAGAAGCCGCCAGCCGGGACTATCGGCTCGAAGGCGGCTCTGGTCGCCCAGAGCGGGGCTTTTCTGGCCGCCAAGAGCAGCAAGCTGGCCTCGATCTCTTTCAAGTACTCCGTTTCCATCGGCAATCAAGTCGATCTGACGGTCGGTGACTATCTGGAGTACTTTGCCCTCGATCCCGATCTCAAGGTCATTGCTGCCTATGTCGAGGGATTCAAGACACTCGACGGGTTGAGGTTCCTCCAGGTCGCGCGGCGGATACACCAGCGTGGAGGCACCGTTTTGCTCTATCGCGCCGGACGATCGGAGGCCGGGCGTGAGGCTGCCGCGAGTCACACGGCCTCGCTCGCCGGGAGCTATCTCAGGACGGTCGCCCTGGGTCGGTCAGCGGGAGTCCTGGTCACCGAGACCCTGGACGACTTCGAGGATCTGGTGGGCCTGGCAGTGAGGCTCGATGGCCGTAGTCCCGTTGCAAGCCGTTTGGGCGGGCTATCCAACGCCGGATTCGAATGTGTCGTGCTATCCGACCATCTGCGGTGGTTCTCACCCGCAGCTCTCTCTGCGACTTCGATCGCCACGCTCGAACGCCTGTTGAAGCAGAGTGGTGCAGCCAGTCTGGTCGAGGTTCGCAACCCGCTCGATTTGACCCCAATGATGCCGGACGAGCTTTTCGCTCGAGCGGCGGAAGTGGTCCTGGCTGATCCGAATGTCGATGTGGGCGTCATCGGTTGTGTTCCTCTCACGGGCGCTCTCGCCACCTTGCCGGCTTCAGCGGCACACGCGGAGGACAACGCCGGTATGGGAGCGATCGCCAGTCGACTCGGCACGCTATGGGAGCGAACAACCAAACCCTGGGTAGTTGTTGTCGATGCCGGCAGGCCTTACGATTGCATGGCCGATATGCTGAACAGTTTTGGCATCCCTGTCTTCAGGCAGATGGATCGTGCGTTGCGCGCTCTGGAGCTGCTGGCCAGGTACGAGGCTGCGAGGACACGGTCTGGAAGTCAGTTCGAACCTCAGGGATAGAGGCGTCGCACACTCCAGGAGTCTCCCTGGCGCAGGTACAGGAATCTGTCGTGAAGTCTGAAGCGCTGGTTGTGCCAGATTTCGATTCGCTCCGGTGCCAGACGAAAGCCACCCCAGAATGAAGGGCGTGGAACTGTCTTGCCGGCGAATCGGGCCTGGATCTTGAGGTAACGCGCCATCAACTCCTGGCGCGAACCGAGTGGCGCGCTCTGTTTCGAAGTCCAAGCGCCGATCTGGCTACCGCGAGGACGGCTGGCGAAGTACTCGTCAGCTTCCCGGTCCGCGACCGAAGTCACCGAGCCTTCGACCCGATACTGCTTGTCGAGTGAAGTCCAGTAGATGCAAAGAGCCGCTCGCGGGTTGGCGCTCAGCTCTTTGGACTTGCGGCTCTCGAGGTTGGTGTAGAAGACGAATCCCTGATCATCGACGTGCTTGATCAGAATTACCCTGGCGGCAGGCTGTCCAACGGCATCGACAGTTGCCAGGGTCGCAGCGGTTGCGTCTTTCTCCCCCTCCAGCTCCAGCGCGCGGGAGAACAAGACGCGATACTCGGCGATCGGGTCCGGTGGAGGGGTCATAGACAGCGACTATTCTAACCGGGGTGTGATGCGCCGCCAGCCGCAGTGGAACATGGCCCAGGCGAGCTCAGTCAGGCCCTTGTGGCGATCGGCCCTGAGATTGGATTGACCAGTCGGGCGAAATCCTCATAGGCGAGACGAACCAATTCGGTATGGGAACCGGCGTTGAAGGCGATCTCCTTGTCTTCGCTCAGAATCTGAGCCGCGTAGACAGCCATGTCGTAGAGATTGCCGAATGGGGGCATGGCGCCGGGCTCACAACCTGGGAAGACAGATTGGAACCGGTCTTCGGATGCCAGAGCGATAGCTTGAGCTCCGGCCAATTCCCTGACGGCCTCCAGGTCGACTCGATGTGATGCCGGAACCACGGCCATGGCCAGGGAGCCATCGAGCTCGATCATCACGGTTTTGGCCAGCTCTTTACCGGGGATATGCGCGGAGGCCGCAATCTCCTGGGCCGTGAATGCTGGGGAGTGGCTTACACAAACGTAGCGCACCTCTTTCTCGTTGAGGAATTTCTTGAGTCTTTCAACCGGCATCGAAGTCTCCTTTCTTCTTCCGCGCCCGATCGGTGCGAACAGTCAGCACCGGGCAGGGTGCCTCATGAATGACCTTTTCAGCGATGCTACCGAGAACCGCATGGGATAACCCCGTTCGACCGTGGGTTCCCATGGCGATGAGATCGACGTGACGAGTCCTGGCCTGTTCGACGATGACGTCGGGCGGGTAGCCCTCGACACCCCGGGTGAGCACTTCGATCTCATCGCCGTGGTGTTCGTGAGCAAGCGCCTCGAGGCGGTTTTCGACGTCGGTCTGAGCGGTATTCCACTGTTCGAGTCCAGCTGCGGCAGAGGTGAATCCATCGGTGGAAAGCAGGTCGTAGGGGACGATAAAGGTATGCAGAAGCAGGATCTCCGGACAGCCTTCGCTCCGGACACTCGTCCGCAGCAGCATGCTCGCGAACTGCAGCGCAGCCACGGACTCGCGCGAGAAGTCGGTGGCAACGAGGATGCGGCGAATGGGTCCGCTGGGCGGCGTGCTCTGTGGTTGCACGGATAGCACCGGGCAGTCTGCATGCTGCACTACGCGCCTGGCGGTACTTCCCAAGAGAAGGGTGTCGAGTGTCTTCTGGCCCCGGGTTCCGACAACGATCAACCCGGATCCTCGTGCGGCAGCGAATTCCAGGATTGCAGTCGAGGGCTCTCCATTGAGCTGGTGCCAGGCGACGTCCAGGTCTTCAGTCCGGCCAGACCGCGCGAGGTCGCCGAGCTTCTCCCGACAGGCCGACTCGATTTCATTCGGGATGCGAGCGTCGATCTCGAGAAAGTCCGTGGCCCATCCAGCGAGATGGACCGCGTGGACCAGGTCGAGGTGTGATCGATGGCTCGCCGCGATTGCGACTGCCCAGCGCTGAGCCACCAGGGCGCTCACCGACAGGTCGGTTGCCATCAGGACGGACTGCAGCTTGCTGCCCGAAGCGACTGGCGGCGTCTCCATCTGAACCACCCCACCTCCTGCCACCAATGCTACCTGTGGGGCGCTGCGAAAGCGACTATGCGGTTGAAGGAATGCCGGGCCGCTCCAGCCTTGGCGAGCCCCTTCGAGCTCAGTCCCTGCCGAGCACGTCTTCGTGGATGTACCGGAGGAGATGTCGCACGGAAATGAAACCCAGAACCTCTTGCTCGTCGACGACCGGGAGGTGGCGAAGGCCTCTGGCGGTGGACAGATGAATTGCGTAGGCTGGCGGGTCCGCTGGGGCCAGCACCGTCGGCCTTGGGGTCATGACGTCTTGCATGGTCAGGGCAGACGGATCCTTGCCGGGACGAACCACGCGGGTCAGGACATCGCGTTCGGTGAAGATTCCGACGAGAGAATGCTGGTCGCGAACCAGGACGCAGCCGTGCCCGGCATCCCGCATGACCGCGATGGCTTCGGCTGCCGTCGTGCCGAGCTCCACATAAAGGGGCGCGATGAGCTCGAGATCGCCAACATGATCTGTCATCAGCCGACCGCGGAAGCCGACCTGAGCCTCCGGGAGATCGTGACCGGCCAGGTCGGATCCGCACTTCTCGCAGAGGTCGATGCCGGGAATGTTGTCGTAACCGCAATTGTGACAGCGCAATTCAGCCTCCCTCGGGGCGGGACATGACCTGATCGAGCTTCGGTGGCAGGTTGAGAACCTCCTCCGGGAAGTGGTCGGCGATAAACCGCAGTATCACCTGGCTGGAGAGGAGACCGACCTGAAGGTTGTCATCGTCGACGACGGGTATGTGGCGGTAGGCGCCTTTTACCATCACCCGGATTGCTTCAGCCAGATCGTGATCCAAACCGACGGTCACCGGACGGTCGGACATGACTGCGGACACGGGTGTCGCGGGATCCAGATTCTCGAGCGCCGTGCGGTGGAGGACATCACGTTGGGTAAAGATGCCAACGACCCGGTCGCCTTCGCAGACCATCACTCCGCCAAGGTTTTGTTCGTCGAAAGCGCGGTAGACCTCTGTCAGAGGCGTGGCAGGATCGATCCGTTGATCCGATTGCAGCTTCAGATCACGAACTTTGGTTTGTCTGAGAATCTCTTCGATGGGGCGCGGCATCGATTTAAAGATAGCACAGCCGGCAGAACCTACCTGGAGGAGTGTCGGTCTGGCAAGACGGAAGAGCCGGAATCTGCGAAGGCCCCGGCCCCTCCTCTGGGGCGAGAGCCGGGGCCATGGAGCAGTCGAGGGTGATCAATCCGTGTTGGGGGCTCGACGATGATGCTGACGTCCTTTGCGTCCGCGGGGTTCAACGAAGTCCCTTGTCGCCCGAAGTGCTTCCAACTTCTCGAGCTGCTCCGGGGTCAGAATGGCCTGCAACTCGTCGATCAGCTGCTCTCGAGAGGCACGGCGGGCGGCGTGGGCCTGGTGGATATCCAGAGCCAATTGACCCAGTCGTTCGAGATCCGGATCCTCCTGCTCGGCGAGTCGATCGAATTCGAGCCGCCAGGACTCCAGCTGTTCTGCCATGGCTCGATGATCCGACGGACTCTGAGTCCGGCTTTCCACCAGGGCTTGCCATTCGCTGGTCTGGGACTCGCTCAGTTCCAGAAACTCGACCATGCGTTCGATGCGCTCCTCCCTGAAGCGTCCGAATCGAGTGTCCTCGTCAAGGGAAAATGCCCCCGCTTCCGGAGGTTGAGCCCAACTGGCCATGGTCACGGTCGTGGCGAGCATCAGGGTACAGTAGACGGGTTTCTTCCACATGGGTCGTCTCCTTTGGGAACAGGTGTTTGGTTTCATTGCCTTCTGCAGCTGAAACCCGTGGAGGAGAGACTTCCTGCGGTTCGACTTCAACCGAGGGCAGATCCTGCTCTCGGCTAAACTAGTAGCAGGGCATTCGTAGGCAACGAAACGGGACCCTGGCCCCGGATCAGACGATGAGCATGGCGCGCGCAGGCACACAGCAGATGTCGAATGTGGATCGAATGTGGTTGCGCATGGACGATCCCACGAATCTGATGATGATCACCGGGGTGACCCTGTTCGATCAACCTGTCGAACGATCGGCTATCGAGGAGCTGATGCGCAGTCGGCTGCTCACCATCCCGAGGTTCAGTCAGAAGGTCAGCACGCCCTCCCATGGGAACCGCCACAAGTGGGTGCCCGATCCGGATCTGGACCTGGGCTGGCACGTCCAGGAAGTGGCCCTCGCCGAGCCAGGAGACGATCTCGGGCTCAGGCAGTTCGTCAATGCCTGGATCAGCCAGCCCCTGGACCTTGATCGCCCGCTTTGGCAGGTGCACTTGATCCAGAATTACAAGGGCGGTTCGGCGTTGCTGTGGCGCTTGCATCACTGTGTCGGAGACGGCATGGCATTGATGCTGGTGCTACTATCGTTGACCGACCTCGAACCGGAGCAGGCCGGCCGGGAGGCCAATCCTCTGTCAGCCTTGTTCGGCGAAGATCCTCCCGGTCGCGAAGTGGCCAAACAACATCTGGAGAGCATCCTGCCCCAGGCAGTCAAGCTGTTGACCCTGCCGGCAGAGACGATGCGTGGGCTCAGTCGCTGGAAAAAGGGGGGAGCTTCGGTCCCGGCCCTCGGCAGGTTGGTGTTCCGGCCCCCGGATCAGAAGACGCTCTTTCGTGGCGCTCTCGGTGTGCCAAAGCGGGTCGCCTGGACCCCAGCTCTTGCCATGCAAGATATCGCGAGAATTCGCGAGGGGCTGGGAGGAACGGTCAATGACATCCTGACCAATGCAGTCTCTGGGGGCTTGCGCCGTTACCTGGAAGCGCGGGGCGAGCTTCGCAACAGACTCAATGTGCGCGCAGTCGTGCCTGTCAACTTGCGCCCCCTCGAAGAGATGAGTTCACTCGGCAACCAGTTCGGCCTCATCTTCGTATCACTGCCCCTCGGTGTTGCTGACACGCGGCACCGTCTGGCCGAGGTGAGCCGGAGAATGAGCCGGCTCAAACGCTCGTTCGAGCCGGTAGTGGCGATGAAGATCATGGCAGCTCTGGGTCTGTCGCCGCCGATGATTCAGGAGCTCGTGGTCCGGATCTTCGGCACCAAGGGCACCGCGGTGCTCACCAATGTGCCGGGCCCGACCCAGAAACTGTACCTGGCTGGAAAGCCGATGACGGGATTCATGTTCTGGGTGCCGCAATCGGCGCGGCTTGGGATGGGAATCAGCATCTCGAGCTACCACGACAATGTCCGCATTGGCGTAGTAACGGACGCCGGTCTCGTGCCCGATCCCGAAGAGCTTGCTGCAGGGATGGAAAAGGAGTTTCAAACCATGCTGCGGTTGGCCGAGGAGAGCCTGCGAAGGGCATCATGAGCTTTGCCTGGTTGTCGAGCGTCGAATTCTGGAAGCATCTCAGCATTCCCTTTGTCGCTGGGGTGGTGGGTTGGGCCACCAACTGGGTCGCGATCAAGCTAACCTTCCAGCCGATCGAATTCGTGGGTATCCGGCCCTTTCTCGGCTGGCAGGGGATTATCCCGTCCAAGGCCGGCAAGATGGCGGCCATCTTCGCCGAATCGACCATGTTCCGGCTCGGCACCCTGGGAGAGATTTTTCGCCACATGGATCCGGACAAGATGGCCGAGCACATCACGTTGGTCATTGATCCTCACGTGGAAGAGTATACGGACGAGATCATGTTCTATGGCGGCAAGGGTACTGTCTGGAGGGCTCTGCCGCGCGTCATCAAGTCGCGGATCTATGCCCGGATCAGGGAGGAGTTACCGAATCTTGTCGAAGCCCTGATGGAGGATGTAGGGGAGCAAGTCGAAGATCTGGTCGATTTCAAGCACATGCTGGTTTCCGAGCTGGAAGGCGACAAGCGCCTGCTCAATCGACTCTTCCTCGAATCTGGTGATGAAGAGTTTCGCTTCATCATCAAGTCCGGTCTCTATTTCGGATTTCTGTTCGGTCTTGCCCAGTTGATCGTCTGGATCTTCTACAAGTCCTGGTGGGTGTTGCCCTTCTTCGGCGCATTGGTCGGTTATCTGACCAACTGGATCGCCATCAACATCATCTTTCGACCACTCAATCCAATCAGGATCGGGCCCTGGACATTGCAGGGTCTCTTCCTGAAGCGCCAGAAAGAGGTGGCGGGTGTATGGTGCCACCTGGTGACCAGAGAGATCGTGACACTGCGCCAGATCATCATGGCCATGCTGACGGGTCCGCGATCCGAGCGCACCCGCGAGCTGGTGATCGAACACATTCAACCTATTGCGGACGAAGCGATCGGGGCGCTACTGCCCGCTGCAGAGTTGGCGGTGGGCGATACCGGGATGCAAGGTATTCGGCGCTCGGTGGGGGAGAAAGCGGTCGCTGTTTCGATAGAGCCCTTCAAGCACTGGGGGTTCAATGAGGACCGAGCCGCGGTGTTGGAGCAACTCCTCCGCGAACGGATGGAGGCGTTGCCGCCCAGCGAGTTCCAGGATCTCTTGAGACCCTGCTTCCAGGAGGATGAATGGAAGTTGATCGTCATGGGCGGGGTCCTGGGATTTCTTGCCGGCCTGGCTCAACTGCTCTTTGTCTTTGGCGGAATTTGACGGCTGAATCCTGTCGCCATGGAGCGGCATGGATAGACTCGAGAGGAGGTCGTGATGAGCGACAAGACCGTGCGTTATCGAGGCTCCTTCGACCGGGAGACCGAAGTCGTCGCCTGGCGGGCACCCGACGGTCGAGAGTTCCTGGTCTGCGGAACCGACGACGGCTACGCTCTGCGTTCACCGGGCGCCTGGGAGTCCGACGACAGGGTCGAGTTCGAGGCGGACATGGAGGGGCAGGTCTTTTTCGAAGGCGAATCTGTCGGATGGCGGATTCCGGCTGAGATCCTCCATCGCACTGCCGCCCATCGCTAGAGCTTCATGAGGCCTCGTGGTTGCCAATCGGATGGGACATCTGTCTCGCCGTCTGGGCCCATTGAGTGAGCCGTGCTGCGACCCGGGCGTTGACGGAATCTGGCGTCCAGGTGCCGTCCGGCTCCACCTCGCCGGCGGGCACCCGGGTTAGCAGCGCAATGCCCTCGTCGATGGTCGTCACCGGGTAGATGTGAAAATCTCCGGCTTCGACTGCTTCGATTACCTCCCGCCGCAGCATGAGGTTGTCGGTATTGGCGGCCGGAATAAGGACTCCTTGCTCTCCTGTCAGGCCGCGCGCCTTACAGATGTCGAAGAACCCCTCGATCTTCTCATTGACCCCGCCGATCGCCTGGATTTCTCCGAGCTGATTCACCGAGCCGGTCACCGCGAGCTCCTGTCTGATGGGCAGGTCGGCGATCGCCGACAGGAGTGCGTACAGCTCGGTCGAGGAAGCGCTGTCACCATCGACCCCCACGTAAGACTGCTCGAAAACGAGGCTGGCTGAGAGCGCCAGAGGCTGGTGGGCTGCGTAGCGGGAACCGAGAAAACCCGAGAGGATCAGCACACCCTTCGAGTGGATGGGGCCCGAGAGGTCGACCTCTCTCTCGATATCGATGAACTCACCCTTACCCAGTCTCACCCTGGCGGTGATTCTGCTCGGACGTCCGAAGGTAAAGTCCCCGAGCTGCAGAACTGACAGTGCGTTGACCTGCCCGACAACGCTGCCGGCAGTGTCGACGAGGATGGACTGGCGCAGGATCTGCTCCTGGGCCCTCTCCCGCAGATGGTCGGAGCGGTGGATCCATGCGTCAATTGCCGTTTGCACGTCAGCGGCGGAGACGGTTGGGTGCTCGGCCCTGGCTGCCCAGAAGTCCGCTTCCCGCATGACGTCGAGCATGCGGCTCATCAGCAGGGACATCTTCCGCGAATCGCCAGCGTTGCGGGCACTGTGCTCGATCAGCCGACACACGGCGCCACGGCTGAACGGAAGCAACTCTTCTTCGCGGGCCAGTTTGGCGATCAGTTGTGCATACGATTGCTGGTTCTCAGCCGTCCATTCGAGATCGGTCGAAAACTCGGCCGCAACCTTGAAGTGCTCGGTGAACTCAGGATCCGCTTGCGCCAACAGGTAGTAGACATTGGCAGTGCCGAGCAGGACGACCTTGACAGAGAGCGGAGCTGGCTCCGGTTCCAGCGAATAGGTGGTCAGCAGGCTCAGCGCTTCGCCGAGCGATTCGATACGGACCTCACGTGACTCCAGGGCTCTTTTCAAACGCTCATAGGCATAGGGATGACCCAGAAGCTTGAGTGCGTCGATCAGCAGGTATCCGCCATTGGCGCGGTGGAGTGCCCCGGGTTTGATGAGATTGAAGTCGGTGACGGCCGCTCCCATCTGGGCGATGTGCTCCACCTTGCCGATCAGGTTGTGATACGTGGGGTTGTCTTCATAGATGACCGGCGCACCGTCGGTCTGCGAATGATCGACAATGACATTGACGCGATACCTGCGCAGAAATGGGCGTTCACTGTCGTGATCACCGATCAGCGTCTCGAGAGAGCTTCGGGAATCGGCGTCGGCTGCGGAGATGATTCTTTGAGCGTTGTCCACAACATCCGCCTCGACGGCGTCAAGGTAGGTCTGAACATCTTCCAGATCTGCGAGCTGGTCCCGCAGCTCGTCAAAGAGAGGATGGACCGCGAAGCGACTGACTTCCAGATTCAGCTCGCGCAACTCTTCCCGGGCCTGCCTCTGCCAGCGTGGGAACTGCTGCAGCACCTTCTGGAGCTTCTCCTTGAATTGTTCGATCTTTTGCTCGAGCTCGGTCTTTTGTTCTTGTGGCAGTTGCTGGAACTCTTCGGGCGAAAGGACACTTTCATCCTTGACCGGCGCGAAGACGATACCGGCCGGCGTTCTGACCAGGGCGAGGCCGCTGCTCGCAGCCTGTTCTCCCAGGTCTGCCAGCGAGGCCGCCTGTCTTTCTTCGAATCGCTGCTCGAGGGCTTGCTTCCGAGCCTGATATTCGGCGCTCTCCAGGGCTGTTTCGAGAACGCTCGAGAGATCCTCGACAAGGACAAGCATGGCTTGGCTGAACTCTCGACCACGTCCAGCAGGAACCTGCAGCAGCAAAGGGCAGTGGGGTTGTTCGAAGTTGTTGACATAGCACAGGTCGGGCGGGACGCTCTTGGATGCTGATTTGTCCTCCAGGAACTCCCGCACGGCCGAGTGCTTTCCGGATCCCGGGGCACCGAAGGCAAAGACATTGAAGCCCTCACGCTCGATGCCGATGCCGAACTCGACTGCAGCGACAGCTCTGGGCTGGCCCAGAAGCCCCTTGAAGTCGGGCAGCTCGGCCGTGGTGTCAAAGTCCAGAGTCCGCAGGTCGCAGCGGCGGCAGAGCTGGTCGGGTGAGAGCTCGGGAACGGCTACAGGTCGTTTTCGCATATGGCGCCATTATGGCTCGGTTGCGGTTGCTTTGCAGCCTCTACGGAGAGGTTTTACAGACGGGGTGGCTTCGTCTAGACTGGTTAACAAGGTTAAAGATCAATGGAGTTCGTAAAATGACCGCTAGAATCATCCAGGCTTCAGACGGCACCAAGACAGAGGCCGAGAGCCTCACCGACGTCCAGGATCGGCTCCGTCTGTTGCGCTATTCGCACATCTTCTCTGCCGTGGTGCGGGAGGTCCTGGAGTTGGAGATTCTGCGTCGGGTCTCGGCCCACTCGCTCTCCCTTTCTCAGTTTCACCTGCTCAAGCTCATCTCTCTCAAGGGGCAACATCAGGTTGGGCAAGTTGCGAGCTTTCTCGGTGTCAGCGCCCCTGCCGCCAGCAAGAACATCGACAAACTGGAACGGTTGGGTCTGGTGGTCAGGTGCCGGTCGAAAGGCGATCGTCGGGCCACACTGTTGGAGCCGAGCCTGGAAGGCCGGCGACTCGTCGAGGACTTCGAAACGCTGAAATCCGAACAGCTGGAACCGGTGTTGAGCCATTTCGACTCTGCCGAGGTCCGTCAGTTGACGCATCTGCTCGAGCGGTTCTCGCTGGCACTGATGGCCTCCGACGAGGTGGGGGAGGGGCTCTGCTTTCGATGTTCTGCTTACTTCGAGGACAACTGCCCGATTCTGCACTATCACCAGGATTGTCCCTACCAGACCCTGAGAAAGGAACCCGACAATCAGACGCTGAGTAAAGCCGATTGACAGCGACCGCCGGCAGGCAGGGTTCCGGTTGGCCGGAGTGCGACCGGTGGCGCCAAGGAGGGAGACGATGACTGGAAGCGTGAGCACGCAATGGGTCGAAGAGGTGCTGGCCCAGCACCGCCACCTGCAATCGGAGATCGCAGAGCTCGAGGAATTTCTGGGGCAACCCCGACCGGCACCCGACGAGCCGGGTTCACATACCTGGGCGGTGGAGTTGTCTCGTCGTCTCCTGGTGCTGCACGACGAGCTCTTCAAGCACTTTCGCTACGAAGAGGAGGCGGAAGGCAAGCAGAGCCTGTTGGAGAAACATCCGGAGGTTGCTGGAAAGCTGGAAGAGATTCTCGCTGAGCACCCAAGCCTGCTGCGCGAAGTGCGTCGCATCGTGTCGGATGTCCTGGCCTACTCTGAAGGGGCAGATCCCGTGAATCCAGGACTGCGGCAGCGGATCGGAGTGGTGCTCGAGAGATTCCATCAGCACGAGATGGAGGAGAATCAACTCTTTCAGCGCGTCGAGTATCGAGACGTGGGGGCCGCCGACTGATCGTCTCTTGGTCAGCCAACCTGAAGGGGTGGGACGGCGCCCACCCGGCGAGGTGTTTCTCGGCCGCAGTTGGATTGCCACGATAGCCAGGGGAGCCGCGGGTCCGCGCCAGGCCCTCCTGCCACCGACCGGCGAAGGAGCCGAAAAAATGAACAGACAAGAGTATGTTGATAGCTTCGTGGAGTTGATTCGCCGGGCATCGACTCAGTTGCCCACTGATGTCGTCGACGCGTTACGATCGGGTCAGTCACTCGAACAGCCCGGTGGACTGGCTCACCAGGCACTCGACACGATTCTTGAAAATGTGGAGATGGCCAGGGAGAATGTCGCGCCGATCTGCCAGGACACCGGGACACCAGTCGTCTGGGTCAAGTACCCGGTTGGGTTGAGCACTCGACTCCTCGAAGAAGCTCTGCAGGAGGCCGTGAGACGGGCCACCGCACAGAGCTATCTGCGACCCAACGCGGTCGACACCGTCTCGGGCAAGAACACCGGTGACGGTTCTGGTAGGGCAATTCCCTACATCCACTTCGAGGAGTGGGAGGATACTGATCTCGAGGTCAGAATGATTCTCAAGGGTGGTGGGTGTGAGAATGTCGGGGCTCAGTACAAGCTGCCGGATGCGAGCCTAAGAGCCGATCGTGATCTGGAGGGTGTGCGCAAGGTCGTGCTGGATAGCGTCTTCCAGGCCCAGGGTAAGGGCTGCGCCCCGGGTGTTCTGGGTGTCTGCGTCGGTGGGGACCGGGGCTCTGCTTTCGCTGAATCGAAACGTCAGCTCCTGCGCTCGCTCGACGATAGCAATCCGGATCCCGAGCTGGCGAAGCTCGAGGAACGGCTGCTGCAAGAAGCCAATCAGCTCGGGATCGGCCCGATGGGCTTTGGTGGCAAGACTACGGTCCTGGGAGTCAAGATCGGAGTCCTCGATCGGCTGCCAGCCTCGTACTTCGTCACCATCAGCTATATGTGCTGGGCCGACCGCAGGGCTGCTCTGCGCCTCAGTCAGGAGGGAGAAACAACATGGCTGAATTGACTCTGCCTGTGGACGAAGACCGCATCAGGAGCCTGCGAGTCGGTGAAAACCTGGAGCTCACAGGGCGAATGATCACTGGACGGGACGCCGCCCACAAGTGGCTCATCGAGGAGTTCCGCGAGGAGGTTGCTCCCTATCTCGAGGGAACGGCCATCTACCACTGTGGTCCTGTCGTCAGGCAGCATGCCGACGGTTCCTGGGAGTTCGTGGCTGCCGGCCCCACGACTTCGATTCGCGAAGAGCCCTATCAGGCGGCGGTCATCGAGCGCTACGGTCTGCGCGGAGTGATCGGCAAGGGTGGAATGGGGCAGAAGACTCTGGCTGGGCTGGAAAGGTTTGGCGCTCTCTACCTCCACGCTGTCGGAGGTGCCGCACAAGTCCTGGCGCGCGCGGTCAAGCGAGTCGAGCGCGTGTTCATGTTGGAGGAGTTCGGTGTTCCAGAGGCGATGTGGGTGATCGAGGTCGAGCGCTTTCCGGTAATGATCACCATGGACGCGCATCTTGGCTCCCTGCATGAGGAAGTCGAGAAGAGCTCGCGGCACGAACTCGACAAGCTCGTCGGAGTGGGGTCCTGACGGATTGCCGTCACCTACCCCTCGTCGTCCGGCTTGAGGATCACGCCTTCGCTGTCGCGCCCGTCGAGGGCGATGGTGATGGGCGAGTCCAGACGAACCTGGCGCAGGTGGTCGGTTTCACGGAACGAGGGTTGCTGATCCAGCCAATCCCAATCCATGAAATCACCGTCTTGCTGTGAGGCTCTGTCGGCTCCGGGAGGCAAGGTCAGATAGCTCACCCGCAGCGACGAGATGTTCTGGAAGAAATGGGTCCCCTGGGAGGGCTCGACATCATAGCCTTGCGGTGAGGCCTCGACCATGGCCCGAACGTTGGAGATCTGGGACCATTGCACCGGGATCCCGAGCCAGGGATCGGCGGTACCCCAACGACCGGGGCCGATCAGCAGATAGAACCTGCCCTCCTCGGCCAGACTCCTGTTGAGCTCGCCGATCTCGAAGGCGATTTTCTTGTTGGCAGCGGCTTCCCAATTGTTTCGGCGGACGTAGACAATGTCGCAAATGCTCTCTTCGACGCCGTGTCCGAGGCTGCGGTGCGAATGGCACAGGATCCGATCGGGTGAGAAGTCGAGCTGGGCAACTTCCTTGTGGGTAGTGCGACTCAAGAAGGGGCGGACCTGGAGCATGTAGAGTACGGGTTCGCGCCGAGCCTCGCCGCCACCATCTGATCGACCCCAATCGCCCATATCGCAAGCGAACTCGATCTCCACCGGGCATCCGAGGCCGCGCTGGGCCAGGTCGAGTAACGAATCGATGGTCTCGGCCAGGGGAATCGCGCCGTGCCTCAGGACATTGTTGAAGGTCACGACCCGTGGGCCGGGCAACCGCAAATTGTCGCTGATGTTCTGATCTTCAGGGCTGTAGACACTGCCCACCGGCAGCAACGTTCCGTCCTCCTCCGATTTCTCGAGCCCGTAGAAACGCACGTTGCTGAAGAGATCAGAGTGGGGCAGACAGCACTCCGACTCCATATCGAGGGCATAGAAGCCACGTTGGGTGCTGTCTAGCAGCATCTTCAGCGTTCCGGCCTGGCCGAGTACCTGAGGGTGTTTCGGACTGAAGCTGAGAGCGAGGCCACCATCTACAATCAAGCGGCCCAGACCCAGGGCGACATGCGCAATGCCGTCCTCGGGTTTCTGGGGACCGATGGGATAAAAGTTGTGCGATTGAGCTACGCCCGCGAAGCTCGGGTAGTAACGTTCAGCGTGCCGTTGGCCTACCAGACTTTGCACGATAACTGCCATCTTCTCTTCTTCGACCCTGTTGCCGGTGCTTGCGAGGTAGGCCTTGGCATTGCGGTAGAAGGCCGACGCGTAGACCAGCTTGATCGCGTTACAAAGTTCCTGCAAACGCTGCTCAGGGTCTCGAGCCAGATTGGGAACCATCAGCGTCGAGTAGATTCCCGCCATCGGCTGATGTAGAGAATCCTCCAGCAAGCTCGAAGATCGAATCGCCAAGGGGCCCGCGATCTGATGCGCGATGAAGGTGAGATCGCTGCGCAGCTTGTCCGCCAGTCTGCCGTTCAGAAATCGGGAACTGATTTCATCGTCGTCATCAGCAGTGTGGGCAAAGTCCCGAAGCTCGTTGTCATCGATGAACTCATCGAAGGCTTCGGTCGTGATGACGACGCTCTTCGGTATCTGTACCCGCAAACCACCAAAGGCACCATTTGGGCTGTTGGCCAGGCTCATATTGAGAAAGGCGATGCCTCTGGCCTTGCCGCCGATGGAGCCCTGACCGATACGTGTGATGACGTCTCGATCGAATCGGTTGCGATGAAAATCGGCGATAACCCCTCGGTAGGTCCGGCCATGAGATTCGCGCAGCAGATTGATGATGAACTCCCGCAGATCCTCGGTCCGAGGGAAGTCCGATACCTGTCGAGGTCGGAGTTGCTCTGCGACCTCGAACTCGCTGCGCGCTGTGAGCCACACCGAAAAGTGGTTGTGTGAGGCATGGTAGATCAGCGACTCTTCCGGAACGACGGCCAGCCGTCGTTCCATTTCGCGAACATCCTTGGCACGAGCCACTTCGGGCCCTGTAGCATCGGTGCGAAAGACGAAGTCGCCAAAACCGAGATTGCTCCGGAAGAAAGCCCGAATCTGTGCCAGCAGTCGTTCATCGTTCTTGTCGACGAAAGTGACACCGATCTCCGCGGCCCGCTGCGCATTCGAGGGCTCGGCGGACTGCAGCAAGACGGGAAGCTCGGGATCGAACTGGCGAGCGAATCGCGCGAATTTGAGCCCCCCATCGGCATCCATCTTCCCCTCGTGAGGCATTCGAACATCGCTGACGACACCCATGACATTGCGACGGTAGCGCTCGAACAGTTGCACCCCCTCCTCGTAGGAGGTGGCATGGAGGATCTTCGGTCGCGAGCGCATGTACATGCGTCGGTGCAGCTCGTTGATCCCCTCGGAGTAGAGCGAGTGGGACTGCGCCATGAGCTCCTTGTAGAGCATGCCGAGAAGCGCGGAGTAATAACGCGTGGAATCCTCGATTACGATGATCACGCGGACGTTGCCGTGCTGGATGTCGTGGTCGACGTTCTCGCGATCCTCGAAGTATTTGAAAATCGCCAGCAGGATTTGCGAATCGCCTGTCCACAGGAAAACCGCGTCAACTGCCGTGCGATCGATCGCCTCGCGGGCCAGCTCGAGCTCCTTGCGGTCGAGGGCCAGGAGGACGACGGCCCGGCCCGGTCGCAACTGCTTGATCTTGCGGGCCAGAGCGTTGACCCCCATGTCAGCCATGCTGGCCATGACCAGGATCAGATCGAATCGCTGATCCTGGATACGGTGCAGGGCCGCCTCGCCCGAAGGGACGTGTGTTACACGGGGCGGCCCTGAAAGGCTGACGTCGCGGTATTCGAAGAAGACCTGTTCGGTAAGCTGGCCGTCCTCTTCGAGGATGAACGCATCATAGGGCGATGACACGAGCAAGACCTCACGAACCCGAAAGGGCATGAGGTCGTGGAATCGTCGATCGTGAAAGATTCGCTCCGGCAGCGTTGGGACTCCTCTATACGACCCCTTGGTCCAGCATCGCGTCGGCGACCTTGATGAAACCCGCGACGTTGGCGCCGTCGATGTAGTTGACGTAGTCGCCCTGTTTGCCATGTTTGACACAGGTGTGATGAATCTCGTGCATGATCATCTGCAAGCGCTCGTCGACTTCCTGTCGGGTCCAGTATAGGCGCATCGCGTTCTGGGTCATCTCCAGTCCGGACACGGCCACCCCCCCGGCGTTGGCCGCCTTGCCTGGTCCGTAGAGGATCTGTGCATCGAGGTAACGGTTGATGGCGTCTGGATCCGACGGCATGTTGGCCCCTTCGGCGACGCAGAAGCAACCGTTGTCGAGGAGAGCCTTGGCGTCATCGCCGTTGACTTCATTTTCCGTGGCGCAGGGCAATGCGACATCGGCCTTTATGCCCCAGGGGCGATCTCCCTCGAGAAATGTGGCGCCCGAGAAGCGATCGACGTAATCCTTGATCCGGCCGCGTCGATTGTTCTTCAGATCCATCACGAACTCGAGCTTTTCCCGGTCCAGACCATCCTCGTCCAGCACGGTGCCGTTGGAGTCGGACATCGTGAGGACCTTGCCACCCAGCTCGATCACCTTCTCGGCTGCGTACTGCGCGACGTTGCCGGACCCGGAGACGAGGACTCTCTTGCCGTTGAGCGAGTCGTTGCGAGTGCCGAGCATTTCCTGGGTGAAATAGACCAGACCATAGCCAGTCGCCTCGGGTCGAATCAGCGATCCCCCCCAGTTGCGACCCTTGCCGGTGAGGACTCCCGTGAACTCGTTGGCCAGCTTCTTGTAGGTACCGAAGAGGTAGCCCAGCTCACGGCCGCCCACACCGATATCACCGGCGGGAACATCTGTACTGGCTCCGATGTGTCGGTAGAGCTCGGACATGAAGGATTGGCAAAAGCGCATGACCTCACCATCGCTCTTGGCCTTGGGATCGAAGTCCGAACCGCCCTTGCCACCACCGAGAGGAAGGGTCGTGAGGCTGTTCTTGAAGACCTGTTCGAAAGCCAGAAACTTGAGGATGCCGAGGTTGACACTGGGGTGAAAGCGCAGGCCACCCTTGTAGGGTCCGATGGCGCTATTCATTTCGATGCGGAATCCCCGGTTGACCTGGACGTTGCCTCGATCGTCTGTCCAGGGGACCCGAAACATGATGACACGCTCGGGTTCCACGATGCGTTCGAGAATATTGGCGCTGCGATACCTGGGGTTCTGCTCGATGATCGGCCAGATCGACTCGACCACCTCGTGGACGGCTTGCAGAAACTCCTTTTCGGACGGATTCTTGGCGCTGACCTGCTGCAGAAAGGTGTCGACAGAGTTCGACATGGTACTCCCTCCCTAAGACTAGAGTGATGGCGACGAATGAGAGTTAAAGTGTGTGTGTCTCCGGCAGAAGAACCGGTCGGCGAGGGCTCGGGAACGAGCTCACCCGGAAATCAAGGATACTCCTTTTCGGCCCGTCGATCCAGCCTTTCCTCCACTCTCGCGAAGGTTGTCGAGCCAGGACCCGGAGACTGGGCAGAGCGATTCTGAGATGGTCCTCGTGGGGGACCCGGGGCTTGGTCAGGAAGAGATGATCGAATCGGACATCAGCTGCGAATCGCCTTCGCTGTTGTCACTGACGATGATTCCGTCACGGATCTCTACCTGGCGTGGCGCGCGTTTGGCCAACGCGGCGTCGTGAGTGATCACCAGCATGGTTCGCCCTCCCTCCCAGAGCTCCTGGAACAACTCCATGATGTCTCCACCGGACGAGGAGTCGAGGTTTCCGGTGGGTTCGTCTGCGAGCAGGATGTCCGGGTCCATCGCGAGGGCTCGCGCCACCGCGACTCTCTGCATCTGTCCGCCCGAGAGCTCGGTCGGTCTGTGATACATGCGCTCGGCCAGACCGACCCGCTCCATCAGCTCCTCGACGCGCTGCTTGCGCCGCCGCCGACCGAGACCGCCGAAGAGCATCGGCATCTCGACGTTTTCGTAGGCAGTGATCTGCGGCAGCAGATTGAAGTTCTGGAAGACGAACCCGACACGCTTGTTGCGAATTGTGGCCAACTCTTCCTTCTTGATTCCGGCCACCAGTTCGCCGCTGAGGCGATAGGTCCCTCCTGTCGGCGTGTCCAGGCAACCAATCAGGTTCATGAGTGTGGACTTTCCAGAGCCGGAGGGTCCGATGATCGCGACGAATTCTCCGTTTCTGACCTCGAGGTCGATCCCCTTCAGGGCTTCCACCTTGATCTTGCCGGTGTCGTACACCTTGCGAATGTCATCCATGTGGATGACCGGGCCGTGATTCGAAGAAGGATTGTTCTTGGTCATCATCGTTACTCGTAGCGCAATGTTTCGGCAGGATCCACCGAGGCTGCTCGTTTGGCTGGGAAATAGCCTGCCAGGAGGCCGATGACGCCGAGGACACCGGCTGCGGTAGCCGCGATCGTCGGGGAGAGGGTCGGTTTGCCGAGCGCCTGAACCGCCGTGTTGCCCTCGGTGGGGATGAGACTCATAAGCAGGATCAGGGCGGTCGCCATGACCATCCCGAGCAGGCCGCCGAGCAGAGTATAGGTCAGCCCTTCCAGGACGATGGGGCCCGTTATCCAGTGACTTCGCGCCCCGAGTGCCATCTTGACGCCGATCTCACGGGTACGCTCCTTGACGACCGCATACATGATGTTGGCGACTCCGATACCGCCTACAGTCAGGGTTAGCACGCCTATGACACTGAGGAAGATCTTGATTCCCATCAGAATCGCGTTTCGAATCTTCCCGGATTCGACGGTGTCCCAGGTGCCCAGAACCCGTTCGTCCTCTGGGTCGAAGGCGTACCTCTGGCTCAGGATTCGAGTCGCCTCGGCCAACACCGACTTCATTTGGGAGGGATCTTCCGGCTTGAGGACCAGGTTGGACAGGCGGTCTCCGCCGTACTGCGCGTAGTGCGTTCGAATCGGAATGACTGCGTGGTCCGAATCCATGCCGCTGTAGTTGCCGAACATCATCTTCTCGATCAACACGCCGACGACGGTGTAGGGAACGGTGTCGATCAACATGGTCTTGCCGACTGGATCCTCGGCGCCGAAGAGGCGTTCGGCGACGCCGTCACCGATGAAGACCACACGACGTCGCTGAGCATCATCGAGAGGATTGAGAAACCGCCCTCCCGCGACAGGAATCTGGTTTCGCAGATCCCCCCAGACGGTGCTCACGCCCTTGAGATAGCCGTTCACGGTGTTCTCGCCATATGTCAGATTGGCTCTGTAGCGGATGATCTCTCCGCTGACGCCCACCAGCCCTGGTACTCGCAGGCGCAGAGTCTGGATGTCGTCGATCCGGGGACGGATCGGCCGGCCAGCGGGCATTCCCTTCCAGGGCTTGGTCGTCTCGCCCGGCCAGATCACTGCGATATCGGTGCCCATCCCGGCCCAGGCGTCCATCAGTGAGATCCCCAGCCCCTCGCCGAAGGCCAACAGGAGCAGCAGTGCCAGGGTGCCCCAGGCAATCGCCGCAATGGTGAGAATCGCTCGCTTCTTCTGCACGCGGGAGGACCTCATGAAGAGCTGTAGGACCATGAAACGAGGGCGACTCACGACGGTTCTCCTAGTTCATTTTCATGGCGACGACAGGATCCAGGTTGGCGGCGGCTCGAGCCGGGAAGTAGCCAGCGATGAGTCCGATCAAACCGAGAAGGGAGGCGGTCAGGATTGCTACCGGTGTGCTTACCGCGGGAATGCCGATGTACTCTTCCATGCTGGAGGGCCAAATGGCACAGACCCCTACGGTGATCAGGAGACCAATAGCTCCACCGACTGCAGTGATGATCAGAGTCTCCGCAAGAAACTGTCCGAGAATGCCACGCGGCTTCGCTCCCAGGGCCATCTTGATCCCCACTTCGGGGGTCCGCTCCTCGACGACCACATTCATGATGTTGGAAACGCCGATGCCTCCGACCACCAAGGTCAACGACCCGACTATTCCGAGGAATAGATTGAAGGCAAACATGAAGGAATCCATGAATTGGAACATCTCCGTGGTGTCCCACACTCCCAGGGCTTCCTCGTCATCAGGGTCGAAACGATGCCGCGCCGCGAGGATTCCGCGAACCTCTTCGGTGGCCGCCTTGGTCCGCTGTACGTCTCGGCTGGTGAAGATGAACAGATCTACGTACTTCTGACCGGTCAAGGCCCTGAAGGTCGAGCCGGGAATGATCAACTTGTCTTTGTCCCGACCGCTATAGGAGGAGTCCTGTTCCTTCGCCTGCAATACTCCCACCACGGTGAATGGTGATCCGTGCAAGCGAAAGACCTGACCTATCGGGTCTCCGGAGCCGAAGAGGGTCTCCGCCAACTCGTTGCCGACAAAGGCTACCCTTCTCTTTTTCTGCTCGTCCAGAGTATTCAGGAATCGCCCACCTGCCTGAGGAATCATGTTGCGCATCTCGCCAAACTCGGGACTTACGCCCGAGACGTCGACTGCCATGGTTCGCGTACCGAGCTTGAGCTGCAAGGATTCGGTGTACTCACTGGAGATGGCATCGACCTCTGCTGCACTTCGACGAACGAGATCGATGTCCTCTTCGTTGACGCGGATGCGGCGGCCCTTGCCCAGCCCCTCGAAAGGCATCGAGGTCAACGAAGGGAAAACGATGACGATGGCATTGCCGAGCCCAGCCGTGTTCTTGAGCATCTGATGGTGCATGGCTTGCCCGAAGGCCATTAGCAAGCTGACTGCCACTGTGCCCCACACAATACCCAAAGTCGTCAGAAACGTCCGCATCTTCTGCGTTCGCAGGTCACGGGCCAGTTGACGCAATGGATTTAAGACGAAGCTCATGATCCTAGAAGATGTCCCGTGGTGGCCGCTGGACGATCTGATCCCCTTCTTTCAACCCGCTCACTACCTCGATATTGAGGCCATCCGAGAGGCCAGCCACGATCTCGGTTTTGACGGGCTCTCCTTCTGGCGTTGCAGGCGGCAACTCGACAAAAGCCTTGGCTCCGTCGTCTTCGAAGAGCACCAGTCTTTCGGGTACCAGCAGGATGTCTGTCTTCTCCCGGATGATCAGATCCGCTGTCGAAGAATATCCGGCCCGCAGCACTACCTCGGGATTCTTGACTTCGTGCAGCTCGATTTCGACTTCAAAGAGCCTTGCGCCCTCCTCTTGTATCGCCTGGGGAGAAATACGACTCAGATAGCCGGTGACCTCCTCACCTGGCAAAGCGCCGATGTTGAGTCGAGCCGGCACTCCGACCTTGAGCTTGCCGACATCGATCTCATCGACAGTCCCCTTGAATATCAGGTCACTCATGTCGGCCACCGTCGCCATGACGGTACCCTCCTGGAAGGTCGTGAGGGGTACGACGGGATCTCCCGGGTCGACTTCGCGCTGCAGCACAATGCCGGCGGCGGGAGCCCGAATGATCGACTCCATCTGACGCCCGCGACCAGAGATCTTGCCTTCCCGAACGAGCTCCAGGCTGTCCCTGGCTCCCTGCAGCTCGATCTGGGCCAGCTCGAAAGCTTCCCGTCGCGCATCCTCCTCTTCAGTGGCAATGATCCCCTGGTCGGCCAGTTGTGACGAACGCTGCCAGTCGGATTCGGCTCGTTTGTACGCGGCATCGGCTGCTTGCACGCGACGCTGTGCCTCGACCAGTTCAGTAGGCGTTGGATCGGGCACGATCTCGAAGAGAGGGTCGCCGGGTTTGACGCTGTCGCCAACTTCGACGGCACAGCGTTTGACGATGCCCGGAATCTTCGACTTGACTTCGAACTTCAGTCGCGGTTCTATCTGGCCGACGGCGATGGCCTTTTCGGTGATAGATCCCTGTTCGGCGGCGAAGAGCTCGAATGGTGCCTCCTTCTCTCTGTTCTTCTGTAGCCAGAAGTAGCCGGCTACCACAGCGCCCGCCACAATCAGAAAGATGAACAGCATCTTGAGCAGTTTCTTCATCGGTGAGTCTCCTCCGTACCTCCGACTTCGGGATGCTCCATGGCGTTTCCCTAGTGTGACCTACGGATGAGACACGGTTGAGTTTCGCTGGCTGCGGAATCTCCGGAGTAGGCCGGCTGGCTGGTTGAAGCCACAGCCTTGGGTTAGTCTCACGCAGGAGGTGACCGGTTCGTGAGAATGCTCGAAGTGGTTGCGGTGTTGCTGATGGTTGCCAGCCTGATGTTTTGGGGTTGTCGCTCGTCCGAGCAGGCTGGCAGCGAAGGGTCGCCGACAAGTGTATCGCCGTCCGCTCGCCCGGAAATCGTCGAGGCGCTGCGTCTGGATGGAGAGGCCGTTCGACACTCCTCGGATGGCGGTGGAAGTGTGCGATTCGAATCCACTCCTCTTCCTGTCGCCGCTGGTCGGGCGAGCACCTGGAGCTTCATCTACCGGGCCGGTCCGGAGGGAATCGTTGAAGACGGATGGCTCTTCTTCCAGGCCCCACCCTTCTGGGGTTGGAGCACACCCCAGACCCTCATGCCAGATCGGCCAGGGTACACGCTGGTGGAGACGGCGGCAGAGGGGATCGTTTTGGAGCCGGAGACCATCGACCAACTGCTGCTGGCCGTCCGCATCCGTGGCAGGGCCCTGCTCGCCGGGGAGGAGATCCGCCTGGTTTACGGTGCAGGGGAATCCGGGGCAACAGCAGATCGGTTCGCCGAATCCGAGTCTTGTTTCTTCTTCGCGGTCGACGGAGATGGTGACGGCGTGCGATCTCTGTTGCCCGAGCCTGTCTGCACGGTGGTGACCGCTGGGCCTGCCGCGCGGCTGGCCTTGACCTTGCCATCGACTGGCAAGCCAGGTGGCGAGGGCGTTTTGACCCTGGCCGTGCTCGATGCAGTCGGAAACCGTGTTACCGACTGGACTGGATCCGTGAGCTTGACTGCTCCCGAGATCGTCGACCTCCCCGAACGAGTCGAGTTCGGACTGGAGCACCAGGGTGCTCGCAGGATTGTCTTCAAGGCTGGCGATGAGGGGGTGGTCGTGGTCGGTGCGGATACCGGGACCGGGCTGCAGGGCAGGAGCAACCCCCTGAAGGTCGATTCAAAGGTCAGAAGAGTCCTGTGGGCGGACCTGCATGGCCATTCAGGATTGACCGACGGGACAGGGACTCCCAAAGACTACTTCCGGTACGCGCGGGAAGTCTCGGCTCTCGATGTCGTTGCGCTGACAGATCACGATCATTGGGGCATGCAGCCACTGGCCCTGCATCCCGAGGTCTGGGAGGAGATCCGGCGCGAGACCGAGCTCTTTCATCGCCCGGAGGCCTTTGTCACTCTCCTGGGATACGAATGGACGAGCTGGATTCATGGGCACCGTCATGTGCTCTATTTCTCCGACCAGGGACAGATTTTCAGCTCGGTGGACGCGGAGTTCGAATCTCCGCTTCAGCTCTGGGATGCACTACGAGAGACGGATGCCTTGACATTCGCGCATCACTCCGCGGGCGGACCGATCGCGACGAACTGGGAGATACCGCCCGATCCCGAGCTCGAACCGGTTACCGAGATCGTTTCAGTCCACGGCAGCAGCGAAGCTCTCGATTCCCCCGCGGGCATCTACAGCCCGGTCGTCGGGAATTTCGTCCGCGACGTTCTGCAGCGTGGGTACGTCTTCGGTTTTGTGGGCAGCGGTGACAGTCACGATGGGCATCCAGGATTTGCCCATCTCAACGCGGCTAGTGGAGGGATGGCCGCCATTCTGAGTGAGGAGCTCACGCGCGATGGCGTGAAGGATGCGCTGAAACGACGTCGGGTCTACGCGACCAACGGACCCAGGATCCTCCTCGAGGCGGAGCTCGCAGATTGGCCGATGGGCTCGACGGTCGAAGCCCGTGCTGTGGCTGCCCTGGCAGCCGAGGAGAGGGTGTTGAAGGTGACAGTGACTGGTACGAGCGGCTTGGAACGAGTCGAGTTGATTCGCACCGGGGAGATAGTGGAAAGCGTCGATTGCGCGGCCAGTCCCGTTTGCACCACGTCCTTTGCCGTCTTGAATCTCGACTCGGGTGAGTACTTCTATGTTCGGGCCATTCAATCCGATGGTGGTGCGGCCTGGGCGAGTCCGTTCTATGTCCGTTAGAGTCCGACGAAACGCAGCAGGGCTTTGAGGGAGAAGTAGAGGCCGATAAATAGCGCTATGGAAACCGCGGTCAGGGCGAGCGCCTGGGCGCGCGACCGGTGGTGGTCGACGATGAGAAATGTCGCGACCGTGGTGATCCCCGCGAAGAGCCAGAACAGAATCCAGGCCATCGTCGATTCTTGATCCTGCATGTTGCTACCCTAACAGGATGTCGACGATTTCAGGAGGGAGAGGAATGAGCTCGCTGCAAACACGCGTGACCGAACACCTTGGCGTCGACCTTCCCATCATCTGCGGTCCCATGTATCCGTGTAGTAACCCCGAGTTGGTGGCAGCGGCTTCGGAGGCCGGAGGACTCGGTGTGATCCAGCCCCTGTCCATGGAGTATGTGCATGGCTATCCGTTGCCACAAGGAATCAGGAAGATTCGGGAGTCGACCCGCAAGCCGGTCGGGCTGAACGTCATCGTGGAGCGTTCCGCGAAGAAATACCTCGAGCGCATGGAGCGGTATGTCGACCAGGCACTCGAGGACGGCATCCGGCTCTTCGTCACGTCGCTTGGCAACCCTGGCTGGGTCGTCGAACGCGCCCATGCGGCAGACGGTGTGGTCTATCACGACGTTACCGAACGCCGTTGGGCGCTGAAAGCAGTCGAGTCGGGAGTCGATGGCCTGATCGCTGTCAATAGCCGAGCTGGGGGCCACGCCGGCCCCAGATCGCCCCAGGCTCTCTATGCAGAGCTCGAGGACCTTGGGCTTCCCCTGGTATGTGCGGGTGGGGTAGGTACGGAGCGAGACTTCGTCGAGGCGCTGGAGCTGGGTTACGGTGCTGTCCAGATGGGGACTCGCTTCATCGTCACCGAGGAGTGCAACGCCAGCCAGGACTACAAGGACGCCATCATTCGGGCTGGTGAGAGGGACATCGTGCTCACGGAGCGGCTGACCGGAGTGCCCGTGGCGGTGATCAACACTCCCTATATCGAGAAGATCGGAACCCGCGCGGGCCCCTTGGCGCGGAAAATGCTGCGTGGCCGCAGAAGCAAGCACTGGATGCGCATGATCTACTCCCTGCAGTCCCTGTGGAAACTCAAGAAGAGCTCCTACAGCTCCTTTTCCTATCGTGACTATCTGCAGGCGGGCAAGAGCGCCGAAGGGGTCGAAAGCGTAGAAACAGTCGCGCAGATCATGGAGCGATTTGCGGCTGCCGCCACCTCGGAGGAAGCTCAGGTTCCGGAGGCGACTTCGACAGGGGTGAAGGCCATTCCATCGGGCTCGTGACCCGCCTCGAGCAGATGGCGGACCTCCAGCTGCTCTGGCTCGATGACGACAACAACGTCTGCCTGAGTAGCGGCTACCCAGGCCTCCCTGCCCGATGGGTCTATCACCAGGCCGACCGGTACAGGGCTCTCGCCGAAACGATCGCCGAACAATCGGCGGCTTGCGTCAGACGCGTTCTCGAGATTGAGGGTGGCACGTTTCAACTCGCGCCGCGTTCTGGTGTCGAAAACGACAACTTCGCCAGTACGGGCGGCAGACACGAGAGCGCGATTGCCGTCCGGCGTGATCGCAATGCGGATCGGAAATCCTGGACAGGGCACTGTGGCCTCAACTGTCAGCTTCACCGGGTCGATCACGCTCAGCGTATCGGCCCCGCGATTGGTCACCCATATCTCTTCGCCATCGGGTGTGGCGGTGATGCCCTCGGCACCTTCTCCCGTCGGGATGTCCTTGACCTTCGTCTCGGTGATCAGGTCGATCACGGTGACGGTACCCGAGCCGATATTGGCGACGAAAGCCAGTCGACCGTCGGGGGTCGTCGCCACCATATGGGAGATCTCCTGACCGGTCGGGATGGCGGTGATCACGCGGCCTTCGGCAATATCGACCAGGAGCAGCGCAGCACTACCCTCGGTGGTCACGGCGATCCGATGGTCGGCGACAAAGGCAACACCGTGCGGTCGCGTGTGCCTGCCCAAGTCGATTTCAGCAATTACTTCAGCCAGACGAACATCGATGACCGTCAGGCTGGAACCGGGTTCGTCCCGGTCTCCATAGTTGGTGACCACTGCGAGGGTGCCATTGGGGGAGACGGCCACCTCATGAGGGGCGTGACCCGTTCGGAGAGTGGCGAGAGAGTCGCTGCTCGCAGGATCGATGAGGTCGATCGTGGCGTCACTCTTGTTGGCCACGAGCAGGGTACCGCTGAAAGCAGGCAGGCAAGAGACGAATGCCAGGACGAACAGGGTGAACGCAATGCTCCGGGGCTGACATTTCATCTCGTGAGTCCTCCTGTGCATTGTTGTCTGATCCTAGCAGCCGGCAGCGGCTCCACAGCCACTCAAGGACTCGGTGGAACGGCCTCCGCGCCGTGCAAGATCCTCATGAACTCTTCATCGGTGGCCAACCAGTCGAATTCTGCCTGGGAGCGCACCAACTCCGGGGAGAGCCCGTGGCGAATGGCGACATCGAGAGCCTCGAATACCGCTGGAGCGTCACCGCAGGTGGCAAAGATCCTGGCCACGTCATGGGCGAGCGCCGCCGACTCCTTCTGATGCCGAAAGAGTCTGGCCGCCAGGGGCAGGGCTTCCGAACATCTGCCCGCTTTGGCAGCAAGCAAGGCGAACTGCCCTTGGCGAACCGGATCCATGGATTGAACCGGGGTATCGGCTTCCAGCGTCTCCAGCGCCAGTGAGTACTCGATCGAGGCTTCGTCGAGTCGTCCAGATCGGCTGAGCACATCGCCCAGCTCCTGCCGGATCCGTGGACTCGATGGGTCGAGCGAGGCGGCTCGCCGATAGAGATCTTCTGCTGGCTCCAGCCGACCCAGGATGGAGTAGGCGGTGGCCATCTGTCTCGCCAACTCTGCCTCCAGCGGTGGCTCATCCAGGGTCTCGAACACCTCGACGGCCCCTGCGAGATCGCCCAACGACAGGCGAAGTGTGAGGATCGCTTCCTGGGGCCAGGAATTGCCGGGCGGACTTGTCGCCGCTGCCTGCGCAAAGGCGCGCTCGGCTTCCCCTTGACGCCCTCCCCGAAGCAGGAATTGCCCATACCCATATGAATTGAGCCAATTCTGCGGCGCCATCTCCATGGCCGTGATCCAGGCCGATTCGGCGAGCTCCAACTCGCCGACCTGTAGCCAGTGGACAGCCAGAGCTCTGGCGGCCTGATCGGGTTTGATCAGGCCATGAACCTGTCGTGCGATCCGCGGACCCGAAGGCTCGTACGCTCGCTGTGCCTGCGAGGCAAGAACGGAAGCGACAACTGCTGCGTCCGCAGCGGGACTCTGTTCCAGGGCTCGACCGGCATGAAAGGCTGCTGCCTGCAAGCTCGAGGAATCTCTGTCGCGCACGAACTCTCGCCACATCGCGAAGCTCAATCGTGCTCGCGCCTGAGCGAAGGCGGGATCGAGCTGTACCGCACGGTGCAGGAGCTCGACAGCGAACGCGGGAGCTCGGGGATTCAGCAGATCGTCGAGAATCCTCACACCCTGGGAGTAGGTGTCCCACGCTTTGAGTGAGCGCGTAGCGTCCTCGCGCAGCCTGGCCATCTGGTCACTGGTAGGAGACAGATGCAACGCTTCCACGACCCATTCAGCCATTTGTTTGTGCAGATCGAGCACGCTGTCGCGCGAGGCGCTGAATCGGTGATTGGCCAGGAGCGCCCCGATTCTGCTGTCGTGGACGGTGAGGTCAACCTGAACCTCGCCCGCTTCCTCAGATAGTGAACCGGTGACCAGAATCTCAGCGCCAAGCAGCCTGGCGAGATAACGAGGATCTTCGATGCGCGCTCGCAAAGAGAGAACCTGATCGCGTGGAATGCACTGCAGGCTCTCGATGAGCATCAGTCTATCCAGAAGATCGACACTCAAGGCTGCCGCGATGTGACCTCGGTCAGCGCTGGAGCCGGAGTCGGTGAATGGCAGCACGGCAAGGCTCAGTGTGCCTGCGGCCGCTGGCCGGTCAGGGCTGTTGCGTCCTACCAGAAACGCCGTCCAGACCGTCAGGATCAGGGCGATGATCGTCAGGAGTACTACTCGAATCGACCCTGTGGCACAAAGGCTCATGGCTGGAGTTTTCCTCGGATAGAGCTATGCTATCTGGTGATGAACGTGTCCGTCTTCTTGCTGTTCGTAGCCGCGAGTTCGTCGGTGGCTGGAGGTGCGCAGGACCCGCACGCCACGGCGAGACGACAGATGGTGGAGGAGATCACCGCAGATGTGCAAATGACCCGTCGTCAGATCGGGCGTGGAGCCCTGAATGCCTCCGTCATGCAGGCTCTGGCTGAAGTCCCGCGACACGAGTTCGTTCCCGAGGAGATGCGTCGACATGCCTATGAGAACCGGCCGCTGCCCATTGGCTACGGCCAGACGATCTCCCAACCCTATATCGTCGCGCTGATGACAGATCTCCTTGGTCTCGAGGCAGGAGAGAAAGTCCTCGAAATAGGGACTGGGTCGGGCTATCAGGCGGCGGTACTGGCAGAGCTAGGTCAGGAAGTCTTCAGTATCGAGATCATCCCCGCGCTGGCCGAGTTGGCGCAAGAGAGATTCCGGCGGTTGGGGTATTCCGTGTCGACCAGAACAGGTGATGGCTACTATGGTTGGTCGACGGAGGCCCCGTTCGACGCCATCGTGGTCACTGCCGCGGCAAGTCACGTACCTCCACCCCTGGTCAAACAACTGAAGCCGGGTGGCGTCATGGTGATTCCGGTGGGAGGTCCGTTCTCCGTTCAGCAGCTCACCGTAATCGAAAAGGGGGATGACGGTGAGGTGCGGACGCGTCAAATCCTGCCGGTCGTCTTTGTCCCCCTGACGGGCGAACGCTGACGGATACTCGCCTTGTAGCAAGGGAGTTTCAGGGTCCTCCCGCCATGAGTCTCAAACTCGCCATCGCACTGCTGTCGGGCGCAACGATTGCGTATGAGATTCTGTTATTGCGGATTATGTCGATCATCCAGTGGGGCCATTTTGCCGCGATGGTCATCAGTCTGGCGCTTCTGGGGTATGGCGCCAGCGGTGTGTTGCTGACGGCGAGCCGTGGTTGGTTGGCGCAGGATCATCCGGCGCGATGGCAGAACCTGTTTGTGACGCTCACTTCCGGTTTCGGGGTGGTCGTGCTCGTCTGCGTGACGGTCGCTCAGCGTGTCGACTTCAATCCCCTGGCCCTGGTTTGGGATCCAGCTCAACTGCTGCCCCTGCTATTGCTGTTCTTGCTGCTGGCCATTCCGTTCCTAGTGGCGGCCACAGCGATCGGGTTGGCACTGACATTCAATCGACATGCGATCGCCGGGATCTATGGGGTTGATCTGCTTGGTGCCGGCGCTGGCGCCGTGGGAGCTCTGGGCCTCATGTACCTGGCGACTCCGATGGCGTGCTTGCGAATCATAGCTGCTCTGGCGTCGCTCGCCGCGGCGGCCTCTCTGCGGGCTTGGCGCCAGAGTTCACCCAGCAGGCTGTTGTGGTTGCTGCCACTATCGGGTCTGCTGGTCGCGTCCTTGTGGCCGCGGGATTGGCAGAGACTGCGGCTCTCCGAGTTCAAACCATTACACAAGGTTCTGCTGGCCCCGGATACGGAACTGGTCGTGGAGACTCACAGTCCCCTGGCGATGTTGAGCGTAGTGAGGAGTCCCACCATTCCTTTTCGGCACGCACCGGGCCTGAGCCTGGGCTTTCCTGGCGAGTTGCCCGAGCAGTTGGCGATTTTCACTGACGGCGGATCGATGGCCGTGATTGACAGGGTGGAGGAGAGCCTCGAGGAGTTGGACTATCTCGACTACCTGCCAGCGGCATTGCCCTATCGCTTGCGAGCACGACCTTCTGTGCTGATTCTGGGTGCCGCTGGCAGTGGCGATCTCTTGCTGGCCCTTCGACATTCGGCGTCGAGTGTGCGAGTCGTCGAAGCCAACCCGCAGGTTGTCGATCTCCTGTTGGACGCTCGCAATGGGTTGGTGAGTGACTGGCTCGGTCGTCCACCCATCACCTTCGAAATCGGTGAAGCTCGGAGCTTTCTCTACCGAGACCGAGCTTCCTATGACTTGATCCATGTCCCCCTGGCCGGATCGATCGGGGGCGCCAACTCTGGGACTCGGGCTCTCGGTGTGAGCTACCTGCTCACCACCGAGTCCCTGGTGGCGCTTCTGGATAGGCTGGATCCCGGTGGGATGCTGGCGATCAACCTTTGGCTCAGGGTGCCCCCGCGAGAGAATCTGAGGCTCTTTGCCACGGCGACTGAGGCACTACGAAAGTCGGGTGCGCAGGATCCGGGAGCACAGTTGGCCCAGATTCGAGGCTGGGGTACCGTGACCACTCTGGTCAAGAAGGGAGTCTTCACGACTGACGAAGCCACGGCGATCACGGAATTCTGTCGGCGGCGATCCTTCGATCTGACGCATCTGCCCGGTATGCTGGCCAGTCAGAGCAATCGATTCAACCGCTTGGACAAGCCGTATCTGTATCTCGGGAATCGCCAGATTCTGCAGGATCCCGAGGCGTTCGTGAGTGACTACAAGTTCGATGTTCGACCCACGACCGATGACTGGCCCTTTTTCTTCCACACCTTCAGATGGCGATCGCTCGCCGAGTTGCTCGGATTGGCTGGACGCGCTGGTGTACCGATGGTGGAGTGGGGGTACCTGGTTCGCGTCGCGACGGCTCTGCAGGCAGCGGCGGCGGCGGGCCTGTTCATCCTGCTACCTCTGCGGTGGCTCAAAAAGAGCGACACGAAGGCGGTGAACTGGAAGGTACCGGTCTTCTTTGCCAGTCTTGGAGCGGCATTCATGTTGGTTGAGATGGGTCTCTTTCAGCGCTTCGCGCTCTATCTTGGAGATCCGATCTATTCTGTAGCGATTGTCCTGGCTGGCTTCCTCGTCTTCGCTGGATTCGGTAGCTTGGCCACTCGCGGTTCTGTGCCCTCCTTTTTGGCGAGTCCAAAGGCGCCTGGAATCGCGGCAGCCCTGATTGTGCTTCTCGGGATGACCTATGCCCTCGGTTTGCCACCGCTGCTGGCTTCAACGATGTCGCGGCCGTTCCTGGCCAAGGTTCTGATCACGCTGGCTACGCTGGCGCCCATCGGGTTTCTGATGGGCATGCCTTTTCCGTCGGGGCTCAGTCGGGCCGCCGACAGTCGTGTCGTCTGGGTACCCTGGGCCTGGGGCATCAACGGTAGTGCCTCGGTGGTCGGGGCTGCGGCCGCCCCGTTGATTGCGATCCATATGGGCTTGTCGGCCGTCCTTCTCACAGGTGTGCTCGGATACCTGGTCGCTGGCATCACTTTCGGGTCTGGATTTTCGGGGTTGCAGCCCGATGCTATCGAGCAGGAGTAGACTGGGACAGGAGGAGGTTCGAGATGTCCAATAGACCGCACTCTCTCAGTCCCGACGTGGCCAGGCTGGTCGAGCGGCAGATGCGCAACTGGGAGTTGGCGCGCGAGCAGCGCCTGGTCGAGGCTGAGCCGCGGCCGACGGAAGTGGAGGACTTCATCTGTGTTTCTCGGCAGATCGGTACCGAAGGTGCCGAGGTGGCTGCCATTCTCGGGCAACGGCTCGGTTGGCCGGTCTTTGATCGGGAGATTCTCGAGGCCATGGCCGGTGACGATGTCAGACGCCGGCAGGTCTACGCTTCGATGGATCAGCGAGAAATGGGTTGGTTGGAGGAGACATTGCGGGCTCTGATGCAGAGTGAGTTCGTGCGCAATGACTACTTCAAGAGACTGTCGAAGACCCTGTTGTCGCTCGCCTGCCAGGGAAGTTGTGTCTTCGTCGGGCGTGGAGCGGATCTGCTGTTACCTGACGAGCTGGGTTTCAGGGTTCGCCTCGTGGCGCCCCGAGCCTTCCGGGTAGAGACACTGGCTGCGGGGAGGGCTCTGACCCGAAAAGAGGTGCGGCAAAAGATAGACCGAATCGAGCGGGAGCGGGAGCACTTCTTCCGTCGTCACTTCGGAATCTCGGCTGATGCGCCGGAGCGGTTCGACGTGACGATCAACGTGTCGCGCATCTCGCACGCACAGGCCGCGGAGATCATCCTGCAGGCGCGATCGATTTGTCAGAACCCAGGCGCATGATGCTCGCGACAGGTCTTGTCAGCCTGACAGAGCGGGCCACGATACTCAGCCCCGATCACGGTCATGTCCTCAGCTTTGACCGGGAAGGCCGCCTGCTTTACTACTTTCGGCAGGGCAAGACGTTCAAGCGAAGTCTGGGGAGTGAGGTGCACCTGCGGTTCAGGCAAGGCAGCCGGCAGCGACGATGCCTGACGGAGCCAGCAACACGGAGACTGTTCTCGGAGGTGTATGGGACCACGCGTTTGCAGCTGCCGCTCGTCGAAAGTGCGGCCAGGAGACGTCTGGACGAAGAGATCTTGAGATGGACGCCCGACTCGCTGCTGGCCGAGAAGGCGAAGTTCGAGGCAGCCTACAAGCCCATCTCGATTCTCCCTCCTGATCAGTATCGCGCCATCGTGCTGCAGGCCACCGAGGGATGCAGTTGGAATCGTTGCACGTTCTGCAACTTCTACATGAATCGTCCCTTCAGCGTGCGAACCGAGGCCCAGTTCGTGGAACATATCGCTGCAGTCAAGGCGCTTCTGGGAAAGGGTGAGCGTCTGAGACGAGGCTTGTTCCTCGCCGATGGTAACGCGCTGTCGCTGTCGAATCGTCGCCTCGGGCCCTTGCTCGACAGAGCGGCCGAGGCCTTTCCGGGGCACAACCTGTTCGGCTTTGTCGATCTCTTCTCCGGCGAGCGCCGAAGTCTGGCGGAGTGGCAGTCCCTGAAGCAGTGGGGCTTGCAACGTGTTTATGTAGGAATGGAGACCGGTTTGGACGAGTTGCTGCAGTGGGTCAACAAGCCGGGCTCGGCTGAGGATCTGGAGCATTTCGTCGCAACGTTGAAAGCGGCGGAGCTCCAGGTGGGCCTGATCGTGATGGTCGGTCTTGGGGGGCATGAGTATCGCAAGCGGCACAGGGACGCCAGCAGGCAGCTGTTGCAGCGGCTTCCCCTGGATCGAGGAGACCTGATCTATCTGTCTCCGTTCGTCGAGTTCGGCCAGTCCGTGTATGCCCGACAACGTGAGAACCGAGGGCTCAGGCCGATGGACGAGAGCGAAGTCGATACCGAGTTGGAGGCACTGGCGTCGGAGCTCCGTGATTCGGGCTTGCGCACGGGCCGATACGATATTCGAGAGTTTGTCTACTGAGACCAGGAGCGGCATGGAGCCTGGGACTTGCCAGGCTCGACGAGAGGGGCTACCTTGTGGCGAAGACGAGACTGAGCGAGTCATGAAGAAGGGATCGAAAGATGAGGTCGACTGAAACCCCGCCTCCAGAGATGAACCCTGCTCGCTATATCGAGAAGGTCAGCTTGGTAACCGGTGAGCCACTGGACCAGGAGATTCTGCCCAAGCAGCTGCTGGTTGGGCATCATCGTGACTATCACATCGTCGATGTGCATGCCCGTTTCATGATGAGCCGGGTGGTCAAGAGCTCGGGATCGGAAGAGGAAGCCCGTCGCTTGATGAAGGAGCGCCGACGTATGGGTCATCGTGCTTCCGAAGTGGTGGCCCGCGCCATCGGCGAGGATGACGTGTCGAAGGTCTCAAAGGCACTGTTTGGCCTCAAGGAGAGGGAGTACTACTTCCGGTACAAACGCCTTCCGTATGAGCGACACAAGGTCAAGAGCATCCTTGCAGAGATGAAGCGGGAAGTCGCGACGCGCCTCGAGGGCAGGGAGGGGGAGGGTGGTCTGGAGCTTCGAGTCCTGCTGACCGGGGGAACCGGTTTTGTCGGCAAGGAAGTGATCTGGCAGGCTGCCCGTGATCCTGACATCGCGGAGATGTTTGTTGTCATTCGGCCCAAGGTGATCAAGGATCGCAAGACTGGTGAAGTGCTCGAGACTTTGACGCCGGCCGACCGGGGAAGGGATCTGCTGCAGCAACTCTGGCTCGATTCTCCTGAGCAACAGCAGAAGTTTCACTTCGTTTCGGGAGATGTCGAAGAACCGAACCTCGGCATTTCAGAGCAGGATCTGCAGCACATCCGTCAGTCGGTGACCCATGTCATTCACTGTGCCGCCAGTGTGGCGTTCGACGATCCCTATGAGAAGTCGTTTCGTGCCAACGTCAACGGAACCCTGAATGCTCTGCGCTTTTCCCATGGGCTTCAAACTGAAGGGGGCAGCCCGTTCATCGCTCACCTGAGCATCGAGACCTCCTACATCCACGGCCGTCAAGTGAAAAGGGTCGCTCGCGAAGACGAGATGGTTTTCCCGCGAAACTTCTACAACAACTACTACGAGCTGACCAAGGCCATGGCCTCTATCGAGACCGAGAGGTTCATGTTGGACAAGGGGCTGCGAGTGGTGCAGCTCTGTCCGGCGATCGTCATCGGCGAGGCACTCACTGGAAACAATCGGGGTGACACCAAGGTGGTCAATGCACCGGTCAACCTCTTTGGCCGCGCCCAGCAGACCATCGACAGCCTGAGTGGCTCGTGGATCGACCGTTCGAAGGCCACGATGTTGGCCAGGATGGCCTGTGTCTTTCCTGGAGACGCCTCAGCCGAGATCAACCTGATTCCGGTCGATCGTGTGGCGGCCGGTATCCTGGCGGGATTGCGCAAGCCCGCGGCGATCGGCGAGCGCGTGCACCTGGCCACCGACAACCGCATCACGTCGAGCCAGATGTTGTCGATCGTCAACGAAGAGCTGGGTGCGAAAGTGCGACTGGCGGAGCCGACGCTGCACAGAACCGTCACCTTGCCTGCGATGTCGAAGCTGCTGCGGTCGGTCAGGCAGGAGAAGATCGCGAACATTCTCGGCAAGCTCGCGACCATCTTTGGCGGCTACAGCGAGTGGGGACAGCCCATTCACGAGGTGGGAAACGATGTGCACCTGCTGGATTTGCCTCTTCCTCGACCCAACACGAGGCACGTCTTCCGAATGCTTTGCCGGCACAATCGCTATGTCCAGGATTTTGGCAAGGTCAAAGACCTCGATGAGATGTCGCGCCGAGAGAGGGTGTGGTTGGAGTTTATCGAGGCGCTGGAACTCGAAAGAGGCAAGCCGGCTGGTGACATTCCGGCCGAGGAGTTCCAGAGTGCCCTCTATCGCGCTGTCAGTTTGTCCGATTTTGTCTTCAAGTAGGGGTCAAGTGGAGGACTGCTCCTGCGAACCGTCAGGGGCCCCTTCGGCCAGGGTCTGACGCACCATCGAGGTCAGCTCTTCGGTTGAGAACGGTTTCTGCAGCAAAGGCTTCGGCAATTCGCGGTTCCCGTGAAGGTGCAGCATCTCTTCGTTGTGACCGGACATGTAGAGAACTCGCAGGCCCTTGCGAATCTCAGTCGCTCGGTGTGCGAGTCGGGTGCCACTCATCCCTGGCATTACGACATCACTCAGCAGTAGATCCACCCTCTGATTCCTGTCCTGGAGCAGGTCAAGTGCGAGTGCGCCGCGGTCGACCTCCAGGACGTGGTAGCCGTGGCTCTGCAGGACTCTGCGCGTCAGGGTCCGGACACTGGCTTCGTCCTCGACCAGCAGGATGGTTTCCAGGTCTGTGACGTTGGGTGCGGGCTGATCCGGGGAGGAATCCAGCAGTCGGTCGGCGGTCTGCGGCAGATAGATCTCGAATCGACAGCCCTGACCCGGGCGACTGTTGACCCAGATGTATCCGTTACTCTGCTTGACGATCCCATAGACGGTCGACAGGCCGAGCCCGGTGCCTTTGCCCACTTGTTTGGTGGTGAAGAAGGGCTCGAAGATTCTGGCCTGATCGGCGAGATCGATTCCCCTGCCGCTGTCGGTAACGGCCAACATGACATAGCGGCCCTCGACGATGTCGAACTCGCCATTGCTGCGGCTCGAATCGAGACGCGTATTCCGGGTTTCGATCACGAGCCGCCCGCCGTCGACCATGGCGTCGCGGGCATTGAGCGTGAGGTTTACCAAAGCCAGTTCTATCTGGCTGGGGTCGATCATGACGCGATCGAGCGCCGGGTGGAGATCCAGATCGAGCTCGATGGTCTCGCCGACAAGCCCACCAAGCATTCCTGCTATGCCTTCGACGACCGTGTTGAGATCGACGACCTCCGGCATCATCATCTGGCGACGGCTGAACGCGAGAAGTTGACGGGTGAGCTCGGCCGCACGCTCGGCAGCTTTGCTGATCTCCTTGGCTTGCTGTCTTTGGGGCTCACCGGCCTTCATGCTGTCCAGCATCAGCTCGATGTTGCCGATAATGACCGTCAAGAGATTGTTGAAGTCGTGGGCAATTCCCCCGGCGAGCTGACCGACGGCTTCCAGGCGTTGGGCTCGTCGCAGTTTCTCTTCGCTGGCCAGCAGCGCTTCCTGGGCCTCTCGCCATGACGAGATGTCCCGAGCCACGCCCAGAATGCCGATCGGGCGGCCCTGGCTATCGCGCAGAAAACTCATCTTGGCCTCGCACCACAGGGTCGAGCCATCTTTTCGCATGAATTTCAGATCGAGGGTACGGGTTGGAGACGACTCGAGATCGGCGTGGTATTCGAGGCGAAGTTCTTCCAGCAGAATCTCTCGGGCGAGCGCGAAGGACTCCGGCGCCAGAATGTCCCGCAGCTCCACCGATTCCATCTCTGCGACCGCGTACCCGATCAGGGGCTGGATCGACGGGCTGACATAGGTAATGCGCTGGTCCAGGTCCATGGTCCAGATCACATCGGCGATCGTGTCGGTGAGAAATCGGTAGCGGTCCGCCTGACGACGTAGCTGCTCCAGTTCCTCCCTACCGGGTATCTCGCCACACCCCGGAGCGGGTAGAGGGGTGGTGACTGGGAGAGGGTTCTGCTTAGCCATGATGTCAGCCCTCAGGACACGAAGGGTCACACTCCACAAGGGTTTACCACGCCTGGCTCCGGGGCGCAGTGGATTGGTTGACAGCTGCTGCAATCCTGATTAAAGGATCGATTGCCCCAGGAGTGAAGCGACCAGCTCGACAGCAATCGAAGCGGTTCGGTTGCGCTCGTCGAGGATGGGGTTGATCTCTACGACATCGACCGAGCCGACCTTGGCTGTCGATGCCAGGATCTCCATCAGCAGGTGGGCCTCCCGGTAGGTGAGCCCACCGGGAACCGGGGTGCCGACACCTGGCGCCTCGCGCGGGTCGAGGGAGTCCATGTCGAGACTCACGTGCAGGGATTTGCAGTGTGCCAGGTGTTCCAGGGCCTGGTGGGCGACCGGGCCGATGCCCAATTCGTCGATTTCACGCATGGTGAAGACGGTGATTTGGCTGGCTCGGAGAAGCTCACGCTCCCCTGGGTCGAGACTTCTCAAGCCGAGGATGACCACATCCGTTTCGGCGAGAGTGGGACCGGAATCGAACAGCTCGACCATCTCGGGCGCGCCTCTTCCGGTGAGAGCGGCCAGAGGCATCCCGTGAAGGTTGCCGGAGGGTGAGGTCTCCGGTGTATTGAAGTCACCGTGAGCATCGATCCACAGGACGCCCGCCGGACTCTGCGAGGCGGCTGCCGCCACCGTACCGAGTGCTATGGAATGGTCGCCTCCCAGGTAGAGAGGACTGGAGCCCCTCTCTATCGCTGCAGTTCCCGCTGCGTAGGCCCGCTCGGCCGCCTGCAGGACTGCAGGAAGGTAGCCCAGACCCCCGTCTGGAGGTAACTCTTCGCGGACGGGTATCTCCACATTGCCGCTATCGACGACAGTACACCCCAGCTGACGCAGCCGGTCGTCGAGGCCGGCGTATCGCAAGGCGCTCGGTCCCATGTCCACGCCGCGCCTGGCCTGCCCAAGGTCCATGGGTACGCCTACGATGTCGATCGAGGATTGCATCCACATTTCGTCGGGAGTCAGCCCTTGCGCATCCAGATCTCAGTACCACCTTTGTCGTAGCGGACTTCGTCCATCAACTGGTTGATCAAATAGATGCCGCGACCGCCGCCGGCAAAGAGATTCTCGCCTACCACGGGGCTGGGGATGTCTTTGGGATCGAAACCGGAACCTGGATCCCTGACTATGATGATCATCCCGCGCTTTTCGTCGCAGGAAACGGTGACCTCGACGGATCTCTCCGGATCCTCCTGACAGCCGTGTACGACGGCGTTGGCGATTGCCTCCTGCACGGCGAGCTCGATTTCATTTTCCTTGCCCTCCGCACAGCCCATGTCGCTGACGATCTTCATGATGCGTTCGACCACCGGTGTTACCGCCAACCGGTCGCCGGGCACCGTCATGTTCAACCGCAGGATCAGGGAATCTGACCTGAACTCACACTTCTTCACGGTCTTCTCCGACACCGGGTCCTCCCGATTCGAGGCTTCGTGTTTGCAAGGCAGTACCGGCCATTATGCCAGAAAGGTCTCCGCAGGAGTATCGACCGGTATCACGGTGAAAGGATCTTTTCTAACGGACGGAATATTCCCGACCGTGGATATGTCTTAATTGAATAGGGGGGGTGATGGCTGCGAGGGGTTTCTATGACGGTGCGGGCGTTTCGCGGAGTCGATCCGTGAGGTCCTCGGCCAAGCAGGGGGACGCTGACCCCACCCGACTGTATCTCAGTGAGATGAGTGCAGTTCCGCTCCTGGACCGTGACGGCGAGGTGGCAATTGCGCGGCGGATCGAGCTTGGAGAGAGGCGAGTCTGCCGGGCCTTGTCGGCGAACTTGGGTCTGGCGTCGACTGTTTTTCGCCAGGTTCATCTCCGAAAGTCGGGACCTGGCGCCCCGACCGGCTTCGTTGAGATTGGTGAACCCCCGCAGGGCGATCAGGAGTTCGAGGACCGCCTGGCCAGCCAGCTGAGGCTTCTGGAAAATATCGCGGCCGCAGAGGCTGAGATCCAGCAACGCCAAGCTCGACAGCAGCGCTGCCCGCGAGATCGAACGGAGTTCCAGGTTCTGGATCGCGAGATAGATCGGTGGGTGGCGCAATCGGCCAGACATATCCGCGCTCTTGATCTGGACTCCTGCCAATTGCATGCCATTCGAGATCTTCTGACGACGCTGCACAGGCGTTTTGAAAAGAATCAGAGAGCAATTCAACGCCTTAATCTGGCTTTGAAGCAAGAGCAGCATGCGGAGATGTGCAGCCTGCACAGGCGGCGACGCTCCAGATACAGAAGAGAAATGCGAGAGCTCGAAGAACGATTTAAATGCAGCTGCCGAGAGCTCGAAGCGGTGATTCGTGAGCTTCGTGCCGGTGAAACTGCGGCTGCCGAAGCCAGACATGAACTGGTGGTCGCCAACCTTCGTCTGGTGGTGTCCGTCGCCAAGCGATACTCCAGGCGGGGTTTGAGCTTTCTCGACCTGGTCCAGGAAGGCAACATGGGGTTGCTGCGGGCGGTGGAGAAGTTCGACTTCCGCCGTGGCTACAAGTTCTCGACCTATGCCCACTGGTGGATCAGGCAAGCCATTACTCGAGCTTTGGCCGATCAGGCCCGAACTATTCGAATCCCGGTCCACATGATCGAAGCCCTGAATCAGATCACCTACGCAGACCGGTGCCTGTTGCATGAGCTGGGTCGCGACGCGACGACCGAGGAGCTTGCGACCCTGTTGGACCTGCCGGTTGCCAAAGTGAGGATGCTGCTCTTGGCAGCGCAGGAACCACTCTCGTTGGAATGTCCCATCGGTGAAGGCGAGGAGGCCGAGTTCGGTGATCTCATCGAGGATTCTCACTCAGCCTCTCCTCTGGACGAGGTGATCGCGACGCGCATGCAGGAACAGACACTGGAGGCACTGGCATCGTTGACCCCCAGAGAACGACGGGTGCTCCAGATGCGCTTTGGCGTCGGTTGCGAGGAGAGGCAAACCCTGGCTGAAACAGGTCGAGCCTTCGATGTTACCCGCGAGCGAATCCGGCAGATCGAGGTGCAGGCCCTGAAGAAACTGCGCAGGAACCGACAGGCGCGCGGCCTGAGGGATTTTGTCCAAGGGTCAGCCGCGGGCTGACGGGACATCCAGTGCCAAGTGCTGATAGAGCTCACCGTCGGTGAAGCCGTTCTGTCGGTAGTAAGGCCGGGTGCCGATGGCCGAGATCACAGCTAGATCGACATATCCACAGATTGCCGCGATGTGGGCTGCCTGCTGAATCAGCCTGCGCCCCAGGCCCAGATGCTGGGATCGGGTTCCCCGACGCTGTCCGATCTCCGCGAGGAGTCCGTAAACGTGAACTTCACGGATCATTGCACTCTCGGCGATCTCATCGAGCTTGACCCGGCCGGGCTCAGGCAGAGATAGCCGGAGAAACGCGGCGAGGTGATCTTCGGGTGTGACGAACTGCAAGAACACCTCACGGCCCAGTGAAGTATCGTAATCGAGTTGTTGGAGAGCGAGTCGCGAGGGATCGACGGTGCGATGCCGAATCTCTCGTGCGCGGATATCGCGGCAGCCGAGTCCAGACTCCCGCAGGCGACTCTCTGCGAGCTCACGCAGATTTGTGATCCTGTTGCCCTCGACGATCTCGGTTCCTGGGATATCGCGAACGACACGGGTGACTCGGCAGTAGTCAGGTACCCGTATCATGCATGCGGTAAGCACTTCGAGGAGCTCCTCCTCGGAGTATGGTCGCCAGGCGCCAGACTCGAAGTAAGTCATCAACTCGGCGGATTCCACCAGGCTGCAGGGGTAGATCTTCAGCTCGTCCGGGCGAAGGTAGGGGTCGGCGAAGAGTCGCTCGAAGTCCTCGACATCCTGCCGTGGGGTGGAGCCCAACAGGTTGGGCATCCAATGGGCGTGGATCTTGAAACCCGCTTGCCGTAGCAAGTGCGTGGCACGGCGAGTCGATGCGACGTCGTGGCCCCGGTTGTTTAGACCCAGAACCTCGTCCGAAAGGCTCTGGTAGCCGATCTGAATCTTGGTGGCGCCGAGCGCGCGCATGCGCACGACTTCGTCCAGCGTGAGATGGTCGGGGCGGGTTTCAACCACCAGACCAACACAGCGTGCCGCGGCAGATTCATTGGCGCGCTGCACTGCGCGAAGCTCGTCCCACGAGGCCGTCTCGTCAATCGAGAGCGCCACTCCAGATGTCTCGAGGAATTCGCTGACCGTCTGGTTGTAGGTGCGATCGAGCTGACGCCCGTCGACCCGATTCTCGTTGGAGCGGTAGTCGATGCTGGGCAGAGGAAGAGATTTCGTGCCCTCTTCTCCCGGGAGGCCGAAGCCGTTCAGGGCTTCAAGGCAGCGGGCGACAAACCAGACCTGGTAGGACTCTGCATACGACGACCAGGTGCCTCCCAGGATGATGAGCTCGACCTTGTCGGTCGAGTGGCCAATATTGTGATATGTCTGGAGGCGCGAAAGGGACTGTGCGTAAGGGTCGAACTGATGCTGTGCCGCACGCTGGGCTCCGGGCTCACTGGAGATATAGCTCTTGGGCATTCGCACGTCACTGGGGCAGAAGATACACTTTCCGGGGCAAGGGAAGGGCTTGGTCAGGACTGTCACCGGTGCCACGCCGCTTTGGGTTCGCACCGGCTTCATGCGCATCATCTCGAGGAACAGTCGCTCCTCCAGATCCCAGTCCCGTTCGCGGTTGAGGAAGCGGAAGCCCTGAATGATGTGGCTCTTGGAGAAAAATCCACCACCAGGTTTGGGATGCCGTCGGAGGACGGCTTCATAGGTGGGTGTATCGATTGCCTCCAGGCTGAGAAGCTCTTCGATGATGCAGGTCAGCTCTGCCTCGTGGTCCTCGGGAGAGAAGCGATAGATAGAGCCGGGCATGGGTGGACCTCCAGATGAACGCCAGAACCGTTGCAGCGCTCAATCGAATCAATCAGCGATTCTATTCGCAGTGCGCCGAAGCCTTCGATGACACCCGTTCCAGGCCTTGGCGGGGGTGGGATCGGGCCGTCAGTGGATTCTGTGATGGCCTCTCGCAGGATGCAGGGAAAAAGAGCACTTCAACCATTCTAGACGCTGGTTGTGGGAATGGGCGGTTCGGGTTGTATCTGAGCAGCAGGTTGGCTGGGCGTATGCGCTATCGGGGGTTGGATGAGAGCGCTGCAATGCTGAACCTGGCCTACCGCCGAATGAGTAGGATTGAATCGATCGATCTGGACCTACGGCAGTGTGATGTCGCCGAATGCGATTCAGCAGCTCTGACGGATGGACAGAGCTTCGACCTCGCCGCGGCCTTTGGCTTGCTGCATCACGTGCCTGGGTTCGATCGACGTCTACGGCTGCTGAGAAGGCTGAGCGCGGCCCTTACGCCGGAAGGTACTCTGCTCATCTCCCTATGGCAGTTTGGTGATCGACAGCGTTTTCGGCGGCGTATCATCGATTGGACTGAACACAATCGTTCGGCCGAAGAACCTATCGACCAAAGTGATCTCGAGGAAGGAGACTACCTTTTGGCCTGGGGGGAAGGTGAGCTGACTTCACGACGCTACTGTCACTTTGCCTCGGAGGAAGAAGCCCAGCGTCTGGTACAAGACTCTGGGCTGAGGGTCTTGGACCGTTATCGATCGGACGGTCGCAGCAACGATCTCAATCTCTACTTCGTGCTCGAACGGGGGACCTAGGCGCGAAGGGCACGACAGGCCTTGTCTACCGATAGTGTCCGGTTACACGGTGAGTACTTGGCAATATGTCTATAATTGAACAACTCGAGCCTCCGTGCTCGCAATAGGTCTGATCTAAGAATGAGCTCGACTCAGATTCTCCTGGCGTTTGCGTTTGTCGCAGTGGCGCTCAGTGGACTCCTGGCAGTCTACTATTCCCGCGCCAAGCGGCTGCTCAAGCAGATGCGCGACCAGACCGAAGAGGTTCGCGATCTGCTCAAGAAGATTCATCGCATTGAAGAAGAACAGGAGTTCGTTCTCAACTTCATCCGCGAGATGCCCCATCTGACGGGTGAGCTGAACAATCAGATGAACCCGCGAGGCATTCCGCAGGTGCTGCTCAACGTGATCATCCGCACGTTCGAGCCCGAACAAGCGGTCGTGTTGATTCGGCGCAAGCGTACCCTGGCCCAGCCGGACGGAGACAAACAGTTCATCGCAGCGGCGGTCGCAGCACCACGGGCCAATTTTGGGCACGGCATGGTCATCAACATGGGGGAAGGCGAGCTTGGATTCGTGGCGCAGCAGCAGCGGGTGCTCGATCGTGCCATGCTGGATCGTGAAGCAGCGAGCTATCGCAATGTGCGAGCCACGGGCATCGCCGCATTTCGACCCGACATGGCGGCTCCGATGAACATCGATGAAAAGACCCTGGGTGTAGTGGCGCTGCGCCGCCCCGACAGGCAGAAGCCATACGGAATCGATGTGTTTCGCGTGATTGCTCAGATGGGGGCTTTCGCGCTCAACAACCTTGCCGCCTACACTGAGGTGAAGTCGGTGGCGGATGTGGATCCGCTGACCAAGATCTGGAACAAGGGGGTCCTGGGATTCCGACTCGGTGAGGTTGTCTTCGAGGCGGAAGAGAACAAGAACAATGTTTCGTTGTTCCTGTTCGACATCGATCATTTCAAGAACTACAACGACGTCAATGGTCATGTCGCGGGAGACCGACTACTGCAGCTGTTGGCCAGACTGGTGAAGGAACAGACGCGGATCGACGATATCTTCGGCCGGTTCGGAGGCGAGGAGTTTCTTTTGATCCTGCCCGGAAAGACGAAGTCTCAGGCCAGAATTACCGGCGAAAAGATCCGAGCGACAATCGAGTCCTACGACTTTCCCTTTGGCGACAATCAGCCCTTTGGCAAACTGACGATCAGCGGTGGCATCGCCTGTTTCCCCGAGGACGGACGCAACAGCTCCGAATTGCTGCGGGCAGCCGATCAGGCTCTGTACCAGGCCAAGCGAGCTGGCAGGAATCGGGTCCTGGCGGCGGGAAGCTCCGTCGAAATCGGTGCCTGACCCGAATCTCGGGCGTCCGGTCTAGTGCGGAGTGCCGATGCAGTACAGGTGCTCTGCCGTTCGCAGGAAGATCTGTCCACCTGCCACTGCCAGTGAGGCGAGCGTGTATTCGTCGAGGGTGTTCTCGGCCAGAATCTCGAACTGTGGTTCGACCCTGATGACAGTTGTCAGTCCCTGCTCACTTGTCGCGTAGAGCTTGCCGTCGGCGAGGATGGGAGAGGCGCTGTAGCTCGCCGAGGCGATCCGCCTCGGGCCCCAGACAAGGTTGCCGGTCCCGGCTTCCAGACACCAGACGATGCCATTGTCGTTCAAGAGATAGACGAACTGATCATCGACAATCGGGCTGGGCACATCGGGACCTCGATCCATGCTCCAGCTGACCTGCGGCGCCTTGTCGATGCCTTCCAGAGCCGTCAGAGCAAGAAAAGGTTTGACTCTCGACGGGACGTAAACCATCGGATGCATGACGACGGGAGAAGCGACGATGCGCTGCATCGGATTCTGGGTCGGATTGAGCCCACCTACCCGCCAGATTTCTTTCCCCGAAAGGGGGTCGTGACCGGTGAGATAGTCACCTCCACTGACGACGATGACCGTCTTGCCTGCGTGTTCCCACAGTGCGGGCGTGGTGTAGGCGTCGGGCGCCTCCTTGGGGGCATCGGTGGGCCGCTCGACACGCCAAAGCGTCTTTCCCGAAGCCCCATCGATACCCAGAACGTAGGATGGATCGTCTGTGTGAAAGCCGTGCAGGACCTGCACGAAAAGCGTGCCCTGGTGAAGCAGGGGCGAGGAAGAGTAGCCATGGTTGATGCCAAATTCGCCGTACTCTGCCTGCAGGTCGCGCTTCCACAGGGGAAGACCGGAGAACCCGAAGGCTGTCAGTACCCCCGTCCCGGTCATCACCCAGACGGCAGTGCCGTCGGTTACGGGTGAAGGCGAAGACATGTTGCCCTTTCGCTTGTCGACGTTGCGTCCATCGAGATGCCGCTGCCAGAGCACGCTGCCGTCCCGGCGAGAAACTGCCCATAGCGAGAGATCCTTGCCCTGCGCGACGTTCAGGAATACGTGATCGCCCCAAATGATCGGCGTAGCCCCACTGGTCTCGGGCAGGGAGAGCCTCCAGGCGATGTTCTCGGTGGTCGACCAATGTGTTGGCAGACCCTTGGCTGCGCTGACTCCATTGCGCTGTGGACCCCTCCAATGGGGCCAGTTTTCGGCCGCACCGAGTGATCCGATGCCGAGCAGAATCAAGGTGTGAAGCAAGAGGGCCCGAGTCCGCATGTCGATACTCCAATTCCTCCCGTTCGAGGGATGTGCCGGTCGCCGAGTCTCGCAGCCGCGCATCGCGGTAGACTGCCTGTCCCGCAGAGCTTGGCCATGTCGAAGTCGCTCCGAGGATTCATTCTACAGCCCACCTACCGCATCGAGGCTGGCAAGCCGGTGATCCATCTCTGGGGGAGGCTGGAAAGCGGCGAGACCTTTCTCGTCCGGGATGATCGATCGACCCCTCATTTCTACATCCGAAAGGCTGATCGGTCGCGGGCTCGCACTCTCGGCGTCGAGCGGATGATGCCTAGTGCCAGGCTGTCGATGGCGGGTGAGCCCATGGTACGGATCGAAGTGCCCGTACCGCCTGAGACTGTCGCCATTCGGGACAGACTGCACCGCAGTGGGATCGACACCTTCGAAGCAGACGTTCGCTTCGCCATGCGCTTCCTGATCGATCGCGAGATCCGTGGGACACTGGCGATCGAGGGGGCTTCGGTGCCTGGCAGCAGGGTGGGCCGAGTCTATGAGAATCCGCGTCTCGAGCCGGCAGACTGGTCGCCGAAACTCGAAGTGCTCTCACTCGACATCGAGACCGATGCGCGTGCGAGGCGGATTCTGAGTGTGGGGCTTTTCGGCTGTGGCGCTGCCGAGGTCATCCTGGTCTCGCCCAGAGGCCGGGCACCGCGGGTGCGCGCCCTGGTCGTGTCGTCTGAAAGAGAGCTCTTGCTCGAGCTTCAGCGCCGAGTTGCGGTGCTGGATCCCGATGTGCTGACGGGGTGGAATGTCGTGGATTTCGATTTCGCGGTGCTGTCGCGCCGGGCCGAGGAACTGGGTGTCGCTCTGGAGCTTGGCCGCGGTCGAGGAGTTCTCCGTCTACGCCCGGGTCGAAGTCGCTACGAGAGCTCTCAGGTCACGATTCCGGGGCGTCTCGTCCTGGACGGCTTGCAGCTCCTGCGCGGTGCGTTTGTTCGCATGGAGAGGCATTCCCTGGACTTTGTCGCCAAGCAGGTCCTGGGAGAAGGCAAGAAGCTGGGTGGAACGCCGGGGGCGGAGGCGATCATGTCGGCATACCGGAACGATCCGGCGAAATTTGTCGAATACAACCTGACCGATGCCCGGCTGGTCATCGAGATCCTCGAGAAGCTCCAATTGGTGGAGCTCGCCGTGGAGAGGAGCCGGCTCACAGGTCTGCCTCTGGACAGGGTTTCCTCATCTGTCGCTGCCTTCGATTTTCTCTACCTCAAGGAGCTCGGCAGGCGTGCGATCGTGGCGCCGAGCGTCAGGTCCGACCGGCCCGAGGTGGTTGCCATGGGAGGTGGGCAGGTTCTCGAACCTACTCCTGGTCTGTACGACAATGTGCTGATCTTCGACTTCAAGAGCCTGTATCCCAGTCTCATACAGACCTTTCAGATCGATCCCCTGGGGTATGTGGCGAGCGGCATCCCCGATGCTTCGATGATTGTCGCTCCGAACGGAGCGGCTTTCAGGCGTCGCCGAGGAATTCTGACCCAGCTGCTCGACGAGTTGTTGCCCAGGCGAGACGAGGCCAAGCAGTCCGGGAGAGAGGTCGAGAGCACGGCGATCAAGATCTTGATGAATTCCTTTTTCGGTGTCCTCGGAACGCCAGTCTGTCGTTTCTTCAACCCGGAAGTCGCCAATGCCATCACCAGCTCTGGTCGAGCCCTCCTTCTATGGTCGCGTGACCGGCTCGAGACCTGGGGCTACAGGGTCTTGTATGGCGACACCGACAGCCTCTTCGTGGAGTCGGACCACGCTTGGGATGCGGGTGAGGTGGAGGCCATTGGGTACAGCCTGGTGGAGCGCCTGAATGCTGCATTGAGAGAGCATGTCCGACGGACCTGGGACGTCGAAAGCCGTCTCGAAGTGGAGTTCGAGAAGGTCTATCGCCGGCTTTTTCTTCCACCTGTGCGGAGCGGTTCCAGCGGTGCGCGCAAGAGGTACGCCGGGCTCATTGAAAGGGATGGAGTGCCGAGCGTGGAGCTGGTGGGGCTCGAAGCCGTGCGACGTGACTGGACCGATATGGCGCGACAGGCACAACGCGAGCTCTTTCGTCGACTCTTCCTTGACTTGCCGGTGGTGGAGTACCTCGCCGGTCTGGTGCGGGAGCTGCGCGCCGGGGCTCTCGACGAGCTGTTGGTGTATCGCAAGGCGCTGCGCAAGGACCTGGACGCCTACACCTCGACGACGCCTCCGCATGTTGCCGCAGCGCGCAAGCTGTCGGGCCCTCCAGGGAGATTGATCACCTACTGCATGACCGTCAATGGGCCCGAACCCGTGGAGAACGTCCTCAGCGCGATGGATTATCAACACTATCTCGACAAGCAACTCCGTCCTGTGGCGGAGCCCGTCCTAACGCAACTGGGGTTGGATTTTGCCAAGGTGATCGGCGATGATCAGCAGTTGGACCTCTTCTGAAAGTGCGCAGGTGAGCCAGTGACGGCAGTCGAGATACTCAGCCTGGCTGCCTTGATTGGGTGGCTATGCGTGTTCCTCGACAGAGCCCGTTCCTGGCCGCATGAGGCCGTGCTGCCGCACCAGCCCAACGGTTCGACGGGTGCTACAACGGATTCTCTCGTGATCATCGTGCCGGCGCGAAACGAAGCCGAGTTGCTGCCCGAGACGCTGACCTCTCTGCTGAGCCAGCGGATCGATGGGGTCACGATCTATCTCGTGGACGATGGATCCACCGATCGAACTCGGGATGTCGCTGAGCGCCTGGCTCACGACTCCGCTCACGAGATTCAGCTCAAAGTGATCATGACTCATCCTGAGCCTTCAGGCAGGGCTGGGAAGGTAAACGCTCTCGAGCGGGGATACGAGGCAATGCTCGACGACGTGGAGAAGGGTGAGATGGGTTTGCCGGAATGGCTTCTGCTGACGGATGCCGACATTCAGCATCGATCCGGATCCTTGTCATCTCTCTTGCTGCAGGCCGGGGCGAATGGACCAGAAGGGGGATGGGATCTCGTCTCGGTCATGGCACGCCTGCGCGCTGAAAGTTTCTGGGAGAGAGTCGTGGTACCCACATTTGTCTTCTTCTTCCAGTTGCTCTACCCGTTTCGTCGCGTGGCTCAGCCGGAATCGGGGGTCGCTGCTGCCGCGGGAGGTTGCGTGCTGGTGCGTCGGTCCGTTCTCCAGCAAGTCGGTGGATTCGCGGTGATTCATGACGCCATCATCGACGATGTGGCCCTGGCCAGGACGGTCAAGGCGGCGGGCGGTCGAACCTGGCTGGGCTTTGATCCTGGGATCCGTTCTCTGCGTTCCTACCCTCGCCTCACCGATCTCTGGGAGATGGTGAGCCGGACCGCCTTCGACCAACTCGACTACAGTGCTTTCCTGCTGGTTCTGACCCTCGGCGCGCTCGCGGTCTTCGTCATTTCTCCTCCGCTAATCGTGGTCTGGATTCTCTTCGACGGGTGGCAGGGTATCGACGGCGAAGTATCGTCCCACCTGCGGGCCATGTCGTGGGCACTGGTGGCCTGGGTCCTGATGTTTGTCGCTCTGCTGCCATCAGTTCGCTACCACCGGGTACCAGCTGTCTACGCTTGCAGTCTGCCGCTGGGCGGTCTTCTTTTCGGCTTGATGACGGTGACCTCCGCCTGGAGTCACTGGAGTGGCGAGGGAGTCGAGTGGCGAGGCAGAAGGGTGAAGTGATACGCAGTCGTGCTTTGTAGAGCGGGCGACAAACCGAGGGACGACTGTGGCAGGTCGGTGAGGCTCAGGTGGTCAATCCCTGTCGATCAGGTCATCCGATGTCCGAAAGGTCATGGAAGTCTTTCCTGCGGTAATCTGGTCTCCCGGCAGGAGTTGACTGTAACGGACCTTGCTTCCATTGAGCAGAGTGCCGTTGCGACTTTCCAGGTCGCGTAGAAAAAACTCCTTGCCAAAGGCCTCGATCTGAAAGTGCAGGCTGGAGACCGCCGGGTCTTCGAGGACCACGTCTGCCTGGCGACGGCCAAAGGTCGTCTTCGCCCGCACTAGTGGACGTCGCTCCTGGCCGGGTGAGGCCCCGAGGATCAGGAGATACGCTTCGACATCGAGCTGCAGGTAGGGGGATGGCAGGGCACCGACATCCGTCTCGAGGGTTTCGGTGCCAGGCTCGCGCTCCGCAGCCGAAGCAGAATCGACAGGGGCAGCCTCGAGCTCGTCCATGATGGATTCCATCATCAGAGCCGGCTGAAACACCGTATCAGCCGGCTCATCTTTCGGTGGAGTGACCTCTGCCGATTCCAGTTTGGCCTCGGCACCACAGCGGGGACAGCTCCAGACACCATTCCTGGATGCAGTGCGCGTGAGATCCGCTTCATGCCCACACTCTTCACAATGCCATACCATCTGCGATCACTCCTTCCAGCGAAGCCTCAGCCTGTTCTCCTTGGGCTCCGCAATGACTCGAAGTGTCCGCTTCTTGCCGTTTGTGTAACGACTCCGAATCGAGCTGACAGCTTCCAGTCCACGATCGGGATCTCGCAGACTGATCTCCAACGTGTGAGTTCCAGGTGCGACCGGCACAACGGCCTGTGTCTCGTATCCAGACCACCTCTGGCGCCTTCCGGCGACCCGTTCCAGGTCCTGGCTCCAGACCCGTACTCCATCGAGTCGGATGGACAGGAATGCCGATCCGCCCTTGTGTTTGTAGAGGATGGTTACCGGCGTAAGCATTACGGCGGGTGGAGGAGGGGACTCGAGCGGTGCCTCCAGAATCGGGAGGGGAGTGTCGTCTCTTGGAACCGAGGAGGAGTCAGATGGCGGTGACGCGTCAAGGGACGCTTCGGCCTGCGGAGTCACACTCGGAGTCGTGTCCGGAATGGTCGGCAACCGATCTGGCTCGATTCTGACGGCTTTGGGCGTCTTGTCTCTCGCCTTTTGCTGCCGGTTCTGAATCTCGTCCTGAGCCGGAACTTCTTCCGGACTTGGGTCGTCGGCTAGCAGTGCCATGTCCGCGATCGACTGATCGGATGCGGCAGGACCAGGAGGGCTCTCCTCCTTCACCGGGGACATATCCGGCACATGCGCTGTCAATTCCGCAGGGGGGGTCTGATTCAGACGAAAGACCGCACTGACGCCAAGTGCCGTCAGGGCGAGAGCCAGGGCCGCGATGAACGAGAGACGTGGAGCCCGGCTCGAGGGTCGGTCGGTCTCTCTTCCCATCTCGTGCGCTCCCGTTGATCCGCGGACCGGGTGACGCAATGTGTTGTCGATGTGTACTGCATGGGTATTCGTTGGCTTGGCAGGATCTCTGCCTGTACACGCCGCGAGATTGGGGACGGTGTCGGAAGGTGACTTGGGAAGGCCGCGCGGGCTCTTCGCCCGAAAGTCGTTCTGTGGGTCGGATCCGAGTTGTACGCGGATCTGATCCAGAGCCAAAGCGAACTCAGACCCATCCTGAAATCTGTTGTTGGGGTCTTTCTGCAGCGACCGCTCGACAGTCGCAGCAAGTTGGATGAGTGCAGGCGTAGGAGGAAGCTGCAAAGGGCGAGGGTCGACATTGAGAATCTTGTAGACAACCTGGACCAGTGACTCTCCGCCGAAGGGCGTTGTGCCCGCAATACATTGGTAGAGGACTGCCCCGAGCGAGAAGAGATCCGATCTGCCATCGAGCGGATCGTCCTTGACCTGCTCGGGAGACATGTAGGCGGGGGTTCCCAGAACCTGCCCTGAAACAGTGTGGGTCTCCGAGACGATCTTGGCCACACCGAAGTCCGAGACTTTGGCGGTTCCGTCGCTGCTGATCAGGATGTTCGAAGGTTTGATGTCTCGGTGGATACGCCCAGCGCGATGGGCGTAGTCGAGGGCGCGTGCGACCTGGCTGAGTATCTCCAGAGTTCGCGATCCCGAAAGGCGCGCGCCCTCCTCCAGGAGATTGCGCAGGGATCTGCCCTGCACCCACTCCATAGCGATGTACGGAATCCTCAGGTTGGGGTCGGTATCCGCATCGTAGACTCTAACGATGCCGGGGTGAGAGAGCTTGCCGGCCGCCCGAGCCTCGAGCAGGAACCTTCGCTCCAGCTCACTCTGCTCTCGACTGTCGAGGCTGAAGCCCTGCAGTACCACCTTCAGTGCTACTTTGCGATCGAGGTTGGGGTCGTGGGCCAAGTAGACGCGGCTCATCGATCCCGCACCAAGATCACCGACGATTTCGTAGCGCCCGACAGTTTCGAGGACTTCCGCCTGCAAGATAAGCTCCAGATCTCGACCAGGGCGACCGAAGCCCGGAGGCCCGATGTCGCGCCTGCTGAATCGATTCACACTCGTGATCAACGGTAGGTGTGAGGGGGGAGAGGTGACAAGGGAATTCGCAACAGTTGGACGTTCCGTCAAGCGTGAAGTGAAACAATTGTCCCCAACTGCGGGTACTGATCGACAGTGAGGATGGAGTTGCCTGTGAGGCGAGGCCTGCTATTGATTCTGTGGTTGGCTTTGAACACTCCTGGCGAAGCCCGGGAGAGGTTGTCGCTGCGGCATGAATCGATAGCTTTGCCAGGAGCCCCCACCGTGGTGCTGGCGACGGATCTCGATCGAGACGGTCAACAGGATCTGGTCGTGGCTGTGGCCTATACCGAGTGGGACCAGATCGGCATCGACGAATGGACCGAGATGCGGGGAGTGAACGGCCTGGTGATGGTGATGACGGTTGTTCCGGTAGTCATGGATCGACGGGAAGTGCGGATCTATCTGGGGCGCCGAGACGGGGGCTACGATGGCAATGTTCCGGCATTGCCGATAGACCTCTCGGTTCTTTCCCTCGATCACGGTCCCCCCGGGGCCCCCGTGATCCTCGTCACCGATGAAGGACTCGCAGCGCTCCGCTTCGAGGGAGTCGGAGCCGAACGTCAATTGGCGATCGAGCCACTGATCGCGAATCCGCCGGTTCTGGCAAGGAGCGGCACCTTGATCCCTCACCTCGGTCTCAGTCACGACATCGATTCCGACGGGCGACTGGATTTGCTGTTTCCGGTGAACCGGGGACTCGACGTCTACCTCGCGTCGCAGCTTCTGGATGGGGGTGAGGCGACCGATCGGGTGACGCTCCCGGGCGATCGGACCCAGGAGATCGAGAGACTGCGGCGGTACTATCCACTGCCAGTCGTACGGGATATCAACGGGGACAAGCTGCCGGACCTGCTCTTCCCTGACCGGCGCCGGGGGTGGGAGCGGTTCGAGGTTCTGATCAATCGAGGCGAGGGGCGCTTCGGTGAGGCTTTCTCGCCTTTCGATGAAGATCAGGAGCCTCGCGAACCAGCGGCTGAGGCGGACTTTCCCGTGGTGCACTTCGGGGATCTGGACGGAGATGGCGTTGCCGAGTACGTTACCGAAGAAGGTCTCGAAGATGAGGACGCGGGGTGGCGAAAAGAGATCAAGCAGGCGAAGCGCCCCCCACGTCGGTATCGGCTCCATCGCAGCGAGACAGACCTGACGCGGCGCGTAGAGCCCTATCAGACCTTCCAGACTCTCGGCTATGGCCTCGATCTGAGCGATTCGGACATCAAGATCCCAGGCGGCTTTCAAGACCTCGATGGTGATGGACTCCAGGACCTGATTACGCTGACCCTGGATTTTTCCCTGCTTCAGGCAGTTCGGATGATGACGACCCAACGCATCGGTCTGGGTCTGGACTTCCATGTCTACTGCCAGGAGGAGGAGGGTCGATTTCGCGAGGTACAGGGGATGGACCTTTCCGGTAAGTTCAAGATCGACCTGAAGAACCTGCAGCTGGGGCAGCTCTCCCAGTTCGAGGGAGACTTCGACGGTGATGGTCGAATAGACTTTCTACAGGTGGGCCGAGGTCGGACTGTCACGATACATCGGGGACAGGATGGCTGCCGGTATCCTTCGCAGCCCGACCTGACCATCAGGCTGACCGCACCGCCTGTTGATCTCAGCCTCGTCCAGGTTCAGGATCTCAATGCCGATGGCCTGTCGGATTTGATGATCATTCAACCGGAGGCCGAGCCAGAGCCAGGAGTATCGCCGCCAGTGCACCTCGAGCTCTACTTGAGCGGAGAGATCACGCCGTGAAAGGGCAGAGGATGTCGTGGGTGATCCTGCTGGTTCTGGCGAGCGCGATTCCAACGAGGGCCGAAGAAGAGGTGTACCCGCCAGAACCCATCGGTGCCTCGATCACTGAGCGGGATGGCGTGACCTTGCATGAGGCGATCCTGCCAGGTGATCTGATCGACTGGACCCGCATCTCGGGTGCCGGGGGACAGGCGAGCATGGCGCTGCTCTCCGCGTCCGAGCAGAAGGACGCGAGCGCGAGCTCATCGGCGAGGCAAGTCTGGCTGTGGTCTCCAGGAGGTTACGGAGCGCTTTCGCAGGTGGGCGGTCCACTGACAGAAGCCGCAACTCACGTGATGACGCTACCAGGCGAAAAGGCCCCTGAGGAAAGAATTCTGGTCACGTCAGGTCCCAGTCTGCTGGCTCTCGGAGCTCTTGGCGAGTGGGTCGAGGTTTTTACTCACGATTTCGATCTCTTCCCTGTCCGTGACCGGCGGGGTGGTCCGCCGGGAGGGGAGCTCTTGTTGTTGAGAAGTCTGGGGGGGGTGCAGGCCCTGAGGATCGACCCGGGCGGCGAAGCTCTGCTTACTTCCTGGGAGCTGGGTCTGCCTCTGGCCGTCGACAGGGAGTGGGGGGGACTGCGATTGGAAACGCCTCCGGTGAGCGTCAGCAGTTTTCAGGCGGACAGACCGTTGCAGTTGATCGTCGGCCCGGAGGTGCAGGGCATGAGGCGCATTCGAAGCACCCTGATCGAGGTCGACGGGATGGGTGCACCAGAGCTGGCCGAAACCTGGAACATGTTTTCCAGTCTGGAGGAGGTCGAGGAGAGTTGGTACGTCGAGTACGAGGGTGCACCAGCGCTCATCGTGACGACCCAGCTGGCAGACAAACATGGCGTCTTCGAGAAGAAGAAGCTGCGATTGTTCTCGCTGACTGCCGACCGGACTCGGGCAGGTAGCGGTCCCCTGCTGCAGACCATGACCCGCACGCGAAACTGGTACGGAACTTGTGCAGGGATCGCCGACGTCAATGGAGACGCCCTGGATGACGTGGTTTCCGCTCAGCCCAAGGGTCTTGGAGCCGGAAGCCTCTGGGTAGAAGCGTATCTGGGATCGGGGGACGGGGGGTTCGCAAGTAAACCTCGTGGTTCGGAAATCGAAGTGGAGGAGGGGGAGGTTTGCTCTCTCGAATTCGATGTGACGGGAGATCCGAAGGTGGACCTCGTGGTCATTGAAGGCGATTCGGTGCTGGTATTTCCGCTCGTCGTTTCAAGTGAAGCCAAAGCGGTGGTCGGTCCTGAACCCCTCTTCAGGATTTCCTTCGAGACCCTGACTGGTCGGCCTCGTCTCTTCGATCCTCTGGATCATCACCCTTCCAGACTCGTCGTTCAGGGTCGAACGAAAGGAAAGAGGCAATCTGTCAGGCTGATTCAGTTTCCTTAGCGACAAGCTCGGTGCCAACTCTCAGTGACCGTGACTCTCGAGGCAATGAGTGGCCGTCTCCCTCTGAGGGAGAGCTGAGCCACCTTCTGGGGCCGGGTGCAAAACAGCCCGAGAGCTGTTCGCGCTCTCGGGCTGTCGGCATCACCTGGCGCTCTGCAGAGGAGCTTTCGACTACTGCAGCACAACGATCGTCACTCGGCGATTGACCGCACGCCCTTCTGGCGTCGAGTTGTCGGCAATCGGCGCGGTGAGGCCGTACGAGATGATCGACATCCGGTGAAGAGGGATGCCCTGTGTGCTCAGATAACGCCGAACGGCTTCGGCACGTTTCTGGCCCAGCTGGTAGTTGTACTCCTCAGTGCCGACGGAGTCGGTATGGCCCTGAATCTCGATGAAGATGTTCTGATCGCGTGACTTGAGATCTTCGACGAATATATCCAGAGCTTGAGTCGCCGTTGGGGTGAGCTCCGCTTCGTTGAAGCCGAACTTCACCTGGTCGTCTGAGAACACTGTCTCATAGAGAAACTTGCCCTCGGCGAGTTGGCCGGCTGCGATGGCTCGCTCCAGAGCTTCCTGGGCGGTCCGGGAGATTTCTCCCATGCCTTCCTCTTGCTGATCGAGTCGGCTCTGATTCTGCTCGACCTGAGTCTCGATACCATCCATGCGCTGGCTCGTCGTCGCATCGAGACCGGCCACCTCCTTGGAGACGTATTTCTTCGAGGCGCAGCCATGGAGCATCATGCCAAACACCAGGAGGGCTGTGAACGCGAAAGCTCTTTTGGGTTTGATCTTCATCCTGTGTTCTCCCGACGAGTTATCTTTGAGCCGGTGACCCGGGGGCAGAGGTTTTCTGCTGCTGCGGGGCGTCCGGCTTCTTCTGCGCAGGAACGGCGGGCTTGGGCTGCGGAGTGGACTCGGTCTGCTTGGGTTGCATGTCGATCGCACCATGAAACTGCGACCCGTCTTCCAGGCTCACTCGCGGTGCGACGGCGTTACCACTGACGTTGGCGGACTTACGGACCACGACGAGCTCTTCACCGTACAGGTTGCCGTGGACTTCTCCCTCGACGAAGATGCTCTTGCAATAGAGATCTGCGTCGACCTTGCCCCGCTTGCCAACCGTGACCGCGTGGCGCTTGAAGGAAACCTCACCTTCGACGTGCCCTTCGATCAGGAGATCCTCTTCACCTGACAGACTACCCTTGATCTTGATGGAGGGCCCCAGAATCGCCTGTCGCTCGGCTCTGGGAGGGCTGGGGTTGGGACTGGGAGCAGGGGGCGGAGAGGGAGTTGGCTCGGGATTCGCCGACTGTGGTTCAGGCTGATTTTTATTCCACACGGTGCGCTGGTCCTCCTGTACTATCGAAAAGGTGAGGTTGCAAAGTCGAATCGAGAAATAGAGGCAACCAGCGTGCCAGCTTTGATCGGATCCACTAAAGCTCTTTCCTGCAACAACTTACCGTGCTCTGTTGAGCGGCCATATAGCCGGCAAGCTATATGACCGGGAAAATATACCTAAAAAGGGCTCGCTTCAGGCCTTATCCATAGGTAGACTGGGAAAAAATTCCCGAGTCAATTTGATGACTGTCTCAAGCAAAACCATTCTCGTCGTCGACGACGAAGCCGCAATGCGGGAAGTTCTGAGAGTCCGCCTGGAGAAGTGGGGATACCAGGTACTGACTGCTGAGGACGGTGCGGAAGCGAAACGAGTGGTCGAGTCCGCGCAGCCCGACATGGCGATCTCCGATGTTGTCCTTCCCGACATCTCCGGGCTCGATCTCCTCGAAACGCTGCAGATGGGGAACCAGGATCGCCCTGTTGTGCTGATCACGGCATACGGGACGGTCGATGCGGCAGTCGAGGCAATGAAACGGGGCGCGATCGACTTCCTTACCAAGCCTCTCGACTATGCCCAACTCAAGGCGACGCTGACCCGGGCAGAGACTCACTTGAAGGGGCGCTCCGAAGTCCGGATGCTCGAAGACACTCTGGCCCACGAGAAGGGCATGGGGTCACTCGTCGGCCGCTCCAGATCGATGCTGGAGGTTTATGAGGCCCTCAGAATCCTCGGGGTCAGTGATGCTCTGGCGATCATCACGGGAGACAGCGGTACGGGCAAGGAGTTGGCGGCACGTACGATCCACGACTGCAGCAATCGTCGGACCGGACCGTTTGTCGCGGTCAACACAGCTGCGATTGCGGAAGGCGTCATGGAGAGTGAGCTCTTCGGTCATGTCAAGGGTTCGTTCACTGGGGCTACCACGGACCGGCCGGGGTTCTTCGAGCTTGCAGACGGAGGGACCTTGTTTCTGGATGAGATCTCGGAGATGCCTGCGCCCCTGCAGCCAAAGCTGTTGCGAGTGCTCGAGGACAGCAAGGTTCGAAGAGTCGGCGGCCAGGGCGAGACCTCGGTTGATGTGCGGGTGCTTGCTGCGACCAATAGAGATCCGGAGGAAGCCCTTGAGGAGGGCCGACTGAGAAGAGATCTCTACTATCGCCTGAGTGTTTTCACAGTTCGACTCCCTTCCCTTCAGGAGAGGTTGGAGGATGTACCGCTGCTCGTGCAGCACTTCGTGGCCCTGTTCAACGAGAAGCACGGCACTCGGGTAGAGGGAATCTCAACTGAGGCGAAAGAGAGTCTGATGGGATACGAATGGCCGGGAAACGTGCGCGAGTTGCGCAACGTGATGGAACGGGCCGTCATCTTGTCGCGCGAGGGATGGGTGGAGCGGCATCACCTGCCTCCCTACCTGCGAGGTGTTGTCGAGGCTCAGGCCACGGGCCTCAGGTTGCCGGAGGATGTCACCGCGGCGGAGGCCGAGAAGCTCCTCATCCTGCACACCCTCGAACGGCTGGGTAACAACAAGACCCAGGCCGCACGGATACTTGGTGTCGATGTCAAGACCATTCGCAACAAGCTGCGGGCGTACGGTATGGGAGCGGGTCCTGAATGAGAGTCGGAGGAAGGATCGCAATCGGGACGGGGGTAGCCCTGGCGATTCTTCTGATCATCCTGGTCTGGGATGTGGCGCTGGTCGACCAGCTCGCTGGCGTCAACAAGTCACTCTCCCAGGTCAACTTTCGCGCCTCGACTCTCGCCCTGGAGCAGGCGAGGGTGCTCAACAAGCTCGACGAATTCACTCGCAAGTTCCATGTCACAAGGGACTTGGCGTACGGTGATCGGCTGAGCGATCTGCGTCTCGAGTTCGCTGCCAATCTGGCGGACCTCCAGGCCCTGGATCTTGCACCCAAAGTGCGCAATCAGGTCGTGGAGCTGCAAACGGAATGGCACCGATACTGGCGACTCTTCTCGAGCTATCGCGAGGGAGATGGACAAGTAGACAATCGGGATGAACTCGCCCTCGAACGGGAGCTGAGCCGTCTTGGATCGGTACAGGGGAGGGTCGCAGCACTGGGTGAGGCTGCCCAGACAGTGGTGCTGGAGCAGGCTCTACGTTCGGCGGAGGTGAGCGGACGGGCTCGTCAGCTTTCCTGGAGTATCGCGGCTTCTGCATTGCTGCTCTGTCTTCTCATTCTGTGGTGGACGATTCGGTCCATCAATAGGCCTTTGACGCTATTGACGCGAGGGACCCAGGCGGTCGCGGAGGGCGAGTTCTCAGTGCAGCTCGAGACTCATGGCAGGGACGAGCTCTCGCAGTTGGCCTCGAGCTTCAATCAGATGGTGCGGCGGTTGGGTGAGGCCGAGCGCACGAAGAAGGACTTTCTCTCCCACGTTTCGCATGAGCTCAAGACCCCACTGGCCTCGATGTATGAGACCAATGAGCTTCTCCTGGAGGAGATACCCGGCCCTCTGAACGACGCTCAGAAGAGATTTCTTGCGCTCAATCTCGATAGCAGCCGCCGGCTCTCGGCGATGATCTCGAAGCTACTCGACTTGTCGCGTCTGGAGGCAGGGGTGATGGAGTACGACTTTCGGCGCCACGAGCTGATCCAGCTCGTACGGACGACGATGGCCGGATTCGAGGCGCGCGCCCGCGAGCTCGAGGTGCGGTTCGTGCTACAGGCGCCACGCGAAGGGGTCATGGTGGATTGTGACCGCGACCGCCTGATCCAGGTAGTGCAGAACCTGATCGACAATGCTCTGAAGTTCTCTCCAAGGGGCAGTGCCGTGGAGTTGCGAGTGTTTCCGCCCGGGGTCATCGATGCCGCTCCAGACTGGGTGGATCAGACGCAGTCGGCGATGAGCCAGCTGAGTGATCAAATGGTTATCCTGGAGGTCGCCGATTCCGGCCCGGGAATTCCTGCCGAACAGAAGCCACTGGTCTTCAGGAGGTTTCATCAAGTCAACAATTCGAGTGGACGGCATCCCACTGGAGGTGTCGGGCTGGGGCTGACAATCTGTGGCGAGATCACCGAGGCGCATCAGGGATGGATGGGGCTGCGTGACAACGAGGGTTCGGGCTGCGTCTTCATGGTGGCATTGCCGGCAGCCAAAACCTCGGTAGGAACCGGCGAACAAGGTGTTGAGCCCAATCGGGAGCTGGCAGTTGAAGCCTGAGTGCCCTGGAGTGGTGAATTTCAGAGACCGGCTCCTGGCTGGTTTCGCTCTTGGGGCGTTGTTGATCTCGGGGTGTCATTCGACGACCAGCTTTGTCGGAGATCAGTACTACGAGAGTGGCAGCTATGACCAGGCGGAAGCTGCCTTTGTCACGTATTTGGCTTCCGACTCGGTCGACGGTGAGACTGCCAGTCGGGCTCTCTACAGACTCGGAGTCATCTACGCGACACCCACGAGCTCCTTGCATGATCCGGCCCGCGCGGTGGAGTCGCTGGAGCAGCTGATTTCCAGGTATCCGGAAAGCCCCTATACAGCCGAGGCCGTTCTGCTGCGAAACCTCATCCTGCAAGCGCCTGAGCTGGAAAGGGAACGGCTGAGGCAGGAGACGGCCCTTCAGGAACTGAAGGCCGAGTTGGCCGCATGTACAGATGAGATCTTTGTCCTGCAGAAGGAAAGGGGCAGAGAGAGTGCACGGCTGAGTTTGCTGGAAGCGAAGATTCCTGTGCTCGAGGCAGAGATCGTGGCACTGACCGAGCAGCTGCAGGCCAAGGAGAGCGAGCTCGAGCAACTCGATCGGTTGAAGGCCATCGATCTCGAAGCACCGCCGCCGAAAAGAAGAAACTGACTTTCGGCTCGCTGTTTGGTATACAAAGCAGCATGAAGATCACGAAACGACACCAGGCTGTGTCTCTCTGCACGATTCTTGCCTTTACGACGATCCTCGGATGTGCTTCGGAAGAGAGCTCATCGGCGCCTGAGCCGGCAGTCGAGGATGCCTCCACGACACTGCAAAACGGCCTTCTCATTGCTCTTGCCGCCCTGGACAAGGATGAGGCCGGCAAGCCGCTACCGCTGCCTGCAAGGCTCGGCATTCTGACCCGTGAGGATGGCGCGTGGCACTATCGGTTTCTCGAGGATCCCGACAGCAACGTCTTCCACAAGGCGATGGCCTGGCAACCGAGCTCCGGACGCCAGGGAGTCTTGACGTTTGGCGGTACCCAGGCGATCGTCAAGCTGTGGAGCCAGAATGAACCCCCGCTCACCCTGTGGCAGGAGGACTTCGGTGGCAAGTTCAGTCGCATGCGTGACGCGGAGATCGGCGATGTCCTGAACGACGGTGCTCAGGCAATCGTCGTAGGTACTCACGACCAGGGAGTAGTTGCGGTCCTGCGGCCGGACGATCAGGGCGGTTTCGACGCCGTGCGATTGGATGAAGAGCCCAGTACCTTCGTGCACGAGATCGAGATCGGGGATTTGAACGCGGACGGAATCCTCGAGATCTATGCCACCCCGAGCGCGCCGAACAAGTTGGACGGCACGCCGCAGCCAGGAAAGGTCGTGCGCTACCAACCTGCCCTGCAGGAGGGGCGAGTGGTAGTAGCGGATCTCGGTGACCGACACGCCAAGGAAATTCTGGTGACCGATATCGAGGGTGACGGCAAGGACGAGCTGTACGTGTCGGTAGAAGCTGTTTCCGGCGGCCAGGTGGAAATTCGCCGCTTCGATACGGGGACAGATCCGGAAGCCGGCGAGGTGATCGCGCAACTCGATGACACCCTGTGCCGATTTCTCACCGCGGGTGACGTGGACGGCGATGGCCGCCAGGAGTTGGTGGCCGCGACCTACAAGAGTGGAATTTGGCTGCTACGGCCCGGCGCGGATGCCTGGTCGGTGACGTCGATCGATCAGGACTCGTCCGGCTTCGAGCACTCGGCGATTCTCACCGATTTGGACGAGGATGGGGTCGATGAGCTCTACGTAGCGAGCGACAAGCACGGCGAGATTCGTCGCTATAGGTGGCAGGACGGCGAGCCCTTGCGGGAGGTCATCTATCGACATACCGATGGTCTGAGCCGTTTCACCTGGAATCTGACTGCGGTACCGCTTTCAATCCTGCCACAGCCCTGATGGCAATGTTGGCAACCCCGCAAAGCGCCAGCTCGGCTGGTCGATTCGGCAGTTAGTCGGGTCCAGCTTCGAGATCGAGGATCCAGGCTTCCGGGATGGAGGCCTCGACGATGGCTCGCGCCAGATTGATCCAGCGTTGGCAGCCATCGAGGACTGCGCTGTCCGCAGACGCGACGACGTGGGGTGAGCGCATGAGGAGGCTATCAGTCCGATCGGTGAGGTCGACTCGCCAGGGGGGTTCGCGTTGTCCGACGGTCTCTTGAATGAGGCGCTTCAGACGTCCACTGTTGGAAACCGGACGGTCGAGATACCAGATGACCCGGGCGCATTGCGTGTCGGCGAAGAACTTTGCCAGCAGATCGATCGCTGGTCGGGTGGCTTGCAGGCGGCGGTAGTGTGCGCTCATCGCGGCCAGATCGCGCAGAACTCCATCCCTGGCGAGCAGCAGCACTCCACCGGACAGGGCGGCTTCGAGAGTCAGCAGAACATTGTACCCATCGACGGCCACCGTCTCGCCGGCGAGATTGGTGGGTGAGAGCTGCTTATGGTGGCGTTCGCTACAGGCTCGATCGCTCGCAGCACAGCGCTGCAGTGCCTTGCGCTGGCGATCGCGCAAGGCATAGCGGTCTCCGACCAGCTTTAGTGAGGCTTTGCCTGAATAGCCGCGGCCGAGCAGCCATGACAGATCAGCGACGGCTGAGCGGAGCACCGGCACCCAGCGCGCCGAGAAACACTCGAGATCCTTGGGATGTGGGCCTCTCCAACTGCGGGTGTCTGGCATGTCCCCGAATGATAGCTTTGTCAACCGGAGGAGGAAACGTCATGGTCGAAAGGCGACACGACTCGATAGCTGGGTTGACAGTCTGCTGGTGGGGGATGACCGCGCTTCTCTGCGGGTTGGCTGGAGCCGTGGAGTTCAAGACTGGCGAGCAGGTGACCATCGGCCCTCAGCAGGTGATCGAAGACGATCTCTATATGACCGGAGACACGATGACCGTGGAAGGCAGGGTGAAGGGGGACGTCGTCGCCGCCGGACGGGTTGTCAGGATCGAAGGCGTGGTCGAGGGAGATCTCATCGCTGCCGGACAGGTGGTCGAGATCACCGGCCAGGTGCTCGACGACGTCAGGATCGCTGGCATGACGCTGAGGATCGAGTCCGGTGCGCGCGTGGGAGATGACTGCATAGCGGCAGGCTTCAGCTTCGAGAGTGCTCCGCAGAGTGAGGTGGGCGGCAACACCCGCCTGATGGGATTTCAGGCGTTGATTGGCGGTGTTCACCTCGAGGGGCTGGAGGCTTCTGTCGTTGGGCTGCTGATCTCCGGTCGAGTGAACGGTGGAGTCGAGGCAATCGTGGAGAGTGAGGCTGGTCCTGCCTGGTGGACGCGGTTCATGCAGTCTCCAGTTCCCATTCCATCGGTCGATCCGGGACTGCGCCTGACTGCCGAAGCCGTGATCGAGGGTGATCTCTCCTATAGAGCGGTCGATGAGGCGAGCATTGCCGATGGCGCGCGGGTAAGTGGCGAGACCCGCCACGAAGTGAGGGAAATCGAGCCAGTTCCAGGTCCGAGCTGGTTTGAACGTTTCGGCAAAGCGGTAAGGTGGGTATTTGTCCTCCTCATCGTGGGGGCAATACTCTTCTGGTGGATACCCGACAAGACCGCCGGAGTCGCGTCCACTCTCCTGGACCGACCCTTGGCGAGTCTAGGCTGGGGCTGCGTCGCGATCCTGGGTTTTCCGGTGGCGATCCTCTTGCTGCTCGTTCTCACGTCCGCTTTGGCGATGTTGTTCGGATTGATGACTCTGGGTGGGGCTGTCGCCCTTGTGCTGGTGCTGGGGGCGGTCACCATCGGCCTCTTGTCGGCGACGCTCTGGGTCTCTGTTGTCTACCTGGCACCGGCAGTGGCATCTCTTGCCGGAGGGCGATGGCTGCTGACTCGCGCAGGGTGGCATGAAAGAAGCCAATTCCTCACCTTGCTGATCGGATTGATCCTGCTGGCACTGCTCGGTCTGATTCCCCTCGTGGGGTCTACCCTCAGGTGGCTGGTGGCTCTGATCGGTCTCGGCGCGGCGGCGCTTTGGTCCGTTCGCTACCTGGCGCGCGCCCAGGCGAGCTAGGGTCTGCTGCCCAGAACTTCCTGAACCAGGCTCCGATCGATGATCGTGGCCGCGGTAAAGAGACCCGACAGGGTGACACCGCCGATGCCGTGCCCTGTACGGGTGCTCGAACCGCAGAGATAGAGCCCCTCGATCTCGGTGCGAAACCCGGGCCGATGTCGCAGGTACTGCGCCGGTGTCGCGGCGATCCCATACGATGTGCCTCCAGTTGACCCTGTGTAGCGGCTCTGGGTGAGGGGGGTGGCAAGCTCTCGGAACAGGATGTTTTCCGGCAGATCTGGAAAGATCCGGGAAGCGGTGGTGAGCAACCGTTGCCCGTAGCTCTCCTTGATGTCCAGATAGGCGGACCGATTGCGATAGGCTCCTGACCGGGCCTCGCCGGAGGTCACGCCCCAGGACTCGGGCCGTTGGGGGGCCAGGGACATGACCTGCATATTGGTCACTCCCGGGGGTGCGAGTCCCTCGTGCGTTGGGTCTTTGAGGCTGGCTAGACTGATATAGGCAAAAGGTCTGAGCGGGAACTCACCAGCGCGTACCGTAGCGTAGTCGGCCTCGTAATCGTAGGTGGGATAGATCCAGTAGTTGGTCGCTGGATGATTCTCAGCCCTCAGGTCGCGCCCATAGCCGAGATAGAGCATGCCCAGGGCCGGGGCCATCTCGTAGTTGCGTATCCGCTCGAGTGTCCCATTTCGCAGCTCCGTCGGATCGAGGAGATCGAGGTAGGTTCGCTTGAGATCTGCGTTGGAGATCACGGTCGCCGCCCGTAAGGTACGACGGCCGACATGACGGCTCTCGAGCTCGACGCCCACCACCCGACCTGCCTCGGTGAGAATTCGCAGTGCACGCGCCATCAAGAGGATCTTGCCACCGTGTCTTTCGATCGCGTCTGCCAGGGCATCGGCAACGACCTGCCCGCCGCCCCGCGGAAAGTAGGCTCCCTGCAGATAGTGGAGCGCCAGGCCCGCTCCTGCAAAAGCCGAAGCACGGCTGGGTGGGAGAGCGTAATCGCCGTGCTGACCAGCCAGTACCGCCTGGAGCCAGGGATCATCTGTGCACGAGTCGAGGAGATCCTTGAAGGTCTTGTTGGCCCATCGAGCAAGACGGAGCGAACGGGGCAGGGCCCGGAGGGTTCTTTTCCTTTCCAGCCCGGTACGCTGCCGGGCCTCGATGAGTCGAAGGAACTTGACATAGCGATCGATCCCGTTGGTCTCATCTGGAAAGTACTGGACCAGCCGATCGCGGTAGCGGTCGATTCCTTCCGGGACCCGGAACAGAAAGTCCGGGTAGACCAGGGTATCGAATCCATCCGGGTCGAGCGATTCGAAGACGACAGGCTCGGTTCCGGCGGCCTGAAGGATTTGTGGGATAGGACCCCCCGGATCGCATCCTCCGATGTAGTGCACGCCGATGTCGAATGTGTAGCGACCGCGTTTGAAGATGGTGGCATTGCCACCGGCCAATGCGTGTTGGTCGAGGACCAGAACATGCTTGCCCCTGCGAGCGAGGAGGGCGGCTGCAGTCAAGCCACCGAGACCGGCACCTACAACGACGACATCGAAGGTTTCCTCATCGAGGGAGCGATAACGGTCGTAAGACATGCCTGGAAGCCGGAGTCCCGAAAGATGAATACTCTCACAATGAAGTTTGGCGACTTGGCTGAGAGCGCTGCGCCCTCACTTCGGGACCGATGTGGTGATGTCGCGCCTCTGGCTCGACATCAGCGTAGCAAGACAGGGAGCATCCTGAGGGCCTCCGCGCGCTCCAGAAGGATCTGGCCTTGAATCGCAGGCACGGCGAGGTTCGAGCCGCCGAACTCAGGAACGATGGCGGAGGTCACTGCCAGTACGCGACCGTCGAGGTCGAGAACCGGTCCGCCGCTGCCGCCACGTGTCGTCTCTGCGTCATAGACCACCGCAGAGGGGTTCACTTGCGCCACGATGCCGCGGCTTGCCAGTGGCGAAATGTGACCTGCGCTGGACAGCCGCCGCGCGATCGACCAGAAGTCCATTTCCATGCCGGATGCGAGCTCTGCGACAAAGCTCTCGTCGGCTCTGGCGAGGAGAGCGCGGATCCCGGTGGGATAGCCGAGAACGATGACTTCGTCTCCGGCATCGGGTGACTCTTGACTCATCTCGAGGGGAGCGATGCCGTTGGTGATCGATTCGCAAGCCAGGACTGCCATGTCGGCATGGTCGCTGGCGAGGACCAGTCCGACGTCGAATGGCTCGACAACTCCGGGTAGGTAGCCGATGAATCGGTTCATGACGGGGAGCAATCCCTGGGCGAAGAGTATCTGTGCTCCCTCGTCGTAGGCCCAGGGCAAAGCCACGTGGCGGTTGGTCAGCAACAGGCCCGTTTCAGTTGCCACGAATGCGGTTCCCGTGAACATCGCCTCGAGCCTCGGACCGTTCCCCTCCAGTCCAACCAGCGGCGCACCCTCGAGTCCGACCAGCGGAGTGCCGTCCGGGCTGATACCGGCAAACCGCAAAGGCTTCCGCGTTTCTGCGTCGATGAATCCGTAAGCCCCCTGCAGGAAGACGATCGATTTCGAGCTCGCAGCCACGACCCGAGCCGGTGCATCAGTTCGAGCCTCGAGCGCCTCGACTCTGGTGAGCGCCGTGGTCAGCTCGGTGCGGACGGCAGCGATTTCCTCTCTCGAGAGATCCTTTTCAGACTCCGCCAGAACCTCGGTGATCCCTCGTAGACGCAGCGCTTCTTGTTCGACACGATTCTCCAGCCTGGTGTAAGCCCGAGCCAACATTGTTACTGCGAGGACTACCGCCAGCAGTGCAAGGATCATCAGCGCCCGGAACTTGACGGACGTCTGGGTGGCCAGTTCTACAGGGGTGCCCGTCAGCAGGGCTGCGGCCCGGCCCAGGGGCGTCGTCGAGCCATGTCGGGCGCACTCCACACAGTCGGAAAAGGCCTCGGTGGGTGACTTGTAGGCGCGGCTGCCGGGCGGGTAGAGACGGTATCTGAGGAGCGGACCGTCCCGGCCGATCTCGAGCACATCGCCCGACGCCAGAACCCGATGCTCAGCTGGCTTTCCATTGATCCAGACCGGGTGCTCCTCCTCTGTTTCCAGCTCGTAGGTGGAACCGTTGCGAACCAGCGTGGCGTGTTGTGATGCGACGGAAGGCTCGTGGGCGACGTGGACCTCCACCTCGGGGCCAGTGCCTATTCTCAGCCGGTCGCCCCTCAGGCGTTGCGTCGTTCCGCGGCGGGCGCCCGAGAGATGGACGATTACTGGAACCGGCTTCTGTGCATGGGGGTCCTCGCTCATGGTGTGCTGCCCGCCTGGAGCACAGGTGCTCATTCACCCAAGGGCATGGATAGATTGTAACAACCAGGTCGCTGCGGACCCGGCTCTAGTCGAGCTGATATCGCTGTGCGAGGGATTTGGACCGAAAGACCAGAGACGAGAGCGATGTGAAGAGAGCCACGCCCCCGAGGATGAAGACGAGGCGGAGCCAGGGTTGATCGAGATGGATCCGCAGCAGGATGTAGCTGAACATGGCTCGTAGCCACTCGAGTGCGCCGAGGATGAGGGTCACCTGGACGGTGCGGGCGACCCATTTTCGAGGCCACGGCAGCAGCACGAGCATCGCCAGTGGAATGGCCATCAGAATGGGCTGGCTCAGGCGCATGCCGTGTGCACCCATCATCAAAAGACTGAGGATGACTGGCAGGAGCAGGATGAGAGGCATGGCGGGGCGTCAGCTCAGCGCCGATTCGGTCGGGCGGGTAGACGTGGGAAGGCATCGATCGAGAAAGTCTTCTGCAAACTCCGCATTCGCTGGATAGGCAGTCCCGAGAACCTTTCGCCAGATCGCCGCCGTTTCCATGCAGAGGTAGAAGAAAACCTCTCCGTGCCACGGTTCGAAGGCGGAGTAGAGCGTCTGAAACAGATCCAACTTGACTCGATCCGGATAGGTCAGCTTGCCATGATGATCCTGAACCATCTGCATCTGCAGGATCTTGGTTTGCCCGCCGCGGCGGCGGATCTCCTGCACGACCGGCTTGATCATGGTCACTGATCCCATCGAGATGAACGAGACCTCTCGCGGCGAGAAGGCCCGCAGTACCTGTTCGACGACCTGTGGATAGTCCTGCTGCCATCCCCGGTAGTAAACCATCGGATGGAAATGGAAGCCGACAGGAATACCCTGGTCGGCCGTTGTCCGCGCTGCCTGCAGACGCTTCTCGAGGGGAGCGGCGCCCTGCTCCTCGTTTCGAATAATCGTCTCCGTGTTGAGAGTCCAGCTGCAGACGATGTTGGGCGGAACCTCCCGATCGACGAAATAGGAGACGTTGTCCGACTTCGTTTTCAGTTCCAACAGAACGTTGGGATTGGCAGCTGCAAAGGCGAAGAGGGCGTCGAGGACGCCGCCCGTATTGCCCCAGACCAGTGAGTCCGACGCTTGACCTGTACCGATGTGATAGCGACGATCGGGGTCGAGCTGGATCGCCTGCAGTCTCTCGATCAGATCCGACTCGAGCTCAGCGGTCTCACCGTAGAAGGTCTGAATCGTGCAGTAGGAGCATGAGAACGGACATCCTCGCACGGCATCGAGAGTGTGGAGTCCGCAGCAAACCGTCTGCTCGGAATAGGCTGGACAGAGCCCTAGAACCTCGCGCGAGGTCTGTCCTTTTTGCAGTTTCACCCGTCGATGGGGTGGAGACTCGAGTCCCTCGGCTGGGTAGGCCTTCTCATCGTGGGCCACGGCTTCGAGATGAGCCGCCAGGCGCTTCAGCAAGGCTTTCTTGTGGTGTCGATCCGTGCCAGCGATGTCGGAGGAGGCTGTTCGCCACCAGCTGGAAAATGAGCCCTCTAGCCACATCTCCAGGTCTCTTGCGGCCTGGGCAACCTGGCGGAGCTCCTGCAAGGTGAAACGGTACTTCTCGGCCTGGCGGCGGACGAATTCGGCCTCGGGCAACGCGAGCACCGGCAGCAGCGTCTGCGACTCGATCCGAGCCAGCTTGTCGGCGTATTGGGCGGAGTCCATGCTCAAGGAGCTGTGACCGGGACGCAGACCTCCGTCTTGATCCACCTGAAACACAGATCTGCACCGGTGTCAGTGCCGTCCAAGGCGATGGTGAACTGGTCGACCTCCTCATCGAGCGAGCCGACTACAGCCTCGACCACCAGTACATCGGTTTGCGGCAGGTCCAACGCCGTGAACTTGCCGTCCTTGAAGATGCCGGTACCGGAAAGCCCGAGAGCGGAGTTGAAGTGGATCTTCCAGGAATCCTCTCCTGGCGTGGTGAGGAGGGAGTAGGTTCCGGCTGAGAGCTTCTTTCCGCCGATGGTCACGTCGCCGGTGACGGTGATCTCGGTGCCTTCATTGGCGCCCGTGCGCCAGATCTCGCCGTAGGGGACCAGCGCTTCACTCTCCTTGCTGCCGAAGATATTCTCGCGACCTCGTTTGTATGGTCTGCTGTAGACCACACGAACATAAGTGTCGTCCAATGTGATTCGAGCCATTCCCATCGGGCTCGGGCGGCGCGAGGGGTGCAGATCCTGGGCATCTGCCATGTCGAGTAGGCCTGTAAGAGCCAGTGCGATGAAGGCGACTGGGCGCAGTACAAATCTCATATCTGTTCTCCTGAAAGTATTCTGGATTGCTGATGGAAGAGCCTTAGTCTGAGCTTTGGTCCAACCGGGCGATGAGCTCTGCGAACCTGGGAATGTCGCGCAGGGGGTCGAGATCGGGATCGTTTTCGATCCACTCGCGGTGGGCCATGCCAGCATCGATGGACTGTTCCAGACAGTCGATGGCACGATCCAGTTCCTCGATGTTGGCGTAGAGGCAGGCGACGTTGTAGAGCACTCCCGGATTGTCGGGATCGATCACCATGGCCCTGCTCGCCCACCTGATCGCCTCGTCCTTCTCCCCGAGGTGACCCAGGGCAGCGGCTTTCAGATTGGCGGCGCGAGAATCATCGGGATTGAGGTCGAGGTGTTTGTCGAGGACCTCGATGGCTTTGCGGTACTGGGCCTCGCTCTCTTCTTTTTGACCAAGTGCAAAGAGGGTTTGGGCGAGGAAATAGGGAGCATTGTAGTCATCCGGGTTGATCTCGGCAGCGCGACGAAACTTCTCGGCGGCCTCTTGTTCCTTCCCTTGACCGATCAGGTTGCGAGCATAGAGATAGTGGGCGTCGAAATGGTTCGGATCGAGCCCGATCGCGATCTCGAACTCCTCCTTGGCCTCGTCGAAGCGGTGGCTCAGGGATACGGCCAGCCCACGCGCGGCATGGGCTTCGGCTGAGCCGGGATCTACCTCGATCGCCTTGCGGCTGGCGGCATCGGCTTCCTTCAGATTCTCTTCACTGGAGTCGAAGTACATGTACAGGAATGAACAGCAGTTGGCGACTCCCGCGTAGGCGCGAGCGTAGTGGGGATCGATGACAATGGCCCGAGCAAACATCTGGCGAGCGAATTCATAGCTCTGCTGCCGCGATTGGTAGGAGAACTTCTTGCCCTTGAGATAGTAATCGTAGGCCTGGACATCGACTTCGGTGGCTTTTCCGATGTCGCCCTTGGCTGTAGGACTCAATTGCATCTGCAGCGCTTCGACGATGCTCTCTGCAATCTCGTCCTGAATGGCAAAGACGTCCTCCATCTGCCGGTCGTAGCGCTCCGACCAGAGGTGATAACCGTCCGCGACGCTGGTCAGCTGGGCGGTAATGCGAAGGCGATTGCCGGCCTTGCGAACGCTGCCTCCAAGGACCGTTTCGACTTTCAGCCGCTTCCCAATCTCGCGAACATCGGTCACCGACTCGTGGATCTGGAAGGCCGAGGCTCTTGAGGCTACGCGCAATCCCTCGATTTTGACCAACGAGTTGATCAGCTCCTCGGCAAGACCTTCGCAGAAGTAGTCCTGATCCTTCTCTGGACTGAGATCTGCGAAAGGCAATACCGCAATGGATGGAGCGGTGTCCGGGACCGCGCCTCCAGCTTGGGATTGCAGGTCCTCCAGTTCGTTCTTTAGATCCTGAGCTGTTTGGTACCTGCGGCTCGGCTCTTTTTCCAGGCACCGACGGATGACCCGACCCAGGTCGCTGGACAGGTGAATATTGATGTCTGTAATGGGGCGCGGATCGTCACGCAGGATGGCAGAGATCAGTGAGGCCGATGAGTCTCCACCAAAAGGACGTTGTCCGGTAGACATCTCGTAGAGAATAATGCCGACCGAGAAGATATCCGTCCGGTGATCGATGGGATGGCTCTGCACCTGTTCGGGTGACATGTAGGGGACAGTCCCCATGACCATCCCCTCCCTGGTCAGTGCCAGCGTAGCCATGTCGGCACCATCAGCTTCATCGCTAGCTGCCTGCAGTTTGGCAAGTCCAAAATCGAGGACTTTGACGCGTCCTTCGTCGGTGACCATGATGTTGGCGGGCTTCAGGTCGCGGTGGGTGATACCCCTTTGATGCGCTGCTGTCAGGGCGTCCGCCAACGGGACTGCAATGTCGAAGAACTTGGCGATAGCGATACCGCCGGCAGGGATGAGCTGATCGAGGCTCCGTCCAGCGACATGTTCCATGGTGATGAAGTGGCCCTGATCGGACTTTTCCACCGAGTAGATGGTGACGATGCTGGGGTGGTTCATGGCGGCGACGGTCTTGGCTTCGCGCTGAAAGCGATGCAGACGATCCGGGTCGGCAGCCATATCGGCTGGCAACATCTTCAAGGCCACCTTGCGGCCGAGAGTCGTGTCCTCCGCGAGGTAGACGGTGCCCATGCCGCCTTCACCGAGCTTGTCGAGAATCCTGTAGTGAGAGAGTGTCTCGCCGATCATGAGTTTTCGATCCTTTTCGTCTAATCCGCTGGCGCCAAACGGTCCAGCAGCGCCTGAAATCGTGGATTCTCCCGGATGGTATCGAAGTCGCTGTCGTTCTCGAGCCATTCCTTGTAGCCAAAGCCTGCGGCGATTGCCTGCTCCAGATATCCGAGGGCTTCGTCGCTCGCACCAGCAATTGAGTGAGCGCAGGCTACGTTATAAAGAATTGCAGGCTCTTGCGGGTCGATCTCCAGGGCTCGCCGGGCCCACTCGAGGCCCTTCTCGGTTTGTCCGAGCTCGATCAGCGCCGAGCCGCCCAGATAGTGCGCTCTGGCGTCGTCGGGGTTGAGCTCCAGATGCTTCTCGACGACTTCCAGGGCTTTGCGAAGAGCTTGATCGGTGACGTTGCGGGAAGCTCCCATGCCGATCAGAACCTGACGTAGGAGCAGTGGTGCCTGATAGTCCTCCGGTCGGACTTCACTGGCCTTTTCAAAGAGCTGAGCCGATTTTGCGAGCTTCCCCTGCGCCAGGCAGTCCCGGGCATAGAAGTAGTAGGCCTCGAAGAGTTTTGGATTCAAGTGAATGGCGGTTTCGAACTGCTCTTCGGCGTCGGCGAATTTCTTGCTGATGGATAGCGCCAGACCGCGCGAAGCGTGGGCCTCGGCCAGTTCCGGGTCGAGCTCGAGGGCTTTGAGACTCGCCGAGAAGGCCTGGTCCTGATTCTCCTGGCTGCTGTCGGCGTACTGATACAGAAGCGAGCAGCAGTCGGCGATACCTGCATATGCGAGGGCGTAGTTGGGGTCGATCTCGATCGCTTTGGAGTACATCTCGCGAGCGAACTCGAAGCTCTTGCGATTCATTTGATAGAAGTATTTGCGACCGCGAAGGTAGTAGTCGTAGGCCTCGACGTCACGTGTCGCCACACTCTGGATGGCTCGCCTCTCCTTGGGGCTCAAGGTGACTTCGAGAGCGTCGACGATGCTCTCGGCGATCTCGTCCTGGATCGCGAACACATCCTTCATTTCCCGATCGTAGCGATCGGACCACAGGCGATACCCATCCGTCACGTTGACCAACTGGGCCGTGATACGAAGGTGGTCGCCGGCTTTGCGTACGCTCCCTTCCAGCACGGTGCTGACACTCAGGCGGTCACCAATCTCTCGAATATCCAGGGTGGTTTCCTTGAACTGGAAGGCCGAAGTACGCGAAGCCACCCTGAGATTCTGAATCCTCCCAAGGCCGTTGATCAGCTCTTCGGCGATCCCCTCACAGAAATAGTCCTGGTCCTTGTTGGGGCTCATATCGACAAAGGGCAGCACAGCGACTGACGGCGCAGATTCCTTTTTCGCCGCCTTGGCCTCGGATTGCAGTTCCTCGAGCTCATTGCGGATATCGAGGGCGGTCTGGTAGCGACGTCCGGGTTCCTTCTCCAGGCACCGCTTGAGGATTCGTCCCAGGTGGTTGGGCAGCTCGAGGTTGATCTCGTTGACCGGACGCGGGATGTCTCGCAGGATCGAAGAGATTAGATCCGCCGAGCTGTCCCCACCGAACGGTCGGTTGCCGGACGCCATTTCGTAGAAGATCACACCCAGTGAAAATATGTCGGTTCGATGATCGACCGTTTTGGCCTGTACCTGTTCAGGGGACATGTAGGGAATCGTGCCCATGACCACACCCTCCTGGGTCAGGGCTTGAGTCATGTCCTCCTGGCCTTCGGCCGACCCCGCTTCAATCTGCAGCTTGGCGAGGCCGAAGTCGAGAACCTTCACCCGACCGTCTTCAGAGATCATGATGTTGGCGGGCTTGAGATCTCGGTGGGTCACGCCACGGCGGTGTGCGGCACTGAGAGCGTCGGCTAGCGGTATGGCGATCTGGAAGAACTTGTCGATCGGCAGGCTGCGCCGGGAGATGATCTGATCGAGACTCTTGCCCTCGACCAGTTCCATCGTGATGAATCTGGTGTCGTCGGCCTCTTCAACGGAGAAAATAGTGACGATGTTCGGATGATTGAGCGCTGCTACGGTCTTGGCTTCGCGCTGAAACCGCTTGAGACGCTCCGGATCCGTCGCCATGACGGCCGGCAGGACCTTGAGCGCGACCTTTCGGCCGAGGTTGGTGTCTTCGGCGGCGTAAACCGCTCCCATACCACCCTCTCCGAGTTTTTCCAGGATCTGATAATGGGACAGCTTCTCGCCAATCATGGGCACCTCGACAGCCTCGCTTCGCGCGTTGTTTCAGAGACCTGGGATCTCCGAGTATGAGCTCTGAAATGAGCTGACTGAGGACGGATTGTATCCCAGGAATGCAGTACCCCGGTGCGCCGGTGGGAGAAGACTCGAGGGCGCACCGGGGCATCGAGCCGCCGGCGGGTCGATCGGCAAGATCAGTTGCCGGGATGGACTCCGCGAAGCTCTGGACAGTCGATGGACTCACCGTTCACGGTGCAGTCGCAGTCACCCCCGTCGCATTCGATCTTGACCTCGCAATCCTCGCCATCGGGGCAATCGAAATCGATGTCGTGCCCGGTCATCGCGGTGAAGTCGAAGTCGAAGTCGCAGTCATCCTCGCCACTATCGCAGTCGATGAACATCGCTTTGTGCGCCATGTGGGGCATCTCCTGTTCATCGAGTGTGGCCGTGATGGTGGAGAAGGATCCGTCGCGCCAGATCTCGAGGGACACCGTTTCACCTTCTTCCCGCGAACGGATGGCATGAGTGAGATCCATGGATGAGCCGACGGACTCACCCTCGACGCTGGTAATGATGTCACCCGCGTTGAGGCCTGCTCGAAAGGCAGCCGAGTCGTCGACGACCTTGGCCACCATGACGCCCTCGTCCTCGTCGACACCGAAGTGAACACGGAGCTCCGGTGTCAGCTCGGTGAGCTGAACTCCGAGGAATCCGCCCTTGCCCATCATGGTGCCAGCGAAGTCGAAGTGTCGGGCGTGCTCGCCATCCCTCACCCATACCATCGGGTGATCGCCAACCTCGAGCTGGTGGTCACCACCGATGACGTGGACGCGAACCTCCTGTTCACAATCGTTGCCCGCTTCTTCGTCGCACTCGATTACGACCTTGTGGACTCTCTTTGCCTGGATCCCTGTCACATCCTCGTCTCCGGCCAGTCCGACCGATCCGGTCCCCAGGATCATGACTGCCAAAGCAGACAGCGTCGCTATGCTGCTCAGTCCCTTTTCATGCATGGTAGGGGCTCTCCTTTCATTCACTCTTACAACGCCTGAACCGACCGTGGGTTCCCGTGCGGCAAGGTACACTTTTCAGGATGTCCGGGCCAGCGAACCATACCCTATCCAAATCGCGATACCTTTCCGGTCTTCAGTGCCCCAAGCGGCTCTGGACAGAGCTCCACGCGCGACATCTCATCCCGCCCGTGGATGCGTCTACACAAGCGCGTTTCGAAGAGGGGCAGGAGGTTGGCAATCTGGCGAGACGGTTGCACCCGGGGGGCCTGGCCATCGATCCTGGAACGCTGCGCTGGGATCGGGTGGTCCCAGCGACAAGGAGGGCCCTGAGTCAACGTCGAACCCTCTATGAAGCGGCCTTTCGACACGGTGGAGCAGCTTGTCGCGTCGACATACTGGTGCCCGCTCCAGCTGAGCAATGGGATGTTCTCGAAGTCAAGAGCTCGACTCGCGTCAAGGAGGTCCATCTCCGAGATCTGGCGTTGCAGGGATTTGTCCTCGAGGGATCGGGCATCAGCGTACGGGACTACTATTTGGTGCATCTGGATACCTCCTATGTCAGGCGTGGAGATCTGGACGTCGAAGCGCTCTTCAGGCAGGAGTTGGTGACCGATCAGGTTCTGGAGCGAATGCCATCGGTTGCCGGCGAGCTTGCCGGGATGCTGGCGGTTCTGCATCAGGGTTCAAGCCCCGAGATCGCCATCGGCCGGCACTGCGAAGAACCCTATGAATGCCCCCTCAAAAGTAAGTGTTGGGCTTTCCTGCCAGAGCCGAGCGTTCTCGACTTGACGCGTGATCGCAAGAAAGGCTTCGAGTATCTGTCTCAGGGCATCGAAGGACTCGGGGAGGTTGCCGATGGGTCTGATCTCAACAGCCATCAGCGAATCCAGGTCGCGACTGTTCGCTGTGGGGAGCCGCATGTCGACCGACCAGCTCTCGCCCGTTTCCTGAGCTCGCTCGATTATCCGGCCTACTTCTTCGACATCGAGACCTTTGCCTCCGCCGTTCCGCGCTTCGACGAGTCACGGTCCTACCAGCAAATACCGTTTCTCTTCTCGGTACATCGAGTCGAAGAACCCGGGTACGCTCCACAGCACTTCGTTTACCTGCACAGGAATGGGGGCGATCCCAGGCCGGAGTTCCTGCGTGCCGCCCGTGTCAGTCTCGGAAAAAGAGGCTCTATCGTGGCCTACAATGCACCCTTCGAGCGCCGAGTGCTGCAGGAGAGCGCCGCTACCGCTGTGCCGGCGTGGGAGCCATGGGCGGCAGAGCTGGGCGAGCGATTCGTCGATCTGTTGAGCCCATTCCGGGACTTCGCCTATCACCACCCTGCACAGGTGGGAAAGGTCTCACTCAAAGCGGTGCTGACGCCACTGACCGGAATGTCCTACGGAGATCTCGAGATCTCGGACGGTGAATCGGCGAGCCGCGAGTACTCGAGAGTCCTGTCGGGAGAGTTGGAGGGTCTGGAGAAGGCGAGGAGCTTGCAGCAACTCGCAAAGTACTGCTCGCTCGACACTCTGGCTATGGTAGTGATTGTCGATCGGCTGCGGGATCTGGCGTCAGGCGGCTTTGATGGAGGAGATGGGACATGAGGTTGAAGTTGTCGATGTTGATTCTGTTGCCTTTGATGTTTGCCGTCAGCTCGAGTGCCTCGGTCGTCGACGAGTACCTGGAGCGCTACTTCGAGACGTTTCCCTCGGCCGCCACCGCTGCTGGGCGCTATGACCTGGATGACAGGTTGGAGAACCTTGGGCAGGGGGAGCGGCAGGTCTGGACCGCATTCAATCGCCAGATCGTGGCTCGGATCGACGCCGAGCTTGCCGATCCATCTGTCGGGCTCGACGCGCGTCTCGACCTCGAGCTGGTCCGCGCTGAAGCTGAACGGCAGGTTTTCGACTTCGAGGTCCTCGATCGGCCCGGTCGGGATCCGCTCTTCTGGACCGGAATTGTCGGCAATGCCACCGTCTTCCTTCTCGTGCGCGACGATCGGCCGTTGGCCGATCGAATCGAGCTTGCCGCCTTGCGTGCCGCGCTCATTCCGAGACTGGTATCGCAGGCAGAGGCAGCGCTTGCAACCGCGTCGCCGTCCCGTATCGCCGCGGAGCTCTGTGAAACGGCGCAATGGCAGGCGCGCTCGACATCCCGCTTCTATCGCGAAGGCTTTCCGCTTGCCGCGAACGGGCTCGAAGACGCTCTTCAGGAGCGTGTGAGGCAAGCGGGCTTCAAGGCTGCCGACGCCCTCGAGGATCTGGCAGCGTTTCTGGCCACCCTGCAGAGCAAGGCGAGCGGATCACCGCGGTTGGCGGAGCTCTATTCACGGAGCTTCGAGCTGAAAACCGGGATCGAGACTCCGGTGGACGATGTCTTGCGTGAAGCCGAGCGGGCTCTGCAGCTGAAGATCGAGGAGGCAGCGAGCTACGGTCGAAGCGTCTGGTCCGAGGTCTTCGATGCCGGGGCTGCCGCGCCAGAGGATGATGCGCAAGTCCTGCGGCAGCTATTTGCCCGGGTGAGCGAAGACCGAGCCCGGAGCGTCGAGGAATTTGTCGAGGACTATCGAACCCTGGTGGAGAAGTCGGTGGACTTCGTGCGGCAACGGGATGTCATCACACTGCCGGAGCCCCTGACCCTGTACCTCGATCGATCGCCCTCGTACTTCATCGGGCAGAGCGTGGGCGGTGTCTATCCGGCTGGCCCGTACGCGCCTGACGACGCCAGAACCCTGCTTTTTCTTCCAACACCCTCAGATGACGCGACTCCCGAGCAACGCGAAGCGTTCTTTCGAGACTTCAATCATCACTTCAACCTGATGATCACCCCTCACGAGCTCATTCCGGGCCACTATTTGCAGCTCAAGTACGCTGCTCGGCACCCCCACAAGGTCCGTGCGCTCTTTGGAGATGGCGTCTACATCGAGGGCTGGGGAACCTTCTGCGAGCGTCTGATGCTGGATCTCGGCTGGGGTGGGCCTCTCGATCGCATGGCGCATCTGAAGAAACAGCTGGAGAACATCGCCCGTACCATCGTCGATATCAGGGTTCACACTCGCGAGATGAGCCGAGAACAGGTGCTGGAATTTGTCCAGGGTCAAGCGTTCCAGGACGAGCAGTTCGCGCGCAACATGTGGCGTCGTGCCATCACCAGCTCGCCGCAGCTCACCACCTACTACCTGGGGTATCGGGAGGTCTGGGGCCTCTATCGAGACATAAAGGAAGCGGCGGGCGAGGCGTTCGAGCTCAAGAATTTCATGGACGGTATGATGGACTTCGGGCCGGTCGCGGTCGAGCACTACCGGAATCGAATGTTCAGCGAATTCTGAGCACCAGCAGTGTCAGGTCGTCCTCTTGCATGACATCCGCTTTGAAGCTGGAGACGCTGTTGAGGATGGAGTCGCGAATCTGACGCGCAGATCCGTTCCGTGACACTCGCTTGACCTCCTGCAGCAATCGGTCATCTCCATAGACGTCACCGCGGAGATCGCGGATCTCGGGGAGCCCATCGGTGTAGAGCACCAGGGTGTCTCCCTTGTCGATTGGCTCGGAAATCTCCGCCAGGCTTGGCTCGAGACCGGTGCCGAGCGGCAACCCGGAGGCGCCGAGACTTGCGATCTCGTCACCGGAGCCCGGCACGCGGAGCAGGGGAGGATGACCGGCGTTGGCAACGGTTACCCGCTTGAGACCATAGTCGAGCAGGACGATCTGCAGGGTGACGAACATCCTCGTCGGAGCGGTCTCACGCACCATCCGGTTCAGCTTGGCGAGGACCTCCAGAGGCTGTACGAGCTCGTCCCGCAGAAGATGGAGACCACTGCGGACCCCCGACAGGACTAGCCCGCTTGCCACACCGTGGCCGGCGACATCGCCGATGGCGATCACCAGCCGGGTATCGGAGAGCAGGAAGTACTCGAAGTAGTCGCCACCAACCTCGGATGCGGGCAGAGAGATGCTCGAATAATCGAGCCACGACAGCGCCGGTGCAGTCTTGGGAAGCATGCTCAGCTGGATCTCCCTGGCGTCGTGGAGCTCGCTGCGCATTCGAGTGCGTTCGGTCTCCCGATCGAGCTCGCGCCGATAGCTGAAGAGAAAGCTCTCTCGCCTGGCACGGCTGATTCGAGCTGCAATCGCGACCGCGATGGCAGCGATCGAGATCTGGGAGATGATTACGCCAGTCCTTTCACCGGCGCCTTCGACCATGCCACCACCGATGACAAACCAGACCGCGGCGGCAGAGAACATGATGGCCAGAGCCAGATACTCGCGCGTCCGCATGCGAAAGGGGACAAGCAGGACCGGGAAGACAAACCCGGCGAACGCAAAGCTCGGCTCGGGCTCGTCGAAGGACAAGACAACCATCAGCATGGTGACCACGAGAAGGGCGATCAGGATGATGCGAGAATTGCGTTCATAGAAGCGGGTCGTTCGGGCGAGATAAACCGCGAGCATGGACAGCAAGCCAATGCCCCAGGCTCCCGCCTGGAGGTAACGTCCGCTGCCCAGAAAGCCGATGACGCCGACCACCGCCCCCGCTGCGAGCACGACCATCAGTCGACGTAGCAGACTGGTGTTCTCGCCGTCGAAATAGGCCTGGACAGCCGCCTCCTCAGGCAGACGGATCAGCTCCTCGAGAGTGGGTCTGCTCATTCTCCTAATCAGACGCTCGAAGTCGGGCCATGGTTGCGCTTACAGGGATTGTATACGCCGGAGTGGTCGACTTCGTTTCGAGTCGTGTGGCAGCCGAGCCCGTCGCGAAGTCGCAGCCCAATGCTCGAACAGCTGTCCGGGCTATACCGGACATCTGTCAACCCGAGGGCCCTGTCGATGACGACCTCGGGTCATCAAATGCTGAAATCAGGAGGCTTACTGTGCCAGGCCAAGTTGGTATCAGCCTTGCTTGACTCGGTGTCACGAGGACTTCATCATGATCCGTGACGCATCTTCGATGGATCGGCCAGTCGACAAGGGGCGAGGGCTCAGTCCCAGAGGGCGCCTTTGGCTCGCTGCAACGATCGCTCTTTTCCTGCTCTTCGCCCTGGCCTACCCATCGATTCGACGATGGGCGCAGTCGGAAGCGTCGATCGACATCTCGCGAGTGCGCATCGGGACGGTCACGCGAGGTGATCTGGTCAGGGATGTCTCGGTCGAGGGGCGGATCGTCGCGGCCTTTCATCCGACGCTCTTCAGTCCGGCGCGCGGGATCGTCCACCTGGAGGCGACGGCAGGTGGGGTGGTGGCCGCGGGTGACATTTTGGCCAGGGTGGAGAGCCCGGAGCTGGAAAGCAGTCTGCAACAGGAGCGGTCCAATTTGCTAGCGCGCCAGGCTGAGCTCGATCGTCAGCGCATTGTCTCGGAGCAGAGCATGGTGCAGAACAGCCAGAGGATCGGTCTCCTGGAGGTCGAGTTGGAGGCTGCGAAGCGGGCCATGATACGGGCGCAGCGGACCCGGGACGAGGGGCTGCTCAACGCCGTCGAATACGAGACCGCCCAGGACAATGTCCAGATAGCTGAGCTCAAGCTGGAAGTTGCCAGGAGGCAAGCCGCATTTGAGGCCGATTCCCTCGAGTTGGAAGTGCAGAATCGCCGATCCCAGGTCGAACGCCAACGTCTACTGGTTGCCGAGCTATCCCGCCAGGTCGACGAGTTGACGATTCGCTCACCGGTCGACGGCCTGGTGTCGAGAGTGCAGATCGAAGACCGCGATGCCGTAGGGCCTAATAGCGCCCTGGTCACGGTGGTGGATCTCTCGGCGTTCGAAGTCGAGATCTTCGTGCCCGAGAATTACGCCGACGAAGTCACGCCCCCGATCGATGCGGTCATCACCTACGAGGGGCAGACCTACCGCGGTGTGGTCAAGAGCATTTCGCCGGAGGTCGAGGGCAGCAGAGTCAAGGGCATAGTTGCTTTCACCGAAGGTTTGCCTGCCGGATTGAAGCAGAACCAAAGAGTTTCCACCCGGCTGGTTCTGGAGACCAGGCAGGGAGTGCTGAAGGTGGAGCGTGGCCCGTTTGTGGAGAGTGGTGGCGGACGTCTGGCCTATGTCGTCGAAGACGGTATGGCGGTGCGGCGGCCAGTCGAGATCGGTGGACTGAGTGTTTCGGAGGCGGAAATCGTCTCGGGTCTCGAGGCCGGCGATCAGATCATCATCTCTGACACCGCCAGGTTCGAAGGCGCCCAGAAAGTGCTCTTGCGACGCTGATCGGGAACATGACGAGGAAAACTGCGCATAGAGGAGACCAGCGATGATTAGGATGACCAACCTGCACAAGATCTACCGCACCGAGCATGTGGAAACCCATGCGCTGAGCGAATTCACCCTGACCATCGAGTCCGGCGAGTTCGTTTCCGTCATGGGACCCTCGGGTTCGGGCAAGACGACCTTTCTGAACGTTGCAGGTCTCCTGGATACCTTCGATCGCGGAACCTACGTTCTGGACGGAGCCGACGTCAGCCGGCTCAACGACCGGGAGATGTCGAAGATCCGCAACGAAAAGATCGGCTTCATCTTCCAGTCCTTCAACTTGATCCCGGATCTCAATGTCTTCGACAACGTCGATGTGCCACTGCGTTACCGGGGCTTGCCAGCCAGGATCCGTCGGGAGGCGATCGAGCAGTCGCTCGATATCGTGGGCTTGAGCTCGCGAACCAAGCATTTTCCCTCACAACTCTCAGGAGGCCAGCAACAGCGAGTGGCCGTGGCGAGGGCGCTTGTGGGAACTCCCAAGCTGATCCTGGCGGACGAGCCAACCGGCAACCTGGATTCGGCGATGGCCAACGAGATCATGGATCTGCTGGAGAAGATCAACGAGATGGGGACGACGGTTGTCATCGTCACTCATGATTCCGAGTTGGCGCAGCGATCGGCTCGTCAGATCTATGTTCTGGACGGCCGTTTGATCGACCTCGAGGCCCAGGACCGGCATGCACCCCTGTTTCACCCGGCAGTTGACTCCCGGGTCCGGGAAGCTGGAGCCTGAGGAGGGCTGCGATGCTGACCTATCAGATCAAGAATGCTATCCGCAGCCTGAAGCGAAATCCGGCTCTCTCGGTTCTGTTGATCGCTGGAATCGGGTTGGGCATCGCGGTATCGACCGCTTTCATCACGATCTATTACTTGATGGCAGGGGATCCGATACCTCACAAGAGCGATCGACTGTTCTATGTCGAGATGGACAGCTGGAACCCAGAGCGACCGTACGATGACGATCATCCTGATCGGCCCCCGGTGCAAGTGACCTATCGGGACGCGATGGGCATCATGGAGAGTGAGATCCCGACTCACCAAAGTGTGATGTTCAAAGCCTCCTTGACGGTTCAGCCCGAAGGGGAGAACGAGAAGCCCTTTCGCGAAGAGGTGCGCATGTGCTTCAACGACTTCTTCGCGATGTTCGAGGTGCCTTTTCTCTACGGGGGCTCCTGGAGCGACGATGCCGACATCCAGGCGCAGCAGGTTGCCGTAATCAGTGCCGAGACCAATCGGAAGCTTTTTGGTGGTGAGGACAGCGTCGGTCGAAGCCTGAGAATCGAGAACGAGTCGTTCACTATCGTGGGCGTTGTCGGCGAGTGGCGCCCACAGGTCAAGTTCTACGATCCCAACAACCGTACGTTTGAAGAGCCCGAAGCGATATATCTGCCGTTCAACCTGGTTGCGCCTCTGGAGATCGACAGTGCGGGTAACGATTCCAACTGGAAGTATTACGAAGGGGATGAGTTTGCCGACTGGCTGCAATCGGAGTCGGTTTGGTTGCAGATGTGGGCGCAGCTGGATGACCGGCAGCAGCGTGAGGAGTACCAGGCCTTCCTCGACGCCTATGCCATGGAACAGAAGAAGCTCGGCCGCTTTCAACGACCGGTCAACAACCTTCTGCTGGATGTCATGAGCACGATGCGCCAGTTCGAAGTGGTCCCCGACGAAGCCAAGGCACTGCTGTTGATCTCGATCATGTTCCTGGTCGTTTGTTCGGTCAATCTGATTGGCATTCTGCTCGGTAAGTTCCTGTCGAGAGCACCCGAGATCGGTGTGCGCAGGGCTTTGGGAGCCAGCCGACGCTCGGTCTTCCTGCAGCACATCGTCGAATGCGAGGTGATTGGTGTCCTGGGAGGTCTTCTCGGCATTGGTCTTTCGGTGATCGCTCTCGATCTCATCAATCGACTCTTCGACAATCAGTTTGCCTTCCACCTGGACTTCAACATGGTGATGGCAGCCCTCGTGCTGTCCTTGGTTGCGGGCCTCATCGCGGGAATCTATCCCTCCTGGCGCATTTGCCGTGTCGCGCCCGCCAGCTATCTCAAAGAACAGTGATCGGAAGGAGAATGTCATGCACTTCGGTCCCATCTTTCGCTCCTTGATGCACAACAAGTCTCGCTTCTGGTTGATCACTCTGGAGGTGGCCTTGACCCTTGCCATTGTCGTCAACTGCATCAACATGATGCTCGATATTCGCTACGACTACATCAAGCCCTCCGGCTATGACGAGGAGAACCTGATCGTGGTCTATACCGAGCCCTTCTCGCCGGAGTTCAAGGAGGAGGGGTTCGTCGATCAGGTGCGGATCCGAGATCTGGACCGGCTGCGTGCGATGCCGGGTGTGGTCGCTGCCGCAGGCATCCACCAGATACCCCTGAGTGGCAGCGGTAGTGCGACGGGGCGGAAGCCACTGGGCGAAGAGATGGATAGCCTGGGAGCCCCCTACTACGTTGTCACGGACGGTGCGCTGGAGACGCTCGGCGTGGAGCTGATCGCCGGCCGGGACTTCCAGCCGGGCGATTTCGACTATGACGAAGGCGCTGTCGAGGCGGGCGAGCCGGAGATGGGGGTGATCGTGTCGAAGAAACTCGCCGACGCACTGTTCCCCGAGGGCGACGCGTTGGGGCAATTGATCGAGAGTGGGAGTGGCGAGCGGGTCAATCCGATTATCGGCATCGTGGCCGAGATGCAGAACTCATGGCCCAATTCGAAGGAGTTGGACGGCCATGTCATGCTCTTCCCAGGCAAGCCCGGTGGCGGTGGAGTCTTGGGGATGCGCTACATGGTGCGCACCGAGCCGGGGGCGGTCGATGCCGTCTATGCCGACCTGGAGGGTCTCATGCGAGAGCTGCAGGCCGATCGGGTCATCACCGTGCGCACTCTGACCGAGGTCAAGAATCGTCAGTTCAGCGGCGAGCTCGGAGTGACCAAGCTGCTGACAACCGTCATCGGTCTGCTGATCTTCGTCACGGCTATGGGAATTGTGGGCCTGACCTCCTTTTCGGTGACGCAGAGGACCCGGCAGATCGGCACCCGGCGCGCGCTGGGAGCTTCCAAGGGAGACATTGTCTGGTACTTCCTGGTGGAGAACTGGATGATCACCGGGTTCGGCCTGTTGCTCGGACTTTTCCTGACTTACGGTCTCAACTACGCGCTGGTCAGTTTCGCCGACGGCGCCAAGCTCGATCTCAAATTGGTGGCGGCGGGAGCCCTGCTGCTTTGGGTCACCGGCATTCTCGCGGCCCTGGTTCCGGCGATCAGGGCGACCGGCGTGGCACCAGAGGTCGCGACCCGCACCGTTTAGAATGGACCCGTGGAGTACTTGAAACTGCCGGTTCTCGTCGTCGATGACCAGCCTGCCGTGGTTCAGGCATTGCGCGTGCTGCTCGAGCTTCACGAAATCCCGGTTCGCAGTGCGGCGTCTCCAGAGGAGGCAAGGCAGGTGGCCGCCACGGAGACCCTGGGCGGCGTATTGCAGGATATGAACTTCGGCCCCAGCGAGACCTCGGGCGAAGAAGGGAGAGCGCTGTTCCACGCGTTGCAGGAGATCCAGCCCGAAGTCCCGGTCGTGCTGATGACGGCCTGGGCCTCCCTGGAGACTGCGGTGGAGCTGGTGAAGGAAGGAGCGGCAGATTACCTGGAGAAGCCCTGGGACGATGAAAAGCTGGTTGCCACACTGCGCAACCTCGTTCGTCTGCGAAGCCTCGAGCTGGAAAACCGCAGCCTGCGAGCCGAGCTAGAAGAATCGCGTCAGTCTTTGGCCCGCAACTATGACCTTTGCGGCATCGTTTACGCCAGCGAACCGATGCACCGCGTGATTTCCCTGGCGGTCAGCGTCGCGCGATCCGATGCCCCCGTCCTGATTACCGGGCCCAATGGCAGTGGCAAGGAACGACTGGCCGAAATCGTCCAGGCAAACTCTCGACGCCGGTCGGGTCCCTTCGTGCGCGTCAACGTCGGTGCCATCCCCGAGGAGCTGATGGAGAGTGAGCTGTTCGGCGCGGAAGCTGGTGCTTACACGGGGCGCACCGGGCGCAGGATCGGGCACTTTGAGACCGCCGATGGTGGAACGCTTTTCCTGGATGAGATCGATGCGCTGTCGCTGGCCAGTCAGGTGAAGCTCCTACGCGTGCTGCAGAGCGGTGAGTTCCAGCGGTTGGGCAGCAGCGTCACCCATCGTTCCAATGTGCGAGTCTTGAGCGCGACCAATGCCGATGTCGCGGGAGCCACCGCGGCGGGCCGTCTGAGGGAAGACCTGATGTTTCGTCTCAATGTCGTCGAGCTCGACATTCCTCCCCTGGCAGATCGGCGGGAGGACATTCTGCCGCTGGCGAAACACTTCCTCAGGAGGTACGCGGAGGAGGAAGGGGCGTCCAGCGAGATCGGGCTCTCTGAAGAAGCTGGCGAGGCCCTCTATCGCCACGATTGGCCGGGAAATGTCCGCGAGCTCGAGAACCGGATCCAGAGAGCGGTCGTGGTCTCTACTGAAGCAAGGATCTCGAGCGGCGATCTCGGATTCGCCGAGAGACCGACGGCTGTGGCGCACAATGAACGCCCTGAGCTGGGCCGGGAGGAGATGGCGGAACGCGAAGGTCTTCTGCGGAGCCTCGCCGAAGCTAACGGCGTCGTGGCGCACGCAGCTGAGCAGCTGGGTATCAGCCGCCAGGCGCTTTACAGGAAGATGTCGCGGCTTGGGATCGAGCTCGAGCGGCGTCCAAAATCGTGATCGATCCGTCCGAGCCCGATTCCGCAGGGCTGCGTCGTCATCGGACTACCACGACGAATCCGGCGAGATTCTCCCTCGCAGGAAAAGTCACCGCCGCTGTCTTCGTCGTCTTGGTGCTGATGGCCGCACTCGCTACCTTGGCTTCGACCTATCTCCCACTCGCGCCCTGGGTCATCTTCCTCCTGACACTGGCGGTGGGCCTGGCTCTGGGGGCCTGGCTCGTCAACCGCTTGTTGCGGCCGCTGACGCAGACTCTCGCCGGCCTGTCGGATGGCATTCTGAGCTTTCGAGATCAGGACTTCAGCCTGCGATTGCCTTCACATCGGCGTGACGAGCTCGGCGAGTTGGCACACCTGTACAATCGCGTCGGGGAGGTGCTTCTGGAGGAGCGCAAGGAGGTCCGAGAGCGGGAGCTGCTGCTCCAGACGGCCTTGAATCGATCTCCGACGGCGATCCTCCTGGTCAACGCCCTGGATCGTGTCATCTTTTCCAACCGCCAGGCTCGCAACCTCTTTCTTGGCGGCGGCAAACTAGAGGGCCTCTCCTTCGACGAGATCAGAGGAGGCTGTCCCGAGCAGATGAAAGCCGTCCTGTCGAGCGATTCCGATGGCATCTTCTCGATTCCGGGAGAGGACCACGCCGAGACCTATCACCTTTCCCAAAGGTCCTTTCAGATCAACCGTCGGCGGCACAAGCTGGTGCTACTACGCCGCCTGACCCATGATCTCGATCGTCAGGAAGCCGAGATCTGGAAGAAGGTCATCCGCGTGATCTCCCACGAGCTGCGCAACTCACTGGCTCCCGTCTCCTCGTTCGTCCATTCGGCAAAGAAGATGTCACAGGACCCACGTCATTTCGAGCGTACGGAAGAGGTGTTCGACGCCATCGAGGAGCGCCTGGAGCATTTGACCCGGTTTATCGAAGGCTATGCCCGGTTCGCCCGATTGCCCAAGCCGCAGAAGGAGAAGGTGAGTTGGACAGAGTTTGTGCACGGGCTGGAGGGCATTCCGGACTTCGCTGTCATCGGCAGGCTACCTTCCCAGCCGGGCTACTTCGATCCCGCTCAGATGCGGCGGGTTCTGATCAATCTCCTGCGCAACGCCGACGAATCGGGAGACCATTCTGTGCCGGTCGAGTTGCGAATCAAGGATGCCGGTGAGGGTGGGACCTTTGTCCAGGTCCTGGACCGTGGCCGAGGCATGGACGAGGAGACCATGAAGAATGCGCTACTGCCGTTCTATTCGACCAAGCAGTCGGGGACCGGGTTGGGGCTGCCACTCTGTCGAGAGGTCCTCGAGGCGCACGGGGGGAGGATCAGCTTTCAGTCCAGAGAGGGTGGCGGCACCATTGTCACCTGTTGGCTGCCTTCCATGTAGGAACCCCTGTATCCTTCACTCATGAGGAAGATCTTGTTCGCACTGCTGGCGCTCCTTTTTCTTATTCTCCTGCTATTCCTGATTGCAGTCGCCAGACTGGACTCCGAGGCCCTGGGCGCCAAGGCGCTTGCCCAGATTCATCGTAAGACCGGAATCGAGCTACAGGCGGCCAGGATCGCGCTCCATCCACTCAAGGGGCTGGAGCTCGAAGCGGCGACGGCGAAGGCCGTCGCCAGCGCAGGTACGATCAATGCCACGGTCGAGCATTTGCGAATCAAGCATCGACTCCTGCCTCTCCTTTGGGGGCAGGTGGTGATGGATGAGGTGATCTTGCGGCGACCGGTCATCGAGCTGATCTCGAAGCCGCCCACACGGACTCGACAAGACAGAAAGGAAGCCCGTCAGCGACGCAAGAACAGAGCAGCACAACCGTCGGAGTCCGGGCAGTCGCCGCTCATGGCTGATGCCGGTCCGGAGTATGAGAAGGGACTCCGGATCTCGATTACCCACCTCGAGATCGACGGGGGCGTATTTTCTGCGCGGACGGTGGCCAGTGAGGCACCCGATCTCAGCCTCGAGCAGCTGGACTTGACCCTCCAGGAGCTCGAATTCGATCCCGATGCCGAGAGCAGCACGACCGCGGTTTCGGGCCGAGGAAGATTCTCTACTGGCCGCATCGTCCAGGGAGATTTCGAGGCCATCGAGTCCAGCGGTGACCTGCGGTTGGCGGGCGGTGTCGCGTATGCGGAGGAGTTGGAGGTGCGTTCGGCGAATGCCGAGCTGATGGTGGAAGAGCTCGAGATTCGGCTGGATCAGGACCCGCCGAGGTACGCGTTGATTGCGGCCGGTAATCTCGATCTCAACGGGACGCTGGGTGTCGGGCAGGGGGGCAGATTCGGTGCCGTGTCGATCTCTCTCGCCGCGAAGGGCCGGGGTCCGGAGCTCGCCGCAATGGTCGGGGAGGGGACCCTGACACTCAATGCGGGATCCCTGCCGGGTTTTCCCGCGATGGTCCAGATCGAGGATCTGCTGGGTCGACCCCTGCTCACAGGGCGCCAGTACGAGACCACGCTGATCTCCTTCGAGCTTGTCGACAATCAGCTGGTCATCGCTCCGTTCGAGTTGATCGGCGAAGGCGGCAAGGTGGGCGGCGAGGGTGCGGTGGACATTGGCGGAGTCATGGACTTCGACCTCTATGTCAGCCTGCCTGGCGAGGCCCTGGACGTCGGTGTGGTGGATACGGAGCACCTGCGCTCCCTGGAGGATGAACAGGGCATGGTCAGGATTCCCTTCTCCCTCCGGGGGACCTACGAAGACCCGAAGGTGGGGATGGAGTGGGAAGGCATGAGGGAGCTCGTCAAAGGTGCTGGCCGAAGCTGGGCTGAACGTGCCCTCGAGGGTGCGGCAGAGAAGGCGCGAGAGTGGCTCCGGGAGCAGTCGAAAGAAGCCGAAGATCCCCACTAGAGATCAGCAAAGATCTCTAGCAGCGATGACGACGGCTCAGCGGCAGATAGCGCACCGGCAACTGTGATCTCGACCCCTGGTTTCAGGGCAGGAAGGCGGCTGTGTTGGCCATTTTTCGTGGCAGATACTCATCGATCACGTAGTTGAGCCCGTGCTTGGCCAGGGCCTGCTGTTCGACACGGACCCCGAGTTTGATCTGCTGTTGCAGAGCCTTTTGCCACTGCTTGTGATGGATGACAAAGGGATCGTTCTTCAGCGCGTCTTTGGCACGCTTGATGTCTACGTCCTTCAAGGGATGAGTGGGTAGATCGTATTCCTCGATATCCGAAGGCGTGACGCCCAGAAACCTCGCCTGGGGTACGCAGAAGTATTCGTTGAGGTGCGCGGCGTTTCCCGAGCCCACCTTCAAGGTTCGATAGATGTTGCTGTACCCGTAGGGGTCGCCATCGACGAAGACGTAAACCGGCAATTTCTTCTCATCGGCGAGGCGGCGAATGAAGCGGCGGCATGCACGGGTCGGTACGCCACCCATGGATATCAGGATGCAGTTGGCAGTGCGCCAGTAGGCGTGTTTGACCAGGCGCTGGAACATACCAGCGGTCTCGATGGCCAGGATGAACTGGGCGTTGGTCTCAAAGCCGAGATTTTCCACTGAGATGGGAATCGAATAGGCGCCGCTGCCGAACCGGGTGCAGTCGATGCGGAGCTCCTCCCCGGTCTCCCGATCGTAGTCGATGACGGTGAGCTGTCCTGCAACGTCACCGCCTTTTTCTTCGGGGATGAATCCCAGTTGCTCGCGGTTGACTCGAAAGAGTGCCTCGACATCCTCCATGATGGCATCGGACTCTGGTTGTTCGTTGAATCGGGCCTCTTCCCAGTTCTTGCTGACATAGTAAGCTTCCCGTTTGGTCGCGATATCGTCCGTTTCGACGAGCTCCTTGCTCAGCGACATCATGCGGAGTGTCTGGGCAAAGGTCTTCACCGTGCCGACCGTCAGGGTGCGCTCCTTCTTGCGTCCCTTGAGTTCGAAGTAGCCCTTGCGGGGCTGGTAAATCACATTGGCCAGGCTGCGGATCGGGAACTTCAGGGATGGCGTCGTGCGTCGCAGGATTTGGCTGTGGATCTGCCTGGCCTCGGCTTCGATCTGATCGACGACACGCTTCGGTGATGGGGTCGAGTCGACTTTGGATCGCTTGGAACTTGCTGTTCTCTTGGCGGCTCTTCTCGGCATCCGGAGATCATAGATCACAATGGTGGGCGGGGTCACCATTCGGAGCCCATGAACGATCTGCGCGCAGTCCGGGTCGGTGAAGAGCTGAAGAATTTGACAGTTGTCGTAGCAATGTATAGAATCTGAATGTTTTGAACGTTTTAACTTTCTGTCGAAGAACCAGATGAGTCAATTCGAGTACGCTAGCGTTCTCCAGGCCACGCCGGCCGAGGTGTATGAATGGCACAGTCGGGAAGGTGCTCTCGAACGGCTGACGCCTCCCTGGGAGAAGGTCGAGATCGAGGGCCGGGTGACAGGTCTTCGACCCGGTAGCAGGGTCTACCTGCGGCTGAGGCAGGGGCCACTGCGGGTCTCGTGGGTCGCGGAACACACTGCCGTCGAGCCGAACGTGGCTTTCGCCGATATCCAGGTGGCCGGCCCTTTTCGGAGTTGGGAGCACTGGCACCGTTTCGAGCCCACCGAGAATGGCGCCTGTCTCCTTCGGGATACCATCCAGTATGAGTTGCCCCTGGGAAGGCTCGGCGGGGCCCTTGGGCAGCGCTACGTCAGCAAGTCACTGGAAAGAACATTCAGCTACAGACACCGAACGACGGCGGACGACATGAAACTTCATCAAAGGTATTCCGAGAATGGATCACTGCGGGTTGCGGTCACTGGGGCAACCGGGTTGGTTGGCTCGGCGCTGACAGCCCTTTTGACGACCGGCGGTCACCGGGTGATTCGGCTGGTGCGATCCACCAGTGACGGTCACGGTTCGACCGCGCTGTGGGATCCTTACAAGGGACTGCTGGAGCCCGAAAAGCTGGAGGATATCGATGCAGTCGTCCATCTGGCAGGCGAGGGCATCGCCGACGGGCGTTGGACAGAGCGCAAGAAAGAGCGCATCCGAGCGAGCCGGGTCGAAGGCACTGCCAATCTGGTTCGATCCCTCATGCAGCTCGAGCGTCCCCCGCAGGTCTTTCTGTGCGCTTCGGCCATCGGTATCTACGGGGATCGCGGCGACGAGCTCGTCGACGAGGGTAGCTCGGCCGGGACAGGGTTTCTGACCGATGTCTGCCTGCAATGGGAGAACGCGGCAGATCTCGCCGCTGAAGCGGGCATGAGGGTCGCCAAGGCAAGGACGGGGATCGTGCTGTCGCCAGCCGGGGGTGCGCTGGCCAAGATGCTGCCGGCATTCCGGCTAGGCGCGGGAGGCCGTTTGGGGTCAGGTGAGCAGTTCATGAGTTGGATCTCGATCGATGACGCGGCCGCCGCGCTACTGCATATCCTCATGCATCCCGAACTGAAGGGGCCGGTCAATCTGGTTGCACCCAATCCTGCACGCAACAAGGACTTCACCAAGGCGTTGGCTCACGTTCTCGAACGACCTGCGCTGGTGCCCATGCCGGCCTTTGTGGCCAAGGCGATATTCGGGCAGATGGCCGAGGAGGCACTGCTGGCGAGTACACGTGTCGAGCCCCGTGAACTTTCTGGCTCCGGTTTTGTCTACCGGGATCCTCAGTTGCGCCCTGCTCTCGAGCGCCTGTTGGGTCGTTAGCGACTCAGGATGTGGCAGGTCTTTCGGCGCCTACCATCAGTCCTTTGACCATCGCCTCCAGCTCTCGCATGGAGGTGCCGATATGGCAGAAAGTGCTGTCTGGAAGGCGAAGAGCGCCTGATTGGCTGCCACCGATGACGATGGAAACGCGATTCGGGCTCAACTGTCTGGCCAGGGTCTCCAGCTCATGCTGGAGCTGCGCGGAATCCGCCAGGAAGCTGACGCTCAGCCAGATGAGTTGTGCCCGGACCGCCTGGCTGGCCAGTAGAAGGGAATGGATTGGTGTATCTGCGCCCAGGTTGACGGCGTTGACGCCTTGTGACTCCAGCACCGCCGCGGCGCAAAGGGTTGGCAAGATGTAGGGGTCACCGGGCGGTGCTCCCCCCACGCCCGTGGGTGCGTCTTCTGCCCGAGGAGGGATTAGCATCCGCAGGCGACTGATGGCCGAGATGGCGATTTCGGTCGCACGATGCTCCCAGAAGATGCCGTGATCGTCTTCCCGCCAAAGCACACCGAGGCGCTTCATGGCGCTACTCAAAGGGCCATCGACAATCTGTGCGACCGTTCGCCCGTTGAGAAACATCGAGAGCACCAGACCCCTTGCCGGGTCAGCCTGCCCCTCTCGCAGGTAGGTGTAGAGCGACTCGCCTTCGTCGCCACCAGGCGCTTCCAGGCTGACCAGCGAGGCCACATCCGTGAGGCCGATCGACTCGGGGTTGACCAGGGTCGCCTGGGACTCGCGAAGGTAGCGCACCGCTTCGTTGATCGGAATGCGCCGATGACCGCCAGCCGTTTTGGTGGCATGGACGATGCCGTTGTCGACCCATCGCTTGACTGACGACTCGCTGACCCCGATGGCGTCCGCGAGCTCCTTGGGGCTGAGCAGTGGCTTCATGATGAACGATATGGTAGTTATGAACGTATTGACAGAAACGACATGCTGCCATTAAGCGCAGTGCAAGTCAATAGCGAGGGCCATCTGATTCCAGGTCGGTTCGCTATCGCGCGAGAGCGCAGTCTTGTTGTGGACGTTTTTATGCCTGGAAAACCGAGCCAGGAGAATACCGTACAGCAAGCGGCGGTAGCCCGGTCGAGCTTTTTGCCGTTCGACCGCGATCCAGCGCAGCGCGGCGATCGGTTTCAGGTCTTGCGACTTCGCGACAGAGTGTTGCTCAGGGTGTCGACCAGCTTGGTCTCCTGGGCATCGGTCAGGTCCAGGATGTCCTTCAGGGCGATACCGATGTGGGGAATGTAGCGCTCGATAAAGGCCTGTTTCCTGGCGGCATCCTGTCGCTTGCGATCCTGACGAATATGTTGTGAGAGCTTTCGACCCACTTCCTGCAGCCCGAGCTTGAGCTCCTTGATGATCTCATCGTAGCCGGCCACCGCTTCCTTGCTCTCGCTGGTAAACGGTACCCAGGCGCTGGCAATATGGGCCATCACGACCATCGGGCCGGTCGGCAGGGCACCGCGACTCTGTTGGAGGCCGTAGCTCTTCCAGTTGGTGGTCAGGACACTCTTGTGGATCGCGCAGGCACCTTGCTGATAGAGCAGGGGGACACGGTTGGCAAACCTGTAGAGCGTGGCGAGATCGTCAGCGGGAAGCTCGCCGCCATAGGCCAAACCGACTTCGACCTGGAAGGGATTACCCCGATAAACCGCGGGCGATCGGGTCACCGCCACAAAGAACTCTGCGTCGATCTGCTGTTCCAGGCTAGCCAGAATCCTTTCGGCGCCGATGGGGGAGAGGCAGTCCATCGGAGGAGCCGGGATCCTGGTCGACCTGATCGAGGCAATCAGGCGCTCTGCGGCTTCTGTCGAAACTCTTCGGGGTGAGGTCTGCGGTTGCAGCTGCGCCCCCTCGATGATGCGGGTGGCCAGAGTGGGTCCGACTCGACTGAACTCTGTTTGGAAGAATCCTTTGAGTCGGCGTGACCTGGACTCCTTGAGCATGCGCAGCAGAAGGCCGACTTCGACCCCGTAGGGGTGGGGCTGAATCTCGAGGGCTTCGCTTGGCAGTTCGTGCGAGGCACGTTCGAGGATCACCGGGTCTTCGTCACCGGGAGCCAGAAACCGAATCGCGACGTGCGGGTTGGCCAACGCCGTTTGTCGCAAGTAGGTTTCCACGCCATGCCGCCCGCGTTTGTAGACCGCTTCGAGCTCTATCTCCACACGCGTGCCATGGGAGATGTCCCATTCGACGGCGTTTTCCTTCTTGATCACCGGTTGATTGCGCAGGGTGTCGATGACCAGTTCGTAGTGATGCGCCGGTTTGCGACGAGAGACTCGAGTTTCGATGACGATCGGTTTCCCCGTCGTCAGCTGTCCGTACATGCCGGCAGCGCTGATGCCGATCCCCTGTTGTCCGCGGCTCTGCCGGAGCCGGTGGAACTTGGAACCGTACAGCAGCTTGCCGAAGATGCGCGGCACCTGGGCCTTGACGATACCTGGGCCGTTGTCGGTGACGATGACGCGAAACCTGTTTTCTGCGACCTGCTCGATGACGATATCGAGATCGGGCAGGATCCCCGCCTCTTCACAGGCATCGAGCGAGTTGTCCACCGCTTCCTTGATCGTGGTCAGCAGGGCCTTGGTAGGGCTGTCGAAACCCAGGAGATGACGGTTCTTGGTGAAGAACTCGCTGACCGAGATCTCACGTTGCTTGGCCGCCATGCTCTGCGCCGTAGCCCTTCGACGTGGTTTCGAGGTGCTCGTCTTGCTGGTCATCGCGGCGGATTCTGGCATCGACCGGCATCAGGCTCAAGTGAGAGAGATGGAATGGAGTCTCGCGTGTTTGCGTCTCGGGGCAAGTGGGACAGAATTGGCGCTGATGCGCGCGCTGCGAGATCTCGAAATCGAGCTGCATGTCAGGGAGTCGTCGGGTAGCGAACAGGACAAGAGGCTCCGGCGCCTGGCTGCAGGCTTGCGAGGGCGGGGAGTCGATCCTGACGACCCGGTCGGTCTGTTCTTCGTACCAGGACGGATCGAGGTGCTCGGCAAGCACACCGACTACGCTGGGGGGAGAAGTCTGGTTGCCGCCACTGAACAGGGAATCTGGATGGCAGCCAGTCCACGCGCAGATCGTCGAGTCGGCATGTCCGACCTCCGAGCTCGCGCAACTGCGCGCTTCTCGGTCGATGGAGCTGGAGGTCCGCTGGAGCGTGATTGGACGCTCTATCCCAGGACTGTGGCCAGGCGCATGGTCGAGAACCTGGACGACGGTCTGTCTGGTGCCGAGATCGTCTTCGAGAGCAACTTGCCGATGGCTGCCGGGCTCGGCAGCTCGAGCGCCCTGGTGGTGGCGACCTACATGGCTCTCGCCGCCTGCAACCGACTCCAGGAGCACCCGCGAGTCATCAAGGAGCTGCACAGTCGGGAGCTGCTGGCAGCTTACCTTGGGGCTGTCGAAGCTGGACGTGACTTCGCAGCGTTGCAGGGCCAGGGGTGCGGGGTAGGAACCGAAGGTGGCAATCAGGACCACACCGCGATCCTCTGTTGCGGCCGAGGTGAGGTCCGCCAGTACAGCTACCTGCCGACGCGACTCGAAAGGGTCTCGAGGCTGCCCGAGAGGCTCCGGTTTGCCGTCGCGGTCAGCGGCGTTGTCGCCGAGAAGACGGGGAAGGCCCAGGACGATTACAATCGGGCTTCACGATTGGCCCGAGAGTTGACCGAGATCTGGATTCGCCGAACTGGACGCGAGTCTCTCTCTCTGGGTGCGGTCCTGGCGAGCAGTCCCGGCGCGGCGGCCAGATTCGAGGAGCTTTTGATCGACGACGACACCCCGTACAAGGACGCGCTGCTGGAAAGGCTCCGTCACTTCGCCACTGAGAGCGAAGAGATCGTGCCCGGCGCTGCCCGGGCTCTCGAGTCCGGTGATCTTGGCGCGTTCGGCGAGTGGGTGGATCGGTCGCAGGCGCTGGCCACGCGTCTGCTGCACAATCAAATCGACGAGACAGTATGGTTGGCGGCGGCGGCACGAGAGCTCGGAGCGGTCGCGGCGTCGGCTTTCGGCGCCGGCTACGGAGGCTCAGTGTGGGCTCTGGTGACGGAGGAGAATCAAGCAGGCTTTCTCGACCGATGGTCGGCGGGATACGCCAGGCGGTTTCCCGCCAGGATGGCGGCTTCGGAATTCATCTGGACCGGTGCCGGCGGCGCGGCCGTCGAGCTCCAGGGGAGGTAGAGGATGGCTCTGGCGACGATTGATCTGGTAGTGATTGGCGCATACTTCGCAATGACGCTCTTCATCGGATTGTGGGTGGCGCGGCAAGCCGGCGCCAGCTCTTCCGAGTTCTTTCTCTCGGGCCGGACCATGCCCTGGTGGCTCCTGGGCATGTCGATGGTCGCGACGACTTTCTCCACTGATACGCCGAATCTGGTGACCGACATCGTTCGTCTGAACGGTGTCTCGGGAAACTGGGTCTGGTGGGCGTTTCTCCTCACCGGGATGCTCACCGCCTTTGTCTATGCCGCCCTCTGGCGGCGCTCGGGCGTCCTGACCGATATGGAGTTCTACGAGATCCGCTACAGCGGCAAGGCCGCGGCGTTTCTGCGGGGCTTCAGAGCGCTCTACCTCGGCGTGTTCTTCAACGTCATGGTGATGGCTTCCGTGACGCTCGCGGCGATCAAGATCGGTGCTGTCATGTTCCATTGGAGTGCCGGCCAGACGGTCGGCGTGGCCCTGGTCGTGACGGTTGTTTTCAGTGCGGCCGGGGGTCTCAGGGGTGTTCTGCTGACCGATTCCATCCTCTTCGTGGTTGCCATGGCGGGCTCGATCTCGGCGGCGGTCGTCGCAGTGCGACACCCTCGGGTTGGTGGCCTGACGGAGCTTTTCCGGCATCCCGAGGTTGCGGAGAAGCTGTCGCTGCTGCCCGACTTCAGCGATCCGGCCGCCTTGGTGCCGATGTTCTTGATCCCGATAGCCGTGCAGTGGTGGGCGGCCTGGTATCCGGGCGCCGAGCCGGGGGGTGGGGGATACATTGCGCAGCGCATGTTGGCCGCCAAGACGGAGGGGCACGCGACGGGTGCGACTCTGTTCTTCAACGTGGCTCACTACGCGCTCAGGCCGTGGCCCTGGATTCTGGTGGCGCTGAGCTCGATCGTGGTTTTTCCCGATCTGGCGACCTTGCAGGGAGCATTCCCGCATGTCGATCCGTCCGTAGTCAGAGATGATCTGGCCTACCCGGCAATGCTGACGTTTCTTCCTGCCGGTTTGCTTGGCCTGGTCGTGGGTTCACTGGCCGCGGCGTACATGTCGACCATCTCGACGCATCTGAACTGGGGCTCGTCTTATGTCGTCAACGATTTCTATCGTCGATTTGTTCGGCCGGCAGCGAGCGAGCGAGAGTTGGTGCGAGTCGGGCGACTGTCGACAGTCGTCCTGATGGGGCTCGCCGCCCTGTTGGCATTGCAGCTTCGGAATGCTCTCCAGGCATTTCAAATTCTGCTGCAGATCGGCGCAGGAACCGGTCTGCTGTTCATTCTTCGGTGGTTCTGGTGGCGCATCAATGCGTGGAGTGAAATCGCCGCCATGACGATATCGTTTGGCGTCGCAGCATTCTTCTTCATGCAGCACAACAAGGGGGCGGAGGCGATCGAAGCCCTCGTCGAGCAGGGCGTCGATCCGGCGGCCGCGGCCGCACAAGTCGGTGGTCTTGCCAACTGGCAAGAGCTCTTGATCGGTGTGGCGATCACCACAGCCGGATGGATTGTCACGACCTTCTTGACCCGGCCCACCGCGATGTCCAAATTGATCTCCTTCTATCGACTGACGCGTCCCGGGGGACCTGGGTGGCGGAAGATCGTGCAGAAGGCCCAGGTCCTGGGCGACCCCCTCGAGAAGAGTCCGATCTGGTTCGTGCCACGAGGCGTCGCCTGCATGTTGATGGGCAGCCTGGCGGTCTACTGCAGTCTCTTCGCTACGGGGTATTTTCTCTACGGGCGAAAAGGGCTGGGTCTGGCGCTGGCTGCCGTGGCGGCCTTGTCAGTCTTCTTTCTGTTCAAAACATGGACCGGTGTGACCCGACTGATGGCGCGAGAGGAGTCCACTGATGACCAGTAGAGGGTCGAATCGTCGTGAGTTTCTGCAGCTTGCCGGGGCCGCAGGTCTTGGACTATCCGTGGGTTCTTCGGCAGTAGCCGGCGATACCACCGGTGGGACTCTACGGTCACCCAACCTCGGGTACCGACCACCTTCGGGGTTCGCGGCGCCACCGATCGAGCAGGTGCGAATGGCTTTTGTCGGTGTCGGGTTGCAGGGGGGCAGTCATGTACGCAACTTTCTGGGCATTGACGGTCTGGAAATCGTCGCGATCTGCGATATCGACGCAGCACGAGCAGGGGAGGTGGCTAATTGGGTCGTCGAGGCGGGCCGGCCCACCCCGGATCTGTACACTCGAAGCGAAACCGACTTCAGGCGACTCTGTGAGCGTCAGGACATCGACCTGGTCTTCAATTCGACACCCTGGGACTGGCATGTGCCGGTGTGCCTGGAGGCGATGGAAACCGGGAAGCACACGGCGGTCGAAGTTCCGGCGGCCCATACCGTCGAGGATTGTTGGAAACTCGTCGAGGCGGCTGAGCGCACACGGCTTCACTGCGTGATGATGGAGAACTGCTGTTACGGGCGCCGCGAGATGATGATCCTGGGCATGGCGCGGGCGGGCCTTTTGGGCGAGCTGCTGCACGCCGAAGGGGCCTATATCCACGATCTGCGGAGTGTCAAGTTCAGCGAAGCCAACGAAGGCATCTGGCGCTGGCGTCATTCGATCGCTCGCAATGGCAACCTCTATCCGACCCACGGCATCGGACCCCTCGCGCAATGTCTCGACATCAACAGAGGCGATCAGTTCGATTACCTGGTTTCGATGAGCTGCAATGCCCGAGGTCTCGACCTCTATGTCGCCGAGCATCTTCAGGCCGACGACCCACGCGCCGGGTTCGAGTACAAACTGGGTGACATGAACAGCAGTCTGATCCGCACGAAGCGAGGACGAACGATCCTGCTGCAGCACGACACCACCTCGCCACGCCCCTACAGCCGAATCAACCTGGTTCAAGGCACCCGTGGCACGGTCACCGGCTATCCCGACCGGATCTACATCGAGGGTCGGAGTCCGGAGCACGAATGGGAGGAACTCGCCACTTATGAAGAGGAGTGGGAGCACCCCCTCTGGTCGGCTCAGGGAGAGGCTGCAGAAGGGGCCCGGCATGGTGGCATGGACTATCTCGAAGACTATCGACTGATCCAGTGCCTCCGTGAGGGAAGACCCACGGATATGGACGTCTACGACGGCGCTGCCTGGAGTGTCCTCACCGAGATTACCGAGAGATCCGTGGCCAATGGCAGTCGGCCTGTCGAGATTCCCGATTTCACTCGCGGGCAATGGCAAGAGAATGCTCGCCTTTCTATCGGTGTGTGAATCCGGGGCACCTGTCATTCCGATTCGCTCTGTAATTGTGTCGCTGGCGCGACCGGGTATCGGGCTGGTTGATTCGACAGGCTGCTGGTGGTTCTGCGCCTCTCTTCGACGACCGGGCGAGCTGGCGCCATGGGGGGAGGGCTGCCAGTGATTGCGCACCAGTGCAACGAGTTCACCAGGTGCATGGTGTACTGCTCGGGTTCGTCTTGATACCAGTCTCGAAGTGGAAAGAGTCCCTCTTCGACTCGCTGCCTTTGCAGGGCGTCCTGGTCCGTGCTCCGCTCCCGATTGCCTGCCAGCTCGACTGCAATACCCAGATCCAGTCCAGGGAGTCGCTCTTGCCAAGCGTTTCGCGGATAACGCATCGAGAAGGCCTCACCCAGCATCGGGTAAACCACCAACTCGAGACGCCCGAAGCGGTTCGGGCTGTGAACGCCGTCGTCAGGCAGGTAACCACTACCGAGTGGCATGGCCACAAACTGTCTGATCCCTTTGCCGCCAGTGTGGAAGCCACCAAGCCACGAGTGATCCGTGATCACCAGATAGTCCTGCGGCCACGGGTGCATGCCTTCGACCCACTTGGCGCCACGGAGCGCGTCGAGGCCCCCGGCACGGATCTTCACCGCGAAAGGGTAGAAGGCCTGGTGGGCCAGCGAGTAGGTTGGTCGAAAACTCAACCACATGGCCTCCGACTGGTACATGGGCAGCATGGCGCCACCGCAGTCGACCCAGTGGCGTGGGACGCGCTGCGCGTGCTGCGCGATCGTGTAAACGGGATAGCGGCCCAGACTCGGCAGCCGTGGCATCTCCCGGTCCCCGTCCGGGATTCGCAAGGTCCGCTGGAACTCGATTACCAGCTTGGCATCTGGGTGGATCTCCGGAAACGAAAACGTCACCTGGTCATTGCTTGCGTCGATCATCAGCTCTCCCTCTGGTTTTGCCAGACTGGACGTCTTGCAGAACCCGCTTGACGGCCTTTTCTGGCTGGTTATTCAATTCACGGATCAGCTTGGACAACAGCCGCGGTCGACGGCAGATGGCCTCCTGGAGGTCGGTGGAGACCTTGCCGGCCCTGGCGAGTAGCGAGTCGGGGTCCTCACCGAGCTCGTTGGCCAGGGCGCGAATCTTGGGTTCCGAGGGTGGCGGCTCAAGCTCTCTCTCGACCTTGCTGAGATAAGAAGGCTCGACACCGATTCGCACGGCGAGTTGGCGGACAGAGAACCTCGGATCGTCGGTTCTCAGCCTCTCGCGCTGCCGTCGGATGAAGGGTCCGAAGCCTTGCATGTGTAGTGTGTACTATACACTACACATACAGCGTTGTAAAGAATCCTTCGCTCGGGCTGAGGAACCGGGAGGCGGTGGATCCCTCGCTCGCCACGGTTGCGGTAGAGTTGAAATGCCACCAGCAAGAACCCGAGGAGCACGCCATGACTCGAGGAAGCCGAATCTTCATCACGACAGTTTTGTTCGTCTCGATGGCCGCGATCGTCTCAGCTGCCGACTGGCCGCAGTATCGGGGGCCTAATCGGGATGGCCGCTCGAGTGAGGTCGGCCTGCTCACCAGTTGGCCCGAGTCAGGCCCAGAAGTCTTGTGGCGGACAGCACTGGGAAGTGGGTACTCCGGTCTGGCAGTGGCCGATGGCCGGGTCTTCACGATGTTCGGCGCCGGTGGCAGAGAGTACGCCGCGGCCTTCGACAGGGGCACTGGACGAGAGTTGTGGCGATTCGAAATGGATGGTGAGTTGCGCAATAACCAGGGTAATGGACCGCGCGCGACGCCAACGGTTGACGGCGACGTGGTCTATGTTCTCGGCGCACGCTCGATGCTCTTCGCGCTGGATGTGAAGACGGGGGAGGAGCGTTGGGGCCGCGACCTGGAGAAGGAATTCGGTGCCAAGGTGCCGGAATGGGGAACGTCCACTTCGCCGCTGGTCGAGGGACAGCATTTGATTGTCGATGCGGCGGGCCGGAAGGACTACGGCGTCTTGGCTTTCGACAAGGCCAGTGGTGAGATTGCCTGGCACAACGGCACTCATCGGCCGGCATACTCATCACCAATCGCGGTCACGCTTGGGGGAGTGCGCCAGATCGTCCTGTTCACGGCAGAGGGCCTGCGCGGTATCTCGGCCTCCGGCGGTGAGGGGCTCTGGCTCGCTCCCTGGACTACCGATTGGGATGTCAACGCGGCCACGCCGCTTTTCGTTCCCAGGAACGGGATTTTTATTTCGACAGGCTACGACACCGGTGCAGCGCTGTTTCAGGTGACTCGGCCGGAAAGCGAATTCGAGGTCAAGCAGGTGTGGCGAAACCGAGTCATGAAGAATCACTTCAATTCCTCGGTGTTGATCGGGGCCTACATCTATGGCTTCGACATGGACAACTTGAAGTGCCTCGACGCCTTGACCGGCGAAGAGAAGTGGCGGGCACGGCGAGGATTCTCCAAAGGATCGTTGCTGTATGCTGACGGGCACCTGTACGTGATGGGGGGCAGCGGAAATCTCGGACTGGTAGAGGCGACACCCGAAGGTTTTCGCGAAAAGTCCAAATTCGAAGTCCTGGAAGGGAAGACCTGGACCATGCCCTCGCTCGCAGACGGCGTTCTGTTCTTGCGAAATTTCGAGGAGATGGTGGCTTTAAGAGTCGGTAGCGAGACCGACTAGAGCAGATAGACCGCGAGGAAGATCGCCAGCATGACGAAGTTCAGGGCGATTTTCGCAGCTGTTCCCAGGGCGAGGCCCAGCCAGGCTCCGGCGCCGGCTCGGCTGGCACCTCCGAGGTGGCGTCGGACCGTGTACTCGCCGACCACCGCACCGACGAAGGGTCCGAGAATGAGACCGGGCAAGCCAAAGAAGAGGCCGACAGTGGTACCCAGCACCGCTCCCCACACAGCTCTCCGGCTGGCGCCGGTCTTCTCGACACCGTAGATTCCAGCGACGAAATCGATCACATAGACTGCCACAGTGATCAACGCCAGCAGGACCAGGGTGGGCATGCCGACACGGGTGAAGCCGTCGGCCCAGGCGGCAAGAACCAGGCCGAGGAACACCAGGGCCGAGCCAGGGAGTATGGGTACCAGAGCTCCAATCATCCCGATGACAATCAGGACGACAGCGGCTGTCCACAAGAACAGAGTCATTCCGGGCGCAGCCTACTAGAATCAGAGCCATGCGACGAGTCAGCTACCCCGACAGCCCGTTGTCTCCCTTCCTGGAGTCTCAGGGTCTCCTCATCCTCGATGGTGGCCTGGCTACCGAGCTCGAGGCCCGAGGATCCGACCTCTCCGACGAGCTCTGGTCCGCAAGAATCCTGATGGAGAATCCCACCCAGATCGAAGAGGTTCATCGCGACTACCTGCTGGCAGGTGCAGATTGTATCGCCAGTGCAAGCTACCAGGCGACGATCGAGGGCTTTGTCTCACGGGGTATGACCGATCGACAGGCGCAAGCCCTCCTGGTCCGATCGGTAGCCTTGGCTCGTCATGCGAGAGACGACTTCTGGGCGCAGCCAGGCAACCGCAGGCGTCGGCTTCGGCCTCTGGTAGCCGCCAGTATTGGGCCCTATGGTGCCTACCTGGCAGACGGGTCCGAGTTCCGTGGAGACTACGACTTGAGCACGGCCGATCTCGAGAGCTTTCACCGACGTCGCTGGCAAATCCTGGCTTCTTGCGGTGCAGATATCCTGGCCTGTGAGACTTTGCCCTCGAGGCGGGAGGCACTGGCGCTTCGAGCCCTGCTAGAGCAGACACCTGAGACGGTTGCCTGGTTCAGCTTCAGCTGCAGAGACGGTGCGTGCATCAGTGATGGAACTGCCGTCGAAATCGTCGCGGAGGAACTCCAGGACTGTCCCCAGATTGCCGCTTTGGGCGTCAACTGCACGTCGCCACGGTTCATCCTGGACCTGATCGGAGCCTTCAGGCGAGCCACGGACAAGCCGATTGTGGTCTACCCGAATTCGGGTGAGGGCTGGGATGCTGACGCCCGCAGCTGGGTAGGAGCCGGGCCAGACGCCCTCTCGCTGGAAGCTGCAGGGCAGCTCTGGTTCGAGGCTGGTGCTCGCCTGCTGGGCGGCTGCTGTCGGACGGGGCCAGGTCAGATCAGCGCGCTTCGCCGCCGACTCCTGGGCTAGCAATCCGACAGACACTCAGGTGCGAAAGAGCTGGCTGCGGTGCCAATCGATGGATTCCCGGCGGGGACGCTGTTCGGGCCGTTCCGGCAGATGGACCTCGGTGCCAGCCAAGGTACTGTAGGCGTTGGCTTGACCGTGGTCCCGCTCGAGAGCGCTGCTCACCAGCACCCTGTTGTTCAGATCGATCGACAGAAAGCCCAGGTCGAAAAGTCGGCGGAGATCGGCACGTAGCAGGATTCCATTGTCCACGCGGTGCGATCCGCCCTCGGCCAGGGGCCTGATGTGGGCGGCTTCGAGCGCGGGCAAGGTAGCCTGTCGGGTGATGGCGCATCGTCGCTTGTAGATGTCTGCGATCAGCAAACGGAATGAGCCTTCGCCCAGACTCGGCTGCACGATGGTCGGTTCCTCGAACATCCTCGTTTGTGATTCCGGTCCATCCGCTGGTCCAGCCGCCTGCAGACGCAACCGGATCGCCTCCCACAACGCCAGACCAGCCGGGGTCGAAGTGTCGTAGGTCTTGCCCTGTCCGACATTCTTGGAAAAGTCGGCCGGCACCGGGATCCAGTCGGCCTCATCGAAGAAGAAGGGCCGCTGCAGCACGATGCAACCAATATCGTAGTCGCGATGAGCGTCGGGGCCGAGATGACGGAAGCGCTCGATGCGACGGTGCATCTCCCAGAGGCCAGTCGCACCGTTGCCATGCTCGAAGTACTCCCATGCAAGGCTGCAGGGGAGCTCGGACGCGTGCAGGAAAAAGCCTCCGCCGACGATCGAATGGTGTGGAGCGTGGGGTTTGAAGAGCAGTAGCTCGCTCGTGCGCAAGGCCTGAAAACTTCGGCCGCCGCCTGGTTGCCAGAAGTTCACCTCGTCTTGCGGGGTTCGGCTGCGCAGCTGCCAGTACCATTCATTGTCGGTTACGGCGACGAAGAGTCTCATGGTTTCACTCGGCCTCTGCCCCAATCTATCGCAAAGGGTGGTAGTTTTCCGGCGACTTGCCGTGATTTGGGCGGGCGTCGCCATCTTGTAAGACCGGGCAACGGATACCCTTGGCACCTAGAGTAGATCTTCGCGATGTAGGAGCGGTTCTCGCTCTCGCTGTGTTCAGCGCCTTTCGCTGGTGGGCCTACCTCGGCTCGGCAGTGCCCCTGGGTGACGAGGGTATCTACCTCGAAGCCTTCCGGGAAGTCGCTGAGGGGGGGGCCGCCGACCACATCAGTGGCTTCTACTACCCGCCGATCTCTGCCGAGCTTGGCGCGATCGTGGTGACGGCGATAGGCGATCAGGCAACTAGAGTCTTGCTCAGGCTGGGCTCGATCCTCGGGCTGGCGGTGAGCGTCTGGCTCTCTCTCAGTCTCTGGCCAGCGTCCTGGCGACGGAGACTCGTCGCAGGGCTGCTCTATGTGACGTTCGCACCCGCGGTGCATTACGGCATTGCGGCGGGAAACGCATCGTTCGTCGTCAGCGGCATGATTCTCACAGGACTCGCCTTCTGGTCGGTCAGGCCTTTGATCTCAGGCCTGCTCCTGGGGGGCAGCGTGGGCATCAAACCCCTGGCTCCGCTGTCCATCGCGGCGCTCTTGACCCATCGCCCATTGCCTTCGACCCGTCGAAACTGGCTCGCCGGGGGGGTGGCCGCGGCCCTGGCAGGGGCTCTTTTGACCAGTAATCCGACGTATCTGACGACTGGCGCCGGGGCTGTGGGGCGCCTGCCGTTCATCCGGTCGATTTCGTTGAATCGGATCCTGACTCTTCTCGATCTGGCGGTGAGCCCGCTTCTGGTAGCGTGTGTTTTCGCCGCGGTTGTCGTCCTGATCGCACGGCTGGTTCCGATGTCGCAGGCGGAGCTTCTGTGTTTCGGTGGCGTTGCCGCGATCCTCGCTGTTCCGATCATCTGGTCGCACACTCTGTTGTTGACTCTGCCGGCTCAGGTTCTCGGTTTGAGACTGGCCGTCGAACGGCGTCGCAGGGCGGCCGCGGTCGCAGCAGAAGGCAAAGCCGATGGCGCAAGCGAGGTATGGCGTCGCTATGAGCTGGTGTTCGTCTGCCTCGCGGTGGCCGCCCTGCAGTTGACGGAGGGCGCCGGTGCGATCGATGATCAGCCGACGAGCTTTCAGGTCTTCATCCTCACGGGCGCCTACCTGTCGGCTCCCGTCCTGATGTTCTACATCCTGGTAGCGGCTCGACGGTCACCCGGTACCGCGAGCTGATGAGGACTCGACAGACCGCAGTCTGCTCGGCAGGCAGTCAGTTGAAGAAGTGGTGTGGCTGGGCGCCACCCCTGTACACCTGGACCTTCTGGATGCGGGTCGTTCGGACCCGGTTGCCAAACTCCAGGAACAGACCCGGTGCCGCGAGAATGTCACTCTTGATCGCGCTCCCTCCCCAGGTACAGCCATTGACAGCGACTGTCAGCGGTGCGGTACTTTGCCGGTCGAACCAGCCACCTGAGACCGCATACATGTCTTCACCAAGGAAGCAAAGTGAGTAGGTCGAATTCTTCGTCGACACCACGACGAGGTCACCATGCCGAACATCGTGCTTGTGCACGGTCTCGAGGTGTTGACTGTGATCGACGATCGCGCCAAGCGTGCGCGCTGCCAAGGCGCCATCGAGACGATCATCGCCGATGGACGTAGTCACTTTCGGTGTCTCCCGACTTCCTTGAGTTCATGGTAAATCCTAAATGTCGAACAAGTCAATGTAGTCAGGGTATTCCGCTTCGGGGTTGTCCTCGAGTCTGAAAGGTGTCGGCGAACTCCAGGATGATTCTCTCGAGTTCCGGCTCGTCCACGCGTGCGGCCGCGTCCGAGGGGCCGACCCAGTGTCGGTCACGGTAGCTTTCCGGCCAGGAATCGTGGACAGTCTCCACTGCCATCGAGAAGACCTCGACCGAGCAAATGCCGTCCCATTTCTCGTATTGATAGGAGCCGATCGGCTCACTGGACACCCGGCCTTCGATTCCGGCCTCTTCCAGTGCTTCCTTCGCTGCCGATGCGGCAGGGTCGAGGTGCAACTCCACCACACCTTTCGGCAGCACCCAGCGCTTCTTGCGTCTGGAGGTGATGAGCAGAAACTCGAGAGAGCCCCGCTCGACCCTGAAAGGGAGCACCGCGGATTGTGCATAGAAGTGATCGGGTACCCTGGACACGTCAGCTGCCCCCGGTGCGCGGATTCGGGGACCTGGACCGGGCAAACGGGGTCGGCAAGGTCTCCAGGATTCTGCCGACGACCTGATCGAGGCTCAATGTCGACGAATCGATCAGGACTGCGTCGGGTGCCACCGCGAGAGGGGCGACGGCGCGACTCGAGTCGCGATGATCCCTTTCCTCCAGCTCGCTGACAACGGCGTCGAGCTCGATCTTCAGGCCAGTGCTCCGCAGCTCTTCGTATCGACGTCGTGCCCTCAGTTGTGGGCTGGCAGTGAGGAAGAACTTGCAGTCTGCATCGGGGAAGACTACCGTCCCGGTGTCCCTACCTTCGGCGATGACATCCGAATGCATGGCGTGTCGGCGCTGGAGGTCGAGCAGCGCCAGGCGGACGGCGGGGTGAGCCGATACAATCGATGCGCCGTTCGAGACCTGTGGGCTGCGGATGGCTTCGGTGACCTCTTCGCCACCGATCCACACGCGATTGATGCTGTTGCTGAAGGCGAACCGGATGTCGATCTCGCTGGCGACTCGGGTCATCGCCGTTTCGTCGAACCAGTCCAGGTTGGTCCGGAGCCCCTGAAGCGCCACCGAGCGATAAATAGCGCCTGTATCGAGGAGGGTGATTGGAAGCAGGCTGGCGAGTTGGCGGGCAGTGCTGGTCTTTCCCGCTGCCACAGGCCCATCGATGGTGATGATCAACTTAGCTTTGACCCTCGTAGTGCTCGACGGCGTCATCCAGAATGTGCAGCGCCACCCCAGCCCTGTCAAGGAGGTCACGGGTATCGTGGCCGGCGTGGTAGCGGCGTTTGGCGACCACTCTCTCGATGCCTACGCTGCTGATCAGCATGGCGCACACCCGGCACGGTTCCATGGTGCAGTAGAGCGTTGTCCCCTGCAGAGAGAGTCCGTACTTGGCCGCCTGACAGATGGCGTTTTGTTCGGCGTGGATCGTACGAACACAGTGCCGACGGACCGTACCATCGTCATCGACCATTTGCTTGATGTCGTGCCCTGCGTCGTCGCAGTGAGGCAGCCCAGGGGGCGAGCCGACATAACCCGTACAGATGATCCGTTTGTCGCGCACGATCACGCAGCCGCTGCGGCCCCGATCACAGGTGGCGCGGCTGGCTATTTCATCGACCAGACGAATGAAGTACTGGTCCCAGCTTGGTCGTCCCGCATTGTCGTTCATTGGCTGTTCACTCTCGTTGCCGATCGTCGTCCCGGTCGAGGGGCGGAGATTCGTCGCCCTGAAGAATCATCTCGTAGTCGAGCATCGAGTCCTGGTCGAAGACGAATCGCCCGGTAAATCTCTGTTCCCGTATCAGCAACGGAAGCCAGATGGCGTCGTCGGCCCACATCGAATCATAGGGGATCTCCTCCAGTGAGACCCAGAAAGGGTCCGCCTCCTCCGTCGAAGTCGGGTCACCCACACAGTCCTCTGCTCGAAACACCCAGACGTGAATGGAGTAGCCATCGACGAATTGAAACATCAGTTGGCCGCTCTCGCGAGCACCGACCGGTCGCACCTCGACCTCTTCGACAACCTCCCGGATAGCGCATTCCAGAGGGGACTCTCCGTCGTCGAGCCGTCCTCCCGGTCCGTTGACCTTGCCCGCTCCGAGGCCCCGTTTCTTGTGAATCAGCAGGATTTCCTGGTTGCGGATGACAAACAGGATGGTACCCCGGTCGACAGGCTGCCAGCGCTCCCAGTCGATACGGTCGACCTGGCGTGGAATGGAGGATTGGAGACTCACTGGCGGGGCATCCTAGCAGCGGTCCGTTTCAATCGGCAACGAGTGGGTACCACCCCGGACCGAGATGTCCTAGGATGCCTTTATGAACACAGACGATCGCCTGGCCGATTCGACACCGACGATGACTATCGATGCCTTCTGGGAGTGGGTTACGACCCATCCGAACTGCATCCTTCGTGCCGGAACCCGCGACGCCGCCATCTTCGACGACGATGATCTGCATTGGCATCTGACTCGGGAGGGGAGTGAAGTTTTGCTGGCCCAACTCATTCGTGGAAAGCGCCTGATGGGAGAGTTGATGATCCCTCGGGATCAGATCGCCTATGTCCAGGGAGCGTTGGGTGACCAGCAGGGTGAGTTCATTTTCGAATTGGTGTCAGACTCCGAGTCGGCACCCCAGGTCTTGTTCTTCTTCGTCATGACTCACGGCTATGAGGTGCAGACGGAGCCCGACGCTCGGAGGGTCCATTGATCGGTAAGCGATGGAGGTGCGCTGCTGCCTGCGTGTACGGCTCGATGGTTGCCGGCGCATTCGCCGTGGCTCAGGAAGAGCCACAGGAGAGGTTCGCTGAAGAGGTCGAGGTGAGCGAGGTTCTGCTCGATGTCCTGGTCACCGACAAGCGGGGACAGGTAATTATCGGCCTCGGCAAAGACGATTTTCTGTTGGCGGAGAATGGTGATCCAGTCGAGCTTACTGGAGTGACCTTTTACAGCAGCCGTGAGCTGGTGGGAGCGAGGGAGAGTCTCGAGCCCGACGGGCCCGCCACGGTTGAGGTCGGGGAGGGCCGCTACTTCATCATCCTCTTTCAGCAGCAACAGCGGGTGGCGGGAGAGGTCCCGGGCCTGATGTCACGACAGATGGAGGCCGCCCGAGATATAGAAACCTGGATCGCCAGGGACCTCCAGGCCAGCGATCTGGTGGCAGTCGTCGCCTACGATACCCGCCTGGCGGTCCTGCAGGACTTCAGTCGCAATCGTGCGGCGCTGCAGGACGCGGTGGGACAGGCCGCTGAGGGCCGCGGGGGTGGGCTCAATTGGCCTTCGAGGCAGCCCGAGCTCGAAGATGGACCTTCGCTGTCAAGACAGCTTCCGATTGGCAAGGACTTACGCAAGCAGACCGGGGACATTTACAAAGCTTTGCAGGTCGTAGCGAGTGCAGCCGGCTCGATTCGGGGCCGCAAGAATCTCATCTTCATCGGTCGCGGCATCGGCGAGACGAACAGCTTCGGAGTCTGGGAACCCGATGCCCGATACTACGCTCCAACCATCGAGGCTCTGAACAACAACAACGTGGCGGTCTACCCACTGGACCTGATGCCCCTGGGCTCGCGACATACCCTGGAGCAGTCGCTGTCAGCCCTGGCCAACGACACGGGGGGCACCTTCACTCGCCAGTTCACCAGCTTCCTGACGCCGTTGGAACAGATAACGAAGGAAAACGGTGGCTACTACCTGCTGAGTTACCAGAGTCGCAAGCCACGCGGGCAGTCGGGATACCAGAGGGTCAAGGTCGAGACGCGCAACCCTGAGCTGAGGGTTCGGGCGCGGCAGGGATACCTTTTTGGAGGCTGAGGGGTGCCCTTGGCCAGGCGTCACCCGGCTACTTGTGCGCAAAAAGCCCGGCGACGGCCCCGGCAGGATCTCGAATCACACAGTAGCGGCCCATCTCGCCCATATCCTTCGGCGCAAGCACGATTTCACCGCCTCTCTCAGTACACGCCGCAGCGCTGGCATCGACATCCTCGACCGTGATGTAGATCAGCCATGTGGGAGGAAGGGCTGAGTTCCCTCCTCGTGCGTGACAGATTCCGGCCTTCGGCTCCCCGCTATCCGGACCGCACATATTGAAGTCCTCGTAGCCGCCCATGGAGACCGGGCTGGGACGCCACCCGGTCACCGAAGCGTAGAAGTCACGCAGGCTTTCGGCATCTTCGACTGTGAGATCGGTCCAGCCAATTGTGCCAATCTCTGCTCTTGCGGTGTCGCTCATCGTCGCGCTCCTCGCTTCTTCGAGTTGCTGAGTGGTCTACTTTGAGAGTATCAGTGTCGCTGTCGCCGACTCGTTCGGGCCAGATAGACTGGACAGCGAATAGCCGAGGAGGTAGGTGGATGCAATTTCGGAAATATAGTCAGCTGCTCTGGGGAGTTGGATTGCTTGCCGGATTGCTGGCGTGCGCTGAACCGAGAAACAGAGAGGACGTCGCGGACCTGGTTCTGCGCGGTGGCCGTGTAGTGACCGTTGATCAGGCGAGACCCGAGGCCGAGGCCGTGGCCATTCGGGCCTCGAGAATCATCGCGATGGGCAGCGACCAGGAAATCGACGCCATGATCGGGCCCGAAACCGAAGTCATCGAGCTGGCGGGTCGTCTGGCGATACCCGGATTCATCGAAGGTCACGGGCATTTCATGAGTCTGGGAACTGCCTTGACCGTGCTGAATCTGAGCGGTGCGGAGAGTTGGGATGCCATCGTGGATATGGTGGCCCAGGCGGCAGCGGCGGCCAAGTCGGGGGACTGGATCGTGGGTCGCGGCTGGCACCAGGAGAAGTGGTCCGTGCCACCGACTCCAGCTGTGGAGGGTTCTCCCGTGCACGCGTCGCTGAGCGCTGTGAGTCCGGACAATCCAGTCATACTAGGGCACGCCAGTGGGCACGCGGCTTTTGCCAACGAGAAGGCATTGGCTCTCGCCGGCCTGAAGCGGGAGTCGGAGAATCCTGCGGGAGGTGAGTTGGTGCGAGACGAATCAGGCGAGCTGACCGGTCTGCTCCGCGAAACCGCCCAGAGACCGGTGTGGGGCGCACTCGAGGAGTCGAGGTCCAAACGCTCTGCCGAAGAGATCGATGCAGAGCGCCGGCGGTTGGTGGAAATGGCTGGTGCTGAAGCCCTGGAGAAGGGAGTCACCAGCTTCCAGGATGCCGGAGCCTCTTTTGCGACAATCGATTTCTACCGTGAGCTGGAAAAGGAGAACGCCCTGCCGATTCGCCTTTATGTGATGGTTCGGCACCAGTCGAACGAGGAGATGGCAGCGAAGCTGCCGGAGTATCGCATGCTCGCTGAAGGTAACGACTTTCTCACGGTGCGGTCGATCAAGCGACAGATCGACGGGGCACTGGGTGCGCACGGCGCGTGGCTCCTCGAGCCCTATGAGGACCTGCCCGAAAGCATCGGGCTGGTTCTGGAGCCAGAGGATGACATTCGGCGCACGGCGGAAATCGCCATCGAGCATGGCTTTCAGGTCAACACCCACGCCATTGGGGATCGGGCAAACCGGAGGGTGCTGGATATCTACGAAGAGGTCTTCGCCGCCAACGGCTCGCCAACGGATCTTCGTTGGCGAGTCGAGCACGCACAGCATCTGAATCCGACGGATCTGAGCCGATTCGCGGAGCTCGGTGTGGTCGCCGCAATGCAGGGTATTCATTGCACTTCCGATGGCCCCTGGGTCTTGAAGCGCCTGGGCCGGCTGCGTGCCCAGAGGGACTCCTACTTGTGGCGTGAGCTGATCGACAGTGGGGCAGTGGTCACCAACGGTACGGATGTGCCGGTCGAGGACATCGATCCGATTGCCAGCTTCTACGCTTCGGTGTCGAGGCAGATGAACACCGGCGGCGCCTTCTTTCCGGAGCATCGGATGTCGAGAGAGGAGGCTCTCCGATCCTACACTCTCAACAACGCTTATGCGGCCTTCGAGGAGGACCTGAAGGGTTCACTGGCTCCAGGCAAACTCGCCGATGTGGTCGTGCTGTCGAAGGACATCATGAGCGTGGCCGAAGCCGAGATTCCGTCCGCCAGGGTCGACTTGACAATCGTAGGTGGAGAGATTCGCTATCGACGGCGTGCCGATGCGTGAGGCGAGGGCCGGAATGCTCGAGCTCCTGGCAAGGAATCCTACCCTTCTGAAGCGACCGATCGCCGTGGCCAGTGGGCGAGCCATTGTCGGGCGGCCACCCGAGTCACTCCTTGTCTTGATCGAATAGTCGAAGACTACCCCTGCAGGTGGGGCCCATGCAGTCCTTCGGTATGGGCTGTAGCGGAGCAATGCCGACTAACATCTCCTCGCGGCGCACGAAAACCTTCTATCGATGCAACGGTGATTGCGGTGAAGCTGGCAACTCTTTCGAGGATCCTGGCGCTGCCGCTACTCGTGTCCGATTCGACCCATGCGGCTGATACCGACCCGACCCGTCCGTCACGCGCCGACCGGCCGGTGGTTGCACCTTCGATGGTCACCGAACCTCCCTTGATCGATGGAGAGGTGCTCAACGATCCTGCCTACCAGAACACAGAGCCAGCCAGGAACTTTTGGCAGACGCAGCCGCACGAGGGGCAGCCGGCGAGTGAACTAACCGAAGTCTACATCGTCAATACGGCTTCGACACTCTACTTCGGGATCGTCTGCCATGACCGTCAACCGGACGAGATTATTGTCACCAGTAGCCGACGGGACTCTTCGTTGGTCGACACCGACAGTTTCCAGATCATCCTCGACACCTACCGCGACGAACTGACAGGGTTCGTCTTTGGCACCAATCCGGCGGGAATCGAGTACGACGGGCAAGTCACTCGAGAGGGTCAGGGGGGATTTGGCTCTCAGGGCGGGCTCAATCTCGATTGGGATGGCGCCTGGGAAGTGAAAGCGAAGATCTCAGAGGTCGGCTGGAGCGCTGAGATGGCAGTTCCCTTCCGCACGCTCCGCTTCCCACCAGGGCGGGAACAGACCTGGGGGGTCAATTTCCAACGCAACATTCGGCGCCGTTCGGAGGTGGTCTACTGGGCACGGTTGCCGATGCAGTTCGACCTTTATCGACTCTCGTTCGCGGGAGTGTTGGAGAAACTCGACATCCCGCGCCAGCAGAACTTGAAATTGATGCCTTACGCCCTCGGATCGGGTCAAAAGTCGGGTGTCGAGGGAGCTCAAGTGGAGAGAGACTCCAATGTCGGCCTCGATGTCAAGTACAGCATCACTCCAAGCCTGACCCTCGATGGAACCGTCAACACGGATTTTGCCGAAGTGGAGGCGGATTTCGTGCAGGTGAACCTGGACAGGTTCAACTTGTTCTTTCCGGAGAAGCGTCCCTTCTTTCTCGAGAACGCTGGCTATTTCTCGGTTGGGGTTCCAGCGGAGCTGCAACTCTTCTACAGCCGTCGTATCGGATTGGGACCCGATGGTGAGGTGATTCCGATCGATGGGGGAGTGCGTCTGTCCGGCAAGGCCGGGCAGATGAACCTCGGTCTGCTCTACATGGGCACGGACGAGGTCGAGGACGCAGCGCCGGATAACCGATTCGCCGTCGCCCGGCTCGGACGAGACCTGCCGAATCGATCGTTCATCGGTGGCATTCTGATCAATCGTAACGGTAGTGGTCAGTACGCCGGCGAAGACGAAAGCAACTGGACCTATGGGGTTGACGGGCGCTGGGGGATCGGTGACAACGGGACGGTCGAGGGTTTTGTGGCTCAGACGGAAACTCCCGGGGAGGAGGGTGATCAGCATGCCTACTACCTGTCAGGGCAACAGGACACGGAGCTGTGGTCGATGTCCGCCAGCTATACGGAAGTAGCCGAAGGGTTCAATCCGGAGGTCGGCTTTTTGACCCGCCGTGGCTACCGCAAGCCGAGTGGTTTCCTGCTCCGCAGAATCCGACCCAAGAACATGGGGAAGCTATTCGAGCTTCGACCCCATGTCTCCTACCGGGGGTATTGGGACTTCGAAGGATTTCAGGAGACAGGTTTTCTGCACATCGACAATCACTGGGAGTTTCGGCAGGGTGCCGAAGTGCACACCGGCGTGAATTTCACTACCGAAGGCGTCAAGGAGCCCTTCGAGATTTCCGACGGCATCATCGTGCCGATTGGCACCTACGACAACAGCGAGGTGCAGCTGGTTGCATTCACCAATCAGTCGAATCCACTCAGTGTGGAAGCGCGACTGGTCGCAGGCGGCTTCTTCGGCGGCGATCGAATTGCGTTTTCACCTGGGATGGCTTTTCGCATTGGTGACCGATTTCAATCATCGCTGAGTTGGAACTACAACGACATCAGTCTTCCCGAGGGAGATTTCGAAACCAATCTGGGCCGCCTGCGATTGTCGTACTCGTTCACCCTGCGCCTCTTTGTGCAGGCACTGTTTCAATACAGCGATCGAGACGATCTCTGGGCGACCAACCTGCGTTTCGGTTGGCTGAACACCGCCAGCACAGGTCTGTATCTGGTGTACAACGAGATTCGTGATTCGGGTGACGGCACTACCGGCATCCCCGATCGCAGTATCGTCCTCAAGTACAGTCACCTGTTCGACCTCCTGAAGTAGCCTGTCGAGGTATAGTTCTCGGGTTCCCCGGGGAAGGTGAGCATGAACGGTCAACCCAGAAGAGTGGTCATCGGGCGCGGTTGGGTACTCACTCTTGCCGCTCTGATGATCATCATCTACGGCTTGAAGACCGCGCAGGCGATCGTGGTGCCTATCTTGCTGGCTCTGTTCGTGGCGATGGTCGGCACACCGCCGCTCTTCTGGATGCGGCGCAAGGGGGTACCCAACTCGATAGCCGTACTGATCGTGGTCCTTGGAATGCTGGCGATCATGGCCTTGTTCGGCAGCTTGGTCGGCACGTCGATCGCAGAGTTCACCAGCCGGGTGCCGTACTACCAGCACCGGCTCGATGTTCTACTGAACGACTTCCTGTCTCGCCACGAGCTGACGGAACGGATCGGATCGGTGCGAGACCTCGTCCAACTGGTCGATCCTGGTGGCGCCATGGATCTGGCCGCCCGCCTGCTCAACGGGTTGGGGGGAGTCCTGAACAATGCCTTCCTGATCATGTTTACCGCGATCTTCGTGCTGATCGAGGCCTGGAGCTTCCCTGCCAAGCTGAGCCAGGTCGCCGGTTCAGGTGATGCCTCAAAGACCCTGAGTCGCTTCTCCAAGAGTCTCAACAGGTATATCGGATTGAAGACCGCCATCAGTTTGGTTACCGGCCTGATCGTGGGCCTCTGGGTGGGTCTTGTCGGCCTGGACTTTCCGATTCTCTGGGGGCTGTTGGCCTTCCTGCTCAATTACGTTCCCAATATCGGTTCGATCATCGCTGCCGTTCCTGCCGTGTTGCTGGCAGTGGTGCAATTGGGTGCCGGAGAAGCAATCCTGATCGCGATGGGGTACCTGGCGGTCAACCTGCTAATCGGAAACTTCATCGAGCCGCGTTTGATGGGACGCAGCATGGGGCTCTCGACGCTGGTGGTCTTCCTCTCCTTGATTTTCTGGGGTTGGGTGCTGGGTCCGGTCGGGATGTTGCTCTCGGTACCCCTCACCATGACCCTGGTCATCGCCCTGGAAAGTAGTACCTCTACGCGACGGTTCGCCCTGTTGCTCTGTGAGGCCCCGGCGGATCTTGGTCGGGTTCCGACCGAGGAAGAGTCAGCGGATTCAGTCTCTGGCCACTAGGCAGGAACCAGCCGCCAACGCTGTCAGGAGCCCCTCTCATACGGCGGGGCCAGTGTATGCATTCAATCGAATTTCTGTATCTCGGCCAGGAGTGTCAGAAATTATGGGCCAGCGGCAACTAGGTTTATGAAGGCAGGTTACGGGCATCGCAGGGTGCCGGAAGAGGAATTAGCGATGAGCCAGAATATGTCAACCCCATCAAACCGGGCCGAGAATGAGATTGTCGCTCTTCAGGAGCGCATTGCACACCTGGAGAGGCTGGCGGTGAATCCGCTGGGAGGAGGGGAGCCGAGCGACAGCCGCGCCTTGGAGTGCCGCGACCTCTTTTCCCATTCTCCTGGCGCGTATGCGTTGCATGTCCTGATCCTCGATGAGGGCGGCCAGCCCGTAGATTTCAAGTGCCTGGAAGTCAACAGCGCCTTCGAGTGCCTGATGGACAAGACCGGAGAGGAACTGCTAGGCCAACAGGCGAGCGAACTCTTCTCCGAGTCGGAGGTGGAGTCGATGCTGCCGATGCTGGTCAAAGTGGCTCAGGGGCAGCAGCCGACGCGATTCGAGCATGATTCGCGGGCCTTGGGCAGGTGCCTCGATATCACCGCATTCTCGCCGCGCGCAGGTTATTTTGCGACCATCATTTCGGATGTCACGCACAGACGCCAGACGGAGGAGACTCTGCGGGTCCGAACCGCCTACTTCAAGCAACTCTTCGAGAGCTCACCCCTCGGCATCGTTCTGCTCGACAACAGCGAGAGGATTGTCGAGTGCAACCAGGGTTTCGAAGAGCTCTTTGGCTTTACGCGAGAGGAAGCGAGGGGGCAAGCTATCAACAAGTTGATTGTTGGAGACGATCAGTTCAGCGATGCCCGGCTCCTGACGGAGAGGGTCTTGCAAGGTGAGCTGGTCGACGCCGAGGGCGTGAGGTACCGCAGGGACGGGCAAGCAGTCGACGTTCGTATCCTGGCGCATCCGATTCACCTCGATGAAAAGCAGATCGGGATCTATGGCATTTACAGCGATATCAGTCGACGGAAACGGGACGGGCTGACACAACTGGTCAACCGTTCAACCTTCATGGAGAGGCTTGGCATGGAGCTCGAGAGAGCCACGCGCACCAGCAAGCTGACGGCGGTGCTGACCCTCGACCTGGATCACCTCAAGGACGTCAATGACACCTACGGTTTGGGTGTCGGGGACGCCGTGCTTCTCGGTGTTGCCGAGCGTCTGCGCGGCACCTTGCGGACCGGGACCTCCATCGCCCGGCTGGGAGGTGACGAATTCGGAGTATTGCAGGTCGATCTCTCCGACGCCGGCAACGCTGCCGGCCTGGCTCGTCGGCTGTTGGCTTCACTGGAAGCACCTCTACAGGTAGGGGATCAGACGATCCATGTGGGGGCGAGTGTGGGCATAGCAGTGGCCCCGTCGGGTGGGGTCGTCAACGCCAACCAACTGCTGGCCCAGTCCGAACGCGCCCTGGCTGAAGCGAAAGGCGAAGGAGGAAGACGGTACAGGTTTCACGCTGAGCAGATGGATCGAGAGGTACAGGATCGCATGCTGTTGGGCCAGGAGCTACACAGCGCCATCGACCGTGACGAGCTCTATTTGGAGTATCAGCCCCAGATCGCCTTGCCGGAGCAACGCCTGGTCGGTGTCGAAGCGCTGTTGCGATGGCGGCATCCGAGCGGCAGAAGGGTCGGGCCCGATCGGTTTATCCCGGTCGCGGAGGCGTGCGGCATGATCGTTCCGATCGGTAACTGGGTCCTAAGGACTGCCTGCGCACAGGCCGTGGATTGGCAACGCAGGTTCTCTCTTGATGTGCCGGTAGCGGTCAACCTTTCGGCGGTGCAATTCAAGGACCCGACCTTTTGCGACACGGTGATCTCGGCGCTGGAAGAGTCGGGTTTGCGACCGGAGATGTTGGAGCTGGAGCTGACCGAGCGGATTCTCATTCAGGCGACCGAATTGGTCACGCGGACCTTGAGTCGTCTGCAGGACCTGGGTGTCAGACTGGCCCTGGATGATTTTGGCAAGGGCTACTCTTCGTTGGAGTACATTCGTCTGTTGCCCTTGCAGAAACTGAAAATCGACCGATCCTTCATCAACAAGCTCGAAGACGATGGCAGCGATGCCGCCATCGTCAGTGCGATCACCGTGTTGGGTAGTAAGTTGGGATTGACGGTTCTGGCTGAGGGCGTTGAACGACAGAGTCAGCTCGACCTGCTGGCACAGGAGGGCTGTCATGAGATTCAGGGGTTCTTCTTCAGCCCACCAGTGGCACCGGAGAGAGTGACAGAGCTCATGACCGAGGGGAATGGCTGTATTGTGCCGGCAAGCCTCGCCACCTGATGGGCAGTAAAGCGGAGCTCAAAGAGCAGCTTCGCCGCCGACTTTGGCAGGGTGAAGAAAGTTCCTGCAGCGCTATTGCGGGAAACCACTCCGAATGCAGGAGCGCAACCTCCAGATGGAGGTCGTGTATCTCAGGCTTGAGGAAATAGGGCCGCCGCTCGGGGCCTCGACAAAGGCACCCGCCACGGGTCAGGAGGGTGCAAAACCGAACGACGGCCGAGCGAATTGTAACCCGAATCGGTCACACAGCGATACCCCTGCTTCAGGTGGCCGATGAGGGCTTGGCAAACGTCCGGCTGACGAAGGCTTTGGCGGTCTCGAGGGAGAGTCCAAAGCGGACAGCCACTTCGACCGTCTCGATCGGTTCCAGGTTGCCGCTGGCCAGCATGCTCCAGAGCTCGAGCACCAGCGGCGGAACTCCCGGGACTCGACTCCCGGGGGGAACAGACTCCAGGCTGATCTCCCTGCCGGTAAGCCTCCTGATCCACTCGACCAGCTCGCCGAAGGACACGGCCTGCGCGCTGATTGGAATGCTTAGCTTTTCGGCCGCCGGGTTGCTCCGCACGGCGATCGCCAGGTCGGCCACGTTGTGCGCACAGACAAAGGGATAGGGTTTGTCAGGGTCTCCGATGATCACGACGTTCGGGCCAGACTGTAGCTGGGCCCCGAGGATCGTGCCGATCCACGATTCCATGAAAAGACCCGGGCGGAGGATGGTGTAGTTCAACCCGCTCGCGATGAGCGCCCGCTCGGTTGCGACCTTCGCCCGGGCCAGGGCGACAGGTGAGTCCGCGGCGAAACCGTGCGCCGACACGAAGATGAACTGATCGATGCCAGCGGACCTGGCTGCCGTGATGAGATTTTCGTATCCGTTGCGATCCACCGAGTCGACGTTGTCTTTCCCGCCGCGCTGGGCAGCCGTAGCGGTAGCGATGACGCGATCGACTCCTACCAAGGCTCGGTCGAGGCTCGGTGGGTTCTTCAAGTCTCCCAGGGCGCCTTCAGCGCCTGCCGTCTGGAGTTGAGAATAGTCCGCGCCTTCGCGGACGAGAGCCCTGACTGGCTCTCCCATCTTCAGAAGTCGATGCGCGATGTGCCCGCCCAGCCTGCCTGTAGCTCCGACAACCAGGTCCATAAGCCTTCTCCTTTGTGCGCCGCTCTATTCTACCCGCTGGCGGTCGCGACGTGATTCGTCGTCAGGGCGCAACGGTTCGGGAGCTTCAAAGTGTGGCATAGACTTGGCGGGAAGACCGATAATGATGAGCCATTTCAGTGGGCAGCGGAAGTGGACCAACATCCTGCTGACAGCAGGTTCGGTAGTCCTGTCCTTGTCGGTGTGGTTCGCCGGATCCGCCGTGGTGCCGCAGCTGATTCTCGAGTGGAACTTGACGCCTCGACAGCAGTCCTGGATGACCATGACAGTTCAGTTGGGGTTTGTCGTTGGCGCCCTGTCGAGCGCCACATTCAACCTTTCCGACCGAGTGTCGACCCGCAAGCTGCTGGCGGCCAGCTCGCTGGCTGCGGCTCTTGCCACTGGCGCAATACCCTTTGTCCCCGGTGTCCAGTGGGCTCTTGTTTGTCGATTTCTGAGCGGCTTGTTTCTCGCGGGAGTCTATCCACCAGGCATGAAATTGATGGCGACGTGGACCAAGCGGGACCGCGGTCTGGGGATCGGAATCCTGGTAGGTGCGTTGACTTTGGGTTCGGCGGTGCCGCATCTGCTGAGTGTCTTGCCGATCGGAAGTAGCACGGGCATGCCGCCATGGCGAAGTGTCCTCCTGATCACGGCCGGACTCGGTGTTGTCGCCGCGGTGATCGCCGTCTGCTGGTTGCAGGATGGACCGTATCTGCCGTCCTCGGCGCCGTTCGATTGGCGATTCATCGAGCGAGCCTTGCGACATCCCCCGACTCGTTACGCCAACCTGGGGTATCTGGGCCACATGTGGGAGCTCTATGCCATGTGGGCTTGGGTGCCCCTTTATCTGCTGACGAGTTTCGGCGATTCGGGGCTCGATCTGCGTATCGCGCGCTTGGCGGGATTTTCTACGATTGCTGTCGGGGCCGTGGGTTGCGTGTTCGCGGGCAAGTTGGCCGATCGGTTTGGCCGGACTCTCATCTCGAGCGCCAGTCTGGTGGTGTCCGGTACCTGCTCGGTTCTCGTGGGCGGACTCTTCTCCCGTCCCGTCCTGCTGATGGGAATCTGCCTGATTTGGGGTTTCGCGGTGATCGCTGACAGCGCTCAATTCAGTGCGGCAGTATCCGAGCTGACTGATGAGCGCTATGTCGGCACGGCTCTGACGCTGCAGACCTGCCTCGGTTTTCTCCTCACCCTGGTTTCGATCCGGTTGATTCCCGAATTGGCCGAGAGAGCAGGCTGGCGATGGGTATTCCTGAGTTTGACTCCTGGGCCCATCCTGGGGATCTGGAGCATGATCCGTTTGCGCGCTCAACCGGAGGCTGTCCGCATGGCCTCGGGGAAGCGCTAGACCGAGGAAGGTACCGCTTCCCTGAGCGGCTGACCGAGGAGCTCCGCGAGAGGAACAGGATGGGCAATGTGGTGGCCTTGCACGCAGTCGACTTTCATCTCCCGCAAAGCTGTCAGGGTGTCGGCGTCCTCGACCGACTCCGCGATGGTTCTGATCTGCATGACATGCCCCACATGGTTGATCGATTCGACCAGCGCCCTCTGGGTCGAGTCCCGGCACAGACCACGAACGAATTGCCCGTCAATCTTGATGTAGTCGACCGGGAAGTTTCGCAGATAGGCGAATGAGCTGAGCCCGCTGCCAAAGTCGTCCAGGACGAAGCCACAACCCCGGTCTCGCAGCACTGAAATGAATCGCTGTGCCTTCTCGAAGTTCGTGACAGTCGCCGTTTCGGTGATCTCGAAGAAGAGATTTCGCGGCTCCGCTCCACGGTAGCTCAACTCGTGCAGGACGAATTCGAGAAATCGGTCGTCTCCGAGGGAGTGGCCGGAGATATTGACACAACACCGGGGGAGCGTTGGTGTCGATGCGTCGGCCAGCATGGTGAAGCAGTGCGTCAGCACCCAGCGGTCGATCGCGGAGACGATCCGATGCCGCTCAGCGACGGGGATAAAGCGACCCGGCAGCATCAGATCGCCGTTCTTGTCTTGAATGCGTACGAGAATCTCGTACATCGGTGACCGGCTCTCCTCAGGCTGCAGGGGCTGAATGAGCTGGGCATGCAGCTCGAAGCTGTTATCGCGCAGGGCATCCTGGACCTGATGAAGGACCTCGAGCCGAGTATGTCGCTCGGTGGTCGCGACCTCTTCCGGCTCATACTCGTAGAGCCGATTGCCACCCCGTTGTTTGGCCAGATAGCAGGCCGCCTCGGCGGCAGCCAGGACCTTTTCGACATTCTCTTCGTCGGGACCGACGCCGGCCAGGCCGGTGCTCAAGCTGACGGACAGGGACGTGTCTTCCCACGCGAAACGAAACGACTTCAGATCTTTGTAGAGCTTGTCCATTAGCTCGCGAGCCTGCGAGATCGTGCAGCTCTCCAGCAGGACAGCAAACTTGTCACCGCCCACGCGACCGAGGGTGTCGGTCTCGCGAAAGCGACACTTGAGGAACGATGCGAACTGCTTGAGCATCTTGTCCCCCGCGGGGTGGCCCCAGGTGTCGTTGACCAACTTGAATCCGTCGAGGTCCAAATAGAGCAGCGTGTCCTGACGGCGCGCCTTTCTCGCTTCTGTCAGTGCATTTCCGAGACGGCGCTCGAAGTCCGTGCGGTTGACCAGATCGGTCAGTGGGTCGTGGGTAGCCAGATACACCATGCTCCGCTCGGATTGCTTTTGCTCCTGCACGTCCTTGAGCACCAGCACTCCACCGATGACGGCGGAATCATGATCACGCATGAGGGCCGTGTTGTATCGCAGGTGCACCTCGCTGCCGTCGTGGCGTTGCACTCTGCAAGTCCTGCCTTCCGTCGAAGGCGTCTCATCGAGCAGGCAACGATCCATGGGATCTTCCATGGCCTCGCCGGTTTCCGGATCGAAAAAGACGAGGATGTCCTTCAAAAGGCGTCCGCGGGCCTTGTCGAGGCTCAGACCGATGATGGTCTCCGCCGGTGCACTGAGATCGGTGATTCTCCCGTCGAGATCGGTCCGAAGGACCCCATCGCTGATCGACGCCAGCACAGCGAAGTTGATTTCCTGCTCCCGCACGAGTAGCTCGGCTGCCCGCCTTCGATCGGAAACGTCGGTGGCGACGCCAACCAGATGCTCAGTCTGTCCGTCGATTCCGACAACGGCTTGACCTCGCAGCACCAGCCACTTGTCCTCACCGGCGGGGTCGACGACACCGATCTCGAGGAATAGCGGGTCCCGGTCATTCAGGGATTTGCGGATGGCATGCTTCAGCACGACGAGGTCGTCCGGTCTGACCTGGTTGAAGAACGCTCGGCCGGTAGTCGACAGCGAGGGTGCACCATCAGTCAGGAGGTTTCTCGGCAGGCCGTAAACAGTCAGTTCGTCGTTTGAAATCCGCCAGTCCCAGCTCACGGTGCGTCCAGCGCGTTGCACGAGCTTGAGCTGGACCTCGGCTTCCCGCCGCGAGAGATCGGATTCCTTCAGATCGTGAACGTCGAAAGCGGTTGCGAGGGTGGCGGCCGATCCGCGAAAGAGAACCGGCTGCAACCACAGCTCGACCCAACGGCAGTCGCCATTCTTCTTGACGATCTGGATGTGATCGTGACTGCCGCCCGACAGAGCCGCAGGCCCTTCGTAGCGTGCCCGGAACTGGGGATGAACGAGGCTGAGGAAGGGGCGACCCAGAAGTTCCCTGGCCGACCGCCCGGTCAGGATCTTGCTGGCGGGATTGATGTACAGAATCTGGTCGGCGTCGAAGACCAGAATGGCCGCTGACGTACCCTCTATGAGAGGGTGAAATCGTTCATCGATGTCCATCCTCGCCTCCATCTCTCTCGATAGGTAATTCTGACCTCCGGAGTCCGACTTGTCTGTGAACTCGCTAACGAGCCCGCGGCAAGGTCGGAACGGGAGGACTTCGGTCTTAGCTATCTCTGCATTTGACCTGCCGCTCAGAGTCGGCAGAATGGAGGCGATGAGTTTTCAGGCCAGCAGCGCGCTAGCAGAAGAACCCGATGACAGCGTCGAGGTGTCGGTGGTCATGCCGCCCGACATGATCGCGGCTCTCCGCGTCGCCGGGTTCCAAAGGCAATCGCTGGGCTACAGCGAGGTCGATATCTGCAGCCTGGTATGTGAGGCAGTCTCCGAATGGCTCGAACGCGAAATCGAGGGAACCTCGACCGTCAGGATCTGTCTTTGAGACGGTGAGAGCCTAGACGGTGGCCCGACGCAGCGCCCGCTTGAGTCGGTGGATCTTGCGTCGGACCCTTTTCAGCTCCCGCCTGTCTCCAGACTGCAGCGCCTTTTCCCGATCCTGCTTGAGAGCTTTGATTTCGCTCTTCACAGCGGCTTTGTCCACGCCCACCACCTCGTGGTGCACATGGGCGTCGATCCCCAGGGCCTCACACAGCTTCGTCAGCAGCTCCTCCTTGTGCATGGTGGAGTAGCCAGCGAGACTGTCGGGCTCGGTCTCCTTCGCCAGGTCCCGCAGCTGGGCGACGGTCATTCCATGAAGCTCTTCGTAGGTATGGCTCATGAATCAAGTGTATCGCGCTCTTTCCGGTGGCCACAAAGCCAGTGAAGTAGCCAACACCTAAAGCTCTCGATCTAACGCATAATGGGGCGTCATGGGCGAGTCGATCCTGATCATCGGACCACATCGGCAGGTGCACGACTTGTTCAACCCCTTGTGGGTGGAGCTCGGGGTCGAGAAACAACGATTCAATTCGACCGAAGCCGCGATCGAGGTCCTGCAGAGCGGCGCGCCGCCGAGCGCTATTCTGATCTCCTACCCACTCTGGGACTCGAGTGTGGAAGACATCCTGGCAGCAATGACGCGGATTCTGGGTAGTGAGCGAAGTGTGCCGGTGTTGCTACTCGCTCCGGCGGACGCACTGTTCGAAGTGGCCGCACTCGAGGATCGAGGTGTCAAGGTTCTCTCGGAAGGCAAGCCGCCGGAGGATCTCGTGCAGGAACTGCAGGAGCTGCTAGGGCGGGCGCAGCGAGACCATCCGAGATTCATCGTCCGCATGTCGGTGCAGGTCGAATCGGGATCGGTGCTGAGAGCTTGTCAGTCCGAGGATATCTCGCTGAGCGGCATGCTCATTCGCACCAGCGAGGAGTTTCCGATAGGTGCGGATCTGGAGCTAGAGTTCACCGTGGCCGATGAAGACGAGTCGATTCGATGTCGGGCACGGGTTGTTCGGTTCACCCATCCTGGGACCGAGAAAACGAGAGGCATGGGTGTGCGATTCACGGCCTTCGAAGAAGACGGTGCGGAAAGGCTGGAGAGGTATCTGTCGGAGTAGGTTGCTGTCGTCTGCGGAGTCTTCAATGAGCGTTTTGCGTATAGAAGCAGCTCGATTTGCTAGCAGGCCTTGTGTCTTGGCCGTATAGTGAGAAGGGATTGGCCAGTGGGCATGGAGTCTGGTCGAATTCCTCGACTGTTTAGAGCTGGAGTCCCGTTCATGGACAATAACGAGGTAATGCTGAGAGACGACAAGGGCAAGGTGGTCCGGGTCGTCGGTGCAGAGAAGGAGGGAACCCTGCCGCCGGGTGGATCGTTCCACCTGGTCGTGACTTCGCCGGAAGTCCTGATCCTCCAGCGCTTGAGTGACTCCGACGACAAGACAACGGATGGCAAGATCCTGATGGCGGGAGAGGTGGTGTCGCATACCACTGTGCTGGACATCGTCAATGTGATCTCGGCATCCCGCTGGGCGGGAAGTCTGCATGTCTATGGCTCCGACTCCCATCGACGACTCAACTTCGACCGCGGTGCATTGCAGTCGGCCACCAGCAACCATCCCGATGATCGCTTGAACAAGGTGATGGTGCGGATGGGAGTCATGACCGCAGCCAACGTGGAGTCGGTCATGCGATCCCTCGAGCCTCCCTCGAGACTAGGCAAACTCCTGGTGGAGAAGGGCTACATCAGTCGCCAACAGCTCTTCGACCTCCTGAACAAGCAGACCGAGGAGATCTTCTTCTCGGCCATCCTCGAAACGCGGGGAAGCTATGTCTTCATCGTCGGCGACGAGCGAGGGGTCCAGCCGAGCACGATCGCGCACATACCGGTCCAGGAGCTCTTGCTGCGGGGCGCCGAGCGTCTCGACAGCTTGAAGCAATTCGAGAGCCTGGTCCCCGATATCGAGCTCTGTCCGGAGATGCAGACCGGAGTCGAGGTCACCCAGCTGGATCCCAAGACGCGTTTGGTTCTGGCGCTCAGCAATGGCGAGCGGTCATTGAGGGATATCGCAAGTGAGACCTGGCTGGGCAAGTTCGAGACGATGAAGATCACGCGGGAGCTGGTCAAGAAAGGGTTTGTTCGGCTCAAGCATCGCACCCCGTCGACTCAGGAGGAGATTCGCCGTCTCGCTGGATCTTTCAACGAGTTGCTGCGTTACATCTTCGCTGCAGTCGAACAGCACGGTAGCGTCGTGCAGACCCGCGAAGAGATCAATCGGTGGCTGGATCGTAGTACCCGTGCGGGCTTGATTCCGGGAGGGGTGGCGGAAGACGGCAGCTTCTCTCTGGACCCTTCAGTGGCGGGCGCTAGACGGTCGGATGACAGACAACTGGCGGGTTTGGTGCGCGAAACCCTCTACGAGTTAACCTCGTTTGCCCTCTTTGCGGCCAGTCTGTCCATGCCTCTGGACGAGGAGCGCAAGCTGTCCCAGGAAGTCTACCGTCGCCTACACGCGCTCGATTTCTGAGCTGCAGTCGGAAGTTTCTTCCGCCGCCTTCGCCTTACGCCGCAAAATCTGATCGATCAGGGACCCGGTGAACAAGTCGGTGGCAGCCTTCAGGGCGCCGAGATGTTCCGGTGTCAGGGGACGGTCAGCGGCGTCGGCATACAGCACAGCGACCAGGCGGTCCTTGATGCGGACCGGAAACAACACGCATTCGCGATGCAAGCTGCCATGCCAGCAGCGCAAGAGCTGCAGGTGAGCGAACATGGCCGGGAGCATCCCGTAGAAGAAGCTGCCGCCACGTTGCAGATACATGAAGATCGAGGTCTGAGCCAAACTTAACCGAAGTCTGAGCAGCCGTTCTGGAATCAGGGTCGGGCCTCGTCCCAACCAGGCGCGAATCTCGTCGCCCTGCAGGCGGAAGAGCACGAGGTGCTCGAAGTCCGCTGAAAGCAGGTCGAGCAGTAGTTCAGCAGATTCATCTGGAGAGTCAGCCTGGCGGAGGCGCTCGATGCGATCCTCGGTCAGCCGCTCATCGTCCTGGCGCGACTCGACTGGGGCAGCGGGCAACGGGATCTCAGCTCGCGCAATCGGATCGACAGCGCGATCCTGTACTCCAACGAAGGAGACACCGGAACGGAAAAACGGCGCCTCGTGGTTCTCTTCGAGGGGCTCCTGGACGAGGACTCTCTGACACCAACGCACCTCTCCTTCGACCATCAGAGAACGGCCTTCATCCTGTAGTTCGAAGAGATAGCTCCCGCCGACCGAGAAAGGGTGGTTTGTCGCGATAGCCATGCCCCGGTTACTCATATTGAGGATCTCCAGACGATCCCCGGCGGGTTGGACATGGATGTTCGGGACCAGCATCCGGACATGACGCCGGCGCTCGAATGGCCGGGTCTCCGCATTGAACGGAATGACGCTGGCTGATGTCGACTCTCTCATGAGTGCGTGTGGTGAAGTTGCCGGAAGGCATTGTACACCCCGTCGCTCCCGATCTGGAATACAATGGCCCTCTTCGGCCATGATCGACACTCTGACAGAGCATAAAACCCTGCCCCATAGCGACGAATCTGAAAGGGCAGTCCTGGCTGGGGCGATGCTCGATCCGGCGCTGCTGCCTACGGTTTCCGGGCGCCTGACTCCGGAAGACTTCTATACCGAGCGGCATCGAGTTCTCTACCGGACCATGCTGGGCCTTCAGGAGAGTGGCACCACGATCGATCTGCGCACCCTTCAGGCCAGCCTCGAACAGCAGAACCGTCTCGAGACCGTCGGCGGCGTGGCCTACCTGGCGAGTCTCGACCTGGACCTGCCCGATCTGGGTCGACTGGATTCCTATGTGGAGATCGTCAAGGAACGATCGGTCCGCCGTCGCTTGATCGAGGCCTGCGGCGAGATCACTCGCAACTGTCTCGATGGCGGGTTGGAAGCCCAGGAGGCCCTCAGCCGGGCGGAGCAGGCCGTTTTGGGGCTCGGTGAGGAGGCTATTCAAAGGGGTTTCGTTCAGCTATCGAAGATCTTTCACGACACCTTGGCCGATCTCGAAGAACGCCCTGAGAAGGGGTTCCTCGGTATTCCCACCGGATATGTCGACCTGGACGAGATCACCCGTGGGCTCAACCCGGGAAATCTCGTCATCATCGCGGGTCGACCGGGCATGGGAAAGACCAGCCTGGCGCTCAACATCGCCGAGCACGTTGCCATTCGTGAGCAGCGAAGCGTGGGGCTCTTCTCCCTGGAGATGAGTCAGGAAGAGCTGGCCCTGCGGATCCTCTCTTCGGAGGTGGATGTTCCGTTTGGACCACTCCGCTCAGGTCATCTCTCGCAGAAGCAGTGGAATCGGGTCATCCAATCGGTGAAGTCGGTGTCGCGAGCGCCGCTCTTTATCGATGATTCCGCCAATCCGACGCTCCTGGAGCTGGCCTCGAAGACAAGAAGGCTGAAGGCGGAGCACGGTTTGGACCTGGTGGTTCTCGACTACCTCCAGCTGATGCAGGCTGGCGGCCGGTATGAGAGCCGAAATCTCGAGATCGCAGCAATCACCCGCGGACTGAAACAGCTGGCGAAGGAGTTGAACCTTCCAGTGATCGCACTGTCGCAGCTGTCCCGCCAACCGGAACGCCGCAGCGCTGACCACAGGCCGCAGCTCGCGGATCTCCGGGAATCGGGTTCGATCGAACAGGACGCCGATCTGGTCATGTTCATCTACCGCGACGAGGTCTACAACGCCGAATCGCCCGATCAAGGAATCGCCGAACTCATCCTGGCCAAGCATCGAAATGGTCAGACTGGAACCATCAAGCTGGTCTTCCTCGGAGAGACCACCAAGTTCTGCAATCTGGCGCGCTCGAACGCGACTCCGTTCTAGGCGTTTCGGGAGCGACATGGGGCGACGCCCGACCACCATCTTCGTTTGCCAGGAATGCGGCGGCAGTTCTCCGAAGTGGTTGGGGCGGTGCCCGGACTGTGGAGCCTGGGACTGCCTCGTCGAGGAGTCTCAGCCAGACCCATTGACCCGGAGCGATGAGCCCGGCCGAATGCCAGAGGTCCTGAGCCTGCAGTCCGCGGGAGAGGAAGAAGCGAGACGAACCCAGACCGGGACGCCGATACTGGATCGGGCGCTCGGCGGGGGGCTGGTGACCGGCAGCGCAGTACTGCTTGCTGGTGAGCCGGGAATCGGCAAGTCGACGCTCCTTTTGCAGCTGGCCGATAGCCTGGGCAGCACAGCTGGCACGGTGCTTTACGTCAGCGCCGAAGAGTCCGTGAGCCAGTTGCGGTTACGCGCGGAGAGGTTGGGCTGCGATGCTGCCGGCGTCAAATTAATCGCCGAGACCGCACTGGAGTCTATTCAGGAGGCACTTGCGGCAGATCGATACCAGGCGATTCTGGTCGATTCGGTCCAGGCGATCCGCAGCCTGGAGCTCTCGGCGCCACCAGGCGCAATCAGCCAGGTCAGACAGGTCGCAAACCGTTTGGTGGAGACTTGCAAACGCCACGGCTCGACCCTCGTCATGGTCGGGCATATCACCAAGGACGGTGCGATCGCCGGCCCCAAGTCCCTCGAGCACCTCGTCGACACTGTGCTCTCATTCGAGGGCGACGGGGCGGCCGAGTACCGCATCCTGCGTGCCACCAAGAACCGATTCGGTCCGACGGGTGAAGTCGCGATGTTCGAGATGTGTGACTCGGGCCTGCTGCCAATCACCGATCCCTCGCGCGTGCTCGTGTCGCAGCGACGCGAGGATGTTTGCGGGTCGGCCGTGACATCGAGTCTGCAAGGATCGCGTCCTTTGCTGGTGGAGGTGCAGGCCCTGGTTCACGCCACGAGCTTTCCTGCGCCGCGGCGGATGGCTGTAGGTTGTGATTCCAACAGGCTCGTCCTTCTGGTCGCTGTTCTGGAAAGGTTCGGCGGACTCTCCTTTGCCGATCGCGACATCTTCGTCAATGCTGTCGGCGGTCTGACCCTGCGCGAGCCCGCCGCCGACCTGGCGATCAGTGCTGCTCTGGCTTCGGCTTTGCTCGACCGCCCCCTGCCGAAGGGGGCGGTCTTCTTTGGCGAAGTCGGCCTTCTGGGAGAAGTGCGACCGGTGTCCAGGGTGGAGTCAAGGCTCAAGGAAGCGGCCCATCTGGGCTATCGCAGAGCGATAATGCCGACCGCTCAAAGGGAGCTGGACTCCAATGACATCGAGATTCAGGAGATTGACACTCTCTCCGAGCTTCTGCAGGCGGTTATCGGCCGCCCCGCTTCCACCTAGAGGTCGGGTTCTCGGCCGGTGATTCGGCGGAAGGCCTCGATGTAGCGATCCAAGGTTCCCTCGACCACTGCGGCAGGGAGCTCGGGTGGCGCGGACTCTCGATCCCAACCACAGCTGTCGAGCCAGTTCCGCACGAATTGCTTGTCGAACGAAACCGGTTCGGTGCCGGGCTTCCAGGCCGGAGTGTCCCAGAATCGGGAGGAGTCGGGTGTGAGCACCTCGTCGATCAGGATGACAGTTCCATCGTCGAGTTGCCCGAATTCGAACTTGGTGTCCGCCAGGATGATGTCTCTTCCGGCGGCGTGGGCTGCCCCGCGATTGTAAATCTCCAGCGTCATGGACCTGAGATGCTCAGCCAGGTCTTCACCGATAGCGTCGCTCATCACCTGGAAGCTGACATTCTCATCGTGTCCCGACTCGGCTTTGGTAGCTGGCGTGAAAATGGGTTCCGGCAATCGATCGGCTCTGACCAGACCCTCCGGAAGGCCGACGCCGCAAACGGATCTACTCTGCTGGTATTCACGATAGCCGCTTCCAGCCAGGTAGCCCCGCGCAACGCACTCGAAGGGAATGACTGCGGCCTTCTTGACCAGGACAGCTCTGCCCGCGAGCGTGCCCAGACTGTCTGCCAGACTTTCAGGGAACTCCTCCACATCTGCGGTGAGGACGTGATTGGGTACGACATCACTGAACAGGTCGAACCAGTAGTTGCTCAGTTGCGTCAGGATCTTGCCCTTGCCAGGGATGCCTGGCTGCAGCACATGGTCGTAAGCCGATATTCGATCGCAGGCGACGAAGAGGAGACTGTCACCCAGATCGTAGATGTCCCGGACCTTGCCACGTCGAGGAGCCGGGAGTCCGTCGATGTCCGTTTGCCAAACAGTGCTGCTGCTCATACTGAGGTCTCCTTCTGAAGTTGTCAGAACGTTACAGGTGATCTAACCAGCGGACGAGGTGGGCGCTCTCTGGGTCTCGGCAAACTCACGGTCGAGGGTGACGAGCAACCTCCCCCTGGCTACGCTCGGTAGGGGTTGGTCCCGCCAGACTTCGCCATCGACGATCTCGTATACCGGTACCTTGGCGAGGCCCTTGAGACTGGCATGCCCGAGCTTTCGCAGTCCGATGAGAAACTGGTTGGCCGCCTCCCCCAGCGTCAAGACGAGGTAGCCGCGATTCCCATCGCGAGCGCTCGCGACATCCATTACCGATCCTTCGCGCTCCAGCTGCTGGATGAACTGCTGAGTGGCCACAATACCTTCGTTGATCAGGGTTCCGTTGGGATTGATGTAGCAGTAGAAGTGCCGGGACTCTTCGATCTTGTCGACGAGGTCTACATTCTGCCGCAGTGCTGGTGCAAAGAAGGACTCGACCTCGGCGGCCGGGTAACCGAGGCCGATCAAGAGATTCTTGATCTCATCGATCTCACGCATCGTTTTACCGGTCACCAACCGGGACAGCTCGACGATTCCATGACCGAAGAACTCGTAGCGGCGGGGCGCACCCGAGGTCCCCTCTTCGATCGGAAGGAGACGATACTCTCCGTAGTTGAGGGCGATTCGCATGCCGCGGTCGAAAGGAAAGCCCTCTTTCAGGGCTCGCGAGTAGTAACGCTGTAGCTCGATGGCCAGGTTGAGCAGCCGTGACGGATGTCGACCAGAGTACAGGGCACCATCCCCGAGGTACTTCTCGAGCTGCAGGCGCCTGGAACGTGCCATCTGATTGACCCATCTCTGGAAACGAAAGATGCTGCGATACGAAGTGTCCTGATCGTCGCTGCCGGAACGCCCCAGGTACGAGACGATGGCCGAGAAGTCCGTGATGTCGTAGATCAGACCGCAACGTCGAACCAGAGGGTCGATGACCCAGGTGGTCATGAAGTCGAGTGGCCGAGTGCTCGTGGACAGGGTCACCGTTCGGGTGGCCATGCCGGAACCGGGAATGTGGGGTGCCTGGCAGGTCATGGCTCCCATACGCTCGCGGACCGGCAGCACCATACGCCGCAGCGAGAGCAGGACCTCGAACTCCTTCAGCTTGATCAACAGGCTCTCCCAGGTCGTGACTTGCCGAGGGTCGAGGAGAGCACGCTGATCGTACTCGCGAGACTCGGAGAGCATGCGGACGAAGCCGGGCCGCCTGAAGAGGTTCCTGGCCGTGATGTCCTGTCCGGCCAGCAGGAGATGCTCGGCGGTGCTGCGCAACTCCCTGTCGGCTCTCAGCTGTTCGGTCAACCAGCTCTCCAGACGGTTCAGACGTCCGCGAAAGTCTTTTCCGTCGACATGCAGAAAGCCCCGGAAGTAGCCATCCAGCTCGCTCAGGTCGAAACTGACGTGGTCCTCGGTAAGAATCAGGACGTTGTCCCGCATACGCGAGAGGAGGGTAGGGAAAAGGTTTTGTTCCTGCTCCTCTGCCTCCTCTGCGACTCGGTGAGCCACGTCGTAGGTCACCGCGAGCACGCGATCGAGGAAACGGTTGTAAACCCTGTAGCGGATCAGGTTGCCCTGGGACCGGCCAATCTCCAGATCGAGACGACGGATCCGGCGCGGCATCTCCTTGAAAAGCCTCGATACGGCGATCGAATGGTAGAGCCAGAAGATGCTGGGAAGCTGCCGGCCAAAACTCGAACGTACTGAATTCTCGGTGCTGCGCTCGAGTTGGAGCTTGTAGCGCTCCCATGAAGAATCGAGACGCTTGGGGTCACCCACGGTTCGTTTGGCGACGGCGACCTGCTGCTCGATCTCGGCTTGAAGATATCCCTCGAGCGACTCGCGGAGCGCGATGCTGTTGTCGCTCATGAGGACGGCGAAGCCCATCAATGGCGTGGCTTCCTCGGAGTCGAGAAAGATGCGCTGTGGGTTGGGCAGCACGGCCTCGGCGTCGGGTACGGCGAGTCGCAGGTCCTCTGGGGTACGCTGGAAGAAGTTGAAGGTTCCCGGGAAGAGGCGCTGGATTGAGATGGGATCGATCATTGGCGAGGCGCTCGGGGCACAATGCTACCAGTGTCAGGGAGGGATTTCGGGCTAGAATCGATCACCGCCGGGTGAGTAATGAAAGGGGGCCCTCTTGGCACAACCAAGCGTGAATCTGATCGATGGCGAACGTTTGACCGGAGAAGTGTTGATCATGTCCTGTTTCGAGAAGGCTGCTCCCGAAGCGGGACGCTACGCCAAGCGTCTCGAGGTGGCGCTGAACCGCATTGGTGAACAGGCAGGATGGAAAGCTCGCGAGGATCAGGTCGTCCGGACCGTAACCGGTGGTCGTCCGCCGATGCTCGTGGAGGTTCATGGTTTGGGTAGGCGAAATCGACTCGATGCGCGCCGGTTGGCGGCCTGGGTGGATCGGGTGCTCGAAACATCCGCAGAAGAAGGCCGCCGCGAGATCACCCTGGTGCTTCCAGATGTCCCGGCTACCCGAGGTGACCGGGCAAGGCGGGTGCTTCTACAGTTGTTCCAGTCGGGGTATCGTTTTGCGCAGTACAAAAGACGCAACAACCGACCGGCCTTGCGCCGTATCCATCTCCTTCCCCCGGCGCGAGAGAGTGAGGCCTACGAGGAGGCGCTGATTCAGGCGAGACGAACCTCGGAGGCCGTAGCCTGGTCGCGAACCTTGGGCAACACCCCACCCAACGATGCCAACCCGATCTGGATGGCAGAGCAGGCAGTGAGACTGGCCAGCGAATATCAGATGGACTCGCAGGTTCTGGAGCCCGCCGAGATGGCAGAGCGGGGCATGGGGGGAATTCTCGCGGTGGGAGGCGGTTCAGCGAATCCTCCGCGCCTGGTCCGCCTGGAATGGGGAGAGGGCGACGAGGTCATTTCCTTTGTGGGTAAGGGGGTGACCTTCGACACCGGAGGTATATCGATCAAACCATCGGCGGCGATGGAGGAAATGAAATACGACAAGTGCGGCGCATGTGCCGTCCTGGGACTGTCGCGGGCGATCGCGGCGCTGCGGCTGCCCGGTCGATTTCGAGCCTACCTGCCGTTAGTCGAGAACATGCCTGGCGGTGCCTCCTACCGGCCTGGAGATATTGTCAAGTGTTTCAATGGCAAGACGGTCGAGATCATCAACACCGATGCCGAGGGGAGGATGATTCTGGCCGATGCGATGGCTTGGGCCGCTGCTGAGAAGCCCACCACACTCATCGAGTTTTCGACGCTCACCGGCGCCTCGGTTGTCGCTCTCGGTGAGGAGGGAGCGGCTCTCTACACCCCGGACGACTCACTGGCTGAAGAGCTTGTCAGGGCGAGCGAAGCTTCGGGCGAGCGCTTGTGGCGGATGCCACTTTGGAGAGAGTTCTCGGAGGAGATGAAGGGAGTGCATGGGGATCTGAGGAACCTCGGCGGTCGCTGGGGAGGAGCCAACCAGGCTGCGGCATTTCTGGGAAATTTCGTCGGCAGAACTCGACGCTGGGCGCATCTGGATATCGCCGGTACCGCCTACAAGGCATCTCAGGAACAGAAGGTCTCGGGTGCGACGGGTTTCGGCGTCGCCCTTGTCATTGAATGGCTTCTGGCGCGTTAGGATCCCTCGACATTTCGAGACCTTGATGTTTCCTTTGCTCGCTGTATGCAACCTGTCGGTGACAGTGCAACTCGATGCGGTTGCTGTCGAGCTGATTCGCGACGTGAGCTTCGTTGCCGAGCGTGGGGAGCTCGTTGGGCTGGTCGGTGAATCGGGCTCGGGCAAGAGCCTCACTGCCCTGACGATACTGGGGCTTTTGCCGGCCCGGTGTCGCGTCACTTCAGGCCGGGTCGAGCTGGCCGGTGACAACCTCCTGGCACTCTCCGACCGGCGTAAGCGAGATGCGAGAGGGGGTAGGGTGGGGATGGTGTTTCAGGAGCCGATGACAGCGTTGAATCCGACGCTGAAGGTGGGGTACCAGATCGCCGAGACCGTCAGCGCGCATCGCGGAGTCGATCGCCATTCGGCCTGGCAGGAGGCTGGACGTCTGCTCGATCTGGTGGCCCTGCCGGGCGCCGGTGACAAGCTCCACGCCTATCCGCATCAGCTCTCAGGCGGGCAAAGGCAGCGTGTGATGATTGCCCTCGCCCTGGCGGGAGAACCCGAGGTGCTCATCGCCGACGAACCCACCTCGGCACTCGACGTCACCGTGCAGGCGCAGATCCTCGAGCTGCTGGACAGGCTCGCCACCGAACTGGGCCTTGCCATCCTCTTGATCACTCATGACCTCGGGGTAGTGGCCGAGGTCTGTCAAAGGGTCATGGTGATGTATGCCGGTGAGCTGGTCGAACAATCCGATGTCATCCAGCTGTTCGCATCTCCTGCGCATCCCTATACCCGGGCGCTGTTGGCGACCTTGCCAGCGACTGGGCTCCTGCCCGGCCTAGGAGAGTTGCCGAGCTTGGCGGGGACGCCGCCCGAGCCCGGCTGTCTGCCGACTGGCTGCGCTTTTCATCCTCGATGTCAGGAGGCACTGCCTCCTTGTCTCGAGACTTCGCCATTACCCGTTCGGCTCAGTACCGGTCAGTGGGCCCGGTGCTGGCTGCATGCCGATCCGGCTGTGCAGGAGCGCGGCTGATGAGGCCGCTCCTCGAGGTGCGGGGGCTGACCAAGACCTACCCGGTTCAACGCGGGCTCTTGTTTCGGGGCGACCGCGAGGTCGAGGTGCTCGACGACGTGAGCCTGAGCATCGCGCCGGGAGAGATCTTCGCGGTTGTCGGAGAGTCTGGAGGAGGCAAGACCACCCTGGCGCGATGTGTCCTCAGGCTGATCGAGCCGTCCGGCGGCCAGATTCTTTTCGATGGCACCGATCTGTTGTCACTCTCGCAGGCCGAGCTCAGGAGACGTCGAAGAGATTTCCAGATGGTGTTTCAGGACCCCTCGAGCTCTCTCAATCCCCGGATGTCGATCGGTCGGATCCTGTGCGAGCCCCTCGAGATTCATCAACTGGTGCCGGAGGGCCAGCGCCAGGAGCACGTCGTTGGATTGTTGAACCGAGTGGGCTTGCCTACAGACGCGGCGGGTCGATATCCACATGAGTTTTCCGGCGGGCAACGTCAGCGGGTCGGAATCGCCAGGGCACTGGCGGCCCAACCAAGACTCCTGGTCGCTGACGAGCCGGTATCGGCTCTCGATGTGTCGGTCAGAGCGGAGATCCTCAATCTCTTGTCGACTCAATGTCGCGAAAAGACCTTGGCGATCCTGCTGATAGCCCACGATCTTGGCATGGTGCAACGAGTCTCCCAGCGCGTGGCGGTGCTCTACCTCGGTCAAATAGTTGAACTGGCTGCCACACGAGAACTGTTCCGGAAGGCGAAGCACCCGTACACGGTGACGCTGATGGCTTCGGCTCCGACCGCCGATCCAACCCGCAGACGTTCTAGAATCGCCCTTTCGGGCGAGCTGTCGAGCGTGACGGATGCGCCGAAGGGATGCAGGTTCCATCCACGATGTCCGATCGCAGAAGAGCGTTGTCGCGACGAGGAGCCGGTATTGACCGAGGTGGCTCCTGGCCATCTGGTGGCCTGTCATCTGCCTGGCGAGTTGGCGCTCGAGGGCGTCATGAGGGTAGACCATGGAACTTTCTGAGCCCGTGAACGTAAAAACGAACAATGGCTGTTTGACGCGGCGGTAAGCTTCAGCATGAAGAGTGCGCGTTACCAAACTGGATTCTGTGGTGAGGGAGACATAGATGAAAACTAGACGATTTCGTTCATCAACCGCCAGCCTGGAGGGCGACCCGTCGATGCACCGGGCTATCTTGGCGTGGATGATTCTGCTACTGGCCTGCCTGCTGACGACGGGGCCAGCACGGAGTGAGCCCATCCAGGTCAGCACGGAGCAGCCAGATCTGACAGTCAGGCCTGCGCTGCAAATCGAAGGAGGGGAACTTCTCCTGTCGCTGCCTGAAGCGATCAGTATTGCTCTGGAACGGAACCTGTCGTTGGTCATCGAGCGCTACTTCACCGAGGAGGCCGACCTCGCCATTACTCAGAATGTGGGCATTTACGATGTTTTTGCACAGTTCGACTTGGCGACCCTCGAAGAGACCTCCCCTGCAGCGACCAATCTGGATGGCGCCGAGATTCAGCAGTTCGCTCAGGAAAATGCGGACCTCCGCGTGAGTCAGTTGGTGCCGACTGGTGGGACAGTCCGATTGGATTGGCTAAATCGACAACAGGACACCAACTCGACATTTGCCACCCTGAACCCGAACGTTCGCGTCGATATGGACGTCCACTTCGTGCAACCTCTGCTGAGAAACCTCGGCCGCCTGGCCACCGATCGAAACATCCGCATTGCGCGCACCAACCAGGCGATCAGTCTCGAGAACTTCGAGCTCCAGGTGACCGCGGTGATTCTCATGGTGGAGAGGGCTTACTGGGATCTGGCAGAGGCGATCGCTCAGTTGGAGGTCGCCGAACAGAGCCTCGATCTCGCTAGGCAACTTCAGGACCAGAATAGAATTCGGGTGGAAGTCGGCACCCTTGCTCCGCTGGAGTTGGTACAAAGCGAGGCCGGAGTCGCCCAGCGCGAAGTTGACATCATCCGCGCCCGGGCGGCGGTGGGGGATCGTGGGGATGTGTTGCGCCAGTTGCTCAACATCAAGCGAGACGACGATTTGTGGGAGATTCCCGTCAACCCGACGAGCGATCCTTTCCTGGATCCGTTCGAAGTGGATATGGATGAAGCTATCTCAACCGCCCTGGCAAACAGGCCGGAGTTGCGCCGCAAGGAGCTCGACTTGCAGAACCGAGAGCTCGACGTTCGTTACTTCAAGAATCAGAAGAAGCCACGTCTCGATTTCGTTGGCACCTACGGGTACAACGGGTTGGGCGGAGACGTCATAATCCGTGAGGGCATTGGAGGAGATCCGATCGACATCATTCCAGGCGGCTATAGCGACGCTATCGATCAGATCAAGGATCTGGATTTCGAAGGCTGGCGGGCAGCTCTGGCATTCGCCTATCCAATCCAGAACAGGGCGGCAAAGGCTCAAAGCGCCATAGCGGAGGTCAACTACGAGCGGGGTCAGACCGAGTACGAGGACCTGGAGCTTTCAGTGGTTACCGAGGTTCGCCGTGTCGCCAGAGCCCTCGAGGCCGCAGCCGAGTCGGTCGAATCAGCAGATGTCAATCGGCGATTACAGGAGAGGAATTACGAAGCCGAGCAGAAGCGATACGACAACGGGATGTCGACCAGCTTTCAGGTGTTGAGAATCCAGGACGATCTGACATTGGCCCGCAGTCAGTATGTGGCGGCGGTAGCAGCCTACAGGCGTGCGTTGGCTCTGTACTATCAATCACTGGGCACACTCATTCCCGTCAGTAACGTGGATATCGTCGAGACGAGCGCGGATCGGGAACTGGACGCAACCAACTAGATCTCTGGCCGAACGCCAACCGTCGCCAGCAGGTATCCGTGGCGATGGAGCTTCGGAAATCGGCGGGCAAGTCGGCCGAAAAGAGATGAGAGGCCACCGGTGAGGCGGCTCGCCGGTGGCCACCATGTATGGCAGGCCAGGTCCAGAATCCGCAGCCCGCCAGGGATGAAGAGAATGCCATCCTCGGCAATGACCTCGAATCCGGCCTGCTCCAGCATCTCACGGAACCTGGGCCGCGAATAAGACTTCTCGAGGCCATAGCCGTAGAGTCCCAACCTGTACATGACGGCCACCATCAACGGACGCAAGAAGGGATCTCGCCGGTTGGGAACACCAATGACGGCTCGGCCCCCGGGTCTCAGAACCCGGTAGATCTCACTGATTGCCTGCTCGGTTTCGTCGAAATGCTCTACCGTCCCCATGGAATAGATGGCATCGAACGAGGCGTCAGGGAATGGAAGATGTCGAATGTCCGCGACCGGCGCCCGCAGAAGCCGCTCACCGAAACCAGCGTGGGCCTGCTTCACAATGGGCAAAGAGATATCCGCGCCGTGGCAGATGGCACCTTGCTGCGCGGCCCAGCACAGGATGCGGGTGTTCTTGACCTCGTCCCAGAGGTCCGTCTTGAAGACGCGTTTACCTTCGAGGGGTGCCAGGTAGGTGGAAAACAGGCGCTGCTCATCCAGCAAATAGTCGGCTGTCGATCGAGCCCCCCCGAGGTCGGGGAAGTCCTCACCAACAGCGTCCCAGAAACTCTTGTAGGCCTTCTCCGGGGCCGTTGGTGGAGGTCTCAAGGCCTCCCCGAGGTCTGAACTCCTCGGTTCAGCCATGTTGAGCCTGGGCAACGGAGCGGATCTTTCTCGGCTCGCGCTTGCCGAGATCTGTTAGCAACCACGCCGCCAGCAGAACGGTCGAGATGACTGTCCAGGCACGGATCATGGCTACATGCGGTGTCAGCCCGGTGTGAGCTACCCACTCTCCCAGGCCGAACAGGACCAGGATTTGCAGCAGACCGAGGATCACGACTCCCGCGATCAAGCGACGGGGGCTCGCCCTGGGTGACCAGGCTAGCCAGAGCGCCACGCACAAGCCGATCTGGTACGGGGCCATCAGCAGGAGTGCGCTCTGCGGATCCATGTAGTCGTGGCCGGGGTGACCTGCAGCTTGCCGCAGCCAGGAGATGCCCGCGAACAGCGCCCGATTGTAGGTCCATCCAAGAGTGATGGCCGTCAGAGAACCGGCGGAGATGGCGAGTAGGATCGACTGAATCCTTTGGCGCCGGGATCGCGAACTGGTCGACGAGACCATGGTGGCCAGAATCACGATAATAAAAGCGAGCAAGATCTGGAAGAAGCCATGAATGGCCATCAGATGGGAACCAACGAGTCTGGCCGGAAAGGCGAGAACCAGGAGGCGGGCGGCACCGAGAAGGAAGAAGACAGGAAGGGCGGCAAGAAGAAATGCAACGCGGCGACTCCGCGCCATTGGCAGTGCCAGGACTGCAGCGAAGTAGGTGGGAATCAGCGGTGTCATGATGCATTCCTGGGTAACACGAAAGCTCCCATTGGTGGTTCGGAGGATGTTGCCAGTGACCGATGCCTCACCTCCAAAAAGGCGGATCAGGAATGCACCCGCGGCGGCGACCCAGTTGGCCACCGTCAGGACTCCAGGGCTTTTCATCCACCAACCCGAGCTTCCGACGAACAGCACAACGAAAAGGAGTGTCAGGACTACGAAGCGCACCGAGGGCTTCGACCACGAGAATCTGTCCGGGTTGCGAGACGTTGCCGCGCCTGCCTTTGCGTCAGCTTGTATGGCGCGACTCATCCAGAGGAACACATACACCGAGACCACGACAAGGAGTATCGCGGGCCAAAGGTACACGTGAAGCAGATCGAACCATCGGGTATTGCTGACTGCGTGCGACAGGGTTGCAATCCGCACCGTATTGACTGCGGCTATCAGCATCAGACCCACGACCGCACCCTTGAGCCTGCTGATCCAGGGCACTGGAAAAGCCAGGATGAAGCCCAGGCACAGCGCGATAACGTCGGCAGCCGAGCAGCTGAGTCCGACTGCTATGGGGGCCGACGGATCGCCTCCTATCCGACAGGCCAGACCGTGCTGGGCCTTGGTGAATGGCAAAAGAAGGTACTGCTCGACGAAGGGAATTCGCAGGATGCCAAAGAGCGTGAGGCTGAAGAAAGCCGCGGTGACCACGAACCGCAGGCCGGGAGAGGATCGCTTCGCCGAGTCGACCTTGGTTGTCGTGTCGCTCGCTTCAGGCATCGAGCTGCCGCAGAAAGGACCAGATGTGTTTGGATAGAGTGCTAAATTCTTGGCCAGCCACCGTAGCCGGCCTGACAAGTCGCCCGGAGTTGGCCGCCGCTGCTACTTCCACCCGTTGACCTACGGCGGGAGAGACGGGGACCGCGAGCTCTGCGAAGCGGCGCGAAAAATCGCGGGCCAACCGGGTTCTCGCGTCGAATCGCGACGGAACCACCATGACTCGAGGCAGATCTCCGTCGCGACCATGTCGAGCCTCCTTGGCGGCTTCGATGGCCTCCTGCGCCGCTTCGATGTCCAGAGTCGAGGCTCCTGCTGGAATCAGCACCAGATCGGCCACCTGTAGGCTCAGCCCGATTGCGGGGCCCATGGTGGAGGGTGAATCCAGGATCAGCAGGTCGACTTCACCACAGGCCCTCCGGATGGCCTCTCGGAATGCGGCAGCGCCCCGGTTGGCGCCAAAGGAATAGGTCGGGAAGGGGAATCCGTCGCCAGCCTCTGCCCATCTGGCGACGCCCTGGCGAGGATCGAGATCCATCAATCCCGTCTTGCGCCGCTGGGTCTGCAGGTTGCCGGCCAACATGACTGCGATGCTGGTCTTGCCAGTGCCGCCCTTGGGAGAGACAAGCGCAACGATACGAGTCGGTGTTCGCAGGACACGCTCGGCAGGAGCCAGCGAGTCGCCGGAATCGAAAAACAGGCTGTCCACCTCGTCGAGATCGTCGGGGTTGACCTGCAGACCGTCCTCCAGCTGATCTCTCCTGGATTTGCTCATCGAGTCGGCGCGTGTCGTTTCATGGTCGAAGGCTTCCCCTCAGTCTCGCAACCAATAATTGTGACACACGTTCGCTTCTACGGTGCCCCAGGGGCATCAGATGCTCGAGTGACTCGCGTAGATTCGCGAACTGGCCGGGGACCGGCCAATTCTGTCGATCCAAGAGTCGCGGAGCACCAGACTCGCACCCAATTCCATCGAGTCCGCCTCCAGAGGGCGCGATCGGCCTGAGCGCGGCCCGCCCCCTGCCAAGAGAGTGCACAAGGGTACAACTCCTTCACGACCACCTGGCGAGTGAAGCGACCTCCTCTCGCTGGCACAGATGCTAGACGGGAGCGAGTTCCGGCTTCCTCTCCTTTCGGTCAGCGGTCTTTTCGCTCCGCAGATGCAGGGGAACGAAGGGACGCTCGGTTGCCCCCATGTAGATCTGCCGTGGTCGTGCAATACGACCTTGTGGGTCCATCCGCATCTCCTTGAACTGGCTGATCCAGCCGGGTAGACGTCCAAGGGCGAACATGACGGTGAACATGTCGGTCGGGATACCCATTGCCCGGTACAGGATGCCGCTGTAGAAATCGACATTGGGATAGAGCTTGCGCTCGACGAAGAATCCATCTTCGAGCGCCACCGTTTCCAGATTCTTGGCGATTTCGAGCAGCGGATCATCGATTCCCAACTCTCCCAGCACTTCATCAGCGGCCGTCTTGAGAATCTTGGCACGTGGGTCGAAGTTCTTGTAGACCCGGTGGCCGAAACCCATGAGCCTGAACGGGTCTTCCTTGTCCTTGGCTCGGTTGACATACTTGCGGTAATCCATCCCGTCGTCGCGAATCATCCGCAGCATTTCGATGACCTTCTGGTTGGCGCCGCCGTGGAGGGGGCCCCACAAAGCGCATATGCCGGCGGATACTGCGGCGAACAGGCTCGACTGACTGCTGCCCACCATCCGCACGCTGGAGGTGCTGCAGTTCTGCTCGTGATCGGCATGCAGGATGAGCAGGAGGTTCAAGGCCCGGTCGAGAACTGACGGCACCACGTACGGTTCTGCCGGGACGGCAAACATCATGTGCAGGAAGTTCTGGGTGTAGGACAGGTCATTTCGCGGGTAGATGAAGGGTTGCCCTACGGATTTCTTGTAGGAGAAAGCCGCGATGGTCTTGGCCTTGGCGAGAAGACGGATGATGTTGAGATCAAGCTCTTCGTCACTCGCCGCCCTGGGGTAGTACGCGGACATGGAAGCCACCATGGCGGAAAGCACCATCATCGGGTGGGCAGATGGCGGGAAGTCCTGGAAGAAGTCCTTCATCGCCTCGTGGATCAGACTGTGGTGAGTCAGGTTGTCGTTGAACTCGCTCAGCTCCTCCTGGGTCGGCAAATGCCCATAGATCAGGAGATAGCAGACATCCTCGAATGATGCTGATTGGGCTATCTGCTCGATGGGGTACCCTCGGTAGCGGAGTATGCCCTTCTCGCCATCGATGAAGGTGATCGTGCTGGTACACGACCCGGTGTTGCCGTAGCCCGGGTCGAGGGCCACTGCCCCGGTCTTCGTTCTCAAAGTCGTGAAGTCGATTCCGACTTCGCCTTCAGTTCCCTCGAGGACAGGAAAGCTGTACTCCTGCCCAGCGAGAGTCAGCGTCGCCGATTTCATGGCTGACTCCTCCTCTTCCATTTGGTTTGTCCCGTGGCGGTTCAGGGTCGCTCACTGCGAACGACCCCACCTCATTTGATCATAGAGCAAGTCTGCAGGCCTGACACCCACCCCGGAGGGTAGGTTGGCAGGAGACCCTCTGTTCCTGGCCGAGGAGCTCCTTCGATACGCACACTGGGAAGGCGAGGCTGGCTTGAAGGAGGAGGCTCTCGTCGATTACCCGGACGAGGATGGAAGATTCTAAGAGATTCTCAGGAGGCAGGCCGATCTCCTGGGCCGGCTGCGGTCTCCTGGCGCTGATCCGAGCTTGGTGGGAGTGCCCCAGGTGATCAAACCGGGTCTGATTGACCTGTGAAACCTCTCGATCAGCAGCTTCCTTGCCAGCAGAGCAGGGTTGGAATCGCGAACGCCGTTGTGTTTTGAGCGTATTTGGTGCCGGGGGGGAGTCGAACCCCCACGAGGGGTAAACCTCGGCGGATTTTGAGACCCATCACCGGCTTCGGCTTGAGTGTTGGAAATAGTCTGCTTATGGGCGCAAGGTAGCGATTTGGCTACACTTACACCTCGAAGTCTCTTACTGCAGCTTACTGCGCAGATCTGCCTCTTTCTGCACTTTGCCATTCCGCAGTTCACCAGATTTGCACCAAAAATCAGGGGTCTGTCTTGGGGAGGGAGGACGGCGGGATCGGCAATGTTCAGCCTTTTCCCGCCGGAGTTACTACTCGTAAGGCTAATGAACCCAGCTTGGAGCCCTTCTTCAGCAGATTAGTGATGAACCAGTAAATCGAGCGGTTGAGCAGTACGATTGACGTCTGGCCTTTGCTTTGCGCTAAGGGTCAACTCCGTAGTCTTGGTGGAGAAGCCCGATCACTCGGGGCTCCGGCTATCGGCACCTGCTACAGCCCCAACCAAGGTGGTATCACCGTCCAGCGACAGCGACCACCCGAAATTGTCGTAGGTCTCCCCATCACTGGCTAGCAGAATGGTCTTTCTGACCCATGTACCGTCCTCTAGTTTGAAGGAGTATGCCGCACCGCTCCCACTCGCTTGGCCGTCGGCGGGTCGCCTGCCAAATCTGACACCTCTTGGGCCGTAAGGGCCTGGTCGAAGAGGAAGACCTCGTCGAGGGTGCCCTTGAGCCGATAGTCCCAGCGCTCGACGAGCGCGTCGGACGTGCCGATGAAGTAGGGCGCTGTACCGAGATCAATCAAGCTGCCGGAGAAATCGAGCGGAGAGCCGGACACTTCCGAGCCATCAACATAGAGACGGAGCTTTCTCGACCCTGACTCGACAACCATCGTCACGTGGTGCCAACTGCCGGGATCATAAGTACCCGACTGGAGAACGAATTCGCCATCGGAGGTCCTGATCACCGCTCGAAAGCGTTTGGTATGGCTGTAATAGAGACCGGTGGAGCTGCGTGTCAGGATGCTGTAGTGGGTGTTGTTGTCCGCCGAGTTCGGGGGCACGTCCTTGGCGCGCACCCAGGCGGAGAAAGTGTGGCTCGATCTGGTTACTTCGCTCAAGGTACTCGAGCCATCAATCGTCACCAGATCGTCAACGCCGTCGAACTCCACTCCGCCCCCGAAGCGCCCGATCACCCGGAGCGCCGGGCGCTGGCCTGGGTAGACGAGGGAGCCGTGGTTGCCGAAGTTGGAGGTGTCCTGAACCACGACGCCGTAGCCTTCATCGAGACGCCAGCACCCAACAAGACCAGGGGCCATGCTGAAGGTGTAGTAAATCTGGAGAGACGATTGTCTATTGGGGCTCGCGGCCCGATCGTGCACCCCGCTGATCGTGAGCCTGTAGGTCTGGCGGTCCCTCTGAGGGGTGGTGGAGAGGATCACCGTGCGCTGGTCGCCGGTAAGCACGGCATCCAGAATGTCGATTCCAGGATGGAGATCGTAGCTCGACAGATTCTCGGAACTCGCCCTGTCCACCGGTTCGTCGAAGGTCACCACGACCTCCGACGAGTCGCCGCTGGCCGACACGCTCTCAATGCTCGGCGGCACGCCATCCGCGGGCGTGGTGGCGACAGCTGGCAGGCTCTGAGGTCCCTCTGTACCGTGGTAGTTCACCGCTGAGACCTCGTAGCTGTACTCCGTGAGCTCGGCGAGATTCGTGTCCCTGAAGCTCCAGCCCTTGACTGTCTCGAGGAATCGCCCGTCGCGAAAAATCCGGTACTGGACGATACCGGTATCGGGATCCGATGCCGGCGACCACGAGACCTCGATCTCCGAGTGATCGACGGGTGAGGCGCTCACACCGCTGGGAGCCGTCGGTGCTGACGTGTCCGGAGACCCGACCGGCGCGAGTTTGACACCATAGCCGCTCGAGTCCGCATTGCGGTAGTACATGAACCAGGTGGCGGTGCCTTTATCCAGCAGCACCGTGACCTGCCTTACATCTGGGAACTGATAGGTCTCTATCGGGCCGCTCAACTGCTGGGGGTTGCTCACCAGAGCCGTCCGGACCTCCGTCCGCGGGGCCGGTGAGCCGCATTTTCTCGATCTCAGGCAATTGAAAAAGAGAGCCAGGGTGTCGGACCCGATCTTTGCCGCACCTCCTGCGCCCCACGCCGGGACATAGCTGCTCCCGCTGGTGGCGGCGGTGGTGGAGTCGAGCTGGTCCCGAGTCTGGCCGGAGGCGATCCCCACCCGAGCGCTTTCCGGGCTCCCGTTGGGCTGGTAGTAGACGAGCCAATCCCCCCCCTCCTGATAAGCGATAAACGGAAAGAGCTCGTCGCCCGACCCCCATACTCCGGAGTCGGAGTAATCCAGCACGACACCTTGATCGGAGAATGACAGACCGTCGGAGGAGATCGCTAGACGAGCGTCGGCAACCACCGAGGTGGGCCCAACCGCGGTATTGGCACCGTAGTACAAAACGATATCGCCGTTGGAATCCAGCGCCGCACCACCGGAGGTCGGCCCCTCTTCACCGTTGTCGTTGGGAGACCAGGAGACAACCGGATTCCCCGGATGCTTGGTGAAGTTGATGCCGTCGGGACTGGTGGCGACACCGATGGAGCGCCAGGTGACGGTGTCGTCAGCAATGCGATAGCAGCAAGCGCCGTTGTAGTAGAGAAATGAAATTCCGCCCTTCTTGACCACCGTGGCGGTTTTGCCGCCAAAAAGCTGAAAATCCCAGTCGCCGAGCGTACCGGCCTCGAAGATAAGACCATAGTCGGTCCAGTCATGCTGCCTGGGAATATCGACTTCTTGTGCCGGCGCTCTAACCGGCAGGAGCGCGAGACCGGCGGCGGCAACACGGAATAGGAAGCTCCTGGCCTGCTGATGGGTGAACATGAATTGAAGCGGAAACTAGTGCTGACTTTGCCACCTTCCTGGCCCCAAATACTGACGACCACCACCGCAGCGTCGCCGCCGATATTTGGCGGCCGCCCCGCATGATACGCCAAATCCAGCTCTGACACACCGGCATCTGGCTGAAGGATGGAGACCACCCCTCCATGCTAGAGTGAGAGCCATTGCTGTCAGATGGTGGTCCTGCCTACGGTGGTAAGAGTCGCATGATTCGGGGTCGTTGGCGTTGGGCTCTGGCCGGGGTACTCGGGATGCTCCTTGTCGGTTTGAGTCTGATGGTGGCTGTTCAGAGGGAGCGCGATCGTCGTGAACCCTACAATCGGACGGTCGGACCCTGGTTGGCCCGTCAGCTTGTCGAGCGCGTCGGTATCGGAAACATCTCGGTTTGTAGATGCCGCCCCGATCGAGTGATTACGCTGACCCGGCCGGACGGTTTGCAGACCCGAGCGAATCTGTATCTCGGCGACCGGAGTCCTTCATCTCCCAAGCCGGTGGTCGTGCTGATCCACGGTAACACCGCACTCGGAAAGAACCTTCCCACATACAAGACGCTGGCTTCGGCCCTCGCAAACCGAGGGTATTTAGTGCTTGCACACGATCAGCCGGGATTCGGTGAGTCCGACAACCCGATCCGAGGTGACGCGAGAGCCACGGTCGAGGCTTTCGACCAGCTACCCAGTGCAGTCGCAGCCTTGGAGTTTCTCAGAGGGCTCGACGGCGTCGATCCAGCCAGGATTTCCGTCATCGGTCACTCAGGCGGAGCATTTCCGGCGATCAAGTTCGCCATGAGCAGTCATGAAGTCCGACACGTCGCTCTCTTGGGTCCTCCTCGGCGGGTTCGTGAGCACGCGGAGGCCTCCTCCGCGAAGGCTCAACAGAGAGCGATGTACTGGTCGAAGCGCTTCCGGAGGACCTATGAGTTCGTTTATGGTGAACCACTACCCTCCTGGTTCCGACAGGAGATGACGAGAAAAGGTGGCCCGTGGGCGCTGGAGGACTACGAAGGATTCTTCAGGGCCGGGGATCGCGCATCCGTCATGTTGTTGGACGGAGAGCTCGAGTCTACCGAGGACAAGACCTATCTAGAGAGCTTCTACGTGAACGTTTCCGAGCCCAAGAAGTTTGTGAGGCTTGCAGAGTCCGATCACTACCACAACACTGCACAGGCGCTTGGAATCGCCATCTACGATCGCAGAGTCCTGAAACAATTGGTGGACGAGCTCGAGGCGTTCTTTGGTGGCGTCGAGTAGAGGAGAGCCCGTAAGAGGTGACCATTGCGCATCAACCATCAGCTCCAACAGCGAGAGATATCGAGAGTGCGCTAGACCTTCGGGGGAAGATGGCGAAGCTTGAGATGTCCGCCCTGCTCGCTGACAGCGGTATAGGCAGCCAGCAACTCCCGAATGCCGCTGTCGATCGCCGGGACATCCTCCAGATCGATCACGATGTTTGTGACCCCTCTGTCGAGCAGCTCGAGGATCGTCTTCCGTAGCCTCACATCTGTTACCCCAGGTGTCACCTTGCCATGCAGGGACACCACGGTCTCTTGGTTCTCGACCGTGGTTTCAACACTCGGCTCGCCGAAATACTGCACTGAGCCACCTCCTTGTCGGGTACCCTCCCTACCTACCAGCATACTCCCTGTCCCAGCCTGTCTAGCGCTGTATGGAGGCACTTTCTCCTGCTACAGGCTCAGGCAGGGGGCCAGGCAAAGAAGAAGGCCGGGCGCTGGGGCCGGCTAGTCAATGGATTCGCTTGACCTATATCCTTCGGCGGCCAAACCGATCATGACTGAGAGGAGCTGGCTTCCGACAGCTGCAGGAAGAGTCGCAAGCTGTCGGCCACAAATCCAGCAATTTGCTGCACGGGTAACGCCATCCCATACCCGGTGTCCCGGCAGCTCAAGAATCGGGAACCGTTGCACTCGACGGCAAGTCTGTCGCTGGCCTCCAGTAGCCAACGCACACCACCGGTAAGGGTTCTCCTAGCTGATTCAGGGTCGTCAGCATACACGCTGTAGGCAGCGTTGAAGGTGTCTGCTTCTGGAAACTGGACAGCTGTTAGACGGTGGTCTGCCCCAGAGAACCGGTTCTCCAAGACAGCCTCCATACGCCCAAGGTCTGCATTGGGCCGAATCGTGAGGTGCGGGAGGTGACAAGTCGGTGACTCTGCCCCAACACAAGTTACATACCAACTAGGTGTCCCCGTGTCGTCGATTGCTTGCACAAAGAGCTGGACTGGCGTGTTTCTTACCGATCCAGAGAAGGCCTCAACGGTCGTAGAGTTTGACAGCAGAGCGAACTCTCCAAATCGGCCAACTACTTCATCGACATCTACAGCATGCAGACCAACTCGCTCGGCAGCCCTCCTCCTTGCATTTCTTCTCCTTTTCCAAAGATAGAGGGAGGCGATGAAGATCAGCGACGCCCACAGTACGGACCAAACGAGAGCCGAGGTCGGCATGGCGGTCTTTTCCCTTGAGGCCAGGACCCGTAGCTTTGTGCGCTCAGCCGCGAAGTGTACCTGGGTTGTAGCCCCTTTCGGAATCCTTGACCAGATTAAGTGCCCGGTTGATGAATCGCCGTTTGACCTCGGTGATGTCTAGGTCGATTTCAAACCGCTCGTTCAATTGAGGACTCATCTTGTTCTCGGAGTGGCCCAGATGTGGACCAGATGGGAGTTAGTGTCAGGTAATCGGTCGAGCCAGCAACTTCTGGTTCAGCATCAAACACCTGTTATCAATAGGTTTATTGGTGCCGGAGGGGGGAGTCGAACCCCCACGAGGGGTAAACCTCGGCGGATTTTGAGTCCGCTGCGTCTTCCATTCCGCCACTCCGGCTTGCGCGAGGCGGCCCTGTCGGTTAGGGATCCTAAAGTTGGAATCCTTGGGAGTCAATGATGACAGGGAGTTTTCGAGCGAGACGTTACGATTCTACCCGGATTTCACCGGAAACCGTTCGGCAGAGGGCTATATGGGGGTTGACTTTGCGGCACTTTTAGTGTACTGTAAATGCTCCTAAAGTAGTGCTCATCAAGCACTTACGGTATCCAGACAGTACTAGCTTTGCGCAAGGGAGGCAGTTCATTGGCTTTTAAAATCGGTCAGAAGGTGGTGTATCCCAACCATGGTGTCACCGTTGTCGAGAAGATCGAGAAGGGGGCGATCGCTGGGGTAGAGCAGACTTATTATCATCTTCGTTTGCTGTCGAACAACTCCAAGGTGATGGTTCCTCGGGAGAATCTGGACTTGGTGGGACTGCGTCCACTGTGTCCGAATTCACAGATCCGGAGTCTCTTCACCATACTCCGCGACGGCAATATCGACACCTACAAGGATTGGAAGGGTCGGTACAAGCAGAACCTGGACAAGATGAAGACGGGGGATCTGAAGGAGGTCGCCAAGGTCTTGAAGAACCTGCGACTCGTCAGCACGAAGAAGAGTCTCTCCTTCCGGGAGAAGAAGATGTACGAGCGTGCCAAGTACTTCATCGTCAGTGAAGTCGCTCATGTGAAGAAGATCGATGAGAACGAGGCAGAGAAGCAGGTCGAGAGGGCGCTGGTTTCAGCGATGGAGAAGCGCCAGTCGACTCAGGAAGTCACCGCCTGATTTGTCTTCCACCTGGATTCAATGAACTGCGGCCGCCCTTGAAATGAGGGCGGCCGTTCTTCGTGAGACCCGAATGTCCAAGTATGTCCAGGTAGCGGTGCCATTACCCCTGAGTGAATCGCTAACCTACCAGGTGCCCGTGGCGTTCTCGGCCTTGGCTCGGCCCGGCGCCCGCGTGCGGGTTCCGGTCGGTCGTCGAAGTGTCGTCGGTCTCATTATGGCTGAGCAGGCGGTAGCCCCCGAGGGAATCAGGATCCGTTCCCTCGAATCGGTCCTCGATCACGAGCCTGTCCTGCCGGAAGAGCTCGTTCGCCTTGGCAGTGAGGCCGCGGACTACTACCTGGCGCCTATAGGGGAGGTCGTGCATGCCATGCTGCCGAGTGATCTGCCTCCCTGGGGCGATCAGCGAATCTGGCTCTCGAACGCCGGTGCCTTGAGTCTGTCCCGTTCCGCCGAGGAGGATGCGATTTTCACAATCTTGCGCGAGCGCGGGCGAATCAAGGTCTCCGACCTGGTGCGGAGTCTAGGGACCGCGGACCTCCACCAGAGAATCGCCGAGCTCGAAAGAGAAGGACGGGTCATCGTCTCAGCCGGGAAACGGCGTGGGGCCCGCTATCACTCGGCGGTCGAGCTGGCACAGGGCGAGATGAAGGAGCTCGAAGCCCGATGCGGTCGATCGGTGCCCGCACGTCAGGTCGTGGCTCTGCTGTTTGCGCTGGGCCGTCCGGCAACCGTGACGGAGATAACCGGCACGGTCGGTTGCTCTCCTGGAGTCGTGCGGCGACTCATTTCTCTCGGGGTGCTGAAGAAGTTCACCCAGATCGGCAAAGTCCACCTCGACCATCACCGACTGAATGGGGCGAGTGGAGAGGCCATCGTGCTCAGAGACGATCAGCGGGAAGCGTTGGCCCGGGTCGAGCAGGCCTTGGCTGCCAAGGCATACCAGGCTTTCCTCTTGTCGGGCATGACCGGCTCCGGCAAGACAGAGGTCTATCTCCGTGCCGCTGAGAAGGTCCTCTCCGACGGAGGCTCGATCATTGTCCTGGTCCCGGAGATCGCGCTCGTGCCGGCGGTTGCCGGAGTCGCTCGCCAGCGGTTCGGCGAGGAGACCGCGATATTTCATTCGGCGATGAGCTCCGTCGAGCGTCAACAGGAATGGGAGCGCATCCGATCCGGGCAAGCTCGGATGGTTGTGGGACCGAGATCGGCGGTGTTCACCCCAGTGGACAATCTCCAGTTGATCGTGGTGGACGAAGAGCAGGATCCAGCCTACAAGCAGGACCAGACTCCCAGGTATCATGGCCGCGACCTGGCTCTGCTGCGAGCGCATCGTGCCGACGCAGTGGTGGTGCTCGCCTCAGCCACTCCCAGCCTCGAAACCCGATTCAACGTCGAGGTCGGCAAGGTGGCGCGGTTGAGCCTGACCCAACGGGTGGGGCAGGGCGCCCTGCCGGAGGGCGTCGTCGTCGATCTACGGCAAGAGCAGGCCAGTCGCCGGCCAGGAGAAGTGCACTTCTCCCTGCAGCTGCAGGAGGAGATGGGGCGAGTTCTGGACGAGGGCAATCAGATCATCCTCTTGCGCAACCGGCGCGGTTACGCTCCGTTGCTCTTGTGTCGGGCCTGCGGAGAGGATTGCCGCTGTGAAGAGTGTGGTCTGCCCCGCACGCTCCATCGCAAGGAGGGCAGGCTACGCTGCCACTATTGTGGTTCGGCAATCCCCGTACCCCGCTGTTGCCCTGCCTGTTCTGAGGAGGCATTGGAGGCCATCGGCTCAGGCACCGAGAGAGTCGAAGAGCAAGTGAGAAGCCTGTGGCCCGAGGTAACTGTAGAGGTACTCGACCGGGACACCGCTCGCCGCGGTGAGTCAGCGGCCGTGTTGGAGCGGTTCGGCAGGGGCGAGAGTCAAATCCTGGTAGGAACCCAGATGGTCTCGAAGGGACATCACTTCCCGAATGTGGTGCTGACAGCCGTCTTGTCTGCCGACACCTATCTGAGCTTCCCCGACTTCCGGGCCGTGGAGAAGACCTACAATCTGTTGACGCAGGTTTCGGGTAGAGCGGGGAGAGGAGAAAAACCGGGACGCATCATCATTCAGACCTATCATCCCGAACATTACGCCATTCAGGCAGCGCTGCGACATGATGACTCCGCCTTCGCGGCGGAGGAGATGCGCTTTCGTCGCATCTTTCACTACCCGCCCTACACACGGATGATTCAGTTGCTGCTTCGGGATGCGAATCGGGCGCGGGGGCGGCGGGCCATACGGGATCTCGCCGACCTGATCTTGCAGCATCCGGGGTCGAAGGAGTTTCGCGTTTCCGGTCCAGCCCCGGCTCCCTTCGAGAAGTTGCGTGGAAAGTGGCGGTTCCAGATTCTGCTCCGCCATCGTTCCGGTCTGTTGTTGCGCAATACCGTCGGAGAAGTCCTGAGCGGTGCAGCAACTCGGGATCTGGTGGTCGACGTCGATCCGCAAGAGCTGCTCTAACCGAGGCTCGCCGGCCCTCGTTGACTCGTCCCATACCCTCTGCTAGCGTGCCGGGCCATGCCACCTGTCGAAGTCCCCTTCGAGGAGCCTCTGGTCGAGTTGCGTCGCCGCCTGGAGGAGTTGGAAGGCTATCCCGCCGGCAGCGGGCGTCGCAAAGAGCTCGAAAGCCTGCGACGTGAGCTCGACAAAAAGACGCGCGAGATTTATTCGCAGCTCAGCCGCTGGGAAAAGACACTGGTTGCCCGGCACTCCGATCGTCCCTACGCCCTCGACTACATCAGCAACCTGATCGAGGACTGGGTCGAGGTTCACGGTGATCGGGCCTATGCCGACGATCCTGCCATCGTTGCCGGGTTCGGCACCTTCAGGGGACGGTCGGTGGCTGTCGTTGGCCACCAAAAGGGACGCGGCACCAAGGACCGGATCCACAGGAATTTCGGGCAGCCTCGCCCCGATGGCTATCGCAAGGCCTTGCGAGTCATGAAACTGGCCGAGAAATTCGATTTACCGGTGATCACCTTGGTAGATACACCGGGTGCTTACCCAGGCATCGGAGCCGAGGAAAGGGGGCAGGCGGAGGCCATCGCTCGCAATCTGATCGAGATGGCTTCGCTGAGAGTGCCGATTGTCGTCATCATCGCCGGCGAAGGCGGGAGCGGCGGGGCCCTGGCTCTGGGGATTGGCGATCGCGTATTCATGCTGGAGTATGCGACCTACTCCGTCATTTCGCCTGAAGGGTGCGCAGCGATCCTGTGGAAAGATCAGGAGAAGCGCGATGAGGCGGCCGAAGCCCTGCGCTTGACCGCTCCAGATCTGCTCGAGCTGCAGCTGGTCGATGCCATCATCGAAGAACCCCTGGGCGGTGCCCACGCCGATCCCGAGGAAACCTGTAATCGTGTGGGGGATGCCGTTGCCACAGCGCTCGACGAGCTATGTGCCCTGGACCCCGAGAGCCTTCTAGCTGCGCGATACGATCGCTTTCGCAAGCTTGGTGTCTTCGAAGAGCGCTAGACCGTTCGCAACCTGAATCATGCAGTCTGACTCCGCTGCGCCTGCACCCCGGTGGGTGCGCGCGTCCGTCCCCGAGGTCGCTGGAGAGTTGGCTTCGGCTGAGATCCCATCGCGGTTGGCGATCCTCCTGGCTCGGCGGGGTGTGACAACCCGACAGGAAGCCGAGGAGTTTCTGCAGCCCAGCCTCGACCAACTCCACGATCCGTTCTTGCTGCGCGGAGTGCGCCAGGCAACGGAGCGGCTGGTGGTGGCACAGCAGGCGGGGGAGAAGGTGGCCGTCGTGGGGGACTATGACGTCGATGGCGTGTCGGCGACTGCTCTGCTGACAGCGGTCTTTCGCGCCTGCGGTCTGCAGGTACTCCCCATTCTTCCCGAGCGCTTGCAGGAGGGGTATGGCTTCCAATCCCTTCATGTCGATCGGGCAGCCGAGCTGGGGTGCCAACTCATCGTCACGGCTGACTGCGGCAGCACTGCGATCGAAGCAATGGATCGGGCACGGCACAGGGGGCTCGATGTCATCGTCACTGACCACCATCTCGGTGCCGACGGACCCTTGCAGGAGTGGGTGATCGAAATCAATCCGCACGCGCCCGGATCGGAGTACCCGTTCGCCGACCTTTCAGGCGTCGGCGTAGCCTTCAAGCTCGCCAGCGCTCTTGCGTCGACGATGAACAGGCCGATCGACCCCGATGCGCTGCTTCGCATCACCTGTCTCGGCACGATCTGCGACCTCGTTCCACTACTCGGCGAGAACCGGGTGATCGCTTCACTTGGTTTGGCTGCTCTGGCGAGAACGCGATCGCCTGGTTTGCGTGCGCTAATGCGCCGAGCTGGCGTCGAGTCTCCGGTGACCGCGGTGGACGTCGGCTACCGGATCGGTCCGCGGCTCAATGCGGCCGGACGTCTCGCCAGTCCCCGTCCGGCTCTCGATTTGTTGATGACCACTGACCATGGGCAGGCGACCGACCTTGCGGCTCATCTCGACCAGCTCAATCAGGATCGTCAAAAGGCTGAATCGACGGTGGTTGCCGAAGCCGAGAAGGAGTTCGAAGATCTCAATCCGCTGCCACCCGTTCTGGTAGCGTGGAGCGAGAGCTGGCACCCGGGGGTGCTGGGCATCGCGGCCGGTCGACTCGCCCGAAGATTTCACCGACCGACCCTGCTGTTGAACGTCGTCGGATCCGAGGCGAGAGGATCGGGACGAAGTGTGAGTAGAGTCCACCTGTTCGATTTCCTCAGCCAATGGCGGGAATCGTATTTGCGCTTCGGTGGCCATGCCCAGGCGATCGGCCTGTCGATCGAGACCAAGGGTCTGTCCGAACTTCGCGACCAGTGGCTCGAGATGGCGTCGCGGACATGGGATCCGCTGATGCTAGCCAGAACCTATGAATATGAGCTCCAGATTGCTGCCGAGGAGGTCCACCGACGGTTGCTCGGAGAGCTGAGCCGGCTCGAACCCTACGGCATGAGGAACCGGCAACCGCTCCTGCGCGTGGGCCCGCTCACGAGGGAGGGCACGATTCGGCGTTTCGGGCGCGGGCATATTGCCAGCAAGGCTGTTGGTGAGGCCGGGGGCGTTGTCGAGCTTCTGGGCTGGGACTGGCAGGACAGGGAAGAAGATCTCGACGGGTGTTTCGAGGTGCTGGCCAATCTCGAGACAGACTCCTACCACGGGGGGCCCGTCCTGCGGATGGTGGACGCCCGACCCTGGTCTGGCTCAGCGGCGGAAGAGGCCGGCGGTGCTGAGGTCGCAGCCGCAGAATAGAATGGGTGGCGATGAGTAGAGATGGGAGTGGCATATCGCTCGAAGCGATACGCCGGGGCCTGTTGATCATGCTCGTGGTCTTCGTAGCCTCGGTCGTCGGACTCTACGTCGCCGGACGGATGAGCCGTGCGAAGAAGGCTCCACAGGCGACAGACGGAGAAGAGGAGAGACGGGGCGAGCTCGTGCTGTCAGGCAAGGGCTTTGAATACGGCATAACCGAAGGCGATCGTGAGGTCGCCCGCATCAAGGCGAAGAGGATCTTGTCCGAGAAACAGGACAACTACGAATTGGAGGGAGTGGATCTGACCATGCAACACGAGGATGGGTCGGTCTACAACCTGATCAGCGACCAGGCTCTGGTCAACCTGGAGAGCCAGGCGGCAACCTTCTCCGGGAATGTCCGTTTCCGTGGGCCAAATCAGGTCGAGATGACAGCGGAAGGCCTGGAGTTGAGACAAGATGGCAAGCTGCTGGTGAGCTCGTCGCCGGTCGATTTTGTGTTCCTCGGTCGCTTCGTGGGTCGGGCCGATCGCCTGCGAATCAACCCGGATCGCAACGTCTTTGTGTTGGCTGGCAGCGTCGAGGTCGACACTCTTGCTGGAGACTCCAGCCCAATGTCGTTGCGATGTCGGCGGTTCAGTTTCGTGCGCAATCAACGTCTGATGCGTGCCGACGGTGACACCATCCTGACTCGAGGCAACGATCGCTTGAGCTCTCGTCGATTGTCGGTCGTGCTGAGCCCGGATGAACAGAGGATCGAGTTCATCCTGGCCCGATGGGGCGTGGAGGCGGAGCTCGAGCAAGAGGACGAGGATGGCCAGACCAGCATCGTGAGACTGGCGGGACGCGAGCTTGCGATCCAGTTCGAGGCCGGCACAGAAGATCCCGAAACCGCCGACTTGACCGCCAGCGACGGGCAGGTCGCTTCGCTGGGGATCACGGATCAATCTGGTCTGGAGCGGCTGATTCGGGCCAATCATCTTGTCGGGGACTTCAAGTCCGGAGCACTTCGCAAGGCGCAGGCCTTCACCGCGGTGGAGATCTCGGAGTTTCTGCGATTCTCACCCGAAACCGTGATGCGCCGTGCTTGTGCCGATGAGGCGGTGGCGATCATCTCGACCAATGGTGAGCTCAGCAATGTGGAGTTGGACGGGACGGTGATGCTGCAGGAGGGAACGGTGGTCGCGTTCGGGGATGAGGCCGACGCGGACTTCGATTCTCAATTGATGCAACTCGAAGGGAAGCCCTCTATTCTGATTCGAAATGGCGAGCAGCTGGAGGCTCCGAAGATCGTCTACAATCAGGCCACCGAAGAAATAGTTGCCGAAGAAAACGTCCGCGCTGTCATGACCAGCGGCGAGGGAATCGATCTGTCGACCGATGTCGCGTCCGGCAAGGAGCCGATCCGTATCGAAGCGAAGCGCGCCGAGTGGGGGGGAGAACCACCAGGGGTGACCTTCATCGGGCAGGTCCGCGCCTGGCAGGGTGAGAACTTTCTGGTCAGTGATGAACTGAGGGGCGAGCCGGATAGCGAGCGCCTGCAAGCCAGCGGACAGGTCAAGACCGTGTGGCGACCACAGGCGGATCAGGCCGTTGGGGAGGATCAGTCGTTGCCTGCCGAACCTCTGGAGATCACTGCGGACGAAATGGTCTTCGACCGGGCAGCGAACCTGTTGGTCTACACAGGGGAGGTCAGGGCAGTGCAGCTGAAGCGTTCACTACGATGCGAGGAGATTCAGCTCTACCTGAAAAAGGATGGTGGCTTCGACCGAATGATCTGTGAGGGTTCTGTCTACCTCCAGGACGGCGAGAGTGGCAACAGCGTGCGAGGTGAGACCGCGACCTATCGCCCCGGTGATCGTACCGTGGAAGTGGAAGGTTCGCCCGTGATTCTGCAGGATCCCGAGGGACTCCAGATGCAGGGCAAGACATTGGTCTATGATTTCGAAACTGCGACGGCCCAGCTCAAGAGTGCTGTGCCAGCCTCCGCCGAACCGCCCGATCCGCGCCCATGACGAAAAAGCAAACACTTTCAACTCGTGACCTGCGCAAGGTCTACAGCGGTCGAGCTGTGGTCAACGACATGTCGATTCATGTCGAGCCCGGTGAGATTGTCGGCCTGTTGGGCCCGAACGGCGCCGGTAAGACGACGACGTTCTATATGGTGGTGGGTTTGACGCGTCCGGATGACGGTGCGGTCTATCTCGGCGAACGGGAGATCACCAACCTGCCCATGTATCTGCGCGCCAAACAGGGAATCAGCTATCTTCCCCAGGAACCCTCGGTGTTCCGCAAGATGACCGTCGAGGACAATCTTCGCTCTATTTTCGAGACCCTCGATCTACCGGTGACCGTGCAGGAGCAGCGTGCTGATGAGCTGATTCGCAGGTTCGGTCTCGAGACGGTTCGCAAGACTCAGGGATATGCACTGTCCGGCGGTGAGAGACGGCGTGTCGAGATCGCCCGAGCGCTGGTGCTCGACCCATCCTTCATCTTGCTCGACGAGCCCTTCGCGGGCATCGATCCCATCGCCGTGATCGATATCCAAAAGATCGTGCAGCATCTGAAAGCCTCTGGGATCGGTGTATTGATCACGGACCATAACGTCCGGGAAACATTGAAAATCACCGACCGCGCCTATATCATCAATAATGGTGAAATCCTCCGATTCGGCGCTCCCGAAGAGCTGTCTTCCGACCCCGAAGTCCGCAAAATCTACCTTGGTGAGGAGTTCTCTTTGTAGAGTCCTATAGGCGATGGCGCTCGAGCAAAAACTCACGCTGAAACTCGCGCAGAAGCTTGTAATGACGCCGTCGCTGCAGCAGGCGATCAAGCTGCTGCAGATGACTCGTATGGAGTTGCAGACTGTCGTGGCACAGGAGCTCGTCGAGAATCCGGTTCTGGAGGAGGGCGACGAAACCTTCGAGCCGGAGGGCCAGGCGGAAGCTCCCGAGCCGAGTGACGAAAAGACAGACACCGACCAGGAGCTCGACCATCAGGAGTCGATGGACGACATCGATCTGGATGCCTACTTCAACGACTATCTGGAGGGTTCGGTTGGCCCTTCGATATTCGAGATGCGTGAAGCCCCTCCTCTGGAAAACACCCTCACGCGTGAGCCGGATCTCTACGATCACCTTCTTTGGCAGCTTCATCTCAGCGAGGTCGAGCCGCGGCAACGAGAGATTGCGGAGCTGATCATCGGCAATCTCGACCCGGAAGGGTTTCTTGTGGCGACGATCGATGAAATCCAACGAATGGGGCTTTACGATGCCGGTGCTCAGCCCTACAGTGAGGAAGAGGTCCAGCAGGCGCTGGAGCTCGTGCAGAGCTTCGATCCGCCAGGCGTTGCCTGTCGGGATCTGAAGGAGAGCTTGTTGCGACAGCTCGACGAGCTTGGGGAGCCTGCGGATTCCCTGACGCGCAGAGTGATAGCGGAGGCCTGGGAACCATTCCTGAAAAGGCAGTTTCAGGCGATTGCGCGTGAGTTCGGCATCAGGATGGCCCAGCTCGAACCGGTTGTCGATCGCGTTCGCAGTCTGGAGCTTCGTCCTGGGCGGAAGTTCAGCACCGAGCGAACCCATTACGTGGAACCTGATGTTTACATCACGAAGGTCAGCGACAAGTACGTCATACTGCTCAACGATGATGGGATGCCCAGGTTGAGGATCAGCGGAGCCTATCGCAAGATGCTTCGTCAGATGGCCGGAAACCGGGGCCAGTCAGATGCCCGGCAGTTCATCAAGGAAAAGCTGCGTTCGGCCGTCTGGCTGATCAAAAGTCTCGATCAGCGCCAGCGTACTATCTACAAGGTCTCCGACTCCATTGTGCGCCAGCAGCAAGGCTTCTTCGAGAATGGCATCGACTATCTGCGGCCCATGGTGCTGCGAGATGTGGCCGACGATATCGGCATGCACGAGTCGACCGTCAGCCGGGTCGTCTCGAACAAGTACATGCATACTCCCAGAGGTTTGTACCCCATGAAGTTCTTCTTTCATAGCGGTATCGACCGGGAGTTTGGCGCCGATATTTCGTCATTGACAGTCAAACGCAAGATCGAACAACAGATCGAACAGGAGGACCCGAAGAGACCGTTATCAGACAGTGAGCTGACGCGAGTCCTGCAGAGAGAGGGAATCAATATCGCCCGTCGCACTGTTGCCAAGTATCGTGACGAGTTGGGAATCCCCTCATCGACCAATCGCAAGCAGATCTTCTGAGTCCAACAGCTGCCATCTGCCCCTCAGCGGATGGCGAGTCAAAAATCGAGGAGACAGATGAACATCGACTTTGTGGCCCACAGCGTTCAACTCGATGACCAGATTCGCGAGTATGCGGAGAGCAAGATCAACAAGCTGACCAAGTTTCTCGACGAGCCCATCGAGATTCGTCTTTCCCTCGCCCAGGAAGGGCATCGCAACCTGGCCGAGCTCAGAGTTGCCCACCGCCACGGTTTGATCCAGGCCGCAGAAGAGACCGATGATCTGCTAGATTCCATCAATCTGGCGGTAGACAAGGCGCAGAAGCAAGCCCGGCGCTCGCGCAAGAAGTTCATCGACAAGCGACGCAAGGCCGATCGCAACAATGGCAATCAGTGGCCAGTGGAAGTCTTCGAAGCGGCGTCGCTGGCCGTGGGCTCCACGCCCCGGATCATCAAGTCGAGTGTTCTGAGCATCAAGCCGATGAGTCTCGACGAAGCTGCGTTACACCTCGAGGGATCCAAGAACGATTTCGTAGTGTTTCGGGACGCCATCAGCGATCAGGTCAATGTGCTGTATAAGCGCAGAGACAGCAACTATGGCCTGATCTCTCCCGACTAGGTGACGACCATGAATCTTGCGGATTTCACGAGACCCGATCTGGTATTTGTCGACCTGCCAGGCTCCGACCGGCCCACCATACTCAAGGCAATGTCGGATCGCCTGGCCGAGAGCCTCGATGTCGGCGATCCGGATACCCTCTACCAGCGTCTTTGGGAGCGCGAAGAGTTGGGCTCGACAGGCATCGGATCGGGAGTGGCGATTCCGCACTGCAAGATGAAGGATCTCAAGGAGGTGGTCGTGGCCATCGGTGTCAGCCACCGCGATGTAGATTTCGTCAGCGAAGACGGGGTTCCCGTACGTCTCTTGTTCCTCGTCGTTTCACCGCAGGACAAACCCGCGGATCATCTTCGCTCACTGGCCGCCATCTCGAAGTGGGTCAAGAGTGGTTCCCACGTCGAGGATCTGTTGCAGGCCGAGGATCCGGAGGAAATCTATCGATTGGTTCAGGAGACGGGGTAGCTGATGGCCGACGGCGAGTTCGTTCTGGTGCGCGAGCTTCTTGGTCAGGAGCTGGTCGAGCTGCAACTGTCCGTGCTCTCCGGTGAAGAGAGTCTGGATCGCCGGATTACCCATCCTCGTGTCCAGAAACCGGGCCTGGCATTCGCCGGGCACTACAGCTACATCAAGCCCGGCAGGGTGCAAATCCTCGGTGCCAGCGAAGCGGACTATTTGAAGACCCTGAGCTCGGAGAAGCGGAGCGAGCGCCTGTCCCATATCGCTGGCCTGCCGATTCCGACGTTCATCATCACCAAGGGCCTCGAGCCACCTGCAGAGCTATTGTCAAATTGTGAGCGTCACGGCCTACCGGTGCTCAGGTCGCCCGCACTGTCCTCGACAGTCATCAAGCGCGTCAGCTACTTCCTCGAAGAACATCTCGTTCCTTCGACCGTGATCCACGGAGTGTTGATGGATGTCTATGGCCTGGGAGTCTTGCTCATCGGAGACAGCGGCGTTGGCAAGAGCGAATGTGCTCTGGACCTCATCACCCGTGGGCACAGCCTGGTGGCTGACGACAGAGTCACGGTCAAGCAGTATCCTCACGGCGATTTACTGGGCTACTGTGAAGTGCCCCTCCGTCACCATATGGAGCTGCGTGGCTTGGGGATCATCAACGTGCAGGATCTCTTCGGTCTGGCTTCGGTACGTGAGCGCAAGCCGATTGATCTGGTCATCGAGCTCGAGCCATGGGACGAGGCCAGGGCCTACGATCGATTGGGCCTGGATGAGACGGTCTACAAGATCCTGGATACACCCTGTCCCTACATCAAGATGCCGGTGGCCCTCGGGCGGAATCTGTCGATCCTGGTCGAAATAGCCGCCCGTAATCACGTCTTGAAGGTGCAGGGTCACCACTCGGCTCGCGAGTTCGCACGCAAGCTGGAACGACAGCTGGAATTGGGGCGACACGAACGGCAGAAGAGTGGCGCGGGCCAGTATGAATCGTAAACAGCTAGTCCTGATTACCGGGCTGTCGGGCTCTGGGAAGAGTACGATCGCCAAAAGCTTTGAAGACCTGGGCTTCTATCTCATTGATAATCTTCCCCTGCCGATGCTGAGAGAGTTGCTGCAGGACCCACGAAAGTTCGTAACCAATCAGCGGCGAATCGCGGTTGTGACCGATGTCAGGGCGCAGGGTTTTGCCGAGGAGTTCCCTCGTCTGGTGGAAGAGTTCGAGGACAGTGACATTCATCCGACCCTGCTATTCGTCGAAGCCGATGAGCAGACCGTCGTACGGCGGTTCTCTGAGACACGACGGTCGCATCCATTGGCAGCGGGAAAGCATCTGCTCGAGGCGATTCGACAAGAGAAGGAGCTTCTGGCTCAAGTGCGGGGAGTGGCCGATCGGGTCTATGACACGAGCCGGTGGAATGTCCACGATGCACGCAACCATGTGTTTCAGGACTTTGCTTCAAGCGCGCCCGAGCGACAGTTGCCGGTGGTCTCTTTGGTGAGCTTTGGTTTCAAACATGGGATACCTGCCGGCACGGATTTGATGTTCGATGTCAGATTTCTGCCGAATCCCTACTTTGTGCCCGAGCTTAAGCCGCATAGCGGCAAGAACGCCGCAGTGCGGCATTTTCTCGAGCAAGAAACCGACTATGGGGAATTGCTCAGTCATCTCGAGGCTTTTCTCCAATTCGCCCTGCCGCTATACCAGAAGGAGAATCGTTCCTACCTCTCCGTCGGTATCGGCTGTACAGGCGGACGGCATCGGTCAGTAGCGATAGCCGAGGAGTTGGCGAAGCGGCTGGACAAGCAAGGGTGGGCAGCTCGGGTGCTGCACAGGGACATCGATCTCTAGACCTTTCCGGGATAGGAAAGTCAATGGTAACCAAGGTCATCGTGACACATGGGAATTTGGGGCATGAGCTCCTCAAAGCGGCTGAAACGATCGTCGGGGATCTGCCGGACTTCAGGAGTGTGACGCTCGATTGGCAGGACAGCTTCGAAGAGGCGAGTCGAAAAACTCGCAAGGTCGTCGATGAGCTGGAACCGGATGGAGATGTCCTGATTCTGACGGACATGTATGGCGGAACTCCTTACAACGTGGCGGCCAGCCTCGCCGAAGCCGGCCACGTTGAAGTCGTCACCGGCGTCAACCTGCCCATGGTGGTCAGGTTGGGCTGCCCGGACACGGAGGATCGCGGAGTCAGCGCCCTGGCTGAATGGATTCAGGCCAAGGCGAGAAGAAGCATTTGCCGGGCGGGTGAAGGCAACGGGAGCAACGAGTCGAACGGGGAAAGCTCGTCCGGGAGTTGCGATGGTTGAACGCGAACTCGAGATAATCAACAGGCTCGGGCTGCACGCGCGTGCTGCCGCCAAGCTGGTGCATTTGACGGCGGGCTTCGAATCGCAGGTTTGGTTGGTCAAGGACGGGGAGGAAGTCGACGCCAAGAGTATCCTCGGCGTTCTCCTCCTGGCGGCGTCACAGGGTTCGAAAGTCACGATTCGATGTGAGGGCCGGGACGAGGAAGAGGCCATGCAAGCTATCGAGAAGTTGATTGCCGACCGATTCGACGAGGATCAGTAGATGCCGACGTCCCGCCCTCCACAGATTCTCGAAGGTCTCGGTGTTTCACCGGGGGTGGCAATTGGCCGGGCGGTCTGCATCGAGAACTCGCCAGTCGAGGTCTACCGTTTTCCTCTGCCGCCTGAATCGGTCGAATCGGAGATCGAGCGTTTCGCTGACGCCAGACGGCAGGCGCAGCAAGAGTTGGCGGTGACCCGCTCCAAGGCCTCACAGGAACTGGGCGATGAGTTGGCCGCGATCTTCGATGCCCAGTCGCTTGTCCTCAGTGATTCCTCCTTTCTGTCGCGAGTCGAGAGCCGGATTCGCAAGAAGAGGGTGAATGCGGAATGGGCCGTTCACAAGGTTGCTGAGGAACTGGCTGCCCAGTTCGAGAGCCTCGAAGACACGCGCTTCCGAGAGCGTAGTGACGATCTTCGCGATGTCACACGCTATCTGCTGCGGGCCCTGCAGGGTGTCGCTCACCATCAACTCTCCGAGTTGGGCTCCGATGTGATCATCGTGGCTCACGACCTTACCCCGTCCGAGGCTGTGCGTCTTGGCCGGCAGCATGTCGTGGCCTTCGCGGTCGAAACCGGTGGGCAGACCTCGCACACCGCGATCATCGCCCGGGATCTCAACATTCCGTTGGTCACAGGGATCAGCAACATCAGGGGACAGGTCACCGACGACGATCCCGTCATCGTCGATGGAACGCGGGGGATCGTGGTGCTGCACCCATCGGCTCAGCAGTTGGAGGAGTCCAGGGAGCTGCAGCGGGAGCTCACCGAGCATGAGCAGGAGTTGCTATCCACCGAATCTCTGCCTTGTGTCACCAGGGACAACGTCAAGGTTCACCTGATGGCAAACGTCGATCTTCCGGAAGAGGTTGTCGATGCCTGCCGCTTCGGTGCCAGCGGTGTCGGCCTCTACCGAAGCGAGTTTCTCTACATCGAAAGATCGCCACATCTGCCGACGGAAGAGGAGCACCTCGAGCTCTATCGAGAGATACTCGATGCGGTTCATCCCGAACCGGTCGTGATCCGCACCTTCGACCTCGGAGGGCGAAAACTGGCTCGCGAGGTCATGGACACCGAAGAGGACAACCCCGTTCTGGGTCTGCGGGGCATCCGGCTGACGCTCTCCAGGCCCCAGGTCTTTCGAACCCAACTACGGGCTCTCTATCGGGCCGGGGTCGATCGCAACCTTTGGATTCTGTTGCCGATGGTTTCTTCGGTGGACGAGATCACGCAGTTCAAGCGATTCGCTGGTCTGATCCAGGCCGAGTTGGAGCGTGAAGGCCTCGATCACAACCCGGCGTGCAAGCTGGGGATCATGATCGAAGTCCCGGCAGCGGCGCTGGTAGCCGACGTCCTGGCGAAAGAGGTCGACTTCTTTTCGATCGGCACGAACGATCTGATCCAGTATGCCCTGGCAGTGGACCGCAACAATGAGCACGTAGCTTATCTCTACCAACCACTCCATCCCGCCATTCTCAGAATGTTGCGCTTTGTCATCGACAGTGCAAACGAGGCGGGAATCGATGTCGCGATGTGTGGAGAGATGGCCGGCGACCGTCATTATGCGCCGTTGCTCCTCGGCATGGGCCTTCGACGACTCTCGCTGTCGCCGCGGGCCATCCCCGAGGTCAAGACCCAGATCAGAGAGCTCTCACTGCAGGATCTCGCCGGTGTCTCCGAAAAGTGCCTGAGCTTCTCGACGGCCGATGAAGTCGAGGTTTGCCTCGAGGACTTCCTGTCGCGGAACAGGCCCGTGCCCTGAGATCCAATCTCGGCTACAATTCTGCCTCAGTCGTTCGGGGAGACATCAAGATGCGATCTGAGATCAAGAAAGTGGACAAACCCTGGGGTTACGAGCTGATCTTCGCGCATACGGACCGCTACGCCGGCAAGATCCTCCATGTCGATGCCGGCCAGGCGCTGTCGCTGCAATACCACCGCGAAAAGGATGAGACACTCTACCTGCTCAAAGGGGAGTACGAGTTGACGGTGGAAGAGAAGGGCGAGCTCACCAAACACACCGTCCAGGAGGGTGAGGCCTTCCATATCACTCCAGGAACGCAGCACAGGATGGTCGGTGGTCCGGATGGTTGTGACATCCTCGAAGTCTCCACTCCCGAGCTCGAGGATGTGGTGCGACTCGAGGACCGTTATGGTCGAGCGTGAGAGCTGCTGGACGGGCTGCGCTCGTGTCACGATCTTCGCGGCGCTGGTCATGGTGACAGCGTGCAGCACCGTCGACAAGGTCAAGCCAGAGCAGCCCCCTGCAGGGACGTCTCCCTCGGGCAATGAATTGGTGTCTGATCAACCTGAAGAGACGCCGATCGACGAGCTCGAGACTGTTGCTGAAGAGCAACCGCTTGCCGAGCAAGATCTGGTCGCCGAGGAAGCCGGCCAATCCGAGGCCGTGGCGAACAAGGCGACTCCGAAAGAGGATAAGTCGCTTGTAATCATCGACCCCGGGGCCAGGGACCCGGCCGAGCATCCGCGCAGTCTGGCCGAAGCCGCACGGGTAGAGCGGGAGCGACGAGGCGAGGCACCGCCGGCGGATATTGTCATTACCGACAAGAATCTCAGTGAGTATGCCGTCGGGCACCTGACCGTTGCCGACACTTCGAACGAGGCTGCAGACGCGATCGCCGAAGAGCTCTCCGAGCTCGAACGCGAGATGGCTGAGAAGGAGGCTTACTGGAGGAACGGCGCTCGGCAGATTCGCCAGGAATGGCGGGATGCCTTCGACGCCATCGAGGAGCTCGAGGCCAAGGTCTTCGATCTCCGGCAACAGTTCTATCGCGAAGATGACGGGTTCTATCGTGATGCCGAGATCAAGCCCGCGTGGGACCGGGCCATTGATCAACTCGAAGAGGCCCGCCGCGATGTGGAAGCGAAGCAGCAGGAACTGGCGGTTTTCCTGGAGGAGGGGCGCGAGGCCGGTGCGCTTCCTGGCTGGTTGCGCGAAGGTATCGAGCTCGAGCCCAAGCCCCCTGCCAAGCAGGATTCCGTCGCGAAGCCCTCCGAACCGGTGATCTACGAACCCGAATCCTCGGATCCGCCATGAGCAAGGGCAATAAGTTCTTCATCGAAACCTGGGGCTGTCAGATGAATGAGCTGGACAGTCAGCGCCTGGCGGGACAGCTGATTCGGCAAGGCCTCGTACAAACAGGCCTTGCCCAGGAAGCGAGTGTCATCCTGCTCAATTCCTGCAGTGTGAGGGAGAAGGCTGAGCACAAGGTCTTCTCGCAGCTGGGCCGTTATCGGCTGATCAAGCAAGCCAACCCCGACCTGCTGATCGGCCTGTGCGGCTGTGTCGCTCAGCAGATCGGGGAGCGCGCACTGTCTCGCGTGCCCGACCTCGATTTTGTCATGGGCCCGGCTCGGGTGGGCGAGCTCAGCGAAGTCCTTGCTCGCTGCAACTCCGGCGAGCGGGTCGATGCGACAGGATTTCCGGAGCAGAGGCATTTCGACTTCGACTCGATCTGCCGCGACGGAGCCTACAAGGGAATGGTCACGGTCATCGAAGGCTGTAACAAGAACTGCACTTTTTGTATCGTGCCCCAGACTCGTGGCCCCGAACGGTGTCGTCCGCTCGAAGAGATCGTAGCCGAGGTTCAGCAGCTCGTCGAGTTCGGGTTTGTCGAGATCGAGCTACTCGGTCAGACGGTAAATCACTGGCGTGAACCCGGTGGAGATCTCGATTTTGCGGATCTCTTGCAGCGCATCGCCACCACCACGGGTGTCGAGCGCCTTCGCTTCGTCACCTCTTATCCGCGCGACTTCACGCCACGCATGGTCGAGCAGTTCGGTTTGCACGAGAACATCTGTCCGTATCTGCATCTGCCAGTCCAATCGGGATCCGATCGGATCCTGCGGCTCATGGGTCGCGGCTACACGGACGTGCAGTATCGGGATCTGGTTGGCCAACTGCGAGCGGCCCGCCCGGAAATAGCCTTGTCCACCGACATCATCGTCGGATTTCCCGGCGAGTCTGAAGCCGATTTCTCAGCGACGATGTCGATGGTAGAGGACTTGAAGTTCTCCTCCGTATTTGCGTTCTGCTTTTCGCCGAGGCCTGGCACGGCGGCGCCTAAGCTGGCGGATCCGGTGGAAGGCGAAGTCGCCGCCGCCCGTCTCCAGATCCTGCTGGCACGCCAAGAGAGCATCCAACGGCAGCTGAATGAGGCCCTGGTGGGCACGAGAATGCCGGTGCTGGTCACCGGCGACGGTAAAGAGCCCGGTGCCTATGCGGGACGGACCACCTGTCATCGCATAGTGCATTTCCACTCATCCGACTTCAACGTCAGCCCGCTGGGAACCATTACCCCGGTGATGATCGAGAAGGCTAATCCGCACAGTCTGCTCGGGCGCTCGGTCGAACTGTCGGGTTCTCCTTGACGGCTCAGGGTGCTCGACGCAGAATAGGGTCGATGAGTGACTCTACAGACTCGGTCCTGCTGGAGATCAAGGGTTTGATGCTGGACCCTTCCTCCAAAACGCCGATTGTCCTGCTCCACGATGTCACAGGGGATACTTTCCTCCCCATCTGGATAGGTGTCTTCGAGGCCAATGCCATCGCTTTGAGTATCGAGGGAATCCAACCTCCTCGCCCCATGACCCACGACCTGCTGTTCACGGCTTGTGCTCTCCTTGGAGCCGAAGTGGAGAAGGTGACAATCTGCGATCTCAAGGGCAGCACCTTCTATGCGATGATCTTTTTGCGCGGTCCGGGAGGCGAGCACGTGTTGGACGCGCGACCAAGCGATGCGATTGCGTTGGCCCTGCGCGCCGAGGCGCCCATCTATGCTCATCGCAGCGTGCTCGACGGTGCCCAGTCTTCGGAGTTCAACAGCCAGTTGACCGATGATGAGCGCCTGAAGAAGTGGCTGGAAGAGGCCAGGGACGAGGACTTCGGCGATTACGAGATGTAGTTGTTTCGTGTAAAGCCTTGATGCAGTTTGATTTGCGAGAATTGTCTGCGCGCCGACAAAGTTCTCCAGGCGCCCCGAGATTTCGCTGCTTGACCGGGCAGTCGCGGGTCCCGTAGACTGCTCACACCGTATGATCGTCGCGATAGCCAATCAGAAGGGTGGAGTAGGGAAGACCACCACTGCTATCAACCTGGCAGCGGCCTTTGCCTCGAAGGGGTTGAAGACCCTTCTCATCGATCTCGACCCCCAGGCCAATAGCTCGCTCTCTTTCGTGAATGTCCACGAACTGGACCAGACCATCTATCATGCCCTCGTCGAATCCGATGTCAGCATCACGGATGTGATTCAGAAGGCCGAGTATGTCGATCATCTCGATGTGGCTCCTTCATCGATCTCGCTGGCGAAGATCGAGGCCAAGCTACTAGGGGAGCTCGACAGCTACTACCGCCTGAAGGATGAGGTGAAGAAGATAAGGCGACGATATGAGTTTATCGTCATCGATACACCGCCGGCGTTGGGGATTATTACTGTCAATGCGATGGTGACTGCCTCGCATGTCTTGATTCCGATCCAGTCCAGTTATTTCGCGCTGGAAGGCACGGACGACCTTCTGGAGACGATCGACAAGATCAAGTTGCGGGCCAATCCGAGGCTGCAGATCCTCGGAGCATTATTGACGCTCTTCGACAACCGAACGCGACTCTCGAAGGACATTCGTGAACAGGTCAGGCAGGTCTTTGGCGACAAGCTTTTCGATACCGTTATCTCGAAGAGTGTGCGCCTCGAAGAGAGTCCGGCGTATCGGGAATCGATCTTTACCTTTGCACCGCGCTCGAGTGGTGCATTTCAGTACTACAAGCTTTCCGAGGAAATTCTAGGTCGTGTCTGACGCTTCAGCAGGAAAGAGGGGGTTGCCTGAACAGGTGAAGATGCGCCATTCTACGCACTTCGTCGAAGACCTGACGGTGCGAAGTGAGTCTCCGGTCGGGCGGATGATCGATCTTGGCAGTGTCGAGCCCGACCCCTCGCAGCCACGAGCCGCGATGGGGGATCTTTCAGAGTTGATCGCCTCTGTGGAGGACAAGGGAGTGCTGGAGCCTATTCTGGTGCGCCCGCATCCAGATTCCCTGAGCTCCGGGAAACCGCGGTATCGAATCATCTCGGGCGAGCGTCGGTATCATGCGGCGGTTGAAGCCGGGCTGTCGCAAGTGCCCGCGATCGAGATGGATGTCGAGGAGGAAGAGGCCCTGGAGATTGCCCTGGTGGAAAACCTCCAGCGCAAGGACTTGACGCCCTTCGAAGAGGGGGAGGGCTATCGCCAGTTGGCCGAAAAGCATGGCTACACCCATGAAGATATCGCCCAGGCGGTGGGCAAATCACGCACCGTTATCACTGAGAGCCTGGCTCTTCTCGAGATGCCGGCAGAGGTTCGAAACGCGGCGGGGGCTCTGGGCGTCAATGCCAAGTCATCTCTCATCGAGATTGTGAAGCTGTGCGACAGGCCCGAGGAGATGATCTATCTTCTGGAGCAGGTGGCGACCCGCGGGTTGAGCCGCGACGATTTGAGGGCTGTTGCCCGGAGCCGGACCAAGTCGGGTTCCGCCGCAGGCAAGTCGTCGAAGCCGCGAAGCAAGCCCTACACCTTCAAGTTCAAGTCGCCTGACAAGACGTTCAATCTCTCGTTGAGCTTCCGCCGGAGCACGGTTGATCGGGACGACCTGATTTCCGCGCTGGAAGAGATCCTGCAGCAACTCCGATTTTCCGACGACTCGATGTGAAGAAACCGCTGCCTGGATTCAGGCTTCGAGGGGCAGTGGAGCGAGTGTCGCGCGGTTACGCAAGTTTACATAATATATCTTATCGGACGTTGTATGCGACCGAGTTCGCCGGCTCCGCCAAGGTATCCTTGCCCTGCTTTCTTCGTATAATCCCGTCGACGTGAAACACCTCAATCGACTCGATCGCTACGTCTTCCGGGAGGTTCTGGGGCCCGTTACGCTGGGGTTTGCGGTCTACACCTTCCTGCTGCTCATGCAGTTCCTTTTTCGCTCGGCGGAGATGATCGTTCGTCGCGACGTTCCTGCCGACATCGTTGGCAAGCTGTTGATACTGACGCTGCCGAACATCGTCGTGCTGACAATCCCGATGTCCTTGCTCTTCGGTGTGCTGGTCGGTATGGGACGCCTGTCATCAGACAGTGAGCTCGTTGCACTGCGCTCCTGTGGTATCAGTCTCTACCAACTCTACCGGCCGATTCTCGCGTTGTCGTTGATGCTGACAGCGTTGAATATCTTTTTCATGGTCTGGAGCCTTCCAAGAGCCAATCATGCCCTGCAGCAGCTGCGCATCGATATCGTCACCGGCAGCAGCAGCAAGCAGATCGAGCCGCGGGTGTTTTATGAGGACTGGCAAGGATTGGTGCTCTACATCTTCGATTCCCCACCCGAGGCGAGTCATTGGGAAGGAGTTTTCGTGGCGCAGGAGCCCGAGGGGACGATCGGCAAGGTGACGGTCGCTGAAAAGGGCGAAGTGCGGTTCGACGAGCTCAACGACCGCCTGATGCTGCACCTGGAGAACGCATTGGTCCATGAGGTGGACATGGCCGAGCCAGACCGTTACAACGTTACCCGTTTCGCAAGCCTCGAGCAGACGCTGATCGATCAGTTCGTTCACGACCAGCGAGTCAACATCACCAAGGGGGTGCGGGAGCTGACGGTTCCGGAGCTGCGCGAGCGATTGCGGGACCCGGAGCTCAGTCCCGAGATGCGCAATATCACCGAGGTCGAGATCCACAAGAAGTTTTCCATTCCGGTCGCCACGGCGGTCTTCGGCCTACTGGCTCTACCCCTCGGCGTCAGCGGCGGTTCCCGGAGCAGCAAGTCGTCTGGATTCGCCATGTCCATCGCCATCATCATGGTCTACTACATAATCCTGAACAATGGCGAGGAGATGGCCCGGGTCGGTCGCATGCCTGCCTCACTGGCTATGTGGCTGCCCAATCTGATCTTCACCGTTGTCGGGATCTTCCTGATCATTCGACGTAACAGCGACCGGTCGTTGCTTCTGGGGAGCGTCGGAGGCTTGCTGAGCAAGCTCTCGATCTCCAACCTCGGCTTCCTGGAGAAATGGCGATCCCGATCTCGCTCGAGCTCGCCCGCCGAATCCGCGACCGGACAGCGTTCCTCCACTCAGGCGGACGTTGTTCTTCGGCTTCCGCGCTTCCGACTCAAGTTTCCCAATCTGCTCGATCGTTATGTCATCAGGATGTTCGCCGGGGTGATCCTTCTGGTACTCATATCGGGTGTGGGAATTTCGGTGGTTGCCGACTTGTCCGACCGCATCGACGAGATATTCAAGAACGATGTGCCGGCGGGCGTGATTCTCGACTACTACAGATATCTCTCGCTCCAGTTGGCCTACGAGATTTCGCCGGTGGCTGTGTTGGTGACCACCCTGATCATCTTTGGCGTTCTGTCCAAGACCAACGAGATTACAGCTGCCAAGTCCCTTGGTATCAGCCTTTTCAGGTTGGCGATTCCAGCCGTCGTCGCGGCGATTCTCATCGCGATACTGGGCGGTTTTCTGCAGACGACGATTCTCCCGGCGACAAATGAGAAAGTCGCGCAGTTGAAAGACCGGATCAAGGGTCGCACCGCGGCGCGGTCGTACCGGCGGGCCGATCGTCAATGGCTCTTCGGTCAGGGAAGGTATATCTACAACTACCAGAACTATGAGGACGAGAACAAGCAGCTCAACAATCTTCAGGTCTTCGAGTTCGACGACCGAGGTAGTCTTACTCGTCGTCTGCACTCGGATTCAGCCCGCTACCTCGGCGACGCATGGTTGTTCGAAAAGGGATGGGTTCGCGCCTTCGAAGACAACGAAGTACTCGAATACCGGAGCTTCGACCAGCCGGTAATCGACTACTACCCGGAGACGCCTGACTACTTCGAGTCCGAGTACAAGTTACCGGATGCGATGAACTATGCGGAGCTGCGCCAGCACATCCAGGAGGTCGAGGCCAGCGGCCAGGCCGTGCCCGATCTGGAGGTAGAGTTGCACAAGAAGATCTCCTTGCCGTTCGCGTCGATTGTCATGGCGCTGGTGGCTCTACCCTTCTCCTTTCGCCTCGGTCGGAAAGGCACTCTCTACGGGGTGGGCATCGGAATCGTGCTGGGCATGGTCTTCTTCTCCATGCTGGCTTTTACCTCTACACTGGGCGAAACTGGTGCGTTGCCACCTTTGGTGGCGGTCTGGAGCCCCAATATCGCCTTCATGATTCTGTCGCTGTACCTCATTCTCGGAGTGCGCAGCTGAGGCCCATTTGAGCGTATTCATCCTCTTCATGCTGGCCCTGAGCGCCGGGTCGCTGTCGACGCTCTTCTGGGTACCCGAGGAGGATCTGGGGCGGGGCTATTTCCAACTCAATGCACTGATCATCCTGAGCCTGCTCGCCCTCACTCTGGTGGTGGTGATTCTCCACCCGATCGAGCCCTTTGGACTTCACCCGAAAGCTGGCAAGGGAATTCTGGCAGTGGCGCTGGCGCTGGCCTTTCTCTATTACGCTGCGGTGTGGCGCGAGCGTTGGAATGCGTCGCACCTACCTGCGGCATTGGCTCTCATGGCGGCCACTGCCGCCTTGCTCCTGAGCGGTCTGTCCGTGGTCGAGGCGAGGACTCCCCTGCCCCACCGGCAGGCGCTTCTGGTGCTGTCCCTGCTGAGCTCGGCCCTGCTTCTCGGTTGGTCGCTGATCACCATGCTGCTGGGACACTGGTACCTGGTCGTGCCCAAGCTCAGCTTTCGCTATCTGATCGTCTTCTGTCGTGTTCTCGTCGCCACGGTCCTGCTGCGCTGTGTTTCGGTGGGGTTGTCCCTGGCGGTGGCAGCCTCTGTCGATCCCTTCGTCCTGCCTAATCCCTGGAGCCTCCTTGTGACCCTGGGCGGTCAAGGAATGTTCTTCTGGTTCCGAGTGCTCTGGGGCCTGGCAATTCCGTTTCTGTTGGCCACGATGGCCCTGCATTGCGCCCGGAACCGATCGAATCAATCTGCCACCGGCATCCTCTATGTGCTGCTCGTCGGCAGTTTGATCGGCGAGATCACAGCGCTCTACCTGACACTCTCCACCGGCGTACCGATCTGAGAAGGACTCTGGCACGTGCGGATTCGAACTCAATGCCGAAGCTGCGGCCTGCCTTTTCGAACCCGATTGACGCGGCAGCAGGAAGTCGTCCTCTGTCCCAACTGCGGCGAGGAACGACCGGTCGACACTGCCGGATGGCCCCGCGAGGCCCCTCATCATGTGGTGAACTGTCTGCTTTGCGGGTGCCGCCATCTCTATCGGCAACGGGACGTCAACCGGGCTCTGGGGTGCCTGCTCGTGGCCATCGGGGCAGTCCTTGTTCCCTGGACCTACGGTCTGTCGCTCGTGGTTCTGGCCGGCGTCGACTTGATTCTGTTCTACCGACTTCGAGAGTCAGTCGTCTGCTATCGATGTGACACGGTATACCGCGACGCGCGGCCCGGGCCGCGCCAGAATGAATTCGATCTGCTCAAACACGACGTGCTCAAGTATGGCAAGAGTTGGGCTGAACCCGAGGGGCTCAGTGGCGACGAAGTGGATGACTCTCGATGACGCCGTAGAGGACCGAGGAGACCGCGTGAAACGTAGCGACAGAAACGGCATTGCGTCGGGTCTCCAGGCCACCGGTCAGCGAGCTGGTCATGCCACCTTTGCGCCGGGTACCGGGGATGGCGAAAGGAATCTGTTGGTCTTCGAGGCCCTCGATGAGGCGAGAAGGTATCTCCACCGATCCGCTCGCCCCCCAGGCTTCGCCCGTGAGACCGATGATCACGGTCCACGCCCGGACAAAGTAATGCACATGGCCGTCGATTTCCATCGAATGAAGACCACCCTCTGCGGCTGCGTAGAAATGGTAGGCCTGGCCCAGACTCTCTCTCAGGGCCGCGGCCTTCTCCCGCGCCAGCTCGATGGTCTCTTCATCGCTCAGCGGCAGACCCATCGGCTCATCCCCGGACTGGTGCGGCACGACTGCTACCGGGATGGGGCGCCCCAAACCGTCATGGAAGTAGCGTATGAAGCCATCCCGTATACCCAGCAATTTATCGGGCGCTGCACTGGCCACAGCGACTTCGATTCCGCTCTGGAAGCGGCGCCAGAAGGCCCTAAGATCTTTTTCCATGATCGTCAGTCGTCAGAATCAGAAGATTAAGGATATTCGCCGGCTTCGCCGCTGTAAAGGTGAGAGGGCAGTTCTCGAGGGCCCCCATCTGGTTGGAGAAGCGCTACGGGCGGGTCTGCCTCTCGAATTCGTTCTCGCCACGCCCGAGTTCGCCAGGCGGGAGGCTTCCCTCGAGATCCTCTCTCGGGCAGATCTCGCTGTGTCACTGGTGGATCCCACCCTCCTCGATGAAGTTTGCGATGCAGACTCGCCGAGGGGCATCGTGGCGATCGCAGCGATCCCGCCGACCCCACTTTCTTCGCTTCCTCTTGTCGAAGATGGCTTGTACCTCTTCCTCGACGGTTTGCAGGATCCCGGAAACCTGGGTGCACTGGCTCGAAGTGCGGAGGCCTTTGGCGGTGTGGCCCTGATCCTGGGCCCGGGAACTGTTCATCCAAACCATCCCCGAGCCTTGCGTGCCTCTGCGGGCAGTCTCTTGCGTCTGCCAGTTGCGGTGGACACTCCAGTGACCGATCTCGAAACTTTTCTGCAGCCAGTGACTCCCTTGTGGACAGTCCTGACACCGCGCGGGGGCAAGTCGTTCGAAGAGATTCCGGCGAGAGGCGCGGTGGTCCTGACCATCGGTGCGGAAGGGCCCGGTGTGTCGGCGCAGATCGCGGCACAGGCTGATCTTCAGCTCACCATTGCCCTGCAAGGCGAAGTCGAGTCGCTGAACGCGACTGTTGCTGCATCGATCGCGCTCTATGAGATCCGCCGGTCGAGAGCGCGTGGCTAGGTACCCTTGGCCGCTCGAACCGCCGCGGTCAGTGCGGGAACGATTTCGTGAAGGTCTCCAACGATGCCGTATTGCGCGATGTTGAAGATCGGCGCTGAGGGATCCTTGTTGATCGCCACGATGACCTGGGCTCCCTTCATGCCGACCAGATGCTGAATCGCGCCGGAGATGCCTGCGGCGAGGTAGAGCTTCGGTGACACCGTCTGTCCGCTCGAACCGATCTGGCGCTCTCTCGGCAGCCAACCGCTGTCGATTACCGGGCGACTGGCTCCCAACTCGGCACCCAGGGCTTCGGCCAACTCTTGTAGAGGCCCGATGTTGTCGGCATCGCCAACGCCCCTGCCTACAGCGACGATGAGCTCGCTCTGCGAAAGGTCCACCTGATCCTTGGCGGCCTCTTCGACACCCAGAATCTCTCGATCAGCCACGATCGCGCTCTCATCGATCACCACGGGTTGAACAGGTGATTCACCGCGGACGACCTCGTCGGCTGGAAACGCAGCTGACTGGAGTGAGACGACGACCGCACCGTCGGTACGGGTTCGCACACGCGCCTCGAGCTTGCCGCTCATCACGGGCCGCCGCCAGACCAGGCCGGCGGCGTCACCTTCTATCGCTGTAACCTCCGGGATCAAAGCTGCATCGAGTCTCTGCGCCAGCCGGGGGGCATAGTCCACTGTCTGATAGGTATGCGGGAATAGCAGGAAATCAGGTTTGGACTCCGCCGCCGCGAGCTCCAGAGCAGCAATATAGGCAGCGGGTGTGTAGTTCTCCAGCGAGGGCACATCGATCACGCGAACAGCAGCCAGCTGGCACGCGGCCAGCTCCTGTGCAGCGCCCTGGACATTGGCGCCGAGAAGGACCGCTTCGACAGTGCCATCGACGAGATCGGCAAGGATCTGCGCCGCCCGGATGGCTTCGAAGGACATCTTGTGCAGCTTGCCATCGCGTTGCTGAGCAACGACCCAGATTGCTTTCGACATTACAGGACCCTCGCTTCCTTTTGGAGTTTTTCAACCAGAATCCGGGCTGCCTCCGCCGGCTCACCTTCGATGATCTGCGCCGCCTCGCCGGTCTGTGGCAGGGCGATGCCGAGAATCTCGAGTTTCGAGCCAGCTTCGCCCACCTCGTCCACGGAGAGTCCGAGGTCGTCGGGTGTCAGGGGGGCAATCTCCTTACGTTTGGCCTGCATGATCCCTTTCAGTGAGGCATAGCGTGGCTTGTTCAGGCCGGCCTGGACCTCGAGGACCGCTGGCAAGCCGAGACGGAAGATCTCATTCATTCCCGCTTCCATTTCACGGGTCACCTTGGCGCTGCCTCCACCTTCCTCGATGTCGATTCCCATCACCAACCAGGCATGTGGCCAACCGAGGTGCGCGGCGATGATCGAGCCGGTCGAGCCATAGCCAACGTCGTCGGACTGAGAGCCGGTGAGCACCAGATCGAACTCTTCCCTGCTCAGTGCAGCTGCCAGTGCCCTTCCGGTGGCCAGACTGTCGCCTCCCGCGAAAGCCTCGTCGGAAAGATGCACCGCCCGGTTCGCGCCAAGTGCCAGAGCCTTGCGCAGGGCCTCGCGAACACGTTCGGGCCCCAGACTGAAGACGACGACTTCACCCTCGGTCTTCTCAGCCAGTCTCAGCGCCTCCTCCAGGGCGTAGCCGTCGCTCTCGTTGATCACGAACTGCACGTCTTCTTCTTCGATCCACTTGCCATCCGAGGCGATACGCAGTCGCGCTTCGCTGTCAGGTACCTGCTTGATACAGACCGCGATTCTCATCTGTCTTACTCCTCCTTGATCAGCTGATAGGACGCAGAACCGGTGAGTGAGCTCGAATCGGTGGCGGGTCCGTCACCGCGTTCGCAATGGCTCCTGGGTGAGTTTACCACGCGAGGAGTTGACCCCGAGTCGCTCGGACAAGGATGTCGTGGACAGGCTGCCAAGCAGCGTGCTACCTTGTGCCCCGCCAACGGGGAGATCGATGATGACGTCTTTGACAGGATTATTCATATTGGCCCAGGCTGGTGGGCCGGCGACACCTGGCCTGCTCCGCATGTTTCTGCACAGCGGTCCGATGGCCTGGTTGGTCGCCGGGCTGCTGATTCTCATGTCCCTGGTTTCCTGGGCAATCATCATCTCCAAGGGCTTGTATCTGAGACGGGCGACGACACAGACGGAGGACTTCCTCGACGTCTTTCGACGCAGCCAGCGCTTCAGCGAAGTCGCGTCGCAGTCAGAGCAGTTGCAGGCCTCGCCGATGGTCGGATTGTTTCGTGCCGGCTATGTCGAGATCGACGCTCAGGTCAAAGCCCAGGGGCGAGAAGGCAGTGGTGGACAGAAGAGCTACAAGATCAGCTCGCTGCAGGCGCTGGAACGTAGTCTCAGGCGAGCAGCCAACGTGGAGACGGCTCATCTGACTCGCGGTACCGGGTTCCTGGCTACAACGGCGGCGGCTGCCCCTTTTATCGGTCTATTTGGCACGGTGTGGGGCATCATGGTCGCTTTTCACGACATCGGCATCAGCGGGTCGACCTCCCTGGTGGCGGTGGCTCCGGGCATTGCCGAAGCCCTGATCAACACGGCGTTGGGGTTGGCCGCCGCGATTCCCGCCCTGATGGGCTACAACTATTTTGCCAATCGATTGCGCGATCTGAGGTCTCAGATGACCGATTTCATCCTCGAGTTCATCAATCTGGCAGAGCGCAATTTCAGCTGAGACACGGACGGATCGCCGGAGGAAAAGAGCATGGCATTGATCAGCACCTCTGCCGAAGGTGACCGCGAAGAGACAGTCCTCGCCGACATCAACATAACCCCACTGGTAGATGTCATGTTGGTCTTGTTGATCATCTTCATGATCACTGCGCCGATGCTGCATCAGGGGATCGAGGTCGCACTGCCCCAGGCCGACGCCGAGCCCCTGCCCATGCGCGTCGATGACCCTCTCGTGTTGTCGGTGAATCGTGATGGACTGGTCTATGTCCAGGACGAGCCGATCCACCCCAGTCAACTGATTGAACGGTTGCAGCCGTTGATCGCCAATCGCGGTGACGACACCGTGTTCCTCAAGGGAGACCGTGAGCTGCCCTATGGCGTCATCATGGAGGTGCTCGATGTCCTGCATGAAGGTGGCATCCAACATGTGGGCATGGTTACCGAGCGAAAGAAGTAGCTGGAGGTTGGCGTACCGTGGAAGTAGTCCTTGAATCAGTTCTGCAGCAACGCTCGCACCAACTCGACGAGTGGCTCAATGCGAAGCGGAGCCTGTTGCTGTCGGGCCTTGTCCACGTGGCCTTCCTGGCGAGTTTCATCCTGATTCCGATTCTGACCTACAAGCCGCCGGAGCCGATCGAATTCACTCCCATCACTATCGTGCCGATCCAGGCCCTGGGGGTCGAGACCCCCGTCGCGCCCGCGAAGAAACCGGCGGTGCCCGCCAAACAGGAGCCCGAACCCGCGCCGATCGAAGCGAAAAAGGAACCGGAGCGCCCCGCCATTCGTGAGCCGGAAGTCAGCTCCAAGCCACAGAAGGTCCCGCCAACCGAGGCGCCTCAACAGAGTCAGCCAATCAGCCAGGACACGGGCTCGCCTCGAGCCTCGGGTTCACTTGGACAGCGGCAAGGATCGGCGCTGGGCAGCTCCCTGGGCACCTCTGCGTTCGGTGCCGCTGTCGGTGGGCTGGACAATCCAGATTTTGTTTATGGCTACTATGTCGATCAGATGCTGGCAATGATCGGATCCCAGTGGCAACGTCCCGCTCTGGGCGCCGAGATCGAGGCTGTGGTCCACTTTCGCATCCACAGCGACGGTCACATCACCGACCTGCGGGTCGTTCAGTCTTCAGGCTACAACTCCTATGATCTCGCCGGGTTGCGCGCCGTTCAACAGGCGGCACCGTTCCCCAAGCTTCCCCAGAGCTTTCGACACAAGTCTCTGGGGGTCAATCTCATTTTGCGCTGACAACCCATGGATGGATGGAATGAGCCGAATCTTCAGAATACCCACAGCCCTGAATCTCTTGTTTGCGGTGGCGCTCGGCCTCTCTGAGCCAACATCTGTGCTCGCTCAGGATGAGGCCCTCCGATCCGAGGAAATGGAGCCAGAAGTCACCGTCGAACTGCGCGGTAGCCAACGCTCGCGCTTCCGCCTCGCCATGCCCTTGATGGAGGGCGCAGGGCAACTGAGCGCCGAGATGAATACTGCCGCCAGAGATCTGGATGAGACCCTGCGAAAAGATCTCGACCTCAGTGGCGTGTTTCTGGTGCAGGGACCAGCGGAGCTCTCAGTTCTTACTCTGACGGGACAGATCGAACGCGACCTCGAGTTGTACCGCTCGCTTCAGAACGAGCTTTTGTTGACAACCGAGGTCAAACAGGAGCCGGGCAAGCTGGTTCTGGAAGGGCGGGTCTACGATCTCCAGAGTGGCGAGGTCGTGCTCGGAAAGCGCTACCGCGGAGAGCCCGAGGCGTCGCGGCGGATCGCCCACACATTTGCGGATGAGCTGGTCCTGTTCTTCAGTGGTCGTCAGGGCGTGGCCATGACCAGCATCGCATTCTATTCCGACCGAAACGGTTTCAAAGAGGTTTACCTGATGGACGCCGATGGTTCGAACAAGCGTCCCATCACCGGCCATCAATCCATTTCCTTGTCACCGGCCTGGAACCCGAATGGACGAGAGATCGCTTATGTTTCTTACTTCTCCGGTGCACCAGGCATCTACCTGGTCGATGTTGCGACCGGTCAAAAGACTCCCGCAGTCACGGAAGGCAATCTCAACGTTTCTCCTTCCTTTTCTCCCGATGGAAAAAGGATCGTCTTTGCCCGTTCGATCGGCAGCGGTAACACCGAGATATTCATCTGCAACCGGGATGGCAGTAATCTGCGGCAGTTGACGCATTCATCCGGCATCGACACCAACCCGGAATGGAGTCCGAGTGGGCAAAGGATTGCCTTTACTTCGAGTCGAACTGGGACTCCTCAGATCTACCTGATGGACTCAGAGGGGGCGAATTTGCGTCGCGTGACCTTCGAAGGCGATTACAACGACGGTGCTTCCTGGAGCCCTGACGGTACCCGACTCGTCTACGCTTCCCGTCGCCGGGGAAGCTTCGACATTGCCATTGCCGATGTCGTGACACTGGAGAGCCGACTCCTGACCAACGGCGGAGGAAGTCATGAGATGCCTTCTTATTCTCCTGATGGCAACCGGATAATCTTCTCCACCAAGAGGTCGACTGGCAGCAAGAGTGAGACTCAAATCTTCACGATGGCCGCCAACGGCGGCGAGATCCGCCAGTTGACCTCTGTGGGTAACAACTTTGGCCCCGCATGGTCGGGATTCTTCAATTAACAAGCATACTTAGCGTCGGCTAACCAGTTGATGAGTGTCGGCGGGTTCTGTTACAGTATCGGCGCGGCAAGAAAGCCGCCAAAATCCCTTGAGACTGAATCTCTGACTAAGGAGACTCCGATGAATCGCAAGTCCTTGCTGATGGTGTGGGTGGGTGCCCTGGCGCTGTCGATGCTCTTTGTAGGCTGTCCAAAGAAGAAGCCAGTTCCGACACCCACGGTCGATGAGACCGCCGAATCCACCGAGCCCTCACAAGATGTCTCTACGCCGACTCCCCCGCCGCCGGTAGTCGACAAGACACCCGATCCGTTCAGCGAAGATATCGAGACCGCTAATCGGGCCGCCTACGAGCAAGGGTTGATGGGCGATGTCTACTTCGATTTCGACAGGTTCGAGCTCAAGTCAGAAGCCCGCGAGCGTTTGGCTCGCAACGCAGAGTTCATGAAAGCCCATCCCGAATTCACCTTTCGCATCGAAGGTCACTGTGACGAGCGAGGTACGGCCGAGTACAATCTGGCCCTGGGCGAGAAGCGGGCCAATGCGGCCACCGACTACTTGTCGTCTCTCGGTATTCCAGGTTCCTCGGTGCAGACCATCAGCTACGGTGAGGAGCGGCCTCAGTGCACGGATTCCGCGGAGAGCTGTTGGTGGCGGAATCGCCGTGCCCATTTCGTGATCACGGGTCGTACCGGTGATTGACAGGAAAGAAGCCTAAATTGAGGTACTCGAGTCTACTTGGCGCATTGACTGTGGCAGTCGCTCTTGGCGGCTGCGTCTCGAGCAGCGACATCGAAGGGCTGCAAAGCCAGCTCTCCGACGTACAACGACAGGTGCTGCAACTGCAAAAGCAGGTTTCGAGCAAGGAAGAGGTCGGCGAACTGCAGAGTCAGATCTCGACCCAGACGGACCGCCTCTCGAAGTCTGCAGCCGATATGCAGGTTACGGTGCAAAACGTCTCCCTGCAAATCGATCAGCTCGAGGCCAACCTCGAGGACACGAATTACCGGTTGGCACAGCTGTCCCAGCAGATAGCGGCCACCAATCAGGAGCTCAAGTCCGTCCGTACGGCGTTGGGAGCGACCGGTGGCCCCACCAGCACGACCCAGGGTCCGATGACCTCGGCGAGTGATCCGCAGGCGCTCTATCAGACAGCCTACAACGACTACCTGCGCGGCAATTACGACTTGGCCGTTCTCGGTTTCCGGCAGTACCTCGACGATTTCCCGGAAACCGAGCTGGCAGATAATGCCGCCTACTGGATTGGCGAAAGTCATTTCAGCCAGGCGAAGTACGAGCAGGCGATCCAGGAGTTCGAGGAGATACTTCGTCGCTATCCTCGCAGCGACAAGCAAGCCAGCGCGTTGTTGAAGAAGGGCTATGCCTATCTCGAGCTGAATGAGCGTGAGCAGGGCATTGTTCAACTACAACACGTCGTGCGCGAGTATCCCGGGACCGACGAGGCGAATCTCGCTCGCCAGCGACTGAGCTCCCTCGGAGTTGACTGAGCAGGGCAAAGCCAGCTAGACTCCGGCGCCGTCGCACACTGATGCGTGCGGCTCAAATATCCGAAGGAAGAGAGTTTTCGATGGCGAATATCAAATCAGCTCAGAAGCGTATCGAGCTGTCAGCGAAAGAACGAAGCCGAAATCGGTCCCAGAAGTCCCGCATGCGCAGCGCTGTTCGTGACCTGCGCCAGGCTGTCTCCGACGGCGATCAGGCCAAGGCCGAGGAGCTTCTCGTTGACACCCTGAAACTGGTGGATACGACTGCCCAGAAGAACGTGATACACCGCAATGCTGCGGCGCGTACGAAGTCGAGACTGACGCGGGCCGTGGCTCAGATGGCAGACTGAGCAGGCGACAAGCGATCGACTGATCCTGCGCCCTGCCGTCCGAGAGGACCGCAGGGCCTTTGTTTCAGTTCATGACTCGGAAGTGCTCTAGAAGCCTTCGAGCATGTCGATGACCAGCGTCTGGGCGAATTCTCTCGACACCAACTGGATTGTCGGATCCTCGTTGTCGATCACCGTACCCTGGCCTTCATCCAGCCTCAGTTCGAAATCTCCGCGGTAAACGTACTGATCCTGACCCCAAAGAACCTCTTCGCTTCCGGTTCGCTTGAACTCCATGTCGGTGCGGATCGTGAACTCGTACCGCGTAGCCCGACCGTCAGGGCCGAACTCCACTGGCCTCACAATGTAGGCTGTCAGAACGCCGCTCAGCACTGCGTCTGCGGCGGCAGCGCTCGATACCACGGCATACCGCCGGCGGGTCACAAACTCGTTGACAATGGCTTGAGTCAGGAAGAGATTGATCTGTTGTCTCGTGGTCCGGTTTTCCAGGGTTTCGACAAAAATGCTGTCAATGTCCTCGGGCAGGTTGCTGGTCCGTCCGATCAGCCCGTAGCCACAGCCAACCAGAAGCAGGACCGCGAGCGTCATAGCGGAGCGCAATAGAAGTGTCTTCATGTCAGAGTTCCAGGTAAGGATTGGGTCTTGAGAATTCCGTCCAACACCCCGTTGACGAAACGTCCCGATTGTTCGGTTCCGAACTCCTTGGCCAGCTCGATCGCCTCGTCCAGGACGACGAGCTGAGGAACATCCGTCTCGTATAGAAACTCGAAGACGGCCAGTCTGAGGATATTGCGATCAACGGCCGGCATCCTCTCAAGTCGCCAGTGCTCGGCCTGTCGCCGAATGATGTCGTCTATCTCCTCCCGATGTTCCAGTGTTCCCTTGACCAGGGTCTGGGCATAGGCAAAGGCCTGTTCCAGTTCCATCATCTCCAGGTCGGGGCTCTTCCTGATCCCTTTTCGACCGGCCAGTTCCTGCGAATACTCATTCGGTCTGAAGCTCTCGAAAACAGATTTTAGCGACATCTGTCCCAGGTCACTTTGGTACAGCATCTGGAGTGCCATCTCCCGGGCTCGACGTCGTTTGCTCAACAGTGGCTCTACCTGGTCAAAGAACTCGGTGACTGCGGGTACCGCAGCGTCACGCTTGTCGTGCAGAACGTATCCGCTAGGTCTGGTCCTGTCAATCGGGACCGTCGGGGTAATCCGAAAGCGCGAACAGATCAAGCAGCTCTTCGGCTGCCTGCGACGGTGCCATTTCGCCATCCAGAACGGCGGATTCGAGCCTCTCGAGCCTTGCGGCAACCCGTTTGTCCGTCACGAAACGCTCCTTCAGACGCTCATCGAGTAGCGACCACATCCAGCGAAGGTTCTGCTCTCTTCTGCGGCTGGCGAGCTCGCCAGCCGCAGCCAGGGATTCTCGATGCTCCTGAACGAACTGCCAGAGCTGATCGAGGCCTTCGCCTGTGAGACCGCTGGTGACGATCACCGGGGGCTTCCAGACCTGGGATCGAGTGGGCAGGTAGCGAAGAGCGCTCTCGTACTCCTTCTGGGCTTGCAGGGCTCGCTCAAGATACTGCCCATCGGCCTTGTTGACCGCCACGAGGTCCGCCAGCTCGAGGATGCCCTTCTTGATCCCCTGGAGCTCGTCACCGGCTCCAGGCAGCAGGAGCACAAGGAAGAAATCGACGATGTCGGCAACCATGATTTCCGATTGGCCTACACCCACGGTCTCAATCAGGACAATATCGAAGCCGGCGGCTTCGCACAGGAGCATGGACTCGCGGGTTCTTCGCCCTACCCCACCGGGCGAAAGGGCATTGGGTGAAGGACGAATGAAAGCAGCAGGACTGCTTGCGAGTCTCGGCATCCGGCTCTTGTCTCCCAGGATGCTACCTCCGGAGATCGAGCTGGAAGGATCGACCGCCAGAACGGCGACGCGATGGCCAGCCTCCGTCAACAGCATTCCCAGGGATTCGATGAAGGTACTCTTGCCAACACCGGGAACTCCCGAGATGCCCACGCGATAGGCGGTGCCGGTATCGGGCAGTACCTCCTGAAGCACCTCCAGAGCCAACGCTCGATCCGCCGATCTGGCGCTCTCCAACAGAGTGATGGCCCGCGCGAGCACGCCACGATCGCCTCTCCGAACTCCCTCGACAATGTCCTCGACACGCATTGGAGCACGTTTCCGGTTGGCAGGGGACTCGTTCATGTCGGGTTGTTGGACGGCGGGCTCGCAGCGACGGCTTCCAACTGATCCAGAAGTGCCTCCGCGGCTTCGGAGATGACGGTACCGGGCGCGAACACGGCTGTTACCCCGACCTCGAGAAGCGCGGGTTCGTCAGCGGGCGGAATGACTCCTCCAACCACGACGAGAATGTCGTCTCTGCCGGCTTCAGCCAACTCGCGACAAAGTGCTGGAACCAGCGTACGATGACCTGCAGCAAGAGTGCTTATACCTACTATGTGAACATCGTTTTCGATGGCTTGCCGGGCGGTCTCCTCAGGTGTCTGGAACAGGGGGCCAATATCGACGTCGAAACCAAGATCGGAGAAGCCCGTTGCAATGACCTTTTGTCCGCGGTCGTGTCCATCCTGTCCGAGCTTGGCTACCAGCAACCTGGGACGCCGACCTTCTCTGGCGAGGAATCTCTCGGCTCGCAGACGGACCCGCTCGATGTCGTCCCGATCTTCGCCCATCTCCCTACTGTATACCCCGGTGAAGGTTTGGACGACAGCCTGATGACGGCCAAAGACCTGGGCCAGTGCTTCCGATATCTCCCCGACTGTCGCGCGAGCCCTGGCGGCGTCGATGGATCTCTCAAGCAGATTGCCACGGCCCGACTGGGCGCAGGCTTCAAGCGCCTCGAGTGCCGCCTCGACCCTGCTCTGCTCTCGGGTCAGCTTCAGCTTCTCGATGCGGCCTATCTGGGCTTGGCGCACCGCCGAGTTGTCTACACTCAACAACTCGACCGGCTCCGGATCTGCATAGGGGTAGCGATTCACGCCGACCAGGGGTTGCTGGTTGGAATCGATCCTCGCCTGGGTGCGGGCGGCTGCTTCCTCGATCCGGCGCTTGGGCAGCCCCGTTTCGATGGCACGGGCCATGCCGCCCAGAGCCTCGATTTCGTCGAGGTGAGCCCGGGCTCGCCGTGCCAGAGCGTGAGTCAGCGCCTCGACAAAATAGCTGCCTCCCCAGGGGTCGATCACCTCGCAGCTTCCCGACTCCAACTGCAGGAGCAACTGGGTGTTGCGCGCGATTCGCGCTGAATCATCGCTGGGCAGGGCCAGGGCCTCGTCGAACGAGTTCGTATGGAGTGACTGGGTGTGTCCATGGACGGCCGCCATGGCCTCGATGCAGGTACGGGGAATATTGTTGAAGATATCCCGCCCAGCCAGGGACCAGCCCGAGGTCTGGCAGTGGGTGCGCAGCATCAAGGACTTTGGATTGACCGGCTCGAACTGACGCATCATTTCGGCCCATAGCAGACGCGCCGCCCGGAGCTTGGCGACCTCCATGAAATAGTGCATGCCGATTCCAAAAAAGAACGACAGTCTCGGCGCGAAGTCGTCCACCTGCAGCCCTGCTGCCAAACCCGTGCGTACATACTCCAAGCCATCAGCGAGCGTGTAGGCGAGCTCGATATCGGCTGTCGCTCCAGCTTCCTGCATGTGATAGCCGGAGATCGAAACGCTGTTGAAGCGAGGCATGTGCCGAGCGGTGTAGCGGATGATATCGGCGACGATACGCATTGAAGGTCGAGGCGGATAGATATAGGTGTTGCGGACCATGAACTCCTTGAGAATGTCGTTCTGGATGGTCCCGGAGAGTGCCTCGAGGGCGACTCCCTGCTCCTCTGCGGCGACGATGTAGAGGGCCATGATCGGCAGCGCCGCTCCGTTCATCGTCATGGAGACACTCATCGCGTCGAGGGGAATGCCAGCGAAGAGAATCTCCATGTCGAGGATGGAGTCGATAGCGACCCCCGCCATGCCCACGTCACCCGCGACCCTGGGGTGATCGGAGTCGTAGCCACGGTGGGTCGGAAGATCGAAGGCGATCGACAGCCCCTTCTGCCCGGCTGCCAGATTGCGCCGATAGAAGGCATTGGAAGCTTCGGCGGTCGAGAAGCCGGCATACTGTCGAATGGTCCAGGGTCGCCGAAGGTACATCGTGGGATAGGGACCGCGAACAAATGGTGGAAATCCCGGCATGGTGTCGGTACTGTTCAGAGTGGCGACATCGCCAGCGAAGTACTCCGCTGCGATATCGATGCCTTCCGGAGAAGGCCATCCTCCAGCCGCAGCGGTAGCGCCGCTTTCGGCAGGTTCAGCCTGCGCCAGCCTTGCTGCAATGTCGCGCCAGGGAAGCTTGGAGAGATCCGGAATCTGACTCATGCCGTCGAACGCTCCTCGGGCTCGAAGGGTTCGCTGTCTCGGTGCATCTCTAACGGGGACACGACGGTCGAAGCCGGCTGGAGGTCCTCGGTGCCAGGCGCAGCGCCAACCTTCGCGGGAACCTGGAGCGGTCTGTCGGGGTCGGGGTATTGATTGACTCCGAGAATGGCGAGCTCGCCCGCACCTATCCGGTTCAGGCGATCCTGCCACCGTAAGGCAATCTGGTGCTGAATCCAACCCGACTTCAAGGCCGCGAAGGCACCACCCTGCATTTCGATGTCCTGGAAGAACCTCCACCCGTTTTCTGCACACCTTTGGGTGAGGGTTTCGAGTTGATACGAGCCTTTGGCGGGGTCTGCCACGAGTCCCAGATGTGACTCGAGCCGCAACAGGTGCTGGACATTCCGGGCCAGTCTGCGGTCCTCGTCGGAAGTGGAGCCCACTTGGGCGAAGTCGTGTCCCGAGGTGGTGAGACTGTCAGCCCCCCCGACGATCGCCGCGAAGCTCGCTACGGTCACCCGCAACAAGTTGTTGGCCGGATCCGCAGCAGGCAAGCTTCGCTTCAGAACCGTCGAGTGAATCCAGGCCGGTGCAGGTGCCTCGGCTCCACAGGCTATTTGTAGTCCCTTCCAGAGGTACCTGAAAGCGCGCAGTTTGGCGATCTCCAGGAAGGTGTTCTGCCCGCCTGCGGTAAAGAAGGTCAGCTGCGAGGAGATGTCCGCAGGTGCCAGCCCCTGGCGCGTCAGAGACCGAAGATAGTAGGTCGCAGTCGCCAGGGCGATGCCCAACTCCTGGTCGATCTCAGCTCCGGCCTCTCTGTACGGGGCAGTCCAGACACCCAGAGAGCGAGATTCTGGCAGCTCGTCCAGGACGCGATGCATCAGCTCTGCGCTATCAGACTCCAGCTTGGAGAGGTCTGCCGGCAAGCTGCCCCTGGTTGCCAACTCTCCAAGAGGATCCGCTTTGATGAAGAGTGGCCGATCTCCGATTGCAGGCGAAGTTTCTCTTACCCAGCTCAGCAGGATTTCGCCGGCGGACAGGAAGTCGGCACCCGCGTCGAGCATCAAGACTCGCCAGCCTGCTTCGCAATCCCGAAAGGCTCGCTGATAGTCCTGGACATTCCGGAGACCCCCAGCTGGCCCAGCTCGCAGACAGACTCCTCTCACCCCGTTTGCCAGGTCATCCTTCAAGTAACGCTCGAGCTTTTCGGGGTCCGACGCGTCGTATGCCTGGCAGATGATCCATGGCTCGTTCCCGACGCCGGCAGTCCGTCTGCTCGGGGCAATCCAAGGGGATCTCCCCATCCGGGGATGCTCGCCGCTACAGAGCGGCTCGAGCTCGATGCCTTCGACTTGCTTCGGGGGGGCGAGCTGGCCTTCCACGGCCTTCAGCCAGTCGTCGAAACCTACTCTCGGAAAGCCAGATTTCATCGGTGCTCCAACTCGAGCCAATTCCTGCTGATCCTACATATTTCGACGATATTGGCCGCCAACTTCGTACAAGGCATTGGAGATCTGTCCCAGAGTGCAGATCTTTCCAGCTTCCATCAGGGCCTCGAAGACGTTGTCATGGCCGACCGCGACCGCCTGCAAGTGAAGCAACGCCTGCCGGGACCGCTCCCGATTGCGCTCGATGAAGGCATTGCAGGAGCGAATGGCGTACTCCTTTTCTTCTGCAGTCGATCTTTGGACTTCGTGCGGCACGATCGTCGGGGAGCCTGCCGCGTCGAGAAACGTGTTCACGCCCACGATCGGCAGCTCACCCGAGTGCTTCTGGGATTCGTAGTGCAGGGACTCCTCCTGGATCCTGGTGCGCTGGTACATCCTTTCCATCGCCCCCAGGACTCCTCCCCTGTCGGAGAGTCGACGGAACTCCGTAAGCACCGCCTGTTCTACCAGGTCGGTCAGCTCGTCGATGATAAAGGCTCCCTGCAAGGGATTCTCGTTCCTGGCCAGCCCGAGCTCCTTGTTGATGATCAGCTGAATCGCCAGGGCTCGCCGAACGCTCTCTTGGGTTGGGGTCGTGATCGCCTCGTCATAAGCGTTGGTGTGGAGTGAGTTGCAGTTGTCATAGATGGCGTAGAGTGCCTGCAGTGTCGTGCGGATGTCATTGAAGGCGATCTCCTGAGCGTGCAGACTGCGGCCCGAAGTCTGAATGTGATACTTGAGCTTCTGTGATCGTTCGTTACCGCCGTACTTGAGCTTCATCGCCTTGGCCCAGATGCGGCGTGCCACCCTCCCGATTACGGAATACTCCGGGTCCATGCCGTTGGAGAAGAAGAAGGACAGGTTGGGAGCGAAATCATCGATGTGCATACCCCTGGACAGGTAGTACTCGACCAGAGTGAAGCCGTTGGAGAGCGTGAAGGCGAGCTGCGTGATCGGATTCGCGCCAGCCTCTGCGATGTGGTAACCGGAGATCGACACCGAGTAAAAATTCCGGATCTGGTTGTCGATGAAGTACTGCTGAATATCGCCCATCATGCGCAGGGCGAACTCGGAAGAGAAGATGCAGGTGTTCTGGGCCTGATCTTCCTTGAGGATGTCCGCCTGAACAGTGCCGCGGACACGTTTCAGCGTCTCGGCTCGGATGCGCTGGTAGACCTCCGGGTCCAGCACCTCGTCGCCGCTGACCCCGAGGAGTAGAAGTCCGAGTCCGTCGCTGCCGGTCGGTAGATCGCCCTGGTAGCCGGGTCGCGGTACACCTCGCTCGTTGTAGATGGACTCGATCTTCTGGGTGGTCTCGTCGGCCAGACCCTGTTCACGGAGGTAGAGCTCGCATTGCTGATCGATCGCGGCGTTCATGAAGAAGGCCAGGACCATGGGTGCAGGGCCATTGATGGTCATGGAGACCGAAGTCGCCGGATCCGCCAGGTTGAATCCGGAGTAGAGCTTCTTGGCATCATCGACGGTGGCGATGCTGACTCCCGAGTTTCCTATCTTGCCGAAGATATCCGGCCGAGGAGCCGGATCTTCCCCGTAGAGCGTGACCGAGTCGAATGCGGTCGAGAGGCGCTTTGCCGGCATGGAGCTGGAGAGATAGTGGAACCTTCGATTGGTCGCCTCGGGTCCTCCCTCGCCCGCAAACATGCGTGTGGGGTCCTCGCTCATCCGTTTCAGCGGGAATACGCCGGCGGCAAAGGGAAACATGCCGGGGGCGTTCTCAGTCAAGAGCCATCGCAGGATGTCCCCCCAGTCCTCGAACCGCGGCAAGACGACCTTGGGAATTCTGAGGTGTGAGAGGGATTCCGAGAATAGCTCTTGCTCGATGAGCTTGCCCCGGACCTCGAAGCGGTACCGATCGGCGCGATAGCGCTCGCGGGTGGCTGGCCACTCACGGAGCATCGCCCGACAGTCGGAATCGAGAGTCGCCTCGAGGCGACGGTAGCGCTCTTCGAGGTCCTGAAGAAACTCGGGTTCCGGTTTCTCGTTCTGGATGACCTCGACGACGCCGTCGGTGCCCGGTTCGACGATTTCAACCGCCGCCTGCCCGATCTCGGATCGCAGCTGCTCGATGGTGCCCTGCAGCTGGTACATCCGGCGGGCGATGTCGACCTGACGAGTGACAAAAGCGTCGTATTGCTCGCTGTTCTCGACGATTTCGGCGAGATATCTGACGCGGTCAGCCGGGATGACGAGATGACGTTCGGGGGTTTCGGGGAGCTCGTAGCTCGACTTCAGTGGCGATCCGGTCTTCTCCACCAGGATGTCCATGATCCGCTTGTAGAGATGGTTGATCCCGGGATCGTGGAACTGGGACGCGACCGTGCCGAAGATCGGCAGGTCCGCATCCTCACCATCCAGAATCTGGTGATTGCGTCGGTATTGCTTGCGGACATCCCTGAGCGCGTCGAGCGAGCCGCCCTTGTCGAATTTGTTGATGGCAATCACGTCGGCGAAGTCGAGCATGTCGATCTTCTCGAGCTGCGTCGCCGCGCCGTACTCGGCCGTCATTACGTAAAGGGCGACATCCGAATGTTCGACGATCTCGGTGTCCGATTGCCCGATACCGGAGGTTTCGACGATGATCAGATCGAATCCCGCGGCCCGGCAGATCTCGATCGACTTCTGGACATATCGGCTCAGAGCGAGATTCGATTGACGGGTGGCGAGAGACCTCATGTAAACGCGAGCATCGTGGATCGCGTTCATCCGAATGCGGTCCCCCAGCAGAGCGCCGCCCCCTCTGCGACGGGAAGGATCGACCGAGATCACGGCCAGGGTCTGCTCGCTGAAGTCCGCCAGGAAGCGGCGAACCAACTCATCTACCAGAGACGACTTTCCCGATCCTCCGGTACCGGTAATGCCTAGCACCGCCGTAGTCTTTCCGGGGTCGAGCCGAGCGAGAGCCTCATCGATAGCAGCTCCCTCTTCAGGGTAGTTTTCTGCCAGTGTGATGAGCTGCCCGAGCGCCCGCGAGCTTCGGGATGTCAAGGCCTCCGCCTGATTACCCAGGGGAGGGGTGACGGTTGGAAAATCGCAACGCTCCAGAAGATCGTCGATCATCCCCTGGAGCCCCATGGAGCGACCGTCATCGGGCGAATAAATGCGCTCGATGCCGTACGTGTGGAGTTCGGTGATCTCATCGGGAAGGATCGTCCCTCCTCCTCCACCGAAGATCCGTATTTTCGCCTCTCGCTCAGCGAGAAGGTCATGCATGTACTTGAAGAATTCGACATGCCCGCCTTGATAGGAGGTGACTGCGATCCCCTGCACGTCCTCCTGGATGGCGCAGTCGACGATCTCGGCGACCGATCGGTTGTGCCCGAGATGGATCACTTCGGCTCCCGACCGTTGAAGCAGCCGCCGCATGACGTTGATCGCGGCGTCGTGGCCATCGAAGAGCGAGCCGGCAGTGACGATACGAATGTGGTTTTTGGGAACGTAGTGGTTCTCGACCACTGGAGCAGCCGCGTCGTTCATGGGCTCGATTCTACCGTGCCCCTTCCATCAATCGGCGATCCTTCGCCCCTGAGAACAGACCGCCAACCTGCCACTCGAGCGCGACGGCAGTCCACAAGTGCCCTATTCTCGGGGCTAGTCACACTCCGCACAGGGAGGGCAACCGGAGTCGAAGACGATCTGCCACCGACCATCCTCCTGGCGTTGCCAGATCGACGAGAACCTCCCCGCCTGGGTAACCTCTTCTCCACTCTCGGACTGGAGTCGCAGAGTGTAGGGCCCCGTGGTCATGCCAAGCACTCCATCCGGCCGCACGACCACCGTCTCCGGGTACCATTCCAGGCGGGGCGCGTTGTCTACGAAATAGAGTTTCCAGGCACTCAAGATCGAATCCTTGCCCTCGAGCACCTGGCCCCCGATAAACACCGCATCGGAATCGATGTGTGCCTCAAAACTCTCCAAATCCTTCTCGCGGACGCTCGATGCGAAGGCCGTCTCCGCCTCTCTGAGCGACTCGATCAGCTCCTTCTCAGACGGTTCGGCAGCTTGCGCGGGGAACTGTATTCCCAGGATCATCGCTACCAGTGCCAGCCCGGCAATTCTCGATGGCCGCATTGTCGTCTCCTTCCAACTCCGGGATCACCCATTCGTTCCAACACTCTAACCCACGGTCATTCTCGATTCTCTCCGACCGTAGCGATAGCCTGTCCGAAATGTCGAGTTCGGGTGCCTTCCGAGGAGCACCCCTCGTGAGGTCGGCGATGTGCCGGGAATCTGGAAGGGGCGGTCGCGATCAGTCGTCGTCCGGCCAGCCGAGGAGATCACCGCCGACTTGAACCTCCTCGGGGCGACATCCGAGCAGCCACGCGGCCTCGGTGCGCGCGGCTTCGACATCGTTCAGGTCGCTCTGCCAAAGAGGCAGACGGTCGAGTCGGTCTTCGGAAAAGAACTGGACATACCAACCCGGGCGAGGGCCCTCGTCTTCATCCCAGTAGACTCGAGCACGCGCCTCTTCTGAGCCTCGAATCTTCTCGAGGTTGACCTGAGCGGGACCAGTTCTGGCGCGCGGTTCGGCTTCAGGCAGTCCATGATCGCCGACCAGGATATTTTCAGGTCGGCAAGAGAGGAATCCTGCAGCATCAGCCACTGCCGCCATCACCGCTTGAGCGGAATCGATTCCGAGATCGACGGTAAACAGCCGGCCTGAATCGTAATACTGCAAGAGCCAGGTCTCTACGTCCCCCGAGTCGGTGCTGAAAAAGACCAGCCCGAGGATCTTCTTGCCAGTCTGGTGAGCGTTCTTCAAAATGGGACCTCGCGAATCTCCTGCTCGAGCAGATTGTAGGTCCTCACCTTGGCCGCCGCAGCGACATCGTCCACAACGAGCCGGATAGGATTGGTGGCGGTCGGCCAGGCAGATGTATGCTTATAGCCATGAGGAAAACTACTGATCCCAGGTTGTTAGATCAGGGGAACTGGGACACAATACCGCCTCGACCACGCGGAAATCGACTGGAGGAGGTACCAGTGTTAGGCAAAACGACACGAAGCAAACGGGTTATCACTGCCTTGGGCTTGTTGTTGATCGGCTTCGCCGTCCAATCCGGGGGGACATCGATCGATGTCAACACCACCAACGACGTCATCAATCCCAATGACAATCTCTGCAGCTTGCGGGAGGCGGTGATCGCTGCCAACACCGACTCGCCATCGGGTGGGGGCCCCAACGAGTGTCCTGCCGGAACCATTGTGGATACCATCAATCTGCAGGCCGCCAGATATGACCTCACCATCGTCGGAACTGGCGAGGATGCCGCCGCCACGGGAGATCTGGACATCCTGGCGCGGATCAACTTCTATGGAGCGGGTCAGGAAGCGACCTTGATCTACGGCAATGATCTGGACCGGATCTTCGACGTCCATGATTCCGTCAATGGCCTCGTGCTGGTCAGAGATCTGGAGATCTCGCATGGCGATACGAATGGCAATGGCGGAGCCGTTCAGAACAAGGGCGAATTGACCATGCGCCGGGTGACGATCTTCAAGCACGGTGCCAATTTGGGCGGTGCTATCTGGAGCAATGGAAGCCTCGTCCTGGAAGACTGCGTGATCGACGGAAATCTCTCGGATGACGACGGTGCGGGCCTCTACCTGACCAGTGGGAGCAATACCACGATGACGCGCTGCACGGTCTCCGACAACGAAGCTGGCGGTACCGGAGGCGGTATCTTCAGCAGGGGCACACTGTCGTTGATCCAGTCGGTCGTGGAATTGAACGAGGGAGCCTGGGGAGGGGGTATCCACTCCGAGAGCGGCAACCTCACCCTCACCCAGTCGACGATTGGCAAGAACAAGGCCAGACGATGGGGTGGCGGCCTCGCCAACGAGAACAACGCGACCATCACCAATTCGGCCATCAGCGGCAACAATGCAACAGAATACGGTGGCAACATCGCCAACATGACCGGTGGTGACATCGACATCTTGAACTCGACCTTTGCCGATGGCGTCGCTCCGACGGGTAACGCCATTCACAACGCCGGCTCGATCGCGTCCACGAACTCGATTGTCAAAGGCGTCTGCGCCCAGACCGATCTGCTCTCGCAGGGCGGCAACCTCGAAAGCCCCGGCAACGGCTGCGGATTCAATCAGGCTTCCGACAAGAGAAACGTCTCCATCGCCGCGTTGTACCTGTTTCCGTTGAGCAACTACGGCGGTCCCACTCCGGTCAATGTCGCTGGCCTGGGGAGTGTCGCCATTGACGGCGCGCTGAACGGACCGTGCACCGCCAACGACCAGCGCGGCGCTCCTCGACCGCGCGATGGCGATGACAACGGCAGCGCCATTTGTGATGTCGGGTCCTACGAGGCGCCGCCGATCATTTTCACCGACGGCTTCGAGTCCGGCAATACTTCGAAATGGAGCTCCACTGTCAGACCGTAGGCGCACGCATTGATCGATGACACGGAAGCCGGGCTCGAGCCCGGCTTCCTCATACTTGGTCCGCTGACGATGCCATTACGCTACAATTTCACACCTGTATGGCTGATTCTGCGGACACCTCGACGACGGGCTGGATCGATGGCGACTCCGACTTGCGGCGCTACCCGAGAGCCAGAGTGGAGGGGGCTGTGACGAGCAACCCAGTCCCAGGTGAGGTGATCGATACCAGCGAAGGCGGGTTGGGAGTGCGTTCTCACATACCGCTGCACGTGGGTGAGCGGAATTCGTTCTATCTGAAGAAGGGCAGCACGCGCGTCAAGTTTCGCGGCGAGGTCCGTTGGTGCCACTTTCAGGACGCCACGAAGCTCGACAGCGGTGATGTTGTTCCAGTCTATCGATCTGGTATTGCGTTGCTTTGGCCAGGCGATGACTGAGGACTTCGAGGTTGTGACCAGTTTTCGATGCTGAGCGCAATCCTCGTTGGAGGGAAACCATGCGATTGGTCACAGCCGTTCTGCTGAGTGGGTGTCTACTGTCGACTGCTTCCGCTGCCGCGGCGGTTGCCGTTCGGAGTGGTGAGGGGCAACAACCGAGAGCTGCGGCACAGCAACGCCTGCTGGGAGGCGATATGGAGCGGCGTTCTCACCTGACAGCCTCAGGGGAAGCATCGAGCGAACGCGAACTGCAAGGCGGCGTTCTGGTGACTCCCCTGCCCAACGGCAACTTCGAAAGCGGAGCCGCCATCTGGGCTGAAGTCTCGCTGAACGGCTGGAATCTCATCCTCAACTACACCGAGTTCCCCCAGGGTGTCCTGCCTCACGCTGGCAACTGGGCGACCTGGCTGGGTGGTGATCTGGACGAGATCGCCTACATCGAGCAGCGAGTGACTGTCCCGGTGGGCACCCCGGTCTTGAAGTACTGGCACTGGATCGACTCCGAGGACGACTGTGGCTATGACTTTGCCGGGGTAATCGTCAACACCGCGACGGTGATCGATTCCTATGATCTTTGCTGGGAGAGAGACACGGCCGGCTGGGTTTTGCATACTGTCGACATGGCGGCCTATGCCGGAGAGACTGTCAGCCTCCAGATACGCGTGGAAACGGATGATCAACTGATCAGCAACCTCTTCGTCGACGACGTGACCTTCGAGAGTGATGCGAGCGCGATATTCGGAGATGGATTCGAATCGGGCGACACGTCCGACTGGTCTTCCTCACAGAACTAGCTATGAGGCAGGGGCATCTTCAGTCCTCTATAATCAGGAAGGACGGGAAAACTGTCGATCGGCCAGGGGCCACTGCAATCTGAGCTGCTGTGATCGAAATCCGGAAGACCCTACGCTTTTTCTCTGCGGCGAAGACAGAGCGTCGTCTGCTGGATGACCGTCGGTGGTGCCAGGACCGGCGGGTCGAGGACCTGCCTATCGAGCCGGGGCGTCTGGCGGTTCGCCGCGAGCAGGATCGACGCAGTGGAGCCGATCGGCGCCGAGCAGGCGACTAGCTCGCCGCCACCTGCGACTTCAGAAAGCGTTGCACCGCCGGGTCCATCTCTCGCGCCTCGAGATAGAACTGATGTGCAAAGGCCGAGGTGCGCGAAGGAATCTCGACGGAAGGTCGGGCGATGCACCACCGTACACGCCCTTGTAGGCGGCGGGCTCGAAAGTCGCGTTTCATCAACAGCGAACATTTCTGACCCGGTTCCAACGGAGCCTCGGAGATCACCTCGATCCCGTCGCGCGTGACTTCGACAACCTCGCCTCTGACCGGGCTGACCACTCGAATGTTCATCGTCCTAGATGTAACACAAGCAATTCCATACAGAATCCGGTTCATAGAGATATGTCTCGAGATGGATTCTTCGCTGGATGACGGATTCCATAGCGAATCGCCGGCGAAGGCCCTATACAGGGGATGCGGCACCCATGTCGGGCTGTCCGGTTGTGCACCTCACCGCGACGGTCCGCCGACCCGATCTGGAAGGAGACTTCGGATGCCTGGATCCTCGGACGGAGGCAATCGCACGGAACGACGCAGTGGCAAGGACCGGCGCAGCGGTCAGGACCGGCGCAAAGGCGACCGGCGCAAGGTCGACATTCCGGTCTCGCACGACCGCCGCAAGGGCAAGGACAGACGGCGTGGCAAGGAACGTCGTGCCGCGCAGGATCGGCGCAAGTGTCCGCTCTCCTGATCAGACCATGCGACTCTGTCCAAACCCCAGCACCTTGAGGCAGTGAGGACAGAAGAAGACGTTGTTGCGTCCGACGATCAGCCCAGCTCCTCTCGACTTCCGATAGACCTCTGTCAGCTCCTTGCTGCAATGTGGACAGAGGGGGGCGATGTCTTCTCTCTCGACTACTGAAAACGGTTTCTTGGTCATCCTGACCTCCTGGATTCAAGGTCCTGCGACTGTGGTGCCATCTCACCCTACGCCACTGCCGGTCGTTTGTTCGCCTGGGTTCGCCGAGTTCGGAGCACGGGTTGGTAAGCTCGATCTCCGGTCCTGACTGAAGACTTGCTGACAAAGGAGATTCCGCCATGCCCCTCTCTCGAAGGCGTTTCCTCGAGCTCACCGCAGCCGCCTCCGTGGCTTCCGCCCTGCCCCAGCATGCCGACGCCCGGCAAATCGATCCGACCGGCACCGGGATATCTGGTGCGGGAGGCGGACCCCTGATCGTGGCATCGCGCAACGGTCTGAGAGGTGTCAGGTTGGCTTACAGGTTGATGGACGAAGAGGGCGTGGACCCACTCGACGCTGCCATTGAAGCGGCGAAGATTCAGGAGCTCGATCCGGAGGATTCCTCCGTCGGACTGGGCGGGCTGCCCAACGAGGACGGCGTCGTTCAACTGGATGCGTCCTGCATGCATGGGCCTACGAAGCGTGCGGGCGCCGTCGCGGCTCTCGAGGGAATCGCCACCCCATCCCTGGTCGCCAAGGCGGTAATGGAACATACCGACCATGTGCTGCTGGTCGGTGAAGGTGCAAGGCGGTTCGCCCTGGATCTGGGGTTCAAGGAGCAGAACCTCCTGACGGATGCGAGTCGGCAGGCATGGCTTCGCTGGAAGGCCGGCCGGAGCTCCACCGACAACTGGCTCGATCCTGAGGACGAGGCTCAGGGCGATGGCACGCACGGAACCATCAATGTCTGTGCCCTGGATGCCAAGGGAGACCTGGGAAGCGTCACCACGACTAGTGGTCTCTCCTGGAAGATTCCGGGAAGAGCCGGAGACAGTCCGATCATCGGCGCTGGGCAGTACTGCGACAACCGCGTCGGCGCCGCTGGCTCCACGGGACGAGGAGAAGCCAACCTCAAGGTTTGCGGAGCCTTTCTGGTGGTCGAAGCGATGCGACAGGGTCTGGCACCCACACAGGCTTGCCTGCAGGCTCTGCAGCGCGCGGTGGAGATGACCGAGGATCGACTGCTCGATGGACAGGGTCGGCCACGCTTCGGATTGTCCTTCTACGCAGTCTCCAAGGCTGGAGAGTTTGGCAGTGCGACGATGTACGAGCCTACTGCCGAGCAGAAGGAGCGGGGCAGCGGCGCTTTCGCCGTTGCGGATGCAAACGGGGCCCGCCTCGAAACCATGTCATTCCTCTACTCCACCGCCGAAAGGCCGCGGTAGTCGATTCTCCTCGTCGGGTAGTGAGGTGCCACTCGACCTGGACACTTGCCCTCGGCAGGAGTAGCGTGATTTGTAGGCACGCGAGGCTACGCCAACTCAGAGGTAGGTGGCAGTGTGCGCCGGCAGGCGAAAGGCGGCTCGAGTCCGATGAGCAGGTTTTCAATCGCCCTCTTCGTCCTCTTCGTGGTTCTGGCTCTTGCAGTACAAGCCGGGCTGCCAGGAAACTCATCGCCTCGCCTTGCCGTGACCTCGACTTCAGCGAAGCTCCTGCCGGAGGACGGTAGTGCCGGCGACCATTTCGGCGAGAGCGTGGCGATTTCCGGGAGGATCGCCGTCATTGGGGCCCCACGCGATGACGAGGGGCAGGACATCAATCGCGGCTCAGCCTACGTCTATACCTTCGACCGAGACGAATGGAGTGAGGAGGCAAAGGTCCTCGCCGAGGACGGCATGCCGGCGGATAGCTTTGGCACGTCTGTGGCCATCTCTGGCGAAAGCTTCGTTGCCGGCTCGCCCTTCGGCAACGATGGATTCGATCAAACGGGCTCCGCCTATGTCTTTGTCCCCGGGAGAAGGGGCTGGGAAGAGCAAGGTGAACTGTTGCCCGGTGATGGCGATGAGTTCGAGCAGTTTGGCCACGCCGTCTCTATTGATGGCGATACGGTTGTTGTCGGATCCTATCTTGCCGATGGCGTTGCATCACTCAGCGGCGCGGCGTACGTTTTCGAACGCAGCCGAGAGCGATGGTCTGAGACCCAGAAACTGCTTGCGAGCGAAGGTGACATCAGCGACCGGTTCGGATTCGCTGCGTCCGTGATGGCAGACACCGCTCTGGTAGGTGCGCCCTTCGCCATCGAGGACCGTGCGCGTACCGGCGCGGCCTTCGTCTTCGTCAGGGATCGTCGGGGACGCTGGTCGGAGCAAGACAGGCTCGTGGCGAGTGATGGACGGGATGGAGATCAGTTTGGGACGGCGCTGGCGACGACGACGGAAATCTGCGTGATCGGCTCGCCCGGTGCTGAGGGCACTGTGGCTTCGAGCGGCGCCGCCTATGTTTTCGTGAGGGAAGGCGATGACTGGCAACAAGTCTCCAGGTTGTACCCCGCGGACGGTCTCCCGGGAGATGGTTTCGGCAGCAGCGTCTCGATCTCGGGGGACTACATTGTCAGTGGTGCCCCTGGGTACGACGGCGAGGCATCCAACAGCGGCGCGGCCTATCTCTTCGTTCGCACGAACGGCGCCTGGATCGAGAGAGAAAAACTCCTCCCCGCTCGAGACTCCGCAGATGCCTTGTTCGGGACATCTGTCGCCGTCTCGGACGACAATGTTCTCGTGGGCGCTCCTGGGGAGGTGGACAATGGCCCCGATAGCGGAGCTGCCTATGTCTTCCGCATGGATTACCTCTTCACGCTCTCAGTCACGCGAGAGGGAACCGGATCGGGCCTGGTGTTCAGTGAGCCTCCTGGTATCGATTGCGGTGTCGATTGCAGCGAAAGTTTCACCATCGACACCCAGGTCACATTGACTGCCGAGCCGGACGCTGATTCCGCCTTTGTGGGTTGGAGCGGTGAGGATGACTGCGCCGACGGATTCGTGACGATGCTTGGCGATCTCACTTGCGCGGCCAGATTCGACCTGCGATCGCACCTGCTGACGGTCGTTACGACGGGTCCAGGCTCCGGACGGGTCACCAGCGATCCAGCCGGAATCGATTGTGGACAGGACTGTGCCGAGATCTATCCTGCAGGTACAGAGGTATCTCTGACTGCTCACCCGGACCCGGATACGGCCTTTGGAGGGTGGCTCGGAGACCCCGACTGTGCCGACGGCCTGGTGACGATGGCAGCCGACCGGACCTGCGAAGCGCAATTCCTCTCGACCTTTGTCTTTGGCGACGGCTTTGAATCCGGGGACACTTCACTTTGGGAGTGACTCGACCTCGAGCCCCTCGACTGCCACCCGACCGGATGGCAGGTGAAGCAGCCTTGCCGCTTCGACCCTCGCTCCTTCGACATTTTCCGGGTCCCAGGTGGAAAGGGCGAGTTTTCGCCGCTTGCCCTTGAGTCGGTAGCGCACATACCAGCCCGGATACTGGCACTCCCGGTCGAAGTGCAGCCGCGCCAGGGGTCTGTTGTCGGGAACCTTCACCTTGACGGCAGCCATGACCCTTCCATTCTCGGACGGTGACCCGATTCGGTCAAATAGATGAGATGCAATTGAATCGTTCGTCCCCACTGAACGCTAACCCACCAGGCAGCAGTGCGAACTTTGTTCCCCTTTTCAGGAAATCGGTATCAGCTCCAACTTACCCGACCGGGTAATATTGCGAGCAACCGGAGTGATCTCGATGGAGGTGGTCAAAATGGTGGCGAAAAGGCAGCAGGACTCAACGATTCTGGGGATCGATATCGGGGGTAGCGGTATCAAGGGTGCCCCCGTCGACATCGAAAAGGGCGAGTTGGTCGCCGAGCGCATGCGAATCCCGACACCGCGGCCGGCTTCACCTGAGAAGGTCTCGAAGGTCGTTGCGGAGCTGGTGGCGCATTTTCAATGGACGGGGCAAGTCGGGTGCACCTTTCCAGGGGTGGTCAAGGAAGGCGTGGTGCGAACGGCTGCGAACGTGCACAAGAGCTGGATCGACACGGACTGCCGTAGCCTTTTCGAGCAGCGCACAGAATGTGCGGTGACAGTCCTGAATGACGCTGATGCTGCGGGTATGGCGGAGATGGCGTTCGGGGCCGGCCGCGGACAACAAGGCCTGGTGATGATGGTGACTCTCGGCACCGGAATCGGCACTGCCCTTTTCATGGATGGTCAGCTGGTGCCGAATTCCGAGTTGGGGCACTTGATTGTCCGCGGCGAGGATGCCGAAGAACGAGCCTCGGACAGGGCCCGCTCGAAGAACTCCTGGAGCTGGAAGAAGTGGGCCAAGCGTCTCGACGAGTACCTGGATTATGTCGAATCTCTATTGAACCCGGATCTGTTCATACTGGGGGGCGGTGTCAGCAAGAAGCACGAGCGTTTCCTGGGGTACCTCGACACTAGGGCGCCCATCGTGCCGGCAGAAATGCGCAACGAGGCCGGGATCGTAGGAGCTGCTCTCGCGGGACAGGTCTCCGAGTTACCCGTCACGGGAAGTTAACCATCGACTGCAACGCCTTCTCAGAAGCTACCTCGCCACAGGATCACGAAGAAGAACGCTGTCGTCGCAGCACAGAGGAACGCAATCAGGGCGAGCACTCCACCAAGGGCGGCGTTCTTCTTTATGTAGGCCAGCGCCATGATCAAGGTCAACAGGGCCAAGCCGTGCAGCAGTGGTAAGAACGCGATCCACGGAAACTGCATCTCGAACCTCCTTTCCTGGCCGCCTCAGCCAGTTGGGGTTCTTTCTTTCATGATACCAAGATTGCTCAGGGTGAGATCGTTGGACAGGCCGCTCGGAGACTTGAAGCAGCCCTACCAGCCGAGGGATTGCTGCCCGATGGAATAGGGTAGAATCAGGCGTAGAAATCTCCTATGCAGGTCCTGCCGGTGAAGGCCCAGGAGCTAATCGCTGAAGGTAGTCGCAACCCGAATGGATATCGTTCTCTTCAACCCCGCGCCAAGGGCAGGCAAGCAGGTGCAGCGGCGTGTGGAGCTCCCCTTGAGCCTTCTGTGCACGGCTACGCCGCTGGATCGTCTCGGTTATCGGATCCAGATCATCGACGAGTTTGCAAATCCGGGTTGGAAGCAGGAGCTGCTGGACGCCTTGGAGGAGCGACCAATCTGCTTCGGCGTCACCTGCATGACGGGGCCACAGATCTGGCATGCCCTCGAGGGCTGCAGGTTGGTGCGCGAACGCCACGCGGATGTGCCGATTGTTTGGGGAGGTGTCCACGCGAGCCTGATGCCTCAGCAGACCTTGTCGCATCCCCTGGTAGACATCGTGGTTGTCGGCGAGGGGGAGGAAACCTTCCTGGAACTGGTCAAAGCCCTCGAGTCAGGGACGCCGCTCCACCAGATTGCCGGCATTTGGTACAAGGATGACAAGAGTTTCGCTGTCGATCCCGATAGCGAAGGCGCCCCATCGGTCTCGCGCCTGCCTGTCCTGCCCACCGGGTCCGACTGCTCCACCGCCGGAGGCAAAGTCGAGACCAACGGCTACCGCTGGACCGGCGAGCGCCCATTCGTGAGCATGGATGAGCAGCCGCCTCTCTCCTACCACCTGGTCGAGATGGATAGCTATCGACGGCGACTCTTCGGTATCGATCACGTCAGTTTCAATTCCAGCCGTGGCTGTACCTTCCGCTGCAACTTCTGCTGGGATCCGGTGATGCATAAGCGACGCTGGCGCGCCATGCAGCCAGAGACCGTGCTCGAGCAATTGAGGCGCATCATCACCGACTACCGGATCCGGGGCTTCCTGTTCACCGACGACCACTTCTTCATCGACATGAAGCGCGCCCGGGGCATCCTCGAGGCCATTGTCCGCGCCGACCTGGACATCTCCATCAGCAAGCTGCAGATTCGAGCCGACACCATCTGCAAGATGGACAAGGAGTTTCTGGAGCTCCTGGTCCGGGCGAAGGTCAAGCGCCTCACTGTCGGGGTCGAATCTGGCAGCCCACGGTTACTCGATCTGATCAAGAAGGACGTTACGGTCGAAGAAGTGATCCAGGCCAACAGGAAGTTGAAGCCCTACCCCATCGTGCCCATCTATTTGTTCATGATGGGACTGCCTTCGGAGACACCCGAAGAGTTCAAGGAGAGCGTTCGTTTGGCGATCCAGCTCACCGATGAGAATCCCAGAGCTGTCAAGACATTCAACATCTATACCCCGTATCCGGGAACGCAGTTATACGACGTTTGCGTGGAGCAGGGCTTGCGCGAGCCAGACAGTTTGGAGGGCTGGGGGCACTTCAACTTTCGCAATGTGGCGGCAGAATCACCTTGGCTGCCGGACGAGACCCGCAAAATGGTCACCGCGCTCGATTTTCCTCTCATGTTCCTGGGTAAGGGGCACTTCGTGAATCCGTACAAGAAGACGAACCCCCTCGTAGTAGGGCTGGCTAAACTCTACTATCCGGTGGCGCGGCATCGCGTGGCTCACTTCGAAACCCGCTGGCCAATCGAATCGAAAGTGGTCAAGTCCATGGGACTGTTTGGCCGGCAGGAATAGCTGACATGCCGGCGAACGACAAGCTTGCGACCCGGCTACCTGAAAGGAAAAGGTCATGCGGATCCAGTACCTGGAGATCGTAACCCCCGATGTCGACGCCGTCTGCCAGACATACGCGCAAGTGCACGGAGTGACCTTCGGCGACCCGGACTCGGGGCTGGGTAACGCCCGCACCGCCTTACTGGGCGACGGTGGGAAGGTCGGTGTGCGCGCGCCGATGCATGAGACGGAGGAGCCGATCGTTCGCCCTTACCTGCTCGTCGATGACATCGACACTGCGGTGCAATCCGCTGAGGCGGCCGGTGGCCAAATCGCCCATCCGCCGATGGAGATTCCCGGTCACGGCAAGTTCGCGATCTTGATCCAGGGCGGTGTTCATCACGGCCTCTGGCAGCTGGGCGAACGGTGAAACCCATAAGCTCTTCGTCCTGACTGATGGGTGTACCTTGCCAGATTTCGCGGGTCAGGTAAGAACATTGGCGCGACCCGCCAGCTACGAGATTCACCTCCCGGCATCATGCTGAAAGCCCCTCTTTCAGCACATATCGTTGACATCGGTGTCTCGGGGTTTAAATTGGAGGCCGGGAGCGCTCTCGAGCCTCACTCACAGGACGAGTTCACGATCGGCGGGCTGGGGATTTGGCGTCCGTCACCATGCGATCATCCGTATAGCAGTAGCGCCAGGTCTCTGCCGGTTGATAGGACTGAATGATCGGATGTCCGGTCTGCCTGTTGTGTGCGGTGGCGTGCTTGTTCTTCGAGGCGTCACAGCAGCCCACATGCCCACACGTCAGGCACAGGCGCAGGTTGACCCAGGTGTCTCCCATCTCGACACATTGCAGGCACGAGTCGGGTGAGCTCGGTTCGACGTCGCCCAACTCGACGACATGCTCGCAATCCCGTTTTCTCCGAAAAAGATCCAAAAGACCCATCGCAGTGCTCCTTTCATACGATCCATAATCATGCGCTCTGAACGTTGGCGGACATTATTATGTCGAGAAACAGGTCACGGGGGCGCCTCTCCCCTTCTCCGCCGCGATATGGCGGCGGGATTCCGCAGCTCCTGTAGTGTTTTGGTTCTGCTCGCCGGAGCTTGCGTGGCAGGAGCTGGAGCCGCCGCCCAGGAGACGGAAGAGCTCATCCCGGCGCCGAGCGTCGCAGGGAGTATCTGGCTAGAACCAATGTCCGGCATCGAGCTGGTGTTCCTTCCCGCGGGCTCCTTCCTCATGGGCAGTCCCGAAGAGGAGACCGGACGCGAGGGCCAGGAAGTTCTGCATCTCGTCGAGGTCACACGCCCCTTCTACACAGGCCGGTTCGAGGTTACCCAGACACAGTGGCAGACCGTCATGAGGACCCAGCCGATTCACTTTTCGGCGTGTGGCGAGGATTGTCCAGTCGAAGGCGTGAGTTACACTGAGATCCAGGACTTTCTCGCCAAGCTCAGTGCGAGCAGTGGTGAGCTGTTTCGCCTTCCGACTGAAGCGGAATGGGAGTTCGCCTGCCGCGCGGGGACAAGCTCGCCCTATAGCAGCGGCGAAAGACTCACTCTGGCCGCGGCAAACTTCGATGCGCGACTCGAAGACGAGGGCACCTTTCGAGGCACTCCGACTCCTGTTGGAACGTTCGCTCCGAATCCGTGGGGCCTCTATGACATGCATGGCAACGTCTGGGAGTGGTGCGCAGACTGGCACTGCCCCTACGCTGAAGAGACGAGTGAGGATCCGATTGGCCATTGCGACTCCGGTCTCCGAGTGATTCGCGGCGGCAGCTGGTGCTTCGGATCGGATAGCGCCCGTTGCGGGCTCAGGTAGACCCACCGCCCGGACCTTTCGGGTCCGAGTCTGGGCTTTCGAGTCGTCCGGCAGATCTCATCAGAAGCGGAGAATGAATCTGCTCCGGGGATTCGCCGGCAGCGCTAGGAGCTGAAGGGTGGAGGGCCGACTACAAGAGCATGATCGTGATCGCGTAGGGAAGCAGCACGAGCAAAGCCAGCACCGGGTGCCCACGTCTCTTCATGCTGTGCCGGTCCCAGCTGAAAAGGTAGACCGCCAGTGCGAAGCCCAGGACTCCGCTCGCTGCGAGTGTCGCGATGGAGAGCCAGGGGCTGAAGTCGGCCGTACCACCCATCGCTAGGCCCTTGAATGCGTTCATGGCGTGCGTGGCAGGAAGTAGAAGTGCCACCTTTTGCGCGACGGCAGGGAGCTGTGACCAGGGAATCATCATTCCGCCCAGGAGCATGCTTGGCAGGAAGATCATCTGCGACCACAGCAACTGGGCTCGGGAGCTCGCGGAAGCCACACCGATCAGGACACTGAGCCCCCCGCAGGCGAGAGTCGTCGCGGCAAAGGTCAGCAGGAAGCCACCCCAGCTCTGCGGGAGGGGAGCACCAAACACGGCTCCCCCGACACCGGTAATGATGGCGACCACAATTGCCAGGTGCAGGGCAGTCGTGAGGACCGGGATGAACAGGATGGAAACGACCGGGATGCCGTTGATCTTGTAGCTGCGAAGGATCCCAGCCTCGCGGGCCTGGACGAGGGGGTCGGGCAGCCCCAGGAGCGTGGCCGCCAGGATAGCGAAGACCACCATGGCCGGAATCATGACCGGCAGGAAGAAGGGGTTGAGGCCGGGCATGATCACGGCCATCATCAAGAAGAACCCCAGCGGCAGCAGGTAGGTCATCAGGAGCAGCGCCGCGTTCCGCACCCCGGTGCGAAACTCGTAGGCCAGGTGGACTGCGAAGGCGTTCATCACGCGTCCCCACCCTTCGGCTGCCTGGAGCCGGTGATCTCGAGAAAGCGCTCCTCCAGCGACGGTCGCTCCACCCGCAGGTCGACGAGAGTGTCGTCCCGTCCCTGGACGTGATCGATGATGGCGGCGACCGTGGGGCCGATGTCGGTACTGAAGTAGATGCGATAATCCCCGTCGTGTGAGCTTCGTCGCACCGCGGGGAGCTGCAACTCGGATGCGGAGAGGCAATCGCCGAGAGTGCGGACGCTGATTCGCGTGAGCCCCGCTCCTGTAGCCGTGATCTCCCTGGGAGTCCCAATGGCCGCGATGCGGCCGCGCAAGAGGATGGCAACCCGGTCCGCCATCTCCTCCGCCTCGGCCATGTCATGGGTGGCGAGAATGACCGTCGAACCCTCGGCCCGTCGCTCGCGCATGACGTCGTGCAGCTCGACGCGAGAGGCGACGTCCAGGCCAGCGGTAGGCTCGTCGAGAAAGAGCACCTGTGGGTCGTGGGCTACCGCGATCGCCAGCGCCAGCCGTCTCTGCTGACCGCCGGAGAGCTCTGCGTGTTGCGATTCGCGCTTCTCCGCGAGGCCCAAACGATCCAGCAGATCGTAGCGCGGCGGGACTCCGTGGTAGGCGCAGAAGAGCCGTATGGCCTCGTTGGGAGTGATGGTGTCAGGAAGGCCGGCCGACTGGAGCTGGACACCGATCACATCGCGCAACCGTCGAGGCTCACGCGCTGGGTCGATTCCGCCCACCCGCAGGGACCCCGCATCCGGGGCCCGCAGGCCTTCGAGGCACTCGAGCGTGCTGGTCTTGCCTGCCCCGTTCGGGCCGAGGAGGCCGAAGATTTCCCCCGGCTTGACATCGAAGGCAATACCGTCGACCGCTACCAGGTCGCCGTAGAGCTTGCGGAAGCCCTTGACCTCGACCGTGGGTGTCACCGCAGATCTGTCTCGGAATGCTGACATGCCTCACCGTGCTGCGAGTCCCCGCCGGCAGAGCTGACCGGCAAGCTTCTATCAGTCTACCGTGCGGGGGCCGTCTACCGGCAAGAAACGAAAGAGGTCTGCGGGTCCGATGGGGTCATCCGAGCACCACAAGACTGTGTGGCTGCTGACAGAGCTGGAGGATGGGCGCGTGCAGGTCTATCCTTGTTAGCAACTAAACCTCTGGGAAGCCTTCTTCATTCTATGAGTCCGAGGTACCCTAGCCGTATGAACACCAAGTCGAAGCCCGTTGTCGCTGGGTCGATTCTCCTGCTCAGTGTGGCCTGTGCGCAGGCGCCTGCCGATCCCTATCACCAGGCATTTCAGGCCATCGATCGGGTCGTCGAAGGCACCATGGAGGCGGCCGGCACGCCCGGGCTGGCGCTGGCGATCACCAACGAGGAAGAGCTCTTATACGAAGGGTACTACGGCTTCTCCGACCTCCAGCACCGCACCCCCGTAGATGCAGAGACCCTCTTCCAGATCGGCTCCATCAGCAAATCCTTCACGGCGCTGGCGCTGATGGGCCTCATGGACGAGGGACGCTTCGATCCGCACCGGCCTATCGAGGAGTACCTCCCCTGGTGGGAGGTGCAGACCGAGTACGAGCCCATCACCGGACACCACCTGCTCACCCACACCGCGGGTATCCCGGCCAGCCGCGACGACATCCCAGGCGGACGTTTCATGGTCTGGGCGCAGCGCGAGCAGGCCACCGCGTGGCCGCCCGGTGAGAGCTTCCACTACTCCAACCTGGGCTATCAGACTCTCGGCGTGCTGCTGGAAGAGCTGTCAGGAGAATCGTACGCCGACGCGATCGTGCGGCTGATCCTTGACCCCCTGGGCATGGACGCGAGCTATCCGTGCATCGAGCTCGAGAGGCGGACCCAACAGGCCTCTGGCTATATCGTGGCCTACGACGACCGCCCACCCCACCGCTCCTACCCGCTGGTCGAGGCACCGTTTCTCGAGTACTGCGAGGGGGACGGCAGCATCCAGTCTACCGCCACCGACATGGCGGCCTACCTGCGCATGCTGATCAGGAAGGGGCAGGAACCGGAGAATTCGATCGTCTCCGAGAAGGCCTTCGACGCCTTTGCCACCGCCTACACCAGCGAACGGCTGGGCGACGACGGTTCCTGGGGCTACGGCTACGGAATCGCCATCGCGAGCTTCGGTGGCCATCACTTCCTCACGCACTCTGGCGGTATGGTTGGGCTTTACGCCAATATCTCGATCGATCTCGACGACCGCACGGGGATCGTCGTCCTCGTGAACGGTCCCACTCGCTGGCGCGACATCTTCGACTACGCCCGGGAGGCCCTGCGTGCCGCCGATCGCGGCGCGGCTCCGCCGCCAATGCCGGAACCTGACGATCGGGCGCTGGTCGAAAACGCCGCGGAATACGCCGGCGAGTTCACCTCCAGCTCGGGATCGACTCTCGTGGTCACTTCGAGGGTCGACCGTCTGCTGTTGCAACACCAAGGTGAGGCTCTGGTGCTTGAAAGGTCCGGCGAGGACTCGTTTGTCGCCTTACACCCGGGCTTCGACCGCTACCTCTTCCGCTTCGGACGCGACGACGACGGCACTGTAGTGGAGGTCACCCATGGCCCGCGTTGGTTCACCAATCGTGGCTACGGTGGGCCGACCGCCTTCGATAATCCCGAGGTATGGTCAGCCTACACGGGACGCTACCGCAGCTACAGCCCCTGGTTCCCCTACTTCGAAATCCTCATCCGCAAGGGGCAGCTGGTGGTCGTCCTCGGCAACGGGGGCGAGACCAGCTACGACGAGTTGGTTCTCGAATCCCAGGGCGATCACGCCTTCCGCCCCGGCGAAAACCCGACACCTGAGGTCCTGCGCTTCGAGAACATAGTCGAGGGTGAGGCTCTGCGGGCCACCTGGTCGGGTCACGAGTTCTTCAAAGTTGCAGAGTGAGCTCAAGCACACTCGAGCAGAAAGACCACTTGACCAACGGGCGCTCCCCCCGTGACCTGTCCATAGTTCCAGTGCAACGCTGAGGTTTCTCTGGAGTCTGAGCCTCCGGGGCCTCGAGCTGCACCAGGCTACTCGTTGCCGTCCGACTTCCGGAAAGGATAGTCGGCATAGAATTCGTTGAGATCCTCGAGGAAGGACGGATAGCTGGTTCCGAAGGCGAAATCGCTATTGTCGCCGTAGAGGACGATGATTCCTTCCATCGGCTCGTCGCCAATAGCGGTGATTTCATGCCGGACGAACGGTGGGATGAACACACTCATCCCCGGCTTCAGCTCGATCTCCCGATCGCCAAGATGGCCGACGCCACGGCCCTTGGTGATGACGAACAGGTTGGGCATCTGCCCCTTCTGCAGCCGGACATCGGCATTCGCCGTCTGCTCCGGCTGCATCGTGAAGTAGCCGATTCGAAATCCCTTCATGAAGTGAAGCGCGGTCATCTGTGCTCCGTGGGTGGCGAGTGAGTTCTCGGCGCCAAAATAGGTGATTTCCGGCACCCCCGTCGTGAAGAAGTGAGACAGGTGGTGATACAGCTGCGCTTCAGCACCCGAGGTCATCTGGAAACCCTCCATCGTGCTCGTCTCGACCCCGACCTGATCGCTACCGAAGCTCTGCATCGCCGCCGTGCCGGCATTGACCTTGCCCTCGGCGATGAGACGCAACACGTCCATATTGGCGATCACGTAGATAAAGGTCGGCGCAGTCGGTTTCGCGCTGCTCAGCGCGACCTCGTGCGGGCCGAATTCATGATCGGTGAGTCGGCCGCGTGGGCTACTCTTCTCCTTCCGGTCGACAGTGACTGTCCAGAACTGGTCCGCTACATTGATCCCGAACTGGCCACTGATTGCCATCGGGTCGTTTCGATAGTCGGCCACGAGTCGTTCGAATATGGCGGTAGCTTCGGCGACCTCCACCATCGATAGCGTCTGCTGTTGTTCGACCTGTGGCTGTTCTTGCTCGGCGATGGCGGGCATGCCGGGAAGGCCCAGGATGGTGGCGATGGCGATTGCGGCTGGATTGATCTTCATGATCAAGCTCCCTTTCTCTGATGCATCAACGCAAGTATGTGTAAATCTGGTCGGTATCCTACTTCACCCGTTGCAACGGCCTCGCCAGAGGCACAGGAAGCAAGACAGATGACCTTCTCTCGGGACTCGACAAGCGTTGACAGAATCCCGTCCTACTGGCCAAGCCTTTGAAGGTGCCAATCTTCCACCTCTCTGCGGAATGGAATTTGGCCTAGTTGTGGCGATCAGCCTATGACTACTTGCCGATCGCAGTGACCGACACCCGTTCAGGTCCTCAGGTAGGACGCGCCGTTGACGTCGATGATCCCGCCAGTCATGAACTCGGTGCCCTCGGCTGCAAGAAAGATCACCGCCAGCGCCACCTCCTCGGGTTTGGCCACCCGGCCAAGCGGACTCTGGGCACGAATCTCGGCGCCTCTTGGGGTATCCAGGTAGCGCGCTGCCATGTCGGTGTCAACAAAGCCCGGGGCCACCACCCCCACGAAGATGTTGTGCGGCGCCAGTCGCTTGGCTAGCGACTGACTCATTGCGTTGAGCCCCGCTTTACTCGCGCCATAAGCCGGCCCCTCGGGTTCGCCCCGAAAGGCGCCCCGCGACGATACGTTGACGATTCGGCCCCCTCCCTGCTCGATCATGTGGCGGGCCGCGAGGTAGGAGAGGTTGGCGGGACCGACCAGATTGGTGTCGAGCACCTTGCGCCACGCCTCTTGCCAGCCCTCGAAATCGACCTCCTCGACCAGGTGTTCTACCCACACACCGGCGTTGTTGACCAGGATATCGAGTTTTTCAAACGACTGCGTGACCTTGTCGATCAACTGGCGCGCCGATGCCGCATCTGCCACATCAGCCTGGATGGTCAGGTGAGGTCCGCCGGGTAGTGATTCGAGAGTCTCGTCCGCAGCCTGCCGATTCTTCAAGTAACTGAACGCAACCCGTGCACCGCGGTCGGCGAAGCCTTGCACGATCGACCTGCCAATCCCTCGCGAACCGCCGGTCACGAGGACATGCTTGCCGGTGAAATCCATCATCCCCCTCCTGGAGTCTTCGAGTTTATCGCCACGAGCCGCTAGCTCGATCGACGCTGATATGCCTTGACTGTCGGCACGAGCTCAGTCGGCCGCCCGGACGAGAATATAGCGAACCAGCATCCCGTGCACCCGGGACAACGGTTTGCCAGTTCGCGCGCGAGCAAGCCTGTCTGACCATCGGACTAGACACCAGTCAATAGCGAGAGTAGGTTGATAGTTGGTGCCTCGATAAGGGTAAGCCAGGGGAAACCCTGAGCACACAAAGCTACGGGTCCTCGCCTCCTTCTCGCAGGGCTGGGACAGAAGCACACAGAAGGACCCCAAGATCGCCGGGCTGCCGAATGGCAAGAGCGAGAGGAATGCTCCCAACTCGCGCGATATGAAGGAGGTCAACGTGTCCAAAGTCGTCCGCAAAACAACGATTCACGCTCCCGCCGAAGAGGTCTTCAAGTACCTCGAGGACAAGAACCACTTTCCAGAGTTCTGGCCTTCTATGGTGGAGGTTTCAGACATTCGGGATCTTCCCACTGGAGGCAAGCACTTCCATTGGGTCTACAAGATGGCTGGGGTGCGATTGGAAGGGGATACTGACGAAATCGAGTACATCCCCAACAAGAAGATGGTCGGCCAGAATCTGAAGGGCATCGAAAGCAAGATCACTTGGGAACTCGAGGAGCAGGGAGGAGAGACCGAGTTGACTTTCGAGGCTGACTACAAAGTACCGGTGCCCGTTGTCGGCAAGCTCGCGGAGAATGTAGTTGCCAAGATCAACGACAACGAAGCCGTAGCCATGCTGGCCAACATTAAAGCAGCCCTGGAGCACTAGATTGCCCACTGTCCCAGCTCTGCAGTCCGCTCGCATCAACTTTCTGGCCGGGCCTCGCGCTCGGCCTTTTCTCCGGCCCCTGCGCCCCGCCTCTACCTGCTCAGCGAGTCAACGCGAAGTAGATCACGTAGAACCACGAGAAGATGCCGTGGAGGATGGCCCACAGAATCGACTGATTGGCCGACCACGAGATAGCTATCGCCAATGCCGAGCCGAAGGTGACACCTGACTTCGCAGCTTCTTCCTTCCACATACTCTGCCTCCTCTTTGCCAACTGAATCAACACGATTCTCGCACGCAGGATCTTCTCCTGGCCCGGAACCGATCGACCTGTCGTCGGGTTGGCGAATCGAACTGCGGTATTCTCGCCATTGGAGCCATCGGAATTGAAAGCAAACACGGCCGCGACCTCGTCCTTGACCGGGTTCACCCTCGTCCTCGTGTGTCTGACGGCGAACTGTGTGGGGAGTGCACACGATTCCGAGGACACTCCTCTTGCCACCCGCGCGTATCTGGGGCAGCCGCCTCCGGGCGAGACACCAGAGTTGTTCGCTCCCGGCACCGGTCAACACTCCCGACTACAAGGAATCGTATCCATCCGTCGTCGCGGACGGCAGTCTGTACTTCTCTTCGGACCGGCCTGGCGGCCAAGGCCAAGCCGATATCTGGCGTGCGCAGCGGCTGGCGAACGGCAGCTTCGATGAGCCGGTCAACCTGGGACCGCCAGTCAACAGCGAGCACAGCGAGGGCGATACGTATGTCGCGCCCGACGAGAGCTGGCTGGTCGTCACCACGCGACGGCCGGGCGGCATCGGTGGCGGCGACCTCTACGTGTCCTTCCGTCGAGACGACGGGACCTGGAACGAACCGCGGCTGCTCCCGTCGACGATCAACAGCGAACTGCTCGATTATTGTCCAATGGCCACGCCCGACGGCCGCTACCTGTTCTTCTCGCGCCGGACCGGTGAGAGCTGGGCCGAGGCGGATGCGGGTGACGTGTACTGGTTCGACGCCGCGGTGATCGAGCGGCTGCGTCGGTGAACCGGCGCTTCCCGCCGGGCCTGGCGAGTTGTCTCCATGTCCATCGGCGAGGGTGGACTGATCTGACCGGTCACCCACTGCCATACTGGACAGCTTCTATGCTTCTGTGCGGCGTGCTCTCGAGGAGGGGCGCATCAAGATCCTCGTCGACTTCTCGGCCGTGACCACTATCGATGCCACGGGTGTTGCCCGACTCACCCGCGCCTTGACCAGCACCTGCAACGCCGGCGGAGCCTTGAAACTACTGCGCGTTCCCCCCCTGGTGTACGATGTGCTGGAGATCATTAGATTGCACGAGGCCTTCGAGATGTTCGAGGACGAGTCCGAGGCGATCCACTCTTTTGACTGAACGGTTCAGCGGCCTGTAGTGAGACAGGCAGCTCTGCTGACCCCTCTCATCCTGCAGTCCCCATTTCAGCTGTACCAAATGCCAAACCTCTCTCCCCCTGCCAAGCGATCTGCTGCTGCAACCTGGCAACATCGGCATAGCCTCGCGCCCGGTTGTGAGCTCATGCCTCATCCGGGTGGATGCTTCTTCGCCTGCCGGATCCCTTTTTGAATTAGGATCTCCTTCTCAACCGATAACGCGCCCAGAACACGCTGAGCACTCCCTTACTCGAGGAGACTGTGATGAGCAGAGAATCAAAGCCGGAGTACTTCCTTCTTCGACCAGAAGTCGAGAAAGCCTACGGGTACAGCCACGCCATCAAGATCGGCGATGACATCAAGATATCGGGCGCTGTGAGCATGGACGATGAGGGCAAGCCGACTGCCGTCGGCGATCTGGAGCAGCAAATGAAGAATGCTTACTCGGATCTCGAGAAGGTTCTGAAACACTACGGCTACTCTTTCGACGACGTGATTGTCGAGAATGTCTTCACGACGGACATGGCGAAATTTCTCGAGGTCTCTTCCTATCGCGCCTCCATCTACACGAAGGCCTTTCCGACTGGAACCTGGCTCGAGGTCAAGGGACTCGCCTTGCCCGAGTTCATGATCGAGATCGATCTGGAAGCCCACAGGTCGAGTTAGGCCAGCGCTGCAAACTCGTCGGGTCTGCGGACTCCCTGTAGCTTGCTGGTTTCAGGAGATTTAATTGGTCGGGACGGGGAGATTTGAACTCCCGACCCCCTGAACCCCATTCAGGTGCGCTACCAGGCTGCGCCACGTCCCGACCGGGAAAACGGACTTTAGCTGCTTTTCTTGTTCGAGTCCAGAATCTCGAGAATCTCGCGCGCCTGGGTCACAGCCTTCTCCACTCCGCGGCGTAGCTGCTCGAGCTCCTCTTTGGCCGCTTCATCGACGGCCAGCTCCACGGTTTCGTCTTCATCCGCGGTTACCAGGGACTCACCCGGCTCCGGTGCAGCTTCTTCCGGCTCCTTCTCGGCAACCTCGGGCTTCGCCTTCCGGGGTGGTTTGATACCGGTCTTGAGCTCGGCTTCGAGCTTCTTCTTGGCACCCGCTATCGTGAAGCCCTCTTCGTAGAGAAGCTCCTTGATCCGACCGATAACCTGCAGATCTTCAGCCGTGTAGACGCGCTGCCCCGACTTGCTCTTGTTCGGGCTCAGGGCAGGAAACTCGGTCTCCCAGTAGCGCAGCACGTAGGGCTGGATGTCGAGCTTCTTGCAGGCCTCGCCGATCTTGAAGTAGAGCTTCTTGGTGGCCAATTCAGTTGTCCTTCAGCTGCTGCTCTGACACCAATCGCTTGACTTTCGAAGACGGTCGAAAGCTCAGGCCCCTACGGGGAGGAATGTAGATGCGCTCCCCACTGATCGGATCGACCCCGGCCCGACCCTGACGATCGGTCACTTCGAAGACGCCGAAGTTCTGGATCTTGACCGTCCGTCCCTCGAGCAGGGTGTCTTTGACGGAATGCAGGATCGTCTGGACTACTTCCGCAGCCTCGTGCTTGGTGAGACCGCCATGCATCTCGTAGACGAGCTTGGTCAAGTCGGCCTTGGTCAGGCCTGGACGTCGCTCAGGCTCGGGAGTTTTCCGCTTGTTAGCCACTGCACAGAGAATTCTATTTGGAAGATGGTAAAACCTAATGTTTTACCTCATAGAATTTGGATGAAGTATACGACGCGCCATCGCCGCCGGCAAGTCGATAGAGGGACGGCTATCTCTGCCGAATGACCAGTCGCAGAGGAATCCCGGCGAGGCCCAGCTCACGGCGTAGGCCGTTCTCCAGGTAACGTCTGTAGCTCGACTGTCGTGGCAGCTTGCGGTTGGCAAAAAGCATGAAGGTAGGCGGTGCTGTCCTGACCTGCGTGGAGTACAAAACGCGCCAATCCAGTCCGCGCACCACCGGCGGCTGATGCCGGCGCACCAGCTCGTCGATCAGTCGATTCAGGTCCGCGGTGCCGAGCCGAACATTGAAAGCCTCCAGGGTCTCTTCGACTGCCGGGAAGACCTTCTGCACTCCTCTGCCCGACAGAGCCGAGAGATTCACACGTCTGGGCTCCGAGAGGACCTCGGCGAGGCGCTGCCAGGACTCTTCGAGATTCTCCCGATTGGCATCATCGAGAAGATCCCACTTGTTCACCAGGACAACGCAGGCCCTGCCCAACTCCCAGGCAGTCCCTGCAATGGCCAGGTCTCCGGTCGTCACAGCCTGCGCAGCATCCACGACCAGCAGTGCGAGATCCGCTTGTTCGAGCTGTCGTCTCGCCATCATGATTGCCACTTCCTCGGGTGCGTCGGCAGTCTTCCCGCGACGCCTTATACCCGCAGTGTCGATGAGGACGTAGGGGTGTCCTTCCCACTCCACGATCGTATCGATCGGATCGCGAGTCGTTCCCGGTACATCGGAAACGAGAGCTCTTTCCTGGCCCAGCAGCCGATTGAGCAGCGAGGACTTGCCGACATTCGGCCGCCCGACAATTGCCAGTCGGGGGCCAAGATCCCGGGCTGATGGCTCCGGCTGCGGCAAGGACTCCGCGATTCGCTCGCGTAGCTCACCGACGCCCTGGTTGTGCTCGGCCGAGAGCAGGACGTGAGGTTCTATGCCCAATGTGAAGAACTCGTAAAAAGACTCCTGCGCAGCCCGGGTGTCTCCCTTGTTGATGACCAGGATGGTCGGCTTGCCATAGCGCCGTAGCTCCTCCCAGACTGTTTCATCCGCGGCGACCAGGCCTTCCTTTCCGTCGACGACGAAGAGCACCAGATCGCTCTCCTCGACGGCGAAGAGGACCTGTTGATTCAGCCCCAGCGGATCGTCTCCGGGAACGAGGCCGCCGGTGTCGATCAGCTGGATGTGGTGGTCGATATCGAGCTCGGCAATCTCAGCGATCCGATCCCGTGTCACTCCGGGACGATCGTGAACGATGGCTTTGCGCCGGCCCAGAAGCCGGTTGAAGAGCGTCGACTTGCCTACATTGGGACGGCCCACGATGGCCACCGTGGGTGTCACCCCCATCGCTCTACTCTTGAATGGTGCGGAAGAGGACGCGCCACTGGTCGCCGTCCCGCTTGAGTTGGTACTTGACGCGGTTGGGCTGCTCGTACTCCTCGGCCAGGACCTGCTCGGAACCGGTCGGGTAAACCACCAGATCCCAGACCTCGAGCGTCGTGACGTAGGCGTTCGAGTAGTTCCAGACATTGACATCTTCAATGGTCAACTGTCTGAAAGTCGGCACCAGCGTCCGTCCCTGATAGGAGAGATCCTGGACTCGTTTGTGGACACGAGCGACTTCCTTCTCAGCAGCCCAGGGACGCAGAGGCTCGAGGTCGCCTGTGGCATAGGCCTCGGCCAGCAAGGGAAGATAGGCCTCGAGGGTATCCTCGATCTCTTGACGATCGACGGGGGAATCGGAGGTGGAGCCCCCGCCGCATGCACCTGAGATTGCGACCATCAAGGCTAAAAGGATCAGTCCTTGAAACCGTCTCATTGTCTTCAGTCTAGCAGTTCGCTGGCAGTGTCGAGCCGCAGATTCAACCCACGGCGGCGCTGGTCCACTCCATCGAGAACTACCTCGATCTCGTCAGCCAGGCGCAGCTTCCGACCGGTCCGGCGCCCAACCAGCCGGTGGTTCTCGGCTTCGAAGTCGTAGAAGTCGTCGGTCAGCGAGCGCAGTGGCACCAGGCCGTCGACATAATAGTCCGTCAGCTGCACGAACAGGCCAAAGGGTTGAACTCCGGTGATTCGTCCGCTGAACTTCTCCCCGATACGGCTCTCCAGAAACCGCACCAACTTCCACTGCAACAAGACGCGTTCGGATTGTTCGGCTCGACGTTCGGTTGTCGAGCAGTGCTCGGCGATAATCGACAGGCTGCGAGCCAGAAGGTCAGGCGCCACTGGCTCCTCCTCGACGTCTGCCAGCAGACGCTTGAGCTGTCGGTGCACCAACAGATCGGGATAGCGTCGAATCGGCGACGTGAAGTGCAGATAGTGCCGGGTACTCAAGGCGTAGTGACCGCGCGACTCGGGATGGTAGAGGGCCCTCTGCATCGAGCGCAGCACCATCGACGAGACGAAAGACTCCTCGGGTTTGCCCTCGACACGTGACAGCAGATCTTGCAGAACCCCCGGGTGGAGCGCCTCGAGGTCTCCCTCAAGCTTGTAGCCGATCTCGGCCAGGACCTCTCTGAGCTCTTCCAGGTCACGCGGGTTTGGCGCCGAATGGATGCGATGCAGTGTCGACCACCCATGGCCAGTGAGCTCCTCAGCCACAGCTTCATTCGCCGCGATCATGAATTCCTCGATGATGCGGTGCGCCACGGATCGCTGTTCCGGCCTGACGCCAACGGTAAAGCCCTCCTCGTCCAGCACGACATCGCCTTCGGGCAGATCGAAGTCGATCGACCCACGCTCGGCCCGTCTCTTGAGTCTCTTCTTCATCAGACTCTCGGCAGCCTGCAGAAGTTCCAGAACCTCTGGCTCCAGGTCATTCGGTAGCTCCCCGTCAGACTCGAGGATGCGACGTACCTGGTCGTAGGTCATCCTCCGACGACTGCGAATCACCGTCTCGGCAAACTGCCGGCCCGAGACATGACCAGCGGAATCGAAATCGAGAAAGACCGAAAGGGTCAGTCGCGGCACACCAGGCCGCAGCGAGCAGAGTCCGTTGGAGAGTGTCTCCGGCAACATCGGTATCGCCCGATCAGGGTAATACACGCTGGTTCCTCGCTTGTAGGCCTCACGGTCGAGGGTGGAACCCTCCTCGACGTAGGCACTCACGTCCGCAATGTGAATTCCCAGGCGGCAGCCACCTCCAGGCTTGGGTTCAAGCGAGATGGCATCGTCGAAGTCTCGTGCCGACTCGCCATCAATGGTGATGACAGTCTCCTGGCGCAGGTCCCTGCGGCCGGAGAAGCTCGCCGAAGACGGTTCCTCCGGGTAGGCCTGTGCAGCTTCCAGCACAGAGGGTGGGAACCGATCCGGAATTCCGAAGTGACGGAGCACGACATCCACATCGACCCCCGGTTCTTCGATGCTCCCCAGAACCTCTCGCAGCCGTCCGCGTGGCGAGCCGCCCTTGCCCTTGAGCTCGAGCAGCTCCACGACGACATAGTCTCCGTCTTGCGCTACCGCTTTCTCATCGAGCTCCACCTCGAACGGGAGCTTGGAGTCGAACGGAATGACCCACTGCGAGCCTCCGCGTTGTTCGATCGCTCCAACGAGTTGATCGAAGCGATGGCTCAACACCTTGACGACTACAGCCTCGGGAAGGCGGCCGCCGCCTCGACTGTGCGGCTTCTTTCTGGAGCGTCGGAGCAACACGAGGTCCCGGGTGATGGCCCCCTTGAGATGACGCTTTGGCACGAAGAAGCCGGGCTCCCCTCCATGGCCGCTGAGAATAAGGGCATCCCCCCGCTCCAGGATCCGGACCGTGCCAATCTCGAAGTCGATGAAGCGCGGCAGATACCAGCGTTGGTTCCACTCGATCGCCTCACCCCGTCTGGAAAGCTCGTCCATCAGCGCCTGGAGGTCGAGAGCTCCTTCACGGCCCGACAGGCCTTGCCGAATACCCGCGAGCGTTTCGCCCTGGCGCTTCCTCCTTTCGAGCAGCGCCAGCACCTCTGCCTGCAAAAGGGGTTCGAATTGATCCATCTGATCAGTTGACACCTCGAGGCCCCCTCCCTAGAATGCCACACCGGAGCGAAAGTGGCGGAATTGGTAGACGCGCAAGATTCAGGTTCTTGTCCGGGCAACCGGGTGGGGGTTCGAGTCCCCCCTTTCGCACCAGCATTCCTCTTCCCTCATCAGCACGAGTCCTGAGCACAGCGCTTGTCTCCGTTGGGCGCTTGTGCCAATATTCACAAGCGAAGTCTGATGGCGATCTCCTCGAGCCTTGCCGCCAGACATGAAGAACTCAGCCAACTCTACAGCCTTTTGCGACTTCGCTCATGGCTTGCCGTCAGACGGAAATCTCGCCTACCAGCCTGAATCGGCTTTCGCTCTATCTGCGGTGCCTGCGCCAGCTGAACAGTGAAGGTGTCCACCGGGTCTCTTCCAAGGCCCTGGCGGATCGTTTCGGTCTTTCGGCTGCCTTGATCAGAAAGGATCTCGCCCAGTTCGGGGAGTTCGGGATTCGGGGCATCGGCTACGAGGTCGAGCCCCTGATTGAACGGCTCCGCACTATTCTGGGCCTGGACAATGAACACAGGATCGCCGTTGTCGGGATGGGACGCCTCGGCGGAGCCCTGGGGCGCTATCTGGAGCAGAACCCGGGTGCCTTCCGCATCGTCGCCGCCTTCGATTCCGATCGCCGCAAAGTCGGCCGGAAGGTCGGTACCGTGACGATCCACCATGTCAGCGAAGTGTCGACCGTCATTCCGCAAACCAGAGCGACAATGGCGCTGCTGACAGTCCCGCCCGAAGCCGCGCAAGAGATCTGCACTGCCCTGACCGATGCCGGGGTGCGTGCGGTGCTGAACTTCGCGCCGGTGCAGTTGCAGGTTGCCCACGGGGTCACGGCCAAGACCGTGGATGTACGTATCCATCTCGAAGAGCTGGCATTCTTCCTTCAATCCTGAGCCGGGCTCATCCGGGTCGATAGAAACTCAGCGAGCTGTCTCCGTAGCGGCGGGTCTCTCGCAGAACCAGTGCCCCCCCCTGCTCCACCGGGGCTCGACTCGTCTCGTGTTCGACCACGAGCTCGCCGGACGCTGAAAGCAGGCCGCTGACGGCCCCTATCAGCGTTTCGAGCTCATCAAACCCATAAGGCGGATCAGCGAAGATCAGATCGAAGGCACCGTCGGAGGCCGTGAGATTGGCCGCAAGACCGCCCGGCAGATCGATTCGGAGAATGCGATAGTCGGCCTCGTCCAGCAACCGACAGTTCTCTCTCAGCAGTCTCAGCACCTCGGGATCCCGATCGACCAGACAAGCGCCGGCGGCGCCGCGGCTGATGGACTCGATTCCCACCGCTCCACTACCGGCGAACAGATCGAGCACTCGGGCTCCTTGCAGCTGCGTCACCCAGATAGCCATGAGCGACTCGCGGACTCTCCCGGCGGTTGGACGAATTCCGGGGGGTACAGCGATAAGCCTGCCGCGAAGTGAGCCGCCAGCGATTCGGACTCGCGATTTCACGGAAACTTCCGACGTTCGAGCAGCGCATTGAACTGATCCCGCAAGGCTTCCAGCGCTACAAAGATGGTCAGGGGTTGATCGACCCCTGACAGCTCGACGCCCCGCTTGTCGCTGGTCAGCGCGACGACCCTGAACTTCTGCCCATCAGTGCGCAGGAGAATATCGCCGGGCTCTGGAAGGTAATGGGGTGGCAACCCACCTTCGGGTGCCAATGCTTCGGCCTGCGAAAGCAAGTCTTCGACGATTGCATTGAGGCGGGACAGACCGAGAGGAAGGCTGTCGAATCGGGCGAAAAAGAATCGTTGCTGCTGCCGACCAGGGAGGTCGAGAAAGAGTCCGCACCGTTCGATGAAGGAACCGAGTACCTCGTCTCTGCTCTCCGGAACTTCTGAGAGGTCTTCCGCTTCGAGGCGGCGGATGAAGGCCTCCACATCTTCGGGCGGCAGTTCAGCCAGGCGCATTTCATCCTTTTCCTCATATCGCAACCTGAGTCGCAGCGTACCGTTACCGAAGAGAGTGATCTCTTGCCGACTGATCGAGTTCCGACAGTCACGCCGGACAATCTCCCAGGTCCTCAGACTCTGCGGATTCACTTCGGCAGCAACCAGGGTTGTTCCCGCCATCATCGAAACGCCCAGGATCCAGAGGCCGGCTCTATTGATGAGATTCACGACTTCGATCTCTCCCTGGAGTCTCTCTTGCTCAGCAATCTGCTGGCGAATTCCAGCTCCTGACCGGCGTCGATCAGACCGTCGAGTCGGGCCTCGTGCGTGGCCGCCAAGGCTTCTCCAAGCTCCGGTCCAGTCGCAAAGCCGGCCTCCAGCAACTCCGCCCCCCCTATCTCCAACTCGATCTTTCCCAGCTCCTCGCGCCATCGCCCAAGCCACGCTTCTAATCTCGGGCTGTCCGTCAATTCCAGCACGACCAACTCCTCGGTAGTCAACGAATCGAGAGCTTGTCGCACCCGGTGAGGCGCCAATCCCACCGTCGACAATTCTGCAGCAAGCCTTGCGAGACGTTCCGGTGCCTGCAGGACAGACCTTTGCAGGTCCTCGTCGAGGCCGAGACTCCTTGCCAGTTGCTGCCGACCTGCGGGGGAGGTCTTTCCAACCAGCACCATCAGGTATGCCAACCACCACCGAATCCTGGATGCCGACGAATCAGCTGAGCTGGGCGCCGACTGCTTTCGAGAGAGGCTTCCCAGGGTCTCCCACAGCGCGGCTGTCAAGGGCTCCTCGATGCCTATAGACGATAGAAACCCGAGGCCCTCCAGTTGGCGAAGGCCCTCAATGCCCTCGGGAGCGTCCAGGAGTAATCGCAACTCCTGCCGCAATCGGCTGGGCGACAGCGGCTCGAACGCCCCGGACTTCACGGCTGCCGATGCCAGCGCGTGTGTCCCCGGCTCCATCGACAGGCCGAGCCTGGCGCCCAGCCGCACGGCCCGGAGGATACGGGTCGGGTCGTCGAAAAAGGAGCGTTCATGCAGTACTCGCAGGATCTTTCGCTCCAGATCCTGACGACCATCAAAGGGGTCGATGAGCTCCCCAGCATCTGCCGGGGCCAGCGGGTAAGCCATGCTATTGATCGTGAAATCGCGCCGAGCCAGGTCGTCGTCCAGGTTTCCCGGATACACGACGGGCAAAGCGGCCGGATCTGGGTAGGTCTCCCGGCGCGCCGTGACGATATCCGCTGTCAAGTCGTTGCTGACGACCTCGGCGGTCAGAAACCGGCTGTGCACTGTCAGTTCACCGTCGAGGCGCTCGGCGAGTTGCCGGGCGAGCTCGATCCCATCACCTTCGACAACCAGATCCAGATCGTGCAAGTCTCCGGTCGCGAGCAAATCACGAACCGCCCCACCCACCAGATAGACAGGCGTATCGAGCTCGGCTGCTATTGCTGTGGCCACTGTCAGCAGCTGTTTCTGCTGCGGTGTCGCCTCTCGATCGATCAAGGCCGAGATGTTGGCGCTGATCGTCATCAGGGAGCCCAACGGCTAATGGACCGCTTCGGAGATGGGAACAACGTGATGTTTGCGCACGCTGCCCGGGCCGAGGATTCTCTCGATCGACTCGATGAAGCTGTCGTCGAGCTGAACGCGGAACCGCTCCTCCGGTGTGACGGAGACCTTTCGTCCCTCGAGCACGAGATTCATGCGTACTGGAACATCGCCTGAGTTCTCGATCAGGAGGTCGCGGAGCTCGAGCATCTTGCCCATCGACAGCTGCGAAGAGAGGTCGATGCGGAGCTCATCCACCAGGTCGTCCTGTGCCTGTTCCAATGAGATCAACTCCTCCAGAGTCAATTCCACTTCGGAACCCCGATCACGGGCGGAACCCTTGATGAGGACAATGGCCTCTTCCTTGATTAGCGAATCGTACTCCTGCAGCTTGTCGGCGAAGACTGCCACCGGCAGGGTCCCCTCGAGGTCCTCCAGGACGAATCTGGCCATCTGACGCCCTGCATTCGGGCCGCTCTTGATCTTGTTGCGACGCACACGGGTGATCAAGCCACCGATCGCTACCTGCCCCTCGGCCCCTTCTTTCAGAGACTCCGTGTCGTGGCTGGCCAGGAGCTTCAATCGATGCGAGTACTCGGACAGGGGATTGCCGGTCAAATATAGGCCGAGGGCTTCTTTCTCATAGCGGAGACGGTCCCGTTCGGGCCACGGAGTGGCCTTCGGGTCGGGCATCGGCCCGGCCGTGGCACCGCCCTCGGCAAACAGACTGCTTTGGCCAGCCTCCTGCTCACGCCGCTGTCGCTGGGCGTAACTCAGAATCTTGTCGAGGGCCTCGAGATTGGCTCGACGGCGGAAGCCCAGTTCGTCGAAGCAGCCGGCCTTGATCAGGCATTCGAAAGCCTTGTGATTGATTGCCCCCGGATCCACCTTGGAGGCGAAGTCGAGGAGGTTCTCGAATCGACCAGCTTGGCGTCGGGCCTCGAGAATCGCTTCCACGGCCGAGGAACCGATGCCCTTGACCGCCCCCAGGCCAAAGCGAATCGAATCGCCTACGGCGGAGAACGCCCAGGAGCTCTCATTGACGTCCGGTGGCAGGACCGCGATTCCCATCTCACGGCACTCCTGAAAGTACTTGGCCACATTGTCTTTCGAAGACATCTCCGAAGTCAGCATGGCACTCATGAAGGCGACCGGGTGATGCGCCTTGAGATAGGCAGTCTTGTAGGCCAGCATCGCATAGGCGACGCTATGGCTCTTGTTGAAGCCATAGCCGGCAAAGGGTTCGATGTATTCCCAGAGCGCACTTGCTTTCTTGCGGGAGACTCCCCGGCTTTCGGCGCCATCGAGGAACTTCTCCTTCTGCTCGGCCATCACCTCCGGCTTCTTCTTGCCCATCGCCTTGCGCAGGATGTCCGCCTCACCGAGGCTGAAACCAGCCACCTCGACTGCGATCTGCATCACCTGCTCCTGATAGGCGATGATGCCGTATGTCTCTTCGAGGATCGGTTTGGTCACCGGCAGGATATAGCGCACGGCCTTCTTTCCCTGCTTGCGCTTGATGTACTCCTCCACCATGCCCACCGAGAGGGCCCCGGGGCGATACAAGGCATTGAATGCAGCCAGATCGGCGAACTGGGAGGGCTGACCTCGGCGCAGCAGATCCCGCATGCCCGCTGACTCGAACTGGAAAATTCCACTGGTGCGCCCTTCGCAGAAGAGCCTGTAGGTCTCCGGATCATCCAGCGGAATTTCGTCCAGATCGAGCTTCACCCCCTGCTGACCGAGTATCTCGAGGGTGTCGTCGATCACGGTAAGCGTTCTCAGGCCAAGGAAGTCCATCTTCAGCAGACCGAGGTCCTCGATCACGTCCTTGTCCCACTGTGTGACGATCTCGTCCTTGCTTGTCTTGTAGAGCGGAACAAGTTCCGCAATTGGCCTGGGGGTGATCACGACACCGGCAGCGTGTAGTGAAGCATGGCGGGTCAACCCCTCGAGACGCGTGCCGACTTCGACGATCTGCCGCACCTCGGCATCGCGTTCCAACTCCGCTGCCAGAGCGTCGACGGACTTGGCCGCCTCACTCAGCGACCGCGTCATATCCGGAATCAGCTTGGCAATGCGGTCCACCTTGGCGTATGGGATCCCCATTACCCGGCCCACATCACGCAGTACGGCCTTGGCCGCGAGAGTGCCGAAGGTGATGATCTGGGCCACACGATCTCGCCCGTACTTCTCACTGACGTACTGGATGACCTCTCCCCGCCGGCGCATGCAGAAGTCGATATCGATGTCCGGCAAGCTGATCCGGTCCGGGTTGAGGAATCGCTCGAAGAGCAGGCCATACCTGAGGGGATCGATGTCGGTGATGCGGAGACAGTAGGCCACCAGAGAGCCGGCAGCGGATCCTCTGCCGGGGCCAACCGGAATGCCGCTGTCCCGAGCGTGCCGAATGAAGTCCCAGACAATCAGAAAGTAGCCCGAGAACCCCATCTTTTGGATGATCTCCAGCTCGGTTCGCAGGCGCTCGGTGTAGATCTCCTGGGAGATGCTCCGGCCGTAAACACTCCCCCGTTTCCGCAGCTCGGCCAGACGCGCCTCGAAGCCTTCCATGACGACCTTTTCGAAGAAGCTATCCAGGTCGTATCCCTTCGGCACCGGAAACTCGGGCAAATGAAAAGTGCCCGAGGGAATCTCGAGATTGCAGCGCTCGGCGATGGCCAGCGTGTTCTCGATCGCCTGCGCGTCATCGGGAAACCGACTGAAGAGCTCGTCGGCCGTCTTCAGATAGAACTCCTCCGAGGCGTACTTCAGGCGGTCCGTGTCCGCCAGCGTCCGCTGCGTTCCGATACAGAGCAGCACATCATGGGCAAAGGCATCGGACTTGTGCAGATAGTGGCAGTCATTGGTCACCACGGTGGGAATGCCGGTGTTCCGGGAGATCCGTCGCAATACTTCATTGGCCAGCCGCTGTTCTTCGATTCCGTGGTCCTGCAACTCGAGGTAGTAATTGCCCTCGCCAAAGATTTCCAGCATCTCGATCGCAGTGGCCTGCGCTTCGGTCTCCTGGTTGGAAATGATCTGCTGATTGACCTTGCCCTTGAGGCAGGCTGAAAGCGCGATCAAGCCATCGCCGTACTTGCGCAGCAGCTCGAGATCGACTCTGGGTTTGTAGTAGAAGCCCTCCAGATAGGACTGCGAGGTCAGTTGAATGAGGTTGCGATAGCCCGTCTCGTTGCGCGCCAGCAAGACGAGATGGTTACTGCTGCCTCGGCCCGGGGTCCTGTCGGTGCGACTTCCCTGAGCGACATAAGCCTCCATGCCGACAATGGGCTTGATACCGGCGGCGTTGGCCCGGTTGTAGAAGTCGATGGCGCCAAACATGTTGCCGTGATCGGTGAGGGCCATGGCAGGCATGTCCGCAGCACGCGCCGCTTGGAGTAAATCGTCCAGGCGATTGGCGCCGTCCAGGAGGCTGTACTGGCTGTGGAGATGAAGATGAACGATCGAGGCCATTGGGTTGAGGCGTGCATGCTATCACGCTCGCACAGCCCGAAATTGGCGCTACTCGATGCCCATCAATTCCTGGGTCGAGCGACAAATCTCGAGTGCAGCGGAACCGGACACTGTCGCCTCGGGAAGACAATCGGAGACATTTCCAACCAGACCACAGGCCTGGCTGGCGCTGCAAGTCCCCTGGCTCGAAGAGAAGCTGCCGGCTCCTTCAAGACAGGCAAACGGCGGGCGCTTGCTGGCCAGAAGAGACAGCATCGCGGACAGGGCTTCGTGCCGTTTCAGCGGGCGGTAGGGATCGAACCGATGCAGACTCGGTTCCACCTCCATCACCCCGGCATTGATGATCCGGACCAGTGAGTCCCGTTGCGGATGGTCGAGAATGTCGTTGGCAATCCTGGCACTGCTGGAGCGGCCATATCGGACCTGCGGGAAGAGCCAGTAGACGAGAACGGCAAAATCCCCGCGAGTCAGCTCCTGCTGCTCGGCGAGCGTTCGCACCTCGGCGGGTAGAAGCTGAATTCGCCAAAGGAATCGGGCCTCGGCCAACTCCTCCTGTATAGCGAGGTCCTGCGGATTGCTGGCGGCCAACTCTTCAATCAGACGCATCCCGGCAGCGGGATCGCCAACCTCGAGCTCCAGCTCGGCTTGCCGTTGCAGCAATGCCAGGTCGTCGACCTTGCGGCTTGCCAGCCTGCGCAGGGCCTCTAGCTCGGCGACCTCATCGCCGGTCGCTCTGGCGACCCGCGCACTCATTTCGAAGGTTACTGTGGAATCCGGGGCCCAGGTTTGCAGGCTGCTCAACCCGGTTCGAGCCTCCGCTATGTGCCCTCGCGCCAGATCCTCCTCGATGCGCTCCGCCATCTCCTGCGCGACACCGGGTCCCAGCTCGAGCGCGCGACTCTTCGCCAGAGCGTTGGCGGAGGCGATCGCTTGATAGGCCTCCAGCCCCTGCACGAGTTGGCCCAGCACCTCGGAGCTACGTCCATAGAGCAGCTGCGCCGCGACATACTCCGGATGCTGTCCGACGACGGGCGCAAGCTCGTCCAGCACCTCCTGGTGAAGACCGATGACGAAATCCGACTGGGCCTGCAGCACTCTGGTGGGAGCCAGATCAGGGTTGCGTTCCTGGAGCCTGGCGACAGTCTGGTCGACGGCTCTGCGATCTCCCTGTTCGACCAGGGCACGATGCGCGTTCTCGAGCTGCAGCCGAACATCCGACCCCAGCGAAAGGGGGTAGCCCTCGAGCGGTGAGACCAGATAGTACCGATCGGCCCGAGACACGAGCTCCGGCGGAGCCTTGCGACCACCGGTAGCACAGCTCACTGCCACAAGCAGGAACAGGAATAGAAGCAGTAATCGCCGCAAGACTCGCCCTAGACCTCGTCCGCTACTGCCTCGGGTTCTGCCGAAGCGGGTCCTTCGACGGACACGATACCGTGCTTGTAGACCATCACCTCGAGTCCGCCGAGGTCCAGAATGATGGCGAATCGATCGAACCTCTTGAGCTTGCCTTCCAGCCTTTCTCCGGTGATCAACTGCACTGCGATCGTGGCACCTGACCGCAGACTGTGGAACAGAAAGCCGTCCTGGATATTGATACTAGCCTTGGTCATTGTCCCCTCCAATTCCCAGTTCCCGCAGGAAGTGCAGGACCTCCTGCTGGCATTGCTGGGAATCCTCCATGGAAAACCAGAATATCGCCTCCTCACGCCGAAACCAGGTCATCTGGCGCTTGGCATAACGGCAGGTTGCACGAACGATCTGGGCGATGGCCTCCTCCAGGCGAATCTTGCCGGCGATGTGCTCCGCGAGTTGCCGATAACCGATCGCCTGAAAGGCCGGTAGTCCGGGGTCGTAGCCCTTGTTCAAGAGACCTTCGACCTCCTCGACCCACCCCGCCCCGATCATCGCTCCGACTCGTTCGGAGATGCGATCGTACAAGACGTCTCTCGGCAAGGTCAATCCAAGGCGGACACTCTCCAACGCTCCCGGTCCGGTGGGATTCTCGGCCAACCAGGAAGAAAGCGGACGACCGGTTGACAACACGACTTCCAGGGCTCGCACGACCCTCTGTGTATCCCCCCTGGACAGGCGCGACGCCGTTGCTGGATCGACTTCCTCGAGCTTGCCGTACAAGCTCGACAGACCGCCGTCCTCCAGTTCGTGGCGCAACTCCGCACGAATCTCTTGGGAAGTTGCGGGGATGGGACTGATGCCGTCGAGGAGTGCGCGAACGTAGAGACCGCTGCCTCCCACGACAAGAGGTCGGCGGCGGCGCTGGCGGATTTCTTCGAGTTTGCTGGAAGCCAATCGAGAGAACTCTCCGGCGGAGTACGGTTCATCGGCATTGCGGATATCGAGAAGGTGGTGTGGCACCCTCAGACGCTCTTCCGCCGAAGGTTTGGCAGTACCGATATCGAATCCGCGGTAGGCCTGCAGGGCATCGGCACTGATGATCTCACCAGGCAGGGCTTCACCCAGCCGCAGTCCGAGCCAACTCTTGCCCACCGCGGTCGGACCGAGAATTGCCAGGACACGGTGCATGAGAGCAGTCTACCCCGGCCAGAGCAGTGCACTCGTGGACTCGATCTCTGGATCTCATGGCCGATCCGACCTGGGGAGGCCAGGTAGGTTGATCGCCATCGGCCCCTCTGAGGGCAACGCAATCCTGATGGCACCATGCAGGTCTGTTCGCAACATCGGCACATGGAACATCTGCAGGCGCCGAAGCACCGTAACGGAGGGATGTCCATAACGATTCCCTACGCCGCAAGAGATAAGTGCCAGACGGGGACGGACCGATGCCAGAAGCTCTGCAGATGTGGAGGTCTTGCTCCCGTGATGACCGACCTTCAGGATGTCGATGGGGGTCGGGCCCTCATTGTCGTCGAGCCGGAGGATCTGCCGCTCTCCGGTAGCTTCCAGATCACCCGTCAGCAGCACCTTCCGATTCGAGGTTTCGGCCAACAGCACCAGAGACCGATCGTTTCGACCTCGACGAGCTCCGGCGACGGGGTGGAGACAGCGCAACCGCCAACGCCCAATGACCAGCTCCTCGCCTCGCCACAGCGCATGCACTGCGAAGCCTGGACGACTCAGCAGCTCGGTGGCACATCGATCATCACCCCATCCCATCCCGGAATAGAGGCGATCGATCGGGAGGTAGGAAGCCAAATCGATCAATCCCCTGCAGTGATCGATGTCGGGGTGGGTCATGACGACCCCGGAGAGTCGGGTGATCCCCAGATGGCCGAGAGTCGGAATGAGGATCTTCTGCGCGATATCCGACCCGGTCCAGCCTCCCCCATCCACAAGGAGGGCGTGCTGCCGATCACGCAGCAATATGGCGTCGCCCTGCCCGACATCGATCACCACCAACTCGGGCTCGCTCGGCATATCCGGAGTCACCAACACGATCATCCCGACAAGGCCCAGCCCTGCCACCGACGCCACCCTCCATTTGGTCAGAAGGGCAGTCGTCAGGGTAATGGACAAGAGACAGGCACTCAACCAGCCGAACCCGACCGGGATCGCGACGAAAGCTCTGGCTGGTAGCTCGCCGATCCACCCCAACGGTTGACCGGCGATTTCCAGAAGCCAGGCCGGAAGGAAGGCGATCGAAGGTGTCAACAACGAAAAGAGGAGCCAGGTGAAGACAAGACCAAGACTCATAGCTGCCCACGGAATACCCACGAGATTCCACAGCGGCGAGAGAGGGGTTGCCAGATGGAATACTCCCAGGGTCCAGGGCAGAACCGCCAGATTCGCGCTGACGCTGACGCTCGCCGCTTGCGCAAGCCGTGGGTGAAGTCGTCTCCAGCGGTGCTGCAGGAGAGGAGCCAGGACAAGGATGCCTGCTGTTGCCGCCACTGTGAGCAGGAAGGCGACATCCTCGAGGACTGTCGGTCGCAGCAGGGCCATGGCGCCGGCGACCCATGCCAGGGTGTTGACCGCCTGACCAGGACGCCTTACCAACCACGCCGCAACCACCGAGAAGAGCATGAGGCTCGCTCGCACGAGACTGGGCCTGGCGCCCGCAAGTGAGACATAGATAGCCACAGCAATGACTGCGGCTGCAAGGCGGAACGAGCGCCTACCTCCAGTGGTCACGAGCAAAACGAGCCCTGCAACGAGGCCCACGTGCAGTCCGGAGAGAGCCGTCAGGTGGGCCAGACCGGCCGCTCGCAGGCCCCTTAGCACGGGATCCGGCAACGCATGGACGTCTCCCAACAAGAAGACCCGGATCAGGATGGAGCTCCAGCCGGTGTCCTCGAGTGCCTGCTCCTCGATCATCGCCTCCACCCGACCCCGCAGGAGCAGACCCAGCCAATGCAACGGCCGACCGATCTCCGTGCCGCAGTCCTGAATCTCGTCGACCAGCCGCAAGGACTTGATACGCAGGATCCAGCGACCTGGCCGACGATGAAATCCGTTTGCCGGCGCCGGTGCTCGCCGCAGGAATCCCTTGACTCTGAGGCATGAGCCCTCGGGCGGGCTGAGGTCTGCGGGTAGCACCAGCCACACCTTCCGTTCCCAGCGCTCGATCTGGCCCCCGGCGTGAACCCACTCCCCCATCGCAGCTGCGCTCCAGCCTCGAGCGTCGAGGGCCCACTCTGCGGTCAGCCGCACTCGCACCGAGATCGATGCATCCGGTTCCGGATCCTCACCCTGATCACCTGCCAGACTCGAGGCTGCCAGCCCTGCCGCCAGAAATGCGGTACAAGTGCCCAGATTTCTTCCCAGAGCGATTCCCAGGCCCAGGAGCAGGGTCGCCAAGCCGGCAGGAAGCCAGATAGCCTGCAAGCCGAGCCAGAGGCCTGCAATCAGCGCCAGGGATGGAGGCACTGCGGCAAATCGGTGTCCCGACACGCCTCATGAGGACGAAAGTTGTAGTCAGAATCTTTCTTCGAAAAGCGACAGTACGGGCAGGTTCCAACGACGCCGAACCAATTCCCGGAGGAGGCGATCGCGCACTTTCCCCGTTTCGTCCTCCGCCAGACGTGAGCGAACCCGAGACAAGGAGGCCTCGACCTCCTCACCAATCTCTTCGAGTGCCTTCTCGTCCAGCTCTCTCGTCGCCAAAGACAGCAGCTCCCTGTCGAAATCGACGAGTGCTCTCTCGACTGCCTCCGGCTCCCCCTTCAGAGCGGCGATCCGATCGGCGAGCGTCGCGGTCTCCAGTGGCAAATCACGGATGGCCGAGGCGAGAATCTCGAGGCGCGCCATCAGATCGAGGGCAGGTGGAGACACCCGTGCACCGGTAGCCTGCAGCTCGGCTTGAGCCTGCCAGGCGGCCTCGACTGCAGGAGCACAATATCGCAGGCCCTGAACCTTTCCGCGAGCTGCCCCGCGCTCCGCTCGTCGAGCAAAAACCCTATCGAGAGTTTCCAGGACAAGGGCGAGGGGGACGCCCGCCTCATGCCACTTGCGCGCGAGCTGCCAGTCCGCCGGGGAGAGTAGGAGCGGTGCTCCCCGCAAGCGAATGAATCTCTCCTCGATGGCCTGGAAATAGGCGTGGTCTTCGCCAGTGTTATCGGTTGAGCTCATAGATCAGCCTGAGTCCAATCAGCGTGAGACTCTGATTGGTCTCCTCGATGTATCGCGAACCGCCCGCGATCAGCTCTGCCTGTCCGCCCGTTGCCACGATCGCCTTGACTTCCCCAAGTTCATCGATCAGGCGTTCGAGAATGCCATCGACCTGTCCTACGTAGCCGTAGTAGAGGCCCGACTGCATCGCCATTCCCGTATTGCTGCCGATCAACCGATCGGGACGGCGCACATCCACCTGATAGAGCCGCGACGCATGGGAAAACAGAGCCTCGGCCGAGATCACGAGACCGGGGGCGATGACGCCGCCGACGTAATCTCCATCTCGGTTGACGATGTCGAAGGTGGTGGCCGTGCCAAAATCAACCACGATGACCGGGGCTCCATACAGCTCCCTGGCGGCCAGGGCATTGACGATGCGATCAGCACCGACCTCACCTGGATTGTCGTAGCGGATCGCCATACTGGTCTTGATCCCCGGCTCCACGAAGAAGGCCTGCTGATGAAAGTAGCGCTCAGACAGTTCCCGGAAGCAGGGTGTCAAGGGGGGGACGACGGAACAAACCACCACGCCAATCGCATCGCCGGGGTCTATCCCTGATTTGCCGAACAATGGCAGCAACAGGGCGGCATACTCGTCGGCTGTTCGATCGACATCGGTCGAAAGGCGGTAATCCGCGATGCTCTTCTCACCCTCGAAGACGCCGCATACGGTGTTGGTGTTACCCACATCGACCACGATCAGCAAGTCATGGCTGGACATAGTCCTCTACCTCCGTCTCCTGGATCAGGTCTCCGGCAGCAAAGGTCCTCTCGCCTGCTGCCGTGGCGACTCTCAGGAAACCTCGTTCGTCGAATCCGACGAAGCTACCCGTGCAGGTTTCACTCAAGCTCCTGTGGGTAATCGCTTCGCCTCTTGCATGTGCAGACCACTTCGCGTACTCCTGTACCGCTTCTTGCATCGAGACCACGCGGTTCAGGGATTCGATGAGAACTGTGGTCAATCGGCCAGCGAGCTCGGCCAGCGGCGGGGCATCGGTCGACGTGTCCATCACGGAGGTTGCCCCGGGCACCTGGAGGGGAATCTCGTCCGAGTGGTTGATGCCGAAGCCGATAACCGGCGACAAGGTGCGGCCGGCCCCAATCGCTTCTATCAGGATTCCGCCGAGCTTTGCCCTCCCGACCACCAGATCGTTCGGCCACTTCAGTCGACAAGTTGGATCGATAATGGCATCGATCTCACGACAGAGCACCGTGGCGACTCGTAATGGCAGAAGCGAAAGGTAGCTTGGGGAATGTCCGGGCAGGATCAGGCTGATGTAGATACCTCCCGGCGGGCTGCTCCACTGGCGACCGAGTCGACCACGGCCCCCGGTCTGCTCGACGGCCGCCACCACGGTCGGCAGGACTTCGTGACGATCCTCGAGGAAGCCGGCCCCTATACTCTTGGCAACGGCGTTGGTGGAGGAGACCTTTGCGAACACCACCCGATTCCACCGGGTGGGCTCGCCTCGCATGGCAAGCTGTGAGCAGAGGGATCTGATGTCCATCTTGGCAATGCTGGGATACAGATTCGTGCCTAGTCTGTGCCACTCGACAGGCGTTCCAGGCGTTCGCTCATTTCTCTGAGGCGCTGCCGGTTCTGTGCGACAACCGCCTCCGGTGCCTTGGCGATGAACTGTTCGTTGGCCAAAAGGCTCTGCAGGTGAGTAATCTGCTTTTGCAGCCCCTCGCGTTCCTTGTTCAGACGAGCTCTATCCTCGGCCGTCAGCTCCTTCCGGGGCGCCTTGAGACCGATCTCGACTCCCGCCACCAGATCATGAGCCACGCCGGCAGGAGGCGCTGCATAATGCAGATCGGACAGTCCGAGAAGGGAGCGGGAAAGATCTTCCATCCCCTCGAGAAACGTTCCTGTCTGCGGGTCCGGAGGCACCAGGAAGAGCTCCACTTCGGTCTTGCGATCCACCTGCAGCTCCGCCCGGACATTTCTCGCCCAGGTCACCAGCTCCATGAAACGGTCCATTTGCGCCTCGACCTCGTCATCTTCCCAGTGCGGTGCCGGCTCGGGATACGGTGCCAGGCAGATTGTCTCCGGATGAATCTTCTTGCGGCCAGGAAGGCGCTGCCATAGTTCCTCGGTCAGAAACGGCATCACCGGATGGAGCAATCGCAAGCTCTGCTCGAGCGTCGTCAACAGGACCTGACCGACCGCCGGGCGGACGGCTTCGCCGGACAAGGCAGGCTTGGAGAGCTCGATATACCAATCGCAGAGATCTCCCCAGAAGAAGTGATAAAGACGGCTGCAGGCTTCGTCGAACCTGTAGGCCGCCAACTTGTCGTTGATTTCCCTCGAGGCCTTCGAAAGGCGCGACAGAATCCACCTCTCCGGCGCTTGCAGGTTGCTGGGATCTATCTCGACCTGGACCTCCGCGGCGCCCACTCGGGCGAGTGAGAAACGGGTGGCGTTCCAGATCTTGTTGCCAAAGGATCGGTATCCGGCCATCCTATCCGGATCCAGGGGTATGTCGCGGCCGGGGCTATCCAGGATGGCGAGAGTGAACCGCAAGGCATCGGCGCCATACTCATTCACGAGCTCCAGCGGATCGACCGTGTTTCCCCGCGTCTTGGACATCTTCTGACCTTCGGCGTCACGCACCAGGCCGGTGAGATGCACCGCTGAAAAGGGCACCTCGTCCATGAAATGCAAACCGGTCATGACCATCCGCGCGACCCAGAAAAAAATGATGTCGAATCCGGTAACCAGCACATCGGTGGGATAGAACGTCTCCAGGTCGGACGTCTCCTCCGGCCAACCGAGTGTCGAAAAGGGCCAGAGGGCGGACGAGAACCACGTATCCAGGACATCTTCGTCCCGGGTCAGCTCTTCCGTACCTGCCATTTCACAGGCCTCTTCCCGAGTCTCCGCGACGTAGACTTGCCCGTCCCTCGAATACCAGGCTGGTATCTGATGTCCCCACCACAGTTGACGCGAGATGCACCAGGGTCTGATATTGCCCAGCCAGTGAGCCCAGGTCTTGTCCCAGGTATTGGGGACCAGCCGCAGGTCGCCCTGCTCTACCGCATCCAATGCTCTCGCCGCCATTTCCGAGACATCCATGAACCACTGCGTCGAAACCATCGGTTCGATTGGGACGCCACTGCGCTGACAGTGGCCAACGTTGTGGGTATAGTCTTCGATCTTCACCAGATAGCCCTGTTCCCTGAGGTCTGCGACCACCAGGTCGCGAGCTGCATGGCGATCGAGGCCGGCGAAGCGCTCTCCCGCGGCTTCGGTCATGGCTCCCCGATGGTCGATAACCTGGATCCGCTCGAGGTTGTGGCGCTGGCCCATCTCGAAGTCGGCGGGATCGTGGGCCGGGGTGACCTTCACCAGGCCGGTGCCGAAATCGCGTTCCACCACCGGATCGGCAATGAACTTCAGGTGTCTTCCAACAAGGGGGAGAATCGCCACGCGCTCGCGCAGGTGTTGGTAGCGCTCGTCATCTGGATGCAGCGCGATTGCGGTGTCCCCGAGCATCGTCTCGGGCCGGGTTGTCGCCACGATGATACGTTCCTGCGACTCGGCAATCGGATAGGCAATGTGGTAGAGCTTTCCTTGCACGGTCTTCATCTCGACCTCCAGGTCGGAGATGGCCGTGTGTAGTCCGGGCGACCAATTGACGATGTACTCCCCACGCGTTATCAGACCTTCGCGATAGAGCCTGACAAAAGCGGTCCTGACCGCTTTCGACAGCCCCTCGTCGAGGGTGAATCGTTCGCGGCTCCAATCGCAGCTCGCCCCCAGCCGGTCGAGCTGGGATCGAATCCTGCCACTGTGCTGACGAGTCCACTCCCAGGCGCGCTCGAGGAAGCCCTCCCTGCCGAGAGTGAGACGGTCGGTCCCTTCCTTGATCAGCTGCCGTTCGACCATCAGCTGCGTTGCGATGCCGGCATGATCGGTGCCCGGTAGCCAAAGGGCGTTGAAGCCCTGCATTCGCTTCCAACGGGTCAGCAGATCCTGAATGGTCGATTGCAGGGCATGGCCCGTATGCAGGTTCCCGGTGACATTCGGTGGCGGAATCATGATGCAGTAGGGTCGTCTGGATGACGGCGACTCTGCGACGAAGAAACCCTTCTCCATCCACCGTTGTTGCCACTTGGACTCGTAGTTCTCGGGTTTGAAGTGCTTGTCCATGTTCAACTGTGCTCTCCGGTTCACCTTTCGGGTCAACAGGCCACTTGCGTCACCTCGCCCGAGGTGCGCTCCCGTTGTTCTGAGCCAATCCTGAAATCGAACCTGTGCGGGGTGCGACAGATGACCGGCTGGCCGCCCACCCTCTCCAGCCGGGTCGAAACAAGTCTAGTCCAGCTGACTTTCCAACTCGCGGATGCGATCCTTGATGAGAATCTCCGCGAGATCCGGAATGACATCCCAAGAGATCTCTCGCACCGTCTGGTCGCTCATCAACTGCACCACACGGCGAGCGATTCTGTCCACGTCATCATCGGACAATCCGGCAATCTCGGCTCCCGTCGATTCCTCCACTACAAGCTCCTCCGGGAAGGTTTCTTCTCCCTGCTCTCCGGCAGCCATGTCGACTGGCGGCTCGGCAACGACGGCGGCTTCGCTCTCCAGGGATTGTCCGGCGCCAAAGACTCCCCCGAGGTCATCCCCGAAGTCATCCGTGTCTATCGTCTCGGGCTCCTCGAGCCCGCCTGGCACCTGCCCACCGGCGACGCTCAGGAGATCCTCCACCAGACGCAACAACTCTTGAGAGTCGAAGGGCTTCTTGAGATGGGAGTCGGCACCGGCGTCCTGTGCGGCGCTATCCTCGAATGGCTCGAAGGTACCGACCAGCAGGAGCACCGGGACGCCGGGATGACGTTGCTTGGTCGCTCGGCAGATCTCGAAGCCATCTGCGCCCGGCATGTGCACATCGGCGATCACGACGTCCGGAGTCATCTCACTCAGCTTGGACAGAGCTTCGTCGCCATTGGAAACCGCACTGACTTCGTAGTCCCCTTCCATGAAGGTAAGCTCAACGACCTTCTGGATCGTCAGGCTGTCATCGGCCAATAGGATTTTCCTGCTCATCTGAACCCGGTCCCCCCACAGAATGTCAAGTGAAGCGCTATTGTAGCAGGTGGCGCGCGATGACTCGTCGCTGCATTTCGCTGGTCCCTTCGTAAATGGTCGTTACCCGAACATCACGATAGAGCCGAGCAATCTCGTACTCCTCACTGAATCCATTGCCCCCATGAATCTGCAGGGCGTCCCAGCAGGCGCGATTGGCGGCCTCGGAGGCAAAGAGCTTCGCCTGGGAAGAGAGGCGCCCGGCGAGGGGTGATCGTTCAGCGGTGGCGGCAGCCCGAGTCAAGCAGCGAGCCGCCGCGAGTCGAGTCGCCATTTCGGCGATGCTGAATCGGATGGCCTGAAACTCCGCAATCGGTCGGCCGAACTGCTCGCGTTGCCGAGCATAGTCCACGGCCAGTTCCAGTGCCCTTTGATGAATACCGACCGCCTGAGCCGCGATGCCCAGGCGTGAATGGTCCAGAGTCGCCAGGACAATTCGAAATCCTTGCCCCTCCTCCCCTACGAGATTCTCCGCTGGAATCCGACAGCCGTCGAAGATCAGGGGGGCGGTAAGACTGGCTCGCAATCCCAGTTTCTCCTCCGGTGCACCTACCTTCAAGCCCGGTGCGTCCGCGGGCACGACGAAAGCACTGAGGCCGCGGTGCTCGGCGTGAGGATCTGTGCGAGCGATGGTCAGGTAGTACCCGGCAGCGCCGGCGTTGGTGATCCAGGCTTTGTCCCCATCGAGAACCCATTCACTCCCGTCACGGATCGCCGTCGTCCGAGCGGCGCCGGCATCGCTACCCGAACCTGGCTCGGTCAAGGCGAAGGCGCCGAGCGTTTTACCGGTGGCCATCGCCGGCAACACCCGCTTCTTGAGCTCGGCTGAACCGAACTCATTGATCGGCCAACAGCAAACCGAGTTGGACACACTGAGACTGACCGCTGTGGAAGGGCAGACGCGCGCGATCTCCTCCACCACAATGACCAGCTCCAGTCCGCCGAGCTCGCTTCCACCCCAAGCCTCCGCAACCGTCATTCCCAGCAATCCCATCTCCCCCAGCTCGCGGAGAATCTCAGCCGGAAACACGTGATCGCGATCCCGTTGAGCGGTTCCGGGGCGGATACGCTCCTCACAGAATCGTCGCACCTCGTCCCGCAGGAGCCGTTGCCCCTCCGTCAGCTGCGGTCCCTGCTGCACTTCGGGATTCGTCATCATCAAACGCCGCTCCGGCAGTCGCTGGAGTCGTGTCAGGAGTGGTCGAGGATCCAGTTCGCGATCACCGTCTTCTGGATCTCACTGGTACCTTCGTAGATCTCGGTAATGCGGGCGTCGCGGAAGTAGCGTTCGACGTTGTACTCACGCACATAGCCATAACCCCCGTGGATCTGCAGTGCCCTGGTCGTCACCCGCTGCGCCATCTCGGACGCAAAGAGCTTGGCTTGACACGCCTCGAGGCTGTAGCGCTTCTGATTGTCCTTCGCCCAGGCGGCTTTCCAGGTGAGCAGGCGGGCAGCATCGATTTCCGTCGAAATGTCTGCCAGGTAAAACTGTATGGCCTGAAAATCGGCGATCGGACGGCCGAACTGCTCCCTCTCCTGGCTATAGGCCAGGGCCTCCTCGAAAGCTCCCTGAGCGATTCCAACTGCCTGGGCCGCGATACCGACGCGCCCCGCATCGAGCGTCTGCATAGCGATTTTGAAGCCTTGGCCCTCCTCCCCCAACCTCTGACTCACCGGAACACGCAGGTCCGAGAACGCCAGCTCGGTGGTTCCCGATGCGTTGACTCCCAGTTTGTACTCGTGTCCGCCTCTGGAATAGCCGGGAGAGTCCGCGTCGACAATGAAAGCGGTGATTCCCTTGTGCCGAAGCTCCGGGTCGACCGTAGCGAAGACCAGCGCCACATCGGCGTTCGTTCCGTTGGTGATGAACACTTTGTTGCCGTTGAGGACGTAGGCGTCACCGTCCAGAACAGCCGATGTCCGCAAGGCTGCAGGGTCACTGCCGGCGTCGGGCTCGGTAAGGCCGAAACACCCCAGACGTTCACCGCTGGCCAGCGGCCTGAGAAATTTCTGTTTCTGTTCCTCGGTACCGAACTGCAGCAGCGGATCGCAGACCAGCGAGTTGTTGACGGAGACGATCACTCCACTACTCGCACACACCCGACTGATCTCCTCGATGACCAGGGTGTAGGCGAAGGTATCCATGCCGGCCCCGCCGTATTCCTCCGGGATCGCCACGCCCGTCAGACCGAGCTCTCCCGCCTGGCGGTAGAAGGCCTGAGGGAACTCACCGGTCTCGTCGATCTCTTTGGCCCTGGGCCTGACCACATCTTCCGCGAACTGGCGGACGGACTCCTTGAGGAGCTTCTGCTCTTCGTTTAAATCGATACGCATAATTTCACCGGGGGAAGAGGCCTGGGCTCCCTGTCGAACTCGGGCCACGTGACAGATGAGGATGCTAGCAACGGCGCCGGCAGACGGTCAAGGACTCGGGCGACTGCCCGGCTTGTAGGCAGTGTCACCCCTCTGGCAGAGAGGACACGCCCCCGCTTCGTATGTCGGCAGGACCAGCTCGTGGAGACTGAAAAAGGGACTCTCGAAGGTGTGCCTGCCGCCAGTGCGATCCAGAATCGAGGCAACGGCGCAGATCTCTGCACCGAGGCCACGCGCCACGTCGACGGCTTCGAGCGTCGACCTGCCCGTCGTGATGACATCCTCGACAATCACGACGCGCTCTCCCGGAGCCAGCGTGAAACCGCGCCGTAGCGACATCCCATTGTCCACACGCTCGACAAATCTGAAAGGTACGGCCAGCGCTTCAGCCACTTCGTGGCCGATGATCAATCCTCCCATGGCGGGAGACAGGACCGAGTCGGGGCCGGTTCCGGCAACCTTCGCGGCCAGGGCCTGACCGAGGCACCGGGCGCGAGACGGATCCTGAAGCAGAAGAGCGCATTGCACGTAGGCGGGCGAGTGGAGGCCTGAAGAAAGCAGGAAATGTCCCCGCTTCAGGGCGCCACTCTCCACCAACCAATCCTCGAGCGGGAATGTCTCAGTCATCGCTCTCCGCAGTCTGTCTCTGAATTCCATACTGCTCCATCTTTTTGTACAGATTGCTGCGGGGAGTGCCGATCGTCCGGGCCGTGCGGGTCACGTTCCAATCGTGACGATCGAGCTGCTCGACGAGGAACAGTCGCTCGGCTGTCTCGCGAAACTCCTTCAGGGTCTGGACCCCTGCCACGGCGGCTCCGAGATCGCGTTGACCTCCACCTACCGTCCGGACGAGATGCTCGTCGGTAATCTCCTCCTCCCCGGTCAAGATCAGAACCCTCTCGATGACGTTCTTGAGCTCGCGGATATTTCCCTTCCAGGGCTGCGTCTTGAGATAGGAGAGGGCCGACTCGGTGAAGTCTTTGGGGCGACAGTTGTTGATCGACGAATAGCGCCTGACAAAGTAGTCCACCAGCTCGGGGATGTCTTCGAGGTGGTCCCGCAGCGCTGGCGTCTCGATCGGGATGACATTCAACCGGTAGAAGAGGTCCTCGCGGAACCGCCCTGCGGCAATTTCATCATCGAGCTTGCGATTCGTCGCCGCCAGAACCCGCACATCGACCTCGATGACTTGCTGGGCGCCAACCGGCTCCACCTCTCCGTTCTGTAGCACCCGCAGGACCTTGGCCTGGGTTCTGGGTGACATGTCGCCGATTTCATCCAGGAAGATCGTGCCTTTGTCCGCCAGAACAAATTTCCCCACCTGCTTGCGCACCGCGCCGGTGAAGCTGCCCTTCTCGTGACCGAAGAGCTCGGACTCGATCAACTCCTCGGGAATCGCGGCACAGTTGACCTGTACGAGAGGTTTATCCGCCCTGTTGCTCTGCCGATGCAGCGCCCGGGCGACCAGCTCCTTGCCTGTGCCGCTCTCACCTACGATCAGCACGGTGGCATTGGAGGGGGCGGCCTTGGCAATGGTCTCGCGCAGCTGACGCATGCTGCTCGAGGAGCCAACGAGCTCATCGGGCTGACTTCTCAGCACAGTGCTTTCCTGCTGCAACTGATAACTCTCGATGGCATTGCGCAAGCTCACCAGAACCCGATCTCTTTGCAGAGGTTTCTCGAAGAAGTCGAAAGCGCCTCTTCTGGTGGCGTCGATTGCGGTGTCGATGTCGCCGTGCCCGGTGACCACGATTACCGGCATGTCGTAGCCTCGCTCCCGGAGAATGGTCAAGACCTCGAGCCCATCCATCTCCGGCATCTTGATGTCGAGCAACACGGCATGGGGAGATGACCGTCGGACCGCCACCAGAGCCTGGTCCCCGCTTGCCGCCTCGAGAACTCGATAGTTCTCGTATTCCAGTACCATTCGCAGGCTTTCCCTGATCGCCTTCTCATCATCGACGACGAGAACGGTACCTCGGTGATTCGCTGCAGATTTCGTTGCCATGGCTGAACCAGTCTACCCTGTCGACAGAAAAATAAAGGGCCGGTCCTGACGGACCGGCCCCAGCCTATTCTGCTCTTCTGCCGGTCAAGGGACCGCAGGAAAGACGAAGAGGGGCTGCACCTCCTGGCCGCGGGCGAATCGGCGGATGTAGACACGCAGTCTCGATCCAGATTCAGCCTCCCGGATGATGTCCTCGAAGTCAGAGACATTGCTCACATCCCGTCCATTGACCTCGGTAATCACGTTGATGATCTCGCCGCTGCGAACTCCCTCTTCGTACAGTGGGCTACGCGGCGAGACCTCGATCACCCAGACGCCTTCGAGATCCTCTGGCAATCCGTGGCTGGAGCGCAGCCCGGGGGTGATGTTCTGATACCGCAAACCGAGCCACTCGATACCACCTTCCTCGGGTTCTTCGGCTTGCGTCTCCGTGCCGGCGGCTGACGGTCGCTCCGCCAGGTCTACCTTCTTGGTCAGGCGCTTGCCGTCGCGCGAGATCTTCAGTTCCACCGAAGCATCGGGGCCTTGATTGGAAACATAGTCGATGAGATCCCGCGTATTTGTCACCGGACGCCCGTCGACCTCGATGATGATGTCTCCAGGCTCGAGGCCAGCCTTTTCGGCGGGCTGGTCCGGCTGTACCTGGTTGACCATGGCTCCGGCGGTCGAGTCGAGGCCAAAGGCTTCGGCGGCGCGGGGAGTCAAATCAGAAATGCTGACACCGAGATAGCCCCGACGCACCCTCCCCTCATCGCGCAGCTGAGGTAAAACCTGACGCAGAACATTGACTGGTACCGCAAAGCCGATGTTCTCAGAGCCCCAGTTGATGGCTGTGTTGATTCCGATGACCTCACCCGCGAGACTGACGAGTGGACCGCCGGAGTTGCCAAAATTGATCGCCGCATCGGTCTGGATGAAGCTCTCGAACGAACTGGTTTCCTGGCTGATGCCGATCCGTCTGCCCTTGGCACTCACCACACCGACAGTAACCGTATTGGCCAGCTCCAGGGGAGAACCGATAGCCATGACCCAGTCACCGACTCGCAGGTCGTCACTGTCACCCAGCACGAGGTAGGGCAGCTCCTCCTCCACATCGATCTTGAGTACGGCGAGGTCAGTCGCGGCGTCGGTCCCCTTGACTTCGGCATCGTAGACGTTCTCGCCCATGCGAACCCGCACTTCTTCCGCACCGCGAATCACGTGATTGTTGGTGACCACGTAACCGTCGGCGCTGACGAGGAAACCGCTGCCACCCGATTCCGATCGGAATTCGTCATCCTGTTCCGGCCGCGGTCCCTGGCGTCGAGGGGGACCGAAAAAGAACTCGAAGGGATCCACCCCTCCCCTTTCCCGACCCGACTCGAATGTGGAGGCTTCGATGGTGACAACGCCGGGCGAAACCCGCTCGGCGAGATCAGCAAAGCTGGGAAACTGCGCCGCGCTCGAGGCGGGAGCTGTCACCGGTTGCGGATCGGGATCATCGGGCGAGCTGGTGCTGACCGGAGTCATATCCAGGCTTCCAGCGAGCACCATGCCGAAGATCACCGCTCCGAAAACGACCACGAGGGTCAGGAAGTTGCGTTTCGAGTTATCCGTCATTTTGTGTTCCAAGCTCCTTTCGCAAGCCAATCGTCTCCATCTTGACTCCGGTTTGTCAAGCAAACTTCCTGCCAGTCGCCCGCACTGGGGTTTGCTGCGAAATTTATCGTGGAAGGCGTCGCGAGTGCCAAATTGGCGGTATCAAGTTTGCATCTTGCAACTGGATTCGACGATGGACTATACTGCTGTCGCTGGCTTCGACGGGCGACGAAGTGAGTGGGTGGTTCACTCACTTTTTTTGTTGCCCGAAAGTTGGTTTGAAGCCTCGAACCGAATGAGCCAGGCGAAGCTGACAGAGGAGATTCGAAGCGAGCTCGCGGCAATCGCCGAGAGCACGGAATGCGAGCTTCTCGATTGTCAGTTCAGGGGAGGCGTGTTGCGTCTCGTGATTGACCGGTCCGAAGGGGTGACGCTCGAGGATTGCCAGAGCGTTTCAAGGCAGACCTCGGCATTGTTGGATGTGGTCGACTTCGGGCCCGGCCGTTACGTCCTGGAAGTCAGCTCGCCAGGCCTGGATCGCAAGTTCTATCGCGAAAGCGACTACGAGAGGTTCTGTGGAGAGAAGATACGAGTGACCTGGCAAGACCCCGAGATGCCCAACAAGCGCACCGATGTCGGCACGCTCGTGGAGTATTCTGCCGCCCGTGGGGAGATCCTCCTGGCGGTCTCACCGGGGGATGAGACCTATCAGATTCCATTGAAACACATTCAATTGGCTCGACTCGAGCCCGAGTACTAGGAACCAGCAGTCATGGCACAGACACGCACAGTGGAGAACAATCTCGGCGAAGTCCTCAAGCAGGTCGCCAGAGAAAAGGACATTGATTTCGATCGTTGGATCTCGGCGTTGGAAGACGCTATGGCTTCAGCGGCCAAGAAGCAGCATCGAATCAAGGCTCCCGTCAGGTCGACGTTCGATCCCGAGACAGGCACCTTCGAAGCCTTCATCGTCAAGACCGTGGCCGAGGAGATCGAGGATCCTCTGTCGCAATGGACTCTCGAAGAAGCCCAGGACCACCAACCCGGTGCCGAGATTGGAGACGAGATACACATCCCCATCTCGACCGAGGGTCTGGGACGAATCGCCGCCCAGTCGGCCAAGCAGGTGCTCTACCAGCGAATTCGCGAGGCCGAACGGGAAAAGGTCTATAACGAGTTCATCGATCGTGTGGGCGAGGTCCTCAACGGCACTGTCAAGAGATTCGAGCGTGGGGACATCATCGTTGATCTCGGTCGCACGGAGGCTGTCGTCCCGCGGAGTGAGCAAGCGCGGCACGAGCGCTACAGCCAGGGGGAGCGCATCCGCGCGGTCATCGTCGAGGTGCACCAACAGCCGAAGGGACCCCAGGTCGTCCTGTCTCGGACAGATCCGCGCTTGCTCGTCAAGCTGTTCGAGATGGAGGTTCCGGAAATCTATGACGGCACCGTCCAGATCAAGGCCGCGGTTCGCGCCCCTGGAGAACGTGCCAAGGTCGCGGTGATCAGCCGCGAACGTGACGTCGACCCGGTTGGTGCCTGCGTTGGCATGAAGGGTTCGCGGGTTCAATCCATCATTCGGGAGCTGCGGGGTGAAAAGATCGACATCATCGAGCACAGTGACGATCTGGTGACCTTTGCTCAGAGCGCGTTGGCGCCGGCCCGAATCACCCGAGTTTCTGTGACCCATCACGGCGAGAACCCTCATTTGGACGTGATCGTCGAGGATGAGCAGCTATCCCTGGCGATCGGCAAACGAGGTCAGAACGTCAGACTCGCCTCCGAGCTGCTCAACGCCCGGATCGATATCAAGAGCGAAACCGATATCAAGGACGAGGTCGCGGGTGCTTTGGCGCGTATGCTGCAGAATGCGATCAGCGATGAACCCGGCGCTCTGGAACCCGCTGCCTTCGATATCCTTTCGGCACCGGGGGTCGGAGCCAAGACCGGCGAGAAGCTCAAGGAAGCCGGGTTCACCACCGCCGAGGCCGTCATCGAAGCGGGGGCCGAGGCCATCGAGAACGTCGAGGGTGTGGGTCCAAAGACTGCCAAGGCGATCGTCGCCTGGGCACTCGACATGCAACAAGCGGCAGCCGGCGCGGCGGAAGCTGGACCGGTTTCAACCGAGGAAGCGGAAGCGCAACCCCAGGGTGATTTGGCTTCGACTCTGGCCGACGAGGGCGACGACTTCATGGCCGCCCTGAGCCGGGCGCTGGAAGAAGCCGAACGACGGGACGCCCCTGAAGAGGAGGCCTCCCCGACCGCCGATGGGACCGACAGTCCTGTCCCGAGTACCGAGAACAGCTGAGGAGCCTGGAGCTTAGATGGGCAAGATTCGAGTCAAAGATCTGGCAGTAAAGATGGGCGTCCCCGAGCAGGACCTCCTGTTCAAGTTGAAGTCCATTGGCGTCCGCGTCGACGATGAAGAGAACGCCCAGATCGATACCAGCGTGATCCAGGCCATTCTGGAAGGCAAGCGCCTGCCCCAGCCTCGCGAGGTCATCCTGCGCGACGAGGAGGCCAAGGCCAGTGCGCCCTCGCCAAGGCGGCGAGTGCCCTCTCGGCGTTTGCCTCCCAATCCGCTCAGACCGCAACGACGTCGTCCATTGATTCAGCGGGTCGAGCCGAGGATCAAGACCATCCCGTCGACCGAACCCCAGCGCCCCTCACCCACCGAGCCGGTGCCGTCCGAAGCTCCGGACGTTGCAGCCGTAAGAGCTACACCGGCGGAATCTCCTGCACAGACCAGCGCCGAGGTGACGGCTGCAGAGCCCAAGCAGAGCCCCTCGAAACCAACGAAGGGGGACAAAAAGGCGGCAGAGCAGACTCCCTCGGTGGCCGATACGGCGGCAGCACAAGCCGAGCCTGAGACCGCCGACGAGACCGCCAGGGCCGAAGACCGCCGGATACGTCGTGCCGAAAGGCGCAAGCTGAAGGCGATCGATACCGGTCAGGTACTGCCCTTCAAGGTGGCCGCGCCGGAAGCGCCAATCACCGTCTCGGAGGGAATGACCGTCAGGGAGTTTGCCGACAAGCTGGGTGTGAAATCCAAGGACCTCATCCAGGTCCTGCTCGGTCAGGGCATCATGGCCACGATCAATCACGTGCTCGATGCCGAGTTGGCATTGGAAGTGGCCGAGAGCCTCGGCCTCGAAGCCATGGCCGTAACGTTCGAGGAAGAGGTTCAACTGCAGCAGGAGCAGGATCTAGAAGGTGAAGAAAGCACCGCACGGGAACCTCGCCCGCCGGTGGTCACCATCATGGGTCACGTGGATCATGGCAAGACGACCCTGCTCGACGCCATCCGCTCTTCGAAGATCACCGAAGGTGAATTCGGTGGCATTACTCAGCACATCGGCGCTTACGACGTCGAGATCGACGGCAAGAAGATCGCGTTCGTGGATACGCCTGGCCATGAAGCCTTCACCATGATGCGTGCCCGTGGCGCCAAGGTCACCGATATCGTCATCCTGGTAGTCGCGGCCGACGACGGCGTCATGCCCCAGACAGTCGAAGCGCTGGATCATGCACGCGCCGCGCAGGTGCCGATCATCGTTGCCATCAACAAGATCGATAAAGCGGATGCCAACCCCGACCGCGTCAAGAAGGAGCTCTCCGAGCATGGGCTTACAGTCGAGGAATGGGGCGGCGACACTGTCTCGGTCGCCTTGTCGGCACTCAAGCGGGAGGGGGTTTCCGAGCTCCTCGAAATGATCGTGCTGACATCGGAAATTCTGGACCTGAAGGCGAATACGGACTTGCCCGGGCAGGGCGCTGTTCTCGAGGCGCGTAAGGAACCTGGTCGCGGTATCGTCGCCACGGTTCTGGTTCAGGACGGTGTGGTCCAGGCCGGCGACATCTTCGTGGCGGGCGCGACCTGGGGACGAGTCCGCTCGATGGTCGACGATCTTGGCGAGAAGATCGAGCAAGCGGGACCTTCGAAGCCAGTCGAGATCGCCGGGTTTGGCGACGTTCCCGAGGCTGGAGATCTCTTCCAGGTGGTCGGCGAAGAATCCAAGGCCCGGACGATCGCCGAGTTCCGGAAGGAAGAGCAGCGCAAGAAGGACCTAGCGCCAACCGTCGGCAAGGTCACGCTCGACCAGCTCTTCAGCCAGATGAAAGAGGGTGAAGTCAAAGAGCTTCCCATCGTCCTCAAAGCCGATGTACAGGGCTCGGTGGAGGTGCTCAAGGATACCCTCACCAAGCTGTCGACCGATCAGGTCAAGCTGCAAGTCATTCACTCCGGTGTCGGTGCCATCACCACCAACGACGTGATCCTGGCTTCGGCTTCAGGAGCGATCGTTGTCGGCTTCAATGTCCGTCCCGAACGCATGGCCTCAGAGCTCGCGGACAAGGAAGAGGTCGAGCTTCGACTGCATACGGTCATCTATGAGCTCAACGATGAGATCCGTAAGGCCATGACCGGACTGCTCGAACCCGAGTTCAAGGAGGTCCAGTTGGGTCGTGCCGAAGTGCGAGAGATCTTTGGCGTTCCCAAGATTGGCACCGTGGCTGGATGTCATGTCGTCGAAGGCATCATTTCGCGCAGCGCGTCGGCGCGGCTCCTGCGCGACAATGTGGTCATTCACGAGGGTAAAATTGCTTCACTTCGCCGATTCAAGGACGACGCCTCGGAGGTGAGAGCGGGATTCGACTGCGGCATTCGTCTGGAGCGCTATCAAGACGTCAAACCTGGAGACACCATCGAGGCCTTTGTCGAGGAAGAGGTAGCACCGACGCTTTAGGGGCTCAGTTCCCCATCGCAGAGGAAGGCCCCACCTGAAACGAGAGGAGGCAATCCTCGTTTTCTTCTCGAGGTATCAATGATCGTTGCGGTCTCGGTATTCGAGCTTCACATTCCGGCAGGCCGCAGCTTGAAGGAAAAGAGAAAGGTGATCAAAGCGCTGACAGAGCGCCTGCATCAAAGGTATAGAGTGTCGGTTGCCGAAACCGACTTCCACGACTTGCATCAACGTGCCCAGATCGCTGTGGCCATCGTCCACCGGTCTCGCCACGAGGTAGAGCATCTGCTCGATCGGATTCGAGAGCATGTCGAGGAAGCCCCGGGTGCGATGCTGACTTCCTGGGAGCCGTTCTTCGTCGAGGAGGAGCAGTGACACGGCGGACGGAACGCATCGGTGACGTGCTCAGAACCGAGATCTCCACGATTATCAGTCGAAAGGTCAGAGATCCACGTGTACACATGACCAGTGTCAGTTCCGTTGATGTGAGCCCCGATCTACGCCACGCGCGAGTCTATGTTTCGGTTGTCGGTACTTCTGCCGAGCAGGAAGCCAGCCTCGAGGCTCTGCGCCACGCGACCGGCTTTGTAAGGGGACAACTGGGCCGACAGTTGAAGAGGTTGCGAAACATACCTGAACTGCGCTTCGAGCTCGATCGCGGAGCCGAGTACAGTCAGAGAATCAGTGATTTACTGGAGAATCCAGATGAGTACGACAAAAGCACCTGAAGAATTGCTCAAACAGCTTCGCGCTGGACACCGTTTCCTGCTGATCAGCCACATGAATCCGGACGGCGATGCCATCGGCTCCTCGCTGGGTCTGGCCCGTATCCTGCGCTCCCTGGGAAAGGGAGCGGTGGTGTGGAACTTTGACGAAGTCCCCAAGCTCTACCGTCACCTGGCGGGGAGTGAGCGCATTCATACCGGACCGACACCGCCGGCCGGATATCCTGAGACCTTCGATGCCATCATTGCGCTCGAATGCCCTTCTCTGGACCGCACGGGCCTCGAGGCTGCGATTGAAGATCTCCCGGTCATCAACATCGACCATCATCTCGGCAACGAACACTACGGCCGGGTGAATTGGGTGGACACCGCCGCACCTTCTCTGGGCGAGATGATCTACCGAATTGCCAGGGGACTGATGGTGGAACTGGATGAAGAAACGGCGACAGCGCTCTACCTCACCCTGGTAACCGACACCGGCGGCTTTCGATTCTCCAACTCGACGCCAGCCGCATTCGCAGCTGCCGCTTCACTCGTGACCGAAGGTGCTCGCCCGGAGCAGGTCGCTCAGTGGCTCTATGAGAGCCAGCCCATGTCGGCCATCAGACTGCTGACGGAGATGCTTCCCTCGCTCGAGGTCCACGACGAGAAGATCGCCACAGCAACGGTTACCAACGAGATGTTCGAGAAGGCAGGTGCTACGACAGCCGACACCGAAGGGTTGATCGACTACCCCCGTTCGGTCGCTGGGGTCGAAGCTGCAGCCTTGATTCGTCAGATAGGCGACGACCACTTCAAGGTGTCGCTGCGCAGCAGAGGATCGGTCGATGTCGAGAAGATCGCTCGCCGCAATGGTGGAGGCGGCCATCGCAACGCGGCCGGTTTCAAGGCCGAAGGCACACTTGCCGAAGTTCGTTCGCAGGTCGTCGGGGAGCTGCAGGCAGCACTGGTCTGATCCAATGTTCGACGGTCTCTTCCTAATCGACAAGGCGCCGGATTGCACCTCTCACGACGTCGTGCAGCAGGTGCGCCGAATCACGCGGCAAAAGAAGATCGGTCACTGTGGCACCCTCGATCCGGGAGCCACGGGCCTGCTCGTCGCGACTGCAGGAAAGGCGACCCGTTTGACTCGGTTCCTGATTCGGGCGCCGAAGGTCTACTCGGGCATCATTCAGTTCGGAGTGACGACCGACACCTATGATCGCCACGGTCAGATCGTCGCCGAATCGTCGATCGAAGGGCTGGTCGCCGAGGATGTCCTGCAGGCCATGCAGGCGCTCGTAGGCACCTTTCCACAGAAGGCCCCGCCCTACAGTGCCAAGAAACACAAGGGCGTCAAGTATTACGAGCTCGCACGTCGAGGAGAAGAAGTCCCCACGGCTGCCAAGGAGATCACCGTCTCCGAGTTTCTACCCGAGTCGACGATCGAAGACGGCACTCTCGCTTTCAGATTGAGTTGTTCATCCGGCACCTATGTCCGTAGCCTGGCTCATGATCTGGGACAGGAGCTCGGCTGTGGCGCTCATCTCGCCGAGCTCAGACGACTGCAAGTCGGTCCATTTAGCGTCGAGAGCACCATTTCCCTGGCAGATTTGCGCACGACATTCGAGCGACAAGAAGAGCCTGCCCAGGGATGGATACCGCTCGACGACATTCCCTTGCCATTTTCCCAGATCAGCACCGATTCCCAGCAGGAGCAGCGCATCACACATGGACAATCCGTGCTGTTCCGCGCGCTGGAGGGTGAGGCCGGCGACTGGGTAAAGCTGGTCAATCGACGCGGTCAGATTATCGCCGTGGGCGTCGTCGCAGAGCGGATCGGTAGTGGCAATGTCGGTGTCGTTCAACCGCGGATCGTCTTTGCGTAAATGTCCGCTGCCCTTGTGTTAGCATTCACTGTTTGCTGAATAGATGGAGGAATAGAAGTTGGCACAGACCAGGGAGGTCAAAGACAAAATCATCGAGGAGTCGCGGCTGCACGACCACGACACCGGCTCGCCCGAGGTGCAGGTCGCTCTCCTCACGCAGCGCATCACCGAGTTGACAGAACATTTCAAGGTCCACAAGCACGATCACCACAGCCGCCGAGGATTGCTGAAGCTCGTCGGCAGACGGCGGCGATTGCTCGACTACCTGAAGAGTCAGGACTTCGAGCGGTATCGAACTACGATCGAGCGGCTCGGCATACGTAAGTAGAACCCCTCAGACGAAAGACGGAGAGAGTCTCCGTTTCGAATCCACGAGTCCTACCGGGCCTCTGAGAGCCGCTGGAATCGATTCCGTGATGCCCCTCGGGTCCGCGCTGGAAGGGACTGTAGACAAGTAGTGAAGAAAGAAGATTACTGATGAAACAAACACACGAAATCACTGTTGGCGACGACACCATGATCATCGAGCGCGGCCGGATCGCCCGCCAGGCCGATGGCTCTTGCGTCATTCGCCTGGGCGACACCGTGGTCTTGACCACGGCTTGCGCTGCCAAGACCGCGAGTGGACGGGACTTCCTTCCTCTGACAGTCGATTACAGAGAGTACAGCTATGCGGGCGGCAGAATCCCGGGTGGTTTCTTCAAGCGCGAAGGACGTCCCACCGAGAAGGAGATTCTCACCTGCCGAATGACCGACCGTCCCCTGCGTCCTCTTTTTCCACAGGGCTACAGTCACGAGACACAGGTCATCTCACTCGTGCTATCGGCCGACGGCGAGAACGATCCCGACATACTGGCGATCAACGGGGCCTCTATTGCCCTCATCCTCTCCCCCATTCCGTTTTACGAGCCAATCGGTGCCGTCCGCGTCGGAATGATCGAGGACGAGATCGTATTCAATCCCACAAACAGTCAACGTGATGTCTCCGACCTCGACCTGATTGTCGTCGGCACCGAGAAGGCCGTCGTGATGGTCGAGGCCGCAGCCAATCAGCTCTCGGAAGAGCGGCTCCTCGACTGTATCTTCCGCGGACATCGGGAGCTGCAGAAAGTCATCGAAACCCAGAAGCAGATGCAGGCCGAAGCCGGGATCGTCAAGCCAGAATGGCAGGTCCCGAATTCGATCGATGAGGGGCTCGCCTTGAAGGTCAAGGAAGAGATCGGTGACAAGCTGCGAGCGGCACTGCACACCGTTGGTAAGTTCGAGAGACGCGACGCTGTTTCCGCCGTCGTCGGACCTTTTGTCGAAGCAGCGGCTGCCGACGATGAGGACAGGGCCCAGCAGATCAAGCAGGTCATCAAACGACTCGAGGAGGAGATCCTTCGGGAAGAGATCCTCGGTCAAGGTATCCGATTCGACGAGCGCAGCCTCGACCAGATCCGGGCTATCGATATCGAGACAGGCGTGCTACCGCGGACCCACGGCTCGGCCCTCTTCACTCGCGGCGAAACCCAGGCGCTGGTCTCCGCCACCCTGGGCACCAGTCGCGACGCGCAGATCATCGAGGAGTACGAAGGCGAGAGCCGGCAGAAGTTCATTCTGCACTACAGTTTCCCGCCCTTTTCGGTGGGTGAGGTAAAGTTTCTGCGGGGACCCGGCCGACGTGAGATCGGTCATGGCGTGTTGGCGCGTCGAGCCTTGACGCCCCTTCTGCCTCACGAGGAGGACTTCCCCTACACTGTCAGAGTCGTCTCCGACATCATGGAGTCCAACGGCTCATCCTCGATGGCAACGGTCTGCGGTGGATCGCTGGCGCTTTTCGACGCCGGAGTTCCCATGCTGGCTCCGGTCGCCGGCGTCGCCATGGGCTTGATCAAGAGTGATGACAAGTTTGCGGTGCTCTCGGATATCGCCGGGCAAGAAGACCACTACGGCGACATGGATTTCAAGGTCGCCGGAACCCGCGATGGCATCACCGCCCTGCAAATGGACATCAAGATCGCCGGCGTTACGCAAGAGATCATGCAGCAGGCCCTGCAACAGGCAAAAGCGGGCCGTATGCACATTCTCGATCTCATGGAAGAGGCGATAGCGTCTCCCAGGACCGAGATGTCTCCTTATGCTCCACGACTCCACACCATGATGATTGCCAAGGACAAGATCCGCGACGTCATCGGTCCCGGCGGCAAGACCATTCGGTCGATCATCGAAGAGACCGGTTGTGAGGTCGATATCGACAACGACGGTAAGGTGACAATCGCTTCACCCGATGAGATCGCGGCCAGTCGCGCTCTGGAGATCATCGAGCGGCTCACCGAGGTTCCGGAGATTGGCAAGGAATACGAAGGGATCGTACGACGCGTGGAGCCCTACGGCTGTTTTGTCGAGATCCTGCCTGGATCGGATGGCCTCGTGCACATCAGTGAGCTCGCTCCCTATCGCGTCAAAGAGGTCTCCGATATCGTGCAAGAGGGCGACTCGATGAAAGTCAAGGTCATCAACATCGATGAACAGGGCAAGGTTCGTCTTTCTCGCAAGGCGGTCATCATGGAGGCTCCGGACTACGATCCCGCAAAGTACGAAGGCATGGACTACGAAGGCCCCTCATCGGCATCGGGTGGGTCTGGCGGTCGCGGGCGCGATCGCGGCGCTGGTCGCGGCCGGGATCGACGTCCTGGGGGCAACCGAGGCCGTGGAGGTTCGCGAGGCGGTCGAGAGCGGAACTGATTCCCTGTGATGAAGGCGCCCTCCCCATCGGGATACCCTGTCGACCGCGACGCACTGCTCGCCTATCTCGACGGGTATCTGGATGCGCAGGAGGGAACCGACTACTGTCCGAACGGTCTGCAGGTCGAGGGACGCCGGGAGATCACCAAGGTGATCACCGGCGTCTCCGCCTGCGGAGAGCTCTTTGAACGGGCAGCTGAGGCGAACGCAGATGCGGTCCTCGTGCATCATGGGCTCTTCTGGCGGGGAGATTCCCGCGTCCTCACCGGAGTTCAATACCGTCGAGTTGCAGCTCTGATTCGAGCCGGGATCAATCTCATTGCCTATCACCTGCCCCTCGACCGACACATGGAGGTGGGCAACAACGCGGTAGCGGCACGGCGCCTCGGTGCGCAAGGCCTGCAGCCCTTTTGTCTGCATGACGGGCTGGCTATCGGCGTGCGTGGCGCCTTTCCGGAGCCCTCAGCCGCGCTCCCAGAGCTTCTCGACCGGTTGGCGGAGATATTTGGGCAGAAGCCCCTGAGCTTTCCTTTCGGCCCCGAGCTGATCAACAGCGCGGCATTCGTCAGTGGCGCAGGTGGGAGCTGTCTCCATCAGGCAGTAAAGGAAGGGATCGACCTGTTCATCACCGGTGAGGCGGAAGAGTGGACCATGAACCTGGCGAAGGAAGCGGGGATCAACTTCGTGGCGGGTGGGCATTACGCCAGCGAACGGCTCGGCGTCCAGGCCTTGGGCGAGCATCTGCGGGACCGTTTTGCGTTCGAGGTGGAGTACATCGACGTTCCCAACCCGGTCTGAGTGCTAGCTACCTCACAGGTGTTCCAGCGGGAACGGTCTCATCAGGCGCGAGCAGCACGGGCCTGCCGTCCACGGAGGCTGCCAGTACCATCCCTTGGGATTCCACTCCCATCAACTTGGCCGGCTGCAGATTGGTCACTACGACCACCTGTCTACCCAGGAGCTGGTCGGCAGAGTACTCTTTCGCAATCCCGGCCACCAGGACGCGGGTCTCGTCTCCCAGATCCACTGAGAGCTTGATCAACTTGTGCGAATTCGGGATTGCCTCGGCGGCGGTGACCTTCGCCACCTTCAGTTCGGTCTGAAAGAAATCTTCGATTGTAATCATGGGCGAGAGACTACCAAAGGTCGGGTCGTGCGGAACAGTCGTCCCGGAACCCATCCTCACCAGCCTCCTCGCTGACGAAGAGAGGTCCAGGAAGCGACCGAACCGACTATCAGATGGTCGACCAGACGCAGTCCCAGGAGCTCTCCGGACTGTGCCACACGCCGGGTAAAGGCCAGGTCCTCGGCACTCGGTGACGGATCGCCACTGGGGTGCGTATGAAACAGGACAAATCCGGCGGCGTCCCGCAGCAATCCTTCCTTGAGAACCGCTCGTGGCTCCACCGCTGCCCGACTGAGTGTCCCGCGGTAGAGCTCCTTCGCAGCGATAAGCCGATTGCGGGTATCGAGAAAGAGAGCTCCCATGATCTCCTGTCCCGGGGTCAGGAACCGCAGTGCCAGATACTGCACCACCGCTTCCGGGCGGAGCATGGGTTCTCTCGCCGGCAGAGTAGCCCGGGCCAGGCGACAGCCCAACTCCAGGGCCGCCAGCACGGCCGCCGAGTGTGCTGGCCCCAGCGACAGTCGCCGCAGATCAGCGGCGCTGGCCCCTACCAGCCCGGCGAGGGACCCATGATGCTCGAGGATTTCGCTCGCCAGCGTCAGCGCTGGCCGTCCAGGCAAGCCCGTCCTCAGGAGAATCGCCAGCAACTCCGAGTCCGAGACCGCTCCTGCACCTTGCCGCAGCATTCTCGATCGTGGACAGTCCCTCGGCTGGTAGGCCCGAACCTGGGGCTTGCTGTTATCAGTCTTCGTCGGCACCCTGTAGCATCCCGAACATCTGCGCCGCTTCAGTAGACGAAATCGCTAGCGGGATTCTTTCAGTGGCCCCGGGACAGGCGGAGCCTAGCCGGTCAGAACACTGCCACCGTTGACGTTGAGAATCTCTCCGGTGATATGGCGCGCCAGGGGCGATGCCAGGAAGACAATCGGTCCAGCTATATCCTCCGGGGTCGCCACGCGACCGATGGGAATCGTCGATTCGATCGCTCGACGCCCCACGCTCGCGAACGCTGTGAAGCACATATCTGTGTCCACCCAGCCTGGGGCAACGGAATTGACCCTGATATCGGGGGCCAACTCACTCGACCAGGCCTTCGTCGTTGCTATCAACGCCCCTTTACTCGCGGCGTATGGGCTGTAGAAGGCCTCCCCTCGCTGCCCGGCGGTGGAACTTATGTTGATGATGTTGCCATCGCTCGAAGTGGCCAGGAGTGGCAGGGCGAGGCTGGCACACAGAAAAGGTGCACGTTGATTGATCTTCCAGGTTTCTTCGAGATGCTCCCGACTGAGTGTGGCGAGCGGGTTATGAACCCAGATCCCGGCATTGTTGACCAGGCAATCGAGGCCTCCCCAGCGCTGCCTCACTTCGTTCAGCAGCTTCTCGACATTCGTCGGATCGCACAGGTCACCCTTGAATGAGAAATGGGGTCGGTCGGCGATCTCTCGCAGACTTCGCACGACCCCCTCTGCCGCCTGGTCCTGCTGACCATAGTGCACGAGAACGGTGGAGCCCGCCTGTGCGAACAGGCGCGCGGCCGCTGCTCCAATGCCGCGGCTGCCACCGGTGATCAGCACCTTCCGATCCGTGAGATCGATCAAGGTTCCGACTCGACGACCATGGCGATTCCCTGGCCTCCGCCGATGCACGCGGAAGCCACTCCCAGGCCTCCTCCCCGGCGCTGAAGTTCCTTGAGAAGAGTCAGGACGATTCGACTTCCGGTAGCCCCCAGGGGATGCCCGAGAGCGACTGCCCCACCATTGACATTGAGCTTCTCCACATCGACACCGAGCTCACGGATCACCGCCAGGATTTGCCCCGAGAACGCCTCGTTGATTTCGATCAGATCGAGATCCTCGAGCGCCAGTTCTGCCTGCTCCAGGGCTCGAGTTATCGCCGGAGCCGGTCCAATTCCCATTCGCGACGGCTCCACACCCACGACCGACCAGGAACGAATGCGCCCGAGAGGCTTGATCTCCCTCCTGGCAGCTGCTGCGGCTGTCGTCAGCACGAGCATGGCTGCCCCATCTACAATGCCTGAAGCATTGCCTGCGGTCACGAAGCTGTCGTCGCCGAAAACCGTCGGTAGAGCCTGTAGAGTTTCGAGAGTGGTCTCCGGTCGCAAATGCTCGTCCGCCTCCACCAACCTGCTCCGCTTACCCTTCCCCACCTCCACGGGGATGATCTCTTCGGCCAGACGGCCAGCCGCCTGCGCTGCTGCGGCCCGCTGCTGGCTCATGACCGCATACTCGTCCTGGTCTCTGCGGCTGATTTCGTAATCATGAGACAGATTGTTGCTGGTCTGCGCCATGAAGCACCCGCAGTACGAGTCGTACAGTGCGATCATCAGAAGGTCTTCGAGCTTTCCCTGCCCGAGTCGAAAGCCCTCCCTGGCTCCCCAGATGCAGTGCGGTGCCTGGGTCATATTCTCCATTCCCCCAACCAAACAGGTCTGAGCTTCTCCGGCGAGAATGGCGTGAGCGCCGGAGATGATCGACTGGATACCGGAGCCGCAAAGTCGGTTCACTGTCAGGGCTGGTCGATCGACAGGAATGCCCGCCTTCAGTGCCACATGGCGAGCGCCATAGATGGCGTCGGGAGAGGTTTGCAGGGCATTGCCGACAAAGACCTGGTCGATCTCCTCGGCCGCTACGCCGGCGTGCTCGAGCACTGCTTTGGCCGCATGGGCTCCGAGGTCGATGGCTGAGAGGCGAGCGAAAGAGCCACAGAATTCGGCCATCGGTGTCCGGATCCCGTCCAAAAGGACCAGATCTTCTCGCTTAGCGGTCATGCTTCCTCCTTGAACGATTGTAAGGTTGATTCACGGCATTCTCAGAAAACTGCTAGGCATAGTTGGCGGGATGCCCGGTCTGAAAGACAACAACCCGTTGCCCGTCGACGATCAATCCCTCTTCGATCAGCTGCAGAGTCGCCGCCAACGCGGCCGCGCCTTCAGGCCCTATCCACATCCCCTCGCTGCGGCCGATCTTCGCTGTCAGCGAAGCCAGACTCGATTCTGGCACAGAAAGCGCGGTCCCCTGACTCTCCCGCAGAGCTCGCAAAATCAAAAAGTCGGCAATTGACTTAGGGACTCTCAGACCCCAGACATTCGTTTGCGGTTCGGCCCAGGTAGCAGCGTGCTCTGCCCCCTTGGCGAAAGCCTCGACCAAGGGTGCGCAGCCTTCCATCTGAACTACGACAAGACGACTCGTTCTACCCGTGATCAACCCCAGACGCCGCAGCTCCGCAAACGCTTTTGCCATGGCCACTATCCCGGTTCCGCCGCCTGTCGGGTACACGATCCAGTCGGGCAGGCTCCAGCCAAGCTGCTCGGCAAGTTCGAGGCCCATCGTCTTCTTGCCCTCGACGCGATAGGGCTCCTTGAAGGTCGAGAGATCCCAAAAGCCCCTCTCCTGCTCTCGCAGGAGCGCCGCAGACTCTACCAGCGTCTCCCCCCCGCGCAGGACTTCACATCCGTAGGCACGGCAACGGTCCGAGAAGGTCCGCGGAGTATCTTGCGGCAGGGCGATTCGGCAAGGCAGTCCGGCGGCTGCGGCGTAGGCAGATGCGGCCAGGGCGGCGTTGCCGGCGCTCGGAAGCTGAATACCCGGAGCACCGAGCTCCAGGGCTCGGGTGACGGCCAGTGCCAGACCGCGGGCCTTGAAGGAACCGGTTGGGTTGCCCTCCTCCCGCTTGAGCAGAAGCTCGATACCCGCCGGCCCAGTCCGTCTGAGAGGCAACAACGGCGTGCCTCCTTCCCCCAGCCTCACGCGGAGCGACCAGTCCTCGACCGGCAGCAGCTCGCGATACCGCCAGAGGCACCAGCTACGCTGCGGCAGGCGTTCAGCAAGCTCCAATCCCTTCTCGGGGTCGAGGTCGTACTCGACAAGCCACGGCGCCTGGTCGACGGACAGTTGGGCATGGTGAAGTGGGGCCTTTGCCCCATCGCGGGAGGATACGAGGCCAGTGGCCCAGGTTCCAGGGGGTCTACTTCGCGGCATCGGGAAATCCGGCCAATGCGTCCTTGTAGGCCTGACGATATCTTTCTGCAACTGCACGCCAGGTCAGCTCCGTCACCGCCTTCTGCCGAGCCGCTGATCCCCAATGCTCCCTGGTTGGAAGCTCGGTGAGAGCTCGTGTCAGTGCTGCCTCCAAGGCTGCGGGTTCAGATTCCGGCACGAGCAGTCCCTCGACCTCATCAGTGATGGCCAGGGGTATGCCCGAGATCCTGGATGCCACGACAGGAAGGCCGGAGGCCATGGCTTCGAGAATCACGTTCGGCAAACCGTCGACATTCCCCTGTGAGTCGTGAACGGCCGGCAGGACGAAGAGATCGGCACAGCGGTAGAGATCTGGCAGGGTGTCACGCAAGATCACTCCCGGAAAGTGTATTCTGCCCTGCCAGTCGGATGCAGTTCGTTTGAACTCGTCGAGGCGGTCTCCCTCCCCACCGAGAATCAAGTGGGTCTGCGGTAGCCGCTCCAGAATCTGGGGCATGACCTCGAGAAGAACGTGAAAACCCTTCTTCGTAACCATTCTGCCGACACCCAGTGCGATCGTAGCCTCCGCGGGTATGCCCAGCCTCTCCCTCCAGATCGACCGGCGCTCGGGGTCGGGAGAGAACTGATCCGTATCCACACCGTAAGGAATGACTCGGGATCGTCGACGATCGAAACCTATTGCGCAGATTCGGTCGACCAGTTCAGGAGAACACCCCGTCAAGAGGCGGGTCCTGCTCATCGCTGACTTCACCAGGGTTCGGACACCGGATCTCTCGGCAAGAAAGACATCGCTCCCGTGCAAACCGACCGCCACCGGGATATCCAGAGCGGCGGCGTTGGCGATCAGGCCATTCGGAACTACCCAGTGAGCGTGCACCAGGTCGTAGTCATGCTGCTTCACTCTGTCTTTCACCGCCCGCCAGGCAGCTAGCGAATACAGGGGCGCTACGGCACCGGCGCGCCAGCGGATCGTCTCGTCCTTGCTCAGGCTGCGACTGTAACCGAGGACCTCGAAATCCTCCGGTGCGTAGCGAAAGGAAAGAGCCTCGACTCCCGCCTCCCGCCAGCGATCTGATACCCCGGGAGCATGGGGTGTCAGAACCGTGACTTCGTCGCCTCCCGCGACCAGGCCCCGTGCCAGGTCCCGAATGAAGGGTCCGGCGGTATCACCGTCGAAGCGGGGATAGGTTTGAGTGAGAAACAGGACTCGCAGGGTCGGTCACCTATCCCAGCCGTTCTTTTACCGAATAGGTATCGGCACGCTGAAAGTTCTTGAATGTGATCATCTCGCCAATCAGGCCCGAGGTCAGGACCTGGATCCCCAGCAGCATAAGGAGGACACCGAGAAGCAGCAGCGGTCGATTGGAGAGTGTTTGTCCCTGGGCCCAGAGAATCGCGAGATAGAGATTGATCCCAAAGCCGACGACCAGGGCACCGAGTCCGATGACCCCGAACAGGTGCAGGGGCCGGCGGGTATAGCGCGTGATGAACAGGACCGTGATGAGATCCAGCAGCCCCTTGTAGAATCGATCCCAACCGTACTTCGACGTGCCGAAGCGGCGCGGATGATGACGCACCGCGATCTCTCCGATCGAAAACCCCTTGCGGCTGGCAAGTACCGGGATGTAACGATGGAGCTCGCCATAGAGGGCGATCTCGTCGAGTACCTCGCGGCGGTACAGCTTGAATCCACTGTTGAAGTCATGCAGGTCGATTTGAGCCATCTTGCGCGTCACCCAATTGAACAACTTCGAAGGTAGACGCTTGGAGATGGGATCTTTTCGCTGCTGCTTCCAGCCAGAAACCAGATCGAGATCTTCAGACTCGAGCTTCTCCAAGAGTTTGGGGATCTCGGCAGGGTCGTCCTGCAAGTCGCCATCCATGGTGACGATCAGATCGCCCCGGCAGGCATCGAAACCGGCGCACAAGGCCGCGGCCTTGCCGAAGTTCCGACGTAGCCAAACCAGCCGGACACGCGGATCCGTGTCGTGCGCTGCGCGGATCTTTTCGACGGTATCGTCGTGCGAGCCATCATCGACGAAGACAACCTCCGCGCTCCTACCCAGAGAATCGAGGACCGACAGCACCTGATCCGCCAGGGTCTGTACCGTCTCCCCTTCATTGAGCACCGGCACGACCACGCTGACATCGACGGTCTCCGGCCGAGCGATGGTTTCCTGATCTGCGTCCGACACCGAGGGGATTGCCATGATGGCTCTATTCTAACGTGGATACCGGACCCGAACGGATCTCATCCACGGGACGATTCGAGCAGCCGATCGCGCACGACCTGCATGTCCTCCCAGGTAGGTCGTTTGAAGCCGGCGTTGCGCAGCAAGGCGGCGGGGTGATAGGTGACTCTTGTCCCGACACCTCTGACCCGGTACCACTGGCCTCGCATTGCCGACAAAGTCAGGTCGTTGCCCAGCAGAGTCTGCGCGGCAACCTTCCCGAGCAACACGATCACCCGTGGCTCGACCAGATCAATCTGTCTCTCGAGGTATCCGCGGCAAGCCGCGACTTCATCCGGCTGAGGATCCCGGTTACCCGGTGGGCGGCATTTGACGATGTTGGCGATGTAGACGTCGTCGCGAGTCAGATCGATAGCCTGAATGATCCGCGTCAGGAGATCGCCGGCACGACCAACGAAAGGAAGTCCTTGCCGATCCTCCTCGGCCCCCGGCGCCTCGCCGATAAACATCAGGTCGGCATCTGGATTGCCGCTGCCAAATACCACCGCGTTCCGAGTCTTGTGGAGGCGGCAGTCGGAGCAGATACCGGCTCGCCCGGCTACGGCCTCGAGAGAGTGTTCGCCATTGCGGACGTCTGCTGCCTCGACAATACCCTCCGCGGAGTCCAGATACAGGTCCTGGAATCCCAGATCCTGAAGATACTGGAGAACCTCACCGCTCGCTGGCGACAGATTCCGTTTCACGGTGATTCAAGGCCTCGGCAAGAAGATCCAGCAACCGATGCGCAATCAGAGACTTGCTCTGCCGTGGCAGGCGCACGGGTTGACGGTCACGGGCGAATACGAGGACCTCGTTCTGATCGGCGGCGAATCCGATGTCGTCGCGCGAAATGTCATTGGCGACAACGAAATGGGCCTGTTTGGCCTCGAGCTTTCTCCGACCTTCAGATTCCAGGTCATCGGTCTCGGCGGCAAATCCAACTCTCAGGGTCCGGGGAGCTCTCTCAGCCAGACCCGCAAGAATGTCCGGATTCGGCTCCAGGTCGATCTCGGGTGCCCCCTCACCCTTCTTCAACTTGTGCATCACCGGCACTCGCGGACGGAAATCGGCCACCGCGGCGGTCATGATGACCAGATCGACCTCTGGCGCCAGCTCGTTGACGCGGGCCTCCATCTCGAGAGCGGTCTCGACGTCGAGGCGTTCGACCCCGACGGGTGTCTCCAGATTTACGGGACCGGCAATCAGGATGGTACGCGCTCCCCTGGCCGCCGCCGCGGCCGCGAGACTGAAACCCATCTTGCCGGTGGATCGGTTGGAAAGAAAGCGAACGGGATCTATCGGCTCGCGGGTGGGTCCAGCCGTCACCAGAACCGTTCTCCCGACCAGATCACGGGGACCAAACGCAGCTTCCACCGCTTCGACAATGTTTTCGGGCTCGGCCATTCTGCCCTCGCCGATCTCTCCAGTGGCCAGCGGTCCAGTGACGGGACCTACTCGAGTGAACCCGCGTCGCACCAGACTCGACACGTGATCCTGCACGACCTCCTTCGCCCACATCTCGAAACTCATCGCCGGGGCGAACACCACGGGACCTGCGAACACCAGGGCCGTGGTGGTCAGGAAGTCATCGGCGAGCCCGAGACTCATTCGAGCCAGCAAGTTACACGTGACTGGGGCCACACAGAGAACGTCCGCCCACCGCCCCATGTCGATATGAAGCTCGCGCCCGGCGTTGCCAGGTTCGAGGTACTCCTCGAACATCACCGGAGCACCCGAGAGAACCTCCAGAGACAGCGGGGAGACAAAGGCCTTGGCGTTGGCGGTCAGGGCACAGCGAACCTGGTGATCGCGTTCCCGCAGCCGGCGCACGATTTCGGGCGCCTTGATCGCTGCGATGCCACCGCTGACCCCCAGCAATACGTTCATCGAGCGTCGACTCTTCTAGGACTCTTCTTCGACGATCTCTTCGACCAGGTCTTCTTCGGCCTCGACAACCGCATCCGGGGCCGGGCCGTAGTCCCACTCGACCAAATCGTTCGAAATCTCCTTCATGGCGATCCGGGTGGGCTTCAAATCTCCCATGTCCATCTTTGGTCTGGCGCCGCGCAGCATCTGCTCTGCCCGCTCTGCGGCCAGCAGAACAAAGCGAAACTTGCTATCGATCTTCTCTGGTATGCGTTCCAAGATTCCACCTCTCTAGTCTTTGCCACTGGGCTCTCGTGGAGCTGTCCTCAGTCTGTCCGCCTGCGAGTGCTGTCTGAAATCCTCCAGGATTTCCTGGACGAACTCCTCCTGACGCTCTAGGCGTTGGCGCTTTTCTAGAATTATCGCCGCCAAGGCCTGGCTGGCGCGCTCTAGATCGTCATTGATAATAGCATAGTGATACAAGGTGTAACGCTCGATTTCCCAGAGAGATAGGGTCAAACGCTCGGCAATGTCCCGTGCCTCCTCCGAGCCCCGATCCAGTAGACGCCGCCTGAGAACATCATAGCCGGGAGGCAGAACGAAGACGGCGTGCGCTTCAGGGCGGCGCTCGAGGATCTTGGCGGTACCCACGACTTCGATGTCCAGGATGATGTCGATGCCTTTCTCGAGCTTCGCATCGGCCTGCTCGATCGATGTGCCGTAGAGATTGCCGTTGTACTCTGCCCACTCGAGGAAGGCATCCTGCTCGATCATCTTGCTGAACGTGTCGCGGTCGACAAAGAAATAGTCAGTTCCGTCAACCTCTCCGGGCCGGGGCGGACGGGTCGTGTGGCTGACGCAATGCTCCAGTCCCTCCACCGCTGTCAAAACCTCCCGAATGAGGGTGTTCTTGCCCGTACCGGAAGGGGCGGAAATGATGAATATCTCACCACGCGACATCGGCGCTTCTCCAGGCCTACTCGATGTTCTGGACCTGCTCCCGTATCTGCTCGCAGATCAGCTTTGCATCCACGTGCCGTTGTATGACTCCCGCCTGTCGGCACTTCGCACCCACCGTGCTCAGCTCTCGCAGGATCTCCTGGGCCAGAAAGTCAAGCTTCTTTCCGATTGGCGGCTCTCCGGACATGCTGCTGCGAAACTGCTCGAGATGGGCGGCGAGTCGGTCGAGCTCCTCGCGGATATCGCTACGCTCCACCAGGATAGCCAGCTCTTGCTCGATACGCGTTTCTGCCAGATCGGGCGAACGGGAGAGCAGCTCTTCGAGCCGTTGGCGAAGCCGGTTCTCGAGCTCGGCGCGGACCTTCTCCTGGGCACCATCGATCTCTTGCACCAGCGCCTCCAGAGAATCGAGCAGCTGTAACAGGGCGGAGCCCAGCTTCTCTCCTTCTTCGTGGCGCGAGAGCTGCAGGTCGTCGAGCGCAGAAATCACCGTCGAGCTCACAGCATCGGCGATCTCAGCGTCGGTAGCTCCAGGCTGCGGAGTAATGCGCAGAGCGTCTGGGAAGCGAAGGAGATCACGCAGCCCGAGGTTCTGCGTCACCAGGTTCTCCTGCTCGAGGTCGGCAGCTACCTTCTGCAGAGCAGAGATCCACGATCGATTGAGGTGGATATCCACGGGACGTTGCCCACGGTCTTCGACATCGATTCGGACCTCGATGCGGCCGCGCAGAAGACGCTCGGAGAGCTGTTGGCGAGTAGCGAGCTCCAGATGCCGCCACTCCTCGGGCATCCTGATAACCAGGTCGAGAAACCGATGATTGACCGTCCTCACTCTTACCGATACCCGGCATGTGTCGAACTCCCGACTGGCGGCACCATACCCTGTCATGCTATTCATATCGGATCGTTCCTAGACCTCGAACTGAAGATCATAGAGTCGGCGATAGGTCCCACCGTTCTCCAAGAGCTCTTCATGTGCCCCTTCCTCGACGATTCTGCCCTCCTCCATGACCAGAATCCTGTCGGCCTTCATGATGGTCGACAGACGATGAGCGATCACCATCGTCGTCCGCCCATGCATCAGGTTGTAAAGGGCCTTCTGCACCAGGGCTTCCGACTCGGAATCGAGGTGCGACGTGGCTTCGTCCAGGATCAGAATAGGTGCATTCTTGACCAGAGCCCTGGCGATCGCCAGCCTTTGACGCTGCCCTCCAGATAGCCGCAGCCCGGATTCCCCTATCATGGTGTCGTAGCCATCCGCCGATTCCATGATGAATTCGTCGGCGTAGGCCGCGGCCGCAGCTTCGCGGATCTTCTCCATGGGCAGATCGCGCCGTCCGTAGCCGATATTGTTGCGAACAGTATCGTCGAAGAGAATGGTGTCCTGCGTCACCATCCCGATCAAGGCACGCAGACTCTCGAGGCTGAACTCACGGATATCAATCCCGTCGATCCTGACCGCTCCCTCGTTGGGATCGAAAAACCTGGGCAAGAGATTGATCAGGGTCGATTTTCCGGCACCCGAGGGGCCGACGATTGCCACCATCTCCCCCTTCCGGATCGTCAGATTCAAATTGTGCAGCACCTGCTGGTCGTCATAGGCAAAACAGACGTTATCGAAGGCGATATCTTTTTCGACCGACGAAACCTCAAGCGGATTCTCGGCCTCCTCGATCTCGTTGGGCACTACCATCATCGAGTACACCCGTTGTGCAGCGGCCAGTGACTGCTGCAGAACCAGATTGACCTTGTTGAGCTTCCGAATCGGCTCGTACATCCAGAACAAGTTGATGAGGAATGCGATGAACAGGGGTGCCGAGAGCTCTCCGGCCCGGATTTGCAGCCCTGCATACACCAGCAGAGCAGCGACTCCCAGGACACCCATCGACTCGATCACCGGGCTCGAAAGGGTGGAAAGCATCTGGGCCCAGAGGTTGACTCGCAGATGGCGACGAGTCGCCTGGCGGAATCTCTCGAACTCGAACTCCTCCATGCCGAACGCCTTGACGACCCGATGCCCACGAACCCCCTCCCCCACCAGATTTGCCAGATCGGCCATCCGTTCCTGACTGCGATGACTGCTGCGACGCATTCCTGATCCGAACCGCACGATCGGAAAGACGAAGATCGGGGTCAGGACCAGACAGATCAGTGCCAGCTTGAGGTGGGTCGAAAGCAGGAGCGCTAGCAGAAACGCGAGGGTCAAGCTCTGCTGAACGAGATCCACGACGCGGTAGGAGACCACATTCTGCATCATTCCAATGTCGTTTACGATGCGACTGATCAGCTCGCCAGAAGGGTGGTGCGCGTGGAATCGACTCGACTGCGTCAGGACCTGCCGGTAGAGGTCGTTGCGCAGATCGTTGGTGACGCCCAGACCGATCCTCTGAAAAGAGTAGCTGCTGGCAAAATTGGACAGACTTCGTGTCAGGAAGACAATGACGACCAACAGAGGCAGGAAATACACTACGTTATCGGTATCGATATTGAAACGGCGCTTCAGACTCTCATAGCCCTCATCCAGCTTCTCCTTAAGCTGGAAGCGCGAGAAGAATCGCTCCAGGCGCCCGGTAGCGGCGTCGCTGGCAGGCACATTGGTCGGCTCGGCCGCGTCCTCGGCGCTGGCGCTGCCGAGCGAGCCCAGCATCGACGGAGCCTGTTCACCGGCCAGGAGCACTTCGGCGAAGACCGGTTCGATCAGGGCCACAATACCTGCGGTAAGCCCTCCGTAGAGGAATGCTGCAAAGACTGCGAGGATTGCCCAGACTGCGTAGTGCCTGAAATACCTGAGCAGAAAAGGGAGCAGCTTCATGTGCCCCCCTCGCGGAGTAGTTGGTAAACGCTCTCCGCGGCCCTGCGGCTCGCACCTACCCTTCCCAGCCGTTGTCGCAGACTGGCCAAATCGGCTCTCATCGTCCCGATCCTATCCCGTTCCTGCAGAATCGCGGATGCCTCTTTGGAGATCCGCTCGGCGGTCGCCTGGTGTTGGATCAACTCCGGCACCGCTCGACGTTCCAGCACGAGGTTGACCAGGGCGATGTGTGGCAATCGCACCAGCATCCGACCGAGAAGATAGCTCCACGGGCTTACCCGATAGACCACGACCATCGGCGTGCCGAGGAGACCAACCTCCAGCGTTGCGGTGCCGGAGGCGCAGATCGCCAGATGAGAGGCGGCTATTGCCTCAAAGCGGCCGTGCTTGACGATATCGACATCGAGACTGGAGTCCGCCAGGGGGCCGGCCAGGATCTCGTCATCCACCGTGCCGGCCTGAATCAATCGAAACTGGCAACTGTGCTCTCCAGCCAGAAGCTCCCCCGCTCTCAGCATCACCGGCAGATTGGCCTGAATCTCGCTATGCCGCGATCCCGGCAACAGAGAGATCACGCGCGTGGAGTTGTTGTCCCCTTCCATATCCCAAACCTGTGGCGAAACGGGAACTTCGTCGACTAGCGGGTGCCCCACGTGAATCGCTTCGACACCATGTCGCCGATAGAAATCGACTTCGAAGGGAAGAATCACCAACATGCCATCCATCAACCGGGCAATCGATCTGACACGTCCTTTTCGCCAAGCCCAGATTTGCGGGCTGATGTAGTACACGATCTTGACGTCCCGCCGCTTCAACTCCTTCGCCAGGCGCAGGTTGAAGTCGGGAAAATCGATCAGGACAGCTCGTCGCACCTGCCTGTCATCCACCTCTTGCAGGATCTGTTGAAAAATCTCCCGGGCCCGGGGCAGGATCCGCATCACCTCCGTGATGCCGACGACAGAGATCTCGGAGCTGTTCGCGATCAGCTCCATTCCTGCGGCCTGCAGTTCGTGGCCACCCATGCCGAAGGCCCGCAGGTTCGGCCAGAGCTGGCGTAGCTGGGAGAGCATTCTTGCAGCGTGCAGGTCTCCCGACGCTTCACCTGCGACGACGAGTAGATCTTCGGAGGTGAGTTCCGCTGCCATCAAGGGAAGGGCGTTGGTGGCCCACTCGGAAACGGGTACATCAGCCAGGCCAGGAGCAACGCACCGCCTGCCATGCCGACGAACAGCTGTAGGAAGAGCTTGACCTGATTGCGCCGATCCCTCTTCCAGAGCACAGCGAAAAAGAGACTCACCAACAGGGCGTACAGGAACATCAGTAGTCCATGACTCAGCAACATCGTGGAACCCCTAGGTCTTCCGGCCGCGCAACAGATCCCAGGTATCCAGAATCAGCAGCAGGTTCATCAGACCCGCAGTGAGGAGAAAAGCACTGCCGTACTCGTAGCCGGCGGCGATGACATCTCCCTGATAGCCGAAGATGAATCGGAGAATGAAATATGGTGCACCCATTCCCATGGAACCGAGAGTAGCAAGAACCGTCAACGGTTGGTTCTGAACGATCCGGTAGAGATTTCCATCCAGCAGGCAACCGACTGTGATGGCGATGATGATGATTGCAAAGAAGATCACCGCACGCTGACGCTTACCCAGCATGAAGTGTCCGGCCCCGGGGACAATCCAGGCAGCCAGCAGGGTGGAGACCATCCTCGCGTTGAGCGGTGTCTCGTCGGTAGAGAGTTCTTCTCGAGAATTGGCTTCGATCACGGGCCCCTACTCCTCTGCGAACAATGGCCGCAGCTTCTCCGCAACCTGTGCTGGCTCTTCAGGAACCAGACGTACGCCGCCCAACACCGACATGAAGTTGGTGTCGCCCCGCCAGCGAGGAACGATGTGGAAGTGGTAGTGCGATGGAACCCCAGCTCCGGCTGCGCTGCCGAGGTTCAGTCCCATATTGAAACCGTTGGGCGAGTAGACCGAGTTCAGGACCGCCTGACACCGAAGGACCATCGGCCAGAACTCGCCCTGAGCCGGCGGCGAGGCTTCCTGCGGATCGGCCATGTGGGCCACGGGCGCGACCATGAGATGTCCATTGGTGTAGGGGTAACGATTCAATATCACGAAGTGAAACTCACCCCGCCAAACCACCAGTGTCTCCGAATCTCTCTGGAGCTCCGCCGCGTGGCAGAAAAAACAGCCTTCGTCCTCGTTGCTCATGGAGATGTATTCGAACCTCCAGGGCGTGAAGAGTGTCTGCATCCGGCCCCTAGGATTCGTCGCTGTTCAATAGCTCCTTGAGCTCTTTCCCAGGCTTGAAATAGGGGATTCGCTTCGACGGCACCTCGACCTTGGCGCCTGTCTTTGGATTACGACCGATCCGTGCACCACGTTGCCGAATGCGAAAACTGCCAAATCCGCGCAGCTCGATCTTCTCACCATCCTTCAGCGACTCCACAATACTGTCGAAGACCGTGTTGACGATCAGCTCCGCGTGCTTTTTGGTCAGCTGAGTGGACTCCGCCACCCTTTCAACCAATTCAGCCTTGGTCATGCCGCCTTTCGCTTCCAATCCGTCCCCCGTTTCTTCTGCGCCCAATATCGGTGGAAAACCGGTGTCCTAGTCTACCTTGGCCGTCTCCTCAGCTGTGGACTCTTCCGAGGCGGCTTCCTCCTCCTCGTCAACAGCCTCAGCCACCTCTTCGCCTTCTTCCCCAGCGATCTCTGCCACCTCGGTGCTCACCTCGACGTCTTCGGACTCCTCCCCGGTGCTCTCTTCGTCCTCTTCAGCGAGGTCTTCCGCCGGATCCTCGAAACTCGCTTCGGCGAGTGCCTTTTCGATCTCGGCTGCTGCTTGTATCGCTTCCTGGTGCGCCGACTCGAGCTCATCGATCTCGTCCTGACTCGGCTGCGGGACTCCGCGCATGGTCAGACCGACCTTCTTGTCTTCTTCTTCGATCCGCAGAATTCTTGCGCTGACCCAGTCACCGAGCTGGTACTGATCCTCGAGTCCGCTGCCGGAGGTTTCGATCTCGCTGACGTGAGCGAGGCCTTCCAGTCCCTCGTATATATCGACAAACAGACCGAAATCGGTCACGTTCACAACTCTGCCGGTGACGGTATCGCCAACCGCGTTCTCGGCCACGAAGCTGTCCCATTCATTGGGCAGGAACTCCTTGATCGAGAGCGAGACGCGTTGGTTCTCGACATCGATGCTGGTGATTCGGGCACGAACCTCGTCACCCTTCTTGAGCACGTCCCCTGGATGCTTGACCCGCTTGGTCCAGCTCATGTCGGAAACGTGAATGAGGCCGTCGATCTCCTCCGTGATCTGCACGAAAGCCCCAAACTCGGTCAGGTTGCGCACTTTGCCAGCAATCACGCTACCGACGGGGTGGGAGATGGCGAGCTCCTCCCACGGGTTGCGCTCGGCCTGCCGCAGGGAGAGACTTATCCGGCGCTGGGAAAGATCCAACTCGGAGACAATCGCGTCGACCTCGTCGCCGACCTCGAGGATCTTGGCAGGATTCACGACCTTCTTGGTCCAGGACATTTCGCTGACGTGGATCAGACCCTCGACGCCCTCTTCGAGCTCCACGAAGGCGCCATAGTCGACCAGACTGACGACCTTCCCACGCACTCGTGAGCCCAGGGGGTACTTCTTGTCGACCAGCGACCATGGGTCCTCCGAACGCTGCTTGTAGCCCAGCGATACCCGCTCGGTCTCGGGATCGAACTTCAACACCACCACTTCGATCTCGTCACCAATCCCAAAATGTTCCGAGGGGTGATTGACCCGTCCCCATGAGATATCTGTGATGTGCAAAAGTCCGTCGATGCCACCGAGGTCGACGAACACTCCGTAGTCGGTAATGTTCTTGACCACGCCATCGAGAACCGCGCCCTCCTCGAGTTGCTGGAGGGTCTCAGCCTTCTTGGCGGCGAACTCCCTCTCCAGAACGGCCTTGCGCGAAAGGACGACATTGTTGCGACGCCGATCCATGCTGATGACCTTGAACTCCAGCATGGTGCCTTTCAAGCTATCGAGGTTCTTGACGGGTTTGATGTCGACCAGGGAACCCGGCAGAAACGCCCGAATACCGATATCGACAGTCAGACCACCGCGAATGCGATCGATTACCCGGCCGTGAATCACGTCGCCCGCCTTGTAACTCTTCTCGATTTCCGACCAGACCTTCATGCGTTCGGCCTTCACTTTCGAAAGCAGAACGTAGCCCTCGGCATCCTCGGTGCGCTCGAGCAGGACCTCTATCTCGTCACCCTGCTCGACATTGAGATTGCCCTGGTGATCGGCGAATTCGCTGACTGGAATCAGCCCTTCTGATTTATACCCCACATCGACGATGACATGGTTTCCGGTGACCGCAATAACCTTGCCGGTAACGATCTGTCCTTCATTGAGATGGCGCATCGACTCGTCGTAGAGCGACACCATCTCGTCATAGTCGAAAGTATCCTTCTCGTCGACCGCCTCGGCTGGTGCATCAGTCGTGACCGTGCCGTTTTCACTAGCTGTCACTTCGTTTTGACGGTCGTTCTCGTCCTTGGACTCCATTTAACCAATTCCTCCTCGTGTGATAGGGATCAGGCTCGCGCCAGTCTTTCCGCAGGCGGGAAGAGTCGGGCTCGCCTTAAGTCCCTGAGAGCCCGAGACTTGGGAGTATAGGGAGGTCCCCAGGCAGTGTCAACCCGCTTTTCTAGCCCGAAAGCTCCGCCAAAGCGGCATCGATCTCGGCGAGAATCCCTCCCTCGGTCTCCGCCCTGCGGGCTTCCTCGAGGGCGGTGCGCGCTCGTATTCCCCCGATCTGTCCCAGAGCCCAGGCGGCGTGAGCCCTGACGACGGGGCCCCCGCACTTCAATGCGTCGCTCAGTGCCGGCAGATAGCGCTTCGACCTGGAGTTTCCCATTGCAACCGCGACATTGCGTTGCAAGCCTTCGAGCTTGGCGCGCTTCATTGGGGAGCCACGGAACAGCTGCACGTAGCGATCTCGCTCCATGGCCAGCAGACCGGCAAGATCCAGTCTGGCGCGCTCAGTATCCAGCTCGAACTCCGGGTGATCGGCTGCCTGCAATCCAGTGTTCACTGGACAGACCTCCTGGCAAATATCACAGCCGAAAACCCAGTCACCGAGAAGCGAGCGCATCTGCCGCGGCACCACCCCCCGATGTTCGATCGTCCAGTAGCTGATACAGCGCCGGCTGTCGAGGCGATAAGCCCGAGGCAGGGCTCCCGTCGGACACGCTTCGAGGCAGAGGCTGCAAGTTCCGCACAGATCGCTGGCCACAGCGTCAGCCTGCAAGTGCAGGCTCGAGATGATTTCGCCGAGCAGGAACCAGGAACCGATCTCGGGATCCAGTAGATTCGTGTTCTTACCGATGGCCCCCAGCCCGGCCCGCGCTGCCAACTCTCGCTCCAGGACAGGCCCCGTGTCGACATAGACGCGGGTTTTCGTTCCGGGATACGCCTGCTCGATACGGCCGGCAAGGCGCTTCAGCCGCTTCTCCATCACCTGGTGGTAGTCCCTCCCCCGAGCATACCGGGCGACCCGTGCCCAAAGATCTCCGTCAGGATCTCCGGCACCGGCCAGCGGGTGGTACTGCATGGCGACGCACAAGGCGCTCGCAGCTCCTTCGAAAAGGGTTCCGGGATCGACTCGAGTCTCGAATCGGCGCTCCAGGTAGGCCATCTCCGCATGGTCCCCTCGCGCTAGCCAATCAGCCAGCGATGGCCCGTGATCCGAGCGTTCGAGCCGTGCGACACCCACTCGATCGAAGCCCTCAGCAAGCGCCCAGTCCTTGAGTTGCAAGGCGATATCCGGCCCGTCCACCCGGCCGATTCTAGCGTCAAACTGCATTGCTGGAGCGAGGCCGTTCTTGTAAGATAGAGCTGTTCCAGAGCTCTCGCGCCGATACCTTCAGTCCCACCCGATCGGTCGCACGCTCGGGACCGGTGAATTTTAGTTTGTCCACACGTACTGCTGGGCAGGACAGGCGTTCGTCGATGTCAAAAGCTTGAAATCGGACCTACCTGCCTCGATGGTGGGTCATGGTTCGCACGCGTTCAGCGCATACCAAGAGGAGCGAGAGATATGTTCCAGCGGATTGCTGAGATGGGCCACGAAAGAGTTCTGTTGTGCTCCAACCCCGAGGTAGGGCTCAAGGCGATCATCGCCGTTCACTCCACGGCCCTGGGGCCTGGGCTGGGTGGCCTGCGCATGTGGCCCTTCAAGGATTTCGATGAAGCGATAACCGATGCTCTCAGACTCTCGCGCGGCATGACCTACAAGGCCGCAGCAGCGGGATTGAACCTGGGCGGCGGCAAGGCCGTGATTCTCGGAGATCCCAAAACAGACAAGAGTGAAGCCCTGTTTCGCAGTTTCGGACGCTACGTGGAGTCCTTGAACGGTCTCTACATCACCGCTGAAGACGTCGGAACAGACATGGAGGACATGGAGATCATCCTCACCGAAACACGCTGGGTGACCGGTGTTTCCACAGCGCACGGCGGCAGCGGCGATCCCTCCCCCGTTACCGCCTATGGTGTGCTGCAAGGTATCAAGGCAGCTACCAACCTCGTTTTCGGGGAGCCGGAAGTCAAGGGCCGCTCAGTCGCCATTCAAGGCCTGGGCAGCGTCGGCTACTATCTCGCCAAGTACCTCAAGAGGGATGGTGCCACCAAGATCTTCGGCGCTGACATCGACAGCGAGGCTGCCGAGAAGGCAGCGACTGACTTCGGGGTAGAGCTCGTTCCGCCAGAGGACATCGTCAAGGTGGATTGCGACATCCTGGCGCCCTGCGCCTTGGGCGCGAGCCTCAACGACCAGACCGTCCCGGAATTGAGATGCCGTATCGTTGCCGGTGCCGCCAACAATCAGCTTGCGAACGAGGAGCGCGACGGCCTCGCGCTGCACGAGCGGGAGATCCTCTATGCGCCCGACTTCGTCATCAACGCGGGCGGTCTGATCAACGTGTACAACGAACTGGCCGGACAATACAACCAGGAACGGGCGCTACGCATGACCCGCGGGATCTATCTGAATCTGATGCGTGTCTTCGAGATCTCACAAACCGAGGCGCTGCCGACCTACGTAGCCGCGGATCGGATGGCTGAGGAGAGAATCGCCAAGATCAAGGGCCTGGGAGCTCGGCATTGGGGCCGATTCATCAGCAATCATCAGCCAGAGAGCGGCTAGGTTCTCGAGGAGCTCACCTGGCTGACGATCAGATCGACAGCCTGTCCCACGGACAGATTTGCCGTGTTGAGGATCGTGTAGCTGTCATTCATCGTCAACGGTGAATCCTGGCGCTGAGTATCGCGCCGATCCCTTTCCAGGATCTCAGCTTCGATCTGCTCTCTGTTGAGCCTGGCACTGCCCTGCGCTTCGAGTTGCCGCAACCGGCGCTCGACGCGCACCTCGTGCGGTGCGGTGAGAAAGAATTTGTAGGGAGTATCGGGAAAGACCTGAGTGCCGATGTCCCGTCCCTCCATGACGGCACCCTTCTCGAGGGCGAGGCTGCGCTGTAGCGCGACCATGCGGCGTCGCACACCAGGATAGGAAGAGGTCAGCGAGGTGATCTCGGAGACCTCGGGGCGACGGACGCGCGAATTCAGCGGCTCACCGTCCAGAAGGACGACCACGCTGCCATCCGCACGACTGGACAACCTCAGATCGAGTCCTTCAGCCACCTTTTCGACCTCTTGGCGATCGCGTGGGTCCGTTCCCGATTGCAGGATCTTCCAGCCGAGGGCCCTGTACATGGCGCCGGTCTCCAGGTAGGGCAAACTGAGGCGCCGAGCAACTTCACTGGCGATCGTCGACTTGCCAACCCCTGAAGGGCCGTCGATGGCAACGACGGGAGTGCCGTCATTCACCGCCGCGGTGTCCCCTTCTCGCCGGCGCCCGAGCTCCGTGAACCGTGCCTGAGCGACTCGATCTCGTCGGGCTCGAGACGGCGATAGCTGCCAATAGGCAGGTCAGGGTCCGACACCTCGCCGATAGAAACCCGGATCAATCGTTGCACGGGATGGCCGATGCGAAAGAACATCTCTCTGATCTGCCGCTTGCGCCCTTCAACCAGTCGCACCGTCCACCAGGAGTTCTTCTCACCTTTCGCACCTCTCGGCTTGTGCTTCAGGGTCACGTCTGCGGGAGCGGTGCGTTTGCCATCGATCACCATGCCTTCCCGCAGACGTCGGATCTGAGATTCCGGCGGCATACCTTTGACCTTGACTGCATAGGTCTTGACGCAGCCATAGCGGGGGTGGGTGATGTGCTGAATCAGGTCACCGTCGGTGGTCAACACGAGCAAACCTTCGCTATCGAAGTCCAGACGGCCTGCCGGCGCGAGCCCCTTGCGAAAAGGCGGAGCAATCAGATCGAGAACCGTTGGGCGCCCCTCCGGATCGGAGGTCGAGGTAACACAACTGACCGGCTTGTTGAGCAGGAAGTAGACATGCTTCGAAGGCAACTGGAGGCGCTTTCCATTGACCAGGATGGCATCACTGGTGGCGTCGGCCTTGGTTCCAAGCTCGGCAACCTTGCCGTTGACAGTGACCTTTCCCTGTCGGATCAACTCCTCGGCGCTGCGTCGCGAGGCCACTCCAGCTCGCGAGATGATCTTTTGCAGGCGCTCTCGAGTCACGAGGGCTGAGCCTCCAGCGGGCCGAAGGAGTCCTCGAATTCCTCGAGCGGGGGAAGATCCTCCAGCGATTCCAGTCCGAAGTGCATGAGGAACTCGAGTGTCGTCCGATACAGAAAGGGCTTGCCCACCACCTTCTTGCGTCCGGAGATCTTCACCAGCCGGCGTTCGAGAAGAGTCTTCAGAACTCCTGACGCACTGACACCGCGCAACTCCTGAATCTCCGGTCCGGTTATTGGTTGCCGATAGGCGATGATCGCCAGGGTCTCCAGGGCCGCCAGGGAGAGGCGGGAGCGACCGGTGACCTCGAAGTACTTGCGCAGGTAGCTGTTCAGCTCTGGGCGGGTGACCAGACGGATGCCGCCAGCGACCTCCTCGGCGAAGACGCCCCGATCGGACTGTGGGTCATACACTGCGAGCACCGCGGCCAAAGCAGCCTCGACCTCTTGTTGCTGTCCTTCGCTAAACAGCTCCAGCAATCGGTCCCGGGGCACGGGCTCCGACGCCACGAAGAGCACTGCCTCGATCGCAGCCTCGATTTCCGCCCTGTCGGTCATCCCTGAATCGCCTCCAACTCGTACTGCTGCAGCTCTCGGACGGTGCGATAAAGCAGCAGCTCACCTCTCTCCGTCTGATGCATCCTGACCAGGCGCAGCCTTGCCAGCTCCAGGACGGCCAGAAATGTCGCCACAGCTTCGGCTCGACATCTGCGCCCACGCAAATCAGCGAGCAGGTCGACGGGATGATCAGGTGTGAGGTTCGCCATCAAGCGCTCGAACTGCTCGCGCACGGAGTAGGTCTCCCGGGCGATATGCCAGGGTGGTGGATGCTCGTTCTCATAGCGAATCAGCACGTGCCGCAGTGCGCCCAGGAGGTCGAAAAGGGAGACCTCGCCCAGATCGAGACTCTCCTCCTGGTCCGGACCCGGAATCTTCGCCCCCTGCCGTGTCCAAAGGCCCTGCCGCAACACGTCGACCTCTGCCAGGGTCTGTGCTGCCTCCTTCATCTTGCGGTACTCGAGGAGCCGCTGCACCAACTCTTCCCTGGGATCTTCGACCTCTTCTCCGTCGACGCCCCGCGGGGCTGGCAGCAGCATTCTCGACTTTAGGTGAATCAGCAGAGCCGCCTCGTAGATGTACTCCGCAGCGATATCCAGGTTGAGATCTTCCATCAACTGGAGATACTGGTGGAATTGGTCGCAGATCGTTGCAACCGGGATGTCCGTTAGCTCGACCTCGTTGACCTTCACCAGATGCAACAGCAGATCGAGTGGGCCTTCAAACTCGGGCAGCTCGACCCGCCACGCGGCGGGAAGTGTCCCCGCAGGTTCGTTCGTTGCGGTCACTTGCCTGGCTCCTGGTGAGAGTCCAGATGGTTGACTGAGAGTGCCGAACGCACGGTGTCCATCGTCTCTTTGGCTCTTTCCCGTGCGATCTCCGAGCCCTGTCGCAGAATATCCAGCAAGGTCGAACGATCTCGCAGCAGCTCCTGTCGCTTCTGCCTCATGGGCTCGAGATACGCGATGATCTGATCCGCGATCAGGGCTTTGTCATCCACGCAGCCGATCTCGGCCATCCGGCACTGGTGAGCGACCTTCTCCTGCAACTCCTGATTCGAGAACAACCGATGAAACTGAAACAGATTGCAGGTCTCGGGATCGCCGGGATCCGTCCGTCTGATCCGCTTTGGATCGGTGAACATCTCCTTGCACTTGCGAAGGATTTCGTCGGGTGAGTCGGCGAGATTGATGGTGTTGCCATAGGACTTGGACATTTTGCGGCCATCGAGCCCGGGCACCTTCGGCGTGGGAGTGAACAGGGCCTTGGGCTCGGGAAAGATGTCCCCGAAGTAACTGTTGAACCGACGGCAGATCTCACGGCTCAGCTCCAGATGACTCGCTTGATCCTCCCCGACCGGCACGAGCTGGGCCCTGTAGAGCAGGATATCCGCCGTCTGGAGGACGGGATAGCCGAGAAACCCGTATGTCGAGAGATCTCGATTGGACAGTTCCCGGATCTGTTCTTTGTACGTTGGCACCCGTTCGAGCCAGCCGAGCGGTGTGATCATCGAAAGGACCAGATGCAGCTCGGCATGCTCTGGGACCAGGGATTGAACAAAGATCACCGAGCGCTCGGGATCGAGACCGGCAGCGATCAGGTCGGCCGCCATCTCGAGGGTAGCCGTGCCCAGTTCCCCGGGTTCGCCGTAGTCCGTAGTCAGGGCATGCCAATCGGCAATGAAGTAGTAGCACCGATATCGATCCTGTAGGTCGACCCAGTTCTTCACAGCACCGAAGAAGTTGCCCAGATGGATCTGGCCGGTCGGGCGCATGCCTGACAGGACTATTTGTTCACGACTGGAGGTCTCATTCACGTCCACGTCTCGTTTCTGATCGTTGATGGAACACGCCCAGTCAAGCAGCGGCGATAATCGCGGGCGCCGCGCGATTATAGGACATCCCTCCGGGCTATCGGGAGGCGATCTGCTGGTCCACGGCCCGCATCAAGCGATCATTGGCCAGGATCACTTCGCTCTCCAGGATCATGGCTCGCAGCTGGACCAGCAGTGCCAGAGCAAAGAGGACAGCATGAATCCAGGGAGGAATCACCCGTGTGGCCACGCCGCCCCCGAGAATGAAGGTCGCCATGACCATTCCGATAGCCGCCATCAGCCATGGATAAGAGCGGTTCTTGAAGTCGATGGTCCTGGCGGTGATTTCGCGGTCGAGATCGTGCTCGGCGACGGCCGCCTTGAGCGCCTTGCCGGTACCAATCAGGTAGAACATGATCCACGAGTGCGAAAAGAGAATCAGCAGGCTCGAGAGCAATCCAATCAGGAGATGCAGACCGACACCACTGGTTGGATCGACCTGGAATCCGATGAGGCCCGTGGCCAGCAAGCCCACAGTCGCCAACCAACCCAGAATCAAGAGTGCCCTTCCCATCAACTGTCCTCCATCGCCCCTTCTGCAGCAACGAGACCCAACCAACGTCGGCCGGCGTCGATCGGTGTCGCCAAATCCTCCACCCGATCACGCCCGAGATGACCACGGCGGATGGCCTCCTGCGGATCTGCGAGTAGCTCAGCCAGCGCCCGCTCCAGAGCGACGACGTCTTCGGGTGGCACCAACCAGCCAGTCTCGCCATCCTCCACCACTTCGGGAATACCACTGACCCTACTGGCCACCACCGGCAGTCCGGCAGCCATCGCCTCCAGGATGACCAACGGCATACCTTCATAGATCGACGGCACGATGAGAGCCTTCGCACCTTTCATCAGTGCCGGAATTTCCTCAGGTCGACAAGGCCCTCGCAGCGAGACCTCTGATTCCAGACCGAGGCGCGACACCACCCTCCTGACGTTCTCGAAGTGTTCTCCCCCCCCCACCACGACCAGCCGTACACCAGGGTGGTCACGTCGCAAGCGCTCCACGGCGTGTAACAGAACCTCGACCCCCTTGCGGATTCTCAACCGACCAACGAAGAGAAGATATCCCGGGTCGGGTGTCGGACCATCCTCGACTGGCTCGTCGCCGCGCGACGCACCGGTGACATTCGGTAGCACCTGGACCCCGCTGACGCCATAGTCCCGCTCGATCTCGATCGCAGTCTGGCGGCTCGGTGACAGGATCACCTCGGCGAGCCAGGCCGTCAGCAGCCCCATCGCTACCTGAACGGGTGCCTTGAACCAGCGAAACCTCTGCTCCGCTGTTCCGGGCCGCCCCAGGATTCTCCCCTGCCACCGTAGAGGTCGGACCGCCCGCATCTCCTCCAGGTAACTGACCTGCAGCAAGGCAACGAGCCTGGGGACCGGATGGAGTACCGCCTGCAGCGTGCGCACGATCAGAGCGACCCAGGCTCCATCGGATTCGTGGACCTGCACCAGGTGCGGGCGGAAGCTGTAGAGCGACCGCAGGGCACTCGGCACGACCGTCAAGGGGAAAAGCAGTTTGGGCCCTCGCGCCCCGCCCTCGCCCCGGCCCAGGATCCTCACCTCGTGTCCAAGGGCCTGCAAACCGCTGCCCAACTGGACAACCTGCTCCCCGACACCCGAGATGTCGGTATGAGGCAGTGTATTGGCAATCAGAAGGATTCTCACGTCATCCCCCGGCAAAACTCTCGTAGCGGCTTCTGGCCCGCTCCCGTACCCTTGTCAGGAACGGTTCAGGCTTCCGGTCGCTGACCTTGGCAATCAATTCGAGCGCGTCGGCTCGCGCCCGCTCCAGCCACAGACGGTCACGAACAATATCGGCCGCCCGGAAACGGGGAATCCCCGCCTGCCTTGTCCCCAGAAGATCGCCAGGGCCACGAATCTCGAGATCCGCTTCGGCGATCTCGAACCCGTCGCTCGTCCGGCCGAAGACTTCGAGTCGGCGCCGGGCTTCCTGGCTCGTCGCGCCGTGGATCACTACGCAGTGGGATTGGTCTCGACCTCTTCCAACCCGACCCCGCAGCTGATGGAGTTGCGACAGACCGAAGCGCTCACCGCTCTCGATCAGCATTATCGTGGCATTGGGCACGTCGACCCCGACTTCGATGACGGTCGTGGCGACGAGAACCTGAACCTCACCCGTGCGAAAGCGACGCATGATCTCCTCGCGCTCCTGCGCAGAGGTGCGACCGTGCAGCACAGCAGACTGGACCCCTTTCAAGGACTTGCGTAGTCGCTCCCCCATGGCTTCGATCGAAGCCGCCTTCACCTGCTCGCTCTCCTCGATAAGCGGAAAGACAACGTAGGCCTGGGAACCCTCAGTAAGGCGATCGCGCAACCAGGCGTATATCGCGGCACGACGGCTGGCCGGCACCACCAGTGTTTCCAGGGGGCGACGACCCGGAGGCAACTGATCGATGACCGAGAATGCCAGATCACCATAGACCGTCAGAGCGAGGGATCGAGGGATCGGAGTCGCCGTCATGACCAGTAGATCCGGCTGCTCTCCCTTGTTCTGCAGATGACGCCGCTGAGCCACTCCAAACCGATGCTGTTCGTCGACGACAACCAGGCCCAGGCGGGCGAATCTCGTCCCTTCCTGAATCAACGCATGTGTGCCGACGACAAGTTGGATGGTTCCTGTCGCGATCGCATTCCGGATGCGCTCCGGTTGCTCGACCGAACCCGTCAACAGGGCAACGCGATAGCGGTCGCCGAGAAGATCGATGAGAGTGCGGAAGTGCTGCTCTGCCAACAGCTCGGTCGGTGCCATGAAGGCTCCCTGCAAGCCGTTCTCCAGGGCCATGACCAGCGACAGAACTGCGACGATGGTCTTGCCGCTCCCCACATCGCCCTGGAGCAGGCGCAGCATGGGGTAGGGGTTGTCCAGATCCCGGCTGATCTCTTTCAGGGCTCGTCGCTGAGCTTCGGTCAGCTTGAAGGGCAAGATCTCCAACAGGGCACGCCGCAGGCGATCATCGAGGTGGTAGCTGTGCGGTTTCGGTTCCCGGGTCTCATAACCACGGAGAAACCCGAGCTCCACCTGCAGCTCGAGAAACTCACCATAGGAAAGCCGCGCATGGGCAGCGCTGCGTCCCTCGTTGAAAGCGTCGAGATCGGCCCCCTCTGGCGGATTGTGCAGCTCTGTGATGGCGCCCGCCAGATCGGGCAGATGGTGACGGCGCAGCAACGTCGTCGGGAGTGGATCGACGATCTCCCTCTTTGCGCATCGCGCCAACGCTTGCTCGATGAGAGCGCGCATCACTCCCTCACCCACTCCCTTGACCGCTGGGTAAATCGGGACAATCCCTGGGGTGCTGTCACCGTCGGCCACTTCCACCGATGGATTGACCATCTCGAAGCCACCCCCTCGTCCGCGAATCTCTCCAAACAGAAGGTAGTCCTGCAGCTCATCGACCTGATTGGGGAGGTAGGGACGGTTGAACCAGCAGACCGGCAGCTCACCGGTTTCGTCGATGACCCGGCCCCGCACGATGCTCAGGTTGCGTCGCCGGATGCGAATCCTCTTGAGACTCGCGAGTCGGCCCCTGATCAGGGTCTTGCCAGGAACCTCGAGCTCGCGAATCCGCTGCAGGTGGCGTCGATCCTCGTACCTGGATGGAAGATGATGCAAGAGATCGATAACCGTCACCAATCCGGCGGCAGCCAGGTCCCGTGCACGTGCGGGACCGACCCCTTTGAGCTCGATGAGGGGACTGGTTGTGGTCAGCTCGGGCACCAGACGGATCGCCCTGGTCAATCGATCACGAACTGCAGCTCGACCAAGCCGAAACGGACCGAACACTCGTGAGCCAACACCACGGGTATTCCGGTCCGGATTCTGGAATCGTCGACGAAAGTGCCGTTGGTGGCGCCGATGTCTTCAACCAGCAGGAACTGATCACCCTCGCGGTAGATCTTGGCATGTCGACGGCTGCTGGATCTCTCGGGATCGATGCTGGTCAGGTCCACATTCGGTTGAATGCCGGTGACTGGATCACGCCGACCGATCGTGGTTGCTCCCTCCGCCGGAACGCCGAACTCGACGCCGGAGTCGACGTGAACCAGCCGAGAAACCGTCGGTTGAACGGGCACCACTACCGAGGGCTCTTCCACCAATTCCGGCTCGTCGCCTTCGATGGATCGGTTCAGCAAGGTGTCGGTTTGGCGAACACGTCGCGACAGCTTGCGCATGATGCGAATGCCAATCTCGGGATTGGCTCGCAACATGCCATCGAAGGTCGCGCCATCGATCATGATCAGTTTCACATCCGTGGCGGCGCGCGCGCTGGCATTGCGTGGCAGCTCTTCGAGAATCGACATCTCCCCGAAGAAATCACCGCGCTCGAGCATCGCGATGTGGCGTGGGCCGGTCGGGTGCTCCTGAAGGATCTCGACCTTCCCCTCGTGAATGATGTACATCTCGGTACCGAGGTCGCCCTGGTGGAAGATGAAGCGTCCCCGACCAAATTCCAGGGTGCGGTCGGCCGAGGGATCTCTGCTGGTCGCGACGTATTCAGGGCTCATGATCTGCGCCTATCCGAGTGATGCCAAGCCTACCATTGGAACCAGAGGGTACCGGAGTGTTCCCATAAGCCGGATTCTGTCGCGCCGGTCGCCCGACGCTGGCAGTCATTCATCTGGGACCGCCGTTGCCGACGGCCTCTTGCGACCTACCCGGGTGCGTCCACCGCGGCTGCCTGACGGCCACCGACCGGCGATTCGGGACGAACGGCCCACTCTCCGCACCCCTATTTGGCCTTGCTCCGCATGGGGTTTACCGTGCCTTCGCCGTCGCCGGCGAAGCGGTGCGCTCTTACCGCACCTTTTCACCCTTACCCGAACCTGTCGGGCGGTATGTTTTCTGTGGCACTTTCCGTCGCGTCGCCGCGCCTCGCCGTTAGCGAGCATGCTGTCCGTAGGAGTCCGGACTTTCCTCTCCCGACGCTCAGTTGCGCAGGAGCGACTGCCCGGAACACTCCGATACCCAACGTATCTTACCGCCAACTCGGTTTCCAGGCACTGCATGTTCCGTCGCAGCCCCGGGCGGAGGTCCCTCCGCCTTCAGCGGCGCCCGTGAAACAGGCTTTTCAGCCTTTCGGCAAAGCTCGCCTTCTTGTCGATGGGAGCACCGCCGCCAACCCGCCAGAGCCCCGCCTTGGCATCCTCCATCTCGGGCGCCACCTCCAGGGCGGCTTCATAGGCATGCCTGGCAGAGGCGTGGTCCCCCTGGCGCTCGTAGACCCGACCGAGACGAGTATTGATCGACGGATCTGCGCGTCGCACCTGCAGCGCCTGCTTGTAATTGAAGGCGGCTCGATCCAGCCACTGCGGATTCTCCGCCTGACAATCTCCCAGGAGTGTCAAGTACTCGGCCTGTGGGTCCACCTTGACGGCTTGCTCCAACAGCTGGATCGCGGAATGGAAGTCCTGTCGCTCCGCCATGCCCAGAGCTCGTTCGTAGTGTTCCCTGGCGACCTCCTGCTTTTCGTGGTCCCGCGTTTCCCCGGCAGGTCCGCCCGACAGGTACTGCGGCGCAGGTCCTGCCTCGCGCAAATACTCCAGCTTGCGCTCAGGATCGTTGAGGGTCAGATAGGCATCGGTGGCGAGCTCGAAGAGCACCCTGAAGGCGCCCTCCTTGCCTTGCAGGCCCAGAGCCTGTGCGTGCGAGGGATGTACCAGGCGACCCAACTCGTAGTACGCCTGATGGATCTCTTCGTTGGAGCTCTGCGCAGAAACGGCGAGCATCTCGAAATAGGTCATTTCACCCATGCGCGCAAGCAGGTTGCCCAGCAGCTCCCGGTGCTGGCCGGGTCCGATCTCGAGAGGCTGCTCTTCGAGACTGCTGCCAATACGACGCTCGAACCGGCTCATCAGCTGTCCTTTGGGTTCTGCGGAGGTCTTGGGTGTCTCTCGGCTCTCGGCGGCAACCACCAGATCCACGGCCTGAAGGCGGCAGAGGGCGCGCAGGATCTGCTCCCTTCCCATGTCGACCTGGTTCACCAACTCGCTGAGGGTTACCGGGGTATCCAGGCGCGACAACAGGAAGCCCTCTCCTGGCTGGAGTCGAACCTTGCCTATCGCCTCTTCGGCGCCTGATCTGGACTGCAGCGCCACTTTATCGCCGCCGAGCCGTCTCAGCAGTGCCGATTCATCCAGACCAAAGATCGCGCTCTCCATGATGAGCTCTTTCGTGGGGAGCGGACCCGCCAGGTTCAATGGAATCTGCCCTGCTCCCGACACGAAAACGCACTCTTGCTCCTCGGCACAGGCAGTCAAGCTCAGGATCGGACCGGCCAGTTGCTGAAATGGTGGCCCAGCCAGGTCCCGACTTCGTTCCCTGAGTTCCTCTTCGGCCTCTTCCCCGGACTCCGCTGGCACCGACTCCTCTACCCAGGCCTCTGCCGCCTCGAAAGCCGGATGATCCGACGACAGGTAGAGATCTCCCGCCACGAAAAAGAATTCGCGCTCCCCCTCGGGGTGACTGATGCGAAGCCTCCCGGTCCAGCCTCCCCGACTGATCTCGCTGAGCCAACCGGCCAGAGTACGCCCTGGCGCCTTGAGAGTTTCAGCTGTCATACGAGAGGAAATTCTACAGGATACGGCCTGCTACTCTACGTGAGGCACTTCACTCTCTGCGACCTCGGAATCGGAGAGATGCTCGAAGATCCGCAAGCCGATCGCCACGCCGACAGCCTCTTGCAACTCCGCCAAGGAAGCCGTGCGTACCTCGGCCACGCTGCCAAATTTGAGCAACAGTTTGCGCCGGCGCTTGGGGCCGATTCCGGGGATCTCGTCCAGAACGCTGCGCAGGGAGCGCGCGCCGCGTCGGCGGCGATGTCTGGATAGAGCGAATCGATGGGCCTCGTCCCTGATCTGCTGCAGCAGTCTCAGGCCCGGGTTTCGGCGACTGTAAACGAGAGGCTCCGGTTCGGCGGGCACGTAAAGTACCTCCTCCTGTTTGGCCAGAGCCACGAGCGGAGTCTCCTCCACGCCCAACCTGGACAGCGAGTCGAGGGCCGCGTTCAATTGACCGCGGCCACCATCGACAAGGATGAGGTCGGGCATGTCACCGAGTTCCTCGAGGCGACGGCGATAGCGTCGCTCGACTGCCTGTCGCATCGAATGATAGTCGTCAGGGGCTTCAAGGCCTCGGATGTTGAAGGACCGGTACTCGCCCTTGCGCATGCGGCCTTCCTCCCAAACCACCAGCGAAGCGACGATTTGCTCGCCCTGCAAGTTCGAGATATCGAATCCTTCGATCCTCCTTGGCGCCTCGCTCAAATCGAGGATCTTACGGAGCTCCTGCCCGGCATCTTCGCCCGGACCCGGTGAGCGAAACCGCCGGTTGTGCGCCAACTCGGCATTGCGCATGGCGAGTGCGACCCTCTGTGCTTTCGGTCCACGAGATGGAAGCCGCAGATAGACCCTCTCGCCTCGCCGATCGCTCAACCAATCGACCAGCACCTCTTCCCCTTCCACCGGACAGGGAAGGTGGATCTCGCGCGGCACGAAGCTCGTACGATCATAGACCTGAGGCAGAAGCTCGGAGAGGACACCATCCGGGCTGAGCTCGCCCTCCCCCTCCCAGAACAACTCCCGGCGGTCCAGGACCTGCCCTCCTCGCATGACCAGGATGCAGACTGCGGTATTGCCTCCGCGAGAGTAGATACCGTAGATGTCCACATCCTCCCCCTGGACCGAGGAGAGCTTGCGTCGCTGAGAAACCGCTTCAATTTCGTGGATGGTATCCCTGATCTGGGCGGCCCGCTCGTACTCCTGAGCGGCTGCTGCGGCTTTCATCTCCCCCTTCAACTGCTTGAGAAGCTCGTCCGTGCGACCCGAGAGGAAAAGCCGTGCCCCCTGCACTGCCCGATCATAGGCCGCCTGGCTGGTCAGGCCGTCGACACAGGGACCGAGACAGCGTTTCATGTCGTAGTACAGACAGGGCCTGGGAAGTGACCCGTCAATCTCGATTCTGCAGATGCGGATCTCGAACAGCTTCTGCACCAGCTTGATTGCCTTTCGAGCCAGGCCGCCCGGCAAGTAGGGACCGAAGTACTCGGCATTCCTGGCGCCGATCCGACGCGTCAGCGCGACCCTCGGGTACGCTTCGCCGGTAGAGAGCATGACGTAGGGATAGGTCTTGTCGTCACGCAGTAGAACATTGAATCGCGGCTTGCTTCGCTTGATCCAGTTGTTCTCCAGCAGCAGCGCCTCGGCCTCGGTGTCGGTGACGATCACCTCGAGATCGACCGCCTCGGCCAACATGGTCGCGATTCTCGGTTCATGTCCGGAACCCAGGTACGAAAGCCCCCGCTTGCGCAGGGATGCCGCTTTGCCGACGTAAAGGGCCTGACCTGCCTGCCCCCTGAAGATGTAGATCCCTGGACGATCAGGCAACTCCCGAATTCGATCCTCAACCCTGGATGGTGTGCTCATGCGGAATAGATCTGCAACTCCCTGAGCTCGCGGATGCGATCCCTCAGGGCCGCGGCCTCTTCGAACTCCAGTTCCCTGGCCGCCTTGTGCATTCTCTTCTCGAGCCGGTCGATCTGCTCACGTAGCGACAATCCACTGGATTCGGCCAGCTCAGAAAGCACCTCTTCGCCCATCTGGTGATAGTCCAGCTGGGCCATCTGCACCAGTGGATTGTGGATGTCCTTCAGAATAGATCGCGGTTCGATCCCGTGTTTCTGATTGTAGGCGTGCTGCCTCACCCGCCGGCGCCCGGTCTCGCTGATGCACGTCTGCATGGACTCGGTCATCCTGTCGCCATAAAAGATCACCCGACCTTGCAGATTTCTGGCCGCCCGCCCCGCTGTCTGGATGAGGGCAGTCGCACTGCGGAGAAAACCCTCCTTGTCGGCATCCAGGACCGCCACGAGCTCGACCTCTGGTAGATCCAGGCCTTCCCGCAGAAGGTTGATGCCTACCAGGACATCGAAGACTCCCTGACGCAAGGCCGTCACGATCTCGACTCGCTCCAGCGTATCCACATCGCTGTGCAGATAGCGCACCTTGACACCCATCTCGAGCAGGTACTGGGTCAGCTCCTCGGCCATCCGTTTGGTCAACGTTGTGACCAGAATTCGGCCCCGACGCTCGACGACGCTCCGAATCTCGTGGATCAGATCGTCGATCTGGCCCTTGGCTGGCCGCACCACGATCTCGGGATCGAGCAGACCCGTCGGCCGGACAACCTGCTCGGCGACCACACCACCAGTCTGACCCAGCTCCCAGGGTCCAGGCGTCGCTGAGATGAACAGGCGCTGGTGGGTCCTGGATTCGAACTCCTCGAAGGTCAGGGGCCGATTGTCGAGCGCGCTAGGCAGCCGAAAACCAAAGTCCACCAATGTCTCTTTGCGCGATCTGTCGCCGTGGTACATGCCCCTCACTTGCGGCACGGTCTGATGACTCTCATCCACGACCAGCAGGAAATCCTCTGGTAGATAGTCCAGCAGTGTCGGGGGAGCCTCCCCGGGTGCCCGCCCTGTAAGGTGTCGAGAGTAGTTTTCGATGCCGTGACAAAATCCCAGCTCACGCAACATCTCGAGGTCGAAGCGGGTCCGCTGTTCGAGCCTCTGTCGCTCCAGGAGCTGCTCGTTACGCTCCAGAACATCGAGCCGATCCTCCAGCTCCTTCTCGATGCTACCGATGGCTCTCTGCAGCTCCGCCTCGGGTGTGACGTAGTGTGTCTTGGGGTAGATGGAGATCCGTTCGAGCTCCTCCAGATTGTCGCCGGTCACCAATTCGAAGCGTGAGATGCGCTCAATCTCATCGCCAAAGTACTCGATTCGCACCCCCAGGTCTTCATAGGCCGGGAAGATCTCCAACACATCACCACGTGCCCGAAAAGCGCCACGGTACAGATCCAACTGGGTGCGCTCGTACTGCATGTCGACGAGGCTCTGCAGCCCGGCCTCCATTCCCGTCTCGTCACCGACTTCGAAAAAGGTCAGCATGCCTGAGAATGCTGCTGGTGAACCTAATCCGTAGATGCAAGAGACCGAGGCGACGATGATGACGTCACGGCGCTCGAAGAGGACCTTGGTGGCCCGCAGACGCAGGCGGTCGATATCCTCGTTGATGCTCGTCTCTTTCTCGATATAGGTGTCGCTCTGCGGCACATAGGCCTCGGGTTGGTAGTAGTCGTAGTAGGAAACGAAGTACTCGACCGCGTTGTGAGGGAAGAAGCTCCTGAATTCCTGGTACAACTGCGCCGCAAGCGTCTTGTTGTGGGACAGGATGAGGGTCGGTCGCTCAACCGATTCGATCACCTTGGCGACCGTGAAAGTCTTGCCGGAACCGGTGACGCCGAGCAGAACCTGATCACGTACGCCCGCCTCGATTCCCTCTACCAGCTGACGAATCGCTTGCGGCTGATCACCCTCGGGAGCGAACGGAGACTCCAGTTGAAAGAGACCCACCGGCACCTCTCAGGAGACGGCCAGGGCAGCAACCTGGGCGGGAACGCCTGCCTCCGTCTCGGGCTCTGGCTCCTGCACGGCTCCACCTACTCCTTCCAACAGGTCGATCAGCTCCAGAACCTCTTGTCGTGACAGCCGTCCACCGGAGTCGAGAACCGATTCTCGTAGCTTGCTCTGCAATCGCTGCAACGCCAGGGGATCGAACTCGCCTGTTCGCACCGCATCCGTGGCGTGGGCAAAAGCTTCATGCAGGCGCTGGCGTTCCTCATCGGTGAAGTCGTCCGGTAGGACGCCGACAATCTCGGCCTCGAAGCGCGTCATCGCCCAAGCGAAGAGATCTCCCGCCTTGATCAGGAAGACCACTGCAGCGGCACCCAGGAGGAGAATCAGGAGGCCACAGCCGATGATGGGAATCCGCCCACACCCTTCTCCACCGCCCGATGGAGCGATCGGGCTGAAGGGAGCGACGGGTGTCGTTTCCTGAAGTTCTGCTTCAGTCTTCTCTTCCATGATCCGACGTGCGATTGTAGCCAGACCCTCGCACTAGGTAAACCACGCCCTGGCAATATAATCCCCCAGAAGATGAAGAACACGAAATCATCGCGCCGCCGCTGGCAGATGCTCACCCTACCGCTGGCCATCGCGGCTATCCTGGGCGGAGTCGTAGGTGTTGGCGTGGCCTCGATTATCAAGATGCCACGCGTCGACAGCCTGGCTGATTTCATACCCGGTCAGATCACCCAACTTTTCGACCACAGCGGCGAAGTCTTTGCCACTTATGCCAGAGAGAAGCGAATTCTGCTCAAGGAAGGCGAAGTCCCCGAATTGCTCCAGCAGGCCATCCTGGCGGCTGAGGACACCAACTTTTTTCAGCATGGTGGCATCGATGCCGAAGGCGTTTTGCGAGCTGCCATCAACAACCTGAGTCCCGATCGCACTTCACGGATCGGCGGCTCGACCATCACCATGCAGCTCGCCAGGGAAATCTTTCTGACACGCAAGAAGACCTGGCGACGCAAGATCGAGGAAGCGCTTCTCGCGGTCGAATTGGAGAAGAGCTTCAGCAAGCAGCAGATACTCACCCTTTATTGCAACCTCATCTTTCTCGGTCACGGCAACTACGGATTCGAGGCCGCCGCTCAGTCCTACTTCCACAAGACTGTGGCAGATCTCGATCTGCCCGAGGCTGCAATGTTGGCGGGCATCCCGCAAAGACCGAGCGCCTATAGCGCTTACCGACGCCCCGACCTGGTTATCCGTCGCCGCGATTACGTCCTTCGGCGCATGCAGGAAGAGGGATTCATCACACCCGAGGAGTACGAGACAGCCACCCACGCTCCTCTCCTGGTCGTGCCGCAACGTCAGGACGATCTGCTCGCGCCGTACTTCGCCGAAGAAGTTCGACGCTACCTCGAGTCGACCTATGGCAGCCAGGGCTTCCTCGAGAAGGGATTCCAGGTGCACACCACCCTGGACCCGTCGATTCAGCAGGCCGCGGAGAGCGCCCTGCGTGATGGCCTGATCTCGCTCGACCAGCGCAAAGGCTGGCGCGGAGCTCCCTATCGCATCGCAGAGGAAGATCTCATCGAGTTCGAGCTGCCTTCCTGGACCGACCTCCATCTGGAGCCCGGGAAGTGGTTCGAGGGGCTCGTGCTGGAGGCGACTCGCGAACGCACGACGGTGAAGATCGGTGAGCGTCGATTCCAGCTGGACGGCGACGACATCAAGTGGACCGGCCGAAAAAACCCGAGTGAGCTTCTCGCGAAAGGAGATGTCGCCTGGTTCGAGGCCAGCACCGTTGATGAAGGTAGCGAGGTGGAACGACTCCTGCTCCGGCAGGAACCAAAGCTCGAAGGCGCGGTCGTTGTTCTGGAATCGGCTACCGGCGCCGTGCGCGCGATGGTTGGAGGCTGGGACTTCTCCCGCAGTAGTTTCAACCGCGCTACTCAGGCCCGGCGTCAAGTGGGTTCCGCCTTCAAGGCCTTCGTCTATGGCGCAGCACTCGAGACCGGATTCACCCCTGCCGATACGCTCTTCGATGCACCGGTGGCGTTTCCCGGTGCTGACCTTCAGCTCACCTACAGCCCGCGAAACAACTCGCGTCGCTACTACGGCATTACCACGCTGAGGCGAGGTCTCGAACACTCATTCAACGTCACGGCAGCCAAGCTCGGAGACCTCGTGGGACTCGACAGGGTGATCGATTTCGCCCGCCGTTGTGGCATCTCTTCTCCGTTGCAGCCCTACCCGAGTCTACCGCTCGGGGCCGCCGAGTTGATTCCGGTAGAGCTGGTAGCAGGTTACGCCGCCATCGCAAACCAAGGCGTCTTCGTCGATCCGTTCATCATCGACAGGATCACCGGACCCAATGGCAGCCTCGTCGAGGAGCATCAGCCGCAGGCCCACAAGGCCATGGAGCCCGAAGTTGCCGCGGTTCTGACCCAGATGCTGGCTGGCGTCGTCGATCGCGGTACCGCTGCCAGTATCCGACACCTCGACGTCGACCTGGCCGGGAAGACCGGAACGACAGATCGCTATGTCGACGCCTGGTTTGTAGGCTTTACACCCCGTCTGACTCTGCTCGCCTGGGTCGGACACGATCAGAACGAGCCGATTGGCCGAAGGATGACCGGTGCGGCGGCAGCGTTGCCGATTTGGCGCTCGGTCGTCGAGCAGGGCCTCGCAGAGGGCTGGATCGCTACCGGAGAGAGATTCGCCTCGACGCCCTCCGTCGTCAACCTGCCGATCGAGTACTTCACTGGATTCCTGGTTGGAGCCGGTGCCGAGGCCGTCATCCAGGAATCCTTCATCACCGGCACCGAGCCGTCGCGGATCTACGACCCGGAATGGCAGCGGATCATGCGTCTACCCTGGTACCAGCAACGCCCCTTCTATCTTGCCAAGGCGGGCGAGCGCATGCCCGAGACTGTCGAAGACTGGACGCCGATTCGCGAGGTCTGGGCCGAAGACTGACCGCCCGAACCGTCAAACGGGTTTTGTGCCTACCACCGCACAAGCCTGATTGCCGAAGAGCAGGCTGTCCAACTGATCTCTCAGTTTGGTGAAGCGGTCGGCGAGCTGTCGCTGTTCGACCGGCAAATCTTCGAGAGTGAAATCCGGCAGGCGGTCCTCTGGAGCGAACGGGGATAATTCCACGGCCTCGACGGGCTCGAAACCGGCCTGCCGGAACAGGACAACCAGGGTCTCCGGGTGCAAGGGCCGCCGGGGCTCGGGATCGCTCCAGAAGCTGCGCGCGGCCACCACCAACGACATCGGGTTCGCGGTCTCCAGAATGAGCGTTCCGCCCGGCTGCAGGGCGCGCCAGGAGAGCCGGACGAGCCGATCGATCTGCGGGCCGTCCAAACCATGCAACGCCTGCCGGGAGATCAGTCCCGCCAGACTCTGCGGCTCGAGCTCCGCCAGTTCGGTGAGCAGGTCTCCCTGGGTCACGTGCAAGCCGCGCTGTTGGCACTCGGCAGCTGCCTCCGGATCGGATTCGATTCCCTCTGCCGTAATCCCGTTGTTCGCCAGTACAGCCAAGCCACCACCATGCCCGCACCCGAGCTCCAGAACCCTACCCTGGTCCGGCAGATAAGTGACCAAGTCAGCTACCCAGTCACCTGTCCTGGCATCCTGATCGCCAACCTCCGCGAGCAGCCGACCCCGCGAGCCCTCCACCCACTGATCAGCAAGAGACGGTGTAACCTCGGCGGATCGGTCACTCTCGACTCGAGCCAGGAGACTGCCCAACTCTCCCCAAAGCTGCTGGCTCTTCCTGCGATATCGATCCAACTTCTGGTCGACAACAGCATAGAGAGCATCGGAGTGCCGCATGACGTCCGCATAGCCCTCCCGTTTGAACGCCTCGAGATGGGCGATACGTTGATGGTTGTTCTGCACGTCGCGCAGCAGGTCGTTCCGGATCTCCCGCAGATCACGCAGCAAATCGTACCGACCTTGCTCCGCTGCCTCGAGGTGATCGATTACCGAGAGGTTGAAGCCTATCTGCCGCTTCCAGAGCTTCCTGAAAATCGGCCCGAGAGCCGTTCTGAGCGCAGCTTCCAATCGCCCTCTGATTCCGGGAGAGGGAGTCGGCGGCACCAGCGCCTGGTCTTCTCGCCAGCGGCGCCAGGCGTCAGGATCCCGAATGGGCTCGTCGATCACCTCATCGTCCTCGACCTGCCCGGGCACAACCTGCTCAGGGCCCGACATCGGGACTACTCTTCAGCGATCACGGTGACCGTGACTTCGGCAACCACCTCGGGGTGTAGCTCGATGCGCACCTCATGATCGCCCAGGGTCTTGATGCCACCCTCCAGGTCGATGCGTCGGCGGTCGATCGATATCCCCTTCTCTTCCAGTAGCTCTGCGACCTCGGTAGCCGTCACTGACCCGTAGAGTGTCTCGCTATCGCCGACCCGCTTGGCAACCGTGAGTCGCGTTCCAGCGATCTGTGCAGCGATCTCTCCCGCCTGCTCTCGCTCCCTGGCGTGCCTGGCATCGATCTTGGTTCGTTGCTGCTCGAAGTACTTCAGATTGCCTGGTGTCGCCGGAAGAGCCAGCCCCTGAGGGATCAGGAAGTTGCGGGCGTGTCCTGGCTTGACGTCGAGGACCTCCCCTCGCTTGCCGGTGTGCAACACGTCTTGCATCAATATCACACGCATCGTTCCCGTCCTCTAGTCGCTGGTATAGGGCAGAAGTGCCACATGCCGTGCCCGCTTGATGGCTTGCTGGATGATCCGCTGATGCTTGGCACAGGTGCCGGAGATCCTGCGAGGCAGGATCTTGGATCGCTCGACCAGGTATTGCTGCAAGAACCGCGTGTCCTTGTAATCGACGGTCGAGATCTTGTCGGCACAGAGCCTGCAAACCTTGCGCCGTCGATAGACGAACTTCTTCTTTCCCGTTCCTCTGGCTGCCATCAGCTCGCCTCCTTGGCATCGCTGGCGGCGGCCTCGGCCGCGCCGGCCTCAGCCGCTTTCTCTTCACGAGGTGCGCGGTGCCGGAGACGCCCGGCATCGGTGCGCACGGTCAGGTAGCGCAGCACGTCTTCGTTCTGACGCATGCGCTGCTCCACCTCCTGAAAGATGGTGCCCTCCTCACTGCGCACGAAGAAGAGTGTGTAACTCCCCTCGCTCAGCTTGTTGATCTGGTAGGCCAGCTTGCGCTTGCCCCAACTCTCTTCCTTGAATACTTCGCCACCCGCCGACTGGATCATCTCCCGATATTGATCGGTCAGGGCAACCGTATCCTCGTCGGTCAGACGAGGATCGACCACGAACATCAACTCGTACTCACGCATCAGTGTCTGGACCTCCCTATGGCCTCACGCAGTTCCTATCGACAGGAACAGAGAGGATGATTAACTTGCCAGAGCGGTGAAACCGCCCTGCACGACCTCATTCGGCCGCAGATTGTAGCTCAATCCATCAAAAACTCAAGGTCTCCGCCTCTCACTACAGCAGGGGTGCAATGACCAGGGCAACCACCGACATCAGCTTGATCAGAATATTGAGACTCGGTCCGGCCGTGTCCTTGAAGGGATCACCCACCGTATCGCCCACGACAGAAGCCTTGTGGGCGTCAGATCCCTTGCCGCCGTGGGCACCACCTTCGATGTGCTTCTTGGCATTGTCCCAGGCGCCCCCGGCATTGGCCATGAAGATCGCCATCACCACGCCCGAGGCCGTCACGCCTGCCAGCAAACCGCCCAGAGCTGCCGTGTCGTAGATGCCGACAAGGACAGGCGCGATGATCGCCAGCAACCCGGGCGCGACCATTTCCTTGATCGCTGCACGGGTCGAAATGTCCACGCAGGTCGCAAACTCCGCTTCGGCCTTACCCTCCATCAGCCCCGGGATGCTGCGAAACTGCCGTCGAACCTCCTCGATCATCTCGAACGCTGCCCGCCCAACGGCGCGCATCGCCAGAGACGAAAAAAGGAAGGGCAGCATGGCGCCGAGGAGCAGTCCGCCCATCACATTGGGATCGGCCAGATCGATGCTCTGCAGGCCGACGGTGGTCCTGAAAGCTGCAAACAGTGCCAGGGCCGTTAATGCTGCCGATCCGATCGCGAAGCCCTTGCCGATCGCTGCCGTCGTGTTGCCGACGGCATCCAGCTTGTCCGTGCGAGCGCGCACCTCGGGTCCAAGGTGAGCCATTTCTGCGATACCTCCGGCGTTGTCCGCTACGGGTCCATAGGCGTCGACCGCCAACTGGATTCCGGTCGTCGAAAGCATGCCGAGCGCCGCGATAGCCACGCCATACAGCCCAGCCTGGTTGAAGGCAATCAGAATCGCTGCCACCAGGACGACGACTGGCAGGGCAGTGGAACGCATACCCAGAGCAAGGCCCGAAATGATGTTCGTGGCAGCGCCGGTCAGACTGTCCTTGGCGACCTGTTGAGCCGGTTTACGCGCTTCTGAAGTGTAGTACTCGGTGATCAGCCCAATCAGCACGCCCCCTGCAAGACCGGCCACAGTTGCCCAGAACACGCCCGTCGCCGAGAATTCCCGGCCGTTGATCACATAGGTATCCTGCAGCAGCCACCGTGAAATCGCCCAGATCGCGACCAGCATCACGAGCGCTGAAAAGAGGGTGCCTATATGGAGTGCCTTGCCGGGATCCCCCCCCTCCTTGGTACGAACCAGAAAGGTTCCGATCAGCGAAACCACGATCCCCGCACCTGCAAGCACCAGAGGCAGAAGTACCAGCATCGGCGTGTAGTCGCTGCCATCGAGCAAGGTGGCATTGGCGCCCAGGACCAGAGCCCCGATGATGGAGCCGACATAGGATTCAAAAAGATCCGCTCCCATGCCCGCCACGTCACCCACGTTGTCGCCCACGTTGTCAGCGATGACGGCGGGATTGCGCGGGTCGTCCTCTGGAATTCCGGCTTCCACCTTGCCGACGAGATCGGCGCCAACATCGGCAGCCTTGGTGTAGATCCCTCCCCCAACGCGAGCGAAAAGGGCGATCGAGCTCGCCCCAAAGGAGAAGCCGGTCAAAACCGTGACCACTCGCATGAGATCTGCCTGAGCATTGCCGCTGTCGAACAACCTGGTATAGATGATGAAGAGAACGGAGAGACCCAGAACCCCCAACCCCACGACACTGAAGCCCATGACCGCACCGCCCGAAAAGGCGACCTGCAGGGCCTTGTTGAGGCTCGAGCGAGCTGCGGAGGTCGTCCGAACATTCGCCGCGGTAGCAATGCGCATACCAAAGAATCCCGCCAGACCCGAGCAGAAGGCTCCGGCCAGGACCGATAGACCGATCAGGGCCGAAGTGCCCTCCTTGCCGGCGTTCAGCCAGGCCAACAGGACGGCAACGATCATCACGAATACCACCAGAACTCTGTACTCCCGACCAAGAAAGGCCATCGCCCCGTCCCGAATGTGGCCAGCGATCACGGTCATCCGTTCGTTGCCTGCATCCTGACGATTGATCCAGGAACTGCGCAGCCAAGCGAAAAGTAGTGCCAGCAAACCAGAAATCGGCACCAGGTAAATAAGACTTTGAGTATCCACTTTCTCCATCCTCCTCGATACAGAAACTCAACCGTTGAAACGGTTCATCGTCGGCTGATTGCCCTCACTCCACCAGAGCTCGCAGGCATCGGTAGCTTCGTCGATCAACTCGACGACCCTCTCTTCTTCCGCCGCGTCGAAGGGTGCCAGAACAAAGTCGACCAGGTGGTCTCCCGGTAGCTCCGTGCCGACAGGAGCAACGCCGCATCGCAGCCGAGCAACATCTTCAGTTCGCAGGTTCTGGACAATCGACTCCATCCCGCGATGACCTCCCGGACCACCCTGTGGGCGAAGACGGATCCGGCCCAGGGGCAGATTGACGTCGTCGTAGACGATAAGCAGATTACTGATGTCAAGCTCACGACGCTCCACCAGGCAACGCACAGCGAAGCCACTGCGGTTCATATAGGTCTGGGGAGCCGCCAGCAAGCCGCCTTCCACCTCCGAAACGAGCGCCTTGCACTCGAGTCGCGACAGCGTCGTGTTCCATCGTCGAGCCAATCGACTCACCACCTCGAAACCCAGATTGTGACGAGTCCCGATATACCGCGAACCCGGATTACCCAAGCCAACGATAAGCCGGTCACTCGGAGAGTCGCCACCCTGGGACAATGCGCTCATACCTCGGATAGACGACGCTGCTGTTGCCGACCCGGAAATGTCCGAGCCGCCGACATCCGCATCTCGCCGAATCAGCCCTCCGATTCGGACTCTTCGTCCTGCTCCTTGCCTCGACCGATCAACTCGGGCTCTGCAGCTTCGGCCTCGAGTAGCAACTCCTCCTCGGCACCGGCCTCGGCCTCTTCCACGACGTCCGATACCCTGCTGTGGGCTACCGCGACGATCACGCGCCCAGGCTCTTCGAGCAAGGTAACCTCGGGCGGCAGTTCGAGCGCACTCGCCTCGACATGGTCACCGACGTTGAGATTCGTGACGTCCAGAGTGATCTTGGACGGGATGTCGCCAGGCAGGCTCTCGATCTCGACTTCCCGCGTGATGAAATCGAGCACGCCACCTTCGTTCTTGACCCCTGTCGGTACACCCTCGAGATCGATTGCGACCGGCACGCGAACCTTCTCCGTGAGAAGTACGCGCTGAAAGTCCAGATGCTCGATCTGCCGGGTGACAGAATTGATCGCAATGTCCCGCACCATGGTGTGTCGACTCTTGTCCGTTCCCGCCATCTTCAAAAGGAAAACCGCGTGTTCGCCGCCTTCCTGGCGCAGGAGGTCCTGGATGACCCTCTTGTCGACCTGGATCGCCACGGACTCGCGCCCTCCACCGTAGACAACGGCGGGCACATAGCCCGCTGCCCGTAGCCTGCGATTGGCATTCTTGCCAGTCTCTTCTCGTTTCTTGACTTCAACCGTGATTTCACTCATTTGAAATATTCCTCTACAGCGCTAGACAAACAGGGAGCTCACCGAGCTCTTTACGTGAATCCGCCGGATCGCCTCTCCCAGCAGCGGCGCAACCGAAAGCGCCCGAAGCTTCTCGCATCGCTCCAACTTCTCCGCCAGTGGGGTCGTGTTGGTGACCAGGACCTTTTCCAAGGGAGATTCCTGGATGCGTTCGATCGCGGGGTCGGATAATACAGCATGAATGCCCGCTGCCAATATCCTGCGGGCGCCATTCTCGTGCAGCGACTGCACGGTGTGGTGCAGCGTGCCAGCCGTGTCGATGATGTCGTCGACGAGGAGAACGTTGCGGTCCTCGACATCGCCAATTACGTGCATGACCCTCGCCTGATTGGGGGAGACACGCCGTTTGTCGACGATCGCGAGGCCCGCATCGAGTCGCTTGGCCAGCGCTCGCGCGCGTTCCACGCCACCTGCATCGGGAGATACCAGCGTCAGGTCGGGTATTTCCATCTCGCGGACCGCATCCAGCAGCACCGGTGCGGCGAAGAGGTGATCGACGGGCACGTTGAAGAACCCTTGAATCTGGGAGGCATGCAAATCCATGGTAAGGATGCGATCGGCTCCGGCGACACTGATCAAATCAGCCATCAGCTTCGCGGTAATGGGAACATGGGGCTGGTCTTTCTTGTCCTGCCGACCGTACCCATAGTAGGGGATGACCGCGGTCACCCTACCGGCCGAGGACCGCTTCAACGCATCCAGAATGATCAGCAGCTCGACGACATTCTGGTTCACCGGAGGACAGGTCGACTGAATCACGAAGACATCCCTGCCGCGGACGTTCTCCTGGATCTGACAGAAGATTTCGCCGTCCGCGAAGTTGAACAGCTCCAGCTGGCCCAACTCCAGATCGAGATAGCTGCAGATCTCCCGCGCCAGCTCGGGGTGCGCCCGACCGCTGAAGATCTTCATCTCCCCGTATGTCCCTTCTGGTGCCTTGTCCATCAACTCAGTCCTCATTGGCTGGGGCGCCAGGATTCGAACCTGGGAATGCCGGATCCAAAGTCCGGTGCCTTACCACTTGGCGACGCCCCAGAATAGTGATCTCTCGCGGTTCTTCCTTGCTGCTCAGGGGTTCCAGAACGAATCTCTCAGATGCATCTCCGCCACTTCCTCGAGTGTCTTCCCCTCCACCGATTCAGGCACTTGCGGCTCGACTTTTGCCCGTTCCTGCTCGACCCCGAGCGGCGAAGCTGCTGCTCTGGGCTCTGCTTGCTCTCCACCTGTTTCCCGCTGATACTCAGCCAGAATCTGGTCCTCGATCATGCGGCGGGTCTCGTTGTTCAGGGGGTGGGCGACGTCCTTGAATCTGCCATTGCGCTTGCGGCGCGAAGGCATGCTGATGAAGAACCCATCCCGCCCCTGGATCACCTTGATGTCATTGACCATGAAACACTGATCGAGAACGATCGACACGAAAGCCTTCAATTTCTCTTCGTCGACTGGGAATACCTTGATTTCGGTAATCTCCATGGATTCTCCTCCACTCAAACCACGCGTAACCTGTCGAGCGAAGACCGATTAAGGGTCCTGGTTTGCACGACTCGACTTCCCCTTGGGAGCTTACTGGTCAACTCGGAGATCTCGGGCGGTTTACGAAAGAACGCGAAGACTGTCGCACCAGTCCCGGAAAGCCGCACCAAGGTCGCCCCCCCTTCGACGAGCGCATTATATACATCTCGGACCGCCGGATAACACCGCATCACTGTCGCTTCGAGATCGTTCCAACCGGCCTCGATGGACGACCAGCTCATCTTTTTGAACCCAGAGTCATCGATCTGCATTCGTGGGGAGCAGAGTTCCGACACCTTCAGCCGGCCGAAGATCTCCGCCGTCGAGATAAAAATCGGTGGTGTCACCAGGCAGATCGACCGCTCGGGGAGGTCCGCCAGCCCGGTCACCTGATCACCCCGTCCGCGGCCCAGAGCCGTTCCTCCCACGAGAAAGTACGGCACGTCTGCTCCCAATCCACGCGCCAGATCCAGCAACTCCTCGCGCTGCGCCGGTCTCCCCAGCAAATCCTTCATTGCCAGAAGCACGGTCGCCGCGTTACTGCTTCCTCCCCCCAGCCCGCCACCAATCGGCGTCCTCTTCTCGAGCTCGATACGAACGCCCACAGCGGGTGCGAAACTCTCCAGAAAACCACGCGCCGCGCGAAAGGCGAGGTTCGCCTCTCCCGCAGGAGCATCCCCCCCCGTTACCTGCAAGTCGATCTTGCCTGAAGTGAGCTCGAGAGTCAGAAGATCGTGGAGCGCGACGGACTGAAACAGGGTTTCCAGCTCATGATAGCCGTCGGGGCGACGGGCCAACACCTGGAGGTGCAAATTGACCTTGGCGAAACTCCGGTAGATCGTACTCATCGCAACGGATCTGAAGATAGTCGGTGGGCACAGCGAGATCCGACATACCGGTGGCCAGCGGCTCCGCGACCACCAGCCGCCAGCGAAACTGACTGCCGTCTCGGTGAGAGAGTATGCCGCCTTTGCCCTGTCGGGTCCACCACAATGTGGGCTCGTCCGAGAGCCATAGTGTCCAGGCGCTCAACTCTCCATCTTCGCGCCGGATCGACCAGCGCCTCTCGTCGTTCTCTTCAAACTCGGCAGAGCCTTCGACAGCTTCGAGGTCGGGCGAAGCCAGGGGAAGCTCGTTCAGTAACAGTCGGGGCAATACCGAAATCGGCAGCAGCACCAGGCTCTGTTCGCCGAGACGCAGGTCGTCCCCTCCTTCGCAATAGGTCTCCTGACGGTGGTCCAGCAAGAGGGTCCGGCCCTGACGGAGCTGCAAGCTCCACCTCGCTCTGCCCAGAGTGTCCGCTGCCAGCAGCTGGAAGCTCGTCGCTTCGTGCACTCGAAGCACGAGGCGCAGGCTCCCCGCCCCCTCCGGGCCGGTGTAGCGCACTTGAAACAGATATTGCTTGTCGGAAAGTTCGCTGTCGAAATCCGCAATCCCTGCTTCAGGCACCCCGGGTATCGCCGTCCCGGGCTCGACCCGGGCCCCGGCGCAGCCCAACTCCCCTACGAGGACAGCACCCAAAAGTAGGGCTGCATGCCATGGTTTGACCGAAAGATTCGCGATAGCTATTGCCCGCCGCCAAGCCGATCCAGCTTCTGCTGGACCTGAGGAGCGTTCTCGTCCGCGAGAGCCAGAGAGCGCTGATAGAACTCGCGCGCCTCGGCCTCACGACCGAGAACCGTGTACAGGTCTCCGAGGTGCTCGAACACGGTCGCGTCGTCGCCCACCAGACGGGCGGCGCGCTCGAGGTAACCCTGCGCCTCCACATACTGACCGAGCTGAAAGTGCGCCCAGCCGAGAGAGTCGATATAGGCCCCGTTGTCGGGCTCCAGCGCTACCGCTTGCTGGACTAGCTGCAGAGCCCGCTCGAGGTTCTGCCCCTGCTCCGCCCACATGTACCCCAGATAGTTGAGAGCTGGCGCATGGTTGGGATCGATGTCGAGGAGTCTCTCGAGCAGGGTCACGGCGTCCTGTCCTCGGCCTGATCGCTCGTAGGAAGCGCTGAGCCAGAACATGGCCTGAGTGGATTCGGGTTCGAGATCAAGGGCCATTTCGAGAATGGGGATTGCCTCGTCGTAGCGTTCCAGGCGTTGGTAGACCTCGGCCGCCCGCACCATATCGTCGAAGGTCTCGGTGGCCAGGAGATCCTCGATACGCTGCGCGGCGCCACTTTCATCCTGCTGCCGATAGAGAATCTCCGCCTGCTTGGCGATCGCCGCTCGACCTGCCGGTGTCTTGTTATCGAACCGCGACAGAATCGCCAGCGCCTTGCCGGCTTGACCGAGTCGCGCCTGGGCTTCGGCGTACAGGAAGATGAGCTCGACCGCCTCGACGTCCTCGAGCTCGGGAAGATGCGCCTCCAGGGCTTCCACCAGTTCGCTCCAGGCGGCGGCCCGACTCAATACCACAGCCCGATGAGACAGAACCTCGTTAGCGGCCTGAGTGTCCCGATCCAGCCGCAGCTGCTTCTCGATTCTCTGGAGGGCCTCGTCAGCCTCCTGCCACTTGCCTTGTCGTTCCAGCAACTCTGCCAGCAGTACCACCACATCCAGGCTGTCCGGATGCAGGGCTACCAACCGATTGGCCAACTGCGTCGCTGCCTCGGTCTCGCCCTGCAGAGAGAGGATCACAGCCTTCAAATACAGCGCGGCGTAGTCACTCGGTTCGTCTTCGAGCACCCGATCGATTGCCGTCAGGGCACCCGCATAGTCGCCGACCCTGTGCAGCTCCAGAGCCAATCGCTTCTGCAATTCGGGATCCCCGTGTACAGCCTCGGGTGCGGCTGCGAGCACCTCTACCGACTCCTGCGTGCGACCCTGCTGACTGAGGATCTCAGAGAGGATCACCCTCGCTCTGGTGAACAGTGGGTCGAGGACCAGGGCCTGTCGCAGGGTCTCCTCGGCGCGTTCGGTCTGACCGGCACGCATCAAGGCGTCGACCAGCAGGCGCACCACCATCCTGTTGCCCGAGGTGCGATCGAGAACCTCCTGGAAGACCTCCGCTGCTTTCGCCGGGCTCTGCTCACTGAGGTAGATCTGGCCGAGGCTGACCATCGACTCGACGTCATCCGTACCCAGGGACCGCAACTTTTCGAGTGCTTCGCGGGCAGCATCCAGAGCCTTGGGGTCCTGATCGACCAGCTTCAGCTGGGTCTCGGCGTAGACGCGGAGGACGTCCGGTTCATTCGGCGCTAGCTGATAGGCATTTGTCACCTGTTGGGCGGCTTTGAGCAGACGCCTTTGCCGTATCAGGAACTTGCCGTACTCGAGACGGATGTACGGGTCTTCGGGTGCGAGCTCGATCGCCGCGATGAAACTCTCCGAGGCCTCTCGTCCACGGCCCTCGTCAGCCAGCAGTCGGGCCACGACCAGGTTGTAGGCGGCCTCTGGGGATACTTCCGAATTCAGCGCTGCCGGGAGGATCAACAGACAAAGAAACGCGATCGCCAACCGGTTTTTCACGCGCGAAGGATACCAACGGCCCTGTTACCTTTACAAGGCGATAGGGCCCACCTATAATCCAACGAAGTCGGCTAAACGACGAAACTCCAAGAAGTTAGGTCACTCAAGGTAAGATCTCACGACCATGATGTCGCTCGGCACCCTGCTGGTAAAACACGGTTGGATCACCAAACAACAGCTTGGTCTTGCCATCTCCAAGCAACGCGAGATCGGGGGTCGGCTGGGCACCTGTCTCCTGGAAATGGGAGCGGTGTCCGAGGACCTTCTCAATCGCAGCCTGGCTGAACAGCAGGGGGTCCCGAGCGCTGCCGCCGAAGATCTCACCAACATCGCGAGCAAGGTCAGTCGCCTGCTACCTGCTCCCATCGCCATCCGCTATCGGGCCGTCCCGTTTCGTGCCACCCACACCGACGTCGATATCGCCATGCTCGAGGTGGACAACCTCTGGCTCCAGGATGAGCTCTCCTTTATCGTCGGCAGGCGCCTCAATGTCTACATCGCCAACGAGGCCAGAATTGTCGAAGCACTGGCCAGGTATTACAAAGCTCCCTGCTCTGAGCGCTTCGTGAAACTGCTGGTGCAACTCAACAGGGTCGTGCGAGAGCGGCAAACCAGGGAGCACCACCCGGATTCGCGTTTGGTAGCGGTGAGCTCCGATGATGAATCCTCAGACCGCGAGGAGCCCGCGGTCAGGTACGACACCCTCTCGCCCGACATCGAGGCAGGCACGGAGACTGCACCTCTTCCTGCAGGTCCCAAACTCGACAAGCGAAGGGAAATGACCATCCCTGTATCCGAGCAAGAGCTCGAGTCCCTCGGGGCGGCGCCTGCAGAAGAGCCGGGAGGTGTCGAGCCTCCTTCGACACCCTATCTCTACAGTCGCGACGCTGGAAACCAGAGCAGCATTGGGATCGCGGAAGCAGAGATCGCACTGGAAAACGCTGCAGACGTCCACGAGATCGGGCAGGTTCTCCTATCGGTAGCCTCGCAGGAATTCACCAGGGCGGGCCTCCTCCAGGCGACACCTTCAATGATACGTGGGTGGTTGGCTTCCGGCCCAGGTCTCGATCACGAGCGGCTCGAACAATATCGGGTATCGTTCGATGAGCCCTCGATTTTTCTCAACCTCAGGGAAGGAGGGAGCTTCTTCCTCGGAACCCTGCCGGAGATGCCGGCTCACCTCTCGCTGGCTGCCTGTTGGCACAAGGACCTTTCCGATGAAAGTGCGGTGTTCCCTATCCGTGTCCGTGACCGGCTGGTGGCCCTGGTCTACGGCGACTGTGGTCCCCTGGGACTCGCCGACCTCGATCTCGACCACCTGCGGGAGTTGTGCGCGAGTGCCTCGAGAGCCTTCGAACGCTACATTGTGGAACAAAAGCAGAGACGGGAAGCCGATCTACTCCCTGACCGCCAGACTGGCTGATCGCAGCTCGACCGATTCCGTTGACACCTCGAAAACACCGCTGCTACACTCCACCGCCGCACCGCACTGAGATGATCAAAGCCGACCTAGTCAACCGCGTAGCAGAGTCCTCGGACGTATCGAGAGTCACGGCTGCTCATGCCGTCGAAACCATTTTCGACGAGATGAAGCATGCTCTCTCCGAGGGCAAGCGGATCGAATTCAGAGGATTCGGTGTCTTCCAGGTTCGCGACCGAAAACGCGGTGTCGGAAGGAATCCGAAGACCGGTGTCGAGGTCGCCATCTCGCCCGGCAAGACGGTCCGCTTCAAGCCCGGTAAAGAGCTGAAGAATCTCTGACCTTCCTCCAGCCCCTGTCTTCCCCCAGGGTCCTGTCTACCATTGGCTGAGGGCAGGCATCCTCTTTCTCTTGACGGTATTCACCACCACCGGGTACGGCACCGCCTTCTTTATCTCGACACGCACCGACCTGCTCGTCGATCTCGGCCTGGACGACCTGGTGGACTATTTGTCTTCCCTGGTCACCTTTCCACTGGAGGTCTGGACCACCCCCGAGCTGCTGGCGACCGGGCTCTCATTCTCGATTCCGTTGCTCATCATTCTGCTCAGTCACGAACTGGGTCACTTCTTTGCCTGTCGGCGACATCAGGTGGCGTGCACGCTCCCCTACTTCCTTCCTGCCCCCTTCCTGATCGGCACCTTCGGCGCCTTTATCCGGATACGAGGCAGGATCCGGTCGTCTGGCGAGCTCCTGGACATCGGCGCCGCGGGACCGGTCTCGGGTTTCCTGGCCTTGCTTCCCTTTCTGGTCTATGGATTCTCCCAGTCGAGCTACTCGGCCATCGTCGAGATCGATTGGAGACTGGGCGGCGACCTGCTCTATCTTCCCGGCCGCTCTGCCCTCAGTTGGCTGTTGATGCGCCTCTTCCATGGCCCGCTGGCACCGGGCATGGTGGTCGATCTTCATCCCGTGGCCCTGGCGTCCTGGGTGGGACTGCTGGTGACGGCCCTGAACCTGATCCCTGCCGGCCAGCTCGATGGAGGTCACATTCTCTACGCGGTCTCGCCGCGCTGGTACCGGCGAATTCGGCCAATAGTCATTGTGGCCCTGGCGCTCCTCGGCTGGTGGTGGCGTGGCTGGTGGCTCTGGCTAGGCATCGTCGTGGTGCTTGCGCGGCGCCATCCTCCCGTGCTCAAGCCAGGGGCTCTTCTGGATCACCGGCGTCGCAGGTTAGCCCTGCTTACCCTGCTGATCTTCTTCCTGGTCTTCGTGCCGGTACCTCTGTCGATCATCACGGTTCTCAGCTGATCCGCTGCCGAACCTCACGCTCGCGTGTCGGAAGCGACGTCGAGAACAAAGGTCACCGGGCCCGCATTTACCAGGGCAACCTCCATGCGCGCGCCGAAGCGGCCCATGGCTACCGGGATCCCCTGCTCACGGAGCTTCTCGGCGAGCTCCTCGATCAAGGGCTCCGCGACCTCTGGAGCGGCCGCCCCATCGAAGGAAGGTCTGCGCCCCCTCGCCAGAGAGCCGGCCAGGGTGAACTGGGAAACGAGCAGCACCGCGCCATCGACCTGGCGAACGTCGAGGTTCATTCTGCCGCTCTCGTCGTCGAAGATTCGCAGGCCGGTTACCTTTGCGGCCGCTGCCTCCACTTGCGCGGGACCATCCTCCTGCTCCACGCCAACCAGAACCAGCATGCCGCGCTCGATAGCGGAGATCACCTCTCCCTGCACCGTGACGGATGCAGAGCTGACGCGCTGCAAGATCAATCGCATCTTTTCCGTCCCTTCAACCGGGGTATGATAGCCAACATTCAACGCACAGCTGGAGAGACAAAACTATGGTCAATAAAGTCATCTTGCTAGGACATCTAGGGCGAGATCCCGAGATGCGCTCGATGCCCTCCGGTCAGCCCGTTGCCGATTTCAGCTCGCTACGAATCGCAAATGGCGCGACAAGGAAGGAAATCGTCAGGAGGAGACGGAGTGGCACACATCGTCTGCTTGGGACGACAGGCAGAGGTTGCTGGCCAGTACCTCACCAAGGGCAAGCAGGTCTTGTCGAAGGTCGAATCCAGCACGCGGTCCTGGGACGACCGCCAGAGCGGCGAGAAGCGGTACAAGACCGAGATCATCTGCGAGAACTTCCAGATGCTCAGTTCCCGGGGAGACAGCGGTGGCGGTGGCTACAGGGCTCCCGCGTCAGCTGACGATGGCGCTGACTTTTCGGCACCTCCGGACGACGATGACATCCCGTTCTGAACCGGGATTCCTACCCGGGCTCGAATCGACTCTTGAGGGCATGCAGCAGGTTCAGCGCCGCCAGGGGCGAGAGCTGTTCGAGGTCGACGTCTCTCACGATGGCGCCGACAATCTCCTCCGGCGGCGTGAAGAGCGACAGCTGCCCCGGTCCTTCGCCTCCCGGGGCCGAGTTGCCACGGGCAAGCCTCGGCTTCCCCGTGAGGTCGTATTCCTGCGACTCCAGATTACCGAGAATCTCCGAGGCCCGATCAATGACAGCACCCGGGATTCCGGCCAGACGCGCCACGTGCAGGCCATAGGACTTGTCAGAGCTACCCGGAACCACCCGCCTGAGAAAGACAATACGATCCTGCCACTCCTTGACTGAGAGGGTGCGGTTCACCACCCGGGGCAAAAGGGCTGCGAGCTCGGTCAGCTCGTGGTAGTGGGTGGCGAAGAGGGTCTTTGGACGCCCGTGTTCGTGCAGATGCTCGACGATAGCCCAGGCCAACGAGAGTCCGTCGAATGTCGCAGTCCCCCGCCCCACCTCGTCCAGAATCACCAGGCTCTCACTACTGCTCTGGTGCAGAATGCGAGCTGTCTCGATCATCTCCACCATGAAGGTCGACTCGCCTTTGGACAGATCATCCGAAGCCCCCACCCGGGTGAAAATGCGATCCACAATGCCGATCCGCGCCCGCGAAGCAGGGACGAAACTCCCGATCTGCGCCATCAGGACAATCAATGCAGTTTGCCGGAGGTAGGTCGATTTGCCTCCCATGTTGGGCCCGGTGAGGATGACGATCTGAGCCTCTTCTCCATCCAGATCGGAGTCGTTCGGAACGAAGGGCTCCGGGCTCATCTTCTCCACCACGGGATGGCGACCATCTCGAATCTCGATGGGGCCGCCCGGTGCGAGGATCGCTGGGCGTACGTAGCGCTCCCGTGCTGCGACCTCGCTCAACGCCAGCAGAACATCGAGCTTCGCCAGTGATCTGGCCAGCTCGCGGATGCGCGGAGCCGCCTCGACGATTCGCTGTTCGAGCTCGCGAAAATGCGTGCTCTCGAGGGTGATCTGAGCCTCCTGAGCCGCCAGGATCTGCTCCTCCAGCTCCTTCAACTCCGGGGTGAAGTAGCGCTCCGAGTTCACCAGGGTCTGTTTGCGATTGTAGTGCTCCGGGACCAGATGTTGATTCGCCCGGGTAACCTCGACGTAGTACCCGAAGACTCGGTTGAAGCGAACCTTGAGAGAGGCGATACCCGTCTTCTCCCGCTCCCTCTTCTCCAGGGCGAGAACGTGCTGGCGGCTGTCCCGCGCCAGCGAACGATGCCTGTCCAACTCCGCATCGACACCGGAGCGGATGACGCCACCCTCCTTGAGTGATGGTGCAGGGGCCTCCTCCAGCGTGTGCACAAGGTGTTGTGCGAGATCGTCCACAGGATCGACTTCGCGGATCACCCGAAGGACCTCTGCAGCGCTTTCAGACAGCTCTTCGAGAATCCCCGGAACGAGCTGCAACCCCGAGCGCAAGCTTGCCGCTTCGCGTGGCGTCAACATGCCCAGAACAGCCCTGGCAAGAACCCGTTCGGGGTCACCGATCCGAGCCAGCAAGTCCTGCATCCTGCCACGCCTCCTGCTACTTTCCAGGAGCTCCGTCACGGCCGCCTGACGCCCCTCGATTGCCCCCTTGTTCCGCAGAGGCCTCTGGAGCCACTCGCGTAGAAGTCGTCCACCCGGAGCGGAGACGGTCCGATCCAGCACCCACAGGAGTGAGCCCTTCCTCCTGCCATCTCGCTGGCTACGAAACACTTCCAGATTGGACACCGTCACTGCATCCAGCACCGCGTGCCCGGACGCAGCCCCCACTCGCAGTCCATCGACATGAGCCAGATCATTGCGCTGCGTGTCCCGGGCGTATTGCAGAGCTACGGCCGCTGCGCGAACTGCCGGTTCGCTACCCTCGAGATCGAAACCTTTGAGCGTTGTCGTCCCCAGCTGAGTCTTCAGAACTTCGGCAGCCTTTCGCGAGTCGGGCCAATCGGCCTCCGCTACCGCCGTGCGACAGATCTCTTGCCGGTCGATCCAGGCCTCGATGGCGACCGGTATTTCAGTCTGCGGCACGAGGACCTCTTGCGGCCCCAATAGCGTCAGGTCATCGACCGCTTGCTCGGCCGAGCTCCAATGGTGCAGGAGCAGATCTCCGGTGGAGATATCGAGGAAGGCACCTCCTCCCTGATCTGCGGTCCATTGAAGACTTGCCAGATAGCAAGCTCGATCGCTTTCCAGGAGATTCGGGTCACTCACCGTCCCGGGTGTGATCACTCGGGTCACCTCACGCTTGACCAGTCCCTTTGCCTTGGCGGGATCCTCCACCTGGTCGCAGATTGCGACCTTCAACCCGGCACGCAGCAGCTTCGCCGAATAGGTGCCGAGGGCGTGGTGAGGAACACCACACATCGGCGCTTCGTTCTCAGTACCCTTCTGTCGGGCAGTCAGCGCGACCTCGAGTATCGGGGCCGCTTGCACCGCGTCGTCGAAGAACATCTCGTAGAAGTCACCCATGCGGTAGAGGACGATCGCATCAGGATGATCCTCCTTGACCTGGAGATAATGGCGTAGCATGGGGGTCAATGAGAGAGGCTTCGACATGACCCGTCAGTATAGCTTTTCGAGCCACAGCGTTCGCCCATCTCCGGACCTCGGCAAGACCGTTCTCGCGCTGGATACGGGTTCACCCGTGGTCAGTGTCGCCATCGCCATTGACGGCGAAGTAGCAGCCGAGGAATCCGCCGCGGCCGAGCGCTCGTCGAGTCGACTCCTCGAACTGATCGATAGCTGCCTGCAGCGCATCCATCTCGAGGCGGCGGCAATCGACCTCCTGATCGGAGTGCGTGGGCCCGGAAGTTTCACAGGCCTGCGGGTAGGCCTCGCCACTCTGCAGGGAATGCGCCTGGCCCTGCAAATTCCAGCAGGCACTCTCACCACCTTCGAGGTGCTGGCCTCGCTCGGGGATCCCGATGCCCACCAGGTAATTGCCTGTGTGGATGCCATGCGCGGTGAGTGGATGTTGCAGCGGTTTGTGGCCGGCCATTCCGCCGGGCCGCCCCAGCGAGCTCAACGATGGTCCGACGAGGAGCTCGGAGCCAGTGAGTCGACTTGCCTGGTGGGCTATGGTGTGTCTCGGCTGCGCCCAGAGATCGAGTCAGAACCGGGTGTAACGCTTGTCGAGCCAGGTCCTCTGGCTCCCCAGGCGCTGCGACTCCTGAGCTCGCCCGAGAGATTCGATTGGCAAAGCGACAACCTGTCTCACCCTCTCTATTTGAGTCCACCGGCTGTCTCCCGACCTGCTGAACGCGCTTGACCAGCGATGGTGATTCGCCACGCCCATGAGAGCGACCTCTCCCACCTCGCCTGGCTGGAAGGCATCACTTTCCCGGACGCCTGGTCTGCGGCAGGTCTGGCAGAGGCTCTGGCGCATGCTGCGAATCTGACTCTCGTCGTCCAGGAACCGCGCGGAGAGTCCCCTCTCAGTGCCTACCTCATGCTCCAGCTTGCCGGTGATGAGGCCGAGCTCCTGCGCCTGGCTGTCCACCCGCAGCGGCGACAGCTCGGACTCGGCCACGCGCTGCTGACTCGAGCCCTGAAGGAGCTTGGCACTCGACACATCCGCGTCTGCTTTCTCGAAGTGCGTGCAGACAACCAGGCTGGTCTCGAGCTGTACCGGCGTTTCTCGACGCGAATGGTATCGAGGCGACCGGCCTATTACCCGGACGGCACGGATGCGCTGGTACTGGCCCTCGAGGTCGATCCGATCGACCCAATCCATGAATCTTGATTGGCTCCAGTGCTGGTGGTATTCTGGCACCAGTTTGTCAGCGATTCGAGTTCGCCATTTCACCCTTCGCCCAACACCGCAGACCCCCGAGTCTCTTCCGGCGGTCCAAACATCCCATTCAAGGAGGCTGAGCATGGGAAATCTGAACGACCCACTCAAGAAGGAGCTGTTTGAAACCGACGAGGAGTTTCGCGCGCTGTTCGAAGAGCATCAGAAGTTCGAACGGCGACTCGAGGAGCTCCACGAGAAATCCCTACTCTCCGAGGAGGACGAGCTCGAGGAGAAGCAAATCAAGCGGCAGAAGCTCCTCCTCAAGGATCGCATGGCGATCATCCTGAAGGCGCGACGCGAGACGGGCGTATCGGCCTGAGACTCTACCGTCTGGCCTTCACTCGATCATGAGCTTTGCCAAGGAGTGCTGGCCCTTCGTGCTTCCCGTCGCTGCCCTGGCGCTTCTGCTGGCCGTGGCCGGGCAACGCACCTGGGCTTTGGCCGCTCTGGCCCTCGCCGCCGTTCTTTTACTCTTCTTTCGCATCCCGCAGCGGGACCTCGATTTCCCCGAAGGTGTCGTCCTGGCCCCCGCCAACGGCAAGATCCTGCGCATCGATCGCGTCGATGATCCAACGGAGATAGGGCCGGGCAGCTACCACCACGTGGTCATCTTCCTCTCTGTTTTCAATGTGCATGTCCAGAGAGCTCCCGTCGAGGGTCGGGTGGTGACTTCCCGCTACTCCGCCGGCAGGAAGCTTGCGGCCTTCGACCCTCGAGCAGGCGAGGTCAATGAAAGATACCTCACCGTCATCCGGCACCCATCGGGTAACCTGTTTGGCGTGCGACAGATCGCCGGTCTGCTGGCGCGTCGCGTCGTCACCTACCTGGAGACGGGACAATCCGTCGCCAGGGGAGAGCTCATCGGGGTGATCAAGTTCGGATCACGAGTCGACCTGCTGTTACCAGTCAGCTACCATCTCGAGGTACAGGCTGGACAAAAGGTTCATGAAGGTGCAACCGTCATCGCGCGGAAGGAGAAGATGCCGCTATGAAGTCCAGACACGGCGGAGCCCGAGCCCGCAAGAGCGTCTACCTGTTGCCGAGTCTTTTTACCTTCGGCAACATGCTGCTCGGTTTCTATGCCTTTGTGCTCGCTTTGCGCGGTAACTTCGAGACCGCCGCAATCCTCATTTTCGTCGCCGGCATTCTCGATTCCTTCGACGGTCGGATCGCGCGCCTGACCGGGACCGAGAGCGCCTTTGGCGGCGAATTCGACTCACTCGCCGACGTTTTCACATTTGGCGCCATCCCGGCGATACTTGCCCACATCTGGGGGCTGCAGAGCTATGGCCGCATCGGCTGGCTGATTCCCGTTTTCTACCTCCTGTGCGCCGCCACCCGGTTGGCCCGGTTCAATGTGCAGTCGCGAAGCGTCGACAGTCGGTTCTTCGTAGGGCTTCCGACACCACCGGCGGCGGCTACGGTAGCCGCGCTCCTGTATTTTGCGACGCCCAACAGCGCCTCGAACATCGTCCCCGCGCTGATGATGGGCACACTTATCATGACCGGAATCCTCATGGTATCGACCTTCCGGTATCGCAGCTTCAAACAGTTCGACCTGTCTCGTCCCTGGAGTTATCGCACCCTGGCGGTAATGGCCGGCCTGCTGCTACTGATCGTCTACGACCCTCCTGTGGTGTTCTTCACCACGGCCCTCGTCTACACCCTCTCGGGACCTGTCGAGTGGCTGATCCGACGCCTCTGGCGCCTCACCTTGCGGCCGGAATCTGACGAAGACCCCGGGAGAGCTCCTCGGTGACACGCCTGGCCATCGTCGAACCACGGACACTCGTCGGGGAAGCGATTCGCGAGGCCCTCGCCGCTTCAGGCGATACCTGGGAGACGGTCGACCTGCTTTCAGTGGATCCGGAAGAGGTCGGAGGCGTTACCGAGGCCGCCGGCCAGGCCTCTCTGATCCGGGCTCTCGATGCGGCAAGCCTGGCACAGGCCGATGTGGTCCTCTTTTGTGGGCCCGAGACCGATCCACGGGTGATGGACGCCCTTCCTGCTGGAAGCAGGGCCATCTTTGTTTCCCCAGTGGAACCCTTGAACGACGCCACTGCAATCGTGGACGGGGTCAATCTTCAGGAGGCCACCGCCGCGGAAAGGATTCTCAGCCCCAGCGGCGCCGTCATCATATTGGCTCACACGCTGGCTCCGCTCGCGGATTTGGGCAGACTCGAGATCGTAGCCCACGTTCTGGAGCCCGCGTCGAATCGGGACCGAGTCGGGCTCGATGAGCTGTTCGACCAGACTCGCGCCATCCTGAGCTTGAGCGAGGATCGGCCCGATGAGGTGTTCGGTGCGCAGCTGGCTTTCAATATCCTGCCCTGGGGCGGCGCCCCCAGGGATCTGGCGCAGGATCTCTCCTCTATTCTGCCATTTCCCCTCGATGCCCAAGTCCACCGCAGCCAGGCAGGTGTCTTTCACTGCTGCACTGTCGGTGCCTATCTACGACTCGAGAAGGACCCCGGGCTCGACGAGCTACGAGCTCTCGTGAGCCAGGATCCGCTGGTTGAAATCTACGATCGTCCGGAGCTCCTCGGGCCCGTTGCCGCGGCCGCCACGGAGAAGATCCTGCTCGGCCCGATCAGCGCCTCGCCCTCCCGCGGCTACTGGATCTGGATGGTCATGGACAACCTCACGGCCTCGGCCAATAACGCCTTGGCTATAGCCCGCTACTGACCAGCCCTAGGTCGCGCCGCCTTCGTCAGACGAAAAGTTCGAACCCTCCCGTGCGAGAAACTCCTCGACATGGAGGAGACCGCCATCGCCGGCGAGCTCCACCACCTGCAGGAGCTGACTCATGGTGTTGACCTCCTCGAACTGCTCGTTGACGAACCAGTCCAGAAAGCGGACGGCGATGTGGTTGGCATCCTTGGTCGCGATCTCCACCAGGCCGTAGATCTGCTGAGTCACTTCCTTTTCCCATTCCAGAGCCAGGCTGACAGCATCGCTGGCGCTCTCGAAGCTGGACCTGGGCGCCGGAATCTCGGGTATTTCGAGCTGTCCATCGGAGTCGACGACGAAATGGACGAACTTCATCGCATGGTCGCGCTCCTCATCGGCCTGCCGGTAGAAGAATCGGGCCAGTCCGGTCAGGGCGCGACTGCTGAAGTAGCTGGCAATCGATACGTATTGCAGAGAAGCGCCGAACTCATTGCCAATCTGCCGATTGACCGCGGTGACGAGCTTTTTGCTGGCTAGCATGCTTCAAGACTCCTTTCGAGCGTGTATTCGGTGGCCTCGGACTTCCTGAAGAGGCCAACTGCGTGGTCTGCAGCATACCCGAATCGCGGCGCGGCAGCGAACCGCGTTGCTATACTCCCGCCTGCTCTGGCGGTCATTCGTCGCCCCAACGCTCTGCCATCAAGGAGAATTGTCAGATCATGTCGACCAGTGAGCAACAGACACACTTCCCCATCATCGTCATCGGCTCGGGCCCTGCCGGCCTGACTGCGGCACTCTACGCTTCGAGAGCGAATCTCGCCCCTCTGGTTTTCGAAGGTATCCAGCCTGGAGGCCAATTGACCATCACGACAGACGTGGAGAACTTCCCAGGTTTCCCCGAGGGCATTCTGGGTCCGGAGCTGATGGACAGGATGCGCGAGCAGGCGAAGCGATTCGGCACCCAGGTCAAATTCGAAGCCGTGACCAGGGTCGATCTCGACCACCGTCCCTTCACGGTGGCCACGGATACCACGGAGTACACCGCTGACGCCCTGATCATCGCTACTGGCGCCAGTGCGCGACAGCTCGGGCTCGAATCAGAGCTCGAGCTGATGGGATATGGCGTCTCCGCCTGCGCCACTTGCGACGGGTTCTTCTTCAAGGACAAGGAGATCGTCGTTGTCGGTGGTGGTGACAGCGCCCTGGAGGAAGCCATCTTTCTCACCAAGTTCGCCTCGAAGGTGACCGTGATCCACCGCAGGGACGAGCTGCGTGCCTCGAAAATCCTGCAGGACAGAGCACAGGCCAATGCCAAGATCGACTGGCTCTGGAACAAGGTCGTGATCGAGATTCTCGGCAACCGTGAAGAGAAAGTTCGCGGCGTGCGACTCGAGGACACGCAGACCGGCGTACAGAGCGAGCTTGCGACTCAGGGGGTCTTCGTCGCCATCGGACACACACCGAACACAGCGATCTTCGGGGATAGCCTGTCCTTGAACAGCGAGGGCTACATCATGGTCGAATCGCCCTCCACCCGTACCAGTGTCGAGGGAGTCTTCGCGTGTGGTGATGTCACGGACTTCATCTACCGGCAGGCAGTAACCGCAGCCGGAAGTGGCTGCAAGGCCGCCATCGATGCAGAGCGCTGGTTGGAGAGTCAGACCGAATGAAACACAAACCGGCCACCCTCGGTGAGCTCAAGAACACCGGCTACCGGCCGCGATCCGTCAAACAGGAGCTGCGGCACAACCTCAGACAGGGACTCGTGGCCGGCGCCCCCCTTTTCCCGGGGATTCTCGGTTACGAGCGCACTGTCATCCCCGGAATCATCAACGCGCTCCTGGCGCAGCACGACTTCATCCTGCTGGGGCTGCGAGGCCAGGCCAAGACTCGGATCCTCCGCGCGCTGGTCGAATTTCTCGACCCGGAGATCCCGGTTCTTCGAGGCAGCGAGCTGAACGACGATCCGCTCGCCCCGATCTCGACCTGGGGACAGCGACTTGTTGCCGAAAGCGGCGATGAGGCTGCGATCGAGTGGTTGCCGCGCGAGGCCCGCTACAACGAGAAGCTCGCCACCCCCGATGTCTCGATCGCGGATCTGATAGGTGATATCGACCCCATCAAGGCAGCGACACGGCGGCTGACGTATGCCGACCCGGAAGTCATTCATTTCGGTGTGGTAGCCAGAACCAACCGCGGTATTTTCGCCATTAACGAGCTGCCGGATCTGGCGCCCAGAATCCAGGTTGGTCTACTCAATATTCTGGAAGAACGCGACCTGCAGATTCGTGGCTTTCCGGTCCGGATCCCCCTGGACATCCTCATGGTCTTCTCCGCGAATCCGGAGGACTACACCAATCGCGGCACCATCATTACGCCGCTCAAGGACCGGATCTCTTCCCAGATACTCACGCACTACCCGCAATCCATCGAGGTGGCGGCGGAGATCACCCGGCAAGAAGCCTGGACCCGGCGCGACATCGAGGGTATCGAGGTACCGCAGGAGATTCGACTGATGATCGAGGAGATCGCCTTCGCCGCTCGTCAGAGTGATCTGGTCGATCAAGCCTCCGGAGTCAGTGCGCGTTTGCCAATCTCGGCGATCGAGCTGCTGATCTCCAATCTGGAAAGGCGCCTGCTGCTCACCGGAGACCGTCCTGTTTATCCCCGCCTCTGCGACTTACAAATGCTGCTTCCTGCGCTGACCGGAAAGGTCGAAATGGTCTACGAAGGGGAGCAGAAGGGGGTCGAGGTCGTCTCTCGACAGATTATCGGTGATGCCATCAAAAGCCTGTTCGATCGGCTTTTCCCGGTCATCCCTCGCGCACTCGGCAGCGGCGGTGAGGATGACGACAGCGCCTACTCCGATATCGTGCGCTGGTTTGGAGAGGGCAATACGGTCACTGTCTCCGATGAGCAGCCCTTCAGCGAGTATGAAGCCGCTCTCTATCAGGTTCCCGGGCTCCAGGAGCTCGCCTCGGCGCACTCCGACAACCGCTATGAACAGGCGTTGGCGGCCGAGATCCTGCTCGACGGCCTGCATCAACACCTGAAGCTCGCGAGGGAGGACCTGGATTCCAGCGTCTCTTACTCCGAGATGGTCAAGTTCCAATTGCTCAGGGCGCGCGACCAGGGCTTTCGTGACGAGGTGGAATAGCCCTGCGCCATCGCTATCGCCACCTCGATCCCTTGCTCCTGCAGCAGCTCCTGGCCGGCCTCGATCTGCTGCGCCTGTTCAACGAGCTGCTGCTCGCCAGCGGCGGCGATGCCGAGGAGGCGATGGAATGGCTACGGCAACTGCAGCTTCAGGGCTATCTCGACGACCAGATAGACCTCGACGCATTCTTTGCCAGTCTCGAGGCCAATCGGGTGCTGCAGCGGGAAACCGACGGCTCGCTCACGCTCTCGGCTCGCGGCGAGCGCCAGATCAGGCGTAGCGCCTTCGACGAGATCTTCTCGAGCCTGCGTAGTGGAGCTCCCGGCTATCATCCGGTAAGGGCAGCCGGCGAAGGCGTCGAGGCCCTGCCCGAGACCCGCAGCTATCGCTTCGGCGATGAGATCCACCGTATCGACTCCATGCGATCGTTTCACAATGCGCTCAAGCGCACCGTCGGCGAGCTCGAGCTCACCGAAGCGGACCTGGAAGTCTTCGAAACCGAGCATCTGACCTCCTGCGCCACGATCATGGCCATCGACATCAGCCATTCAATGATCCTGTATGGTGAAGACCGCATTACCCCCGCCAAGAAGGTGGCTCTCGCCCTGACCGAGCTCATCACGACCCGATATCCGAAGGATTATCTCGGGGTGGTGCTGTTCGGCGATCGCGCGGAGCGCGTTGCGCTTTCAGATCTGCCCTACATCGAAGCCGGGCCCTTCCACACCAATACTCGTGAAGCCCTGCAGCTGTCTCGCACGCTGCTTCAGCGCCACAAACAACCCAACAAGCAGATATTTCTGATCACCGACGGCAAACCATCTGCGATCACCGAGGGGAACCAGGTCTACAAGAATCCTTTCGGCCTCGACATGAAGATCGTCAATCGGACGCTCGAAGAGGTCGATTCCTGCCGCCGACAGAAGATCGTCATCACGACCTTCATGCTGGCGACCGACCCGCAGCTGACCGATTTCGTCGACAAGCTCACCAAGGTCAACCGGGGCCGGGCGTACTTCGCCTCGCCCTACGATCTGGGTGAGTTCATTCTCGCCGACTACATCCGGAACCGGCGGCGACGACTGCACTGAGTTCGCAACAGCTACCGCGAGCCCATTTCTCCAGGGCCGCCGACCACTCTCTTCACCAGATCTCCGCGATTCAGTTGGGTGTCGGCCCCAACCTGATTGAGAACTGCCAACTTCTCGAGGCCGATCGATGACGGATAAAGTCGGTCGAACTCATTCAACGTCATGTCTCTCGGCAACTCGACGATCTCGAGACGTGCAGGCTGCATCCCTAGGACTCGCGAATCCGTCACCGGCGCGAAGCTCGACAGCGAGCTATCGATCGCCCTCGAGTACCCGCTCCATCGACTCGACGCCGTGTAGCCGAGAAACTCGTAGAGGCGACCGCCATACTCGATAAATGCGATGCGTCCGCTCACCGGAGTCTGACCACTGCGACCCTGGAATCCCATCCAGAGAGCGGGCAGACCGTTGAACTCCCCGCGCTGGGGATAGTCGGCAGTGACGCCGGTAGTACGCACGAACTCACGCGAAGCTTGCATTGCATCCCGTTGTTTGGACAGTGTCAGGACGATCGCCGCGTCCCGTTGCGGACTGATCGCGCCAGCACTCTGTTTCTGGTTCACGCCCTGCCAGTCCGCAGGGATATCGAAGCGAAAGGCCATCTCCGGATGCAGATACCGATTCCCGTCGAAGAAACCCTCTCGCGGATTCTCACCGAAGGAGATCCCATCGAGAGCGCGAAGAAAACGATTCCTCCCCACCTCGGCTCCAGCAGGGGCCTGACCCATCGACGCGATCTTGGACTCGATTCTGTCGATTCTGTTTTCGGGCTCCGGATGCGTCGAGGCCCATCCCGGTACCCTGCCACCTTCCGACTGCGAGCTGACCCGCTTCAGGGTCTCGTGCATGGCGGTGGCTTCGCGGAGGTCGTAGTTGGTGCGCTCGGCATAGCGCAGGCCCAGGTCGTCAGCCTGACGTTCGTCGTCGCGCGAAAACTTCAGAAAAAGCAGGCCGGTGCCGGCCATCAGGAGGTCCCCTGCTGCCGCAATCTCGGGCGCTACCGCCATTCCCAGCCCCAGACCGATGTTGGCCAGCTGGGACTTGCTGATCTGGTTGGCCGAGTGACGCGCAGTGACGTGGCCGATCTCGTGGCCGAGCACCGATACCAGCTGAGCTTCCGAGCCCATATGCGCCAGGATTCCCCGAGTGATGTAGATGTAGCCGCCTGGCAATGCAAAGGCATTGACCACTGGATCGTCGACCACCTTGAAGCTCCAGGGCAGATTCGGGCGCTCGGAAACCTTCGCCAGCTCCTGTCCAAGCTCCTCGACATACTGCTGCAGAGCCGGATCATCATAGAGACCCATCGATTGCACGACGTTCTGATCTTCCTGCTGCCCCAGACTGATTTCCTGCTGCTCGCTTACCAACATGATCTGCTGTTTGCCGGTAGCCGGGTTGGTAGCACAGCCGGATGCGAGCAGGCCCAGCAGCACTACACCTGCACAGCTCAGAAAGGGCCTGATTGTCACCCTCGATCTCATCGTTCGTTCCCTACCCAGTCGATATCTCAGCTTCGCGATGGACGGGTTCGACAAAACCCGACCCGTCAATTCTAACTTTGCAATCCAAATGCCGGAATCTTTCAGATCGCCCGTGATGCAGCATACTTCAACGGCCCCTCCTGATCTGCTTCCAGACCGGATATGTCACCGCAAGCACCACTGCCCCCGTCACCAGAATGACATCGGACACTGCTGGTGCCTCGACTCCCAGGATCCTGGCGGCCGCGCGTCCGGTGGCAGAGACGCCGAGCAGGAGGCTTACAACCACCACACCAGCCATCAGGATGTTGATTGCCGGGCGATTGACCGCATCGCCCATCAGACTCTTGTCGTTGACGGCGATAAACAAAAAGATCGCCACCATCGGCAGGAGAAGGCCATTGAGCGCCTGGGCCAGAATGATCGCCGGGATCGGCTGGATATCACTGATCCCAAAGACCACGCCTGTCAATAGAACTCCCATCCAGACACTCCGGTATCGCCAGGATCGCACGGACCATCGAGAATCCTCTGGAGTCTCGCTCAACATGTCGCGTGCGGTGATGGCGGCGGCCAGAGGCGCGGTAATGGCCGAGGAGAGCCCGGCACCCAGCAAACCCAACGCGAAAAGAGTGCCGGCCCAGCCGCCGAGCCGGCCACTCAGAACCTCTCCCAGCGCTTCGAAGCTGAACGGTCCATCGACCGCGGTACCGACAATCAGCACCCCCATCGAGATCAAGCCACCCAGTCCGATGGCTACTGCCAGGCCCAGGCGAAGGTCCGCAAGACGCTGTCGACTCGCCAGCCCCGAGCCGAGAAAAATGTTGTAGGGAACAACCGTCGTGCCAATCAGACCCAGCGCCAGGACTCCTGAACCCTTGGGCAGACTGGGCACGAAACTGCCGCGCACCACCGCACTCCATGAAGGCACGAGTTGCCAGGCCGTCACCAGGAAGGCCACCCCCATGACGGCCACCACCAGACTGAGGACGCGGGCAACCTGCCGCGGCGCCTGGAACCAGAGAAGGCTGGCCGCCGCGACACCGGCGATCAGCGCCAACCGCTCTGTCGGCCAATCGACAACCAGGGCCGCGCCGGCCACACCACCGAGAATGTTCCCTGCTTCATAGGCAGCGCAGCCCACCAGGATCGCGCCCATCACAAGTATCAGCACGAAAGCCTGGAGCACGCCGACCCGGTACCGTCGACGCAACGACTGCCCGAGGGTCTGGCCGGAAACCACGGTCAATCGGCCACTCGCTTCCTGCAGCACCAGACAAGCCACGGTCGAAAACACCAGCGTCCAGAGAAGCACCAACCCGTAGCCTGCGCCTGCGGAAGCGGCGGTGGTCACCGTGCCCGGGCCGATGAATGCCGCGGCGATGACCGACCAAAGAAGGATCGACCCCAGTCGATCAACTCTCATCCGTCTTCCTTGCCGGTTGGCCTGCCCCAGCCACCGCCACCAGGCGTCGAGAGGATCAATCGGTCCCCTGGCTCTACTTCACACGCGTCGACCCCCGCAAGGCCCAGGGTCGTTCCATCGGCCCTCTGCAGAAGCTGCTCGCCGCATCGGCCCGGACCACCTCCCTCTAAACCAAAGGGCTCCACGCACCGATGCTGACTCAGGATAGACAGCGACATGGGCTCCAGGAAGAGCAGCTCACGCGTGACCCCATCTCCACCCCGAAACTCCCCCGACCCACCAGATCCAGAGCGCACCGCGAATCGCTCCAGACGCACGGGATAGCGATGTTCCAACAGCTCCGGGTCGGTGATGGCGGTGTTGGTCATGTGGGTATGCACAGCGCTGGCTCCTGGATGCCCCTGTCGGCGTTCCATGACCTTGTCGCCAAGGATGACTCAGACGAGACCACCATCACGTTACTTCGCAAGGCCCTTCCCGGCTATGCGCGCGCAGCCGCGGAGCGTTGGGGACAGATTGGGTCCCGCTACGTGGACTCGTTCGACATCTTGAGATCGGAGCGTATTCCTGAATGGAATAGGTCTGGCAGCATGGATGAACTCAAGAAGGATGCACGGCAGGACTTTCCCGACGAGCTGAGTGGTGGCTGGTAGCCAGTTTGTCCACATATGACAGAGCCTCAGGTTAGCCACTCCCGATACCCTGCGGCTCTTTGCCTCGACCGTAGCCGATGCGGCTTCGGCGGTAGCCCCCTCCCTCGCGGTACGGAGATGGACTTGGTCTCGGATCATCGCTGACCCATCTCGCTTGTAGTGCAGACCTCTGCGGTTCACTGCCTGAGCCAAAGCCGATGTGGTCATCCATCCTTCGCCCTGCTCAGACAGGATGGAGACAAGATCTTCGTGAAGCGCGACGCGACTACCCGCCATCACCTGAGTGTCACCATCATGGGCGTCCGATGGCCTGGCTCACACCATCACCGCCCGCAGAGTGTGCGTGGCCTCTGTCCGAACTGCCGGCCGTCGGACGTGCCGGACCGGCCGGCGTGACTTCATTGCAGCGTGGCATCGTCCCCACTCTGGCTCCCGATCTTGACTTCCGGGCCGACGTGCGTTCTGCGTCAGCGGCATGGACGTTGGCTTGCGGTCGCGGACCTGGCGGACGAACCCGACATCGGCACTGGAGAGGACCCGAGAGCGGCAGTCCGACAGGCTCTCGCCGCACTGGGCGAGCCGTACGCGACCCAGATGGCGGAACAGGCTGAGCTTGACCAGGATCTCGCCAGGTAGCGTTCTATCGGCGGGAGCCACTCGTGCCCTGTTCCGCGCTCGCGCTACCAAGCGCGTGCGCCCTGCCAGCACGACGTACGCACGACGTACGATCAGCCTCGCCGGGCAGCCTATCGACCCCAATGACAGCGCCGGCTGTGCCGGCGCCGCGGGCGTCTTGCCGCACACGTACCGCACAGGTGTGCGGATGCTGTGCGGGTCGCAAGTCCCAGGACGTGGTGTCACAGCGCGTCGTCCTCGCGTCCGATCGATCAGCTCGCCATCAGTAGTGCCGGGGCCTCCTCCTCTGGCTGGACGGCATCGATGAGTGCCATCGTCTCGGGTCGGAAGTAGCGACGTCCGTCCTGCCACTCGTCATCCTGCTCGGCGAGGATCATGCCCACCAGGCGGATGACCGAGTCGCGCGTGGGGAAGATGCCCACCACCGCGGTCCGGCGCTTCACCTCCTTGTTCAGTCGCTCCAGCGGGTTGGTGCTGCGGATCTGACGCCGATGCGACTCGGGGAAGGTGAAGTGCGTGAGCAGGTCCGCCTCGGCTCCGATGAGCAGCTCTGCGACCTTCGGGAAGCGGACCTCGAGTCCATCCACGGCGCGCCGCAGCTGCTCCCGGGCGGTGGCCTCGTCGGGCTGCTCGAAGATGGAGCGGATGATGGTCGCCACCATGCCCCGCGCCGAACGTGGCACGAGATCCTGGGCATTGCGGGTGAAGTGGACCCTGCATCGCTGCCAGGCAGCACCGAGGAGCTGTTCGTGCACGGCCTTGACGAGCCCGCGGTGGTCGTCGCTGATGACGAGCCGGACACCGCTGAGGCCCCGATCGACCAGGGAGCGGATGAACGCCGGCCAGGCGCTGCCCTCGTCGTTGCCCGGGGCGAGCTCCAGGCCGAGGATGCGGCGTTCACCACTCATGGCCACACCCGTGGCCACGAGCGCGGCCATGCTCACCACGCGGCCGGTCTCGCGGACCTTGACATACGTGGCATCGAGCCACAGATACGGGTAGGTCTCACCCCCGAGGGAGCGGTTCCGGAAGGCTTCGACCTCGGCGTCGAGCGCGGCACAGATGCGGCTGACCTGGCTCTTGCTGATGGAGCTGATGCCGAGGGCCTCGACGACGTCCTCCACGCGACGCGTGCTGACGCCGTGGACGTAGGCTTCCTGGATGACCGCGAGCAAGGCCCGTTCGGCGCGGCGGCGGGGCTCGAGCAGCGAGGGGTAGTAGCTGCCATCACGGACGCGCGGGATGGCCAGGTCGACCGTCCCGACCCGCGTATCCCAGCGCCGTTCCCGGTAGCCGTTGCGGCGGGTCAGTCGGCGCTCCGGGTCGCGTTCGCCATGGGGCACCCCGGTGACTTCGGTGACCTCCGCTTCCATCACCGCCTCGGCCAGCACGCGCAGGCCCTCGCGCAGGAAGTCGACATCCCCATCGCTGATCGCCTTGCGCACCGTCTCGAGCACGGCCATCCTATCCTCGGCCATCGTGGTCTCCTTTCGTCGTCGGTCTCTCAGTTCCAACGACGCGAGGATGACGCGGTGGCCGTTCCTGTACCCGGCCTACCCGCTATGACACCAAGTGTGGGGACTCAACCTCGTACGGGTGGGCCGGGAGGAAGGGCGCGCCTGGTGAGGCCGTGCGCGCCGGCCGCCGAGCTCACGCGACCGCACACCGCGTCGTCACCTCACCGGCCCAGCAACGACTTGAAGGAGCTCCAAAAGGGTCCCACGCGCCTTCTCAGCCGAGCGACAAGGTGTAGCCAACAGGTTCCAAGTTGATCGGAGCCAGGCTGGGGTTTGGGCCTTGGTTCGCTCATCGGTGGAATTGCAGGCGAAATGGACGAGCCACGACAACGGTCTCAGGCGCTACGCATGGGCGAAGGGTTCCCCTCTGAGTTCCCCTCTGCCCGCAAGCCAAAGGCCCTCCGGATTGCTCCGGAGGGCCGAGTCACGCTCAGAGTAATGGTCGGGGCGACTGGATTTGAACCAGCGACCTCTTGACCCCCAGTCAAGTGCGCTACCAGGCTGCGCCACGCCCCGACGGCGAAACGGAGTCTAGCACCGTTGCCTGGTCCGGCTCGCAGGCGACCCGGTCGCCTCGATCAGCGATGGCTGACCGGTTGTGGGTACGGCGGATGCGGCACACGCCCGAGCAGGCGATCGCTGATGGTGGGCTGGTAGGTCCGGTCCTGCAGCGGTGGCCTACGGCTGGCGGCCCAGACCTGGAAGGCGGCTGGCTGTGCGTGCGGATGCATCGGCGGCGGGCTCATGCGCAGGAAGGCCGGCGCGGCTCCAGGTGGGCGCTGCGACCAGGTCTGGGCGGGCATGACCAGGTGAGGCGCCACCGGTGCTGGAGGTCGAACGGGGGCCGTTGCAGCCGGCCATGGCGGCCTCGGGATCGCGGCCGCACTGATGGCACGCGCCTGCTGAGCCCGAGATGCCTGTGCCACGGCGGTCTTCCTGAGCAGGTGCGGAGACACGCTGGCGGGCACGGTCGGGGCGATGAGTAGCCCCTCGGTCTCCGGGTCTGCATGAAGCGCGGGCGCGCTGGTCCGTGACGATCCGAAGAAGCCGGCTTTTCGAGCCATGGCCAGCACGTACGTCATGGCGACCAGGCCGACCGTCGCGGTGAGCATCGTGTAGGCGTTGACGGCGTCCCTCACGGTGGGGTCGACGATGGCGCTGCGGGCCAGCAGGCCAAGGAGCAGGAGGGAGGCGAAGACCAGGGTCATCGCCGTCAGGCCGAACAGCCACAGAGTGGGCCCATGGCGCTGGATGGCGCCCACATCTTCAGCATCGGCGGAAGGATTGGGAGGGGCTACCGACCCGTAGTCGGGGGACAGACTCGCTTGAGCCACGGTGGTGATCCTCTCGCGGTTGGGCTAGGTCACAACGGTGGCAAAGTGGACCGCTCCCTCCCATGGGTGACACGTACCCTGACAGAGCGCACCACAACCCCACCAGCCGCACTCCGTCATCACGGGTGCGGGCGTTGGCAGTGACGGACGATGCCCGGAAGCGCTCGCGCCGCAGCGTGGCGCGAGCCGTGCACCAGGATGATCGAGCCCGGACGGGCACCGGTGGCGCGCCGCACGATGGCACCAGCCCTCGCCGCTGGTCGACGAGCGAGCATCAGGCGAGGCCGGCGAGCTCGTCCTTGGAGGACCGGGCCATGAGGTCGACCACGGAGCGCGCGGACGTCCTTGCCTTCGTAGAGCACCGCGTGGACCTCGCGTGGCGATGGGCATCTCGACGCCGTGCCGTGCGGCCAGGGCCACGGCCGCACGGACCGTGTAGGCACCCTCGGCCACGCCCGGCAGCGTGCCCTCGATCTCCGCCCAGGTCCGTCCGGCTGCCAGCTCGGTGCCCAGCCGATGGTTGCGCGACAGGGCGGATGTCGACGTGGCGAGGATGTCGCCGATGCCGGCGAGCCCGGCGAAGGTCATCGGGTTGGCACCCATGGCCACACCCAGTCGCGTCATCTCGGCCAGGCCGCGCGTGGTGATGGCGGCCTTGGCGTTGTCCCCTGCCCCGAGCTCCTCGACCGCGCCGGCCACGATGGCCACGATGTTCTTGAGCGCGCCCGGCCAGCTCCACGCCGATCACGTCCTGGTTGCGATAGAGCCGGAACGATCGGACTACCCAGCAGCTCGATCACCCGCCCGCTGACCGCGTCGTCCGCGGCGGCGACCACGGCACCGGCTGGCAGTCCGCGCGAGATCTCGAGGGCCAGGTTGGGCCCCGACAGCGCCGCGACACGGCCGGCTGACGCCCGGAACCTCGGCAGCGATGACCTCGGTCATGCGCAGGAGCGACTCGGCTCTCGATGCCCTTGGCCACCGACAGCAGCACCGCGTCCGGGGATACCGATGCGGCCAGCGGCCCGACGGTCGCGCGCATGGCCCGGGACGGCACGGCCAGCACCACCAGATCGGATGCATCGACGATGTCACCGACATCGGCCGTCACCGCCACCTCCTTGCTGAGCGGCACGCCGGGCAGGTAGTGGCGGTTCTCGCCGTCTTCGCGCAGCCGAGCCGCGTGGGCCTCGTCGCGCGCCAGCAGGGTCACCGGCCCGGTTCGCGACAGCAGCAGCGCCAGCGTGGTGCCCCAGGCGCCGGCTCCGACGACGGCGCGCGTGGGCCCCGCCATCAGCTGCCCTTGCGGACCGACTTCTTGGTCGGCTTCTTGCGCCTTCTTGGGCTGCGGGCTTGCCGCTTCTTGGGTTCCAGCTCGACGCGCGAGCGCTCACGGAAGATGAGCCGCAGCGGCGTGCCCTCGAAGTCGAAGGCATCGCGCAGCCGGTTCTCGAGGAAGCGCTGGTAGCTGAAGTGCACCGACTTGGCGTCGCTCGCGAAGAGCACGAACGTGGGCGGCTCGATGGCTGGCCTGGGTGGCGTAGTAGAAGCGCGGCCGACGACCCTTGACCGCAGGCGGCTGGTGGCGCGCGACGGCCTCCGAGAGCACCTTGTTGAGACTGTGCGGTGGGGATGCGACGCCGGCGCTCGGCGGCGACCGTGAGCGCCTCGTCGAGCACGCGGCCGGCGCGTTGGCCGGTCAGCGCGCTGATGGCCACGACCGGGGCGAAGTGCAGGAACGGGGCCTGCCGCGCGGACTCGGGCGACGTACTCCTCGAAGGTCTTGTCGTCCTTCTCGACGAGGTCCCACTTGTTGATGGCCAGGACCAGGCCCGACGCCCTCGTCGACGACATAGCCGGCGACATGCGCATCCTGCGCGGCGAGGCCATCCTGCGCCGTCGAGCACCAGCACGCAGACATCGGCGCGGCCGAGCGCCTTGAGGGCGCGAACCGCCGAGTAGCGCTCGGCGGCAGGCCCGGAGGCGACCTTGCCGCGACGGCGCAGCCCGGCGGTGTCGACGAGGCGCAGCTCACGACCCTGCCACTCGAGCGACGTGTCGATGGCGTCGCGCGTGGTGCCGGGGATATCGCTGACGATGGCGCGTTCCTCGCCCAGCAGCTGGTTCAGCAGCGACGACTTGCCCACGTTGGGCCGGCCCACGATGGCGATGCGCGGGATCGGCGCATCTCGTCGAAGCCAGCCGATCGTCTCGCGCGTCATCGCCGGACCTCGGGCTCGCCGGCCGTTGGCTCGTCGGGCACGATGCCCTCGTCGATGCGGTCGGCCAGGTCCTCGGCCTCGTCCTCGCGGCGCTTGCGCTCGAGCTCGTCGAAGGACTCGTCGGGCAAGCGCCTTGACGATGGCATCGAGCAGGTCGCCGGTGCCGCGACCGTGCAGGGCGCTGATGGCGTACCAGTCCTCCCAGCCGAGGCGCAGGAACTCGCGCGCCCTGCAGCTCGAGGCGCTCGTTGTCGGCCTTGTTGATGGCCATGATCACCGGCGCCTCAGCGCAGGCGCAGCATCTCCGCGACCTCCTGGTCGGCGGGCGTCTCACCGGTGGCGGCATCGACCACGAAGACGATGACGTCGGCCTCCTCGATGGCCAGGCGGGCCTGGTCCTGGACGCGCTCCTCGATGGCGTCGCCGGGATTCGATCTCCATGCCGCCGGTGTCGATGACGACGTAGCGACGGTCGTTCCACTCGGCGACGCCGTAGAGGCGGTCGCGCGTGGTGCGGGCCCGGTCCTCGACGATGGCCTTGCGCTGGCCGACGATGCGGTTGAAGAGCGTCGACTTGCCGACGTTGGGCCGGCCGACGATGGCGACGACGGGCAGGCCCGCGACGGGCGCGTCCCGGTCGAGCCTGCCGGGACGACGGCGCGTGCGGCGGCTGGGCACGTCAGGCGGCGCTGAGCGACGTGCTGCGGTAGGCCGACTCGGCCACGGCGGTGACGGCCGCGTGCGCCAGCTCGGCGGCCTCTGGACTGCGTCTCGGCGGTGCCGGCCAGCTCGTAGATGCGCGCGGCCACGGCCTCCAGGTCCTCGATGGGCGTGGACGTGCCGCCGGTCACGCCGACGAGCGTGCGTCCGTCGAAGACCGCGGCGTCTTCGAGGTCGCGCGGCATGCTCGATCTGCATGGCGGGCTTGCCGACGATGCCGACGAGCCGCGTCAGCTCCCTGGTGTTGGCGCTGTTGCGGCCGCCGACGACGACGACGAGGTCGACATCGCTCGGCGAGGTCGGTGGTGTCCTGCTGGCGTCGGATGGTGACCGGGCAGACGGTGTTGACGATCTTGAGCTCGTGGGCGCGCGTGGTGAGGTAGCCGGCCAGCTGCTCGAACTTCCAGGGCGGCTGCGTCGACTGCGTCAGCAGCGCCATGCGCTTGCGGCGTGGGATCTTGTCCCAGTCCTCTTCCTCGTCCACGAGGATGGCGTCCGGGGCGAAGCCGAGCAGGCCCACGACCTCGGGGTGGTTCGGGCGTGCCGAGCAGGACGACGGTGTAGCCCTCCTCGACGAGCTTGGCCAGCTCCTTCTGCTCCTGGGTCACCCAGCTGCAGGTGCCATCGATGACGTCGAGGCCCTTGTCTTCGGCGCGCTCCATGACCTCCGGCGTGACGCCGTGGGCACGGATGACGACCGCGGCGCCCTGCGTCGACCTCGTCGAGCTCCTTGACGCTGACGATGCCCTGCTCGCGCAGCTGGCTGATGACGCCCTCGTTGTGGACGACCTGGCCGAGCGTGTGCGTCTTCTTGCCCTCGGCGGCGCTGATGCGCGCGGCATCGATGGCCTCGCGCACGCCATAGCAGAAGCCGGTGCGGCGGGCGATGCGGACTTCGGAGACGGTTCCCATGGGCTAGCAAGTATCGCATCGGCGCTCAGACATGGCGTCGAGCCAGGCGGCTATCGGCGTCGGCCAGGGCTCCCACTCGCCACGGTGGCGCGGCTCGACCAGCGCGGCGATGCGGCGCATCAGCTCGACGTCCGCCGCGGCCAGCGCCGCGCGACGATCGGCACCGGGCGGGAGCTCAGGCGGAACGGCTCGCCCGACGCGCAGGATGATGCGGGTGCCGATGCTCTGGGAACGTCTGCTCGCGGCCGATGAGCTTGTCGGTGCCGGAGATGCCGACCGGCAGCACCAGGCGCGCCGGTGCGAGTGGCCAGCAGCGACACGCCCGGCTTGGGCGTGCCCAGGACGCCATCGAATGAGCGCGTGCCCTCCGGCAGGATGGCCACCACGCCGCCCTCGTCGAGGATGGCCTTGGCGACGCGATAGGCGGCGATGTCGTTGCCGCCGGCCTTGACCGGCTCAGCGCCGAGCGAGCGGATGAGCAGGCCCAGCGGGCCCTTGAAGAGGGCGTCCTTGGCCAGGAACATGGGCCGACGCTCCAGCGCTGGGGCCAGCCAGCCACCGATGAAGGGCGGGTCGGCGTTGCTCATGTGGTTGGCGGCGATGATGAGCGGCCCGCTCGCTGGGCAGGTCCTCGATGCCCTCGACGCGGACGCGGCCGATGAGCCTGCAGGCCGAAGCGGCAGAGCCCGGCGATGAAGCGTGGATAGAGCGGCAGGTCGGCTGCTCGGCTCATGCGGCCGTCGGTCCCCTGCTCTGCTCGTGCCCGGATGACGCGCACGACCTCGGCCACGGTGTCTTCGAACGCGCGGCCATCGGAGCGGACGATGACAGCATCATCGGGGATGCGCAGCGGCGCGACGCGCGGCTGCTGTCGAGGTGGTCGCGGCGCTCGCAGGTCGGCGAGGATGCGCCGCGGCCTCGGCGGAGTCGAGCGTCCAGGCCGCGCTCGGCCGCCCGGCGCCGGGCTCGTTCCTCGACCGACACCTCGAGGTACAGCTTGAGGTCGGCATCGGGCAGCACGACGGTGCCGATGTCGCGACCGGCCAGGATGATGCCGCCGGCAGCGGCCAGGTCGCGCTGCGTCTGGAGCAGGGCGGCGCGCACGTCGGGCTGGGCGCGAGACCGCGCTGACGCGGCGATCGACCGCGGGCACGTGCAGCTGATCGGTGACGTCGTGACCGTCGATCCGTGACCTGTCGCATGCGCCCAGCGTCGTCGGGCGACCAGCTCCAGCTCGGGCACGACCGCGACGAGGGCAGCCTGTCGTCGCGGGTCGATCTCGCGCAGCACGCTCAGGCAGCGTGATGGCGCGATAGAGCACGCCGGTGTCGAGGAAGCGGTAGCCCAGCCGTGCGGCAGCGGCCGCACCGACCGAGGACTTGCCGCTGGAGCCGGGTCCGTCGAGCGCGACGCGCAGCGCCGCTCATCGTGCGCTGCGCGTGGCGGCCAGGCGGTCGCGTTCCGCCGCGCTCAGGCGGCGCACGCCGCCGAGGCGCCATGTCGTCGAGGCGCAGGGTGCCGATGCGCACGCGCACGAGCCGCTCCACCGGAGCCCCGATGGCCGCGAACATGCGTCGTAGCTGGCGCTTCCAGCCCTGGGTCAGCACGGCCCGATACCAGACCAGCGGCGGCCGCTCGTCACGAGGGTCCTCGAGCCGGCCGGTCTCGGTGCGGGTGGCCAGGCGCAGCTCGTCGAGCGTGGCGAGGCCTTCGTCGAGCTCGATGCCCGTCGTGAGCGCCTGCGAGCCTGCTCGTCGTCGAGGTGCCGGCGCAGGCCCACGGCGTACTCGCGCTCGACGCCGTAGCGCGGGTGCAGCAGGTGCTGGGTCCAGTCGCCGTCGTCGGTGAGCAGGATGAGGCCCTCGCGAGTCCTTGTCGAGGCGGCCCACCGGGTAGAGCCGCGCCCCGCTGCGCCGGACGTCCTCGGGCAGCAGGTCGATGACGGTCTGCCTCGGCGTGGCGGTCGCTGACGGTGCTGGTGACGCCGGCCGGCTTGTGCATCACCAGGTAGGTGCGGCGTCTGGCCGGGACGATCGGTCGCCCATCGACGGCCAGGGCGTCCATGCCGGGTCCACGCGCTGCCCGGTGACGGCGAGCTGCCCGTTGACGGTGACACGTCCGCGCTGACGAGGGCGTCGGCGCCTCGGCGTGAGGCCACACCGGCATCGGCGAGCGCCTTCTGGATCCGGACCGCATCAGGCATCCGCGCTGGGCGCCTGTTCCTCGGGTGCGTCATCGTCGGTGTCGTCCGAGCGCCGTCCTCGGGCGTGGCGGCGTCGCTGTCACCGTCGGCGGGTTCCTCTGCCCTGGACTCGGGTCGGCCTTTGAGTCCTCTTCGGCCTGGGCCAGCTGGGCGGCGATCTCAGCCTCGAGCGGCGGCAGGTCGTCGAGCGAGGTGAGCCCGAAGCGTTCCATGAACTCCATGCTGGTGCCGTAGAGGATGGGGCGACCCGGCGTCTCGGCGCGGCCCTGCTCGTGGATGAGCCGACGGTGCAGCAGGCCGCGCACGACATGACCGGAGTCGACGCCACGGATGCGCTCGATGACGCCCCGCGTGACGGGCTGCCGATAGGCGATGATGGCCAGCGTCTCGAGTGCTGCCGGTGACAGCCGCACCGCGTCCGCGCCCGAGATAGCGGGCGATGAGCTGGCCGCTCTCGGGCGAGGTGCCCAGCATCACGCGATCGCCGCTGGTGACCAGGCGGATGCCGCGATCGCGCAGCTGCACCTCGAGGTCACCGAGGCGCGCGTCGACCTCGTCCGCGCTAAGCCTGGCCACGGTGCGCAGCTCGGCGCGTGACAGCGGCCGCTCGGCCACGAACAGCAGCGCCTCGAGGTCGGCGACCGAGGCACCGAGTCGTCGGTGTCGGTGTCGTCGTCGGCCGGAGCCTCGAGCCCCTCGGGTGTGATCTCGACGTCGCAGCTTGGCGCACAGGCTCCTCCGTCTTCGTCCGTGCCCGGGCCCGACCGGGACCACCTCGGGGTCGCTCATGACTCGCGATGCCAGGAGCGGCAGACGATGGGGCCGAAGGGCGATTCCTGCTCGACGCTGAGCTCGCGGCCCTTGACCAGCTCGAGCATGGCCAGGAACGTGACCGCGACCACGACGCGGTCGCTGAGGTCGTCGAGCAGGTCCTGTAGCACGACGACGGGCGTGTCGACGAGGGCCGCGCGGATGATGCTGGCGCGTTCGTCGAGGGTGACGAGGCGGGGTACGACAGCCGGCGGCGGGGCCGGCGGCGGTACCTGGTGCAGGGCGCGATCGAGCGCCGCGACCAGGCGGCTGGATCGAGGGGCGGGCCCTCGTCGGGCCGCGAACCAGCCTTGGCCGAGGCGACCGCGGCGATGGGTTCACGGCGGAAGACCTCCCAGCCGCTCTCGAGGCGGCCCTTGAGGTCACGGCCGGCGTCGCGATACAGGCGGTAGAGGATGAGTCGCTCGCGCAGCGCGGCTTCGGGGTCCGGGCCCTCCTCGACGGGGATGGCCACCACCGGCGGACGCGGCAGGATGGCCCGGCTCTTGATGAGGATGAGCTGGCTGGCGACGGTCACGAACGAGCTGATGTGCGACATCTGCTCCTCGTCGAGCGCCGCCGAGCGCCTCGAGGTAGGCACCCGCCAGGTCGCCCAGCGGCACCTCGAGGATGTCCAGCTCGCGCTGCTCGATGAGGCCCAGCAACAGTGCCAGCGGCCCGTCGTAGCCCTCGACGCTGACGTGGGCAGCCCGGTCCGGGTGATCGGAGTCGGCGATGCGCACGCTGGTGTCACCACGGACCGGCTGGCGCAACGGCGGCAGCAGGCTGAGGCCGATCTCGGCGTCTCGCGCGTCGTCGGGCGACGGTGTCAGTCATCGGTCGAGCCTCGTCCTCGTCACTCGTCAGGATGCCTCGTCGGCCAGTTGCAGCGCCACGCCGGCATCGGGGTCGACGGGATGCGGCCTGGTGGCGGATGAGCTCGGCGGTGCGCTCGCTGCAGCCGGCCTGGAGCGCGAGGTCGGCGGAGTCCTCGGCGTGAGTCGCGCAGCGCGCACGAAGGCAGCGCTGAAGCCGGGCAGCGCGGGCAGAGGCCGTCCAACACGCCATCACCGTAGCGCTCTCCGAGCGACCATGCCACGCGATGCGGCAAGCGCACGGTCGGTCCCTTCGAGCAGTCGTGCAGCAGCGCGGCCAGCAGCAGCTCGGGGTCGTCGTGGCCTTCGGCTCGCAGCATCGCCGACGACGTCGAGGCCGTGGCGCTGGTCGGCTCGATGCATGGAGTCGAAGAGGGCCAGCTGGGCTGGCTCAGCCAGCGCTCCAGCTCACGGCGCTCAGCGCCACTGACGCGACCGAAGATGTGGCGGACTGCCTGCCGGATCTTGGTGGCCCACCACGCCGGCCACGATCTAGATGCCCAGGAGCAGGTTGCGGATGCCGGAGATGAGCGGTCCGAGGAAGGCGCCGCCGCGTGATGAAGAGGATGACGATGAAGCCCATGAAGAGCATGGGGATGACGTTGGCGTATTGGATCTCGAGCTCGCGCAGTCGTACGCGCCATCGGCTCCGGGACGATGCCGTTCAGCACGCGCCAGCCATCGAGCGGCGGGATGGGCACCAGGTTGAAGATGAAGAGCACGATGTTGAGCGACAGCAGCAGCAGGCCGACGTTCAGCGCCAGCTCGAGCAGTGGTCGTCGACGGATCGTGCACCAGCAGTCCGAGTAGCTCAGGACGATGCGCATGGGGATGGCCACGAGCACCGCGACGACCAGGTTGCTGGCCGGACCGGCGAATGCGACCAGCGCGTGGCCCTGCGCGCCCGTGGCGCAGGTTCATGGGGTTGACGGGCGTCGGCTTGGCCCAGCCGAACAGCAGTCCGCCGCTGCCGAACGGCGCTGAGGATGGCCGTCAGCGCCCAGGACCAGGCCGCCCATCGGGTCGAAGTGGACGCGCGGGTCGAGCGAGACGCGGCCCTGCCAGCGGGCCGTGTTGTCGCCCAGTCGATAGGCCGTCCAGGCATGCAGGACCTCGTGGACCGGGAAGCCCACCAGCAGCATGATGGCGACGACGATGAAGGCCGAGAAGAGTGCCTGCGCGGTCTGCGGGTCCATCAGCGACTAGCGGTGCCGATCACAGGCGATCCAGGAGCTCCTGCTTCTTGGCGTCGAACTCCTGCCTCGGTGATGGCGCCATCGTCGCGCAGCTTGGTCAGCTGCGCCCAGCACGGCAGCGACCTCGTCGGGCGTATCGGCCTTCAGCGGATCGGCGCCGCCGGAGACGTCGATGCCCGCCTGGGAGCCGTGATGCCGCGTACCGGAGGCGGCGCCAGTCGCAGCGGTGCCGTCGGCCGTCCGTAGTCTTCTCCGTCTGCCCCCCGCCGCCCTGCAGGTCGTGCTTGGCGGTCATCATCGTCTTCTTGAAGTCCTTGGCATGGTGCAGCCGGTCGAGATAGTCGGCGCCCTGCATCGGGGCTGCCGTCATGCACCTTGAGGCTGCCGTAGTCGAGCACGCGGCCCAGCAGCGTGATCTCCAGCTGGGCGTCGTTGATCTTCTCGAGCGAGCTGTCCGAGGAGTTCTTGTTGAGCACGCCCCAGGCCAGCACGAGGCGCCGATTGGTGACCAGGAACTCCTGGGTGCGCCACCACCACCAGCGCACGGCGAGCACGAGGATGCCGCCGAGCAGCGTCGAGCCAGGTCACGGCGAGTGCCGACGGTCCCGAACCAGGTGGCCGAGCCGAACAGGTCGCGGCCGACGACCTCATCGGGCAGCAGGCAGTCGCACGACGATGCAGGATGATGGCGGCCGCCCCAGAAGATGATGGCCAGCCAGCTGTCGAGGAGCAGCGCGATCGGATGCTGGCGCTCGCAGGTCGAAGGACGCTTCTCGTCGGGCGTGAGCAGCGACTCGGCGTAGGTACCCATCTCGCTCCGTTCCTCCCTCCTCCCTCAGGCCCGCGGGTGAGCCCGTGCATAGACCTGTCGGATCCGCTCTCCGGTGATGTGCGTGTACAGCTGTGTCGTGGTGATGCTGGCATGACCCAGCAATTCCTGGACGACGCGCAGGTCAGCCCCGCCCTCGAGCAGGTGCGTAGCGAAACTATGCCGCAAGGTGTGCGGAGTGACACGCCCGGACAGTCCCGGCCCGCAGCGCCGCCTTGCGCATGACGCGCCAGGCGGCCATGCGGTCGAGGCGCCGACCGCGTCGTGAGAGGAAGAGCGGCTCGCCGTCGCACGTGCTTCGGCCTCGTCGACGCTCCGGGGTGCAGTCGCATCGCGTGCCTCGAGGTACGCTGTCGATGGCCTCGAGCGCGACGTCGCCGACCGGCACGAGGCGCTCCTTGTCGCCCTTGCCGATGACACGCACGAAGCCGCCCGGGGCGGACGAGGTCCTCGCGATCGAGCCCGAGGGCCTCGCTCACGCGCAGCCCCGCTGCGTACAGCAGCTCCAGCAGGGCGCGGTCGCGCAGGCCGATGACGTCATCGCCACCGGCTCGCGTCGAGCAGCTCCTCGACTTCCTGCGCGTCGAGCGTGTCGGGCAGGCGCTGCATCTGGCGCGGCAGGTCGATGAGCGCCGCGACGTCCGCGTCGATGAGCTCCTCGGCGTAGCAGAAGCGATAGAAGGCGCGGATCGAGGCGGCCTTGCGACGCAGGCTGTTGGGGCGCAGGACGCGCGGCGGTCGGGTCATGGCCGCGAGGTAGTCGCGGGCCGGCCCAGGCGACGTGGCCCAGCCCCCGATGCCCGGCGCGTCCCGGCCGAACAGCCGCAGGTCGCTGTCATAGGCAGCGGATGGTGGCCGCGCGAGGCCGCGCTCGACGCGCAGGTAGTCGGCATACGCGCCGATGGCCGCGACCGCGAGTCGGCGCGGCAGTCGGGTCGGCGGTCACCTTGCCGCTGCTCATGCCGTCAGCCCGGCAGCAGCTCGGCCTTCTGGCGCAGCAGGTCCCAGAACGGCAGGGCGCCGCGCGGCTGGATGAAGCTGATGGGCTTCTGGCGCGCCCGCACCTCGACCCGGTCGCCGACCTCGAGCGGGATGTCATCGTCGGCCATCGATGCTGACGAGGCAGTCGTAGGCAGCTTCGACGCGTGACGCTGACGACGTGCTGCGGGCCCACGACGCTGGAGCGCAGCGGCGTCAGGTAGGCCGCGATGGGCGTCACCACGAGGTTGCGACTGGTGGGTTCGATGATGGGGCCGCCGGCACTGAAGCTGTAGCCGGTCGAGCCGGTCGGCGAGGCGACGACGACGCCATCGCAGACGTAGGTGGCCATCCGGGAGTCCCCACGTCCACCGTCACACGCATCACCTGGGCGCGACGCCGCGCACGATGGCGGCCTCATTGAGCGCGATGTAGACCTCGTCGTCGGCCCGGCCGTCGGCATGGAAGATGCGGACTTCGAGCGTCAGGCGCGGTTCCAGCTCGTAGTCGCCCTCCTTGAGCAGTCCCAGGACGTCGTTCCAGGTCGTCGTGTTCCGCCTTGGAGAGGAAGCCGACCTTGCCCAGGTTGACGCCGAGGATGGGCACGTCGATGTCGGCGATGGCGCGGGCCGCCCGCAGGAAGGTGCCGTCGCCACCCAGCACCACGATCGCGTCGGTCTTGGCCAGCTCATCGAGCATGTCGGTGAGTCTCTTCGGCCGGAGCGGCCCACGCCTCGATGCCGTTGGCGCGTGCACCAGCCGATGCCACGCTCGCGCAGCCCAGCGCCGCCTCCTGGGTGGGGTTGTAGGCGAAACCGATGCGCTTCAGCGTGGCCGTCTCCGGGACGCGCAGGTGCAGGAAGAACTCGTGGTTGCCCGACGGTCCCACCAGCACGGACTCCGCCTCGCCCAGGCACGATCCAGGCCCAGCCCTGCGGCATACTCGCGGACGCGGGCGACGGCCTCGGCGCGAGCGGCCGCATCGCGCACCACGCCCTTGGGCACCTCGCGCGGGGCTCAGCTCGAATTGCGGTTTCACCATGGGCAGGATGTCACCACCGGGCGATACGTGTGCGGCGATGCCGCCGAGCAGGCGGGTGAGCGAGATGAAGGAGACGTCGGCTACGGCCAGGCTGGCGAACTCCGGGAGCTCCAGCGGGTCGGCTCCGCCTGGGATCGAGGCGAGCGGCGTGGGTGCGCTCCATGCTGACGACGCGCGCATCCTGGCGCAGCGATTCGGCCAGCTGGCCTCGGCCCACGTCGACGGCATAGACACGCATCGCACCGCGCTGCAGGAGGCAGTCGGTGAAGCCGCCCGTGGAGGCGCCGACGTCGAGGCAGACCCGCTCGGCCGGGTCGACCCCGAAGGCATCGAGGGCGCCGGCCAGCTTCTCGCCGCCCCGGGACACGAAGCGCGGTGCCTCATCGAGGCTGATCTCGATGTCGACGGCCACCGATGTCTCGCCGGCTCGACGGTCACGCCGTGCAGCATCGCCGATGCCGACACGGACGTGGCCGGCCAGCAGCAGGGCCTGGGCCGCGACTACGAGTCGGCGCCAGGCCACGCTCGACGATGAGCTGGTCGAGGCGCTGTCGGGAGGCCTTGCTGGCGTTCAGAGCCGAGTCAGACCTCGAGCAGGCAGCCGGACTCGCGGTGTCAGGCCGTGGTCGGCGATGGCTTCCTCGATCTGGGCGCGGATGCCGGCCTCGTCGATGCGCACCAGCGCGCGCAGGTCGGACACCGAGCCGTGGTCGACGAACGATGCCGTCGGGCAGTCCGATGCGCTTGACCGGCGGCAGGTCGGCCGGGTTCGCCGGCATCCGCCGAGGACTTCCAGCACGGCCGAGCCGAAGCCGCCCGGCAGGACGCTCTCCTCGAGCGTGACGACGAGCTGTTTGCCGCGTGCGCTCGGCGATGATGAGCTCGCGGTCGATGGGGCGGACGAAGCGGGCGTCGATGACGCCGACGGACCAGCCTCGCCTCACTCGAGGACGTCGGCCACGGCCATGCCGCGTGCGACGATGGGCCCAAGGCCGACGATGAGGATGTCGCTGCCCTCTCGGAGGGTCTCGCCGCGGCCGACCTCGACCGGGTCGGCGTCCGACGGGCGGCAGGCCGAAGCCAGCGTCACGCGGGTACTGGAGCGCGAAGGGGTGCGATCCTGGGCGAAGGCCGTGCGCAGCAGGCGTCGGAGCTGCTGCTCGTCGCGCGGTGCCGCCATCACCAGGTTGGGCAACTGCCGCAGGGCTGAGAGCATGAACATGCCCTGGTGGCTGGTGCCGTCCTCGCCCACCAGGCCGGCACGATCGATGCCGATGACGACCGGCGCGTCGTTCTGGCAGACGTCGTGGACGACCTGATCGAAGGCACGCTGCAGGAAGGTCGAGTACAGCGCCACGAAGGGTCGCTGGCCCGCCAGCGCCATGCCCGCAGCCATGGTCATGGCGTGCTGCTCGGCGATGCCGACATCGTAGATGCGATCGGGGAAAGCGCTCGCCGAAGGCGGCCACGCCGGTACCGGTGGGCATGCCCGCCGTGATGGCCACGACGCGGTCATCTTCCTCGGCGATGCGCTACCAGCTCCTCGGCCATGACGGCGGTGTAGTTGGGGGCCGTGGGTCGTCTGTCGCTCCTGCACCGGCGAGGAGCGCGTCGCCATCAGCTGCCGTGGCGCCATTCGCGGCGATCTTGTGCGCTGCCCTGGTCGGGCATGGGCGGCAGTGCGGCGCCGTGGAAGGCGACCTTGTCCGACTCGGCGGGGTGGTAGCCGTAGCCCTTGCGCGTGCGCACGTGGACGATGATCGGCGTCTCCTCTTCCTCGAGCGCCTTGCGGATGGTGCTGTCGAGCGCCACGAGGTCGTGCCCGGGGACGGGTCCGACGTAGGTCACGCCGAGATCCTCGAACAGACGACCCGGCTGCGACAGGTCGACGACGGCGTGACGGAAGCGGCGAGACCACTCCAGCAGGATCGGCCCGAAGCGTCGGCACCCGGGCGATGTCGCAGTCGAAGCGCCGCCGCGACCAGCGCCACTGGCGCTGACAGCTTGATGCGGCTGAGGTACTGGCTGACCGCGCCGACCGACGGGCGAGATGCTCATCTCGTTGTCGTTGAGCACGATGAGCATGCGCGTCTTGCGATGGCCGATGTCGTTGAGGGCCTCGAGGGAGAGGCCGCTCATCAGCGCAGAGTCGCCGACCACGACCGCGACGTGCTCGCTGCCGCCGCGCTGGTCGCGCGCCAGGGCCAGGCCCTCGGCGATGGAGATGCCCGTGCCGGCGTGCCCGCCATCCATGACATCGTGCTCGCTCTCCGCGCGCCGCGGGAAGCCGCCGATGCCGCCGAGCTGGCGCAGCGTGCCGAAGCGGTCGAGTCGTCCGGTCAGCAGCTTGTGGGCGTAGGCCTGGTGGCCGGTGTCCCAGACGATCTTGTCGGTCGGACTGAGAGGATGCGGTGCAGGGCGACCGTGAGCTCGACCACGCCGAGCGACGATCCGAGGTGACCGCCCGTGGTAGCCACCGTATCGATGATCTCGCGGCGAAGCTCGCGTGCACAGGCGCACGCGCTTCGGCGTGGCTGATGTCGTTCAGGTCTTCCGGCCCGCGGAGGTCATGCAGCTGGGCATGGCTACAGGTCGTCGCCGTCGTCGCCGTCGTCGGGGCGCAGATCCATGACCCGCGGCGCACCGCCGGCGCCGTCGACCAGCCGCTGCACGCGCAGCTCGGCGCCGTCGAGCAACGTGCGCAGTGGCTCATGCAGGGCGGCGCCGCGCTCGTACAGCGCGATCGACTCCTCGAGCGGCAGGCCACCCTCCTCGAGCCGGGCCACCACGCCCTGCAACTCCTCGAGCGCCTTGTCGAAGGGCAACGCCGCGATCTCAGCGGGCGCTGGCGCAGCCGTGGGGTCGCCGCTGGGGGTGGGTGCTGTCGGTCACGTCTCGGAGTCTCGCACGCCGTCGACGATGACGTCCAACGCGCCCCTGGCGAGGCGCACCTCGAGCTGCGCACCGACGGCCTGTCCGGTCGCCTGGGTGACGACTCGACCTTCCGCGGTGCGGACGATGGCATAGCCCCGCTCGAGCGTTGCGAACGGGTTGAGCGCGGCCAGGCCAGCACCACTCCGGGTGAGCTCGGCCCGTGCCTCCGAGGTGCGTGCGCGCAGCAGCACCGGCAGCCGGTCGCCGCTGCGGGCGAGGCCGGCGCGATCTGCCGCTGAGTCGACCCTGGAGCGCCCGCGTGGCTCGGTCGAGCAGCAGGCCGATGCGTTCGCGCTCAGCCGCCAGGTAGGCACCCGGACGGAACGTCTCGAGGGCGCGACGCTCACTCTCGAGCTCGGCCCGGGTGCGGCCGATGCGACGTGCCGCACTGGTCGCCAGTGCGTTCTGCATGGCCCGGAGGTGCTGGAGTCTGCTCGGCGCGATCGGGTACGGCCAGCTCAGCCGCGACCGACGGTGTGGCCGCGCGCACGTCCGCGGCGAACTCCGACAGCGTCACGTCCGTCTCATGGCCGACGCCGACCACCACGGGTCGGGGATGCGCGGCGATGGCCCGTACGACCGATTCCTCGTTGAATGCCCAGAGGTCCTCGAGCGAGCCGCCGCCGCGAGCCACGATGACGAGGTCGACGGCTCGGCCGCTGTCAGCATCGGTCCAGCGACCGACGCGCCGCAGCGCCCGGACGATCGACGCTTCGGCACCAGCACCCTGCACCTTGCAGGGGCTCACGACGATGCGGGTGAGCGGCCAGCGACGTGCGATGACGCGATGCATGTCATGCAGGACGGCACCCGACAGCGAGGTCACGATGCCGATCGTGCGCGGCCATGCTGGCAGTGGTCGCTTGCGAGAGGCGTCGAAGAGGCCATCTGCGGTGAGACGCGCCTTGAGGGCCTCGAAACGCAGCGCCAGGTCGCCTACGCCGGCGGGCTGGAGGCTGTCCACGTAGAGCTGGTAGGAGCCTTGCGGCTCGAACACATCGACCCGCCCGTGAGCCACGATGCGGATGCCGGTGCGCGGCTCGAGCGGCAGCGCCAGACGGTCGTCGCGAAAGATCATGCAGCGCAGCTGGGCTCGCTCGTCCTTGAGCGTGAAGTAGCAGTGCCCGGCCGAGCTGACCGAGACCTGGCCGATCTCCCCTTCCACCCAGACGCCACTGAGGCGTGGCGCAGCGTCGGATGGTGTCGCGGATGGCGCGGGTGACCTCGCCGACCGAGAGCACCCTGGGCCCGCTGGGCTCCTCCACTCGGCTGGGGGCGGACTCGGGCGGCTCCAGTGGCGGGGGTGGCTCGTCCCAGAGGCCGGGCGCCGCCATGGTGGACCGCTAGACGCGGGTCTGGTATTCCCCGGTACGCGTGTCTACCTTGATGGTGTCGCCCTCGGCCACGAAGATGGGCACCTGCACGATCAGGCCAGACTCGAGTGTGGCTGGCTTCTTGGCACCCGACTGCGTGTCGCCGGCGAAGCCAGGCTCGGTCTCGATGACCTTGAGCTCTACGGAGATGGGTAGCTCCACGCCGATGCGTTTCGCCCTCGTGTGTGGTGCGATCGACGGTCATGCCTTCGATGAGGTAGTCGGTGGCGTCGCCGAGCTGCTCGGCGGTCAGGTGGAACTGGTCGTAGGTCTCGTTCTCCATGAAGTGGTAGTCGTCGCCGTCCTGGTACAGGAACTGCACCGGGCGCGTTTCGAGGATGGCCCGCGGCCACTTCTCCGTGGCCTGGAACGAGCGCTCCAGGGTGCCGCCGCGCTTGACGTTCTTGAGCTTGATGCGGATCTGCGCCGAGCCGCGACCCATCTTGATGTGGTGGAACTCCAGGACCTGCCATAGATCGCCGTCGAGTTCGATGACGATGCCTCTGCGCAGGTCTCCGACTGAGATCATGAGTGGTGTGATTCTCCGTTGGGCTTCAGATGGTGGCGCGGCTGCCGCGAGTGCTCGATTCTAGCGGAGCGTGGCACTACCCCCCGACGACGGTGACGGCGCGCGGGAAGCCGGTCAGCAGGCTGACGCTGCTGTGCTCGCGGTCGATGGCCACCAGATCCTCGATGCGCACGCCGGTCTCGTCGTCGAGATAGACCCCCGGTTCGACCGAGAAGACCGTCGGCGACGGCAGCGGTTCCTCGAGCGCGGCTCGACCGACCGACGGCAACTCGTGTGTGGCCAGGCCGATGCCGTGCCCGGTACCGTGGCCGAAGTGGTCGCCGTGGCCGGCCGCCTCGATGACCTCCCGCGCGGCGGCATCGACCTCGCGATTGCTGACCGGATGGCCCGCACTCAAGCGCGCCTCCAGCAGCTCGATCGAGGCAGCCTGGGCGCGCGAAACCAGCTGGTAGAGCTCGAGATCACGCGGCGTCGGCTCGACCCACGAACAGCGTTCTCGTCATATCTGACCGATAGCCGTCGACACGGGCGCCGAAGTCGAACAGCAGGACCTCTTCGGCGGCGATCGGGCCGCTCTCCCGGTGAGCCGTGCGGCAAGGCTGCGCGTGGGCCGGAGAGGCAGGCGACATCGAAGGCGAGACCCTCGGACCCGGTGGTGCGCAAGCGCCATTCGAGCGCGAGCGCCAGCTCGTATTCGGTCATGCCGATACGGATCTCTGGCAGCGTGTCCGCCAGGGCTTCGTCTGCCAACGCACAGGCGGCAGCCACCCGTTCAAGCTCGGCAGGCTCCTTGGTGCGCCGCTGCTCTTCGATCGGCCCGTCGATCGGGCACCAGCTCGAGATGTGGTGCCGCTTCGGCCAGTCGGAGCCAGGCCGCATGGCTGAGCACGCCGGCCTCCACGGCGATGCGGGCGACCCGGCCATCCGGCGTGCTGATGGCACGCAGGCTTCCGACCAGATCGGGCCAGGCCTTGGCAAATCCTCCGGGGTGATCCTCGACGCGGCTGCCGGGGCACTGCTCGAGCGCCTGCAGGCGGTAGCGCGAGTCCGCGACGACGACGGTCTCATCAGCCGAGATGAAGAAGCGGCCCGACGCGCCACAGACCTTCTCCTCGCCATCGCCCAGCACGAAGCCGGTCAGGTAGCGGCCGTTCTCTGGCTTGAGTCCGAAGTAGGCGTCCAACCCCTGCTCGGCAAGCGTCGCGCGCAGCGTCTCGAGACGTCGCGGACGGGCCTGGAGATCGGCGCTTCGCCAGCGTTCCCGGTCAGCGGCAGATGGCGCCGCTGCACCGGTCACTGGCACGAGTTGATATTTCGCTGGTGCTGCTTGAAGGTCTTGGCGAACTTGTGCTTATCGGAATCGGGGCAGGCGTAGAAGTAGAGCAGATTGGCCTTGGTGTTGGGGCTGAGCGCCGCGTCGATCGATGCCCGCGATGGCGTCACGATGGGCCAATCGGGCAAGCCGTCGTTCTGGTACGTCTGGAAGGATGCCAAGCGTGCCGGGACGTTGACGGTGGAGTAGTCCGGCTCGCCCAGCAGGTCCCAGAAGAGGTACTCATCCCACTTGTTCAGGCTGATGTCGGCGAGGGCCACCGTGTCGGTCGCGTAGACCACGGTCGGGTCCGCCTGCATCAGGCCGCCGGTCTCACCGTTGCGCTTGGGATTGAGCCGGTTCCAGTAGACACCGGCGATCTTGGCGCGATCGCTATCGACCTTGGCCTCGCGCTCGACCAGGCTGGCGATGGTCAGCATCTCGTAGAAATCGATGCTCTTCTTGCGCGCCTGTGCCACCGAGTCGCCGGCATCCTCTTGCCATCGGTCGAGCATCAGCTGGACCATCTCCTCAGCAGTGGTGTCGATGGGGACCTCGTAGGTGCCAGGCGCCAGGAACCCCTCCAGGCTGTTGCCGCCAGGGACTTTGCTCAGGAACCGGTAGGTCTCGAGGAGCTCCGGCCCTGGGCTCACGGGCGACCTGCAGAAACTCCTTGGGGTCGAGTTCCAGGTCCGTGTTCTCGGTCTGCTGCTGCAGATAGGCTACGACCTGCTCGATGCGACGCTGCGTGCGCATGTCCAGCACCGTGGTCGGCACGGGCGGATCAGGTCCTCGGACGAGCAGGCCGACGATGCCCTCTGGTGCGATCTCCGGAGTCATGGTGTAGATGCCTGCCCGGATGAGCTGGTCGACACGATCGCTGACGACCAGGTACTGGAAGGCCAGGGCATCGCTGAGTAGGCCCTCTTCGACCAGGTTCGCCTTGATGTCATCGACGGTCTCACCGGGCTCGATGACGAACTCGATCTCATCGGTGCCGGTCCCCGCGGGCGCGTTGACTCGATCGCTCAGTTCGGCCGCCAGCAGATCGGAGACGACCGGCAGGTTGATGATGCCGGGGCTGTCCTCGAACATGCCGGCCACGGCGCCACCGATGTAGGGTCGGCCAACGAACCATCCGCCGGCGACGATGAGCACGATGGCGAGGGCGATGAAGGCGAGGCCCTTCCAGGCGCCGGAGTTGGCATCCTTCTGCTGGGCCTGACGCAACTCCCAGCCCTCCACGATCCCGGTGCGCTGTCCGCTCCGTGGCTGGGGTGGCGGGCCGCTCATGCTGGAACCTCGCTGCTGGACGCGGCTCTCGCATCGATCTCACGCTGAACGATGTCGGCGGCCGCTTCGCGGTCGATGCGGGCACGCCAGGCGTTGCGGGTTGCCGCGGAGGGCGGACCGCCGGAGCGGCCACGTGGCGCTCGGCCCATGCGCTCCTCGGCGGACTGGCTGCTGCCGTGCTCATCGCGGAAGGAGATGGGAGTCTGGAGGATGGGCGCGACGTCTGTGACCCACTGGCGGGTGCGCTCGGACTGCTCGCTCTCGCTGCCATCCAGATGCAGCGGCAAGCCCACGATGATGGCCTCGGCTCGGCGCTCGACGCAGATGCGGGCGATAACCTCAGCATCGGCGACAGGCGTGCTGCGTCGAAGGGTCAGAAGGGGCTTGACAGAACCGCTGCTGGTGTCGCCAGCGGCGACGCCGATGCGTCGGTCGCCAAGATCGATGCCTAACAGGATGGCCACGGCAGCCTCGGCGCGCAGCGATGCGAGTCGGCGGTGATGGTCATGGAACAGCTGACTTACTCCGTTGTCGATGGCTCCAGGATGTCGAGCCTGATCCGGGCTCGGTCGTCTGGAAGGTCGCTCACGAACTCGGGCCACACGTTCACGGTCGTGGACCCGACCTCCTCCAGTATGGCCCGAGCCTCAGAAATCGGCATACCGGCGATATCGCTCACCATCGAGTCCATGTCGAGGACTGGGAAGACCTGCGCCTCGGCGAGGCCGCTGAAGCGGATGCGTGGACCGTCGACGCTGCCCTCCCCGACCTCGATCACGACCGAGTCGGTCAGCGTGGCCATGCCAGTCGGGACTGCGTCGCCGAGACGCGCCGCGATGACTGATTCGATGTCGTTGGGGTCGACGGCCAGGACGCTGGCATCGACGCGTCCGTTGAGATCGAAGGCATCGACGCGGGCGCCGATGAGTTGCTCAGGCGATGGCTCGAGGGTCAGCGTGCCACGCGTCGCCGTCTCAGCGAAGAGGACCAGGCCTTCGGGCAGGTTGTCGGGATCGCGCAGGTACGCAGCCAGTGCTCCGGTGAGGCGATTTTGCAGGTCGACCGCGGCTGCATCGTAATCCTGCGCGGTCACCACTGCGGTCTGCTCGATGCGGCCGCCAGTGGTCGGGTCAAGGTTGGTGACGCTGACACCCTGGCTCTCGAGTGATGGCACGACGCTGATGGCGCCAGAAGGCACATTGCCGTCGCTGCCGGGCGCGACGGCCTCCACCGGCGCGGTCACCTCTGACGTAGCGCCCGATGCGGTGGTGCGCGGCAGGGTGACGGCCTCGGTCGTCTGGAAGCCGATACCGGCCGGCGTATGCACCCGTGTGCCAGCCACGATCTCCTGGTCGAACTCCTGGCTTGGTGACGAGAAGAGCACCTCTCCGGCCGATCGCGTCTCAACGGAGTCGGTGCCGCTGGCCTCGAAGATACCGTCCAGGCTCAGCGGGATCGAGAGCGCGACCGCCGGGACCTGGCCAGCCTCGATATCGACCTCCTCGACGTCCGGGAGCGCCACCACCGGAACCTCCAGTGGACCCAGCTGCGCCGTGCGTGGGGCCAGAGTGATCTCCGCGGTCGGCAGTGTCTCGAGGGCGGCATAGCCACCGATGAGGGCCAAGCCCAACACGGCCACGGTGGCCACACCGACGCGACGACCAATCTGCATCCGCGTCCCCGTCGGTGCGGCTGTCCGGCTCACGGCCGCCGCCATCGGCTCAGAGTCATCGACGACCGGGGGTGGCGCATCGCCCCGTTCCAGGGCAGCTTCGGCGGCGTCGGGCGTGGCCGCCGCCAGCACCCCAGCCGAGGTCGCGAGGGCTCGCACCTGTTCATCGGAGCTTGCCACGGCCATGGCGATCGCGCGCGACTCAGCCTCACGTGCGAGGAGCTTGAAATTGATGCGGCCGGTAGCGATACGCGAGCCCGGCGGGACCACGAAGACGACGTGCTCGTCGGTCGCGGCCCGCAGGCGCGCCACGGCATCGGTGATCTCGTCGTCATTGCCCAGGTACCAAACCGCCACGTCTGGCAGTCTGCCCTAGACGCGCATCCCGCGCAGCACGCGTACGAGGGCCGTGTCCATTGGTTCCTGCGGTTGTGCCGCTTCGACGGCCTGGTAGGCCAGCGCCATCGGGGTGACGTCCTGTTGGTCGACGAGCAGTCCGGTGGCGTCGCTGATGTGGCTGACCAAGCCGGGCTCCATCATCGAGACCTGGGGCCTCCGGGCGAAGGGCAGGTCGCGGCCGAACGTGTCGGACTCCAGCGCCGCACGGATCTCGGGCAGCGCGGCACCGCCGCCACAGAGCTCGATGCGGCCTGGCAACAGGCCCTCTTCGCCGAACTCCTCGAGCACCAGTTCCACGCCGGCGGCCCAGACCGCGACGTCCTCGCTGATGATGTGGGCGACCTCGTCGGGGTCTTCCACGTCGCGTCCCTGGCCATGTTCGATCTTGATGCGTTCGGCATCGTCGAAGCTGAGGTCGAGCCGGTCCGCCAGCGATTTGCTGAAGGCGCGACCCCCCAGCGCGAACATGCGGGTGCCTTCGACGCTGCCGCTGCGCACGAGGGCGACATCGGTCGTGCCACCGCCCACGTCGATGAAGAGCGCCCCCGATTGGCCGACCTGTTCGCCGGAGATGGAGCGAGCGACGGCATACGGCTCGGCGACCACCTTGATGAGCTCCAGGCCGAGCTGCTCGACGACGGACTCGAGGGCCCCCAGGTGGATTAGTGGCGCGTAGGCATTGAAGACCGAGATGCGCAGGTGGCGACCCTGGAACCCGACCGGATTGGACACCGCGTAACCGTCGATGCCGGCATTAGCGACGCCGGCGTGTACCAGGCGCACGTCGACATTGGGCAGGCCGGTCTCCCAGGTGATGGTGCGTTGGGCCTCGGCAGCGGCGTCGGCCTCGATCTCTTCGAGCAGCCGCTCCAGCTCCGAATGGGTAACCGAAGTCTGGGGTCGCTTGCGTTCGGTGCTCCGCGTCGTGGTGTAGCCCTTCACCAGTTCGCCGGCGATGCCGATGACGACCTTCTCGGCACGGCGGTCGGCCATGGCCTCGGCGTCGTCGATGGCGGCGCGACAATTGGCCACCACGGCCGGGATGTCGGCCACGGTGCCCGACTGCATGTGGGCGAGACCCTGGCGCTGGCGCCCCACGCCGGTGACCGAGGCGTCTTCGTCTTCCCCGTATTCGAACACCAGGGCCTTGGCGTACTCGGTGCCGATATCGAGCGCCAGATGGGCGACGCCCGACGTGGCTGTCGGGGCTCGGCGGAGCAGGCGATCCAGCATCGACACCTCGTCTACCCCGTCCCTACCCTTGCAGACGTTCGCGTAGCCTCTGCAGCGCCGCCTGCAGCGCTTCGGGTTCAGGCACCTTGCCCTGCGCCATCCCGGCCTTGCCGCCACCCTTGCCGCCCGCCTGGGCCATGGCGTCCCTGACCAGCTCGCCGGCGTCCACGCCCTGCTCGATGAGATCGTCGCTGACCGTCACCAGGAGCTGCGGCTTCTCGGGGTCCTCCAGGCCCGCGGCGATGACGCCGCTCTGCATGGCGCCACGAACCTCCTTGGCCCAGGCCCGCAGTTCGTCCATCGAGCTGAAGCCGCCGGTGAACGAGACGAATGCGCCCTTGTGCAGCAGCTCAGCGGTCTTGACCGCAGCCTGCGCCGTCGGCACGAGGCCGGTCTTGCGACCGGTCTCGGCCTTCTTCCGCTCTCTGAGCTCCTTGATGCGCGACACCAGTCGATCACTGGTCTGGACGCCGGCCGCGGCCGTGGCCGCCTCAAGCAGTCGAAAGCGCTCCTCTGCGACGGCCTCGGCAGCTTCACCGGTGACTGCCTCGATGCGGCGCATGCCCGAACCGATGGAGCGCTCGCCGGTGATGATGAAGCCGCCGATCTGGCCTGTGGCGCGACAATGGGTGCCACCACAAAGCTCGTGGCTGTAGCCCTCGACCCGGATGGTGCGGACGCTCTCACCGTACTTCTCGTCGAAGAAGGCATCAGCGCCGGCATCCACCGCCTCGGCCATGCTCATGTGCTGCGGGGTGACGTCGCGGTCCTCTCGGATGACTTTGCGCACCTCGTGCTCGATGAGGTGACGCTCCTCCGGGGTCAGGCCGCGATCCGACGGGTAGTCGAAGCGCAGGTAGTCAGGCGTGACCAGGGAGCCAGCCTGTCGCGCTCCGTCACCAAGCGCATGACGCAAGGCGCGGTGCAGCAGGTGCGTGCCGGTGTGGTTGCGCATGGTGCGGGCTCGCCGGTCGGCGTCGATCTGGGCGCTGATCTCCTGGCCCAGCCTCACGGCACCATGCAACTTGCCGCGGTGCACGATGAGGCCGGCCACCGGGCGTTGCGTGTCCTCGACGCTGAACAGCAGGTCGCCATCGGCATCGCGGAAGACACCACGGTCACCGATCTGTCCGCCGCCTTCGGCGTAGAAGGGCGTCTGGTCCAGTACCAGCTGGGCGTCGGCGGCGGCTCCGACATGGCCATCGGCATCCGCTCGCGCTTCGAGCACTTCGTATTCGGTCGTGTCCCGGACGATGGCAACCACACGGCCGGCCGCGCTGGTCGTCTCGTAGCCCAGGAACGTGCTGTCACCGACGCGCCGCGCGACGCTATCGAACAGCGCGGTCTGCTCGGCCTGGCGCGCCAGGTCCAGCTTCTTGCCCGAGCGGCTGCGCTCGCGCTGCTGCTGCAGGGCGACTTCGAAGCCGTTCCGATCGACACGGACGCCGTACTCGGCAGCCAGTTCGATGGTGAGGTCGATCGGGAAGCCGTAGGTGTCATGGAGTCGGAAGGCCATCTCGCCATCGAGCATGGGAGCATCAGCAGCGACCTCCTCAGCTCTGCGACCGACCACCCGTTCGGCCCCGGTCAGCGGGATGAGCGCCTCCTCGAGCTGGATGGTGCCGGCGTCGAGCGTGCGGGCGAAGGACGTCTCCTCGCGGATGATGGCGCCGAGGATGGTGTCACGCCGCTCCCGCAGCACCGGATAGGCATCACCCATCTGGTCGATCACCACCTTGGCCGTTTCCTCGAGAAACGGCTCGCGACGACCCAGCAGGCGCCCGTGGCGGACCGCGCGTCGCACGATGCGTCGCAGCACGTAGCCGCGTCCTTCATTCGAGGGAGTCACGCCGTCAGCGATCAGGAAGGTGACGGCCCGTGAGTGGTCGGCGATGACCTGGTAGCTGAAGCGCTCGCTCTCGAACGCCTCTGGATCGTGCTTCAGGAGCTCTCGCATGCGGGCATGGATGGGCACGAACAGGTCGGTGTCGTAGTTGGTGGGCACGTCCTGCAGCACCGAGGCGAGGCGCTCGAGGCCCATGCCCGTATCGACCGACTTGAAGGGCAACTCGATGCGTGGACCCTCGGCCGGCTGGTCGAACTCCATGAAGACCAGGTTCCAGATCTCCAGCCAGCGTGGGCAGGTCTCGGTGTGGTCCGGCACGCAGCCAGGGCCCTCGGACAGGTACTCGCCGCGGTCGAAGTGGATCTCGCTGTTGGGCCCACAGGGGCCGGTGTCGGCCATGCGCCAGAAGTTGTGGTCGTCGCCGTTGTCGATGTCACCCCAGCGGGCCATGCGCTCGGGCGGCAAGCCGATCTCGTCTCGCCAGATGGCCCACGATTCCTCGTCGTCGGTATAGGTGGTCGCGGCCAGTCGGTCACCGGGGATGCCCAGGTCCTGGGTCAGGAACTCCCAGGCCCAGTGGATGGCCTCACGCTTGAAGTAGTCGCCGAAGGACCAGTTGCCCAGCATCTCGAACATGGTGTGGTGGCGCGGTGTACGGCCCACCTCTTCGAAGTCGTTGTGCTTGCCGGCGACGCGCAGGCAGCGCTGGGAGTCCACCGCCCGGCTGTAGGAGCGCTTCTCGACACCGCGGAAGACGTCCTTGAACTGGACCATGCCGCTGTTGGTGAACAGCAGCGTCTGGTCTCCTCCGGGCACCAGGCTGGCGCTGGGCACGACCTCGTGGCCGCGTTCGGCGAAGAAGCGGATGAAACGGTCGCGGATCTGGTCCGCGGACAAGGGTTGCATCCGGGTCTCTGGACTGACCCGGTCATGGGTGTCTGACATCTCGTGGGAGTGTAGCGAACAAGGCACCGCGAGCACCAAGGAACCTGCGAGAGGCACTCCCTCCACCGCGACCTGGTCCACGAGTGGCCATGTCAGACCGGGGGTCGGGTGCTGATGAAGATATCGAGACGTTTCACCCCAACGACTCGGACTGTTCGGTATGGTGCGGACGTCATGCTGTTCGAGCCCGCAGGGACGCGCGAGCGCACCGTCGTGTTGGCACTGGTCGGCCTGTTCGCGGCGAGTGCCTGCTCGGCGTTGGCAGGCCAACCCCTGGCCGTCGTGCCGGGCACACCGCGACCGACGGAGCGGCCGGCCCGGGTCGTGCGCTCGACAGCTGCGCCTCGCACCACCGCCCGCCCCACGCCACGGCCCACCACGGCGGCGCGTGGCTCCATCAGCTCGGGCGAGCAAAGCCCTGAGGTCACCACCGTCAAGCTCAAGCCGCGACCGGCTCCGGGGCCCTTCGAGATGAACCTCTACCGCAGAGGCGATTTCATGCACCAGGCCACCAAGGATTGGTGCGTGGCAGGCTCGACGCAGACGATGATGAACATCATCGAAGCCGGCAGGCCCAATCGCTCGCTCGCGTTCCAGGAGCGGCTCTACGTCAAGGGTCGACGACTCTCGCCCAACAAGAGGAAGCTGGGGCCCATCGGCGTGGATCTGACCGGCTGGGCCGAGTTGTTGAATACGGCCGGCTACGGGCCGTACGTGGTCGAAGCGTCCGATACGCGGCGTGGTGCCATCCATAAGGCCGCCCGCGCCATCCGGGAGACCGGCAAGCCCGTTGGCCTTGTGACCTGGCGCGGTGCCCATTCCTGGGTGATGTCCGGCTTCACGGCCACCGCCGATCCAGCATACAAGCGCACATTCCAGGTCAGGAAGGTCTACATCCAGGACACCTGGTACCCCTCGGTCAGCACCATCTGGGGCGCATCACGACCGCCAAATGCCCTTGTCTCCCTGCAGGCGCTGCGGGAGGACTTCCTCCCCTACGCCCGCCCTCGAGCCAGGTATCCGCAACGTGACGGGAAGTACCTGATCATCATGCCCGTGTCGCCGCCCCATACCGTGGTGCGATAGCCCGGCCAGCTGGGCGGTGTCTTCCTCGACGTGGTCCGGGGGTCGAGAGGTGCCGGGCACGACCGATCAGTCCGCGCAGGCCTGGCGGCGATGCATCGCGACGTCTGGAGCCGTGGTGTCCAACGCAGCGATGCGTCGCTCGACGACTGACCGGTCACCGAGCATCCCGATTATCGTCTGCATCCAGCATCTCTCGGCAGCGAGCCGGCAGTGCTCCAGGAAGTACCGCGGCCAGCATCGCTCGACGCTGCTCCGCGCTCGACTCGACGGTCGCGCCCTGCGCTCATGCCATGGACTAGTGGAGGCCACCGTCACCGGCTGCGGTCATCTTCTCGATGATCATGTCAAGGTTGAACGCTGCCGGTTTCTGGCGCGGCGGGAACTCCTTGAAGGACTGTAGCTGCTCTGCGGCAAGTGCTTGCATCGGATAGATCACGAAGACGTGCTCCAGCAGCCAGTCCCAGTAGCCGTTGGCGTTCTCGTCCGCTCGCTCGAAGGGGTCGCGGCGGAGGTTGAAGAGCTTGGGCAGGCGTAGCGCTACGAACGATTCCGCCCAGAGTTGCAGCGTCTTGGCTCGCTGCTCGTAGAAGACCGCCTTCCAGTCGCCGTAGCGGATGGCCACGACGAGCCCATCATCGTTGGTGTAGAAGAACCACTCGCGTGGGCTCTCGTCAGTCTCGCCCAGGAGGTAGGGCAGGCCGTTGTAGCCGTCGATCTGGACCTTGAAGGTCTTGTCCCCGGCCTGGTGCCCGGCCTGCAGCTTGGCCACGATGCCGAGCTCGTCGAGGATGCCGAGCATCTCGCTGACGTCGGCGTCGTGGAGCACCATGGCGTCGTTGTAGAAGCCCTGGCCGCTGATACCCTCGGCCTCCTCGGGGATGCGCGTCCACACGTGCATGTGGGTGGAGTTCCACCACACGAAGAACGGGGTGTCCGCGGCGTGTGCCTCGCGGATGAAGGCGATGGCGCGCTCGGTGACGTCGTCATCGATGGTCTCCATGCGCTTCTTCGTCAGCGGGCCGGTGTCCTCGATGCGGCCGTCCGCGAACGAGTGGATGACGCCGCGCGGCCCGAAGCGCTCGCGGAAGGCGGGGTCCTTGGGGTAGTCGGGGTGCTCCGGCTCATCCTCGGCGTTGAGGTGGTAGAGGTTGCCGTAGAACTCGTCGAAGCCGTGGTTGGTGGGCAGGTGCTCGTCGCGGTCACCAAGGTGGTTCTTGCCGAACTGGCCGGTGGTGTAGCCGAGTGGCTTCAGCAGCTCCGCGATGGTCGGGTCCTCGGCCGCCAGGCCGACCTCGGCGCCGGGGATGCCGACCTTCGTGAGCCCGGTGCGGACCGGGTTCTGGCCGGTGATGAAGGCCGCACGACCGGCTGTACAGGACTGTTGGGCGTAGTAGTCGGTGAACTCCACGCCTTCGCGGGCGATGCGGTCGATGTTGGGTGTCTGGTAGCCCATGGCGCCGCGGTTGTTGTGGCTGATGTTGTACCAGCCGATATCGTTCCCCCGCAGGACGAGGATGTTGGGCTGCTCGGTCTGTGGCATCGGAGTCACCTGACCGTGCGATGCGTCCGGAAGGCACCGGACATGCAGCGGGCCGGACTCAACTGGACGATGCTGGCCAGCAAGCCATCGATCGAGAGCGGGATCAGGTATCCGGTCGACGCATCGAACCGAGTTGGCCCAAGCTCATCGAGTGGCACGACCTGGATTCCTATCGAGGGGAGCTCACGGGCTGGGGCATGCAAGCGGTGCCCGTCGACCGCGGGCAGTTGCGATCGGGCTGGACCCAGCGCCAATTGCCTGGCGTGTCCGTGGAGCGCTACTCCGCCGACCGCGCGTACGGGAGCTACGTGCTCGGGACCAGCCCCCACCGGTTCATGCTGCGTCGCCGTCTCGCCATGGTCCGGAGCGTCCTGCTCGATGAGGCCCACCGGCATCGGACCGTGCCTGGGCGTCCTCCCTCTGCCATCAGACGGCCGGAGTCTCCCTGGCGGGTTCAGCATGCTGCTGCAACACGCTAGGCAGTTCCTGTACTTCCTCCAGCTCGACTTCCTCGGCGATGCCGCCAGCCGCGTAGATCTCCTTGGCCCGGTCCATCCACTCGTGGATCTTGCGGTTCACCTCAGGTGCGCCGACCAGATCGACGGTCTCTGTCCTGCGTGGCGAAGGCCGTCGGGTACATCACGAAGGCCTTGGTCTGCATGCCGCCGAGGCCGCCGTGGGAACCGACCTGGTGCTCGAAGGGGGCCACCTCCTCGGTCGAAGGGTCGTACATGCTGATGACGAAGATGTCACCGATGTGTTGATAGGAGTCGAGCTCCTGGAGGTTGGCCACAGTGTGCTCGCTGTAGTGCCTCAGCGGGTCCTCGCCCTCCGATCTCGCCGGTTTCGAGATTGCGCACGCCGTCGCGGCTGATGACTAGGGGCCCGTGCTCCTCGGAGCGCACCATGATGAAGCCGATGCCCTCGTGGCGGACGAGGCCCGGCATGAGCTCCGGGTGCATCTTGGCGATGCCTTCGAGGCTGACGCGCTCACGGATCTCGGTGAAGTAGATGTTGGCGAGGTTGCCGGACGCCGCCACGATGAGATCGGGGATCTCGTCCTCGCCGTCCTTGCTCTCGGTATGCTCGGCGCCCTTGTACACCGCATCGGTCTCACCCAGCCCGACGACGCCGTCCTGGGAATCGCTGCGCAAGGCACGACTGACGATCTTGCCGCTCGTGCCCGGGCTCCGGCTGGCCTCGGTCAGGAAGCTGTTGACCGGTCCCCAGCCCTCGACGTCGTTGCTGGCATCGAGGCTGCTGACATCGCCTTCCATGAGTGAGCGCGTGAGCTCCTCGAGGCTGATGCCGTAGCGGTCCTCGAAGGGCGCGCCCTGCGTCTGGCCGTGGTCGGAGACGAGGATGAAGTGGTAGTCGCGCGGGGCGTCCTGGGCAGCCGCGACTGAGGGAGCGCATGATGCGGTCGACCGCGTCGAGCTGGGCCATCGATTCAGGCCGCTCGGGACCAGCGTGATGGGCGACCTCGTCGTAGCCGAGGTAGTCGGCATAGATGACGGGAGTGCCGCGGCCCATCTCGCCGATGATGAGGTCAACGACCATGTCCTTCATGATCGTGGTCGTGCTGGCCTTCAGGAATGGGAAGGGCATGCCGCGGCTGATGCGTGGCTTGACGTCACGAGTGCGCTGACGACGGGCCTGGAAGTACTCGTTGACCACAGCGCCCACGAACTGGGCCAGGCCACGGGTGAGGTTGTAGGGGTTGTAGAGGAACAGGCTGAACGATCTCATCTGCAGCCCCTGGCCCTGTTTGCCCAATTGGCTGTTGGTGGCGATGGCGCGTGTGGCCCCACCGCTGACGAGGTTGCTGATGCTGGCACCGCCATCGCGCAGCAGGTCGCGTCTCGTTGGACGACCGCCGCTCGATCTCGAAGGCATCGTCGGGATGGTTGGAGACCATCAGGTAGTTGCGTTCCTTCTCCCACCAGCGGAAGGCCGGGATGCCGGGCTGCACGCCGTGGAGGATGCCGACCTGGCCGGCGCTGGTCATCGAGGGTGCGAGCGCCTCGTACTTGCCGAGGCGATGTGTAGCCCTCTGGTGAGCCAGTCGTTGAGGAATGGCATGTATCCGGTGCGCAGCGCATCACGCAGGACGGGCTCGGCCAGGCCGTCGATCTGCAGGATGACGAAGCCAGGCCCAGGCCGGTCGTCGACATCGCCCTCGACTCGCGCCATGCGCTTGATCGAGTGACGGAAGAAGGACTCGTCCTCGTCGAGGCCGATGATGGCCACGAGCACGGTGTTGATGGCGGCGATCAGGATCGAGGCGATGAACGCGACGAGGAAGCCGTCGATCTGGATCCTGGCCACGAACCAGGCTGGCCGATCAGCAGGGTCAGCGCCCATGAAGACGACGGTCAGCACGCCGTGATGATGATGTTGTTGATGCCCAGGGCCACGAAGACGACCGGCCGTACCAGGAAGGTGATGCCAGGCCGCGAAGGTGACGAAGGCCGCCACCGCGATACGTCCTCCCAGGAGCCGCCGGTGAAGCGTGATGCCGTTCATGAGCTCGGCCACGATCAGCAGCGCGATGGTGTTGACGATGAGCACGACGAGGCCGCGCGTGACGAGGTGCCGCTTGCCGCGCGGCCAGTTCATGACCGTGTCGTACTCGTCCTTCCAGACGGCGGCGATGCGATGTGCCAGTCCAGGTTTCTGCGGCTTGGTACCAAGCCACTCCTCGGCGGCCGTTCGTTCGCTTGGAGCCGCTGATGCTGCCTGTGTGGGCTCGGGTGTGCTGCTCATGACATGACAGTATGGAGGCCGGTGCTGTAGCTCTGCAACGCGCATCCACGATCCGATCGGCAGGGCCACCAGGCTTGGGGCCGAACTGATCCTCATGGATGGAGCGCTCGGCATCCATGAATCGCTGCGCACGGTGACTCGGTCCTTCGTTCGGGGTCTCTGCGGGCGGGGCTTCACGCTGGGCCATCGATCCTGCCCCTATGAACCGCTAGGCTAGATCGTCGCCGATGGAACTCCTGACCGACATCTTCACGTGGGCTACCGGGCTCATCGATTCGCTGACCGCCCTGGTCACCGACTCACCCGTCACCTATCTGGTCATCTTCGCGCTGGCGGCGGTCGACGTCATCTTGCCGATCCTGCCGGCGGAGGCCATCGTCACCGCGGCTGCGGTACTGGCGGGCCAGGGCACGCTGCAGGTCATCTGGGTCATGGTCGCGGCTGGACTGGGCGCCTTCGTGGGCGACAACGTGGCCTACTGGATCGGCCGCGCGGCGGGGCGACCCCTGGTCGAGAAGATCCTGCGCGGCGATACCAAGCAGCTCGACCGGGTCCAGGAGCAGTTCGACCGGCGCGGCGGCCACGTTCGTCATCGTCGGCCGGTTCGTCCCGGGTGGTCGGACGGTCGTCGCCATCGGGGCCGGCATGCTCCACTTCAGCTGGGTCCAGTTCGTGATCTACGACGCCATCGCGGCGGTGATCTGGTCGTTCCAGGCGGCGCTGCCCGGCTTCATCGGTGGGTCCCTGATCCAGGACAAGCCGTGGCTGGCCATGATCTTCGGATTCGTCCTGTCTGGTCTTGTCGCTGCTCGGGATCACGCTGTTCCAGCGCTGGTGGGAGCGCCGCAGGAACCGAGCTGCGACCGACGAGATCGAGCCGCCGATGGCGAGCGGAGATCAGGACCGGAAGACCCTCAAATCCGAGGTCGTGACCCGGGTGACGGGCATCCCGGTGGGCTCATCCGATGCGATCGAGGCGGCGACTGCCACCGACGACACGGCCGAGATCGCCCCTCTGCGGGACACGAGCCCGGACTGACTCAGCCGCTCCTGGGCCGGACCCGGCCGCACCGCCGGGTGGCTCGGGCTCACGCGTCGTGAGGCCAGCGATGACGATGGCGACACCGATGCCCATCCAGGCTACGACAGAGGCCCACAGCAGGCTGTAGTCGCCGATTTGCAGCAGTCCCCGACGCGAGCACCGATGGCCTGCCCAGCAGGGCGCCAAGGATGCCGCCGACGAAGACCGCGGGGATGTGCCAGCCGATTGCCACGGATGAAGATGTACATGCAGGTGTGGAACGCACCGACCAGCAGGGACAGGATGAAGGCGGGTTCGAACAGGAAGGTGGCCGAGTCCATCGTCCACGTGGGTCTGCCCTCCTGCCTCGCGGCTCAGGCGGCCGCGGAGGTGGCGCCGCGATGCGGCCACCGCCGATGACCGCATCGCCGCTCGTCGTAGAACACCGCCGCCTGACCCGGGGCGGGTGCCCAGGCCGGGCGTCGAGTCGAACTCGACCTGCCGAGCGGCCCGTCCGGGTGGGCCGTACCGTGCCGGGCACCGGCTCAGCGCGGTGGCGGATGCGAACGCGGCGCGGAACGCACCGGACGGCGTCTCATCCACGAACGTGACATCGACCGTGCCGAAGCGCTGCTGGTAGAGGTCCTCGCGGCGGCCCAAGCGTGATGAGGTTGGTTGGGCGTATCGATCGAGGCCACGTACTGGCGTTCGCCCAGGGCCACACCAAGGCCGCTGCGCTGCCCGATGGTGTAGGCCGCGGCACCGCCATGCTGGCCGACGACGTCGCGCCGTCGGCATCGACCAGGGCGTCCGGCGTGGGCTGCCAGTCGGTGCGGCGTTCGAGGTCGGGGCGATAGTCGCCGTCACGCACGAAGCAGATCTCCTGGCTCTCCGGTTTGTCGGCGGTCACGAGTCCATGTCGGCGCGCCAGCGCCCGTGCCTCGGGCTTGGTCAGCTCGCCCAGCGGGAAGCGCACGTGTGCCAGCTGTGTCTGCCCGAGGCCATACAGGAAGTAGGTCTGGTCCTTGTCGGCGTCACGACCGGCGACCAGACGATAGCGCGGGGTCGCCCGCCGGTCCGGTCGGGTCCTCTAGGCCTCTCGACGCGAGCGTAGTGACCGGTGGCCACGGCATCACAGTCGTACAGGTGTCGGGCCCGACCCAGCAGGGCGCCGAACTTGACCGTGGAGTTGCAGTCGACGCACGGGACTCGGTGTGCGACCATCGAGATAGGCGGCGAAGAACGGGTCCAGCACGCCGGCGGCGAACTCGCGCTCGAGATTGAGGATGTAGAACGGGATGCCCAGCTGGCCGGCGACACGGCGCGCATCCTCGGCGGCATCGAGCGAACAGCAGGAGCGGTTCGAGGCGCTGTAGGAGTCGGCGGCGTCGTGCAGGCGCATCCAGACGCCCACCACGTCGACGCCCTCTTCGACGAGCAAGCGCCGCCGCGGCCGACGAGTCGACACCACCGGACATCGCCACCAGGACACGTTCGCGGCTCACGCTGCGCACCTCCACGGGTCGCGCGGCGTGCTTGAGGTGGGCCGACCCGTCACGTAGGCGCTCGATGACGGCGGGGATACGCCACGGCGGCCATGTCGATCTCGGCGTCGGTCGTGGACCGCCCCAGCGAGAGGCGCAGCGAACCACGTGCCTCGGCCGTGCGGGTAGCCCATCGCGGTGAGCACGTGCGATGGCTCGACTCGAGCCGGTGGTGCAGGCGGAACCGGTCGAGCAGGCGATGCCCTCGAGGTCGAGCGCGATGACGATGTCGTCGCCCTGCGAGGTCACGCACGATGACCGAGAGCGAGCCCGGCAGCCGTTCGCTGCCGTGACCGGTCAGCTCGACGCCGTCGATGGCCAGCAGGGCCGTGCGCAGTCGATCGCGACGCTGGCGCAGGGCCGGCATCGACGTCGTGCACGTTCGGCGGTCGCCAGCTCGAACGCTGCGGCCATGCCCACCGCCCCGGCTACGTTCTCGGTACCGGCTCGACGGTAGCGCTCCTGGCTGCCGCCGTGCAGCTGCGGCAGGATGGCCTTGCTGCGTCGGATCCACAGCGCGCCGACGCCCTTGGGTCCCTCGACCTTGTGAGCGGCGAAGCGAGACGAGGTCGGCCCCGAGCGCATCGACGTCGAGCGACAGGTAGCGCGGCGCCCTGGACCGCGTCGATATGGATCGAGCGCTCGGAACTGGCCGGACACGCTCCAGCAGCGGCTCGAGCGCCTGGATGGTGCCGACTTCATTGTTGGCCAGCTGCAGGCTCACCAGGATGACCTTGTCGGTCATCGCCGCAGTCGAGTTCGTCCGGGTCGACCCGGCCATAGCGATCGACCGGCAGGCGCGTCGACCTCGAAGCCGAACTTCTCCAGCATCAGGCACGACTCGAGCACAGCCTTGTGTTCGACCGCCGTGGTGATGATGCGATGGCCCCTCGGCCTTGCCGGCCCACGCCGCCCCCTTGATGGCGAGGTTGATGGCTTCGGTACCACCGCTGGTGAAGATCATGCTCGCGCGGCTTCCGCACCGATGGCCGCCGCCAAGCGCTCGTGGGCACTCGTCCAGGGCCGGCGAGCGCGACGACCCGGGCCATGCGGAGACGAAGGATTGGCCTGTTCGCCGGTGAGGTACGGCAGCATCTGTTCGAGCACCTCGGGTCGCAACGGCGACGAAGCGGCGTGGTCGAGGTAGATGCTCACGCGGCGATTGTAGGCGCGCGGGTCTAGCCGACCGCTGGAAGCCTCGCGCTCGCCGGCGCGCTCGGAGGTCCTCGTCGCGGCCCTTCTGGCGATGGCGGACGTGCTGGAGCAGCGCCGCTTGCGCAGGCGGATCGACTGCGGCGTGACCTCGACCAACTCATCGGCGGCGATGAACTCGATGGCCGACTCCAGCGTCATCGGCGGTGGCGGCACGAGGCGCAGCGCATCGTCGTGGCTGTGTGTCCGGATGTTGGTGAGCTTCTTTTCCTTGGTCGGGTTGACGTCCATGTCGCCACTGCGCGAGTTCTCTCCCACGATCATGCCTTCGTACACCTGGTACGCCGGCCCCGATGAGCAGCTTGGAGCGCTCCTGCAGGTTGAAGAGGCCGTAGGCGTTGGAGGTGCCGGAACGATCGGAGACGAGCACGCCGTTGGTGCGGTGCTCGACCTCGCCCGCCCAGGGCCCGTAGCCCTCGCCGATCTGGTGCATCAGACCGGTGCCGCGCGTCTCGGTCAGGAACTGACCGCGGTAGCCCACCAGGCCGCGCGTCGGCATGATGGCCTCGATGCGCGTGCGGCCGTCGGCGTCGGTGGTCATCTGCTGGACCTGGGCTCGACGCGCGGCGAGCGATGCGGTGACGATGCCGATGTGGTCGGGCGGGATGTCGATGCTGACGCGCTCGTAGGGTTCGTGGATCTCGCCGTCGACGTGATGCAGCAGCACCTCGGGGCGGGAGACCTGCAGCTCGAAGCCTTCGCGGCGCATCTGCTCGATGAGCACCGCCAGCTGCAGCTCCCCACGGCCGCGCACCTCGAAGGTCTCGGCCGAGGCGGTGGGCTGGAACTCGATGCTGACGTTGCCCAGCACCTCACGCTCCAGGCGCGCCGGATCTGTCGAGAGGTCAGGAACTTGCCCTCGCGACCGGACAGTGGCGAGGTGTTGACGCCGAAGGTCATGCGCAGCGTCGGCTCGTCGATCGCAGAGCCGTGGCAGCGGCCGTGGGTCGGCCGGGTCGGTGACGGTGTCGCCGATGGTGATCTCGGGCAGGCCGGCCACGGCCACGATGTCACCGGGGCCGGCCTCCTCGATCTCGACCGAGCTCGATGCCCTGGGCGTGGCGTCAGGGAGGTCACCGTGCCTTCGAGCGTGACCACCCGTCCCGGCTCGACGCTGCCATCCGGCGTCTCTTCCTCTTCACGCAGCACGGCTGATGCGCTGGCCCATGCGGATGGTGCCGTTGCGGACGCGGCCGATGGCCATGCGCCCGACGTAGTCATTGGCCGACAGGTTGGTGACGAGCAGCTGCAGCGGGTGGCCGGGCGTGAAGGTCGGCGCCGGCGTGTGCTCGACCATGAGCTCCAGCAGCGGCCGCAGGTCCGTGCCTGGCTCGGCCAGGTCCAGCGTCGCGGTGCCCTGCACGCGCATTGGTGTAGACGATCGGGAACTCGATCTGATGCTCGTCAGCGCCGAGGTCGATGAAGAGCTCATAGACCTCGTCGACGACACGCCGGCGGGGCGTGCGTCGCCTCGGTCGATCTTGTTGATGGCCACGATCACCGGCAGGCGGCGCTCCATGGCCTTGGCCAGCACATAGCGCGTCTGTGGCAGCGGACCCTCTGCGGCATCGACGAGCAGCAGCACCGAGTCGACCATCAGCAGGCTGCGCTCGACCTCGCCGCCGAAGTCGGCGTGCCCGGGTGTGTCGACGATGTTCAGTCGGATATCGCCGTACTCGATGCCGGTCTGCTTGGCCAGGATGGTGATGCCGCGCTCGCGCTCGAGGTCCATCGAATCCATGACCCGGTCGGCGACCACCTGATCCTCGCGAAAGGCGCCGGACTGGCGCAGCATCGCATCGACGAGCGTGGTCTTACCGTGGTCGACGTGGGCGACGATGGCGACGTCGCGCAGGTCGTCTCGGACGGCTTGCGGCGGGCATGGTGGTCGAGAGCGATCGATTCCATGGGAAACATGATTGTCGCACGCAACTGCGCGGTTCACCCGTATCCTGAGCGCAGTGAAGGTACGCGAACCGGTCGCTCGCCCCCTCGATGTCGTCGCCCTCGAGCTGCTGCTGTCGGCTTCGCAGGCGTTCCTGGTCGGCGTGTCTGATGTACCTCGCGGTCGGCGTCTGGGACGACCGCGGCGTCGGTCTCGGGTCGGTCGCGGTCATCCTGGCACTGCTGGGTCTCGCCGTCGGCGGCTGGCTGGCTGTACTGGCTCCTGGGCGGAGTCGGCTGGCCGATGGCAGCCGCCAACGTGCCCACGGCCATGTTCCTCGGCTTCGCCCTGGTGCTCGGACTGGGCAGGCGACGACCTCTTCCGCGTCGCTGGCGTTCCGCTCGTGCTGGCGGTGTTCGCGGCGGTCTATGGCATCGTCGGCGGTGTCTTCATCGAGTCGCCCCGGCGCTGGCGCTGGGATCAGCGCCAGAAGCTCGCGACCTGGCACCGCGGTGCCTCGGGTTTCGGAGACGACGCAAACGCTGGTGGCGGCGCTGCCGCGTTCGATTGCCCAAGCGAGCACAGGTTCCCGATCCGAGCAGCGACCTCGCCGCGCGTATCGAACACTCGCACACCACCGGGCCCGGCCCCGAGTGGCAGCGACGCCGGGGCCGGAGCGACCGAGTAGCCGAAGAGCTCGCCGGTGACGATGGCGCGGACGAAGCGACGCCCGACGATGCTCGTCGAGGCCGACTGAATCGTTCCCGAGCGACCCATCCCCGAGGACGAACGGCTGACCATGCCCTCCGAGCGACTGAACCGCACCGCCCGTGAGCGCCACTCGACCGCTGACGCCGACGAGGGGCACGACGAGCCCGCCGCCATCGAGTTGCCGACCTCGGTCGAGCCCATGGCGCAGCGCTCGCCGTGGGCGTGGGCGGCACCGCCGGAATGGAACCGGGATGAAGACGACGAGCAGCCGCGACCGCTCCTCCCGCCCGGCTCGCCGCTCATGACCGTCGCCGCGGTCATCGTGCCCGAAGGCGTCGCCGAGGCGCTCGCTGATGCCACCGGCCGTGCCTGCCGTGCGTCGCATCGTCGATGCGGCCTGGGCCGGCGGTGCGCTGCCCATCGTGGTGGTGGCCGCCGACCCCGACGCGCTGCGTGGCGGCCGCTCTTGGAGGCTCGCCGGCCGTGCTCGTGGAGCCGGGCAAGGCGTCGGGCGTCGAGACCTACCTGCTGGGGGCGCAGGCCGCGCCCAAGCGGCGGTGCAGGAGACCAGCGCCGTGCTGCTGTGGCCCGGACGCATGACCTGGGCGGACCCGGAGACGGTGACGTCGTTGATCGAGGCGCACGGTCGCGAGCCCGGTCGAGGGATGCGACCCCGTCGTGCCGGACAGGCCGGCTGGCCAGTGCTGGTGCCGGCGATCAGCGTCGGCCGTCGTCCTCGGTGCGGCGGGCGGCACCATCGAGGATGCACTCGGTCGGACGTCGAGGCCGGCGCGACTCGAGCTGGGTGACCCCGGCTCCGTGCTGGGCCGCGAGGTCGATCTCGATGCCTTGCCCGACTACACCGGACCGCCCGGAACCTGTCGGCGGGCCGCCGCCCGAGTGGGGTGCGGCCGCGGCCGAGGTGCCCGATCCCGGACATCCGACCTCGAAGAGCCGGGCGCCTAGGTCCTACTTCGAGGCGACGGCGGCCGCGGCTTGAGCATGCAGACCGAGTTCGTCGAGCTGCTCGGTCGATACCGGTGACGGCGCGTCGAGCATCAGGTCGGAGCCCGACGATGTCTTGGGGAAGGCCATGACCTCGCGGATGTTGGACTGGTCGGTCAGCAACGCGATCCAGCGGTCGACGCCGAGCGCGATGCCGCCGTGCGGCGGTGCGCCGTACTCGAAGGCCTCGAGGATGCCGCTGAACTGGGCCTCCTGGGCCTCGAGCGAGTGCCCCATCAACGAGAAGGAACGGGACAGCATCTCGCGGGTGTGGAAGCGCACGGAACCGCCGCCCAGCTCCCAGCCATTGAGCGCGATGTCGTACTGCTGTGCACGCGCGTGGCCGGCCGGATCATCGTGGGCAGCCACCAGCAGGTCGCCCGATGTGGTGGTCAGTAGCGGCTCGTCCTCGGGCACCACCGCGCTGAAGGGATTGTGTGTGGCGTCCCAGCGGCCATTGCTCGTCGTCCCAGTGGTACATGGGGAAGTGGTGGACCCAGACGTAGCTGAGGACGTTCCGGTCACAGGCGTCGTTGCGATCGGCCAGTCTCCACGCGCAGCGAGCCCAGGACCTCCTGCGCGGTGATGTCGGCGTCGGCCACGATGAGCACCAGGTCACCCGCCTGTCCGCCTGCCGCGTGCGGCCAGCTGGCGCGCCATGTCCTCGCCCACGATCTTGACGATCGAGCCGCGGATACCGCCCTCGCCGTCGAGGGCCAGCCACACGAGGCCCACCGGCGCCGGCCTTCCGGGCCAGCTCGGTCAGCTCGTCGATCTGGGCTCGCGTAGCTGCCGCCCATGCCGGTCGCTGCGAAGCCGAAGACACGGCCACCGTCCGCAAGCACGCTCTCGAAGACGCGGAAGCCTGAGGCTGCGGCCAGGTCGCCGAGGTCGTGCAGCTCCATGCCGTAGCGCACGTCGGGCTTGTCCGAGCCGAAGCGGTCGATGGCCTCTCGATAGGTGAAGCGCGGGAACGGCTCGTTGAGCAGCGGCCGTCGGGGGCCACGGCGCGGGTCACGTCGAGCGCCATCTGCTCGACCCAGGCCATGACGTCGTCCTCGGTCGACGAAGCTCATCTCGAGGTCGAGCTGGGTGAACTCCGGCTGGCGGTCGCCGCGCAGGTCCTCGTCGCGCAGGCAGCGGGCGATCTGGAAGTAGCGGTCGAAGCCGCTGACCATGAGCAGCTGCTTCATCTGCTGCGGGCTCTGCGGCAGCGCATAGACGCTGCCCGGCTGCAGGCGCGACGGCACGATGAAGTCGCGCGCACCTTCGGGCGTGGACTTGATCAGCAGCGGGTGTCTCGATCTCGACGAAACCGGCTGCGTGGTGCGTATCGCGGATGGCCTGTGACCAGCCGACCGCGGCGATGATGCGCTGCTGCAGCGGCTCCCGTCGCAGGTCGAGATAGCGGTACTTGAGTCGCAGCGCCTCGTCGATCTCGGCGTCAGGCTCGTTGATGACGAAGGGCGGCGTCTTGGCCATCGAGAGGATCTCGATGCTCGGTCGCGCGGAGCTCCACATCACCCGTGTCGAGCTTGTCGATTGTCCATGCCCTCGAGTCGCTTGGTGATGCTGCCGCTGACGCGCACCACGAACTCGCTGCGCACCTCGATCGGCGATGGCGTGAGCATCCGGTGCTTCGGCGTTGTCGATGACGACCTGCGTGATGCCGATAGCGATCGCGCAGGTCCAGGAAGATGAGCTGCCCCAGGTCACGGCGGCGGTTGACCCAGCCGAGCGAGCAGAGGCCGCTCTTGTCGAGCGTCGTCGCAGGCGGGCATCAGCGCAGGTGAGGTCTTGCGGATGCGTGGCTCGTAGGCGATGGACGTGGGCAGCAGCGTAGACGATGGCGGCCGATGCCGTAGCCGGGTCGCTGACGGCTCGGACGAGCCGCAGAAGCCGAGGTGTGCGCCAGCGGGCTCGGACTTCTTCCTGGCGCCGTCGCGACGCGGCGCGACGCCGAGCCCAGCAGGACACCGCCGATGACCAGCACCACGCCCAGCGAACTGGGCAGGCGATGGCGATCCTCCGCAAGGATGACCATGGCGAAGACCACCGCCAGCACCGGCTGGACGAGCAGGATCAGCGACGTCGTGGCAGCCGGCAGTCGCGGCAGGGCCACGGCCAGCATCAGGCCGCCGGCGACCTGGGCCGTGAGCGCCAGCAGCAGCAGCCAGACGAGCGCCGGCAGCGCGGCACGGGTCGAAGTCGCCCAGCACGACGCCGATCAGCCAGGCCCGTCACCAGTGTCCCGAGCGTGGCGTCGAGGATGGGCCCGGCCGCACGACGTCGGTCACGGCCCTTGCGCATGCAGCAGCAGGTAGCCGGAATAGGTGATGGCCACGAAGATGCCCAGGGTCGAGCCAAGCGACCGGGTCAGCTGCCATAGGCCCTCGCCACCGAGCGACGCCCGAGATGAGCACGATGCCCAGCAGCGCGACGGGGATGCCCGACGGCCTGGGTCGGGGTGGGACGCTCGCCCAGATGAGCCACGCCGCGAGCATCACGATCGACGACCTGGAGGTTGCTCAGACCGACGGCGAGGCCGGCACCCATGAGCAGGATCGACTGATGGAAGAGCAGCAGGTCGACACCGAAGAAGATCCCCGCCAGGAACGGCCAGAGCCGAACCCGCCAGGGTCGCGACCGCAGGAGATGCGATCTTCGCGTCGCGCGAGCCACCAGACGATGGGAAGCGCGTACAGCGCAGCGAAAGACCGTCGCTGTGCTCGGCGACGTCTCGGACAGCGCGTAGAAGATGGCCGTGAACGAGAGTGCCGATGGCGGCGGCGACCGCAGCCGAGCGCGGATAGCGGTCGAAACGCTGGAATGGTGCGGCCGAGACGGTTCGGTCGCGTGTCGTCCGCCTCAGGCACGCCAGGCCGCGCTCGATGCGGTCAGCGTAGGCTGCCGCGCAGTCCGTTCGCGGACAGTCGCGGATGCGGTTCCAGGTCGGGTCGATGACCATGTCGAAGGTGCCCGGATGGCGCAACGGCTGCCCGTCGAAGCGCCGCTTGAAGAGGCTGAAACCTTCCCACGCCGCGATCGACGGTCTCGTCGTCGGGCTCTCGCACGCCCCACATGTCGAGGCTGCTCGTGCCTGCTTCGCGCAGGCTGCGCTGGAGCGCCGCCATGGCGGCGTAGGGCCCACGTTTTCGGGCCAGCTCCCTGTCGCGCGTCGAGGCCGCGTACAGGTAGAAGGCACGGTCGCCGGTACGCGGCGCGATCGCGCCTGCGAGCGGCGTGCCCTCGTGCTCGGCGAGGGCCATGAACCAGTCGCCCATCGGCCGACCAGCGGGCGCGCCAGGGCGCCCAGGAAGGCGCGCGAGCGGATGCGGAAGCCGCCGCGTTCGGAGGTCTGCGCGAGCAGGCTCGTGGAACGCGTCGAGCGAGCGCCGGGTCGCCGCTGCGATCGACCATGACGGTGGTGCCCTCGCGTTCGGCCCGTCGCGACTCGGCGCGCGCGTCCTTGGACCACGCGCGACCGGGTCGTCGCTCGGCAGCGCAGGTCGATGATGCGCGTCGTCGGCGCCTGCAGGTCGTGGCTGCAGCGAGCGGCCGAGCTGGTCAGCGAAGGCGCGACGCACGCGCAGCGTCGGCAGCCGCATCGCCGGTGCCGCGCGGGTCCAACTTGAGCACGATGCCGCGGCGGGACCTGGCCATGCGCCTTGAGGCCGATCAGCAAGCGGGCCAGGACCTCCGCCGCATCGTCGGCTTCGCGGTCCCACACCGGCCCGTGGGGCACGTACAGGATGGTGCGCCCGAACGAGGTCGCGCGATCGAGCACCTGGGCCAGGCCGCGGGGCGCCCGTTCGCATCGACCACGACGAGCCGCGCCCAGTGCTCGTCTGGCTCCGCCTGCCCCGGCTTCACCCCAGCGCCCATGACTGCAGCAGATCGGCCTCGGGTCGCGACGCCACGAAGGCGTTCCAGGCAGCCCGGTCGGCGCTGTCGGCCTCACGCAATGGCCAGCGTCATCGGCGCTCGGCTCCTGCGAGCGTCATCCCTCCTCGCCGTGGCGATGCTGCGCCTGGGCTCGGTGGAGGTCACGGGCCAGGTCGGTGACATCGACCTGCCGCTGTGTGCCCGCCTGCAGGTCCTTGACCAGGACGTGCCCCGACGCGAGCTCGTCGCCACAGATGACCGCGAAGTGCGCACCGGCCTTGGCGGCACCCTCCAGCTGCTTGCCGAGGCGGCGGCTGTGTCAGGTCGGGTCGGCAGGCCAGCCCGGCGCCTCGCAGCTCCGTCGCGAGCTGCAGACGCACCACGGTGTCCTCGGGGTCGGCGCCGACCACGACGACCGTGGGCCTCCAGGGGTCGGCCCCGTGGCGCCGCTGTCCTGGTCCTCGAGCGCGAGGGCGACGCGGTCGAGACCGATGCCGAAGCCGATCCCGGGCGTGGCCTGGCCGCCCAGCAGCTCCACCAGCCCGTCGTAGCGCCCACCGCCACCGAGCGCCTGCTGCTGACCCTGTGCGCCGGCCCGATAGAACTCGAAGGCGGTCCGCGTGTAGTAGTCGAGGCCGCGCACCAGCGTGGGTGCCAGGCGCGGCTCGATGGCGACCGCCTCGAGGTGCGCGAGGAGCCCATCGAAGTGCAGCTGGCATGCGTCACAGAGGTGCTCGGTGATCGGCGGCGCCGCCTCGATGAGTGGCTGCATGCGCTCGTCCTTGGAGTCGAGCAGCCGCAGCGGATTGGCTCTCGAGGCGTGCGCGCTCCAGCTCGGGCAGCTCGTCCCGGTGCGAGCGGAAGTAGCCCAGCCAGCGCCTCGACGTAGGCGGGCCGACAGGCGCCATCCCCGATCGAGTTGAGCAGCACCTGCGACGTCCGTCAGGCCCGACCGCCGCGAAGAAGGCCATGGCCAGCTCGATGATCTCGGCGTCGATGCCCGGTCCGGCATCGCCGATGGCTTCGACGTCGAATTGCCAGAACTGGCGATAGCGGCCGGCCTGCGGGCGGTCATAGCGAAACATCGGTCCGGTCAGCGTCAGCTTCACCGGCTGTGGCCAGGTGCGCATGCCGTGCTGCGATGTAGGCGCGCACGATGCCGGCGGTCGGCTCTGGTCGCAGTGCCCAGCGCTCGCGCTCGGCTCTCGCCACGGCCGGCCTGTACGCGGAAGAGCTCCTTCTCGACGACGTCGGTGACCTCGCCGACGCCACGCTCGATAGACCGGCCGCGCCCTCGAACATGGGCGTCTCGATGGGCTGGTAGCCATACCGCGTGGCCAGGTCGCGGGCGACTGTCTTCGAGGCGCAGGAACACGGCGCGCTCGGCTGGCAGCAGGTCACGGGTGCCCCGAGGGGCCTGGAACTTGGGCATCGCCGATGAGTCTAGCGGTGCACGGCGCTCGCCCGAGACGGGGCTGTGCTCAGGTGCGGTCGCGCTGGACCGAGTAGACGTCCTTGAGCTGCTCGAGATGTGCCATGCACCCGGGAGAGCTGCGCCACCGAGGAGACTTCGAGCGTGGCCTGCACGGTGGCGCGGTGATCCTTGTGGACGTTGACGCTGGCGGCCACGATGTTGATCTTGTCGTCGGCCACGACGTTGCTGATCTCGCTCAGCAGGCCGGTGCGGTCGTAGGCCTCGATGAGGATGGCGATGGGATAGGTCTGCTGCGCCGCGGTCTCCCACTCGACATCGATGAGTCGCTCGACGGCGCGCTCGTTGACGACCGTCGGACAGGTGGCGAGGTGCACGGTGACGCCGCGGCCGCGGGTGATGAAGCCCATGATGGGGTCGCCGGGGATGGGGTGGCAGCACTTGCTGAAGCGCACCAGCAGGTCGCCCACGCCACGCACGCGCACGCCGCCCGGCTGCGGCGGCGGCGGTGCCACCTGCGGCAGCTGGACGTCGTCGACGTCGTCGACGACGCCGAGTCTTCGAGACGACCTGTTGCGCACTGACTGGCCGTAGCCGACGGCGGCGAAGAAGTCATCGACGGTCTTGATGTTGTAGTGGTCGGCCATCTCCTCGAGCTTGTCGCGTGGGCGATCTTGTCGAGCGAGGTACGGGCCAGGCGATGCAGCTCGCGGTCGAGTGACCTGCTTGCCGTGGGCGATGTTCTCGTCACGCTGCTGGCGCTTGAACCATTGCCGGATCTTCTCTCGAGCGTGGCTGGTGGTGACGATGTTGAGCCAGTCGCGCGATGGGCCGTGCGCGCTCTTGGTGGTGACGATCTCGACGATGTCGCCGTTCTTGAGCTTGTAGTCGAGCGGCACCAGGCGGTTGTTGACCTTGGCGCCGATACAGGCGTGGCCGACCTCGGTGTGGATGCGGTAGGCGAAGTCGAGCGGCGTGGCACCGGCCGGCATGTCCTTGACGTCGCCCGCGGGCGTGAAGACGAAGACCTGGTCCTGGAAGATGTCGAGCTTGACGCCCTCGATGAACTCGGTCGCGTCGGAGACGTCCATCTGCCATTCCATGAGCTGGCGCACCCAGGCCAGCTTGGCGTCGTAGGCGCGGTCGGAGCGTGAGCCTTCCTTGTAGCGCCAGTGCGCGGCGATGCCGACCTCGCTGACGCGGTGCATGTCGTGCGAGCGGATCTGCACCTCGAGCGGCTTGCCGTCGAGCGCCACGACCGCGGTGTGCAGGCTCTGGTACATGTTGTTCTTGGGCATCGCGATGTAGTCGTCGAACTGCCCGGGGATGGGCCGCCACAGCGAATGCACGACGCCGAGCGCGGCGTAGCAGTCGCGCACGTCGTCGACGAGCACGCGCAGCGCGTGGACGTCGTAGATCTCGCCGAACTCGGCACGCTTGCGCTGCATCTTCTTGTAGATGCTGTAGATGTGCTTGGGCCGGCCCGATAGCTCGGCCTTGATCCCCGGCCTCGGAGCAGACCCGTCCGGAGCGCGTCCATGGCGCGCTGGACGTAGGCCTCACGGGCCTTGCGGTGGGTCTCGAGCTGGCCGGCGAGGTCGCGGTAGGCCTCGGGGTCGATGTACTTGAAGGAGAGGTCCTCGAGCTCCCACTTGAACTGCCAGATGCCGAGGCGTTCGGCCAGCGGTGCGTAGATCTCGGCGGTCTGCCTGGCGATGCGCAGCTGCTTGGCCGGCGGCAAGCGCTCCGAGCGTGCGCATGTTGTGGAGGCGGTCGGCCAGCTTGATGAGGACGACGCGGATGTCCTCGGCCATGGCCAGGAACATCTTGCGGATGTTCTCGGCCTGCTGCTGTTCGTGCGTCAGCGTGCTGAACTTGCTCAGCTTGGTGACGCCGTCGACGAGCCGGGCCACGTCCGGGCCGAAGCGCTCCTCGACATCCGCGAGCGAGTACTCGGTGTCCTCGGGGATGTCGTGGAGCAGCGCGGCGGTGACCGCCACCGGGTCGAGCCCCAGCTCTGCCAGGATCTGGGCCACCGCGAGCGGGTGCGCTGATGTAGGGTTCGCCGCTGACGCGCTGCTGGCCCTCGTGTGCCTCCTGCGCGAAGGCGAAAGAAGCAGCCAGAGGAGACAGGTCCGCCTGTGGGTAGCGCTCGTGCAGTTCGTGCTCGACTTCCTCGAGGGAGCGCTGCAGTCCGGCCGCCGAGAAGTCCTCTGGCGGCAGCGGACGGGCACGGCGCTTGGCCGGAAGCCTGGCCTCGGCCGGAGCGTTCGCATCGGTGGCGGGGGTGGTCATCGTCGGCTGAGTGTAGCGAAGGCATCCGATCCGTCGCGAGGACGAGCGCCCTGGGGCCCTTGGTGGAGCCCTGACGGCGAGCTGACCGACCGAGTGACGGGGATGTGAAGCGTCCTCAACCTTGGTTCCATCCGAACCATATCGAGGCCGCGGCCGCTGGGGCGATGGGCAGTGTACCGTTTCATCTCGTGATGCCCTGGCAGACCCGACTTCGCCGTGAAGTGGCCATCCCGATCGTGTTCCTGACCGCGTCCGCGTTCGTCGCGGTCTCATGTGTCACGGTCGCGCAGGAACCGGGCGGGGTCAAGGTCGCATTCCCACGTGAGACTCCAGCGACGGTGGCCTCGGCTGCGCCGGCAGCCAGGCAGCTCGCGAAACCCATACCCACGCCTTCGCCCACACCCACCCCCTCGGTCAGGACCGCAGTGGCCCCTCTAGCCGCGGCCACCGTCCGTCCGACCGCGTCCCCAGCAGCCACGCCGAGCCCCACCTCCACGCCCGCCCCGACTCCGACACCCGTGGCCACAGCAGCGATGGCTCTGGCGCCGTCGACCGTGCCCCCCTCCCCGAGGTGGCGAGTGCTGTGGCGGGCACTGGAGCGGAGCTTGACCGGGCCACGCGCCGCAAGCTGCGCCTGATCCTGGCCAACCAGGTCGAGAACAAGGGCGTGGCCGGGCTCCAGGCAGCGGTACGCCTACGGCATCGGGCGAGACCTGGCTGGGTACCGCCGGCATGGCTGAGTTCGACCCAGACCGGGCCCTCGACAACGACACCGTGTTCTCCATCGCCAGCGTCACCAAGACGTTCGTGGCGGCACTCATCCTGCAGCTCGTCGACGAAGGCAAGATCGACCTGGATGTCCCCTTCGGGACGTACTTCGCGGATGCTCCGCGAGCAGAGGCACGCGACCGTCCGTCAGCTGCTCAGCCACACCAGTGGCATCTACAACTTCTTCGAGAACCCGCGCTACGGACGAGGTCGCGCGGGCCTGGCTGCGTGCCGCTCCGACCGGCCTGCAACTCGCGGGAGCACCAGTGGACGTACGACGAGATCATGGGTCTGGTCAAGAACCGCGGCTACTGCAAGGTCGGCAACGTGCTACCACTACTCCAACACCAACTTCGTCATCCTCGGCAAGATCGCCGAGGCGGTCGAGGGCAAGCCGTTGCACAAGCAGCTGCGAGCAACGCTTCTTCGACCCGCTGGGCATGGAGGACACCGTCTACCAGCCGGCGGAGCGACCCGGCCCGGACGCGGCCCATGGCCACTGGGCCAATGTAGGTGGTGGCATACATCGATCACACCCGGGACTCCCGCATCGTGCCCTTCATGGCGGCGGCCAGCGTGGCCGACGCTGCTGGAGCCATCGCCTCCACGGCCCAGGACCTCTCCATCTGGGCGGAGGCGCTCTACGGTGGCAAGTTGCTCTCGGAGGACTCGCTGCGGCAGATGACCACGTTCCTGCAGCCGGGAACCTACGGCCTGGGCACTGACGTGGCCGTCTTCGCCGGCCACCGCGGCCCATGGCCATCGCGGCGGGCTGCGCGGGCTTCGAATCCTCGATGTGGTACTTCCCGGAGACAGGCGTCTCGATCGTGCTGCTGTCGAACCAGGGCAACTGGCTCACCGACGTGCCCATGCAGAAGCTGGTCAAGGCGGTCCTGGGCAGCGCCTGACGGCCTAGCTCGCTGGCGGAGCGCAGCACTGGGCGGCCGCCGCCTCGTCCCAGTCGATCTCACCGGTCAGCGGTCTCGATGGTCTTCTCGTGACCCTTGCCGGCCAACAGGACGGCGTCGCCGGGTCGAGCCGCCGCCATCGCGGCCGCGATGGCCTCGGCCCGGTCGGGGATGAGCAGGAGGTCCTCGCCGCGTCGCTTGCCGGCCGCCTCGGCACCGATCGGCGATGGCCTCGAGGATGGCCATGCGGTCCTCGCCGCGTGGGTCTTCATCGGTGACGACGACCAGGCGACAGCGCTCGACCGGCGACGCGCCCATCGCGTCGCGCTTGCTGGGCTGTCGCGGTCGCCGGCCGAACCGAAGACGGCGATCAGCCCCGCGTCGGGGTCGGTCGGTGCCAGCTCGTCGAGCACCTTGGCCAGCGATTCGGCGGTGTGGGCATAGTCGATGACGACGGTGAACGGCTGGCCTTCGTCGACACGCTGCATCCGACCCGGAACCGCGGCCAGGCTGACCCAGGGCCCGGGCCGCCGCATCGAGGTCGAGGCCCAGCGCCGTCGGCGACGCCCATCGCGGCGAGGGCGTTGTAGACGTTGAAGCGCCCGGCCAGCTCGAAGGTCGACCGTCCCCTCTCCAGTCGCCGGTGCGCATCGGCGACCCGCATCCCGGCCGGCGACTCTCGCGAGACCCGGTCGCGCCAGGTCAGGTCCATCGCGAGAGCAGGTCCGCGCGGCCTCGCCGCCGAGGCCGTAGCGAACGACGCGGCGCCGACCTCAGCGGCGATGCCCGCGGCGACTTCGCCCTGCGGGTCGTCGGCGTTCACGACCGCGTGCTTGCCGAAGCCCTTGTCCGGGTTCGCTCGCACCGCTGGCGAGGCGCTGCGAAGAGGCTGTGCTTGGCCGCCCGGTAGGCCTCGAGCGTGCCGTGGAACTCGAGGTGCTCGGAGGTGATGTTGGTGAGCACCGCGACGTCGTAGGCGATGCCGCCGACGCGCTGCTGGGCCAGGCCGTGCGAGGTCGACTCGACCACGGCCCAGCGGTCGCCGCGCTCGAGCATGGCGCGCGAGGTGGCCCTGCAGCTCCGGTGCCTCGGGCGTGCTGGTGCGGGCTGCGTTGCCGAGGCTCTGGCCGCCCACGATGACGTCGGTGGTGCCGATGAGGCCGCGTCGGTCGACCGCGGCCTCGAGGATGGCGCGTACCAGGTAGGCCGTCGTGGTCTTGCCGTCGGTGCCGGTGATGCCCACGACGCCCAGCTGGTGCGACGGGTCGCCCGCGCGCCAGCCGCTGCATCGGCCAGCGCGAGCCTTGGCGTCGCGGACCACCAGCTGGGGGACGTCGATGCCGGGCGATCGGCCGCTCGACGATGACGGCCACCGCGCCTGCGCGGCACCGCGGCGGCACGTGGTCATGGCCGTCGGCGTGCTGCCCGCGCCGGGCCACGAAGAGATCGCCCGGGTCGAACCAGCCGCGAGTCGTACTGGACCGTCCCGATGCCGGATCGGACCACGGCACCGTGGGCCGCACCGGGTCCGAGGCCAGCTGGCCACGCTGTCAGCAGGCGCGAGTCAGCGCGGATAGTCGATGGTCAGTCACTGCGTCGGGGTCGGCAGCCACCGGCGATGTTGGGGTCGAGGCCGCGACGGCGCCGGGCCACCCACACGAAGGCGCGGCGACCGCGCAGGTAGAGCGACCGGACGGCCGGGTTGACGACGAGGTCGAACGTGCCGCCGTACTCGACGACGCGACCGCCGAAGCCCTGCTTGAAGTGAGCGATGCCCTTGGTGGAGCGGCCCCACATGTCGAAGATCGAGGCGCCGGCGGCCTTGCTGCGGATGATGGCTTCCCACTCGAAGAAGTGTCCGGAGCGTGCCTTGCCGCCGGCGTCGGTGAGGCCACCGTACAGCTGCGAGGCACGGCCGCCACTGGTGAGGATCATCTTGCTCGAGACCGGCGTGCCGTCGGGCAGGTAGCCGATCAGGATGCTGTGCCTTGCCCTGCGTCGCGAAGGCCCGGTAGACGTCCGCGTAGGCCTCGATGGCGCGCGGGATGAAGCCGCTGCGCTCGGCGGTCTCGACGAGGATGTCGTAGAAGGACGGGCAGCTCCTCCTCGCCGACACTCCTTGACGTAGCAGCCCTTCTTGCGGGCGCCGTTGGCATAGCGTCGGCTCGACTTGTAGACGTCCGACCAGAGCTCCTCCTCGGTCCTGGAGAGGTCGATGATCTGCGTCGACCCCAGCTGCACCGCGTCGCTGGGCCGCCAGCCGGCGGCCTCGCAGAACCGCGTGGTGGCCGTGCCCTCCAGGCCCGGGTCGGCACGTGACGTGGGTCAGACGCCGCGACCGTGGCGAACGCCCGCAGCGCGTCGGTGAAGGCGGTGACGCTGGCCGCGTCGAAGGTGGTGGCGACCGGACCACGCGGCAGGTAGCCCATCGCAATACGGCCCGGGTCCAAGGCTGCGCATCAGCACCTGGGCCGCCGATGGGGCCGCGAGCCGCCATCAGCGACGACGCGCGTCGGACCCAGCCGTACGGCGCCTTGGCCGTCGGCCCAGGCCGATCAGTCTGCAGCGGGAAGGCGGTGTCGGAGCGACTCGACGAAGTCGTCCCAGGCCTCGTCGTCGAGGCGCAGGCGTTCGAGTCCGCGTCCATGCTCCTGGCGTCTCCGCTGGTGCGGCGTCCGTGGCGCCGAGCTGCTCGTGGGTCGCCATCCCTATCTTCGCATCCCGCGGAGCGCGTCGATGGCTCGGCGGCGGACGCGGGCCAGTCCGTCAGCATCCGGTCGCAGCACGATGCGCCGGGCCGGCTCACGCTCGACCCAGACGGCCCCGAAGCCGCGCTTGTGCTCGTACAGGCCGCGGTTGGGATCGCCCTTCTGAGGCGGCTCGGCGGTGGCCGGGCAGGTCCACGCCACCGAGCTCGATGGCCGGACAGCCCTCTGCCAGCGCGTCGCTGATGGCCGTCCAGCGCACCAGGTGCATCGTGCCGGGCAGGTCGTCGTCGCGCGTGCCGCTCTGTCGGCCGAATAGGCCGTGGCGTGGATGCCGCCCTGGCGGAAGAGGAAGAGACCGCCGACGAGTTCGCCATCGTGCTCGGCGAGCAGCAGCCGCGCCAGGCCGGCGTCGATGAGCGACGTCCAGCCGACCAGGTAGTCGTCGCCCTGCTGCAGCGCGATGCCCAGGACGTCGGCTCGCTCCCGCATCAGCACCGCGAATCCGGCCATCCGCGCTCGGATCGTTGGACTCTCGCACGCTGGATGCCGGCAGTCGCGTGCGCTGCGGATCCGCTGCCGGGTCGACTTGGAGAGGCTCTTGAAGAGGCCGTCCTCGTCAAGCCCAGGCTCGAACGTCAGGCGCATCACGTGGATGGACGGTTCACGCTCCGGCTGACCACTGAAGCCGGCTCGGTCAGCGCGGCCGCGTAGTCGGCGTCGGCGTCGCGCTCGGGATCGAGGAAGAGGTCACGCGCTCCCTGATCGCGCGGCCCACATGCGCGAGCGCCGCTGCGCGCGCCGCGACCGTCCGGCCGCGTCGCCGCGATGGGCCGGACCGCGCCGGACGGTGGCTTCGACGCCGGGCAGCCCCGTCGAGCGGCGCAGCGAGACGAGCGCCACGGCATCGTCGTCGAAGGTCAGGAAGTGCAGTCGCTCCGGACCGCTGGCCGCGATAGTCCGCCCACGTGCTCGACTGCATGACGTGGCCACCGGGTACGCGCACGGCCCGCTGCGTCCCAGTCGTCGGGTGTCGCGCCGCCGTCACTGAGCGATCCTGGCTGGGACCGCGGTCATCGGCCCGTCGCAGCGCCGACCGCAGCAGACCGATGGTTCGAGGCAGCTCAGGCAGGCGCACGGCCCGACTGTACAAGAGGTAGACCCCCAGACCGGCCGCCGACGCCGAGGGCCAGCTCGAGGAGCAGGCCGGCCACGCGTGGGAGGCCCTCCGGCGCGAGATCCAGGGCCAGGACGCCGGCCGCCACGAGGGCGGCGACGGTCGCGCCAACCAGCGAGACGAGGCCGCCCGCTGACGACGGCTCGCGTCTCGATGCGGGGTGCCGTCGCCGCAGCAGGAGGGTCAGCGTGGTCGGCCTCGAACCAGGCACCCACGGCGATGCCCAGCGCCAGCCCGCTGGATGCCGAGCGTCCCGACGGTGGCGATCGAGATGGCCACGTTGACCCCGACCGAGATGATGGCCACCGTCACCGGCGTGATGGTGTCCTTGCCGCTGTAGAAGGCTCGGGCGAGGATGACGTTGAGCGAGTGTGCCGGGAGACCCAGCAGGAAGACGCCCAGGGCGCGGCGGTCGCGGCCAGCGCGGCTCGTCGAAGCCCCAGCCGAAGAGCAGGTCCACGACCTCGTCGCGGGCGACCATGCCGATGGCAGCGACGAAGAGCATCACCCACAGCAGCAGGCGCATGCGCTCGGACGACCATGCTCGCTGAACTCGCGCTCGTCGTCCGGCTGGCCAGCGCCCGCGACATCGACGGCAGCAGCACGATCCCCAGCGGCAGGCCGATGACCCCGAGCGGGATCTGGAGCACGCTGAAGGCGACGGTGTAGCTGACCACCGCGCCGCGGCACCGATCGCCACGGTGTCGCGAGGGCCGTGTTGACCAGGAAGGTGATCTGGTTGGCGCCCATGCCGATGGCACGCGGCAGCATCAGCCAGAAGGTCTGGCGGGCGGCATGGTCGCTGATGTCGACCGCAGGCGAGTAGCGGAAGCGGCCGCGCAAGCGCCGGCAGCTGGACGAGCAAGATGGAGGATCGCGCCGATGACCACGCCGACCGCGACGCCATAGATGCCGATGATCGGCGCGAGCAGCAGGGCGCCGCGCGATGATGCTGACGTTGTAGACGACCGGCGCCAGCGCAGCGGCACCGAAGCGGTCCTGCGTCTGCAGGATGGCCGTGACGACGGCGCCAGCGGCCAGGAAGATGGGGGCGATGAGCATCAGCCGCGTCAGCTCGATGGTCAGCTCGGTGTTGGCTTCGTCTGAAGCCCGGCACGAGCAGCGGCACGATGACGGCGCGAAGACGCCAGCAGCGCTGCCAGCGATGAGCAGCACCGTCAGCATCAGGTTGATGACGGTGGAGGCGACCCGCCAGGCTCGGTCGCGCTCGCCGTGGTGAGGAGCCCCGCGAGGACCGGGATGAGCGCCGATGAGATGGCGCCAGCGGCCACCAGCTCGAACATGAGGTCCGGGATACGGAAGGCGGCGAAGTAGGCGTCGAGCTGTCCGATCTGCGACTCTGAGCCGAAGAGGTTGCCGAGCACCACGACCCGCAGCCAGCCCAGGATGCGCGAGGCGAGGAAGGCGACCGCGTGACGATGAGCCCGGCACGCGCGAGCGCGCCCCTGGTCACGAGTCGGGTCGTCCTCGTCGTCGGAACCGGCCTCGGCCGGTCCGCTCGGACGAGCGTGGCGCGCGGGTGTGCGGCGCGGTAGCTCGACTGCGCAGGCGGCCCGGGCTGACATGCGTGTAGACCTGCGTCGTCGAGAGGCTGGAATGGCCCAGCAGCTCCTGCACGACGCGCAGGTCGGCGCCGCCCTCGAGCAGGTGCGAGGCGAACGAGTGCCGCAGCGTGTGGGGCGTGGTTCGCTCGGGCAGGCCGGCACGCCGCACGAGCCGGTCGATGCGCATGCGCACCCCGCGCGTGCCGAGCGCCGCCCGCGGGTGCTCAGGAAGAGCGTCTCGTCGGCCACCTCGGCCGCGTCGGCAGCGGCGAGCACAGGACCGGACGTCCGTCACGCAGGTAGGCCTCCAGTGCGTCGCGGGCTGGGCCGCCGAGCATGCCCGATGCGCTCCTTGCGCCCCTTGCCCAGCACGCGGATCTCACCGTGGGCGATGTCGAGGTCAGCGATGCGCGCACCGGCGATCTCGCTGATGCGCAGTCCTGCCGCGTAGGCGCATTCGACGATGGCGCCGGTCGCGCAGCTCGAGGGCCTCGGGCGATGCCGTCGGACCCACGGCCCGCCGACGCTGTGCCCGCCGGATCCGGGGATGACGTCGAGCAGCTGCTCGACGTCGTCGACCTCCATCACGCGCGGCAGGCGCGACGACCGGCGTGGCGTGACGATGGCCGCCCAGGGGTCGCCCGCGACCCAGCCCTGGCGACGGCAGAAGCGGTAGAACGAACGCAAGCGCGGCGATGCGGCTGCCGATGGTGGAGCGCGACAGCCGCGCGAGTCGAGTTCAGCGAGGTAGGCCCGCAGCGTTCGTCGTGGGGGCCGGGTCCAATCGACGCCAGTCGATACCGTCCAGCCAGGTCAGGAACTGCTCGACGGCCGTCCGGTAGGCCCGCTTGGTGTGGTACCGACGCGTCGCGTGGCGTCGAGCGAGGCCATGAAGGCCGTTGCTGCCGACGTCCGTCGCGCCCGCTCCCCCTGCTCGTCATCGTGCGCTGCCCGACCGGCCGATCATCAGGCCGCAGCGTCGTCCGACGCGTCCGAGGTTGACTTGGTGGTCTTGCGTTTCCTGGTGGCAGTCTTCCCGGCGCCCTTGGCCTTGCCCGGTGCGCGCGTCTTGCGGGGTGGGCGCCAGCGCCTCCGGGTTCGGTGGCCACCGGCGAGCTTCTGGCCGGCAGCGTGGCACGGTCGGCTGGCAGGTCGACGCTCGGCACCGCACTTCAGGCAGATGCCGGCTCTCGTCCTTGAGCGCGACCGCGCCGTCGTCGGCGTCGTGGAGCGCGCCGAGCGGCTCGAGGTTGGTGGTGAAGTCGCACTTGGGATAGCGACCACAGCCGTAGAAGACGTTGCCGGTGCGGCGCGCGCGACGGGCGGTGAGCCGGCCCTCGCCGCACTTGGGGCAGCTCGACCTCGAAGGGCAGTGGCGGCGGAGGCGGTGGCCCGGTGCGGTGGATGTAGTCGCAGTCCGGATAGCGATTGCAGCCCGCGAAGGCGCCGTAGCGACCACGCCGAGCGATCGAGCTCACCTTCCTTGCACTTGGGGCAGGGCTCGCCGGCACCCTCGACCTGCGGCATGTCCGGCTCCTCGCCGGGGATGTCGCGGGTCTCCTTGTGGTCGGGGTACATCGAGCAGGCCAGGAAGCGGCCGTTGCGACCCAGGCGGATGACCATGGGGTGACCCTCGGAGCAGACCTCGTCGGTCTCCTCGGTGGTCAGCTCCTTGCGGGTGAGGGTCTTGCGCTTCTCGTCGACGAGCGCGATGAGCGGGTCGTAGAACTCGCGCAGCAGCGGCACCCATTCGCGCTTGCCCTCGGCGATCTCGTCGAGCTCCGCTTCCATGCGGGCGGTGAACTCGAGGTCGACGTAGTCGCCGAAGTGCTCCACGAGGACGTCGGTGACGATGCCGGCCACGACCTCCGGGTGCAGGCGCCGCTCCACGACCTTGACGTAGCCGCGGTCCTGGATGGTCGAGATGGTGGCGGCGTACGTCGAGGGTCGTCCGATGCCGTGCTCCTCGAGGGCCTTGATGAGGGTGGCCTCGGTGAAGCGCGGCGGCGGCTCGGTGAAGTGCTGCTCGCCCTCGACGTCCTCGACCCTGCGAGCGGTCGCCCTCGGTCGAGCGCCGGCAGACTGGCCTCCGCCTCGTCCTCGGCGCCGTCGTCGCGACCCTCGGTGTAGACCTTCGTGAAGCCGTCGAAGAGTGGTGCGTGTCGCGCTGGCGCGGAGGCCGAAGCGACCCGCCTCGAGCTCGGCGGCCGTCGTCTCCAGCTGCTTCTGGGCCATCTGCGAGGCCAGCGCGCGCTGCCAGATGAGTCGATAGAGGCGCAGCTCGTCGTCCTTGATGCGACCCTTGAGCGAGTCGGGGTGTCGCGTCGAAGCTGGTCGGGCGGATGGCCTCGTGGGCCTCCTGGGCGCCCTTGGCCTTGGTCTTGTAGCCGCGACCGCCATCGACTGCGTACTCGGCGCCGTAGCGCCCGGTGATGACCTCCTGGGCCTCGAGCTGGGCCGAGCTGGCGAGGTTGACCGAGTCGGTCCGCATGTAGGTGATGAGGCCCGTCGGCTCACCGTCGATCTCGATGCCCTCGTACAGCCGCTGCGCCACCGACATGGTGCGCTTGGGGCCGTAGCTGAGCTTGCGGCTGGCCTCCTGCTGCATGGTGCTGGTGGTGAACGGTGGCGCCGGATTGCGCTTGCTGGTGCGCACCTTGACCGAGGTGACCGTGGCCTCGCCGCGCAGGGCTTCCACGTAGGCCTGTGCCGTGGCCTCGTCCGGGATGGGGATCTCGTTCTTGCCGACCTCACCACCCTGGGCGATGCGAGTGCCGTCGACCTTGGTCAGGGTGGCCTTGTACGTCTCGTCCGTCGCGGTCGACGAGGACGGCTTCCAGGGTCCAGTACTCACGTGCACTGAAGGCTTCTCGATCTCACGTTCGCGCTCGACCACGAGGCGCACGGCGACCGATTGCACGCGGCCCGCGGACAGGCCGCTACGGACCTTGCGGCTGATGAGCGGGCTCAGCGTGTAGCCGACGATGCGGTCCATGATGCGGCGCGTCTGCTGGGCGTCGACGAGGCCCATGTCGATGTCTCGAGGCGTCGGCGAAGGCCTCGGTGATGGCGCTCTTGGTGATCTCGCTGAAGGTCACGCGGCGGGTCTTGTCGCCGGGGATCTCGACGGCCTCGACGACGTGCCAGGCGATGGCCTCGCCTTCGCGGTCGAGGTCGGTGGCGAGGTAGACCATGTCCGAACCCGCCGCCGCCTTGGTGATGGCGTTGAGCTGCTTGCGGCGGTCCTCGTTGATGACGTACTCAGGCGCGAAGTCATGCTCGACGTCGACGCCCAGCTTGCCCTTGCCGGGGTTCTCCGGCAGGTCACGGACATGGCCGTACGAGGCCAGCACCTTGTAGCCGTCACCGAGGTAGCGTTCGATCGTTCGCGCCTTGGCAGGCGACTCGACGATCACGAGGTTCTTGGTCATGGCCGCGTAGTGTAGCACCGGTGCGTCTCGCGCACCACTCGGCCATGTGCCGATCGTGCCGGCGCCGCGGGTCGCCATGGTGGTCGTCCGCGTGGCTGCGGGGCCGCCGGCGATCAAGCTTCGCGGATGCGGCGCAGCAGCTCCGCGTCGGGCTCCAGGTGCTCAACGTCGTCATCCGTGTCGTTGCCGCGGGGCGACCCGGAAGGTGTCGGTGACGGCGGAGGGGTGATGATCGCGTTGTGCCGACCCCGGTACCGTCTGCGCCGAAGCCGGTAGCGCGGGCGCAGCCGGCAGGTCGATGTCGAGTCCGGCTTCGTGGATGGAGACGCGCGGGATCTCGATGAAGCGGATGACGTTGTACGGGAGCAGGAAGACCGAGTCGAGGATACTCGGTGGAAAGGGGCTTCCTGCCCTCGAGCGTCCGTAGATTGGTGCACAACAAGCCCGCATCGGCGGCAGTCGGCAGCGACTCGATGTCGGCCTTCATGGGCTGCTCGCTGTGCAGATGCAAGATGACATTCCTGATCATGGGCACATACCTACGCTGCGACGACCACGGGCCGACGACTGGCCCGATGCCTGCACCATCTCACGCCGCCGGCTCGACGTCCAGCAGCGGGCCGGCCGGCAGCTGGAGGGCGCCCAGCACCCGCGCCCAGCCGCGCAACTGCAGGATGGTGAGTACGGCCGAGACGACAACGGGCGTCAGTCCGCATACCCGGCACAGCTCGTCGATGGTGCAGGGTCCCCCGGACAGGGCACGGGCCACGATGCGCTCCTGCTCGCCCAGCATGGACATGGCGGCGGCCGCTGAGAGGCTCGTCGCAACTGCTGCGGTCGCCGTCCCCTCAGTCGCCACGTCAAGCCCAAGGTCCACGATCATCTCGTCGAGACCGACCAGCGGCAGGGCCGGCGACTCACGCAGCAGGGCCAGGCTGCCGGCGATGCGTCGGTCCAGTGGGCGACCCGGCGCGACGAGCACGTCCCGACCTTGCTCGAGCGCGTGACGTGCGGTGATGAGGGCGCCACTACCAGCCGGGGCCTCGACCACCACGGTCGCTGTGGCCAGCGCCGAGATGATGCGATTGCGGCGCGGGAAGGTGCCACGGGTGCCTCGAGTCCCGGGTGCCAGCTCGCCGACCACGGCACCGGCCGCCTCGATGGCCTTGGCCAGGCTGCGATGGGCGGCTGGACCAGGCTGGTCGAGTCCACTGCCGACCACAGCGACCGTCTCGCCGCGGCTCTCCACGGCGGCCCGGTGTGCGGCGCCGTCGATGCCCACGGCCAGGCCCGAGACGACGGTGGCACCAGCAGCTGCGAGGCGCGCCCCGATGCGAGAAGACAGGTCACGGGCCATGGGAGTCGGTCGCCGCGTGCCCACCACGGCGATCATGCGTGATCGTGCCAGGGCCTCCAGTCTCCCCAGGCCGAAGAGGACCGGCGGTGGCTGCTCGAGGTCGAACAGTCGAGCGGGATACTCGGCATCCAGTGGCGTCACCGACCAGCCACCCAGTGCGGACATCCGGCGCTGTGGTTGCAGGGGGTCCTTCGCGGCTGCTGTGATGGCCCCGGCCAGTCCGGTACGCAGGCGCGTCCCGAGGACGGTGGAGAGTCGCCGGTCGGCGCTGCGATCAGGCAGGGCCGCGACCGCCTGGAGAGCCGCAGCCGCGCAACCCCACTGGGACACCAGGAGCTCGAAGGTACGGTCCCCGACGCCGGGGGCGGCGGCCAGCGCGATCCAGGCATCGCGCTCGTCGATCATGCCGTGAGCTCCGTCTCCGTGGAGCGGTCGCGCAGCGAGGTCGCCGCCAGGATGTGGTCACTGCCGACGCGCTCAGCCTGGTCAAGGTCGGCGACCGTGCGGGCGACACGCATCACGCGGTGGACGCTGCGGGCCGTCAGCTCGAGCGAAGCTGCGAGGTCGACCATCACCTGGCGGGCGGGTGCGTCGAGTCGGCATGCCTCGATCAGCTCACGTCCACGCAGGGCACTGTTGGCGAGGCCGCCATTGCGCGCTGTCGAGCGTTGCCAGACCTGCTCGATCCGCTGGGCCACGACCCGGCTCCGCTCCGACTGGCCGGACCCGACGAGTCGACTGGCCTCCAGCCGCGGCATCACCACGCGCAAGTCGATGCGGTCGAGCAGTGGTCCGCTGACGCGACGCATGTAGCGGGCGGGCTCAGTCCGGGGGCAACGACAGGCGCGGTCCGGATCGCCGTGCCATCCACAGCGGCACGGGTTCATGGCAGCGATCAGCTGCAACCGTGCCGGATAGCGGACCGACCCATGGGCACGGACGATCTCGACCGAGCCGTCCTCGAGCGGCTGGCGCAGGGCGTCGAGCACGTCCCGGTCGAACTCCGCCAATTCGTCAAGGAACAGCGTGCCGTGGTGGGCCTGAGTGACCAGCCCGGGTCGCAGGCGTGGGCCACCACCGACCATCGCCGCATATGAAGTGGTGTGGTGTGGTGCCAGGAAGGGCCGATCCAGGCGGTCCCCTGTCGGTGGCTCCTGGCCGGCCACGCTGCGGATGACCGCCACCTCACGCGCCTCCTCATCGGTGAGTCGGGGCATCAGCAAGGGAACAGCCCGGGCCAGGAGGGTCTTGCCGACGCCGGGCGAGCCGATGAGCAGGAGGTTGTGGCGGCCGGCCACGGCGACCTCCAGGGCCCAGCGAGCGACCTCTTGGCCATGCACGTCGGCCAGATCGGTGGGAGCGGCGGTGGTCATGGGCGTGGCGGGCTGCTGACGGATGACCCCCTGGCCCGCGACCCGGATGGCTGTCCGTCTTCGTGCCGCGGCGGCCTTTCGACCTCGTGGTCCGGCGATGCGGCGGGCGACATCATCGAGGCCCTCGACGCCGACGATCTCCACGCCCGAGACGAGGCCAGCCTCCTCGGTGTTGTGGACGGGGACACACACACGGCGGTGCCCGGCGTCGCGGAGTGTCGCCACCATCGGCAGGACACCGGGTACCGGCATCACGCCGCCGTCGAGCGACAGTTCACCCAGCAGCGCCCAAGTGCCCCCGGAGGCTCGCAGCTCCTCGGCCGCGAGCAGGATGCCGATGGCGATGGCAACGTCGTAGGCGGCGCCATGTTTGCGTCGATCGGCCGGTGCCAGGTTGACGGTGATACGAGACAAGGGATAGGCGAAGCCGGCATTGCGGATAGCGCTGCGTACTCGTTCACGAGCCTCGGATAGCGCCGCGTCAGGCAGGCCCACGATGTGGCAGCCCGGCAGCCCGGGCGCGACATCGACCTCGACCCGCACGAGCTCGCCGCGCAGGCCACTGACGACGGCGGTATCAAGGATCGCGAGCATGCGCCGCAGTCTGGCGAGCCGGACTTCGCTGCAGCTTCACGGGCACATCACCGAAGCATCTGCGAACGCAGACAGCGTCGGCGGTCTTAGGTCACCGGATCGACATCCCGGGTTCATCGGATCGACATCCCCGGGTCATTCCTCCGACACCCCTCCGACACCGGCGCTGCGTAGCGTCGTCCGGGCCCGAACGACACTCTCGATGAACATAAGGAGACACCAATACGAAGAATCACGCTCATCTTCACCCTGCTAGGGATGGTCCTCGTGCTCGTGCCAGCGGGCGCACTCGCCGCCGACAACGGCGCAGGCGGCGTCACGGGACCGGCCTTCTACGTCGACGGAACGTTGTAGCGGAGCGTGGGGACACCGACGGACCTGTCTCGGACCGGCGCTCCGGCCCACAGCATCGACACCATCTATGCCATCGACGGGCAGCCCAACGTCGCCACCGCGGCACCTGGCGACCGCGGCTACAACGGCGGACGATGGATGGTGCACGCACTCACATTCAGGGACTACGGTGCGGCCGTCGCCGTGGTCGATGCCAATGCCAGCGGCGACATCGACACCGACGATGAGGTCCAGGCCACGATCAGCGGTGGCTTCGTCACCGCCAACGAGGTCGTACGTCAGTTCGAGTGCCCGGTGATCAAGGTGCCTCGCAGCCGCACCTGACCTGGGGCTCGGCCAGAGGTCGAGCACATCCCGGTCGGCACCCGCGGCCGGGATCGCAAGCCGCCGCGGCCAACACGACGGGTCTCGTCCTGGCGGTTTGGCCGACCCAGCTCCGGCAGGGCGCCCATGGACAGACCAGGACCCTGCCTGCGTCGACGGGGTCCTGGTGTGAGAACTGAGCCCTACTTGACGGGCTTCAGCTCCTGGACGATGTCGCGGCCGACCTTGAGGTCGACGACACCATCTGCGGCATCGCTGACGAGCTCGATCGGGATGACGTACTCGTGCTTCACGAGTCGTCCGCTCTTGACGCCGAACTCGTGGTCTCTGACGTAGGCGACCTCGCCGATCGCGTCAGGTCCGGCGAAGACCTTCCAGCCTTGCCGGATGTTCTCGGATAGCGCATGTGCCACTGGTGATCTCCTTTCGACCAGTGCAGGCAACCCCGCGTTGGGGGACCCGCGGGTCCTTGCACGGCACGGGCCACGGCGCCCGTGCTCATCGGCGGCCATGGCCCGGGCGTACGGGAGGCGCTGGCGATCGGTGACCGAACACGCGCGGCCTCGACCGCAAACCCCGCGCTCGATGACGACCTGAGGGTCGAGCTACCGAATTCGGCTCGCCAGACCCGCAACGCGTGGGCCGGTCAGTGCTGCGCGCTACGGCGCGCCATCGCAAGCCGCACGGCTCATGGCTAACGATGCTGCCGGGATTCTAGCAGCAGCTGTGCTCGGGTCCCAGCCCCGGGTCGATCGGTCAGGCGCCCGGTGACTCGCCGCGCCCCGACCGTCTGACGCTGCCCGCCTATCGATCGTCGGGTGGCTGCTGGTCGGTGGCTGGATGTTCAGGCCTGACCAGCCGGTCGAAGAGACGATCAAGCTCGGCCATGGGATCCTCGCACAGCCCCGAGTGCACCGGTGACGGTTGGATCATGGTGCTCCGTGGCGCGACCAGCCAGTGGAATCGCTGCGAGGCGCTCAGGCTACCGATCGGCCCAGCCTCCGGACCGCCCGCGGCGATCCGCTCGAGCGCAGCCAGGTGCTCCCGGATCACGGCGGGATCACGATCGCGCGCCAGCGTTTCCAGGCGGCCCTCATCGAGCCAGGTCCGCGTGGCCAGCACCCGGGCGAGTTTGGCGAACAGGATCACGCCGACGTTGAGGAACTCCCCTCGTTCCAGGTCAGGCACGACCCGGACGAGCGCGTAGTCATACGAGACGAGCTTTGGCACGAGTGGCCTCCTCCACGAACGAGCGAGAACCTGCGAGCCGGGCTTCGAAGTAGTCCTGATAGATGACGCGGGCCTGTGCCGGTGAGGTGCCTCGATACTGGTCCTGCATCCACAGATCGGGCACGGCCCCGATGATCTTCTCGAACACACCGCCTCCCAGGCGTTCACGTGCCCGCCGATCGGCTCCTGCCAACTCCCCAGCGAAGGGCAGCAAGACATGGTCCCGAACGCGTTCGAAGGGGTCGTCGGCGCGATCGAGGACGTCGCCCCAGTCGTGGTGGAAGTAGAGCGATGCGCCATGGTCGATGAGCCACATGCCGCCATGCCAGCTCAGCATGTTGGCGTTGCGTGCGGTGCGATCGACATTGGTCACGAAGGCATCGAACCAGACCACGTCAGCCGCGAAGCTCAGATTCAGGGTTCGGCGGCACCAGCGGGTCGTATGTGATCGATCCGGGCAGGAAATCGAGCCCGTAGTTGATGCCCTCGCTGGCACGCAGCAACGCCTGGATCTCGGGGTCCATCTCGAGGCGCGCAAACGCCTCGTCGACATCGATCATGACGGCCGTCGGCACGGGTAGACCCAAGGCTCGGCCGATCTCGCCGGCCAGTAGCTCCGCCACCAGCGACTTGGGGCCCTGTCCGGCTCCGCGGTACTTGACGACGTAGGTGCCGTCGTCGTCAGCCTCCATCAGGCCGGGCAGGATCCGCCCTCGCGCAGGGGCGCGACGTACCGGACCGCGCGAACGGTCTCCAGGGTGCCCACGCGGTCCCGAGGCGCCTAGGCGGCGCTGTCGTCGTCCTCCTTCTTCGAATCGTCCTTGCCAGCCAGGCGGACTTGGGCACCGGTCTCGAGACCGCTGTCGAGGAAGCCACCCAGCTTCTTGGCCAGGTCGGTCAACTCGAGCGGGATGACGTACTTGGTCGCGGACGTGTTGCCAAGCTCCTTGAGCGCCTCGAGGTACTGCAGTGCCATGGTGCGGTCGTCGATGTTCCTGGCGGCCGCGAAGATGCGGTTCAGCGCCTCGCTGAAGCCCTCGGCCTCGAGGATCGACTGCTGCCGTACACCTTCGGCACGCAGGATGGCCGACTGCTTCTCACCTTCGGCGACGTTGATCTGCGACTGGCGAGAACCTTCGGACTCGGTGATGACAGCGCGGCGGTTTCGCTCGGCGCTGAGCATCCGGTTCATGGAGTCCTGGACGTCGGGCGGCGCGATGATCTCGCGGATCTCCACCGTGGTGACCTTGCCGCCCCAGCGCTCGGTCTGCTCGTCGAGCTTGGTGCGCAGGACCTCGTTGATCTGTTCGCGCTTGCTGAGCACGTCGTCGAGCAGGATGTCGCCGATGACGGCGCGCAGGGTGGTGGTGCTGATGCCCTGGAGGGCGCCCGGGAAGTTGGCCACGTTGACCACGCTGCGCATGGGATCGACGATGCGCCAGTAGATCAGGAAGTCGATGTTGATCGGTGCGTTGTCACGCGTGATGTTGGTCTGGCTGGGGACCTCGATGAACTGCTCTCGCAGGTCCGTCTTGACGGCCCGATCGATGATGGGGATGAGGATGACCAGTCCGGGTCCCCGACACCGCTCGGGGCTGGTCTTACCGAGGCGGAAGACCACCAGGCGTTCGAACTCGTTGACGACGCGGATCGAGAGGTACGCGAGCACGATGAGGACGACCGCGATGAGGATGATGCCACCGATCGTGACTGGGCTATCCATGGGCTAGGCCGTCCTTTCTACTGGGTCGTTGCTGTGGCGGGGCTGGGCCATGGGAGGCCGCTTTGGCGGCCATCTCTTCCGGGGTCAGGCGTTGGACGAGAAGCACCATGCCATCCTGACCGACGACGCGGACCGCTGTGCCACGTTCGAGCACGGCAGCCATCGCTCGCCGCGAGCCGTCCACTCCTCCCCCGTCGCGTAGACGGTGCCGTCGGGCGATCAGGGAACGTCGGACGGAGCCCTGCGTGCCGGCCGGCAGGAGCGGCTGATCGAGCCCTCCGGCCCCGATATTGACAGGCGGCACCTTGCGGTTGCGCCAGGCGGCACAGGACGATGAGGCCGACGAAGATCGCCGTCAGGAACGTCATGAGCGCGATGATCCGCCAGTCGACCTCCACGGCCGGTGCCACCGGGTCACCGGGCTGCGTGTACAGCGCAGACGCTCCCAGGGCGAATGCCACCAGCCCGCCGATGGTCAGTAGCCCGCCGCTGGTGACCGTGAGCTCGAGCACGAAGAGGATCACCGCCAGTCCGATGAGCAGTAGACCGGCGATGTTGAGCGGCAGGCTACCGAAGCCGATGAAGGCCAGGATCAGCGCGAAGGCGCCCAGGATGCCGGTCACGTAGTTGGGGTTCTGCAGCTCGAAGAAGATGCCGTAGAAGCCCAGTGTGAACAGGATGAAGGCGATGTTGGGATCGCTGAGAACGATGCAGGAACGACTGGAACGGGTTCATGCCCAGCTCTTCGATCGGTCGCGCCCGGCGGTCTCGAGGATCGACGTTCTCGCCGGCCACGTTCACGGTCATGCCATCGGCCTGGGCGAGCAGCTCTTCGATGGAGGCGGCCTTGAAGTCGATGGCGCCGGCCGCGAGTGCCTCGTCGACGGTGTAGGACTCCGCCTCGACCACGGTGCTGACGGCCCAGTCGACCGGCCGGCCACGCTCTTCGGCGATCGAGGTGATGTCGGCGATGGTGTCGTTCATGACCTTCTTGCCAAGATCGTCGGGGATGTCCTGGCCGTCGCCGGAGATGGGCGTGGCCGCACCGATGTTGGTGGCCGGTGCCATGGCCGCGACATTGCGCAGCCAGGGTCATGAAGGTGCCAGCACTCGCAGCCCGGCTGCCGGCTGGACCCACCCAGACCATCACCGGGACCGTCGGCGTTGAGCTCGGCGCTGACGATCTCCCTGCGTGGCGTCGAGCGAGCCGCCCGGAGTGTCGAGCTCGATGACCACGGCCGTGGCGCCCGTCGCGCGACGGCGCGGTCGATGCCCTCACGCAGGTAGTTCGACATGATCTGGTCGACCACGCCGGTGGTCGGCAGCACGATGACCGTTGCGCTCGTCCTCCTGGCCCCGGACGGCGCTGGCGAGCAGTGACAGCGTACCCAGCAAGCAGCAGCAGGCTGCGGATGACGGTCAGCGACGACAGACGACGATGTACCACGAAGGTCTACCTCTAGGGCGTCGATTATCCCACCCCAGGACCCGATTTCAGACCAGTGACCGATGGCCTCCCGGAATCGTCCTGTCACATGATCGTAAAGAAGCTGGCTCCACGTCTCGAGCTGCGCGTAGACCGGCAGCACCGCCCCTGGCTCCACGAATTCACCGCGCAACTTGTCGCGTTTCGCGGATCGCTAGCGCCCGTCCCGCCGGCGTCGGCCTCGAAGACCACCCCGACATGGACCTGGCCGACCAGGACATCGTCATCGTTGAGCACGCCGATGAGCCGCGGCTGGGGGTCCCAGTCGGCCACCATCTCCTCGTGGAACTCGCGGCGCAGGCCGTCGAGCACGTCGCCGTCCTCGGGGTTGAGGTGGCCGCCGATGCCGAGTGACCAGAGGTCGTGCAGGCGGGCGTCGCCGCCGGCACCGGTGCGCTGCATCAGGAAGAGTCGCTCGCCGTCGCGCATCAGCAGGTACGGGATGACCTGCTTCCAGTCGGGGTCGTGCTCGGCGTCGCCGCGTGGGCGGTAGTCGCCCTCCGCCGCGATGAGGTCGAGGTGGCCCGACGATCGCCTTCGCCAGGATGCCCTTCCAGGGCCGGTCGCCGATGATGCGATGACGCGGCAGGCCAAGGACGAGCTCATGGTCCTTGTCGCTCACGCGGGCACCTCGCTGACGGACTCGAGGCGCGGGGTCTGGGTCAGACCGAAGGGACGGTCTCGAGCGCGTGCTCGATCCTCTCCTCTGGCAGCTCGAAGTCCTCGAGCTCACCCTCGAGGTAGCGCGTGTACGACGCCGCATCGAAGTGGCCGTGACCGCACAGGTTGAAGAGGATGGTCGGGCTGGTGCCGGCCTCCGTGGCCTTCTCGACCTCGTCGATGACGACGCTGATGGCGTGGGTCGGCTCTGGTGCCGGCAGGATCAGCTCGGCCCGCGTGAAGAGCCGGCCGGCATCGAAGGTCTTGGACTGCAGCACGGCCTGGGCCTCGATGACGCCCTGGTCCTTGAGCAGGCTGACCTGCGGCGACATGCCGTGGTAGCGCAGGCCACCGGCGTGGATGGGGTCGGGCACGAAGTCGTGGCCGAGGGTGTGCATCTTGACGATGGGCGCCATCTTGCCGGTGTCACCGAAGTCGTAGGCGTAGACGCCGCGGGTCAGGCTGGGTGCCGCTGCCGGCTCTGCCGCGATGACCCGGTAGTCGGCCTCACCGCGAAGCTTCTGGCCGATGAACGGGAAGGTCAGGCCGGCGAAGTTGGAGCCGCCACCGGCGCAGGCCACGATGATGTCCGGCTCCTCGCCGGCCATCTCCATCTGCTCCATGGCCTCCTGGCCGATGACCGTCTGGTGCAGCAGCACGTGGTTGAGCACGGAGCCCAGCGCGTAGCGTGAGTTCGTCGTGGGTGGCGGCGTCCTCGACGCCCTCGCTGATGGCGATGCCCAGCGAACCCGGGGTATCCGGCGTCTCGGCCAGCACCGAGCGACCGTATGCGGTCAGCGGGCTGGGGCTGGCCACCACGTCGGCGCCGTACATCTTCATGAGGTTGCGACGGCCGGGCTTGGCGTCGTACGAGGCCCGGACCATGTAGATCATGACCTCGAGGCCGAAGATGGAGCCTGCCATCGCGAGCGCGGTGCCCCACTGGCCGGCACCGGTCTCGGTGGTCAGGCGCGTGACGCCCTCTTCCTTGTTGTAGAAGGCCTGCGGGATGGCGGTGTTGGGCTTGTGGCTGCCGGACGGGCTGCCACCCTCGTACTTGTAGAAGATCTTGGCCGTCGTGCCCAGGGCCTGCTCCAGGCGATGCGCCCGGAAGAGCGGCGAGGGCCGGTACATGGTGTAGGCCTGGCGCACCGGCTCCGGGATCTCGATCTCGCGCTCCGCGCTCATCTCCTGGCCGATCAGGGCCATGGGGAAGAGCGGCAGCAGGTCATCGGGCCCGATGGGCTGCTTGGTGCCCGGGTGGAGCGGCGGCGACAGCGGCACCGGGCAGGTCTGCGTTGATGTTGTACCAGGCGCGCGGGATGCGATCCTCGGGCAGGATGTACTTGGTCTGCTGCAGCGCCATGGGTCCTCTTCCCTCCTCATCCGCCGGTGCGACGGTCTGTGTGGGCTGGATGTGACGGTCTCGGAGCCTACAACGCGCTCTCGTGCAGCGTCTCGTAGCGCGCGCCATCAGGTTCGAGGTGGCTGCGCACCAGCGTGATGCGGTCGACGGTCCACTCGACCCCGAGCGGGCCGTGGGCCTGGTGCCGCAGCGCGTCGATGACGGGGTCGTCGGCGCCGCGGGCCACGGTCAGGTGCGCCGCCGGCGTGCGCTTGGGCGCTACGCCCGCGGTGATGTCCGCCGGGGCACGCGTGTGACAGCGGATCGGCCATCTCGATGAGCGTGCCGGCGCCCCGGCACAAGTCCCAGCCAGGCGACGCCGTCACCGCGCCGCACCCGCCCTCCACCGGATTCGGCGCACGCGGTACGGCCATGCGCCTGCGCCGACGCCATCAACGAGGTCAGCCAACTCGGGGACACGTTCGGGCCGGACGGAGCCCAGGAACAGCAGGGTCAGGTGCCACGACTCCGGCCGCGTCCAGCGAACGCCGGGATGGGCGCGCCGATACGGTCGCAGCGACCATCGGAGGCTGCTCACGCACGGATGCGGCACAGGATGCGCGACGAAGAGGCGCCGGGCTCGGGAGGTCGTGGTCGGGCTCAGGTGCCGTCGTCCCGCAAGGCCGCCGGACGCTCGATGTCGAGCAGTCGAGCAACTCGCCGAAGTCACGGATGTGAGCGACGCCATCGACCGGCGCGTCGGAGCCGACGGGCGGATGCCGGCGATCCGCCGATCGATGAGGATCGGCTCGATACCCACGCGACTCGGCACCCATCACGTCGGCCTCGGGGTCGTCACCCACATGGATGCCGGCGTCCGGACCGACACCAAGCAGTTCGAGGGCATGCTCGAAGATGGCCGGATGGGGTTTCTGGTAGCCGACCCTGGCGCTGATGCTGAGGACCTCGAAGTGACGCGCCAGCTCCAGCGTCTGGAGCAGCTCGGGTGCGTACCAGCCCCAGTTGCTGACCACGCCGAGGCGCAACCCGGCCGCCTGCATGGCATCGAGCGCAGGGATGACGTCCGGGAACACGTGGAACGCTGAACGCTGGCGAAAGGCCCGGTCGACATCGCGGAAGAAGGACTCCGGCAGGTCGGGATAGCCGAGCCGGTCGAAGACGAGCTGGTCGAGCTCGGTGAGGCGCCGGAAGGAGGCCTCCTCGCGTGGCCTCGAAGGGGCCTTCATGGGCCCACTCGGCCCAGGCCGCGCGGAAGGCCGCCTCGAACTCGATCGGCAGTGGCGTTGATGTCGTGGCCGTCGAAGACGGTGGCGTAGACGTCGCGCCAGGAGGGGTTGGGCCTTGGCCATCGTGTCGCCCACGTCGAGAGGACGACGGTCGGCTGCGTCTTGAGTCTCACCTCTTCAGTCTAGCCAGCGCCGCGCAGACGAAGGCCCCGTCCTGGCCGGACGGGCGCTCGTCGCGCGCGCCGGTGGCGTCCTAGTCGTTGTAGAGGCGCTCCTCGATGAGCTTCTCCATCACCGCGCGGCCATTGGGGTCGAAGCAGGAGTACTCGAAGTACTTCTGATATTCGAGGTCGACCGCGTTGGTGCCGCCACGGTTCTTCTCGACGGTCAGCACGACCCAGTCGCGGAAGCGCTGCGCCTGGTACGGGTTGAACTCGATGTTGACCTTGGCCACGATCTGGTACTTCTCGTTGAGGATGACGATGATGTCCGCCTCGTAGTTGATGGCCGACGAGCCGCGCAGGTGGTGGTTGCGCAGTCGAGACGCCTTGAGGCCCTCCTTGTCCGCCGCCACGATCGAGATGAGCGGTACTTCGTGGTTGAGCGCCAGGTCCTTGAGGCCCTGGACCACGCTGCGTGATCTTCTCGACCTCGTTGGGCGGCTCGGGGTGGACCGGCACCTTCTGCATGTAGTCGATGAAGACCACCAGCCGACGGTCGCCCGCGAGCTCCTTGTACTTCTCGACCAGCGCGGCCATGTTCTCGACGGTGCTGGTGGTCTGCGAGCCGCGCAGCAGGTACAGGTTGGGGCCATAGCGATTGATGCGTTCGAGCGCCGGACGCAGATCGCGGGTTCGAGCCGAGGTCGGCGTTCTGACCGCCGGTCTGCATCCACGTACCCAGGATCTCCTGGCGGACGTCGACGAGCTTCACGCCACCGCTGCGGGACGGCAGGCTGGGCAGGACCGACTCCTGCGCGATGATGCGGTTGAGCAGGTACTCCTCGTCGTGCTCGAAGCAGATGTAGAGCACGCTGGCCAGGCCGCTCATGACGATGTTGCGCGCCATCTGCACGGCCATGGTGGTCTTGCCGGTGCCCTGGGCACCACCGATGAGCAGCATCTCGCCGGCGCGGATGCCGCCACCGATGGACTTGTCCAGTGGCGTGAAGCCGAGCGGTACGGGCTGGTACTGCGAGACGTCACCTTCGGCGACCTTGCCGGCCAGGGTGTTGCAGCACCTGGGTCGCGCTACGGGGCTCGATATTCCCGACCCCGGAGTCGTACTCCCACGCTTGCCGCCGATGGTCTCGTCGGTCTGGGTGATGGCGCTGGGCTGCTGCGGCGCCAGCGATGGCTGGACAGGGTCGGGATCGAGGCCGATCTGCTGCGAGGTCGGGAGCGGTGCGACCGGACCGGGCGACGGCCTGCGGTGGCGGCATCGGCGGGCGCAGGGGCCATCGGGGCGGCGGTGCCATCGGGGCGGCTCGGACGGCGGTGCCAACGGCGGGCCGCCGGGAGGCGTTGCGACCGGTGCCGCAGCACCGGGCCCGCCAGGGCCGGGTTGCTGTGGTTCGGCTGGGTTGGCCGAAGCCACGATCGGGGGCGACAGGATCGGTCATAGCGACGACAAGCGAGGCCGAGACCTCACGGGCTCCATGTGACAGGCTTCCACGGATCCGATGCTAGCAACGTCGAGGGCTGTCAAGGCCGACCCATCGTTCCTATGCCCCGCTACGCCATCGGTACTAGTCGCGCGCGAGCGCTTCCCAATAGCGCGCGATGGTCCGGACGCCGCCCTCGTAGTTGGCCAGCACCAGCAATTCGTTGGGCGAATGCGCCTGGTCGTCGGGATTGGTGAACCCCAGGAGCACGACCGGCGCTTCCCAGGACCTTGTCGAAACTGGCCACGGCACCGATGGAGCCGCCCTCGAAGACGTGAGTACGGCTCCTTGCCGAAGACGTCGCGCAGGCAGGCCATGGCCGTCTGTGGCCGCAGGGTGCTCGGGGCTGACCAGGAACGGCTCCATGTCGTCGAGCCGTGTGACCTTGACGGTGACGCCCGGCACGTCTGACGGCGAGGATGGCGTCGCGCATTCGCTTCGAACGTCCTCCCGGGGTGCATGCCGGCCGAGAGCCGACACGAGACCTTGGCGTGCGCGCTGGCCGGGATGATGGTCTTGCTGCCCTCGCCGCTGAAGCCGGACCACATGCCGCAGATGTCAAGCGTGGGCCGGATGCCGTTGCGTTCGAGTGGACTCGCAGCCGGGTTCGCCGAAGAGGCAAGGCACGTCGATCTCGGCAGCAAAGGCGTGCCTCGTCGAATGGCATCCGCTCGAACTCAGCACGGATGGACGCGGCCAGGCTCCTGCCACTCGTCGTAGAAGCCCGGCACCGTGACCCGCCCCTCGCCGTCGCGCAGCGAGGCAAGGATGCGCGTCAGGGCATTGGCGGGGTTCTGGACCATGCCCCCGAAACTGCCCGAATGGAGGTCCTGGCGCGGACCGGTGACGTCGACTTGGAGATACACGTTGCCGCGTAGTCGAGACCGTCAGCGCCGGATGGTTGCCTTCGTAGAAACCGGTGTCGCTGACCACGACAAGGTCTCCTTCGAGCCTGTGGGTATTGGCCAGCAGCCAGGCCTCGAAGTTGGGTGAGCCTGACTTCTTCCTCGCCCTCGATGACATAGCGGATGTTGACGGGCAGCACGGCCCTGGGTCTCCAGCCACGCCTTCGCCGCCCAGAGGTGCAGATGGACCTGGCCCTTGTCATCGGCCACTCCACGACCGTAGATGCGGCCGTTCTCGACGCGCGGTTCGAACGGCGGTCGGACCCACAGCCCAAGCGGATCGGCGGGCTGCACGTCGTAGTGCCCGTAGACGACCACGGTCGGGGCGCCGTCCGACGTGTAGCCAGTCGCGTAGACGACCGGATGACCACCAGTCTCAGAGACTTCGATGTGCTCCAGGCCGATCTCGTCGCATGCGGGCCGCGAGCCACGCAGCGCCCGCCCGCACGTCGGAAGCGTGCTCGGAGAGGACGCCCACGGTGGGGATGCGGACGAACGCCTTGAACTCCTCCAGGCGCTCGTCGGCGGTTCGTGTCCAGGTACGCGTCGACGCGTCGATGGACACAGTCATCGGATCCCCTCCCCGTTGATGGGCCGTCGACCGGTTCCGATCAGGCCGGCTGTGGCGACGGCTCCGGGGCTGTCGTGGAGGCGGGAGGCTCCTCTCGCGCTCGGTGCCGTTTCCTTGAAACCGCTCAAGGGCGTCGCCAGCTTGGGTGTGGGCGAACCGCCCGGCTCGTTGCGTGGGTCGGGCAGGTCCGCGAACAGCGCCGCGAACTCGTCGGCCTCGATGGTCTCCTTGGCGACGAGCTCTTCGGCCAGTTGGATGAGCCGGTCCTTGTGCGTGGTCAGGACCTCGGACGCCCGGGCGTAGGCCTTGTCGATGATGAGGCGAACCTCGTCGTCGATCTTCCTGGCGACGTCATCGGAGTAGTTGCGCTGCTCACCCATGGTGCGACCCAGGAAGAGCATCTCGTCGTGCTTGCCGAAGGTGATGGTGCCCAGCTCGTCACTCATGCCGAACTCGGTGACCATCCGGCGTGCCAGCGTGGTGGCCTTCTCGATGTCATTGGACGAGCCGGTGGTGGTATCGCCGAACATCAGGCGCTCCGAGGCGTTGCCACCGAGCATGCCGGCGATCTTGTCCTCGAACTCCGTCTTGGACTGCAGGTAGCGATCCTCCATGGGTAGTCCCATGGTGTAGCCGAGGGCCATGCCGCGACTGATGATGCTGACCTTGGCGACCGGATCGCACTTGGGCAGGATGCGCTGGACCAGCGCGTGTCCGCCTTCGTGGAAGGCGATGATGGCCTTCTCCTCGTCGCTGATGATGCGGCTCTTGCGCTCCGGTCCAGCCACGACGCGCTCGAGCGCCTCGGTGAACTCGGGCGTTCCGATGGTCTTCTTGTTGCGGCGCGCAGCCAGGATGGCCGCCTCGTTGACGAGGTTGGCCAGATCGGCGCCGGAGAAGCCCGGAGACTGCTTGGCCACTGTCGGGAGATCGATCTCCTTGTCAAGCGGCTTGCCCTTGACGTGGACGTTGAGGATCTCGAGTCGGCCCTTCATATCGGGACGATCGAGGATGACCTGGCGGTCGAAGCGGCCCGGGCGCAGCAACGCCGGGTCGAGGACGTCGGGGCGGTTGGTGGCGGCCACGACGATGACGTTGGTGTTCGTGTCGAAGCCGTCCATCTCCACGAGGATCTGGTTCAGCGTCTGCTCCCGCTCGTCGTGCGAGCCGCCCAGGCCGGCGCCTCGCTGGCGGCCGACCGCGTCGATCTCGTCGACGAAGACGATGCAGGGACTGTTGCGCTTGGCCTGGTCGAAGAGGTCACGCACGCGGCTGGCACCGACGCCCACGAACATCTCCACGAACTCGGAGCCCGAGATGCTGAAGAAGGGCACGCCCGGCCTCGCCCGCGACGGCTCGCGCCAGCAGCGTCTTGCCGGTTCCTGGCGGGCCGACCAGCAGCACGCCGCGCGGGATTCGCGCACCGAGCGAGTTGAACTTCTCCGGGTACTTCAGGAACTCGACCACTTCCTGCGAGTTCGGTCTTGGCTTCATCCACGCCGGCCACGTCGGAGAAGGTGACCACCGTCTTGTTGCCGACGAACATGCGGGCCTTGCTGCGACCGAAGCTCATGGCCTGGTTGTTGCTGCCCTGCGCCTGGCGGAACATGAACCACAGGAACACGCCGATAAGCAGGATCGGGAAGAGCATCGAGATGAGCAGGCCGAAGAAGGCGTTGCCATCGTCGGCGGGCTCGCCCTTGAAGGTCGGGGCCAGATCGCACAGCGCTGGTGACCCGCAGGCCGCCATGTTGATGTCGGCCTGGAGTGACGTCGTGAACTGGGCAGGCACGAAGGACTCGACGATGTTCTCTTCCCCGGGGACGCTGTTTGGGCCCGGTTTCAGCGTGATCTCGAGCTTCTCGCCGCGTGCCAGCACGGAGTCGACGTTGCCCGCCGCGACCTGCTCGAGGAACGCTCCAGCATCGCCGCTATAGGCGATGGGCTCCGTCTCGTCGTTGCCGACGACCAGGAAGTACAGCAGCGCGGCCGTGGCGACGACCAGGACCAGGGTGACGAGCCCATTGCGCATGAATCGACTATTCAAGGAGAAACCTGCCTTCGGAGTGGAACGGCTCCGGATCGCGAGCCGGGAGAGGCGATTATAGGACCGCCCGCGAAAAGACCCATCTCGATGGAATGACAGCGACCCCACACGCGGCCACGGCTCGGAAGTCCTGCATGGGGACAGGGCTGGTCCGGGGTCTGGCAAGCGATCGCCCACGGCGACGGAAGCGCGCTGTTGGGATACTATGACCGGCGCGAACCCATGGCTGGGTAGCTCAGTGGCAGAGCAAACGGCTCATAATCGTTAGGTCGGCAGTTCGAATCTGCCCCCAGCCACCAAGACATCTCGCAGCCACCAAGACATCTCGCAACCCCCGGTGAGTCCTCGTGGACCGTCCGGGGGTTCATTCGTGTCGCTGAGCGGACGGGCCCGTCGCTTCGTTTTGCTTCGGGCGTGGCACACTCTGGGCGATGAAGGTACTGCGAGCGATCTTGTCAGGCATCGGGGATGCCATGACCCCTGACGGCACCATGGTCAAGAACCGCATGCGGATCCGCCTCGACACGCTCCTGAGTCTGGCCGCAACCGTGGTGGCGCTGGCGCTCACGGTCGGCTACCAGGTTCTGAGCCGCTGGGGCTATCGCTTCTTCGGCGAGGACGAGTGACGCACACAGACGGGTCGTGTCCATGAATGACATCCCTGACTGGCGTGTGGCTGCGCCGAGCCCTCCCCAGTCCTCCTCGCCCGAGCCCATGAGTAATGGCGCGATCATCGATGTCACCGTTCGCCTCCTGCGGCGGCGTTGGGCCGTGCTGCTGGGGTTGGCGGTCCTGTTCGTGGGGCCCGGAGCGCTGTTGACGGCAGCCACCTCGATGCGCTTCAACGAAGTCGTCTCGGATGTCTTCCTCGCGGCCGACGGGACACTCGACCTGGAGACGGACGTCACCTCCGCGCAGATGGAGCGCCTGCTGGGCTCCATGGGGGCGTATCTCGGGGCAACGATGCTGGCTGGACTACTGGCCAGCATCGGCCTGGTCGGGTTCAGCGCCGTCGTGGGAGCGGACTATCTGCACCGCCCGATGTCACTCGCCCAGGCCCTCAAGGTCAGCTTGCGCCGGGCACTGAGCGCGCTGGCCTTCATCGTCATCACCACCGTCATCGTCGTCGGACTGGCCCTCGCGGCGCTGCTGCTGCTGGCGCTGGTCACCGCGGTCTTCGGTGGCAGCGCGCCGGGCCAGGGCGGCCCCGGGCTCTTCGTGGCGTTGATCATCTTGGTGGGCCTGGTGGTAACGCTCGCCTATCTGACGATGCGCTGGGCTCCAGCCCTGCCGGCCATGGCCAACGAGGGTCTCGGATGGCGCACCGCGATGGTCCGGGGCTGGCATCTCAGCGGCGACAGCATCTGGCGCATCTTCTTCATCGTCCTCTTCGGCAGCCTCGCTACCGCAGTGATCGCCCTGATGCTGGGCCTGTTGCTCGATGCCATCGTGGTATCCGGCGTGGCGGCGTCGCTGGGATTCGACGTGACCGTCGCCGAGGCACTCAGCACCGCTCTGGTCTCGGTGGTGGTGGCTGCGGTCCTGCCGGTCATGACCGCGGTCCTCTACTTCGACCTGCGGATACGCCGCGACCCGCCCGGAGCCGTCTCCGCCGTCAGCGACTGAACTAGGCGCCGAAGAGCAGGTCCATCCAGGCCTCGAACGCTGCCTGGTCGGCACTGTCGTCGCGCAGGCTGCCGAGGGGCACGACGGGGGCCGGCGACGGAGCATCGGCCTGGAGCGCGAACGGCTTCTCGCCCCTGGCGCCAAGCCCCACGGATCGGGCGACCTGGTCCACGAACTCCTCGGTGTCGAGGTAGTCGATCTCGGCGCGACCCGTCTCCACGCGTTCGGTGAGCTCGGCGATCTCGGCGAGGGCCTGCTCGGCTTCGTCACCCACGTCGACGGAGCGGGTCAGGCTGCCGGCGAACACCAGGATCGAAGCCACCGACCAGGAGCAGGCCGACGGCAAGCGCGACCATACCCCGTCGCTGGAAGGAGCCACTCCTCAAGAAGTTCATCGTCCAGCGAGCGTAGGCAGCCTGTCACGCGGCTGTCAAACGCTTCCCAGGCCTGCTAGACTCCACGCTCAAACCGAACGCATGGTCGGTTTTAGTCGAGGTCGTCAGCATGAGACTCCATCAACCGATGTCCACACTCGATGCCCTGGAACGCTTCCTGGCTGAGCCGGGCGTGGCCGAAGGCGTGGCGGCACGCCATGTGCTGCCTGCGCGGCCGGCCACCTTCGCGGAGGTGCCGGCGTGGCTCGACTCTCGCCTGGTCAAGGCGCTGGAACGCCGCGGCATCAGCTCGCTGTACAGCCACCAGCGAGAGGCGCTCGACGCGCTGCACGCGGGCGAGGACATCGCGGTAGTGACGCCTACCGCTTCGGGCAAGTCGCTGTGCTACAACCTGCCCGTCCTCCAGGAGATCAGCCAGGACCGGGCTGCTCGCGCGCTATACCTCTTCCCCACCAAGGCTCTGAGCCAGGACCAGCTGGCCGAGTTCCGTGACCTGGCCAGTCTTGCCGAGATGGACCTCTCGGCTGCGGTCTATGACGGTGATACGCCAGCCGCCATCAGGGCCGTGGTGCGCGAGGCCGGCCAGGTGGTGGTGACCAACCCCGACATGCTCAGCTCGGCGATCCTGCCGCACCACACCAAGTGGTTCCAGCTGTTCGAGCAACTGCGCTTCATCGTCATCGACGAGGCGCATACCTACCGCGGCATCTTCGGCAGCCACGTCGCCAACGTGCTGCGTCGGCTGCTGCGCGTCTGTGCTCACTACGGCTCCAACCCGCGAATCGTCTGCTCGTCGGCCACGGTCGGCAATCCCGGGGAGCTGGCACAGACCCTCACCGGCCGGCCGTTCCGCGTCATCGACAGGAGCGGTGCTCCCACAGGGTGAACGGCATGTCGCCATCCTGGACCCGCCGCCGCTCGATCGGCGCAGTGGCGTCCGACCGGGTCCCCATGCTCTGGCCTATCGTGCCGCGCTGTCGTTCCTGCGGGCCGGCCGCCAGACCATCGTCTTCGGTCGGGCCCGCGTGGCGGTCGAGCTGCTGCTGACGTCATTGCGTGAAGCCATGCGCGAAGGTCGCGGGCCCATCGAGCGCATCCGCGGCTACCGCAGCGGCTACCTGCCCAGCGAGCGACGGGCCATCGAAGCGGGCTTGCGCAGCGGTGAGGTGCTGGGCGTGGTCTCCACCAACGCACTCGAGCTGGGCATCGACATCGGCCGTCTGGATGCCTCCATCCTGGCTGGCTATCCCGGGACCATCGCAGGCACGTGGCAGCAGATGGGTCGCTCGGGCCGCCGCCAGGAGACCAGCGTGTCCATCCTGGTGGCCGGTGCCGGCGCGCTCGACCGCTACGTCGCGACGCACCCGCAGTACCTGTTCGAGGCCACGCCGGAGGAGGCGCGCCTGGACCCGGAGAACGTCCACGTCCTGCTGGCGCACCTGCGCGCGGCGACCTTCGAGCTGCCCTTCGCGCCCGGCGAGCGCCTTCGGTTCGGGTGCGGCCGACGACCTGCTGGCGTTCCTGGCCGAGGAAGGGCATGTGCGCCAGGCGGATGATCGGCGATGGTACTGGGCCAGCGAGAACTTCCCGGCGTCTGAGATCAACCTGCGCCTGGGTGCCCCGGAGAACGTGCTCATCATCGATACCGGTCCGGAGCGACCGCGTGTGCTGGGCGAGGTCGACCTGTTCGCGGCCCGCGTCCTCGTGCACGAGAAGGCCATCTATCTGCACGATTCGCAGCAGTACCACGTCGACGAGCTCGACTGGGAGGAACGCAAGGCCATGGTCCGACCGGTCGATACGCGACTACTACACCCAGGCCGAGCTGGCGGTGACCCTCAAGCCCCTGGAGGTCTTCGACCAGGCGCCGCGCAGGGGCGGCTACCGCCAGCACGGCGAGGTCATGATCAGCAGCATCGCCACCATCTTCAAGAAGCTCAAGCTCGATACCCACGAGAACGTCGGCTGGGGCCAGATCCACCTGCCGGAGATGGAGCTGCACACCACCGCCTGGTGGGTGGCGCTCGATCCCGGCTGCCACGCTCGCCTGGCGCCGCGACGAGCTGGATGCCGCCCTGGTCGGGGCGGGCCGTGCCCTGCAGACCGTGGCCAGCGTGCTGTTGATGGCGGACCCACGCGATCTGGGCATGGTCGCGCAGGTGCAGTCGCCGCATGCCGAGCGACCGGTCATCTATCTCTGGGAAGCCGTGCCCGGCGGGGTCGGCCTTTCGCCGCGCTTGTTCGATCGCACCGATGAGCTCATCACGGGTGCCCTCGAGCTGGTGGGCGGTGCGATTGCGAGGTCGGCTGCCCGGCTTGCGTCGGACCGCGCGGCGAGAGTCGCCTCGACGGCCGAGCACTTGCCACGCGCCTGCTGCGCCTGCTCGATCGGCGAGACGCCGGCGCGGCGCAGCGGCAGCCGGTGCCGAGGCTGCGCGTGACAGCCGAGCTGACAGGCGACGGGGCGATGCCTGGCGCCCATGGATGCTGTCGATGCAGCCTGCGGATCCGCGTCGACGCGACTCGAGCGACTGCGCGACGCCCAGGTCCGCGATGCCTCCGAGATCGGCGCCCTGCCGCTGCCGGAGCCGCGGCCAGATCGAGCCGCGGCGCTGGCCCGCGATGTCGGTGGAGTCGTGCTCGAGACGACTCCGCAGCGTCCCATCGTGGTGGTCGAGTCACGAGAGCCCATCGGCGTGAGCTCGGCTGGATGACCTGCGCGACCTACCCGAGCCAGTCGATCCCGAGCGCCCCTTCGTCCTGTTCGACACCGAGACCACGGGGCTCGGCAGCGGAACAGGCACGGTGCCCTTCCTGGTCGGTGTCGGGACGTGGGAGGCCGAGATCTTCGTGACTCGCCAGCTGCTTGCTGCCGGAGCAATCGGACGAAGCCGGCTATCTCGAGGCGCTGGAGGCCCTGATCCCGCCCGATGCCTGCCTCGTCTCGTACAACGGGCGCACCTTCGATTGGCCGCTTCTGGTAACGCGCTACCGACTGCACGGCCGCCGGCCGCCGGCCTACGGCGAGCACCTCGACCTGCTGCCGCTGGCTCGGGCCTCGTGGAAGCACCGCCTGGCCGATGCCCGCCTGGCGAGCGTCGAGACGCGCCATCTGCGGCGTGGAACGCGAGCACGACCTGCCCGGCGAGCCTGGTGCCCAGCCGCTATCTCGACTATCTCCGCTCGGGTCATGGTGGGCGCTTGCGCGACGTCCTCGAGCACAACCGCCAGGATGTCGTCTCCATGGCCCTGTTGCTCCGGGTCCTGGCGCTTCGATCTGGCACCGGTGGGCCGTACCGGGCACTCACCGCGAGTCGGTGCACCCGGGCGACCTCGGTGGGCTGGGTCGCGCCTACGCTCGCAATCGCCGCCACGCAGGAGGCGCTGGCCTGCTTCGACTCGGCCATGGAGCGATTCTTCGATCCGTGGGAGGCACAGCGCTACGAATCGATCGCCGTCGACCGCGCCCGCACCCTGACACGCCTGGGTCTGCGCGACGAGGCCGAGGGCGCATGGCACGCCATCGCACTCGAGGGCGGACCGCACGCGGCCCTGGCCTGGCTGCACGTCGCCAAGCATCGTGAGCACGACGGGCGTGATTTCCGGGCCGCGTTGCAGGCGACCAGCAAGGCCCGTGCGATCGCCGAGCGGAGCCGCCTCTTTGGTCGCCGTGATCGTCTCGTGGAGCGCGACCTGGCACGGCGGGTACCTCGCCTGCGACGCCGCATCGCGGCGCAGCCACGGGTCGGCGATGCTGGCCCCGTGCGCTGATCCCACCGACCGGGCCATGGCCCATGCGCTAGTGTCGGTCGACCATGGATGACGCCGAGACCGGCAGCGCCAACGACAGGGCGGCGCGACCATCGAGTTCGAGCATGTCAGCAAGCACTACGACGCGGCGACCCTGAAGAAGGGCGCCGGAGGCGCGGTCGAGGACCTCTCGCTGACGGTCCCGGCCGGGCGGATCTGCGTGCTGGTGGGCCCGTCCGGTTGCGGCAAGACGACGACGCTGAAGATGGTCAATCGGCTCATCGAGCCGACCAGCGGCCGCATCCTCATCGACGGTGACGACATCGCCGAGCCCGATGTCACCGACGCTGCGCCGAGGCATCGGCTACGTCATCCAGCAGGTCGGCCTCTTCCCGCATCAGACCATCGCGCAGAACGTGGCCACCGTGCCACGCCTGCTGGGCTGGGACGGCAAGCGCCAGCAGAGCCGTTCCGACGAGCTGCTCTCGATCGTCGGGCTGGAGCCCGGCAAGTACCGCGATCGCTACCCCAGCCAGCTCTCCGGTGGCGAGCGCCAGCGTGTCGGCGTTGCCCGGGCGCCTGGCCGCCGACCCGCCGGTGATGCTGATGGACGAGCCGTTCGGAGCCGTCGATCCCATCGTGCGCGAGCGTCTCCAGAACGAGTTCCTGCGGCTCCAGGAGGACCTCGCCAAGACCATCCTCTTCGTGACCCACGACATCGACGAGGCCATCAAGATGGGCGATCTGGTGGTGGTCATGCAGCCGGTGGCAAGATCGCCCAGGCCAGCGCACCAGCCGAGCTGCTGTCGCAGCCCGGCCTCCGACTACGTCGCCCGCTTCGTGGGTGCCGACCGCGGCCTCAAGCGCCTCTCGCTGTATCGCGTCGGCGACGTCGCGCTGGAGCCGGCACCGATGGTTCGGTCGGCACGCCCAGCGAGGACGTGGTCGCGCAGGCCGCGGCGTCGGGAGATGACTTCGTGCTGCTCGTCGACGATGACGAGCGCCCACTCGGCTGGATCGAGGTCGCCGACCTGCCTCTGATGGCCGCACCGCGGAAGACTTCGCCGACCCCATGTCACCGCTGCTCGACCGTCGCACGACGCTGAAGGACGCCACGTCCTTCCTGCTGGACGAGGAGGTGCGCAATGGCGTCGTGGTCGACCGAGGAGGGCCGGGTGCTGGGGCTGCTGACGCTGCGAGCGGTGATGGACTGGCTGCAGGACGACCGCTCACGCGAGGTTCCGGATGACATCGCGGAGGCCGTGGCCGAGGTCGTGCCATCGCCCACAGGATGCGGCGGACGAGGCAGCCGTCAGGCGCTGATCCATGATCGAGATCCGCTGGGACTGGATCGCCACCCACCTCGACGATGTCGCCGACAAGACCTGGCAGCACCTGCAGCTGCTGGTCATCCCGATGGTCGCGGGTTTCGTCATCGCCTGGCGTCTGGCCGTGCTGGCGATGCGTCGACCTGGCACCATCGGCCCGGTCACGGCGATGACCGGCCTGCTCTACACCATTCCCAGCCTGGCGGCGTTCGCGGTGCTCATCCCCATCATCGGGCTGTCGTTGACGACGGCGATCATCCCGCTGACCACGTACACGCTGCTGATCCTGTACGTCAACACCGTGGCGGGACTGCGCTCGGTTCCGCCCGAGGTCAACGAGGCGGCCGACGCCATGGGCTACACCGGCGCGGACCCGCTTCTGGCGGGTGCAGCTGCCGCTCGCGGTGCCGCTGATCATGGCCGGCGTGCGCGTGGCGGCGGTGACGACCATCGGCCTCGTCACCGTCGCTTCGATCATCGGTGGTGATCGCTTCGGCGGCCTCGGCCAGTTCATCACCGAAGGGCTGCAGACGTACTTCGACACGAAGATCTATCTCGGTGCGATCGGCTCGGTCATCCTGGCCTTCGTCGTCGACGGCGCGCTGGTGGGCCTGCAGCGCTGGCTGACGCCGTGGTCGCGCGCCAGGGCGATGCAGGCGTGACGCGGCATGAAGCAGATCATCGACGTTCCTCACCGGATCGGCCAGCTGGAGCGGCTCCGATGGCATCCCGACGCGCCTGGTCGAGCACATCGTGCTGTGCGCTGCTGGCGGTCGCGTCTGCCGCGCTCGTCGCCCTGCCGCTGGGTTCCTACATCGGCCATACCGGCCGGCTCCAGCTGCTGGGCATCAACCTCGCCAACATCGGGCGCGCCATCCCCTCGTATGCGGTCATGGTGATGGTCTTGCCGGTGACGCTGGCGCTGGCGCCGACGCTGGGCTACGACCCACGGCTGGGCCTGACCTTCCTGCCCATCTTCCTGGCCATGCTGCTGCTGGCCATCCCGCCGATCCTGGTGGCGACCTATCGCCGGCATCAGCGAGGTCGACCGCGACACCGTCGAATCCTCGCGCGGCATGGGCCTGACCGAGACGCAAACGCTGCGCCGGGTCGAGCTGCCGCTCGCGTCGCCGGTGATCGTGGGTGGCTTTCGGATCGCCACGCTGCAGGTCATCGCCACGGCCACGCTCGGCGCGATCCTCTCTGGCGGCGGACTGGGCCGCTACATCATCGATGGCCTGCGGCGCCACGACGACGGCATGCTCTACGCCGGCGTCATCCTGGTGGCCGGACTTGCCATCGGCACCGACCTGCTGCTCTCGTGGCTGCAGCGTCGCCTCACCCCACGTGGTGTCCGCGTCGCCGCTGGCCGGGACGAGGGCATGCGCGACCAGAAGCTGGCGCGTCGAGCTAGTCCCGGGTCCGTAAGGCGCCTCACACCTAGACCAGACCGGAGACGGTAGGGTTAGGCGGGACCGCAGTCGCCGAATGAGCGTCCGGTCACGCACAAGACAAGGGAGGTACCCATGCGGAGTACCCGCAGACTCGCCCTCGGGGCGTCGCTCCTGGCATCGCTCGCGATCGTCGGAACGACGGGTGGGGGCGCCATCGTCACCGCGCAGGATCAGCCCACGGTGCGGATCGGCTCGGACGGCTTCTACGAGTCGCAGCTTGATCGCCGAGATCTACGCGCAGGCACTGGAGGGCGACGGCTTCAGCGTCGATCGCCAGCTGGGCCTGGGCCCGCGCGTGCCCGTCGCTGCGGCGTTCGAGGAAGGCCAGATCGACCTGACACCGGAGTACGTCGGCTCCGGCCTCGGCTACTACGTGCTTGGCTCCGAGAACGCCGAACTCGCCGCGCTCGAGATGAGCGGCGACGGCGAGACCAACCGTGCCAACCTGCAGGCTGCCTATGACCTGCAGGGCATCGACGCCACGGTCCTGGGCATCACGCCGGGCGAGGACACCAACGCCTTCGTGGTCCGCCAGGACACGGCCGACGAGTTCGGCCTGGTCTCGATCGGCGACCTGGCCGCGGTCCAGGATCAGCTCGTCTTCGGGTTGCCGTCCGAGTGCGAGGTCAATGCGCTGTGCAAGGGTGCGCTCGAGCAGTACGGCATCGATTTCGACGCCCTCCAGAAGGAGCTGCTGGATGCCTGCGATGCGCCCATCGCGCAGGCACTCGCCGGCGGCGCGATCGACGTAGGCGAGCTCTGCTCGACACAGCCGGCCATCGCCCAGAACGGCTTCGTCGAGCTGGCCGACGACCTCGAGACCCAGCCGGCCGAGAACCTCGCTCCGGTGGTGCGCAATGACTTTCTCGCACAGGTCGATGGCGGCGCTGACGCCATCGCGGCCATCCTCGACCCGATCTCGGCCGCAGATCACGACCGAGGTCCTGACCGATCTCGGCGTCCGCGTCGCGGTCGATCAGGAGGACATCGAGGATGTCGCTGCCGAGTTCCTGGCCGGTCTCGCCAGCTAGGTCTTCGCGGCCCTTGTGGGCCGAACACGCAACCAGCGACTCCGGGGACGACCCTGGAGTCGTCTCTTATGGTCCTGGCAGCACGCTAGAAGCCACGCTCCGCGAGCCAGTCGCGGTTGGCGAGTTGCAGGCCAGCAACGCCTCGGGCGTGTCCGCGGGCTTGAGGAACCGGTCCTGCTCGACGACCATCCAGCCTTCCCAGCCCCGCGCCTGAGCAGCGGTCGAGGAAGTCGTCCAGACCGGCGGTGCCCAGGCCCAGCTCGCAGAACACGCCACGGTCCCAGGCCTCCATCATGCCGCCACCGGAGCGGCTCACCTCGTCGAGCACGGCCAGATCGCAGTCCTTGATGTGGATGTGGCGGACGATGTCGAAGTAGTCGTCGAGCAGCTCCAGCCGGGTCAGCGCCACCGAAGAGCGCATGCCCGGTGTCGAGGCACATGCCCACGAGCGACGTGTCGAGGGCATCGAACACCTGGTGGATCTCGGCCGCCGACTCGATGTAGCTGCCGGCATGGAAGTGCAGCACCGGATCGAAGCCGCGTTCGCGACAGGCCTCTCCGGCACGGTGCAGGTTGTCGATCAGGAGTCTGAGAACGCGATCGGGGGGCAGCGCTGCCTCCGGGTGGTCGGCGATCTGCCCCGCCCAGCGCAGCCGCTCCGGCTCCAGCGACGCATCGGCGAGGATGACCTTGGGCATGAAGTCGTCGGGACGCGCCGCGGCCATGTAGTCGAGGACCCTGATCATCTCCGCCCGATCGGCAGCGGCGTGCTCCGCCCGACTGAAGCGCTGGGGCATGAAAGTTGCCGACCAGCGACAGGTGTCGCGCGGCGAGCTGCTCCGCGCAACCAGGCTGGCATCACCGAAGTAGCCAGGCGGACCCAGCTCGGTGCCGGCGTACCCGGCCGACGCCATCTGGTCCAGCATCGCCTCGGGCGCGAGCTGCAAGGGGTCGCCCTCGGTCTGCTCGAAGACGCCCCACGACACCGGCGCGGCGCGATCCGGATGCCAGCCATCATCTCCCTCCCTAGACGAACGCGCGCTCCTTGCGCAGGTTCTCTTCGTACTCCTTGCGGGCGGCTCCGGACGCTCGCCGAGGTGGAGACCTCAGCTACGGCGACGTCCCACCAGCTGTCGTAGCTGGGCACCGCGGGTTCGGGCTCGACCTCGACCACGATGACGACGGGCCCACCCTCGCATCTGGCGTGCCTGCGCCAGCGCCGTCTCGAGCTCGGCCGGCGTGTCGGCGGTCAGCACCTGGGCGCCAAGGCTGCCGGCGTTGGCGGCGAAGTCGATGGGCAGGACGTCACCGGTGAAGCTGCCCGACTCGGCGTCACGAACCCGGAAGTCGTTGAAGGGATTGGCGCCACCACAGGCGTCGGCGAGGTTTCGGATGCAGCGGAAGCCGTGGTTGTCCAGCAGCACGATGGTCATCGAGATGCCTTCCTGGTAGGCCGTGACGATCTCGTTGAGCCAGCATCAGGTACGAGCCGTCGCCGACCATGACGTAGGTGCGTCGGTCGGGCTCGGCCATGGCCACGCCCATGCCGCCGGCGATCTCGTAGCCCATCGTCGAGAAGCCGTATTCCATGTGGTAGCGGCCGGGCCCGCTGGCCCGCCAGACCTTGGCCAGGTCGCCCGGCAGCCCGCCGGCGGCACACACCACCACGCCGTCCTCGCCGGCGGCCTCGTTGACCAGCCGGATGGCCTCGGGCTGCGAGACGTGCTCGCTGGCGGCCAGGTGCAGGACGCGCTCGACCTCGTCGTTCCACTCGCTGCGGAGACGCTCGATACGCTCCAGGCGGTCGGGTGAAGCACCGCTCCAGCCACGCGCGTTGAGGGCCGCGTGCAGCTCTTCGAGCGTGACCCGGGCGTCGCCGTGGAGCGGCAGCGCCGCGGCCTTGGCAGCGTCCAGCTCAGCCACGTTGATGGAGATGAAGGCGACATCGGGGTCCTGCCACGAGGACCAGCTCATGGTCGGGAAGTCGGACAGCCGGGTCCCGATGGCGATGACGAGGTCGGCGTCTCGCGCGATGGCGTTGCCGGCGCTACCGCCGGCCGACCCCAGGGCTCCCAGATTGAAGGGATGGTCCCAGCGCAGCGCTCCCTTGCCGGCCTGCGTCTCGGTGACCGGGATGCCGAAGCGCGTGGCGAAGGCATCGAGCGCGTCGGCCGCATCGCTGTAGAGGGTGCCGCCGCCGGATACGATCATGGGTCGTTCGGCAGCGATGATGCGTTCGACGGCCTGGGCCAGCAAGGTCTCGTCGGCCGGGCGCTGCGGGATCGCCCAGACCCGCGGTGCGAGGAGGTCCTCGGCCAGTCCCAGGCCTCCGCCTGGACGTCCTGGGGCAGCGCCAGCGTGACCGCGCCGGTCTCGGCCGGAGAGGTCAGCACACGCATCGCCGCCGGGAGCGCATCGATGAGCATCTCCGGCCGCTCGATGCGATCGAAGTAGCGCGACACCGGACGGAACGCATCGTTGACCGAGACGTCGCCGGCGTCGGACGCTCTCCAGCTGCTGCAGCACCGGACGGACGCGACGCGTGGCGAAGCGGTCGCCGGGCAGCAGCAGCACGGGCAGTCGGTTGACCGTCGCATTGGCGGCGCCGGTGACCATGTTGGTGGCACCTGGACCGATGGACGAGGTGCAGGCGAACGTGCGCAGGCGTAGTCGCTGTTTGGCGTACGCGGCCGCGGTATGCACCATGGCCTGCTCATTGCGGGCACTGGTAGTAGCGCACGCTGTCCTGTGCCGCCTCGAGGGCCTCGCCCATCCCGGCCACGTTGCCGTGCCCGAAGATGCCGAAGACGCCATCGAAGAAGCGCCCCTGCTCACCGTCTCGCTCGACGTACTGGTTGGCCAGCCAGGCCACGATGGCCTGGGCCACGGTGGTTCGCGACATAAGGCCGCTCTCCTCCTGCGCTGCGTCCCGGTCTAGGCGCTTCACGTCCGGGTTCGGGATCATCAGGTCATCGATGGTGCCGACGAGCTCCCAGTACGAGGCCACGAACGCGCGCAGCGTGCGCATCACCGCGCCGTAGGTGTCGAACTCGGGGATGCTCAGGCCATCGGGCTCGTAGGCCTTGCGGAACTCCGGGACACGCTCGAGCAGCTCGCTCGATGTGCAGCCGGCGGGACCGGATCGGCCCAGCGGTCCCTGACCTCCACCGCTGGAGGCGTTGAAGAGTCGCTGCCAGGCGGCCGGGATGGTCATGGAGATGTCGCCGCCGATCAACTCCGACCAGTGGCGATGGTGCCGATAGGCGGCCGCCAGCAGGCGCGTGCGATAGCCGCGCTCCTCGTAGATGGCGGCGGCGCGCTTGAAGGCGGCGATGCCAGCCCAGTCGGCCGCCGCGGGATCGATCACGATGCCGTCGCGTGCAGCACGACGCCTTCACCCAGTCGTCGGTGCGGCCGATCATGATGGTGCAGATCGGCGCCATCCAGGAGGTGTCTTCGCCGGCCGCCTCACGCTTGGCGAGGGCACGCTCGACCGCGGCACCGACCGCCAGCGCCTGGGCTACGGTGAAGGAGACGGTGGCGTTGACGCTGATGCCCTCGGCGGTCACCAGCTCCATGGCCTCGAGGCCGGCCGCGGTGGCCGGGAACTTGATCTGGACGTTCGGTGCGAGCGTGTGGAAGTGGCGGGCCTGCTCGACCATCTTGTCGACCGAGCGGTTGAAGGTCGGATTCGATCTGGATCGAAAGTCGACCCTTCTGCCCGTGCTCGGCCTCGTAGATGGGCTCGCAGCATCTTCCAGCCGCGGATGGCCATCTCCTCGATGACCTGCCAGGTCACCTCCTGGTCGGTCCAGGTCGGGTTGTCCTCGACGATCTGGCGGACCCGCGGCGCCCAGATGTCGTACTCCTGCTGCATCACCGTGCCCACGATGGTGGGGTTGGTGGTCGCGCCGACAGCGCCGTTGTCGATGGCATAGGACAGCTCGGCAGCGTTGCAGGAGTCGTTCCAATACTCGGTCGGGTAGTCGCTCGCCGTCCGCTGCAGCGGGGTCGCCAGCTTCGTCGCCATCCGTGTGCTCCTTGTCGTGCTCGCTATCTGGGCAGGTCGGGATCCCAGTTCATCAGCCACTCATGATCGGGGTCGAGGGTGAAATGCCACGCCCGATTGGGGCCAGCCATCACATTGAGGTAGTAGGCGTCGTAGCCGGCCGGCGCGCCGAAGGGGTGGTAGCCACGGGGGATGAGCACGACGTCTCCATCGCCTGGCGCGAATGACGACGTCCAGGGAGCGATCGGGCGTGTAGACGCGAGCGAAGCCCCAGCCCTCTGGTCGGGCGAAGCGGTAGTAGTAGAGCTCTTCGAGGTAGGCCTCGTTGGGCGGGTCCTCGGTGTCGTGCTTGTGTGGCGGATAGCTCGACCAGTTGCCACCCGGCGTATAGACCTCGAAGAGGATGAGCCGACCCGCCAGCTCGCGACGGAGGCAGCAGGTGGTGGATGCGTCGCTCGGTGATGCCACTGCCGCGTGTCTCCACGAAGATGTCACCCGGTTCGATGAGGCGCGTGCTGCGCACTTCGGCCCCAGGCGCGTCGGCCACGACGATGGTGGCTGCCGCGTCGGCGCGGACCTCGAGGTCGCTGGCCAGGCTCGAGCAGCAGCACCGGCGCCGGCGGGCCGTCGAAGACGCTCGCTCGGCTGCCGACCGATCGATAGTGGTTCGCGCCGCTACTGATGTCGACACTACCCTCGAGCACGATGAGCGCGACTTCGTGGTCATCCGCTGGGCGCGCAAGGGTCATCCCGGCATCGAGGCGATACTCACCGAATCCGACGTACTGCCAGCCAGCATGGTGTGGGCGGATGTCGTGGACCAGTCCGGTGTCGGGCTGTGGTGGCCCGGCCTTGCGATGCAGGTCCTCAGCGACAGGCGCTGATTTCACCATTGGCTCGATCCTCCAGGCCGCCGGACCAGACGTCTGCGTCGTCACGTGGCCAGGTCCACAAAGTTGACATCAGGCCCTCTCAGTCCTCATCATAACCTCTTGCCGTAATCGATTGCAGCAGCAGCGATCGGCGCATCCGCATGGCGGCAGCCGACACCCCGGACGAGACCAGGGAGGGACGACTCTTGAGGATCGGGCTACTCGGAGCCGGGCGCATCGGCAAGATGCATGCAGGCGTCCTGACGTCGATCGACCAGGTCGATGAGCTGCTTATCGCTGACCCGGTCGAGGCCGTGGCCGCTGCCGTGGCGACGGAGGTCGGCGCGCGCGCTGCGTCGGTCGAAACGGTGTTGCAGGAGGCGGATGCCTACGTCATCGCCGCGGCCAGCGATGCCCATGCTCCCCTGGTCCGCGCAGGACTCGAGCGCGGCGTACCCATCTTCTGCGAGAAGCCCCTGACCCCCGACTTGCTCGATGCTATCGTGCTGGCGGAGGAGAGTCGAACGCGCTGGCACGCCCTTCCAATTGGGCTTCCAGCGACGTTTCGACGAAGGCTACATCGAGGCGCGTCGGATGGTGGACAGCGGTGACCTGGGCACGCTCTACAGCGTGCGCATGGCCGGACACGATCCCGAGCCCCCGCACGAGTCGTACATCCCTGTCTCGGGCGGGCTGTTCCGTGATTTCTCCGGGCATGACTTCGACATCCTGCGCTGGCTGACCAGCGACGAGGTCGAGGAGGTCTACGCCGATGGCTCCGTGCGCGGGTTCCCGGTCTTCGCCAAGTACGACGACGTCGACACTGCCGTGGCGACGGTGCGCATGAGGAGTGGCGTGCTCGGGGTCATGACGGTGTCGCGACACGACCCGCGGGGCTACGACATCCGCACCGAGCTCTTCGGCTCCAGGGACAGCATCAGTGTCGGCCTGGGCCCACGCCAGGTCATCCGCTCCGTCGAGCCGGGCGTGCCGGCGCCGGAGGGACCTGCCTGGCCCAATTTCCAGGATCGCTTCGCCGGTGCCTACCGCGCCGAGATGCTGGGCTTCTTCAAGGTGGCACGCGGCGAGATGGCAACCGCCTGTACCGCTCGCGACGGCGTCGAATCCGCACGCATCACTGAGGCCGCGACCATCGCTCTCAAGGAGCATCGCACGGTCCGACTCGAAGAGATCCCTGCATAGCGAAGGAGGTGGACCAGGCGTACCAAGAGAACGGCTTGTCCGATCGACCAAAGGAGACCGGCGGTGCAAGGACCGCCTATGGAGGAGTGAACTCGATATGCGAATCAAGAAGGGGCTGGTAGGCCTCGTTAGTGTCGGCCTGTTGGCCGGTGCGGCCATCGCGCCCGCGGCGGTCACCGCTCAGGACGACATCCGAATCGAAGTCGTCAGCCATGGCCAGGCGTCCGACCCGTTCTGGTCGGTCGTGCAGAACGGCGTCATCGATGCTGCCGAGACCATGGGCGTGACCGCGAACTACACCGCACCACCCACATTCGATATGCCGGCCATGGCACAGTTGATCGACACCGCGGTGGCGTCAGCGCCAGACGGCATCGTCGTCTCTCTACCTGATGCCGACGCCCTCGGCCCGTCCATCGAGGCTGCTGTAGCAGCCGGCATCCCGGTCATCTCGATGAACTCGGGCTCTGACGACTATGCAGCCCTGGGCATCTTGGCCCATGTCGGGCCAGACCGAGTACGTGGCCGGAGTCGGCGGCGGCAAGCGTATGGCTGACGCCGGCGTGACCACAGGCCTCTGCGTCAACCAGGAGGTCGGCAACACGGCTCTCGACCTGCGCTGCCAGGGCTTCGCGGACGCGCTCGCTGAAGTTGGCGCCACCTCCGAGGTACTCGCCGTCGACCTGACCGACCCGGCGGGTTCCCAGGCCGCCATCTCAGCAGCACTCACTGCCAATCCTGACATCGACGGCGTCCTGACCCTGGGCCCCACCGGTGCGGATCCGGCACTGCTTGCCTTCGAAGACCTGGGCATCCTGGGCCAGACCAAGCTGGCCACGTTCGACCTGTCGCCGAACGCGCTGCAGGCCATCGTCGACGGCAACATGCTGTTCGCCATCGATCAGCAGCAGTACCTGCAGGGCTACCTGCCGGTGGTGATGCTGACCCTGTACAACCAGTTCGGCGGGCTCATCCCCGGCGGCGGCGGTGTGGTGCTCACGGGCCCCGGCTTCGTGACGGCTGACAACGCTGCGGCCGTGATCGAGCTGTCGGCCCAGGGTATCCGCTAGATCGTCCTCGATAGGTGGGGCAGGCAGTAGCCTGCCCCACCTTCGATTCATCCAGAACAGCCTCGCGGGCCTGAGAGGGAGGACTGCAGCGTGTCCCAAGCCGAACGCAAGGACGAGCGCGTCCGAAAACGAAGGTGGTGGCAGGCGGCTCTGAGCCGTCCGGAGACCGGCGCCGTCATCACGACGCTCATCGCCGTACTGGTCTTCACCTGGCCGCTGTGGCAGTGCGTGGGTGACGCTCAGGAGTGTTTCGCCAACGGCTTCCTGACCCCGCGCGGCATCAGCAACTGGCTCGACGTGGCTGCCCAGGTAGGCATCCTCGCGGCTGCCGTCAGCCTGCTCATGATCGCCGGTGAGTTCGACCTCTCGGTGGGCTCGATGATCGGCGCCGCGGGCATGGTCCTGGCGCTTGGCCTTACCGAGTTCGCGCTCTCGCCGGCCATCGCCATCGCCATCGCTTTTGCGTTCGCGCTGAGCATCGGCTTCCTCAACGGCTACCTGGTGACGCGCACGCGCTTGCCCTCGTTCATCGTGACCCTGGGCATGCTCTTCGTCTTACGCGGTGTGACCATCGGCATCACCCGGCTCATGACCGGGCGAACCCAGGTCGGGGGACTTCGTGAGCTGACCGCGGACGACTTCGTGGTGGCCTTCTTCACCAACGAGTTCGTCTTCGGCGAGTTCAAGCTGAAGGCCGCCGTCGTCTGGTGGGTCGTCGTCACCGCTATCGCGGCATGGGTCCTGTTCAAGACCACCTTCGGCAACTGGATCTTCGGCACGGGCGGCAATCAGACGGCTGCACGCAACGTCGGCGTGCCCGTGCGCGGCGTCAAGATCTCGCTGTTCATGGCCACCGCCGGCGCTGCGTGCCTGCTCGGCGTCAACCAGGTCCTGACCTTCGGCTCGGCAGATGTGCTGCGCGGGGAGCAGAAGGAGCTGGAGGCCATCGCCGCTTCCGTCATCGGTGGCAGCCTCCTGACCGGCGGCTACGGCTCGCCCATCGGCGCGTTCTTCGGCGCACTGACCCTGGGCATGACCAAGGTCGGCATTCCCCTGGCGGGTTACTCATCCGACTGGTACTTCGCCATCCTGGGCATCGTGCTGCTGGTGGCGGTATTGCTGTCCAACTACGTCCGACAGCGTGGAACAGGAGTTCGCTCATGACGGCCGCTGTGACCAACCAGCCGGGCACATCCACCACGGACGTGCCCCTGATCGAGGCCCGGGGCCTGACCAAGTACTTTGGCAGCGTCATCGCCATCAAGGATGTCTCCCTGACCGTTCGCGCGGGAGAGGTCGTCTGCCTGCTGGGCGACAACGGTGCCGGCAAGTCCACGCTCATCAAGACGCTCTCGGGCGTGCATCCACCCGACGATGGTCAAGATCCTGCTCGACGGCAAGGAAGTCCATCTGGCATCGCCACGTGACGCGCTGCATCGCGGTATCGCCACCGTCTACCAAGACCTAGCCATGTGCCCGCTGATGAGCGTGTCTCGCAATTTCTTCCTGGGCAACGAGCCGACCACGGGCTGGGGTCCCTTCAAGCGCTACGACACTTCGACGGCCGACCGCATCAGCCGCGAGGAGATGCACCGCATGGGCATCGACCTGCGCGACACCACGCAGGCGGTGGGTACCCTGTCTGGTGGTGAGCGACAGTCCGTCGCGATCGCCCGAGCCGTCCACTTCGGCGCCAAGGTCGTGATCCTCGATGAACCCACCTCGGCGCTGGGCGTCAAGGAGGCAGCCATCGTCCTGCGCTACATCGTGGCGGCGCAGGCACGCGGCCTGGGCATCATCCTCATCACCCACAACGTCAACCATGCCTACCCGGTCGGGGAGCGCTTCGTCATCCTCGATCGCGGTCAGCAGATCGGCACCTTCGAGAAGGAGGAGCTGCCTCGAGACGAGCTGCTCAAGCTGATGGGTGGTGGTGAGGAGCTCGACCGGCTCGGCCACGAGCTGGAGGAATATGCCGCCGAGGTCGAGGCCAAGGTGGCCGGCGAGAGCGGCGAGGCGCCGAAGGGCTAGCCGTGCGCCAGGCGGCCAGCGCATCCAGGTCCGCCACCATCCGCGACGTCGCCACCCGGGCAGGCGTCTCGACGGCCACGGTCAGTCGTGCCCTGCGCGGCGGCGTCGGCGTCGAGCCAGCTACGCGTCAGCGCGTGGAGGCAGCTGCACGGGAACTTCGCTATCGCCCCTCGGGTGTGGCTCGCTCGCTCAAGCTGCGCGCCACCCAGACCATCGGCCTCAGCGTCACCGATATCGAGAACCCCTTCTTTCCGCAAGTGGTGCGGGCGGTCGAGGACGCAGCCCGCCTGCGTGACTACTCCGTGATCCTCGCTGACGGCCGGCGCGACGCCGAACGCGAGATCCAGTCGCTCGAGGTGCTGGCCGGCCGGCAGGTCGATGGCATGGTCATCGCCAGTACAGCCATCACCGAGCGACACCGGACCTGGATCGAGGAGCGCCCGTGTCCCGTCGTCATCGTCAACAGCATCGCGGTGGCTGCCGGAGTCCCCGCCGTGCTGTCGGACAACGCTGGCGGTGCCCGGATGGTGGTCGAACACCTCCTCGAGTTGGGTCATCGGCACATCGTCTACATCGGTGTGCCGAGCTCCATCAACGTCGCGGTCGAGGAGCGCCTGACGGGCATTCGTGCGGTCATCCGTGAGCATCATGGTGCGATCGCCGTGGTCGAGGGGGACGGGAGCGTGGAGGGCGGGGCTTCGGCAGCGCAATGCGCCTTGGCGGAGCGGCCCGGAACCACCGCGCTGGTCTGCTACAACGACCTCACCGCGGTCGGCGCCATGCGTGGGTTGCGCGCTGCCGGGTTGCACGTGCCCCAGGACGTCAGTGTGGCCGGGTTCGATGACATCAAGCTGGCGCCCTACGTGGATCCACCGCTGACGACGGTGAGGCAGGCCACCGAGGAGATCGGTCGCTGGGCGGTGGAGACGTTGCTGGACCTGATCTCGGGCGAAAACGAGGCCGACCAAGGAGCACGATCTGCCACGGCCGGGAACATCGGCCTGGCGACACGCATCCCGGTCGAGCTGGTGGTGCGGGAGTCCACGGCGCCACCCGCGAAGAGATCCTGAGCACCGGCATGGCCCCGCGGCCGGAGCCCCTGCGCGGGGTGCGTGTCCGTGACGCGGGCGGGTATGTCGAGCGCATCAGTGTGCTGCCCGGCGGAACGGTGCGATTCCACGTTGCGGCGCCGGCAGCATACGAGCTCGAGGTCGTCCGTCTGGGTCGCCGTGCCATCGCCAGCGCGGCGGCTTCAGCGGCCGCCGATCGGGCAGATTCCGAACACCTGGCCAGCTTCAGTCGTCCGACCGCTGCCCGGGGCCTGATCTCGCCCGGCTCGTACGTCTACGTGTCCGGAGGATCCGCTGCCGGCAGGCCCGATGAGCTGCGGGCTATGGCTGCGCCTGTGGCGCCTGCCCGTACTCGATGAGCTGCAGTGGGCCTGGGCTGGTCTCATCACAGACCTTGACTTTCCCGACACGGGCCGTTTCGCCCTGTTGGTCGATCACCTGGGTCGGGTCGGGGCCTACCTCGGCGACGATGGTGCCTTCGACCACGAGCACATCCACTACACGGAGCCCATCCTTCACGATCATCTCGGAGAATGGCTTCACCTCGCTCTGACCCTCGGGCCCGACGGCGCCTCCGTCTATGTGGACGGCTCCCCTGCCCTCGTTGGCTCTGGCACGGGCCATGGCGAGGGTGCCGGCCTGCTGCCACCGGGTCCCATGTCTCGTCTTCGCATCGGGGCGTCGGCGGAACGTGGAGCAGCTGACGATCTGCTCGATGGCGACATCGCGGCCCCGTTCGTGATGTCCGGCGTGATCGAGCCGGATGCGCTGGCTCGGACCATCGCCGACCGTGGCCGCCGCCTGCTGGGGCAGCTTGAGGTGGGGCCGTTGCTGGGCGCCTGGGACCTGGCCGAGGAGCGAGGCCACCGTCTTGCCGACGGCAGCGGCCACGGGCGACATGGGATCCTCGTTGGCGGCGGCACCTGGCAGATCGGCGGTCCCGCCTTCGACGCGGCGCTGGGGCGACCCGGCTACGTGCCAGAGGACGATCCCGATCGCGGCCACGGCCTGAGGCTGTCGAGCGATGACCTGCTCGACTGCCATTGGCCTCTGGCCGCGGAATGGCATGTGGCCGACGATGCCGACTCCGGCATGTACGCCGGTCTGCTGCGCCTCGCCGGACAGGCAGGCGAGGACGCGGTGGCCATCACCTTTGCGGTCAGCCGGCCGCGGCCACGTGTCAGGGACAGCGTGGCGCTGCTGCTGTCCACGAACACCTGGTATGCCTACGGCCGCCGACCCGCTGCCGTGGCGCCGTCCTTCGGTCTCTCGGCGTCGTTCTACTCGACCCACGCGAGCGGACGGCCCCACTTCTGGCTGACGACGCAGGCACCCATCCCCCGGGCCACGCCGTTCGGTTTCGAGTCGGATCGCGCGGCCTTCGTCGGGCACTCGCACCTGGTCCGTCCCGAGCGTTACGCCGAGGCCTGGCTCGATGAGCAAGGCTATGCCTACGAGGTCATCACCGACCACGACCTCCACGAGGACCCCGGGCTGCTGAAACACTTCCGTGCACTCTTCATCACGGGGCACTCCGAGTACTGGTCCCACGAGGCTCGCGATGGCGTCGAAGCCTTCCTCGACGGCGGTGGCGATGTCCTGTCGCTGTCGGGCGACAGCTGTCATTGGCGCGTGAGCTTCGATGACAGCGGCACGGTGATGGAGTGTCGCAAGGATGTCGACGATGTCGACCCCCGGTGGCTCAGTCCGGAGCGGTGGGGCGAGCGCTGGCACTCCCATGATGGCTGCCCGGGTGGCTGCTTCCGGCTCATCGGCCGCTATGCCCACGAGATGCTGGGGTTGGACCCGCAGGGCATGATCGACGATGGCACCGGCACCGGCTTCCGTGCCCTCGAGGTGCTGGAGCCCGGGCACGCGCTCTTCCGCGAGCCTGAGCGCGTGCCGCTCAGCGAGTCCGGCACCATCGGTGAGGCCAGCCTCAACGGCCCCAAGGTCAGTGGCTACGAGTTCGATGCCATCCGTGAGTCGGTGGGTACCGTTCCGGAGCCGCTGCCCGGACTGACGCTCCTGGCGACCTCGAAGCAACCCAACCTCGAATGGGCCGGCGTGGACCCTGAGCGTGGAGCCGACCTCATCTACTGGGAGCGCCCGGGTGGCGGCCGGGTGGTGAGCCTGGGCAGCATCGGCGCATCAGGCTCACTCGCGGTCGACCCCGGCGTGGGGGCCTTCGTACGCAACACCCTGGCGCTCTTCGGAGTGTCTCGGCGCTAGCCCTTGCCCTTGAGCCGCATGAACATCTGCGCGAACGTCGGCACAGAGTTCATGCCGGGGCCTTCGACCAGCAGCGAGGATGCCGTGGCGCCGAGGCGCAGGTCGCGGCCCAGGTCTTCACCGGCCTGCGCCGCCACGATGCGGGCAGCCACCAGCCCGGCCAGCATCGTGTCGCCGGCTCCCGCCGGGTCGACCTCGGCTACCGAGGGCACGCTAGGGTAGGCCCGCGCGCGCGTGATCTGGCCGTCCACGAAGTGGATGAGCATGCCGCCGAGCAGGCCTGCGGTAAGCAGCAGGTCGGCCTCGAGTGAGGCGCCAGCCAGGCCCGATCCGGCGCAGATCCAGTCGCTGGGGATGTCATGCCGACTGACGGCCACGATGTCGGAGCGCTCCAGGAACCGGCGATGGTCCGGGGACGCGGGAATGACCCGTTCACCGGCGGTCAGGTGTCGCAGGATGCCCTGCCAGCCGAAGGCGACGCTGGCGTCGGCCCTCGGCACGTCCGCCCACTCGTCGGGCAGCTCGGACGCGATCGGCGCGAACACCCAGGCCGTGGCGTTCCGCCACTCGTGCGGGCAGCGCCGAGACCGGCATCGGGTCGCTGCCAGAGCCGCAGATCTGGATGCGGCCGGCGATCGTCTCGATGTTGGTGAAGACCGGACCCGTGCTCGAGTGGCACTGTCGACGATCACCGCACCGGCGTCGCGCAGCAGACCCAGCTCATGGCCGCGGACGCGGCGTCCTCATCGAGACCGAGCACGATGCCGGTGCTGAGGCCCATCCGAGCCAGCGCCAGGGCGCCGAACGTGACGCCACCGCCGAGTAGCCAACCACGAGGGTTCTCGTCGTTGAGATCGCGCGTGGCAGCTCCGACCACGACGACGTCCGGTGCCTGCATCGACCCTCGCTTCGCTCTTGGTCGCTCGGTCCGTTGCGTGACCGAGCTTGCGCCAAGGGAAGCCTATACTCGGCCAGATGACGATGCGCGACGGGGATGCACCCCCTTACTTCTTCTACGAGCTCCATGAGAGCGACACCGACCTGTTCGCCGATGTCCTGCTGGCCCACGAGACCGAGTTCGATGAGACCGAGTTCCTTGAGATGGTGCTCGAGGCCCGAAAGCGGGTCATCGACACCTACACCCAGGAGTCGCTGATCGAGGCCGTGGCCGTCGAGCTGAGCCAGCAGGTCGGATTCGACGGTTATCGACGACTCGCAGCTGCGGGTGGCGGTGAACGTCTCCTCGGAGGAGGGTGAGCACGTTCGGTGACCGATGTCGACGAGACCGGTCGCATCGGCGGTGGCGAGGTGAGTTCCGCTCCATGCTGGTCGATGTGGAGCCTGACGACGCGGTATGGGGTGTCGCCGATGGCACACGGGTCAAGGAGATCGCCTCGACGACGAGTCGCTCGACTAGCGCGCCTTACGTCGCGGTGACGCGGCTCAGACGTTGAAGAGCACCTCGATGACGTCGCCGTCCTGCACCGCGTAGGTCTTGCCCTCGGAGCGCAGCTTGCCCTGCTTCTTGGCCTCGACCATCGAGCCGAGTCGCAGGAGTTCCTCCCAGCCGATGACCTCGGCACGGATGAAGCCACGAGCCAGGTCAGAGTGGATGGCTCCCGCGGCATCGACCGCGGAGGCACCGCGCGGGATGGTCCAGGCGCGGGTCTCGTCTGGGCCCACGGTGAAGAAGCTGATCAGGCCCAGCAGGTGGTAGCTGGCCCGGATGACCCGGTCCATGCTCGAGCCTTCAAGACCGAGGTCGTCACGGAAGATCTGCGCCTCTTCATCGTCGAGCTCGCCGATCTCCATCTCGATGCGTGCCGACAACGGGACGACGTCGGTCTTGCCGTGGTCGATGGACGCCGCCAGGACGCATGCCAGCTCGTCGGCCCGCGCCAGGTCGGACTCGCCGACGTTGAGCAGCACGAGCACCGGCTTCTCGGTCAGGAATCGGAAGCCGCGGATGCGCATGGCGTCATCGTCGTCGAGGCCGACATCGCGGATGGGCCGACCGTCGCTCAGGGCCGGCAGGATCTTCTCGAGCACGACCTGTTCGCGCTCGTTGGCTTCCTTCTCGGCCGCGGTGCCGTGGCGGCCTGAGGTCGTCAGCTTCTCGAGCCGCTTCTCGACGACGCCGCAGATCGGCGATGGTGAATTCCAGCTCAAGCTGCTCGACAGTCGCGCGCCGGGTCGATGCTCAGCAGCGGGTGCGGCACGGATCGGCTCTCGAACGCACGAACCACGTGCAGTAGCGCGTCGGCATTGCGCAGTCGAGCCAGCTGGTCGGCCGGGATGTCACCGCGCGGCTCACCCATCGGCGCTCGTGCAGAAGCCGGCAGATCGACGTAGGTCACGTCGGCCGGCACTTCCTTCCTGGGCTTGAACAACTCTGTGAGCTGCGTCAGGCGCTGGTCGGGCACCTTGACCACGCCGGTGTTGACGGTGAGGCCGCCGAAGCCACCAGTCGCGGCATCGCCCTTGGTCAGGGAGTTGAACACGGTCGTCTTGCCCGAACGGGCCAGGCCGATGATGGCGATCTGCATGCTCTAGTACCCCGCTCCCGGGTCTACCAGATTGAGCAGCTCGCGCGCCGTCCCGGTAGCGCACCAGGTTGTCGCAGAAGAGTTCGATGCTGCGATCGAGCACGCGGCCACTCGACCATGAGGTATGTGGCGTGATGATGAGCCCCGGCGCGTCCCAGAGCGGCGAGCTCGGTGGCAGCGGTTCCTCCCACAGCGTATCCAGCACGGCGCCTTCGAGCCGTCCGCTGCCCAGGGCGCGGAGTAGGGCCCGCTGGTCCACCAGCTGACCTCGGGCGACGTTGATGAGCCACGAGCCCGTGCTTCATCATGGCCAGTCGCCGAGCGTCCATGAGCTTGTCAGTCTCGCGCGTGAGCGGCAGGGCAAGCACGACGAAGTCGGACTCGGCCAGCAGCTCGGGCAGTTGCTCGTGCCCGAGGATGCGATCGAGGCCTTCTGGGATGGCGTCGCTGCCACTCGTCGTGGCGATCGGGATCACGCCGCGTGGCGATGACGCGGGCGCCGAACGCGATGGCCAGGCGGGCCACGGCGCGACCGATGGAGCCGAGGCCGACGATGCCGATGGTGACCTGGCGCAGCTCGCGCGCAGGCAGCGGCTGCCAGGTCCGCTCTCGCTGCAGCTCCAGCAGCTCTGGCAGCCGACGCACGATGGAGAGGATCATCATCAGGGTGTACTCGGCGATGGGTTCGCTGAAGACACCGCGTGCGTTGGTGATGAGCAGGCCGCGCTCCGCGGCCTCCGGCGTGAGGACACGCTCCACTCCGGCCGTCGCCGAATGGACCCAGCGCCAGATTGGGACAGCGCGCCAGCAGCCGGTCGAACGTGGCCGAGGGCATGGGGCCTCGCAGCAGGACCTCGACGTCGTCGAGCGGGCTGTCCGAGAGGCCCTCGAGCGAGACGTCGACGAGGCGAGCGCCAGGGGCCGCGGCGCGGATGCGCGCGAGGTCCTCTTCGCGGTAGCGAGCCGAGAGGATCGGCGTCAGCGCGATGGCGGCGGGTTCGCGTGCCTGCTCGCGTGGCTTCGGTCATGCACTCCCCCCTGGTTCGAGTCTCGGCAGGCGACGACACGGCGTACCCACGCCGCCGGATCGTCCATCTCGCGATCAGTCGGCAGTGTCTCAGGTCCGTCCCAAAGGTGGGCGATGGCGGCCGATCCACCGGCCGCATGCACGCCGGACACGAAGCGCTCGCCGCGGCGGTACTGCTCGAGCTTGACGTCCATGCCCGTCAGCCGCGCCATGATGCGGTCGATGGCCGCGGCGACGCTGACCGCGACGTGGCCTCGAAGCGCCGGCGGATACGCGCTCGACGTCGGGCAGCACCTCCGCGCCGACCTCGTCCATGACCCAGTCGCTGAAGCCTTCCATCAGGCTCATGACCAGCTGTGTCTCCTTGAACAGACCGCGCTGCTCGGGACTCAGGAAGCCGCGCAGAGAGCCCTCGGCTCGCGGCGGTGCGCCAGCGGCGGACCGAGGTGTGCCCAGGCCATGGCGTTGCAAGGCTTCGCGTCTCCTCGGCGAAGAGCGCGATCTGCCGCTCGAGCCGCTCGCGCATGTAGGGCCGCAGCCACGGGTGGGCCTCGAGCTCGAAGGCGTGCGTGGTCTCGTGCAGCGCCACCCACAGGCGGAAGTCATCGACCGGCACGCCGCACGCGCTCGGGCCGTGGCCCGGATGTTCTCCTCGACGTACAGCAGCCGGCCCGGCTCGTTGCTCGGCCGAGAGCAGCGCGATGTCATACTGACCCAGCACGCGACTGCCGAGGTAGCCCAGCAGGAAGCCCACCTGGCCGGTGGTGATGAGGCGATTGGCGGCCGCGGCGATGCCGTGGCGAGCGCTGCCCTCCGGCGACCGTGGTGCGAGGTGTGGCTCGAGGTGGGCGATCAGCGACTTGAAGGTGCCCATGTTGGCACTGGCCCAGTCGGCCCGACTGACGACGGCGTGACGGTCCACGACCCCGGGCAGCTTTGCACCAAGGCGCTCCTCGAGGAGCGGCACGACCCTGTCCATGTGGCGGGCGTAGGCCGGCTCGCTGGCCTTGAGCTGGCGCGCGGTGAGACGGCCGGTAGCTGGCGGCGCGTCCTCGGGCCATCTGCTCGGCGCGCTCCCAGTCGACCAGCCCAGCTGGCTGATTGGCGGCCGCGCGGTTGGCGATGGCACGGGCGGTGACGCCCAGGCCGATGGCCACCCCGACGCGAACGGCCCGACTGGAGCGCAATCGGCTGGCAGCCATGGTGATGCGTCACCCCGCGACTCTCGTTGCCGGCGCTTGGCGGCACCAGCTCGATCTGCTCGACCGCACCGATAGCCGCGCCGAACAGCCGGACCGCCGTACCTCGGAAGGCCTCGACATCGCCCGTGGTGAGCATGATGTGACGTCCCCGGCTCGGAGGCCGGTGTGCCCAGCGCGTGGACCTCGATGAGGCTGGCGAGGGCACTGGCGGTGGCCGACGCGGAGTCGATGACCGCGATGTCCTGCCCGACGATGGCGCGGATGGCTGGGGCCAGCAGTGGATAGTGCGTACAGCCCAACAGGAGGGTGTCGATGGTGGCATCGGCGCTCTTGGGGAAGACGAACGAGGCTCTGCCTCGGTCGACCGCTCCTCGCCCACGGTCGCCGACCGAGCAGGGGCGCCAGGGCAGCGACGGAGTGGCCGCGTCGACCTCGGACCACTGCAGCAGGCCGGCCTCGACCAGCGGCACCAGCTCCGGGCGTGGCGTGCTCGAAGACCTCCACGAATGGGTCCTCCTCGTTGATGGCCTCGAAGTAGGCATGTGAGCGGACGGTGGCCGCGGTCGCGATGACGCCGACGGCCCGGGTGCGCGTGGCCAGTGCAGCGGCGGTCGCGCCGGGCCGGACGACGCCAAGGATGGGCAGTGCATATCGGCGTCGGAGCAGCGGCAGGGCCACCGCGGTGGAGGTGTTGCAGGCCACGACGATGGCCTTGACCTCGCGCTCTGCGAGCGTGTCGAGGCATTCGGTGCTGAATCGCAGGACCTCGTCGTCGGGCCGTGGACCGTACGGGTGTACGCGCGTTGTCGCCCAGGTAGAGGGTGTCTTCAGCCGGCAGGCGACGGATGACCTCGCGCAGGACGGTCAAGCCGCCGACCCCGGAGTCGAAGAAACCGATGGGTCGCGGGTCGCCCATCCCGGTCAGACGGGCGTCTCGACCAGGGCGGGTGCCGCGGCCGGCTGTGCGCGGCTCGGCTGCAGCCGGCGCCGTCAGGCGCTGGGCGATGCCCATGATCTGCTGGCTGGCCTTGGCCTTGGGTTGCGCCAGGACGAACGGCACGCCTTCGGCTGTCGTGGCCTTGATCAGCTGCGGGTCGTCGGGGATGGCGACGTCGGGCAGTCGGCCCAGCTCGGCGCCCATCTGCTCCGGGCTTGATGCCGGGGCTGCCGGCTCGGTTCATGATCAGCATCATCTTCTGCGGTGACATGCCGGCGGCGACGAAGGCCTGGCCGGCGAGACGCGCGTTGCGCACCGAGTTGCGGTCAGGCGTGACGACGCTGAGGATGCTGTCGGCGTCATCGAGGTAGGCCAGCGTCGTATCGGTGATCGCGGGTGGCGAGTCGATGACGACGACGTTGTAGATGCGCCGGAGCAGAGGAGATGACCTTCTCCACGTCGCGTGGCGGTGACCATCTCGGCCTGCTCGACGCGCGGTGGCGCGAGCAGCAGGTCGATACCCGAGGGATCGCGCCACAGGACCGAGGCGAGATCGCTCTCGGCGATGCGGTCGGTCGGCAGCTGCAGGATGGATGGGGCCGTATCTGGGACGCGAAGCAGTCCGCGCAGGTCGCCGAACTGGAGGTCGCCATCGATGAGCACGACGCGCACGCCCGGCATCTGCCCGAATGAGACGGCGAGGTTGTAGGCGATGGTGGTTCGTCCGACGCCACCCTTGCCGGAGTAGACCACGTACGAGCGCGACATGGCACTCGGCGAGCTGGCGCGATACGCGCTGGTTCGAATGAGTCAGCGCGTTCATCAACTCGTAGCCGGAGAATGGCATCGAGAGTACCTCGACGATGCCCATGCCATCGCCGGCCTTCACCGGCTTCTGCGGCACCGTGATGATGATGATGGGGATGCGGATGCCCGCCTGGCGGACCTGTTCAGCGACCTCGAGGCCGTTGACCTTGCCCTGTAGCAGGGCATCGACCATGAGCACATCGGGGCGCAGCTCGCGGACCTGGTCCAGGACGGCACGACCGTCGGTCACGGTGTCGAGCAGGCGAACCTGCTTCTGGTGGGTCAGCAGGTTGCGCACGTACTGCGAGACCTGGGCCACGTCTTCGACTAGGAGCAGGCGGATTTGATCGTCGGTAGCCACGCGCGGGACTATACCAACCGAGCCACCAGGATGGCCCGGTGACTTCCGGCACCATAGGGGGTAGCCAGATGGTCCCCCCTGAGGTCGACGTCGTCGAAGCCCGCCTCCTGGGCGAGTCCGACCAGAGTCGCTCGGCTGCTGACGAGGTGGAGCAGGTCGACTATTGGCCACCCTCGACAGCGAGCCCGCCGTGCTGCCGCGTCCACTCGTAGATCTGGGTCAGAGCGACCGTGTCCGGCATCGGCGTCATGGCGGGCGCGATGGACTTGCTCACCTGGTCGCCGGTCTCCGGGTCGCGTGCGAAGCCATTCGTGCTGGAGGCGACCGTCGTAGCGCTCCAGCTCCGCTGCGTCCGGCGTGCTGACCTCGATAGCTGCGATGCCGCCGGGCTCTAGCGTGCTCGCGCATGGTTGCGCAGGATGGCCAGGCGCGTGGCATCGTCCTCGGCCAGCAGGAACGTATTGACCGCGATGAGGGAGAGGCCGAAGCGTGCTTCGCCGCGGTAGGTCAGGAAGTCGCCCTCGAGGACCGTGAAGCGGTCCGGCTCGGCGCCGCCGCGCACCCGCGCCCAGGCGTCCCGTGCCCGTTGCAGCATGGCAGGGTCATTGTCGATGCCGACGACACGGTGCCCAGCCAGCGCCAGTGGGATGCCCAGGCGACCGCTGCCGACCGCGATCTCCAGTACGTCACCCCTGGCCTCGTGGGCCAGCTGCTGATAGAGCTCTGCGTCGTAGGCGACGTCGAGGACATCGAGGTCGTAGTAGCGCGCCAGTGTGGCCGCCGCCTCTGCAGTAGACAGCTCGGTGCTCATCAGGCGGATGCCAGCAGAGCTGCTGCGCGGCCGGAGGACCGATACGCGACATCCAGGGAGATATCGAAGACGACTCATGATGCTTGCCCATTGTGCGCCGTGTCTCGCTAGCGACGCAGGGTGAAGGCGATCTCGACGAGCATGGCTCCGACGATGAGAAGACGCCGCGACCGGAAGCACGCCCACGTCGATGGCTCGCAGATGACGATGCTGGCCACGACCAGGCCTGCCAGGCCACTCCGTCGGCCAGCAGTCGACGAAGGCTCCGCGGATGGCTCCGGCCTCCCGACCACAGCAACGGCCACAGGGTCAGGGCAACGGCAGCACCAAGCGCGATGGCCCCCGACAGCTGGGCGCTGGCCGAGCCGACTGGCGAGACCATGGTGAAGATCGTTGGCCACCACCAACCATGCCGAGATGGCCGCGATGACCAGGACGGTCGTGATGGTTCGTTCTCGCGGCTGACACCGGGCGGAGTGTAGCCCGGCCGCTCAAGAGGCCGCCGGACAGATACGGCGGTACGGGCACCAATCGCAGGCAGGGAAGCCCGGCGTGGCCTCGAAGTCGCCAGCGCGGATGCCTGCTGCGGCGGTGGCCACCTTCTGGCGGGCCCCTTCGAGCTGCTTGGCCGTCGGGGTCACGTGACCGATGACGTCACCCTCGAGGAAGTGCAGTTCGACCGCTGATGGGCCGACTGCCGTGCTCGGCCGCCCAGGCCATGCGCGTAGAGCTGCAGCTGGAGCGAGCTCCGGGCACGCTGCCGCGCCCGCGTGGGGTCGCGCATGTCGCCCGACTTGTAGTCGGTGATGACGATGCCGTCGTCGGTCTGGCGCACCACGTCGTAGCGACCTCGGACGCGGTCTCCGCCGATCCGTACCGAGAACGGTCGCTCCACCGCGACGATGACATCCGAGGCCGCGGCCGAACGCTCCTGGAAACGCGTCAAGGCCGACCTGACCGGCCTCGAAGCGAGCGTCCTCGTGCTCCTGCGACAGGAAACCCTCGCTGTGCCAGTGTGCCGAGAACGTCTGGGCGACCAGTCCTGCGTTCATGCCTGTGCCCCGCATCCGCGCGTTGTTGGCCACGGCCACCGCCTGGTGCAGCGCGTTACCAAGGACGAGGGCGTGGTGGGGCGGTACCGGCACGCGCACCTGGTGGCGCAGCCTGGTACTTCTGCGGGCAGGTCAGGTAGTCGTCGATCTGCGTGAAGCTCAGCGTCAGCGGCGCCCGTCGCGTCGACGCTCCGGGGGTCGCAGGCATTGGCGGGGCCTGATCCGTCGCTTCGAGCAGCCCCAGCTCCGGTCCTGTCTCTGGTCCCTCGACCGGCCGACCGAGGGCCTCCGCGAGGAAACTCGAAGCCTGACGCTGCCTGCCCCCCTTGGCTCCTGCAGCCGCATGGCTCAGCACGAGCTCGTCTCGGGCTCGAGTCAGAGCCACGTAGAAGAGGCGACGTTCCTCGGCGCGGTGGGCCTCAGGGTCGCCCTTGGCCGGGCGGCCGGTCAGGGCCACCGGAAGCGCAAGGGCATCTTTGCGAGCACGCACGGGGAACCGACCCTCGGCTACGCCGACGACGAACACCACGGAGAACTCGAGACCCTTGGACTGGTGCACGGTCAGCACCGACACCGCCTCGGCGCGTTCATCGGCTTCCGGGGTGGCGGGGTCCTGACCGGCATCGATCGAGGCAGCAAGTGCTGGCGACCACCACCGCCAGGCGCGCATCCGAAAGCAGGTCAGACTGGTTCTTGACGATCTCGAACAGGCGAGCGACCCGCCGCAGACGGTCCATCGTCACCGCGCTCAGCGTCGGCCACCAGTCGCTTGAGCCAGCCACTTCGCCGAAGCTGGTCATACAGGACCACCGGAGCGGGCCGTTCGTGTGCATCGGTGATGGCCACCCGCATCTGCTCGACCAACCGCCGCACGCGCGAGCGAGTGTCATCCGTGACGCGCAGCAGCCCGGGCTGCTCGACCAGCTCCGTCACGTACCGACCAGAGGCTTCGCCGTCGACGGCTGGCCATCTCGCAGATGGACGTGAGGTCCTCACCGCCCATGCCGTAAGGCTCGGACGTCATCACGGCGTAGAGATCTTCCGAAGAATCCGGCGTCGTGACGGTGCGCATCAGGCTCAGGACGTCGCGGATCTCGCGGTGGCCGAGGAGGCCGGATGCGCCCGAGAAGCGACGTGGGATGCCCAGCACATCCAGGCTGGCCAGCACCGGGACGGCATCCGCGTTGGTTCGCACCAGCACGGCCATGGACCCCGCCGGCGTTCCAGCCTCCATCCGCGTGCGGATGTCGGCGGCGACGGCATCAGCTTCTTCGGTGGCTGTGTGGAAGGCGCGATGGACGGACCGGTCTGGGCGTTCCGGGACCGCCGAACCGCGGTGAGGGTCTTGTCCAGGCCTCGCTGCACCTCGAGCCGGTCTGGGTCGTTGTGACGGACCAGCCGACGCGCTGCCTCGAGGATGGGCTTGCGAGAGCGATAGTTCCGTCCTGAGAACGACATCCTTGACGGTGGTGTACGTCGCCGTCGATGTCCGCAAGACCCTGTCCGACCGCACCGCGAAACGAATAGATCGCCTGGTCGTCATCCCCGACGAACGTCACATTGCCGCTGGCCCCGACGAGTTGCCGCACCAGTCGGAGCTGCTGGGGATTGGCATCCTGAGCCTCGTCCACGACGACGTAGCGGAACCGGCGACGCAGCGCCATGCAGACCGATGGCCGCTCACGCAGCAGCCGTACCGCCTCCGCCACCTGGTCGCCATGGTCGATCAGGGAGCGCTCGGCGAGCAGGCTCTGGTAGGCGCGATAGGCGCCTGCTAGTTCCGAATGGGAGGCGGCTTCGTCCAGCAGGCCCTCGACGGCCTCGCGAGTGGCGGGAGTCGCGTCCTCGGCCAGCGCGGCACGTGCCCCTGCCTTCAACTCGCCCGCGTAGTCGGCCAGCTCATCGGGCGTGACGCCTTCCTCCTTGGCGCGTCCGAACAAGTCCACCAGGGCGCCGACGAACCGGGTCGGATCCCCGAGTGGCAGGTATCGCTCAAGGCCGAGCTCGAAGACCCGTTCTCGCAGCAACACGATGGCCTCGGAGCGACCGATGACGCGGGGATCATCGGTCCGGCCGATGGCGTGACCGTGCTCGCGTAACAGCCAGTCCCCGAACGCGTGGAAGGTATGGATGGCGGTATCGGCCTGACCATATGGAACCAGCAGGTCAACGCGGGACTGCATCTCGTCCGCGGCTCGTTCGGTGAAGGTCAGGGCCAGGATCTGTGATGGCCTTGCCTTGCGACCGGCGATGAGCCAGGCCACGCGGCGCGTGATGACCTCCGTCTTGCCCGTGCCCGGACCGGCGACCACCAGCAGTGGGCCATCACCGTGCGTAACGGCCTGGCGCTGCCGTCGATCGAGACCGTCGAGGAGCTGCCGGATGCCATCGATGGCTACGGGGCTGGCAGCGGCGGTGCTGGCGGCGGGGGGCGAATAGGGGGCAGTTGGCGTGCGGATGGCTGTCATCGAAGCCCATGCTCTGGGCTCGCTGTGACAGCTCCGGTGTCACACGGCCTAGCCGATCAAGCCGGCCTGGCGGAGTGCCCGTTCCTCTTCGCCCGAGAGCGGCGCGTCGGCCACGCCGCCTCGGATGTCCTTGATGTAGACGCGAGTGGTCTGGCGTGAATGCAGACTGGTCAGGATGATGCCATCGCCATCGTCGTCGATGAGGGCCAGCGCGAAGGACTGCCCTCCCCCGGTGTCGTCAAAGGCATCGAAGCGCACCAGGCCGAGGTGCGAGATGGCGGAGCCGGTGCGGCGGATGGCGTTGGCCAGCGGTCGACTGTCGCTGATGTCTCCACTTCGCGCAGCATCCACGTCGCTCTCGAGTAGCTCCAATCGCTGGCTGACTTGCCTGAGGCGCCGTTCGAGATCTGCCGTGCGGGCCGTCGTCGGTGAGACGTCCTGGGCTCGACGCTCAGAGCGCAACACCAGGGCGATGGCGCCGATGGCCGATCCCAGTGCGAGCAGGGCTGCCAGCGCGACCAGTCCATCCATGCTTCGATCGTAGCAGCGGCCGCGGGGGCGCCGTGAGGCTCTGCGGTGCTATCCTCGCGCCGGTCCCACCAGCATCACGACGAGGAGATCCATACGTGGCCAAGCGGGTTCGTGGCAGTCGCTCCACTCATCGACCAGGTGGTCAGGGGCCGAGCCGCACCAAGAAGACGACCGATGAAGCGGCGGCCGCGAACGAAGTATCTGACGTGGCAGCTGACGTCGATATCGACGACGCGGTCGAGTCCGTCGCGACCGAATACACCGAGATCGCCATCGAGGAAGCGGCTCCCGCACCCACCACGCGACGACGAACGCGCCGTGCGCCCAAAGTCAAGGCCGACAGTCTCGAGGCACGAGTGGCTGCGGAGAACATCTACGTCCGAGCTGACCTGCGCCGCATCGGAATCGTCTCGGTCATCCTCGTCACCGGCTTGGTCGTGGCCTGGGTGCTGTTTGTGGTGATGGACCTGCTCAGCCTCTACTAGAGCGTCGCTGCCGTCTGACGAACGGGTCAGACAAAGCAAGAGACCGGGCCCTGGGCCCGGTCTTCGCAAGTTCGGCTGGGTTGACGCTAGTTGCTCTGGGCCATGCGGACCCGCACGAAGCCCCAGATCGCCAGCACGATGATGGCGCCGACCGTGGAGCCGATCAGGCCGGTCGGATGGATGGCGAAGCCGTCGCCGCCGAAGAGACCCTCACCGGCGATGAGGTTGCCGATCGCACCACCCACGAATGAGCCGATGATGCCGGCGACGAACAATTCCCAGTTCTGGAACCCCTTGTTCTTGCCCACCACGAAGTTGGCGATGAAGCCGGCGACCAGCGGGATGACGACGAGCGCGAGGATGAAGAACACGTTTGGGCTCCCGATTCGAATCTGCCTTGTTGAACTTGCAGTGTACGCACCCCTTGTCAGGCACGCCACGCTGACAATACGATCGGCCGGATCGCCACTAGGACGACCTGAACGTCGCGAGGCCCGACCCGATCGGCATCTCCTATGGCAGGGCCACTAACGTGGCATCCGTCACGATGATCCACACCTCGGGCCGAACACCCGAGGCCGGTCAGGTCAACCGTGCTGCCGTCGAGCTGGCGTCGGGCATAGAGGGACTGCGACTCGCCCTGGCGACAGCGTTGGACGACCGCTATCGCGTCAGGGTCGCCGATGATGGGAGCATGGTCGGTCTGCGGCGACGCTGAGACGCCTACCTCCGCCGCTTCCGACTCCCCTGCTCTCTGCGTGCCACTGAGCGCGTCCATGCGCTCCCTGATGCGAGCCTCCCAGCCCTCCTCCGATCGGCTCGTAGTAGCGCCGCCCGACCAGCTCGTCGGGCAGGTACTGCTGCTCGACGTCGGCGCCCTCGTAGTCGTGCGGCAGCTTGTAGCCGACGCCGATGCCGTGGTGGCGCATCCGTCGGTGTGGCGCGTTCTGCAGGTGCTTCGGCACCGGCAGCGAGCCGTGCTCACGGACATCGGCCACCGCCGACCAGTAGGCCTGACCGGCAGCGGTTCGACTTGGGCGCCGTGGCGACGTAGACGACGCCTGTGCCAGCGCGTACTGCGCCTCCGGCAGGCCCACCCAGTCGAGCGCCTGGGCAGCGGCCACCGCGACCTGCAAGCGCGCGTGGGTCGGCGTTGCCGACATCTTCGCTGGCGCGAGATGATGATGCGCCGCGCGATGAACTTGGGGTCCTCCCCGGCCGCCACCATCGTGGCCAGCCAGTACAGCGCGGCATCGGGGTCGTTGCCGCGCATCGACTTGATGAAGGCGCTGACGGTGCCGTAGTGGCCGTCGCCGGCGCGGTCATAGGCCAGGACGCGCTGCTGCGCCGCGGTCTCGATGTCCTCGAGGCCGGGCGAGGCGGGGCCTTCCAGCCCGATCGGCCTCGACTCCGGCCATCGACGGCCGCCGACTCGAGGATGTTGAGCGACCGCGCGCGCGTCACCGGCGCTGATGGAGACGAGGTGCTCGCGCGCATCGTCGGCCAGCTCCACCCGGCCGCCGAAGCCGCGCTCGTCGGCGAGGGCGCGATCGACGATGGCGCCGAGCTCCTCGTCGGAGAGCGGCTCCAGCCGGAAGACGCGCAGGCGCGACAGCAGCGCCGAGTTGACCTCGAAGTAGGGGTTCTCCGTGGTCGCCCCGATGAGCGTGACCACGCCCTCCTCGACGTGTGGCAGCAGGGCGTCCTGCTGGGCCTTGTTGAAGCGGTGGATCTCGTCGATGAAGAGGACCGTCGAGGCGCCGCCGCGGTCGATCCAGTCGCGCGCCCGCGCCACCACGGCGCGCACGTCCTTGACTCCGCTCGAGGTGGCCGAGAGCACGTCGAACGGGCGCGTCGACCGCCTCCGGCGAGCAGCCGGGCCAGCGTCGTCTTGCCCACGCCCGGGTGGTCCCCACAGCACCATCGAGACAGAGGCGGCCGCGCTCGACCATGCGGCGCAGCGCGCCGCGCTCACCGACGAGGTGCTCCTGGCCCACGAACTCGGCCAGGCTGGTCGGGCCGCATCCGTGCGGCCAGCGGCGTGTGGCCGCCCTCCGGGCGCAGGGGCAGCAGCTCTGGCCTGCGCCGCGCTGGGCATTCGGTGACGAGCTGCGCGGCCATGCGAGCCAGTCTAGTGCGCCGCGCCGCGCGCGACGGCTACCATCTAGGGACCGCGATCCACGTCGCATCCCTGACAACGCCACGCCCTGACGCCACCCAGGAGATCCTCGTGCCGCCCCAGAACCTGCGCATCCCTGGCCCCACGCCCCTGCCCGACGCCGTCCGCGAGGCCGGCTCGCGCCAGATGGTCAACCATCGCGGACCCGAGTTCAAGGAGCTCGTCGGTCGCGTCAGCGAGGGCATGCGTCCCGCCTTCAGGACCACGCAACGACGTCATGATCCTGACCTCGTCGGGCACCGGCGGACTCGAGGCGGCCGTCGTCAGCTTCCTCTCGCCCGGTGACCCGGTGCTGGCGCGTCAGCATCGGCAACTTCGGCGAGCGCTTCGCCAAGATCGCCACGGCCTACGGGGCCGACGTCACGACGCTCGGCGTTCGAGTGGGGCCAGGCCGCCGACCCGGACTCGGTGCGCGACTGCCATCCGCGGGCCATGGCTGGCGAGGGCCGCACGCCCAAGGCCGTGCTGCTGACCTTCAACGAGACCTCCACCGGCGTCACCAACCCGCTCGCGGCAGCTGGCCGCCACCATCCGCGCGGAGGCCCCGGACGCGCTCATCATCGTCGACGGCATCAGCGGCATCGGTGCCATGCCCTTCGAGATGGACGCCTGGGACCTCGACGTCGTGGTCACCGGCTCGCAGAAGGCCTGGATGATCCCGCCGGGCCTGGCCATGGTGGCGGCGTCCGAGCGCGCCTGGGCCGCCGCCGAGAGCGCCACCATGCCGCGCTTCTACTTCGACCTCGTCAGGCACCGTGACGTCCTGCCCAAGGGCCAGACGCCCTGGACGCCGGCGGTCGGCCTCTTCTTCCAGCTCGAGGCCGCGCTGGCGCTGATCGAGGCGGAGGGCTACGAGGGCATCTTCGCGCGCCACGCCGCCTGTGGCGCCGCCGCCCGCGCCGGCCTGCGAGCCATGGGCTTCGAGCTCTTCGCCGACCCGGCCTATGCCTCGAACACGCGTCACCTCCGCCCACGTGCCCGAGGGCGTCGAGTGGTCGGCCCTCAACAAGGAACTGCTGTCGCGCGGCCTCGTGCTGGCCGGTGGCCAGGGCAAGCTGAAGGGCAAGGTCTTCCGCATCGGCCACCTCGGCGACGTCAGCGTCGGCGACATCGTGCGCGCCATCGAGGTGCTCGAGGAGGGCGCCGCGGCCGCAGGTCGTGCCCATCCAGCGCGGGTCGGCTGCCGCTGCCGCTCGCCGCGCCGGCGAGGAGCACTGCCGTGCGTGCCTCCGTCGCCGCGACCGACCGGAGCCTGAGCGATGCGCGTCCTCGTCGCGGAGAAGCTCGCCCCCGAGGGCGTCGAGCTGCTGCGCGCGGAGCACGAGGTCGATGTCCGCGTGGGCCTGCTCTCGCGACGAGTTCCTGGCGGCCCTGCCTGACTACGACGCGCTGCTCGTGCGCAGCGGTGTCAAGGCCGACGCCGAGGCCATCGCCGCCGGTCGCCGCCTGCTCGTCATCGGCCGAGCCGGCGTCGGCGTCGACAACATCGACATCCCGGCTGCCACGGCCGCCGGCATCACCGTCGTCAACGCCCCCACCGGCAACACCATCGCCGCGGCCGAGCACACGCTGGCGCTGCTGTTCGCGCTGGCCCGCCACATCCCGGCCGCCGATGCCTCGATGCACGCAGGCGAGTGGAACCGCGCCGCGTTCATGGGCCGCGAGCTGGTCGGCAAGACGCTCGGCGTCGTCGGCCTGGGCAAGATCGGCATGGCCGTCGCGGACCGTGCCCGGGCCCTGGACATGGACGTGATCGGGCTTCGACCCCTACGTGACCGAGGAAGCCGCGGCGCTTCACGGCATCACGACTGCTGCCGCTGGCCGAGATCCTCACGGTCGCCGATGCCATCACCGTGCACGTGCCCAAGACCAAGGACACCACCAACCTCATCTCCACGGCCGAGCTGGCGACGCATGAAGCCCGGACGCCTTCGTCATCAACGTCGCGCGCGGCGGCGTCATCGACGAGGCCGCGCTGGCTGAGGCGCTGGCGGCGGGCGTCATCGCCGGTGCCGCGGTCGACGTCTACTCGAGCGAGCCCCCGGCCGCCGACAACCCGCTGCGCAGCGCCCCCAACACCATCCTGACGCCGCACCTGGGCGCCTCCACCGAGGAGGCCCAGACGCGCGTCGCGGTCGAGGCCTGCCGAGCAGGTGCGTGACGTGCTGGCCGGACGCTCGGCCCGCTACGCCGTGAACGCACCGCTGCTGACGCCCGAGACGGCCGATGCCCTCGCGCCCGTACCTGCCGCTGGCACGCACGCTGGGGCAGTTCTACGCCCAGTTCGCCGAGCGACGTCGCCGGCCTGACGCTCGAGGTGGCCGGCGAGCTGGCCGAGTTCGACTCCGCACCGCTGGTGGCGGCGGCGCTCGGCGGCATCCTCGAGACGCACACCGAGGAGCGCGTCAACGTCGTCAACGCACCCGTCGCTGGCCAAGGCTCGCGGCATCAACCTGTCGGTGCACAAGACGCCCGAGGCCGGCCGCTACTCGTCGCTGCTGACGCTGCGGGGCGACCGCTCGGTCGCCGGCACGGTCTCGTCGGGCGAATCGCGGCTGGTGGCCCTCGACGGCTACGAGGTGGACCTCGCGCCCCACGGCCAACATGCTCGTGTCGCGGCACCACGACCGGCCCGGGGCCATCGGCCTGGTCGGCCAGACGCTGGGCGAGGCCGACGTCAACATCAGCGCCATGCACCTGGGCCGCTCGGACAAGCGCTCCATCGCCTTCATGATCCTGGCCCTCGACGAGCCGTGCCCCGGAGGCAGCGGAGCGCACGGATCGCGCTCGCATGAGGCCATGCTGGACGTGTGGCTCATCAGCCTCGACACGCCGGAGTGACCGCACCGACCATCCTCGCGCTCGTCCGTCACGGCGAGTCGGCCTGGATCGCGGAGGGACGCTTCCAGGGCCGGGGCGACCCGCCGCTCTCCGATGCCGGCCTGCGACAGGCAGCCGCCGTCGGGGCGCGCCTGGCTGGCCCACGGGCAGCGCCAGCCGTGCCGGTCCCCGACTCGGCGCCCCGCTGGCCATCTGGCACTCGCCGCTGCGTCGCGCCGCGCAGACCGCACCAGGCCATCCACGAGGCCCGTGAGGCCGATGCGCCGCTGCGGCCGCTCGACGACGCTCACCGAGCTGGGCCAGGGCGAGTGGGAGGGCCTCACGCACGACGAGGTCACGCAGCGCTACCCGGAGCAGCTGGCCGCCTGGCGGGACGACCCATCCACAACCACGCCCCCGGCGGCGAGTCGCTGCACCGAGGCGCTCGAGCGCGCCCGCAGCGCCCGAGACACCATCCTCGGACCGAGTCGAGCACCTGGCGCTGGCGCCCGATGGCCGTCACTCCGGCCGAACCCGTGCTGGGCTACGAACGCACCACCGGCTCCGACGACGGGCCCGACTGGGCCATCGTGGTGGCGCACGACGGCATCCTGCGGTTGCTGATGCTCGGACCTGCTCGGCATCCCCATCGAGCATTTCTGGTCCTTCCCGTTCGCGCTCGCCGGCGGTGACGCGTGCTGGACCTGAGTGCCGGGGTGGTCCGCCTCCGCGCCCACAACCTCGACGAGCACATCGTCGCGCTCGGTCGCCGCTAGGACCGCGCGGACGCTGGGCGACCGTCGCCTCAGCGACCGAGGCGCACCACGACAGTCGCGGATGCGGGCGTAGGCGCCTCGCGTAGGCCCGGCGCAAGACTGCACGCCGCTCGGCCGTGATCTCCCGCTGGCCGTAGATCGACTCCACCCGTACGTCGGCCACGACGTAGAGGTCCTCGCGCACCGACGGGATCGTCTCGGACAGGCTGGCCGCGTACTCGTACTCGGTCTGCGCCGGGTGCGGTCCGTGGCCCAGGCGCGCAGCCAGGCTGGCGATGCCGACGGTAGGCCAGCCCGCCATCGCCACCTGGCAGGCGTCGGAGTCGCATGAACAGCAGCCCGACGGCGACAAGCAGCAGCATCCCGGCGATGCCACCGCCGATGATGAGCGCGACGAGGGCATCGTCTCCTTCGCCGCCGCCGCCGCCGAGCTCAGTCACCGGGTCGGGTGACGGCGTTGGCTCCTCGATCGGGAATGTGTTGCCGGGATCGCGGGTCGGCAGCGGGGACTCGTCGCGGGTCCGCCCACCGCCCGACTCTCCCGGAGGTAGCTTGGTGCGTTCGAGGCCATATCTCGATTGCACTTCACCCGGAGTGGGATCGAAACGGATCCAGCCGTAGCCGGGGAAATAGACCTCGACCCAGGCATGGTAGGCGGCGTTCTCGACTTGCCACGAACCATCGTCCTGAGGCTCTCCGGGCAGGAAGCCACGGACGAAGCGTGACGGGATGCCCATCTCGCGCAACACCATCGCCATCGTGGTGGCGTAGGTCTGGCAGTAGCCCTGCTTGTGGGTGAGCAGGCACTCGGGCACGTTGAGGCCCCCACAATCGAACGCCTCCGTGTCGTACTCCCAGCCGGACAGCTCGTCCTGGAGGGCCAGGGCCTTGTCATAGGCGTTGTCGTTATCGTCCCCGATCTCGCGAGCCTTGGCCCTGGTCAACCGCCCGGACGCCGGCCCTTCGGTGCCACCGAGGTATCGCGCCTTCACCCAACGCGGATACGCGTTGCCGGCTGCTCGCAGCGTTTCAGCGGTCAACGACACTGCGCTCCCGTCGTAGGCACGAGCGCTGGCCTCGACTTCGTAGACTTCGGTGCGGACGTCGTCTTCCTGGAAGTTGATGCGCCCCACGCTCCCTTCCTGGTCGACGACGGACAGGACGACCGGCGCCCAGACTCGCGATGCTTCGGCCGGACTGATCACGGTCAGCGGGCTCGGCGGGTCATCGATCTCGATGGTGGCCTCGACCGTCACGAACGGCCCCGATCGTGGGTCTGAGGTCGACGGGAGTTCGCCCTCTTCGACCCGGATCTCGCGGGAGTCATCCCAATCCCAGCCCACGCCATCGAAGGTGTCATGGGCGCTCATCCACCAGTAGTTTCCACCGAGGTCCCCGGCAGTGATCGTGGCTGTGAAGGCCGTGCCCCCGATCTCGTCCCAGCCATTCTTGATGTCAAAGCGATCCTCGATCGACCGCAGGGCATCAGGCTCGCGTGGGATGCCGAAGACGGGCAGCCAGCGTGAGAGCTCATCGCCCAGGTCGTCGAGGGCGTCATTGATCTCGTCGATCGGCGGCTCATGTGGCCCGGTAGTCGCGGCGAACGTCAGTGTGCTGGCACCGACCACGCTGAGCAATACGAACAGGGTGCCAGAGCGCAGGAACAGGCGACCCACCTCACCGGTGTCGGAGATATGGCGTCGTGCCCACTGATAGGACTGCTGCGTGAGTTGCAGGCGCATCAGCAGCAACATCGCCAGCGTCGAGAAGATCGCCAGTCGCGGCAGCACCGACATGACCTCGACGCTTGTGTCGAAGGCGGCGAGGCCGCTGTAGAGCAGCAGTACGATGCCGCTGGCCATGACGGCAGGACCACCGCGGTCGTAGCGGAAGATGCTGAAGGCGCTGAACTGAGCGGTCGTCCAGCAGATGGCACCCAGCACCAGGAACGTCACGGCCGTCGTTGAACCCACCCCCTGTTCAGCCCTGGCCAGATCGGCCTGGACCTCGACCCTGAGCAGGCTCAATCGCTCGCCGACCTCGGCCCACTCGAGAGGCAGGAGGGTGGTGGCACCTGCGAGCGCGGCACCAGCCACCAGGAGCAGGACGACAGCGGCGGCCGTGGCCCCGATGAAGTGTGCGCGGACGACTCCCAGGTGGCTTCGAGCCAACAGGAAACCGATGAGCCCCGCGGCAAGCATCGTCGCCACCATGGTGTCCGAGCGATCGGTCTCGCCCAGGACCAGCGGCGCGGTCTCGGCCACGGTCAGGCCGACCACGACGAGCATACCCAGCAACAGCAGCAGACTTGACCAACCCTGTTCGGGGCGCTGCAGGAGCGCAGGCATCCGACCCCTCATGCCGCCGTCGCCATGTTGCCGCGAGGCGCGACGAGTTGTTCAGCGAGGGGTATGCCGGGCCGGATGACGATGGACCGAACGTCGTGTTCGCCAAGCGAGTGCAGTAGCGCCCGCAGCTCGCGCTGCATCGGCTCGCGCTCCGACGGACTCGGTGGTTCCTCACCGGCGCGACCCAGCGATGCTGCGGCGTGCTCCAACGGATCGACGACGCAAGCGATCGGTGCAACCCCGGCCGTACGCAGGGCGGCCAGCGGCGCGACCCACGAGCGATCGAGCGAAGGCGTGACCACAAGCGCCACCGTACCGCGACGCATCCGTACCTGGCCCTCGAGGAGCATCTCGGCCAGCGCCGTCGAGCCTTCTGGCTGGGCCACCGCAAGCAGCCCCAGGATCTTGTGCTGCTGCCGGGCTCCACGATCAGCCGCGAGGACCGCCCGCCGCAGGCCGATGGCCTCCATGCCGACTCCGCGGTCGTCCGCGAGCGCGTGTGCCGCTACTGCCGCAGCCGTGCTGACGGTGGTCTCTATGGTGGCGTTGGCGCCGCAACCGGTGTGTTGGGAGCGATCGAGGTCGACGAACACCAACAGGTCGGCGGACGGCTCGACATCGAACTCCTTCACCTGCAGCTCCTGGTGCCTGGCGCTGGAACGCCAGTGGATACGGTTGAAGGCATCCCCGGGCGTGTACGGCCGCACGCTCGTGGCGAGCGGGGTCAGGTGCGGCCCCTGGTGGGCGCGGGCCGAGGCGCCTTCGATGGCCGACGGCGGAAGGCTCCAGGCCGGTAGCGACTGTACCTCCGGATACACCAGCAGCCCCGTTCCCGGACCCACCGAGGCTACCGACTCGAAGAGCCCGAAGGGGTCTCCCGTACGCACGACCATCGGATCGATGCGGTACTGGCCGCGATCGGTGAGCGGCACACGGGCGGCCCATGTCCGCGACGTCCGTGAACCCAGTGAGATGACCCGGCCCGGAACAGCGATGGGAAGGGTCGAAGGACTATGCACTTCGAGCCATGGCTTCGGTAGACGTGCCGCCGACCGCAGCGTGTAGGTCACCGTCAGCGTGTCACCTGCTGTGGCGTGCTGCCGGTCAAGCCACGAGCCGGCTTCGAGGTTGGACAGCCCGCGACGCGCCAACAGATAGGCCAGGCCGACACTGATCAGTCCCAGGTAGAGGAAGAAGAAGACCTCGGGGCGGCCGGTCATCGCGGCCACTACGAAGACCAGCCCGATGGTGAACATGAAGCCGAGTCTGCGTAGCACGGTCGTGGTGCGTCCCGGTACTCGCTAGGCCTGCCGCACGCCTTGCGCTTCGGCGCTCGGACCTGGTGCGTGGATGGGCACGGTCATCAGCATCTCGCTGATGATGCCGCGGCCGTCCACGCCTCGGATGGAGGCGGCGGTCTTGAGGATGAGACGGTGCGCCAACGTCGACTCTGCAAGCGCCTTGACGTCATCGGGGATGACGAAGTCGCGTCCGCTGAGCGCGGCAAAGGCCTGGCTGGCCCGGTACAGCGCCAGCGATCCACGCGGCGAGGCACCGAGGTACACGTCCGGATGGGATCGCGTCGCACTTACCAGTCGAACGATGTAGTCGGAGATGGCCGGGTCCACGTAGATCTCGCGAACGGCGCGCTGCAAGCCCAGCACATCCTCGGCATCGGCCACTGGCGCCAGGCTCTCGACCGGGTGGGCTCGCTTCTGCTCGTCGAGGATGAGCATCTCGTCCATCGGCGATGGGTAGCCCATGCGCAACCGCAGCATGAAGCGGTCGAGCTGCGCTTCGGGCAGTGGGAAGGTGCCCTCGTACTCGATGGGGTTCTGGGTGGCGATGACCATGAACGGCTGCGGCAATGGACGGGTCACCCCGTCCACCGTCATGTGTCGTTCCTCCATCGCCTCAAGCAGCGCGGACTGTGTCTTGGGTGTGGCCCGGTTGATCTCGTCCGCCAGCACCACCTGGCTGACCACCGGCCCGGGCCTGAACTCGAACTCCTGCGTCTTCTGGTTGTAGATCGACAACCCGGTGACGTCAGTCGGCAGCAGATCGGGTGTGAACTGGATGCGACGGAAGGAGCAGTCAAGGCTCTTGGCGATGGTTCGTGCCAGCATCGTCTTGCCGGTGCCGGGCACATCCTCGATCAGGAGATGCCCCTGGCACATCAGGGCGACCAGTGCCAGCCGCACCTCACGGTGCTTGCCAACGATGACGCGTTCGACGTTGGCGGCGACGCGCTCGCCCAATTCCTGGATCATGGCCATGGGCTTTGGGTCCTCGTGAGCTCGACTGTAGGGGCGCGACGCCGCTTCACGGCAGGCGCATGGTAGCCCGTGTTGCGATTCCGGTGAAGGGTTGAGCCGCGAGTTCCAGCCCGCGGATAGCCGTACTCGAGCCCGATAGGGACCCCATGACGTTCGCTGTTGCAGGTTACGGTACGCTCGTACTGGTAGCCTCGCGGAACGGGAAACCAGTACCCTTCGATAACGAGTACCCTCACCCCGACGCCGAGCCTGTCCGAGGGAGATCCGCCGCGCTGCCATGACCGATACCCTCACTCAGTCGTTCTGTGAACGATGTGGCACGCGCTACACCCTCACGGAGCCGCAGGAAGCCAAACCGGAAGAGAGCCGCGGCAAGCGCGGCCTCTTTGGGCGCAAGGCGGCCGAGCCTGCCGACGAGCCCAGCGGACCAACGGCGTCGCCGTCGAGCGACTCCCTTGCCGGTACCTTCCATTTCTGCCTGGATTGCCGCCAGTACACGTGCTCCAACTGCTGGAACGTGGAGGCTGGTGCCTGCCAGAGCTGTCACCCGCCCGGGGAGGCCACCCAACCAGCTGGAGGAGGGCAAGCCCGTGTCGTGAAGCCGGCGACCGAGCCAACGGCGTGGCCGTCGGGCGACGTGGCGCGGTCGGCATCAGCACCAGCCACGACCCCAGCGGCGTCACCTGTCAGCACCAGCGGAACAGCTGGTGCAGCCGACGGCAAAGACCCCTGGACCGGCGCTCCGCGCAAGGATGTCGCCGAGACCACAGCCTCATCCGATGGGGACGACACTGCCACCGAGCTCGACGAGTGGGGGCGCCCTCGCCCGAAGCAAGTCGCCCAGGCCGCAGCCCCCGAGGAGGTTGCCGTCGCGCCCGAATCCGTCGTGGATCCGTGGCGTGGTGTGGTCTTCTCCGCGGACGAGTCCGCTTCCGACGCCCCGGAGATGCCACCCTCGTCATCGGCGCAAGCCCCCGTGGCACCGATCGCATCGGCCGGCGCCAGCGCACCAGCCACACCCGCTGCGCTCGACACGCCTTCGCCCGCGATCGAGCCGGCTCCACTCGCCGCTTGGCCGCAGACCGATCATGCCACTCCTGAGCCCGAGCCTGACGCAGAAGAGGACTCGCTCGATCCCGATGACGGACAGGCCGAGCAGGACCAGGCCGCCCTAGAGGCCATCGGCCGCCTCAACGAACTGCGGTCGCAGGCAGATGCTGGAAGCTGGGCGAGCGCCAGCGCGGCCACCGTGGCGGCCAATGAAGCGACGAAGTCCAAGGTCGACTCCGGTCCGCCGAGCGTCGCTGTCGAGCCCCAGGCTCCAGAGCCAGCTCAGGACTTGCTGGATGCACCGGAGACAGAGGCCACTGACGATACTGCCGCACCAGCGGTGGGCTCCGACGCTGATGACGCACCGCGGAACCAGGCAGAGTCGCCGGACCTGGTGGCCGAGTCCACGGCTGCCGCCGTGCCGGCAGCCTCCGAGGCGCCTCTGGCCGCAGCGGGCCCCGAGCCCATCGTGGAGGTCGAACCTGCGCCTGGTGCCCCGGCTGACGTCGCGCCAGCCGCGATGGTCGAGCCGCCCGCGCCGCCCGACGACGCGCCACCCGAGCCGGTCGCGCCAGCCGCGATGGTCGAGCCGCCCGCGCCGCCCGACGACGCGCCACCCGAGCCGGTCGCGCCAGCCGCGATGGTCGAGCCGCCCGCGCCGCTCTTCAGTTTCGCCGAGCCAGAGCCACCGCCTGCGGCCATACCCGAGCCAGAACCCGCCAGCACGCCCGAGGCACCAGCCCAGGCACCGGCCCCAGAGGTCGTCGCGACGCCGTCGCCTATCGCGCCCATCCCTACCCCCCCGGCTGGCGTCGATGCTTGGGCGGTCGACGCTGATCAGGCGCCCTTCGGGCAACCGTTCACGGCGCCGTCGACGCAACCGGCGCCGATGGCCACGCCGCCCCCGGCTCCGCCTCCGACCATGGCCGCGCCGGCTCCGGTCGGAGCGGATCAGCAGCCCGCGCCTCCGCCCCCGACCCCGCCAGCCGCCGTCGTGCAACCGATGGCCCAGTCGGTCCAGCCGCCGCCAGGGATGGCGGCCTCAGCGCAGCCGCAGCAACCTTATGTGCCGCAGCAACCAGCGCAGGCGGCCTTCCTGCCTCCTCCAGCGCCACCGACCCAACCGCCACATCGACCGGTGCCTGTGCCGCGTGCCAACACCAGGGAATGTCCCAACTGCACGCTGCCACTCTCGGCCAAAGCGCGCTTCTGCCGCCGCTGCGGGACGCCCCAGGCCTGACCCCAGACTCGAGCTCGCGATCAGAGCCGAGGTGGACCCGCTTTGAGCCGGTCCCGGTCGCGCCGAACGCGCGCGAAGGCCGCGCCGTAGATCAAGGCCTGGAAGACCAGGTTGAACCAGATCAGGGCGATGAAGACGCTTCCGACGAGACCCAGCGTGACCCAGTGGCGGACCAGCAGCGGTGCGATCAGGCCGAACAGCGACGTGAACAGACCGATGGCGATGCCGGCGATGACAGCCGGCCAGAAGGCCTCGTGGAATGTGGGCCCGTCAGGTGGGATGGCGACGTACACGACGAGGGCCACCAGGAACCCGATCGCCATCGCGCCAACCACGGTGACCGCCCCGCTGATCTGTACGAAGTCGATGTTGCAGATATTGGCTACGAGAGAATCCTCTGAGGTAACGAGGGTGAGACACGTGCGCTGGATCCAGTCGGTGATGGCTGGCAGCACGAAGACGATGACGACCGCAGCGAGCATGCTGCCGAGGATGAACACCACGGTCACGACACCGCGGAGTCGCGTATGCACGAAATCGCGGCCTCCGGGCCCCGGGAACATCCGTTGCATGGCGCCCTGGAGCGCAGCATAGAAACCACTGGCGCCCCAAAGGAGGCCGAGGACGCCGACGATCGAAGTGACTCGTCCGCTACCGGCCAATTCGTCCACCAGGAACCTGGCCAGGTCCTTGATGGGGTCGATCTGCTCGACTAGCGCGTCGATGAGTTCCTTCCTTAGCGCGGCATCCTCGATCAGAACGCCCAGGAGTCCCACGAAGAGGAGCAGCGCAGGTACCAGGGTGAAGAATGCGAAGTACGCCAGGGCGCCCGCGAGCATGCCGCCACCGCCACGGTCGAAGACACGCATCACGTCCATGATTCCGACCACCACCGGCAGCCGCATCACCGTCCGCTGGAGCGCCTCCAGGCGACCGCGCCAACCCAGGACGGGAGCCGGGCGCTCATCCTTTGCCGGAGGCGCGTCGCCCCCCGCGGTCACTCGTCGAGTTGCTCGAACAACCCGGGCTGCATATCAGCGGCCTTGACGCCGGCGCGCTTCTTGGGCCGGAGCATCGAGCGGATCTGGGCCCGCCGCACATAGATACTGCGGCCCGGCTGGATGGACTGCAACTTGCCCTGGTGGGCCCATCGCGCCAGCGTGGAGCGACTGATGGGCACATTCGCTTCGGCGAAGATCTGCGTTGCCTCAGTGAGGCTGATCCAGTCTGACGCGGCGCGTGGCATGCTCGGAGCCCCTTGCTAGTCCGCGGTCGTGCTCGGCGCTGCCGGCTTGGAGTCGGAGGCACCGGCGTCGCTCGAGGTCGCAGCCTTCTTCTCTGTGTTGGCGGTGCTTGAATCCTTGGTCGAGGAAGACGCATCCGACTTGGCCTTGCTGGACTGGGTCTTCTTGCTGGCCGCCTGGGCATCCTTCTTGGCCCAGCCACTGCCCTTGAAGTGGATGGCCGGGGCAGACAGGGCCTTGCGCATGGTGCTGCCGCAGACATCGCACTCGGTCGGACCCGACCCGTCGATGCTGTGGATGACCTCCACTTGGTTGCCACAACTGCTGCAGCGATAGTCGTAGATGGGCACGCCGCTAGCCCCGCAACAGTCGCATGCCGCACTTGGGGCAGAAGAACGCGCTCTTGCCCACCTGTGCGAAGTGGCAATGCGGACAGACCAGGCCGGCGCCTGAATCCGGCGGCAGTGGCCGGTCGAGCTCGACGAGCTCGGCCGCGCCCCGGCTGCCCACGATGGCTACCAGGATCGAACTGAGGAAGCGCGTGGCATTGCGCTCGGTATCACCGCGTACGCCCTTGCCGCCCCAGCCCACCACGCCCCGCACCATCTGGTCACCAGTGACTTCGTCCCAGTAGGAGGCCACGGCACCGACGATGCCGGTGTAGTCGGGATAGCCGCCCGAATCGAGCGAGCCGTCGAGCAGGCACATGGCGATCGATTCGAACGCCGGGTCGACCGCGTCGAGGGTCTCGAGCACCATCAGTCCGTAGCGTGTGACCGGGGAGCGCTGGTGATGTGCGTTGAGCCACTGCGATGCTTCGATCGTGCGCATGACCGTGGGGGTAGCATCGGCGAACTGTGGGTCGAGTGGTTCGATGAGCTCGATGGGCGTCTTGTTGAACTGCTCGAGCATCATCGGCAGCGACGCGATCGAGCCCTCACCCGGCGCGAAGCGGACACCCTTGCTGGACCGGGCCCGATAGGTCGATCTTGAGCTCGTAGTCCTCGGCCGGCGGTTCCTCGGTCAGGATGCCGGGGTCGGGCAGTCCTCGAGAGACCGGCTGTTCGGGCTGCTCACTCTTGCGTTTCAGGAAGTCGAAAGTCACAGGCTGGTTCCTTGCTCATCGGGATTCGGACGAGTCGAACGTGTTCATCGTAGCGCCTCCCCCACCCAAGAGCGGGAGTACCTTCTTCCCGGCGGGGGCGGTGTCGGGAGTCGACCGGGCCGGCGATGCCGAGCCGCTAGCCTGCAAGGTGCTCGTGCAGGCGCCCTGCCAGCTCCTGCAGCTCACGCTCCTTGGCGCGCACGCCCTCGACGACTGCCGGAGGCGCCTTGCTGACGAAGCCTTCGTTGGCCAGCTTGGCCCGGGTCGAGGCCAGCAGTCGCTCGGTATCCGCCAGCTCCTTCTGGAGCCTGGCGCCGATCACGTTCGTCGATCCTCGGCGCTGACCGACAGGCGTGCTTCGGCGCCTGGGCTGACCACGACCAGTGCAGACTCGTCAGCCACTGCCGCGCCAGGGGCGCTAACGCTGGGCCGCACGCGAGCAAGACGCGCGACCACGTCGGCGATGGCTTCGAATGCCTGGGTGCGGTCGTCACGTTCGAATCGAAGCTCAGCTTGCAGCCAGGTCGAATGCTCGATCGACGCGTCGGCTCGAGCGTTGCGGATCTGCCCGACCAGCTCCAGGATGTCGGCCACGGCGGCAGCCTGGTCCTCGTCAGCAGGAGAGGTGAGTCCATCGTAGACCGGCCAGGCCGCGGTAATGAGCATGTCGCCATCATCGGGCCGGTGCGGCAGTTGGCCCCAGATCTTCTCGGTGATGTGCGGCATGACCGGATGGAGCAGGCGCAGGTAGCGGTCGAGCACCCAGGCCAGGACCTGCCAGGTGGCACTGCGGACAGCCGGGTCCACGTCAGGCCCCAGCCGCACCTTGGCCATCTCCAGGTACCAGTCGCAGTACTCGCTCCAGATCGCTGCGTGGAGGATGCGCGAGGCTTCCGCGAACTGGAAGGAGGCGTAGGCGGTGTCGGCCTCACGCATGGCCGCGTGGCAGCGCGATAGGATCCAGTGCTCGGCTGGACCCAGGCGGTTGGCATCCGGGAGCGTCAGCGCCACGCCCGCCGGCAACTCGCGAGGCCGGGCACTGAGCACGAAGCGCGCGGCGTTCCAGAGCTTGTTGGCGAAGTTCCGAGCGCCGTCGAGCCGCGATGATGTCAGGCGAAGGTCGGCACCCGGGGCCGCACCGTTGACCAGCGCGAAGCGCAGCGCGTCGGCGCCGATGTCGTCCATGACCTCGAGGGGGTCGATGACGTTGCCCTTGGTCTTGGACATCTTCTTGCCGTAGGGGTCACGGATCAGGCCGCTCAGGTAGACGATGCTGAAGGGCGCCTCGCCGGTCAGCCACTCGCCCATCATCATCATGCGGGCGACCCAGAAGAAGATGATGTCATGACCGGTCTCCATGACCGATGTCGGGTAGTAGGCCTTGAGGTCGCCGGTCTTCTCCGGCCAGCCGAGCGTGGAGAATGGCCACAAGCCGCTGGAGAACCAGGTATCGAAGGTGTCATCGTCCTGGGTCAGTTCGAACGAGCGGCACTCGATGCAGCGGCCGGGACCCGTGGCCACGTCGGAGACGGTGACGTGGCCGTTCGGGCAGTACCAGGCCGGGATGCGATGGCCCCACCACAGCTGACGGCTGATATTCCAGTCGTAGATGTTCTCGAGCCAGTCGAAGAAGACCTTCTCGAAACGCTCGGGTACGAAGCGTGTGCGCTTCTCGCGAACGGCCTGCATGGCCTTCTCAGCCATGGGTTTGACGTCGATGAACCACTGTGTCTTGAGGCGCGGCTCGACGATATCGTCACTGCGCTGGCAGCGGCCGATGGCCATCTCGTGGTCCTTCACCTCGACGAGATCGCCGCGACCGTCGAGATCGTCGAGGATGCGGGCGCGTGCCTCCTCGCGCGAGAGGCCCTGATAGGGGCCGGCGTTGTCATTCATGGTGGCGGCGTCAGTCATGATGTCGATGCGTTGCAGGTCGTGGCGCTCGCCGGTCGCGAAGTCAGTGTGGTCGTGCGCCGGGGTGACCTTCACGGCACCCGTGCCGAAGTCTCGCTCCACGAAGGAGTCGGCCACGATGGGCACATCCCGGTCGACGAACGGGATGCGCACGAGGCGACCGATCAGGGCCACATAGCGCTCATCCTCGGGGTGAACCGCGACAGCCGTGTCACCCAGGATGGTCTCCGGACGCGTGGTGGCCACCGTGATGGTCTCGCTGGGGCTTGGATCGGCCCCGGGCTCGGCGCCCTCCGGCATCAGGTGGTAGCGAACCGACCAGATCTTGCCGTCCTCGGGCGTACCGATGACCTCCAGATCGGAGACGCTGGTGCCACAGCCCGGGCACCAGTTGACGAGCTTCTGGCCACGGTAGGCTAGGCCATCCTCGTAGAAGCGCTTGAAGGCCACACGCACCGCGTGGGCGGAGCGGTCATCCATGGTGAAGCGCTCTCGGCTCCAGTCCGCGGAGATGCCCAGGCGTCGTTGCTGGCCCATGATCACCGGGCGCGTCTCATCCATGAAGCGCCACATCCGTTCGAGGTACTTCTCGCGGCCCAGTTCCTCGGGTGTGGTGCCTTCGTCAGCCAGCACGCGCCGTAGCACCCATTGGGCCGCGATCGAGGCATGGTCGACGCCAGGCAGCCACAGCGTGGGGCGGTGCTGCATGCGAGCGCGGCGGATCATCAGATCCTCGGTGGCCGAGCGTGCGGCATGGCCCAGGTGTAAGGCCCCGGTGACGTTGGGCGGCGGCATGATGATCACGAACGGCTCACCAGTCGGACGGGCCCGCGAGCCTGCACCATCCGGCGCGAAGACGTCCGCTGCCAGCCAGCGAGCCTGGACCGCTGGCTCCACCGCGGCCGGCTGATAGGCCTTCGCCATCGGCTCGGGATCGTCCCCCGCTCCGTGGGCCAGGTCCGGCTGGTCTGCCGACGCCTCGGTCATGCCTCGTGCTCTCCTGTCCTGTACGCGGTCGACCTCGCTCGCCGGGTATGGGCGAACGAGGTCCCGAGTGCTTGTCCTCAACGAGTTCCCTGGGCGCCGATGCGCCACTGTTCTGGAGTCTAGCGCAGGGTCGTGACCTGACGGCCACCGCGCTGGTGGTTCACCAGGCCAGCTGAAGGGAGCATCGAGCCTAGCTGGAGTGGCGTCGCATCGGCACCGCACAGGCGCGGTGGGTTCCCGGACACCGGGTTGACCCGTAAGCGCCCAAGGTTCAGGCTGCCCGTCCTGGACCTGGACGGGCAGATGAGGCAGAACGATGGGACGCAGCGATGCCACGACTCCGTGGGGCCGTTTCGGCACCTCGTACGACGACGCTTTCACCGAGGCGAACATGGCGGTCGCGGACGTCGCGCTGCAGCTCGGCAAGCTGGCGCCACGGATGACCCTGCTGGACATCGCGGCTGGCGGTGGCGCACTGAGCATCCCCGCGGCGCGGATGGGCGCGGATGTCGTAGCGGTGGACATGTCGGCCACGATGCTGGAGCTCCTCGACCAACGAGCGACCGTGAGTGGGTTGGCGATCCGCACCACGGTCATGGATGGCACGCGCCTCAGCTTCGAGGACGAGTCCTTTGACCGCGTCTGCTCCCAGTTCGGTGTGATGTTCTTCGCTGACGAGGGATGCCGGAGATGCATCGGGTGGCACGCCCGGGCGGGATGGTCATCGTGGTGTCGATGGGGGCAAGGGAGCGAGTACCACTGACCCTCTACGAGACCGCCCTGGCTCGAGCCCTTCCGGAGGGCGACGGCCCAGCGGGCTTCTCCCCCCTTGGTGACCCCAAGAGTCTCGGCTCGCTGATGGAGGCGACCGGGCTCCACGATGTCCAGTTGCACGTCCACCAGCAGATGCTGGCCGCCACCTCCGCCGAGGCTCTGTGGGGCTGGATGAGCGGCGCGTCGCCAGGGTTCGCCACTTACATCTCGGGGCTCGGCGACGAACAACGCCAGACCGTCCGCGAGGCATTGCTCGAGGTCACCGTCGAGCGCTACGGTAGGCAGTTCGACGGACTGCCCATGGAGATCATCGTCGGCGTCGGCACCAAGTGACCGGCCCACGGTCAGGCGATGAGGCTGTCCGGTCTGCGACCCCGCGCCAGGATCGATCATCGAGACCGTGCAGGTCTCGGGCGCTAGGCGCCCTTCTCGCGGAGCTCCTCGTAGTTGGTCTCGTCGACGCCCTGGTCGAGGTGCGCCTTGGTCAGCAGCAGCGGCGCGCGACCCTCGCGGATGACCTCCTCGGTGATGATGCACTTGCGCACGTCGGTGCGCTCGGGGATGTCGTACATGACGTCGAGCAGCGACTCCTCGACGATCGAGCGCAGCGCGCGCGCGCCGGTCTTGCGTGCCAGCGCCAGGTCGGCGGCGGCCTCGATGGCGCCGGGCGTGAAGACCAGCTCCACCTTGTCCAGCTGCAGGAAGCGCTCGAACTGCCTGGTGACGGCGTTGCGTGGCTCGGTCAGGACGCGCATCAGGTCATCCCGCGTCAGCGCCGACAGCGTCACGATCACCGGCAGGCGGCCGACGAACTCGGGGATGAGCCCGAACTTCAGCAGGTCCTCCGGCATGAGCTGCTCGAGGACGCGAGCCCGCTCGACCCGGTCGACCTGTGACTGCGAGCCGAAGCCCATGGTCTTGTGGCCGACGCGCTCCTCGACGATCTTCTCCAGGCCCTCGAAGGCGCCGCCGAGGATGAACAGGATGTTGGTGGTGTCGATCTGGATGAAGTCCTGGTGGGGATGCTTGCGGCCACCCTGCGGCGGCACGTTGGCGACCGTGCCCTCGAGGATCTTGAGCAGGCCCTGCTGCACGCCCTCGCCGCTGACACGTCGCGGGTGATCGACGGGTTGTCGGCCTTGCGCGCGATCTTGTCGATCTCGTCGATGTAGACGATGCCGCGCTGGGCCCGCTCGACGTCGAAGTCGGCCGCCTGGATGAGCCGCAGCAGGATGTTCTCGACATCCTCGCCGACGTAGCCGGCCTCGGTCAGCGAGGTGGCATCGGCGATGCAGAAGGGCACGTCGAGCACGCGCGCCAGCGTCTGCGCCAGCAGCGTCTTGCCGGAGCCGGTGGGGCCGACCAGCAGCACGTTGGACTTCTGGAGCTCGACCTCGTCGATGAGGTTGCCGGCGTCGACGCGCTTGTAGTGGTTGTAGACGGCCACCGAGAGCACGCGCTTGGCACGCTCCTGGCTGATCACGTAGGCGTCGAGCGCATCCTTGATCTGCGCGCGGGTTGGGGAGCTTGGCCGCCTTGGGCTTGTTGGCCGCGCGCGGCGTGTCCAGCATCTCCTCTTCGATGATCTCCTGGCACAGCGTGATGCACTCATCGCAGATGTAGACGCCCTGTCCGGCGATGAGCTTGCGGACCTGCTCCTGGCTCTTGCCGCAGAAACTGCAGCGATATGGGACCTTGGTTCCCTTGCCAGAGCTGCTGGCCACGGATGCGCTCTCCTTGCTCGGCTGCGACGAGCTAGCCCTTGCTCGACGACTTGCCCTTGGACTCGCTGATGAGCGACTCGGCTCGCTCAGCGTAGACCTCGTCGATGATGCCATACGCCTTGGCCTCGTCGGGCGACATGAAGTAGTCGCGCTCGGTGTCGGCGGCGACCTTCTTGGCCGTCTGCCCGGTGTGCTTGCGCCAGGATCGCGTGGAGCCGCTTGTTGAGGTCCTCGAGCTCCTTGACCTGGATGAGCACGTCCGGCGTGGCGCCGCGGAAGCCGCCCGAGCCCTGGTGGATCATGATGCGGCTGTTGGGCAGCGCGTAGCGCTTGCCCTTGGCGCCGGCAGCCAGCAGCACGGAGCGCCATGGAGGCGGCCATGCCGATGCAGATGGTGCTGACGGGAGCGCGCAGGTACTGCATCGTGTCGTAGATGGCCAGGCCGGACGTGACCACGCCACCGGGCGAGTTGATGTAGAGGCTGATGTCGCGCTCGGGGTCCTCGGCCTCGAGGAAGAGCAGCTGGGCGATGATGAGGTTGGCCATGTGGTCTTCGATCGCGTCGCCCAGGAAGATGATGCGGTCCTTGAGCAGCCGGCTGTAGATGTCGTAGGCGCGCTCGCCGCGGCTCGAGGACTCGATGACCATGGGCACCATCATCGCGCGTGGTCTGGCGGGCGGCCTCGGCCGCCCCGATGCCGTGGGGACGATTGGGTGCGCCTGGTCATGGGGCTGGCTGCCTCCGCTGTCAGCTCTCCTCGTGCCTCCTCCTCGACCTCGTCGACGGCGCTCGGCGACTGCGTCATGGCTGCTGCCATCCGTCGTGGGTGTGCTGTCTGGTGCTGGTGCTGCACCTCGGCGAACTCGGGATGCGCCTCGATCCAGCGGTCGACCAGCATCTCGACCGTCTGCGAGCGGCGCAGCTGCGAGCGGATGTAGTTGCGGCCGCGGTCGGAGTCGAGGTACTCCTTGATGGAGTCGCCGGCCGACTCGTCGGCCTGCACGCGGTCGATCTCGGCCTCGACGTCCTCGTCGGAGACCGTCGACCTCCTCCTTGTCGGCGATGGCACCCAGGACCAGCAGCACCTTGACGCGGTGCTCGGCCCCCTCGCGGTACTCCTCGCGCAGGGCGGCCTCGTCCTTCTCGGTGACGCGCAGGTAGTCCTCGTAGCCGATGCCCTGCTCGGACACGCGCACCTTGAGCTCGTCGATCATGACGTCGATCTCGCGCTCGATGAGCAGCTCGGGCAGCTCGACGGTGGCGTTGGCGGTGGCGTACTCGATGATGCGGTCGGCGAAGACGTGGCGCGCGCGGTCGAGCGCGTTGCTCTTCATGCGCGACTCGAGGTCGGCGCGCAGGGCCGCCATGTCCTCGTAGGCGCCCACGAGCCCGGCGAAGTCATCGTCGGCCTCGGGCAGCCGGCGCTCGCGCAGCTCCAGCATCTTGGCCGTGAACTCGACCTCCTGGCCCTGGAGCTCCTCCTCGCCGTAGTCCTCGGGGAAGGTGACCGTGAAGGTGCGCTCCTCCTCCTCGTTCATGCCGACGAGGTTGGCCTCGAAGCCGGGGATCATGCGCTCCTTGCCGATGATCAGCGGGAAGCGGTCCGACTGGGCGCCTTCGACCGGCTCACCGTCCTGGCGGCCCTCGAAGCTGATGACCACGAAGTCGTCGTTCTGGGCGGGCCGATCCTCGACCGGCACCAGCGCGGCCTGCTGGTCGCGCAGCTGCTCGACGACCTGGTCGATCTGCTCCTCGGTGACCTCGTCGATCTCGGGCGTGAAGGGATAGTCGGTGTAGTCACCCAGCTCCACCTTCGGCCGGACGGGCAGGCGTCACCCCGTAGGTGGCGCCGACGCCCTCCTCGAAGCTGCTCCATCGGGCTCGCTGGGAGCTCCAGCACGTCCTTGTCGGCTCTCGGCCAGGGCCGCGATGACGGTGCGCTGGTAGAGGTGCTCGCGGGCCTCGTCGTAGACGGGGTCTGGCGCCTCGGGGTCGGAGCGATCGATGCCCAGGGAGCGCTCCAGGATCTGGCGCGGCACCTTGCCCGGACGGAAGCCGGGGATGCGGGTGCGGCGGGCGAGGTGGCGAACGCCCTCGTTGATGGCGTTCTGCAGTTCCTTGTCGGTGAGCTGGACCTCGAGCACGATGGTGCTCTGGTCGCCTTCGCGGATGTCGGTGTTCACAGGTTCCTTGTCATCGGTGGGTGGGAAGTGCCGGACGAGTATAGGGATGCACCGCGACGTGAGGCTGACGTCAGCCTGCTCGCGCTATGCCGGATCCCGCCGGTCAGGCGCTGGTGCCGGGGACAGGACTCGAACCTGCACGCCCTCTCTGACAACAGCTCCTAAGGCTGCCGCGTCTACCGTTCCGCCACCCCGGCCTGGGCGCGGCTCATTATCCCCGAGCCGCGGGGCGCCGCTCGGTCAGGTCTGCGCCGCGCTATGTCTTCCTCTCATCCTCGGCGCGCGTCGAGTGGCGCGGTCGCGCGCTCTCGGCCCGGGACGCGGCCCGTGACTCGCTCCGCTTCCATGAGCCGCTGCACCATGACCCGGGCACCGGCGGTGCCGAGCGGCCCGGCCACGCGGTCGAACGTGCGCCAGAACGAGGCGGCGGCGTTGGGCTCGCGGCCCGTACTTGCCCTTCTGCTTGAGGTACTCGGCGAAGTCCTTGTTGAGCGCGCGCCGCACCTCGGGATCCTTGGCCACGCCGGTGTCCTTGAGGACCTTCTCGATCTCCGGCGGGCAGGATGCCCGCGTAGGGGTCGGGCCGCGGCTGCGGCAGCACCGTCCGGCCACGAAGCGAGCGACCCGCCGTGGCCCGCCGGCCAGCAGGAAGCCGGTGCCGCCGACGAGGGCCGCCGTCTTGACCGGGTTGCGCCGGATCTTGGCCGGGACGTCGAGCGCCGATTGGGTCGCGCTGCGTAGCTCGTCGAGCGAATCGGCCGGCTCCGGCACGGGCCGCCTCGAGCTCGGCCAGGGCCTCGGCGCACCTCGGGCGTGGGCTCGGGTCGCGTCTCCATCAGCTGCTCGAAGGTCTCCTCTGGCCGTCGCGTTCGGCCTGGCTGTCCGTCGTCGCTCATCGGCCCATCATCCTGTTCTTCTGCTTGCGTCCACTGCTCCTTGAGGAAGTCCTTGGTCTGCTCGAAGGCGGCGATCGACTCACGCGGCACGAGGCCGGCGTAGCGCGCTTCCGGATCGAAGCCCGCGCCGTGCCGCCAGCGACGACGCCAACGATGATCCAGGTCAGCAGGCCGATCATGATGGCCAGGCCGAGCACGCCATCGGGCGCGTCGTAGCGCGTGGACGCGTAGATGGCACCGATGAACCCGCCAGCACGAGCCAGGCCGATCGCCCAGGGCCAGCGGGGAGCCGACTGCCACTTCGATGCGCCAGCCCGCCGATGAGCGCGACCACGGCCGCCGACGATCGCACCGACGACAAGCCCACCAGCGTGGGCAGCCACTCCGGGCCGAACGGGCAGCCGGTCCTCGATCGACGTTCTCTCGAGCCGGCGTGAGCCCCACTCGCGCGGCCTCGTTGCCGACGTTGCTGAGCAGCAGGACGCCGATCACGACCGTGACGATGACGCCCGAGAGCGCGCCCCAGCCGTAGGAACGCACATCGCCGCCGGCGAGGTTGATGCCGATGAAGCCGATGACTGCGCCGGCGCCAGCAGCGTGCCGTGGATGATGCCCCAGCCCATCGAGCCGAAGAGCCAGTCCCCGATGAACAGGAAGGTGCCGACGTAGAGCAGGATGACCACGAGGATGGCCAGCGCGAGCGCGCCAGCGGCCAGGCCGACGATGATGCCCAGCTCCTGGCCGGCGATGGCGAGCTCGGCTCGCAGCAGCGCGATGTGCGCCTCGAGCATGCGCATGAAGGCAGCCCGGGTATCGCCGATGGCCTCGCCCACGCCCGGGCGCCCCGGCATCCTGCAGGTCGGGGGTGCGTCGCCCGCGGACGCGAGTCGGCAGCGTGAGCGCGTGCGTCATCGGCTCCGGTCGCGGCGCGTCCTGCGGGTCGGGTTCGATGTCAGGGTCGGCCTCGCTTCGCCGTCGACGGAGGGGATCGTCGACGACCCCCGACGTTCGTCTTCAGGATACCCGAGCCCGTCACGTGAGGCGCCGGCCCATCGCCGTAGCTGGACAGCGGAGAGGCCCGCCCGACGGGGGCCGGGCCTCGCTGAACCTCGGTCGGGAGCGTCGGAGCTCCCGTGGTCGGCGCTAGAAGCCGCCCATGCCGCCCATGCCGCCCGGGTCCATGCCCCGGGCGGCATGGCCCGGCGCTGACTCGGGCTCAGGCTTGTCGGTGATCATGGCCTCGGTGGTCAGGACCATGGCCGCGATCGACGCGGCGTTCTCGACCGCCGAGCGGGTGACCTTGGCAGGGTCGACGATGCCGGCCTCGACCATGTCGACGTACTCACCGGTGAGCACGTCGAGGCCGATCTTGTCGGACTTCTTCTCAGCCTGGGCGCGGCGGATGTTCTCCAGCACGACCGAGCCGTCGAAGCCGGCGTTCTCGGCCAGCTTCTTGACCGGCGCCTCGAGCGCCCGGCGAGACGATGTCCACGCCGGTCGCGGCGTCACCCTCGAGCTTGATGCCGTCGAGCGCCTTCTGGGCGTTCAGCAGCGCCACGCCGCCGCCGGGGACGAGGCCCTCCTCGAGCGCGGAGCGGGTCGCCGACAGGGCGTCCTCGACGCGGTGCTTCTTCTCCTTGAGCTCGACCTCGGTGCCGGCGCCGACCTTGATGATGGCCACGCCACCGGCCAGCTTGGCGAGGCGCTCCTGGAGCTTCTCGCGGTCGTAGTCCGAGGTGGTCTCCTCGATCTGGGCCTTGATCTGCGTCATGCGGCCCTCGATGGCCTTGGCGTCACCCTTGCCCTCGACGACGGTGGTGTTGTCCTTGTTGGCCACGACGCGGCGGGCCACGCCGAGGTCGCTCGAGCTCGACCGACTCGAGCTTGCGGCCGACCTCCTCGCTGATGACCGTGCCGCCGGTGAGGATGGCCAGGTCGCGCAGCATCTCCTTGCGGCGGTCGCCGAAGCCCGGCGCCTTGACGGCGAGCACGTTGATGATGCCGCGCAGCTTGTTGACGACCAGCGTGGCGAGGGCCTCGCCGTCGACGTCCTCGGCCACGATGAGCAGGTCCTTCTTGCCGGCCTGGGATGACCTTCTCGAGCGCCGGGACCATGTCCGCGATGGCGCTGATCTTCTTGTCGGTGATGAGGATGTGGGGCTCGTCGAGCGCCGCCTCCATGCGGTTGGTGTCGGTCACGAAGTAGGGGCTGATGTAGCCGCGGTCGAACTGCATGCCCTCGACGTACTCGGTCTCGAAGGCCATCGTGCGGGACTCTTCGACGGTGATGACGCCGTCCTTGCCGGTCTTGTCGAAGACGTCGGCGATGAGGTCGCCGATCTCCTGGTCGGCGGCGCTGATGGCCGCGACCTGGGCGATCTCGTCGTGGCCGGCGACCGGGCACGGAGGCGTCGCTGGATGGCGGCCGAGAGGGCCTGCTCGGCGGCGTCGATGCCGATCTTCATCTGCATCGGGTTGGCGCCGGCGGCGACGTTCTTGAGGCCCTCGGTGACGATGGCCTGGGCCAGCACGGTGGCGGTGGTGGTGCCGTCGCCGGCGACGTCCTCGGTCTTGGTGGCGGCTTCCTTGAGCAGCTGCGCGCCCATGTTCTCGAACGGGTCGTCGAGCTCGATGTCACGGGCCACGGTGACGCCGTCGTGGGTGACGGTGGGAGCGCCGTACTTCTTGTCCAGCGCCACGTTGCGGCCCTTGGGACCGAGCGTGGTGCTGACGGCATCGGCGAGCGCGTCGATGCCGGTCTTCAGGCTCGTGCGAGCCTCCTCGTCGTAGGCGATGAGCTTGGCCATCTTTCCTCCCTATCGGGTGCGCGGTGCGCGTTCCGTTGTTGCCACGTGGCGTCACGCATGGCGCCGATGCGTGCTGCGCGTCGGTCCGGTGACCCCTCTCCAGGGGCAGGATGACGCCCCCGTGCGGTGGTTAGCACTCTCAGGCCTAGAGTGATAACACAAAGCCGGTGCACTCGTCAACCACGGGCAGCTCGGCGCGACGCGTGTCCGTGCGCCGCGCTAGACTCCATCGCGATGACGCACCAGCCGATACCATCGCCCACTCGCGCACTGCCGAGCTGCTCGCCATCGGCGCCGAGCTGCTGGTCGGCGAGACCCGCGACACCAACAGCGGCGACATCGCCGGCTACCTGACCGAGCTGGGCGTCGAGGTCAGGCGCATGACCCAGCTGCCCGACGAGCTCGGGGTGCATCGCCGCGGCCGTGTCGCAGGCGCGCTCGAGCGGGTCGACCTGGTGGTGACGACCGGCGGCCTCGGACCCACCCCCGATGACCTGACCCGCGAGGGCATCGCCGCGGCGCTGGGCGAGGAGCCTGACGGTCGACCCGGACCTCGAGGCCTGGCTGCGCGACCTGTGGGCGAAGCGCGACCTGCCCTTCTCCGACGTCAATCTCAAGCAGGCCTGGCTGCTTCCAGGCGCCACGGCCCTGGACAATCCCCACGGCACGGCACCCGGCTGGTGGGTCGAACGCGGGCGACGCGGTCGTCATCGCGTTGCCGGGACCACCGCGCGAGCTGCGGCCGATGTGGCACGACCATGCGCTCCCTCGCCTGCAGGCGCGTGGCCTCGGGGCTGGACCGTGCGGCGCACACGCTGCGCCTCACCGGCATCGGGGAATCGACCGTCGTGGACCTCATCGGCAAGGAGTTGCTGGAGCGACGCCAACCCCCGGATGGCGACGTACGCGCGGGCCGACTCCGGTCGACGTGCGGGTCAGCGCCACAGGGCGACGGGCAGCACAGCGCGGAGGCAGCTGGTGCGACGAGGCCATCGACTGCGCTGAGCCCGCGCATCGACCCCTATGTCTTCGCGCACGACGAGGAGGGCTGGGCCGAGGCACTCGGCCGCGCGCCTGGGCGAACGCAGCCTGGCCACCGCTCGAGAGCGGCACCGGTGGCTATCTCGGGCAGTTGCTCGGGACGGCACCCTTCCTGCGTCCGTGCCGAGCTGACGACCGCGCGGTCGACGCCGACGCGGCCTCGTGCTCGCCACGGAGCATCCGAGCTCGGGCGGCAGCTGACAGTCGGCGTCGCTGCGGTGGCCCACGAGTCGGGTGACGACATGCGGGTCGATGTCGCGGTGGACATCGGCACGACCGCGTTGGTCAGTGCCAGCCAGCTAGCGTCTTCCGCGGAGGTGACATCGGTCGGCGTCGGCGTTCCGCCAACGCTGCGGTCGCGGAGCTGTGGCGAGGCCGCCTGGGGCCGGACTCCTGAGCTGCGACGGCTGCGTGCGCCGGCGTCTAGGTGATGCGTGAGGACCGGCGCCTCGGCCGAGGCCGGCCATGCTGACGCGACCAGCGACCTGGCGCGCCACCTCGCGCATGACCTCGGCCGCCGGACCGGGCTCGCGCTGGGCGACGGCCGGCACGCCGGCGTCGCTGCCCTGGCGCACCTTGACGTCCAGCGGGATGCCACCGAAGAACTGGCAGGTCGTGCGCGGCGGCGAAGCGCTCGCCACCCCCGCGACCGAAGATCTCGGTGGCGCTCATCCGCAATGCGGGCAGATGAAGGCACTCATGTTCTCGACCATGCCGAGGATGGGCACGTTCATGCGCTGGAACATGCTCAGGGCCTTCTCGACATCGGACAGCGCCACATCCTGCGGCGTGGTCACCAGCAGCGCACCGCTGACGGGCACCGACTGCGCCAGGGTCAGCTGCGCATCGGATGTGCCCGGCGGCATGTCGACGACGAGATAGTCCAGCTCACCCCAGTCGACGTCGCGCAGGAACTGCTGGATGGCGCCACCGACGAGCGGACCACGCCACACGATGGGCTGCCCCTCGGGCACGAAGAACTGGATCGAGATGACCTTCACGCCGTAGCGCTCGAGCGGCTTGATCTTGCCGTCGGCGTGGCCGGTCGGCTGGCCCTCGATACCCATCATCTGCGGGATGTTGGGACCGGTGATGTCGGCGTCCAGCAGGCCCACGGTGGCACCTTCGAGCGCCAGCGACGTGGCCAGGTTGACCGACACGCTGCTCTTGCCGACGCCGCCCTTGCCAGAGGCCACGGCGATGATGTTCTTGACGCCGGGGACGAGGTTCTCGGGCTGCTGCGCCGTGGCGCGACGGACCGTCGCGCCCCAGGTGATATCGACGGCGGTGGCACCGAGCGGTCCTGAGCTTGTCCTCGATGTCCGCCTCGATCTGGTCCTTGAGCGGACAGGCGGGGGTGGTCAGGTCGACCTTCAGGGCGACCGACGGTGCCGTCGATCGATGGATCTCCTTGACCATGTCCAGGCTCACGATGTCGCGATGGAGCTCCGGGTCCTGGACGTTGCGGAGAGCGTCGGTGATGGTGGTGTCGTTGAGCATGGCGATATCTTACCTGCCGACTCGGGATTGACCCTGGATCGGACCGGACCTGACGTCTCGCTGAGACGAGACGACCGCCGGGAGCCACGAGGGGACCCGGCGGACGGTGCTGCTCGACGTGCGCCGCGAGGGCGCGCGATGAATGCGGTGTTCGAGGCCTTTCGCCTAGGCCTTGAGGCTGACTCGGGACTGCCTTGTGGCGCTCTGGCGCGCTGACGAACTTCTCGACGGTGGCCCTGTTGCCCGGGATGCCGAGCTGCTCGAAGAGGAACTTCATCTTGGCGTGCTGGGTGGCGATGATCTCGTCCTTGGTCGTCGAGGTCCCACAATTCACGTTTGATCTCGCCAAGCGCCTTCTTGCGGGTCTTGTAGACGAACTGCGCGTCTGTCTGGCCCTCGGAACGCTCGTCTGCGAGGTTGTCGTTGCAGTACTGCTCGACCCTGCCGTATAGCTCGGCCGGGAAGGCCGGATGCTCGTACAGGACATTCTGGAAGCCGGTGGCGAGATGGACCTCAGCCGTCTCTGCCTCGGGGAACCGGTGGAACAGCTCATCGGGCAGCGTGGAGGCGCCGTGCTGCACCGCGCCGGCCAGGCCGTACTCACGGGCCACGACGCCCAGCTCACGGAGGACCTCGAAGTCGAGCTTGACTGCGGCCACGGAGCCATCGGCCATGGGCACGCCACCGTGTGACGTTCCGGTCTGGACGCTGACCTTGGCCAGGCCGATGGCATCGGCACCGGCACGGGCAGTGAAGTCCCTATTGAAGCCATCGAGGTAGGCGCGCAACTCAGCGGGCGTGGAGTTGCTCTTGCCGACCTCGCCGATCTCGCCACCGATGGAGATGACCAGCTCCTCGTTCTCGCGGATGAGGGCAGCCAGCTCGGCGGCGCGGGTGTAGTTCTCCTTCTGCTGCTCGTCGAGCGAGTCGAAGGAGAGGTCTACCAGCGTCGACGAGTCGATGTCGATGTTGCCGTAGCCGACGCTCATGGCGTTCAGGGTCGCTTCATGCAGCGCGCCCGTGACCTTCTCCGGATCGTCGGCGTAGTTCTTGGCATTCCACTGGTAGTGGTCGCCCTGGATGAAGATGGGGCCCTCCCAGCCGGCATGGATGGCGCCGGCGAGGACGCTGGTGATGTACTCGCCAGGGCGCTGATAGGTGTAGGCCTGCTCGGAACGAGCGAGCTCCCAGATCGGCGAACCGGCACCGAGCTCCATGGCGGCGCGGCATCCGGCCGCAGCCATGTCGAAGACCTGCGTGCGCAGGTTGATGGCCGGCTCACTCCAGCCGCTGTACTCGTCGCGGGAGCGGGCCATGTACAGATCGTGGATGCTGGCCGACCGGCAACCCAGCTCCTGCGAGGCCTCCCAGACGATCCATCGCGCGGCCTCGACGACGGCCTCGTCCTCGCTGAAGGTGGCGCTCCAGGCGACGTCCCTGATGCCGCTGGCACGGAAGGTCGCGACATCGTCGATGACCAGGCGGTCACCTACGACGTGGGCGATGCCGTCGAGGTATGAGACGAGCTCGCCGACGGACGCGGCGACACGTGGGGCGGTCATGAGAACCTCCGATGAGCGTCGAGCAGACGCAGGTGTGCTTTCTGTCCTAGATGCTAGCGCTTGTCTCTCCATGCCACCCCTGCCGGCCGACCTGTGGGGGTCGGTCCAGCCGTCATGAAGCTGACAGGCACTGCGCGACTTGCCTATGGGGCGGATACTCGCGGCGTGATGCGCTCCATGCATGGACTCGTTCCCATCGTGCTGCTGGTGCTCGTGGCTGTCTCATCGACGCCGGTGCAGGCGCAGGAAGGGGCCGGCATGCCCCGGGCGCTCGCTCCGGATGGCCAACTGCCCCTGGAGGGCACCGCCTGGCGGCTGCGTGCCTATGTCTATCGGGGCATCGAGCGCGACGTCGGGCCCGAGGTGGCTGCCTGGCTGCGACTCAGCGACAGCCGCCTGCTTGGGTCGGGCGGGTGCACAGCATTGCGCGGCACGTACGCGGTCATCGGATCCGCGCTGAAGGTCGGTCCGGGCAAGATCAGGCAGCCACGATGCGGCGAGCAGACGACGATCGTGCAGCTGGCCATGGTCGAAGCGCTCAAGGCCGCCGCAAGCTACGGGTTGCTGGCCTCGAACGAGCCCCGCGGAACGGAACTGGTCATCCGCGATGTCTGGGGCACGGGACTCCTGAGGTTCAGCGCGGACGATGCCGGGCCTCTGACCGGTGAGGAATGGCGACTGACCACCTTCAGCGTCGGGGATGAACGTACCGATGCACACCCCGACCAGCCGGCCGTGATGTCCTTCCAGCCGCAACGCCAGAGCCCAGCGCGGCGGCGTTCGGACGGGGATGTCGTCGCGTCGACAGGCTGCAACGGCATCATCGGCGCGTACTTCCGGAACGCCGACGTCATCAGCTTCGGGCCACTGGAGTTGACCGATGCACCATGTGTCGGCCAGGTCGGCGTGCAGCAACAGGCCATGATCGCGGTCCTCGACGCCACCTCGTCGATACTGGCACTGCCACCGGACCGACTCATCATCACGTCATCCGAGAGCGGTGACTCCCTCGAGTTCGTACGTGCTTCCACGCTCGAGGGCACCACCTGGCTGCTGTCCTCGATGGCCAGGGGCAAGAACCCTAGTACCACGGTGACGCTGCTGCTCGACGGCGGCCGGGCCGGCGGCGAGGGCCCATGCGGCCCCTACTCGGGCGGATACACCACCGATGGGGTGTTCATCACCTTCACCGACGTTAGCGGCGCCGGCGATGCCGACTGCGATGAACGCGGACCAGAACGGGCCCTGTTGACGGCGCTGCGTCGAGCGGTGCGGCTTGACCGGGCCGGTGACGACCTGACATTGCTCGACGCCGGGGGCACGCGGACCGCTCGGTTCAGCAGTCCGGGCACGCCCTAGGTCCGGGGCCGTCTGGCGACCAGTGTCCCGATCCGTATCGACTGACAGCTTGCGGACCGCCTCCACGGGGGACTCATCGATGCTCGCGACCGACTCCTTGACCGACTCGAGACTGCCGGGCTGCGTGGCCTGACGGCGAGCGTCCTGGCCGGCTCCCCGAGCAAGCCGCCAGGCATCAGCGGACCGAGACACTAGTGTTGGTGCGGGTCAGTGAGTCCGTGGTCGAACGGCGAGGGCGTCGCCTTCTCTCGACTCGGTGCCGGGACTCGCTCGGGTTCCGCGGCCAGGAATGAGCGCACCAGTCCAGCGCTCGCGGGGTCATCGGCCGCACTCGCGAGTGACTCGAGGAACGCCGCTCGTTCCCGCTGCCGATCCTCGAGGTCGGCTTGCGTCCGGTCGACCCGGTCAGCCAGCTCGGGCGTGATACCCCAGGCGTAGTGCTCATAGCGGTCATCGTGCTCGTCCCACGCGGCCAGCACCGCAGGGGGTCGTCTCTGGATGTGCCCTTCGGCATCACGCTCAGCGGGGCGCAGGTAGTGGACCGCCGAGCAGCGCGGGCCTGGCCCCGCCATCTCGAGGACGACCACCATCCCAAGACGGCGTTGAGCGTCTTCGGGCAGGGACGCGGGCGCTGCCGAGAGGCGCTTCAGCGCATCACGAAGATCGGACGCCGCGAGGCTCACGCCGACTCCGGCCCCACCCAGCAAGAGAGCTGCCAGTCGCTCCGTGGTGGGCGTCTCGACGTCGGCGTCGAGCACCACCCAGCGCTGGTCGGGGTCGGTGCCCAGCAGCGCACCGGCCACTGCGGAACGCAGATCGGCATCGGCCGAGCCGGTCACCGTCAGGGGGACGCCGCCCTCCAGCAATAGCCACAGCAGTGCGGCGAGCTCGCCGTCGAGCACGCCATCGGCCACCAGTCGGGCAGTCGTCATCGGTGCCATTGCCGCAGTATCGACCACCATCGTCCCAGGCGTGTCGCCACGGACGACTAGGCCGGTCGGAAGCCCTCGTGCTCGGGCGGCGCCGCGTGCCGGATCATGACGTGGTGCGTGACGGTGTGCTCGAGCACGGCCTCATGGCTCATGTCCTTGCCGAAGCCGCTGGCCTTGACACCACCATGGGGCGCCTCGGAGGCGATCGGCAAGTGGTCGTTCACCCAGGTCACGCCGGCCTGCAGCTGATGGCTGGCGCGCAGGGCTCGCGAGACATCCTGGTCCAGATCGAGGAAGCCAGGCCGTAGGGCGTGTCGTTGGCCAAGCGCGATCGCTTCGACCTCGTCGGTCGAACGGCAGCGCCACCAGGACCGGGCCGAAGACCTCACCCTGCACGATCTCGCTGTCCTGGTCGCGCACCGACCACCAGGGTGGGTGGGTAGTAGGCGCCGTCCATCGGAGCCTGGCTCTACCGCCGGCGAGTGACTCGGCCCCGGCAGCGACGGCTCGCTCGACGAAACCGTGGACACGGTCGCGCTGCTCGCCGCGAGACCAGCGGTCCGATATCGGTGCTCTCCAGGTTGGGATCGCCGACGCGGATCTGCGACATCATCTCGCGCAGCGCGGCGACACCATCGTCGAAGCGAGCGCGCTCGATGTAGACGCGTGTGGCCGCGGTGCAATCCTGGCCACTGTTGTACGTCGCGCCCAGCGCGATGGCTCGGGCCATGGCCTCGATGTCGGCGTCGGCGAAGACCACCGCCGGCGCCTTGCCGCCGAGTTCGAGGCTGAGGCGCTTGACGCTGGGCACGGCCCGAGCCATCACGGCCTGACCGGTGGCGGTCGACCCGGTCACGCTGACCATGCCCACGCCGGGATGGTCGACGATGGCCTCGCCCACCGCGACGCTGCCGGTGGTGACGTTGACGGCCCCCGGCGGCAGGCCTGCCTCGATGGCCAGCTCGGCCAGCAGCAACGTCGAGCGGGGCGTCCGCGAGGCTGGCTTGATGACCACGGCGTTGCCGGCCGCCAACGCCGCCGCCGACCTTCCAGACGGCCATGATGAAGGGGAAGTTCCAGGGCGTGATGGAGCCGACCACGCCGATCGGTCGGCGCAGCAGCATCGAGGTGTAGCCCGTCGAGAGCTCGCCGGCCCCGGTGCCCTCGAGGGAGCGGCCGGCCCCGGCGAAGAAGCGCAGGTTGTCGAGCGCGAAGGGGAACTCGCCGTCGCGCATCGTGGTGATGGGCTTGCCTGACTCCGCGACCTCGGCCGGCCACGATGTCGGCCGCATGGGCCTCGAGCAGGTCCGCCAGGCGCAGCATGGCTCGGGCGCGCTCACCCGGCGGTCAACGGCTGCCCCACGGCGCTGCGCCGACGCGCGCCGCTGCACGGCCTCGTCGACCTGCGTCGGGCGTGCAGTCGCGCGACCGCGTCCGATCACCTCGCCGCGTCGCGGGATCGAGCAGCTCGCGCGCTTGCGCCCAGCCCTTCGACCTACTCGCCATCGATGAACGCCATCGTACCCTCCTCGTTCGTCTAGCTGGTGAAACCCATGCCCAGGCGATCGAGGAGCCGCAACCACAGCCGTGGCCTGGCCGTCGTTGCGATCCTGCCGTGCCAGCTCGGCCTGGGTGATGCGCACTGCCAGCCACCGCAGCGGCTCTGGCGGGAATGGCAGCGGCTTGCGTCGCACCATCGCGAGTCCGGTCCGCTCGGTTCGTCGGCCGTCGAGCAGGTCGAGCGCCACCGCCGGCCCCGAAGCGGGTCGAGGCCACGCCGAGCCCGGTGTAGCCGACGGCATAGGCCACGCGTCCACCGAAGGCCGTGCCGAAGACCGGGGTGAAGCGGCTGGTCGAGTCGATCGCGCCGCCCCAGCGATGGCTGAAGCGGAGACCCTCGAGCTGCGGGAAGGTCTGCGAAGAAGTGCTCGGCGAGCGGTCCGCTGGGAGGCTTCGTTCTGCTCGAGGCTCGGCGTCGACCCGACTGCCGAAGTGATAGACCGCGTCGTAGCCACCCCACAGGATGCGCCCGTCGTCGGTGGGTCGGTAGTAGTGGAAGAAGTTGCCCGCATCGGTCACGCCCTGGCGTTCGGACCAGCCGATCGCTCGCCATTGCGCCGTCGGTCGAGCGGTTCGGTCATGAGCACGTGGTCGTAGAAGGGCACGATGAAGTGGCGCAGGCGCTTGAGCGGCGCCGGAAAGGCGTTGGTGGCGACGACGACGCGGTCGGCGCGTGACCGAGCCGGCGTCGGCCGCACCCTGACACGGATCGTCGCGCCGTCATCGACGCACGCACCCGTGACCGGCGGCTCGAAGATGCGGACACCCGCGCTCTCGCGCCACCTCGGCCAGGCCCCAGACCAGGCGGGCCGGGTCGACCAGCCCGTAGCCGCGAGCGGATGCGCAGGCCGGCGAGGTAGGTCGGCGAAGCCACGTCGGCGCGCACGGCCGTCGCCGTCGAGCAGCTCGACGTCCTCGCCGTGGGCGCGGAACAGGTCTGCGAGGGCCTGCAGCTGCTCGCGACCTGGTGCGCCGCACCGCGACGCGTGGTCTTGCCGCACGCGCGGAAGCCCGCGTCGATGCCGGCGTTGCGCCGAGGAAGGCCTCGATGGCATCGAGGTTCTCACGGCCCAGGCGCAACAGCGTCGCGCATCTCCCGGGCCAGGTACGCGACGCCGTGTGGCCAGCCGTGGCTCAGCGAGCGGCCACGAAGCCACCGTTGCGACCGCTGCGCACCAGCACCGACTGCGCCAGCCTCGAGCACCACGATCGAACGGCCGGGATCGCGCTCGGTGCGCGAGCAGGGCCGCCCACAAGCCCGTGAACCCGCCACCGATGATGACCAGGTCGGCGCGCCGTCGGACCGGCAAGGCGCCTCGCCCCGCGCGGGCGCCTCGGCCCGATCGGTCCAGAAGACCGCGCGCTTGGCACCGGCGAGCGTCCGTCGACCGGCTCACTGCCGGCGTGCGCCGCCGCGCTCAGGTCGGCCACGCGGCTATCGCGTCGCCCCCGACTGCCTCGATCAGGTCGGCCGCTCGGCGCAGCCCGTCGGTGGCGCGGACGCGCTCGCCAGCCGCCGCCACGCGCGCCCGCATGGCCGCGTCGCCGAGCACGCGTCTCGAGGGCCGTCGCCATCTCGCCTGGCGTGAAGCGGTACGTGTCGAGGCGCACGCCGAAGCCCGTCTCGTCGACGCGCTGCGCGTTGTCGTACTGGTCCCAGAACAGCGGCAAGCACGATCATCGGCTTGCCGTAGTGGATGGCCTCGGTGGTGGTGTTGTTGCCGCCGTGGGTGATGACCGCGTCGACCATGCGGGATGATGCGGGTCTGTGGCAGGAACTCGGCGCCCCACATGTTGTCGGCCAGCTCGTACTCGGCGTGCTGCGGGCCCTTCGAGACGATGAAGCGATGCGGCGTCTGGCCGAGCACCTCGACGAGGCGCTCGCATGAGCTCCACGTCGGCGCTGCCCAGCGAGCCCAGCGAGAGATAGACGAGGCCGCTGCCCGCTGGCCGGTCGGCCACGACCGCCGGCAGCTCGAACGCCGGGTCGGTCTCGCGCACGCTCGAATCGAGGCGATGCCAGGTGGCATCGAGCGGACGCCGATCGAGGTAGTCGAGCTCGCCGGGAAGACGTACAGGTTGAGCTCGTCGGAGGTGTGGATGAACTCGAGGTCCGGCAGCGGCGGCGCACCCTGCTGCCTGGACCCAGGCGTCGAACTCCGACCACATCGGGCCGATGGGTGCGGTCGTACTCGGCGCGGAAGGCCGCCCACTCGGTGTCGTCGTCGGCGGGCAGACCCGAGTAGGCCGGCGCGATGCCGGGACCCTTCACCTCGAGCGGGTTGCAGCTGACGATGCGCACGAACGGCGCCCCGTGGGTCATCAGCGCCGGGAAGGCGACCACGTTGTCCTCGACGATCACGTCCGGCTGCTGTCGCGCGAGGATGTCGCGCAGCTGCGGCTCGCAGTAGCGGGCGCCGTCGATGAGCGCCTGCCACGTGGGCTGCCATGAAGGTCTCGAGCTGCTCGATGGTGGACTTGCGGAACTCGGGCGCGGTGTCGCGGATGAAGTCCTTCCAGAACTGACCCGCGTCCTGGCTCGCTCGGCACTCTCGTCGGCCGGCGCCAGGTCGACCAGGTCCTCGACGAAGCCGAGCGCCTCCAGCTTGCCCTTCCAGGACGCCTCGGCCGCGAACACGACGCGGTGGCCGCGCTGGCGCAGGATGTCGCCGATGCCGATGCAGTTGTTGGTCGGGCCGTAGGCCGACTCGGGCATGAACAGGATGGTCTTGGGCGTGGCTCATCGGGCTCCTCCGGTCTCGCTGGCGTCGTGCGAGCATGGTGACTGGCGCACTGCGGTCGGTGCTCATGCGGTCAGCACCACGGCGCGCTCGCGGGTCCCAGGTCAGGCCGACGGCTGGTGCCGCGCTCGATGCGGGTGGCACCCTGCTGCGTGACCATGACCGGGTGGTCGTAGCCGGCCACGCCGACCGCGAGCGTGCTGACGCCGCCGTAGAACTGCGTGTCGATGACCTCGCCCGTGCAGACCGCGCCCTCGGCGGCGCACGACCGTGACGTGCTCGGGTCGGATGGCGAGATAGGCCTCGGCGCCCGGCTCCAGCGCCCGGCGTGGCCGCCGGCAGCACGCCGAGCCCCGGCACGTCCACGCCGCCCTCCGGCGCACGGCCCTGGAAGATGTTGTTGCTGCCGATGAAGCTGGCCACGAACAGCGATCCGCGGGCGCTCATACAGCTCCACCGGGGCGTCGATCTGCTGCGACCTCGCCGAGCTGCATGACCGCGATGCGGTCGGCCATGGACATGGCCTCCTCCTGGTCGTGGGTGACGACCACGAAGGTGATGCCCACCTCGTGCTGGAGCCGCTTGAGCTCGAGCTGCATCTCGCCGCGGACCTTGCGATCGAGCGCCGACAGCGGTTCGTCGAGCAACAGCAGCTGGGGTCGCTTGACGATGGCGCGGGCCAGCGCCACGCGCTGGCGCTGGCCGCCCGACAGCTGCGACGGCTTGCGCCGCGCGGTCTCGGTGATGCCGACGGTCTGCGAGCACCTCCGCGACGCGCTCGCGGATCTCGTCCTTCGGGCCGGCCTTCTCGCTCCAGACCGTAGGCGACGTTCTTCTCGACGCGACATGTGCGGGAAGAGCGCGTACGACTGGAACATCAGGTTCACCGGGCGCTTGTGGGCCGGCATGCGATGAGGTCCTCGCCCGCCAGCGTGACCGTGCCCGCTGTCGGGCCACTCGAAGCCCGCGAGGATGCGCAGCAGCGTCGTCTTGCCGCAGCCGGACGGCCCGAGCAGGGCGAAGAACTCGTTCTCCGCGATGTCGAGCGAAACGTCCTTGAGGGCCGGACCGAGCCGAAGCTGCGGCTGACGTCGCTTGATCGACAAGCAGCGTCACTCGTCGTCCTCCCCCAGTCGTGTCAGCCGCTGCGCCGCGAGGATCGACCGTGAAGGTGACCAGCAGCAGGATGGCCGCGAGCGCGTTGAGCTCGGGCGTCACGCCGAAGCGCACCATCGAGTAGATGACGATGGGCAGGGTCGGGCGTGGCCGGTCCGTTGGTGAAGAAGGCGATGACGAACTCGTCGAGCGAGAGCGTGAACGCCAGCAGGCCGCCGGCCACGATGCCGGGCATCAGCGTCGGGGATGGTGATGCGGAAGAACGTGCTCGACGGCGGTGGCGCCCAGGTCCCGCGAGGCCTCCTCGAGCGACGGGTCGACGTGGTTGAGGCGGGCCTTGACCACGGCTGCCACGAACGCCGTGCCGAAGACCACGTGCGAGAGCAGCACCGAGTGGAGCCCCAGCGTCAGGCCCATGGTCGAGTAGAGCGCCAGCAGGCCGATGGCCATGATGATGTCCGGCGCGATGGCCGGACCCAGCGACAGGGCGTCGAGGAACCGATTGCGGACGTGGCGATGGACGCCGATGGCCAGCAGCGTGCCCAGGACGACCGACAGCACGGTCGAACCGAAGGCCACGATCGAGCGTGTTGACCAGCCCGGTGATGATCTCCTCGTTCTCGAGCAGCTCGCCGTACCACTGCGTCGAGAAGCCGGTCCACTGGAACGGCTGAGCCGACTCGTTGAAGGACATCACCACCAGCGTCAGGATCGGCACGTACAGGAAGACGTAGGTGAGCCAGAACGGGATCTGGGCCCAGCCGAGCCTACGCATCGGCGGTGGCCTCGGTTCGTCGCGAGAGGTAGGACTGCAGGACCAGCAGTCCCATCAGCGCCGACGATGACGGCGATCGCCAGCACCGAGCCGAAGGGCCAGTCGCGTGCCTTGAGGAACTGGTCGCGGATGAGGTTGCCGACCATGACGGTCTTGCCGCCGCCGAGCAGCTCGGGGATGACGAAGTTGCCGATGCTGGGCACGAACACGAAGATGCGAGCCGATGAGCACGCCCGGCAGGGTCAGCGGCAGCGTCACCGTGAGGAAGGTGCGCGCGGGCGTGGCGCCCAGGTTGGCGGCGGCTTCGCGCAGCTCCGGGATCGAGCCGCTCGATCGAGGCGTACAGCGGCAGGATCATCAGCGGCAGGTAGGCGTAGAGCAGACCCGACGACGACGGCACCGTCGGTGTACAGCAGCGCCAGCGGCTCGTCGATGATGCCCGAGGCCCACGCAGCGCGCCGTTGACGACGCCCTCGCTGTTGAGCAGCACGATCCAGGCGTAGGTGCGGATGAGGAAGTTGGTCCAGAACGGGCAGCACCACGAGGATCAGCGCGATCGACCCGCCAGCGCGCGCGGCAGGTTGGCGATGACCCAGGCCGTGGGGTAGCCGATGAGCAGCGCCAGGATCGTGGTGATGCCGGCGATGACGACCGAGTCGATGCAGCACCTGGACGATACACCGGCTCGAGGGCCCGCTCGAAGTTGGCCAGCGTGGGCTCGTAGATGACGCCGCCGAAGCGTCCGCGCTGGAAGAACGCCAGGCTGACGATGAGCCCGAGCGGGATCAGGAAGAGGACGAGGATGTAGGCGAAGCCCGGGTCCCAGCAGCAGGACCCGCTCCCAGAGCCCGCGGCGCCGCCTGGCGCCACGGGCGACTGGGGGCCCCGAAGGGCCGAGCCGTCACTGCGCGGCGATCTCCGTCGCGATCTGCGTGTACATGCGGAGCCGCCTCACCGAGGTCGACGAGCTGCTCGCCCTGCGCAGCAGCTCGGCCGGGGTCATGCCCAGGTTCGGGAAGGCCTCGATCAGGCCGGGATCGATCAGCTCCATCGCCGCCTGGTTGGGCACCTTGTAGAGGATGTTCTCGACGACCCAGGCGTGGATCTCCGGGTCGCAGGATGTAGTCGATGAAGGCGTGCGCGGCCTCCTTGTTCTCGGAGGACTCGAGCACGACCATCGTGTCGGTCCAGAGGTCGCTGCCCTCCTCGGGCACCACGAACTCGATGTTGGAGTCTCTCGGCGATGCCGTAGTTGCACCAGCCGTCCCAGGCCTCGACGAGCGACGGCCTCGCCGCTCACCAGCCGGGAGTAGAAGGTGGTGTCGTCGTAGGCCAGCAGCGTGTCCTTGGTCGCCGTCAGGAGCGTCCTTGACCTGCTGCCATCTCGGCCTCGTCGGTCGTGTTGACCGAGAAGCCCGAGCGCCTTCTGGGCAGGCAGCATCAGCCAGCGCTCGGTGGCCAGCATGGTGGTCTTGCCGGCGACATCCTCGGCCGGCTCGAGCAGGTCGTTCCAGCTGGTCGGCGCGTCGATGAGGTCGCTGCGGTAGCACAGGCCGGTGGTGCCCCAGGCGTAGGGTACCGAGACGGCGTTGCCCGGGTCGTAGGCCAGCTCGGTCGCCTCCGGATAGAGGTTGGCCAGGTTGGGGATCTGCGCGTGATCGAGCGGCGCCAGGCAGCCGAACTCGCCGAGCGCCTGGGCGAACTGCCCGGAGACGAAGGCGACGTCGATGCCGGAGTCGCCGCCCGCGGTGAGCTTGGTCACGATCTCTTCGTTGGTGGCGTGGTTGGCGACCGTGACCGGGACGCCCGTCGCCTCCTCGAAGCGCTCCGGCAGGTCCTCGGGCATGTAGCCCTGCCCAGTTGCTGATGACCAGCGACTGACCACTCAGGTCTGGCTCGGCATCCTGCGCCGCGACGAGCGCGCCGGCGGACACGACCAGCGCGCCTGTCAGCACACCCACCGTCAGCGCTCTCATCTTCGAGACCTCGACTCGCATCGTTTCAGGCTCCTCCATGTAGCTCCATCGGCCATGCGGGGATCGCCACGGCCTCGGAGAGCGGGAGTATCTCAGGAAGTCCGGCTTCACGGCTAGTCGCTGCGCTACCGTTCGCTGGTGGAACGCGATCGGCCGGCCCTCCGGCTCTGGCGCATGGCCGGCACGCCAGACCTTCTCGCCGAACTCAGCGAAGCCTGGCCGCCGGCGCAAGCCCAGCCCGGCTCTGGCTACAACGCCGATGACCTGACCGCTCTCCACATCGTTCACGCGTTGGCTCTGCCGACGGCCCAGGGCCGTGGTGCTGTGGCTGTCGTCGCCGACTCGGACGGAGCCCTGGCGGCGCTACCGCTCGTGGAACAGTGCGGCGGCTGGGCGGTGGCCACAGCGGGCGATGGTCTAGCGCAAGCGCTGGTGGCCGCTTGCCGGTCATCCTCTCCCACGGCCACATCCACAGGGCCATTCCTGCTCGAGGTCAGCGACGGGCTGCCGACGGCCCGATGCGGCTGAGCGTTCGCTCGGCACCGACCAGTCCAACACCTCAGTGGCGCTGGGCACCAGCCTCATCGTCAAGTGGCGTACGGCCTTCGAGGCGGATGGCAGTCGCGCCGTGACGCTGCGGCGGCACATCGCCAGCGGTGGCTTCGACGGCAGCCCGCCCCTGCTGGGTGTCCTCCGCTGGCAAGGCGAGGCTGGCGCTGTCGTGCTGGCCGACATCGACGCCTATCTGCGGGGCGCCGCCGACGGCTGGGACGTGTTCATCGCTGCACTCATCGCAGACCTCGAAGACCGCGACCCCGGCGCGGTCCGCACGTCACTCGGGCTGTGCCAGGACCTGGGCGTGTTGACAGCTCAGCTCCACGTGGCGATGGCCACGCCATCGGCGTCGCTGCCGCAGTCCCGGGACGAGGCGGGTCCTCGTCGCATCAGCGCCTGGCGCCGCGATGGCCACGCGGCGCTTGCCGAGGCGCTGGCCATCGATGCGCACGATCAAGCCAGCATTCGCGCAGTGGTTCACCACCCTCGAACGCCAGATCGACCGCCTCGCTGCGATCGAGACGACACACATCCAGCCCATCCATGCCGATCTTCACCTGGGCCAGGTCGTGGCCTGGGATGACGGACTGGCCATCATCGACTTCGATGGCCCGCCGGGTCGGTTCGCCGAGTGCTGAGCTCGAGCTGGGCTCGCCCGCTCGTGACGTCGCGCAGCTGCTGGTCAGCCTCGAGCAGCTGGCAGTCGTCGTCGACCAACGCACCGACCAACGGCACAGACGGGCCGCGCAGGCATGGGCGCACCGCGCCGGTGAGGCCTTCCTCGAGGCGTATCGGCCGCACCCTTGCGACGCTCGGAGCCGAGGACCTCCATGACGAGCGCCTGCTGGCACCGTTCGCCGCAGAGCAGTCGTGCCGGGAGCTGATCTACGCTGATGCGGTGCTCCCGCGGTGGCGCTACGCGCCGATGGAGGCCCTCGCGTGGCGATATCCGGAGGCAGAGCGATGACGGACCTGGACCCCACCGGTGCACTTGCCTGGAACCCGGATGCTGCCGCGTACCTGCGGGACCTGGAGGCCAAGCCGTCGGTGCTGCGGGCGCTCGGCCAGAGCGCCACCGTCCGCGCCGCCATCGCGGCTCTTCCCGATCGGCCACGCGAAGTCCTGTTCCTGGGGATGGGCAGCTCTCGCTACGCTGCCGAGGTCGCAGCAATGCGCCTGCGCGCTGCCGGGATCGCTGCTGCTGCCGAGTACGCCTCCACCCAGCTGTTGCCGCCGGCCCGTCCGGAGCTACTGGTGGTCGGCATCTCGGCTACAGGCTCGAGCAAGGAGACCATCGCCGCGATGACGCGCTACGCCGGTGGCGCAGCCACACTGGCGCTGACCGAGTCGGCCGGTTCGCCGCTGGGAGCGATGACCGACGCCGTGATCCCGCTCGAAGCCGGCCTGGAGCGTGGCGGCGTCGCGTGTCGCACGTTCCAGCATACCGGCCTGCTGCTGCGGCTCATGGAGTCTCGATGGACCAGGGACGGACTGGACTTCGTGTGGCTGTGCGAGCGCGTCGCCGATGCGACGGCCGACCTCCTTGAGCGGCGAGGCGACTGGCTCGAACCCACCCTCGAGGCGCTCGACAGTGACGACGGGGTACACGTGCTCGCGCCGTCCGAGCGTTGGTCGTCCGCAGCGCAGTCCGCGCTGATGTTCCGCGAAGGTCCACGTCGAGCGGCCACAGCCTCGGAAACCGGTGATTGGAGCCACGTGGACGTGTACCTCACCAAGACCACCGACTATCGGGCCTTGCTGCTGGCCGGGTCGCCCTATGACGATGATGCCGTGCAGTGGTTGACCAGCCGCGGCTCCGCATTCGTCAGCGTGGGCCCAGGCCTATCCGGAGCACAGCACCAGATCGACCTACACCGGCTCGGAGGAACCTGACATCGCGCTCCATACCGAGACCCTGATCGCCGAGCTGCTGGCCGCCGAATGGTGGCTGGCAGCCGCTCATACCCGGGCGTCCTGACGGGCGGGCGTTCCCATCTTCCTGCCCACCGACCACCGGAGCAGTCATGGCCATCGGATGGCACTACTCTCATGCCTGGTGAAGCGAGTGGGTTGATGAACGATTCGAGTACGAAGCTGACGTCCCTTACCTTCGACCGATTGGGTTGGTCGGCCGACCGGGCCATGGCTTTCGCGCCACACACGGCTGCCGGGCGGCTGCCGGGACGGGTCGTCAGCAGCGGCGTGGATACCGTGGCCATCACCGAAGCCGGGCCCACGGAGGTCATCCTGCAGCGCCGCTCGGCGCGCGCGGCCAGGTCGCGGGCCGATCTGCCGGCGGTCGGCGATTGGCTGGCCCTTGAGCCCGTCTCGGATGGCCCGCGCCAGGCCGCCGTGCGCGAGGTGCTGCCCCGGCGCAGCAGCTTCATGCGCAATCGCACCTCTGACGGCAAGCCCCAGGTGCTGGCTGCCAATGTCGACGTGGCCTTCCTCGTGTCAGGTCTCGACCTGGATCTCAACCCTCGCCGCATCGAGCGCTACCTCGTTCTGGCCCTGGATGGCGGGGTCACTCCGGTCGTGGTCCTCAACAAGGTCGATATCGCACTCGACCTCGAGCGGGCTGTGGCCAAGGTGCATGGCGTCGCCGCGGGCACACGCGTCATCGTCGCCAGTGCCCGGACCGGCAGCGGGATCGATGAGATGGCGTCCTTCCTTCCAGATGGCGTCACCGCCTGCATGCTCGGATCGTCCGGCGTCGGCAAGTCGAGCCTCATCAATACGTTGTTGGGCGAGGAGCGACAGGCCGTCAAGGCCGCTCGAGCCGATGACAGCAAGGGGCGACACACGACGACGCGCCGGGAACTGTTCGGGCTACCCGCAGGCGGCCTGCTGATCGACACGCCCGGCCTGCGCAGCGTTGGGGTGCTCGAGGATGCTGGCGCCCTGGAGGCCTCGTTCGGCGAGATCGAGGCGCTGGCTCGCGAGTGCCGCTTCAGCGATTGCGCACACGAGTCGGAGCCGGGCTGCGCCGTGGTCGCTGCGCTCGAGGCAGGCTCGCTCTCGGCCGAGCGATACGCCAGCCACCAGAAGCTCGAGGCTGAACGCCATTCAGTGCAGCTGCGTGCCGATGAGCGGGCTCGTCGCCAGGCCGACCGCGAACGCGGTCGCTTCTACCGCCGGATGGCCAGGATGGCCGAGCGCAACAAGCGTGGCGATGAGTGACACACGAAGTGACCCAGGACGAGACCATGACCAAGACGCTGCTGCCTGAGCTGACCGCGGTCCCGGGATTGCGCTTCCGGGCCTACGCTGGCGAGGGCGACATCCCGGCCATCGCGGCCCTGTGCAACCTGGTCGCGGCCAGCCAGGGAGTGACCGTGACCAGCACCGTCGAGCAGACAGCGGTCGAGTTGCGCAACACCCCGAACGTCGACCCCGGCAAGGACTTCATCCTGGCGTTCGCCGGATCGGAGCTGGTGGCCTATTCGTCGATGAACTGGGCCGACACGAGCGATGGCCGGCGGCTGTATCGCTCACTTGGCTGGGTGCACCCCGGGTGGCGGCGTCGCGGCATCGGTGCGGCCATGCTCCGCCGCAACGAGGAGCGCCTCACCCGAATGGCATCGAGCCACCAACACACGCTCGAGCCACGGTTGATGACCTGGCTTGAGGACGGTGATCTCGGCGGACATGCCCTGTTCGCCGCACGCGGCTACGACAAGGTTCGCGTCTATCACCACATGACCCGCCCCGACATGGAGTCCATCGAGCTACCGTCGCTCCCCGCAGGCTTGGAGGAGCGAGTGACCGGGAGGGAGCATCTGCCGCGGCTGTGGGACGCCATGCACGAGGCCTTTCGCGACCACTTCGGTGGCCATGACCAGTCACCCGAGGCGTACCGCGCCTGGGAGCAGGACCCGAATCTGGATACCCGCCTGTTCGCCGTGGCCTGGGACGGCGATGAGATCGCCGGCGGCGTCCTGGGCTACGTCGTGGAGGCCGAGAACCAGGAACAGGGCTACCTGCGTGGCTGGGCCGACCCGGTCTTCACCAGGCAGCCCTGGCGCCGACGCGGGCTGGCACGGGCCATGATGGGCCGCTGCCTGGCGCTGCTGCGAGACGCTGGCATGACCTCCGCGCAACTGGACGTGGATATCGAGAACGCCAATAACGCATCGACGCTCTATCGCTCCCACCGCTTCGAGACCGACCGGGCATCGACTGAGTGGCACAAGCCCCTGCCACTGTCCAGCGTCGGCCCGGCTCACGACTAGCCAGGGCCCGGGGCAGACCCGCTCGCACGGGACGCAGCGTGTAGGATTTGCGGCGTTCGGCTGCGTACGGCATCGAGGTCAAGCCATGAACCAGACCATCTTCGACAGATATGGCGGCTTCGCTACCGTGCGCAAGATCGTTTCGACCTTCTACGAGTACGTGCTCGAGGATGACACCGTCGCCCCCTACTTCGAGGGCATCGATATGCGGCGCCAGATCGACCACCAATCCAAGTTCATCTCGGCGGTGATGGGCGGACCCGGTTCCTATACCGACGACCACCTGCAGCGTGTCCATGCGCGACTCGGCATCGACAGGAAGGCCTTCGAGGTCATCGCCAGCCTGCTCAAAGAGGCCATGGAGGACCACGACATGGCCGCGACCGACGTGGACTCGGTGATGCATGAGATCATCGTCCGTGAACACCTGGTCGTCACACGATGATGGCCGACGATCCGGTGGCACAAGGTCCTCCGCCGGGCGGTCCGGAGGCGATCGCCGCCACCGCGGATGAGCCCGTGACGCTCCCCGGCCTGGCTCTACGTTCCATCGGCACCGCCGTCGCCATCGTAGATCCGGCCGACTGGCGCATCCTCTTCGAGAACGGCCTGTTCTTCGAGTGGTTCAGTCCCGATGCGGATGCTGACGCCCCGCTTGGCGGTCGCGTCGAAGGTCTCGACCTGACGGCCGTCAGCGAGAAGCTCGAGCGGGGCCGCCGTTACGTCTGGGAGACCGAGATCAGCGCTGGCGCCCGGACCGTCACGGCCGAGGTCGAGATCCGGCGCCTCAAGCATGAGGAACGGGAGCTGGCGCTCTTCGAGGCGCGCAACATCAGCAAACGCAAGGAGGCCGAGTACCTGCTCGACTCCTACTCGCGCATGGCTGAGAAGAACGCTCGAGACCTGCAGCGGGAGAAGGAACGAGCTGAGAAGCTGCTGTTGAACATCATGCCGCGCGCGGTGTACGAGGAATTGCGCGACTACGGCTCGACGACGCCCCAACGCTTCGAGTCCGCCAGCGTGCTCTTGCTCGACTTCGTGGGCTTTACCAATATGGCCATCGCCAATGACCCCACCAGCACCATCGCCGAGCTGAATGACATCTTCAGCGCCTTCGATCGCATCGTCGAGCTGTACGGCTGTGAGCGCCTCAAGACCATGGGCGACGCGTACATGGCCGTCTCCGGCCTGCCCGAACAGAACCCCGATCACGCCCTCAATATCGCCAAAGTAGCGCTGCGCATGCGTCGCTACATCGAACGCCGCAACAGTGCCCACCCGGAGGCATGGCGTTGCCGCATCGGTATCCATAGCGGCCCCATCATCGGCTCGGTGGTCGGCGTCCAGAAGTACGTCTACGACATCTTCGGTCCCGGCGTGAACATGGCCGCACGCATGGAGTCGTTGGCTGAGTCGATGCAGATCGTCGTCAGTTCTGACACCTGGGCGCTGATCCGGGACGAGTTCAACTGCTCTGACCTTGGCGAAGTCGAAGTCAAGGGCTTCGGCACACAGAGCATCTACTCACTCGATGCCGAGGCATCCGGCCGCTTCGCCTAGCCGCGACCTACCAGGGCAGGCGCCGATGCTCGGCTACCAGTTGTAGCCACGGCTTCTCGCGTCCGATGGTCGACTGCGGGCCGTGGCCGGGAAGCACGGCCAAGCCATCTTCGAGCGTGCTCAAGCGCGCCAGCGAGTCGACCATCTGCTCATCGTCGCCTCCCGGCAGGTCAGTCCGGCCCCAGCCGCCTGCGAAGAGCGTGTCCCCAGTGATGAGTACGCCATCCTCGTTGCTCAGGAGACAGACCGAACCTTCGGTGTGCCCGGGAGTGTGCAGCACCGTGAGCTCGATGTCACCGAAGCGGATGCGAGACCCCTCGGCGAGGTCCAGCGCCGGGATGCTGGGCGGGATCGGGAAGGGTGCCGACATCGCGTCCGGCTGCTCCAGGCCGTGCTTGTCGGCCTTGTGCGCCGCCAGCGTGGCACCGGTTGCGATGATGACCTCGGCGTTGTCACCGATGTGGTCCCAGTGACGATGGGTGCTGACGACGAAACGCAGGGTCCAGCCCTCGTCGCCCAGCTGCTTCGTGAGCCAACGCACTGAGGGTGTGGCCGTGTCGATGGCGACGGCCTCGCGCGTGCTTACATCGACGAGCACCCAGACGTTGGTGGCGATGGGGCCCGTGGTCATCTGCAGTACCTTCATGTGGTGAGCATAACCGATCGCCGCATCGGTCTTCGATGGCTACGATGACCGTGACACGCGATCGACAGCGTCGAGGAGGCCACATGTCCGACGAGCTTGGATTTCGGTTCACCTGGTACGGCCACTCTGCCGTCCACATCGAGAGCGACGCGGGCCGGCACATCCTGATCGACCCCTGGCTCCGCAACCCCAACTCCCCGACCTCGCCTGAGAGTATCCAGCGCTGCGACGTGATGTTGGTGACGCACGGGCACCACGACCACTTCGGCGCCTTGCCGGGCGAGGTCAGCGGTGCCGATGCCATCACCATCGCGCGGCGCACCCGCCCAGCCTGGCCAGCCATCCACGAGCTCAGCCTGTGGCTGGACGCACAGGCAACGGGCGCCGACGTCATCGGCATGAACAAGGGCGGCACCGTGTCGCTCGAGGGCATCAGCATCAGCATGGTCTCCGCCGATCACTCTGCCGGCGACTTCGACGCTGATGACGAGGTGCCGCTGTACTTCGGCGAGCCAGTCGGCTTCGTTATCGAGCTCGAGAATGGCACCCGCATCTACCACGCCGGCGACACGGCCCTGTTCGGGGACATGCGCCTGATCGGCGAGATGCACCGACCGGACGTCGCCTTCCTGCCCATCGGCGGTCACTTCACCATGGATCCGCCCGCTGCGGCCCGAGCTGTCGAGCTGGTCGGCGCTGCCGCAGTCGTCCCCATCCACTACGGCACGTTCCCGGTGCTGGCTGGCACGCCGGATCAACTGCGTGAAGAGCTGGCCCGCCTCGGTCTCGGCGATGTCCGAGTCATCGCGCCGGATCCGGGAGATCTCGTCAGCTGACCTTGGCGGCGTTCCCGCCGCCGGGCGACCACACCACCACACCATCACGCATGGGGCTCCAATCGAGCGCCCACATACCGTCCTGTTCCCTGGCGCGCTCGGACACGAGTGCCTCCAGTCGCTGCGCCTTGGGGGAGCCGGCTCGGAGCCAAAGCTGCCTGTAGGAGGCTTCCAGCAGCTCCGTGCGAGTGGGATAGCCCCACGTCGAGCGTTCCACCAGGGTGACGCTGGGTCGTGCGCCTCGTGCCAGCAGCAGGGCCACCAGCTCCGGCAGCATCGGTGGCGCCTCCCGTGGCTCACCGTGGATCTCCGGCCAGAGCAAGTGTCCCGGGGTGGTGGCCGAGCCCTGTCGCATGATGGCGACGCAGCGCCGTGAGGCCGCGGCCTCGGCTGCGTCAAGGAAGGCACCGAGATCCTCGACCTCATAGCCGACGTGTGCCATCAAGGCGACGTCTACGTCGGGCGCAGCGTCCGCTTCCATGGGCCATTCGCCGTCGTAGATGTTGACGTTGTGGATGCCGTGCCGTTGCATGCCGTCGCGTAGCACCGTCAGCATCGCCGGCGACGGCTCGACGGCCTCCACCCGCCACACCTTGAGCGCCAGTGGCAGGGTGTAGCGTCCGCCACCCGCGCCGATGTCGAGCCAGGTGTCGCGCGGCCGCGCCAGGTCGAGCAGGACATCCAGAGCAGGCTCGTCGGTGCGGAATGGATCCTGGCTGAAGCGCTGCGCCATCGGGGCGTAGTCGTCGGCTCGTTCCTCGGCCTCGCTGCATCGAATGCGCTGTTCGCGGCGCACCCGGACCTGTGCGGCCCAGGCTTCGCTGGCTTGCCGTGCGCTGGTCGCTTCGGGGTGTGATCCGAGGTATGTGGGCTCGCCATCGATCGAGAGTAGCGCGTCGTGTGTGGCGCCAGCGTTTACGCCCGGCTGACATTGGCCCTGCGCCACGCGAAACCGCCGAGGCTATGCTCGCCTGCGTGAAGACCATCCTCGTCGTCGACGACGAACGCAACATCATCGAGCTCGTGCGGCTCTATCTCGAGCAGGCCGGTTTCGCCGTCGTGGAAGCGCGCAACGGGCAGGAAGCGCTGGATCAGCACGACCGCGTCGACCCGGACCTCATCGTGCTCGACCTGATGCTGCCGGTCATGGACGGCATGGAGGTCACCCGCGAGGTTCGCCGCCGTGGTGAGACGCCGATCCTGATGCTGACGGCGCGGAGTGAGGACATCGACCGCATCGTGGGCCTCGAGGTCGGCGCGGACGACTACCTGACCAAGCCCTTCAATCCACGCGAGATGGTCGCTCGCGTCAAGGCCATCCTGCGCCGCTCCGACCCGGCCCTGCGTGGCGCGCGGCCCATGGACGTCGGCGACCTGCGCGTCGACCCGCGCCGCCGCGAAGCCTACGTCGGGGATCGGCGGCTGGAGCTGCGACCGCGCGAGTTCGAACTGCTGGCGGCGCTCTGCCCGTGATCCCGGCGTGGTGTGGAGCCGCGACGACCTGCTCTCGTCGGTCTGGGGCACCGATTTCCCCGGTGAGACGCGCACCGTCGACGTCCATGTCTCGGAGCTGCGGCGCAAGCTGGGTGATGAGGCACCGCCCATCGAGACCGTCAAGGGCGTCGGCTATCGCCTGGTGCCGCCACCTCGAGCACGGCGGCGGGTGAGCACACTCCGCGGCCGCATCGGCGTGGCCCTCGTGGTCTTCGGCCTGACCACGCTCCTGGTCGTCGGCGGCTCGCTGTGGGTGGCCCTGCGCGATCTGCATCGAGACGCGTCGCTGGGTTCGCTGACGGAACTGACGGTGCCCTACGCCGGCGTCGTCCGCGGCAACTGGTCCCCGGTCGCGGCCATGCGCCAGTCCGGGTCGATCTCGGCCGCACCGGGATCGTCGATCGATCCGCGGCAGGGCAGCGCGGAGACGCGATGACGAGGCCTTCGCTGCCTTCGTGGAGGAGGATCCAGGATGAGCATCGACGCGCGCCGGCATCTCGGTGCTCCTGCATCCAGGATGCCAGTCCTCGTTCGTCCGCAACGCGTGAAGCGGACACGCCCACTCGCCTGGCCAGCGATGCCAGCCTTCGAGACCGGCCTGCATCCGGGCCAGGTGACCACCGGCGTGACCACGAGCATCGACGGCATCGGCGACGTGCTCTACGCGGCCACGCCGATCCGGGAGGCGCGTCCGCGACGCGTCGTCGCCGCTCCTGGTGCTCTGCCCGGACGGACGACTCAGCCGAGCTGGCCACCGCGGACCTGCTGCGTGCGCTGACCATCGCGGCGCTGTTCCTGCTGGTCATCGGCATCCCCATCGCGGTGGGCCTGAGCCAACTCGGTCACCCGTCCGCTGCGCCGGCTGGCGACTGCCGCCGAGACGGTGGCTGCGGGCCAGGTGCCGGAGCCGCTGCCGACGGCCGGCCCCGCCGAGGTGGCTGACGCCAGCGCTGCCTTCAACGCCATGGCCGCCGAGGTCGATGCGACACGCCAGGCTCAGCGACAGCTGCTGGCCGATATCCGTCACGACCTGCGCACGCCCCTGACGGTCATCGGCGGATTCTCCGAGGCGCTCCGGGACGGCACCGCCACCGGAGATGCCGCGGCCGAGCGCGCCCGAGGCCATCTCGGACGAGACCGGGCGGCTGGAGCGCATGCTGGACGATCTCGACCATCTGACGGTGCCGGCGACGCCGGGCCGCCCACTGCGCCTGGAGTCACTCGACAGCCTCGAGCCATCGCCCGGGCAGACGGTCGCGCGCTTCGAGGCAGAGGCGACAGGCCCAGGGAGCAGACGCATCAGCCTGGCGGCGCGCAGCGACCGAGCGCGTTCCGGTTGCGGACCGCGATGCGCTCGACCGCATGCTCGGCAATATCGTCGTCAACGCGCTGACGCCATGCACCATCACCGGGCGGCCATGCGATCATCGAGGTCGAGCGTATCGGACCCGCGCAGGCGACCCTCGGCTGGACGCGGCCACCAGGCGTCAACGTGGCCGTCCGTGACGACGGGCCGGGCATCCCCGCTGCGCGCGCTGCCCCACGTCTTCGATCGCTTCTATCGGGCCGATGCCTCGCGCACCGACCCCGGCTCGGGCCTCGGCCTCGCGATCGTGCGTGACCTCGCCGAGGCACTTGGCGGTCGCGCCTTCGCCGAGAACCCCAGCGGTGGCGGCGCGCGCGTCGGAGTCGTGCTGCCGGCGGGAGCACGGGCGCCCCAGCACCTGCCGTGTAGCGCCTGGTCACGCCCGTACGAGCTGAGTCTGATGACGGCATGATGGACAGGTGACCAGCCACCCGAGCCCGCAGTCATCCCGGCCCGCCCCGTGCGTGGCCGTCAAGGAGCCGTCGCCAGCCCACATCACCTGGCCACCGCAGGCCGGGCTCGCGACGCTGCGGTCAGGTGGCAGCGCGGTCGATGCAGCCATCGCCACCAACGCCGCCCTGGCCGTCGTCGCCGGCCACAGTTGCGGCCTGGGTGGCGATGCCTTCTGGATCATCTGGGATGCCGAGCGCTCGGAGGCGGCCACGCACTCAACGGCAGCGGCCGTTCGGGCAGCGGCGCCTCGATCGAGGCGGTCCACGACGCCGGCCACGCCCAGATGCCGGAGCGTGGACCGTGGTCGATCAACGTGCCCGGGGGCCGTCGATTCCTGGGGAACGCGCTCACCGTCGCTTCGGGCGACTGACTGGGCGACCTCTTCGAGGTCGGCCATCGACCTGGCCGAGGGCTTCCCGGCGCGGTGGCTGGCTCGATGCGGTCGAGCGCGGCGGTCGCGCGTCTTCGGGGACGACGGGCGACTGGGCACAGCTCTATCGACCCGACGACCGGCCTGGCAACCCGGCGAGATCGTGCGCCTGCCGGCTCTGGCCGCGACCCTGCAGGTGCTCGCCGCCGAGGGCGCCGAGCGGCCTACATCGGCTCCATCGCTGACCAGCACGGCTGCCTACTTCGCAGTCCCGTCGGCGTACCCATCGACGCCGCCGACCTCGCCGCACATACCTCCGATTGGGGCGACGCCCATCAGCCTCGGACTACCGCGACGTGCACCTCGCTGAGCCACGCACCCAACAGCGTCGGCGTCGTCGCGCTGCAGACGCTGGGCATGCTCGACCGCTTCGCGGCGCCGTCACGCAGTGCCTTCGACGGCCGTGGCTGGTCCGATCGCCGACTGGATCCACCTCGGCCTCGAAGCATCCCGGCTCGGCCTCGCGCAACGCGACGCATACGTCACCGACCTGCGCATCGATGCCTGTCGACGCGATGGCCGAGATGCTCTCCGACGAGCGTCGCTGCGATGGCCTCGCCGCTCGGATCGATCCCGCTCACGCTGCTGCCGCTCGAGCCGGATTCGCTGCCGGCCGGGGGCGGCACCGTCTATCTCAGCACGGCTGACCGCTGGGGCGACCTGGTGAGCCTGCTCGAGTCGAACTACCAGGGCTTCGGCTCGGGCCTGGTCGACCCGGCGACCGGCATCGCCTTCCACGACCGCGGCGCGTTCTTCCGTCTGGACTCCGCGCATCCGAACGCCCTTGCGCCGCGGAAGCGGACGGCCCATACCTTGGCGCCGGGCATGTTCCTGCGCGACGGCCAGCCCTGGATCGTGCACGGCTCCATGGGTGGCGAGATCCAGCCCCAGGTATTCGCCCAGTTCGTGTCGGCCGTGGTCGACGGTGGAGCTGACGTGGCCACGGCGGTCGCTGCCCCGCGTTGGGCGGCCGATGATGCGCGACGCAGCATGGCCCGCTGACGCTGAGCGCAGGTGGAGTCGCGTGTGCCCCGGGCATCGTCGAGGCCCTGCGCGAGAAGGGCCACACGTCGCGCTGCTTGGAAGCCTGGTCTCGATCGATGGGCCACGCCCATGCCATCGAGGTCATGCGCGACACCGCTGGTAGCGTGACATCGTTCGCGGCCGGCGCAGATCCACGCTCCGAAGGCCTGGCGGCGGCGTTGCTGAGCGGCCTGCTCGGTATACTCGGAGGTCACCTTCTCCGCCACGCGCAGGAGCCGTCCAACCGTGAGTTCCAACGTCAGCCAGAGCTATCCCTACGGCAGCGAGACCGAAGAGCAGCGAGCCGCCGCTATGCGCCAAGGCGCTCGGCGATTTCGAGGGCTGTCGAGGACAAGATCGTCAGCTCCTCCACGCCCCTCGGAGAGGTCGGGCCGGCCGATCACGGCGCCCCGGCCAAGTGGTGGATCTGGGTCTGCCCCAAGGATGATTTCAAGGGCGCCTGCACGTCGCGGGCTATGCGCGCGAGAAGCACGCCCTGTTCACGGTGTGCGACCTGTGTGGCGAGAACGTTCCTGCGCTAGAGCACCCGGCAACGCCGACGCTCGGCGCCAGCCGGCCGGCCGTGTGCCACCTGAGTCGGATCCGCTAGCGGCCGCTCCGCTCGACGGAAGAGGCCAGCCAGCAACGTGATCCGAGGGACGATCGAGTCCAGCACGACGTGATCGTCGGCCGTATGGGCACCGCCCGCGATCGGCCCGAGGCCGTCGAGCGTCGGAACGCCGAGCGCCCGAGGTGGTGTTCGCATCCGAGCCACCACCGGTCGCGGTGTCGCGCAGCCCGAAACCCAGGTCCGTCGCGACAGCCACGGCCGTTCGATCAGCGGCGCCGAGGCAGTGCCCTTCTCCATGGGCCGGTGTGCGCGCTGATCTCCACCTCGCAGCTCGTATCGGGCACATTGATGTCGTCAGGATGGCGAGGATGGCTGCCGTCGCCGCCTCCTGTGATGCCAGGTCGGGGCACGCATGTCGATCGAGCATACGGCCTCGTGCGGCACGATGTTGGGGCGGGTGCCGCCGCTGATGCGCGCCCACGTTCACGAGTACGCCCGTCCCAGCGTCCGTTGAGCTCATGCGAGCGATGGTCTTGTGGGCCGCCTCCAGCAAGGCGTTGCGGCCCTTCTCCGGCTCGACGCCGGCATGCGCCGCACGACCAGCGATCGTGGCATGGAAATGCATCATGCCCTTGCGCGCCGAGACGATGTCGCCGTTGGCACGTGCGCCTTCGAGCACCAGGGCCGCATCGGCCTGCTGGGCCAGCTGCTCGATGATGGGCGTGCTCGAGTGGTGAGCCGAGTCTCCTCATCAGGATTGGCGACCATAGATGAGCCGTGCCCACCGGCAGCCATGCGCTCGCCGTCGGCACCGTCGCTGCGGAGTGCCTCGACGCATGCAGCCCGAGCAAGCAGGCCGGCCTTCATGTCGCCGGCACCGGGTCCGTGGATCGCGACCATCGCGTAGCTCGAATGGACGCTCGGCGATGGTGCCCGTCTCGAAGACGGTATCCATGTGACCGATCAGCATGACCGTGGGCCCGTCGCGTGCCCTTCGAACGTCGCCACGAGGGTGTCGCCGTAGCGTACGTGGGGATGACGCACGCACGGCTGCCGCCGAGCTGGGTCATGCGCTCCGCGATCCAGTCGGCGACGCCGTCAACGCCAACCTTGTCGTAGCTGCCCGACTCGATGTTGACGAGGTGCTCGAGCTCGCCGAGGATAGCGGGCATGCGTCGCTCGACCGCATCGGTAGTCGCGCCAGTCGATCGGGCATCGTCGTCGGTTCATACGTTGCGAGTCTATGGCCTCAGGTCGCGGGCGGTAGCATGGTCGCGATGGAGGCACCACGATCGGGGAAGACGAGCTCGGCCTTCTGGCGCGACTCGAGGCGACTCCTGGCCATCCTCATCCTGGTCGGTGTGCGGTGCGGCCATCGCGGTCTGGATCCTCGCCCGCGGCGACCTCGTCGGCGCCGATGCGCGCGCCTACTGGGGTGGCGTGCGCCTGTGGCTCGGCGGAGGAGATCCACTCGACCCGCCGCCGCCCTACCTGCCCTACGTCTACTGGCCCTGGTCGCTGCCGCATCTTCGTGCCCTGGGCGGCCCTTCCCTGGGAGACGGCCTGGTTCATCTATCGCGTCTTCAACGTCCTGCTCTTCGCCTGGAGCGCTGGCGTGGGCCTATCGCCAGCGACCCGCTGGCCACGGCGCGTCCTGGTGCTGCTCGTCACACCAGCCCTCGCCGCCACGCTCGATACCGGCAACATCACCTTCCTCTGCGCGATGGGCATCTGGGCCGCGCACTTCGTCTCGCCCCGCATCGGCGGCATTCATGTGGGCCCTCGCGGCAGCCCTGAAATGGTTCCCGGCCCTGCTCTTCCTGGTCCTGCCAGCCACGCACGCGCCTGTGGGGCGTCGCGTGGGCAGCCCTGTTCGGGGTGCTGACGCTGGCGGTCTGGCCGATCGGCCAGCCGCCAGCTGGACCTGGTCATCAACTTCCCACGACCACTGCGTATCGACTACGTGCTGCTGATCTGGGCCGCCGTGCCGTGGTTGTGGGCCCATCCGCGCTGGTTCGAAGTGCGCACCTGGGCCAGCGTCAATTCGGCGAGGCCCGCGCCGAGCGCAGGCCGGCATGCGTCGCTGGTGGCGACTCGCCGCAGCGGCTGCCACAACCGGCGGCTGGCCCCGTCGAGGGCCTGCGGCAGTCAGCCCCTGCGGGCTCGCAGCAGGCGCCTCAGCCGAGCCGGTCAGGCTCACGTCGTGCTGCCGGCCGCGGAGAGTCCAGTACGGACTCACGAGCTAGCCGGCACTGAAGCACCAGAGCTGGCTCAGTCGGAGCGAGGCAGTGTCACGGGTCTGGGCCGCCGGAAGGCCATCGATGCGTTCGATCTGGAGCCGCCGCAGCGCGCCCATCCTCGATCAGTCGGCGCAGCGCAGCGACCGCCCGCAGGGCCACGTCCGTCCGATCGAAGGGTGCGTACGTCAGCAGCGAACGCCCGCCCCGCTCCAGGTACAGCACGACCTCGCCGTCGTGGAGCACCACGTATGCCCCAGCCGAACGGCTAGCGACTGCGCTTGTGCCGCTGTTCATCGCGTGGCCATGCCAGCGCCGCGCCATAGGGATTGGCCGGATCAGCGGCGGACAAGAGCACGGTCTCTGCGCCGCTGGTGTGCGCCAGACCGGGCTGTCGACGCAAGGCACGCAGCCGCTCCACGGCGCCGGACGAGGCGAACTGCGCACCGCCGGCGCCCTCGACGAAGTAGCCGCGTCGCACGCGACCACGTTCCTCCATCTCGCGATAGACCGGGTAGACGGCCCCGAAGCCGCCCGACGACGCCCTCGGCCGCGACCGCGTCACGGGTGACCACGCCGTGCCGCTCCAGCAGCGAGGCCGCGAGGGCCGCGCGCTGCTCGGTCGCCGTGGGCTCGCCGGCCATCGGCCAGCACGGCCGTGACACGCACCGCGTCGCTGACCAGCGACCAACGCCCGGCGGCCTCCGGGGGACCCATACGCGACCCGGCGACCAGGGCGGGCTCGCGGCGTACGACGGCGCTGCCGCTTGCGTGGCCAGCGCAACGCCCGCAGCGGCGCGAACGTGTCGTTGGTGACCTTCCGGTCCAGACCAGGTCCCACAAGCGCGTCGAGCATCTCGCGCTCGTGTGGGGCGGCGCTGGCCGGCTGCCGCTGCGCTCGTGAACGCCGCGGCCAGCAGCTCGCGATGGAACGAGGCCCCACGGTCGGCCAGTGCGCCCAGCAGTGCCTGGTGCAACCAGCCGAGCGTGAACGTCCTCTGTACGCCGTCCTCGTCGGGCGACACCGGACGCATCCGGCAGCAGCAGGCTCAGTCGGTCCGGGCGATAGAGCGCGACCCTGCCGTCGTCCTGGCCCGAGGCTCCCGGCCCCGACCCAGATGACCTCCCCGGCCGAGCCAAGCTCGTCGAGCATCTGCGGGCGAGTAGCCGCGCACACGTGCAGGCAGGATGTCACGCTCCAGGGTGCTGGCCGGGAGCGCCAGGCCCTCGAGCTGGGCGATGACCTCGGCGAGTCGCTCGATACCGACCGGGCGACCGTCCGACGCCGTGCCAGGCCGGCAGGAAACGCGCCAGCGTGGTCGGCTCGACCGGCTCGATCTCGCGGCGCAGCCGCGCCAGCGAGCGGCGCCGGAGGAGTCGCAGGACCTCGGGATCGCACCATTCGCGCTCGACGCCGCCGGGCCGGAACTCGCCACGCAGGATGGTGCCTTCCGCCATGAGCTGCTCGAGCGACCGTCTCGACGACATCGCGCGGCAGCTGCCAGCGCTCGGCTGGATCATGCGGTCAGGAACGGCCCATGACTGCGGGCCCAGCGAGGCAGCAGCGAACGCAGCGCGTCCTCGCTCGCACCAGGAACTCCTCGCGCTACACCGATCGGCGGGGACAGCGCCGACGGCATCCCGGTAGCGGCCGCTGTCCTCGCCCGCGATCCAGCGTTCCTCGCCGGCGATTCGAACGCTGACGACGCGACGGTCGGCCACGAGGGCCTCGAGCCACTCGCCCGCGGCCCGTTCACGTGAACGAGCATCGCTGCCACGAACGCGAGCAGCGACTTCGTCGCGTGCTCAGGTCGCCGACCGTCGCAACAGGTCGTGGACCGCGTCGGCTGAGCCGGCGGCACGTTCCTCGGTCAGTGCCTGCAGCTCCAGTTCCAGCTCGTCGAGCGCATCGCCATCGAGCAGTTCACGCAGCTGCTCCGCGCCCAGCAGCTCGCGCAGCAGGTCGCGATCGAGCGCCAGCGCCTGCGCGCGACGATCGAGCAGCGGCGCGTCGCCCTCGTACATGTAGGTGGCGATGTAGTCGAACAACAGCGACGACGCGAAGGGCGAGGCGCGGGATGTCTCGACGCTGACGACGCGGATCTCGCGTCGCTCGATGCCGCCCAGGATGTCGCGCAGCGCCGGCAGGTCGAAGACGTCACTGAGGATCTCGCGGTAGGTCTCGAGGATGATGGGGAACGAGCCGTAGCGGCTGGCGACCGAGAGCAGCTGGCTGGAGCGCTGACGCATCTGCCACAGCGGTGTGCGCTGACCAGGCCGGCGTCGCGGCAACAGCAGCGCGCGCGCCGCGTTCTCGCGGAAACGGCTGGCGAAGAGCGCCGAGCTGCCGATGGCCTCGGTGACCAGCTCCTCGATCTCGCCGGCACCGATGAGGATGGCCGCCTCCGCGACGCCGACGCTGGCGGTGGCCCGCCAGCGACGGCTGGCCGTCATCGGCCTGCGCGCACGTCAGGGACGACCGTAGGACGCCGTCGCTCGCCGGTAAACGGATGACGATGCCATCATCGGACCAGATGGGCTGGACCTCGACGCCGAGCGACTCGCGCAGCGCTAGCCTCGATGGCCAGCGCCCACGGAGCATGGATGCGCGCTCCGAACGGGCGTCAAGCAGGCAGATGCGCCAGTCACCCAACTCGTCCCGGAACCGCTGCAGCACGATGGTCGTATCGGTCGGCAGCACGCCGGCCACCTCGACGCTCTTCAGTCGAGGTAGCCGAGCACGTTGTCGGCCGCCAGCTCGTCCAGATCGTGCTGCTCGCGCAGCCGCTCGAGCGCCTCGCTTCCGACCCGCCTCGCCTGGTGCCCGCCAGCTCGCTGATCTCGCGAGTGAACGCACCCAGGGCACGACCCAGCTCGACCGGACGGCCCACGCCATCACCCTTCCAGAAGGGCACCTTGCCAGGCTCGCCCGGCGCCGGCGTGACCAGGACGCGGTCGTGTCTCGATCGACTTCGATGCGCCAGGCGCTGGCACCCAGCAGCACCACCTCACCCTCGCGCGCCTCGTAGACCATCTCTTCGTCCAGCTCGCCCACGCGACGACCGCCGCCACGCGCGCTCCTGGCGCGCGCCGCGGATGGTCGTCAGCACGGGAGCTGTCGTCAGCGAGGAAGACCGGGAACAGCCCGCGGTCGGGGATGGTGCCGCCGGAGGTGACGGCGACCATGCGCGCATCGCGCCGTGCCACGACGGTGCCGGCGACGCCGGTCCCAGACCACGCGCGGCTTGAGCTCGGCGAACTCATCGGCGGGGTACTGGCCGGCCAGCATGCCCAGGGTCGCCTCGAAGGTGTCACGACCGAGCTCGGCGAAGTTCTCGGCCTGGCGCACCAGCGCGAAGAGCTCGTCCACCGGCCAGGTGCGATCGACGGTCATGGCCACGATCTGCTGGGCCAACACATCGAGCGGGTTGCGCGGCATGACCGTCGGCTCGATGGCGCCCTCGTGCATCAGCCGCGTCACGACGGCGGACTCCAGCAGGTCGCCGCGATACTTGGGGAAGATGACGCCGCGCGATGGCTCGCCGACCTGGTGGCCGGCGCGGCCGACCCGCTGAAGGCCGCGCGCCACCGACAGCGGCGATTCGACCTGGATGACCAGATCGACCGCACCCATGTCGATACCCAGCTCGAGCGACGAGGTGGCCACGATGGCGGGCAGCGACCCCTGCTTGAGCTGCTCCTCGATGATCAGGCGCTGCTCTCGCGCGATCGAGCCGTGGTGGGCGCGTGCCAGGTCCTCGCCGGCCAGCTCGTTGAGGTTGAGCGCGATGCGCTCGGACAGCCGTCGACTGTTGGTGAAGACGATGGTGCTGCGATGCGCGCGGATCAGCTCGAGCAGGCGCGGGTAGATCGACGGCCAGATGCTGGTTCGCGTCTCGGGACCTCAGCCATGGGCCCGCCAGGCGCCTCTTCGAGCGGGATGATCTTCGCCGAGCCGGCCCATGTCCTCGACCGGCACGACGACCTCGAGCTGCAGCTCCTTGCGTACGCCCGACATCGACGATGGTGACCGGACGGGGCTGGGAGCGCCGATCGTCCTGGCCCGGATCGAGGCCGGACTGCGCCCACCCAGGTAGGACGCAACCGTCGAGAGCGGTCGCTGGGTGGCCGAGAGGCCGATGCGTTGGGGCGGCTGGCGCGGTCAGCGTCTCCAGACGCTCCAGCGAGAGCGCCAGGTGCGCACCGCGCTTGGTGCCCGCCAGCGCGTGGATCTCATCGACGATGACCCAGCGCACGCTGCGGAGCGCCTCCCGCGCCTGCGAGGTCAGGATCAGATAGAGCGACTCGGGCGTCGTGACCAGGATGTCCGGTGGCTTCTTGCCGAAGGCTCGACGCTCCTCTGCCGGAGTGTCGCCGGTGCGCATGCCCACCCGGACGTCGGACTGGCCCGAGTCCCGAGGCGGTCAGCCGCGAGCCCGATGCCCGCCAGCGGGCGAGCGCAGGTTGCGATCGACGTCGTGCACCAGCGCTTTGAGCGGCGACACATAGAGCACCCGCAGTCGCTCGAGCGGGTCGCTCGTGGCGTCGGCTTCGGTGAGCAGTCGATCGAGACACCACAGGAATGCGGCCAGGGTCTTGCCCGAGCCGGTCGGGGCGCAGATGAGCGTGTGGTCGCCTGCCGCGATGGCCGGCCAGCCCTGTGACTGTGCGTCGGTCGGGCCCTTCGAAGGACCCCTCGAACCAGGCCGCGCGTGGCCGGTTAGAAGGCGGCGAGCGGGTCCTGGCCTGAGGGTCGGGTGGAGCGCGGCACGGGAGCGGAATCCTACCATCGCCATGCGTATTTAGTACATCTGTTCGAGATACTGCCCGGCATACGGCGGTCACTCCGACCGAGTGCTTCCCGACACCTTGGAGACCGGAGACGCACCCGAAGAGAAACAAAGCTGTCACCGCCTCGGGCCGTCACGCACGGCGGCGTCCCATCTAGCGTGCTGAGCCATGGTCATCGATGGCGCCGATGCGTCCGCAGAGTCGGTCCAGCCAGACGTAGATAGCAGTGCTCGTTGGCAGTCGAACCTGCACCTTCACTTCACCGCGGAGTCGGGTGAAACGCAGGTGCGAGTACACGACGGTAGCGGCCGCCTCTCGGCGACACAGCCCCGCTATCCGGAGGGCAAGTCTGTCTGCTACACCTCGACCGCCTATCCGCGCGGTGCCGTCGCGAGTGGCGCAGCTCTCAAGGTTCGGATGGACCTGACGGACGCCGGTCACGCCCTCGTCTCCAGCCGCGATCCCACCAGGCTCAACCGCAGTCCCGGCCCCGTCACGGTGCTCGACACCAAGCTCACCGTCAGCAACAGCGCCACGCTGGAGTGGCTGCCCCCGGACATATCCGCCGCGCCTGGCAGTCGAGCCGATATCAGCACCCTGGTGATCCTGGAGGAAGGTGCGAGATTCATCGGCTGGAACGTCGTCTCGCTGCGGCCCTCGGCGCCGGGGGGCCCACTGGAAGAGGGCCACGTCAGCCAACAGCTCGAGGTGCGTCGAGCGGGCGAGGTACTCGTCAACGAGCGACACCTGTTCGACCATCCTGAGAGCGGCGATGGACTCCGGCTGGGGCCCGCCCGTACTCCTCTGCAACGCAGTACTGGTGGCGGTCCACCCCGATGGCATCGACGCGCTCCTGGTGGAGCAGGTTCGCCGCGCTCTCGCGAGGGCCGGCGTGCATGCCACTCTACCGAGCGGCTCTCCGGCATTGCTGGTTCGAGTGCTCGCCCCGGGCGCTGATCAAGCACTGGATGCACTCCGGGCGGTGTGGCGTGTCATCCGCCTGCCGCTCCTCGACCGGCAACCCGATCCGGCGACCGCCGGCCAGGCCATGTGATAGGGCGAGTCGGCCAGCCTGGCGAACGCCTCCTGGTCCCCGTTTCGAGCGTGGATCACCAGTCCGATGTCCATCCCCACCACTCGTGGCGCTATGCATCGTTGCTGCGCCGCGACACGGTATGGCGCATTCCCAGGCAGAGACCTTCCGCGACGGCATGTGGAAGTGCTCGCGAGGCCGGCGGGCACCATCGTGGCGATGGGTCTACTGCAACGCAGGCCGATCGCCGGGGTAGATCGCTTCGCACGCATGAAGCGACTCCACCACGCTGGCCGGGCAACGGTCGCGCAAGGGCCGGGCGTCCCCATCGGTGCACTGTCCTCACACATCCGGAACCCGAATTGTCGATAATCGATGATGTAACGCGTACGCCGGAGAACGAAATGAGCCAACTCGATATCTTCCGCCTCGACGATCGTGTCGCCCTCGTCGCTGGGGGCGGTGGAGCCATCGGCTCAGCGCTCGCCGTTGGCCTGACCGGAGCCGGGGCCAAGATCGCTGTGACTGGTCGCAACCAGGAGGCCCTCGACTCCGCCGTCGGCCGGGTCGAAGCCGCCGGCGGTGAAGGCTTTGCGGTCGCGGGTGACATGACTGACCGCGCCTCGGCCGAAGCCGCCATCGCCAGGATCGTCGACCACTACGGTCGGCTCGACATCGTCGTCAACGCGATCGGTGGCGGGGCTGGCAAGGTGCTCTTCGACGCGCAGGACTATCCCGACGATGCCTGGCAGTGGATCATCGACCTCAACGTCACCTCTACCCTGCTGCCGACGCAGTACGCGGTGAAGGCCATGATCGATGGTGGGCACGGCGGCAAGGTGCTCAACCTGAGCTCGGTCCGCGGCATGCTGGGCATCAATGCCGGCTACTCCGCCTACGTCGCGGCCAAGGGCGCCATCAACTCGCTGACCCGGCAGTGGGCCACCGAGTGGGCCAAGCACGGCATCAACGTCAACGCTATCTCGCCGACCTTCGTCGACACGCCACAGGTGGCCATGCTGCTCGACGACCCCGAGTTCAAGAAGTCCGTCGTGTCCCGCATCCCGCTCGCACGTGTCGGACAGACCGACGACCTCATCGGTGCGGCCATCTTTTTCTGCTCGGACGCTTCGTCGTTCGTCACCGGCCAGATCCTCGGCATCGACGGCGGACTCACCGCCACCCAATAGCGCCAACGCTCGTACGCGGGGAGGAGCTCTACATGGACCCAGCAATGCAACAGGTCACCCCAAACGTCTTCGCGAACACGAAGATCCGCGGCTGCAATCCCAGCTACGTCGTCACCAGTGACGGCGTGGTCGTGGTCGATACGCCGCAGCTGCCGACCAAGGCGGTGGCGATGCGCGCGGAAGCCGAGTCACATGGCCCCATCCGCTACGTCATCAATACGGAGCACCACGTCGACCACATCTTCGGCAACTACTACTTCAAAGGCATCCCGGTGGTGCACCACAAGGGCGTGGCCGACAACTACATGACCGTGGCGCCGATCCTGGACCCGTTCGCGTACGCCGAAGAAGCGATCCCCATGGATGACCCCGAGGGCGCCGCCATCTTCCCCGATCGGGACGTCTACTACGAGGACCCCAACCGCGGCAAGCTGGTGTTCACCGGCGATCTCACGCTCTTCGTGGGCGACACGACGTTCCGGCTCATCCACGTGGCTGGCCACACGCCCGGCCAGATCGCGGTGCACGTGCCCGAGGAGGGCGTCGTCTTCACCGGGGACACCATCTTCAACGAGTGCCAGACCTGGTTGATGACGTCCGATATCGATGGCTGGCTGGCAGCGCTCGAGACCATCCGCGCGCTCGAATTCGACCACCTCATCCCGGGCCACGGCCCCGTCACCGATCGCTCATCGCTCGATGACCAGCGCGCCATCCTGCTGGAGTGGAAGTCTCGTGTGGCGGCAGCGGTGGCTGAGGGTCTCTCCCGCGAGGAGACGCAAGCCAAGGTCAACCTGAAGGAGCGCTTCCCGGTCGACATCGGTCAGGAGTACATGATGGACTACATCATGGGTCACAACGCCGGTGCCCTCTGGGACCAGATGGTCGAAGAGAAGGACTGATCACCGACTCCTCCCACTCCGGCCCCAGCGCAGACGCCCCGTCGGATACCCGGCGGGGCGTCTCTTTGTGTGACGTCGCGTGTGCACTGCTCCCAGTTGGCGTGGTAGCCCTGAGCGGGCAGCTCGATGGTGGCCGCGGGCGGCAGGTCCCCGTCGAGGATGTCGCCATGCCAGTCCCGGGCGCCATCATCGAGGCCCACCTCGGCGACCAAGGTCAGGCCGTCGCAGCACTCTGGCCGTCCATGACCATCACCCGCGTCGCGACGGAGCCATCTGCATGAGTGGTCGAGCGGCTCGGGCGCTGGACCCAGCCGCCAGCGTCGTCATGCATCGACAGCGCAGTAGCCGCTTGGCCTCGTTGGCTGGTGACATCGCAGCCAAGGGAGAGCGCCCCACCGGCCGAAGTCGATGAGGCGCTGGAGGAGGAGGTCGGAGCTACTGTGGTGTGCCGACCCAGACGGTGAGCACGTCGCCGCCTGGCTCCCAGAGACAGTCCGTCGTTTCGCAGGCCGCCAGGTCCCGGCCGGCCAGGAGCATCGTGGCCCCGTCCGTGGCCATCGCCGAGCGGGTGATCGCGGCCGTGTCGATCCCGCTCTCGAATGGTTGCCAGCTCCCGTTCACGAACCGGTAGCTCGGTGCCATCGGATCGGCGATCTCCGGAGACTCAGGGTCCAGCGCGAGCTCGAACCTGACCGGCCCCGCGGAGTCGGTCACGAACGTTTGAGCCTCCGACGGGCTCTCCCCGAGCTCGGCGGCAGCTTCCCACGAGAGGCCGTCAGTCGACGTCAGCGCCTCGATCACAAACTCGTCCTCCCCGACCTCACGGAACACGTTCATGACGAAGCCGGAAGGGGTCCGCGCCAGGAGCTCGACGGCGCCGACGTCAAGGTCGACCTCCTCCCAGGCGGAGCCGTCCTCGGAGCGCCACAGCACCTCGATATCGTCTTCGCCCTGGTACCAACCTCGGACGAGCCAGATCCCATCGTCGGACTTCACCGCTGGATAGAGGAAGAACGGCACCAGGTCATCACCGGGGGTGAATTCCGGGTGATCTTCGGTCACCGGCGCGATCCCGGTCGCATCCCAGGCGACGGCATCAGCCGAGGTCCATATGGTCGGCGTGCCGCGCGGGAACGTCCCGGCCATGTCCTCGGGCCGGTGGTCCATGCCAACGGCCACGAGCTCGCCGTCGATCACGCTCAGCTCGTGGATGTCGGCGTTCTCCAGTGAGGCGACTTGCCCCCAGGCGACACCATCTGGCGACGTCCAGATCTCAGCAGCCGTCCTGGGTCCGTCGGACCTCGAGTCGCTGAAGTTGGCCTCTCCGACAGCCACGAATCGATCGTCGAAGGCGACGATCCGCCGCAGGTACTGGCCCACCGGGGTCTGGGACCAGGTCGCCCCGGAGTCGGCCGACGACCACACGATCATGTCATCCGACTCGCCCAAGGCCGACACGGCGATCGTGGCGTCGAGCTGTGCGATACCGCGCGGTGAGAAGTCCTCCGCTCCGGGGCCGACGGCCTTGAAGGAATAGCTCGGGACCGGTGAGACGACGTTGGCCGGGTCGCTGTCGTCACGGACATCGAGGACGCCGCTGGCCACGAGGCCGACGATCAGGGCGAGAGCCGCGCCGCCGGCTACGAACTTGAGTGCACTGAACATGGGGGCGAATCTCCGCTTGGGCGCTTGGGCGGCGACCGAGCGAGCAACGGCGAGCGCATCAACGTGGGGCTCCGGTCCGGCCATCTGACCGAGCTCGACCGCGACGCGGTCTTCGAACGACCTGTGGTCAGTCATCACTGAGCTCCTGACGTAGACGCGACAGCAGCCGTTCGAGGCGATTGCGGGTGCCCGATGGGGTCAGTCCGATCGCCGTCGACAGCTCGGTCGCATTGAAGCCGGCGACATAGCGCATCGCGAGCAGCGCACGTTCGTCCGGATCGAGGCCTTCGAGCGCATTCCGCAGATCGAGGTCGCCGACGCTGGCGCCTGGATCGAAACCGCCGGGGACAGCCGAGGCGTCCGCACCGATCTCCACCTGTGAACGTCGGCGCTGCTTTCGCAGCAGCTGCTTGACCTCGTTCACGGCGACCGACACGAGCCAGGGCCGCACCCGATCGGGTTCGCGGACCTTGCCGAGCTTGCTCCACGCGATCAGCCAGGCCGCCTGTACGGCCTCCTCGGCGATCGTGCGGTCACGAGCGACGACGACGCAGACGCGGTGCATCTCCCCGTTGTAGGCAGCGACGATGCGCGCGAACGCAACCTCGTCGCCCTTCGCCGCTTGCGCGACGACGTGGGAGAGCTCCTGGTCTCCAGCCCTCGTCATGGCCTCCATGAACTGTTAGATGCACCGACGAGGTGAAGTGTCCCAGATGAGCAGGCAGACCCGCTGATCGTCGAGGCTTCTCAAGCTCCGGCACAACGGCGCTGAACGGTGATGAAGCTACGGCTGCCAGTTGGGCTGGCCGGTGGTCGCCAAGACCGCATTCCACAGGTCACCGTCGACAGACATGCGCTTGACCTCGGCCACGGCCGTCGAGATCGGCACCCAGATCGTGGTCTGGTTCCAGCGTCCGACCATGACGTCGGTCTTGCCGGCCATGGCGGCGTGGACCGCATTGCGTGCCATGCGGTCGGTCAGGATGCGGTCCGTTGCGTCCGGCGGCACGCTTCGGATGGAATAGCTGGGGTCGAAGTACTTGACGCTGACCTCGATGCCGCGCTCGCGGAAGTAGGCGTTGATGCGGTCACGCAGCAGCAGCCCGATATCCCGGTAGCGGGCGTTGCCGGAGGCATCGGTGGTGGCATCCCCCGGCTCGAACAGGTGCTGACCGGCACCTTCGGCCACGATGACGACGGCGTGGTGTCGGTCGACCATGCGCTGCTCAAGCGCCTCGAGGAAGCCGCCCTCCCCCTCGAAGGGGAACTCGATCTCGGGCACCAGCACGAAGTTGGCCTCCTGGCTGGCGACAGCGGCTCCGGCGGCGATGAAGCCGGCGTCGCGGCCCATCAGCTTGACCAGCCCGATGCCATTGGGATTGCCCTTGGCCTCGACGTGCGCCCCGCGCACGACCCGGACCGCCTGCTCGAGCGCGGTGGCATAGCCGAAGCTGGTGTAAACGAACGGCACATCATTGTCGATGGTCTTGGGGATGCCCACGATCGAGCGTGCTGCGCCCCGCTTGCCGACCTCTTCCGCGATGGCATGAGCGCCGCGCATGGTGCCGTCGCCGCCGATGCAGAAGAGGATGTCGATCCCATGCGTTTCGAGGTAGTCCACGATATCAGCCGGCTCTCGGCTTCCGCGGGACGTGCCCAGCACGGTGCCACCCATGTCGTTGATGTCGTCAACGAAGTGTGGTGTCAGCTCCAGCGGCTCCAGGCCTTCAGCCGGGTCGAGGCCGCGATAGCCGTTGCGGATGCCCAGCACGCGATGCACACCGTAGTTGTGGAGGAGCTCATAGAAGCCTGAGCGGATGGTGTTGTTGAGGCCCGGCGCCAGACCACCGCAGGTCACGAAGGCCGCCGTCGTCTTCGCCGGATCGAAGTACAGGCGCTCCCTGGGTCCGGCCTTCTCGAAGGTCAGCCCACCCCCTTCGAGCGCGTCGGAGCCTTCCCTGGCCTGGTAGCGCACCCGCAGTGTCGGCTCCGGGAAATGGCGGCCCTTGGCGCCGAGTGGCGACTCGAAGCGGGTTGGCCCGAGCGTCGGGACGGCTGGGCTAGAGTCGGACTGCGTCACTGCCCCAGCGTACTGCGCACGGACGCTCAAGCGCGGCCTGCGGCGACCTCGTCCTCGCGGGTCTTTCCGGCGAGGCGGATGAGGTCCTCGTGAAGCTCGAACCAGACGCCGTGGTAGCTGTCCACGCGGGGCGACGCGATGTACATGGGGTCCCCCGCGGCCGCAGCAGCTGCCGCTGCGTCCAGGCGCCTCCGATACATCGCCAGTCGCGGCAAGCCCGAGATCCAGGGCTGGATCGAGGCCGTGGCATCGGCCGCCAGCGCCGCCAGATCAGCCAGCACGGCGGCATCGTAGGCCGGGTCGGCGTGGTCGTTGAGCACCTGCTCGCCGTCGACTTCCTTCATCTGCCAGGCGGTGACGATCGTCTTCATCCGGCCGTCCAGGGCGAGGAACCCGTCCAGTGCTGCCTCTGCGGCAGTGGCGCCCCAGGACTCGCGGTCCGCTGCCAGCATCTCGGCGCCCAGTGACTTGCCGTCTTCAGTAAGGCTGAACATGCCACCTGATTCTTTGGCCGCACCGTCGGCGACCTGACGAGCGAGCAGCTCGCCGGCTGTCATCGGTCGTCACCCCCAGCGCCGTGGCCAGCATGTCCGCCATGACGTACCCCTTGATAGCCAGGGCTCGGATGACGTCCTCGGTATCGACGGCTCCGGACTCGGTCGATGATCCGGGGCGCGGTCAGCGCGGACTCGCCGGCACCCGGACCGACCTTGATGCCCAGTTCGTCGGCCCAGGCCAGCAGCCTGGCAGCCTCCGGCACCATCCTCATGCTCGACGACACCGCGCCCCCGAAGACCTCCCCGGTGCTGCCGTCGATGCTGAGGATGTGACCCTCCCGGTAGAACGTTTCGCCGATGGCCACGCCACCCTCCCCGACCACCACGCCGACCGCGCCGACCACGGCCGGGATGTCCCAGCCACGAGCGACCACGGCCGCGTGACTGGCCAGTCCACCGGTCGAGGTCAGGATGCCCACCGACTTGGCCATGCCATGCACGTCGTCAGGCGAGGTCTCCGATGCGCACCAGCAGCACGTCCAACCCGGACTCGCTCATCCGCACCGCCGCCTCCGGCGTGGTGGCGATGGCTCCCGAGGCCAGCCCTGGAGAGGCCGCCAGGCCTGCGGCCACCACCTCCGCCTCGCCGTTTCGGTCGACCGGCACACTGGGTGGGTTCACCAGGATGTCTCGCACCCGCTCCACGGCCTCCTCGCGAGATAGCGGAAACGATGGGTCCTCCGCCATCTCCACCGCAGCACGGCAGGCCGCCTGTGCGGTGCGCTTGCCGACCCGATTCTGGAGCATCCACAAGTGTCCATCCTCGATGGTGAACTCGATGTCACAGATATCGCGGTGGTGTCGCTCCAGGCGATCGGCGTGCGAACGCAGCTCGGTCGCAACGGCAGGCATGCGTTGGTCGAGCACCGAGATCGGTTCGGTAGCGTGCGTGCCGGCGACCACGTCTTCGCCCTGGGCGCCGAAGAGGACGTCGCCATAGAGCACGTTCTCCCCGGTCGCGGGGTTGCGGGTGAAGAGCACGCCGGTGGCGGAGTCGGCGCTGCGGTTCCCGAAGACCATGGCCTGGACCACCACGGCCGTGCCCAGGTCCTCGGGGATGGACTCCTTCTCCCGGTAGCTCCGTGCGCGCTCGCTGTTCCAGCTCTTGAAGACGGCCTCGATCGCGGCTACGTAGTTGCTGCCAGGGGTCTTCGGGGACTTCGGCCACGCCGACGATCTCCCGATACATCGCCCTGAGTCGCTCCCGGCAGGCCGCCGCGAACGCCGCATCGCCCGACGATGTGGCCAGGGCAGCCGTGGATCGGTCGTTGAGCCCGAGATTGAGGATGGTGTCGAGCATGCCTGGCATGGAGACAGGAGCACCCGAGCGGACACTGACCAGCAGCGGATCGGTGGCATCCCCGAACCCACGTTTGACCTGCTCCTCGATGTGGCTGAGCTGGGCACGCAGCTCGTCATCGAGTCCCGCTGGCCAGCCGCTGTCCATGTAGGCCTTGCAGGCGTCGGTGCTGATGACGAAACCCGGTGGCACCGGCAATCCCAGCTCATTGGCCATGACAGAGAAATTCGCGCCCTTGCCGCCGAGGAGGGCTCGAAGGGCGTCTGCGGGCAGCTGCGGCGGGCCATCGAAGGCGAACGTCCAGGTCATGGCTTCTTGGGGCTCTCCTCTCAGGGCTTGATGGTGATCTTGATGGCGCCCGAGTCCTTGTCACGGAAGGTGCTGAGCGCCTCCGCGAAGTCGGTCAAGGCGAACTCGTGGGTCATGATGTCAGTGAGGCGGATGCGACCGTCCGCGACCATGGGCATGACCCGGCGCATCTCCCCCGCAGAGGCGCGTGATCCGACCAGCTCGAGCTCGTACAGCACCAGGTCGCGCAGCTCGATCTGGACGGGCTCGGTGGGGATGCCGACGGTGGCGATGCGGCCGCCCTTCCGGAGCATCTGCAGTGCCCAGGTCGTCGTCGTCGGTGTCCCGGCAGCCTCGATCACGACGGCTGGGCCCAGTCCACCGGTCATCTCACGGACGGTCTGGACCACATCGACGGCGTTACTGTCGACGGTCTGGAAGCCCATCTCGATAGCCTTCTGCAGGCGCAGGCCTCGCCCGACCACGATGACTCTCCCGGCACCCATGGCCAGCGACGCGTCGGCCCCCAGCAGACCCACCGGCCCCGCGCCGAGGATGACGACATCGTCACCGGGCTGCACGTTGCCACGGCGGGCGCAATGCAGCGCGATCGAGGCCGGGTCGATGACGGCGCCGACTTCGAAACTGATGGCACCGGGCAGCGGGAAGATGGTCTTGACGCCGTGGACGACGTATTCGGCATCGGCCCCCTGGTAGTTGTGGCCGTACTGCCGATGCAGGTCCATGACGCCGTAGTTCTGGCACAGGTTGTAGCGTCCTTCGACGCAGGCCTGGCAGACCCCGCAAGCGTCGTGGCTGGTGCCCGCGACCCGATCGCCGATGCTCCAGCCAGCCTGTTCCGAGCCCGGCCCCAGCGCGACGATCTCGCCGGCCCACTCATGGCCCGGGATGATCGGGTACGAGGGCGGCCAGAAGCCCGGGTAGTGGCCTGCGATCAGATGCGAGTCTGTCCCGCAGATGGACACCGCCTTGACGCGGCACAGCACTTCCATGGGGCCGGGCTCCGGGACCGGGACCTCCTGGATCTCGAAGGTGTCTGGCCCAAGCAAGACGAGCGCCTGCATGGTCTCGGTCACGAGGTAGCTCCTTTCAGGAAGCGAGGGTTCTGTTGGGCGCTAGAAGGCAGCGACCGGGTCGACCATCGACGCGGTCGCACCCTTGATCTTCAGGGGCAAGGCGATGAAGGCGAACTCGTAGAGCTTCTGGCGCGATAGCTCCTCGAGGTCGAGGCTTTCCATCAGGTAGATGCCGTTGTCGATGAGCAGGTGCTTGTGCACTGGCTGGGGGTTGCCCTCAGGTCCGGGATCGGGAGCCGGCTGGACCTCGTAGGTCTCGGTGTCAGTGCCGGTCGCGACGACGCCCTTCTTGAGCAGCCAGTCAGCCGCCGAGATGTCGGGCCCGGCAGTCTTGTTGGCCATCATGGCGTCGAAATCGGGCCACAGGCTCATGTATCCGGTACGGATGACGACCACGTCCCATCGGCGGACCTCGACGCCCTGCGCCTTGGCGATGTCCTCCAGCTCGGCGGCGTCGACGGGCTCACCGGTCTGCAGGTGCGGGACGCTGCGATAGGCGGGCACATCCAGGAAGACGCCACGGGTGAAGAACGGTGGCATGGCACTGGCGTCGCCGAAGGTGGGGCCGTGGTCGCTGAGATGCTCATCGGCGTTGCCCCCGCCGAACCAGTGCCTATCCTCGCCGACGGTCATGTGCGCGAGTCCATCCATGTGCGCGCCCGAGTGCGAGGTACACATCAGGTATTCGGCCATGTAGCCAAGGTTGGCGTCGTTGATGGGGCCCCAGGGCTGCCGCCCGCCGGCCACGATGCCACGCGGGCTGACCGCGTTGAGGACCTGGAAGGGCGGGTGACCCGGGAATAGCGGCATGCCGTCGAAGCGCGTCGCCGCCAGCGAGATCATCTTGCCTTGCTTGATCATCTGGGCCGCCTTCACGGTCTGCGCGGCGGGCATGGACTCGATGGGTCCGACTTCTCCGGGCCTGGGCATGGCGCGCTCCTCGTCCTCTCTGTGGCTCTACGTGGCGATCTTGCTGGCGGGCGTCGCGGATGGAACGCCACACGTGTTCTGGTGTCAGGGGCAGATCCCGGATGACGACACCGGTGGCATCGGCCACGGCCGACCCGACGGCCGACTGGACCGAGAACAGACCGCCCTCGCTGACGCCCTTGGCGCCATAGGGACCGGGCCCATCCTCGTTCTCGACCGCGACGCTCTCCATGTGCAGCGGCAGGTCCATCGAGGTCGGGATGCGGTAGTCGATGGCACCGAGGTTCCGGATGCGGCCCGACTCGTCGAGGATGATGTGCTCCATCAGCGTGTGGCCCAGGCCCTGGATGGCCGCGCCTTCGTCCTGGCCAGCGACCTGCTGCGGGTTCAGGGACTTGCCGGTGTCGCCCACGATGATGTGCTTGTGGATGGTGATGTGGCCCGTCTCCTCATCGACCGACGAGCTCCACCGCGGTGCAATTGAACTCGTAGAACGCCGGGCTGCCACCGAGCGGGTGGTCGGGCTGGGCATCCTTGCGGTAGACGCCGTTGCCGATGACCTCACCGCCGAGCTTGCCCAGCGCGCCGCTCGACGACGTCGATGATGGGCACGTCACCCTCGGGCAGGCCCACCACGCCGTGGCCGACCACGATCTGGCTTTCCGGCAAGGCGTTGGCCTTCGCGGCCATGGTGCGGACTTGGGCCTGGATATCGTGGCAGGCCGTCATGATGGCGTTGCCCATGAAGACCGTGGAGCGACTGGCGGACGTCTGCTGGTCGTAGGGCACGATCGCCGTATCGCCCATGACCACGGTGACCTGGTCCATCGACGCGCCCAGCTCCGTGGCGGCGATCTGCGCGAAGATGGTGCGCGCGCCCTGGCCCATGTCACTGGTGCCGGCGAGGACCATGACACTGCCGTCGATGAGCAGGCGCACCGTCGCGTACGACAGGCCCGTGGTGGCGCTGGCCTTGATGCCGAGCGCCAATCCTCGGCCTCGTCCCGTCAGGCGTGGGCGTGCCCCAGCCGATGGCGTCCATGGCGGTCTGGACGACCTGCGGCCAGAGCCCGTCGGCTGGCGTGTCGTCCTTGATGACTTCCTCGCCCCGGGTGGCGAGATTGCGCAAGCCGGATCTCGGCCCGGTCGATGCCAAGCGCTCGCGCCGCAGCGTCGATGTTCGATTCCACGGCCCAGTTGACCTGGGGAGTGCCGAAGCCCCGGAAGGCACAGGCCGGGGTGGTATTCGAAAGGATCGAGCGGGCGGTGATGCGCACGTTGGGCACGCGGTACGGACCGGCCGCGGTGTACTGACTCTTGGCGACGACGCGCTCGGCGATATCGGCGTAGGCGCCGAGCATGTAGTCGCTGCGGATGTCCTCGAAGACGAGCCGGCCTTCAGCGTCGAAGCCGCTGCGCACGGTGATGTCGGCCGAGACGCGGCGACTGGCCTGGAACGACTCGTCGAGGGTGAGGATCAGTCGCACCGGGTCGCCCGGTCTCGAGCGCCATCAGCGCCACGAGCGGCTCGAGCTTGATGTTCTGCTTGCCGCCGAAGCCGCCACCGGGGTCGGGCGCGATAGACACGGACCTTGGCCAGGGGCAGGTCCAGCAGCGGTGGCCATGAGGCTCTGCAACAGGTAGGGATGCTGGATGGTCGACCAGATCGCGATGCCGTCCTCGTCCGGCGCCGCGGCGAACGAGTGCGGCTCGATGGCGAAGTGGGTGACCATCGGGAACGAGTAGGTCTCCTCGACGACGAGGTCGGCGACGGCTCATCGACATCACCCCATCCGAAGGTGCGCATGGTGAGGACGTTGCTGTCTCGCGAGCTCATCGTCGCTCGGGCGCAGCTGCGGTTCGCGCACCAGCGGTGCACCCGGGGCCGAGCGCCTGGTCCACGCTGTAGACGCCCGGAAGCTCTTCGTACTCGACCACCACCAGGCGAGCCGCCTCCTCGGCCGCGTCCTTGGTGTCTGCCGCGACCGCCGCCACCGGCTCGCCGTGGAACTTGGTCTCACCCACGGCGAGGACCGGGCGATCCTTGAACTGCGGGCCGTAGCGAGGCACCGGCTGAGGCAGGTCGTCCGCGGTCATCACCAGCCGGACCCCGGGCACCGCCAGGGCGGCACGCTTGTCGATGCTGATGATCCGGCCGCGTCCGCAGGGGATGGTCACCAGCTTGGCGTGCAGCACATCGATGAACGGGATGTCCGCGAGGTACTCCTGGCTGCCGGTGACACGCTCATAGCCACCGACGCGCCGCGGCGAGGTGCCGATCTTGGTATCAGTCACGTGCTCTTGCTCCGAGCCGCCTGATGCACGGCCTGGAAGATCTGCTCATACCCGGCGCAGCGGCACAGGTTGCCGGCCAGGGCTTCCTGGATCTGCTCGTCACTGGGCTCGTCGACCGCATCGATGAGGGCCTGCGCGGACATCAGCTGACCCGGGATACAGAAGCCACACTGGGCCGCGCTGTTGTCGAGGAAAGCGACCTGGAGTGGGTTCAGCAGCCCGTCGCTGGCCAGCCCTTCGACGGTCGTGACGTTGGTGCCGTCAGCTTCCACGGCCAGCATCAGGCAGGAGTTGACCGACCGGCCGTCGACCAGCACGGTGCAGGCACCGCACTCCCCCACCACGCAGCATTCCTTGGTGCCGGTCAGGGCCACGTCGTCCCGCAGCACCTCGAGAAGGGTGTGGTGCACCGCGACATCCAGCTGCCTGGCACGCCCGTTGACCGTCACATCGATGGTCAGTCGTTCGGCCATCAGGCGGCGCTCCCCGCGTATCGCTCGGTGGCCGTGTCGAGGGCGCGTATCGCCAGCACGCGCAACATCGCCAGGCGGTAGTCGGGGCTGGCGCGGATCGATCGCGGTGAGGGCGTGGCCTGCGACAACAGCTCCTCGAGTATCGCGGCACGAGCGCTCGGATCAGCGCCAGCGTCAGCCAGGACGCCTGAATCATCGGCGACCAGGAAGGCTCGGGGGCCGACGCTGCCATAGGCGAGGTGGGCGGACCCGGCGCCATCGACCGCTGCGCACATGGTCACCGAGGCGAGGTCGGTCCCCCGCCGGCGAACCAGGCGGGTATAGGCGGCACCGAACGGCGTTTCGTGGACCGGGACCTCGATGGCGGTGACCAGCTCACCTGGGCCCAGATCGACCTGCCCGGGACCCACGATGAAGTCATCGATGGGGACCGCTCGTTGGCCGCCGGGGCCGGCCACCACGACCACGGCGCCGTAGATCAGCTGCGGCGGCGTCGTGTCAGCGGCTGGGGAACCATTACAGATGTTGCCGGCCAGGGTGGCTCGGTTGCGGATCTGCACCGAACCCACCACGCGGGCTGCCTCGACCAGCGCCGGCAGCTTGGTCAGCACGGCCTCATGGCGTTCGATCTGGCTCATCGTCGCGAGTGCACTGAAGCGGATGACGTCGTCAGCGACCGTGATGGTGTCGCCCCCGAACTCCTCGATCCACTTCAGGTCGACCACGACGCCGGGCTGGATGGAATCATCGCGCAGGCCCACGACAAGGTCCGTGCCGCCAGCAAGGATGCGCGCATCACGGCCCGCTTCCTTGAGGACACGAGTGGCCTCGGCCAGGCTGGCGGGTCGCTCATACGCGAACCTGCGCATCGATGCGTTCCCCCTGTGCCGCCCTAGAGGACCTTGTCGACCTCGTCCATCAGCACCTGGGGCGTGGCTGCACGGACGAAGTAGAAGGGGCGATCACCGAACTTCTGGCAGAACACGGCTCGGGCCTTGCGCAGCGCCTCCGTGTCGGTCAGCGGCATGGGGAAGCCCGGTGCCAGCAGCTCGTTGGTCAGGAAGTAGTTCTGCAGCGAGTGCAGCGCCTGGAACTGGGACTCGAACTCGCCCAGCTTCTTGGTGCTGGGATCGAAGTTTCCATCGATGGCCGGCAGTACCACGATGTCGATCTCGCTGATGTCCGGGTACTCCTCCCAGGTGGGCATGTCGCCCCAGAACTTGTTGACGCCCTGGGTGGGCGCAGCCTTGTCGGCGCGCTCGGTGCCCTTGGCGCGCTTCTCGCGCAGGAACACCGACTTGGAGCCCATCGCGGCCCGGATGTCTTCGTCGATGACGGTCGTCTCGGTACTGATCAGCTGACCACCGCGACGGCAGGCCTCGATCTGGCCCATCGACTTGCCGTGATTGGACTCACCGCCGAGGAACAGGATGGACTTGTCCTGGTAGCGCACCGCTGACGAATGCGATGGGTGCAGGCCGACGGCCTCCATGCGCAGCGCCAGCATGGTTACCAGCACCTTCTGGATGGCGCCGGCGGTCCAGTCTCCGGACAGACGCATCGCGTGGCCGTCGTAGCTGATGTCCTTGTCGGCCTCGACATCCCAGATGACGTCTGGCTGCGAGGCGGTGACCGCGGATTCCATGGTCACCGCAGCGAGGCGGTAGTTGAGGAAGTCCATGTCGTCGACGATGGACTCGCGGGCAGGGCCCCCGAAGACATCGACACGAAGTCGCGCCGGACCTGCTGACATCTCCTGGCTGAGAACTAGCTCTGGGCTCATGAGTTCCTTTCGACTATCTCGCGGGTGACGTGACGGGATCTGCCGGCGTATGTTCGGGGTCGCTGTCAGTGTCGCCGCCCTGAACGGGCCAGACCTTGGCCAGGGCCGCGGCAGCCTCCTCGAAGTGGACCCGGTAGGCCTCTTCGACGAGTTCAGGGCGCCGTGAGCGCAGCGCCTCGATGATGGGCAGATGCCGATCGGCGACGGCCCGACGATCGATGCCCGGCGAGACGATGGTGATGTACGTGCGAAGGAACGGCTCCAGCGTGCGCCACACCCGCTCCAGGGTGGCGTTGCCCGACCGATCCATGATGAACCGATGGAACTCGGTGTCTGCGGTGGCCTCGCTGAAGGGGTCACCAGCGATGGCGGCCTCGCTGCATCTGCTCGACCAGATCGGTGAGCTTGCCGAGGTCCGTCTGGGACATGTTCACCATGGCCAGCACAGCTCCATGCCCTTCGAGGATGGCCCGGACGTCGAAGGCCTCGAGCAGCTCAGCCGTGCTGGGCTGGCGGACGCGAGCGCCCCTGAATGGAGCTGTCTCGACGACCCCAAGCGCCTCCAGGTCACGCAGGGCTTCGCGCACGGGAGCCTGGCTGGTACCGAACTCCCGTGGCCACCCGCGTCTCCACGATGCGGGCACCCGGTGGGTAGCGACCGTCAAGGATCGCCTGCAGGAGGCGACCCTTGACCTGCTCGCTCAGGACGCTTCGCGTGATCTCCGCGTCGTCCGTCATGGCGGCGACCGTCTAGCTCCCGAGGATCTCGACCACGCCGGCAGTGCCGTCGACACGGAGGCGGTCCCCGGACTTGATGTCGTAGGTTCCGGTGGACGTGCCGACCACGGCCGGGATGCCGTATTCGCGCGCCAGCACCGCGGGGTGCGACACGGTCCCGCCGGCATCGGTGACGACCGCGATGATCTTGCCGTAGAGCACCTGCCAGGCCGGGTTGGTCATCTGGCAGACGAGGATCTCGCCGACCTGGAGGCTATCGAACTCGGCCTCGGACGAGACGACGCGGGCGATGCCCTCGACCACGCCTGGCGAACCGGCGATGCCGGTGACCTTGCCGGCCTCCTTCTCCTGCGAACGATGGAACTTGTCGGGGAAGCCCCACAGGTTGAGGTACGGGAAGGCCAGCTGCGTCTCGGTGGCGGTGCCGACCCAGTCCTTGGGCTGGATCTTTTCGGCCGCGTGCCATTGGCCCGGGCTGCGGCCGCGACGGCCCGACCGTCGATGCTGTCGGGCTCACCCATGAAGGCCCGCAGCTGGTTGTAGCGGAACATGACCACGTCGTCGGCCTTGTCCAGCGCGCCAGCCTCGACCAGCTTCTCGCCGATGGCGATGAGCACCAGACGTACGTGCGCGTTGGCGCCCTGGTCGATGTAGAAGTGGTGGTCCGGCGTGAGCGGCGCCATCTTGAGGTTGATCTCGTTGGCGGCACGCATCTCTTCGAGCGCTTCGCCCTCGAGACCCTCGAGGATCTCTACTGCGGCGCGCATCGATGTCGGCCTTGAGCTCCGCGATGGCCGTGGCGTAGTCGTAGTCGGAGGCGTACTGGTCGCGCACCAGCTGGATGACCGGGTTCATGTCCTCGCGGAAGGTGGGGAACACGAACTCGTGGCTCCAGACCGCGTGCCAGCCGTACTCCATCTGGTACGGCACGACGCGCTCGTCGATGAAGCGACGACCACGCTCGCTGCGCCTTCAAGGGCCGGCACGATCTCGGCCGCTGTCTCGGCACTGAAGATCTGCTGCAGCTCGGCGTCGCCCTTGATCTCTTCCTTCATCTCCCAGAGCGTCCGGATCTTGTCCCAGTTGCGGTCGTTGGCGGAGTTCTGGAGTCGGCCCAGCAGGACCTCGTCGATCTGTGCCGTGCGTCTTCTCCATGACCGCACGCAGGTTCAGCGTCGCGCTGAGCTGGGCGAAGTTCAACATCCAGTGGATCTTCCAGTGCCGATCGTGCATGTCGATGGCGTCCTCGAGCAGGACCGCCATGTCCGCCAGGCTGAGCTCGTCCTTCTTCTCGAGCATGCCTTCGATGTAGTCGAAGTTGCGCTGCATCTCCGGCACGAAGCGCTCCCGCCACCACATCACGAAGTTGTCGCCATAGACCGGCAGGACCACGGCCCAGGTAGGCGCCGATCGTGCTCGGCGTAGCGCATCGCATCCTCGGGCACGATGGGGTTGGTGCGGTAGTTGTATTCCTGCGTGTCGACCACCAGGCCGGCCTCGGCCGGGATGGCCGCGGTGTACAGGTAGCCGTTGATGTTCTTGTAGATCCAGTCGGTCGCGAACGGCGTGCCGAAGCGCCGGAACATGTGGTCGCACGAGAGCCACCAGCCGCCGATGTCCTCGAACATCGGACTCAGCGGCTTGGGGCAATGCAGGTCGTCGTAGACCCAGAAGAGCAGCTTCTCGGTCTCGGACGTCCACTCGATGGGGAACGTCTCGTCCCCCAGGAACTGTCCGAGTACCTCTTCCTTGAGCGCCATCAGTCGATCGCCTCCTTCGTGTGCCGGTCGTTCCTCCCCGACCGCTCCTGGACATCGGCTCGCGGACGGCCGTGGAAGATGCTTGCGTGCCAGCGGCAACCTCTCCATCTCTGTGCCTTGCCGGATTCGACGCGCCCACGGCTCATAGATAATCGATTACCGATGACGATACGACTCCCAGCCTATGCCAGTCAAGGCGCCGGCCCCTGTTCCGCCCGTCGCGGGCAGGTCAGGCGGCCGCTGAGGCCCGATGGCGGTCCTCGCTCGAGGGCCCATCATGCCGCAGCGCTCGAGCGACGCTCGGGCCGGATGGCCCCCGTTGCGGGGCCGCTTGACAATGACTTGCCCTGAAACGCGTATCCTCGATAATCGATTGTGATGGTCCACTGAGCGATCGGCGCTCGGGGGACGGCGCCAGACCGATTGCGGGAGGTGCTCGGATGATGAAGCGGGTGTCGCGAGCAGGAAGCGGAGGTGTATCCCCTCCCCGGTCGAGACTGGCATACCTACATCGGGCCCGCAGAACATCCCCACCGAGCGCGTCTCGATCGGGCGTCTCGGTCTTCCCCGCCGGATCGCAGGCCGGACGGCCATGTCCACGACACGCAGGAAGAGACCATCTACTGCGTCGCTGGCCGTGGACGCATCGTCACGCCCGATGGGGTCGGTGAGCTGGAGCCGGGCGTGATCGTGTGGGTCAGCCCCGGCACGCCCCACGCCACCGAGTCCGATGGACCCGAGCCGCTCGAGCTCGGTGTGCTTCTTCTCGCCCGCCGGTGGTGCCGGGCTCATACGAGAAGGGCAAGTCCTGATGGCCACCGCGCCTGCGCCCGACGCCGGCAACGCGCTCGAGGAGATCGCGCGCTCGAGGACATGGCCCGACGTATCCGCGTCGCGGTCATCCGCACCGTCACCGAGCGCAAGGTCGGCCATGTCGGCGGTCCGCTCTCGTCGGCGGACATCCTGGCGGCGCTGTACGGCCGCTTCCTGCGCGTCCGGCCCGACGAGCCCGACTGGCCCGATCGTGACCGCTTCATCCTCTCGAAGGGTCACTCCGCCCTGGTCCAGTACGCCGCCATGGCCCTGGCCGGCTACTTCGACCTCGACGAGATGTTCACCTTCAACCAGAAGGGTTCCCGCCTGCAGGGCCATCCGGACATGAACAAGCTGCCCGGCATCGACATCTCCACCGGCTCGCTGGGCATGGGCCTCTCGCGCCGGCCTGGGCATGGCCCTCGGGCGCCCGGCATCTGGGCCAGGACGTGCGCACGTACGTGCTGCTCGGCGACGGCGAGTGCCAGGAGGGGCAGGTCTGGGAGGCTGCCCATGTGGCGCCCCGGTACGCGCTCGACAATCTCATCGCCATCGTGGATCACAACAAGTTCCAGCAGTTCGGCTGGCGCGGTGACTCGGCCAGCGACCGGCTCGCCGCCGGAGGACCCGGGTGCGCTGGTGGCGCGCTTCAAGGCCTTCGGCTGGCGCGTGCTGGAGATGAACGGCAACGACATGCCCGACGTCGTGCGCGTGCTCGACGAGGCCAGGCGAGCCGACGGGCCTGCCCACCGCCATCATCGCCAACACGCTCAAGGGCTACGGCGGTCGCTTCATGGCCGGCAACTACAAGTGGCACATGGGCGTGCCGACCGACGACGAGTTCGCCATCGCCATGGCCGAGCTCGGCGAGACCGAGGGGGGTGCGGCATGACGCTGCCGATGGCAAGCAGCTGCGCCTGGTCTTCGGTGAGACGGTCACCGAGCTGGCCGCCACGGACGATCGCATCGTCATGCTCGACGGGGACCTCGGCAGCTCGACCCAGGCCAAGATCTTCGAGGACGCCTACCCCGACCGCTTCTTCCAGATGGGTATCGCCGAGCAGAACATGCTCGGCGTCGCCGCGGGCATGGCCAAGATGGGGCTGGTGCCGTTCATCAGCACCTTCGTCGCCTTCGCGCTGCACCGGCCGCTCGACCAGATCCGCGTGCTCATCGCCCAGACCGGCGCCAACGTCAAGATCACCGCTGGCTACACCGGCCTCTTCACCGGCAAGGCCGGCAAGACCCACCAGATCGTCGATGACATCTCCATCGCCCGGGCCATGCCCGGCATGGTCGTCATCTCCCCTGCCGACGAGGTCGAGACCAAGGCAGGTCCTGGCCTGGGCGGTCGGACTATGACGGGCCGGTCTTCATCCGCCTGGTCCGCGACGCCACCCAGACGCTCTTCGAGCCCGGCCACAAGTTCCAGTTCGGTGCGGTCAAGGTGGTGCGCGAGGGACGTGACATCACGCTCATCAGCACCGGCACCCAGACACCCCGCGTGGTCGATGCCGCTGACCTGCTGGCCGCGCAGGGCATCGATGCCCACGTCGTCCATGTGCCCACCATCAAGCCGCTCGATGTGGCCGGCATCGTGGCCGGCAGCCGAGCAGACCGGCCGCGTCGTGACCGTCGAGGAGCACACCGTCATCGGTGGCCTCGGCGGCGCCGTCGCCGAGACGCTCTCGGAGTACCGGCCGACGCGAGTCGATCGCATCGGCATCCAGGACCACTACACCGAAGTCTGCCACCGACGAAGAGCTGCTCGACATGTACTGCCTCTCCGCGGAGCGAGTAGCACAGCGGGTGCAGAAGCTGATGTCGAGCGACGTGCCCGTGACCACGTGCGAATGAGGGCCAGGACGGCGTGATCGAGATCGAGTGCGGCTCGCCAGGGCCATCGGACGGTCAACGAGCCTGCGCGCGCGCTGGCACCCGTTTGACGTAACGCGCGCCTGGGTCGGCCACTGATGGACTGGATCACCCAGTCGATCGTCATCGGCCTCACCGAGCAGGCACCGCTGGTGCTTGCTGCCATCGGTTTCGCGCTGATCTACCGGCTGACCGGCCTCATCAACGTGGCCTATGCGGAGACGGTCACCCTGGGTGCCTACTTCGGGATGTGGATCAACACCACCTTCGAGCTGAACTTCTTCGTGACGCTCATCCCGACCGCGATCCTCGCGGGGCTGCTGAGCGTGGCCACGTACCTGCTCATCTTCCGGCCGGCCAAGCGACGCAACGTCGGCACGCTGGAGATGATCATCATCTCGTTCGGTCTGTCGGTGTTCCTGCGGCACGCGCTGCAGTTCGTCTTCGGCTACCCGCTCCGTTTCTTCGACGTCCCGCCGCCCGAGGCCATCGACGTCCTCGGCGTCGGCGTCAACACCTTCCGGCTGGTCGCCCTCGTCTCGGTGCTGGCCCTGGCCGCTGTCCTGTACCTCTTCATCCAGCGCACGAAGTACGGCCTGCAGGCACGCGCCCTCGCCACGGATGAGGACCTGGCACAGGCCAGCGGCATCCGCCCGTTGACGGTCACGTCGATCATCTGGTTCGTGGCAGGTGTCGCGGGTGGGCTGGCCGGCGCCTTCTACGGCGTCAGCTCCGCGGTCGGGCCGCAGCTGGGCTGGCGGGAGTTCCTGTTCATCCTGCTGGTCGTGCTCGTGGGCGGGACCTGGGGTCTCGGTGGCGTCATCGGCGTCGGTATCGCCGCCGGCATCGCACTCACGGCGATGGCGCTGGCCTTCGGCCAGGTCCTCTACGCAGAGGCCGGGCTGATCATCGTGTTCATGGTGCTGCTCAAGTGGCGCGGCAGGCGGTTGCTGGAGGGGGCGAAGGTCTGACATGACATCCCTCAACTGGATCGACGCCTTCCTCGTCACCGCCCTCTTCGAGCTGATGATGGTCGTCGGCCTGGCAGTGCTGCTCCATCTGCAGCTCGGCCTGACGCGTATCGCGAACTTCGGCATCGTCGGCTTCTGGGGCCTGGGCATGTACGCCTACGGCGTGCTCTACGTCCAGGTCGACTGGCCCTTCGGCGACCCCTGGCAGTTCATCGTCGCCGCTCTCCTCGCCACGCTCATCGCGGGGCTGGCCGGGCTCGTCATCGGCTGGCTCATCTCGGACCTCAGTACCGACGGTGTCCTGCTCGAGACGCTCGGCTTCGCCACGCTCGTAGCCATCTTCGCGACCACCGAGCGGGATATTACCGGCGGCGCGATCGGCATGGGTGGGCTCCGCTTCCCGTACGACGTGGGGACCACGAAGCAGAACGAGTTCGTCTGGCTCGTGGTCATCAGCATCATCGTCGTCGGGATCTTCCTGTACGCCAGGCAGGTGCACCGATCGCCGTATGGGCGTCTGCTCATCGCCACCGGCAGTGACGAGGCGCTCGCACGCAGCCTGGGCAAGTCCACCTATCGCACGAAGCTGCTGGTGTTCGCCACGACATCGGCCCTCATGGGCCTGTTGGGCGCGATGTTCGGGGTCATGGTGCACTTCCTCAGCCCGACGAACCTCGGCGTCGACCTGACGCTCGCGGTCATGGTCGGCCTGGTCCTGGGCGGCACCGCCCGTGTCTGGGGTGCCGTCGTCGGAACGGTCATCGCCATCGGCCTCTTCGACATCCTGCTGCAGTCGTACATCCCGTTGCCGCAGGACTGGTACGGGCAGGCGCTCCCGGTGGCGCGGGAGGCCATCTTCGGCGCCACGCTCGTGATCGTGCTGCTGTTCCGCCCGCTCGGCATCCTCGGCGACATGCAGCGCGACAAGCTGATGAGGAAGCTCCATGGCCGCTGAACCCGAGACAACGGTGGAGGTCGAGCGCCCCCGGATCCGTGTCCGAGACTCCCAGAAGAGCTTCGCGGGACGCGTGGTGGTCGATATCGACGACGTCGTCTTCGGTGAGTCGGCGATCGAGGGGCTGATCGGACCCAACGGCGCGGGCAAGACCACGCTGATGCGCATGATCATGCACTCGATCCCGCTCGACACCGGCTCCATCACGCTCGATCGACCAGATGCCGAGGATGTCATCCTTTCGACGCTGCCCGCGAGTCGCCTGGCCGGCCTGGGCGTCGTCAAGTCCAACCAGGTCATCATGGACTTCGACAAGCTCACCATCTGGGACTCGCTCCTGCTCTCGGTCGCGGAGGCGCAGTTCGAGCAGCCCTGGCGGATGCGCTCGGAGCGCACGGTCTTCGAGGCACACGAGCAGGAGATGCGGCACTACCTCGAGTACTTCGGCTTCGACGACCCCACGACGTATGCGTTGTCCGCCGGCGAGAAGAAGCTGCTCGACATCATCCGCTGTCTTCTCTTGAAGCCGCGCTTCCTGCTGCTTGACGAGCCCACCGCCGGCCTTCCCGAGGATCTCACCGAGAAGGTCATGGACACCGTTCGCGACCTGGCGGCCGGTGGTACCACGGTCGTGGTCGTCGAACACGACCTCAATGTCATCTGGAACCTGTGCGAGCGAGTGCTCTTCATGGCCGAGGGCAAGATCGCGCTTACGGGCGATCCGGCCGAGATCCGCGAGCACCGTACGGTCATCGAGAAGTACCTGGGTAGAGGGTCATGTCTGACGAGCGGGCCCCGGGCGTCATCTCTGTCTCGGGGCTGAAGAGCGGCTACCACGGCGTCACCGTCCTCAAGGGGCTGGACTTCAGCGTGGGCAACGAGGTCTTCTCCGTGCTCGGCGCGAACGGCGCCGGCAAGACGACGCTGCTCGCGACGCTCGCCAAGCTCATCCAGCCCATGGCCGGGACCATCCGCTTCGCGGGCGAGGACGTCACCCACCTGCCTCCCTACGAGACCGCCGGGCGCGGCATCGCCTACGTGCCCCAGGAGCAGGGCGTCTTCCCGACGCTGACGGTGCTCGAGAACCTCAGCGTCGGCGGCATGAGCGCGGCTCGGCCAAAGGACGAGCTCCTGGCCGAGGTCTTCGAGCTCTTCCCCGACCTCAAGGACATACAGGGACAACAGGCTGGCACCCTGAGTGGTGGCGAATCACGCATGGTCGCCTGTGGCCGTGCCCTCATGCAGGATCCCAAGGTCCTGCTGCTCGACGAACCCACCGCCGGTCTCTCGCCGCTCTACGTCGATCTCTTCATGGGCAAAGTCCGCGAGATGCACCTCACGCGCGGCGTGGCCATCGTGCTCGCCGAGCAGAACGCGACGAAGGCATTGGAGGTGGCAGACCGCGTGATGGTGCTCAGCCTTGGTGAAGCGACCGCGGTGAGCGATGCCGCCGATGTGACCACGCAGCAGCTGAAGGAGGGCTACCGGATCTGAATAGCTAGGAGTATGGTCAAGACACAGCCGAACATCTGAAGGAGGAGTACGTTCATGAGGATCGGATTCAAGACTGGCCGCGTCGGCGTGGGTATCGCCACCGCGGCGCTCATGGCTGCAGCACTCCCTGGTGCCGTAGCTGCGCAGGACGGCGAGCCGGTGGCGGTCTGCGAGCTCGCCTATCTCACCGGCGACTTCTCGGAGCTGGGCCCGACGCTCAGCAATGACGTCAATGTGCCGGCCGAGAACGTCATCAACCTCGACCCGCCGCTCGGTCGCCCGTGGGAGGTCTACCACGAGGACCTCGTCGGCGGCACCGAAGAGGCACAGGCCTACCGCAGGTGTGTCGACCAGCACGGCGCCGAGGTCGTCGTCAGCATCGCCCACGGCTATCGCACGTATCGCGACCAGTTCCTGGAGGGCGTCGCGGAGAACGACGGACCGGTCAGCCCGTCGATCCACGGTGGCTCGATCCCGTCCAACCTCGGCGGCACCCCCGATGAGCCCATCTTCCGGGCCCAGGGCTCCGACGAGGGCCTCGGACATGGAGCCGTCGTCAAGGCTGCGGATCTCGGTGCCGAGACCGTCGTCATCTTCGCGACCGGAGATCGAAGGATTCCAGCTCGCCTCCAATGGTGCCGAGCAGGCGCTGCCGGCGGCGGACATCGAGCTGCTGGCACGCCTGAACGTGCCGCCCGGAGAAGCGTCATACCGGACCTCGGCCCAGACCATCGCCGATCTCGACCCGGACGCGGTCATCGTGCAGGGTGATGCCAACGACGTGGCCATCCTCATCAAGGGTGCGCTCGAGGCGGGCTACACCGGCCACTGGATCGGCGAGACCGGCATGTCCCTGCCCGAGTTCATCCGGACGCTCGGTACCGAGCCCATCGCCGCGAACGACTCGATCGGCTTCGTGGCCTTCGGTGCCAACAAGACCACTCCCGCGTGGGACTTCTACTCGAACATGTGGACCGAGGCCAACGCCGACAACCCCGAAGACTTCCAGGACCCGGACAACCCGTACCACTTCTCGGCCTATGACATCCTGGTCCAGACCGCTCTCGCGGCGGAGAAGGCCGGGACGTACGCGGCCAGCGAGTGGGCCCCTGCCATGCGTGAAGTGGTGTCGGCGCCCGGCGAGGTCTGCTACACCTACGCCGACTGCCTCGCGCTCATCCGCGACGGGCAGGATATCGACTACGAGGGTGTCACCGGCTCCGGTGACTTCACCGAGCACGGCTTCAACAGCGTCAACGCGACCTACACGCAGTACAACGAGGACGGCTCCGTGAGCGATGCGGAGCCCCTCCCCACCGAGGCCCTGCTCGAACTCGTGCCGACCCTGACCCAGGCGGAGTGCGACGAGAACAACGTCTGCGACTGGTAGAGCAGGCACCCAGCCTGACCAGCCACGAGAGCTCCCGCCGGTAGGCGGGAGGGCTCTTCTTGTGCGCCGACTCAGTCGGCTTCCCGGGGTGCAAAGATGATGGTGACGTCGAACCAGCCCAAGGGGCACGTATCGAAGCAGGACGTGTGCGCGCTCAGCGCCACCGCAGCCGCGTCAGCGCCACCGCAGCCGCGTCAGCCCCGTCCGCTCACGGTGCGCTCCGAGCGGCGATACTGGGGCCATGCCCCACGAACGCCTCCCCCGCGTCCCCGACGACTGGACGGTCTGGGCCTTCTCCGATACCCACGGGGTCACCTCGGCGTTCGTGACCGCGCTGCAGGAGGCCGGCCTGCATCGATGCGGAGCGCCACTGGTGCGCGCCCGCCGAGGACGGCACTGGTGGGCTGCGGCGACTACATCGACCGCGGCGGGGACGTCCGCGGGCTGGTACGCTCCTGCGCCGGCTGCAGGCGAGGCTGCGGCCGCCGACGGTGCGGTGCTGCTGGCCCGCGGCAACCACGAAGCGCATGCCGCTCATGGTCCGCGCGGGCGACCACGAATGGCTGGAGACATGGCTCGAGTACGGCGGCCAGGCCACCATTGCTGCGCCTACGGCTGCAGCGCCGATGACGCTGCCGACGCGGCCGGATGGTCGCGACGCATCGACGCCTGCGCCCCGGGCCTCTTCGATTGGCTCGAGAGCCTGCCCCAGGCGGTGCGCTGGCGCGACGTGCTGTTCGTGCACGGTGGCCTGGCGCCCGGGCACGGCCTCGATGACCTCGGCGTCACCACCGAGGAGCACCTCTGGGTGCGGGCCGGCTTCTTCGAAGCCGGCTGGGACGCGGCGACTTCGACGCCTATCGGCCGCCGGCATCGATCGGGTCGTCTTCGGGCATACACCCCAGCCTGGACGGACCGACGCTCTTCCACGACGGCCACTCGCTGGACATCGACACCAACGCGGTCGGCAACCCGCGCATGCCCGACGATGCCGTCCAGGAGCTGACACTGCTGGGCCTGTCGGCGACGGGGTCCTTCGAGGAGCCTCGGTTCGTCAGCATCGAGACCCGCGACGCACCCGACGCCATGCGCCGCGAGCGAGCGCCGAGCAGACTCCCGCGCCTGCGTCGAGCGCCTGCTCAGCGCGGACGCATGTTCCGTTCGACGATGACGTCCGCATCGGGTGCCACCATGCCGGGCGGGTCGATCAAGTCGACCGGTGGCGGCGCCTGTCCGAAGTCCTCGGCCGCCTCGGCCCAGCGCTCCCGCCAGCGCTGCGGCGTCTGCGGCCGGCACCTCGCGGTGCGCCTGCGCCAGCCACACCAGCGCCCACGAGCGCGGCACCACGCGGTAGGCGTCGTAGCCGCCGCCCCCGGTCGCCAGCCAGCGACCCTCCGCGTACTCATGGGCGAGCCCATCGACCAGGCGCGGCGGCGCGCTCGATAGGCCGCGGTCGTGACCCGCAGGTGCGCCAGCGGATCGAGGGCATGCGTGTCGCAGCCGTGCTGCGAGACGATGAAGGTGGGCTTGAACGCCGCCGCAAGCGCCGGCAGCATCAGTTCGACCGCTGGCCACCAGCTCTCGTCGCCGGAGCCCTCCTCGAGCGGCACGTTGACCGCGGTACCGGGCGCAGCCTGCCCACCGGTCTCGTCGACTCATGCCGGTGCCCGGGAAGAGGCGCACGCCCGCTCTCGTGGATCGAGAAGGTCAGCACCTCGGGGTCCTCCCAGAAGAGCGTCTGGGTGCCGTCGCCATGGTGGACGTCGAGGTCGAGGTAGAGCACGCGATGTCCGGCGTCGCGTGCCGTCGCCACCGCCGAGCGCGACATCGTTGTAGATGCAGAAGCCCGCGGCACGCGTCCGCATCGCATGGTGCAGGCCGCCAGCGGGCGAGAAGGCATGCGTCCGCGTCGCCGGCGAGGATGGCTGCGACCGCCCCGATGGAGCCACCCGCGATGCAGCGCCGACACCTCGTGCATGCCGTGGAAGGCGGGCACATCGCCGCGTGCCCGATGCCCATCGCGGCGGGCTGCCACGGATGATCGGAGAAGGAGCGCACCTGCTCGATGTAGCGCGGCTTCGTGCAGGCGCGCAGGAGCTCCGTCGTCAGTCGCCTCGCGCGGCTCCACCAGGCGCTCTGCGCCCGACCGCGCGGCAGCAGGTCGATGCCCGGGCCCGAAGCGCAGCGGCGTGAGCGGGTGGCCCGGGCCCGAAGTCGTAGTCACGCAGGGCGTCGCTCCAGACCAGCAGCGGGCTGCTCGTCCCGCGCTCAGTCAGCGGACGGCTCCCAGGCGCTGTCACCGAGCGCGGCCGCGAAGGCGCTCGCGGTGCCTCGCCGCGATCGAGGCGGACCGCGTACTCGGCGACGAACCCCGCGAAGGCGGCATCGTCGGCGGCGATGCCGCTCGCTCGTCGGCACGGCCTCCTCGTCCTCCGGCGGCGGGTCGCTCCAGCAGCGTCACCGCGTCGCTCAGCGAGTTCGGCATCGACGCTGCCGGCCGGAGCCACCATGACCACCGCCGCACCGTGGTAGTCGGCAGCTTCGAGCGCCTTGCGACAGGCATCGCGGCTCGAGGACATCGACGCGAGCACGAGCACGCGACAGTCGGGCACGTAGCGCAGGCCCAGCTCGACGTCGGCCGCATCGAGCCGCGGCAGCGCGCGCTCGCGTCCTGCGGACGACACGCGGCGTACGTGCCGCCGGATCACGCAGCAGGGCCGCGTGGCCGACGCCGGCCCGACCCAGGTCGACGACGACTCGATCACCCTCGGGGTCGTCACCGATGCTGCCCGACGATCTCGACCCCGACCCCGGCACGCCCGATGGCCAGGGCGATCTCGGCGGCGAGTCCACCGGGCACCAGCGCGCCGTCCGGTTCAGGCCGATAGACCGCGGGACGACCCAGCACCACGATCATCGCGCGGCGTCCGTTGCGGGGTCATCGGCAGCGCCTCGGCGCGCAGCCCTCGAAGCCGTCGTCACGGACGACCTCGACATCGGCGAAGCCGGCCTCGCGCAGCGGGCCGTCGAACCTGGACGACATCGCCGACGACCACGATCGACGCGGCTGCTCGGGTCGGATGTGCTGCCTGCGCCGCGGCGTGCACCGCGTCCGCGCATCGACCGCGGCGATGGTCGGGACGGTAGCGATCGAGCTCATCGTCGGGCAGTCCGTAGATGACCAGGCCCGAGAGGGCCCCGGCGACCTGCGCGGATGTCTCGAAACGCAGCGGGAAGACGCCGACCAGGTAGTCGCGGGCGGCGTCCAGCTCATCCGGCCTCCACCGGAGCCTCGCGGATGCGCTCGAGCTCGGCCATGATGTCGATGATGGCGGGTGCGGTGACGTCCGACTCCACCGCACAGCGGACCGCGAACGGGCCCGCGGCTGCGGCGCATGTCGAAGCCCGAGTTGACGCCGTAGGTATAGCCGCGCTCCTCGCGCAGGAGCCGGTTGAGCCGGGAGTTGAAGAGGCCGCCGAGCAGTGCGTTCATGACCGACACGGCGTGGAAGTCGTCGATGACGCCGAGGCGCTGCCGACGTGGCCGACGCGGATCTCCGATTGCGGCGCGCCGGGCCGATCGATCAGCACCACGCGCCGGCCCGGCGCGGCGCTGATCCGCATCGGCGGGCCGGCGGCGGCCCCTCGCTCCGTGCGCGGACCAGCCACCGAAGACGCTCGCGACGATGTCATCGTCACGTCGACACCGTCGAGGTCGCCACACACGATGAGCGTGGCGGCCGCCGGTCGCATCAGCTGCCGCATGGCGTTCGACGAGCGACGTCGCGATCGAGGCCCGCGACCGTCTCCTCGCTGCCACCGAGTCGGCGTCCGTAGGCGGCAGCCGTCGGCGAAGATGACCGCCGGGATACGCCCTCTCGGCGCGGCGTCGCGGGTCGGCCATGGCCTGCTGCAGGTCGTTGATGCGCTCGTCGCGCAGCCGCTCGACCTCTGCTCCGGGAAAGCTGGGCTCCAGGGACAGCTCGGCGAACAGCGCCAGCGCCTCGGCCAGGCGCGTCCGTGGCACCTCGACGTGCGACCGCCAGGCTGTCCCAGCCGGCACCGGCGCCCATCTCGGCACCCAGCCGTTCCGAGGCCTCGATGAAGCTCGACCGCGTCGCGCTGGCGCGGTGCCCTCCGACATGGCCCGCGCGGTGAGGACGGTGACACCGGCCTGCTCCGGCGGTCTCGCTGGTGGCTCCACCGCCGGCGTCGCCACGAACGATGAGCTGCGCCTGCAGCAGCGGTCGACCTGGCACGTGGGCCTCGATGACGGTCAGCCCGTTGGCGAGCGGCGTACGCTCGAAGTCGGGGAAGTCGTAGGGCCGCGGTGCGCCCGGCGCGGGTCGCTGGTCGAGGACCGCGAGTGCGTCGCTCATGCCGCTGCCTCCTCGGCCGTCCGTGGCACGTAGGTGATGATCGCACGCGCGTCGGTATCGAAGACGTCCGCACAGACCTCGCGCACGGCCTCGGCGTCGACCTCGAGATAGCGGCCCAGCTGCTCGTTGATGAGCTCCGGTCGATCGAAGTAGGTCGCGTACATCGAGAGCCGGTCGGCGACCTCGTCCATCTGCGAGAAGCGCCGACAGCTCGGACGATTCGATCGAGCGCATGCGCCCGTGCCAGCTCGTCGTCGCTGACGGGCTCACGGGTCATGCGCCGCAGCTCCTCGTCGAGGATGGCCTCGACCGTCTCGGCGTCGGACTCCGGCCGAGCCGTGACCCAGCCCGCCGCGATCGACGAGCCGGCCACCAGCGGCAGCGCGAACAGGGCCACGTCCTGGGCGACGCGCTCCTCGCGCACCAGCCGCTTGTGCAGGCGGCTGCCGCGACCGCCGGCCAGGATCTGGGTGGCCACCTCGAGGGCATCGAACTCGCGCGTGCCGTAGGCCGGACAGCGATAGCCCACGTGGACGCGCTCGAGCGGCACGTCGTCGCGCACGACCTCGCGGATGGCTCGGTCCGCCGGGCTCCGGAAGACGGAAGCCGGCCAGCGCCTCGTTCGGCTCGATCGGGCCGAAGTAGCGCTCGACGGCCTCGAGGACCGGCGCTTCGTCGACATCACCGGCGACCGTCAGGACCGCGTTGTTGGGCACGTAGTAGGTGCGGAAGAAGGCCTCCACGTCGTCCAGGCTGGCCGCGTCGAGGTCCTCCATCGAGCCGATGGGCGTGTGGTGGTAGGGATGCCCGGCCGGGAACACCGCGGCCATGAGCTTCTCGTAGAACGAGCCGTAGGGGCGGTTGTCGTACGACTGGCGCTTCTCGTTCTTGACCACGTCCCGCTGGTTGTCGAGGTTCTCCTGGCGACAGCGCATCGAGCAGCGTGGCCATGCGGTCGGCCTCGAGCCACAGGCCCAGCTCGACCTGGTGCGACGGCAGCGTCTCGAAGTAGTTGGTGCGGTCGAAGTAGGTGGTGGCGTTGAGGACGCCGCCGGCGCCCTGGACGATGCCGAGGTGCTCGGCCTTGGCGACGTGACGACTGCCCTGGAACATGAAGTGCTCGAAGAGGTGGGCGAAGCCGGTCTTGCCCGGGCTGTTCGTGCTTGGAGCCGACGTCGTACCAGAGGTTGATGGCGACGACGGGTGCGACCCGGTCCGGCGCGATGATGACGCGCAGGCCGTTGGCGAGCGTGTGCTGGCTGAAGCGGACGTGGGAGGCGTCGCTTCACGACGACACCTCGGTCAGGGCAATGGGCATCCGCCAATCCTAGCGGGAGCAGGCCCCGACTAGAGACGCTAGTCGGGCTTGTAGCCGATCTCGCGAGCCACCGGCAGGGCTTCGGGGTGCTTCTCCTGGAGGAATGTGATGAGCTTCTCGCGCACCAGGCAGCGCAGGTTCCACTCGACGCTGGCATCGGGGGCGCTGTAGAGCGCCCGCACCGTGATGGTGCGGTCGTCGGCGCCGGTGACCAGCACGCTCCAGGCCTCGCCATCCCACATGCCCCGACTCGTCGAGGATGCGCTTGTGCTCCTTGCGGATCTCCTCGATGGGCGCACGGTAGTCGCAGTAGAGCTTGACCGTGCCCAGCAGATCCCCGGTCTTTCGCGCGTCCAGTTCTCGACCGGCTGGTTGACGATCTGCGAGAGCGGCACGATGAGACGGCGCTTGTCCCAGATGTTGACCACCACGTAGGCGGCCGTGATCTCGCCGATGTGGCCCCATTCGCCTTCGATGACGACGACGTCGCCGATCTTGATGGGCTGCGTGAAGGCGATCTGGATACCCGCGATGAGGTTGCCGATGAGCGGGCCGGCGGCGACGCCCAGGACGATGCCGATGACGCCCGCGCCGGCCAGCAGACTGGCCGCGAGCGGCTGCACGCCTGGGATGGTCAGCAACGCGATGGCGACCGCGACGAGCCAGATGATGATGGAGCCGAAGCGCTGCAGGACCGCCAGCTGCGTCCTGATCTGGCGCGCCTCGAGGTCGTCGACGTCCTCGGGGAAGCGGCGTTACGCGACGTCCTCGCCCACCAGGGTCAGTGCCACGATCAGCCAGCCCAGTCGCGATGATGCCGAGGAAGATGACCACCCGACGCGTGATGTCGGCGGCCTCATCGCCCATGAACGATCGTCGACACGAGGATGGCCGCGAGGACGACCAGGAACCGCATCGGGTTGCGGGTGCTCGCAACGACGTACTCATCGAGCCTGGAGTCCGTCCGTCCGACGACTCGCACCGCGATCCGCGGCACGACGACCCAGTGGATGACCAGGCCGACGAGCACAGCAACGACCACGATCGCGGCTGCGGTCAGATCACCCAACGCGTCCCTGAATCTCGAGCATGCCTGTTTGAGCCTCCTGTCATCCGGCTCGTGGTCACGTCGAGCTCGGTGGTCAAACGATACCGAGGTCAGTCCGGCTTGATGTCGGCGTCGTGCAGCACGATGACCCGCGCGTAGCCTTCGTCGGCGAGCTGGGCCAGTGCCTCCTGCATCTGGGCGTGGTGATGATGCACCACGCTATCGGGCACTCGCCGACCTTCGCGTGCATCGTTCTGGGACAGGCAGCGTTCAAGCGAGACGTCGAAGACGATGGCGATGACGGGGCGATCCGCGTCGCCCGCGAGGTGTCGCAGCGTGCGGCGAGCACGCTGGGTCAGGTTGGTGGCGTCGATGACGCAGCGCAAGCCCCGGCTGCGTGCGAGCTCGAGCGACGAGGTGAAGCAGCTGGAATGCCTCGCCGGTCGCGGACTGGTCGGCCTCGTCGCCGGCGATCAGCGACCGATAGGTGTCCGAGGAGAGCACTTCGCCGGGCTCGAAGTGGACGGCTGCCCAGGTCGACTTGCCGGACCCCGATGGCCCGATCAGCAACACGAGCGCGTCCGACGGGAACATCTCGCGCGGCTCGGCTGACCAGCTGATCACGCTCGGTGAGCGACCGCCAGCCACTCGTCGAGGCGGCGTACGTCGCCGATCCGAGCCTGTGCCGACGGTTCAAGGGAATGGGCCGCCGCGATGGCGGTATCCATGGTCGTCATGCACAGCACGCCCTCAGCGATGGCCGCATGGCGGATGGCCGCCGCGTCGAGCACTGCCCCGGAGCGTGGCTCTGGGGTATTGATGATCAGCGAGACATCACCAGCGGCGATGACGTCCAGCACCGACGGCAGATCGCCTTCGTCACGCCCGATCAATGCGACTTCGTGGACGTCGTGTCCCAGGCTCCGCAGCGCGCGGGCCGTGCCGGGCGTGGCCACGAAGCGATAGCCAGCCGTCGCCAGCGCAGTGGCCAGCTCTTCCACGCGTGCCACGTCACGGGGTGCCACCGAGATCAGGGCCGTCGCACCATCGGGACCCGGCACGGGAGGGCGCAGCGCGGCCGCCATCAGGGCCTTGGCCGTGGCCACTGACGCGTCTTCGTGCAGGCCGATGACCTCGCCGGTCGACTGCATTCCTGGGCCCAGCGTGGGGTCGACACCACGCAGCTTGGCCGTCGAGAAGACCGGTGCCTTGACGGCCACCAGGGGCGGTGGTGGCAGCAGTCCGTCGCTCCAACCCAGCTCGCGCAAGCTGGCGCCGGCCCCCACTTTGGTGGCCAGCGAGACCATGGGCACGCCGGTCACCTTGGAGAGGAACGGCACCGTACGGCTGGCTCGGGGGTTGACCTCGAGCACGTAGACCCCGTCATCACGCACGATGAACTGCGCGTTGACCAGGCCTCGCACGCCGATCTCCAGGCAGATGCGGCGCATGGCGTCGACGATGAGACGTTGCTGCACGTCGGTCAGCTGCTGGGGCGGGAACATGGCGACGCTGTCGCCCGAGTGCACCCCGGCGCGCTCCACATGCTCCATCAGACCGGGGATGAGCACGTCCGTGGCGTCGGTGACGGCGTCGATATCGACTTCCAACCCCTCGAGGTAGGCGTCGATCCGAACCGGTCGCTCCTCGGTCACGATGGTCGCCGCGGCCAGCTGCCGGGCCAGGTCGTCGGGGCCATAGCAGAAGTCGATGGCCAGCCCTCCGATGACGAACGACGGTCGCACCAGTACGGGGTAGCCGACATCATCGGCCACAGCCAGGGCTTCATCGAGCGATGTGGCGATACCGCCGCGAGGCTGCGGGATGCCCAGCATGTCGACCATGTCGGCGAAACGCGTGCGCTCCTCGGTCCGGTCGATGGCGTCGACATCGATGCCCGGCAGGGGCACGCCGGCTGCCTCGAGCGTCACCGCCAGGTTGAGCGGCGTCTGGCCGCCGAACTGGATCAGCGCCGGTAGTCGTTCCTGCCCCGGGCGGGTCTCGGCGTCGATCACCTCCAGCACGCTCTCTGCATCGAGCGGTTCGAAGTAGAGGCGCGATCGACGCGTCGAAGTCGGTCGAGACGGTCTCCGGATTGGAGTTGATCATGACCGCCGAGACGCCCTCGTCACGTAGCGTCTGGGCGGCCTGGACCGCGCAGTAGTCGAACTCGATGCCCTGGCCGATGCGCACCGGACCAGAGCCGATGACGAGGGCCGCCGGACGCTCCACCGGAGGCGCTTCTGGCTCCGAGCCAGCGGCCGCGTAGGTGGCGTAGAAGTACGGCGTCTCAGCCGCGAACTCGGCGGCACAGGTATCGACCATCGCGAAACCAGGCCGCAGGCCTAGCTCGTGCCGACGCTGGGTCACCTCCGCTGCGGTCAGGCCCGTCAACGCCGCGATGTCGCGGTCGCTGAAGGAGGCACGCTTGGCGGAGACCAGCAGGCCCATCGTAAAGCCGCCGACCCTCTTCGCGCATGCGGTGTTCCAGGTCCGCCAGGCGCTCCATCTCGGACAGGAACCACGGCGCGATGCCGGTGACACGCTGCAGGTCGGCCGCCGGGACGCCCCGTCGCAGCAGCGCCAGCAGGCGCCACAGTCGCGAGTCGGACGGCTTGAGGAAGCGCAGCAGCAGGGTGGCCCGTGAAGCCGGGATGGCGTCGGCGCCGCCGTCACTGACGAGGCCATCCTCGTTCATGAGCACATCGGCGAAGGCCTCTTCGTGGCTCACGGTGCGGCTAAGGGATGGCGGCATGTTCGCCACGCGCTGCCCGAGGCCCAGCCTGACGAGCACCTCGAGCGTCGGCCACCAGGCCGGGTCCTCGGCCAGGAACCCGGCGCCTGCCTGCTCGAGGCCGCGCAGTGCCTTGTTGAGCGCCGACCCGAACGTGCGCTCGATGGCCATGACCTCGCCGGTCGCCTTCATCTGCGACCCCAGGCCCCGGTCGGCTCCGGGGAACTTGTCGAAGGGGAAGCGCGGCAGCTTGACGACCACGTAGTCGAGGGCCGGCTCGAAGGCGGCCACGGTCGTGCCGGTGATGGCGTTGGGGATCTCGTCGAGTCGACGACCGATGGCGATCTGAGCGGCCACCCGCGCGATGGGATAGCCGGTCGCCTTGGAGGCCAGTGCCGATGAGCGACTGACACGCGGGTTGACCTCGATGACGGCGTATTCGGTCGAGTCGGGCGACAGGGCGAACTGCACGTTGCAGCCACCTTCGACTCCGAGCGCCCGGATGATGTCCAGCGCTGCGGTGCGCAGTCGTTGGTGCACCGGGTCGGGTAGCGTCTGGACCGGTGCCACCACGACCGAGTCGCCGGTGTGCACACCCAGAGGATCGACGTTCTCCATCGAGCACACCGCGATGCAGGTGTCGGCGGCGTCACGCATGACCTCGTACTCGATCTCCTGCCAGCCGGTCAGGTACTGCTCGACCATGACCTGCCCGATGGGGCTCGAGCGCAGGCCGGCCCGTGACTCGCTCGTCGTAGGCGGCGCGCGAGTCCACGATGCCGCCACCGGTGCCACCCAGCGTGAAGGCTGGACGCACGATGGCTGGCAGCCCGATGGCCTCGAAGGCGCGTTCGGATGCCGCGGCGCGCTCTGCCTCGGTGGCGCCCTCCACGATGACCGATGCGGCGTAGGGCTGACCGATGGAGTCGAGCAGGTCACGGAAGCGTTCGCGGTCCTCGGCCATCTCGATGGCTTCGATGGGCGTCCCCAGCAACCTGGTGCCAGTACGTTCGAGCACGCCGGCCCTGGCCACCTCCATGGCCAGGTTGAGACCGGTCTGGCCGCCCAGCCCGGCCAGGATGCCGTCCGGCTTCTCGATCTCCAGGATGCGCTCTACCGAGGCCACGGTGAGTGGCTCGAGATACACGGCATCGGCTACACCTGGATCGGTCATGATGGTGGCCGGGTTGGAGTTGAGCAGGATGGTGCGGACACCTTCCTCCCGGAGCGCGCGGCAGGCCTGCGTGCCGGCATAGTCGAACTCAGCGGCCTGGCCGATGATGACCGGGCCGGAGCCGATGATCAGGATGGACCTGGGCCGCTCGCTCATGACCGATTCCAGGCTCGCGTAGGCTCGGACATGGCCGAGGAAGCGATCGAAGACCTCGGCGGCGTCGAGGGGTCCGGGCGAGCCCTCGGGGTGGTACTGGACCGTCTCGATGGGCAGGGCGTGATGACGCAGGCCCTCGACCGAGCCGTCGTTGAGATTACGCTGACTGACGTAGAACCCGGACGACTCAGGCAAGGAGTCGCCGACCACCTCGACCTCGTGGTTCTGGGCCGTCACGGTCACCCGGCCGGAGCCTTCATCGCGCACGGGGTGGTTGGCGGCGTGATGGCCGAATCGCAGCCGTTGGGTGCGTGCGCCGGCTGCTCGGGCCACGATCTGGTGGCCCAGGCAGATGCCCAGCAGCAGGCCGGCCATCCGCCACGATGGCGTGGGCCAGCTCGACGGGTCCCTGGAGCACGCCGGGGTCGCCGGGTCCGGGCGAGATGACCACGCCGTCGACGTCGGACGCCAGCACCTGCTCGGCACTCGCGGTGTGGGGCAGGACGCGCACTCGGGCACCGCGCCGGTGCAGAGAGCGCACGATGTTGGTCTTCAGGCCCAGGTCCACCACGGCGATCACCGGACCGCGATCACCGACCTCATACGGCGCGTTGGCGGAGACCTGCGACACGAAGTCCTGTTCCTCCCACACCGGCACAGCCTGCGCGGCGGACACGGCGGCCTCGACGTCGACCATGCCGGGCGCGGTGATGACGCCGCGCAGTGAGCCGCTTTCCCGCAAGTGTCGAGCCAGCGTCCGGGTGTCCAGGCCGGCGATGGCCGGCACGCCCTGGGCGCGCAGCAGATGGACGATCTGGCGAGCACGACCGAGCACGCCAGCGGTGGCATGGCCGACCACCAGCCCAGCTGAGCCAGGGCCGCTCGGATTGATCGTCGTCAGCGAAGCGGCCGTGGTTGCCGATGAGCGGGAAGGTCATGACCACGACCTGACCGGCATAGCTGGGATCGGTGCAGACCTCCTGATAGCCGGTCTGCGATGTATTCACGACCAGATCGCCACCGCCACTGTCGGTAGCGCCAAAGGAGACGCCACGGAAGACGGCTCCGTCCTCGAGCGCAAGCAGGCATGGGCCGTTGCTGCCGATCCGGGGGTCGACGACGGCGTCAGCGGGCAGGGGTAGGTCGGGCACCACCGATGGCGCCGTGGGGGACATGCCTCAGACTTCCTCCTTGCTGGCCTCACAGGACCGGGAGCCCGGCCTCACAGGACCGGATATGCAAGTGGACGCAAGCGTACTACGGCGACGCCACGGTCAGCGAATGGCGCATCTTCTGGCCGATGAGCTCGACCCAGCCGGCGTACTGGCGGGCACTCGGCCAGGGGCCGCCATGGAGGATGAGCGACGGATCGGTGGCGGCCGCCTCGTAGACGGGAGAGATGTCCACCACCACGATGCCGTGCGCGGCGGCCACCGCCTCCAGCGTTGCGTTGAATTCGGCCACCCCGCCCTTGCCGGTCCAATCGCGGCCCCGCGCGGTGATCGTCATGATTTGGCGCAGTGATGGCGAAGATACGGTTTGCCGGCACCATCTGGAGCAGCCCTACGAAGATGGCATCGAGGTTGTCGCGGTAGTCATCGATGGCGACGCTGTCGATGCTGTCGTTGCCGCCAACCTGGAGGGTGACCACGTCTGGCTGGAGCGACTCGACCTGTCGCAGCTGCTCGGTCAGCACGTACTTACTGGTGTCGCCCCGGCCGTGCCAGGTTGCTGATGAGGCGCAGGCGCGTATCGCTATGGCCCATGACCTGCTGGAGCTGCGCTGGCCAACTGTCGCGGTTGGGCGCCGCTGTGCTGGCACCGGCCGTGTAGCCATCTCCGAGCGCTACGAAACGCAGGGGCTGCTGGTAGGCCGGCGCCACGGCCGCGAATTCGGAGGGCGCGGGCGACCGGCTCGCATCGACCTCGGACAAGGCCTGCGGGGGCGGCTCGGAGGACCCGGCCTCAGCGCACGCCCCAAGGGACAATGCAGCCATGAATGACCAGGCGACGATCGCTCTCACCTTCCAGCGCAGGATAGCGTGCGCGGCCCGATGACCCCCGCGACGACGGCCCCGCCCGGCGTTGTTGCCTTGCATCGCTATGCTGTGGCGACCGTCGGGCGGCCAGACTGCCCAGACCGCAAAGGAGTACGCAGATGCCACGTTCGATGTGGCGCGGCGCCATCCAGTTCGGGCTCGTGACCATCCCGGTCCGCCTCTTCCTCGCGACCGAGACACGAGGCGGCCTCTCCTTCAACATGCTCCACGCCGAGGACAACACGCGCATCCAGATGAAGGTGCACTGCCCTGATCATGGCGAGATCAAACGCTCGGACACCGTGCGCGGCTACGAGTGGTCCAAGGGGCAGTACGTGGTCCTCGAGGAGAGCGACTTCGAGGCCGTGCCCCTCAAGACCGTGCGCGCCATCGAGATCGAGCAGTTCGTGCCCGCGCGCCGCGGACCAGGTGATGCCTCCTTCGTGAAACAGTCGTACTACCTGGAGCCTGAACCGGTGGGACGCAAGGCCTTCGAGTTGCTCAAGTCCGTGCTGGCGGAGTCGGAGCTCCAGGCTGTCTGCAAGATCGTCCTCAAGGACCGCGAACAGTTGGCGGCGCTGGACCCGTTCGGCCCGACCATGCTGCTGTCCACCCTGTACTGGCCCGACGAGGTCCGCGATGTGGGCGACCTTGACATCCCCGAACAGGAGTTCGACTTCAAGCCGACCGAGATGGCCATGGCCAGGCAACTCGTCGACACCCTGACCGGGGACTTCGATGCGTCACGCTACAAGGACGAGTACCGCGAGGCGCTGCTCAAGGTCATCGACAGCAAGGTCGCCGGTCGAGCCGGTCCAGGCCCCGCAGCCCGAGGTCGAGACCAGCAAGTTGACCGACCTCATGGCCGTCCTCGAGGCCAGCGTCGCGGCCGCGCGTGCTGCGGGCAGCGCGAGCGACGACACCGCGAGCGACGACACCGCGGCGGCGGCCTCGGAGCCCATCTCGGTGGACAAGGCCCGCAAGCGTCGCACCTCCAAGACGAAGAGTGCCACCAAGGCCAAGAGCGCCAGCGCACAAGGCCAGTTCGACCGTGTCCAAGAGCAAGAGCCGCGCCAAGTCGACCTCGACTCCCCGTCGCAAGTCAGCCTGATCAGCGCCGGTGGGGGCATGGTGCGGCGTGAGCATCTCGCCTCAAGACCCGATGAACCAGCAGCTGGACCTGCCCCTCGAACGCGACGACACAGCCGTGTTGCCCGCTCGACTCGGGTTCCCTGTCGCGACCGACGGAGGTGCGCCCTTCGACGACGTGTCTCGCTTCTTCGAACCATGGTGGCCAGGGGCACTTGCCCATCTTCGCCGCCTCGGCGACAGCATCGAGCTGCGCACCGAACACCTCACCGACCCGCTATCCGTGTTTCCGGAGCTGACCTCCGTACGTGCGGGCCTGGCCGCCGACGGTTCGATCATCGAGGGCACCCTGCTAGCGCTCGACGCCGAAGGCCGGCCAGACGCGCACCTGCTACGGCGACGCCTGGGCGATCGATGACGACACCCCGGCCGAGGGCGCTTTCGTGGCCTCGGACATCCTCTATCTCGATGGTCGCTCCCTGGCTGGCTGAACCGTTCGTGGAGCGGCGTGGTCGGCTGGCCGATATCCTCACGCGATTCTCGATCCACTGCGTGGTCGGTCGGGGCCTCATCGGTGAGGGAACCACCCTGGGTCTCGCGGTGGCCTCCCTGGGACTCGCCGCGGTCTCGGCCCGGCGACTGGATGGCCACTGGCGTGCCGGTAGAGCCGGCGATCGGTGGCTGCGCCTGTCGGTGCCCGATGCGCCCGTGGAGCCGACTCGTCCCTTCCTGGTCCTGCTCCAAAGGCTACCGCTCGACGACTGACGCCGCGCGTTACAGCCAGTTGGTGGCTACCTCGCCCCAACCGCGCATGGACCAGCCCTGCATGACCTCATCCACGATGTGTTCCGCGAACTCCGCGTCGAGCGCACCGCCGAACATGAGGCGGAAGTAGACCGGCCCCACCAGCATCTCAGTGGCGACATCGGGCTGGACATCCGGCCGCAGATCGCCTCGACGGACACCGCGGGCGATGACCCGAGCGACCTCGTCACGGCGCGCCTGCACGACCGTTGCACGGAACGGGTCGCCCAGCTCCGGGTTCCGGGCGATCTCGGAGAGCAGTTCCCGGATGACCGGTCCGAAGTCGGTCTCGGTCAGAGCTCGCATGGGTCCCAGCACGGTCGCCAGCAGCTCGGTGCGAGTGTCACCCACGTCCGAGACCGCGATGTGCGGATTGGCAAGATCCGTCAGCACTTCCTGGGCCAGCGCTTGCTTGGTCGGCCAGTGTCGGTAGATGGTGGACTTGCCGACCCTCGCCCGCGCTGCGACGTGCTCCATACGGACCTTGTCGAAACCGTCCTCGATCAGGATCTCGCGAAAGGCGTCGCGGATGTTGCGTCGCGCGCGATCACTGCGTGGCCGGCCTTGCTTGGCGGAAACCCTGGGAGTTGCGGTCTCACGCGCGATGATCTCGTCCAGTGAGGTTGTGTCGCTGGTCATCTACATCTCAGTATACGAGACGACACGTATCGTTGGCAATCCTGCCGTGTTCGGAGTGTACGATACGGACCGTCTTGCAATGTGGTCCCAAGTGTTGTACGATACGGACCGGCTCGAAAGTTCAGCCCTGAAGTCGCGCCGCTGAATACGATCTGATCGATGCCATCAACCTGGAGGTTGAAGCGATGACCCACACACAGGTCCCGGGAGCAGCGGCTCAGCCAGCGCGCTCTCTTGCGGAGCGAGAGAACCAGCGAGCGGTCGATCTCATCGAGGACGGCCGAGCACTCGTCTCCCTATTGCGTCTGCGGTTCACACATGTTCGCGGTCGGCCACGGGGACCAGGTCTGGCTCGAGTGCGCTGAACAGAACCGTGAGAAGAGCGGTTTCAGCGCCTTCGTGGCGCGGTTGACCTCCTGGAGCCACAGCCGCCGCATGATCATGGAGACGCCAAGCAGCTAGAGGTCTCCCAACACCAAATACGAACGAGCGGTCCCGGTTTCCTCCTCCTCCGCCGGTACCGCTCCTTCCTCCTCCACAGCCCACCAGGGACTCCGCTCCATCAGCCAGCCTGCTACTCCCTTAGCAGGCCGGTCGAACGGAGGAGCTGGTGGGCTGCTCTATACCTGTCCGCACACAAACAGGACTAGTACCTTCGCGTGGGTGCGCCAGAGCAACACCCGGACAAGACTGAACCCCTCCGGTACAGTGCGGAGGGGTCCTGCGTGGTCGAGGGTTGGTGAGCCGCGAAGGATTTCGAACCTTCAACCTAGTGATTAAGAGTCACTTGCTCTACCGTTGAGCTAGCGGCCCACGACGGAACGACTGTAGCAAATCCACTCGCCAGACACGCCCATACAGCTCGTACCAGAAAGGACCGCACCCACGACTGACACACTGCGCCGCCGCGTCCTCGCCGACGAGACCGTCTTCGGCATGTTCCTGTTCAGCCCCTCGCCCTACTGCGCCGAGGTCGTGGCACGCACCGGGCTCGACTGGGTGCTGGTCGACCTGGAGCACGGCACCGCCGACGAAATCGGACCTGGTGCCGATGATCATGGCCATCGAGGCGCCGGCGCCACACCCCTCGTACGCGTCGAGGCCGGTGAGCGCATCCGCGTCGGGCCGCGCGCTCGGACCGGGGTGCCAGGGCGTCATGGTGCCGCAGGTGCAGTCGCGCCGACGAGGCGCGTGCCGTGGCCAGCTGGATGCGCACCCAACCGCCGGCGCAGCGCGGCATCGCCCTGTTCACGCGCGGCATGGACTACGGCGCGCCTGCGGGCATGACGGCGTCGGCCACGCATCACGAGCGACTGCTGTCGATCGTGCAGATCGAGTCTCGCGGCAGTCGACGCGGTCGAGGAGATCGCCGCGGTCGATGGTGTCGACGTCCTCTTCGTGGGCCCGACGGACCTGACACATGCCATGGGCATCCCCGGCCGACTGGACCATCCCGACTACGAGCCGCGGCCATCGCGCGTCGTCGAGGCGGCCGCGACGCGCGCAGGCAAGGCAGCGGGCGTTCTTGTCTGGAATCCAGAAGATGTGGGACGCTACGCCGCCACAGGCTTCACCTTCTTCGCTCTCGCATCAGAAGTGACCATCCTGGACCGAGCCACGCGCAGATGCGCTGGACTCGGCCCGACGAGCCGCTACCGGCGGCCACAGCACCCGAGGTCGTATGAGTCGTCGTCACGCGTCCCAGCCACGTCTTCATCGTCGCCTAGTCGCCCGCGCCATCGGGTGAGCATCGCCGGCCTCGTCGTGCTGACTGCGGCCCTGCCGGGCAGCGCCCTGGCTCAGCCCGGCGAGGTGAAACAGCGCGACCTCGAGAGCCGGCCGCGCTGGCAGCTGCTTCAGTATCGCGACGCGAATGACGACTGGGAGGAGGTGCCGCCCGGCATCGGTACGACCATGATCCCCATCGGGCGAGAACATCCAGATCGAGGCTGCCTGCAGCAACTCCAAGACGAAGTACGTCCTGGGGTCGCAATCGATCACGATCCAGGAGCCGGAGATCGAGCGCTTCGAGTGTGAGCCCGTCGCTCAGGCGGTCGACGATGCCTTCTACGCGCGCTCTTGACGCTGCCGCGAGCATCTCGTTGGACGGTGACATCTGGACGATCTATGACGCCGTCCAGAAGCCGGTCCTCAGACCTGACGGGTGCGCAGATCCCCAAGGACCCGACCATCGCGCGCTGGGAGTTGGCCCGCATCGGCGACGCGGACGGCTCCATCGACCAGATCCGTGGCGTGGCGCCGGAGCTCGAGTTCCTGCGCGGCGGCGTTGGAAATCGAGGCTTGAGCGGCCGCGTCGTCGGCAGCACGGGCTGCGGCTCCTTCCTGGGCTCGTATGAGACCGACGACAGCACCATGACCGCGAACGGCATCGACTATCGACTGGGTGAGTGCACCGAGGAGCTGGCGCGGCAGGCCGAGAATGTGATGGACACGCTTCGCGACGTCACCCGGTTCGACGTGCTGCCGGCCGGGCTGGCGCTCGGGGACGACGCCGGCAACACGCGCTTGGCGCTCGTACCCAAGATCGACCTGGGCGAGCGCATCTGGACGCCCATCGAGATCCTCGGCGCGGATGGCCAGCCGATCGCCATCGACCCTAGTCGGTTCACCACCTCGGTGGTGCAGTTCATCGGCCGTTCGGTCGAGGGCCGCAGCTACTGCCGCAACTTCGAAGGCAGTGTCATCTCGTCTGGCCTGGCCCTGAGCACCTCGCCGATCAAGCCTGACGAGTCTCAGCGCTGCTCGGACAAGATCGGCAAGAAGCAGGAGTCCGACCTCGATGTCGAGAATGCCTTCATCGGCGCCCTGGAGGCCACCTCGTCCCATGCGCTTCGTGGCGATGAGCTGGAACTGCTCGACCGAAACGGCGAAGCTGTGATGCGCCTGGTCCCGCAGGCCGACCTCGTCGGCCCGACCTGGGTGCTGTCGAGCTACGATCCGTTTCCCAGGCGTCGTGGGAAGCAGACCGTATCTGGCGAGGCACCAACGGCGACGTTCAGCGGCCTCGGCATCATCAAGGGTGAGACCGGTGCCTTCGATGCCAATGGGGCGGACGACTACACCGCGTTCTTCACGACACCCGGTGCGGCCCAGATCAAGGTCGAGAGGCCCCGGGTCACCGGTACCGCCTGCCGTGGCGGTGGCAAGAAGCGCCAGAAGCAGTGCGTCCAGGAGGCAGCCTTCCTGGAACTGCTGGGCCGGGCGACCGGTTATATCGTTCGAGACAGCGACCTGCGGTTGCTGGAGGGCCCCGACACCATCCTGACGTTCGTGCCGCTGGCTTCTGACTCCGGCGAACTCGAGTAGCCGCGGTCGGGTCTAGTCGGTCGGCTGGTTGTCGATCTGGGCTCGCTGCAGGCGGCCCGAGTAGTCGACATAGATGGCCTTCCACTCGGTGTACGTGTCGAGTGCGGCGTGGCCGGCCTCGCGGTGGCCATTGCCGGTGGCCTTGGTGCCACCGAAAGGCAGGTGCGTCTCGGCGCCGATGGTGCCGGCATTGATGTAGACGATGCCGGTATCGAAGTCACGCATGGCCCGGAAGGCGGTGTTGGTGTCGCTGCGTGAAGATGCTCGACGACAAGCCGTAGCGCACGCTGGTCGCGACCGCACAGCAGCCTCGTAGTCGGGCACGCGGATGACCGACAGCAGCGGCCCGAAGATCTCTTCCTGGCCCAGTCGCGAGTCGGCGGCCACGTGTCGAAGATGGTGGGCTCGAAGAAGTGCCCAGCCCCCAGACCGTCGACGGACGCGCGGCTGCCCCCGGTCACGAGCGTGGCGCCCTTCGGCCTGGCCGATGCTCGACGTAGCGCTCGACCTTCTCGCACGGCGGCCGCGTTGATCAGCGGGCCCACATCGATGGCTGCCGTCCAGCCCGAGCCCAGGCGTAAGCCCGCTGGCCCGCTCGGCGAGCCGGGCCACCAGCTCGTCGGCGATGCCCTCGGTCACGATGACACGGCTACAGGCGGTGCAGCGCTGGCCCGGTCGTGCCGAAGGCGGACCAGATGATGCCGTCGACGGCGAGGTCCAGGTCCGCGTCGTCGAGGACCACGATGGCGTTCTTGCCGCCCAGCTCCATCGACAGCTTGACGTGCCGCGTCTCGGCCGCTGCGATGGCGATCTCTCGACCGGTCTCACCGTTGCCGGTGAAGCCCACGACGTCGACATCGGGATGTCGCACGAGGGGCATGCCCACCTCGGCTCCGGAGCCGGTGACCAGGTTGACGACGCCGGCGGGAAGCCGGCCTCGGCCATGATCTCGACCAGCAGCACGGCGCAATGGGGCGTATCCGAGGCGGGCTTGAAGACGACGGTGTTGCCGCGCGATCGAGCGCCGGCATCATCTTCCAGCAGGGGATGGCGATGGGGAAGTTCCAGGGCGTGATGAGGCCGGCCACGCCGAGCGGCTCGCGCACGCTCATGGCCCACTTGTCGGGCAGTTCCGATGGCACCGTGTCGCCGAAGAGACGACGGCCCTCGCCGGCCATCAGGTAGGCGATGTCGATGCCCTCCTGGACGTCACCCCGGGCCTCCGCGATGACCTTGCCCATCTCGCTGGTCATGGCCTGCGAGACGCGCTCCTTGTGCTCAGCGAGCAGTGCGCCGAAGCGGTAGAGGATCTCGCCGCGACGTGGCGCGGGCGTGGCACGCCAGGCCGGGAACGCCGCCCGAGCGGCGGCAACGGCCGCATCGACGTCGCTGCCGTCCGAGGCCGCGAATTGGCCGATGAGGCTGCCGTCCGAGGGGTCGACTGATTCGAAGGTGGCACCGCTCCCTGCGGGCTGCCACGAACCGTTGATGTAGTTGCCGTACGTTCGCACCGTGGAGGCGCCCTGGTCGCTCATGTCCCTATCCTCCCCCACTCCCATCATCAGTGTCGAGCCGGTGTGCCCGGGTGACCGACAGGTCGACCGCGGTGGCCTCGAGGGTCAGGGCCCACTCGCCGGCGTGGCCTGGAACTCGAACTCGAAGCGTCGCAGGCGAGCCAGCGGCATCAGGGCCACGGCCTGGAGCAGGAGCGTCGCCGCGAGGATGCCATCGAAAGCCCACAGCTCCGCTGCCGCTGCGCCGATCAGGACCCCGATGATCTGGCCCAGGGCGAGGAAGACGCTGTAGAGGCCCATGATGGCGCCGCGGTCGTGAGGGAACGACTCCGACATGTCGGCCAGCAACCCCAGTGCTGCGGGCGTCGCGCCGGCGATGAGGAACAGGCCCACGGCCAGCCCCGCCAGCAGCAGCAATCGCGCGGCGAGCGCTGAGTCCCCGCTGTGGTTCAGCAGCAGCGCCGCGACCACGAAGACCGCGCCCCCGACGATGCCGATGAAGATGATGGTGGTGCGTCGCAGTGCGTCGAACCTGTTGCCCCAGTAGACCAGTCCGGCGAAGAAGACGGCACCGCCGAGCAGGAACGCGGCGGTCACCAGCAACGGCTCGAAGCCACCCACCAGGACCTGGTCGTCGAATCGTGGGTCCCGGCTTCGTACCAACTGGAACAGGGTCTGCGAGGTGTAGAGGCCCAATCCGGCATTGAGGGCGATCCAGGTCGGGGCCAGGATCCACACTCGCGAGCGACGCAGCAGGCGTCGGTAGCGTCGCCAGTCCATACCGCTGTCGAGCGCCCGCGGCATGGACGCATCGAGGTCAGGTACGAACCAGCGGAACAGGGCGAACGCCGCAGCATAGACGAAGCCGTTGGCCAGGAAGCCGACGGGTCCCATCAGCTCCCAGACCGGTCCGGCCGCGGCAAAGCCCAGGCCGAGCCCAGCGATGGTGGCCGCTTCGAAGCGTGACGAGGCTCGGCCGCGCAAGGCCTCATTGCCGCTGGTGGCGACAGCGATGAAGCCCAGGACGGAAGGCACGCTGGCCGCCGTGGACGCACCCTCCAGGACTCGTGTCAGTCCGATGAGGGGCAGGCTCCCGGCGATGACCGGCAAGGCGATGACGACTGACCCCGGCAGACGCAACTCTGCGGTCAGGGCGGTCAGCACGACCGCAACGAGACCGAATGCCGGCCCGATCTGCATGACCCGGTGATGGCCGATACGATCCGAGAGCAGGCCGAATGGCGGCGACAACAGCAGTTCGGCCGCGAAGAACAGCGCGGTCAGGACACCGACCAGGGCTGGACCGACCTCGGGGCCACCATAGTCAGCCAGCTCGGCCAGGAAGAAGATGAGCAACGCACCAGTGAGCCCGGTCGCGAACCGGAGCACGAACGTGGCAACCGTGGCGGCCGAGATGCTGCGCTGCATGGATGACGAAGAGTACTCGGTTCGGAAGCACGAGATATGCTCGCCAGATGGTCCAGCAGTTCGTCCCTGACGACATCGTCGCGCTCGCTGAAGAGCGCGCAAGCGCCCGCGCCGCTGGAGATTGGGGCACCGCGGATGAGCTCAAGGGCCGTATCGAGGCGGCCGGCTGGCGCGTCGTTGACGAAGGCGTGGCCTTCGACCTGTCACCGGCGCGAGCAGCTGACGTGGTCGAGGACGGCCAGACCTTCTACGGCGCCGTGGAGTCGGTTCCGTCGCGCCTCCAGGAGCCGGCTTCCTGCGCGGCCACCGTCATCGTCACCGGCAGCTCGACGACCCTCTCCCCCGATGCGGCGATCAGCGCGCTCGAGGCCAGCCTGCCGCCGGGGACACAAGTGCTCGTCGTGGCTGACCGTGATACGGACGTCGCGGCCGGCCATCATGAGATCGTCCGCAGTGCGGCGCCCTTCGGTCCGGGCGATGCGCTGCAGGCAGGATTGCGGCGTGCGGTCGGCGAGATCATCGTGGTCCTGGACCCCGCGCGTCTGCCTGACGGTGACATCGTGAGTCCGCTGGTGTCCGTATTGGCCGACGACACGGTGGCCATCGTCGGCACGGACGGCCTGCTCTCGGATGATTTGCGCCGCTACAGACCCGCGGAACCGGGCGACGCTACGGCGTTGCGCTCAGGGTGTTACGCCTTTCGCCGAGCCGATGCCAGCGCCCGGAGGCCGATGGATGCCCGCTTGCGCCTACCGGAGAGCGTCGCCACCTGGTTCAGCCTTGAACTGCGCGACGCAGGTCCCGACAGCACTCCGCGGCGCGCTGTTGCCCTCGATCTGCCCTTGCGAACGGGGGAGGCAGCGGTCGTGCCAGTCGATCAGGCCCGGATGGCCAGGCGCGACGCCTATCGCGTCGCTGAGCTGGTGCGCGGTCGTTCGTGGTTAGCGGTAAGCCGCCCACCACAGCGGCGGGTCGTAGGTGATGGGGCTCAAGACCACGACGAGCAGGATGACGCCGACCAGGGCGAGCACGCCGCCGAGGCGTAGCCACCGCGTTCGTGCGATGGGATCGGCCGGGGGGTCGGTCGGCGACTGTGGACCACTCGATGTCGACGTCCGGGACCAGAACGATGCCAGGCGGGCGCCTTGCGGCACCACCAGGAAGCCCATCGCCGCACCAGCGAGCAAGCCGCCGATATGGGCCGCATTGTCGATCTGAGGGATGGTGAAGCCGATCAGCAGGTTGATGCCGATGAGCAAGCCGATCTGCATGGTCAGGTTGCGGGCATTCCGGGTCAGCGCCGGTTGGTGGACACGGTCGGCCACGAGTAGTGCGCCGAACAGGCCGAAGACCCCGCCGCTGGCGCCCACTGCCAGGTTGGCCGAGGTGGCGTAGCTGGCGGCTGAACCGGCGGCGATACAGATGAGGTAGATGCTCAGGTAGCGCCATGGTCCGTAGAGCGACTCGACGATCGGTCCGATGATCCACAGGGCGTACATGTTGAACATCAGGTGGATGATCGAACCGTGGACCAGGGCCACCGTCAACAGCCGCCAGTATTCGCCGGCCAGGTACACCCCGCCCTTGTCGAGCAGCAGCAGGTCCTCGAGCTCCGTCATGCCGCCGACGAGCGTGAGCAGGCTTACCAGCGAGGTGACCGCCAGGATGCCGTAGGTGACCGTCGGCTGGGCGATGCCATTGGCGCGGGTACGGCCGAACGCGCGCTGAGCGCCGCGTTCGTCGCCCGACTCCTTGCTCAGCCAGCCGACGCGGGACTGGATCTCGGCCTGCTCGGAGGCCGGAGCGCGGCGAGCCGCTTCGCGGTAGGCGCGTGCGGCACCCGGCATATCGTCACTTCGGACACGGGCGGCCGCCAGGGCCTTCCAGGCCCGCCAGGTGAGCTCATTCTCGGGCGCCTGGGTCGCCGTGATCCAGGCCTGCAAGGCGGCTGGCTCATCGTCGAGCCGATAGCGACACTCGGCCAGGCCGAGCAGGGCGGCGGTGTGGATGCTCGGATCGGCGCTACCCACGACACGGGCGAAGGAGCCCGCGGCAACGTCCCAGTCGCCCTGTTCGGCGAGCACCTGCCCGCGCTGCAGCAACTCGACCGCGACATCGCTAGCGAGGGGTCCGGCTCGTCCGGGATCAGGGGTGGAAGACGACTGGAAGTCGCCGCCCCAGCCCGGGGCAGCAGGGTCTGACATCCCCCTGACTGTACTCGGCCCTGCCGGATCAGGCCGTGAGTGGCCGTACAGCTGCAGCCCGGCTGGCTGCCGGAGTGGCGTCAGCGACCCAGGTCGAGGGCCAGCTGGTCCTTGGGAGTCCTCTTGACGCGGCGATGTCGCACCGCTCCGGGGACCGGGCGAGACTGCCTGGTCACACCTTCCGCCAACAGTGGCTCGCCGATCTGGGATGCCAGCTGCTCCGCGAGTGGCCACCAGTCGTGGTGCTCGGTGATCCCGGAGGCCGGCTGGATCAGCAGTCGGTCGGCTGCTACCAGCCGCGGCAGCCGTTCATCGAGGATGGCCTCGATCTCGTCACGGAAGCGGTCGTTGGTCGAGCGGACGCCGTCGGCCCGGATTCTCCACGTCAGGGGTCAGCCGGACCACCAGGTCATAGGTGCGTGACCAGGCTGCCACCAACGCCGTCGCCTCGAAGCGATCGTCGCCTCCGCAGGCACGCAGGTAGTAGGCGAAATTGTCCATCACGCCACGGTCGGTGACCAAGCACTCGGCCTTCTGGGCCAGCTCCAACTCGCGCCGGATCTGGGAGGCCAGGACCCACAGCTGGGCTTCACAGGTGGCGGCTTCATTGATGCCCAGGGGATTGTCGCGAACGACCTCACGCGCGAATTCGACCGACCGCCCGGCCTGCTGGATGGCACTTGCGAATGCCAGCGCGGCAGTCGTCTTGCGGATGCCATGCGAGCCGATGAAGGCGATCTTTGCGTTGCGAGACCAAGGCACCTACGGATGCTATAGCCTCAGGCCCATGACCACACATCGCGACCGCTATCCCATCCGTGTCGGCGTACTCGTCTGGCCGCAACAGACGGACTGGGCCCAGATGTCTGGCTTCGCACGCCTGGCCGACGACGTCGGCATCGACTCCCTGTGGACCTGGGACCATCTCCACGCCATCGTGGGTGACCCGCTGCAGCCGATCTACGAGGGTTGGACCACCCTGGCCGCATGGGCCGCGGAGACCAAGCGCATCGACATCGGGCTGATGGTCGGCGCCAACACCTTCCGTAACCCGGGCCTGACGCTGAAGTCGGCGATCACCGTGGACCACATCAGCGCTGGACGGACGTGGCTGGGCCTGGGTGGTGCCTGGTTCGAGTACGAACACATCGCCAATGGCATCGATTTCGGCAGCGGCTTCGGGCAGCGGCTCGACTGGCTCGACGAGGCCGTCGAGGCCATCACACGTGTCGCGGCGGGCGAAGTGGTGACCTCCAGCGCGGATGGCCGCTACGACTTCCAGGCCTTGGAGCATCATCCCCTGCCGTATCGGGGAGTCGGCCAGCTACCCCTCATGATCGGTGGCTCCGGCGAGAAGAAGACGCTGCGCACCGTCGCCAGGTTCGCCCAGGCCTGGAACACTGGAGGCACCGCGGACAAGCTGCGACACAAGGCCGAGGTCCTGCGCCGTCACTGTGATGCGGTCGGCCGTGACCCGCTTGACATCGAGTTCACCACCATCCGAATTCGCGGTCCTTCGCGATGATCGCGACGAGGCCGCCAGGGTCCTGACCGAGCAGCTCGCCAACAACGGCAAGGCGCATGAGGTCGACCTTGCTGTCGATTTCCTGGGCTCGGAGGAGCAGGTGGCCGCACAGTGGCGCGCCAGCCTCGAGCTGGGCTTCACGCACCTCATCGTCGACCTGCCGTCCCCATTCGACCGCGAGACCGTCGAGCGGTTGCCGCGCCTGCGGGAGCTCGTCGCCAACGGCTGAGCGCTGCGGTCGCTTGCCCGGGCGCCTATGCTGGCCGCAGCGACGTGGGGGCAGAGTCGGTCGCTCGTAACGAGGTACACCCGTGGCCGAACATCCTACGACCGCGTTGGTCCGAGAAGCCATCGCCGCGCTCAACGCCGGAGACTACGAGTCCTTCGGCGACCTCGTCCACGATGATGTCGTGTGGCACGTCATCGGCAGCGCCGAGCCTGTGCGAGGCAAGGCCGCCATGGCCGAGGGTCTCGGTGGCGGTAGCAGCGACTTCACCATCACCGCGGAGCTGCACGATGTCACCGCCAGTGACGACCATGTCGTCGCACTGGTGAAGGCGCATGCCACCAAGGGCAGTGAGAGCCTCGACTACAACACGGCTGAGATCTTCCATGTGCGCGACGGCAAGGTCACCGAGCGCTGGGCCTTCTCGGACGACACCGCCCGCATCAACGAGTTCTTCGGCTAGGCGGTCCTGCGACCGAGGTCGCGCGCAAGGCTGACCATCCAGCCGATCAGCGCGACCACCAGCGGGCCACCGAAGACCAGGGACAGGGTCGGCGTGTCCATTGACACGAGCGGGATGGCGACTGCGGTCACGATGGCAGCCAGCACGAAGGTGAATGCCCACCAACCCACCGGGCGTGCCAGGGTGCCCGTTCGCAGTGCCAGCACCCCGGTGCCGCCCAGCCACGCGAGCGTGGGCAGGATGCCGATCGTGCCGGTGGTGAACGAGGCCTGCAGGTCGATCAGCCTGACCACCAGTGCGATCTGCCCGGCGGCCATCACGACGATGCCGACCAGCGCCAGCACGGTCAGGGCGGACAACCAGCTCCCGGCTGTCTCGCCTGCCACGCGCCGGACTGACAGGACCGCCGGCACGAGCAACAGGACAGTCGCCGCCACGAGCAGGTCGTTGACCGGTCCCCAGAAGTCGCCGGCTCCACCGAAGTACAGCGAGATGGCGACCGTGGCGAGCACCATCGCACCCAGTGAGGCGTAGAGCGCACGACTGGCTGATCGCGGTCTCGGTGCCAGCCAAGCTCGTGACTCGGCCTGATAGCCAGCGGCGGGAACGAGTCCATCAGTCATAGGTCGCCTCCAGAGCTTCGGATCTTCTGCGCACCCGAGGCTATGGCCAGCGCGACCGAATCGGCGGCCTCTTCTATTCGGAAGTGCTCAGCCCATGCCCGGAAGGCGCCAGCGACGAATCGAACCGGACAGCCTGCACGAACTCGGGCACCAAGCCCGCCCGGAGCACCGCCACCATGCGCTCCTGCTGGACGGTCATGACATCTTCGTCGAGGGCGGTCACCGAGCTCCCGGCCAGCGATGCCAGCACGTCTCGGGCCAACCGCTCAGCCGAGGGCCGCTCGATCCGGGGTGCCGCGGCGCAGATGAGTCGCCCGAAGACGGCCTCACCCTCCTTGAATCCTGCTGCGCGCATGTCAGGGTCGGCACCCCCATGGATCTCCTCGTGGAGACTGAGGGCCAGCATCCAGATCGGGAACATCGCGGTGGACATCTCAAGCAAAGCCTGCAACTGCAGCAGCGGATCGATGTCGGGATCGACAAAGGCATTGTCCCAATCGATCGATGGAGACGTCAGCGGGTACGTCGCCATCTCGGCCTTGGAACCGAAGTAGTGATACAGCGATGATGGGCTCAGGTGGCAGGCGTGAGCCAGCGCCTTGATGGTCGCTCCGCGGTAGCCGTGCTTCTCAAAGACCGGAGCGGCCAGCACGTACAGGTACATCTTGTGGCCGTAAGGCTCCGTCGCTGCGAGTTCGATGTTGCGCCATGGCCGGATGACAGGTACACCGCGCATGTGCTCCTGCGCGTCCAGAGGCATCAGGCTTCCGCCGTGAGCGTCATGTCGCGAGGGCGTCTGCCACGACTGTCTGTGCGTCAGCGATGATGCGGGCCAGGTGGGCCTCGCCTTCGAACGATTCGGCATAGAGCTTGGTGACGTTCTCGGTGCCCGATGGCCGCGCCGCGAACCAGCCCTGGTCGGTCACCACCTTCAGACCGCCGATGGAGGCGCCGTTGCCGGGGGCGTCGGTCAGCTTGGCCGTGATCGGCATGTCCGGCCAGCTCGGTGGCGCTGCACCTGTCGGGTCTCAGCGCCCCCAGGGCTGCCTTCTCCTCGGGCGTGGCCGGGGCGTCGATGCGCTTGTAGACCGGGGCTCCGAAGCGCTCGGTCAAGCCTGCGTAGGTCGCGCCCGGATCGTGCCCCGTCCGGGCGGTCATCTCGGCCGCCAGCAGGCAGGCGATGATGCCGTCCTTGTCGGTCGACCAGGGCTGTCCATCGCGACGCAGGAACGACATGCCCGCGCTCTCCTCGCCGCCGAATGCGACAGACCCGTCAAGCAATCCGTCGACGAACCACTTGAAGCCGACGGGGACCTCGTAGAGTCGTCGGCCCAGCGATGCTGCGATGCGGTCCTGCATGCTCGAGGACACCAGCGTCTTGCCGATGGCCGCCGTCTGCGCCCCAGGCTCGCGCACCGCCGAAGAGGTAGGACGCGGCCGCGGCGAGGTAGTGATTGGGGTTGAGCAGACCGGCCTCGGGGTGACGACACCGAAGCGGTCGGCGTCGGCATCGTTGCCGAGTGCCAGGTCGAAGTCATCTCGCAGGCTCGATCAGGCGGGCCATGGCGTACGGCGACGACGGGTCCATCCGGATCTTGCCGTCCCAGTCGACGGTCATGAACCCGAACGTGGGATCGATCGCATCGTTGGTGATGGCTCAGGTCGATGTCGTGCCGCTCGGCGATGGCGTCCCAGTAGTCGACGGCGGCACCGCCCAGCGGATCGACGCCGATCCGCAAGCCCGAGCCGAGCGATGGCGGCCGATATCGATGACCGCGCCGAGGTCGCCGACGTAGCGTGCCCATGAAGTCGTAGCGCGGTGGCTGCGGCGCGCGCTCGCTCGCCACGGGCATGCGGGCGACGCCGGCCAGGCCGTCACGCAGCAGCTGGTTGGCGGCGTCCTCGATGGCGCCGGTCATGGCCGCGTCGGCCGGGCCACCCGTGGGCGGGTTGTACTTGAAGCCGCCATCGGCGGGCGGATTGTGCGACGGCGTGACCACGATGCCGTCGGCCAAGGCGCCTGGGGGTGCTCCCGGTTCCAGGTCAGGATGGCGTGGGAGATGGCCGGCGTCGGCGTGTAGCCGTCGGCCTGATCGACGCGGACGTCGACGCCGGCAGCGACCAGCACCTCGAGCGCGGTGCGCAAGGCCGGTTCGCTGAGAGGCCGTGCGTGTCACGCCCGATGAACAGCGGGCCCTCGATGCCCTCCGCGCGGCGGAAGGCACAGATGGCCGCGGTCGTGGCGACGATGTGGTCCTCGTTGAAGGCCGTATCGAGCGACGAGCCACGGTGACCGCTGACGTGCCGAACGCCACCCGCTGCGCGGCGACCCCGGCGTCGGGCTGCAGCCCGTAGTAGGCGTCGATCAGCGCGACCATATCGACGAGCATCGACGCCTCGGCCGGCTTGCCGGCCAGATCGCTCGTCGTCATCTGCAACTCCTTCCCCTGCGCTGGCCTGTACGTGGCTGTCGAGCCATGCTAGCCCAGTACGGACGCCGCGACGCTGCGTCCCGTCGCGCCCGGCACGATGCACGCCGTCTGCCGCGCCAGATTGGTCCCGAAATGTTGCCGAAGTGAACCGCCGTCGCACGGCTGCGGCGGCGTATCGTGCAGGTGACCGGGGGCGGCAGGTTCGGCCTCCCGATGCGCTATGTATCAGGAGGGTCTATCGAATGACGATGCGACCGTGGGCACGGCTCGCGCGCATCAGCCATTGCTGGCGCACTGGTGGCAACCGCGATCGGGACCGGCGGGGCGTCGATCGTCGACCGCACAGGATGAAGCCGAGCGGATTGACGTTCGGCATGATCCTGGTCGGGCCGCAGGACGACCGCGGCTGGAGTCAGGCACACCGCGAGGCGGGCGAGTACCTCGAGGAGCAGCTCGGCGCCAAGATGATCCTGCTCGACAAGGTGAATAGCGCCGACCGACCGGAGCTCACCGTCGACCAGGTCGGCCCGCGACATGGTCGACCAGGGCGCACAGCTCGTCTTCATGACCTCGGACGACATGAAGGACGGCGCCCTCGAGGCCGCCGAGCAGTTCCCCGACGTCCCCATGATCTGGTCGTCCGGCGACAATGCCTGGGCTGACGGCCAGGACTACCGCCCCGACCTCGCCAACCTCGGCAACGTGATGGGCGAGATGGAGTACGGCAAGATGATCGCCGGCTGCAGCGCCGCGCTCACCAGCGAGAGCCGGCAACATCGGCTACGTCGGCCCGCTCATCAACGACGAGACGCGTCGGCTGGTGAATTCGGCCTACCTCGGGCGCTCGCTATTGCTGGGAGGACGTGCTCGGCAACGACGCCGCCGACCTGACGTTCGGGGTCGACTGGATCGGGTTCTGGTTCAACATCCCAGGCGTCACGCTCGATCCAACGCTCGTCGCCAACGACTTCATCGACGGTGGCGCTGACGTGCTCATCTCGGGCATCGACACGACCGAGGCACTCGTCGTCGCCGGCCAGCGTGCCGCTGACGGCGACGCCGTCTGGGCCATCCCCTACGACTATCGTCGACGCCTGCGACACGGCACCGGAGGTCTGCCTCGGCACGCCCTGGTTCAACTGGGGACCCGCCTACCTCGAGATCGCCCAGAGCGTCATCGACGGCACGTTCGAGGCCGACCTTCCAGTGGCTGCCCCCGGACTGGACCGACCTCAACGATCCGGCGACGACGGCGGTCGGCTACGTCAAGGGTCCCGCCCTGAGCGAGGATGCCGCCACAGGCGCTCGACGCGTTCATCGCCGGTCTCGCCGACGGATCGATCGACCTGTGGGCCGGTCCGCTCAACAACCAGGACGGCTCCGTCTGGCTCGCCGAGGGCGAGACCGCGACGCCGCAGCAGATCTGGTACACGAAGCAGTTGCTCGAGGGCATCGACGGCGCCAGCGAAGCCTCGTAGGCCACGGCTCACCAGTCCCTAGATCCGACCACGGGGAGGCCAGCAGAGCCTCCCCGTTCGGGCTTCTCAGGCGTCTCATCCACGGGAGGAACATGGGCCTCGAGCTGCGCGACATCCACAAGCACTTCGGGCCGGTCCGCGCCAATGACGGCATCAGCATGCACGTCGACAGCGGGAGCCTGCACGGCCTGCTCGGCGAGAACGGCGCCGGCAAGTCCACCCTCATGAAGGTCCTGTCCGGCTTCTACGTCGCCGATTCCGGCGAGATCATGCTCGACGGCACGCACATCGCACCTCGGCTCACCGGACGCCGCGACGACGGCCGGCATCGGCATGCTGCACCAGGACCCCCTGCGTCTTCCTGCCGCTGTCGGTCCTCGACAACTTCCTGCTCGGCAGTCCCGGTTCGTTCGCGTCTCGGCCGCGCGCGACGTTCGGGGCGAGCGTCACCGAGCTGCGCGACCGCTTCGGGTTCGGCTTCGACCTCGATGCACCGGCGCGGACGCTGACGGTCGGCGAGCGCCAGCAGGTCGAGATCACCCGCCTGCTCTGGCTCGGCGCCCGGGTGCTCATCCTCGACGAGCCGACCACCGGCATCTCGGCCGACCAGCGCGACCTGCTGTTCGCCACGCTGCGCGAGCTGGCCGCCGACGGCATGAGCGTCATCTTCGTCTCCCACAAGCTCGAGGAAGTCGAGGAGCTCTGCGAGCAGGTCACGGTCATGCGCCGCGGCAAGGTCGTCGGCACAGCGAGAGATGCCGGTGCCGCACGGCGGAGCTGGTCACGCTCATGTTCGGCGAACCGGTGGAGATCGCCGACCGACCCGACGTGGCGACTCGGGTGCGGTCGTGCTTCAGCATGCGCGACGTCATGCATCGAGGAACGTCTCATCCACCTCGACGACCTCTCGCTCGACGTGCGCGGCCGGCGAGGTCATCGGACTGGCCGGCATGGAAGGCAGCGGGCAGCGCACGTTCCTGCGGGGCATCTGCGGACTGGCTCGCGCCGACGGCCGGGCACGTGCCTGCTCGGTGGCATGCGACATCACCGACACGAGCTACCGCGGCACACCTCGACCGCGGAGTCCAGTACCTGCCCGCGGGACGACTCGAGGAGGGCCTCGTCGAAGGGCCTCACCATCACCGAGCACCTCGTGCTGGCCGACCGCCAGCGATCGGCGCTTCGTCGATCGACTGGGACGCGGGCCAAGGCCGCCGCAGGCGCGATCGATCGAGGAGTACTCCATCAAGGGCACCACCGGATCGACCGTCGGAATCGCTTGTCGGGCGGCAACCAGCAGCGCCTGCTGCTGGCGATGCTGCCCGCCGACGCTCGAGCTGCTGCTGCATGGAGCACCCCACGCGCGGCCTCGACATCGAGTCGGCCGACTGGGTCTGGAGCCAGCTGCTGGCGCGACGGGAACACGGCACCGCCATCATCTTCGCCTCGGCCGACATCGACGAGCTGCTGCGCTACAGCGACCGCATCCTGGTCTTCTTCTCGGGAGCGTGCTCGCCGAGCTCGATGCGAGCGCGACCGACGTCGATGAGATCGGCCACCTCATCGGTGGACGATCAGGCGGCTCGCGCCGGGGCCACGGCGTGACCGTCCGCTCGGGCGAAGATGCGGCCGGCGTCCGCCGCGCCGCCATCGGCGCGCTGCCGTTCGTCGTCGCGCTCGCCTTCGCCGGCCTGCTCGTGGTCCTGGTCGGCGAGGATCCGCTCGAGGCGTTCAGGCTCATCATCGAGGGCTCGCTGGGCTCGCCGGCGAAGCTCTCGGACACGATCATGGTGTGGGTGCCGCTGACGCTCGCGGCGGCCGGCCTGGTGGTGACGTTCGCGGCCGGGCTCTGGAACATCGGCGTCGAAGGCCAGATCGTGCTCGGCGCGATCGGCGCCGTCGCTGATCGCGCGCGAGGTCGCCGCCCCGCGTGTGGCTGCTGGTCCCGCTGACACTGCTCGTCGGGGTCGCTGTTCGGGATCGTCTGGGCACTCTTCGCGGGAGTCCTCAAGACGCAGCGGCAAGGTCAACGAGATCTTCGGCGGCCTGGGTCTCGACTTCGTGGCCGCAGGCCTGACGCTGTACCTCATCATCGGGCCCTGGGCGCGGCCTGGCATCGCCTCGACCAGCGGCACCGAGCCGTTCCCGCGCGACGCCTGGCTGCCGGCCCTGGACAATTCGCGGTTCTCGCCGCTCGCGGTCATCCTCGCCATCGTCGCCGTCATCGCGGTGCTGGTTCCTGCTGCGCGGCACGCGCTTCGGGCTCAAGCTCAAGGCCGTCGGCCGCAACAGTCGACAGTGCCCACCTGCTGGGCATCCCGACGGATCGCTACATCCTCGGCGGCGTTCGCCATCTGCGGCGCGCTGGCCGGCCTCGCTGGTGCCATCCAGGCCACCGGCTTCCACCACAAGCTGGTGCCCGTCGGTCTCCGGTGGCTACGGCTTCCTGGGCATCCTGGTGGTCCTGCTGGCAGGCTTCCGAGCGCCTACGTCGCGCCCATCGCGGCCTTCTTCGCCATCGTCGCGGTCGGCAGCATCGCGCTGACGCTGCGCCTCGACGTGAACTCGGCACTCGGCGGCGTGCTCACCGGCGTGCTCGTGCTGTTCGCCCTCATGGCGAGCGGCCTGCGCTCATGGCAGCGCGCGCAGGCGCGCCTCGGCCGCCAGCAGGCCACCGCGGCGCGCCGGCCAGGCACGTCACGGTGAGGCCTACTGATGGAAGCGACCATCGCCACCATCATCGCGGCGGCGGCACCACTGCTCTTCGTGACGGCCGGCGAGACCATCAGCGAGAAGTCGGGCGTCATCAACCTGTCGCTCGAAGGCAGCCTCATGCTCTCGGCGCTGGCCGGCTTCGCGGTGGCCTTCGAGACGGGCGACGACCTGGCTCGGCTTCGTCGCGGCAGCCGGCGTGGGAGCCGGCTTCGCCTTCGTGGTCGCCTTCTCGAGCATCTCGCTGTGGCTCAACCAGGTCGCCGTCGGCTTCGTGCTCGCCAGCCTGGGCATCGCCCTCAGCTCGTTCCTGGGCAGCCCCTACATCGGGGCAAGCCCGGGCGGCGACATCGCGGTCCCGCTCACTCGAGATCCCGGTGCTGTCCGAGATCCCGTTCTTCGGACCGGTCTGTTCAGTCACGACCTCGTGGTCTACGCCAGCCTCGTCCTGGTGCTCGCTGGTGTGGGTCTACATGTATCGGACACGCCCGGGCTGTCGCTCCAGGGCAGTCGGCGAACGACCCGAGGCCGCCCATGCCCGCGGCATCGCGGTGAACCGCCTGCGCTACCTCTACACGGTCCTCGGCGGTGCCCTGGTCGGCATCGGCGGCGCCGCGTTCATCGCTGGACGCCAAGCTGGGATGGTCGTTCCTGCACACCCGCAACTTCGGCTGGATCGCCCTGGCCATCGTCATCTTCGGTGGCTGGCATCCGCTACGCGTGGCCGCGGGCGTGTTGCTGTTCGGGTTCCTCCAGTGGCTGGCGCTCGACCTGCAGGGCCTGTTGCCCAACCTGACGCAGGTGCTGCCGATCATGCCGTTCGCGCTGATGATCTTCGCGCTGGTGCTGGTCAACGCGAATCGCTTGCGTGACTGGGCGGACCGGCATCCGCGCTGGGGCAGCATCGTCCTCGGTGACGCGCCGTCTGCGATCGGGCGGCACTTCAAGAGCGACTAGGGACCCGCCACGGCGTCCACCGGATCAGGATGCGTGGGCGAGGCGAAGGCGGCACGATGCGCGCCGAGGCTCACGTGCGGCACTCAGTGCTGACGGACGCGGCCTCCACCGTGGCGTTCTGGCCCGCCGGATCGGCCATTCCGTTGACGACGTCCTCCCTGTTCGGCGCTGGCCATGGGTCGGCCACCGCTCAGACGCTCACCAGGCATGGACACGTGGGAACCAGCGGCTGGTGACTTGCCCCAGTTCGGCCTTGATGAGCCCGACGGGCCGGGCCTGTGAACTCGCGGCACGGACTCGATCGTCGCTGCGCGTCCCGCCCTGGCTGGAGCGTAGCCACCCGAGCCTCCGGGTCGCTGGTCACGTCTGCCGCCGCCGTGGCGAGGGCGCTTGGTGATGATCGGCTCCGGCTTGAACACGGCACTGGGCTCGAAGCCCTCCACGACCTCACGCTCGAGCGACCGCTTCAGCAGCTTCTCGATGCCGAGCATGAGCTCATGCTCATCCGCCGAGACGAGCGAGATGGCAGTGCCTTCCTGGCCAGCCCGGCCGGTGCGTCCGATGCGGTGTACGTAGTCCTCGGGCACGTTGGGCAGCTCGTAGTTGATGACGTGCGGCAGCGACTCGATGTCGAGGCCGCGTGCGGCAACATCGGTGGCCACGAGCACCTGCGATCGGCCCTGCTTGAAGGCTGTTAGTGCCCGGACACGCTGTGACTGGCTCTTGTTGCCGTGGATGGCGGCCGCGTCGATGCCATCCTTGCCCAGCTGCTCGGCCAGTCGATTGGCGCCGCGCTTGGTACGCGTGAAGACGAGCACCTGGTCGACCCGCTTGGTGCGCACCATGTGTGTCAGCAGATGGCGCTTGCGGCCCCTGTCGACCGGATGGACGAGCTGTCGGATGGGTGCCGCCGCCGTGTTGCGAGGCGCCACGTCGATCGACTCGGGGTCGTTGAGCAACTCCTCGGCGAGGCGTCGGATCTTGGGTGAGAACGTGGCGCTGAAGAGCAGGCTCTGTCGCTCGCTCGGTAGCTGCTCGAGGATCCGCTTGATGTCGTGGATGAAGCCCATATCCAGCATCCGGTCGGCCTCGTCCAGAACGAGGATCTCCACGTGGCTCAGGTCCACGGTGCGCTGGCGGACGTGATCGAGCAGGCGGCCGGGCGTGGCCACCACGATCTGGGCACCGTTGCGCAGGGCTCGCACCTGGCGGTCCATGCGGACACCGCCATAGATCGCCGCGGAGTGGATGGGGCGATGGGCGCCGTACGTCCTGACGCTCTGTTCGACCTGGAGGGCGAGCTCACGGGTCGGCACGACCACGAGGCCACGGACGCGACGGGGCCCTGGCACGCGACGTTCGTTGAGCGTCTGCAACATCGGCAGCACGAAGGCGGCGGTCTTGCCGGTTCCGGTCTGGGCGCCGGCGAGCAGGTCGCGGCCGCTCAGGATGACGGGGATGGCCCGTTCCTGTACCGGTGTGGGGTCGGTGTAGCCCTGGTCCGCAACAGCGCGCAGGGATTCGGGCATGAGCCCAAGGGTATCGAAGGTCAAGGTATCTCCTGACTGGCCCAACCCGCAACGCGCGGGGGCCGGTCAGGGCATGGGTGTCTCGGGTTTCGTCACACGGGAACGGGGCGCGGACCGGAGGCGCCCACCAAGGGGATGAGCACCAAGCATAGCTCAACTCGATCGAACACCCCTCTAGCCCATTCGGACGCCGATGGACTCGACCTCTCCGTGGATCTGCCGGAGTACCGGAGCCATCTCGCTGAACTGCTCCAGGCTCAGCGACTGCTCGCCATCTGACAGTGCGTCATCAGGGTTGGGATGGACCTCCACCATGATGCCGTCGGCTCCGGCCGCGACACCGGCCAACGCCATGGAGCGGACCAGCCAGCGCTTGCCGGTCGCGTGTGAGGGGTCGACGATGACGGGCAGGTGCGTGAGCTTGTGCAGCAGCGGCACAGCCGCCAGGTCGAGGGTGTTGCGCGTGTACGTCTCGAAGGTGCGGATGCCGCGCTCGCACAGGATGACGTTCGGGTTGCCGGAGCTGACGATGTACTCGGCCGCCATCAGCCACTCCTCGATCGTGGCGCTGATGCCGCGCTTGAGCATGACCGGCTTGTCGATCTTGCCGACCTCCATGAGTAGTGGGAAGTTCTGCATGTTGCGAGCGCCGATCTGGACGATGTCCGCGTGCATCGCCACCAGCGCCAGCTGGCTCGTCTCCATGACCTCGGTGACCACCGGCAGTCCTGTCCGCTCGCGCGCCTCGGCCAGGAAGCGCACGCCGTCTACGCCCAGGCCCTGGAAAGCTGTAGGGGCTGGTGCGGGGCTTGAAGGCACCGCCGCGCAGGATGGTGGCGCCGGCCTGGGCTACCGCGTCGGCGGTGCGCAGCAGCTGATCTCGACTCTCCACCGAGCAGGGACCGGCCATGATGGTGAGCGAACCGCCGCCGATGGTGGTGCCGCCCACCTCGATAACGGTGTCCTCGGGATGGAAATCACGGGAGGTCAGCTTGAAGGGTTTGCTGATGGGCGTGACCGAATCGACGCCGGGCAGCACCGCCAGGTGACTCATGACCTGTTCCTTGCGCAGGCCAACGTCACCGACGACACCGATGACCACGCGCTGCTCGCCGCGGCTCTCGTGCGCCGTCAGCCCGTCAGCTTCGATATGCCGTCGGACGTCCTGGACCTCGTCTTCGGTGGCACTGACCGACATCACCACGAGCATGCGGGCAGGTCTCCCAAGATCGAGTGTATGAGCGCTTCAGATGATGCCCTATCTGGGCTCACTCCCGGGTCTGCAACAGCAGATGCAGATACCAGTCGCCTTCGCCGTCCTCGACGATCACCAGTCCCGCTTCAGCCAGCCGGGCGAGCACGGTCTGGCGCTCAGGGAAATGGTGGTAGCCCCCACGCTCATGGTCGAAAGACTCGCGCGGTGTCACCGGATAGCCAGCGGCGCGCGCCCGCTGATAATACGCGGCCAGATCCGCTTCGTCGGCCATCTCGACGGTGAGATAGAGCGCCGCCCCGGGGCGTGCAGCGTGCCGCAGCGCCGTGAGTACCGAGGGCCAATCCTCGGGTCCGACATTCTCCATGCTGTCCATGCACATGACGCCGTCGAACGCGTGATCGATGGAGAGTTCCTGTAATGCCAGGCGGGCCGTCGGGACGTGGGGATGCTTCGCACGACCGACCTTGAGCATGCCTGCCGACTGGTCGAAGCCGACCACCGACCGACCCGTTGCCTCGACGGTCGCGAAGTACTTGCCAGTGCCACAGGGCATGTCCAGGATGAGACCACCCGGTCGGACGAGTTCGAGGAAACGCTGCAAATACCGGGCATGCGTCAGTGATGTCTTACCCCACTCAGCAGTGTCGTACCCGGGTGCGAGGTCGGCGTCATAGCGACGCTGCGACGACTTGCGCCGATCCTCGAGGAAGCGCCGGCGCTCGGGAGTGCCAAGGTGCTCGGTCATCGGTCAATCGCGGGAGCGGGACGAGACCGTGTGAAAGAGGGCGGGGTCGGGTGGGCCCGGTAGCACGCGGATCAAGCTGGCCGGGCGCAAGCCCAGGGTGGCACGACCAAGCGGGCCATCGAGGGTGAGGGAGTCGGTCGACTGCGACCGTGCCAGCACGCGGATGGCGGCACCGGGCCGCAGGCCGCGAGCCTCCAGGTACGACAGCAGCCCGGGGTCGTCCTCGGCGGCCTCGGTGATCCGATAGATGGTCACTTCCGCACCCGAGTCGACGTCGCTGAGCGGCTCGCCGGTCGGGCGTGCCAGGGCTACGGCCTCCTCGATGGGATTGCCGTGCGGGCAGGTCTCGGGGTAGCCCAGCAACTCATCGAGGGCGGCCTCCACGCGCGGCGAGATACAGGCCTGCATGCGCATGGCTTCTTCGTCGGACTCAGCCCAGGCGATGCCGAGCACATCGGTCAGGAGCCACTCGGCCAGGGCGTGCTTTCGATAGATGGAGTCGGCGATGGTGCTGCCCTCGGCGGTCAGGTGCACGTCCCTCGACTCGCCCACCTCGACATAGCCTGCACTCGACAGGCGGCGCAGCATCTCGCTGGTGGCCTGCGGGGAGACGTGCATCCGTCGGGCCAGCTCGGCACCGCTCAGTGGCGTTCCTCCGCGCGACTGGCGGATGGCCAACAGGTAGGACTGCTCCGCTGCGGAGATCTCGGGCTGCTCTGGTGTCATCGCCATCACCTCAAAGGATACGGAGTGGCCATCATCGCGGGGCGGCGTCCATGCGCCAGACCCGCTCGATGGCGCAGCTGGTGGCGTCCCCGACGGCGAATTGAGCTGGACCAGGCTCTCGCAGCAGCAGCGCGCCCAGCGCCGTGCCGAGACGGTAGTCGGTGTAGGTGCCGCGATAGCGCACGTCGAGCACGCTCGCCGGCAGCGATCCCTCGAACCGCACCCAATCAGGTCGCACCAGGTAGCGACCGTGGCCGTCGGCACCCTGGGCATCGACGGTGCCATCGATGAAGGACGCCGGGCCGGTCAGCCGCGCAGCCCATTCATCGGCCGGCCGGGCGTAGACGTCACGTGGCGGGTCGACCTGCACGACCTCGCCGGCGCGGAGCAATACGACCCGATCTGCCACTGCCAAGGCCTCTTCGACATCGTGGGTCGCATGGATGGCCGCCGCACCGTCGGCGTGCATGCGATCGGCCAGCTCGGCCTGGAGGTCTGCCTTGAGCCCGGTGTCGAGGTGGGCGGTGGGCTCATCGAGCAGGTACAGCGAAGGCCGGCGGGCGAGGGCGCGAGCCAGCCCGACTCGCTGCTGTTCGCCACCCGATAGCTGTGCTGGTTTGCGTTTGCTGAGGTGACCGATCCGCATCTGCTCCAGTAGCTCGGCTGCACGGGTCCGAGCGCTGGCGCCATCGACACCGCTGCGGCGCAAGGGATAGGCCACGGTATCGAGCGCGTTCATGTGCGGCCACAGGCCGTAGTGCTGGAACACCATCGCCACCGGACGTCGCTCGGGCGGCACCGCCACGGTCACTGAGCTGACCAGCGCTCCGTCGAGGAAGATCTGCCCATCGCTGAGCGACAGGAACCCGGCGATGCCATAGAGCAGCGTCGTCTTGCCCGAGCCACTGGGTCCCAGCAGCGCGACGGTTTCGCCGCGGGCCACCCGCAGATCGACACCGCCGACCGCGGGGGTATCGTCGTAGTCGATGGCGACACCGGTAGCGTCGAGGACCGCTGCTGCCGGGACCGGCCTGGTGATGGTCATCGCCGCCATCCGATGCGCTCCAGGGCACCGCCTCCAGCCAGCAGCGGCAACGCCGCGACTGTCACCAGCAGTGCCAGCAGCAGGGCCAGTGCCGCGGTCAAGCCGTTGTCGCCAAGCTGCTGCAGGTTCAGCACCACGACCGCCAGGGTGGCTGACCCGGGGCCGTACAGCAGACTTGACATGGTGACCTCGTGGAGGCCGAACATGAAGACGATCAGTCCACCGACGATGACCATGGGCCGTAGCAGCGGGAGCACCACGGTCCGCGTCGTGGTCCAGGCCCCAGCGCCCGAGACCTGAGCGGCACGATAGGAGTCCGCGGGGATCGCGTCGAGTCCAGCCGCCACTGGCCGATAGCCCAGCGCCCAGAGCTTGGCCAGGTAGGCGATGAGGATGATGAACAGCGTGTCCCGCAAGGAAGTGCCGTAGGCCAGCAGCACCGCGACCGCCAGCGTCGAGCCTGGCAGTGCGAAGGTCAGGCCCAGCAGTCCACCAGATAGCGCGCCGCCCCGGCCGCGACGCACCATGACCGTGATCACCGCGAGGATCATCACGCCGGTGGCGGCGCCCAGCGCTAGGACGACCGAGTTGCCCAGCGCCTCGAGGGTACGAGGACCCAGCACGTCCCCGAAGTTCTCCAGCGTCCAGTTCGAAGGCGTTGGAGCCAGGCCGGGTGCCCGCGATAGGGCTGTCGACAGCAGCCCCACCAGCGGCAAGATGACGACCGCGCCGACGATGCCCCAGGCCGCCAAACCACCAACCAGCGCTCGCGGCCGAACACGTCGCCGGCCCCTGCCCTCCTCGAGCGGACCGGGGGCCGCCTGTCCGATATGGCCGAGCGGTCCTGCGAATGCGCCGGTGCGGTCCGCCCGCCGGTCGATCCAGCAGCCAGTCTGCCACCATGATGACGAGCGCCGCACTCACCGCGAGGACGACAGCCAGGCCTACCGCGCTGACGAACGAGCCGGGGTCCGATGAAAAGGCCAGGTCTCGGTAGATGCGCGTGGTCATGGTCGTGAAGCCAGCCGGGATGCCCAGCACCGCGGGCACCCCGAAGGAGGTCACGCTGAGGACGAAGGCGATGGCCCCGGCGCCGGCCATCACCGGCCGAATCAGCGGCAGGGTCACGTCACGGAAGGCCTCGATGGCCCCGGCGCCGGACACACGCGCCGCTCGCTCAAGGTCTGGTTCGGCACGGGACCGCAGACCAGCCACCACGATGAGGTAGGTGATGGGCGCCGCCTCGACTCCCATCACCGGCACGATGCCGAGCGGACCCACCAGGGCTGGCGCGGCCACACCGAAGACGTCGTCGGCAACCCGCCCGGTCCGTAGGTGTTGAGCCAGCCGAGTGCGGCGACGTAGCCGGGCACGACCAGGGCCAGCAGCATGGCCAGGCGCAGGCCTCTCCGACCTGGCACATCCGTGCGCTCGGTCAGCACCGCGATGGTCGCGCCGATGAACAACGCCAGGAACATCGCTGACAGGCTGGTCCAGAGCGTGGCCCAGACTGCCGGTGATGCAGAGGTCACGGCCACGACGAATGCGTCCAGACCCTCCTCGAGAGCGGTCCGCAGGAGCACCAGCAGCGGTATCACCACGAGAAGGCCGGCGGCGGTGAGCAGTGCCACCACGGGTGCCCAGCGAGCCACCAGTCGACGCGCGCGTGGCTGGGCGGCGTCGCCTCCGGCGTCCAGGGCTGCTGGAGAGGGCGAGTCGAGGTCAGTCACCGAAGATGGCGTAGTAGTCGGCAAGCAGCTGCTCCTGTCTGCCGTACAACTCGCTCCAGTCTGGGGTCACCGTGGTACCGCCATACGGCCAGTCGACGTCAGCGCGAACGGGCTGCCAGCCGGTGCTGGCGATGGCTGCCTGACCCTCCGGCGAGACGAGGAACTCCTGGAAGGCACGAGCCGCGGCCGAGGTCATCGCTATGGGCCACGACCGCCGCCGGGCTGAACAGCGCGATCGCACCGGGTTCCGGCCAGATCATCTTGATGGGTGCGCCGTTGTCGATGCTGGCGCGGGCGATCTTGTCGAGGGTGATGCCCACGTCCTGGTTGCCCTCGGCCACGGCGGTCAGCGTGTCGACCGGAGAGGCCACCTGCGAGGCACCGTTGTCCCTGAGGGCCTCGTAGAAGTCCATGCCGTAGCCATCGGCCGTGCTGAGATAGCCGAAGGCCGCGAAGGCTGAGCCGGCGAAGCCAGGATCGGGCAGGACCACGCGGTCCGCATAGGCGGGGTCGATCAGGTCACTCCAGGCGATCGGCTGCGGCTCGACATCGTCGCCCGCCACCAGCACTAGGTTGAGCAGGCGCGTGCCCACGAAGGTGTCCCCCTTGAACGCGTCTGGCACGACGTCGAAGGCGGCGCCCTCGAGTGGAGCCAACAGGCCTTCAGCCTCGTAGCTCTGCACCGATAGCGGATCCGTGAGCCAGAGCAGGTCTGCGTCGCCACGCTCGACGACCGGGTTGATCTTGACCGCGTGGAACGAGTCCTGAACGTACTTGAACTGCAGCGACGGCGCATACGCCGCGAAGCTCAGGACCAGGATCGCGGCGGGCACCAGGAGACGACGCAACGTCAACCGCTCCTACGACTCGGCGTAGGCCTCGACCGAATCGCACGTGCAGACGAGGTTACGATCGCCATAGGTGTTGTCCACGCGCCCGACTGCCGGCCAGAATTTTCGCTCCCGCACCCACGGCGCCGGATACGCCGCCTGCTCGCGCGGGTAGGGCCGATCCCAGCCGTCGTCCACAGGGCCTCGGCCGTGTGCGGCGCGTGCTTCAGCACGTTGTTCTCCCGGTCCGCTCGTCCCTCCTCGATATCGCGGATTTCCTGGCGAATCACGATCAACGCCTCGCACAAGCGGTCCAGTTCTTCGCGCGACTCGCTCTCGGTGGGCTCGATCATGAACGTCCCCGCCACCGGGAAGGACATCGTCGGGGCGTGGATGCCGAAGTCCATCAGACGCTTGGCCACGTCTTCCAGGCTGACCCCGGCCGAGTCTTGAAGGGCCGCAAATCGATGATGAACTCGTGGGCCACCAGCCGGCCGCTCGTGTAGAGCATCGGAAAGTGCTTCCAGTCGCCTGGCCATGTAGTTCGCGTTCAGGATCGCCACCTGACTGGCCTTGCGTTCAGACCGCGGCCGCCCATCATCGCGATGTACATCCAGGAAATGGGAAGGATGCTGGCGCTGCCCCAGGGCGCCGCGGCGACGCGGGCCGATGGCCCTGTTCCCCCCGGTCTGCGACCACCGGATGTCCGGGCAGATAGGGCGCCAGGTGCGCGGCGACGCGATCGGGCCCATACCGGGTCCTCCGCCACCGTGCGGGATGCAGAACGTCTTGTGCAGATTGAGGTGGCACACGTCCGCGCCGTAATCACCCGGTCGGCACAGTCCGACCTGGGCGTTCATGTTGGCGCCGTCGAGGTAGACCTGGCCTCCGTGCTGATGAACGATGTCGCAGATCGTTCGGACGTCGTCCTCGAAGACCCCATGAGTGGACGGATAGGTGACCATGAGCGCCGCGAGACGGTCCGCGTAGGCCTCGGCCTTGGACCTCAGGTCGGCAGAGATCGACGTTGCCGTGGTCGTCGCATGCCACGGGCGCGACCTCCATTCCCGCCATCACTGCCGTCGCCGGATTCGTCCCATGGGCCGAGGTGGGAATCAGACACACGTTGCGCCCGTGTCCGCCGCGGTCGTGAT
>CAVPOX010000016.1:0-139613 GCA_963707075.1 uncultured Acidobacteriota bacterium
CCTGAACCGCTCCGCTACCCCCGCAGACAGTCTCGTAGTATCCAAACCGGCTATTCCCGAAGACCACGTTGTTCATGGTGCCCTGGCTGCAAGCCGCAATTCCCAGGGCTTTGATCAAGGTGTCGACGAGGCGCTGGCTCGTCTCGACGTTGCCGCCGACCACCGCAGGAGAGCGCGCCGGATCGACATCGAACCGTGGATTCAGCATTCCTTCGGGCAGACGAATCTGCACAGTCCTCAACAACCCCTCGTTGAGTGGCAGCTCACCTGGCACGAGCAGGCGCAGAACGTAGAGGACTGCGCTGCGAACGACGGCCGGGGTAGCGTTCATATTACCCGGGTGAACCGGCGCCGAGCCGGTGAAATCGATCAGGCCTCCGCCCCGTGCCAACTCGATCGCCACACGCAGGGGAGAACCATCATCGAGAGTCTCCTCGGCTTCATATCGTCGCTCGCCGAACTGCTCCAGCGCTACCCGGACCCGGTTCATCGACTGTCCAGTCAATGCCCGCATGAAATACAGGACCTTCGCAGCACCATGGATCGATGCAAGCCGCTGCAGGGTCTCACTGCCGCGATGATTGGCAGCCTGGGCTGCTCTGAGATCGGCCAGGTTCTCCTCGACCGAGCGGGATGGAAAGGGCCCCGTCTCCAGGCATTGCCTTACCCTGGCCCACTGGGGCTCCCCGCCCCGCACCAGATACTGCGGATCCAGCACCACACCTTCCTCGGCCAGATTGCGCGCGTCGGGCGGCATCGACCCCGGCCGTTTGCCACCGATCTCCGCGTGATGGGCCCGGCTCGCCACGTATCCAAGAAGGCCCCGACTCTTCGTGTGACCTCCCTGAAAAACCGGCGTAATCAGGGTGACGTCGGGCAAATGCGAACCACCGTAGGCGGGGTGATTGGTGACGACTACATCCCCCGGTCCGATCGACAAGCTCTCGACGACGCTCCGCACACAGAGTCCCATCGCGCCCAGATGCACCGGAATATGGGGCGCGTTGACCACCAGCTCGCCGTCCGGATCCAACAAGGCGCAGGAAAAATCCAGCCTTTCCTTGACATTGACAGACAGTGCAGTCCGCCGAAGTGCTTCTCCCATTTCCCAGGCAACGGCCGCGAAGCGGTGCGTAAAGAGCTCGAGCTCGACTTCGAGTGCGGCCCGGGCGGCATCGTCCATCCCACTTCTACCCTGCATCATGGCTACGCCGCGCCCTCGCGCCGAAGTACGAAACACCGTTGCCCGTCGATCTGGCCTCGCCAGGTCTCGCCCACGAGCGTGGCGCAGTGATGCTCGAACAGCAGTGCCGGTCCCGTGACGGAGTCGCCGGGGACCAGGGTCTCGCGCACAAAGACCGGGACACTCTGCCACCGCCCACCGACGAGGGCACGCTGACTCACCTGGGCGACGGCCATCCGGTCCTCGGTCGACAGTCTCGCCGTCCTCCCTGCAGAGTTTTGTGATGCAGCCATGACCCGGACTGCTTCGACCTCGATACGCGATTCCTCGGGCCTGTAACCGTAGTGATCCTCGTACACCCGACAGAACCCCTCCTCGAGCAACTTACTCTCCACATAGTCCAAAGGCAGACTGGCTTCCTGGCCCTGCAGGCGCAAATGCACAATTCGCCTTGTCACCGCGATGTCTTCAGCCGCCACCCCCTCGGCGAGGACCGCTGACCGTGCCTGCGACTCCAGATCGCGCATCACGACCGGCAGCTCGAGCTCCAGGTCCTCGAGTGGCCGGAGAACCTGGAGCTCGGCCAGTCTTTCGACCCGCGCGCGACCGAGACCCACGGCGCTCAGCAGACCTGCGTCTTCCGGGATCAACACCGTGTCGATACTCAGGATATCCGCGAGAGCGCAGGCGTGCTGACCGCCTGCGCCGCCAAAGGCGACAAGGGCGAACTCGCTCGGTCGATAGCCCTGTCGAATAGAAATCCTGCGCACCGCCTCCGCCATGCGCTCGTTGGCGATGTCCAGCAGCCCGCTCAGCAGTTGATCGAGATCCGTATCGACGCCGCGGCTCCGCGCCACGACGGCTTCCAACCGCCGAGCGGCTGCCTCGGCTGCCGGCAGATCGATCGGGATACCGAATCGCTGGGCATCGAGCCGACCCAGCAACAGGTTGACATCGGTCAGGGTCAACGGCCCACCGGCACCGTAACAAGCGGGGCCTGGATCGGCGCCGGCACTTTCGGGGCCTACCTTCAGCTGACGGCCGTCGAATCTGCAGATCGAGCCACCACCGGCCGCGACGGTCTCGATCGCCAGGGACGGCGTCAGTAACTGAGCTTCGCCCACCGTTGTCAGGTATCGATAATCGAACTCTCCGTCGTAGCGCGAGACGTCGGTGGACGTGCCTCCCATGTCGAAGGCCAGGCTGCGCGGACACCCGGACTCCACAGCCGCGGTGGCCGCCCCCACCACGCCCCCTGCTGGACCGGACAGCAGACTGTCCTTGGGCTTATAGTCGGCGGCGCGCACCAGGCTACCGGCACTGGTCAGGACATGCAGGGGGCCAGGAACTACCGATCGCCCGACAGCCTCGAGGTAGGTACTGATCACTTCCGAAAGATACGCATTGACTACAGCGGTCTCAGCCCGCGGAACGATCTTGATCAGGGGCGCCAGCTCGGCGGAGCTCGACACGTGCTCAAATCCGATCTCGCCCAGGAATCTGCTGAGCTCCAACTCGTGCTGAGGATTGCGATAGCTGTTCATCAAAGCCACAGCGGCCACTGAAATGCCCTGATCAACCACGGCCTGTGCCTGCTCTCGGATCGAGTCGAGATCGAGACTCTCGAGAATTTCACCCCGACTGTCTATCCTTTCCGGCACCTCGACGACTTCCCGGTAGAGCGGCCGGCGCTTTTTGATAGCCAAAGAGAATAGGTCGGGACGCTGCTGATTACCGATCGTGAGCAGATCGGCAAACCCCCGAGTTATGAACAGCGCTGTCGGCGACCCTTTGCCCTCCAGCAGGGCATTGGTGCCCCGCGTCGTGGCCAATCTCATGGCCAGCGGCGGCAACTCCGCCGCCAGGGGGGTCCCCGTCACCCAGTGGGCCGCCAGTACCGGCGCTTCCACTCCGCAATAGATCTCGAATGCCATGCCAGATCTCCAGGCACTCTCGGCGACACCTGCCATCACCAACCCACCATCCGAGGCCCGGGAGTCGACAATCGCGTCCCCTGGAACGTCGCTGCCAACCCGGCGCAGCTCAGCGCCGGTGAAGAAACTCTCCGGCTGGTGCCAGTCGCTGACGGGAATGATCGTGAGCCTGTCGGGACAGTGACCGACGACGCCACGGAGACAGCCATTGCTGAGGACCTTGGCCCGGCGCACCTCACCTGTGGGGGTCAGGCCGAGGCAGTCGGTGAAGGTGCCTCCGGTATCGATCCACAGCTGCCAGCAATTCGTCGTTTCAGCCGAACCCCGCGCCCCTCCGGCCTGCGAATCACTCGCCAATGATCTTCACCAGTACTCGCTTGTCGCGAAGTCCGTCGAACTCACCGTAGAAGATCTGCTCCCAGGGTCCGAAATCCAGCCGCCCGCCGGTGACGGCAACGACGACCTCTCGCCCCATGATCTGGCGTTTGTGATGAGCGTCGGCATTGTCTTCGCCGGTGCGATTGTGGGCATAGCGTCGGGGGCTGGCATCGAATGGAGCCAAAGCTTCCAACCAGCGACGATAGTCCTCGTGCAGCCCGGTCTCATCGTCGTTGATGAAGACGCTGGCAGTGATGTGCATGGCATTGACCAGACACAGTCCTTCCTCGATCCCGCTCTCCGCGACCAGCCTTTCGACCTCGGGAGTGATGTTGACAAATCCGAGACGAGCTTCGACGTGCTGGGTCAGATACCTGGTGAGCGACTTCATCTTCTACACCGTGGCCAGACGGCGCCGCCGACGCCACATGAAAATCAGCAATCCCAGAACGAGGCCCGCCGCGAGCACCGGTACGAGCAGGGAAACCACCGAGAGCGAAAACGAGCTCAGGAGCTCCATGGTAGCCACCAGGGGATTCCCCAACCCGGCGGTGGCAACCGAAGAGACCATCCGACCGCCCACCGTGGCCGTCTGCACCGCCCCCGCAACCCCACCGCCAGCGATGACGGCCAACATCCACTTCAGCGCGGGATCCATTCCGGTCACGACTGACGCTGTCACCACCGCGCCCGCCACCACAGCTGCAGGGGTGGCGACCGAATCCAGGAGGTTGTCCAGCCATGGGATGAAGTAGGCACTCACCTCGAGGACCGTCGCGACGCCAAAGGCGACCAGAGCCGGAGTCTCCCCCATCCAGGAAAGCTCACCGGCAAGGCTGAGCCAACCGGCACGGGCCGCCAGGTTTACCACCAGAAGCGGCACAAAAACCCGGAAGCCGCAGGCCGCGCTGAGCCCCAGGCCGAGGCAGATACTGAGTAAGGTCTCGAACTCCATGCCATTCCTTTCTGCGAGCAGTGTCTACTGCCCAAGAGGTTCGTCGAGCTGGCGTAGCCGGTCGACATGCCGCCCACCTTCGAACGGCGTGGCCAACCAGACGTCGACAATCTGCAGAGCCCTTTCGATGGAGATCAACCGCTGCCCGAGGGAGATCGCGTTGGCATCATTATGCAGTCGAGCGAGGCGCGCGGTCGTCTCGTCCCAGCAAACGGCGCATCGCACCCCGCGAACTCGATTGGCAGCCATCGCTTCACCGTTGCCGGAACCACCGAGGACGATCGCCCGCTCACATTCACCGCTGGCGACAGCGGCCGCCGCCGGCAAAACGAAACGGGGGTAGTCCACAGACTCCTCCGAGTCGGTACCAAAGTCGATCACTTCGAAATCGCCATGTTGAAGGTGCTGCTTGATCGCCTCCTTGTAGCGATATCCAGCGTGATCCGATGCGATAGCGATCTTCATGGCTCTTCCCCCTTCGCTCATCCAGTCTCCAGCGCTCCTCATCTTCCCAACCACGCTCCCAATCTGGCAAGCCCCAGGACACGTGTCGAGATCAGATAGGTCAGGCCAAACAGTGGCACGATCAGCGCAGCCAGAAGAAAAGGAGACACTCCGCTCAGCGCCCGCCAAACCAGCAGTCCTGGCACCGTGGACAGGCCAGCGAGCGCCAGGAGCTGGAGCGCGTACCTCCACGGTAAGCGAAACTTGCCAAGGTCTCTGCCCAGCGCCGTGCTCAGTCGAACCAGCTCGTACCACGAGGACAAGCCCGCCCCCAGTGCCAGGCCGACAGCACCGAGAAACAGGGACCGCTCCGAGCTCGCCAATGCCAGCAATTCGTTGACAGACCAGCGGTCGAGCTGCACCATCAGGAGGACCCCGATACTGGCCGACAGAACCACTCGCTCAATGGCGATCCGCGCCGGTTTCCGAGTCTGACTGAGCGCGAAGAAGACATTGTTCAACAGCCGCGAAGTCGAGCTGGCGACCAGACCCAGCGTGTAGGCCCCGAGGACCAGGTAGACCAGCCAGTTGTCCGCGATCCCAAACTGCCCGCGACGAAAAAGAGCCGCGACAATCAGATACCCGAAGACGAGTAGGCAAACGGCCGATGGAATGGTCAGATAAACCATCTGCCCAAAGCTTTGCTCCACCCTGCTTCGCATGACATCGATCTCCCTGGACCCGGCCTGGCGCGCCAGCTCGGGAAGCTCCGCCGCTGCCACCGACATGCCGAACAAGCTGATCGGCAACAGGTACAAAGTCTGGGCCCACCCCAGAGCAGCCACTGCTCCAGCAGCGAGGAACGATGCCAGAAAAAAGTCCAGATAGCCCGAAAGCTGGACCGCGCCCCGGCCCGCGAGCAGGGGTGTAAACGCCCGCAGCGCTTCGCTCACGCCCTCGACTTGCAAGGACAGGGAAGGCCGCAACCCACCCAGCAGTTTCAGCACCCAGGGCAGCTGAACCGCAAACTGCAAAGCACCTCCGACCAACGCCCCGAGACATGCTGAAAGCAATAGCTGACTCTGCAATCCAGCATCGAGACCCACCCCATCAACCGCGGGCATCGGCGCACCCAGGGCAAAAGCCGCGAAAATCAGCGCCGCAATGATGGCGGCGTTCCAGAGCGCAGGTGCCATGTAGGAAATCAGGAACCGCCGATGGCTGTTGAGCACTCCCAGGGCCCACGCCGAAAGCACGAGGATCCCCGTCATCGGGAAGATGATACGCACGGCCGAAACCGCCAGGGGAAATCGGTCTAGCGAAAGTTGTCCACTCGCCACCAGATCCGCATCGCCCAGATAGCCGGGTGCCAGCAGTGCGACGATCGGCCGGGCCAATACGACTCCAACCAGACTGAACAGCGCGGCTGTTGCCACCAGCAGACCGAAGATCGCACCGGCAAACCTGCCGGCATCCTCCTGCCTGTCCCGTGCAAGCAATCGCGAGTACACCGGAATGAACGAGGCCGAGAGTGTCTGCTCCCCGAGCAGGTTCTGCAGGAGATTGGGCCCACGCAGGGCTGTCCGAAAGACATCGGCATGTGGCCCGGCGCCAAAAAAATAGGCCAATACCATCTCGCGCAGGAATCCAAACGCTCGACTGACGGCGATACCCGCCGCCACCCGGCTGGCGCCTCCCCGCTGGGCCGGCACGTCAGGACGGCCATCTTCCAGTGCGGCTCCCATGAGGCCCAATTGTACGGGCTAAGCGCACGTCGGCAACTCTCCAGGTCCTGAATTGGCGATTTTATTTTGAACTGTGGAAAAATCTCATGCATGCCGATCTACGAGTTCTACTGCTCTGCCTGCCATACCTTGTTCAACTTCTTCTCGTCGAAAATCGACACCACGTCGCGTCCACCGTGTCCGCGGTGTGAGCAACCAGATCTGGAAAAGCGCCCGGCCCGTTTCGCCACGCTGAAACATGCGGGGGATGAAGCCCCCGATCCGTTTGGCGATTTGGACGAGGATCGGCTGGCCGGGGTCATGGAGTCGATGATGGGCGAGATCGAGGGGCTTGAAGAGAACGAGGATCCGCGACAGCTCGCCGGCCTGTTTCGCCGCTTCGGCGAGGCCTCGGGCCTCGAGTTCGGACCGCGGATGGAGGAGATGATGAGCCGCCTCGAAGCCGGCGAGGATCCCGACCGCCTGGAGGAAGAGATGGGCGACGATTTTTCCGAAGACGAGGCTTTCGAGGAGTTCTTCAGACTCCGCCGGAGCGCCTGGAAGTCGGAACGCCGACCGCAGGTCGACGAAAAGCTCTACTTCCTTTGAGAATCCACCTCTACGTCGGTCTGCCGCTTGCGCGCGGCGAGCCGTACCATCGAGATCATCCCGTTGAGTCCCATGTTCTTGCCCATCGACAGCTCGCGGCCAAAAATCTCGTAAGGTAGATCGTCAGATACGCCTGCCAGAACCTCCAGCGGTTGCCCGGAGAGCGTCTCGGAAAGCACGACAGCCATCGCGCGGGCAGAGATTCCTTGCGGATTCTCCACCGCGAAGTACAAATCCAGGGTCCCGTCGTCGCGCGTCACGGGCCAGAAGTAGGCTTCGGATTCACAGTTCGGTATCAGGTGCCGCGAGTCGAAAGGACGCCGGGCTACCTCGGGGGGGACTTCACGAAAACGATCCGCGGTATCAATAAGCAGCTCGATCCGATCCTGACGACTCTCGAGCGAGGACAAGAGGGCGAGAAACCCCGCCAGTCTTTCGGGTGACTCTGTCATCGAACTGGCGCCTCAGCGCTCGACCGGTACGCCGACCAGGTTTCCCCACTCGGTCCAGCTGCCATCGTAGTTGCGAACGTTGGCAAAGCCCAGCAGGTGCGTCAGGACGAACCATGTATGACTGCTGCGCTCACCGATTCGACAATAGGCGACAACTTCCTCATCCGCCGCCAGCCCCTGTTCGACCAGATAGATCTGCTTCAACTCCTCCGCCGTCTTGAATGTTCCGTCCGCATTCACCGCCCTGGCCCACGGCACATTGCGGGCCCCTGGAATATGTCCTCCTCTGAGGGCCCCTTCGTTGGGGTAGTCGGGCATATGCAGACGCTCACCGGAGAACTCCTCGGGGCTGCGCACATCGACCAGCGCCTTGCCCACGCGGACATGCTCCAGAATCTGTTCGCGAAAGGCCCTGATAGGTGAATCATCGCGCGGTACCGCAGGATAGGTGCATGCGTCGACCTCTGGCACTTCACGGGTCAGCGGGCGACTCTCCTGCTCCCACTTCAAACGTCCACCGTCCATCAATCGAGCCCTGGAGTGACCGAAGAGCTGGAACACCCAGTAGGCGTAGGCAGCCCACCAGTTGTTCTTGTCGCCGTAGAAGATCACCGTGGTGTCCGGTGTTATCCCCATACGTCCGGCCAGCTCTGCAAAAGTAGCCGATTCGATGTAATCGCGTTGCAGGGGGTCGTTCAGATCGCGTGTCCAGTCGATTTCCACAGCCCCGGGAATATGGCCCGAGGGATAGACCAGCGGATCCTCGTTCGATTCGACGATTCTAAGATCGGGATTGTCCAGGTTGTCCGCGACCCATTGGGTCGAAACCAGGACGTTGGCGTTGGCATAGCCACGCGCGGCGATTTCGATGGCATCTGACATGCAATGTCTCCTCTCTTCCAGTGACCTCTATACGAAAGGATTTCAGGCTTGGTTCTCAGCCTGCTACGCTTTTCGTTGCCAACGACTCGGACACCTGACTCATGAAAGCTCTGATCGAAGACCTGGTGACCGCCTTCTCAGCCGTCAGTAACGGCAAGCTCCTGGTTGTGACAGGAGCCGGAATCAGCCGTGCGAGCGGTATTCCCACCTTTCGTGGCACCGAACCGGGAGCGATTTGGCGAACCAGCGATGTCACCCTGGCCACCTACGACTACTTCCAGCGCGACCCTGTCGGGCAGTGGCAATGGTATCTGAAACGATTCGCCGCAGTGCAGCAGGCAAAACCAAACGCCGCCCATCATGCCCTATCCGACCTCGAGCGCTGGTTTGTCGACCGCGGTGGGAACCTGGAGATCGTCACCCAGAATATCGACACCCTGCATGAGCGTGCCGGTTCCGAACACCTGATCAAGGTCCACGGCACCTCGGATCGGGTACGCTGTTCCCGCAACGGTTGCGAATACGGGGCCCCAACCGGCTCCCTGGCGGTCTCGAAAGTCGACTTCTCGCCGTTCATCGCAGATCCGCAGTTGCAGAATCTGCCCCGCTGTCCGGCTTGTCAAGCGATTTTGCGCGCACATGTCCTGTTCTTCGATGAGTACTATCTCGAGCACGTGGACTATCGCTTTCGCGACGTCGAGTCGTGGGCCATGGAGGCCGACGCGATCCTCTTCGTCGGCACCTCCTTCTCGGTCGGTGTAACAGATCACTTCCTGCAGGCGGGCACCAGCCGGGGCCTTCCCATGTTCTCCATCGACCCGGGCTCCCGGGGGACGATCTCGCCCTACCTGAAGGTCCTGGCAGCACCGGCTGAACAACTGCTCCCGGCCGTCTACGCGGTCCTCGCAGACGAATCGTCTGACCGGCCGCAATGACCCGCATTTTGAACGATTCAGCCGTTAGAATCGGCTCCCCATGACTTCTTCCCACGTCTCACTCGGCTCGCAACTCAGAAATGGCCGCCAGCCCGAACTGACTGCGGACCTGCTCGCACATCTCCTGGCCAACGAGTCCATTCCCGAGGAACGCCAGATCTTCGTCAATCGCACTCTCAGGCTGGAGAGCATTCGCCACGTTGGCTTCGATCTCGACTGGACGCTGGCCGACTACCAGCGACTGCCCCTGGAGCGACTGACCTTCGGCCTCGCCCTGGACCGCCTGGTGTCTCACAATGGGTACCCGGATGTCGCTCTGCGCGCCAAGTTTCGACCCAATTTCCCCAGGCGAGGCCTGATGATCGACAAGGAGGCCGGGACGGTCCTGCGCATGAACCGTCATCGCTATGTCAACCCCGCCTTCTTTGGCCGGCAGCGACTGGGGAGACGAGAGCTCAAGAGGCTCTACAGATACGAGCCCAACCAACCGTCTAGCCGTCGGTTCTATCATCTCGATAGTCTGTTCGAACTGCCGGAGGCCAACCTGTACTCCGAGTTGATCGATCTGGCCAACCGGGACGACGGTCACACTCTGCCCGGCCCCTGGCAGCTCTTCGACGACGTTCGGGCGGCGATCGATTGGGTCCATCGCCAGGGCTCTCTCAAGACCCGGGTCATGGCCGACATCGAGAGTTACCTGCAGAGGGACCCCGAAGTCGCCTACGCCTTGCTGCGGCTGGCCCTGGGCGGGCGTCGGCTTATTCTGCTGACCAACTCCGGCTGGGAGTACGCCAACGCCATCTGTTCGTTTCTCTTCGACGGTCTGCTGCCGGGCCTGCAGTCCTGGCGTGAGCTCTTCGACCTGGTACTCGTCGAAGCGCACAAACCCGAGTTCTTTCGCAGTGGGACAGCATTCATCGAGCTCGACACCGACGGGACCGAGATCGGCGCGTCCGCCGAGCCTTCCTGGGGACGGATCTACGGGCATGGCTCCCTGCAGGGCCTGATGAAGCTGATCAATGCACCCGGCGAGCAGGTGCTCTATGTCGGCGACCACATCTACGGCGACATCGTCTCTTCGAAGCTCGAGTCGACGTGGCGGACTGCCCTGATCGTCAGTGAGCTCGAAGAGGAGATCGCCCGGCGTCGCCAACTCGCCGATGAGATCCAGCGAGACCGAGACCTCAAACAACGCCTCTCGGACCTTGGACACGAGATGGATCATCTGCGTGATCTCATGATGCTCTACCAACACCAGCACGAGCAGAGGCCCGAGGTCGAGAGTCAGGGGTGCGCGACCCTCCGAGAGCGTTACGAAAGCGTTATCGCCGAGCACCGAGAGGTGCTGCGCGACCAGGCTCACTCTGCCGACCACACGGCTCGGCAGTTCAATCCCTACTGGGGCTCGTTCTTCAAGCAAGGCACCAGCAAGACACGTTTTGCCAGTCAGCTCGAAACCTACGCCTGTCTTTATACCTCGAGAGTCAGCAACTTCGCCTTCTATGGCAGCAATCACTACTTCCGGGTCACCCGTGACCCGATGATGCACGAGATTCTCGGCCACCAGCTTCCGTGAGTGCCGGGCAAAACTGCACCACGCTGCAAATCCTCGCTGCAGATAGAAAACGATGATCTGCTAGCCTTTGCTGAATTCGAGTATCGGAGGAATCCACCATGCCTGATCAACTGGACCGTGCAACAGCTCTCGAGTTGATGACCGCCCATGTTGCGGCACCCGGTCTGCGGCGTCATATGCTGGCCGTCGAGGCGTCCATGCGCTTCTACGCCGAGCGCCTGGGTGAATCGGTCGAGCTCTGGGGCCTGGCCGGACTGCTGCACGATTATGACTGGGAGATCCACCCGACTCTCGAAGATCACCCGGTAAAGGGAGTGCCTGCACTGCGTGAGGCCGGTTGTCCGGAAAGCGTCCTGCAAGCCATCCTGGCCCACAACACCGCTGGCAGCGGCGTCGAGCGTCAACATCCCATGGACTTCGCCCTACTGGCCTGCGATGAGATCACCGGCCTGATGATTGCTGCCGCCTTGATTCGCCCGAGCAAGGACATCCGTGAGATGAAGCTCAAATCGGTCAGAAAACGCTGGAAGGAAAAGGCGTTCGCCGCCGGCGTGGACAGGGCAGAAGTCGAGAGCGCGACACGCGAGTTCAGCGATGTCTGTTTCGACGGGGAGCTCGAGCTTTGGGATCATGGCGCCAATGTGCTTGCGGCAATGCAGCAAGCCGCTGAACAGTTGGAGCTCGATGGGCGGTTGGCGAAGCCTCGCGACCCTGCCTGATCGACCTCGCCGACCACAGACTCCAGATCCTGTACCTGAATCTCCTCCAGAGTCACCGTGGAGATCACTGGCCACTCGGCCACCGTCTCCGGGCTTATCTGCTCGACGCTCAGCCCTCGACCTTCGATGCCCCGGTTCTCCTGATCGAAAAAGAGGATCTCGCCGACTCGTTGGTAGTTGAATGCGCGGCGAAAGCGGAGTCCTCCGGGGTTACCGGCGAAACTGTAGGCGAACTGCTCCAGGCGACCAGTCTTTGGATCGAACCAGTACAGGAACTCGTCATCGGCTCCGGGGCTGGAACCCGCAACAAAAGAGATCTTCACCTTTCGCAGGCTCCTGCCATGCCATATATCAGAACCCAGATCCTGTTTGACCACGCTCGGATCGTTGAGCCGAAAAGGCAGAAACACGAAGTAGATCCGTGCCATGACCCAGCTCCGGATGCGCGGCTCATCCGCCTTGCTTACCTCGACAGCCTCACCGTCTACCCGCAGCTCGACCAGGTCATTGGTTATACGCGCTCGTCGTTGGTGCTGTCCTGCCGGGCCCAGGACCTCGAGGTCGAACGATCCTCCCAGGACCCGACTCCGCAACTCATAGCAACCCGACTTCGAGCACATCTTCAGCTGAGTGGAGCTCCGCGAATACTTCGCGCCTCCATGAAACGCGATCGACTTATCGACGATGTCCAGACGATGGACTTCTGCAGCCACGCCAACGTCATCTGCCAGAAAGAAGAGTGCTCCCAGAAGAAAAGCAAGGCGCGATTCCCGCCTGCCACGACTCATCCAATTCATCTTTATCACCCCTTCCCTACCCAAGCTATGCCTATTCCGGCTACCGTTATGATAATCTCGCTAACTGCTGTAATAGCGCTTCGGCCTGCAGGTTCCCCTAAAACTCGAGAAGCGATCTTCACCGATCCCCAGCGAGTCACGTCATGACGACAGAAGAAACTACGACGCAAGCCCCAGAGGCAGATTCAACCACGGGCCTCGAGAACGCGAGTCCAGCCCCCGAAGCGGAGGCTCCTCCCGAGGCCTCTGGAGGGGATCTTCGGCAGGCGTCGGAAGTGTCAGAAGAGGCAGTAGAGGTTCCGGATGTCGAGGTTCCGGATGTGGTCCCCACGCCGAACGCCTCGTCTGCAGAGAGCTCACAGACCCCGAATGAGGAGGTCAGGGAAGCACCAGCGAAGGTCGAGGAGTCGCCCGCACAGCCCAAAGTCGAACCTGTTGCCGCGCCCGAACGGCCTGAAGTAGCCGCTCTGCGGCAGGCGAAGGAAGATCAGTCGGATGTCGAAGGCCGCGTCATCGGTTGGAATCGGGGCGGATTTCATGTTGTCATCGGCGGAATCACCGCTTTCTGCCCGCGCTCCGAGATGGAGCTCGGGCATCCCAGGTCACCCAAGGAATACCTGGATCAGAGCTTTCCCTTCCGGGTCTTGAAGGTCCAGAAGCGAGGGCGCCGCGTGGTGGTTTCGCGCACGGCTTCGCTCAAGTCCGAGAGATCGAAGCTGCGCGACGAAAGACGACAAGAGATCGAAGCCGGGGCCACTCTCGAGGGCCGCGTCGCCTCGCTCACCGATTTCGGAGCCTTTGTCGATCTGGGCGCGGGGATCCAGGGTCTGGTTCACATCTCCGAGATCAGTCATCAGCGAATCGAGAAGCCACAGGATGTTCTCGAAGTCGGGCAGGAAATCAACGTCAAGGTGCTGGCGGTCGAGAAGGGCGGCAAGAGGATTTCTTTGTCGATGCGTGCCCTCGAATCGAATCCCTGGTCCGATATCAGCGATCGCTTCCCGGTCGGTACTATCATCAGCGGCAAGGTCCAGAGGACCACCCGTCACGGTGCAGTCATCGAGCTGGCACCCGGTATCACTGGCCTGTTGCCCACCTCGGCCATGTCACTGCCGCCCGACGCCTCCGTCGCCCGCGCATTTCCGCCGGGTCGGGACGTCTCCCTGCAAATTGTCAATATCGACGATCGGCGCCACCGTATATCGCTGGCACCCGAGGGATCGGCCGTCGAGGGCACCTGGCATGACTTCCAGTCCTACCGCAAGGGGCAGGGAGAGGAAAAGGGCCAGGGCTTCAACGCCCTCGCTGATGCCCTGAAAAAAGCGCAGATCGACGCCGATTGAAACTACGGCGGGGCCCCTCCGGATCTAGCGCCCCAGGCTGCGATCCAGATCGGCAAGTAGCCTGGCGTTCTCTCTCCATCCAGGCTCGTGTCGCACGTGCAGCTCGAGATAGACCGGACGCCCGAGGAACTGCTCGAGATCAAGTCGGGCGCTGGTGCCGATCGACTTGATCATCTGACCTCCCTTGCCCACCAGGATCTTCTTCTGCCCTGGCCGTTCGACCAGAATCGAAGCGAAGATCCGGACTGCATCCCTGGGGGCGCCCGCGCCGGGCTCCTGCCAATGTTCGATCAACACCGTCGTGCTGAAGGGTAACTCGTCCCGTGTCTCTGCCAGCACCTTCTCCCGAATCCTTTCGGCAACCAGGAACCGTTCGGGATGAATGGTCAGCAACTCCGGATCGAATATGGGTTCTCCGAAGGGAATGGATTCCCACAACACCTCGAGGAGGTCATCGACGCCATCCCCGGTCGAGGCGCTGATCGGCACGATCTCGGAGAAGGCCCCACTCTCGCCGTAGGTCTTCATCCTGGGTAGCAGCTTTGGCTTGGCAACCAGATCGATCTTGTTGAGAGCGAGAATGCGGGGCCCTTCGAGGCCGGTGATCAGATCCAGCATGTAGCGATCCCCCGAGCCGAAGCTCTTGCTGGCATCCACCAGGAGACAAACGACATCCGCCTCCTCCAGAGACTCCACCGCGTAACGCACCATTTGGCGGTTCATCCGGTGCTGGGGGCGGTGAATGCCCGGCGTGTCGTAGAACACCATCTGCCCCCGCGGTCCGCTCAGAATCCCGACGATGCGATGACGGGTCGTTTGCGGTTTGTCGGAGACGATAGCGAGCTTTTCGGCGAGGCATCGATTCATCAGAGTCGACTTACCGGCATTCGGACGCCCGACCAGCGCCACCGTTCCCGCTCTCTTCTCTGGCCCGCCGGTCGGCTCACTCCTGCGCATCATCGGCCTCCCCCGGTGCCACCTTGACCAGAACTGTCTTGATGCGACGCCCCTCCACACTCTCGACCTTGAAGCTCAGTCCGTGCGATATCAGCTCTTCACCGGGTTCGGGCACATACCCCAGATGCCCGAAAATCAGCCCCCCCACCGTCTCGAATCTCTCCTCTTCGACATCCACATCAGAGAGGTCCTCGAGATCCTCCAGGGGCAGCCGACCATCCACTCTCCAGCCCCCGTCAGGAAGATCCTGGCTAAGTCGAACAACCTCGTCGTGCTCGTCTTCGATCTCCCCGACGATCTCTTCGAGAAGATCCTCGACCGTCACCATGCCAGCGGTGCCACCGTATTCGTCGACCACGATCGCCACCTGCTGTCGCTGGGCCTGAAACTCCTTCAGCAACTCGTCAAGCGGTTTGGTCTCGGGCACGAAATACGGCTCCATGGTCAAGGCCGCGATCGGCGTCGTTGTGTCGTCACGCAAACCCTGCAAGAGATCGCGAATATGCAATATCCCTTCGATCTGATCTACGGTTTCGGTGAAAATGGGGATCCGCGAGTGCTTGGAACTGAGAAACAACTCCGCCATCGCATCGAGATCGGTTTCGGCAGGTGCACAGACCATGTCGATCCGCGGTGTCATGACACTCTTGACCAACGAATCGCCGAAGTCGATCACCCTGAAGATCAGATCCTCTTCACCGGGATCGATGATGCCCTCCTGGGTTCCGACGCTGATGTAGGCCTCGATCTCGTTTTCGGTCACCTGGTCCTCGTCGTCACGCCGTTCAACCAGCGATGCCGGGAACAACGGGGCAATAATCCACACGAGGGGAGTGGCGACGACCAAGGCGGCCTGGTAGAGAGCCGTGAATCCCCGCAGGGCGCTCTCCGGATCACGACCGACAAGCAACCGGATGAGCAGTTCCGTCCCGCCAACCACCACCGCCGAGCCAAGAAGGGCACCCAGAACAGGGTGGCCAAACCAGGCTCCCATCAACGGCCAAAGGCCTAGAAACAGGCCCAGGGGTGCCACCTTCGCGGCCCAGCCGAGCAAATACCGAAAGGCCTCGAAACGCAGGGGACGCTCATAGAGAGCCAGGAGACGCCCTCCTGCCTCCTCTGCCCAATGCCGTAGACGGATTGGCCCGCTGCGTTCGAGAAGCGCAGAAAGCAGTTGCAGCACCACGGTCGCGACGGCCCCGAGAGTCGCCACGATGACCGCCAGCGGAACGGAATCAGTCCACATCAGCTAGCCACTTTCGTCTCAGCCGGGCTTCGAGTCGCTCCATCTCTCCGGAATCCATTTCGTGGTCGTACCCGAGGCAGTGCAGCACACCGTGGACCAAGAGCAGACGCAGCTCCCTCTGCGTCGAATGTCCCTGTCGTGTCGCCTGGCTGCGGGTTCTCGGGATCGCGATCACTACATCGCCCAGATGCCGTCCCTCGGCGGAATCACCCCCGGGGAAAGACAGAACATCGGTCGGTGAATCCTTGCCTCTGAACTGCCTGTTGAGGCTCCGCATCTCATCATCATCGACCAGCCTGACACCGAAGCTGGCGAAATCGGAAGCCAGCTCGGCGACGAGCGCCGCGAGCCAATCCCGCAGTCGAGCGAGCTCCAGCGCCGGATAGCGATGCGGGTTTTGCACCACGATATCGGTAAGTAGACCGCTAGCGCCGCTCATCTTTTGCAGTCATTTCCTTGTCTTGCAGATACTTCTCATAAGCCAGAACGATCTTCTGGACCAGTCGATGGCGCACGACGTCCCGCTCGTCGAAAAAGACGAACCGGATGCCATCGATGGATTTCAGCACCTGCTGAGCTTCGATCAATCCAGAGACCTTTCCCGAGGGCAGGTCGACCTGAGTGATATCGCCCGTGATCACGGCCTGAGAATTGAATCCAATTCGGGTCAGAAACATCTTCATCTGCTCGGTCGTGGTGTTCTGGGCTTCGTCCAGGATGACGAAGCTGTCATTCAGGGTTCGACCCCGCATGAAGGCGATCGGAGCAACCTCGATCGTCCCTCTTTCTAGCAAGCGACCGACCTTCTCGAAACCGATCAGGTCGTAGAGAGCATCGTAGAGTGGCCGCAGGTACGGATTCACTTTCTCGACCAGATCCCCCGGCAGGAAGCCCAGGCGCTCTCCAGCCTCCACTGCAGGCCGGGCGAGAATAATGCGACGGACGAGCCCCTCTTTCAACGCTGCGGCTGCCATGGCTACGGCGAGGTAGGTCTTGCCCGTGCCAGCGGGTCCAATGCCGATGACCAGATCGAACTCCGACATCGCCTGCAGATAGAGCTGCTGCTTCAGGCTGCGCGGTGTGACCAGTCGACGAACACTCTCCAGGATGCCACTTCCCGTGAAGAACTCGACCAGAGAGGTTTCGGGAGAGTCTTTCAGCACTCTTATCGCGGTATCGACATCAACCGGCTCGAGCTGATAGCCACTGGATAAAAGACTCGACAGCTCGTTCAACAGGGTTTCAACCAACCTGGTGGCCGCTTCCTCACCTTCGATACGCAGCTGGCTGCCGCGAGCCATAACGCTGACACCAAAGGCTTTCTCGATGCGCTTCAGGTTCTCATCGCGGGTGCCAAAGAGTCTTTCCAGACCATCTTCGGCGAGGACGATCTGGCTACTCCCGTTCAAGATCGACTCCCGGCGCAGGCCTCGAGCACACCCAAGCCCGGCAGGACTGGCTCTATCAACAGACTGTGCGGGTCGGGTTCGAGGGCGGGTTCAGAAATGGCGCGATTCTCCCAGTCGGTCCTAGTCTACCAGTACCCTGTCACCGAAAAAGCGCATCAGGCCTTGCTGTAGTCATAGAAACCGTGCCCAGATTTGCGGCCGAGGCGCCCCGCCAGCACCATGTTCTTCAGTAGGGGTGGTGGGGCAAATCGCTTCTCGTGGTATTCGTCGAACATGATGTTGGCAATGTAGTAGGTGGTATCGAGCCCGACAAAATCAAGCAGTGTCAGCGGACCCATCGGGTAGCCACAGCCGAGCTGCATCGCCTTGTCGATGTCCTCGACCGAGCCGACGCCTTCCTCGACCGCACGAATCGCATCCAGCAGATAGGGGACCAGCAGCCGGTTGACAATGAAGCCTGAGTTGTCCCGGCAGGTCACCGGTTCCTTGCCCACTCCCCTGACAAACTGGCGGGCCGATTCCATCGACTGCTCTGACGTCATCAGGGTGCGCACCACTTCGACCAATTTCATGATCGGTACCGGGTTGAAGAAGTGCAGCCCGAGAAAGCGGTCTCCTCTCCGACTGGCCATGGCGATTTCGGTAATCGTCAGAGAGGAGGTGTTGCTGGCGAAGATCGCCTCCTCCTTCACCAGCTCGTCGAGCCTGGCGAACGTCTGGCACTTCTCATCCAGATTCTCGATGATGGCCTCGATGATCAGATCACAGTCCGCCAGCTGCTCCAGATCGGTTGTCACCTGAAGTCTGGAGAGGGTCGACTCCCGTTGCTCCGCCTCCAGTTTGCCCTTCTCCACTGCCTTGTCCAGGGACTTACCTATCCTAGCCAACCCCTTCTCAAGAAAGGACTCCTCGACTTCCCGCACCACGGTCTTCAGTCCCGCCCGCGCACAGACCTCCGCGATCCCTGCTCCCATCAACCCACAACCCAGAACACCCACCTTCTCGATAGTCATACGATCTCTCCTTGCTCATTCGTCATCGATCCCGGAACCTTCCGGCCAGGTCAGCGATAGCTCTGCTTCATCGATTCCACTGATCTCGAAGCGGCGCTCGTTCGGGGGTTCGAGAACCTCCACAGACAGACGCACCGCTCCGGGTACCTCGAAGGGGAGTTTATCGCCCCATTCCACCGCCTTGACGCCAGGCCCCGCCAGGATCTCCCACAGACCGAGCGCTTCGAGGTCGGCATTGTCGAGCCGATACAGGTCGATGTGAATCAGATGCCCCTGACCGCCCTCGTGCTCCCTGACGAGGGTGAAGCTCGGAGACTGCACCTGTCGGTAGTCGATACCCAGTGCGATGGCCAACCCCTGGGTCACCACCGTCTTGCCGCTTCCCAGATCACCCGACAGCAGGAGAACTCCGTCCGGGGCCAAACTGCGCCCCAGAGCCGCACCGAGAGACCTTGTGCCTTGCTCGTCCCGCGTGGTGTAAGTCAGAAGCACTATCGGAGCTGCTGCAGGGCATGGGGGATGGAATTCAGGATATCGCCGGCCGCCAAGCTGACTTCGCCGACCTCCTCGGCCTCCAGGTCACCCGCGGCTCCATGGACGTACACACCGAGGCAGGCCGCAATCAGGGGATCATGCCCCTGTGCAATAAAGGCCGCGATCAGTCCCGTCAGCACATCCCCGCTCCCTCCCGTTGCCATTCCGGGATTTCCCGTTGGGTTCACAAAGACGGCACCATCGGGTGCAGCCACAAGACTCTGGGCCCCTTTCAGGACAACGACCGACCTGCTTCTGGCGGCCGCCTCTCTGGCGTTTGCTACCCGATCCTCCTGCACTTCAGCGGCGGTGGATCCCAGAAGCCTCGCCAACTCACCCGGGTGAGGGGTCAGCACCCGGGGACCAGCTCCCTCCCCGATCTTGTCGAGAGCTCCGCTAAAGGCATTCAGACCATCGGCATCCAGGACGATAGGAGTCTCGCACCTGTTGACCAGGCCTTGCACCACCTGTGTCGTACTTCGTTCGGTCCCCAAGCCGGGACCTATGGCCAGGACCTGCTTGTCTCTCGAAAACTCGAGAAGCTGCTCGAGGGTGGTCTCGGCGAGGCCGCGATCCTCGTCTACTTCTACCGGCAATGTCATCGACTCGAGCGATCCCAGATCGACCGTCTGCACGAGCATCTCGGGTGTGGCCACTGTTACCAGGCCGGCTCCCCCCCTGACCGCGGCCCGAGCCGCCAGAATGGCGGCTCCCGCCTTACCAATCGAACCTGACAGAAGCACACAATGTCCGTAGTCTCCCTTGTGGCTCGCGACTGGCCGGATGCCCAAGGTGTCGGCCAACTCCTCGCGGGTAAGCAGGTAGAGATCGCCGGCAGCCTCCTCGATCAACTGCTGCGGGATGCCGAGGTCCGCAATCACCACCTCGCCGACAGCGCTCGCTGCTGGCTGCAGTACGTGAGGCACCTTCGGAGCCGCAAAGGTCACGGTCAGATCGGCAAAAACATGGGGCCCGATGATCTCGGCACTGCTGCCGTTGAGCCCGCTCGGCAGGTCTACCGCAATCCGCGGAACCTGCAGCAGGTTGAAAGCGGCGACCACTTCCGCGAAGAGCCCCTCGAGCGAACGGGTCAGGCCGGTTCCAAACAGGGCATCGACCGCCAGGTCGAGTCCGGCGCCCGCGTTTACCGCCTGACGGGCCGACTCCTCATCCTGGAACTCATGAATGGCCAGGCCAAGCTTGCGACAGATTGCCAGTTGCGTCTCGGCGTCGGCACTCAGTCCTCTGGCTGTCCCGAACAGACTCGTTTCCACGTGATAGCCCCGCACCGCAAGATGACGTGCCAGGGCCAGCCCGTCTCCACCGTTGTTTCCGGGTCCACAGAAAATAGCCACGGATGTCGCCTCAGGGTAGCTCGTCGACAGGGCATCGACCAACCCGATTGCCGCGTTCTCCATCAGGACGAGACTGGGCACTCCGATCTCCTCGATCGCAGCTCGATCGACTTCCCGCATGGCATTCGCATCCAGAATTTTCATCCTCGACTCCCAGATCTCGACATTGTCAGAGGCGACCCCATGACCACAACAGCCGCCGCGTTCGCGGACAATCGATCGCGGCCTTTTCGCGCAACCGCCGACACAATCGATCCAGATCCGCCGGCGTATCCACGTCGCTGCCTGTGGGAAGCAGCGCGACCTTCAGGTCCAGCTCACGACAGTGATCCAAAGTGACCTCGAGGACATCGGATGAGCTCCAGGGAACTTCCTGGAATATCTCCGGTCTCAGGGCCTCCCGTCTGAGGGCGATCAAGTAGTACCCGCCATCGTCGGCCGGACCCAAAGCGACGTCCGCTCCGCCGACCAGCTTATCGAATGCCTGGTGCACAAGCGAGAGGGGTATGTCCGGATGATCGCTACCGATGGCGCCTACCGCCGGGAACTCTCTGGCCACTTCGGAGAGCCCTCTGAAGAGCCTGTGACCGAGATCTCCCCCAGACTGGCGCAGAGCTGGGACCGAAGAGACCGGCAAGGGCTCCGCCGAATCGACTGCCCAGGCCAGCCGCAGATCGAACCGACCCCGCTCCAGGCGACCGAGAAGGTCGTCGAGGAACGCCGCATGAAGTGCCGCCGCCTGGACGGCGCTCAGCTCACCAATCAGGCGGGTCTTGACCTTCCCGGGCAGGGCGGGCTTGGAGAAAACCAGCACGCATTCCGTCCCGGTTGCATCTCTGTGGCTGGTCATGAAGTTCCGATCAGGGGCCCGCAAGGCGATTTTCAGCTAAAATGAGGAGTCTGCTGAGCGACGAAACGAGCCTCAAGTCGCCGCCGGAGGGGAAGGAGAGTGCGAGATGACGAAGTGGGAGTATCACATCATCAATATCCGCAGCGAGAACTACCGCCTCGACCCCAATGCTGTTCGAGAGCTCAATGTGCTGGGTGAGGAGGGCTGGGAGCTGATCTCCATCAGCTCGGTGAACTTCAAGAGCGGCGCTACCGACAACATCGCCATGGTGTTCAAACGGCCCAGGGAAGCCTGAAGTCGGAACCTCAATCCCTCTTGGCGCGCCGCCACCAGATCCCGGCTCCGACAGCCACTCCGGCCGCCAGGGCCAGGACCGGCAGAACCAGGTGCGATGACCAACGAGGCTCTGATCCGGTCTCCAGACGGAGTGAGCGGCGCAAGGCGAGCCAATCGCCGGCAAACTGTTTCCGAACCTCTGCAAGGTGCTCGGCCGAGGCCTCAGGGGAGGAACTCTGTCTCATCTCGATCCGCGATCTCCGATCGGTCATCCGAATCCCCTCGCGGCAGCAGGTTGTTGCGCCACCAGTCCTTGTGATCCTCGACATGGCGCCGCATCGTATCGATCGGTGCCTCGAGATCGCGTAGTCTCCGCCGTGCGACTCCGCCCAGTATCAATGCCAGGGTGAGGAGACTCCCCAGGACGATCAGCGACGCGCCCCAGCCCGGCACCCAGAGCAGCAGCACCTGGAAAAGAGCAAACCCCGCCGCGCCGACAACCCAAAACGCCATAATGGCCGCCACTACCGCCAAGGCGATCGCCATGCCGAATCGCCGGCCAGTGTGACGAAGATCCTGCTTGAGCGATGCAACCTCGGCCTCGGCAACCTCGATCAGGGATTCGCCGAGGGATGCTACGAGGTCCCGCCACCGTCTCAAAATGCGCATTATCCGCTACCTATGTAGACCTGTTTGCTGACAAAGGAGCTGACACCACCGATCTCGTCCCACAACCCGACGGTGACCCGATGACCGCCTTCGCGTATCTGTAGCTGTGTCTGGTAGGGAAAGTACTTCCCCTCGGGCTCGGCAAGCTCCGCCAGGGGGATCTGAATCGGCAAATCGACTTCGGAAACCTCCGACATATCCCCCTCCTCGTCGATGGCTCCGAAATAGAGCTTCACGCGCCCCTCGTAGACCTCTGCCTGCGGTATGAGCACGATCTCATCCAGGGGAATTCCCACCAGAATCGGCAGGATGTATGTCTTCTTCTCACCCGGTGTGGACTCCCCGAAGCGCAGGAGGACCTTCAAGGGGTTGTCGTCGAATCCATACGCCAGGGTGGCCCGCGCCACATCGGTCATGCGGGCGTAGTGTGGCTTGTCACGGTAGCTTTCGCGATGCCGGATCTTGACATCCTTGCGGCCTGGCACCTTGATCTTGATCTTGTACAAGCGGCCAGTGCCGTGATGAGAAGGCGAGTATCCGATCGAGTAGAACGACTGAAAATCGTTGGCAATCTTCTCGAGGCCTTCTCCGACGTCGTTGCTGTTGTAGATGGCTCGACCGCCCGTTTCTTCCGCCAGCATCAGAAGCGGTGCCTGAATATTCGACACATTGATGGTGTCGACAAAGGTCGACAGTCCGGCCGTTCCGGTATAGGCGTTTTGCACGCTGGAGGATTCGGGGGCTCGCAGACCCGCCGCATCGATGGTGTAGAGCACCACCTGATTCGTCGCCGCGGTCGATGCCAGGTTCATGAACCGACGCGAGGAGTCGAACTCTCGCGACAGTGTCACCGACGTAGAGTCCTGGAACTTCTGACTCAACGCGTAGTACATGTCTTCACCCGGTACCATGGGTAGCCCATCGCTGACGTACAGCAGTGCCTTGCGCCCCGGCAGGCCCGCGATGGATTCGACGATCTCCTGCAGAGCATCGATCGAGAACTGCAGGTCGTTGGTCAGTCCCTCGGCGTACTGACGGACTCGCCAATCGACCTCTCCCACCGTCTCAGCCTCTTCTATGTCCCGGATCAGATCCCGTCTGTCGGAATCCAGGTGCACCGCGTGCCCGGTCACGGTCTCGAGGTCGAAGAGGGCGTTGGCCACCAGCTGCGGATCGGAGGTAAATGGGTGCCGAACGTGAATGCTGCGGTCATAGGAGACGAGCATCACCCGGTCTCCCTGGCTCAACTTTTGGCTCAGGAATTCGCGCAGCCGACGGAATACCCGGTTACGATTGAACGGTCGGATGTTGAAATTGTCGATGTAGACGACCAGATGCAGACGCTCGTCGTCCGGAACATCCGCTTCCCGCGACCTATCCGGCAGGGCCAGCGGGTCGACGGGTTTCTCAGCAACTTCGGCGGAGAGCTCGCCGCCCTCGAGCCTGTCGAGACGTTTGCCCTGCTCAACGGCGTAGAAATTGGTGATAGCGATGGGTTTGCCGTCTTCGTACAGCTCGAAATCGTCGATCGTCAGGCCGGTAATGGGATTACCCGCCTTATCGGTCACGAAGACATCGACGTTGACAACGTTGACATCGACAGTCTCGAGATAGGCGCCCTCTTCAGCAATCTCCTCGGCTTCCTGCTGGGAAGTTTCCTGGGCCATCGCAGGAAACACCCCGAGAAGGAGAATGAGAAGCCAGGCTAGTTTGATTGGTGAGCTCATTCTGGTCGATCTTCCTCGGTCATTGCTGCTGATTGAACACTCGAGAGTCATGGTGAGATCTCGATACTGGCCGACAAAATCCTACCACTTGCCGGATCGAAGATGCCCACGACCGCTTCGTGGGCCATCCGCCTCAGCTTCAGGCTTGTCTCGTACCGACCCACTGTGCCAGCCTCCGGCATCGAGTCCACTCTCACCTCCACTGGCACTGTCGGTACCTCGGCGCGACGCCCTTCCTTGTCCCGGACCGCGATTCGCAGCTCGAGGCCGGTCGAATAGCCATCTCCATCGGGCAGAAAGGTCACTTCCGAGAGGGGAATCAGGATGCTAATCGGGACCTCCATCCGCTTGCGCCCGGCACGCTCTGGCTCACCAACCTCGACCGCCAGTGATTCGACACCGGCGGGATTGCCAAAAACGAGCGTGCTTTCCAAAGCCATCGCTACTTCGTGCTGCTTCGACGCATCGAGATAATCCCGGCGGGCTCGTACCCGAAAACGTGGCTCTCTTACGGTCACCTTGACGTCGTGGCGACGATCGTCCCAACCCCGCTGGGGAGAGAATCCCAACCAGTAGAACGAACGGGTATCGGACACAACCTGGTCGAAAGCGTTGGCGCGATCCGCGTTGATCAGAGCCTTGCCCCCCGTTTCACGGGCGATCCAGGTCAATGTGTACTGGTTCTCCTGTTCCCGCAGGAAGCTGTTGAAGCTCAACTCCGAGGGCAGCGGTTCCCGTGATTGCGCCAGATTGTTGCCCCCGCCTGTGGCCAGGATATCGTTGAACCCCGGTACATCGACCGGGTAGATCGTGTACCCCAGGAGGTTGGCAGTGTCGCTCAACGGGTTGAACAGGCCACTCCCCTTCTCGCCTTCGTTCCAGGCCACGACCGGTGAAATGTCGGGTCCGAGAAATGCGGTTGGGAAGAAGGGCCAACCACCGGAGTACAGCAGCATGACCTTCCGCCCTGGAGGCATGGCAAAGCTACGCAGCGTCACCGTGGCTGCGGTTACAGAAGACTGGATCTGGCCTGTCAGTCGCTCGAGAAAGAACCGCTCGTTGGGGTCCAGACTCGTCCGCAGGAAAGAATTCGGGACGAGTTGTCCTGTACGTATGCCGACACTCGCTCGCAGCAGGGCATCGAAGTCGTACTGCCGCTGCTCGGCAAGCCGCTGCAATCCGTAAACCGGACGCTCGAGGGCCTTCTCGAGGACTCTCTCGAGGGCCGGCACAGACTGGCTCCAGGTGGTGAGCATATCGATCTCTTTGCCGTTGTAGGCAACGATCGCCATGCGGTCGTTCGGCCCCAGACGCGGCAGATCCTTGATCAGTCCCCGGACTATGGCATCGCGGTCCCGCGCTATGGCGAATGCCTCATCGATGAAAACCAGGTAGCTGGTCTCGATCGGCTCCCCGGCAATCGCCGCCGGCAGTTCAGCGATACCGGACTCCTTCTGTTGCTCGGAAGGCGCTGCGGCCACACCTGAACGGATCTCCGAAAAATAGTCGATATCCGCCTCGTTCCCATCGACGATCAGCTGAAAGTCGTCCGGACGCAGTCCTCGCACCGGCACACCGTCCTTGTCGGTGACCACGACCTCGAGATTCACCACCCGGACGTCGAGCACCTCCGAGAAGATCGCCGGGAACGAGGGCTGGCTCTCCTGAGCAGAGATCCTCGGCACCAGCATCACTTGTAGAAGGCAGATGAGGACACAAAGTGTCCTGGACAGCGAACGCTTCATCAATAGCTCCTTGCTCGGACGCCTCGCTCCGTACCTGGCGAGGCCACGCCCGCACAGACTATTTGCAATGGCCGTGCCTGAGAGTCCCTTTCAGGTGGCTGACAATCCGAATACCGTGGTCGCGAGAGTTCTCGATAAAGATCTTGTCCGTGCGACGCCCGGCCTGCAGCGTTCCAGCGATGTAGAGGCCGGGGACGTTGGATTCACAGGTCTCCGGATCGAAATCGGGCACCAGGGTCTCGGGATTCACCTCGACGCCGCATCGTGCCTCCAACTCGGCATCTGGTGTGTAGCCGATCAGGACATAGGCGGCATCGGCCTCGACCTTGCGGGGCCCGTCTGGAGTCTCGATCGCGACCGCATTCCCGACAAAGCCCGTCACCCGGCTGCCATACCAGGCGGCAATGGACCCCTCCTCCACCCGATGCTCGAAATCGGGTTTGAGCCAGTACTTGATCGTCTGCTTGATTGCCACTCCCCGGTGGACCACGGTGACTCTGGCGCCATTCCTCCATAGATCCAGTGCCGTTTCGGCAGCCGAGTTGCCTCCACCGACAATCACGACATGCTCGCCAAAATGTCGGTAAGGCTCGATATAGCGCGTATGGACCCAGGAAAGATCCTCTCCGGGGACCTCCAGTCGACGGGGCCTGTGGAAGTATCCGGTTGCCAGGGCCACCGCTCGACTTCGGCGCACTTGCTGGCCTTCGGCGAGCCGCGTCTCGACTTCGAAATGATCGCCCTCTCGCCGCACCCCGAGCACCTCCTCATGAGGCGCCACAGGCAACTCGAACTGCCTGGCGACGGAGTGATAGTAGGCAATGGCCTCTCGCCGATCGGGCTTGTCCCGCGGAATGGCGAACGGAATTCCAGCGACCTCCAACAGATCCCGCGTCGTGAAGAACTGCATGTAGGTGGGAAAACCCAGGAGGTTGGCGAGCAGCGGGCCGCGATCCAGAAGGAGGACATCGAGCCCGGCAGATCGGGCTTCAGCGCCGATAGCGATGCCCGTCGGGCCCGCACCCACCACCAGGAGGTCGACCACGGTTGCCCCGGAGTCGAGGCTCATGAGCTACGCTCCCGTCGCAGTCTGGAAAGGAGGACTGTGGAGATGACGATTACCACGGTCAGACTGATCACCTGCGCCAGCGTGAAGCCGGCCCAAAGTCGATCATCCTTGGCGCGCACGAACTCGACGAGAAAGCGCTCAAGAGCCATGAGCACCACCACGGTCAATGTCGTCACGCCGGTCGGCACCTGCCGTTTGATCAGCCTGACGCCAACGGCCCAGATGACGAGTGCCGCGAGAGTCTCATACAGCTGGGTCGGGTGTACGGCAATCAGTTGATCGTTGGGGATGTCCAAGGGAATCTCCGCACCATACTCCGCTCGCATGAGACCAGCCGTCGTCGGTCCCGGAAGTCCCTTGGGAAAGGCTACCCCCCAGGGCAGATCGGTGGGCATGCCGAAGTCGTCACCCACCAGGAAGCAGCCGATTCGTCCGAGGCCGTATCCCAGGGCCAATCCAGGAGCCGCGGCATCGGCTGCCGACCAGGCGGGCAATCGCCGGCGACGCGCCACCCAGACCACGGCCAGCGCTCCGAGCGCGAATCCGCCGTACCACACCAGGCCATAGCGCTCGAGCAACAGGCCAGGATCCCGATACAGAATCGCGTAGTAGATCTTCGCGCCGACAATGCCGCCGATTCCGGCTGCCAGCACCAGGGCGCTGGCATCTTCGGCGTCGCCCACTCCGAGCTCGCGAAGCCCCCAGCGCAACTGGAAGTACCCACCGACAAATGCCGCGACCATCATCACTCCAAACGGACTGATGGCCAGGGGCCCGATATGAAACAGCTCATTGATCATGGTTGATTTCCGCCCCCCGCCGGGAGCCAGGTATCGTAACATCAACAAGTGCAGAGCCCTCCCTCCACACGTTCCGATCCCCTTCCGCTCGACCAGCGTCAGCGGCTCCTCCTGCGACTTCTGCGCGCCACCCACGACCGTCGCCTGCACCGAATTCTCTCCCGTCTTCACCCCGCAGATATCGCTCCGCTGTTTCCACTCCTGAAGCCAGAGGAGAAGCTCAACCTGCTCGAGGTGCTCTTCGAGATGCGTCGCGCCGGTCAGACCCTCAGCGAGCTCGACGACCAGACCCTGAGAGAGGTTCTCGACGACTTTCCAGACTCCCGACTAACGGTCGTTCTCGGACGCATTCCCGCCGACGACGCGGTCGATATCCTCGACCAGGTTGATGAGACACGTCGGCAGGCGTTGCTGGCCTCGCTCGACTCGGCCCTGGCTTCCCATCTCAACAATCTGATGCTCTATGGCGAGTCGACGGCCGGCGGCATGATGGATCCCGACGTAATTTCCTTCCGCGCCGATCTCACCGTCGAGGAGGCCGTGGCTGTCATCCGGGGACTGGCCAGGACTCGGCGCCTCTTCTACCTCTATGTCATCGACGAGCGGGGACATCTGATCGGCCTGGTCAGGCTCTGGCAGCTGCTGACCGCACGTAGCGACCAGAATCTGCGCGAGATAATGGATCGAGGCCTGGTCAGCGTCCAGGTGGATACACCGCAGGAGGACGTCGCCAGGCTCTTTGCGCGCTACGACCTGCCGATCATGCCCGTCCTGGACGATAGCGGGATCCTGGTGGGCATCATCACCGTCGACGACGTCATCGACGTGATCGAAGAGGAATTGAGCGAGGACCTCTACCGCCTGGGCGGCCTGTCCCAGCCAGAGACACTTGGAACGCCCCTGGCCCGCGCCCTCCGAGTCCGTTTGCCTTGGCTGGGACTGGGAATGCTCGGCGCCCTGCTGGCAGCCTGGGTGATCGGTTCCTTCCAGGATGTCATCGCCAAGTACGCTCTATTGGTCGCCTTCATGCACATTGTCGGGGCCACTGGTGGCGATCTGGCACGCCAGACCCTGACCGTGGTCACGGCGTCGATGGCGACAGGTGAAATGGACCTCTGGCGTCCCTGGCGAGTGGTCGGCAGACAGTGCCTGCGGGGGCTGCTGATCGGTTCGATCAGTGGTCTGGTCCTGATGACGCTAGCCTTCTTTCTCGAGAGGGACGCCCGGCTGGCAGGTGCCGTTTGGGTCGCACAGGTCGCCAACCAGGTGGTGGCCTCGTTCCTGGCCTGCCTGGTCCCGCTCCTGCTGAAACGACTCGGGCAGGACCCCACCCTCGGCTCTTCGACCCTGGTTGTCGCACTTGCCGATATCGCGGGCTTCGCGACCTTTCTCGGCCTGGCCTCACGGCTGCTTTGATGCGAGGTCGAGTAGAATCCAGTCTTCATGGTCACCGACCTGACTCGTGCTCGCCTGGACGAGCTCTCGAGGTACATGGCACAGCACACCGCCGCTGGCAGATGGCTTGTGCTCACCCATGACAACCCCGACCCTGACTCCATCGCCGCCGCGGCCGCCCTGAGCAGCCTTCTCAGGCACGCCTTCAAGCGGCGGGTGACGATCGCCTACGGTGGCATGATCGGTCGGGCGGAAAACCAGGAGATGGTCAAGGTCCTGGGCATCAAACTGAGCCACCTCAAGTATCTGAACTGGAACAACTACAAGCACTTCGCGCTGGTTGATTGCCAGCCCCGAACCGGCAACAATCAGCTGCCGGAGACGATCGTCCCGGACCTGGTATTCGATCACCATCCTGTCCGCAGGGCGACGCGCAAGGTTCCCTTCGCCGATGTGCGGGTCGAGTATGGCGCGACAGCCACTTTTCTGGCCGAGTACCTGGTCGCCGCGCAGGTCGAGATCAGCCGCAGCAACGCCACGGCGCTGGTCTATGCGATCCGTTCCGAAACTCAGGATTTTGGTCGCGAATTCAGCGCCCTCGACAAGACCGTCTACGACTATCTGCATCCTCTGGCCGATATCCGCGCCCTCTCCAGGATCCAGAACCCACGCTTGCCCCTGAGCTACTACCGAATTCTGCACGAGGGGCTAAAGAAGCTGGAGTCCGTCGGAACACTCGTGGTGAGCCACCTCGGTCCTGTCGAGCAGCCGGACATCGTTCCCGAGGTCGCCGACCTGATGCTTCGCTTGCAGGGCAAGACCTGGTCCCTGTGCACCGGCGTCTTCGAAACCCGACTCTATCTGTCGATTCGCACCACCAACTCGCGTGCCGACGCCGGCAATCTCATGCGCCGCCTTCTGGGTCGTCGGGGCAAGGGAGGGGGGCACGGGACCATGGCGGGGGGTTGGATCGCGTTGACCGGCGTCGACGACCGCGAAGTCGAATCCCTGCAAAACTCTCTGGCCAAGCGACTGGCGAAGTACCTGAAGAAGAATCCCGATCGCCTCGCGCCGTTGATCGCGGACTCCTGAATCGGGCTGGGTCAGCCGAGGCCGAAACGTCTTCGGCGAACGATCCGTTCCAAACGGCGGCGATCGACCCGGATCTTGGCCACCGGAGCTCCATCGCGCAGGAGGACCGGGATCACTTCACCGAATCTGCTCTGCCATTCGGGTTTCGAATCCACATTCTCCACCGAGTAGGTCTCGCCATGGGCAGGCAGTACCTCGGCCAGTACCTGCTCCATCTCACTACACAGGTGACAGTCGGGTCTGGAGAGCAGCTGAAAACGGCAAGTTGTCATCACTGCGGCTCATTCCCACTCGATCGTACCGGGAGGCTTGCTGGTGATGTCGTAGACGACCCGGTTGACGCCAGCGACTTCGTTGACGATGCGATTGGCCACCCGGCCCAACAGTTCGTACGGCAGAGGACTCCAGTCAGCGGTCATGAAGTCCTGGGTCTCGACGGATCGCAGGGCTACCACGTTCTCATAAGTCCGAAAGTCCCCCATGACCCCAACACTCTTGACCGGCAAGAGTACGGCAAAGGCCTGGCTGACTTTGTCGTAGTAGCCGCTCTCACGCAGTTCGCGGAGGAACAAATCGTCGGCTTGCTGCAGAAGGGCCACCCGCTCGGCTGTGACATCGCCAAGGATGCGCACTGCAAGACCGGGACCCGGGAAGGGGTGTCGACCGATGAATTCCTCCGGGATTCCGAGCTCGCGTCCCAATTGACGGACCTCGTCCTTGAAGAGCAGTCGCAGAGGCTCAATGAGCTCGAAACCGAGGCGCTCTGGCAGCCCACCGACGTTGTGATGCGTCTTGATCACGGAAGCCGGTCCCTTGACTGAAGCCGACTCGATCACATCCGGATAGAGCGTGCCCTGCGCAAGGTAAGCGATTGCCTCGTGATTCGCCGCCTCCTCCTCGAAGACTTCGATGAACACACGACCAATGGTGCGCCTCTTTTCTTCCGGATCCTCGATTCCAGCCAGAGCGGACAGAAAGCGGTCTCGGGCGTCGATCCCAATGACATTGAGTCCCAGGCCATCCCGCAGGTCGTGCAGAACCTGCTTGGCTTCGTCCTGGCGTAGAAGCCCGTTGTCGACGAAGACCCCGACCATGCGCTCGCCAATGGCCTTGTGCAGCAGCACGGCGACAACCGAGGAGTCGACCCCGCCGGAGATGGCGCACAGGACCCTGCCGCTATCGGTCCCGGCCCGCACGGACGCTACAGCCTCCTCGAGATAGGAGGCCATGCTCCAGTCTCCGTCCGCACCGCAAACACCGTAAAGGAAATTCCGCAGAATCTCTCCGCCCGAGACAGTGTGCGAGACCTCCGGATGAAACTGGATGCCATAGATGTTCCGTTCGACATCGGCAATGGCCACGGCCGGCGCATTGGGGGTAACCGCGCAGACCTCGAATCCCGCAGGGGGGCTGCCAATCCGATCCCCATGGCTCATCCAGACCGTCTGCCGCGGAGCCAGACCGTCGAACAGGGGTATTGCCTGCACGGTATCGACTTCAGCCCGACCGTACTCGCGTCGATCCGACGCCTCGACCTCTCCACCGAGGAGATGAGCCATCACCTGCATGCCGTAGCAGATACCCAACACCGGAATCCCCAGGTCGAAAATGCCGGTATCGGGATGCAGAGCGCCCGACTCGTAAACACTCTGGGGTCCACCCGACAGAATCAACCCGACCACATTACGCGTCTTGATCGTGTCAGCCTTCAGGTCGAAGGGTTGAATCTCACAATAGACACGATTTTCGCGCACGCGGCGGGCAATCAATTGTGTGTACTGGCTGCCGAAATCCAGAACCAGTACTGTCTGATGTTCCTCCATGGCACCTGTCATTGGGACCTCGATTCGCCTCGCGCTGCGATGGGTTTGGGACTCAGAGCTCGCTCTCGGACTTCAGAGCTCGGGTCATCAGTTCCTCGACGGCCTGCGTCGGAGATTTGTCCTCGTACATCACGGCCATCATCTGTTGCGTAATGGGCATCTCGATCTCCAGGCGATTCGCCAGTCGACTCAAGGATAAAGAATTCCTGATGCCCTCGGCCACCATCGAGGTCTCTTCCTCGATCTGCTTCAGCGACTTCCCCGCTGCGAGCTCGAGACCGGTGCGACGATTGCGCGACAGACCGCCCGTACAGGTCAGCACCAGGTCTCCCAGGCCCGCCAGCCCCGAAAAGGTTCGCGCCTTGCCGCCGCAAGCCACTCCCAATCGGGTAATCTCATGAAGACCCCGCGTAATCAGTGCAGCAAGGGTATTGTGCCCCAGCCCCAGCCCACTGACCAGGCCGGCCCCGATCGCGATGACGTTCTTCCCGGCGCCACCAAGCTCGACGCCGATGACATCGCTGGCCGAATACAACCGGCAAGTGGGAGTCGAAAGCAGCTCGCTCAGACTGTGCGCCAGCTGCTTGGTGCTGGAAGCGATAACGGCCGCTGTCGGCTGCCCTTCAGCCAACTCTCTGGCGAAGCTCGGTCCGGCGAGGACTGCGAAGCGGATATCCCTGCCTGCACTTCGCGCCTCATCCGCGACCACCTCGCTCATGCGACTCGAGGTCTCGCCCTCGATCCCCTTGGTCGCCGAGATCATGGTCAACGACCCGCTGCCACGCCAGCTCGTCAGGAACTGCCGCACCACCTGGCGAAAGCCGTGCGAGGGCACGACCACCATGATCACATCCGACCCGGCGAGGTCGTCCATCTCTGCGGTGGGCTCTATCGACTCTGGCAGCCTCTGCCCGGGCAGGTACTTGGAGTTCTCCCTTTCGCTTGCCATTCGCCTCGCGAGACTCGCGTCACGCGCCCAGAGCTTGACCTCACATCCCGCGCGGGTCGCTTGAATCGCCAGGGCGGTCCCCCACGATCCAGCTCCCAATATCCCGACCTGACTCAACTTCTCTCGACCTCCAGACGTTCGCCAATACGACTTTCGGTACCCTCTCCGATCCTTCGGAGATTCGCCCGATGTTTAAAGAAAACCAGCAAGGCTGTCGCAGTGCCGCCGACGAACACCGCTATCCACGGCACTGCCATCCAGCCAATTCGACCGTAGACGTAGACCCAGAAGGGAAAGGTCGCGACCGCCACTACCGATCCCAGGCTGACGTATCGTTTCCACACCACGAGAATCACAAAAACCACAATCGACGTCGCCGTGGCGATCGGTGCCAGGGCCAGAAAAGCACCGACGGCCGTGGCCACGCCCTTACCGCCCCGAAAGCCCAGGAAGATCGGAAAGACGTGCCCCAGGACAGCAGCAAACGCCACTCCTGCCAGTACCCACGCTGGTACACCCAGCAGCCGTCCGAGCAGGACCGGGAAGCAACCTTTCGCCATGTCCATCAGCAGGACTGCGGTAGCCGGGCCCTTGCCCGAGACTCGCAGGACGTTGGTCGCCCCGACGTTGCCGCTACCGACCGAACGGACGTCGACCCCAGCCCTCTCCTTGACGATCAGGTAGCCGAATGGGATCGATCCCAACAGGTACGCCAGGGCGATCAGAGTCCAGCTCATCAGGACCGACGCTCCGGTACCACCTTCGCCGACCCTCTCACTCGGTCGCTCCTGCAGACAAAAGCCGTCTACGCAGCATCTCGAGAGCCCATTGGCTCGCCAGGAGCCTTATCCTCTGCCGGTCTCCGGGAAGATGGAGCTCCCGATGAGCCGTCTCGGCTCCCGCCTCCGCCAGGGCCAGGTGCACCGTACCAACAGGCTTCTCCACCGTTCCGCCACCCGGGCCGGCAACACCGCTGATGGCGATCGCGAAATGGCTTTCCAGACACCCGACTGCCCCTTCGGCCATCGCGCAGACAACCTGTCGACTGACCGCTCCAAACCGCTCCAGGGTCTCTGTCGGGACACCCAGCAAGCGCTGCTTCAACCGGTTCGAGTAGACCACAACTCCGCCCACGAAGTATTCGCTGCTGCCCGCCACGCGGGTGAGCCGCTCGGCCAGCAGGCCCGCAGTGCAGGATTCGGCCGTGGAAACTGTTTGGCCGCTAGCGCGCAACAGTTCACCGACAGTTCCCTCCAGTGAGCTCTGGATCCCGCGCGCGTAAACCGACCTCCCGAGGAGCTCTTCGACCCTCGAGGCCATCGCCTCCAGTATCTCGCACCTGTCTTCGCCGACACCGTTGGCCCTCAACCGCACCTGGATATCGCCTGGCGAAGCCAGTACCGAGACGTGCTCAGAGCCGAATTCGGCATAGACGGGTCCCAGCATGTCCTCGAGAGCCGATTCCGACATGCACGCCACCCGCAACACCAGGGTCTCCTGTTGCGTGCCACCGGCGTGCTGGAGCAGCCACGGCTCCAGGTCGGAGCGGACCAAGCCCTCGAGCTCGGCGGGAACTCCAGGGAAGAGAAAGAGGGTCTGTCCCGGGCGTTCGACGCGCATCCCGGGGGCCGTACCTCGGGGATTTGGCAGCACCTCGGCCCCTTCGATGACGTCAGCCTGACAAGCATTCGAAGGCGGCATGGCGTGTCCCCATTTCCGGAAACGTGCCTCGAGCGCGGCAAGTAGCTCCGGATCGCGGATCAAAGGGGCCGCCAACGCCCGCGCCGCGGCCTCGCGTGTCAGATCGTCCGAAGTGGGACCGAGCCCTCCGGTTACCAGGACCAGGTCCAGGTCTGCCAGGCACCGTCCCAGTTCCCTGGCGATCTCTTCCTCGTTGTCTGGAACCACCGCCTTGCGACAGACCTCGACCCCGAACCGGTGCAGAGTCCCGGTCAAGACGAGCGAATTGGTATCGAGCCGGTCGCTACCGAGAAGCTCGGTTCCTACGGCCAGGATGCCAGCCTTCATGGGAAGGAGTTTACTCCAGGTGTCTGCAAAGGTTTGACAGGCCCTGGGCGCAACCATAGGATCGCCTAGCCATGCGGGGAATTGCTGCAGTTGGCTTGGTTTTCCTTTCTTCGACGGGCGTGGCCCTGTCCGCCGAAGAGACCGGAACCGAGCTTCGTCAACCGACACAGAGTCGTTCCGGTCTCGTCCTGGAGTCCGGCATGGGCAAAGCCAGGGTCGAGCGGGATGGAGGCCGATCGCAGAGCATCACAGTCCGCAGGATGGAGCTCTTGACGACGATTGCCGAGACTCGTAGCGGGTGGACTGCGGCTGGTATCAAGCAGGTACAGCAAGGTACAGAGCTCGTGCTCATTTCCAGAGGCACTAGCGGCACCCGTCGTCTGCCGGCACCCGAGGTCCAGCGTCACGATTTGCGGCTGCTACCGACGCTGCTCGTCGACGATGAGGAGATGGTCGGCCTCGCATGGTTGGAGGGCACCGACATCACCTCCCTATCGGTTCGTACCGCCCAACGCACAAACGAGGAGTGGGGTGAAGTCAACGTTGTGGCGCCACCCGCCAAAGGAAGCCAGACTGGATTGGTGACGGCAGCCCTCGCCGACGGCAGCTTGCTGCTGGTCTGGAGTGCTTTCGACGGCAATGATGACGACATCCTCTGGAGCCGTGGACTCGGCAGTCGTTGGTCGTCGGCTCGACGCGTCACCCAAAACAATACCGTCCCGGATGTCACACCGGCTCTGATCGCAAGCGGCGACGGCGCTCTGCTCTCCTGGAGCCGTCTGGTCAACGGCGAGTATCAGGTCATGCTGGCCCGTTTCGACGGGACGCAATGGTCGCAGCCTGCCGCGCTTGGGCCGCGAGGCTCGCTGGATCCCCGGTTCGTCCTCAAAGACGACACGCTTCACCTGATCTTTCGCAACGCCTGGCCTGCAGGGTGGACCGTAGCGGACGTTGCCGCGAACGGACGGATGCAGCGGATCGCAATCCTGACCGGGGACCAGACCAGCAGCCCGGTGTTGACGCGCTCGGTCGGGGACTCTGTCGAGCTGCGGTGGCCACAGCGGGCAGGCAAGAGCCAAAGATGGGAGGCCGTGCCTTGACGACCTCGCACAGACCACGCTACATCGCAATCGTGTTCAGCCTCCTCTGCCTGGTGATCGGCGGGCGGAGCTGGGCCCAGGAGGACATCGTGGCCTTTGGTGACAGCATCACCGAAGGCAACTACCCCTTCGACGAGAAGCGCGAGGGAGGCTACCCGTCCCGATTGCAGAGCCTGCTGAGAGCAGCCGGAATGACAGGAGTCAAGGTTCACAACGCCGGCAACAGCGGCGAAAGCACCGGCGCGGGGCTCTCCCGCATCGACGGGGTCATCAACAAGCACCAAAGCGACACGTCGACCTTCATCATCATGGAGGGGACCAACGACGTCAATCGGGTCATCAATGGTGAGTATTCGGTCGAGACGGTGGTCCAGAACCTCGAAGCGATGGGCAGGAAGGTCCGAGCCAAGGACATGACCTCCATCTACTCCACCATCATCCCGCGTCCCAACTGGGCCAAGCAGGACAGCAACAACGCGGTTACCTATTCTCTGGTGTACCGTTTGCGAGAGCTCACCTCCGGCGGTGAGCGGCCGCTCGCGGAGCCATGGGCGATCTTCGAAGCCGAGGGGGGACCGGGGTTCCGTAAGTACTACTTCTGCTGCGACGTCGTCGGGCACCCCAATGCCGCTGGCTTCGATCTGCTGGCCGAGCACTTCGCCGACAAGATTCTGGGCGACGACAGGTTGCCACCCCTCATCAGCCTGTTCTCGAAGTCGGGCGCCGGAGATGTCTTGCGAGCCGGAGATACCCTGAGCGCTGTCGTTCACGAGTCCGGTTCCGGGATAGACAACTCCGAAGTCTACTTCACCATCAATGGCCGTGCCGTGAAGACGAACGTCAAGGGCTCGCAACGGCGAACGCAGCTCTCCTACAAGGTCGATAACAAGGACGTCGGATGCGCGGCCCGCATCACCGTGCACACAGGCGACAGAGCCGATCCACCCAACATCCAGAACCGGACGATGGCGGAGCTCGCCACCGGCAAGGGCGACCATCTCGATGGCGATATCAACGGCGACTGCCGGGTCGACGGATTCGACCTCAGCCTCCTGGGTTTGAGCTTCGGCTCGGTTTTCGGCGAGGTCAACTACAGCTTCCTGGCGGATATCAACAACAACAGGAAGGTCGATGGCAATGACCTGGCGAAACTGGCCAGGAACTTCGGCAGATCTTCCGGCTCCTAGCTCGCACTGCCAGCCGGGCCGTCGATCCGATCGACGATCAGGGTCACCGGGCTGCCCGCCTCTGCCACCTCGAAACAGGCCTTGAAGCGCCGCGTCAGATCCGCATCGCGCTGACGCAGATACAGTCGAGCCAGCTCTTGTCCTTTGGTCACAGCCGTGCCCAGACGTGCGCTGTAGGACAGGGCCACACGATTATCGATCGGGGTATCCGGGGCAGAACGACCGGCACCGGCTTCGACCATCAACAGGCCGATACGGCGACAGTCCACCGCACTGACCACGCCATCGCGTGGGGACTCGACCACGACCTCCGCGGGCGCCAGACCGAGATCCGGTGCTGCCAGCCAGGCGGCCTCCGCCCCCTGCGCTGCTGCCCACTCGTCGAACACCTCCCGTGCTCGCCCTGAATCGACAGCCCGTTGCAGATCCACTCTCCCCAGATCGCTGCCCTGCAGCCGCAGCAGCTCCTCCGCCAGCGCCAAGGTCACCTCCATCACCTCGGGCGCCCCTTCGCCTTCCAGGCACTCGAGGCTCTCCCGTACCTCGGACAGGTGTCCGACCCATTGACCCAGCGGTTGACTCATATCGGTTATCAGTGCACTGGCCTTTCTGCCCATCTGCTGCGTTACTCCAACCAGCATCTGCCCCAGCTCCCGTGCCGCTGACAGCTCTGCCATGAACGCTCCGTTACCGGTCTTGATATCGAAGACCAATGAAGCAGCGCCGCTGGCGAGCTTTTTGGAGAGGATGCTGCCGGTGATCAACGGCAGGGAATCGACTGTCGCGGTCTGGTCGCGTATCCGATAAAGCGTGCGATCCGCTGGCGCGATAACCCTCGTCGCTATTCCCATGGCCATGCCATGACTCTCGAGCAGCTGCAGGCACCGCTGGCGATCTAGCTCCAGGTCGAGCCCAGGAATCGACTCGAGCTTGTCCGCAGTGCCCGCCGTATGCCCCAGCGCTCGACCGGTCAGCATGATCACCGGGACACCGCAAGCAGCCAACAAGGGAGAGAGCACGAGAGAGACCTTGTCGCCGACTCCCCCGGTAGAGTGCTTGTCCACCAGGCCGGGTATCTCGCTCGACAGGTCCCATTGATCGCCAGACTCGAGCATCGCCAGCGTCAGATGGAGCGTCTCCTCGGAATCGAGGCCCTGAATCGCCGCCGCCATCAGAAACGCCGCCAACTGCGCGTCGCTCCAGCTGCCATCAGCCGCGGCCTTGACCACACTTTCGATCTCCGCCTGGTCGAGCGCTGCTCCCAGTCGCTTCCTGGCCAGTATCGGATACGCCAGCATCAGGTACCGAAGAGCGGTGTCTGTGTTGCTCCGGACCGCTGCCGCGCCGTCGCAGCGTAGGCTGATTGGGGATAATCCTCGACGATTCGCAGGTAGGCCTCTGTCGCCTCGACATCCCGCCCCAGGCTATCCAGAGTCAGCGCCAGCTGATACCAGAGCAGATCGGGTGGCAGCCCGCTTTCGGGGCCGCTCAGCATGGCCCGCAGGCGGGTCACCAGCTCGTCCCCCTTGCCCTCGGCGCGGTCGAGCGCCATCAGGTTGACGCGCACCTCCGCCGAAAGCATGTCGTCGCCCGCCGTGTCGACGTACTCCTCCCAGAGCGACCGCGCCTGCTCGGAGTCTCCGCTCTGAATCGCTATGTGGCCCAAATACACGCCGGCGATGTTCGCCGCATCCGAGCGCTTGAAGTCGTCACGCACCGCCTGCAGCAACTCCGACGCTGCCCGCGATCGCGACTCAGTGTCGGGGAAGGTAGGAGTTCTCGCGTTGGTCGGGTCAGCCGTGACCGGATCCACCGCTGCCTGGTAGACCCGAAGCGCGGCAGCCAAAGCCTCGTCGGCCAGACGCTCCTGACGGGCCGAGTAAGCATAGAAGAGCGCGCCGAGGACGCCAACGGCGAGCAGCGCCAGGGCAGCACCGATCAGAGCTCGCGAATGCTGTTGGACCCACTCGAAAACTCCCCCCATGGTTTCCATGAACTCGTCGCGCTTGATCTCTTTTCTGGACAATCTCTGACTCATGATGTTCACTCACGAAGGGCTTCGCCCTGCTTGACTCGGTTTGCTTTAATCTCCATGGTGCGGCTGGGAGGACTCGAACCCCCGACTCAGGGCTTAGGAAGCCCCAGCTCTGTCCAGCTGAGCTACAGCCGCCGACGAACGCTGAATTATATGATGATCAATACTTGATAAGCGACTCGACGGGATAGCCTTCCAGACGTTTGCGTCCTTCCAGGAAGGCCAGCTCCACCACGAAGCCGAGGCCCACTACTTCGCCGCCGACCGACTCCACCAACTTGGCCGTCGCAGCGGCTGTGCCGCCGATCGCGATCAGATCATCGACGATCAACACCCGCTCGCCGGTCTCGATTGCGTCGCTGTGAATCTCCAACGTGTCCGTACCGTACTCCAGCTCGTACTCTTCACCGATGGTATGCGCCGGCAACTTGCCCGGTTTGCGGACCGGGACAAACCCTGCATTCAGGTTGTAGGCCACGATCGAACCGAACATGAACCCTCGCGACTCGATACCGACCACTTTGTCGACGTGTTGGGTCGAGAACAGCCAGACGAACTGGTCGATCGTCATCCTCAGGGCCAGTGGGTCCTGCAACAGGGTCGAGATGTCGTAGTAGAGAATCCCAGGCTTGGGAAAGTCCGGCACCTCGCGTATGTATTTCTTCAACTCGTCCATCTGCTCTCCTATTCGGCGTCGCTCTCGGACGGCACGCTGGCCCTGCTCGCACCACGCCCAATCACCCAGAAACCCACCACCAGAAGTGCCACAAACGCTATTGTCAATATGTTCAGGTACTTGTCGATGAAGTGCTTGGCGGTATCCCCCAGCGCATAGATCAGACCGGCCACCAGCATGAATCTGGCGGTTCGCGAGACGATCGAGGCGACCACGAAGACCTTGAAGTTGATGGCAAAGGCCCCCGCCGAGATGGTGAACAGCTTGTATGGCAGAGGCGTCAGCCCGGCGATGCCAATCGCCCAGGCATTGTACTTGTCGTAGTACCGTTCGACGGACTCGATCTTCTCGCGACGGAACATGCGCAACAGGAGCGGACGGCCGCCGTAGTAACCGAGAGCATAACCGGCCATGCCGCCAAGTACCGAACCGACCGCACAGACCAACGCAAACCAGAAAGCCAGCTCGGGACGGGCGAGGCTGAGTGCAATCAGCAGGACATCGGGAGGGATCGGAAAGAAGCTGCTTTCCAGAAAGGCCAGCACGAATAGGGCGGTGCCTCCGTAGGGGGTCGCGGCGAACGCCTCGACCCAGGCGAGTAGTCCTGAGAGAAACTCGTGCAGTCCGTGCCACAGGTCAGTCAACAAGTTCATTCCTGGCTCCCTTGCCATCCATGGCGACCGATGAGAGGAACAAAGGTCACCGCCTCACCAACGATGCGCCGGTTGCCCTGGCGGAGCTTGCGGTAAACCACGAGGAGCTGCTCCGACCGATCCCCTTCGGGTATCAACAGTCGACCACCCACGCGCAGCTGCTCGAGCAACGGTGGCGGCACCTTCGGGGCCCCGGCCGTTACCATGATGCGATCGAAGGGCGCCACGTCGCTCCAGCCGACCGTACCGTCGAAGGCCTGAATTTTGACATTGTCCAAGCCCAGCGCTCGCATGCGCTGAATCGCGCGGTGAGCCAGATCAGAGACCCGCTCGAGGCTGTAGACCCGCCGAGCAAGTTGGGCCAGTATCGCGGTCTGGTAGCCAGAGCCGGTGCCGACCTCGAGCACACTGTGGTCCGCTTCTACGGCCAGCAGCTCCGTCATCCGCGCCACGATATAGGGCTGAGAGATAGTCTGATCCAGACCGATGGGCAGGGCATGATCACCGTAGGCCCGCGTCCGCACGTGCTCGGGAACGAATCGATGCCGTGGAATCTGCAGCATCGCGTCGAGAACGCGCCGGTCCCGAACTCCCTTCTTCTCGATCAGCTGCACCATCAGACGCCGCTGATAGGAATACCTGTCCGTCACGCCTCGAGCCTTTCCACGAAGTCGTTCAGTCGCTGCTGCAGCTCCGCTTCGCCCTGCAGGCCCTGGTAGTCGGTCAGATCGAGATGGAGGGGAGTAATGGAGACCCGCCCGGAGCTTATCGCCGAATGATCCGTGCCCTCTTCTTCCTTCCACTCCGGTGTGCCGGCGATCCAGAAGTAGTTCTTACCCCGGGGGTCGATCTTCTCGACCACCACTTGTTCGTACTTGCGATTGCCGAGGCGGGTGAAGCGAACTCCTCGAATGCGGCCTGCGGGAATGTTGACGTTGAGGAGCAACTTCTCTGGCAACTTTTCGGCCAAGAGGGTCTCGACCAGCTGGCGAGCGAACTCCACACCATTGGCCCAGGAGAAATGCTCGCCGACTTCCTGACTGAACGCCACGGAAGGGATACCCAGCAGCGTTCCCTCGAAGGTGGCACTCACGGTTCCCGAGTAGGTGACATCGTCGCCCATGTTGACGCCGAAATTGATTCCGGAGACCACCAGGTCGGGTGGATCATCCTTGAGCAACCACAGAACCGCCAGGTTGACGCAGTCGGTTGGCGTCCCATCCACCGAATAGATGTTGTCGTCGAGCTGTTGCATGCGCAGAGGCCGATGCAGGGTCAAGGAATGGCCGGTAGCACTCTGCTCGCGATCGGGTGCGACCACGATTACCTCGGCAATCCCCGTCAGAGCGTTTGCCAGCAACTTGATGCCTTCGGAGAAGACACCGTCATCATTGGTGACCAGAATGCGCGGCATTGGGGAGAGTCAGTCCTCCGAGTCCTCGTTGAAGTACTTGCCGACGATCGGTCTCAGTGCGTCGAGGGTCGCGGCCGGTACCCGAGAGGCATCGGTGATCAGGGCTGTGCTCAAAGCGGTAGCACACTCGCAATCGCGATCGACGGGCAACTGCCGGACGATGCGACGGACCACATCCTGCGCGGTGGAGGCATTCTGCTGAATGACTTCCATCACCGCATGCCCGTTAACGTCGTCCTCGTCTTCGTGCCAACAGTCGTAATCGGTAATCATCGCCAGTGTGGCGTAACAGATCTCGGCTTCGCGGGCGAGCTTGGCTTCCTGCAGATTCGTCATGCCGATCACGTCGACGTCCCACTGACGATATATCTCCGACTCGGCACGGGTGGAAAACTGCGGACCCTCCATGCACAGGTAGGTTCCTCCTCGATGAACCCTGGCCCCTGCATCTTTGGCGCAGTCGAAGAAGATGGACCCGAGCCTCGGACAGACCGGGTTCGCAAAGGAGACATGCGCGACCAACCCGTTTCCGAAGAAGGTATCGATACGATGGCGCGTCCGGTCGAAGAACTGGTCCGGCACCAGGATGTCTGTCGGCTGGTAATCCTCCTGCATCGAGCCGACGGCGCTGACGGATACCAGCCACTCCACACCGAGCTGTTTGAATCCATGAATGTTCGCTCGGAAGTTGAGCTCCGACGGCAGCAACCGATGCCCCCGACCATGACGAGCGAGAAACGCAACTTCGCCACCATCCAGCTCACCAACGACATAGCTGTCGGATGGATCTCCAAACGGCGTCGACAGGGTGATCTCTTCCCGAATCTCCATGCCCTCCATTTCGTAGAGACCACTTCCTCCGATTACACCGATGCGCACGTCACCCATATTTCCTCCGTTCAACCTTTCTCAGCGATCGCTCTCAAGACACGGTGAGCCGTCTTGAGGGCACGTCGCCCCTGGACTCCATCGACCAGTCGTCCCGCCTCCCCGCGACAGGCTGCGACAAAACTCTCGAGCTCCTTCCGAAGGGGCTCCTGCTTTTCGACCGCGAGAGGATCGGGAACGATCTGGCGGTCTCCACTGCCCTCGTCCAGGCGAAATCCCTTGACTTCCTGATCCTGATAGTCGACCGAATAGTAGCCGCGGGACGGCAAAAATGCGCGGAGCTTTCGCACCCTCTCCGCCGATACCCTCGACGCGGTGATGTTGGCGACACAACCGGAGGTCAACGCGATGCGACTATTGGCAATATCGATACGATCGGAAAGTACGCTGATACCGGTCGCTCTGACCTCGGCTACCGGACTATCGTCCAACGCGTGCATGATCTGCAGATCGTGGATCATCAGATCGAGGACCACGTCGACATCCAGGCTGCGCGGCGAGAAGGCTGCCAGCCGGTGCACCTCGATGAAGCCCGGCCTCTGGTCGATCGCCAGCAGCCTTTCAACGGCAGGGTTGAAGTACTCTACGTGCCCTACCGCGAGAACGCGATCGCCAGCTGCGTTGACCAGGAGGTCGGCTTCGGCCAATGTCCCTGCTATCGGCTTCTCCACCAGGACGTGAATTCCGTCCTGCAACAGCGGACAACCGACCGCAGCGTGAGCGGTCGTCGGAACCGCCACGACCGCGGCCTCGATCTCTCTCGCCAGCGCCTCGAGAGACTCGAACGCCCGTGTGCCGAACTCGCTGGCCACTCGCCGGCAGACTTCGGGCTGGATATCGTGGACTCCGACCAAATCGACTCCGGGCAGGTTCGACAGAATCCTCACATGATGCCGGCCTAGCGACCCGGTTCCGACGACACCAATGCGTAGCGCTGAAGAGCTCGCCATCAAGACTAGGCTCCCCGCGATCCGAGTCGACCGGGCATCGATGTAATGAGCCCCCGATCTGACGTTTGCAGGAAATCAACCAGGTAGGTGATCGCTTCGCTCTCCCCCAGCTCCGACTGAATCCTTTCGATGGCCTGGGGGGGCTTGAGCTTCGATCGCAGCAACAGACGCATCGCGGCCGAGACGGTTTCGATCGTGGCAGCGTCGACGCCCTTACGCTCCAGGCCGATGACATTGACACCGTAGCAAGCCGGCTTGATGCCGACTGTCTTGACCCAGGGAAGCGCATCGCGCGTGATGACGGAGTAGCCCCCGATGTAGGCGTGTCGTCCCACGCGGCAATACTGATGCACGGCGCTGAAAGCACCGATTGTGGCATCGTCTCCTACCTCGACGTGACCCGCGAGAGTCGCCGCATTGCTGAACACCGTGCGACTGCCGACATGGCAGTCGTGGGCCACGTGAGTGTAGGCCATGAACAAATTGTCGCTGCCGATAGAAGTCAGCCCTCCGCCGGCTTCGGTCCCCCGGTGAATGGTACAGAACTCCCGAAATCGGTTGCGATCCCCGACCTCCAGCCTGGTGTCACCACCGGCAAACTTCAGATCCTGCGGATCGAAGCCGACACAGGCGTGAGGGAAGATCTGATTCTCTTCTCCAAAGAAGCTCGGTCCGTGAATCTGAGCACCAGAGCCAACCCTGGTGCCCTTGCCCAGCTTGACCTGCGCTCCGACCACGGCATAGGGACCGACCTCGACGTCGGAGGCCAGCTCGGCGGTCGGATCGATGATCGCCGTAGGGTGGATAGCCTTGCTCATTGTGTCTCATTCCCCCCGATTCGCTCGTGGTCTCTGGGCGTCGCAGCTAGGGTCTCGTAAATGTGTCAGGTGTCGAAAGGGCAAATCCAGCCAACTACCGTGGAATCATCGCAGACGTGCACACTGCCTCGGCAGCCACCTGACCGTCGACGAGGGCCTTGCCGGAGAGCTTGCAGTGGTTCGCCCGGAGCCTCACCACATCGACTTCGTAGCGAACTTGATCCCCGGGTACCACCGGGCGGCGGAATCGCGCTCGATCGAGGGACATGAAATAAAGCAACTTGTCCTGACGGTGCGGATCATCATGCAACAGCAGAATACCCCCGGCCTGTGCCATACCTTCGATCAGGAATACCCCTGGCAGCACGGGATGGCCTGGAAAATGTCCGTTGAAGATCTCCTCATCGGCAGTCACATTCTTGATAGCCACAATCCGCTTCTCGGGCTCGATCTCCAGTACCCGATCCACCAGGAGGATGGGATAGCGATGCGGGATGATGCTCTTGACCCACTCCACATCCCACTTGATCTCCTCAAGACTCACCGTCTTCCCCCTTTGCGCCCTCTTCAGTCCCCATGATTCTGGCTTCCAGCCTGCGCAATCGCTTGCTCATCTCGCCCAAGCGAGCCACCAGGGCTTGTTGCCGCCTCCAGGCTCCAGCCTCTCCGGCCGGGATTCCTGCGACCCGGCGCCCCGCCTCTACAGATTTGAACACCGCTGATTTCGCCGCCACCTGCACCCCGTTCCCGAGCTCCAGGTGCCCCGCCAAACCAGCCTGACCGGCCAGAATCACATCATCACCGAGGCTGGTGCTACCGGCGATACCCGACTGGGAGATCAGCAGGCAGCGCTGTCCAAGTCGCACATTATGGGCCACCTGCACCAGATTGTCGATCTTGCTGCCGCTGCCGATTCGAGTCTCGTCGAGAAGGGCCCGATCGACCGTGCTGTTGGCACCGATCTCGACGTGCTCTTCCAGCACGACACGACCGGCATGTTCGAGTTTCACGTGGGTTCCTTCATGGAGTGCATAGCCAAACCCGTCGCTGCCCAGCACCACCCCGGAATGAAGAATGCAGCCCTGGCCGAGGATACAACCCGGATAAAGCACAACATGTGGGTAGAGGATCGAGTGATCGCCAACGACGGAGCCCTCCCCGACGACGACATGCGAATGCAGGACCGCCCCGTTGCCGATTCGACTGTCCCTTCTCACGAGGCAGAACGGACCCACATACGCCCCGGAGTCGATCTCCGCGCCTTCCTCGACAATCGCCGTCTCGTGCATGCCGGGCTGCCGCGAAGCTGGCGGATGCATCGCGCGCATGATGCAAGCCAACGCATAATAGGGGTCGTCAGCCACCAGGTAGTCGCGGTCGACACCCTCGAGGACCTCGGCGACGAGCAGGGCTCCGGCGCGGCTGGCCGCGGCCTTTCGCCGGTAACGAGGATTGGTCACAAAGGCGAGATGGCTGGGACCGGCGTTCTCGAGCGAATGCACCCCCTCGATAACTCGATCCGGATCGCCCCGCACCTCGCCATCCACCATTGCCGCTAGCTGCGCAAGTCGATAAGCCAACTCTTCTCTGCCCTCTTTCAAGCCGCTGGATCTAGAAACTGGGACCGATGCTGAACTGAAAAGTCTCGAATCGATCGTCGGGCAGGGGACTGACATTCTCGGAGAAAATGAACCGGATCGGCGCACCGAGCATGGGAACGTTGACCTGCAACTCACCACCGACCGACATCCGGAAGTTGTCCATCGAGAACCCTTCATCGTCACCAAAGACTTTTCCACCGTCGACAAAGGCAATGAACCTGAACGGCCCCTTGATGACAAAGATGAACTCGGTGTTCAGCTGCAGGGACCGGGTACCGCCCAGCGGAAAGCCAAAAGCGTCGGTCACGGTATTGCCTTGCGGGTCCCGGACCCAGATGGAGCGATAGCGAAAGCCCCTGACACTGTTTTCGCCACCGAGATAGAAGCGGTCGTTGAAAAACAGCTCGGTATCGTCGATGGGCTCGATCAATCCGGCATCAATGTTGAACGCCCAGGAGGTCTGGAACCGCTCCTTGGTCACGGGAATATGTCTGGAAAACTGGGCGCGCGGACGCACGAAGTTGGTATTGCCTCCAAGCACCCCGCCAGCGTAATCCAGGAAGACGCTGTAGCGAGTGCCCACGGTCGGCTGCAGCCGACTGTCTCGGCGGTCCCGAGTCAGACCGAGTCGAACCATCGACACCTCTCGCTGCAGCTCCTGTTGGAGCAGCTCTCCATCGACGGTGTACTCGCGCCGAGTCTCATCCGATTCGTAACGTGTGAAGGTGATATTGGCGCTACCGAAAAGTCCGAGGTTCCGGCCATAGGTGATCGAGCCACCGCGACTGTCGGTGACGAAGTCTTGTCCGGTCAGCAGCGAATAGTCGAGTCTCCTGACAAAAATGTTCGCACCGATGCTCTGCGGCCTGTCCAGGAACCACGGGATCTGGTAGGAGATATCGAAAATGTCCTGACGTGCCCCGATCTGCGCATTGAGCCCCAGAGTTTCACCACGGCCGAGAAAATTTCGCGTCTTGAACTGGCCCTGGAAAAAGAAACCATCGATCTCACTGAAGCCGCCGCCAAAAAGCAGCTCGGTGCGATCGCCTTCCTCTCCCTTGATAGTCAGGTCGACAAAGCTCTCCTCCTGATCGATATCGAAACCCACCGGATCGGATTCATCGACCTTGAAGAACTCCATCTGCTGGAGCCTCAAGAGGCTATTGCGCAGGGCACCCGTCGACATCACGACGCCCTCCTGTACGGCCATTTCGCGACGGATCACCTTGTCCTTGGTCTTGGTGTTGCCCTCGAACTCGATACGTCGAATGCGAAACTGGTCGCCCTCGTTGACGCGCACGATCAGATCGGCCACCTGATCAGGCCTCTCGACGAGCTCGGTATTCACCTGCGCGAAGAGATGACCGGTATTGCTGTAGATTTCGTTGATTGCCTCGACGCCCTTGTCGATGACGTTCTGCCGTAGCCAACCGCCGCTGGGCTTCTCGAACTGGCGCTCGAGTATCTCGGCACTGAAGCGTTCGCTACCTTCGATCGTGATGGTCCCCAGCCTCCACCGGTCTCCCTCCTCGATCGGCACGGTAATGAACAGACGACGCTTCTGCTCCTGGGGCGAAGGTGCATTCGGCTTGGTCGGCAGAACCTCGACCTTGGGCTCACCCATCACGACATTCTTGTAGCCAGCCTTTTTGTAGAGCTGCCGGACCTTGTCGAGATCCTCGTCCATCTTCACCGGATCGTAGAGATCCTTCTTCATCAATTTGGTGACGATATTGGACTGCTTGGTCTCCTTCATCGACCATCGCAGTCTGCGGTCCTTGAAAACGGTGTTGCCCTCGAAATCGACATCCTCGACGCGCACCTTGTCGCCTTCGTCGATGTTGAAGAAAACGCGCCGGTCAGCTGCCGAGACCTCTTCGATGCTGAAGGTGGCCTCGGCGAGTCGAAAGCCCTTGTCGGCATACAGCTCCTCGATTCCCGCCTTCAGGCGATAGAGCTCACCCATATTCAGGGCGTCGCCTTCGCGGACGCGAATCTTCTCTTCGGCGATCTTGTCGGAGATATCCGCCCGCTTCAGTCGCTTCAGCCCCTCGTACTCGACCGAACGCAGCGTCGGCCTCTCGGTGATCGTCACGGTCAGGATCAGACCGGCGTCGCCCTGTTGGGCCGCGACCTTCAGGTCGTCGATCAGCTGCCGATCCCACAGGTCGTGAACCTTCGTGTTGAAGAGCTCGATATCGAACGGCTCACCCTCGGTCAGGCCGAGGTAGAACTGCAAGGTCTCCGGAGTCAGCGTCTGCAGACCCTCGAAATGGACCTCTTGCAGGGTCTCTCCGGCACCGATCTGACTGGCAGCCGGACCGACAGAGAAGAGCCAGGCGGCCACGAGCATCAGCAGCAAGGTGCGCAGCGGGAATCCCGATCGGGTGGCGTAGGACATGAATCTTGATCGTATTCGAGCTTCAGGAGGGACTTGCAAGTCGCTTGCCGGTCAGGCGAATTGTTCCAGACCGCTCAGCCTTCCTCCACCACGGACGCGATCTCGCGTGGCTGCAGAGCGAGCTCGCCATCCTCGACCGATACCTGGATAAGCTCGGTCTCTTCACCGTGACGGGAAATCAGGACTTCGGAAACAGCATCCTGGATGTGGCGCTGGATTGTGCGACGCAGCGGTCTGGCACCCGTCGACGGGTCGATACCCGCCCTTTCCAGCAGCCATTCCTTGGCCTCATCCGTCACTTCGACTTCGAGGCCGCGCTCCCTGAGCGTCGTATTCACATCCCGCAAGAGGATATCGACAATCGCACGAAGCTCCTCCGAGCCGAGCGGATTGAAGACGATCACTTCATCGACACGGTTGATGAACTCCGGGCTGAAAGTGCGACGCAACGATCCCAGAATTTCCTGTTCGACCCTTTCGAAGTTCCGCTGCTGGTCGGCGTCGCCGAATCCCATCCGGCCACCCCGCAGGACGAGCTGGCTACCGATATTGGACGTCATCAGCACAATCGCGTTCTTGAAGTCCACCTGGTTGCCGTAGGCATCGGTCAACATGCCATCCTCCAGGATCTGCAACAGGAGGTTGGCGACGTCCGGATGCGCCTTTTCTATCTCGTCGAAGAGCACGACCGAGTAGGGCTGGCGTCTTATTCTTTCGGTCAGCTGCCCCCCTTCTTCATGCCCGACATAGCCCGGCGGTGAGCCGATCATCTTGGAGACAGCGTGCTTCTCCATGTACTCACTCATATCGAATCTCACCAGCGACTGCTGGCTACCGAAGAGGAATTCACCAAGTCGGCGAGCGACCTCGGTCTTGCCGACCCCCGAAGGGCCCAGAAAGATGAAGGAGCCCACCGGACGATGCGGATTGCTGACACCGAGCCGGGATCGCCGAATGGCCCGACTGATCGCACTGATGGCATGATCCTGGCCCACGACCCGGCGTTGCAGGATCTCCTCCATCTGCATCAGCTTCTCCGCCTCTTCGCTCTGCAGGCTGGCGACCGGGATTCCCGTCCACGACGCGATCACCTCTTCGATGTCCCGCCTGGTCACTTCCACGGTGGCATCCTCGTCGGTATGACTCCTCAGGCCTTCGAGGTCCTCCCGCAGCTCGATCTCCTTCTCTCTCAGGTAGACCGCGCGTTCGAATTTCTTGTCGGAGATCGCAGACTTCATCTCACGCACGACCTCCCCGATCTCCTTCTCCAGCCGCCGCAGGTTCTGGGTATCGCGAACGCGGCGCAACTTCACCTTGGCCCCGGCCTCGTCGATGACATCGATGGCTTTGTCGGGCTGTTGTCGATCGGCGATGTAGCGCGTCGATTGATTGACCGCCGCCTGCAACGCATCGGGGGCATACCGTACCTTGTGGAATGCTTCGTACTGCTCTTTGACACCCTGCAAGATCTCGAAGGTCTCCTGGTCGGAGGGCGGTTCGATCTGGACCGATTGAAATCGCCGGAGTAGCGAACGGTCCTTCTCGATGTACTTGCGGAACTCCTTCAAGGTCGTCGCGCCGATACAGGCGATCTCCCCACGCGAGAGGGCGGGCTTGAGGATATTGGCGGCGTCGAGTGAACCTTCGGCCGAGCCGGCACCGATCAGCGAGTGGATCTCGTCGATGAAGACGATGACGTCGGGATTGTCCGTGAGCTCGGCGAGAATGCCCTTGAGGCGTTCTTCGAACTGGCCTCTGTACTTGGTCCCCGCCACGATGAGGGACAGGTCCAGGGCCAGTATCTTGCGCTGCGCGAGCGAGAGCGGCACCTTGCCCTCGACGATCCGCTGGGCCAGCCCCTCGACGATGGCGGTTTTGCCGACGCCGGGCTCACCGAGCAAGATTGGGTTGTTCTTCGAGCGCCGCGACAAGACCTGGACTATCCGCTCGACCTCTTCGTTGCGACCGATGAGGGGATCGAACGCTCCCTGCGCCGCGAGCTGGGTCAGATCGCGAGCATACTCGGCCAGGAATGGCAGCTCCTTCTTCTGCTGCGACGCTTCCTGTTCCTTGGCGATGGAGAGAACCTCTTCACGCACATTGTAGAGATCCATACCGGCCCGGGTCAGAGTGCGCATCGCGGTGCAACCCTCGACCCGGAGAAGGCCGATCAACAGGTGCTCCGAACCGACAGCGGAGTGCAACATGCTCTCCGCTTCGTGTGAAGCGTAGGCGAGCACCTTCTTCGACTCCTCCGAAAGCGGCAGTTCCGCCGTCGAAGAGATCCGCTCGACAAACACCCTCTCGCCCTCGATCTCCTTGCGCACCGCATCGGCTTTGACGTCCATCCGCCGGAACAGCTCGTTGACCGTATCCTCGCCTTCACGCAGGATACCGAGCAGGATGTGCTCCGTCTCGATTACCCGACTCCCCAGCTTGCTGGCTTCGTAGCGGGCGAAGAAGAGAGCCCGTCTCGCCTTCTCGTTGTACTTCTCGAACATCGGTTGTCAGTCCTCTATCCGTTGGTTCGCTAGGTGATTCTAACCGCATGCCTGCCATCACACCCTGGGACATCGGATGAAGAGGGCCTGGTATCCTGATCAGCTTGCGGAATTCAGCGACTCTCCGGGTGCAAGATGCCGCCTTCGAGGGACAGGACCCTACCACAGCGCAGAGCCAATTCCGGGTTGTGTGTGACCACCAGAGCCGTGGTTCCATGCCGATCCTGAAGCTCCAACATGAGCTCGAAAACCTGCTGTCCACTCTTCGGATCGAGATTCCCGGTCGGTTCGTCGGCCAGAAGCAGAGGCGGCTCCAGCAGCAGTGCCCGGCAAAGGGCGACTCGCTGGCGCTCGCCGCCGGAAAGCTGGTTGGGAAAGTGGTCCAGTCTCCCGGTCAGGCCCACCTCGTCGAGAAGCTGGTGGGCACGACCCTCGATCTCACTGACCGACAAACCGGCGATTCGACCGGGCATGGCAACGTTCTCCAGGGCAGTAAAATCAGCCAACAGCTCCTGAAACTGGAAGACAAAACCGATCGTTCGATTTCTGAAAGCCGCCTGTTGCTGCAGGTTCAGGTCGCCCAGATCCTGCCCACCAATCGCCACGTTCCCCGAGTCTGGTCGATCCAACGCCCCGAGCAGGTGGAGCAACGTCGACTTTCCGCAACCCGACGGCCCGACAACTGCCACGAACTCGCCCGGCTCGACAGCCAGATCCACACCTTTGAGCACATCGACGGTGCGCACACCATCGCGGTAGGTCTTGCGCAGTCCGCTGGTTGCGACAGTCACGCTCATCGGCGCAGGGCCTCGATGGGTTGCAGGGAGGCTGCTCGCCAAGCCGCGATCCAGGCGCTGCCAACAGCCAGAATCGCCGTGGCGACCAGAATCAGGGCGACTTCGGCGGGCCTGATCAGGAAAGGCACATGGTCGAGGAAGTAGACATCGTCGGGCAGGGCCAGAAGCCGATAGTGGTCCAGAATCAGCGCCGAACCGATTCCCAGAGCGGTCCCGACGGCGGCTCCGAAAACGACCAGGAGCGCACCGAGCCAGAGAAATATCCGCCGCAACTCTTCGGGCCGCGTTCCCATCGCTCCCAGCATGCCCAGCTCACCTTGCTTGTGCGCCAGGATGAGCATGAGATCCGAGACCACCGCCATGGCTGCCACCACCACGATGAGGAAGACCGCGATGAACATGAGGCTCTTCTCCAGTTTGAGGAGAAAGAAGAGCGCCTGATTCAGGTCCTTCCACGTCTTGACAGTGCTTCCCTCCGGCAGACGACTGCGCAGCGTCTCGGCGATGCCTTCGGCATCCTGTTGTTCCTCGCAGCCAACCAGAAGTCGCAAGCCGCTCTCCCCGAACAGCAGGATGGCCTCGGACACGGGCACTGCAATTCGATCCTCCTGTTCGGTCCTGCCAGCCTCGAAAGTGCCGCCGACGGGCAGCCTCTGCACTCGCGGTTGCGGTCCCAGGGGCGTCAATGTCGCTCGCGCCGAAACAATCTCCGCGATCTCCCCCACCTCGAGGCCCCACGCCTCAGCCAATCGATCGCTGACGAACAGACCCGGAGACCTCGACGTCGCTCCCGGAAACTCCGCGGGCAGCTCCGCCTCGAATCCGAAGATTTCGACCGGCTGTGCGCGACCACCGACGAGCAGCCAACCCTTGCCCTGCAGACCCACCCTGACCGACTTCGTGCCTTCGATTCTGACCGCACTGCGAATCTCGTCGGGGGCGACTCCGGCCGGCAGCGCGATCTCGATGTGGGGCGTGCGCAACAGCACTTCGTCTCGCAAGACCTTCTGGAAGCCGCCGAGCGCGGCCGAGGACAAGATCAGGGCAGCGACACCCAGAGCGATGCCACCTGCGGCACTCAACGACAAGAAGGTCACGAAGGCGTCGCGTCTGGAGCTGCGCAGATAGCGCTGCGCCACGTAGAGAGGGAATGGGAGTGAAACCCAGCTCACCTGCCGGCAGCTCCCTCCGGACGCAGGAGTGGAAAGAGGATCACGTCCCGGATCGATGGTGAGTTGCTGAATAGCATGGTCAGCCGATCGATTCCGATGCCCTCTCCACCTGCCGGTGGCATTCCATGCTCGAGAGCGCGAATGTATTCATGATCGAAGCGGTGAGCCTCGTCATCTCCTAGCTGCCGCGCGGCCAACTGGGCCCGGAAGCGCTCCGCCTGGATATCAGGATCGTTGAGCTCCGAGAACGCGTTGGCAATCTCCATTCTCCCCATGTAAAGCTCGAATCGCTCGGTGAATCTCCCGTCGCTCGCCGACCGCTTGGCAAACGGCGAGACCTCCACTGGATAATCGGTGATAAAGGTGGGGGCCAGCAGGTGCTCTTCCACGAGAGACTCGAACAATGCCATGAGCATGCGTCCGTACCAGCCATCGGGTACCGAAACCTCTTGTCCGAGTGCCTCGAACCCGGCCCGAGACCCCGCTTGCAGCACCGGATGCGATGGGTCCTTGATGATGGCTGGAAGCGACAGCTCCCGCTCCCGAAACAGGGGCGCCAGGTCGGCTGCATGATCGAGATTGTCGGCGTCGATGCCGGCAAACTGGACGATGGCCTCCTTGATGGTAAAGCGCTGCCAGGGCGGCGACAGATCGATCGTTTCCTCCTGCCAGGGCAGGATCTCGGCACCGACAATGCCGGAGGCCAGGCCGACCAGCATCTCCTCGGTGAAGCTCATGAGCTGCTGGTAGTCGCTATAGGCCCAGTAGAACTCCAGCATGGTGAACTCCGGATTGTGCTGCGTCGAAATCCCTTCATTCCTGAAGTTGCGGTTGATCTCGTAGACACGGTGCATGCCTCCGACCAAAAGGCGCTTCAGGTAGAGCTCCGGAGCGATACGCAGATAAAGGTCGATATCGAGCGCGTTGTGGTGCGTGACGAAAGGCCGGGCCACCGCGCCACCCGGGACGGCCTGCATCATCGGAGTCTCGACCTCGAGAAAATCGTGTCGATTGAGAAAGTCGCGCATTCCTTGCACGATCTGGGCACGGATCTCGAAGACCCGGCGGGATTCCTCATTGAACAGCAGGTCGAGATAGCGCCGGCGGTAGCGAGACTCCACGTCCGTCAGACCATGCCATTTTTCCGGCAGAGGCCTGACGGCTTTCGCCAGGAGCTCGACCTCGTCCAGGATCAATGTCAACTCACCGGTACGGGTCCGAATCAGGGAGCCGGAGACACCCAGAAAGTCCCCGAGGTCGAGGTGGTCGAGCACCAATGTCGCCGCTTCTGAAATCTTCGGATGTCGAACCATGACCTGCAGCTTCGTTTGGCCATCGTGGAGATCGATGAACGAGGTCTTGCCGTGATTGCGAATGGCGCGCACCCGGCCCGGCACGCGCAAGGTGATGGCCGCGGCCTCGAGGTCTTCAGCGGACTGATCTCCGTAGCGCGCGTGAACCTGATAGGGCTCGAGATCGTAGTGCGCTCGTGCGGGGAAAGCCTCGATACCCCTTTCCTCGAGGGACTCCCGCTTCTGTTTACGATTCGCTATCTGTGTTTCCAACTCTGACATGAGCTCAACCTTTCGCCCTGGACCACCCTGACCGCAGATGCCCGGAACAATAACCGAAATCGGGCAGAGACTGTTACCATCACACCGTGAGCAACCCAGCAGAAGAGCTCGACTGGGCCGTCCGCCGGTGGCAGGCGTCGGGCTGGCCTGCACCAGCAGTCATGCTCGTCTCGGGTTCAGGGCTGGCCGTCGACCTGGGCGACCCCGAAAGCCGGGAAGCGCCTCTCGCCAATTGGCTGCCCTTCCCGACGCGCGCTGTCGAGGGGCACCCCCTCTCGACCCAGCTCCTCGAGCCTGTTCCGGGGCTGCCCGTCCTCTACCAGAAGGGTCGATTGCACTCCTACCAGGGGTACGATGCGAATCAGACCGTATTCATGATTCGGCTGGCTGCCCTGCTCGGGGCCAAGGTCCTCATCATGTCCAACGCGGCCGGGGGCCTAAACGCCGAGTATCGTCCCGGAGATCTGGTGCTGATCCGCGACCACCTCAACCTGATCGGCCTGAATCCGCTGCGTGGGGAGATTCCCGCGGAGTGGGGGCCGCAGTTCCCCGATATGAGTGGCGCCTACGACCTGGAGCTGCGCGCCGCGGCCCGGAAAGCGGCCTCCGACGCAGGCCTGGATCTAGCAGAAGGTGTCTATGCCGCCGTACCGGGTCCGAGCTACGAAACGCCAGCCGAGGTTCGCATGCTGCAAAAGATGGGCGCTGATCTGGTCGGCATGTCGACGGCGCTCGAGGTCATCGCGGCGCGCCACATGGGACTTCGTTGCCTCGGAATCTCACTGGTCGCCAACCTGGCTCCCGGCGTGGTGGAAGGCCCGACTGATCACGCCGAGGTGCTGGCAGCGGCGGCAGCAGCAGCGGGGCAGCTGCAGAAGACACTCTTGCGGTTGTTCGAATCCGGAGGGTTGATGGCTGCTAAGGAAACCCCCTAGGCAACCTCACCAAACGGTCCCGCACTCTCGGTCGATTCGCTCGGCGAATCGCTGTCACTCCTGGCCACCTGAGAGCTCAATCGCGATAGAAGCAGAACCAGGCCTGCGAGCTCACGGCTCATTCTGTGCTGCAGGATCTGATAGTCCCTGGCGTCTTCGAGCTGGCCATCGAAGACTGCCTGCTCGGACAGGTGGGCATAGTGTCTGACGTAGGCATCGGCCAGCCTGGCACCCTCCCGAGCCTCTCGCCAGGCCGCCTCCGGAATGCCTCCCGGTGCCCGACTATGCAGATCCCGCAGCTCGGCAACATCGGCGCAGACCCGACGTCGAAGCGCGGCTCCTGCGAGAATGAACTGTTCCAGGCCCACGTTCGCCGGCTCTGAACCCACCGTGCGCTGAAAGGCGGCAACCTCGCGGACCTCCAGCCGGAAACTGGCCAGCGAGTTGTCCGACGCGGCCTGACTGACGCTGAACTCTCCACCCAGCCCCGAAAGGCCCTGCAGGAGCTCGCTCCAGTGAGGCTGGAGTGACTCCAGATCGGGGACCAGGCTCATCCGTGGTTGGCCGGCCAGGCCGATCCACTGTGTCGGGCCCGCCACAGGAGATGGGCCCTTCCCCGCCGGTGTCTGCCGGGCGCGCACTTCAACACGGTCGGCCATGGCGCTCAGCGCCTGGCCCAGTGTCATCAACTCCCCGATGCGCACGTTGTTCGACTTTGCCCGCTCCCGAAATTCCTCGAACTGCCTTTGCAGCTCGGCCAACTCGCTCTCCAATGCCTCTTCCTGAGGCGAGTCCATTTGCAGCTGACTCAGCTTCTGGTAGTCGTCGAGAAGTCTGCGCTCTTCGCGCTTGCTCAGCTCTTCGATCTTGCGCCGAAATGCGTTGTTGACCTCGATCACCACCGGCAAGACCCGCCGATGAAACATCCGACCCGCCATGTCACCCTTGAGCGCCCGGAAGACTTCCAGGAGACTGCTCTCATTGAGCTCGTCGAAAGTCTTGACCCAGCGCACGTCCGAGCGGAGTCCCTCCAGGGCCTCGGTGAAGTCGGCGATCTCCTTGTCCGCAATTTCAACCGGGCCAACAGAGGACTGCAAGCCCTGCAGGACCTTGTCCAGGCGCACCCGGTCGCCTTGCAGATCGGGACCGGCTATCCTTTCGGCCAACCGGCTGAGCAGAAAATCGATCTTGTCCAGCCTCTCCTGTGGCCATTCCTGACCCTGTTGAAGCTCGAAGTAGAAACGCACCACCTCGATCAGAATGCGGTCGTCCAGGGTCCGCACCTGGGTGAGAAACTTGCGCAGATCGGAGGGCGAAACCCCCTCTTCCTGGTCGACCAGCGCGCCGCACAGATCTCCGACTTCCCGCTCGAGACGCGCCAGTTCCGGTGTCAGGGTGTCGTGGCCGGTAGAGTGTCCCCGGAGACTCTCGGAGAACGCTTTCAGCCGCGCATACAGGGCCTGGAAGGTCTCCGCCAGGTTCGCCGAGTCCTCGCCCGGGTTCATCCTCTGCATCCCGCTGAGCAGCTGATGCAGGGCCCAGGCGGCCTTGAAGCGCGCCGAGAGCGCCATATGACGCTCTTCGAGGGGGTTTACCTCTTCATGCACCATCGTTGTAACCTTCGCAGATACCCGGGGAACACGCTATGAAATTTGAACTACCCGCCTCTGACCTTCAAACGCTCATCTCGGCCGAACAACTCCAGGCCAGGATCAGCGAGCTCGCGGCTGAGATCGACCGCGACTTCGCCGAGTCCGATCCGCTTCTCTGCATCGGAGTGCTCAAGGGCTCGGTCTTCTTCATGGTGGATCTGCTCAAGCAGGTCAACATCCCGGTATCGGTCGACTTCTTCCAGACCACCAGTTACGGTTCCGGGACCTCACCCGGTGAGGTCAGAATCCGCAAGGACATCGACCTCTTCATCCGCGACCGCGATGTCCTGCTCATCGAAGACATCGTCGACACGGGCTACACCCTGCGCACGATTCTCGACCTCTTTCGTTTCCGGGGTGCTCGCACGGTCAAGCTCTGCGCCCTGCTCGACAAGGCGTCGGCCCGGAAGGTCGAGGTGCCGATCGACTATTGCGGCTTCCACATCGACAATCTCTTCGTTGTCGGCTACGGCCTGGACCTCGACGAGCGTTACCGCAATCTGCCCTTTATCGGCGTGGTTCACGAGGACACACAAGACAACCAGGACTGATCTCGCTTCTCGAGAAAGGAGTGGCAAGCACCATGCAGACCTATCACACGGATCAAGCCCCCGAAGCCATCGGCCCCTATTCCCAATCGATCTCGGCAGATGGCTGGCTTTTCACCTCGGGCCAGGTCGGCATCGACCCGGCAACCGGCGAGTTGATCGAAGGCGGCTTCGCAGCCCAGGCTCGTCAGGTTCTGACCAACCTGAAGCGAGTTCTAGAGAATTCGGGCTGCGAATTCTCCGACGTCGTCAAGGCGACGGTCTATGTCACCGATATGGCCGACTTCCCCACCCTCAACACCCTGTACGGAGAGACCATGCAATCACACCGCCCCGCTCGGTCCACGGTGCAGGTCGCAGCTTTGCCGAAAGGAGCCCTCGTCGAGATCGATCTGGTCGCCCGCATACCCAAGGCGTCCTAGACCTCGCCCGGCGCAGGATCCAGATACTGCTGCAGCAAGTCGGCAAGCAGGCGCGAGGCTCCGGTCGTTGCCACTTCCTGGAGCACGTCCCGACTGGGTGCATCGAGCCAGGTCACCACGCCGAGGTTGCCTTCGCGGGCCAGCATCGCGAGATCGTGCGCTTCGCGATCGACCAACCGCGAAGCTCGATAAAAGGACTGTCCTCTGGACTCGGCTCGGCCCAGCCGGAGCCACAGCTCGCCGACCAGGGCCAGCTTCTCGGAGAGCGCCCGGTTGCTGCGAAGCGCTGTCGGAGCCGCCGGCAGCGGCCGACTGACGAAGGGATGCAGTCCGTGCCGATGGACCGCAATGGCAAACTCTCGCTCCGACGGCGAACCGCCATGAAAGAGCTTGTCGAATCCCCCATCGCCAGCGACCTCCACGATGCGGCGGCGATCTGCCGGCTCCAGATCAGCCACAATCCCCTGGACACACGACACCCCGGATGCGGCCAACCCAGCCAGAGCCTCGTCCCGGATCGCACGATCGTCGGTGTACCCCTTGATGAGAGGCCAAACCGCCGAGCAGCCTCGCGGCAGCCCTGCCAGTGCCTCGAGCTCGCCTGTTGCAATAACGTGAAGCAGATCGTAGACCCGAGTCGCACCCTCGAGCTCCGGCGCTGTCCCGGGCAGGAGCTGGACCAGCAGAGGCGTACCCGTCGATTTCAGATCTGCCACACCCTGGCCGAGCTCCTGGCTCAGAGACGGCGCGACCGGAGGCAGGTAAAGCACGTCCTCGCAAGAGAGAGTGAACAGAGCCGAATCCAGAGCGCCGCCGGTGGCCCCGGGACGTCCCGGGCGACGAGTGAAGAGATCCAGCCAGAGCCGTCCGTCAGCGGGCCACGAACGCGGAACAAACCGGGCCCAGCAGTGATTCGGATCCGGCGTCTGCTCGTTGAGCATCGGGCGAGATGCCTCAACCCATCAGGGCTTCAGCAAACTCCCTGGGCCGGAACTCGACCAGATCCTGGGCGGTCTCACCCACCCCGAGAAAGACCACCGGCAACTTGAGATCACGCGCGATCGACACCGCAACGCCGCCCTTGGCGGTACCGTCGATCTTGGCGAGTAGCACCCCGTCGACATCCACGACCTTGATGAATTCGCGTGCCTGGGAGACGGCGTTCTGACCGGTCGTAGCGTCGAGGACCAACAGCGTCCAGCGATTCCAATCAGCGGCCTGACGATCGACTACCCGCTTGATCTTGGCCAACTCGGCCATCAGGTGTTCCTTGTTCTGCAACCGTCCAGCCGTGTCGACAATCACATGATCGATGCCCCGCGCCCTGGCAGCCTGCAGTGCATCGAAAACCACGGCACCAGGATCGGCCCCCGAGCCTTGTTTGACCACCGGCACGCCGACGCGCTCCCCCCATAACGTCAGCTGCTCGACCGCCGCGGCTCTGAAGGTATCGCCGGCTGCCAGCAGCACCTGGTCTCCGCGATCCAGAGACCAGCGAGCCAGCTTGGCCGCGGAGGTCGTCTTGCCAACCCCGTTGACGCCCACGAGCAGGGTCACCAGGGGCCGCTTGTCCAGGACCTCGGGCCGATCGGCATCGGCCAGCAGATCTGCCATCTCGTCGACCAGCTTGCGGCGCAGTCGCGCCACATCGCTCGATTCCTTGCTCCTGACAATGTCCTTGAGACGCTCGATGAGCTCCAGGCTGGTCTCCACCCCCAGATCGGTGGAGATCAGGGTCTCTTCGAGATGCTCGAGGGTGTCTTCGTTGACGACCCCACGCCCCACCACGGCCGCATCGAGGCGCTCGAGGAACTCCGTGTGGGTCATGAGCAGACCCTTCTTCAGCTTCTTCCAGAAACCCTTCGTCTCGGCTTCGACCGGCACCGCCTCGGGAGCCAAATCGAGCGAATCAGGTCGTGAATCTTCGGTCACAGTCAGAAAACCTCCCGGGTCAACTCGATGGCGGCGCGCCGCAGGCTTTCGCGGGCGGCACCCACTTGCGCAGGGTGCTTTTGTACCAGAACCAGGTAGTAACCATCCGGCAGGACAGTCACCTGCAGATGGCGACGCCGCCTCTCGACGTGAAACCAGCGAATATTGCCGAGCTCCGCCGCGGTTACGATACCCTCGACCTGTCGCAGGTAGATGCCCAGATAGGCGCCCAGCAGCTGCATTTCATAGGGACTGCCCTCGGCACAGGCGAAATCGACTGTCTCCCCGGTGTCGTCGAGAAACAGCACGCCGACCGCATCGGGATGGTCGGCAAGCAGATTCGCCAAGACGTACTGGAACGGCATCGCAACGATTCTCACGCTAAGTCAGACTCGCATGGCTCCCTATCGGAGCCACGCCAAGCCAGTATTCGGCATAGGCTAGCGCGCGGCGACGGCTTTGGCTACAGGATTGGGAACCGCGGCGGGTGACGGCGGTCGTTTCTGGATCAACCCCGACTGGTACGCCCGATGGAAGGCATCGACAACAGCGACATCGAAACGCTTACCCTGCAGCTTGATGATGGTCTCGACAGCGAAATCAGGCTCGTAGGCCTTCTGATAGGGCCGGTTCGTCGTAATGGCGTCGAAGGTATCGGCTACGCCAACGATTCTCGCTGACAGGGGGATCTGCTCTGCCCGCAGCTTGTCCGGGTAGCCCCTGCCGTCCCATGCTTCGTGATGCCAGCGAATCGCGGGGATCATCGCCTTGAGCTGTTCGATCCGGCTCATGATCTGGGCTCCGATGACCGGATGCAGCTTCATCTGCTCGTACTCCTCGTCGGTCAACACACCGCTCTTGCGCAGGATGCGATCCTCGATTCCGATCTTGCCGACATCATGCAGCAGGGCACCGACCCAGATGCGATGCAGGTCATCGTCCGAGAGTCCGACCTGCTTGGCGATGATTCTGCTGTACGCCGCCACCCTTTCAGAATGACCTCGCGTATAGGGGTCCTTGGCATCGATCGCCGCGACGAACGAGCGCATCGAGCCGATAAAGAGCTCCCGGTTCGCCTGTGCCGCCGCCTCGAGCCGGTCGACATGGTCCTGGATGTGTCCACTCATGCGGTTGAAATCGGTAGCCAGATCGTGGATCTCGAGACTCGGCCCCATCACTTCTACGCGCTGGTCGAACTTGCCCGCGGCGATCTGGTGTGTTGTGTTCGCCAGCTCCTGAATGGGCCGGCTGATCTTGCGGGTGGCCAGGGCCGCGATCACCAGAGCCAGCGTGATCAAGATCCCGGAAGAGATCAGCGTGTGAAACACCATCTGCTCGACCGCGGCCGGCACCAGATCCGCGGGGCGGTGCACGACGATCCCCCAGCCTGGTGCCTCCACGGGACTGACCCGACCGAGCATCCGCTGGCGCTTTCCACCGAGATCCAGGGTGTACTCCTGGGTCATGTTGAGGGGAGTCTGGACGAAGTCGCGCACCAGGCGCGACTGGGTGATGGCCAGCCGCTCCTCCTGTCCCGCATCGCCCGACCAGAGCAGCTGTCCCGCACGATCGACCAGGAAGACCTGGACGTCTCCGCGCGTCTCCTGCTCGAGCACCGCTTCCATTCGCCGCAACCTGATCACACCCTGGACAAAAAGAGCCGGGTTGCCGTCGGCGGACAAGATCGGCACCGCCAGCGCTGCGGCAGGTTCCCCGGTCCCAGGCAGAAGGAGGAACCGATAGCTGGCGGTGCGCTCCTCGGCGGCACCGCTGAAGGTCGCATCGAGAGACTCGACCAGCTCCGGCGTCTGCGGCACGCTCGCGGCATAGGGTCCCCGCCCGTCGAGGTTGAGCAGACGCACGGCAGCCAGCTCGGCCTCGGGATCGGCGCCCATCAGCGATTGAAACGCAGGCTGAAGCCAGTCCCGGCGCAACTGGTCTTCGAGCTCGCCTTCCGGCGTCTGCAGGTAAAGCGTCTCACCCAGCTGTGTCAGACGGCGTTGCGCGGAGAGTAGGTGTTCATTGAGCTCGAACGAAAGAAACTGCGCCGAGCGGGTCAGGTGGGTCTTCTCCTGGGTCTCGAGAATCTCGCGATTCTGTCTGACGACGAGATAGCTGCTGACCGCGAGCGGCACGATACCTGCTACCAGCAGGAGGAGAAAGAGCAGATAGCGCAGCTTGAGCTGCTGGAGGATCTTGGTCAGTCGATTCATCGTCCGCCCGGAAAGCGCGCCAGCACCCGCGGTCTCTCGCCGCCGCGAAACAGGCGCACGCCAAGTCGGATTATACGGATTGGCAGGGCAAGCTCCTGTGACAGACGCCACCCTGAATGACGACTATTCCACCGCCCAGGGATCCTCGAGGAAGGCCTCCAACTGACGCTGCAACTCTTCGGACTCGACCTCCGAATTGGGTTGCCCCGAGCCGATGCGATTGGGCAGCACCCAGTTCAATCCGCTTTCCCTCGCCTTCTTGTCCCGGCTCATCAGATTCAACAGATCCGCCGGATCTATCGCGGGCAGAGCCGGAAGATCGAAGCGGCTGATCAACTGTTGCACCTGTTCGATGCTCTTTGGATTCATCCCGCGACGCCCGGCCAATCGCATGGCGAAAAGCATCCCGTAGCCAACGGCTTCTCCGTGCCGCAGGGCGCGATAGTCCAGCTGTGCTTCGAGAGCGTGGCCGAGGGTATGGCCGAAGTTGAGCAATCGCCGCAGATCGTTCTCGGTAGGATCCCTTTCGACGACCTTGATCTTGTTCTTCGATGCTCTGGCGACGACGCGGGCGAGTGCCTCGGCGTCCCCCCTCAATAGCTCGGCCAATCCGTCCTCGAGCTGATCGAAAAGCCCGGCATCGAGAATCACGCCGAGCTTGACCACTTCCAGCAGACCGGCGCGCAACTCCTCGGTTGGCAGGGTCTCCAGAAACGCCGTCTCCGAGACTGTAGCCCATGGATGGTAGAAGAGGCCCACGCTGTTCTTGGCTTCGGGCAGGTTGATCCCGACCTTGCCGCCGATCGCCGCATCGACCTGGGCCAGAAGGGTGGTGGGGACCTGCAGAAAGGAGACCCCACGCAGGAAACAGCCGGCCACATACCCGGCGAGGTCACCGACACTACCTCCGCCGAAAGCCACCACTCGACTGTCTCGCTTGCCGCCTGCGGTCAACATCTTGCCCCAAAGGCGCTCGGCTGTGGCGACCGACTTGGCGGCCTCGCCCTCCGGCACCTCGAAGCGATGAAAACTGCCCGCCCTCTCCAGATGCGGGGCGAGCGTTTCGCCATGCAGGCTCCAGACCCTTGGGGTAGTGATGACGAAGACCGTCCGATCGGCCAACCAGCGCGCGATGTCATCGGCGAAGCTCTTCAGGGCGCCCTCCCCCACCACGACCGGCGTGGTCCCGGAAGGGTGACGCAGCGAAAGTCTGGTTACGGCCACGACAATCTACCTTCCGAGTCCCAGCTCATCGAGTTGATCCGCATCGACCTCGGAAGGCGCCTCCGTCATCAGGCAGGTCGCCGAGGCCGTCTTGGGAAAGGCGATCACATCGCGAATCGAGGCGGCTCCCGCCATCAACATGACGATCCGATCCAGCCCAAGAGCCAGTCCCCCGTGCGGTGGGGCGCCGTAACGCAGCGCATCCAACAGGAAGCCAAACCGAGCGCGCGCTTCCTCGCGATCGATGCCCAGCACTCCGAAGACCCGCTGCTGCAACTCCGAATCGTGGATACGAATGGACCCCCCACCGAGCTCGAGGCCATCCATGACCACATCGTACGCACTGGCCCGAACCGCACCTGGATCGCTCTCCAGTCGATCGATATCGCGCGGATCCGGCGAGGTGAAAGGATGATGACAGGCGTAGAAGCGCTGCGTCTCCTCGTCCCACTCGACGAGGGGAAAACCGGTCACCCAGAGAAACGCGTGAGCTTCGGTCTCGGTCAGTCCACAGCTCTCACCGGCTGCGAGACGCAGGGAGCCGAGGGCGGTGGCGGCAATCGACGCTGGCGCCGCGACCAGCAGAGCCAGATCGCCCTCCTCCAGCGCGAGCCGCTCGGCAGCCCCCTCGACCTGACCGGCAGCGAGCACATTCTTGACCTGGAAGGTGACCTCGCCTGCCGCGCGCTTCAAAGTCAGCACTCCTGCAGCGCCCGCGCCACGTGCAATCTCGGCCCACGCGTCGATCTGCTTGCGAGAGGCGCCAGCGGCACCCGGGAATCGCACCCCTCGAATGACCCCTCCGTCAGCGACGGTCTGACTGAACGCGCGAAACTCACTCTCGCCCAACAGATCAGTCAGATCGGCGATCTCCAGACCGAACCGCAGGTCGGGACGGTCGGTGCCGTAGCGCAGCATCGCTTCCGCATGGGAAAGACGCTGGAACGGGACCTGTGGCTCGATGCCGGCAAGCGGGAAGATCCGGGCGAACAGCCCCTCGATCACCGCGAAGATCTCGTTTTCGGTCGGAAACGCCATCTCCACATCGACCTGGGTGAACTCGGGCTGCCGATCGGCCCGCAGATCCTCATCTCTGAAGCACCGCGCGATCTGAACATATTTGTCGAAACCCGACACCATGAGAATCTGCTTGAACAGCTGCGGTGACTGCGGCAAGGCGTAGAAGCTCCGCTGGCGAACTCGACTCGGCACCAGGTAGTCCCGCGCGCCTTCGGGAGTCGACCGGGTCAGGATCGGGGTCTCGATGTTGAGAAAGCCCTGTTCGTCGAAGTACTTCAAGGTCTCCAGGGTCACCTTGTGGCGGAGGATCAGATTGCGCTGGAGCTCCTCGCGTCTGAGGTCCAGGTAGCGGTAGCGCAGGCGCGTCTCTTCGGACGCCTCCGCCTGCCCCTCGACCGCGAAGGGCAATGGCTCCGCCCTGGCCAGGATCGCGGCCCGCTCGGCCACGACTTCGATCTCGCCAGTCGCCATCTCGCGATTGATTGCCTCGGGCGACCGCTCGGCGACAACGCCTTCGACATCCACTACCCACTCCAGGCGCACGGCATCGAGGGCCTCGGCCACCTCCGGATGCTCTTCCGGGCGCACCACGACCTGCGCGATACCGCTGCGGTCACGAATCTGCAGGAAGATCAGCCCCCCCAGGTCTCGCCGCCGATGCACCCAACCCTGCAGTCTGACGCGCTGCCCGGCGTTCTCCCGTCGCAGATTTCCTGCCTCACAACGTTTCATTGCATCCCCCTGAAGTGGTCGACCAGGCGGGCGCGTGCGACCTTCGACTGTTCGGCCGAGTCGAGATCTCGAACGGTCACCTCCTGGCGCTCGATCTCCTCGTCACCCACCATGACGACGTAGCGCGACCCGGCCCGGTGCGCCCGCTTGAGCGCCGCCTTGACCGAGCGCGGCGCCAGCTCAGCGGCCGCCGCAAGGCCAGCCTCGCGCAGCGACTGCGCCACACTCAAGGCTTCGTCGGGCGCGACACTGCCGGCCACGACGACTGCAATGGGCGGCTCGGGGCGCACTGCCGACCTGAAGGTGTCGGGCAAGACTTCGATGAGGCGGTCTTGCCCGATGGCGAATCCGATCCCAGGCAACGACTGCCCGCCGAGCTCTTCGACGAGTCCGTCGTAGCGCCCACCGCCGACAATGGCATCCTGGGCGCCGAGCCCCGCGGAGACGATTTCGAAAACGGTGTGCGTGTAGTAGTCGAGACCACGCACCAGTCGGGGCTCGACACGGTGGGCAACCTCGTGGCGGGCCAGGATCGTCTGCACGGCAGCGAAGTGGGTGCGTGCCTCCGGGGTCAGAAAGTCGATCAGCTGAGGGGCCTCACGCAGAAGCTCCTGGTCGCCCGGATCCTTGCTGTCCAGAATACGCAACGGATTCGTCTCCAACCGTCGCTGGCTGTCGGCCGTCAGCGCCTGCCGCATGGGCTGCAGATACTCTCGCAAACCGTTACCATACGCCACTCGGGACGAATCGTCTCCTACCGTATTGAGCTGCACGACGAGGTCGCTGAAACCCAGCTCGGTGAGGAAACCCACCAGCATGAGAATCACCTCGGCGTCGGACTGCGGGCCGGGGTCGCCGATCAACTCGGCACCGATCTGGTGAAACTGCCGGTAGCGCCCTTTCTGCGGTCGCTCGTAGCGAAACTGTGGGCCAATGTAGTAGAGCTTCACCGGCAAGGGCTCGGTCTGCATGCCGTGCTGGACGAAGGCCCGCACCACCGACGCGGTGTTCTCAGGGCGCAGCGTCAGGCTCCTCCCCTTGCGATCGTCAAAGGTGTACATCTCCTTGCCAACGATGTCCGTGCTCTCACCGACACTGCGGACAAAGAGATCGGTATCCTCGAGAATCGGTGTTCTGATCTCCTGATAACCATAGGTGCCAAAGACCCTTCGTGCAACCGCTTCCACCGCCGCCCAGATCGCGGTTTCTGGGGGTAGTAAGTCCCGGGTGCCTTTGACCGCCTGGAATTTCTTGCTCAATCGCACTCCTCCGCAACATCTCCCCGGCTCCGGGGCTTTCGATCCCTCGCGGGCCACAAGCAACGACGTGGGCATCCCTCCGCAGGAAGGCACAGAAGGCCTCAATGATAGCGTACGCCGGGGTCGACTGAACGTGTGTCTGGCGACCCCGAATCGATGCCGCAATCACCTTTCCCCCGAGTCGATGTCGTCATTCCCGCCTTCAACGAGGAGGAATCGCTGCCACTGGTTCTGGCGGCCGTTCCCCAGCCCCCGGTAGGCCGGGTCGTGGTCGTCGACAATGCCTCCAGCGACCGCACCGCCGCGGTCGCCGACGAGGGGGGCGCCATCGTGGTGCGAGAAGAGCGCCCGGGCTACGGCAGCGCTTGCCTGGCCGGTATCGACTACCTGCGCCAGCACGACCCGCCGGCGATTCTGGTGTTCCTCGATGGCGACTACTCCGATCACCCCGAAGAGTTGCCCGAAGTCATCGCCCCCCTCGTCGCCGGCAAGACCGACCTGGTGATCGGCTCCCGCACCCTCGGCAGCCGCGAACCGGGAGCCCTGTTGCCGCAGGCCAGGGTCGGCAACGTCATCGCTTGCCGGATGATCCAGGCCCTCTACGGACATCGCTACACCGACCTCGGCCCCTTTCGCGCCATTGCCTGGCCCGCTCTCGAGAGGCTTCAGATGGCGGATCCCGACTTCGGCTGGACCGCCGAGATGCAGGTCAAGGCTCTGCGGCACGGCCTGCGAGTCACCGAGGTGCCGGTGAGCTATCGCAAGCGGGTCGGCGTCTCCAAGATCACCGGCACCGTCAAGGGAACCCTTCTCGCCGGTTACAAGATCCTCTTCACGGTTCTGCGTTACAGTACCGGCCGATGACCGACGAAGCCCTGCGCACCGAGGTGGAAGTCGACGTGCGCTACGCCGAAACCGACCAGATGGGTGTGGTGCATCATGCCAACTATCTGATCTGGTTCGAGCTGGCCCGCACGGATCTGTGCACCCACTCCGGCTTCCACTACAGCCAGATCGAAGAGCTCGGCTATCTGCTGATGGTGACGGCGGCGGAAGTGAAGTATCGCCGCGGAGCCCGCTATGGCGACCGCCTGCGGATCGCGGCCTGGCTCGAGCGCCTCGGCAGCCGGGGACTGCGATTCGCCTACGAGGTGCTGCGCGGCGACGAGCTCCTGGCCACGGGTGCGACCGAGCATGTCTGGGTCGACGCCAGCTCCCAGCGACTCTGCCGAACACCTGAGCCCCTGCGCGAGCCCTTCGCCCGACTCGCCGGTGCCCGGCCGCGCTGATTCCGATATCCTTGCCGCCATGCAAAGGGTCCAGCTCACGACTGCCGGCGAGAGTCACGGTCCCGGATTGACTGCCATCCTCACTGGCATACCGGCCGGGCTGAACCTCGACATGGAGTTCGTCCAGACCGAGCTCGCCCGCCGGCAACACGGACATGGGCGTGGACGGCGCATGCAGATCGAGACCGACCAGGTCGAGATTCGCGGAGGCGTTCGCAACGCCGAGACGCTGGGCAGCCCCATTGCGCTGTGGATCCCCAATCGCGACTTCACCAACTGGATCGACGTCATGGGACCGCTTGCAATCGACGCCAAGCGGGCCGCAGATCGCCGGCTGCGTTCGCCACGGCCCGGACATGCCGACCTCGCCGGTGGGCTCAAGTTCGATCGTCGGGATCTGCGCGACATTCTCGAACGAGCCTCCGCTCGAGAGAGCGTGGCACGCGTCGCCGCGGGTGCCATCGCCAAGCTCCTGCTGCGGGAGTTCGGGATCGAGATTCGCAGTGGTGTCCGGTCTCTGGGCTCCGTCGGTGCGGACGCTCCTCCGCCCCGGTGGCAGGACCTTCTGGCAATGGATGATGCCTCGCCGTTGCGTGCCATCGACCCCTCGCTGGAGCCCGAGATGATGCGGCTGGTCGACCGGGCCAAAGCGGACGGCGACACCCTGGGCGGCAGGGTGTCGGTGATCGCCCACAATGTCCCGACCGGGCTCGGGTCCCACGTTCAGTGGAACGAAAAGCTGGATGGAAAGCTGGCCCAGGCCGTGATGTCCGTACCTGCAGTCAAGAGCGTCGAAATCGGCGCGGCAGTCACCACCAGCGGGCTCCCCGGAAGCCAGGCCCACGATCCAATCCACTACGACGCCGACCGCGGAGGCTGGCAGCGCACCAGCAACCATGCCGGTGGTCTCGAAGGTGGTATCAGCAACGGCGAGGACATAGTCATCACGGCCTTCAAGAAGCCGATCTCGACCCTTCGCGAAGGTCTGCCCTCGGTCGACATCGATTCACTGTCACCTGCCCGGGGGCAATACGAGCGCAGCGACGTTACAGCCTTGCCGGCAGCGGGAGTCATCGCAGAATCGATGGTCGCCCTCGTTCTCGCCGATGCTCTCTTGCTCAAGACCGGCGGCGACTCCCTGGCCGAAGTGATGGCTCATTTCAAGGCCACCCAGGCTCTCCAGGCGGACTGGCCTTAGGTCCCTAACCTTCTCTCAGAGCAGGATCAGGGCCACGCCGACCCCCATGACCGTGACCGCCACGAAGCGTTGCGGTTCGAGCTCCTCGTCGAAGATCAGGCGGCCCCAGAGCAGCGCCAGGATCGAGCCCACGCTGCGCTTCATTGTCTCGACAAACCCGACCCACACCATTCTGATGGCCACCAGTTGGAGAGCCAGCGCTCCGACGCTGACCAAGACGCCGGCAACCAGCAGGCCGGGTCGATTCCGCAGGTCCCGGAACTCCTCCAGGCGTCCCCGCCCCAGCGCCAGGATGATCAGCGCGAGCGCCACTCCGAGACTGAGCACGATGCCATGAAAGGTCGGGCTCGACTGCATGACCGCCAACTTGTCCAGCGGCATGGCCAGAGACCACAGGAGTGCCACCCCGACCATCAGACGACTGCCGGGTTCACGCAGGAAAGCCCGCCAGGCGAGTCTGGGACTCGGCGCATCGCGCCCCAGGTTGAGCCAGAAAGCGCCAACCACTACCAGCGCGATCCCCACCCACTGACGAGGGCTCGGGGCTTCGTGCAAGAGCGGAATGGCCAAAATCGAGGTAAAGACCGGCGTCAGCGACAGGAACGGTATCGTCAGACTCAAGGGAGAGCGCCGCACCGCCTCGATGAAGGCCAGGTTGGCGGCCACGTTTAGCAGCGTGGAGGCGAGTCCCGGCAGCCAGTAGCCCGCACTCGGTGGCGAGCCATCGGCCAACACATGCCAGGCGAGGAAGAACGGCGCCATTCCCCCCGCCAGGCCGAACAACATCGGTACCGGCCGCACCCAGGATGCCAGCAGCTTGCGACAGATGTCGGCTCCAGAGAAGGCGATTGCGCAACCCAGGACCAGGACTACCGCCAGAGTCGGGACGATCACGTCGCGATTCTACCGACTTCCGTCAGGCCCGGAGACCGATCGAGGCTCGGTGCAATCGCCCACAGCAGAACCCGGGTCGCGGCTGCTAAACTCCCATCGCTAAACAGGAATCGGTGAAACCAGAATGAGTCTCAGCCCAGAACGTCTCGCCAAGCTCCTGCACAAGCAGAGCCTGCTCACCGCGCACCAGGTCGAACAGGTGCGTAAGGAAGCCCGTTCGCTGCCGGTCGCCGAGCGCGGCGTCCGCGCCTACGAGCAGCGTGCGGTGGCCTACGACATCGTGCAACGCCTGCAGTTCCCCAGCGAGGAGGATCCCACCGGCATCCTGGGCGAGGTCGAGATCGCCAAGGCGATCGCCACCGAGGCCGGACTGGACTTCGTACGCATCGACCCCCTCGATCTGGACGCGGATCTGATCGAGTCGCGCATCTCCCGCCCTTTCGCGAAACGCCATCGCATGCTGCCACTGGCGATGCACGACGGGCGTCTGCAGGTCGCCTGTGCCGACCCGTTCGATCTGGAGAGCATCGACTCCTTCCGCCGGATCGTCGAACGCGACATCGACCTGGTGGTCGCCTCCGAACCCGACATTCTCAAGGCCATCAACGAGTTCTACGGGCTGCGACACTCGGTCAAGCGGGCGGAGAAAGACCTCTCCTCGGGGATCGACCTGGGCAACCTCGAAGCCCTCGTCCGCATGAAGGACGAATCGGAGATCGAGTCCAGCGACCAGCACATTGTCAACGCCGTGGAGTTCATGCTGCAGCATGCCTACGACACCCGCGCCAGCGACATCCATATCGAGCCCAAGAGAGAGCACAGCCTGATTCGCTTCCGCATCGATGGCGTGCTGCACGATATTCAGACGGTTCCCAAGATTGTTCACAAAGCCGTTGTCAGCCGGATCAAGACGATGGCCCGGCTGGACATCGCCGAAAAGCGCCGACCTCAGGACGGCCGTATCAAGACCAAGCGGGCCGACAAGGAGATCGAGCTGCGCGTCTCGACCCTGCCGGTGGCGTTTGGCGAGAAGGCGGTCCTGCGCATCTTCGATCCGGATATCCTGATTCAGGATCTCTCTTCACTGGGGTTCTACGCGGACGAGCTCGTCCAGTTCAACGACTTCATTACCCGACCCCATGGAATCATCCTGGTCACCGGCCCCACCGGCTCGGGCAAGACCACCACGCTCTATTCGGCGCTGACCACGATCGCCGACAATGAGATCAACATCACGACGATCGAAGACCCGATCGAGATGGTCTCGCCCCTGGTCAACCAGACGGCTGTGAACCTGAAGGCGGGGGTTACCTTTGCGATCGCCTTGCGCCACATCCTGCGCCAGGATCCGGACATCATCATGGTTGGCGAGATCCGCGACCCCGAGACTGCCCAGTACGCTGTCCAGGCTGCCTTGACCGGGCATCTCGTCTTCTCCACCCTGCACACCAATGACGCCGCCTCGTCGATCACGCGTCTCGCCGATCTCGAGGTCGAGCGCTACCTGATCAATTCGACGCTCATCGGTTCGATGGCGCAGCGACTGGTCCGCAAGGTCTGTCCCCATTGTCCCGAGGACTACTACCTCAACGAGGACGAGGTCCAAAGTCTGATGCTCGCCGTGCCGGCAGGCAAGAAAGTCAAGGTCAAAAAGGGCAAGGGCTGTTTCGAATGTCGGGGTACCGGCTACTTCGGCCGTACCGGCATCTTCGAGGTCCTGCCGATCACGGATCTGATCAAACAGCTGATTCTCGAACATGCCGACGCTCCCCTGATCAAGCGCGAGGCCGTCAACCATGGCATGCGAACCCTGCGGCAATCGGCCCTGCGCAAGCTCGCCGAAGGCGTCACCACCTACGAGGAAGTCATCCGCGTCACGACCGTCTAGTGAGGCCGGACCTCAGTGCCGAGGTGGCTCGGTCGAGTCGGCTGGGCCCAGCCGGATTCGCGCCACGATCCAGCCAACGACCGACCCGAGAAGCGCCGTCACCGGCAAGAGCTGCGCTGAAAGATCCTCACCCTCGCCGACAACCTGATAGGCCATCCAGTAGCCGAGCATCAGGGGGGCTGCCAGCAGCGAGGTTGCCGCGCTGCGCCGTTCGCGCTCGGCGTGCTTGTGGGCATAGTCCCGCTCTCCACTCGTCAGGGAAGGGTCTTCTGCCACCCGCCAGCGTTCCTGATCGATCTCGCGCCCACGACTGAAGGCCACAAACCCCGCCACTGCACCCAGGACAAGCAGGCCAGCGTGAAGCCCCCCGACCCAGCCACCGGGAATCTCGGGCAACATCCGGCAACCCGCGCTGGTCATGAACCCCATGGCCGCACTCACCACGGCCACCCAGAAGGCGACTCTCTGAATCCGTTGGAGTCGACTCATTTTCCCGGCTGGCTCAGCTTTGGAAGAAGCCCTGCAGGAGATCGAAGGCCCGCCGGATGTCGGGCCCGGGTTCGACGATGCGACCGCACAGGCCCTCGTAGCGGGTCGCCAGGGCCTGGCGATCCCCGCCCTTGAGCAGCTCGATGAGCTCCTCGATCACCCGCTGCGAGGTGGGCCCGTATGCCGAACGGGCGAACTCTCGCTCCAGCAGGATCAAGGCGAAAAACAACGGATCGGCCAGGTCCCCGTCTTTCGAGGGGGACACACCCCTTGCTTCGGGCGAACTCGTTTCGGAGAGATCACTCTCGGCTTCGAGGAGCTTTTCGGTCGCGGGCGAGTCTCCCGCTTCGACCCGGGAAGGCTCGCCGGCTGCAAAAAGAGGCAGCGACCGCAATTGATCGGCGAACCTGGAAAAGAGAACAAAGAGCTCCTTGTCGTCCTCGAAGTTGCCGACCAAACGCGCGCCGCGGCCGATTTCGAGCTCCTGTGTCTCCTGCAAGACGATGCTGGCCCGCGCCTGGGCTTCGAGACGCAGGGCCCTCGCTGCCACTCTCCAGGCGGTCAGGCTCCCCTGGACATAGCAGACGTCGGCACACTGCACTTCTACCGCCTCGACTTCCGCCTGCGGCTCGATGCGGATCGACCCGTTGAGCGACTCCAGAACGCCGAAGCTCCCCGAGTTCTCGAGCACCAGACTTCCTGGAGTCCGAATGCTGAGCTGACCATGCACGTCGACCCGAATATCCGTACCGCGCGGAATGATCATCGTCGCTGGACCGTCGTTGGCTCTACGCTTCGACATGAATCGATTATCTCCTCATCAGCCTCGGAAGAGGATCGTATCCCTTAAGCGTCGGGGCTTTGCGTGCCGCCACGAGAAACTGCTCCTGGTCCCGCCAGCGGTGATCGAGAATGTAGACTCGCGGATCCACCGGCACGAACTCTCCCTCTTCATCCCGATGTCGCACCTCGTAGTGCAGGTGTGGGCTGGTGCTCCAGCCGGAGTTGCCGACCCTGGCGATGACCTCCCTCTGGCTGACCCGTTGCCCGGTCCGCACCAGCACCTCGTCACAATGTCCGAACAGGGTGATGAACTGGTCGCCATGTCGAATCGCTACGAGCTCGCCATAGCGCCACCAGGACACGCTCTGGCGCGCCGGGTAACGCCCGGCAAACACCACGACACCGTCGGCCGGCGCAACGATCGGCGTCCCTGTTTCCGCCGCCATGTCCAGCCCCGAGTGGGCGTCGAGCTTCTTGGTGAAAGGGCTCCGGCGCGTGCCAAACGGGCTGGTCAGGACAAAGGTCGTCGGATCGAGCGGAGAAATCGAAGGAGTCGTTCGCACCTGCTCGCGGTGCGCCTCCTCGAAGGATTCGACCTCATCGAGAAAGATGCCTAGAACCGCCAGTTCCTGGGCCACCTCGCTCTCCAGGCTCCTGCCGCTTTCGACAACCCCGGCATAGATCGACTCGATGCCCTGCCCCTGGTCGTAGGGGTATCCCCCCTGTCCAATCGATTTGCTGGTCGACATGCCGTAGGTCAGGTAGATCCGCTCCATGCGATGACGCAGATCTTCCGCATTGGCCTTGAGCGACTCGAACTCGCGGCTCAAGGTCAGGGCTCGCTCGCCTTGCAGCTCGCGCTCGGTCAACAAGGCACCGTATTCGCGAGCTCGCAACAGGCCACCGGCCACCCAGGGCAGAGCGCCCAAACCGAAGGCCACGAGGATCGCCAGCAGAGCCGCACCCATTGCCAGAAGAATGATTTGCCGTTGGGTGAAAAAGAAGACCCGCACGCCCCAACGTACCGATCCGGGATGGATCTGCAGCTCCACCACCGGTACCGGACTGTCGTGGCGATCACTCACGAGCTCTCGACCTCCAGGGGCGCCAGCTCCTCCAACAGCGATTCGGAGGCATACCGCTGGACAGTCTCGAGCAGCTCTCTCTGGACGGCCGGTCCGCCGGCGATCAAGTTGCCACTATTGAGGAAGTCGGCACCACCCGAAAGATCGCTGACCACTCCCCCGGCCTCGCGAATCAGTACGACCCCGGCCGCCAAATCCCACGCCGAGAGTCGGAACTCGAAGAACCCGTCATAGATGCCGGCGGCCGTGTACGCCAGATCCAGCGAGGCTGCTCCACACCGGCGAATCGAACGCGCCTGCAGAAACACGGCGCCGAAGAGCTGCAGATAGACATCCAGGGCTCCCCGGGCGCGAAAGGGGTAACCAGTGGCCAGAAACGCCCCCTTCAGATTCGCTTGCTCACTGACATGGATCGACTTCCCGTTCCGGTCGGCCCCGCCACCCAGCGACGCGACGAAGAGGTTTTCTCCCAGGGGGTCCAGAATGGCTCCGGCGAGGATGTCATCGCCATGCTTGCAGGCGACCGAGATGCCCCAGATCGGCAAACCCTGCAAGTAATTGTTGGTGCCGTCGAGCGGATCGATAATCCACTGGTATCGCGACCCGTCGGGCCCCAGTATGCCTGCCTCTTCGCTGAGAATCTGGTGATCGGGAACCTCTTTCTGGAGAAAGGCGACGATCGCCGCTTCGCTTTCCCGATCAGCAGCGGAGACCAGATCATTCTCTGCCTTGCTCTCGGCAATCAGGGAACGGTCGCCGAAGCGCCGAAGCAGCTCGGTCGCTCCGACACCTGCAGCGGCGGCGGCCAGTCGGGCGAGTTCTGCAGACATCGGCCGGATTATGGCAGACCGACCCGACCACCCCTGTGACGAATTAGGCAGCTCAGGCCTTGGGAAGATCGGCGAGTACCCGACCCCCGAGAACGGTCAGCATCGGCCGGCCGCGCAGCTTCCAACCTTCGAACGGCGTGTTGCGTGCCTTGCTGCGGAACCTGGCGGAACGGACGGTGACCGTGCGACCTGTGTGGAAGAGAGTCAGATCGCCGGGCGCCCCTTCGGCGAGCGTGCCACCCGCAACGTTCAGAATCCTGGCGGGGTTGCTCGAGAAAAGCTCCACCAGGCGGGACAGGCTGATGATTCCTGGTCGCACCAGCCGGTCGTAACAGAGGCCAAGGTTGGTTTCGAGCCCGATGATCCCGAAGGGCGCCAGGCTGAACTGAACATCCTTCTCGTCCGTGTGATGCGGGGCGTGATCGCTGGCAATCGCGTCCACGGCACCATCCGCCAGACCGTTCAACAGCGCCTCGCGATCCTTCGTCGATCTGAGAGGCGGATTCATCTTGGTGTTTGTCGAGAAGCCGCTTTCGGCAACCGCCTCATCGGTGAGCAACAGATGATGAGGCGTCACCTCACAGGTGACCGGGAGTCCCCTCGCCTTGGCCTGGCGCACCATCTCGAGAGAGCGGGCTGTCGAGAGATGGGCCACGTGATAGCGCCCGCCGGTATCCTCGCTGAGGATCACATCGCGAGCCACCATCACGTCCTCGGCAGAACCCGGAATTCCGGGCAATCCCAGACGCGTCGACCACTCGCCCTCGTGCATGACGCCACCAGCGGTCAGATCCATGTCCTGTGCATGCTGGATGACCGGAATGTCATAGTGCTGGGCGTAGAGCAACGCCCGCCGCATGAGCTCGGCGTTGCGCACCGGATAGCCGTCATCCGAGATCGCCACGGCGCCGGCGCTGACCATGTCGCCAATCTCCGCCAGCTCGTCGCCCTTCTGTCCCTTGCTCACCGCGCCGATCGGGTAAACCCGGGTGAAGCCCGACTGGCGGGCCTCGCTCATGATGTGCTCGGTTACTGACCGATTGTCGATCGGCGGCGAGGTGTTGGGCATGCATGCCACCGCGGTGAAGCCGCCGGCCGCTGCCGCCAGGGTCCCGGTGCGGACTGTCTCCTTGTACTCCTGCCCCGGTTCGCGCAGATGCACGTGCATGTCGATCCAGCCCGGCGTGACCACCAGGCCTGTGGCATCGAGGACTTGTGCGCCGCGGATACCCTTGGCCTTCTCCGCCACGCTGGCGACATGACCATCGACGATCAGAACCTCGAATGCGCCATCGATTCCCAGAGTCGGATCGACGACTCGTCCACCTTTGACCAGCAGCTTCATTCGGCCTCCTGCTGCGCGCCGGCCAACAGATAGAGGACCGCCATGCGCACGGCGACACCATTGGCCACCTGCTCGAGAATGACGGAATACTTGCCGTCGGCCACGTCGCTGGAGATCTCGACGCCCCGATTGATCGGTCCCGGGTGCATGATGATCACGTCGCGCTTGGCTCCGGCGAGGCGCTGGTGTGTCAGTCCGAAGAGATCGAAGTACTCCTTGATCGACGGGAACAGCATCCGCGACTGGCGCTCCAGCTGCACACGCAACATCATGATGACGTCGGCGCCTTCGATGGCTTCCCCCAGGGTATGCACGACCCTGACACCCATCTTCTCCATCCCGACAGGCATCATGGTGCGCGGCCCCGCCAGAGTGACCTTCGCTCCCATCTTGTTGAGCAGGTGTACGTTGGAGCGCACCACCCGGCTGTGCTCGATGTCGCCGATGATCGACACCGCGAGACCTGCCAGTCGTCCCTTGTGCTGGCGGATGGTGAAGGCGTCGAGCAGAGCCTGTGTCGGATGCTCGTGCGCCCCGTCCCCAGCGTTGATCACCCCGGCATCGATGCGATCCGCGAGCATGTGCGGCACCCCGGGATGCTGATGACGAATCACCAGCAGATCCGGTGCCATGGCCTCGAGGTTGCGCGCCGTGTCGACCAACGTCTCGCCCTTGGTCACCGAGGAGGTCGACGAGGAGAAGTTGACGTTGTCGGCCGACAGCCGCTTCTCGGCGATTTCAAAGCTCGACCGCGTGCGGGTGGAGGCCTCGAAAAAGAGATTCACCACCGTCTTGCCTCGCAAGGTGGGTACCTTCTTGATCGGCCGCTTCGAGACTTCGCTCAGCGACTCGGCCGTATCCAGGATGAGTTGAATCTCCTCGGGGGAAAGATCGGCTATGCCGACCAGATCCTTCCTGGTCCACACGGTTTCAGCCATCCTTGGCCTCGAGAACGGTCACCATGACCGTGTCCAGGTCGTCCTTGGGAGTGAAGCGCACCTCGACGGACTTGCCGCTATCCACACTCACCTTGCGACCTACGAAGTCGGCCTGGATGGGCAACTCTCTGCCGCCGCGGTCGATCAGGACGGCCAGCTGCACCGCGGTCGGACGTCCATAATCGATCAAGGCATCCAGGGCTGCCCGGATGGTCCGCCCGGTGAACAGGACATCGTCACAGAGGATGAGGGTCTCATTGTCGATCGGCCCGGGCAGCCGGGTCTCCTTGACCAGGGGCTGCGGACCGATGGTGGAAAAGTCATCCCTGTAGAGCGTGATGTCCAGGACCCCGATCGGCACCGAGCTGCCTTCGAGCTTCTCGATCTCCTCGGCGATACGCTCCGCCAGCGGCACTCCGCGGGTGCGAATACCCACCAACATGAGGTGGCCCGCGCCGCTGTTGCGCTCGACAATCTCCCCGGCCATGCGACGGATCATTCGCCGCATCTGCGTTTCGCCCAGCAGTGTCTTCTCGAGTTTCTGTCCGCCTCGCAAGGCGCCCCTCCGATCGGCTGGCATCGTACGCCGCGGCAGAGAACCTGTCAAACCCGATTTCTGCAGGCGCCACGGCGCCGAATCGAGGGTAGGGAGATTCACCCGGGCGACCTTGATTCCACCACATCTGGAGGGCACCGAAATCGCTCACCACAAAGTCTTGTATGACAGCAGTTTGCTCTGCTATCCTCCGCCCGGGTTCGGAGAAGCCATTGCTAAAACTGCGCCGACTAGACCTCTCGGGGTTCAAATCCTTTGTCGATCCAGTCTCACTGGACGTCCACGGTGGCATGACCGCCATCGTCGGCCCCAACGGCTGTGGCAAGAGCAATCTCGCCGACGCCGTGGTCTGGGCTCTGGGTGAGCGCAGTGCCAAGAGCCTGCGGGGCGAGAAGATGGAAGACGTCATCTTCGCCGGCGCCAAGAATCGCAAGCCGCTGGGGATGGCAGAGGTCACCCTGGACTTCTCCAGTGACAATGGATTCGCCGCGGCGGAAGACGGCCGGATCACCATTGGCCGCCGCATGTTCCGCTCCGGCGAGAGCCAGTACCTGATCAATGGCAAGAGTGTCCGGCTCAAGGACGTCAAGGACCTGCTGATGGACACCGGCCTGGGGATACGGGCCTACTCGATGATCGAGCAGGGCAAGATCGGCATGATCCTCTCCGGCAAGCCACAGGAGCGGCGGCGCCTGCTGGAGGAGGCCGCGGGCATCACCCGCTACCGCGAGCGGCGACGCGTGGCGGAGTTCAAGCTCGAGGAGGCTCGGGCGAACCTCGAACGAATCGACGACGTCATCAGCGAAGTCGAGCGGGCCGTGCGTTCCTTGAAGCGTCAGGCCAACGCGGCCCAGCGCTACAACAGCCGTCAGGAGGAACACCGTGACCTTCTGCGACAGGTACAGGTCGGCCGCTGGAGCCAAATTCAGGTCGAGCTGAGCTCCTTCCGCCAGCAGATCGGCGGCCTGGTAGAGCGTGAAGCGGAGCTCTCCGCCGTCCTCCACCGCGAGGAGGCCGAGCACGTCGAGGCACGCGAAACGCTCGAAAGGCTCAGCCAGGAGCTGGCCAATCGTCACAGCATCGTGGCCGACCTGGCCGCGACCATCGAGGGCAAACAGGAGTTCCTCAAAGGGTCGCAACATCGACTGCAGGAGATCGCCGAGCGCCTCGCGGCTGGCGAGGCGACCGCTGAGCATCGCAAGGAGAGGATCTCGGATCTGGGGGCTTCGCTGGACGATCTCGAGAACCGCCGCACGAACCTCGAAACCGAGCGCGAACGGGCGGCCTCGGAGGTTGATGAGGATTCGGCCAAGATCTCACAGGTCGAAGCCCTGGTCTCGGAAGCCGAGGATCGGCTCGAATCGCTGCGCGCCAATTTGCTGGGCTCGATCAACGGGCTCTCATCGTTGCGCAACCGGCTGCACCGCGAGCAGGTCGAGCGCGAAAAGGGCGAGCTGCGCCGCCGCCATGTGGCCGACGAGCTGGAACGCAAGACCCAGGACCTTCAGCAGTCGCTCGAGGGCAAAGGTGAGGCCCAGACCCGGGTCGAGGAACACCGCGCCTCTGTCCAGGGCACAGAGCAGGAAATCGACCAACACCAGGAGGCCCTGCAGGGCATCTACCGCCAGCGCGAGGAGACCCGCCAGCGGTTGGAGCATCTGGAGACGACCTTCGCCGACCTGCAACGGCGCCAACAGGTCCTGACCGAGCTGGAAGATCAGCAAAAGGAAAGGCGTGCCCGTCTGCAGGAGGCACTCCAGGATGCCGGGCTCGAATCCAGGCCTTTCCTGTCCGACCGGTTCGAGGTTCCCGAAGGCTGGGCGGCGAGCCTGGATCTGTTTCTCGGCGAGCTCGAAGATGCCATCCTGCTCGAGCCGGAAGACGACGCGCTCGGGCTGGCACAGACGCTGACCCAGGGACGCGCGACAGGAAGGCTCCTGCGCCCCCATGGCACTGCCCACTTCGTGCATTTGCGCATCGACGATCCTGCTGTCCACGCCTCCCTGGGTGAAGCCCTCGGACTGCCAGCAGAGATTGCCGCGGTCCTGCCGCCGGCCTACCTGGTCGACACGCCTGCGGCAGCCGAACGCCTGGCCAAAGCCAATCCCGGCGTGGCCTTCATCTCTCGCGACCGCCTCTGGGCCCAGGCCGGAGCGCTACACTTCCACGGCACCGAGGCCAAGCCCGGACACCTGGCACGCGAGAACGATCTCCTCGAGCTGGCCCAAAAACTGCCGCCGATCGAGGCCGATCTCACAGCGGCGCGCGAAGCCATCGCAGAACTAGCGCGGTCTGCCCAGGAGCACGAAGAACAGATCCGCTCGCTGGAGAAGGTGCTGGCCGATCGGCGCGAGAAGCTCGCTGTGGCGCAGGCTCGCCTCGACGATCTGAGTGGCCGGCACCATCGACTGGCCGCCGAGAAGCAGACCTTGACCGATGAGCTCGGCGAGATCGATCGGGAGCTCGAAAAGCTCGATTCACAGGTCGTTCAGCTCGGCACCGAAGTAACCCAATCGGAAGGCAGTCACCAGGAGCTCGAAAGGGCTTTCGATGCCGCGCAGGCCCAGGTAGATCGTACCCGGGAAGACCGCGAATCGACCCGTACCTCGGGAGCCAGCCGGCGGGGTCGCCTCGAAGTCCTGGCCGAGCGACTCGATTCCCACGATCAGGAGCTCGCCCGCATCCGCCGCGAGATCTCCGAGCACCAGCAGCACCTCGAGCTCTGGCAGACCGAGACCCAGCGACTCAACGACCGGGAGACCGCGATCCAGGAATCGATGAAGATCGCCGCGCAGGAGCTCCAGGCTGCCCTCGAGAAACGCGAGACCTCGCAAGAGGATGTGCTCTCCCAGCAGGAGCGACTCAACGAGCATCGCGAGCGCCTGCAACAGATCGAGGAAGCCCTCGAAGCCACCCGGGTGCAGCGGGACGAACTGCGCCAGGAGATCTCCGAAGCCCGCGTCGGCGAGGCAGGCATTCGCCAGGACGCCGAGCACTTGAGTGGCGAATACCGCGAGCAGTTCGGTGAGGAACCACCAGCCGAGCCGGGACCGCCGGCGGAGAACCTGGCCGAGCTCGAGATCGACCTGAACCGCAAGAAGGAACTGCTCGAACGCATGGGGCCGGTCAACCTGCTGGCGGCTTCCGAGTTCGAGGAGCAGTCGGAACGGCTCGAGTTCCTCACCGTGCAGCGAGCCGATGTCGCCGATTCAGTCACTCGACTGCGTGAGACCATCCGGGAGATCAACCAGACCTCGAGCGAGCGCTTTCGGCAGACCTTCGAAGAGGTCAACGACCACTTCCGCAGGACCTACGTCGACCTCTTCCGTGGCGGCGAGGCGGAGATGCGTCTGCTGGATGAGGAAGACATTCTGGAAACCCCGATCGAGATCGTGGCCCGGCCGCCAGGCAAGCGGCTGCAGAATCTCATGCTGCTCTCCGGAGGCGAGAAAGCGCTGACCGCCATCGCCCTGCTCTTCGCGCTCTTCCAGACCAAGCCTTCACCGTTCTGCATTCTCGACGAGGTGGACGCTCCGCTGGACGACATCAACACCCTGCGCTTTGTCGAGCTGGTGCGGAAGATGTCGCAGGAGACGCAGTTCGTCATCATCACGCACAACAAGTTGACGATGGAGGCCGCCAACCTGCTCTACGGCGTAACGATGCAGGAGCGGGGTGTCTCGAACCTGGTCTCGGTCGAGCTCGATCAGGTCCAGCCGGCTGCCGAGCCTAGCGAAGCCGCCGAAGTCGTCGCTTCGACCGGCTGACCTTCAAGCTTCTGTGGCTTTCAGCTCGCCGAAGCTGGCGGCAGCTATTCCGTGTCTGGCGGGTCTAGGCTTCGGGCGGCTCGACATGCACCAGAACATCTGAAACCCCCAACTCGTCACTCACCCGATCGGCAACCTGATGGCCGACCTCGTGTGCCTGTTCCAGGGGTAGATCCCCGTTCAACTGCACGTGAAGATCGGCGTGCCCGCCGCGCGGGCCACGCCGCGAGCGAATCTTGTGAACGGAGACGACACCGGGGACCTCGAGCGCCAGCTTCTCGATCTCAGGCGCAGGCACGATAGCTGTGTCGGTCAGGAGCAGGCCGTTGTCTCGCAGAATCTCGAAAGGCGGCGTATCCGATCATGACGATGATCACCATGGCGGCGATCAGATCGAGCTGCGGGTATCCAAAGCGGGCCGCGACCAGGCTCGCGATGACCGCGAGCGACGCGAAGACGTCGCTGCGGGTGTGCGCCGCATCGGCTTTCAGGATGATGCTCTTGTACTTGCGCGCGGCACGGTGCTCCCAGGTCGTCACCCCGATGTTGATGACGATCGTGACGATCATGACCGCGAAGGCCAGGCCAGTGACCTCGGGCTCCCCTCCTTCCCGGAGCCTGTGGATGAGACTCTGCAGCACCTCCCACGCCGTCAGAGACAGGAGGGCGCCGATGATCAATGCCGCCAGGGTTTCGAACTTGCGATGCCCATAAGGGTGATCTTCATCCGGTGGCCTGTCCGCGATCGACAAGCCGATCAGCCCGACCACATTCGATGCCCCATCGGTCAACGAGTGGAACCCGTCCGCCACCATGCTGATGCTCGAGACCAACCAGCCGACAAACAGCTTCGCCACGGCGACGCCGACGTTGAGGACCAGGACGATCCACAGCACTCGACGCACCGATTGCGATCGGACCTGCTCGCTGGGAATTCCACCCTGTGCCATAGCGTCAAGCTTACTCGACTGCGAGGCAAGCACGAGAAACAGGCTTGCCGTAAAGCAGACAGTCTCATGGTTTTCAGCACACCGGATCCGAATCTGGAGCCCACCGGGCGAAGAGATCGACTTGCACCCCGCGACCACCTGCGAGCAGGAGGCGGCTGAGGGGCCACGCCCTCCCCAACCTGGCGATCCTCAAGACCAGCTCGGCGTTTCCGCCTGGTCTGCCATCACACGCGCTCATGATGCGATCGTACCCGCCAGTCTGACGAGTCACTTGGATGCGACCGGCTCGCTACCCACCCCAGGCAACGCTTGCCCGCGTTGGCCGAATCGCCTAGTATCCTCCTGCTTCGGGCGCCCCTACGGCCCACCCGCGAGCCGACGTAGCTCAGCTGGTAGAGCAGCTGATTCGTAATCAGCAGGTCAGCGGTTCGAGTCCGCTCGTCGGCTCCATTGTTTTCAATAACTTACGAGATCTCTTGAATTGGACCACCAGTTGCTGACGTGTTACTGACGTACGGTGGCATCAGTTCATCCACTGGTTTGAGCACCTCTGAAGAGAGGCATTGGTTCACTCCATTTCCCCAAAGTTCCTCCCCCTGCCAGGTGCAAACTCGGCTCGGTACTTCTGAGCCGCTTTGGGTCGTCGCGGAGTTTGCGAGAATCCTCTGGCTGCGCATTGACCGCCCCTGCGGGTGGTGCACCTCCGCATGGTCTCAACCCCACACTTGTGAGGTTCTGGAATGGGCATAGGATGGTAAGATTAGGAGTGAAGAATAGAAGTTATGCTTGAGGAAACTACTTCTGAGCCGCTTTGGGTCGTCGCGTGGAGTTTGCGAAAATCCTCTGGCTGCGCAATGGACCCGCCCCTGCGGGTGGTGCACCTCCTCAGGCTCTCTTCCCCACCACTGGTGATCTTCTGGCCGAATGGGCGTAGGTTGGAAAAGTCTGGGGGGAGTAATGATTGGCCAGACTCTGGGCCACTACAAGATCCTTGAGCTACTTGGTAAGGGTGGGATGGGTCAGGTCTACGAGCCCAGGTCGAGCTGGGTGGCGATTGGGTGTTCTGTGGGCCGGAGACCTTGATCGGTCAGTCGAGCCTGCCAAGCCTTTGATGCTGATAAGTATCAGTTACCCGGCATCATTCAGACGCCTCGAGGCGAGATCTATACCCTGACGCAAAGACTCTCGGCGTGGGAGGAGGAGACCCTTCAAGGTTTTGGTGGACTGACCAGGTTTTTTGGAGGTACGGGCGAGTACAACTACGCATTGGGATGGAGCACCGACCGACCGAACTCCTACCCTCCCTCATCCTGGACCAGAAGCCAGGGAGCCGTCGAAGTGCTTGAGGAGGGGACGCAAGCGCATCCGTATTTTCCAGCCGGGTTTCCTAACCCCGAGGGAATGACGTGGCTGAAGTTTCCTGCTCAGGTCCCCGGCCATATTGGTCCCGGTTCGAGTTTCTTCATATGGGAGGCCAAGAAGGGCTGGAGCTACAGGTTCAGTACGACCCTGGACCGAGAAATAGCGCTCAAGATCCTACCGCCGGAGCTGGCAGAGAATCAGGAACGTCTGGATCGCTTCCGACGCGAAGCCAAGACGCTTGCCGCACTGAACCACCCCAACGTGGTCCATGTCTACACCGTGGAGGAGGATCACGGAACTCACTTCCTCACTATGGAACTCGTGGAGGGCAAGCCACTCTCGGAGAGAATACTCAAGGGTGGATTACCCGTAGAGCGGATCTTCGAGATTGCGATTCCCCTGGCCGACGCTCTGGCCGCTTCACATGAGAAGGGCATCATTCATCGGGACCTCAAGCCTGCCAACGTGATGGTCACCGACGAGGGTCGGGTGAAGGTGCTGGACTTTGGGCTAGCCAAGCTGCGACCCGATCTCGATGCCACGATGGACACCGAGCTTCCCACTGAACCGCTCACTGGGGAAGGACGCATTCTCGGGACCATTCCCTACATGTTGGTCCATGATTGAATCTTGGGTCTTCGAGAACGGTTACCATTTCGAGGGTCCCTCGAGCGACCAGTGGTGTTTTCCCGACTGACAGACCTGCAATCGAGATTCAGACGGCGGGGCGATCCCGCCAGACCAGAACCAGGAAGCAGGGCCGAGCCTTGCGCTCGGCCTTTTCTCAATAGCGCCTCGCCCTCTCGCGAGACTAGTCTTCATGACGGTCACAACTGACGACGTTCGCCGCATGCTGGGGTAACTGCGCCAGGACGAAAACCCCAGACTCATGGCCGAGCCCCTGGCGTTGATGCTTCGCCCAGCGCTGGATCAGAGCACGCCGGTTCCCTTTTCATGCCACAAGTGAAACACTGGTTTCTGAACGAACCAACCTGGAGGTACAGCCATGAAAAAGAAGTGGTTGCTGATGCTCACCCTGGCGGGTGTGCTGCTGATTTCTGCGTGTGGCGAGAAGGGTGAGCCGATCACGCCCGAAGAGGCCCGGGCCCTCGCCAAGGAGGCCTACATTTACGCCTCCCCCATGGTCGACGGCTACCGGATCATCCACACCTACTACATGGCTCCGGGCAACCCGGAGTACAAGGGGGCGATGAACCAGCTGCTGAGTGAGGCCCGCGTGTTCACCCCAGCAGACACGACCGTACAGACTCCCAACTCGGACACCCCCTACTCCTTCTTCGGTGCCGACCTGCGCACCGAACCACTGGTCATCACCGTGCCCGAGATTGATCCAAAGCGCTACTACTCGATCCAGTTCATCGACGCGTACACCTTCAATTTCCACTACGTGGGCAGCCGTGCGACCGGCAACGACGCCGGGAAATTCCTGCTGGCCGGTCCGGGCTGGAAGGGCGACAAGCCCGAAGGCATCAAGGAGGTCATCACCAGCGAGACGGATCTCGTGCTCGGCGTGTATCGCACCCAACTCTTTGGGCCTGATGACCTGGAAAACGTCAAAGCCGTCCAGGAGGGCTACAAGCTGGAGACGCTGAGCCAGTACCTCGGGACCGCGGCACCCACGGCTGCACCCGCGCTCCAATATCCACAGCCACTCGCGAAAGAGGCGCAGAAGACCTCGCCCGAAATCTTCACCATCCTCAACTTTCTCCTGACGTCCTATTGCCCGACGGTTCCGTCGGAACAGGAGCTCATGGCGCGCTTTGCCAAGATCAACGTGGGACCAGGCCAAACCTTCGATCTGAGCACGTTCTCTCCCGAGGTTCAGCAGGCCCTCAAAGATGGCATCAGCGATGCCTGGCAGGAGTTCGACCAGTTCAAGAAGGACAAGCTCGACACGGGTGAAGTCACCTCGGGTGACATGTTCGGCACGCGCGAGTTTCTCAAGAACAACTACCTCTACCGCATGGCCGCCGCCGTTATGGGCATCTATGGCAACTCCGAGCAGGAGGCCATGTACCCGCTGTATGCGGTCGACGCAAACGGCGACAAGCTGGATGGAAGCAACCGCTACACGATGCACTTCGTTTCCGGAGAGGGCCCACCGGCCCATGCTTTCGCATCACTCACCATGTACAAGCTGCCGGAATCGCTCCTGGTCGAGAATCCGATCAATCGTTACCTCATCAACTCCCCGATGTTCCCTGATCTCGAGAAGGACGCAGACGGCGGAGTGACGCTGTATATCCAGCACGATTCACCGGGTAAAGACAAGGAGCCCAACTGGCTTCCCGCCCCGCCAGGTCCGTTCATGATGGCAATGCGCCTTTACTGGCCCAAGGAAGAGGCTCTCAACGGTACCTGGAAGGCCCCCAAGGCGGTGAAGGTACCGTAAGGGGAACGAAGCAGAGCCAGCAACACATCGGTGTCCGACCGGAACGACTTCATGCCTGTCATGGAGCTGCGCTGCCGGGAGTGCGCTCATGCGCGGAAGGCCAAGGGACGTAGTCCGTTCAACTCCAATCCTGGGTCGGAGGGCTCGAGAGAAACCAAGATGGGAAATGTTCGTAAAAGGGGCAGACAGAGCCCGCCAGCAGTTGCCACGGAAGCCTGGTCAGAGGAACCGTCCGCGGCAGTTTGCTCCGAGGCGGGATAGCAGGAACAAGCTGGATCGACCAAGATGCGCGATCAGCGATCACCAGATAGCGATCCCAAGGCGGCACATCTGCGACCAGGCCAGCCCAAAGAACCGCAGCCGCAGGCCGAGCGGACCGAGATGTCCGCCGAGAGGATCCCCTGGGAGGGGGCGCGGGAAGAGGGCAGCCCGACCGCGTTCATCGCCACGTTGTGGCGCTTCATCAGCGCCCCCGCGACAGCTTACGCTGCCGTGCCGGTCCGCGGCGGCGCCTGGCGGCCGGTGTGGTTTGCCCTAATTTGCGGCGCCATGTTCGGCGTCGTCTCGCAGCTGATTGACGGTGCGACGGTCGCGCTGATCCGTTACCGCGGTGCGAATGTTCCGATGGAGGAAATGTTCCATTTCGACGTAGCCGGGCGCTCGCTCGATTGGCTGCCGATCTCGGTCTTGTCGGTCGGCGGTTGTCTCTTTGCGCTGGGCGTCGCCGCGCCGCTCTATATCCTCTTCTATGGCCTGCTGATGATGGTCTGGATAACGATCGTCCACGCCGTGCTCAAGCTCAGCGGTGGGCTGGCCTCCTCCGAGGCAGGTTACGAAGGGACCTTGCGGGTGGTCTGCTACTCGCAGGCCACGATGGTGGCGGCGATCTTTCCCTGGATTGGCGACGAGATAGGGATCGTCTGGTCCTGCGTCTTGCAAGTTATCGGCCTGATGCAGCTTCACGGCTGCAGACGGACGCGCGCAGTCTTCGCCGTCTGGCTACCTTTCGCGGTCGCGAGCATCGCTTTGCTGCTGATGATCTGGTTGAGATCGCCGGACGGCGCCGTCGCGTCGCCCTGGTGACCATCCCCCAAGGCCTATTGATATCTGCCGAAGATCGTGTCCTGACAGACAACCTGACCAAGCTGAGGGTGTTCCAGCTGGACACTCCTCCCCCCAGGAGTAGCGTGTTCAGCGCCTCGACAAGGGCAAGCCAGCCTCGAGGTCAGAGAGAGGGCATCGACGCCATGAGTTTGCAGGACCTGTTTCACTCGGTCGCGACGGGTCCCCTACGCAGGCGCCAGCTCTTCACGCCCTTCGGGCTAGTCATTTTCGGTCTATCCCTTCTCGTCGTTGTGGTTGGCAGCTTGTACACCGACCGTGCTGTAGACCTCCCGGTCCTGCTACCCGGGAAGCTGGGTCCGGCGATTGGCTTGCTCTTCCTCGTACCCGGTGCCCTTCTATGCGGTTGGTGCGTTCTGCGCTTCCTGAAAGCGCGAGGTACACCCGTGCCGTTCAATCCACCCAAGGAGTTGATTGTCTCGGGACCTTACCTCTGGATGCGCAACCCGATGGTCACCGGAGTCTTTGCGTGCCTTTTTGGACTCGGCTTCTTCATTCATTCGTTGTCTATGGTGCTCTTCTGGACTCCCGCCTACATCCTTGCGCACGTGGTCGAACTGAAGAAAGTCGAGGAGCCAGAGCTGGAGCGTCGGTTCGGCGAGACCTACACGCGTTACAAGAACACGGTGCCAATGTTCCTGCCGAGACCCTGGCGTCCAAGAGCCTAGTGGGTAGCGCCCTCGGTCGCACCATAGCTCGGATCTGCGCAGACCGCTGGCATTTGCCCTCCCAGGCTCGCGCTATGCTGCCGGCGGCTGCGGCCCCGGTGCTTCGGGTCTGTAGACCAGGCTCGCCACGACGCCGAGAATCATGCTCATCACCAGGCCCGCGAAGTACCACTTGAGGGTCAGATCGAGTGGAATCGGATAGGTCGCATAGGCGTGAAAAACCGCCTGAAGACCGACAAACAGGTGGGCGACGAAGCCGAACCACACCCCCTCGCGCCAACCGCGCCCCCGGTAGCCCCTGGCGAAGAGGTAGGCGAAGACGAAGCAGAAGACGACCGTCGTCAAGTGCACGATCCAGGCGTTGGCGACGAGATCGGCCTGCGGCCGCCAGACCTTCCCGGCGAGGCTCGAGTAGGTCGAGCCCAGCCAGAGGCCGTGAACGAAGAACGCCATCACGTAGTAGGCGACCAGCACCGCGACACCGGTCAACAGAATGCGTTTGCCATTCACGATCGCTCCTTGTGGAAACCCTGTGAGCCCTCGACGTCTACCCTTCAGTCCGCGGCGCCATCACCGGCAACCTGGCGCTGGTACTCGGCCTCATCGAAGTGCCCCTTCGATACCGCGATCAGGCCATCGGCCCCGAGGGTCCATTCCTCGTAGCCGCTGATCCGCACGGCACGGCCCGTTCCTCCGGGGCCGGTGTTCGTCCCGGTCCAGGTCCAGTGAAAGACCGCGTGGTTGCCCTCCAGGCTCACCGAATCCATCCTCACGACCATGTCGGGGAAAGCCGTCATGAACTCTCTGGCCTTGGCCGCGATTGCAGCCCGCCCGACAGAGGGCTCTCCAGTATTGACCGTGAGAGAGCCATCCTCGGCATAGCAAGCCGCCAGAGCCTCAGGATCCTGACCGCTCCAGGCTGCCGCGTAACGCGTTGCGAATTTGGTGAGCTCCGATGGATTCATTGAAGTCCTCCTCGGGGTGCGGCACGCCACGGCGCTACGGTTGAGCGCGCCGTCAGTCAGATGGACGAGGTTATGCATCAGACAGGCCTCGGGACCGTCAGAGCCAGGTGGAGCTAAGGGACGGTGTTCGACCACCTGGAGGCATCGCCTGTCTCGAAGCCGTCGGCAAAGATCGAGACCTTGGCATAGCCGTTGTCGACGAGAACCTCGAAGGCACCCGCCGCGCCACGGCAGTCGATGAACAGGCTCATGGCCAGCGTCCCGAGCTGCCCCTCGGTCACCACATGGCTGCCCGTAACTTCACTGTAGGCCCCGCCGGGAATGACCTCGTCGCCAGCTTTGGAAGTGAATCCGTTTTGCACTGAGCAGGCCATGTCGGCGAACTGCAGCCAACCTGCCGAACAACGGTCGGGTACCGACCCGTTCAGCAGCTTGACCGAGAAACCGAGATCGAACTCCTGACCTGGAACCGCTGGGAAACATGGGCTCCAGGCGTTGAAGACCCAGGTTCCGCTGAAGTTCTCGGCGCTGCCGACCGCACCATTGCCCGTTTCGCCAGCACCTGCGGCGAAAACAAGGGTTCCGCCGCTCGGACTCCAGGCTGCGACTTCGGCTGGACTCTCGAAGCCACAAGAGTCGACCTGGTTACCGTCAATGGTCTCGCAGTCCTTGGCGAGGGCCGGTGAACAGATGAGGACAACCACCAACAGAACAGCTGGCAATTTACCCAAATCGTCTTCTCCCTTCATGGGACCAGAAAGGCTCCACCACACCGACTCATTCGACTGTCGTCTGCAAACTGCGCCCGAAGATAGCACAGCAAGCCGTCATCGTGCCCACGGCAGCGCGGAGTCTGAGGCTCTTCTCGGGTTCAGCCCGTTGGGCCCTTGGCCGAGGCCGCAAGCAGATCTCGCGCCTCGAGCCAGTCACGCAGAGTGGCGTTGAAGGCCTCGGCTTGTTCGTAGGCGACCAGGTGCCCGGCCTCGGGAATCACCTCGAGCTGGCTTCCGGTGATCGCTTGCGCCATGGCATGAGACTCGGCCGGGTCGATGATGACGTCGTCAGCCCCGGTGACCACGAGGGTCGGCACATCGATCTGCCCCAACAAGGGAACCGAGTCCTCGCGCTCGGCCATGCCGAGGAGCGCGCCGATGACGCCATCCCGACTCGAGGGTGTCATGAAACCCCGCACCGCTGCTTTCATGTCTGCACTCTCGGCACCTGGAGAAAGCATCTTCGGCGCCATCGCGTCGATCACCCCGCGAGGGCCTTCGGCACGGACCTTCTCCGCAGTAGCGCGTCGCCCGGCAGCCGCATCGGCAGAATCCTGCCCGGCGCGCGTCCCCACCAGCACGAGTCCGCGCAGCAACTCGGCATGCCGCCGCGCAAAGAGCAAAGGCGACGTAGCCTCCCATCGAATGCCCTACGACGACTGCCGGCGTGGCATCGAGGTCGCCCAGCAGTGCCGCGATGTCGTCGGCAAAACGATCCATCGTGGTTGTTCCCGAGGTCGCACCGCTCTCCCCGAAACCGCACAGGTCAGGAGCGATGGTGCGGCAGATGGGGCTCAGGGAATCGATCTGTGGCTGCCAGCACCCGCGGCTCAGTGGAAAGCCGTGCACAAAAACCAGGGGTAGGCCCTGGCCCTCGTCGGTGTACGCGATGGAGATGCCGCTGATAAGCGCTTTCATTCTGTCCTCCTCGGAGACCGGTTAAAGACCTTGGCCAGAGCCACTGCAGCTAGAGTCCTTCTGCCCAGTTCAGCACCAGTTTGAGCGGTGTGCGGGCTCCGGAGTTCACGTTCGTATTGACCAGGAACCGCTCTCCATCGAGCGTATCGAACTGTCGCGTGCTGTGCACCCTCATATCGACCCCGAAGAGACGCTCCGGCTTTCCCGGACGCGGCTGCGAACCCTCGACCTCCACGCTCACCCCGAAGATCGCGTCCGAATCTGGCGAGGAGAAGAACAACTCCCTGCCGTCTGCTGACCACACCGGGCCAGCACCACCGTCGGTCGAAACCCGTATTCGTTGGCCGGCGTCCGGGAAACTGGTCAAGTAGACCTCGAAGTCACCGGTCTCGTTGGAGTCGTAGGCAAGCCATGCGCCGTCCGGCGAGATTGCAAAATCATTGGAGTCGAACGCGGACTCGATCACCGGAAACGTCTCACCGGTTGCGACGTCCAGTGCCCAGATGTTGGACGGATCCACACCGCGGCGGAACAGCACCCTGCTCCCGTCTGCCGCCCAGGCTCGAACCAGCATCTCGACGTCAGGCTCGTCGAGCACGAGCTCCGCTTCCGACGCCCCCTCGAGGCCGACCTGGAAGATCCTGAACTGACCGCCGCCCCGGGTGGAGCTGAACATCAAGGCGCGGCCATCCGGCGACCACACCGGGTAGGAATCATCTTCAGGCCACGTTGTCACCCGAGTGCCCGAGCCGCGCTCGGCGTCGAGGACCCAGATGTCCCCCTGATTCGAGTCTCCGCTGATGTCAAGGACGATCCGCGAACCGTCCGGCGAGATCCTCGCCTGGTAGAGACTCCCGGCGGGACCCACCGTACCGAGCTCCTCGCCACCACGGCCGTACCAGATGAGTCGATTCCCCGCCACGCGCCCCCCCGGCTGGTAGACGAGTCGTCCCGTGTTCGAGATGGCGGCGACAGCGAATGCCGACCGTGGGTCGAATCGCACATTGGAGGCGATCGCGAAAGGTTCGCCGCTGAGCTCGAGCCGGTCCGGATCGAAACCTCGCGCCCGAAGATTGCCCTGCTGCCACCACACGATGTAACCCGGCTCGACGAAGCGTGCTGTCGAGTAGGCTTCAAACAGAGCCTTCGACGGCGATCCGTCGAGGGAACCCAGTCTGATCTGACCCACCTGCTCGTCACTACTGTATCGGCGCGCGTGGAAGATAAAGTGTTCGCCGTCCGGTAGCATCTCCGGACCGAAGTAGTGGTCTCCTGCACCCGGTATCTCGGTGACCGGGCGAGGTTTCCCACCGGTCCTTTTCAGGGCCTGGAGTGGAAGCGCCTCGGAGTCCAATGCGAAGACAATGTCACCTGACGGACTCCAGGTCGCACCGTTTGGAAACAGCTGAGGTCCCAAGGTCTCGACCAGTCCGGATTCCAGCTCGAGAGTCTTGAGCGTCCCGTCCTGAGCAAAGCCGAGCGACCGGCTATCGGGTGACCAGAACGGCGCCACCGCTCCATCGGTCCCGGGGATCTTTTCTGCTATCTCGCGTGACAGGGTCTGCACCCAGATTGCCGTTTCCCGATCTTCGCCCCGGGCGACGAACGCCAGGCGCTTGCCGTCGGGCGAGAAGCTGAGACCGAAGCGATCGAGGAAGAAGTCGGCCTCGGCAGGTGGCAGCAGTGAGGCCACCGTGCGAGTGCCCGCTGCGGTGGCGGACTCCTTCTCGCCGGAACCCAAATTGGTGACTGCCAGAACGGCGGCCAATGCCAAGGCACTCGCCGCGATAATCCAGGGCAGGCGACGCGGTGCCGCAGTGGCTTCGCCACCCTCCATCGGTGCGTCTGCCTCTCCATCAACCACTTCTTTCAGGTCGATGCGCACGTCCGCTGCGGCGTGATAGCGCTGCTTGGGGTCTCTTGTCAGAGACTTTCGCAAGACGCGACTCAGGGAGCGGGGTGTGGTGGACGGGAGAGCATCCCAGTCGATGTCCGCTCGCAGCACCGCTGCCAACGTGTCTGACACGGTCGACTCGCCAAACAGCCGCCTGCCGGTCAGCATCTCGTAGACGATGACACCCAGCGCCCAGATATCGGCTCGCGGATCGGCCTCCTGACCCCGTGCCTGCTCCGGGCTCATGTAGGCCGCGGTCCCCAGAATCACACCCGCCTGCGTCATCTGCGCCGTCAACGTCGGCGACAGCGACATCGGTGACTGGTTCCGATCTTGATCGGTACCTGTCACCGTACCTGGATCGAGCGCCTTGGCCAGGCCGAAATCGAGCACCTTGACTTGGGCCTCCGGTGTCAACTTGATGTTGGCCGGCTTCAAATCCCGGTGGACGATGCCGCGCTCATGCGCAGCCTCGAGCCCGAGAGCGATCTGCTGGGCGATGTCGACGGTCTGGTCGATCGCGACCGGTCCCTGCGCCATTCGCGCTGCCAGATCTTCCCCTTCGACCAACTCCATCACCAGCAACTGCTGGCCGCCCGCCTCCTCGATCTGATGAATGCCCGCGATATTGGGATGGTTGAGTGAGGCGAGCACCTTGGCCTCGCGCTCGAACCGAGCCAGCCGCTCGGGATCCGCCGCTACCGCCTCGGGCAGCACCTTGATCGCCACCTCACGCCCTAGCCTGGTGTCTTCGGCACGATAGACCTCACCCATACCGCCTTCACCGAGCTTGGCAGTGATCTTGAAATGCGAAAGCGTCGTGCCGATCAAGTGGAGCTGATTCTAACCCAGGCGGAGCACCCAGGCACGAAGCTTCTGGTAGATTCTGCCCCGCCCCCACCTCACCGAACAACGGTGGATCGTCAAAACAGGAGCCGAGCCATTGATTTCCCTTTCCCGTCTTCTCACGCCAGTGCTTCGTCACGCTTTCCCGGGTACCATCCTGCTGATCCATGCCAGCGTCTGCCTGGCCCAGGCCCCCATCATCCAGCCGGGTCCGCCGGGTGAGCCACCGAGTGAGCTCAGCGCCGAAGCCGCGATCGCGATCGCCAACACCAGCTACTCGCCGGCCGACGCGCAGTTCATGCGCGACATGATTCCGCATCACCACCAGGCTCTCGAGATGGCTGCCCTGGTGGCCGATCGCACGAACACGCCCGCGCTGATCGATGTGGCGGGACGCATCAACGCGTCGCAGGGAGACGAGATCGAGTTCATGCAACGATGGCTGCGCGAGCGCGGCGAGCCCGTGCCCGATCCGACCGCACATCACACGATGCACACGTCGCACCAGATGGCCGGCATGGCCACCCCGGCGCAGATGGATGAGCTCGCCGCCTCCGAGGGCACCGACTTCGATCGGCTTTTCCTGCAGTTGATGATCGCCCACCACGAAGGTGCCGTGACGATGGTCGAGGACCTGCTGGAACAGCCGGGTTCGGCGTATGATCCGGTGCTTTTCGAGTTCACGACCGATGTGACCAACGACCAGACCACAGAGATCGAGCGGATGAGCGCGTTGCTGCTCGGCCTCTCATCCGACCCACGGGCAGGCCTGCAACCCGGTCTGGACGATGCGGGTCAGGCGCTCTGGAACCTCGAGCTCGTCGGCACGTTGCCCAGGCCGCCAGGGTTTTTCGATCCGAAGAATCCGGGCGAGCTGCCGGGGCATCTGATGGATGACGACCACGACGCTGACGAAACCGTGGAAGACGCCGAGGAGGAGGTCGACGAGAAGGACGAGCGCTACCCGCTGCTGAGCTTTTCCAACACCGACATGGCCTTCTCCGGCGACGTCATGGTGGCGGGCAGCTACCACGGCTTCAACGTGTACCGCCTCCAGAAAGACGGCGCCCCGCAGCATCTCAGCTCGGTCGTCTGCCCGGGTGGACAGGGCGACGTTTCCATCGTCGGCAACCTGCTGATCATGTCGGTTGAACAGACCCGCGGCAGGCTCGACTGCGGGCTCGAAGGCATCCACGAGGATGTCAGCGCCGAGCGCTTCCGCGGACTGCGCATCTTCGATATCAGCGATCTGACCCGCCCCGTGCAGGTCGGTGCCGTCCAGACCTGTCGCGGCTCGCACACCCATTCGGTCGTCTCGGGCCCGGGCGAGAACGGCAAGATCATTGTCTACAACTCGGGCACCTCATCCGTGCGCGATGAAGAGGAGATGCCAGGTTGCATCGACGAGTCTCCCGGCGACAGTCGCACGGCGCTGTTCCGAATCGACGTGATCGAGATCCCGGTCGACGACCCGGGCAAGGCACGCATCGTCGACAGCCCGGCCGTCTTCGCCGATCCCGAGACGGGCGCCCTCGCCGGGTTATGGCGCGGTGGTGACCATGGGGACGACAGCCAGGAGACCTCTCAGACCGACCAGTGCCACGACATCACCGTGTTCCCACAGGGCCGTGTCGCCGCCGGGGCCTGCTCGGGCAACGGCATCCTGTTCGACATCACCGATCCGCTCGCTCCACAACGCATCGACGAAGTCGTGGACCCGGGCTTCGCCTACTGGCACTCGGCAACCTTCAACAACGATGGCACCAAGGTCATCTACACCGACGAATGGGGCGGCGGCAGCCGGCCGCGCTGTCGGCCCCAGGATCCGCTCACCTGGGGTGCGGATGCGATCTACGACATCGTCGACCGCCAACTCGAGTTTCGTGGCTACTTCAAAATGCCGGCACCGCAAACCGAACAGGAGAACTGCGTTGCGCACAACGGTTCCATCATTCCGGTGCCTGGCCGCGATCTCTTTGTCCAGGCCTGGTATCAGGGTGGCATCGCTGTCATCGACTTCACCGACTCGGCCAACCCGGTCGAGATCGCCTACTTCGACCGCGGTCCCATCGATCCCGAGCATCTGGTGGTCGGCGGCTATTGGTCGGCCTACTGGTACAACGGCAAGATCTACGGCACGGAAATCGTCCGCGGACTCGATGTGCTGGCACTCATTCCCAGCGAGTATCTGTCTGAGAGCGAGATCGCTGCAGCAGCCCTCGCGGACCAGGGTGAGCTGTTCAATCCGCAGCAGCAGTTCCCGGTGACCTGGCCGGCCGCGCCTGTCGTAGCGCGGGCCTACCTCGATCAGCTCGAGCGCAGCGAGGCCCTGTCACCCTCGGCGCTGGCAGACATCGGCACAGCGCTCGACCAATCGGCTTCGCAGCTCGGGGCCGGCACGACCGATGAGGAACTCGCCGGCACGCTGGAGACGCTGGCGGAGACGCTCGACGGTGGCGTTGGCGACGACGTTACGGACAAACGCCTCGCGGCACTGGCGGAGACGCTGAACGGCATCGCGACGCGACTGCGCTGAAACGGGGCATACAGACCCTCACACCCTAACCACGTCGACAAAGCAGTCGTGCATCGCGCTGCCGCCGCCGAAGTCAGCCAGCTCGTCGTGCGTCAGGGCGTTCGCCGAGGCGCCACCGATGCGCGATGCCCACCAGCCGTGGAGCATGGCCACGACTCCCGATTGCATGGCGTCGGTGACCTCGGCCACAAGCTCGATCGCCCCGCGGTCGTTGAACACGCGCACCGTGTCGCCGCTGGCGATGCCACGCACACCGGCAGCGTCGGGATGGATCCGCAGCAGTGGCTGGCCCGCGGCCCGTTCCAGCCGCGGTTGGTTGGCGTGGCTCGAGTTGACGAAGTACGGATTCCATTTGGGGCTCATGAAGCGCAGCGGGTGATTCCTGGCCTCTTCAACCGAGCGTAGCCGGGGGACATAGCCAGGCAGCGGGTCGAGCCCTCGCGCCGCTAAGTCCTCCGAGAAGAACTCGCACTTGCCGGACTTCGTCGGGAATCCTCCCTCGGCGAACGGCAGGTGGCGCTCGGGTAGGTCGAGTCGTGCCCAGCCGTCGCGCGAGAGCCGTTCGTAGGTGATGCCGCGCATCAGAGGGTCGTCGCCGGCCAGGGCCAGGCGCACCAGCTCTTCGTCGCTCACGTGCAGAGAGGGCTCAGCCAAACCGAGGCGGTCGGCAAGCTGCCGAAAGAAGTCCGTATTGGTGCGGGCCTCCCCGCGGGGCGCAATCGCCGGCTGGTTCAACGCCAGGTAGGGTGTCCCATAAGGCACGATCAGATCGAGATGCTCAGCCTGCGTCGTCGCGGGGAACACGTAGTCGGCGTAGCGCGCGGTGTCGGTGATGAAGTGCTCGAGCACCACGGTGAAGAGGTCTTCGCGCTCGAGCCCCTGCCGCACGAGATTCTGGTTCGGAGCGATCGTCGCGGGGTTCGCGTTGTAGACGACCAACGCCTGGACGGGCGGGTCGAGCGTGGGATCGGTCAGCGCCAGGCCCACCTGCGACATGCTGATCGAGCGCGTCGGCGACGCGTCGGGGACCGTCCCCATCGCACCCCAGTTGATGGCACGCCCGAAGAGTCCATTGGTGCTGTACATCAGCCCGCCGCCCGGGTCGCGCCACGCACCGACGATGGCTGGCAGGCAGGCGATCGTGCGGTAGGTCATGCCGCCCTGGTAGTGCTTTTCGAGTCCGATGTGCAGCTGGATCGCCACCGGGCGGGTCGTGGCATAGGCCTGGGCCAGCTCGACGATCTCCTCGGCCGGCACGCCGGTGATATCTGCGACGCGCGCGGGAGGGTATTCGTCCAGCCGTTCCACGAGACGCTCGAACCCGGTGGTGTAGCGGCCGATGTAATCGCGGTCGTGCACGCCGGCTGTGACGATGACGTGCATCAGCCCGAGAGCCAGGGCCGTATCGGTGCCGGGCAGCGGTCGGACGTGCCAGTCGGCCTCGCGCGCGGTCGCGCTACGCAGCGGATCGATCACCACCAGGCGCGCTCCGGCAGCTCGCGCTTCACGGATGTATCGCCAGCCGTGGGGGTTGGTAATGACGGGATTGCCGCCCCACATGACGATGAAGCGGCTATCGATCATCTGCTGCTGCAGGATCCCGGTGTCGGTGCCGAGGGTCGCGGTCAGCCCGGCGGCTGCCGTGGCACCGCAAATCGTGTGCTCGAGCTGCGACGCCCCGAGCCTCGCGAAGAAGCGCTCGCTGAGCGACCAACCCTGGGCCACACCCATGGTGCCGGCGAAGTTGTAGGGCAGCACCGCCTCGCCACCGTAGCGCTCGATTGTCGAGCGCAACCGCGACGCGACGTCGTCGAGCGCTTCGTCCCAGCCGACCCGTTCGAAATCACCGGTGCCCTTGGCACCCACCCGTTTCAACGGGTAGAGCAGCCGGTCCGGGTTGTAGACCACATCGGTGAGGAACCCAGTCATCTTCCCGCACAGCTCGCCAGCAGTGAACGGGTGACGCGGGTCCCCCTCGATCGAGAGTGCCTGGCCATTGCCGGTCTCGATGATCCAGGCGCAGGAATCGGGGCAGTCGTGATGGCATACACCGCGGACCTGCGCGGTGGCCGCCTCCGGCGCCACGCAAGCGCCAGCCGCAAGCGTGGCCACTGCCCCGGTGTAGATGAACTCCCGCCTGGTGAGCTCGCTGGCGCGATGGTCGTCGGCCAAGCTCGTCCCTCCCTTTCTAAATCCTCGTCCGACTCTAGCAGGCCACCCGGAGCCCCAGCCTTGGAAAAGCACCTTCTATCGGGATAGCCTGTTTACAGGAGGAACCATGAACAGACTCGAGCTGATCGGATCCATCGCCGCGGCACTCCTGGTTTGCGCCTTGCTGCCAGCATGTACCAAGCCGACATCGTACGACGTGATCCTGCGCGGGGGCACGATCTACGATGGCAGCGGCGGCGAGCCCTACGTCGGTGATGTGGCCCTGGCCGGCGAGAAGATCGCGGCGTTGGGCGACATCGGCGAGGCCGAAGCGCCGGTGGAGATCGATGTCCAGGGTCTGGCAGTGGCACCAGGCTTCATCAACATGATGTGTTGGGCCAACGAGTCGCTGATCGAGGACGGACGCTCACAGAGTGACATCCGCCAGGGCGTGACGCTGGAGATCATGGGCGAGGGCGACTCCATGGGCCCCCTCAACGAGGCGATGAAGGCCGAGATGCGCGAGCGGCAGAGCGACATCCGTTACGACATCGAATGGACCACCCTCGGGGAGTATCTCGAGTATCTCGAGCAACGGGGAATCTCCCCCAATGTGGCGTCCTTCCTCGGCGCAGCCACGCCGCGTACCTATGTGATCGGTCAGGAAGATCGGGCGCCCACGCCGGAGGAGCTCGAGCAGATGCGCACCCTGGTGCGTCAGGCCATGGAAGAGGGCGCCCTGGGTGTGGCTTCGTCGTTGATCTACCCCCCGGGAAGCTTCGCGGAGACCGATGAGCTGATCGCGCTCTCCGAAGCCGCGGCGCAATACGACGGCATGTACATCTCGCACATGCGGGACGAGGGCGCGAACATGCTCGAGGCGCTCGAGGAGCTGCTGACGATAGCGCGTCAGGCCCAGATCCGCGCCGAGGTCTACCATCTCAAGTCATCCGGAGTCGCCAACTGGCCGCTCTTTGACCAGGCTGTCGCGATGATCGAGCGCGCCCGCGCCGAGGGACTGCACATCACCGCGGACGTCTACCCCTATCCGGCGGGCGGCACCGGCCTCAACGCCGCCATCCCGCCGTGGGTTCAGGAGGGCGGTTTCGAGGCCTCCCTGGAGCGCATGCAAAACCCGGAGCTGCGCGAGCGGATCGCCCAGGAGATGCTCGAGCCCTCGGATGCGTGGGAGAACATGTACCTGGGCGCTGGCACGCCCGAGAACATTCTGCTGGTGGGTTTCAAGAACGAGGCGCTGAAGTCTCTGACGGGCAAGACCCTGGCCGAGGTGGCCGAGATGCGGGGAGAGGATCCACGCTACACCGCCATGGATCTGATCCTCGAAGACAACAGCCGCATCTCCACCATCTATTTCACACAGTCCGAGGACATCGTTCGCAAGGCGATCGCCCTGCCCTGGGTGAGCTTCAACTCCGATGAAGCCTCGCTGGCACCCGAGGGTGTGTTCCTCGAGAGCAATCCGCACCCGCGCGCCTACGGAGCGTTTGCCCGGGTGCTGGGAAAATACGTGCGCGAGGAGCAGGTGATGACGCTGCAGGAGGCAGTGCGCAAGCTGGCGGCGCTCCCGGCCGAGAATCTCAGAATCGACCAGCGGGGCCAACTGAAGGATGGCTTCTTCGCCGACGTGGTCGTCTTCGATCCGGAGACCATCCAGGACCACGCGACCTTTGTCGAGCCCCACCAGTACGCCACCGGTATGGTCCACGTGTTTGTCAATGGCGAGCAGGTGCTGAAGAACGGCGAGCACACCGGCGCCAAGCCCGGCCGGGTGGTGCGCGGACCGGGCTGGATCGGCGGATAGCTCCCAGCTACTGCCGCCGGATCCAATCGGCGGCCAGGGCGAGCCACTGTCCGGTGCCGTCCTCGGGTCGGCCGGCGCCGAACCCGTGCCCGCCCCTGGCGAAGAAGTGGACCTCGACGTCTCTCCCCGCTGCGACGAGCGCCTCTGCATACGCCTGCGACTCGCCGATCGAGACGACGTCGTCATCATAGGCATGGGCCAGAAACGCCGGCGGCGTGACAGAGCTCACGTGATCCACCAGCGAATAGCGAGCCTGCTCGCCCTCCGTCATGGACCGATGGAAGAGCGTCTCCTCGAGCCACTTCTGCTTATGCGTCAGGGTCGTCACCGGGTACAGAAGCAGCGAGAAATCGGGCCTCTCCTGCTCGTCTTTCGCTGGTAGCACACTGACCGTGGTGGCCAGGTGACCTCCCGCCGAGAATCCCATGACACCGACCCGCGAGGCATCGAAGCCGTAGGTGCCGGCCAGGGAACGCATGAGGAGTATCGCTCGCCGAGCATCGGTCTCCGGCAGGAGGTGCGGCTGGTCCGACGCGGCCTCCAGGGGGAGCCTGTACTTGAGCACGGCCGCCGTGATGCCCTGGGAAGCGAGGACAGCTGCGATCTCATGACCTTCCGCCTGATAGGACACTTTCTCGTACCCACCCCCGGGAAAAATGATCACTGACTGGGCAGCAACCTCCCCGCGACCGGGGTGCACCGTGAGCGTCGGTACGGTGACATCGACCAGGCACGGCACACCCCAGGCCTGCTCGACTCTCTCTTCGAGCGTATTGGGCTTGGAGTACGGCGCCTGTCCGTCCCATAACCCGATCTCGTCTTGCCCCCAGACAGCAGTGGCGACAACCGCCAGCCACAACATGATGCCTCGCTTCATGCGCCTCTTCCTCCGTGAGCGGCCACGAACGCTCCCCGAGCCCAGAGGCTAGCACCCCCGACGGCTCTCAGACCCTCGCGGATGGTGTGATCGCCTTCACTGCCGTCAGCGCGCTCTCCCACTACCGTGAAGGAGTCCGATTGCTCAACGGGTCACCATGTCGCTCTCTGCCATCAGCCGCCTGCTCACTCACCATCGCGTGGTGTTGATCTTCAGCTGCGTCACTTGCGGACTCCTGGCCCTCGGCCCTGCCGAGGCGCAAAGCCAGCCACCGGCGGTGGATGCCGGCCGGCCCGATCTTGCCGATACCGCGCAGGCTCTGCCCCACGGCGGCTCAATGCGCCTCGCAGGCCTCTTCCTGGCTGAGTTCGGTGTGGTGCAGGTGGAGGCCGAGCGTTTCCGCGTCTTTGCCGAGGATGCGCAGGTGTGGCGTGGTGCGACGCCGGGTGCGGTGCCGCGAAACGTCTACTTGCGTGGTTCGGTCAAAGGTTTCCCCGGCTCGCTCGCCATCCTGAGCTTCCGCGAGCGCGGCACCATCGGCGGCTGGATCCTCGTCGACGGCACCTGGTGGCAGATCCGCGGCCGCGCCGGTGTCGGCGGGCTCGCCTCCGAGAAGCTCGACCCCGAGCTCGCCGGCGATCCCTTCGACTGCCTCGCCGACGCCCTGCCCGGGTCTCTCGGCGCCGCTGCCGACTCTCTGCAGATAACCTCCGAGACACCCGAGGCCGCCCCGGTCGGCACCTTCAGCTACACGGCCGGCGTCGCCGTCGATACCGACTGGGAGTTCCTGGCGCTGTTTGGCGGCGACGAGACCGCGGCCATCGACTACGTCGGCGACCTCTTTGCCTTCGCTTCCGCCATCTACGAGGCCGAGATCGACACCAGCCTCTACGTCAACTTCCTGCGCCTCTGGCCCGGTACTGCTAACGGTGATCCCTGGACCGCTGGCGACTGTACCAACCAGCTCTACGAGTTCCGCGACTACTGGCGCACCAACGAGGCCGGCCAGACACGTGCCATCGCACACCTGCTCAGCGGCAAGAACACCGGCTGCGGCATCGCCTGGGTCGGGGCCCTGTGCAGCAGCAGCTACGGCTACGGCGTCAGCGCCTCGATCAAGGGCACCTTCGATCCCGCCGATCCCTTGCCCCCCGTGTGGGACATCATTGTCGTCAGCCACGAGATCGGTCATAACTTCAACTCGCCGCACACCCACTGCTACAACGGCATCCCGGATGCCTCCTGGGCCGACCCCGTCGATCCCTGCTACACCGAGTCAGGCTGCTACACGGGGCCGACCAGCCTGCCGGACGGTTGCCCGGGGTCCGGTCAGGGCTGCGGCACCATCATGAGCTACTGCCACCTGCGCTCCGGCTCCTACGGCAACATCGCCCTGACCTTCGGCGGCAGCGTGCGCGACGGCAGCAGCCATGCCTACGGTGTCTTTCCCGAGCGCGTGCCCGAGCGCATGCACGACTACGTGCTCTCCCGAGCCGGAAGCGGCTGCCTCGACCCTGTCACCGGTCACACCCTTACCATCACCCGCAGCGGCGAGGGTACCGGCGCGGTGACCAGTGACGACGGCGGCATCGACTGCGGCAGTGACTGCACCGAAACCTACGCCGCGGGAGTCTCCCCCACCGTCACCCTCACCGCCACCCCGGCGCCTGGCTCTACCTTCGCCGGCTGGAGTGGCGATGCCGACTGCAGTGACGGCTCGGTGACCATGAATGCGGCCAGGAGCTGCACGGCGACTTTCGACACCGACACCCCCTCGACCTACACCCTCACCATCGAGAAATCCGGCGGCGGCTCGGGCACGGTCTCGAGCCATCCCGCCGGTATCGACTGCGGCAGCGACTGCACCGAGGACTACGAGCCGGACCTGACGGTGTCACTCGCCGCGACCCCGGCAACGGGATCGATCTTCATCGGCTGGTCCGGGGATGCCGACTGCATCGACGGCTCGTTGACCATGAATGCCGACCGAACCTGCACCGCCACGTTTGAAACTGCCAAAGACCTCATCGTCACCCTCGCCGGAGCCGGTTCCGGAGCGGTCACGAGCACCCCGGCCGGCATCACCTGCGGCACAGACTGTCAGGAGTCCTTCACCCAGGGCATCACCGTCCAACTGTCGGCCAGTGCCGATCCAGGCTCGGTCTTCGCCGGCTGGAGCGGCGACATCGACTGCGGCGACGGCACAGTTCGCATGAACAAGCACCAGGCCTGCACAGCGACTTTCGATCTGGTGCCGCCGCCGTCCTACCTCCTTACCGTGAGCACCGGCGGCACCGGTAGCGGTTCCGTCACCAGCTCGCCTTCTGGCATCGACTGCGGCAGTGACTGTAGCGAGACCTACGACGAAGGCACGGTGGTGGCTCTCTCTGCGGCCGCGGGGGCGGGCTCGAGCTTCTCCGGTTGGTCGGGCGACGCCGACTGCGGCGACGGCGCGGTGTCGGTGGAAGGCCCCAGGACCTGCATCGCCACCTTCGACCTGCTGCCACCGCCGGCCCATACCCTGGCCGTGAGTCTCACAGGCAACGGGTCCGGCTCGGTCACCAGCGCCCCTGTCGGCATCGACTGCGGTACCGAGTGCTCCGCAGACTTCGTCGAAGGCGCTGCGGTCACGCTGATCCCTGCCGCCGATCCGGGCTCGGCCTTCGTCGGCTGGACCGGCGATGCCGACTGTGCCGACGGTGCAGTCACCATGGCCGACGACCGGCAGTGCGAGGCCCGCTTCGACGTCCTGAGCCGCGACATCTTCGCCGATGGATTCGAAGCCGGGAGCACGGCAAGCTGGTCGGAATCGTCAGCCAACTGAGCCCGTATGCCGTCCGGCCATTGCAGTCGGATCTACCGGGTGTTGGCTTCCCGGTAGGCCCGAACAAACGCCTCGACAAGCTCGCCGACCGCGGCGCGGACAGGCTCTGCCTGCCTGTCCCTTTCGACACCGAACGCATGCAGGAGCTCCTTGGCGCTCCAGGTTGGGGCGCTGCCGTTCCAGTCGTTGATCTTGCCGATCACAGGCTGCCAGAACTGGACGCCCACCGCGACGACCCGCGCATCGATCTCCTCGACTTCGAGACAGGTCACCTCGATCGAAACGGTGGCCGGATGCCGCTCGACCACTTCGATCTTGGCCTGGCGCAATTCCTGTTCGGCTGTCTTGGCAAGGGCCTCGGTGTCGAGCGAGTCCGGGCAGCCCTCGAGCTGCGGGCTCACGTAGACGCTCATCTCGGGCGGGATTCCGCGAAGCGCCTCGAAGACTTCCCCACTGGCCCACTGGGCCACCAGAAACAGCAGACCGGCGGACACTATCGATTTCATGGCGAGTCCTCTCCAGATCAGAGCTGGTCGGTTGCGACAACAAAGCTCGCCAGATCCTGGCGAAACTTGCGCCGCGACGCCTCGTGCAGGTACATCATGTGGCCGGCTTCGTAGAGCTCGAGCCGGACGCGCTCGCGGGCCTCGGGGGTGATGTCGAGGTGGTCGATGTCGTGCTTGGTCGCCAGCGTCGGGGTCGCCAGATCGTAGTAGCCCTGCTGGACCAGTAGATGGAGGCCCGGATTCATGGTCAGGGCCATCGCCAGGTCGCCGCGCAAATTGGCCCACGGGACCGCCCAGCCCCGGGAATTGGGCGGCCGATGCTCCCAGTCCCAGTCCCGCACACCGCCCATGATCTGGTAGGTCTCTTCGCGGCCGAAGTCGAGCACGTCGTGCATGTAGTTGAGAAAGGCGGCGGTAAAGGCCGGCCCTACCGCCGGGAAGAACGGATCGTAGTCCATCTCCTCACTCAGCGGATTCACCGACGGGCCGATGAAGCGCGAGTCGATGCGACCGGTGATCATCCGCTCGTCGCGTTTGAGCTCCTGCAGGAACTGCTGATGGCTGATCCGCAGGTCGGCACGCAGCCAGTAATCGACCGAGGTACCGGTGTAGGCGGCGAGCTTGGTGGCAATCGCCTCCTTCTCGGCCTCGCTGATGCTGTACCCCTTGAGCAGGGCCGGGGCGTATTCGTCGTAGGCGAACCTCTCGACCTCGGCGTGGAACGTCTCGAGATCGGGCTTGTCAGGGATGGCATCGTGGTACCAGGCCGTGGCCGCGAGGGTCGGCAGATACAGCACATGCGGCAGATCGATGCCACCGCCGTCGATCCCTGAGCCCATGTCGAGAAAGGGCGAGACGACGATCACACCGTTGAAGTTCATGCCGTGAACGCTCTGCAGATGCCAGACGAGGCCGGCGGTGCGGATGCCGCCGTAGCTCTCCCCCAGGATGTACTTGGGCGAGGCCCAGCGGCCGTTCAGGCTGACGTACTCCTTGATGAAGGAGCCAACCGAGCGGATGTCCTGATCGACACCCCAGAAGTCGGCGCCCTTGGCCTCGCCCAGCGGCTTGCTGAAGCCGGTGCCGACCGGGTCGATCATCACCAGATCGGTGACGTCGATGATGCTGTACTCGTTGTCCACACGCCGGGCCGGTGGCGGCGGCGCGTAGCCTTCGTCCTCCACCACGACCCGCTGCGGACCCAGGATGCCCATGTGGAGCCAGATCGACGAGGAGCCGGGCCCCCCGTTGTAGGCGAACATGACCGGCCTCGTGGCGTGATCCTCGACGCCGTCTCGCGTGTAGGCCGTGTAGCCGAAGCGCGCAATCGGCTTCTCCTCCTCGTCCTCGAGGATGAGCCAGCCGGCAGTGGCGGTGTAGCGCACCGTCTGGCCGTCGATCACGATCTGGTGCTGGGTGGCCGAGGACTTCGCCTCTGGCTTCGCGTCGTCCCCTTTCGCCTCGGCCTGCGGTTCGGTTTCCGCGTCGGGCTGGGCGGCAGCCCCTGCGGGCACCAGCCCGATCAAGGCGAAAATCAGCAGGGTGGCAGCAGCTTGCATCACTCGATTCACGGTCGATCTCCTCTTCTCAGGCACACCCTCTGGCGGGTTCGCGGGCCGAATCTACAGAGGTCCGGCGGTCGAGTCCAGTCAGGCCCGTGGGGCGGGTCTCCGCCCCCCTCCGCGAAACCGCTTGGTCCGGTGCCCCCACCCGTCTATGATGGTGGCTCTCACGCGTGAGTCTGGGTCTTCGAATGCCTGGCGACAGCCTCTCCCACTATCGGATTCTGAGCAAGCTCGGCCAGGGCGGCATGGGCGAGGTCTATCTCGCCGAGGATACGAAGCTGGGCCGCAAGGTCGCGCTCAAGTTCCTGCCGGAGAAACTGGAACGGGACGACGATGCCAGAAGGCGCTTCCTCCGCGAGGCCAGGTCGGCAGCAGCCATCGACCACCCCTACAGCTGCAAGATCTACGAGGTGGGCGAAGCCGAGGGGAAGGGCTTCATCGCCATGGAGTACATCGAGGGCAAGACCCTCGGACAGGTTCTCCAGGGGGGCGCCCTCGGCCGGGAGACGGCGCAGCGGTACGCGACCGAGATCGCCGAGGCCCTGGAGAAAGCACACGAGAAGGGCATCGTTCATCGTGACCTCAAACCCTCCAACGTCATGATCACCGTTGATGACCACGTCAAGGTCACCGACTTCGGGCTGGCGAAACCCCTATTTGGCGAGGTCGAAGCGGATGGCCAGGAGGTGACGCTGACCGCGCTGACCCAGTTCGGGTTCGCTCCGGGAACGCCTCCCTACATGTCGCCGGAGCAGGTCCGCGGCCGCGAAGTGGACCACCGCAGCGACATCTTCTCCTTCGGGGTCCTGCTCTACGAGATGCTGACGGGCGCGAGCCCGTTCCAAAGGCAGAGCCTGGCAGAGATTCCGGCCGCGGTCCTCAACGAGGAAGTTCCGCCACTGGACAGGGTCAACAGTACGGCGTCGCTGCGTCGAGTTGTCACGCGTTCGACGGCCAAGGACCCCGACACCCGCTATCAGAACTTCGGAGATCTTCTGGCCGATCTGCGAACCGACGCTTCGACTTCCCGGCTCACCCAGACAGAGAGCCCCTCGGGCAGATCCCGCTCGCTCAGGATCCTGGCTGCCCTGGTGATTGGAGTGTTCACGCTCGCGCCCCTCTTCTTCCTGGTCCGGGGCCTGATCCAGGGCCAACCCGAGTCGGAACCCACCGACGTCACCCGTCTGCAGGCCGCCGACCATGCATCCCGTGCCCGCGCCCTCATGCAGAACTTCTCCAACCCGCAGGATCTGGGGCTGGCACTCGAAGCCTGGCAGCAAGTGCTCGAGCTGCGCCCGGACGACGCCCCGGCCCTGGCCGGTCTGGCCACCACCCGCGCTCTCATCATGTGGAATACGAGCCCCCAACCCGATCTGCTCGAGACCGCGGAGAGGGAGGCCCGACAAGCGATCGACCTCGATCCGCAACACGCAGAGTCCTACGTCGCTCTATCGATCGTCTACCTGATGCGCGGACTCCTCGATACAGCGGAAGAGATGTCGAACCGGTCCATCATGTTGGCCGCCGACGACCCGTGGGTGCTGCAGGCCCGCGCTCGTTTCCTCATGGACCGCTTCGGCGACTTCGACACCGCGGAGGAGATCGCCCGGCGCGCCACCGAGATCGACCCGCAACATTTCCCCGCCTGGTTCCAGCTCGGCTGGGCGCAATTCGAGCTGGAGCAACCCGACGCCGCCCAGCGCTCGTTCCGCCAGGCGATCTCGCTACGACCCGATTTCGGTGCCGGGTACATGGGGCTCGGCACGGTTCTCCTCGGTAGCGGCCAGTTCGACGAGGCACGCCTGAGCCTGCAGAAGGCTCTCCAAATCGACCCACATGCCGTGATGGCCCGCTTCGTCCAGGGACTCGCCTACCACTATCTCAACCAGCCGCAGGCCGCCCTCGACGCCTTCCGGTCGTTGGTCGACAACAACCCCCACCATCCCCTGGCAGCCCAGGCGCTTCTCGAACAGGCCGTCGAGTACCAGGCGCTGGGTGACCAGGCGGCGCAGACCGAGACCCTGATGGCGGCCGAGCGAGGCTTCAAGAGCATCCCCGGTCTGTGGATCAGCATGAAGGGACTCGCCGGCGTCGCCGCGGTGCGCGGCGACTCGGACCAGGCCCTCGACTGGCTGCGCCAGGCGCACCAGGCCGGTCTTCGCTCCGTCCACCAGTTGATGATCGAGCCGGCGCTCGATTCGCTCAGAGACAGGACCCCCAGTTCCTCGCGATCGTCGACGCGATCCGTCAGGCGCGCGGCCAGGGATGATCTGGCCGTCCTCGTGAAAGAGCTCGGTGAGCGTCGCCATGTCGCCCGTGTTGAATGCCGCGTAGGCGCGACCCACAGTCTCGGCGCCGGCCACGGGCGTTTCAGCTGAAACGTTTCGACGACGGCATCCACCCGATGGAGGTAGGATCAGTCGCACGTGATTGGAAAGACGCTTTCTCAGTACAGGATCACCGCCAAGCTCGGCAAAGGCGGCATGGGTGAGGTGTTCGAAGCCGAGGACACGGAGCTCCATCGCAAGGTCGCGCTCAAGGTGCTGCCGGAGGAGCTGGCCTCCGACCCGGAGCGGCTCGAGCGCTTCAAGCGCGAAGCACGCGCAGTGGCCTCGCTCAACCACCCCAACATCGTCACCCTCCACACGGTCGAAGAGGCCGACGGTCGCCACTTCCTGACCATGGAGCTGGTCGACGGCAAGTCTCTCGACGAGCTGATCCCCGACGGTGGCTTCGACCTCGAGCGTCTCTTCGAGCTGGCCATCCCGATCGCCGACGCACTGGCCGCCGCACACGACAAGGGCGTTATCCACCGGGACCTGAAGCCCGCCAACGTCATGGTGGGCGATGACGGACGCTTGCGCATCGTCGACTTCGGCCTGGCGAAGCTCTGGGAGGAGACGCCTGAGGATTCCAACACCGAGCTACCCACCGCGGGGCTCACCAAAGAAGGGGTCGCCATGGGTACGGCCCCTTACATGTCGCCGGAGCAGCTCCGCGGCGAAGCCGGTCGATCACCGGTCCGATCTCTTCTCGCTCGGCATTCTGCTCTACGAGATGACCACCGGCGGGCGCCCCTTCAAGGGCACCTCCTCGATCGAGCTCGCCTCCTCCATCCTGAGGGATAGCTCCCGATTCCGTCACCGAGATTCGCGAGGGCGTGCCCCGGCACCTGGGACGCATCATCCGCCACTGCCTCGAAAAGGACCCCGAGCGGCGCTTCCAGTCGGCCAAGGACGTGCGCAACGAGCTGGCGGGACTCAAAGACGAGGTGGCCTCGGGCGAGGTCCCACTCTCCACAGGCGCCATGCCGGTCATCGACTCTCCGGCTGAGCCCGCCAGCGAAGGACGGCCCGCCTGGTTGAAGCCGCGTTGTTGGGCTCGCCGCAATCGTTCTGCTCGCGACGCTGGGGTGGTTGCTCTTCGGCACGCGAGACGCACCCTCGTCCCAGCCCACCGCGACGACCGCAGAAACCGTCGCCTCCACAACGCCAAACGCTGCGCCAACGGCCGCGTCGACAAGATCGTCGTGCTGCCGTTCGAAAATCTCGGCTCTGAAGACCAGGCCTACTTCGCCGCCGGCATCGCCGAGGAGATCACCGGCCGCCTCGGCTCGGTGAGCGGCCTCAGCGTCATCTCGCGCAAGAGCGCCCAGCGTTACGTTGGTTCCGAGAAGACCATTCAGGAGATCGGTGCAGAGCTCGGCGTCGGCTATGTCCTCGAAGGTTCGATCCGCTGGGCTGACAATCCGGACGGCACCAGCCGCGTGCGCATCACCCCGCAGCTCATCCGGGTGGCCGATGACAGCCAGCTCTGGTCCGATACCTACGACCGGGTCATCGACGACATCTTCGAAGTCCAGGCGGACATCGCCACGCAGGTCATCGATCAACTCGGCATCACCCTGCTCGAGCCCGAGCTGCAGGCCGTCGAGAGTCGACCCACCGAGAACATCGAGGCCTACCAGGCCTATCTTCGCGGTCTGGAGTACTCCGACCATCCCGACTTCACCGAGCTCAACATGCGCCTGGCCATCGAGATGTTCCAGCGCGCCACGGAGCTCGATCCGACGTTCGCCCAGGCCCACGCCTGGCTCAGCGAGTCCCAGTCCCGCTACTACTGGTTCGGTCACGATCTCTCGGAAGCCCGCATGCAGCTCGCCCGCCAATCGGCGTCACAGGCCCTGGCTTTGGACCCGGACCTCCCCGAGGGGCACATGGCGATGGGGTTCGTGCACTACTACGGCTCGCGGGACTACGACAGCGCGTTGGAGGAGTTCAAGCTGGCCGAAGCGGCCAAGCCCGGGGACAAGGAGATCGCGGCCTCGATCGGCTACATCCTGCGACGACAAGGGAAGTGGGAAGAAACGGCGAGACAGTTTGCCAAGGCGCTGGAGCTCGACCCACAGGACGCCGGTCTCGCTATCGATCTGGGCGAGGCCTACCAGAGCTTGCGTCGCTACGAGGAGGCGGATGCGATCTTCGATCGGGCGATCTCGGCCTTCCCGGATCAGAACCGGGCCTACAGCTCGAAAGCGGGCAACCTTTGGCAGTGGAAGGGTGATCCCTCGCTTGACCCGGCCAATTCTCGAGCGGATGCCGGTTCAGGACAGCCAGGACGCAGTGTTTGGATGGTGGCAACAGGAGATCTGGGAGCGGGACTTCCGGCAGGCCGCCAAACGATTGGCGGTCGCTCCTTACGATTTCTACGACGGTGGTGTCATCCAGGTACAACCCAGAGAGTTTCTGGAGTCTTATACCCACTACCTGGCCGGCGATCTCGATCGAGCCCGGGCGGCAGCCGAGGAGGCGTTCCCTCATATGGAGCGCTATGTTCGCGAGCGACCCGACGATGCCTTCGCCCACATGGGCTACGGGCTCATGTTGGCACCGTTGGGACGCCATGAGGAAGCTGTCCGCGAAGGGGAGCTGGCCCTGGAGATTCTGCCTTACGAGAAGGATGCCATCTACTCCCCCTATCTGAATGGCTGGATGGCGACGATATACGAAATAGTCGGCGACTACGACGGCGCGCTCGACCAGCTCGAGTTCCTGTTGTCGCACCCGACTATCGAGTCGGTGGCCAAAATCGAAGCCTTCCCGCAGTGGGACACCCTGCGCGACCTGCCCCGCTACCAGGAGATGATCGAGAAGTATCGGTAATCGCCCGCCCAAGGCCACTGCTTGGATGAGAGCTGCCCTTCCGGCAGGTGTAAGATCGCTTCGACTCCGATGATCGGCACCACGCTTTCCCACTTCAGGATCACCGCCAAGCTGGGTGAGGGCGGGATGGGTGAGGTCTATCGCGCCGAAGACACCAAGCTCGGCCGCGAGGTGGCGATCAAGGTGCTGCCGGAGGCGGTGGCCAGTGACCCGGAGCGCCTCGCCCGCTTCGAGCGGGAGGCGAAAGTCCTCGCCAGCCTCAATCACCCACACATCGCGGCGATCCACGCGATCGAATCGGCTGAGCCTACGGGTCGTCCGTGGGCTCGTCTCGCTTCGCAAGAGGAGGGGGACGCTCCCACTCGTCCCGTCCACTTCCTCGTCATGGAGCTCGCCGAGGGCGAGGATCTGGCCGCTCGGATCGGCCGCGGTCCGGTGCCGGTCGAGGAGGCCCTGCCGATCGCGTTGCAGATCACCCAGGCTCTGGAAGCCGCGCACGAAAAGGGGATCGTCCATCGCGATCTCAAGCCCGCCAACGTCAAGGTCGACGGAGACGGCAACGTCAAGGTGCTCGATTTCGGGCTGGCCAAGGCGATGGATCCTGCTGTACAGGTCAGTGGAGACGATGGAATCGTGTCCCCTCGTACGCAGGCAGCGATATCCCTGTCGCCGACCCTGACAGCCCAGATGACCCAGGCCGGCGTCATCCTGGGCACCGCGGCTTACATGTCCCCCGAACAGGCCCGCGGCGAAAACATCGATCGCCGCACCGATATCTGGGCCTTTGGCGTCCTGCTTTACGAGCTGCTGACGGGCACGTCGCCATTCGCAGGGCGGACCGTTACCGATGTCATCGCCGCCGTCGTGACCCGGGATCCTGACTGGACAGCCCTGCCGGCCAACACGCCAGAGCCGCTCGCGCGTCTGCTGAAGCGCTGCATCCGCAAGGAGCCGCACGAGCGTCTCCACGACATTGCCGACGCGCGACTCGAACTGGCGGAAGGCCTCGCCGGTGCCGAGGCCTGGCAAGCGCAGCCGAGAGCTGCTGCCAGCGCACCCACCAAGAGTGCTCTGCTTCCCTGGAGTGTGGCGGCGGTGATGACGCTGGTCGCGGCCGGACTCCTCTGGTGGGGCCTCTCGCGGTCGAAGCCAACCGCGGTCACCGTCGAGCAGCCGGTGTGGTTTTCGGTGACCGAACCGGCACCGTTCGTCGCACCGCTGCCCAACAGCGTCGCGGTCTCGAGAGACGGCAGGAACATCGCTTATACCGCCTCGGTCGCTTCCACGGGGGCGCCAATGTTTCAGCTGCATCTGCGACGCCTCGGTGCGACGCGAGCAGAACCCATTGCAGCCACCCAAACCGGCGTCAGCCCCTTCTTCTCCCCCGACGGCGACCGGCTCGGTTTCTTTTCGCTACGGGAGGGCAACCTCCAGATCGTCGACCTACGAACCGGTGCGGTGACCCCGCTGGTCGACATCTCGACGGCCCGCGGAGGCGTGTGGCGCGATGATGACGTGATCTTCTATAGCCCTGATACCGAGGCCGGTATCTGGCGCATCGACGCCGACGGCGCCAACAATGCACCGGTGACCTTCCCCGATGCCGACAGGGGCGAGCGGAGTCACCGCTACCCGGATCTCTTGCCTGACGGCAAGACCCTCCTGTTCACGGTCGCCACCTCGGAGATCCTGGAATTCGACGAAGCACATATCGACGCCTTCGATATCGAGACCGGGGACCGCGTGACCGTGGTCGAGAACGGCAGCTACGGACGCTACGTCGACCCCGGCTTCCTCCTCTACGCTCGGGAGGGATCTCTGATGGCGATCGCCTTCGACAGCGGGACCCTCGCAACCAGTGGCCGCAGCACCAAGGTCGTCGACGGCATGGTGACCGCGCCGCTCACCGGCGGCGCCGACTTTGCGGTCAGCGCCGGAGGCACGCTCGCCTACTTCTCCGGCGAGCCGGTCGAAGACCCCAGGAGCCTGGTCTGGATCGACCGTCAAGGCAAGGCCGAGATGGTCACCGACGAGGCATTGCCCTACCAGGCTGCCACCTGCAGCCCGGATGGTCGTTCGCTGGCTCTCGACATCGACGCCGCCAACGCGAATATCTGGCAGCTCGAGCTGCAACGACAAACCACGCTCCGCCTGACGCCTTCCCGCAGTAACAACAGTCCAGTGTGGACGCCTGATGGTGAACGCATCGCCTACAGTTCCTCGGGTGGGGACGGCCGCAGACCTTACTGGCAGAGCGTGGACGGATCGTCGCCGCCGCAAGAGATCCCGGCTCCCGAGGGCTTCTGGTGGCCCCGATCCTTCACCCCGGACGGACAGGAATTGGTCGCGTCACTGGAAACGACCGGGGGCGCAGACTGGGACATCTGGGTCCTGCCACTCTCCGATGACGAGCAGGCCCGCCCCCTGATTGCGACAAAGCACATCGAGGATCTTGCACAAGTCTCGCCCGACGGCCAGTGGATCGCCTATATGTCCGATGAGACGGGGCGTCAGGAGATCTACCTGCAGGCCTATCCGAATCTGGGCAGCAAGATTCGGCTGTCGCGCAACGGCGGGTTCTTCCCAGCCTGGTCTCACGACGGCCGCGAGCTCTTCTTCAGGGAGCCGAACTCCGGACTCGGCGCCACGATCATGGCCGTGTCAATCGATCCGGGGCCTCCCCTGTCGGCTGGTGCGCCGGTTCAGCTCTTCGAGATCGAAGCTGTCCTCGGGCCCTTCACCGTTTGCCCAGACGGTCGCTTCGTCTTCATCCAGCTGCCCCCGAGTTTCCACGAGGTCCAGAGTCTCGATATCGCCTTCGGCTGGACCGACACCCTGCCACAGCTGCTCTCCAGATAAGGGGGGCACCTCACCCCATCGTCGCTACAAGGGTGCCCGGCGGACCCGGTCCATGTCCTGGTTTTGCGGCTTTTGACGTGACTGCGATGACGCGACCACCGAAACCTGGAGGTAGCCATGGCTGTCGAGCCCGTTGCAGGCGGCTCCCCAGACCTCGTCAGCCGCTGCGCATTCCCCACGTCCCCCGGGAGAGACCCTGGGTGACCTGCCCCGTTACAAAGAATTGATCGAGAACGTAACGATAACAATGCAAGCAGCGGCGATGCAGCAGTCCCTCGTTGAAACGGTCAGATCCTGGGCAACCTTTGCGATGCTCGCATCGCTCGTGGCCTGCGCCCCGCCACCAGCGGAGCGGCCGGCCGAGGAGTCTTCCCTACCGCCCTCGGAAATCGCCCCGTACGTCGACTTCCTGGCCGCCGACGTCACGAATCCGGTCGACTATCTCCTCGATCTCTTCGAAACCCACGACCTGGTGATCTTGTGTGAGCGCTGGCATCCGGAGGCGACGCAGTACGAGCTGATCTGGAAGCTGGTTAGCGATCCGCGCTTCGTCGATCGGGTGGGCCGCGTCTACACCGAGCTCGGGGCCAGAAATCTCCAGGCAGATCTCGACCGCTTCCTGACCTCGACGGATCTGGATGAGGTCGAGGCACGCGGGCTGCTCCTCTCCCTCTACCGCGACCTGGCGATTCATCCGGGGTGGGACAACACCAATTTCTTCGACTTCCTCTCTCGGGTACGACGGCTCAACCGTGAGCTCGAACCCGAGCAGCAGGTGGAGGTGCGGTTCCTGGATGTCGAGCTCGGCTGGGATGGTCTCTCCCCGGAGGCCTACCAGGAGTTCCGTGAACGAACCCTCCCGGAACGGGACCGCCTGATGGCCGATGCCGCGCTCGCGGCGATCCGGGCTGCCGATGATGCCGGCGGACAGCCCGCGAAGGCCCTCGTCATCCTGAACTACCGCCACGCCTTCAACGACTTCTCCTTCGCCGATGGAAGCAAGGGCGACAACACCGGCCGCTATCTATTCGAGGAGCTCCAGGGTCGCGTCGCCAACGTGATGCTCAACTCGGTGGCTCTGTTGCCGGGAACTACCGATCGGGAAGCGGTCTACGCGCCGATCCAGGAGGGCCGGTGGGACGCCGCTTTCCGGTTCGCCGGCATCGAGGAGGCGGCATTCGACTTCGCGGCATCTCCGTTCGGGGAAGATTCCTTCGACTACTTCGCTTTTCGTCCGCACTCGGTAACCTACCAGGACGTCTTCACCGGTTTCGTCTTCTGGCGCCCGCTCGACGAGCACCGGTTGGTCTCCGGCATCCCCGGTCTGTTCGACGGCTTCGAAGAGGAGCTCCGCCGCCGACTCGCGGTGGTCGGGGCCGACATGTCGGAACACGACTTCGAATCGTTGCTAGCCGCCTCCAGCGAGCCAGTGAGCGAGCCCTACGACGAGCTGGAGCGCCTGGAAGCATCCATCGCAAGCTGGCTCGAGCCCACGCACTGATCCTGCAGACCGCGGCAGCATTCAACGACCCCGAGCACGACGACGGACAGCGAGAGGGAGCCTTGCAGAGATGTAGGGGAGGGCCGCCGCACCCAACCCGCTACGACCAGAAGCGGAGCTTGTCATCGCACTTGGCGGACGACCACCAGGCTCCGATCATCCATCGGTGACTGGTCGCCCTCGAAGCGCGAGAGCTCGTTGAGCACGCGGTCGTGCACTTCCTCGGCGCTCGCCTCCTGGCTCGACTTGCTGCTGCAGGCGCTCATAGCCGAAGCTCTCGCCGTTCGCGTCGACCGCCTCGGGGACACCGTCCGTGTAGAGCACCAAGAGATCTCCGGCCGCGATCTCCACGGTCTCGGACTCGAGGTCGAGCGTTTCGCGGAGACCGAGGGGAAACGAGCCCTTGCCGAGACGCAAGCACCGTCCCGTCGGCCCGGCGCAGCAGCGGGAAGGGATGACCCGCCGAAACGAAGGTCAGAACACCGGAGTCTGGGTTCGAGCAGGCCGACAAAGAGGGTCATGAAGGCGCGGGTCCCGCCGGTCCGGATCAGGGCTGCATTCAACAGCTCGGTCACCGCCAGCGGTGAGGGGTCGCTTTCGAGACCGATATGGATGGTGGTGTCGGCGATCGCCATCAGCAGACCGGCGGCCATGCCATGGCCGCTCGCGTCGCCGATCAGCACGACGATCCGGCCGTCCGGAAGCGGGACGAAGTGATAATAGTCGCCACCGATCGTGTTGGCAGCCCGATAGGAGAAGGCGAACTCGTAGCCGGGAAGCGGCGGGGCCTCGGTCGGCAGCAGATCCCGCTGCAACTGGCGGGCCACCTCCAGCTCGTCGCGAGCCTGCGTCCGATCGGCCAGTTCCACCAGCAACAGGAAGACGATGCCGGCAAAGGCCACCAGATGCCAGGGGCCGTCCTGCTCTTTGTCCGCCCCTACCAGTGCCAGAATGAGGCACAAGACAAAAAACGCCCGCCTTGCCGGCGTCAGCTTGGTCTTGACCCCGCGATAGAGGGCCTGAGTCGCGCCCACCAACCCTTGGGTGGCGGCTCGCCCGCGGCCTCCGTGGTCAGGATCGAATAGGCGCGCTTCCAGTCCCGATTCCAGTGCCCCGGGAGCTTGCGCATCGGGATACGCGCCTCCCCGCCCTGCGCCGTCATCGAGCCTTCTTCGCTTGCTCGGCCATCGTCTTCCCTCCGGCCGCTCTCACCTCTGACTACGCTGACTGCGAGAGAAAGTTCGACGCAGCGCAGCCGATCCACCAGCACAAGCCCCGACAGCAAGCCGCCCTTTCCTCAGAGGCTGTTCCTGGCGCGGCCCAAGACTACTCGCCCAGAGCTGTCCTGTTGAACGTTTCGGTTGTTTTTAGACATCACTTGGCAGATGAGAATCCATCCGAAGACCTGCAAAGAAATGGCTTAGAATAAGAAGTTAGGACGATCCCAGACTCAAAGCTTGACAAACGGGCCTCGACCATCTATGATTCTTTTGTGACCGATTTGAACGAATTAGATGCAGCTCAGTGTCAAAGGAGAAGATCATGAAGAAGCACACCTCAATCCGTTACAGCCTCACCGCCCTGGCCATCACCGCCGTGTTGGTGGCGCCCCTTGCCGCCGGTAGTTATGGCAAGAAAGGCAGCCAGGACATCGTCGACACCGCAGTAGCCGCTGGTTCCTTCAACACCCTGGTTGCGGCCGTCCAGGCCGCAGGTCTGGTCGACGCGCTGAAGGCGGACGGCCCTCTCACCGTCTTCGCTCCCACTGACGAGGCTTTCGCACGCCTGCCCGAGGGCACGGTCGAAAACCTGCTCAAGCCCGAGAACAAGGACCAGCTCATCGCCATTCTCACCTACCACGTCGTCCCCGGACAGGTGGATGCCGCCCAGGTGACGAGCCTCGACAGCGCCACGACCTTGCAGGGTGAATCGATCGCGATCGCTGTCAAGGACGGCAAGGTCTACGTCGACAACGCCCAGGTCATCACCGCCGATGTTGCGGCCAGCAACGGCATCATCCACGTGATCGACCACGTCATTCTGCCGGGGCAGAAGGGCTGACAGTCCCCACACTTTCCGGGAGTCCTCCTCCGAGAATTGACTAAGTCCCGGGAAGGATACGCGCCGGCTGAGACTGACGAAGTCTCAGCCGGTTTTTCATTTTGCGCGAATCCGCTTGCCTCCGGCCAACCACTCTTGCCGTCAATAAAGGTCCGCAGCTCACCCCTTGCCCTGGGCTTCGTCCCGCCTCGAGACTCGTGAACCAGGATGCCCTACTGGACTGCGCTGGACCAGGCGAAGGTATCGCCCGACTCGAATCCGTTGGCAAACATGGGTGGCACCGGGACCACCACGGCGTCGAAGGATGTAAGGAGACCCTGACCGGCCTGACGTCTGTTCTCACCCTCGTAGAACGCAAAGTGGAGGTGTTTCTCTACCCCCTCGCCAGGACCGACATTGGACACGAATCCGAGAATCGTCGACGTGTCGACCTCCTGGTTCTCAACCACCTGGACACCGGTGGCAACCGCGAGTAACGTGTTTAGTACCTCGACAAAGGCAAGCCAGTCGAAAGGCTGAGCACGCAAAGCCACGGGTCCTGGCTTCCTCCGCGAAGATCCTCGCCACGAAGGACCTCAAGACCGCCGGGCTGCCGAAGGGTTGGCGGACCAGGAATTCGCCTGGGCGCACAACGGATCAGGAGGAAGTGATGAAGCGAGGGACAGCCTTGACAGTGGTCGGAGCGCTGGTTGCCCTGATGGTGATTGCGTGGACCAGCCCCGCCCTGGCGGAGACCTGCAAGTTTCACCGATTCAGAGCCGCCTTCGAGCTCATGGATGAGCCGCTGGCAGACTACGACGCCTGCTACTTGAACATCGTGCGCGGCACGATCAACGGACAGCTCATCAGCTGTTACTACGAGACCGATTTCTTCCCGAGCGATACCCTGTGGGGAGATGGCGACTACGTCTATTGGATGGGCAAGGGTGACGACTTCGTCGAGACCCGTAAAGGAGAGATCTTCATGGTCGAGCGAGCGGTCTTCGATCTCGGGGCGGAGCTCGCTACCGGTCAGGCTGTGATCACCGGAGGAACGGGGGCGTACGAGAACGCCACGGGCGTGCTGCAGTTCTACAACAGGTACCCCCATCGACTGGACCTATTTGTTTACGAGGGATACATCTGCACGCCGTAGGACGACGCATGGGGTGTGAGGACGTGTGACCGATTTCACAGCCGCCATCACGCTCCCCCACTACAGTGCGAGGGACCCGATGTATAGCCGTCCGTCTATTTGATCTTTTGGAGCAGATCTGTACTCTATTCGAGTCCTTATAGTCCTGTTTCTGGAGTGCCACGGCGCTTCCAGAACTCAAACCTCGAGTCTGAAGGCTTGAAGGTAAAAGCGAGCGCCTTGAACCATCCACTCTCTCTTGGAGGAATGCCTCGATGCGATCCATGAAAGCCCGGTACGTGTATTGTGGTTTCTTCGTCGCGAAAGCAGCTCTTCTCCTTCTCGTGCTCGGATCGGCCCTGCCGGTCCTGGCTCAATCCCCCACCACCCGGTGATCAACGAGTTCGTGGTCAACCACACAGGTGCTGACAGCGAAGCCTTCGTCGAGGTGTTCGGCGACGCGTCGACCGACTACTCGGCGTTCACCGTCCTCGAGATCGAAGGCGATTCCACGAGTGCCGGCACCGTCGACGCCGTGCTGCCCGTCGCTACGACGAACGCCGGTGGCTACTGGATCGATCCTGAGGACATGGAGAACGGCACGATCACCATCATGCTGGTCGAGGGATTCACTGGCAGCACGGGCGACGACCTCGATACCGATAACGATGGACGTGTTCGACTCGACTCCATGGACGCGCATCGTCGACGACGTGGCGGTCTTTGACGGCGGTACCACCGACGTGACTTACTCCGCGACGGTGCTCGACGCCGGCTTCGACGGCGGTTCCTTCGCTCCCGGCGGTGCCTCGCGCATCCCCAACGCCACCGACACGAACACCACCGCCGACTGGCTGCGCAACGACTTCGACGGCTTCGGATTCCCCGGGTTTCCCGGCACGCCGGAGTTGGGCGAAGCCATCAACACGCCTGACGCGGTGAACGCTGCTGTAGCGATACCCACCGACCCGATCGGCGCCTGCAACGACCCCGCCACGATGATTCACGACATTCAGGGCAGCGGTCTCAGCAGCCCGGACGTCGGCAGCATCCGCTCAGCGAGCCACATCTCGAGAAAACTGAAATTGATCTCCACCGGGGCCACATCGCTCCAACTAATCGCCGGCATACTCCGGCTCCGAGCATCCTCGGCAGCCGGCAGCGGTCGACCTTTTCTTCTCGGTGCGGCCGCACGGCCCGTGCGCGCCGGATCGAAGCGATCGAAGAAGCGCGTCGCCAGAGCCACCAGGCCCAGCGCTGCCCCGATCCACAGGAGCCTTACCGGCACCATTCCGAGTGACCAGGCGATCCCGTCCCAGGGAAACAGCTTGAGCGTTTCCTGCGAAGCCCCGGGTACGAATCCGACAAAGCCCATCGCCAGGCCGAACTCAGCGTCCGGATAGACCGCCAGGGCTGCCTCCTCCATGCTGGGAATGAACAGACCGAGGCCGGCGAATCCACCGATCGCATTGTCCCCAGGAGGCTCAACAGGGCGGCCTCCGCAATGAACAGATAGAGGATGTTGCCCATGGTGCCGCGCAGGGGTCGGATGGACTCGAAGAGAACTGCGGCGGCCGCAACCAGCGTCATGACCGGCAGGCAAACAAAAACAAAAGGTGCCACGAGCGCCCACACATCCAGTCCGGCTTCGACAGGGCTCAGCAACTGCATGACAATCGCGGCCACCGCCAAGGTCGTCGCCATCACCGTCAGCACGGCAAGGTTGCTGACGAACTTGCTCGCCATGTAGAGACGATTGCTCAACGGTGTCGCCGCGAGAATTTCTCCGACCCGCGTGCGACGGTCTCGACTCAGAGAGTTCTTGACCAGGTAGAAACCGAAAATCGCCAACATGCAGGTGCTGGCGCTTCCCATCAGGCTACCCACCCAGGCGGAGTTGTACTCGCCCCGGTACTCGCCCAACCGCAACGTCCACTTACCCGTGATGACGAGGAAGCCGAAAAAGAGCGTTCCCAACAGTGTGATCAGGAACGAATAGCGCCGCGTCCGTTCGAGAAAGTCAGCCAGGGCCAACCTGTAGAGGATGCCGGCTGCGTGCATCAGGAGCCCTCGGCCTGGCGATCGGCGAGCAGGTGAAGGTATGCGTCCTCCAGTGTGGGGGTGAGAGAGACCGCTCCAGCGTCCGGCTGTTCGTCCGCGACCACTCGGATGCGGACACCCTCGCTGGTCCTGACCGTGCCGCTGAGCACGAATCGCTCCTTGGCGCTGGCCAGATCGCTACTCGGGATGACCATCTCCCAGACCTTGCCTTCCACCAGCCGCAGCAGATCCTCGGGCGGGCCCTGGTAGCGCAGGAGTCCTTTCTTGAGGACCGCGATGGACGTCGCCGCCGCCTCGATATCGGAAACGATATGCGAGGAGAGGATCACGATCCGGTCCCCGGCCAGTTCCGCGAGCAGGCTCCGGAAACGCACTCGTCTCCTCGGGATCGAGACCCGCCGTCGGCTCATCGACGATCAGGAGCTGCGGATCGTTCAACAGCGCCTGGGCGATGCCGACGCGCTGCTTCATGCCACCCGACAACGAGCCCAACGCTCGCTTGCGGGCGTCGGTGAGATTGACCAGCTCCAACAGGTCGTCGATTCTCCGGCTGGCCGAGCGGCCACTCATGCCGCGGGCGGCTGCCAAATAGGAGAGGAACTCCACCGGGTTCAGGTTGGGATAGATACCGAAGTCTTGCGGCAGGTATCCCAACACCCGGCGCAAAGGGTTCGGCGAGGCGGCAATGTCGACTCCGTCCCACTCCACCGTTCCGGTCGTCGCCTGGGTCACGGTGGCCAGGATCCGCATGAGCGTCGACTTGCCCGCCCCGTTCGGGCCGAGCAAACCCAGGACGCCCGGTCCGATCTCGAGGTTGAGGTTCGAGATTCCCCAGACATCTCCCTTGTAGCGCTTGCCAACTTCGCAAATCTTGAGATTCAACTTCGCCCTCCACCACGCTCGCGGACTCGACTTGCAGCCATTATAGGGGCGACGAGCGGTGGCCTGGTGGAGCTGGGAATTGCGCGATTCTGAGTGGCCGAGGCCCGGAGCCAGGGTCTCGAGCCCGAGGCGGCGACCGGAAAGCGGCTGCGCCGGCTACCGTTCCGGTTGGGCTGATCGCAGCTAATGCGGTGACAGGCTACTGCTTTCCGCTTGGGGTAAGGAGTAGCCTGCCACCGGATCTCGACTGAAACCGCCTACTTGAGGGTGACAATCACGACGCTACCCTCTGTGAGGGCCTTGTGGTCGTGCTCGACCGCATCGATCCAGAAGACATCGCCCGCCTTGTAGACCGTCTCTGTCTCCTCGCCGCCCACCTGGTACATCAAGGTGAGGTCGTCCAGCGCGACGGCGAGCTGATTGCCCTCGTGCTTGTGAACGCCAACCCAATTCCCCGAGTGAGCATCGGCCTTTTGCACGACCACGTGATCATTTTCCAACACGATCGTGGGATCCTCCTCATTCGGAAACGACAGCTGACCGACAGCGATGCCGGCCACGAACACGAGCGCTACAACCCCCACGAGAAGGAATTTCTTCGACATCCTGACCATCCCCCTTTCACGGGATCGCGGGGCAACACCACACCTATGGGTCGCGACCGCAGCTGATTGACTGTGAGAAATGCTCGCGTAGTCTACATCAGATGGTCGGGAACCCGTCCCCGGGCTCACTCCACGCGCCGCACCACCACCAGGCTGCGGTCATCCATTGGCGACTGATCACCCTCGAGCGCGCCGGCGTCAGCTTGCGCATCGGGATGCGCGCCTCCCTACCCTGCCCGTCACCAGCCTTCTTCGCTTGCTCGGCCATCGTCTCCCCTACGCGGCGCCGAGTCCTTTACGGTCGAGCTGCGTCGTCAGAGGCGGTATAGAATCATAGTTACACTGACAAGCTTGGATCATCCAGCAGGAACCGCGAGGTGGGGGCTCGATGATCACAGAATCCATAGGGCACTACACAATCCTCCGTAAGCTCGATGAGGGCGGTATGGGAGAGGTGTTCCTGGCACGGGACGAGAAGCTGGGTCGCAAGATCGCACTCAAGATCCTGCCCCCAGAGGCTGCCACCAACCGGGAGCGGCTCGAGCGCTTCCGCCGCGAGGCCAAGGTCGTTGCGGCGCTGAGTCACCCCAACATCGTCACGATCTACTCGGTCGAGGAGGTCGACGGTCTCCACTTCCTGACGATGGAGTATGTCGAGGGCAAGACTCTCAAAGAAGCCATTCCACGAAACGGACTCCGACTCGACCGCTTCTTCGACATCGCCATCGACCTGGCGGATGCCCTGAGTAGCGCCCATGCCAAGGGCATCATTCACCGGGATCTCAAACCCGGCAACGTCATGTTGGATCGAAACGGGCGCATTCGAGTGCTCGACTTCGGTCTGGCCAAGCTACTCCCTGTGCCGCCTCTGGGTGGCGAGGAATTCGATACGGAGGGACCCACCGAGATCTTGACCGGCGAGGGTCACATCGTGGGCACGACCCCCTACATGTCACCGGAGCAGCTCAGGGGAATGCCATTGGATGAGCGGTCGGACATCTTCTCCCTGGGCATCCTGTTCTATCTCATGGCGACGGGGCATCATCCGTTTCGCCGCGATACCGCCGCCGATGTCATCTCCGCCATCCTGTCTTCGACTCCGCCACCAGTCACGGAAGTCAAGCAGGAGATGCCTCGCCATCTCGGACGGGTCATCCGTCACTGTCTCGAAAAAGACCCTTCGCAACGCTTCCAGACCGCTCTCGATGTGCGCAACGAGCTCGAGGGGCTGCGGCAGGAGGTCTCTCAGGGAAGTGCTCCGAGCGGGTCGGAGTCTCTCTTCCCGGTCGACCCCAAGCGCACGACGACTCTGTGGCGAAGGCTGGCTCTGGCGGCCGTCCGGTAGTCACTCTCCTGGCGGGAATCCTGATGCGCGCGCAGCTGCACGAGACCACTGCTGGACCTCGAGACCATCGCCATCCTGCCGTTCTCGAATCTGACGGGAGATCCCGCCAACGACCATTGGGGAGAGGTCTTCAGCAGCGGCCTGATGGACAGGCTGTCGAACCTCTACGGCGCCCGGTTGGTCAGCCGATCGGAGGTGGCGAGTCTGGTCGACGACGGTGTCAGCGCCACCGAGGTCGGCCGGCGTCTCGAGGCCGGGTCGGTGATCGAAGGAGAGATCCTGCGGGAAGGGCCGCAATTCAGGGTCGTCGTCAGCCTGACCGATGCGGCGACGAATCTTCTCCTCTGGTCCGAACCCTACACCTCGAGCCCGGCCGGGCTGCCGGCTCTGCAGGATCGCATCGCCTGGGATCTCGAATCGTTCTTCTCCATTCCGCTGACCGCCCGCGAGCGGCGGCAGCTCGAGGCAGGTAGCTCGACCCTGAGCCGCGCCTGGGCCCACTATGTGCGGGGCCGGCGCTTCCTCGCCCCCGGCCTCGAGGATCCGACAGGAGTCGAGTCGGCGGCGGATAACTTTCGGCAGGCAATTCGTCTGCAGCCGGAGATGGCGATCGCCCGTGCGGCCTTGAGTGAGGCCCTGTGGCAGCTCTACCACGTCGACCGGGATCCCGGGATCCTGGCAGAGGCCCGGGAGCAAGCTCTGACGGCGCTGCAGGAGGCCCCGGAGCTGCCGGCCGCGCATGTGGCGCTGGCCCGCGTCGAGCGCAGCACCGGCGAGGTCGAGGCCTCGATTCGAGTCCCTGCAGGCGGCGGAGCGCAACCACCCCAACCCCGACCAGGTCTACCGGGAGCTCGCCGACAGCTACGAGCGGGTGGGTGAGCTGGAGGCAGCAGAGGTGAATTTCAGGAAGGCGACCGCCCTCGACGACAGCGACTGGCTCAACTGGAATCGACTCGGCGCTCTGCTGACCAAGCTCGGCCGCCTCGAAGAGTCGCGCGCCGCCTACGAAACTGCGGCAAGAGTGGCGCCTGATGGCATCTACCGACCTCTCGAGAACCTCGGAACGACCTATCTCTACCAGGCCGACTTCGACAAGGCCCTCGAGATCTACGCGCAGATCCCCGGGCCCGTCGCCTATGCACTCCATGCCAACAACGTGGCCACGGCCTACTTCTTCAAGGGCGACATGGACAAGGCGGTCGAGTACTTCGCCAAAGCCGTCGAGCTGGGCCCCGCGGACGCCGAGATGCGACGCAACTACGGCGACGTGCTGTTGCGCATCGGGGACCGCGAGGCGGCGGAGGCCCAGTACCGCGAAGCCGTGGCCCTGATGGACGAGGAGCTGGCGATGAATCCGGGGAATCGGGATCTGCTACTCCGCCGGGCCATGTACAGCGCCAAGGCCGGCGACTGTCAGACCGCCGTCTCGGAGGCTGACGAGCTGAGGTTGGAGCCACCGAAGACAGCCTACGGAGGCCACCAGTTCGCCTACATCTATGCCCTCTGCGGCCTTCACGATCAGGCGCTGGTTGCCGTCCGCGAAGCCATCGAGCTCGGCATCCATCCCCAGCTCATGGCCCAGGAAGACGAGTTCGCCTCCCTCCACGACGATCCCGACTTCCAGGCCCTGACTCGCGGCGAAGGCGGGGGCCCGAACTAGCTCCACGAAGTCCGGGCCCCGGCGGGTCGTTGACGCCTACGGAAAGATGATGCCTCCGGGGTCGGTGGAGTCCATCGGCACCTGTCCGTTACCCGAGTGCTCACCGTGATTAGCCTGACGACGTAGGGCCAGTAGGTCGCCATACTTGTCTTGAGAGCAGTACACGTGCGGCTGCCCGCTGGACTTGGCACCTGCATTTCCGGCCTGGGTGAATCTCTTCGACGACCCCAATCGGGAGGTTCGGATTCGGTCGGAAACAAGAGGATGACCAGGGGCATCGAGAATCTGCAAGTTTCCAGCTCCGAACCCATGATTCGTGCAGTTCTCGATCTGGACAGTCCAAGTCAGTTGATTCGTTGTCACACTTGTCTGGATGGATTCCCGCTTCTGCACACACCCTTGAAGCGGTTCCTTTGGGATCGATGTCGATCTCACACCTGCTGTGTCGGGTTATCCCATCTCAGCTTGATCGATCACATCCTGACCGCAGGCTCGGGCTGGCTATCCAGCGCCATGACCAGCATCAACCCGCCACCGATTGCTCCACAACTGTCCCCAGAGCTCCTTCGCATCTCCGACCTCCTTTTCCAAAAGGGAATCATTCACGGGGCTCATGCCCCGGTCTTCAGGCCAGCTCAATTGTCACGTTCTACTAAGAGCCTAGGAGCGGTTTTGGCGCCAGTCAAGGGGCGCCGGCCGCCCGCGCCGAAGCGAGTGGCCTGGCCCGACGTTTCCGCTGAAACGTGCATCACCACCCTCGCAGGGGCGGGCCTCTGTGCCCGCCCGTCTGGACACCTGGTCCGGGCAGGAGTAGCGTGGTAGATGTCTCAAGGGCAGCGCACTTCTGCGGTGAAGGTGCTCGTTACATGAACCGAACGTGTTGCCGGAGCACCCTACTCATCTGCGTGATACTCCCTGTATTCGCGGCCGGCGCCCTCTCTGGACTGCACCTGCAAAACCCCACCTTCGACACCGATGTGAGCGGCTGGACCGCGGCGCACGCGGCCGAGCTCTCGTGGGATTCTCTCGATGCCGACGCCAGTGCTGATTCTGGATCCGCGCTGGTGACGAACTCGAGCCCGATCGCAGTCGACTCGACGGGCGTCTCCCAATGCGTCGGTAGCATCCTGGGGGGGAACGATTACGAGCTCAGCGCCGTGATCCGCATCCCGAGCAATCAGACCGCGACAGGTCTGGCCCACCTGGTCGTCCTCTGGTTCGAGGAGCCCGACTGCTCGACCTTGCTCGATCTCGAGACCAGCTCCAGCCTGACGAGCGCCACTACCGACACCTGGAGCCCGATTCACGCTGTCCTCGTCTCGCCTGCCGAGACCCAATCAGCGAGCGTTCGCCTCGACGTGCTCAAGGTGGAGGATTCCAGCACCCTGCGGGCACACTTCGACACGATTGTCTTGGCAGAGGGCATCTTCCGTAGCGCTTTCGAGTCCGGCGACACCTCGGCCTGGTCGATGGCGGTGGGCCTTCAGGAACCGCACCCCATCAGCTTCATCTCCTTGCAGGTCACACCCAGCTCGGTACCACCCACCGGCGGGTCCCTCGCTCTCCTGGCACTGGTTAAAGACGATGCCGGCAGGGGTGTGCCCAACGCTCCGGTCCACTTTCTTACCCAGGCCGGCTCGCTCGACTCTGGAGGCGCCCTGCTCACGACCGATGCGAGCGGTCAGGCCACCGACACCCTGACCCTGACCGCGGGCGACATCGAAGCGCTCGGCTCTCGCACCTTCAGCGTGCGCGCCCGGACGGTCGACTTCACAGGGGCGCAGATCGAAGCCGTCTTTCAGGTGCAAGTGCAGACCGGAGTTCCGGTCGCTGACTTCTCGTGGACGACCAGCCTCTTGCAGGTGACCTTCCTCAACCAGAGCACCGGAGATCCACCTTTCTCCTTCCTCTGGCAGTTCGGCGACGGCACCACCAGCACCCTGCAAGATCCGATCAAGGTGTACAGCAATCCCGGTGACTATACGGTGTGTCTCTCCGCCACCAACTCCGTGGGCCAAGACGCCGTCTGCAAAACGGTTAGGGTGACTCAATGAGTCGAGCCTGACGAACCGACGTTTCCGCTGAAACGTGCATCACCACCCTCGCAGGGGCGGGCCTCTGTGCCCGCCCACGTTTCACCCAGCTTGGCGGTAATGCGGAAATGAGACAGGGTCGTACCGATCAAGGAGTCTCCAGGGTCGCCAGCCAGAGGTCCGCTTCTCCCGAGTACTGCGTAAAGACAAGCCAATCACCGCTAGGTGCGAGATCATAGTCCACCGGTGTTCTCCGCCAGTGGCCACAGATGTCGAATCTCACCGGAGCTCGGGTCGAGAGAGTGCAAAATCGACTCGGTAGAGTCGCTCACCGTTGCGAAGAAGATCCTCCGCCCCTCGCGGTCCCAGAACAAGACGCCTCCGTCGAGCAGTGACTCGAGGGTGAACACCTCGTACTCCGATCGCTCGAGGGAGTACAGAGCCAACGCCTCGAACGGACCCTGCCCGGCCTCCGGGAACACAAAACCCACCAGGCTGCGCCCGTCCCTGGACCACCTCGGGTCGAACAACGAGTGACCTGCCGCGTCGATCGGCGGCAGTGCAGAGCTCTCGGTCGCCGGCAGGGCTCCGGTCAGATCCCAGATCGCCGACGTAAACTCGTTGGTCGCCACCAGCATGGTGCCGTCCGGGGAGATCCTCGGGTAGAAGAACGAGTCTCCAGTCGACTCCGTCAGCTGCTTCAGATCGCTACCATCCAGACTGATGGACCAGAACTCATACCGCCCTGTCCGATTCGAATAGAACACCAGTGTCCTGCCGTCGGGAAACCATGCCGGACGCCTATCGCGGAACGCATCGTCGGTCAGTTGCCGCAGATCGGACCCGTCGGATCGAACCACGTAGATATCTTCCTGCTTGCCCGCGTTGCGAAATGCAACCCACTGCGCGTCCGGCGAGACCTGCGGGTCCTCGTACCTGGCTGAGCCACCCGTGACCGGGACTGGCGCACCGGCGGGCTCGGCCCAATCGGGGCCAACGGGGGCTTTGACGATGTTGGCACTGCGATCGAGATCCGTATAGAGGATGCGGGTGCCATCCCCGGAGATGGAGAGCGAATCGATGCTCCGCGAAGGCACGGTGATCGGCTGTGGCGCCGACTGCGCCTCGCCGGTGCTCTCCTCGACAGCGATCCGCCACAGGTTGCGGCTGCCTCCTCGATCGCTCAGGAAGTAGACCCACTGCCCATCCGGGGACCAGACCGGACTCCAATCGAGATGCTCGTCGTCTGTCAGCCACACCGGCTCTCCCCCGGCGGCCGAGATCGAAGCGATGTCTCTTTGGGCACTGCCCAGGGCCATGTCCTTGATCGCCCAGAAGACGATTCGGCTGCCAGTGGGTGACCATCGGGGCCGCATGGCATCCCCTGCGAAGATCTGCTCCGGTTCACCTCCGCCGCTATCCACGATCCACAGGGCACTCTCCTCGGTCCGACCTGCCGGATCGGCTGTCCTCTCGTGAACAAAGGCTATTTTCCCCCCGTCCGGAGACCAGGCGGGATCGTGCCCATGATCGGTCAGCCGGCGAACCGACTCGCCTGTGGCACCCATGATGAAGAGCCCGCCCCCGTCACGACTCGAGCTAAAGACCAGAAACTCACCATCGGGAGAGAACATGGGCGAGCGGTTCTCCGCGCCGGAATCGGCGGTCAGGTTCACCGGATTGCGACCGCCAACCCGCAGGAGATAGATGTCGTCGGAACCGTTCGCATCGCTCACATAGGTCACGAAGCGACCGTCGGACGACAGATCACCATGGCTCTCGGAGCCGGGCTGCTGCGTTACCTGCGAGAAGCTCGTCAGGACCGGACTTCCCCCGGGCAATGGCTCCGAGGTGCCTTGCCACGGTCGCCAAACCAGCAGCGCTCCGGCAAGCAGCAGCGTAGCTCCCGCCACCGAGATCGCCAACGCCTTCCAGTTGAATGGCGAACCCGCGATCGGCGGGAGGCTGCCGCTCTCACCCCAGGTACTCGAATCGGCCCGCAGACTCAGCTCGTCCCACTCTTCGACCAGATCGCCGAGCTCCAGCGCCAGATCCTTCATCGATTGAAAACGGCGATCGGGATCCTTGGCGAGGCAACGCCGGATCATCCGTCTGACGGCGGCGGGCGTCTCGGGACTGAGCTCACGCACCGGTGCCGGCCTGGAGCGCAGGATCTGATGCATGGTGTCGACAGCCGTTTCGCCACCAAAAGGACGCTGTCGGGTCATCGCTTCATACAGCACGCAACCGAAGGAGAAGATATCGGTGCGATGATCGAGCGGCTTGCCCTGGACCTGCTCGGGGGACATGTAGCCCACCGTTCCCAGCACCGCACCTTCAGCGGTCTCATCCGCGATGATGGTCGGAGCTCGGGTCGTCCCTTCGGTGAGCGGCTCGGTGAGCTTCGCCAGGCCGAAGTCGAGCACCTTGGCATAGCCGTCGGTCGTCACCATGATGTTGTCGGGCTTGAGATCGCGGTGGACGATGCCCTCCGAGTGGGCTTTGGCAAGCCCCTCGGCGGCTTGACCGAGCCAGCGCAGGAGGTCTTTCGAGGGTGCCTGGTCCTGGTGAATCCTCGACTTGAGGGTGTGCCCGTCGATCCGCTCCATCGCGATGAAATGGACTGCACTGCCCCCGCCGGCTTCGCTTGCCTCTCCGGTCTCCGTTGATCCCTCGGGAGCTTCCTGCCCGATTTCGTAAATGGTGACGATATGGGGATGATTCAGCGCCGAGGCCGACTTCGCCTCCTGCACGAATCGCCGCACCCGATCGGCGTTCTGCACCATCTCCGGCGGCAGGATCTTGAGCGCCACCGGTCGCTCGAGAGTCTCGTCCCAGGCCTCGTAGACCTCTCCCATGCCGCCTTCACCCAGCTTGGCGGTGATTCTGAAGTGGGAAAGTGTCTGGCCGATCAAGAGGACGGCATTCTACAGCTTGCAGCCGTTTCCGGCGATTCCCAGGTTCGGCTGCAGCTCAGGGAGCCTGCGTCAGCACGTTCGCCCAGACCACCGGCAGGAAGCCTGGGTATCGCCGGTCTGAATCGTAGGGGTCCGCGAACAGGCCCTCCTCCACCAGGGTTTGGTTGGCAAACCCGAAAAGGAAGTGCCAGATCTCGGTGTAGACGCGCTCGAACGGGACGCCGTTCCTGATCGGCGTGAGGTCGGACAGCGCGTCGCGCACGCGCTCGTAGTTGGCGAGGTGCCAGGCGAGCATGATCTCTCGCCCCTTGGCCACCAGGGCTTCGACCTTCTCCGCATCTTCAGGCCTGAGCACCAGCGCCTCGGCCTGCCAGACCGCGTCCTGCGCCTCGACGTAGTCGGCCACTTCGAGGAAGGCCAGAATGCGCTCGAGGCGACGCTCGGATATCCCGGTGCTTTCGCTGAGCGCGCGCGCACTCGCGCTCTTCTCTTCCAAGCTCCATCATCACGCGGATCACATCGGGCCAGGCCTCCTGCGTGTAAACCGCAAACATCTGTGCCGCCACCGTCTGCTCCTCCTGCAGCTCCTCGAACCCGTGAAACGAAGTCCTGGCCCTCCACATCAGATCCGGCAGCCCGAAGCGTGGCAGAGAATAGTGATCGCCGAACGTCGTCAGGGTGGCGCCGCCCACGGTCTCGTTGTGACTGCCCCAGTAGAGGCCTCGGAGGGAGATCTCGGCACCCCGCTCCTTCGCCCAGGGCGTGAACTCATGACCGTCGATCACCCGTTGGGCGCCGAGCCGCCAGCCCCGCTCGGCGGTAAGGTCCAGGCCGTCCCAATCGAGTGAAAAGCAGCCGAGAACGACATAGAGAAACTCGGCAGACAGGTCGCCGGCTGCATGCGGCCCTGAGCGATCGCTTCGAGCTCTCGGCGTTGGTCGAGAAACGCTCCGGCGAGAGACCGTCCCAGGTCCTTCGACACCTCGAGGATCCGCTCTTGATCTTCCACGCGCAGCAGGTTGAAGTCGATCCAGTAGGCACCGGCCTCTTCGCGCAGCAAGCCCACGGCCACCATGTCGTCGATGGTGAAGAACTGGCCGGCGATGGCGGCCTCGACTTCCGCACGGCTATGCGGGCGTTCGGCAATGGACAACACCAGGCGCTGGACTTCGGGTGAGCGCAGCATCGCGGTGGGATTGCGGGTCGGATCCGACGGTGCAGAGCCGGTGATGCCGACCGACAGCGGGCCTGAGTCCTCCGAGCTGCTGGTGGCGACACCGGACACGGCGAGGAACAGGACGACGAAGCATCGAAGATATCTCCAACTCAAGGCGAATCCCTCCTGCAGAGTAATTCCAGGCTCGAGTGGTTGGATGCCGCCGCCGTCGAGACCGTTTAGACCGTGGGGCCCAACTCGAGCGACCGCGGCTTCCACCACGGTCGTAGGGGTGGCCTCTGTGCCCGCCCGCGTTTCAGCTGAAACGTCTACCTTCCCGTTGAGGGTCGATCGGCCGCGAGAACTGACCGGCCTCTGTAACGGATTCGGACGACAAAGAGACGAACCTCGTTGAGAACTCCGATCGACGGGTCCACGTCGAAGAATATATATCAAAGGCGTCAGTCCATATATACTATGCACATGCCAAGACGCACCACGATCGATGTCGACGATGAGCTCCTCAGCCGCGCCCAGGAGGCGCTCGGCACTCGCGGCCTCAAGGACACCGTCGAGAAGGCCTTCCACGAAGCCATCCGCCGGGACCTGCGTGAGCGACTCGCCGACCGCATCGAAACCGGTGCCGGGATTGACCGCTCACCAGATCTGCTCGACCAGACCCGTCCGACCCGATGACTCGCTTCTGTGTCGACACCAGTGCGTGGCATCGATCCACCGCTCCCCAGGTAGCCGCTGTCTGGCGCCGCCATCTCGAAGCGGACGAGCTGGTGCTCTGCGATCAGGTGCGACTCGAGATCCTCTACTCTGCGCGCTCGGCCCGGGACTACGATGATCTCGCGCAGGAGCTTGCGGGCATGTCCACCATTCCGACAGACTGCCTCGACCTTCGAACGGGCCCTGGAAGTCCAAAGACTCCTCGCCCACGTCGGCGGGCTGCACCACCGAAGCGTCAAGATCGCTGACCTCATCATCGCCGCTGCCGCCGAGGCCGCTCATGTCCCCGTTCTGCACTACGACTCTGACTACGACCGCATCGCCGCCGTCACCTCACAACCTGTGCAGTGGATCGCGGCACCTGGATCTCTCTAGGGCTGGGCCCGCCCTGCCGTCTACTGCACCGATGACGCTATCCTTGCTCAACGGCGCTGAGATCTCCCATCACCCGCGGCTGAGCGGAAAGCCATGCACAAAGACCAGTGGCAGGCCTTACCCTTTCTCGGTCTAGCCGATCGAGATACCGCTGACAGGGGTTTGCATCCTGTCCTCCCGGGTACCGTCCAGAGAGCCTCGACCTATCCCCTCGCTTCGCAGGGCTAGCTCGCAGAAAGCTCCGCCGCCGTCTCGCGGGTCACCTCGACGGGGGCAAAGAGGTCCCGCGGATAGAGGTAACCCTCGCCGCTCTCATCTTCGACACGGATCAGCGACCTGGCCTCAGCCTTCCTGTCAGGCAGCGTTCGATAGAGCTTACGAACCTCGAGCGAGGCTTCGAAGCCTTCATTGCTGACGCAGACTACATACTTCTCGACCATCTCTGTCGCCCTTCAGCCCAGCAGCCTCTTTATCTTGGTCTCTCGCATACCAATGCCATGAGCTTCGTATCAGTGTAACTCAGCCTTCACCATGATCCCATCCGGGAGCCTGACTGTGGCAACACCCTTGAGCTTCCGCCAGCGGCCTTCCCCATAGACGGCCCTCAGGCGAAGCAATTCTCTGATGCTCGGCCCCCGGGCGATCACTTCGACTTGCCCCACTTCCCCGACAATCTGAAAGACCCGCTTCACGCAGGACAAGACGGAAACCGGGCCATAGTTCTGTCGCGCTGTTTCGTAGGGCCGTTCCGGATTCGCCTACTTCGCTGTGACGATCAAGACGCCACCCTGGGTGAGGACCTCGTTCCCGCCCACCGACAACTTCTGACATTCCCCCATGCGACTGTCATCTGGACTCCGACTACGACCGCATCGCCGCAGTCACCTCGCAGTCCGTCCAGTGGATCGCGGTACCTGGATCTCTCTAGGGGCGGACCGGCTCTGCCGTCTACAGCACTGCTGACAGATTTGCCTCGCCCTTCTCGTCTACTCCATCGAGAGCCGTCACGGATCGCATGGCATTGCAGTCGTGCCGCGTATGACACTTATTGGTGTACAATCCAAATTGAAGAGACGAGACCTGGAAAAGGCGCTTCGGAGACTGGGCTGGTACCGTCTCAGACATGGCAGCAAACACGATATCTGGACTGATGGAGAGCGCTTCGAGGCAGTTCCCCGACACTCCGAGATACATGAACGCCTGGCAAGGATCATCTTGAAGCGGGCTGAACTGGAAAGGAAACCATGAGGTTCTCAGGAAAGGTTTACAGGGACGGGACCCACTGGCTCGCGGAGGTGCCGATCTTCGAAGCCATGACCCAGGGTCGTAGCCGCAAGGAAGCCCTCGCAATGATCGAGGACTGGTTCTGCTCCATGGTCGACCGGACTGGTTTTAGCGTTCAGGCTCACCTGGTGGGCAACGGTCAGGTCGAGATCGTCGCGTCCGATCTCGAGCCCATGATCGGTCTTCTCCTGCAACGACAGAGGCATCAAAGCGGGCTGTCGCTGGCAGAAGTCGCCAAGCGACTCGGCGCCAAGTCTCGCAACGCTTACGCTCGCTACGAACGCGGCGATTCGCTTCCCACGGTCACCAAACTCGATGAGTTGCTACACGCGATCTCGCCGGACCGAGACCTGGTCCTGATCCAAAGCTCGACCTGAGTCTCCGCGCCCGCCTACGCTCATGTCGAAATAACTGCTGATTTTCGACATATTCCGTTATACATGTCGATGATTCGCCAGATTTTCGACATATACAGGCAAGCGCCGCCCGGGCGAAGCGCACTGCCGCTCCGCTAGCAGTTGAGTCTAGGCCTCGACCATCTCCCCGAGCCTCGCCAACCGCTCCGCCTGCGCTTCACTCAGCTCTGAGTCCTGCAGGAACTCGAACAGCCGACGCACGTGATGGCGGAAAGGACCCTTGGCCCGGGTCGAGCCGTGGACGATCAGGAGCTCGAGCAGTTCGAGCGATGCGGTGATGCGCTCCTCCGGCGTGTCCCCTGGCATGCCACCGTCGGCCTCGAGTCGTGCGGCGGCCTCGAGCAGGAGGTCTTCGTCGGAAGGTGAAACCATTCTCAAGGGGATGTCGTCGACAGGTCGCCTGCTGAGCATCCGGCGGAACAGGGAGGGTTTGGAAGATGCACGCTCCGCGCTGGCAGAGAGCCCTGCCGTATAAAGGTTCTCCTCATCTACATCAACAAGCGACGCTACGCCCAGGAAAGCGATTCCCGGACCCCCTCCAATCGACATCGCATCAAAGTAGGCCTCCCCATGCAGATCCTGCGGCAGCCCCACCGGCACCACCTTGGTCTCGGGCAGCTCACCAGCGCGATCACTGTCGCGTTTGACCACCGCCACCAGAGCCATCACCCGGCTGGCAAGGCCGTACTTGCGACTCAGGGCCTCGAGCGTTGCGGCATCCTTCCCCGCCGGCACGCCCTCGATGAGCGCCTCCGCTGAAGTGATGCGAGCAGCTCCCTGCGCCAGATGCAGCGTTTGCCCGAGTCCGGTCGGGGCTTCGATCACCGGAACCTGAAAGCCACCATCGGCCCACGCAGCTTCGAGATGCGCAGCCCGGCCCACTCTCGGCCTCTTCTCTTACCAGGACCGGCCTTCCCGGGTGGGCATCCAGTGTCGTCAGCGCCTCACCGTCCGCCCGAATCTCGACATCCTTCGCTATCGCTGGGCTGACCGACGCAAACAGATCGAGCAGTGCCAGATCCACCCGTTCACGCGGCGTCAGAAACCGGGACTGTCCCCCGGTCTCACGCCCCAGCTGCGACAGGAACCGATCCTGACTGGCACTGCCGATGCCCAGCGCATGGATCCGAACACCGGTCTGCCGGGCCGTCTGCAGAATGTCCGCGGTGCCAAAGACCTGCCCATCGGTCAGCAAAATCAGGTCGCCTGCCCCTTCGAGGACTTTCCTCGCCGCCCCTTCGACAGCCTGTGCCAATTCGGTTCCACCTCGCGCATCGATCTGGGACAGGAAATGCCGGGCGCGCTTCCGATTCTTGTCGGTGGCAGCGAGGAGCCCACGAGACAACTTCTCGACTTCGTGATCGAACGCCACGATCGAAAACTGGTCCCGTGGCCGCATTGCCGCGATCCCGGCTTCGATCGCCTTCTTCGCCTGTTCGATAGGGCCGCCACTCATCGAGCCCGAACGGTCGAGCACGAAGACCACCTTCCGCGGGCTCTCCTCATCGGGCTCACCGAAACGCTTCGACCCCAACAGGGCCGAAATCGACCCCTCTGCACTCCAGGCGAGACTCCACGGCTCCTCCACCCTGGCCTCGAGCACCAGGTCCCGGTCCGGCAAGTCGGAGGCGACCGCCAGGCCGATTCGCCTCTTGTCACCGTCACCCGCCACCGTCACCCCATGCGAGGGCGATAGCACCTCGGCCATGGTCTGCCCGCCCAGCAGCTCCAGATCGAAGCCCACACCATGCAGGTTGCTCGCATCGTTCTTCCAGGTCGGCAGAATCAGGTCGCCGAACTCCTCTCGCGGCAGCTCCATCTCCCCACCATCCGGCAGCGTCACCGTCTTCATCCTGGAGTGGTACGAAGGCGCCAACGTGAACGGGAAGCGGAATCGGAACCCGTCGTCGTGACGCTCGACCCCGGCGATGATCTCGAGGATCACCTGCACCGTCTCGTCCGGCTGCAGATTGCCCACGGTCAGGTTCATCATCCCGTCGCTGTATTGCCGGGCCAGAACGGAGAGAGCTCCCGCATCGATCCCCTCCTCATAGGTCGCCACGGCCTCTGCGACCGGCTGCAGATCACTCTCGATCTCGAAGCCCTCGCCCGTCACCCGAAACGAGCGCAATGCGGCATCTTGCGGCAGCATGAAGGCGTAGATCGCCTCCACCGGCCGCTTCTCTCCACTCTTGAAGGTGTGCTCGACCAGGAGGCGCGCCCCAAAGGGCGTCACCTGACCCGTCAGCCAGAGGCGCTGCATCGCCAGCTGGATCTCCTTGCCAGTCTGCTTCGCCCGCGCCGTGTAGTAACCCGTCTGTTCCGCCTGCGCTACCGTCATCTCATCTCTCCTTCTCTGTCGAGGTCTTCTCAGTCTCTGCCAACTGGGTGCCAAGCTCTGTCAGCAATCGCCGTATCTGCCGCAGGCGCCAGGGTGCCTGGTCTGCCCGCACCCGCACCTCTACCCCATCGCTCACCGCATACGACCACCACGCCTCGGGCTCGGGCAAAGCCACCGCTTCCCGCCCCTCTCCCCGCGCTGCGATCTCCGCCAGGGTCAGCCCCTCACCTTGCAGGCGCTGAATCTCCTGCAACCGATCCAGATGCGCCTGCCCATAAGTCGCTCCTCGCCCGGCCTTCTCCGGCCCCGCCATCAACCCCCGGCTGATATAGAACCGCACCGTCCGCGCACTGACCCCCACCTCCTCAGCCATCTCGGCCAGACTCCACCGCTTCTCCTGGGATCGCTTTGAATCTCGCTTTGCCATCTCACCTATCAGGATAGACCTTTAATACGCCACTGTCAAGTAGTGGCTTAATATAGACACAAGAACCGCTCGGGACGTTTCAGCTGAAACGTCCTGACGCTCGAGCGTGTAACGGTTCGTCTTCTCTATTGGACCCAGGAGCAGAGAGTTGCATGGCGACCCTACAAAGGTTCATGCGCTACACATGTGCTAATGTGGAGAACATGTCCAAGATGATCCAGATCAGAAATGTTCCGGAGGAGCTGCACCGCACCCTCAAATCAAGGGCGGCCATGTCGGGCATGTCCCTGTCGGACTACCTTCTGGCGCAGTTACGACGTGTCGCCGAGAGGCCGAGCCGAGCGGAGCTACTCGACCGTCTCCAGAGCCGCGAGGGCGTCGAGGTGCAGTCCTCCATCCCCGACCTCGTCACCGAGGAGCGCAACCAACGGTGATCGTCCTGGATGCGTCGCTCGCCATCGAACTCCTACTCCAGACACCCAGGGTCGTGCCACTGACGGAGACTCTCCTCGGTGCGCAGGAAGACCTGCACGCGCCCCACCTGATCGATGTCGAGGTCTTGCAGGTGCTGCGACGCCTCAACGCTCAGCACGAATTGAGCGATCGTCGGGCCAAAGAGGCCACTCGCGACCTGGCGGATCTGCCTCTGGTGCGGCACTCCCACGAGCTACTCCTGGACCGTGCCTGGGAGCTCCGCGCGAACCTCACCATGTACGACGGTGTCTACGTGGCCCTCGCCGAGCTCCTCGACGCCCCCCTCTGGACCCTCGACCAACGACTCGCCAGCGCCCCCGGCCTGCGAGCCGAGATCAAGGTCATCCAGTAGGGGCGGGGCACTGTGCCCGCTAGGGGCTCCCCTACATCACGCGTTCGTTATTTCCGTTGAAGGGGCGGGCCTTGCACCCGCCCTGAGCACCGGCCGCTACTGCCAGCTCTTGATGGATGTCTGGCAGGTAAGGAGGATCTGCCCGCCAAGGTGGACATCTCGCTCGAGTCTCTCTAGCGCTTCGGCACTGATGTCCCATTTGCGCCGTGCCTCGTCCAAACGATTGTTCAGGCGCGAGCGTGCTTGTTTCCACACCCACTCGGTAAGGCCGAGATGGTTGGGTGCCTGCCGGAGAACCTGCATCGCTTCTGGAAGATCCCGATCCGGGTCCTTGCGCTGTCCCAGCTCTACGAGCAGCTGGAACACATCCTTTTGGAACCTGGCCACCAGTGCCGCAATCAAGAGGCGCTCTGCCCTATCGGAAAGCTCTCGAGATGCAGGCGCTTCAACGGATTCCACTGCAACCGGCTCCTCGACCGATGTTTCCACCGGCGCCGACGCCTCTGATTCCGACTCGGTGCCACTCAGAGAGTTGAAAAGACTCAGCAGCACCGCCCTCCCCAGGTACATCGTCCCGACCGCCACCCCGGTTGCAAACACGGTGAACACCACGACAAGGAGCAACTCTCTGTGACTCGGATCCTGCCACCAGGGTGCAAGGACAAGCTTGCGATACCCATACTGCAGTAAATTGAAACCGAGGAAGCTCCAGAGTGCAGTGAGGATCCAGCTCTTGCCCTGCTCCTCCATATCGACGGCGACGTTGGTTTCCATGAGCACAAGTCTGCCACATCGCACTGACAGCTTCTGACACTTCTGACTGGCAGCCTCAGAGTGGATCATCAACCTCAGAGGAGACTCGAGATGAAGAAGTTCGGCAAGGGAAGCGAATTCGATCCCGACTCCCTCAACAACGAATTCGGCAAGTACGGCAGTCGATTCTCCCAGGAGAGCTGGACCAACCCGTACGCCACCAAGCCGCCGGCAGTGATCCAGAAGGAGGAGAGCCGCTACGACTTCGGGTACGAGGGCGACCTGACCGAAAACGACTTCAACTCGCGTTCCCTGCGCTACTGGGACCGTGACCTGGACGACTCGATCAAGGAAGAGCTGACCGACGATCCCGACCCCTACGATTGGGAATAGGGGGGGCCTCTGCGCCCGCCCCCACTCCCATTGACCCTCATCGAGATCTATGACTTTCGTGGCCCTCTCACCCATAGGGGTGGCCGAGGGGGCACCTCGAATTTGCCAAAATCTCGCACGAGGCGCCCTCGGCAAGGAACACTTCAGGCCAAGCGATTACAGCTCGACCTGCAACACCACTTCTGTCTTGTGGTGCTCACACCCCACCTCGAATCGATTGATGCCCTTGCGGAAGTGCTGTGCCAGGTCCTGCATGGCGACCTCGGCTTTGCCGCTCAGGCATTCCCCATCACTAGCGAGAAAATCACCGGCCAGTCGCAAGGGGATCGGCGCGATGTCCTCCTCGTTTACAGTCACGATCGCCGGGACCTCGTCCATCTGGTGGCAGCTGGTTACCGCCATCGGCAACATCATCTGCTTGGCGTCGGGATCCATCTCGTCGTAAAGCACTGCCACGGAGAGATCCTCGCTCGCACCCAGTTTGATAGCAAAGGCACTGGAGCCGGTCTCGACATCCGTATCCCACTGCGTGACGGCGTCGAAAACCACACCCGGATCGAGACGGGCTTGTTTGCCCTTGATGAAGACCAGGGGCCACGCTACCAGGGCTGCCAGGGCGATCGACATGCCCATGCGGCCCTTGCCGGACTTGTCATAGCCGCCCGCCAGCAACATGGGAGTCCCGTCGACTCCTCGCACACTCTTGGCGCTGATCTCCAACCGACCCTTGATACCCGCGAACTTGGCCTTCTTGAGCTTCGAAATCTCAGCCATCATCGAAGACCCGGCTTCGACCACGACCTGACCATCGACGACAACATCCCGCCAGACCCGCACCTGGATGATGTCGCCCTCGTTGAAGTCACGCTTCTTCGAGGTG
>CAVPOX010000017.1:0-9164 GCA_963707075.1 uncultured Acidobacteriota bacterium
AGACCAACCAGCCGACAAACAGCTTCGCCACGGCGACGCCGACGTTGAGGACCAGGACGATCCACAGCACTCGACGCACCGATTGCGATCGGACCTGATCATTCGCGCTCTCAGCGTGTTCCATGCCGGCAAGCTTAACCGAAGCGCAGTCACCTCAGACTGTTTTCAAGCCCAGTCGCTCAGCCACCGCGAGCTGTCGGCGATCCAGAGAGAGCAATTCAACATCCTTCTTGTGAGAACCGCCAAGGTACAGCGCACAGGCCAAATGCCACAGATCAGATCCTCGAAGGTAACCGCTTTCCAGGACTGTCCTGAATTCAGATTCCAGCGGCCGATCGGGAAACACCCAGGCCACCCGATCGAGCAACTCGAGGCTCACTGAACCATCGATTCCCTCGCGGGCGAGTGCCGACCGCACCTCAGCTTCGAGCAGATTCGAGGAGAACACTCGACCGAAAGACTGGATATGGGATGCAAAACGCTCGGACCCGGGCTCTTCGAACACGACACTCAGCAGCATCGAGCTATCAAGATATCCGACCTTCAATCCCGCTCCTCCAGAAATCGCTCGAGAGCCCCCGGGCGCTTGGCTATCGGCTTCAGAGGTGCCTTCGGATTCCGAGCCTCGACGATGACTCCCCGCTCTCTGAGCAATTGGATCCTGTCCTCCAGCGTCTCCTCCTGCTTCTCGATCGGCCTGATCTCGGCCACTTCACGGCCCCTGTAGGTAACAGTGACGTGTTTCCCCTCACGAATCTTGCGCATGATCTCGCTGAACTTGGCCTTCGCTTCGTAGGTGGAATAGATGTCAGCCATCAAACGCGCTCCCGATGCAATCATAACAAACTAGTCTGACTAGTCTTTTAAATGCTATCGGCCCGCTACCCACCCAAGGCAACTCTTGCCCGCATTGGCGGAATCGCCTAGTATCCTCCTGCTTCGGGCACCTCTACGGCCCACCCCAGAGCCGACGTAGCTCAGCTGGTAGAGCAGCTGATTCGTAATCAGCAGGTCAGCGGTTCGAGTCCGCTCGTCGGCTCCATCTAGAATCACGAGTCTGCGGGGACATCGACTCGCCGCACCTTGGGCCGGGTCATCAATGGGGCATCTCTAGCCAACAACGTCACACCTGGAGCCGTTTCGCCCCTTCCCCCAGCCTGGCCACCCCATTTCACCTCGCCTGAACGCCCCAGGTACCGGTTCAGAGCGCATGGCGGTTTCGTTTCGAGCACGTTGATGATCGGGCTCAAAGGCCAGGCTCCCTGGGGTGCAGCCCCCCGCTGGGGAACCCTAGAGGTGGAACTGACAGGCGTATCCTCCTGCCGCTCGCGCTGAAGGTCCTGCCTGGTTCGGGTCTCTCAAGGCATTCACAGCGTCGGCGCGGGTGCCGAACACCTCCACACCTCGACCGTCAAGGATGACCTTGACCCGCCCCCGACAGAGGACGCAATCTCAACCCTCAACCTGGACTCGTTATGGGAGGCTGGGTCAGGGAGGATTGAGCTAGACTGCGCCTCTCTTTCAACCAGGCGTGGGGGGCCGATGAAACGAGTGAAATGGATGTGGCTGATCGCGCTGTGCGCGAGCCTGTCGAAAGGTGGAGCCGCCGCTCAAGATTCTGCCGACGCACCGGCTTCGGGGCCCAAGATCGAGACAGGCTTTGCGGAGGGCAATGGCACGCGGCTGTATTACGAGGTCGCCGGCACGGGCGACCCGGTCGTGTTGATCCATGGAAACTTCGGTGATCGCCGGTACTTCGACGGTCAGTTCGAGGCCCTCGCCAGGCTTCACCGCGTGCTGCGCTACGACGTCCGTGGCTATGGCAAGTCGATGCTGCCGGAAGAAGGGGTTCCCTACAGCGACTTTGAGGATCTCGAGGCTTTGATGGCGCATCTCGACATCGATCGCGCTCACATCGCCGGCTTCTCGCTGGGCAGCGCCATCGCGGTCGATTTCTGTCTGGCGTTCCCCGACCGGTGCATCTCGCTCATCGCCATCGGACCTTGGTTCCACGGCTACGACTCGCCACTGGCTCAAACGCTCTTTCAGGAGTTCGGCACGATCAGTGCCGCTGCGGTCAGCGGCGGGCGGGACGCTGCGCTCGAGCAACTCCTCGCTGCGACCTGGTGGTACCCGGACAAGGTCTCGCCTCGAGCCCTCGACCGCGTGAAAGCGATCTGGAGCGCCTACGACTTCTGGCACTTCAAGAACCCCGACCCCCGGCGTGTCCTCACTCCTCCGGCGGCCGAGCAGCTCAAGCGGATCACCGCACCCACCTTGATCATCACGGCCGAGTACGATCTCGACGCCTGCCGGGCGGTTGCCCACCAGATGGATGCCGAGATTCCAGACAGCACGACGGTCGATCTGGCCGGCGCAACGCACTTCATGTTCATCGAGGAACCAGAGGAGGTGAACGCGGCCATGCTTGATTTCCTCCTAGAGGCAGCAGGTCGATGACGACGAGTAGACGGTCAGTCTCGAGGCCGGGCCTCGCGCCCGGCCTCTCCTTTCCCTAGCTCTCTCCTATCTCAACCAGTACCAGGCCCCGATCCCGCTCTGCCAAGGGGTTCTTGGTCCTCTGGCCGGAGAAAGCCCCTCCACACAGCCCCAGACAGGCTGGGACAGGGTGTATTCCGCAAGACACTTCCGACTCACAGGAGTAGCGTGTTTAGTGCCTCGACAAGGGCAAGCCAGCCGAAAGGCTGAGCGCGCAAAGCCACGGGTCCTCGCTTCCTCCGCGACGATCCTCGCCACGAAGGGCCCCAAGACCGCCGGGCTGCCGAAGTTCCTCTGACCAGAAAGGAGGATGTCATGCGCAAAGGGGGGCAACCAAGGTGCTCCATGGTCGTGCAGTGGCCTCTTCGAACCACGCCGGTGGTCGGTATTCTGCTGTTCGTCGTCTGGGTGTCGAGCACGACGCAGGCCCAGGACTTCGATGGTGATGGCGCCAGCGACCTGGCGATAGGCGTGCCCTATGAAAACGTCTCGGCGACGAGAGACGCGGGCAGCGTCAGCGTCATCTACGGGGCGTCAACCGGGCTCACGGGCATCGGCGATGAGTACTGGATTCAGGATTACCTCGTCGGCAGCAACTCAGAGACCTATGAGTACTTCGGGATCTCCCTTGGCGATCGGCGATTTCGACGGCGACGGCTTCGATGACCTGGCCGTCGGGGTGCCCGATGAGGACATCGGAACGATTGCCGACGCCGGCGGTGTCAATGTCCTGTACGGCTCGGCTGGCGGACTCATCGCAACGGCCAGCCTCTGGAATCAGGAGGGCGCTGCCGAGGTAGCTGATCAGTATGGAGACTCTCTTGCTGCGGGTGACTTCGACAACGACGGCTATGACGATCTGGCCGTGGGAGTCTATTCCGAGGATCTCGGCAGCATCACGAATGCAGGTGCAGTAGAGATCCTCTATGGGAGCAGCAGTGGTCTCACCAGCCGCGTCACCAACGACTTCTGGCATCAGGACCGTTCCGGTGTCGCAGACTCGGCTGGCGAGTTTGATCACTTTGGCTGGGCACTGACGACAGGCGATTTCAACCATGATGGGTTTGCCGACCTGGCTGTCGGTGTACCGTACGAGGACGTTGGCAGCCCACAGGTCCAGTTGGCGGGCGCAGTCAACGTCTTGTACGGTTCGGCAACGGGAATCACCGGCGGCGGCAGCGACTTCTGGCACCAGGATGTCGGCAGCATTCACAGCCTGGCCGAACAGGGAGACCAGTTCGGGAGATCTCTGACCGCGGGCGACTTCAACGGTGATGGGTACAAGGACCTCGCGGTCGGCGTCCCCCATGAGGATTGGAACCTCGTCGATACCGGGATCGTGCAGGTGCTCTACGGCTCGTCGACAGGCCTCTCTGATGTCGGAAACCAGATCTGGCGCCAGGACCTGAGCGGCATCCCAGAGTCGGAGGAGGCCAGCGATGTATTTGGCTGGGCGGTTTCCGCCGGCGACTACAACGACGACGGCTACGCCGATCTCGCCATCGGCGTTCCCTACGAATCCATCGAGGCAGTTGAACAAGCCGGAGCCGTTCATGTGCTCCTGGGTTCATCTCTCGGCCTCATGTCGGCGGGAAATCAGCTCTGGTACCAGGGTGGCGATGGGCTGCAGGGACAGGTTGAGACCGGTGATCGTTTCGGCTACGTCCTGGCCAGCGATACCCGGCAAGTGTTTCCCATGTTCGACGACGGCTTCGAGTCAGGTGACACCTCCGCCTGGGACAGCGCGGTGCCATAAAGGAATCTTGACCTTGCGTTCCTCCGGCCGGGCCTCGAGCCCGGCCTTTTCTTTCACTGGCCCTCCCCTGTCTGGGCCAGTACCAAGCCCCTCTCTCCTCCTGCCAGGGGTCTTTGATCCTGCAGCCCGAGAAAGGCCCTCCATACAGCCTGAGACGGGCTGGGACAGCGTGTATTGCCCTTCCTACCCAGAAGGGTGGTGCGCCGAGCGCCATTCTCGTGTATTCAAGGAATACCTCGAAAGGGTAAAGCTCGGGAAACCGAGCGACACAAAGCTACGGGTCCTCGTCTCATCACCACGAGCACAAGACCGCCGGACTGCCGAAGGGTGGAAGGAGAGTTCATTCTTGGCGTTTGGCGCAATTTCATTGAAAGGAGGGCTAGCGATGGGGAGGAACGGATCTCACCGGCAGGCATCTACAGTCTTACTGGTCGCTTCTTTGACTCTGGTGGTCCCGCAGTTGGCCTCGAGCCAAAGCACCCTGGTTCTTCATCTTCCTTTTGATGACGGATCTGGCTTTGATATTGCAGCCGACACATCCGGCAACGGGCTCGATGGCACGCTTGTCAATATGGACACCACCACGGACTGGGTGAGTGGTATGGCTGGACTTGCCCTCGACTTCGACGGTTCGAACGACTACGTCAGCGTTCCGGACGACGCAGCGCTCGACTTCGGGACGGGCGATTTTTCCGTCTTGGTTTGGGTTTACAAGCACAGTACTACGACCAACTTTGACAACACCTACGCCGTCAGTAAGTGGGTCTCAGGTGCCAATCCCGGCAGCAACGAGTGGGGCCTTCTCGTGGGATCCGGACAAGGTGGTGATAACGCCGTCTTTGTCGTCGAGACGGGAGACGACCGCTATGGGATGGCATCTTTGCAAGAGCTGACCCTGAACGAGTGGCATCAGATTGTAGGTGTACGACAAGCCGAGACCCTCTCGCTATATGTCGACGGCACCTTGGCGGGAAGGGACAGCTCACTTCCGCCATTGAGCGCGATCAACAACGTCGGCCGCCACCTCCGTGTCGCTGTCAACCAACCGGGCCATGTAATCTTCTACACCGACGGGCTGTTCGACGATGTGCAGATCTACAACTTCGCCCTGGACGATGGTGGTGTGGACGTCGGCCAGGCCGCAGGCGGCGATATCGAGTTTCTCTATGCCAACCCCGGCGTGACCCTGCAGATCTTCAAGGACGGCTTCGAATTCGGCGACACCTTCGCCTGGACTATGACGATCCCGTAGCTGGCTCTGCACTTCTTGCTCCACTCGATCGATCACCTGGGCCACGGTTTCTGAGATCGCTGGCATCGCCTCGTCAAGCCCGATCCCACCCGTTTGGGTGGTGCGCTCAGAGCCTCCAGCGTGTTTGATTGAAAGAACTCGACTAGGGTAAGCCAGCCGAAAGGCTGAGCACACAAAGCTACGGGTCCTCGCCTGACCTCCAGACAAGACTGCCGGGCTGCCGAGAAGCAGGGACAAAAGGAGGGTGAAGAGATGAAGGGATGGCTCGTTGCAGCAGTACTCGTTTTGTTTGCGACCTCGGCCCAGCCTCAGGTGACTTCCGTCGGATTCTGGAACTTCGATGAAGGCTCAGGTCTACAAGCGACGGACTCTTCGGGTGAGGCCAACCATGGCAACGTCAGTGGGGCGACATGGATAGACGGAGCCCAGGGCCCGCATGCCCTCAGATTCGGCGGAAACGACGGAGTGTATATGGGAGACCCATCGACCCTGGAACCGACCACACTATCGGTGGGCATGTGTGTCCGCAGTTCGACACCGCAACCCTATAAGCTCCTTCTGAGTGAGGGATTACACGGCTGTACCTGCGCATCGTATGCGCTCATCCTAGGTCACAACGAAGAAGTCTACTTCTACACCTGCGACAACACCCAGGCGTTCTTCACGGCAACGATTCCCGGTGCCGACGTCTGGGATGGCAGGTGGCATCGTATCGTCGCAACCTGGGATGGCGGGTTCGTTCGCATCTACTTCGATGGCATGCCCTTCGGAGCACCTGTGGCTGGAGTTCCGCCAAACTACTCCCTGTCGACACACAGCGACTTTCAGATCGGGAATATCGCCGCCTGCGGCGTTAGTGGATTCCAGGGAGATATCGACGAGGTCGGGGTGTGGGATGGCGTGCTGTCGGACTCTGAGATCGAGGCCCTGGGGGATTGCAACGAGTTGATGGAGGACGGCTTCGAGAGCGGCGACACCAGTGCCTGGTCCGAGACCGTGAACTAGCTGATCCCCTTCCGCCCTGCCTAGCAGCCGGGTCTCGCGCCCGGCCTTTTCTTTGTAACGCTCAGCCCTCTCCCGAGACTAACCCTGTGTGGAGCAGTCAATCTCCATGGAAGACGTTCGCCTCCACCTACGACTGCTGCGGGACCAGTCCATGGGCCTAGAGCGCATGGAAGCCGAGCTGCTGGAGCTGTTCAGGGAATGGCACCGGCAGCCGCGAAAAGACCCGCCACGGGGCGATTTCCCCACACCGCGCTCATAGACACCCTGCTATACCCAACCTACCCCTTTGGGTGTTGTGGTGGTGCACACCCGGAGGGACAGTGGGGCACCACAAAAAGGGGGCTTCCAATGAAGGGATCAAGAATCCTTGTCGCCGCATGCGGGCTATCACTCTTGGTCGTGTCTGTGGCTATGGCTGCCAAGCCAGGTGTTTCCCGTCAGCAGAAGTCGGACACATCAGGGGTCTGAGCTAAGAGACACTTTCGGGTCTAGAGTCAGGCCCAGGAGAGTGTCCAATGCCAGCAAAGAAGAAGCAGACCAGCGAAGCGGCAGTTCGGGAGATCCGGCGGCGGACTCGCCGCCGGTTTTCGGCCGAAGAGAAGATTCGGATCGTCCTCGAGGGTTTGCGCGGCGAGGTCAGCGTGGCCGAGTTGTGCCGCCGAGAAGGGATCGCATCGAATCTGTACTACCGGTGGAGCAAGGAGTTTCTCGAAGCCGGGAAGAAGCGTCTCGCCGTCGGGCTGTCTTTCACAGGAGCGATCATCGCATTGCTGCTCGTCGTCTGGCTGGCCTCACCGGGCAGCTTGGGCTATTGAGCCGGCGGCTGCGGCCCCGGTGCTTCGGGTCTGTAGACCAGGCTCGCCACGACGCCGAGAATCATGCTCATCACCAGGCCCGCGAAGTACCACTTGAGGGTCAGATCGAGTGGAATCGGATAGGTCGCATAGGCGTGAAAAACCGCCTGAAGACCCACAAACAGGTGCGCGACAAAGCCGAACCACACCCCCTCGCGCCAACCGCGCCCCCGGTAGCCCCTGGCGAAGAGGTAGGCGAAGACGAAGCAGAAGACGACCGTCGTCAAGTGCACGATCCAGGCGTTGGCGACGAGCTCGGCCTGCGGCCGCCAGACCTTCCCGGCGAGGCTCGAGTAGGTCGAGCCCAGCCAGAGGCCGTGAACGAAGAACGCCATCACGTAGTAGGCGACCAGCACCGCGACACCGGTCAACAGAATGCGTTTGCCATTCACGATCGCTCCTTGTGGAAACCCTGTGAGCCCTCGACGTCTACCCTTCAGTCCGCGGCGCCATCACCGGCAACCTGGCGCTGGTACTCGGCCTCATCGAAGTGCCCCTTCGATACCGCGATCAGGCCATCGGCCCCGAGGGTCCATTCCTCGTAGCCGCTGATCCGCACGGCACGGCCCGTTCCTCCGGGGCCGGTGTTCGTCCCGGTCCAGGTCCAGTGAAAGACCGCGTGGTTGCCCTCCAGGCTCACCGAATCCATCCTCACGACCATGTCGGGGAAAGCCGTCATGAACTCTCTGGCCTTGGCCGCGATTGCAGCCCGCCCGACAGAGGGCTCTCCAGTATTGACCGTGAGAGAGCCATCCTCGGCATAGCAAGCCGCCAGAGCCTCAGGATCCTGACCGCTCCAGGCTGCCGCATAACGCGTTGCGAATTTGGTGAGCTCCGATGGATTCATTGAAGTCCTCCTCGGGGTGCGGCACGCCACGGCGCTACGGTTGAGCGCGCCGTCAGTCAGATGGACGAGGTTATGCATCAGACAGGCCTCGGGACCGTCAGAGCCAGGTGGAGCTAAGGGACGGTGTTCGACCACCTGGAGGCATCGCCTGTCTCGAAGCCGTCGGCAAAGATCGAGACCTTGGCATAGCCGTTGTCGACGAGAACCTCGAAGGCACCCGCCGCGCCACGGCAGTCGATGAACAGGCTCATGGCCAGCGTCCCGAGCTGCCCCTCGGTCACCACATGGCTGCCCGTAACTTCACTGTAGGCCCCGCCGGGAATGACCTCGTCGCCAGCTTTGGAAGTGAATCCGTTTTGCACTGAGCAGGCCATGTCGGCGAACTGCAGCCAACCTGCCGAACAACGGTCGGGTACCGACCCGTTCAGCAGCTTGACCGAGAAACCGAGATCGAACTCCTGACCTGGAACCGCTGGGAAACATGGGCTCCAGGCGTTGAAGACCCAGGTTCCGCTGAAGTTCTCGGCGCTGCCGACCGCACCATTGCCCGTTTCGCCAGCACCTGCGGCGAAAACAAGGGTTCCGCCGCTCGGACTCCAGGCTGCGACTTCGGCTGGACTCTCGAAGCCACAAGAGTCGACCTGGTTACCGTCAATGGTCTCGCAGTCCTTGGCGAGGGCCGGTGAACAGATGAGGACAACCACCAACAGAACAGCTGGCAATTTACCCAAATCGTCTTCTCCCTTCATGGGACCAGAAAGGCTCCACCACACCGACTCATTCGACTGTCGTCTGCAAACTGCGCCCGAAGATAGCACAGCAAGCCGTCATCGTGCCCACGGCAGCGCGGAGTCTGAGGCTCTTCTCGGGTTCAGCCCGTTGGGCCCTTGGCCGAGGCCGCAAGCAGATCTCGCGCCTCGAGCCAGTCACGCAGAGTGGCGTTGAAGACCT
>CAVPOX010000018.1:0-78357 GCA_963707075.1 uncultured Acidobacteriota bacterium
GGGACGTTTCAGCTGAAACGTCGACTGCCCTGTTCGGTAACGATTCGTCTCTCTCACCAGATTCAGTGGCAGGAGAGATTCGCACCCTCAAGTCACGAGCAGCCCTGTCGGGAATGTCCCTGTCGGACTACCTTCTGGCCCAGTTGCGCCGCATGGCAGACAGACCGACCCGAGCCGAGCTCCTCGACGCCCCCCTCTGGACCCTCGACCAACGACTCGCCAGCGCCCCAGGCCTGCGAACCGAGATCAGGCTGATTGGCTAGGCCACCCGCCTCACGGTGAGGACCACGACGCCGCCGTCTCGCGGGTCACCTCGACGGGGGCAAAGAGGTCCCGCGGATAGAGGTAACCCTCGCCACTCTCATCTTCGACACGGATCAGCGACCTGGCCTCAGCCTTCCTGTCAGGCAGCGTTCGATAGAGCTTGCGAACCTCGAGCGAGGCCTCGAAGCCTTCATTGCTGACGCAAACTACATACTTCTCGACCCTCTCAGTCGCCCTTCAGTCTCTGGAACTGCCTACTTTGCCTTTTCGATGGCGTCGCCCCGTCGATGGCCCCTTCGGCGTAGCCTGCGGGACCTGGAGCAATCAGAACAATCCTCTGATTGACGGTGCAATCTCGCACCCGTCCAGTCTCACGAAAACCATCTCTGCCGCAGCCCCCGTCTGTGCCGGGATCGCTCACCTGGCCCTGACCCACCATCCAAGCCTGACGGCCATGCAGATTCGCGGGTCCATGCAAGACAGCGAGTCTCGTGCAGTACAATCGGCCAGCGGCAACACCTGGCACAGGCAAGAGGTGAGGACTCCGGCGACGCGGGGTGGCGACCGACCGCCCCAACACAGCCCGCCGCCTGAAAGGATCGACGATGATTGGCGAGACTCTCGCTCACTACAAGATTCTGGAGAAGATCGGCGAAGGGGGCATGGGTGAGGTCTATGTCGCCGAGGACACCAAGCTCAAGCGCCAGGTCGCCCTCAAGCTCCTGCCCCAGAACCTGGCCGAAGACAAGGAGCGCCTGCAGCGCTTCCAGCGCGAGGCCGAGGCGATCGCCGCCCTCAATCACCCCAACATCGTCACCATCTTCTCGGTCGAGGAGGACAAGGGACATCACTTCCTGACCATGGAGCTGGTCAAGGGCGCGGATCTGGGAGACCAGATCCCGGCCCAGGGCATGAGCCTCGAGCAGATCTTCGACGTCGCCATCCCTGCCGCCGAGGCCCTGGCCGCCGCGCACGAGCAGGGCATCGTGCATCGCGACCTCAAGCCGGCCAACCTCATGGTCACACCCGAGGGCAGGGTCAAGATCCTCGATTTCGGCCTCGCCAAGCTGGCCGGCGGATTCGTCAGCGACGGCTCCACCACCCAGATGGCCACCGACTCGATCACCCAGGAGGGGCGGATCCTCGGCACGGTGGCCTACATGTCGCCCGAGCAGGCCGAGGGCAAACCGATCGACCACCGCTCGGACATCTTCTCGCTCGGCGTCGTGCTCTACCAGATGGCGACCGGCGAGCCGCCGTTCAAGGGCGACACCAATCTCTCGACTCTCTCCTCCATCCTCAAGGACTCGCCCGACTCGGTGACCGACCTGCGCACCAATCTGCCCCGCCATCTGGGGCGCATCATCACCCACTGTCTGGAGAAGGACCCCAAGCGGCGTTACCAGTCGGCCCAGGACGTGGTCAACGAGCTCGCGGCTCTCAGACGCGAGATCGATTCGGGCAAGACCCCGTCCGAGACGAGCCTGCCGGCGATGGAATCGCCCAGCAAGCGGCCCGGCTGGCTGCCCTGGGCCATCGCTGCCGGACTGCTGCTGGCCGTGATCGTGGGCTGGTTCGCAATCAAGGGTCGCGGCACCGAGACCCCCGCCAGCGCCGTTGCACCGGCCGAGTCGACCGCAGTGGCGGCGGCACCGACCGCCACCGAAGACCGCATCATGGCGGTGGTGCTGCCGTTCGAGAACCTCGGCGCCACCGAAGACGCCTACTTTGCCGCCGGCATCACCGACGAGATCACCAACCGACTGTCGGCCGTGGGCAGTCTCGGCGTCATCTCGCGGCAGAGCGCCAAGAGTTACGCCGGCACCACCAAGAGCTCTCAGGAGATCGGCAACGAGCTGGGGGTCGACTACATCCTGGGAGGCACCGTGCGCTGGGCGGGGAGCGCCGACGGCGAGGGCCGCATCCGCATCAGCCCGCAGCTCGTGCGCGTCGAGGACGACACCCAGATCTGGTCCGAGACCTACGATCGGGTCATCGACGACATCTTCACCGTCCAGTCGGAGATCGCCGAAAGTGTGGTCGCCGAGCTGGGCGTCAATCTCCTCGACACCGAGCGCCAGACTCTCAACGCTGCCCCGACCGACAACACCGAGGCCTATCAGGCCTACCTCAAGGCGATCGAGCTTTGGGGTACTCCAGTGTCGGCGATGAGGGATTCACTTCGGTGGTGGAGATGCTGGAGCAGGCGATCGAGCTCGACCCGGAGTTCTCCAGGGCCTGGGCCGAGATGTCACGCATCAAGTCGAATCGCTACTTCAATGCCGGCACCGAACCGGCCCTGCTGGCGGAATCGAAAGGCGCGCTGGACCGGGCCATGGAGCTCGCCCCCGAAGACCTCCAGGTGCGCCTCGCCGAAGGCTACTATTACTACTACGGCTTCCGGGACTTCGACCGTGGACTCGAGAGCTTCGAGAGCGTCGCCGAGGACTTCCCCAACGACCTCGAGGTCATCGAGGCCCTCGGCTGGATCTACCGACGCAAGGGACGGTTGGAGGAAGCCACCCGGCAGTTGGAGCGCGCCATCGCTCTGGACCCCAAGGACATGACCAGAAGGACGGGCCTGGCCCAGACCTACAGGGCGCTGCGCCGCTTCGACGAGGCCTACGCCGCCCTCGACCAAGCCATCGCCCTCGAACCCGAGAGCTGGACCCTCTACTCGACCAGGGCCAACTATCTGTTCCACGAGACAGGCTCGACAGCGGCGGCCCGAGAGGTTCTCGCCCAGGCGCCGGTGCCGGACCCGACGGACTCTGTCTGGATTTACCTTGACGTCGTCGATCGCAACTTCGACCGAGCCCTGGAGAGGACCGCCTCTCTGCCGACGGCGACCACCCTTGAAGAGCTCGAGATGCACACCTTTCGGGGCTGGATTCTGCACGCGCTTGGACGCGACGAGGAGGCCCGTGCGGAGCTCGAAGCGGCCGCGCGTGGGCTTGAGACCCTGATCGCCTCCCGACCCGACGCCTATCACGACTGGCTGGCACAGATCTATGCCGTGCTGGGCCGCAAGACTGACGCGATTCGCGAGGCCGAGCGGGCCGTCGAAATCTCGCAGAAGACGATGACTATGGAGGACCAGCCTCCGAGGCGGACCTGGCGTGGGTCCTTGCGGTCGTCGGTCAGCACGATCGGGCCTTCGAGATCTACGACCGACTCCTCGCCACCTCCTACCAGCAAGCCATCACGGTCGCCGAGCTCCGCGCCGACCCCGACCTCGACGCCCTCCGCCAGGACCCCCGCTTCGAGGCGATGCTCGCCAAGCACGAGTAGGGGCGGCCTCTCTGCCGACCGACAGGACCGATGATCAGCACCCACCTCGCACATTTCAAGATCACCGCCAAGCTTGGTGAAGGCGGCATGGGCGAGGTCTATCGCGCCGAGGACACCAAGCTCGGCCGCGAGGTGGCGATCAAGGTCTTGCCCGAGGCGGTCGCGGGTGACCCCGAGCGCCTCGCCCGCTTCGAGCGCGAGGCCAAGGTACTGGCGAGCCTCAATCATCCGCACATCGCCGCAATCTACTCGATCGAGTCGGCGACACCTTCCAGTCGTCCCATCCACTTCCTGGTCATGGAGCTGGCCGAGGGCGAGGATCTGGCCGCGCGGATCGCCCGCGGGGCGATCCCGGTCGAGGAGGCCATTCCGACGGCTCTGCAGATCGCCGAAGCGCTCGAGGCCGCGCACGAGCGGGGCATCATCCATCGCGATCTCAAGCCCGCCAATCTCAAGGTCGATTCCGAAGGTCAGGTCAAGGTGCTCGATTTCGGCCTCGCCAAGGCGCTCGATCCCAGCATCGACCCTGACAGCAGCACGGCTTCGGCCATCGGTGGGAGCCCCTCGGTCTTTCCCCAGTCGATGTCCCCCACCTTGACGGCTCAGATGACCGGTGCCGGGGTCATTCTGGGCACGGCTTCCTACATGAGCCCGGAGCAGGCCAAGGGCAAGGCGGCGGACAAGCGGGCCGATATCTGGGCCTTCGGCGTCGTGGTCTACGAGATGCTGACCGGCAGGCAACTCTTCGCCGCCGACTCGGTGGCCGAGACGCTCGGCGCGATTTTCCAACAGCCGATCGACCTCGACGCACTGCCGGCGGCGACGCCTGCCCGTCTGCGACACCTGCTCGAACGCTGCCTGGAGCGCGATCCCAAACAGCGGCTGCGCGACATCGGCGAGGCCCGCATCGTCCTGCAGGACCCTGGAGCCGCAGAGCCACCACCCGGCGCAACGGTACCCCAGAAGGATTGGCTCCGAGCTCTGCTCGTCCTCCTGCCGCTTGCGGCCGTGGCCGGAGTTGCCGGCTACTACGTGGGCGGGCGACCTGATGGGCTGCCCGCCGGCCGCACCCAGGATGCGAGCAATCCCAGCTTTCAACAGCTCACGTTCCAGCCGGGGGAAGAGACCCGACCGGCATTGTCCCCTGACGGCCGGACACTCTTCTTCTCTGCCGCGGAGCAAGCAGGCGAGGATCTCGATATCTTCATGGTGCCGGTGGGGGGCAAGAATCCTCTCCTCATCACACCCGACTCGCCGGAGGATGACTATCAGCCTGTCGTCTCACCGGACGGGAACTCCATCGCCTTTCGCTCCGACAGGGATGGCGGTGGTCTCTTCATCATGGGCTCGACAGGTGAGTCGGTTCGCCGCCTGACCGATTTCGGCTACAAGCCCGACTGGTCACCGGACGGTGACTCGATCGTCTTCACCAGCGAGGTGACCTTCGACCCCTTCGATCGGGGCGATCCCGGCCGGATCTACATCGTCGAGGTGGCCACCGGCGCCAGTCGGCCAATCGAGGTCGGGGATGCGGTCGAGCCCGCCTGGTCGCCCCACCACGATCGCATCGCCTACTGGGGCGTGCGTGAAGAAACCGGCCAGCGCGATCTCTGGACGGTCTCCATCGATGGCGCCCAACCGATCGAGGTCACCAACGACCCCGCGGTGGACTGGAACCCGGTCTGGTCGGAGGACGGGAAGCATCTCTACTTCCTGAGCGATCGCGGCGGCCTGCCGAACCTGTGGCGAGTGCCGATCGACGAAGCGAGCGGTCGAGTTCTGGGCGAGCCCGAGAGCGCTATCTTGCCCACCGGCTTCGCCCTGCACGTCAGCAGAGGGGGCGGACGCTGGGTCTATGCTTCGGTGTCGACCCGATCCACGATTGAACGGCTCGACTTCGATCCGCAGCGACTCGAGCTTCTCGGCCCACCGGTCCAGATCCTCGAGACGACCAATCGGCTTCTGGCAGTAGACCTGACGTCGGATGGCACACAGCTGGCGTACACCACCGTCAGACCTCAACAGGATCTCTTCGTGGTCTCGGCCGCAGGCGGCAGACCCACGCAGCTGACCGACGACGCGGCGCGCGACCGCTGGGCCTCATGGTCCGAAGATGGCGAGCAGATCCTGTTCATGTCCAGCCGCAAAGGGCGCTACGAAATCTGGGGCATCCGGCCCGATGGCAGCGGCTTGACCCAGCTGACGAGGACGACCGTGGAGTCGATGTGGGATCCGCAGCTCCGACCTGATGGTTCCCTGCTGGCGGTCGTCTCCGAGCTTGGTACCGCGCTCTTCGATGCCACCTCGGAACCTCCCTGGGAAAATTTCGAGCGGCTCCCCAGCCCCACCGGCAAGGAAGGAGACAACTTTCGCTCTACCTCCTGGTCCCCGGACGGGTCGCGCCTGGCCGGGTATCTGGTCTCGGAGGGGCAGCCGTCCCGGCTCACGATCTTCGATCTCGCTTCCCGCACGTACCTCATGATCGAGGAGGCGCTCTTCCCACGGCTCTGGTTCCCCGACGGTGTCCGCCTGCTGGCCACGCCGGCCGATGACGACAGTCGCGTCCCACTCGTCGTGAACGTCGCGTCCGGCGACATCCGCGAGGCGCCAGAGGCCGCTACTCTCCTGGCTTCCGGAGCGCTGACCGCCAGCCGGGATCTTCGGACTCTGGTTCGGTTCGATGTCCAGCAGGAGTCCGACATCTGGCTGGCCGAGAACATCGAATGAAGGTCTCGGCCTCTCAGGCGGTTCGCATCAAAGGCAGTCACCACCTGAATCTCGAGTAGGCCAGGCCCTCGGTGGATTCGCCTGTCACCTTCTGATATCCGCCCCTGGCAAGCCTCACCACCTCAGTTACCCGTAACCGGGCGTACAATATGCGTCTCAGCGCGGCCGGCGACGTTCGGCTGCCGCTCACCCCGACATCTACCCGGGAGAAACCAGGAGAAACGATGATGAAGAAGATCACCCTGACAGTCCTGTCCCTCGGCCTCGCGCTGCTCGCCGGCGCGGCCCTCGCCCAGGATGAGGCCGAAGACGACGAGTCCCGCTACGATCGCAGGGACCGCTTCGAAACCGTCTGCGGCGTCATCGTCGACGGCGAGACCTCCCGCTACAAGTGCCGCGCGGTCGACTTCTACATCGGCAAGGAAAAGGTCAAGACGGCGCTCCACTACCCCGACCAGCTCATCCGGCTCGAGTGGCAGGATGGTGAGAACGTCACCCTGCACTTTGCCGGCATGAACGCGATGCCCGCGACCTACTCGACCTCCGAGGGCGAGACCGACTTCTACTTCGAGAACAAGACATACTTCTACATCTCGGACAAGAAGGCGGCCGAGCAGGAAGTGAAGAACTTCAAGGAGTAGGGGCGGGGCTTGCCCCCGCCCTTCCCGGGCCTCACGTTTCTGCAGAAGCGTTGGACTCTTAGGCGGTTCGCATCAAAGGCAGTCACCACCTGACTCTCGAGTAGGCCAGGCCCTCGGTACATGCGCCTGTAACGTTCTGGCAGGTGGGCCAGACCTGACGGAAGGAGTACAGCGCTGGAGCCCGGTGGCTGCTGAGCTCCGTATATATATCAAATTCGTATACAGATATATACTATGTGCATGCCGCGACGCACTACGATTGAGATCGACGACGAGCTCCTGCATCGGGCGCAGGCGGCGCTTGGCACCCACGGCCTCAAGGACACCGTCGAGAAGGCCTTCCGCGAAGCGATTCGCAGGCATCTACGCGAGCGACTCGCCGATCGCATCGAGACCGGCGCGGGGATCGACCGGTCGCCGGAGGTGCTGTCGGGAAGCAGGCCGACGCGATGACTCTGTATTGCGTCGACACGAGCGCGTGGCATCACTCCACCGAGCCTCGCGTCGCCGCCCGCTGGCGCCAGCACCTCGAAGCGGATGAGCTGGTCCTCTGCAGCCAGGTGCGCCTCGAGATTCTCTTCTCGGCGCAGTCAGCGCAAGACTACGACGCCCTGGCCCTGGAGCTCTCCGGGTTGCCGACGATCCCGACCGACACCTCGACCTTCGAGCGGGCCCTCGAGGTCCAGCAGCTTCTCGCCCACGTCGGGGGTCTGCACCACCGCAGCGTGAAGATCGCCGACCTCGTCATCGCCGCTGCCGCCGAAGCTGCCAAGGCCACCGTCCTCCACTACGACTCCGACTACGACCGGATCGCCGCGGTCACCTCCCAACCCGTCGAGTGGATCGCACCCTCAGGCTCCCTCTAGGGTCGGGTTGAGCGGCTCGCGAGCTCGAGAAGATTCCGGCCCACCGAGCGCCGCAGCCTACGGGATCTCGACCACCGTGGCCGCACCAGGGACCAGCGCGTTCTGCGTCGCCCACAGCGCGCCCCGCTTGCCGAAGGTAATCGCCGTGACGATCGGCAGCCCGGTCGCCACTTCGGAGCAGGTCAGCGTGCCGAGATCGCAAGCATTGATCGTGCCGCCGGTCACGATTCCCAGGACTTCCACCGCGAACCAGCTGGCCTCGTCCAGCTCCACGATGTATAGCTGGCCGTCGGGGCCGAAGGCGACGTCGATGATCGAGGTGAAGCCACCGTCGAACACCAATGCACAGTCCGGACTCACGCCGCACTCGGCCTCGTCAGCCGCGGGTGACACTCGCCAGACCCTCGACTCACCGACCGGCGCAGGAAATCCCTTCAGCTCACCGACGTAGAAATATCCATCGGGGCCGATCGCCACGCCGGTGGGTACGGCCTGGGCAGGAATCTCAGGCGGCAGGTTGCAGATGTTCGGCGGCCCGGCCGGACATCCGACCAGGTCCTTCACATTGGCGGTGGAGACCAGTTCATTCGGAAACACGGCCAACACGTCGATGTCGCCCTTCCCGTTCACCCACAGCAGGTCGTTGGCAGCTGCGTCGACCACCAGCGCCGCATGGCCACCCAGAGATTGCACATCGAACGGATTGGAGTCCACTCCCTGCCCGTCGGGGTCGTTTGCGTCTTCGAAGGCGAAGAGATTGGCAATCATCCGGGCCTTGCCCCGGGACAACCGAAAGAGGGCCTGGCCGCTGTCGCCCTCGGGATCAGCACCGGTTCGGGTCACCCAGAGTGATCGGCGACCGATGGCACTGATGTCGGTGATTCCCGGGAACTCGATATCGAGCTCGGGCGCACCATCGAAAACGACCACCCCGGCGCCACTGTCAGCTACGAGAATGTCGCCGTTCGGGGCCGTAGCCAGGCCGAAGAGCGGGGTCGCAAAGTCCTCTGCATGCAAGATGCTCGGGGTCGTAGCCAGAACTGCTACCAAAGCCATCGCGGGAACTGAAGTACGGATCATCGTCTCTCCTTCTGGAGTCTTTAGGCCGCCGGTGCATCGCACAGTCGGCGGTGCTCCCTTGTCTGCGCCGTGACGGCGAAGAACACTCGTGCCACGACATGTCTTCGCACACGGCAGAACTTCTGTGTCTCTACACGAAACTGTTCATCACTCTACGCCTGCTGCGGGAGATCGGTCAATAGGCAGGAACGCGAGGCTACCGGTGGGCCTCGGGATCGGGGTTTCTGCGCTCCAGGTTGAGGCTCTGTCCAGGGCGCACCGCAGATCGACCCGGTTCATCACTGGCCTGGGCTCGACTGCGGCGTTCAAGCTCAGGAAGAGACGCTCAGCGATCTGAGCGATTCGAGATGGGTCAGCCATCTCGAAGACCATCATGCCGGCCCGCTTGCCGTCTTCAGCAGTAAAGTAAGCAGCCTCCGGCTTGCAGCAGCCCGCTGCCCACTGACAGCTTCTGACACTCCGCCATGCGACCGTCACTTGGGCTTCGAGGGCGGCCGGTCGACCCCAACTGCATAGCCGTTCCTCTCATGGCAGGGCCGGCCGTCTTCGAGAGCCACTTCGACCGTGGGTTGCAGTGGCTGGCCTCCGAGCCGCCCTGTGGAGCGTGCAATTGCCCCACCCATAAGGGTGGCTGACAATCGTCTCTGGCTTGATACCTTTTTGGCATCAGGACAGGTTGGACCGTGGAGGGACGGTAGATGAGCAAATCCACGCGCATCGTCGAATTGGTGCACATGTTGAGTGGGCGGCGCTCGCGCACGGTGGCCGAGATCGCCGACAAACTCGAGGTCTCGGAACGCACGGCCTTTCGCTACATCGCGGATCTCGAGCAGCAGCGCATCCCCGTCTACAAGGACGATCACGGCTACCGGTTGCTCGATAGCGCCACCCTCAAACCCTTGAACCTGACCGCCGAAGAGCACGCCCTGCTCAAGGTGGCGCTCAACAACCCGGCGCTGCGCGGCAGCTCGGCGCTGAAGCAACGGCTGACCGCGCTCGAGCTCAAGCTCGATGCCGCCACCGAGCTCATCGAGGAGTCACCGCGCGCCCTCCAGCTCGCTTCGATCAACCGCTCCGGCCCCCGGGCCCAGGATGTGCTCGAGCCTCTGCGGGACGAGATCAGCAAGCGCCACGTGGTCGAGATCAAGTACGACTCGCTGACCGGCGGCAAGCACACCTGGCGCCACGTCGACCCCTGGCAGGTCTTCGAGCGCAACGAGGCCTGGTACCTGGTCGGCCGCTGCCACATCCACGACGCCCCCCGCATGTTTCGCCTCGACCGCATCAGCGGCACCCGGGGCACCGACCAGACCTTCGAGATGCCCTCCGACTTCTCTCTCGACGACTTCCTCGACCGCACCTGGAAGGTCTTCACCGGCGACGGCCACTACCAGGTGCACCTCCGGTTCGACAAATCCCTGGCACCGTTGATCCTCAACGCCCAGACACCACCCCGGCGAGAAGGTCACCAAGCGCAAGGACGGCTCGGTGGACTACAAGGTGGAGCTCTCGAGCCTCGAGGAGATCGCCCGATGGGTCGTGGGGTTTGGGGGGAAGTGTCGGGTGGTGGGGCCGGAGGAGTTGGGTTCGGCCGTGTGTCAGTTGGCCAGCGAGGTGTTGGGATGGGTGGACCAACGAGCAACAGGGCTGCCGAATATAGACCATGTGTCTTCAGCGCCAGAGAACGGCAAACTGGACACAGCACATTTGGGACGAAAGAACAGGAGGTGATTGACAGTGGGTATTCCAACAGTCTCTATCGAGCTTCCATTCGGATTCAACGATCCCAGGCTTAACTGCCCGGCTTGCGGAGCTTCCGTGTTCGAGGCAAGAGAGGGGCGCGCACCTTGCCCGCACACTCTGTTTTCGTTCTTCTCCGAGATCGGCAACTTTGGCTTCATGGCTCCACAAGTCAAAGCCATCGTAGACGGTCTAAACGAGCTCCCGGAAGAAGAACGCGACATCTTCAATCCCGTTCAAGAACTAGTGGCCAACCTAAATGGCAAGAGTGCCTTCTGCATGGAAGTGACGTTCGGTGGCATGGCCTGCGGCCCAGTCTGGACCACTGCTTGGGTTGGGTTCGACTTCGATCCACCCGAAGTCACTGCTTCAGCGAACGATGCCGGAGACGTTAAATAGAAATGGAACAACGATGTGCTGAGGTAGCTCAGCCAAGAAGTCTGTGCACAAGGCAAGAGCAGAATCCGATCAGGCACACCTTGACTAACGGCAGAAGACCAGGGATCCAACCGATTCTGGAGCAAGCCTCGCCCAGGGGCTGCATCAGGGCAGCATATCTCTGGGCGACGGTGGAGGCCGGAGACCTTCCCTCGCTCCCAGAGTTTTCGTATTGATGACACTACGATGAAACTGAGGTCTATTTGTGAATAGCAGTGGCGAGAGAGTAGGAAGGGACTGGTTCGATCAGCACGACGAATCCCTAGCGGAGGCAATCAAGGATGGCAAGAGACTCAAGGCCATTTTTGACTCTGTCGATCTAGAGCTCCGGCTTGGGCTAATTGCGGAAAAAGTCCATGATCGACCTCCAAAGAAGTGCAGCAAGAGCAGGAAAGAGGCCTTCGCAGCCAGCCATTTCAAGGACCTGCTCCCAGCGCTTCAAGACCAGCTCACGCGGTCCGACCTGCTGTGGGAGTGGTACAAGTCTCGACTGAACGAGGCTTTTGGTGCCGGCAACGATGAATCGGTTCCAATCTTCTGGAATAGGTCGGTGACGCTGGCGCCTGGCTGGCCATCCTGGCGATCAGCGCTGTTCTGCCGCTTGGCGGCATTGCTGATTCGGCAGGATGCTCCGACAGACCTGACCGTAGCTCTCGACCGGGTGATTTCGGGACTTGGTAGTAAGCACTTGAACTCAAGTTTTGCCGCGCGATGGGATTCCTGGTACCTGCCGGCGTCGATGAAGTATCGGATAGACATCCTCCCTGCCATGGCTAGGGGTTTGGCGATCGACCTAGAAGAGAGTCTCTCTCAAGCCACCCAAATGGCCAGAGCCCTCAATGACCATCAAGAAGAAAGCACCTCCGAAACTGAGGTCAATGCCCGGAGCATGGCGTTCCTGGCAGTCTCAGCAAGGATCTATCACCGCCTCTGCCACCTCAGGGATCAGACTGTCGATGAGATCAAACGCCTCCAGGTGTCTGCCGAAGAGGCTGGTTGGGCAAAGGCCGACAGTGTGTCCAAGGATCTTGGGATCGGGAGTAACGGAGTCTTCGACGAAAATATCGCCAGGTACATCGAGGATCTTTCCAAATGGATCGAGCAACAATCACTCCCGGAAGCAGAGGTCTTTTCAATAGAGAAGATTGGACAGATTCTGCTTGCTCTTCGTGAATACTTTGGAAGAAACGATGAGCAGGAACTCCTCGCTGAAATCGAAGGACTCCCTCTTGACAATCTGCCCGAGATCGAGGTGTTGCCTTCGAGTTTGCCACTGAACACCGCTGTCTTTCAGACAATCTCGACAGGCTCGATCCCGGAAGAGACCGAAGAACTTCTGAACGCGTCCTTTTCCGGGAAGTTCATGGATGCTCTAAAGAGTGCCGACGATGCAGAGCAATTCGGTGGCCTAAAGGAACTCCTCTCAGGGCTACCTCATTCGTTCCTCGACTACGAATTCAGACCTCACGCTGCTGCCGTCAGCCCCATCGAAGCTGAGGGAAACTTACCCTGCAAGTTTGAAGAAGCGCCCTCTGAAGCAGTGGGCAACTTACTTGAGCGCAAGTCTGATTCGGCCGGGCCCTCGCTTGGTCCGTCGCTGAAGCATGCCGAGCACCAGGGGCTACCAAGTAAGCAAGGCAACGAGGGCACCTCACCGACCCCGTCGAAAGAGCCTGCGGAGGGTCGTGAAGAACTACCTCGACCTGGCCATGACTCAGTTCGGCCTAGTGTACCCACTGTGGAGCCTCCCGCTGAGGAGGTTCAACCTGACGCTTCTGGTCTTCCTGCTTCTACCTCATCTGGTGACATCGCAACCGGGCTGCTCAGGGACCCAGAAAAGGCAACCGCAACTGACATCAAGGACTTGCTGTTCATCCTAGCCGGTGAGGGCAATATCGGACTCGCCTACCATCTGGCAAGAGCAGCTTCAGCTAGCGTGGATGAGGCATCGCTAGGGATCGTTCAGGAACTCTTGCTATGCACGGTAGCAAGCAGGTTCCTAAGGGGACATTCCGGCGAAGCAGCTTCCGTCATCTCTCAAAGCTTAAGAAGGCTTCAGACCTTCGACGCTTCCGCCGATTCGCCTGGTCTTTCTGCTTCCCTCAAGGCGCTCTGGTTCGCGGCGCTGTGGCGCCCAGCGCTCCTTGCACAATCCACTGGTGCTGCTGGTTGGTTGGCACAGCTCCACCTGGGGGGAGATCCGATTCCGTCACTTCACGACATCTCCGAGTGCATCCTCAAGTACACGCAGTCCGGGTTCCAGGTGAGCCTGCCGTTACTCCGCGGTGTCAGAGACAAGACACGTTGGGAGCACGAAGTGATGGCCTTGTGTCAAGAAGCAGGAGCCTGGCGCGAAGAGAAGGTTGCTCTCGGTCTCAAGTATGGGCCCGCGAACAAGGTCTGGCAGCACTGGGTGAAGCCTGGACATCCTCTGGGTGATGCTCTTCTTGCGGTCGCAAACAACAACAGGAAGGAGTTACACAAGGCCAAGGAAACAGCTGATGAATGGTGTGACACAAAGAATGTACAGCACCAGATCGACGCTACCGATGCCGAGTTCAGGTCGACAGGGCGTCCTCGCATAGAGAGCATGGCAAGGAAGAAACTCGAAGCCCTCGCAGTCGAGGTCACAGACTACGTCTATCGCTGGGAATCTCTGCTGGGCGCGGAACCGCAGAGCCAGGGCGACTACCTATCCACCCATGCTGCTAGCCTTCGCACTGATCTCCCTAGCCGCCGTCCAAGCTGGTGAGGGTGATCTGGAGGCCTTTCACGAGTGTCTTGCCAGCTCACAGGACGCCGCCACCGCCGGGATTTTGCAAGCATCGCTCAAAGAAATCCGGCAACTTCTTGATCCCGCCAGCTCCACCAGCTCTCCGAGGCTTGCATTAGAGAAGGCTCTCGGGGCAGACCTCGTGAGGTCCACGCTGATATCACTTAATGATGACTGGTTACCAGTGGCCCCTGAAGGCAGAGAGTTGGTAACGGCAATCCTCGAACTTATCGTCGCGGATAAGCTGCCATGGAGCGAGGTCTTCGAGCTTCAGAAGAATCTGCAGAACCACGACTCAACTTCAAGGGTGATCGAACTAGTTGAAGCTTCAGGTGATGAGAGTTTCGCTGATCAGCTCCGCGAAGACCAGAGGAATCACATTGAAGAGTGCCGGACCGCCCTTAAGGCAAAGAAAGGTCAGGTCCTTGTGGAGATCGGCGAGGCCGTCACGCGGGGGCTCCTCAACGAGGAGACGAGAAACAGGCTGCAGGGAGTAGTGGAACCTGTTGCCCCTGACCTGGTTCTCAACTTCAAAGACGTCCGCCGGCACCTAGATAGTGTCTTGACTCAGCTACTACAGATCGAGGCTGAGCGCGGCGCTGTGCTGAGCGCAAGGATTGACGAGATCTCGACCTCGAGTCGAAAGAGCCGGCCCGGTTCAAGCGAATTCAAGACGCACTCGAGGATCGCAACCTACTGGCAGCAACCGAGTATCTGGACAACCCCGAGGTTGCTGAATGGTCTATACAGCAGCTCGAAAACCTAGACCTGTCCAGGTTCTTCCCCGAGTTTGTGAAGGCATGCACAGAGACCAATCATCGCCTCCTGAAGCCTGCCGAAATCATTCGCAGAGTAGAGAAAGGGCAGACAGCAGGGCCGATCGATTGCAGAGGAGTGCCTGGGGCACAGCTGCGCTCTGCGGGTCAGATGTTGAAAGCCTGGTATGAAGTGAAAATCCGTAAGGCTGAGCCATCGGCCAGCCTGTCGAGGCTCTCGGAAGGAATCGGTCTGGGTGCAGCTCGAGTCGAGATCTCGAAGCGATCGTCCTCTTACATGATCGGCACTGTGGATGTCGACCCGATCTCCGACCGACAAACCTGTCCGATTCCGGCGTTCGGATCGGCGGCCGGCGGCAACTATGACCTGTTGATCGCGTGGGACCGGCCACCGGAGGAAGAGATACTTCGCCAGGTCGGCTCCCACAAGAAGCAGTCGCCGATCCTCGTACTGTACATGGGGCATCTCTCGGAGGCCCGGCGGCGCGACCTGGCCAGGCTATCGCTCAAGAGGCAAGGTGCAATGGTTGTCATCGACGAATCACTCATCTGGTTCGTCTGCCAGGAGCGAGGCGCCAGGCTGCCAGTTTTGCTTCGCTGTTGCCTGCCATTCACGCCGGTCAATCCCTACACGGTCGCCGCAGGAATTGTGCCCCAGGAGATGTTCTATGGGAGAGAACAGGAATCGGAGTCGATTCTCGCGCCACTAGGTACGAATCTCGTCTTCGGGAGGCAGACAGCTCGGTAAGACGGCCCTCTTGAGAAGTGTCGAACGGGAGAACCACAATCCGAGCTCCGGAGTGGTGGTTCGGTGGCTCGATCTTAAGGTCGCAGGCCTCGGCACCAGCAAGCCCGCTGCGTGATCTCTGGGACCTGATCGCCAAGATGCTTCACCAGGAAAGGGTGGTCGGCCAGCCGTCCGTTACCCGAGAGACTCTTGAGGATCGAGTTCAGAGTTGGTTCGCCAAGGACAAGGCACGTCGCATCGTTTTGCTGCTGGATGAGTCGGACCGGTTCCTGGAGGCAGACGCCAAGACGGCTTACGAGAATGTGGATGGACTTAAGGGTCTGATGGACAAGACTGATCGGCGATTCAAGATCGTGTTCGCCGGACTCCACGACGTCCAGAGAACTTCGAAGTCAGTGAACTCTCCTCTGGCACACTTCGTCGACCCAGTGTGTGTCGGGCCCCTGCTGGACAATGGGGAATCTCGCGAGGCGCTCGCGCTTATCGTGCTGCCATGGCAACGCTGGGTTTCCAGTTCGAAAGTCGCGACCTTCCGACTCGTATTCTGTCCTACACCAACTACTACCCCTCACTGATCCAGTTGTTCTGCAAACATCTGCTCGATCACCTACTCCGCCCTCGGACCTGAATCTGGCCAACAAGTCAGGACCACCCCACATCATCACGTCGGCTCATATCGAAGATGCCTATAAGAGTGCGGAGTTACGCCGTGCGATCAAAGACCGATTCATATGGACTCTGAATCTGGACTTTCGCTACAAGGTGATCGCGCTAAGGCTCGCCCTCTCGGCACTCGCAGACCAAACCGCAAAGGTGCTGTCATCCGGCAAGGGTCTGGCCTGGATTCAGCGCGAGGTGACAGGTCTTTGGGGCGAGGAAATCAGCCACGGCGCATCACTCGAGGATTTTCGTGTGGTGTTGGAAGAGATGATTGGCCTGGGAGTCATCAGAAAGGTGGATCCTGAAAGCTACACGCTGCGCAGCAGCAACATTCTCAACATGCTCGGTACCGAGGATGAGATCTGGGCGGAATTGGACACCGCCTTGCGGGAGCCACCCTCGACCTATGAGCCCAGCAGTTTCAGACGAGCCTCCTCCAAGGGTAGATCGCTCCAGAAGTCCATTGACAGCCCAGCAGGAGTCGGAACTACTGAGCGAGCCAAGTGGTGTCGGAATCGTCTTCGGGACACAGGCGTCTGGCCTATCCGACGTCGGGAACTCACTCGTCGACGCCTTCTCGGACCACCACTTGGACCTCATCGAAGAAGCGACCGACCTGGATGGTTTCCTGAATACTGTCCGAGGTCAAATCGAAAGCAAGAGGGACGGACTGAACATCGCAGTCGTATCGCACCGAGTGGATTGGTCTGCCGAATGGACCTACCAAGCAAGCAAGGCTGCTGAGCACGTTGAAATCGAAGCGCTCCATTTTTAGACTGATATTTCTGGGAGACTCGAATTCCGCTTGGGACTGGGTTCAGGCAAAGCTAGGCGCCGGTTCTGCCGCCACCAGCGCCCCTATCAAAGTTGTGGGACTCAGACCCTGGGCGGATGATGCACTGCGGCGGTGGATCGAGGACGAATTGCCGACAGCCATTCAACCCAACGATCGCAATCAAATATCGCGGCTAAAACTGGCTTGTGGCCTGGCTTTCTGGAGCCAGTGCTGGCCGACTGCCACGCAGCGCCGGATCAGTGGAGAACATCGTTCTCGAGCTGCATTCTGGCGGAGAAAATTTCAACGAGAGATTGAGGCGTTTCGAGCTGATTCCCTCCTCACGAGCCATCCTCGAAGATGCTCGCAGAGTACGGTTCGGCGATGACTTTCGAGGAGGTCCTCGCCCTCGCCGAGTGCGACTCGGGGTTGGCGTCTCAAGTCTTGGAATGGTCAGAACTTCTCCACTACACCTATCGCGCAGGGGATTCATCCTGGAAGATCGATGAGTTTCTCGGGACGCTGCTGACAGGAAGCCAGAATCGATGAATAGGTTCTGGTGGGCCTTGCCAGGCCCGGCACGTTTCCTCGGGGCTGTCGAAAGCGATCTTCGAGCCGGGCGCTCCACTATCTTGTGCATGCCCTCTCATCCTGAGCTCGAGATCCGCGATGCGCTTCGAGACTTGGTTCTGGACCGGGTCACGAGCTGCGAATGGGAGGAAATCGACCTCTCGAAGCTGGGGGAGCTCCCTTCGGCGCCGGCGAGACTCCTTCACCTATTTTTCGACTCGAGCGCCGATCCCGGCGACATTTTCGACGAGCAATCTCTCGCAGACTGCTGAAGCCCTTTGGGGCAAAGTCGTCTACATCGAGAACATCCCTGAAGACTCGTGGAGGAAATGGGCTGTATTTTTAGAGCGATACCTGCAGATCTCGCGAAATCGAGACGCCTTCGAGCGAATGCAGTTCATCATCGTTCGCGTTGGCCCTGACGAACTTGGCCCAGCCGGAAGAAGACGTGACGCTGTCTGTTCGGGAGTGGCGAGGTGAGCTCGATTCCCTAGATTCATACCTGCTTGCTGCTCATCTGTGTGATCGACAGCCCATGCGCAGGGAGCTCAAGAAGACAAGAGTCGCCATGATCGCTGAGCTCGCAGGGCCGGACCCCGAGCTCGCCTATAGATTGTCGGAAATCGAGTTCAGAGTACTGTTTTCTCCGCGGGAATTCCTCCGGAGCTTTGCCGACGAAAGAGACCTGGCTCAGTGAAAACGGGCCGCCCACCTGGTGTTCCGGAAGTCTCGAAGTCTTCGATGGGCGACTCTTTCGTCCACTCGGCATTTCTCGCACAGAATGGAGATGAAAACAGGGAACTGGCCAGGAGAATGTGGAGAGCCCAGCTCGCGACGCTGTTCCCTCTGATTGAGGAGCAGCGAATTCGCCTCATAGAAGAGGTACAGCAGATGCTGACGCTGCCTATGGAGACCGAGTACGCAACGCTCGAAACAGCCCTTGATCTCGAGATTCACCAGATCGCCTACCAGTTGAGGCAGCATTGCCCGCGACCAAGCCAGTATCAGCGAGCCAAGAAGCTCGCCAACATGAGGAACGCACTGGCTCATCTCGAGAACCTATCCTTCCACGAGATATCCGGAAGCCTCCTATCGCAGTAATACTGACCATGGGAGGAGATTGCATCAAGAACTCGAGCCGTCTCTGGCTTTCACAGCAACTTTGTTCGAGTGCTCGGCTCCAGGTACCAAAAGGGAGACCGTGAGCCGAGATTCCCAACAGTGGTTGATCGCCTTTCTGGATTCCCGCAGTCTAGAAGCCCCCGACGGCCGCCCGCTTCACGCCTATCGCACAACAAGCGCGGAGTTTGATGAACTGGGCGAGATTGTGCGCCAGAGCGCCACCTCAACAGGGGCTCGCGATCTGAGCTTGGTAACAGCCAGAGCACTCTGCCTCTTCGCCGCCGAGTGGTGGCGTCGCAACCACGAAGGTGGGCCTTGGAAATGGGAGGGTATCCTCTCCGACAGTGGTCTGGAGGAAGAGAGCTTTCAGCACCTCTACCCTTCTTTCGAAGCTGGCTTGAAATGGTGGAAGCGAGAGCTACTTCGCGACAATCGGGGTCGAATCTTCCTAGTAACCCTGGCTTGCGAAGGAGGTCTACCTCTCAGGCTAGTGCGAAGAGAGGGTGCCTCCCTCCACGTCTTCTTTCGACATCTCCTCGAAGAATTCCACATCTTCTGCCACACGGGTATCCCAGCCGAGGACCTTGCCGAGGGCCTCCAGCGACATCTTCCCAAGAGTCTTCGACATGCGGTGGTATTCGAGTTAGGGGGACGCCTCGTCACATCCATCTGGGACCTCCAGGAACGCGTTGGTGACGCATCCGACCCCATTTCCTTCCTCGACTCAAGACATCCCGAGTGGAGAACAAGCCTTCCTCTCGAGATCGAGGACGAGACAGCGCAATCGCTACTACAAGGATTGGTGTTCGAGGCACGAAGTCTCAAAAGACGTCAGCCGGCACGGTTTCGCGCTAATCGAAAACTACTCAATGCCGCTGACTCTTGGGAACTAGTGACCGATTTCCAGTGTCCAAGTTCGCTCACCGGAGAGCAGATTGAGGATCTCTTTCGAATGGCCTCTTCAGAGGTCCCTTCCCGGTTTCAACTTCGAATTGAAGCGGGATCCGGCGATCAGCAGGTTCTTGCTAACGCGACCGAGCTCCTGTCGAGCTCAGGTCGTACCTTTCGAGTCGAGCAGGCAGCAACCTCAAGGGCGCGACTGCGAGGCCAAGCTGCAGCCGAATCTCTGGAATTGTGGCTGGACAGCAGGGACCGGTCTTTCGGCCCTGCAACCTTTAGCGGATCATCAGGTCTCAGCGGGCTGCCCTGGGTCTTTGTCGATGGAGATGACAGCTACCTCAACTTCGCGGGTCAAGGGTCTGTCCGAGTCAAGGAACCTCAATGCTACGTTGCACTTCGGGATCCCAAGAACACGGCTCTCGAGGGCGTAGCCACTAATGAACCCTGGGGTCATGTGTCCTGGTTCGACCGAGATCTCGTCTGCGTAGATGACGGGCTGACTGTCGAAAGCGAAGACTACATCTGTTCCATTCGCACCAAGGAAGAGGGCGCGACAAAATACGATTTTCGTCTCGATGGGCGAGAACCCGCAATGCTGTCATCGCCTCTTGAGGCCTTCCTTGGGTTTCCACGAGTTCTTGCGACTCCACAAGAGGGACTGGCCCGACCTGAACCTGTAGAGATTGGCAGGATTCGCTGGCGACCCAGCCACGACAAGAGCCCATGGAGTACCGATCTCGGAAGTTGCCTGGGCGAGGTGATGGTGCAGGTGATTGATAGTTCTGAGGTTCTGTATCAGACCCACTGTCTCATCCTGCCCGCCAACAGCGAAGTGAATCTTGAGCCCGGACATTCCTCTCGCGAGGGCACGATTCTGCTCTCCGGGACCGGAGGTGCCCTCGTCGGCACAACATCTCCCGAGGATCTAGAAATAGGAATTGAATCTGCTGCTGATGAATGCCGCATCGCGCTGAAAACTGGCGCCGAACCACCCCATCAAGTCGATGTTGTTCTCGACTGGGGTGAACGCCGCCGTGCCAGCTTCCGAGTGCCTTTTCCGGCAAGAGGCGCGCGGTTCATCGGGCCAGGGGGTGAGGTACTGGGGATCGATGAATCGGTGCCAATCGATGCGTTGACAGGAGTTCACGCAGTTGGCATGACCGTCGACAGTGGCGAGCGATTCTTCGTCGAGGCTAACCTCGTCGCAGATGACCTAGACTCAAGTTCCGATCTAAGGATTTGGGCCGATCTGAGGAGAACCTCTGATACCAGAAACGATCTGGAACTTCGGTTCCTGAAGGCCCGACTCTTGGCGCTCTTTGCCGAGACAAGTGAACTTGATGCATTGATTCGCTTGAGAATCGAGTCCGATGGAGCAGCGTTCCGGCCGCGTCCAATCTACGTTCAGCGTTTTGGAGCAAAGTTTAAGATTGACCGAGAGCGGGGCACACTGTCCCTCAAAGGCGGCAGCCTCAATCGGAAACTGGCGGGTGAGATTCGTTGCGAGGCTCTTCGTCTCTGGGACCCGGGTGCTGAGCCTGAAATCCTGCCCGAGACCATGGAAGAGGGTGAGTGGTCCTTCGACCCCAAGAGTCGGGAGCCAGGACCCTGGCTAGTTGTTGGCTGGTTAGGGAACGAATGTCGCATCAGGCCAACTCTCTGGACAGTTGGAAGCGAGGGCGCAACCATTGGGGGCCCGACACCAGCCTCCGTCCCCATCCTCAACGCTGTGAACTGTGCTGATCCCAAAGAAAGGCAACACCTCTTCCGGGCGGCTATGAATCACCTTGAAGAACAACCGCTCTGCGATGACTGGCAGATCCTGGACAGCTTCATCGACCTCACCTCATCACTTCCGCCCTCGACATTAGAGGTCTCTACGTACCTGGCAAAACATCCGCGCGTAGCTGTCCAGTCCCTGATTCTCTCCAACTCCCCAGAGAGGTTCAGTTCGGTCTGGGCCGCAATGGAGGAACTTCCGTTCCTCTGGTCCCTCATCCCGATTGAGGATTGGGTGGGAGCTACCAACAGCTATGCAACAGCTCTGCTCGAAGAGCTTGGATCTCTAGAGAACGGCATCGTCCTGGTGCTTCAGACTCTTTCTAGCTTTTTCGACCTAGCCCCGGCAACGCCAGAGCGTAACTTCCTGAAGCCAGTCATTGCGCTTCTCCGAGCTCGAGAGTTGAACGACGCGGACGCCCGTGACGAGCTCGCCATTCAAAGGAGTGAGATCGGGAGACGCAAATTGCGCGAGAGGATCGAGACGGAAAGACAAGGTCTCTTTCACAGAAATGAAGATCGGCGATGGTTACGGGTAAGCGCCCTTGACGAGTGGTTGAGAGCTAAGGCACAAGTTGGGCCACCTGAGATTGGAGAGGCTCTCGAGGGTACACGAAGTGTGGCCGGCTTTCGCTCATCGACACTCCTGGCTCCAGTTGTAGTTGCGACATCTAGCGTCTATTCGATTCCCCTGCCCAAGGTCCTACAGCAACAAATCAGAGCATTACGGTTCTTCGACCTCGAGTGGTTTAGCCAAGCTCTTCGCCTCTACTTCTCACTGTTGATTGGCCGGAGATTTCCAGACTAGGAACTCATGTTCAAATCACTCGATACCACTTCCATTGCCACCCTCAACACCGAGTTGCGGAGGCGCTCTGCAAGAGCCTTGATGGGGCATTTGTCGCCTAGATCCGAGCCCTTGAGAAGGTTTCTGCGCGACACTCTGGAAGAACAGGATCTGGCTGAAACTCAGCTCGTCACTGATCCCGTATTCGAAGCAACCTTTGGGTGGAAGACCTCTAAAGAGACCATGGAGTCCCTGGGAGGCAAGCTGTTTTCAGAGGAACTCATACAAGCTCTGGACCAGCCGCCAACAGACCTTCAAGAGAACCGCTTTCCGAAGGACACTCACCCCTATCAGCACCAGACTGACAGCTGGCACGCCCTTCTTGACGATAGTCCGCGCTCACTCATTGTGACGAGCGGTACTGGTTCAGGAAAAACCGAGTGTTTCTTGCTCCCAGTGCTAGAGAGCCTCGTCAGGAAGCGCCAACAAACCAGTCAGCTTGTAGGTGTCCAGGCTCTCTTCCTGTACCCACTGAATGCCCTTATCAATAGTCAGAGAGACCGCCTCAGGGCATGGACTGCCGGTTTTGGCGATTCAATTCGCTTTTGCCTTTACAACGGAGAAACACCAGAGACCGTGCGATCGAGCCGGCTGAGGGACTTTCCAAGCGAGGTTCCAGACCGAAGGACTCTCAGACAGATTCCGCCCCCTTTGCTGGTGACCAACTCAACGATGCTCGAGTACATGCTCGTTCGCCGTGACGACGCGCCAATCCTGCAGACATCTCAGGGTCTCCTCCGCTGGGTCATCATTGACGAAGCGCACACCTATCTTGGCTCGCAAGCAGCGGAGATCGCACTTCTCCTGCGCCGCGTGCTCCACTCATTTGGTGTCACTCCGGCTGAAGTGCGCTTTGTTGCGACCTCCGCCACTATCGGTGGTCAGGATCAAGAGTCAACGGACAGGCTCAGCGAATTCATGGCTGACATCTCAGGAGTGTCGGCGAGATCGAGTTCATGTCATTCATGGCAAACGCTTCGTTGAGAGGCTTTCGAAGAGCTCTTTACAGCTGGATCAGGAGCTCCCCAGCCTTCACGAACTAGCGAGTCTGAACCCCGGTGACCAGTTTGATGCCCTGGCCTCCAACGCCAAGTGCCGAGCGGTACGGGCCGCCCTGGCCGCCAAGCCACAGAGTCTGGGCGACATCCGCACCCTTTTCGGGAAGGGAGTTGGCACGTCAGAGGCGCTCCAGCTGCTGGAAGTCGGGGCAACCGCAAAAAGCGATCTGGGTCGCTTCCTGCCACTCAGAACGCATTTTTTTCATCGCACGCTCAAAGGACTGTGGGCTTGCTGCAAACAGAACTGCAAAGGGCGTTCATCGTCGTGTCTCGAGGATCCCAACTGGCCGTTCGGGAGAATCTACTTTGAACCCAGAGAACAATGCGAGGCCTGCGGCTCTGTAGTCTTTCCGCTATTGCTCTGTCGAGAGTGCGGAGAGGTCTATCTGGGTGCCGAGGAAGTCCGGGAGGATCGGTCGGCGTATCTTCGCGCCCGCAATCTCGAGTCCGTCGAGGATCTCCTTGAAGAGGAAATCTCTCTCATTGAAGACGACGCTGAGGAAGAGGATTCAGAGGACGGAGAGACTGGACCGGCCCCCGCTTCGCAGCGACTTCCGAGACTTCTACTCGACCCACGAAATATGGAAGGTCTTGCGACCGACAAGCTGGTCGTCGGAACCGGGGAGTTGGCTGAAGGAGACAACGGCACGGTTCTTCAGAAGGTTGGACTCATCCTGCCTGACGCTGGAGGTCGGCTCCAATGCGTGACCTGTGGTCGCCGAGAGGGTCGCAGACCTCAGTTCATGCCAGCCAGGGTCGGCGCTAACTTCTTCTTGAATGTGGCTGTTCCAACACTCCTAGAGAACACACAGCCCTACGAAGGGTCGCGCGAGTGGCTCCCAAACGAGGGTCGGCGACTTATCAGCTTTACAGACAGCCGCCACGGAACGGCCAGCTTTGCCCTTCGCTCGCAGTTAGAATCCGAGCGAAACCACATTCGAAGTGCGCTCTACCACTTCGTTCTCGGCCAGCGGCAAACTCGAAGTGAAGCCGAGTTGATTCAAATCGAAGAGGTTGTCGAAGCACTATCTGCGCAAGTACTTTCGGGAAACGTCGCACTGAAACACCTCCTGGCTCAACAAGAGGAACTCCTTGCATCGGCCAAGAGTGAACAGCGAGGAAGTACGGACTGGGCTGGCGCTGTCGCGGCCCTCCAGCGTGACCGAGCTGTTGAGGAGCAAATGCCTCCCCTTTGGGCTGAGAGGTCCTACGGCCAGATCACTTCAGGAGACCTACCCGAATTTCTCTTGATCAGAGAACTGTTCCGCCGTCCGAAGCGCCAGAACTCGGTCGAGACCCTGGGGCTCCTCGCACTCACCTACCCTGGAATAGAAGCCATCGGGCAACGCGCCATCCCCGGAGTCTGGAAGAGGTTGGCGCTGGCACCGAACGACTGGAAGTCTCTTCTTGCCGTGATGATGGACCACTTCATCAGGGCCTACTCCGCGGTAATGATTCCTGCTCACTTCCTCCGCTGGTTGGGTGCACCGATCCATGCCAGATTTCTTCTCGGTCCGGAGAGTGAGCCACCTCTGCAGCACCAGGTCCGCTGGCCCCGGGTCCTCGGGGCGCAGAGCCGCAGTCAGATTGTCTGGCTGATCGCTCGTGGCCTCGGACTTTCATTAGAAAGAAGGGATGACTGCCGGGTCATAACCGAGGTCCTGGATGAGGCTTGGGCAGCAATTCGCCCGCTCTTGCGGCAGTTTGCGGAGGGGTATCAGCTGGACTTAGCACAGAACGCCCAACTCGTGGAGGTCAGTGCCGCTTGGTTCTGCCCAGTGACGAGACGAGTGCTCCCTCGAACCTTCCGTGAGCTTAGCCCGTATCTAGGGCCCCAAAGAGCCACAGAGGAGGGACGCTGTACCCGCGTCTCTCTACCTCGCCTCCCCTACCCTCACTGGAGAGACGAGTCAGGAAGACAGATCTCCAAGGAGGAGATATCGCAATGGCTCGAGGACTCGGCAGCTATTGAAACCCTTCGGGAGATGGGTGCATGGGCTGACATAAGCGACCGGCTTGCCGCCGGATCTGAGTACATTCGGGTTGAAGAGCACTCTGCTCAGCAGGACTCACAGAAGCTCCGCACTTTCGAGAATTCCTTTAAGAAGGGGTATATCAACGTCCTTAGTTGCTCGACCACAATGGAGATGGGAGTCGACATAGGTGGCTTATCGGCAATAGCAATGAACAATGCGCCTCCAAGTCCTGCCAACTTTCTACAGCGGGCAGGACGCGCAGGCAGGCGAGGCGAGGGCATCTCAACTAGCCTGACCATGTGTCGAAGTGTCCCTCACGGAGAAGCTCTCTTCAGAAATCCACTCTGGCCATTTACCACTCCCGTGTATGTCCCCCGAGTCTCGTTGGAGAGCGACAAGATCGTCAGCAGACACCTCAACGCACTGATCCTCTCGTCATACCTGAAATCAGCCAATGCCGACCCTCCTCGGCTCACCGCTGGCTGGTTTTTCGGTTCGGACCCCACATCCTCATCGACTCCAGCTACCAGATTCATTGCATGGTGCCGCCACCGCGCGAGACAAACGGACAGCCGACTGGTCGAGGGACTTAAGGCAATCACCGCCAATACGCGGCTTGCAGGGTCCTCAGCAACCCAGATCCTGAGCTCTGCAGCTGAAAGCGTTTCTCAGCACCAGGACATGTGGGAAGCTGAACTGGCTGCCCTTAGGGATGATCTAGAGGCGTTTGGAGGAACCTCCTCAAACGGTGAGAAGACGCCCGCCGAGCTAGCCATCTCACGTCAGATCCACAGGATCGAGGGAGAGTATCTCCTGAGTGAGCTCGCCTCCCGGGGCTTCTTGCCTGGCTACGGCTTTCCGACATCAGTCGTTCCCTTCATACCTACAACATTGCGACAGCTTCGCCACGAAGAAAGAAGGCGACGCAGACGGGCAGCTGCTGGCCAAGACAGAGAAGATCGCCCGGCTCGCCGCAGAGGATACCCATCGCGAGATCTGCCACTGGCAATTCGAGATTACGCCCCTGGAAACCAATTCGTTCTCGATGGGCGGGTCTTCGAGTCTCAGGGCGTAACCCTGAACTGGCACATTCCGCCCGGTGATCAGGGGGTCCGCGAGCTGCAATCTTTTAGGTGGGCCTGGCGGTGCAAGAGTTGTGGTGCAAGCGGTACCAGGCCGACAAGGATTGAAGAGTGCCCTTCTTGTGGCTCGGGCCAGCTCTTCTCGCCTCAATACCTCCAGCCAACTGGTTTCGCTGTGGGTATCGATTTCGAGCCTCACAACGATGTGAGCCAAACCACCTTTATCCCTGTTGAAGATCCGTGGATCACGGCTGGCCTCCAGCCGTGGTCGGCCCTGCCACAAATCGACTGGGGAAGATATCGGTACAGCCCCAACGGTCACATCTTCCACTTCAGTCGAGGCCTCCACGGGGCTGGGTTTGGCATTTGCCTTCGATGTGGGAGGGCGGCAAGTGAGCTCCCGATGAGCCAAGACCCGGCATTGCCGAGGGCCTTGGAAGACCATACTCGATTGCGCGGTGGACGGGAGCCAGACGGGCAGACCCGCTGTTCAGGTAACGACGAGGAGTGGGCGATAAAGCGTCACCAGTGGCTCGGAGTCGCCACGTCTACTGATGTATTTGAGATTCTCTTGACCCACCCGGAGACGGGTGAACCGCCCGAAAAGATGGCCGCACTTTCGATAGCCGTAGCCTTAAGAGAAGCGCTCGCTGAACACCTGGGTATTGAGACACGTGAGATCGGGTGCGGAGCTGTCGAGACTCGCGGAACAACTGCCTCAAAAGGCTACTCAGCGGTTATCTATGACCGTGCAACTGGCGGCGCAGGGTTCGTTGGAGCACTTGCAGATGATCTCCCAACCGTAATGAGGGCCGCTCGAAAGCGACTTTCATGCCCGAGAGAATGTGACCGCGCTTGCCAAGCCTGCCTCCTCAACTATGACACCCAGCATCAATTCAAAAACCTTGATCGGCACAAGGCCCTGAGCTGGCTCACTTCAGACTTCCTTTCATCGCTCGAGCTCCCCAGCCACTTGAAGCTACTTGGAGACAACTCCGCAGCCGAGTTTTCACCTCTTCCTGAAGCACTCCAAAGGGAAATGAAGCGAATCAGTGCTCAGGAGCTAAGAGTCTTCTTGAACGAAGATTCGAACCTGTGGGACACCGAAGATTGGTCGCTCCGCTCCAACCTTCTGAGATGGGCTTCGGAGGGCAAGAACATCAGAATCGTTATCCCTCGCTCGTCCTTGAGGAGCATCGATCCAGGAATCGCAAACCCATTGGCAAGCTACGCCGAGATTGGCTCGTTCGAATTGAGGACTTCTCCCACATCAACCCGGACCGAGGGTGCTCAGGGGTTTGTAATCGCTGAGTTGCTGTCTGGTGACGGTGTCATCCGCTGGGCCGTCAGCGATCAAGAGAGCCTAATACCCAATGGTGATTGGGGTAGTCCGACTACCTCGCCGCTGGTGCGTTCCCTTGTCGAAAAGGGACAGAAGTCAGTGGTCACGAAACCTCTCCACCCAGACGACTTGAGGCGGCAATTTCAGGGCACAGTGATCGAAATCGCCATCAAGGAGGAGCTTGACGGGCCAATAGGTTCGTTTGGCGAGCGTTTCTGGGATTGCCTCGGGGGCCATGTTCAAGAGCTCGACAAGCGCCTTCGCGATGGGGTTTCGATTGAAACCATTACCTACAGTGATAGGTACATAAGATCACCGCTCGCAGCAACGCTTCTCTTTAGCGCCCTGAAGGCTGCCATCGAGCGATGGCCTGAAGCCTTCTCGCGGACAGGCTTGCGCCTACACACTTCGTTTGTCCAATTCGATTCTAGAGAGCAGGTCTTCCTCTCGCACAACTGGACAGATTCAGGCCTTCAGAAGGAGGTGCTGACAGAGCTCTTTTCCAAGCTCTCTCAGCACTCACCTGAGGTGCGTCAGACAACCTATCGAGATTGCCCCCACGCCAGAGAGCTAGGGCTCCGCTGGACTGATGGGGCTGCCTGGAGACTAAGACTCGATCAGGGCTTTGGCTACTGGGCTGCTCCCGCAGCACCGCGATTCCGATTTGACGAAGATCCAAGAAATCAGGTGAAAGCGATCTTGAGAACCAAATGTGTTGTCAGTGGGATAAGCCGAGAGTTCCCGACCTACCTAAGCCTAACGAACGTGGAGAAGGAGTAAGAGACGTTCGCCTGTCATCTACTCGAGATGAACTGCAAAGACCAGCAAGTTTCTTTGAGGACCTAGAATGGAAAACTCGGAGCAACGATACGATTTCTGCTTAGAACTCCTCCGCAGGGCATCTGGGTACCCAGATGCCTCCTTCCGACCAGGACAGTGGGAGGCAGTCTCCAGACTCTTCAAGAATGAAGAGCGGCTCTTGGTCGTGCAGAGAACAGGCTGGGGAAAGAGTCTTGTGTACTTCCTACTCACCAGGCTGCTTCGTGAGGATGGGTTCGGACCTACACTACTCGTGTCTCCTCTGCTCTCTCTGATGCGGGACCAGGTGCGTTCTGCTGAACGACTCGAGCTCAGGGCTGTATCTATCAACTCGTCCAACCTCAAGGAATGGGACGCGATCTACGAGGCCCTGGAGGCGGACAACGTTGATCTTTTGTTGGTCTCACCGGAGCGCTTGGGGAACAATGACTTCGTTGAGAACCATCTAATTCCAGTTGCAGACCGCATCGGTCTCATGGTGGTGGATGAGGCGCACTGTATTTCAGACTGGGGGCACGATTTTCGCCCCGACTACAGGCGTTTGGTGCGGTTACTTGTGAATCTCCCTGAGAACATCCGGGTATTGGCGACGACGGCGACAGCGAACGACAGGGTCGTCGAAGATGTCATGGAACAGATTGGTCCACGGCTCCAGGTAATCCGCGGGCCTCTTACCAGAGCAAGCCTGCAACTTCAGACTATTCGCATGCCAAATCAGGCAGCGCGCATGGCCTGGCTTGCCGAAACGCTCAGCTCCCTCCCAGGCAGCGGCATCATTTACACACTCACAACAAGAGACGCAGAACAGCTTGCGGCCTGGCTCCAGTCAGAGGGCATTCAGGCCCGTGCTTACCACGGCCGAAAGGTCCACGAAGAACGCCTGGTCTTCGAACAGTCTCTATTGGATAACTCCCTCAAGGCCCTCGTCGCCACTACAGCCCTTGGAATGGGATTTGACAAGCCGGACCTGAGTTTTGTGATTCACTTCCAGGCCCCACAATCTATCGTCCACTATTACCAGCAAGTGGGTCGAGCCGGGCGAGCCCTTGAGGATGCGCATGGTGTCCTACTCACGGGCCGGGAAGATCAGGACATAGTTCAGTACTTTATTGAGTCGGCATTCCCCAAAGAGGACGACATGCGACAGGTGCTTGACGCTCTCGATGCCGCCGAGTACCCCATGGAGTTGTGGAGCATTGAGCCCAAAGTAAATCTCCGCAGAGCCTACATCGAGCGTATCCTCAGAATACTCGCCTCACAGGACAATCCGCCTGTAGTCAGGGACGGTAAAGCATGGGCCCGCACTCAGTTCCCTCTGATAATCGATCGGGAGCGAATCGAGAACATCACTCAGCAACGGTGGGCCGAATGGGCACAGATTCTGGAGTATTCCGATTGCCACGACTGCCTAATGCAGTTCCTGGCCCTCGCACTGGACGATCGAGATTGTGAACCCTGCGGCCGCTGCACCTCATGCGTCGGCCAAGAGCCATTACCTAGTACCTACAGCAACGCCACCGCACTTCGAGCAGTCGAGTTCCTCAATCATCTCGACCTAACACTAACTACTCAGCGGCGATGGAAAGCAAGTGCCTTCCGGACCTATGGCTGGAGCGGCAACATCGACAACAGACTACGCGCTGAGGAGGGTCGTACGCTTGCCAAGTGGAATGACGTAGGCTGGGGCAAGATGGTCAGGGAAGGAAAGCACAGTGGTCGATTTGACGACGAACTCGTGGATGCAGCTGCAGAGCTTATATGCGAGCAGTGGGCACCGAATCCTGGACTCGACTGGGTGACCTGTGTGGCTTCAATCAAGCACCCAGTTCTGGTCCCAGATTTCGCCAAGAGACTGGCTAAAGCCTTAGACCTGCCCTTCGTGGACTGCGTGGAAAAGATTCGTAGTACGGAGCCCCAGAAGTCCATGCAGAATAGCTTCCAGCAAGCCCGTAACTTGGACGGGGCATTTGCGGTGCAGAAGAATCTGGTTCAAGCAGGGCCGGTTCTCCTGGTTGACGATCTTGTCGATTCAAGCTGGACGATGACAGTTATTGGCGCGCTTCTCAGGGAAGCTGGCAGTGGATCAGTGTATCCCTTTGCACTGGCCTCAACCGCTACTGGCTAGAGATCATGGCGCAATCAACCAGAGCTCCGTCACCTGATACACAAGCGATCCTGTTGCTTTGCGCCTATCTGCCTGGGCAGGAACAATCTGCCGTCAGGCCGCTTTCACCTGCACAGTATCGAGATGTATCACGGGTACTGCACCAGCAAGAACTGCGGCCCGGTGACTTCCTGGCTGACAAAGGGCAGACTGCACTAGACAACTATCCTGACCACGCGATCCGCGAACGACTCAGGCGCCTGCTCGAAAGAGGAACCGCACTCGCTCTGGCACTCGAGCGCTGGGGTCAGACCGGCATCTGGGTCCTGAGCCGCGCCGACGCCGAGTACCCCGAACTACTTCGCCAACAGCTCGGCCGCCTCGCACCTCCCATCCTCTATGGTGCCGGCCCCAGGGATCTCTTGCAGGAAGGCGGAGTCGCAATCGTTGGCTCGCGCAATGCGGACGAGCGCAGTCTGGAGTTCGCCCGTGGTCTTGGAGAACGCTGCGCCCGCGAAGGCCTGACCGTCATCTCTGGCGGGGCGCGAGGTGTCGACAGTGAGGCGACCCTAACCTGCCTCAACGAAGGCGGAAATGCGGTAGCAGTGCTGGCCGACAGCCTGGCGAAAGCGGCTGTCGCCAAGAAGTACCGCGAGCACCTTGCAGACGGCCGACTGCTATTGCTCTCACCCTACTCTCCTCATGCGTCGTTCAACGTCGGCAACGCCATGGGTCGCAATAAGTACCTCTACATCTTGGCGGACGTTGCGGTCGTGGTGCATACAGGACCCAAGGGAGGTACCTGGGAGGGGGCGCATGAGAATTTGAAAAGGAATTGGGCGCCGCTTCTTGTCTACGCCTCCGACGACCCTAATGCGGCAAACCAAGAGCTTCTGAGAACCGGTGGTCATCCGATACCCCACAGCTGCTTGACTCTCGATGCCTCGATCTTCGAAATCTTAAAGCTCAGGCTTCCTGAAGACCCCCAGAGAGCCGAGACGGATAGCGAAGGAGACCTCTCAGAAGTAGCCAGCGAGTCCAGCGAACCAGGCCAAATGGGTATCCCATTGCCCACCCAGCCAGCCGAGTCACCCTCAACACCGCCTCGCGTCTCAGCTCGGGAGGATCCAGTGCAACCCACCACCGCCCGTCACCCCCGCGAGGGCATGCAGGCCCGGATACGCAACCGTCGCGGCCTGATCGCCTCTGTCGAACCGTACGACGCCCACCCTGAAGGTCGTCTGCACCTCGTTCGGATCGAGTACACCGATCGCGATGGCAGCCCGGAAGACACCGTCATCTGGGAGCGCGAGCCTGGCGCCACGGTGCTCGAACCTCATGCTCTGCCTAAGGTGGACGAGCAGGCCCCGATGCCGCCCAGGGACTTCGACGCCCTGGTGCGGGCCACCCGCTGGAACTCCCTGACACCCTTTCTCAAGCCGGACGGGTCCGGCGAGCGTCCGAACTCCCCATCGCCGCCCCGTTCTTCGGCGCGGTCCAGGTCGACGACTTCCAGCTCGTTCCCCTGCTGCAGGCCCTGCAGATGCCACGGGTCTCACTGCTGCTGGCCGACGACGTCGGTCTCGGCAAGACGATCGAGGCCGGCCTGATCCTGACCGAGCTGCTCATTCGCCGGCGGATTCGGCGGGTCCTCGTCATCACTCCCGCCTCCCTGCGCAACCAGTGGCGCGCAGGAGATGCACGACAAGTTCTCGCTGTCCTTTGACGTCATCGACCGCGCCGAGACCCACGCCCTGCAGAAGCAGCTCGGCCTCGACGCCAATCCCTGGCGCACCTTCCCGCGCATCATCACCTCTTACTACTACCTGCGCCAGCCCGACGTGCTCGAGCAGTTCCTGGCCACCTGCCGCGCCGGCGATGACGACACCCAGCTGGCCCAGCTGCCCTGGGACCTGCTGATCGTCGACGAGGCCCACAACCTCATGCCCTCCAACTTCGGCGACGACAGCGACCTCGCCAAGATGCTGCGGGAGCATCACGCCCTGGTTCGAGCACAAGCTCTTTCTGACCGCCACGCCGCACAACGGCCACACCCGCTGTTTCTCCGGCCTGCTCGAGCAGCTCGACCCCGTGCGCTTCACGCAGACGAGCGAGTTCACCGAGACGAGAAAGAGCGGGTCAAGCAAGTCGTCGTGCGACGCCTCAAGAGCGAGATCAACGACCTCGATGACAAGGCAGGTCGACCCCGTCGATTTCCCTATCGGGAGCTGACTCCCCTCGAGCTAGGTCTGAGCACGGAGGAGAAGGCCTTGTCCGCCACGGTCGAGACCCTGCGCAAGCGTGTCAAAGCGCTGGTCGCTCAGCCGGCAAGCGCGGGGAGGAGCTCGCCGGCAACTTCGCCGTCGAGGTCCTCAGCAAGCGCCTGCTCTCCTCTCCGGCCACCTTCGCCGAGTCCTGGTTTCGCCTCAAACTCGGTCTCGCCGAGGATGAGAAGGCCGAGGCCCAGGAGGTCTCGGCCGCCAAGCGTGCCGCCGAAGAAGAGACTCGATGACGATCTCGAGCGCGAGGGTCGAGCCCAGCACGCCGCCCGCACCATCGGCGCCTGGTTGCAGCCTCTGCTCGGCGACCTCGAGAGCAGAGATTGCCGCGTCGACAAGTGCCTCGCAGACCTCGGCCTCGAGCCCGGGGACGGAAGCCACTGCCGTACCGAAGAACGACGCCCGGTTCGACCGGCTCGTGGAGCTCATTGAGAACCGTCTTCGCGCCGACGAGCGATTGGCGCGACGACGAACGCCTGATCATCTTCACCGAATACAAGACCACCCTCGACAATCTGGAGGCGCGTCTCAAGAAGCACTTCCAGGATGACGGCCAAGCCATCCAGCTGCTCTACGGCGGCATGAGTGCCCACGAGCGAGAGCCCATCAAGGAGGGCTTCAACGACCCTGACGCGTCCGGTTCGCGTGCTCATCGCCACCGACGCTGCCTCCGAGGGTCTCAACCTGCAGAAGACGGCCCGCTATGTCCTGCACTACGAGATTCCCTGGAATCCGTCCCGGCTCGAGCAGCGCAACGGCCGCCTCGACCGCCACGGCCAGGCCCGCGACGTCGACGTCTTCCACTTCACCAGCGAAGACGACGCCGACCTGCGCTTCATCGCCCACGTCGTCGACAAGGTCCACAACATCCGCGAGGACCTCGGCTCCATGGGCGAGGTCTTCGACGGCGCCTTCCAGCGCCGGTTCCTGGATGACGAAGATGCCGAGACGGTCATCAAGGACCTCGATCACGACGTCAAGACGCAGGAGGGCACCGGCCAGGTGGAGCGTCAGGAAACCGAGGACACCGGCGACCAGTACCTCGACAAGCTCAGCAGACCTCTGCCAGGAGATCGACCTCTCTCCCGACACCCTGCGCGACACCCTGGAGGTCGCCCTCGGCTGGGGCTTCGGTCAACCTCGGCTCGAGGGCCCAGATCAGCGCGGTCGCCTAAGACTCGTCCAACCACTGCCTCCCCGCTGGGAGTCACTGATCGACGATTCGCTCCGCCTCGACACGGCCGGAGCATCTCGCGGAGCGCTCCCCAAGTTGATCTTCGATCCCAGCTGTTCATCGAGACCAACGGTGGCCGACCGGTCTTTCGCTCCTCCAACGACACGACGCTGCTCCACCTCGGGCACCCCATGTTCCATCAGGCGTTGGCACAGTTCGCCCAGGCCCGCTTCCCCGGTGGATCCCGAGCAACAGGCCACCCGCTGGGCCGTGCGCTATGGCGAGATCCCCGGCGGCGCGGATGCACTGCTGCTGCTCACGGTGGAGGAACTCGCGGTCAACGAACTGCGCGAACCTCTACACCAATGGGTCCGAACGCTTCGCATCCCGGTGAAAGGCGACAAGCTCGGTGAGACCCTGCCCCACCAGGCTCCCGCTGAGGACTCGGGCGCTCCCATCCCGCCAGAAGAGTTCGGCCAAGCGAAGGACTACGCCGACAACATCTGGCTCGACCTCAGGAATCAGGTTCGTCGGCGCGTCCGAGAGCACCAAGAGACCCTTTCCGAGCAGATCCGCGCGATCCTGGAAACGGCTGGTAAGGAGGCCCTGGCCGAAGAGACTCAACGGTTCAAGAGTCGCCTCTCCGAAGTGGAGAAAGCGATGCAGGAGACGAGTCTCACGAAGCTGGAGAAGGAACGCGACAAGCTCCTCGATCAGATGCAGCAGCTCGTCATCAGCCAGGAGCAGAAGCGCTCCCAGGAGACGGAGCTGCGTAACCTGGAAGACGAGCTCGCCCGCCGTCGCAGCCGCTATCAGGAACTTCTGGATCTGTTGCGCAAGGATCAGCAACGCGTGCTCGAGCGTATGCTGCCGCGCCGCTATTCTCTCCAGGCGGACAGCGTGCAGGTCTACCCCGTTGCGGTCGAGATCCGCCTGCCGGAGGCGCGGTCATGAATGCCCATACCGAGCTCTTCGAGCGATACCCCTGGTGGGTCTCTCTCAAGCACGGCGGCCTCCTCATCTCGCCGGGCCGGCTGGCAGAGGCCTTCTCTGAGGACGTAACGCCTCTCTCGGGCTATTGGGCCGAGAGGCTACGTCGCGACGTCGTGCGAATCCTGGACGGCGATTCGAAGCACCTGCCGGACCTGATGAGCACCACGCTGGAAGGAGTCCTGGGACTCAACTCCGGTGGATGGACCAAGGGCAACGATGTCGACCGCAGCTGGGCCCGCCGCCTTGTGGCCCGCGAGACCCTGAAGCCCAGGTGGCTCTGGGAAGGTCCCAACAACGCCCTACTACCCGTATTCGTTGCCGACTCCAAGACCACTGCCAAGTCTCAGTCGCGTCTCGGAATCGGCCGGGGTCGCCGCGAGGTCTCGCGCGTCATCGAGTGGCTTCGCAAGGCGGATCAGAAGCTCGCCCTGCTGACCAACGGTCGTCAGTGGCGCTTGATCCACGCTGGCGCGGAGTACGAAGCCTGGTGTGAGTGGGATGTCGATCTCTGGTTCGAAGAAGGCAAGCCAAGCCCGCAGGTCACCGCGCTACGCCAGCTCCTGGCGCTCGACAGCCTGGCGCCTGAGAAAGAAGATGAGCCCTCCAAGCTCTTGCAAGCGATCCTGGCCTCCCGCAAGGGCCAGGCCGAGCTCTCCTCGGTCTTGGGTGAGCGGGTGCGGCTGGCGGTCGAGGAGCTGATCCAGGCCTCCACCGGCGTCCTCGATCCCCTCGATCAACCCGGTCCCGACAACGTCTCTCGCCGAGACCTCTACATCGCGGCCACCCGAATTGTCATGCGCTGCGTGGTGATCTTGTTTGCCGAGGCCCGCGAGCTTCTGCCGCTGACCAATCCTCGCTACCACGACTCGTACGGTATGCAGGGTCTGCGCGAGCAGCTCGAGCGCCGCGCTGGGGGGCGCGCGAGGGAGAGACTTCGCCACTCCCACGGGGCCTGGCCGCGCCTGCTCGCACTCTTCAGGCTGGTCTACGAGGGTTCGGCGCACGAGGGTCTTCCGGTACCCAAGTATGGTGGCGAACTGTTTCGCCCCGGTGCCGCAACTTCGACCGATCCGATCCTGCGGGCCTCGCTGCCTTCGAGGACCCTGACAACGCCCTCAACGATGCAACCGTCCACAGAATCCTCGAGCTCCTGACCCGCAGCAAGGTCAAGGTGCGCCAAGGGAACCGCAGCACCTGGGTCGAGGCACCGGTGGACTTCTCGGACCTCTCCTCCGAGTACATCGGCATCCTCTACGAGGGCCTGCTCGACTTCGAGCTGCGCCGCGCCGGAAGAGAACCAGCCCATGGTCTTCCTGAACGTCGGCAATCAACCGGCGCTGCCCCTCGACCGCCTCGAGGCCATGACGACAGCGGACATGAAGGATCTGTTCGAGAAGCTCAAGAAGGAGGGCCAGAACGAAGTCCGCTGCCGCCGAAGAGGAGACTGAAGAAGAGGACGACGAGGAACCTCAAGACGAGGAGGAACCCGAGAACCGAGGAGGAGCCGGAGACGCTCGAGACCGAAGACGATCCAGCGCAGGACACCGAAGCCGATGACGAGAAGCGGTACTTCGACGAGATGGTGCGAGATCTGGGCCAAGAAAGCCGTACGTGCCGCCAAGCTCGTCCGGTACCCCAGGAACGACGCGGACCCGCAAGTTCGCGAGCAGTACAACCGTGACGAGGCCGCTGCCGCCAAGAAGCTCGTCGCCCGCACGGTCCTCCCCGGCGAGTGGTTCCTCGTGCGCTGGGGCGGCACCCGCAAGGGCGCCGGCACCTTCTACACGCGGCCGCAGCTGGCCGGGCCCCACGGTGCGACGCACCCTACAACCGCTGGCCTACGAGCCCGTCTCCTCCACCACCGATGCCGAGTCCGGCCTGGAGACGGTGAACGAGTGGACACCCAAGACGCCCGAGGAGATCCTCGCCCTCAAGGTCTGCGACCCGGCCATGGGCTCCGGCTCCTTCCTGGTCTCGGCCTTGCGCTTTCTCACCGACGCCCTGATCGAGAGCCTTCACTACCACGAGCGATTTCAGAGGCGCCAGACGACGGCACCATCTGCAAGCTGGCCGACGGCCTGCCCGTCGATCACCCCTCTCAGGAGACCCTCCCGCTGCCGCCAGGATCACCCGGAGTTCGAGGATCGGCTGCGCGCCCGGCTCAAGCGCCACGTGGTCGAGCGCTGCCTCTACGGCGTCGACATCGACCCGCTGGCGGTGGAGCTGGGCCGGCTGGCGCTCTGGGTCGAGACCATGGACCCGCGCCTGCCCTTCGGCTTCCTCGACCACAAGCTCAAGTGCGGCAACTCGCTGGTCGGCTGCTGGTTCGACCGCTTCCGGGACTACCCGGTCATGGCCTGGGAGCGCGAGGGCGGCGACAAGAACCACGACCGCTTTGTCCACCACTTTCGCGAGTACGAGGTCACCCGCGGCAAGAACAAGGGCAAGCGACAGCAGAAGGGCGACGTCTGGACCCAGGCCATCAAGGACTTTCGCAACGACACCGTCAAGCCCGAGATGGCGGACTGGATCACGGCCCGAACTGGAGCCGGCTTGCCTTTCCTCGAAGAGGATCTGACTGCCGAGGGCTCTGCACGACGAGCGCCCTGGCGAGTCTTCGAGGAGCTCCATGCGCTACCCGTTCATCGAGACCGAGGAGCGCGCCGACGCTCTACCGCGAGCAGGTGCTCGGCAACTCCGGTCTGCAGCACCTGAAAGCGGCCTTCGACACCTGGTGCGCCATCTGGTTCTGGCCGGGCGAGCTACCATCGAGCACGCCCCGGCCCGATCGGCTTCCTGGACCCACCGACGAACCGACCGCCGAGATCGCTGCCAGAGTCGCCGCGGAACACCGCTTCTTCCACTGGGAGCTCGAGTTCCCCGATGTCTTCGCCCGGCCGGGCAGCGGCTTCGACGCCGTGGTCGGCAATCCGCCCTGGGAGATCCAGAAGCCCAACTCCAAGGAGTTCTTCTCCAACCTCGATCCGCTCTATCGCACCTACGGCAAGCAGGAGGCACTGCAACCGCCAGAAGGAGTACTTCGAGGCCAATCCGACGCCGACGAGCGGGACTGGCTCGACCTACAACGCCCGCTTCAAGGCCCTCTCCAACTGGACCAAGCACGCCGCCCTCCCTTTCGGCGACCCTGAATGCGAACGGACGACAGGTTCAGCTTCAGCCGTCGGCCAACGCCAATCTCGAGGCCTGCACCGCCTCTGGCGCGAAGCGACGCTCCGGCAGCACGGGCTACGCCGACCGCCGACCACCCGTTCCGCCACCAGGGCTCGGCCGACCTCAACACCTACAAGATGTTCCTGGAGCTCGCCCATGCGCTGCTGCGTGACGGGCGGCCAGTTCGGCTTCATCGTGCCCTCCGGCATCTACACCGACAAGGGCACGACCGACCTGCGCGAGCTGTTTCTCGATCGACTGCTCGCTGGCGAGTGGCTCTTCGGCTTCGAGAATCGGGAGAAGGATCTTCGACATCCACCGGTCGCTTCAAGTTCTGCCCGGTGATCGTGCAGAAGGGCGGCGAGACGACAGCCATCCGGGCCGCCTTCATGCACCGCAACCTCGACGACTGGGAGCAGGCGGAGCAGCTTCGTGCTCGCCTATCCGCGCGAGCAGGTCGAGCAGTTCAGCCCGCAAGTCGAAGGCCATCCTCGAGATCCGCAGCGAGCGCGACCTCGAGGTCCTGACCAAGATCTACGCCAACGGCGTGCTGCTCGGCGACCAGGGACCGGACGGCTGGGGCATCAAGTACGCCACCGAGTTCCACATGACCAACGACTCGAAGCTCTTCCCGCCCCGGCCCAAGTGGGAGGCGAAGGGCTACCGCGGCGACGAGTACGGCCACTGGCTCAAGGGCGGCTGGCAGCCCTACGACGGCCCCAAATCCATCCTCAAACGCCCCCGTGACCTCATCCTCTCCGCCGACGGCACCCAGGCCATCAAGGTCGGCGACATCGAGGACGTGGCGCTGCCGCTATACGAAGGCCGCATGATCGGCCAGTTCGATTTCAGCGAGAAGGGCTGGGTCAGCGGGAAGGGGCGTGGCGCAGTGTGGCGAGACATTCCTTGGGAGAAAAAGCTGATAGAGCCCCAGTACCTGATGGCCTGAGGGATCATTTGGCAAATTGCCAGCGCCCGCAACAGGTCAAGGTTTCCCACATGCGCATCGGATCGGCCACGAACGCGAGGTCCACATTTGCCAGCCTTCTAGCGGGGGTACCGACTGGCGACACGGCAACGGTGTTCTTCACCGCCGTTGACCAAGACTCTCCCTACTTCCGCGGCCTTAAACTCGTTCACCTTCGACTTCGTGATGAGAGTGAGACTCGGCGGCCTTCACCTCGACTACCACGTTTTCGAACAGAATCCTCTGCCACAACCCGAAGAGGTACACCGTGAACGTATGGCCTCCTTGACTGCCGGTCTGCTCGTTCCACATCGATTGCACATGAGCCTGGATCTGACCTGCGCACTGAAGCGATCTCCTGGAGGTTCCTCCAGGCAACCCGATCTTGGGCCGTACTCGCTCACGAGCGAATCTGCGAAGGCTGGCGCCATCCTTCGACGCCGTATTGGCAGCATGGCTTTGGCCTGGACCGACTGGACTGCGGGAGATGCGAACGGCGGCGATTCCCTCAAGTTGCACCCGCAGCTCGGAGATGAGCAGACGCTGACCCGAAGGGATTCTGGAGGGTTGACAAGTCGAAGGACCCAGAACTGCGCCATACAGTCCTATCCCGATCGCCTTCCACGACCTTCAGGAAGAAAGGCCTACAAGGCCTTCTTCGAACAGAACGATGGCGAAGGCTGGATGCTCCCCGAAGCGCTGCGGCTGGCCGACTACGGCCTCGGCCACGACGACCGCGCTAAAGAAGCTCAACCTGTGGCCTCCCGCCTCGGCCCGCGCTTTTACGACTGGCAGCTTGAACAATCCGTCGAGGAGTCCTGGGAAGAATGCGAGCGCCACGCCGAGTTGATCTCCCGAGATTGTGCCAGCGCCAGAACAGGATCAACTCGCGGAAGTCGCTGAGCCACAAACCGAGTATGGGGCGCAACAAGGACTGTTCGTCGATGATGACTAAAGCTACTAGCGAGAGACTGGGGCCGGGTCGTTGCTAGGGCACCGACGTTCAAACCTCCAGACCTAAGTACCGAGGGCGCGTGAAGGAGAAACCCATGGGCAAGTCCAAATACCTAGCCAGCCTCAGCGCTCAGAAGCGCTCCGAGCTCGAGCAGAGGCTCCTGAAGAGACAGTCGGGGCACTGCTTCATCTGCAACGATCCGATCGATCTCGTACTGCACAAGGATCAGCTGGAGATCGACCACATTGATCCTCTCGCCGAACAGGGCCTGGACGCCGAGCAGAACTTTGCCCTCACGCACGCCTCCTGCAATCGAAACAAAGGTGCGACGAACCTCGAGGTCGCACGCAGGTTGGTGGAATTCGAGCGGATGCAGGAAGACGCAAAGTCTACGGGCAAACGAGGCGCCAACCTGGGAGATGTTCTGGAGCGCCACGGAGGTGCGAAGCACTCGATTCGCATCCAGAAGAGGGGTGATCACGCCGAGTACGCTCTCTCGGCTGCCGGCGATGAGTCCATTCGCAAGGCACCGATATACCGCGACAAGCTCAGCGGAATGGAGTACTTCTTCGGTGTCTTCCCCATCGAGTACGTCCATCACGACGATCGCATCAACCCACGGAGCATCGGCGGCAACATCCGGGGGCTGATCGAAGAGTTCCTGAAACGCAGGCCCCAGCTGCATGTGGGTCTCGCCTGGTGGGCACCTGACGACGATGGCCAAGGGCCCCTGAAACTTTTTGACGGGCAGCACAAGGCTGCGGCCCAGATTCTCCTGGGAGTCGAACAGGTGCCAGTCCGGGTCTTTCTTGAACCCGATATCAATGTGCTTCTCCAGGCCAACACCAACGCCGGTGGAAAGCTGCGCCAGGTCGCCTTTGACATGGCAGTTATGCGTCACCTGGGAAGCACGCTCTACCTCGATCGTGTCCGGCAGTACCAATCCATGAGAGGCCTGCCGGAGGACGACTACAACTTCAGTGAGAAGGACCTCGTTCACTTCTTCAAGGGCGAAAGCCGCGAGATGGAGCGCTATATCATTGATGCGCAGCGTGACGCCATCATGCGCGAGTCGAGTAACTGCATTGTCGAGTTTCTGGAGTGGGCAGGAAAGGGCGCAGATCGCCCTCTGGCGTACTCGGCTCTCGACAAGACTTTCTTTCGGGAGCTTCTGTTCAAGAAGGCCCTGGAGTCGCCGATCGACGAGGGCCTGGAACAAGGCGTCAATCCGAGACAGCTCGAACGGCAGCAGATGGCGAGGCTGATGAGCCTCTTCGCCACCGTGTTTTTCGTCAACAAGTGGGACCCCGAGACCGGAGGACGAAAACTCGAGAGCCGAGTCCAGAAGGGCGAGAAGATCCCGCTGAATCACCTGCGAGCCTGGCGCGTGACTCGTGAAGAAGTCCTGTGGAACATCATGCGCTGGGTGCGGCTGGTCATTCAGAACTACTTTGCCTGGACCGGCAAAGTCGTCAGGGAAGATCGGCTCCTTCAGGTTCCTCTTCCAGACGAGCTGTGGAACAGACTGGAGAACTTCCTCCAGAACCTGTCGAACCTGCCCTGCTGGTTTGACACCAACCTGAGCACGACGGTGTTCGGCCCCAAGCAGCCGCGAGAATTCTGGGAGCGAGTATTCGAGAGCGGAGAGGCACCCAATGGCATCCGGATCCTCGCGCAGGGACTTGACCTCCACCAGATGATCCAGCAGACCAACAAGGGAGCCTGAGTGATATGCAGATTCCACGCGCCAATCAGGTAGACCAATCGATCAAGAAGGTTACTGAGGCCGTTGAAAGCGCCCTCCAAGCGCTGAACGAGAAGGCGGGGAGCCTGATGGCCAAGGGACGGTACAGCGAAGCTGAAGCCCTGGCACAGAAAGGGAGAGAGATTCAGGCCTTCATCGAAAAGGTCAAAGATCTCGGTCAGGACTGGAAGGCTCTCAAGGGCCAGGGAAAGAAACCCAGGCTCGAGAAGACACCGTTGTGGGCCTACTATCAGCCCGTCCTCCAGGCAATCGTCGACCTCGGTGGCCAAGCTCGGCGAGCTGACTTTGAACCGCTGGTGTTCCAATCGATGCGCGCCGCTTTCAGGCCCGGCGACACCTCAACTATGTCAGGAGGACAGCGCTGGCAGGTGATGATTCGACGCTGCCGAAAGCACCTGATTCACGAAGGCTGGTTGGAGGATGATCCCGCTGGTCGATGGATCATCACGGATGCCGGGCGTCTGGCCGCGAGCGCCAAGAACCACACGAAGTTTCAGTCTTCAAAGGCCTAAGTTGGAAGCACTCAAGAACCCCCATCATGCTCAACCCCATCACCTACACCGAGAAGATCGTCAGCGACTTCCTGCGCTACCAATTCACCACCTACTCCTTCGCCGACTCCACACTGAACGAGCAGATGAAGCGCCTGCTCAGTCTCGACGAGACGCGCGACACGCCGCTGCTCCGGGGACCGTACATCAGCCTGTCGCAGTCGTTCCGCCAGGGGCAATCGCTGCAAGACCTGGCCGCCGAAGGGGTGCTTCATCCCGCACATCGCCAACCTCACGCCGTTCTCCCAATGTCTACGGCCACCAGGAAAAGGCCATCCGCGCGATTGCCAAAGGCAAGACGACCCTGGTCTCCACCGGCACCGGCTCGGGCAAGACCGAGTGCTTCCTCTACCCGATCATCAGCCGCTGCCTGAAGCTGCGCGACGAAGGGGCGCCGAGCCGGGCATCACCGCGGTGATCGTCTACCCGATGAACGCCCTGGCCGAGGACCAGCTCGGGCGCCTGCGCGAGCTGCTGGCCGGCACCGGCATCACCTTCGGCATGTACGTCGGCAAGACGCCGGAGAACAGCGCCGGCGTCAGCCGGCGATTCGGCTTGCAGCCCGGCGCCTCGCAAGGCCGACTACCGCGCCGCCTCGAGAGGCTCCGCGAGGAGCAAGCAGTCGGCTGCCGTCCACCCGCCGGAGGAGCGGCGCCTCGCGAGCCGAGATGCGCACCACGGAGCCAGCCGCGCATCCTGCTCACCAACGTCAAGCAGCTCGAGCTGCTGCTGACCCGGCAGAGGGACGTCGAGCTCTTCGACGGGGCGCGGCTCGACTTCCTGGTCTTCGACGAGGCCCACACCTTCTCGGGGGCGGAAGGCGCCGAGACGGCCTGCCTGATTCGCCGGCTGCGCACCTTCTGCGGCCGCAGCCCCGGACGAGACGGTCTGCATCGCGACCTCGGCCACCATCGTCGACCCCGAGGGAGATCAGCAGCCGGCCGGGACTTCGCGTCCCGCTTCTTCGGCGTCGATCCGGACCAGGTCGCGATCGTCGGCGAGGAGTACGAGCAGGACACCTGGGCCGGAGAGCGTCAGATCACTCCCTCATGGCCGGGCGACCCGATCGCACAGCTCGGCAGGCTTCTGTCGGCGCTGGGAGCACTGGAGACTGAGGAGCCCGCTGCCGCCGAACTCGAGCAGTTTCGCGAAGTCTTCGCAGGAGCTGACCGGCCAGTCGATCGAGCTGGAGGGCTGGTCCGCCCACCTCTGGCGACTACCTCGCCGCCAACGAGGTGGTCTACCAGCTCGCGACGGCACTCGCGGAGCCGAGGTCCCTTGGCCAGCTGGCTGAGGAACTGGCGGAAGACGCTGGACCGGCCGGTCCCGGAGGAGGAGATCCTCGCCTGGCTGGCCCTCGGTGCCGCCTGCCCGCCAGGACGGTCGCCCACTGCTGCGGCCGGTCGTCCACGGCTTCGTCCGGGGCGTCGGCGGCGCGGTCGTGACCTTTCCCGCCGAGCAGCGAGGGTCCGGAGCTCTGGCTCTCTGCCGAGGAGGCGTCAGCTGAGAGCGAGGACGGGCCCTTCCGCTTGCCGGTCCTGACCTGCACCACCTGCGGCCAGCACTACTTCGTCCATCACCTCGAGGACTTCGACTTCACCGGCACGCTCCGGACGGCGGCGAGGCGGAGGACGACGAGGCGGTTCTGGCGGCCCCTGGAGGAGGCGGCCGGCGGAAAGCGCGCGGTGCTCGTCGACCATCTCGTCGTCGAGGAAGACAACGACGAGGACGAGGCGAGCGCGCTCGACACGAAGGCCGCTGCCGTCTACTTCTGCCGCGGCTGCGGCACCCTGCATCCGGACCGAGCGCTCGCGCTGCGACGGGTGCGGCAAGGAAGGGAATCTCGCACGGCTGTTCGCCATTCGCAGCAAGGAGGACCACCCGGGCTAGCTGACCAGCTGTCTCTCCTGCGGCGCCATCGGGCGCCGAGTCGGCGGCCTCTATCGCGAGCCTGCCCGACCGGTCCGCGCCACCACCGTCTCCGACGTCCACGTGCTGGCCCAGAACATGATCCACCACGCCGAGCGCCCGCGCCTCCTGGTCTTCTCCGACAACCGCCAGGACGCCGCCTTCCAGGCCGGCTGGATGCGCGACCACGCGCGCCGCTTCCGCCTGCGGGCGCTGATGTACGAACGCATCGCTCAGGGACCGGTCTCCATCGGCGATCTCACGGCCCACCTGGATGCGGTGCTCGACCAGGACGATGAACTGTCCCGGGCCCTGGTCCCGGAGGTGTGGCAGGTAGCGCGGAAGGAGGCGGCGGGCACGAGCACGCGGGCCAGACGGCGACGCTTCCTGCGCATCCAGGTCCTGCGCGAGGTCACCACCGGCGCGCGGCAGCGCATCGGCCTCGAGCCGTGGGGGCGGATGCGGGTTCGACTACCTCGGGCTTGACGCCCCAGCTTCCCTTCTTTGCCCAGTGGGCAGAGGTCGCCGGATGCTCGGCCGAGGAGCTCTGTGAAGGCATCGCCTCCCTGCTCGACTCCACCCGCCGGGCGATGATCTTCCTGGACCGCGAGGACCACGTCTTCTCGCGGTATTGGCACGAGAGCGACCGGGACATTCAGAGAGGCTACCTGCCGCTGCTCTCCGGCGTCCCCAAGGGCCTCAAGCTCCAGCGAGAACCGGACGACAAGTCAGCGCGGGTCAACCAGTGGCTGAGCGAGCGAGGCGACACCACCGCCCGCCAGGCGGCACGTCGATGGGGCATCCCGAACGACGAAGTGGATACGTTTCTCGCCGAGCTGTGGAAGCTGCTGACTGACGATCTGAACCTGCTGGCACCGGTAACGCTGGTCGGCAGCAGGGGCAGGCCCTGCCGGGCTGTGCGGGCGTACGACAGATCGACGGCGACAAACTCCTGCTGGAGGCGCATCAGGGCGTCTATCGCTGCGACACCTGCCGCCGGCCCCACATTCGGCCGACGCCGAAACTCGCCTGCATGGTCTGGCGCTGCTCGGGAACGCTCGTCTTCGAGCCGGAGGACCCGGAGGACTACGACCTCCTGGTCCTGGACCAGGACTTCTCCATGATCCGGCCGCGCGAGCACTCGGCCCAGATGCCGGCGGCTGATCGGGAGCTGCTCGAGCGGGTCTTCAAGGGCGATGGAGAGCTCGTCAACACCCTGGTGTGCACGCCGACGCTGGAACTGGGCGTCGACATCGGCTCGCTGGATGCGGTGCTGATGCGGAACGTGCCGCCGCTGCCGGCCAACTACTGGCAACGGGCGGGTCGGGCGGGTCGTCGCCACCGCATGGCAACTGACCTCACCTACGCCCGGCCCGCCAGCCACGACCGGGCCTACTTCCAGGACCCCCTGAAGCTGCTCGAGGGGCCGATCCGGCCGCCCAGCTTCAACCTGAGAAACGACGTCATGGTGCGCAAGCACGTGCACGCCGCGATCCTGACCGTGCTGCACCAGCTGGCCCGACGTGGTGGAGACGGCGTGAGCGAGGGGGACCTCGAAGAGATCCGGGGCATGCTGGAGCGCTGTTTTCCGCCCCAGATTCGCCCCTACCTGTTCCACGCCGACGGCACCCTGCGGGCAGAGCCACTCGATGTGAGCCTGCTCGGTACGGTCGTCGCCAAGCACAAGGGAATGCTCAAGACTCACGTCGATCAGGTCTTTGCCCAGGGTTGGCCCGAGCAGGACCGGGTTGTGGTGGCGGACGATGAACTCGAGGCTTGCCTCGACGAGATTGGAACGCAGCTCGCGACGGTCATCAAGCGCCTCGACAGGCGGCTGCGCTGGGCGCTGAGCCAGATGCAACGACTGGATGCCCTGCGGGCGCGAAAGGGAACGCTGGACCCCGAGGAGGATGCGCTGCGGGCGCGCTGCGATCGCCTGATCAAGAGGCTCAAGGGGGTCGCGCGGCGGCAGCGCCAGGATGCCGAAGGCTTTGACGAGACCTACACCTACGGGGTGCTGGCCGCCGAAGGCTTCTTGCCCGGCTACGGGCTCGATACCGGCTGGGTCACCGGTTCCTTCATCGCGTCGCTATTCGCCTCAGGGGTGAGGGACTGGGACCTGCGCCGCAATCTGGCGTTGGCGCTGCGCGAGTACGTGCCCGGAAACCTGGTGTATGCCAACGGCCACCGGTACATTCCACGCCAGCTCCACCTTACCCCGATCAACCGCTGACTTTCCAGGTCGACGCGGCCAGCGAAACGATCGTGGAAGTGGGCAGCGCAGGCTCCGGTCTGACGGCTGGACTGGGAGCGACCCATCTGCAGGCGGTACCGATCTGTGATGTCGACCTCCCGCACTTTTCGCACATCTCCGACGACGAGGACTACCGGTTTCAGCTGCCGGTCGTGGTGCTGGGCCACGAGCAGCAGCGGCATCAAGGCGGCAAGTTCTTCAACTGGCAGGAGCGCGGGCTGACCCATCGGCGAAGCATCTACCTGCGACTCGTCAACGTCGGCGCCGCGCGATTCGTGCGGAGCGGGGAACAGCTTGGGCTATCCCGTGTGCCTGGTCTGCGGGCAGAGCCGATCACCCTTTGCCTCCCAGGCCGATCTCGACAAGTTCGCGGCTGACCACCTCGATCGCTGCGGCCGCGCGGTCGAATGGATCGGTTTCCATGCCGATGTCATCGCTGACGCGATCGGACTGCAGGGCTGCGCGGACCAGAGTGAAGCCTACAGCGTCATGGAGGCCCTGCGGCATGGAGCCACCGAGGTGCTGGAGATGGAGATGGACGACCTTCAGCTGCTCTCCCTGGGCGGGACGGAAGGCGTCAGCATCCTCCTCTACGACCCGATGCCGGGTGGCTCCGGCCTGCTCGACCAGATGCTCGAGACGCTGGGACGAGGTGGTAGCCGCCGCCCTGCAGGTTGTCGAGAACTGCGCCTCGGCTTGCGACCGGGCCTGCGTCGACTGCCTCTGCATTTCCGCAACGCCTTCTATCACCGCTACCTCGATCGGCACCGGGCCGCTGAGCTGCTCCACGAGCTGGGCAGCGCCCTCGAGTTCAGCCACGACATCGCCGACCCTGCTGCCGACGACGATGACGACGAGCAAGATCGTCAACAACGCCGAGCAGGCCCTGGCGAGGCTGCTCGAGAACGCCGGCTTCGGCAACTACGAGGCCCAGCAGGTCATCCCGCTGGGAATGCCCTACGCCACAACAACTCCGGACTTCTTCTTCGCGCAGGAAGAGGGAGAGGGCGTCTGCATCTATCTGGACGGCATGAGCGAGCGCGCGCATGGCAATCCATCCACACAGGAGGTGGATCGCCAGATCAGGACAGAACTGGAGAACAGGTTCTATGAAGTGATCTCCATTCCGGTCGGAGACCTGGTGGACTCAGCGGCGATACAGAGACATTTCTACAGGCTCGGCAAGGCTCTGAGCGACAACACGGCAGCGAGACGAATGCGAGAAGACACGAGCTGGTTTGCGCGACTACTCCGAGGCGCCACCCGAGCCAGAGGCGGTACCAGAGGCACCAGTCGAATCGGACCCCTGGGATGAGTTCTTCGAGCTGCTCGACAAGAAATGGCATTCCCTTCTCGAGGGCCTGCGCCAGGCGGGTTTGGCGGCGCCAGACGATGCGGATATGGATCTGTCGATCGACGGCCGCGTGACCGGCTATCGAGCGCTCCTCCTCTGGCGGAGGGACTCCGGGAACATTGCCGTGGCCGAACCGTTCGAAGGGCCACAACCCGAGAATCATCAGTTCGTCTTCTTGACCGTCACATCGACCCCGGAGCAAATCTCCGCAGAGGTTGCCAGGTTACTGGAGGAGAGCTAATGCGCATTTTCGTCGCAGACACGTTCCTCAAGAGTCTGGAGCGACTAACGGCGCAGGAACAGGGCATTGCCAAGCAAGCCGCCTTCGATTTCCAGCTCAATCCGGCCAATCCTGGCTTCCAGTTTCACAGAGTTGACAAGGCCAGAGACCCCCACTTCTGGTCAGCCCGCGTCAATCGTGGTCTTCGCCTGATTGTGCACAAGAAGGGAGAAAACTCCGCCCTCTGCTATGTCGATCACCACGATCCAGCGTACGACTGGGCAGAAAACCGAAAACTCGAGATTCATCCTGTGACCGGCGCCATTCAGATTGTCGAGGTGAAGCACAGAATCGAGGAAGTTGTGCAGAGGGTGGTGGTAAGGGTGGAAACGGAGGCTGCCATCCTTGTCGGGATTCAACGCAGACTACTTGTTAGCGCTCGGAGTCCCGAAGGAATGGGTGGAGCCTGTCCGGACGGCAACCCAGGATCAGCTTCTCGAACTCCTCGAACGGCTGCCCGAGGAGGCCGCCGAGCGCTTAATGGATCTGGCTGCGGGGAAGGTCGTCAAGGTGCCCGAGGCCAGTGGCGTCAGCGACCCGTTTGGTCACCCGGATGCCCAGAGGCGGTTCCGGGTCATCGACCGGCAGGAAGAGCTGCGGCAGGCCCTCGAATACCCGTGGGAGAAGTGGATCGTCTTTCTGCATCCGGAGCAGCGGAGTGTCGTGGAGGAAACCTTCTCAGGCCCGGCCAGGGTCTCCGGCTCGGCCGGCACAGGCAAGTCAGTCGTCGCCATGCATCGGGCTGCAGATCTGGCCAGAAGGAGCGACAACTCCAGGGTCTTGCTGACCACCTTCTCGAAGACGCTGGCGGCGCGCCTGAGCCAGAACGCCGATCGACTCATGGGAAAGGAGGCGGAAGAGAGACACAGGATCGAGATCGCCCACCTGCATGCAAAGGCTCGGGAACTCTGGATCGACCGGTCCGGACGCCCGTTTCGCCCAGCCCAGTCCAGGCAGATCGATGAGCTGATCAGTGCTGCAAACTCTGCCGTGGGAGACGGCAGCTTCAGCGACGGCTTTCTGCGAGCCGAGTGGGACCACGTCGTGGACCCCTGGGGGATCGTTACCTGGACTCAGTACCGCGATGCGTCTCGAACCGGTCGGGGCACGCCTCTGGGTGCGCGGCAACGGAAAGCCGCCTGGAAGATCTTTGACCGGGTGCGGAAGGAAATGGCAGAAGCCGAGCTCATCACCTGGAACCAGCTCTGCTGGGAAACGGCCAACTACCTTGACGACGAGGACGAGAAGCATTTCGACCATGTGATCGCCGATGAGATCCAGGATTTTGGCCCTGCCGAGGTTCGACTCCTCCGAGCCCTTGTCGCCGAGCAGGAGAACGATCTCTTCCTGTGCGGCGATCCCGGACAAAGGATCTACAAGAGCGCCTTCTCCTGGCGGACTCTCGGAATCGATGTGCGGGGGCGGTCGCGCCACCTGACAGTCAACTACCGCACGACGGAAGAGATCCGAAGATTCGCCGACCGGCTGCTCCCTGCCGGAGATCTCGGGTGACCCCGAAGATCTCGAGGACCGCTCCGCGGTCGCACTCCTGCACGGCCTCGAGCCGGAGATCCGAGGGATTCGAATCACCGGAAGAGGAGAGTCGAGTTCCTGGCTGAACGCGTGGACAGCGTGCTTGGCGACGGCTTCGAGCCCAGGGAGGTCGCACTCTTCGGCCGCTCCGACCGCATGATCCACGAGCGAATCGATCGAGCCCTGGAACTGTGCGGTATAACCGGCCATCGCTTGCGGGACGACGAGCCTCCCTCGGGGTCGGAGGTTGCGGTGGGGACGATGCATCGTGCTAAGGGCCTCGAATTCAAGGCTGTCTTGGTGGTGGGATGCGAGTTCGGATCTGTGCCCCACCCGAAGGCATTGGATGGACTCACCGACCCGGTCGATCAGCAGGACGTCCTGGAGCAGGAACGGCAGTTGCTCTACGTGGCGTGCACGCGAGCTCGCGAGCGCCTCATCGTCACCTACACCGGCAAACCCAGCGAATTCCTGGCAGAGCTACTTTCCGCCGACCCGGACGAGGTCGAGTGATCGGATGAGTCGGAAAGCAAAGAAGGGGGCGACGATGGCGGAGAGGCGTTACTGGCTGTGGATCTTCGGAGAGATCGAGGGACTGCGTTGGGTTCTGAAGAGGAATGTCATGGCTTTCGCTGATCACGCCCAGAAAACCGCCAACAAGATGAAGCCGTGCGACCGGGCGTTTACGTAACCCGAGGGGCCTACCACAGCCCAACGTACGACGAGGCTCGACTTGCGGGGGTCGTTGAGGTCGTCTCCGAGGCTCGAAAGAGAAAGCCTGTCGACATTGCCGGAAGGGAGTTCGTCTACACCCTTGATTTCAACCCGTTGATCCTCACTCCAGAGCGGCAGGGACCCGGAATGCGACCCCTTGCCGCCGGGATGGAGCGAGTCAAGAGGCCCGAGGTCTGGGGCCAGTACTTTCGCAACAGCCCGATTGAGCTATCGAGGAAAGACTACGAGTTACTGGACAAAGCTGTGACGGAGTGGGTTAGGAGAAATCAGTGAGCACAGTGGTGGAGCAGGTTGTGGACGAAAGGAGTGAACAAGCAGCTGGTCTCGTCAGCGAGGGATTATTGCCGGATGTCCGGCCCGCAAAATCATTCTTTCGATGTTTGCTGAAGCTATTCACGAAGCCAACACCTATGGCCGTGACAAGTGGGTCGTCAATTTCCAGCAAGACCGTGTTCGTCTCTATGTGGGTGATCTGATCGTGTGCACGATCACACAGGGTGAGATTTGGCTCACGCTCGACAAGCGCCTTGTTGGACCTGCAGAAAGGAGAGCGCTGGATGCTTCCCCTGGCTGGCGCTGGCAGCCGAAGGTTGAGGACTATGCCGAATACAAGGAAGTGCCGTCGATTAACAGTTACTACCACCCAAGCTCAGACCACGAAGCGATCTGGCCACTCCTGAGACACCTCCACTTCAGCCTCCTGTACCGCGCCGCAAACCTGACCACGATGGATCCGAGAACGCCACACAAACACTCCTCGGGTGTGCTCAAGTACTTGCGAAACACCCTGGATCAGCATGTGCCGGGTCCTTTGCACCGCTGACAGAACCGGATCAGAGAGGTCAGACGATGGATGCAGAAACGCGAACCCTCAAGCAGATCTTTCAGGCAGACAGGCAGTTTTGTGGTGCCCATCTACCAGAGACCTTATGTCCGGGAGCAGGACCGACAATGGGAGCCCCTATGGTCCGATGTCGAGTCAACGGCGGTGCGCCTTGCCGTGGCCCGGGTGGCTGGCCACGAGAGAAGGGTTGACAAGGCAGATGCTGACAAGGCAACCGCTCCTCACTTTCTCGGCGCCGTAGTCCTGGAGCAGCAACGGGCAGCGTGCGGTGATGGAGATGTCCGCTGGATCGTCGACGGCCAACAAAGGCTTGCCACTGTTCAGATTCTGCTGCGCGGAATCCTCGACGCCCTACAGGACAGTAAGATCGAGGGGCCTGCCGTAGCGAAGCTAAAGAAGCTGATACGCAATGACGAGGAAGTTGTCTCTGGCGAAGACCTGCACAAGGTCTGGCCGCGGCCGGCGGAGCGTGAGGCTTACGCCCTGGCCATGAGGGATGAGGCCCCTGAGGAATCCCAGTCGAACTTTTCGGCGGCTCGACACTACTTCTTCCAGGCCGCCCGGGACTTTCTAAGGGATGAGCGGTTTGCCAACGACCCTTACAACGCCGCTGACCTCACTCACGGTCGGGCTGAGATTCTCGTTGCGACCATCATCGACCTCATCCAGCTTGTTGTCATCGATCTCGAGGACGTGGACGACGCGCAGGTGATTTTTGAAGCCCTCAATGCACGCAACACTCCTCTGTCTGCGACAGACCTCGTCAAGAACCTCCTGTTCATGCGAGCACAGGAGAGGAGTGTGGACCCGAGAAACTCTACGAAGCCGTTTGGGCCCGATTCGACCGGGATGAGGAGTGGTGGCGTGAGCTCGTGGGTATCGGTCACGCCCAGCGAGCACGCCAGGACTGGTTGCTGGGCGATTGGCTCACTGCGGAACTCCGGAGGGTCGTAACTGTCGGACGCCTGTCCGGTGAGTTCCGGGACTGGCTCCACAACAACAGCGTCAATCCGATCGATGCCTTTCGCACACTCAATGAATATGGTGACGCGCTCGAGGTTCTGAAGGCGAAGCGCGACGGCACCTCTCCATTTGAGCGTGCCGCATTTGACAGAATCTTTCAGCTTAATATCACTGTGGCTAACCCTGTGCTGCTCTGGCTCCTGGTTCAGTCGCCACAGAACCTGCCTGCACCGGAGCGCGAGCTTGCGGTCCGCGCCATCGAGTCGTTTGTAGTCCGCAGGATGGCAGCCAAATGGCCGACTCGAGCCTATGCGCAGACTTTCGTGGAGGTACTGGCCGCTGCTTCCGCGGCAGGCTCTCGTCCGGGACCAGCCATAATCGAGGCACTTCGGTCCAATCCTCATGGCTACAGCTGGCCGACCAACTCAGATCTCGTCGAGCAATTCACTTCGACCAGGTACTACGGTCCCGGCGGTATGGGTCAAGGGAGGCTTCGCTTGCTGTTGGGCGCCATCGACGCGAAGCTTCAGTCCGACTTCCACAAGGCAGAACCTGTCTCTATTGACTACGACTCCTTGCAGGTAGAGCACCTCATTCCGCAAAGCTGGCGGTCAACCTGGCCAGTACAAGGAGAAGACCCGGCACACCAACTGATGCAAGAACAGGAGAGGGAGGCTCACCTTCACAGAATTGGCAATCTGACTCTAGTCAGTGCGAGTCTGAACCCGGCGCTCAGCAACGATCCTTGGGAAGCGAAGAAGGCCGAGCTGCAGAAGCATTCAAAGCTGCGCCTCAACGCTCTCCTCTGTGAGCAGCAGACCTGGGACGAGGGGCAGATTCGCGAAAGAGGCCGCTGGCTGGCAGAACAGCTGAGTCGCGTCTGGCCGGGGCCCGAGTCAGATGAGTGGAACACTGCCTAGACCAAGGCACGGATGTCTGAAGCCTGCTCGCCTCCAGCCAGAGTGCCAGCTGGGAACTGCCTCCAAATGAAACTCTTCGTCGTGGTCACCGATTACGACTGGTTCAGTTTCCTGCGGGGACAGACGGACTTCGAAGAGCTGAGCCCCTGGCAGCCGAGTGGAACCTCGAGGATTCGAGAGCTCGCGTCCGGTCAACCGCGACTCTTTCATCCTCTACCTCCCTCAAGGATTCTGAGAATTCTCGAGGATTACCGGTGCAGCCCTCGGGACATGGCTCAATTCCCGATCGAGTCCCCCCCCGAGGCCCTTCGGCAACGACTACCCGCTGTGCGCGGTTTCCTAACATAATGGGTTGTTCTAACACTGCGGATGGGGGGCGCAAGGGCTAAGGAAGGCAAACGAACAACCCGGCACGCCCACCTGCTTGCCGGTTTACCGATCGATCATGGCTAACGATACCCACTCTCCGCCAGATGGTCCTCTGCTCGGCGATTCCGTTCTCGGCCAGATCCTGAAACAGAACTGCGAGGCTCTTTCAAGTGAGATCTCGGCGGCCAGCAGAAACCCCGGGCGAAACTTCGATGTTTCAGACGGCAAGTGCATTCACAGCGGGGAAGACGGCCACCTGTATTCCTTCAGAAGTGACATCTCGCTGCCGATCCCTCCGGAATCGCCAATCCACCTTCGCGCCGAAGACGACGAGGCCATTCCTGGGCTCCTCCTGTCGCAGCAGGACTTCGAGGTCGTCCTGCAGCTGTCTCAGTCGATCGGCGAGAAGGTTCCCAGAGCGAAGGTATCTTCCGAACCGTGGTTCATCCTGAAAAGGCTGAGGGAACGACTTGCCTCGCTTCTCGAGGATGAGAGCGGGGATACTCTCATCACGGAGGGACTTCTGGGACTCGCGTCGCTCCCACAGACTGTAGATGAACGAGCTGAGATCCTGGCGACCGAAGTCTTTGCAGATCTCCCGGTTCCACAGCTAAGACCAAACACCGCGCAGCTCAGAGCCCTTGGCTCCTCCTGCGGAAGCTCTCTCCACTTCATTTGGGGGCCTCCCGGAACCGGCAAGACCGCAAATGTAGCCCAGGTAGTGCGGGCTCTCGTCGAGAGTGGGGAGAGAGCCCTGGTGATGGCACATGCCAATGTAGCCGTTGACGTAGCGATGCTGCGCGTGTCGGACGCCTTCTCTAGACACGAGCTACTCGAGAACGGGGCGATCGTTCGTGTTGGGATTCCGCAGCTTCCGGAGATTCGGGAACGGGACCAGGTACTCCCAGAAGGGATACTGAAACGCAGTCAACCCCATCTGATAACGGACAAGCAGAGTCTCGAGGCTCAGCTCCAGAAACTCCTGAAGGCCCTTTCTTCGGAAGGGGACCCAGAGTCAAAGACGCAACTTCGGGCCAAACTCAAGGAGGTGAGGTTACATCTGAAAGCCACCAAACAGCTGATCCAAGAGGCGACTACTGCGATCGTTCAGAAAGCTGCAGTGGTCGGCTGCACACTTTCGAAGTTCTCTCTAGACGATCTACTGTTTCAGTGGCCAGCAGATGCAGTCGTCGTGGATGAAGTCAGCATGGCGCCTTTTCCGATGGTTGTAGCGGGCGCCCTGCAGGCAAAGAAGAGACTGCTGATCTTTGGCGACTTCCGCCAACTACCACCGATTCACCTCTCAAGCTCTAGGGAGGCCGCCGAATGGCTCGGGCGCGACGCCTTCGAGGTGGCCGGAATCAAGGACAACATCGACCATGGGTTGCAGGACAACCGCGTGAGCCTCCTAGACACCCAGTACCGCATGGCGAGACCTATCTGCGATGTCGTCAGCGATCTTGCCTACGATCAACGCCTCAAGAGCGATCCCGGTGTTGAAGCCCTAGCGGCCCCCACCGCGGCTGCAGAGCCCTGGCCGAGCGAGTCGCTGGTTCTGGTGGACACCTCCGAAATGGCATCGGCCTGCATCCAAGACCCCAAGCCTGGGTCCTATTCGCGAATCAACCCCGTTCATGCCTGCCTGGGCACCACCCTCGCAAACCGATTAGTGACAGGTGGGGTCGACCAGGTCGCGGTCATTACTCCCTACACTTCCCAGGCGAGACTCTTGAGCGCGTGCAGTCGAAAGCTGGGTTCCAGTGAAGTCGTGACCGCCTCGACCGTTCACCGTTTTCAAGGTTCTGAACGGAACGCTGTGATCGTAGATCTAACAGATGCGCCTCTTCAGAGAGGAGCAAGCCAACTCACCGGTGCCAACGTTGAGAAGGCGCTCCGTCTGCTGAATGTCGCCATCTCCAGGGCAAAGGGCAAGCTCATTGTCCTCGCTGACCTACAGTTCATCCGCAGGCAACATCCCGCAAGCTCGCCTTCACTGACCGCAATCAATCTCCTCCGCAAGTATGGGACGGTAGTCGAAGTCGAGCCAGGAGAATTCCTCACGACTCAAGATATCGACTGGCTGAGATGGCTGGATTGGGCTGAGGCACAGGGAATGCTGGCCAGATCCCTGCAAGCCTCCAGGCTTGCTGCGGTTCTGAATCTACCCGAACCATTCAGCCCCTCCTCTGACCTCATTGAGGCAATTCGAGAAGCATCGCTTCGACTCGCGAAGCTGACCATCTTCTGCCCGGTATCAGTTGCACGACTGCTCGAGAGCACGAGTGCCGACCTGAGGCTGAAGAATCGACCAGGAGGAGTGTTCGCACTCATTGACTCAGACTTCGCTGTGCTCGGAGGACACTCGCCGGCAGGCGCGTTGGCGGCCGTGGAGGACAGACAGATCTGTGACGTCATCAGGGAACAACTGTTGGGGGCTTCACTGACGGTCCCCGGACCAGATGCATATTCTGAAGAGGCTCTCGAGGGTCTCTTCGGCCGCTGCCGAGATTGTGGCGAATCGAGAAGACCTCGCGAAATCAAACGCGGAGAGTGGGCTCTACAGTGCACTTCGGAGAATCATCCTCTTGGTGCGCTCACGGCCGACATCCTCGAGGAAGCGGTCGCAGCAATGGGCTTGACGTGTTCCGAGTGTGGAAGTAGGGCGGAGGCGAAGATGGGCCGACATGGGCTGTATCTGTCTTGCGCTGGCCGAAGCGCAGGTTGCACAGGTCGCCCACCGAGTCTGAAAACTCTTTTCGGAGGAGAGTGAACTATGGCATTCCTCATTCCAGATAATCTCAAGAGCCGCCAAGGCGTGTCAGCCGGGATTCGCCGTGCCGCGAGCGCATTCCAGGTGGGTCTCGATGACAACGCCGTAGTCTGGTACGAGCCGCCCTTCGATCCTTCAGACAAGAAGCCTCACCTGGTTGTGCTGTTACCAGATCGAGGGATCGTAGTGCTCGAGGTCCTGGACATCAAGTCTGGGGGCTTGCTTGGCTCGCTTCGCGGCAAGATCAGGATTCTCCGCGACGGGCAGGAAGTTGAAGTAAGAAACCCCCTGGAGAGAGCCCAGCAGTTCGCTGACCTTCTGCGTCAACGAATCGACGCCGAAGAGCGCCTGAAAGGCATGGACTTCCCGGTCGCCTTCGGGGCCGTATTCAGCTCCACCTCGCAGGAAGAGGCCAGGAGCAAAAGCCTTGAAGGCTCAATCTCCGTTGAGAAGTGCCTTTTTCGACCGCAGCTCGAGAAGGCCATCGATGGAGGAGGAGAGGCGGATCTGCAGAGGGCCTTCGCCAAGATGTTGGGCAAGTCGGCGAAAGAACCCATCACAGACGAAACGGAGAAACTGCTTCGCGGGCTAATCCAGCCAGAGATCGTGATCGACAAGGTCTCGAAGAGCGCGACTGGGCGGAAACAGCTAACGATTTTCCGACCACCAACAGATGAAGGAGGTGTCATCCGGGTGATGGACAGGAAGCAGGAAGCCATGGCCAAGGCCCTTGGAGAGGGGCATCGCGTCATCCGCGGAGTTGCTGGCAGCGGGAAGACTCTCATCCTCGTCTATCGAGCACGTCTCGTGGCTCCGATGCCCCGAAGAAGCAGTTCCTGATCACCTGCTATACAAGGTCGTTGGCCGGCCAACTTCGAGAGCTTCTCAGCGATCTCGAGAACGTCGAAGTGATGCATCTCGATCGCCTCATGATGAACACCATTCGAGCTGCACGGTTGCAGCATCCGGTTACAAAGACGACGACTCGGCGAGAGGGTTGCCGAAGTCGCTCTGCAGGCTCTGAGCGGAGGTGCCGGACCCAGATACAGCGCTGTTCTTCTCGACGAGGCACAGGACTTTGGGACCAACGCATTGAAGTTCGCCCTCGGACTACTCGAACGTGGATCTGATGACCTGATCATCGTTGCCGACTCCGCGCAGAATATCTTCCGAAGAAAGTTCAGTTGGAAACAGGCCGGCATCCAAGCACAGGGGCGAACCAGGATTCTTAGGATCAACTATCGGAATACTAAGGAAATCCTGGACTTTGCCCATACCTTTCTACTCTCCGGAAGTGATCTCACAGCGCAAGACGTGCCTGACCCGGAGGACGAGCATGCGGTGATCCCGCCCGAAGCTGCGGCCCGATCAGGCGACAAGCCTCGGTTGTTCGTGTGCAACAACACGAACGAAGAAATCAATCAGGTCGTACAGCTTGTGTCCGGGTGGTATGACGGGGGCAGCAACCCGGGAAGAATCGCTGTCCTCTACGCGAGCTCGCGCGATGGCAAGCTAGATCATGTTCGCAAGGTCTATGAGGGCCTTCAGAGTGCCGGGATCAGAGCCTTCTGGCTCACAAATCCGAACGATAAGGGCGCCAAGGACAAGCTTGCCGCAGCGAGAGAACCTGTGATCTTGTCAACGATTCACAGTGCCAAGGGACTCGAGTTCCCGTATGTGGTTTTGTACAGCATCTGGCGTGACAAGGACGGACCGGATAGAGAACCGAAAGCTTGCCTATGTTGGCATGACTCGAGCGACGGACCAGTTGGCTGTTGTGACTTCGAGAAGCAATCCACTTCTGGCCGACCTTGAAGCGGCCAAGGGGTAGGGAAGGTCAGTACTAGTGCGGGTCAGAATCGTTGACTACCTCGCTGACTTCGAGAAGAGGCAGTTCCAGCTCCAAGAGGCCGACCAGCTTTACCGGAGAAGCCACTGGAAGTTGCAAGGTTCCTTTCAATCAGTACAGGTGTGAAGTCGTCGAGATCGAAGCTCTGCTGCGCTAGGAGTGCACCGTAGAGATCCCTAAAGATCCTGATGAAATGAGTAATATCTGAGCCTGGGTTAGGGAAACGAAGCAAGACGTACTCCGTGGACCAAGGTGAGGATGCGTCCAGTACACGTGGCCTATTCGCAACTGAAATGACTCATGCCTAAGGTAGGCAGTATATTCCAAGATCTGGTTAATCTGGACCAAGAGTGGAACACGGGCATTGAATCAACGTTGCGCAAAATAGAGAAAGTGGAAAGGGTCGGTTCCTACTGCCCGACTCTCCCAGATCTCAATCTAGGCCTATCCGAACGGGTAGTTCCAGTTCTCAGCCAATAAGAGAGAATAGGTCTTCAGATAGTCAGATGTCAGCTTGTGGCAGCGAAGGCCTCAGGCAATCAGGACTGAGGCCTGCGGGTGGCAAGAGAGGCTACTCGAATCCTCAGTACTTATCAGTCTCGTGCGAGGAGTGGTTATGGCCGATCAACCAGACTTCAATTGGATACCGGCATACAAAGAACTGGCAACACGGGTCCTCGAATTCGAACATCGACAGGGCGATCTCCTTTCAATTCTGCACGGCCTACAGGCTGACGGCCTGCCAGTTATCAGCCTGATGGACAAGGGTGCGGGAGACGAACAGGTTCCATTGCAGGAGATTGATCCATTCACCTTTTTCGCTTCTTTCAATCGGCAAAGTACTGATACCCACCGGCTGCAGATCCTGACTCGCCTCAAGTCTGAACTTGACCTTCAGCTGCCTACACCGCGAAGTATTGAAGGGATCCCAGTCGCCAGTGCACTTGCTTCTTGGTTCTTCCCATTCAAGAAGGATCGAAAAGCAGATGACATCCCGGCCTTGTGGGAACTCGCGAAGAGCTCAATCAGAGGGGGCATTGACCAGATCGATCCAAAGGTCTTTGACCGTTGCCTGCAAATCTACAAAGTCGGTCTACCGAAACTAACGGTGGGTCTCTTCTGGCTGCTGCCCGACGAGGCTCTTCCTTTCGACAAGAACACCAGGGCGTATCTCGCGAGCAAGGGCATTCACCTCAGAGAAAACAACTACGCCTCGTATATGGAACTGCTCCATGAAACGCGAGGGCTTGGAAAATCCCCAGCAGAGATCTCGCTGATTGCCCCAAAGCACAAGAATGATCCACCGACCAAGATGAAGATTCCAGAAGAGGCAATTCGTCAAATAGAGGAGCTCATGACTGCTGCCTACCCAGACTGGGCCAGTTTTCGAGACCCTAGATTTGAAGAACAGGAGATCGACTACAAGCAGGCAGCGATAGAACTCGCGCGCCAGGAACTCAGCAAGGGGGCTCTGGAACACCATCTTGCCAACGCGGATGGAGATCAGCAGATCATCACGAAGCTCAGGTCCGTAGCCCAGGCAACCAACCTGCTATATCTCACCCAACCATCTAAGGGCGACATTGCACTGCTTTACGAAACTGCAAAGGAATTCCAGGGAGAACTGTGCCGCGAAGTCTTCAGCTTATTGCACGGCGAGGGTGACTCTCCCGACAGGCTCGACCGCTTTGTCGCCTGGCAAACGAACCGGGGGCTGAAGCCGAAGTGGACCTTCCCTACCTACTATCTCTTCTTGTTACGGCCTGACCAGGATATTTTTGTAAAACCAGCTGCTACCAAGAAAGTGATCAGCCATCTAGGCCTGGAGTTGGACCTCAGTCCCCCACCAACTGGTGCAGCCTATCGAAGGCTACTCGCGATCTCCAAGGGACTAATTCAAAGCTTGGAGGACCGAGGAGCTAGAGACATGCTGGATATCCAGTCGATGATCTGGGTCTGCAATCAGCAGTTGAAGAAAGGGGGTAAAGGCACGACCGGTGGAACCACCATAGGCAACGGCAAGAAGACGAGAATCGAGCCTAAGGTCTTTGATGGACTGCTCAAGAGACTTGAGGAGAAGGGGCTCTACTTTTCAGTCGAACTGGTCAGCAATTACCTCCTGGCCCTTCAATCAAAGCGGTTCGTCCTTCTCACAGGAATCTCAGGGACTGGGAAGACTCAGCTGGCGTTGGAAGTCGCTGACTACCTGAGACCCAAAGTCAAAGTTCAGAGTCCCAAACAGACTCCTGAGGATTCTCATCCAATCACCGTTCAGCCATACATGCTGAAGCACAACCACATCGTTCTACCAGTGGCATTTGTGGCTGAGGCTCGGTTCCCAGCAACCAGTCCGGGCTCAAATAGCATCGACATAGAGGCGAAGGTGCCCGACCGGCAGTACTCACCTTCGCCTGTGGCGAGACCCGAGCCGAAATGTCACAACTCTCTACCTCAAAGGGGAAACTCGGGAGTGGTTCAGAAGCTCGGTTGAGGAGGGAGATACCGTCTTCCTGTCGTCAAGCCAAGACGTCGAGAGACCCCAAATCCAGTTGTCGCTCGCAGAGTTGGACGAGCGAGAAGAACTCCTCGACAACTGTTTCTTGGAAGCGGTTCGTCCCGACTGGACCGACAACAGAGGTCTCCTGGGATATTTCAACCCACTGACTGGGCGCTACCTTTCAACCCCTTTTCTGGATCTACTGCTCCGAGCAAGTCGCGAGGCTGATGAAGCGACGAAGGAGAATCGGGCAGCCAGACCCTTCTTCGCCATCCTTGATGAGATGAACCTCGCACGGGTCGAGCACTACTTCTCCGACTTTCTTTCAGCAATGGAGTCCGAAGAACCTATTCATCTCCACGATGATCCGGCCGTCGAAGGAGGGGACACCCCAGATGGCCAAGCAATTCCGCGCGAGGTTTCGATCCCGCACAATCTCTTCTTCGTTGGGACCGTGAATATCGATGAGTCGACTTATATGTTCAGCCCGAAGGTTCTGGACCGGGCCTTCACTCTAGAGCTCAATGAGGTTGATCTACATAGATACAGCGGCCAGCAGTTACAAGACGACGGTACCTTTAGGGCCTCGAAATTCCCCAGCGAACTGCTGTTTGGCAGACGCCCTGGGCGTGATGATTGGGATCAGTTCGGTGGGCTTTTGCACGGACAGTTGCGAGACCGGGTCATCTCCCTGAATCAGGTCTTGGCTACCGAGAATCGGCACTTCGGGTACCGCGTTGCAAACGAGATTGCCAGGTTTGTCGCTCTTGCTTCACAACAGGTAAGCCAAGAGGAAGTCACTCTGTGGAAGGCCCTTGATCTGGCTCTCTTAGCCAAAGCCCTACCCAAGCTCCACGGAACTCAGCAGGAACTGGAACCTGTGCTTGATCTCCTCTTTGTATTTGCCGTTCGAGGCAAAGCAAGCGATCGAGAAGATGAATGCCTGAAATGGAACTGGACTCTTCAGCATCAGACGCTGGCTGGTGAGATACCGCCCACTGCCGATGGTGTTCCAAGTCAAGAGGCGAAGGTCCAATTCCCCCTCATGGCCCGAAAGCTGTACCGGATGCGCCGCAAGCTGCGGTTGCAGGGATTCACCTCCTTTATTGAATGAGTCTGATGGGGACAGTCAGAATACGGGCTCGACGCGGAATATCAGAGCCTCAGAATGAGGATGGTCGGATCGTCCTCCGTGGCGAGACGGAATGGCTGTTCTCAGGGCCGGAGGCTCCACTTCAGGAACTGGAGCATGCTCTGGGCTCTCTTGCTGAACCCATAGGAAACGAGCTTCTAGTCAGCTTCGGCAATTCCGTGGGGTTCTTCCAGCTCCCGGAACTTGGACTCGTGGAAGTCAGGAGTCGAAAGTGGTCCCGTGCCACCTTTGATGCAATGTTGGTGGAACTCTCCGACGTAGCAACTCGCCTGCCTTTCGCTGCAACTGCTGAGGCCGCGCTCCCTTATGACAGGACTGTTGCTGTCGACCGAAATGTCCTCTACCACTTGTTTGTCTATCTTCGGTACCTGTTTGCAGGCAGGGATAAAGAAGACCAGATTGAGCCTTCGCTGCGAGCGATACTGGCTGACCCCCACAGACTCCTAACTCGAGAAAGGTTCCCTGTCGACTTGGCCGCTGCTAGAAGGATCGATCCTGCTGCACTCGAGGAGCTGGTCGCAAATCGTGAGGGCTTGATGTGGGTTGGAGAAGGTATTACCAGCCAGTTCGAAAACCTTAAGCCCTTCAAGGGATACCTCCCTCAGAGAATTGCCGAATCTCGATGCGAATCGACCTTCGACACTGCAGAGAATCAGTTCATCAAGCTGTTTCTTGAGATGGCCGCAAGTGTCTTCGAGCGCATGGCGGAGGAATGTCAGTCAGAGTCGAAGCCGACGGCCTTCACCCGACGGACCCTTTTGGAAGCTCAAGAGCTGCGCAAACAAATTGAACCGTTCTTGAGAGCTTCAATCTGGCGCGAAGTGCGGAGAATGACTCACTTTCCTGCCGGTTCTACAACGCTGCAGCGAAGAAGAGGCTATCGGGAGGTACTCCGTCATTTCGTGAAGCTGCGCTTGGCTGCGCGAGTTCCGCTCGATCCCAACCTGGTAAGAAGGCTACTCGACGCCCGGAATGTCGCGGAGTTGTATGAGCTCTGGTGCTTCTTTCGCCTCGTCACTGAACTTGAAGTGATCCTGGGGCCTGCGACTTCGGCCTTTACCCCTCAAGTAGCATCGACTCACGTTCATGTGCCTTTTAACCTGGGAGTAACCTGGTCCAAGGGACCTACGGTCTGGTACAACCGGACGTTTCACCGATCTACATCCAGTCCAGATAGGAAGTCCTACTCAGTGACGCTTCGTCCAGATATCACCATTAAAATTTCCAGCGGACGCAATAGAGGCATTCACGTGTTCGATGCCAAATTCAAATTGGATAGCCTCTCTCCAATCGAAACGAAGGCAGATGAAGCCGAAGCGAAAGAGCGAAGAGGTGATTTCATCCGCGGTGACCTCTACAAGATGCACACCTATCGTGACGCGATCCCTGACGCCAGGTCCGTTTGGATCCTCTACCCGGGCAGCGAGGCAAGATTCTTCTCGAAGAATGGACAGCACTGGTCTGGCGACGAAGCTCTTCACGAAGACCTCTCTGGAGTAGGTGCTGTTCCTCTCGTCCCCGATCCACAGCCATCAACCATCGCCCCTGAAGGGGCGGGCCTCAGACAAGTTCTCTCGACCCTCCTGAAGGAGCATCCAGAATGAACTCCAGTGACACCAGGAAGAAGATTCGACAGATTCTTAGTCACAACCTGCCAAGCCCGGTTGATCGCCGGGTAGTCTTGGAGATTCTCGCTGCCGGAATTGAACGGGCCGATACCTACGGCGATGACCGATGGGTTGTTAAGGCTGTTTTCGGGAGTAAGCCACTCGTCCGCTTTCATGTGGGACCAGTAATTATCCAGAGTGTCGTCCCCAATGGAATCTGGCTCTCGCTAGACCGGAGGTCATTTCAGGAGATTCCAGATTCGGACCAACTTCACCTACACCTTTCCTGGAGCAGCCATGGCTTCTATCCGGATACCTATCCTACGTACCGCACAATCGATTCAAGGAATGCATACATCTACCCGGGCGGAGTTCGTTGGGAAGACTTTCGGCGGACAGCCTGGCCTGAGCTCTCCAGGGCGCACTTTGAATCAATAGAGAGAGCCGCTCGGAGAAACAAGAACGGGGTTGGCCAGAGAACCGGGAAAGGGCACCAACCGGAGGTTCTGGATGTCGTCGGGGAAGAAGTACAACGGCATACGCCCCGACCGTGCGATTGGACTTGATCGACTGAGGGCGTCGAGACGGAGAACCCATTCGCAAGTGGCGCGAGTCAAGGACAATAGGGAGTCGAACCAGGGGTCGATTTGGAAGCCCAATGAAGACAGAAGCAATCATTCGAAAGCTCTATCAGCGAACCAGACTCCTGGAGAAGCGGTACAACCGACCGTTCACGCTCGATGGTCACCTCGTTGGCTCTATCGGAGAGGTCGCTGCCGCCGAGCGCGATGGCCTCTTGCTCGCCATTCCGTCAGAGAAAGGCTTCGACGCGACCGACGAGGATGGTCGAAAGGTGGAGATTAAGACCACTCAACGCCAATCGATTGGCTTGAGAAGTCGCCCGGAGAGACTAATCATTCAAAAGCTCCTTCCGGACCGCACGGTAGTAAAAGTCTACGACGGACCGGGCGAGCTCGTCTGGAAACTTTCTGGCCCGATGCAGAAGAACGGACAACGCCGCTTCTCTCTTTCGAAACTGCCAAAGTGACCCTGTCGAAGGACTGGACCCAGGCCAAGGTCGGCGCAGCCAAGGGTGCTGAACTCACCAAGAGGGAGCAGAGAAGGGGTTCGATCTCGCCAAGGTCGCCGGAAGTGAGGCCTGGCAGAAGGGCCAGAAACTCCTCTCCAGCCTGCGCAGTGAGGAGGATTCCGAGGCTGAAGCTGCAGAAAGAACAGAAAACCCTCGCGGATCTATCTCCTGAGGAGCAAGGCCAATACCTCAACGCTTTGCTCTACCTTCTGGTTCCATTCGACCCTCCGGAAGAGCGCCAGCTACAGCGGCTTTACCAGATTCTGGCCATGATGGAGTTGAGCAGTGACCGTCGCCAGGCATTCCTGAAAACCCTTTTCTTGTCGACGGATCCACCCGACTCAGGGGGCCTTTCACCCACTGACGAAGTGGTTCGGCTATCTTTGGGCAAAGACCTCCTGGCTCTCGCCCACTCCTCATCACCTGAAGAGAATCGCGCGGGGCGAATCGCACTACTCGTCAAAGGGCTTCAGCTAACCAGTGACCAGGTCAAGGTACTGAACCAGTGGACCGACTGGGAGAACAAGGCCTTGGCCAAAATTGGTCGGTCTGACCTCACTGTGGAGAGCAAGGACCTTCCTGTGGAAGCGATGAAGAAGGCGAGTGCTGTGGGCGTGCCACTGACTGCGCTATACATGAGTGGCTCGGTGGTGGGATTCGGCGCTGCTGGCATCACCTCTGGATTGGCCACCATCGGTAGCGCTGCAGGCCTAACGGCTCTCGGGCTCAACCCAATGACTGCTGGCATCGCGGCTCTGATCCTTGGAGGTGTGGCGGTTAAGAAGATCCTCGATGCAACGCTTCCGACGACCAAAGCGGATCAAGAGAAGAAACTTCAGGCAGGAGTCCGCCTCATGGAGGCTCGGCGCAATCGCTATCTGGCAATGCTGGGGCTAGATCTGGTGCGATTCTCGAAGAAGAATGCATCTCTAGCTGCGGCCGACCAAGGTGATCGAATGGACAAAGCACTCGAAGCCATGGGAGGACTCCTTGAAAGCGAAGCAACCGTGACTCTTCGGGCCTGCTCGAGACTCGCTAAGAACTGTCAGCTCCTGACATGAAGAACTGGGAAGCTGAGCGGCGGGAGGGACCCAGGATCTGACCTCTTCATTCACCTGGCTGGACTATTCTGAGAGCGACCGGCGACGGGCGCTGGATGTCATCAAGCTGTTCTCTTTGCAGGAGACGCGGGACGATCTCGGTATCGGCACGGTCCGCGATGCTCTGGCCGACACCTTCTTCCCGGTACCACCACGATCATGACCCGGGCCCGCTACTTCTTCTTCGTGCCCTGGATGTATCAATCGCTGGAGAGGAAGCGGGTTTCCTCTCAGAAAATCCTAGCAAGGGCGCGAAGAGAAGAGATCGGCCTAATCTATGCGCTGCTCGATGCCGGCGAGACAGACGGTGTGATCGGGCGCTACTCCAAGGAGAGACTGCAGCGCCTGCCCAGCAACATTTACTGGCTCGGACTTCAGGCGTGGGGCATCTGCACCTATCCTGGATCGCAGTATCAATACCAGCGTTGGCTGGACCGCCACTACCAGTCGCTGCGTCACCATTCAGACACCAGAGAAGACCGAGAAGGGCCAGCCTCCACCCCGTTACAACTGGCACCCCCGCCTACCAGAACCGCCCGAAGACTTTCCACTAGCTGCCGAGCTGAGACTTCGCCGTTCAGAAGGCGCCTACCTTAGAGATCGGATCCAAGAGAAGGCTCCAGGGACTCTGTTGGCATTCCTTGCAGATCGTGGGACCCCGACGGACGATGTTGCGATACCCGTGGGACCACCCACTGGTCCCCCAAGTACCGGAGCGAATTCGACTGGAGCTGGGCCACGCTCAGCGCTTCTCCGAGACCATCTATGGTGCCGCCATTCTCTACAACCTCTTACTGGCCGAAGCATCGAAGTGGCAGGAAGGCATTGACGCCTATCGAGAGTCGTTTGCGGAATGGGGACAGATGATCAATGCGCGTATCAGTCGCAGTCGCCTCCTGGGATTTGAACGAATTCTGGTCAACAGTGATGCGCCTACGCCATCGGATCCCGATTCCCGACGCAGCACTTCATCCACAGCTGGGTCGAGATGGTGAAAGTCGAGCCCGATCCAGTAATGCTGGCGGATCACAAGCCGGCCAGAAAGTTGATCGCGGAGCGCGAAGCATCGCTCAAGAGAAGTCGCGCGCGGTTGCAGAACCCACGGTACCTGGAGCTTTGGCGAGGCGCCTCAGGAGCATTTCAGCAGGACTTCCGCTGGGGAGTCACCCAGAGGATTCTCAGCGACATTCACCAAGCTCTTTACCAAGGAGCAGAGAATGTTGACGCCCCATAGTCGCAGCCTCCTACTTGAGCGCCCTCAGGCCCCCAGGCGGCTACTCATTAGACCGGGCAATCGGCACGACCTTCACTCTCGACCTGCTGGCCCTGCTGACTGCTCCTCTCGCCTTCACATTCTTCGACTGGGAACAGGAAGATGGGCAACCGACTGCCGACCCGCTAGCACTGCTCGAAGCCCTCCGGCGCCATGCCGAGAACGTCCACATCTTCTGCCATGCAGGAATGATCGCTGTTCCTCCTCCCGACAAACGTCTCCTTGCCTACCTGGAGGAGTCCATCGTCGAAGTCTTACCACCCAAACGCGATGGGATCTTTCACCCCAAGATCTGGGTGCTGCGATTTACCGCTGAAGGCGAACCGGTCCGCTACCGATTCCTCTGTTTAACCCGAAACCTGACTTTCGATCGCTCCTGGGACACTGTCCTCAGCGTTGAGGGAGAGCTCACCAAAAGAAGGAGGGCCTTCGCGGGCAACATTCCTCTCGGGGAGTTTATTGATGCTCTGCCGGGGATGGCCCTTCGAGAGCTCGACGCGAACCTCATCGAGAGCATTGCGCAGATCGGCCACGAACTTCGGCGTACTGAGTTCGAGTTGCCGGCTGGCTTCACAGACATGCGCTTCTTCCCACTCGGGATTGAGGGTCAAAAGAAATGGCCTTTCACCGACAGCGGCTCCAAGAGCCTGGTGCTGTCGCCTTTCCTGACCGAGGTCTTTTTGGAGAGGCTCAGCCGTGACCACGAAATTATGGCGGTCATCTCGCGCCCCGAGTCCTTTGCCGCCATCGCGCCTGACAAACTGCGGCCCTTGGAGGATCAACTCTACGTACTGTCGCCGGATGCCGACCTGGACAGTCGCGAAGGAGATGAGAAACCACAGGAACAGGCAGTGGAGCTAGCGGGCCTGCATGCAAAGCTCTTCATTGGGGAAGACGGTAAGGACGCTTCCGTATGGACTGGGTCTGCAAATGCGACCCTGGAGCCTTCGGCATCAATGTCGAGTTTCTGGTTGAGCTCATCGGTCATCGCAAGCACTGTGGCATTCAGGCCCTTCTTGGCGATGAGGATGACCCGGCCGGTTTCCGGCATCTCTTGGTCCCCTATCCTCTCCATGAGGCTGCTGACCCGCCCGACAAGGAGATTGTGCTTGGTGAGCAGATCCTCGATAAGGCACGACAGGCGCTGGCTGAGGCACTCATGGGGGCTTCGGTGAGTGCGGAGCCTGGAGAGAGTACGTTCTCGCTTGATGTCCTTGCTCCAGATAACACTCCTTTGGAGATTCCTCCCGAGGTGGCAGTCAAGGTTCGCCCTGTCACCCTGCAGAGGGAGGCAGCTCTAGGTCTGTCAACCGATGGGAACATCCTGGCAAGGTTCTCGCCGATCTCTTTCGAGGCCTTGACCTCCTTCTTCGCCTTTCACTTGGATTGGAAGGCGCCCTCGGGGAAGGTTCTGAGAAGCAACTTCGTCCTCAACCTCCCGCTGTCCGGGGCACCAGAGAACCGCAAGGAGAGAATCCTGCAGGGCCTACTTGAGAACAAGGACCAGGTGCTGAGGCTGCTGCTTCTCCTGCTTGCCGAAGAAGGGCTCCATGTCATCGATTTCACCAATCAGATGGGAGGACCCGGTCACGGGAAGCCGCCGCTCAGCTACCTGGGGCAATCAACGCTGCTCGAGTCCCTCCTGAAAGCTCTCGATCGCCACCCAAGCAGCGTTGAGCAAGTGGCTCGGATCATTGAAGATCTCAGGAAGACACCCAAGGGGCGGGAACTCATTCCTGATGGCTTCGAGACGATCTGGAGCCAGTTTGGAAGGCCTATCAGGAGCTCAAGGTATGACGGCAAGAGAGAGGCGACCGACGTCGAGCCGTCCTTAACCGCCTCAAGGGTTTTCAGAGAGCCACTGTCGACTACGCCTTTGAGCGCCTTTACGAGGCAGACGAGCAACTCGGCGATGCCTGGTAGCTGACGAAGTCGGTCCGGGACTTCGCACCCTGGCTGATCCCGGGTTTGGGAGCTACCGTGAGAATCAAACCCGGTGGATTTCGCTGGTGTGATCTGGACCCTGACAATCCAGACCATGTTCGTAAGTTCAAACGAAGGGTACCCGGGCTCCCGCCACCAAGCGCGAAGAAGGCCAAGAGCGTGACTCGATCCCGAGAACACCAACCCAAGCCGCGACGCAAGAAGCAACCTGATTTCGGCGATGAACTTGCCAACTTCGAGCTGGGAATGCAGGAGATCAGACTCTGCTACCTCCGGTGGATTACTCACCCGGACTTCAAGCCTCCGAGAAGGCCGTTTGGATCGCTCGCAGCTCGTTCGAAGTACCAGGTTCTCAAGTCACCTACCGGCGATGCTTTCACGCTCTCCCCCTGCGGCTGGGGAAGCATCTACCTGGGTGGAGGAAAGGGTAGCGCCTCGCTGCCGAACAAATCCGAGGTCTATCCTGATGACCCGGCACTGCTGGAGAAGACCAGGAGCATACGAGCAAGACTCGACCAAGCCATGTTCGAGATCCGCCAGGCCGCCATGTCTCTGATCGATGCCGGCGACCAGGAAGAGGTTTGGGCTCTACTGCAGGACTACTTCTGGGTGAAGCTCGGCGTGCACGAGTATGCCTTTGACCTGCTTTTCGATGTCCCGATGAAGAAGACACATACTGTGCGGAATCTTCTGGTCGACTCGCTTCGCCGAGGGGAAGACTTGCGGCACACGTGGTATCGAAAGAACATCAAAGTCGAAGAGCTAAAGAAGTTCATCCGTGCAACTCGTTGGAACCGATACGCCTGCTGTTCGTTTGACTGCGGACCCATTGCGATTAGCCGAAACGGCTTTGTTCGTTTCGGCAGCATCGCTGAGGACAGAAAGACTCTCAAGGCCCCCGGTCAAAGCGCCTCGGGAATGGTGCGGTCACGGTGGTCGAGGAAACTGCTCGAGCCGCACTATCACCTGCTAGCTCTCTACGACGAACAGCCGCTCGCAGGTGTCACGACATACGAGACTCTCGAAAGTCGAAGGGCGGAGATTCTGGAGTTCATTGAACAAACTCAGGAGTCGCTGCGAACCGCTTCCCGAAGAAGGTGAACGAGGTTACTCCCCACCCGACCCACCCTGTTGAGAATGTTGAAGTGCAACACCACTCCGTTTACGTCGTCGAGCTCGACCCTGAGGTTAGGAAGAAGCGCAAACTCCAGAAGCTCAACCCAGACTTCGATCCTGAGCAACCGTGCCTTTATGTGGGCATGACAGGACTCTCTCCGGAGGAGCGATTCGCGAACCACAAAGCTGGCCGTAAGGCATCGCCTGAGGTTCGCGACTATGGAGTCCGACTCTTGCCGGAGTTGACTGTGGATCTGAACAATCTGTCCTACGAGGATGCCGTCAAGGCTGAGGCAGACCTCGCCTATTACCTCCGGCGAGAGGGCTATTTTGTTGCGGGAGGGCACTGAGCGTGGAGGCGCTCCTCCAGTCGTGGTGCAAAGCGTGGGGCGTTGCTGACCTAGCCCCCAAGATCTCGGTGGAAATCAGCACGCGCATGACCCGCTCATTGGGTCGTTGCTACCCCGATCAGAAGCTCATTCGGATTGCGCAGTTTGTGTTGGACCAGTCCAAAGAGCTCTTTCAGGAGGTGCTTTGCCACGAGGCGGCGCATCTGGCTGCCTACGAGATTCACGGCCGGACCATTCGACCTCATGGTCCCGAGTGGAAGGTCTTGATGCAGCAGGCCGGCTACGAGCCCAAGGTTAAGCTCTCAGGTGACTGTGCTTTCCCGACACGGCCTCCTCGGTCCAACCTGCGATACGAACACCGCTGTCCCGTCTGTCAGGCCACCCGGTTTGCCAAGAGGCCGATGCGTCGCTGGCGCTGTGCGCAGTGTGTGAAGTCGGGATTGAGCGGTCGCCTGGAGATTCGCACCTGGCCAGCTGTGAAAGGAGAGGCACGTTGAACCAGGAACCCTGCCCGTTCTGCCATCCCGATGCGTCACGGCTGTTTCATGCTGGCGAGTTGATCCTCGGACTGTGGGACACCTTTGCGGTCACCCCAGGGCATGCCTGCTGGTGACTAAACGACATGTCGCTTCCTGGTTTGAGACGACCGATGAAGAGAAAGCTGAGCTGATCGCTGGGTTGGAGATTGCCAAGTCCAAAGTCGTTGCGCAATACAGCCCGGACGGCTTCAACATCGGGGTCAACATTGGCGAGGCCGCGGGCCAGACGATTCCCCATCTTCATGTCCATCTGATTCCCCGTTACGCAGGGGATGTCTCGGATCCTCGGGGCGGAGTGCGGTGGGTCATCCCCAACAAAGCGAACTACCTGGTCGGTGAATCAGCTCAGATCAAGTCCACAGGCGTGGCCTCTGCGATTGCGGAGCCCTCTGTGAATACTGGACTTCCCCACCAACGGGCGATGATCACGGGGGCCCTCGATCCGCTGGCGCACCACCTCTACGCCCACCTTGAAAGCGCTACGCAGGTCGATATCGCTGTTGCCTTTGTTCTGGAGAGTGGTGTGCGCGTGCTCGAGAGTCGGCTGCGCGAGTTTCTCGAGCGAGGCGGCCGACTCAGAATGGTCGTCGGTGACTACCTGGGCGTCACGCAGCCTGAGGCGCTGCGACTTCTGCTCGACCTGGTTGCCGAGTTCCCAGACAATGCTCACTGTCGAGCCTTCGAGGCCGGCGATTCGACCTTTCACCCTAAGGCATACCTCTTCCATGAAAGCGGCGACGATGGCGTTGCGCTGGTTGGCAGCTCCAACCTGACTCGGCCGGCTCTGAAAGACGGTGTCGAGTGGAACTACCGCGTCTTCACTTCCAGAGACGCGCGGGGGTTTCGGGAGGTGGTCAATAGCTTTGAAGCGCTCTGGCAGAACCCTCGCAATCAGGCGCTGACCCATGGGTGGATCGATGCCTATGAGGAGCGGAGGGAAACTGAGCAGACGCTTCCCTCTGGAGCATCGGAGGTGAGGGAGGTGCCGGATGAGCCACCGGCGCCGCCACCAGAGCCCTGGAGCGTCCAATTGGAAGCGCTGAAAGCGCTCGAGACCACTCGGTCCGAAGGCAACTCAGCAGGCCTTGTCGTGCTAGCCACCGGCCTTGGCAAGACCTGGCTGTCGGCCTTCGACTCCCACCGCGATGGATTCGAAAGGGTCCTCTTCGTGGCCCATCGGGAGGAGATTCTAGGGCAGGCGCTGGCAACGTTTCGTCGCATCCGGCCGAAGGCCCACATGGGCTTCTTCACGGGTCAGGAAAAGGCCCTCGATGCCCAGATCCTGTTCGCCTCGGTTCAGGCCTTGAGTCGCGCCCCGAACCTGCGTCAATTCGACCCCGACCAGTTCGACTACATCGTGATGGATGAGTTTCATCATGCGTCGGCTCGCACCTACCGGAAGCTGATTGACTACTTTGAGCCCAGATTCCTACTAGGGCTGACGGCAACTCCTGAGCGGACGGATGGCGGCGATCTGCTCGCACTTTGCCAGGAGAACCTCGTCTACCGCTGCGATGTCCCGATAGGAATCGAGCTCGGATTTCTCTGTCCTTACAAGTACTTCGGCGTGCCGGACGAGGTTGACTACGCGCAGATCCCCTGGCGGAGCAACCGGTTTGACGAGGACGCCCTGACCCAGGCCGTCGCCACTCAGGCTCGCGCCGAGAATGCCCTGGAGCAGTATCAGAAGCGCGCCGGCAACCGAACGCTGGCGTTCTGTTGCTCGCTGCGTCACGCCAACTTCATGCGGGACTTCTTTCGAGAACATGGGCTCCGTGCGGCGGCGGTCCACTCGGGCGAGGGCTCAGATCCCCGGGCCGCTTCCTTCGAGGCACTGGAGGCCGGCGAGCTCGACATCGTCTTCGCTGTGGATATGTTCAATGAGGGGGTCGATATCCCCACGATCGACACCGTGATGATGCTGCGCCCCACCGAGTCGAGACTGCTCTGGCTGCAGCAGTTCGGTCGGGGCCTACGAGACAGCGCGAAGGCAAGAATCACCTGACGGTGATCGACTACATCGGCAATCACCGGATCTTCCTCATCAAGGCGCAGGCGCTGCTCACGATCGACGGGGGAGACAGCGTGACCCGCCAACGCCTCGAACTGGTGCAGCTGGGAGAGGCAGATCTGCCTCCCGGCTGCGAGGTGACCTACGAGCTTGAAGCCATGGACATTCTGAAGTCCCTGCTCCGCTCACCCGGCGCGGACGAAACACTCCAGTACCACTATGAGGACTTCAAAGAGAGACATGGGGTTCGGCCGCGGGCGGTCGAGGCATTTCATGAAAGCTACAACCCCCGGGCCGCTCGCAGCGGTTTTGGCTCGTGGCTAAAGTTCGTCAAGGCACAGGGAGACCTGGACGTTTCAGCGGAAACGCTGCTGTCGGACCCCTCGACGGCAGGTTTCCTCGATGCGCTCGAAACCACCCCGATGACCAAGAGCTACAAGATGTTGGTGCTGCTCGGGTCCTTGAACAGAGATGCGTTCCCGGGTGAGCTCACCGTCGATGAGCTCGCCTCGGCAGTTGAGCGAATAGGTAGGCGATCGGCACCGCTGCGCAACGACTTGGGGCCAGCCCTGGAGGACCGGGCAAACCTCATTCGGCTGCTGGAGACCAATCCGATTCAGCGCCTGGGTGGAGGCAAAGGGACCAGAGGCAGAAGTTACTTTGCCAATACAGTGATGGCAGATTTTCGAGCACTCTGTCCGTCGCCCCAGAACTCCGAGAGGCCTTCCAGGAACTCACTCGGGAGCTAGCGGACTGGCGCCTGGCAGAGTACTTGAGCCGGTTCTCCAACGCCTTCGACGAGGGCGACTTCCTCGGCGGAAATGCCCGGTACGAGTGCAAAGTCTCTCACGCGGACCGCCGCCCGATTCTCTTTCTTCCGGACCGTGAATCCCACCCTGGACTGCCTGCAGGGTGGAGCCCTTTCACTGCCAACGATGAGGAGTTTGAGGGCAACTTCGTCAAGATCGCCCTGAACGTAGCCAGGCGCCCGGGCTCAGAGGAGAATGTGCTTGCCGAGATTCTGCGCGGCTGGTTCGGCGAAGATGCGGGTCTCCCAGGTACGACCCATCAGGTGGTACTTGAGGAGACTGAGGATGGGTGGAGGCTTTCTCCGGTAACGCACGGGTCGAAAACCGATGGGCTTGAGCTGTGGAAAAGTTACCGACGACCTGATCTACCTGAGATGTTCGGCCTGACCCCAAGAGGACGAACCTGGGACCAAGGCTTTGTGCCACTCGAGAAGCACCTTTTGTTGTTCGTCACTCTCGACAAGTCAGGGCACAGAGACGAACACAAGTACGCCGACAGATTTCTCAGCCAGTCGCGCTTTGAGTGGCAGAGTCAGATGCAGACTCGAGCAAGACAGCAAACATGGCCGCATGATTCGCGATCACGCGGACCTAGGAATCGATGTGCTTCTGTTTGTTCGCAAACAGGCCAAGATCGCCGGCAAGGCCGCCCCCTTCATCTACTGCGGCAAGCTCGACTTTCGTGAAGTGGCAGGGCGAGAAGCCGATTACGGTTGAGTGGGAGTTGCAGGAGGAGCTGCCCGAGCACGTCTACTCGCTGTTGGGGGCAACCGACTGACCGCGCAAAGCTACCTTTCGAATTCAAACCGAAACGACTCTCCCGCAAACGGCACCGTCAGCTCGTAGCGATCGGCCTTCTTCTTCTTGTAGTGGACCACACCTCCATAGTATGAGCCCGCTGCCAAGGTGTGAGTCCTCATCAAGGTCGCCGCCATTGCATCGAATGATTCCCTAAGCTGGGAACCCATTGCCTGGAGCTGTGCGTTAGTCCTGGCGTTGGCTTCGGCATAGTCGGCAGCGCTAGGCCAAGTCGTAACAGTCCCCATGAAGCTCCCTTGGCCATACACGTTGGGATACCCGACCGCGGAATAAGTGCTATTGTACGTACCCGAGTATGTGCTGTTCTGTGCTTGGGGAGTGTTAGCCATACCTGCGGCCAAGCCGTAGAGCGCTGCTGCCCACGCCTGCTTGTTCCGCACCTTCTTCTCATAGTCAGATGCGCTGAACACCTTCAAGTTGAAGGAAGAGCTGCCAGCACCAGAGAGCTTGTCTGCTCTGAGAACCATGGACTCCGGTGCGAAAGTCACAGGCCGATCGCCCCCATTTACGAGAAAGACCAGTAGCTCTGAGTCCTTGAAGGTTGGCGACACCCAAACCTGGACGTCGCCCGCCACGCCAATGTGATACTTCGTCCCTTCCACCCACTGCTCGGCGTAAGTCGGTCCGCTAGTTTCGAGGCGCGGCCGCTGGCTGAAGGGCTGGTGAGACTTCCTGCGGCGCGTTCAGCATAGCGTTTCCAACGGCTAGAACCTGGCACTCTGCCTCAACGCGAAATTGATGAGATTGTTTGGATGCAGTAGTCCATCGCGCTCCCAACGATTCCTCAATGCTCGCTGAACCATAGCTGTAGCCCCAGGCGACACCACCAAAGGCGTCTTCGGCTATGCGCGAACGCCTTCGCGTCGGGAAGGGACTTGTACTCTTCGAATGCTGCGAGGAACTGCGGGGGCGCCTCGCCTTCCTCTTGATCGGTGCTCGAAGAGCCAGGCAGTCCTGCAACTGGGGACTGTCACCAAAGAGACGGAGTTCGTTCTGGCAGTCCGGCAGGAATTTCGCTTTCTTCGAGGGCCCAGGCTGGTGGAGCCGCGACCGCAACCGAAATACACAGCTTGCCCAAAAGGCAGTTCGTGCTTATTCATCTACGAGGTCTCCCGCTGGCATGCTATTGAAGCCCGAAGAGGCCGGGCCGGTAGTAGAGGGTCATATCTAGCATCCGGATCTTCTGACCTATTGAGAACTTCTTCCGGCAGTTGTCATCTGTATAGTCCATGAAGTTCTTAATCGGATCCATGCCCGCTTGGGGGCAGCTATCCCGCGGTTTGCACTCATAAGCTGGCTCGGCTTCAAACGGTGTATCGGCGACTTCGTCACCATTCCCATCGCAACCATTCGGCATTCCATCCACCCCAGGATAAAAGGTATGAAGAAGACCAAGATAATGGCCCATTTCGTGGACGCCCGTTATGCCCTTGCTGTACTGCTCATAGGGACCACCTGGAAAGGTCAGATGGTCAAGCACAATTCCGTTGGCTTTGTGTCCCTCAGGCAGCAAGCCGGCGATGATGCCGAAGCCCAGAGCCGTACCTGGCAGCTGACAACTATAGATATTGACAGTTGATCTCGGCGCTACCGCGAGCTTCTTCGTCATCTTCACGTACTTTCTGTTAACCGCGCCATTCTTCTTTAATAGCGAGCACTTCTTGAACCAGGTGTTGTTGACTACATCCTCAACTCCATCTATGTAGAACTGCACGCCCGTCGACTTGAACCTCTCATTCAGAACCTGGACCTGCTCGATGATTTGCTGATCGGTGACATACCCCTTCCCTGAGGTTGTCTGAATCACGTGAAAAAAGAGAGGAATCCGGGCCAAGGTCTTTCCCTTCACTTCAAAGCCGTCCGTCTCCTCGGATACTAGAGAAAGTACCGCTCGCAACTCTTCCAGGAACTCCCTAGTCGGCGGCGGAGTCGCACAGATATGACCTCGCACAGTGGTGCCGTCCTTCAATTCGAATTGGACCGCCCGCTCGGAACTCAAATCCCAGTGCTCTAAATGGGACTCGAACCGCTCGAAGCTTGGCCCCAGAACTTCGTGGACCTGCGAGATCAGCGGAGCAGCTAGAAGCAACATGGTGGCAACCGCTAAGGCGCTGCAGAATGACAGTAGTCGTGACTTCACTTGACACCTCCATTACCCACACACATCTCCTAAGAGTAGGCATAGAAGAGTATTTCTGCCATCGCACACGCCACAGGTTTTCCCCGCGTGATTGGATGGGTGGAGCCCACCCATCGAGGTAGGGGCGTAGTGACCTCCGGTCAAGGGCGAAGCGTTGTCTGTTCCACTGACCACAGCGTAATCAACGCCTACAATGGTTGTTAGCCAAATAGAGACACTGAAAGGAAAGAGATGTTCAAACGCCTAGCGGCCATTTGTTGCGTATTCTTGATGTCCACAGGAACCTCGTTAGCAACGACACGTATCCAACAACTTTCACCGAACAGATTTCTCGTCACTCACCAGAAGCAGAGTCGACTCGGTGGACAAGGCAAAGCGATGAGGAAGGCCTATGAAAAGGCTGCCTCACTCTGCATGGCAGCGGGCTACTCGTGGTTCGAGATCCGAGACACTCAGTCGAAAAGGTCGGGGATTTGGCAGCGGAGCAGGTGCCACCCTCGACATCAAGCTCTATCACGAGCAGGAGAACGACGATCTGATGTCCTGCCCAACCATGGCTGATGACAAAGAGACCGAGAACTTTAAACTCAAGCTTCAGAAGGATTGGCTACGAATCGCCAGAAGGTGTGGATACCGGTCCACAAGACACTACCGATTAGGTAATCGGTCGGCCACACCCGTCACTGTCATTCAAGCGGGAGCTTGCTAATGCACTTTCGACTTGCCCCGGTTTGGTGGACGGCTATCTAAGCTCGGTTCTTGAGAAAGCGACCCAGGTGAGGCTGCCCCCGACGCTGGACCAGGGTCTGTGAGAGATTCTCGGTCTATACGGCCTCCTCGAAGGCCTCGCCAGCCAGCAGCTGAGCGACATACGCTTTGGGGGTTAGCCCCCCTAGCGACCTGTGAGGTCGGCTGTCATCGAAGTCACTCGCCCGCTTCTCGAAAACGGGACTCCTCCCAATGAGGAGGTGACAGAATCCTCCAATCTCAACTTGACCGTAACGCTCAAGTTGGCCCCTGTCTGCCTACTTCTCCGCCAAGCGGAGCGATGGCTGGACCAATCCGAGCTGGGCCAATCGTGGCCTTCCAGACCTCTCCTTCAGTCGCAACTCTCACGAAACAACCCCCCATCCAGACGCAAGACTTTCCGAAACACTCGGAATTGAAGACTGGAGAGGGTGCCGCTCGAGCTCGCGCTTTGGGATCTCCTGAGCCCCCCACTTTGCACCGCCGATTGCACCGACAAGGACCGGGCAGTAGTTGGCAGGGCCGGCGAACGCGAGGCCTGATGAGAGGGCTTCGGCGAAGTTGTCGGCCCGATCGAGGTGCCAGATGGCTGCCTTCAGAGTCTCGGGAGCGTAGCCGCCCGTCGAAAGCTCACCACGCGAGGTCGCCCCGGGAGAAAGTGCGGCTCGGATCTCGGCGATGCTTCCCCAAAGCCGTCCTGGCCAATGCTTCCTCCCACGGCAGCCCTCGAATCAGGAGCCGGCACAGTATTGCGACTGCAGCTGCCGACTCCCCCGCCAGGGGATGCGCATGGGTCAAGGCGGACTCCCGCTTGGCAGCGTCTTCCAAGCGATCATCCGCTATGAAGCTGGCCATGGCGAGGGGTGCCACTCGGTGGGCTGTATTGACCCCGGCCGTCAGACCCTCGAGCTGCTGGTCAGCCCGTGCCACGGCACCCGCTCGACTCGAGCCGGCGAGGACCTCATCGAAGACAAGGCGAGCGACCATTCCGGTGTCGAACGAACCCTCCCGGTGCCAAGCCAGGTACCGATCGAAGACGTCCGTCGGGATCGAAGCGCTGCCGTTCGGCAAGACTCTGAGCCAGCCGCCAGGCCATGTGGCTGGGGCCATGATTCTTGTCACCCGCAGCCAGGCCGATCAGGGTGCCCCT
>CAVPOX010000019.1:0-36143 GCA_963707075.1 uncultured Acidobacteriota bacterium
GGACGAGCTCACCGTAAATGACCGTACCGGCCGGCACGGAAACTGCGTAGGTTGGCATCGCAGTCATCAAGAAACACAGAATCACTGCGATGCTTCGAAGGGCTGCTTTCTTCATGAGGCCTCCTACTACCTCGAGAGGCAGCTCCAACCGTATCCGTCGCGGCCAATTTCCACCTCTCGGTTATCGTTCAGCTGCCATCTCTGTGGCAGGCTTTCCACGCGACGCAGGGAGGGCCATCGATGAACTGCACGTTAGCGCACTCCTGATTGTGCATGTCGCTCGCGCCCTGTCAGTGGTTCACTGCACACGCGCGGCAGATTGCATACCCAGGGGCAGCGAGCTTCCTCGGTTGAGCCTGGCGCACTTGTCTGACAGTTCCTGGCAGTCACCTCCGGCAATCTCACCGTGGAGCATCAACTCTGGAGGTGGTACGGCTTTCGGGGATTGGGTCAGATGAATCAAGCAACAGCCCGCAAGGTGGGGCGAAACCATCTCTCAGGTTAGGTCTATCGATCGACTAACCCCACTCGAGTCAAACCCCCGAAACAGGATCGTCGATCCCGATTGCCCCTTCCACCCAACATTGTCGTCGCTCGCCAGCGCCGGCCTGATACCGTCAGAGGATCTGACAGCCAGTACTGGGAATGCTCGCAGCTGAGCGGAGGTTCTTATGGCAAAGATGATCCCAGCTGAGATTGACCCTGAGGCTCCCCCATCAGAGCGCGAGATCTTTCGGCGGTTCAGAGATCAGACGCCTCCCGAGTGGACCGCCATCCATTCTCAAGGATTCGTGCAGCCTGCTGACCGGAGTCACCCGGCTCTCGACGGGGAGATCGACTTTCTACTCGTCGTTCCCGACCGTGGTTTTCTCGTGCTGGAGGTCAAGGGCGGTGGCATCCACTTCCACAAGGGTCAGTGGTTCTCAAAGAACCATCGTGGAGAAACCAACGCCATCAAGGACCCGGCGGCTCAAGCTCGGCGGGGCGCCCATGCCGTTGAGAACTTCCTCAGAGGCCGCTCCTGGTTCAAATCCAGACAGGTAAGACCCAGATTCGGCTGGGGCGTCATCTTTCCCGACGTCGACCTGCCCGCAAACACAGGTCTGGCACTCCCTCGCGACCATGTCATCGACCGACTCGACTGCACTCGCTTTACCGACGAGATCACCCGGCTCATGGACACCCAGGGTCTGACCCCACGGAAATACCCACCTGAGCTCCCCGACAAGATCGTTGAAGCCATCAACCCCCCGATCGATGTCCGTGTGCCTCTGGCCAAGTGGTTCGCAGAGGAGGACCGACAGCAGAGGAAGTTCACAGAGGAGCAGGTCCGCCTCCTGGACGTCCTGGCCGACGAGCGACGCCTCGCCATCGAAGGCTGTGCCGGCTCGGGCAAGACCGTCGTCGCGATGGAGAAAGCCCGGCGCCTCGCAAACGACGGTCTGAAAGTGCTCTTCCTCTGCTTCAACCAGCCTCTCGCCGAGGAGCTCAAGAGCCAGACCGAGGACTTCCCTGTCTTCACATTCCACGACTTCAGCATCAGATTTCTGCAGCAGGCAGGCGTCCATATCGAGGTGCCCAAGGGCCGGCGGGAGAAGAGCAAGTTCTACGAGGAAGAGCTTCCTCTGAGCTTCCTCGAGGCATTGGGCAAGCATTCGGATGAGCGCTACGACGCCATCGTTGTCGACGAGGGACAGGACTTCAAGCAGGACTGGTGGGACTGCGTTCGGGATCTTCTCGAGGACCCCCAGGCAGGTACCTGGTACGTGTTCTTCGACCCGCTGCAAGACATTTACGGCAGGGGCATCCCGAAGATGCTGGACCTCTACCCGTATCCGCTGCGATACAACTGCAGAAACACAGGGAGAATCGCCGCGTTCTGCGGCGAAGTCAGCCAACATTTGATCGAAACCTTTCCGGGAGCCCCGGAGGGTCGGGAGGTGGAACTCCTGGAAGCCAAAAGTGCCGCCGCCCTTCAGAAACTGCTCGGCAAACGACTCGAGACTCTGGTTTCCAGAGACAAGATCGACCCACGAGACATCGTGCTTCTTTCGACTCGTAGTCGCAAGACCAGCGCCTTCAAAGGCGTCTCGAAACTTGGCCCCCTGCGACTGGTTCCCCTCGACGCCCAGCCAGCACCCAACCAGCTACGCTTCGAATCGCTCTTCAGGTTCAAGGGCCTGGAAGCAGATGTGGTCCTTCTGATCGACGAGGGACACCCCAGGACAAGCACACCGAATCATCTGTATGTGGGCGCCAGCAGGGCCCGGCATTGGCTGACGTTGGCTCGACTCAAGAGCCAGTCACAGACTGACCCCGACTGACAGCTTCTGACACCCCCACCTGCCACCGTAGCTTCGGCTTCGAGGGCGGTCGGTGCAACCCTTTCCATGACCCGTTCCTCCTTGGCTGGCCAGGGCAGACCCTAATGCCTGAGCCGATCGGCCGCCTCTCGTCGCCGCCAACCCGGGTGCTGGCTATCGGCACCCCTTTGTGGCGCCCGTCATTGCCCCACCCATAAGGGTGGCTGACAATCGTCTCTGCCTTGATACCTTTTTGGCATCAGGACAGGTTGGACCGTGGAGGGACGGTAGATGAGCAAATCCACGCGCATCGTCGAGTTGGTGCACATGTTGAGTGGGCGACGCTCGCGCACCGTGGCCGAGATCGCCGACAAGCTCGAGGTCTCCGAGCGCACGGCCTTTCGCTACATCGCGGATCTCGAGCAGCAGCGCATACCCGTCTACAAGGACGATCACGGCTACCGGCTGCTGGAGAGCGCCACCCTCAAGCCCTTGAACCTGACCGCCGAAGAGCACGCCCTGCTCAAGGTGGCGCTCAGTAACCCGGCGCTGCGCAAGAGCCCGGCCCTGCGGCAACGGCTGACCGCGCTCGAGCTCAAGCTCGATGCCGCGACCGACCTGGCCGAGGAGACCCCGCGCGCACTGCAGCTGGCCTCGATCAACCGCTCCGGCCCCCGGGCCCAGGATGTGCTCGAGCCTCTGCGGGACGAGATCAGCAAGCGCCACGTGGTCGAGATCAAGTATGACTCGCTGACCGGAGGCAAGCACACCTGGCGCCACGTCGACCCCTGGCAGGTCTTCGAGCGCAACGAGGCCTGGTACCTGGTGGGCCGCTGCCACATCCACGACGCCCCCCGCATGTTTCGCCTCGACCGCATCAGCGGCACCCGGGGCACCGACGAGACTTTCGAGATGCCCGCCGACTTCTCTCTCGACGACTTCCTCGACCGCTCCTGGAAGATCTTCACCGGCGACGGCCACTACCAGGTGCATCTGAGGTTTGACAAATCTCTGGCTGCGTTGATCCTCAATGCGAGACACCACCCCGGCGAGAAGGTCACGAAGCGCAAGGATGGCTCGCTCGACTACAAGGTCGAGCTCTCGAGCCTCGAAGAGATTGCCCGCTGGGTGGTGGGCTTCGGGGGGAAGTGTCGGGTGGTGGGGCCGGGGGAGCTCGTAAAGAAGACCGCGATGATTGCTGCTGGTTTCATGGAGGTGGGGCATTCCAGCCCTGCGGAATTTCAGTAAATGAAGACCTAAGCCTCAAGTCCAAGAGTGGACCGAGTCTATTTGAGATAAATGACAAGAACGATACAAAGAGCAAGCATGGTCCCTAATGAAGCCATGATTCTCACGGCTGCTCGGCGCGTATCGAGTCGTCGCGATGTTCAAAGCGCCACGTCTGAGATCCCAGTTGTCCTAGGAGAGTGCGGCAAGCTGTTGTATCCGAAACACAGAATCTCGGGTCACTCGCGATGGGACTCTTGTCTGCGTTCATCCAGAAAACTTCCTGAAGTCCATGAAATGAGAATACGCAATGCAAGGGGGGAAGTGTCGTGATGTCTGGCGGCTCTAAGGACGAGTCCAAGGCAAACCGAAGAATGACTCGGAACGATGATCTCACTACTGCTCCAGTATCCGTGGAAGAATCTGTTCTGGGGCACCTTAAGTCGCTGTCCCAAATCCGGCCGCTGTACTTCTTGCCAAAAGACCCGTTGGGCGAAGAAGTCCTTATACCCGGTTTTCGAGTTGCAGACAGGGTGGACTGCATGGTCGGCTTCTTCTCGAGTACAGTACTCGCCACCCTTGCCCCCGGGTTGGCGACATATGTCAGTGACGGGAACCGCAGTTTCAGGCTAATCGTCAGTCCGTTCTTGCGACCCGAAGATCGCACCGCGATTGAAGAAGGCACCTGCAAACCTGAAGATCTCGCGGGTAGAGTGCTCGAAGATCTGATTGTCACGGAAGACCTCCTTGAGCGGCACACTCTTCGCTGCCTTTCCTTTCTGCTACGCGCCGGTCGCCTTGAAATCAAGATCGCCCTAATGAGAGACGCGCTGTTTCATCCCAAAGTCTGGATTTTCGAGCAAGGCGACGACTTGATGGCTGTACATGGTTCGAGCAACCTGACTCAAGCTGGAATCAGAAAGAACTTCGAACAAGTAAGTGTCTCCCAAGGATGGGTGGATCCGAACCAGAGTTATACGGCAGGAAAGCTCCAGGATCAGTTTGAGCGTCTTTGGAGGGATGAAGAAGAAAATTGTGCCGTGGTCTCTGCCCCACAGGCGATCAAGGAGAACATCCTCAGGCACTATCAAGACAATGCTATGCCGACTGAGGAAGATCTTCGGGAACTGTATAGCAAGGTACTCGAGGACGAAGGTAGTCGCCAGGTTAAGCCCGCTCCCTTGAAGTCCGTTCGGCGGGAGTTCTTGATCCCAGACTGGATTGAGTGCGACGAAGGCCCATTTGAACACCAGGGTAGAGCAGTAGATTCTTGGTGCAGCGGCAACTACCAAGGGGTCCTAGAGATGGCGACTGGATCCGGGAAAACCATCGCCGCATTGATCTGTGCCCACCGGGTTTTCAGACAATTCAAGCCCTTGCTGGTGGTTGTAGCGGCTCCCTACATCCCTTTGATTCAGCAATGGTGTGATGAGATTGGGCGATTTGGCCTTCAGCCGTTTGATTTGACGGCTGTGTCCGGATCGACAGGGCGAGCGCGCGAGATCAACAGGATAAGAAGACGGTTCCAGCATGGGGTGAGTGATGTCGAAGTATTAGTTGTATCTCACAAGACGCTCTGTGATGAATCCTTCAAGACTGAACTCTCGAAGTTTGACTGCAGATCTTTACTGATTGGCGACGAAGTCCACAACCTCGGCGCGGAGGGATTCATCCAAGTCACCTCCTTCGTTCTTCGAGTTCCGGCTCGGACTATCCGCCACCCCGGTGCGTCAATATGACAGTGACGGGACGAATGCTCTTTTCGCATTCTTTGGGCCCGTCTTGTTCAGATTCCCCCTGATTGAAGCGATAGGAAGGTGTCTAGTTGAATACGACTATTTCGTCCACCCGGTGGAGTTGACAGCGGATGAGATGGATGAGTGGTATGAGCTAACGGCAAAGATCAAGAAACTGGCATGGCGCAATGATGACGAAGATCCTGACAGCTACCTCGCAAAGCTCCTCAGGGACAGGCGCCGTATCCTAGAAACGGCGGAACACAAGATCGACGCCCTTGAGAAAGCTTTGTCGCGCGAAGACCTGCAGGCAATAAGACACACACTTGTTTACGGATCGGACAAGGAACCACAACAACTAAGAGAAGTCAATGCTCTGCTAAAAGCCAAGGGATTGCTTTTTCATCAGCTCACCTATGAAGAAACTGCCAATCGAGACAAGTCAAGGCGAATCATCAGGTCTTTCCAGGATGGCACTCTTCAAGTCCTAACGGCCAAGCGCGTCCTTGATGAGGGAGTCAATATCCCCCAAATTCAGAAAGCCTTCATCTTGGCGAGCACTACGGTTGAAAGGCAATGGGTTCAACGCAGGGGCCGACTTCTTCGAACTTGCGAAGAGATCGGGAAGACTCATAGTGAGATTCACGACTTCATTGCTGTGCCGCTCGGCTTGGAGAGCCCTGATAACGATGCAAGGAAAATTATCCAAGGCTCTGAGCTTTCTCGGGTGAATAGTTCGCTAGATTGGCCCGGAACGCAGGTAGAAAGGACGGCCCCCTGAATGTCATTCACAATCTTGCGAACGCTGCTTTCATGTAGGAGGGATTTCCAGTCGTGCCACTGAATGAGAAGAAGATCATCAGCATCATTCTTGAAGAATGTGGGTCTCTCCCTGATCGCTGCGAAGGGTACCAAGAGGAACTTGTTCAGGCGATAGGCGACATCATCGCAGCGGAGCGGCTGCATCGCGTTCGGGGTACCGATATCCAACAGAAGATCAATGACAAGTGCAACGCAACAGGACAGTTCTTGGCAGGGCGTCAAAGTCGCTCCGATGAGCGTCAGGAGGAGCCCTGATGAAACTCATTCGGGCTGAATTCGAGAATTTTCGTCTTCTGCGGCATCTTGAGCTGGATTTCTCACGTGACACCCTGAAGAGGTTGACAGTCATTCGAGCTGAGAACGAAACAGGCAAGACAACGATCCTCAATGCCCTTCAATGGGCTCTATATGGTGACGCGGCACTGCCTTCAAGGGGTCAAGACTATCGCCTTCACCCGATTGACTGGGATCCTTCAGAATCAGAACGCGTGCCGGTCTCTGTTCAAGTCGATTTCGAAACAACTGAGACACGCCAACCCGGAAAGGCCCTATTGAATCGAAAAAGCAGTATCGGATCATCCGGTCTGTTTATGAAACTCTGGATGGTGTCAAATCGGATCGAACTCCCTCCTTAGATCTGAAACTGTTTCATTTGACTGACTCCCGGGGCGGCCCTATCGACTACCCGGAAGCACTAATCAACGAGGAGCTTCCACCCGAATTGCGGGAGGTGTTGTTTACAAGGATGGCGATCGCGCCTTGAGTTTTATCGAGGCTACGGTCTCCGCTTCGACCAAACGAGAGAGAGTACAGAAGGCGATTCGGGCGCTCTTGGGCCTCGGCGTTATTGAAGACTCTCAAACACGCTAAAAGGCATCGAGCGAGGTAAACAAGGTGGCTAAGGGGCTGGATGGGATATCCAACTCACAAGATCGCGCACACGCCTCGAGGCTGTCAATAAGAAACCGGAGACCTCGAAGAGAAAGTAGAAGATTCCAAAACACAGTTTGCTGCATTCGATCAGAAGCTCTCTGAGGTTCAGGCAAAGATCAACGACACCTTGGTACTCGGCGACCGGGAGAAACTCCAACGCGAAATCAAGCAAGCCGCAGCACAACAAGAAAAGATCAAGAATCAGCTGGCGGCCGCCACAAGAGACCATTCGAACCTGTTCAAGAGTCTTTCACTGGCTCGCGACCTATTGGGACCAGTGCTGGTGCGAGGTCTGGCAAAGCTGAGCAAGCTTCATACTCAGGGAAAGATTCCAAATACGACCATCCCTATTCTGGAAGAGCGGCTGGAGTGCACTACGTGTATCTGCGGGGACTCCCTTGATCCAAACGAGACCGAAGGCCAACGCCGAAGAAAGCACATCAAGAGTCTGATCGATAAGAGTAGAAGGTCTGACGACCTGCAGAGCACCATAACCGATCTCTACTTCGGATCCCGACCGCTTCAGCCTGATCAGGTCATGGACGATGAACGATGGCTTGCCGAGTATGCAAGGGTCGTCGAGCGGCGCGATGAGCTCGAAATCATGCGGGAGGATCAGGGAAGGAGGATCAAGGCGCTCGAAGCGCAATTGGACGACATTCCGGACACAAATCTTCAGGGGCTACGCGAGACCAAGCGGCAGTATATTGAGCAACGTGACCGATTCAATGCTGACCGATCGCGTTTCGAGACGAAGCTCGAGGGCTTAAGAAGGGAAAGAGTAGACCTCGCAAGGCAGCGAGACAATCACCTTAGGCAGCAGAAGAGAGGGGTCAAGATTCTGGCAGAGTTGGAGGTAACACAAGACATCGAGCGAGTCCTCAAGGGAGCTTATGAGCGGATCACGAACGAAGAGCTGACGAAGGTAAGTCAGCTGATGAACCAGATCTTCCTCGAAATGATCGGAGCAGATCCTGAACAAGGTGCGATCATTCAAGAGGCAGAGATCAACTCAAACTTCGATATCGTGGTCTACGGTCCGAACAACAAAACTCTTAGCCCAGACCGTGATCTCAACGGTGCTTCGCGCCGCGCCCTCACCCTTGCTTTCATCCTCGCCCTTACCAAGGTCAGCGAGGTGGAAGCACCCAATGTGATCGACACACCGCTCGGAATGATGAGCGGCTATGTCAAGCGTTCGGTGTTGAAAACCACAGCCCGGGAAAGTTCTCAACTTGTCCTTTTCTTGACGCGGTCTGAGATCTCCGACTGCGAAGAGATCCTGGACAACGAAGCCGGACGCGTTCTTACTCTCACGAACCCAGCGCACTACCCTTTGATGCTAGCCAACGAACCAGAGGTGGTCGAAAGGTCAGTATTGCGATGCGAATGCGATCACCGCCGGGAGTGCAATGTCTGCCAACGGCGATTGGACGCAGACCAGGCATAAAAGTCGAATTCCTGGGAGGAATTGATGACACATCGATATCACAATCCGTTCGCCGGAATCGATCTAGTTGCCCCAATCGAGCAGCGCGAAATCTATGATCAATCATGTCAGACAGGGGGGCGTGCTCAAATCGATCGAAGCCCTTTTCCTCGCATGGTGGACCTCTGGTTTACAGGATTGGCGGTAGCCGCCCGAGAGGGATTGGCACCGGTTGATTTGGGAAAACAGAAAACATTTAAGTTCATTGACGGCTCGATCTTTGACCGGGACAGCTGGCGAGTCCAGACAGTAATGCTCGTTGGCATTGCTGTGGAGGACGAAATCGAGATTGCAGTTGAGCCACGTAAAGTAATGGCTCGCGCCAACGGCCTAGCGGCAGCGGGGGTTCCGTTGATAGCCGACATGTTGCGCGACGGAGACCAGCCACCTATCTGGAATCTCTCCGAGAGTCTCGACAGAATTCTCAGGAAGAGGACGACCACCGCGTAGCCGTTCAATCAGCCTGCTGGGGATCCTTGGCTCTACCGGTGCTACAGAACGTCTCTGTCTGATTACGCCTGTTTCCTGAATCCTCAGATCCCGGCTTGGTCCCATCCAGGCCCTTGAAGTCGCTTCAAAATCGTCCATGGCCCTGGTCTTCCTCAGGGTGGCACAGGACCTCTGCGGCGGATTGCTGTACTGGATCCTTTACGACCCAATGGTCCAGCTCTTGGGATCTGGTTTACCGATTCACGGAGCTAAGAGCCGGCATTGTCTAGGTAGTCGGGGAGGCTCCATGGGAAGGTCCCCCAATCGCATGCCTGCGCATGTCTTGCGTATCTGGCACTCCCTAGAACCGATGGAAACTCAAATAGAGAGGGTGCAGAGATCATTGCCCAAGTTTGAAGATCTGCCACACCGTGTCAGTTTCTGACAGCACCTACAGCTACATTTCAAGAAGGGCGTGTGCGAAGCTCATAGATGTCCCGAAGAACCTCCTGGCGTGACATCGTGTTACACTCCGAGACAGCCGCAACAGCTTGAAACGTGACGGCGCAAACGCAATGCCTGTGAAGATTGAGGGAGTGAATTACGTCTCTAGCACTGAAGTGCTTGATGAATTCGATATCTCCCGGCAAACTCTCTGGCGTTGGCGAACGCAGGGAAAGATTCCTGCCGGTCACAAGTTCAGAGACGGGCGGATCTTGTTCTCCGATTCCGAGCTAGAAGAGATCCGCCGGTTCGCCACCCATCTCGAACCTCTGGACCAACTCGTGAACAACCAGTTGGACCTTTTTGGTGGATAGCTCTAATAGATCGACAGGAAGCAGCACCGGATGACTGAAATCTACCTGGATAACAACGCCACCACTCGCCCCCTGCCGGAAGTCCGAGAGGCAATGTTGGCGATTCTCGGTGACGACTTCGGAAACCCATCGAGCGCGCACAGCTCTGGTGAACGAGCACGAACTCGATTGCTTGCGGCGCGCGAGGCGCTCGCTGGCCTCTTGAACGTTTCCTCGGAGTCCATGGTCTTTACGGGAACTGGGACTGAGGCAAACAACGTAGTTCTCCGCTCCTTCTTTACGCCGGGGACCCCAGGGCAGCGCCTTGTGACCACGCCGATCGAACATTCTTCGATCATCAAGACTGCTGATTGGCTGGAGCAACAAAACGTCCAAGTCGACTACCTGCCCGTCGATGCTGAAGGGAGGGTGGACCCACAGACGGTCACAAACTTCCTCAGCCAACCGGCTGACCTTGTGTCAATTCAATGGGTAAACAACGAAACCGGAGTTATCCAGCCGGTCGAAGAGATCGCGGGGATTTGCAGCCGAGCTGCTGTGCCGTTTCATACCGACGCAGCCCAAGCCGTCGGTAAGATTCCAATCGATCTCGAAGATTCAGAAATCGCCTTCCTGACTCTAACTGCTCACAAGTTCAACGGGCCCCAGGGAATCGGCGCTATCTATATGAAGGAAACCAGATCCCTGAAACCAATCGTCTTCGGTGGCCCACAGGAACACGGACTGCGCGCGGGAACCGAGAACCTGCCCGGGATCGTCGGGCTGGGAGTTGCAGCACGACTGCGTCACGAGGGACTGGAAGAGTCTCTAGATCATCTCAGCCATTTGAGACGCCATTTCGAGGCTCGTGTTCTCGACAAGGTACCGGCGGTCTTAGTCAACGGCGGGCGAGCCGAGAGGGCAGTCAATACGTCGAATCTGCTTTTTCTCGGTCTCGACGGCCAGGCGCTGGTCGCTCGTCTAGACGAAGCCGGAATCCGGTGCTCACAAAGCTCCGCTTGCACCAATCAACGGCCGGAACCATCATATGTCCTGCGGAAAATGGGACTCTCTGAGAGCGACGCCTATTCGAGTGTCCGGTTCAGCTTCGCAGTCGACAACACTTTGGAGGAAGTCAACATAGCTGCAGCGGCAGTTGTTCGACTTTGTGAGCTGCTCCGACCGCTCTCGACCACATCGATGACTGCAGCTAGATAGACAGCGAAAAACAATGCGATTTGGCGGGCACGAGACCTTCTACATCCGGGAAGGCTGGCTTCACAAGGGGTTGAAGCTTCTGAGAGAGGAGCCTCGACTGCTAGTAGATGAGTACTCGGCCGATTGGTTGGGTGTGGGCCGGAACATGGCCAAATCAATTCGGCATTGGCTGCTGGCGACTGGGCTATCTGAAATAGAAAGCAAAGAAGGTAGGAAGTACGTATACAGGGTCACAGAACTGGGTGACCTCATCTGGCGAAATGACCCCTATTTTCTGGATACCGGAACATGGTGGGCGTTACACGTGAACCTGATCAACAATCCTGACCAGGCAACCACTTGGTCGTGGTTCTTCAACAGGTTCACCTCTCCTCGCTTTGAGCGAGCTGCTTGCACAGAAGCTTTGCGCCGATTTCTGGAGCTCTCTCGGAAGCGACTACCGAGCCAGCGAACTTTGCAGAGAGACATCGCCTGTCTTCTCGGATCCTACGCAAAGGTAATTCCGCCGGAAGTCTCCGATCCAGAAGAGGCAAAGATCTGCCCCTTCACAGAGTTGGATATTCTCCGCCAAATTCGCCCCTCCGGGGTGTACCAACTCAACTCAGGACGAAAGCAGGTGTCTTCACACCTCCTGGGGTATTGCGTTTCAAAGGCCCGGAATATTGCAGGGTCAGGTGGCAACTCTCAGTTTCTGGAGATTTCGTTTCATGACGCAGCACGCCTACCCAACAGTCCAGGGAAGGTCTTTGTGTTGACTGCCGAGTCGCTTTACGAACAAACTCTCCAGTTCGAGACTCAGGAATCCACAAGAATCAAGATCGGCGGGTTGGCCGGGGAGAGAGTGTTGAAACTGAAGACCCAACCCCAACTCAGCTGGTTAAAAGATCACTACGAAGCCGTCGGAGAGCAAGATGCCAACGCAGCTTAGCTCACCAGCAACCGGTCAAGGCAAGACCGACATGAGAGCAAAGGACTTCCTGCGCTCGATCAATCTCCGGTTTGATGCGGACCACCCGGAGCGCATCGGGCACTTTCGACCAACAGCCAAGACGGCGGGCCTTCTTACGGCACTCGCTGGCGAGTCACCTGACGAGAAGGCACTTCTCATAGTGGCTCCCTATGGATCGGGGAAGTCCCTAGCTGCGGAGTTTACTCTCCAGCTGATTGAGAACAGACCTGAAGCCGCCGAGACGTTGGAGCGCATTGAGCAGAGGCTTGTTTCGGTAACCCCAGATCTTGCGAAGTACGCCGCAGAGCGCAGACGGCGCCGCAATCAAGGTCTAGTGATTGCACTCCACGGGGATCAACTAACCCTTTCTGAGGCGATCAAGACTGGCGCACTGGAGAGTATGAAGCGCCTTCGACGAGGTCGAGAGGCAAGGACAATTCAAGCTCTGCCAGCGGGACCAGCTGAAGACTCAATCAAGCTCCTCCACGCCCTCCAAGAGAAGGCGATCAGCTTGGGACTTGATCGTATTGTCATTCTCTGGGACGAGTTCGGTCGCTACTTGGAGACCCTTATATCAGAAGGGCGCACGCCTGAGCTCCTAGGAATTCAGCAGTTGGCAGAATTCTGTAGTAGATCCAAGGAGATCCCAATAACCCTAGGGTTGATTCTTCACAAGAGCCTCCTGAATTATGCAGGGGGTCTCCCGCAGTCCATTCGGGCCGAGTGGAAGAAGATCGAAGGCCGATTTAACACGATTCAGTATGTAGACGATAGTCGAGAGATTCACCGCTTGATAGCTGAGATCGTGGCGTCGCGAGCAAGTGGCGTAGCCAATCGAAGGAAGGTCGATGCCGACGGTGAAGCAAAGAAAGCGAAGGAGCTCGGCCTCTTCCCGGAGTATTCAGAAGAAGAGCTGAGAGAGCTCTTCGCCGAAGCTTACCCACTCGAGCCCACCACCCTCTACCTTCTCCCTCGACTATCCGCGCGAGTGGCGCAGAACGAAAGAACCCTCTTCAGTTTTCTGTTTCACACCGATTTGGATAGCCCCGTGGCCCCTGCAAATTTGTATGACTACTTCTCAGCCGATATGCAGTCCGACACTGCGGTGGGAGGGACATATCGTCAGTGGGTAGAAACTCAGAGCGCCATCTCGAAAGCGCAACCCAACTCGCGAGCCGCGGACGCTCTAAAAGCTGCTTGCTTGCTTGGGCTAGGGCTCGGGGGAGAAAGATCCAAGACGAGCCGTAAGCTTCTCCACTACTCTTTGGAAGGACACGGCAACACCAGTGGCGCAACCAGAGTAATCAGTAGCCTTATCAAGAAGAATCTGCTGCTGCTGCGACGCCACAACGACGAAGTCTCAGTTTGGCATGGAACGGACTTGGACCTGCGTGGGCGTCTCGAGGAGGAAAAGGATCGGGCAAGGCACGACTTCAACCTGATTGAGTTCCTATCAACAGAGATCCCGCCGCCCGTTTGGACACCCGTTCAACACAACGACGAGTTTCACATCCGGCGATTCTTGGAGTCTCAATTCACTTCTGCGACTGAACTCAGTGCCCTCCTAGAGTTGCAAAACCCTGACGAGACGGTCCCCCCCGGATGTGATGGGCGCATTTTCTATGTTCTTCCACGAGACCAAGAGGAACTGGATACTGCGAAGCGTCTGGTTGAGACCCAACTGACGCACCCACAGATTCTTGCAGTTCTACCGCGACGAGATACAAACCTGTTCGAGCCCGCCTTAGAGATCGCTGCTCTACATCGAATGCTCATGGACCCAGACCTCCTTGAAGCGGATCCCTTAGCAGCGACAGAACTCGAGCAGATGATTGAGGATGCGCGGACCCATCTCGACCGACTTGTTCAGAGAGTCATTGAGCCAACTCCGAATGGTTCGATTTGGTTCCATTCTCGATCTGCTTACGAGATCAGTTCAGCCAAAGACCTACGGAAGTTTCTTTCGAGTGTTATGAATGAGACATTCCCGGACTGCCCCAAGATCCGGAACGAGATGGTTGTGCGCCGCAAGCCGTCGGCGGTCGTGGTCAATGCAAGAAAGAAGCTCTTGCTGGGCATCTTGGATCGAGCGGGTCAGGAGAATCTTGGGATCCTTGGGAATTTTCCGGACGCTTCAATGTTCAGAACTGTTCTGCTGCACACGGGGATATACAGGTCGGCCGAGCCTGGAGATCTTTGGAGATTCGCGTCCCCGGCAGAAATCGACGATCCCGGCCTCAGCAAGGTCTGGGCTGACTTTCAACGGTTTCTCACAGAACCCTCCGACCACTACAAGGATTTCGAGGCGTTTTTCTTGGACCTGCAGCGACCTCCTATTGGACTCCGGCCTGGGCTGATTCCGGTTCTTCTTGGAGCCGCGTTCAGAGCATTCCCGTCTGGGCTTTCGCTAGTAAAGAGCGGCGAGTACGTGAAGGACATTCTCCCGTCTGTAATCGAGGACATCGTGAAGGACCCCAAGCCCTACCGCTTGAGGGTTGTTGCACTTAGCGAGAAAGAGACAGCCTTCCTAGAACAACTTAGCGCAACATTGTTGAACGCTCCTCCTTCTGCTGAATCTGCTGAAAGTGACCCTCTCCGACGTGCATATGAGGCCTGGGAACTCTGGAAGGCGCAGCTGCCGACGGGCGTACGCACGACTCGACACCTGAGCCCAGAGGGAGGCAAAGTTCGAGACCTAGCGAAGGCGACTCTTGAACCCGCCGAGCTTCTTCTTCATCGACTTCCCAACGCGACTTTCAACTCAGCCCATAGTGAAGACGAGGCCTGGGTAAAATTGAAGAGGTCCATCCAAGAACTCGAGGACCTCTCCGATCTTTACGTATCTCAAGCGGCCTTTAGGCTAAAACAACTTCTCGAGCTGTCTGGGGCTCCGATAACAAGCTCGGCCATTGAGACAGCCAAGTCATGGTCGAGTGTGTTTCCACCCGACTTCGCTCGCAACCTACCCGACTCAGGGACGAGAGCATTACTAAAGGCCTGTAATCGAGGTTACGATTCAGACAAGATGCTTGTTAATGCCTTGGGAAGCGTCCTGATCTCCAAGCCTTTGGGAGCATGGGATGATCGTTCGCTGAGAGAGTTTGAAACCAAGATTACTCAAGCGGTCCACTCCATAGAAACACAGGCTGTGGCGCTAGCCGATCAGCCTGAAAGTCCTCTAGGTACCGAATCTCGAAAGGCTCTGTCCTTCCTGCTCAAGAAGCGTGTCGAAGCTTCCTATTCATCACTACTCAAGCTTGCTGGCGAGACAGAAGCAGAGAACTTCCTCAATTCACTGAGAGATCGGCAGGCGACGTAGATGGCAGCCCTTCAAGAAGCACTCGACAGCATCCAAGACTCGTCAATCCGCCACATTGTGAGTCTCTCGGGCGGCAAGGACTCGGCTGCACTTGCTCTGTATTTACAGGACAAGTATCCGGAGATTCCCGCCGAATACGTGTTTTGCGACACGGGAGCGGAGCTCGAAGAAACGTATGAGTACCTGGATCGTTTGGAGGCGATTCTGGGCGCGAAGATCGAGCGTCTTAGCGCCCTTGACCTCCCTAAGGTCGCTGCACTCAAGAAGCCGAACAGATCAGCCTTCGACATCGTTCTCAACGAGATCTACGGGGGATACCTACCAAACCCTCGTGCGCGTTGGTGCACCCGCATCCTAAAGATCGAGCCGTTCGAGCATTTTGTCGGAGACACTCGAGCATTCAGCTACATAGGGATCCGAGGCGATGAGAACAGAGAGGGCTATGTCTCAAAGAAGCCTCCAGTCATCTCGCTGCAACCCAACATCATCCCCGTGTACCCGTTCAAGGACAACTCAGTAACCCTAAGGGACGTCAGGAACATTCTCGACGATTCAGGCTTGGGACTCCCAAAATACTACGAGTGGAGATCCCGGTCTGGGTGCTATTTTTGCTTCTACCAACAGATTGGAGAGTGGCAAGGCTTACAAGAAAAGCACCCAGATCTCTTCACGAGGGCTGCTACCTACGAAGAAGAGGTCGATGGCCGTCAGTTCACTTGGGTTGAAGGCAAAACCCTGGAGACACTGGCCTCGCTACCCAAACGACACACTGTGCCCGACCCAGACTCCGAAGAGGGGTGCGCAATATGTCACCTCTAGGAGCAGTAGCAATGTCGAAACAGGGGGTGATCTGAGTGACAAGTACTTCAACGGTGCCATTCTTGAAGGTGGAATACAACTGGATAGAGCTCATAGCGTCTGGAGAGCCAACGGTTGTATTAACTCATCGCGGTTACAAGCCAGTGCTGCCGGTTAGAATCCTCCCAGAGTCGAACTCAATCGAACATCTCTATATCTCCGCGAGGTCTCTTGCAGAGAAACTCGAGCCGATCCGGAAGAGGAATGATGGCTTGTTTCGAGGAATCGAGTTCAGGGTCCGAAAGCAAGACCATGATTCGTACTTTCTCTATCAAGTCGAAGAACTCAATAGCCTGGCTGAACAACCAGTTGAAGAGCTAGCTCTCGAGGTCGCACTCCCAGAGCCTGTGGGCCGGGACACCCGGCGTCAGATCAGAGAAGCATTTGATGCAGGCTTGAATGAAATCGACCTGGATTGCGAGGCATTTGTAAACCAAAAAATCAGCAGCACCATTCGCAATCTCAGGAGTCAAGGTGGCTGGCTGTCAAGTTTGGCATTCGCCGGTGAGGTTCTTGCCAGCGTCTACTTCGAGGAGACCAATCAGGAAACCAGGCTCTCCGAGCCAAGCTATCGCTGGATACTGGCAAGCCTCATGTATCTGTGCAACCCATTTGACGTCATCCCCGACTTCACGCCTGGTCGCGGGTATCTAGATGATGCAGTAGTCGTCAACCGGTGTATCTCCCAGTTACGCAACCGCTGGACGACAGTCTTCGACAAGGTTTCCGAAACAGCTCACAGCCTAAATACAGGGGCTGAATAGCAACAGCCCGCTTGAACCGTATGGCAAGAGCCAACAGGATGTATGATCGGCGACTTGCCGGGATTTTCGGCACATTCGGAGCCGGGAGCGGGATCCGTGTTTGCTTTCTCCAGACTGCGCTACCGGCCTCTGATCTCAGTGCCATTCGATTAGTCCACGAAATCCGAGGATCAGATAGGTGGCCGGTGAGGGACTTGTTCCAACGCGAAATCGACTACGGCCGCGTGAGTGAAGCGATTGTGCCATGGATGAGAGATCAACGGAGGGTCAAGTTCTTCAATCCCCTCACACTGACCCTCCTCCCATTTGAAGACTCCAAAGACGTAATTCTGCCCGACATCCTTCACTTGAACACCCGCCTCAAGGGAAGTGAACAAGGGCACGGCGTTCAGTCTCTGGAGCGAGAACCGTTCTTTCGTTTCGTCTGGACTAGTGATCCCAAAGCTGATGAACCTCAGAGAGCTCTAGTTGAGTGGGCAAGCTCGAAGACTCTTCTTGTCGCTATCGATGGTCAACACAGACTTACGGCTACCCGACAGTTCATCGAGGAAGCCGACGGTTCTCAGAGATTTGACCCAAGAGACTGGCAGATCCCTGTCGTGATTACAGCTTTGGACCGCGTTGACGAGACCGGTGAGTCGCTGACCATACTTGACGTTGTACGCAGCATGTTTGTGTATATCAATACTCAGGCGCAGGCTCCTTCCTTGGCTCGCCAGATCCTGTTGAATGATGAGGTAGTCGTCGATATCTGTACCCAAGAGACACTGCAGCTCGCTCACGACAACGATGTCCTTCCTTTGGCCGAAAGGAACGATTCACTTCCACCTCTACTGATGTTTGACTGGAGGGGGGAAACTAAAGGCGGCCGGGAGATTAGATCACCCTTCGCCTTGAAGGGAGTAACCGAGATCGCAGCTTGGCTGCAACACTATCTCCTTGGTGAACAGCTGTCAGATCGGCAGGCGGAAGGTCTGGGCATTGGTCGGAATGACGACCTCTTTAAGAGGGCTTTTCTGACGAAGCAGATGCCCCCCGGAGGTCATGTCGAGATCCGGGAAAGATTCAGAGATTCCATCCTCCCAGGGCTCAGCTATCTACTCTCAAACTTCGCCCCATACCAGCGCTACATATCCGGAGTAAGAGAGCTTGAGAAGGAAGCTGAGCTCCAAGATGAAGACCACTCGAGAGCCCTAGCCTTGCTCCGTTTTGGATTTCACAACGGTGACCAAGGTGAACCAATGGGGGTACTCAACGCCTATCACCGGTTAGTGGAAGAAATCCTTTCTGTGAAGTCAGAGATACCCTATCTGCTTTCTCATGATATCGGTATGAGAGGGGTCGTGTGTGCGTTTGGTCTTTTGAAGGAGCGATATGAAGAGTGGACTGGAAACCAGAAAGCAGACTGGTTGACCTATGCGAAGTGGTTTTCTGCGAATCTCAACAGAATGGAGAGCGGTCGCTGGTTTGGCGACAAGGGTTATGTACACAGGCTGTTTGTAACCCGGTCTCCCACAGATGAGATAATCAACTACCGACTTGAGCAGGCGCGGCGCGGCTTGGGCGCTTGGATCGCGGTAGTTGTGTCCAGCTATTCAAGTCGCTCCGGAGAATTCCCGAACTCGGGGCAGTTTCAGCAGCTTTGGGAGTCCTTGGTGATGACAAAAAGGGGGCTCTTCTCTACAGTCAAGGGGGGGCATCGCAAAAGGCTACTATCGGAATTGAAGAGAGCGCACCCAGAATGGCCGAACTACAGACATAAGGATCAGGCTGACAAGGGAGCAAATCGCGCAGCCCACAAGCAACTTCAAGAGCTCTTGGACGAACTGAAGATGTCGGAGAGCTGAAAGACGCTCATGCAGCAAGGTTGGAACCTAGACCGCTCTATGTGGCAGAGACTGAGCTCGGCTCTGGACCCGAGCGCGCACTGGAAGTGCGTACCGTTTCACGAATCAAGCCTCGCATCCGTACCCCAAAAGCCAGGGGTTTACTTGATTGTCGGCCGACCCCCAACTCTGGGTGTTAAACCTCATTCGAATTTTTCGAAGCCACTCTACATAGGTCGATCAGAGAGCAATTTGCGAGCTCGTTTTAGATCCCATTGTGCTGGCACCTATCAGCAAAGCTTAAGGACCATACACAAGTGCTACTCCGGGAACGAAGAGCTTGTTTTTTGGTATGCCGCGCTTCCGGCGTTCAAGGTAGCCGAGCTCGAATCCCTTCTGATCGACTGCTATGGGCCACCTGCCAACCAGATCAGTGGCATCAGGGTCCGATTCCGGGATCCAGTGCCCGCTGGCTAGGAAGCCTAACTACTTTAGAGGAGAGTCTGTCATGGAGTTCTATCCAGCAATCCAGTCACAGTTAGGGAGTTGGACTTTCTACAGCACTAAAATGACCGCCAAGAACCTCGCACACAATGTTCAGTTTGCTGCCGAAATCTGGGATGCGACTTCACTGGACACTTGGATTCAGAGAACTCTCGACGACTCAAGAGCCAAGAAGAGTATCGCGTCTTACCTTGCTAGACACGACGACCGCTTCTTCAACTCGATCGTGGTCGCGGCGTTAGAGGGGAATCCGCACTTCATCCGAATGGAGTTGGCCGATGACCCAAAGCTCGAACTCCTAGCGGACCAGAGGTTCCTCGATTCAATTGGAGTCCTTAGGTTCGATGGGAGCCAGAAGTACTATGCACTCGATGGCCAGCACCGGTTAAAGGCAATCAAGGCACTTCTGGAACATGAAACAGAGTACGCACCACCCGAAGGCTTTCAGAATGAAGAGTTCTCGGTCTTGATCGTTGTACCCGCACCAACTGAGACCAGAGATGATTTCCTACAGAAGTACAGACGTCTATTTGGACACTTGAACAGATACGCAAAGCCAATGGACCTAGCTACAACCATAATCATGGAAGAGGACGATGCTCTGGCTATATCTACCAGGCGGCTGCTTCAGGAACATCCGTTCTTCAGCCGTGTCGGGACAGACGGCGAACCGATCGTGAAGGCCCAAGGAAGCAAGAACATCCCCGTAGGATCCTCCTACTTCACGAGTATTATCGCTCTCTATGACGCTTCCACGGATCTTCTATATTCGAAGTACCGGAAGACCAGTGAAGTGTGGGGCCAGGATACCAACCCCAAAACAAAGCTGAAGAGCTTTCGTCAATACAGACCAGATGAGGAGGTACTGGAAGGACTCTATTCTGAACTCAGCTTGTACTGGGACGCCATCCTCAACGAGATTCCCGAGCTAGTAGAGAACCCGCTTAGGTACCGTAGCGATGCCGCAGCAGATGAGCTCGACGAAGATGGAAAGGTCGAGAAAACAAACCACTTGCTATTCAGACCGCTTGGTACAGATCTCCTCTCCGAGTTGGTACGTGACATTCTCGATATCAGACTAGGCGAAGAAGCGAGGAACCCCTCGACCGAAAGCGTTAGCACGGCAATAAGAGGCCTAGGCGCAATTGATTGGAGACTCTTTCAGCCTCCTTGGAGGCATCTGCTCTTTATTTACGATGCAGAGAATGACAGGTGGAAGATGCGGAGTGAAGAGAGAAAAGAGGCGCTGGACATTGCGAGGCAACTGCTGAGGTGGATGACCAGAACCGTCTCGTATGACAAGGACATGCTCGCGACCCTTCGTTCAAATTGGGCAAACACCCTTTACAACGCACCTAACGATGAAATCGAAGATATGTGGGATGAAGCATGCGCGCAGGCAGCGAGGGTTGCGGAAGTCTCCTCCGCCTGACGTCACTTGAGCCAGCTTGCCTGTTGGGGACCCTTTGCGTTCGACCTTGGCCAGCCCCACGGTCAGGTCGACTGTTGCCTTCTGCTCGAACAACCAGGCAGAAACCTGACTTTGGAAATTTCTCGAGGAGGCGCTTCAGAGGTCCAAGCTCGGCCCCCTCTCAAGGATTCCGACCTTCGCATCGATTTCGATACTCGCAAAGCAAAGCGCGTCACATCCTTCATTATTGAAAGAGACCAGGTCCTGGCCTCGCTTCTGGTTATGCGCGATGAGGTCAAAGTCCGGATCCCCATCTCTGCTGAACTCCTGCCTCACCATTCTACTCACCAGCGGGACGACTTTGGAGAGACCCTCGGCAGGCTAATCCTACCTACTCTTTACACTTCCCCAAACCTAGATCACCTGTATCCCTTTCAAGCAGAAGGTGTGGGTTGGCTCCTAGCTCACAAGAAGGGCCTCCTAGCTGATGAAATGGGCTTGGGAAAGACCGTCCAAGCGGCATCTGCCTTGCGAGTCTTAGTAAACAAAGGGGACTGCTTTTTGGCTTTGGTGGTATGTCCTAAATCACTGGTCATGAACTGGGTTGCTGAACTCAAGAGATGGGCTGGAGAGTTGTTGGTCGCACAATTGACCCCCAACGACCTAAGGGACGAGGGATCAGTTAGTCGGATTATCAGTGAGAATCACGTCGTAGTCACAAACTATGAGCAGCTCCGGACAGAACATGCCCTGTCGAACAGGAGATTTGACCTGCTAATCGCGGATGAAGCCCACAAGTTGCGAAACCTCGAGACTGCTGTATCTCGTGGACTGAGGAGAATCTCTGCTAAGACTAAGTGGATCCTCACTGGCACTCCCATTGAACGAGACCCAAGGGACTTGGCATCGATCCTCTCGATCCTTGATCCGGATCGATTCTCTCTTGACGACGAGGGTTCAACCTTGGACGTTCTTCGCGCTCGAGCTGCTCCCTATATTCTGCGGCGCACAAGATCAGTCGTCCTGGCCGACTTGCCACAGGTGATTAGTCACCACGAGCGATTGGAATTGGAACCAAGCCAGAGAAGTAGCTACGACGATCTCGCCAAGCAGGCCCGACCCGGAGTAGATCCGAAAGATCTTCTTAGTCTGATAACTAAGCTCCGACAAATCTGTGAGTACGATCCGAGGACAAAGAAGAGCTCGAAGATCGCAAGATCAGTGGAGCTAATTCAGTCGGTACTCGATTGCGACCAGAAAGTCATAGTGTTCTCATTTCTTTTGGAACCCTTGAGGGCCCTGAAGCGGGAGCTCGAGAGGGCCGGGCTTGGGGACTCTGCTGTATTTCTGGAAGGCTCGATGAATACACAAGAAAGAGGCACGGTACTTGAGAGGTTCAAACAGAGCCCGCAAGTTTCGGTCCTCTTGGCTTCAAGTCGGGTGGCAAGCGAAGGCCTGACGCTGACTGTTGCTAACAATGTCATTTTTCTGAATAGATGGTGGAACCCATCAGCGAACAACCAAGCACGGGACAGGGTTGTCCGAATAGGCCAAGACAAGACTGTCTACGTGTACTCGTTTACGTGCGTTGACACTGTTGAGGAAAGTCTGGAGAAGATTCTTAAGGAGAAGGACGCGACCTTCTCCGAAATAGTTGGTCGCCTCTCAAATCTCACAGAAATCGACTCAAAGGAAGCCAGACAGGTCATGGACGCCATCATTCACGATCTCTGATCGAAGAGATCCCTTCCAGACGCGACTCCAATGGGGCAATCTTCTGACGTTCCTCGACATCGCACCGCGCTTAGCCGGACGACGCTTTCGCGCCCATTGCAGCTAGCATTCAGCGCAGGATTTCTGGCTCCCGGCAAGCGGGTTCTCGATTACGGCTGTGGAAAGGGGGACGATATTCGAGCCCTCAGATCCCTAGGCTATGAGTGCCAAGGGTGGGACCCGGCGATCGAAACTCACGAAGTGCTTCAGCCGGCTCACGTGGTCAATCTCGGATTTGTCTTGAACGTTATAGAGGACCCGGCTGAAAGGAAAGACGTCCTTCAGAGAGCGTGGGGGCTCTGCCAGGAAGTACTTGTTGTTGCTGTTAGGACTACTTTGGAAGTTAGGGGGCAATCTCTTTCACCCTTTGGCGACGGCTATGTCACCACAAGGGGCACATTTCAGAAGTTCTACTCCCAGTCCGAACTCCGAAATTGGCTTGACGAGGAACTAGGGGAGAACCTAGCAGCACCTGCAGGGCCGGGGGTCTTTTTCGGCTTCAAGGATCCAAACGCTCGCCAAAGGTACCAAGCATCGCAGTTCAAGACGCGAGGACCAACTCGCAAGGAGATCAAGGCAGCCGTTTTTGAGCACCACAAGGACCTGTTGACCCCCTTGACCCAGTTCGTGGAGTCTAGGGGTCGATTGCCCGGCAAAGGCGAGCTGCCTGAATCGGAGGCAATCGAAAAAGCCTTCGGGTCCCTACTGCGAGCGTTCTCCGTCATCAGAACTGCAACAGGGGACGAGATTTGGAGCCTTATTCGAGATGAGCGCATGGTCGATCTGGTGGTATTCCTAGCGTTGGACCGGTTTGGGGAACGGCCACGGCTCTCCGACTTACCAACAGAGCTGCAGCTCGATATCAAAGCACTCTTTGGCTCTTACAAGCGGGCCTGTCAGATCTCCAACGATGCGCTGTTTGCCGCTGGAGACACTCCGACAATTGAGGCCGCTTGCAGGCAGTCCTCGATCGGAAAGCTCACACCGGAAGCACTCTATGTCCACTCAAGTGCCCTGTCCAGTCTGCCTCCAATCTTAAGAATCTACGAAGGGTGTGCGCGTGTTTTGGTAGGAGAGGTAGAAGGGGCCAACGTCATCAAGCTCAACAGGCGTAAGCCTCGAATCTCGTACCTGGCCTATGAAGACTTCGATGGAGATCCTCACCCAAGACTTGGGGGGTCCCTAGTTGTCGATCTTCGCAAAGTCGATCTGCAATACTGGAACTACGCAGATTCAGAAAACCCCTTCATTCTGCACCGGAAGGAGAACCTTGTATCCAAAGACTATCCCCTGCGAAAGAAATTTGAGAAACTGACTCGGCAAGAGGAGAAACACGGTCTGTACCGAGCCAGTGTGCCGATTGGCACCCGAAGAGATTGGGACCGCCTGCTAAAGAGCAAAGGACTCAGGCAACGAGGCCATCAAGTGGTACGCGCTAGGCAGAAGCGAGTGCCGAGGAACAGGGATTCCGCAGAGCCTTGAACGCCGTCGATTACCTCAAGAAAACCACCACAGGTTGATTTCTCAGCGGATGGCCGGAAGTTGACGGCAGCACAGGTCGCAGCCTTTCGGCTGTCTGAGGTCCTTCAGGACTACTTTGGCAGTAGCCGCTCATTGGATAGGGTACGTTCCGCCGCGGTTTGGTACTGCAAGTTCCTGGCAACCACCGAGGAAGTAGAAAAGGTCGTTTTCCTCATGACCGCCCTAGAGGCTCTTCTCGGAGACGCGAGAGCTCCAGGAGAGGCGAGCCTAACCGCAACTCTTTCAGAGAGGCTGGCCTTCCTGATCGGTGCAAGCGATTCTGAACGTGCTCACATTCGAGAGCAATCTAGAAATGCCTATTATCTAAGAAGCAAGATCCTGCACAGGGGCTGGCTCGATTTTCCTTCGGCCAAAGGCAAGAAGGTGAGCAAGAAGGAACCGTCGCCCAGAGCTCAATACACAAAGGTCCTGGAGGCCATGGTTCCGCTGTGCAAACGCGCGATCCTGATGGAGAAGCAGTTAGCCACAGCTGCTTCTCATCAACCTGATCCATAGACCGGCAGCAATGTCTTGCCTACCCCCACGGGTAGCTCGGCCCTACCTTCCAAGACGTTCCTTGAGCACGTCCTGAGCCCTACCATCAGAATTGTCCTATTAGACGCACAAGGAGGCTTGTATGGTCGACTGGAAGGACCTTGCGAAGGAGACCGCCTCGAAGGTTGGCGACCTCGCAGGAGCAGCGGGCGAGAAGCTCGTGGAAGCAGGCAAGGCCGGTGCCGAGAAGGGCGCGGAATGGGCCAAGGTTGGGGCAGTGAAAGGCGCGGAGTTGGCCAAAGAGGGTGCTGAGAAGGGATTCAATGTCACTAAACTCGCGGGCAGCGAGGCTTGGCAGAAAGGGCAGGAGCTCTTCTCCTCCCTGCGGACAGAAGAAGACTCAGAGGCTCAGAAGCTGCAGCAGGAACAGAAGACTCTCGCGGATCTTCCTCCTGACGAACAAGACAAGTATCTGGAGGCCCTGCTCTATCTCCTGGTGCCGTTCGATCCTCCCGATCTGACTCAGCTGCGACGGATTTACCAAATCCTGGCCATGATGGAACTGGGCATTGAGCGGAGAAGTGCTTTTCTTGAAAGGCTGTTCTACTCAACCGACCCACCGGGAACTGGCAGCGTCGCTCCCAACGACGAGATGCTGCGATTCTCTCTGGGGAAAGACCTCCTTGCTCTGAGCGGCACCGCAGACTCAGAACAGACCCAGGCTCGCGGCGCTCTTCTACTCAAGGGCTTAGAGCTTACTGAAGACCAGATCAACGTCCTGAGCCAGTGGACCAACTGGGAAAACAAGATTCTCGCCAAGATCGGGCGCTCGGACCTGACTGTCGACAGCAAGGACCTGCCTGTCGAGGCAATGAAGAAGGCCAGTGCTGTCGGCGTGCCTCTGGCGGCTCTCTATGTGAGTGGCTCGGTGGTGGGGTTCAGCGCAGTGGGCATCACCTCTGGACTAGCAACCATAGGCGGAGCCGCTGGGTTGACTGCGCTCGGGCTCAATCCAATGACAGCCGGTATTGCAGCCCTCATTCTTGGGGGAGTGGCCGTCAAGAAGATTCTCGACGCCACCTTGCCGACCACGAAGGCCGATCAGGACAAGAAACTCCAAGCGGGGCTCCGAATCATGGAGGCGCGCAGGAACTGCTACCTGGCGATGCTTAGTCAGGACCTTGTCCGGCTGACGAAAGAAGGAACCGGAAAGGTACCAGCCGAACTCGATCGGCGACGCCAGCAGGCTGTTGCGGTATTGGGAGCGTTGCTCGAGAACGAGGCAGAGCTGACGCTGGGCCCGCAGAACCCGCCCCAGTTGGAGACCACCCGTGAGTGACTGGGCAGGCGAGCCCTTCCGAGCGCTGCTCTTCCATCAGGAAGAGGACCGCTTCACGGAGTATCTCTGTCAACTTCTTCGAAGCCCGGAAGCTCTTGGGCCTTTCCTCGAATCAGTCTGCAAGCTGCCGGGGCTGGACTTCAACTCCTTGTCAGTTCAGACCCAGGTCCAGGTGCCAGGTGGGAGACCTGACCTGGTCATCCGGAACGACTCAACGTTGCTGTTGTTCGAGGCAAAGATCTCCGCTGAACTGAGTTCCAGACAACTCGTCCCTTACGCCCAGAAGCTGATTGAATGGAAACAGCTTCACCCGGAAGGCACCGCCGGGCTCTTTCTCATAACAGCTGCGGTCAACAGCCGCTATCAGGGCCAACAGGGCACGCTAATGCTCGAGAACGAAGGAATCGACTGGCCTGCGCTCGAGGCCATCACCTGGGAAGAGATCGCGCAAAACCTGGGGGAGATCGGATCGGCGGAACCAAGGCTGGCAGCGCATCTGACAGAGTTTCGGGAGCTGGTTTCCTGGCGCTTTGGAGACTCCAATCGGCCATTCACCGCCGAGGAATGTCGAAGACTTGAAGACGGCCTTCTCGGAGGCGCCCTGAATGTGTGTGAGCGTCTGACCGACGAAATCGCGGCCGGACTTCACGAACGAGGATTCACAGCAGCCTTCGGATCTGGAAGGGGTTCACAGGGCTATGTAATCAGGAATGATCGGGCTTGGTGGTGGGTCGGGATCTGGTTCGGAGCCTGGGCGCGGGCCGGAGGATCGCCTCTCGTTTTCCATCTGAGCGGACTGAAGGGCGGGGCGAAGCCGCTTCCTGAGATTCCTGAGGAGTTTGCGCAGCCAGTTCTCTACAGCTCGAGCGCAGGTGTTCGCTACGTAATTCCCCTGGTGCTGCGACCTGGGGTTTCGTTGGAAACTCTGAAAAGCGAGTTTGTCGAGACGATCGCATCATTCTGCACCGCCTTTCCACAAACCGGGGGTAACAACTAACTTGGGAATGAGCCTCAGCCGAGCCGGATCCCCCGTGAACCACGGAGAGAACTAATCTTCACAACAAAGAAGCGAAAGGGATCAAGATGCCCGGTGGCGTATTCGTAATTCAAGAGAACGGCGACCTGGTGGAAATGGCCGAGACCCGGTTCGAGAAGGAAGATGACTTCCAGCAGCTCTTGGCAAAGCACCCGAACCTGTTGGCGGGAGACCAGATGAACTCGGACTCGCCGAGGCGGTGGTTACTTATTGGCAGAGAGATCGCTGTACCGGACTCGGAAGATGGCAGCGGCCGTTGGTCTCTAGACCACCTGTTTCTCGACCAGGACGGCATCCCCACTCTCGTCGAGGTCAAGCGCAGCACCGACACAAGACTGCGCCGGGAGGTTGTGGGTCAGCTCCTGGACTATGGGGCCAACGCCACTGTTCACTGGCCGGCCGACAAGATCCGGAACCACTTCGAGGCCCAATGTGAACAGCAGGGACACAGTGCAGACGACCTGGTAGCGGCGTTCCTGCAGACCGATTCAGATCCGGAATCCTTCTGGCAGGAGGTCAAGACCAACCTCCAAGCCGGGCGCATCCGGATGGTCTTCCTGGCCGACTGGATTCCTTCGGAGCTGAGGAGGATCGTGGAGTTCCTCAACGAGCAGATGGACCCTGCAGAGGTGCTGGCAGTCGAACTGAAGCACTACACTGGTCAGGGAATTCGCACCCTGGTGCCGAGGGTGATAGGAATTACCGCGCGAACTGGAGGAAAGACCCCCAAACCTGGACAACGGACGACACCCTGGACCCCTGAGGAATACCTGCAGAAGCTTGAGGAGGCAGGTGCTGAGAACACTGCCGAGGCTCAGGCCCTGATCGAATGGGCGCAGAAGGCCGGCATGAAGCTCGTAGGCGGGCGCGGCACGAAGACCGCCGCTCTCAACTATGACGAAGGAGGGCACCACCTGTTCTGCCTGGATGACGTATCCGATATCCCTCGTTTCCGGGTCAACTTCTACCTCTTGCCTGCCCCATTCGATCGACCTGAGATGAAGACCGAGCTTCTTTCACGTCTCAACTCCATCGGTCAGATCAGCCTGCCTGAGGACACCCAATATCAGGGTTTTCGACTGTCGGAGTTGGGTGGCAAAGACGGCTTGTCAGAGCTCCTGACCACACTGGACTGGGTACTGGCGGAGGTTCGCTCATCGAAGGGTGAAGCTGAGGGGAGTGAATGACTATCGGCCGGTGGAAGATCAAGTGCTTGACCAGAACCAAGCTAGCTTAGGGCCCCTGGCCATTCGTGACCGTGTGCCTGTGACTGCCCCCAAACCAAGAAGCTTGGAACCTCCCAGGCTCAACGTCGCCCTGTCTCGACTCAGCGCTCTCGTCCAGGCTTTCGACGACATCAAGCGAGCCGGCATCACCCACACCAACCGGATCCCCACCGGTGAGTATGGAGAGTGGCTGGCCTGCAAACTGCTCAACCTCCGGCCGGCCATGAGCAAGGTCAGCACTGGCGGGGATGGAATGGACGCTACGGGGAGAAGCTATGAGGTGAAGACCCGCATCATAAGGGAGCTGGGTCGCGTACCCTCGATCAAAGGCAAGAACGCTGGAGAGTTTGACTACTTCGTAGCCGTTTCTTTAGGGCCGGATTACGAGTTCCAGAGGATGTGGATTGCGGATCACCGCAGCCTCGACTGGAACGGGAAGACCTTTCAGTTCGGACCAAGGCAGGCAGAACATAGCCAGGTGGTGGATCGAAAAGACCTCATAGACGAACAGCGCGCTCTGGTTAGCTCCACGGACAGCGCAATGCTGCAGTACAAGAACTGCCTGCGAGAACTCAGGGGCCTGGGCGTCATTCGATCCGAGAAGACTCTGGCGGCAGACCTGGGAGAGTTCTTCGCGTCCTGCTACTTCGACATCGAGCTCGAGGACAACATCAACGAACCTGGACACGACGCTGTGGACGCCAGCGGTCGCCGCTACCAGATCAAGACCCGGTTACCCACACCCGCTGGCCCGGCCGGAACATTTCAGGACTGCTTCACTACCTATACCTCGTTCGACTTCAAGAAGCAGGTGTTAGAGACGAAAGAGTTCGAGAGCTTGATTGCGTGTTTTCTGGATTCCGACCTCAAGCCGATTGCCTTCCTCACAGCACCCTACGAGGCGGTCGTTGGGCAGATCCTCGGCCGCGCCCAGTCGAGCGGCAAGAAACCAAGCCCGAGATTTCGCTGGAACTGGAACCGGTTTCAGAAGGGACTGGAGCCAGGTGCCAGGATCTACCTGACCCACGAGTACTCTCGTCACGCAGCAGGCGCACGCCGGGGGCTGCCCATGGAGGTCCTCCCTTTCTAGGGACGAGCTCCTGAGATCAGATTGTGTTTGGACCAGCGCCATGACCTCACAAGAGAGAATTGAACAGCTCGTCGCCAGGAAGTCGGAGATTCTCCGCACGCAGGACGTCACTCGCAGCAAACTCAGAGTCATCCTCCACGACTGCGGCTGGAGGAAGCGAGGACTCGGAGAACCTGGCGCGCATCCAGGCCGCCTTCGAAGAGACGGGAATCTATCCCGAGCCGATGCTCACGGCCCCGGGCCTCGACTGGGATCAGATGATCTACTTCTCCAGCCGAAAAACCCGATCCCTACTTCCCGGACTGGTACGCGCCGCAGCATGCATTTCCCAGCGAGAAGTCTCTGCAGCGATTCCTGGTTCAGAACTTCTCCGTGATCCCCGAGTTTCAGAAGCTCAAGCAGCCGAAGACGGAGTTTAAGCTCCCTTCGGGGCTGAGGATCGACATCCTGTGTCGCGAGAAGAAGACCAATGCCTACGTCGCCATCGAGCTCAAAAAGCACGACGTCGATCCTGTAGACCAACTGCACAAGTACCTCATCGAGCTCGACGAAATGATTGCCAGAAAGGCATCAAGACCCTTTGCGGTCAAGGGCATGATCATCACCGGCGAGCCGAACGCTGCACTCGAAAGGACTCTGCCCGAACGAATCCCCGACTATCCGGTGCGCTGGTTCCTCTACCGTGCGGAGGTGAAACTCTATGCCAGAGATGGACACTGATCTGCTCAAGCACTTCCACCTCCAACAGCGCGATGAGCTGAACTATCGCCGGCGGCGGCTATACCAGATCTTCACCTGGACGCTGACTATCTTCCTGGGCAGCATTGCAGTTCTCGTGGGATTGCCTGACTCTGCCCTGGCCAACCCGGTCTGGCCGATCGCTGGGACTCTCTTGTCGATCGCCTTGGCAGTGTTCTCAACTCGCTGGCAATCGGAGCAACAGAGGGATGCAGCGGCCCACGGGGCGACGATCGCACGCATCGCCGATCAACTGGGCGCCTTCGAAAGCGGGATCTACCCCAAGGTATGGAAGGAAACCTGGGGAGTCAGACCACCATCGCGCAAGAGACAGATCATGACCTGGTTGCTCGCCTTGATCACCGTTCTAGTCATGTGGACGAGTTCCTGGGGGCGAACCTGACTTGAACCTCTTCGTAGCTATCAGTGGCCACGACTGTCTTCACCGAATTGGATAAGAAACTCCGCTGGAGGGGTCGATAATGCAAGATCAACAGACCCGCCTAGCCGCCTTCGACTGGCTCACACGCCAGGTCGAAATCCACGGCGACGTCTTGCCCTGGGCACTCTTGGCCTGGGGCTTCGAGTACCAAGGCGCACGGGTGCCTGTAGTCAGCCAGCAAGGTATCTTCAAACCGCGGGTCATGGAGTACCCCCTCTCGATGCGAACTTCGGCAAACTCGCCCTACGACGACTCGTTTGGGCCTGACGGCTTGCTTCGGTACAGGTACCGCGGCACCGATCCCAACCATCGAGACAACGTGGGATTGCGGGAAGCCATGAGGCGGCAGCTCCCGCTGGCCTACTTTCACGCGGTCCTCAAGGGGCGCTATCTCGCCATCTGGCCAACCTATATTGTCGGTGATGACCCCAAGGCGCTGACTTTCTCAGTGGCAGTGGACGATGCCAGTGCGACCATCGATCTTTCAGACCGATCCGGACTTGACAGTGACCTTGCCGAGGATTCAACTGCACGCCGAAAGTACATCACGGTTGCAGTGCGTCAACGTGTTCACCAACGAGCGTTTCGAGAAAGAGTTCTCCGAGCATACAGAGAACAGTGCGCGTTCTGCAGACTCAAGCATCGTGAGCTCCTGGAGGCCAGCCATATCGTCCCGGATGCCGACGAGGGGCCGCCTCAGGTCCGTAATGGGGTCGCTCTGTGCAAGCTCCACCACGCAGCTTTCGACGCCTTGTTTGTGGCCATACGGCCGGACATGCATATCGAAGTCAGAAGCGACATCCTCCTGGAGTCCGACGGACCGATGTTGATTCATGGTCTCCAGGATCTGCACGGGAAAGGCATGTCGCTCCCTCGCAGCGCTGCCCAGCGTCCCGACCCAGATCTGCTTACACATCGCTATGAGCGGTTTCTAGCAGCGACTCGATGATCGGGAGAGTGACGACTTCTTCGCCGCCGAAGGCGCGAGCGATAGCCCGAAGGCGAACAGATAATAGCCCTGACATTCCGCCGGAATGCCCCAGCAGGAGAGTCCCAAATTGGCCAACTCTGATGTTCTAGAGAAATTCCGGGATCTCAACGTCTGAAAGTGCGGTGTGATCCAACCCCAAATCTCTCGTCCTGGATGAGAGTCAACCCCTAGGTAGGCGGAAACGGGAGCACGTCGAAACGAACAACGGGAACTGGTCGAACCTTCAGAAGCTGCCGCACAGAGGTAGCTACTCCCTGCTCCTCTTTTTGAGGTCTCCGTATTGCCTGGATCTGAGCTTCTTCCAGTCGTTTCGAGAGAACCACTCATTCGACGCACCATCGTCGGGCGGGGTGTAACTCGGTCGGGACTTACCTCTTCCCACCTTCACCCCTTTCAGCGATGACGGACGGGTCTGAGTGGGAGGTTTCCAGGGAAGCTCCCCCTTGAACTGTGACATTTCCTGCCGAATTCGCATCTTCTCCAGACGTTTCTTCTTCCTCGACCGCTTTTCACGACCGCTCTCGAAGAAGTCATCGATAACTCGCGGAGGGCGAGATGACACCCTTTCCCATCTTTCGCGACCCTCCGCGAAATGGATCTCGATCTTCTTGCTCTGACAAGACCCGCACTTGAACTTCTTGTACCCTTTCTTAAAGACCTCGCTAACCAGAGCATCGGGCTTAAGTCCGAACCTTTGCCTTAGGTCCTCGATCTGAAATTCTCTCTCGTGCCTACAACTTCGGCACCGGACAATAAAGTCAGTCGGGAACCTATTCACGTTGCACTCTCCACAGCGTCGGTAGTATCAGCAGCACAGGGCGTGAGTCGTTTGACGACAGGGAAAGCCTCTTTTCATTGCCTCCCCACAACCCTGACCTATGCCTCATTACTGAGTGTAGGGAATGCGGTTCTGATGTCAGCGGAAAACTCCACTGAGCTTACGCCCGCAGCTGGCGCAGGTACCGGGCGACACCCGATCGGGCACGTCCTGGACCTTCTCTCTTCAGAGCAGCGCAGTGGCTACTGAGTACTCAGGGACTGGGTAAAACGCTATCCGCAACGGCAGTTACAGGATTCTCGGCCAAGCAGCCGCACGAGCCACAGGCACTGAAGGCTGACGGAAGACTGGTTAAGCGGTCGCTGGAGAATCTGGCCATGGCGACAATTGCGTCGACCATAGTCAACCTCCATTCTTCCTTCGAGCCCGCCTCTTCCTCCACTCCCGGAAATCCAGGACGTTACCCACGATCAACGCGATGATGCCGAGAACCGGCACCACGAAGATCAGGAGGTAGAACCAAGCGACGGCAGCTCCGGCAATTGCAGGCCCGAACCACTCACTCAAGGGCCTGCCGGTGAACGCCTCAGCGAGCCAGTTGACTCACAGAAAGAGGACCGCTCCCACAAAGACCACGGTAAAGCAACCCGGACCTCCACCCGACCTCCCCCACGAGGGGTAGTCGCCAAACTGATCGTCTAGATCGTAGTCTTCCATCGATCACCGCGTCAGTTCGTGGGCCCCTGCCCTACCGGCGCACAACTGACGTTGGAAAACTCCAAGAGAGGCAATGCTGACCCGCTGCGGAAAGACCAGACTACGCAGCTGTCCCAGTTGGGTACTCTCGAGCGCGCGGTGAAGGGCCACCTCGAGTTCGACCGACTTCGACTTTTTCACAGACGCGGACGTTTCCGGCATGAGCCCCCTCCGCCACTCGTAGGCGATAAGATGTCACCGTTCAACCTAGCCTAGGCCTCTGACAGAACCTGACAAGGGAATTCGTCGCAAATAGGAGGTTGTATCTGAACCAGCGCAGCCTCTGCTGGTTTCGTCGCAGGACCACGGCCACGTCAAACGGTTGAGGGTAGAAGTGGGGAGCACCACCCTTGAGGTCGGCTCACTCTGTCCGCAAGAGCAACTAGTACGGTTCCTACCGCATCAGGGAGGGCCGGTAGATCTCAATGACTGTGCGCATTACCGTCTTCTGCTGACCCGAGAATTTGGCCTTGCAGTAATCTGACGAGTAGTCCATGAAATTCGTCACCGGGTCCTTCTTGGGAAGCTGTGGACACGTGTCGCGACCTTTGGCGCAGTTGGTCTCCGGTATGGCTTCATAGGCAGGCGACTTCTCGTAGGGCGTATCGTCGATACTGTCACCTGGATAGTCACAACCTGTCATGCCTGGAAGTTCATTGGGGAAGAACGTATGTAGCAGCCCGAAATAGTGCCCTACTTCATGTGCGGCGGTCGCTCCAGCGTTGTAGGGGTACTCGTTTCCTCCCGGCAGCGTCCGGTAGTCCACCACCACCCCATTCAAATGATGCGATTCATCAATGTTGAAGATTTCCAAATTCGAAGCCGCGAATGCTTCACCGAGCAGCTTCCCTTTCGGGTCACAGGTGTAGAGATTGAGAGTCTTGGCTGGATCAACTCGACCGGCCTTCGTCAGCTTCTTCGTCATGGTCTTGTAGACGCCGTTGAATCCACCCTTCTTCTTCGTGATCCCACATTTCTTGTGATATTTGTTGCTGGTCACAAGCCAGCCGGAGTCAGCCTGGAAGACGATGCCGGAATTCCTGTACGCCCAGTTCAAGACGTCGATCTGGGAGTAGAGCTGACTCTCAGTAACTGAACCACGGCCAGCCTCGTCCTGGATTATCCAAAAGACGACAGGGATCTTCACCTTTCCCTTCATCTGGGCTTCCCCTCCCATCGTGTGCCAGCCAGCCATCACCGAATCGAAGCGATCCTTCACGGTCTCCGTGGGCGCAGGAGTACCGCAGATCGCCCCACTTCTTGGGCTGCTTGTCCCACTTGTAGTGATTAGCTCTGGCGCTTCATAGCTGTCTCCCGGAGCCGAATGCAGTTCCAGGCGTTCGAGAATCACTGCTCCACCGGGCCGCGGACTCACCTGGGAGCTCGCAATCGAGGATCCAGCGGTTGCCAACAGACACGAGATACCCATCGAAGCCACAGAACGCTTGAACCTCATGGTCAACCTCCAGTATCAGTGTTTCCTGAGCCTCCACTCTTCGGGCGATTCGCCACTCAACAGACTACGCGCACTCGGTGGAGTGGGCCATTAGACAGCTCACAGGAATTGCCCGTCTGGAAGGGTGGGCAGCACCTATCCAAAAGCATAGGACCGGCCTGAACTTCGACAGAGGCAGGCCCACCAAACTGGCACGGACACCCAAGGTGGTTCTCGCCGAGCTCGAGGATGCGGCCGGGATTGACCGCCAACCAAGTGTTCACTGAAGACCCGTTCTCATGATGCCGAGCTTGCCCGTTAATCGGCCATCACGGTTCCCCGCGACCCGGAGACTCCTGACCGCAAGGCTGGCACGCAGTTGGGCCATGCCACCTCGAGGCCATGCTCCCCGAGACCCAACCGAGGTGGGAACCCCTGCCGGCACTATTGACCGATGGCGACCTGCTCGAGCTGATCGCTACGATTCCGGCTCGGGATCAGGAGGCGACTTGAGGAATTCCTTGAGTCTCGCGGCGCGGGACGAGTCTCGCCGGGGCGGCGGCTTCGACCCCACGTCCTTCGGTACCCAAGGGTCGCTGATCGCCTCAGCAGGCAGGTAGATGAGGGAGACGAATTCATCGATCTGGGATTGCGTGGCAACAGCCATCTTCAGGTCATACCCACCAGCCGAGAACTTGATGTCATCTAGAGCGAACATCCCAGGTGGGTTTGCCACGGCGAGGACGACCTCTGTTCCTTGCTTTGCCACCGGGATCACTCCGTACTTGCGGGCTACTTGTGCGGGAAGAATGGAGACAACCGATGGGTCGAACTCGACTTTGCCCAAATCGATGATCTCGACATCCAGATGCTTGGCTACCAGCTGAGCCCAGGTGTCGTCGTCGACATCATCAGGTCGGACGGGCCGTTTCGCCCTCTGCTCGGAAGTCCCATGGGAATCTTCATTCAACGATCGATTGAAGAAGGTAAGAGCAAACACAAATGCTGACGCCAGTGCCCAAGCCGACACGAAGGCAAGCTCAAACCTTGATCCTGACAAGCCGAAGAGGCGATCGACAATACGGTAGGCAGCGATAACCAGGATGAGCTTGCCAATCAAAAGCAGACTACTCTTCATGACCGTTCCCTCTCGTGACCGACGTGAATCCGGCAGTGTCTGATTCTAATCAGCAGGGCGTCACGCGAAAATGAGATCTTCAACTCGCTGAGAGCTCGCCCGTAGCTACACCGCTCCATGGACCAACCTGTTTCTGCATCCCGTGTCACCAAGACGCTGACACCCCCGGCACGGCATCTCACCCCCAATCGGAAGCCAGCAAAGCAGCTGCAAGTTCCATCTCATTGGCCAGCGGATGATCGACCAGCTCTCTTGCTGGGATGGCACTTGCACCCCACCGCGCCCCGCCAATCGCTCCCACGAGAACCGGACAGTAGTTGGCCGGCCCCGCAAAGGCGAGGCTGCCAGCGAGGGCCTCTTCGAAGCTTTCGGCCTGGTGAAGGTGCCAAATCGCCGCACGCAGGCTTTCGGCGGCGAACCCGCCAGCCGAAAGGCTCTCGACTACGTCGCTTCCCGGTTGCAGGGCGGCCCTGACCTCGGGAGACTTCCCATGCGCCGCAAGTGGTAGTGCCTCTTCCCACGATACTCCTCGAATCAGCGCGCGACAGAGGGTCGCAATCGCTGCTGCTGAGTCGCCAGCCAGGGGGTGGGCATGCGTCAGGGCAGACTCTCGTCGGGCCGCGGCCTCGAGGTCATCGTCCGGGATGAGGGCCGCCATGGCAAGTGGGGCGACACGATGCGTCGTATTGACGCCTGCAGTCAAACCCTCCAACTCCGTATGTGCCCGGGCAACGGCCTCCTCCGGTGCCAGCCCAGCGACCGCATGCTCGAAGACAGTCGCAGCCACTAACCCGGTATCG
>CAVPOX010000020.1:0-14588 GCA_963707075.1 uncultured Acidobacteriota bacterium
CGGCTGGGTTTGACCTACTACTACCGCAACAGGGTCAACTACTTTGGTGAGGGAGCCCGGGACGATTCGAGCTTGCGATTGAACCTGGCACTGCCTGTTTCTCGCCAACTGAAGACGGGCTCACTGCGATTTGTCTATCAAACCAGTTTCGAGAAATTTGAAGAGTTCGACGACCTCGATTATCTCGGACACCGCTTGTCGCTTGATCTTTCCTTGAAGCCCAGCCAGCGGTCGTCCTTGAATCTGGGTGCCAATTACCGACGACGAAGAGACCAGTTGGATTCGACCAGTGTCGACACAGTCGACCTTGTCGCGTTCAGACAGCTCTCCCGAGAACAGGCATCAGTCGATCTCGGCTACAGTCGCCAGTTGGGAAGACGTTGGGGGGCGAATGTCGTGGGCCGGGCGTCCGGATGGCGGTTTTATGAGCTGGTCGGAGATGGCTCAGAACTTCTGCCTGATACGGAGGACCGAGCTGAATTTGCTGGTAGTTTCGGCGCCAATCGCAGTTTCTCATACTCGTTCTCACTCGGCTTCAGCATAGGTGCACGATTGTTCGACCTCGACCGAAGTGGGCAACAAGATGCAGTTTCGGCATCGCTCGTTTACCAGAGGGAGGTCATCGAAAAGTCTTCCATTGCTCTGCGAATTGGCGGTTTCAGGATGCAGACAGGTCAGTTTGTGGATGACGTGCAGCAGACACGGTCGGGTGTGCAGGGAAGCCTGAGCATCAACCGTCAGTTCCGAAGGATGAATGGTGTGTCCTCTGGCGGGGCATGCGCCCAATGTCGGTGGCGCACGAATCGGAACAGCTGTCGTCAGCTTTGCTCAGATAGGTCTGACGGACAGCTACTTCAGGAACTGGGGATGGGCCGTCTATTCGCGAATGGGCTATCGTGATCCCAACGATCCCGATGTCTCCGTTGCCCAGACTTTGACCGCGGGCGCAGCCGTCAACGTGAAGGTGCAGAAGTACGTGGGTTTGAACCTCAACCTCACCTGGGCTGACCAGCTCAAGGGCGAGGCGGAAGCCACGGCCGAAGTACTTTCCACTGGGTGCCGCCGTTGTCTGGCACCCCTTGGGCTGGAGCAAAATTGCTTCCGAGGGAATCTAGCGAGTGGTTCTGCCTTGAAGGATCGACCCTCAGTGAGAAGTGCGGAGTCCAGCATTTCGACTCGATGGGATGCTTTTGTCGAAGATACGGAGCCGGGTAACCTCTGTCATTGCTACGCATGGAAGCCTGTCTTCGAGTCGACTTACGGGCTGCGTTGCGAGTATCTGCTCGCGGAGCGCGATGGGGCAATTGTCGGAATTCTGCCTCTGGTTGTTATCGCCGGTCTCTTCGCGGGTAAGAGGCTGGTGTCCCTACCCTTCTTGGATAGGGCGGCGTGATGGCTCGGGATGAAGATACGGCAGCTGAACTTCTCAAGGTGGCGCAGCAATTGGCTGGAGAACTCGTTGCAGAGGGAATCGACGGCGTGGTGGTCTGCCGTTTGGGGCGCTGGAACCACTGACTCGAGTCAGCGATTTCTCTTCCTTCTGGCTCTACCGAACGATACCGAGCAGCTCTGGTCCAGGATTGGTGGAAAGTGAGAGACCAGATTCGCAAGTCGGAGAAGTCCGGGCTGGAACGGCCAAGGAAGACTCTGGCGGCCTAGAGGTTTTCTTACAGAAGTACCTTGCAAGTAACATGAAGGACCTCGGCTCACCAGTCCATTCTATTCGTTTGTTCGTGGCGATCCTCGAAGAGTTCGGGGACCTTGCGCGGGTCTATATAACCAGGGACCAGAGTGGTAAGGCGGTAGCGGGTGGCATCGCAATCCGATCGGGAGCCACAACAACAGTGCCATGGGCGTCGTCTCTGCGATCGGCCAGATCGTCCTGTCCTAATCACTCACTGTATTGGCAGATACTTCAGGATACGGTTCAGGAGTCGGGGACCGTGTTCGAATTTGGGCGGTCGAGCGAAGGTAGCGGCACCTACCGTTTCAAGAAACAGTGGAATGCAGAACCGGTGCCGCTGGTGTGGTCCTCCTTCGATAGCGAGGGACGGGTAACGGAAAGCTTCGGGCTGGACCCGCGACGCAACCAGAGACTTGCCCAAATGTGGAGCCGGTTGCCACAACCACTGGCCAATCATCTAGGCCCGTGGGTTCGAAAGCATCTCGCGAACTAGGACCACCCCGTGAAGGCCTCCTACACGGATCTCATCCGTCATTCCGCTGTCTACGGCGTCGGGCAGGTTCTCAGTCGACTCGCGTCGGTCATCCTGCTTCCCATCTACACCCGATACCTGATGCCTGCCGATTATGGTGTGATCGCCATTCTCGACTTGGCGGCAGGCATCTTGGGGATTTTCGTCGGTGTGGGACTGGCTAATGCCGTTCAGCGGTTCCATTTTCGCACCGAAGAGGGGCCGGAAAGAAACAAGCTCTGGTGGACGGGCCTGGCCACGTTGTCTTTGCTGGCTCTCGCTCTGGCCGCGCCGATCGTACTTTTTCGCGAGCCCCTCGCGCAAGGCTCTTCTCGGGCCTGGTATTGATCGGGCTTCGTTGTTCGTGTTACTCGCCACCGGTACCTTCTGTACTCGTGTGTTGGAGCAGTTGCTCACAGTCCATCTTCGAGTTGACAAACGATCGACGTTGCTCGTGGCCATCAATCTGGTCAGGCTCGCAGTAAACATTGCCCTGAATCTGATCTTTCTCATTCATTTCGATATGGGAGTTTCCGGAAGTACTCTGGGGCAATCTCTTGACAGGAATCGCGGCGGTGTCCTTGTTACTGATCTTGTTCGTGCGCAAACGCGCTGCCCCGTCATTCGATTCGAGATTCCTTGGACCGTTGGCCAAGTTCGGCGGCCCCCTTGTGGTGACCGGTTTGTTGGCTCTGGTAATGCACCGGGGCGACCGCTACCTGTTGAGGGTTCTTCTTGACCTGGACCAGGTAGGTCTCTACAGCGTCGCCTACAGCATCGGCCAGGCGGTCAATACGCTGGTGCTTCTGCCCTTTACCCAAATATGGCGAGTAGTCATCTTCGAATTGGAAGACGAGGAGAATGCCAAGGGAATATTCGTGACGGTTTTTCGGTACTTCTTCGATTTTCTGGCTTTGACCCTATTTGCAGTCTCAGCATTCGCTGATCCAATTCTGCGTCTGCTGGTGGCAGAGCAGTTCTATGCAGCTGCAAGGCTCATTCCCATTGTCTGCCTGGCCTACCTTTTCTTCAGCCTCAACGTACATTTCAACACTCCAGCGTTGCTGGCCAACAAGACGCCCCGGCTCATACTTCCCTCGGTAGTGGCCGTGTTGGTCAACCTGGGGTTGAACTTCTTGCTTATTCCGCGAGTCGGAACAGCTGGTGCGGCTTGGGCGAGTGTTCTGACCTTCATGACGCTCTCGTTTGCCGGTCTCGCGGTCTATCGCCGTATCGATCGTTACCCCTACTCGTTCGGTCACTCTTTTTTGGTTCTTTTCGGTCTGATGATGTCGTATCTGGCGCTGGCCAGGTGGTTTCCCTGGTCTGAGAGCCCTTCCATTGCAGCCGTCGCACGGCTCGTTGCCACGTTGGCCTGGGCCTCGATCCTGGCGCTTCCCTTGATTCGTTCAGGTCAGCTGGGCGCCATTCTGGGCGCGCTGAGACCCGGGCGGGATTCCCAACCCCAAGGCTGAAAGACTACACTCCAACGCCTATGCTGTTGCAGGAAGAACGAAGCGAAATCCGCGTGCCCGCCGAGACGTCGCCAGTTTTGCTGGCTGTCGTCGATACCGAGGAAGAGTTCGATTGGGATGCGGACTTCGATCCGGCGGCCACCACGGTCGAGGCCATGCGGCATATCGGACGGGCCCAGGAGATCTTCGAGCAGGCGGGAGTGTGCCCCACCTACGTTGTCGACTACCCGGTGGCAGCGCAAAGAACAGGATTCGAGCTCCTGAAGAGCTATGTTGATGAAGGTAAGGCTGTTGTGGGAGCCCATCTGCACCCTTGGGTCAACCCGCCACGCAGCGAACAGGTCAATCGAGCCAACTCCTTTGCCGGCAATCTGCCGCGTGATTTGGAAGCGGCGAAGCTCACGAATCTGAGTGACAAGCTGGAGGAGAGCTTTGGCTCGAGGCCGCGTGTCTACAAGGCCGGCCGGTACGGCCTGGGCCCCAACACTGCCGAGACTCTGGAGAGTCAGGGCTTCCTGGTCGATCTCAGTGCTTGTCCCGCCTTCGATTTTCGGTCCGAGAAGGGACCGGACTTCACCGGGTTCAGTTGCCGGCCCTTTTGGTTCGGACGGCAAAGAGATCTGCTGGGTATTCCGACCACTAACGGATTTGTCGGCCTGGGTCGTGGTCTGGGATCATCCCTGCAGGATCTCTCCACACAGCCCTTTCTCGAGAAGCTCCATGTGCCGGGTATCTTGTCGCGGCTGGGTCTTTTTGCTCGACTTCGCCTGTCACCGGAGGGTTTCAGCTTCCCGGAGATGCGCCAGCTGACCGAAGCCCTGCTGCGCGACGGAGTACGGACATTCACTCTCAGCTTCCATTCACCGTCGGTCGAGCCCGGGTTCACCCCTTATGTTCGGGATTCGATACAACTCGACAGGTTTCTCGGAATCTTGCGAGACTATCTGGACTATTTCCTTGGGACCGTGGGAGGCCGATCGGTAACCCCCCTCGAGTACCGCGAAGAACTACTGACATTGGAAGGTCGAACTAAACCATGAAAGTACTTGGAATCTCACCGCTGGACAAGGACGCAACTGTTTCGTTGGTCGAGGATGGGAAGATCCTCTTCGCGGCCGCGGAAGAGAGATACAGCCGTCAGAAGCAACATGCTGGTTTTCCCCTTCAGGCCCTGCAGTCGGCCCTCGCTTACACCCATACGAGTGTCGATGAGATCGACGCGGTCGTCTATCCGTTCTTCGAATGGCGACGAGAGGTCGAACTGATTCGCCGTGGATTCGAACAAGAGAGGCTGGCGCACAAGTCTTTCGGGCTCTTCGACCTCAACGGGCACCTGGAAGAAGCGAAGCGGCGAGTTCCCGAGCGCCAGGCCGAGATCCATGGTCTGACCGATCCGAACCAGCGGATGCCCAAGGGCTCGGCCAAGGAGAACTTCTACAGGATGGCAGGCATCTCGCCGATCAGCTCGGCAGCCTTCAGTCGTCGAGCTTCCAAAGCCTGGGCGGACCAGGCTGCCGCCGATCATCGGCATTGGAATGAGGAACTGGATCGGTACCTGCTGGAATGGGGCCTGAGTGAGAAACTCGAGCGGCATGAGCATCACCTGTCGCACGCCGCCAACTCGTACCTGACCAGTGGCTTCGATCGAGCCTTGATCGTGACCCTCGATGGATACGGCAGCGGTCTGGCAGGTTCGATCAGCCTGGGGGAGGGCGGCAAGATCCGGCGGCTGCATGATCTGCACTTCCCCTTCTCGCTGGGCACCTACTACGAGACGGTAACCTCGTCCCTGGGCTTCAACCCGACCCGCCATGGGGGCAAGATCGTGGGGCTGGCCGCCTATGGGGATCCGCAAGTGCTGGGAGATGTGCTACTCAGCCGTTTCGATCTGTCGGATCCATCGACCTACCGGATTCGCGAGAACCTGAACGTCTACTTCTCACGGCATCTCGCCGCCGAATTCCCGATGGTCGATGTGGCAGCCGCGTATCAGCATGTCCTCGAGGTGGTTGCGGCCGGGTTGGTGGCCCACTGGGTCAAGGAGACCGGTTGTGATTCGGTGGTCCTCTCCGGAGGGGTGACAGCCAATGTCAAGATGAACCAGCGAATTCACGAAGCCGAAGGCGTGGAGAAGACGTTTGTCTACCCCAATATGGGAGATGGCGGGTGCGGCACTGGATCCGCCTTGTTCAAATCCTGGCAGGGTGGTCCAGGCGAGCCCCTCGAGCATGCTTTTCTCGGGCCCTCCTATTCCGATGAGGAGATTGCGCAGAAGCTGAACGAGGAGGGATTGCAGTTCGAGAAGCCCGAGTATCTGGCCGCCGAGGTCGCCTCGAGGGTGCATGATGGCAAGGTCATCGCCCGGTTCTCGGGTCGCATGGAGTACGGGCCCCGAGCCCTGGGCAATCGCTCCATCCTGTATCACGCACGTGAGCCGGAAGTGAACCACTGGCTCAACCAGCGTCTGGGAAGAACGGAGTTCATGCCCTTCGCCCCGGTGACGCTGTGGGAAGCCCGGCACAGATGCTATGAGAACTGTGGTGGGGCCGAGCACGCTGCGGAGTTCATGACCATCACCTTCGACTGTACCGATTGGATGGTCAAGACCTGCCCGGCGGCAGTGCACGTCGATGACACGGCGCGACCACAGCTGGTCCGCAAGGAGGTCAGCCCCGAGTACTACGCCATCGTCGAAGAGTACGAAAAGCTCTCTGGCATCCCGACGCTGATCAACACCAGCTTCAATATGCACGAAGAGCCCATCGTCTGTACGCCCGAGGATGCGATTCGCGCCTTTCTCAAGGGCCACCTGGACGGCCTCGCGATCGGGTCCTTCCTGGTCGACCATCCAGAGACTGCGGAAAGTTAGGGGCTCGGCCTCGGCGCAGTACCTTGCTCGAGCATCCTCAAGAGGCCGAGCTTCAGGTCGAAGAAGTCCTGCGATGACAGCTCGGTGGCTGAAGCCATTGGCGTTTTGGGAGGCCCCTTTCGACCGATCTCTGGGTCCGATGGAATGAGCTGATGAACGAGCGAAGCCATCTGGGCTCTGGACCAGTTGCGTGATTCTTGCAGTAGGCGCATGAGCTCGACGAGTTGGGCGCCTTCTCTCAAGGCATGAACGCGCAGCGAGGCAATCGCGGGCCCGTAGTCCCCTCCTTCCACGATCAGGGCAGTCTGGACCTGTTGGGTCATGGCGCCTGCACCGTGGACCGATTGCCAGGGGAGGACACCATCGAATTCGTGGAGATAGGCGTCAAGACACCAGGCGACGGATCGCCAGTTGCTCTCCTCGATAGCGTTGGTATGACCGTAGTTGTAGAGGGTTGCCGGCATGCGGTCCTTGAGTTGCCGAATCAGCCGGGGAACCTCATAGGCCTGATCACTCAGATAGAGAGCCTCGACCAGGCCATCGGCGACGCTTCCTTGCCACATGGGGCGTGAGACATCGGCCCGAAACACGATGCTCGGAGCCGAAGATGGGCCGCCTGCGCCGAGAATCTCGGCCTGGGCACCAGGGGTTTCCGGCGTCTGGCCTCCGAGGGCGTCACGAGTCAGCTGGGCGAAGTAGTTCAGGGCTCGCCAGTCGAGAAGCTGGAAGGGCTCGTCGAAGGACCACAGGCTGTAGCCGTACTTCGGCTTGTTGTTCAGGTAGACCTGAAAGACCGTGCGATTCCAGTTCTTGTCGGCGGCATGCTGGGCGAAATCCTGAAGCAGGGTCATGAAAGCGCGGCCATATCGATCAGGCAGGGAGTCTTCGATCGGCCTTGCCAGGACATCGTGTTTCAACCGTGCCAGAGAATCCGCGGCATTCTCCGGCACGAGGATTCCTGGGTCGTAGACTGACCGGAAGTCGGTGGGCCAGCCCTCGAAGAGGGGTAGGTAGAGCACGGTGACGGGTGTCTCGCCTCGAGGGTTCTCGACAAACCAGGATCCATCGAGCATGCCGCCCAGATTGCGGTCGAATTGATCCCAGGAGATCACCCGTCCATCCTTGGCAACCCGTGGGATCCAATCCTCGTGCACGCGTCCCTTTTGTGAGTATGGCACGCGATTGATCGTGGCTCGATGGTAGTGGGCAAGGCGCTGGCTGGCTACGAACCGCCGGCTCCCTGCGGTCCCCGGTCCACGGTAGGTGTTGAGCTCGATGTTGAAATGGACCTGGTCCGGAATGACAGCGTCGAAAACCTGGATGTCGAGATCGACTTTTCCCGGCTTGCGGGACCGACAACGCAGAGTGAGAGTGCCTGAGTAGTTGCCGGGAGGGCTGTCCGGAGGAATGTGGAAGTCAATGGTGAACGACTGGGATTGCTGACTCGGCAACGCATTGTCCGAGAAGGGGAGATCGAACTGGCCGGTGATGGGCACCGCCAGCTCGGGCATCCCGTCGACTTGCCAGTTGCGCCACAGCCTGCTTTCCTGGCGAGGGAGAGTCGCTGGACCGAGCAAGTCCGACATCTCCATCTCGCAGTGGTTGGCCGTTTCCTGGATGACCAACTGGAAGCTGACGAGCTCACCCCTGGCCGCGATCAGGGACACGGTTCCCTCCTCGCCGTTCCAGACCGTGTTGTGGAATGCCAGGTCGCGGGGAGTGGGTTCGTCGATCAGCCGGTGGCTCACGGGATCGAGCTTGCTGACTGCGGGGAGGGCCCAGATGCGAGGGGGCTCTGCGCTCTGAGGCTTCTCGTGTCGGGGCTTTGAAGAAGAGATCGACAGCCGGGGCACGATCGCAGCTGGACTGGACCTGCAGTCGATTTCAGACCAGGCCGAGCGGTTGCCGGCAGCGTCGATGGCCGCAACATCGAATCGAAGCTGCGCATCGGGTTGCAGGTCGACAATGGGAAACGACAAGAGCCCTTCGGGGTGCATCGGGTGAGGAATCTGCCAGCGGTCCAGCGGCATGTCGTCAATCTGCAGATCGATCGCGAACGTCTCGGGCGACACCTGCATGGAGATCCAGCAAGCACCGGTGGTCTCGGTAGCCATCGACGGATGTGGCTCGATCCGGATACTGGCAGGTGGTGCTGGAGGCGTCGCGTCGGCAGGTCCGATCTCGACCTCGAGATAGGGACCTTGCTCCGATTCTCGGCTGCCGATGAGTGAGTTGACGAAGACCGCGGTGGAGCCATCCATCAAGGCCAATCCGTGCGAGGTGCCCGCCACCAGCGATTCGACCAGACGAGGGTCTACCTCCATCTGCAGCCAGCCGTTGCCAGCGGGTTCCAGCGCGCCGTCATATCGCATGCTATTGCCGTTTCCCAGGATGACATCCCAGGCGCGCGCGCCCTTCCAACCCCAGGTGGCGGTGCGATAGGAGGACTCGTTGAAGGTGGCTCCCAGCCCACGACGATCGGTGCCATAGTCTCGGGATCGGCCCTCGGCCCAGTCGTGCGTCACCGTTGAAACGGTAAGCCACCGCAGGTCACTGCCTCCATTGAGTCCCAGTCGGTGGCCTCCCTCCGGTTTGATGTACAGGGTCGCTTTGTGGACGGCATGGCCGAGAATGCGAGAGACATCGAAGTCCACCAGGGCGAATTCCTGCCAGAGCTTCAGCTTCAGAGTCCTGGACCCTCCCATGTTGAAGTCGGTCTCACCATCCATGGCGGACAGCCATACATCGCGAACGGCCGGGCAGCGGACGATCTCTCCCGTTTGGTCGACGTCGGTGGCTGCCGACAAGATCAGCAAGATAAGGCCCGCCAGGGTCAACCGGAGCAGCTCAGGTGGCTTGCGCCTCGACCATTGCATAAATCGACATGACCTTTTCCATGCGGGAGGAGAAGCTGTATCGACTCTCGATCGTCCTGCGGGCTCGGCAGGCAAGCTCACGAGTCGAGTCGGGGTGAAGGAGAAGTCGTTCCAGCGCGGCTGCGATCTCTTTGTCGGATCCGGGCTCCACCACGAGCCCGTTCTCGCCATCGGAGAGAATCGACGGGATTCCGGCGACACGGGTGGAAACGACGGGAGTCTGCATGCTCATGGCTTCCAGCAAGACGTTGGGCAGGCCTTCCCGGAGACTGCTGAGCACGAAGATGTCCATGGCTTCGAACAGGGGCTTGACGTCGGTCTGGAAGCCGAGGAATCGGACGCGGTCGCCGATCCCCTCCTCGCTGGCTAGACCACGCAACGAGACTTCCTCTTCACCCTCACCGACAATCCATACTTCGAGATCGTGCCCGTCTCGAACGAGAATCGCAGCAGCCTGGATCAAGCGGTCGAAACCTTTCTCCTGCGATAACCGGCCTACGCCACCCACCACAGTTCGATCAGCTGCCATCCCCAGGCGAACCCTGGCTGCGCTGGGTGTTTCGCTCCGCTGGAACTCGTCGATGTCGATGGCGTTGGGAATCAGCCAACATCTCTCCGGGGCAACGCCGGCAGCCAGCGATCGATCCAGGAGATCCTGGGAAACACACAGGACTCCCTGATACCTCGGAAGACAGAATCGATCGATGGCGTAGTAGAGGGGAGTCCGCAGCGTCTGGTGGACCCAGCCGTGCACGGTCGTCACCAGGTGGCGAGGGTGCCGGCGGCCCAGCAGAAGGCCCAGGAGGTTGGTTTTGTAGTCGTGGCCATGCCAGATCACCTTCTGCTGCGGCATGGCCTGGCGAACTCTGCGAAGGATTCCGGTATCCAGGGGGCCGTGGTCATCGATCGCGATCAGCTCCACCGAGCGTTCTGCAGCCTTGGCCTGGAGGTTGGGAAAAGAGCGGTCCTCGGGGTCTCGCAGATAGAGACACTGACTGGGACGGCCTCGCTCTTCAAGAAATCGAGCCGACTCCAGGATCGTCTTGTCGGGCCCCCCTCCGGAGCCTCTGACGACGCGGGCATGCACGATCGGCGAGGCGCTCGTCATGAATCGAACAGCACCCTTTCGAAGGCCTGTGCCTTGGCCTCCCAGGCCTCCTGATCGAGCCTTTCTCTCGCCTTGACTTGCGCGCTGGGTATGCCGCCAGCGAGGCGCTCGAGGACGAGACCTGCAAAATCCTCGGCATCGCGGGCGACATCACAACAGTCTGCCCAGCGCGCGACCGCGGGCAATCCACTGACGACCGTCGGGTTACCGGTCGCCAGGTATTCCTTGAACTTCAAGGGTTGCAGGACATGGTTCACGGGAATCTGAGCATAGGGCATGATCATCACCGAAGCGCGTTCGGCGATGCTGGGAAGCAACTCGTATTTGCGGGCTCCCAACAGATGCACGTTGTCGAGCTTCTCGAGGGAGGGATCCGGATCATTCTGTGGGCCGATTAGAAGGATGGAGCCCGCCGACAGCTTTCGACTGAGGCACTGAATGAACGCCGAATCCAGGCGCCGGTCGATCACGCCCCAGAAGACGATGAAGGGTGGTTCGACATGCGGAGGGTTGAACCGATTTTGCGCGACGGGCCCGGACCAGAAGTCGAGATCGATCCCATGAGTGAGCAGGGTGGAGGTCCGACCCATGGCCTCGAGACGCTCGGCCAGGCTCTCGCTGGCGGCGATGACCTCATCGACCCTTTCGACGAGATCGCGTTCCATGGCGAGCAGCGGTTTGGAATCGAGCCCGGGCCATTGACTCAGATCGTCGACACAATAGTAGACCCAGCGGTCCACGCCCACCTCGCCGACCAGGTCGGCTACGATCGGTAGGGTCGTTACCGCGACTACGCCGTCCTGATTCTCGACCAATGGTCTCACTTGTCGCTGGAGCAGAGTCCTGTTGAGGGCGCGGCCCCACGAGCTATGAAAACTGGGCCACATCAGGGGGCTTGCCACTGTGGGGTTGGACGAGACTTTCTCGTCGCCTGTAGCTTCACCCGAGCCAACCCAGTGCCGAACCTTGCCCAGGCCACGTTGCAGCGTGTAAGGACTGAAGCGGGGTCTCCGGGTGCCGATGGTGTTGACCCAGACGACCGGGGTCCGGTCGAGCAGGTGTCGGATCAGGTGCTGGCAGCTCGATGGATGCCGGCCCCAGTCGTCGGAGAAGACCAGAATGCCGCGAGAATCGGATGCCGGATGGCCAGGGGTTTTCATCAAGGTATATTCGACAACCTGGATAACTCTATTGGCGCCGATTGAAGATCTTGAGTAGAGTCGCGAACTGACGATCTTGCGGGAGACCGAAGCCTTGAACGATCTCGACCAGCACTTAGCGTTTATTCTAGGTCACTACAAGAGTGGGAGCACCTGGCTTGCCAATCTGCTCAGCTTGCATCCCGACGTTATGGGACTTCGCGAGACGCATGTATTCAGGTATAGCCAAGATTGCGACGACTTTTCCGAGTGTACCGATCGCCTCTGCGAAGAGGTTGCCTGGGCCGGCGGCGGCAAGAAGGAGTTGGCCCGACACAAGGTCGGCAATCTTCTGAGGCCGGTGCGTCGATCGGGCCAGGCGACCCTGAAGCCGAGTGATCGTCCGATGACGTTGCTCGACCTTTCGATAGCCGACCAGAGGAACCTCAGGAAGTCCTTGAAGGAAAGCAGCTCGTGGCAAGACTACTGCCGCACGTTCTATGGTTTCCATTATGAGGTACTCAAGCCCTCGCAGTACCTGGTAGACAAGACTTCGACCAACATTACCTATGCACCGGACGCGCGAGAGGTGTTCCCGGCGGCCAAGCTGATTGCGGTGTACCGCGATGGCAGGGATGTGGTGGTATCGGATCGATTTCACCTGAAGAATCGATATGGGAAGGAGCAGGACTTCGAGGCGAGCGTGCGTACCTGGAAAAGAGCCGTCGACACCCAGCTCGAACATGAACACACCCAGGAAATCCACACGCTGTCTTACGAATCCTTGCTCAGCGATGGCCCCGCTACTGCCACCAGGCTGCTGGAGCATCTTGACGTCGACCGGTCCGAGGAACGCGTAAGCGACCTTCTGCATCGTTCTTCGTTCAAGTTTGTTTCGGGACGGCAAGAAGGGGCAGAAGATGCCGGCAGCTTCTACCGCAAAGGAGTGGCGGGTGATTGGCAGAACCATCTTTCGGATGATGAGCTGCGCGTCTTTTCGGAGCTCGCTGGAGAGGCGTTGGTACGCCTCGGCTACGAGACGAGCCCAGACTGGAAGGACTGGACCTGAACTCGAGAGACGATGAGTGATCGAGTACGTGTGGCGTTCGTCATGCACGCCATGCAAGTCGCGGGTGCAGAGGTCCTGGTATCCGAGATCATTCGGCGGGGAAACGAGCGGGTAGCGCCGGTTGTCCTCTGTCTCGATGAAATCGGAGCTCTGGGCGAGCAGCTCCAGGGGCAAGGAGTCCCGGTCGAAGTGCTTGGCAGGGAACCGGGGATCGACCTGGGGCTAGCTCGCAGGCTGGGCAGGAGTCTGCAAGGGCATCGCTCACAGGTGGTTCACGCCCATCAGTACACGCCGTTCTTCTACGCCGCCACCAGTCGACTTGTCACGACACAAACAAGCGGTCTTGTCTTCACCGAGCATGGCCGTCACTTCCCCGATGTGGTCTCGCGGCAACGTCGATTTCTGAATCAAGTGCTTCTGGCGCGTCTGGCGACAGAGATCAATGCCTGCAGTGAATTCAGCGGCAGAGCACTGTCGGTCGTCGATGGATTTCCGGCCAAACGAGTGCAAGTGATCGAGAATGGGATCGAACTGAACCGCTACGGAGCACCGGCGGATTCTGCAGCGCTGCGGCGTCGGCTGGGCTGGCCGGTCGACTCTCAGATCGTTACCTGTGTGGCACGATTTCATCCCGTCAAAGACCATGCCACGCTCATTCAAGCCTTCCACATGCTCAGAAGGTCGATGCCCGCCGCACGGTTGATGTTGGTGGGGGAGGGCCCGCAACGTGGCCAGATAGAAGATCTGATTCGATCGCTGGACCTCGAGAGCAGCGTTTCACTTCTGGGCGTGCGGGGCGATGTACCGGCCTTGCTGGCGGCCAGTGACGTGTTCTCGATGACCTCGCTGAGCGAAGCTGCTTCCCTAACGGTGCTCGAAGCCATGGCAAGTGAGCTGCCGGTGGTAGTTACCGAAGTCGGAGGCAACCCCGAGATGGTGAGACAGGGGAAGGATGGCTTCTTGGTCCCCCGTCAAGACCCCGAATCGGCCGCCCAGGCCCTAGAGCGACTCCTGACCTCACCTGATCTGGCCAGAAGTATGGGAAAGTCTGCTCGATCCCGAGTCGAGCAGCGATACGATCTGGAACGAACTGTTCTGCGGCATCTCGAAGTCTATAGCCGGATCGCCGGCCACCAGGCTCAAGGTACTCGGAAAGGTTGAGGAGTGAGCTCGAAACCGGATCGCAGTCTTCTCAAAGTTGTCCTGAATGGAGTCGCATTCGTTCTCGTGGCACCGGGGGTAGCCTCATTCGCGATTCGCTGTCGACTGCTGGGTCGTGATCGGGCCCTGCAAGGGAGCAGTCAAGCGTGGGCCCTGGTGCCGGGCTTGCTGGGACAATACCTGAGGCGTGCGTTTTACAGGCGGACTCTCAAGGGTTTCGGCTCAGGGTCCGTTGTGGAATTCGGCGCCGTCTTCTCCAAGGCTGACTGCGCTATCGGTGACCATGTCTATATCGGTCCGTATTGCCAGCTCGGGCTGGTGACGATCGGGGAAGGTGCCCTGATCGCAGCTGGCGCCCATATTCCCAGTGGTTCCCAGACTCACGGTTTGGAGCACCTCGACATTCCCATTCGTGATCAGGAGGGAGAGGTGCGTCGGGTGAGAATCGGATCCGAGGCATGGGTGGGCTCCAACGCTGTCGTTATGGCCGATATCGGTGACAATTCGGTGGTTGCGGCTGGAGCTGTGGTTGTTGAGGCCGTGCCCGCAAATGCGATCGTAGGCGGTGTCCCGGCACGAGTTCTCAAGACGCGCCGCTGATTACTCGGCTAGGTCGGGCCAATTGGCTTGCAGCATTGCCCGGGAATCGAATTTCAAGGTCAACCTCTCCGGCGGATTGCGTAGAGCGATGAATCC
>CAVPOX010000021.1:0-18378 GCA_963707075.1 uncultured Acidobacteriota bacterium
AACACGTCGCTGACTCCGATGCGGAACTCCTCCTCCGGCGACTGGAGCTCTTCCTGAGCTCGAGTGGGCTGGATGCCACCCAAGGTGCCTAGAGACAACAGCGTTACCAAGAGACCCAGGCTGCGGACGGAGTATGTGGACTTGCTCATGTGTCAACCCCTTGTTCGATTAGAAATTCCAAGCGCGGGCGCTATGCTAGACTCTCACGCCTTCTGAAACAAGCAAACCAGTTACCCATGCATACCCCGCGCGCCAAACGGTGCACCACCATCTGCCGCTCCAGGAGGCTCCTGGCAGTTGCCACTTTGGCTATGGCAGCAATCGGGGCCTGGCCAGCCGAAGCGCAACGGACGAAGTTCGATCCTCGTCTGGGGCTCAGCTACTTCTATCGCTCGCGGGTCAACTACTTTGGAGAGCAGGCTCAGGACGACTCCAGTCTGCGCTTGAATCTGGCGCTGCCAGTAACCCGACAGTACCAGAAGGGCTCACTTGCGTTCATCTATCAGACTCATCTCGAGAAGTTCGAAGAGTTCGACCAGCTGGATGACCTTGGACATCGATTGACTCTCGATTTTGGCTGGCGACCGAGCCAGCGATCCTCCCTTAATTTGGGTGCCCAGTACCGGATCAGACGTGATCAACTGGATCCGACAAGCGTGGATACCGTCGATCTGTTGGCATTCCGGCAGCTTCAGCGCGAACAAGGAAACTTCAATCTGGGCTATGGACGGCAGATCGGCAAGCGGTGGTCGGCCAATGTCGGTGGGCGAGCAGGGGTCTACCGATTCCATGAGATAGTCGACGATCCACCAGAAGAACCTCTGGACACAGAGGACCGCAGCGAGATTGCCGGGACAGCCGGAGTCAGTCGGCGATTCTCCGACAAGTCTTCCCTTGGTTTCAGTGTTGGGGCCCGCCAGTTCGATCTCGATCGCAGCGGCCGTCAGGATGCGGTCTCGGCCTCGCTGGTCTATTCGCGAGAGGTTGTCGAGAAGTCTTCTATTTCTCTGCGAATTGGTGGCTTCCGGATGCAGACAGGGCAGTTTGTCGAAGATGAGCAGCAGACTCGAACTGGTGTCCAGGGAAGTCTGTCGATCAATCGTCAATTCCGCTACGTTGTCGGCATGCTGACTGCCTCGCACGCTCCGAACGTTGGTGGAGCCCGATTGGGTACAGCTGTCGTCAGCCACGTCCAATTGGGACTCACGGACAGCCATTTCAGGAATTGGGGCTGGTCCCTTCATGCCAGGATGGGATATCGAGATCCCAACGACCCGGAAGTTGTGGAAGTCCAGACGCTGACGACGAGTGCTGGAATCAACCTCAAGTTGCAGAAGTACCTGGGACTCAACTTTCACTTCACCTGGGCTGATCAGCTCAAGGGCGAGGTCGATTCCGGCGCAGATTTCTTCCGGGTGGGTGCGTCCCTCGCGTGGCATCCCTTCGGTTGGACCAAACTCGCCTCTGAAGGCATCTAGCGGGGGAAATCCTGCAGTGAAGGGACAGATTGCGATCGGAGCGGCCGGTTCCGAGTTGGCGGCCCGCTGGGATGACTTCGTGGAGGCGTCGGGGCAGGGTTATCTCTGCCATCGTTTCTCGTGGAAATCGGTGTTCGAATCGACCTACGGTCTGCGAGGTGAGTATCTGTACGCGGAGCGAGACGGGGTCCTACTCGGGGTGCTTCCATTGATCGAGGTCGCCGGCCTCTTCTCTGGGAGGAGACTCGTTTCCCTGCCCTTTCTGGACCAGGGTGGACCCCTTGCCATGGACGAGGAGGTGGCAAGCAAGCTCTTCAACGCGGCGGTCGGTCTGGCCAAGTCGCGTGGTGTGAATGGCGTTGATCTTCGGGGAGGTCGTTTCCCGTCAAGACAAGAGGCCTCCACTGTGAGCAATAGGTTCCGATTCCTTCTCTCGCTGCCTGGTGACAGCGAAGAACTGTGGTCCAAGATCGGCGGCAAGGTGAGGAACCAAATCCGCAAGTCCGAGAAGTCGGGCCTCCAGACCCGACCGGAAGACGAGGACGGCTTGCAGCCGTTCTATGAGATCTTTGCCGAGAATATGCGGGACCTCGGATCGCCGGTGCACTCGCGGAAGCTGTTCGTCTCGATTCTGGAGGAGTTTGCTGACGATGCGCATGTGTACGTGACCCGCGATTCCCAAGGCCGTGCTGTCGCCGGTGGCGTTGCCATTCGTGCCGGCACCACGGTCACGGTTCCCTGGGCCTCGTCTCTTCGAACGGCCCGGTCTTCGTGTCCGAATCATTCGCTCTATTGGCGGATCCTGCAGGATGCCGTGGCGGCTTCGAGCACGATCTTCGATTTCGGTCGCTCAGCCGAAGGAACCGGGACCTACCGCTTCAAGAAGCAGTGGAACGCCGACCCAATGGCCTTGTCGTGGTCGTCGTTCGATGACAACGGACACCTGCAGGAAACCAGGACTCTCGACCCGCGCCGCAATCAAAGACTGACGCAAACCTGGAGTCGACTGCCACTGCCAGTGGCCAACGTCCTGGGTCCCCGGATTCGAAAACGGCTGTCGAACTAGGAACGGCAAGTGAAGGCCAGCTATACGGACCTGATCCGTCACTCTGCCGTCTACGGTGTGGGGCAGATTCTCAGTCGCGTGGCTTCGGTCATTCTCCTGCCGATCTATACGCGGTACCTGACGCCGGCGGATTATGGCGTGATTGCCATTCTGGATCTCGCTGCCGGGGTCCTCGGTATCCTGGTCGGGGTCGGCCTGGCGAACGCGGTCCAGCGCTTTCATTTCCGCACCGAGGAAGGGGCCGAAAGGAATCGTCTTTGGTGGACCGGTCTCGCGACTGTCGCGGGATTGGCCTTCGTGATGGCGGTGCCGGTTCTGATCTTCCGAGAGCCGATCTCCAGGCTGCTGCTGGGCCCCGACGCCGACAGTGCCGCGCTGTTTCTGGTTCTGGCGACCGGCAACTTCTTTACCCGCGTGCTCGAGGAGTTGTTGACGGTGCATCTTCGCGTCGACAAGCGGTCGACGATGCTGGTGGCAACCAACCTGACCCGGTTGGCCTTGAACATCACCCTCAACTTGGTCTTTCTCATCGGTTTCAACATGGGTGTCGCCGGGATACTGTGGGGGAATCTGCTCACTGGGGTCGTGGCCGTGGGCTGGCTGTTCTGTCTCTTCCTCCGCAAGCGAGACAGACCTTCGTTCGATCGCAGGTGGCTAAGGCCGTTGGCCGAGTTCGGTGGTCCCATGGTCGTCACCGCGTTGCTGGGTTTGGGAATGCACCGCGGCGATCGGTTTCTACTGAGGATTTTTCTCGACCTCGATCAGGTTGGCCTCTACAGTGTCGCCTACAGTATCGGCCAGGCCGTGAATACTCTGATTCTGCTTCCCTTTACCCAAATCTGGCGAGTGGTGATCTTCGAGCTGGAGGGAGAAGAGAACGCGCAACACATCTATGTGACGGTCTTTCGCTATTTCTTCGATTTTCTGGCCCTCTCGCTGTTCACGGTCTCGGTCTTCGCGTCGCCGATTCTGCGCGTGTTGGTCGATGAGAAGTTCTATCCCGCAGCAAGGCTGATTCCCATCGTCTGTTTGGCTTATCTCTTCTTCAGTTTGAACGTCCATTTCAACACCCCAGCGTTACTCGCCAACAAGACCACCCGGTTGATCCTTCCGTCGGTAGCAGCTTTATTGGTGAATGTTGGACTTAACCTGTTCCTGATTCCCAGGATAGGCGCAGTCGGGGCTGCGTGGGCGAGTGTTCTGACCTTCATGACGCTCTCGTTTGCCGGTCTCGCGGTCTATCGCCGCATCGATCGTTATCCCTACTCGTTCGGTCACTCCTTTCAGGTTCTTCTCGGTCTGGTGCTGTCGTATCTGGCGCTGGCCAGGTGGTTTCCCTGGTCTGAGAGCCCTTCCATTGCAGCCGTCGCACGGCTCGTTGCCACGTTGGCCTGGGCCTCGATCCTGGCGCTTCCCTTGATTCGTTCAGGTCAGCTGGGCGCCATTCTGGGCGCGCTGAGACCCGGGCGGGATTCCCAACCCCAAGGCTGAAAGACTACACTCCAACGCCTATGCTGTTGCAGGAAGAACGAAGCGAAATCCGCGTGCCCGCCGAGACGTCGCCAGTTTTGCTGGCTGTCGTCGATACCGAGGAAGAGTTCGATTGGGATGCGGACTTCGATCCGGCGGCCACCACGGTCGAGGCCATGCGGCATATCGGACGGGCCCAGGAGATCTTCGAGCAGGCGGGAGTGTGCCCCACCTACGTTGTCGACTACCCGGTGGCAGCGCAAAGAACAGGATTCGAGCTCCTGAAGAGCTATGTTGATGAAGGTAAGGCTGTTGTGGGAGCCCATCTGCACCCTTGGGTCAACCCGCCACGCAGCGAACAGGTCAATCGAGCCAACTCCTTTGCCGGCAATCTGCCGCGTGATTTGGAAGCGGCGAAGCTCACGAATCTGAGTGACAAGCTGGAGGAGAGCTTTGGCTCGAGGCCGCGTGTCTACAAGGCCGGCCGGTACGGCCTGGGCCCCAACACTGCCGAGACTCTGGAGAGTCAGGGCTTCCTGGTCGATCTCAGTGCTTGTCCCGCCTTCGATTTTCGGTCCGAGAAGGGACCGGACTTCACCGGGTTCAGTTGCCGGCCTTTTTGGTTCGGACGGCAAAGAGATCTGCTGGGTATTCCGACCACCAACGGATTTGTCGGCCTGGCTCGTGGTCTGGGATCATCCCTGCAGAGTCTCTCCACACAGCCCTTTCTCGAGAAGCTTCATATCCCCGGTATCTTGTCGCGGCTGAGTCTTTTTGCTCGACTTCGCCTGTCACCGGAGGGTTTCAGCTTCCCGGAGATGCGCCAGCTGACCGAAGCCCTGCTGCGCGACGGAGTACGGACATTCACTCTCAGCTTCCATTCACCGTCGGTCGAGCCCGGGTTCACCCCTTATGTTCGGGATTCGATACAACTCGACAGGTTTCTCGGAATCTTGCGAGACTATCTGGACTATTTCCTTGGGACCGTGGGAGGCCGATCGGTAACCCCCCTCGAGTACCGCGAAGAACTACTGACATTGGAAGGTCGAACTAAACCATGAAAGTACTTGGAATCTCACCGCTGGACAAGGACGCAACTGTTTCGTTGGTCGAGGATGGGAAGATCCTCTTCGCGGCCGCGGAAGAGAGATACAGCCGTCAGAAGCAACATGCTGGTTTTCCCCTTCAGGCCCTGCAGTCGGCCCTCGCTTACACCCATACGAGTGTCGATGAGATCGACGCGGTCGTCTATCCGTTCTTCGAATGGCGACGAGAGGTCGAACTGATTCGCCGTGGATTCGAACAAGAGAGGCTGGCGCACAAGTCCTTCGGGCTCTTCGACCTCAACGGGCACCTGGAAGAAGCGAAGCGGCGAGTTCCCGAGCGCCAGGCCGAGATCCATGGTCTGACCGATCCGAACCAGCGGATGCCGAAGGGATCGGCCAAGGAGAACTTCTACAGGATGGCAGGCATCTCGCCGATCAGCTCGGCAGCCTTCAGTCGTCGAGCTTCCAAAGCCTGGGCGGACCAGGCTGCCGCCGATCATCGGCATTGGAATGAGGAACTGGATCGGTACCTGCTGGAATGGGGCCTGAGTGAGAAACTCGAGCGGCATGAGCATCACCTGTCGCACGCCGCCAACTCGTACCTGACCAGTGGCTTCGATCGAGCCTTGATCGTGACCCTCGATGGATACGGCAGCGGTCTGGCAGGTTCGATCAGCCTGGGGGAGGGCGGCAAGATCCGGCGGCTGCATGATCTGCACTTCCCCTTCTCGCTGGGCACCTACTACGAGACGGTAACCTCGTCCCTGGGCTTCAACCCGACCCGCCATGGGGGCAAGATCGTGGGGCTGGCCGCCTATGGGGATCCGCAAGTGCTGGGAGATGTGCTACTCAGCCGTTTCGATCTGTCGGATCCATCGACCTACCGGATTCGCGAGAACCTGAACGTCTACTTCTCACGGCATCTCGCCGCCGAATTCCCGATGGTCGATGTGGCAGCCGCGTATCAGCATGTCCTCGAGGTGGTTGCGGCCGGGTTGGTGGCCCACTGGGTCAAGGAGACCGGTTGTGATTCGGTGGTCCTCTCCGGAGGGGTGACAGCCAATGTCAAGATGAACCAGCGAATTCACGAAGCCGAAGGCGTGGAGAAGACGTTTGTCTACCCCAATATGGGAGATGGCGGGTGCGGCACTGGATCCGCCTTGTTCAAATCCTGGCAGGGTGGTCCAGGCGAGCCCCTCGAGCATGCTTTTCTCGGGCCCTCCTATTCCGATGAGGAGATTGCGCAGAAGCTGAACGAGGAGGGATTGCAGTTCGAGAAGCCCGAGTATCTGGCCGCCGAGGTCGCCTCGAGGGTGCATGATGGCAAGGTCATCGCCCGGTTCTCGGGTCGCATGGAGTACGGGCCCCGAGCCCTGGGCAATCGCTCCATCCTGTATCACGCACGTGAGCCGGAAGTGAACCACTGGCTCAACCAGCGTCTGGGAAGAACGGAGTTCATGCCCTTCGCCCCGGTGACGCTGTGGGAAGCCCGGCACAGATGCTATGAGAACTGTGGTGGGGCCGAGCACGCTGCGGAGTTCATGACCATCACCTTCGACTGTACCGATTGGATGGTCAAGACCTGCCCGGCGGCAGTGCACGTCGATGACACGGCGCGACCACAGCTGGTCCGCAAGGAGGTCAGCCCCGAGTACTACGCCATCGTCGAAGAGTACGAAAAGCTCTCTGGCATCCCGACGCTGATCAACACCAGCTTCAATATGCACGAAGAGCCCATCGTCTGTACGCCCGAGGATGCGATTCGCGCCTTTCTCAAGGGCCACCTGGACGGCCTCGCGATCGGGTCCTTCCTGGTCGACCATCCAGAGACTGCGGAAAGTTAGGGGCTCGGCCTCGGCGCAGTACCTTGCTCGAGCATCCTCAAGAGGCCGAGCTTCAGGTCGAAGAAGTCCTGCGATGACAGCTCGGTGGCTGAAGCCATTGGCGTTTTGGGAGGCCCCTTTCGACCGATCTCTGGGTCCGATGGAATGAGCTGATGAACGAGCGAAGCCATCTGGGCTCTGGACCAGTTGCGTGATCGTTGCAGGTGCCGCATGAGCTCGACGAGTTGGGCGCCTTCTCTCAAGGCGTGAACGCGCAGCGAGGCAATCGCGGGCCCGTAGTCCCCTCCTTCCACGATCAGGGCAGTCTGGACCTGTTGGATCATGGCGCCTGCACCGTGGACCGATTGCCAGGGGAGGACACCATCGAATTCGTGGAGATAGGCGTCAAGACACCAGGCGACGGATCGCCAGTTGCTCTCCTCGATAGCGTTGGTATGACCGTAGTTGTAGAGGGTTGCCGGCATGCGGTCCTTGAGTTGCCGAATCAGCCGGGGAACCTCATAGGCCTGATCACTCAGATAGAGAGCCTCGACCAGGCCATCGGCGACGCTTCCTTGCCACATGGGGCGTGAGACATCGGCCCGAAACACGATGCTCGGAGCCGAAGATGGGCCGCCTGCGCCGAGAATCTCGGCCTGGGCACCAGGGGTTTCCGGCGTCTGGCCTCCGAGGGCGTCACGAGTCAGCTGGGCGAAGTAGTTCAGGGCTCGCCAGTCGAGAAGCTGGAAGGGCTCGTCGAAGGACCACAGGCTGTAGCCGTACTTCGGCTTGTTGTTCAGGTAGACCTGAAAGACCGTGCGATTCCAGTTCTTGTCGGCGGCATGCTGGGCGAAATCCTGAAGCAGGGTCATGAAAGCGCGGCCATATCGATCAGGCAGGGAGTCTTCGATCGGCCTCGCCAGGACATCGTGTTTCAACCGTGCCAGAGAATCCGCGGCATTCTCCGGCACGAGGATTCCTGGGTCGTAGACTGACCGGAAGTCGGTGGGCCAGCCCTCGAAGAGGGGTAGGTAGAGCACGGTGACGGGTGTCTCGCCTCGAGGGTTCTCGACAAACCAGGATCCATCGAGCATGCCGCCCAGATTGCGGTCGAATTGATCCCAGGAGATCACCCGTCCATCCTTGGCAACCCGTGGGATCCAATCCTCGTGCACGCGTCCCTTTTGTGAGTATGGCACGCGATTGATCGTGGCTCGATGGTAGTGGGCAAGGCGCTGGCTGGCTACGAACCGCCGGCTCCCTGCGGTCCCCGGTCCACGGTAGGTGTTGAGCTCGATGTTGAAATGGACCTGGTCCGGAATGACAGCGTCGAAAACCTGGATGTCGAGATCGACTTTTCCCGGCTTGCGGGACCGACAACGCAGAGTGAGAGTGCCTGAGTAGTTGCCGGGAGGGCTGTCCGGAGGAATGTGGAAGTCAATGGTGAACGACTGGGATTGCTGACTCGGCAACGCATTGTCCGAGAAGGGGAGATCGAACTGGCCGGTGATGGGCACCGCCAGCTCGGGCATCCCGTCGACTTGCCAGTTGCGCCACAGCCTGCTTTCCTGGCGAGGGAGAGTCGCTGGACCGAGCAAGTCCGACATCTCCATCTCGCAGTGGTTGGCCGTTTCCTGGATGACCAACTGGAAGCTGACGAGCTCACCCCTGGCCGCGATCAGGGACACGGTTCCCTCCTCGCCGTTCCAGACCGTGTTGTGGAATGCCAGGTCGCGGGGAGTGGGTTCGTCGATCAGCCGGTGGCTCACGGGATCGAGCTTGCTGACTGCGGGGAGGGCCCAGATGCGAGGGGGCTCTGCGCTCTGAGGCTTCTCGTGTCGGGGCTTTGAAGAAGAGATCGACAGCCGGGGCACGATCGCAGCTGGACTGGACCTGCAGTCGATTTCAGACCAGGCCGAGCGGTTGCCGGCAGCGTCGATGGCCGCAACATCGAATCGAAGCTGCGCATCGGGTTGCAGGTCGACAATGGGAAACGACAAGAGCCCTTCGGGGTGCATCGGGTGAGGAATCTGCCAGCGGTCCAGCGGCATGTCGTCAATCTGCAGATCGATCGCGAACGTCTCGGGCGACACCTGCATGGAGATCCAGCAAGCACCGGTGGTCTCGGTAGCCATCGACGGATGTGGCTCGATCCGGATACTGGCAGGTGGTGCTGGAGGCGTCGCGTCGGCAGGTCCGATCTCGACCTCGAGATAGGGACCTTGCTCCGATTCTCGGCTGCCGATGAGTGAGTTGACGAAGACCGCGGTGGAGCCATCCATCAAGGCCAATCCGTGCGAGGTGCCCGCCACCAGCGATTCGACCAGACGAGGGTCTATCTCCATCTGCAGCCAGCCGTTGCCAGCGGGTTCCAGCGCGCCGTCATATCGCATGCTATTGCCGTTTCCCAGGATGACATCCCAGGCGCGCGCGCCCTTCCAGCCCCAGGTGGCGGTGCCGTACGAGGACTCATTGAAGGTGGCTCCCAGCCCACGACGATCGGTGCCGTAGTCTCGGGATCGGCCCTCGACCCATTCGTGCGTCACCGTCGAAACGGTAAGCCACCGCAGGTCACTGCCTCCATTGAGTCCCAGTCGGTGGCCTCCCTCCGGTTTGATGTACAGGGTCGCTTTGTGGACGGCATGGCCAAGAATGCGAGAGACATCGAAGTCCACCAGGGCGAATTCCTGCCAGAGCTTCAGCTTCAGGGTCCTGGACCCTCCCATGTTGAAGTCGGTCTCACCATCCATGGCGGACAGCCATACATCGCGAACGGCCGGGCAGCGGACGATCTTTCCCTTTTGGTCGGCGTCGGTGGCTGCCGACAAGATCAGCAAGATAAGACCCGCCAGGGTCAAGCGGAGCAGCTCAGGTGGCTTGCGCCTCGACCATTGCATAAATCGACATGACCTTTTCCATGCGGGAGGAGAAGCTGTATCGACTCTCGATCGTGCTGCGGGCTCGGCAGGCAAGCTCACGAGTCGAGTCGGGGTGAAGGAGAAGTCGTTCCAGCGCGGCTGCGATCTCCTTGTCGGATCCGGGCTCCACCACGAGCCCGTTCTCGCCATCGGAGAGAATCGACGGGATTCCGGCGACACGGGTGGAAACGACGGGAGTCTGCATGCTCATGGCTTCCAGCAAGACGTTGGGCAGGCCTTCCCGGAGACTGCTGAGCACGAAGATGTCCATGGCTTCGAACAGGGGCTTGACGTCGGTCTGGAAGCCGAGGAATCGGACGCGGTCGCCGATCCCCTCCTCGCTGGCTAGACCACGCAACGAGACTTCCTCTTCACCCTCACCGACAATCCATACTTCGAGATCGTGCCCGTCTCGAACGAGAATCGCAGCAGCCTGGATCAAGCGGTCGAAACCTTTCTCCTGCGATAACCGGCCTACGCCACCCACCACAGTTCGATCAGCTGCCATCCCCAGGCGAACCCTGGCCGCGCTGGGTGTTTCGCTCCGCTGGAACTCGTCGATGTCGATGGCGTTGGGAATCAGCCAACATCTCTCCGGGGCAACGCCGGCAGCCAGCGATCGATCCAGGAGATCCTGGGAAACACACAGGACTCCCTGATACCTCGGAAGACAGAATCGATCGATGGCGTAGTAGAGGGGAGTCCGCAGCGTCTGGTGGACCCAGCCGTGCACGGTCGTCACCAGGTGGCGAGGGTGCCGGCGGCCCAGCAGAAGGCCCAGGAGGTTGGTTTTGTAGTCGTGGCCATGCCAGATCACCTTCTGCTGCGGCATGGCCTGGCGAACTCTGCGAAGGATTCCGGTATCCAGGGGGCCGTGGTCATCGATCGCGATCAGCTCCACCGAGCGTTCTGCAGCCTTGGCCTGGAGGTTGGGAAAAGAGCGGTCCTCGGGGTCTCGCAGATAGAGACACTGACTGGGACGGCCTCGCTCTTCAAGAAATCGAGCCGACTCCAGGATCGTCTTGTCGGGCCCCCCTCCGGAGCCTCTGACGACGCGGGCATGCACGATCGGCGAGGCGCTCGTCATGAATCGAACAGCACCCTCTCGAAGGCCTGTGCCTTGGCCTCCCAGGCCTCCTGATCGAGCCTTTCTCTCGCCTTGACTTGCGCGCTGGGTATGCCGCCAGCCAGGCGCTCGAGGACGAGACCTGCAAAATCCTCGGCATCGCGGGCGACATCACAACAGTCTGTCCAGCGCGCGACCGCGGGCAATCCACTGACGACCGTCGGGTTACCGGTCGCCAGGTATTCCTTGAACTTCAAGGGTTGCAGGACATGGTTCACGGGAATCTGAGCATAGGGCATGATCATCACCGAAGCGCGTTCGGCGATGCTGGGAAGCAACTCGTATTTGCGGGCTCCCAACAGATGCACGTTGTCGAGCTTCTCGAGTGAGGGATCCGGATCATTCTGTGGGCCGATTAGAAGGATGGAGCCCGCCGACAGCTTTCGACTGAGGCACTGAATGAACGCCGAATCCAGGCGCCGGTCGATCACGCCCCAGAAGACGATGAAGGGTGGTTCGACATGCGGAGGGTTGAACCGATTTTGCGCGACGGGCCCGGACCAGAAGTCGAGATCGATCCCATGAGTGAGCAGGGTGGAGGTCCGACCCATGGCCTCGAGACGCTCGGCCAGGCTCTCGCTGGCGGCGATGACCTCATCGACCCTTTCGACCAGATCGCGTTCCATGGCGAGCAGCGGTTTGGAATCGAGCCCGGGCCATTGACTCAGATCGTCGACACAATAGTAGACCCAGCGGTCCACGCCCACCTCGCCGACCAGGTCGGCTACGATCGGTAGGGTCGTTACCGCGACTACGCCGTCCTGATTCTCGACCAATGGTCTCACTTGTCGCTGGAGCAGAGTCCTGTTGAGGGCGCGGCCCCACGAGCTATGAAAACTGGGCCACATCAGGGGGCTTGCCACTGTGGGGTTGGACGAGACTTTCTCGTCGCCTGTAGCTTCACCCGAGCCAACCCAGTGCCGAACCTTGCCCAGGCCACGTTGCAGCGTGTAAGGACTGAAGCGGGGTCTCCGGGTGCCGATGGTGTTGACCCAGACGACCGGGGTCCGGTCGAGCAGGTGTCGGATCAGGTGCTGGCAGCTCGATGGATGCCGGCCCCAGTCGTCGGAGAAGACCAGAATGCCGCGAGAATCGGATGCCGGATGGCCAGGGGTTTTCATCAAGGTATATTCGACAACCTGGATAACTCTATTGGCGCCGATTGAAGATCTTGAGTAGAGTCGCGAACTGACGATCTTGCGGGAGACCGAAGCCTTGAACGATCTCGACCAGCACTTAGCGTTTATTCTAGGTCACTACAAGAGTGGGAGCACCTGGCTTGCCAATCTGCTCAGCTTGCATCCCGACGTTATGGGACTTCGCGAGACGCATGTATTCAGGTATAGCCAAGATTGCGACGACTTTTCCGAGTGTACCGATCGCCTCTGCGAAGAGGTTGCCTGGGCCGGCGGCGGCAAGAAGGAGTTGGCCCGACACAAGGTCGGCAATCTTCTGAGGCCGGTGCGTCGATCGGGCCAGGCGACCCTGAAGCCGAGTGATCGTCCGATGACGTTGCTCGACCTTTCGATAGCCGACCAGAGGAACCTCAGGAAGTCCTTGAAGGAAAGCAGCTCGTGGCAAGACTACTGCCAGCGGTTCTACGGCTTCCATTACCAGGCGTTGAAACCGCCACGGTACTTGCTGGACAAGACCTCCACCAACATTGCCTATGCTCCAGACGCGCGAGAGGTCTTCCCGGCTGCCAAGCTGATCGCGATCTATCGCGATGGTCGCGATGTCGTCGTTTCCGACCGGTTTCATTTGAAAAACCAGTATGGCCGAGAGCAGGATTTTGCAGCCAGCGTGCAGACCTGGCGAGAGGTTGTCGAAACCCAGCTCGAATATCAGGAGACACAGGGTATCCACACGTTGTCGTACGAGTCGCTATTGAGCGACGGCCCGGCGACCGCGACGAGGGTGCTCGAGTACCTGGATCTCGAGCGTTCTGATGAGCGGGTCAATGATCTCTTGCACCGGTCATCTTTCAAGTTTGTTTCGGGACGGCAAGAAGGGGCAGAAGATGCCGGCAGCTTCTACCGCAAAGGAGTGGCGGGTGATTGGCAGAACCATCTTTCGGATGATGAGCTGCGCGTCTTTTCGGAGCTCGCTGGAGAGGCGTTGGTACGCCTTGGCTACGAGACGAGCCCAGACTGGAAGGACTGGACCTGAACTCGAGAGACGATGAGTGATCGAGTACGTGTGGCGTTCGTCATGCACGCCATGCAAGTCGCGGGTGCAGAGGTCCTGGTATCCGAGATCATTCGGCGGGGAAGCGAGCGGGTAGCGCCGGTTGTCCTCTGTCTCGATGAAATCGGTGCTCTGGGCGAGCAGCTGCAGGGGCAAGGAGTTCCGGTCGAAGTGCTTGGCAGGGAACCGGGGATCGACCTGGGGCTAGCTCGCAGGCTGGGCAGGAGTCTGCAAGGGCATCGCTCACAGGTGGTTCACGCCCACCAGTACACGCCGTTCTTCTACGCCGCCACGAGTCGGCTTGTCACGAAACAAACAAGCGGTCTTGTCTTCACCGAGCATGGTCGTCACTTTCCCGATGTGGTCTCGCGGCAACGTCGATTTCTGAATCAAGTGCTTCTGGCGCGTCTGGCGACAGAGATCAATGCCTGCAGTGAATTCAGCGGCAGAGCACTGTCGGTCGTCGATGGATTTCCGGCCAAACGAGTGCAAGTGATCGAGAATGGGATCGAACTGAACCGCTACGGAGCACCGGCGGATTCTGCAGCGCTGCGGCGTCGGCTGGGCTGGCCGGTCGACTCTCAGATCGTTACCTGTGTGGCACGATTTCATCCCGTCAAAGACCATGCCACGCTCATTCAAGCCTTCCACATGCTCAGAAGGTCGATGCCCGCCGCACGGTTGATGTTGGTGGGGGAGGGCCCGCAACGTGGCCAGATAGAAGATCTGATTCGATCGCTGGACCTCGAGGGCAGCGTTTCACTTCTGGGCGTGCGGGGCGATGTACCGGCCTTGCTGGCGGCCAGTGACGTGTTCTCGATGACCTCGCTGAGCGAAGCTGCTTCCCTGACGGTACTCGAAGCCATGGCTAGTGAGCTGCCGGTGGTAGTTACCGAAGTCGGAGGCAACCCCGAGATGGTGCGGCAAGAGATCGACGGATTGCTGGTGCCTCGACAGGACCCTGAGGCAACTGCCAGGGCCATCGGACGTCTATTGAGCTCGCCAGTGGAGGCCCGGAAGATGGGCAGGTCCGCACGCCAGCGGGTCGAGGAGCGATACGATCTGGAGCGAACCGTAGAGCGTCACCTTGCGGTTTATGATCGACTGGTCGGTGCGGCGAGCGCTTGACCAGTCAAGGTGGATAAGTGAGCTTCAACGCGGATCGCGGATTGGCGAAGGGTTTCTTGAACGGAGTTGCCACCGTCCTGGTGATTCCGGGATTGATTTCCTATGCGATTCGGAGCCGGTTTCTGGGTAGAGATCGGGCCATCCATGGCAGCAGCCAGGCATGGGCGCTTGTACCGGGCTTGACTGGCCAATACCTCCGACGCGCCTTCTACCGCCGCACCTTGCAACAGGTGGGGTCCGGTGTGGTCATCGAGTTCGGTACTCTGATCTCCAAGGCCGACTGTGTCATCGGCAACGACGTCTATGTTGGTCCCTACTGCCACCTCGGTTTGGTGACGATTGGCGACGGGGCCCTGGTCGCGGCTGGTGCGCATATCCCGAGTGGTTCTCAAACCCACGGAGTCGGCCGAATCGACATCCCCATTCGAGAGCAGGATGGTGAAACTCGTCGCGTTGAGATCGGGCGCGATGCCTGGGTCGGATCCAACGCCGTCGTGATGGCGGATGTTGGCGAGAGTGCTGTGGTTGCCGCTGGTGCGGTGGTGGTCGAGCCGGTCCCGGCCAGAATGATCGTTGGCGGAGTTCCAGCCAGGACCCTCAAGGCTCGAACCTAGACGGCCTCACCGTCCAGCTTGCCGCCCCTCGAATAGTTGAAGGGCACGTTCACTGAGAACATCCCAATCGAAGTTCTTTTCGACCCAGAGTCGAGCCTGCCGGCCCATAGCAATCGAGCGAGTCGAATCCGAGAGGAGCTCCGTCACGACGCTCACCAGGGCTTCCTGGTCCTCCACATCGACTAACAGCCCAGTGTGCGGAATGGACATGGTTTCCGCGGTTCCGCCACTGGCTCCGGCGATGACGGGTTTGCCGCAGGCCTGACCTTCGAGCAGCACCATGCCAAAACCTTCGATATCTCCACCGAGATCGCGATTTGGAAGCACGAAGAGATCGCACTGTTGGTAGCATTCTGCGAGTTCTTCGTCGTCGAGATGGGTGAGGAACTGGACATGGTTGCGCAGGCCCTTTTCGGTCACGAGCTCGCGCAATGGCTCTAATTCCTCACCGGAGCCGGCGATGGCGTAGAGGATCTCGGGAAACTCGGATCTCAGAGCTGGTAAGGCGTTGACAAGGAGATCGTGCCCCTTGCGCTTTTGCAGGCGTCCGACAGTCAGGATTACCGTCCTGTCAGTCCAGCCCAACCTGGCAAGAGCGTCTTCCCGTGGCGGCACGGGCCTGAAGAGCTTCGTGTCGACGCCAGGGTTGAGGACCTCCACCTTGCTCTCCTGCAGTTGCCAACGATCGACAAGAATCGACCGGGTGTTCTGGCTGTTGGCGATCACCAGCTCGGTTTGCGAGAGGACAAGTCCGACGATAAGGCCCAGCTCCCGGCTACCGTAGACCCGTCGCTCGAAGCGACCGGGGCTGGTTTCGGTATTTGAGAGGTTGACCTCCTCTCCGTGTGCAAAACAGGAAAAGGGGACTCCGGTGCGTTTGCCCAGAGCCAGGGCAAGGAGCCCTTCGGGTAGACAGCGACCTGCCTGAATACGCTGGATCTTCTCAGAGCGCACGATGTCGGTGAGCTGTCGCAGGGCCTTCCGATACTGGCCCAGACTCTGCGGACGGATGAATCGCGTGGAAAAAGTCAGGGGAACGCGTTGCAGATTGAGACTGTGGGTCTGGTCGAAAGCCTCCGCATCCGGATGTGCGCCGGCGGCGACGCAGATCGTCTCTGTGGGCAGGCGCCTATATAGCTCCCAGAACCACCGGCCACTGCCGCCGACTCCGGGGGGAAAGTTTTCGCTGATGAGAAGAGACTTGAGCTGGGGCATGGATCTCGAACAGCGAGCAGCGTAGCACAGTTGAAAAAGTTTAAAACCGCATATCGCCATTCCCAATTGAGCCGCCGAAGAGTCTTGGGGACCAGTCTCCATGTGATCTAATCCCCGTTCGAGATTGTGATGTCGGCACCTGGTTCCTCTTCCCCGCGCTCCCTCGGTCTGCAACCAGCGGTCTGGTTGTCCTTCGCCTTGCTGGCGGCCTCGATTAACGCCTGTCTGGGTCTCTTGCTTTCCGATTTCGGCGTCAATGCGCTACCTGATTTCTTGCTGACGTTCGCTGCGACACTGGTCCTCTTGTTGGCGATGCAGGGTTTGCTATGGCTGATCCACTCTGCCTACAAGGGGATTCGCAGGGGGGCAGCAAACGAATTCAACTCGCTCTGGACTGCCAGCGCCATCCTCATCCCAGCGCTCCTTCTGCCTGCTCTGTCCTTTCTTCCGGGCACGATTGGTGCTCAAGAGATACTCGTGGGCGTCCTGTCGATTCTCGGCGCCCTCGGGCTGTCAATTGCTGCCTCTTGGTTGTTGCGTCAATTCCTGATGGCAAATAGGCAGGCAGCACTACGGATGCTGGTTCTAGTTCCCTTGACAGCCATGCTGATTCTCCTCGGTATCTGGCTCTTCAAGGTAAAGGTCGAGCTTGTTGACAACGAGTCCGGACTGCCGACCCTGCAGGCGATCTCGACGTTTCTGTTTCTGTTAACGTTGATGGGCCTATCGTATCTCCTCGGTCGGTTTGCCGTGAGCCGGCTCGGTCCAGGGCTGTCGATTCTGATCCTGACATTGGGAGCTCTTGTCATCCCTATCGGTCTGGCTGTCTGGATTCTCAGGCCTTCACCAGGCTCAACGGCGGTTCAGCAGAGAGTTGGAGATGTCGATCACGTGGTCCTGATCACGGTGGACACCCTGCGAGCGGACAGTGTCGGCCGCATGGACCGCGGTGAGCCCGCGACTCCGAGACTCGACGCGCTTCTGAACGAGAGTGTGGTATTCACCCAAGCGCGCTCGCCGTCGCCCTGGACCAAGCCTGCGATGGCGTCGATCATGACGGGGCTTCCACCTCTGGTGCACGGTGCAACGACTCGCCGCTCGAGTGTGCCGGACGAGGTCACGACTCTGGCAGAGATCCTCGAGGAGTCGGGCTACCTTACCGCGGCCATTGGCAGGAACGGATCTCTGAGCGCCGGTTTCAATTTCGACCAGGGCTTCGACGAGTTCAGGATCTACCCGGGCGGAGATGTTTCGGGGAACCCCGCTCTCGGCGCATCACTGCTGCGGCACCTGGGTCTCGTGATGACCAATCCGTCGACACTGGAGCTTGCGGACATGGTGGCGCGTTGGGTCGATGAGCATTCAGACACGCCCTTCTTTCTCTGGGTGCACTTCTTCGATCCGCACGCACCCTATGCTCCACCGAAAGAGTATCTGCCTCGGGGAGAGGCACCGCCCCGGATTGGCGGGTATTACCGCAGCAATGGAGAGATCCGCAGCGGATTTCTGGTGCTCGACGATCGGGAAAAGGCCTGGGTCAAAGAGCTCTACGATGCGGAAGTTCGCCTGGTTGATCAAGGCGTAGGTCGGGTGATCGATAGTCTTGAGCGGAATGGGATTCTCGAGGACGCGCTGGTTGTCTTTTCGAGCGATCATGGCGAGGAGTTTTTCGAACACGGACTTGCCGGGCACGGCCATACCCTGTTCGATGAAGTGTTGCGTGTTCCCCTGGCGATCAAGCTGCCCGGCAGCTCGCGCACGGGCAGACGGGATGCAGCCGTCAGTACCGAGGCTATTGCTGCAACGGTTCTCGAGATTGTGGGCAGCGGGGAAACCGCGCGACCCAGCCATGCGGCTGAGTCACTGTCTCGAATCTGGCAGGGAGATGGGGAGAGTGCCGCCGAGAGCCCGGTGATCAGCACGGCGTTTCTCTATTTTCAGGACGAGATTGGCGTCGTCTTTGATGACTGGAAATTCATCGATCGCAATGGGGCATCTCCGGATTCCCTATTCGCGCTCGGTGAGGATCCTGACGAGTGGAACTCTTTGACATCCGCAAGACCCGACAAGGTCGAGGAGGCAAAGCGCATCCTCGATGCCTATGAACAATGGGTCCAGATTTCACGGCAGGAGTTGGGACTGTCGAGCGGAGAGGAAATGGAGCTGAGTCCAGAACTGGAAGAGGATCTCAGGGCCCTGGGCTACATCCAATGAGGTCGGTGGTCACGGCCATTCAGCCGTGAGCATGGCTCTGGAATCGAACTGCAAGGTCAACTTCTCCGGCGGGTCGCGTAGAGCGATGAACCC
>CAVPOX010000022.1:0-104362 GCA_963707075.1 uncultured Acidobacteriota bacterium
GTAGCCCGTTTGGTGCCAACTTCGAACCCTCTCTTCGCCCAGCTGACCGCCTTCGAGGCTCTGAGAACAGCCATTCTCTGAGTCTCGGAGGCTGCGATCTCTCGCCAGAGTCAGACCGACAAGCTGCTGCGCGAGGCGCTCGCGATCGAAGCCGAGGAGGCGCAGCAAGCCGGCGCCTTGGGTTTCATGGCACGGTTGCTCGTCCAGACGACCCTTCCGCATAGCCGACAGTCCTCCAAGACCTTCGTGCGCACCAACGGCGCACTCAAGGTCTCGGTCTCGGCCCACCCACTCCTCGAACTCCCGTACGGTCGTTACCCACGGCTCCTGATGGCATGGGTTACGACCGAGGCTGTTCGGACCAAAGAGCCGGTGCTGCAGCTTGGTCCCTCGCTCAGCAGTTTCATGTCTCAGCTCGGTCTGCTCCCTCGAGGTGGACAGACTGGCCCAATCGGCCGGCTTCGCGACCAGATGCAGCGTCTCTTCGGAGCCACCATCGCCTTCACCTGGGACAAGCGCACCGCGGGCGAATGGCACGACTCCGGATTCAGGGTGTCCAATGAGACGCACCTCTGGTGGAATCCCGTAAGACCCGAGCAGGCGGTCTCCTGGCGCTCGACGGTCACATTGAGCCCGGGATTCTTCGAGGCGGTGTGCGACCGCCCCGTCCCGATCGATCTCCGGGTGCTCAAGGCGTTGAGAAGCCCGCTGGCGATCGATCTCTACTGCTGGCTGACCTATCGCAACAGCTACCTGAGAAGACCCTCTCGCATTCCCTGGCCCGCCCTGGCAGCCCAATTTGGCGCTTCCTACCGTGATCGCAAGGACTTCAAGCGCTACTTTCTCGCCGGCCTCCGACAGGTGCTCGTTCTCTATCCGGCTGCCCGGGTCGAGCAGGTCCGAGGCGGCCTCCTACTCAAGCCCTCGCCAAGCCATGTCCGGAGACGTCTCGAGCCGTGAGCACCTCCTGTGGAAAACGCCAATTCTCCACACATAAACGCTCCCCCGGTGCACGCATAAACTCTCCCCCTTTCATCGCGGCGGGCACGCATAAACACTCGCCCCTTCCCTGTAGTGGTTCCTGTAGACGGCTCCCTGTAGAAGCTCGGTCAGCTGTGGAAGGTACCCAGTCCCTTCCTCCCCCTGGAAATCCCATTGGGATTCCCCCACCTCCCACAGCTGCGGCGACGAGAGAACAGATCAAGAATCGGATCACCGAGGAACCTGCACGTACAGGAGGCAGCGAGCAATGCTTTCGTAATACGCGACTCCGTCTCGTATTCGAAGGCGCTCGGCCTTTTCGCACCGCTCCGCGGCGCTCAAGAGGCTTCCTCGGAGCCGGAGCTCACGCTTGAGAACACGACCCGAAGCTCGATTCACTCTCGTCAAGCCCGTGCGCTTCGCGCCCGAGGAATGGGAAAAGATCCGAGCCCGCGCAGCCGAGGCTCGGTTGCCACCCAGCACGTATGTCCGCGAGACGGCTCTGGGCTACCGCCTTTCGGGCCGGATCAGTTCGAGAGCCATCTACGAACTCGGCCGCATCGGCAACAACCTCAATCAGCTCACCCGAGTCGCCAATGCAACAGGAAGAATCAACCAGAAGAAGCGCCTGGAATCTGTCCTGTACGAGCTTACCGAAGCCATCAGGCGCCTGGCCTGACCGCAGCCTTACCCTGATCGCCGCCTATGGAGCCGCTCACGCCACAGTCCCTGTGCGAGCCAGATCCCCGGCCCTCTGGGTACGGATCGACTGCCCCCGGCTGCCAGCGAGGGGCCGCCAATTCCGTCTTCCCTCCGTGGAGTGGAGACGACGAAACCTGCGACAACTGCCCGAATCTATCGATCACGCCATCCCGAACGCTCGGTTCTCTATCGAGCTCTCGCGCAGCACTTCGAACGCTTCCTGCTCGTCTACGAGGAGCACTTCCAGGAAGAGCACGGCTACCTGCGCCGCTGCGTCGAGCCAGCGGTCCACCGCTATCTCGATTGCGGCATGTTCGACCACGGCGTTGCCCGAGTGCGATGCCCGGACTGCCGGCATGAGTTCCTCGTCGCTTTCTCGTGCAAGCTTCGGAGTCTGTGTCCAAGCTGCCACCAGAAGCGCGAGCTCCTGTGGGCGGACTGGGCCGACGAGGAGCTGCTCGAGGATGTTCCCCACCGCCAGGTGGTCTTCACCATCCCCAAGCGGCTGCGAGTGTTCTTCCGCTACGACCGGAAGCTTCTGGGCGAGCTCGCCGGCTGTGCCTGGCGAGCTCTCAAGCTCTACTTCAAAGCCTATTTCGATGGCGCCAGAGTCACTCCGGGAGCCGTTGGGTTCGTCCAGACCGCGGGCGAGCTGCTCAACTTCCACCCGCATGTCCACGTGCTCGTCACTGACGGTGGCTTCACGCCGGACGGCGCTTTCCGGCCGCTCGCCTGGTTCGACTCCCGGCACGTCGAGCGACTCTTCCGTGCCGAGGTGTTGCGGCGGCTGCTGGACAACGGCCTGATCAGCGAGGCGGTCGTCGATAACCTCCTCTCCTGGCGCCACAGCGGCTTCTCCGCACACGGTGCGGTGTGCGTACAGGATCGCGAGGGTGCCGTTCGCCTTGGACGCTACATGATCCGCTGTCCCATCGTCCTCGAGCGACTCGCCTGGGATGAGGGCGCCGGGCAGGTCGTCTGCCGCTCGCGACCCACGCGCCGCAGCAGCCCGTTCCCAGCCGAGGCGCGCTGGGATGTCCTCGAGTTCTTGGCCCGAGTCATCGACCACATCCCCGAGCCGTCTCAGCAGACGGTCCGCTACTGGGGCTACTACGCCAACGCGACCCGCGGCAAACGCCGCAAAGCGGAAGAGGCAGGAGTTAGGAGCCAGACGTCGAGAAGGCAGGACGACGATGAGTTCACCCGAAGCTCCCGGCTGAGCTGGGCCAAGCTCATCCGCCGCGTCTACGAGGTCGATCCGCTGCTCTGCCCCTTCTGCGGCGCCGAGATGAAGATCCTCGCCTTCATCCTCGATTTCGCCACCGCCAGGGCGATCCGTGAAAGCCTCGAGCTCCCGGCCCAAGAGCCCGAAACTCTGGCTCACGCGCCTCCCGAAACGCTGGGGCTCATTGCAGAGTCCGCCTGAGCCAACGGTTCCAGGGCCTGCTGCGAGGCCCCGGGATAGGTGCGTCTGTTGGGGGCTGCACCTTGTCGACGACTGACCTCAAGATCCCCGGCGCCTCGATCTACCCGAGCTCGGGTCCTCGGCGCTGGCTCCCAACCCCGGACGGCCATCGCCTGCCGCCACTCCACGACCTGATCGCAGCACACGACCCCACAACGCGGAAAAGCAACTTCCTACTCAATCCAAAAAGAATGCTGTACACTCGCCCAATCTGAACCATCCAACGGTCGAGTCCCCGGAGCTCGCAGGTCGAGTCCGGGGCGGGATGGTCGCAACACTCCCGAGGGGGGAGCATGAACGCCCGTGCGGCGACCACACAGTGGAGTCAAGTCCTGGCGGCTCGGGACGGCTCCGACACGCAGGCTCGGCGAGCACTGGAAGAGCTCTGCCAGACCTACTGGCAGCCACTCTACGCCTTTGTTCGTCACCAGGGTGCTGATCCGGAGGAGGCCCGCGATTTGACCCAAGGTTACTTTGCAGAGCTTCTGGAAAAGAACTTCCTGGCCGACGTCGATCCCTCCAAGGGGCGCTTCCGGTCGTTTCTCCTCGTCTCCCTGCGCAATTACCTCTCTCATCAACGAGCTCGCGATCGCGCGCTGAAGCGCGGGGGCGGTGCCTTGACCCTTTCCCTCGACACCTCTGCCGGGGAACACAGCTACGCGATTCGCGCCCGTTCCGAGATGACGCCGGAGGACGTTTTCGAGTATCGATGGGCCATGACGGTCATGGGACGCGCCCTGGACCGGCTTCGCCGGGAGGCGGAAGCCGCCGGCAAGACGGAGCGATTCGAACACCTGCAGCGCTATCTGACGAGCGAGGGGTCGCAGGTTCCTTATCGGGAGGCGGCCTCGGCGCTGGGGGTCAGTGAATCCACTATCAGGAACGGAGTGCAACGCCTCAGGAAACAGTTGGGTCAATGCCTCCGCTCTGAAATTGCTCAAACCGTGGCGAATCCGGAGGAAATCGACGACGAGGTTCGACACTTGCTGAAAGTCGTCAGGCCCTAGCGGGCTCCAAGCGCCACTTCACCGGCGCTTTTCGTCTCTTTCTACCGGCCTCACCGCTGCGGTGAAGCAAGGAGAGATCCCGAGACGATGGCAAACGTCGACATCCCAGCCCGCTGTCCAGCCTGCGGTAGCGATCTGTCCAGCGACGACTCGAGCGTCGGCATTTGTCCGGGCTGCATCCTCGAGCTGGCGCTCGAGTCGCCGGCGCTCGAGGCCGAGTCGCTCGCAGATTCTGGCGAGGCGCCAACGCTGGCGTTTCGCTCCGAGTGGAGTTTCTCAGCCGGCCAGGTCCACGGCGATCGCTACCGCATCCGCGCCGTGCTCGGGCGCGGGGGTATGGGAGAGGTTTGGCGAGCCTACGATCTGAAGCTGCGCCAGGAAGTGGCTCTCAAGGCGCTGCGCTCCGAGCTGATCCAGGATGCGAACGCACTCGAGTCCCTCCGACAGGAAGTGCGGGCCGCGCGCGAGGTGATCTCCCCCAACGTCTGCCGGGTCTTCGACCTGCAGGAGCTCGACGGCCAGGAGCTGGTGTCGATGGAGTACATCGACGGCGTGACGCTGCACGAAATTCTCACTGAGCGTAGTCCTCTGCCTCTCAACGAGGCACGTGAGATTGCCGTTCAGTTCCTCGCCGGCCTCGAGGCCATCCACGAAGCCGGCTTGGTCCATCGGGACATCAAGCCCGAAAACGTCATGCGCACCCGGACGGGCCGGGTCGTGGTCATGGACTTCGGCATCGCCAAGGGACTCCGAGAGGGCCGAGGCGGAGTCATTGCCGGCACTCCGGCCTATATGGCCCCTGAACAGGCTCGTGGCGAAGGGCTCGACGCGCGCGCCGACATCTTCTCGGCCGGCGTCATGCTGGCCGAGATCGTCGCGTCCGGCGGCACCCACTCTCTCGCCGACCGCAAACGGATCTGGAGGGACGTCCGTCGAGTGCCGCCCGAGGTCTCCGCCACACCCTGGGCGAAGCTCATCTTGAAAGCCGTAGCTGCATCTCCTGAACAGAGATTTCCGAGCGCCGCGGCTCTGACCCGCGCCCTCGAAGAGGTGACGCTGCGAGCAGCGGGTGACGAAGACATCGATCCCTATCCGGGCCTGGCGCCGTTCGACACCGACCGGGCCAAGTACTTCTACGGCCGCGAGCTCGAGGTCGAAGCCCTGTGGAAGAAACTGCGTCGGCCACATCTGCTCGCTCTCATCGCACCGTCCGGCTCCGGCAAGAGCTCATTCCTGCGGGCAGGAGTCCTGGCGACCCTGCCCGAAGGCTGGAGCGCGATCCTGGTGACCCCGGGCCCGCACCCCTTCGCAGCGCTGGCGCGTGCGGTGGGTCAGCAGCTCGAACCAAGTCACCACCAGCAGGAGTCGGTGGACCTCGAGCAGCAGGAAGTCGCCATCGAGCGCATCGCAAACTGGCGACAGCGGCACCGGCACGCTCTGCTGATCGTCGATCAGTTCGAGGAGCTCTTCACCCAAAGCACCGACGAGACACAGACACGCTTTGCCGACTTCCTGGGGCGTTTGCCGATCGAAGCAGACACTTTCGTGCTGCTGTCGATGCGCGAAGACTTCCTCTATCACTGCCAGCCCTATGAGCCCCTGGCGCCGGTCTTTACCGAGCTGATGCCGCTTGGGGCTCTGAGCGGCAACTCGCTGCGGCGGGCGCTGGTGCAGCCCGCCCTCAGGTGCGGCTACCGTTTCGGAGACGAGGCTCTTGTCGACGAAATGGTCGAGACCGTCAGTCACGAGCGAGCCGCGCTACCGCTGCTCGCCTTCGCCGCTTCGCGTCTTTGGCAGCTACGCGACCGCGAGGAGGGACTCCTCACCCGCCGAGCCTATGAACAGATCGGCGGCGTCGGCGGCGCGCTCGCCCAGCACGCCGAGGCGACGCTCGAGCGCATCGGTCTCGACCAAGTCTCCATCGTGCGTGAGCTCTTCCGCAATCTGGTCACCTCCCAGGGAACCCGAGCGGCGAGAGACCGCGACGAGCTCCTGTCCGTGTTCAAGCTCGCCGATGGTCCCGCTCGCAGGCGTCGGTTTTCCGGCGAACGTGGGGCATGGTCGGGTGAGGCCACGGAGACGGAAGGGCCGACGCCTGCAACCGGTGCGTCGGCGACTGCGGCAAGGGTCCTCGACGAGCTCATCGACGCCAGGCTGCTGACCTCCTACGAGGTGCCTGCAGCCGAGGAGGGAGACACCCCTGGCCACAAGATCGAGATCATCCACGAGTCACTACTTTCGAGCTGGCCGCGGCTGGTGCGCTGGCGCACGCAAGACACTGAGGGAGCTCAGCTTCGCGATGAGCTGCGCCATCAGGCCAAGGTCTGGCGCGACCGCGGCCGACCCGAGGATCTCCTCTGGACCGGCACCTCCTACCGTGAGTTTTCTCTGTGGCGAGAGCGCTACCCGGGAGGCTTGACCGCCGCCGAGGAGGAATTCGCCCAGGCCATGGTCGCCAGGGCCGGCAGACAAACGCAGACGACGGGTGGCCATCGCTACCGCGTTCACGCTGCTCCTGATCGTCCTCGCCGTCGTCGGCGTCTCCCGGCAACAGGCCGTGGCCGCCGCCCGCCGCGCCGAGGCGCAGAAGCTTCTTCGCCCTGGCGCAGGTCCAGCTCGAGACCTCGCCTACCGTGGCATTGGCTTACGCCACCAGCAGCCTGGAGCTCTTCGACACACCCGAGGGGAGGACCTTTCTGCTCCAGGCCCTCGCCGCCGGACCTCCGGCACGGGTTCTGCCAGCCGGAGACGGGGACCAACTCGGTGAGCTCGCTTTCAGCCCCGATGGCGCCCGGGCCTCGATACGGGGCTTCGAATCGCTGCGGGTGTTCAGCCGGGACGGAGCCACGGACCGGAGGCTCGAGCCCTTCCCAGCCGGACGGGGAAGCGTCTTTCAGGCTTTCGATTCCACCGGGCGCTACCTCTTCGGCGCCAAGAACGAGGAGCTCCGAGTGTGGTCACTTCCCGGACTCGAATTGGTCGATCGGCAGGTCCCCCCCCGGGAGGACGTTTTTGGCCCGGGCCCGGCGGGCATCGTCACAGTCCTCAAGCCCGATGAGGACGGAATGACCCTCTACAAAGCCTCGGTCGGTAGACCCCTGCAGGAAATCGATCGGATCGAGTCGGACAAGATCCGGATCGACCGTTCCGGGCGCTGGCTGGCCTACCCTTCGGGCGACCAGGTCCTGATGCGCTCGCTCGAGGACTGGAGCGTCCTCCCCGCATCGTGGGTGCGCCTCATGACGTTCGAGGATCGGGGACCTCGTTGACGATCGGATCGCTACCTGGGAAGGCGGGCAGATTCGGGTCTGGTCGACCCGACCCGGTACGACCGAGCCCGTCCGCACCCTGCCCCCGACCGAATTCGAGATCAACGGTCTGGCGTTCGATCCCTCCAGATCCAGGCTCGCCGTCGCCAGCCAGGCCTCGGACGGGCCTCGGATCGACGTGTGGGATCTGGAGGCGCCCGCCGACGCGGTCGCCCGGTCCTTCCCCGGCACTCTCCCCGGAACCGAGGAGATGATCAACGAGATCACATCGATCCGACCGGTTCGTGGCTGGCTGCAGCCGCCGGCAATGCTGTCGCTTTCTGGCCGCTTGCACGCGAGGCGACCTGGATCCTGGCCGATAACTCCTGGCCCATTTGGGACCTGGACTTCACTCCCGACGGCCGCAAACTGGTGTCGCGAGATCAGCAGGGCATCGTCGGTCTGTGGGATCTCGCGGGCGGAGGGGAGGTCCTGGTCCTGGCGAGAGGGATGAGTCTGTACGGCATGCTCGCGATCGATCGCCACGGCCACTTTGTTGCCCTTTCCCAGCGCGGTGGCGTCACCATCGTGCCGCTCGACGGTGGGCCGACTCGGAGCCTGGAGGGATTCGGAGCCAACACCCTGGTGGTGCCGGTGGCGGTCGATGACACAGGCCGCCTCATCGCGGCCGGTGCGCGTCGGGGGCCCCGGGACGACAAGGTGATTCGGGTCTGGGATCTCGAGAGCGGGGAGTCCTGGACGCTGGGCCCGACCGAGGACGCGGGTGACTTGTACGAGGGACAGTTCGGTGATCTGGCTTTCCTGCCCGATGGCTCCCTGCTCTCGGCCGATGATTTGGCGGAATCAGGCTCTGGTCGGTGACCGATGGCACACACCAGGTCCTGGCGCCAAGTGAGTCTCAAGCGAAGTTCTGTCACTCTTCGACGAAGGGCGCTCCGTGGCCTCTTTTTCTGGAGAAGACTGGAAAACTCGTGATCCTCGATCTCGAGACCGGAGCCACGAGGCAGGTGCCATCGCACAACAGGGAAGTCTGGGCGGTCGCCGTTGATCCGACGGGCACGGTGCTGGCGAGTGGAGGGAAAGCCCCTGTCGGCCACGTGGGTCCCGTTGAGCGGCGGGGACCCACATCTCCTCATCGGTCACAGCCGCGGGATCACGGCGATCGCGATCTCGCCGGACGGCCGCTGGGTGGCCACCGGCAGCGCAGATCGCACCATCCGCGTGTGGCCGATGCCCGATGTCTCGCAACCACCACTCCACACGCTGCCGCACGAGGATCTGCTGGACAAGCTGCGGTCGCTGACCAACCTCGCGGTGGTACCTGACGAAGAGTCCTCGACCGGCTGGAAGGTGAAGTCGGCCCCTTTCCAGGCTGGGCGGAGGTACCTGCATGGTGAGATCAAGCGCGACTTTCTCCGCTGGACTCGTCTCTTTGAAGCAGAACCAGCTCGAACCGCAGCCAACCGAAAGCTTCCGGAGATACGCATGAGAAACCCGCACTCGATTCTTCGTCTCCTCGTCGCCGCCTTGGCCCTGCTGCCGCCAGGCGTCCGGGCCGACACCACCGGCCAACTGCGGGGATCCGTGAGCGACGAGCAGGGCACACCACTCCCGGGTGTCGCCGTTTCGGCGAGCTCCCCGGCCCAGATCGGGGGCGCGCAGCTCGCCTCGACCGACGCCCGCGGCGAGTTCCGCTATCCCCTGCTGGCCCCCGGCGACTACGTCGTTCGGCTCTCACTCGACGGCTTCGTCACCCAGGAGCTCACCGAGGTCAGAATCCGTCTCGAGCACGCCACCCAGCTTCAGGTGACCATGGCCGAGGCCACGTTCGAGGAGGAGATCGTCGTCGCGGAGACGACGCCGGTGGTGGATCCCGAGCAGACCTCGGCCGGTCGTGTTCACCGCCGAGTACCTGGAGAAGTCCTCCATCGGTATGGCGAGTCGCAACTACCTCTCCGTTCCCGAACAAACCGCAGGTGTGCAACGAAACGGCTTCGGTAGCTATCGCGTGCACGGCTCGGATGCCTGGGAAAACTCGTTTCGGCTCGACGGCGCCAGCATTAGCGATCCTTGGGCGTCTGGGCGCAACTTCTGCCGCCATTGGCTTCGACGCGATCCAGGAGGTCGCCGTCCACACCGCCGGCTTCGGCGCCGAATCCGGCCTCGCCAGCGGCGGGGTCATCAATGTCCTGACCAAGTCCGGTGGCAACCACTTCCAGGGCAGCGTCGATCTGCGGTACCGGGACAACGACTTCGAAGAGGCCGGCGACAACTACGATCCGGATGAGGAGCCATTCGACCGGCGCACGCTCGGCGCCGCCCTCGGGGGTCCCATCCTGCGCGACCGTCTCTGGTTCTTCGTCTCGGGCACCGATGGGTCCGAAGACTTCACACCCGTCGCCACCCCCTATTCGATCGATACCGGGATCCGCGCTCTGCTGGGGAAACTCAGCTGGCAGGCGAGTCCGAGTTGGTCGCTGGTAGGGCGGTACCTGGACGAGAACTCAGAGGAGGAGCGAGGCCGCGGCAACCAGTTTCGTGCCGAGGAAGCCACAGCCTCGATCGACTACCTATCCGCGAGCTCCAGCCTCAAGTGGACCGGCATCCTTTCCTCCACCCTCATCTGGACCGGGCAGCTCGGCGAGCTGAGCACGACCTACGAGGAGATCCCCTTCACCGGCGACCTGGCAACCATCGGACATCGGAACTTCTTCACCGGGCAGAACTACGGTAACTTAGCGCAGCAGTTCTACAACGACTGGGGCAATCAAGAAGTGCGGACGGATCTGAGCTGGTTCGTGCCCTCCGCGCTGGGCACCCACGAGATCCAGGGTGGGCTGCGCTACGCGCAAATCGACTTTGGCCGAGATGCCTGTCTCAATGGCAGCGGCCGCAGATGCACACCCGGCGTCGAAGGCTTCGGCTTCCTGGATATCCTCGATCCCGCGACCGGCAGCATCGCCCCCGGCGAAATGCTCGTGCAGACCGCCCACGGTCGCGAAGGAGGGGAAGGATCCGAGCGCGCAGCCTACCTGCAAGACAGCTGGCGTCCTCGGCCGGATCTGACGCTTCACCTGGGCCTCCGCTGGGACGACACCAGCCAGCAGAACAACTTCGGCGGCCAGGAGATCGAGTACAGCGAGCTGCCCAGCCTCGACTTGGAGTCGCGTGGGACCTGCGCCGCGACGGGCGCAATCTTCTGCGGGCTTCCTGGGGTCGCTACATGCCCCCCTCGACGCTCGTGATCGGTGACTGGTATCTCGGCGAGGGTGGCACCCCTCGCGGGGTGGTGGGAGGCGTGCTCGCTTCCGGTCCTGTTTGGTGGCCTCGGGCTCCACCGACCCCGAGGCGTGTGCGGCTGCTGTCGACGGGTCGATCTATCTCGACTATCGCACCGATCCGGAGTCCTGGGACCCGGCCGGCTGGCTACCTACCGGACCGACTACGAGGAGCCGGGCAGAGTGGCGGAGAACCTGTCTCCGATGCAGGTCGACCATCTCGTTATCGCCTTCGAGCGCGAGCTGCTGCGCCGTACCTCCCTCGAGCTCGGCTTCGTCCACAAGGACTTCGACGACATCTTCGACGATACCTGTATCCAGAACTATCCGGAGCCGGTGCCGTCCAACGCCTGCCCCAGCATCATCCTCGCCAATCTTCCCGAGGCACGCCGTGACTACCAGGCCTGGACCCTGCGCTTTGAGAGCCGGGCCCTCGACCGCCTGCACGCGATCGTTTCCTGGGTGTGGGCAGACTCGCAGGGGTCGAAAGACGGATTCGTCGTCAACTGGGACTTCGACGTGTCTCCTCTCCAGTTACGTGAACCGTTACGGCTGCCTGCCGGACGACGGCCATCGCGTCAAGATCAACGGCGTTGTTCGATCTGCCCTGGGGCCTGCTGCTCGCAGCGGGAGGCAACTGGTCCTCGGAGCTCCGCTGGACACCGGCCGAGAATCAGCGAGGTGTGGCAGGTCCGATCTTCGTCGAGTCCCGCGGCAACCGCAAGGAGGACGGGCTCTACAACCTCGATCTGCAGCTGAGCAAGGGTTTTCAGCTCGGTCGCACCCGGCTGCAGCTTATCGGCACGGTCTACAACGCCACCGACGCCCAGCGACCCACCAGGTTTTGCTCCAATGTCGCCGGCTGTGGTGGTGGGTTCGAGCTTGGCGAGCCGATCGACTGGCAGCGACCCCGCAGCTACGAGATTGGCATGCGTGTGGACTTCTGAGCCGTCGGGGTCGCTAGTGGCAAGAATCTCCAACACCTCGAACCAATGTCCCGCCTGCGGCAGCGAGCTGTCGCAGGATCCGGGAAGCACGGGCCTGTGCCCGGGCTGCATCCTCGAGCTGGCGCTCGAGTCGCCGTCACTGATGGCCGAGCTCGAAGCCGAGGGCGAGGCGCCGACTCTGGCCTTTTCGCCCGTAGGCTTTTCACCAGGTCAGGTGCTGGGCCGACGTTACCGCGTTCGCGCCCTGGTGGGCCGCGGCGGTATGGGCGAGGTGTGGCGGGCGTTCGATCTGAAGCTGCGGGTCAACATGGCGCTGAAGGCGCTGCGGGGAGCCCTGCTGGAGGACGACGGGCGCGCGAGCACCTGCGGCCCGAAGTGCGTGTCGGCCCGCGACGTGATTTCGCCCAACGTGTGCCGGATGTTCGAGGTCGAGGTGAGGGCCAGGAGTTGGTGTCGATGGAGTACATCGACGGCCACACACTATTGGATGTGCCGCTCGTGGCCCGTTGGAACTCAGCGAATCGCGCGCCGTTGCGGCACAATTCCTCGCCGGCCTGGAAGCCATCCACCGTGCCGGACGCTGTGCACCGCGACATCAAGCCCGAGAACATCATGATCACCCGCGCCGGACGCGTCGTCGTCATGGACTTCGGCATCGCCAAGGGGATCGCAGCCGCCTCGAGCGGCACGATCGCAGGCACCCCCGCCTACATGGCTCCCGAGCAGATGCGCGGCGAGAAGCTCGACGCGCGAGCGGACATCTTCGCCGCGGGGGTCGTGCTGGCCGAGATGGTCGCGCCCGGGAGGTCTGCGCACCTTCGAAGCTCGCCAGCGCGTCTGGCGCGACCTTCAGCAGCAACCGCCGAGACTTCCCGACTCCCCCTGGGCGCCGGTACTCGCCAGCCGCGGTTGCCACCCAGCGTGAGCAGCGTCACGCCTCAGCGGCGGCTATGGCTCGCGCTCTCGACGAGGTCACCCTGCGGGTTGCAGGAGACGATCGATGCCCGACCTTATCCGGGCCTGGCCGCCTTCACCGAAGAGGACGCCGAGTACTTCTTCGGCCGCGAGCTCGAGATCGAGGCGATGTGGCAGGCGGCTGCAGCGGCCGCACTTGCTGGGACTGATCGGCCCTTCGGGTGCGGGCAAGAGCTCGTTCATCCGCGCCGGATTACTCCCCGTCATGCCGACGGGCTGGCGGGCCCTCGTCGTCAGTCCAGGTAGCGAGCCCCTCTCCGCCCTGGCGCGCACGCTGGTGCCGGAGCTCACCCGCGATACCGAAGCCCTTCAGCTACTGACTCGGCGAGACGATGACAACGGCTTGCTGGAGGCGGTGCGGCGCTGGCGCCATCAGCACGCCGAGGTGCTGCTCGTCTTCGACCAATTCGAGGAGCTCTTCACCCAGAATCCCCCCGAGCAGCAGGCCCGGGTCGCGGAGCTCCTCGGTCGTTTGGCTGTGGAAACAGACACCCACATCCTGCTCTCGATGCGAGACGATTTCCTCTTCCACTGCCAACGCTTCGAGGCGCTCGCGCCCATCTTCTCCGAGATGACCCCGCTCGGCCCCCCGACGGGCAGCGCCCTGCGCCGCGCCCTGGTGCAACCGGCGCTCAAGTGCGGCTACAAGTTCGAGGACGAAGAGCTCGTCGACACCATGCTCGCCGAGGTCGCCGACGAGCGCGGGGCCCTGCCGCTGCTAGCCTTTGCCGCCGCCCGGCTGTGGGATCATCGAGACCGCAGCCGGGGCCTGCTGACTCGCGAAGCCTACGAGCACATCGGCGGCGTCGGCGGCGCGCTTGCCCAGCACGCCGAGACGACCCTCGAGCGCATCGGTCTCAACCAGATTCCCTTCGTACGCGAGCTCTTCCGCAACCTGGTCACCTCCCAGGGAACGCGCGCCGCGCGGGATCGCGTCGAGCTCCTGTCCGTCTTCCGGGTCGCCGCTACAACCGGTGAGTCGGAGACTGCGGTAAGGGTCCTCGACGCGCTCATCGACGCGCGGCTGCTGACCTCCTACGAGGTGCCCACAGCCGAGGAGGGAGACACCCCTGGCCAGAAGATCGAGATCATCCACGAGTCGCTGCTTTCGAACTGGCCGCGGCTGGTGCGCTGGCAGACCCAAGATGCCGACAGCGCCCAGCTACGAGACCAGGTGCGGCAGGCGGCCCAGATGTGGATTGACCGCGGCAAGCCCGACGACCTGCTGTGGACCGGTACCTCCTACGGTGAGTACCAGCTTTGGCGGCAGCGCTACGAGGGAGGGCTGAGCAGTGGCGAAGAGGCTTTCGGTCGTGCCATGACCGAGCGAGCCGAGCGCCACAAACGCCGCCGGCGCCTCGCTGTCGGCGCGCTCGTGACCGCGGCTCTCCTGGTGGCTGCCGTCACGGGAGCCCTGTGGCTGCGCAGCGAAGCCGAAGCCCGGCGCGCCGAAGCCGCCAAGCTTCTGGTTGTTGCCCAGCTGCAGTTCGAGGCCGATCCCACGGAAGCACTGGCGCTCACAACGGCCAGCCTCGAGCTGGCCGACACGTCGGAGGCTCGGGTCTTTGCCCTAAAGATCCTGCAAGAGGCACCCCCGGCACTCGTACTCGACGGTCTGGGCGAATCGGGTCGCCTTCCGGCCTTCAGTAGCAGCGGCCGCCTGTTCGCCGCTGCCGGCCACGCTGCCGACGTTCTCGTCTTCGAACGCAACGGCGAAGGGCCGGTGCCACTTCCGGACCACAAGGCCAGCCCACGAGGCAATGTCGGGGCCGCCTGGCTCGGGGATCGCTACCTCGTCACCGGTCACTGGACTGCGGGCCGAGCCCGCATTTGGTCTTTTCCGGAGGGGCGGCTCGAGCGCGAGATCGATTTCGGTGCACCGAGCCGGTGGCAGGTTGGCACCGAACACCTGCTGGCCGAGACCATCGAGACTGACTCCGCCCCGGGGCATGAGGTCTATCGACTACGCCGATGGAGCCTCCCGAGGGGCCAGCCAGAAGAATTGGGAACGGTCGATTCGACCGACCTGGGCCTCTCCCAGAGCTTCTTCGATCCAGGAGGTCGCGGTTGGTACTATGCCAATGGCGACGGTGTCTTCTATCGCGCTGCTCCCCTTGATCAGGCCACCGCCGACCGCCTGATCGCCGGGGACGCTCGCATCGCCTCGCGTCCGTCTCAGCCCGGCCGCATCTGGACCCAGAGGCTGGGGTCTGGTGACCTCGAGCTCTGGGACCTCGGAGGTTCCCGACCAGGCCCGTCCCGCGTCCTCTCCCTGCCCTCGGACCACGATTTCCCGACACGGGTCGCAGCCGATCGCACCGGGCGCTGGGTCGCCACCATGAGACAGGGCGGCTCGAGCGACGGGATCAGCTTGTGGGACCTCGAGACATGGCCAGGTGCGAGAAGTCTGAATCTGCGCCGCCAAGCCAGCTGGTACGCCTCGATGCTGAGCTTCGACCCGACCGGGAAATGGCTCGCCGCATCGGTGGCGAACTGGAATCAGGACGTGTTTTGGCCCATTATGGACAAGACTCCGACAATCATCGACGGCTACACCAGCGAGCTGATTCGCCCTCTCACCTTCAGTCCCGACAGCAACTGGCTAGCGACGACCTGGCCCGACCGGTCCGTGAGGCTCTGGCCTCTCCCCGCGAACCCCGAGCGAGGCACGCGCGTAGTCCTCCAGGGCGAGATTCCCGATCTTGTCGCCGCGCTCGCGTTCGATCCCAATGGAGGCCGTCTGGCCGGGACCGGGATGGGAGCTCAGCTGTTCCTCTCCAACCTCGACAAACAGTCTTCCGAAACTCTCGAAGGATTCTCCCAAGACCACGCCCTTCTCCTTCCAGCTGCGTTCTCACCCACTGGCGTGCTCGTCGCCGCCGGAACTTCGTATGGTACCGGCATCGAAAAGGTCCTTCGAGTCTGGAATCTCGAGACCGGCGAGACCCAGGTTCTCGATCTCGAGCAGACAAAGCCACGGGCATTCAGCGACACCGACAGAGGTGCTCCTGATGCGGCCTACGCGGGAGGCGTCGCGAACCTCGCCTTCGTAGATGAAACGACGCTCTATTCTGCCGGCCTCGCAGGCGCGGGCGTCATCCGCTGGGACCTTGAGACCGCAGACTGGGAAAGACTGGTCGAAGTCGAGCCCGATCAACACAGTCAACTCTGGCTCAGCCAAGACCGGCAGTCGCTGCTAACCACCGTGGCCATGGGGAAGAACGGTGAGGCGGGTTGTAGTCGCCTCCTCCTCCATGATCTTGCCACCGATACAGCCCAAGAACTCGAGAACTTCCCCGACTGTGATTCGGACGTTGCTCTCTTCTTCGACCCGTCCCTCTCCGTAGAGGTGGCGACACGCGCCGACGGCATTCTGAGAGTGGGCACGGTCGGCGGCAATGAACCCCACTTGCTCATCGGCCACGAGGGCGCGATCGATCAGGTCGCCATCTCTCCCGACCGCCGCTGGATAGCTTCCACCGGCGAGGACAACACCCTCCGCTTGTGGCCCATGCCGGACTTTGACCAGCCACCGCTCCAGACTCTGCCGCACAAGGACCTGCTCACCGAGCTGCGATCGCTGACCAACCTGCGCGCGGTCCGCGACGAAGAGTCCTCGACCGGCTGGAGGGTGGAAGTCGGCCCCTTTCCCGGCTGGGCGGAGGTACCCACATGGTGAGACCAAGCGCGACTTTCTTGGCCCCGTCCGTCTCTTTCGAGCAGAACAATCTCGAACCGTAGTCAACCGGGAGGTTCCGGAGGTACGCATGAGAAACTCGCACTCGATTCTTCGTCTACTCGGCGCCGCCTTGGCCCTGCTGCCGCTAGGCGTCCGGGCCGACACGACCGGCCAACTGCGGGGCTCGGTGGTCGACGAACAGGGCGCGCCGCTCGCACCGACGCGCGTGGAGAGTTCCGCTATCCCGTGCTGGCCCCCGGTGACTACGTCGTCCGGCTCACGCTCGACGGCTTCGTCACCCAGGAGCTCACCGAGGTCCGGGTCCGTCTCGAGCGCACCACCCAGCTTCAGGTGACGATGGTCGAGGCCACCTTCGAGGACGAGATCGTCGTCGCCGAGACGACACCGGTGGTGGATTTCGAGCAGACATCGGCCGGTCAGGTGTTCACCGCCGAGTATCTGGAGAAGGCTTCGATCGGTGCGAAGGGTCGGAACTATCTGGCTGTCCCCGAGCAGGTGGCCGGCACTCTCCGGGCCGGGTACTCCTACCGCGTCTACGGCTCGCGCTCCTGGGAGAACTCTTATCAGCTCGACGGTGTCAGCATCGCGGCCAACTGGGATTCAGGCCCCAACTTCGACGGGATCGGCTTCGACGCGATCCAGGAGGTCGCCGTCCATACGGCAGGCTTCGGCGCCGAGTACGGCCTGGCGAGCGGTGGCGTGGTCAACGCCATCACCAAGTCGGGAGGCAATCGCTTCCACGGCAGCCTCGATCTGCGCTACCGCGACAACGGTTTCGACGAGGAGGGCGAGCACTACGACCCGGACACCGACCCCTACGAGCGCCGTACGTTCGGAGCCGGACTCCGGAAGAAACCCCCTACTCCGAAGAGACGAGCACGCGGATCGTCCTGGGCAAGCTGACCTGGCAGGCGAGTCCCGGCTGGTCTGTGGCGGGACGATACCTGGCAGAGGATGGCGCGGCCAATCGCCTCGGCGGCGATTTGGACACGACCTACGACGAGGCGCCCTTCACCGGCGATTTCAGCTCCATCGGTCACTTCAACATATCCACCGGTGAGATTTATGGGAACCGGTTCCGGCAGTTCTACAACGACTGGGCCAATCGCGAGGCGAGGACCGATCTGAGCTGGTTCGTCCCGGCGGCGCGCGGTTCGCACGAGATCAAGGCCGGCCTGCGCTACTCGCAGCTCGATTTTGGCAGGAATACCTGCCGCAACGGCAGCGGCCGGGTCTGCACGGCAGGCGATGGGGGCTCCGCAATCGTCGACATTTTCGATGACTCGACCGGCGAGAACCTTCCATTCATCATGAGAACCATCACTGCCCGCGGTCGCGAGGGAGTCGATGGGGTCGAGCAGTCGGTTTACCTACAGGACAGCTGGCGTCTGCGCTCCGATCTCACGCTCCACCTCGGTCTGCGGTGGGATCAGTCGCGACAGAGGCACAACTTTGGCGGCCAGGAAGTCGAATTCGGCGAATTCCAGCCCCGGTTGGGGGTGGCGTGGGATGTCCGAGGCGACGGGCGTAACCTCCTGCATGCTTCCTGGGGTCGGTATCTGAACCCTACCACTCTCGCGTTGGGTGACTTCTTTCTCGACGAGGGGACCTGGCAAGAGGAGTACTGGAACTCATGCTCCACCCGTCTGGATTTGACCGATCCGGACGAGTGTGCGGAGGTGGCCAACGCAAAGCGGAAGAGGCAGGAGTTAGGAGCCAGACGTCGAGAAGGCAGGACGACGATGAGTTCACCCGAAGCTCCCGGCTGAGCTGGGCCAAGCTCATCCGCCGCGTCTACGAGGTCGATCCGCTGCTCTGCCCCTTCTGCGGCGCCGAGATGAAGATCCTCGCCTTCATCCTCGATTTCGCCACCGCCAGGGCGATCCGTGAAAGCCTCGAGCTCCCGGCCCAAGAGCCCGAACCTCTGGCTCACGCGCCTCCCGAAACGCTGGAGCTCATTGCAGAATCCGCCTGAGCCAACGATTCCAGGGCCTGCTGCGAGGCCCCGGGATAGGTGCATCTGTTCGGGGGCTTCACCTTGTCGACGACTGACCTCAAGATACCCGGCGCCTCGATCTACCCGAGCACGGGTCCTCGGCGCTGGCTCCCAACCCCGGACGGCCATCGCCTGCCGCCACTCCACGACCTGATCGCAGCACACGACCCCACAACGCGGAAAAGCAACTTCCTACTCAATGTCGCTGGAGCTGGCTTTCAAGATCGCCGAGGTCTTCGGCGTCGGTACGCGCACTGCGCTGATCACCAGTGCGTTTGGAGTGTTCTGGGTGTTCCTCCTGTTCGTCAACCTGGCGAACCTCGGGCTGGTGCCCCTCGAAGCTGGGCTGGCAGAGACGGCCTTCATGGTGCTCGAGATGCCGGTGGCGATGATCGCCGGGGCCGGCGTCTACGAGGGCACGAGGCCGGAGAGTCCGGTGTAGGGGATCGAATCCCGCGCTATAGGAAATGGTAAAGGTGGCGCACCCGTAGGGATTCGAACCCCAAACCTCCTTACCCGCGAGTCTGGGTGACTACTAGGGAACAGTCACAGACCACCCCGATGTGTCGCCCGACTCAAAATCGTCGCTCATGATCAAGCTGCTGCCAGCTGGGCTGAAATCCCAGTCGTGGCTTGTATTCACGATTATCTGGACCGGGTTACCGGGGCCATCGTTGTCCACCACTGTGTAATGCCTTGCGGTGGCGGGAATTGACGGTGGAAACGAGTAGTTGACCTTCGCTGAACAACCGCCCAGATCCTCTTGCTCTCCCAGAGGTGCCCCTGACAGCACAACATGTGCGCCCGAGCAGTTGGTTGTGAATTGCAGATTGATCGTGTAGTCCTCAGAAGTACCCGCAATCCAATCCTCACCTGTCATTCCCATCTCTACCATGTTGACATCGTCAGCTGACAGACCCAGATACCGCATCTTCCTGGGCAGGTGCGAGTACATCACCGACTGTGTGTCTGGATGGCCCAACTCGGCATTGACAATGTGATTCCCGTTGGCAGCCCCACGTTCCTTCTGCTGCCGCAGGGCAAACGGACGGAAGGTTGTCGGGTATTCGCATGGAGTACTCGTTCGTGTCGATCGTCCGGGTATCGACGATGCCAGGATCGTTGTCGAACCTTCGAAACCAATGAACGTTCTCCGCAAGGTCTCCCAGTATGGTCCTGTGTATGTCCTCGCAATTTCCAGGTATCCCGTCCGTGTCGAAGATTCCAGTCTGTACCCCATCGTAGGACATTGAGTGGCTTGTGTACTGCAAGTCTTCGTTGCCGCCTGGTGGATCCCAATACAGATTGGGGTGACCGAGTCCCATGGCGCAGTGACCCAGTTCGTGCAGTATCACGGTCTCCGCGTGGAATTCCTCCTCCGGCGGGAACCCTCCCTCCTCGATAGTCCTGCAGTCCTGGCACTGCCCAGTACGGCGCTCTAAAGCCTGCCATGTGGTCACGGCTCTTCGCGTGGGCTCTACCCACTCCTCTCCGGTGAACGGAGTTCCCCTGGTTCGGTGGACGGTTCGTTAAGGCCGGATCTCGAGACAAGCGTTCGGCCAGGGGGCTCTTCAGCACCGCGGTCCACGGAAACCCTGGGGCGCCGCCGAGCTCATGCGACTTTCTCCTCGAACTCAGCCGGGCTGAGGTATCCCAGGGCCGAATGCCGACGCCAGCTGTTGTAGAAACTTTCGATGTAATCCACAATCTCTCGTCGGGCCTGCTCGCGGGTATAGAAGACTTCTCCTGCGACCAGCTCCTTTTTCAACGTGGCGAAGAAACTCTCCACCGGGGCATTGTCGTAGCAGTCCCCACGTCGGCTCATGCTGACGACGAAGCCCTCCTCGGAGAGGGCTCGGCGGTAGTCCGCAGAGGCATATTGGCTGCCCCGGTCGGAATGGTGCACGATCGGGGTTTGAGGCCGGCGTCGGCCCACGGCCATCTCCAGGGCAGCCTGCGGCAGCCAGCGTGTCAGCCTCGGACTCATCGCCCAGCCCACGATTCGACGCGAGCACAGATCCAGCAGGACCGCCAGATACAGCCAGCCTTCCCGCGTGCGGATGTAGGTGATGTCTCCGGCCCAGACTCTGTCGGGCCTTGAAACCGAGAATCGTCGCGCCAGATGATTGGCGGCCACTGGCCAACGGTGTTGCGAGTCCGTCGTGACCCGGAACTTGCGCCGAAAGGTGCCTTCCAGGCCGTCCTGACGCATCAGCCGGGCCACCCGATGACGACCGCAGACCCTGCCACGCCCGCGGAGCTCCCGGTGGACCCGAGGACTCCCATAGCGGCGACGACTCTGGCGATGGATCGCCCGGATTTCCAGCAGCAAACGGCGATCGTCACGGCTACGTCGACTCTCCGGACGATGGAGCCAGGCGTAGTAACCACTCAGGGAAACACCCAAAACCTGACACATCCAGGCGACGGGGTACTCCCCGGTGTGCCGGCGGATGAAGGCAAACCTCATCACCGGCGGTCCGAGACGATGCCGAGCGCTTTTTTTAGGATGTCCCGCTCCGCCGTCACCCGCTCGAGCTGGCGGCGCAGCTGCCAGACCTCCTCCTCCCGAGCTTTCCGCTGACCGACACCCGGAAACGCCTGCTCCGGATCTTCCTCAAACTGACGACGCCAGCGGCGCAACATGTCCGGGCGAATATCCAGATCCCGAGCCACCTGATTCGCACTGTACCCGCCCTCGGTGACCATCCGAACGGCTTCCAGCTTGAACTCTCGACTGAACTTCCTACGCGTACCTCCCATCGACACCTCCCAGCCCATTATCGGGCTTAGGCCAGTGTCCACCAAACCGGGGGAATTCCAGAACACATCTGCTATGTAGACACAGACGACAACGGTTAGGGGGTCGCCGGTGCCCTGGTAGCCCATTGGGTGGACGACACCAAACTTGTTGACTTCCCCAGTACCGTCTTGAGTCATTCCCTTGGAGCAGAAGTTGGTCCCTGGCGGCACCGGGTTCGCAGGACAGTCTGTTGTTCCCAAATACACACCGGATTCCACCGGATCACTCAATATGGCGAGCAGGAGAAGACTAACCTTGGCCGCCCGGAGCGTCAGGTTGGTCTTCATTCGTTCCCCTCCTCTGACTGGAAGTAGAGGCCCAGCACTTCTACCAGGTCATCAAACGCAGCTACTTCGCGCACATTCGGCACCTTGTGCCGCAGAAAACCAACCGACTGCGTAACGATCGTCTTGGTCATCGGTTGGCCCGGTCCTTCTGGGGAGCCGGAATAAGATTCCAGCGCAATCCGCAACTCGAACACCCTTGAACCAGTCCAAGATGGCACTCGCCCGGCAGATTGAGCGATCTGGTTCTCAATGTTTCCCCAATCCCACTCCATCAGGCTTCCTTGGACAGCCAGGTCGACTAGGTCTCTGGCCTCGGTGAAGTCGAGTTGAATCTCCTGCGTCCGCGACTCGCCAGGGGCCCATGAATGTGTGCGCGTGAGGCTCCCATCCCCGTACAACACGTAGGTTGTCGTCTCGTTTGACGACCCTCCTCTCGCTTCCATCCACAACACCTCGACGGCAGGATCCGCAGAGATCGTGAAGGACTGGGGCGGCTGAATGATCCCTATCTCTCCCATTCCCGTCGAAAGCAGCCCCGGTTCCAACTCCTGGCTCTCAAGGGCCTGATACCCCAGGAACGACAGGACCCCGACGGTAAGGAGGATTCCTGTTCTCCAAGTCGACATGGGTAGCTTCCTGCTCATCTGCACCTCCTGCTTCGTAGAGGTAGCTCAGCGTGAGTCACCGCCAACAAGGTTGTGCGCCCCGATGCCCGACAAACATCTGCGGTCAGGGCCTGGGTGGACTCGTGCATCGTTAGTTCCACTTCTACTCTGCTAGCACCAACCTACTCTCGACTGTGAGAAGTGTCACCACCTCGTGGGATAGTTTCGATCCGGCTCGTTCGGGTACTAGCGACTCCAAAGGACCCGCGAAGGGTTGTGAGGCGGAAGTCTTGGGGCACCGCTACCGGTAGTAGCCAGTCCACCGAAGCTACTTGAGGGTGATGAAAAGGAAGCCAGGGGCAGCGTGGACGGGGACTAGAAGGGGCAACAGAGCGGCTGGCCCTTGCAGATGGAGCTCCGGTCCAACGCCGCGAGAGGTGTAGACTGAGACCGTTGAACCGACGGAAGGAGGCATCAGGCGATGGGCTGCCCAGGACACACCAGCGGCTTCAAACACTTCCTCACCGCAGTCGATGGCAAGGTCGACGTTGGGGTCAAGCACGACGACCCGCAAGAGGGCAAGGGAGAGCCCTACCTGCCACTCTACGTCTCATTCACTCGCGTGGGTGACCCGACTCTACACTTTGCCGGCGTCACGTAGTGCCTAACCCGAACAGAATGGGTGAGCGCCGTGGAACCGTCGCAGGAAGACCGAGACCGACTCGTAACCGCAGCGAGGAAAAGAGTCGAGGCAGATGCAGCTCGCTGGTTCGACGATCCCTGGACCGGCCAAGAGAAGGTCTGGGTGTAGCTCTACCCGATGCGCCCGAGCATGGATCCCTCAGCGGTCAAACGAAGACATACGTATCTATCGCCGGCGCCAGCCAGATGGCGATGAGTAGTGCCTGCCTCGCGGAGTTCGCCGCCTTCCTGGGCACAAGAACCTTGGCCAGTATTGACTGACTCTTGATGGCAAGTCGGGCCAGGACGCCGTCCAGGCTGACAAGGCGTTCGCTCAATGGTCCTACTCCAAACCATGCAGCGTTCCGCTCTATCGAGACTGGAGTATCGGGATGACCTGTTTCAAGGCCGCACTGGCGGGAGACACCACGCCTGTATCGGGCCGCCAGGATGACGACGAGTTCACCCGAAGCTCCCGGCTGAGCTGGGCCAAGCTCAGCCGCCGCGTCTACGAGGTCGATCCGCTGCTCTGCCCCTTCTACGGCGTCGTGATGAAGATCCTCGCCTTCATCCTCGATTTCGCCACCGCCAGGGCGATCCGTGAAAGCCTCGAGCTTCCCGCCCAGGAGCCCGAAACTCTGGCTCACGCGCCTCCCGAAACGCTGGAGCTCATTGCAGAATCCGCCTGAGCCAGCGCCTCCAGGGCCTGCAGCCAGGCCCCGGCGCAGGTGCGTCTGTTGGGGGCTTGTTGGGGGCTTCACCTTATCAACGACTGACCTCAAGACCCCCGGCGCCTGGATCTATCCGAGTTCAGGGCGGTCGCGCTGCGTTCGCCCGCAGCAACCGGTAACTCAGCAGCCCTTCAGCACCATTCTTCAGGCTCAATACCCTCGCTGCGCGAAAACCAATTTCCTACTCTTTCAGCAACGCAGCGTGAGGTCGCGGAAGGTGCCGCCACCCTGGTGGATCTGCCTGACAAATCACTTTGACTCCTGCCATGGCCCACCGGGCGGCCAAGTCAAATCGAATGACTCACCAACTATGAGGGCCACCAGAGGTGGTTGCAGGAATTCAGCCAGGAACTCAACAACTTCATTCAGTGTCAGTCCCTCCTCGCCCAGCTTCGATCGTCGCATGAAGGCCACCCACTGCTCCTGCTTCGAATCGTCGTTCGCGAATGCCGCGGTGAGGGCGATCGGTGTCTCCACAGGAGAGGTCTCACCCCTCCGCCTGAAGGTCGACTGGATCGCCGCCAGAAGCACCGAGCCATCGAAGGCGAAACGGGATGCGAAATAGCGAAGATCGTAGAAGTCCTTCATCCTGCTATTGGCAATCCCCAGGTCTACCATGGCCTGGAGTTTCTCCGCCACGACAGTCTCACGACGATAGGCACGAAGCTTGGGAATCGACTGGTCGAGCAGGACAGGAAATTCGACGGTCTCCGGCGCAGGAATGACCGCGTCCCCGAAACCCACGTCGACCTGAACCGGAACGCGGGCTTCTCCAAGCCATCCCTCAATCCGCACCCGAACTCCGTGGTACTCGGAATCGTCTCGAATGCGCGAGGCCCGAATCGTGTCGGGGTCGAAGTCGATTCCATCATCCTCGACAGATGTGATGCAGATTTCACGGAATACTCTGCCCACTCTTCCCACGTCCGGCGACCCCTCGCCGAGAAGATCGACGTCGCGGGTCGGCCGATGTGGAACGTCGCTCCAGAGATGAAAGAGCATGGCACCCTTCAGTACAAACTCGTCTCGATGGCCGGAGCAAGACAGCCGGTAGAGAAGCCTCTCGACACCATAGCGAGTGAGAATCAGATTGAAGTCCTCGCCCCGCTCGCGAGACAGATTGAGCAAGCGCTGCTTGATGGACGCTGCCAGGTTCTTCGAAGCCGTCATGCAATGGCCTCGATGTACGGCCGAATCACAGTCTTTATGCGCGCAATACCAGCTGCCTCCCACAGCTCGTCAATGGTCCCTGCTCGCAGACGCCGATAGTCGCGCAGCGCTTCGATCGCCACGTCCAGGCCGATCTTGTTTCGATACCTGAAGCAATCCGCGACTGTTCGAGCGGGCGACGTGATGCGAACCATGACTCCCTCGATTTCGTGTTCGTCGACGCCCTGGGTCAGGGCATCCTTGCCAAAGCGCACGATACGGATCGCTTGTGAGTCCAGTGTCGGCTTCCGTGCCTTGCGATCGATCGCCATCCAGACTTCGAACGGCTGCTGGGTAGTGAGCTCGTGAAAGCGAAGCGCCGAGAGGAGGCACACCACCCCTCGGGGGACTCGCCGGCTCGCTTCGACAAGTCCATGATGCTCGGAGACGTCCGAACCCGGGACCGCATAAAGACCACGCCCCAGTCGTTCGAGGCGGCCATCCCTGACCAGGCGGGTGAGAGTGACGCGGGGGATCCCCTGAGAAACGAAATCTCTCGTTCGGGCGACTCCCCGGCTCCTGCAATACTCAAGGGCCTTTTCGGTGTTGGTTGGCATGTTCCTAAATGTCGGCTTCTAAATTCACTAGCCAACGTATCGGAACATAATCGCTTAGTCAAGTAGATCGCTTGGTCTCAGCGAGGATCTCCTCCACCAGGTCTAGATTCTCGGGCTCGGGCCCGACCACCTGATCGAGGAACTGGTGGATCTCCTCCTCCAGCGCTTGGCTTCGGTCCACCGCCGGGATGTAGTAGTTCGTATTCCCTTCCTTCTCCACCTCGAGCCAACCCTTGTTCGTCATCCGGGTCATGAAGGTGAGGATGGTGCGGTAGTCGCGAATATGGGTCTTGAGGTCCTCTCCCAGTACCTGGCGGACATTGGCTCGCCCCAGGCGCCAGCAGATGCGCATGAGCTGCCACTCGGCGGGCGAGAGGCGCTCTTTGGGCGTGGAGTCTTGATCTTGCCTACTCATCATCTATGCCCTTTGTGCCTACAATTGTAAGACTTCCAGGACAATTGGCGCCAGCGCCTTCTCCCTCCCTGAAGCCATCTGACTTGACACACCTCGCACATCTGTAGGAGTATTACACCTGTAAGAAGCGGCTGCCCACAGATGCTTTCGATTGACCAATTCCGCGAGCTCGTCGACCCCAGTGGCACCCTGGGTGATGTCGAACTATGGGAGCTAAGACAGGAGATTCACAACCTGGCAGAGGTCTTGGTAGAGATGGCTTCCGATAGACTCTCTAGAGGCCAAGTGATCGACATCATGGCACGTGCTAGCGAAGACGCCGAGGTCAACTGATGCGCGCGGTGATCTACTGCCGGGTCTCGACCAAAGAGCAGACCAAGAACCTGAGCCTGCCGGCGCAGAGGAAGGCGTGTGCACAGTTCTGCGAAGCGCAGGGATGGAAGGTCGACCGGGTCTTTGTCGAGCGTGGGGAGTCGGCCAAGACCCGAGACCGCACCGAGCTCAAGCGGCTGATGGATCACTGTCGGAAGAATCGAGGCCGGCTCGAGGTGGTCGTGGTCTATTCCCTCGATCGCCTGGCCCGCAGCAATCACGATCACTTCGTGATCCGGGCCTTCCTGGCCGGACTGGGTGTGACCCTCCGATCCGTCTCCCAGCCGATCGACGAGAGTCCGACGGGGAAGCTCATGGAAGGCGTCCTGGCGGCGATCGCCCAGTTCGACAACGATCTGCGTGCCGAGAAGACCAGCCTCGGAATGAAGGAGGCTCTCAAGCGCGGCCGCTGGACCTTCCCAGCACCGCTTGGCTACCTGAATTCTCGCCTGCCCGACGGCACCAAGACTATTGAACCCGACCCTGAACGGGCACCTCTGATTCGACGTGCCTTCGAGCTCTACGCCTCCGGCCTTTACACCAAGCGAGAAGTCCTCGACCAACTCAGCGCTTCCGGGCTTCGCACCAAGCGAGGCGGCAAGGTAGGGCTCCAGAGCTTCGGCTACATGCTCAAACACCCTCTCTACGCCGGAAAGATCCGCAACGATGCCTGGGGCATCGACGTGGTGGGTGACTTCGAGCCCATTGTCGATGAGCACACGTTCTTCCGCGTCCAGGCGATCCTCCGTCATTCGAAAGCCGCCGGAAAGCGCCATCGACGCCATCACCCGGACTTTCCGCTGCGACGGTTTGTCCGTTGCGGCGTCTGCGAGAACCCACTGACCGGAGGCTGGTCCCGCAGCAAGACCGGAAAGCGCTACGCCTATTACAACTGCCCGAAGTGCCGTGGCATCAGTGCCCGCAAGGAAGCTCTCGAGGAGCGATTCCTCGAGCTCCTGGAAAACTTGAAGCCCAAGCCTGAATACCTGGAAGCTCTCCGCGAGTCGGTCCTGGAGGTCTGGCGCGAGCGGGAGAGGCACCTCGAAGAGATCAAGCCGATCCTGCAACAGAAGCTTGCCACCCTCGAGGAGCAGAAGAAGCGGCTGGTGGAAGCGTTCGTCTACAAACAAGCGATTGACGAGCAGACCTACAAGAGCGAGCTCGACCGACTGCGGGCCGAGATCACAGTCACCCGAATCGAGCGCAACGACAGCGAGCTCGACGCACTCGATGTCGAGACCGTGCTCGAGTTCGCCGAGCACGTAGTGCTCAACGCGCGCCGCATGTGGAGCGAGTTTCCGCTCCAGCACCGCCGGCGCATGCAGAAGGTCCTGTTTCCCGAAGGCCTGGTCTATGACGGCGGGGGATTTCGAACCCCGGTAACCTGCCTGTTCTTCAGGGACTTGGAGCGCTCGGAGAGCGAAGAGTATGAGTTGGTAGCGCGTACGGGATTCGAACCCGTGTTACCGGCGTGAGAGGCCGGCGTCCTAAACCCCTAGACGAACGCGCCACAAGAGACTGCTTAAAGTAGCAAAAACCTCTCATGGCTGCAAACGACAAGAAAGGAAGATCGGGCACAGGCACCCATTTTTCAGGATCGTGTCGGCAGGCGGAACGAGTTCGGCAAAGAGGGCGCCTGTCCCCGATTTTCACAGGTCGGTGGCGAACAGGGTGCGATAGTGACGGTACCAATCGCTCTGGAAGCGCTCTTCGGGATCCCACTCGCGCTTCTTGCGCAGAAACTCCCCTAGCTGAGGGTAGCAGAGGCGGACCTGATTGCGGGAGGCCCAACGATGGTAGGTCAGGAAGTAGCTGCCACCATGGTCCACCGCCAGATCGATCAGCAGTCGAAACTGGTGCTGAGCCTGATCGATGCCCTCACGAGTATGCCGGACATGCAAGTTGAAAACGATACAGGCCCAGCTCTCGCGCGCCCAAGGCAGAAAGGTCACGGTGTCCTGCTCGATGAGACGCACCGTGCCGTAGATCAGGTTCACCTGTGCCGCACGGAAGGCTTCTGCCGCTGTGCCCATGAAAGAGGCAAGCCGGTCCCGGGGTACGTACACCTCTGTGATCATCTCCGTTCCTGACTCGTCCGAGCCGCTCCTCCTGTCGAGAAGCTCGTGGTAGTCGTCGAGATAGAGGCTCAGCTGGTGGGTGTCGGACCAGTAGACCTGGCCGGTGGTCGAGAGGTAGTAGCTCACATACTCGTCGAAGGCCCGTCTCTTGTCGAAGTGTGCCAGTTCGAGGAGCCGCTGCCAGGCGGCGCGCGGCAGCCTCCTTTGCCGCTTGGGCGCGCGAGCATCAACCGGTAACGGGCGGTAACACGAGAAGACCCCTGTCGTCAGATAATCCTCCGCGGTTTCGTCGGTCTTGAACTGGAAGTCTCCGAAAAGAAATCCCTCATCGATGCGATCTTGAAAGGCTCGTGCCAGGCCTTCAATCGAGCGCACCTCGACAACTCGCTCGATCTTTCGTCGCGGGTCCAACCGCAAGACCAACGAGTAGACAACGCCGAATAGACCATAGCCTCCGATGACGAGAGAGAAAAGCTTCGGGTTCTCGGTTCGGCTGCAGCGATGGAACTCCCCCTGTGCGTCGACCAGAGAAAGCGACTCGACGTCGCCGACGATGGGCTCGAGAGTGAGACCGCGGCCGTGAACATTCGACGCGAGGGCCCCACCGAGGGTAAGCCGGTCGGCACCGGTCTGCTTCTGGCGGATGCCCCATCGAACAGCGCCGCCCTTCTGGTGCTTGGTGCACCAGTCGACGAGCTCCGGCCACTCGATGCCGGCCTGAACCTCGACAAGGCCGCGATCCGGATCGAAGTCCAGCACACGATTGAGGTCGCGAATGTCCAGGTTGAGGGTGTCGGTGCCGAACTGTTGCCCACCCATCGCGTGCCGTCCTCCTGAGATCGAGATCGCTAGGTCCTGGCGTCCCGCCTCCCGGATCGACGCCACGAGCTCATCGGGACCTCTGGGGCGCGCCAGGCGGGCAACTCGTGTCGCATTGAGCTGCGAGTGGATGTCATTGAGGACGACCGGGCCTGACGAATGCTCATCTCTGCGGCAAGCCAGCGGCAGAAGGGTCGCCGCTGCACCGATCTCGAGGAGCTGTCGTCTCGATAGCACCAGAAAGGCCCTCTGATCCGATGTTACACGTCGCAGTAGCCCAACGACCGGCCCGGAGACCGGCCGTTCGCTGATATTCTCCCTGCCGTGAACGCCACTCGCTGGACTTCGGTGCTGGTCCTCGTCCTTTCCTGTTTAGTGCTCCCACTTTGGGCTGCAGACCCGGTCGAGGAGGAAGAGGCCTTGCCCATCTATGACTCCGGGGTAGCCACGCTCGATCTGGGGCCCGACCGTCGGTTCCCTGTCGGCTACGCGGTGACCGGTATCGGACCGACCTTCACTCTGCACTCGATGGTGGCCCACCTCGGGGGAGCACTCAAGCTGGGACCGATGAATCAGGCTCATGAATTGACGGTAGCGGGCACAACGTTCATTTTCGGCCCCGCCAGCGCAGCGGTGACAGCTGGCACCGAGATCTACTCCCTGTCGCAGCGCCCCATCGTCGGAGCGGATGGCGTGAAAGTGCCGATCGACCTGCTGGAGACTGTGTACGGCGAACAGCTCAGCTATGACTTCGAGTGGAATCAGGCGGACCGCACCCTGACCGTACGCAAGTTACCCGCGCGCCAGATCACCGTCGATCTGGACCTGGTCCATCTCCAGGGTGTGACGACGGTCGTCCTGCAGTTTCCCCAACGACCGAGATACCGTGTCAGGCAATCCCCCGGACAGGTTTCCGTGGAGTTGATCGGTGACAGCCTGACTGGCTCGAACCGCACCAGCACTGGAGACGAGCTGGTCAGAGAGATTCTGCAGACGCCGCAAGGTATCCGGTTGGTACTCGCGCCCAACACCGAGGCCAACGACTACACATTGCAAAATCCCTTTCGGCTCGTGTTCGACGTTTATCGCTCGACGACCGCCGCCGCGGTACCGCCGCCCGATTTGCCCACAACCCCGACCCGCAGCGACAGGATCCAGACGATTGTCATCGATCCGGGCCATGGGGGCGAGAATACCGGGGCCAGGGGCTCGACAGGTACCGAAGAGAAGGAGATCACTCTGCAGCTCGCACAGACGTTGCGCTCACGGCTCGTTGAGCGCCTGCCGGTGCGTGTCGTCCTCACTCGCACCGAAGATGTCGATCTGCCCCTCGACACCCGCACGGCCATTGCCAACCAGCAGAAGGCCGATCTGTTCATTTCCCTCCACGTCAACTCGGTCCCGGGGCCCAGCGCTCATGGCGCTGAAACCTACTTTCTGAGTCTTGAAGCCAGCGATGAAGGTGCCGAGCGGGCCGCCGCGATGGAGAACAGTGTCGACCCGGTGCCAGCCGGGGACGGCGACCCCCTGTACGACCTGCAACTCATACTCTGGGACCTGGCTCAGTCCCATTATCTTGGAGAAAGTCAGAGTCTCGCCCGCCTGATTCAAGAGGAGCTGAATGAAACCCTCAGTCTGACCGACCGCGGCGTCAAACAGGCTCCGTTCCGCGTGCTCGTGGGAGCAGCGATGCCGGCTGTGCTGGTCGAGTGTGGTTTCCTGAGCAATCCGGAAGAGGAAGCCAAACTGCTGGATCCGGCCTATCGGGCTCAACTCGTCGAGGCGTTGATCCGAGCCGTACTGCGTTACCGGGCGCAAAAGGAAGGGAGTCCAATCCCGGTTTCGGCTGGTGAGGCGATCCAATGAATCGGCGCACCGCCTCCATGGTGGCGACCGCCGTACTGATATCGGTTGTCGCCATCCTCATCGGCTGGCAGGTAGGTCGAAGCAGGCGTGCTCCTGAAGAGACTCCGACACTGGACGCCATGACGCCTCAACCAGCAGACGGACCCACCACATCGGTAAAGCTCTATTTCGCCGGCCATGACCGTCAACTCCACAGCGAACAGCGTGAGATTCCCGTGCAGAAGGACCTGGTGACCCATCTCGGACGTGTGGTCGAGGAGTTGCTGGCTGGACCGGTGAGCGAGGATTTCCTTCCCGCGCTTCCACCCGGTATGACCGCCAGCTGGGTCCACATCAACGAAGCCGGCGTTGTCTACGTCGATCTCCAGTTCGCGGGAGAGGGACCCTTCCCCGCCTGGGGCTCTCGCCATGAAATGTTGGCGGTCTTCAGCGTGGTCAATTCGCTATTTGCCAACACACCTGAGATCACCTCGGTCGTACTATTGCGCGACGGCCAGCAGGAACCGACTTTCGCCGGACATCTGGATACCAGTCGCCCGCTCCACGCCAACACCCAACTCGTCGCCACCCAGTGACAGGATACAGGTTTCAAGAATTTGAACCTTGCGAGAGAACGCTGGTCGCTTTATGTTGGGTCAGAAGAACCTGAGATTGTCCCGTCACCCGGTTCAAATTCTTGAAACCTGTATCCTGTCACCAATATGAAACGTGCCAACGACAGAGCTGTTGATGAGTTGCGACCGGTCCGCATCGAAACCGGTGTAATGAAGTTCGCCCAAGGGTCGGCCCTGATCGAAACCGGAGACACCCGGGTCCTGGTCTCGGCGACGCTGGAGCGCCGCGTCCCTCCCTTCCTGATCAACTCTGGCAAGGGCTGGGCAACCGCCGAATACAGCATGCTTCCCTGTGCTACTCCAGGACGGTCGACCCGCGAGGTCTCCAGGGGTCGCCCCTCGGGGCGCAGCTCGGAAATCCAGCGGCTCATTGGCCGCAGTCTACGCGCGGTCCTCGATCTCGAGGCCCTCGCCGAGCACACCCTGACAATCGACTGCGACGTGCTGCAAGCGGATGGCGGCACCCGGACGGCGAGTATCACCGGCGCCTACGTCGCGGCCGCTCAGACCCTGGCTCAGGCCCTCCTGCAACGCGACCTGCAACGCTGGCCTCTTGTTGGCCAGGTGGCCGCCATCTCCGTCGGCATCGTCGACGGTGTGCCCTTGCTCGATCTCGACGCACCCGAAGACCAGTCCGCCGAAGTGGATATGAACGTCGTCGCCACCGCTGACGGCAACGTCGTCGAGATTCAGGGCACCGGCGAGGCGCGCAGCTTCAGCAGGCCGGAACTGGATCGATTGGTCGATCTCGCCCTGGGAGCAGTGCCCGATCTCGCCCGCTTCCAGAGAGAGGCTTTGGCTGAGACTCTCGAAGAGATCGAGGGGGCACGCAGCGGCAGCGGCAAGGTCGCAGCCCAGCCCAAGGACGAAGGAGACTTGTGGGGTAAACCCCCGACCTCTACAGAATAACGCCCTTGACGTTGACCTCGATGGTCGGTTGCTTGGAGCTGTTGGTGGTGATGGTGACCAGACCTTCGAAGTCGCCTTTGTCCATCCCAGGCTGCAGAGTCAGGAGAACCTTGTAGAGACGACCCTCTTCGAGAGGTTCGATCTCGGCCTTCAGACCATCGATATCGGTAGAGACCTCACTGAGTCCAACCGCATTGGCACTCAGGTTGCGAATCTCCAGACTGGCCGTCTGTGGCTCAGTCAGCTCACGGCGCCCGAAATCGGCGATCCGCGGCGTGACCGACATCACTGGACGTACAAACCCCGAGACGGGGATTCGCATGGTCTTCAACTTCGGATGATTGGTGGTCAGGACAATGAAGTCGGCCATCGGACCGACCGGTGCGTTCTTGTCGAGATCCACCTCGATCTGCCACTGCCGTCCATCGACGCCGCGCAACCGCTCACCTTCCTCTGCCTCCCGGTAGGAGACCTTGACGAAGCCGTAAGGGGACTCGACCTTGCGGATCTCGAGATCGGGATACTCCTCCGACCAGACCGATTGCACGCTGGTCTTCTGGGGCTCGCCATATACCGCGACAAATCTGGCGTAACCGGGGTCGACCTCCACCTGCGAGCGGACATTGGCCTTCATCACCAGGTCGATCTGCGGATTCTCGGCATCGTCGGTGAAGACCCGCACCGACTTGGCAATGCCACCCTTGAAATTGCGCGTGTCCACCGTCGCGGTGATTTTGCCCTCTTCACCGGGCGCGATGGTCTTGTCGAAGTCGGCCACGGTACAGCCACAACTCGGTTTGACCTCCGTGATGTTCAGCGTGACCTCTCCGGCATTGCGAATCCTGAACTCGTGAGTGATCCGTTGCCCTTTGTTGACGACACCAAAGTCCTTGATGGTTTCGAGGGCAACGGCTGTCGGACCAGAGGACTCGGCTTGATCTGCAAATACCGCTCCACCGCTGATGGTCAGAGTCAGTAGAAACAACACGGTCCAGGCTCTTGAATACCACTTCATTTCTTCACCTCTCTCAGGGGGCTTCGACTATCATCCGAACGCCCCGGGCTGTCAATAGCAGATGCTATACTCCCGATCTCCCACAGCCAAACTCTCGAGGCTGTAACCTTCCGTGTCCAAAGACCCTCTCAACATCCATCTGGTTGCCATCGGTGGTACCGGAATGGCACCCCTGGCGTGTCTGCTGCAGGGACTCGGCCATCGAGTGCGCGGTTCCGATGGACCTATCTATCCCCCGATGAGCACCCTGCTGCAGCAAGCGGGCATCGAACCCCTGCTCGGCTACGACCCTGGCCATCTACAGCCTCTCCCCGATCTGGTGGTGATTGGCAATGCCGTACCCCGAGACAACCCGGAAGCGGTCGAGGCCGAGAGGTTGCAGCTGGACCGTCTTTCCATGCCAGAGGCGCTGGCGCACTTCTTTCTCCAATACCGGCGCCCTCTCGTCGTGGCCGGCACCCATGGCAAGACCACCACGACTTCTTTGGCCTCCTGGGTCTATAACGATTGCGGCACCGATCCCGGCTTCTTGGTGGGCGGCGTGCCGCTGAATCTCGGCCGCAGCTTTCAGCAAGGCACCGGTCCGAGGTTCGTTATCGAAGGCGACGAGTACAACGCCGCTTACTTCGACCGGGGGCCCAAGTTCCTGCATTACCGGCCGGACAGTTTGATCCTCACCAGTGTCGAGTACGATCATGCCGATCTCTATCCCGATCCCGAAACCCTCACCAGGGCCTATGAGGATCTGGTCAGCCTGGTCCCCGAGACGGGTCTGATCGCTGCTTGCGGTGACATTCCCGAAGTTCGCGAGATCGTCGCGCAGGCCCGTTGCCGCACGGTCCTCTATGGATTCAGCGAGTCCAATGATCTCTACCCACTCGGTCCAGTCGAAACCGACGCGGCAGGCAGCCGATTTCGCATCCGGGATCCCCAGGAGGGTGAGATCGAGATTCGCACGTCCATGGTCGGCCCCCACAACATCTGCAACACCCTCGGTGTCTGGGCCTGTGCCCGGCACGACGGTCTCCCGGCAGAGGACGTGGTCGCCGCCCTGGACCGGTTCGAGGGCGTCAAGAGGCGGTTGGAGATTCTCGGGACCCATCGTGACATCACGGTCATCGACGATTTCGCCCATCACCCGACAGCCGTGGATATGACACTCGAAGGCCTGAGAAGCCGCTTTCCCGACCGACGCCTGATCGCCATTTTCGAGCCCAGGACCCTGACGGCCGGGCGATCCTTTCTGCATGAGGGGTATCTGCAGGGACTCTCGAGAGCGGATCGCGTCCTGCTGGCGCCCATCTTCCACCACCTTCGCCTGCCCGCGGCCGAGCGACTCGATCTCCACCGCCTGGCAGCCGAGCTCGAGGCCGGGGGCACCCCGACAACCCTGGCTGAAGGCGTCGATTCTCTGCTCGCGACCGCCCTTGGCGAGGCCAGGCCTGGCGACGTCTTCATCACCATGTCTTCGGGCAGCTTCGAAGGCCTTCCCTACAGGATTTTGGCCGGTCTCGACTGTTGAGTTCGTCATTGTATGCGCGATTCGCTATTTGCTAACATTCGCGCAATCAATGAGATGGGATCCCTGAGGATCCTGCCTGTGTGAGTGTCTATGAGGTACGTTGGCAACACCGCCCTTTCGCCGCAGATCCAGGAACGCATCCAAGCCACCTTTGCGCAGACCTTGAGTCTCGCCGAGGAGGGCAATCGCCAGGAAGCGTTGCTGGGCTGTGACTTCATTCTTCGGCTCGATCCGCTTTTCGAGCCTGCTCGCACTCTGCAGGAGCGGCTCAGTCAGGGAGAAGGTCCCGTCGATGTAAGCAACTTGGCGAAGGACGTACCGGCTGAGTCCGAATCGCCCGCAGCGTCCGAGGTACCCCTCAAGATTGTGGAACCCGTGGACGAATCCGTGGCCGACCAGGCACCAATCGAGATCAGCGACACCCTGGTCGAGCCGCCGCTTCCCGACACCCTCGTCGACATCAACGAGCTGATCACCGAAGACTCGATCATCGAACCGGGGGTCGAGCACGCCCCTCCTTTAGCAGAGGTGGATTTCGATATTTCGGAGCCGGCCCAGCCCGAGACACCAGCTGATGTCACGGCCCCCGTCGACGATCTGCCTGGCCGGATGGCGATGCTGTTCGAGCAGCGCAGCTTCCAGGATCTCATGGCCCTGGCGCTGCAGAATCAGGAGCGGGTCAGCACCGATGGCGACCTCAGACAACTGGTCGATACCGCCAGCGAGCGCCTCGAGGCCGAGCCTTATGTTCGCAACTTCCTCGATTCCGCCCGGTCGGCCAGGGAGTCGGGCGACCTGGAAAGTGCCCGATCTCATCTCGACAAGGCACGTGAGCTCGACCCGACACACCCCGATCTGACGATGATCGAAGCCGACCTGCAGGCGGCTTCGACGGTCGCGCCACCCGCTGCATTCGAACCACCTCCGCTTGTTGAAACGCCACCGCTGGCGGGTCCCGAACCACTCAATGCTCCGGTCGCCGAGGTCGAAGAGCTCCTCGCACCGGTCGAGCAGCCGCTTCTCGAAGATGCCGTGGAGATACCGACAGGCGAGGCTCCACCGGCTGACGTGCCGCCGCCGATTCCGTCTCTCGATGCCGAGCCTGCCGCTCGTCTCGATAACGAAAGCGAGCAACGCATCGGCGAGCTCCTGCAGGAGGGACAAGAGTCCTTCGAAGACGGCCAGTACCAGACGGCGATCGATGCCTGGTCGCGTATCTTCCTCATCGATATCGATCACGCCGAGGCCAGTCGACGCATCGAATTGGCCAGAAAGCTCAAATCCGAGGTCGAGCGCCAGATCGAGGAGGCCTTTCACGAAGCGATCTCGCTGCTCGAGGCTGGCGATGAAGACGATGCGCGCAAGGCCTTTGAGAAGGTCCTCGAGATTCAACCCAATCACATGGGGGCGCGCGACTACCTCGAGAAGCTGAGCACTGGTGAGTTGACGACACCGGGTGCGACGCCGACGCCCGATCTGACGCCCCTGGTCCATGAACCCCCCGGGGAGGCCGTGGCTGGTGAAGCTCCGCCCCTCGATGATCTGGCGCCACCCTCGCTGGGTCCAAAGCCGGTCGTCGGTGATCTGGCTCCGGAAGATTTCGAACCGGCGCTGAAGCCCGCTGTCTCACGCGGACGCTCCTTCGTCACCATCGGCGCGGCGGTTCTGATTCTGGTTCTCGCCATCGGTTGGTTTATCTACTCGAAATGGGATCGTTTCTTCCCTGGATCGGCCCCCACAGACCAGGCGGCTGCCACCGAGGCCCGCATCGACCCCGTCGAACGCGCTCGGGAGCTGCACGAAGCAGGCAACACCGCCATGGCGATCAATGTCCTTCGTCGACTCGCCCCAGGACACGAGCAGTACGCTGAAGCCCTGGCGCTGATCGCTATGTGGGAAGCCGGCGACCAGGAAGCCGAAGTGGAAAGCGCGGGCCCCTCGGAAGAGGCTCTCGCCCGCCGCGAGGATCTGGTAGAACAAGCGCAAGGCGCTGTCGCCAATGGTGAGAACATCCTCGCCCTGAATTATCTCGAGGAGGCCAACAAAATCAGCGCTCTCTCCGAAGAGGAGTTGATGCTCGAGACCCGAGCCACGTCCCTGCTCGAGCCGCTCGAAGAAGAGCTGGAAATGTTCGAGAACGGAGATTGGGAGTACTCGTTGCCCGATCTCTGGCGCATGCACGATAGCGATGGCGGCAATAAGGATGTCATCCGACTGATGGTCGACTCCTACTACAACCTGGGCCTGCGCGATCTGCAACGGGGAGACGCCAAGGCAGCCCTGGAGAAATTCAAGGAAGCCCAGGAACTGGCCTCCAACGACCCCCATCTCGATCGACTCGCAGAGTTTGCCTCGGCCTATGTGGAGCGCCCGGCCGACATGCTCTACCGGATCTTCGTCAAATACCAGAAATTCCGGTGAGATGAGCTCTCCCCCGCGTCCAAAAGAAGATCCAGGTCTGTTCGACGACCTACCTCTGCACCAGGATACGCGCGTCGAGGACCCAGATCGCAAAGTCGACCAACCTCGAGACACCCCTTCTCCGGCCAAGCCACCAGGAGAATCGGCAGAGGCGCTACCGCTCTTCGCAGACACTCCGGGAACCGAGCCAACCTCTCCAGCAGCGTCTGCTGAGTTTTTCGACGCCACGACCCGACCGGCGTGGCGGCCTGTGGTGCCTGTACCCGCCCAACTGTCGGCCGGTCTCATCGACCTGGGTCTCATCCTGGCCGTCGGACTCATGACCTGGCTCGGCCTCTACTTCATGGGGATAAGCATCGATCTGGTCGACTGGGGAATCGTGGCGCTCTTTCTGCTCCCGTTTTCCTTCCTCTACGAGGTCTTTCCTCTGGCGTTCTGGGGTCGCACCCCGGGCATGGAGCGGGTAGGTCTCGTCGCCCGCAGCCGCGACGGCAAATCGCTGAGCTTCTCTCAGGCGGCGAGGCGATGGCTCGCCGCGGTCATCACGGTCTGTCTTCTTGGATTACCGTGGATTCTCACCGCGACAACAGGGAAATCACTCGCCGATCGACTCAGCGGGTCGCAGACCTTGCCCGCCAGATAGACCACGCCACCCACAGATTCCCCAGGAAGGTCGCCGCCGCGAAGATGGCCAGTGCCTGGCCGTGTGGCCAGATCGCCAGCAATCCTCCCAGCTGGTAGGTGAGTCCTGCTGTCCGCAGTGCCCTCGATGCCAGTCCTCCGAGACTGAACAACGAGTGGCCGAGAAGCAGCAGCCAGATACCGGGAAGCAACCACGCCTGGTCCTGGAGCACGAGTGCAAGTGAAACAAACACCGCCACCAAAGAGAGGTTGCCCTGTGCCCGCAGGACCCAGGTGGCCAAGGTGGATGACCCGGCGCCACTATGCTGCCGACCGCCGAGGATCTGCATCGCTTCGATGACACCACCGATCAGAACCGCAATCGACCACAGGACCAGGGCACCCAGGCCACCAGCGACCCGCAACACTGCTGGCGTTGCCAACGCCGCCGAGGGCAGGATCAGCGCCCAGGCCAACCAGGACCAGGGCTGACCAAGGTAAGGCTGGCTCGCCTTCTCGAAATGATCGCGTACCCGCTCGAGTCCATCCTCGGCCAACGGGTCGTCGAGTGTTCTGCGGAGGGGGTCGTACTCGGAGGCCATCGCACCCGCATTGTAGCTGCGCCTGCCTGTGCGCCGACCCTCTGGGTGCCCTCTTCAGGGTCGTAACTGGTCGTTGGGGGTGGTCCCAGGACGGATCTCTTGGCAAGCGCCCTGGCGGAACGATCAAAGTGCACGGTGATCCGGCGCGTAGCCAGGGAAGGGAGCGCAACTTCCGGCATTCCTCACAGCGCGAACCGTGCCCTCCGGGGCCACCCCAACGACCCGCTACAACGTTTCCCAGACGGAGGATACGGAGACCGGGTGTTACGAGGAGTGCATCATCTTGCGCTGGACGCGGGCACGCTGCTGGGCGGCTTCGCGGGCCTTCAACGAGACCTCATCGCGCACTTCGATTGCCTTGGCGGTTTCGAGGTTGGCGTCGATCTCTTCCTGGGTGAGCTCTTCGGGGAGCCTGGCAGCGCTGGTCAGGATGGTCAGTCGGTTGTCCGACATCTCCGCGAAACCACCGTCCAGGAAGAGGGTGTGCTTTTCGGAAGGAGTCTCGATCCGAAGCTCTCCGATCCCCAACCGACACACCAAGGGGGCGCGGTTCCGCAGAATCCCGATCTCACCATCCCATGCCGGGAGGGTGACGGACTTCGCTTCGCACTCGAGGACCGCCCGTTCAGGGGTCACCACAGAGCACTGGAATGTTCCGTGATCGGCCACTACTTCTTCTCCATCTCCTCAGCACGCTTGGCGGCATCCTCGATGGTGCCGACATACATGAAGGCCTGGTCGGGCAGATGGTCCCACTTGCCCTCGCAGAGCTCGTCGAACGACCGGATCGTATCTTCACGCGAGACATAGGTGCCTGGGATGCCGATGAACTGCTCGGCCACGTAGAAGGCCTGAGAAAGAAAGCGCTCGATCTTGCGTGCCCGACGCACGGTCACCTTGTCCTCTTCCGAGAGCTCGTCGATGCCGAGAATCGAGATGATGTCCTGCAGGTCCCGATAGCGTTGCAGAATCTGTTGCACGGTTCGCGCGACACGATAGTGGTCTTCGCCAAGGAACTCCGGAGAGACGATTCGGCTGCTCGAAGCGAGCGGATCGACGGCCGGATAGATCCCCTTCTCGGAGATCGATCGTTCCAGGTTCACTGTCGAGTCCAGGTGGGTGAAGGCGGCAGCAGGCGCGGGATCGGTGTAGTCGTCAGCCGGCACGTAGATCGCCTGAATACTGGTGACAGCACCTTCCTTCGTCGAGGTAATGCGCTCCTGCAGCTCGCCCATCTCAGTGCCCAGTGTCGGCTGGTAACCCACCGCCGAGGGCATACGGCCGAGCAGAGCCGACACCTCCGAACCCGCCTGCGAGAAACGGAAGATGTTGTCGATGAAAAGCAGCGTGTCAGCGCCGGTGGAGTCACGGAAATACTCGGCCATGGTCAATGCCGACAGAGCCACCCGCAGACGAGCTCCCGGAGGCTCGTTCATCTGACCGAAGACCATCACCGTTTGATCGAGGACGCTCTTGCCCGTGTCGCCGATCTGGGCTTCCTGCATCTCGAGCCACAGATCGTTCCCCTCACGGGTCCGCTCACCGACACCGGCAAAACAGGAATAGCCACTGTGGAAGCGGGCTAATCGAGCGATGAGCTCCTGGATTATGACCGTCTTGCCGACACCGGCACCACCAAACAGCCCGGCCTTTCCGCCACGCACCAGCGGGCAAAGCAGGTCCATGACCTTGATTCCAGTCTCGAACATTTCGGTCTTGGTCGACAGGTCCTCCATGGGCGGTGGCTCTCGGTGAATCGATCGTCGTTCCGTAACTTCGATCGGCCCACGATCGTCGATCGTGTCGCCCACCAGGTTGAACACCCGACCGAGTGTGGCCTCTCCCACGGGAACGGTAATGGGTGATCCCGTGTCGAGGATCGGAGCTCCTCTCTGCACACCATCGGTGGAATCGAGCGCGATGGCTCGGATCCGTCCGCCACCCAGGAGTTGGGCCACCTCGCACCAGAGAGTTTCAGTCTGGGTCTCGCCCAGGACGGTCCGCTCGACCTGAACGGTCAGAGCGTTGTTGATCTCGGGCAGCTTGCTCTCTGGAAAGTGGGCATCGAGTGTCGAACCGATGACCTGGGTTACCTCGCCGTAGTTGCCGTTTTCCATCTCGCTACTTCCTCAATTCAATATCGTCGTTGCCAAAAGCCACTAGGCCAGGGCGTTGGCACCACCCACGATGTCCAACAGCTCCATGGTGATGGCCGTCTGGCGGGCTCGGTTGTATTGCTGGGTCAGCAATTTGATCAAATCTTCGGCAGAATCGGTGGCACCCTTCATGGCCACTTGACGCGCCATCTGTTCACTGACCACCGCATCGTTGAAACATCGGAAGAGTCGCGCTCGCACTGTCATCGGCAGCAACTCGTCCAACAGATCTCCGGGTTCGGGCGAAAACTCGTACTGTAATTCGGTCTGCTCCGACTGACCGTCGGTTTCGTCGGGTTCCTCCCGGCTCAGTGGCAGGAGCTGCTCCACTACCGGAACTTGGCGTCCGGCGGAGAGGAACTTCATGTACGCCACGTGAGCCGAACTGATCTCTCCCCGGGTGAACCGGTCCATCATCGCTGTCGCGTAGGGGTCGATGTCCGCAAAAACGGGGATGTCGTCCAAATTCGTAACCGTCTCGGCCATCTTGTAGCCGGCGAACTCCAGGTAGGAGACGCCCTTCCTGCCAAAGACTCTGACATCGTATGGCAGGCTCTCTTGTTCCAGACCCTGAAGAAAGTCTGCCGCGGTACGGAGCACGTTGCCATTGTAGGCACCGCAAAGTCCCCGATTGCTGGTGATCACCAACAGATCCGCTGGCTGACCCTCAACCGACACCTGCATCAAGGGGTGATCGACTCCCTGGGTAGCTCCCGCCAGGTCCCGCACCAGTTGCGCCAACTTATCGGTGAAGGGAGTGCTGGCCACCAGACGCTTGTGAGCTGCCTGGAATCGAGCCGTAGCGATGAGCTGCATCGTCCGCGTGATCTTGCGGATGTTGCGCACTGCATCGCGCCGTTTGACGAGTTCTCGACGATTGGCCATGGTGGTAACCGACCCTAGTTGCCCTTGTATGCCTGAATCGCTTTGCCGATCTGATCGACCAGGTCATCCGTCAGTTGCCCCTGAGTTCGAATTGCTTGCAGGATCTCTGGGTGTTTCTCCCGGAAGTACGCGTGCATCCCCGATTCGAACTTCAGGATGTCCACGACCTCGACGTCGTCCATCAGACCGTTCGTCGCGGCGTAGATGCTGAGAATCTGTTCTTCCACCGGGTAGGGCTTGTACTGCGGCTGCTTGAGCAGTTCCACCATGCGATAGCCACGGTCGAGTTGGCGTTGGGTTGTTGCATCGAGGTCGGTGCCCAACTGAGCAAACGCCTGCTGCTCGCGAAACGACGCCAGATCGAGACGCAGCGAGCCGGCGATCTTCTTCATCGCCTTGACCTGAGCGTTTCCACCCACCCGCGACACGCTGATACCTACGTCGACCGCCGGTCGTACACCGGCGAAGAAGAGCTCGGGCACCAGGTAGATCTGCCCATCGGTAATCGAGATGACATTGGTCGGGATATAGGCCGAAACCTCACCCTCGAGAGTCTCGATGATTGGCAGCGCGGTCATCGAGCCACCACCGTCGGGGAACTTGTGGACCCGGTATTTGTCCTTGTCCGGCATCGACTCCAACCAGGCGGTTGCCTTCTTCCCACCCTCCGGCCGATGAAAGATCCCAGCCGGATCATCCAAGCCGACCTCCTCGCCAGCCGGCGGTTTCACCGCCACTGAACGATCGGTGCTGTCCTCGGGAGTGTCTTTCGGCACGACGGCGTACTCATCTCGCAGCTTGACGGCTCTCTCGAGGAGACGCGAATGCAGGTAGAAAACATCTCCGGGATAGGCCTCGCGACCTGGAGGACGTCTGAGAAGCAGCGACAACTGTCGATAGGCGTGGGCCTGACGGGTCAGATCGTCGTAGACCACCAGTGTGGGTTTTCCCTGCAGATACATGAAGTACTCGGCCATGGCTGCACCGGCGTACGGCGCGATGTACTGCAACGGAGCTGGATCGGATGCCCCGGCTGACACGACGATCGTGTAGTCCATCGCTCCCTGTTCAGCCAGCTTCTCCACCACTCCCACCACGGTCGATTCCTTCTGCCCGACGGCAACATAGACGCAGATCACACCCTCGCCGCGCTGATTGATGATCGTGTCGAGAGCGATGGCAGTCTTGCCCGTCCGGCGGTCACCAATGATCAGCTCGCGCTGACCCCGGCCGATGGGGATCATGCTGTCGATGGCGCTCAGGCCTGTCTGTAGCGGCTCGTCCACCGGTTGGCGGGCCGCAATCCCGGGAGCCTTGTACTCGAGCGGTCGGCGGTGAGGGGTGTCGATATCGCCCTTGCCATCCAGAGGACGTCCCAGTGGATCGACCACGCGACCGATCATCTGCTCGCCACAGGGGACGCTCAGAAGCTCGCCGGTGCGACGCACCTCGCTGCCCTCCTTGATGTCGAAGTACTCGCCAAAGATGACGACACCCACCGAGTTTTCCTCCAGGTTCAGAGCCTGGCCGAACTGCCCATTGGCAAACTCGAGCTGTTCGCCAGCAACGACATTGGACAGGCCGTAAACCCGGGCAATGCCGTCTCCGACTTCCAGAACCCGACCGACCTCTGCCAGATCCACTTCGCTGCGATAGTTGCGTATCTCTTCGGTGATCACCGATGAGATCTCGTCCACCTTGAACTTCATGACGCTTCCTCGAGGTAAGTCTTGCCGCTATGAATTTCCTGGGACGCTCGATCCAGCAGTTGCTGTCGCAGTCCCTTGATTTCCTTGAACACGCTGGTGTCGATCCGGCGATCGGCCACCTGGAGCACCAATCCCCCGATCAGGGCGGGATCGACGCTCTCCTCCAATTTGGGCGTTTTACCGGTGAAGCCGGAGACGACGTCTCGTAACTGTCGACGGAGACCATCGGTCAGTGGCACGGCCGATTGCACCGCCACCCGCACTTGCCCACGCAATTCCTCGTACTCCTGGCTGTAGGCCTCGACCATTGCCCTCACCAGGCCCGAGCGCCCCTTGCTGTTCATCACATGCAGGGTGTCGAGCAAGGTCTCGTTCATCTTGCCCTGGAACATCCGGTCCAATGACTGGCGACGCTCCTGGGTATCGACCAGTGGAGAGCGGAGGAAGCTCGCGAAGCCCGGGTCACGGTCTATCAGGGCGCCCAAATCTCCCAACTCCTCCAGAACAGCGTCCGCCTGGCCCTGGACCTCAGCCAGCTCGAGCAGCGCCTGTGCATAGACGCCGGCGATGGCGATCTCTTGCGCAGAGGGTTTGGTGGCGGTAGTCACGGCTTTCCTAGTTCTTCTCGAGATCGCCGAGCTCGCGGAGCGAGTCCGCGATCAACTTCTCATGGTCCTGGGCGTTCAGCTCTCGCTGCAGTATCCGAGCGGCTATCTCGGTGGCCAGATCCGAACTGGTGGCGTACAGATCCTTGATGGCCGATTGCTTGGCCAACTCGATCTCTCGTTTCGCCCGCTCGACCATCTTCTCGGACTCGTTGCGGGCCTTTTCCTCGATACTCGCCCGCACCGTCTCGGCATTGCGCTTGCCCTGGTCGACAATCTCCTGAGCCCGAGTTCCAGCTTCGGCGAGCTTGGCTTCGTACTCCTGCAAGCGCGCCTCTGCAGACTCCCTGTCGTCCTTGGCTTCCTGCAATGATCGACGAATGAACTCCTCGCGTTGTTGCAGACTGGACAGCAGCGGCCCCCAGGCGAACTTGCCCAGGATGAAGACGACCAACAGGAAGATCACCAGGGTCCAGACGGCGTTTCCGATATCGCCTGCAAACAGATTACCCTGCCCTTCCTCCGCGGCCCATACCGCAGGGGTCAGGACCAGCATCGAAAGCACGAGGCTCCAACTGACTTTTTGCATCATGGTCTTACTACCTTGGTAGCCGGGCAGGCCCTGGGGCCCGACCCTGCCAACCGTCTCGAAGAATCGAAAAACCGCCACCGAAAATCTGCCTCGGCGTGCGAGGGCTGAGACGATCTCTGGCGACTCAGAATACCGCCAGCAGTGTCACTACGACTGCGAACAGAGTGACGCCTTCGATCAGGGCCGCGGTGATAATCATTGCGGTGTTGATCTGTCCGGAGGCTTCGGGCTGACGCGCCATCGACTCGACTGCGCTGGAACCGATCCGACCGATACCTGCGGCTCCACCCATGACCACCAGGCCGGCGCCGATAGCACCACCGAACTTGCGCGCTCCATCCGTGGTCATGAAAAGCCCACCAGCCTCACCATCTGCTCCAGCGTCTGCGGCATATGCGGCCGGCGCTAGCATCAACACCATGCCGGCGAGCATCAGGCCGAGCGTGATTTTTGACAACTTCTTGCTCATTTCGACGATACCTCTCGTTACAGGTTGTGGCCGGACGGATCCAGCCCGTTATTCAATAAATCTCAGACGGCCGCTTCCTCGTGGTGCGAATCATCGTGCACCTCGATCGACATCCCGATAAACAGGGTTGTCAGAAACGCGAATATGAAAGCCTGCAAAAACGCTACAAAAATCTCCAGAAGACTGATCGCGGCACTACCCAGAACCACAGGTATCGCCACGGCGAAGCCCATACCGGCTCCCACATTGCTGCCCGCGGCAAGGATGAACCCCAAAAGCACCGCCATGAGGGTGTGACCTGCCACCATATTGGCGAACAGCCGTACCGCCAGCGCAAAGGTCTTGGCCAACATGCCGACGAGCTCGACCGGCACGAGAACCGGAGCCAGCCACAGAGGTCCGGGGCACAGATGCGCGATGAAGTGCTTACCACCGATCTTCAAGCCATAGAACACCATCATGATCAGGGTGAGGATCGCCAGCGTGGCTGTGACCCAGATATTGGACGTTGCCGTTCCACCAATCGGAATCGGCAGCGCCAGGCCCGTGAGAGGCCCGATCGGGATCAGTCCGAGCAGGTTCATCGTCAGAATGAAGAAGAACACACTCCAGATGTACTTGATGAAACGATCGGTGTTCTCGCCCAGGGCGGGTCGGGCTATCTCTGTGCGAAAGTACTGACAGATTGCCTCCATGGCATTGGAGATGCCTGTCGGCACCATGTCTTCGAGCTCGTCCCCTGTCTTGCGGCGCTTGAACAACGGCGGCACGAAGATCATCAGCAACAGACCTGCCGCCAGGATCATCGAGATGTGATCACTCATGACCGTGATCTCGCCGTTGGGGGTCAACGGTCCAAGGTCGGCCGGCACCGTCTTGATCGGGTGCTGGATGACGTGACTGAGTGGGTTGGATCCCGCCATGATAGCTGCGCCTGTTTACGCCGTGGAATTTCGACCTAGAACAAAGATGATATCTGCGACCAGAAAGACCATGTAACTAAATGCTACCCAAAGCAAGAATGCCGATCTCGGGACTTCGGTAGCCAACAAGATTGCCAGCGCTCCAAAAAGGGTGACCCCCATCCGAATTGCCAGCGACCCCAGGGCGAGGGTTCCCGCCTCCTGTGGTGGACGACTCAGGACCACTTGCGGCAGAGCGCCCACGGCTGCGGCGAAAAACGTCAGTCCACAACCCCACAACATTCCCACCACCGCCTCGGCTCCTCCCAGCTTGCGTGTTAAAGCATAACCAGGAACCATCAAGAGCAGGGCCGAGCCAACCAGCACGAGCAGCAATCGAACGTAGGACCGGTATCCGGTAGCCATCCGGCCTCTATCCGTCTTGGTCGCTGCTCTTGTTTCGCTTTCGGTTGGCCGCCCCTCCCGAGGCCGCCAAGGTGGCGCGGATGAGATTATACATCCCTCCGACCAATCCCAGAATGGCCCCGATCAGAATGCCCAACTCGGCCCGACCGTAATGGTTCCCGATCCAGTAGCCGAAGAATGCAAACCCAGCGACGGCCGCCGCAAACTCGAAACCGAGCCCGGCGAGTCTCCTCGAGGTCCGTCGCTCATTCATGGATTTTCAAGCCCGCTTCAACACGCCCAACCCTGCAGGCCGGCGTAGTGTAGCAACCCCCAACCGAGGCATCAAACCCATCGATCAGTACTCATACCGGATCCGCGTTCCCGAACCGAGACTCGTCACTCGAACGTTCACTCGCTGGCCGCCTTTGCTGTAGGTGGTGACCTCCCCACTAACGGACACTACTGTCCACCCCGCTCGCTCGATCCGCGTGCGGAGCGATGAGGCCGCTTCACTGCGAGGTACTGGGGAATCCACCACGACGAACCCCCCCGAGTCGGTGGAATGACCAAAATCAACGATGTTCGACGGCGTAAAGAGCGGCAGTCCGGCAGGGAAATCTGACGGCAGTACGCCCCCTACATCGGCCTTGATCCGTCTCTCCTTCCTGTCGGCTTCCGTGCTGAGTGCGGCGTCATAGCCGGAGCCGACGTCGACGGTCTCCAGTTCCTTTGGCTTTTTCGGCTTGGGTTCCGTTCGACCGCACGCCAGGAAAGCGAGCGAAAGCAACACGATCATCAAGATTCGACACATGTTTCGACTCCTGGTATCGACAGCATGCTCAGAGCTCCATTCTGGGTGACTGTCGCCGATCCGGCAACAAGTCCACCAGGGGCAAGAGATCGTCAAGGTCTCCCGTGCTGCTACCGCGGGCGAGGTGGAGCGACTGCATTCCAACCCCGCGTGCACCTTCGACATCCTCCCGGATCCTGTCCCCGACATGGACCACTCGCTCGGCTGGAAGACCCAACTTCCCCAGCGCAAATTCGAAGATCTCCGGGAACGGCTTCTCCACCCCCACGTCTGCCGAAAAGACGATGAATTCGAAAAAGTCGTCTATTCCCAGGCCAGCCAACAGAGCGGGCAGCCGGTCGTCCCAGTTACTGATCACCACCATTCGCACGCCCAGTGTGCGCAATGCCTCGAGAGTCTCGGGAACGTCCTCGTAAACCTCCCACGGCTCTGGCCCGGTAAATCGCTGAAACAGCTCCGCTTTGGCGAACCGGCTCGGCGCAGGACTGTTCAAATGTTCGCAGACCCGATCGATGAACTGATACCAGAAGCCCTTCGAGCCCTGCGGGTGGGAGGAAAAGAGGTCCTCGCCGGGACGACGCAGACAGGCGAACTCTTGCCAGACATTCCGCACCACGTCGTAGGCCTTCTGCGGGGTCACTTCTATTCCGTGCCGACCCAGGACGTTCGCATAAACCTCCCCCAGGCGCGGCGAATGGATCAGGGTGCCGTGGATATCGAAGCTCACCGCGTCGACCGGATGGACAATCAAGGCAGATCTTCGACGTCGAGGAGATGGAACGCCGCGATGACCAGGGCATGCGTGATCGCACCGTCCCGAATCAGCCCGGGTATCTTCTCCAACGGTGTTGGCTCTACCGTAATCTTCTCATCGTCGATGCCAAAGACCTCGCGATCGGGCTCCACCTTTTCGAGATCGGTGGCCAGGTAAGTCGTCAGTCGATTGGACAAGAAGGCCGGATTGGGATGGGTGGTGCCCAGCGACCGGATCTTGCGCGCGTGGTAACCGGTCTCCTCCAGAAGCTCCCGCGCGGCCGCTTCATCGGCATTCTCTTCCGGGTCGATCAATCCACCGGGAATCTCCAGACAGGGAGCCGAGAGTCCGTAGCGCCACTGACGTATGAGGACGACTCGACCGTCATCGAGCACAGGGATGATGTTGACCCAGTCGGGGGCGTTGACCACAACGACCTCTTTGCGCTGATCACCCGAAGCCACCATCTGGCGCTCCAGACCAAAAAGAGGATGCCAGAAGACCTCCTCGCTTCCGAGTTTTCGCCACGAGCCCATCACGGGGAGAATACCGCAACCGCTATGCTAATCTGCGGCGCGGTGGTCTCCCCAACCCTCAAACTCGTCCTCTCTTCGGTCCTTCTCTCCGCCTGGCTCTTGCTGCTCATGCTCGGCTGGACCTTCGGCGGTGCCGTCTACCTGCTCCTGCCTGTCGCGCTGATTCTGTTTCCCTGGAGGTCCCTGCGCTAGCCGAGGATCAGCAAAGGGATCCTGCTCGACCTGGCCAAGGGGCGTCGGGCCGTCGCCTCACTCGCCAGGACGGGTGCTGCGTTCGGCGAAGGACGCCCGCACCGTGAGATCCCGAGGTCGTGTTGCCCGCACGATGGCGGCTCTCGAGGTCCGGCGCGCCGGAAAGGGAGCTCTCGGAAGCGCCCTGCGCGGTCCCAGACGGCCACTTGGCGCGTGAGCGTGCCCTCCAGGACCACACTCCGCGACCCGCTAACAGCTCCAACCAGGTCCCGCGGTAGCCTCCGGGGCACCCCAGTCAACCACCGATTCGTGGCCCGGGCGACATACAATTGGTCCATGCTGCTCTATCGACTCGGCCCCGAGGGCTTCTATGCTGCCACGGACGAAGAGGGACAGCTCCGGATGCTGTTCTCCGATCCGTTCGAGGTCCCGGCCGGGGGATGGGAGTACGGCCGCATTGTCGAATCCGGTGCTCTGGGAGTCTTGCCACCGGTCTACCCGGGGAAGATCGTTGGTATCGGTCGCAACTACCGAGCCCATGCGGAAGAGTTGGGAAATCCGGTCCCGGACGAACCGGTGATCTTCCTCAAGGCTCCGACTTCGATCATCGGACCGGGCGGCACGATCGTGCTGCCGCCGGAGAGTGAGCGGGTCGAGTTCGAGGGCGAGATCGCCGTGATCATTCGCCGACAGCTCTGCCGTGCCAGCCGCGAGGAAGCCGTCCGAGCCATCCTGGGTATCACCTGTGCCTGTGATGTGACGGCCAGAGATCTGCAGCGCAAGGACCCCACCTTCGCTCGGGGAAAATCCTTCGATACCTTCTGTCCCCTCGGCCCCGGTATTCTCGTCGACCCGCAGCTCGATGACCTCGAGGTGATCACCCGGGTCAACGGTGAAGAGAGGCAACGTGGGCGCACCGACAGGATGCTCTTCGACATTCCCGAATTGTTGTCATACACCTCTCGCATGATGACTCTGGAGCCAGGCGACATCGTGCTGACCGGAACCCCCGAGGGGGTCGGTCCACTGGCCGACGGTGACCACCTGGAAGTCGAGGTCAGCGGTGTCGGTGTGCTGGCAAACCCGGTTGAAACCTGGAGACAGCTGTGAGCAGGATCCTGCTTTGGCCGGTCCTGGCAGGGGTCCTGGTGGCAGTGGTGCTGGTCGTGTGGCGCGGATTCTTCTTCCAGCATGCCCTGATTATCGGCATCGGAGTCGCAGCGCTGGTGTACACCGGTCTTCGGACCTACGAGAATCTGCGGAACCTCCACAAACACTAGCGGTGGGGCGCAGAGGCTCTGCCCTACTGACCCGAGGTCGACCTTCTTCGCGTGGCGATCAGCAGCCAGAGGAAGAACGGACCACCCAGAAGAGCGGTGAGCACGCCAACCGGTAACTCGGCTGGAGCCATCACTGTGCGCGCTCCGAGATCGCAAAATGCCAGGAACGCTCCGCCTCCGAGAAGACAAGCCGGCACCAGATGAAGATGATCTGTGCCTACCCAGCGGCGCAGGACATGGGGCACGATCAAGCCGACAAATCCGATCGGGCCTGCCACAGCGACCAGGGCGGCCACCATGACCGAGGCAATGCCCAAGACACCGATTCGCAAGCGGCGCAGATCCACTCCGCGGCTGGCCGCCAGCTCTTCACCCGTGATCAGCAGGTTCAGGTCCCAGCGCAGTAACAGCAGGATGGTCGCACCTACGAGAACCCACGGCAGCAGCCACAAGACTTCGCTGTAACCGACGACAGCCAGACCCCCCATCATCCACCGCACCATACGAAAGGTCTTTGTCAGGTCGGCCAGGTACTGGACGAAAAGCACCAGGGCGGAGCAGGTCAAGGAAATCGCGATGCCGGCGAGCAGAAGGGTGGCGGTCTCGCGGCCATAGCCGCTCATCGCCAGGCCGAGGATCACCGCGGCAACCGCCAGGGCGCCAACGAAGGCAGCCAGGGCCACCGCAGGAAACCCCACTGACACTCCGAGAGCTTCGAACTGTAGTGCCAACACAGCGCCAAGGGCGGCACCGCTGGCAATTCCCAGCGTGTAGGGCTCTGCCAGTGGATTGCGAAAGAGCGTCTGCAGACCCAGTCCCGACATTGCCAAGGCGCCGCCCGCAAGCAGAGCCAGCAGGGTTCGCGGCAGACGCAATGACCAGAAGATCATCGCGATGCCTTCATCAGCGAGCAGCTCCTGTGGCCCGATGACCCGCGCCCCGAGGAAGGGCACGACGATCAAGGCCGTGAGCCAGAGCAGGACCAGGACCACCAGGCTCGCTCGCGGGCTCACGGCTCCATCTCCAACAGGGTCAAAGGCCGATCGCCCTCTCGCACCACCGTGAAAGGCGCATCGAAGATCGCTGCCAGTTGGCCAGGTTGCAGCAGCTCGTCTGGCCTGCCAAGAGCCTGGATCCGCCCACGCTGCAAGGCGACAATTCGACTCGCCAGAAGCGCGGCGAAGTTCAAATCGTGCGTCGCCAGCACCACCGTGAGCTTCTCTTCCCGATTCAGCCGTGAAACCAGGGCAGCGATCTCCCGCTGGTGGTGAGGATCCAGATGCGTGGTCGGCTCATCCAGAATCAGGATCTCCGATTGCTGTGCCAGGGCTGCGGCAATATAGACCGATTGCCTTTCGCCACCGGACAACTCACCCACCGGCCGGCGCTTCAACTGTGCAACACCCGCCAGTTCCATCGCCCGATTTACCGCCTCGAAGTCGCTCGCCCGCGGTGCCAACCGAAAGGGAGACAGGTAGGGATAGCGCCCCAGCAAGACCAGTTGCTCGACAGTCAGTGGGACCTGCAACGGACGGCTCTGGGGCACATAGGCGATTCGACTCGCCAGATCTCGTCGCGCCAGATCCCCGTAAGGGGTCCTCTCCCAAACAAGATAGCCTCGGCTTGGTTGCAGGATTCCCGCGATCATTCGCAGCAGTGTCGTCTTGCCAGCCCCATTCGGCCCGATGACCACCAGGCATTCACCGGTCGTGAGCTCCAGATCGATTCCATCCAGAATCTTCTTCCGCACGACGTCCCAGCCGACTCCATGGACACCTACCTTGACCGAGCGATTCACGACAGCACGCTGCAATCCGCCACGGCTTGCTCCAGCTCGCGCAGGAGCCGTGGCAACCGTGGCCCCGGTATCAGGACGTGATGACCAGCAATCACCTGGATGCAAACATCGCTCAAGGCCGTCCCCGAAGCTACAGTCAACCAGTCTTCAGCCAATTGGTCGAAGCTTCCCGGCGCCGCCTGCAACTCGATGATCACCTGTGGTTGACGCAGAATGATCTCCTCCAGGCCGACCTGCGGGTAGGCCATCTGGGCGTCCGACATCACGTTGATCATCCCGAGTCTCTGCAGCAGCTCATCGAGGAAGGTACCCGGGCCGGCGACCAGAACATCCGCCATCCGATCCGACTCGCGGTTCACCGACAGCAGAACCCGCGTCGGGACCTCCTGCGTTCTGGCTGCCAGGTCCGACCTCCAGCGGGCGAGAAAGGCCTCGGCCGCATCGCTGACGCCACACCGCTCTCCAATACGACTGGCCATCTCCTCCACGTCAGCGATACTGTCGCTGGGGACGGTCAAGACCTCGATACCCATCTCCTGCAGTTGGCTCCGCAGCCGTTCTTCACTTGGCAGCAGCACTGCCAGGTCAGGATTCAACCCCGCGATGGTTTCCAGTCGGGCGTCGAACAGCCCTCCGACCTTCGGCCGCAGCGCCACCTCGGATGGGTATCTGGCATAGTCGCCGACACCGACGACTCGGTCACCCAGACCCAACTCGAAGAGCATCTCGGTCACGCTCGGGGCGATAGCGATGATGCGTTGGGGAGCCAACCCTGTGGGTACTTCCCCCGGCTGCTGCCCTGAATCTGTGGCCGAATCTCCACCGCAAGCCAGAACCAGCCCGACGACCACCGCCATCCACCAGCTCGACCCTCCTCGTCGACTACGTCGCCTCATCGGTAGCTCAAGCTGAGGCCGCCTATCAAGGTGATGCCCGGCGCGGGAAAGCCGAGGGCTTCCTGATAGTCCTCGTCGGTAAGGTTCTCGACTCTCAAATAGGGAGCCAACCACTCGCGAGCCTGCCAACGACCCGCCAGATCGGTGCGAAGGTAGGCCTCGTTCATTTCTCGCTCAAAAGTGATGGAGTCGACGTCCTCGCGCTCCCCCACATACCTGGCTGTCACGTTGACCGTGAAATCGCCTGGCGAGTAGCTCACCACCAGATTGCTGCTCTCACGAGGCCGGCGCAGCAGCGGCGCGTCTGCATCCAGATCTTCTGCTCTCAGATAGGTGGCATTCCAGCGAGCTCTCCACCGGCCCCGACCGTATCCGACTTCGCCCTCGACACCTCGGGTACGTGCTCGACCGATATTGACATTGCGAAACTCGACAAAGTCGAAATCGATCAGATTCGCCAGACTATTGTCGAAACCGACCAGGCTGAAGATCCAGGCCTCGGTTTTGTGCTCCGCGCCCACTTCGAGGCTGGTGCTGGTCTCCGGCTCGAGCTCAGGATTCCCCGTCAAGCGGGAAATACAGCTCGCCTACCGAAGGAGCCGCAAAAGCCTCGCCATAGGAACCCCACACCCGCACCGACTCGGTTGCCGACCACTGAAAACCGACGCGGGGACTCGTCTGGCCGCCGAATGCGTCGTTCTCGTCCCGCCGCAGACCCACATCGATCTGGACGTCACCAAGAATGTAGTACAGCTCGGTAAAGACGGCCCAGTTGCTCTGGCCATCACCGTCGAGGTTGGTGCCAAAGACCGAGCGATCGGTCACCTCGGACTCGTCTCCCTCGGCGCCAAGGGCAATCCACGAGCCGGGCTTGGCAAACCGATAGCTACCTACCGCCCGGGCCTTGAAGACCCTCGACTCGGTGTCGGATGCGGTGAAACCGAAGGCATCGTCGGGATCGCGAAATGCGCTGTCATAGAAGACTCCGGACAGCTGGGCATCGACGTTCCAACGGTCGCTCTCGAAGCTGAATGGCAGACCTACCATTCGCTCTTCCCAGCTGATGCGTCGATTGGGTGACGGTGCCCCGCCGCTGTACGCGATACCGGTGTCGGCGTCGAGGCCCCGCAACGCCAGGCCGAGACTCATTCCGGGCTTGAATCCCCAGTCAGCTCGCAGCAGCAGCTCATCGCTGGCGAAAGTCGTCGTTGTCGATCTGACCATCACCCCGACGCATGTGACCTGCCAGATCGAGCTGCACAGGACCCGCCTGGGCACCTGCCGTGAGGCCACCCCGGGCGTAGCCGTTCTCACCTGCCTCGAGGTTCAGCTGGGCTCCCTGGCTTCGGCTGGAGACGACCTGGACCACACCACCGATGGCATCACCACCGTACAGCGAGCTGAAGGGCCCCCGAATGACCTCAACTCGTTCCACTCCATCGGTTGCCAGAAAACCCCAGTTGAAGCCGCCAAAGTAGGGATCGTTGAGCTCGATACCATTCCACAGCGCCAGGGTGTGATTGGATTCCGTACCGCGAGTGAACAAGGAGGTGACCTGCCCGGGTGAGCCCGAACGCACCACGGACATGGAAGGCAGTGTGGCGAGAAGATCGAGCACGGCCGTCGCCTGACGGGCCTCGATCTCTTGCGCTTCGACAACGTCGACCGTCGCCGGCAGGGCGTCTTCACTCTCCTGAGCGAGCGACGCTGTCACGACGATGCTGTCACCAAAACTACGGGGCGGAGCAGTCTGAGACTGAGCCGGAATCACGCCCCCGAGGATTCCGACCCACACCAGGCACCAACGCATTGTGTGGCCTCCAAAAAGCACGACGCCCCGACTCCGGGATGGGGGAATAGGGGCGTCATCAGCACACCGCGTCCTGGTCCCCTCACCCCGGGGAACGCCTGCGTGGAGCATCGCTCCGGCACGCAGCCGATCAAAGGCGTCTTGCGCAGCAGCAGGTCTCCTGGCTTCCGGTTCCTCCTACTCCCGGTCCTTCCCACGCGGTCGACAAACCGAGCACCTCTGTCTCAGAAGTGCCCGGCAATCGAGCTCGCGCAGTGGATTCCTCCGGTTTCGTCCCCGGTCACAGTGGCGGGGGCCGCGCCGGCATTGCACCGGCTTCCCTCTAGGTGGCTACAGCCCTCAGATTCGGACTGCCCACAACCGCTACGCTTCAGGTTGTCAAAAAGAAACGGCCAGCGTCTCTCGTGGGTCGCTGGCCGTCAAACATCCGCAATGGATGGAATACTACACCTTTTAGTTCTCGCCGCCACCTCCGCCACCATCGCTACCCGGGAGCTGTCGTGGTGTTGGCGGTGGGGGCACGAACACGGGTTGAGGTTGCTGCCCTGCCGGGCCGCCGGTGAAGTTGCTGGCACCGAACTCCCAGGTGGAGAGCCCGCCCTGGCCCGCATCCTCGGTGTTGACGAACTGCTGGACCGTATTGATGGGCCGGTCCCTGCGCAGGGAATCGAGATAGGCTTGAAACTGGGCATCGCCGCTCGGATCCATCTCCGTCGGTGCATCGTTGGGTGCCCAACCCAGGACGATGGTAGTCGTGTCGATCACCGTGCCAAAGCCCTTGGCCTGGGTGTCGGTGGTGACCGAGACGATGTCGTCCTTGTGCAGGGTGATGCGATTGCCAACGTCCGTCAGCATGATGACCTTGTTTTCATCCCACTCGGCAACTCTCGGCTGGTAGCGGGTATCGAATGAGTTTCCGTTCTTCAGCTCGACGCGAAACACCGCCGACATCGCCGGTGTGACCGCGAGAAGCGCCAGGGCGGCAACGATTGCAGTTGTGTGCTTGGACATCCTCATACCCGCACCTCCAGGAGCAGTTTGGCAGATTCTACCACTTGTCGGAAAAAGTGTAGCCTTTAAGCACCTTTACGCCAGTGAACTACGTCACTCTGGAGGCTCCGAGCGAGCCCAGGGCGGCGAGGTTGCGACGCATGACCGACAGCCAATCACCGGAGTCGGGTCTGTTGCCACAGGGATCGTAGACAATGCTCGCGACGCCGAGATCGGCCAGGCGACTGGCCACCTCTGGAAGCGGCTCCCCCTCCCAGATCATCCACCTGGCCGGGTGGTCCTCCAGCACAGCCGTGAGCTCCTGCCATTGATCCTCCGAGACGGGCTCGCCGGGTTCCCAGTGCACCGAGCGCCCCTCGAGACCATAGCCTGCTTCGAGATACTGGTAGACCGGGTGGGAAAACAACAGAGGCTGATCGCCGATGGCTTGTGTGGCGGCTTCCAGTTCGACCTCGAGAGCCTGCAAATCGGCAATCAGCAAGTCGAGGTTCGCCTGAAACGGTGGCCTCGGATTCCGGCGCAGCGGCGACAAGGGCAGCGGCAATGGCGCCAGCCTGCTCCTGTGCGATGCGGAGATCGAGCCAGCTGGTGAAGGCGTACCCCTTGTGAGAGTGCTCACCTTCGGGCCCGTGGCTGTGCACCGCGCCCTCCGTCAAGGGAATTCGGCGGTCTCTGGTAGCCCACTGAAGTGTCGACCAGTTTCTTTGCGGGAAGCGTCGCCCGCTCCAGCCATTTTGCGTAGCCGAGGCCGTTGAGCAAGATCAAGTCGGCCTGCTGATAGGCGGCAATCTCCTCGGCGCCCGGCGCCCAGTAGGCCGGATCGACACCGCTCGGGGCCGGAAAGCTCACCTCGACCAGGTCACCTCCAATACGCTCGGCGAAGTACTGCAGGGGATAGTTCACCACGTAGATCGACAGCGTCTCGGTGGCACTCGATTCTGTCGGCTGACTGGACAGCCCGGGGGAGCTGTTCCGATCCGACTCTGGACCACAGGCATACGCGACCACCGCACACGCCAAGAGCAGAACTCGTGCTTTTCTCATACTCCTCGAAGTATAGGAGATGTCTCGTCCTCGCCAGTCGACTCGTTTCTGCAAGGGTCACGGTCGGCCGATGAGCGTCCCATCCGGTCTGACAAAGCGTGCGCCCGGGTGCGATTCGGGAATGTGCTCCCGGGCGAGTCTTTCGGTGCCTTCGAGCGTCTCCCGGATCACCAGCCTGCTGCCCAGCAGTTGCGCCAGGTTCATGAGACCCCCTGGCCTCGATCGTGTGGCGTACTCGACCAGGGTGCAGCTGTCCCCGAGCGGAATCAGCAACCAGGCTCCGCGGCTCTCCTCGATGGGCGCCAGATCCAGATCGACGAACGCGGCCGGCGGACCCGACTCTGCGTGGTTCTCCATCAGATCCCACCAGCGCAGTTCCCAGAGCAGTCCCTCGGAGGCTTCGAACAACGTCTGATTCATCACGACCTCGTCGATCCACCAGCGCCCGATCCCCGCGCGTTTGAAGTACTGGAAGAGCAGCCGCTGCTGACCCCGACTGGTTCCTCCGACCACTGCGGAGTGCTCGACCGGCAGGTATCCCCCCTCCGCATAGTGGTCTTCATCGTTGATCGCCATCCACAGATCCTCGATTGGCAACGTCGAAATCAGTACGGCCTGACCCAGATTGCCATCGCGGTCGACGACTACCCTGCCGGGGTCCTTGGCCGCCTTCCTGTACAGAGACCACGGCGGCTCCTGGCCCAATTCTTCAGTACGGTAGGTAGCGAAGAGATTCAGCTGTCGCAGGCTGGCCTCGATGGCGTCCGGCGACGGGCATTGGCTACTCGCCGCAGACCGCACTCATCACCAGGATCGACACCAGCCGGACAGCGGAAAGACTGCGGACACGGAGACCGGCCACCGCCGATCGAGCGAGGATGGCTCGTGTCCGCCCGACTCGACCGCAGGGGAGGGCCGCTGCGGCCTCCTGGCTACGTCAGTAACCACGTGCGTATCAACCCTGCGCCAAACTGATGCGTCGCCAGCGTCAACACACCGGCGAGAATCACTCCCAGCACCACGACCGCTACCACCTCGGACACCAGAAGCGTGCCAATGGTCAGGCGGGAGCCGCCGATCTTGTGCATGGTCTCGATCTCGCGACGACGCAGCCGCAGGGAGAGCATGATGACGAGGGCGGCGGTTGCGAGGGTCGCAGCGGCGACGAGCAGAATCGCAGCGACGATGAACCCCTGGATGGTCAGGATGGTATCGAGCAACTCGTTCATCACCGAGGTGGGCTGGACGATCTGACTGGGATCGTCGTCAGCTTCGTAGCGACCCATCAGAATGGTGCCCGACTTCTGATCCTTCGGGTCGGCGATCACCGCACTGATCGGGTAATCGGACATGTCTCCATGGAAGTGAAAGCTGTCGACATTGTCGGCCGTGATTTCGTTGTACTGCACGACCGAAGCGTTGCCAACGATGGTGTCGCCTTCCCTCTTCAAGACGCCGGCGGCGGCTTCGGGCGCCGCCAGATCCTGATGCCCATGCACCAGGCCCTGAATGACCCAGGTGGTCTTGATGTCGACGAAGATCGCCTCGTCATCGACCGTGTAGCTGGGAGCGAGCACCCCGACCACACTCATCTTCAGCGGATAGACCCCGGCGAGATCGAAGACACTCTCGGGGGAGGACACGACGGTGTCCCCGACTCCCAGTCCGAGACCCTCGGCGACACGCGAGCCCAGAACACACTCGCCGAGTACCGCCATCGGCCTCCCTTCGGCGAACTCGAGACCCCTGAAGCCAAAGTACTCCAGGGTCGTCCCGACAATGGGGCTCTCGCGGGAACGAAATCGCACATACAGGGGAATCGGAGTCGCCAACCCCGACTCGCCGACCCGCAGCGAGTCTGCGTAGGTGGTCAACTCTGGCTGGTTGGCATCGAAGTAGAGGGAGCTCAGGACCAGCTCCAGAGGGCTCCCCTTGGCGCCCACCAGTAATGGCGTCGCCTCGGCCCGAGAGGTCAGCTCCTCAGCACTCTGCCCCACAATGACGTTCAGCCCGACCGGCAGGAAGACGATCAACATGATCGACGCCACCAGGATCGCCGTCTTGATCTTGTGGTAGGCGAGATAGCGCCAGGCGAGATAGAGCACGTCGGTCATAGGTCGTAGAACTGCTTGAAGTCGATCACCCGCTCGAACCGCGACAGGAGATCGTGATCGTGGGTCACCGTGACCAGAGTGGCATCGTTGCGATCGACGTAGTCGAACAAAATGTCCAGAACGCGCCCTTTGTTGGTGGGATCGAGATTGCCCGTCGGCTCATCGGCCAGGATCAGTGGCGGCCGCGCCAACAACGCTCGACAGACCGACACCCGTTGCCGCTCACCTTGTGAGAGGTGATCGACATAGCGAGCGAGGTGGTTGCCGATTCCAACATCGCCCGCCAGCTCGGCAGCCCGTCCGCGGACATCCTTGTTCAACATGAGCGACCGGTTGATGCGATAGGGCAACAAGATGTTGTCCAGAACGTTCAGATACTCCAGAAGCTCGAATTCCTGAAAGACCAGACCGATCTGACGAATGCGGAAGTCGCGCCGGGCGGAATCATCCAGAGCACCGACATCGGTTCCCTGGGTAACGACCTCTCCCGACTGGGGTGTCCGAATCCCGGCGATGAGGTTGAGCAAGGTGGTCTTGCCCGATCCGCTCGGACCGATGACCGCCACCTTCTCCCCCTTGCCGACAGTCAGCTCCGGGACGTGGAGAGCGAACTCCCCCTCCGCGTAGCGAAACCGTAGGTCTTTGATGGAGATCATGATCGGGCTCGTGCCCCGAAGGCTCTACTCTAGCGTGAGCAACAGCCCTCCTGAACCAGCTCGAGCGCTCCTGCGCCGCAGCTCGCGGCGGCGCAGCGGACACCCACGGTGAAGACCCGGCTCAGCCGCGGGCACTGCCGCTGGGGGCGCGAGACCTTCGCTGCCTACTTGGTCTTGCGGACGTCGCCCAATTTGATCGGCTGGGAGGAGACGTTGGTCATTTCGATCTTCCCCTCCTGCTCGTTCCACTTGACCTCCGTACCGAGTGACAGAATGCCATCGCCCTTGCCGTTCTCATCCAGATTCAAGATGATGAGCGACACATCGAAATCTCCCAGCTGCGTCTGGTTGTACGCCTCCTGAAACGAAACCGGTCGATCGGTAGCCAGAATGATCTGTCGCTTGCCACCGCCCATATCGAAGGAACGGGCATACCGCAGTGGGTACCCCTGCTTCCCAGCAAAGAAAGCGTATCCAGCTTTCTCCTGCCCGCGCAGGGCCTGGGCAACCTTGCGGGCCTGGCGATTGTCCACGGTCGCGGCTTTGATGGCATCCAGGAGCTCACTGCGCTCTTCATCTGTCGACCAGCGGTAGATGTTGATCTCCGCCATCGAGGCACCGCCCCCTGTTTGCACAATGGCGTTGGCCTTGTAGCTCTCGATACTCTTGTTTTTGTCCTTGGCCAGTGCCGGCATGCTCACAATCGCCACTATCAGTACCACGATCATGATGACTGGGACTTTCTTCATGATTGCCTTCTTTCTCAGACTGTCCTGTTTCGGTGCTTTCAGGTCGGAGACGCTGACCTGATTAAGAGGATGGGTGAGGGTCCTCGACGACTTTGTAGACCAGGCCGTTACCGCTATAAAGCGCCAGATAGTAAGCATCGGGGGTCTGGAGGTACTGCTTCCCATTGACTGTCACCAGTTCGGCTCCATCCGGTGGAGTCCTGATCGTGATGCCGATGGGTGCAACTACCACTTCGAAGCCTGAGTCGGTGGCTGCATAGAACGTCCCTTTGTTGTAGTAGTAAAGCTGAGACGAGAGGTAGGCCGTCTCGTAGCCCAAGGGTAGCGAGGCTACAGTGGCTCCGGCAACCGCATTGCCTTTCTGGCGGGCAGTGGCCTGCGGGTCGTTTGCCCACCAATCGCTATTCCAGCTCGGACCGTCTGCCTTTGCCGAGCCTCGCGGCTTGTAGACGCCGGTTCCGTCCTGGAGCTGCTCCGGCGGGCCTCCACCGGTGCCGCCATATCCCACCGGGGCGGAACTGCCACTGCTACGACCCGAGTCTCCACCCCCCGCAATCTCGGTAGGCCCAATCTGATACGGGTACCCATAGTACCCGCCACCGTAGTAGGGGGGGTTGACGACATGGCCAGCGCCCCCAATGCTGCCCCCGTTGAAGCCGCCACCGCCAAACACTCCACCGCCAGCATGGGCTCCTCCGCTGCCCTGGGCGAGAAGCGGCGTCTGGATCATCAGGCACACCCCTGCGATCACACACATGACAAGAAGCGACTTCCTCATGGCTGTACCCTTTCGAGGGACATGAACTCGACTCGGGTAGCTTCGCTCGGAATCTGCGGCTCGAAGGTGGAATCGGGCAGACTCGGATTCAAATCCCAACCGTTCATGACGGCAATGAACTCGGGAGCCTGGGGCAGTTTCTTGTAGGTGATCACCAGTTGCCTGGGCAATCTTCTGTCCCCTTCCTCGATCCAGATCTGCCAATTGACGTCCTCTTGCCCCACGATCAGGTGATGACACGGTACGCCATTCACTTCGGAGACGCCGACATACCGCTGCGCCTTCGCTCCGGCCATGAGCACCGAGTCGGGATCACTGCGGAGGAAATCGTCCAACGGCATCGACACCCCGTATCTTGCTGCAAACTGTTCGAAAGTTTCGTCGAGCGAAGCCGCGGCGGGTGCAGACGCCCAATGCGCCTGATCCGGTACGAGCACCGTGACTTCTTTGCCGTCGACCCAGACTTCTCTGGCTGTCAACTCATCCTGGTAGCTGACCCTCAGCCGACCCGGCCTCCGCATGGAGACTTCCATGGAGCCTCGATACTTCACCTTGACGTCGGGTAACGGGACGTCATCGAAGCCCAAGACCGCCGTAAAACGGAAACTCTCCAGGGATCCCAGCTGAGAGGACATCTGCCGAATCAGGTCTTCTGGGTCAGGGGGCTGTCCCTGCGCCGCCAGCGGGATTGCGAAGAGAAACAACAGAACTCCGAGTGCTCGACTCATCGCTCGCCCTTCATCTTTCAGGTCTTGTCCCCGGTAGAATTGGACAGATTCACGACAATCCTACCCCAATCTCGAGAGAAGAACCACCAACCAGAGGCACACCGAAGTGCGTATCGCGATAGGGTATAACCAAAGCGGAGGGAACCGATGAAACCGACTTGCAGACTGACTTCACTCATTGGCTGGGCCCTGGTTCTGATCCTCGTCCTGGCAACAGCGCCCGCATTTGCGAAAAAGGAACCGATCGAGAAGTACCAGGCCAACGCGTTGGCGATGGATGGCCCCGTCGGTTCGAGATCCACGACGCTCAGCATCAATATTTATGAGTGGTCCGACGAGGACGACCGGGAGATGGTCGTCGACGCCATCAAGGAAGCCACGGACAACAAGCGCGCCTATCGCGCTGTCCCCGACACGCTCAGAAAGCTCGGCAAGGCCGGCTATATGTTCCTGGCTGGCGGCCAGGGCTGGCCCATCCGCTACGCTCAGACTTTCGAGGTCGACGGCAAGCGGGAGATCGTGCTCGCTACGGACCGCCCCATCACCTTCAGTGAGGTCTATGCGGGCTCGGCCGTGCGGGATTTCGACATTACCCTGATCGTGCTGAAGTTCGAAGGTGGCGCCACGACCGGTGAGGGCATTGCCTCGGTGGGAACCGAAATCAAGTGGAACGAAGCCAAGGGCCAGCTCGAGATCACCAATTTCTCATCGCAGCCCGTGCGCCTGGGTGACGTCCGAGCCGTCGAGTAGTCGACGGTCCCGAGGGCTGACGAAGGAGAAGGAGTCGCGGCCAGAGAGTCCCGCCGCGACAAGAACGCGACACGCTGGCCGGCTATTGCCCAATCCTGAGGGAGTGGTCGGCCTCTGCGCCGGCCTTCTTTAGAAGCGGAACGTCGCAACAAACTGCAACTGGCTAGCCGTCGCCCGCTGTCGATCCTGATTCTCACGACTGCCCCACAGGTACTCGATGCCGAGGTCGATCTCGGCAATGGGCGACCACAGAAAATTCGCCGACGCCCGCTGGGTGCTGCGATAGAAATCGTCAGGCAGGAAGTCCAGATCGTCTACCAGGACGTAGCCGTAGACAAACGTCGAACGAACCGCCTTGAACAGACCAAGAGGGTTTCGTTTCCACCAGTGCTGGAAGGCACCGTAGAAGGCCAGGACGTCGAGCGTATGCAACTTGAACTCCTCATCGAAGACACCGTCGAAGTCCCCTGACGTGCCGAGATCGTTGATGTATCGGCCCAGACCGTCACCCAGATTGACTTGAAACTTGAAATTATCCCGCCTGTCCCACCTCTTCACGGCGAGGTTGCCACTGAATGTCAGGCCCCAACCGAAAGCCGAGTCCGAGAGATCCCGCAACTCGTTGCCTTCTCCGTCGGTCGGCACTCCCACGATGCTGCGCAGAATGGCACCGAGCTGCAGGTGACCCCACTCTGCCTTCTTCGAGATTCGCGCCACCGTGTCTGGGAACTTGCTGATTCCCACCCCACCCGTGACGTCGGGGTTGGGATCCTCGAAAGCGATAACAACAGGTCGCCGCTTTCCCAGCCCCCTGGTGAATCGCAGCTCGGGCTGCCGGACATTGATCTGAGCGTTCAAGCCTTCGAAGTCGACATCCTCGGGAATGGCCGCTGTGTCCATCAAGGTAGACCAGGTCTGGCCCAGCAGGAAGCGGTTGTACTGCCCGTAGGCATGACGCAGGCGGAGCACATCGGAGCTCCCGGCCGAGCCGGCGAAGTCTCCCTCGACAAACGCGCGGAACTGGCCAACGCTGGAGTCGAGTCGCATATCCCAGTTCAGCCGCGAGCGCTTTGCCGAGATGACAAAACCCTCATTGGCAATGAGATCGACCGAGCTCTCTCCCACAGGAATCAGGCCGGCGACGAAGCGATCGGTCGAACCGATCGGGTCCAGACTATCCACCACTCCGATACGGACATTGCCGCCAAACTTCTGCGCCATACCCGTGCCCGGGACCCGAATCGAACCTGGAAAATCCCCGGCTGTGAGAACGTTCTCGGGAGTATCCGGGGGATTGGCGATCTCCTCCTCCACCCGCGACAGACGGTCTCGGAGGGCGATCTCTTCCTCGGAAAGCTCCGGAGCTTGACCGCTGCCCGACATCGTCAACTGATCGAGTTGCGTCTTCAGGCTTCTGATGGCCTCGGTCTGATCCTCGATAGTCTTGCTTTGCTGCTCCAGCAGCTCCTGTTGCTTTCTTACCTGCTCCTGCAGCTGCAGCACCAGCTTCTGCAGGTCACTCTGCGAGAGCGGTTCATCGTCCTGGGCATTGACAGCTCCCGTGAGGACAGCTCCGACAGCGAGGATGATGATGCTGATGATGAGTTTTCGAAACATCGCCTGGCGCTTCTCGAACCGATACGACCAATTATGTCCGATCACGCCGTCTGTTCGAAAACACCGCGCAATTGAGAGATCGCAAGCGCCCAGGCCAGTCACTGCAGCAGGTTGCCAGCGGCGTGGGGCCGCCGCCTACGAGGTTGCCGGGATGGCACCCTCGACATAGAGAGTCTGCGTCGGAAACGCGAACTCGATGCCCTCTTCCGCGAAGCGCTGCATCAGTTCCAGGTTGACGGCCTGTTGGATTGCCATCTTGGTGGCGAAGTCGGGCACCAGGACGAAGTAGACGGTTTCGAAGATCAAGGCCGAATCACCGAACTCCTTGAAATGTGAGCGGTCGAAACGAACATTGTCCTGCGCCTCGATGATCCCCTGGATGATGCCTGGGATCATCGATGCTTGTTCCTTCGAAGTGTCATACGTGACGCCGACGGTGAAATTGGCCCGGCGCTCGGTCAACCGACCGAAGTTCTGGATGCGGCTGCTCACCAGATCGCTGTTGCCGAAGATCAGCTCTTCCCCAGTGAGACTCCGCAGCCGAGTCGTCTTCATCCCGATGGTCTCGACCGTTCCCATTTGATCACCGACCTTGAGGTAGTCCCCGATGACAAAGGGCCTGTCGATGTAGATGGAGAAGGCCGCAAACAGATCGCTCAGGATGTTCTGAGCCGCAAGGGCGACCGCAATACCGCCGATGCCCAGACCGGTCACCAGGCCGGTCACATCGACTCCGATGTTCTCCAGACCGACCAGCAGGGCTGCGGTCCAGATGAGAACTCTGCCAATCCACTCGACCCCGCCGAGCCAGGTGAGAACCTCTCCCTTCCTGGCCGATTTCTCGCGCAGGATCTCCAGCCACTCGAGCAGCAGCGTGGTTGCCCAGATGCCCACTTGCAGGACCACAATCAAGATGGCGACTCTTCCCAACGTCGTGACCAGACGATCCGGCAGCACCAGTACCCTGGACCCTGCCCAGAGTGCGATGGCGAGGACAAAGAGGCGCTTCGTCTTGCCGAGAACCCTGACGATGAGATTGTCCAGCTCCGTATCCGTGGTCTTGGCGAACGTCTTCCACCGATTCAGCACGAACTGCTTGATTGGGACCAGGGCCACCACAACGGCAAGGGCGACCGCCACAGCGATCAACCATCGCGAGACGGAGTTGCCCAGCCAGACGTAATCGAGAAAAGAGCTCGGTGTCATCGCTATCTACCTTCCTTGTTCAATCGTGCCCCAGTTCGGCCAGCTCGAAACCAAGAGCCCTGGCCAGCTTGCCGTCGAGGCCGTAGATGTCATCGTAGAAATGAACATGATCTTCGAGCATGTCCACCACCGCGGTCGAGTAGAGAATGTAGACCGGGATGTGCCGCGAAACCATGACCCGGGTGGGGCTGCCCTGGCTCATTGCGCGCTCGACGGCACTCCGGTCCCACTCGGGTTGATCGGAGAGGACCCATTCGGCCAGTTCTACCGGCTTGGCAACTCGAATACACCCGTGGCTGAAATCACGCCGGGCCCTTGCGAAAAGGCCCTTCGCAGGGGTGCTGTGCAGATAGACGTTGTACTCGTTGGGAAAGATGAACTTCACTTCTCCCAGCGCGTTCTTCGGCCCGGGGCGCTGACGCAACAGTAGCTGCCCCGTTTTGACCTTCTCGAGGTTTTCGGCCGTGGGCGGCAGGGATCCGGGATCGTTGGTGAATTGCCTGACGATCTCGTAGCCCTGCTCCTCGAGGTAGCCAGGCTCATCGAGGTGTGGCGCGATCTCTCCCCGGACGATGCTCCGTGGGATGTTCCAGTAGGGACGAAACTCGAGGTACTGCAGATCACCCTTGAAGATCGGCGTCCGGTAGCGCGCGTAGGACTTGCCGACGACGACCCGCGAATCCAGAATACCGGCACTCGGATCCCCGAGGTCGTTCATCGCCCGCAGAGAAAAGGCCGGCACCAGCACCGCGATCAACCGGGTCTCCAGACGATCGGGAATCCAGCGCCACCGCTCGAGGCCCACGGCGAGCTGGCTGGCCCGATCGTCCCAGCTACGATTGAGCTGGGCGAAGGAGTGCTTGCCCAGAATACCGTCGATCTCGAGGCCATGGCGTTCCTGAAAGCGCTCGACGGCGGCTACCAGGGTCTCGTCGTAGACCGCCCCGGCGCTGACAGAATCCACATTGAGATCACGCGTCAGTCGCAAGCGGTGGTGCAGAAGATCGGCCTCGGGATAGAGATCACCGGGATGGATGACCTGTGCGTCGTCCAGTGGGCGCCAATCCTCGTCGGCCGCCAGACGACGATAGTAGGCAAGTTCTTCTCGTAGTCGAGAGTAGCCCACGTGCTGGGGGGCATAGGCATCCAGCGCCAGGGAGGGATCCATCGCGCCCTCCACCTTACGAAGCTCCGCCGCCAGATCGAGCTGGCGATGGGTGATGTCCAATCCGAGCTCGAGCTGTTGCGGACTGAATCGCCCCTGGTGAAGGTCTTTGATGTAGCGCATGGTCGACCCCGAGAGCGCCACATCGAGCCGCGCCAGACTGACGGGATCGCCAGGCTCATTGCCGACAAGCCCCATTCCCGGTAGGAGGACTCTTGCCAGGTAGTCCCCCGGCCGCAGGCCGTGACTGTCCGAGATCTCCAGGGCACCGAGAATCGCAATGGCTGGCTGGCTCAATCGGCCATCGACGATCCAGACCGGCTCGAAATCGCGAGCGCTATAGAACCTGGTCACCCCCTCCAGAAGCAATTCGAAGTCCCGGAACCGCTTGATGGACTCGGGGATGGAACCTCCGGACAACAGCGCTTCGATCTCCGGTTTCAGGTCCGAAGCGGAAGCCTCGACCGCCGGCCCCAGAGCAGCCAACACGAGGAGCCACCCGGCAACCCGATTCAATCGAGCAGGACTCATGGCGGGATTCTATGCTCTGCCCGTTGGCAGCCCGGGCATCGGCACCAGGACGGCCGGCACCCTGGCCGGCCGCTGCGCCCGCCACGCTTCGACTTCTGTCGCGGCGGCACTCTGTGCCCGCCCTGGGTCGATCAACTCAATAGAAACTGTAGTTGAACGCAAACACCGGACCTGCCTGTCGCAGGTCGAGCACGAACAGGTCGTCCTGGTTTTCGTAGTCGATATCGAACCATCGGTAACCCAGAATGAGTGCAATGCGGCTGGTGGCCTTGAAATGGCTCAGAAGCACCACATTCCAGGTCAGGTCCGAGCTGCTGGAGATACCGAAGCCTGCCAGGTCGCCACGCGCGGAGAACCCCCAGCGCTCGCCAAAAGTCGCTTCATAGCGACCGCCGATCATGAGATCGGTCCAACTCTGACTCCCGGTGCCCCTGAAAGGCCCTGGCGGATCCGTCGGTGGCCTGAGGTCCAGGGTCAGGTCGATATCGGTATAGCGCAAACCAGCCAGGATCTGGAGGTTGTCGCCAATTCTGTAGGTACCCGCACCCTCCAGGTAGATGATGTCCAGGTCGTACTCGCCGAGGTTGTCGTCGAAGTTCCTGCCAGAGCTCGAGAAGAACACATCTCCGAAATACCCCCAACGGCTCTCCCGTTTGGCAGCTTCGAAGTGACCCGCGGCCGACATTTCGAGATCTTCCAGAATATCGCTGAAGCTGACGTCGATATCTGCCTCCTGACCTCTGACCACTGTTCTTCCGTCCATCCCCAAAGCAAAAACATACATTGCCAGGTCATAGTCCCAGCCCGATGCGACGACTGGCTTTGCCGGGATCGTCAGAGCCGAAAGCATCACGGCGATTCCGAAGTACTTCATGGACTGCCTTCTCATGACTTCACTCCATTCTCTTCATTCGCTCGAGCAGGGATGCTGGCCGGTTCGTTTCAGCCAAGCGTTCGCTAGGCGCCTTTGATGGATTCGATCGCGTCCTCGGCCTTACCGGAGTATTTGCGACCCATCCAGCCCAACATGGTCATCGCCATACCACTGAAGATCAACTTGACCCCCACCAGAATGCCGATAGCCCACAGGCCCGAGATCGGCCACTGCCTCCAGATCATGAAACCCAGGAGAATCGAGACAATGCCACCGAAGAGCATCCAGCCCCAGCCATCGATCGGCTTGAGTTGAAAAGCCTCGATGATCTCGAAGATGCCGTCGACGATAAAGAAGGCGGCCAAGAAAAGGGCCAACGATGCCAATGCCACACCCGGATTCGTCACCATGTAAAAACCAACGATGAGGGTCAGCAAGCCGAGCAGGAAGGCCAGAATCCCCTTGCCCCATGACTGAGCCTTGAATGCAAAAATTCCTCGCGCCACTCCCGCGATGATGAGCAGAATGCCGATCATGACCGCAACGGTCATGCCGGTCATACCTGGCGCCATCATGGCGAACACTCCGAGAATCACCGTCAGGACACCCAGGATCACGAGCATTGTCGAGTCCTTCTTGACCGCATGAGCTACCGGTGCAGCTACCGCATCAGCCATCTCTCTCCTCCTTTGCCTTGTACTGGCAAGTGATCAATTCGCGATGTCTGCGACATTACTACAATTGACAAGGGTCTCACTACGCGGTTCCATTCCGTCGCGCCTCGCAGCCGGACCGCTCACAGCTTCTCGGGCAGGCAGGCTGCGCTCCAATTCCAAAGGGTGAGACGCGGCTCACGCTCCTCGACAGCCAGGGCCCCGGCAAAGCCGGGCCCGGGTTCGAATCGGTGCGCATACCAGGGTGAGACGCGCTCTCCACTCTGGTTACTGACGATGATGGCCGAGTCAGCACCAGGCTCGAGTTGCACATCGAAACGGGAAAGCCCAAAGGTAATTCCCCCGCCGTGAGCCTTCACGAAGGCCTCCTTGCAAGTCCAGAGCGCGAAAAAGTACTGGCCCTGCTCGGTTTCTGGAAGACTCCGGAGCTTGGCCGACTCCGACGCCGAGAAGAATCTCGTCGCGATCTCTGTCTGTTCGAGGTTGGTCCGAGTCTTCTCCACATCGACACCGAGCTCACTGCCGAATCTGAAGGCGAAGAGACCCAGATCGTGAGAATGGCTCACGTTGAATTGCAGACCACTCGTCGCAGCCTCGCCTGCCAGAAATGGCTTCTCATGCTCGCCGTACCGAAACTGCAGAGAGCCCGGACTCTGGCTCAAGAAGATGCCAAGCAGGGAACGCAGGATCCCTCTGGCCACAACATACCGATGACGCAGCTCGTCGGTGGCAAACCTCGAGGCTCTCTCCAGCTCATCCTGACTGAGAGCCATGGTCAGCCGCGCACGTAGCGCGGCTGGCAGATCGAGAGAAGATCGCCACACCTGGACTTCGTGGTCGCCGAGGCGCGGCTGTCTGGCGCCTGACTTCCAGCGGCTTGACTCCGGGCTCATGATCGGGCCATTCTAGCCAGGTACCTATCGTATGCCTCGTTCCCTCATGCGCAAACTCTCGACTTGTCTGACGGAGGGTCAGGGGCTGTCTGCCTGGGAACAGAGACGGGGTGTAGAGATTTCATGAGCTCGAGACGCGGGCCGCGCAGATCGGAGCCCTCCATCAACGGCCCCGGACTTGGCACCTTCCTCGGTGTCTACACTCCGACGCTTCTCACCATTCTGGGTGTCGTGCTCTTTCTGCGCACGGGCTGGGTGGTCGGCAACGTCGGTCTGGTCCCCGCTCTGACTATCGTCGTGCTGGCGCACTTCATCACCGTCAGTACCTCCCTCTCGGTGTCGGCAATCTCGACCAATATGCATGTCAGAGCCGGCGGTGCCTACTACATGATCTCGCGCTCCCTGGGCCTCGAGATCGGCGGCGCCATCGGCGTCCCGTTGTTCCTCGCCCAGACCTTCTCGGTGACCCTCTACGCCTTTGGTCTGGCCGAGACCCTGCGCATCTTTTGGCCAGAGCTGCCGATGCAGGCCACAGCTGCGGCCACAGTCGTCGCGGTTTCGCTCCTCTCAGCCCGTGGAGCCGACTTCGCGCTCAAGCTGCAGATCCCGATCCTGGCCGCCATCGGGCTGGCTCTGGCCTCGCTCTTTGTCGGCATCAGCGCCAACCCCAAAGACACCCTTCCTCTGTGGTCCGGAATCGAGACCGCCGAGCCCTTCTGGGTTGTCTTTGCCGTCTTCTTCCCAGCCGTCACCGGCATCATGGCCGGCATCAGTCTGTCGGGCGATCTGGCCGAGCCCAGCAAAAGCATTCCACGAGGGACCCTGGCTGCGGTGACCACGGGCTTCCTCGTCTACATTGGAGTCGTCATCGCCCTGGCACTCGCCGCCGACCCGACGGAACTGGCCCAGGACAGCCTCATCTGGTTCAACGTCGCAGCCGTTTCCTGGCTCGTCTTTCCAGGACTCTTCGGAGCCATCTTCTCCTCCGCTGTCGGTAGCATTCTCGGGGCTCCCAGAACGTTCACCGCTCTGGTCGAGGATCGCGTGATTCCCGGACCGACCCATCTCTGGAAGAAGCGCTGGGCCGGCATCGATCTACCTCTGGTTCTGTCGGCTGGCACTGCCCTCGGCGCAGTCGCCCTTGGCGACCTGAACGCAGTGGCCCCGGTCCTGACGATGTTCTTCCTCACCACCTATGGTGCGGTCAATCTCGTCGCGGGCCTGGAGCAACTGAGCGGTGCGCCGTCCTATCGCCCCAGCATCCGCGTCCCCTGGGCCATTTCGCTGGCCGGCGCACTCGGCTGCATCTGGGTCATGTTCCTCATCCAGCCGATCGCGGCGGTCGTCGCAGTCGTGCTGGAAGTCCTGATCTATGTCGGCATGCGACGCAGAGCGCTCACCGCTTCCTGGGGTGATATGCGGTATGGCGCGCTGATGTCGCTGGCCAGGGCAACTCTGATCAGGCTCAGGGACCTGCCGGTCGACCCACGGAACTGGCGACCCCACATCCTGCTGTTTGCCGCCGATCCGGTCAAGGAGCTCGATCTCATCCGCTTCTCGAGCTGGCTCAATCAGGATCGCGGCATCCTGACGGTCTGCCAGCTGGTCATCGGCAGCCTCCAAGATCATGCCGATACCGTACCCGAGCGCACCGCTCGCATCGATCGGCAACTGACCGACGAGGGCATCGTTGCTTTTGCGGAGGTCGACGTCGCTGGCGAATTCCGCCAAGGGGTGCTGGCCATCTGTCAAGCCAACGGTATCGCCGGGTTGACGTCCAACACCGTGATGCTTGGCTGGGCCGATGATCCCGACCGCATGGCCGCCAACCTGATGCTGGTCGAGAGGCTCGCGCTACTTGGCAAGTCGACCCTGTTGTGCCGCATCGCACCGCGCAACTGGGGCACCAAGATACGCCGCATCGATGTCTGGTGGGGCGGTCTTCAGCACAACGGCGACATGCTGTTGCTGTTCGCCCACCTACTGTCCATGAACCGGGTCTGGGCCGATGCCAGGATCGTCGTCAAGTCGGTGACCACCTCGCAGATGAGCTATGACCAGTCTGTCTCGAATCTGACCGACCTGATCGAGCGAGCACGAATCCAGGCCGAGACCCGCGTCTTCAAAAGGCCTGAAAACGAGACCGTCCAGGAGATCATCCACCGCGAGTCGAAGGACGCCGATGTCGTGTTCATGGGTCTGCGAGCACCCAAAGCCGGTACCGAAGCAGAGGTCGTCCGCCGCACAGGCGAGCTCATTGGCGACCTGCCAACCGTCATCCTGGTTCACGCCGCCGGACCCTTCGTCGGGCAACTCATCTGAGCGCGACTCCCGAAGCCAGAGACGGTCGAGCTCGTCGCGGCAGCCGCTTGACCCGTTCCCGCAACCGGCAAGAGAACCCGCTGGATCTGGCCGAGCTCCGTTGGCGAGGAAACGGAGATTGGCGAAGCGGAGCGAAGGAATCCTGGCTTTGCGCGGCCAAGCTTGAATCCTTTTGCTGTCACCAGGTCTCTCCCGGGATAGAGAAGCTCCCTTGCAGGACGGCGCCAGGTGTCCATGGTAGAAACGGTCTCTTGTCGCCGCCGCCAAGCGACCGAACCTGTTCAGAGAGGAGAATAGCCAATGCGATCGACCTGGAAACTGTCCCTTCTGGCTCTGACGCTGCTGCCGACGATCGGCGTAGCGCAGATCTCATTCGACCCTGCCGCGAGCTATGCGGTCGGGCAGCGGCCGTCGGGAGTTGCCGTTGCCGACTTCGACGGCAAGCTGCGGCCTGACATCGCAGTGACCAGCGATACGCCCGACAAGGTGTCGATTCTGTTCAACAACGGGAGCGGGACATTCGGCACTCCTGTCGTCGTCTCCCTGGGTGGGGGGACCTCGCCCCACGGCATCGTGGCCGCCGATTTCGATGGTGACCTGGATATCGACCTGGCGGTGGTCCTGAAAAACATCGATTCGGTTCAGTTGCTGGTGAACTCGGGTGGTGCCTTCAATACCGGCGCAGTGACCGACGTCAACGGCACTCTGCCGCGAGAGGCCGTCAGCGGCGACCTCGACAACAACGGCTTGCCGGATGTCGTCACGACGAATCGCGATTCGGAAGACATTTCGGTTCTGCTGAACAATGGTGGTGCCCTGACAGCAGGGGTCATCTACAGCGCCGGTCTCGATCCTCGCGGCCTGGCACTCGGCCACTTCAACAACGATTCGTTTCTCGATCTGGCCGTCGCGGCCCACGATGACCGGCAGGTCAGCGTGCTGCTCAACGACGGTGATGGAACCTTTGGCGCGCCTATCGCTCTTTCGCTGGGCAACGAGCTTCGACCTGCGGGAGTCACGGCTGCCGACGTTGATGGCGACGGACTGATGGACATCGTGGCGAGCAGCTCGGGTGATCTGCTGAATCGAGCAACGCTGTTTCGGCGCACGGGCTCTGGCACCTTTGCCGCTCCGCAGAACTACGCCGTCAGCGGCGTCAATCCCGAGGGAATCGTGGCCCTCGATCTCGATGTCGACGGCAGAATCGACATCGCCACGGCGGATCAGGACTCGGATCAGGTTTCAGCTCTGCGCAACCTGGGCAGCCTGTCCTTCGCCGCGGCCGTCAGCCTGCCTGTGGGGACGACTCCCGGGCCACTGGTGGCCATCGATCTCGACGGCAACGGCGCGCCGGACCTGGTGACCACGAACCAGGACTCGCAAAACATCTCGGTGCTGATCAACCGGGCGACTGCAGCGGTCTTCATCGACGGCTTCGAGTCGGGAAACACGAATGCCTGGAGCTCCGTGCTGTTCTGAGTCGTTGGTCCCCGACAAGTGAATCCTTGTTGGGACTGACGGACTCTTCTTCAATGACAGTCGAATTCACGGCGTCGCTGATCGAGGAGAAACGACGATGAGCAAGATGCTTCCGCGAAACGAGGGCACGGTCGATCGGACACTGAGAGTGATTCTGGGACTTGGTTTGCTTTCGCTGGTCTTTATCGGACCCCAAACCCCGTGGGGGTGGATAGGCGTGGTACCTTTGGTGACGGGACTGATGGGCAGCTGTCCGCTGTACACTGTCCTGGGTCTCAGCACATGTCCGATGAAGGAGGAATCCAGCTAGACCAGGCGCTGCTGACTCGCAGCGCCAGTGGAGATCGCGGCGCGTTTCTCGAGTTCGTCGATCGACACCAGGCCGCGGTTTTTCGCTTCTGCAGCACCCTGGCGTCGAATGTGGAGGATGCCGAGGACGCGCTGCAGGAAACGTTCCTCACCGCTTGGCGCAAGGCGGGCTCCTATCAAGGCCGGGGAAGCGCCAGGTCCTGGCTATTCACCATTGCCAGAAGGAAGTTCTGGCGCGCCTCACGAGCGCCGCGGCCGATCGCGGCCGGCGATGCCGAGGCTCTGGAAAATCTGGGAGTTGCCGCCGGGTGGGGCCAAACCTCGGATGCAAGTCTCCCTCTGCTGGATCGCATTGCCGTGCGGCGTGCCTTCGACAGCTTGTCGCCCGCCGACTGCATGGTCCTCGTGCTGCGGGATCTGGAAGGCTTCAGCAATGCCGAATCTGCCGAAATCCTGGGCGTCGAGCTGGCGGCTCTCAAGAGTCGCTTGCACCGCGCCCGGCTGCGCCTGATGAGCCGGCTGACGAAGGGAGAGAATGATGCAGGGTGATCGTCGGGTCGGTGGGCTCTGGTGTCACGAGGTGCTGGAGCGTCTGTCTGATTATGTGGATGGCGAGCTGTCGGAGCCAGAGCGACAGCAGATCGACGACCACCTGCGGGAGTGCGATACCTGTGAGCGTTTCGGGGGGCGGTTCGCTGAAAGCATTCGCGTCATCCGCGAATCTCTGCAGTCGCCGGGACCTCTGGAAGACCAGGTCTCCGAACGTCTGCATAGAGCCTTGGGGACATCCGACTAACGACGTACCCCCGACGCCTGAGCTCGTTTGTGTCAACCAAGGGCATTTGGCACCTCGAACTAAGTTTGAGTTTTCAAACTTTTCTGCTATCGTCTGTTCAGCCTCGACGGAACGCTGAACGATGCACCGCGAAGATCCTGTCTCTCCGACGCACCAGATGTATCTCAAAGCCCTGCTGGGGCTTTGCCAGACGCATCCGGTCGGGCGCGTCCGGGACCTGGCGGAGGAGCTTGGCGTCACTCCAGGCACCGTGTCGACGGCCCTGACACGGCTCCAGGAGCTCGGCCTGGTCGATCGAGAGCACTACGGCGGAGCGCTGCTGACGCCGATTGGCAGGGCGTTGGCGGAGTGCGTGGCGCGTCGCTACGAGACTCTGACCCGTCTGCTGACCGAAGTCTTTGGCGTCGATCTGGCTGATGCGCAAGCCGATGCCTGCCTGATGGAGCATGCGGTCAGTCCAATCACGATCAATCGCATGAACCGCTTTCTCGAGTATTTGCAGGCGGGCGGCTCGGTCGATCTGGCCAATCTGCGGCAACTGTATGAGAAGGAGACCGCCCCCTGCTCGGAGTGCGAGGCAGAGGGATACTGCAAGGCCGCCGAGTCGGCAGCTCACAACTAGGGATGATTCTGGATTGAACGAACGGAGTCAGGTTTCGGCTGGGAGCAGGGCAGAACGTGCTGCCGGTGATGTTCGGGAGGACGACGCCTCCAGCAGCCGTCGCTACCCACGGGTTCAGTCCAGCACGCTCTTCGGGGAAAGTCCCTGTCTGGTGATCGAGCACGGCCAGGACGAGTACCGTCTTCGCATCACGCGTTTGGGGAAACTGATTCTGACCAAGTAGCGAGCTCCGAGCTCCGAACACGTACCAGGGCGAGCCAGCGATCTGCCAGCCAGCCCGCAGACGAAAGGCCACCCGAGAAGGGCCTGGCCAGCGAGAAGCGGGAAGGGTTTCTCATGTCCATTCGATTCTTTGCTCTGTTCATGGCTGCCTCGATAACCGCCACCGTGCTGGTGGCAGACGAGGCTGCCGGCGAGGTGACTGAAACCGCATCCCCGGCCAAGGTCTTCGAGGAGCAGGTCCTGGTCACCGGCGGCTCGCAAGCAGCCGACGCTCTCCCGGGCTCGGCGGATTTCGTCGATCTGGAGGTTCTGGACGAACAGTCCTACGCAGACGTCAATCGGATCCTGCGAGCCGTGCCGGGAGTCAACATCCAGGAAGAGGAAGGTTACGGCTTGCGACCCAACATCGGCATGCGAGGCACCGGCGTCGAGCGCAGTGCCAAGATTACGGTGCTGGAGGACGGAGTGCTCATCGCACCGGCGCCCTACGCCGCACCGGCGGCCTACTACTTTCCGACCGCCGGGCGGATGGAGGCCCTGGAGGTGCGCAAGGGCTCGGCGGCGATATCCCAGGGGCCGTACACGACCGGCGGCGTGCTGAACCTCGTCTCGTCGACGATCCCAGTCGGGCTCGCGGCGGCGGCCGAGGCTTTCTACGGCAGCGACAACACGCTGCGATGGCGGGCCAAGGCGGGCGATTCCGCGGATCACTACGGCTGGCTGGTCGAGACCTTCCAGCTCGACACCGATGGCTTCAAGGAGCTCGACGGGGGAGGGCCGACCGGCGTGCGACTGCAGGACTACCTGGGAAAGGTCCGCCTCAACAGCGACAGCTCCGCGAATCTGTATCAGCTGATCGAGCTGAAGCTGGGCAAGACCGAGCAGTCCGGCGAGGAAACCTATCTCGGTCTCACTCAGGAGGACTTCGACCGAACGCCGCTGCGGCGCTATGCCGGCTCCCAGGAGGACTGGATCGATACCGACCACGAGCAGGTCCAGCTGCGATATTTCGTCCAGCCGGGCCGTTCGGTCTACGTCACGACAACTGCGTACCGCAACGACTTCTTTCGCAACTGGCACAAGTTGCAGTCGGTCGGTGGTGTCGGCATCAGCAGCGTCCTGGACGACCCGGTGACCCATGCGACTGCCCTCACCATCCTCCGCGGCGACCGTAACGACGATTCCGGCAGCCTGAAGATTCGCAACAACCGTCGCAACTACCGCTCTGAAGGAGTGGAGATGGTGGTGGATTGGCAGGCATCGACGGGAAGTATCGAGCACCAGGTCCAATTCGGTTGGCGGCTCCATCGCGACGCCGAGGATCGTTTCCAGGAGGAGGACGCCTGGAGCATGGTCGACGGCCGGATGAGGTTCGAGAGCCTGGGCCAACCGGCCAGCCAGGCCAATCGCATGGATGAGGCCCAGGCCCTGGCGCTGTACGTGCGGGACAGTCTGTTTCTGGGGCGCTGGACAGTCGCGCCGGGTTTCCGCGTCGAGGACATCGATTTTCTGCGGCGCGACTTCGGCAAGGAAGATCCGGGCCGCTCGGGCCACGACCTGGTGCGCAAGGAAAACTCTACCCGTGTTGTCCTGCCGGGAATTGGTGCCACCTACCAGGCAGCGTCTGCCTGGAATCTGGTGGGAGGTGTGCACCGAGGATTCGCACCTCCCGGGCCGGGTCAGGATCCGGAGACCCGGGCCGAAGAGAGCTGGAACTACGAGCTCGGCGCCCGCTGGCAGCATGGCGCTTCCCGAGCCAAGGCGGTCGCCTTCTACAGTGACTACGAGAATCTCCTCGGTCGGGACACGCTCGCCTCCGGCGGTGACGGTACCGGAGACGCGTTCAACGGCGGGCAGGCGGAGGTGGTCGGTCTGGAGGCGTCTTTCGAATCCGACCCTGGCATGGCCCACGACTGGCGCTGGAGCGTGCCCGTGGGCATTACCTATACCTACACTCGCGGCCGCTTCCTGAGCAGCTTCTCGACCACTTTTCCGGACTGGGCCCCTGAAGTGGAGGCTGGCGACGCGCTACCCTACTTGCCGGAGCACCAGCTCAATGTCTCGAGCGGAATCGTCGCCCGACGCTGGAGCAGCTATCTCGATCTCACTTATGTCGACGCCATGCGGAGCTCTCCGGGACAGGGTGCCATCCCGGCAAGCGAAAGCACCGACCAGAGCTTCGTCGTCGATGCCTCGCTCGGCTACAACTTGCGGGAGAACCTGGCCTTGCGCCTGCAGGTCAGAAATCTCCTGGACGCGATCTACGTCGTGGCTCGCAGGCCGGCAGGGGCGCGCCCCGGTATGCCCCGCGCGATCCTCATTGGCATCGATTGGGATCTCTGATCGGGTTCTCGGCGCCGGCACTGCCGAGAAGTCCTGCGACACAGACCTCCAAAGCCGGCACAGAGACCCGGCCAGGTCGTTGCCCACCTGATTGCGCTACGCGCCGCGCTAGAACCCGGGATCGTTCCCAGGGTCGTCCCCAGAGTCCTCCTTGGCGGGGCATTCATCGGAAAGTTCGTTGTAGGGAACGAGGAAATCGACATCGCCTGCACACACCGCAAGCTGTATCTCTTCGAAGGACAGCGGGAAGTCGACGCCCGAGGTGAGCCAGTTCAGGTAGGCAGCGGTTCCGTGCCGTCCTACCTTGTTCAGCCGGCCACCCTTCAGCCTGAGAGCTTCGCCCAACGTGATTTCAGGATCGAACAGGGCTGGATCACACTGGAAGATTGCGTTGAAAGACGTTTCCGGGTCGATCGGCCAGTACTCGAAATGGTGTCTCTGCTTCCAGAACCCGGGAGTGCAGCCATCGAAGCCCGCCGCCGAGGTGTATCCAAAATCGTTGTGGATGTTGCACTCGTCGGTGTCGATCGGGTCCACAATCACGGTGAAGAGCTCGTTGGCGGGTGCGAGATCGGGATAGTTGAGACAGTCTTCCTTGTTACCGAGGGGCTGGCCCTCCGGAAAGGGTCCATCCTCGCAGAAGTTTCCGGTGGCGAGATCGGGATAGGGGGGGCCGTCCAGCATCGGTGTGACCACCTCGTCGCAGTCCAGGGGCAGCGTCTCGAAATCCACGCTGACACTGCACGTCCAGGGGCCAGGGTAGCCGTCGCAGGCGGTCCAGACCTCATGCAGGTAGCGGCCGGGCTGCGCACCTTCCGTGCTCGGATTCCAGGTGGCGTGCGAGGGAGGGTTGGCCGGATCCCCACAGATCTCCGGAAACAGACCCAGGTTGGGCACTGCACTCGGATCGGCGCCAGTCATGAATGCGGCGTCGTAGCAAACTGTGGCGTCGTTCGCGACGATGACTTCGCCCTCGCTGGTGGCGTCGTTCGCGGTACAGGTGACGTGGACGGCGACATCGCTGAGCGGCCAGTCGTACTCGTCATAGACTCCGTTGGCGTCCACATCGCAATAGACGAGGTCGCCGATAAAGCTCGCACCTGCCGGGGCGGAGACGCACAGCATCGCAACGACTGCGACTGTGCCTATTGCTCCGGTCATGCCATGAAGAAACCGACGAATAGGTGAAGACAGCATTTCTACCTCCTCAATACAGTTGCCCCGATCCTCGGGGTGTTCCTCGTCTACGGACGAGTCGAATTGTCTGCACTGTTAGCTATGTAACAGCGGCCAGAGTCGACAGGCTGTGAAACAGGTCACACTCATTTGCACATCTCTATCCATCCTCTCGCGGCGGGACTCGGGTCGTCGAAGCCGCTTTGGGTCGAGCGGGCGCCAGCCCGTTGACGCTGGAGCAGGGATCGCTGATGGCCTGCAACTTCACATCGAGTTCGAGGGCGATGTGGTCGATGGCTCAGCCAATGGCTTCGATGGTCAGGCCAGTGGCGGTCTGCAGTATGTCCCCGGCATGCTCGGGCAAGCAGCGTCCTTCGACAACGACTTCACGCTCGCGTTCTGGTTCAACATCCCTCTTGACCAGGGATACTCGGTGCTGGGCAAGCGCGAGATCTGTGCCCGAGACCCGTTCATCGACATACGGACAGGAAACATCAGCCCGAATGTGTCCCTCGAAGTCAGCGACGCGGCACAAAACTACTTCCCTGGCGCGGTGCAGAAACCGGCAGGTTGGCACCACGTGGCCTTTACCCGCACTGGGACGAGTTACCAATCCTTCTTCAACGGGCAGCTACGCAAGACGGGGGAAACGACGGTTTCTCTGGATATCACCAATGATGCGATCCCAGGACTCAGCAACAGCCCCTGTGTCGTCTTGGATGGAACCGATAGGTTGAAGGCCTTGATCGACGATCTTCGCCTCTACAACCGTGTCCTCAGCACTGAAGAGGTGGCGGCGCTGGCAGGTCCGATGTTCGCCGACGGGAGCAGCGGCGACGCCACGCGTGTCCAGAGCAGGGCCCAGTACTTCGTCTGAGGCCGAGAGCGGAATCGTCTCGCCATCGGTGCCCCGTCAATTTTCTTGCGAAAAGAACATCACGCCGAAGTCCGCCCCCGAGCCGTAGCCGAGTGCCAGTTCCCCGGCATGGAACCAGAAGCGCTGGACCCGGGGTAGCAGGCCCAGAAAGCGCTGCTCGTTCGCCATGGCGTCGGGGCCGCACGGCTTGCCTGTCGACACCGCCTCGCCGACGCCGATGGCACCGCGACTGTCCAGTCCACTCACCGGCGCCGAGTAATCGTTGCAACCCGCGTTGCCCGTGAAGACGCCGTCGGCATAGACGAGGGTCACCCGGCCATTCACCGGCTCGCCGAACCTCCAGGCCGCAAGCCGCCAGTGCTGACCCGTGAGGATCGCCGGGGAAAGGGTCTTGCTGCTGCCCTGCTGGAGCGGCTCCGTCAACTTCCCCTTGTCGAGGCGGAAGGCGAGGCTGGCGACTTCCGTCGGGCAGCAGGCCGCATCCTGCGGGCCGGGACGGACCAGGTCGAGGAGGATGTAGCCCTCGTCGATGCGCAGGTCTCGCACCTGGACGCGGTCGCCGATCGCGCGCGTATCGAGATTCCGGTTCTCCTGGCCAGTCTGCTTCACGACAGCCAGGTAGTGGAAGACCCCGGTGCCCCCAAAATTCGTCGTGAGGACGACGGCGGCCTCGTCCTGCCCATCGCCATCGAGATCACCCCGCGCGACCAGCTCGCCGAGGAAGTCGACGCTCGGCAGACTGGCGCCGCCGTCCTGGTAGGGCTCACCCTCCCAGTGACCGGCGTTCAGCTCGATCTCTCCGGGGATGCCCTCGAAGCCTGCGTAGCGCGAGTTCTGCAGACGCACCAGTCCGAGCGGCTGCATCTCGGGGCGTACGCCCTGCAGCTTCTCGTCCCGGGAGTCGCCTTGTGCCGCACCGTGCATGGCGGCACCGGCGTTTGCCGTCCCGGCGGCCAGGCAGACCCACAGCATCCAGCCAAGGGAGCTCATCATTTCCCCTGCGGCGGAATGTCGGCGATCGCGGCGGCGCCATCGCACTTCTATTCTTCGAGCCACTCGACCCGGCCAGTGGCCAGATCATAGACTCCGCCAACGACCATCAACTCGCCCTGGTCGACCAGCTCCAGGATGACGGGGCTTTGTTCGAGAATGTCGGCGATGGTCTGGCGAACGTTCTCCTTGATGGCGAGGTCCAGGAACTCCTCGTTCGACGAGTTTGCCTCGCCTTCGGTGGCTTCATCGGCGCGGGCGATCGGTGCCTCGAAGTCGTTGAGCAGCTCCGTGAGGTTGCCCAACACGACACCATCGGCCGCACCCTTGATCGCTCCACACGACGTGTGGCCGAGGATGACGATGAGCTTCGAACCAGCAACTTTGGTGGCAAACTCCATGCTGCCGACGAGGTTCACGTCCTCTACGTTGCCGGCTACGCGACCGACAAACACGTCACCGATGCCCTGATCGAAGATGATCTCCGGCGGCACCCGCGAGTCGACGCAGCCCAGGATGGCCGCCTTTGGGTACTGTCCGCCAGCGGCGGTAGCGATGGCCTGCGCCATGTAGTCTCGCGAGGTCAGTTTGCCCTCGACAAACCGCTGGTTGCCCGCCTGGAGGTCGGCCAGCACCTGCTCGGGGGTCAGCGCTTGCTGGGCGGCAGCGTCGAGCACTGCCCGCACCGGCTGGGCTGGGGGTGGGGTGATCTCCGCCTTCGGCGCCGGCTCGGGAGCACATCCGATAGCGAAGAGCGCAGTCGAGATCATCCATGAGTTGGCTGTCTTGGTTCTCATGACACGTCCTCCTCGAAAGTTCCGTGAACGGTACCTTGCCTCGTTCCAGGTTTGTGTCCAGATCTTGCGTCTGTGATCCTCACGCCGCTGTCGCGCGGCTGTCTCCAGACCGTTGCAGGTCGAACTCTGTCAAGGAGATCCCGTGATGACAAGACCGGCGAACTCTCGGGAGGCGAAATCCTGTCGCGGAGAGGAGAGTGGAGGGTCACCATCAATTCCACCCGCGCGAGCCGGCAGATAGGACGCGCATGCACGATTTCAAATGGTGGGTTTCGGCCACCGCGATTCTTATGGGCGTGACCGCTCTGGCCGGCTGTGGTGACGATGAGCCCGTCGAGCCGGCGCGTTATGCTGGAGACGGAGAGGATCGCTGACGACCCGCTGCTGGCGCTCGAGCTGCCGCTGCGTGTCCTGGTCTACGAGACGCCTCGAGCCTAAGGACTCGACTTTTCGAGCAGCTCGACAACTGCGGTGTGCCCCTTCTCCTGAGCAAAGCTCTTCGCGGTGTCACCGTCCTTGTCCTTCAGGCTCACATCGGCTCCATGGTCAAGGAGCAGGCGCACGACTTCCACCTGGCCTTCGGCTGCCGCGGTCATCAAGGCGGTGAAGCCCTCGAGCGTGCCTTGAACATTGACCTCCGCCCCTTTCTCCAGAAGCAGCGCGACCGTGTCGGCGTAGGGGCCGCTTGCAGCGTACATCAGGGCGGTTCGGCCACTCGCGTCTTTGGAGTCGACCTTCGCATCCCTCAGAATGAGGTACTCGACAACCGCTGTATGCCCGTTGAAGGCAGCCCACATCAGGGATGTGCGCTTTTCAGGATCTGCAGCGTCGACCGTGGCACCCTTCAGCACGAGTTGCTTGACGGTCTCCAGCTCGCCCAGGTACGAGGCCTCCATCAGGAGCTGTTCAGGAGACGCCGGCGGTGGCGACTGCGAGGATAGCGGCGCGCCAAGCAAGACAACGACAGACACGACAGAAAGAAGGAGTCTCATGGCGCCACAATACCAGCCAATCCTGGCGCTGGGACAGGAAATGCGGGAGGGATCACGACCTCCTCATCCCCGGGGGTTTACAGCTGGTGAAGACGATTGTTAGGTTCTGACTGCATGACGGCACCCAAGGAACAAGCCATGCCCCGGACCGCAGTCCTTTTCTTCGCCATCACCGTTGTACTGGGCACCCTGATCTCGGGAGACAGTGTCGAAGCGGCCAGGACTCCGTCCTATCGCGCGCAGGTGCATGTCGAAGATTACGGCTGGATGAAGTGGGTCGATCAGGGGGGGATCCTCGGCACGACCGGACAAGGCCGCCGCATCGAGGCCATTCGCATCGAACTGGTCGACGCTCCAAAAGGGATGGGGATCTCCTACCGCACCTATGTCGCTGGCAAAGGATGGCTTCCCTGGGTCGGCGACGGCCAGCCCTCGGGTACGACCGGGGCGGGGCATCGCATCGAGGCGATCGAGATCAAGCTCACCCGGAACAAGGCGGGCATACACTTGCGCTATCAGGCCCATGTCGAGAGTCTCGGTTGGATGGGCTGGGTCGAAGAGGGCGAGATTGCGGGCACGACCGAGCGCAACCTCCGACTCGAGGCCTTGCGTCTCGAGTTGACTGAGGGCGAAGGCCTGACCAGCTCCCGGGTGAAAGGCCTGAGCGTGCGCTACGAGACGCACTCGGCCAGGACTGGTTGGACTGGCTGGTTCTCGGACGGTGAAGTCTCCGGCACCACCGGCCAGGCCCTCCAGATCGAAGCCATCAAGATCGAAATCGTCGACCCGGGGAACAAGGTAGGCGTGCGCTATCAGGGTCGCGTCAGGGGCGAAGGCTGGACCGACTGGGTGGAGAACGGTGCAGAGCTCGGCACCACCGGGCAACATCGCTCCCTCGACGCCCTCAAGATCGAGCTCACCGACCCCCCTGAAGGTGTCGGTCTGCGCTACCGGGGACACATCGAAGGCATGGGTTGGGATGACTGGGTCAGCGAGGGCGAAATCGTCGGCACCCTGCGCCAGGGCCGCCGACTGGAGGCCCTGCGCATCGAGTTGGTTCAGAAGTAGACGAAGACGCTACCGCGGACGCATCCGCTGGTCCGGATCGGGCAGCTTGAAATCGGCATCGATCCGGCAGACCTCACCGAGGACGGGAATCGCCTTGCAGGTCTCCTGGATATCTCGTGCCGAGGGCTGCTCGCCCGTGGCGATCCAGTCTCGCAGCGCTTCCCAGCCTGCCAGAATTTCGCCGGGCGTGAACACGCAGTGTGTCGCCACGCTCTCTCTGGCGATGACCGTGGTGAGATTCTGTGGCGGTACCACCTGGGCGTAGATCGACTGGTTCTCCACCAGAACCAATCCATCCTTGCTGGTGTGCATCGAGACGATCTTGGCGCCCTTGATGTCGCCCGTTGGGGTGAAATTGCGGGCGAGCCGCTTCCGTTTGGGTGGCTTGGGCTTGACGCGTCTGATGTTGGCATCGACATCCTCGTCCCCGTAGATCACAGTCTCGTTGCCGGTTCCAGGCTTTCCCCTGAGCTTCTGGGGATCGTGGACCAGATCGGCCATGGCTTCGGTGGCAAAGAGCATGTCCTGCACCAGAAACGATCTGGGGATCTGGGCCAGGTCGAGAATCGTTTTCAGATTCTTCTTCTGCTTTCGGGTGCGCTGAAAGCTGAGCTCGTTGACGCCGGTGCAGGCGTTGACCGCATTCTCGATGTCATCATCGGTCCAATCCGAGTTCTTGGGCAGCCCCCTTGGACCACCTGGGATCTCCGCTCCAGGCATGCCTTCGCAGACCAGGTCGTACAACAGCCGAAGATCGAGAGCCACGTCCCAGTTCCGACTTCCCGCCATCGCCCCACAGTAGGTGAGCGCGCCCACGACGTTGCCCAGATTGCCTTTCTCCAGGGCCGCGGCCGTCACAGCTCCACCCAGGGAAGCGCCATACAGGATGATCTGCTCCGGTCGCCCGAACTCTGCCGTAAACACCTGTACCAACTGCCGCAGGTCGGGATTGGTCTTGAACAGGGCCCAACCGTTGAGACGAAAGCTCGAGGCCGCGACCGCGTACCCCTCGAGCAGCTGCACATCCACCAGCGGTCCCAGATCGGGTCTGGGACCCGGCTCGGAGAGACTGAACCCGTGGTTCCAGATCACCAGGTCTCCGTTCCAGTTGTCGGGAACCGAGATGTGGTAGTACGCCCCTCCGGCGTTCTGCCCTTCGATCTCTCGCGCGCCAGAGGTCGATGGGGCGGTAGCAACCGCCACCGCCCACAACAAGACTAGAAGACCTACTCGACGCATCTTCTCGGCCCTTCGCTACCCTCGATCGAAAGCACCGGTGCTCAGGGAAGATTGATCAGCCAGCCGCCATCATTGAACCACTTGGCTTCGAGCTCTTCCAGCACACCGACCACCTCGAGCGCTCCGAGGTAGTTCTCGATGAAGTTGAGCAGCAACGAGTCACCGGGGCTGATCGCAACGCCGATCGGCTCGATGGTCAACGGCTCGGAGAGAGTCACCAGGCCCTTGTCGCCGTGCCGCATCACCGACAAGGCGCAAACAGGATAGTCGGCGACCATCGCCGTGGCCTCGTCATTGAGAATCATCTGCACCGCCGCGTCGTAGTTCTTGGTGGTCACCAACTGAGCTTTGGACATGAAAGTCTCGACGAAACGCTGACTCGTGGAGTTTTCCAGTGCGACGATCTTGACGTTCGCCAGATCAATGTCAGTCGCCTCGTCCGCCTGGGCCAGGGTCCTGTCCTTGGTCAGAATCGACTTACCCGACACGATGTAGGGACCCACAAAAGCCGCCTTCATATTTCGCTCGGGAGTCATGGTCATGCCCGACATCACGACATCGACATCCCCCGCCGACAAGGCGTCGAGGAGCTCACCAAACGGCTTCTGCACGAGCTTCAGCTCCACGCCCATGGCGTTGGCCAACAGCTTGGCCACGTCTACTTCATAGCCAATCAGCTCTCCACTCTTGGCCAGGACAGTAAACGGCGGCTGACCACCAGACATGCCCACGCGCAGCTCGTTGTTCTTGACGATTCGGCTCAGAACCGGCGCATCCTGCGCTACGGCTGCCGGAACCACTGCAGCCATCACCAGGGCGATACACAACAACAGACTCATCCAACTTCGCTTCATGAGAATCCTTCTCCTCTATCCATGCACTTTCCCGATTGGCAGACGGTTGTAAAAAGGAAGGACCAGCGGAACCGGCCGCTGGCCACTGAAGGATACCGCAAACGGGAGCGAGACGCTCGGAGGCTGATCTGGAACGACTGGCATACGACCCTGTTTATCGCTAGATTACGGACTGTCACGAGTGCATTTATCGTTGCAAACAGGAGCATCCACATGAGAATCGACACCTTCCTCTCGTCTGCGGCGTTGGCCACCATCCTGATGGCTCAGCCGGCCGCTGCAGACGATGTTTCCGGCGCCCAGAAGATTCTTTGCACTGCGATCGAAGCCACCGAGTGCTATGCCGAGATCGGTTGTGCTCCCGGCACCCCTGAAGACTGGAACATACCCCGCTTCCTCGAGATCGACCTCGAGAACAAGTTGCTCAGCACAACGGAAGCTAGCGGTGAGGTGCGGTCATCACCGATGAAAAACCTCGAAAGGGAGGGAGACCGGATTTTCATTCAGGGGGTCGAGGCCAGTCGCGCCTTCAGTATCGTCCTGGACCAGGACTCGGGCACGGCCTCTTTCGCCATCGCACTCGAGCGTCATGTGGTGGCTGTCTTCGCCTATTGCACACCACTCCGGTCTGCCGGCTAGCTCTGTACCAGCCATTAGCTACGAGGAGAACACTCATGAAGAGCCTCACCATCGTCGCCATCGCGCTCCTGGCGTTCATCGCCATGCCGGTCGCCTCTCAAACTGAGCTCAAGGAGGCGTCGGGCGACAAGACTCTGGCCGCCACCATGCATGTCTACGTCTTCCCCGCCGAGGGACAAGCCACGGACCAGCAGAACAAGGACGAAGCTGCCTGCTACGCCTGGGCTGTCGAGAATACCGGGTCCGACCCGTTCGAGCTTGCCAAGAAGGCCGAACAACAACAGCAACAAACTGCACAGGCGAAGGAACAGGTTGCGCAAGCTGGCAAGGGATCTACCGGCAAGGGCGCCCTGATCGGCGCGGCTACCGGTGCACTGATCGGCGAGATTGCCAGCGATGACGCTGGGAAAGGTGCGGCCATCGGAGCCGGCCTCGGCGCTCTGGGAGGCCGCCGCGCCCGTCGCCAGAAACAAGCACAGGCCAACACACAGATCGATCAACAATCCGCCCAGAGTCAGCAGTTCAGCCAGACCCAGATCGACAACTTCAAGAAGGCCTTCAGCGTCTGCCTCGAGGCCAAGGACTACATGGTCAAGTTCTAGCTCGGCAATCGAGGTTCGCCAGCTATGATCGGTGTGGCGTGCTTTCCCAAATACTCTTTCTTCTGGGCTTCGTAGCCCTCATCAAGGGTGCCGATCTCCTGGTTGCCGGCGCCTCTTCATTGGCCAGCCGGTTCCATATCTCGGGGCTCGTGATCGGCCTGACGGTTGTCGCTTTCGGCACCTCCACGCCCGAGCTGTTCGTCAACATTCTCGCCAGTGCGCGGGGCAATACCGATATCGCCATTGGCAATGTCCTGGGCAGCAACATTGCGAACATTCTGCTGATCCTTGGCATCTCCGCCATCCTCTACCCCCTGTCTGTTTCGCATGGGACGGTTCGCAAGGAGATCCCCTTCAGCCTGCTGGCTGCAATCGTGCTGGGGTTCATGGCCAACGATCAGTTGATCGATGGAAATGAGACCTCACGACTGACTCGCATCGATGGCCTGGTGTTCCTTGCCTTCTTCTCGATCTTTCTCTACTACGCGTTCACCATCGCCAGAAACGTCGAAGGCCTCGATGCGCAAGTACCCATTCAGCCGCGAGGGTTGGCCAGTTCGATCTCGCGCATGGTCGCAGGTCTGATCGGTCTGACTCTCGGTGCCAGGTGGATCATCGACGGTGCAGTGGACCTTGCCAGGAGCTTCGGCATGAGTGAATCGTTGGTCGGGCTGACCATCGTGGCGGTAGGAACCTCGCTGCCCGAGCTCGCCACTTCCGCCGTCGCTGCCTACAAGAAGAACGTTGATATCGCTGTCGGTAACGTGGTCGGTTCCAATATCTTCAATATCTTCTTCGTGCTCGGAATCAGCTCGATCATCCGACCGCTGCCGTTCCAGACCAGGAGCAATGTGGATATCGGCGTGGTCGTGTTCTCCAGCCTGCTCCTCTTCTTCACCATGTTCACGGGCAAGAAGCACTCCCTGGACCGGTGGGAGGGAGCCGTCTTTCTGGGGCTCTACGTGGTGTATGTCGCAGCGGTGGTTCTGATCGACTAGTGGCCTGCTGCCTTATCCGGACCTGGGGTCGGGAGGCGGTTCGACAGATCTCGGCAGTCGGTCCTCACCGGTAATCAACCGCACGCCGCGCGAGTGGAAGAGGTACTGCCACACCCACTCGGTAAAGACGACCAGCTTTCGTCGGAATCCGATCAGCGAGATGATGTGGATCAGAGCCCAGACAAGAAAGGCTGGAGCTCCACTGAAACGAAGCTTGCCGATCTCTGCAACCGCGCGGTTCTTGCCGATGATCGCCATCGAACCCTTGTCGTCGTAAAGGAACACCTTCCGCGCCGGTCGCGGGTCACCCTCCGCCAACGCTTTGACCTCCGCCGCGATCGTCTGCCCTGCATGGCGTCCCATCTGCAAGGCACCCTGCGCCACTCCGGGCACCGGCCTGCCCAACTCGGGATCGACCCGATGGGCCAGATCACCCACCACGAATACCTCGGGATACTCCGCGAGCGACAGGTCGTCACCAACCAGTACACGACCGACGCTGTCCAGGCCCACACCCAGGGATGCGCCCAGCGATGACGCCTTGACACCCGCCGCCCAGATGACGTTGTTGGCCTCGACCCGCACAGTGCCATCGGGAGTTTCTGCCGTCAGCCCATCTGCGTCGACATGGGTGACCCGTGAGTCCAGGAGCAACTCGACACCAAGTTCCTCGAGATCCTCCATCGCTCGGGTCGAGAGCTCTGGATCAAAGGTACTCAGCACCCGGTCGAGGGCATCGATGAGAATGATCCGCGCGTTCGTGGTCTCGACATGGCGAAAATCCCGACGCACCGAAGCCACGATGTCAGCCAGGGCCGCGGCCATCTCGACACCCGTCGGCCCCGCACCGACGATCGCGAAGGTCAAAGCCGAGCGCTGGGCCTCCGGATCCGGCTCGACTTCTGCCTGCTCCAGGGCAAGAAGAAACCTGGCCCTCACTTCTGTGGCCTCCTCGATTGTCTTGAGCCCCGGAGCGTATCGCGCCCACTGATCATTCCCGAAGTAATTGGTCTTGACCCCTGTCGCCACCACCAGATAGTCGTAGCGGTATGGCTGACCCTCCAGAAAGACGGTCTGCGCACTCACGTCGATGTCGGTCACGTGCACCATGAAGACGGTGGTGTTGTCCTGTCGACGAAGGATTCGTCGAATCGGTGCAGCGATGTTTCCAGGCGAAAGCGCCGCGGTCGCGACTTGATAGAGCAGCGGCTGAAAAAGGTGGTGGTTCTGCTTGTCAATCAGCAGCACTTCGGCCGCAGACTGCCGGAGCTCTCGCACCGCCGCGAGGCCAGCAAAACCACCGCCGACAATGATCACCCGTGGCAGGGAGCTCTTCGGCCCTTCAGTGGCCATCGTGCTTAGGCGTGGTGCTCACCCCAAGAACTCCAGTCCTAGTAGGGAACCGGCCTAACCGGGGGGTGCGGGCGCGGCGGACGGGGTGGGCCGATCGGATAGCCCGGCCGATACCCTCCATACCAACCATATCCCCAGGAGGGGCCGTAGCCCGTACTCATATAGAGGGTGGAGGTTGTCGCTCCCGAAGAGGAGCACGCGACGTTACCGAACAGGATGAAGAGGCCCAAAGCCACCCCCAACGACCAGCGCATCACTTGCCTCATTGCGCGTCCTCTCTTTCCAGAAGGTAGACAAAAAAGGCCCCGCCGGTGGGATCTTCAAGCAGCGCCACCCTGCCTGCGGCCACATCCTTGCTCGGCGTCATCAGCACCTCACCCCCCAACGTCTCCGTCCTTGCCATGACGCGGTCGAGGTCGTCCACTGCGAGATAGGGGGCCCAGATGGGGTCGACTTTTCTCGCTTCGATCGGCACGAGCCCCGCCCTGAGGACCTCTGCCGAGGCGAGCACCTGATAGCGACCACTGGCCAACTCTTCCTCAGATCTCTCGTAGCCCAGGAGCCGAGAGTAGAAGCTCGCAGCCTGGTCGATATCGCGGGTCCACAGCTCGGCCCAGACCCAGGGCTTCGCCGCGCCACCGAGCGGCCTGTCGGGCTCGATCAGCATGAAGAACGCGTCCTGGTTGTCCTCCAGAACCGCATAGGTGCCGACGCCCTCGAGCTGACCCGAATGATGAGAGATCGCGCCCTGACTCCTGCTCTTGGCCACAACATTCGCCGCCTTGTCCACCTCGAATCCAACCAACCAGAAGGCTTCGTTCCTGCCCTTCAGCTGGTCGTCGATCTGGGAGATTCCTGCGAAGGGCACGCCAGCGAGCTCGGCGATTCGGTTGCCGGAGGGGACTTGCTCGAACTGCCATCCAAAGAGCTCCTCATAGAACTGGGTCGCCGCTTCCGCATCCTCGGTCAGCAGCTCCCACCAGACAACCTCGCCGACCTCTGCCACGCATACGGGCACAAGGAAGAGAGTCAGAACAAGGCACGTTGCGCCCACGAATTGCATCCTGCTCATTGAAGACGACTGCACAGATTCCTCCTTCGACCGGCATTGTAACGGCTTCTCCGACCCGCACCGCAGACGACAAACTCCCCTGCCACGGAGGTGCCTTGATACGCTGGCACCCAGTGTCGAGGACATTGCCACTCAGCGCCCTGTGGAACCTGGTGCCGCGACCCGTCCTCGGGTTCGAGGCCGTTCTCCTCGCCGCCCTCTTCCTGCTCTTCAGGGCTCGCGCGTCTCTTGGAGTTCCCGTCGAGGGCAATGGCATGGACCAGGTTCTCATGGTGGGACTCTTTCTGCTCATCGCGAGTCACCTGGTCTGGTTCTCCTGGCTTCTCAGCAGAGCCAGCCGGAACGGAAACTCTCCAGTCGGCGACGTGGCCCTTTTTCGTCCTGCCTCTACTTGCTCTACCTGCTGATCCTTCCCTGGTCGACTTCGCGCCGCGGGCTCGACGGAGACGAGCCCTACTTTCTGCTGATCGCGCACAGCCTGGCATACGACTTCGATGTCGAGCTGACCAACAATTATGCGAATGCGGGATTCCCTTCGTTTCGTCGACCGGGCACTGGAGCCCTCGTGGGCTGATCCGAAACGGGCTGACGGTCGAGCCTTCTCGCGGCACAGTCCCGTGCTGCCCCTGCTTCTGGCGCCTGGATACCGATTGGGCTGGCAAGCTCGGAGCCCTGGTGACGATGGCTCTGATGACGGCTCTGGCGAGCGGGTTGGCCTACCGTCTGGCCCGACGCTATTGGCCTGAATACCCTGGCGAGGTGCTCTGGGCCTGGGCCCTCCTCTCTCTGACACCACCACTGCTTCTCTACTCGCACCAGATCTGGGTCGAGGTGCCGGCCATGATCCTGGTGCTGGTGGCACTTGGACAACTCTTGTCTCTTCAGGAGAACACCTCGTCACCGCAGGCGGCACTGGCTGATTCTGGCGACGGTGGTGGTGCTTCTCCCCGCTCTGAAGCTGCGATTCGCCCTGCTGACGGCGCCCCTGTTGGTCTTGGCCTGGTGGCGCGCGGGTCGTAATCGCAAGGTGCTCCTCGGAGGAGGATGCGGCCTGGTTCTGCTCATCGGCGGTCTTGCCGCGATCAACCACGCGACGACGGGCAAGTGGCTGCGGGATCACTCGCTCGATCAGTTGGCCGAGATCCAGGCGCGCCATCCCGTCGAGTATCTGACCGGAGCTGCCGGGCTCTTCTGGGACTGCGCCTTCGGCCTCTTTGCAGCCAACCCCGCCTGGGTGCTCTTGATCCCCGCACTACTCCTGGTGATCTGGCAGCGTCGACCTGTCGCACTGGATCTGCTGGTTCTGGGCCTGCCGTATCTGGCTGTTATTGCGCCACGGGCAGAGTGGTATGGCGCCTGGTCGCCGCCCTTCCGGTTCGGCCTCGTCCTGTTGCCCCTGCTTGCCATGGCATTGGTACCACTGCTCGCGCGCGCCGACCGGAGTCGGAGCCCGCGTGATCACAGCCGCCTCTCTGGCGCTGGGTACCGCATTCACGCTGCTCTGGATGGCGGAGCCGGGCTGGACCTACAACCTCGCTACCGGCACGAATCATCTTTTCGACCATCTGGCTTCACTCTGGTCGGCAGATGTCGCACGGTTTTTCCCCAGCATGGTGAGACCGAGAGTTGCCAGCTGGCTTGTGCCGCTCCTGGCAGGTGCCTCCGTGACGGCCTTCTGGTGGTGGCCACGGGCGAGGTCCGAATGGCGCAATTCCGGCGTTGCGCTGGCCCTGCTAGCCGTTGCGGCGGTCCCGCTCGCGGCCCATCGGGCGCCCACTGGCGTGATCGAATTCGAAGACCGACAGGTGACCAAGCAGGGAGGGCTCCTCTATCCCGAGCCGTGGGTTCCCTATCGCCCACGCTTTCGGGGCGGCTGGCGTCTGACTCCCGGTGACTCGGTCGCTGCACCCGTCGTACCCGGCGGGGACCGACTGTCGGTCGAGCTTCAGCTGATGCGAGTCGGCAGGAGTGAAGCGACTCCTCGCAGTCTCGCTGCTGGCCGGCAAGGATGCCCTCGCAAGCGCCACGCTCGACTTGGCGCGCAGACTGGCAGACCGTCACCTTCGAAGGTCTCGACTGGATGGAAGGCGAACCGCTCGTCCTGAAACTGGATGGATCGGGCTCGGACGGCGTCACCGAGAGCGCGGTGGTTCTCGACCGTGCCATCCTCCGCTGGAAATGATCTTTCGGGGATGCGACGAAGACTTGGCTTCGAGCCGCAGCACGGCTTCGGTCATAATCGCGCCATGAGCGAGCCTCTCATCGACAAACCCACTCTTCTTCGACGAGTCGCCAGACCCTTTGTGGCCGGCGCCCTGGCCACGTTGCCCCTGGCTTTGACCTTGGTGGTCATTCTTCTGGTTGGCAGGCTTCATTCAGCGACTCCTCGGGCCAACGAGCATCTTCGGCAAGCTGCTCGAATCGATCGGGGTGCAGTTCGTGACCTCGAAACGCGTGGGCTACCTCATTGGGCTCGCACTCGCTCTGGTGTTGATCTACCTCTTCGGTCTGCTGGTTCAGTCCGGCATGAAGGCCCGCTGGCACAGCATGGTCGACACCGTGATGAATCGCGTTCCCCTGGTCAGCACGGTCTACGACTCCTCGAAGAAGATCATCGCCCTCTTCGACCGCCAGGGGCCCGCGGAGATACGAGAGATGAGTCCGGTGATGTGCTACTTCGGTGGCAAGGGGAGTACGGCGGTGCTGGCTTTGATGCCGAGTCGCAAGATCGTCGTGTTGAACGGCACCGAGTACCGCGCCGTGCTCGTTCCCTCGGCCCCGATGCCATTCACGGGCGCTCTGGTCTACGTGCCGGCCAAATGGGTCGAACCTGCCAATATCCCACTCGATGGCCTGTTCAACATCTACATGTCCATGGGAGTCACTTCCAAGGACTATCTGAACGGCCAGGATTCTTTCGAGATTCCCGCTCCCCACGAAGCGAAGCACGACGCGTAGAGCCGCACTTCAAGGGACTGCAGATCCGCCGGGCGACCGGTTTTGCGATGTCAGGGGCTCTCTGACTGGATCGAGTCCACCACCTTCTGCAGCTGAGCCCGATGCTTTCCCCAGGTCTGCGGACGACCCACGTACAGGGCAACGGTGATCACAGCCTCTCGGGGCTGAAAGAGCGCCACGGCAAACTCGACCTCTTCGCCGAGTCGACGCGCGATGCCCGTACATCGTCTTCGCTGGCATGCCGCCGAACGACGTGTCCTTCGGTTGCGAGGACTCGACATTGGTGAACAGGTCACCATCGAGTGAAGCGATGTATTCGAGAGGCCTTGTCGAAGTCCCCGAACCGAGTCGGGAGCGACCCAGATGCCGAACCAGAGCTTGCTGCCATCACTCGGCATGGCTTCGAGAATTCGCAGCCCGGGCTTACCCCCCTTGAGGGTGCCAGCAGCCTTGGCATCGGAGACGAAGTCCGCATCGACGTACCAGTCGTCGGGAAAGTCGATCGAGAAAAGGGCTTCATCGTCGTGTTGATAGGTCTGTCGCTCAGCTCGGCACAGACCCGGTACCAGGGCGACAAGCCAGGATCAGTAGTGTCGGAACTCTCGAGTGTCTCAGCATAGCGACCTACCAGTAGCGCCCGTGGCTGTTGATACCGATGTTGATGCTGTGTCCCCAATCACCATTGGGACTGCGATGGATTCCGATTCCCGTGCTCACACTGGGGTTACCCGAACACCCACCCAGCACCAGAAACAGGACGACGATACCGGCAATCGTCAACAGGTGTGCTGCAATTCGTTTCATGGCGTCTCCTCCCGCACATACTACCCCGGTGACAGGATACTGTCTTCAACAGATTGAACTCACTCGGAGCGAAGAATCACTGTCCGAACCTTGTCCCCACGCTGCTTTCCCTGGCCATGGCCTGAGTGAGCGACCCACATAGCTCTCCAGCCTGTCGATGAATGCATCATCACCGAGCGGGCGACCCGTCCGCCATGCCTGCGAAGGTCATCGGTCATGGCTTCTGGTTCAGACGTCTCGTCCAACAGCAGATCCCACCCCTCGATTCGCTCCTCCAGCGGATTCATCGTCACCAACGGATCGTCCTTCCATCGGCGGTGGCATGCCAGGCTGCTGAACGGCCAGTCGCTTGCCTTGGCGACAAGCCCGGCCCTTACCGGGTTCAAGAGGATGTAACGCACCGCGGCGAGAAGATGAGACTCATCCATCGGAAATGATGCGAATCTCTCTTGCCAAAGGTGTCCTTTCCACTCGAATCGCCTGTTGACCTGGATCGCGTGCCTTCGGTGTGCTTCCCCAAGAGCTCTCGCCAGCGCATCGCGACTAGCCGGGACAGCAATGAGGTGGACATGGTTTGGCATCAGACAATAGGCCCAGATCTCCACTCCATGCTTCTCGGTCTGTTCTCGCAGCAGGCTCCTGTATGAGTCGTAGTCCTCGGATGAGAAGAACACCTCCATTCGGCGGGCACCCCTCTGCGTCACATGATGGGGAATCCCCGGAACCACGACTCTTGCCATGCGGGCCATCGACCCAGTAGACGAAAGACAAGCCAGGAATCTTTCAATCAATTGAATGGAAGGCCGAGAAAGTATCCTGTCACCTAGGATGTGCTGAGTCGGCGCATCACTGTCGGTATCCGGGCAACGATCCACAGCCAGGTCTGCCGCAGCCACCAACCGATGCGAACGCTGGCGTAGTAGAGGGCCGGCAGCACCAGGAGGATGAGCACGGTACTCGAGAGCAGACCGCCGATCGAGGTCAGAGCGAGATTCTGCCAGATGTCCTGATTCGTGGTGTCGAGCCAGTGCAGGGTGATCGGCAGCTCGAGTCCAATCCATGGCAGCTTCGACGGGACACGCTCGACCTGAATCAGCAGGGGCAACAGACCGACGATTGTCGTGCCGCTGGTCAGGAGAATCGACCGCAACCGAATTCGAGTACCGTGACTCACCGCCAGACGCAACAGACGAGGACGCTCCTGCGCTGGCAGCACGAACAGATCACTGCCGCCCAGAGTGTGGCGCGAACCGGGAAAGATCGCGGCGTCCCTCTCGGGATCCCCACCCAGTCGGGCCCGCAAGATCATGCTGCTCTCGGTGCGGAAACGACTGACCAACAGAATCGCGTTGTTCACCACAACACCGAACAGCAGCACCAGTCCCACCTGGGCCGATGAGTCGAACTCGGCACCGGTCTTCCAGTAGATGACGAAGACACCGACCAGCGCCATCGGCAGGGATGTCAACACCAGAAAAGGCAGCGTGACGCTCTCGAACAGCGCCATCAACACCATGAGAATAAAGACCGCAGCCAGCACCGTCGTCAGGACCAGATCGCTCTCTTCCTCCTCCGTCAGAAACTGCTGCCGCGACTCCTCCGCCGCGTAGCCGTAGGGCAAGTCCATCGATTCAATGATGCTCTCGATATAGGCGACTCGCATGTGATTGGTCCCTACGTACTCCCAATTCACCAACATCGAATAGCGCTGATTCTCGCGCACGATCGCGTCGGACAACGGCACGGTTTCAATCGCCACGAGATCGCCCACCAGCACCGAGCCACCGTCCTCGGTCTTGATCACCTCGCTGAACAATGCCGACACATCGAAAGAGTCCGCACCCGCGAACTCGAGTTGTACCCGCTGTTGCTCACCATCCACCAGCATCGTCCAGGGTATGTCGAGACCCAGCAACCGACGTACCGTACTCACCACCTCGAGCACGGTCAGTCCGTGATCGGCCAGCACGTCGCGCCGCAGCGAAATCAACGTCTCCTCGTTGCTCGAGCGGCCGAAGAGCTCCGAGCCGGTGATGCGTGGATTGCGCACCCGCCGGTTGCGCTCCACCTTGGCCAGGGTCTGCTCGGCGATCTCCGTCAAACGTTTTGAGTTGTAGCCGGTGATCTTGACCAGCGAATTCAACGCCGAACCCGCGAGATTGCCCTTCATATACGGCGACTCATCGAAGCCCGAGATGAAGATAGCGGTCCCGCCCGTGGCATCCGCCAGCTCGACCAGCAACGAGCGGTACAGCAACGGAATCCCGGTCGTCAGCAGGTAGTCGTCGAACTCGACCTCCATATAGGCCTGGCTCCCGAAGACGGTGCTGCGCATCTCGGCACCGTCGTGAATCGGCAACAGCAGCCCTTCGAACCGCAGCATTGTCTCGGAGGTCACCTCGACATCGGTCCCCTCGGCCATGCGCATGTAGAAGATCAGCTTCTCGTCATCCGGCATGCGAAAGAAACCACCCTTGATCACGTCGTTCTGGTAGACGGTGAAGCCCCAGTAGAAAAGTGCGATCAGGCCTGGAATGAGCAGCGGCCACAGTCGCAGGTTCCACCCGATCAAGCGCTGCAATCCACGAGGCTTGGCATCGAGATCGGGTGCGTCATCCAGAAACTCGCCAATCTCCTGATCTTCCAGGCCTCTCTTGCCCTCACTCTGACGCTTCAAAACGCGCGGCACCCAGATCTGATTCAGCACTACGGGGATCCAGCCAAACGCCACAAAGACCGAAGCAAACAGAGCCGTTGCAATCGAAATGGCCAGTGGCACGTAGTACAGCGCCAGGCGGCCCGACAAGAAGATGAATGAGACGAATGCCACCATCGTGGTCACCGTCGTGGCGAGAACGGGAAACAGCACCTCCTGGGTTCCAGCGATGATGGTCTCCTCAGCAACCTTGGCCCGCGCAGTGCGATTCAACCCAGCGCTTTCCGCACGATCGAGCCCCTTAAGACGGCGGTGCACCGCATCGAGCACCAGAATGCTGTTGTCGAGCAACATGCCAAAACAGATGGTCAATCCGCTGATGGTGATGAAGTTGACCGACAACCCGAGAAAGTAGAAGAGGCTCAGACAGATCACCAGGGAGAAGAGGATCGACGCCACCACGATGGCCGTCAGCTGGACTCGCCTCAAGGTCAAGACGAGGAGAAGAAACAGGAGAATCAAGATCGCGATCGAGCGACCGACCAGATCTCGTAGCTTGTCCTCGAGATCCCGGCCTTCGTCCTCTTCGACCTTCAGAACCACTTGCGATGGGGTGCGCTCCTCGATCCGCGGCAGCGCTGCCCTGAGACTACGGCTGACTCCCACCGAGTTCGCACCGCTACGCTTCTCGACCTGGATCTGGATCACGTTGCGCCCGTTCGAGCGTACGAAGTATCCGGGGTCCTCGAAGGACGCTCGCACCTCTCCCAACTCCGCCAGCTCGAATGCCCGACCTCCCCGATAGCCGACGATCGCCCGTTCCATGCGCGCGACATCGACCGGCTCGCGCAACGCCACCAGCTTCTCCAGACCTCTCTCGCGAATCGCCCCGGCACCTGAAAGCTCGTCGAGCCGGTTGACGGCGGTAAAGACCTCGTCCGCCTTGATGCCGTAAAGCTCCAGCAACTGGCGATCGAGCACGATCTCGAGCAACGGCCGTGCACCGCCTCGCACCTGCGCATCGGCAACTCCATCCACGGCCAACACCTGGGGCACGATCCATTTCTCGGCCATCTCCCGCAGCTCGTTTGGAGACAATGGCGACTCGACGCTGAAGGTGAAGAATTGCTCGGTCTGGAACTCCTCGGGCACAAAGGGCTGGATTGTGGGGGGGGTCGCGTTGAGCGGTAGATCGCGGCGGATTGCGCCGAGCTGCTCACTGAGATGGAGTCGGGCGAAGTCCAGATCCACTTCGCGCCGAAATTCCACCTCGACAAGCGACTCGCTCGCTCGACTGGTCGACTTGACCGACTCGACCCCGTGAACGTTGCGGACCGCCTCCTCTATCGGGCGAGTCAGAGATCGCTGTACCGCCTTGGGCGAGGCTCCCTGCCAACGTGTCACGACCGTGAGCGAGGGCAGGTCGACCTCGGGCAGGGCTTCGATCTCGATCCGTGGGATGGCGTAGACGGCCAGCACCGCAAAGGCGAGGAAGAGCATCCAGGTCGTGACCGGATGCTGGACGAAGAAGCGAGTCATTGGCCCGTCGGTCGCTCGATGCGATGCGCTTGCTGATAGAGGGTAGGCGTCACAAAAAGCGTCAGCAGGGTGGTCAGGGTCAGACCACCGATGATGGTGATGGCCAACGGCCGTTGCAGCTGTTCACCACTGCCGAGCCCGATCGCCATGGGCAGCATGGCCAGCACCGTGGTGGCACTGGTCATCAGAATCGGCCGCAGACGCAGCCGGCTGGCCTCGAGAATTGCCTGGCCACCCGCAAGACCTTCAGAACGCAAGCGACGGATCGTGTCGACCTTGACGATGGCGTCGTTGACCGCGATACCGAGCAGGGCCAGGATGCCGATCAGCGACAGGATGTTGATGCTGCCACCGGTTACACCGATCGCGGCTGTGGCTCCGGCCAGACCAATCGGAATCACTGCGGCGATCAACAAGGGATCGAGAAACGACTCGAACTGTCCGGCGAGAATCATGTAGACCAGAAGCATGGCCAACACCATCGCCATACCCAAGTCCTTGAAGCTGCGACGCATCTCTTGGCGCTCCCCCTCTTCGATGATCTGAACGCCCCCGGGGAGCGTTGCCGCCGCGATCGCCTCGGTCTCCTCCCAGACACTGTCGAGGCTGCGCCCTTCGAGGTTTCCCGAGATCGTCACCCAGCGCTGCTGGTTGCGGCGCTTGAGCTCGCGCACGGGCCGCTCTTCCTCCAGGGTGAGAAACGTGGACAGGGGCACGCTCTGCCCACCCTCGAGTGAGATCGAGGTCCCGAGCGCCGAGGCGAGGCTGCGGCGTTCATCCAGTGGCAGTCGGATCGCGATATCGATGCGTTGGTCGACCTCGTTGAAGAAGGTCGCTTCGATACCCGCCACCCTCGCCTGCAGCTCACGCGCCATGCGATCGGGATTGAGGCCCTGTCGCAAGATCTCCTCCCGGTCTAGGCGCACGACGACATTGGTGGTGCCGAGCACACGATCCATCTGCAGATCCACCAGCCCCTCCACCTGGCGTAACGCGTCGAGCAGATCTTCCGCGACCTCGAGAGCCTCACGCGACTGCTCGGCAACCACTCCCACACTGAACTCCGCCCCGCCGGTACCGAGGATCTCGCCGAGGCCGATGCCCTCCTCGCGAAAAGCGTAGGTGACTTCCGCGCTGTGGCCGAGGTGTTCAGCGATGATCTCGCGAAGCTTTTGCCCGCGCTCGAAGGCACCCCGACCCGGCTCGAGGATGACGCGAATCCTGGCGGTGTTGGGCGCACTGAAGTCCTGCACCGCGGCCAGGGTTCGCTCAGTTTGCCCTACCTGGCTGAAGACGACGTCCACCCCGTCCTGCTCTTCAATGAAGCTGGCCAGATCCGCGACCTGCGCCGTGGTTTGTTCGAGCGGCGTCCCGGCTGGCAGCTCCAGATCGATCCTGACATCACCGAGGCTGCGTTGGGGAAGAAAGCTGCGATCCAGGTTCATGGCCCAGAAGCCCGCGCCCACCAGGCCCAGGAATGTTGCCGCCAGGAGCACCCAAGGATGCCGCAGGGCCTGGACCAATACCGGGTGATAGAGATCGTGGATCAGTTCGATTCCCCGGGCGAAGAGTCGGAAGATGCCCCGTGGACCCCTTTCGCGCGAGCGCAGGATACGAGCCGAAAGCACCGGTTGCAGCAACAGGGCCACCGCAATCGACACCATCAGGGAGAAGGTCACCGTCAGGGCCTGATCGCGAAAGAACGCCCCGGCGATACCCGGGACATAGACCACCGGGAAGAAGACCGCGATCGTTGTCAGGCTGGCTGCGATGACGGGACGTGCCACCTCGCGGGTGCCCGCGTAAGCCGCAAAAGCGACCTGTTGTCGCCCTTCCGAAGGTGCGAGAGGCGAGGTTTGGGTCCTCTTCTCTTTCGATTTCCCACGCACGATCGACAGATGCCGGTTGATGTTCTCCAGGACGACGATCGAGTTGTCGACCAGCATCCCGGCCGCCAGCGAGAGTCCGCCCAGGCTCATCAGATTGAGCTTGACGTCACCGAAGTACAGCAGACCGAAGGTGATAACGATCGAGATCGGAATGGCCAGACCGACGACCCAGGGGCTGCGCCAGTCGCCCAGAAAGACGAACAACACCAGGATGGCCAGGACTCCGCCGAGCACCAGGGCCTGCTGGAGACCCTCGAACGAGGCGCGCACGTGCGACGCATCGCGGTACACGAAGTCGTACCCGAAGTCGGGATAGTCGGTCGACACCACCGACAGGGCCTCGTCCAGGGACTCCGAGACAATCAGGGTATTTGCCTCGGGTTCCTTGTAGATGAGCATCGAGACCACCGTCTTGCCTCCAAGCAGAGTCTGGCCCTCCGGCTCTTTGACGGTGTCGATGACCCTGGCGACATCGTCGATCCGTATCGGTGACCCACCAGCCAGACCCAGATGGGTGGCGGCGATGTCGTCCAGACGTTCGAACTCCCCGTCGATCCGCAGACTCAGATGCAGCGGCCCCTGACGGACCTTGCCCCCGGGGAACGCGATATTGCTGCGCACCAGATGCCTGACGGATGTCCTCGACATCAATACCGTAGACGGCCATCTTGCGAGAGTCTGGCTCGACCAGGATCTCGCGATCCGCACCGCCGACGACCTCCGCTCGGCTGATGCCGTCGACCTGCTCCAGGGCGGGCTTGACGACTTCACGGGCAAACTCCGTCAACGCCTCCAATCGCCCCGCTCCCTGGAGCACCAGAATGCTGATCGGTCTCGAGCTGGGATCCCAGCGCAGAATGACCGGCCGATCCGCGGCATCCGGAAAGTCCTCCCGAAACGCGACACGATCGACCGCCTCGCGCAGGTGGAGATTCGCGAAGTCCATCTGAGTGCCCCACTCGTACTCGACCGTGATGATCGATACGCCCTCGCGCGTTCTGGACAGGACATTGCGCACTCCGGTCTGAGCCGTGATTGCTTCCTCCAGGCGCTGCGTGACCAGTCGCTCGAGATCTTCGGCGGGAATGTCTTCGTAGATCGTCAGAACCGTCAGCCGCGGATAGACAATCGACGGCAGTAGATCCACCGCCAGTCGCGAGTAGCTCAGGACGCCAACCAGCACCAGCGCCGCAAACAGCATGGTGACCGCGATCGGGCGTTCGAGAGCGGCACGCAGCATTTAGTTGGGCTCCGCGACAGGCCTACTCACCCTCTGAGCCCTCGACAGCGGCGCCCCAGAGATCAGGAACCTCGATCGTCTCCTTGACCTTGATCTTGGCTTCGTGGGTCATGGTGAGATGGTTGCTCACGATGACCTGAGTGCCGGGCTCGAGCGGTCCGCCCTGGTCGATCCGGGTGATCTCCACGAGCTGCGCGTTCTGCCGGCCGAGCTGGACGTAGACCCACAAGGCACGGTCACCTTCCACCTTGAAGAGCACTGGCCTGCCGTCACGGGTGACGATCGCCTCGCGGGGGACCAGCAGGCGATCTGGCAGCACTTCTCCGGCAATCCACGCCCGGACGAACATTCCCGGCTTGACGCGCTGTTCGTCGCTACGCAGGCGCAAGAGCACGCGACAGGTCCTGCTGTCGGTGGCGACTTCGGGATCGATGACATCGACCTGCAGGGGGATCGACTGGCGAAGGGCCGGCACCTCGAGCAGAGCCGGCTTGCCAACGGTGACCACCGACAGGTCGCTCTCGAGCACGCCGACCGCCGCCTCGACATTGATGTCGTCAACCAGCCGGCAAAAGACCTGCCCCACTTGCACGTTCTCTCCCTGGTTGAGATCGAGTGCGCTGATCACACCGGCAAACGGTGCCCGCACCTCGGTGCGTTCGAGCTCGATCTGGAGTCGGGCGGCCTCGGCCCGCGCAGCAGCCACACCGCTGCGCACCTCGAGCAGCTCTCGGCGATACGCCCCATCGCGCACCGCATCCATGCCGAGCTCGAGCTCCAGGTCGAGGCGTTGCTCGCGCGTGATCTCTCCCGCACGCTCACGCCTTTCCAGCTCGGCTCGCTGTTGGTCGAGCGTTCGCTCGGCATGTTCGCCCTCGCGATAACCATCCTCTTCCACCGCGAGCTGCCCCAGGCCCTGGAGATAGCGCGACATCGCCTCCTCCAGAGACAGCCGCAGCTCACGATCGTCGAGCCTGACCAGCACCTGCCCCTTGCTGACCCGCTGGCCCTCGCGAACGTAGATGCGGTCGATGCGACCCGCCCGCTCGAACTTGACATCACTGGTGTGACGGGCACGCATCCTGCCTTCGGCCTTGACTGGCAAGACCAGGTCACGGCGCATCACGAGGGCGGTGGAGACAGTCGTTGACGTTTCTCGTCGAGAGGCTTCTGCCTCGACCCCCTCCTCGCCCTCGACACCTTCCGAAGCCGTGCTCTCTGCAGATTCTGCACTGCCGGCGGCTGGTGCGGCCTCATCCTCCGCCACCGGGGCTTCGCTCGATGGTCCATCGGTTCCACAGCCGGTCGCCGAAAGGAAGACCACCAGGGCCAGAGCCCAAAGAACCTGAGACGACTTGATCCGCTTCAGTATCACCGCGCCACTCCCTCGCGAGAGTCTCTCCGCCGACTCGTCCTCAGGGGAGCTGGTAACAGATGATCTCCATCGGCGCGGCTTCTTCATCCGACTCCTCCGCAGAGCCGGCACCGCCCTGGAGTGCCATCATCGCATCCAGCCAGTCGGTGACCACGAAGAGTCGATCCTTGACAAAGAAATAGCCGTCCTTCTGTGGATTGCCCTGCCCCTTGAGGACGACCTGTCGCTCCAGTTTCCCATCTCTGCCGAAGACATCGTAGCGGCCGATCTCTCCTTCCGGCACGTCCCAGGCCCCATGGCTGGTCTGGATCCACAGGGTCCCGTCCTCGCGGGCGTTGATGCTCTGGATCGGGTTCCAGTTCGGCTCGACCTCGTATTTGATGTTCGGAATGGGAATCTGCCGGGTGAATCCCTTGTAGATCTCCAGAATGCGCTCCGACTGCTCACTGCTGCGCTTGTGTACCGGGTACTCCCGGTTGATCACTTGCCGCAGCTTCCCGTCGGAGCCCCAGACATTGATCTTGTACTCGCCGAAGTTCACGCCTGAATACACCTGACCGTCGGGACCGGAGGTCCAGCGATTGCGGAAGGTGTCCCATTCGGTCTCCGTGATCTTCGGGTCGGCCGCGTTCATGACCGAGTCCTGGCTGAAGAGCTGCCGCTCATTCTCACCGTTGGGGCCAAACAGAGACAAGATGCTTCGCTGAATAAAGCCACTCTCGGATGGCTGGTTGAAGCCATAGACCACCGCCAACTGATCGCCCGCATTTCGAGCGGCGAAGAGCACCTTGAAACCGACCTCGTTCTCCCCCTTCGGCAGCTCGAAGTCGTCGGCCGGATTGCCATCGGGCGTCAATGCGATGATCTTGCTTGGAAAGGCCTGCAGTACGCCGATGTTCCCGTTGGGCATCAGCAGGAGGTTGAAAGCGAGGCGGAACTCTCCTGGACCCTCCCCCTCACGACCGATCGTGCGCAGATACTCGCCGCCCGGCGAGTAGACCTGGACTTCGTTGAGCTGCGAATCAAGCATGTAGAAGTTGCCATCACGGCCCGCGATGATGTCGGTGATGACCCCGAAGAGCACGTCTTCGTCGTCGTAACCACCCACCCGCCAGAGCTCCTTCAACTGGTGAGTCTCTTCACCCTTGGGAGCCTTGGCAGGGTTGGCTACCTGCTCTTGAGCCACTGCCAGTGGTGAAACGAGCAGCAGGGCAAAGAGTGCCGTGCCGACTATCTGGGCCTGATTAAATTTGGAACCGAGAGCATTTGACATCACAATCTCCTCCTGGGACTGGACGGTCCCTGTGCTCTTATCTATACGAAGAATCGGTCCAGAGTTCCCGCTGAAGTGAGATTTCATTCTACCCCCTCGAGGATCGAGCGCTGGACCGAGGCACCTGTCAGGCCATACGACCTGCTCGGGGGACGTATTCGTTCACGCTCTCTGAGCTGAGGGGAAAGGCAGCAGTGGTGCACCCTGGGGAGGTGCCCCGCTCCCTACACTTCGTCCGCACGCGTTGCCCACTCGCCGAGGGTCTTTCTCCTGCCGCACCCGTCGTCGCAGCCAGCGCCTGTCGGCGATCGTCACCTGCATCCATGCCTGGTCTCGCGAGACGGCCGAGGAATGAACAAGGCACGCGAGGACTCGGTGGCTTGCACAGTGCGACAGTCCTTTCGGGTTGCTTCGACTCTCTTCAGTTCAAGTACGTGCACCGGATGTGGGGGAGGGAGATCAACTCCGGCGGCGTGCTTGATGAAACCGAGTCCAAACAGACACATAAAGACCCCGCAGGGCACGGTCTCGCGCATCCAGAGGTAAGTCCCGGAAAGAACCAGCTCCTTGGGCGGATTGAAGGGACTGGGGTGCCACGCGCTTTCTGAGCACGCAACGCACCACCGCTCAGGATGGGCACCCGGTAGGAGCACCAGTACTCCAATGACTGTACCCCGAGTGCCTGGTAACAGCTCCGGGAGGTGGAGTTCGCGGTAGGTGACCAGGCCACCCACCACCACGACGACCAGTGTGAGGCCAAAGATGCCGAGCCCGACGGGGGTCAGCAGCTGACGCCTGCGTGCAGGACCCGTTGCTACGGAGTGAAACAGCTCCTGCA
>CAVPOX010000023.1:0-37822 GCA_963707075.1 uncultured Acidobacteriota bacterium
ACGACGCCCCACTCCGGGATGGGGGAATGGGGGCGTCATCAACACTCCGCGTCCTGGTCCCCTCACCCCGGGGAACGCCTGCGTGGGGCATCGCGCCGACACACAGCCGATCAAAGGCGTCTTGCGCAGCAGCAGGTCTCCTGGCTTCCGGTTCTTCCTACTCCCGGTCCTTCCCACGCGGTCGACCGACCGAGCCCCTCTGTCGTCAGAAGTGCCAGGCAATCGAGCTCGCGCAGTGGATTCCTCCGGTTTCGTCCCCGGTCACAGTGGCGGGGGCCGCGCCGGCATTGCACCGGCTTCCCTCGAGGTGGCTACAGCCCTTCGATTCGGGCTGCCCACAACCGCTACGCTTCAGGTTGTCAAAAAGAAACGGCCAGCGTCTCTGGTGGGTCGCTGGCCGTCAAACATCCGCAATGGATGGAATACTACACCTTTTAGTTCTCGCCGCCACCTCCACCACCTTCACTGGCCGGAAGTTGGCGTGGGGTTGGCGGTGGTGGCACGAACACGGGTTGAGACTGCTGCCCTGCCGGGCCGCCGGTGAAGTTGCTGGCGCCGAACTCCCAGGTGGAGAGTCCACCCTGGCCCGCATCCTCGGTGTTGACGAACTGCTGCACCGTATTGACGGGCCGGTCCCTGCGTAGGGAATCGAGATAGGCCTGGAACTGGGCATCACCGCTCGGATCCATCTCCGTCGGAGCATCGTTGGGTGCCCAACCCAGAACGATGGTGGTCGTGTCGATCACCGTGCCGAAACCCTTGGCCTGGGTGTCGGTGGTGACCGAGGCGATGTCGTCCTTGTGCAGCGTGATGCGGTTGCCGACGTCCGTCAGCATGACGACCTTGTTTTCATCCCACTCGGCAACTCTCGGCTGGTAGCGGGTATCGAATGAATTTCCGTTCTTCAGCTCGACACGAAACACCGCCGAAATCGCCGGTGTGACCGCGAGAAGCGCCAGGGCGGCAAAAATTGCAGTTGTATGCTTGGACATCCTCATACCCGCACCTCCGGGAGCAGTTTGGCAGATTCTACCACTTGTTGGAAAAAGTGTAGCCTTTATGCACCTTTACGCCAGTGAACTATGTCACTCTGGCAGGCCCAGCGGACCCAGTGCGGCGACGTTGCGACGCATGACCGACAGCCAATCGCCGGAATCGGGTCTGTTTCCACAGGGATCGTACACGACACTCCCGATGCCGAGATCAGCCAGACGACTCGCCACCTCTGATGACGGCGGTCCCTCCCAGATCATCCACCTGGCCGGGTGGTCCTCCAGCACAGCCGTGAGCTCCTGCCATTGATCCTCCGAGACGGGCTCGCCGGGCTCCCAGTGAACCGCGCGCCCCTCGAGACCATAACCTGCTTCGAGATACTGGTACACCGGATGGGAAAACACCAGCGGCTGGTCGCCGATGGCTTGCGCGGCGGTCTCCAGATCGACTTCGAGAGCCTGCAGATCGGCGATCAGCGACCCGAGGTTGGTTAGAAACAGGGCCTCGGATTCCGGCGCCGCGGCGACAAGGGCAGCGCCAATGGCGCGAGCCTGCTCCTGAGCGATTCGGGGATCGAGCCAACCGGTGAAGGCGTAACCCTTGTGAGAGTGTTCACCTTCGGGTCCGTGGCTGTGCACGGCGCCTTCCGTCAAGGGAATTCGGCGGTCTCGGTAGCCCAGGGATGTGTCGACCAGCTTTGTTGCGGGAAGCGTCGCCCGCTCCAGCCATTTCGCGTAGCCGAGGCCGTTCAGCAAGATCAAGTCGGCTTGCTGGTAGGCGGCAATCGCGTCAGGACCTGGTGCCCAGTAGGCCGGATCGACACCCCCCGGGGCCGGAAAGCGCACCTCGACCAGGCCCCCTCCAATACGCTCGGCAAAGTACTGCAGGGGATAGTTCACCACGTATATCGACAGCGTCTCCGCGGCACTCGATTCTGTCGGCTGACTGGACAGCTCGAGGGAGCTAGTCTGATCCGACTCCGGCCCACAGGCATACGCGACCACCGCACACGCCAAGAGCAGAACTCGTGCTTTTCTCATACTCCTCGAAGTATAGGAGATGTCTCGTCCTCGCCAGTCGACTCGTTTCGGCAAGGGTCACGGTCGGCCGATGAGCGTCCCATCCGGTCTGACAAAGCGTGCGCCCGGGTGCGATTCGGGAATGTGCTCCCGGGCGAGTCTTTCGGTGCCTTCGAGGGTCTCCCGGATCACCAGCCTGCTGCCCAGCAGTTGCGCCAGGTTCATGAGACCCCCTGGCCTCGATCGTGTGGCGTACTCGACCAGAGTGCAGCTGTCTCCGAGCGGAATCAGCAACCAGGCTCCCCGGCTCTCCTCGATGGGCGCCAGATCGAGATCGAGGAACGCGGCCGGCGGACCCGACTCTGCGTGCTTCTCCATCAGATCCCACCAGCGCAGTTCCCAGAGCAGTCCCTCGGAGGCTTCGAACAACGCCTGATTCATCACGACCTCGTCGATCCACCAGCGCCCGATCCCCGCTCTTTTGAAGTATTGGAAGAGCTGCCGCTGCTGACCCCGGCTGGTTCCCCCGACCACTTCGGAGTGCGCGACGGCAGGTATCCCCCCTCCGCATAGTGGTCTTCATCGTTGATCGCTTTCCACAGATCCTCGATTGGCACCGTCGAAACCAGCACCGCCTGGCCCAGATTGCCATCGCGGTCGACGATTACCCTGCCGGGGTTCCTGGACGCCTTCCTGTAAAGAGACCACGGCGGCTCCCGGCCCAATGCTTCAGTACGGTAGGCAGCGGAGAGATTCAGCTGTCGCAGGCTGGCCTCGATGGCGTCCGGCGGCGGGCATTGGCCACTCGCCGCAACCGCACTCATCACCAGGATCGACACCACCCGGACACCGGGAAGACGGCCGGCACGGAGGCCGGCCGTTACAACTCGAACAGATGGGGCTCGTGCCCTCCCGGCTACGTAATCAACCACGTGCGTATCCACCCCGCGCCGAATTGATGCGTCACCAGCGTCAGCACACCGGCGAGAATCACGCCCAGCACCACGACCGCTACCACTTCTGAAACCAGCAGCGTGCCAATGGTCAGGCGGGAGCCGCCAATCTTGTGCATGGTCTCGATCTCGCGACGACGCAGCCGCAGGGAGAGCAGGATGACGAGGGCGGCGGTTGCGAGGGTTGCAGCGGCGACAAGCAGAATCGCAGCGACGATGAACCCCTGGATGGTCAGGACCGTCTCGAGCAACTCGTTCATCACCGAGGTGGGCTGGACGATCTGACTGGGATCGTCGTCCGCTTCGTAGCGACCCATCAGAATGGTGCCGGACTTCTGGTCCTTCGGGTCGGCGATCACCGCACTGATCGGGTAATCGGACATGTCTCCATGGAAATGAAAGCTGTCGACATTGTCTGCCGTAATTTCGTTGAACTGCACGACCGAAGCGTTGCCAACGATGGTGTCGCCTTCTCTCTTCAAGACGCCGGCGGCGGCTTCGGGCGCTGCCAAATCCTGATGCCCATGGACCAGGCCCTGAATGACCCAGGTGGTCTTGATGTCGACGAAGATCGCCTCGTCGTCGACCGTGTAGCTGGGAGCGAGCACCCCGACTACGCTCATTTTCAGCGGGTAGACCCCGGCGAGATCGAAGACACTCTCTGGAGAGGACACCACGGTATCTCCGACCCCGAGATCGAGATCTTCTGCCACACGCGAGCCCAGAACACACTCACCGAGTACCGCTATCGGCCTGCCCGCCGCGAACTCGAGCCCCCTGAAGCCAAAGTACTCCAGGGTCGTCCCGACAATCGGGCTCTCGCGGGAACGAAATCGCACATACAGGGGAATCGGAGTCGCCAACCCCGACTCGCCGACGCGAAGCGAGTCTGCGTAGCTGGTCAACTCAGGCTGGTTAGCGTCGAAATAGAGGGAGCTCAGGACCAGCTCCAGAGGGCTCCCCTTGGCGCCCACCAGTAAGGGTGTCGCCTCGGCCCGAGAGGTCAGCTCCTCAGCACTCTGCCCCACAATGACGTTCAACCCGACCGGCAGGAAAACGATCAACATGATCGACGCCACCAGGATCGCCGTCTTGATCTTGTGGTAGGCGAGATACCGCCAGGCGAGATAGAGAACGTCGGTCATAGGTCGTAGAACTGCTTGAAGTCGACAACCCGCTCGAACCGCGGCAGGAGATCGTGATCGTGGGTCACCGTGACCAGAGTGGCATGGTTGCGATCCACGTAGTCGAACAAAATGTCGAGAACGCGCCCTTTGTTGGTGGGGTCGAGATTGCCCGTCGGCTCATCGGCCAGAATGACGGGAGGCTTGGCCAGCAGGGCGCGACAGACCGAAACCCGCTGCCGCTCACCCTGTGAAAGATGATCGACGAAGCGACCGAGGTAATTCCCGATTCCAACCTCTTCCGCCAGTTCCACGGCGCGCCCACGGACGTCCCGGTTCAAGACGAGTGACCGGTTGATGCGATAAGGCAACAGGATGTTGTCCAGGACATTCAGATACTCCAGGAGCTCGAACTCCTGAAAGACCAGCCCGATCTGGCGAATGCGAAAGTCGCGCCGGGCAGCATCATCCAGGACACCGATATCGGTTCCCAGGGTGACGACTTCGCCTGATTGCGGCGTGCGAATACCCGCAATGAGATTGAGCAGCGTCGTCTTGCCTGAACCACTGGGGCCGATAACGGCCACTTTCTCGCCCTTGCCCACCACCAACTCGGGAACATGGAGAGCGAACTCTCCTTCCGAGTAGCAAAACCGCAGGTCTTTGATGGAGATCATGGCCGGTCCCGTGAGACGAAGGCTCTACTCTAGCGCGGCGTTCACCCCGCCAGAAGCTCAGGCTCTTGCACTCCGTTGGTCGCCACCCAGCCGCGGCTTGGCGCCGCGGACACCCACGGTGAAGACCCGGCTCAGCCGCGGGCACTGCCGCTGGGGAGCGGGACGGCCTTCCCGTCTGCCCTACTTGGTCCTGCGGACATCGCCCAGTTTGATCGGCTGGGAGGAGACATTGGTCATTTCGATCTTCCCCTCCTGCTCGTTCCACTTGACCTCCGTACCGAGTGACAGCACGCCTTCACCTTTATCGTTCTCGTCCAGATTCAAGATGATGAGCGACACATCGAAATCTCCCAGCTGCGTCTGGTTGTACGCCTCCTGAAACGAAACCGGTCGATCGGTGGCCAGGATGATCTGTCGCTTGCCGCCACCCATATCGAAGGAACGCGCATACCGCAGTGGGTATCCCTGCTTCCCGGCAAAGAAAGCGTATCCAGCTTTCTGCTGCCCGCGCAGGGCCTGGGCGACCTGGCGAGCCTGGCGATTGTCCACTGTCGCTGCCTTGATGGCATCGAGAAGCTCACTGCGCTCTTCATCGGTGGACCAGCGGTAGATGTTGATCTCCGCCATCGAGGCTCCACCCCCCGTTTGCGCAATGGCGTTGGCCTTGTAGCTCTCGAGACTCTTGTTCTTATCCTTGGCCAGTACCGGCATGCTCACGACTGCCAGCACCAGAGCTCCGATTATCGTGATTGAGACCTTCTTCATGGTTGTCCTTCTTTCTTGGGCTGTCCTGCTTCGGTGCCCGGGGTCCGATCAGCCGACCTGACTAAGAGGATGCGTGAGGGTCCTCGACGACTTTGTAGACCAGGCCGTTACCGCTATAAAGCGCCAGATAGTAAGCATCGGGGGTCTGGAGGTACTGCTTCCCATTGACTGTCACCAGTTCGGCTCCATCCGGTGGAGTCCTGATCGTGATGCCGATGGGTGCAACTACCACTTCGAAGCCTGAGTCGGTGGCTGCATAGAACGTCCCTTTGTTGTAGTAGTAAAGCTGAGACGAGAGGTAGGCCGTCTCGTAGCCCAAGGGTAGCGAGGCTACAGTGGCTCCGGCAACCGCATTGCCTTTCTGGCGGGCAGTGGCCTGCGGGTCGTTTGCCCACCAATCGCTATTCCAGCTCGGACCGTCTGCCTTTGCCGAGCCTCGCGGCTTGTAGACGCCGGTTCCGTCCTGGAGCTGCTCCGGCGGGCCTCCACCGGTGCCGCCATATCCCACCGGGGCGGAACTGCCACTGCTACGACCCGAGTCTCCACCCCCCGCAATCTCGGTAGGCCCAATCTGATACGGGTACCCATAGTACCCGCCACCGTAGTAGGGGGGGTTGACGACATGGCCAGCGCCCCCAATGCTGCCCCCGTTGAAGCCGCCACCGCCAAACACTCCACCGCCAGCATGGGCTCCTCCGCTGCCCTGGGCGAGAAGCGGCGTCTGGATCATCAGGCACACCCCTGCGATCACACACATGACAAGAAGCGACTTCCTCATGGCTGTACCCTTTCGAGGGACATGAACTCGACTCGGGTAGCTTCGCTCGGAATCTGCGGCTCGAAGGTGGAATCGGGCAGACTCGGATTCAAATCCCAACCGTTCATGACGGCAATGAACTCGGGAGCCTGGGGCAGTTTCTTGTAGGTGATCACCAGTTGCCTGGGCAATCTTCTGTCCCCTTCCTCGATCCAGATCTGCCAATTGACGTCCTCTTGCCCCACGATCAGGTGATGACACGGTACGCCATTCACTTCGGAGACGCCGACATACCGCTGCGCCTTCGCTCCGGCCATGAGCACCGAGTCGGGATCACTGCGGAGGAAATCGTCCAACGGCATCGACACCCCGTATCTTGCTGCAAACTGTTCGAAAGTTTCGTCGAGCGAAGCCGCGGCGGGTGCAGACGCCCAATGCGCCTGATCCGGTACGAGCACCGTGACTTCTTTGCCGTCGACCCAGACTTCTCTGGCTGTCAACTCATCCTGGTAGCTGACCCTCAGCCGACCCGGCCTCCGCATGGAGACTTCCATGGAGCCTCGATACTTCACCTTGACGTCGGGTAACGGGACGTCATCGAAGCCCAAGACCGCCGTAAAACGGAAACTCTCCAGGGATCCCAGCTGAGAGGACATCTGCCGAATCAGGTCTTCTGGGTCAGGGGGCTGTCCCTGCGCCGCCAGCGGGATTGCGAAGAGAAACAACAGAACTCCGAGTGCTCGACTCATCGCTCGCCCTTCATCTTTCAGGTCTTGTCCCCGGTAGAATTGGACAGATTCACGACAATCCTACCCCAATCTCGAGAGAAGAACCACCAACCAGAGGCACACCGAAGTGCGTATCGCGATAGGGTATAACCAAAGCGGAGGGAACCGATGAAACCGACTTGCAGACTGACTTCACTCATTGGCTGGGCCCTGGTTCTGATCCTCGTCCTGGCAACAGCGCCCGCATTTGCGAAAAAGGAACCGATCGAGAAGTACCAGGCCAACGCGTTGGCGATGGATGGCCCCGTCGGTTCGAGATCCACGACGCTCAGCATCAATATTTATGAGTGGTCCGACGAGGACGACCGGGAGATGGTCGTCGACGCCATCAAGGAAGCCACGGACAACAAGCGCGCCTATCGCGCTGTCCCCGACACGCTCAGAAAGCTCGGCAAGGCCGGCTATATGTTCCTGGCTGGCGGCCAGGGCTGGCCCATCCGCTACGCTCAGACTTTCGAGGTCGACGGCAAGCGGGAGATCGTGCTCGCTACGGACCGCCCCATCACCTTCAGTGAGGTCTATGCGGGCTCGGCCGTGCGGGATTTCGACATTACCCTGATCGTGCTGAAGTTCGAAGGTGGCGCCACGACCGGTGAGGGCATTGCCTCGGTGGGAACCGAAATCAAGTGGAACGAAGCCAAGGGCCAGCTCGAGATCACCAATTTCTCATCGCAGCCCGTGCGCCTGGGTGACGTCCGAGCCGTCGAGTAGTCGACGGTCCCGAGGGCTGACGAAGGAGAAGGAGTCGCGGCCAGAGAGTCCCGCCGCGACAAGAACGCGACACGCTGGCCGGCTATTGCCCAATCCTGAGGGAGTGGTCGGCCTCTGCGCCGGCCTTCTTTAGAAGCGGAACGTCGCAACAAACTGCAACTGGCTAGCCGTCGCCCGCTGTCGATCCTGATTCTCACGACTGCCCCACAGGTACTCGATGCCGAGGTCGATCTCGGCAATGGGCGACCACAGAAAATTCGCCGACGCCCGCTGGGTGCTGCGATAGAAATCGTCAGGCAGGAAGTCCAGATCGTCTACCAGGACGTAGCCGTAGACAAACGTCGAACGAACCGCCTTGAACAGACCAAGAGGGTTTCGTTTCCACCAGTGCTGGAAGGCACCGTAGAAGGCCAGGACGTCGAGCGTATGCAACTTGAACTCCTCATCGAAGACACCGTCGAAGTCCCCTGACGTGCCGAGATCGTTGATGTATCGGCCCAGACCGTCACCCAGATTGACTTGAAACTTGAAATTATCCCGCCTGTCCCACCTCTTCACGGCGAGGTTGCCACTGAATGTCAGGCCCCAACCGAAAGCCGAGTCCGAGAGATCCCGCAACTCGTTGCCTTCTCCGTCGGTCGGCACTCCCACGATGCTGCGCAGAATGGCACCGAGCTGCAGGTGACCCCACTCTGCCTTCTTCGAGATTCGCGCCACCGTGTCTGGGAACTTGCTGATTCCCACCCCACCCGTGACGTCGGGGTTGGGATCCTCGAAAGCGATAACAACAGGTCGCCGCTTTCCCAGCCCCCTGGTGAATCGCAGCTCGGGCTGCCGGACATTGATCTGAGCGTTCAAGCCTTCGAAGTCGACATCCTCGGGAATGGCCGCTGTGTCCATCAAGGTAGACCAGGTCTGGCCCAGCAGGAAGCGGTTGTACTGCCCGTAGGCATGACGCAGGCGGAGCACATCGGAGCTCCCGGCCGAGCCGGCGAAGTCTCCCTCGACAAACGCGCGGAACTGGCCAACGCTGGAGTCGAGTCGCATATCCCAGTTCAGCCGCGAGCGCTTTGCCGAGATGACAAAACCCTCATTGGCAATGAGATCGACCGAGCTCTCTCCCACAGGAATCAGGCCGGCGACGAAGCGATCGGTCGAACCGATCGGGTCCAGACTATCCACCACTCCGATACGGACATTGCCGCCAAACTTCTGCGCCATACCCGTGCCCGGGACCCGAATCGAACCTGGAAAATCCCCGGCTGTGAGAACGTTCTCGGGAGTATCCGGGGGATTGGCGATCTCCTCCTCCACCCGCGACAGACGGTCTCGGAGGGCGATCTCTTCCTCGGAAAGCTCCGGAGCTTGACCGCTGCCCGACATCGTCAACTGATCGAGTTGCGTCTTCAGGCTTCTGATGGCCTCGGTCTGATCCTCGATAGTCTTGCTTTGCTGCTCCAGCAGCTCCTGTTGCTTTCTTACCTGCTCCTGCAGCTGCAGCACCAGCTTCTGCAGGTCACTCTGCGAGAGCGGTTCATCGTCCTGGGCATTGACAGCTCCCGTGAGGACAGCTCCGACAGCGAGGATGATGATGCTGATGATGAGTTTTCGAAACATCGCCTGGCGCTTCTCGAACCGATACGACCAATTATGTCCGATCACGCCGTCTGTTCGAAAACACCGCGCAATTGAGAGATCGCAAGCGCCCAGGCCAGTCACTGCAGCAGGTTGCCAGCGGCGTGGGGCCGCCGCCTACGAGGTTGCCGGGATGGCACCCTCGACATAGAGAGTCTGCGTCGGAAACGCGAACTCGATGCCCTCTTCCGCGAAGCGCTGCATCAGTTCCAGGTTGACGGCCTGTTGGATTGCCATCTTGGTGGCGAAGTCGGGCACCAGGACGAAGTAGACGGTTTCGAAGATCAAGGCCGAATCACCGAACTCCTTGAAATGTGAGCGGTCGAAACGAACATTGTCCTGCGCCTCGATGATCCCCTGGATGATGCCTGGGATCATCGATGCTTGTTCCTTCGAAGTGTCATACGTGACGCCGACGGTGAAATTGGCCCGGCGCTCGGTCAACCGACCGAAGTTCTGGATGCGGCTGCTCACCAGATCGCTGTTGCCGAAGATCAGCTCTTCCCCAGTGAGACTCCGCAGCCGAGTCGTCTTCATCCCGATGGTCTCGACCGTTCCCATTTGATCACCGACCTTGAGGTAGTCCCCGATGACAAAGGGCCTGTCGATGTAGATGGAGAAGGCCGCAAACAGATCGCTCAGGATGTTCTGAGCCGCAAGGGCGACCGCAATACCGCCGATGCCCAGACCGGTCACCAGGCCGGTCACATCGACTCCGATGTTCTCCAGACCGACCAGCAGGGCTGCGGTCCAGATGAGAACTCTGCCAATCCACTCGACCCCGCCGAGCCAGGTGAGAACCTCTCCCTTCCTAGCCGATTTCTCGCGCAGGATCTCCAGCCACTCGAGCAGCAGCGTGGTTGCCCAGATGCCCACTTGCAGGACCACAATCAAGATGGCGACTCTTCCCAACGTCGTGACCAGACGATCCGGCAGCACCAGTACCCTGGACCCTGCCCAGAGTGCGATGGCGAGGACAAAGAGGCGCTTCGTCTTGCCGAGAACCCTGACGATGAGATTGTCCAGCTCCGTATCCGTGGTCTTGGCGAACGTCTTCCACCGATTCAGCACGAACTGCTTGATTGGGACCAGGGCCACCACAACGGCAAGGGCGACCGCCACAGCGATCAACCATCGCGAGACGGAGTTGCCCAGCCAGACGTAATCGAGAAAAGAGCTCGGTGTCATCGCTATCTACCTTCCTTGTTCAATCGTGCCCCAGTTCGGCCAGCTCGAAACCAAGAGCCCTGGCCAGCTTGCCGTCGAGGCCGTAGATGTCATCGTAGAAATGAACATGATCTTCGAGCATGTCCACCACCGCGGTCGAGTAGAGAATGTAGACCGGGATGTGCCGCGAAACCATGACCCGGGTGGGGCTGCCCTGGCTCATTGCGCGCTCGACGGCACTCCGGTCCCACTCGGGTTGATCGGAGAGGACCCATTCGGCCAGTTCTACCGGCTTGGCAACTCGAATACACCCGTGGCTGAAATCACGCCGGGCCCTTGCGAAAAGGCCCTTCGCAGGGGTGCTGTGCAGATAGACGTTGTACTCGTTGGGAAAGATGAACTTCACTTCTCCCAGCGCGTTCTTCGGCCCGGGGCGCTGACGCAACAGTAGCTGCCCCGTTTTGACCTTCTCGAGGTTTTCGGCCGTGGGCGGCAGGGATCCGGGATCGTTGGTGAATTGCCTGACGATCTCGTAGCCCTGCTCCTCGAGGTAGCCAGGCTCATCGAGGTGTGGCGCGATCTCTCCCCGGACGATGCTCCGTGGGATGTTCCAGTAGGGACGAAACTCGAGGTACTGCAGATCACCCTTGAAGATCGGCGTCCGGTAGCGCGCGTAGGACTTGCCGACGACGACCCGCGAATCCAGAATACCGGCACTCGGATCCCCGAGGTCGTTCATCGCCCGCAGAGAAAAGGCCGGCACCAGCACCGCGATCAACCGGGTCTCCAGACGATCGGGAATCCAGCGCCACCGCTCGAGGCCCACGGCGAGCTGGCTGGCCCGATCGTCCCAGCTACGATTAAGCTGGGCGAAGGAGTGCTTGCCCAGAATACCGTCGATCTCGAGGCCATGGCGTTCCTGAAAGCGCTCGACGGCGGCTACCAGGGTCTCGTCGTAGACCGCCCCGGCGCTGACAGAATCCACATTGAGATCACGCGTCAGTCGCAAGCGGTGGTGCAGAAGATCGGCCTCGGGATAGAGATCACCGGGATGGATGACCTGTGCGTCGTCCAGTGGGCGCCAATCCTCGTCGGCCGCCAGACGACGATAGTAGGCAAGTTCTTCTCGTAGTCGAGAGTAGCCCACGTGCTGGGGGGCATAGGCATCCAGCGCCAGGGAGGGATCCATCGCGCCCTCCACCTTACGAAGCTCCGCCGCCAGATCGAGCTGGCGATGGGTGATGTCCAATCCGAGCTCGAGCTGTTGCGGACTGAATCGCCCCTGGTGAAGGTCTTTGATGTAGCGCATGGTCGACCCCGAGAGCGCCACATCGAGCCGCGCCAGACTGACGGGATCGCCAGGCTCATTGCCGACAAGCCCCATTCCCGGTAGGAGGACTCTTGCCAGGTAGTCCCCCGGCCGCAGGCCGTGACTGTCCGAGATCTCCAGGGCACCGAGAATCGCAATGGCTGGCTGGCTCAATCGGCCATCGACGATCCAGACCGGCTCGAAATCGCGAGCGCTATAGAACCTGGTCACCCCCTCCAGAAGCAATTCGAAGTCCCGGAACCGCTTGATGGACTCGGGGATGGAACCTCCGGACAACAGCGCTTCGATCTCCGGTTTCAGGTCCGAAGCGGAAGCCTCGACCGCCGGCCCCAGAGCAGCCAACACGAGGAGCCACCCGGCAACCCGATTCAATCGAGCAGGACTCATGGCGGGATTCTATGCTCTGCCCGTTGGCAGCCCGGGCATCGGCACCAGGACGGCCGGCACCCTGGCCGGCCGCTGCGCCCGCCACGCTTCGACTTCTGTCGCGGCGGCACTCTGTGCCCGCCCTGGGTCGATCAACTCAATAGAAACTGTAGTTGAACGCAAACACCGGACCTGCCTGTCGCAGGTCGAGCACGAACAGGTCGTCCTGGTTTTCGTAGTCGATATCGAACCATCGGTAACCCAGAATGAGTGCAATGCGGCTGGTGGCCTTGAAATGGCTCAGAAGCACCACATTCCAGGTCAGGTCCGAGCTGCTGGAGATACCGAAGCCTGCCAGGTCGCCACGCGCGGAGAACCCCCAGCGCTCGCCAAAAGTCGCTTCATAGCGACCGCCGATCATGAGATCGGTCCAACTCTGACTCCCGGTGCCCCTGAAAGGCCCTGGCGGATCCGTCGGTGGCCTGAGGTCCAGGGTCAGGTCGATATCGGTATAGCGCAAACCAGCCAGGATCTGGAGGTTGTCGCCAATTCTGTAGGTACCCGCACCCTCCAGGTAGATGATGTCCAGGTCGTACTCGCCGAGGTTGTCGTCGAAGTTCCTGCCAGAGCTTGAGAAGAACACATCTCCGAAATACCCCCAACGGCTCTCCCGTTTGGCAGCTTCGAAGTGACCCGCGGCCGACATTTCGAGATCTTCCAGAATATCGCTGAAGCTGACGTCGATATCTGCCTCCTGACCTCTGACCACTGTTCTTCCGTCCATCCCCAAAGCAAAAACATACATTGCCAGGTCATAGTCCCAGCCCGATGCGACGACTGGCTTTGCCGGGATCGTCAGAGCCGAAAGCATCACGGCGATTCCGAAGTACTTCATGGACTGCCTTCTCATGACTTCACTCCATTCTCTTCATTCGCTCGAGCAGGGATGCTGGCCGGTTCGTTTCAGCCAAGCGTTCGCTAGGCGCCTTTGATGGATTCGATCGCGTCCTCGGCCTTACCGGAGTATTTGCGACCCATCCAGCCCAACATGGTCATCGCCATACCACTGAAGATCAACTTGACCCCCACCAGAATGCCGATAGCCCACAGGCCCGAGATCGGCCACTGCCTCCAGATCATGAAACCCAGGAGAATCGAGACAATGCCACCGAAGAGCATCCAGCCCCAGCCATCGATCGGCTTGAGTTGAAAAGCCTCGATGATCTCGAAGATGCCGTCGACGATAAAGAAGGCGGCCAAGAAAAGGGCCAACGATGCCAATGCCACACCCGGATTCGTCACCATGTAAAAACCAACGATGAGGGTCAGCAAGCCGAGCAGGAAGGCCAGAATCCCCTTGCCCCATGACTGAGCCTTGAATGCAAAAATTCCTCGCGCCACTCCCGCGATGATGAGCAGAATGCCGATCATGACCGCAACGGTCATGCCGGTCATACCTGGCGCCATCATGGCGAACACTCCGAGAATCACCGTCAGGACACCCAGGATCACGAGCATTGTCGAGTCCTTCTTGACCGCATGAGCTACCGGTGCAGCTACCGCATCAGCCATCTCTCTCCTCCTTTGCCTTGTACTGGCAAGTGATCAATTCGCGATGTCTGCGACATTACTACAATTGACAAGGGTCTCACTACGCGGTTCCATTCCGTCGCGCCTCGCAGCCGGACCGCTCACAGCTTCTCGGGCAGGCAGGCTGCGCTCCAATTCCAAAGGGTGAGACGCGGCTCACGCTCCTCGACAGCCAGGGCCCCGGCAAAGCCGGGCCCGGGTTCGAATCGGTGCGCATACCAGGGTGAGACGCGCTCTCCACTCTGGTTACTGACGATGATGGCCGAGTCAGCACCAGGCTCGAGTTGCACATCGAAACGGGAAAGCCCAAAGGTAATTCCCCCGCCGTGAGCCTTCACGAAGGCCTCCTTGCAAGTCCAGAGCGCGAAAAAGTACTGGCCCTGCTCGGTTTCTGGAAGACTCCGGAGCTTGGCCGACTCCGACGCCGAGAAGAATCTCGTCGCGATCTCTGTCTGTTCGAGGTTGGTCCGAGTCTTCTCCACATCGACACCGAGCTCACTGCCGAATCTGAAGGCGAAGAGACCCAGATCGTGAGAATGGCTCACGTTGAATTGCAGACCACTCGTCGCAGCCTCGCCTGCCAGAAATGGCTTCTCATGCTCGCCGTACCGAAACTGCAGAGAGCCCGGACTCTGGCTCAAGAAGATGCCAAGCAGGGAACGCAGGATCCCTCTGGCCACAACATACCGATGACGCAGCTCGTCGGTGGCAAACCTCGAGGCTCTCTCCAGCTCATCCTGACTGAGAGCCATGGTCAGCCGCGCACGTAGCGCGGCTGGCAGATCGAGAGAAGATCGCCACACCTGGACTTCGTGGTCGCCGAGGCGCGGCTGTCTGGCGCCTGACTTCCAGCGGCTTGACTCCGGGCTCATGATCGGGCCATTCTAGCCAGGTACCTATCGTATGCCTCGTTCCCTCATGCGCAAACTCTCGACTTGTCTGACGGAGGGTCAGGGGCTGTCTGCCTGGGAACAGAGACGGGGTGTAGAGATTTCATGAGCTCGAGACGCGGGCCGCGCAGATCGGAGCCCTCCATCAACGGCCCCGGACTTGGCACCTTCCTCGGTGTCTACACTCCGACGCTTCTCACCATTCTGGGTGTCGTGCTCTTTCTGCGCACGGGCTGGGTGGTCGGCAACGTCGGTCTGGTCCCCGCTCTGACTATCGTCGTGCTGGCGCACTTCATCACCGTCAGTACCTCCCTCTCGGTGTCGGCAATCTCGACCAATATGCATGTCAGAGCCGGCGGTGCCTACTACATGATCTCGCGCTCCCTGGGCCTCGAGATCGGCGGCGCCATCGGCGTCCCGTTGTTCCTCGCCCAGACCTTCTCGGTGACCCTCTACGCCTTTGGTCTGGCCGAGACCCTGCGCATCTTTTGGCCAGAGCTGCCGATGCAGGCCACAGCTGCGGCCACAGTCGTCGCGGTTTCGCTCCTCTCAGCCCGTGGAGCCGACTTCGCGCTCAAGCTGCAGATCCCGATCCTGGCCGCCATCGGGCTGGCTCTGGCCTCGCTCTTTGTCGGCATCAGCGCCAACCCCAAAGACACCCTTCCTCTGTGGTCCGGAATCGAGACCGCCGAGCCCTTCTGGGTTGTCTTTGCCGTCTTCTTCCCAGCCGTCACCGGCATCATGGCCGGCATCAGTCTGTCGGGCGATCTGGCCGAGCCCAGCAAAAGCATTCCACGAGGGACCCTGGCTGCGGTGACCACGGGCTTCCTCGTCTACATTGGAGTCGTCATCGCCCTGGCACTCGCCGCCGACCCGACGGAACTGGCCCAGGACAGCCTCATCTGGTTCAACGTCGCAGCCGTTTCCTGGCTCGTCTTTCCAGGACTCTTCGGAGCCATCTTCTCCTCCGCTGTCGGTAGCATTCTCGGGGCTCCCAGAACGTTCACCGCTCTGGTCGAGGATCGCGTGATTCCCGGACCGACCCATCTCTGGAAGAAGCGCTGGGCCGGCATCGATCTACCTCTGGTTCTGTCGGCTGGCACTGCCCTCGGCGCAGTCGCCCTTGGCGACCTGAACGCAGTGGCCCCGGTCCTGACGATGTTCTTCCTCACCACCTATGGTGCGGTCAATCTCGTCGCGGGCCTGGAGCAACTGAGCGGTGCGCCGTCCTATCGCCCCAGCATCCGCGTCCCCTGGGCCATTTCGCTGGCCGGCGCACTCGGCTGCATCTGGGTCATGTTCCTCATCCAGCCGATCGCGGCGGTCGTCGCAGTCGTGCTGGAAGTCCTGATCTATGTCGGCATGCGACGCAGAGCGCTCACCGCTTCCTGGGGTGATATGCGGTATGGCGCGCTGATGTCGCTGGCCAGGGCAACTCTGATCAGGCTCAGGGACCTGCCGGTCGACCCACGGAACTGGCGACCCCACATCCTGCTGTTTGCCGCCGATCCGGTCAAGGAGCTCGATCTCATCCGCTTCTCGAGCTGGCTCAATCAGGATCGCGGCATCCTGACGGTCTGCCAGCTGGTCATCGGCAGCCTCCAAGATCATGCCGATACCGTACCCGAGCGCACCGCTCGCATCGATCGGCAACTGACCGACGAGGGCATCGTTGCTTTTGCGGAGGTCGACGTCGCTGGCGAATTCCGCCAAGGGGTGCTGGCCATCTGTCAAGCCAACGGTATCGCCGGGTTGACGTCCAACACCGTGATGCTTGGCTGGGCCGATGATCCCGACCGCATGGCCGCCAACCTGATGCTGGTCGAGAGGCTCGCGCTACTTGGCAAGTCGACCCTGTTGTGCCGCATCGCACCGCGCAACTGGGGCACCAAGATACGCCGCATCGATGTCTGGTGGGGCGGTCTTCAGCACAACGGCGACATGCTGTTGCTGTTCGCCCACCTACTGTCCATGAACCGGGTCTGGGCCGATGCCAGGATCGTCGTCAAGTCGGTGACCACCTCGCAGATGAGCTATGACCAGTCTGTCTCGAATCTGACCGACCTGATCGAGCGAGCACGAATCCAGGCCGAGACCCGCGTCTTCAAAAGGCCTGAAAACGAGACCGTCCAGGAGATCATCCACCGCGAGTCGAAGGACGCCGATGTCGTGTTCATGGGTCTGCGAGCACCCAAAGCCGGTACCGAAGCAGAGGTCGTCCGCCGCACAGGCGAGCTCATTGGCGACCTGCCAACCGTCATCCTGGTTCACGCCGCCGGACCCTTCGTCGGGCAACTCATCTGAGCGCGACTCCCGAAGCCAGAGACGGTCGAGCTCGTCGCGGCAGCCGCTTGACCCGTTCCCGCAACCGGCAAGAGAACCCGCTGGATCTGGCCGAGCTCCGTTGGCGAGGAAACGGAGATTGGCGAAGCGGAGCGAAGGAATCCTGGCTTTGCGCGGCCAAGCTTGAATCCTTTTGCTGTCACCAGGTCTCTCCCGGGATAGAGAAGCTCCCTTGCAGGACGGCGCCAGGTGTCCATGGTAGAAACGGTCTCTTGTCGCCGCCGCCAAGCGACCGAACCTGTTCAGAGAGGAGAATAGCCAATGCGATCGACCTGGAAACTGTCCCTTCTGGCTCTGACGCTGCTGCCGACGATCGGCGTAGCGCAGATCTCATTCGACCCTGCCGCGAGCTATGCGGTCGGGCAGCGGCCGTCGGGAGTTGCCGTTGCCGACTTCGACGGCAAGCTGCGGCCTGACATCGCAGTGACCAGCGATACGCCCGACAAGGTGTCGATTCTGTTCAACAACGGGAGCGGGACATTCGGCACTCCTGTCGTCGTCTCCCTGGGTGGGGGGACCTCGCCCCACGGCATCGTGGCCGCCGATTTCGATGGTGACCTGGATATCGACCTGGCGGTGGTCCTGAAAAACATCGATTCGGTTCAGTTGCTGGTGAACTCGGGTGGTGCCTTCAATACCGGCGCAGTGACCGACGTCAACGGCACTCTGCCGCGAGAGGCCGTCAGCGGCGACCTCGACAACAACGGCTTGCCGGATGTCGTCACGACGAATCGCGATTCGGAAGACATTTCGGTTCTGCTGAACAATGGTGGTGCCCTGACAGCAGGGGTCATCTACAGCGCCGGTCTCGATCCTCGCGGCCTGGCACTCGGCCACTTCAACAACGATTCGTTTCTCGATCTGGCCGTCGCGGCCCACGATGACCGGCAGGTCAGCGTGCTGCTCAACGACGGTGATGGAACCTTTGGCGCGCCTATCGCTCTTTCGCTGGGCAACGAGCTTCGACCTGCGGGAGTCACGGCTGCCGACGTTGATGGCGACGGACTGATGGACATCGTGGCGAGCAGCTCGGGTGATCTGCTGAATCGAGCAACGCTGTTTCGGCGCACGGGCTCTGGCACCTTTGCCGCTCCGCAGAACTACGCCGTCAGCGGCGTCAATCCCGAGGGAATCGTGGCCCTCGATCTCGATGTCGACGGCAGAATCGACATCGCCACGGCGGATCAGGACTCGGATCAGGTTTCAGCTCTGCGCAACCTGGGCAGCCTGTCCTTCGCCGCGGCCGTCAGCCTGCCTGTGGGGACGACTCCCGGGCCACTGGTGGCCATCGATCTCGACGGCAACGGCGCGCCGGACCTGGTGACCACGAACCAGTCCTCGCAAAACATCTCGGTGCTGATCAACCGGGCGACTGCAGCGGTCTTCATCGACGGCTTCGAGTCGGGAAACACGAATGCCTGGAGCTCCGTGCTGTTCTGAGTCGTTGGTCCCCGACAAGTGAATCCTTGTTGGGACTGACGGACTCTTCTTCAATGACAGTCGAATTCACGGCGTCGCTGATCGAGGAGAAACGACGATGAGCAAGATGCTTCCGCGAAACGAGGGCACGGTCGATCGGACACTGAGAGTGATTCTGGGACTTGGTTTGCTTTCGCTGGTCTTTATCGGACCCCAAACCCCGTGGGGGTGGATAGGCGTGGTACCTTTGGTGACGGGACTGATGGGCAGCTGTCCGCTGTACACTGTCCTGGGTCTCAGCACATGTCCGATGAAGGAGGAATCCAGCTAGACCAGGCGCTGCTGACTCGCAGCGCCAGTGGAGATCGCGGCGCGTTTCTCGAGTTCGTCGATCGACACCAGGCCGCGGTTTTTCGCTTCTGCAGCACCCTGGCGTCGAATGTGGAGGATGCCGAGGACGCGCTGCAGGAAACGTTCCTCACCGCTTGGCGCAAGGCGGGCTCCTATCAAGGCCGGGGAAGCGCCAGGTCCTGGCTATTCACCATTGCCAGAAGGAAGTTCTGGCGCGCCTCACGAGCGCCGCGGCCGATCGCGGCCGGCGATGCCGAGGCTCTGGAAAATCTGGGAGTTGCCGCCGGGTGGGGCCAAACCTCGGATGCAAGTCTCCCTCTGCTGGATCGCATTGCCGTGCGGCGTGCCTTCGACAGCTTGTCGCCCGCCGACTGCATGGTCCTCGTGCTGCGGGATCTGGAAGGCTTCAGCAATGCCGAATCTGCCGAAATCCTGGGCGTCGAGCTGGCGGCTCTCAAGAGTCGCTTGCACCGCGCCCGGCTGCGCCTGATGAGCCGGCTGACGAAGGGAGAGAATGATGCAGGGTGATCGTCGGGTCGGTGGGCTCTGGTGTCACGAGGTGCTGGAGCGTCTGTCTGATTATGTGGATGGCGAGCTGTCGGAGCCAGAGCGACAGCAGATCGACGACCACCTGCGGGAGTGCGATACCTGTGAGCGTTTCGGGGGGCGGTTCGCTGAAAGCATTCGCGTCATCCGCGAATCTCTGCAGTCGCCGGGACCTCTGGAAGACCAGGTCTCCGAACGTCTGCATAGAGCCTTGGGGACATCCGACTAACGACGTACCACCGACGCCTGAGCTCGTTTGTGTCAACCAAGGGCATTTGGCACCTCGAACTAAGTTTGAGTTTTCAAACTTTTCTGCTATCGTCTGTTCAGCCTCGACGGAACGCTGAACGATGCACCGCGAAGATCCTGTCTCTCCGACGCACCAGATGTATCTCAAAGCCCTGCTGGGGCTTTGCCAGACGCATCCGGTCGGGCGCGTCCGGGACCTGGCGGAGGAGCTTGGCGTCACTCCAGGCACCGTGTCGACGGCCCTGACACGGCTCCAGGAGCTCGGCCTGGTCGATCGAGAGCACTACGGCGGAGCGCTGCTGACGCCGATTGGCAGGGCGTTGGCGGAGTGCGTGGCGCGTCGCTACGAGACTCTGACCCGTCTGCTGACCGAAGTCTTTGGCGTCGATCTGGCTGATGCGCAAGCCGATGCCTGCCTGATGGAGCATGCGGTCAGTCCAATCACGATCAATCGCATGAACCGCTTTCTCGAGTATTTGCAGGCGGGCGGCTCGGTCGATCTGGCCAATCTGCGGCAACTGTATGAGAAGGAGACCGCCCCCTGCTCGGAGTGCGAGGCAGAGGGATACTGCAAGGCCGCCGAGTCGGCAGCTCACAACTAGGGATGATTCTGGATTGAACGAACGGAGTCAGGTTTCGGCTGGGAGCAGGGCAGAACGTGCTGCCGGTGATGTTCGGGAGGACGACGCCTCCAGCAGCCGTCGCTACCCACGGGTTCAGTCCAGCACGCTCTTCGGGGAAAGTCCCTGTCTGGTGATCGAGCACGGCCAGGACGAGTACCGTCTTCGCATCACGCGTTTGGGGAAACTGATTCTGACCAAGTAGCGAGCTCCGAGCTCCGAACACGTACCAGGGCGAGCCAGCGATCTGCCAGCCAGCCCGCAGACGAAAGGCCACCCGAGAAGGGCCTGGCCAGCGAGAAGCGGGAAGGGTTTCTCATGTCCATTCGATTCTTTGCTCTGTTCATGGCTGCCTCGATAACCGCCACCGTGCTGGTGGCAGACGAGGCTGCCGGCGAGGTGACTGAAACCGCATCCCCGGCCAAGGTCTTCGAGGAGCAGGTCCTGGTCACCGGCGGCTCGCAAGCAGCCGACGCTCTCCCGGGCTCGGCGGATTTCGTCGATCTGGAGGTTCTGGACGAACAGTCCTACGCAGACGTCAATCGGATCCTGCGAGCCGTGCCGGGAGTCAACATCCAGGAAGAGGAAGGTTACGGCTTGCGACCCAACATCGGCATGCGAGGCACCGGCGTCGAGCGCAGTGCCAAGATTACGGTGCTGGAGGACGGAGTGCTCATCGCACCGGCGCCCTACGCCGCACCGGCGGCCTACTACTTTCCGACCGCCGGGCGGATGGAGGCCCTGGAGGTGCGCAAGGGCTCGGCGGCGATATCCCAGGGGCCGTACACGACCGGCGGCGTGCTGAACCTCGTCTCGTCGACGATCCCAGTCGGGCTCGCGGCGGCGGCCGAGGCTTTCTACGGCAGCGACAACACGCTGCGATGGCGGGCCAAGGCGGGCGATTCCGCGGATCACTACGGCTGGCTGGTCGAGACCTTCCAGCTCGACACCGATGGCTTCAAGGAGCTCGACGGGGGAGGGCCGACCGGCGTGCGACTGCAGGACTACCTGGGAAAGGTCCGCCTCAACAGCGACAGCTCCGCGAATCTGTATCAGCTGATCGAGCTGAAGCTGGGCAAGACCGAGCAGTCCGGCGAGGAAACCTATCTCGGTCTCACTCAGGAGGACTTCGACCGAACGCCGCTGCGGCGCTATGCCGGCTCCCAGGAGGACTGGATCGATACCGACCACGAGCAGGTCCAGCTGCGATATTTCGTCCAGCCGGGCCGTTCGGTCTACGTCACGACAACTGCGTACCGCAACGACTTCTTTCGCAACTGGCACAAGTTGCAGTCGGTCGGTGGTGTCGGCATCAGCAGCGTCCTGGACGACCCGGTGACCCATGCGACTGCCCTCACCATCCTCCGCGGCGACCGTAACGACGATTCCGGCAGCCTGAAGATTCGCAACAACCGTCGCAACTACCGCTCTGAAGGAGTGGAGATGGTGGTGGATTGGCAGGCATCGACGGGAAGTATCGAGCACCAGGTCCAAGTCGGTTGGCGGCTCCATCGCGACGCCGAGGATCGTTTCCAGGAGGAGGACGCCTGGAGCATGGTCGACGGCCGGATGAGGTTCGAGAGCCTGGGCCAACCGGCCAGCCAGGCCAATCGCATGGATGAGGCCCAGGCCCTGGCGCTGTACGTGCGGGACAGTCTGTTTCTGGGGCGCTGGACAGTCGCGCCGGGTTTCCGCGTCGAGGACATCGATTTTCTGCGGCGCGACTTCGGCAAGGAAGATCCGGGCCGCTCGGGCCACGACCTGGTGCGCAAGGAAAACTCTACCCGTGTTGTCCTGCCGGGAATTGGTGCCACCTACCAGGCAGCGTCTGCCTGGAATCTGGTGGGAGGTGTGCACCGAGGATTCGCACCTCCCGGGCCGGGTCAGGATCCGGAGACCCGGGCCGAAGAGAGCTGGAACTACGAGCTCGGCGCCCGCTGGCAGCATGGCGCTTCCCGAGCCAAGGCGGTCGCCTTCTACAGTGACTACGAGAATCTCCTCGGTCGGGACACGCTCGCCTCCGGCGGTGACGGCACCGGAGACGCGTTCAACGGTGGGCAGGCGGAGGTGGTCGGTCTGGAGGCGTCCTTCGAATCCGACCCTGGCATGGCCCACGACTGGCGCTGGAGCGTGCCCGTGGGCATTACCTATACCTACACTCGCGGCCGCTTCCTGAGCAGCTTCTCGACCACTTTTCCGGACTGGGCCCCTGAAGTGGAGGCTGGCGACGCGCTACCCTACTTGCCGGAGCACCAGCTCAATGTCTCGAGCGGAATCGTCGCCCGACGCTGGAGCAGCTATCTCGATCTCACTTATGTCGACGCCATGCGGAGCTCTCCGGGACAGGGTGCCATCCCGGCAAGCGAAAGCACCGACCAGAGCTTCGTCGTCGATGCCTCGCTCGGCTACAACTTGCGGGAGAACCTGGCCTTGCGCCTGCAGGTCAGAAATCTCCTGGACGCGATCTACGTCGTGGCTCGCAGGCCGGCAGGGGCGCGCCCCGGTATGCCCCGCGCGATCCTCATTGGCATCGATTGGGATCTCTGATCGGGCTCTCGGCGCCGGCACTGCCGAGAAGTCCTGCGACACAGACCTCCAAAGCCGGCGCAGAGACCCGGCCAGGTCGTTGCCCACCTGATTGCGCTACGCGCCGCGCTAGAACCCGGGATCGTTCCCAGGGTCGTCCCCAGAGTCCTCCTTGGCGGGGCATTCATCGGAAAGTTCGTTGTAGGGAACGAGGAAATCGACATCGCCTGCACACACCGCAAGCTGTATCTCTTCGAAGGACAGCGGGAAGTCGACGCCCGAGGTGAGCCAGTTCAGGTAGGCAGCGGTTCCGTGCCGTCCTACCTTGTTCAGCCGGCCACCCTTCAGCCTGAGAGCTTCGCCCAACGTGATTTCAGGATCGAACAGGGCTGGATCACACTGGAAGATTGCGTTGAAAGACGTTTCCGGGTCGATCGGCCAGTACTCGAAATGGTGTCTCTGCTTCCAGAACCCGGGAGTGCAGCCATCGAAGCCCGCCGCCGAGGTGTATCCAAAATCGTTGTGGATGTTGCACTCGTCGGTGTCGATCGGGTCCACAATCACGGTGAAGAGCTCGTTGGCGGGTGCGAGATCGGGATAGTTGAGACAGTCTTCCTTGTTACCGAGGGGCTGGCCCTCCGGAAAGGGTCCATCCTCGCAGAAGTTTCCGGTGGCGAGATCGGGATAGGGGGGGCCGTCCAGCATCGGTGTGACCACCTCGTCGCAGTCCAGGGGCAGCGTCTCGAAATCCACGCTGACACTGCACGTCCAGGGGCCAGGGTAGCCGTCGCAGGCGGTCCAGACCTCATGCAGGTAGCGGCCGGGCTGCGCACCTTCCGTGCTCGGATTCCAGGTGGCGTGCGAGGGAGGGTTGGCCGGATCCCCACAGATCTCCGGAAACAGACCCAGGTTGGGCACTGCACTCGGATCGGCGCCAGTCATGAATGCGGCGTCGTAGCAAACTGTGGCGTCGTTCGCGACGATGACTTCGCCCTCGCTGGTGGCGTCGTTCGCGGTACAGGTGACGTGGACGGCGACATCGCTGAGCGGCCAGTCGTACTCGTCATAGACTCCGTTGGCGTCCACATCGCAATAGACGAGGTCGCCGATAAAGCTCGCACCTGCCGGGGCGGAGACGCACAGCATCGCAACGACTGCGACTGTGCCTATTGCTCCGGTCATGCCATGAAGAAACCGACGAATAGGTGAAGACAGCATTTCTACCTCCTCAATACAGTTGCCCCGATCCTCGGGGTGTTCCTCGTCTACGGACGAGTCGAATTGTCTGCACTGTTAGCTATGTAACAGCGGCCAGAGTCGACAGGCTGTGAAACAGGTCACACTCATTTGCACATCTCTATCCATCCTCTCGCGGCGGGACTCGGGTCGTCGAAGCCGCTTTGGGTCGAGCGGGCGCCAGCCCGTTGACGCTGGAGCAGGGATCGCTGATGGCCTGCAACTTCACATCGAGTTCGAGGGCGATGTGGTCGATGGCTCAGCCAATGGCTTCGATGGTCAGGCCAGTGGCGGTCTGCAGTATGTCCCCGGCATGCTCGGGCAAGCAGCGTCCTTCGACAACGACTTCACGCTCGCGTTCTGGTTCAACATCCCTCTTGACCAGGGATACTCGGTGCTGGGCAAGCGCGAGATCTGTGCCCGAGACCCGTTCATCGACATACGGACAGGAAACATCAGCCCGAATGTGTCCCTCGAAGTCAGCGACGCGGCACAAAACTACTTCCCTGGCGCGGTGCAGAAACCGGCAGGTTGGCACCACGTGGCCTTTACCCGCACTGGGACGAGTTACCAATCCTTCTTCAACGGGCAGCTACGCAAGACGGGGGAAACGACGGTTTCTCTGGATATCACCAATGATGCGATCCCAGGACTCAGCAACAGCCCCTGTGTCGTCTTGGATGGAACCGATAGGTTGAAGGCCTTGATCGACGATCTTCGCCTCTACAACCGTGTCCTCAGCACTGAAGAGGTGGCGGCGCTGGCAGGTCCGATGTTCGCCGACGGGAGCAGCGGCGACGCCACGCGTGTCCAGAGCAGGGCCCAGTACTTCGTCTGAGGCCGAGAGCGGAATCGTCTCGCCATCGGTGCCCCGTCAATTTTCTTGCGAAAAGAACATCACGCCGAAGTCCGCCCCCGAGCCGTAGCCGAGTGCCAGTTCCCCGGCATGGAACCAGAAGCGCTGGACCCGGGGTAGCAGGCCCAGAAAGCGCTGCTCGTTCGCCATGGCGTCGGGGCCGCACGGCTTGCCTGTCGACACCGCCTCGCCGACGCCGATGGCACCGCGACTGTCCAGTCCACTCACCGGCGCCGAGTAATCGTTGCAACCCGCGTTGCCCGTGAAGACGCCGTCGGCATAGACGAGGGTCACCCGGCCATTCACCGGCTCGCCGAACCTCCAGGCCGCAAGCCGCCAGTGCTGACCCGTGAGGATCGCCGGGGAAAGGGTCTTGCTGCTGCCCTGCTGGAGCGGCTCCGTCAACTTCCCCTTGTCGAGGCGGAAGGCGAGGCTGGCGACTTCCGTCGGGCAGCAGGCCGCATCCTGCGGGCCGGGACGGACCAGGTCGAGGAGGATGTAGCCCTCGTCGATGCGCAGGTCTCGCACCTGGACGCGGTCGCCGATCGCGCGCGTATCGAGATTCCGGTTCTCCTGGCCAGTCTGCTTCACGACAGCCAGGTAGTGGAAGACCCCGGTGCCCCCAAAATTCGTCGTGAGGACGACGGCGGCCTCGTCCTGCCCATCGCCATCGAGATCACCCCGCGCGACCAGCTCGCCGAGGAAGTCGACGCTCGGCAGACTGGCGCCGCCGTCCTGGTAGGGCTCACCCTCCCAGTGACCGGCGTTCAGCTCGATCTCTCCGGGGATGCCCTCGAAGCCTGCGTAGCGCGAGTTCTGCAGACGCACCAGTCCGAGCGGCTGCATCTCGGGGCGTACGCCCTGCAGCTTCTCGTCCCGGGAGTCGCCTTGTGCCGCACCGTGCATGGCGGCACCGGCGTTTGCCGTCCCGGCGGCCAGGCAGACCCACAGCATCCAGCCAAGGGAGCTCATCATTTCCCCTGCGGCGGAATGTCGGCGATCGCGGCGGCGCCATCGCACTTCTATTCTTCGAGCCACTCGACCCGGCCAGTGGCCAGATCATAGACTCCGCCAACGACCATCAACTCGCCCTGGTCGACCAGCTCCAGGATGACGGGGCTTTGTTCGAGAATGTCGGCGATGGTCTGGCGAACGTTCTCCTTGATGGCGAGGTCCAGGAACTCCTCGTTCGACGAGTTTGCCTCGCCTTCGGTGGCTTCATCGGCGCGGGCGATCGGTGCCTCGAAGTCGTTGAGCAGCTCCGTGAGGTTGCCCAACACGACACCATCGGCCGCACCCTTGATCGCTCCACACGACGTGTGGCCGAGGATGACGATGAGCTTCGAACCAGCAACTTTGGTGGCAAACTCCATGCTGCCGACGAGGTTCACGTCCTCTACGTTGCCGGCTACGCGACCGACAAACACGTCACCGATGCCCTGATCGAAGATGATCTCCGGCGGCACCCGCGAGTCGACGCAGCCCAGGATGGCCGCCTTTGGGTACTGTCCGCCAGCGGCGGTAGCGATGGCCTGCGCCATGTAGTCTCGCGAGGTCAGTTTGCCCTCGACAAACCGCTGGTTGCCCGCCTGGAGGTCGGCCAGCACCTGCTCGGGGGTCAGCGCTTGCTGGGCGGCAGCGTCGAGCACTGCCCGCACCGGCTGGGCTGGGGGTGGGGTGATCTCCGCCTTCGGCGCCGGCTCGGGAGCACATCCGATAGCGAAGAGCGCAGTCGAGATCATCCATGAGTTGGCTGTCTTGGTTCTCATGACACGTCCTCCTCGAAAGTTCCGTGAACGGTACCTTGCCTCGTTCCAGGTTTGTGTCCAGATCTTGCGTCTGTGATCCTCACGCCGCTGTCGCGCGGCTGTCTCCAGACCGTTGCAGGTCGAACTCTGTCAAGGAGATCCCGTGATGACAAGACCGGCGAACTCTCGGGAGGCGAAATCCTGTCGCGGAGAGGAGAGTGGAGGGTCACCATCAATTCCACCCGCGCGAGCCGGCAGATAGGACGCGCATGCACGATTTCAAATGGTGGGTTTCGGCCACCGCGATTCTTATGGGCGTGACCGCTCTGGCCGGCTGTGGTGACGATGAGCCCGTCGAGCCGGCGCGTTATGCTGGAGACGGAGAGGATCGCTGACGACCCGCTGCTGGCGCTCGAGCTGCCGCTGCGTGTCCTGGTCTACGAGACGCCTCGAGCCTAAGGACTCGACTTTTCGAGCAGCTCGACAACTGCGGTGTGCCCCTTCTCCTGAGCAAAGCTCTTCGCGGTGTCACCGTCCTTGTCCTTCAGGCTCACATCGGCTCCATGGTCAAGGAGCAGGCGCACGACTTCCACCTGGCCTTCGGCTGCCGCGGTCATCAAGGCGGTGAAGCCCTCGAGCGTGCCTTGAACATTGACCTCCGCCCCTTTCTCCAGAAGCAGCGCGACCGTGTCGGCGTAGGGGCCGCTTGCAGCGTACATCAGGGCGGTTCGGCCACTCGCGTCTTTGGAGTCGACCTTCGCATCCCTCAGAATGAGGTACTCGACAACCGCTGTATGCCCGTTGAAGGCAGCCCACATCAGGGATGTGCGCTTTTCAGGATCTGCAGCGTCGACCGTGGCACCCTTCAGCACGAGTTGCTTGACGGTCTCCAGCTCGCCCAGGTACGAGGCCTCCATCAGGAGCTGTTCAGGAGACGCCGGCGGTGGCGACTGCGAGGATAGCGGCGCGCCAAGCAAGACAACGACAGACACGACAGAAAGAAGGAGTCTCATGGCGCCACAATACCAGCCAATCCTGGCGCTGGGACAGGAAATGCGGGAGGGATCACGACCTCCTCATCCCCGGGGGTTTACAGCTGGTGAAGACGATTGTTAGGTTCTGACTGCATGACGGCACCCAAGGAACAAGCCATGCCCTGGACCGCAGTCCTTTTCTTCGCCATCACCGTTGTACTGGGCACCCTGATCTCGGGAGACAGTGTCGAAGCGGCCAGGACTCCGTCCTATCGCGCGCAGGTGCATGTCGAAGATTACGGCTGGATGAAGTGGGTCGATCAGGGGGGGATCCTCGGCACGACCGGACAAGGCCGCCGCATCGAGGCCATTCGCATCGAACTGGTCGACGCTCCAAAAGGGATGGGGATCTCCTACCGCACCTATGTCGCTGGCAAAGGATGGCTTCCCTGGGTCGGCGACGGCCAGCCCTCGGGTACGACCGGGGCGGGGCATCGCATCGAGGCGATCGAGATCAAGCTCACCCGGAACAAGGCGGGCATACACTTGCGCTATCAGGCCCATGTCGAGAGTCTCGGTTGGATGGGCTGGGTCGAAGAGGGCGAGATTGCGGGCACGACCGAGCGCAACCTCCGACTCGAGGCCTTGCGTCTCGAGTTGACTGAGGGCGAAGGCCTGACCAGCTCCCGGGTGAAAGGCCTGAGCGTGCGCTACGAGACGCACTCGGCCAGGACTGGTTGGACTGGCTGGTTCTCGGACGGTGAAGTCTCCGGCACCACCGGCCAGGCCCTCCAGATCGAAGCCATCAAGATCGAAATCGTCGACCCGGGGAACAAGGTAGGCGTGCGCTATCAGGGTCGCGTCAGGGGCGAAGGCTGGACCGACTGGGTGGAGAACGGTGCAGAGCTCGGCACCACCGGGCAACATCGCTCCCTCGACGCCCTCAAGATCGAGCTCACCGACCCCCCTGAAGGTGTCGGTCTGCGCTACCGGGGACACATCGAAGGCATGGGTTGGGATGACTGGGTCAGCGAGGGCGAAATCGTCGGCACCCTGCGCCAGGGCCGCCGACTGGAGGCCCTGCGCATCGAGTTGGTTCAGAAGTAGACGAAGACGCTACCGCGGACGCATCCGCTGGTCCGGATCGGGCAGCTTGAAATCGGCATCGATCCGGCAGACCTCACCGAGGACGGGAATCGCCTTGCAGGTCTCCTGGATATCTCGTGCCGAGGGCTGCTCGCCCGTGGCGATCCAGTCTCGCAGCGCTTCCCAGCCTGCCAGAATTTCGCCGGGCGTGAACACGCAGTGTGTCGCCACGCTCTCTCTGGCGATGACCGTGGTGAGATTCTGTGGCGGTACCACCTGGGCGTAGATCGACTGGTTCTCCACCAGAACCAATCCATCCTTGCTGGTGTGCATCGAGACGATCTTGGCGCCCTTGATGTCGCCCGTTGGGGTGAAATTGCGGGCGAGCCGCTTCCGTTTGGGTGGCTTGGGCTTGACGCGTCTGATGTTGGCATCGACATCCTCGTCCCCGTAGATCACAGTCTCGTTGCCGGTTCCAGGCTTTCCCCTGAGCTTCTGGGGATCGTGGACCAGATCGGCCATGGCTTCGGTGGCAAAGAGCATGTCCTGCACCAGAAACGATCTGGGGATCTGGGCCAGGTCGAGAATCGTTTTCAGATTCTTCTTCTGCTTTCGGGTGCGCTGAAAGCTGAGCTCGTTGACGCCGGTGCAGGCGTTGACCGCATTCTCGATGTCATCATCGGTCCAATCCGAGTTCTTGGGCAGCCCCCTTGGACCACCTGGGATCTCCGCTCCAGGCATGCCTTCGCAGACCAGGTCGTACAACAGCCGAAGATCGAGAGCCACGTCCCAGTTCCGACTTCCCGCCATCGCCCCACAGTAGGTGAGCGCGCCCACGACGTTGCCCAGATTGCCTTTCTCCAGGGCCGCGGCCGTCACAGCTCCACCCAGGGAAGCGCCATACAGGATGATCTGCTCCGGTCGCCCGAACTCTGCCGTAAACACCTGTACCAACTGCCGCAGGTCGGGATTGGTCTTGAACAGGGCCCAACCGTTGAGACGAAAGCTCGAGGCCGCGACCGCGTACCCCTCGAGCAGCTGCACATCCACCAGCGGTCCCAGATCGGGTCTGGGACCCGGCTCGGAGAGACTGAACCCGTGGTTCCAGATCACCAGGTCTCCGTTCCAGTTGTCGGGAACCGAGATGTGGTAGTACGCCCCTCCGGCGTTCTGCCCTTCGATCTCTCGCGCGCCAGAGGTCGATGGGGCGGTAGCAACCGCCACCGCCCACAACAAGACTAGAAGACCTACTCGACGCATCTTCTCGGCCCTTCGCTACCCTCGATCGAAAGCACCGGTGCTCAGGGAAGATTGATCAGCCAGCCGCCATCATTGAACCACTTGGCTTCGAGCTCTTCCAGCACACCGACCACCTCGAGCGCTCCGAGGTAGTTCTCGATGAAGTTGAGCAGCAACGAGTCACCGGGGCTGATCGCAACGCCGATCGGCTCGATGGTCAACGGCTCGGAGAGAGTCACCAGGCCCTTGTCGCCGTGCCGCATCACCGACAAGGCGCAAACAGGATAGTCGGCGACCATCGCCGTGGCCTCGTCATTGAGAATCATCTGCACCGCCGCGTCGTAGTTCTTGGTGGTCACCAACTGAGCTTTGGACATGAAAGTCTCGACGAAACGCTGACTCGTGGAGTTTTCCAGTGCGACGATCTTGACGTTCGCCAGATCAATGTCAGTCGCCTCGTCCGCCTGGGCCAGGGTCCTGTCCTTGGTCAGAATCGACTTACCCGACACGATGTAGGGACCCACAAAAGCCGCCTTCATATTTCGCTCGGGAGTCATGGTCATGCCCGACATCACGACATCGACATCCCCCGCCGACAAGGCGTCGAGGAGCTCACCAAACGGCTTCTGCACGAGCTTCAGCTCCACGCCCATGGCGTTGGCCAACAGCTTGGCCACGTCTACTTCATAGCCAATCAGCTCTCCACTCTTGGCCAGGACAGTAAACGGCGGCTGACCACCAGACATGCCCACGCGCAGCTCGTTGTTCTTGACGATTCGGCTCAGAACCGGCGCATCCTGCGCTACGGCTGCCGGAACCACTGCAGCCATCACCAGGGCGATACACAACAACAGACTCATCCAACTTCGCTTCATGAGAATCCTTCTCCTCTATCCATGCACTTTCCCGATTGGCAGACGGTTGTAAAAAGGAAGGACCAGCGGAACCGGCCGCTGGCCACTGAAGGATACCGCAAACGGGAGCGAGACGCTCGGAGGCTGATCTGGAACGACTGGCATACGACCCTGTTTATCGCTAGATTACGGACTGTCACGAGTGCATTTATCGTTGCAAACAGGAGCATCCACATGAGAATCGACACCTTCCTCTCGTCTGCGGCGTTGGCCACCATCCTGATGGCTCAGCCGGCCGCTGCAGACGATGTTTCCGGCGCCCAGAAGATTCTTTGCACTGCGATCGAAGCCACCGAGTGCTATGCCGAGATCGGTTGTGCTCCCGGCACCCCTGAAGACTGGAACATACCCCGCTTCCTCGAGATCGACCTCGAGAACAAGTTGCTCAGCACAACGGAAGCTAGCGGTGAGGTGCGGTCATCACCGATGAAAAACCTCGAAAGGGAGGGAGACCGGATTTTCATTCAGGGGGTCGAGGCCAGTCGCGCCTTCAGTATCGTCCTGGACCAGGACTCGGGCACGGCCTCTTTCGCCATCGCACTCGAGCGTCATGTGGTGGCTGTCTTCGCCTATTGCACACCACTCCGGTCTGCCGGCTAGCTCTGTACCAGCCATTAGCTACGAGGAGAACACTCATGAAGAGCCTCACCATCGTCGCCATCGCGCTCCTGGCGTTCATCGCCATGCCGGTCGCCTCTCAAACTGAGCTCAAGGAGGCGTCGGGCGACAAGACTCTGGCCGCCACCATGCATGTCTACGTCTTCCCCGCCGAGGGACAAGCCACGGACCAGCAGAACAAGGACGAAGCTGCCTGCTACGCCTGGGCTGTCGAGAATACCGGGTCCGACCCGTTCGAGCTTGCCAAGAAGGCCGAACAACAACAGCAACAAACTGCACAGGCGAAGGAACAGGTTGCGCAAGCTGGCAAGGGATCTACCGGCAAGGGCGCCCTGATCGGCGCGGCTACCGGTGCACTGATCGGCGAGATTGCCAGCGATGACGCTGGGAAAGGTGCGGCCATCGGAGCCGGCCTCGGCGCTCTGGGAGGCCGCCGCGCCCGTCGCCAGAAACAAGCACAGGCCAACACACAGATCGATCAACAATCCGCCCAGAGTCAGCAGTTCAGCCAGACCCAGATCGACAACTTCAAGAAGGCCTTCAGCGTCTGCCTCGAGGCCAAGGACTACATGGTCAAGTTCTAGCTCGGCAATCGAGGTTCGCCAGCTATGATCGGTGTGGCGTGCTTTCCCAAATACTCTTTCTTCTGGGCTTCGTAGCCCTCATCAAGGGTGCCGATCTCCTGGTTGCCGGCGCCTCTTCATTGGCCAGCCGGTTCCATATCTCGGGGCTCGTGATCGGCCTGACGGTTGTCGCTTTCGGCACCTCCACGCCCGAGCTGTTCGTCAACATTCTCGCCAGTGCGCGGGGCAATACCGATATCGCCATTGGCAATGTCCTGGGCAGCAACATTGCGAACATTCTGCTGATCCTTGGCATCTCCGCCATCCTCTACCCCCTGTCTGTTTCGCATGGGACGGTTCGCAAGGAGATCCCCTTCAGCCTGCTGGCTGCAATCGTGCTGGGGTTCATGGCCAACGATCAGTTGATCGATGGAAATGAGACCTCACGACTGACTCGCATCGATGGCCTGGTGTTCCTTGCCTTCTTCTCGATCTTTCTCTACTACGCGTTCACCATCGCCAGAAACGTCGAAGGCCTCGATGCGCAAGTACCCATTCAGCCGCGAGGGTTGGCCAGTTCGATCTCGCGCATGGTCGCAGGTCTGATCGGTCTGACTCTCGGTGCCAGGTGGATCATCGACGGTGCAGTGGACCTTGCCAGGAGCTTCGGCATGAGTGAATCGTTGGTCGGGCTGACCATCGTGGCGGTAGGAACCTCGCTGCCCGAGCTCGCCACTTCCGCCGTCGCTGCCTACAAGAAGAACGTTGATATCGCTGTCGGTAACGTGGTCGGTTCCAATATCTTCAATATCTTCTTCGTGCTCGGAATCAGCTCGATCATCCGACCGCTGCCGTTCCAGACCAGGAGCAATGTGGATATCGGCGTGGTCGTGTTCTCCAGCCTGCTCCTCTTCTTCACCATGTTCACGGGCAAGAAGCACTCCCTGGACCGGTGGGAGGGAGCCGTCTTTCTGGGGCTCTACGTGGTGTATGTCGCAGCGGTGGTTCTGATCGACTAGTGGCCTGCTGCCTTATCCGGACCTGGGGTCGGGAGGCGGTTCGACAGATCTCGGCAGTCGGTCCTCACCGGTAATCAACCGCACGCCGCGCGAGTGGAAGAGGTACTGCCACACCCACTCGGTAAAGACGACCAGCTTTCGTCGGAATCCGATCAGCGAGATGATGTGGATCAGAGCCCAGACAAGAAAGGCTGGAGCTCCACTGAAACGAAGCTTGCCGATCTCTGCAACCGCGCGGTTCTTGCCGATGATCGCCATCGAACCCTTGTCGTCGTAAAGGAACACCTTCCGCGCCGGTCGCGGGTCACCCTCCGCCAACGCTCTGACCTCCGCCGCGATCGTCTGCCCTGCATGGCGTCCCATCTGCAAGGCACCCTGCGCCACTCCGGGCACCGGCCTGCCCAACTCGGGATCGACCCGATGGGCCAGATCACCCACCACGAATACCTCGGGATACTCCGCGAGCGACAGGTCGTCACCAACCAGTACACGACCGACGCTGTCCAGGCCCACACCCAGGGATGCGCCCAGCGATGACGCCTTGACACCCGCCGCCCAGATGACGTTGTTGGCCTCGACCCGCACAGTGCCATCGGGAGTTTCTGCCGTCAGCCCATCTGCGTCGACATGGGTGACCCGTGAGTCCAGGAGCAACTCGACACCAAGTTCCTCGAGATCCTCCATCGCTCGGGTCGAGAGCTCTGGATCAAAGGTACTCAGCACCCGGTCGAGGGCATCGATGAGAATGATCCGCGCGTTCGTGGTCTCGACATGGCGAAAATCCCGACGCACCGAAGCCACGATGTCAGCCAGGGCCGCGGCCATCTCGACACCCGTCGGCCCCGCACCGACGATCGCGAAGGTCAAAGCCGAGCGCTGGGCCTCCGGATCCGGCTCGACTTCTGCCTGCTCCAGGGCAAGAAGAAACCTGGCCCTCACTTCTGTGGCCTCCTCGATTGTCTTGAGCCCCGGAGCGTATCGCGCCCACTGATCATTCCCGAAGTAATTGGTCTTGACCCCTGTCGCCACCACCAGATAGTCGTAGCGGTATGGCTGACCCTCCAGAAAGACGGTCTGCGCACTCACGTCGATGTCGGTCACGTGCACCATGAAGACGGTGGTGTTGTCCTGTCGACGAAGGATTCGTCGAATCGGTGCAGCGATGTTTCCAGGCGAAAGCGCCGCGGTCGCGACTTGATAGAGCAGCGGCTGAAAAAGGTGGTGGTTCTGCTTGTCAATCAGCAGCACTTCGGCCGCAGACTGCCGGAGCTCTCGCACCGCCGCGAGGCCAGCAAAACCACCGCCGACAATGATCACCCGTGGCAGGGAGCTCTTCGGCCCTTCAGTGGCCATCGTGCTTAGGCGTGGTGCTCACCCCAAGAACTCCAGTCCTAGTAGGGAACCGGCCTAACCGGGGGGTGCGGGCGCGGCGGACGGGGTGGGCCGATCGGATAGCCCGGCCGATACCCTCCATACCAACCATATCCCCAGGAGGGGCCGTAGCCCGTACTCATATAGAGGGTGGAGGTTGTCGCTCCCGAAGAGGAGCACGCGACGTTACCGAACAGGATGAAGAGGCCCAAAGCCACCCCCAACGACCAGCGCATCACTTGCCTCATTGCGCGTCCTCTCTTTCCAGAAGGTAGACAAAAAAGGCCCCGCCGGTGGGATCTTCAAGCAGCGCCACCCTGCCTGCGGCCACATCCTTGCTCGGCGTCATCAGCACCTCACCCCCCAACGTCTCCGTCCTTGCCATGACGCGGTCGAGGTCGTCCACTGCGAGATAGGGGGCCCAGATGGGGTCGACTTTTCTCGCTTCGATCGGCACGAGCCCCGCCCTGAGGACCTCTGCCGAGGCGAGCACCTGATAGCGACCACTGGCCAACTCTTCCTCAGATCTCTCGTAGCCCAGGAGCCGAGAGTAGAAGCTCGCAGCCTGGTCGATATCGCGGGTCCACAGCTCGGCCCAGACCCAGGGCTTCGCCGCGCCACCGAGCGGCCTGTCGGGCTCGATCAGCATGAAGAACGCGTCCTGGTTGTCCTCCAGAACCGCATAGGTGCCGACGCCCTCGAGCTGACCCGAATGATGAGAGATCGCGCCCTGACTCCTGCTCTTGGCCACAACATTCGCCGCCTTGTCCACCTCGAATCCAACCAACCAGAAGGCTTCGTTCCTGCCCTTCAGCTGGTCGTCGATCTGGGAGATTCCTGCGAAGGGCACGCCAGCGAGCTCGGCGATTCGGTTGCCGGAGGGGACTTGCTCGAACTGCCATCCAAAGAGCTCCTCATAGAACTGGGTCGCCGCTTCCGCATCCTCGGTCAGCAGCTCCCACCAGACAACCTCGCCGACCTCTGCCACGCATACGGGCACAAGGAAGAGAGTCAGAACAAGGCACGTTGCGCCCACGAATTGCATCCTGCTCATTGAAGACGACTGCACAGATTCCTCCTTCGACCGGCATTGTAACGGCTTCTCCGACCCGCACCGCAGACGACAAACTCCCCTGCCACGGAGGTGCCTTGATACGCTGGCACCCAGTGTCGAGGACATTGCCACTCAGCGCCCTGTGGAACCTGGTGCCGCGACCCGTCCTCGGGTTCGAGGCCGTTCTCCTCGCCGCCCTCTTCCTGCTCTTCAGGGCTCGCGCGTCTCTTGGAGTTCCCGTCGAGGGCAATGGCATGGACCAGGTTCTCATGGTGGGACTCTTTCTGCTCATCGCGAGTCACCTGGTCTGGATCCTCCTGGCTCTCAGCAAGCCAGCCGGAACGGAAACTCTCCAGTCGGCGACGTGGCCCTTTTTCCTCCTGCCTCTACTTCTCTACCTGCTGATCCTTCCCTGGTCGACTTCGCGCCGCGGGCTCGACGGAGACGAGCCCTACTTTCTGCTGATCGCGCACAGCCTGGCATACGACTTCGATGCCGAGCTGACCAACAATTATGCGAATGGGGACTCCCTTCGTTTCGTCGACCGGGCACTGGAGCCCTCGTGGGCTGATCCGAAACGGGCTGACGGTCGAGCTTTTTCGCGGCACAGCCCCGTGCTGCCCCTGCTTCTGGCGCCTGGATACCGATTGGCTGGCAAGCTCGGAGCCCTGGTGACGATGGCTCTGATCACGGCTCTGGCGAGCGGGTTGGCCTACCGCCTGGCCCGACGCTATTGGCCTGAACACCCTGGCGAGGTGCTCTGGGCCTGGGCCCTCCTCTCTCTGACACCACCGCTGCTTCTCTACTCGCACCAGATCTGGGTCGAGGTGCCGGCCATGATCCTGGTGCTGGTGGCACTTGGACAACTCTTGTCTCTTCAGGAGAACACCTCGCACCGCAGGCGGCACTGGCTGATTCTGGCGGCGGTGGTGGTGCTTCTCCCCGCTCTGAAGCTGCGATTCGCCCTCCTGACGGCGCCCCTGTTGGTCTTGGCCTGGTGGCGCGCGGGGCGTAATCGCAAGGTGCTCCTCGGAGGGGGATGCGGCCTGGTTCTGCTCATCGGCGGTCTTGCCGCGATCAACCACGCGACGACGGGCAAGTGGCTGCGGGATCACTCGCTCGATCAGTTGACCGAGATCCAGGCGCGCCATCCCGTCGAGTATCTGACCGGAGCTGCCGGGCTCTTCTGGGACTGCGCCTTCGGCCTCTTTGCAGCCAACCCCGCCTGGGTGCTCTTGATCCCCGCACTACTCCTGGTGATCTGGCAGCGTCGACCTGTCGCACTGGATCTGCTGGTTCTGGGCCTGCCGTATCTGGCTGTTATTGCGCCACGGGCAGAGTGGTATGGCGCCTGGTCGCCCCCCTTCCGGTTCGGCCTCGTCCTGTTGCCCCTGCTTGCCATGGCATTGGTACCACTGCTCGCGCGCGCCGACCGGAGGGGAGCCCGCGTGATCACAGCCGCCTCTCTGGCGCTGGGTACCGCATTCACGCTGCTCTGGATGGCGGAGCCGGGCTGGACCTACAACCTCGCTACCGGCACGAATCACCTTTTCGACCATCTGGCTTCACTCTGGTCGGCAGATGTCGCACGGTTTTTCCCCAGCATGGTGAGACCGAGAGTTGCCAGCTGGCTTGTGCCGCTCCTGGCAGGTGCCTCCGTGACGGCCTTCTGGTGGTGGCCACGGGCGAGGTCCGAATGGCGCAATTCCGGCGTTGCGCTGGCCCTGCTAGCCGTTGCGGCGGTCCCGCTCGCGGCCCATCGGGCGCCCACTGGCGTGATCGAATTCGAAGACCGACAGGTGACCAAGCAGGGAGGGCTCCCCTATCCCGAGCCGTGGGTCCCCTATCGCCCACGCTTTCGGGGCGGCTGGCGTCTGACTCCCGGTGACTCGGTCGCTGCGCCTGTCGTACCCGGCGGGGACCGGCTGTCGGTCGAGCTTCAGCTGATGCGAGCCGGCAGGAGTGAAGCGCCTCCTGCAGTCTCGCTGCTGGCCGGCAAGGATGCCCTCGCAAGCGCCACGCTCGACTTGGCGCGCAACTGGCAGGCCGTCACCTTCGAAGGTCTCGACTGGATGGAAGGCGAACCGCTCGTCCTGAAACTGGAGGGATCGGGCTCGGACGGCGTCACCGAGAGCGCGGTGGTTCTCGACCGTGCCATCCTCCGCTGGGAATGATCTTTCGGGGATGCGACGAAACTTGGCTTCGAGCCGGAGCACGGCTTCGGTCATAATCGCGCCATGAGCGAGCCTCTCATCGACAAACCCACTCTGCTTCGACGAGTCGCCAGACCCTTTGTGGCCGGCGCCCTGGCCACGTTGCCCCTGG
>CAVPOX010000024.1:0-201926 GCA_963707075.1 uncultured Acidobacteriota bacterium
AGGGTCACCAGATAGTCGGTGAGCATCGTCGTGGGCTCGCTGATCTTCATGGGGTCTGGCCCTCCGCGAAGTGGATTCCGTTGCAGAGTCGCACGAAAGCTACGACTCTCCCTCGGTGGAGGCTGCGACGCGTCGAGAAAGGGCTTCGGGCATCGGCATCGACTCGATCCCGTTATCGCCGCCCATGATGCAGTAGACCGACGACATCCGCCCTCGCGCCACCAGCCGACCGGTCGTCGAGATCGTGATGGCGTAGGTCAGGGAACTCGAGCCTTTTCGGGCAATCCGCAGATGGATGTCGAGCATCATCGCCGTAGTGGGCCGGACTCAGGTACTGGCACGAAACCTCTACTCGGGGCCAGCCGAGAGTCGTTCCGTCGCGCGTCGAGAAGGCCTCGAATCCAAGGCTTTGCAGGAACTCGTGCTCGGCGGTTTCCATGAAGACCAGAAAGCGGGCGAAATGGACGATCCCGCCCGTGTCGGTGTCGGCGAACTCGACTCGCCTCCTGGTACGGAACTCCGTGACGGGCGCGGAGGTTGGAGACTCAGTCACGTCGGATGACCTCATCCCTTGACCTCTGACTTGCGAGTCTCCTGGTCGACGACCAGCGAGTAGGCGACAAAGTACTTGTAGATGTTGCTGACGTACTGCACCGGCTCGCGGCCGATCTCTCGCGCGACCACGACCTCGACGTTGCCGAACCAGCGGTTGGGATCCAGGCCGTTCTCGGCAGCCTTCTTGCGGAGCGACGAGATCCTGCTCGGTCCGGCGTTGTAGGCGGCAATGGCGAAGAGCTGCCGATTGAGCTCATCCATGCCCTCTTCCTTGAAATAGTGATCTTTCAGGAATCGGAGGTACTTCACGCCGGCGTGAATGTTCTGCTCCAGCTGGTCGATCTCCGGGATGTCGACGTTGGGATCGAGAGCGGTGCTCTGGAGGAGCTGCATGACTCCGATAGCGCCGGACTTGCTTCGCAAGCTCTGATCGATGCGAGACTCCTGGTAGGCCTGAGCAGCGATCAACAGGTAGTCGAATCCGTACTTGTCGCTGTACTCCCGGAAGTAGTCGACGGCTTCATCGAAGCGTCGCATCTCCTCTCGGCCGGAGGGGTTCTCGACCCACTGAGTGTTCTCGAGGTAGCGCTTGAACAGGATGTTCCCCGTCAGGGTGCCGATTCGACGCTCCTTCACGAAGCGGTTCAGAGTCGACTCGAGCTTTGGGCTGTTCTTTCGAAACGCCCAGGCGATCTCACCACCCTGGCGCACCGCGATGTCCGGGTACACCGAGAGATGCTCGAATACCTGCGACCAGAAGTCCGCCAAGTAGGAATCTGCGATGGTGATGTCGATCAGGCCCGCGTTGACCATCTCCAGAACATCCTCGGTCTCGAGAAGCTCGTCGACGGCCTCGAGACGGATCTTCTCGAGCCCCTTTTCCGAGAACTCTCGATTCAGGGCTTCGAGGCTGTCCCAGTAGCTGCTCGATCGCCGTACCGAGATCGTCCTCCCGGCAAGGTCTTCCAACGAGGCCAACTCGCGAACCCCAGGGCCCGTGACAACGATCTCGTCCGCCGAGCCGAACGGCAGGGCGAAGTCCACCTCCTCCTGGCGCTCCGGAGTGATGGTCAGATTCGTCGCGGCGATGTCACCCCGCCCCTCGCGTAGGGCGGCGAGCAAGTTGTCGCGCGATGTCGGAATGATCAAGACGTGGACGTGCGTGGCGGTGTTGCGTCGGTCCTTGTTGAGCTCCTTCTCGAGCTGTTTCAGCGCCTCGAAAGCGCTCCCCCTCTGCTCGGCTCCGTCGAGGAAATACGCGGTGCGGTTGGGAGTCACCAGGGCGCGAATGACCCGCCGTTCGGTCATCCCGTCCAGATCGCCCTTCCAGGGCTCGAGCACTCTGCGAAGAAAGTCCCCGACCTGAGAGTCCTCCGAGTCGAAAATGGAGTACGGCTCGTCGCCGGCGAGAGCCGGGACCGATGGATCCGAGGAGCGCCAGCACCCCGGGGCGAGGATCAGGGCTGCTAGAGCGATCGCGCTGCACGTGGGGAGGTAGACTCGCATCGATTTCCCCTTTCTTGGAGGTACAGTCGTTCCGATGTTGCGAGTATATTCCCTATTCGGGCGGGCTTCGGAGGTCCCACGGAGCTCGCGCCGTCCGACAGTCGCAAGCGTTGCCCATTCGGAGTCGGCACCTGGCGCCAGCAGAGAGAGAATGGATGGGATGACGGAGGAAACCCTCGAGTTGAGGGTACCTGGAGTGAGTGGGGAAGAGGTCCGCCTGCTGGCTCGACTCGACGAACCGCCAGCGGGCCCGAGCAGGGCGCCGATGGTGTTGTACCTGCATGGCTTCGGCTCCGATCAGTGGGGAGAAAAGGCCTCCTTCTTCCGGCAGGCGGCGCTGGGTGAGGGACTCGGCTTCTGCTCTTTCGATTTTCAGGGCCATGGTCGATCGGACGGCCGGATGGTGGATTTGACGCTGAGCCGACAGCTCGGGGATGTCGAGTGCGTCGCCCAGATGCTCGCGGCTCGTGGCTATGGACAGACGGTCATCCTCGGGTCCTCCATGGGTGGCCTGACCGCTTTGTGGCACTCGGCCCTGCATCCGGAACGGGTAGCGTGCGGTCTCTGCATCGCTCCAGCGCTCAGTCTGGGGTCGACCCTGATGGACTGGGCCGGGGAGGCAGGTATGAAGAGCTGGCGCGAAGAGGGGGTGATACGAGTCGACAACGAGGTCGGGTCGTGGGACCTGGGCTGGGAGTTTGTCTCGGACCTGGAAACCTACCCTGTCTCGCGTCTGCAGCGACTCATTCGTCGACCGTTCCTGATTCTCCAGGGCAAGCTCGACGATCGTGTCGATTGGCGGCAGGTCCTGGACTTCATCGCCGGATGCGAGTTCGAAGAAGTCGAGCTGCATCTCTTCGGCGACGGGGATCACAGACTGGTGGATCGCAAGGCAAGGCTCTGGCAGCTGATGCGGGACTACCTGCGCTACCAGAGACTGCTGCCCTGAATCGGAGCGTGCCTTGCCGAGGGCTCTATTTGAGGCGCAGTAGGATCGTTCCGTCGCTACCTTCGAGCTCCACTTCCTGAGGCGCGATGCGGGTCACCATATAACCCTTGATGGTCTCTCCCAGGCCGACCACCCGCTGGTCGAGGAGCGCATAGGGTCCTGTCGCGGACCAGGCTATGCCACCCAGCTCGAGCGTGTCTCCACTGGCCAGGGTCATTTTCTCGACGAAGATCCTGGGCTGAGCCGGGTTCTGGGTCGGCGCGCCATCCTCGTCAGGGGTCGTCTCCCCGTCTGGAACCAGGCGGACGCCCCGAGCTGGCGGTTGCGCCAGTCCGACGAGCGATGAGGAAGACGTGACCGGGCTGGCCTCTGGCTCCGCGAACGCCTGCCGGGTGGGCGTCGGTTCCACCACCGATCGAGCTTCGGCTGCGGACTCTGGCTCCGAATCTGCGGAGTCCTCGGCTTGCCGCTCGCCCGGGACGGGTGTGGATGCAGTTCCTGGTGTCGGGGGACTTGGGGCCGCGGTCGGCTCCGATTCGCCCGGAGCGGCGGTCGACGAGGTGGTGGCCACCTCCCGTTCGCTGGGACGAGCTTCGCGCGGTTGCGTGGCGGTTGCCTCCGTTGCAGCGCTTTCCTTCTGGTCGGTGGCCAGTCTGGCAATGGTGAGAAGGCTGACCAAGAGAGCCAGGGCCATCGCCACGACCGCCGCGGTCAACCAGGACCGGTGCTGGACCGGGCGGGTCGGAGGAGCCAGGGGCAGGCCCTTGGTCAGCGCCTCGCGCCGGCGCGACTCCTGCCGAGCTCGCTTTAGTGCCTCGTTGATGAGGCTCACGTGAATCGACCCTCCAACTCGCGAATGGCTCGGCCCACGTGTCTGCCCGTCAAGTTGTCGACGCCCAGCACATAGCCGCAGAGCAGGGTCTTGTCGCAGATGGCGTTGACCAGACGTGGAACGCCCTTGGAGTAACTGTGGATTCTGCGCATCGCCCACGGCGTGAACGTCGGCTTGCCGTTGCTACCCGCCACTTCGAGGCGATGGCGAACGTATTCGTGGGTCTCTTCCAGAGACAGGGGCTTGAGGTGATAGCGGACCGTGATGCGCTGACGCAGTTGGCGCAGCTCACGGGCATCCAGCATTTCCCGGAGCTCGGGCTGGCCGATCAGCACGATCTGGAGGAGTTTCTGCTGGTCCGTCTCGAGATTCGACAGCAGGCGCACCTGCTCCATGAGATCGGGGCTCAGGTCCTGGGCCTCGTCGATCACCAGAACGACATCGTTGCCTTCGTGGACCTGGTCGAGGAGGAAGCGATTCAGCGCTTCGAGCCAGGCCACGCGATCATTGCGCGGCAGCTTCTGGTGCAATTCGGTGAGAATCGTCCGTAACATCTGAGGACCCGTGATGCACGGATTCAAGATCAGCGCCGTTTTGTAATCGGGTCCGAGCTCCTCCAGGAGAGCTCGGCAGATGGTCGTCTTGCCGGTGCCCACCTCACCTGTAATCTGGATGAAGCCCTTTCGTTGACGGATGCCAAAGAGAAGGTGATCCAGCGCCTCGCGGTGCTTCGCGCTCAAATAGAGGAAGCGGGGATCGGGCGTGATGTTGAACGGCGACTCGTAAAACCCGTAGAACTGCTCGTACATGCCTGGTTCCGATGCTGGGTTGTCCTCTGACCTGCAGGGTAGTCTAGCACCGGGTGAGAGCGTGCTACGCTCGCGGCCGTGGTCCGAGTCGGCTGCCGGAACCGGGCATTCGGTGCCATCGAATCGAGAAAGAGAGGTGCAATCGTGTCGTCATGGAGCGAGACTCGGGTTCGATCGAGAGATCTCGTCTCGAGGCTGGTGACTGCCCTGGCGGCTCTGGCCGTCGTCCTTCTGGCCTCGACACCGAGCGCACCGACAGCCTCGGCGAGCTCTGCATCGGTCGACGTGGAGACCGGTTCGAGCGACCCGGAGGCCAGACTCTCGGCTATGGGTCTGGTGCTGCCCGAGCCGAGTGCACCGGTCGCCAACTACGTCAAGGCGGTTCGCACCGGCAATTTGGTCTTTCTCTCTGGGCACGGACCCTACCGCAGCGATGGAACGCTGGTCACGGGAAAGCTGGGCGGGGATCTGACTGTCGAGGAAGGGTACGAGGCCGCGAGGCTCACCGGCATCAGCCTGCTCGCTTCCTTGAAGCAGGAGGTGGGTGACCTGGGTAGAGTGCGGCGAATCGTCAAGGTGCTCGGCATGGTCAACTCCGATCCTTCGTTCACCGATCAGCCGAAGGTCATCGACGGTTGTTCGGATTTGTTGGTGGAGGTGTTTGGTGAGCGGGGACGGCACGCTAGGGCTGCTGTCGGCATGGCTTCGCTGCCGGTCGGCATAGCCGTCGAGATCGAAATGGTGGTCGAAGTCGAATAGGCTCGCGACCCGAGTTGGAATTGGATTGGGGGGAGAGCATTCATGAAGACAAGAGCTTGCCCGAGAGGGGCGATCAGATGGGTATTGGCAGCCTTCACGGTGGCGATGTTCTTTCCGAGCCCGACCGTCCTGGCCGCAACAGTCGAGCAGGGGAGGAGGATCGATGCTCCGGGGGCGGTTCTCGATCAACGACAGCGGATCGAGCCGGTCAATCAGGCGCTCGAGGAGCGTCTCGTCGAGCTCCTGCCACGGCTGATGAGAGAGGTCGGGTTGGACATGTGGTTGGTGATCAATCGAGAGTACGCCGAGGACCCGGTCTATTTAACCCTCGTGTCAGAGCCGGTCTTCGCGGCTCGACGGACCACGATGCTGGTATTTCACGACCGCGGCGACGAAGGAATCGAGAGATTGACCGTCAGCCGATATCCGCTGGGAGAGCTCTACGAGGCGGTCTGGGAGGGTGGCGATCTCGACGAGCAGTGGGTGCGGCTGGCCGAGGTGATCGCCGAGCGTGATCCCCAGAGAATCGGCATCAACGTGAGCCGTCACTGGCCGGTGGCCGACGGGCTCACCGCCTCGCTCCGCGACCGGCTCGAAGAGTCCCTGGGTCCAGATCTCTCTGCGAGACTGGTCAGCGCCGAGGATCTGGCGGTTCGTTGGCTCGAGACACGGTCACCGCTCGAGCAGGAGAGCTATTCCCACGTCGTGGCGCTGGCCCGGGGCGTGATCTCGGAGGCGTTCTCGGATCGCGTCATCACCCCCGGGGTCACGACGACGGAGGATGTGGCCTGGTACATCCGTCAACGGTTTGCCGACCTGGATCTGCCTGTCTGGTTCATGCCCGACGTGGACATCCAGCGGCAGGGCACCGACTGCGAGGAAGGGGCTCCTTTCTGTGGTGAGACCGACGTGGTGATCCGGCGGGGCGACGTATTGCATACCGACGTGGGCATTTGCTACCTCCGTCTTTGTACCGATACCCAGGAGATGGGATACGTCCTGCGGCCCGGCGAGGAAGGAGCTCCCGAGGAGCTGCAGACGGCGCTGTTGGAAGGCAATCGCTGGCAGGACCTGTTGACTCGACAGTTCAGGGAGGGGCGGACCGGAAACGAGATCTTGAAGGCGGCCCGAGCCGCGGCGGAGGAGGCCGGGATCGTGGTCAGCATCTACAGCCATGCGATCGGTTTCTTCGGTCACGCGCCAGGTCCCACGATCGGAATGTGGGACAACCAGGAGGAGACACCGATCCGGGGTGACTGGAAGCTGCATGCCGACACGGCCTACGCCATCGAAGGCAACAACATGGTGCAGCTCTCCTCCTGGGGTGATCAGTGGGTTCAGATCAAGCTGGAGCAGAGTGCGCTGTTCGATGGGCAGAAGGTTGACTACCTGGCGGGCCGCCAGAGTGACTGGCACCTGGTGCGGTAGGTCGAAGCGCGATCGCCGGTTCGATTCTCCGAGCGGCGAGTCGGTAGAATTCCGAGCAGGACTTGTACTGGCATGACCGACGAGAGACCAGCCGACGGTAAGTCGGGCCGGAATCAACCCCCGGGGATGTTGGATCTACCCCTCCGGGGGGATGAACGGCCGCCGCCCGGGCTCGGGCTGACCGAGAAAGAGCGGGGCGCGGCCCGGTCAGCCATCCCACGAGCTCGACAGCAGAAGTCGCCGGAGCAGCGGCAGGCGCTGCGAAGGAGAATCCTCGTGCTTCTGGTGCTCCTGCTCCTGCTCGGAGCGATTGCCTACCTGCTCTTCTGGCCATCTCCACCGAGAGCGGTGTTTCATCCAGATCCGATGGATCTGGGACGGCAACGAGTCGGTGTACCGAGCGAGATTCAGGTTGTGTCCATGACCAATGAAGGCGAGCGTCCGATGCCGGTCTCCGGGCTGCAGCTCGAGGGGCCGACAGCCGGGGAGTTCGAGTTGGTCTCGGAGGACTGCAGCGCGCGGCAGCTGGTCGCCTTGGAGAGCTGCCGGATCGAGATCAGACTGACGCCCGCTGCGCCGGACGCCAGGAGAGCGATGGTGGTGCTGCAGGGGGATTTTCGCCAGGCGCCCGTCCGTCTGGCTGTGGTCGGCACAGGCGTCGCGCCGATTCTGCAAACCAGCACGGAAGAGATCGCGTTCGGCAGCCGAGATGTCGGGGCCGTCAGCTCCGCGACCACCGTGACGGTCACCAACGCGGGTACTGCACCTCTCTCCCTCGAAGGTGTCGAGCTGAAAGGGGCCTCGAGAGGCGACTTTCGGAAGCAACAGGATCGGTGCACTTCCGCCTCGCTAGAGCCGACGGAGGAGTGTACGTTCCAGGTGTCCTTCTCGCCGCGGGCCGCTGGTCGCCGTTCGGCGGAGGTGTCGTTTCAAAGTGACTCGTACGAAGCCGCGCCAGTGGTTCGCCTCGAAGGCGAAGGAGTATGGACCGGCCCCGCACTAGCCCTGAGTCGGGACGCTCTGGATTTTGGCGACCGGCTTTTGGGCAGCAGTGAAACGAGCCTCACCGTCGATGTGACGAATCGTCATGATGCTGCCGTCTCCGGCCTCTCGGTCAGAATCCTCGACGAATCCAGCCCTTTTTCGATCGTCCGTCAGACCTGTAGTGGCCGCGCCATCGAGCCGGGCGAGGCCTGCAGAATCGAAGTCGATTTCCGCGTCGAGCGTCTGGGGACGGCCGCTTCGACTCTGGCCATCGTGCAAGAGGCCGGAGCTCTGCAGATCGAGCTGAAGGGCACCGGTGTGGCGCCCCGACTGCTGCTGGACCGCGAAGAGGTAGAGTTCGGGTCCCTGCTGGTCGGTGGGAACGCCGGGCGTCAAAGGCTCGTCGTCACCAACGACGGCACGGCGCCGGCGACGCTCAGTGGAGTCGTGATCGAGGGCCAGGATGGCACCGCGTTCAGCAAACCGGGGGACGGCTGTTCGAAGAAGGTCCTACGCCCAGGAGATCGATGTGCTCTGGAGATCGAGTTCCGGCCGAGTCGAGAAGGCGGGCACCAGGCAGACCTGGTCATCGGCGCCTCCGAGCTGGCCGAGCCTGACCGGACTCGGTTGCTGGGGTCGGGCTCCGCATCGAGGTTGACCCTGAATCTCGAGATGGTCGAGTTTGGAAGCGTTCGCAGAACGACCGCCAAGGACGTCCATCTGACGGTTTCGAATCCAGGTACCGCCGACTTGTCGATCACCGGCGCGAGAGTGGTCACGGAGGTGGCGGGTGATTTCCAGCTGCTGGGGGGATCTTGTCTGCCGCGAGCCGTGGTGCCTCCCGGTGCGACTTGCACAGTCAGTCTGAGGTTCATGCCCGGCACCGAGGGTCGTCTCACAGGGACCCTCGAGCTCGAGCACGACGGCCTCACCGGGCCGAGTCGAGTGCCCCTGGGTGGAGTCGGACTGCCGCCGCCGACACCGCAGATCAAGGTGAGCCCCCCGAGCCTCGACTTCGGTCCGCTGCCGGTGGGACAGCGATCGACGATCTTCACCGTGACGATTCGCAATACGGGGACCGGCGAGCTGGAGTTCAGTGACTTCACACTGACCGGGCCGGCGCGCGGGGATTTTCAGATCGTGCCAGCCACCTGTCAGGCGGTACCGACGATTCTCTCCGGCAGCGACTGCAGCGTCGGAGTCCGCTTCGTGCCCTCTGCGGCGGGACCGCGACGAGCCACGTTGGAGGTCATGAGCAATGCCTTCGCCGGCGACAGCGCAGTGCAGCTCGTGGGCAGCGGAATGGGTGGCGGGGGGTAACGGGCTTCCTAGGGGTTGTCCAGCAGCAGGTTGAGGACGAGATCTGCCGCTTGTCGCGAGCCGGCAGAGCCCCCGGCAGCTGCTGTCCGCAGCGCGCTCATTTCGTAGACGCGGCTCGGCCATCCCGCAGCTTCGAATTCAGCTTCGGTGATTTCCGCGCAGATCAAGCGTTGCTTTGCGTATCGCGCCAGAGGCGGCGATTCCGGGAAGCTGCGGCGTTGCATGAAGAGAAATGGCGTGGCCGCCTGGAAGCACTCCGCCAGGGTGCTGTAACCGAGCTTGCCGACGACCAGATCGGCGGCGGAGACCAGATCCGCATGCTGGAAGCCTGTCCTGTGAGGCAGAAGGACCAGGTTGTTCCGACGTTCTTGCTGCTCGGCCGCTCCGGGGATGACGAAGGTGATCTCGGGATGACGGGAGAGGCGGTCGAGAAACCGATAGGTGGCTGGGAAGCCACCCATCGTTACCAGGACGAAGGGCGATCCGTCAGGGAGCCCGAGTCTTTCCGGACCTGCGGTCGCGACTGACGGACGGCTCGGCAGATCGGTTCGACGGCGACAGCTCCCGACACGGGATTGCAGAACGGCTCGGCTTGGATCCTCAAGGATGCCGAGGAATAGAGGCGCTGCAGCTCGCCGATGAAGGGAGTGAATCGCGGCTCGCTCTCGAGGTAGGCACGGTAGATCCAATCCCAGGTGAAGTTCTCGACGAGGGCGCAGGGAAGGCCGAGCTCGGCTGCGACAGCGATGCCCAGCGGAGAGATGTCGGCGACGACGAGGCGGCATTCAGCGCGACGGACCTCCTCGACGGCATGCTCGAGAGCCTTCGAGCGCAAGGGCAGGAACTTCGACAGCTCGTCCAGGGTGGCGAGTAGATCCTCTTCCATCGGCGTTGTTTGAACGAGTCCGACATCGGTCCTGCAACTCAGATAGTCGAAGGGTGCACTCATCGAGTCCGCGAAGAACCACTCGGGTACTCCCGTGAAGACTGAGAACCGAGCGGCTTGCTCTGTCTTGTGGAGAGCTTCCATGACCGCGGCACTGCGAGCCGCATGCCCGAAACCGTGCGAGGAGACGAAGTAGGCGATCGGTACAGTCTTCATATCGGTGGAGCCGGTGCGGATAGCGAGGCGCTCAGAGAGGTGAGGGCCACCCCGCTGACCGAGGTGGCCCTCCTGTCGAAAGCTCCACAAGCGCGGTGAGTCAGTCGCCGAGTCGAATGACGTTGCGAGCCGCCGGTCCCTTCTCGCCTTCGACGATCTCGAACTGCACCCTCTCACCCTCGGCGAGGGTCCGAAAGCCCTCTGAGCTGATTGCCGTGTGGTGCACGAAGCAATCATTCTGTCCGTCCTCGGGAGTGATGAATCCAAACCCCTTGGCGTCGTTGAACCACTTCACTCTTCCGTAAAATGTCACTCTCCAACCCTCCTGGAAAATGCCACCTTTCGCTCGAGTCTCGCTCCGAGTCGCGGCGGCGAACCTCGCCCCGACCGTGGCCGGCCGGAGCCGTCCTTCCTCTAGCGAACGTTTCGACGGATCTCCGTCCAGCAGAGGAGCCTTCTAGCTGACGAATGCTGCTGTTGTCTTCGGTGTTCCTCGGTAGTGGGCACTTCGGGATTGAAACCGGACGAACCGGCCTGCGATCGCCAGACTCAGATTAGCAGATGGCGAGGCGACAGTCGATCCCGGTCATGGGGCAGACCTGGACACGGGAAAGGGGCTCAGAAGGGAGTCTCAGTGCTCTGGTAGTCTGCCCCAGGGCGGAGTCAGGCCGGCGTTGACCGGGTCAGGTCCAGCACCTGCAGATGAGGGCAGACCCTACACTCATGAGACTCGAAGACATCAGGGTGCTGGCAGGGCGAGCCGCGGGGCAGGGTAGGCGGCAGCTCTTGGAGTCGGAGGGCTTCGAGTTGCTGAACCTGCTGGGCATCGCCGTTCCCCGTTTCGTGATGGTCTCCGATCCGGGTCAGATCGGCGAGCAGTTACTGGCCGGGCTGCCTGGCGATCAGGTGGTCTTGAAGGCGAGCGCTGCGGGCCTCCTCCACAAGAGCGATGTCGGAGGGGTGCAGGTCGTCTCCAAGACACCCGGCGAGGTGGCGGCAGCGGCGGCGAGGATGGCTCGATCCATGGACGGCCTGGACCTCCGAGGGATTCCTGATTCAGGAGTTTGTGCCCTACACGACGCAACCCGGGAACGAGGCTCTTCTGAGTGCCCGGTGGGATCGAGAGTTCGGTCCGGTGGTGACCTTCGGGATCGGTGGAGCCCATGCCGAGAGGATCACGGCCGCTTTGCGGGAGGCGGAAGCTATGGCGATCTTCCAGCCTGGGGAGGCAGGTCGTCAGGTGGTCGAGCAGGCGCTCTCGGGCCTGCTCGTGACCGACCTCATGACGCGTTCGCAGAGGGGCCAGCCTCCCCGGCTCGCCGCGCAGCGTCTTGTCGACGTCGTCCAGCGATTCGCCGAGGCGAGCAGCGCGCTGCTTCCCGACATCCTCGAGGAGATCGAGGTCAATCCTCTTGTTGTCAACAGCGACTCCCTGGTGGCGCTGGATGTTCTCGCGAAGCTCCGGGTGGAGCGGCCTCGACCCGCACCGGCCCGTCCTCTCGAGAAGATCGATCGCCTCCTGCGGCCGCGGTCGGTGGCGGTCATCGGGGTAGGGAATCGGCTCAATCCCGGCCGCCGCATCCTCGCGAATCTGCTGAGAGCGGGGTTCGACCCGGCGAAGGTCTGGGTGGTGAAGCCGGGGCTCGAAGAGATCGATGGGTGTCGGTGCTACCCTGACATTGCCTCTCTGCCGAAAGCGGTGGATCTGCTGATCGTGAGCGTAGCGGCGAAGCAGGCGCCCGACGTGATCGACGAGGCGATCGCGCACCGAAGAGCGGAGACCGTGATACTGATCCCGGGTGGGCTCGAGGAGAAGCAAGGCTCGGAGCATCTGAGTGACCGGATCCGTCGGTCCGTCGAGGCCTCTCGAGAGTCGGACTGGCACGGCCCGCTGGTCAATGGGGGGAATTGCCTTGGGATCCGCTCCCAACCGGGTCGGTACGATACGTTCTTCCTGCCGCAGTCCAGGATGCCGCCGCTCGGGAAGCGTGATGGCAATGTGGCGCTCCTGGCCCAGAGCGGCGCCTTCCTGGCTTCCAAGACGAGCAAGTTGCCGTGGCTTCGCGTCCGGTACGCGATTTCCATCGGCAATCAGATCGATCTGACCCTCGGCGATTACCTGAACTACCTTGCCGAAGATACGGAGGTCGAATTGTTCGGCGTCTACGTCGAGGGCTTTCGAGAACTCGACGGCAGGGTGTTTCTCGAAGCAGCTCGGCGCATCACGGCCGGTGGACGCCGGATCGTGCTCTACAGGGCCGGTCGCAGCCGTTCAGGCGTGGAGGCCGCGGCGAGCCATACCGCGGCCATCGCCGGTAGCTGGCAGACGACCCGAGCTCTGGCTCGGGGAGCAGGCGTGCAGGTGGCCGGTGCTTTCGAGGAGTTCGAGGACTTGATGATGTTGAGCGCCGCTTTCGCGGACAGGGACCTCGGGTCCTCGAGGATCGGGGCGATCTCCAATGCGGGTTACGAGTGCGTCGCGTTCTGGGACGGCCTCCAGAGCCTGCAGCCGGCGATTTTCTCGGAGAGAACCCGCCGCGCGCTGTCGGAGATCTTCGCGTCGAGCCGGATCGACGCAGTGGTGGATGTGCGCAACCCGCTCGACCTGACACCCACCGTAGGGGATGCCCAGTTCGAGGATGCGGTCCGACTGGTGCTGCAGGACCCGACTGTCGGTGTCGGAGCCGTCGGCTGCGTTCCGTTCACCGGGGCCCTGAACACCCTGCCGGGCTTATCGAGTCACGATGGAAATGTAGAGGACCCGACTTCGGTCGCTTCCAGATTGGTGCAGGTATGGAAGCAGACCTCCAAGCCATGGGTCGCGGTTGTCGACGCGGGGTTCGACTACGACGCCATGGCAAAGATCCTTCTGGAGGGTGGTATCCCGGTGTTTCGCACCGCGGATCGAGCCGTACGCACTCTGGAGTGCTACTTCGAGACCGCTACCGCGTCGAGGTGAGAGGTCTGCTGCAAACCGGGGATGAGGGGCGAGGCAACGCCTTGGGCCTATGGTGTTCGGCTCGACACTCCTGGTTGATCAGGGGTACAGCCTCTCCATGGACCAGTCGCCCTCCGCCTGTCGCTGGAAGAGAAATCGATCGTGAAGTCGGTACAGCTGGTTGTGCCAGATCTCGATCCGGTTGGCGATCAGTCGATAGCCACCCCAGAAGGGTGGTCTGGGTATCGGCTGGCCAGCGAATCGGGCCTGAGCTTTCAGATAACGCTTCACCAGTTGCCGGCGCGACTCCAGGGGTTCGCTCTGCTGAGAGGCCCAGGCGCCGAGCTGACTGCCGCGTGGCCGCGAGGCGAAGTAGGCGTCGGCCTCTGCTTCGTCCACCGGCTCGGCGTGGCCTTCGATACGAACCTGTTTGTGGAGGGTCGGCCAGTAGATGCAGAGAGCGGCTCGGGGATTGGTCGCGAGCTCTTCAGCCTTGCGACTCTGCAGATTGGTGTAGAAGGTGATTCCCACCTGGTCGATGTCCTTGATGAGCACGATCCGGGCCGAGGGTTGTCCGTCGGCGCCGGTGGTGGCCAGGGTCGCCGCGGTCGCGTCGTGAGGTTCTTCTTCGCGGGCGCGGGACAATAGGCGCGCGACTTCCGACAGGGGATCAGGTGCTTTGGACATGGGACGATATTGTAGCGGGCCTCGGCGCACCCAGGGTGAGGCCGGTCTGATAGCGATAGGAGTGGATCGCAGAATTGGTGTCGCCGAACCTCCGAGATCCGAGCGTCTAGCTGGCTGTGGAGAAACGGGTCACCCTCGGTTCGACGAGCCTCACGAAGTCGGCGAAGGAGAGCCGTCACGAGCTCGGTGTGAGAACCCGCATTGAACGCGATCTCCTCATCCTCGGCGAGGGTCTCGCAGACGAAAACCGGCATGACTCCAGAGGTTGCCGAAGGGTGGCATCGCTCCGGGCTCGCAGCCAGGGAAGAGACCCTTGAACTCCTCCTCCGTTGCCAGCTCGACGGCGTCGGCGCCGGTTGCAGATCCGAGGTGGTCGAGATCCACCTTGAATGAGGCCGGCAGCACGGCCATGGCCATCTTGCCGTCGAGCTTCACCATGACCGTCTTGGCCAGTTCCTGACCGGGGATGTGGGCCGATGCGGCGATCTCCTGGGCGGTATACGCGGGTGAGTGGCTGATACTGACGTACTTGACGCTGTTCTGGTCGAGAAATTCTCGCAGCTTCTGTAGCGGCATAGCTACCTCCTCTCGGTATCGAAACTCGTCGATCTGCGAACCGTGAGCACCGGGCAAGGGGCTCTTTGAATGACTCTTTCGGCCGTGCTACCCAAGAGGACGTGGAGCCAGCCCGGTTCGGCCGTGGGTTCCCATGACGATCCAATCGACGTCAGACTCGGCTGCCTGCCGGGTGATCACCTGGGGCGGGTAGCCACGCTGGCTCAACGGCTGGACCTCGATTCCCAGCTCGCCCGCAAGGCTGGCGGCATGCTTCTCGAGTCGAGCGTCGACCTCCCCGGCGACGGTTTCCCAGACTGCAGCAGCCGGTGTCGCGGGGCCGTAGATGCTGTCCATGCTGAACTCGTAGGGGATGTGGAAGACATGCAGCAGCAGAATGATCGGAGGAGGGGCATCGGCACCGGAAACGAGATCGACGGCGGTCTTGAGAGCCCAGGAAGCCTGGTCCGAAAAGTCCGTGGCCGCCAGGATGCGGCGAATCCCCGCTGTAGGTGGGGGATCCTGGGGATGAACGGTCAAGACGGCGCAGTCCGCCCTCTGGACCACTCGCTCTGCGGTGCTTCCGAGGGCAACGGGATCGAAGGGGTGAAAACCGCTGGATCCGACCACCGCCAAGCTGGCGGCGATCTCGCGCGCTTCATTGACGATGACCTCTGAAGGTTGCCCCAGGCGAACGTTCCAGGTAGTGGGCACTCCTCTTTGCCGTGCCTCTCGAGCCATGCGATCGAGGTGTTGTCTGGCCGCGTCCTCGAGTTGAACCGGCACTCTGGAATTCAGCTCGGAGTAGTCCATCGTCCAACCCGCGAGATTGAGGACGTGGACGAGGTGAAGCGCAGAGTGATTCTGGCTCGGCGACTTCCACGGCCCAGCGGACCGCGGCACTCGCGGTCTCGGAGAGATCGGTTGCGGCGATGACCGCCCCGGGCTCGGGACGGCTGGGGATCGGAACCAACCATGGTAGCTCCGGCATCCGGTGGCGAGACCTCCTCAACGGAAGTCGCCCCAGATCAAATAGTAATGGTTGAGCGGGAAGACTGCAAAGCCTGCGAGCCGAGATGAATGTCGTCCCGCCCAATGTCTGTCAGTTGGCTCTGTCGCCCGAGTCGGGTCTGGCACCGCGATGGGGGTAGCCGCTGCGGTCGCGGGGGCGGACCATTTCTCTCGCCGCTTTCAGTGCTTCGAACCTCTCCAGCTGGTCGGGAGTGAGGATGGAAGCCAGCTGATCGGCCAGGTCCGATCGACTGGATCGCAGCGCCTCGGATCGTCGGTGTATCGTCAGTGCCAGGCTCCCCAGTTCAGTGAGATCCGGATCCTCCGTGGCCGCCAGTTCGCCAAGGTCGTGGCGCAGCGATTCCACCTCTTGCCAGCCCTGGCCCAGCATCTGCCGGTGATGGTCGAGGACCGCTTCCCACTCGGCACGTTGCCCGCCGGTCAGCTGCAGATAGTCGGCAGCCGCTTCGAGTCGGTGATGACGGCCTGGAACTCGCGCTTCTTGGGAACCAGCGAGACCTTCGGGCCTGGCTGGCTGGGCGTGGAGCACCATCGGTAAGAGGATCAGTCCGAGAATGGACAGGGTCAAGGATCGGTGTTTCATTTCTCTGCCTCCAGTTCGGGTTTTCCATCCCGTGAGTTGGTGGTTGTCGGCATATTCTTCGTCGGCGCCTGAACCTGAAACACGGTAGGTCGAGAGATCATGCGGCGGGAGCATCACGTACAAGGCAGTCTTTTCGCTAAACTAGCCGATACCCAGCTCGACGATTCGGGGGAAGTCAGCCGTGAAATCAGCCGACGTGGCTACAGAGAGAATGAGAGGAGTGGACCACGCGTGGCTGCGCATGGATGAGCCGGCCAACCTGATGATGATCAATGGGCTGCTCTTCTTCGACGACCCTCTCGATCTGGCCGAGGTGAGGCGCGTTCTGGAAGAGCGCTTCGTCACGATTCCACGCTTCTGCCAGCGCGTCGTTCGCACTGCGAAGCGGCGAAGGCTCTCATGGCAAGAGGATCCTGATTTCGACATTACGGCACATGTCGTCGAAGAGGTTCTGCCGGCGCCCGGCGACGACGCCTCCCTGCGGAACCTGGTGAGCGGCTGGATGAGCTCGCCGCTGGATCGCTCGAGACCTCTGTGGATGTGTCATCTGATTCAGAACTATCAGGGCGGCTCGGCGCTTCTCTGGCGACTGCACCACTGTCTGGGCGACGGGATGGTGCTGATGTTGGTCCTGCTCTCGATGACAGAGTTGGCCCCGCCGAGAAAGGCGGGTGCACAGGGGGATGAGGAGGCCGTCAATCCACTGAGGTCCCTGTTCGGCGAGAGCCCTCTCGGCAAGGCCGAGGCCAGCGGCCATATCGAGGAGTTGATGCCGGCCGCGGCTCGCCTGCTGACCGGACCGGCGGAGAAGCTCGCCTCTCTGAGCCGGTGGGTCAAGGGCGGCGTGTTCGTGCCGACGTTCGGACGGATGGCGGTGCGACCTCCAGATCCACGTACGGCCTTCAAGGGAAGTCTCGGCGTGGCGAAAAGGGCAGCCTGGTCGGCTCCGATACCCCTCGAGCAGGTCGACCAGGTGAGGAGCGCTGTCGGCGGGACCCTGAACGATGTGCTGACCAATGCCGTCGCCGGCGGGCTCAGGCGCTATCTGGCCGGCAAGGGGAAAGTGGAGAAGAGGCTCAGCTTTCGAGCCATCGTGCCCGTGAGCCTGAGACCGCTGCAGGAGATGGCGCGGCTCGGCAACCAGTTCGGCCTGGTATTCCTTTCCCTGCCCGTCGGTATCGAGGATCCCCGTGAGCGATTGGCCGAGCTCCAGCGTCGAATGAGTCGCTTGAAGCACTCTTTCGAGCCCGTTGTGGTCCTGCAGGTTCTCGCGGCTCTCGGCGCGTCACCGAAAGCCATTCAAAACTTGGTGGTCAGGATCTTCGGCACCAAGGGGACCGCGGTTCTCACCAACGTTCCAGGGCCACGAAAGACCCTCTACTTCACGGGCAAGGAGATGCGGGACTTTGTTTTCTGGGTGCCACAGTCGGGCCGACTCGGCTTGGGCATCGCCATCAGCAGTTATGCAGGCAACGTACGAGTCGGTATCGTCACCGACGAAGGGCTGGTCGCCGATCCGGAGACGATCGTCGCCGGGTTCCACGAGGAGTTCTCGGCCATGCTGGATCTGGCTGGGGAGGACTGACTCGATCGGTTCGCTCTCGATCTCGACCTCGATTCCATGGACTTCCTTCGCGACCCCGACTTCTGGAAGCACGTCTCGATTCCGTTCGTCGCCGGAATCGTCGGCTGGGGCACGAACTGGGTGGCCATCAAGCTGACGTTCCACCCTTTGGAGTTCCGCGGGCTCCGCCCGTACCTGGGCTGGCAGGGGATCATCCCGTCCAAGGCCGGCAAGATGGCCGGCATCTTTGCCGAATCGACGATGTTCCGACTCGGAACGCTGGGTGAGATCTTCCGCCAGATGGATCCCGAAGCCATGGCCGATCACATCACCGAGGTCATCGATCCGCGGCTCGAAGAGTACACGGACGAGGTCATGTTCTATGGCGGGCACGGGCGGTTGTGGCGCTCCCTGCCATCGATGGTCAAAGAACGTCTCTACCGCCGATTGCGAGAGGAGATGCCAACTCTGGTGCACGAGCTGATGCAGGACGTGGGTGATCAGATCGAAGACCTGGTGGACTTCAAGCACATGCTGGTATCCCAGCTCGAGGGAGACAAGGATCTACTCAACCGACTGTTCCTCGAATCGGGCGAGGAGGAGTTCAAATTCATCGTTCGCTCCGGGCTCTACTTCGGCTTCCTTTTCGGCTTGGTCCAGCTGGTGGTCTGGATCTTCTACCAGGGGTGGTGGGTCTTGCCCTTCTTCGGTGGATTGGTCGGGTACGCGACGAACTGGATTGCCATCAATCTGATCTTTCGGCCCCTGCATCCGCAGAAGTTCGGCCCGTGGACCGTGCAGGGGCTGTTTCTGAAGCGGCAGCGGGAAGTGGCCGCTGTCTGGACTCATCTTGTGACGCGCGAAATCGTCACTCTTCGGCAGATCATCTCGGCCATGCTCGCCGGTCCGAGGTCGGACCGGGTCGAAGCGCTGATCAAACGGCATATCGAACCTGCTGCCGACGAGGCACTGGGGAGCTTTTCGCTGGCGGCGGAGCTTACGGTTGGCTCACAGTTGGCAGAGATCCGGGAATCGGTCGGGGATAAAGCGGTCGAGGTGTCCCTCGAGCCTTTCAATCACTGGGCTTTCAACGAGGACCGAGCCGAGATCCTCGGGGAGCTGCTGCGGGAGAGAATGGCCGATCTGCCGCCCGATGAATTCCAGGACCTCCTGCGACCCTGCTTTCAGGAGGACGAGTGGAAGCTGATACTGATGGGGGGCGTGCTCGGACTGTTGGCTGGCCTGGCGCAGCTCGTCTTCGTCTTCGGCGTTTAGGGTCTTCTGGTAGGAGCTACCCCGGTGGGTAGTAGGCAATCTACCTATTGGTATGTTTGCGCCGGGGGCGAGCCTCCTCTATGGTTGAGTCAGAGGCCGACCGCCGACCAGAGGAGGTCTGCAACGAAAGGAGGCGTCGATGGGTGATTCCAACGTACGCTACCGCGATGTGTTCGATCGGGAGACCCCGGCCATTGCCTGGAGGTCTCCGGACGGGCGCGAATTCCTCGTCTGCGGAACCGAGGGTGGATACGCCCTTCGCTCACCGGAGGAATGGGAATCCGACGACGACTTGGAGTTCGAAGCCGACAGTGACGGAAACGTCTTCTGTGACGGCGAGGCCGTCGGCTGGAGGATTCCGAGGGAGGTCCTGGACAGGGCAGACGGCTAGACCCTGCGGTCGAACGAGCGGGCGCGAACCTCTTCGAGGGCCGGAGCGGGCGGGATTCCTGGCGTTCGCATCCTCATCGAGGCAGCCAATTCGAGCGGAGGAGATAGAGCATGGGGAACGATTATCCGGCCTACTACAAGAGACTGCAGGGTCTGATCTCCGAGCTGTCAGGAGAGCTGCCCGCTGCGATGCGAGCCTTCACGGGTCTGCACAAGAAAGCGACCGAGGACGGCGCGCTGGACCGCAAGACGAAGGAGCTGATCGCGTTGGGGATGGCGCTCAGCATCAACTGTGGTGGCTGTGTGGTCTACCACGTGAAGCAGGCGCTAGAGTCAGGCGCCAGTCGAGAGGAGATCCTGGAGGCGGTTGGAGTCGCCGTAATGATGGGTGGCGGCCCCGCAGTGGTCTACGGCTGCGAAGCCCTCGCCGCCCTGGATCAGTTCCAGGAGGAGACGATTCAAGGAGCGTCAACCTTGGCGCCCTGATGGGCAAAGTACGGGACCCGACCGCTTCGGGCCTGAATTGCGAATACAAAGGACGGAACTCATGAAGCGACTCCTGGTGCTCTTCGGACTTCTCAGCCTGTCGACCTTCAGTTTGAATGCCGCGGATCGGATCACCGGCGAAGCCTTTGCGACCCGCTCGGAGGTCATCGCTCCGCATGCGATGGCCGCGACCAGCCAGCCCCTCGCGACGCAGGTGGCGCTGGACATCCTGCGGCAGGGCGGCAGCGCGGTCGACGCGGCCATTGCCGCCAACGCCATGCTGGGACTCGTGGAGCCGACTGGGAACGGAATCGGAGGCGATCTGTTCGCCATCGTATGGGATGCCGAGAGTCGTCAGCTCCACGGCCTCAACGCCAGTGGTCGATCCCCCTACTCGCTGACCCTGGAGTGGTTCAAGAAGGAGGGCCTGGAGTCGATTCCCAGTCACGGTCCGCTGCCGGTCACGGTGCCAGGTGCAGTGGATGGCTGGTTCGAGTTGCACGAGCGGTTCGGCAGGCTCCCCATGCAGCAGGTCTTGGCGCCGGCGATCCGCTATGCCCGGGAGGGGTTTCCGGTCAGCGAGCTGATCGCCTACTACTGGCAGCGAAGTGTCCCGACTCTGGAGGTATGGGCAGGATTTCGCGACGTCTTCATGCCGAACGGGAGAGCGCCCAGAAAGGGCGAGATCTTCCGCAATCCGGCGCTGGCCAACACCCTGCAGCAGATCGCCGAGGGTGGCCGCGACGCCTTCTACAAGGGAGAGATTGCGCGGACCCTAGATGCTTTCATGAAGCGTGAAGGCGGATTCCTCTCCTACCGGGATCTCGTGGAGCACACCTCGGAGTGGGTGGAGCCGGTGTCCACCGATTACCGAGGCTACGAGGTCTGGGAGTTGCCTCCGAATGGACAGGGCATTGCCGCGCTGCAGATTCTGAATCTGCTCGAAGCGTACGACCTGTCCGAGATGGGCTTCGGAAGCGCCGACTACGTCCATCTCTTCGTCGAGGCGAAGAAGCTGGTCTTCGAGGACAGGGCTCGCTGGTACGCGGATCCGGATTTCAACGACATCCCGGTCGCCGAGCTCATTTCCAAGGAGTATGCGGCTCGGCGCCGGCAACTCATCGATCTCGAACGAGCCGCAAAAAGCTACGAGGCCGGTAATCCGGCCCTCGAGGAGGGCGATACCATCTACCTGACGGTCGCCGACGCAGACCGCAACATGGTGTCGTTGATCCAGTCCAACTACAGGGGCATGGGAACGGGGCTCTCACCGGACGGCCTGGGCTTCATCCTGCAGGATCGTGGCGAGTTGTTCACGCTCGAGGAGGGGCATTTCAATTCCTACGAGCCCCACAAGCGACCATTTCATACCATCATCCCGGCTTTCGTGACGCGGAACGGAGCGCCGTACATGAGCTTCGGCGTGATGGGCGGTGCGACGCAGCCGCAGGCGCACGCCCAGATCATCATCAACATGGTCGACTTCGGCATGAACCTGCAGGAGGCGGGCGACGCTCCGAGAATCCTGCATCAGGGCTCCTCACAACCCACCGGTGAGACGATGATCGACGGCGGGACCGTGGTGCTGGAAAGCGGTTTTCCCTATGAGACGATCCGCGATCTCGTCGGTCGAGGGCACGATGTAAGTTGGGACGTCGGGTCGTACGGCGGGTACCAGGCCATACTCTTCGACGCCGAACAGGGCGTCTACTACGGGGCCTCCGAGTCCCGCAAGGACGGTCAGGCGGCAGGCTACTGACGTGGCGGTGGGCGGATCGCGACAGCTCAATCGACCGAAGCAGAAGGATAAGGTGCCGAGAAGGCCCTGGCCTGCGCAGCGAGGTGCTCGAGGCGCTCTGCCACGCGGTAGTTGAAGCTACCTTCCGGATAGGCTCCGTCCTTCTCCGGAGCGCCGGCCGGCAGACCGGTGAGCAGCTCGATACCCTGATCTACGGTCTCGACAGCGAAGACGTGGAACCTTCCGGCTTCGACTGCTTCGACGACATTTCTGCGAAGCATGAGATGCTGTTTGTTGGCTGCCGGGATCAGAACGCCCTGTTCGCCGGTCAAGCCCTGGCGGGCGCAGGTATCGAAGTAGCCTTCGATCTTCTGGTTGACACCGCCGATGGCCTGAATCTGGCCGAGCTGATTGACCGAACCCGTGACGGCAAGCGATTGCTGGATCGGGACCTCCGAAATCGCCGACAAGAGGGCATAGAGCTCCGCCGAGGAGGCGCTGTCGCCGTCGATTCCCCCATAGGACTGTTCGAATACCAGACTGGCGGACAGCGACAGAGGGCGATCTGGTGCGTAACGGGCTCCCAGGAACCCGGCCAGGATCAGTACGCCCTTCGAGTGGAACGGTCCGGAGAGCTCGACCTCTCGCTCAATGTCCACCACCTCCCCTTTCCCGAGGCGGACGCGAGCCGTGATTCGATTCGGCCGCCCGAAGGCGAACTCGCCCATCTCGATCACCGATAGACCGTTGACCTGTCCGACCTGCTCGCCCTCGGTCTCGATTAGGAGGGTGCGACGCTCGATCTCTTCCTGGGTCCTCTCCCGCAGGCGATCGTTCCTGAAGATCCAGTTGTCGATGGCCTGCTGGACATCCCGAGCTGTCACTGTCGGCCGCTGATCCTCCCCAGCCCAGTAGTCGGCCTCACGCATCAGGTCCAGGATGCGGCTCATGAGCAGCGACATTCGCTGGGCGTCTCCGGCTGAGCGGGCGCTTTGCTCGATGACGCGGGCCACCGCCGACCGGTCGAAAGGGCGGAGTCCTTCTTCCCGGACCAGCTTGGCGATGAGCCTTGCGTAAAGTGTCTGGTTCTCGGAATTCCAAGGCACCACTCCCCCGAAGTCAGCGCCGACCTTGAAGAGCTCGCCGAACTCCGGGTCCAGGGTGGGCAGCAGGTAGTAGACCATCGGGCTGCCCAGCAAGACGACCTTGACCGCGAGATCGACAGGCTCCGGTTCGAGAGAGTAGGTGCTCATCAGGCTCAGCGCTTCGCTGATCGACTCGATCTTGATCTGCTTCGATTGGATGGCGCGCTTGAGGCCTTCGTAGGCGTAGGGCTGTTGCAGGACCTTGAGTGCATCGACCAGCAGGTACCCGCCCCTGGCCCGATGCAGAGCCCCGGGCTTGATGAGGTTGAAGTCGGTGACGACGGCTCCCATCTGCGGGATGTGCTCGATTCTTCCCACCAGGTTGGCGTAGGTGGGATTGTCCTCGTAGACGACCGGCGCGCCACTGGATTGAGAATGATCGACCAGGAGGTTGACTCGGTATCGACGAAGGCTGGGTTTCTCCGAGTCGTCGCTGCTGGAGATGGCGTCCATGGACATCGATGTTGCCTTCTCGCCGCGGGACCCGAGTCGACTGGCGTTCTCGACGAAATCGTCCTCGGCAGCGTCCAGGAATCTCTGCACCTCGCTCAGGCCCGCGAACTGTTCGCGGAGCTCGTCGAAGAGAGGCTTGACGGCGAAACGACTGACTTCCAGGTCGAGGTCGCGGAGCGCTTCGCTGGCTTGCCGCTGCCATCGGGGGAACTGCCGTAGAACCTTCTGAAGGTCCTCCTTGAAGCCCTCGATCGCCTTTTCGAGACGCTTTTGCTCCTTCTCGGGCAATTTCTGGAACTCTTCTGCGGATAGGACGTCCTCCTCACCCTTCGGGGCGAAGACGATTCCCATTGGAGTTCGGACCAGCGCCAGCCCCTTCTTGCCGGCCTTTTCTCCGAGCTTGGCGAGAGACTCCGCTTGACGCTCCTCGAACTTCTTCTCCAGCACCTGCTTGCGGGTCTGATACTGCTCGCTCTCGAGAGCCGTTTCGAGAACGGGGCGGACCTCCTCCAGGAGCCGCTTCATCGCCTTCTGGAGCTCGCTCCCACGGCCTGTCGGAAGCTCCAGGCTCCGCGGCTTGTGGGGCTCGGCGAAGTTGTTCACGTAGCAGAGATCGGGAGGTGGTGAAGCGGTTGCCGACTTGCTTTCCAGGTACTGCTTGACCGCCGTGTGCTTGCCGGTACCCGGAGGACCGAAGGCGAAGATGTTGTATCCCTCGCGCTCGATGCCGATTCCGACCTCGATGGCCGCTTCGGCGCGAGGCTGACCGAGAAGACCCGGCAAATCCTCGAGATCGTCGGTGGTTTCGAAACGGAGATCGCCGAAGTCGCAGCGACGATACAGCTCGTCGGCGTCGATTCCCTTGACCTTGGCCACGATCCGCTACCCCTTTCCGAGTCCCGTTCGAGCTCGTCTACGTACTCGCGGAACAGAAGCTTCGAGCCCAGTATACGCGCCGTGCAGCGTGCTGGACAGCCAGCCGTCCGACATCTGGTTTGGGTACTGGAGGGGAGTGCGCGGTTCGAGGACAGCACTGGGCGGAGCCGGACTCGATCGGGAGCGAGAAGCGAAGAGACCCTGTGCGGGAGACCTCGGTGAGGGCGTTCAACGAGAAAGGGAGGCCGATCAGGCCTCCCTGGTCGTCTCTCGTTGGACCCGGGCTCAGGCAGGAACCAGCTCGGGCTCGGTGACCGGTGCGGATTCCTCGGCCACTCGTTTTTCGAGCGGCACGAACGGGCGTTTCGTCGCGCCGAGGTAGATCTGCCGCGGCCGACTGATCTTGGCCTTGGGATCTTCTCTTCCTTCCTTCCATTGGGCGATCCAGCCTGGCAGGCGACCCAGGGCGAACATCACCGTGAACATCTCGGTCGGGATGCCCATGGCCCTGTACAGGATGCCGCTGTAGAAGTCGACATTGGGGTAGAGCTTCCGATCGACGAAGTACGAGTCCTCCAGCGCAATCCGCTCGAGATTCTTGGCGATCTCGAGAAGGGGATCGGTCGTCCCCAGATCTGCGAGGACCTCGGCGGCAGCTTGCTTGAGAATCGTGGCCCGCGGATCGAAGTTCTTGTACACCCGGTGACCAAAGCCCATGAGGCGGAAGGGTGAGTCGGGGTCCTTGGCCATCAGGACATACTTCTGGTAGTCGCCTCCGTCATTGCGAATCTGCTCGAGCATCTCGATGACCTTCTGGTTGGCACCGCCATGCAGGGGACCCCAGAGAGCGGAGACACCGGAGGATACGGACGCGAAGAGATTCGACTGACTGCTGCCGACCATCCGAACCGTCGAAGTGCTGCAGTTCTGCTCGTGATCCGCATGGAGGATCAAGAGGAGGTTGAGCGCGCGATCCAGGACATCGGGCACCCTGTAGGGTTCCGACGGGACGGCGAACATCATATGCAGGAAATCCTTGGTGTAGGACAGATCGTTGCGTGGATAGATGAAGGGCTGGCCAATCGATTTCTTGAATGAGAAAGCCGCGAGGGTCTTGACCTTGGCGAGAAGCCGAATGATGTTGAGGTCCACGTCTTCGTCGACCGCGCCCCTCGTGTAGTAGGCGGACAACGAGGCCACCATGGCCGAGAGCACCATCATCGGGTGTGCGGTGGGCGGAAAGTCCTGGAAGAAGTCCTTCATCGCCTCGTGGATCATGCTGTGGTGGATCAGCTTGTCGTGGAAGTCTCGGAGCTCGTCCACCGTCGGCAGATGGCCATAGATCAACAGGTAGCAGACTTCCTCGAAGCTGGCCGAAGCAGCCACCTCCTCGATGGGGTAGCCCCTGTACTGGAGGATGCCCTTCTCGCCGTTGATGAAGGTGATTGTGCTGGTGCAGGAACCGGTATTTCCGTAACCCGGGTCGAGGCTGATCGCGCCGGTCGTCTTGCGGAGCGTCGTGAAGTCGATGCCGACCTCGTTCTCCGAGCCCACCAGGATGGGGAATTCGTAATCCTTGCCGTCGAGAGACAGTTTCGCTTTCTTCATGTCGTGGTTCCTCCCGGGTTGTCGAGTGTACGTCGCGTGGGGCCCCTTTCCTCGAACAAGCGACGCGTCGAACCATTTTGCCTCGGATTCTTCGCACTGTAACCACCCGGGAGGGCAGTTTCTGGATCATGCTTTTGTTGGGTTTTCGCGGTAAGAAAAGGTGTTGCGAGACGGTATCCGTTGCCGTATACTACTTAACGTAGTTAAATACTTACGTGGTTAACTAAATGGCCCAAGCAGGTCTGGCAGCCTCGCGTAGCAGCACCCGCCTCTCGGATGGGAACGATCGCGATACCGTCTTCCGCCTGCTGCGGTTCTCACACATCTTCGCCTCGGTTGTCCGGGAATTCTTGGAGCTGCAGCTCCTCCACGAGGTGAGCGACGAGGATCTCTCTCTGTCGCAGTACCACCTCCTGAAGCTGATCACGCTGGATGGCGAGCACCAGATGGGGCAGGTGGCGGAGTTCCTGGGCATCAGCCCCCCGGCGGCGACCAAGAACATCGACAAGATGGAGCGTCTCGGTCTGGTCAGCCGTATGCCCTCGACAGGGGATCGGCGAGCGACTTTTCTGGAGCCCAGCCGACAGGGCCGCCAGTTGGTGAGCCGCTACGAGACGTTGAAGGAATCGAGACTGGCTCCAGTTCTCGATTCGTTCTCCCAAGAAGAGCTGAAGCAAATGGCGGATCTGTTGGAACGGTTCTCACTGCGGCTCATCCACGCGCAGGAGCCCATGTCACAGATCTGTCTGCGTTGTTCGGCCTACTACGACGAAAACTGTCCAGTCCCGCATCTCCAAGATGGATGTCCGTATAGGAAGGTCAAGGAGTTTGGTGGGGCTGCACCGAGCGGTGGGGAGGGTTGAGGCTCAGGGCGATAGCAGAGCAGACAAGTCCGTCGTCGTGACTGCGTCGCCTCGGTGCCGAGTGGCACCTTGAAACCACGGGAGGGCGGCATGAGGTATTGGCGAGATCCTCTGGATTCGGGTCGGCTAGCGGCCCCGAGGGGAGATGTGCAGATCCTCACGGACCGATGCAAGGGCTGCGGGTTCTGCGTCGAGTACTGCCCCAGGCAGGTACTCGAGATGTCCCGAGAGTTCAATCGGAAGGGGTACCACCCGCCGGAAATTGTCGACAGTCAGGCCTGCGTCAACTGCGGGCTCTGCGAGATGATCTGTCCGGAGTTCGCGATCTTCTGCATCGAGCACGCGGATCCGGTCGGTCTGACCGCCGATGCCGCAGTTGCTGCCGGTTCCGAGACAGGGGAGACGCGGCCATGAAAGCCGATCCCGCAGGCGTCCTCACCGGCTCCCACTATCTCGACGGCGACTTTGCATGCGGCGAAGGAGCCATGGCGGCGGGCTGCCGGTTCGTCGCCGGATACCCGATCACACCTTCTACAGAGGTCGTCGAACGCATCGCGCGCCGATTTCCGACTCTGGGTGGCACCTTCATCCAGATGGAGGACGAGCTGGCCAGCATGGCAGCTGTGGTGGGAGCGGCTTGGACTGGATCGAAGAGCATGACCGTCACGAGCGGTCCCGGCTTCAGCCTGATGATGGAGAACATCGGACTGGCCGCGATGATGGAGACGCCTTGCGTCGTCGTCAATGTGCAGCGTGGCGGACCCTCCACCGGACTCCCGACCATGGTGGGGCAGGGAGACGTCATGCAGGCTCGCTGGGGCTCGCACGGCGACTACGAGGTGATCGCCTTGAGCCCTCAGTCGCCCCAGGAGGCCTTCGACCTGACCATCGATGCTTTCAATCTCGCCGAGATCTACCGGGTTCCCGTCATGTTCCTGATGGACGAGTGCGTCGGGCACATGACCGAGAAGGTGGTGATCCCGGAGGCGGACGCGATCGAGATCGAGCCCCGGCGGTTGACGGCCAAGACGCCGGAGCACTTCGACCCCTATCAAGTCGAGGATGGAGGACTTCCGGAGTTTGCTCGCGCCGGAGACGGCTATCGGTTCCACACGACGGGACTGACCCACGACGAGCACGGCTACCCGGTGATGAGCGCCGAATGCCAGGAGGTGAACGTCCGCCGGCTGGTCGGCAAAATCCGCGACAACGCCGAAAAGATCGTCCGCTTCGAGGAGGTGGGCGTGGAGGATGCGGAGGTTGTCGTCGTCTCGTATGGCATCACGGCCAGGGTGGCCAGGTTGGCCGTCGAGGAAGCGCGCTCGCGAGGCTTGCGAGTCGGTTTTCTCCGGCTGGTGGTGATCTGGCCGTTTCCCGAGAAGCGGATCCGAGAAATCGCCGAGTCCGTCGGTGCGTTCGTAGTGCCAGAGATCAACTTCGGACAGATCGCTCTCGAGGTCGAGCGCGCCGCGGCTGGACGAGCCGTGACCTGGCCAGTCCATCATGCCGGGGGCTCCGTTCACTCGCCAGATGCGATCACCGAAATCATCATCAAGGCGGCCGAATGACTGTTTCTACGAGACCGACTGTCAGCCAGGAGCGGGAGCACCCCAGTGCGCCACTCCTGAGGATGGAGCGCATTCCCCATGTGTGGTGCCCGAGTTGTGGCATAGGAACGGTGGTCAAGTGCTACGCCACGGCTCTGGAGCGCGCTGGAGTGGATCTGGACAAGGTGTCGGTAGTGTCGGGAATCGGCTGCTCGGGAAGGGTCGCCGGTTACCTGAAGCTGGATGGCTTCCACACGACTCATGGTCGAGCGATTCCGTTTGCCACTGGCCTCAAGCTGGGGCGGCCCGAGCTGCTGGTGACGGTGATCTCCGGCGATGGCGACCTGGTGGGGATCGGCGGCAATCACTTCATTCACGCGGCGCGACGAAACCTGGATCTGCTGGTGATTCTGATCAACAACTTCATCTACGGGATGACGGGCGGGCAGAACGCTCCGACGACGCCGCAAGGGGCGAGATCGTCGACGATGCCCTTCGGGAACTTCGAGACGCCCTTCAATCTTCCACACCTTGCAGCCTCCAGTGGTGCATCCTACGTCGCCAGATGGACCTGTCTTCACATCCGGCGCCTGACCTGGTCGATCGAGGAGGCGATCCACAAGAAGGGTTTCAGGTTCATCGAAGCCGTCGCGCCATGTCCGACCCTCTACGCGCGTCTGAACAAGTTGGGCAGCGGCCTGGATGCGATGCGCTTCTACCACGATACCGCCGAGATCAGGAATGGCGCGGATACCCGCGAGGTCGATGTCTCGTTTCAGAGCCCGATCATCTGCGGGAAGTTCGTCGACGAGGAGCGGCCGACCTTCCTCGATCTGATGCACTCTCACTACGAGAAGCAGCTGGGAGATCGCTACGTGCCGATGCCGCCCGAAGGGGGAATGCTCCATGAGCTGTAGGACCGAGATCCGAATCACCGGCTTCGGAGGTCAGGGTGTCGTGCTCGCCGGCCACATCATCGGTCGCGCCTGCGCCATCCATGCCGGTCAACAGGCCACCATGATTCAGAGTTTCGGCCCCGAAGCCCGAGGCTCGGCCTGTAGCGCCACCCTCGTCGTCTCTGATCGCGAGGTGCTCTATCCCTACATCCAGCGTCCGGACATCTTCGTCGTGATGTCTGCAGAGGGCTACGAGAAGTACGGCCGGGAGCTCAAGGAGGATGGGATTCTGGTGTTCGAGCAGGATCTCGTCCATCCGAACCCGGTGGAAGGGCAGCAGCAATTCGGTGTGCCCTCGACACGCATCGCGGAGTCCCTGGGACGAACGATCGTCCAGAACATCGTGATGGTGGGCTTCTTCAGTGGCGTCACGGGCCTGGTCCCGGACGAGGCTATGCGCGATGCGGTCAAGGGATCGGTGCCCGCAGGGACCGAAGACCTGAATCTGAAGGCTTTCGAGCTCGGCCTGGAGTACGCGCGGAATTCGGTCGATCGGCCCGCCGTGAGAGTTACCAGACCGACGCTGGAGGAGGTGAGCCCATGAGAGCACCGATCCGCAGTTCTGGCGGTTGGGCTCCCGAACTGGCTGGCTGTAGCCTGCTGATCCCGGATATCCAGTCCGAGCCGCTACCGATCGCGCGCGTCGAGCCGGCCCCTTGCACCCAAGCCTGCCCGGCGGGGATCAATGTCAAGGCCTACGTCTCCCTGATCGCCGAGAGCCGTTTTACAGAAGCACTGCAGGTCGTTCGGCAGCACTGCCCTCTGCCCGGCATCTGCGGCCGGATCTGTCACCACCCATGTGAAGCGGTCTGTCGCCGAGGGACAGTCGACGAGCCGATCGCCATCCGGTCGCTGAAGCGATTCGTCTCGGACCTGGCGCTCGACGAGGCGCCACCCGAGCCCTGGCCCCTGACGGACAAGGGATCGAGGGTGGCGGTCGTCGGTTCCGGTCCAGCGGGTCTGACAGCCGCATACGACCTGCGTCGGGCCGGCTACCCGGTCACCATTTTCGAAGCAGAGGCCGAGCCGGGGGGGATGTTGCGCTATGGGATCACCGAGTATCGCCTACCGAGGGATGTGCTGAATGCCGAGATTGCCTACCTGGGTGGAGTCGGCCTCGAGTTCGAGACCGGCTGCCGGGTTGGCCGAGATCTTCAGTTGGAGGAGATCCTCGAGCAGGGCTTTGTCGCGACCCTGCTGGCCGTCGGAGCCCAGCGCGGAAGAGCGCTGAGGGTGCCGGATGCAGAAGCCTGTGCGGGCGTTGAAGACGCTCTGGCATTCTTGCGTCGGGTCAATCACGGCGACCGGACGCCAGTGCAGGGACGTGTCGTGGTCATCGGCGGTGGCTCGACAGCTGTCGAGGCGGCCCGGTCGGCGCTGCGCTTGGGTGCGGATTCTGTCGACATCCTCTACCGGCGCTATCGCGAAGAGTTGCTGGCTGACGAGGAGGAGATCAGGGCGGCAGAGTCGGAGGGCATTGCTTTCAGGTTCCTGGTGGCTCCAACTCGGCTCGTCATGGACAACGGCGATCTGCGTGCGCTCGAGTGTGTCAGGGTCGGGTTGGGTGAGCCCGACGCCTCCGGTCGCCGTCGACCCATTCAGATACCCGGCAGCGAATTCAGGGTCGAAGCCGATCGAGTGTTGGCCGCCATCGGTCAGGCTGCCGATCTGGACTTCATGCCGGCCGAGGTTCTGGCGCAGCTGACGGAGAATGAACTCTTGAGCGTCGATCCGCTGACCACCATGACCGGCCTGCAGGGGGTATTCGCAGCCGGCGATGCAGTTTCGGGTCCGGCAACGGTTATCGACGCCATCGCGGGCGGCCACCGGGCTGCCGAGGCCATTCGGCATTACTTGGAGGAGGGCAGGCCCTCGATCCAGCCCGAAGCGCCGGAGTTGCGCGCCCCGGTGGAGTACGGACTTCCGGATTCACCACCGGTGATTGCAGAGAGGGGCCGACCTGCACATCGAGAGCTCAAATCCGGCGCTGAGTTCGCCGAGGTGGAGAAGCCCTTCGGCGAAACCGAGGCCGTAGAAGAGGCGCGTCGCTGTCTGCGGTGTGGGCCGTGCGGCGAGTGTCGAGCCTGCGCTCCCTCGTGCCGGCGGCGTCACGTGATGGTGCGATTCCCGAACGGCGAGGGAGTGGCCAGCCGGGCACCCATCCTGCTGCGAGCTCCCGGGAATGTGGCGATGGGTTTGAGCCTGCACTCTACAGCCCGGGCTCAGCTGCTGCCGGAGAGTCGCCCCCGACTCCTGCGAGAGGTGTCTCCGAGCGAAGGCGATTTCGTCGAGATCGCTCCCGTGAGGGTGCAGATCGTCGAGGAGCAATGCCGGGGATGCGGTCGCTGCATCGAAGTCTGCCCCTTCGAGGCGATCTCCATGTGCGGTACGGATTCGGTACCGTTCGCTCGAGTCGAGCCTGCGCTCTGCCGAGGGTGCAATCTCTGCTGTGCCGTTTGTCCGACTTCAGCGGCCGAGCCCAACGCGTTGTCCGTTGCTTGGTGGGGCTCGCGGCTCTCCGACGCCTTCGACGGTCGGGCCGAGGCGATCGACGATCCTGGACCCATCGTGGTCCTGGCTTGCCAGAGGAGAGCCGGGTCGGTGGAGCCCATGCTTCGTGAGAGCTCTGCTCATGTCGAGGTCATCCGCTTCCGGTGCGTCGGCCAGGTCGACGCCGGAATGCTGGTCGAGCTGTACCGCAGGGGAGCCAGCAGCGTCCTGGTGGCCGGCTGCCTGACCGAGCGCTGCCGTTTTGGTGAGGGAGCCCACTTGGCCACCGAGCAGGTCGCCAGAGCGCAACGGCTGATCGCGCTCATGGGGGGTGGCGCTGACCGATTGCGCTCGGATTGGTCCGGGAGCCGGGCCGACGACCCGATCGAAGCGCCAGTCCTGCGCATGATTGCAGAAGTGTTCGGAGCGCGACCGGATCTCACCGGGCAGCTTCCCACCTGAGGAGTCGAGTGATGAGAGACCTCATCCAGCTCAAGCAATCCACTCATGCTGCACTCTGCCTGGAATGCGGGAAATGCAGCACGATGTGTCCGTTGGCTCGCTTCGGTGGATTCTCGGCTGCCCGCATGATGTCGATTCAGGATCCAGAGTCGGAGATTCAGGGACATGCGGCAGCGGTGCAGCGGTGCCTGACGTGCGGGGCCTGCGAAGTGCGTTGTCCACAGGGAGTTCGCTACACGGAGTTCGTACGTGGATTGCGTCCCGAGCTCCCAGCAGAGGCCCGGTGGTCCTGCCCGCATGGGGCGGTCTTTCAGGAATCGGCACGCTGGGCCGCCGATGGGGCGGTCAATGGTCGAAACACCAGCTGGTTGGAGGATGACCTGACCGTCGCTGAGGAAGGTGAGGTTGGGCTTTTCGTGGGATGCCTTCCCCTGTTCGATGTCGTGTTCGGCGCTGAGCTGGGGGTTCGAATGGTGGAGATCGCTCGCTCAGCGGTCAAGCTCCTCAATCACTTCGGCATCGAGCCGGTCGTCCTGGCCGACGAGCGATGTTGCGGTCACGATTTGCTGTGGAGTGGAGAGGAGAACACGTTTGAGAAATTGGCTGTTGCGAATTCGAGCGCCTTCGAGGAGCGTGGAGTTCGGCACCTGCTGACCACCTGCGCCGAGTGCTGTCGCACCTGGAGCCTCGACTATCCACAGTTCGTCGAAGGCTACCGACCGCGGGTCCAGCACTTCTCCGAATTCCTGGCCGAGCGAATCGAGGGTGACGAAGTGAGCTTTCGCCACCTGGGTGATGTGGGATCGCTGACCTACCACGACCCCTGCAGACTGGGCAGGCAGTTGGGAGTTTTCGACGCGCCGAGAAAGGTCATGGCTGCTCTGCCGGGAAGCGATGTGGTCGAGATGGAGCGCTCGAGGGCCGATGCTCAGTGCTGCGGCACTCCGGGCTTCATCCAGTGCAATCGTGACTCGCGAAGATTGCAGGCACGTCGATTGGAGAGCGCGGTGGCGAGCGGAGCCTCCACGATGATCACCGCCTGCCCCAAGTGTCTGATCCACTTCCGATGCGCTCAGGCCGAGGATCGCCTGACCCATCGGCAGGGTGCCGAGCTGCAGATCGAGGATCTCACGGTATTGGCAGCGAGTCTGCTGACGACGAGCAAAGAAGCGGAACAGGACTCAACGTCGGAGCGCTAGAGACAGGAGAAGTTCATGACAGACCAAGCCTTGCGAATCGGTGTCTTCGTCTGCGATTGCGGATTGAACATCGCCGGCACAGTAGACACAGAGGAAGTTGCGCGATTTGCTGCCGAGTTGCCCGACGTGGTGGCGGTGGTCCGCAATCGGTACACCTGTGCCGATCCGGGGCAGAACGAGATCAAGAAGGCCATAGCCGAGCACGACTTGAACCGGGTGGTGGTGGCGTCCTGCACCCCGAAGATCCACGAGCCCACATTTCGGCACTGTGTGGCCGACACCGGTCTGAACCCCTATCTGGTCGAAATGGCCAACATCCGGGAGCACTGCAGCTGGGTGCACATGCACGACCGGGAAGCCGCCACCGAGAAGGCGAAGGATCTGGTGCGCAGCGCGGTCGGCTCGATCTCGGGTCCTGGAGCCGCAGGACGAGAAGGTCTTCCCAGTGACCGACTCGGCATTGGTGATCGGTGGTGGAGTGGCGGGTATCCAGACGGCGCTGGAGCTGGCCGATGGCGGCCATCAGGTCTATCTGGTCGAGAAGGAGCCTTCCATAGGCGGGATCATGGCCGCGCTGGACAAGACGTTCCCGACCATGGACTGCTCGATATGAATCCTCGGCCCTAAAATGATGGATGCCGGTCGGCATCCCCGCATTCAACTGCTGGTCGATTCAGAGGTCGAGGACATCACGGGTTTTGTTGGCAATTACCGAGCCCGAGTACGTCGGCGAGCCCGCTTCGTGGACACCGATGAATGCACATCCTGTGGAGAGTGCGAAAAGGTCTGTCCCGTCATCGTGCCAGACGAGTACCAGGAGGGGCTGTCCTCTCGCAAGGCCATCTATCTACCGTTTCCCCAGGCGGTCCCTTCGGCCTTCAGTCTCGATGCCGAGGCCTGTCTGGGATTCAATCCGATTGCCTGCGGCAAGTGCCTCGAAGTCTGTGACAAGAAGTGCATCGACTTCGATGCCACCGACGAGATCCTGGATCTCGAGGTCGGCTCGGTGGTCGTGGCGACCGGGATGGAAGTCTACGACCCACGCGAGAACGACGAGTACGGTTACACACGCTTTCCCAACGTGGTCACGAGCATGGAGTTCGAGAGGCTGATCAACGCCGGGGGCCCGACGGCCGGTGAGCTGGTGCGACCTTCCGACCGCCAGGTCCCGCTGCGGGTGGGGTTCGTTCAGTGTGTCGGCTCGCGGTCGGTCCACCGGGGGGTGCCCTATTGCTCGAACTTCTGCTGCATGAACACCATCAAGGAGACCCTGCTGCTGGCGGACCACTATCCGGAGAGTCGGTCGACGGTCTACTACATGGACATCCGAGCTTTCGGCAAGGGTTTCGAAGACCTCTATCGACGCAGCCGTGAGGCGGGCGTGCGCTACGTCAGAGGCCTGCCTGGAAATGTGCGAGAGGCTGCCGACAACCGGGATCTCATCGTCGAGGTGGAAAACACGCTGACGGGAGCGATGGAGGAGCATCGGCTGGACATGTTGGTGTTGGCAGTCGGTCTGGTGCCGCGTAAGGCCAACGGCAACGGCAAACGGAGTATCGACGAGATCCTGAGTCTGTCGCACACCTCCGATGGATTCGTAATGGAGGCTCATCCCAAGCTCAAGCCGGTCGATGCCCCGACGCGTGGCGTCTACTTCGCCGGCTGCGTGGAGTCACCCAAGGACGTGAAGGACTCCGTCACCCAGGCCGGGGCCGCCGCGGGTCGGGCAGCGAATCTGCTGGGCGCAGGAGAGGTGCGAATCGAGGCGATTACCGCGACCCTCGATCCGGATCGCTGTCAGCTCTGCACCATCTGCGCTCGAGTCTGCCCGTTTCACGCTATCGAGCAAGCCGACAAGAAAGGCGGCCTCCTACCGAAATTCGTCGAGGCAGCTTGCGCCGGGTGCGGTACCTGCGCGGCGGAATGTCCCTTCGATGCCATCGACATGAGGCACTTCGCCGATAGCCAGGTCATGGCCCAGATCGATGGCATCCTGGCCGAGGAAACTCTGGGGAAGATCGTCGCGTTCGCTTGTAACTGGTGCTCGTATGCAGGTGGCGACAACGCTGGGACCTCGCGACTGCAATACCCGGCTTCCGTTCGTCTGATTCGCACCATGTGCAGCGGACGCGTCGATCAGGCCTTCATCTGGCACGCCTTCCGAAAGGGAGCACCCATGGTGTTGGTCTCGGGCTGTCACTTCACAGACTGCCACTACATCGACGCGGTGACCTGGACTCAGCGGCGCATCGAGAAGGTCTGGACGAAGATGGAGAAGCTGGGTATCCGCCCGGAGCGACTACAACTGGAGTGGATCTCGGCAGCAGAAGGACAGAAGTTTGCGCGCGTCATGCAGCAGCTGGACAACATGTTGCGGCAGGTGACGGCAGAGGAGGTCGAAGAGACCATGCGGATTCTCGCCGAGGAGGAACTGGGTGCGAGCACACCCAGACCTCCGAAAGAGAGTCGAGCACAGGTACTTCCGATCCAGAACTGAGGAGCGATTCGAGGAACACGATCATGGCCAAGCAGATCAAGACGTTCTATTGTCTTCGCTGTCAGCATCGCTTTGCGATGGGTCATGACCCCAAAGAGGTGGTGGAGCGCAGCTGTCCACAGTGCGGCAGCAACAGCGTGAGGTTGGAGACACCGCAGGCCGCTGCCAGTCGAGCCGCTTTGGGGGAAAGTCAGACGAGAAAAGGAGGGTTCGCATGACGACTGTGGTTTCACAGCAATGGATCGAAGAGGTGCTCGAAGAACACAAACGGCTGCGAGTGATGATTGCGGAAATTCGACGGATCCTCTCCCAACCGAGGCCGGATCCCGGTCAGCCGGGAGCTCATTCTTGGGCGGCCGATCTGTCGGTTCGGCTGGTCAAGCTCCATGACGAGCTATTCCGCCACTTTCGGTTCGAGGAATCGATGGGTCTGGTGGAGGACGTCATCGAGCGTCACCCGCGAGCCATCGCCCGGCTCGAGGCGATTGTGGGTCAGCACCCCGATATGCTGCGGGACCTCAGGTCGATCATGACCGACGCCCTGACCTACTCCGAAGGGAAGATGCCGGAGGATCCGAGGCTCAGGCAGCGCACCCTGGACTTGTTGGATCATCTGAACAGGCATGAACAGGAGGAGACCGACCTGTTTCAGCGACTCGAGTATCGAGATCACGGCGCAATGGACTGAATTACGGAGTCGCTGCCAGTCTCCCGGGGTGGGTACCCGGCCCACCCAGTCAGGTGTTCAAAGACGCTTCTGAGCCTGAGAACATAGAGGCCGAGAGGGCGGGGAGACCGCTCTGCGCCGGACCCCGCGCTTTGACACTTGGGAACCCGACGAGTCGGCCGAGCCGGAAACGTCCGGCACGCGCCGGCTCCTACTTACAGCCGAGGAGCAGCCTATGCTGACGAAGGAAGGATACGTCGAGACGTTTGTGGAGTTGATCCGGCGGGCTTCCGCCGAGTTGCCGCCCGATGTCGTCGAGGCTCTAGAGGCGGGCCGGGAAAGAGAGTCTGAAGACAGTCTGGCGCGTCAGGCCCTGGTGACGATTCTGGACAATGTGGAGTTGGCCAGGGCCAAGTCCGCGCCGATCTGTCAGGACACCGGCACACCGGTCGCCTGGGTGAGCTATCCCGAGGGCACCAGTACTCGCTTGCTGGAAGAGGCGATGCATGAGGCGGTCAAAGAGGCCACGGCGAAGAGCTATCTCCGGCCGAATGCCGTCGATACGCTGACCGGCAAGAACACTGGCGATGGCTCGGGTCGAGCCATTCCCTTTCTCCACTTCGAGGAATGGGACGAACCGAAAGTCGAAGTGCGGCTCATTCTCAAGGGTGGGGGATGCGAGAACGTCGGTGTGCAATACAAGCTGCCCGACAGCGCTCTCCAGGCAGGGCGTGACCTGGAGGGCGTGCGGCGGGTCGTCCTCGATTCTGTCGTCCAGGCGCAGGGCAAGGGGTGTGCTCCGGGTGTGCTGGGAGTCTGCATCGGCGGTGACCGAGTCTCGGGATTCTCGGAGTCCAAGTGCCAGCTCCTACGTCCTCTTGCGGACCACAATCCGGTAACTGAATTGGCCGAGCTGGAGGATCGCCTGTTGAAGGAGGCCAATGAGCTCGGAATCGGACCCATGGGATTCGGGGGCAAGACGACGTTGCTGGGCGTCAAGATCGGCGTCCTGGACCGCTTGCCGGCCTCCTACTTCGTAACCATAAGCTACATGTGCTGGGCTGATCGGCGAGCCGCCGTCAGCCTCGACGAGGAAGGAGAGGCGACATGGCTGAACTGAGGCTGCCCTTGGACGAGCGGACTGTGCGGGATCTCAAGGTCGGAGCCGGTGTGGAGCTGTCAGGACGGATGATCACCGGCCGCGACGCCGCCCACAAGTGGCTGCTGGAGGGCCATCGGGAGGAGGTGGCACCCTTCCTCGAAGGCACCGTCATCTACCATTGCGGCCCTGTGGTACGAAAGCAGGAAGACGGCAGTTACGAGTTCGTTGCCGCCGGACCCACCACCTCGATCAGGGAGGAGCCCTATCAGGCGGCGGTGATCGAGAGGTATGGGCTGAGAGGAGTCATCGGCAAGGGCGGCATGGGGCCGCAAACCCTCGCTGGCCTGGAAAAGAGCGGTGCCTTGTATCTGCACGCCGTGGGTGGGGCGGCGCAGGTCCTGGCGCAGGCGGTCAGGAAGGTCGAGCGGGTCTTCATGCTCGAAGAGTTCGGAGTGCCCGAAGCCTTGTGGGTGATCGACGTCGAGAAGTTCCCGGTGATGGTTACCATGGACGCCCATGGAGGGTCCTTGCACACAACGGTCGAAGACGAGTCGAAGAAGCAATTCGCCAGGCTCATCGGCTCTCCGGCCTAGATCAGCAGAGTCCGCACACCCGGGACCCGGGGACGCCGGACCGATTCTTCACTCGGCCGGGTCCGCGTCCGGCTTGGCAATCAAGCCGTGACCTTCGCGACCGTCGAGAACGATGGTGATGGGTCGCTCTAGACGAACATGGCGAAGGTACTCGGTCTGGCTGGCGGCGGGTTGTGAGTCGAGCCAATCCCAATCGAAGAACTCGACGTCGTCTTGCGGCTTTTCGGATCCAGGCGGCAGGGTCAGGTAGCCGATCCGCAGGGAGACGATGTTCTGGAAGAAGTGGGTGCCCTGGGAAGGCTCCACGTCGTAGCCTCGCGGCGAAGCTTCGACAATCGTCCGCACATTCGAGATCTGGGACCATTGCACCGGAATCCCGAGCCAGGGGTCTGCGGTGCCCCAGCGACCCGGGCCGACCAGGAGATAGGGGCTGTCGGTGGCACCCAGCTGCTTGTTCAGCTTTCCGACCTCGGTGGCGATGGTCTTGTTGACCGCGGCTGTCCAGTTGTCCCTTCGGACGTAGACGATATCTCGGACGGAATCTTCGACTCCATGCCCGAGGCTCCTTCTCGAACGGCAAAGCAGCCCGTCAGTGGAGAACCGAAACTGCGCGATCTCCTTGCCGGCGGTTCGGGTGGCGAAAGGCCGGACTTGAAGCAGGTAGAGGATCGGCGGCGTGCGGCGCTTCCCCCGCGAGCCGGATTTCCCCCAGTCGCCCATGTCGCAGGCAAACTCGATTTCGACCGGGGCTCCCAATCCCCGTTCGGCTAGCTCGAGCAGGTTCTCGAGAGCCGCAGCGAGGGGGATGGCGCTGTGCTTCAGGATGTTGTTGAACGTCACCACTCTCGGTCCCGGCAGGCTGAGATCGTCTCGCACCGTCTGGTCATCGGCGCTGTAGACGCTGCCCACAGGCTGAAAGGTTCCGTCCAGCTCGGACAGTTTCAAGGGGTACGACTTTACATTGGAGGACAAGGTCGTGTCGACTTCACAGCAGGAGGAGTCCAGGTCGACCGCGTAGAAATCTCTCTGGCTGCTGTCCAGGACCATCTTCGGGGTGGCGTGTTGCGGCAGGATGCCGGGCCGTTTGGGGCTGAAACGAAGGGCCAGGCCGCCATCCACGACCAGTCGACCGAGTCCGAGCGCCACGTGCACGATTCCCTCTTCAGCTCGCTGGTTCCCTACAGGGTAGAAGTTGTGGGATTGGGCTACGCCCCCGAAATGGGGGTAGAACCGGTTGTCGTATTTCTGTCCCACCAGTTTCTGGATGATGACCGCCATCTTCTCTTCTTCGATGCGGTTTCCGGTGGCCGCGAGATAGCTCTTGGCATTGCGTAAATAGGTGGAAGCGAAGACCAGCTTGACTGCGTTACAGATCTGCTGTTGTCGCTCCTCCGGGTCTCGAGAGCGGTTGGGGATCATCAGCGTGGTGTAGATCCCGGCCATCGGCTGATGCAGCGAGTCTTCGAGAAGGCTCGAGGAGCGAATGGCCAGAGGCCCCGGGAGGTGATGGGCTATGAACGTCAAATCGCTCCGCAGCTCGTCCGAGAGTCGTGCGTTCAAGAATCGATCCGAGAGCTCGCGATCGTCGTCACACTCGTAGGCGAAGTCGCGTAACTCATTGTGGTTCACGAACTCGTCGAACTTGTCGCTGGTAATGACGGTGGTTTGGGGTACCCGCACGGCCATCCCACCGAAGGCGTCTTCGGAGCTCTTGGAGAGAGTCAGGTTGAGGAAGGCGAGGCCGCGGGCCTTGCCGCCAATCGAGCCCTGGCCGATTCTCGAGATCGCATCGCGGTCGAAGGTCTTGCGGGAGAAGTCCGCGATCACGCCGCGGTAGGAATGACGGCGCGTCTCCCGCAACTGCGCGATGAGAAACTGGCGCAGGGCCTCCATGCTCTCGAAGTCGGAGATCCGACGCGGTCGAAGTCGCTCGGCCAGGTCGAACTCGCTGCGTGCCATGAGCCAGATGGAGAAGTGATTGTGGGAGGCGTGATAGTAGAGACACTCCTCGGGTACGACTGCCAGCTGCCGCTCGAACTCTCGAACGTCGTGAGCGCGGGCGACCTCCTCGCCATCCGCCTCGGTCCGGAAGATGAAGTCTCCGAAGCCGAGCTCCTGTCGGAAGAAGTTCCGGACATCCGCCAGAAGGCTGCCCGAGCCCTTGTGGACGAACGTCGCGTTCACCTGCTGCGCCTTATTTTCGATGTTCGCTTCAGATGACTCGAGCAAGATGGGAAGCTCGGGATCGAAGTCCCTGACGGCACGCACGAGATCCAGTCCGCCGGACTTCTCCAGCTTCCCGGCTCGCGGGATTTCGACGTCGCTCACCAGGGCGATCATGTTGTCCTGGTAGCGGTGGAAGAGGGCCAGCCCCTCCTCATAGGTCTGGGCGTGGAGGATCTTGGGACGGGAGCGCATGTACATGCGGCGGTGTAGCTCGTTGACGCCCTCCGAGTAGAGCGAGTGAGACTGCCGCATGAGTTCCGTATACAGCGTTCCGAAGAGACTCGAGTAGTACGTAGGGGAGTCTTCGACGAAGAGAATCACTCTCACATTGCCATGCTGGATGTCGTGATCGACGTTCTCCCGATCCTCGAAGTACTTGATGATGGCCAGAAGGATCTTGGAGTCACCGGACCAGAGAAAGACTCCGTCGATCGACTGCGGGTCGATCTCCGATCTAGCCAGGTCGAGCTCTCTCCGATCCAGGGCGAGAAGAACGACGGGGCGACCAGGGCGGAGCTCTTTGATCTGGTGGCCGAGGGCATTGGCGCCCATGTCGGCCAGGCTGGTCATGACCAGGATCAGGTCGTACCGGTGCTCTTGGAGACGTTTCAGGGCCTCCTCACCGGTGGAGACGTGAGTCACTCGGGGTGGGCCCGAGAGACTCACGTCCCGGTACTCGAAGAACACCTGTTCGGTGAGTTGACCGTCCTCTTCCAGAATGAAGGCGTCGAAGGGTGACGAAACCAGCAAAACCTCTCGCACCCGAAAGGGCATGAGATCGTGAAAACGACGGATTTGGAGTTGCTGGCGATCCTGCATCGTCAAACGACGCCCTGGTCCAGCATGGCGTTGGCTACTTTGATAAAGCCTGCCACATTCGCTCCATCGATGTAGTTGATGAAATCACCATCCTTGCCATGCTCGACGCAGGTGCGATGGATCTCGTGCATGATCATCTGCAATCGCTCATCCACCTCGGCACGGGTCCAGGACAGCCGCATCGAGTTCTGAGTCATCTCGAGACCCGATACCGCGACGCCACCGGCGTTGGCGGCCTTGCCGGGACCGTAGAGAATGCCGGCTTCGAGATACCGGTTGATGGCGTCCGGGTCGGAGGGCATGTTCGCACCTTCGGCCAGGCAGAAGCAACCGTTGTCGATCAAGGCCTTGGCGTCCTCTCCGTCGACCTCGTTCTCAGTCGCGCACGGCAGGGCGACATCGCACTTCACGGTCCACGGCCGCGAGCCCTCGAGGAAGGTCGCCGTCGGGTACTTCTCGACGTACTCTTTGATGCGGCCTCGACGATTGTTCTTCAGGTCCATGATCCAGTCCAGCTTGTCCTTGTCGATACCTTGCTCGTCGACGATGGTGCCATTCGAGTCGGAGAAGGTGAGAACCTTGCCGCCGAACTCCAGGACCTTTTCTGCTGCGTATTGAGCCACATTCCCGGATCCGGAGATCAGGACCCGCTTGCCGGACAGGCTGTCGGAACGGGTGGCCAGCATTTCCTGGGTGAAGTAGACGAGACCATAACCGGTCGCCTCGGGCCGGATCAGCGAGCCTCCCCAGCTGCGGCCCTTCCCGGTCAATACGCCGGTGAATTCGTTGGCCAGCTTTTTGTAGGTGCCGAAGAGGAAGCCGAGCTCTCGTCCGCCGACGCCGATGTCTCCAGCCGGGACATCTGTGTTCGGTCCGATATGACGGAAGAGCTCGCTCATGAAGGACTGACAGAAACGCATGACCTCCAAGTCGCTTTTGTTCTTCGGATCGAAGTCGGAGCCACCTTTGCCGCCGCCCATGGGCAGGGTGGTCAGGCTGTTCTTGAAGACCTGCTCGAAGGCAAGGAACTTGAGGATGCCGAGGTTCACGCTGGGATGAAATCGCAAGCCGCCCTTGTAGGGACCCAGAGCGCTGTTCATTTCGATCCGGAATCCGCGGTTCACCTGGACCTCACCCTCATCGTCGACCCATGGGACTCGAAACATAACGACCCTTTCAGGTTCGACAATCCGCTCCATGATCTTGCCCGTGCGGTATCGGGGGTTGCCTTCGATGACCGGCCACAGCGATTCGAGGACTTCGTGCACCGCTTGGTGGAACTCCTTTTCTGCAGGGTTCTTGGCGACCACAGATTGCAGGAATTCATTGGCGGAATTCGACATGTTACTCCCTCCCTGTTGCTGTACTGGGGGATACTGAGATTGGTATGTAGAGGTTTCTCCGAGGACGTGACGGAGGTCGGATCTGCGGCTCACCGCCGCCGTCCATGAGAACAATACTCCATCCCGGCTCCAGGATCTAGAGAGGAATCAACACACGAGTCGCGGGCTGGAAATCCACCGTTCGGATCGAGACACAGCGGTGCGGACACCGGCTCCAGGCTACGTCTGTTCTTCGGCCAGTTGGCCTGTTCAGGAGCTTCCGGTGTCGCTGGTGATCAGACCATCCTGGATTTCGACCTGACGTGCGGCTCGTTTGGCCAGCGCTGGGTCGTGAGTGATCACCAGCATGGTGCCGCCCTGCTCCCAGAGCTCCTGGAAAAGCTCCATGATATCGCCGCCGGAAGAGGTGTCGAGATTGCCGGTGGGCTCGTCGGCCAGCAGGATGTCGGGGTCCATCGCCAGTGCGCGAGCCACGGCGACGCGTTGCATTTGACCGCCGGAGAGTTCGGTCGGCTTGTGCTCCATGCGATCGGCGAGACCGACCCGCTCCATCAGCGCTTCGATGCGCTCGCGTCTCTTGCGGCGGGGCACCCCACCGAAGAGCAGCGGCATTTCGACATTCTCGTAGGCGGTGATTTGGGGAAGGAGGTTGAAATTCTGGAAAATGAAGCCGACGCGCCGATTGCGTACGATGGCCAGCTCGTCCTTCTTCATTCCGGCGACGAGCTGACCGGTCAGCCGATAGGTCCCCGAGGTCGGAGTATCGAGGCAACCGATGAGGTTCATGAGAGTCGACTTGCCGGATCCCGACGGACCGATGATCGCTACGAACTCGCCTCTCGAAATGGCGAGGTCGATGCCGCGCAGGGCTTCGACCTGGATCTTGCCGGTGTCGTAGACCTTTCGAATCTCCTCCATCTCGATGATGGTGCCATTCTCGGTCCTGGTCTTGTCTTTTCGCATCGGTTCTACTCGTAGCGGAGGGTCTCGGCAGGATCCACCGAGGCTGCCCGGCGAGCTGGAAAGTAGCCTGCCAGGAGGCCGATGATGCCCAGCACGCCGGCCGCTGTCGCGGCGATGGTGGGTGACAACGTGGGCTTCCCGAGAGCTTTGAGAGCCATGTTGTCCCCGGTTGGAACGAGACTCAGGAGGTAGACGAGAACCGTGGCGACGACCAGCCCGGCCAGCCCTCCCAGGAGCGTGTAGGTCAGGCCCTCCAGGACGATCGGCCCTGTGACCCAGTGACTGCGGGCTCCGAGCGCCATCTTCACGCCGATCTCACGAGTCCTCTCCTTGACGACGGCATACATGATGTTGGCGACGCCAATGCCGCCGACGGTCAGGGTCAGGACCCCGATGATGCTCAAGAACAACTTGATGCCGAGCATGAAATTGTCTCGGATCCTGCCACTCTCGACGGTATCCCAGGTGCCGAGGACGCGCTCGTCCTCGGGGTCGAATCCGTACTTCGCGCTCAGAACCTGAGCGACTCCGGCCAGGGCCTGTTGCATGCCGCTTCGCTTCTCCGGCTTGAGCACGAGCACCGAGAGACGATCGCTACCGTAGTGGGCGTAGAGCGTCCGGATCGGAATGATGGCGTGGTTGGCGTCCATACCGCTGTAGTTGCCGAACATCATCTTCTCGATCAGCACTCCGACGACGCCATAGGGGACCTTGTCGATGAGGATGGTCTTGCCGATCGGGTCCTCCTCGCCGAACAGGTCCTTGGCGAGGTCGGTGCCGAGGAAGACGACCCGTCTTCGTTGTGCGTCGTCGAGAGGATTGAGGAATCGCCCGCCGGTGGCGGGAATCTGATTGCGCAACTGCCCCCAGATCGTCCCAACCCCCTTTACCGGCGCATTGACGGTGTTGTCGCCATAGGTGAAGTTGGTCCCCCAGCGGATGATCTCGCCACTGACGCCGATCAGGCCCGGGACGCGCTCTTTGATGGTCCGAATGTCGTCGATGCGGGGCCGAATCGCGCGGCCGGCCGGCAGCCCTTTCCAGGGTACGGTGGTCTCCCCTGGCCAGATCACGGCGATGTCGGTGCCCATCCCGGCCCATGCTTCGCCCAGGGAACGACCGAGTCCCTCACCGAATGCCAGCAGAAGAAGGAGCGCGAGGGTACCCCATGCGATGGAGGCGATGGTCAGAAACGCTCTCTTCTTCTGGACCCGAGAGGATCGGATGAAGAGCTGAAGAACGAGAAATCGGGGACCAGCCATGGCGCGAAATCCTTGCGTCTCAGATCATTTTCATGGCGACGACGGGATCGAGGTTGGCGGCGTTGCGGGCCGGGAAGAAGCCGGCGACAAAGCCGATCAGGCCGAGCAGGGCCGAGGTCAGCAGGGCTACGGGAGCGTCGACCTGCGGCACGCCGATGAACTCCTCCATGCCCGAAGGCCAGGCTTCGCAGATGCCGTAGGTGATAAGCAGTCCGATGGCGCCGCCAACGGCGGTGAGGATGAGCGTCTCGGCCAGGAACTGCCGAAGAATACCTCGCGAGCGGGCTCCGAGAGCCATCTTGATGCCGATTTCCGGGGTCCTCTCTTCGACGACGACGCTCATGATGTTGGAGACCCCGATACCGCCGACCACCAGGGTCAGCGAACCGACAATCGCCAAGAACGCCTTGAAGGCGAGCATGAACGAGTCCATGAACTGAAACATCTCTGTGGTATCCCAGGTCATGACGGCTTCTTTGTCCGTCGGGTCGAAGCGCAGTTTGCCAGCCAGTATGGCGCGCACTTCGTCCGTTGCCTGCACGGTCATCTGGACGTCTTTGGCGGTGAAGATGAAGAGCTCGACGTACTTCTCCCCGGTCAGGGCGCGGAAGGTGGACCCTGGGATGATGGCTTTGTCCTTGTCCCTCCCACTGTAGGACGAGTCCTGCGTCTTGGGTTCGAGGACCCCGATCACGGTGAACGGGGAACCGTGGAGGCGGAAGATCTGACCGACTGGATTGGCGGAGCCGAAAAGGTCCTCGGCCAACTCATTGCCCAGAAAGGCAACCCGCCGTTTCTGGCTTTCGTCCAGCGGATTGAGGAAGCGTCCACCCATCTGAGGGATCATGTTCCGCATCTCGCCGAACTCCGGACTGACGCCAGAGACATCGACCGCCATGGTTTTGGTTCCGAGCTTCAGCTGCAGGTTGTCGGCGTACTCGCTGGAGATCGCATCGACGAGAGTGGCTCGTTTTCGAATCAGCTCTATGTCATCCTCGGTGACCCGCATCGGCCGGCCCTTGCCGAGCCCTTCGAAGGGCTTCGAAGTCACCATGGGGAAGTTGATCACGATTGCGTTGCCGAGGCCCAGCACGTTCTTGAGCATTTGCCTGTGCATCGCTTGACCGAACGACAGGAGAAGGGTGACGGCGACCGTTCCCCAGACGATTCCCAGGGTCGTGAGGAAAGTCCGGAGCTTCTGGGATCGTAGATCACGTCCCAACTGCCGTAGAGAATTGAACAGGGAAGCCATGGCTGCTAGAAGATCTCTCTGGGTGGACGCTCCACCAGTTCGTCTCCCTCCGTGATTCCCGCTGTGACCTCGATGTTCAAGCCATCGGAAAGACCCGTTTCGATCTCCACCTTCCTGGGCTCGCCCTCTGGGGTTGCCGGTGGCAACTCGACGAAAGCCTTGGCGCCGTCGTCCTCGAAGAGCACCAGTCTCTCCGGCGCGATGAGCACGTCCGTCTTCTCCCTGATGATGAGATCGGCGGTCGACGAGTAGCCGGCGCGCAGCACGATCTCGGGGTTCTCGACCTCGTGGAGCTCGATTTCGACTTCGAAGAGGCGCGCTCCCTCTTCCTCCTTGGCCTGGGGTGCGATGCGGCTGAGATATCCAGTGACGGCCTCTCCGGGCAAGGCGCCGATATTGAGCCGCGCCGGTACGCCCACCTGCAGTTTCCCGACGTCGATTTCGTCGACGGTGCCGTTGAAGATCAGATCACTCATGTCCGCCACGGTCGCCATGACGGTTCCAGCCTGAAATGTGGTCAAAGGCACGACCGGATCCCCCGGATCGACCTCTCTTACCAAAACGATGCCGGCGGCCGGAGCCCTGATGATCGACTCCATCTGCTTGCCTCGGCCAGCGATGCGTCCTTCGCGGATGAGCTCGAGGTTGTCCCGGGCCGTGGCGAGCTCGATCTTGGCGAGCTCGAAGGACTCACGTCGTGCGTCTTCCTCCTCGGTCGCGATGATGCCCTGGCGTGCCAGCTCGCTGGAGCGGTTCCAATCCGACTGAGCACGGTTGTAGGCGGACTGAGCGGCCTCGACCCGTCGTTGCGCCTCGACCAGCTCGGTGGGCGTTGGATCGGGGACGATCTCGAAGAGCGGATCCCCGGGCTCGACGCGATCGCCGACCTCCACAGCGCAGCGCTTGACGATTCCGGAAATCTTCGACTTGACCTCGAACTTGAGGCGAGGCTCGATCTGGCCGACGGCGATCGCCTTTTCGGTGATGGAGCCGCGCTCTACCTTGACCAGCTTGAAGGGCGGTTCGGCCTGCTTTCGAGCCTGGAGCCAGAAGTAAGCGCCGATGACGGCTCCGGCGATGATCAAAAAAAAGACAAGGATCTTGAACAGCCTCGCCATGAATCTCCTCCTGAATCGAATCAGCTCTGCACCCAGAGAATGTCCTGTCTCTTGAAGCTACGTAAAGACCAGGGAGAGAGTTTCGGCCATTATCCCAGGTCTCGCAAGGCACTAGTCGGTTACCAAGGGTTGGGATACCCTGAGGAAGAGATGATGGCGGTGCGAATCAGATCCATCTGGCGATCGTCGGTGTTCTTGGCGGTCCTCCTCGCATCGTGCGTGCGGTCTCCAGAAGAGCACGCAGAGTCGATGTCACCTCGTCCGCAACTCGAAGTCGTCGAGGCTCTGCGTCATGATCTCGAGGCAGAGCGGCATCCGGCGGACGGAGGTGGAGAAGCCTGGATCGTCGAAGACGAGTCGGAAGGTGGAGCGGTGCAGGTGGGGAGTCCCGGCCGATGGACGTTCCTCTACGAAGCGGGTCCCCTCGGAATCTCCGAAGGGGGCTGGCTCTTCTTCCAGGCCCCGCCGTTCTGGGGATGGAGCACCCCGCAGGTGACCGACCCGGGGAGCCTGGGGTTCACCGAGGTATCCACCCGTGCCGAAGATGTCGTCCTGGAAGCTCAGACTGTGGACCAAGGACTCCTCGGCATTCAGATTCGGGGTCGAGCGCTCGAATCGGGCGAACAGGTGAAGATCATCTATGGGGCGGGGGAGTTCGGAGCGATCTCGGATCGCTTCGCGGAGAGCGAGTCGACCTTCTTCTTCGCTGTGGACGGTGACGGTGATGGAATCCGGAAGCTGATCGAGGCCCGGTTGAGCGTCCAGGTGCTCGCCGGCCCACCGGCTCGGCTGGTCGTGCTGCTACCGTCCACCGCCCAGCCGGGAGAGACAGTGCGCGTCACCGTTGCGATCTTGGACTCGGCCGGCAGCGCCGGAGTCGAGGTGGAGGGCGAGGTCCGCTTTCAGGCCGACGGTCTCGGCACTCTCCCCGCGTCCGTCACAATGAGTGCTGAGCATCGCGGGGTGTTGCATCTGCCGGTGTTGGCGGAGGACGAAGGCATCTATCGGATCGAGGTTGCGGGGCCGGATGGGCTCACCGGGGAGAGCAATCCACTGGTGGTTTCGTCCGCAGGTACGCGAATCGCGTGGGGCGATCTGCATGGCCATTCGGCGTTATCCGACGGTACTGGAACGATCGAGGGCTATTTCATTTACGCGCGAGATGTGGCGGCGCTAGATGTCGTGTCTCTCACCGATCATGATCACTGGGGTATGGAGCCGCTGGCTCTCCATCCGGAGTTCTGGGAGGAGGTGCGGCGCCAGGTGGAGTCGTTCTACGTCCCTGGGGAGTTGGTCACGGTGCTTGGCTACGAATGGACCAGCTGGACTCAGGGACATCGACATGTTCTGTACTTTGACTCGGTGGGTGAGGTACTGAGCTCTGTAGATCCGCGCTTCGAAACGCCAGAGCAGCTGTGGGATGCCCTACGAGGGGAGCGCGTCGTGACCGTGGCCCATCATTCGGCGGGTGGACCGATACCGACGAACTGGCAGTATTCGCCGGATCCGGTTCTGGAGCCGGTGACCGAGATCGTCTCCGTCCACGGCAGCAGCGAAGCGCTGGACTCGCCCGGAGTCATCTATAGCCCGCTGCCAGGCAACTTCGTACGCGACGTCCTCGACCGCGGCGTCAAGTTCGGGTTCGTGGGCAGTGGCGACAGTCACGACGGTCATCCTGGCCTGGCTCACATGGCGTCCCCGTCGGGGGGGCTCGCCGCCTTCCTGACCAGCGACTTGACCCGTGAGGGCATTCTGGAGGCGCTTCGCACTCGGCGAGTCTACGCCACCAACGGGCCGCGAATCGTCCTGGATACCCGCCTGGAAGGTAGAGCGATGGGCGAGGAGGTCGAGTTGTCGGAGCTGGAGCTCGAGTCGCCGAGAGTGGTCTCGGGGAGCCTGGAGGTTTTCGCAGTGGCGCCTGGTGCGCTCGACAGGGTGGACGTGATTCGTAGTGGCCAGATCGAGCTCAGCGTTTCCTGCGACGCAAGGAGGGAGTGCGGCTTCTCGGAAAGGCTCGAAGATCTCGAGCCCGGAGAGTATGTCTACGTGAGGGCGGTTCAGATCGACGGAGGTGCCGCCTGGTCGAGTCCCTACTACCTGCACTGAACGGAGCCGTGCGGTGCCGAGGCTGGGTCAGAGTCCGAGCCACTGCAGGAGAGCTTCGAGCGCGAAGAAGAGCAGGGCGAAGAAGATCAGCGTAGCGCTCGACAGGACGATGGCCAGCCGGCGGGAGTGAAAATGCTGTGCGATGAGAAAGGCGCTCACCACGCTGATGACGGTAAAGAGCAGGAAGAGAAGGTTGCCCAGTGTCGGATCGCCCCTGCCCATCTGCACCTCCGTGTCGATCGCAGACCAGAAGACCCTTTTCCCTCCGGAGCCTGCCAGGATCGCACTGCCTCCCCATCCTACTGCGAGGTGATCGCGTGAGTGAAACAGGTGCGGGTCGTGAGGCGCTCCAGACGACGGTCAGCCGGCGGCTGAAGATCGAGATCCCCTTGATCTGCGGCGCCATGTACCCCTGCAGCAACCCCGAGCTGGTAGCGGCTGTATCGGAGGCTGGAGGCATCGGCGTCATCCAGCCGCTGTCTCTGGTGTATGTGCACGGGTACGAATTCAAGCAGGGCCTGGCGACGATCAGACGCATGACCGACAAGCCGGTGGGCATGAACGTCGTGGTCGAGCGCTCGTCCAAGGTCTACATGGAGCGCATGCGCGGCTACGTCGAAGTGGCGCTCGACGAGGGGCTACGTTTCTTCGTGACCTCACTCGGTAATCCACGTTGGGTGGTGGACCTGGTGCATCAGGTGGGAGGCCTCGTCTACCACGACGTGACGGAGCGCAAGTGGGCCCAGAAGGGGCTGGATGCCGGTGTCGATGGTCTGATCGCCGTCAATGACCGTGCCGGAGGTCATGCCGGCGCCAAGGGTGCGAGTCAATTGCTCGATGAGCTCGGCGACCTCGAGATGCCGGTGGTCTGTGCTGGCGGAGTAGGAGACGAGGAGACCTTTCAACGAATGCTGCGCTCTGGATACGCGGCCGTCCAGATGGGAACCCGCTTCATTGCTACGCCAGAGTGCCGGGCGAGCCACGACTACAAGATGGCCATCGTCAAGGCGAAGGCAGAGGATATTGTCCTGACGGAACGCATCACGGGAGTGCCGGTCTCGGTGATCCGCACTCCCTACATCGAAAAAGTCGGGACCAGCGCCGGTCCTGTTGCCCGCCGACTGCTGCGGGGTCGCAGAACCAAACACTGGATGCGAATGGCGTACTCCCTGCAGGCCCTTTGGAGCTTGAAGCGATCTTCGGTCCGATCCTTCTCGTACCGTGACTATCTGCAAGCAGGCAAGAGCGTCGAGGGAGTCACTGCAATCGAACCCGCCGAACTGATCGTGGAGCGGTTCGCCGATGCCGTGGTGCGATCGAGTCCAGGCTGTTGAGCGTCTAATCTCCCGACGCCCTTCTCGGGGCGCGGGCTGAGAAGGACATCCCGTCGGGTTCTTTGCCGGCTCGCCAGAGATCTCTGACTTCCAGGCTTGTAGTGTCTATGACGACGACGGCGTCGGCCTGGGTGGCAGCTACCCAGGCTAGATCGCCGGCCGGGTGGATGACCAGGCCGACCGGTACCGGGCTGTCACCGAAGCTGTCGCCAAACAGACGCGTACTGGCATCGGGGACGGTGCTGAGATCCAGCTTTCGACGCGTCTTCTCTTTGCGACTCTCGACATCGAAGATCACCACCTCGCCGGCGCGCGCCACCGAGACCAGGGCGCGCTCGCCGTCCGGGGTGATCGCCACCCGAATGGGGAAGCCGGCGCAGGGGAGGGTCTCCTGGATCTCCAAGCTCCGGGAGTCGATGATGCTGAGCGTGTCCGCGGCCCGATTCGTGACCCATACCTCCCTTCCGTCAGGGGTGACTGCGATGCCTTCGGCCCCTTCGCCGGTCTCGAGGTCTTTGAGCCTGGCGCCGTTTATCAGATCGATCGCGGTGACGGTTCCAGAGCCGATGTTGGCGACGAACGCTCTACTGCCGTCTGGGGTCGTGGCTACCATGTGCGAGATTTCCTGATGTGTCGGAATGCTCGCCAGGACTTGCCCGGCTTCGACATCGACAACCAGAAGATGCGCGCTGCCCTCGGTCGTCACCGCGACGCGAGAAGCGTCGATCCAGGCGAGGCCGTGAGGTTTGGAGTGCTCTCCGAGATCGATGGTGCGCAAAACCGTCGCGGTGTCCACATCGATGATCGTGAGACTGGAGCCCGGTTGTTCCCGGGTCCCGTAGTTGCTGATGACCGCGAGAGCGCCGTCAGGCGAGGTCTCGATCTCGTGGGGTGCCGCGCCCGTGGGAAGGGTGGCCAGGGACTCCCCGGAGTCGACATCCATCAGGTCCACCGTATTGCCGGTCTTGTTCGCAACCAGGAGGGTCTGTGCTTCGCCTCTGAACGGCACCAGCATGGTGGCCAGGAGGAGGGCTGCGAAAATCCACAGACGAGAAGAGTATGGACGCATTCGAGACTCCGTTCTGGCAGTTGATCGAGGGCTGCGACGAGACGCGGGTTGGATGAACTGGCGCGGTAGCACGGATTCCAATCCTAGCGCATCCACTACTGAACGCGATTCAGCAGCAATCTCGTGTGAGTCGTCTTGAGAGTGACGTCAGGGGAGGTGTGCTGCGTTGCGGAAATTCACAGGCTGGGGTGCTTGTTTGGAATGAAAGAGGAGGGATCCGATGAAGATCGTCGCTGCTGCGCCTCTCCTGGCAGCCGGGCTCCTGTGGGTGTCGCCTGCCCGATCTGCCGACAGCTTTGGTCAGGATCGAAATCGGATGTTGCGGGAGATCGAGGCCGACGTCGAGCTGACGGCTCGAGAGACGGGTCGAAACGCGCTCGACAATCGGGTCGTGGAGGCCATGAGTCGAGTGCCGCGCCACGAGTTCGTCCCCTCCGAGCTGCGCCGCCACGCCTATGACAATCGCCCCTTGCCGATCGGGTTCGGGCAGACGATCTCGCAACCCTACATCGTCGCCTTGATGACCGACTTGCTGGGACTGGCAACTGATACGAAGGTACTCGAGATCGGCACGGGCTCGGGGTACCAGGCCGCGGTTCTCGCGGAGATGGGGGCTCGCGTCTTCACGATCGAGATCATCCCGGAGCTAGGTCGTCAGGTCACCGCGAGACTCGCTCGTCTCGGTTACGAGACGATCTCCAGCCGGGTCGGGGACGGTTACTACGGCTGGGAGGAGGAGGCACCGTTCGGGGCCATCATCGTCACCGCGGCGTCGCCGACGATCCCGCCGCCACTGGTCGCCCAACTGGCGCCGGGAGGAGTCATGGTCATCCCGGTCGGTAGTCCGTTCTCCGTGCAACAGCTGACGCTCGTCGAGAAGGACGACACCAGCGTTGTCCGAACCCGACAGGTGCTCCCAGTCGCTTTTGTCCCCCTGACGGGAGGCGGACTGAGCTCGACGCCTGGTGATCCGTAGGTAGGCCGGGCTCGGGTGTTTCCATGCCGCTGCGTCTGTCCATCCTCGTTCTCTCGGCGGCGGCGATCGGCTACGAAGTCCTGCTCATTCGACTTTTCTCCATCATTCAATGGCAGCAGTTCGCGGCCATGGTGATCAGCTTGGCGTTGTTGGGCTATGGGGCTAGCGGCAGCGTCCTTTCCCTGGTCAGGAGGAGAGTTCAGGCATCGGGGGAGGCGGTGCCGGGGCGTGCCATGGTCCTCGCCGCGGCGTCGTTCGCCTTCCTGTCGGTGGGGGCATTTCTGGTGGCTCAGCGACTCCCGTTCAATCCGCTGGCCCTGGTATGGGACCCGCTCCAGCTCATCTGGCTCCTGCTCCTCTACCTGGTGCTGTCCCTGCCTTTCTTCAGCGTGGGTTTCTCGATCGGACTGGCTCTGACTGTTTGGAGAGAGGACATCGCCTTCTTCTACCAGGCGGACCTGCTGGGAGCGGGACTCGGTGCGGCGGGTGTGGTGTTCTTGCTCTGGAGGACTCCACCCGAGCGATGTCTCGTGTGGATTGCGGTAGCTGGCCTGCTGGCCGCCACGGTGGCGAGTCTCGACTCGAGGGTCGCCGCCAGGCGGTCATCGACCCTGATCTTGGCGGGCGCATCGGTTCTCCTGATGACGCTGCCCGTCGGCTGGATTCGTCTCCAATCTTCCGAGTACAAGAGTCTGAGTAGGGCGCTGCTCGTTCCGGGTGCCGAGATCTTGACGGAGCGCTCGAGCCCGTTGGCGCTCCTTTCTGTGGTGCGAAATCGAACCGTGCCTCTGCGGCATGCCCCCGGACTGAGCCTGGCGTACGAAGGGACGCTGCCGGACCAGCTCGGCATCTTCAGCGATGGAGAGGGCCTGAGCGCACTCGATCGGCGCTCGCCAGGGAGCGGTTCCAAGGAGTACCGGGATCTCCAGATCTCCTCTCTCGCTTACGTCTTCGCGACGAATCCGCGGGTCCTGGTCCTGGGGCTCGGAGGTGGGGAAGGGATCGTGACTGCGCTCGGATACGGAGCCGAGAGCGTAACGGTGATCGAGCGAAATCGCCACGCTGTCGACTTGCTCGAGAATGAGCTGGCCAGCTTTTCGGGTCATCTCCTGAGCGAGCCGAATGTGACGGTGGCGATCGGAGACGTCCGCGGCTTCCTGGCCGCACATGGAGCGACCTGGGATCTGATTCAGATCACGGACATACAGTCGGCAACCGTCTCGAGTGGAGGGGTGGGGTCGGCCGGGGTCAACTATCTCTACACGGTGGAGGCGTTCGCAGAGTTGGTGGAGCATCTGTCGCCCGGAGGCCTGTTGTCGGTGACCCGCTCGCTGAGCCTGCCACCCCGCGATAGCCTGAAATTGTTCGCGACGGCCTGGCAGGCGGTCGAGCAACTGGGGGGGAGAATCCACGAAACAGGCTCGCCATGGCGAGAAGCTGGGATGCGGTGACTCTCCTCGTCAAGAGGCAGGACTGGTCGGGTCGCGAGCTGCAGGATCTTCGGGACTGGTGCCAGGCCCGTTGGTTCGATGTTGTGTTTCTCCCGGATATCCGTCCTGAAGAGCCCAATCGCTTCAACCGCCTGGAAGAGCCTTCTCTCTTCCTCGGGACCATGGCCCTGGCCGGAGAGAACCGCGAGACGTTCGTCGAGGACTACAAGTTCCACATTCGTCCCGCCAGGGATGGGCGGCCCTTTTTCTCCCGCTTCTTTCGCTGGCGAGCCCTACCTGAGCTGGTCGAGCTGCGACAGCGTGGCGGAGCCTTCCTGCTCGAGTGGGGCTATCTGGTGGTCTTGGGAACCCTCTTGCAGGCCCTGCTTGCCGGCTCGGTTTTGATATTGCTTCCGTTGCTCCTCCGCAAGGACCGACAGAGGGCCACCCGAGGCTCTGTCATGACCTGGATCTACTTCGGCGCGCTGGGGGTCGGATTCCTGAGTCTCGAGATCGCCTACATTCAGCGCGTGACCCTGTATATGGGAAGCCAGATCCTAGCGGTGGCCACAGCGTTGTCGACCTTTCTTGTGTTTGCTGGATTGGGAAGCGGTTGGGCCGGTAGACGGAATCGCACCTCGGGTGACGGCCTGCACACCCGTATCGGTCTTGTTCTCGGGGCCATCGTGGTGCTCTGTCTGCTTCACCTGTTCATCGGACCGCTGATCTTCCGGGCGACCCTGGCGGCGGGGCTCGTCTGGAAAGTCCTTTGCAGCGTGATCGCTGTCGCACCCTTGGCGTTCGCCATGGGCATGCCTTTCCCCCTGGCGTTGCAGCGGCTCGGCCGCAGACACGCGGGTCGGATTCCGTGGGCATGGGCCATCAACGGCTGGTCCACGGTCGTGAGCGCCGCCCTGGCGCCTCTCGTCGCTATCCACTTCGGACTCGATGCCCTGGTGGTTCTCGCAGCTGTCTGTTACGGCTGCGCAGGCGCTACAGTGCGTATGGCAGGTCAAGCAGCGCTCGGGCCGGATTCGGCCCACGGATGGGAGTAGACTTGAGAGGGGAAAGCGGACGACTTCGACTGAAGGAGGTCGGAGATGGTGGTCAAGCTCGCAAGCGGCAATCCGGATATCGCCAGATTGGTAGAGAAACAGCTGCGGAACTGGGAACTGGCCAGGCAGCAAAGGGTGACCAGAGAGATCCCCAAAGCCCGGGAAGCGGAGGATTTCGTCTGTATTTCCAGGCAGGTGGGAACCTCCGGAGAAGAGGTCGCTGTGCGGGTGGGTGCCGCCCTGGGCTGGCCCGTGTTCGGCCGCCAGGTTCTGGAAGCGATGGCAGGTGATGACGAGCAGAGGCGCCGTGTCTACGCCTCCATGGATGAAAGGGAGCTGAGCTGGTGGGAGGAGGCTCTCCGGTCCCTGATGGAAGGTGATTTCGTCCGCAACGACTACTACCATCGGCTTTGCGAGACACTGCTCTCACTGGCCGGACAGGCGAACAGTGTATTCGTGGGACGTGGGGCCGACCTCATCCTGCCGCGGGATCGCGGCTTCCGCGTTCGCCTGGTCGCTCCGATGGCGGATCGTGTCCGCCGATTCGCCGCGACAATGAATCTGGATCCAGGCAGGGCGGAATCCGAGATGAAGCGCATCGAGCAGGAGCGAGAGAGGTTCTTCCGACATCACTTCGGCATGGCTCCGGACGATCCCATGCGCTACGACATCACGATCAACCTGGCGAGGTTCTCTCTCGACCAATCGATTGCGATGATCCTCGAGGCGCGATCTCTCCTGTGGGGCCGAAACTGAGACCTCCGAATCGGCAATCGGACGAAGGGGATGCACCGGCCGTCCTTCGGGACGCTGGGCGGCGAGACTCCGAATATGTGAAAGAAGAGCTGCTCGTGAATCTGGCCGAGGGAGCGACCGTGATCAGCCCGGACCGTCGGCATTCAATGACCTTCGATCGGGAGGGGCGTCTCCATTTCTATTTCCGGCAGGGATGCACCTTCAAGAGAAGTCTCGGCAGCGATCTTCATCTCCGATTTCAGCGCCAGGGACGGCGGCGGCGGCAGCTTCCACCCGCGGAAGCCGCCTCGATCTTCGCCGAGGTCTATGCGAAGGCCCGCGAAATCGAGGGATACGCCGATGGAAGGCTGAGGTCTCGACTGCGAGAAGAGATTCTTCGGTGGAGTGCAGAGAGTCTCGCTCGGGAGCGCGAGAGATTCCTCGCCACCTACCGACCGGTCTCGATTCTGCCCCCTGACCAGTACCTTTCGATCGTGCTCCAGGCGACCGAGGGTTGTAGCTGGAACCAGTGCTCTTTCTGCAGCTTCTACATGGACCGTCCCTTCAGGGTGAAATCGCCTGCCGAGTTCGAGGACCACGTCGCAGGAGTCAAGGAGTTGCTGGGAACAGGCCTGAAGCTGAGACGGGGGATCTTCCTGGCCGACGGTAACGCGCTGGCGTTGTCGATGAGCCGATTGCAGCCCCTGGTCGAGATCGCCGTTCAGGTCTTTCCCGGTCGGCCGCTCTTCGGCTTTGTCGACCTCTTCAGCGGCGAGCGACGCCCGTCCAGCCATTGGGAGGGGCTGGCTCGGATGGGACTGGAGCGGGTGTACATCGGCATGGAGACGGGCCTGGATGAACTGTTGAAAGCCGTCAACAAGCCGGGCTCTGCCGCGGAATTGGTGGAATTCGTGACGGAGCTAAAGAGGACGTCGCTCAGTGTATGCCTGATTCTCTTGATAGGTCTGGGTGGTCGCGAGTACAGGACCGAGCACTCTCGAGCGAGCCTGGAAGTATTGGGGCGGTTACCCCTGGGGGATGGCGATCTCGTCTATTTGTCGCCTCTCGTGGAGAGCCCCGCCGCGCTGGAGAGACGACGGCTCGCCGGGCAGACCAGCTTCACTCCGATGGATGAGGACGAGATCGAAACGGAGTTGCACCGCTTGGCATCGGAGGTTCGTCGGCTGGGGATCAAGACGAGTCGATACGACATACGAGAGTTCATCTACTGAGACTGCGGCTTCGGAGGCCCGAGGACGACGGCCGCTTTGAACACGGCCCGCTCGACTGGGGAAATCGATTTCGACACTTGCGTGGTTGAGTGAGGGGCGGTAAGTTGGGTGTCAGCGTATCCTCAGTTGCTGCTTCAGGAGGCGATGAAGATGAGTGCAGAGAGCCCTCTTGCCGATGATATGAAACCTTCTCGCTACATCGAGAAGGTGAGCCTCATCACCGGGGAGATCCTGGACGAAGAGATTCTCCCGAAGCAACTCCTGGTCCAACACCATCGTGACTATCATCTGGTCGACATCCACGCTCGGCGCATGATGAGTCGAGTGGTCCGGGAGACGGGTAGCCCAGAGGAGGCGCGGCGGAGAATGCGAGAGGTGCGCCGCAAGGGCAAGAGAGCTGCCGAGGTGATCGCCAGACTGATTGGCCAGCCCGACGCGACCAAGGTGTCGAAGGCACTGTTCGGCCTCAAGGACAAGGAATACTACTTCCGGTTCAAGAAGTTGCCGGTTGGCGAGGAGGAGATGCGTCGTCGATTGGCTGAGCTGCGAGAGGAAGCTGCTGCGCAGGTGGCGAGGAATGCCACGAATGGGAGTCTGGACTTCCGGGTCTTGCTCACCGGAGGGACTGGATTCGTGGGCAAGGAGATTATCTGGCAGGCCGCTTTCGACGACGACATCACGGAGATGATCGTGGTGATTCGACCGCGGCAGGTCGTGGACCGCAAGACCGGGGAGGTCGTGAAGACGCGCAGTCCTGCCGAGCGAGGCGAAACGCTGCTGGACCGGTTGTGGCTCGAGGACCCGGAGGTACGGGCGAAGTTCACCTTCGTGGCCGGGGATGTCGAGCTGCCCAATCTGGGAATCGCGAGCGGGCTGCTGGAGGAGCTGGGGCCTCGAATTACCCATGTGATCCACTGCGCGGCCAGCGTAGCTTTCGACGATCCCTACGAAAAGTCCTTCCGGACCAACGTGACCGGGACTCTGAACGCTTTGCGGTTCTCGTACGAACTGCAGGCGTTGCCAGGGAGCCCTTTCATATCCCACTCGAGCATTGAGACCTCCTACATTCACGGCCGCAAGGTGACGGGGCTGGCACGAGAGGAGCAGGTCGTATTTCCGCGCAACTTCTACAACAACTACTACGAGGCCACGAAGGCGATGGCCTCGTTCGAGACCGAGCGCTTCATGTTCGAGAAGGGGCTGCGCGTCGTCCAGCTCTGTCCCGCGATCGTCATAGGAGAGACCAGGGCCGGGAACAACCGAGGGGACGCCAAGGTGGTCAACGCGCCGGTCAACCTGTTCGGGCGCGCTCAGGAGGCGCTGACCTCTCGTGAAGGCAGCTGGATCGATCGATCCAAGGGAGCCATGCTGGCCAAGATGGCGTGTGTCTTTCCCGCCGATCCGACCGCCGAGCTGAATCTGGTGCCCGTCGACCGGGTCGTGGCCGGAATTCTGGCGGCTTTGAAGAGGCCGGCCGCGGTGGGGGAGAGAGTCCATCTGGCCGGCGACCATCGCCTGACGTCCCACCAGATCGCCCAGATCGTGCAAGAGGAGCTGGGTGTCAAGGTCAAGCTGGCAGAGCCGACGCTACATCGAACGGTCACCCTGCCGATCGTGACAAAGATTCTGAAGACCGCGAAGCAGGAGCAGATCGCCCACGCTCTGGACAAGCTCGGAACGATCTTCGCCGGCTACAGCGAGTGGGGTCAGCCGATCCATCAGGTCGGCAAGGACGTGAAGGTGTTGGGCTTGTCGACGCCGCGTCCCAACACCGAGCATGTCTTTCGACTGCTGTGCAGGCACAACCGCTTCGTCCAGGAATTCGGCAAGATTCGTGACTTGGACGAGATCTCCCGCCGGGAGAAGGTCTGGTGGGACTTCATGCTGGGTTTGGAACAGGAAATGGGAATGCCGGTGGGAGCCATTCCGGCCGACAAGTTCCATGTCATGATGGCGGAGCGGCTCGATACGAAGACCGTTGCACTGCTGGACCGTGACAGGGACTGAAGCGTGTTGTCGGCTGCTGAGGCCCCGAAAAGCCGAGGCGAGATCAGTCGTTGTGCTGGCCTTTGTGCCCTGACCAGGACTTCATGCCTGTGGTGACGCCCATCAGGTCGGCGAGGCCATCGGAGAGGAATCGGGGCAGGATTCCCTTCAAGAAGGGCGTGAGCTTGACGAGCCAGGGTTCCAGAACGAGCTCGTGTCGGCGGAGGATCGCCGTGCGCACCTTCTCGACGAGCTCATCGGGTTTGAGAAACGGCATCAGCAGGGGGGGCCTGACACCTTCGAACATTCCAGTGTCGACATACCCCGGACAGACCGTCGTCACGCCGAGGTGACGATGCCCCAACTCCGCCATCTCCTGGCGTAGCGACTCCGTGAATCCGAGTACGGCCCATTTGCTCGAAGCGTAGGTCGAGCCCCAGGGTAGTGCGACGAGGCCGGACGCGCTGGCGATATTGACCAGGTGGCTCTCCTCGGCGGCGATGAGGTCGGGAAGGAAGTGGTAGGTCATGGCTACCACTCCGTCGATGTTGACGCGGTAGGTGAGCAGGTGCTTGTCGAGCGGCAAGTCGAGGAAGGGGCCGCCGAACACCACGCCCGCATTGTTGACGAGGATATCGATCGGTCCGACCCGTTCGTGCAAGGTCTTGCGGAACCGCGGCATGGAGCTGAAATCGGTCACGTCCAGCTCGAAGACTGAGCAAGCGATGTCGGCTTGTTGCAGGCTGTCTCTCGCGCGCTCCAACTCCGAGGCGTCGAGGTCGGTCAGCACGATATAGGCGCCATCTCGACCCAGTCGCCTGGCGATGGCGAGCCCGATTCCGCGCGCTCCACCGGTGATAAGGATCGTCTTGTCGCGGAGGCCCCTCATGTTCCCGTCCCTCCTTCGTTGGACGGCTCGTCGAAACGACGGAGCTCGACCGAGTCAGCCTAGCATGGTGTGCCCGGTCGGTGCGTGTCGGCAGCCCGGCTCGGATAGGTAGCGGGGAGATGCGCTAGACTGAAATCAGGGAGCGCTACAGGCTGCGAGAGGGGCTACGAAGTGAGAGACGTTCTAGTCCTGGATCTGGCGGCAGGATCCGAGGTCTTGGAGTTGTCGTTTCGGGGCCAGGCGGTGCGGGTGGATCGACGCGGCTGTGAAGGCGATGTCGCGAAGGTCGCCAGCGAGATCTCGGCCTGCGATGGCAGGGTCGACGTCATCGCGCTCGACGGGCTTCCACTGAGTCTGGAACTGGGCAGCGCAGTCAAGGTCTACCCGCCTGTCGCGGACCTGGCAGCAACCGCTTCGCGGACTCCGGTGGTCGACGGTTCCGGAATTCGCTCTGCTCTGGAGCGCTGGAGCGTGACGCTGGTCGATCGGGCCGAGCCCGGGATCTTCAGCCAGAAACGAATCTTGATGGTCCCCGGGCTCAACCACGTGGGGCTGACGCAGGCGCTGGCCCGCCGTTCACCCCAGTTGAGGTTCGCGGACCCGGAGGTCTTCTTCAGTCTGCCGAACTTGCCCGGAGTGGGCAGTCAATACGCTCTCCATCAAACGGAGAAACTGGTCCTGAGTCGGCTGCAGGGGGCCAGTATCTCGAAGCTCTATCCGGCTTTGGGCAACGAGCCCGGTTTGGAGAGCTCGGCTCGCTTTCGGTGGGCCGATGTCCTCGCGGGCGACGTGCGCATGATTCGGCGTTACGCACCTTCCGACCTTCGCCACCGGACCGTGGTTGTGCCTTTTGCGAGACCGGAGGATGTCGAGGACCTGGCCGAGCGGGGAGTTTCGATCCTCGTCACCCTGATGCCTGCCGTGGAGCCGGACCAGGATCTGGCGAGTCGATCCGCCGCAGTTGTGGAGGCGCTATGCGTGGCAACGCAGGAGCGCCCACGGGTCGAGCTGTCGGAGGGCTCCTATTTGAACCTCCTCGCGGAGCTCGACTGGCGCCCGGGGATTCGATATCTGCAGGCCGAGGAGGCCGGACTCCACCGCTTCGCCTTCGTCATTCATCCGTTGAGCGTTCGTCAGATTCATCAACACCCGGCCTTTCGGTTGACGCGATATCTTCCCGATACGCTGGTGGAGACCGTCGCAGCCTACCTGCCTCCTTTCTATATCTCCCGCATCACCGGAGCTCGGTCGCCGACCACGCACAGGCAGATCGAGGGCCACCTAATAGGCTTGGGAGCCACTCCCAGGCAGATGCTGAAGCGTGGAGAGAGATTCACCTATACGCGACTCCACAAGGCGGCTCGGCTTGCGGAGAGACGTGGTTGCAGGCTGATGGGTCTCGGGGCGTTCACCAGCGTCGTCGGGGATGCCGGTGTCACGGTCGCCCATCAGTCCGACATCGCGATCACCAGCGGCAACAGTCTGACCGTGGCCGCGACTCTCGAAGCGGCCAAGCAAGCGGCCATCAAGATGGGATTGGACGATTTGACGCACGGTCGAGCCATGATCATCGGCGCGACGGGTTCGATTGGATCCGTCTGCTCTCGGCTGCTGGCCCAGGCCATCGGGGACGTGGTGCTGATTTCGATCGAGCCGGAAAAGCTGATCGACCTCAGGAGGATCATCGAGGCGGAGACTCCTGGTTCCCGGGTGACCATCGCCACCAAGCCGGGTCGCCTGGTGGGTGACTGTGATCTCATCGTCAGCGCGACTTCGGCCTTCGGGCAGCGCATCCTGGATCTGTCGGAATGCAAGCCCGGAGCGATCATTTGCGACGTGGCCCGGCCGCCGGATATCAGCGAAGCCGAAGCGGCGCTGCGTCCCGATCTGCTGATCATCGAGAGTGGCGAGGTGGTTCTACCGGGCAACGTCGACTTCGGCTATGACATCGGGCTTCCTCCCAAGACAGCATACGCATGCCTGGCGGAGACCGCTCTTCTGGCGATGGAGGGTCGCTTCGAGGACTACACCATCGGTCGGCACATCGAAATGGATCGGGTCAAGGAGATCTTTCGGCTGTTCAAGAAGCACCAGTTGGAAATTGCCGACTTGCGCTCCTTCGGCCGCCTCCTTTCCGAAGATGACTTCCGCTCGAGGCGCGAGTTGGCGGATCGACTTCGCCGGGACGAGGAGGGTCTCAGCGACTATCGGGCCAAGGTGCAAGCCGCCCTGGAGAGCGTTCCGCGTTCGTCCAAGGGAGTCGCGAGCGAGGGCTCGGGACCGGCGCTGGGGTGGCTGACCGCCGCAGGTGCAGCTGGCCTGGTGGGGGTCTGGCTCGGCCGTCGGTGGAAGAGGAAGGGGCGGAAGAGGTCTCGATCGTTCAGGATCTGAAGGGCTGTTCGGAGCTGCACTCAGGCTGCGTCGAGGACTTCTCGGACCTTGTTCGCGAGAGCGTCGGGTGTGAAGGGCTTCTCGAGGAAATTGGTCTCGGGATCGAGTTCACCGTGGTGTGTCAGCACATCATCGCTGTGGCCAGAGATGAAGAGGACCTTGAGGTCCGGCTTGGCGGCCAGGGCCTCTTCGGCGAGCTTGGCGCCACTCATCCCGGGCATGATGACATCGGTCAGCAGCATATGGAGAGATTGCTCTGCGCCAGCGAGAATGCGCAGAGCCTGGTCGCCGTTGGACGCGGCGATCACGCGATAACCGATGCTCTCGAGAATCTTGCTGGCGAGGGCCCGTACGCCGTCCTCGTCCTCGACCAGCAGGATGGTCTCGGTGCCGGGCGACTGGCCCGCGGACTCGGCTGCGGGTCGCTCATGGCTCTCGGACTTTTCAATGCGCGGTAGATAGATCCTGAACCGGGTGCCCTTGTTGGGTTCGCTGTCGACCCAGATATATCCACCACTCTGCTTGACGATGCCGTAGACCGTCGACAGGCCGAGTCCGGTCCCCTTACCCACTTCTTTGGTGGTGAAGAAGGGTTCGAAGATCCTGGACTGATCATGTGCCGGGATGCCCCTTCCCGTGTCGGTCACGGCCAGCTTGGAGTAGGGCCCTTCGACGACTTCGTAGTTGCCATCGCTGTAGCTGCGATCCAGGTACTCGTTGGCGGTCTCGATCGTGAGACGGCCGCCGTCGGGCATGGCGTCGCGAGCGTTGACCGCCAGGTTGACCAGGACGAGCTCCAGCTGGCTGGGATCCGCCTTGACCCAGTCGAGCTGCGGCTGGAGCGCGGTCTCGAGCTCGATATTCTCGCCGACGAGCCGGCGGAGCATATTGCTCATGTCGCAGACGATCGTGTTGAAGGTCAGGATCTCCGGGACCATCATCTGTTTTCGGCTGAAGGCCAGGAGCTGACGGGTCAGGGAGGCGGCACGCCGGGCCGCCTTGCTGACCTCCTCGATCTGACCGCGAAGCTCGTCTCGGGGTGGCAGCTCGCGAGCTATGAGCTCGACGTTGCCGATAATGACGGTCAGCAGGTTGTTGAAATCGTGGGCAATACCTCCCGCGAGCTGACCCACCGCCTCGAGGCGCTGGGCCCGGCGCAGGCGATCCTCACTCTCGACCAAGGCCTCCTGGGCATCCTTCCAGGACGAGATGTCGCGAGCCACTCCGAGGACACCTTTTGGCCTACCTCGCTCGTCTCTGAGCAGGGTCATCTTGACCTCGCACCAGACAGGCGTGCCGTTCTTGTGGACCAGCTCGAGGTCGAGGGTGCGGGTGCGAGTCTGGCCCGTCTCGATCTCCTGCTGGAACCGCAGCTCTTCGAGGAGGGTGTCACGGGCCAGTGGAAAGGACCCGGCCGCCAGGAGCTGACTGAGATCGAGGCCGGGCAACTCTTCCGGTTGATAGCCGAATAGTCTCCGTACAGACGGACTCACATAGGTGAGTCGTTGGTCGAGATCCATCGTCCAGATGACATCGGAGATGGCCTCGGTGAGCAGAAGATAGCGCTCCTCGCTTTGCCGAAGCTGCTCTTCGGCTCCACGGCGCTCGGAAATGTCACGACCGACGGACTGCACCTCGACAAGAAGCCCGTCTTCGTCGAAAATGCCTCGATCGATCCATTCCTGCCAGTGAGGCGCGCCGCCAGTCGTCAGCACGCGGTGCTCGTCGACGGCAGTGGGATGCGCAGTCGATAGTGAGCTGATCTTGGCTCGCACCCTCTCACGGTCCTTCTCGTGTACCCGTTGGAAGAGGCTCGTCCCGAGAATGGCATCTCGGGGCTGATCGAAGAAGCGACAATAGGCATCGTTGACGAAAGTATGCGTGCCATCCGGGAGCCAGCGCACGATGAATTCCGTCTGGGTCTCGATCAGGCTTCGGTAGCGCGCCTCGCTTCGCTGCAGGGCCCGAATCGTATGTCGTTGCTCGGTGACGTTGCTGCAGCTGACGGCGAGCGATGTGAGCTCACGCTCTTCGAGGATGGGGCCGACACGGACCTCGAGGGTCCAGACGCGGCCGTTCTGAGCGCGGTACTCGATTTCGCAGCGATCCTGTAGCCTGCGGTCGATGACGCGACGCAGGCAGCCGGTCAAATCGCGGCGAAATCGAATGGGCAGGAGGGAGGTGAGCTCGTGGCCCACCATCTCTTCGATCGTGAGGTCGGGAAGAGGCCGATTGGCGAGGAGGATGACGCCCTCCAGGTCGAGCAGCAGAAGATAGTCCGGGGCCTGCTCGGCAAGGACACGTTTGTCGCGATGGGCCCAATCGGAGATCGGGCGGCGCGAAGACGGAGCCGATTCTGACGCGAACGGGTCGGTCTCTTTGTTGGAGCTGGAAGTTCCTTTGCCCATGATCTCCTCGGTGCGCGTATCCTGGCGCTGCGCTCTCCACAGGCTGGCGAGCCGCCTCCACGACAGGTCTTCCTGTCTGTGTACCATGGCGTCGATCGCGACGCTATGGAGTGCGAGACAGGCCGCCTCTCGAAGGGGCGAGGGCAGCCCTCCAGGTCGCGAGTTCGACGAAGGGGCTCAGTAGATGGACTGACCCAGCAGGGAGGCGACGAGCTCGACGCCGATCTTCGCCGTCTGGTTCTGGCTGTCGAGAATCGGGTTGATCTCGACGACATCGATGGAGCCGACCTTGGCGCTTGCAGCCACCAACTCGAGGAGGAGATGGGCCTCGCGATAGGTCAGGCCCCCCGGAACCGGCGTCCCAACCCCTGGCGCCTCGCTCGGGTCGAGGCTGTCCATGTCGAGGCTGACGTGGATCTTCGGCAGGTGAGCGAGCTTCTCGATGGCCTGCTTGGACGACTTGCCCGATGCCCAGCTCGTCGATCTCTCGCATCGTGAAGACGGTTACGCCACTGGCGCGAAGCAGGTCTCGCTCTCCTGAATCCAGGCTGCGGAGTCCCACCAGGACGACATCCCGGGCCGGGACTTTGGGCCCGGGTCTCGCGATGTCGATCAGGTGGGAGCTTCCCAGCCCGGTGAGAGCCGCCAGCGGCATGCCATGAAGGTTGCCCGTCGGCGAAGTCTCCGGAGTATTGAAGTCTCCGTGGGCGTCGATCCACAGCACACCCGACGGGCCAGCTTCGGTAGCGGCTGCGACCGTGCCGAGCGCTATGGAATGGTCTCCGCCCAGGAAGATCGGGACCTCGCCCTCGGCGATCGCTCGCAAGCCGACTTCGTAAACTGCCCTGCAAGCCTTCACCACGGCGGGAAGATAGGCCAGGCCGCCTTCGGATGGGAGCTCGTCCCGCACCGGGATCTCCACGTTCCCACAGTCCCTCACCCTGCAGCCTATTTGTCGGAGGTGGTTGTCGAGACCCGCATAGCGCAGCGCGCTCGGTCCCATGTCCACGCCTCGCCGAGACTGGCCGAGGTCCAGAGGTACACCGACGATATTGACAGCCTTGTCCAAAATGAGCCCTCTCTGCGCGACATCCTGCCAGTGGGCGCTCCAAGCAGAATCGGCAGCTTCAGTCAGGGGTTCGAAATCTCTCGCCGACGATTTGTTTGTATCCTCTGGCTGGCGGACTGGTCGCCGACCCCCCTGGGCCGACGCTCACCTTCCACCGCGTGGATTCCTCGAGGGTATCCTTCAACTTCCGCGTCAGATCGTCGAAGGTTCCCTTCATCTCGTAGCGGATAGCATCCTCTTCACGATTCCACAGAGAGATCGACAGCGCCAGATCCGGATCGTGGAGTGCTTCCACCAGGAAGGCCGCCAGACTTCCCTGGGTGGCTCGCAGAGTGGGTAGGACGGTCGTATTGTAGATCTCGATCAGATCGTCCCATTTCCCGGGCTGGACTCTCACCGAGACGATTCTCAAGTAGAGCCGTGATGGGAGGTCCGAGTCCGGTAGGTCCTCGTCTCCGGCCTCTATGGTGAAGGCGTCTCCGGTGATTGCCTGCTTGGCGTCGCCAGACTGGCCAAGACCGCCTGCGGTGCTTCGGACACCCCACTCCGGAGTGTCGGAGATGAGCTTGGCGCCCTCTTCGAGGAGACTCAAATAGGCCTGACTCTGCTCGTAACCTTCGGCCTCGTCGGGATCATCCCAGAGGGTCAAGGAGATGCACTCTTCGGCCTGGGAGGTGGCTTGGAGCAGACTGGCGAATCGACAGGAGCTGTGCTCCTGCAGCATCGGTAGTACCTTCTGCCGATAAAAGTCCCGAACCGCGCGCAGGTCGGCGAGCTGGATGTCGAACTTCAGAATGCGTAGGTACACGAGCGGAAATTCCCTATTGCTTGCGCATCCAGATCTCGGTGCCGCCCTTCTCGTAGCGCACCTCATCCATGAGCTGGTTGATGAGGTAGATCCCCCGGCCCCCCTTCGCATAGATATTCTGACCCGTGAGCGGGCTGGGTATGTCCTCGGGTTGGAAACCCGGTCCGGGATCACGAATGATGATCAGCATGCCCCGCTTTTCATCGCATGCCACGCATACCTGGACGTTGCGCGATGGATCCTCCTCGCATCCATGCACGACCGCATTGGCCAGGGCCTCCTGCAAGGCCAGCTCGATCTCGCTCTCCTTGCCTTTGGCACACTTCATGTCCTGGACCACTTTCATGATTCGATCCACGGCCGGCGTCACCTCTTCGACGGAGCCCTGAATCGTCATGTTGAGACGCAGGATGAGTTTCATGGAATCGAACTCGCAGCGGGATGTCGGTTCGCTTGGCATAGCAGCCTCCGCAACGCCTTTTCGCCCTACAGTGGGAAATCCATCTCATTATCGCACGAAGAAGGACTTGTGGCCCTGTCAGCTATTCCCCCGATTCCATTTGGGCTATTGTCGGCCCTTGCCGAGGTGTTCCGGCAATCGTTGCATGGTACTTTCGAGTCCCGGGTTCTCAACCTGGCTCGGTCCGGCTTTCTGCAGCGAAGGGAGAGATCATGGAGCACGAAGCAAGGGGCAAAGTCTTGAGGGTGCGGAGATCTGTGCCATTTCTGGTGGCCTGCTGTTTTGTCCTCACGATCTGGAGGTCGGCCAGTGGCGCCGAGATCAAGGCTCTCGTAGGCGGCACCTTGATCGATGGGAACGGAGGTCATACGACTCGCAACAGCGTCGTCCTGATCGAGGGTGAGCGAATCAGTGCAGTTGGCGATGTCGAGTCGCTGCCGATTCCCCAGGGAGCCGAGGTGATCTCGACGGAGGGGATGAGTGTTCTTCCCGGTCTCTGGGACACCCACGTTCATCTGATGATCAATGGCCACGCGGACTACGAACACTGGGACAAGACCTACCCACCTCTGTTCGCGTCCGTGATCATGCCCTCGTCGGCGAAACAGCTGCTCCTGGCAGGGGTGACCAGCGCCCGCGATCTGGGGGGGCCTCTCGAGGACAGCCTGGCGGTTCGGGACGCGATCAACCGGGGGGAGATTTCAGGGCCGACGATGTATGTATCGGGACCCTTTATTCAGAAGGAGCCCTATCCCGGTACGGAGTTGTTCCGTTGGGGGGTCGACGGTCCCGAGGATGCCAGGGCCAAGGTCCGACGATTGGCCGAGGCTGGGGTCGATCTGATCAAGCTGATCGATCAGGACCAAATGAGTCAGGAAGAAGTGGATGCCGTGGTCGATGAGGCACACCTTCATGACTTGACCGTAGCGGCTCATGCCCACCGGCCCGAGGAGATCCGGCGAGGTCTTCGTGCCGGTGTCGACTGCTTCGAGCACACCGGACTGGCGACAGCGCCTCGCTATCCCGAAGATGTCTTGCAGATGATTCAGGAGCGCGCGGCGAAGATGAATCTCGGACCCCTGTTCTGGGTACCGACGGTCGAAGGGCTATTCAACTACGAGTACGTCAGGGACTACAGGGAGATGCTGGACGATCCTTCCTGGGCCGTCGGCCTACCTGCGGAAATCGTGGAGGATATTCGAGGCTCGATCGAGCACCCCGACCAGCTCGCGTACTTTCAGATCACGCCAGACCGCAGGCCGACTCTGGAAACCAAGTTTCAGCAGCTGAGGCAATCGGGTGCGAAGCTGCTGATCGGCACCGACAGCGGCATTCCCATGAAGTTCCACAGCCAATCGACCTGGAACGAGCTCGACATCTGGGTGAGGCAGATGGGCGTCGAGCCGATGGAGGCGATTCGATCTGCGACCTACTGGCCTGCCGTGCTGATGGGAGTGGAGGAGGAGGTCGGTACCATCACTCCTGGGAAGTATGCCGATATCATCGCGGTCAGAGGTGATGTTCTGCGCTACATCAACCTGCTGCAGAGCGTAGACATCGTCATCAAGCACGGCCAGCGCTACAAGTAAAGGGGGTTGCCACTCCGAAATTTCCCTCCTCGAGCTGATGCCTTGGCGCCAAACAAGACCTGGTGGACTCCGCTGGCTAGGCCGGCGGAGGAATATTCGGGCGGCGCAAAGCGTCATAACTAGGTAGGGACCCAATCGGGCATCACCCCAATTGCGGAGTGAGTCTCTGGGAGAGCAGGTCGCAATGATAGCGAGGGGAAGGGTGGGCTCGGAGCGGGATCGTCGTTCACCCGACTGGCACGTAGCGAGAGAGTTGCAGGACTTCTTCGAGGGAGACGAGGGGACCTCGGATCCCATCCGGATGTATCTGAGGGAGATGGCGTCGGTCCCGCTCTTGGACCGGGATGGCGAGGTGGCGATTGCGCGGTCCATCGAGAATGGGGAACGCATCCTGTTTCGCGCTCTAGCCTCGAATCTGTTCTTCCTCGAGCGTCTGCTGACGACCTTCTACCTGTCGGCTCACGACGATGCCGAGGCGCAGGGCGAACTGGAAAGACCGCTTGGCGTTTCGGAGAAGGTGCCGGCACTGCCGGGCGTGCCGCGGCTGATGCCACACTTCCGGTGCATTGCCGAGATCGAGGAGTCGATCGACCAGCTGCGCCTTCGTCGAGAGAGCGAAGAAGGTGAGACCGTCAGGGCTCAGGAGCTGGAAAGGGAAATCGATCGACAGGCGGCGAAGGCGGGAATCGAGATTCACCGGATCGATCTCCCTGTCAAGGTGGTGAGCGGGCTGAGCGATCTGCTCGCGGCCATCGACCGGGAGTACCGGCGCTGCGAGCTGGGGATCATCAGAGCGGACAAGGCTCGCCATGCCGAGAGCAGCAAGGAGCTGCAGTCTCTGCATCGTCGGCGGGTCAAGAAGTATCGGTCTCGGCGACAGGAGCTCGAACGACGTTTTGGAGCGAGCGCGACGGAGGTCGGGCACGTTCTGGCAGAGGTCCGGCGCGGGTCTGCGATCGCCGAGAGGGCTAGAGAGGCGCTGATCGTCGCCAATCTCAGGCTCGTGGTCTCGGTGGCCAAGAAGTACACGAGGCGGGGCTTGAGCCTCCTCGACCTCATCCAGGAAGGCAATATCGGCCTGCTCAGAGCAGTGGCGAAGTTCGAGTATCGGCGCGGGTACAAGTTCTCGACATACGCCCATTGGTGGATACGCCAGGCCATCACACGAGCCCTGGCGGACCAGGCCAGGACCGTGAGGATCCCGGTTCACATGATCGAGACACTTCACCAGTTGAGATACGCCGAGCGCTATCTCGTGCAGGAACTGGGTCGGGAGCCGGGGATGGACGAGCTGGCCGAGCAGATGAATTTGCCGATCGCCAAGGTGAGAATGCTTCGCAGAGTGGCCCAACAGCCCATCTCTCTCGAGTCACCGGTCGGCGACGATGAAGATTCCCAGGTCGGGGACTTTCTGGAGGATCTTTCTGCGACCTCGCCGCTCGACAGCGCGATCACCTTACGGCTGCGTGAGCAGACGGTGGATGCGTTGAGGATGCTGAGCCCACGCGAGGAGGATGTGCTTCGGATGCGCTTCGGAGTAGGGCGTCGGGACACCTTCACTCTGGCCGAGGCCGGGCGACGATTCGACATCACCCGAGAACGCGTGCGCCAGATCGAGGCGCAGGCGCTCTCCAAGCTCAGTCGCGATCAGCGCTCGGCCAAGCTGCGACAGTTCGTTTCTGAAACCCCTTGAGCGACAGATGCTGGTACAGAGGCCCGTCGCTGAACCCGAGTTTCCGATAGTAGGCACGGGTCCCGACAGCTGAGATCACCGCCAGGCTCTGGAAGCCTTTGTGCGCCGCAAGCTCGGCCGACTCGGCAATGAGAGCCCGGCCCAGTCCCAGGTGCTGCGATCGGACTCCGGCCCGCTGCCCGATGGCGGCGAGATGGCCGTAGACATGGACTTCGCGAATCATCGCGCTGTGCTCGATCTCGGGAATCGGATTCGGGCAGTCGGGTAGGGAGAGCCGAAGAAAGGCGGCAATCCGGTTCTCGGGAGTGACGTACTGGAGGAACACCTCACTTCCGATGCACGTTTGGTAGTCCGTTCGACGAAGTCGCAGACTGTCTGGGCTCACGCTCCGATGGCGGATCTCTCTGGCTCGGATATCGCGACTCTTCTGTCCTTGGCGCTGCAGCTCGTTTTCGACGACCTCTCGCAGATTCGTCACTTTGTTGCCTGTGACGATGTCCGTGCCTGGAATGTCTCGGATGACCCTGGTGACGCGGCAGTACTCGGGAGTTCGTTTGAGGCATTCGGTCAGAACTTCCGTGAGCTCGCTCTGGGAATAGGGCAGCCACTCGCCCCGCTCGTAGTAGGCCATCAACTCGGCGCTCTCGACGAGGCTGCAGGGATAGATCTTGAGCTCGTCCGGTCGGAAGTCGGCATCGTCGAAGAGGCGTCCGAAGTCCTCGATATCGAGCTCGGGTGAGGATCCCAGCAGATTGGGCATCCAGTGGGCGTGAATCTTGAACCCCGCCAGCCGCAGGAGCGTCATGGCCCGGCGAATGTCGGCCACCTGATGGCCTCGCCGATTGAGGCTGAGAATCCGATCCGAAAGGCTTTGAAAGCCAATTTGGACTTTGGTAACGCCGAGTCTTCGAATCTGCACGAGCTCTTCGAGGTCCAGATTGTCGGGACGGGTCTCGACCACCAGCCCGACGCACCGAGCGTAGGCGGACTCGTTGCGACACTGCGCTTCCCTCAGTCCGCTCCAATCCGCGACCCCCGTCCCGGTTTCAGCTGGGTCGAGGCTCGCCAGGGTCTCGGAGACGATGCTGTTGTAGCTCCGAGTGATCTGTCGACCGTCGACCCGGGCGGCCATGTCACGAAAGTCGAAGCGGGCCGAGGCAGCGGTTGCGTAGGATGTCTTGGACTCCGGAGAAAAGGCGTTGAGGGCGTCGAAGCATCGCTTCACAAACCAGACGCGGTAGGGTTCGGGATAGGAAGACCAGGTGCCACCCAGCACGATCACCTCTGCCTTGTCCACATGATGCCCCGTGTTGTGGTAGGTGAGGAGCCGTGACAAGCTCTGATTGAAGGGGTCGAACCGATGCTGGGCGGCGCGCTGCGCGCCGGGTTCGTCGGAGAGGTAGCTCTTGGGCATGCGCACGTCGCTGGGGCAGAAGATGCACTTTCCCGGACATGGGTACGGCCGAGTGAGAACGGTCACAGGAGCGACACCGCTCAGAGTTCGCACCGGCTTCATGCGCAGTTTCTCGAGGAAGGGGAGCTCGTCCAGGTCCCAGCCGAGCTTCCGATTGAGATACCGAAAGCCCTGGATGATCTCACTCTTCGAGAAAAAGCCACGGCCGTCCTTCGGGTAACGACGCAAGACGGACTCGTAGCTGGACTGATCGAATGACTCGAGCGCTTCGATCTCGGTGATCAGCGCGACAAGCTGAGCTTCGTAGATCTCGGGTTGGAACTGGAAGCTGGTTTCCTGCACTTGGCCTCTCGAAATGAACTGCCAGACAATCGCCGCACTGAACCGTATCAACCGGCGCTTCTACAGCGAACTGGGTGAGGAGTTCAGCCGCACTCGGAAGAACCCCTGGCCGGGTTGGACGCGGGTCGTCTCCCTCTATCGAGAGCACCGGGTCACCGCTGTCACCGGTCCCAGGTTGTCTATTCTAGATGTCGGATGCGGCAATGGCAGATTCCTGACGTTTACTACGAATCGGCTACGGCAGGCGACGCGATATCTCGGCGTGGATATGAGCCTGCAGATGCTGAACGAGGCCCAGAGCGACGCTGTCCGTGGATCGAAGATCCCGGCGGTTCTGGTGGCGACCGACCTGACGAGCGATCGAGGCCTCCAGTGCTTGCAGGCGGAGCGCAGTGATCTGGTCGTCGCGTTCGGCTTGCTCCACCATATACCGGGTAGGCAGCTGCGCCAAAGACTACTGGCGACGTTGGCCTCCTGCCTCGCACCGAATGGCGTCTTGGCCGTCTCGTTCTGGCAGTTCGGGGAACACGAGCGGTTCCTGCGGCGGGTGATTCCCTGGGCCGACTGACAATCGCTCGGCCGATGAGAGGATCGATCTGGACGAGCTCGAAGAGGGAGACATGCTGCTCGCCTGGGGGGATCTGGCGCCTGGCGAGTCCGGTCTGAGCAGCCGAGCCGCTCGCTACTGTCACTTCGTGGACCCAAAGGTCGCTGCGCAGCTCGTCGAATCCCTGCAAATGAAAATCCTCGAGCGGTTCTACTCCGATGGTGGAGGAGGGCGCCAGAATCTCTACTACGTGCTGGTCAAGCCCCCTGGAGGCGCGTCTTCGCACCCTGGTGGTGATTGTGCCCAGAGGGGGAATCGAGGGCCCGAACCGGAAGACGAGTCACGAGAGGACGAGAGTTACGGGATTCGCAGCGAATCGGGGTGTGCATGGATATAATCAGGACCTGACCCCATCCCGACAACGTGGACTAGTTGGCAGGGTCAGCCAGCAGGTTCTGAAGACGAGCTAACTACCGATGAGTGAAAACAGCATCTTCCTGCTGAGCATCCTGATCAGCCTGGCCCTGCTGTTCCTGCTCATGGTCTTTTTCGTACGGGCCAGAAGGCTGTCGCGTTCCTTGGACGAGCAGACGGGCGAGATCAGGACCCTGCTGAAGAAGATCCATCGCATCGACGAAGAGCTCGACTTCGTGCTCGACTTCATTCGCGAGCTGCCACATCTCACCGGCGAGCTCAACAATCAGATGAATCCCAGAGGCATTCCACAGGTGCTGATGAACGTCCTGATCCGGACCTACCAGCCCGAGCAGGCCGTCATTCTGTTGCGCCGCAAGCGCACTCTCGCGCAGCCGGAGCGGGACAAGGAGTTCATCGCCGCTGCCGTTGCGGCGCCCAGATCCACCTTCGATCGCGGGATGGTCGTCACCATGGGCGAAGGTGATCTCGGCTACACCGCTCAGCAGCATCGGGTCCTGGACGCGACGGAGCTCGACCGTGAGGCGGCACCACATCGCCATGTGCGTGCCAAGGGATTGTCCGCTTTCCGGCCCGATCTGGCGTCGCCCATGACCATCGACGAACGTACCCTGGGAGTGATGGCCCTGCGCCGCCCGGAGAAGCAGAAGCCCTACAGCAAAGACGTGTTCAGGGTTATCGCGCAAATGGGTGCCTTCGCCCTGAACAATCTGCAGGCGTACGCCGAGGTCAAGTCCGTTGCCGACGTCGACCCGCTCACCAAGATCTGGAACAAGGGCGTTCTCAACTTCCGCCTGGGTGAGCTGGTCTTCGATGCAGAGGAAGGCAAGAGCAACCTGGCCGTGTTCCTGTTCGATATCGATCACTTCAAGAACTACAACGACGTGAACGGACATGTGGCAGGGGATCGCTTGCTGCAGACGCTGGCGCGACTGGTCAAGGAGCAGGTCCGGATCGACGACATCTTCGGGCGCTTCGGTGGGGAAGAGTTTCTGCTCATCTTGCCGAACAAGAGCAAGTCGCAGGCCAGAATCACTGGCGAGAAGATCCGTGCTGCTATCGAATCGTACGACTTTCCATTCGGTGACAAGCAGCCTCTCGACCGCCTCACGATCAGTGGTGGAGTCGCTTGCTTCCCCCAGGATGGGCGCAACAGCTCAGAGCTGATCCGAGCTGCTGACCAGGCCCTCTACCAGGCCAAAAGGGCGGGTCGCAACCGGGTAATGGCAGCGGGCGCAGTGGCCCTCGCTGACTGACGCCGGTCACGACATCCTCCATCAGCGGTATCGAGTCGAGCCCGGTCCGAGCTCGGGTGGTCGTGACGAGCGGGTGGCTCGATTTGCGAAGAGATCGGAGAGTGCGATGACGGTTCTGGAAGTCTGGGCTCTGATCTGCCTGGCGTTCTGGATCGGCTTGGCAATGGATCGATCGCGAGCCTGGCCGAGCGAAGCCGTGCTGCCGGAAGTGGGGGAAGGGATTCGCACTTGGCAAGATGGCCGAGTCGTCGCGATCGTCCCGGCTCGCGATGAGGAAGCGATGCTGGTACGCACCTTGCCGTCTCTACTGCGGCAGGAGGGCCTCGATCTGGTGGTGGTCGCCGACGATGGCTCCGAGGATGCGACACCGGTGGTGGCAGGCCGAGTCGCCGCGCGCGCGAGCGGAGCCACGGCCTTGAAGCTGATCACCGTGCCTTCTCCTCCGGCAGGCTGGAGCGGCAAGGTGCATGCCATCGCCTTTGCGGCAGCGGAAGTGGCGCCAGGCCGGACGGTTGCACGCGCCGTTGAGGACGATTGGTGGTTGTTCAGCGATGCAGATGTCGAGCTGAGCCCGATGACGGTGAGGGCGCTCCTGGATCGAGCCGAATCGCAGGAGCAGGGAGGCCCCTTCGATCTCGTCTCGGTGATGGCCAGGCTGCACACGGGTAGCTTCTGGGAGAAGTCGCTCGTCCCGCCGTTCGTCTTCTTCTTCCAGCTGCTCTATCCCTTTCGCCGGGTGAGAGATTCCAAGTCACGGGTTGCTGCCGCAGCGGGCGGTTGCATCCTCGTGCGGCGCGCCATCTACGAGGCTGCGGGCGGTCACAATGCGATTCGGGACGCCCTGATCGACGACGTGGCTCTGGCCAAGTTGGTCAAGCAGAACGGTGGGAGGTTGTGGCTCGGTCTCGACCAGAAGGTCGCCTCGATTCGTGCGTACCACCGACTCGGCGATCTGTGGCAGATGGTCTCCCGCTCCGCGTTTGTGCAGCTGGGGTATCGGTTCGATCTCCTGGTACTCGTGGTGTTGGGCCTGGGCCTCGTCGTAATGGCTCCTCCTTTCCTCATGGGGACGGCCGTCGTCAAGGCTGCCGAGGGATCTCTCGCCTTCCCGGCCATCGTTCGGGTCATCCTCCTTGCGGGATTGGCCTGGGTACTGCAAGCGCGGGCGTTGCGGCCGGCAGTACTCCATCACCGAGTGGCGGTGGCCTTCAGCTTCAGCCTGCCCCTGGCCGGCGCGCTTTTCGGCCTCATGACTCTCTCCTCGGCTTGGGACCACATTTCCGGACGCGGTCAGCAATGGAAAGGCCGCTCCTACTCCGAGTCGGAAGGTCCGATCCCTGAATAGCGGTTCGTGCTGAGGAGCGCAAGAACCAGGCCCGAAAGGGCGAGCCCACCGCCGAGCCACTCGAGGGGGGACATTCGGAGGGTGAAAAGGGCGGGCCAGAGCAGAGCGAGGACGATCTTGGAGGCTGTGGTGAGCGGGGGATTGAGAAAGGCGGTAAAGCCGACCACGGAAGCGGGAAGATGACCGAGGAGCCATGTCCAGACAGCGTAGCCGAGGACCGTGCACAGCAGGGACAGATGGAGCAGAGCCAGCCAGCCGGAAGGTGAGAGAGCCAGGATCTGGGGCCCTCCCGCCCATGGCAGAAGGAGTAGTAGAGGGAGGCTGCCGATGGTGATACAGAGGTACGTCCAGAGCAGGGGCGGTACCTGTCTCGAAACAGGCTTGCTGAGGATCGAGTAGACAGACCATGAAAGCGGGGCCAGGGCGGTGATCATCAGGACCGAGCCATACCCACCTGGAATGCTGTCGGAGGGACGGGACAAGCTGATCAGAGCAAGGCCCACGAGGGCAATCCCAAAGGCCAACACGCGCCGACCTGTGAGTCGCTCGCCGAGAAATAGAGCAGCCAGGATGAGAACGAAGAGGGGCAGCAGCGCAGTGGTCAACGAGGCGACCGGCGCCGGCACCCCGTGTTGTTGGCCGAAGTAGAGTGGCAAGTTGTAGAAGGGCACAGCGAGAAGACCGCTGGCCCCGAGCCGGAGCCAATGCGTTCTCAATATCTGGATCGACTCACGACGCTTGTGCGCGAGGCAGTAGAGTGCGCAGAGTGGAGCGGCCGGTGCGAATCTGGCGACGCTCAAGCTGAGCCAATCGAAGGCGGCGGGTGCTCCCTCACCCCCGAGCAGGTAGCTCGAAGCCACGAAACTGTTACTCCAGATCAGGAAGAGGGCGCCGGCGCAGAAAGCCAGGAAGAGGCTGCTTGGCGCGTCATGATCAACTGCCGGAGATGGAGACAGTCTCAGCCCGCCTGTCAAGTTCGGTGGTCGACGACGCGACGGTCAGCGGCATGAGTGCCGCTAGCAAGCCCTCGATTCGACCAGGTTACAGATTCCGCCGACCCATCCAGCATTTGTCCATGGGTCGGAGCAGCGCTGCCGCTCGCAGAGGGAGCCTATCAACAGGGGCTCGACCTCGGACGTTCAGCCGCGGTCGATTTTGTCGTTGGAAAGTCTGAAGATGAGGGTCGTCCTGCCGGCGGTGATCTGGTCACCGGCGAGTAACTGGCTGTAGCGAATTCGATTGTTGTTCAGGAAGGTCCCGTTGCGACTTTCCAAGTCTCTGACGAAGAATTCCGATCCGAAGGCCTCGATCTGGAAATGGATCGACGAGACCGAGGGGTCGGCGAGATTGACGTCGGCCTGCGTGCGTCCGAAGGAAGTCTTGGCGCGGACGATCGGTCGCCGCTCCTCGCCCGGCCGGGCACCCAGGATCAAGAGATAGGGTTGCGCCTCCAGGTCGAGGAACGGGGAGGGTAGCTTGGCAATTTCGCCGACCAACTCGGTGCCGGTGACGGTGCCGTCGACCGGCTCTTCACCTGCGCTCTCTGCATCGGGCTCCAGTTCGTCCATGATCGAGCTCATCATCAGGGCCGGCTGAAACACGGTGTCGGCGGGATTCGAGCGATCGGTGCCGGAGGTGGCTGGAATCGAGTCGCTGGAGCTGGACGCGCCTCTGCTCTCGATGTCGTCGCTCAGTTGGGCGAGAGGTCGTTGTTCGGCAGGTCCGGAACCGCCGCTGGAAGAGCCGCGCGAGAGATCGGTCCGGTGAGCCGGCGAGCCACAGATCGGGCATTTCCAAACTGTTCGGTGCTCATCACCGTTTGTCGAGGAGATGGGATACCCGCAAGCGTCGCAAGTGATTTCCATGCTCCCTACTCCTTCCAGCGCAGTCTCAAATCGCTGCTCTTGCGGTTGAGGGTCGCTTTCAAGACGCGTTGGGAGCCGGCGGTGAAATGGCTACGAATCGTCCTGGAAGTCTCCAGGCCGTCGGCCGGAACGGAGACCCTCACCTCGAGAGAATGCTGTCCCTCTGGGACCGGAACGATGGCCATCACGTCCTTGCCCTTGGCCCAGGCCACTGGGTTGATCGGACGTTTTAGGGCCTCGGACCAGACGACGTCGCCGTCCAGGAGAACAGACAGGTGCGCTTTCTCGTTCTTGTGGCGGTAGTGCAGCTCGACCACGGAGACGGACGGACCGCCCACAGCCACAGGCGCCGATTCCTGTGGGAGCACCTCGGGCTGAGACGTTGATGGGGCAGGTTCGCTGAGAGGCCCACTGAACAGTGTGACCGGAGCGAAGGTCGGCTCTGAGGTCTCGACCGGTTCAGGCTCGAGGTTTCTGGCTGGGCCGAGCTGCCTCCGCTGAGGGCTGGAATTCTCCTGGCTTGCGGTTGGCGTAGCCCTCTCGGTCGCGGGCGTCCGGGTTGCTTCGTCCGGTGGTGTCTCAGGCAGTGCCTCTACAGATCTCGAGACGACCAGGTCTTCAGCCTGAAAGCGGTTGGCGGGCGCGGGGACGAGAATCTGCCTGGCGAGATTGTCGGTCGGGACCCCTCTGGGTCCGAAAGACGCGACAGCTAGCCAGGAGAGCCCGATCAGGAGGCCGAGCGCCAGAGCGCCTCGCGCCAACCAGGATCCCCAGGGACGTTTCTCGTCCGGGGGAGAGGGTGACTCCTGCTGTTGGATCGCGGCTGTAGCGTGGACGGATTCGACCTGGCGAGTCACGGGCTGGGAGTTCTCTCGACCACCAGCGCCGAGCCTCAGCGTCTGTGAGTAGCCAGAGCTCGGGTTGAGGGCGGCCGTGGCCGCGACCGCCTTGGGGAATTGCAGAATCTCCCGGGACCGTGTTCGCGTTTCAGGGGCAGCCGCTTCCAGGTCGTCGGAAGACTCGCCCTCGAGCAGTTCCTGAACCTCAGCCAGCGCCTGAGCGAACTCTTCGCCGGTCTGAAAGCGGCTGCCGGCATCCTTCTGCAGCGCTCGTTCCGTGATAGCCACGAGTTGCTTGACAGCTTGAGTGTTGGGCAGCTGCATGGGGCGCGGGTCCACCTTCAGGATCTTGTAGACGACCTGCACGAGGGACTCGCCGGGGAATGGCAGATCTCCGGTCAGGCACTGGTAGAGGACGGCGCCGAGCGAGAAGAGGTCGGATCGGCCGTCGAGGGGCTCGTCCCTTACCTGCTCCGGTGACATATAGGCAGGCGTGCCGAGGACATGGCCGGAGGTCGTATGCGTCTCGGTCATGATCTTGGCGACCCCGAAGTCCGAGACTTTCGGACGGCCTTCTTTCTCGATCAGAATGTTGGAGGGCTTGATATCCCGATGTACCCGGCCATTCGAGTGTGCATAGTCGAGAGCGCGGGCCACCTGGGCCAGAATCTCCATGGTTCGGGCACCCGAGAGGCGTCCCTTCTCCTCGAGATGACTGCGCAGGGAGCGACCCTGCACCCATTCCATCGCAATGTAGGGTAGCCCGGTCTGCTGATCGCTTGCCGCGTCGTACACCCTGACGATGCCGGGATGCGAGAGCTTGCCGACGGCCCTTGCCTCGAGCAGGAAGCGGCTCTCGAGCTCCTCTTGCTCGCGGGTGTCCAGGGTCCAACCCTTGAGCACGACCTTCAGTGCGATCTGGCGATCCAGATTCGGATCATGCGCCAGATAGACACGGCTCATCGCTCCGGCGCCCAGCTCGCCGACGATCTGGTACCTGCCAATGTGCTCCAGCAGCTCCACTTGCACGCCGTCTCCTCGTGACTTGTGCGCCGATGCGCCGGTGGTTGTTGATCGACCCGACGTCTTCACGGTACGCGGATTTGTCAATTCCCAGCAAGGGAATTCGCCACAAAGCAGAGTATTCGGGATCCGAGTGGGTGAGGAGGATCAGGGGTCTTCGGCGAGGGTCGGGGCGAGAACGACGCAGAAGCGGTCCGGATCGCCATTCCAATCATCGTGACGTTCTACGAGCCTGAAACCATGTCCAGTCAGCTCCGCAACGAGCTCCTCGGGTGAGATTCCGTGACCACCACGATCGGGTACCCCCTGGAGGCTTCGCCAATGGGATTGGGGGGTGATGTCGATGACCGCTAGCTGCCCACCGGGCATGAGCGCGCGCCGGAGGCTCGCCAACATGGAAGCCGGATCGACGAAGTGGTGGTAGACGAGGCGTAGCAGAATGGCGTCGCAGCAAGCGTCTGGCAACCCCGACTCCTTCTGATCGCCGCGGATCACGGTGATGTTGTCGAGGCCCGAGATCGCGACCTTCTTCTCGATGGCGCGAATCTCGTCGCTGTCTACCTCGGTGGCGAAGACCCGCCCGCTGGAGCCAACCTTCTCGGCGATGGCGAGGCTCCACTCCCCATCGCCCGCGCCGACGTCGGCGACCTTCGTTCCTGCCGTGATGGCAAGGACTTCGACAATCCTGTCGACCTCACTCGCCGCAGCGGGCGGTGTCTGGCAGCCGGCGAGCGAGAGAGCGGAGAGCAGGACAGCGGTGCTGAAGATCTCCGTCAAGGGATGCATCCTGACAGTCTATACGCACCGGTGAGCTCGAGGATTCGGCCAGACGAACCGTGCCCTGACCGAATCTCACGATGATCCGATGCGCCGCACCCTCTGGCCACGTCTCCGGCGGGTTGCAGCGGAGTCGCCGGCCCTGGAGGGGCGGGGCCTACTGCAGAACGACCAGTGTGACGCGTCGATTCAGCGCCCGGCCGTCGGCGTTGTTGTTGTCCGCGATCGGTGCGGTCATTCCATAGGAGATGATCGACATGCGGTGCAGGGCAATTCCCCCTGTCTGACTCAGATATCGACGCACGGCCTCAGCGCGCCGCTCCCCGAGGCTCATGTTGTAGGCGGGTTCTCCGACGGAATCGGTGTGGCCCTGTATCTCGATGAATACATTTTCGTCTCGTGCCCTGAGCTCGCTGACGAACTGGTCCAGCGCTGCCATACCCTCAGGGGTGAGAGTCGCCTCGTTGAAACCGAATCGAACTTTGTCGTCCGAGAGAACGGTCTCGTAAAGGAACTTCCCCTCGGCGAGTTGACCTGCAGCCAGAGCGCGATCCAGGGCCTCCTGGGCGGTCTGAGAGATCTGGGTGATTTCCTCTTCCTGCACGTCGAGGCGGGTCTGGTTCTCTTCGACCTGGCCCTCGATCCCGTCCATGCGCTCGGTGGAAGTGGCGGTGTGGGACTCGAGCTCGGTCTTTACATATTTCTTGGTAGCACATCCCCCGGCCACCAGTGCCGTCAATAAAACGACCATCAGAGTCGAGCGTTTCCAAATCTCATTCACGGTGTGTCTCCTTGCGGTCCGTTGTCTAGCTCTTTGCGGGGCTTTGCTTGCCGCTGCTCGGCTGCATGTCGATATTGCCCCTGAAGTTGGCGCCCTCTTCCAGGACCACCCGGGGGGCGACGGCGTTGCCTTCAACCCTTCCCGACTGTCGCACGAGGACTTTCTCGTCGCCATAGAGATTGCCGGTGACCTGGCCCTCCACAACAACGATCTTGCAGTGAATGTCGGCCTTGACGCGGCCCTTCGCACCGATGGTCACGGTGTTCTGCCGAAACGAGATCTCGCCATCGATCTGGCCTTCGATCAAGACGTCTTCCTCGCCCGACACATTGCCTTTGATCGAGATCGAGGGTCCGAGAACAGCCTGTCGCGAGGATGTGGCACCGATCGGACGACTGGGTGAAGACGGCTGCGGCTCGGGCTGCGACTGGGGTTCTGATTCAGACTGGGGTTTGTTCCACACCTTGATTGATCCTCCTGAGACCAGTTGTTTGAGTACAATTCTCCCGGCTGTGGAGCTTACTTTAACAGCAACGACCGTGCCAATTTGATGGCCCATGTTTATCTCCCTTGGAATGAGTCACTTGCGAAGATCGCGAGGGAACAGCCACGGAATCGCGCAGCCTCCGAGAAGGGAATTCTTCCCGAGACTCGGTCGAGCGGCGGAATTGTCGACAGGATGAGGGAATTTTTCCCTGCTAGACTGCGCTTTCGGGCGGTGCTGATCCAATTCACTGGGCAGCAGCTGGAATTCGCCGCGGCCCGAAGGAGTATCGGATGACCAGAGATCGAATGAAAGTGCTAGTGATCGACGATGAGGCCGCGATGCGGGAGGTGCTCGAGATGCGGCTCAAGCAGTGGGGGTTCGAGGTCGTGGTGGCGGAGAACGCGGCCCGGGCGGTCGCTGTCGCCGCCACGGAGTCTCCCGACGCGGTCATCTCGGACCTGGTCCTGCCCGATAGCTCGGGTCTCGATCTCGTACGGAGATTACAGGCCGGTCCAGTGCACCGCCCCGTGATCATGATCACGGCCCACGGAGCAGTCGACACCGCAGTCGAGGCCATGAAGGTGGGGGCCATGGATTTTCTCACCAAGCCCATCGACTACGACAAGCTCAAAGCCACTCTGTTGGCCACCAGGCACGAGCTGGAACGGCGAGACCATGCGCAAACCCTGGAGCAGACCCTGGCCCAGGGTGCTGGGCTCGGACAGTTGGTGGGCGACTCGAAGCCGATGCGCGAGGTCTACGAGATGCTCAGGGTTCTCGCACAAAGTGACGCCTCCGCGTTCATCACGGGGGAGAGTGGCACGGGCAAGGAGCTGGCAGCCCGGGCCGTTCACGATCTGAGCGCCAGGAGCTCCGAGCCGTTCATTGCCGTCAACACCGCGGCAATTCCGGAGGGGATCACAGAGAGCGAGCTGTTCGGCCACGAGAGGGGGGCCTTCACAGGGGCGGCGAATCCCCGGTCCGGCTACTTCGAGTTGGCCGACAGGGGGACTCTCTTCCTGGACGAGATCTCTGAAATGCCGAACGCCCTTCAGCCCAAGCTCCTGCGAGTCCTGGAGGATGGCAAGGTGCGGAGGGTCGGAGGCAAGAGCGAGCGATCGGTAGATGTCAGAACCCTGGCCGCGACGAACCGAGATCCCGACGAAGCACTCGATTCGGGACTTCTGCGCGCCGATCTGTACTATCGCTTGTGCGTCTTCACGGTGAAAATGCCAACTCTGAGAGCCCGGCCCGAGGATATTTCTCTTCTGACGCAACATTTCGTGGCTCAGTTCAACACCAAGCACGGAACATCGGTGGAAGGCGCCTCGGAAGAATCGCTCGAGCGGCTGGGAGCCTACGACTGGCCCGGCAATGTCAGAGAGCTTCGCAACGTCATCGAGCGAGGTGTGATACTCGCGCGACAAGGCTGGATAGAGACCGTCCACTTGCCACCCTTCATTCGTGGAGGTGAGATCGAGAGCCGATCTGGATTGGTTCTGCCCGAAGGGGTCACCGTGGCAGAGGCCGAAAAGATGCTCATTCTCCAGACACTCGAACGGGTCGACAACAACAAAGCGAAGGCGGCGCGGTCGCTCGGGGTCGATGTGAAGACCATCCGGAACAAGCTGCGCGCCTGGGGCATGACCGGAAGAAAGCAATGAGGGTCACTGCCAGGCTGGCAACCGGGACGGGGATCGCCGTGATCCTGCTGTTGGCAGTCCTGGCGTGGGACCTGGCGACGATTCGCCGACTGGCCTCCGTCTCGCAGCAGCTGTCGCAAGTCGAGTTTCGGGTATCGATGCTGGCGTTGGAACAAGATCGTCTGTTGAACCGAATGGACGAGTTCGTTCGCAAGTACTCGGTCACCGAAGACCCGGCCTACGAGCAGCGACTCGGCGAGCTGCAGGACGCTTTTGCAGAACGCCTGGCCGAACTCACGGTGCTCCGGCTTTCGGACGAGGAGCGTAGGGAGTTCGGCAAGCTATCGAGCCTGTGGGCTGGTTATTGGAGGTCGGCGGTGGCCTTTCAGGACGCCCCTGCAGAGCGAAGTCAGTTGGATCAGGGACGACTGGAGGGCTTGCTGGGCAGATTGGACGAGCTGCAGGAACAGGTGCAAAGGTTGGACGAGGTGGCACAAGCGAGGGTCGCGCAAGAGGCGCGGCGCTCGGCCGAGGTCAGCGGGAGGGTGGAGAGGCTCTCTTGGGCGGTCGTCGGTGCGGCCCTTGTCGCCAGCCTGCTGATCCTCTGGCTCACCGTTCGTTCGATTCAAGGGCCACTGAAGCGCCTCGCCGCAGGAACCCGGGCCGTTGCCGACGGTGACTTCACAGCACGCTTGGACAGCTCTGGGAAGGATGAATTCGCCCGACTGGCCGACAGCTTCAACCAGATGGTTCACCGACTCGCCGAGTTGGACGAGGTAAAGAAGGACTTCCTCTCCCATGTCTCACACGAGCTCAAGACTCCTCTGGTCTCGATGCAGGAGACGACCGAGCTACTCTTGGAGGAGATCCCCGGCCCGCTGAACGAGCGGCAGAAGCGGTTCCTGACCTTGCACCTGGAGAGCAGCCTTCGACTTTCGACGATGATCGCCCGGCTGTTGGATTTGTCTCGGTTGGAGGCCGGAGTCCTGGAGTACGAGTTCGTGGAGCATGATTTGGGAGAGCTTGTCAGGACTGCGGTGAGCGTTTTCGAGGCACGCTTCAGGGAGCAGAGAGTCGGTCTCGAGCTCAACGTTCCGTCCCGCCGGGTCACGGTCGACTGTGATCACGATCGGATGATTCAAGTCGTCGGAAATCTGGTGGACAACGCGCTGAAGTTCTCTTCTGCCGGTGATTCCGTAGAGATCTCGGTGCATCCGATCCAGGCCGCCTACTCCGAGAAAGGGCCTGCGTTCGTGGAGGTCAAAGATCGGGGCCCGGGAATTCCAGATGAGGACAAGGAGAGGATCTTCGAGCGCTTCTACCAGGTGCGGCGACAGCGGAGCGAAGGTGGAGGAAAGGGAGTCGGCTTGGGTTTGGCAATCTGCCGTGAGATCATCGAGGCTCACGGTGGCGAGATCAGCGTCAAGGATCGGAGGGACGGAGGGAGCATTTTCTCCTTCACGCTTCCGGCAGCCGAGGGGCGAAGGGTTCGTGTCGAATACGAATAGGGCGGTCCTCTTGATCTTGGTTTCGACGCTGGTGGGGTCCTGCGCCAGTGTGGAAAGACAGGCCGATGACCTGTTCGCGGCGGGTGAGTACGCTCAGGCAGCTCAGGCCTACGAGGCCTATCTTGAATCCGACCCCGACTTCACGCCAGCCGTCTCCAGAGCGTTGTACAGGCTGGCCGTTACCTATGGATCCAGTAGCAGCGCTCTCTATGATCCGGAAAGATCATTGGCGTTGCTGCAGGAGCTCCTTTCCGGGGATCCGGACGGGGAGTATTCACTGGCGGCCCGGGTCATGCTCCAGCAGCAGAAGGAGATCGTCAGCCTCAGTGCTGTCATGACCTCTCGGCGAGACCTGATCCAGACGTTGATCGAGGATCTCGCGAGGCTTCAGGACGATCTTTCCAGGACGGAATCCGAGATCGGGGAGAAAAACGAGACTGTACAGGCTCTCTCGGTGCGGATCGAACACCTCCGCAGTGAGATCTCGCGGCTTTCCCAACAGCTATCGGAGCGCGAAGCCGAGCTGGAGGGGCTCAAGGAGATCGATCTGGAGGTGCCGCCGCTATGAGGTCGAAGGTATTGAAACGTCGTGCTCTCCTCTCTATGATGAACCGACTGGGCCGGGATGAAGCCGATTCGCCCGTCGGGCATCACCTCCCGTAAGCACTCAACTCATGGGGAACTCGCATGTTTAGGTCGATATTTTCTGGACTTGCTGTCAGTCTGCTGTCAATGATCGCGATTCTGAGCTGCGCTCCGCAGGAGGGCGCGGCACCGGTCGAAGAGGAAACGGTTCATCAGGAGCCATTGCCCAACGGGATCCTGGTTGCGTTGGCGGTCCTGGACAAGGACGCCGACGGTAAGCCAGTGCCGCAGCCGGCTCGACTGGGCATCTTGACCGCCGGTGAAAGCGGCTGGACCTACCGCTACGTCGAGGATGGAGAGAGCAACGTCTTCCACAAGGCGATGGCGTACAGCCCGGACGGCACGACCCAGGGGGTGCTCACCTTTGGCGGTACGCGGGCGGTCGTCAAGTTCTTGCGGCCAGGGGACGAGCCACGGGTGATCTGGGAAAAGGACTTCGGAGGCAAGTTCAGCCGAATGCGGGACGGTGAGGTCGCGGACATCTATGGGGATGGGGCGGCGTCCATCGCCGTGGCGACGCACGATCAGGGCGTCGTTGCGGTCTTACGTCCCGAGGCGGGTGGCGACTTCGCTGTCGAAGAGTTGGATCGGGAAGCGGATACCTTCGTGCATGAGATAGAGATCGGGGACCTGAACGGTGATGGCAGCCTCGAGATCTATGCGACGCCCAGCGAACCGAACAAGATGGACGGTTCGCCCCAGCCGGGCAAAGTCGTGCGCTACATTCCCTCCGCCGGAGAGGGGAGGACCGTGGTGGCGGATCTCGGTGATCGTCATGCCAAGGAGATTCTGGTGGAGGATGTCGACGGCGACGGCACCGATGAGCTGTACGTTTCCGTCGAGGCGGTCTCGGGTGGCGATGTCGAGATTCGCCGATACGATGCCGAAACGGATCCGTCCGGGGGAGAAGTGATCGCTATCCTCGACGACACCCTCTGTCGCTTCCTGACCGCGGGTGACGTCGACGGTGATGGCCAGAAGGAGATGGTCGCGGCGGCCTTCAAGAGTGGGCTCTGGCTGCTCAGGCCAGGTGAGGCCGCTTGGACCGTCGAGTCCATCGACAAGGAGTCCTCCGGTTTCGAGCATGCGGCAATCCTGACGGACCTGGACGAGGATGGCGTCGATGAGCTGTATGTGGCCAGCGATCGGGACGGGGAGATTCGTCGCTATGTCTGGCGCGATGGGCAGGCCGAGCGCCTGGTGATCCACACACACGAAGACGGCTTGAGTCGGTTCACGTGGAACCTGATGCCGGTCCCGATCGAATCCTTGCCATAGCGCCTTGTCGAGAGCATGTGCCGGCGCCGATACGGCAGGTACCTGTGCACCTCGTCGACGAACCCTCGTTCGACGATCAGCGACTGAGATCCAGGATCCGGGCCCCTGGCACCGCGGCACTGACCACCTCGCGCGCCAAATTCAGCCAGCGGGCAGAGCTGTCGAGAATGGCGCTATCGGCGGTAGCCACGATGTCCGGTGATCGCTTCAGGCGCTCGTCCGTGCGAGACGTCAGCTCAACTTGCCAAGTGGAGGCGGAAGCCTCCACGACCTCCTCGATCAGGCTCTTGAGGCGAGCGCTATTGGAAACGGGTCGGTCGAGGCACCAGTGCACACTCGCGCAACCGAGGGAGTCGAGATACCGCGCGATGAGATCGACCGCTTGTCGGGTGACATCGACCCGTCGGTAGTGCTGGCTCATGGCAGCCAGGTCCCGGAGAGCTCCGTCGCGACCCAGGAGCAGAAGGCCTCCCGACAAGGCCGCCTCCACGGTCAGCAGGACGTTGTAGCCGTCCACCGACACGGCCTCTCCGCGGACCGACTCCGGTTCCACCCTGTGAAGAGATCGCCGGGCCCGATCCTGGTCGCTCGCCGCGCAACGGTGCAGGGCTTTGCGCTGCCGATCTCGCAGCCGGTAGCGGTCCCCGACCAGCTTGAGAGCCGCCTTCATGGAGTAGCTGCGGGACAGCATCCAGGACAGGTCTCGGACTGCGTTCTCGAGGACCGGCAGAGCGTCGGCCGAAAAGCAGGCCTGATCCTTGGGGTGGGGTCCTCGGGAAGAGCGGCGATCCGGGCTCATGGTGGCGGAAACGCAAGTTCAGGTCATCGGCCCTCGAGATCTCGGGAGTTCCCGGATCTCACCGCAGTGGGATTGGAAGAAGGCGGCTCAGGACGGCTCGAAAGACGAGCTGCCGAGCGCGAGCCGCCGGCACGCCGAGATTGGAGCCGCCGAATTCCGGTACGACGGCGGTGGTGACTGCGACGACATTGCCGTCGAGGTCGAGGACAGGCCCGCCACTACCTCCCCGGGTCGTCTCCGCGTCGTAGACAACTGCCGCGGGCCCCACCTGTGCGACGATGCCGCGGCTCGCCAGCGGCGCGATGTGCCCTTCTCGTGCCAGCAGCGCGGCGACAGCCCAGAAGTCCAGGTCGTGGTTCTTCGAGAGCTCGATCATGAAGGCTTCGTCGGCTCTTGCCAGTAGCGCTCGAATTCCGGTCGGATAGCCGAGTACGATGACCTCGTCGCCGCTGTCGGGCGGCCGATCGGCCAGTGGTAGAACGGGCACGGAGCCGGTGACGCCACTGCATTCCAGGACGGCCAGGTCGGCCGAATCGCTGGCAATCACCAGTCGTACCGCGAAGGCCTCGGGAATGCCCGGCAGGAATCCTTGAAGCCTCCTCATGACAGGCTCCAGTCCTTGCGCGATCACCATCTTGGCGGCCTCGTCGTACTCCCAGGGCAGGACCACATGTCGATTTGTCAGTAGGAGCCCGTTTCCCGTTGCGACGAAGGCAGTTCCTGTGAAGAAGGACTCGAGGATGGGGCCGTCGCCTCCGAGAGCCACGAGAGGTGAGCCCTCGCGACTGCGAAGAGGCAGACCGTCCTCGCCCAGGCCAGCGAATCGAAGTGGCTGACCGCTGCTGGAATCGATGAAACCGTAGGCACCCTGCAGGAGAACGATCGACGCCGAGGCCGCTGCAACGACTCGGGCTGGAGCCTTGGATCGGTCTTCGAGTGCTCGAACCCGTTCCAGTGCAGTCGATACTTCGAAGCGGACGGCGTCGAGCTCATCGAGCTCGAGATCGCGGTTGTCTTCTTGCTCGAGGAGCTGTGAAATCCCCTTGATTCTCAGGACTTCCTCGGATAGACGATGCTCCAATTGGAGGCTGCGAAGGGCCAGGTATCCGGTGGTCAGAAGTAGCGTCAGCAGCAGGACCAGCATCGCGGCGCGAAACGCCAGCGAGGTCTGGGTGGCCATTTCCTTGGGGGCTCCGGCGAGAAACAGTGCGGCCCGGTTGAGCTTCGAATCCGAGCTGTAGCGGGCGCAATCGACACAATCGGAAAAGGCTTCGGAGAAGGTCTTCGCGGCGTCCGATCCGGGGGGATAGAGCCGAAAACGGAGAAGAGGTCCGTCGCGCCCAATCTCCAGGAGGTCGCCCGACACGAGCAATGCCTCCTGCTGCTTCTCGCCATTGATCCAGACTTCCTGCCCGGGCTCGACCAGGAGCTCGTAAGTGTCACCCATGCGGTGGAGGGTGGCATGCCGAGCCGCGACGCAGGGTTCGGGTGAGACCCGGATCTCGAGCTCCGGATCGGTGCCGATCCTCAGAATGTCGGCGCGCAGGCGCTGCGTGGTACCACGACGAAGACCGGAGAGGTGGACGATGACCGGAATCGGTTGGTTGGTCACGGCTCGGATCTCGGGCAGAGGTGGAAAAGGGGGCCTGCTGCGATTGCTCGCTCGCTGGCCGGGCTTTTCGAGCGAACGCTCTTCATCTCCCCCCTGGGAGATACGTCAGAAGTCTAGCAGTAGGTCGCTTCGCTGCCGGGTGGGCTCTGACTTCAGGTGAGCCGATAGCGCTCGCGAAGACTGGCGGAGCGAAAGGCCAGGGCCGAGAGAAGGGTCACGACGCAAACGGTCCCCAGAATGATGGCCGACCGGGCCCACGGCATTCCCAGTTGCTGGCGCTGCAGTGCCAGAGCCACAGCTGTGCGCAGCCACTCGAGCGCTGCGAGGACGAGGACGCACTGAACGAGTCGTGCCACCCAGGCCTTACGAACGAAGAGGAGACCAAGCAGGATCAAGGGAACGATGACGAAGAGATTCAGGTTGTGGCGCGAAAAATGCGCACCGAGGACCAGCAGACTCAAAATTACCGGTAGGAGTCTAAGGAAGTTCATAACAAGGCTCCTAGAAAATCGTCTTCGAAGGCCTGGTTCGTGAGATAGGACTGTCCGAAGGTCTGCTCCCAAATCTGGGTCGGTTCCATGCAGAGATAGAAGAAGACCTCACCGTGCCACGGTCTGAGCTCCCTGTAGAGGTGTTGAAACAACTTCAACTTGATGGAATCGGGATAGGTAAGCTTGCCGTGCACGTCTGGAACGAGCTCCATCTGGAGGATCTTGGTCTGTTCCCCGCGGCGACGGATCTCCTGGACCACCGGTTTGATGAGGGTGACCGACCCCATGGAAATGAAAGCCACTTCGGAGGGGCTGAACAGATCGACGAGTCGCCGAGCGACCTCGCTGTAGTCGGCTCGCCAGCCGAGATAGTGGATCATTGGATGAAAGTGGAAGGCGACTCGAATTCGCGAGTCAGCAACCGACCGGGCGGCCATCAAGCGTCGCTCGAGACTGGCCGTGAACTGCTCTTCGTTGAGGATCAAGGTCTGCGTGCTCAGGGACCAGCTGCAGACGACGTTGTCGGGTACCCGCGACTCCAGGAGATGTCGAACGTTGTCAGATTTCGTCTTCAGCTCGAGCAGGACGTTGGGGTGATCGGCAGCGAACCCGAGTAGTGCGTCCAGCTGACCGCCTCGATTTCCCCAGACCAGCGAATCGGAGGACTGTCCGGTCCCGATGTGGTACCGCCGACCAGAATCCAGCTCGAAGGCGCTGAGCCTTGCCGAAAGATCGGACTCCAGCTCGGCATTCTGGCCGTAGAAGGTTTGAATCGTGCAGTAACTGCAGCCGAAAGGACAGCCCCGGACCGCATCCAGGGTGTAGAGACCGCAACAGACGGTGCGATCCGAGTAGGCCGGACATAGCCCCAGAAGCTCCTTGTCGGTCTGTCGCTCCTCGAGACGTACACGCCGCCGAGGAGGGGGGGAGAGACCGGTCTCAGGATAGGCCTTGGGGCCACGACTCAGCTCTTGCAGGCGCTCGCCGAGGCCCCGTACCAGAGCTTTCTTGCGCTGTCTTCCGGTACCCGACAGGCTCGATTCGAGCCGGCTCCAGAGAGACTCGAGAGGCTCTTCAGCCCACATCTCGAGGTCGCGAGCCGCCTGCGCGACCTGGCGTAGCTCCTGAAAGGTGAAGCGGTACGTCAGGGCCAACCCGCGGATGAAGTCCTGGGACGGAGCTTCCAGTTTCGGCAGCAGCGTCCGCCCGACGAAGCCTTGCAGCTTGTCGGCATATCCGACATCTTCGGCCGGAGCCTCTTCGGCGCGACCGGACACTCAGTCGATAGCTGCGATCGGGACGCAGACCTCGGTGGTGATCCAGCGCATGCACATCTCGGTGCCCGCCCCGGCCGACTCGAAGGCAATGGTGAATTGATCGACTTTCTCTTCGAGACTCGACACCGGCGCGGTCAGACTCAGAACTTCGGTGGGCGACAGGTCGACGGCCTCGAACTTCTGTGTCTCCATGTCGAACCGGCCGATCCCGGAGAGTCCGAGAGCCGAGTTGAACTGTACCGACCACTCTTCGGCTCCGGGCACAGTGAAGATCGAATAGGTGCCTGCCGGGAGCCTCTGGTCGCCGAATCGGACGTCCCCGGTCAGGGTGATCTCGGTCGCTTCATTGGCTCCGGTCCGCCACGTCTTGCCGTAGGGCACGAGTGCGCCGCTGTCCTCCTGGCCGAAAATGTTGTCCCTCCCGCGCTCGTAGGGCCGGCTGTAGACGACCTTCACATAAGTGTCGCCCAGAAAGGTGCGCGCGATTCCGGTCGGGCTCGGCCGCCGGGAAGGATGCAGATCCTGGGCCTCGACGGTGATTGCCGAAAGCCAGGTGCCGAGGAGCAGCAGACAGATCATCCGTACGAGTGTGGTTCTGGTCAGATCCATGGCGTGGTCTCCTTGTGAGTCCGGTTCGCAGACCTCTCGGGAGAACGCGCTCGATCGTCTCCCTCGGGCCTGTCGTGATCGCGGTCTTGCAACGAATTCTACCTAAACCTGTCTGCATGTCGAGCTTCGATGAATCGTTCGGATCGTCCGGATGTGACCGATCTAACTTCACCGGCGGCCGGAAAGGGGTGTAATAGTCCGCGAGGACAGGCAGGCCAGACTCTCGGGAGTCCCATAGCTCCGGTCGTGGACCAAGCCAGGGGGATTAGGGGCTTCTCGGGACCCGGTTTCCTGTCCTCATTTCTCTTTTGCCATCTTCGGGCCCACTGGCGACGGTTCTCCTTGCCCCCTGCGGCCTGGGATGGGCCGTATACTACCTACCTGGTCTGGAGACGATAGAGCCTTCAGACTCTCTGTGGAAGAGCTTTGTAGCGGGATCTGGCCATGAGATGCGTTCTGATGTTGCTCGTGCTGATGTCGACCGGTGCCCAGGCCGGAGTCGTGGAGGAGTACCTGGATGCCTACTTTCAAATGTTCCCGACCCGAGCCACTGCTGCCGGTCTGCACGACATGGACCAGGCTCTAGAAGACTTCTCGTCAGAGAAGATCTCGCGATGGGTCTCCTTCAACAGAGAGACCGTGCAGAGACTCTCGGAATCCCTGGCGGGTACGGATCTGGAGTTCGAGGATCGCCTGGACGCCGAGCTGCTGCTGCGGGAAGCCGAGCTTCAGATACTCGACCTGGAGTCTCTCCAGAGACCGCAAAGGGATCCTCTGTTCTGGACGGGCGTGGTCAGTCAGGCAACGGTGTTCCTGCTGGTGCGTGACGATCTACCCCGCGCGGAGCGCTTGGCTGCAGTGGCTTCGAGAGCGGAGCAGGTACCTCGGTTGACGTCGCAGGCTCGCGCTGCCCTGGGGGCCACGGAGGCCAGTCAGATCGCACCAGAGCACTGCGAATTGGCATCACGCCAGGCGCAGGCGGCGGCCCGGTTCTATTCGCAGGGGCTTGCAACGGCGACGAACGAAGGGGACGACGCAGATCTTCGCCACAGGCTCGTGAGAGCAGGGGAGGTGGCTGGAGGGGCTCTTTCCGAGCTGTCCGAGTTTCTGGATGAGCTTCGCGACCAGGCGAGCGGCACGGCTCGTCTGGGTCGAGAGAACTATCGGCGCAGGTTCGAGATCGTCAACGGCATGACAACTCCTGTGTCGGAGGTGTTGGACGGGGCCAGGGCCGACCTCGGCGCGAAGCTCCGCGAGACGGCGCAGTTCGGCCGCAGCGTGTGGGTCGAGGTCATGGGCGACACGGCGCCGCCCGCCGACGACAAGCTGCTGGTGCAAGCACTCTTCCGGAGGATCAGCGAGGACAGGGCCGCTTCGACCGACGAGTTCATCTCCGACTACCGCCAGCTGGTCGAAGCATCCGTGGCCTTCGTCAGGCAAAGGGACATCATCACGCTACCGGAGCCGTTGACCCTGGTGGTCGATCGCTCTCCCGACTTCTTCATCGGCCAGGCGGTCGGCGGCGTCTATCCGGCAGGTCCGTTTGCTCCGAACGACGCGAAGACACTGCTGTTCCTGCCGACTCCGCCCGACGAAGCCACACCAGAGCAGCTCGCAGCCTTCTTCCGAGACTTCAACCATCACTTCAACGTCATGATCACGCCGCACGAGCTGATTCCAGGTCACTACCTGCAGCTCAAGTGGGCGGCCCGGCATCCGCGAAAAGTCCGGGCCCTCTTCGGGGACGGGGTGTACATCGAGGGCTGGGGAACGTTCAGCGAGAGACTGATGCTGGATGTGGGTTGGGGAGATGCCTTGGATCGCCTGGCCCATCTCAAGAAGCAGCTCGAGAACATTGCGCGCACCATCGTCGACATCGAGGTTCACACGCGGAACATGAGCCGCGAGTCGGTCCTCCGACTCGTCCAGGACGAGGCGCTCCAGGACGCGCAGTTCGCCGACAACATGTGGTGGCGGGCTCTGACCAGCTCGCCTCAGTTGACTTCCTACCACCTCGGATATCGACAGGTACACGATTTGTACGAGCAGGTCCGGTCACACGAGGGAGACGAGTTCGAGCTGAAGAGTTTCATGGATGGCATGATGGCTCTGGGGCCGGTACCCGTGCGGTACTACCGGGAGCGCTTTCTGGGCAGCGGGTCATAGGCAGGGACTGGATGGACCGTAGCTGCTGGACGAAGCTCGTCGTTGCCACGGGACTGGTCCATCTTCTGCTGCCAGCGAGCGGCATCGCGAGATCACTGCTGCTTCATCGCACCAGTGTGGAGCTTCCCGGGGCGCCCTCTCTCGTCGTGCCTGCAGATGTGGATCATGACGGCAGTCTCGACCTCGCCGTGGTGGTGGCCTACACGCAGTGGGACCAAATCGACATCGAGGAGGTCAGCGAGATGCAGGGCGTAGCAGGTCTGGTGGAGGTTCTCACCGTCATTCCGGCTCTGACCGATCGTCGCGAACTGTGGGTGCTTCGCTCGACAGGGGACGGCGGCTACGAGCCGCTCGCCGAGCCCCTGCCGTTGGATCTGTCGGTGCTCTCTCTGGCGGCGACCGCCGACGGCTCGCAGGTGGTGGTTCTCACGGACGCAGGGGTCTCCCTGCTGCAATTCCAGGAAGCCGAATCGGATCCACGTTTGGAGATCGTGCCCTGGGTCGAAGTGACGACGATCCTGTCGGGCAGCGGCGCGTTCCTGCCCAACCTCGAGCTGCTGCATGATTTGACCGGCGATGGTATCGACGATCTCTTATTGCCGACCCCCGACGGACTGGCTGTCTTCCTCGGCCCTCTCGGGGAGGCTCCAGCCGACCTCAACAGTCTGTCTCCCCTGCCGGGAGCGGAAGGCCAAATCGACAGCGAGGTAGTCTCCTTCTACCCACTGCCTGTCCTTCGCCAAGTCGATGGGGACGGCCTGCCCGATATTCTGGTTCCGGATCTGAACCGTGATTGGGAGCTCTTTCATGTTCTCAGGAATGCCGGCAAAGGTCGGTTTGGCGGAGCGCAGGAGCTATCTGTCGGTGGGGCGGCTGCCGAGCCGATCGTCTATTTCGGCGATCTCGACGGCGACCACATCGCCGAGTACGTAACCGGGGAGGACTTGAGCGACGACGACGCTGGAATGCGCAAGGAAGTGCGAGAGGCGAAGCGCCCACCGGTTCGCTACCGACTGTATCGGTCGGGGCAGAACCTCGAGAGGGTGAGCGAGCCGTACGAGGAATTCGAGGCGATCGGCTATTCCTTCGAGGAAGGCGATTCGGAGTTTCGTCTGCCCGCTGGGTTTCAGGACCTCGACGGCGACGGCAGGCAGGACCTCATCAGTATCACCTTGGAGTTCTCTCTCCTCAAGGCCTTGGGCATACTGGCCACCCAGAGGATCAACATCGGTCTGGACTTCCATGTCTGGTGCCAGAATGGGAGCGGCCGATTCGAGCCCGTCGAGGATCTCGATCTATCGGGGCGCTTTCGTCTCAATCTCAAGAACCTCCGCCTCGGTCAGCTCTCACAATTCGCGGGTGACTTCGACGGGGACGGAAAGATCGACTTCGTGCAGATCGGCAGGGGACGGAAGGTGACGATTCACCGCGGCGGACAGGATTGTCGCTTTCCTGCCGAGCCGGACCTGTCGATTCGGCTGCGGGACGAGCCGAAGGACCTGAGCCTGGTACAGGTGCGCGATCTGGACGGAGATGGCCGAGCCGACTTGATGGTGACTCAGCCCGAAGGACGTCAGGAGATGGGGGTCACGCCCAGAGCTCGGCTGGACCTCTACCTGAGCGGAGCACGACCATGAGATGGCTGGAGCTCTCACTCGGGGTCGTGTTGGCGATCCAGGTCGCGCCTGTGGCGTCTGAAGAAGTCGCTGGAACCGCGAGCTCTGTCCGTTTGAGGTCGAGCAACGGTTCGGGATTCAGCCTGATCGAGGGTGTGGTTCCGGGTCCGTTGGTCGAGGTCGTGCCCTTTCGAGCGACGACGGGCACACGCTCCCTGGTATTCCTGGTCGAGGGTGCCGGGGATTCTCCTCGGCCCCGCTTCATCTACGAGCTTCGACTTGGAGAACCCGCTCGCCTGAGCGACTTGCCGGTGGTGCTTCCGCCGGGAGCGAGCTCGTTGGCCGCGGTGGACTTGACGGGGGATGGCGCGGCGGAGCTCCTGGTGGGTGAGCACGGCAGGATCTTCCTGCTCAGCGGTGAAGGCAAGCTGGAGACCCTTTTGGAGGAGCCGGGTGTGGATCTGAGGGGCCGGGTGCGGGGTCCCTTCGCGGCATCGAAGTCTCCAGCCAGCGAGCTGATCGTGGCTGCCGTGGGTCGTGTCGGGCGATACATCCTGGAAGGAGGCGAAGCCGGTCTGCGAAAGGTCGAAGAGGTCCGGACTCCGGTACTGCCGAGCCGGCAGGACCATTGGCTGCGTCTGGCATCGCCACTGGTGTTCGCGGTGCCGCGCCCGGAGGCGGCAGGCGGCTTCACCTATCTCGTTGGCCCGCAATCCGTGGGAGATCGACGACTACGCACCCTGGTCCTCGACCTCGGAGGCCCGTCCAATGGGCCGGTAGGTGAGCGTTGGTCTCGATTGCCTTCCCCGGAGACGGTCGAAGAGAGCGTGTATGCGGTCCTCGACGGTGAGATCGTGCTCCTGGTGACCACCGTCCAGGCCGACAAGCGGGGGATCTTCGAGAAAGAGAAGTTCCGGGTGTTGCGGCTATCCGAGGACCGGAGCAGGGCTGGCGCGACGCCGATTCTCGAGGTCGTGTCCCGAACGCGGAATTGGTACCACACGGGCATGGGTGTTCACGATGTGGATTCGGATGGGTATGACGACATCGTGTTGGTGCAGCCAAAGGGACTGGGCGGAGGGAAAGTGGTCGTCGAGGCGTTCATGGGTTCAGGCGCGGGGCGATTCGACAAGGCGACGCGACGAACCACCTTGGAAGTCGAGACGGAGCTCTGGAGCTACGGAGAGGATTTGGATCAGGACGGTGGTCCGGATCTGGTTCTCGTCGCGGACGGCTCCCTGCAGGTCTTTCTGGGTGTCGGCGCGACCGACCCCGACCGGGTCGTTCGGGAAGAACCCACGTGGAGAGTTCCCATCGGTGGGACGGATGATGCCTTGACGGTCGTGGATGCTCAGGGCGATGCGCGCCGGGAGGTGTTGTTGATCGAAAGGCGCGGGACGGACTTCGATGCAGAGGGACCCCAGAGCCATGAGGGGGCCGGGCCTTCTGCGGCTCCTCAGGAGATGCCCGTGCGAGGCCGCTTCAGCCTGATCACCTTCACCGAACCGGGCACCGGTTCGTTCGTCAACCGGTGATTCGGAGCCCAGTCGGGCGTTGTGCTTGACGACGGTGGGCGATCCAGCCGAACGTGAGGAAAGCAACCTCCGCGACGGCTAGGATGACCATCCACTTGACCACGGTGGATTCGCCGAAGCCGTAGGAGTGCAGGCCTGCGCTGAGCACGAAATTCACCCCGAGGTAGGTCATCAGGACCGTCCAAAAGGCGACAATGCTGAAGGCGGCTGTGCCGAAAGGCCCGACCAGCCGGTCGAATCGACCGTGGAGAATGGCCATGTAAGCCAGGAACGCGATCAACGACCAGACCTCCTTCGGGTCCCAGCCCCAGTACCTTCCCCAAGAGGAGGCTGCCCAGATCGAGCCGGTGATGATTCCGCCAGCCAGCAGGATCGAGCCAACCTGGATGTACCAGTAGAGCAACTGGTTCATCTTGCGAACCCAATCGTGCCGGTCCTGGGTGAAGATCTCGATACCGATCTGCATGTGGGCGAGCAGAACACCGACTGCGAAAACCGAGTAGCTCACCATGGTGATCGGTACATGGATCGCCAGCCAGGGGGTGCCCGAGAGAACCGGTGGCATGGGATGCACAAAGGGATCCATGGGTAGCAGATCGACCAGAGTCATGGTCAGCGTGGAAACCACGGCGGCGTTGAGAACCACGAGTCGATTGCGAATCGATCCCATGGCGACGAGGGCGAACAGGCCGACCCCCCAGGCCAGGAACAGCATCGATTCGTACATGTTGGAAGCGGGAATCCGGCCTGCGATCTGCCAGCGGATAGCTAGTCCCCAGCTCATGATGGCGAAGCCCAATAGCAACGCAAGAGCAGCGCTCCAATCCAGCCAGGGGCGGGGTTTCATCCAGGCCACCACAGACGTGATCGTGGCGATGAGAAGAACGATCCAGGCGAGTCTGGCGGGCCGCAGCCGGTTGTACCTGATCTCTCTCTGCATCGCCTCTCGGGTGGGGTAGGCCGCCAGGTTCGATGACCGCAGCCGATCCTCGATCGAGGTCAGATCGGCAAGGCCCTCGATCCGCTCCGGCTGACTCCAATTGGCCTGCGGATCGGTCGGCTCGGGGATCAGTCTCAGGGTTCGACGAGTGGTGAACTGCTGCAGCCAGACCAGACGGCGCTCCACCTTCTGCGCTGCCTTCATCAGGGGGTCGAGGGGCTCCTCGAGCTCCGAGTTTCTGCGGGCTTCGCGGATGAGCTCCATCAGCCTGGGGATCGAGGCGAGTTCTTGAAACGAGGCGTAGCGCGTTCCGGGCGGCAGGGAGAGCTCGGCGACGAGCTGCGGGCTGCCGATCTCGACGATGGGCTCGTTGCCCCAGCGTTCCGGCTCGACGACCCAGCTGACAACCATGGCGACAGGGTCGATTCCATTCCAGGACCTTTGTCCGGTTACGTTCCAAATGCCTTCTCGGGCCACCGTGTCCAGGGGCATGACGCGGCCATCGTGCTGCACCGGAAGGCCTCGCAGAACCGACACCGTCGAATCCTCCGGCAAGCTGCTCGAGTCGATCTCGGCTCGGAGGACCCCGGCATTGGCCGCGAGGCCTAGGGTGAGAAGGAGCGAAGCAACGCCCAGACCGGGGCCGCCCGCACGGAGCTCTGGCGGCAGCTGTCGATATTGGCTGAGTCGCGTCACCAGCACGGTGAGCATTCCCACCAGGAGGAGCACGTAGCCAGCGAAGACGATTGGCTGGCCCGGATCCTTGGAGACCGAGAGCACGGTCATCTCGCGGTTCTCCTCTTGCCGGTAGCTGCTTTGAAAGAAGCGATAGCCGCCATAAGCAAGCTCGTGGTTCATCTCGATGTCGGCCGAGTACATCTGACCGGAGGCCGGATCCCCGACCCTGACGCGACTGCGGAATTGGGCCGGGCGCATGGTGCCGGGGTAGTAGTCGATCTCGAAGGCGTCGAGGTGGACGGTGAAGGGGAGCGCGTGCTCTACGAGCTGGCCGGGTCGGCTCGCATCGACAAAGATGTCACTCGATTGTCCCTCCCAGAGGGCGAGCTGTCCTTCGATCTTCATGAACTGAGTGACCCCGGCCCCCAACAGGATGACCACGATCGACGTATGGGTGAGCGCGAAACCGATGCGCTGCTTGCCCCAGGGCCACCGCTCCCAAAGCGAGCAGACGATGTTGATGGCGAGAACAGCCAGCAGCCCCTGGAACCAAGGTGCGTAGTAGACACTCCGGGCGGCCTGGGTTCCCAACCGCGACTCGACGATCGTCGCTGCGCCGAGCACCAGAACGAGAAAGACCAAGAGTGCAGTGTTGAGCTTCAGAGATGCCAGCCATCGAATCCACTTGGGCATGGAGTCCTCCAGGTCGTTCGCCCGTGAACGAGGGCCGAGTATACGGCAAACTCGGTCGGCGGACTCTTCAGCGGGCCCATCCTGAGAGCCTTGGGGGCGCGCGAGTCAGGTTGGCCCCGAGAGCCTCTTCTTGAAGGCGAGGCCGGCGAGGTATCATTGCCAACGAAATCAAGGCTGCCACCGGGTCACAGCGGCGGCATGATCAGTGTCGGGATCGCCCGTCGGTCATCGAGGGAATGGCGGGTCGTAGAGACGTCGCTACTTTGGGAAAGGGGAATTTCATGAGTCGTTATGGTTGGCTGTTGGTCGTCGTTGCAGGCCTGACCCTGTCGGGCTGCGGATACAACACCCTCCAGACCCAGGATGAGCAGGTGAAGGCTGCATGGGCGGAGGTACTGAACCAGTACCAGCGTCGTGCCGACCTGATTCCCAATCTCGTGAATACGGTCAAGGGCTACGCTGAGCACGAAGAAGAGGTCCTGACCCGGGTTACCGAGGCCCGCTCGAGGGTGGGCCAAATTCAGGCCACTCCCGAAATGCTCGATAACCCGGAGGCGATCGCCGAATATCAAGCCGCTCAAGGCGAGCTGACGGGCGCCCTGAGCCGACTTCTTCTGGTCGTGGAGCAGTACCCCGACCTGAAGGCGAATGAGAATTTTCGAGACCTGCAGGCGCAGCTCGAGGGCACCGAGAACAGGATCGCAGTGGCCCGGAACCGCTACATCCAGAGCGTTCAGGAGTACAACATGACCGTGCGAAGGTTCCCCACGAACCTTACCGCCAAGGTCTTCGGGCACGAGGTCAAGCCCACCTTCGAGGTCGAGGACGAGTCGGCGCTTGCTGAACCACCTGCGGTCGATTTCGGTGACGGAAACTGAAGTGGGGTGGAGCGGGTATGGTTGGTCCCCGGGCCAGCAGCGATGGGCCCTGGGCTGGCTGATCCTCCTCTCCCTCCCGTGGTCGGGGAACCTGGCACTGGCCGAAGTGCCGATCCCGGTGCTGAAGGCCAGAGTCACGGACCAGACCTCGACGTTGGACAATGGCACGCTGGACTCGCTCGAGGCGAAACTGGCGGCCTTCGAAGCCAGAACAGGCAGCCAGATCGCCGTTCTTGTCCTCCCGACGACCCGACCCGAAGCGGTCGAGCAGTATGCGCTGCGGGTGGCCGAAGTCTGGAAGTTGGGTCGTGAAGGAATCGACGACGGGGCCCTGCTGTTGATCGCTCTCGACGACCGAGAGGTCCGGATCGAGGTGGGATATGGACTCGAAGGAGCGCTCACCGATATCGCCTCGAGGCGCATCATCAGCGATTCCATTCTCCCCAGCTTTCGAGCCGGCGATATCGCTGGCGGGATCGAAGGTGGTGTGGAGAGGATGATCTCCGTCGCCGAAGGGGAGCCCCTGCCTGAGCCGCAACCGAGTTGGGATAGCGATCGCCGATTCGGTCTTCGCGGCATGCTGCCTTTCCTGCTGATCCTGGCGTTCGTCGTCGGCCGCCTGCTGAGGACAATTCTGGGGCGAGTCTGGGGATCTCTGGCGAGCGGCGGGGTGATCGGGGTCATCGTCTGGTGGATGACCAGCTTGCTGGGCGTGGGGCTTGTGGCGGGCATCGTGACGTTCATGGTCATGCTGCTGGGTGGAGCTCGCTCCGGAGGTGGTAGCTGGTCGAGCCACCCTCGCACCGGGGGATGGACCGGAGGCGGCTGGAGCTCGGGAGGTTTTGGCGGCGGGGGGTTCAGCGGCGGGGGGTTTAGCGGTGGCGGAGGAAGCTTTGGTGGAGGCGGCGCCTCCGGGAGCTGGTGATGGAGCTGGCTCGTTGTTTCCGACATCTGAATACGACCAGAAGGAGCCTGCTGCGCAGGTTCCCGCCGGCGAGTCTCGAGGCGATCGAGGCGGCGATCAGCGACTCCGAGTCGCACCATCGCGGAGAGATTCGGTTCGCGATCGAGAGCTCGCTCGATGCGTGGTCGGCCCTGCAGGGTGTGACGTCTCGCGAACGGGCGGTTCGGGTCTTTGCGGACCTGGGTGTCTGGGACACCGCAGAGAACAGCGGGGTCTTGATCTATGTCCTGCTTGCAGATCAGAGGGTGGAAATCCTGGCCGATCGTGGCTATCGGTCCCGCGTCGAGGCCGACGAGTGGGAGCAGGTCTGCCGCCGAATGGAGCGCGAGTTCTCCGAGGGTCGATTCGGAACCGGTGCGGTGGACGGTGTCGTGTCGGTCGGAGCGCTCGTCAGTCGCAGCTTCCCGGTGGCGCCAACCGACGTCAACGAGTTGCCGGACGCCCCGGTGATTCTCTAGTCGGACCCGAAGAAGCGCTGCACGAAAGACCGCGGCCGTATCATCTCGAAGCCGAACCGCTCTGCCACCTTTGGCGTCGCCAGGGGGCCCATGCCACCCGTCGCCGCGTAGGACCAGAGTTCGTTGACCATGGAAGGAAACCCCGCGATCGAGCTGGTGGGCGGGAGACTGTGGATTTCGAGATTCCTACCGGTTGCTTTGGCGATCCAGCCGACGATCTGCTGATACGAACAGGAGCCGGCTCCCAGAGGGATTTCGGCTCGTTGTGCGTCGGGGTGGTCGAGGACCGCTAGTACCAGGTCCGCGACATTTTCCGTGGCCACGAAGCCATATTTTCGGGCCGGGTCGCCGATCACCTGCACGGTGTCTCCCATCTGAATCTGGGCGCCCACGACGAAGCCGATCCAGGACTCCATGAACAAGGCAGGTTGGAGGATCGTGTAGCCGAGACCGCTCGAGCGGATGGCCTCGACCGTCGACGCCTTGGCGCGAGCCAGGGCGACAGGAGAATCGCTGGTGAAGCCCGTTGCCGAGACATAGACGATCCGACCGACGCCGGCGCTCTGGGCGCAGCGTAAGAGTGTCGCGTGACCGTGACGATCGACCGCCTCCACGGAGTCCTCGCCTCCACGCGAGGCGCCGGTCGCCGTCGAAATGATGCGATCCACGCCTCGGCAGGCGGCTTCCACGGTGAGCAGCTCCTTGAGATCGCCGAAGGCGAGCTCGGCCCCGGCGGCCTTCAGGGGGCTGACGTCCGATGTGTCTCTGACCAGGACTCGAACCTGCGCTCCGCGCTCCAGGAGCCGCCGGGTCACCCGCCCCCCGAGATCGCCTGTTGCACCAACTACGAGATCCATGGTCGATTCTCCCTGTAGCAGTTCGAGAATTGCCGGCGACAGATCAAGAGGGGTCGCGGAATACCTGGGCTGCTCACGCCGAGTTTGACAATTGGAGTGTAACCCACGCCGGACAGGCGTCTCGCGCCAGAGATGCTTGGCGTATACTGAGCAGGTCCTACAGACTGAAAGGAGGCCTTATGAACTTCGGAAAGGCGATCGTTGCCGGGGTGGTGGGAGGCATCGCGCTCAATGTCGCGGATTTCGTCATGCATGGCCTGATCATGGGCGACACTTATACGAAATACTCCGTCTTCCGTCAGGAAGCCGCCAATCCGCTGCACTTCACGATGATCGCAGTCTGTTTCGCGATCATGGCCGCCTTTCTCTTCGCCAGGACCCGCAGTGTCTGGGCGGAAGGAATCATGGGGGGCCTCACGTTCGGATTCTGGGGCGGCCTGGTGGGGTTCTTTCCACCGTTCTACAACTCCCTCGTGTTCGAGGGTTTTCCCTACTACATGAGCTGGTGTTGGGGTGGGATGAACTTCATCGGCTTCATGGTTCTGGGAGCGGTTCTGGGTCTAATCTACAAGAAGTAGCGATTCCGGTATCGCTGTGGTGAGCTGCGCTCGGAAGCGGGACGAAATAGAGCGCTGCAAGCCGAATCTAGGCCCGAAACTCCGTCTGGGAGGGTCTGGTACGATCCTGATTTGCAGGTCGACCTGGAGGGAGGTTCGAAATGTTCAGTTCGAAGATCGGGTCCTTTGCGGCGGCTGTTTGTCTGCTTGTTCGGTTCACCCAACCCGGTATCGCCGGGGCAGCGACCGAGACGAGTGCGACGACACCCTACGACCAGCTGGAGTGGCGCAACGTAGGGCCAGTGAACATGAGTGGTCGCGTGGCCGATGTCGAAGGCATTCCGGGTGACCCCAGGATTCTGTATGTCGGGGCCGCGTCGGGAGGGGTGTGGAAGACGGTCGATGGGGGCTTGAGCTTCGCGCCCATTTTCGACGACCAGCCCATCGCTTCGATCGGCGATCTGGCGTTGGCGCCGTCGAATCGGGATGTCATCTACGTGGGTACTGGCGAGGCCAATGTTCGCAACAGCGTTTCCTTTGGCAACGGCGTCTACAAATCCACAGATGGTGGGCAGAGTTGGCGGCATATGGGGCTCGAGGATACGCGTCACATCTCGCGAATCGTCGTTCATCCGCAGAATCCCGACATCGTCTACGTCGGTGCCCTGGGTCACATTTTCGGTCCGAACGAGGAACGGGGCGTCTTCCGATCCACGGACGGTGGAGCCACTGGGAGAAGGTGCTCTACCTCGACGATCGGCACGGGGTGTCCGACCTGGACATCGATCCGACGAATCCGAACATCCTCTACGCGGCCTTCTGGCACTTCGAGCGCAAGCCCTGGACCCATCGAACGGGCAGCGAGGAGGGTGGAGTGTGGAAGACCGTGGACGGTGGCAGCAGCTGGGAGAAGCTCGACGAAGGCCTACCGAAGCTGATGGGCCGCATCGGCGTCAAGGTGGCGCCCAGCAACCCGCAGGTGGTCTACCTCATCGTCGAGTCCGATGAAGGTACCTTCTTCCGGTCTCAGAGACAGAGGCGAGACATTCGAGAAGATGACGGACGATGTGCAGATCGTCTCGCGCGGACTCTACTACACGGACATGCGGGTCGATCCCCAGGACGAGAACCGTGTCTACGCCATTTCCAGCCGGCTCTTCACCTCGATCGACGGCGGCAGGTCGTGGGAGCGCATCTCGCGAAGCACCCACGTCGACTTTCACAGCCTCTGGATCGACCCTCTCGATCCGCGACGCATTTGGCAGGGTCAGGATGGCGGGATCGCGGTCTCGTACGATCGAGGCGGCACCTGGGACCCGATCCGAAACCTTCCGATCGCGCAGTTCTACCAGGTGTTTCACGACGACCGGGAGCCGTTCTACTACCTGGGAGGTGGTTTGCAGGACAACGGAACCTGGTACGGACCGAGCCGAACCCGCGAACCAGCAGGGATCCTCGAGGACGACTGGCGGATGATGAGCTTCGGTGACGCCTACTGGGTGGTGCCCCACCCGGACGATCCAGAAGCTCTTCCTCTCGGAGTCGCAGGGCGGTGGCATCGTCCGGACCGACATGCGGACCCGACAGCAGATCGACGTCTCGCCGCAGCCGCGACGCAACGACGGCGGCCCGGTCGGCGAGCTCGAGTATCGCTTCAATTGGAACGCCCCGATTGTCGCCTCGCCGCACGATCCGCTACACCGTCTACTTCGCGGGCAACGTTGTCTTCAAGACTCGGGATTTCGGAGACACGTGGGAGATCATCAGCCCCGACCTGACGACCAACGATCCGGAGAAGCAGGGCGAGGCCGGGGGACCGGCGTGGACCGAGAACACCACAGCCGAGTACCACACGACCCTGATCAGCTTTGCCGAGTCACCGGCTCGAGGCAGGGTTGCTCTGGGCGGGCTCGGACGATGGGCGCCTGCACGTCAGCACAAGACGGCGGCGGCGAGTGGCGCGACGTCACGGCCAACATCCCCTCCATGCCCGACTTCTCGCCTGTTTCGCACATCGAGCCTTCGAGGAGCGAGGCGGGAGTGGCCTACGTCGCCTTCGACCGTCACATGTTCGACGACTTTCGGGCTCACATCTACGTCACCAGCGACTGAGGGCGCTACCTTCCGACGCATCTCGGACGGGCTTCCGGATGGGGCCTGGGTGTGGATCGTCCGGGAGGATCCGCGCAATCACGAGCTGCTCTGGGCAGGCACCGAGCTGGGGCTCTACGCCTCACACGACCGGGGCGGGACCTGGCGGAGGCTGCATTTGAAGAATCTGCCCACGGTGGCGATCCACGATGTCCTCGTCCACCCGAGGGACAATGATCTGATCCTGGGCACCCACGGTCGCGCGATCTGGGTCTTCGACGATGCGACTCCGTTGCAGGATTTCGATCCGGCAGCCGGTGAGCAGGAGAATCGTCTCTTCGGCATGCGGCCAGCGGTGAGATACCCCTCGCGGTTCACTCGGTACGGTCTGGGAGATCGGCGCCACAAGGCACCCAACCCTCCCGCTGGAGCCCTGATCACCTACTACCTTAGCGAGGACCTGGAAGAGGAAGAAGGTGGAGAAGCGTCGGAATCGTCGGCCGACACCGAACAGGAGCCGCCGGCCTCTGACGCGGTGGCGGACGATCGGCTCAAGATCGAGATTCTCGATTCCACCGGGACCGTGATCCGAACCCTCGACAGCGAAAGCCTGGGTAGGACGAAGGGGCTCAATCGAGTCGCGTGGGACCTCGCGATGGACGGGCCCCGGCAACGCACGGACGAGAAGCCCGAGGCCAACGAGTTCAGCGGGCCGCCACGCGGACCCTGGGTCCTGCCTGGCACTTATACCGTTCGATTGACCGTCGACGAAGAGAGCCTGGAATCTCCTGTCGAGGTGGGGATCGATCCGAGTGTCGAAGTCAGTCTAGAAGACCTTCGGGAACAGTTCCGGGTGGTCGAGTCGCTGCAGAACAGGGTCTCGGTTCTCAATGATGGCCTACGGCGCATCGATGCTGTGAGGGTGCAGATGGAAGCTCGCCGCTCGACCGCAAAGCAGATGCAACAGGAGTTTCCCGAAGAGCTGAAGACCGCTGTCGAGGACTGCGAGGAGGAGATCGCCGATCTTCTGGGTGGGCTGGCGCGCGCGGAAGACAAGCCCTTCTGGAGCCAGGGACCCCGTCTGAGCGAACGGCTGCAGTCCCTGGCCGCGGAAATCGACGGACAGTTCGCGGCACCGACTCGTGCCCAGATGAAGTACCTGGCGGAGCTCGAAGAAGAGTTCGGGACGGCGTTGGTCAAGGTCAATGGACTCTTCGCCGAAACGTTGCCGGAGTTGAACCGGCGAATGGAGGAGCAGGGCACTCCTCCCATCCTGCTGCCGAGTCTTCTCGAGGTGTCATCAAGGTAGGCTGGCACGGTCTATTGAATCCCGTACCTCGAGGTCGCTGTGAGATTCTGAGCGGGGGAGCTGCCAGTCCAGCCTGTAGAATGAGAATCTCTTGGCACGGACGGGAAGTACCTGAACGTCTGGCCCCGGAGACACTCTCGAGGTGAACTACCCGACCCGATCTCTGAGCAAGCCTCTCTGGTATCTGGAGGGGTTCATGGACGAAAGCGGCAAGCTGTACCGGGTGCCGATTCACTCTCTGCCGTTCAGGATCGGACGAGAGGCCGGGCTCGAGTTGACCTTGCCGCTGCAGGTAGTCTCGTTTCGGCACGCCGAGCTCTTCGAGCACGGGGGCCGCTTGATGGCTCGGGATCTGGGGAGCACCAATGGGACCTTCCTGAACCAGAAACCCCTGAACGGCGAAGCCTCTCTCGATGAGGGAGACATCCTTCACTTCGCGACTCTCGAATTTCGCATCGGCCTGATGGAAGCCGAGAGCAGCGAGTCGCTGATCGGTTCGACCTCCATCATCAGTTCGAAACTGCCGCAGCTGGTCGTCGAGAAGGCGGAGAGGCTCAGAGTCCTCCTGAACCGCGGAGCCGTCAGACACGTCTACCAGTCGATCGTTGATCTCGCGAAACGCGATCTGCTGGGGTACGAGGTGCTGGGTCGAGGTGATCACGAAGGCTTGCCTACTGCTCCCTACGAGCTCTTCGACCTCGCGTCGGTCATCGGTGTCGAGATCGAGCTCAGTGAGCTCCTGCGCCGACACAGTTTTGCAGAATGTGCCTCGTTCATGGGTGCGCCCCGGTTCTTTTTCAATACCCATCCCCGCGAGCTGCGTGAAGATCGTCTCTTGCGGTCGCTGGAGAGCGCCCGATCGGAGTTCCCCCAGGTTCGCATGGCCATCGAGATCCACGAAGCGGCGGTGACCGACTCGACGATGATCCAGCACCTCATGGCGGAGCTGCAGCGTCTCGACATTCTCCTGGTCTATGACGATTTCGGCGCCGGTCAGGCGCGCCTTCTCGAACTGGCTGACGTGCCACCCGATTTCCTGAAGTTCGATCGCAGCCTCATCCAGGATATCGATGGAGCCCCGCCAGCCCGTCGACGGCTCGTGGGCAGCCTGGCCAAGCTGGCGATGGACCTCGGGATCGAACTGATCGCAGAAGGCGTGGAGACGGAAGAAGAGGCCACAGTGTGCCGCAGAATGGGTTTCGCGTACGGCCAGGGCTACCTCTTCTCGCGGCCGCAGTCGAGCGATCAGCTGGCGCAGGAAAGCGGCCACGGTTCACGCGGTGCGGCGAACGAGTAGCCGTTGACAGCGTGCCCAGACCACCAAGAGTCGAGACCCGAAGCGCGATGAAGCGGATCCCGAGCTACGAGACGGCACCGTACCGAAAAGAGCTGGAGGTCGAGGTGCTGGAGGTGGGGACGGAGGACGGACGGGTCTACGCCCTATTGGACGACACGATTCTCTTCCCGGAGGGCGGCGGTCAACCCTGCGATTTCGGTTGGTTGAACGGACAGCCGATCGACGAGGTCCGCAAGCGAGGCGGGGAGATTCGCCACTACCTGTCGGGCGGGGAGGCGGCGGTAGGAAGCGCGTTACTCGTGCTGGATTGGGATCGCCGCTACGATCACATGCAGCAGCATACTGCGCAACATCTCCTGTCCGCACTCGCTCTTCGTTTGTTCGACTGGAAGACCCGAGCCTTTCATTTGGGTGCGGATGTCAGCGACATCGATCTGGATGTAGCCGGACCTGGAGATGCGGATGTGAAGGCGTTGGAAGCCGCCGTCGCCTCGCAGATAGCGGCCGCGAAGCGGATCAAGAGCCAGAGAGTGAGTCCGGAGGCTTATCAGGCGCTCGAGGTGCGGAGTCGTGGGCTACCCGCTGACCACTCTGGGGACATCCGACTCGTGGAGATCGAAGGCGTGGACCTGAATACCTGCGGCGGTACCCATCTGGGGCTCACCTCGGAGGTCGGGGCGGTCAAGATCCTCAGGGCGGAGCCGCACCGCAGCGGGACGCGCCTCGTCTGGGTGGCAGGTGGCCGCCTGCTTCGCCGCCTGGCCACTCACGAGGTGCGAGGCGCCGAGTTGCGTGCGGCACTCGACTCCGCGGACGAAGACCTGGTGAGCGTGTGTCGCCTGAAGCTCGAGCAGCTGGCCAACGAGCGTCGCCAAAGGCGATTGCTCGAGGAGAGGCTCGCCCCGGAGATCGTCCGGGAACTGCTGGAAGGTAGTAGTTGCTTGGCCGAGCGTCATCTGACGGGAGTGGAGGCTGCTCTGCTGCGGCGGGTGTCGGAGGAGTTTCGGAAGAGAGCCGCGGACCGTGTTGCCTTTCTGACCAGTGTCGAGGACGATTCGTCGCTGTTCGCTGTAGTGCAGGGAAGCGACGGTGGGCTGGACCTGGCGAAGACGGGAGCAGCTGTGTGTGAGATCCTCGGTGGTCGCGGTGGTGGGTCGGAGGGGCTGTTTCAGGGCAAGGCGGGCTCACTGTCGCGGCGAGAGGAAGCGATCGCGTTGATCGAAGAGCAGCTGCGGGAGAAGGCCTGATGCGACGACTCCTGCAGGTCGACTGAAGAACCGTCGTTCTAACCGAGCGGGTTTCTACTGCTTCCTTTCAAGGCTCGACTGGTCTGGTTGTCGAAACCGCTCTGGATCGAGGCGCCACCTGACATGGGCGCCGCCAGCCTGGCAGAGAGGGGAGGCGAGGGCGGTGGGCTGCCGGTCATGGCGCACCATTGCAGCGAGTTGGCCAGGTGAATCGAGTAGGTCGAGCGTGCCTCACGGTCCCAGTCCTCGTGGCGGAAGGAATTGCGTTTCAATTGCTGAGGTTCCAGCTCGTCTCGAGATCCGCGTTCGAGCTCGTCGTCGGTCGCCGGGCGAGTACTGGTAGCGGCCAGATGCTTCTTCCAGGAGTCGGTGGGGTAGTAGAGATCGTAGGCCCGACGTGTCATCGGTAGAACGTCGATCTGGATCCTTCCTCTGTTGTCCTGGGTCGCGGAGTCGCTGCGGGCGTTCTCGTGATTGCCGAAGGGCACCGCGACGAACTGGTGCACCAGGCCGTGCCCGTTCGAGTAGCCACCCAACCACGACTGTTCCTCGAGAACGAGGTAATCCTGCGGGTTGCGGTGCAGCGAGCTGGACCAGGCCCGGCCGGAGACGGCGTCCTTGGGCCCCGACCGGATCTTGACGGCGAAAGGGTAGTAGGTCTCATGGGCTACGGAATAGGATGGTCGGAAGCTCAGCCACATGGCCTCGGACTGATACATGGGGAGCATTGCCTCGACCCTGTCCATCCAAGGGGCTGCGCCCTGTTCGAGAAGAGTTCCCACCGGGAACAGTGGAAACCGGCCCAACCCGGGCAGGAGGGGGAACTCCCTCTCTCCGTCCGGAATCCGGAGTGTTCGTTGAAACTCGATCGTCAGCCTCGCATCGGCGTGGACCTCGGGGAACGTGAACATGAGCTGGTCGTGGGTCAGATCGATCACTGGATCTCCTTTCATTTCTTTGCCTCACGGGCCGTCGTCAACAGATGGCGGAGGCGAGCGTCGGGCATGGTTCGGACTTCGCGAATCAGTTGTGACATCAGACGGGGTCGGCGACGGATGACCTCCTGGAGGTCACTGGCGACCTTGCCGGCCAGGGCGAGAAGGGTGTCGGCATCTTCGCCGAGCTCGCGGGCGAGAAGGCGGATCTTGGGTTCGGATGGTGGTGATTCGCGCCCGCGTTCGACTTTGCTGAGATAGGAGGGCTCGACTCCGACGCGGGCGGCCACCTGGCGCACGGAATAGGTGCGGTCGGCTTTCTTGAGGTCCTCGCGTCGCTGACGGATGTAGCTTCCGAACTCGGGCATTCCTGGTGCCTCTAGTGAGTAGTATATAGTACATACTACACAAAAGCAAGTCGAGATACACATCCTGCCGTCTTTCGCCCGCGACGAATTCAGTTAGGCTGGGGCCGTGCGGATCGTCTCGATACTGATCTTGCTGGTTTCATTGCTTCTGTGGAGTGAATGGACCGGCAGGCGCTCGGGTGTGTGGCTGGCAAAGCCACTGGCATCGGCCACCTTCGTGCTTCTAGCGGTTCGACTCGGTGCTCTGCAGAGCGGCTACGGTCTCTGGGTGTTGGCTGGTTTGGCGGCTTGCTGGTTGGGTGACGTTCTTCTGATCCCTCATCGGCAGGCCGCCTTCAAAGCCGGTATTGTGAGCTTTCTGGTCGGCCACTTGTTCTATTCAATGGCGTTCCTGACCGCGGGCGTCTCCATGCAATGGGTGGTCCTGGCTGCATTACCGACGGGACTCGGTGCCTGGAGGGTCGGGCGGTCGCTTCTGAAGCGGCTCAGTTCCTCCCTCCGAGGGGCGGTGGCCGCCTACATATTCGTCATCTCTGCCATGTTGACTCTCGGAGTCGGAGCCTGGGGGCAAGGCGGCGAGTGGGTCTTTCTGGTCGCCCCCAGCGCCTTCTATGTGTCGGACCTGGCGGTTGCCAGGAACCGTTTTCTTCAGCCTGGGTTCGTCAATCGACTGATAGGTCTGCCCCTGTACTACACCGCACAGGTCCTGTTTGCCTGGAGCGTCACCCTGGTCTGAGGGTCAACTGGGCAGCGTAGGGAAGAACTCGGGAGGTCGGCGCCGGCGTGTCGCGGTTTCGAAGGAATAGGCCAACTGGAAGAGCTTCGGTTCGCTCCAGGCGCGGCCGAAGAACGACAGGCCGATGGGCAGGCCGTGAACGAAGCCGGCCGGAACGGTGAGATTCGGATACCCCGAGACCGCCGCAAAGCTGGAGCTGCCACCCAGAAAGTGGTCACCGTTGATCAGATCCGTCGTCCAGGCCGGTCCACCCGTCGGAGCGACGATGGCATCGAGGCGATGTTGGTCCATGACGGCATCGATGCCTTCCGCTCGAGTCGCCCTTCGACAGGTCTCCAGGGCCTCGATGTACTCCGGGCTATCGAGATCGCCCCGTGATACGGCCTCGTGGAAGATGTCCTGGCCGAAGAACGGCATCTCGTGGTCGGCGTTGTCTTCGTTGAAGCGTATGAGATCCTCGAGATTGTGAATTCCGCAGCTGCCGCCCAGGTCTGAGAGGTAGCGGTTGATGTCGGCTTTGAACTCGTAGAGGAGCACCGTGTACTCGGCATCTCCGAACTGTCCACTCGTAGCCAGCTCAACGGGATCGATCAACTCAGCACCCTGCCGCTTCATCTCCGCAAGGGCCTCTTCGAGTGTCGCGTCGACCCCCGGATGGAATCCGAAGTACTGCCGGGCTACGCCGATTCGCGAACCGGACAGCCCTCCGGGATCGAGAAACGTGGTGTAGTCGAGGCCTGACCGCGCCTGGTTGCCGTTCGTGGCCGCGTCCGCGGGATCGATGCCGACGAGAGCGCTGAGCAGCACGGCTGCGTCCGCTACCGTCCTCGTCATGGGGCCGGCAGTGTCTTGCGAATGCGCGATGGGAATGATCCCGGCCCGACTGACGAGTCCGACCGTGGGCTTGACTCCGACCAGGCCATTGGCGTTGGATGGGCAGACCACAGAGCCGTCGGTCTCCGTTCCGATGGCCACAGCGGCGAGATTCGCCGAAGTGGCCGCGCCCGAGCCGGAGCTCGAGCCACAGGGATTGCGATCGAGAGCGTAGGGATTACGGCACTGTCCGCCGCGCCCGCTCCATCCGCTGGAGGAGTGATTGGAGCGGAAGTTGGCCCATTCGCTCAAGTTCGTCTTGCCGAGAAGGATAGCTCCGGCTGCCCGGAGGCGAGCCGCCACCCACGAGTCCCGGGGTGTAATGCAGCCTTCCAGAGCGAGTGATCCAGCGGTCGTGGTCATCCGGTCGGCCGTGGCGATGTTGTCCTTCACCAGCACCGGAATTCCATGAAGAGGCCCACGTGGTCCACTCGCCTTGCGCTCTTCGTCCAGTTGGCGAGCGATGGCCAACGCTTCAGGATTGACTTCCAGGACGGAGCGCAGCTCGGGGCCCCGACGATCGACAGCTTCGATGCGCTCTATGTACATCCCGGTAATCTCTTGAGCCGTCCAGCGACCCGTCTGCATGGCCTCCTGGAGGTCCCCAATCGAGAGCTCCGAGAGCTCGAAGTCTGCGAGTCTCATCCGCTCGTCGGTTTCGGTAGCGGTCTCGCGCTCGGCGGGGCGGGTACAGGCCAGGGGGCCCGCGATGCTGGCTACGCCGCCGAGTGCACCGGCGCCAAGCAGCTCGCGTCGGCTCAGGCCAAGCCTGGACTGTGTCTTCCGAGTCGGCTGCTCCATGGTGACCCTCCTCAGCTGGATTCGAATGTCTTCAGATAGTCGAGAATTGCACTATCCGGATTTTCAAGCAAGCCCGGGGCGGGTGTTGCCCTCGCGTCTGGAGTTGGAAAGGCCGGGGCGCCTGGGCGCTTCGACCGGGCTATCGATGAGGGGACGCCTTAGCCGGAGGTAGCCAGCAAGTAACGGCAGTGCCGCCATTGGGGCGAAGCTGCAGGCTCAGTTTGCCTCCATGGGCTTCGAGGATCTCTCGGCACAGCGGCAAGCCGAGCCCACTTCCGTTTCTCTTGGTGGAGTAGAACGGCAGGAGGGCCTTTCTCAGTGTCTCTTCATCCATCCCGCGGCCGCGGTCCAGAACCTGGACGAACGTGCCGCCGGCTCGGGTCGAATCTACCCTCACCGTGATCTCGGCCGGCTCGTTCGAGGCTTCGACGGCATTCTTGAAGAGATTGACGAGAACCTGCTGGATCTGGGCCGGATCGAAGTAGCCGGGACTCGTCGGGAGGCTGCCGGAAACCTGCAATCGGGGAAACTCGCTGAACCTCTCGAGGAACTCCTTCCAGTCGACCTCTTCGTGCCGTGGCGCGGGTAGTCGGGCAAAGCGGGCATAGCCCTCGATGAAGCGCGACAGGTGATCGAGCCGGTCCTCCATGGTGCTGTAGATCTCTTCGGCCCGCGCGGCGTGGCGCGGCTCTCTGGCGACGATCCTGGCGGAGTGCAGGAGCGAGGAGACCGGGGCTAGGGAGTTGTTGAGCTCATGGGAGATGACCCGGATCACCTTCTTCCAAACGGTCGCTTCCTGCCGACCTAGATCACCAGTCATGCGCCGCAAGAGAATCAGTCGATGGGAGCGACGATTGAGCTGAAACACGCGCTGCGAGAGTTGGTATGTCTCGACATTCTCGTCGGTCTGGACCGAGAAGATGCCATCTGTTTCGCTAGAGACGATTCGCCGCATTTCGTCGGGTAGGCCCTGGCGAAGCTCAGCGAATCCCCGCCCCTCGAGCTTCGCACCTCCAAGCACGAGCCGGCGAGCTTCATGATTCGAGTACACGACGCGATCGGACTGGTTGATCAGGAGGATGGCGACCGGCGATTGATTGAGCGCCGTCTGGAGGAGGAGCTCTCTTTCTCGCAGATCGCGCCGTTCGCTTTGCAGGGTTGCGCCGACCTCGTTGTAGAGCTGTGCGATCTGCCCGAATTCGTCGGCGCGACGGGTTTGCAGTCGGACGCTGAAGTCGCGGTCGCGAAAGCTCCGGATGCCATCGGAGAGATCCTCCACGATTCCCCGAATAGGCCGAAGGAGGAGGGAGATCATCCAGGCTCCGAGCGGAAGCACGACAAGGAGGATGAGTAGGAACACGTTCCATGGGTTCAGGGGCAGTCTCGATGCCAGAGCGGCGATCGTAGCGGCCAGCACGATAATGAGGAGGAAGCCTGCAGTGACCCTGCCGTTGAATGACAGCTTGGGCTTTCTGAAAGATATTTCGGGGCGATCGCCGAGAGAAGGGTCGGACGTTTCGTAGAGCGGAGCGGCGTCAGAACCCATTGAATCCGCCCTTCGGTTTGCGCTCCAGCTCTATTCCGAGGCGCTCCATCTTGCGATAGAAAGCCTGTCGGGAGATGCCGAGCAGGTTCGCGGCATGAGCGACGATCCCCTGGGCTTCTGAAAGGGCTGCCATTACCCGCTGGTGCTCGGGGATGTCCTCGACGGGCAGATCGCGGTCGGCGAATGTCGATCCAGGTAGCAAGGTCTCCGCTGCGAGTCCCAGATCGGCCGGTGTGATCTGGTCATTGCTCGCGACGAGAGTGCCTCGGTGGATCCTGTTCTCCAGTTCACGCACGTTTCCCGGCCAGTCGTGCTCGACGAGCGCCATCCGAGCCGCCTCGCTGAACTCCGACGCTCGAGCGCCATTCGAGGTGGCGTGCTTGTTCAAGAAGAACGCTGCTAGAGGCAAGACGTCTTCGGGTCGATCGAGAAGACCGGGCACGTCGAGTTCGACCACGTTGAGACGAAAGAAGAGATCCTCCCGAAAGTCTCCAACGGCGATCGACTCACGCAGATCGGCATTCGTGGCACTCACCACTCGCACGTCGCTGTGTAGAGTTCGACTGCTACCGAGTCGCTGAAAGTCCCCGCTTTGCAGGATGCGAAGGAGCTTGACCTGGCCAGTCAGTGGCAGTGCATCGATCTCGTCGAGGAAGAGCGTGCCGCCATCGGCCGACTCGAAGTGACCGATGCGTCGCTTCTCCAGACCGGTGTAGGCGCCCACCTCGGCACCGAAGAGCTCACTCTCCAGGAGGTCGTCCGGAATGGCGCCGACGTTGACGCGGATGAACGGACCTGTCCTGCGGCGAGAGTTGGCCTGGATGATCTCGGCCAGCTTCTCCTTTCCTGAGCCGCTGGGACCGGTAATGAGGACTGGAGCGTCCGACACGGCAATATTCACGGCCAGGGATATGGACCGGTGAAGCGCCCGGCTTTGATAGACGATGCCGCAGAGATCATACTGGCGATCGAGGCTCTCACGACTCTCCAGGATGTCAGCTTTCAGCAGGTCGTTCTCCAGCTGCAGGGATCTGATTTGCAGGAGGTTGCGTAGGGCCGCAAGCAACTTCTCGTCGTCCCAGGGCTTCGCGATGTAGTCGCTAGCCCCCTCCTTGACGAGCCGCACGGCAGTTTCCAGCGAGGCCCACGCGGTCATCAGCAGAATAGGGACAGCGGCCTGGATCTGTCGAAGAGCGAGGAAGAGCTCGATCCCTTGCTCGCCTGACGTCTCGCTGGGACCGAAGTTCATATCCTGGAGCACGGCTCCCAGGGTCTGGCGCCGCGCAATCTGGAGTGCCTCATCGGGTGTCGAGGCACTGAGGCAGGGGATGTCGTGAAGGTCGAGCAGCACCTTCAGAGCGGTGACGACCGCAGGGTTGTCGTCGACGATCAGGACCGGCAGTGGAGAGATCTGTTTCACGAGGTCATTCCGGTCGCGCAGGCTGTCGATCCGCCATCGATGCCACCCCCTCAACCTCTGGTGGCCTGCGGTCTCCGAGGTTGATCAGCTCGACCTGTTCCTGAATCGGTACGGACCAGAGGTCGTTTGGTTGCATGATCAGACGGTACGCGTGGCGATATCTGGAGCCACCTTGGAGGCTCGAATCGCCGGCAGGAGGGCGGCGACGATGCCGGTAGCCCAGAGCAGAAGCGGACCGCCGACGAGTAGGTACCAGTCCATTCTGGGGGCACCCGCTGCTTCGGTGAGCGCATAGTTGAGCCCAATGGCAAGGGCGAGGCCGAGACCCAGGCCGAAGCCGGTAATCATCCAGTTCTCGACGAGAAAGTGGCGCACGATATCGGTCTGTGTGGCGCCAAGAGCCCTTCGCGTCCCGATTTGTCGCGTCCTCTCGGTGACAGAGAAAGACGTCAGGCCGATGATCCCGATCGAGGTGACCGCGACCAGCAAGAAGATCACCACGGTGAGAATCTTGATCAGTGCCAGGTTCGCGGTGAAGACGTCTCGTTTCACCTCTTCCAAGGTCCGGATGGTGATCACCCGTCCCGGCTCGGTCCGGCGCATGAGATTCTCCAGCTCCGCATACACCTCGTTCACCCGACCTGGCTCGGTCCTCACCATGTATCGCATCCGGTACTCGTTGCCCGGTTTGCCGGGCAGCAGCATTGTGTCTTCTCCGTAGCGGGAAGTAGGCCAGGAATTGAGGAGTGTCCCGACCACTCCGATGACAATCTCGGACCGGTCACCACTGTCGTTCTGGATGACCTTGCCTACCGGGCTCTCGTCGGGAAAGAGCTTGGCAGCCAGAGATTGATTGAGAACTACACTCCGGGCGGCTTGTCCTGTCTCGTAGGTGTCATTGTCGTAATCGAAATCCGCGGCCGTGAAGTCCCTGCCTTCGATGAGCTCGACACCGAGAGTCTGAAGGGCCCGATCGGTAACGACGAACATCGGCGCCACCGTTGTCTCCAGTTCTGATCCGGCAGGGCGGCGTTCCGTGGAGCTCCCCGATCCACTCAGGGGAATTTGGTGGAAGCCGGAGGCCTCGACAACCCCCGGGAAGGATCGCAAGCGGAGCAAATCTTCTTCCCGTAGGGCATTCACGAACTCCTCTTCCTTGAACTCTGGCGCGAACGGCTCGGTGTAAACGACAAGCAGATTGTCTTCGTCCATTCCAGATGGCTTGAGAAACTCGCTCCGCATGTCGAGCATCACGTTGACGGAGTTGGTCACGATCGCCAGAGTGAGGGCCACTTCCAGTGCAATCAGCCAGAAACGGGACTTGTTGTGCATCAGGGCGCGAAAGATGGGTCCTAGTTCCATGGTCCAGTCCTCTCTTGGCTATTGGAGCTTGAGATAGGTGGCGGGAGCCACCCGGCAGATTCGCCATGCAGGGTAGAGACCGGCGATGAGACCGGCGAGCAAGGACAGCACGATGGCTGCGAGAACCATCGTCGGGTCGAGATGGAAATCGACCATATTGTCGAACAGGCGATTGATCAATTGCAGAGCCAGCCAGGATAGACCGAGTCCGAGGAAGCCCCCCAGCAAGCCAACGATCTCGCACTCGACAATGTGCTGCAGAAATACGGAGAGGCGGCTCGCGCCGAGCGCTCGGCGGACGCCCACTTCGGGGGCCCTTCCGAGGAATTTGCCCAGGAGTATTCCGATCAGGTTCACGGAACAGACGATGAGAAACAGGATGGAGATAATGAGCAGGATCCGCGCCTCGTCCTGAACGACTTCTTCGGTCTTCATGTAGTCGGTAACCGACAGCAGCACGTTGTTGACCGGTCTGCCGTGTCGTCCCAATCTCTTCTGCTCGTGGGCATAGGCATCGAGGAAGTCCAGGTACTCTTCCTGCTGCCGGCTGGAATCGAGCTGCACCCACATCTGGATCCAGACGGACTCCGACTCGAGAAAGTCCTGGTAGGTATTCCCGACGTACGTCTTCCAGTTGGAGTCGTTACCAGCGCTGGCGATCTCCATGGATTCGAGGAAGTTGAAGGGGATGAAGATCTCCTCCGGTTGCCCGAACGGGTTGTTGTTGAGGTCGTAGAACTTCACTTCTGGTCGCCAGTTCCCGATGACGCCGACGACCGTGAAGGCTCGATTGTTGATGCGCATCGTCTGGCCGATGCTGTTCTGACCGCCGAAGAGGCGCTGATTTGTATCGTTGTCGATGACCACGACCGGTTCGATATTCTCATCGACACTGGGTCCCCACGGCGCCCCGTATTCGAAGGGCACGTCGAACATCGCAAAGAAGCCTGAGAAACAGAGCCGCGCCTGGGCACGGTAGGGTCTGTCGTCTTGGCCTTCCGGTTGGATCGTCAGGGACGACTTGAACATGGCACTCTGGTGGGTCGGAATCTCGCTACGCATGATGCCGCGCATGTCCCGGTAGGTGATCTGGTTGGGTGGCCGTTCCGGATAGTCATCGTTGAAAGGATTGTCGGAGTCCCAGGTGTCGATCTCCACGTAGAAGAGTCGATTGCTCTTCTCCGGCATTGGATCTCCAGCCATCAGGTAGTAGGTCGTGATGAAGGCGCTGGAGACCGCGATGCCGAGACCGATTGCGCAAATCATGAGAAGTGAGAGGGCCGGATTGCGGCGAAGGCTCTTGAGAGCGACCTTGATCTGATAGGCGAGCATGATGGAATCTCCCAGCCGCTCAGGCGTTGGCCGCTTCCTGGTCTTGCACCGCGGTATAGAGCGGCGTGTGTTGTTCGTGAGAGTCGATGTCGATGAGCTTGCCGTCCAACAGGTAGATCTGCCGCTGGGTTCGGTTCGCCAACTCTGCGTCATGCGTGACGATCACCACAGTGGTGCCCAGATCGTTGATCTTCTCCAGCATGTCCATGATTTCGTTGGCCATTGCAGAATCCAGATTTCCCGTCGGTTCGTCGGCCAGAATGAGTTGTGGGTTGCCGACCAGAGCCCGCGCCACAGCCACCCGCTGCTGTTGCCCACCCGACAGCTGAGATGGCTGGTGGCGGAGCCGCGAGGTGAGGCCGACGACGTCCAGGGCCTGCTCGATGGCCTTTCGACGCTGCTTCGCCGACATCCCTCGGTAGCGTAGGGGTACGTCCACATTGTCGAAGACGTCTAGGTCGGGGATGAGGTTGAAGCCCTGGAAGATGAACCCGATCTTCTCGTTGCGTATTCGAGACATTTCTCGATCGCTCAAGCGGCTGACGTCCTTGCCGTCCAGTCGGTACGAGCCCTGGTCGAAGGTGTCGAGGAGACCGGCGATGTTGAGAAAAGTGGTCTTTCCGGAGCCGGAAGGGCCCATGACCGAGACGAACTCCCCCGACTTGATTTCGAGGTTGAACTCGCTCAGGGCGTGCGTCTCCACATGTTCGGTGCGGTAGATCTTGTGAATGGAGTGCATGTCGATCATGTCTGGTTCTCCCTCGAAGAAGGTGAATGCCGTAGCCTCAGCGCCTCAGGAGGACCTTCTTGGCGCCGTCGAATCTGGCGGTGTCGGAAATGATGATCTCTTCTCCCAGCTCGAGTCCTGAAATGACCTCGACTTCGGTGAGGCTGATGGCTCCGACTCGAATTGCCCGGAGAACAGCGACACCTTCTTCGATGACATAGGCGTGACGTCCTCCGCCTGCCTCGAGAAACGGTCCACGAGGGACCTTGAGAGCATTGGTTCTGGTGTCCAGCAGCAGCCTGGCCTGGACTCTCTGATTCTGCTTCAGGCCACGTGGTGGAGAGGTTGTGAAGGCGACACGGCCCTTGACCCGGCTGCCCTGGACCTCTGGTGAAATGCTGGTTACGGAGCCTGGAAACGTCTCACCCTCGTAGGCCACGACCGCTTCCGATCCGATGGCAATTTCGTCGGCGAAGCTCTCGGGAACCTGGATTTCGATCTCCAGGGCGGAAAGGTCGACGACCGACACCAGACCCTGACCAGGCGTGACTGCGTCGTGATCCTCGATCAGCAACCGAGAGACGAGGCCGGATACCGGAGAGCGGATGGTCAGACCATCGACCTGCCGCTGGAGCTCTTCGACCAGCAGGCGCTGGGTCTCCACCTGGGATTCCCGATTCCTCAGTTCGAAGTCGAGAGATTCGGATTCGAAATCGGCTTGTTGGCGAGCCACTTCCAGTTTCAGCGCCGCCACCTTGACGTCATCCTGCGCCTTCTCGTACTCGACAGCATTCAGCAGGCCTTCCTGGCGTGTTCGCTCGGCCCTGTCCATGGCACGCTTCGCAGCTTCGAGCTCGACCTCCAGAAGGCCTATGCTCTGCCGATACCGGGACCTGGACTGCTCGGCGAGGATCCTCTGCCGATCGAGGTCGGCCTGCAGCGAAGCGAGATTCGAGCGTTCTTGACGAGCTCGGCTTTCGAGCTCCGGACTCTGGACGTGTCCCAGGACCTGATCCTCTTCGATGACTTGCCCGGCCGAGACGCCCAGGCGTGCGATCCCCGTGGTCTGGGCGAACACGGTTGGATGGAAGGCTGCAACGACCCTGCCGTCCACAGAGACATCTCGGATCAGGTCCCCTTGGGTGACCTTTCCCATCCGGACACGTGCGATGTCGATCGATGTCTCCGATTCAGCCCAGCGGCGCAAGGATGGAAGGAAGAGCGTGATGAGCGCGAAGAGCAGGATGGCACCGCCTCCCCATGCGATGACCCTCCTTGCCTGACCACCAGAGTCAGATACAGGGCGATCCATTCTCGAGTCGTCTCGAATCACCAGGGTAATCCTCCAATGAAGATCCGAACAGCAAGCTTCGTGCCATGGATTCAGGGATCGCCAAGTGTCTGATGGAGAAACACTTAGGAGACGATTCCGTAGAAGACAGTCCAGAGCGGGTTGACACCTGTCCGGAGTTTGCCGGACAGGTGTCAACCCGACGAAGAGGGTCGATCGGTTAGACTGCCGGACGCTCGCAGATGTGACTAGCTCGACCGAGCCGGGGAGAGATTGAAGTGAGCGTGCCGAGGATTCAAGAGCTCATACGACTGCCAGAGGCGCTAGCGGTCAAGCAGTATCTGGACGGAGGAAATTTCAATGTTCTCAAGCAGATGCTACTGGCGTGGGGCACCGTCATCACGATCGGTGTCGTCGTTCTGCTAAGTGAGGGGCATTACCGACAAACCGGGCTCTGGAGTTTCGCCCTGCTGGCGACTCTGGCGATCTACGTGACGCGCGGGACCCACTTCCTGCAAGACAATCTGAGGCCCATTCTCGGGATCTATCTGTCGATCCTGCTACTCATCTTTGCGCGGACGCTGGAGGAGCCTGGCGCCGTCTACGCATTTGCCGGCTTCTTGTTCCCGAGTCTGCTGCTCGCATTCCGCTTGCGCTGGTACGAGTACCTCGCGTTGCTCAGCATTTTCTATGCGGCGGCTGCCTGGGTGGTCACCACATCCGAATTGGCGCCGCAGACGAGTACTCGAGTCGGCATGTTGATCGCGGCACTGGCCTGGTCCTGTGTGATCTTCGGGTTGGGGCAGCGTCTGACCCGACGCAGGGTGGAGAGCTTTGTTCGGGAATGGCGGTCCGAGCTGCTGCGCGAGAAAGAGCAATCGCGGATGCGCGACGAGCTCGACTCCGCTCGGGAGATGCAGCTCAGCATGCTACCCCGGCAAGATCCCGATTTGGGCTGGCTCGATTTCTCGGCAGTATCGCTGCCCGCCTCCGAGGTGGGCGGTGACTATTTCGAGCACTTCAGGATCACCGACTCGATACTGGCCGTGGTAATCGGAGACGTGGCCGGGCATGGCATGGCAAGCGGGCTCGTCCTGTCCGGTGTCAGGAGTGGCCTCTACCTCCTGCGCGAAGACCTTACGTCGCCGGTCGAGGTGCTGGACCGCCTGAACCGTCTGGTTCGCGATACGGCGCCGAGACGCATGTTCGTGACCCTGCAGATCGCGGTCCTGGATGCGGACAGACGGAGGCTGATCGTTGGCAATGCGGGACATCCGCCCCTGGTCCACCTGGTTTCGGCGACCGGCAAGGCAGAGTTTCTCGGTACCAGCGGGCTGCCGTTGGGCACCCACCTGGAACCGGCTTTCAGCGTCACCGAAAGATCCCTGGACCCGGGCGATGTTTTGGCCTTCTATACAGATGGTGTGCTCGAGGTCACGAACCTGCACGAAGAGAGCTTCGGTGAACATCGGCTCCGGCGAGAGATCGAGCGCACCGGCCGACGAAGCTCGGCTCGACAGATTCGTGATTCGATTCTCAACGAGGTCTCGAGGTTCAAGGGGGATGTAACGCAGGCCGATGACCTGACCCTGGTCGTAGCCCGTCTTGCACCATGACTCGGTAGAGAACGGAGGCTCGCGGTCCACTTCGAATCGACCGCTCTGTGGAGTGAACCTATTGCGACTCGGGCTGCCTCTCACTAGGATGGAGGGGAACCCAGTCGGAAAGCTGCCAGCCGCGGGTTCTTCAGCTCAACGGATCTTCCATTCGAAGAAAGGAGAAGCACCCAGTGGACATGGATAGCTTTTCAGATGCGACCATTGCCCCCCGACTGCCTCGCATCGGCGAGCCAGCTCCCGAGTTCGAAGCACCGACGACTCACGGGACGTTGCGCCTCGAGGACTTCAGGGGCAGTTGGCTGGTTCTGTTCTCCCATCCGGCCGATTTTACGCCGGTCTGCACTACAGAGTTCATTGGATTCGCCAAGGCGCAGGCCGCGCTACGTGAGCTCGGTACCGAGTTGTTGGGTCTGTCGATCGACAGCGTCTATTCGCACATCTCGTGGGTGCGCAACGTCGAGGAGAAGATGGGAGTCAAGATCGACTTCCCGATCATTGCGGACCTGAACAAGGAAGTCGCGACGCTCTACGGCATGATCATGCCGTACGAAAGCGCGACCGAGACCTCGCGCTGCGTCTTCGTCATCGATGGCGAGCAGATCTTGCGGGCGATGATCTACTACCCGCTGACCACGGGTCGAAATATCGACGAGATCATTCGGCTGATCCGAGCGCTGCAGACCGCCGACGAGTACGGAGTGGCAACGCCGGCGAACTGGCAGCCCGGGGATCGGGTCATCATACCGGCGCCACAAACCCAGGAAGGAGCGGAGGAGAGAGTCCAGTCCGAAGGTCTCGAGTGCAAAGACTGGTACTTCTGCACGAAAGAGCTCCCGGAGGCGAAGTAGTGGCTTGCGTCAATCCGGACGGTACGCTCACCAGCTCGGCGCTGCAGCTGCTGCAGCTGGCGTCCGAGCCCGTATCGCCCGAGACGATCGCCACCGAGCTCGGCACGCCCCTTTTCAAGGTCCGGGCGAGTCTTCGGGAAATGCTCGCGGCAGGTCTGGTGACTGAAAAGCAGGCAGGCTATCAGACCACCGAGGCAGGGCTCGACAGGGTCGGGGCCTTGCTGGTCTGAGGGGAAGTGGAGCCCGAGCCCTGGCGGCCTTGAGACCGGCGACGGCTCAGGGAAGAAAAGCCTTCTTGTTGCTCATCTTGCGCGGCAGGTACTCGTCGATCACGAAGTTGAGGCCGTGTTTGGCGAGCGCCTGCTGTTCGACGCGCACGCCCATTCGGATCTGCTTCTGGAGCGCTTCCTGCCATGCCTTGTGATGCTGAATGAAGGGGTCGTTCTTGAGAGCGTCCCTGGCCCGCTTGATATCGACCTCTTTGAGGGGATGCGTGGGCAGGTCGTACTCGTCGATGTCGCCGGGCGTCACTCCCAGGAATCGCGCTTGCGGCACGCAGAAGAACTCGTTCAGGTGCGCCGCGTTGCCCGAGCCCGCCTTGAGGGTCCGGTAGATGTTGCTGTAGCCGTACGGGTCGCCATCCACGAAAACGTAGACCGGAAGACGATGATCGTCGGCCAAACGGCGGATGAAGCGTCTACAGGCTCTCGTCGGAACTCCTCCCAGGGAGATGAGGATGCAGTTGGCGGATCGCCAGTACGAATGCTTGACCAGTCTCTGGAACATGCCGGCGGTTTCGATGGCCAGGATGAAGTCGGCATCGGTCTCGAACTGCAGCTGTTCCACGGAAATGGGTATCGAGTAGGCGCCGCTGCCGAAGCGGGTACAGTCGATGCGCAGCTGCTCGCCGGTCTCCCGGTCGTGGTCGAGGACGATGAGTCGACCGGCGACATCGCCCCCCTTTTCTTCGGGAATGAAACCGAGCTGCTCGCGATTGACACCGAAAAGGGCTTCCACATCTTCGATGACCGTGTCGCTCTCGGGTTGTTCATTGAAGCGGGCATCCTCCCAGTTCTTGCTGACGTAATAGGCCTCTCGCTTGGTGGCGATGTCGTCGGTTTCGACGAGTTCCTTGCTGAAGGCCATCATGCGTAGCGTCTGGGCGAAGGTCTTGACGGTTCCGACGGTCAGGGTTCGCTCCTTCTTCCTGCCCTTGATCTCGAAGTGTCCCTTGTTGGGGCGGTAGACGACATTCGACAGGCTTCGCACCGGGAACTTCATGGCCGGAGTCTTGCTTTGCAGGATCTTGGTCCGGATGCCGCGCGCTTCGGCCTTGATCCTTCCCGCCACGGTGGAGGCACTGGGTTTCGTCGGTTTTCTGTTAGTCATCAGTGGTTCCTTCGAGCGAGCTCGAGCTTGTTTCCGAGAGTTGCTGATCCGTGACGGTGGATCTACAGCTTACGGCTGCGAGCCAGGGTGTCAGTGAGTGTGTCGACGATCTCGGCTTCCTGCTTCTCGGTCAAGCCGAGAATGTCCTGCAGTGCGATCCCGATGTGGGGGATGTACTTCTCAATGTAGGCTCGCTTGCGGTCGGCGTCGCGACGACGCTGCGCGTGCCGGACATGTCGAGAGAGCTTTCTTCCAACTTCCTGGAGAGCGAGCTTCATTTCCCGGAGGATTTCGTCGTAGCTGGCGACCGCTTCCTTGCTTTCGCTGGTGAAGGGTACCCAGACACTCGCCACGTGCGCCATCAGTGTCATCGGTCCGCTGGGTAACGCTCCACGGCTCTGTTGCAGCCCGTAGGCCTTCCAATTCGTCGCCAGGACGCTCTTGAACAGCGCGCAACCGCCTTGCTGATAGAGCAGCGGGACGCGATTCGCGAACCGGTAGAGGGAGATGAGGTCGTCCGCGGTCTGATCGCCTCCATAGGCGAGCCCGACCTCGACCTGAAAGGGGTTTCCGCGATAGACGGCGGGGGAGCGACTGACCGCGGCATAGAAGTCCGCCTCGATCTGTTCCTGGAGGCTCGCCAGGAGTCGTTCCTCGCCGATGGGGGAGAGGCAATTGGTCGGTGGAGCGGGGATCCGAACCTCTCGGATGGAGGCGATGAGCCGCTCGGCGGATTCGGCAGTCACCCTTCTGGGTGAGCTCTTTGGCGACAGATCGGCTCCCTCGACGATGCGCTGCGCGAGTGTCGGGCCGACACGGCTGAACTCGGTCTGGAAGAAGCTGCTCAAACGTCGGGCCTTGCTCTCTTTCAGCATGCGCAGGAGGAGTCCCACTTCGACGCCGTAGGGATGAGGCTGAATCTCCAAGGCTTCGGGTGGCAGGTCGACCGAGGCGCGCGGCAAAGCGATCGGTTCCTCCTCGCCTGGACCCTGAAACCGAATCTCCACGTGCGGGTTCGCCAGCGCGGTCTGTCGCAGGTAGGTCTCCACCCCGTGTCGACCCCTTTTGTAGGTGCCCTCGAGCTCGATGGCCACGCGGGTACCATGGGGCGCGTCCCACGCGACCTCGAGGTCTTTCTTGATGACCGGCTGGTTGCGGAGGGTATCGATGACCAGCTCATAGCGATGCGCCGGCTTCCGCCGGCTGGTTCGGCTCTCGATGACGATCGGCTTGCCTGTGGTGAGCTGCCCGTACATGCCTGCGGCGCTGATTCCGATGCCTTGTTGCCCCCGGCTCTGACGGAGGCGATGGAACTTCGAGCCGTACAGCAATTTACCGAAGATCTTCGGAATCTGGGCCCTGACGATGCCCGGCCCGTTGTCTCCGACCTCGACCCGGAATCGATTCTCGGCCAAGGCATGGATGGTGACCTCGAGATCCGGGAGGATGCCGGCTTCCTCGCAAGCGTCCAGGGAGTTGTCCACGGCTTCCTTGATCGTGGTGAGTAGGGCCTTGGTAGGGCTGTCGAAGCCCAGCAGGTGACGGTTCTTGGTAAAGAACTCACTGACCGAGATGTCTCGTTGGCGGGCGGCCATGCTCTTGGCTGTTGCGCGCCGACGAGGTGCTGCGGTGGATCGCTTAGTCGTCACAGACTGATGTGCCTTTCGCGAGAGCGACCTTCATTCCATGGCAACTCCCCCGCAGTCGGAGGGGATACACGCAGACGGGCTCCTGCTCCGTTTGGCGAGCCAGCTCTTTCAACCGTGAAAGACCTTGCGACGATGCCATTCCAGAAAGGCCGGGCGGGGGCGATGCTCGGATCTTCCTGGCATTCTGATCGGCGTGCCCGCGAGTGAACGATAGATGTCGGCGCCGGGATCATCGCGGCGCAGGTGGCTGCTGACGCGGATCTCGAAGTCGTCGCCGAGTGACAGGTAGCCGCGATCGAAGAGTCGGCGGAGATCGGACCGGAGCAGAAGACCGTTGTCGACACGATGTAGCCCACCCTGGGCTGGTGGTCGAATATGCGTCACTTCGAGAGCCGGGAGAGTGCCGTCGCCGCTCATGGCGCAGCGCCGTTCGTAGGCGTCTGTCACCAGGATACGGAAGGCACCCGGCCCAAGCCTGGGTGGCGCGACGGGTGGCTCACCGAATATCTCGGCCTGCGGTTCGAGGATTCGCCCGGTGTGCAGTGCCGACATGCGGGCGCGAACGTCCGCCCAGAGAGATTTCCCGGTCGACGTCGAAGTGTCGTAAACCTTGCCCTGGACGATGCTTTTGGAAAAGTCCTTCGGGGGCTCCAGCCAGTCGGCCTCATCGAAGTAGAAGGGACTCTCGAGGATGATCGATCCGACGTTGTAATCCTCGTCCCGTGCTGCCAGTCCGCGGCGATACTTCTGAATTCTCCTCCTGAGAGCCTCGGGGCTGACGGCGCCGTTGCCCTCTCCGAAGACCTCCCAGGCGAGGCTCGCCGGTAGCAGGGAGGAATGGGCGAAGAAGCCACCGCCGACCACGAAATGACGAGGGCTGTGGAGCTTGAAGAGAAAGGGCTCGCCGGGCTGTAGGGCCTGGAATCGACGCTTACCTCCGGGTTGCAGAAAGTTGATCTCGTCGAGATCCGGTCGAGTTCTCAGAAACTGAAACAGGCGGTCGTCGGTGACCGCGACGTAGATTCTCATCGCGCCAGGTGTACCAAATCCCACCCAATCTACCGCTTTCCGATGGCAACGTCGATACCCAGCCGCTCAGATGGAGCGCGAAGTGTCGACCTTGTGGAGGCAGTACCGCGAGCTCGTCAGAGCTCGGACCAGTCACGAGAATCGAGATCGGATCAATTGGGGATCGACAGCCGTTGGCCCGGATAGATCGTGCTTCGCCGCGACAGACCGTTGGCGGTCATCAGACGACTGAGAGAAACACCCTGCTTCTGAGCGATGCGGCCGAGGGTGTCGCCCTGCCGCACGACGTAGGTACCGCCAGCGGCACCCGCCGATGCGGCTGAGGCACTGCGGATTCTCAGGGATTGACCTGGTCTGAGAACGGTGCTGGAGAGGTTGTTATCGCTCTTGATCCGATCGATCGTCGTGCCGTAGCGGCTGGCCAGCAGCCAGAGGCTGTCACCACGTCCGACGGTGTATTGGATCTCTTGACCCGGGGGGATGGGATTGGAGGCGTAGGTGGCCCGGGGACGCCCTTCGGGGACCTGCAGGGACTGACCCGGCCAGATACGATTCGCGCTGCGCAGGTCGTTCATGTCCATCAGCGTACGCACGCTGGTGCCGTACCGCGAGGCGATTCCCGACAACGTTTCGCCGCTCCTGACCAGGTGAACCGTGTACGAAGTCGAAGGAGCGTCCCACACTGGCACCCGGTCGAGACTGGCCAGGAGGATTTCGCCTTGCCCCTTCGGGACTTTCACTTCATAGGGCTCGGTCGGCGTGGCTTGGCGACGCAGCTCGGGATTCAGAGCCGCGAGAGTTCCGTTCTCCAGGCCCAGGACCTGGTCGAGGGAAGTCAGCTCGGCGGAGCGCTCGATCTCGAGGGTCTCCCATTCCAGGGCAGGCATGGGCTCTGGGAGGTCGAAGCCGTAGGCTGCCGGATCCTCGATGATCTGGAGCACGGCCAGAAAGCGGGGCACGTAGCGTCGCGTCTCGCGCGGCAGTCGGGTGTAGATGTCCCAGAACTGGTCGAAGTAGCCCTCTCGTTGGCTGCTGATGCCGCGCAGCACGTTTCGCTCGCCACAGTTGTACCCGGCCAGTGCGGTGAGCCAGTCGCCAAAAAGATTGTGCAGGTCGGTGAGGTAGCCGATGGCACCGACGGTGGATTTCACCGGATCCATCCGCTCGTCGATCCACCATGACCGTTCCAGGTCGTAGCGGTATCCGGTCGAGGCGATGAACTGCCAGAGACCGAGGGCCCTGGCGCGAGAAAGTGCGCGGACCTTGAAGCCGCTCTCCACCAGCGGCAGCCAACTGATCTGCTCGGGAAGCCCAGCTCGCTTGAGCTCCTCGAGGATCATCGGCCGGTAGAGTCCGGAGCGGGCATAGGACTCCAGAAAGAAGGTCCCGTTCGGGTCCCTGAAAGCTCTTGATCTCGCGTTCGACGTATTCGTTGAGAACCATCGGAATCGATCGGTCGATGTCGCCGACGGCAGTCTGACGCGAGGCGTAGATTTCGATGACACGACGCGAAATCAGGTGCCGTAGATCTTCCTTCTCTTGAGCGATGAGAGGATCTCCGTTCAGGGGAGCTGCAGCCATGAGCTCGTAGGCGTGATCGAGAGCGGCGAATGCGTCCTCGAAGTTCCCTTGCTTCCAGAAGATGCTGGCCGATTCGTAGGCTTCCAGCGAGTCATGCAACAGGGCCAGAGTCTGATCGTCGTCGACCTGACTCTCGCCTCCATCGTCGGCCAGCTCTTCGACCAGGACCGGTGCGTCGAGGTCCTCGGCTTCGATCACCTCTTGCTGACCGACATCGACCAGGTCGATTTCGTCTTCCTGAGGGTCGTCAGCTTCGGCATCCGAGGAGCCTGCCACTTCGGCAACCTCATCCGGAGGTGGCTGACCTTCGGAGGGCGAGTAGTAGATCTGGACCGAGGAGGCGGGCGGACTACTCTGGCACCCGAGAAGAGGGAGCATCAGGGTCAGCAGGGCGAGCGATAGGTAGCGAGATGGCTTCATGATCGGAAGCCGCAAGGATAACCCAGTTGTGGGGAGCTGGCATTCACTTTTTTCACAAGGACCGGTCCTTCATCCGGTGGCGTTGTGCCGACGGGTTTCTTTCGGGTTCTCGATGTCCCCGCGCTGGCGCAAGAGTATACGCGAGCCTCGATCCAACGCCATCCAAGTGAACAGATCGGTCCTGACCGGACTCGAGTCAGGGGGAGGAGAGCGGTTCTCCTTGGGTCACACAGCCCCGTAGCCAGCGGCCGTCGAGCGTGATGTAAGCGGTGAATTCACGCCGAATGCCGGATGCCGGATCAGGGCAGGGTTCCTTCCCGATCACGACTTTGAGGGCATGCGGCACGACGCCGGTCGTCGAAGTGACGTAGGTATCTCGACTTGCACTTCGCTCCGGGGTCGCGGGCGGAAAGTTGATGGGCTCGGTTCCCGAAGGGCCGGTGTACGAGATGCCCCCCGACCCGATGCGCAAGGACCAGAGAGGTGCGCCACCAGAGATCGTGATCTGATCGGGCTCCGAAGCCGGTTGCGCTCTTTGCGGTGCTGCCTGTGCAGTGGCCGAGGTGGGCGGAAGGTCGGTCACAGGGGCTGGAATCCGAGCGCAGTCGGTTTCAGACGTGTGGACTTCCAGGACCTCGATGACGGTGAGCTGATGATCGTAGTGGGCGCCGAAGCCGGATCGAGGTGCAGGGCGCATCTCGCCGCGCACATCGATCAGCAGGGGCCGATTCGGAGCCGGGACGCTTCCCCTGTAGATCTTCCAGAGCTCCTGACCGCTCTCGTCCTCGATCCAGATTCCGGCCTCTTCGCCGCAGGGAGTGAACGATCGAGCCTCCGTCCCGGAGCCGATGATCAAGCTTCCCCTGAAGGGCCTGCCGGCAGCGGGCGAGGTGCGGGCTGGCGGAGGAAGCGGTGCGGCAGCCGGCTCGGCTGCGGGAGTCGGTCCGGGTGTAGGCTCCTTGGTCGGAGCGGGTGTGGGAGGAGATGGCGCCGGAGCGGGCTCGGCGACAACGATGGGAGCTTCGACCAAAGCGGGTGACGGAGCCGGCGGTTCGATCGGCTCGGAGGCGATCGGCTCGATGTCGTCTTCTTCGACGGGTGTCGCGACGCGGTTCGGAATCTCCGGTGTCTCGAAGGTCTCGAACTCCTCGAGCACTTGCACCACCTTGTACCGAGTTCGGCTCGGCTGCCGATCATCCAGGGTAGGATCCGACTCCACCAGGAGAATGTAGGCGACGCCTTCACGGTAGTAGAAGTTGCTGAGGCTGCCTTCGAACGCCCTCCATTCGTCATATTGCTCGTTCTTTACCTGGTAGCAAAGCCTGGCCGGGTCGCTGGGGCAGTCCACCAACTCGTGACCGACCCAGAGCTCGAAGAGCCCCGTCCTCTGGGCTTCCGCTCGCTGGCTCGAGGCACAGATTGCAATCGCTACGACTACGAGGGCGAGACGCTCGAAATGGGTGACCATCCGGTTCAAAATGGCTTCCTCCCGTCAACCATGGAAATTCGCTCTGAATCGACCAGGCTTCGTGCGTGAATGCTACACGATTGACGGGCCAGTCGCGCACTCCAGTCGAAGGGAGCGCAAGTCCCTCGGGCGACGGTTCTGGCGAGGCTCGCCAGATCCGGGAAGGACTCGAACTTCAGGCCGGGCCGGGCTTGACCGGGGCGGCCCCCGGCTCCGGAGGGCTGAGGTCGAGGGCTTCGAGGGAGCCTTCCGCCACCCAGTGCTCGAAGAGTCGGCGGACTCTGAATCGATCCACGGGCAGCTCCGTCTCGCACTCTGCGGGTGAGAATCCGGATGCGGCGCGCCGCCATACCTCACGAGCCAGCTCGCCGTCGGTTTCTTCCTCGAGCTGTGAAGGCTTCTTCGTACCCTTCTTGAATCGAGCTTCGTCAGGAGCAATGGCAGCGGCTCGATTGAACTCGTCGAAGCGACGGATGCCCTCGAAGAGCAGATCCGGGATCGGGACGACCATACCCTCGCCGAAATCTCCGGGTTCGGCGGCGGTATCCTCTTCGAGAACGAATCGTCCTGGCGCCGGGTCTTCCAGGAGTCGATAGACGGCGTCGCGCCCCTTGAGTTTTCCAGCGCGGGCACGGCGCAGCCGCCCCTCTTCCAGGCAAAGCTCGGCCGAGACGTTGCCGCCGGCGTCGTAGACGAGCAGGATCCCACCGATCTGCGATTCCGCCAGATTCTGCAGGAGGTTTGGGAGACCGAACAGACCGAGGTCACCCGAAAGTGTGACGTCGGGGACCTCTTCAGGGGCGGGCTCCGTGTGAGTGGCGAGCTGCTTGAGAGTCCTCGATGCGGTTTCAGCGAAGGGCTCTCCTTCGTAGTCCGCGGCGATCTCGGACAGGAGCTCTTGTACGGCGGGAAGATCGGTTGAGCAGAGCGACTCGATGAGATGTTCGATGTTTCTGACTTTGCGCTGGCTCTTGAGGGTCAGTCCGAGAACCTTCTTGGGCAGCTCGGCGCGTAACGCAGCCGTGATCCGGTCGACGAGATCGCCCTCTTTCGAAAGATCCTGGCCCGACAGGCGGGCCAGACGCTCGAGCGTATCGCCCAGGGCTGCCTGGCGCTTGAGGCCGTGGGCGACGAGACTCCTTCTGGCCACGGCGCTCTCCTGGCGCAGCAGTGAGCGAGTGGCGGTGTCGACAAGCGCGAGCAGCTGTTCAGGCTCGTGGGGCAGTTCCCTGGTTCCGAGCAAGGCGTCCTCGAGCTCGTTCAGCCGGGCGGCCAGGGTGGTGGCGACCCGCTCGTGCTGAATCTGGCCCAACGAGAGTAGCGATTCGCGGACCAGAGGCAGCTCCCCTTTGGGGTCCGAGAGGCGGACCATCATGTCGATCTCCGGGTCGATATCCTGTCCGGGGACTCTCGGCAGGGTGCGCAGTAGGTGGACCAGGTTCCTGCGGTAGTACCAGGGAAACGAAGCGTTTCCCGTCGCCTCGCGGGCGAGATCGTCCATCACCGCTTTGCGGGTAGCCTCGCCCTGGGCCGCCAGAAGCATCAAGAGGTAGCGCCGGCGGTCTCGATTCTCCTCCTCCTCGAGCTGGGCGAGCAGGGCCTCGGGGCCGAGTTCCGGGAAGAAGTGCAGGAATCTGCGCAAGAGGTGGTGCTGATCCTGCTGGTCGGCGAACCCGCGAAGTCGAGATTCGTCGATCATGCTTCGACCGCGCCGCTGAACTCCCTTCACGTAGGCACCGTCGACCACCTTCTCGGCTGCCATTCTTTCTGCCAGGTCGAGCAGGGTGACGGCGCGCCCGAGGGAACCTTCGTTGAACTCGTTGACCGCAGTGCTGACCAGCTCGTCGTACCGTTCCAGACCCTCGTTCTGATCCTTGGCGAGGTCGATGAACTTCCGCATCGCTCTGACGGCTCCGAGCGGCGATGACTCGGACTCCTTGGGTGCCGATACGGCCCAGTCCGGGAGCTGTGCGGCAAGCATCTTCATCAGACCGTCAGGAGTCGCAGGCAGGCCACGCTGCTGAAGCTGAGTGAGGAAGGTTTGAAGTTCGGCAGCGCTCTGCGCGCCTGCGGTGGCCTGGGTGAGAGCCTCGGCAGCAGCACGCTCTCCGGCCCCTTTCGCTTGAGTGGGAACCAACGTGGTGCCAGCTGGAGAGGCCACCTCGAGGCGACGCAGCAGGTGGTTGAGTCTTCGCAGCTCGGTGCCGACGGCGGGTGCATCTGTGAATCCGCCATCGAGATCTTGGGAATCCATGGGCCGGATCCGGGCACGAGTGGGTTGATCCTCTCTACCGGATCGGTCCGCGCTGCGGTAGATGACATCGACACTGCTGCCACCGACGGCCATCCCGAGGTGGATCCGGTCCAGGTCGGCGGCGAAGCTCTGTTGGTCCTCGATGGGACACACGGAGATCAGAGCTGGTCTGAGGCTGGACAGGAACTCTTCGATCACCCCTTTTGGAACCAGGCCGAGCTCGCCCAACAGGTGTAGCTTCTTGGCGCCGTGAAAAAGATAGTCGGCAATCGGCAGGGGCTTGAGCTGGCCGGAAGCCCAGGCGGCCAAACCAGCGGCGACCTGTTCCGGAGAGGCTTTGATCAACACCTCGGCCGAGGTCGCGAAGAACAGCGGAGGAATCTCGTCAGAGAGATACTGCTGCAGTTGGTCCAGGGCGTCCTGCAGCTGGGGATCGCCCGATAGATTCAGGTCCACGAGTCCAGGCTCCAGCTGTAGTGTAGCGGAGTCGACCCCGGATGCCCCGTGGTGCACTTCACAGAATCTCCTTTATCCGCTGTCACTTACGCTGCGTCGAGCGGAGCGCAACCCACGATTCTCGGGGCCTTCCGGCTCGTTCGAGTCAACCGGTCGAAACACCGGTCAGGACGCCTGTGTATCTTTCGTCCAGCGAGAGATCCGGAAGTCTGTCGAGCCCGACATGGCGCGCCTCCTGTTGCATGATCTCCTCGAGGTGGGCGAGGATCGAGGCCTCGAGAGGCTCGGCCTGGTGACGGCGGAGAATCGAGTGCACCCGCTCACTGGCCCGGGCCGCTGAGTCCTTGGCTCCCGCCGCTTCCCACTCGCCGAGGGTCGCCCGATCGATGACATCGCTCGGGTAGTAGCCCTCCTGTCGAAACCACTTGGCAGTGTGATCCAACGAGAGGAATTCCTTGGCGACCAGGCCCTCTTCGAGAACCGGCAGGGCGATGGGATCGTCTCGCAGCTCGATGCCGGCCGCCAGTCGCAGCACCAGGCCGCAGATTTCATGATCCAGGACCAGCTTCTCGAGGCTCTGGCAGGACTCGAAGTCGTGCATGCCGGGTCCCGAGACGTTGTTCACACCGCTCACAGCGGCCAGCGTGGCCCCCATGGCGCTTTCCATTCCAGCCTGGAAGTCCACCAGCTTGGAGTCACTCATGCCGAGGTATGCATGCGTCGGGACCCCGAGGTGCTTGCCGATCTCGGCGTAGGCGCCGTCGATCATCTGGGTCTCGACCGCGCCCATGGGCGTCGTACCCTTGCGCATGTCGAAGAAGGCGGGGGAGCCGCCATAGATGATCGGCGCGCCAGCCCTGGCCAGCTGATGGATGGTGATGCCGCTGAGATTCTCGGCGCAGTGCTGGGTAATCGCCCCCGCCAAGGTCACGGGCGAGGTCGCTCCGGTCAGGGGCATGGAGACGAGCTCCGCCGGGATCCCGGCTCTGGCGCAGTCGATCAGCGCCTGGACGGTCAGGTCGCTCCACATGAGTGGTGGCGAGGGGCAGCAATCGAAGATGGCCAAGGGCTTGTCGCGCAACTTCTCCGCGTCGCCGCGCACTGCCATCAGCATTTCGTGCATCACTCGGAAGGATCGCTTCTCGAAGGTTCCGGTGACGATCGGCTTGCTCGAGGACAACAGCCCAAGGAAGACACGATACCGGTCCGCGAGATCCTCGGGCACATCGCCTGGGATGATGCCTGTGCTCTGGGCCGCGAAGTTGGGAAGCGCGTCCGTCAGCCGTGAGAATGCGACGACATCGGCAGTGACGGGTGTTCTCTCCCTGCCCAACGCATAGTCGAAAACGCGAAGTGCTGCTGAGCCGGGGTTGAAATGGACCCTGTCGCCGCCCAGATCCATCGTCATCTCCCCGAAGCGATCGAACACCTGGATGCTCTGAGGAGCACTCTGCAGGGCGGATTCGATCAGCGGCGCCGGGATCAGGACACGTCCTAGCGACGAGTCGATCTTGGCGCCGGCGCCGTCGAGAAGCTCGAGCGCCTCGTCGTTCTCCACGAACACGCCTACCCGTTCCAGGACCTCTACTGCCTCTTCGACGATCTTGTCTCGTTCTTCCTTCCTGAACCATCGAACCCGGGGTTGAACGCTCATGGCCAATTCCCTTTCATCTCTGACAAGAGAGTCTCGGGTGCGCCCCTGTGAGGGGCGCGGATTCTCGACCCATCGAGTACTCCCGGAGCCGGGACTCCCTCTTCCAACGTGACGGTAGCAGATGGGATTTGGCGACAGACCACCCCGATGGGTGGGGCAAGAAGGCCCTCAGAAGAGCTCCACCAAGGCCACCCCGAGGTCTGGATCAGGGTAGAACGTCGATCGTAACGGGGCGAGTCAGTTCCAGAATCATCTCGGTGCCGGCCGGAACCTCGACCGGCTTGCCTTTGGTCTTCTTGGCCGCGAAGGCTCCGCCGATTCCACCGGCCACAGCGCCGATGATGGTGCCGGTATCACCTCCGACCTGCTTGCCGAGAACCGCGCCCCCGAGTGTGGCGCCACCGATGATCGCAGCGTCTTTCCCGGTCTGACTCTTGCCTTTCTGGGAAAAAACGGCGTCGATCGGGTAGGTCGCGCCATTCGCCAGAACGAGCGACTCGAAGTCGAGTGTCAGGCGGGCTCTCCCGCCGATCTTCTTGGCGGGCTCTGCCTCGAGGACCCGGCCGAGGATCGCCGTCCCGGCCGGAATGGCTGTCTTTCCGTTCACCAGCACAGGTTGGGTGATCCGGGCGCGAAACGGCTCACCAGCTTGGCTGGTATGGCTGGACAGCGTCTCTCGAAACTGGATATCGATGGTCTCGCCCGCCGCGACCGTCAGCGGCGCGGCTTGGGGCTTGGCCGCTGGCGGGGCGACGTGAGAGGGCTGCGCTGGGGCAGGGTCAGGCGTCGTGGCGCGAGCAGCTGGCTGCGCTCGGCTGTCGACGGTCGTGGTGTCGAGCGCACTCGAGCGGACATCGGAGGGGCCGCCGGAAGTCGCGAGCGGAGAGCCGGCGTCCAGATCGTCCTCGATGGGCTGCACCGCTGTACTCTCGGCGGGGACTTCTTCCCGGTCGGCGGTCTGTTCCCGGGCGCTCCCTCCACAGGTCGAAAACAGAAGATACGAGCTGCTGATCAGCAGAGCGAACAGCAGTGACGTCTTTGCAGGGTTGCGCATGAGATCCTCCTGTTGTCGGGTTCGATGCGTGACGGAGGTCGTATGTAGCATTTTGCATGCCCGCTTGGACGCTCACTGTGAAATATCAACAGAGGAAGACATGAGCCCCGGTGGGCTACCACCTAGCCAGCGGTCGACTCGGAGACCTGTCGATCGGGCGCAGGATCGAGCTGCAGGAGGGGGGCTCTGAGGACGTTGGGAGTTGGAATCAGTTGAACGCCGGCAAGCTGTCGCCCTGATGAACCGTGACCTCTTGAATGCGGGTAGTGCGAACCCGGTTGCCGAACTCGAGGAAGAGACCGGGGGCGGCGAGAATGTCGCTCTTGATGGCGCTACCACCCCAGGTACAGCCGTTGATGGTCACGGTGAGAGGCGCAGAGCTGTTCTGGTCGAACCATCCACCCGCAACGGAATAGGAGTCCCCACCGAGAAAGCAGATCGAATAGGTGGAGTTCTTGGTGATCACGACGACCCAATCGCCACGCGTGAGATCCGCCTTCAACACGGGTTGAATGTCCCCGGCATGCTCGACAATGGCACCCAACGTTCGAGCCGGGAGGGCGTCGTGTACGCCACTGGCTTCAGGCGAATCGTCCATATGTGACACTCCAGGTTTTCTACATGGTAAGCAACCGTCGGGCCCCAGTCAAACCAGAATCGCCCCTGCCGGCAAGACAGGGGGCCGTCTCGGCGATTCCTGTGAGGCGTCGGCGGGCTGCGTCGCGGAGTCGAAGAGCCAGGTTCGGGCTTCAGCCAGATGCCAGAAGCTCTTCGACAGCTTGGTCGACGTCGGCGTCGGTGAACTGATGATTCGGATCGTCGCCAGTGAGTCGATATCGCAGATCGCCGCTCGGTCCATAAATCAACACGGTAGGGATTCCGAGTAGGTCCAGCTTCTCGAAAGCTCGGGTCACCACTTCGTCCATCAGGTAGTTCGGGAACGTCGCCTGCTGCTGCGTCAGAAATCTCCGGGCGAGAGCGATGGCGTCGGGGTCATCGCGATCATCCAGGCACAAGGAGACGAACTGCACGTCTCGGTCGGAGTACTGCTGTGCGAGCTGCACCATGTGAGGAAACCTCTCGATGCAGGGCAGACACCACGTCGCCCACATGTCGACCACCACGATCCGACCGGTCAGGTCGCGAAGCTCCTCCTGCCAGGCTTCGAAGGTCACGGGCACAAGCGTTGCCTGCCACTCCGAGCCCCCTCCGGAGCCATCCACGCCGCCGCCAATCGATGGGGGTCGAGAGTCCGGCTCCTTGGAGCAGCCAACAAAGATCGCGAGCGCGACAAGTAGCACGCCAGTGAGACGATAACCCCCCATCGGCACCTAGTCCTGCTCGTACTCGACCGAACAACCATGGGCCCGAGTTTCAGCCACGCGAACGTCTTGGCCCGCGAGAAGGGCCTTCACGGCGTCAGCCACGTAGAACTCCGTCGGCTCCCCTTCGGTGTAGCTGATGGTTCCATCGCGGCGTTTGGAGGCCGGTGAATTGTGCAGTAGACCCATGTAGACGAGCTTTCGATTCTGATCGAACACGTAGTATTCCGGTGTCCTGGTGGCGCCGAGCGCCCTGCCGAGATCTTGGCTCTCGTCATAGACGTAGGTGAAGTTGTAGCCGGCCTTCGCGGCGTGCTCTCTCATGGCTGGCAGTCGATCGTCTTCTCGATGATTCACGCTGACGCCGACAACTCGGACCTCGTCGCCCTGTACCGCATCGGCGAGCTTCACGAGATCCGGATCCATTCCCTTCACCCAGGGACAGTGATTGGCGAGGAAGACGAGGACTACCACGTCTTCCTCTAGGTCGGTGGAGGAGAGGGTACCGCCGTCAGTCGCCGGCAAATTGGAGAACTCCGGCATCGAAACACCGATGTCGACCACGGCGTTGTATTGACCCGCCGCAACGATCGTGGCGGACAGGAGGGCGATGCTCAGGCTCGTCAGGGTCAGACTCAGGACTCGAAGCTTCATGAATGTGTCTCCTCAAGCGGTCTGGTTCGGAAGATCCGGGGCCTCGGGAGCTGTGAATTGTATCAACCGCCGATTCCAGGCAGCAGCTGGGACCGAGAACCGAGCAAGATCTCCTTCAATTCAGGCTCGGCAACCAACCGGGCCGCCTCTTCGGGACGGTACCAGCGGCGAACTCGCGCCTCCTCTGGCCAATTCTCGGCAAGCCGCTCTACGTGCAGCGAGAAAACCTGCACACGGCACAGTCCACCCCATTTCTGGTAGGTGTACGAACCGAGCGGCTGTCGGGAGATGGGCCCTTCGACACCGGCCTCCTCCCAGGCTTCCTTGGCAGCGGAGTCGAAGGCGCTCATCCCCGGCTCCACGACTCCCTTGGGCAACACCCACCGCCTCTTGCGACGGGAGGTGATCAGAAGAAACTCGACGCGCTCGTCGCGGAAACGGTAGGGAAGAGCCGCCGACTGGGTGTAGAAGTGACGCGGAACCTCGGCCATGGCCTCAGAACAGATAGGCGACCACGAAGATCCCCAGCATGGCGAAGACCAGCGCCAGGCGGGCCCCGACGCTCAGTACGAGTCCGATCCAAGCCCCGGCTCCGGCCCGGCTGGCCTCTGCCAGGCTCCGGCGCGCCAGCAGCTCTCCACCCACGGCACCGATGAAGGGACCGATGACGGCGCCAGCGAATCCGAAGAACATGCCGACCAGTGCACCGAAGACCGCACCAGCCACCCCCCACGTCGTGGCGCCGAGGCGGCGGGCTCCATAGGCACCAGCCAAGAAGTCGATGACATAGACCAGCACCGTCAAAAGGGCGAGGACCGCGAGGGTCGCCCATCCGACGCGACTGAAGCCATCGGCCCAGGCTCCGGCAACCATGCCGAGAAAGACGAGGAGCGCACCAGGCATGACCGGCAGCAGGGTGCCGATCAATCCCACGGGAATCAGAACGAAGGCGAATCCCCAGAGCAAGACCGTTGTCATCGCCTGCGAGACTACCAGAGCGAGAGATGTCGTAGGATGGTCGAATGAAACCGCAGGACTCACACGAAGCGCTGTTCCCGACTCTGAGCTTCGACGAATTCTGGAACTGGGTGGTGGTCCACCCCAACTGTGTCCTTCGAGCGGGAATCCAGAACTCGGTGTTCTATGACGACGAGGACTACCACTGGCACTTCGCTCAGGACGAGACCGACACCTATCTGGTGCAGGTCATCCGGGGAAAACGGCTGGTAGGCGAGTTCGTGGTGTATCGGGACGGCGTGGCCTATGTTCAAAGCCTGGAAGGGGACCAGGAGGGAGAGGTGCTATTCGAAGCGGTCGCTGTCGAGGGAGCGGAGACCCCGCTGGTCTGCTTCTTCGTGATGTCCCACGGCTACGATGTGGATCTGGGCGACGAGTCGCACCGCGTGCACTGATCTCGGGATCGCGAGTCCGAGCTAGCTGAACGCAAAAAGCGCGGCCACAGCTCCAGCTGGATCCTGAATGACACAGTAGCGCCCCATCTCTCCCATGCTCTTGGGTCCGCTCAAGACCTTGCCACCCAGCTGTTCGCACCGCCTCGCGCTCACATCGGCGTCCGCGACCGTGATGTAGATCATCCATAGCGCCGGTAGCCCGGCATTGCCACCCCTGGCGTGGCAGATCCCGGCCTTGGGCTCGCCGCTTGCCGGCGCCGTCATGTTGAAATCGTCGTAATCGCCCATGGAGACGGGGCTGTGCTTCCAGCCGGTCACCGAGGCGTAGAAGTCCCGGATTTCGGGCGCGTCGTCGACCGTCAGGTCGATCCAGCCGACGGAGCCTATTTCTGGGTTGGCGGATTCCGTCATCTCTCCTCCGATCTCACGGTGCGGGCGTCGCCGCTCGGATGAACTCGGCAACGTCCTGTTTGAATTTGGCATGGTCTGCTTCGCGTATGTACATCATGTGTCCGGCCTCGTAGTAGGCGATCGAGATATTGCTCCGCAACGCAGTGGGTAGGCCGAGGTGAGCGACCGAGAACGGCGTATCGAAGTAGGGAGTGGCCAGATCGTAGTAACCCGAGGTGAAGAGCACCTTGAGAGCCGGGTTGCGGGTGATGGCTTGCCGGAGATCTTCCGAGACGTTGACGTACCGGTTGGTGTTGTCGTCCCAGGTCCAGTCGCGCCACAAGCGCGCCGAGGCGCGAAAGACGAGATCGGTCTCGTAGCCGAGGTCCCTACGCAAGTAGTCGTTCAGGAGAGTGACGTAACCGACCCCCACCGCCTCGCTGGCGGGGTCGTACTCGAAATGCTCACCTGCCGAGTCTCGATCGAAGCCGGTGAAGCGGGTGTCCAGGCGTCCGACCGTCTTGCCTTCGGCCCGTAGCAGCTCCTTGACGAAGCGCCAGTTGGCGATTCTGAGATCGGTGCTCTCGACGTAGTCCGTCGACAGACCGGTGTACCGCGCCAGGCGCTCGGCGATGGAGCCCCTCTCGTCCTCGGAGAGCCAGTCGCCCTGGATCAACGCGGCGGCGTAATCGCCGATGGCGAAAGCCTCCACTTCGTCGAGGAAGGCTCTGAGACCTCGCGGCGGCTCGTCGGCCAGCCGGTGGTGATACCAGGCGGTGGCGGCATAGGTCGGGAGGTGGGTGATGTAGGCGGTGTCGTTGCCCGGGTGGATCTCCTGGTTCTGCCAGTTGAGAATGCTGGAGATCATGACGAGACCGTTGAGGTACATGCCGTGACGCTCCTGCAGGTGGAGGGCCAGGCCCGCGCTGCGGGTCGTGCCGTAGCTCTCTCCGGCGATGAACTTGGGCGAGGCCCAGCGCTCGTTGCGTGTGGTCCACAGGCGGATGAAGTCTGCGACCGATTCGATATCACCCCTGAGGCTGTAGAACCGCTTGGCGTCGACGCCAGGAGCCGGCCGGCTGTAACCGGTTCCGACCGGGTCGATGAACACCAGATCCGTGACATCCAGAATGGAGTGGGGATTGTCGACCAGCCGGCCGGGCGGCGGCATCGGCATCCCTTCCGGGTCGGCGAGTACTTTCTTGGGTCCGAACGCGCCCAGGTGCACCCAGACCGCAGCCGAGCCGGGGCCGCCATTGAAGCTGAAGGTTACGGGCCTTTCGGAGGGGTCGTCGATGCCCTCGCGCTCGTAGGCGACGTAGAACACGGAGGCCTCGGGCTCGCCCTGCTCGTTGGTGAGCACGAGAGTGCCCGCCGTTGCCTTGAAGTCGACTCGAAGACCCTGTAGGAGGATCGAGCCGTGAGAGACCGCCTGGCTCTCTTCGAGCTCGATTGCTGGCGTTGTCGTATCCGTCTCCGTCGTCTCTACCTGCTCCTCCGCGAACAGAGGGCATAGAACCGCGAGGACGATTGCGAGCGTTGCACAGAGTGCATTCCAGCTTCCTGGTCTTTGCATCAGGATCTCCCGAGTCTGACTGCGAGTCGCCGAATTCCGAGGTCGGCGTCGAATGGTACCAGTCTTGGACTCGAATCGGGCGCGCCCTCTCCAGATACGCTCCGCAGGGGTGGGCGTTTGGGGTTAGACTGGCGCGAAGTGGAGACTTCGAGGTCGAGACCTGAATTTCCAGCTGCAGAGAGCTGAAGGGGACTTTGATGAATCGCCTGATGATTGGCTTGATCTGCGCAGTTGCGGTATCGCTCGTCGCCTGTGAATCCAGATCGCTGGAGCTTCAGCCGGCCGATCTGGTCTTGCTTGGAGGACGTGTGGTCACGTTGGACGAAGCCGCGCCGGAAACGACGGCCGTGGCAGTCCGCGACGGCTGGATCGAAGCGGTCGGGAGTGACGAGGAGGTCGCTCTCCGCATCGGTCCCGAGACCCGAGTCGTCGAACTTCGAGGACGGCTCGCCATTCCGGGATTCATCGAAGGGCACGGTCACTTCCTGAGTCTGGGGGACTCGAAGATGATCCTCGACCTGTCGGCCGCGAGCAGCTGGGACGAGATCGTCTCCATGGTGGCGGCGGCGGTGGAGGACTCCGAGCCAGGTGGATGGATTCGAGGACGCGGTTGGCACCAGGAGAAGTGGGTGGAGGAGCCGTCGCCGAGTGTGGAAGGGGCGCCTGTTCACGCGTCGCTGAGCGCGGTGAGTCCCGAGAATCCTGTCATTCTCGGCCATGCCAGCGGACATGCGGCCTTTGCGAACTCTCGTGCCATGGAGCTGGCCGGACTGACTCGAGAATCGAAGAATCCCCCTGGTGGTGAGCTGGTTCGCGATGCCGAGGGCGAGCTGACCGGCCTGCTCCGGGAGACGGCCCAGAGAGCCGTCTCCGAGGCGCTCTCCGCATCCATGTCGCAACGGGGTCCCGAAGAGGAAGAGGCGACCCGGCGCCGGATGGTCGAACTGGCCGGTCGAGAGGCTCTCTCGAAGGGCATCACCAGCTTTCACGATGCGGGGGTGTCCTTCGAGACCATCGACTTCTACAGGCAGCTCGAGCGAGAAGGGGTGTTACCCGTGCGCCTCTATGCCATGGTGAGGCACCAGAGCAACGAGGAGATGGAGGTTCGCCTGCCGGAGTATCGCATGGAGATCGAAGGCAATGACTTTCTGACGGTGCGCTCGATCAAGCGACAGATCGACGGCGCCCTGGGAGCGCATGGCGCTTGGCTCCTGGAGCCCTACGACGATTTGCCGGAGAGCGTGGGCCTGGTGCTCGAACCGGAAGAGGAGATCGTGGAAACGGCGCGCATCGCGATGCTGCACGGTTTCCAGGTCAACACGCACGCCATCGGAGACCGGGCCAATCGACGCGTCCTCGACATCTATGAAGAGGTGTTCGAGGCCAATGGCCGGCCGGCCGATCTTCGGTGGCGCATCGAGCATGCCCAGCATCTGCACCCGGACGATGTCGGTCGTTTCGCCGAGCTGGGCATCATCGCCGCGATCCAGGGAGTGCACTGCACCTCGGATGGCCCGTGGGTCCTGAAGCGCCTGGGAGCGAAGCGAGCAGAAGAGGGCGCATACGTCTGGCGCAAGTTGATCGACAGTGGGGCCATTCTCGGCAATGGCACCGATGTCCCGGTCGAAGCCATCGATCCGATCGCCAGCTACTACTCGTCCGTGTCTCGGCTCATGCCCGATGGCGGAGCTTTCTATCCGGAGCAGAGGATGACCCGCGAGGAAGCGCTGGTCAGCTACACCCGGAACAACGCCTATGCCGCGTTCGAGGAGCACCTCAAGGGATCGCTGGAGGTCGGCAAGCTGGCCGACATCGTGGTCCTGTCAGAGGACATCCTTACGGTTCCCGAGTCGAGGATTCCGCAAGCTCGCGTCGATTTGACCATTGTCGGCGGAGAGGTGCGCTTCGCGCGCATGCCCTGAATCGAGCCAGCCTGTAGCTCGTTACTACCCAAAGAGGTGGGTGGAGTGCGGTCAATCGGAGTGGGGAGCCGCAGGTGCGACGCCGGTAGTATTTTCGAGGTCGCCGGCGGACCGCCCTCGACGACCCGGGTCTCATTGCCTTGGATTCGAGGCCATCCCAGATTGGAGAGACGATTGGATTCCCACTCCCCGAGTTCGAGCCTCTTGGTCGGCATCCTCCTGGCTGCGTTGGTGGCGATTCTGCCGAATGGGAGTCGGGCGCAGTGGGTCGAGCCTGCAGAGCGACCCTCGCTCGTTCCGATCTTTGTCGAGACGGCTCCCACTCTCGATGGCGAGGTGGTTGGAGATCCGGCCTGGCAGGGAGTGGAGCCGGCGACGGGATTCTGGCAGAACACTCCCGACGAAGGTCGATCGGCGACCGAGGAGACCGAGGTGTACGTGGTCTTTACGGCCGACACGATGTACTTCGGCGTGGTGTGCCATGACCGCACTCCCGGAAGCATCATCGTGGCCAGCAGTCGGCGGGATTCGCCGCTCGAGGAGACCGACAGTTTTCAGTTGATCCTGGATACCTATCGGGACGAGAAAACGGGGTTTGTCTTCGGAACGAATCCGGTGGGAATCCAGTACGACGGCCAGGTTACGCAGGAGGGTGAGGGCGGTGGCTTCGCGACGGCGGGCGGATTCAATATCAACTGGGACGGCGACTGGGACGTCGAGGCGAAGATCTCGGACATCGGTTGGAGCGCCGAGCTGGCGATTCCATTCCGGACCTTGAGATATCCGAGGGACACATCACAGGCCTGGGGCGTCAACTTTCAACGCAACATCCGGCGTCGGAACGAGAGGGCCTACTGGTCGCCGCTGCCGCGCCAGTACAGCATCTATCGACTCTCGATGGCCGGCGGCCTGGAGAATTTCGAGGTGCCGCGTCAGAACAACCTGCAGGCTCTCCCGTACGTCTTGGGTTCAGCGACCCGTGAGGGTGTGGAGGATGTCCCAACGGAGAACGAAGGAAATGTCGGACTGGACGTCAAGTACAGCCTGACGCCAAGCCTGACTCTCGATGGCACGATCAATACCGACTTCGCGCAGGTCGAGGTCGATGAGCTGCAGATCAACCTGGACCGATTCAACCTCTTCTTCCCCGAGAAGCGGCCGTTCTTTCTCGAGAACGCAGGCTATTTCACCGTCGGGGTGCCCGAGGCCATCGAGCTTTTCTACAGTCGGCGGATCGGGGTCGGTCCCCAGGGCGAGGTCGTGCCGATCGATTGGGGCCTGCGAATGTCCGGCAAGGCTCGGGATCGATACAACATCGGTCTGCTCTACATGCAGACGGACGAAGTCTCCGACGTGACGCCGCAAAACCAGTTCGGTGTCATCCGCCTCAATCGAGATCTTCCGAATCGCTCGGGCATCGGAGGTGTTCTCGTCAATCGACGAGGCAGTGGCGGCCTGGCTGCCGATGAGGACTACAACTGGACCTACGGCTTCGATGGCAGATGGGGAGTCGGACAGAACGGCCTGATCGACGGGTACGTGGCGCAGACCGATACGCCTGGAATGGAAGGCGACGACTACTCCTTCAGGTTGGGTGGCTCCTACGACTCCGAGACGTGGTCCCTGTCGGCCGGCTACACGGAAGTCGCCGACAACTTCAATCCCGAAGTGGGTTACCTGACGCGAAGAGGCTATCGCAAGTCGGATGGCTTTCTGATGCGCCGGATCCGGCCGGCGGATCTGTGGGGTCTTCTGGAGTTGCGACCCCACGTCTCCTATCAGGGCTACTGGAACTACGACGGTTTTCAGGAGACCGGATTCCTGCACGTCGACAACCACTGGGAGTGGCGCAATGGGTACGAAGTCCACACGGGGATCAATTTCACCAGGGAAGGACTGCTGGAACCTTTCGAAATTGCCGATGGCGTGACAGTACCGACGGGCACGTACGACAATACCGAGGCGCAGATCGTGTTCTACACGAATCAGGGCGCTCCGGTGGCCTTCTCGGCCCGGTTGGTGGCTGGAGGCTTCTTCAACGGGGACCGTTTGTCGTTTTCGCCGACTTTGCGCTTTCGCATTGGAGATACCTTCATTACGGAAGTGGGCTGGCAGTACAACGACATCGATCTCGAGATGGGCGTCTTCGAGACGAATCTCGGACTGCTCCGCATCTCCTACTCGTTCACCCAGAAGATCTTCGTGCAGGGCCTGTTCCAGTACAACGATCGGGCCGACGTCTGGGCGACGAACCTTCGTTTTGGTTGGCTGACGCGCGCCAGTGCCGGCCTCTATCTGGTCTATAACGAGATTCGAGACATCCAGGGAGCCGGTACCGGGGTCCCGGGTCGCAGCTTGATCCTGAAATACAGTCACCTCTTCGACATCTTGAACTGATCAAAGCTGAAGGCGAGGTTTCGATGATGAAATGCTCGAGTGGAGCTGGTGTGGTCCTCCTGGTCGCGTGCCTACTGCCCGGCGGGGCATTGGCGGCAGAATCGACATCCGACGACATGCAGGTCGTGGCAGGTACCGGCGAAGCCGGCTTCGAAGATGGCTCGCCCGGCAAGCTCAACAAGCCGATTCGTCTCGCTCCCTATGGCGACGGAGCCGTTCTCGTTGCCGACATCTTCAATCACGCCATTCGAGTGGTCAGCCTCGACGGAGGAGTGAAGACCATAGCGGGAGGGCCTGAGAGGATGGGTTTCCAGGACGGACCCGCCGTAACAGCTCGCTTCGCTGCGCCTCATGGAGTGGCGATCGACGCAGAAGGACAGATTGCAGTCGCCGAAGCCGAGAATCACACGATTCGTTTGCTGACACCCGTGTCGGGGAATTCCGGCCAGGGTCCTCAGAGCTTCGTTGTCTCGACGTCTGGCCGGGACACCAGGTACCGGCGGCATGCTGGATGGCCCAGCGCAGGAAGCTCTCTTCCAGTCGCCGCACGCTGTGGCCTGGACAGCCGATGGAGATCTCCTTGTCGCCGATATCGGAAACGCGAGAATTCGACGGGTGAGCTCCGGAGTCGTGGATACGGTCGCTGGCAGCGGCGAGACAGGCCGACAGGACGGTACAGGTTCGGAGGCTTCCTTTCACTATCCGATGGACATTGCGATGGGGGGCGATGGAACCCTCTGGATCGCAGACGCTGGAGCTCACTCGGTGAGGGCGCTGACAGCAGATGGCGCGGTCTCGACTTTGCAGATCGCCGGTCGCATCGACACACCGCACGGCATCGCGGTGGGAACCGACGGAATCCTCTATCTCGCGGAAATGGGCACGCACCGGGTCTTGGCGATTTCTCCTGATGGCAAGGTCGGTACCGTATGCGGCACGGGAGAGGCCGGCTCTGGTCCAGGGCAGCTGAATCGCCCGGCAGCGGTTCTGGTGCACGACGAACGCCTCTGGGTTGCCGACCTGGACAACCATCGAATCGTGACCTGCATGCTTCCGGAAAAGGGAATCGACAGTTGAGTGCAGCTCGGGGGCGCGGCTGTCAGCTGCCAGCGCTGCTCCCGAGGGACCTGGCCCGCTCTTCGAGCTCTTCGGCCTCCTGTGCCCGTCCGGTCTCTTGCAACAGGGCGGCAATACCAGCATCGAGATTGGAGTCGCTTTCCGGGGAGAGCGACGCCAGAGACTCGGACAACGCTTCTGGGCGCAGGCCCAGATTCGCTGCGCGGCGCTCGAGCCAATCCCCCCGGGGGTAGTAGATTCCTGCCTCTAGGGGTGGTTCGTCACGACGCAGAAGAGCGTAGTTGCCCGGGGCTCGCTTTCGACTTGTGGCTGCCGGCGCTTATACTGAGAGGAGGATCGAGGGTCGTATGACGGACTCAAAACCGAGAACCGACGTCCGGGGGCTGCTGATCTCGCTTGCGGCTGTCGTCGTTCTCATCTACGGACTCAAGGCGGCCCAGACGATCGTCGTGCCTTTCCTGCTGAGCGTATTTCTGACCGTCGTCGGAGTGCCGCCGCTCGCCTGGCTGCGGCGCAAGGGAGTCCCCAACGCGGTCGGCGTCGGCATCGTCGTGGTCGGCATGGTCCTGGTGGTCGCCCTGATGGTGAGTCTCATCGGGACTTCTGTGGCCGATTTCACCAGAGGGATTCCCGATTACCAGGAACGGCTCGACGATCAGATCGCCACGATCCTGGATCGCCTCGGGCTTTCCGAAAGGATCGGTTCGACGCGAGAGCTCCTGGCTACGGTACACCCCGGAGCGGCCATCGACATGGTGGGGCGGCTGCTCAACAGCGTCACCGGCATTTTCAACTACACGTTCTTGATTCTATTTTCGGTGGTCTTCATGTTGGCGGAGGTGGCGGCGATCCCCGACAAGATCGAGGCGGCATTTTCCAGCTCCGCGGAGACCTTGAGGGCGTTCACTCGGTTCAACAGGAGCTTGAATCGATATATCGGTCTCAAGACCGCGATCGGTCTAATCACCGGTATCGCGGTGACGATCTGGGTGACGATCCTGAGGCTCGACTTTCCACTTTTGTGGGGACTCATCGCATTTCTCTTCAACTATGTCCCCAACATCGGGTCGATCATCGCCGCCGTCCCGGCCGTGCTGCTCGCCCTGGTTCAGTGGGGGCCCGGCCGGGCAATGCTGGTGGCGGCCGGCTATCTGGTCATCAACATATTGATCGGCAACCTCATCGAGCCCCGGGTCCTCGGCAGGGGACTAGGACTCTCCACGCTGGTGGTGTTCCTGTCCCTGGTGTTCTGGGGGTGGGTCCTCGGTCCCATGGGGATGCTACTCTCCGTCCCCCTCACGATGACCCTGGTCATGGCTCTCGAGAGTCATGAACGGACGCGTCGCTTCGCGATTCTGCTGGGCATCGAGTCCACTGCAAAGGCCTCTGCAAAAGAGCCGGTCGAGGCGGTCCTCCGACGGTAGGACTTCCGACGGTTGATCCCGAAGCTCGATTCGGTCAGCAACCTATCGATAGGTGTGCATAATCGGATTTCCGATGTGCCGTCAGAAAACCGGCCCCTGCGGTAACTCTTCTTATAGATAGGGAAGTTGACGTCCATGCCGAACGATGCCGGCGCGAAGGGGAAGGTGTCCATGACGAACGACCGAATTCAGCCAGTGCCCAACGGACGGGACTCCTTCGTCCGGCGGACGAACCTGGAGAAGCTGAACCGTGGAAGAGGTGGCACCGGAGAAAATGATCCGTGGCCTGCAGACTTCGAGGTTGCAGATTATCGGGAGATCTTCGAGCATTCGCTGAGCGGCTACTCTCTTCATGAGGTTCTCTTCGATGAAGATCGAAACCTGCGTGATCTGATTCTCCTGGAAGTCAATCGAGCCTTCGAAGCGATCACCGGACTGTCGGCGTCTCAAGCGGTGGGACGTCGCATCACGGAGACGATGCCGGGCATCGACCTGAGCCATTTGAGAGAAGCCATGGCGTGGTTGGAGAGCGGCGACGGAGAGCCCTATCGATTCGAGCAATTCGTGGACGGATTGGGCCGGCACCTCCAGTTTTCGGTGGTGGCCTCGGGCAAGGGCCAATGTGCCCTGTTCCTGGCCGATGTGACCGACAGGATGCGGGCTGAGAAGGCGCTGGAGGTCCAAGGTGCCTACTTCAGGGAGTTGTTCGAGAAATCACCGTTGGCGATTGTCGTTCTCGATAACGACGACTGTGTTCAGGAATGCAACGAGGGCTTCGAGAGGTTGTTCGGGTATTCGCGTGAGGTAGCACGCGGCAAGTCCATCAACCGCATTCTGGTTCGGCCGGAGGAGTACGAGGACGCCAGCTCCATTTCGCGCAAGGTTCTCCAGGGAGAGGTGGTAGACACCGAAGGCGTCCGTCTGCGTCGAGACGGAACGACTCTGGATGTCCGCATCCTGGCGCATCCCATCCGACTGGGCGATAAGAATCTGGGGATCTACGGGATCTATAGCGACATCAGTCGGCGCAAGCGCGACTCCCTGACTCGCTTGCCGAATCGCTCGACGTTCATGGAGCGCGTCGATCTCGAGTTGGAGAGTGCATCTCGCGAGGACCACCTCACCGCATTGCTGACGCTGGACATCGACCGCCTCAAGGACGTCAACGATACGTATGGTCTGGTCGTCGGCGATGCCCTCCTGGTGGCCGTCACCGAGAGAGTCAGAGAGACGCTGCGGGCCGGTGCCTCGGTAGGGCGCCTGGGCGGCGACGAGTTCGGCATCCTGCAGATGGACCTGACCGATGTCGGCAACTCGGCGGGTCTGGCTCGGCGCCTGCTGGCCGCTATGGAAGCTCCTTTTCACGTCGAAGGCCACAGGATCCACGTGGGCGCGAGTATCGGGATCGCTCTGGCCCCGGCCGGGCAGGTGGGAGCGAAGCAGTTGTTGAGCCAGGCCGAACGAGCCCTAGAGCAGGCGAAGCTGGAGGGACGGAGCAATTTCAAGTTTCATGCTGCAGACATGGACAGGCGGGTGCAGCAGCGAATGATCCTGGGCCAGGAACTCCACGGGGCCCTGGAGCGCAACGAGTTGTTCCTGATGTATCAGCCGCAGATCGAGTTGCCGAGCCGCAGGGTCATCGGCCTGGAAGCCCTCCTGCGATGGCGGCATCCGAGATCGGGCCTCGTGCCGCCCGACCAGTTCATACCGGTCGCCGAAGCCAGCGGCGTCATCATTCCGATCGGTGACTGGGTGCTGAGAAGCGCTTGCGAGCAGGCCAGGAGGTGGCAGGAAACGATGGCGCTCGATCTGCCAGTTGCGGTGAACCTCTCGGCAGTGCAGTTCAAGAATCCCTTCTTTGCCGACACCGTGGTTCAGGCCCTGAGGGATACCGGCCTGCCGCCGGACCTCCTGGAGCTGGAGCTGACAGAACGAATCCTGGTCGAAGCTACCCCGGCTGTGAAGAAGAGTCTCGGAAGGTTGCGAGACCTGGGAGTTCGATTCGCCCTCGATGATTTCGGCAAGGGCTATTCCTCGCTCGAGTATCTACGCCAGCTGCCACTGGAGAAGATCAAGATCGACAGGTCGTTCGTCAGGAATCTCGAGGACGATGACAGCGACGCGGCGATCGTCAGCGCCATATCGGTCCTCGGCAGTCGCCTCGGCCTCAGGGTCCTGGCCGAAGGCGTCGAGAGAAGCTCGCAGCTGGACCTGCTCGCAGCGGAGGGCTGCAACGAGATTCAGGGCTTCTACTTCAGTCCCCCAAAGGAGGCGGCTGAGATTTCCAGGCTGCTGGTGGAGGGTAGTGACTCCATCAGTCCCAGCGGCTACGACAACTGAGACTTGGCCGAGCCCGCCCCGAGGTCAGGATGCGGCGGGCGCCGGCGTACCCGCTTCTGAGAGAAACGCCGAACAACGGTCTCTCTGGGAGCTCTCGCCTTCCGAAGGGAAGCGCTCGCAGGCTTGATGAACGAAATCGCGCAAGGCCAGGAGCGTGGCCGCCCGCTCGCCAGGTGCGCTCCAGTCGAGATAAGCGCGCTCGAGACCTTCCAGCCGTGAGTGGTTGCCGCCGGCGAAAGCGTCCTCGAGAGCCAGAAGCTCCGAGAGCACCTCTTTCGAGTGCTCCTCGATGTCTTGCGTCTCATCGGGGGCCAGCTCCAGAAGATGGCGCAGATACATGCTGCCCCATCGAAATCTGCTATAGCGTCCCGTAGAGCTCTCGTAGGCCTGCCGATACCAGGCCAGGGCTTCTTCCGTCTCACCGGCCTCTTCCTTCAAGCCACCCAACCAGGACATGAAGTAGTAGGGGGCGACGGTGTCGTTCATCCTGGCTGCGAGTAGCCCTTCGGCCTCGTCTTCGAGGCCGACGGAGGAGAAGAGATAGGCCATGGTGTTCATTGCCGTCTGCAGCTCGCTTTCGTCGGCGGTCTCGTCCAGCGCCCAGGCGATTCTCTCTCGTACCCGTGCCTTGAGGTCCTCCGGCGCCACCCAGGCCTCGCTCTCCGGCTGCGCCGCCAGCTCGGCCAAGAGGACCTGGGTCCGCAAGGCACTCAACCGGTCGTCCAAGGCCAGGGTGTTGTCATTTTCGATCTGGATGAGAGCTGCTGTCCAGGCGTCGATGAGATCCGACTGATTCTCACCGGAGTCGGGTGCGAGCAATTCGATGGTGTCGGTGCTGTAGTACAGGAGCCAGATCAGGTTGGCGGCGCGCAGGTCGCTGTTCGAGAGGATCCTCAGCGACGCCTCCTTCAGGGCCTGAATATCCTCGGCGGGTATCGGCAGCCCATCTTCGGTGCGGGTCGCTTCTCGCTGCGTTTCCCTTGCGGCGATCAGGTAGTGGGTCAGGAACCTCGACCTCTCGACCTCGAGCTCGACCGGGGATTCGTCGTACAGGCGGCGGAAGATGGACATTCTCTCCGCCGCCCCCAGGTTCATCGAGCTGTCCTGACTCCAGGAATAGAAGGCCAGAAGGGCCAGGTCGGAAGGGACCGCCGAAGAGGGGCCGTCAGCCATGACCTCGTCGAGAACGGCCCGCACCGGTCGGGTCGATGTCATGGCGGCATCCAGCACTTCTTGGTAGCGATCGACCGGGAGGGTGCTTGGCATTCGCATGACCTCGTCCCCCGCCGGACTGAATACGATGACGGTCGGGTAGCCCTTGACGGCCAGCTTCTCGGCCCAAATCTGCGCCCGCTCGGTGTCACCGTCCAGATAGACCGGTACGAAGTCCTGCATCCTGCCGATGAACTCGGGGCGGGTGAAGAGCTTGTCCTTGAGGTAGTGGCAAGGGGGGCACCATTCTGCGCCCCAGTACAAGAAGACCGGCTTGCCCTGGATGCTGGCCAGCTCGAAAGCGTCCGTCAACTCCCCTTCGAACCAGGCAATGCCATCGTGGCTTGTCGTTGTCTCCGGCGGCGCAAGCTCCTCAGCAGATTTCGCCGTGCACGCGGGGAGCAGAAGAACCGCGACGAGTGTGGCTAGCGAGAAGAGTGCGGTCCGTACTGTACCCGCTCGTGGCTGGCCTGGAAGATGGTGACTCTGGTTGAACATGCCTGGATTCCTCCTCGGGAACGAAACGTCTTGGTTCGGCGCGAGGATGGTATCTCACTTGTCTCGGGCTGCTGGGCTGCAGCGGCACTCAGATGGTCCGTCTGGTGGTCAGCCCAGGAGGCTGGGCGTTCCATCGAGAGTAGGGAGTGGTGAGCGGCTCACCCTTCGAATGAGGGCACCCGCTCCGCTTCCAGGATGCGAGCCAGGGGCCGAGGACGAGCGATGCCGAATCCCTGAACGTAGTCGACGTTCATGAGGCGGGTCAGGGCGAGAATCTCGTCGTCCTCGACCCACTCGGCGATCGTCTTCATTTGCATCACGTGGCCAACGTGGTTGATCGACTCGACGAGGGCCCTTTGAATCGGGTCCCTGGCGATGCCTCGAACGAATTGGCCGTCGATCTTGATGAAATCAACGGGGAAGTTGCGCAGGTACGAGAACGAGCTCAAGCCGCTGCCGAAGTCGTCGAGAACGAATCGACAACCGCGACCTTTGAGCACCGACATGAACCGCTGAGCACGATCGAAATTGGAGACCGCGGCGGTCTCGGTGATCTCGAAGCAGAGCCTTTCCGTCGGAATTGCCCGGTAGTTGAGCTCCTGCAGGATGAACTCGAGGAACCGTTCGTCGCTGACGGATTGGGCGGAGAGATTGACCGCTATGAGCGTGTCTTCGTTGCCGAAGTCGCGGATGCGATCGCTGATCGCCATCAAAGTCTTGCGCACGACCCATTGATCGATCGCGGAGGCCAACCGATGCCGCTCGGCGAGTGGGATGAACTCGCCTGGGAGGATGTGGCCTCCTTGGCCGTCGTCCATTCTCAGCAGAATCTCGTACATCCAGGGAGCCGAGTCGACGGCCAGGATGGGTTGAATGAGCTGGGCGAAGAGCTCGAAGTGATCGTCCCTCAGCGCCTCCTGGACTCTCTCGAGAGTGTGGAGCTGTGACTGTCGCTCCCCGGCTGCCATCTCGGCGGCCTCGAATTGATGAAAGTGATTTCCGCCACCCTGTTTCGCCAGGTAGCAGGCCGATTCGGCTGCGCTCATCACTTCGGGCACCTCGCCGCTTTCCGGCCCGATGGCCACGACGCCGACACTTACGCTGGCCGGGACGGATGTCTTGTTCCAGGCCAGTCGGAAGTTGGCGAGGTCCTTGAAGAGCTTGCCGAGGATCTCGTTTACCTTCAGAGAGGGACAGTCGGAGAGCAGGACTCCGAATTTGTCGCCGCCGATTCTGCCGAGGGTGTCGGTTTCGCGAAATCGCGTCTTCAGGAATGAGGCGAACTGCTTCAGCATCTTGTCGCCGGCAGGATGACCGAAGGTGTCGTTGAACAGCTTGAAGTCGTCCAGGTCGAGATACAGCAGCGTGTGCTGGCGAGCGCTCTCGCCGCTCGTGCCCAGAAGCTGGGTGAGCTGCCGTTCGAACTCGGTGCGATTGACCAGGTCCGTCAGATGGTCATGAGTAGCGAGGTAGACAACACCACGACTTGCCGTTTCCAGGGCCGCCAGGTCTTTCAAGACAAACACGCGACCAGTCGGGTGGCCATCGGGATCGTGCAGGAGAGCGCCGTGCAGACGGACCGGGATCTCCCTGCCCTCCGGGTGTAGCATCAGGAAATCTCGCGGAGGGCGGCCTTTCTGCGAGGCCCTTTCGATAGCTACCACGGGATCCGCGATGGGATCTCGGGTCTTCTGATCGAGCAGATGGAGCAGGTCCCTCAAAGGCTGACCATGAGCCTCGTCCTGGCTCGCGCCGAGGAGATCTTGAGCCGCAGTGGATATCTCCTGCACCCTGGCCTCGACATCGGTGCGAATCACCCCATCGGCGATCGAGGCGAGAACCGCCAGTGTCTCTTCCTGCTCCAGGTGGAGCGCCTCCTCGGCTCGGCGACGGTCGGAGATGTCGGTCGCCACCCCGACGAGATCGATCCCCTGAGCGGCACCGCTCGCTATGGGTTGTCCGCGCAGCACCAACCAATGCAGGCTCCCTTCTGGATCCCGCATCCGAATTTCCACGAACAGAGACTCGCCATGGGTAAGTGATCTGCGGACCTGTTGCTTCAGGAGTACGAGATCCTCCGGGTGAACCGACTCGAAGAGGGCTCGACTGGTAGTAGCGAGGATGGGCGAAGCAGAGTCGAGGATCTCTTTCGGCAGGCCGGATATCAGCAGGACATCCTCTTGGACTCTCCACTCCCAGCTTGCCGTCCTTCCGGCTCGCTGGACAAGCTTGAGCTGCACTTCTCGATCACGTCGATCAACCTCGGCCTTTCTGAACGCGGTGATGTCGAAGGCGGTGGCCAAGATTGCCATGCCGCCGCGAAAGAACACGGGGCGTAGCTGCAGATCGGCCCATACCGTCTCGCCCGCCGTTTTTAGAAACTCGACCTGATGTCGAGCTGTGCCACCTTTCTGCACTTTGTTCTGGAGGACCCGCCGAGATTTCGGGTGGAGCAGCTCGCTGAAGGGTTGGCCGAGCATCTCCCTGGCTGTCTTGCCAGTCAACTGGCGACAGGCGGGGTTGATGTAGAGCACTTGGTCGGCGTCGAAGACGAAAAGCGCCGCCGCGGTGCCTTCGATCAAAGGATGAAAACCCTCGTCGGGTGGTGCCAGAGCCATGTTCACCTCGCCTGAATCATAGGCATCGTCGGTGGCGGGCGCTATTCGCTGTTCCACAGTCGCCTCAGCTTTGATGCACCACCTCGGGGGCGCCTCCTCACGGCGAGGATGGCGTGGCCATCCAGGATGTGGCAAGATCACCGGCTGCGGGCAAGCGACTGGCTCGACTTGCACGAAAACAGAGGACAGGGGGAGATCAAAGTGAACAAGGCTCCGTGGGTGCTTTTTTGGCTGCTGACCTCGGTTGCGGCGAGCTCGCCGGCACAGGAGATCCATGACGAAATCGAGCTGACCCGATCCCTCATCCAGACCCAGCGTCAGGCAATCGTCACGGCAGCCATGGAATTGACCGCGGAGGAGAGCGGCGCATTCTGGCCCTTGTATCACGAGTATCGGGAGGCCAGAGGGAAGGTGGATGACCGGTCGGTCGCTCTGATTCACGGCTACGCTGAGAATTTCGACCTGATGTCCGACGAGCTCGCGCAGGAGATGATCCAGGAGCTCATGTCCATTCGACAGGAGGAACTCGACGTGACTCGCAAGTACCTGCGGAGATTCCAGAAGATCCTGCCGGCGATCAAGGTGGCTCGTTTCTTCCAGCTGGAGAACAAGCTCGACGCAGTCATCGATTTCGAACTGGCCGCCGAGATTCCTCTCGTTCCCTGAACGAAAAGGCCGAGCGCCCTGCCAGACCGATTGTGGACCGCTATCTGACGAGGTTCGGGTTCCGATTCGGCGTCGGAGGCTTGCTGGCGCTGTTCGCCCTCAGGCTCCAATTCGTCCCGATGCCCATCGCGATCGGAGTGCTGCTGGTCGGAGCGGGCTTGGGCTTCGTCGCCCTGGCCTTCGAGGCTCAGACCGGTGGGAAGGGTATGCTGCCCCTCCTCCTCGGGCTGGTCGCACTGGTGACAGGGGTTTGTTTCCTGATCTGGCCCTCGATGAAGCCGCTCACTTCGATAGCCCTGCTCGCAACCTACTCGAGTCTGAGCGGCGGGCTGACTGTGACGTTCGCCCTTCAACTGCGACCGCTTGGTGGCTGGCGCTGGGTTCTGGTCGGAGGGATCGTGTCGATGCTCGCAGCAGCGGCGATCTGGTTCCAGTTTCCAATCTCGGGCCCAGCGGCCGAGTCGCTTCTTTTGGCTCTGAATCTTCTGACGGCGGGGGTATGGCTGGTCGCCTTGCGAGGTGTCGGGCCGTCGCGATCGACCCGACCAGCGAACGATACGGATATGTCTATTTGACATCTCGGCATGGGTAGGCCAAATTAGGGTCAGCACCCGAGAGGAGCAAGGCCATGAATCAGCAGCCGACAGTGGAACGGAGACAGGTCAGGGTGACCGTAAACATGTCACCCGACATGGTGGCGGCCCTGAAGGTGGCGAGCTTCCAGAGGCGATCCTCGGGAGTGGTCGATGCCGGACTCTCAGAGCTGGTTCGGGAAGCGGTGGAGGAGTGGCTCGATCGAGAAATCAACGGGCCGAGTCTGATGGCCATGCATGGCTAGAGTAGATCTGCAGTTCCAAGGCCGATCCTCCCACACTCAGTCTGACAGACAATCCTCCGCGGTCACCGGCTCGTTGCCGGTGCGTGGACGGGCAGCGTACTGCGCGTCAGGTGCCCGTAGGCCGGGCTCTAAACGGTCGCCTTTCTGATCCTGCGCTTCAAGCGGTGGATTTTCCGCCGGATCTTCTTGAGCTCCCGGTGATCTCCGCCTTCGATGGCTTTCTCACGAAGCACCTTCAGTTGGCGGATTTCCGCCTTGACTTTGGATTTGTCGAGGCCCACCACCTGATGTGCCACATGCGCTTCGATTCCCAAGGTCTGGCAAAGGGCCTGTAGCAGATCCTCCTTGTGCATGCTGGAGTAGCCGCGCAGTTCCTCTGCCTCCATTCCCTTGGCGACCTCGCGAAGCTCGGCGACGGTCATCGCGTGCAATTCTTCGTATGTATGGCTCATAGCCCTCCCCAGTCCAACGAGTTCGTGTCCCATTCTAACCTGTCGCGGCGAGTCGCAAGCTGGTGCCGAGTCGGGCATCGAGATCCCTGGCCTCGTGATACTCTCGGCGCAGGTGAAGACGGTTGATTGGGCAGCCTCGGCCCAGACGTTCGAGCCGGCAGCCCGATCCCATTCGTGGATTCGAATCATAGAGAGCGAGGGCAGCCATGCGGCCCGTATACGCTGTTTCCGGAGGGGTGAGCAAGTTCGCCAAGGCCCGACCGGACAAGACGTTCCAGGCAATCGTCAAAGAGGCCTACGACTACGCGATCGAGGATCTGGGGCTGGAGTTCCGACAGTTCACCGAGCTGGTGGACGGATCGGTCGCCAGCTATTTCTCGGACCACTTCACTCGTCAACTCATGGCGGGGATCATGGCCCAGGACTATCTGGGACTATGCCCCAAGCCAGGCCATCGGGTCGAGGGAGGAGGGGCGACAGGAGGCATCTGTTTCCAGGAAGGCTGGAAGAACGTCGCCAGCGGGCTCATGGACATCTGCGTAGCCTACGGCTTCGAGACCATGAGTCACGTCAACACCTGGAAGGGAAACGAGTTCATCGCCCTGGCCTCGGATGTCAGTCTCGACTATCCGGTGGGCGGCTTCTACTCCGGGTACTACGCGATGATGGTCACCCGGCATATGAAGGAGTTCGGGACCACGGTCGAGCAACTGGCCACTGTCTCGGTGAAGAACCACATCAATGCCTACCACAACCCTTACGCGCAGAAGCGAAATCGATACACCATCGAGGACGTCCGGCAGGCGCCGATGGTCGCATGGCCGCTGACCCGCCTCGACATTTGCGTGATGAGTGACGGAGCGGCGGCAGTGATCCTCTGCTCCGAGGATGGGCTCGCCGAGCTCGAACGGGCGAGTGGTCGCTCCATCCCGCGAGTGCGCATATCCGGGATCGGCAGAGGCACGGACGCCATGCGGATGGCCGATCGCCCCCATCAGCCGCTCGAGCAGTTCTTGAAGTACAACGCACTGGCGCACGAAGTCGATGACCAGGAGACGCGGAGATATTACGAGGATCTCTGGGCCAGTGGGTTTCGCTACCCCGGCATCCACTCCTTCCGCGCCGGCCGCATGGCGTCGAAGGGGGCCTACGAGCACGCGGGGATCAGCGACCCACGGACCGACCTCGATTTCGTGGAGCTCCACGATGCCTATACCTCGTCGGAGATCCAGACCTACGAGGACATGGGGCTCTGCCGGTATGGGGAGGGCGGCCCGTTCGCCGTGGGCGGTACGACTTTCATGCCCGGAATCGACTACGGCCTGGATCTCATCGAGAGTCCCGTCTGTCCTGTCAATCCATCGGGGGGCCTCATCGCCTGTGGACATCCGGTGGGCGCGACCGGCCTCATGCAGGCGGTTTTTGCGCTGTGGCAGCTCCAGGAAACCATCGAGCAGCATTTCGGCGACTCCACGCTTCAGCTGGAGGGCGCGCGCCGGGGCGCGATTCACAGCCATGCGGGCACCGGGACCTACGTGACCGTCAGCATTCTGGAAACGGAGGACTAGAAGATGGCCGATTCCAAGAAGCTCCCGAGCAAGATCGAGGAAACCGACGAAGGTCAGATCCTGTTCAGCGTTCCGTTTCCGACGGATCTGACGCCAGAGGCGCTGCAGGCTCTGAAGGGGATGCGCCCGATCATTCTCAAGCAACCCTACGCCATCGACTACATTCACTCGTACGGCCAGGACTCCCCGTTCTTCGCGGGTCTGGCCAATCGAGCTCTCCTCGGTTGCAGAGATGGCGAATCGGGTTATACCTATGCCAATCCCCGAGCGCACGACATGTACAGTGGGCAGCCGACGGACTGGGTCGAGCTGCCGGAGGAGGGTAGGATCCACGCCTTCACCGTTTGCCATTTCGGTTCCGAGGAGTTTCTGCCTCAGACCCCCTTCGTGCTGGTGCTCGTGGAGTTCGCAGAAGCAGATACGCTGCTGCTGTCGCGATTGGTCGGGGTGAATCCGCACGACGCCTCACTCGATTGGATTGGGATGCCGATTCGGGCTCGATTCCTGCGAAATAGCAAGTTCAAGCCCACGGACATCTACTTCGTGCCTGCGGACTAGAGTGGCCGGAAAGCCTCCAGATTTCTTGTTGGGAATACGGTTCCACGTTCTGTGCCAAGAAGGAGGTAGACTACGGTACCTTTTCGAGTCGCAGGACGGAGGAGTTCGGGAAAGCGAGAATGGCGCCGAAGCGCAAGCAGAAGAGGTCTCCGCACCGGAGCAACGTCCGCTTCAGGAAGAAGGACGAGGCCGAGTTCTCGGTTGGCTACACGAAGAACGTATCGGTCGGCGGACTGTTCATAGGGACGATTCGGCCCCTTCCACCTGGTACCGAAATCGTTGTCGAGATCAAGGAGTCAGCCGGACTTCGGCAGCGTCCAGCGGTCGTCGTTCACGCCGCGCGCGTCTCCGCTTTGCTGGCCAGCGTGCGCACATCGGGAATGGGAGTCCGCTTTCTCGACCGGGACGAGTCCGGTGAAAGGCCTGTGCAACAGGAAGCCGAAGTCGACCGATCAGCTGGGGAACGGACCGCGGAGGGTCCATCCTCGGCTTCCGAGGCTCCCGACCCCATCGACCTGCAGGTCGACCTGAGCGAGGGCGAACGATTTCGAGAGGCTTTCCGAAGAGATATACAGCATGGCGTGATTTTCGTTCCCGGGCCGATCGGCAAAGCACAGGGTGAAGAGGTCGAGATCGGTGTACGGGTCCCTGGTGGCGGGGGAGTGGTGGCTCTGCGAGGACGTGTCGATCGGGAAACGATCTGCCGATGCGAGGCCTACGGCGAACTGGGAGCAGCGGGTGTCATGCTCGTCCTTCTGGAGTCGGAGAGCACGGTCACGCGGCTCAGGTGCTTCTTGTAGAGCGCGGTCTAGCCAGATGCGGGACGGTGTGGAAGGTCGACCGGTCCTGCGACTGTGGAAGATTCCGACGACGACCACGCCAAATTTTTGCCACAATGTGTCAGAAAAGGGGAGCTCGACAGGCAAAGAGCGGCCTGAGAGCGTTGGTTTTAGTGGCACGGATCGTGCTGCTGCCCTCTTGTTGGGGCTCCGCAGGCCAGTTCCCTTTCGGCGGAGACGCGCTCGAATCTAGGAGGCACCGGACCTCGAGGTCATGATCATGGACATGAAAGACCTTCTGATGAAGGACGAACAGGGCAGAGTCATTCGCGTCGTCGGCAAGGAGAAGGATGGGGACGTACCGCTGGCAGGTGCCTACCGCATCGTCGTCAGCTCCCCGGAGATACTGATCCTGCAGAGACTGTCGGAGGACTCCGTCTGTCATCCCCACGGACACGTGCTGATGGCCGGGGAAATCGTCGGTCACACGACGGTGCTCGATATCGTCAACGTGATCTCGGCTTCGCGGTGGGCCGGGAATCTTCACATTTATGGCCACGACTCGCATCGGGTTCTCTCCTTCGACAAAGGCGCCCTACAGCACGCTTCGAGCGATCATCCAGACGACAGATTGAACAAGGTGTTGGTACGCATGGGAATCCTCACGGCTTCACAGGTAGAGACGGTGATGAGGGATCTCGAGCCCCCGATGCGACTGGGCAAGCTACTTGTCGAGCGCGGCTATATCAGTCGACAGCAGCTGTTCGACCTGCTGAACAAGCAGACCGAGGAGATCTTCTTCTCTGCCATCCTGGAAACGCAGGGAAGCTACCTCTTCATGGTCGGCGATAGCGGTGAAATCAAGCCGAGTACCATTGCCCATATTCCGGTGCAGGAGCTCCTGCTGCGAGGTGCAGAACGACTCGACAGCCTCAAGCAGTTCGAGAGCCTGGTGCCCGATATCGAGCTTTGTCCCGAGTTGCAGGCCGGCGTGGAAGCCACCCAGCTCGACCCGAAGACCCGCCTCGTCCTGGCTCTCAGCAACGGGCAACGGTCGCTGAGAGAGATCGCCAGCGAGACCTGGCTGGGGAAGTTCGAGACCATGAAGATCACCAAGGAGCTGGTGCGCAAGGGGTACGTGCGACTCAAGCCGAGGACTCCTTCGACGCAGGAAGAGGCGCGGCGGCTGGTCGGTACCTTCGACGAGCTCTTGCGCTACATCTTCAACGTCGTCGAGCAACATGGCAGCGTGGCGCAGACCCGAGAGGAGATCAATCGGTGGCTGGAGCGCAGCGGTCGATTCGATCTGCTTCCGTACGGCATCAACGAGGACGGCTCGATCGAGCTGGATCCGAAAGACTTGATGACGAAGGTCGGCAACGATCAGCAGCTCGTCAAGACGATTCGCGACACGCTTTACGAGCTGACCTCGTTCGCTCTGTTCGCGGCCTCTCTGTCGATGCCGGCGGAGGAAGAGCTCAAGCTGTCACAGGACGTCTACCGACGCCTTCACTCGCTCGATTTCTGAGTCGGAAGGGCCTCAAGTCGAGACCGGGGAGCCGCCCCGATCTCGAGCCTCGGCCTTTTGCCGCAGGATCAGGCTCGACATCGTCTCTTCGAGGAGACGGCCAGCGCGGCGGACGAGGTCCATGTCGTCGCCTGCCAACGCGGCGTCCCCGGTGTCGGCATAGAGAACGGTGACGAGCCGATGGCCAAGGCGGATAGGAACCAGAATACAGTCCTGATCCAGATCGCCGTTCCAGCAATCGACCAGATTGCGGTGGACAGGCATCTCAGGAAGCCGGCCGCGAAAGAAGCTACCGCCTTCCGCTAGGTGAAGGAAGAGCGACGGTTGATCGAGAACGATCTCCAGGCTCTGGAGCTTCGTAGGTCTGAGAGTCCGCCCCCTGCCCATCCAGGCGCGCAGTATCCTCGATCGACACCTCAGGAGGATGAGCCGCTCGAAGAGTGGCTCCAGAACATCCAGCAGGCTTTCTGCACCGACATGGATGGTGTCGGCTTCAGCCAGTGCCGTGCGCGCCACGGCCAGTCGATCCACGGAGCGGCCGCGTTCCGGGGTCACCACCACTTCAGTGGGCCAGGGGTCGCGTCGCTCGCGACTGCGAACCCGCTCGAAGGCCACTCCAGCCCGGTAGCGTGTATCGGTAGCCGGCACCTGAAAACCGGCGACTTGGAGATTGCTCCATCTCACCACGCCTTCGACGACCAGCGAGTTGCCATCCTGCCAGAGCTCGAAGAGGTAGGTGCCTCCTACGCTCAGCGGATGGTGGCTGAGCACGGACATGCCTCGGCGACTCAGGTTGACGATGTCGAGATCGCCGTCGAACGGTGAGGCGGAGATGTGTGGTGCCGGGATCCTGGGATGCTGGCGGCGCTCTTGGAGGGACGGGCGGTCCGTGGCCGCTATGGAGCTGACGGTCATGATCTCGTCTTGTGAACTCTGGGCGTTCCAACGCATAGTGTACACCGAGGCGTCCGTCGGGCTGCCCACCGCGGGCCCATTGTAGACTCGACAAGGTGATGGCTCGACTCGCACTTCTGGGGACCGGTACCTGCGAGCTCGAGTCGGACCGCGCCGCTTCCGCGGCTCTGATCGAGCTACGGGGCACCAGACTGGTCTTCGACTTCGGCCGTGGAGTCGCCAGGCGTCTCGTCGAAATGGGCCTGCGACAAGATGATGTGGGGCACATCGTACTGTCCCATTTCCACCCCGATCACATTTCCGATCTCGTACCGTACATTCACGCCGGACTGTATTCGCCCGCCGATTCTCGAACTCGGGACCTGAGAGTTCACGGCCCGGTCGGTGTCGCGCAGATGATGAGCGCCTTGCTCTCCGTTGTCGGCTTTCCACCGGCGGGGGAGGCGTCGTTCCGGGTCGTGGCGGAGGAAGTCGAGAATCGGCTGGAGATCGGAGGTCTTTCCGCGGAGTACTGGTCCCTGCCACCGGCCGGGAATCACGGGCTTCGCTTCGCGCATCGAGGCCGCACCTACGCGCTCACCGGTGACTCGCATTTCCATGCAACGGAGATCGAGTTTCTTCGCGGCACAAGTCTCGCCGTCGTCGATGCGGGCCATCTGGAGGATACAGAGATCGTCGAGCTCGCCGTCCGCAGCGCGCCGCAAGTACTGGTGTGCTCGCACCTGTATCGCCGTCTGAATCCCGAAAATCTGAATCAGAGTGCCCGAGCGAGAGGTTACGCTGGTCGGATCGTAGTGGGTCGAGACCGGATGGCGTTCGCCCTCTAGCCCACCAAAGCGCTCGTCAAGCTGACGTGCCATGACATAGAATATCGGGTCCCAAGCAGAGCGAGGATCCATGCTCGAATCCGTCCAACAACAGAAATCCCTGCCCCATAGCGATGAGTCGGAGCGTGCGGTTCTGGCCGGGGCGATTCTGGATCCTGGTCTCCTGCCGACGATGTCGGGTCGACTCGTGCCGGATGATTTCTATTCCGACCGGCATCGAGTTCTCTTTCGCACGATGCTGGATCTGCAGGAAGCGGAGGTCGAGATCGATATCAGGACGCTTCAGGCCAGCTTGGAGCAGCAGGATCGATTGGCGGCCATTGGGGGAGTGGCCTATCTCGCCAGCCTCGATCTCGACCTGCCAGACCTGAGCCGGATGGACTCGTACGTCGAGATCGTCAAGGAGAGATCCATCCGTCGGCGCCTCATCGAGGCTTGTGGTGAGATCACCCGGAACTGCCTCGACGGCGGATTCCAGGCCCAGGAGGCTCTGGGTCGAGCGGAGCAGGCGATTCTCGGACTCGGTGAGGAAGCCGTCCAAAAGGGCTTTATTCGCCTCTCGCAGATCTTCCACGAGACGCTGGCCGATCTGGAAGAGCGTCCGGCTAGAGGCTTCATCGGGGTACCGACGGGCTACAACGACCTGGACGACATGACGCGGGGGCTGAATCCCGGCAATCTGGTCATCATCGCGGGTCGGCCAGGGATGGGAAAGACCAGTCTCGCCCTGAATATCGCCGAGCACGCCGCCATCCGAGAGAAGCGCCCGGTCGGCGTTTTCTCCCTGGAGATGAGCCAGGAGGAGTTGGCGCTTCGCATCCTCTCGTCCGAAGTGGATGTACCCTTTGGTCCCCTTCGCTCGGGACACCTTTCGCAAAAGCAATGGAGCAAGGTCATCCAAGCGGTCAAGACGGTTTCCACGGCGCCGCTGTTCATCGATGATTCGGCGAATCCGTCCCTTCTGGAGATCGCCTCCAAGGCACGCAGATTGAAGGCCGAGCACGGCCTGGAGCTGGTGATTCTCGACTACCTCCAGTTGATGCAGGCTGGAGGGCGACACGAGAGCCGCAACCTCGAGATCGCGGCCATCACCCGCGGCCTCAAGCAACTGGCCAAGGAGATCAACGTGCCGGTTGTCGCGCTCTCTCAGCTGTCTCGGCAGCCGGAGCGACGCAGCGGCGACCACCGGCCCCAGCTCGCCGATCTCCGGGAGTCCGGTTCGATCGAGCAAGATGCCGACCTCGTCATGTTCATCTATCGGGACGAGATGTACGATCAGGACTCACCGGACAAGGGGATCGCGGAGCTCATCCTCGCCAAGCACCGCAATGGACAGACCGGCACTGTGAAGATGGTGTTCTTGAAGGAAACCACCAAGTTCTGCAACCTGGCGGCTCAGGACGGCGGTCCACCACCCTTCTAGGCTCGGATTCCGACGCCTGTCCGATGAGGACAGGTTGGAAGCTACCAGCGACGAGCAGCCTGCTGGTTACAACTTGGGCTCCCTGCCTGTCAGCTTGCGGAAGGCCTCCAGATAGCGATCGAGGGTACCCTGCACGACCTCTTCGGGGAGCTCTGGCGGCGGTGACTCCCGGTCCCACCCAGAGTCGTCCAACCAGTTCCGGACGAACTGCTTGTCGAACGAGACCGGTTCGATACCCGGTGTCCAACTCTCGGCCTCCCACAAGCGCGAGGAGTCGGGCGTGAGTACCTCGTCGATCAGGGTGATCCGGCCTGCCGAGTGTCCGAACTCGAACTTCGTGTCCGCCAGAATGAGGCCACAGGTGGCGGAGTGGTCGGCTCCCAGCTTGTAGACCGAGAGCGTGATGTCACGCAGCTCGCGGGCCAATTCGTCACCCACCTCTTCGGCCATCACCTGGTAGGTGACATTCTCGTCATGGCCCGACTCGGCCTTGGTAGCCGGCGTGAAGATCGGTTCGGGCAATCGGTCGGCGCGCTGCAGCCCTTCTGGAAGAGAGATGCCGCAGACCGAACGGCTTTCGTTGTACTCGCGAAATCCGCTTCCTGCCAGGTACCCGCGGGCAACACACTCGAAGGGCACGACTTCGGCTTTCTTCACCAGGACCGACCGACCTGCCAGGATCTCGGAGTGCGCAGCGAGTCGCTGGGGAAAATCCGCCACATCGGTGGCCACGAGGTGGTTCGGGACTGCGTCCTGGAACCGCTCGAACCAGAAATTACTCAGTTGGGTGAGGATCTTGCCCTTGCCAGGAATACCGGGCTGCAAGATGTGGTCGTAAGCGGAGATCCGATCGCAAGCGACGATCAAGAGAAAGTCGCCAAGGTCGTACACGTCGCGCACCTTGCCTCGGCGAGGTGCCGGAAGATCGGGGATCTCGGTTTGCCATACAGTTTCGGACATCGGGGTTCACTCCCTCGCAAGTCGCTGGGGGTTATCGGATCTCGTTCAGCCGGACCGCGGGGATCCCAGCGGTGCCCCGAAGTCTCCCTTCAGGTTGTCGAGCAGGCTGCCGCGCGGCCGCGCCTCCTGGCGTGGTAGTTCCTTCCAGGGCTCGCCGTCTACGACTTCGTAGATCAGGGCCTTCTCGAGCCCTTTCAGGCTGGGCTTGCCGAGCTCTCGGATGCCCACCAGCATCTCCTGATTGCCGAGAGGAATCTCGAGCACGAGATACTCCCGCTTGGCTTCGCGCAAGCGAAACAGAGGCCGGACCATGCCCGAGCTCGAAAGCTCGGAGATGAAGTGCTCGGTGGCAGCGATGCCTTCGTTGACGAGCGCGCCGTGCTTGTCGATGTAACAATAGAACTGTCGAGCCTCCTCCGTCTTGTCCAGGAGATCGACGTTCTGGCGTTCGAGTGGCGCGAAGAATCTTTCGACCTCCTGTTGCGGATAACCGAGTCCCAGCAGCAGTGTCTTGATGTCGTCGATTTCGCGCGTCGCCTTGCCCGTCGCCAGCCGTGACAGCTCGACGATGCCGTGGCCGAAGAACTCGTACCGATGGGTCTTGGTCCTTGCGCCTTCCTCGATGGGCAGGAGTCGGTACTCGCCGTGGTTGAGCCCGATGCGCATGCCGCGATCGAAAGGGAAGCCCTCCTTGAGGGCGCGTTTGTAGTAGCGTTGCAGCTGGATCGCCATGAACAGCAGGATATGGGGATGCCGACCGGAATACAGGGCGCCATCGCCGAGGTATTTCTCCAACTGGAGGCGGTGCTCTCTGGCCATCTGGTTGACGCGGCGTTGGAAGCGGAAGATGCTTCGATAGGACTGATCCTGGTCCTCGGATCCTGACCTCCCGAGCACCGAGACGATGGCCGAGAAGTCGGTGATGTCGTAGATCAAACCGAATCGACGCACGAGGGGATCGATCACCCAGGAGGTGGAGAAGTCGAGGGGCCGGGTGCTATCGGAGAGGTTGAGGACTTGTCCCGGGCGCCCACCCGAGACGGTCTTCGTGGCCTCGCACGACAGCTGGGACCCGTGCGCATGGACCGGGATCACCAGCCGGCGCAGCGCGGTCAGGACCTCGAACTCCTTGAGCTTGCGCAGCAGATTCTCCCAGATCTCGACTTGTCGAGCTGTCAGAAGCGCTTGCTCGTTGTACGCAGGGTGCTGCGAAAGAAACCTCACCCAGCCAGACTCGCTGAGAAGATCGCGGGCCGAGATTCCCGTGCTTCTTCCCAATAGATTTCGCGCCGCCGAACCGAGGGTCTCGTCCTTTTGCAGCTTTTCCGAGGACCAGGTCTCCAGGCGTGACAGACGGTTGCGGAAGTCCTTCCCGTCGATCCTCAGGTGACCCCGAAAGTAGGAGTCGAGCTCGGTCAGATCGCGGCTGACATGGTCTTCGGTCAGGCCGAGGACGTTGTCTCGCATGCGGAGCAGAACAGCCGGGAAGAGCTCGCGCTCGTCCTCCTCGGCTTCTTCGGCGATGCGATGCACGACGTCGAACGTCAGGGTCAGGACCCGATCCAGATAGCGGTCGAAAGTGCGATATTTGATGAGATCGCCATGCAACTTGCCCAGCGAGAGCTCCTGACGCATCGCTCTTCGGGGCGAGTCCCTGAAACAGCGGGCCACCGCCTCGGAGTGATACAGCCAGAAGATGCTGGGCAACTTGCGGCCAAAGCTCGATCGCACCGCGTTCTCGGTGGCTGCTTCGAGCAGTACGCTGTAGCCTTTCCAGGCCTTGTCGACGGCCTTCTGATTCCCGGGTCGGCGAGTGAGGGCCGCGATCTGCCGGATTTCCTCGGTCTCCACATAGCGAGTCAGGGCGTGGTCCAGTCCCTGCGTCAGTGAATTGACGAGGACCGGGAAGCCGTGGAGGGGTGTAGCCTCTTCCTTTTCCAGAAAGATTCGTTGGGGGGTAGGAAGAAACCGATCCGAATTCGGGACCACCTGGTCCAGCTCGAGCGGGGTGGGCCTGAAGAAATTGAAAGGACCCGGAAAGAGGCGGTGAAAAGAGGTCTTGTCGAGCATATCGGGCAAGTCTTGGGGAACCCAATGCTAGCAGGAGTCCGGCCGATCCCGAATGCGAATCGGTCTGCCGGGAGCAGGATCTCGAGTTGGTCTCTCCCTTGTTAGAATGCCAGAGGTTGTAATTCCCTGATACGCGCTAGGAGGAGAGACGTGGGACTGCCATCGGTGAAGTTGTCACTGGACCAGCGTCGTAGCCCAGACCTCGTAATTCTCGGGGTGTTCGAGCGTAGCTCCCCCACGACCGTAGGCCTACCGAAGCGACTGGCCAACGCCGCAGCGCGTTGCTGTGATTCGCCCGGTTTCAAGGCCCGGGAAGGTGAAGTGGAGAGAATCGCTGCCGCAGGGGCGCATCGCGAGCTGGTAGAGGTTCACGGTCTGGGAACGAGAACGGGATTCGACGAGCGCAAGCTCCGCAAATGGATGCGCCAGGTGTGCGAGGAGGCCGGACAGCAGGGCCGGAAGACAGTCGTCCTGATCGCGCCCGATCATCCGGCTGCCAAGGGACAGAGGGCTCTCCCACTGATCACGGAGCTCATGCTGACCGGCTATCGATTCGACCGCTTTCTCAAACCGTCGCCTGCGAGGCGACTGCGAGAGATCCGACTTCTCGCGCCTCCTGGAGAGGAAAGGGCCTTCGAGAGAGCGCTGCCGCTGGCCAGGAAAATGGCCGCCGCCGTGACCTGGGCCCGAGACCTCGGAAACACTCCACCGAACGTGGCGAGCCCGGCCTGGATGGCCGAGCAGGCGGTGGACATGGCAGGGGACTTTGGCATGGGGGCCGAAGTGCTGGGTCCGGATGACCTCCTTCGAAAGGGAATGGGAGGGCTGTTGGCGGTAGGAGGGGGGTCGAGCAATTCGCCCCGGTTGGTGCGTCTCGAATGGGGGGAAGAGGGCGACACCGTGGCCCTGGTTGGAAAGGGCGTTACCTTCGACACCGGCGGGATCTCGATCAAGCCATCGCGTGGCATGGAGGAGATGAAATACGACAAGTGTGGTGCCTGCAACGTTCTCGGTATCGCCAGGGCCGTTGCGGACTTGAATCTCCCTGTCCGCCTGCAGGCCTATCTTCCGCTGGTCGAGAACATGCCCGGTGGCAGGTCCTATCGCCCCGCGGACATCATTCGCTGCTACAACGGCAAGAGCGTGGAGGTCCTGGATACGGATGCCGAGGGGCGCCTCATCCTGGCTGACGCTTTGGCCTGGGCGGCTGAATCTCGGCCAGATGCCCTGGTCGAGCTGTCGACCCTGACCGGTTCCACCGTGGTGGCCCTCGGATCACATGGAGCGGCGCTCTACACTCCGCACGCGGAGCTGGCTGGGGAGCTGCTCGCCGCTGCGGAGAGGTCGGGGGATCGTTTATGGAGGATGCCGCTCTGGGACGAGTTCCGCGAGGAGATGAAGGGCGTCCACGGCGACCTGCGCAATATCGGGGGACGTTGGGGAGGAGCGAACACGGCTGCGGCTTTCCTTTCGAACTTCGTCGGTCGGGTGCAGCGCTGGGCGCATATCGACATCGCCGGGACGGCCTACGAGGCCTCTCGTGAGTCGAAGAGCTCTGGAGCGACGGGTTACGGAGTGCCGTTGGTCGTTGACTGGCTCCTCGACCGAACGGGTCGCTTCTAGTCCGAGGCTTCGATGACGGGCCTCCTCTCTATCGAGGGCCTCTCGGTCTCGTTCGATCTCGACGGGCGTCGGATTCCAGTGCTCCAGGATGTCTCGCTGCAAGTCGAAGAAGGAGATTTCGTTGGCCTGGTCGGAGAGTCTGGCTCGGGAAAGAGCATGATGGCCCTGTCGGTGGTGCGGCTGCTGCCGCCCGCGGCCCGGGTGGAGACGGGGCGAGTGGTCTTCATGGGGCGGGATCTGCTGACCCTGCCCGCTTCGGAAATGCGACGGGTCCGAGGAGGCGGCATCGGGTTCGTCTTCCAGGAGCCGATGACGACCCTCGATCCAGTCTTCACAGTCGGGTCCCAGGTTGCCGAGGCGGTCAGAGCTCACCGTCGAATCGGTCGCCGTCGTGCCAGAGGAGAGGCAGAGCGCTTGCTCGATCTGGTAGGGATCACTTCTGCGGGGGTACGTTACGAGGACTATCCACATGAGCTCTCGGGCGGACAGCTGCAGAGGGTCGTCCTGGCGGCGGCCCTGGCAGCGGAACCGAAGCTGCTGATCGCCGACGAGCCGACTTCGGCCCTGGATGTGTCGGTCCAAGCAGAGATCCTGAGGCTCTTGGGGGAGCTCGAACAGCGCCTTGGACTCGCCGTGCTACTCATCACTCACGACCTGTCGGTGGTTGCAGGGACCTGCGACACGGTTGCAGTCATGTACGCTGGGCAGATCGTCGAAGCCGGACCGACGCTCGATCTGTTCGCAGAACCGGTGCACCCCTACACCCGCGGCCTCCTGGCCTCGATTCCGCTCCTAGGTGAACCTCGGCCTCGAGGCCAGATGACAGCGATTCCCGGTCAACCTCCTGTCCTGGGCGAGCTGCCAGAAGGGTGCTCGTTTCACCCCCGATGTAGCGAGGTGATGGAACGCTGCCGGGTCGAACACCCGCGGCTGGTCCGGGAAGGCCCCGGTCGCTCCGCTCGCTGTTTCCTGAGTGCAGGCTCGGGCGGCGGGTCGGAGGGCGCGAGATGAGTCGTCCGCTCGTCGAAGTCGCGGGGCTGACGAAGGTCTTTCGTAGCCGGAGGATTACGAGGCCCGGCCGACCGGCAGGGCTACGGGCGGTCGATGGTGTCGATCTGGATATCCGAGTGGGTGAGACCCTGGCACTGGTCGGGGAGTCGGGGAGCGGCAAGACGACTTTTGGCCGCTGCATTCTGCGGCTCCTCGATGCCTCCGAGGGAGAGGTGCGGTTCGAGGGAGAGGATCTCCTCGCCATGTCGGCAGGGCGTCTGCGTCAGAGGCGGCGCGCCTTTCAGATGGTGTTCCAGGACCCCTACGGTTCGCTGAATCCCCGCATGAGGGTCGGACGGATCCTGGCCGAGCCGTTGTCGACGCACCAGGTGGTGCCGCGTGACGAGCGAGCCGACCGGGTACGAGAGCTCCTCGCGATGGTCGGGCTACCCAAAGGAGTGGAGGATCGATTTCCTCACGAATTCTCGGGAGGTCAGCGACAGAGAATCGGCATAGCCAGGGCCCTCGCTCCACAACCGCGTTTCGTCGTGGCGGACGAGCCGGTGGCCGCGCTGGACGTTTCGATTCGTGCCCAGATCCTGAACCTGCTGTCGGATCTCCAGCAGCGCTTCGGGTTGACGCTTCTTCTCATCGCCCACGATCTCGCCGTCGTCGAGCAGATGGCAGACAGAATCGGCATTCTCTACTTCGGAAGGTTGGTCGAGCTAGGCTCGACGGCCCAGGTGCTACAGCGGCCTCTGCACCCCTATACCGCGAATCTCCTGGCAGCTGTGCCCGTACCCGACCCGTCGGCCGGGTGGGCGTCAGGGCTGCTTGCCGGAGAACCCGCCAACCCGGTCGACCCGCGCTCGGGCTGCGCCTTCCATCCGCGGTGTCCCATCGCCACCGACGTCTGCCGGAGGGAGAGACCTGAGATGCTGGAGATCGAAACCGCACATGCGGTAGCCTGCCACCATCCGGGCGAGCTCGATCTCCAATGAGCTCGGGGCGCGGGAAATGGAACTTTCTGAGGTTTCAGACGTAGGACAGAACAACGGCAGCCGCTACGGCTGCGAGATGCTTTCGAGTTCAACTATCTGACCAGTGGCGAGGAACGGGTTCATGAACGAATTCTCTGCACGCGAAACAATGACGAAAGCGACGCCTGGGCGTGACGGCCGCCGAATATCCCTGTGGACCCTGGCCTGTTGGATCTGTCTTGGGCTGGCGGCTTCCCAGATGGGTGCTGATCCGATTCTGGTCAGCCCGGAGCAACCGGATCTTTCCCTCCTGCCCTCCTTGAGCATCCAGGATGGGACGCTCGAATTGACCCTGGATGAAGCGATCGCCATCGCGCTCGAGCGCAACCTCAGTCTCGTTGTCGAGCGGTTCTCTCAGGAGGAAGCCGACCTGCAGATTCTGCGTAACAGGGGTATCTACGATCTGTTCAGTACCGCGGACTTCCAGAAGTTGTCCGATACGTCACCTGCGGCCTCCAACCTGGACGGTGCCCCGGTGCAGGAGTTCGAGCTCATGGATCTCGACCTCGGCCTCGAGCAGCTCGTCTCCACCGGCGGGAGAGTGCGGCTCGACTGGGACAACAACGAACAGAAGACCAATTCTCTGTTCGCGACTCTCAACCCGGCGTACCGGGTGGACATGGACCTGACGTTCATTCAGCCCCTGCTCCGGAATCGGGGCAAGTTGGCGACGGAGCGGAACCTGCTCATCGCGCAGACCAATCGGAGCATCAGTCGGGAGACCTTCGAGCTGCAGGTGACCGACGTGATCTTGAATGTGGAAGCCGCCTACTGGAACCTCGCCGAGTCGATCGCCCAGCTCGAAGTCGCCGAAGAGAGCCTGGATCTGGCCAAGCAGCTCCACGAGCAGAACAAGATCCGGGTCGAGGTCGGAACGCTGGCGCCGTTGGAGCTGGTGCAGAGCGAAGCGGGGGTGGCGAGTCGTGAGGTGGATATCATTCGGGCCCGTGCCGCCATCGGCGATCGGTCCGACGTGCTGCGGCAGCTCATGAATCTGGAGCGCCAGGGCGAGCTGTGGGATCTGCCGATAGTTCCGACCTCGGATCCCTTCGAGCAACCCGATACCGTCGAGCTCGACGAAGCCATAGAAATCGCCCTCGAGAACCGCCCAGAGCTCCGACGGCAGGACCTGGCACTGCAGAACCGACAGATCGACGTCGAGTATTTTCAGAATCAACGCAGGCCGAGGCTCGACTTCGCGGGTACCTACGGTCTGAACGGCGTGGGTGGGGACGTGACCGATCCGGACTTTCCTTCGGATGGCGACTACCTGGATGCCATGGACCAGATCTTCAACGCCGACTTCGACGGTTGGCGGGTGGCCCTGAACTTCGCCTTTCCGATTCAGAACCGAACTGCAAAAGCCAATAGCGCCATTGCGGATGTGAACTACGATCGGGAACTGGCCATCAAGAAGGACGTCGAGTTGGGCGTCATCACGGAAGTGCGGCGCGTGGCGCGGGCCCTGGAGGCCTCTCGCGAAGCTGTCGCATCCGCGGAAGTGTCACGTCGCCTCCAGGAGAAGAATTACGAGGCGGAGCAGAAGCGCTACGACAATGGGATGTCGACCAGCTTCCAGGTCCTGCAGATCCAGGAGGATCTGACGGTGGCCCGCAGCCAGTACGTCAACGCCGTTGCGGCCTACAGGCGCGCCCTGGCATTGCACTACCAGTCCATCGGCAAGCTGATCGAAGAATCGGGAGTCGAGATCATCGACTAGCTGCGGCGAAGCACTGCGTCCGAAGAATCTCGAACTGGTCAGATCGCCACGGAGCTGAAGCCCTCTTCCTGGATTAGCTGCGACCGTTCCCGGTCCACCACGGAGATGAGGATTCCGACGACCTCGGGATCGAACTGCGCTCCGGATTGTTCGGAAAGATAGGCGATGACCGCCTCGTGGCTGAGGGCAGCACGGTAGGGTCGGTGGGAGCGGAGGGCATCGTAGCAATCGGCAACCGATAGAATTCGCGCTTCCAGGCAGATCTCGTCTCCGGCAAGACCGGCTGGATACCCGGTGCCGTCGAACCACTCGTGATGCTGGGCGACAACTGGTAGGACGTCTCTGAGCGCCGGCACCGGCCGCAGGATCTGCACGCCGATCCTCACATGCTCGCGAACCCGATTCATCTCCTCGTCGGAAAGGCTGCTGGCCTTGTCCAGGACCTCGGTGGGAACCCCGATCTTGCCGATGTCGTGGAGGAGGCTGCCCCGGAGCAAGCTGTGGAGACGACGCTCCGTCAGGCCCATCCTCTTGCCGACCCTCTGAGCCAGGTCCGTGACTCTCTCCGAATGGCCCATCGTCCAGTGGGAGCGGACGTCGATCGTGCGGCCCAAAGCGGCGAGAGTGCCCCAGCTCAAGGCATCGAGGTCTTCGACGAGCTGCGCATTGGCGAGGGCTACGGCGACCTGGTCTGCGACCTGCAACAGGGCATTCGTATCGAGCTGGTCACGGTCATCGGAACCTCGGCGCAGATCGCCGGCGACGATGGCGACGAGCTCGGTCTGTAGCACGATGGGAAGGGCGAGGATAGACAGCTCAGTGGTCGCTTCATCGCTGATGTAGTAGCTCGGCACGCTCGACCCTGCCGGTGTCAAGAGGTAATCCTGCTCTCGATGGAGGATCGCCAGGTCCGCTTCAGCGAGGCGGCGAACGACAGGGCCCTGGGTCTCGGAATCGGTAGCGTCACGATGAAAGAGATGCCCGACCCCATGGCCCTCGCGCTCCATGAGAGCCACCACCACCCGGTTGGAGTCGAGAAGCACGTGAAATTGGGCGAGCACGGTGTCGATGATGCTGTTGGTGTCGAGGGATGAAAGGACGGCCTGGGCGAGTTGATTCGTGGTGGTCAGAGTCCTGAAGTGGGTCTCGAGCTTGCTGGCCATCGCGTTGAACGAGTCGGCCAGCTCGCCAAGCTCGTCTTCGGTCTCAACCTGCACTCGAGTCTCGAGAGCCCCTTTGGCGATCTGCTGAGTTCCTTTCCGCAGCTGTTCAAGGGGAACGAGATGCCTGCGGATCTGGCCGATCGTCAGAAGCAGAATGATCCACAGGGAGAGCAGCACGATGCCGATCAGGTTCCTCTTGAAGGTAATGAAGGGCAGCAGAGAGGCGTCCCTGGCCTCACCGACCACGACGGTAACAGGAGCGAGTCCATAGACGGGGAGGGTATTGGCCAAACGGTAGATAGCTCGATAGGTAACGCTCTCCGAATCCTGCCACTGAAAATCACCAAGCGAGCGCATATCCAGTTTGTTCTTGAGGGCTTCGTAGAGATCAGGAGCGAGATCGAACGTCGTCAGAAGAGGTCTCTCGAACTGCGGGGAGAGAACGATCAGCTCGGTTGCGGCCGGCAGTGTGCTGTCCATGGGAGTGCCCCACCAGAGGTAGTCTGGCTCGATATCACCCCAGATCACCGGTGAAGGGTGATCGACTGAAGCGAACCCCTGCCGAGCAAGAAGAAAGTGGTAGCCACCTTCTGGCGCAAGTCGAATGTGAAGTAGAGGCTGACCCGATGCCAGATGTGCCTGGTCCATCGGGCTCAGTTCGGGCGGACGGAACCCCCGCCCGGAGATGGTCTCGAACCGTCCTGGCTCACCTGAGAGGACAATGCTCTTGAATCTGAGACCATCGGCACGGGTCTCGCCGGTATACGGGCCGATGGTCATCGCTGACTCGGCGAGCTGGAGCTCGACATCCAGGAGATTCAGACGAGCCAGCAAGCCCATGACGGTCGACTTGGCGAGCTCCTGCAAACGTCGCTCCGCCTGCGCGTCGAGCTCTGTCGAGACGGATCGGTAGGAAAGCAGGAACAGGACCAGGATGGGGAGCAGGGCACAGGCGACGAAGAGGCTGAATAGGCGCCGGCCGAACTTGCTCAGCAGAAAAGCCCTGTCCCACCGCGACGCCACTTCGTTGCCTATCCTCGTATCCTGTTAGAAGTCGGAGGCCGGACCGATGTATCGGCCATCATTGGCCCGCACGATGTCGTCACGACTGTCCCTGGCGGTCAGGGGAGAAGCCGTAAGGCCGTCGGGCCCCATGCTGTAGAGATCGAAATCCGAATTGAGTGGAACCATGAAGCGGTCCTTGCGGGCTTTGCCTTTCCATCCCATGTCTGTGCGAGGGAGGTATTGGTAGGGATTGCCCCAGCGGTCGATATGAGACCCACTTTCGAGCTCATCGAGGTCGGTCGGGTAACGGCCCTGGAGCTTTTCGAAAGCGCTGATCTCGAATTGGAGCTTGTTGAGGTCGAGGATGACCCGGCGCACGGTCGTGCGCTGGAGGTGCTGAAGACCGGCCGGAATGAGGAGCGCGGAGAGTGTGCCGACGATGGCCACGATGACCAGAAGCTCGACAAGCGTCCAGCCGCCTGGCCGGCGCTGCCGTGACCTGCAAAGCGACCGGCGGTCGTCGAGACTCATAGGACTTGCCTCGGGCTCTTCGAAGGTCTTTCGCCGGGTCGCCACACGACCTGGCTGCGATTGGCCAGACGCAGCTCGCGCTTCCCGGGAAAGAACTGGATCGGCAGAGTGAAATCGTCTCCCTCTGGCGACTGATACTCGATCGAGTAGAGGGTGTGGTCGACTTCCTCCTCCCATCGAACCCTGACGATGGTCAGCGATTCTCCGTCTTCCTGGGGCCCGGTTCCGAAATAGAGGCGATCTTCCTTGATGACGAGATATCGGCCGGCATAGAGCTCGCCTGACGGGATCCACGTGTCCACCAGCTCCTGAGGTGCGGAAGTCGCGGAGTCGCGACCACATGAGGGTAGGATGCTTCCGAGACCCAGAACAACCAAGGCCAGGAAACGAAGACCGGACCATCCTCTCTGGAACGGAGTCATCAGGGTGCCGTCGATCTCACAATAGCAGGATCGTCGCTAGGGTGCGATTGGTTCGAGGCTGCATAAGCCCTCTATTTTCTGTAACTTGAATTGTAGACGCTTCCTGCCGGGTGCGAAGTGAAGCGCTGCACATTCCGCTTCTCGGAGGGCGAACCACCTTTCGCCTGTGCCGTAGAGCCGGCGCAGCTGTTCTGGAGAGTCCTATATGCTCTTCGCTTACGGTGAGGAGGGAACTGAGATGCGCGCAGGAAAAGGGATTCGGTATCGGCCAGCTGCTGCTCTGCTGCTGGCCTTCTCGGTAGGCTCGTTCGCTGGAGCGAAAACCAGTGGCGACGATCCTCTCCGCGATCTCGAGTATCGGCTGATTGGGCCCGCAGTAGGGGGTCGGCTGACCCGGGTAGCGGGGGTCGAAGGAGACCCACAGACGTACTACGTCGCCTCCGCCTCTGGGGGCGTCTGGAAATCGATCAACGGTGGGTTGAAGTGGGCGCCGATTTTCGACGACGAGACCATCTCTTCGATCGGCTCGGTCGCGGTCGCCCCGTCTGACTCGAATGTCGTCTACGTCGGTGCCGGCGAAGCCAACATCCGCGGCAACGTGGCGGAAGGCAACGGCATCTACAGGTCCACTGATAGCGGGAAGTCCTGGACCCATGTCTGGGTCGCCGAGGGTCAGATCGGCAGCCTTGCCGTCCATCCGCGCAATGCGGAGATCGCCTTTGCGGCAGTCTTGGGAAGCCCGTTCGGTCCCGGCGAGGAGCGGGGCGTCTATCGGACGACCGACGGCGGCGAGAACTGGACGAGGGTCCTGTATCGGGATGCTGACACCGGGGCCTCCGACGTCACCTTCAATCCTGGCAACCCGAGAGTCCTCTTTGCGGGCCTGTGGCAGACCCGACGATACCCCTGGGGGATGACCAGTGGTGGCGAGGGAAGTGGACTCTACAGATCCCAGGACATGGGAGAGACCTGGGTTCGACTCGAAGGCGAAGGGCTGCCGGACGGAATCTGGGGAAAGGTGGGGGTCCGGGTGGCGCCGAGCGAGCCCGACCGGGTCTATGCACTCATCGAGGCCGAGGAGGGCGGCCTGTTTCGCTCGGACGACGGCGGCTCGACCTGGATGCTCGTCAACGCGAGTCGTGGCCTCCGACAGCGCGCCTGGTACTACACGACGCTCACCGTCGATCCGACGAACGCCAACGTGGTGTGGTTTCCACAGGTACCGATGCTCAAGACGATGGATGGTGGCAAGACCATCGAGAACGTGAAGGGCGGCGGATGGGACTACCACGATGTGTGGATCGATCCGGCGAATCCCGAGCGGATGATCGTCGGCAGCGACGCCGGCCCCTCGCTGTCCTGGGACGGAGGTGAGACCTGGTATCGACCGCCTTTGCCGATCGGTCAGTTCTACCACCTCTCGGCGGATACCCGGAATCCCTACCGAGTCATGGGCTCCCTGCAGGACTACGGGACCGTCTCGGGCCCCAGCAATAGCCTGCACGACGGAGGCATCTACCTGTCCGACTGGCACGGTGTGGGCGGCGGAGAGGCCGGACATGTGGTCGCCGACCCCTCGGACCCAGAGGTCGTCTGGGCGGGAGAGTATCTAGGGTTCATCTCCCGTTTCGACGAACGGACGGGTCAGGCGCCGCATGTGGGCATCTACCCTGAGAACGGATCGGGGCATGGGGCGGCGGACCTGCGCTACCGATTCCAGTGGACCTCGCCCATCGTGATCTCGCCGCACGACCCGAAGGCCGTCTACCACGCCGGGAATGTCCTCTTCCGGACCCGCGATGGAGGTCAGAGCTGGGAGGCCATCAGCCCCGACCTGACCCGCAACGACAAGGACAAGCAGCAGTGGGCGGGTGGCCCCATCACCGGTGACAACACCGGTGTCGAGTTCTATTGCACGATCTTCGCGGTCGCCGAGTCACCACTGGAGAAGGGGGTGATCTGGGCCGGAAGCGACGATGGATTGGTGCACGTGACGCGTGATGACGGTGCAAGCTGGGAGAACGTTACGCCCCAGGGGGTGCCGGAGTGGGGCACCGTCTCAGCGATCGAGGTCTCGCGCTGGACCGCTGGGACCGCCTATGCCGTGGTGGATGCGCACCGCTTGGACGATGAGGCTCCCTACCTTTGGAAGACATCCGATTACGGCGGCAGCTGGAAGAGCCTCGTCCGCGACCTAGATCCCGAGGTCTATCTGCATGTCGTCCGTGAGGACTCTGCGCGGCAGGGGATGCTCTACCTCGGAACGGAGCGGGGCGTTCAATTCTCACTTGACGATGGCGCCACCTGGACTCCCTTGAAGCTCAATCTGCCGACCGTGGCCGTGGCCGATCTGGCCGTCGCCGGGGACGATCTCATTGTTGGCACAATCGGGCGGTCCGCCTGGATTTTCGACGACTTGACGCCGTTGCGCGAGATGACGAGCGAGATCGAGTCGGGCACGGCTCATCTCTTCGCTCCCCGGGCTGCAGTTCGGTGGCGGTACGCTGCTTCGCCTTCGGGGAGCTCGGAGGGAGCGGCCTCGAATCCACCGCCGGGCGCACTCATCACCTACTATCTGGGAGAGGAAGTGGAGGAGGAGATCTCGATCGAGATCCTCGACGCCGGTGGCAGGGTGATCCGGACCATGAGCAGTCGCGAGCCCGAGCTGCCCTACGGCCCCGGCGACCCGGATTGGCAGGCCGGAAGGGAACTGAAGCCCGATCTGAAGACGGCAGCGGGGATTCAACGAGCCAGCTGGGATCTGACCTATGACGGAGCCGAGGAGATCATGAAGGCGAAGATCGACATTGGCAGCCCCCGCGTCGGTCCGCTAGCGCTGCCCGGCGATTACACGCTGCGATTGAAGGTGGGAGAGGAGGACTTCGAACAACCGCTGCGAGTCGAGCCCGATCCGCGCTCGACCACCAAGCTGGCCGACATGGAAGCTCACCTGGGGTTTCAGCTGGAGGTCCGAGACCGCATGTCGGAGATCGCCCGCATGGTCGAAAGGATTCGTGCCGTCCGGGAGCAGCTCGAAGCGAGAGGGGAGCTTCTTGTAGGGCGCAGTGACACAGCCGAGCTCGTCGAGCAGGGAGAGGACGTCGCCGCGAAGTTGGACTCGGTCGAAGAACGACTCCACAACCCCCATGCCGAAGTCGCCTACGACATCCTGGGCGGCCGCCATGGCGGTGCCCAACTCTACTCCCGCTACAGCTGGCTCAACGAAGGCGCCCGCGATCACGACGGCCCACCGACGCAGGGGATGCTGGAGGTGGCGGCGGACCTCGATGTCGAGTGGGCGAACCAGAAGGCCGCGCTGGACGAGGTCCTCTCCGGAGACCTGCAGCGCTATCTCCAGACGGCGGACGAGCTCGACCTGCGCTATGTGGTCGTTCCAGGGGATTGAGCGATGGTTCTCGCGCACAAAGCTCTTCCGAAGCTCTTGATCGCTGTTGTCTGCGAGTGCGATTCTGTCGACATCCAGCTTCGGTGCCGGCCCAGAGCAGACTCTGGAGCCGCCGTCCTTCACCGACCCCGATCGAAGAGCCAAGCTGGAATCAGCCTTCCCCGAGCTCGACAGGCTGGCGGCTCGCTGGGCCGAGGAACGTGACGTGCCGGGTCTGGCCTGGGGCGTGGTGATCGACGGCGAGCTGGCGAAGTTCGGCAGCGTCGGAGTCAGCGACCTCGAAGCCGAGGCGCGGATCGACGAGGACACCGTCTTTCGCATCGCCTCGATGACCAAGAGCTTCACGGCGGTAGCCATACTCAAGCTACGCGACGAAGGCCTGGTCGATCTCGACGCTCCGATTGCCCGCTACATTCCGGAACTGGCTTCTTTGGCACTCTCCGACTCTCGACTCCGGACCGATCACGGTGCGCCATCTGCTCACCCACACGGCTGGATTTCCGGAGGACAATCCATGGGGAGACCGCCAGATGGCGATTTCGGAGGACGGAGCTGTCGCAATGGCTGTCGGAGCCGATTCCCTTCTCGACTGCGACCGGTAGTGGTTTCGAGTACTCGAACTATGGCTACGCCATGCTCGGACGGGTGATCCGCAACGTTTCCGGGCGACCGTACACCGAGTACGTCACTCGAAGAGATCCTCCAGCCGTTGGGCCTTAGGTCGGCGGTTTGGGATGCGCGGAATGTCCCAGCTGCCAGGCTCGCGACCGGCTACCGAGAGGAAGACGAGGAGTTTCACGCCGAGACTCCCCTGGGAAACGGCGCCTTCGCTTCCATCGGCGGCCTGTTCATCTCTTCGCGCGACCTCGCGAAGTGGGTGGGCTTCATGCTGGCGGCCTTTCCTCCTCGAGATGACCCTGAATCGGCCCCGGTCCAACGCAGAACGCTGCGTGAGATGCAGCAGGGCGCCGGTTTTCCGAGGATCGGAGTGGGCCGAAATCTGCCAGGCGAGCCGCTGGTTGGCGTGGCTAGCGTCTACGGCTTCGGGCTCGGCTCCCGTTGGGACTGTGACCTGGGTTGGCAGGTCGGTCATTCCGGCGGCTTCCCGGGCTTCGGCTCCAACATGGTCTGGCTGCCAGAGCACGGGGTCGGTGCCTTTGCCATGGCCAATAAGACCTACTCGTCACCGTGGCGTCTGCTCCAGGACATGTTGAGAGCGCTGTCTGCTTCGGGAGGCCTTCAAGCGAGGCGCGCGGTCGCCTCCCAGGAGCTAGAGGAGACGGTCGAGCGAGTTGCCGTCCTCGTGGACGAATGGTCCGACGCGAAGGTGGCAGTCCTTGGCTGCCAACAATCTGTTCCTCGACCGGTCTCTCGGTCGCAGGAGAGAGGAGATCGCCGAGCTTCGGGAAGGGTTGGGGGCATGTCGGCAGCAATCGGTCGAAGCGGAGAATGCGCTCCGTGGCACTTTCCGAATGGCCTGTGAGCAGGGCTGGCTCGATGTCGAGCTGACCTTGGCCCCCACTCGACCTCCTCTCGTTCAGCACCTGGAGGTGACAGGTGGGCGAGAGCCTGACTTGCCGATGCGGCAGACGATCGAAGGTGTGCTCGAGGCCATGGTTCGAGGCCCCGGACGGCTCGACTTGGCCGAGTCGGCGGACCCGGCGGCAATCGGAGCGTTGCTCCAGTGGCAGCGACAGCAGCTCGGCTCCTGCAAAGCCGGCGAGCTCCAGTCGGGCGATGGAGTCGAGGAGACCACGGTTCGGCTCGATTGCGATCGAGGCGTTGTCGACATGACACTGGAGCTCGACGAGGGCAAGCTCGTGCGCGTCGAGTTTAGTCGACCAGAGGGTTCGGACTGCGCTCCCTGACCAACCTCGAGCGGGCGACGTCCGTTAGCGGGTCACAGCAACGATTCGAGCCTTTCCGCGGTGAACCGCTGGCCATCGCCGTCTAGCAGCCCGAGGAAGGGCTAGGGGCTCCGCCTGCACGAACCTTCGTCCGTCGGGACCTTTGCTAGCACCGAAGTGCAATCGCGATTTGCACGGTACTTGGGCGATCGCTAGCCCTATTGGCCTCGAGCCCAACGATCCAGGCACCAGAGCGCCCACAGGGCGTAGGAGCGATCGGCGCGTCCTTGCTGGTGGTCATCGAGCCAGATGCGAGCGCGATCGAGATCGAGCAGGTCGCGAAGCCGGGAGGTCGACCCCAGTGCCTCCTCTCGAAAGCGATCCCCCAAAAAGCCGCGGAACCAGGACCCGACAGGCGCTGTGAAGCCGTGCTTGGGCAGGTTGAGATTTTCCGGGGGCAATCGACGACGTCCCAGCTCCCGCAGGAGGTGTTTCGGCTCGAATCTGGGCAACTTGGCGGCCGTCGGAATACGGAATGCGTACTCGGTGATCCGGTGATCGAGCAACGGGGCCCGCACCTCCAAGCTGTGCTGCATACTCATTCGATCGACTTTCACCAAGACGTCGTTCGGAAGATAGATGCGAAGGTCGGCGTACTGCGCTTTCTGGAGTGGGCTCTTGGAGGGACATCTGCGGTAGGGCTCCGTGACCGCTGCGTACACCGAGCTGTCACGGGGATCTGCGAGGGTGTCACCTCGAAAGAGCGCAGCGACGTCTCGAGGCTTCAGAAAGCACAGGTCCAGGAAGTAGGCAGTGGCATCATCCCAGCCCAGGTTCGTCAGGTAGGTTCCCAACCGAAAGTGGCGGGGCAGTCGGCGGGACTGAGACCAGTTGTTCCCTAGCCAACGGAGAGCCTTCCTAGCAGGATCGCCCGGTACCAGACGCCTGAGCCTGGCTTCGAGGGCATGCGGTATGTAGCGAAAGTCGTAACCGCCGAACGTTTCATCGCCGCCATCGCCGCTCAGGCAGACCGTCACGTGCTGCCGGGCTATCTTGCACAGGAAAAACGTTGGGAAGGCCGAAGAATCCGCGAACGGCTCGTCGAAGGCAGTGACGACATCATCAATGGCTGAACTGAGGTCCTCGGTCAAGACGTGACTGTGATGGGAAGTGCGGTATTTCGCGGCTACCCTTGATGCTGCCTCCAGCTCATTGTGGGCGGTGTCGGAGAACCCAACCGAACACGTGGTTGGGCCTCTGTTGCCCATCTCCGACATGTATGAGACGACAAGTCCCGAGTCGATTCCACCAGACAGAAATGCGCCCAGAGGTACTTCACTCTCGAGGCGGCAGCCAACGGCCTCGCCAAGCAGACCTTTGAGGTCGTCGAGGAGCTCGTCTTCCGAACGCTCGTCGGTATCGAATTGATCAATATCCCAGTAGCGATTGACCTGGATGTGGCCGTTCCGAAAAACAAGGTACGAGCCCGCTTCCAGCTTGTTCACGTGTCGGTAGATAGTTCTCGGGGCCATGATGTAGCCGAGAGCGAAGTACTCCTCCAAGACCTCACGGTTCCGTTCCCCATCCCAGATCGGGCTATGTTTCAGCGCCTTCATCTCACTGGCAAAGTGGAGGGAGTCGCCAAATCGAGCGTAGAAGAGAGGTTTCTTGCCCAACCGATCCCTCGCCAGCAAGAGCTCGCCGGTCTTCTGATCGTAGACCGCAAACGCGAACATGCCGTTCATGCGCTCTACACAAGCAGCGCCGTACTCCTCGAAGGCGTGGATGATGACCTCGGTGTCGCACTGGCTCCGAAAGCGATGCCCCTTCGACTTCAGTTCCTGGCGAAGCTCCCGGTGGTTGTAGATCTCTCCATTGAAGACGGTCCACACCGTCCCGTCTTCGTTAGACATCGGCTGTGTGCCGCCGTCGATGTCGATGATCGAGAGTCGCCGGTGTCCGAGGGCGACACGCTCGTCGAAGAAAAAGTCTTCGCCGTCGGGACCCCGATGTGCGAGGGTCCTGGTAATTCGCGGGAGGGCTTCCCGGATCCGGGGGTCGAGGACACCGGTGATCGAGATCGCGCCACAGATTCCACACATACGAAACTGTCCTCTTGTATCTGAGGTGCCCTTTCGAGAGGGTAGCCCTGGTGGCTCTGTCGCCTAGGTATTATGTCGCAGGGGTACTTCTTCTCGCTGTGAAGCGATGAGTATATCTCGGTCTATGACGGTGCAGGCAACGGGTGGTTGGCTCTAGACTGGTCGCGGAAGGTCTTGATTTGCAGCTCGTGATGAACGCACTGATAAAGGTCCGAGAGGAGCTTGCCAGCCGGCTGGCGTGAGAGTCCCTGACGAGGGGATCCTGCGGCCGGCCAGCCAATTTGCAGGTTTCAAGTGGATATTCGCCGGACGACAAATCATCGATATAGTTCCTATGCGTATCCGGTTTCTCGCGACTACTATTGCCTGGCGTCGTTACCTCGATTCCCGCGGAAGCCTTTGTTTGGTACCGATCTTGCCAAGCTCCGAAAGACCACTCGTCTTGGACTGTGCCGCAATATTCCGCTGGAACAGGAAGGCTCTTTCGATTACTGGTCCGAGGTTCTTAGTACTTGGTTCTGCGATGCGTGAGCTCCGCGCTTCTGAACCCGGCGATGTTCTGTCTTCACCCGTTGGAAACCGCCCCACAGAACCGATATCCAGGGGTGTATCTGTAGATTCTCGGCGAAGCCACGACGCAAATCCCATCCGAATGGCTAGTAACATAGGTGGCCCCCTTTTCCGATTCTTGGTGGCCGGCAGGTGCAGGGATCTCGAAGCGAAAGGAAGGGTGGAAGCGTGCGAAACATGTTCAACGAAGTTGTCTCCGTTCGGCGTCTGAACGCGGCGTTCGCATCACAGTGGGAAGAGTTCGTGTAGTCCTGTCGGAGCGCCACATTCTTTCTTCGGGCGGGTTGGCAGTCCTCAATCGAATCAGATTTCGGGCATTGCTGCTAATTCCTCTCTCCACAAAAGTCCGGAAGATTCTGCCGCGAGCTATTTCTGGTACACACAAAGAACATGCAGATTGGGATTATCCTTGTTTCCATCGGCTCTACCGTCGGTGGTGGTCCGGTGGTCTGTGATGTCGATGTGGCACCCGAAGTGGAATAGGCGTCCCTTGCACTTGCGGATGGCTTGGACGTTGACTTCCTTGAATACCGCGGCGGTACGTCAACGGATTCGGACTAGGCCAATGACGCCGGCCTTTACGCACATTTTGCTAAGGGGATAGGATCCGATCCCGAAGGAGGGGCTTGCTGGCCATACCTAGTAGACAACGGGCGATGGTGCGGAAAGTAGAAAGAGCAGGTTTGACAAGCGTCGTCGATGACGACGTCGAGCGATTTTGTCCGGTTTACGCTGAGAGCGTCCGAAATTTCGGCACGCCGGCTTTCGCCAAGGCGCATATCTCTGCTCTGCAGGAGACATTTTCTTTGGATCTGGATATCGTAACGGCCGTGCATCAGGGGCAGGCCATCGTGAGCGTCATGATTTTTCATTTCCGCGATCACGTTCTGCGCCATTTGCGGCGGTGGTGTCCCGGCGGCACGGAATGCTGCTGGTAATGACTTTATGTGTTGGGAAGCAACGCGTCGCGTGATTGATCGCGGTTACTGGATCTGCGATCTTGGGTGCAGCAAATGCGGCGCGGGTGAGTATGCAATCAAGAAACACTGGGGATTCGATCCGCAGTCTTTGACCTGTGAGTATAAGTTGCGAAGGCTTCAGCCGGCACCCGAAATGGATCCAACAAGACCGAAACACTGATCGTTGATTTCTGCGCGGAAGCGCCTCCCTTTGCCCATTGCAGGTAATATCGGCCCGCACATCGCCCGCAATCTAGGTTGATTGTATGCGCGAGCTCATGTTTCTTGCGCATCGGATTCCTTATCCGCCCAATAAGGGCGACAAGATTCGATCCTGGAACATTCTGAAGTATTTGACCCGATATTTCCGCGTCCACCTGGGTTGCTTTATCGACAACCCTGATGATGAAATGCACCGGCCGACTCTGGAAGCAATCTGCGAGTCGTGCAAATTTGTTCGGCTCACGCCCCTGTCGGCGCGATTTCGAAGCCTTTCGGCGTTACTTTCCGGTTCCCCTTTAACGCTCTCTTACTTCAGGAATGCCGACCTAGCTCGCTGGTCAGGCGATCTGATGCGACAGCGGGACATCCAGCACGTCTTCGTCTTTTCCTCATCCATGGCGCAATACGCGAGCAGCGAAACCGCTAAGCATGCTCGTCGGGTGGTCGATTTTGTCGACGTCGACTCTGACAAGTGGCGCCAGTACGCTGAGACCAAGCCCTGGCCCACGAAATGGGTTTATGGCCGGGAAAGCCGGACACTTCTCGAGCTTGAGCGGAAGATTAGTGCAGAGTCCGATGTGAGCCTGTTCGTCTCTGAAGCGGAAGCGACCCTGTTCAGAAATCTGGCCCCAGAATCTGCCGGCAAGATCAGGGTATTGAGGATGGGGGTTGATCTTGACTATTTCGATCCGGCCATCGAACTGGAGAGCCCCTTCAGTGACGACGGAGAAAGGCTCGTCTTTTCCGGTGCCATGGACTATTGGGCAAACGTCGATGCGGTTAGCTGGTTTGCCAGAAGCGTATTCCCTCGTATACGGGCAAGGCGACCGGCCGTAGAATTCTGGATCGTTGGCGCTCGACCGGCTCCGCAAGTAGCAGCTCTCAAGGCGCTACCAGGTGTATATGTTACCGGAAGTGTTCCCGACGTTCGCCCCTACATTCGACACGCCGACGTTGTGGTAGCCCCGCTGAGGCTGGCACGGGGTGTCCAATCCAAGGTTCTTGAGGCCATGGCTATGGCCCGCCCGGTAGTAGCTTCTCCTGAGGCCCTTGAAGGGATCGACGCCAGTATCGGTGAAGAAGTGATCCAATCGGATGGAGTCTCCGATTACGTCAACAAGATAATGATCCTACTCGACGACAAGAGTGGTGATGCCATGGGCGCTCGCGCACGAACTCGGGTGGAAAATGAGTACGCTTGGTCCTCTAGTCTGGCTTCTCTGAGGGAGATCCTAGAGAGGGGCGGTTAGGTCTTCTGTGGGATGGCCTCCGTTATCAAGGATGCCCAGCCTAAGTGTTGCCTCTCTTGCCAAAATGAGCAGTGCGAATCTCGAAGGCAGCCAATTCCGGCCATTGAAACATGGATTCTCCTCTAGCTATTGGGTTGTAGACTTCCAGTGGCTGGATATAGCCTGGGGTACGAACCGTCAGAATGGGTGTGGACCTTTCAAAGATGAAGTGGCCGAGAGTCTATCTGTCCCGGGAGCCAAGGGCTCCAGGGCTTGGAGTCGGTGGTCGGCGCTCTTCGGCGCGAGAGTGGGTCCCAAGGTAAAGAACTGATGAGAGAAGGTAACGACAATTCCCGCTCAGCACAGGAGTGGAGTGATACCCTGGTGGTTACCGAGAAGTCCTCCTCGACCTTGAGCCTGATTGCCAAAGCGCTTGCTCGGATACTAGTTCTACCCCTGGTTAGCTGGCGCTTGATCGTATACGGCCTCAGTTGCCTGATCATCGGCAATGAGAGAGCGTTCGCGGCTGCTTCTGAGTCGATTGCCCGAATTCCCGGAATGAGAGGGGTCTATCAGCGCCAAGCCTTTTATCGCCGAACGCTGGCCTCTTGTGGAAAAGATGTGTACTTCGGCTGGCAGACTGTGTTCTCCAAGACTGGAGCCAAGATAGGTGATGGAGCTTACCTCGGACGTCGTTGTTCACTCGGACTGGTTGAGATCGGAGAACACACCATGCTGTCGGACGGAGTACAGATCCTCAGTGGCCGACGACAGCACGGAACCGAGCAAGGGGGTCGAATCCCGTACAAGGACCAGAGTCAGACTTTTAGCCGAGTCCGCATCGGTTCGAACGCCTGGATTGGCACGAATGCCATCATCATGGCCGATGTAGGCAAGGCCACTATCATCGGAGCAGGCGCGGTGGTCATCGAGCCGATCCCAGACTCTTCTGTTGCTGCGGGTGTGCCTGCGGAAGTCAAACGCAGAGTAGGTTGAAGCGACGCGACCGGCCAACGGTCGGCCTTCCTCCGCTCAGGATCTGCAAACGGTGTAGGAGCCCAAGAAGGCAGTGCGGGGGTGCAGAAGTTCAACTCGGTGATGATACAGATCGACAGTGCCAACTTCGAGGGAAGCTCGGATCAAGCCCATTGCATACCCTTGCGATTCATCAGCAACTGCGGGTCGATGGGCGGGCGGCCGATTTCTCTGGGAGTCCCGTTGCCGAGGGGGTTTGCCTTTCCGGGGACGAGGTGGGTCGTTTTCTCCAAAGAGAGCAAGCCCCAAGGTACCCAGACAAGGGTCTTGGCAACTTGGCCTGACGGCAGCATCAAGTGGCTGCTGGTGGTGTTCTTGGAGGTCGCTTCGTGGCGCGTGACTTCTGACTTGGATCTGCGCCCCCAAGGAACACGCTTCGAAGATCGGCAGGCCGAAAACACGCCTCTCGCATTGGAAGTCGCGAATGGCCCAGGTACGGTCTTGATCGAAACCGGAAGCGGACGATTCCGGGTAACACTCGATGATGATCGGATCTTCGCTGACGCCTACGGCAGCGACACCTCGTGGCTTGGTCCGTCTGGTTGCCGTCTCTTATGTACTGATGCCAGCGGCCGAGTATGGCCTGGGCGAGTCGAGTCTCTTCGAGTCGAAGAGTCTGGTCCTATTCGAATAGTCGTCGCCGTCAGCGGTAGTCTAGGGCGACGAACCGGACTCAGGTTCAGCGCGGGTCTCAGTTTCTACGCAGGCTCTAGCTTGGTTCGTGCCCGAATTACGGTAGAGAACCCCGGCCGGGCCAGGCATTCCGGGGGTTATTGGGATCTCGGAGATCCAGGCTCGAGTTTCTTGCGAGACCTGTCGCTCGAACTATCTACCTCAGCGACAGCGGATCGGAGAATCGAGTGGGTCGAGGAAGAGCGAGGACAGGCTTTGTCCAGTCAGGGAGAGTTCCTTGAGGTCTACCAGGATTCCAGCGGTGGGAAGAACTGGCAAAGCCGCAATCACATCAATCGTAACGGTGAGATACCTTTAAGGTTCAGAGGCTATCGTGTTCGGTCGACAGAATCGCAGAGGTACGGGTTGAGAGCTAGCCCAGTTGTGGGGGTCAAATGGAAAGATAAGAGTGTTTCATGTGCCCTAGAGGAATTCTGGCAGAAGTTCCCCAGTGCCATAGAAGTGCAAGGCCAGAGAATAGCGGCTCGATTAATGCCCGAACAGTTCGGTGATCTGCATGAAATTCAGGCGGGTGAGCACAATAGTCGAGTGGCCTGGCTCGAATTCGGCGAAGGTGGCGATGAGATTCAGGAAGGCCTATGCTGGGTGCACGACCCTCCGGTTGTGATAGTCGATCCTGAGTGGATCGAGGCGAGTGGAGTCATACCGTTCTTGTCTTGTCGAAGAGCTGATCGTCGGGTCGAGCTGCAGTCGATGCTGAGCGCTGCGATTGAAGGTGAGAGGAGCTTCTTTGCCAAGCGGGAAGCGATCGACGAGTACGGGTGGCGGCACTTTGGTGATATGTGGGCAGACCACGAGGAAGCCTACGCTGAGGATCCAAGCCCGGTAATTTCTCACTACAATAACCAGTACGACCTCCTTTTCGGGCTCTTGGTGCAGTTTCTATCGAGTGGAGATCTGTGCTGGTGGAGCCTGGCGGACCCTCTTGCGCGTCACTTGATGAACATCGATATCTATCACACTCAGCGCGACAGAGCTGCATACAACAAAGGTATGTTCTGGCACACTGCCCATTACCATGATGCCGGTCTGTGCACCCACCGTTCCATGTCCAAGTCCATGGTTGGGAAACGGATACCGGCTCCCGGGGGTGGACCAGCAAATGAGCACAACTATGCATCCGGCCTTCTCCTCTATCACTACGTTACCGGTTGCGCAGAGGCCAAGAACTCGGTCGGTGGTCTGGCTGATTGGGTCATTGCAATGGACGATGGGAAACGGCATGCTCTCGGTGTTTTCTCCGACACACCCACCGGCCATGCGAGCCGGACGACAGTTGCCGATTACCATGGCCCTGGACGGGGTGCAGGGAATTCGATCAATGCATTGCTCGATGGGTGGCTTGCATTCGGTGAGGACAGGTACTTGATCAAACTCGAGGAGTTGATCCGACGAACCATCCATCCGCGAGACGACATAGAGGCTCGGGATTTGTTGAATGCAGAGCTGAGATGGTCGTACACGGTATACCTTCAAGCCCTGGTGCGGTTTCTGGAGCTCACAAGAGAATCATCTCGATTCAGTGACCTGCGATCCTATGTCCGTGAAGCTATATTGCACTACGCGCGTTGGATGGTTGCCCATGAACGGATGTACTTGGACGAACCTGAAAGGTTGGAGTATCCGACAGAAACCTGGGCTGCGCAGGATCTACGGAAGGGCAATACCTTATTGATGGCGGCTAGAATCGCCGCCCAGAATGAGAGAGGCGAGTTTCGAGACAGGGGCATGGAGATTCTGGATCGAGGCTGGTCGAGCCTGATGTCTTTCGAGTCGCGTTGCTGCACACGACCTCTGGCGCTAGTCCTTCAACAGGGGTACCTTGAGACTTACCTATCCGGAGAGACTCCTCGATCCCCCCGAGAGCACGACGGTGGCCGCGATGACCGTGCCGAGAGCTTCGAAATCGATGAGGTCTTCATAGAGCAGCGCGCTCAGGTTCGAGGTCTTCTGAGATCGCCCTGGAAACTCGCAGGCAGCCTGCCTCACGCCATCCAAGCTTCGCGGTGGAAGAATCTGGCGAGACAAACTTGGCCATTCGAACTTTTGCGACGTTGGATCCCCTACCTGCAATGAGCATGGACGATTTGCGGGAAGACCTCGGCTAGGCACACAACTTGTTCATCTGCTCAAATGATTCGAGTTGATAGCAGGACGGGATCTGCCCATCGACCCACCGTCTGTCATGTGCTGCACAGCCTACAGGTTGGGGGCGGTGAAACTCTGGCTCGGTCGATTGCGCTGCGGAATGCCAGGGAGTTCCGCTTTGTCTTTGCGGTGCTCGATGAACTGGGCACTCTCGGGCAGGACTTACTTGAGCGGGGTTTCAAGGTTAGTGTGATAGGCCGGCGTCCAGGCCTCGACCTGGGCTGTGCAAGACGGCTGAGAGAGCTATTCCGTCAGGAAAGAGCGGATGTAATTCACGCCCATCAATATGGGCCGCTACTGTACTCGGCTCTGGCACGCTTTCCAGGAAGGCTCACGCCGATCCTCTTCACGGAACACGGTCGAGACTTTCCAGACTATCGACGTTGGAAAAGGGTATGGGCAAATCGGCTGCTGCTCTCACAGGAAGACAGACTTATTGCTGTTGGCGACTCTGTACGCCGGGCTCTGATCGAATACGAAGGCCTTCCGGATAGTCAGTATAGAAGTGATCTACAACGGTTGTGACTTGTCGCAATACGATCCCGAACGATCGCTCCGCTCTTTGGTGCGGTCGGAGCTCGGCCTCAAAGAGGACGAGTTCGTGGTGATTCAGGTGGCCAGGCTCGAACCGACTCAAGGACCTACCCACGGCCCTGCGAGTTGCAAGCCTCCTTGTCGCGGAAATCCGCTGGCGAAGCTTTGGTTGTAGGAGAGGGCGAAGATCGCCCGCAGTTGGAGAGACTCACACAGGATCTTCAACTGAGCGACAAAGTGCTCTTCCTGGGTTCACGGCCTGATGTCGCTCGACTCCTACAGGCAGCAGATGCATTCATGCTTTCGAGCATCAGCGAGGGCATTCCCCTGACGTTGATCGAAGCGATGGCCAGTGGTTTGCCCTGTGTTGCGACGAAGGTAGGAGGTGTTCCAGAGGTGATCAACGACGGGGAAACCGGTCTCTTGGAGAGTGCTGGTGACCATGTCGGACTGGCTGCACAGCTTTGTCGGTTGGCCTCGAACCGGGATTGCCCCAACAACTCGGGATGGCTGGGCGCAGGCATGTGCTCGAGGTGCACGACGCTTCCTTGATGCATGAACGGTATTCGAGCCTGTATCGACAAATGACTTGTTAGCGAGTCGGAGAAACTTGCTCGGGCCAGACGCCGCCTGGTGCCTTCATGCCAGCTCCCCAGAGCCACTCAGTACCTCCCGAGACGATTTGAGCGTATTGTATTGATGTCGCAGGTGCATAGAAGTCGGTGCATTTAGGGTAGATTCAGTTCCTGCCCGACCTTTTCGTCGCCAGATGCGGGTAAGAGTGCCGATGATCTCCTTCATTGTCCCTGTCAGAAACGATGCTTTGCGCCTCGGGAAATGCCTGGAGGCGATCCGTCGGAGTGACTGCGGTCCGACCCAGGTGGAGATCGTGGTGGCCGACAACGGTTCGAGTGACGGATCCCCTGAAGTAGCGCGTTCAGCGGGAGCAGAGGTTCTCAACCTTCCCAATTGCCGAGTGACAGCCCTGCGCAATATCGGCGCTGGCAAAGCGAAGGCTGATGTGCTGGCTTTCTGTGATGCGGACAATCTGATCGGGCCATCGTGGGTGGGAGTAGCGCTCAGCCTGTTCGAGGATTCACGAGTCGCGGCCGTTGGGGCTCCTTATAGCCCGCCAGACCCCGGCACTTGGGTACAGCGCGCTTACGATGGCCTGAGAGATCACAGTCCTGGTACGAGAAGCACCCGATGGCTAGGAGCTGGAAATATGGGAGTCCGACGGACTGCGTTCGAAGAGGTCGGAAAATTCGACGAATCCCTCGACACTTGCGAAGATGTCGACTTATGTAATCGGTTGCGGGCCGCAGGTTGGACGGTGTTGAGCGATTCACGACTCTCCAATGTCCACCTTGGAGACCCTGAGACGCTAAGAGAGATCTTCTGGGGAGAGCTCTGGCGAGGGAAAGACAACTTGAAAGTAAGTTTGCGCGAGAAGCCCTCGTTAGGGGAGCTGCCAAGTGTTGCGATTCCAGTTGTGACCCTAGGCCTGCTCGGTGCGGCGATCGTCGGACTCCTATTGGCTCCATTCGGAGGGCTCTTGCCATCCGGTGTCGCAGTTTCCGGGTTCATGGGACTCTCAGCGATTCGAGCGCTGCGGATGGTTCGACATAGCGAGCGCCTTACCTGGAGGCAGGCTCCGCAAGCATTGGCAGTAGCGGGGACTTATGACCTGGGTCGCGCGCTCGCGCTAGTCTGGAAAGTTGATCACCACCGCAATCGCAAGACCTGACCATGCGGTTCCCGCTCTCGGTAGGAAACCGTGGCCAGCAAGGAGCTGGCACCTGATTGCAGCAAGTGCTTTACGGAGACGATCAGAGGTGACTACTGAGGCAGCTCTTAACAGGGAAGTCGAGTAAAAGCGACCCGCAAAGCCATGATCAATGTGCTTCAATTCATCTGCCCTTCCGGTCTGTTTGGCGCGGAAATGTGGATCCTGGCTTTGGCGAAGTATCTGAATCCAGATGAAGTGAGTTGCAGGCTAGCCGTCTCGGACGAAACTGCAAACCAGAATCTAGAGCTGTTCAACAGATTCAGTCAGCTTGGCTTGAGCGCACACAAGATCAGAATGAGGGGTCGATTCGATTTTCGTGCAATTGCAAGGTTAGCGGCGCTGTTGCGAGATGAGCGAATTGATGTGCTGCACACCCACGGCTACAAAGCCGATAGCTTGGGGCTGCTTTCTGCAAGGCTGGCTGGAGCCAAGACTCTCGCTACTCCGCATGGCTTCGAGAATGCGAAGAATCTCAAACTTCGGCTCTACTACAAACTGGGGTGCGTAGCATTTAGGCGCGTTGACCTAGTTGCTCCACTCTCAGAAGGACTTTTGGAAGACATGGCTCGAATCAGGGTGCCAGAGCACAAGACCCGACTCATTCGAAACGGCGTGGATTTGCAGGAGGTGGATCTGGAGATGAAGCAGCCAACTGCACCGCGCTTCCGGTTGGCCGAAGAGAAGGTAATCGGCTACGTAGGCCAACTTTCTCACCGCAAGAATCTGGGAAGCATGATCGACGCCTTCGATCTCCTTTGCCGTGACCACACAAACGTCCGCCTCCTTCTGATCGGAGATGGCCCCCAGCGAATGGAGCTCCAGCAGAAGGCAAGTACGCTCAAATGTGGTGACCGCATTGAGTTTCTGGGCTATAGAAGCGACCGGCTGCGAATCGTCAAGGAGCTGGATCTCTTCTGCATGACCTCGTCGCTGGAGGGGATACCGCGCTGTTTGATGGAGGCGATGGCAATGAGGGTTCCGGTTGTGGCCTATGACATCCCCGGGGTGGACAAACTCATACTCGATGGGCAGACGGGTCTCCTGGTCCCATTCGGTGATATGGCAGCGCTCAGGAATTGCTGGGGTCGGCTCCTTTTTGACGGAGAGTTGTCGAAGACGCTAGCAGAGAACGGCCGAAGGCATGTGGAGAAAAACTTCTCTGCTGAGAGAATGGCCGCAGAATACACGCAGCTTTATCGTGAGTTGCTGAATCGAGAGTCACCAAAACCCGAACAATAGTCCGGATCGACAGCGAAAGCGGGCCGGCTGCCGAGCACTGACGCCCTTCCTGGGTCAAGAGTTGGGGTGGAACACTGGCTGTTCCGATCGTCCCACGCGCGAATGCTTGGCTGATGAGAAGGTTCTATCCGTTTACCGGGGAGGGGTTTCTCTCACGCCATAAGTATGGACTACTGCCCTCCCAAAAGGGCCCGCTGATTTCTCCACAACGTACAGTAGCTGGTTCTTGGCGTCATATGCCATGCCCCCGATGCTCCCGCAGGTCTCAGACCAGAAGTCGGCCGGCCGCCAGACCGCGTAGGGTCGAAGCTTCCATGGCTTGCCCTTATTTCTCAGGGAAGCTGCGATTTCTTCTGGATTGTAGAAGATGATTTGGATTTCATACGGGTCGCAGTGGTACCCCTTGTACAGGGAGCACCCTCCAGGTTCTCTCAGCCCATAGCGGGTAGGACCCAGACCCTTGCTGCCGCCAATTAGAATGCCGTCGCCTTGGGGAGTACTCACCCAAGTAGCGCCCTCCCAGCTATCGCAAGAGGTGTAGCCTGGGTAGTCACAGTCGTTCGATGGACAGCTGGGATAGTTGGTCCGGTACCAGACCAAATCCTGAGCATCGCCTGGACTATCCGGATCGAATGCGATCAGTGTTGGGCCCTGGGATCCACCGTTTGCTCCGGCACTACTGGCAAAGCCCGTCACCATCCGTTTGCTGCCGAGCCCGACTTCCTGCGCCCACACCTCGGGCACCCCAAACAGGTAAGCTCCTACCATGGCGGAGTGGAACTTCATCTTCCGAGTGCCTACGTGGAAAGGCCCCTCGGTGGCAAGGCCAGAAGCAGATCCGCGATGAAAAGTATCAAGATCCGTACCACTAACGGTGTACCAGTACTTGCAAATTCCATCTAATCGACCGTTGAAGTACTCTATGGCTCCAAAATGCCAGTAACTATCTGAAGGACATCTCTCCATGAAGTTCTTGGGCGGAACGAGAACTGGCGCTACCGGCAGCTCTTCCCACTTTTTCGATTTGCATGGGACTGGAATCGCGACTTTGAATACCTGCGCCTTCCAATCGTGACCGGTGATCCACAAGCCGCCATCGGATGGATCCAGGGCGAGACCTCTCTGCCCATAGGAAAACGGATCGGGTTCGGCGGATCGCTCTCCTGTTATGGCAAAAGCTCCGAGATACTCGAAGTCTGTCGGTTGCGGTTGTGCCATTGCTGCGGCTGCGAGCGGGATCACTGCGAGAACCACCAGGACAGGTCGAATCGACAATACAACCCTCCGAATCTGCTGATGATGACAGTAGTACCTTGCGACAAGGCGGCCTTTCGGCAATGGAACTTTCTAGCATACTGGGTTGGCGACTTCGACTCAGCACCCCCAAATCTCAGCATGGCCATAAAGGTGGGGTATCAAACCACCCTGTGCCTCCGGGATCGAAGGCACTTCTGAATGGTCTCGATCTTCATAGATTACACCTGCCCTTCGAGAAGAACGAAGAAGCTGTCCCGGCCGAGGTCTCGTTCGTACTTCGAGCTCACTTCCTCGAGGGGGGACCGTCATCTCCAGTCGGCTTTTGTGCAATCCGCTTTCGTGCCAAGGGACTCCAGATGAGCTCGAACGTCGACTGGAAGACGGCAACGTCTCTAAACGTGACGTCTCCCACCGAATTATCGCTCCCAGTTTGGTCAAGCACATTTACCGCCAGCTGGAGAAGGAGAGTGGGGTGCACCCGCCAGCTCAAGAGCCCCCCTAGTGAGGCACTGTCGACCGAGCCCAGCTCCTCCAGCACCTCAGCCCGCGGCGTAGACCTGGCCCAGCGAAGTGCCAAGCCGCCATCGAGCCTCCTGGAAAAAGCCTTGTCGATGAGTAGCTGCAGATAAGTGTAGTTGCTGGTCCCAATGCTGTCGTATCCGAAGGTTGGTTTGTGCCAACCCAGGATGGTGTAGCCGAAGGTCCGGAACTTGCGCTTGTAGGAGAATCCACCCTGAAAACCTGTCTGGGTGAGGTCTACTGAGGGTGGCAAGGGTACTTCAGGATCCAGAGTGCTTCGATACCCTCCGACACTCAAGCTGAAGGTGCTGACTTGGCTGCCAGACTTCTCGTAGACAAAGGAAAGTTCCTCGACGTCTTCCTTGCCAATGATGTCGATGTCGAACTGGCTCACCTCCACCTCGAACCCGGCAAATGAGGAAGATGACAGATCGTAGGTGATCAGCCCCGCAGCCCCGATAGAACTTCGTTCTGGGGGAAGGACAGGCTCGGGAGTCCCCATATTTTCGTCCTGGATCTGAGAGTAGGCCAGGGACTCGTAATTTGCGGTTGCACGCCACCTCCAATGTCCCGAAATGCGGCTCCCGAACCCTAGCCCGGCGCTGCCTTCCTCTCGAGTACTTCTTGGAACGAGGGTGAGATCCGCCCCGTTCGTGCTGTTAGCCGAGCCTTGATCCTGGCCGTAGTAGTACCGCAGCTGTAGGTCGACCGTCCCAGATCGCCCGGGACGAGAAGAAGTGATGAGGCGCAGCTCGTGGCTCAGATTGTCGAGCTCGTCGGCACTGTTGTAGAACTGATAGGCTGGCCGGTAGATGAGCTGGGTCTCACTCCTTTTTGTGGTACGACTGACTGGGAAAGCGACTCCGACTGTTGTGAAGGAGTCCGAAATCTCATCGCCGGAGGTAAACAGTGCGTTCGTAGTGTAGGATTGGGCCAAGTAAAAGGCAGGATTGAACGAGATGGTCGCCGCAGGGCCGATGCGCGGCTTGGAGAGGTCAAGCAGAACGACCATGCCGATTATGAGTAGTCCAGGAGCCTTGCGAAATGGAGGTGCTCCCTGCCGCAACGAAATCAAAGGCATCCTGTCATTCCTGCACGGTTTGCCGGTCAAGTCAAGTGGTTCGCAACATTCTGAATATTGCCAAGAGTCTATTGATTTGGAGGTGACGGGAGTTGGAGGGCTATGTCTCGAAGTTCTAGCCCTTCCGTAGGGCTTAGGGAAACGAGTCCGGAAGCAGCCTCAGAGCTCATCCTAGCTACGGCAGAGAATTGTCCGAAGAATGGGGTCCAGCTTTGAGTCCGGCTGCCAGACTCTCGGTCCCATCGACCTCAACCGCCAAGCGGTCAGCTCCAGCATACCGAAAGCAAGACCTCCGGAAAGTGTTTCGGTCACCGATTTGCTGAGGCCCAACGGAGCATGGGAGATGAAGGATGGCCCGCCACTATCTTCACCCAAGGTTGGTCGACGCGCTGCATCCAAGGAAGGATTGAAGCTTGAGAATGACTTCGAATAGGCAGAGTTTCACTTGAAGTCAGTGCTGTTCGCTTTCTCGTCTCCAGCCAACCTGAACTCGGGTAGACGTTTCCGAGGGACATGTCAAGTTCAACCCTTGCCCGCTTGAAGACGGCAACAGGCGCAGCAATCGCAGGCTCCTCAGCGTGGGAACTGGAAGTGGCAGGATCAGCCGGGCTCTGCGATGAGCTCCCAGGTCTCCGGAGACGCGTGGACCAGCGGCGCGGGAATGTGGTCTGCAACACGGGCGAGGTATTCGAGCCCCTCCCATCCAGCCTCGGCCGGGCACGACCCGCATGGCTCCATTTGCCGAATAATCGCTGAGGCGCCAAAACAAGAAATTGCCGACGACCTCCTCGGTGATCTCCTCTCCTACAATAGGACCATGCCTTTCTTCCGGTGTCGGCTCCTTCCCTTATCTTTCGGCGCGATAATCGTGACCACTGCGGTCCCGGTGGAGTTGTGGTCACCTTTCTGGGGCAATTTGTATGAACCACCCCACGGCCTCGATCTGACGCTGAACATCTTGCTGTATCTTCCCTTGGGCGCTGCGCTCTGTCGCAATCGATGGGTGTGTGCCGGAGGTGTTGCCCTGGGGCTTTCGATGTCGATCGAACTACTCCAGATGATTTACGTAGAGCGATACGCCAGTGTTTGGGACGTTGCTGCGAATGTCGCAGGATCGATGCTGGGGGCTTTGCTCATCAGTCGCTTTCATCATCGAGGCGATGAAGTCGAGGTTCGAATCTCTCTTCGCTCGACGATCGCACTTGGCACTCTTAGTGCAGCCTTTGTGTTCTTGATGAGCCTTCCGGGAAAGCCTACCTCTCTGATCGGGTGGGATCCGGCGGCTGAACTCATGGTTGGAGACGAGGTCACGGGTAATCGGCCCTTCAATGGCGACGTGATGAGTGTCGGCATATCGACACGCCGCCTCACGAGAAAGAAGATTCGCCAGCTACTCCGATCAGGACCTGACGGACTCTCCAAGGAAGATTTGCTATGGAGCAGGAAATACTCCGAGTCGGCAGACTTGAATCGACCATCGAGCATCCCCCACGGTGAGATCCTTCTCTCTGAGAGCGACCGCCTGCGACTTTTCGATACGCTCGATGGCGGCGACGCACTCACAGTTCTCGCCTGGTTCCGAACCGATGATCTCACTCAAACAGGCCCCGCCAGGATCTTCACATACTCCCGCGATCCCTGGAGGCGGAACTTCACTCTGGCTCAAGAGAAGAGTCGGCTAGTCTTCAGACTTCGAACCCCCGCTACGGGTCCGGACGGCAGCCGCCCTGAGGTTGAGACGCTGAATGTGCTTGCGGTCGAAAGACCAACCTTCGCGGCTGCAGCCTACGATGGACAAGTGTCGCGTGTTTACGTCGACGGCCGTTACATCGGTAGGGCGAATCTTCAGGCTCACGATCGGTTCTTTCCATACTTCGCAGACGCTGGCCTGCCTGTGAGTGCGGGTGTGTGCGGCCTGAGTCTTGCGATCATAGGGCTGGCGATCTTCAAACCGGGCCGAACAGGGCATGCCTTGATCGTTGGTCCGGTAGCCGGCGGAGTGGGCGCAGCGGTACTGATCGGTACAGGTGGCACCAGTGCCCTCCCCGAGTTCGCACCGTGGTGCCTTCTAGTAGGTGCCGCCTGTGGATTCACACTATCAAGCGCTTGCTCCGATGATCAATGTTCGCGCTACCAGAAACCCTAACCTTGTTGCTCGGGAAGATGTCTTGTAGGGGACGACGAGACTGATTCGCGAGCTCGTAGGTGGGATTGGGCCCGCCAGGAATCCGGGAATCGAGTATGTGGACTGAGTTGAGTGGGCCGCGCAGAACAGCCTCACACGACTCGCACGGACTTCAGTGGCAGAGTAGTAAGTCGCCCTTCGGCGTTGCGGTCGCGTGTGCTGTGAATTGGAGGCAAAGTGGCAACTTTCATCTCCCTTGCAAATCGGGCGCTGGCGCCGCCACTTGAACTTGGGCAGATCAGTCCGGGGCAGAATTCGAGTTTGACCATTGGCCGCCTGAAGACGGGAACAGGCGCACCTGTAGCAGGCTCCCCGGCGTGGGGACTGGAAGCGGCAGGATCAGGTCCCGGTTCTGCGATGAGTTCCAGCGTCGCCGGAGGCGTGTGGGCCAGCGGATCGACCTCGTAGACGCGACGAATCAACTTCGCCAGCGCCAGCCGGACGTTTATGGTGAGCTCGTCGTTGTCTTGGAGGTCCGGTGTCTGAGCGATGCCTCCTCGCAGCGCGGCCTTGCGCTCCTCGACCCGCATGGCTGTATGTGCCGAGAAGCCGCTGTGGCGCCAGGACGAAATTTTGTTGTTTCAGCCTCGGTGACCAACTCTTTGCCGAGGAGTACTCGCAGCACCTCGACGCGAAAGAACCACGTGCTGGGAGTCGACCCAGGCAAGCGGGTGGAATATGTCGTCCGGCATGAAACCGCTGTCCGCCACGATCACGTGGACACGAGGATAGAAATTGAGCAGCTTTTCAGAGGTCTGCAGGAGCCGGGTCGCACCAGGAGTCTCGTCGGCACCGTCAAAGTGGGTGTCGGAGTATGAATTGAGGGCTCTCCAAGCACAGCCGACAGGCTCTTCGAAGAGCGCGCGGCCGTAGCGGAAGAAGATGAGCAGCCACTTGGGCAAGGTGAAGATAGCCCGCGGCGGGGGAGGTACTCGAGCAGGTTCTGCGCAACCGAGTCCGCGAAGAGAAACTCGCGTTTCTCGACATGGCGTTGCGCAAGTCGGTCGAGCCAATGCCCAAAGAGGTTCGGAGCGAGGCACTGGGGCCGCTCACTGGGCGGGCGGTGTTCAGTCGGGTAGAAAGTGTTTGGGTCGTTCGCTTGGGGGCGGGCTTGTCCCACCCCCCAAGGCAATACCTGCCTCAGTCGTCTTGGGCCGACAAAGCCGCCTACCAATTCGGGTTCAGGTTGTCCCGACCGCGGCCGATTCAGCAGAGAAGCGACCCATGGCAATACGTCTCTAGGCTTCTGATGCCAAACGGTTCTTCGATAGAGTAGCGCTCCGATGGCGAACATTCTGGGGATCTCGGCCTTCTACCACGACTCGGCGGCCTGCCTGGTGCGGGACGGCGGATCTGTGGCCGCCGCCCAGGAGGAGCGCTTCACCCGCAAGAAGCACGACCACCGCTTCCCGAGCTGCGCCGTCGAGTACTGCCTGGAGGAGGCGGGCATCACGGCCGATCGAGCTGGACGCCGTGGCCTTCTACGACAAGCCCTGGCTCAAGTTCGAGCGCCTGCTGGAGACCTACCTCGCCTTCGCTCCGGCCGGCCTGCCGTCGTTCCTCAAGGCGATGCCGCTGTGGCTGAAGCAGAAGCTCTGGATGGGCGAATTGATCCAGAAGACAGGTCGGCTTCGAGGGCGACCTGCTCTACCCCGAGCACCACGAGTCGCATGCGGCCTCGGCCTTCTATCCCGTCGCCCTTCGAGCGAGCCGCCATCCTGACCATCGACGGGGTCGGCGAATGGGCGACCGCCTCTTGGGGCGTGGGGCACGACAACATCGTCGACATCCGCTTCGAGCTCCACTTCCCGCACACCCTCGGGCCTGCTCTACTCGGCCTTCACCTACTACACCGGCTTCCAAGGTCAACTCCGGCGAGTACAAGGTGATGGGCCTGGCCCCCTACGGCGAGCCGAAGTACGTCGACCTGATCCTCGAGCACCTGATGGACCTACGCGACGACGGCTCCTTCTGGCTGAACATGGAGTACTTCAACTACTGCCAGGGCCTGACGATGACCTCGGAGAAGTTTCGACGACTCTTCGGCGGACCGCCGCGCCAGCCCGAATCCGAGCTCACGCAGAGGGAGATGGACCTGGCCCGCTCGGTCCAGGACGTGACCGAAGAGGTCATGCTGCGCATGGCCCGGCACGTGCAAGAGGAGACCGGGGAGACGCTATCTCTGCCTGGCCGGCGGCGTGCGCCCTCAACTGCGTGGCCAACGGCAAGATCCTGCGCGAGGGCATCTTCGACGACATCTGGATCCAGCCGGCGGCCGGCGACGCCGGCGGCGCCCTCGGCGCGGCTCTGTTCACCTGGCACCAGGTGATGGACAAACCCGCGCACCGTCACGGCGAGGGCCGCGACTCCCAGAAGGGCTCGTATCTGGGGCCGGCCTTCGACGCCGACGGAGATCGAGCGTGGCTGAAGGACGAGGGAATTCCCTACGAACGCCACGAGCCGGAGGCGATCCCGCAGCTGGTCGCCGACCTTCTCGGCGACGAGAAGGTGGTGGGCTGGTTCTCCGGCCGCATGGAGTTCGGGCCCCGGGCGCTCGGCGCGACGCAGCATCATCGGCGACGCGCGCTCGACCGACGATGCAGTCGGTCATGAACCTGAAGATCAAGTACCGGGAGTCGTTCCGGCCCTTCGCTCCCTCGCTGTCTGGTCGAGGACGTCGAACGACTACTTCGAGCTCGACCGAGCCGTCGCCCTACATGCTGCTGGTGGCCCACGTCCAGCAGAGGCGACGCAAGGCGATGAGCGACGAGCAGAAGAGCTTCTTCGGCATCGAGAAGCTGAACGTGCCCCGCTCGGACATTCCGGCCATCACCCACGTCGACTACTCCGCCCGGGTGCAGACGGTCGATGGCGTCGACAACAAGCCGCTACTACGACACGATCGAGGCCTTCAAGGAGCAAGACCGGCTACGGCGTCATCATCAACACCTCGTTCAACGTGCGCGGCGAGCCGATCGTCTGCACGCCCCAGGACGCCTATCTCTGCTTCATGCGGACCGAGATGGACGTGCTGGTGCTCGAGAACCTGGTGCTCCACAAGACCGAGCAGCCAGAGCTCGAGGGTGACGAGGACTGGCAGGAGCAGTACGAGCTGGACTGATCCCGAATTGGAAGACACATTACCCATGGCAGCCACCACCAGGGAATCGTATGAGTGAGCCATCGACAAAGTCCGTCCGGGAGCTGCGAAAGTTCGGCTTCGCCTTCACCGGCGGCCTGACGCTGCTCGGCAGCTTGCTCCTATGGCGGGGCAAGGCAGCGGGGCCCTGGGTGCTGGGGGCGGCCGCCGTGGTCCTGACGCTCGCCCTGCTGGCGCCGGCGGCGCTGCGGCCACTCGAGAAGGTCCTGGCGACGCTCTTCCGCTGGGTCACGGCGGCCCTGACCTACGTGATCCTGGTGCTGACCTACTACCTGGTCGTGACGCCGATGGGGATCGTCATGCGGCTGCTGGGCAAGGATCCCCTGCATCTGAAGCGACAGCCGAATCGGCCCAGCTTCTGGGTGCCGGTGGAGGAGGAGGGGCCGGCGTCCCGCCCGGACAAGCCCTACTGATCCGGAAGCGCGAAGCCGGTGCCGCCTGCCGATGGGTCCCGACACCTGTCCCCTCAGGGACCCCACCAGAAGCCCATTCGAGTGGGATCCCAGGGGGCTTTCCTCCCTTCCGCTGCGAGAACCCCCTGGAATCCCACCCGAATGAGCTATCGGGCACCGTTGCGGCGTGGGAGCAATGAGGTCCGATTTCACTTATACTCGAGATCGCAAGACCTGTTGTTGAGGATCTACAGCTATGGCATCGAATTCCAAGATCGGCACCATCTGGGGCTTCCTGAGCACCCGCAAGAAGTGGTGGCTGACCCCCATCATCCTGACGCTCGTCCTGCTCGCGGCGTTGATCGTGCTGACTGAATCCTCGGCAGTCGCACCTTTCATCTACGC
>CAVPOX010000025.1:0-14446 GCA_963707075.1 uncultured Acidobacteriota bacterium
TTCCAGAGCAGAATTCACGAAGCTGCCTGTGGCCCGACTGGAAGCGTCAGCCGTTGGTTGTAGGGTGCGATGAAGACATTGAATGCGATGATGGAAACCCCTGCACCATCAACACCTGTAACGGTGGCACCTGCGAGACTTCCAACAGCACCGACTCCTGCAATGATGGGAACCCTTGCACCTTCAGCGATGTGTGTAGTGAAGGATCCTGCAGCGGCACGGCGATACTCGATGATTCTGCCGACGGCTGCGGCGGCTGGTGTTGCGAAGGAGATTGCTGGATTGGAGCAGGGAGCTGCGAACTCACCTGCCTTGCCAAGGGCGAAATCTGCACTGACGATATCGAGTGCTGCTCCGGCAGCTGTCACCCCATCAAGGGGACCTGCAAGTAGAGCAACAGAACTAGGGCTGTAGCGATCTTCGGTTTCGGCCGGGCATCGTGCCCGGCCTCTCCTTTTTCGTCGAGGTCGGGACCGGTACCGCACGGATCGGCCTCCGCAGCGTCGGACCCCAAACCCGACTCTGTAACGGTCGCCGTCGGGGAGAGACGAAGAAGTAGGTCGAGAACCAGTCTCTTCTCTATGTACCCATTGTCGCTTAACGGACTACGTTATACCATAAGACAGTGATCAAGACGGTCAGGGACAAGGAGACCGCCAGGATCCTGGAGCGCCAGCGCTCACGGAAGCTGCCGGCAGGGATTCAGCAAACGGCTTACAGAAAGCTGCGTTACCTGAACAACGCTCGGACGCTGCAAGACTTGAAAGTACCGCCGGCGAACAGACTGGAGAAGCTGAGAGGAGATCGAGCCGGACTGTACAGCATCCGCATCAACGACCAGTGGCGCATCTGCTTTCGCTGGCGCCAGGGCGATGCCTACGATGTCGAAATCGTGGACTATCACGGTTGAGGAGCTCTATGAGTGATTCCAGAAAGCTACGGCCCATCCACCCGGGCGAAGTCCTGCAGAAGGACTTCCTCGAGCCCATGGAGTTGAGCCAGAGCCGACTCGCGCTGGCCATTGGCGTCCACCCCCGCCGCATCAATGAGATCGTCCTCGGAAAGCGGGGGATCACCGCTGATACCGCTCTCCGCCTCGCCAGATTCTTCGGCACCTCGGCAGAGCTCTGGCTGGGGTTGCAGAAGGACTACGAGCTGGACGTGGCCATAGACGAGTTCGGCGACAGGATCGAGCGAGAGGTCCGAACCCTCGCGTCAATCGAGACGAAATAGATGGGTCGACCTACCGCCAATCCCCGGCTGCGACGAACCCGGCCCAGTAGAAGGGGTGGGTACTGAGGCCGGCGGCGCGGCGCGCATTCAGCAGATCGAGGGTCGCCTGGTGGACGGCATCGAGGGTCGTGGCATCTGCCGCGAAGCGGTGGTGATAGAGAGCGCGCATCCACTCCCGGGTGGCATCGTCGTCGACCGGCCACAGACTCATAATCAGGGTGCGGGCGCCGGCACTGGTGAAAGCTCGGCGCAGGCCGAAGACACCTTCGCCCGCGCGCACGTCTCCAACACCGCTCTCACAGGCCGAGAGCACCGCCCACTCAAGGCCGAACAGGTCGATGGCTGCGACCTCCTCGGCGGTCAGAATGCCGTCGTCCTCGTCCGGCCGGGCCGACCGACGGTGATTCGCTCCGGCAAAAGCCAGACCGGAACCCAGCAGGGGGTTCTCGAGATCGGCAAAGCGAACTGATCGCTCGCCGCTCGAGTCCCGCCACTCGTAAGCAGGACAGTCCCCTCCCAGATAGAAGCCATGCGTGGCGAGATGCAGCACCCTGCGGCCCGAGGCGAGACGCTTGACGCGGCTTTCGGCCGCCTCGCCGCGCAAGAGCTCGACGGCGCCCGAATCTGAAGAGCCCTCGGACCAGACGCCAACGACTTCCTGCACCTCCAGCTCACTTGCTGGCAACGGCTCGAAGCGCATCGTTTCGAAGCTCTCGCAGGCTGAGCGCGGCCCTCGATAGACGCCTGGCGAGGCTGTATCGCCGGCCGACCGCGCGGCCAGGCTGTCCGTGCCTTGTGGGCTGAGGTCGGCAAACAGAGTTTCTTCATCGAAATCCGGATTGCCGATCGCCAGAAGCCCACCTTGATGACCCTCGAAGGGCTCACGCAGCAGGTCACGCTCCGCTGAGAGATAGTGGAGTCGCGGACCGCTCTCCAGCAGGTATGCAGCATCACCGTTCGGCAACGCCGCCAGGCTGACGAGGTGCAGCGAACCGTCGGGCACGACAAAGACACGATCCAGACCCTCGAGACCAAGCGAAATCGGGTCCCAGACGCGCTGGCGCAAGCGTTCGGCGGCTCGCCGATAGGCGCGCTCGCGGCTCCCCGAAGAGCTGAGAGTGACTTCCGCTTCCGACACGACCTGCTCCCGGACCTGCTCGACCAGCGCATCGATCTCGCCGGCGTCTCCCAGGTCGGCGAGCTCGATGATCTGCCTGTCGGGACGCAGAAGGAAGGCAAGGTAGGCGCCTCTCGCCCCGTCTGCGACTGCCCGCTCGTAGCGCACGAAAGCCAGGAGGCCGCTCCCTGCCGGCAGCGCCGCCTCGATCTGGTCGACTCCGACGCTGCGTTGCCGCTCGCTCAGCCGAAAGGCCCGGTTGGCTGCCACCAGCGCTCGCTCGGCCCGGTCTCTTTCCCGCGTGGTCTCCGCCACAGCCTGCATGAAGCGCTCGACGACCTCGGGCTCCCCTCCACCCGGCCCCTGCACGATCAGCCGCGCCAACCGTTTGCGCGACTGGATCAGCTCTTCGACCAGGCTTTCATCGATCGAACCGCGGCCGAGCGAGAGAGTCCGCCGGCGATCCGCCATCTCGTCCAGCAGCAGGGCCCGGCCCCGGATCACGACATCGAATGCCCGGCGAATCAAATCGGCATCTTGCCGTTCGGCGAGCAACGACAGGGTCCGATCGAGTCCGGACGGACGGGTCGAGGCATAGCGCAAGCCGACCCGCTCGCTGAAGCCGGTCAGCAGCGTTCGCGTGTGATCCTGAGCGTCGAGCTCGGCCTGCAGCGAGTAGTCGAACGCCGAGGGCCACTCACCGCGCAGCGACGCGCAGCGGGAGAGCTTCAGCCGGGTCTCGGAGGCCATGGGATGGCCGGGCCCGAAGATCTCCTCGGTGATCGAGAGGGCTTCCTCGTACATGACGACCGCCTCGGGCACCCTGCCCTGGTCGACCCGCAGATCGGCCAGCGCGATCAGGTTGGCCGCCAGATCCCGATCGCGCAGGCGGTAGCCCGCAGCCCGGACGTCGAGAACCCGGCTCAAGATCGCTTCCGCCTCTGACAGCTTGCCGCGCTCGTGGAGGATGACTCCGTACTTGAGCGCCGCAACCTCGAGGGCAAAACGTGATGGATCAAGGAAGGACTCCTCGATTGCCCAGGCCTGCCGAGCAATCTCTTCGGCCGCTTCCAGGTTTCCAGCCGCCTGCTCGACCTCGGCCAGGTGTATGCGGAAGACCACCGTCTGCACCGCCTCGGCTCCCCAGGTCTCGCTCGCGATCTCGAGTCCGAGCTCGAGATGTCGGCGGGCATCCTCCAGCTCGCCCAGATCCTTCTCCAGCCACCCCAGGTTGGTCAGCACCCCGGCCACGGGGTCACTCCCGGGTCCGAAGAGTCGATTGTTGATCTTCAAAGCTGCCTCGTAGTAGCGGCGCGCCTCGATGAGCTCACCCTGCCGGTGACGCTGCAGCCCCAGGAGGTTGTAGACATTCGCCTTCAACCCGGAATCGGGATAGGGCTCGAGAATCCCCAGGGCTCTCTGCAGGTACTCTTCGGCACGCATCGGGAAGCCAGCAAGGCGCTGGAAATAGGCGAGGCTGGCCAGTCTGTCGGCGACGAGTGGGTTGTCGGGACCGAGGACCCGGGCCAGGGTCTCCGTGGCGTCGCTCTGCAGGGCGAGCGCCTCCTCAAAGCGATAAAGGTCGAAGAAGACATCACCGAGGAAGAAGCGGCTCTCCTGGACCAGAGGGTGTTTCTCTCCCAGGACGCCGCGCCGCAGCTCCAGTGCCCGGCGCACGAAGGGCTCGGTATCGGTCGGATAGGTCTTCGAACGTCCCAGTCCGAAGATGTAGTTGCCACGGCTGGTGTAAGCCTCGGCCGCCACCAGAGGATCCACTCCCTCTTCTCGTTCGACGATCTCGACTGCGAGGCGTGATTGCTCATCCCAAGCCTCGACCTCGCCGAGGGCCTCGGAAAGGTCCGCCAGGCGACTGTGAGCTCTGGCCAGCCGCATAGGGTCCGTGGGAGTGGTCGACTCGTAGATCCGGAGGGCCCGTAGCAGGGTTGACCTGGCGTTTTCGAGATCGTCGCGGTAAATCAGCACTTCGGCCTTGCGAACGAGACTGTCAGCGACCAGCGGCTGGTCACCCAGACGGTTCTCGCGGAGGATCAGTGCTCGCTCGGCGACGTCGGCGCACTCATGCGAGATCACGCACTGCCCGCCCCGCCAAAGCGCCTCCGCGAGGGCATCCAGAACTTCAGCAGTCTCTAGTGAGGCCGACCCCGTTTCGGCCTCAACCTCGGGGAGGAGCTGGCGAGCCGCCTCTTCAGCTTGCCGGTACCAGCCGTCGAAGATCAGCTGCCGAATCTCCTCGACGGAGACCTTCGAATCAGGTTCCGGAGCGCTTCGTGCACTTGTCGCACCGATCACCATCGTCAACAAGAGGGCGACCCGCGCGAACTCCCTGGATCTACCGATCACAATCTTCAGTCGGAAAGCTGGTTGAGGACCTCCACCGCCTGCACCTCGAGGTCTCCGCCCGTCCGCAAGACCTCCTGGAAATCCCGGCGGGCGGCAGCCAGGTCACCGAGACCGAGATAGGCCTTGGCCCTGAGCCAAAGCGCCCACTCTCGATAGGGCGACCCCTCGACCTCCGCGACGCGGCTCAGGCTGTCTACGGCCTCTCTTGCCTCGCCAGTCAACAGATACGAGGCCCCCAGATAGAAGCGGGCGGGAACAAAATCCGGGTCGAGAGCCACAGCGCTCTCGAGTCCCGGTATCGCCTCGGCGAAATGATCTTCCTGATAGGGCACCATGGCTTCTCGGAACCGGAGCTCGGCCTCGCTACCGCTGGTGCGCAGGGACTTGGGCTCGAACGGAGGCGGCTGGACCTCGGCGAGCCGTGCGATGGCAACGCCACCCGACCCGGGTGGTTCGACCAGACGCGGCCAGAAGATCAGGGCCAGGATCAGAACAGCCGCCGCAGCGAGTCCGATCCAGTGCCAGGGAATCGAGGTTCCCCTCTTCTCCACGATCTCTCTACTCTCATCGGCCTCGAGGGCGGCGCGCAAGAGGGAGAGATCTTCCAGCTGCTGGTGACACCTCTCACAGGCCAGGAGGTGCTCTTCCAGGCGCTCGAGCTCGCTCTCGCTCAGATCTCTCCTGAGATAGCTCTCGATCATCTCGCCCTTTTCGACTTCAAAACAGTTCACGGTTCATCTCGCCTGTGAGTAACCCTTCTATTCACTTTGTGACAGCTTGCTGCGCAGGATCTCCCTGGCTCTGTGTATCGCTCTGGACTTGCGCTGCCGGGTGACATCGCCGCTCACTCCCAGTCGCTGACTGATCTCCTTGGGCGACAACCCTTCCACCAGCGTCAGGCGCAGGATCTCCCGGTCCTCTGCACTGAGCTGCGCGATCGCCCCCTGGGCCAGAGCCAGCCTCTCGGCGCTCTCGAGCTCCTCCTCGGGATTGGGATCGTCCAGGACCGGCTCGCCCTTCATGGCGCCGACCGAATCGAGATGCAGTGAGCGGAAGTGATTCCTGACCCGGTTCCGCATCGTGCCGCAGATGTACCCCGCGAGGCCATCTTGGTTTCGCAGGTTGCCGTCGCGCAGCGCGCAGATGACGGCAAACAGGACCTCCTGAGTCAGGTCCTGTGCAACCTCGAATTTGCCGGTCCGGGCCAACACCATCGAGAAGACGGGCCGGTAGAAACGGCGCACCAGCTCGGTCTCGGCGGATCGCTCGCCACCTCGAATCCTCTCGACGAGGTCGACTGTCGTGGAGTCCAGCGCCATGCTCCTCCAGGTACCACTTTGCGTGCACCCTGCATTATAGAAGCCTCCCGGCGTGACAGGCGCCTGTCACGAACCTCCACCTACGGGTACTCACGGAGTACAGGAAAACAAAGGAGGATATGCCATGGGTCCAAGACTGAGACTGACAACCGCACTGGTGGCTTTGCTCTTGCCATGCTTGGCGTCAGCCAGCAGCGCCAACCTGATCACCTACACTGCCGGCAACCCGAATCGACCCCTCGTCATGGTCATGGAAGATACCGGGGCCAACCAAGTGACCGTCTACACCGGAGACAAGTTCGAGTGGACCCCCGACGTCACGATCTCTCCGCCCCTCGCAGACGGAACCTCCTGGGTAGCTATATATAGTCTTGGTGACCTCGTGAAGGTGCCGTCCACCGGTGGCAATACCGAGCTGCTCCTCTGCCGCTTTGGGACCTACGGCGGCGGCATCGAGTATTCGATGGGGTTTGCCTGGCCCCAATGGTCTCCGGACGGCACCGAGATTCTGGTCACGACCGACGAATTCCTGGCGCTGATCCCCGCAGATCATGTTCCCGGACCGGATTGCGAGAGCAGCCTGGTGCCGATCTGGGATATCGACTGGGCAGAGTACAAATGGACGATCGAAGCGATGCCCGCCTGGAATGGTGATGGCTCGAGGATCGCCTTCTTCGAAAGCTTCTACCAGCCAGAGGGTGACTCGCCTTGGCGTCTCACGACGATCAGACCCGAGAGTGACAGTTGGACCACCGATGTCGCACCTTCCCTGATTCCCCAACTCGAATACCCGGTGGTTTACCTGGCTGGCCTCGACTGGCAGCGCACTGGGGACTCCCTGGCCTTCGCCGTAAGAGACGAAAGCGGGAGAAGAGTGACCTGGTGGCTGGCCGTCATCGACTCGAGAACGGGAGCCTGGGAGTATCTTCTCGACAACGGCAATCGAATCGAGGGCCGTAACCCAACCTGGTCCCCCAACGACGACTACCTGCTCTTCACAGATGGAGCGGGGAATCTCGTCAAATGGTCCTACCCTGATGGGCCCGGGGAAGTGATCGGTGCGGGCAGCTGGGCCGACTGGCAGCGGGATGCCCTGGTGCTGGACTGCAACATCTCCGGCTGCGATGACGGGAACGCTTGTACACAGGACAGTTGCGACACGGCAACTGGCCAGTGCAGTCATACCAACCTTGCCGACGGCACATCGTGTGGAACCTTCGCCTGGTGCGAGGCTGGCGTTTGCTTCGACCCGGAGTGTGGCATCTCCGAACTGCCGGATTGCGACGATGGCAACGACTGCACCGTTGACACGTGCAGCAGCTACGAGTGCCTCTTCGATACCGAGGCAGCCCTCACCTTGCCGTGCGACGACAACGACGACTGCACTATCGGTGAGACATGCAACGGAAGTGGAGAGTGCACCGGTGGAGTGCTCGACGAGACCAACCCGGCCTGCTCCTGCCTGTCCAAGGGAGTAACCTGCAGCAGCGATGATGAGTGCTGCTCGGGCAGTTGTCACCCGATCAAGGGAACCTGCAAGTAGGCCCGCTTAGGGGAGGGCGCAATGCCCTCCCCTATGGCTGACACTCCCGGTAGGAATCGCTGAGCGGCCACAAGCCTAATGAGTCTTCCCACATTTCCGGCGGGCCTGCCACAGTGAACAGACGGATCAGCTCGACCTTGCCCGGCTTGGGTGCCTTCTTGAAAGTGTAGGCAAACTCCACGAGATCGCCGGCTTCGAGACCCTTGACGTAGGTCTTGCAGAGGACATGCTGGTAGCCCAAGGCTTCATCGCGCTGCATCTTTTGTTTCGCCTGCCAGAGCCGCCTCGCACCACGATAGACCCTCACCTGCACGATGACCTTCGTCTTGCTTTCCTCGTACCCGAGGCTGTTGGCGTACGAGAACCCGAAATGCACCGGCAGCGGCTCACCTTCACTGTCGACCATGTCTTCGGTAATGACGAGCGCAGTCTCGAGGGTCTTGGGGTGCGCCTCTCTGGGAGATTCGGATGTGAAGAAGTTGTGCGAATAGACCCCGTGAGCTGCCCAAACTGTCCCTGTCCAGGATTCGAGTATGCCCACGATCAGAACGATCCTGAACGCTCGCTGTTTCGACGCTCTCTGTTTCATCTCCGTCTCCCTCACCTGCAAGCATCGGCGTCCGTGAGAACGCTGGCATCGATCTGGGCCGAGTCGCCAGGCGCAAAACCCGGCATTTCACTGAACGAAAATTCGAACAGAACCACATCGCCCTTCATCAACGAGCCCTTGTAGGCCCGGCAGGCACGCAGCTTGTGAGTGCAGTTACCACAGTCTCGACTCGTCTCCCAGTCGTCCTTGACCTTGTCCTTGCGCTTCTTCTTCCACACCACCTGGTCGTTGCGAAGGACCTGCAGGTTGAGAACGACCTTGCCTTTGCCGTTCCTCGCGTCGTCGGAGTTCTGAAACAGCGTCGTGTAGGTCGCTCGGAATGACAATGGTGATCCTTCGCGGCCGACGATCGGTTCTGTCACAGGTACTGCAACGACCCATGATTTCGGGTGCTTCGGCTGCGAGTCGTCGAGGATGAACCGGGACGTTGTATCCCGGTCATGCCTCCATGCTGTTGTCGGGCCGGCACTGAGCAGAGCGCCCAACACCAGAAAGAGCCAAGGGACCTTCATGGTGAATCCTCCTCTGTCTACCCAGTGGTCCGAAGAGCGAGAATGTGACAGCCGCTGCTCAGGCCTTCGCTTACCGCCAATCACCGGCTGCCACGAAACCGGCCCAGTAGAAGGGATGGGTCGATAGGCCCGCATCCCGGCGGGCGTTCAGCAGGTCGAGGCTCGCCCGGTGGACGGCGTCGAGGGTCGAGAGACTGTCGGTGAAGCGGTGCCGGTAGAGCGCCTCCATCCAGTCGCGGGTCGCTTCGTCGTCGACCGGCCAGAGGCTCATGATGACGGTGCGGGCGCCGGCAATCTGGAAGGCCCGGCGCAGGCCGAAGACACCCTCGCCTGCCATGGTCTCACCAACTCCGGTTTCGCAGCCTGAGAGAACAGCCCATTGGACACCCTGAAGATCCAGGGCGGCAATCTCTTCGGCGGTGAGAATGCCATCCTCCTCGTCCGGCCCAGCGGCGTCCCGGTGATTAGCTCCCGCCAGCGCCAGGCCCGACAACACCAGTGGGTTCTCCAGTAGCTTGCCGTGCTCGGCCCGAGCCCGTGGGTCGCATTCGCCGCCGAGGAAGTAGCCATGGGTCGCCAGATGCAGAACCCGGTTCCCGGCAGCCCGGGTCTTGAAGGCGGCTTCGTTCGCATGGGCGCTGTCGAGCAGGGTTGCCGGTCGGCCGGGTGCGCTCTGTCGCCACGCGCGGCCGATCGACTGTAGCTCAGCGAGGGAAGCCGGCAAGGCGTCGAACCGCATCGATTCGAAGTCACCACAGTTCGCCCGCTGGCCACGAAACACCCCATCCGTGCGATCGAGGTCGGCCTGCGCCAACTGGAAGACCTTGCTGTCTTCTCTCGCGAGCGCTGCGAACAGATTCGTCTCGTCGTAGGCTGGGTCGCCCATGGCCAGCAGTCCCTCACCGGCGGAAACCTTGGGGTCCGCCGCCATGCCCACCAGGTCCCGCTCGGCCGAGAGATAGTGAAGGGCTACTGTGGATTCGATCAGGTACCCGACCTCCCCCATGGGCAGGGCCGCGAAGGGCAGCAGGTGGAGCTCGCCGTCGGGCACCACGAAAACCCGGCTCACCCCTCCCAGGTAGGGGGCAACCGGGTCCCAGACCAGGCTTCGCAGCTCGGAGCCCTGGCGCCGGAACGAGGCCAGGGAGCGACGTGGCGAGCGATCCGCCGTTTCGGCCACGTCCCAGGTGAGCCGGCTCAAGGTTCGCACTCCGTCGTCGATCGCATCCGCAGCTCCGAGAGCGACGATCCGCGGAGCCGTCTCCCCCGCCCGCAGAATCACAGCCGCGTAGGATGGCGTCGTCGAAAGCGGCCAGGACGGCTTCTCACCCGGGGAAGGTGGCTCGAACCGCTCGTACCGGGTGTAGGCGACCAGGGCGCTTTCCGGCGGGACTGCCGCGGCCAGCTCGACTAGTCCCGCCTCCGACTGCTCGCGCTGCCGGCGAAAGTGCAGATCGTAAGAGGCCAGGGCTCGCTCCGCCCGCTCCTTGTCGCGTCTTGCAGCCTCCAGATTCTGCTGGTAGGCATCTGGGTCGCCATGGCGATCGCCCACCACCGCCAGGCGTGCCAGCTGACTCCTCGCAGCGCCCACTTCCTCGACGATTCTCGCGACCCGGGGGTCGTCCAGCGAGTGAGCGCCCCGATGGCGCTCGGTCAGGGAATCCAACACCTGCCCCCGCGAGCGAATCAGCGCGTCGGCGGCGGCCACCCTCCACTGAGGGTCAGGCTCGGCAACCGCCGCTGAAATCATCAGGTCCCTTTGCCACGACTGCCAGGCCAGCACCCCAAGGCTCTGGTGTTCGGGAAGACCGACGATCGCCTCTTTGAGAACCTCCCTCAGCATGGCCTCGAGGTGTTGGGCCACCTCGAGGGAGCCATCGAGTTCGCCCTTGCCCCAGAGCAGTCGGGCCTCGAGGTCCAGACTGTCTTGCAAGAGGAAGTTGTCCGGCCCAAGTTGATGGATCAGGATGTCGAGCGCGCGGCGATTGAGGCTCAGTGCCTTGTCCAGATCACCCAACTGCGCCTCGAGCTCCGCGTAGTCCCGCAAGGGATCCATCAGGTGCATGTGCTCGGCGCCGGCGTGCACCTCGCGGGTCGCGAGGGCCTTTTCGAACATTTGAGCTGCCTCGGCCAGACGCCCGGCCCGCCAGAACCGGTCTGCCTGGGCCTCGTAGATAGAGGCCAGATAGAAGAGGGGTTCGCGCACCGCGTGGGCGAGCTCGATCGCCTCCTCGCCTCGCCGGATCGCCTCCTCGAGATCGAGTTCCCCCGCTGCCTCCCGCCGATCCGTCTCCCCATCCATGAGTCGGGCCGGGAATCGGCAGACCTCGCTGGTGGCATAGATCGCTTGCGCTCGCTCCCGGGCCGCCAGTTCCCGCTGCGCTTCTCCCAGCGAGTTCCACAGGCCGGACATGTTTCCCAGGACGGTGGCAACCCGCCAGTGATTCGGGCCATAGGCGGACTCGTAGATCTGCAAGGCACGTTCGTAGAGCGACCAGGATTCGGCGTACCCCGCAAAGCCGTCGTCTGCCAGAGCGAGGTACGTGAGAATGAGACCTTGCATGGGGTGATCTGCAGGATAGGTCGCGTCGACAATGGTCTTCGCGTTCTCGAGGCACTCTTGCGCTGCGGCAGGGGTGGTTTCCGCCCACCACAGCAACACGTAGTTGTAGGCCAGGGAGGCATGATGCGACCCGAAGGCGGCCAGCCGAATGGCCTCGGCCCGTCGCCCGACTTCCCGGGCGGCCTGCAGGGAGGTCGTCTCCCAGCGCAGGCGGGTCAGACCGTCGAGCACTTCTGCCACGTCCGGGTGATTCGGGCCGAGGGCCGACTCACGAATCGCCAGCGCGCGCTCGAACAGGGCCTCGGCCTCGTCCACGTTGCGCGCGTACTTCTCGAGCCAGGCGAGCGGCACCAGGGCGGTAGCCAGCGCGGGATGCTCGGGGCCGAGCGCAGCTTCGAGCGCTCGCTCGCTGCCCTCGAGATAGGGTCGCGCCGCCCGCAACTCCCCCAGTTCGACCAGCATGGCACCGAGGTAGGCCTCGGCGATGGCCGTCTTCGGATCTTCCGTACCAACGGTTCGGCGATACAGCGCGATCGCCCTGTCGTAGAGGGTCCGGGCTTCTCCGAAGCGCGCCCACTCATCCAGGACTCTGGCCTGATGAAAAAGACTGTCGGCGATCTCTGGCGAGTCCGGCGCGACCTGCTGCAGTTTGAGCTTCACCGCCCACTCGGCTGCCTCGAGCGTTCCGGGATGCCAGGACTTGTAGTTGCGCCAGCGCGCCTCGACCCAGAGATCGAGGGCCTCGGCCCGGGCCAGTGATTTGTCGGCAGAGCCGTTGAGACGGTCGACCTGCTCTTGCGCGGCAGTCTCGGCCTCTAGGTATCGGCCCGCGCCGATCAGGCGACGGACCTCGCGCAGGTCCGTGATCGACTCGGTGGCTGCAAGAAGGTGAGCCGGTACGGCCACGGTCAGACAGACCGCCCAAAGGAGTCCGATGCGTGCTGCTCCGGCCATTTCCGGTCTCGAGGCCCGGTCTTGCTAACCCTGTGCCGCTGACCAGGTCTCCAGTTGTTCGAACTGGTCGCGCGCCCGGCTCTCCCAGTCGCTTTCCAGCTCGAGTATCGATCGCAAGTCTGCCTCCGCGGCGTCTAGTTCCCCCCGCAAGAGATACCCTTGAGCCCGGAGGAACAGGGCCTCCTCGAGAAACGGGGTATCGCCCTCGGCGATGACGCGATCGAGGTTCCCGAGCGCGCCGTCGACCTCCCCGTTCAACAGCCTGCAAGCCCCGAGGAAGAACTGCACATCGAGGCGATCCGGGTCGAGCATCGCCGCCGCCTCGAGCTGCCGCATCGCCCCCCGATAGTCGGTATCCTGGTACAGCACCATCGCCGCTCGATAGCGCTCGTCGGCCTCGTCGACCACGCCCCGCAACTGGCTCTCGTGATAGGCCGGCGGCTCGACGTACGCCAGAGAAGCGAGATCGTCTTGCGCCCAGGGACGCAGCACCAGCAGCAGGCCCGCCACCATCACAAAAAGCGCCGCGAGCGCCAGCCACACTCTCCAGGAGCTCGCGGGCTGATCCTTCTGCTCCTCGTCGATCTCGGGGCGACGGCGCTCGAGCTCCGCCCGCAGGGTCACCAGTCTCTCGAGAGCCTCTGCGCAGTCGTCACACTCCAGCACATGAGCCTCGAACGATGCTGCCTCTTGTTCGGGCAGCTCCTGGCGGAGATAGCGTTCCATCTGTCGGTAGTCCCTGAACCGGAGGCAGCTCATTCCGAGCCTCCTGCACCTTTGTGGTCGCCGAGGGGGGTTTGTGACAGAGAACTCGAGCGAAGCCTGAGCTTCTGCAGGGCGCGATGCTTGTGCTGGCGGACGGTTTCGGGTCGCATTTTCAGCCGCCGGCCGATCTCTTCCGAGCTCAACCCGTCGACCAGGCTCCAGAGGAGGATCTGCTGGTCGGCCCTGTCGAGCTCAGCCAGACACCGGCCAACCAGAGACAGCAACTCGCGGCGGCGGAAACGCGTCTCGGGATCCGGCTGCGGCGACGGCGGGTCGACCTGGATCTCGACCGCCTTGCGACTCAGACCCCGCAGATGGTTGTTGCAGAGGTTTCTGGCAGTGCCGCGCAGGAACGCGGGGAGCTTCTCCGGGTCGTGCAGCTTGCCGTTCCGCACAGCTCCCAAGGTCGCTATCAGGGTCTCCTGGGTGAGGTCTTCGGCTACGACCGGATCGAGCAGGCGCGCCAGGATGATGGCATGGACCCGCTTCCCGTAGAGCTCGATCAGCTCCTGCTCAGCGGACGGATCACCCGCCCGGATCCGATCTGCGAGATCCGCGGCCCCTTCGGATTCTGACTCCTCGATCAAAGCCGTCCCCTCGCCCCTACCGCCAGTTCATCCGCACACCCAGGCGCCAGACGCGCGGGGAGACGACCTCGGCCACCCAGCCGGCATTGCCGGCTGCCATGTTGCGGTAGCGATTCAGCACCGAGCCGTCGTTCAGGATGTTGAAGCCGTCGATACTGAACGTGAAGCCAACTCCGGCGGTGGCCGCGAACTCTTTCTCCAGGCGCAGATCGAGGATCATGACGTCGTCGGCGCGTACATCGCCCAGTTTGTCGAGAACGAGGATCTCACGCTCGACCCCATCGAGACCCGCCACATACTCGTTGTAGGGAAACGGGTTGCCCTGATGGCCGCCGATATTCGCCGCCACGTTGAAGCCCCAGGACCGATCCGGCGCGAACTGGTACATGCCATTGATATTCCACTGCCACGTCGACTGCTCTTCACCCCACACCGCATAGATCTCGCCATCGGTGACCGTACCGCCTTCGTCCTCCTGCACCCGGCGGTTGGGGTCATTGCGATTGAAATAGCTCGCCGGCACGTCCCAGCTTTCGTCGAAGTTGTAGTTGAGGAATCCGCGCAGCATCCACTGGTTTGACAGGCGTTTGGTGACGGTGATGGCGGCCCCGAGATAGTCGACTTCGCGATCGCCGTCGGTGAGCAGGTTGCCCCCGGTGTAGCCCCAGCGGGAAGGGTCGGCGGCAAAGGTCGGGACCTCGTAGGGGGATCCGTCCGGCAGTGTTCCCGTGAGCACCCGATCGGGGACATAGCCGGTCGCCGGAACTGTCGTCACCTCACCGGTCAGATTGTCGATGAAGAGAGGTGGAACCTCCCGCGTCCGGGTGCGATTCCGCCAGGTCAGTCGCAAGCCGGTGATCAGCTCCGGCAGGAACGAGTGCT
>CAVPOX010000026.1:0-12142 GCA_963707075.1 uncultured Acidobacteriota bacterium
CGACCATCGAATTCCAGGATCTCGCCCCCAGTTGCCAACGAACAGCTCGAGACGAAGGTCGCAAAGGCTGTATCTTCGTACCAATCCGGATAGCGCCCTGGCTTGCGTGAAAGGGGATGAGGGTAGTAGACGAGCGGCTTGGCGTTTTCGAGTGCTGCACCCTTTGGGGCTGAGAGATCGGCAATCGCAAAGGAGGGCCCAGCGCTCGACTCGCGCGAACCCTTGGCCTTCCCTGAGGCAAGCATCAGGCGCTGCCCACCGAAGTATCGATTCGCCAAAGTCTCCGGCAATACCGAGAGCCCTCTTCCGGACTTGTTCGGATGAAGGGCGTTGCGGCCGAACTTGTTTGTGTTGACAGGTAGCGCCCAGCCCCCTTGCGGGTTTGGATTGGACGGATCGCAAGAGGAGAAGCCGATGAACGGGGTGTCGTCCTTCATGCTAGGTCCATAGTGCTGGACGTACAGCCACCATATCCGGCAGGCGCTCCCCGGTCCAGATTCGTAGTAGATATCGAAAACTCGCTCCAGCTTTCCGTCAAAAATCGGGAACTGCGAAGCGAACTTCTGGATCATGTAATCGCCGACCAGATCCCAGAGTGGCACGACAGATTTGGCCCGCGCCCCAGGCACCGGAATGTCGAATACCCCAACCGTCGCATCCGCGTTTCTGTGACCGCGTGCCATCAAGCAACCTGGGTACCCATCGTCAGGACTCGGATCCGGGCGGCCCAGACAGTCTTCAGCTAGCGATAGTCCCCCATCGAAGTACTCGAAGGTCTTCTCCACGCCAGGTCCCTCCCGCTCAGGTATCAAGAAGTAACCCAGTGATTCGACAGATGCAGGATCCAACCGTTCCCCCAGAGCCATTGAACCAGCGTTCGGAAGAATGAGAAGAAGCAAAACTGACATTCTCAATATCATTGACACCTCGAGGTAGACAGTCGAGAATACCGCGCGGGCTTGGAGTCCATCGGTCCAAAAGCACCAGTTCGAAGCCTCATCATCTCCCATGGCAATCGATAGTCCGAGTTGGGATCAGCAGTGGGATCACTTCTAGACAAGTCACGACTCAAGACGGCAAGGTTTCGGCAGTTACCCGATTTCATCATTATCGGGGCCCAGAGGGCGGGTACGTCTTCGCTGTTCTCGTACCTCGAACAGCACCCCCAGATAAAGGGCAGCTCGAGGAAGGAAGTGCACTACTTTGACAACCACTACCATGAAGGCGAAGCATGGTATCGAGCGTTCTTCCCCTTGTCACGTTCGGGGGCCTCCAGCTACGCCGTAGGCGAAGCTTCTCCCTATTACATTGTCCACCCGCACGCTCCCGGAAGAATCCACCAACTCATTCCGGACGTCAAACTCATCGCACTCCTGCGCAATCCAACGGAAAGAGCCATCTCGCATTTCTTTCATGAAGTTGCACTGGGTAACGAGACCGTGGGTCTCGAGCAAGCCATCAAGTCAGAGGAAGGTCGTATCCTAAATCAGTGGAAAAGGCTCAAGAGTGACGAGACCTTCAGGAGCAGAATCCATCAATCATTCTCTTACAAACAGAGAGGTCTCTATCTCGATCAGGTAAAAAGGTACCACGAGTTCTTTCCGCCGCAACAGTTACTGATTCTGGACAGTGGAGCCCTCTTTCGAGAGACAAGGGACACCTTGGCGAGAGTCCTGGATTTCCTGGAACTTGACACAGCCACGGACCAAATCAGGTTGACGCCCAAGAATGCTGGCACCTACAACGAGCAGGTACCGGGGCTCCTGGTGGAGGAATTGAATGCCTATTTCGAACCTTACAACCAGGAACTCTTCAGGTACCTGGGTGAGGAATTCGACTGGTGATCAGGGCTGTTTCCATCGGCGCACATTCTCTGCAACCATGCGAGGTAGATGCGAGGCCGTCGCTCGAGAGACCTGCCGGAGAGTCGGCGAATACCTAGCTGCTCTTCGGAACGCATTTCTTGCCGACGATATGTTGCCCGTCTCCCAGTAGCTGGTTGCGAGCTCATCGCACACCTGAGCCAAGCGTTCCCTCCACTCCTTTTTGGATCGCCATTCCTGCTCTGAGCGATGTTGCAACAGGACCTTCAGCTCTTCCTCCAGGAGTAGGCTACGCTCTCTGTGTCCTTGATCGGAATGAAGACGAAATACCGTCTCCCTGCTGGGTACAAAGCCAAAGGCACCCAATCTGGAGAGACGAATCCAAAGATCGTAGTCCTGAACAGTGTTACCCCGGATCTGGTGATCACAACCTCCGGTGACATCCAGGGCCGACTTGCGCACGGCAACACTAGAGTTACAGATCCAATTCTCCATCAGTAGTCGATCTCGACAGTCTCCGACAACCTCTTCTCTTCGTGCCTTCTTGTTCAGCGGTCCGACGAATTCATCGCGTTCCGTGTCGTAGTAACTGACCTCGGTGTGGACCAGCACTACCTCCGGGTTTCGTTCGAAGACTTCTGACTGGAGACGCAGCTTTTCCGGTTGCCACCAGTCATCCTGATCGAGAAAAGCCACGAACTCTCCCCGCGCCCGATCAATCCCTGCATTGCGGGCTCCGCCGACACCCGTGTTCGCCTGAGAAACCACCTGGACCCGGTCACCAACGGCCTCCAACAGTGAAACCGATTCATCTGTGGAGCCGTCATCTACCGCGATGATCTCGACTCCGGGGCAGGTCTGAGACAGCACACTCTCCAGAGTTTGCCGCAGAAAGCGTTCGCCATTGAAGACCGGAATGACGACAGAGAACCGAGGGCTCATTTCTCCGAGGCTCTTTGACTCAGCTGCTGAAAAACGCGATTGGTATTGGGTGGCAGGGACTGGGCTCCGCGGAACCTGTGTACTGCCGGGTCGTAGTGCTCTATCGCCTCTGCCGAAGCGCTCAGGGGGAGATTGGCCTCCAGCTCTCGTGCCAGTTCTTGTAGCGCCGCTCTGCCACCATCGAAGTCGAACCAGTAGACTCGAGCACCCTGGTCCACGCATTCGAGAATTCGTTGGTTATAGTGGGTCCAAAGCTCCAGCCCGTGGTGGATGGGCATTCCATCTCGACGTTCCAGAGACCGAGCCACGTTCATGGGATGTCGGATGCTCACTACGATGCTGTGATTCGGGAGTACCTCCCGCCATACGGGATAGGTCAGACAGAGGCGTGGATCCTTGAAGACTGCCACCCGGCTTCCCGAGTACTCCCAAAGAAACCGTCGGCAGCGAAGAAGATCCCGACGGGAAGGCCGAAGCTCGGGCGGTGGCTGATCCCATTTACCCCCTGACCGAGCCAGGATCTCATCGTTGATCCAGATCAAGCTCGAGGGCTCCCAATGGATCTCACCGTCCGGTGCAACCAGTCGTGAATCCTGACGCAGCCCAATCGACGCGCCCATGAGGCTGAGAGTTCTCGAAAGGAGGGACGTTCCACTTCGATGCATACCCAGAACCACGATGAAATGAGGGCGCCCCACAGAATAGCGCACGCCAGCACGCAGGTCAGCGAAGAGATCCGGCAAACCTCGCATATGGCTAGCGACCTGAGTCGAGAGATTGCAGGGGCTTGCGGGAGACAGATATCCCAAGTCTCTTCTTGACTCCCGCCCAGCCAGACCTTCTCTGCCACCAGTAGTTGGTCATCACTGTCTGATGCAGCCCGTAAAGAGCCTTGTGAAGCAACGAGAGCCGGGCCCGGCGTCCCACCAGTTCGTAACCTTCGGCTTGGAGGGTGTCGCCAGCCACAGCTTCAATCACAGCCACCTGTTGCGCACTCAGCTGCCTACTCCATTTTTCCCCAACAGATTTCTGAATCGGCTTGGTGATGTTGACGTTTCCCTCGTGAATCAGGGTCGTCGGCCGCTTCTGATGGTAGGAGAGGAGCTCATCCGAGAATTCCTCTCCAAGAAACTGGCAAATTGCCCTCACCTCAGATCGTGGATCCGCCAGCAGACTCTCGAAGTTCAGAACGTGGGATTGCTCTGGATGAGCCTCGATGAATCTCCGTTGAATTTCGATTTGCTCTTGCCAGAGCCGCGCACCGTAGTAGACGTTCGCGATGTTCCACTTTCGGGTCAGGTAGGAATTCACCACGCCACGCCCATCTCGAATGATGAAGATCCACTGGGACTCCGGAAATCGGTTCCTGAAATGCTCCATGAAGTAAGTCAAACGAGGGTGCTTGATGCCCCACCGATGCTTTCCGAGCTCACGCAGCCGGGCCTCGAATGCCAGCTCCACATGGTCGAAGACGTCTTTGGGAACCTGCTGTTGAGGATTCAGATACGGTTGCTCCAGGCCCAGATGGGACACCAGGAGCCGTTCTAACGAGCCAAGGTCGCGATGCTCGCCCTGCACAAATGGATAGAGATGCCAGATCTCGTTGATGACAAAGAGATCTCTATGGTTGTCGAGGATCTGAAACAGCAGAGTAGTACCTGACCGCTGCGTTCCAATAATGAAAAAGGGCTGTTTCTTCATGGATTCAACGCCGAACGCCACTCTACCCAGAATCTAATGTTTGTGCCAATGGACTCTTGTGAAGTCCAAGGGTCCTTCTTTAGTACGGATATCGGAGCCCAAGGAGGCACTGGGCCATGCGGACAGCTGAACTCAACGACCAGCTACTGTGGCACCGTCTGAAACCATCGCGAAGTGTCCCCGGACTCGAACCCATCGAAGAAGAACCCCGGGACGAACTCATACGCACCCGAATCGCACAGAGCCCTGCCATCACCATTCCCATCAATCGGGCGCAACTGCCCTCTTTGATCGGTCTGCGTGCATTCAGGTGTCCGCGCACGATCTATTGCGACACTGTTGCCGCCGATGAGATTCGTCCAGGTTGGACCGCCATAGTCCTCCAAGGGATAGAGATCAAGATCTCCGTCGCCGATATTCTTTCTATCCCTGAAACCAGTCAAGTTACAGGTATTTCCTGGACTCTCGACATTACTTCCCAGAGATGTCAATGCCGTGCCATTGCAGGATCCGCGGAAGATGCTGCTCGTGGTCGTGACGATCGAATCGTTGTCAATGGCGCTTCCCAACACAGATACACCGTCGGCGACAGTGGCATGAAGAAGCACGAGGTCTCCGTCCGTCATGTTGGCGATGTTGCCCCCGAACTCCGTGGCCGTGTTGCTGCTGATCGTCGAGTTTGTTAATGAAGCGGTGCCCTCGTTCGCCAATCCCCCACCGAATCGCAAGGCAGTATTGAACCCAACCGTGGTCTCGTTCATGTCCAAGATTCGAAGAGAGTGGACACCCCCTCCCCACACACTCTGATTGAGCTCGATGGTGGATCTCTCGAGAGTGAGGGTCCCGTCATTGAAGATTCCACCTCCGGTACCTCCCGCCACCTGACCAGCAATTTCCGTGTCTTCAATAATCGCTTCACTCTGTGGAGCGATGTAGATTCCGGCGCCATCATCATCGGAGATATTGTCGCTCACCAGACACGACTTCAGCTGCAGATTACCGGAGCTGTAGATGCCCCCACCATCAGAAGCAGTGCTCTTGAATACCCATACTGAATTCAGCACAAGTGTCTTTCGATTGAGTATCGCACCCCCGCTGCCACTTACGGTCCCATGAGAAACGATCAAATCTGTCAAAGTTACGGTGATGTCCTCCGGGACATTTCTGATATGAAAGACGCGATCGATATCGTTACCGTAGATCAAAGTCTCTTCCTGTCCGGCGCCCTGAATCACGACGGAGTCGAGGATGTCCAGATCGCCCACCACCGCTGCGTCCTCGCCGCCTCCACCGCGGGTTAGATTGTAGGTTAGGGCGTCGAGAACAATCGTATCGGGCCCCGAGCCAGCAACACACTCTCCCGCCATCACACCCGACGCAGTATCAGTATTGGAACTGATCACAGCTTCACGCAGACTGCACTGGCCATCGTCTGCGAGCTCATCGAGTGTTGTAGTGACCTCGATTGTGGCGGCCTCCACTGGTGACCAGATCGACGCTACCCCAAAGAGAACTGGAGCAACAATCCCCGCTGCAATCATGTTGGACATGCCGTTTATCCTCAGGGTTTCCCTGCTTGCCGATTTCATACCTGACCCCTTACCTACGAGTGCGCTCAGAAGTTTTGACTCCAGACTGCGAACCCGCAATCTGCACACCATACTGTTCGACCCGAGGCGCACTCTCAAGCCTTTGGTCTATTTGATCTATGGCCATGAGTGCCTTCAAGTTCCTAGAACTGGAAGTAAATAAAGGCCGGAGTTCCCAAAGTGCAACCCCAATAGACCAACAATAGAGAGGCGTAGACTCCGCCTTGGAGTAGATCGGGCGCCATACCGAGGCGAATCCTCAGAGATTCAACCCACTGTACCGGCGAGACATGCAAAAGCGCCGCTATCAGGACGATCGAGTAATAGACGGGGCTCAACGCGGTGACTGCCGAGAATTCTGCCAAGCCGCTCAGATAGCTGCCAAAAGCGTGCAAGGAATCTACTCTGAATAGCAACCAGCCAAACAAGACCAGATGAAAGCAGCCCAGGCGACGCAACCACGGCAAACTGGTAACCGGCCGACGACTGCTCATAGCGTGCGCCGCCATCAATAGAAGGCCGTGGTAAAGGCCCCAAATCACAAAGTTCATCGCCGCTCCATGCCACAGTCCACCCAGCAGCATGGTAATCAGGAGGTTTGCATAGGTACGTCGCTCTCCGAGTCGATTGCCTCCGAGAGGAATATAGAGATAGTCCCTGAGCCATGTGGAAAGCGATATATGCCAGCGTGTCCAGAACTCCCTCATTCCCTCGGCAAGGTAGGGACGATTGAAGTTCATTGGCAAACTGAATCCGAGCATCCGGGCAGAGCCAATCGCTATATCGCTGTAGCCGGAAAAATCGTTATAGATCTGAAAGGCATAGCCGACAAGCGCAAAGTAAAGATCCCAACTCGAGAAGGCACCCGGATTGGCGAAGACATCGTCTACCGCCAAAGCAGCGAGCAAGTCGGCCAGTACCACTTTCTTGAACAAGCCTTGGAACACCAGGGCCATACCTGAGTTGAACTGCTCGCGGTTAATCCTGGGCTCACGATGCAGCTGAGGTAGAAACTCGCTAGCCCTGACGATTGGGCCCGCCACCAGCTGCGGAAAAAAGGAAACGAAGAGTGCGAACTTTACAAAATCTTGCTCGTAGGGGATCTTCCGACGATAAAGGTCGATTGTGTAGCTCATCGTCTGAAAGGTGTAGAAGGAGATACCCACTGGCAACAAAACGTTGAGATGGTGTGCAGCGATCTCCAGTCCGAAGAGACTGAGAGTCCGCCCGGATACCTCCATAAAGAAGTTGAAGTACTTGAAGACCGCCAACAGTCCGAGGTTTGCCGTCAGACTAATCACCAGGAGAAGACGTCGCGCTCCCGGGGTATTTTTGCTGTGAAGCCCGAGTCCCACGACGTAGTCCACAACTGTAGAGAATGCAATCAATCCGGCGTACTTCCAGTTCCACGACATATAGAAGTAGTAGCTCGCGACCAGCAGAAACAAGTCACGCGGACGCTCCCGACGGTGAATCAACAGGTAGATCAGGGCCACCGTCGGCAAGAAGATCAGAAAGCTGGCGGAATTGAAATTCAACTCACTGGCTCGCAATCGACTCGTTGAATGTCAGAAACTCTGCTAGCTGATTCGCCATAGTCCGTCCGACCTCAGCGTGTCCCAAACGAGTGAAATGGACTGGATCCCGAAAGAACTTCGGTCGTCCACCGATCTGCTCTTCCAATGTGATTAGCTGCAGGTTGCTATTTTGAGCGATGAGGTGCAACCGGCCGTTGAATCTGTCGATTGAATCGACCCATCCTGCGACCGACACACTCGAATCGAATCTCAGTCTGGCAAGCCGAAATTGGGTTGGCATCTGCTCGAGGTTGCCAGCCTTGTGGCTGATGGCGATCGTACTGACTACCGGGCGAGCCCCGACTCTCTCGGCAGTTGCCACAAATCTCTCCACCGCAGCTGCGAAATCGTCAACCACGACCTCATCTAGACTCTCTGGTAGCTGCTTTTCTTCAACCAGCCGACTGGTGGCGTTTGTTTTCAGCATCGTGTACAGGGTGAGTTCCTCTACCGTCCGAGTTAACCAGCTGCGTGAAGGTTGAGCTGATCTCGGCAAGTTCGCCTGGGCGAGAACTGGCCCCTCGAGATCAGAAGCGGCCGTCCCCGGACCGGGCCCGCCAAGAGTGCCGGATTCCATTTGATAGAGCACCACTACATCTGGCCGCCATGTTGCTGCGCCGCGTTCGAGATCCTCCTGGTTCTTCGCAATGGTCCTACCAGCACGGCCGGCATTGAGCACTTGGGCCCGGATACCACGATCGTTGAGATGCCTCTGGAGCACATCGGGAAATACAACATCGGGAGGAAGCCTCTTGTCCTCAGCCTGTGAAGCAGAGGCTATCCAGATCCGGACTGTATTTGATGGCTTGGGGGGATCAACTATCTCGCTACGAAATGGAAAATCGTCAGTAGGTCCCCACCGAGCACCGTCATTGCGAGTTGAGTCGGTCGCTACAGGTTTACGTTGCCCGAAGAGCAAGGTCTCGTAGCCTCGTTGATAGGCCCGAATCTCGAGCCCGAATTCGAGCGCCAGCAGTATCAGGGCGGACCAAGCGATGGGCCGCAAGAGTGTCGGAGAATTGGTTTTGTGAGTCGCGCGCAACGCAATTCCGCCTGCTTTAGGTGCCACTCAGTGTGGAGAAGGCGTTTGTCTAACACACCCACCACCGTCACTGCAGCTGCATTCTAGCTATAGCTATATCAGAAAGGCTGCTTCACTAGAGGCATCGCGAGGTCCGCTCAGTGACCTCGCCCCCGAAAACAGATGCCATCCGAGCGTTAGGAGCCTCACGCTCAGACTGCCACCCTTTACAGCGAAGTGCTCCAACCAAGTGGCAACGAGGAGATCGTGGTTCGGGTCTCTACGGACGTCTTCTCGACCAGCTATCTACTGCACCAGTGCGGCGCGAGGTGTGCCCGACTGATCTTAGGATCACGTGTGAAGCCCAGAACTGGTAGCGAAGGGTGGGGATGCTTTGCAAGCGCCACTGCGAGTTTGCGTCTCACGGGCGACACGCCGTTCTCGCCCAAGGCCCGATCTGGTGACCCGCCCCTCCCGGGGTGCATCCTGGAACCGGAAGGCGTAAGATCAGGTCATCTCGGGAGCGAGTGATGGTTGGCCAAACGCTGGGCCACTACAAGATACTCGAGCCGCTCGGAAAGGGCGGCATGGGCGAGGTTTATCGCGCTCGAGACGGTGTTCTGGGCAGGGACGTCGCCATCAAGGTCTTACCTGAAGCGCTGACTCTGGACCCGGAACGATTGGCCCGTTTCGAACGCGAAGCAAAGGTCCTGGCGGTATTGAATCATCCGCACATCTGTGCGATCTACGGTCTGGAGAAAGATGACGGCCGGCAATTCCTGGTTTTGGAGCTCATCGAAGGCGAGACTCTGGCCGAGCGCCTGCTCCTTGATTCGATACCCGCCGACGAGGCGATCCCGCTCGCGATCCAGATCGCTCTGGCGCTCGAAGCAGCGCACGAGAAGGGGATCGTCCACCGGGACCTGAAGCCAGCCAATATCAAGATCACACCCAACGGCCAGATCAAGGTACTGGACTTCGGCTTGGCCAAACCGACCGAAGTGACGTTCCAGGGCGATCTCGATGACTCTCCGACCCTCACCCTTGCGCCAACTGGCGAGGGGGTGCTGATGGGTACAGCAGCCTACATGAGTCCGGAACAGGCGAGAGGTCAGGTGGTCGACAACCGGTCAGACATCTGGGCTTTCGGAGCCGTGTTGTGGGAAATGGTGACCGGACGAAAGATCTTCGAGGCCAACACCGCCATCGATGCGATGGCCTCGACCCTGACGCTTCAGCCGGACTGGGAACGGCTGCCCAGAGGATTGCCCAAAGAGATTGTTCACGTTCTGCGGCATTGCCTGGTGCAGGATCCGCATGAGCGCCTTCACGACATAGGGGATGCCCGCATCGAGCTCATGGACGCACAAAGGCGACTGGCGTCACCCCCGAAACGAGATTTCGCGCCAGCCCGACCTTGGCGACGTGGCCTGCCTCTGGCCCTGTGCCTTTCGATGGTTGCCCTGATTGCGTTTCTCGCTTGGCGGTCCGTCGGAGATCGAACAGCTCCGGCCGACGAGGATCCACTGACCTTCAGACCCTTCACTTCGGATGGCGGCTGGAAGGCTTGGCCTCAGCTCTCGCCCAACGGAGAGCTGGTCGCGTACGCCTGGTTTCGCAAGGGTTCAGCTCAGCGGGAGATCTATGTCAAGGCCCTGGGGGAGGGCTCCGTGCCGCTACGCATCACCAAGGGTGCGATCGATGAGTTGTCGCCTGTCTGGTCACCGAACGGTCGGCAAATAGCTTTCGCCCGCATCGATACAGAAGGGGCTGCGCTCTATCTCGTGCCCTCACTCGGTGGGCAGGAGCGAAAACTGTCCAACCTCATCGGCCCCCCTTCTTTCGCTTACTTCCTACCAGCATTGACCTGGTCACCGGATGGCAAGTGGCTGGCCTTCGCCGAAAAGCCAAGTGCGGACAAACCGGTCCACCTTGTGCGCCTCTCGTTGGACACACTCCAGAGGGTGCCTCTCACTGAGCCAGCAGAGGGCACGTTGGGAGATTTCTTCCCTTCCTATTCACCCGACGGCAATAAGGTGGCCTTCATGCGATCCGACTCGGCCACCTGGGGCGATCTCGATGTTTGGGTGCAGTCGATCGATGGGGGCGAGCCCCGGCGCCTCACCTTCGAGAACTATGACCACGGCGCCGCCCCGGCCTGGACCGCTTCGGGCGATGAGATCATCTACACGACCGACATATGGGGCGCGGGAACGATCTACCGTGTCGACCTGGTCGGTGGCGAGCCTCGCCAGATTCCAGGCCTTGGGCTGAATACCGCATTTCTCACCATCCGGGGAGACCGAATGGTCTACCAGCAGAGGAATTTCCGGGCTCTTGACATCTGGAGAGTTCCAGGCAAGACCATCCCATACGCGGAACGAATCCCGACGAGCTTGATCGAGTCCAGCTGGGAAGACATGTTGCCGGCATTCTCGCCGGATGGACGCAGAATCGCCTTCTCGTCTCAACGAACCGGGGTTCGAAATATCTGGGTCAGCAATCAAGATGGCTCCGAACCCCTGCAGTTGACACGCTTCGACAAACATACCGGAACGCCCCGCTGGTCACCAGACAGTCGCCAGATCGTCTTCGATTCTCTGGTGTCAGGGAATTGGGACATCTGGGTCGCAGACGCCGAGGGCGGCACCGCCCGGCAACTCACCCAGGCTCCTGCCGAAGATGGGACGCCCTTCTGGTCGCGCGATGGGGACCGGATCTACTTTCACTCCAATCGCAGCGGCAACGTGCAAATCTGGAAGATGAGAGTGGACGGACAGGAGCCGAGCCAGGTCACCACCGGTGGGGGCTACTATGCCGAAGAATCCTGGGATGGCCGCACGCTCTACTACGCAAAATCACACGCTGATACTGAGATCTGGCAGACGCCGGTATCGGGAGTCGGTCCGGAAACGAGACTTCTGACCGGCCCGCTTCGGCTGTGGTGCGACTGGGCCGTAGGACGATCTGGTATCTACTATGCCGCAATCGAACACCCGAGCAGATTCCAGGGCACCTACGAGATCCAGGGCGCCTACGAAGTCCATGTCCATGACTTCGCGACCCGGGAATCCAGACTGCTGTTCAGACGAGACGGTTCCTACTTTCACATCACGCTGGCGGTCTCCCCCGCCGAAGACTGGCTCCTGTTCGGAGAAGCACCATTGGGAGAAGCCGAGTTGATGCTAGTAGAGAATTTCCGCTGAAGTCAGTCACTCGAGGAAGACCAGTATCCGGCGGCTTCTCACCGTCTACTCCTCGATGAGCTCGACGCTCCCCTTCAAGCGAATGTCGGCCGAGGACGGGCCGACCAGAATCTCGTAGTCGCCGGGCTCAGCGATCCACTGCCCGTGGTCCTCATGCCAGAAAGAAAAAGCCCTGGCATCGAGAGTGACGCGCACGCGTCACGTGGCGGTCGATCGCCGCTTGATCGATTTCGCCGGCCGCCAGCAACGCCCTGGCGTCCTCGAGGGCTTCCGCGCGAGGCAT
>CAVPOX010000027.1:0-44921 GCA_963707075.1 uncultured Acidobacteriota bacterium
GCGGAAGTGAACGAACGCTACTGACCACGGTCAACCGCATGCAGCCGATGTTTGTCTATTTCGATGCCCCTGAGGAGGTGGTTCTGCGGGCACTGAGAAACACGAGTCTGACGACGGAGATCGACAATGTGAGAGCCGAGAGGGGGGACACGGTCAAGGCCGAGGTGGCCACCTTGATCGATGATGACTTCCCCTTTACCGGCCCGATCGACTATGTCTCCAACGAGGTCGATGCGGCGACGGGGACCATTCAGCTTCGCGCCGTGCTGCCCAATGAAGAAATGCGGCTCTTCCCCGGCCTGTTCGTTCGGGTTCGGATTCCCATTGAATTGCTCGAAGATGCCGTGCTGATCCGCGAGCAAGCGCTCGGTACCGACCTGGGTGGGCGCTTCGTCTACGTCGTGGGCGAAGGAAATGTCGTCGAGAGGCGATATGTACAGCTGGGTGTCGTCGAACCCGACGGCATGGTGCCGATCCTCGAAGGTTTGGATGGCAGCGAGACCTATATCGTCGAAGGGCTGTTGAGAGCGCGGCCTGGGATGCCGGTGACACCCGACACGGTGTCCGACACTCAGGAGCCGAGCGCGCGACCGCAGCCTGCAAGTCAACCCGAAGCAACCACGGGCCAAGACGAGCAGCCCGCCGAATCGGCGAGCGAGGACGGTTGATCGATGGGTGGATTCAGCCGCTTCTTCATCTATCGACCCATCTTCGCGATGGTGATCTCCATCGTGATCCTGCTCGTCGGGGGACTTTCGATCCCGCTTCTGCCGGTCGAGAGCGTGCCCAACATCACGCCGCCCACGGTCAGGGTGGCGACCAGTTTCCCGGGTGCCAGTGCCGAGGTGCTGGCCGAAACGGTGGCCCAGCCGATCGAGCAGGAGGTCAATGGCGTCGAGAACATGCTCTACATGTCCTCGAAGAGCCCTGCAACCGGCGGCATGAATCTCACCATTTCCTTTGCGGTGGGCACCGATCCCGATATGGCGCAGGTGCTGACCCAGAACCGCGTTTCGATTGCCGATCCGAAGCTACCGTTGGAGGTCAAGCAGCAAGGAGTGACGACCAAGAAGCAGTCGACTTCTATGGTCATGGTGGTAGCCCTGTACTCGCCCGACGGCAAGCGCGATGAGCTGTTCCTGAGCAACTATGCGACGACACGGGTCAAGGATGTATTGGCGCGGGTCGAGGGCGTAGGTGAAGTCCAGATGTTCGGCGCCAAGGACTACGGCATGCGGATTTGGCTGGATCCGGAGCTGCTCAAGGCCCGCAATCTGACCACCAGCGAAGTTCTCGACGCCCTTCGGGAGCAGAATGTCCAAGTCGCGGCGGGCAAGATCGGCGAAGAGCCGAACTCGGCCGGGCTGAATTTCGAATATACCCTCACGGCCCAGGGCAGACTCGCCGAAGTCAGCCAGTTCGAGCGGATTATCGTCAAACGAGGCGAGCAGGGACAGCTGGTGCGAATCTCGGATGTAGCTCGCGTCGAGCTGGGAGCACAGTCGTACGCCTGGTACTCGGAGGTCGACGGCGCTCCGGCCATCTCGATGGGCATTTACCAGCTGCCGGGGTCCAATGCTCTGGCAGTGGCCCAGGGCGTGACCTCGGCTCTGGAAGACCTGTCGGCGAGTTTTCCTGAGAGTCTGGAGTTCAAGATCCCCTACGACTCCACGCGTTATATAAGGGCATCGATACAGGAGGTCGTCACCTCACTCGTGATCGCCATCATCTTGGTGACCCTCTCGGTTTACATCTTCCTGCAGGATTTCCGGACCACGATCGTGCCGGCGGTTACGATTCCGGTGTCCCTGATCGGAACCTTCGCGGTCATGTTAATCACGGGACAATCGATCAACAATCTGACCCTCTTTGGGCTGGTGCTGGCAATCGGGATCGTGGTGGACGACGCCATCGTCGTGGTGGAGAACACCATGCGATTAATGGACACCGAGGGTCTGGCACCGAAGGAGGCGGTCGCCAAGGCCATGGAAGAGGTTGGCGGGGCGATCGTTGCCACGACGTTGGTTCTGCTGGCGGTGTTCGCACCGACCCTGGTCATGCCCGGCCTGACCGGGCGCATGTACCGACCCTTCGCCATCACCATCTCCGTGGCCACGATCTTTTCGTCCATCAACGCGCTCACCTTGAGCCCGGCGCTCTGCGGCATGCTGCTGCGGCCGAGCTCGCAGGCGAAGAAGAAGGGCTGGTTTTTCAACCAGTTCAATAGGTACTTCGATCGCATCTCCGCTTCTTATGGGCGAGCCGTCAGCGGATTGATTCGGAAAGCCGCGATCGCCATGATCGTTTTCGCGATCCTTGTCGGAGCCATGGTCTACGGATTCGGTGCCATGCCGGGCGGTTTCGTTCCTTCAGAGGACGAAGGCGGTTTCTTTGTCAACGTCCAGTTGCCGAATGCGGCATCGCTCGGAAGGACTCGGAAAGTCATGGATTTGGCGATGGCAGAGATCGAGAAATTGCCAGGAGTCCAGAACACCATCAGTATCGGTGGGTACTCCTTCCTCGACAGTGTCCAGGGCTCGAATTATGGCGTGGCAATCGTTTCGCTGGTGCCCTGGGATGAGCGCGAGGACACCGTCTTTGAGCTCATCCAGCAGGTGTCGGTGGGTCTGTCGAAGATCCGCGAAGGGACGGCCTTCGCCTTTGGACCGCCACCGATTCAGGGTCTGGGATCGGGAAGCGGCTTCCAGATGGAGTTGCAGGACCTGGGCGGTTTGGGTTTGCTCCAGCTCGAGACCTTCGCCAATGACATCGTTGCCGCTGGCTACCAGAGTGGCAAGATCACCCGTCTGAATCAGAATTTCCAATCCAACGTGCCGCAGATCTATATCGATGTCGACCGGGAAAAGGTGAAACGGCTGGGCATTCCGCTACAGAGCATCTTCGAAACCCTGCAGACCAATCTGGGCTCGGCCTACGTCAACGACTTCAATCTCTTCGGCAGAACCTGGCGGGTCATGGTGCAGGCCGACGAGCAGTTTCGGTCTCGCATCGGTGATATCCGGCGTCTCGAAGTGCGCACATCAGAGGGTCGGATGGTGCCGCTCTCCACTCTGATAACCATCACTGAATCAGTGGGTCCTTCCGTGATCAACCGCTTCAACATGTTTCCGTCGGCGACCATCACTGGGGCTCCGGCGCCCGGTTACAGTGAGGGTCAGGCGGTCGACGAGATCGAGAGAATCGCCAGGGAGATTCTTCCCGACTCGATGGGCTTTTCCTGGTCCGGGGTGACTCAGCAGCAGAAAGAGGCGGGCAATGTCGCGCCCTTGATCTTCTCTCTGGCGCTGATCATGGTCTTTCTCTTCCTGGCGGCGCAGTACGAGAGTTGGGCGACACCGTTCTCGGTTCTGCTGTCGGTACCGTTGGCGATTCTCGGGGCCATCGTTTTCACCCTGGCCCGCGGCTTCGACAACAACATCTACACGCAGATCGGCTTCGTGCTGCTGATCGGCATGTCTGCCAAGAATGCCATTCTTATCGTTGAGTTCGCCAAGCAACAACGTGACGATTTCGGTAAGTCGATCCTCGAAGCTGCTCGCGAGGCCGCCAGACTGCGGTTTCGCCCCATTTTGATGACCGCCCTGTCGTTTCTTTTGGGTGTGATTCCCCTCGTGATCGCCTCGGGCGCCGGTGCCAACAGCCGGGTCAGTCTCGGCACGGCGGTTTTCGGCGGCATGCTCGCGGCCACCGTCTTCGGCGTCTTCATGATTCCTTTATTGTATTTCGTCGTCCAGACGGTGGCGGAAAAGATGAGCCGGAAGAAAGCGGCACCGATGCCGAAACCGGCCGGACCTCCACCGGTCGAGCCGGTGACCTAGCGCCGCGATGCCCTGACGAATCAATCAGCCCTCGCTCCTGAGCCGGTGGCCTTACGGTGCGATCGTCCAATCGCCTCACTGCGCAAGAGGAGGTTGAGGCTACGTTCGGCGAATGGACGCGCGCACCGCCGGGCCGAGGAGTAGCAAAGGGACCTTGCTGGACCTCGCCAAGGGGTGTGGGGTGTGGTCCCAGGACGGGTCTCTTTCCAAGCGCATCCAGGTGATCGTGGCAGATCACTCAGGGTCCGGCGCGCCGGAAAGAGAGCGAACGCCTTCCGGCCCAACGCCACCTGGCGTGAGCGTGCCCTTCGGGACCATACCCCACGACCCTCATCGATGCCGCTTCCACCCACACGCTCTCTGTCCCCGTTCTAGTGAAGGCCCTCCGCATCCGGGTAGGTCTTCTCGCCGGCACGGATCGGCACCTGCAGGTGGTTCTCGTGCGGAGGCAGCGTGCAATTGTAGGCTGGTGAGTAATTGCACAACGGGTTGAAGGCGCGATTGAAGTCGAGCACGAAGTCTTCGCCTTCCGGGTCTGCGATCTGCAGATAGCGCCCCGCCCCATAGGTCTCATGACCGGTCGTGGTGTCTCTGAAGGGGATGAAGAGGCCTTCCGCACTGTCGCCAGCGAGAGCATACTTGAAGGCCGTCAACGCCTGTTTCTCGCCGTCTATTTCGAACTCGACCCTGGCGAAGCGGTAGAAGGTCTTGATCAAGCCGCGAGTCGTCGGCATCTCGAGCGCCTCCGGCTTCGGCAGCTTGACCAACCTGGCAGGAACCGCGTAGCGCCTGTCGGGAGCAAAGTAGAGAAGATGCTCGAAGCTCTGTTTCTCGGGTCGCTCGGGGTCGAAGACGATGAAGGTGACGCGATCGTCACTCGGGACGAAGCGAATGGTGAGGTCCGTGACGGCGAAGGTCGCCGAGCTCGCCAGCGCCGAGCCTGGTGGCCTCGACGCCCCAGCGAGGTCACAGGTCACAGCTTCCTCAACGGCCTCCCAATGCCAGGCATCTTCTCCCCTCTCGACCATCAGTACGGCGTCTGCCCGTGCGGCATCGGCTAGCGCGAACGTCCTCGCTGTGCGGGTCAGGAACACCTTCTCTCCAGGCTCCGACTTCAGATACTGGGTGCCCGCCATCGGTGAAGTAGGGGAGGTCGTGAAATCCTCATCGATCTTCTGGCGATGCAGAGCGAGGGCTTCCTCCCAGGCTGTGTCCGTCAGCTCGGTGCTGACGCGCTCTGGCGGAGTGTCCTTTCGGGAGGAGGTCTCGCTGGTGCAAGCCGCAAGGAGACCCAGGAAGACCAGCGTCCGACCGCAGAATGACTTCACCCGTCTGATCGACATCATCATCGCCAGTTCCCTCGACGGATTCTATGCCGCGGACCTGCCGAGCCCCGTCGTCTCACCGGACAGAGGCCCAGATATGAGAGGCTTGCGACCGTGAAGCGATTGGTCAAGTGGATTGTGCTGGCGCTGTGCGTGGCAGGCGTCTCTCTGTACCTGTTTCTCGACCTGCGGGCCGCGCGCCTTCCCGAGCTGCAGATCTGGCACACGGTAGAGCTGCAGGAAGAATTCGTCGCCGCGGATGCTGGTGAGGGGTATGCCTTCGACGACTATCTGCGTCAGGAGGAAGCACTCTTCCTGGCCCTCGAGGAGAGATTCGAGGGTTCCTACGCTGCTGACCCGACGTTGCAGGTCAGCCGCTACGAACCGAATGGATTCAACAACCCCGGGACCTTTCCGCAGAACTGGAATCGCACCTTCGAGCTGAAGCCGGGCGTTGTCCGCGGGGGTGCCTTGTTGCTCCACGGGCTGTCGGATTCGCCGTATTCCCTGCGCCGAGTTGGAGAGATCCTGGCTGGACGGGGCTACTACGTTCTGGGGTTGCGCCTGCCGGGTCACGGCACACTCCCTTCGGGGCTCCTGTCGGCCAGGCTGGAGGATTGGCAGGTGGCAGTGAAGTTGGCTGTGCAGGCCGTGCGAGATCGGGTGGGCGAGCAACAGCCATGGCTCATCGCCGGCTATTCGAATGGTGCCAGCCTGGCCGTCGACTACGCCCTGGATGCTCTCGAGGACGAGAGCCTGCCACGCCCCGACCAGCTGATTCTCTTCTCCCCGGCCATAGGCATTTCCTCGCTGGCTCGTTTCGCTGAATGGCACCGGCTGGTGAGCTTCCTGTCCCGTTTCGAGAGGCTTCGCTGGACCGGGATTGTGCCGGAGTACGACCCTTACAAGTACAACTCTTTCACCAAGAATGCAGCGACCCAGAGCTACCGCATCACCAAGCGTCTGCAGAGACGTATCGATCGTCTCTATCGCCGCGAGAAGACCCTTTCCCTGCCCCCCATCCTGACTTTCGCTTCCCTTGTCGATTCGACCGTCATGACGCGGGCGCTGATCGATGATCTCTACGACAAGCTCGACAGCGCGGAATCCGAGTTGGTGATCTTCGACGTGAATCGCCTGGCGTTGATGAAGCAGTTCTATCGAAGGGCGCCTCTGGAACTTCTGGATCGAATGGAGGCGAGCGAATTGTTGCCGTACAGGCTGACTGTGGTGGGCAACGAGGCCTCGGACAGCTTCGGGGTGGTCGAGTGGTCGAAGCCAGCTCGCTCCAAGGCCCCTAGCCTGCGTGATCTGGGGATGCGATGGCCAGACAATGTCTTTTCACTGTCGCACGTCGCCATCCCCTTCCCACCGGATGACCCGATCTACGGGAAGGCCGGGAGTGGTGGGGATTACGGGTTGCTGATCGGTGCGTTGGAGCCCCGTGGCGAAAGACGGTTGCTGACCGTGCCCGCGGACCTCTTCCTCCGCTTGCGACACAATCCCTTCTTCCCCTATATCGAGGAGCGCCTCATCCAGGCCCTCGAGCCAGTCACAGCAGCGACCGAGGAACTGCCATAGAATTGCCCGAGTGAAGATCAACCGCGTTGAACCTTGAGGAGGTCGAAGTGAAACACCTATTCATTGTCGCGATATGTCTTGTGGGTGCTGTGTTTCTGGCCAACGGCACTGCCGAGGCCCAATCGGTCATGGCCGGCGACGAGATGTTCATGGAGATGCTCAAGCATGACATCCGGGAGGCCAGGACGGATGTGATGACGTCGGTGATGAGTCTCTCCGCCGAGGATGCGGCGGTTTTCTGGCCGATCTACAACGACTACAGGAAGAAGGCCAACGAGCTGGCGAACATGGAGATCGATCAGATCAACGAGTACGCCGGGGCCTACTGGAGTCTCACCAATCCTCAGGCTACCGAAATGGCGGCGAAGTTCTTCGATATCGAAGGCAAGCGACTGGCCAACCTGGAAGCCTTCTACAAGAAGCTCGCCGAGGCTCTCAGTCCGGTCCAGGCGATGAAGGCTGCCCAGGTGGAGTACCGCCTGGATCTGATTCTCGATATGCAGATCGTCAACGAGCTGCCGATGGTCGAGTAGTGGCAAGAAGGGCAGCCTCTCTGCCCCTGTGCTGGCCAGGAGTTTGGAACGGCTGGCTTCCAAGCTGGCCCTGTCGATATCGGGCAGAACCACAGGTGAAATCCAGATGAGCCAAGAAAGGGATCGAAGCGACTCTCGCCGTGCCGACATCGAGCTATTGAGCGGCCCCGACGATCTCGAAGTCGACATCGCCCGGGGCGAAAAGGTCTTCCAGGAGTACATCACCGGTTGCCGAGAACTGCACGACATCGGTCCGGCGATCACGGTCTTCGGGTCGGCTCGCTTTGGTGAGGAGCATCGCTACTACAAGCTGGCGCGCCAGGTGGGTCGGGAGTTGGCGCGCAGTGGCTACGCGGTGGTGACGGGTGGTGGCCCGGGTGTTATGGAGGCGGCAAATCGAGGCGCTCAGGAAGAAGCGGGCCTCAGCGTGGGCTGCAACATCGTGCTTCCCCATGAGCAAGAACCCAATGCCTACCTGGATCGCTGTGTCGAGTTCGACTATTTCTTCGTACGCAAGGTCATGTTGCTGAAGTACTCTGTCGGCTTCGTCTTCATGCCCGGGGGGTTTGGCACCATGGATGAGGTCTTCGAGACGGCCACCCTGATACAGACCGGCAAGATGAACAGCTTTCCGATGGTGGCCATGGGGATCGACTACTGGGCGGAGTTGATGGACTTCATTCAGAAGGCCATGTTGGCCGAGGGCACCATCCGGGCCGACGAGGTGGAGGTGCACCAGACAGACTCACCGTCCGATGCGGTCGCCTACATCAACGCCATGGTAAGGCCGATAGAGCTGCGAAAAGGCGACTCGTCCAGCGGCTGATAGCCAGGTGGCTGGAGCCGTCGATCTCCCTGCGGTCGAACAGGTCAAGGAGTACCGACATGGGCAAGAACAAAGACAAGAAGTCTCACAAGGTCGCAAGGCTGGACGAAAAGCTCTACGAGGACGAACTGAAGCGTCTGCAGACCGAGCTGGTGCACATGCAGGAGTGGGTGAAGCACAAGGGCCTCAAAGTGGTGGTGGTTTTCGAGGGTCGTGATGCCGCAGGCAAGGGGGGCATCATCAAACGCATCAAGGAGCGGGTCAGTGCCCGGGTCTTCCGGGTTGTCGCCCTGCCTGCCCCCAGTGACCGGGAAAAGACCCAGTTCTACTACCAGCGCTATCTGGTGCACCTGCCGGCCGCAGGAGAAGTGGTGCTGTTCGATCGCAGTTGGTACAACCGGTCCGGGGTAGAGAAGGTCATGGGTTTCTGCACCCAGGACGAGTATGAGCAGTTCATGATGACCTGTCCTGGGTGGGAGCGCGCCCTGGTCGATTCGGGCATCATTCTGGTCAAGTATTGGCTCACGGTCAGCAACGAGGAGCAATTGCGGCGGTTCGAGCAGCGTATCGACGACCCCATGCGGCAGTGGAAGCTGAGCCCGATGGACACCGAAGCACGCCGGAAGTGGTACGACTACGCCCACGCCCGTGACGCGATGTTGGATGGCACGGATACCGGTTGGGCGCCATGGTTCATCGTCGATTCCAACGATAAACGCCGTGCCCGGTTGAACTGCATCTCGCATCTCCTCAAGCAGGTTCCCTACGAACGATTGGAGGAGAAGAAGGTGGATTTGCCCGACCGCAGCAAGAAGGGCGAATACGACGACGAGGCGGCGCTGGAGTTGCGCCGCTGGGTGCCGAATCTCTACCCTGCGGAGTAGTCCTGCAAGGTACTCATGTCACGATGACGACTGCAGGACGGTCCGCTCGTCCCATCGCCTCACTGCGCAAGAAGAGGTTGAGGCTGCGTTCGGCGAAGGGACGCCCGGACCGTTAGGCTCTCAAGGCTGCGATCTCGCCGAGCGCGGGCCAGGCCACCGTTTGAGAGTCCCCTGCGCATGGTCCGTTCCGTCCACGAACACCGCAGCGACCCTGATTGCCCAGTGTCCGTGCCTCCTTGGTAAAGTTACGGGCGTAGGTCGAACCCATGGGAATTCAAGAGCCATCTCCCCGCCCTCAAGCGAGCAAACGAGGCCCAGCCTCCGTCTGGTGGATTGCGCCGTTCTTGATCGCCGTCGGGCTCTGGGTCTGGATCGATCGGCGCGCTGAGCCCGATCCCGAAGTGGGCACCGGGTCGGTATCCATGGGCGAGGTGCAGCCTGTTGTCACCGATCCGGACACCGTCGAACAGGTGATCCACCTGCAAGAGATGTTGCGTCGGGCTGAACGCGAACTGGCAGATCAGCGGGAAGAGGTCGAGATTCTGGAGCGTCAGCTCGCCTCAGCGCAAAGCGAGTCCGATAGGAATCAGCAGGGCCTCGAGCGTGCGGTGGCGGAGCTCAACCGGATCAACGAACAGCTGATTCAGCTGCAAGCGGCGACCCTGGTACCTCCGCCGAGGTCGTTGCCTGCACCTCCGGTCGAGCAAGTCGGTCCACTCGGTGCTCCGCACGTCACGACCCATCAGTTTGGCTACGTCGTTGCCTCTGGCCTGGTCTACAACCCAACCGATTATCCAGCACGTGGAACTCTGGAAGTCAGCATCGTCGGCTCAGCAGGTGTGATCGACACTCGCGGCTTCTCGATGACGATCGCCCCCGGCGGTAGAGAGCGTTACGACATCACTTTCACCAACGTCTTCCCCACCGAACGGCTCGGCGCTCAGGCTCGCTGGGTGCCCTAGGGGGAGGGTATCGCCCCGCACTGTGGTTGGCTGCTCCAGGGCTCCCGGGAGCCGGCAAGGGGCTTGTCTACTCTGGCAGAAGAAGCGTGGCCAGGATGGCGAAGTGGTCCGACGGGAAGATCCCGTCCTTGGCCTCATTCATCACCATCTCGGCAGAGACCTTCTCGAGTCCTGCAGAGAAGAACAGGTGGTCGATCTGTCGGGGGGTGGTGTTTCGCAGATCGAGCATTGCTTCGATTTCGGGGTTGTCGAAGGTGGGCAGTGAGTAGTCTCGCTTGGTGCCAATCGAGTAGTTCTCGTGGTTGACCACTGGGTTCCAGGTATGGAAGTCGGGTCCGCTGGCGACCTCGGTGAGACCGGCCGCCTTGACCTTGGCGAAGCCGGGTTTGTCGGATTCGGCATTGAAATCGCCACCGAGGATGATCAGCGGCTTCTGCCCACCAGCGGCCAACCGGTCCCGATGCCGGGCGATCTCCTCGACAAGCCTCTGTGATTCCATTGTGTTCCTGTCCAGCTTGCGATCCCTGGCTGCGAGGATCTCGTCGCGCTGATCGGCGGTCAGTTCACCGCCACTCACGAGACTCTCGAGTTGCTGATCGAAGTCCTCTGGCGTAAACGCCGGAGCTGCCAGGTGGGTGGTGGTGAGCAAGACGTACTGGCCGCCGACAGTGATCGATCCAAGCAGTGCGTAGCGGGACTCTTTGGTCTGAAATCCCCAGGTCGCACTGCACCTGGCATTTCCACTCAGCCGCTTCTTGCCTACCCTTTTCAGTCCGAGCCCCGGCTTGGCCAGAATGGCGAGTCCCTCGTTGACGTTCCTCGGGATCTTGTAGAGGCCGCCCAGATGCAGGCCACAGCTGGTGACCTTGTGAATCTCGTCGTAGCCGAGGGCCTTTGCGTAGCGTCGCGCTTGCGGTTGGTTCTTGTTCACTTCCTGAAACAGGAGAACGTCTGGGTCGAGCCGCTTGATCTCCTCGATCTGCCAGTCGAAGCGCTTGTTGGCGCGATCCGTATCTTCACCCGGGAATCTCTTGTTGCTCTCACCACTGCGCAATCCGTGCCAGACATTGAAGGTCATCACCTTCAGTGTCGGACCCGAAGGCGATTGAGCTAGCGTGGCGCTGATCTGAGAGAGGGCGCCCAGCAAGAACACAACGGGAAGGAGTGACGCAAGACGGTGGAAACGCATGCCGATCACATTCTATCTTTGTGACCAGGTGAGATTCGAGGATCGGAGCCCGTCCGACATCTCGAAGCCGCAGGCCCCAACTTGAAGCGCGCGGCTAGATGACCGCGACGGGTTGGGGTTGGAAGGGTTTGGTTGTCACCGTTCCCTTTTCAACGATAACCACAGTCGACTCCGGGATCTCTTGCCAGTTGTCGGTCAGACCATCCAGAGGCTCCGAGACGACGGCGCGAGCACCTCTCTCGAAGCCGCCGTAGCTGGGGTGGAGGTCCTCCAGAGCATCGAGGCTGGTGCTGTGATAGAGACTGGGAGGACGACCCTGGGAGCGGTAACGGAAGGCGTAGATTCGCTCGCCGTTGGAAACGCAGAGCGTCATCTCGACGGGGTTGTGAATGCCTTTGCGTTTGGCTTCGCTTTCGACCAGGTCGACCATCTTCTCGACTCCAGCGATGGGATCGAACTCCAGACCATAGGTCAAAGCCAGGTAGAACATCAGCTCGGAATCCGTGCTTCCCTGGATGGACGGGAACAGCTCTGGAGCCACGGCGAGCAGCAGATCGCGTCGGATGGCGGCAAACTGACGAATCGAGCCGTTGTGCATGAACAGCCATTTGCCATGGCGGAATGGATGACAGTTGGTCTGCTGCACGGGTGGCACCGTAGCGGAGCGGACATGGGCGAAGAACAGAGGAGACTCGATCTGCGCGGCGAGATCTCGAAGGTTGCTGTCGTTCCAGGCGGGCTGAATGTCGCGATAGAGCCCCGGTGTCGAGCGGTTTCCATACCAGCCGACTCCAAAGCCGTCCGCATTCATGGTCGTTGCAGTGACGCGTGCGGCCAGACTCTGGTCGATTAGCGAGTGCTCGGGCTTGAAGATGAGCTCTTCCAGATAGATCGGGCTTCCGCAATAGGCCAACCATCGACACACCAGAGGACTCCTTTGTCGCGCCGGCCTCGGCGCCGGCCGTCAACCCAATCGTAGCCCGATAGTGAAGGCTGTTGCCAGCAATCCGACCCAACTGAGGAGGAAGGAGAGCATCATTTTGGGAGTAATGACGAGGGGTTTTGGGAATCTCATGGGTCGTCTCCTTTCTGCTGAACCTCCTGGCCGACAGATGAACAGATTGCAATCCTGATGCCGTCGTCGTGGCGACCCGGGAGTGAGTGTCTCCAACGACGATAAGGTTACGCTGTGGAGAGAGAGACCACCGTGGCCCCAAGCGCCAATATCGAGGGAGAGGGCGCCATTCGCGCTAGCTTCGCCATCGACTCAGGACGGTTGTGTCGGCAGGATCACATCATGAAGAGAGCAGCCGGTCATCTTGGCGGCTGTGTCACCGGTCTGGACACGAGGCTGCGGCTGGATTTCCCGACCGAAGAGGAGGGAACGACGGTCAGCCCGAAGGACGACGTCGGTCGTTCCAGCTCGGAGTCCATTCCACGCATCAATCGGGGCATGAAGCTCGGAACCGAGGTGCACTCCTGAGTAAGGGTGCATGTCCCCGTTATAGAAGGGAGGACTAAGTGTCCCGAAGCCTGCTTTACATCCTGATCGCCGCTGTTGCCGCGGGTCTCTGGTCCGTGACCCTCTCGCGAGCTTCGAAACTCGTGCATCCGTTGGTAGGTACCGGTCTGGTCGAGGGAACTGCCCTGGTCCTGGTGGTGATTCTCGTGTTCCGCAACCGCGTCGACCTGGCCAGCGCGTTGACCCCCCTCGGCGCGGGATTGCTCGTCATTTGTGGATTGTGCGTCTTCTCTGTCGACTACTTCTCATTGCTTGCCTATGAGTCGGGCATGCAGGTCAGTGTCGGTGCCCCGCTGATTTCCGCCGGTGCGATTCTGGTCCCCACAGTCGTGGGAGTCGCGCTCGGCGAAGGCATTACCACCCCTAAGGTGTTGGGGATCGGGTTGATCGGGGCGGGGATCTATCTTCTGGCTCGATTCTCGGGCTGAGGATTCGCCACTGGTAGGTGTCGCGGACAGATCTTTGGCTTGAGTTCCGCTGTGCGATAGGCTGAGACGGCCCGCCCAACGCAGTACCTCTAGGAGAATTGGAATGGGATACAGAGTCAACAAGGAACGGAATCGGGGTGTCTTCTTGGTCGGCTGCCTCCTGCTCGGAAGCCTTCTGATTACTGCCAGTTCGGCCTCCGCAAAGGGTGACAAGGTCTCTGAGCTCTACCGCGCCAATGCCATGGTGCCGGGAGTCGTGGGACCCGGGGCCGCCGCAAGTGTGGATATCAAGATCAATCGCTTCAGCACCGATGCAGAGGAAGAGAGTCTCCGCCTGGCGCTCAAAGCTCATGGACCCGAGGGGCTCTACGACAAGATGAAGAAGCAGCAGAAGACCGGCTTTGTGGCGATCCGGGGCGAGCGGGGCTACCCGACCTACTACACCCAGGAGATCATGGACGGTGGCAAGCGCAACCTTCTGATTCTGACAGACCGGGAGATCTACTTCGAGGAGGTCTACAATCGGGAGATATCCATGCAGTTCCCCTTCACCATGATTACCATGGCGCTGGATGAAGAAGGCAATGGAGAGGGAACAGCGATTCTCGGTGCCGAGCTGAAATGGGACGAGGCCAAGGATGTCTTGAGGATCACCGGCTATTCGGCCGAGCCCATTCGCCTCGAAGGGATCAAGCTGATCAAGAAGAAATAGTGAGGCGAAGTACCGAACCAGGGCTCCTCATCTTGGTGTTACTGATGGCGGTAGGTTGCTCTACCTACCGCCAGGTGGCTGCGCGGTATCCGAAATCGGACATCTCGGCCATTTATGAGAATGCTCTCCCCAACGCTGAGCGCAATCCTGTCGTTCTGATCCACGGATTTGCTGGTGCGACGCTGCGGCGAGTGGAAGATGAGGCCACAGTGTGGGGGGCATTCTTCACCAAGGGGTCTCTGCTGCCCTCCAGGCCGGCCGGGCTGCGGGCGTTCGCTCTCGATATCGACCGCCTTCCGAGGCCGATCGCTCCGAACGACCTCATCGCGATCGCCGACGACACGCGAGCTGTCGAGTTGCTCGAGCGGGTCAAGGCGGATGCAAAGGTCGCCGACATCAATGTCGAGATCTACGGCGCCCTGGTTGATCTGATGGAGCGGGCAGGGTACGGGACCTGTACGGGAACCCCTGCAGCAATAGCAGACCTCGAAGCGCCTCCCTGCCTGACCTTCTTCTACGATTGGCGTCAGGACAACGTGGGTAACGCGGTGCGCCTGGGTCGGTTCCTCGACCAGACACGGAGCCGGATTGACGAACTGAGGACAGAATCCGACCTCGAATCCGGCGAGGAGGTGTATTTCGATCTGATCGCCCACTCGATGGGGGGACTCCTGGCTCGATACTTCCTCCGCTACGGTGCCGAGGACGTCTTGTCCGAAAGCGCACCGCCGATCACCTGGGAGGGAGCCAAACAAGTCGATCGCTTGATCATGATCTCCACTCCGAACTTCGGGGCGATGAAGGTGATGCGCGAGCTCGTCGAGGGGAGGCACTACCCGCTCGTGAAGTTCGAGCCCGCCATGGTGGACACTTTCATATCGGCTTATCAGATGCTGCCCCGAGCGGATCATGCCGTCTGGTTGAATGAGCGGGGCGATCCCATCGAAGCTGAGGTCCTCTCGGCAGAGTTCTGGGAAGAGAACGGCTGGGGCGCCTTCGCCGAGGGACAGGACAAGTACCTGGCCTGGGTCTTTCCCGGCGAGGACACAGCGGCAGGACGCCGGCAAAGGATGCAGGAATTCATGGCGGCCGCATTCACTCGGGCCCACCAGTTCTTCGAGGTCATGGATCGCCGGCCTGAAGAGGTCTGTCCGACGGAGTTGACCCTGTTTGCCGCCGATGTTCAGCCGACCATGGCCAGGGCCATCTTGATGGAGAGAGACGGTAACAAGATCCTGCGGTTCGACAACACCAAGACGTTGAAGCTCAAGGCGCCGGGAGATCGATCGGTGACGCGGGCCTCGGCAGTGGCCGATGACCGATTACTGGGAGAAGCCAAGGGGTTCGCCACCTCGCCGATACCCTGGAACCGCAAGGTCTTCCTGACCGACATGCATCGGACGCTTCTGGGCAACCCGACCTTTCAGAACAACCTGCTGCACATCCTGCTGGAGACACCTCCCCATCATCGATAGCTTCGACGACGGGCTGCGGAACCTCAGAACGGGAGGCCGAGCTTCAGGCGAATGCCTCTCAGGTTCTCGCCAAACCGATAGCCGATCAGGAGTCGAGGAACGCTGAACTTCCAGATTCTCGGCTTGGGCGTGCTACCAAACGTGATCCCGACCTCGTACTCCTGTTCGATGACAATAGGTTCTTCGAGCACCTGTCCGAAGACCAGCTCGCGGAAATAGTGGCGGCCGAGAGCGTAAAGACTGAAGTCGATCCGGCGCTGACCCACATCGAGCCCGAAGGGAATCAGGGTGTCCAGACCGATCTCCAAGCGGGCGAAATCGTCATCGTAGAGCCCTCCCGAGGACTCGCTGAGACTGTACTTGACGCCTGAACCGAAGGTGAACACGAGGCTCTTCCAGGGTCTGATGTACACACCCTGGACTCCCGTGGCCGCGATCAGGATCAGTTCGCCACCGTGAAAATCCTTCCCGAGGCCGAGGTCCTGTCGTGGCTTCAGGGTCCAGTGCTCGTTCAACGGAATCAGGAATTCGAGCGCCGGGACAACCGTGAGCACCTTGACCCGATCGAGATCGAAGTCCTCCAGAAGATCTCCCAACTCGAGACCATAGACTCCCATCGAGATCGGCACCCGCAGCCGCAAGCCCCAGGGATGCTCCTCGGGTGAGCGGAGCATCTGGGTGACCGGGATCTTGAGGTTGGCCACGTCTTGCTGGCCGGCGTCGTAGCCGCCAACACCAAAGTCCAGGGTGTAGGGGTAGTTGGCGAGCGTCTCTGTGTTGTCGTCGGCAGGTGGGATCTGGGTGTGGGAGATGGAGGACTTCGACAATGGCGTTGTCAGAGCGAGGAGGATTACCAGGATCTGCCGCCGAGTCACGGTTCCATGCTACAGAATCTCGCCCCTCGATTTTCTATACTTCGGCCCATCATGCCCTCCAGTAACGCAGCACCTGCGCGGGTTGCCTGGTTCGAGCTGCTGTCAGTGACGGGATTGGTGCTCTCCTATATCTGGCTGTGGCAGGGGGCCTTTAACGGCGATCTTCTGGTCTGCCTGGGTCTCGTCGTGGGGATCACCCTGGCTGGACACCGCCGTCGGGGTGAATCGCCGCGAGATCTCGGCTTTCGTCTGGACAACGTTGGACAGTCGACCAGGGAGGTCTTCTCGATCGTAGGTCCTTTGCTTGTGGTCCTGATCGCGGTCGGGCTGGTGATGGGCTGGAACCGGGAACCACCGATCGATCGACTGCTCGCCCGCGTAGTCCTGATGCCCCTGTCTGGAGTTGTTCAGGAATATGCACTCCTGGGCTTCTATTACCGTCGATTCAGTGAGGTGCTAACCGGCGAGGCTTTTCCTGTTCTGGCATCAGCGACGCTCTTCGCCCTGCTTCATCTGCCTAATACCCCCCTCATGCTCCTCACGTTTGTGGCCGGTATCGGGGCCTGCTGGCTTTATCGCAGAACCCCCAACCTCTGGGTTCTCGGCCTGGCTCACGGACTGTTGTCGATCGTCGTCGCCATGTTTCTCGCCAAGCTCTTGATCTTCGGCTTGAAGGTCGGTCCACGAGCCCTGCGCTGAACGCAGAGCCGGGCGAGGCTGAGCGTCAGCCGCCGCGCTTGAACGTGAATGCTGCGGCAGAGCGGTTGGTCTCCTCCCGACGGATCTGTCAGGGCGTACGCGGCTGAGGGTCCAGGCAGATATCGCGACCATCGGTCGGCAGCGGTTTGCGCAGCAGCTCGAGCCACACGGTATAGACCCACAGATACAGCCTGAAGGCCGTCACCGCGGTTCCTCCGGTGGCGATCTGGATCTTCGGGTCCGTCAGCGCGCCGCGCAGCTTGACCGGGGTGGCGAGATTGATAAGGCTCGGTTTCTTGGGCCGCGGCTGGAGACGAAGCTCGAGGGTGTTGTTCGGCAGATCGATCGTCCCACGCATTCTCACCCGACTTCGAGTACTGTCCAGAGCCAGTAATTCGGGTGTCATGATCCCACCGTCGACGAGAAACCGACCGACGGTGCAATTGATACGCGACTCCTCACCGATCTTGAATACCGGCATCAACGAGCCGATGAATCCACCTCCCCACACGTCGAGGATCGTGGCACCGAAGTCCTCAGGGTAGTCGGTGAAATCGACATGGCCTGCGAGGTTTCGCAGCAGCTCATCGACCGTATCGCCTCGTGTCTGGAGCGCCAGATCCAGACTCCAACTTCCCTGAGCGGCACCGGGCTTGAGGATGTCGCCCAGGAGACCGTAGGGTTGGCGCTCCCAGCTGATGTCCAGGTTGGCGGCGATGCCTCGCTCCAGAGGTGTCACTCGTGCTGAAATCTGTGCCGGGTCGCCGCTGGTTTGAGGTCCTTGTGCCAACAGGTCGAGTTGTCCGTTGTCGAGCTCGAAAGTCAGAGAGAGATGCTCCAGAGAGCTGGAGCCCGAGTCCAGTGCATCGATCACGAGAGTGATCGCCGCATCGACCTCGGTGAGGAAATCGAGAGAGAGATTTGTCGAATCGAGACCGGCCAGCGGTCGCTCTGACGCCTTCGTGCCCTCCGAGTCGCTGCGGGCAAGCCACAGGAGGTAGTCCGCCGAGCGAGTCCGCTTGCTGAGCATGCTGGCCTCGATGGTTGTGCGCCCGTCTATCTGGCGAGACTCCAGAGAGCCGCTCAGATCGGATTCGCCGAGGGTGAAGGTGAAATCGTAAAGGCCCACGAGGCTTTCCGTTGCGACGAGTCGCCCCTCGAGGTGGTAGGTCCCAAGGGCTGGCAGGTCGTACCCTACGAGGGCTGACAGATCGGCCAGACTCTCCCCGGAGACTGCGAGTTGCAAGTCGAACTCCGGCTGGGTGATGGGTAGCTGAATCTCGCCGGCCAGGTCGATGGTGTTGGATGCCGCCATCGCCTGCAGATGAAACGGTGCCAGTAGTCCAGTGCCTCCTGGGGGCTTCCGAAGATTGCGGAATGTGAGGCGAAAACGGAGGGGTTCACCGCCCAGCGACCCCGCGGATTCGAGGACCAGGGGCTGTCCTCTTGCCCCGGACAGATCAAGCTCTCCGAGTCGCAGCTCGAGGGAGTTCTCGACACCGGGTAACGAAAACCGCCAGCGAACGTTGGTGAGTTGGCCCGAGATGTCCGCGCCCTCGACCAGATCGTGGATACTGACGCCCTCGGAGGCGATCGAGAACTCGAACTGATCGGCCGCGACTCGGGCATCGGTGATCAGGTCTTCCTGGTCGAGAGCGACGTCGAGAGCCTTGGCACTGCCAGCAAGGTCGAGGGTGAATCGGGGTAGTTGGCCCCGCAGGTCCAGGGCCAACTCTCCCTCGAGCTCGGTCCCGGCGTACTCGAGCGCAAAGGCAGAGCGCTCGAGTTGACCTTGGCGAAAATGGAGCGTGGCCCGGAGGTCGGTCAGGTCGATGGGTTGGCGATAAATGCGGTCGATTGCCAGCCGGAGCTCTGCCTCGTCGAACAGGACCTCCGAAGGCAGCATGGGGAGATCGAAGCCGATCACCTCCTCTTCGGTGTCCAGGGTAGTCACCGGATCGGCCAGCTGTTGCAGCTGTTGGAGATCGAGGGTCGAGACGCGAAGGTCGGCGACGACCGGCACCTCCATCCTGTCGGCATCCCAATCAAAGGCACCCTGGAATCGGGTTCTGCCGATCTCGGCGTCGTCGAGCCGTAGCGAGCGTCGACTCCCTTGGGTGGACAGGTGCCCAGCCAGACGGTAGGCCAGGTCGGAATCCGCAGAGAGCCCAAGCCAGGCATCCAGATCCCCGAGTCGCCGACCCGAGGCGAGAAAGTCGAGATCGAGCCGCGACTGAGTTTCCGGGTTGCTGAGTGTGCCCACAAGGTCGATGTCGGCTCCGGAGCCTCGGAGCCCGACCCGGAACGGCCAGGTCTGGGCACCGAGAAGAGAGTCGGCTGGGGCCGTCTCCAGGTCGAGACGGAAGGGCTCTGCCAGGTATTCACCAGCGGCCGACAGGATCAGCGGCTCGCCGGGACGGTGGTGGATCCTGGTTTCGGCGATGGCGACATCGAGAGCCACTTCACCGGTTTCGTCGAGCGCGGTCACCCTGGCATCGTGAATCTCGATCTGGATATCCAGGTTGTTCGCCAGCGCATCGACGGAGTGGCCGAACGAAGAGGCGACCACCTGAATCTGATCCGCCCCGCCGGTCAGAGCTTCGGGAACTGCGATCAGCTTGCGAAGCTCAGCGAGATCAGTGCCCTGCAGATGGAACTGAGCAGTGACCTCCGGGGGGGCTTCCGACTGTCGGATCCAGAGCTCTCCAGCGACCGGGATGGCGGCTATCTGCAGCTCCAAAGGCAAGGTGAGATCGCCGGCCGCGAGCCCGGCCGTGGCCTCGAGATCTTCTAGACGGAGCACGGTCCCGGCAACGGATTCGACGGTGATGACGAGCTCGGCGTCGAGGTTGGAAAGCAGCGCCAATGGGAGGGGGGTCGAGGTATCGGCCTTCTCGGATTGTGCCCGTTCGATCCAGGGTTCGAGGTCGATGTCCCCGAGTGCAATCCGACCCGAGATCCGGGGACGGTCATTGCCTCGCTGGAGCGACAACGCACCCTGGATGATGGTCGGACCGATCGTGCCCTGCAGCTGCGAGAGCTCCACCATCGAGTCCCGCAACGAGATCCGCGAAACGATATCGAAGCCCCCTATCTCGGGGGCATCGAAACCCTCCAGCTGCTCGAGGAAGGCCCAGTTCGGACTCGCCGCTTCGATCTCCAGGCGCATTTTGGTGCCAGCGGGCTCTCGGGAAACCGTCCCCGAGAGATTCAGCCGCAGATCTGAAAGCTCGAGGTGCGCCGCGACCGGAACGTCGGAGGCCAGTTTGGAGAAGGCGATCAGCGTCGGTCCGCCAACGTTCAGGGATAGGGGGAGACCCTCCAAAGTGCCGCGCAACTCGAGCTCGAGGGGCCTGGCGCGGGTGATGTCGCCTTCCAGGCTATCGAGAAAGGCGTCGGCCTGGCCGATGTCCTGGTCATCCAGAAAGATGGTCACGTCCTGCAGTTGGATTCCCGCCAGCTCTGACACCTGCCACCGGGAATCTGTCCAGACGGGCCAGTTCCCTTCCTGCCCCTCGGGGCGCGAAAGGTGAACGTCGAGATCTGTTGCCGAGAATCTCTTGATATGGAGATCTCGCCAGAAGAGCGGCAGCAGGGAAAGACGGAGCTCGGCCCGTTCGATCGCGGTGAAGACAGGCGCCTCCTCCCAACCCGTTCCCTCGACTTCGATCTGGGAGAGTCTGAGAGTCGGCCAGAGAGAGGGATTCAACTCCACTTCGTCGACCGTCACCGGGGCTTCAATGATCTCGGTGAGAAGTTCCTCGATCGGGCCTTTGAGTGCCGTGACATCGAGGTAGATGGGCAGCAGCAAGAGGGCCAGAAACAGGACGGAACCCAGGCACAGAAAGATCAGGGTCAGTCGCCCGATCGAGTGCAGGGAACCTTGCAGAGCCATGCCGATAGTCACTCTACCCCAGCGAGGGTCGCGCGGTGCTTGGCTGGTGCTACGATGCCCCGACATGGCGGGCGGTATGAGGTATCGATGATCTATAGGAAGGTTCTCTCTAGCCGTGTCTTGCGCCCCGTTTGCGCTGTCGGTTGGATGCTGATGGCCCCGAGTGTGGTTTTCGGGGTTCAGGATTCGGCTGGAGGCAAGGCGGTGTCGGTTGTGGCCGCGGAAGATGTGGAGCAAGCCGGGCAAGGCTCTGCAGGGGCTGCCGATGACGAGGCCGGCAGATTCATGGTCGGGGGAACCTTCAAGAGCGCCTTCCACTCGGGGCTCCTGGGCCAGCTCAGCAACTACGTCTTCGAGTACGAGAATGACGAGTCCCTCTTCCGGGACTTCGGCGATCTGGGAATTGGGATCGGCGGAGATATCGGTACGGTCGGAGTCAACTTCGACTTCAACTTTCGCAACCGGGTGGTTTCCAGTCACGAACCCCTGGCGCCCGGAACCGAGATCACCTCTGACAATCCTTCCTACTACCGCAAGGTCGGCACCGCACGCACCCGTTTGCGTGTCGACTGGGAGTACATTCCCCAGGTGTTCACCGACGATGACGGCGTTAGCATCCAGGTCGAAGGCGGTTACTCCATCTCAGCCTCCAGAGCCCAGCCGCCAACCGGCTACACAGATGATCCCCTGGCGGGCCTGATTCTGGATTCAGCAGGCGAGGGGTATACGAGATTCAAGGAAGAGAATGAAGTTTCGAGAGACAAGCACGGTGTCGTGTACGTGACAGCGGGTTCCGCCGCTGCGGTGGTCGACTCGCTGGCCGGATTCGTAGGGAACAGGTTTGCGGATACCGAACGGGCGGCGATCTTCTGGGACAACTATGCCGAGCCCATCATGCTCTTTCCCAAAGCCGGTATACCTCTGAAGATGCGGGTGTTTCTGGGCGATGACAACACGCTGGCGATCAACGATCGGTTGACCTTCACCAGCTTCGTCGCTGTCTCGCCCATTGTGGCGGGTATCAACCAGTACGGCGCCAGAATCGGATATCGCTACTTCTCGCGATTCTTGCGCGAGACGACCGTTCGCAAGTTACCGGACAGTGTCGTCGAGGTGCGAGTTCGCAACTGGCGAGGACGCGGCAACGAGTTGACGCCCTTCAAATTCCGCCCCGAAGCACGCCTGTGGATCGTCAATATCGGCTACACCTTCTTCGAGTCAGTATTCGATCGGTTCAAAGAGACGACTTCGGACATGGTCTACAGGATCGATTTGAAGACCGAATCCGGGATGGCGCTCTTCCAGAAGATCGTCAAGCAGAGCGGACGGGTCAACCCCAACCCGAAACTTCCCGAGCCAGAAGAGATCGACGGGGTCGAGACGATCGTTTCCGAAGTGAGCAAAGGACGCAATCAGAATTTCCGAGTGCGAGCCAACTTCTTTTCCTGGTTCCACTATCGCAACAACAAGATGGGCACCACGCGCCGTGTCAGTACCCATGAGGTCGATCTCATCGAGGCCTTGCGGGTGCGCGCACGAGAATACGAGCGCAGGTTCGGAAGGTTTCGCGATATCCGGTCTCGATCAGTGATCATTGCGCAGTCGGATTTACGTTGGCAGGACCAACTCGAAGCGATCGAAGTTCGCGAGGATGAGAATCTCGCGGTTCTCATCTCGACCAATTACTCGAATCGTTGGGCCACAGCGGAGGAGATTCAGGCGACGGCTCGTGGCCTCGATGCGATTCTGGGCGATCGCAGCGACCGCTATCGTCTCCAGGAATTCAAAAACTTCGAGACCGAAGAGCCGATACGGATGACGGTGTATCTGGACCTGAGCTTCGGACCAGAAGAGATCAGTCGGAGCCTGAGTGTCTCCGATGATGAGATGTGGGAGGCGCTTGGAGAGTTGTTACTCGGACCCGACCTTGCCGATGCCTGGAGCACCGAAGCTCGTCGCTATTGGTGGGAGCCTGGAGCCCCTCTCTATCGGGGAGTCGATCCGCCGGTGCGGGACATCGCTCGGCACTACGACAAGCTGCGCGGTTTCGAGGGTCGGCCCCGAAGGAGGAGCCGAATCTTCTACCCCGAGGAGTACAGCAGTCGCGATCTCTATCGGCTGGCGGTAAAGACCATTGGCAAGATGGGCAAGCTCGCGCAGCTGTTCCACGAGAATCCCGATTGTCTACGGTGCCTGGTCAAAGGGTATTCGACCAACGCCGATATCTATCTCGTGCAGGCGCTGGCTGTGCGGTTCGCCGGTGGAGTCGACCAGGGGGGGGTGGGCTATGAATTCAACATCCTGGTTGGCAACATGGTACGCCCACTGACCTTGACCAACGGAATCAAACACGGCTACCACCTGCCTCGTGGGGGTGACATCCTGCGCACTGCGGAGCAGACCTGGGAATCTCCTCCTCGTCTGCGGGCAGGACAGGCGCTGATCAATGTGTCGGGCAAGGATCATGAACTGGGCAACGACGAACCCTGCGGTGTTGTGCGCCTGTTCAGCGATCACTACTTCGCGGACGACCTGGCGTTGCGGCTGGTCTGGCGACGGAGCCGAATGGGGGCCGATCGCAGCCTGAAAGTCGAATATGCGAGCTTGGGTCCGCCGCGGGAGTTTACCGAAGAAGAGGCGAAACAGGGGCAAGTGGATTACTCCCATGCGTCCAGCGAGCGCTCGATGTCCTCCGAGTTCTCTACTTTCGATGATCGAACCCTGTCCATGCAGTATGGATCGAATCCCTTTGTTGGCCGGTTCGAGCAGGCCAAGTACTTCTATGACATCTATGTTCCGAGCTATCTTGGCTATCCGGGAAAGAAGGGCTACACGGTCCTGCTCAGGGTGCTCAATGAAGAAGGGTTCCCGGTCACCGAAGAGCAGACGCTGATGTTGCGATTTCCCAGGAACTGGTCGGCCATGGTGCCGAGCAAGTGCTTTCCCTCCGACCTCGAAGTCGACCAGGCCACCGCAGACACCGCATCGGCTACCGAAATGGTCAACTGAGTGGTCGACGAGACCGGGCCCATCCTCCTCGATCGCGATTGGGGTCGTTGTGGATGGTCCCGGAGGGCACGCTCGCGCTAAGCGATCTTGGGCGGGGAGGCGCTCGCTCGCTTTCCGGCGCGCCGGACCGATAGAGGCCTGCATCGATTGCCAGGATGCGCTTGGAAAGAGACCCATCCTGGGACCATCCACAACGACCCTCAGCGAGAGCGAAGCAGGGCAACCGCGGTTTGCTCCGCGGGGTTGGGTCTCTATGCCGACCCTCGGGGTGTCCTGACAGAGGTGCCTGTCGACGAGCACTCGGGCCGGATCTTCGCAGGACCCTAATGGTCCGGTGCGTGGGAGACGGGAGACGAGGGCCCTTGCCCAAAGTTCTCTTGGCCCGAGGCGGTACCCTGCAGGACACCCCGAGGGTCGGTCAAGGATCAAAGCTCCTTCGTCGTATCGACCTCAGGGAAGGCAAAGTCGGCGGAGCGGTGGGCCGCTTAGGCCGGGGGATTCAGTTATCGGTCTTGCGATGAGGACAGGTGGCGCAGGAGAGCGATTCGCCGTCGGGGCCGATGACGTCTGGGCCACCACAGGAGCCGCGCAGGCAGCGGTCTCCAAAGATGACGCCGATGGCCATGATGGCCATGACACCTCCCATGATCATGGCGACGATCAGTATCAGTTCCATCTCGCTACTCGCAACATCACTCGGGGGGATGAGATTCCCGGGCCTCGAGAATGTCTTTGAAGGCATTGGTCATCCGCCCGACAAAAACCCCCTCCTTGTCCCGCTGCAGGAAGTAGGCTGCCAACCCCAATTCCTCGGCAAGATCGAACCCTTCCGGACCCAGGACGAGAAGAGCGGTGGCGTAAGCATCGGCTCTGACGCAAAGTGGAGCGATGACCGATACCGAGGCGACCGAGTGCGTGATCGGATAGCCAGTGCGCGGATCGATGGTGTGGGAGATCCGCTTGCCATCGATCTCATAGTAATTGCGGTAGTCCCCGGATGTGGCCATGGCACCGTCACTCATGGGCACGACAAGGTCGATAGCCTGATTGCCCCCGGGCATGGGGCGTTCGATGCCGATTCTCCAGGCTTCATCCTGTTCGTTGAGGCCCCTGGTGCGGATCTCTCCGCCGACCTCGATCATGTAGTGCTCGACACCTTGACTGTCCAGCGCATCGGCGACCTTGTCCACCGCGTAGCCCTTGGCGATCGCGGACAGGTCGAGGCTGAGATCGGGTCGTGCCTTGGAGACCGAGGACGATGCGCGATCGACCCGGATCATCTCCCATCCGGTGCGCTCGAGCAGTTGATCGACTTTCGCCTGAACCGGCGGCTGCGGCCTTCGACCCGGAGGGCCAAAACCCCAGGCGTTGACGAGGGGAGCCACCGTGATATCGAAGGCGCCCCGGGTGGTCGAGCTGATCTCCAGGGCGTGCTGCAGGACCTCCAGGGTGTCGTGGGATATCTCGAGGGGAGCGGCCTCGTTCCAATTGTTGATCTTGGTGACCTCGGAGTCTTGCAGATAGTTCGACATCTTGGCGTTGACACTGTCGAGAGCTGCCTTGGCAGCCAGTTCGATGTCGTATATCTGTTTCGAGGAGGCCTCATCCATCACCACCTTGATGCGGTACTGAGTGCCCATCGTGGGTCCGGAGAGCTCGTGAGTGCGCCCGACAGGCTCCGGTCTGCGGCAGGCAGAGAGCGAAAGGAGCAACAGACCGGCAAGGGTCGTCATGCGACGACAACAACGGCCGGCATGGTGGCCGGCCGCAACGAAAGCGGGAAGAGGCTGCTCGCCCGTTCCGGGAGCTCGTCCCGTACTATCCAAAATCATCGAATGCGATGTTCTCTTCCTCGACGCCCAGATCCTCGAACATCTGCATGCACGCCTTGAGCATCATGGGTGGGCCACAGAGGTAGTACTCGATGTCCTCGGGCGCCTCGTGATCCTTGAGGTAGTTGTCCAGGACCACTTGATGGATGAAGCCGACGTAGCCATCCCAGTTGTCTTCGGGTAGGGGTTCCGAGAGTGCCAGGTGCCATTCGAAGTTGTCGTGCTTGCGCGCGAGCTCGTCGAACTCGTCCTGATAAAAGGCCTCCCGCAGGCTTCTTGCACCGTACCAGTAGGTGATCTTGCGCTTCGAACCGAGTCGCTTGAGCTGGTCGAAGATATGCGAGCGCATCGGTGCCATGCCGGCGCCACCACCGATGAACATCATCTCGGCCTCGGTCTCCTTGGCGAAAAACTCACCGAAGGGACCCGAAATCGTGACCTCGTCTCCTGGTTTCAGGCCGAAGATGTATGAAGACATGATGCCCGGGGGTGTCCCTTCCGGAGCCCGGGGTGGCGGTGAGGCCACCCGGACGTTGAGCATGATGATGTCCTTTTCTTCCGGATAGTTGGCCATCGAGTAGGCGCGAGTCACCTCGGCATCGACCTTGGAGACGTAGCGCCACATGTCGAACTTGTCCCAGTCTTCCCGGTATTCATCCTCGATGTCGAAGTCCGCATACTTGGTCACATGTGGCGGGCACTCGATCTGGATATAGCCACCGGCGCGGAAGGGGACCGCCTCGCCCGCGGGCAGCTCGAGCACCAGTTCCTTGATGAAGGTGGCGACATTGTGGTTGCTGCGCACCGTGCACTTCCACTTTCGCACCTCGAAGATCTCGGGCGGCAGCTCGATCTTCATATCGCCCTTGACCTTCACCTGGCAGGAGAGCCGCACGCCTTCGCGGGCTTCACCGCGGTTGATGTGACTGACCTCGGTGGGCAGGAGCGCGCCGCCGCCTTCGGTGACCTTTACCGTGCAGACGCCGCAGCTGCCCTTGCCACCACAAGCCGAGGGGATGAAGATCTGATTGGCCGACAGTGTGCCCAGAAGCGTGCCACCAGCCTGGGTGTGCATCGCTTTGTCCGGGTCATCGTTGACGATGATGCTCACCTCACCGGTTGCCACCAGCTTGCTGCGAGCCACCATCAGGAAAGCCACCAACGCCACGATGACGAAGGTGAACATGAAGACGCCAAGTCCGATTGTAGTCATGGTTCTAGAGTTGGATGCCACCGAAGGTCATGAAGCCCAGGGCCATCAGACCGGTGATAATGAATGTGATTCCCAGGCCACGCAGCGGTGCCGGGATGTCGTGATAGCGAAGCCTCTCGCGTATTGCCGCCAACGCGACGATCGCCAGTGCCCAGCCGATGCCGGCGCCAATGCCGAAGACCACGCTCTCGCCCATCGTGTAGTCTCGTTCCACCATAAAGAGCGAGGCCCCGAGGATGGCGCAGTTGACTGCGATCAGCGGCAGGAACACACCCAGGGCTCCGTATAGCGCGGGCATATAGCGATCGAGCACCATCTCGACAATCTGCACCATGGCGGCAATGGTGCCGATATAGGTCAGAAAGCCGAGGAATGAAAGGTCGTACTCCGCCAGTGAAGGACTGATCCAGGTCAGTGCTCCCTCCTTGAGGAGGTAGTTGTAGATCAGATTGTTCATCGGTACCGTGATACCGAGAACGAAGATCACGGCCGACCCCAGGCCGATGGCAGTCTCGACCTTGCGTGAGACAGCGAGAAACGAACACATGCCGAGAAAGAAGGCCAGGGCCATGTTCTCGACGAAGATGGATTTGACAGCGAGATTCAGATAGTCCTGAAGCATCTCAATCTTCCTCGATCTGGTCGGGCTTCCAGACGCGGAGCGCCCAGATCAGCAGGCCAATGATGAAAAAGGCTGAAGGGGACAAGAGCATCAGCCCGTTGGGGTTGTACCACCCACCCTCGGTTACAAGGGGCAGAACCTCCTTGCCGAACATCCTTCCCGAACCGAAGAGCTCTCGCAACAAGGCGGTGAGCATCAGGATCAGGGCATATCCCAGTCCGTTGCCCAGGCCGTCGAGCAGGCTCATGCCCGGCGGGTTGGCCATCGCGAAGGCTTCGGCCCGGCCCATGATGATGCAGTTGGTGATGATCAATCCGACAAAGACCGACAACTGCTTGGAAATGTCAGGCAGGTAGGCCTTGAGAATCTGATCGGTGACGATGACCAGCGAGGCGATGATGGTCAGCTGGACGATGATGCGAATGTTGGTCGGGATGCTGTTGCGCAGCAGGCTGATAAAGACATTCGACAGCGTCAGCACGCAGATCACGGCGATGCTCATGACCAGCGAGGTGTCCATGCGTGTCGTCACCGCCAGGGCCGAACAGATGCCGAGCACCTGCAGGGCTATGGGGTTGTTGTTGAACAGGGGGTCGACGAGCGCTTCACGCTCTTTGCTAGACATCAGGCCGCCTCCCTCGAGTCGTGTTGTTGTGCAAGTTTGTCCAGGTAGGGTCCAAATCCTTCGTCCCCGAGCCAGAAGTGCACCAGATTGGTCACCCCACGCGAAGTCAGGGTAGCCCCAGAAAGGCCGTCGACCTTGTAGGGCGCCTGATCCGGCGGCGGTGCGAAGCCTTTGATGACCTCGATCTTCGGCTCGCCATCGACCCCGAACACCTTTCTGCCGACCCAGTGGGCTTTCCACCGCGGGTTGTCCACTTCGCCACCCAGACCGGGCGTTTCACCGTGCTCGTAGAAGGTAATCCCGCGAACGGTATTGAGATCCCCTTCGAGCGCCAGAAAACCGTAGAGGGTCTTCCACAGACCGTACCCCTCCACGGGCAGGACCAGAGATTCGATGTCGCCAGCGTCATCGAGGACCTTGTAGACCAGGGCATGATTCGGAATTCTCTTGATCAGGGAGGGGTTCGGCGGAGCGAGGGTGCTGGCAGCCGGATCCTTGGCCTCCCGCGCCTGGTCGAAGGTGAGCGGATCGATATCGGGAACAGTTTCACCAGTCGCCATATCGATGACTTCCATCTCTACGCGTTGGAAGCGCTCGGCGACCTGCTCGGCATCGAGCTTATCGCCGGGCTTCGTCAAGCCTGCGGCCTCCAGCACGTTGCGTTGTTTGTCCAGGGCGGCATTGATGTCCTGACGCTCTTTGAGTGAGACGGCCGCGGACGAGACCACGATCGCACAGACGATACAGACCGCGGTTGCAAAGAGGATCGTGTAGAGCGGACTACGCTGCATAGCGAGCCCTCCTTCGTTTGATGTTCTTGGCCACCACGAAATGGTCGATCAGTGGCGCCATGACGTTCATCAGCAGGATGGCGAGCATCATGCCTTCGGGATAGGCCGGGTTAACGACACGCACCAGAACCACCAGGACGCCGATCAGGAAGCCGTAGATCCAGCGCCCCTTGTCGGTCTGGGCGGCCGAAACGGGGTCGGTTGCCATGAAGACCGTGCCGAAGGCCCAGCCACCGAGGACAAAGTGCCACCAGAAAGGGGTGGCAAAAAAGGGATTCGTGTCGGAACCGATGGCGTTGAGCCCCATGGCCATGATGAGGGTGCCGATCGTGACACCGGCCATGATGCGCCAGGAGCCGACGCCAGTGAGGATCAGGATGGCGGCGCCAATCAGGCAAGCCAGCGCCGATGTCTCACCCATCGATCCCGGGATCAGGCCGAAGAAGGCATCCCCCCAGCTGACGCCGCTGGCCAGGGCGGCCTGACCCTGTTCTGCGGCGACCGCCAACCAAGTGGCCCCGCTCACCCCATCGGCACTGGTTCCGGCCGCGATCCAGACCGCATCGCCGGAGATCTCGCCTGGATAGGCGAAGAACAGGAAAGCGCGTGACAGCAGGGCCACATTGAGGAAGTTCATCCCTGTTCCACCAAAGATCTCTTTGCCGAGCACGACGCCAAAGCTGATACCCATGGCCACTTGCCACAGGGGGATCGTCGCGGGCAGAACCAGCGGAAACAGGAAACCGGTGACCAGCAGTCCTTCGGCCACTTCGTGCTTCCTGATGGTGCAGAAGAGCACTTCCCAGAATCCGCCAACGGCAAACGTGACAATCAGAACGGGCAGAAAATAGAGAGCACCGTGAACCATGCAAGAGAAGATGCTGGCGGGATCGAAGGAAAGTCCCATGGCCTGCATGGCCGCCGTCTGCCATCGGTCCAGGGGTTCCGCGCCACGGGAGATGGCCAGGTGAGCCTGATAGCCGGTGTTGTAGAGGGCCATCAGGATTGCCGGTATCAACGCGTAGACCACGGTGATCATCATGCGCTTGAGATCGAGACCGTCCCGTACGTGAGCCGGCCCCGAGGTGACCTTGCCCGGGGTATAGAGGAACGTGTCCTGGGCCTCCCAGAGCGCATGGAGTTTCTCGAGCTTGCCTCCGGGCTCGAAGTGCTTGGCCTGTTTGTCCAAAAGGGAACGGAGAGACACGATCAGCCTTCCTTTTCGATTATGGTGAGCACATCGCGCAAGCACGGCCCGTACTCGTTCTTGCCTGGGCAGACGTAGGTCGCCAGGGCCAGATCTTCTTCGTCGAGCTCGAGGCAACCGAGGGCCTCGGCAGTTTCGACATCTCGCATCAAGAGTGCTTTGAGCAGCGGGGTGATCATCAGGTCCATCGGCATCACCTTCTCGTACATGCCGATCGGAACGATGTTGCGGACCGAGCCATTTGTCGACGACGTCATGGCAAACTTCTTGCCAGGCATCAGCTTCGACAGATGTGTATTGACGACCGAAAAAGTGTCGGTTCCGGGTGCTGTCCAACCGAGGAACTCACGGTGTCGATCTTCTGCGATGACCGAAATCTGATTGCTGTACCGGCCTAAAAAGCCAAGTGTCGAGCCACGCGCGATACGGCCGGACAAGACCGAGCCCGAGATCACGCGATTCTCTCCGGGCATCAACTCGCCTTCCGTCAGGTCCTCGGTGGAGGCGCCGATGCGGGTCTCGAGCAGCCGGGGTCGCTCGACGACCGGGCCGGCCAGCGAGATGACTCGCTTCATCAGGAGTTGACCGGATTCGAAGAGATGCCCGATGGCGATGACGTCCTGGTAACCCACATGCCAGACCGCCTTGTTGCGATCGACGGGGTCCAGGGTGTGGATGTGCAGACCGACAGTGCCTGAAGGGTGGGGTCCGCTGAACTGTTCGTGCCGGAACTGATCGCCGTCCGGAAGCTGAACCCGCGTCTGGGTGTCCGTGCAGACAAACACCAGGCCGTCGGTCAGTTTGGCGACGACAGCCAGGCCCCGCTGAAAAAGCGCTTCCTTTCCAGCCATCACCGTCGACACATCTGGAGCCAACGGATTGCTGTCGGTTGCCGTCACAAAGATCGAGTGCGGTTTTTCGGCCGGGTTGGCGACCTTGCCGAAAGGCCGAGCGCGGAGCGCAGTCCACAGGCCGGATTCGAGAAGCAGGCTGCGCACATTGTCCTCGGTCAGCCCCGACAGCGACTTGCTGGCGAAACTCGAATAGGTGACCTCATCGGCGCTGCCGGTCTTGCCCTCCATCTCGGATCGACTGAGATCGATCACGACGGACTGGAAGACTCGTTTGGCTCCCCGGTTGATAGCGCTCACCTTGCCAGCGGCCGGTGAGGTGAAGCGCACCCCGGGCATTTTCTTGTCCTCGAAAAGCAGCTGTCCGCGGCGCACGGTCTCCCCGACCTTCACCTGCATGGTGGGGCGCATGCCGACATAGTCGGCGCCGAGAAGGGCTACTTTCCGGGGTTGCTTTGCACCTTCGATCTGCTGGCTCGGCTGGCCGAGAATCGGCAGGCGCAGTCCTCGTTTGATCCTGTGCAGTCCCATCGAAGACCTTGAAAGTAGTTAGGTTATCGGTATGGCGTGGCCCGAGCCACGACACATGGAAGGGGTCGAAGCCTACCCTTCGCGCGTCGAGCCCAATTGTGACATTTGGAACAAGGGAAATCTAGGGGTGGAAGCGGATCATCAGGGTCCGCTGCATTTGCTACCATTCAATAAGGAACGGAGTCCATACTGGTGTATTCATTGGTGCGTATGCTGTGCAGCGGCAAGACGACACGGGAGGTGAAATGATGCCCGACACAAAGAAGCAAAGGATTCCGAGAGCACGCGATCTGATGGAGGAGATTCGCGTGTCCTTCGCTCCCGACATGGACCTCATGTGGGCGATCGAGGAACTGGCGCGCCACGGGGTTTCGGCTGCACCGGTCGTGGACAGCGAACGCTGTCTCAGAGGCATTCTCACTGAGAAGGACTGTCTTCGCCTGCTATACGATTCGACTCTGCATCGTTCGCGCGGTGGACGGGTGGCCGACTTCATGTCGCAATTGGACGAGGTCATCGAGCCGGAAATGGACATCTTTCGGATCTCCGAGGTCTTTCTCCACAACAACTTTCCGATGCTGCCGGTGATCGACGATGGCAAGCTCGTGGGGTGCATCACGCGGCACCACATGCTGCGCGGCATCATGGTGATGGCACAGGCCGAAGAGAGCGGAGTCGTCAAGGTCGAGGCTGACGCTCTACAAGCCGTCAAGCGGCCGCGGGCCATCGAAGAGATGCAGAGAGTCTTCGCCAGCTATTCCAAGAGTCAGCTGGTCAGCCGCGTAAGCCGCAGAGCGGAATAGCCCGGTGACAGGATACTTTCTGCCACTGGAGAGTCGACAACAGAAGAAAGTATCCTGTCACCAGTTTACTTTCGCAGCCGCAGACTGTTGGTGATCACGAAGATGCTCGACAGGCTCATCGCGCCTGCCGCGAGCATGGGGTTGAGCAGGAGCCCGGTCCAGGGGTAGAGAGCGCCCGCGGCCACCGGGATGAGCACGACGTTGTAGGCGTAGGCCCAGAAGAAGTTGCCGTGAATGGTGCGGAGCGTCTTGCGGGCGAGCTCGATCGCTTTGGGAATTCCCCGCAGATCTCCCGACATCAGGATCACATCACCCGCCTCGATGGCGATATCGGTTCCTGTACCGATGGCCATGCCAACGTCAGCCCGAGCGAGGGCAGGCGCATCGTTGATGCCATCACCAACAAACACGACCTGTCGACCTTCCTCCTGGAGACGTTGGATCTCGGTGGACTTCTGATCTGGAAGGACTTCAGCCACCACTGTGTCGATACCGACCTGGGCTGCGATGGCTTCGGCGGTCTGTCGGCGGTCACCCGAGAGCATGGTGACGGACAGGTCCAGTGCGTGCAGCTGAGCGATGGCCTCCTGGCTGCCCTCTTTGAGGGGATCGGAGACCGCCAGGACCGCGGCGAGCTTGCCGTCGATGGCCGCTATGGCCGGTGTCTTGCCTTCGGTAGACAAGCGATCTATGGTTGCCTCCGCTGCGGCCACGTCGATGCCGAGGTGGTCCATGAACCGCTTAGTTCCGATTTTCACCGAGTGGTTGCCGACGCTCGCCTCGAGGCCGAGGCCCGGGTGGGCTTCGATGTCGGTCGGGCCAGCAAGCTCGAGTCCTCGGGCGGAGGCGGTGTCGACAATCGCACGGGCTATCGGGTGCTCGCTGGCGGTTTCCGCCGCGGCGACCAGAGCGAGACCTTCGGCCTCGGATCGGCCGAAGGTCTGGAAGTCGGTCAGCTCGGGCTGTCCCTTGGTCACGGTGCCGGTCTTGTCGAGGACGACGGTATCGACCCGTGCCAGCAGCTCGAGCGCCGTTCCCTGTCGGAACAAGATTCCCATCTCGGCAGCTCTCCCGGTTCCCACCATGATGGCGGTGGGCGTGGCGAGCCCCATGGCACAAGGACAGGCGATGAGCAGAACACTCACGGCGGCGACGAAAGCGTGACTCAGGGCCGGCTCGGGCCCCAGCCAAAGCCAGATGGCGAAAGTGAGGACGGCAATAACCAGAACCACAGGGACGAAGATGGAAGCGATCTTGTCCGCGACCCGTTGAATGGGGGGCTTGCCGGACTGCGCTTCCTCGACCAGACGGATGATCTGGGCGAGGACGGTTTCGGCGCCGACATAAGTGGCCCGAAACCGGAAGGCCCCGGTCTTGTTGATGGTGCCCCCGACGACGGCGTCGCCGGTCTTCTTCTCCGCCGGATCGGGCTCGCCGGTGATCATGCTCTCGTCTACCCAGCTACTTCCCTCGGTCAGGGTGCCGTCCACCGGGATCCGTTCGCCCGGCCGAACCTGGACGAGATCACCGGGCACCACGTCGTCCGCTTCGATCTCCACCCAGTCGTCGGCCCGCAGAACGCGAGCGGTCTTGGGCTGCAGCTGAATCAGCTTGGCGATGGCCTGCGATGTGCGACCCTTGGCTTTGGCCTCCAGGTATCTCCCCAGGAGGATCAAGGTCACGATCACGGCCGCGGCTTCGAAGTAGAGGTTGGCGGTGCCGGCAGGGAAGATCTGCGGGACGAGCAGGGCCAGCAGAGAGTAGAAGTAGGCTGCCGAGCTGCCCATCACGACCAGAGTATTCATGCCGGGATTGAGATGGCGAATCTCCGCCCAGGCGAGCTTGAAGAATCGCCGGCCGGCGCCGAACAGGACAGGCGTCGCCAGCAGGAGCTCGAGCCAACGCCAGACGGCCTCGGGCAGGAGGCGCTGCATGGTCGCCTGCATTCCTGGGACGACCATCGGCCCCATGGAAAGAATGAAGAGAGGGATGGTGAAGAGGGCCGCGAAGCGCAGCTCACGCCGAAGAGTATCCTCTTCGGTCGCTCGGCTCGCATTGTCGGTTCCAGATCTCGCTGCGAGGGGGATGGGCTCGTAACCAGCCTGCAGCACCGCGGTCTGAATCTCCTCCAGCGACACGGTGTCGGGCTCGAACTCGACTGTGGCATTCTCGGTCGCCAGGTTGACCGTGGCATCGTGCACCCCAGGCAGCTTCTTGAGCGTGCGCTCGACGCGGGCGACGCAAGCTGCGCAGGTCATCCCCTGGACGCCGAAGCGGGCCTCGGTCTGTTGGGGAGCGGTCATCGGCGGTACTTCAGGACCTCCATCAACTCATCGACGATGTCGTCGGTATCGCCTCTCTGCTGCGCGGTAACGACATGGTCCCTGAGATGGCTGCGCAGGATCAGGCTACCGACTTTGTCGAGAGCGCCGTTGACCGCCTTGATCTGCTTCAGGGCGTCGACGCAGTAGACCTTCTCGTCTTCGAGCATGCGCAAGATGCCTTCCACATGTCCCTTGATCGACAGCAGACGGCGGCGGGCGTTCTGTCGGGTCTGTGGGTCGAGCTGCAGACCATGGCACTGCGCCTGGTTCATTCCACGGACTCCGCTGAGTACCCTTCCTCGGCGATCGCCGCGATCAGGGCAGAGATCGCCGGATCACCGTCGACGATCGCCTCACCACGCTCCAGGCTGACCTCGATCACCCTGTCGACACCTTCGACTTCTGCCAGAGCGCTGTTGACAGCGCGAACACAGTGTTCACAGCTCATGCCCTGGACTTTCAGCTTGACCATGTTTCGACTCCTTTCCCACCCCACCCGGGGTGGGTCTAGTCTACCTCGACATAACCCTCGACGCCCGAAGGCTATTCCGCTCCAAATCGAAGCAATAAAGGAGGCTCCGGAAAGCAGGAGTGCGCCCGGAGCCAGAAGCCACAATCAAGCAAGGCGGCCCTACGCCGTAGCGAGGGCGGCGAGATTGGGATTGACCTGCTCCCACTCGCTGATCGCTGGTAGCACGCCCATCTCGATTACTTCGTCACGAAGCTTGATCAGGTGTTCGTAGGAAGCCTTCAATGCGGCCATCTCCTCGTCGGTGCCCGTTGGAACCTCCCACTGAACGCCGTCACTTCCGAGGGTGGTCTCCATCGCCATCATGACGTTGTGGAAGCCGAGTGCTTCGGAATCGACGTAGGTACCCACCGGCCAGGCGTAGCCGCCGCCTTCGATGACGGCCTTGACCATGAGCACCGACTGGTGAGCCGGACTCTGAAAGGAGCTGCGTCCTCGAAGTTGGATGATCTTCTTGCCGCCCTGCCGCACGTGCCCCTGAATCGCCTCCCAGTCCTCCTGAGAGAGCTCGTCGGTGCCGATGATCTCTGTCAGGGGACGCCCGGAAATCTTCGCGGTGCTGGCGAAGACAGCCATCTGTTCGCCATGCCCGCCATAGGTGCGGCAGCCGGTGACCTGGTCCTGGGCGATACCGAAGTGTTGGGCCAGGGCTGTCTGTAGACGGGTGCTGTCCAGGGCCGCGAGCGTCGCCACTTGGTTCGGCGCCAATCCGGAATTCACCAGCGTCACCAGCCCGGTGATGTCAGCAGGGTTGAAGATGATGACCACGAATTTCACGCCCGGGCAGTGGGCCTTGATGTCCTTGCCCAGTTGGGCGGCAATCTCGGCATTGCCCTTGAGCAGGTCTTCGCGGGTCATGCCCTCTTTTCTGGGGGCACCACCCGACGAGATGATGTACTTGGCTCCGGCCAGAGCTTCGCCGATATCCGAGGTCCAGGTGACATGGGCACCCGGAAAGGCACAGTGATACATCTCTTCAGCCGCGCCTTGGTTGCCCTTGTCAAATGGATCGTACATGGCGATGTTGGGTGACAGTCCCATCGTCAGGCAGGCCTGGACCATGTTCGAACCGATGGCGCCGGCCGAGCCGAGAATCACGATCTTGTCTTCGGTCAGATAGCTCATTGTGTCTCCTCTGGGGTTTCAACGGGCGGCGAGGCTGCCTGCCCATCTGGAATTCTACCCCTCTTGAAATCAACCTGCAGATTCGGGGGAGATGGACGGTAGAATCGAGCACCATGATGCTCACGCGCAGGCACCTGGTCATCGCTGCGATGGTGGTGCTCGCCCTGTCGACTGCGTCTCTGTCCCACGGTGTGGATGTCAAGGTGGACTATGACCCCACCGTCGATTTCTCCCTGTTCAAGACGATCAGTTGGGGGGAGGGTACCCCGGCCGAGGATCCAGAAGTCGAGAGCAGGATCCATGCGGCGATCGAGCGGGAGCTGATTCCTCTGGGGGTGCGCGAGGTGCGCGAGGATCCCGACCTCTATATCGTGACTCATACCGCGATGGATGCGGAAGCGTTGATCGAGGTAGCGAAACACGACTACTGGGTGGGCTACCAGGGATGGAAGAAGCCGATCGCGGTCTCCGCAGAGTCCTGGACTGCCGAGATGGGGATGTTGATCGTCGATATCGTCGATGCGTCGCGCAATCAGTTGATCTGGCGGGGTTTGGCTACCGGGAACGTGGCCAAGACAGCGGAAAAGAGGGTTCGCAAGCTCGACAAGACGATGGCCCAGCTGTTTATGGGGTTTCCGCCGAAGTTCAAGGAGAAGTAGGAGAAGGCGATGGCAGACGGATCCAGATCGACCCGGGTTGGATTCAGTCGGATTCTCGGCCTGGGCGCCTCGCTGGCCCTGGGCTTCAGCGTCAGCCTCGGCTTGGTGGTGAATGTCGGAGGCGGCGCGGTGATGTCTTTCTCTTCGAAAGGACTGACAGTCGCCCTCTTCCTTGCGATGGTGCTCTATCTGCCTCTGCTTCTGACCTATGCCGAAATGGCAGCGGGTCGTCCCGGCAGTGCCAGCGCCTATCAAATCAGTCGGTTCCACAATCCGACCTGGGTGACATTCCTGGTGGGTTGGCTGATGCTCGCCGGGTTGGTCTCGGCTGCGACCCTGCTGAGTCGCGAATTGGCACTCCGCCTCGACTACGCGGTGCGGAGCGTCTATCAGGTCGACCTCGATCACATCTGGTTCTTGATTGCGGCCATGTTTCTCGGCGGAGTGCACGAGTGGGTCACTGGTGAGTCCCGCTGGCGGTCGCGCACGATCCTCATCTGGGTTGGCCTCGCGGTGTTTCTCGTGGTCCTCGCCTGGGCCGGGTTGAGACACTCGTCGGATGAGACCGATCTTCCGCAGTTGAGCTTTCGGGGCCACGATCTGACCAAGGTTGCGCTGTTGGCCGTGGGTTTGTGGTTTGCCGACGTGCTGCTCAATCACCGGCGGCAGATGATCCGGCCCGACCGGACGCTCAAGTGGTCGATGATCGGCGTCTGGATAGGAACGACCGTCCTGGCGATGATCACGGCCCGACTCGTCCTGCGTTCGCCTTCTCTGAAGTTGGAGTTTTGGCCAGAGAAGCTCTCCTGGGGTGATCAGAGCCTCGAGCTCCTGATCCTGTTGGTCGCCGTGCTGTTTGTCTGGGTCGGGCTCTCGCGACTCGTGACGCGGACCGTCCGTCTGTCCGGTGCCATGGCCGCTGACGGTCTTCTGCCCACAGTGGCAGCACAGAGCAAGAAGCGACTACGGGCCCTGCTTGCGCTGGTCATCATGGGCACGGTGGTGGTGCTGGCGGCTCGCTGGCTTCCCGCTGCCCAACTGGTGGCTTTGTCGGCAGCGAGCTTCCTGCTGACCACGATCCTGGTGACGCTGCCGTATGCCCGCCGACCGGCCCGGGAGCTCTCACCCAATCGCCGCAACCGACTGCCGCTACATCCTCTGTTTCCGGGCATGAGTGTTGTCATCTGTGTTGCGCTTGTTCTCGTGCTGCCCCGGATCGGCCAGGGTGTCCTGGCCGCATGGGTCCTCCTTGGGGGGCTGTTCTATCTGGCCTACGCTGGTCGCCGTGCGCGAGCCGCACAGCAAGAAGAGACCCTGGTGGGTGAGGTGGAGGAGGTCCAGGTCAAGACGGTGCCGAGAGTTCTGGTCGCAGCTGGAGACCTCGACCAGTTGTCTTCCCTCTTGAGGCTGGGCTGGGCCGTGGCGCGAGACCGGCAGGCCGAGATAGTGGTGTTGCGGGTGCTGCCGACCGGCGACGAGCTCTCCACTCACAATCTGCAGCGCGCAGCGGAGGAGGAATGGGAAGCCCTGGACAGAGCGGTGGTGGCGTCCGAGTCGAGCGACGTACCGATCGTGACGCTCGTACGAATCGCGCCCAGCGTCGAGTCCGGAATCCTTGCGACGCTGCGGGAATACGACATCGATCTGCTGCTGTTGGGAGCCGCCGAGTTGCCACGGGAGGCGCCGCCGTCACCGGTACTGACCAGGATTTTCTCCTCGACGTCGAGACGCCTGCTCGTCCTGCGAGGCCAGATCGAGCAGGGTCCTCTCGACGTGGTTGTCGGCACCGCCGGAGGTCCGCACTCCCCTCTCGGGTTGCAGGTAGGCGACAGCATCGCTGCCAACACCGGTGGCCAGGTAAGGCTGGTCGCGGTCGTTCCCCAGGCGCAATCCGCGGAGGCAGCGGATGAAGCCATTCGGACGACGCTCGAGAAGACTGAGCTCGACCGGGAGGTCGCTCAGCAAATCATCGAGTCCAGGACGGTTGAAAGCGGGTTGCTCGAAGCGGCGAAAGAGGGACAGCTCCTGATCGTGGGCTCGTCGATCGATCGACTGCTGCGCCGCACGGTGCTCGAGGGACTGCCTCTGGAGATCAGCCGCGTGCGTCAGGGTGCAACCCTGGTCGTCAAGCGTGCGGAAGCGGCCATGCTTTTCTGGCAGCGCCGCGTCTGGGACGTGCTGGCGCGCTACACGCCGAACCTGACGATCTCTGAGCGGTCCCAGGTGTACTCGCAGATGCGGCATTCGGCCAAGGCGGATGCGGACTTCTATGCGCTCATCTCGCTTTCCTCCGCGATCGCGACTCTTGGACTGCTCCTGGACAGTGGCGCGGTGATTATCGGCGCCATGCTGGTCGCACCGTTGATGAGCCCGATCCTCGCCATCGCTCAGGGAATCGTGCAAGGAAATCTCATGCTGATCCAGCGAGCGGGGGCGTCGACGTTCAAGGGCATGTCCATCGCGATAGGCGTTGCCACAGTGATCACCGCCTTCCTGCCGCATTTACTGCCCACGCCCGAGATCCTGGCGCGCACCAGTCCAAACCTGCTGGATCTGGGAGTGGCGTTGGCGGCCGGTGCCGCGGCGGCCTGGGCCGTGAGCCGGTCTTCTGTTGCGGCGGCACTTCCTGGGGTGGCGATTGCCGTGGCCCTGGTGCCGCCACTTGGGGTGGTGGGCTACGGCCTGGGCACGTCACAGTTCTGGATCTCAGGCGGTGCTTTCCTCCTCTTTCTGACCAACTTGGCTGCCATCGTTCTGGTCGGTGCCCTGGTCTTCGTGTTGCTGGGGTTCCGCCCGACACGCGTGGAGCGCGAAGCTCAAGTTCGCAAGGCCGCTGTCGTGGCCATCGTGACGGTGGCCTTACTGATTATCCCGCTGGGGCTCTCGACCGTCCGGATGTCCCGCAAGGCGAGGATTGAGGCCGAGATTCACGAGATCATCAGGGATGAGACAGACCCATCGTTTCGCGTCTCGGACTTCACGATCACCCGGCGAGCGGGCGGCTTCCTCGTCGAGGGCACCGTTTATGCTTTTGCAGGCTTTGAGACCGAACGCATTTTTCAATTTCAGCGATATCTGGAAGCGAGCGTCGGAGCTCCGATAGAAGTGCAGCTAACCATCGTCCCCGCGACTCTGACGAGGGTCGAGAGCAAATCCGATTCCAGAGCTCCTGGCCGACCCTAGGTGGTAGCATCGGATGCGGAGCCAGGACCGGAATCCGGATGAGAAGAATCTCAATCACTAGCCTCACGGTCGCTTTGTCACTGACCTTGGCGTCCACGAGCCATCCCCTTCGGGCAGAAGAGCAACTCCAGCAGGACCGCCCCAAGATCGGGCTCGCTCTCGGCGGCGGCGGCGCCAAGGGCGGGGCTCACGTCGGGGTCCTCAAGGTCTTCGAAGAGCTCAACATCCCGATCGACTACATCGCTGGTACCAGCATCGGTGGCATCGTCGGCGGTCTCTATGCGACGGGGATGACGGCAGACGAGCTTGCGGAGACCATTTCCAGCATCGACTGGAATGAAGCCCTCCAGGACAAGCCACCCCGACGTGACCTGAGCTTCCGCAAGAAGGAAGAGAACGCGCGGTATCTTTTCGATCTCGAGGTCGGTGTCGGCAAGGGAGGAATCAAGTGGCCGAGCGGCTTCATCAGCGGCCAGAATCTCTTTTTTCTTCTCCAGTCGTTGACGCTCAATGCCGCCAATGTGACCGACTTCCACGAGCTCCCGATTCCTTTCGAAGCCGTCGCCACCAATGTGCGTACCGGTGAGATGGCGATCCTCGATCGTGGGTACCTGGCTACAGCTCTGCGGGCGACGATGGCGATTCCGGGCGTTTTTTCGCCGGTCGCCATGTACGACACGCTGATGGTCGACGGAGGGTTGGTCAACAACTTGCCCGTCGATGTGGTCAAGGCGATGGGTGCCGACATCGTCATCGCCGTTGACCTCGGGGCTGAGCTCGATAGCCGGGATGTCGGCGAGTCCATGATTCAGGTCTATCAACAGACCATGCGGATGCTCACCCGTCCGAATGTCAGGTCACGTATAGAAATGGCGGATCTGGTGATCAATCCGGGGGTCTCGGACTTTGGCACGATGTCGTTCGGCGAGATCGTCGAGATCATGGAGCAGGGATACGCGGTAGCGGCCGAAATGGCTGACGAGCTCAGCAAGTACAGCATCGATCCCGCCAGCTATGCGTCCTTGCGGGCAAGACAGAAGCGAAGAACTCCGGAGCCGACGACCATCGCGTTTGTCGAGTTCGAGGGCAATGAGCGGGTCGATGATCGCGTCGTCGACCGGCAGATCCTGCTGGAACCGGGGACCACGATCAGCTTCGAGCTCGAGGCCGAAGACATTGGCAGTATCTTCGAGTCGAGGAGTCGCCGCGAGAAGCGGTTGCAGCGACAAGTGGACGAGGGTGAGCCAATCGGGTTGCGCAGCCTATTCCTCGACCTGCGCAGACTCTATGGTCTGGGTGATTTCCAGACCGTCGATTTCAGCTTCGAGGACCGCGGCGACGAAACGGGGATCATCATCGGCATGCGCGAGAAGCCCTGGGGTCCGAACTTTCTGCATTTCGGACTCGAGATTGCGAGCGATTTGAAAGGTGACACGAATTTCGAGTTGTTGGTCAATCTCACCAAGACGCGGATCAACCGTCGCGGGGCCGAGTGGCGCAACGACGTCATCGTCGGCAACGACCTGCTTCTGGTCAGCGAGCTCTACCAACCGCTCGATTTTGCAGGCGACTGGTTCTTTGCCCCTCGCCTGAGGTTCGGTGAGGAGCGATTCAAGTTTTGGGACGAAGGCGAGGCAGTGGCCGACCTCAATATCGGCGTTCTGGAAGCTGGCCTGGACCTGGGCTATGCCTTCAACAGGATGGGGGAAATCCGCGCGGGCGTCGTGGCGGGCAACGCCGATGTCGAGGTCGAAACTGGCAGCTTGCCCCCTGATCTTCCCGAGGAGGACGAGCCGGGCAAGTTCGCGCTCGGAGGACTGAGGTTGTTGGGTCGCTGGGACAACCTGGACAATGTGAACGTTCCCCGGGGCGGCTCGGGAGGCCGAGTCTTCGCCTATCAGTCCCTGGAGGAGCTGGGCGCTGATCGCGATTACTGGAAGGCGGGTGCTCGCGGCAGCCTCTTTTTGGGTGGAGGCAAACATACGGGCATCCTCGGTTACGAGCTGGGATGGAGCGATGGAGAGGTTCCTGTCTACGACGAGTTCTACCTCGGCGGCCTGGGGTCATTGAGCGGCTATGCCCCGCGCGAGCTCCGTGGCCAGTATGCAGGGGTTGGCCGTTTGGGTTACTACCACCAGACTTTCAAGTCGTGGTTTCTCGGTGGATGGCTCGAAGCCGGCAACGTCTTTCAGGAGACGGCAGAAATCACGGGTAGCAATCTGATCTACTCGGGAACCGTCATCCTGGCCAAGGACAGCAGCTTTGGCCCGATCTATCTGGCCTATGGGTATGCCGATACGGGCGACAACCGAATCTACCTGCAGCTGGGTCGCGTCTTCTCCGCCTTTTAGTTCCCTGAAGAATTGACACCTCCGAGCGGGCTCCTTTAGGATGATTGGCTCGGACGGGGCGTGGCGCAGCCTGGTAGCGCATCTGCTTTGGGAGCAGAGGGTCCTCAGTTCAAATCTGGGCGCCCCGACCAAAGACCAACGGCTGCCAGTAGCTCAGTTGGATAGAGCGGCGGCCTTCTAAGCCGCGGGTCGGGGGTTCGAATCCCTCCTGGCAGGCCATGTTCTCTGAAGTTGGAAGTCTGTGGTGAGTGTAGCTCAATGGTAGAGCCCCTGACTGTGGCTCAGGTGGTTGTGGGTTCGAGTCCCATCACTCACCCCATTCCCTCGCACGTTCCCGTGCACCCTTAGCTCAGCTGGATAGAGCGACGGCCTCCGGAGCCGTAGGTCAGAGGTTCGAATCCTCTAGGGTGCACCATTTGCAAACCCCGTCAAGATAGATACTTGGAGTCCCTGTCGGTTCCACGCGGGGCCGTAGCTGGAGGCAATCGAGCTGCCTTCATTGCACGATGTTTGTCGCCGGGTGCCGGAACAGCCAGATTCTGGGGCTCACGTCAAGGGTGCTTCAATGGTATTGGCCAACCGGAGCCCCAAGATTCGGTCCCTACTCCGGAAGGCAGATTTCGAAGACGTCATCCCAAGGTCTGGGTCAGTCGCAGCGTCGCTTGCCTCATTGGGAAGAGGACCGACGTTGATGCTCCGCGTCCAGACGCCAAAGTCTTGCAGCAGTACCGGGAGTGGTTCCGGGAGCACGAGAGGTAGGGCTCAGTGTTTGGAGACCGTTTGTGACGGTGCAGCAGGTCTGTGCCAAAGAGCTGGCAGGAGGCCGATTCGAGCTCGTTGCTTCGCGGTCCACCAAGCTCAACGGCTCACCCGATCGACATCTCCTCGAACGAGTACGCATCGTGCTTGACGACGTAGTTCTTGACCAGATCGCTGAACTCGGGGCTCGTCAGCCGCTTCCTCATCTTCTCCGGATCGACGCCGAACAGAGCGATCAGCGCCGTGCTGTCGTCGACCTTGCCGACCATCGTGCGACTCTCGTCGCAAAACTCCGCCCGAGCCGAGTCCGAATCGAAGATCTTCTTCCACGTGTCGTAGCTCTGCTTGAGATGAGCGGTCACCAGAACATTCATGAGAACCCCCTCGAGGTCATTGATCGTCCGGCCATAATCAGCCTGTGGACCGCAATTCTACAAGGGTGGTCAAGAGGGTCGAGGTCGGCCTGGAGACTCAAGGAGCGATATCCCAAGTCGCAGGTGCACCCAGTTCGCGCTGCACCGAGCGTTGCTCGAACTGGCGCTTCGTCTCCTGCAGTGGGACGGACGATCGGACAGCCTGTCCTGTCACGGATCATCTCGGCAAGACACTCGATAGAAGCAGCCCAGCGTTCTCTGGACACCTACTACCAGCAGGAGTAGCGTGTCTAGTGGCTCGACAAAGGTAAGCCAGCCGAAAGGCTGAGCACACAAAGCCACGGGTCCTCATCTTCCTCCAGAACCTCAAGACCGCCGGGCTGCCGAAAGATCCAAGCGAGCGAGCCTCTTCTCGCCGCAATCAGGAGGAACCGATGGTATCCCCCAGCAAGCCCACCACCGTCACACCGTCCCTGTCTCCGATCGATCGGTCCAGGATCGCGACCTACCTGATCCACATGGAGCAGTTCGAGCGCGCGAACGATTGGAGAAATCTGAGCCGCATGCTCACCGAGGATTGCGTCACCATGCCACCTCGTCACACCACCAAGGAGGGCCGCGACAACTGGCTACGATGGATAGAAGAGATGGACTTCAGAGTCCACGACTTCAGTCTGGTGCCCCAGGAATACGACGGCTGTGGCGACCTGGCATTTGTGCGCTGCAACTACGACTGGTCTTACACGCTCGCGGGAAGGACCGAGCCGGTTCACGATACCGGGCGATTCATGGCCGTGCTTCGCAAGCAGCCCGATGACGAATGGCTGGCCACCCACTGGATCTGGAACAGCGATACGCGAAGGACCTGATTCGGTGCTCCAACCTTGAACTTCCTGGCCGCAGGAATGGCACGGTAGGTGTCTCGATTGCTTCGCCGGGAAGACCGGACGGCTGGCAGGAAGTCATTGCGAGGCGTAGGATTTCGGGGGAGGCATTCACCGCGATGCCAGTTTATGAGTATCTCTGTCGCAAGTGTGGCAAGTCCTTCGAGCGGGTCGAGTCAATCAAGGAGCACGATCTCTCCAAGGTACGTTGCCCCGAGTGCAAGAGCAAGAAGGTCGAGCGCCGTTGGAGCCGTGTGTCCGCCGTGACGTCGAAGAAGAGCTAGCGTCGCCCTGCCAGCACTCTGTCTGATCCAGTAGCAGGCCCCGATCTGCTTCTGCCAAGGGTCCAGGTCCTGTGCTGGTAGACCGGCCTCTGGAGGCGCCACTTCAACCCAAGTCGGTGGTGTAGCTGGACACTTTCTTCCCACAGCAGTAGCGTGGTAAGAGCCTCGACAGTGGCAAGCCAGCCTCAAGGTCAGAGACAGGGCATTCACGCCATGAGTC
>CAVPOX010000028.1:0-52217 GCA_963707075.1 uncultured Acidobacteriota bacterium
ATCTCATGGCACTTCGACGCCCTCTCTCCTCAAGGCTCGCAGGGTTACGTCTGTCCAGGCACCCAACACGCTACTCCTGTGGGCAGGAAGTGTCCACTTGCACCCTGGGCAAGGGCGTGGAGAGGTGTGTTTTCGGCCCAAGGGGATCAAGCGAACCCTTCTGGAGAGAACTCGGAGCCGGGTCCTGGCCTGTACCGGTATGAGATCATAGGTTTGAGCTGCATGGGCCTCCAGGCGGGCCTCCGGAACGCATGATCATGATCTGGCGGATCGAAATCTGGTTTCTCGATTCGTCCCGCAACCCGGGCTCCACCATCAACCTCGGCAACGTCTGGCGATCTTCGTCTGGCCACTCTTCATGCGATCCAACTGCGGAGATTTCGACAATGGCCTTTAAGAGCATTACACGCCGCACGATAGTTACCGCCTTGATCCTTGGCGCCGCCCTCCCCAACGTCGTCTCTGCGCAGGCGCTCTCTGCACAGGAGTCTGACCCACAGACGATGGGTTGGATGGAGGGCTTTCCGCCGCCGCCCGACAAGCTGATCACCCAGCCGGATTCGAACTACTTCAGTTTCCCCAAACTGCGCTGGTCGGTCTGCCATCTGCGCGAGTTCCTGCCGACCGAAGAGATCAGCCGTGGTCTGGGCGTGCCGGTTCCGTTGGACTACCTGCCGCCCGCCGAGTTCGCTGACGAACGCCAAGCGATCGACGCACTGATTTTTACGCCGATGAACAGCGACCAAGAGATGACCTGGGAGGAGTCGCTCTATGCCAACTACACCGACGGCATGCTGATCATTCACGAGGGTCGGGTCGTCTATGAGCGCTATTTCGGCTGCCTGGACGAGGACGGCAAGCACGCGGCCATGTCGATGACCAAGTCGATCACCGGCCTTTTGGCGGAGATCATGGTCACCGAGGGTACCCTTGAGGATACGGCCCTGGTGCGGGACATCATTCCGGAGATCGGCGACAGCGCCTTCGCGACCGCCACCGTGCGCCAGGTCATGGATATGACCACGGGCGTCCAGTACTCCGAGGACTACTCCGATCCCGATGCGGACATTTGGCTCTATTCGGCCGCCGCGAGCCCGCTGCCGAAGCCGGAGGACTACGCCGGGCCCGACGGCTACTGGGAGTATCTGCAGCAGGTGCCAACCGAGGGTCGTCACGGCGATCAGTTTCACTACAAGACGATCAACTCGGACATGCTCGGCTGGATCATCAGCCGGGTTTCTGGAAAATGGGTGACCGAGCTTGCCTCGGAACGGCTCTGGCGCCGGATGGGTGCCGAGCAAGATGCGTATCAGACGGTTGACGCGAAGGGCGTACCCTTCGCCGGGGGTGGCCTCACAGCGGGTCTGCGCGACCTGGGCCGGCTCGGGCTGCTTATGCTGAATGAAGGGGTCATTCATGGCGAGCGGCTGTTCTCGGCGGAAGTGGTAAGGAAAATCCGGGCAGGAGGCGATCCTTCCAAGTTTGCCGGGTTCCCGACGATCGCGAACGGCAGCTACACCAGCCAGTGGTGGGTCTTCCACAACAAGCATGGAGCCTTCGCCGCGCGGGGCGTGCACGGTCAGACGATCTACGTCGACCCGACGGCCGAGATGGTGCTGGTGCGGTTCGCCTCGTTCCCGCGCGCGCAGAACGGGTTTATTGACCCCACCTCGCTTCCTGCCTACCAGGCAGTGGCGGAATACCTGATGTCGAAGGACTAGAGATCTGCCGGCATACGCGAGGATGAGGGTCGCTGGGATGCGATTGTGTCGATTCTGCGGCCTTTTCCTGGTGTGTGTCTTGGCCTTCTGACCCAAAAGGTGTCCTGCGAAGGCCACCAGACCAAGCCTGGGGGGTGGACCAATGGTGCACCCTAGAGGATTCGAACCTCTGACCTACGGCTCCGGAGGCCGTCGCTCTATCCAGCTGAGCTAAGGGTGCACGGGGATGGGTGGAAAATGGGGTGAGTGAAGGGACTCGAACCCTCAACCACCTGGACCACAACCAGGGGCTCTACCATTGAGCTACACTCACCACAAACATCGAACTTCAGAGAACATGGCCTGCCAGGAGGGATTCGAACCCCCGACCCGCGGCTTAGAAGGCCGCCGCTCTATCCAACTGAGCTACTGGCAGCCGTTGGTCTTTGGTCGGGGCGCCCAGATTTGAACTGAGGACCCTCTGCTCCCAAAGCAGATGCGCTACCAGGCTGCGCCACGCCCCGTCCGAGCCTGTCATCCTAAATGAGCCCGGTCGAGGGTGTCAATTTCGTCGGTAGCCGCTGTCCTGCCCTAGCGATTGTGTCCGGGGTAACTGCCGAGCGATTCTGTACCCCATGGGAAGGATCGCGATGAGCAGCAAGGCATAAATCGGGGACCGGTACAGATGGTGGCAATTTGTACCTGTCCCTCTTTCAACACGGTCGACTCCAGTCGACATGCTATTGGGCATCGTTTTCGTGGCCGACTCGAAAGCGCGATTGTCAAGGGCGCTCCGAGCTCACCAAGGAGTTCACCGACATCTTGATCGACGACAAGCTGTTTCCGATCTCGACGGGCGCACTTGCAGCGCAGACCGACGGCGAAGTCGGGCGAACGGCCGGACGAACGGCAAGAGCGGCTGTCATCGGCGGGCTGGCCAGCGGCAGGTCTGGCGCGCACATGGGAGCGACCGTCGGCGCAGGCGCCGCACTATTGACATCCGGTGCCAGCATCCACGTACCGCGCGGCACCATCCTCGAGACGACGCTGGCGGCTCCTCTGACCCTGTCGCGGTAGCCGCGGGGCAGACAGGAATCCAACGAGCATGTCGTCCCAACTGGAGGGAATCCCCCATGAAACCCGCATTCCTGCCCTTGGCATTCGCACTGGTCGCAACCGCGACTACCGTTCCTGCCCAGGAAACCGGGAGGGTCTACTCCCCCTAAGTGGGCCGGGACTTCCGGGCCGACGGTGACCGCTTCTCCTCACGGAGGCGAAACACCAGGTAGTAGCGGTAGATGTTGCGCACGAACTGGACGGTCTCGCGACCGATCTCACGCGCCACGGTCAGCTCGACGTTGTGAAACCAGACGTCGGGATCAAGCCCCTGATCTGCCGCCTCCCGGCGCAACCGGCGGATGCGGGTTTGGCCGCCGTTGTAGGAGGCGAGCGCCAACAGAACTCTGTTGAAATCGTCGAGCCCGGAACCGGCGATGCCGTCGACCTGGAGACGGAGGTAGCGCGAGCCGGCATGAATGTTGGGCTCGAGCCGGGTGATGTCGCCGACGTCCATTCGCCTACCGGTGGCCGGTAGGAGTTGCATCACGCCGATCGCACCGACCGGGCTGCGCACGCTCTGGTCGAGACGCGATTCCTGATAGCCGAGCGCGGCTAGTAGATAGGGGTCGAGGTCGTACTGCTCGCCGAAACGCTTGAACAGCGGCATGGTGCGGTCGAACCTCTGCTGGTCGGCGCTCGCAGTCGCGTTTTCGAGCCAGCGCTGGCTCTGCAGGTACCGGCGAAACACGATGTTGCCGAACTCGGTGCGGTGCCGGCGGGGCGGGATGAACGTGTCGAGGATCTCCAGCAGCCGCGGGCTGTCCTTGCGCACGGCCCAGCCGACATCGCGTCCGGCTGCCACGACGATGTCCGTGTGGACCGTGATGCCCGGAAAGAACTGGGCCCAGAACTCGGCCTGATAGCTGCTGGCGACCGTGATCGGAATCATCCCCGTGTGGACCAGCTCGAGGATCTCGTCGTCCGCCAGCACCTCGTCGGCCGCCTGGATCGCGATCGGCGCCAGGCCCCGGCTCGCGAAGTCCTGGTTGAGTCGAGCAAGGGTTTCGAAGTAGGCGCTCGAGGCCTGCACGTAGACCTCTTCACCCGAAAGGTCCTCGACAGAGTCGACGGCGGGGGCCCCGGGGCCGGTAACCACCACCTCGCTGGTATTGCGGAAGGTGGGCTCGGTGAAATCCACCCGGTCCCGGCGCCCCGCGGTGATCGTCAGCCCGCCTGCCGCGATGTCACCCTTGCCGGCCAGCAGCATCGGAATCAGCTCGCTGCTGCGCACCGGGATGAACATGACCTGCACGAGGCGAGGGCTCGGACCCTGCTGCCGGTTGATCTCGCGCTCGAGCTCACGACCCGCGGTCGCCACCACCCCGCGTTCGGTAGCGCCGTCCAGAAAGAAGAACGTGCGCGAGTACGGCACCAGAATCCGCACCATGCGGCGCTCGATCATGCCGTCGTAGTCACCAAACCACGGCTCGAGCGCGATGCCGAAATCACTGGCGAGCGAACGCGGCTCCGCCTGCTTCTCGGTGGAGCCGACCGGGGTGGAAACCGATTCCGGTTCCGCGCAGCTGCCGACGGCCGCGGCCGTCAACACGATCCCCACTCTAAGTGCCGTCTTGCGCATCCGCACGGGGTCCACCCAGTCCGAACCTCAGGCGCTCCACACTATCAACAACAACATTCGCGACTATGAACGGTCTCCTGCGGTGTTGCCTGCATCGCGCAGATGGAGCAATTCCGGAGGCAGGGACCAAGAGCGCGCCCCAGCGCAAATCGGAGCCGGTGCGCCGATCGCTGTCATCCTTGCTACTATTCTCACATCGGCTCGGGAGTCATTCAGGGCAAACACAATGATACAAATAGCAGCGAAGATGAGGAGAGACGCTTGCGAGCACTTGACAGGTTCGGGGTAGCGGTGGCTGCAATCTTCAGTCTGACGATTCTCGCGGGGTGCTCCTCGATGCGGGTCTGGACCGATTACGGTGAGGGCGTCGATTTTGCGGAATTCCAGACCTTTCAGTACCGGGATTCTGACACGAACCTCGCGAGCTCCTCGCCCCTCGTGCATCAGCGGATCGTCGCCACGATCGAGCGGGAGATGGCCGCTTCTGGCCTGGATCGGGTGGATGCCGACCCTGATGTCTTTGTGAGCTACTACGCCTCGACGACCGAGCAGCTCCAATTCAACACGACCTACACCGGGGTGGGCAGCTGGGGAAGGCATCGGCGATGGGGCACCAGCATGACGACCGCGACGACGACCACCTCGACCTTCGAGCAGGGGACGATGGTGATCGATATCTGGGATGCACACAACAACCAGCTGGCATGGCGGGGTGAGATCACGGATACGCTGAGCAGCAACCCCGACCGGAACACGGGGCGCATCAATAACGGCATCGCCAGGGCTTTCCGGGACTTTCCCCCGTCGAGGTAGGACGGGAGCATTCGCGCTACCCGAGCATCCAGAGAGTTCTCACAACCGGAGGAGACCAGACCATGAAGACCAGGAGACAGTTCATCCAGTCCATCCCCGTGACGGGAGCCGCCTTCGCGGTGACGGGTCGCGTCCTTTTCGACGAGAGTCCAGCGGTGGCCCGGGATGCCGTGCCCCTGCAAGGGCACTTCCACCCCAAGGGCAAAGCGCCTTCGAAGCACACCCAGGAGATCCTCGAGCGGGCGAAAGGGACCCTGCCCTTCGCCGATACGAAGGACTTCGAAGAGCAGGCCAAGGGCTTCATCGCCCCGATGCAGCAGATGAAGATCCAGGCCGACGCCGGCCACGTCGCTTGGGACATGGAGGCGTTCCGCTTCCTCGATGAGGACCGGGACTTCGACAGCATCCACCCGTCGCTGGTGCGCATCTCGCGGCTGAACCAGAACTACGGCCTCTACGAGGTGATTCCCGGCATCTACCAGGTGCGCGGCTTCGACCTCTCCGACATCACTTTCATTCGCGGCGAGACCGGCTGGATCGTCTTCGATCCACTGATCAGCGCCGAGGTCGTCCGGGCTGCCTGGCAGCTCTTCCAGGAGCACGTTGGTGAGGGGTTGCCGGTGACGGCGGTCGTCTACTCGCATTCGCACGTCGACCATTGGGGTGGTGTCCGCGCCATCCTGGACGACGACGACGTCCGGTCGGGCAGGGTGAAGATCATCGCGCCGCGGGAGTTCATGGAGCACACGGTCTCCGAGAACGTCTTTGCCGGCAACGCCATGAACCGCCGGCTCTTCTACCAGTATGGCCTGCTCCTGCCGGTCAGCCCACATGGCTACGTCGGCCAGGGTCTCGGACAGAACACCTCCACCGGTGCGATCGGCCTGATCGCGCCGACCCACATCGTCGAGGACGACATAGAGGAAATGGTGATCGACGGCGTCCGCATGATCCACCAGAACACGCCCCGCACCGAGGCGCCATCGGAGATGAACACCTACTTCCCCGACCTGAAGGCGCTGTGGATGGCCGAGAACGTCACCGCCACCTTCCATAACATCTACACCCTGCGAGGCACCCCAGTCCGCGATCCACTGCGCTGGTCGAAGTACATCAGCCGGGCCCTGCATATGTTCGGCCTCGAGGCCGAGGTGATGTTCGCCTCGCACCACTGGCCGCGGTGGGGCAACGCTCGCGTGCAGGAGGTCCTGCGTGGGCAGCGCGATCTCTACGCCCACATGAACAACCAGGTGCTGCACCTGGTCAATCAGGGGGTGACGATCAATCAGATCCACAACGTCTATGAGCAGCCGCAGAGCATCAAGGACCAGTGGTTCCTGCGCGGTTATCACGGCACGCCCGAGCACAACAGTCGCGGCACGGTGCAGCGCTACATCGGCTTCTGGGACTGCAATCCGACGACGCTGATTCCACTCTCGCCTGCGGACTCGGCACCGCTCTATGTCGAGATGATGGGGGGCGGCGAGAAGATCATGGCCCGCGGCAAAGAGTTGCACGACGCGGGCGAGTACAAGTTGGCGACGGAGATCCTCGACAAGCTGGTGCAGGCCGAACCCGACAATCAGGATGCGAAGGACCTGCTGGCGGACGTCTTCGAGCAGCTCGGTTACCAGCAAGAGAATCCCGGGCTGCGCAACAGCTTCCTCGCTGCGGCGTACGAGTTGCGATCGGGAATCCCTGCCGACCCGCTTCCTTCCACCAGCGGTCCCGATGTGATCCGGGCCATGTCCACCGGGCTGTTCCTCGACTTCCTCGGCATCAAAATGGACAGTCGCAAGGCCGAGGGAATGCGCATCACCATCAATCTCGTGACGCCCGACAACGGCGAGACGTTCATCATCGAGCTCGATAACGCGACGCTGACCAACATCGAGGGATTCCGCGCCGAGAAGGCCGATCTGACCCTGACCATCAATCGCTCCGATCTCGAGCTGACGATGATGGGTGCGAAAGAGCTCTCGGCCCAGATCGCCGACGGCACCGCCAGGATCGAAGGCGACCCTGCGGTGCTCGAAAAGCTCGCCTCGACCATGGTCGATTTCGATCCGCGCTTCCCGATCATGCCGGGGACCCGGCTGAGGGAGACCGACCTGGAGGAGCACGACCCGTACGAGGCTGTGCCGGGCAATCCGATCCCGGAGTAGCCGCGAGAGTGGATCCAGGGAAGGATCTAGCGGCCCCGGGTCAGGATCCAATAGATCGAGCCATCGCGCGCTTTGATGGGGTATAGCGAGCGGTGATGCGGCGCCTCGGTGTTGAACAGCCGCAGATAGAGGTCGTTGAAGACCTCGGGCGATTCCAGATAGAAGTTGTGGAAATTGATCGTCCGGTTGACCGGGGTGACGTCGACCAGGGCGATGGTATCGCTGTCTGGCTCGACCAGTTCCGCCAGGCGGATCGCCTCCTCCAGTTGGTCCTGGCTGATCTCGCGTTTGTTCAGGGTGCTCTCGCCGCGTCGCCTGCCCCGGTTGACGATGCGACTGGCCAGCAAGGCTCGATCGTTCGATGACACGTAGACGGTAAGGTGCCGGGCCATGGCGCCGATCTCTCGCCGAAACTGACTATCGAAGGTGGCGAGATCGACATCGGGTGCGGTCAGGACAACGTCCTCGAACCCTAACTGCGCATCGGCCAGGTCGCCGTCACGATAGAGCAGGCCGAAAGCTTCGGCCACCACCTGCGCCCCCATGCTGTTGGCGAGCAGCCAGAGTCGCCCGGGACGGATCTCACGCATCACCAGCTGCAGAGTCTGGGCCAGCTCCTGACCGGACGCCGTCGCCACCTCGATCGCGCGTCGATAGGCGGCCAGGGGTCCCCCTCCGTGGTCTCCCGGCCAGTCGAAGAGCAGGACAGGGGTGTTGAGGTCGAGCACATGGCTCACGAAGGCCGTCTTGCGCAACGCCGAGGGAAACTGCTCGCGGTAGCCGTGGACGATGATCAGGAGCGAGTTGTGGGGCGAGCCCTCGACGGTTTCCCGCAGCTCCTCGATCCACCCGGTGCGGCTCGTCGAGCGTGCCTCTCGCAATGCAATCTCCTCGTCGCGAAACCACTTGCTGGGATCGAAAATGGAGCTCAGACCCAGTGACGGCTCGATGGCGACATCATAGGATCCGAAGCGGAGCTCGGGCGAGCGCTGGTTGGTGAAGCGCCTGCCCAGAGCGCCGTTGGGATCTCCTGGTTGGCGATTGGTGGCGTAGAAGAAACGGTAGTCACCACTCTCCAGGCGCGTCACCTGCATGCGTCGAAACACGAACCCCTCGGCGCGTAGCAGCGCCCGACCGGTCGACCGGTAGAACATCCAACCACCGATCACAGCTATCAGGAGCAGCACTGCCGCACCGATCAGCAAGGTCTTCTTGAGCCGAGTCACCGCCGAAGCATAAAGGAAAGACCACCGTGTCGGTAGCGCGCCTGCGGCAGGACGAGCGACCGAGACAACCGGGTGAGCGGATCCACTGCGAGATCAGTCCCGGGCAAGAGCGGTGATCAGCGATTTGTACCTGTTCCGATCTTGGCGGGCAGCATGGATGTTAGTATCCCACCTTCGGAAGACCAAAAGGAGGAAGCTATGCGTCTGAGAAGCAGATTGTCGTTGCCTTCGCGATTCGGCTTTGGAATCTTGTTCTTGGCCCTTGCACTGGGAACCCTGGTCCCCGCTTTGCTGGCCCAGGAAGAAGAGCTACCGCTGAACTTCGATGCCGTTGCGGTCAACATGAGCAACGTCGGACCCAGGGGACAGGTGCGGCTGCAGATACGGGTCAACCGCTGGAGCACCGAAGAAGAAAGGAATGCTCTCCGCGAGATCGTGAAGACGCAGTCCGGGCGGAGGGGTGAGCGGCAGCTAGCTGACGGCCTGTTCAGCAAGGAGAGTGTCGGTACAATCCGTGAATCCCGAACTCTCGCTTACGATCTCCGCTACGCCCGAGAGCTGCCGAGCGAGGTGGGGCGAATGATCGTGCTGGCGACCGATCGCCGTATCGGCTTTGCAGAGGCGATGCGCGCCTCCCGGACGTTGGACTACAACGTCACGCTGATCATTCTCAATCTGGACGAGAACGGCAACGGCGATGGTCAGGTCATGCTTGGCGCGCAGCTCGCCTGGGATGACGTGAACGAGCAGCTCATCATCGAGCACTTCTCGTCGGAGCCGATTCGGTTGACGCGGGTGCGGATGCGGTAGGCAGGCGAAGACCTACGACGGGAGCTCGCCCCCTCCCGGCAGGCCACAAGGACCTCCGCTATTGGAATGCGGAGAAGACCCGGCCCAGTTGGAGATAGATCCGATTGTCGCCCGTGTTGGCATACCCGTAGGCAAGATAGATGGGGCCGAAGCTGCTGTCCTTGGCCAGAATCACGGTACCGGTCCAGATGAGATTGCTGCCCGTCATCTCATCGGTGCTCTGGAAGACGTTGCCGGCTTCGACCCAACCGCCGAGAAACCACGACCTGAACGCCTCGTGGTAATACCCCAGGCGGCCGACGCCGACATACTGGCCGCGCAGCTCGCGATTGGAGTAACCGCTCAGCGAGCCCAGACCCCCCAGGTAGAACTGATCGTAGACCGGCAGATCCTCATCGCTCCAACCCGCATCGAATGAGATCGTTCCTGTGTGTTTGCCTCCACCGAAGAACATGCTGCCGCCGGCGCCGATCTTCAAGTACTCCCGATCGGCACCCAGGGCATCGAGCGACTGGAAGGCAAACAGGCTGCCGGCGGTCCCCCCGCGCGGCACATTGACATTGTCCAGGTTGTCCAACCGCCCCAGGAACCGCACCGCCCCGATCTCGAAGTCGTCCGGCACCTCATCCTCGGGCAGATCTGGAGGAAGGGTCCCCGTCTCGAGCTTGACCCTGCTGTCTCCGAGCTCGACACCCAGTCGGAGCTCCCCCATTCTGTTGAAGGCGTACCCCAGATCCAAACCTCCCTGCAGCCCTCCGACATTGAACTCCGCGACCGCTTCGTCCGCCTCCCAGAACTTGATCCGCTCGTCCCCGGCCTCGATCCTCGGAGCCAGGAACCAATCACCCCCGAAATCCAACGGCTGGTAGAGCTCGCTGTAAAGCAGTCGATTGGTGCCCACGATCAAGTCGGTGCGCCACTCGGCCCCGAGCTTGTTGATGCGGGTCTTGGTCAGATTCACCAACAGCTCGAAGGTGGTTTCGCCGGCCAGATCGCTGGTGATCTCCATGCCGAAATGCATGTAGTTGGGTCCCCATGGCTTCTCGCGCATGCCGATGATGATCCCCGTCTCGTCGCCACGGTCCTCGAACCTGAAATCGACGGTCTGAAAATCACCCAGGCCGTAGAGTCCACGCAGGTCGAGAAAAAGACTGCGCAAGCCGACTGGCTCGCCCTCGGCTACCCGCTTCTGCAGCCTCTTCTCACGGCGGCTCCTCGACTCGAAGATGCTGCCGATATCTTCCGCCTCCAGCTCGAAACTGATGGTGGTCCCCGGTTCCAGCAGGATCTGCCGGCCGACGACCCGATCATCGACCCGCTCGTTGCCTTCGAACTCCACGAAATCGATGGTCGTCGGCTCCGAAGTTCTTTGCTCCTGTCTGGCCCGAAGGGACGCATAGGTGGCGGGATCGATGCTGTACTTGCCGAGTTCGTCAGCCATCTCTGCTGCTGTCTCGTATCCCTGCTCCATGATCTCGACGATGTCTCCGAACGACATCGTGCCGAAATCCGAGACCCCGGCGTTGATCACCAGATCTGCCATTTCAAGGCGTGATCTGACATTCGGACGGGTGAGCATCCGCATGGTCTGTTGATAGATCTGAATCATGGACTCGCCGACATTGCGGCTATCGAGCTCAGCCCCGAGGTCCACGGCGATGACGATGTCGGCACCCATCGCTTTGACCACATCGACGGGCAAGTTGTTGACCAGCCCTCCGTCGACCATCAGCGTGTCGTACATTGCGACCGGCGAAAAGACCCCGGGGATCGCCATCGTCGCCCGCAGGGCTGTGGCCAGGTACCCACGATCGAGGATCGCCATCTCACCGGTACGCACATCGGTGGCGACGGCCTCGAAGGGAATCGGGAGCTCGTGGAAGTCGGTCACGTCGGTGACATTGAGCGTCAGCGACTGGAGCAAGAAGAAGAGGTTCTGGCCACTGATGAAACCGCTCGGCCACTTGATTCCGCCCTTGCCAACACCCAGCTCGAGATCGAAAAGATACCGCGCGTTCTCTTCCTTCTTGCGGAAACTCAAATCGCGCCGGGGCGGCTTGTCCTGGAGGACTTCATTCCAATCGACGTTGGCGATCGTATCTGCCAGCTCGTCGGCCGTCATGCCCGTCGCATAGAGACCCCCGACGATGCCACCGATGCTGGTACCGGCAATGTAGTCGATCGGGATGTTGAGCTCTTCGAAGACCTTGAGGACCCCGACGTGGGCCCCGCCCTTGGCGCCCCCGCCGCCCAGGGCCAGACCGATCTTGGGGCGACTCTGTGGGGGTTCGTCCTGCGCCCGCAGGGGATGAATCGTGCCCGCCAGGGCCATTGACAGGGCGACCGCGAGACAGGTGATTGAGGTTCTTCTCATCCGGATTCCGGCCCTTGTTCCAGATTCGATGCTACCACCTAGGGTCGGCCAGGAGTCCTGGAATCGGACCCGCTCTCGACCCTCGTCAGAGTCGCGGGGACGATGGTCAGCTGTACTTCTACCGGAACCCCGACGGTCTTCTCCAGAAATCGCTGAAATCGATAGATGCGTTCGGTCTCAAAGCCTGCGAAGGCATAAACAGTGCCTTCGACGAGGAAGCCACCTGCTCGTCGGGTGACCGAGAAGTCCGGGACTCGAAACGACGGGTCTGTTTGATCCCTGATGATCTCATGGATCTCGGCTTCAATGCTCGCCTTGCGGGACATCCGGACAGTGGAAAGTCCCAGCGGAATGATCAGCAATGCCACCGTCACGATCGCCACGACAGCTGCCTTGCGAACTTGAGCTTCGCGCTCCACGCGTGTTGGGCGAAACCCCAGTAGAACGAACACCAGGGCTCCGATCAGCACGATGGCGGCCAGGTTGGTCAGAAACAGCAGGAACGCGCCACCCGAGATCCAGAACTGCGAGGTACCCAGGCCATAGCCGACGACACCGAGGGGTGGCACCAGGGCCACGGCAATAGCCACCCCGGGTAGTGCTGCCGCCACAGAAGACCGGCTCACTGCCCAGGCCGCGGCGGCACCGGCTGCCAGCGCCACTCCCAGATCCAGCAGGTTCGGGCTGGTACGCGCCAGAATCTCGTCCGTGGGAAGCACGTGTGGCAACACGGCGGTAATCACGGTCGCCACCCCTATCGAGATGGACATGCCCTTGAACGTCGACGCACCCGCTCGCTGGATCAGCATCAGATTCCCCTGCACGATACCCTGGGCCATGGCGAGAATCGGGCTCATCAGCGGTGCGACCAGCATGGCACCGATGATCACCGCGCCACTGTCCAGGAGCAGGCCAAGAGTCGCGATTGCGGAGGAGAGGGAGATGAGCGCATAGAAGTCGGCATCCGCTTTCGCCGAATGCCGCATCTGCGAGTAAACCTGGGAACGCTCGGAGATGGTGAGGTTCGGGGTGTAGCGCGCCAGCACGTCCCAAACGCGGCGCTGCCAGAAGACCATGGCCGCTTCCGCACGCTTGACGACCAGGGTCGCACCCTGACGCACGCGACTGATCTCCAGAGGCAGTCCCTCGAGCACCGTGCGGCGCAGCAATCGATCGATCGACGAGCCCACGATCAAGAGCTGTCCCTCTTTCGCCGCTTCGAGCAGTCCGCTTTCAGCCGTCCTCGACTCGACGATGTCCTGGGCGATCTCCCGGCCGAGCTCAGCCTTCTCGAGGGTCGCCCGAATCGCCTCATCCGCTGCCTCCGCGGATTGCGCCTGCGGAACGACTGCAACCAGCTTTATCTGGCCACCTGTGTTGGCTGCGATGCTGCCACCCACCTGCAAAGCCAGAGGAGAGTGCGGACCACCCGCGGTACCGACAACCACATCGAGACGACCTTGCTCGATCTGGCCTCGAAGGACGAGCAGGCGTCTCGACGTCGAGGAGAAGATCCTGGTCAGCACCGGTGACGGCGGCGCCTCCCGTGGCAGATCCGCGGCTCCCAACAACAGGAGATCGATATCGTATTCGCGCGTGGTCGCAAGAATTCCGGACTCGACGCTGGGCGCGATTCGCACGAGTGTCGCGATCGGCACGTCGCTCGACTCGGACTCCACCACGGCTCTGTCGAGCGCCTCCCATTCCTCCTCCGCTGCGCGCTGCAGATTTCGAGTGGAGAGCTCATCGCCGGTCGGCAGCACCCGCAACACCACTAGCTCGGCCTGCCTGTCGCGCGCCACGGCCCAGCCCAGCCGCAAGAGGGAAGGCAACTGCTCGAGATCTCCAGCCGCGATCAGGATTCTCGGTACCGTCTTGACCTGGACCTCCGCCACCTCCCCCACCAGGGTCTCTTCCTGCTGCACGGCTCGTGCACGGCGACCAGCGTAGGCCAGATAGAACCCACCTCCGAGGAGCACCCATGCGGCCAGGACACCTTGCCCGATCCGGGGTAGGACGAGAACAAGGGCAACACAGACAACGACAGTCATACCTGGAAACAGAGGGTGCAGCGGCAGTCGGTTACGGCGATTGGGCGAAAGCTCCCGGGCCGGTCGACGGGCATGCGGCAGCGTCACCAGAACCGTGGTCAGCAGGAAGCTCGCTGCCGACAAAGCCACCAGTTGGGCGGCGGGAAGCCAGCGAGCCGCCAAAACAACGACGGTTCCCATCACGATGAGGGAAACCAGGGCCCGCAGTCGTCTCTTGTTCTCCGCCACCACCGTGGGCAGAAAACCGTCAGCTCCCATGGCACCGGACAGACGGACGGTCCGCGTAATGAGCCGCGAGAGACCCACCCAGGCAAACAGTACAGTGACCAACAGGATCAGGAGCTCGAGGCTCTGATAACCCCAGGAGAGCTTCTCTGGCCAAGACTCCAACATCAGAGAAGGCGAACGCAGGACGAGTCGGGCCGTAATCATCGCCAGGACGATCGTTCCTATCCAGACGCCGATCATCGACCACTTGAGCGTCTGGTCGGGCCGGATCATCTGCCGCCGGTGGTTGAGCAACACGTCGGCAAACCACAAACCGACGGCCAACAACGCAACCTTGGTCAGATCGTGGCCTTGAAACCTCAACTGCTGAAAGTCGCCCTCACCCGGCGCGTGTCTCAGCCCAGCCCATGCGAGGATCACCAGAAACACCACGAGGCCAACCCAGATGAGGATGGTGCGCGACCGCCATCGGGTCTCGCCGGTGACCCACTCGTGGACTCCGCCGAGAAGCAAGGCCGCAATCAGGAACCAGACGTGATCGAGGTCGACCTGATAGACGCTCCGCACTGCATAGTCGAGGCGGAGTGCCAATTCGCGGCTCAGCAGGGTCGCCGCAGAGACCAACCCGGCCAACATCAGCCAACCCACCAGGAATGTCACCCAGGTCGGATTGTGGAACCGGCTGATTTGATAAGCGCTGGCGCTGCCGGGACGACCCGCTGCCATTTCGGCATAGGTCAAAAGCAGAGGCAAATAGAGCACCATCGCCAGGAAGAGGGCGACGGTCAGTCCTTGCGAAGAGAGGGACATCACCGCGCCACCTCCGGCATTCACCACCAGGCCGAGGCTGACGCTGAAGCCCAGGGCCAGCGAGGCGCTCAGGCCTAGAATCCGACTGAAACCAACTCGGGTCGACCGGGATCCGCCTGCCATCGCCGTCTCCTACTTCTCCTTGAATTTCGGAGGAAACCCTTTGAATAGCTGGGCCATCGTCTTGTCGAGCTTGCGCTCCCGCTTCTCCGTCGTCTTCGCCACGTTCCCGGTAGCCAGGCCCCGCCAGATCAACTGATCGCGCGACGCATCGACGATATCAACGATCAACATTCCCATCCCGGCGGTCCAGGACTCTTCCGCTACCGCGATCGGCTTCTTCCATCCCTCGTAGCCCCTCCAGTAGCCGTGCTTCGCCACCTCGACCAACGCTTCCGCATCCATCGCGGCATGCGTCACGATATAGAGGTCGGGATCCTCGCGCACCTCGCGCACCCCCAGAGGGATCAACTCTCGCTCGATCGCCGCATGGATCCTGCTCTCGACCTCTGGATCCTCGGCCGGGGTCCCGTCCCGCCAACTGATCGTCTTGAACAATGAAAAGTCGACCGCGGGGTCGTAGTCCACCTTGACTTCCACACCGTGGGATGCAGATGCCGTTGACAGAACCGTCACCAACACAGCGATGAGAATTGTCCTTCGCGTGGGCATCGCGCTCGATTCTACCGCCCATCGCTCTCAGAACTGCACGCTGATTTCGAGAGGGGTACAATTCTAGGTAGGCTGGCAGCCTTGCCACCCGTCGAAACCCCAGAGGAGACAAAATGAGCTATCTGACCCAAGACAAGATCGTGATTCTCGGCTCGGCCGGCGCCATCGGTTCGAACATGGTCCAGGCCTGCCTGACCATGGAACTGTCACCCAACATCGCCATGTACGATCCTTTCGACAAGGGCAACGAAGGTGCGGCCGAAGAGATGTATCACTGCGCCTTTCCCGGCGCTCATGTCACCTGGACCTCGGATATCGGCGAAGCCCTCGCCGGAGCCAAATACATCATCTCGTCAGGTGGTGCCCCCAGAAAAGAGGGCATGACCCGCGAAGATCTGCTCAAGGGCAATGCCGAGATCGCCGCCCAACTGGGCAAGGACATCAAGGCCTACTGCCCGGACGTGAAATTCGTGGTCATCATCTTCAACCCGGCTGACATCACAGGACTCGTCACGCTCGTCAACTCTGGATTGGCCCCCAATCAGGTCGCAACGCTCGCAGCTCTCGACAGCACCCGATTGCAGACCGCGCTCAGTCAGCACTTCGGTATCGCCCAGGACCAGGTCACCGGCTGCCGCACCTACGGCGGACACGGCGAGCAGATGGCGGTCTTTGCCAGCACTGCGAAGGTCGCCGGTCGCCCCCTGACCGAGATCATCGGCACCGACGAGCTGTCGCTGGAGGACTGGGAAGCCATTCAGGCGCATGTGCGTCAGGGCGGCAAGAAGATCATTCAACTGCGAGGGCGCAGCTCGTTCCAGAGCCCGGCGCACCAATCGGTTCGCATGACCAAGGCCGTCATCGAGGGCGGTGGCTACGAATGGCCCGTGGGCACCTACGTCGACTCCGAAGAACTCGGCTTCCACAACGTCATGATGGCGATGGAGACCACCCTCGGGAACAACGGCGTTCAGTGGGAGGCCCCATCGGGCACCGACAAGGAAATGGCCGCATTGCAGGCTTCCTACGAGCACCTGATCAAGCTTCGTGACGAGGTGATCGAGATGGGAGTGCTACCACCGATCAGTGAGTGGGAGCAGGTCAATCCCAATCTCGCCGCTCTCGCTACGGCCTAGCACTGCCTTGCTTGATTGTGGCTTCTGGCTCCGGGCGCAGTTCTACCGTCCGGAGCCTCTCTCGCTGCTTCGATGTCGAGCGGAATAACCTTGGGGCGACGCGGGTTCTCTCAAGGTAGACTAATCCCACCCCGGGTGGGGTGGGAAAGGATCAAAAAATGGTCAAACTGAAAGTCCAGGGTATGAGCTGTGAGCACTGTGTCCGCGCCGTGGAGAAAGCGCTCGGTGGTGTTCCAGGCGTCGAGTCTGTAGTCGAAGTCAGTCTGGAGCGGGGCGAAGCGAGCGTCGAAGGCCAGCCCGAGTTGGCGGCTCTGGTGAACGCCATCGAAGACGAGGGCTACACGGCGGAGCCTGTCTCTTGAACCACGCGCAGTGCCACGGTCTGCAACTCGACACCCAGACCCGTGAGGATGCCCGTCGGCGCCTGCTGTCCATCAGGGGGCATGTCGAAGGAATCTTGCGGATGCTCGAAGATGAAGAGGTCTACTGCGTCGATGCCCTCAAGCAGATCAAGGCGGTCAACGGGGCTCTGGACAAGGTCGGCGGCCTGATCCTGCGCAGTCACCTGCGTGACCATGTCGTCACCGCCCACCAGAGAGGCGACACCGACGAGATCGTCGACGAACTGATGGAAGTGTTGAAGTACCGCCGATGACCGTTCCCCATAAGACCGAGGCCCGCTTCGGCGTCCACGGAATGACGTGCGCGGCCTGCGTCGCCCGCGTCGAGCGCACCCTGGGCAAGCTACCCGGGGTCGAGGAGGCGACGGTCAACCTCGCAACGGAAACCGCCAAGGTTGAATTCGCGCCGGAAACGATTTCGCTCGAAGCCATCCAGAACGCGGTTCGGGATGCCGGCTATGAGCCGCTCGCTGTCGACAGCGACGCCGGGTCGAGCGCGGCCGGCCGAGCCAGCGAAGAGCAGGCCCTTCTCCGGGACCTGCGCTTCGCGGCCCTGTTCACGATTCCACTGTTTGTTCTCTCCATGGGATCCATGGTCATTCCGGGGATGCGTGAAGCGATGCTGCGCCTGCTCCCGGCGACCACCTGGCACTGGCTCGAGCTTCTGCTGGCAACGCCTGTCCTGTTCGGTGCCGGCAGACGGTTCTTCACGCTCGCCTGGGCAGAGATTCGCCATCTCAATCCCGGTATGAACACGCTGGTGATGATGGGCAGCTCGGCAGCCTACTTCTATTCTCTGCTGGCCCTGGTTGTCCCGCAGATCTTCCCCGCAGGTACTGCCAATCTCTACTTCGAGGCTGCTGCGGTCATCGTGACCCTGATTCTGCTGGGCCGGTATCTCGAAGCGAAGGCCAAGGGGCACACGTCGGAGGCGATCGCCAAGCTCATCCAGCTACAACCCAGGACTGCACGCGTGGTGCGGGACGGAGCGCTACAGGAGATCGATGTGGACGCGGTAGTGCCTGGCGACCGGGTTCAGGTCCGCCCTGGCGAGCGCATCCCCGTCGATGGCACCGTCACCGAGGGCAAGAGTTGGGTGGACGAAAGCATGATCACCGGTGAACCCGAGCCAGCGGAAAAGGCAGTGGGCGCCGAGGTGGTCGGTGGAACCATCAACAAGACGGGAGCCTTCCAGTTTCGGGCGACGCACGTGGGTGGCGACACTGTCCTGGCACAGATCATCCGCATGGTCGAGGAAGCGCAGGCCGGGAAGCCACCCATCCAGAGAGTCGCGGACAGGATCGCCTCCATCTTCGTCCCGGTGGTCCTGGTCGTCGCTGTTCTCACCTTCACCCTCTGGCTCATGCTCGGCCCGGACCCGACGCTGAACTACGCCTTCGTTGCGGCGGTCAGCGTGCTGCTCATCGCCTGTCCCTGTGCCATGGGTCTGGCTACGCCGACAGCCATCATGGTCGGAACCGGCAAGGCAGCCGAGATGGGCATTCTCTTTCGGCAGGGAACGGCGCTGGAGTTGCTGGCGAAGGTCGATACCGTCGTCCTTGACAAGACCGGCACCCTGACCCGGGGCCAACCCGAGTTGACCGATTTCGAAGCGTTCGGCCGGTCAGAGACAGAGAGCCTCACGCTGATCGCGGCGACGGAAACCGCGAGTGAGCACCCGATCGCCGGTGCCATCGTCGACGCCGCCAACGCACGCGACCTCACCCTGCCAAGCCCAAGCGATAGTGAAGCCCATCCAGGTCTCGGTGTCGAGGCGACCGTAACCGGCCATGCGGTCCGGATCGGCACCCAGCGATTCATCGACCAGCTTGGTATCGATACCACAGCAGCCGAGGCGACCATCCAGCGCCTTTCGGCCGAAGGCAAAACGCCGGCCGTGGCGGCAATCGACGGTGCGCTCGCCGCCGTCCTCGCGGTGTCCGATCCCCTCAAAGAGGGAACCCGGGAAGCTATCGCTCAGTTGCACGCGCTAGGGCTGTCTGTCGCCATGCTTTCAGGCGACCGCCAACAGACCGCCGAGGCCATCGCAGCCCAGGTCGAGATCGACGACGTCGTGGCCGAAGTGCTGCCCAATCAGAAGGCCGACGAGGTCGAGCGCCTGCAGACTCGCGGACAGCGTGTCGCCTTTGTCGGCGATGGCATCAATGACGCCCCCGCGCTCGCCCGGGCCGATGTCGGGGTTGCAATCGGCACGGGGACCGATATCGCCATCGAGGCAGGTGACGTGATCCTGATGTCGGGAGATCTGCGGGGAATTCCCAAAGCGATCGAGCTGGCCCGCAAGACGCTCCGCACCATTCACGGCAACTTCTTCTGGGCCTACGCCTACAACGTCGTGCTCATCCCGGTGGCCGCGGGTGCTCTCTACCCGTTCACCGGTCTGCTGCTCAATCCCATGCTCGCGGCAGGCGCGATGAGCCTGTCGAGCATCTTCGTGATCACCAACAGCCTGCGTCTACGCAAGTAACCTGGTGACAGGATACTTTCGTCGGCTGTCGGCTCTCCGGAAAAGTATCCTGTCACCAGGCTATTTCGCTTTGCGGCCGACGCGGCTGACCAGTTGGCTCTTCGAGTAGCTGGCGAAGACCTTCTGCATCTGCTCGATGGCCCGCGGCCGCTTGACCGCTTCCAGAGCGGCCGCTTCGATCTTGACGACGCCACTCTCTTCGGCCTGCGCCATCGCCATGATGCCGCGCAGCATGTGGTGCCGTGTGATGCAACCCACCAACTTGCCACCGTCGATCACGGGCAGCATCGGAAAGTTGTTGTGGAGAAAAACCTCGGAGATCCGAAAGATGTCCATTTCCGGCTCGATGACTTCCTCCAACGGCGACATGAAGTCCGCCACCCGTCCACCGCGGGAACGATAGAGAGTCGAATCGTATAGCAGGCGAAGACAGTCCTTCTCCGTGAGAATGCCGCGGAGACAACGTTCGCTATCCACCACGGGTGCGGCCGAAACCCCATGGCGCGCCAGCTCCTCGATCGCCCGGATGAGGTCCGTGTCCGGAGCGAAGGACAGGCGAATCTCCTCCATCAGATCGCGTGCTCTCGGGATCTTCTGCTTCTTCGTGTCGGGCATCAGTTCACCTCCAGCGTCATCTTGCCGCTGCACAGCACAGGAACCAACGAATACACCAATATGGACTCCGTTCTTTCTTGAATGGTAGCAAATGCGGCGGACCCGGGTGATCCGCTCGAACCCCTAGATTTCCCTTGTTCCAAATGTCACAATTGGGCGCGACGCGCGAAGGGTTGGCTTCGACCCCTTCCATGTGTCGTGGCCCGGGCCACGCCATACCGATAACCTAACTACTTTCAAGGTCTTCGATGGGACTGCACAGGATCAAACGAGGACTGCGCCTGCCGATTCTCGGCCAGCCGAGCCAGCAGATCGAAGGTGCAAAGCAACCCCGGAAAGTGGCCCTTCTCGGCGCCGACTATGTCGGCATGCGCCCCACCATGCAGGTGAAGGTCGGGGAGACCGTGCGCCGCGGCCAGCTGCTTTTCGAGGACAAGAAAATGCCCGGGGTGCGCTTCACCTCACCAGCCGCTGGCAAGGTGAGCGCCATCAACCGGGGAGCCAAACGCGTCTTCCAGTCCGTCGTGATCGATCTCAGTCGATCCGAGATGGAGGGCAAGACAGGCAGTGCCGATGAGGTCACCTACTCGAGTTTCGCCAGCAAGTCGCTGTCGGGGCTCACCGAGGACAATGTCCGCAGCCTGCTTCTCGAATCCGGTCTGTGGACCGCGCTCCGCGCCCGACCTTTCAGCAAGGTGGCCAACCCGGCCGACAAACCGCACTCGGTTTTCGTAACGGCAGCCGACAGCAATCCGTTGGCTCCAGAGGTGTCGACGGTGATGGCCGGAAAGGAAGCGCCTTTTCAGCGTGGCGTGGCTGTCCTCGCCAAACTGACCGATGGGCCGGTATTTGTCTGCACGGACGCCGAGACCCCAGTGCAGCTTCCCGACGGCGATCAGGTCCGGCACGAACAGTTCAGCGGACCCCACCCGTCAGGCACGGTCGGTCTGCACATCCACACCCTGGACCCCGTCGATCGCAACAAGGTGGTCTGGCATGTGGGCTACCAGGACGTCATCGCCATCGGGCATCTCTTCGAAACCGGGCAACTCCTGGTGAGGCGAATCCTCTCGCTGGCCGGTCCGGTCGTCGAGCGACCCCGGCTGCTCGAGACCCGCATCGGCGCCTCCACCGAGGACCTGACGGAAGGCGAGCTGGCACCCGGAGAAAATCGCGTCATCTCGGGCTCGGTCTTGTCCGGTCGTATCGCGAGCGGACCGGCGCTTGGTTTTCTCGGTCGGTACAGCAATCAGATTTCGGTCATCGCAGAAGACCGAGACCGTGAGTTCCTCGGTTGGACAGCGCCAGGAACCGACACTTTTTCGGTCGTCAATACCCATCTGTCGAAGCTGATGCCCGGTAAGAAGTTTGCCATGACGTCATCGACGAATGGCTCGGTCCGCAACATCGTTCCGATCGGCATGTACGAGAAGGTGATGCCGATGGACCTGATGATCACCCCGCTGCTCAAGGCGCTCTTGATGCGGGATGTCGAAACTGCCGAGGCTCTGGGTTGCCTCGAGCTCGACGAAGAAGATCTGGCCCTGGCAACCTACGTCTGCCCAGGCAAGAACGAGTACGGACCGTGCTTGCGCGATGTTCTCACCATTATCGAAAAGGAAGGCTGATCGTGTCTCTCCGTTCCCTTTTGGATCAACAGGCCAAGCACTTCGAGCCCGGAGGCAAGCTCGAGAAACTCCATGCGCTCTGGGAGGCCCAGGACACGTTTCTCTATACCCCGGGCAAGGTCACCTCGGGGCCGGCCCACGTGCGCGACGGTCTCGATCTCAAACGCATGATGATCACCGTCGTCTACGCACTGATACCTGCGATCCTGATGGCCCTTTACAACACCGGCTATCAGGCCCATCTGGCCATCTCGCGCGGCGCGGAACCACTGGACCGATGGCAGACGGCAGCCATGGAAGCGATGGGGCTCGCCTTCGATCCCGCCAGCATCTTCTCTTGCATGGTTCACGGTGCTCTCTATTTTCTGCCCGTTCTGATTGTCACCTTTGCCGTTGGCGGATTCTGGGAAGTGCTCTTCTGCGCCATCAGGAAGCACGAAGTGGCCGAAGGACTGCTGGTTACCGGCTTCCTGTTTCCGCTGGTCCTCCCCGCGACGATCCCCCTCTGGCAAGTGGCCATGGGCATCAGCTTTGGCGTCGTGCTCGGCAAAGAGATCTTTGGTGGAACAGGGATGAACTTTCTCAATGTGGCTCTGCTGTCACGCGCTTTCCTGTTCTTCGCCTATCCAGCCGAGATCTCCGGCGACGCGGTCTGGATCGCGGCCGGAACCAGTGCCGACGGGGTGAGCGGGGCGACCTGGCTAGCGGTCGCCGCAGAACAGGGTCAGGCTGCCCTGGCCAGCGGCGTGAGCTGGCAGGATGCCTTCTTTGGCCTGATCCCGGGATCGATGGGTGAGACATCGGCGCTGGCGTGCCTGATCGGCGCCGTCATCCTGATCCTGACTGGCGTCGGCTCCTGGCGCATCATGGCCGGTGTCACCATCGGCACCCTCATCATGGCGCTCGGGCTCAACGCTATTGGCTCCAACACCAATCCCTTCTTTGCCACCCCCTTCTGGTGGCATTTCGTCCTCGGTGGCTGGGCCTTCGGCACGGTCTTCATGGCCACCGATCCGGTCTCTGCCGCCCAGACCGACAAAGGACGCTGGATCTACGGCTTTCTGATCGGCGTGCTGGTGGTGCTGGTGCGTGTCGTCAACCCGGCCTATCCGGAAGGCATGATGCTCGCCATCCTGCTGATGAACGTCATGGCGCCACTGATCGACCATTTCGTGGTGGCCAAGAACATCAAACGAAGGAGGGCTCGCTATGCAGCGTAGTCCGCTCTACACAATCCTTTTTGCGACCGCGGTCTGTATCGTCTGCGCCATCGTGGTCTCGTCTGCGGCCGTTTCGCTCAAGGAGCGCCAAGACATCAATGCCGCCCTGGACAAGCAGCGCAACGTGCTGCAGGCTGCAGGCTTGATGAAGCCCGGCGAGAAGCTCGATGCCGAGCAGGTCGCCGAGCGCTTCCAAAGCGTGGAGATGGATGTCATCGATATGGCGACCGGTGAGACCGTTCCCGACATCGATCCGCTTACGTTCGATCAGGCGCGGGAGGCCAAGGATCCGGCTGCCAGCACCCTCGCTCCGCCGAACCCCTCCCTGATCAAGAGAATTCCGAATCATGCCCTGGTCTACAAGGTCCTCGATGACGCTGGCGACATCGAATCTCTGGTCCTGCCCGTGGAGGGGTACGGTCTGTGGAAGACCCTCTACGGTTTTCTGGCGCTCGAAGGGGATCTCAATACCGTTCGCGGGATCACCTTCTACGAGCACGGTGAAACGCCCGGTCTGGGTGGCGAAGTGGACAACCCGCGGTGGAAAGCCCACTGGGTCGGCAGAAAGGTGTTCGGGGTCGATGGAGAACCGAAGATCGAGGTCATCAAAGGCTTCGCACCGCCGCCGGATCAGGCGCCCTACAAGGTCGACGGCCTTTCCGGCGCTACCCTGACTTCGCGTGGGGTGACCAATCTGGTGCACTTCTGGCTCGGGGACGAAGGATTCGGACCCTACCTGGACAAGCTCGCACAACAACACGACTCGAGGGAGGCGGCCTGATGTCTAGCAAAGAGCGTGAAGCGCTCGTCGACCCCCTGTTCAACAACAACCCCATAGCCCTGCAGGTGCTCGGCATCTGCTCGGCCCTGGCGGTGACGACGCGCATGGACACCTCGTTGGTCATGAGCATCGCTGTGATCTGCGTGCTGACGCTGTCGAACGTCTTCATCAGTCTGCTGCGCAACAGCATCCCGACCAACATTCGCATCATCGTCCAGCTGACCATCATCGCGTCGCTGGTCATCGTCACCGATCAGATTCTCAAGGCCTACCTGCCCGACATCTCCAAGCAGTTGTCCGTCTTCGTCGGCTTGATCATCACCAACTGCATCATCATGGGCCGCGCCGAAGCCTTCGCCATGGCCAATCCGCCGGGCATGAGCCTGCTCGACGGCCTGGGCAACGGTCTGGGATATGCCGTGATCCTGATGCTCACCGCCTTCTTGCGAGAGCTCTTCGGTTCGGGAAGGCTGTTCGGCAAGGAGGTTCTGCCCCTTGTGACCGAGGGTGGGTGGTACAACCCCAACGGGCTGATGCTCTTGTCCCCTTCAGCCTTTTTCATTATTGGCCTGCTGATCTGGGCGCTCCGCGTCTGGAAGCCCGACCAGATCGAGGAAGATTGAGATGCTTGAGGACTATCTGAATCTCGCTGTCAAATCCATCTTCGTCGAGAATATGGCCCTCGCCTTCTTTCTCGGCATGTGTTCGTTTCTCGCCGTCTCACGCAAGGTCGAGACCGCCGTCGGCCTCGGGTCGGCCGTGATCTTCGTTCTCGGTATCACGGTGCCGATGAACAATCTGATCTACAACTACCTCCTCAAGGAGGGAGCACTGGCCTGGATCAGTCCTTCACTGGCGCAGTACGACCTTTCATTCCTCGGCTTTCTGACCTATATCGGCACCATTGCCGCCATGGTGCAGATTGTCGAGATGGTGCTCGATCGCTATATGCCCGCGCTCTACGGAGCCCTGGGTGTGTTCCTGCCTCTGATCGCAGTCAACTGCGCCATCCTCGGGGCCTCGCTCTGGATGGTGGAACGAGACTACACGATGGGCGAGAGCGTGGTCTTCGGCATTGGCGCCGGCATCGGCTGGGCACTGGCAATCGTCGCGTTGGCGGCAATCCGCGAGAGGCTTCGCTATCACGACATCCCGGCACCGCTGCGTGGACTGGGAATCACATTCATCATCACCGGTCTGATGGCCCTGGGCTTCATGACTTTCGGTGGCATCCAACTCTAGAACCATGACTACTATCGGACTCGGCGTCTTCATGTTCACCTTCGTCATTGTGGCGTTGGTGGCTTTCTTGATGGTGGCTCGCAGCAAGCTCGTAGCAACCGGTGAGGTGAGCATCATCGTCAACGATGACCCAGACAAAGCGATGCACACCCAGGCTGGTGGCACGCTCCTGGGCACACTGTCAGCCAACCAGATCTTCATCCCCTCGGCTTGTGGTGGCAAGGGCAGTTGCGGCGTCTGCACGGTCAAGGTCACCGAAGGCGGCGGCGCGCTCCTGCCCACCGAGGTCAGCCACATCAACCGCGGTGAAGCCCGCGAAGGCGTGCGCCTCTCCTGCCAGGTGAAGGTCAAGGGCGACATGAAGATCGAGCTGCCGCCCGAGATCTTCGAGGTGCGAAAGTGGAAGTGCACGGTGCGCAGCAACCACAATGTCGCCACCTTCATCAAGGAACTGGTGCTCGAGCTCCCCGAGGGCGAGGCGGTCCCCTTCCGCGCCGGTGGCTATATCCAGATCGAGTGCCCGCCACATGTGACCAAGTATGCGGATTTCGACATCGAGGACGAATATCGGGAAGAGTGGGACAAATACGACATGTGGCGCTACGTCTCCAAGGTGGATGCCGAAGTAACTCGCGCCTACTCAATGGCCAATTATCCGGAAGAAGAAGGCACCATCATGCTCAACGTCCGGGTAGCCTCTCCGCCGCCCCGGGCTCCCGAAGGGACCCCCCCGGGCATCATGTCTTCCTACATCTTCGGCCTGAAACCAGGAGACGAGGTCACGATTTCGGGTCCCTTTGGTGAGTTCTTCGCCAAGGAGACCGACGCCGAGATGATGTTTATCGGTGGTGGCGCCGGAATGGCACCGATGCGCTCGCACATCTTCGATCAGCTCAAACGACTCAATTCAAAGCGCAAGATCACCTACTGGTACGGTGCAAGAAGTCTTCGGGAGGCCTTTTATCAGGACGAGTTCGACGAGCTCGCACGCAAGCACGACAACTTCGAATGGCACCTGGCACTCTCGGAACCCCTGCCCGAAGACAACTGGGATGGCTACGTCGGCTTCATCCATCAAGTGGTTTTTGACAACTACCTCAAGGATCACGAGGCGCCGGAGGACATCGAGTACTACCTCTGTGGCCCACCCATGATGCTCAAGGCCTGCATGCAGATGTTCGAGGATCTGGGCGTCGAAGAAGAGAACATCGCGTTCGATGATTTCGGATAGCACGAGACAAACTCCTGGAACGGGCGAGCATCCCTTTCTCGCTGCTGTAGCGGCCGGCCACTGTGCCGGCCGTTGTTGTCGTCGCATGACGACCCTCGCCGGCTTGTTGCTCCTTTCGCTCTCTGCCTGCCATAGCCCGGAGCCTGTCGGGCGCACCCACGAGCTCTCCGGACCCACGATGGGTACTCAGTACCGCATCAAGGTGGTGATGGATGAGGCCTCCTCCAACCAGATATACGAAATCGAACAGGCCGCCAAGGCCGCTCTCGAAAATGTCAACACCAAGATGTCGACCTACCTGCAAGATTCCGAGGTCTCCAAGATCAACAACTGGAGCGAGGCCGCACCCCTCGAGATCTCCCCGGACACCCTGGAAGTCCTGCAACACGCCCTGGAGATCAGCTCGACCACCCAGGGCGCCTTCGACATTACAGTGGCCACTCTCGTCGACGCCTGGGGCTTTGGCCCTCCGGGTCGGATGCCGCAGTCCCCGAGTCAGGCGAAGATCGATCAACTGCTCGAGCGCACCGGGTGGGAGATGATCCGGGTCGATCGCGCATCCTCCTCGGTCTCCAAGGCACGCCCCGATCTCAGCCTCGACCTGTCCGCGATCGCCAAGGGCTACGCGGTGGACAAGGTCGCCGATGCCCTGGACGATCAAGGCGTCGAGCACTACATGATCGAGGTCGGGGGAGAGGTCCGCACCCGGGGTCTCAACGAACAGGACGAAGCCTGGAGAATCGGCATCGAGCGCCCCATGCCCGGGGGGAATCAGGCTGTCGACCTGGTTGTGCCGATGAGTGACGCTGCCATGGCCACATCCGGGGACTACCGCAACTACTATGAGATCGACGGCAAACGGATCTCCCACACCATCGATCCACGCACGGGTTATCCGATCACTCACTCGGTTGCCTCGGTATCGGTGATCGCTCCACTTTGCGTCAGAGCCGACGCTTACGCCACAGCTCTGCTCGTCCTGGGTCCGGCGGGGTTCGACCTGGCCGAGGAATTGGGGTTGGCAGCCTACTTTCTGCAGCGGGACAAGGAGGGGGTTTTTGTCGGGCGGATGACCAATGCCTTCAAGGATGTTCTCGAGGCCCGGGAATCTCATCCCCTCGAGTAATGTTGCAGGTAGCGAGATGGAACTGATACTGATCGTCGCCATGATCATGGGAGGTGTCATGGCCATCATGGCCATCGGCGTCATTTTTGGAGACCGCTGCCTGCACGGCTCCTGTGGTGGCCCAGACGTCATCGGCCCGGACGGCGAATCGCTCTCCTGCGCCACCTGTCCTCACCGCAAAACCGACAACTGATTCCCCCCGGCCGAAGCGGCCCACCGCTCCGCCGACTTTGCCTTCGCTCGGGGCGATACAACGACGGGACTGCAATCCTGCTCCAACCCTTTGGGTGTCCTGCAGGGTACCGCCTCGGGCTAAGAAGACTTTGGGCAAGGGCCCTCGTCTCCCGTCTCCCACCCACCGGACCGTTAGGGTCCTTCGAAGATCCTGCCCGAGTGCTCGTCGACAGGTACCTCTGTCAGGACACCCAGAGGATCTGTATAGAAACCCAACACCGTGGAGCAAACTGCGGTTGCCCTGATTCGCTCTCGCTGAGGGTCGTTGTGGATGGTCCCAGGATGGGTCTCTTTCCAAGCGCATCTTGGCAATCGATGCAGGCCTCTATCGGTGCGGCGCGCCGGAAAGCGAGCGAGCGCCGCCCCGCCCAAGATCGCTTAGCGCGAGCGTGCCCTCCGGGACCATCCACAACGACCCCAATTGCGATCAACAAGGATGGTCCCGGCCCTTCAGGACACCCAGAGGGTCGGCAAAGAATGCCCCCTGCGTCGACCACTCAGTTGACCATTTCGGAAGTAGATGAGGCGGCTGCGGTGGTCTCGTCGCCATCGGGCTGCGAGGGAAAGCACTGGCTCGGCACCAGGGTCGACCAATTCTTCGGGAACCGCAACAGCAGCGTCTGCTCTTCGGTAACCGGAAATCCCTCTTCGTTGAGCACCCTGAGCAAGACCGTGTAGCCCTTCTTCCCCGGATAACCGAGAAAGCTTGGAACATAGATGTCGTAGAAGTACTTCGCTTGCTCGAACCGGCCAACAAACGGGTTGGAGCCGTACTGCATGGACAGGGTGCGATCATCGAAAGTCGAAAACTCAGAGGACATCGAGCGCTCGCTCTCGGCGTGGGAGTAGTCGATGCTCCCCTGATTCGCCTCCTCTTCCGTGAGCTCCCGCGGCGCGCCAAGATTGGCGTATGCCACCTTCAGGCTGCGATCGGCCCCCATTCGGCTCCGTCGCCAGACAAGCCGCAGCGATAGATCCTCGGCAAAAAGATGATCGCTGAAGATACGGATCACTCCGCAGGGCTCTTCGTCCTCCAGCTGCCTATCCGCGCCAGAGACGTTGAGCAAAGCCTGTCCAGCCCGCAAGCGAGGAGGGGATTCCCAGGTCTGCTCCGCAGTGCGCAAGACGTCCCCTCCGCGAGGCAGCTGATAGCCATGTCTCACACCATTGGTGAAGCTCAGCGGGCGCACCATGTTACCGACCAGGATATTTGCCTCGTAACCGACCTCGCCGTTCTCTACGCCGCCGGCGTTGCGCACAGTCAGGGCCTGGACCAGATAGACATCCACATTGCTCGAGTATCCCTTCACCAGACACCGCAAGCAATCCGGCTGATCCTGGAACAGCTTGGCGAGCTTCTCCATCTTGATCAGCGTCTTCTGACCCAGACGATAGAGATCCCGGCTGCTCCATTCCTCCGGGTGGAAGACGCGGCTCCGCCGCCTTGGACGACCCTCGAACCCTCGCAGCTTGTCGTAGTGGCGAGATATATCCCGCACCGGTGGATCGACACCTCGATACAGAGGTGCTCCAGGTTCCCACCAGTACCGGCGCGCTTCGCTACTCCATGCATCCGCCAGCTCGGGGCCGAGCAACAGCTCGCCCAGAGCCGCCCACAGCTCGTCTTCGGAGGCGTCCTTTGCTCTATTGATCTGTTCCGGTCCGAAGGTCAGATCGAGATAGAAGGTCATTCTGATGGGATCATCGGTCTTGAAGTTCTTCAGCTCATCGAGTTGCTCGCGGTTACCACGCTCCCCGAGAATCGCATCGAGCCCCTTGGCCATGGCCCGGATCTCCTCTTGCGTGGCCCAGCGGCTCGAATAGTTGGTCGAGATGAGCACCGCGAGCTTCTCGTCCTCGGACGTCTCGACTCTATCCAGATGGTCCTGCCATCTGACATCGGATTGCGCGATGATGACCGACCTTGATCGAACATCTCGAAACCGACCGAATCGCCGCTCGAACTCCCGCGAGCGCACACGCAAGGCCTCGTTGAGGTCGACTTCGTGGGTGCTGATGCGGCGCGTCGTACCTATCTTGTTGCGGCGGTAGTGAAACCAGGAAAAGAAGTTGGCCCGCACCCGAAAGTTCTGGTTCCTCCCGTTGCTCACTTCGGAAACGATTGTATCGACTCCGTCGATCTCTTCTGGCTCGGGAAGCTTCGGGTTGGGATTGACTCGTCCACTCTGCTTGATGATCTTCCGAAAGAGTGCCATGCCCGACTCGGTCTTCAGATCGATCCTGTAGACCATGTCCGAACTCGTCTCCTTGAATCGGTCGAACACCGATTCGAAGAAGGTGTAGCCGATATTGACGATCCACAGACGTGCTTCGGGGCGGAACTTGAATGGCGTCAGCTCGTTCCCACGGCCGCGCCAGTTGCGCACTCTCACCTCGACGACACTGTCCGGAAGCTTGCGAACGGTGGTCTCGCGCAGGAATCGCCAGAAGTACCGATAGCCGATTCTGGCGCCATACTGATTGATTCCCGCCACAATCGGTGAGACCGCGACGAAGCTGGTGAAGGTCAATCGATCATTGATGGCCAGGGTCTCGTCGTCACCCAGGAAGACGCGCATCTTCAGAGGAATGCCTGCCTTGGGAAAGAGCATGATGGGCTCGGCGTAGTTGTCCCAGAAGATCGCCGCCCTTTCCGTATCCGCGAACTTGTTGCCCACGAATCCGGCCACCGAATCGACCACCGCGGCGGCGGAACCCGCTGTCACGTACACGACACCGTGCTTGTCTCTCGAGACTTCGTTCTCTTCCTTGAATCTCGCATACCCCTCGCCTGCCGAATCCAGAATCAGACCCGCCAGAGGGTCTTCTGAGTAGCCCGTCGGCGGGTGGGCTCTGGAGGCGGAGATGGAATAGCCACCTTCAACCTGGATACCGACACCGTCATCGTCGTTGAACACCTCGGGGATGTACTCCCAGTCGACACGTAGACGCGTACGGGCCGTCCCCACCTTGCGGTAGTAAGAGGCATCGTCCCCGGTGATCGTGGATCCGGGCGGGAGAACGTCGTGACTCGAGACGACCCGGTTGCGAAAGTTGAAGTCGAAGTTGACACCCACAGTGCCGATGTCCCCTCCGATTCCAATTCCCAGGTCCCCGAAGTCCCTGAAGAGGGACTCGTCATTCTCGTACTCGAAGACGTAGTTGCTGAGTTGGCCCAGAAGGCCGGAGTGGAAAGCGCTTTTGAAGGTACCTCCGACCATGAATCTGGCGGTCTCGCCATCGGCGAGCGTTACAGGGCCTTCCCCCGCTTTGTCCACATCTTCCGCGGGCACGACCGACACTGTCTTGCTTGCCGCGGGACTCTGATCCCCGAAAACGACACCCGGCGCCAGTAGCGCCCAACCGAGGACGCAAGCCCGCCGCAGAGGGCTCATGGAGAGAGGCCTCGCCCAGATCTTCGATGAACCATACCGCCCAACATTCCAGCGCATGGTAGCACCCGCCAAGCACCGCACGGCTCCCCCTGGGGTAGAGTGATTTTCGGCATGGTTGCGCAAGGTCCCCTGCACTCGATCGGTCGACTCGGCCTGATCATCTTCTGTCTGGGATGGGTTGTGGTCCTGGCTCTCTTTGTCCTGCCGATCTACCTCGATATCACCGCCTTCAAGGGACCTGTTGAGGACATTCTGAGCGACATCGTCGCTGCACCGGTGACGGTAGCCGACCTACGGCTCGACCTCTCTCTCTGGCCAACTCTGCAACTCGGCAACGTCGAGGTCCAGGGATCGGGAGCGCTCGATGCGCCGCTATTCACTCACATCGAGACGGCCGAGCTGCGGCTTTCACTCCTCCCTCTCTTGCGCAAGGAGTTGAAAATCAAGCATCTCTCAGCGAGCGATCTCGACTTTCATGTCCATCGGCGCAAGGGTGAAGCGGGGAACTGGCCAGGCCGGACGACCCTGCCCTACAACCTGAGCGAGCTGGCGAACGTCAACCTCGAAAAGGTCACCATCTTCCTGGACGACGCCGACATTGGACAGGCTGACGCCTGGATCGAGCGACTCGATCTCGACATCGCAGAGCACCGACCGCTGGAGCTCGCGCTGCATGGCACACTGGAAGGCCTGCCAATATCGCTCGCCGCCAGCGGCCCCACCCTCGCGGCGCTCTCTCCCCTGGCCGGAGATTTTCCGCTGGCAGCGCATCTGGAGATCGCGGACCTGCTCCTGAAGCTCTCCGGCTCGGCCTCCCGCGAACCCGACAGCACCAATCTGCAACTCGCTGTTGAGACAGCGTCCACGAATTGGGATTTTCTGCGCGTGCTGGAGGGCGTCGACATTCCGGAGATCGGTGGCTTCGACATTGCCTCGCGGGTCACAACCCGGAACTCGAAGATCGAGCTTTCAGACCTGCGAGGTTCGCTGGGCTCCACGACCGTTCATGGAGCACTGACCCTCGACACCCACCCTGAGAAGGCGCAGGTTTCGGGGAAGATCGGCCTCGGGCAGGTCGACCTTCGACCCTGGCTGGACCGTTCGCAAGCCGAAGAGATCGACGCCTCGGCGCCACTCCCCTTCGACCTGTTGTCCTGGTGCGACGTCTCGGTCGAGGTGAGCATCGACAGCGTCGAGGTTGTGGACCACACGCTCGACAATCTCGAGCTCACGGTCGGGCTCGACGACGGCAACCTCTCGCTTCCCTTGCGCCTGCAGCTGGCCGGCATTCCCCTCTCGAGCGAGCTGGAAATCCGACGAGAGGCCGAATCGACCGCGCTCACGGCTGAGCTTTCCACTCGAGATCTCGCTCTCGATCAGCTGGATGATCTACTCGACCTTCCCGAGGGGCTGTCGGGGGCTCTCGGTCGAATCGCGCTCTCGGTCTCGACTTCTGGCCTCTCGATCGAGGCATTGATTGCCAACCTCGACGTTCTCGTCGAAGGCAGAGAGATCACACTGCGTTCAGCAGATCCTGCTGGAGAGGGGCTTCTCGAGGTGGCTCTCGAAAACGCTCGCGTCGAGCATCGCACGGGTAAGCCCCTGACCCTCACGACCACCGGGACGCTCCTCGAAGAGAACTTCCAGCTCCACCTCGAGACAGCCGCCGCCGAATCCCTGCTCGGGTCTGACACCTGGCCTCTTCGAGTCACCTTCAGGAGCTCCGGAGCGAACATCGACGCCAGCGGTCGCGTGCTTGCCCGGCAAGAAGGCTTCGATCTCGACTTCGACTTCTCGGCCACCGGCGACCGCCTCGGCGATCTGGAAGCCTGGCTCGGCTTTCCTCGCGAAGCCGGGCTCCCCTTCCACTTGAGTGGCCACCTGCAGACCGTGGCAGGGGCCCGCTCACTCCGTCTTCAGGATTCGGTGGTTGGCAGGACGCAATTCGAGGCAGCCTTTTCCTGGGACATCGACAACCTCGAGACCCCACTTGTGGCCAATCTGCACATGGCGGCACTCGATCTTCGGGAGCTGCAGACCCTGGCGGATCCCATCACCACTCTGGACACCGAGAAGGAAGCCCTCGGCTTCGAGCTTCCCCTCCTGCCTTCAGATAGGGCCCTCGGCAGCGCTGAGGTCGACCTGCAGATCGATCGCCTCTACCGCGACCCCGTCGACCTGACCGACATTCAGGCATCCTTGACTCTGCGAGAGGGTCAACTCGAGCGCTCTCCCTTCTCCTTCAGCTATGACAACTCTGATTTCGAGGGTGAGCTCGAGCTCGATCTAAAAGGAAATGCACCCCGATTTGCTCTCGATCTCAGGGGCCAGGCGAGCGAGTTTCCTGAAGTCCTGGAAAAGGAAGGCCTGATCACCGATGCAGACCTCGAGGCGAGTCGGCTGGAGCTATCGATCGCCGCCGAGGGTGGAACGGTTGGCCAGATCGTCAATTCCGCCTCGATATCCGGCAAGCTCATGGACGTACGCTGGGACATCTTCCTTCCCCACTCGGGAGAGACTCTCGAGCTCCGCCTTGGAGTCGTGAGTTTGTCCGGACCTCCCGGTGAGCCCATCGTCCTCGAATCGGAAGGACGGCTCGGTCAGGAGCCCATCTATCTCCATATCGCGCTCCGTGAATTCGGCGCGGCGGAGCCGTCTCCGGAGCTTCGGCAGCCCTTTCGCCTGCAGGCCGGGCTCGCTTCCACCCAGCTCGTGCTCGAAGGCCAACTCGCGCTGCCCATCGCCAGGGATGAGCTCGATCTGAAGATGGCTCTCTCCGCAGAGAGCCTGACCGACCTCTCCTCGCTCGCAGGGCGAGATCTGCCCGATCTGGGCCCCTACCATCTCCAGGGTCGCATCGCTTCGCGAGAGGATCGCATCGTCCTTCAGGACCTCGACCTGACGCTGGGAGAATCCGACCTGCAAGGTTCGTTCGAGTATCGACTCGTCGAGAATCGCCCCACCTTCGACGCCAAGCTGACGAGCCGCCACACCCGATCGAAGGATTACTTCCCCTGGCTTCATTCCGACGTTCCGGATGACGAGGAGGATGCGGCCCAACCAGGGGGCTTCTCGGTTTTCAGATCTGCGGAGCTCTCTCTCGACTCCTTGCGGCGGCTCGATGCCTCGATCGCGCTTGGAATCGACGAACTGGACACCGGGGCGGGCCCGATCGACCATGCGACCCTGGCCCTCGAGCTCGAAGACGGGCGTCTGTCTCTCCTGGTGCAGAGGTCCCAGGAAGCGGACACGGTGGCACAGATCGCCGCACATATCGAGCCCATGAGCCGAGGCGTCGATGCAGACCTGAGAGTGCAGTGGGAACGTCAACCCTATGGTCTCCTGGCCGACATCATCAACCCGGGCACCGCCAGCGGCAACTGGAGCCTCGATCTGGCTCTGAGAGCCCAGGGAGCCTCCGTCCAGGAGTTGATGCAGAGTCTGAACGGCCATATCGATTTCACCGATTTCCCGACCGACTTCGACGCCACCATTCTCGACCTCTGGGGAGGTGGATTCCTCCAATCGTTGCTGCCCGTCTTCAATCTGGGTGCCGAGTCTCAAATCAACTGCACGGTAGGCCGATTCGTCGTCGACGCGGGAGTGATAAGGCCCGACTCTCTCGTCCTGGATGCGACCCGTAGCCGCGTGCTGATGCGCGGGTATCTCGATCTACCCAATAACTATCTCGAGCTTCGCCTGAAACCGCGCCCAAAGAAACCCAGCCTCATCAGCCTCGCCACGCCGGTGAAGATTCGCGGCCCACTGAACGATCCTTCGATTGGCTTTGCGACCAGTGGCATCGTGGTGACCGCTTTCAGGCTCTCGCTTTGGGTCTACACGGCCTGGATGGACCTGCTGAGAAAACCCTTGCCCAAAGACGGCAGGGATATCTGCCTGGATCCGGCACCGCGCCTGCCCTGAAGGTGAACATTCGAGTGCCCTGGAGCTCCGCGGCCAGCGTCACGAAGGCGACCAGAGCCGCCTCTAACGCAGGGCCCGCGGACCGACTTTCAAGCCGAAGATCAGCAGCTTGGCGAAAAACATCGCCACGGTAATCGACAAGAGTCCGTGGGCGAGACCCAAGACCCAGAGGTTCGGGGTCCTGCGATAGAACCAGCAGGCTCCCAGGGCGGCCACGAACGACAACAGCAGCAGCGGCGTATTCGGCAGGTGAAGCAAGGCGAAAACCGTTGCTGACGCCACGGCTGGAAGAACCTCACCCGGTAGCGCTTCGCTGAATCGACGGTAGTAGAAGCCCAACAGAACATACTCCTGAACCATGCCAAAGAGCGGCATGAGGGTCACGCGGGTTACCAGTCGATCGATCGGGGGCTCGCGGTTCCAACCCATCACCAGCCCGAGAATGACCATGGTCAGGAGCAGGGGGCCGACCACCGAGAACACTTCCCTGAGCGATTGCCCGAAGTTGTCGAAACGAAAGCCCAGATCTCGCGCCGACTCACCCCGGCGACGGTGGCCGGACAAGGTGATTCCCAGGACAATCCCCAGGCAGACCACAAAATCGCCGGCGAAGGCCCCTTGCCACCACCAGATGTATGAGAACACCAGGCCCGTCACCGAGAGAATCTCGAACCAGGCAGCCCGCGGTTGGGCTTCATACCTCATCTTCGCTGTCGCCGGGCCATCTTGGGCTCTCCCCCTGCTCTCCCATGCTGGGGCTCCAGCTCTGCGCTGCAAGACCGGACAGATATGGCTGCTCCGCTGAGAAGCATCGAGGATCGAAGTATAGAGAATCGAACGGTGAGATTCTGTAGCATGAAGCCGTGAGTCGGCTGCTGGCCTTGCTGATCGTTTTCGCTCTCGCCACCCTGCTGTCGGCGTCCTCCATGTCCCGAGCCCAGGCTCCACCTGCCGAGGACGAGACAGAGAAGCTCGCCAACTACCCCTACACCCAGGACTTCGGTGTGGGTGGGTACGACGCCGGCCAGCAGGACGTGGCCAACCTCAAGATTCCGGTCACCCAGATGCTCCGCTCACCCGAGGAACATCCCTGGGGACTGCGGCTCCGTGTCCCGATCTCGATGGGAGTCTATGGTCTCGAGTTGGGAGATCTTCTGGAGGATTTCGATCTCGATCGAGTCCAGGTGCTCACCGTTGTCCCTGCGCTCGAATTCCTGATCCCGTTGAACAAGCACTGGACCTTGAAGCCGCGACAGGACCTGGGCCTCGGGAAGGACTTTCACGGTGGCGATCTGATCCTGATTGCTGCCACGGGAGTCCAGGGTGTCTATGTCAAACCCTGGAGAAACCTGGTGTTCACCTTTGGCTCTGGCCTCAAATACAGTCTCAGCGAGTCCTCGGGAGGGCTCTACGATGACGATTTCGCTCGTTTGGAGGTCGGGCTCGACACGTTGATTCCCTTTGGGCTCGATGTCGGAGAACGTCGGGTCGACTTCAGTCTTTACGCTCTCGGCCGCCACTATTTCCGCGAGCTTGTCTTCGGACAGGTGCTCGAAGAACCTATCGTCATCGAACAGGAGTACGAGGTCGGGATCACCTTTGGCAGTACTCCCAGACCGCGTATCTGGAAGTTCAATGTGCCTCGACTCCTGATCGGCTATCGCTTCGGGGAGAACTTGCGAGGGATCCGCCTAAAGCTCGGCCTCCCGTTCTGAGGTTCCGGAGCCCGTCCTCGGAGCTATCGATGATGGGGAGGTGTCTCCAGCAGGATGTGCAGGAGATTGTTCTGAAACGTCGGGTTGCCCAGAAAGGTGCGATGCATATCGGTCAGGAATACCTTGCGGTTCCAGGGTATCGGTGAAGATACAAAGCCGGTCGTCTCACCAAGCAGTCGCTCGTCAGCCACCATTGATGCGCGAGTGACAGAACGATCCCCGGGAGCCTTGAGTTTCACCGTCTTGGTGCTTTCGAAGCGCAAAGTCTTCCTGCCAGCTCTTTCCAGCAGAATGGCCCTGGCCATGGTTGGCTGCACGTCTGCGGCGAACAGCGTCAGCTCGGTCGGGCATGGGGTCTCGGGTCGGCGATCCATGGCCTCGAAGAACTGGTCGGCTCGTTTGAAGGCGGCTGACATGAATTCCACCATTCGCTGGCGACGCCCCTGCGAGGAAGCTTCGCCGGGAAAGATCCAGGCCAGATACTTGTCCTGCCCGTCGGCGAAGGCACCCCAGTCGTTCTGTTCCCAGAGCTCTGTCGAGAGAATATCGACCTCGATGGAATTGCCCTCCTCATCCAGCCAGACTGCATGATTCCTTCGCGGTAGCATCTGATAGGCCGACACGAAGGTGTTCACCATCGCCGGCTCGAACTTCACGACTGGGTAGTGACGGCCCTCGACGAGTTCGCGCATCACCTTCATCGCTCCGAAGTTTGGCGTCGAGATCATGATGAGGCGGTCCACTCGCGCGGCACCGGCCCAGGTGACAGGCGCACTTCTCTTCGACAACACATCCTCGGCGCCATAGCGTAGGTAGTACCGGGCCACGAGACCTCCCATCGAGTGAGCGATCAGATCGAAGGTGATCTCCTCGTCCGACTCGAGTCCCGAGTCCTTCTTCAGCTCGACCAGCCGCGTGCGTGCCAGGTCGAGGAATCGCCCCAGGCGCAACGCATTCCCAACATTGTCCTGACGCCAGTCGTAGAAAAAGGTCAGACAGGGCGGAGAATCCAGGTCCGAGATCGCTGATGGGATTCCGGTACAACTACCGTACCCAGCCTGCTCTATCAGCTCGACCAAGGCGCCATAAATCTCGACGTTGAAGTCGGCGACCTTAGCGTCCGCCTTGACGCGTTCGAGCAATTCGACGGCTCGCGTATCATCGGCAATAGCAATCAGATCATCCGACTCGATCGGCCTCGGAAGATGGTCGATGTCGAGCGCGAAGGCCCGCAACCCCTCGGGCTTCGAGGGCAGCAAAGAATCCTTGGTGAAGAAGGTCCCCCATACCGTCGCTCCATCTTCCACCCGGCGCAAAGTTGCACCGGCAAATCCGTGAATCAGAACGACGGGGTTGCGCTCCGCATTGGGCAGAGCATTCTCGTAGATGGTCGAGATGTCGGACTTCGGATACTGGGCAGCCACCTGGCGGTAGGCCGAGCAGCCGACTGCCAGCGACAGCACCAGAGTGAGAGATACCGCTGTGGTACTTCGCCTCACTACTTCTTCTTGATCAGCTTGACCCCTTCGAGGCGGATCGGCTCTGCAGAGTAACCGGTGATCCTCAGGACGTTCTTGGCCTCGTCCCATTTCAGCTCGGCACCGAGAATCGCGGCTCCCTCTCCATTGCCTTCCTCATCCAGCGCCATGGTAATCATGGTGAAGGGGAACTGCATGGAGATCTCCCGATTGTAGACCTCCTCGAAGTAGATCTCCCGATCGGTCAGAATGAGGATGTTGCGCTTGCCACCGTCCATGATCTCCTGGGTGTAGTAGGTCGGGTAGCCCCGCTCGCCCCGGATTGCCACAAAACCGGTCTTCCGCTGCTTCTTCATCTTGTCGAAGAGACCCTGGGGTCCATGCGCTTTGAGCGCCATGCGGAGGCTCTCTTCCTCCGCATCGGTGCTGAAGCGGCTGATTTTGATATCGACACTCGCGGCCGCACCGGGTCCCACGACTCCCGGCACCATTGCATTGGCGCGGTAGAGCTCCGAGACCTTGCCACTTTTCGCGGAGGCCGAGGTTGCCGCAATCAAGAGACTTCCGAGCAACAGGCAGCGCAGCAAGAAGACACTCCAACTCCCTTTCCTGTCGACCTTGTTTCCCACTCTGTTTCTCCTAGAGGTGCTGCGTTAAGCGGGCAAAATCAGCCTATCGCACAGCGGCACTCAAACCAACGATCTGTCCGCGACAAAGACGACATCGACCTCCCAGGGGGGGTGCAACTCCCTGAGACCCGGACAATCCTGACGCGCTCCCCGAGCTGAGCCCGTTCGGTATCGCGGAGTCGCCCTGGCTCAACCTGAGAATCGGGCCAGCAGCAAAACACCTGCGCCGATCAGTCCGACTCCCAGGAGTTTGGGAACGGTGACGCCTTCGCCGAGGGCGACGCCAGCAACGGTTGGCACCAGAATCGCTCCAGCAGCGATCGTCGGAGCACCGACACTCACCTCCATACCCATCTCGTAGGCGCGCAGGGAGAAATAGTCCACGGAAAAGACGCACACGCCGCAGATCACCAGCAGCCCGGCACCCAGGGGCGTCAAGGCGCTGCCCAGGTCGACCCGGTTGCGCAAGACGAGAATCACCACCAGGGTCAGGGCGGTTCCTTCGACCAGACCGGTACCGACAATCGGATGGACGTGTTTCGAGGCTCGCGACAGCATCAGCGACCAAAGACCCGCCGCCCCGGCGGCAACAAGAACATAGAACAGACTCCGCGACATTTCACTCTCCTTGCTTGTCGATCCCGTAACGACCCCTGGATCCTCCGAGAGGGATGGTATCCGGCACTGTAACGCAGGGCCCAATCTTGGCGCCCAATCCCTGGAACCTGGCGCGCACGACCACCTTTCTGACCGAGCCCGGAGTGTAACTTCCTCGTCGTTGCAGACACTCACTCTCGAGTCACCAGGTCGACGGCACCAGGTTTGCAAGCTATTCAGCTGTCGGTCGGCGGCCTCAAGGGAAAGGAGACCATCCATGAGAGTCCAAAAACCCCTCGTGATCAGCCCCCGAATGATCCTGTCTTTCCTGTTGGGCTGGATTGGCTCGCTCGCCATGGCCTTCACCCTGGGGCTGCGACTGAGCTGAGCACCGCTGATCTCGCCAGCGGTCGGAAACGGGTACCTCCTCCAGCAACAGGATAGGATTCACCCTGCGGAGGTCAACCATGTGTCGCTGGCTCGCCTACTCGGGAAGTCCCATCTATCTGGAAGAGCTCATCTTCAAGCCCGAGCACTCGCTGATCGACCAGAGTCTGGCCGCGCGCGTCACCGCAACGACCATGAATGCGGACGGTTTCGGGGTCGGCTGGTATGGGAACCGGTCGACACCGGGGCTCTATCGGGACATTCAGCCCGCCTGGAACGACAGCAACCTGAGAGATCTCGCCGCACAGATCGAATCTCCGCTGTTCTTCGCTCATGTCCGTTCTGCCACGGTGCCACCCGTGCAACAGACCAACTGCCATCCATTTCGCCATGGCAGATGGTTGTTCATGCACAACGGCTCGATTCGTCAGTTTGCCGACATCCGGCGCGATCTGTTGCTCGCCGTGGCCCCGGAGCTGTTTCCTTCCATCGAGGGAAACACAGATTCCGAGCTGATGTTCTACCTGGCTCTGACCTTTGGCTTGGAGTTCGATCCCATCGCTGGGGTCGAGAAGATGGTCGACCTGGTCGAAAGTGAAGCCAAACGCAAAGGCATTCACAACCCCGTCGAGATGACGCTCTGCATTTCCAACGGCGAGCGAATTTACGCCTTTCGTTATCGCTCACAGGGTCGCCCTCCCAGTCTTTTCCACAGCACCAGCCTGGATGCTCTGGAGGACCTCCACCCCAGCTACGGCGGTTTCGAGAGAGGCGCGCGCGCCGTCGTCTCCGAGCCCCTGGATGACCTGACCGGCAACTGGCAGAAGATCCCGGAGTCGACCGTGGTGATCGTCGAGAAGGGAACGGTCACCACCAAACCCTTCGAACCCCAGCCCGTAGCAGTGATTTAGCGGGGACTACGCCATGAAGACATCTGCAACCGCCCTGCTTTCACTGCTCCTTGTCATCGGCATCCTCATCAGTGCAGGGCCGGCAGTCAGCGCTCAGACCGAGTCAGGATCGACACTGAAGGTGATGACCTTCAACGTCTGGCACGGACTGCGCAGTGGTGAGAGCAACAAGAGGTTTCCGGGTGAGGAGCCAGATCGCGCCAACAAGCGCTTCAACTGGCAAATCGAGGAGATCAAGCGGCTCGATCCCGACGTTCTCCTGTTTCAGGAAGTCAACAAGAACCAACCGCAAGCCCGGCGCTACGCTGAGGCCCTCGGCTACGACGAGATTCACAAGGTGACCAGCTGTGGCCTGCACCTGGGTGGCCTCTACAAAATCCCGAGGAACGTCAACGAGGGAATCGCCATTCTGGCCAAGCCAGGTCTCGGACTGGAGCGCGTTGGCAAGAGGCGATTGAGCGGCAACGCCCTCTGCAGTGCCACCTGGGGCTTCCAGACCAGGGAATCACGCTATGCGCTCTTCGGGTCGATCACGGTCGATGGTCGAGTCGTGCTACTGACGACAACCCACCTGGCCTCTCCGGCTTTCACACCGAACGGTTTCGATCAGCAACTCGAGATGCTGGTGGACAGCGGAGAGCTGACGGCCGATCAGCACGACGAGATCCTGGCAGCCAGGGATCGCAAGCTGGATAGGAACACCATGGAGTCGCAGGAGCTCGTAGAGGAGATCGCTCGGCAGCGGAATCGGCTGGCGGCCGCTGGCGGGCAGCAGCCAGTGGTCATCCTTGGTGGCGATTTCAATGCCGAGTCCGACAAACCCGGCTTCGCCAAGATCAAGGCGGCGGGTCTCACCGAAGTTGCCAGCGGACCCGACTTTCATACCTGGAATCCAGAGATCAACCACGAGAACTACTCCATTGGCACCAAACGGCACTTTGCACTGCCGACCTTCGGCAACTCGCAGGTCGAAGCCATGCTCGATGAGCGAAACACCACCCCCCGACAGATCGACCACCTGTTCATCTCCGAAGGACTCGAGAAGATCTCTGCCGAGATGGTGATGATGCAACCCAAAGACGGCATCTATCCGTCCGACCACTTTGGCATTCTGGCCACGCTTCGTCTGCAAGAGTAGGCCACCCCTCGCCGGCTCCACGGGCCTTCGAGCAACCGGCCACAGTGCCGCGCGATGCCGCCCGCCTAGGGCACCCAGCGAGCCTGGGCACCGAGCCTTTCGGTGGGGAAGACGTTGGTGAAGGTAACGTCGTAACGTTCTCTTCCGCCCGGGGCGATCGTCATCGAAAACCCACGGGTGTCGATGACGCCCGCTGAGCCGACGATGCTGACCTCCAGAGTTCCTCGCGCCGGATAATCGGTGGGGTTGTAGACCAGACCGGAAGCGATGACATAGCCAAACTGGTGGGTGGTGACGTGGGGAGCCCCCAGGGGACCGACCCGCTCGTCTGCGACCGACGGCAATGGGCCCTGTGATGGTACCAACGCTGTTGCCGCCTCGAGCTGAATCAGATCTTCGTTGAGGCGATTGAGCTCGTCCACGGCTCGTTCCAGGCCCTTCCTGTTGCGATCCGATTCGCTCTGCACCTCGGCGAGCTGACGCTCCAGAATCTCGATCTCGTCCCGCTGGTCTACCAGCTCGCGCTCAGCCCGACGCAACATCTCTCGCAGGTGGACCACCTGCTCGGCAGTGTCGGGATCGGTGGCCGCTACCTGCACCTCGCCCATAGACGCCGACTCGGGCCCGATTTCTGGAGCGGGCTCAGCACGCCGGACAATCCAGACCCCGAGACCGATGGCGATCAGTGGCGCCGCAATCCACCAAACGGGGGCCAGGCCTCGTTTTCTCTCTCGAGGGCGGGGAGATGACTCTTGAATTCCCATGGGTTCGACCTGTACCCGTAACTCTACCAACGGTCGGACCGTCCGGCAGTCGACACAGAGGCGCGACCGTTACAGGTGCGTGCGTCCCATCGCCGAACGCAGCCTTACCCGCTTCTTGCGCAGTGAGGCGATTGGACGATCGCACCGCCCGGCAGTCGGCACAGGGGCACGGCCGCTATGGGTACGGGCGTCGCCGAGGATCCCGGAAGGCCTGTCCACGCTGTGAGCGATCAGGGCCGTTGCGGTGTTCCTGGAGGGGACGGGCCATGCGTGGAGAACTCTGGACGGTGGCATGGCCCTGCGCTCGGCGGCGCGCCGGATCGCTGAGCCCTGCACGAGACCTCGCAGGGCGCTTGCCGAGAGCCCCCGCTGCCGAACACTGCAACGACCCTCGTCGAGATCGCAGCCGTGAGGTCGACAGTGACTTCGAGGGCACAACGGTGAGATCGTCCCTTCGCCGAACGCAGCCTCGACCTCTTCTTGCGTAGTGAGGCGATGGGACGATCTCACCGTCTGACAGTCGGCACAGGGGCACGGCCGCTACAGGTGCGGGCGTCCATTCGCCGAACGTAGCCTTACCCTCCTCTTGCGGAGCGAGGTGAATGGACGGGCGGACCAAGCGTGACGCACAGAACACTGTGACGAAGCCCTTGGGGCACAGCGTGGTCGCTAGGATGGATAGCGGTTCGGCACCCAGCGCCGCAGCTCCAGGGCTGCCTCGTCGTCGTACTCGCCCTTCTTGCTGCGATCGGGCAGGTCCACCTTCTTCGTCTGCAGTCTTTCGTATGGCACCTGCTCGAGCAGGTGGGAGATGCAGTTCAACCGGGCGCGACGCTTGTCGTTGGAGTCGACGATGAACCACGGCGCCCAGCCGGTGTCGGTGGCGTCCAACATGGCATCGCGCGCGTGCGCGTAGTCGTACCAATTCCGACGGGCTTCGGTATCCATCGGGCTCAGCTTCCACTGCCGCATGGGGTCGTCGATGCGTTGCTCGAATCGCCGCAACTGCTCTTCGTTGCTGACCGTGAGCCAATACTTGATCAAGATGATCCCCGAGTCGACCAACGCTCGCTCCCAGCCAGGGCAGGTGCGCATGAACTCTTCGTACTCCTGCTGAGTGCAGAATCCCATGACCTTCTCCACCCCCGCGCGGTTGTACCAACTGCGATCGAACAGGACGACCTCTCCTGCCGCCGGCAGGTGCACCAGGTAGCGCTGGTAGTAGAACTGGGTCTTTTCCCGATCGCTTGGCGCCGGCAACGCGACAACCCGAAAGACGCGGGCACTGACCCGCTCCTTGATGCGCTTGATGACGCCCCCTTTGCCTGCGGCATCACGTCCCTCGAAGACCACCACCACTTTGAGGCCCTTGTGCTTCACCCACTCCTGCATGTGTACCAGCTCGGTCTGCAGACGCTCCAGCTCGTCCTCGTAAACCTTCTCGTCCAACCGTTCGACCTTGTGCCGCTTCTTGTCCTTGTCTTTGTCCTTTTTCTTGCTCATCTGGGTACTCCTTGACCTGTTCGGCCGGCTCGGAGATCGACTGCTCCAACCTCCTTGCTACTGGTCGGTCGACGCGTCACTGTTTCGCAGCTCTATCGGTTTGACCATGGCGTTGATGTAGGTGACCGCATCGGATGGCAAGTCTGTCTGGTGCACCTCCACCTCGTCGGCCCGGATGGTGCCCTCGGCCAACATGGCCTTCTGAATGAAGTCCATCAACTCGGCCCAGTAGTCGATTCCCATGGCCACCATCGGAAAGCTGTTCATCTTGCCGGTCTGTATCAGGGTGGCTGTCTCGAACACCTCGTCCATGGTGCCAAACCCCCCGGGCATGAAGACGAAGCCAACAGAGTACTTCAGCAACATGACCTTGCGTACGAAGAAATAGTCGAACTCGACACAGCGATCCAGGTAGGGATTGGGCTCCTGCTCGTGGGGCAGGATGATGTTGCAGCCGACACTGACCCCTCCCTCCTCCTGGGCTCCTCGGTTGGCTGCCTCCATGACCCCTGGTCCACCACCGGTCACCACCGCGTAGCCGGCCCGCGCCAGCTCACCCCCGACTTCGCGCGCCAGTCCGTAGTAGCGATGGTCCTCGCCGAAGCGAGCCGACCCGAAAACCGTGATCGCCGGCCCGATATCGTGCAGCTCCCGGCAACCCTTGATGTACTCTGCGAACACCTTCTCGCCGCGAGCGATATCGACTTCGAGATCATCAGGGCCGCTCAGGAGGTCGATGTCGGCCCGGCGAGAGTCACTTCGATCTTTCTGTTGGCTCATCTGGATTTCACCTCTGTTTCTGCCCGATATCGGCACGGCCGGCTCTCGAGCCGGCCGTTTCAAGCTCCTGGCCAGCACAGGGGCAGAGAGACTGCCCTCCCTGCCGCTACTCGACCATTGGCAGCTCGTTGACGATCTGCATGTCGAGTACCAGATCCAGGCGGTACTCCAGCTGGGCAGCCTTCATCGCCTGAACCGGGCTGAGTGCCTCGGCGAGCGTTTTGTAGAAGACCTCCAGGTTGGCCAGTCGCTTGCCTTCGATATCGAAGAACTTCTTCGCCATATCTCTAGCCTGGCTATCGGTGAGACTCCAGTAGGCTCCGGCGTACTCGTTGATCTGGTCGATCTCCATGTCCGCCAGCTCGTTGGCCTGCTTCCTGTAGTCGTTGTAGATCGGCCAGAAAACCGCCGCATCCTCGGCGGAGAGACTCATCACCGACGTCATCACATCCGTCCTGGCCTCCCGGATGTCGTGCTTGAGCATCTCCATGAACATCTCGTCGCCGGCCATGACCGACTGGGCCTCGGCTGTGCCGTTGGCCAGAAACACAGCACCCACAAGACATATCGCGACAATTGATAGGCGTTTCACTTCGACCTCCTCAAGGTTGAACGCGGTTGGTTTCAGCTCGGCCAATTCTATGGCAGTTCCCCGGTCGCTGCTGCGACGGGTCCGAGGGCCTGGATGAGGCGCTCCTCGATGTAGGGGAAGAAGGGATTGTGTCGCAAGCGGAGGAAGAGGTCTGCGGGCACGGTCAGCAACCGTTTTTCGCCACGGGGCTCCAACGCACCGATCAGCAACCCGTAATCCCCACCACTCCCCGCCTTCCCGTAGATCGGGTCATCCGGTGGGAAGGGGATGGCGACATGCGACAGTGAAAAGACATTGTCCGGCCATTGCATCCCCAGATCACGCTGGCTAGGGGCCCTGGAGCGAGCTGGCTTCGACCACTCGACCACCCCGAAGCTGTCCGAGGCCTCGTTGCCCACCACAGTCAGCCTGTACGGCAACCCTTTACTCTCCTCCATCCGATCCAGGAGTTCCAGAGGGGCCCTTCGATAGAACGGCTTCATCAACGCCAGGCGATTCACGTCGAAGATCACCAACTCGGATTCCGGGTTGTCGAGCTTGTCGTAGAGATCATCGATCAGCGCCCGGGTCATGACGGTCGAATCGACCAGGGAAGAAAAGGTCAGGATAGGGGGCAGGGACAGAGTCTTCTCGCGTTGGTAAAGCCGATCGATGCGTCTCTGCAGACGCTTGGTGATGCGGTAGCTCTGCGTCGCTGCATTCTTGGTGAAGGAGTTGTACTTGTAGGGGTCGTACTCCGGCACGATCCCGGTCCAGCGGAGCCTCTCGAAACGGGACAGGAAACTCACCAACCGGTGCCATTCCGCGAAACGCGCCAGCGAGGAAATGCCGATGGCCGGAGAGAAGAGAAGCAGCTGGTTGGGGCGCGGCAAGCTCTCGTCCTCGAGAGCATCCAGGGCGTAATCGATGGCCAGGCTGGCACCATTCGAATAGCCGGCGATGAGCCAAGGCTGCTGCTCCCCCACCCGGTCTCGCACGGCCTGCACAGCCAGCTTCACTGCCGCCTGCCAGTCCTCCACCCTGACCGACAGGAGCCCCGAAGGGAGCGTGCCGTGCCCCGGCAAGCGCAACCCCAGAACGTAGTAGCCCCGATCAGCCAGGATTTCCCCAACTCGGCGTAGCGAATATGGGGAATCCGACAGCCCGTGGAGCAACAAGGCACCCCCGCGGACAGCGTCCGGCTTCAACTCGAAGGTGCGATTCCAGTTCTGCGGAAAGGTCCTGGGGTTATTGAATCCACCCGGTTCGTAGCGGCTGACCTGCAACGTCGGGTCCGCAGCGTATGCGCCCTCGAATCTCTCCTCGAGGGCCAGGAAGAGTGCTTCCTCCTGACGCAGATAGTCGTCGAAGGTATACCCCTCACCCGCGTCTGCAGCGACGAATTCTTCCTGCAACTCCACCGTGTGCCAGATCTGCAGATCGGGCAGGCGGGAGACCCGGGAGTCGAGCAACAGGAAGAGAGAGATCCCCAGGACGCACAGCACCAGGGTGATCCATTTGTACCATCGCTTCACGGTTGCAAGCCTCTCATATCTGGGCCTCTGTTCGGTGAGACGCCGGGTCTCAGCCGGTCCGCGGCATAGAATCCATCGAGGGAACTGGTGATGACGACCTCGATCAGACTGGTGAAGTCATTCTGTGGTCGAACTCTGGTCTTCCTGGGTTGCCTCGCGGCTTGCACCGGCGAGACCTCCTCCCGAAACGACACTCCGTCAGACCTCGTCAGCACCGAGCTGACAGACACTGCCTGGAAGAAAGCTCTCGAGGAGCACCGACGAGAGATCGATGAGGACTTCAGGACCTCCCCTACTTCACCGATGGCTGGCACCCAGTATCTGAAGTCGGAACCTGGAGAGAAGGTGTTCCTGACCCGCACAGCGAGGACTTTCGCGCTTGCCCGTTCCGCACAGGAAGACGCCGTGCTGAGAGTCGAGAAAGCAGAGGATGCCTGGCGGTGGGAGGCGCTCGAGGACGCGGTAACCTGTGCCGTCGCTGGGGAGTCGATGCCGTCAGGCTCAGCGCTGGAAGGCTCGGCAACCTTCGCCGTCGAGGACCTCACCGTCCGCTTCCACCCGGACAGGGACCGCGTCACCTTCATTGTCTTCGACCCCGAGCGATCCGAGAAACAGAGCTTCGAGAATCTTCTCTACTTTGCTCCCGACAGGAGCTACGCGGTTCCTGCCAGGTTGGTCAAGCTGCCGGAGCCAGAGCCGCTCGAGATGCCGACGACTCGCGGGTTGATCAAGACCTTCTACCGCTTCGCCAGGGTCGAGTTCGACATAGACGGCGAGAAACAGGCGTTGACGGCCTTCAAGTATGCTCTCGCTGGCGACAGTGCGGCAGGCCTCTTCATCCCGTTCAAAGACACCACGACTGGTCATGCGACCTATGGGGCGGGGCGCTATCTGCAGATCGAAGATCCAGAAGGCGAGGACTTCGTGCTCGACTTCAATCGCGCCTTCAACCCGTTGTGCAATTACTCCCCCGCCTACAATTGCACGCTGCCCCCCTATGAGAATCACTTGAAGGTGGCGATTCGCGCCGGTGAGAAGACCTACCCGGATGCGGAGGGTCTTCACTAGCACGGGAAAAGAGAGCGTGTGGGTTGAAGCGGCATCGATGCGGGTCGTGGGGTATGGTCCCGGAGGGCACGCTCACGCTAGGTGGCGTTGGGCCGGAAGGCGTTCGCTCCCTTTCCGGCGCGCTGGACCCTGAGTGCTCTGTCACGATCACCAGGATGCGCTTGGAAAGAGACCCGTCCTGGGACCAAACCCCTCGACCCGACAGGTGCGATCGTCCATTCGCCGAACGTAGCCTTACCCGCTTTTTGCGCAGTGTGGCGATGGAACGATCCGACCGTAAGGCCGTCGGCTCAGGAGCGAGGGCTGATTGATTCGTCAGGGTATCGCGGCACTAGGTCACCGGCTCTACCGGTGGAGGTCCGGCCGGTTTCGGCATCGTCGCCGGCTTCTTCCGGCTCATCTTCTCCGCCACCGTCTGGACGACGAAATACAGTAGCGGAATCATGAAGACACCGAAGACGGTGGCCGCAAGCATGCCGCCAAACACAGCCGTTCCCAGGCTGACACGGCTGTTGGCGCCAGCACCCGAAGCGATCACCAACGGGATCACTCCGAGCAGGAACGACAGGGCGGTCATCAAGATCGGCCGGAATCGGAGTCTGGCGGCCTCGCGAGCAGCTTCGAGGATCGACTTACCGAATTCGTCACGTTGCTGTTTGGCGAACTCGACGATAAGAATTGCGTTCTTGGCCGACATGCCGATCAGCAGCACGAAGCCGATCTGCATGTAGATGTTGTTGTCGCCCCCACGCAACATAGTGAGAAATATGGCACCGAGGATTGCCAGCGGTACCGACAGCAGTACCGCGAACGGTGTCGCCCAACTCTCGTACTGCGCTGCCAGGAAGAGAAAGACCATGATCAGCGCCAGCGAGAAGATCAGCGGCGCCACATTGCCGGCCTCCTTCTGTTGCTGGGTGACACCCGACCAGGAAAAACCCATCGAGTCGGGGAGGATCTGATTGGCTATCTTTTCGATCTCGTCGACGGCTTGACCCTCACTGTATCCGGGTGCCGGGGCCCCCGTGATGGTTGCCGACGGGAACATGTTGAAGCGGTTGATGACCGACGGCCCGACCGTCTCGGTCACCGTGATCAGGGTGGAGAGCGGCACCATCCTGCCCTCTGCAGTTCGCACCTCGAGACGTTGGATGTCCTCCACGCGAGACCGAAACTGATCGTCGGCCTGCACCATGACACGCCAGGTCCGCCCGAAGAGATTGAAGTCGTTGACGTACGCTGAACCCAGATTCGTCTGCAGGGTGTCGAAGACCGTCTTCAGAGGAATCTGCAGCCGCTTGATCTTCTCGCGATCGACATCGATGTAGATCTGGGGCACGTTGGACTGAAAGTTCTGGTTCAAGCGAGTGATCTTGCCGCTGGTATAGCCGGCAGCCACCAGGTCGTTGGCGAAGGTTTCCAGTTGCAGCAGACCCAGCCCGCCGAGGTCCTGCAATTCCATCTGGAAGCCGCTGCCCGAGCCCAGTCCCTGAATCGGCGGAGGACCGAAAGCAATGGCGTTGCCCTCGCGGATCGTCGACAGCCTCTGCTGAATCCTGCCGATCAGCTCGAAGACCGTCAGTTCCCGCTCGTCCCAGGGGTCGAGGGTCACGATGGCAGCTCCGTAGTTTGGACCCTGCACGGCATCGAGGAAGGAGTAACCGCCGATGACGATGTGATTCTGCACGCCGGGGAGTTGCTCGATCTCGGCTATCGCCTTGTCCATGACCGCCCGCGTCCTGCGGAGCGAGGCGGCGTTGGGTAGTTGTACGTTGACGAAAAAGTAGCCCTCGTCCTCGGAAGGAACGAAGCCACCCGGAAGGGCACCGAAGCCCCAGACCATGACACCGACCATGATGGCAAAAACGACCATGGCGAGGAACGATTTGCGGATCAGACCATTCACGGCCTGTCTATAAGAGCCCGACGTCTTGTCGAAGAACTTGTTGAACTGCCGGAAGAACCAACCCGGCTCTTTGGCCTCCGAGCTGGGCCGCAACAGCATGCCACAGAGCGCCGGGCTCAAGGTCAAAGCGTTGAGCGAGGAGAAGAGCGTGGCCACCGAGATCGTAATCGCGAAGGGTCGATACATCCGCCCGGTCAAACCGGGCATGACCAACGTCGGAGCGAACACGGCGAGAAGTACCAAGGTCGTCGCGATAATGGCACCCCCCACCTCACCCATCGCCTTGGATACCGCCTCCTTGGGCTCCAGGCCCTCGGTATCCATGATACGCATGGTGTTCTCGACCACGACGATGGCGTCGTCGACCACGATGCCGATGGCCAGCACGAGTCCGAACAACGTCAGGTTGTTGATCGACTGCCCGGTGACCAGCATCACCGCGAAGGTTCCGATGAGCGCTACCGGAATCGTCACCGAAGGCACGATCGTGGTGCGGAAATCCTGCAAGAAAATGTAGACCGAGAAGATCACCAGGATCACGGCGATCACCAACGACGTCACGACCTCTTTGATCGACGCCTGGATGTAGCGTGTCGAATCGAAAGGAATCGAGAACTCGAGACCCTGAGGGAAGCGGGCTGCCAGCTCTTCGAGTGCCTCGGTGACGCCCTGTGCCACCCCCAGGGCGTTGGAGCCCGGCAGTTGGTAGATACCCATCGAGATGGCCGGAGCGCCATCGAGCTCAGCGTACCAGGCGTAGGACTGGGCTCCCAGCTCGACGCGGGCCACGTCCGCGATGCGGACCAATTGTCCCTGCTCACCCCGTTTGACGATGATCCGTTCGAACTGACTGACCTCGGCGAGTCTGCCCTGCGTCGTCAGGGTGTACTCGAAATTCAGTTCTGCCGTGTTGGGCTCCTCACCGATCTTTCCGGCAGCCACCTGGACGTTCTGCTCCCGTAAGGCGTCGAGCACCTCGCTGGTGGTGAGATTGCGCGCCTTGAGCAGCTCCGGATCCAACCAGATCCGCATGCCATAGTCTTTGGCGCCGAACATCAGCACCTCGCCGACGCCCTCGACGCGAGCCAGCACGTCCTTGACCTGGGTGGTGGCGTAGTTACTGAGGTAGAGCTCGTCTCGTGAGCCGTCCGGTGAGTACAGGGCTGCCACCATGACCAGCGCGGTGGACTGTTTCTTGGTTGTGACGCCCTGTTGTTTGACCTCCTGAGGAAGCTTGGGGTCGGCGATGGAGACCCGGTTCTGGGCCAGTACCTGCGCCATGTCGGCATCGGTGCCCACTGCAAAGGTAATGGTGAGATCCATACTGCCGGTCGCGGGACTTTTCGAGGACATGTAGAGCATGTTCTCGACACCGTTGACCTCCTGCTCGATCGGCTGAGCGACTGTTTCGGCGAGCACCTCGGCACTGGCGCCCGGATAGCTGGCAGAGACTTTGACGGTTGGAGGCGTAATATTCGGCACACTTTCGACTGGCAAGATCGGGATCGACAGCCCACCGAGGATCAGAATCACGATGGAGATCACCATCGCGAAGATCGGTCGGTAGATGAAGAAGCGACTGAATCCACCCATGGATCAACCGTCCTCGCTCGTCGGTTCGGCTGGTGCCTCGTCTTGCCCGGGCGCCTCCTGCGGTTGACTCGCAGGCTGCGGTGGTTCGCCTTTCTCAGGAGTGTCGGTCACCGGATCCGGCGTCACGGGTCTTCCTGGCCTCGCCCTCAACAGACCCTCGACGATGTAGGTCTCCGAGCCCTCCAGACCCTCGAGAATCGGCACCATACCGTCGGGCTCCACCACGCCGATCTGCACGTAGCGTCGCTCGACCACGTTGCCCTCGCCCAGGACGAAGACGTAGCGCCCTCCCAGGTCGGTGCCGAGGGCCTCCTCGCGGACCAGAACAGCATCCTCCAGCAACTGAACGGGGATCCGAACCCTGACAAACAGACCGGGAAAGAGCTTCATCTCCTCGTTCGGCAGCACGGCGCGAAGCTGAATGGTCCCCGTCGCCGCATCGACCTCGTTGGAGACATAGTCGATCGGACCGGTGAAGGGGAAGTCTTCGTCGATCAGCGTCGCTACCTGGGCCATGACGACCTCGCGGTCGAGCGGATCGGAATCGACATCGGGGTTCGTGGTGATCTTGCGATTCCTGAGCGCCCTCAGAACGACCTCCTCGGGAGCATCGAAGTAGACGAACATCGGCTGCATGCGGTTGACAGTGGTCAGCAAGGTTCTCTCCGAACCAC
>CAVPOX010000029.1:0-41130 GCA_963707075.1 uncultured Acidobacteriota bacterium
GATTGCTTCCAGGGCCTGAATGATCGTCGCAAAGCCGCTATCGTCGGACCAGACTCTGGGGATGTAGACGTAGACCTCCGGCCTTGGCAGTCCCAATTCGTCCCGGACGATTCGACCATCGGTGTACTGGAGGAACTTGATGGGACCCTCGGCCGGCCGCTGCAGGTCGACGTAGGGCAGGATGAACTGGTCCGCGATCATCACCAGGTTGTCGACCACTGTCGTCTGCGAGAATGGGGTGAGCGTCGAAGTTGTACTCGGAGATCGGTTCGAATCCCGGTGGACAGGGTCCCGCGAAGACGTTGCACAGTCGTGCCGAGTAGTGCGTGGCAATGGAGAAATCATAGAAAGGCAGGAATTTGAGACCCTGAGCTCCGGCCTCTCGAACCGCGAGCTGCATCCAGCGCATCTCCTGGGCCACCTCGCTGTTTCCATCGGGATCGGCATAGATGACTCCGGCAATGCCGTCGAAGCCGTGCTCAGACAGCCGCTGCAGATGCTTGCGCAGTCGCCCCGATTCGCCGAGCAGAAGGCCCCTTCGATGGGTTTGGCCGACATGCACCGAAACTGGGATCGCTTCCGATACCAGGAGAAGTAGGTGGCAACGTTGAAGGCATCGGTCGAGGGCTCCAGCGCGACCTCGCAACTCGCCTGCTCGGCGCTGGCTGTCCCGAGTCCCGAATAGAGCGTGGCCGTTACCGAAGGCAGCTCTGCCGCGGCCCGGCGCAGGGCACTCGCGCGCGGAACCGCCGGTTCCGAATCGGCCGCCAATACCGGCTGCACGAGGAAAAAGGCAGTCCACGAGAAACAAGTCGTCGGTATCGTCGGATGTTCGGCGAGCTCACGGCAGGTAGCTGACCCCCAGCACAGCCATCTTGACGCAGAGCCCGAGCCACTTTCAAGGAGGCCAAGGGGTACCAGGTGCATGCCTGCCGGATTGTCTGCAACCTTGAACTCGGCTCATCCGTAACAGGAGCATGGACAAATAGTACGAAACGTACTAATATGAAACGTATCATGACAGCCTATCGCCCTACCCGTCTCGGATATGCCCTCTTGGGACTCATTCACATGCAACCGCAAACCGGATACGACCTGCGCAAGCTCTTCGCGACAACTCCGATGGGCCACTACAGCTCCAGCCCAGGAGCCATCTACCCCGCCCTGAAGCGCCTCGAACAGAGAGACTCATCGAAGGTGAAGTCACCGACGGCGATTCCCTACGACCCAAACGTGTCTACAGGGCGACACCGTTCGGCGTGGACATCTTGCGCGAATGGGTGTCACAGCCGATCGTCAAGGACGACCTCCTGCACAAAGATGAGGAGCTCATGCTCCGGTTCGCCCTGATGGGTTCAGTCGTCGACGACGACGTCACCCATCGGTTTCTGCATCAGATGGCGAGGGCTCTCGATCGCTACATCCCTGAGTTGGAGCAGATTCTCGACGGATTTCCCAAGGAGGGACCACCGCACGGTCGCCTCGCTCTCCGCTCCGGCATCGAGGCCTACAAGGCGCGCCGGACATGGCTCGAAAAGGCCATCGAGGAGTTCGAACCCTCGGCTACGAAAAGGAGTCAGCGATGAGCACTGAATCCAGCTTCTGGCAACATCTCGTGACCGGTCTCAAGATACTCCTGCTGACGGCTGTCATGTTCGTCCTCTTCTCGACGATCTACACCATCACGGGCGTCGCCAACGACCCGTCGCTGACCGTGCAAGCCGACGCAGCGGATGACGCGGCAACAGCTGCCGACGCAGCCGCGGTGGCTCCACCAGCCTCCGCCTCTCAAGCCGAGCAGGCTGGTACCGCCATGATCCTGGTCGGGATCTGCTTGCTGCAGACCGTCGCCCTGTCGCTCGCCATTCTTCGATCGCGTTGGGCGGGCTGGAAGCTGATTCTGGCCATGTTCACCGTGATGTGGCTGGGTGCCGCGATACTCCCCCACATCGATTCGCTCTTCTTCTTGCAGAACATGTCTCGCACCCTGATTGTCAAGCTCGTCCTGGCCAGCACCCTCCTGTCGGCCTCGTTCTCAGCCATCGCGGTCTGGGTGCTCGGCAAGCGTCGTGACGGGGCACCGGCGGCGCCGTCGGAGATCGAGCACCATTCACGAAACCAGTGGATCCTGATGGTCGCAATCCTGACGGTCCTGCACATCTTCCTCTACTTCTTCTTCGGCTACTACGTAGCCTGGAAGTCACCCGAGCTGCGGGCCTTCTACGGGGGGGAGGACCCGGGAAGCTTCTGGTTGCAGATGGTGTCGGTAGTCCAGGGAACACCATGGCTGATTCCCATCCAGGTCCTGCGCGGAGCACTCTGGGCTCTCATGGCGGTCATCCTCGCCAGCAGCCTCACGGGCTCGAGATGGAGCGCTGCCTGTCTCACTGCCGCCATCATGGTGATGGTCTTCGTACTGCCCCTGGCGCTCCCCAATCCCCTGATGCCGGATGCCGTTCGCCAGGCTCACCTCATCGAGACCGCTCTCTCGCGGGGGCTTTATGGCTTTCTCGCCGTCTGGTTGCTACGAACACCAGTGCATTGGGCACAGCCTCATGCCAAATCCGCGTAACCGACGACGATGCCGCAATCAGCAAATGGAGGCAAGCTCATGAACCGCGCAGTCTCTCTTCTCACCCAAACATCGATCATCGCCATAGCACTCGTCGTCCTGGGGTGGCTTCTGGGCGTCGTGTTTCCCGTGGCAGAGGTTTCAACTGAGATCACGGGACCGATTGGCAGCCTGATACTCCCGTTCATCAGCGCCTTTCTGCTCGCCGCTGCCCTTGCCTATCCGATAAGTCGATCCCGCCTTGACGGCAGAGCCCTGCTCGGCGTCGTCTTCCTGGCGGTATTCGGGCTGATGACGGTGCTGACCTTGGTCGAAGCCGCTCTGTTTCTCAACATGACGACCGGCGAGTTGGTGAAGGAGCTCTTCAAGACCACTCTGGTCTCCGCCGTACTAGCCTGGTTGGCAACCACCTTGTACCCGAAGAGCGAGGACGAGGTCACTCGGACTTCGCGTGGACCGAACCCACCAACGACCGCAAGTTGGATTCGCCGCTGGATCGGGGTCTCACTGCTCTACGTGGTGCTCTACATCACGGCCGGTCTGCTGATCCTGCCCATTATCAAGACCTGGTACGAGGCCCAGGGCACGCTGAACCCGAATCCAGCGTTCTTCTTTCCCTTCCAGATTGCTCGCGGTGCCCTGTTCGTCGCTTGTGTCCTACCGTTGCTTCGATCGATGCGCGCCACCCGCTGGCAGGCGAGTCTGGCGATGGCCGTGATGATTCCCCTGGTCCACGGCGTCGCAGGCCTGATTCCACCCAACCCCTTCATGCCCGACTACGTGCGCCATGCCCACATGCTCGAGATCGGCTGGTCCAACTTCGTCCTGGGTCTCTTGATCGGCTTCCTCTTCTGGAATCCGCCGTTGATCGCCGCCGAAGCGACTCGGACGCTGGAGGACGCTGCCTGACGGCGAAACGGCAACTTCGAGCTCCGAGCCAAGGACCCTGTCGGCCAGGCTGGGTTGGGGTAGCGACTCGCCGTCGAACCCGACTATTCTCGACCGTCTTTTCAATCTTCGGCCTCGGCGGTGACCGATGCCGAGCCTGCTGCATCGAGGGTGATCTGCAGGCGGTTCGGCCGACAACAGACCCAGCAGTCCTCGACATACTCCTGATCTGCGCCTGCCGAGGGATCCACCACGATCTCGACCGATTCGCCGCAGTGGGCACAGGCGTAGCTGGCAGACTCTTGCATTGGGCGAAACTACCTTCTGGTATCGACGACAGACAGGGATCTAGTCTGAGTCGGCGCGGCGATAGACCCGCACGTAGTCGACGAGCAGATGCTGGGGCTGCAGATCATCCGCTGGCATGTGGGGCTGATCGAACCAGCCGCCGACAGCCAGGTTGAGCAGCAGGAAGTAAGGGTGGCCATGGTCGAAAGGCCAGTAGGCCGGATCACCGTCGGCCGGCTTGTCAACGGTCTGAAAGAGAACATCGTCGACGTACCAGCGGATCTGCTCTGGCTCCCACTCGACGGCAAAGACGTGCCATTCGCTGTGGAAATCGCCTTCCGGCAACTCGTATTCCGCCGAGGTGATCTTGTTTCCGGCCGGATCGGGTCCCCGGTGGATGGCTCCCGAGGTCCAGCTCGGCAGCCGGCCTTTGCCCTCCATGATGTCGATCTCACCGCAGGCGGGCCAGCCGACCTCGTCGATGTTGCCGCCCAGCATCCAGAAGGCCGGCCACATGCCGACTTCGGCAGGCAACTTCATCCGGGCCTCGAATCGACCGTAGAGAAACTCTCGCTTGCCTTTGGTGTTGAGGCGTGCCGAGGTGTATTTCCGATGCTCGAAGTCTTCCCTGCGGGCTTCGATGATCAGAGTACCGTCGACCACCCGAACATTGGCGCCCGGGCTGTTGGCTGGGCGCTCGGGGTAATACTGGAGCTCCTGGTTATGGGGATCGGGCATCCGCACGATGTTCCAGTTGGCGCTGTCGAGTCCTGGGCCGTCGAACTCGTCCTGCCAGACTACATCCCACGAGTCCGCTACCGGTTCGGCAGCCGCGAGGCTGACAGTCATCCCCGAAACGATGCAAAGAACGGTCAAAAGAATTCCGCTGAACTCGGGTCGATTCTTGACTCTCGGTATCATTCTGTGCACCTCTCGGAGTTGAAAAGCTGCCGGTTCAACTTCACCTGGCAGGCTTGAAAGCATACACTCAGCACAGCATTGTCAGCGGCAAACCGGTATCGATGTTGCAGTCGAGGAGCCACATGAACAGACAATCTACAACTCTACTCCGTCAATCCCTGGTCTTTGCGGTGATCCTGGCCCTCAACGGTCCATCATCCAGTTTCGCTCAGCAAGATGTGGCTGACGTCGGTTTCGGTGAAGTCGTCGATGTCCAACTGGTGAATGTCGAGGCCTGGGTCACCGACTCCAAGGGTAGCCCGGTGCTGGGACTGACTGCCGCTGACTTCGAGATCCTCGAGGATGGCAAGCCGGTGGAGATCTCCTACTTCTCGGAGATCGGTGCCGAGAAACTTCGGGCTATCGCAGAGACTCCTCCGCAGGAAGAGGAGATTCCGCCACCCTTCACCCTGGAGCCGCCCAGCAAGGATCCGAATCTTTCGCCAGCCTACCTCGTGCTCTATTTCGATCAAATCCACCTGACGGTGCCAAGCCGCAAGGTCGTCATCAAGGACATCCGCAATTTTCTCGACTCCGGTGTGGTCGATCCGGAACGAGTCCTCATTCTGCGGCAGGAGAGCGATCTCTACACCGAGGCCAACTTTGGCTCGGACCGCATCGAACTGGAGCAGGCTTTGGAACGCATCGTCAAGACCGGTACCGGTGGCACGATCACGGAACAGGAGAAGCGGCTGGCGGTGGGACGCTTGAACCTGTTATGGGAGGAGATTCTCAACACCCAACCCAGGTCGGACCCCTGCGATGTGTTCATTCCACGAGCCTCGGTGGAGATCGTGACCTACTCTCGCCAGACCGCCAACCGGGTACAGGTTTCTCTCGAGAACCTGAACAACATGGCTTCGTTCCTTGGCGGGGTTCCCGGAGTCAAGACTCTGATCTACTTCTCCGACTCTCTCGAGATGACTCCAGGCCGCGACCTTCTGCGCCTCATCCAAGAAAGGTGCCCGGGCCGACCCGAGACGCAGCAGTACAACCTGCCGGATTCGATGAACACCGATTTTCTTGCCATGACCCGCAGTGCCAACGCCAACCGGGTGACCTTTTACACGATTCAGCCACAGGGACTGCGCGCCGATTTCATGTCCACCGCCGACGCTCGAGGCAACCGCTTCCTGACCGGCACCGCCCAGATCACAGGTGCCATCCGTGAGAGCGAACGCAGTGGAATGTCCTTCGTGGCAGTCGAAACAGGCGGTCAAGCGATCTTCAACAAGAATAGCTTCCAGAAGGATTTCGTCCGTATCGGCCAGGAAATGACCAGCTACTACTCACTCGCCTATGAGCCTCCCCACGGAGGTGATCGAGGTGATCACAAGATCACGGTGAGAATCAAGGGCAAGGATCGTCTGCGGGTTCGGCACCGCCGCGGCTATCGCGACAAAGGCCCGGAGGAGCGTCTCAACGACCGCCTTTTCAGCTCACTGTACCTCGGCCTGTCGGACAATCCTCTCGACGCTCGACTCGGTGCAGGCGGAATGCAAGCAACGGAGAAGCAGAAGCTCGCCATTCCCCTGCATGTCGTGGTGCCGGCCTCAAAGCTCACCTTTCTGCCCCAGGAGGGAGGATCTCTCGCCGGTGTGACTATCGAAGTCGCCGCCAAGGACCCCGAGAGGGTGAAGATCTTCAAGACCCGAACCAATTACCAGATCCCCGAACCAGACGGGGAGGATGACCCTCTGATCGACATGGTGCTGAATCTGGAGTTGGAACCAGGCAAGTACATCCTGGCAGTCGCGGTCCGCGATGAGGCTTCGCAGCTGACCTCCTTCGTCTCGACTGCGGTCGAAGTCTTCCAACCATCCAGCCCCGACAGTACGGGTCCGTGAGGGATCGATCACCTTCGGTAGAGAGGGGCCAGCGTGGGATAGTGCCTTCGGAAATGGCGATAGGTCGTGTCGTAGGTGCTTTGTGCTTCGGCCGCTGGTGAAGTCCGATCTCCCAGAGCAACACCAACCGAGCAGGCCTCAGCCACCGACGACCAGACACCGGTTCCCACTCCTGCCAGCAGGGCCGCTCCGAATGCAGCCCCCTCCGTGGTCTGGACCGTGACCAACTCCACTCCACAGACGTCGGCGAACATCTGTCTCCACAGTGGGCTCTTCGCCCCACCGCCTGAAATCCGAACTTGATCGATCGAACCGAGACCGACCTCCCGCATCAGAGAAAAATTGTCTCGAATACCATAAGCTACCCCCTCCAGCACCGACCGGGTCATCTCTGGCCGGCCGTGTCTCAGGGTCAAACCCACGAACGCGCCGCGGATATCGGGGTCTGCATGTGGCGTCCTCTCACCCGAGAGGTATGGCATGAAGACGAGCCCCTCACTTCCCGGCTCGACATCAGCCGCTTCCTCGATCAGCGCTTCAAACCCCATCCCCGGAGCCAGCACATCTCGGTACCACTGCAGGCTGCCCGCAGCCGACAGCATCACCCCCATGACGTGCCATGTTTCAGGCACCGCGTGAGGAAAAGCATGCAAACGACCGTTCTTCTCGACCAACGGCTGATCGCTCGAAGCAAAGACCACACCCGAGGTGCCAAGCGTCAGCGCCACAATGCCAGGCTCCACGGCACCGCTACCAACCGCCTGCGCTGCCTGGTCTCCACCTCCGCCGACGACAGGTGTACCGGGTATCAGGCCCGTCAACTTACCTGCGGCCTCACTGATCTGACCGGTCAGCTCCGTACCTTCGTGAGTCACCGGCAACCACTCCGAGGGGATATCGAAGGCGTCGAGTAGCTCGATCGACCAATCCCGCGTCCTGAGATCCAGCATCAGGGTACCCCCGGCACCAGCACGGTCGGTCGCGTACTCGCCCGTCAGACGGAACCGTATGTAGTCTTTCGGCAACAGAACCTGTCCGATCTGCTGGTAGATCGACGACTCGTGCCTGGCCACCCAGAGCAGCTTGGGCGCAGTGAATCCTGGATAGGCATCGTTGCCGGTAATCTCGACCAACTTGTGGAGACCGAGGATCTCTCGCATCTGGTCGCATTCCGCAGCTGACCGCTGGTCGTTCCAAAGAATGGCCGGGCGCAAAACCCGGCCCCGGGTATCGAGAAGGACCAAACCATGCATTTGGCCAGTCAGCCCCACGCCGACGACTTCGGCGGCATCGATATCTGAGACCTCCAGGACCTCACGAATGCTGCTCTGCGTCGCCTCCCACCAAAGCGAAGGCTCCTGCTCCGCCCAGAGAGGCTTGGGCGTTGAGAGCGGATAGGGCCGACGAGGCCATGGCAACCACCCGGCCCTTTTCGTCGATCAGCAGAGCCTTGGTCGCAGTGGTCGAGACGTCAACTCCAAGCAGATAGCTCATCGCAATCGATTCCATCCATCTGGCGACAGGTTCGGGATTCGCGCTGTCGAAGAGTCTCGACAGCCTGCCGGTCACCTCCTGGTCACTCGCTGGTGACGGTCAGGCGGATGCTCGACGTCACGTGAGTTCGCGCCAACCATCAACTCGAACTCACCTGGCTCCACGACTCGCCGCATCTCTCGATCATAGAAACGGAGTTGCTCGGAGCCGATGGTGAAGCTCACCCTCTTGGTCTCACCGGGACCCACATGCACCCGGTGGAATCCCTTGAGCTCCTTGACCGGTCGCGTCACCGAGCTCACCAGGTCGCGTATGTAGAGTTGCACGACTTCGTCACCCGCCACCTGCCCACTGTTGGTGACATCGACCGACAATGTTGTCGAACCTTCGGTTCCGATCTCCGGATCGCTCAGCTCGAGGTTGTCGATACGAAAGGTCGTGTAGGAGAGCCCATAGCCAAAGGGCCACAAAGGTTCCTTGTCTGCGAACAGATAACCCCGACGCGCGGTGGGCTTGTAATTATAGACATGGGGTAGCTGACCCACCGAGCGAGGAATCGTTAGCGGCAGTTTGCCACCCGGGTTCACCTCACCAAACAGAGCTCCGGCGATCGCAGTACCGGCCTCCTGGCCGAGATACCAGGTTTCGAGAATCGCCGGCGCAGCCTCCGCGATGTAGTTGATCGACAGAGGGCGACCGTGAACAAGGACCACGACCGTAGGAGTCCCCGCGGCGATGATCGCCCGCACCAGGTCCTCTTGCTGACCGACCAGATCGAGTGAATCACGGTCGCCAAGATGGCCTTCTGCCCAGGCCTCACGGCTGGTCATCTCGTTGCCGCCGATTGCCACGATCGCGACGTCGGCTCGAGCTGCCAACTCGACTGCTTCCTGAATCAGCTGGCGATTCCTCTCCTCGTCACCGAGCACGACTTCATCGGCGTACCAGTTGTGCTCGGCCGTCACCTCGACGCCCGGCGCGAATACGACCTCGGCTGCTTCACCAACGTGGGTTTTGATGCCCTCCAGCAAACCAATCGCCTGCCGGGGCTCGTCGCTGTAACCACCGAGATAGGCCTCCACTGCGTTGGGTCCGATGACGGCTATTCTCTCGAGCTTGGCCAAGTCGAGCGGCAAAAGCCGCGAGTCGTTCTTGAGCAGCGTTATCGCCTGCTCGGCGGCCAGCAGGGCGAGTGCACGAGCTTCATCGTTGCCGGTCAGCGACTCGGCCTGCTCGGCATCGGCATAGGGATCTTCGAACAATCCAGCGAGGAACTTGAGGCGCAGGTTGCGAGCCACAGCCCGGTCCAGCAGGGCTTCTTCAACGACACCCTGCCGCACCAACCCGACCAGCTCAGGATAGATCTTACGATCGGGGAACTCCACGTCGACACCGGCCATCAGGGCCTGAACTGCAGCATCCGGCGAAGATTCGGCGACCCGATGGTGGGAGACGAGTTGGCTGAGGGCCTCGTAGTCTGCGACCACCGTGCCTTCGAAACCCCACTCTTCTCGGAGGACATCGTCCAACAACCACCGATTCACATGCGAAGGAACGCCGTCAATTTCATTGTAGGAAGCCATGACGGACTGCGCACCGCCCTCGCGCACCGCCCGCTCGAAGGGCGGGAAGAAGACTTCCCGCAGGATACGCTCAGAGATGTTGGCGGGTCCGATGTTCGTGCCGCTCTCCGGCTGTCCGTGACCCGTCATGTGCTTGAGCGTCGCGAAAACCCGACCCTCCGCCAAAGACGGACTCTCCCCCTGAAAACCCCGGACAGATGCCAACCCCATCTCCGATACGAGATAGGGATCCTCGCCATAAGTCTCCTCGATACGTCCCCAGCGCGGATCACGCGCTACATCGACCACCGGTGTCAGAGCCAGACGGGCTCCCCGAACGCGCATCTCCCGCGCCGTAACTTCGTAGACCTGCTCGACTAGTTCCCGATCCCAGGTGCTGGCGAGAGCGATCGCCTGCGGAAAATGCGTCGCGTCGCGCGCGGCAAAGCCGTGCAACCCTTCCTCGTGCATCATGGCCGGAATTCCCAGTCGTGTCTTTTCGACGAGGAAGCGTTGGAGCGCGTTGACCAGTTCCACAGTCTCGGTTGCGGTTCGACTGGAAACGCCGTGACCCAGCGATCCCTTCTCTCGACGATCCGACGGCCGCGCGAAATGGCCGAGGCCATGAGGAATCTCGGTAGCCGCTTTCTCTGGAACGAACCGTCCCTCCTCATCCAGCAGTGCCCCTTTTTGCTCCCAAACGCTGAGCAACTGAGCGACCTTCTCCTCCAGCGTCATCCGGGCGAGCAGATCAGCCAACCGATCTCCCACCGGCAAGTTGGGATTCTGGTAGGCAGGAGGCTCGGCCCTGGAACTCGACGACGTCATCAGAAGCGTTGCGATCAGGGCAGCTTGGATTCGCAGCCGGCGCATCACTTCTCGAGATTATCAAATTTGCCACGATGCCCACCGGCCTCGACAGAAAACTGAAGCCACCACGCTGCCATTTTGGGCGGACAAAAAAAGGGCTGCGACCTCACGATCGCAGCCCCAGCAAACACTGTCAATCCAGTGGGATGCCAACTCCTCTAAAAGGAGAACTTCACGCCCATCTGAATCTGCCTCGCGATTCGGGCGGTAGCGGCCTCACCGAAATTCGATGCCAGGCCCTCCTCCGACACGATTGTCGTCGCCTGATCTCGTGGCGCATCGAGCGTCACGAACGGGTTGTACCCCATGTTGATCGAGTTGGCAATGAGGTTGTTGGTGTTGAAAAGGTTGAAGATCTCGAAACGCAGTTGCACATTGAAGCGATCCTGGAACGGGAAGTTCTTGTAGATCGACAGATCGGTCTGGAAGAAATCAGGCCCGTCACAGAGACTTCGGTCCGCCTGCTGGGCGCTGTTACCCAGTTGGTAACCCACCAGCGTGTAAGCTGACGGATTGATCACCTGCAGGCCACCAGCCCCACCACAGGCCGCACCGGTACGCAATGCACGCACGTTTCCTTCGAATGGGCTGATCGCTGCCGGCGCGGTGCCAGCGAGATCTCCTTGCGGACTGTCGGCATAGGCCGTCACCGGCTGGCCGCTTGAGTAGATCACGATTCCACCAACAGCCCAGTTACCCAGCAACCACTCTTTGACCCCACCCTCGCCGGCGAAGGTCGGCAGGTTGTAAATCGCACTGGCGTTGAAGACGTGCCGCCGCGCCATATCCGCGGTGGAGTCATCACTGCCCGAACGATAGAGGTCCGTGATGCCCGACTGTGCCTGGATGGTCCCAGAGGAGTCGACCATACTGGTATCGGCAGTGAAGTCCGCCAGCGTATAGGACGCCTGAACCTGCGAACCACGACCGAAGCGGGTGATGAACTGTGTCTGTAGCGAGTTGTAGTCCGAGCTGCCGTCGAAGCCCCACATGGCGATCTGTGCGGGACCATAAGCCGATATTGGCAGGTACTGGCCACGACAGCCGCCGTCATTGGGATCACAACGGATGAAGTCTAGCCGGTCGTTGACACCGTTGCTGTCGATGTCTTGCTGCAAGGGAATCTGGTTGATGTCCCTCGGACGCAGCAGGTCACGACCCTGGCTGCCAACATAGCTCACTTCGATCGTCGAGTCACGTCCGACTCGTTGTTCCCAAGTCAGGTTGTACTGATACATGTAGGGCGTATTAGAGTTGACATCGATACCCGACTGAGGACGTCCGAAGCCAACGAAATCGAGGAACTCGTTTTCGCCATCGAAGTCTCGAATACCACCAGTGGTCTGTACGTTCGGTGGATTCGCAGTCAGTGCCACCAGGTTCGGACTCACCCGCTCGCGCTGGAAGAACTGCCCGAAGCCGGCTCGCATGACGCTCTTGCCGTTGCTGAACACATCCCAGGCGAAACCCAGACGCGGCGCGAAGTTGTCGTTGTTGTTGATCAGAGCTCCATTCGGACCGGTCGAAGCTCCGACGAACCCAGCAGCTCCACATGGATCGGTGCCTGGCACCTGCATCAAACCGTTGCAGGGATCGGCACCGAGCTCGGGATTGTAGCGATCGGGGTTGAAGTTGAGGTATTCGCTTCCGATGACGTTTTCGGGCCAGTCGAAGCGCGTGTAGCGCACGCCGAAGTCGAAAGTCATGTTGTCGCGAATCTTCCAACTGTCGGCGACGTAGAGCTCCAGATCCTGCCACTCGACATCACCCTGGAGGCTTCTCGACACCTCCGAGAAACCGAAGGTCATGTCGTCGAGCAAGAAATCAGCAATAACGTTGCCACTGGTAGCGCCGTAGCCGCCGATGCCGGCGCCACCCCAGTAGCGGCCGAACTCGTCCGAAGCGCCCAGGACGTTCTCGAGCTTGTGGGCGTCGGTATAGAGGATACCGGCCTTGAGAACGTGCTCACCGAAGACCTGCTCGTAATCGTCCTTGATGACCATCAGGTCCTGGTCGTTGTTCCAGGGACCCTGCTGCCAGACAGCGTCCAAACCCTGCCCTCCCCAGTAAACGGGATGAGCTGTATTCGGAGCGGAGAGCTTGTTCCCCGTCGGAAAGGACGAGGTGATTCCGGCTCGCAGATCCTGCTGCAGGCCAGAGTCACCGGTCTGATCGATGAGGATCTCGTTGCCGGACATCGAGAAGGTAAAGGTATTGAGTGCCGTGGAACCAATCACGTTGTTCAGCTGCGCGACCAGAGACTCACTCGGCTGCTGCCACGCCGAATCAACGGCGGGAAAGGCGTCGTCACCCCATAGACCGTTAGCGTCGCCCGCGGTCGGACCGGGGTTCTGCCAGTCGTCCTCGGTATAGCGCACCATGAATCTCGCCCGATCGGTGACAGTCCAGTCGAGCCGTGCGTTGATCTGGTTCCAGTCGATCGGCACGTCGATCGAGTCCACCCAGTTTCGGCAACCCGAAGTGTTCTCGGTCGGCCACAGGCTGGTGAATGCAAGCCCGCCGTCATCGAGACGATCCGCAGGAATAATGTTGTTGGGGAAGGGATTACCCGTCAGCGGATCGACCGGGATCGGTCGACAGGAGGGATCCGACTGGCTGAAGTCGCCGCGTCTCTCCGCTGCCGTCGGAACTTGAGCGCTCTCTGCGATGCCGCGGACTTCGTCGTTCCACTCGGTCGAAGCAAAGAAGTGCAACTTGTCCTTGATGAAAGCACCACCGAGAGTGAAGCCATAGTCATCGCGGGTCAAGTCGTTCGGTTCGGCGTCGACCCGGCGCAGGATGTAGTTGGTCTCGTTCCAGCTGCCGCGGCGGCCGAAGTAGAAGACACTACCGCGCAGATTGTTGGTACCGCCACGGGTCACCAGGTTGACCTGCGCACCGCCGGCGCCGCCAAATTCGGCACCGTACGAATTCCGGTGGACCTTGAACTCTTCTACCGCTTCCAGGGAGGGATAAATGAGAATCGTTCGGTTGGAGCCCACATCGTTGTTGTTCGCCCCGTCAACCATCCACAGGTTGCCGGTAGCGCGGCTACCTGAGACTGAGATGTCGGAACCACCAAGCAGGCCCTTGTTCTGGCTGTTCCAGTTGTCGTTGGCGGTCACGCCAGGCATGAGCTGGGTCAGCTGGATGAAGTTGCGGCCGTTGAGCGGCAACTCGCGGACCTGCTCGCCGGTGATCAGACCTGCCACCTCGCCGCCGATGGTCTCGACAACGACAGCGGAGGAAGTCACGGTCACCGCCTCGGTAACGGCGCCGATCTCCAGCTGCGCATTGATCTGACGGGTATCGCCAACATTGAGCACCACGTTCTGGGTGATGAAGCTCTTGAAACCTTCCGCCTCGACGGACAACACATAGGTACCGACAAGCAGATCGGAAATCGAGTAGAGCCCGACGGGATTGGATGTGGCAGATCGTTCGAAGCCGGTCTCGACGTTGATGGCGCTGACCGCAGCACCCGCTACTGCCTCTCCTTGAGAATCGACGACGGTGCCACGGATTGAGGCCGTCTGCTGCGCCAGAACTGGCACGCAAACCAGCGCCAACGCCGTGAACAGAAAAATACCTTTACGCATTCAGTCTCCCTCCTGGGTAGTTGGTGCGTGAGTCTGAAATATCAGCAAGACTCGTGCCTAGAATCATCGGCCGACGCAGTGTAACAAATATAGGGCTTCGCTGTCACTTGTTCCTGACAAATTCAATCGGTTGGATAATTCTTGGTTCAGAAAAGTGAATTGCCCCCGGGGGCCTTTTCGCGAGCCTCGTTCTGGACTCCTGAAACAGTTCCATGGCCCGGGCCTCGACTCGCATCATGAGAAGTCTCGGGAGGGCCAAGATAGCTCGGCCGCAAGCCCCCTGAATCGACGACGATCTTTTCGAGCACCACCCCCGGATCGATCATCCAGATCTTCAGAACGTGTCTTCCCGGGGTCTCGATGCGATGTCGGCTGAGGGTCGCGCGGGCACTCTTGGCGACCGTGCGCTCCCAATCCCCGACCCGGGACGGATTGGAGTGGATCTGGATGACTTCGGGTTCTCCATCGTCGAACGAGACGGCAAGCCGCAGGCCGCGCCCGGGAACGAAGTCCAGGGTGGGAGCCGTGACCAGCTCGACGGCGACGTCACCGACGGTGAACAGATAAAGGTCGTACTCGAGGCGGGGAGCATCACTACCCGGACTCTGACTAGCAGCGGTGACGGGAAACGGTGTCACCCCTGACAGGGTGCGCCCGAAATCCCCCAGTACCTCCCAAGTAATTCCCCGATTCTCCACCTTTCGACAGAAGTGCTCCGCCTCGATAGAGATATGACCGTCGGTCTCGACAAAGCCATGAAACTCTCCCACCGCAGGTGACGCGGGGAAAGACACCGGCACCTGCACGAGGATGCGACTGCCCTGTTCGCCCTCGATCACCAGGGTCTCTCGATGAGTTCCAGGCGGCACTGTGTGCCAGTCGACTGTCACCGACAGACTGGTTTGCAGATCGACAACTCCGGCGGAGGGCTCGACCCGCAGCCAAGGCTGGCTGGCCTCGGTGACAAAGGAGAAGGGCTCGAGTCCCCGATTGAAGATTTCGACCACCCGCGTCTGCCGCTCGTACACATCGATCACTGGCAGCTCGGCCACGCCAGGGCCGTCGTTCCCCGGACCCCAGGACTGGCGCTTGCCCTCGACAGCCACGGCCAGGGCTGCCTCCCGGGACGGCTGAACTTCGACGATGGCCGGCATCGTCTGCCGCGGCGGTTGCTGCCAGTAGGTGTAACCGATATGTACTTGGTCGGCGAAGTGATTCCACTTGCCACCAGCAACATCCTCGTTGTATTGGCGGGTGAGCTCGGCATCCAGGGCGAAGAGCGCGCGCACCCGCTCAGCCAGCGCGTTGGTTGCGGCGCGACCCTGCTCACCGTAGAGACGGTTCCTGCCGGCGCTCACGTACATCTCGTTCAGATTCGCGCAAGCCCTAATCGGCCAGTAAACCAACTGAAAGAAGGCATCGCCGTACGCCGTCGGCAGACTCGCCCGAATCTCTACCGCACGCTCGACCAGCGCGTTGTAGTCGGCCACGATCCGATCGGCCTCCTGATAATTGACCAGACTGTAAGTCTCGGGCGACAGAAGCTCCGGAGAGCGGCGTCGATTGAACTTCGTGTAGGCAGCGATCAAGGCGGCTATTTCGGCAGCGTGCTCAGGCCCGAACTCCCGCTCGGCCCAGAGTCGACCATATTCATCCAGACGCTGATGCGGCCAGCGCTCTGGTTCCCAAGCGAGATTGAGAAAGAACTCCACCGGAAACTCCATCGGCTTGAGATCGCCGACGTTGACTACCCAGATCTCGCGCGCCCCGTAGTTCCAGGCCAGATTCATCTGCTCCCAGATCTTGGTGATCGGCGTGATATTGAGCCACTTGTAGTTGCGCGGTCCACCCACATAGTCGAGGTGGTAGTAAATCCCGGCACCGCCGGTGCGATGACGCTCTTCTGGGGTGGGGAGTCGGCGGAGATTCCCCCAATTATCATCCGACCACAGCAGGGTGACATCGTCGGGCACTCGCATCCCGCGCTCGTAGTAACCCTGCACCTCTTTGTAGAGCGTCCAGACCTGTGGCGTCTCCATCGCAGGCCGGCCGGTGATGTCGGCAATGATCTGGCGCTGATCTGCAACGATCCGTTCGAGCAACTCGACGTTCTCTACCTCCGACATCGGCTCGTCTCCGTCACCGCGCATGCCGAGAGTCACGATATTCTCGAACTGTTTCGTGCGCTCGAGTCCTCCCCGCCAAAATTCGCGAAGCCTTTCTGCATTGCGCACGTAGTCCCAGGGACCCTCTCCATGGCGGTCCCACTCGACATGCGCCCGCTGCATCGGTTCGTGGTGAGAGGTACCCATCACGACTCCATATCCATCCGCTACCCGCGGATTCATTGGATCATCTTCGTTGAAGGCTCGGCCCCACATCGCCGGCCAGAGAAGATTGCCGCGCAGTCGCAGAATGAGCTCGAACACGCGCCGGTAGAACTCCTGATTGAAGGCACCGAATTTCTCCTCCACCCAACCCGACAGAGCAGGCACTTCATCATTGAGAAAGATGCCTCGATAGCGAATCGCCGGCCGATCGACGACTCTCGTCCCTTTGTGGACTCCCACGACCTCCCTGGTTTCAGTCGGAACATCCGCCCACCAGAACCAAGGTGAGACTCCGATCTGTTCAGAGAGCTCATAGATGCCGAAGATCGTGCCACGCCGGTCGCTACCGGCAATCACCAGCGCCTCCTCAACGCCGGGCATTGGGTCAGTCACGGTCTGGATCAACCATGCCTCCCAGCCGTCAACGATTTCGCTGACGTCGATCTTGCCGGCTACAACCAAGTCGTTCACCAGGGAGCTGCGCCCCAGGGTGCCGATAAGGATGACGACTCCGGACAGCGAGCGACCGGCGGATAAAAGTTCGGGCCTCGTACCGGTGACACGCTCGAAGTCCGCTTGCAAGTCCTTGGCTGCGCGACGCACAGCTAGGTGATCGCCAGGGTCGACAACAAGCGTTGCGACCTCCCCCCCTTCAGCCAGCATCACGAGGTCTGCCCCGCGCGCGAAGGAAACCACGGCCGCCCCCCCCAGAGCCAAGACCGGAGAGCTGCTGGCAGTCAAGATCACCACCACGGGAAGGAGACAAGCTGTAAGCCTCAGCGAGACCACCTCTACTCGTAGCTGGACGTTATGTTGAAGCCCTCGAGAACGATACGCGGTTCCTCACCCCGCGTGTCGGCAACCGACACCTCGGTCTCGATCGACCGCCCCTCGCCCGGCATCAGGAAAACGAAATTGTCGCTGTGGAGAACCGGCAGGATCCTTTCACCGCTGCGGTCTCCCACGGCGACAACTCGCACAGCCAACGCCGGGGTGGCGGAGCTGTTCTCGAGTCGGGTGCGCAAGAGGTAGCGATCTCCGCGCCGCTCGGTCAGGCTGCTGGCCTGCACGCGAGCTGGCGGCAGGATGCGCAGCGCGCGGTAATTGCCGCCCTCGGTGCCACGCCAGTAGAAGTTTTCCGACCTCAACGCGTCGCCATCAGTCAACCGCAGACGAATGAAATGCACCGGAGTGAGATCCTCCGGGAACTCCAACACAAATGGCCGCACGGTGCTGTCGTAAGCGCTGTCGACCGCAGCCTCCCTCTCCCAGGCCAGCGAGCCGTCCAGGTCAAGAACTTCCGCCCTGACTCTCAGACCAGAAGTGTCTTCGACGCCGTAATTGACAACCTCGACCTCGTCGGTTAGCGGATGCCACTGAATGTGTAGGGGCTCAGAACCCTTCCTCGCGCCGTAGTAGGCCGCATGTGGGTTGAAGTAATAATCATAGGTCTGCCAAGTGAGCGACGGCCAGGCCGGATGACTCATCCAGAGCTGCAGCCCCATGCGATGCTCGCTCTGCGCCTCGAACATCGCGCGATACCCGTCGTAGTTGATCAGCTGGGCTAGAGACAGCCAGCGGGTCAGGTCCTGCGAATCGCCGTAGGCCTGGTCGATCATGGCAACATAGTCCTCGGCGCGTTGGTTGCTTTGCAGATTGAAATCGTGCAGGCCCCAGTGCAGACTCATCGGCCAGAGCTCGGACTCGGGCATCATCTTCTCGAGGCTGTCCTGGGTGACCACACTCGTCATTCCAAGCTCGCTGTGTGGCTTCGGAGTAGCACGTTCGGTGAAGTAGTACTCTCGTGACCGCACTCCGTAAGGACCACCGCCACTGACGGTTCCGTAAATCGAGTTCGGGATGTAGTGGATCTCGGGGTGGAGCTCTGCGATGGCATCTCCGAGGGCGGCATCGAGCGTCGGTGGCGGATGCCCCTCGTTGCGACCACAGTAGAGACCGACCGATGGGTGATTACGAATCCGGCGGATCGAGTCCCGGGCGTTGCTCATGAAGAGAGCCTCATCATCGGGATCGGGACCATCGAGTGGGTTGGCCAGCCAAAAATCTTGCCAGATCAGAATGCCATGACGATCGGCGGCCTCGTAGAACTCCTCATCGGCAGTCTGGCCAACCCAGTTGCGGACCATAGTGAAGTTCATGTCACGCTGGTAGCGCATGGCGATGTCGTATTCTCGTTCTCGATAGCGAAGATTGGCCTCGGGGAAGCCCCAGTTTCCACCGCGAGGCACAATCCGCCGCCCGTTGACCAGGATGTGTAGAGCCTCGTCTTCCTCTGCATAGGTCATCTGCCGGACACCGCTGACGAAGGACTCGGTGTCGGAAATGACACCCTCGGCGAGGAACTGCAGATCGACCTCATAGAGGTGGGGCTCACCGTACCCGTTCGGCCACCATAGTCGTGGCGCCAGAAGATGCAGGGCTGGGTGCGTCGACGGATCGAGCTCGAGAGTCTGGGTTGTCTCGGCCGCAAGCTCGACCTCATGCTCAAACTCGACTTCACCGAAGGTCCCGCGCAGGATACCGGAGACCGGGTCGCTGGCATGATTGGTCAGGCTAACTTCCAGATGGAGGTCGGCGCTGTCAGTCTCCGGTAGCGGCAGCTCGAAGTGGATATAGGGATCGTCGATGGTCACCGGCCCGGTGACCTGCAGCCGCACATCGTTCCACAGACCGATATTGCGCCCGCGGATGGTGGGTATCCAGTCCCACCCGATCGAGGCGTGGTAGGTGGGGTTGTCAGCTCCGAGGGCGCCCCCATTCTGACCAGCATCCGCGAGCGTATGTTGCTTGGCGCTACCCGGAGATGCCGGCTTCTCTACGCGAACTGCGAGTGCGTTCCCCGTGTTGGGCAGGAGTTGCTCGGTCACATCGAAGCGACCGCGCTTGAAAGCACCTTCAATGCGTCCCAGACTGACTCCGTTGAGATAGACCTCGGCCTTCCAGTTGACACCATCAAATTCGAGAAAGACTCGTTGCCCTTCGGCGAGTGACGGCCCTTCGAACTCGGTTCGGTACCAGAAATCTGCATGGAAGAAGGAATCGGATATTGCCAACTCGTTGTCGCCAAAGTTCAGATCCGGAACTGCACCGGCATTGTGAAAGCTGGTGAGCACGGTCGCTGGAACTGTAGCGACGAGCCAGTCCTCGCCATCGAATCCGACACTGGAGATCGCCGCGGCATCACCCGTGGCTTCCGACTCTCGCTGCAAACGCCAGCCACCACCGGCCAGATGCACGCTGCCATTGGCATCAGGCGCCGGTTGCGAATGGGGCTCCGGGACCACGCCCCCCTGGCCGAATACCTCGAGCTCGCTCAGCGCGTAGCCATAAGGCGAGGTGGGCCGCGTCATCACGACACGCAGGTGGCGAGCTTGGACGGGGGAATCCAAGCTGATCACCTCCACTCCATCGGTGCCTTCGATCTCGGCCACGCCGCGCCAGGTCATGCCATCGTCAGATACCTGGACCTCGCCGTCAGCTGCCTGGAACAACCAGTGCAGCGCGACGCTGTCTATGTCAGCAACCGCACCCAAGTCGACCGCAATCCACTCCTCGCCGAGACCCTCGGAGAGCCAGGCGCTGCCGAAGTGGTGAGGCCCTCCCAAAAAGATCCTTTCGCCATCACGGAAGAGTCGAACCTCGGCTAGTAACCACTGCTTGCACTCCAGGTCCTCAAGCTGAATCCGGAGGTGCTGACTGGAGATCGGCTCGTCGAGAACCACCGAGCTCCACAGAACAGGGTTGGCATCGACCAGCCAGTTGAAGATCTTGCCCATCTCCTCGACAGACGATGGCAGCACGGGCTCGGGTGGTACTTTTCCGTTGCCTCTTCCGAGCTCCTCGACCCTTCGACCGCCCTCGGTCAGGGCGACACTCCACTCGATGATGTCGTCCTCATCGGGTTGATTGACTGGCGGGCCCCAAAGACCTGGAAGACAAGCTGGGGAGACACTCGGGGGCCCGATCGGAATCCAGTTTCGCTTGACCAATCCGATGTCCACCCGGTCGAAGCCGAGGGGCGCCTCGCCGCCTCCAAGAAGGAGATCGATCCAGCCTGGACCATCGAGATCGATGCCGCTGACTCGATTGTCATCGACTACGAATTCGCGACGGTGCTTTGGCAGCTCTCCATCAGTGCTGGTCTTCACTGACAGCCAACGCGGTAGAGCCGACTGCTTGATGCCATCGGTGACGAGTTGAGCCACGAGGTTGTAGTCGTAGGCGCTCGATTGAGTCGCAGCGCGGTGCAACGCCAGATTGCGACGACCCTGCGGTGCCGCAACCAATGACGGCGAGAAGTCCTCCTCTGGGTTGCCCGGATACACCCCCACACCCCGGCTCTGCGGCACCGCCTCGATCACCGGGACGCCGACCAGGCTGGTGCAACAGATCAATGCGGTAACCACGAATCGAATCACGATCTTCCCTCCTTGACTTCGAACTTGGCGGTGGCCGGTTGCGCCGCACCGAGGGCGACGGCACGACGCCCAGGCGAAGCCCCACCAATTGTCACCCGGAATTTGCCTCGATCGAGAGTCCGATCACCGCTCGCGTCGACGATTTCCATCAACTCTGGAGTGATCGTGAAGCTGACGCTCCTGCTCTCACCTGGATCGAGGACGATCCGCTGGAATCCCTTCAATGAAGCCAGCGGCACCGTCACCGATGCATCGACATCGGTGATGTACAGCTGCACCACCTCAGCCGCTACTATGTTGCCGGCGTTCGTCACCATTACGGTTGCCGTCACACTTTGCCCCTCCTCGATCCTCTGACGATCGAAGGTGATGTTCCCGTACTCGAACCTGGAGTAGGTCAGTCCAAATCCGAATGGGTAGAGAGGTTCCTCGGTCATGTAGCGGTATGTACGACCGGTCATGGAGTAATCTTCGTACGGTGGCAGCTGAGCCAGCGATTCCGGAAACGTGACCGGCAATCTCCCCGACGGCGATCGCTCTCCGAAGAGGACGTCCGCCACGGCAGATCCACCCTCCTCACCCGGGTACCAGGCAAGAAGCACCGCGTCCGCCATCTCCTGAACCTCTGGAATCGCCAGCGGGCTTCCCCCAAGCAGGACAACTACCAGCTTCGACGCTTTACCGCGAATAGTGCGGAGAAAGTCGACTTGGTTCTCAGGTAGTCGCAGGTCGAAACGATCTCCCTTCCCGGGGGAGGCTAGCGACGCTCCCTCCTCACCTTCGAGCAGGTTGCTGATCCCCATTACAGCGATCGTGACATCCGCTTCGGCAGCGGTGTCCGAGAACCAGTCCATCGGATTGACGTTCGGCCGATCGAGCAGGCTACCCTGTCGATACGAAACCTTGGTAGCTGGATCGACCGCCCCAACAATGCCTTCCAGAACGGTCACGAGTTGACCGGCGACGCCAGAGTAGTTACCCAGCAGCACTGCGGCATCTGCGGCCAGCGGACCGGTGACATAGATCTGCCTCAGGTTCCTGGCTAACGGTAAGGTCTCGTCCACGTTCTTCAGAAGCACCAGTGACTCGATCGCCGCTTCGCGGGCGAGAGCGCGGTGCTCCGGAGCGTTCACCACCTCCGCCGAGATCGAGGCATAGGGATTCATGTCCTCCGGGTCGAAGAGACCCAGCCTGAATCGCGTCTGCATTAGCACAGCCAGCGAGTCGTCGATCTCTTCTTCGGTGACCAGACCGCGCTCGATCGCCTCGAGCAGGGAGGGAAACGTGTCACCGCAGTTGAGGTTGGTTCCCATCTTCAACGCCAGTGCCGCCGACTCAGCGTTGTCAGCCGTGACGTTGTGATGCGCGTCGAAATCACGCAACGCCCAACAGTCGGACACCACGTGCCCGCCAAACCCCCACTCGCCTCGCAGGATGTCCCGCAGCAGAGTCTCGCTCCCGCAAGCCGGTTCACCGTTGACTCTGTTATAGGCGCACATTACCGATTCGACCCCCGCTTCGACCAGAGTCCTGAAGGCCGGCAGGTAGGTTTCTTCAAGGTCCTTTGCCGAAGTCAAGGCATCGAACTCGTGACGCACTCCTTCTGGGCCACTGTGAACCGCAAAGTGCTTGGCACAGGCAGCAACCTTCAGGTAGCGCGGATGATTGCCCTGGAGGCCGCGAACGAAAGTCTCACCGATGCGCGACGTCAGGAAGGGATCTTCACCGTAGGTCTCCTGGCCTCGGCCCCAACGAGGATCCCTGAAGATGTTGATGTTGGGCGTCCAGCAGGTCAGACCCCGGTACTGGCCACGTCGACCGGCACGAACCGAGACGTGGTACTTGGCCCGCGCTTCGTCAGAGATAGCCGTGGCGACTCGGTAGACGAGGTCGGTGTTGAAGGTAGCGGCCAGCCCGATAGCTTGGGGAAAGACCGTTGCTCTTCCCGCGCGAGCGACACCGTGTAGACACTCGTTCCACCAGTTGTACTCCGGAACGGCCAACCGCGGGATGGCTGCAGCATCGTAGACCATCTGCGAAACCTTCTCCTCCAGCGTCATTCGCGACACCAGATCCGCAGCACGGACTGCGACCGGCAGTTCGGGGTTCAGATAGGCGGCCACCTCCGCCGAATGGGTGGGGGAGCACGGAACCAGGACCAGCAAAGCCAAGGCGCTTCTGAGCATTGGGCCTCCTCACATGGCGAGGACATCTTTCGTGTATCGAGTCACAAGAATACAACCCCATAGTCCAACCAGTGCTAAAGGTCGGTGTGCTCAATCGATAGGTATCTCGAATGGGCCAACTGGCAAGCCGCCTTCGTCGTAAAGGGTGCAAACAGGGTTATCGGCCCAGCAGTAGCGCACGCGCTCGGGCTTGCTTCCGCTTGTCACGTTCAGCACCAGACGCGAATTCTCGATGCGAGCCTCGGTGAAGCGACACGATCCAGGGGCAGCACCACAGACTTCGAAACCGATGGGACCGTCGGCTCCGTAAGCAACCAGCTCCTGGGTCGTGGCGACAAAATCGATCGTGACTCGCTTGCCTTTCAGCCTTGCCCACTTGGCAACCGGTCCAGCTGCCTGAGTGGGCTCCTCGTAGACGACTCCTCGTGCCACGCGTGCCAGTCGTCGTCCCACTTCCTGCTTGTTGGCAGGGTGAATGTCCTGCCTGTCCCCAAGATCGATGGTCACTGCCAAACCCACCTGCGGATCGCTCACCGCCACGCGCCGCTGCGCCTCTCGCAGTTCGGCCCAATCCGACTCTGTCGGCGCCGTCCACGGCGCTCCGTAATTGGCCAGCTGGACAATCAGAAACGGCAGTCCAGGATCGAACCGCTCCCGCCAATCGGCCACGAGGGCTTTCAGCAGAGCGGCATAACCATGGGCTGCCCCGGTATCGGACTCACCCTGGTACCAAACGACGGCCCGAAATCCAAAAGGCTCCAGAGGGGCGATCATGGAGTTGTGCCGCATCGTCAGACCGGCGGTGGGATCCCAAGGAGTCCGCGGTGGCCAACCCACAGACTCAGGTACCTTCTTGAACCACCAGACGGCATCAAGGGGGACCTCGAACCCATTTCCTAGTTGCAGTTTGCGGCCGTCACCGTCGCCGTAGATTCCCCCGCTCTCCCAGGTGTCCAGAACGTTGATGGAGATCAGGTTGTCCCCCTCCCGCAGCAGTCCGGCCGGCAGTGCATAGTGCCGATCGATCCCCGCGCCCGAGGTGGTACCTACCAGCCGCCCGTTGACCCAGGTCTGATCGATCTCATCGATCTTCCCCAGCAACAACACCGCGGGTTGGGCAGCCAGCTCGGAGGTGAGACGGACCGTCTCCTGAAACCACACCATGCCGTTGAAGGCGGTCAGATCCTCTACTCCCCAGTCTTCCCAGACACCAAGATCGCTGGGAGCAACCGTCCAGCCCCCTTCATACAGCTCCAGGGCTCTCCAGGGCTCAACCCCATCGCGCCCGTTTTGTGATCGCCACCACTCCTCCCAGATCGCTCCCCAACGCCGCAGTGCAGCGGACCGATCCCGGGTGTAGAGCTCCAGAATCGTCAAAGCCTCCTCGTGATCGCCCGCTTGCCGCAATGCCCTCTCGCTCATCCAGGTCCGAATGGCAGTGCCGCCAACAGCGGCCACGACCATGCCGATCGGCACGTCGACCACCTTCTGCAGCTCGCGCGCGAAGTAGTAGCAGGTCGCCGACCAGTCGCCCACGGTGTCCGACGTTGCCGTCTGCCACACGACCGGACCAGTCAATTCAGTCAGCGGCGAAGGGCTCGAACTCGACGACACCGTGAGCATGCGGAGATCGTCGTTGTCAGCGGCGGCGATCTCGGCCCGCGAGTTCAGGGTTCGAGCGACAGGGAGCACCATGTTGGATTGACCCGAACAGAGAAAGACATCTCCCACCAGAACATCTTCGATGGTGGTGGCGGCGCCACGGCTGGTTCGCACCCGGAGCGAGTGGGGGCCACCGGCAGGCATTGCGGGCAGCGAGACCAGCCAATGACCTCGCGCATCTGCACGGGTGGTCTCTTCTCGGCCCGCCAAGATCACGGTGACCGTCTCATCGGGCACGGCTGAGCCCCAGACCTTCACTGTCCGATCACGCTGCAGCACCATCCGGTTCCGGAACAGCGAAGCAAGCTGAAATGAGGAGGACTCCTGTTGCCAGTCTTCGCCTGCCGTGACACCAGCGAAGGCGGTGCAGCAGACCATCGCCAAAAAGATTCCCGGCCCCTTCTGCAACCCGACCATCGTTTCACCAGTCTGAACCAGATGCCCCGGCAGAGCAAATCCCCGTTTCAGGCCAGACGGGGCCCTCCTCCTGGCAGGTGTGGATACGCTCGAGACCCCGGAACCACGACGACACAGCATCTGCAAGGCTGACCACCAGGGCCGCAGCAAACGCGACCGGCAGGCTTCGTACCAGTAGAATGAGAGGTCATGAGTTGCCGACGCCGCGTCGCCTTCCCTTGCACTCCGCACCTCGTTTCTGCGGGCTTTCTCCTGACTCTGTTGCTACTCGCTGCGGTCACTCGGGCGCAGAGTGTGCAGGAGGTCACCGCGCCAGTGCTGCGGTCCATGGTCGAGGCTGAAGCGGCACTCCAGGCGCAAGAGTTGCAACTGGCCGAGAGTCTTTACCGGGGCGCGTTACTCGAAGGCTTGCTTCTGCTTGGCGCCCTGGAAACTGCCGAGCACAACCTCGAGGCGGCGCAGGCTGCCTATGAGACCGCCGAAGTCTCTGCGAGCGAGACCCTCCGTCCCAGGCTACTGCTGGCGACTGTTCACCTGATGCAGGGCCAGCCCTCCGAGTCGATTCTGCTGCTGCGAAAAATCCTTGGCAGGGATTCAACGAACCTCGAGGCTCGACGCCTGCTAGCTCAGGCCCTGGCGGCCAACGGCCAGCTTGGCGAATCCGTGCAGGAACTCGAGGAGTTACGAGTGCTCTACCCGAACGATCTCGAAAACCTCTATCTTCTCGGATCTGCCTATCTCAACCAGGAACGACCCGAGGCAGCAGAAGAACCCCTCAACGAACTCGCCCGCAGACACCCCTTGCCTCAGACCTACGTGCTGATCGGGCGGACCTACAGAGATTTCGACCAGTTCGACATGGCGAGGGAAGCACTGCAGCAGGCTCTGAAGATGGACCCGGGTGTTCGGCGCGGCCACTACTATCTGGGTACGGTCGAGGTCTACGATCGGGGACAGGAGGGCCTCGCCGAGGCCATGGCTCATTTCCAGGCGGAGCTCGAGATCGCGCCCGAAGATTCGATGTCCAATCTGTACCTGGGGATGGCACTGGTCGAAGAAAGGCGGGAGGAAGAGGCGATCCCACGCCTCGAGATTGCCAGCCGCTACGCCGGCAACGAAAGGGATGCACTGCAATATCTGGGCACCGCTTATCTTCGTTCAGGCAGGGTCGCTGAAGCCGTGTCGGCCTTGAGCCGTGCCCTCGAACTGGCGGAGTCATCACCCGTCGAGGGGCCTGAAGACTCCCTGGCGAACTACGGCCTGAGTCAGATATCCAAACTGCACTATCAGCTCGGCATGGCCTTTCGCCGCATCGGAGACCAGGAGGCAGCCGCCTTTCATTTCGACGCGGCAGAGAAGTCGAAAGCTCTTGAAGCCGAGGATTCCCGCGACCGTCTTCGGCGTTACCTCGAAGAGGAGCTTCGCGACCGCCCGCGACAGACCTTCGGCTCGCCGCTCGAGACAACCGCTATCAAGAACCTGGACGATCAGAGCAGGCTCGAGCTGCGAGCCCTGCTGAGCTACCGCATGGCGCAGGCCTATCTGAATCTGGGAGTCATGCAAGCTCAGCAAGGCGAGTTCTCACGAGCCGGAGACCTCTTTCAGCAGGCGATCGAGCTCGATCCCGACTTTCCTCAAGCACAGGCCTCGCTCGGTGTCTCGCGCTTCAACAGCGGACAGTTCGCCCTGGCTACCGAACCATTGTCGGCAGCTTTGATGGACGACCCAGGCAACGCACAGCTCCAGCGAATGCTGGCTCTGGCCTGGCTGAACTCCGACAACTACGACAGAGCGGCCGAATTGCTACGCGACGACAGTGCCCGAGCCTCGGATCGATCTCTACAGTACGCGTTCGGCATCGCGCTCGTCCGCTCAGGCCGGGCGACCGAGGCGGAACTGGTGTTTACTGAGCTACTGGAGAAGCATCAAGATTGGCCAGAGCTCAACGTGATCCTGGCACAAGCCCTCGCACAACAGGACGATTTCGACGCCGCCATCAGTTCCCTGGAGCGAGCGATCGCTCTGCGCCCCGATGTAGCCGAGGCGCACTTGACTCTTGGAGAGATCTACATGCGACAGGGCGAGCTAGACGAGGCGGAAACCGAACTGCGCGCCGAGCTAGAAACAGACCCGAAGAGCCTGCCCGCTCTCTACACCCTGGCGACGACGCTCGATCTGGCAGGCAGGAACCAGGAGGCCAAGGAAGTCCTGGATCAATTGCTCGAACTGGCTCCCCGGTCCTCCAACGCTCGCTACCTTCTCGGCAAGATGCTGCTCGCTGAAGGCGAGACCGAGAAGGCTCAGATTCAGTTGGAAGCTGCCGCCCGGATCGCCCCGACAGATCCAGAGATTCACTACCAGCTGGGCCTGGCTCTGCAGAGACAGGGTCGCACCGAAGAAGCTCGCCAGGTGTTCGAGACCTACCAGAAGCTCAAGCGCCAAGACCAATCGGGAGGAAGCTGATGCGACGAAGTCTGACTGCGGTGCTCCTGTTGACGGTCTGTACTCCGACAGCTTCAGCCGGCGTCGACCAGGAGCCGGGCGAATCCGTTCGGGCTTTGATCCAGCAGTCTCGGTCACAGGCTGCCACCAACCAGCATATGGAGGCCCTGCAATCCCTGGCCAAGGCCCGGATGTTGGCGCCCAACTCCGAGGAGGTCCTCAGACTCTTTGCCGAGAACAGCCTTGCCATCGACGATCCGGTGGCGGCGATGGATGCCCTGGAGGCACTGACCAGAATGCACCCCAGGGTTGCCAAATACTTCTACCTGCTGGGTGTCGCGCGCCTGCAGCTGGGGGCGATGGAGCTTTCCGTGGAAGCGCTGCGCAACGCTCTCGAGCTCGAGCCTGACGAGATCCTCACCATGATTGCGCTCGGAATCAGCTACAACGCGCAGAAGAAGTACGCGGACGCGCGGAAGATACTGTTGCAGAGTCTCGAGCTCGACCCCGAAGAGACGCAAGCCTTGGCGACCCTGGCAGAAGCCGAGGAGGGCCTCGGCGATTTGGCGCAGGCGGAGTATCATGCGCACCGGGTACTCGCTACAGATAGCGGGCATGCCAGCGCCAATTTCGTTCTCGGCAAAGTCAGAATGGCCCAGGGAAGGTTCGCCGAGGCCAGGGACTTTTTCCAGGCAACCGTCACGACAAACCCAGACGCTTCCAAGGCCTACTACCAGTTGAGCCTCGCCTACGCCCGACTGAATGAGCCTGAGTTGTCGAAGCAGTTTCGTGACCTCTACCAACAAGCGAAGGAGCGCGAAGAGGAGTTCATCGTTCAGATGCGGACACGCGCCGGACTGGGAGTGGGAGGAATGAAGCTGTGAAACAAATCCTGGGAATCGTAGTGCTCGCGACGCTCACGGCGGCAGTCGGCGTTACAGCATCGGATGCGTTTCGCGATGTCATTGACGAAACTGGTATCACGTTTCGTCATCAATCGGCACCCGAGAAGAAATACATCCTCGAATCCATGGCCGGAGGCCTGGCCGTCCTCGACTTCAACAACGATGGCCTGATGGACATCTACTTCGTCAATGCCCTGACCGTCGACACCGCCTACGAGCCCGAAGCAGCTCCCAGCGCCCTTTACCAGAACCTGGGAAATCTCGGATTCGAAGACGTGACGCAGAAGGCCGGTCTCGCTTTTCCGGGCTGGGGAATGGGTGTCTGCACCGCGGATATCGACGGAGACTCCTGGCAGGACATCTATGTCACCACGGTCGGGCCGGACAGGCTCTATCGCAACCGGGGTGATGGCACGTTCGAGGACATCACCGAGAGGTCTGGAATCGTGGCAGACGGCTGGTCTACAGGCTGTGGCTTTGCCGATTACGATAACGACGGAGACCTCGATCTCTTCGTGGCCCGGTATGTGAAGGTCGACCTGCAGTCACTCCCCGAGTTTGGCAAGGGCAAGTTCTGCAGCTATGGGGGGGTCGAGGTTCAATGCGGTCCGCGAGGATTGCCCGGTACGGGAGACCTGTTCTTCCGCAACAAGGGTGACGAGACGTTCGAAGAGGTGGCAGCCGAGGTTGGGGTCAACGATCCCAACGAGTACTTCGGTCTCGGCATCAGCTGGTTCGACTTCGATGCGGATGGCTGGATGGATCTGTTCGTTGCCAACGACGCTGGACCCAACTTCCTCTATCACAACAAGGGCGATGGGACCTTCGAAGACATGGCCTTTCCCATGGGGGTCGCCGTCAGTGAAGACGGAGCCGAGCAGGGCTGTATGGGGGTGGCGATCGGTGACTACAAGAACGAGGGCCGTTTGAGCATCTTCGTTACCAACTTCTCCGAGGAATACAACGCTCTGTACTACAACAACGAGGACTACTTCACCGACTTGTCGTTCCGCTCCACCACCGCTCCACCGAGCCTCCCGTTCGTCAGTTGGGGCACCAATTTTTTCGACTACGACAACGATGGCTGGCAAGACGTCATCGTGGTCAGCGGGCACGTCTATCCGCAGCTGGAAACCGCACCGGTGGGCGCTTCTGCCCCCTACCGACAGCGAAAAACCTTTTACCGCAACAAACGCGACGGCACCTTTGAAGAGATCGCCGAACAGCTCGGTGAAGCTTTCATCAAGAGAACGGTGAGCCGCGGAATGGCAGTCGTCGACCTCGACAATGATGGAAGGCTAGACATGGTCATCAGCGATCTTGACGGACCGCCACAGATTCTGCACAACGAACTCGCACAACCGGGTAACCGGTTGACGGTGAAGCTGAAAGGCAAGGGAAAATTGACAGATGCCATCGGCGCGGTGGTGAAGGCGAGCGTTGGAGACGTCACCCAGGCTCGGCTCATACGCTCCGGGTCGAGCTATATTTCGCAGGAAGACAAGCGACTGCATTTTGGCCTCGGTCAAGCCGCTAAAGTAGACCGGATCGAGGTTCTCTGGCCTAACGGAGAGATCAGCCAACGAGAGAATGTCGAGGCCAACCAACAGATCGTGATCGAGCAGGAATAGGACGGAACATGCCAAGCCACAGACTCAGCCATCTGCTGCAAATGGTTCTGCTAGGTGCAGTCGTGACCACCAGCTGGGCAAGATCCCAGGAGGTCACCACCGAAGACGAAGAGACCGGCTACTTCGAGGAAATAGCGGTCGAGATCGTCAATGTCGAGGTCTATGTCACCGACAGGGATGGTAAGCCGGTCGAGGGACTGACCCTGGAAGACTTTGAGGTCTTCGAGGACAAGGGGCCCGTCGAGCTGATCAATTTCTACTCCGTGTCCAAGGGTAGACCCACCTCCCTGGGGGAGCCGGTCGAGGAGAAGCCGGTCGACCCCCTTGCTCAGCCCGAAGAGGAGCTCAGTGAGCTCACCTACCCGGTGGAGCAGCGGCTCAACCTCATCATCTATGTCGACAACCTCTTCATTCATCCACTCAACCGTAATCGGGTCTTCTCGCGCCTGCGGCAGTTTCTATTCGACACTCTCCGGCCAGGTGATCAAGTGATGCTGGCCTCTTATGATCGGTCGCTGCACATCCGGTTTCCCTTCAGCAGTGACATCGACGGTGTGAGTGCGGCACTGGATGATCTCGAGAAGCTCACAGGATACGCTCAACAGCGAGAGCAGGAACGCTCCGAGCGGATTCAGGCTATCTATGAGACGAGCTCCCTCCACAAGGCACTCTTCGAAGCTTCCTCGTTTGCCGACAATGCTCGACATGAGGCCGACGAGAGTCTGAACGGCCTGCGCGAGATGCTCGATTCACTGGGCGGCCTACCAGGCCGCAAGATGCTCCTTCATGTAAGCGACGGTCTGCCAGCAGTTCCCGGGCAGGACCTCTATCAGGCAGTCCAACAGAAGTTCATCGACCAATCGGCACTGGCCGAGGCCATGAGCTACGATCTATCACAACGCTATGTCCACTTGATCGCCGAGGCCAATTCCAACCGGGTCAGCTTCTACACCATCGATGCCGCCGGATTGCGCACTCAGAGTGGCATGGGAGCCGAGAATCGAGCCATCAACTCGCCTACCTCAGTCAGCTTTGCCGTAGACGCCGTGCGCACCAGCAATCTTCAGGACACGCTCATTTCGATGGCTGACAAGACCGGGGGACAAGCGATCTTCAATACCAACGACGTCAGCGAAGGTCTACAACGCATAACCCAGGACTTCGACAACTACTATTCCCTGGGTTACCGGGCTCCAACCACGAGGCGAGGTCGGTATCACGACATCGAGGTGCGGTTGCGGGATAAAGAGAGCGGCTGGCGAATTCGCCATCGGGAAGGCTACCGTGACAAGCCGACCGAGATGCAGATGGAAGACGCCATCAATGCCTTCTTTGTCCATGGCTTCGAAGCTAATCCCCTCGAGGCCCAGATTGATCTCGGTCCACAGACCGACGAGGGTGACGGCAAGTTCGACGTCGCCATCCGTGTGCGCGTCCCAATTGCCAAAGTTACGCTTGTTCCGCGGCCCGGTTTCCACGAAGCCCAGCTCCGTCTCTATTTCTCTGCCATCGACACCAAAGGTGCCAAAGCACCGGTAGCCGAGTTACCTCTCGAGCTACGCATCCCGGACGAGTCGCTCGAGGCGGCCATGCAGGACGAGATCGGCCGAGTCATCAACCTGACAATGAAAAACGGTCCGCACAAGTTCGTCGTCGGGGTGCGGGACGAGATCTCGGAGCTACGATCCATATTGGGTGACTACGTTATGGTCGGTAGTCAAAATGCCGGCTCTGGAGTCCAGCAATGAAGAGACCCCTTAAACTGATGCTGGGATTGCTTTCAACTTGTATTCTGGCTCCAACCGTGATTTCGGCTCCGTCCATGGCTGCATCCAACAAGGCTCCCGAAGTGGTCATTCGTTGTGACGATGTCGGCATGTGCCATGCCGGCAACATGGCAGTGAAGAAGCTGATCGACTCCGGAATTCCGTTCTCCACTTCCGTGATGATCGCTTGTCCCTGGTATCTGGAAGCGGTCGAAATGCTCAAGGATCAGGAGCAGGTCAGTGTCGGCATTCACCTCACCCTGAACTCGGAATGGCAGCACTACAAATGGGGTCCTGTCCTGGGACCATCGGCGGTCCCGACCCTGGTGGACGAGAACGGCCACTTCCATACCACCTCGGCCGACTTCGCCGCCGCCAATGTCGATCTCGAGGAGGTCGAGCTGGAGCTTCGGGCCCAGATTCAGCGCGCCCTCGATGCAGGTCTCGCTGTGGATTACCTCGATTACCACATGCTTACCGCAGTCTCGACACCCGAGTTGACAGCGATCGTCGAACGTCTGGCCAAGGAGTATGGGTTCGGCCTCTCGAGGTACTTCGGTGAACGCTCGGTATCGCTCTGGGATGTGGCTCCCGAGAACAAGCTCGACGAGTTGCTGGCTTTCGTGCCACGCGTCAGGCCTGACCGACCGACGCTCCTGGTCATTCATCTCGGTATCGATGGGCCCGAGATGGCTGCACTGATCGACGTCAACAACCCGGAAGATCCTGCGCGAGTCGGCATTCACCGCCAGGCTGAGCTCGATGCGCTCCTCTCCCCTGAATTTCGACAGGCGATCTCCGAGAGCGGCATCGAGTTGGTTACCTACGGACAACTCATCGAGCGGTACGGCTTGGAATCGATGCAGAGACCGCAGGGTGAGCCCGGGTACTCGATGGACGACATCGAGGTGGACTGAGTCGATCTAACGGGCGGGGCTCAAAAAGACCGCGGCGTCGCCGTACTCCTCTCGCTCCCTCTCGATCTTGTCGATAATGAGGTCACGGCGAGCCAGCAAGGCCTTGCGTTGCCCCCGAGTGGTGAGGCCGGCCAGTAGCTGATTCAATCGATCTATATCGAGAGCTTTCAAGCGAGAGTAGCTCTCCTCCGGCAGCCAGGTCCGCCCCTCGGTGAACGCCGCCTGGAGCTCCTTCTTCTCGCGAAAGGCCTGAGTATGGTCGATCATGTAGACCTTGGCCATGGACTCACTGACCAAGGTGTTGGGTGGCCGGCGATCGGTGTTGAAGATCAGGGAGTCGAACAGGTGCACCATCGATAGTTGTCGCATCATGGATGCCGTTTCGGGCCCCGAAAATGAGCGCTTCACCCTGTCTTCATGGATGGCATCGGGAATCCATGCCACCAGCACCCCATCGGTGCCTCGATACTTACGCAGCACTGCCACCGGCACCATGCCGAGACCGAGCTCTCGGTCGAGCAGATAGGCTGCCCGTTCGTACTCGAAGCAATCTGAGAAGTTGAACACCTGCTTGCCATTGGCGAGGGTATAGAGCCCTTGCTTGTGAACATCGAGCGACTTGAAGACAGCGAGTTGATTCTCCTCCCCACACTCGATTTCGACCTTGAGTGGTTTGGTCAACCCGATGAGTTCTTCTCCACCCTTGAGGATCTTTCCTGCCTCGAGGCAGGCTTCGATCTCGGCGTCCGATTTCGCGGCAAGCGGCGCTCTTCCACCCCAACCGATGACCAGAATCGCCAGGAGTCCAGACAGCCGTCTATTCCAGGTAAACCGGGGGTTCTCTATCATTCCCTCATCCTCACTTACCCATTGCCCGAAAGATGCTACTCAACACGATCAGACGGAGGGAACCTCCACCGTTGTGCTGATCATCGAGGTCACTCCACTCTCCTGGTCCAGAACTCCCACCACCAGCATGTGGGGACCGCTATCGATCTGCAGCTCTACCGGCAGCTGCATCCATTCACCGCCACTGTTCGGATCGTGTTTGACCTGGAAGCTCTGGTCCTTCCTGCTGACCTGGCCGTCCTCCAGATCGCGAGTCAGCACGCGGATCAGAATCGCCGCTATCAGCGACTCACCCTGTGGCACGAAAGAGATGAATTCGACCGGCAGAACAATCTGGAGGGGCAGAACGACAACGCCTTCCCCAGAGGTGCGGAACTCACCCGCCCCCAGCCGCGCCTCGAGGGGGTTATTCACCAAACCCAGATACAGCGCACCCTGCAAGCTTTCAGAGAATCGCTCACTGGCCGTCTTCTGCATATAGCTACGTGGGTAGCGGGCCACCAGGTCGGACTGACGCATACGGATCTCGATGCGGTGATTGGCTTTGTCACTACCTGGCGGCGGTTGATAGGCCAACGAATAGAAATTCAACATCTCGCTACTGACTTCCTGCAGAGCACGATCGTAGTCGTTTTGATTCAATACCGCTCTGCCACCTGTCTCCTGCGCCAACAGAATCAATCCTGACTGGTCGCCGGCACGCCGACTCGCTTCGAAAGAAGCAATACTGCCAGCTCGCACCCCAGTATCGCGGGCGCTGCCCGAGCTGCTTACCTGCAAGCCACCGCCCTGCATCGAATAGAAGGTAACTCGATTGGCGGCGGCGTGCTGGCTGAGATTGATGAAGGCACTACGAAGCTCTTCTCCTAGACTGTTCATCGCCAGATTCTGCTCGCCACCCGGGCAAATGGTGTCGGCGTAACTCGAAAGCGCGGCGCCCGGCATTGTCTCTAAAGCATCGCTCAGATACAGCACATCCTTCGACCCTGGTAGGCCGGCAAGATAGGTCGCACTATCGGCCAGGGAGGCAAGCGTGATCGAGATCTCATTCCTGCGCTGCTGCATCCAACCGTTGAGAATGCCCTCGACGCGACCCTTGAACATGTCGCATGAGGCCGGAACCAGACCACTACTCAGACTTCCGGTCCCGCCAGTGACATCGCGAGGCGAGCCCCCGGCGCCACCAAGTGGACCGGCACCCAGATTCGACCCCGGAATCTGGGCGACCTGTTGCTCGCCCGACCCTGTTGCATCGCGACTCTGATTCCAGGCCCGCTGGATCTCATCGAGAGCTTGCTGCACAACGTTCTCATGACTTAGTCCCGGCGGTGCTTTCTGCAGGTTCTCGAGGGCCTTCTCGAGGGCCTCGGTCGAGGATCCGAAGGGAGCCTCGATATTGAGCTCTCGCCCTTGACGCAGAATCATGATGTTTTCGGACGGAATCTGCTGGTTGGATATGAAATCTCGCAGTGCCTCGATCAGGACACCCCGGTGGGTCGCGCGCAAATGCAGGTCGTCGAAATAGACGACGACATGGTGATCCGCCACGGTACCATCGGTCGCGGCAGAGGCGAGGAGTTGGTTCCCACCACTGCCAACAGCGACTCCTTGTCGAAACTCGGTGAAGTTCGAGATCGGAACCACCCCACCATCGTGGAGGACCTCAAAATCGTCGGCGGTCAAACCAGCGACTGGCTTGCCCTCTCGATCCAGCACTCGCACCTCGACGTTGACCAGCTCGACATCGATGGTCTCACCGAAGGTGCCGGTAGGGGGCGCCTGGGAACCAGCGGTGGCCACCAGCAGCAAGGAGCTCGCGAGCGCCAGGATGAGTAGGAAGAGTGAAATACCGGTTCGTTGGACAATCATCGTATACCCCTCTCGTTCTTACACTACCCCAAGTCGGCATCGGCCATGCCACCCCTTGGGATGGTCCCGGTATCCCCCTCGCGATCCTAATGGGTGTCGCCCAGTACCCCGCGGATGCGTTCTATCTCGTCTCGATTTCGATCGGCCGGAGCGGAAGCCACGAACAATTCGAGCAGAGGTCGCGCCGCTGTTGTGCGTCCCTGATTCCACAGCTGGGTTGCAACTGTGAGGAGGCGAGCCGATTGTTGCGGATCAGCTGTCACTGCCCGGTGCCAGTGTTCGACCGCCACATCGATCTCATTCTCTTCGATCGCCATCATGCCGAGAGCGGTATGCGCTGCCACCAAGGTTGGATGAAGCGCCAAGGCTTCATTGAAAGCCTGCTTGGCCTGCCCGCGGTCGCCGGTCAACAGATGGAGGGTGCCCTGGTGTACCGGTACCATCGGGTTGTCGGGCGCTACTCTTCGAGCCTTATCGAGCTCCGAGAATGCTGCACCTCCCTGCTGTGATCTCGCCAGGGCAAGGGCTCGCACCAGCAGGACATCGACATCCGGTTCGGCGAGCTCGCTGTTGGCCTCGGTGATGGCGAGGGCCTCTTCAACCTTGCCAGCCTGGGTTAGATAAGCGCCGAGAAGCGCCAGAGTGCCGGTGTCGGCAGGATTGAGTGCCCAGGCCTCACGCAAGGCGTCGACAGCTGCGGTCAGGTTGCCCATCTCTCTCTCCAGATGGGCGAGCTCCAGCAGGGCCATTCTCATGCCGGGTCGCGTCTGGACGAGCTGTCGAGCCCGCTCCAAGGCCGCGGTGAGATCGCCTTCGCCGTAGAGAGTCACCACATCACGCAAGGCCGCATCCAGATCGATCAGGGTCTTGGGATCGTCGTCCTTGGAAAAGACCTTTTTTTGCCCCGGTGAGCCGCTCAGGTAGCCGAGACTTCGCAAGCGTTCGATCGTTTGCTCGTCCTCCGACGCCGGAACACTGCCGGGATCGAGGGCCCTCAGCGGTGCGAGCTTTCCCCTCAGCTCAGTCACCCGTTCCGGCTCGGTGGCGGCAAGGTTGGTACGCTCTCCCGGGTCGACTTCCAGATTGTAGAGCTCCGGAATTGGCAGCTCGATGTACTTCATGTCACCGTCGACGATGCCATACAGAGGCGCCCAACCGCGATTCAGTTTCGGTGACAGTGACTCGAAATAGGTGCTCGGAGCCTCGTCTGCATCCTGTCCGAAGACAACAGGGAGCAGGCTCCGACCGGAAGAACCCTCGGAGCCGGCAAGCCCCAGGGCGTCGAGAATCGTCGGCAGGAGATCGATATGGCGCACTGGATCCAGCACCACGCGAGACTCGAACAAGTCACTCTGGTAGAGAATGAGCGGCACTCTGAGTGTGCTCTCGTAGGCAAAGATGCCATGCGTCGCTTCACCATGCTCGCCAAGCGCCTCTCCGTGATCGGAGGTCAGCACCACCAACGTCTGCCTGTTGTTTGCATCTTTCAAAAGAGGTTCGAGCAACGGAGCCAGAGCTTCATCTGCTGCCGCCACGTCTCCAAGATACAGATCGTCGCTGAACCGACTCCTCAACGGCTGCGGCGGATCGTAGGGGAAGTGAGGCTCATAGAGATGCACCCAACAGAGCCAGGGCCCCGGATCCACTGTGTCGATCCAAGTCCTGGCGAGGGCTACTGTCTCGCTCCCGGACCGCTCCTGTTCATAGAATGCGGGTCGCCGTTCCGCCCCGACAAAGCTGTCCTCGTAGACTTCGAATCCTGCATCCAGACCGAACCTGGCGTCGAGCGGAAATGCGCTCACGAAGGCTCCAGTGCGGTAGCCCTCTTTCCGCAAGATAGTGGCCAGCGTCGGTAGCCCCTTTCGCAACCGAAAGCCCGAGTTGTCTCGCACCCCGTGCTCCTGCGGGTAGAGCCCGGTGAGAATGCTGGCGTGCGTAGGCAGGGTCACGACATTGTGGGCGCGAGCGTTTTCGAACCGCACACCTTCGGCTGCCAGACGATCCATCCAGGGCGTGACAGCTCGCGTATTGCCGTAAGAGCCGAGGGCATCGGCGCGTAGCGTGTCGACCGTGATCAATAGAACGTTGAGACCCGGTTCCCTGCGGATCTCGACCTCGGAGGGAGAGTCTGAGCGGTCTTCCGTTGACTCGTTCCCGCCGCAGGCGAGGAGCACGACAGCCGTCGACAGCACCGTCAGAGCACGCCCGAACATCCTACGAACCTACCACCGGCCACCCTGTGATTTCCGACCTGGTGTGCCTGGATCTCACGAGAGGGTGGCGAGATGTGAACCGGTGGCAAGAACCTCTTCGATGCGAGCCAGTTCGACCTCGCTGAAGTCCAGATTCTCGAGTGCGGCGACGGCGTCCTCGATCTGCTCGATCCGGCTGGCGCCGATCAGGGCCGAGGTCATGTTCGGGTGTCGTAGTACCCAGGCGATCGCCATTTGCGCCAGAGTCTGTCCGCGACCCTCCGCCAGCTCGTTCAGCTTCCGAACCTTGCCGACCCTCTCCTCGGTGATCGAATCGCGGCCAAGATATCCGTGCTCTTTTGCCGCTCGGGAGTCGTCCGGAATGCCTTCGAGGTACTTGTCGGTCAACAGTCCCTGCTCCAACGGTGAAAACACGATGCAGCCGACTCCCTCTTCCTCCAAGACGTCCAGCAGGCCGTCCTCGATGTGCCGATCGAACATGCTGTAGCGCGGCTGGTGGATCAGACAGGGAGTCCCCATCTGCCGCAGAATGTCGAAAGCTTGACGCGATCTCTCTGGCGAGTACGCAGAGATGCCAGCGTACAGTGCCTTGCCCTGACGCACGATGGAATCGAGGGCTCGCATGGTCTCTTCGAGCGGTGTGTCGGGATCGGGTCGGTGATGGTAGAAGATATCTACATAGTCCAGGCCGAGCCGCTGCAAGCTCTGATCGAGACTGGCGATCAGGTACTTGCGCGATCCGAGGTCACCGTAGGGCCCCGGCCACATGTCCCAGCCCGCCTTGCTCGAGATGATCAACTCATCGCGGTGCCCCGACAGATCTCTTCTCAGGATACGTCCGAAGGTCTCCTCGGCGGACCCGTAAGGGGGACCGTAATTGTTCGCCAGATCGAAGTGGGTGATCCCGAGGTCGAAGGCTTGGTGGACCATCGCGCGGGCGTTCTCGAAGACATCGACACCGCCGAAGTTGTGCCAGAGACCCAGCGAAACCGCAGGCAATTGAATTCCACTGCGGCCGCAACGCCTGTAGGTCATCGAATCGTAGCGGTCATCGGCTGGTAAGTAGGTCATCGGTGGCTCCTTCGGACTCGATCGCTCTACTGGTTGCTCTGCATCACGCCCCTGAAGAACTCCCCCGATGCCGTCGGAGTGTAGGCCCAATCAGAGATCAGGTGCGCGGGCCAATCGGGATCGAAGCACCACGCCGTCCAAGAGATACCTTTCTCGGCAAGGTAGTCGGTGATGATCTTGCCGTAGCGCTCGTCCCCGATCGCCGGGATGTGCGCGTTGGGATGATCCTCCAGGATGAAACCGAACTCGGTGACAAAGACCGGATACGTGTCCGCGACAAATCCGAAGTCGCGCTCCCAGTGCTCTGGCCAAGGTTCCTCGACCTTCATTGGATAGGGATGCGAAACATAGCCGATGCCCTCGGCCTCGATCGGCTCGTCACGCACCGGTGTGAGGTCATAGGCCCAGTTGAACCCCGACACCAGGGGAACAACGTGCTTGTCGTGAGCATAGATGACTCCGATGACTTCTTCGTTGAAGGCCTTCCAGTTCGACCAGGTCGTGGTGCCGAGCTGCCCGTTGTACACCGCGGGCTCGTTGAAGAGATCGTAGAACGCGACGGTGGGAACTCCTTTGTACCGCGCCGCGATCGTGCGCCAGAACTCCAGCGTCTCTTGCTTGCTGGTGTTGTACATCGGATGTTGGAAGAGTCCGCTCTCGAGATTGCCGATCGAATGCCAATCGATCATCAGATAGACCCCGAGCTCCGTGGCCCAGATCACTGCCTGATCCAGCAGCTCGAGATACCCCGCCTGGCCACGCCCCCGCCAGGCCACGGGGTGTACCGGCACCCGGATAATGTTCGCCCCCCAGGAGTCGATCTCTTCGAAGAGCCTCTTGGACCACTGACCCTGTCGCAGCAGCTTGTCGGGATCGGCGATGGCGACACCCTGGAAAATCATCCGCTCACCCTTGGAGTCGACGAAACTGTTGCCGTCGACCCTGACCGTATCGAGGACCATCTCCAGATCACTCGCATCGAACGGTGACGGATAGGGAACGTTCCACCACTCACCGTCGCCTCCACCCCGCTGCTCGGCTCGGGAGGCACCCGAGCCCAGGATCATCGCAACCATCAGCAGCAGCAAGACAACCCTCAATCTTCTTGTCATGAAACCCTCCAGAGACCGGGAGCCGATTTCTACCGCTTCACGTCGCCGACTCGTGATCAAGCTACCACGAGTCCGTGCGAAAGGGAGCCGCGGGAAGGCCCTCGCGATTGTAAAGATTCGCGCTCTCCGCATTGTCGGCCCAGGCATAACGCACCGCAACGGGCTCGGCAATCGACGGATGCCACACCACGACTCGATCGCCCTCGATCACGGCGTTGGCCCAGGCGTATTTGCCATCGCTCGCCGCAATAGCGAATCCCCTGAGCTGATCGTCGGCCCCATCCCGGGCCAGTAGGCCGCTGCCCACATTGTCGAATGCGATGATCAGGCGATTGCCGTCGACGGCATGGCTCTTGTAGGTGGGTCCGGAATAGACCAACTCCTGACCATAGGCCACCGCTCTTGCGGCCAGGGCCAGGCGATGGCCGACCGCTTGTTTGTTCGTCGGATGAACATCCAGGGTCTCACCCACATCGAGAGTGATCACCTGGGCTGTGCGCGGAAGCGCCAGCGCCGCAGTCTGAGATTCGCGTAGCGTTGCCCAAGCACTATCCGTGGGCTCCGCTGGTGCAGGCATGAAGCTCGCCAGTTGAACCCAGAGGAAGGGAAGAGCCTCCGCCTCCCACCCTCGACGCCAATCCCGAATCATGTCGACGAACAGCTCGGAATAGGCAAGTGCATCCTCCGGATAATCGGCGTTGGACTCCCCCTGGTACCAGAGGACGCCCTTGATCGGAAAACGAAGCAGGGGATACACCATGTGGTTGTAGAGCAAGGTGGGCAGCGCGCGCTTGTGATCTTCGAGATTGACCGTGAAGTAGCCGACCGCGAACTTCCACAGGCCGACCAGTGAGCGCCGGTTTCCGTCGCTCTCGACAAAGAGGAGATTGGGATCTCCCTGAATGCCACCTCCACCTTGCGGGTCTTCGACTCTGACCACCAGGACATTGCCTCCCGGACGGAGAATGTCCGGCGCCACCTCGTACAGCCTTGCCTGATTCCAGGCGTTCTCGGTGCGACCCACCTCGTGACCGTTCACCCAGCTGATGTCGGAATCGTCGATCGCCCCGAGCCCGAGACGAATACCTTGCTCGGCCTCCTCGGCCGTCAGGTAGAAAGAGGTCCGGTACCAGGCGATGCCGTCCATGCCCGGATAGCCGACCGCCTCCCAAGCCGACGGGACCACAATTTCGTCCCAGCTGGAGTCGTCCAGATCAGGATCGGCCCAGATCGGTTCGCCA
>CAVPOX010000030.1:0-23712 GCA_963707075.1 uncultured Acidobacteriota bacterium
ACCTCAATCAGCTCACCCGAGTCGCCAATGCAACAGGAAGAATCAACCAGAAGAAGCGCCTGGAATCTGTCCTGTACGAGCTTACCGAAGCCATCAGGCGCCTGGCCTGACCGCAGCCTTACCCTGATCGCCGCCTATGGAGCCGCTCACGCCACAGTCCCTGTGCGAGCCAGATCCCCGGCCCTCTGGGTACGGATCGACTGCCCCCGGCTGCCAGCGAGGGGCCGCCAATTCCGTCTTCCCTCCGTGGAGTGGAGACGACGAAACCTGCGACAACTGCCCGAATCTATCGATCACGCCATCCCGAACGCTCGGTTCTCTATCGAGCTCTCGCGCAGCACTTCGAACGCTTCCTGCTCGTCTACGAGGAGCACTTCCAGGAAGAGCACGGCTACCTGCGCCGCTGCGTCGAGCCAGCGGTCCACCGCTATCTCGATTGCGGCATGTTCGACCACGGCGTTGCCCGAGTGCGATGCCCGGACTGCCGGCATGAGTTCCTCGTCGCTTTCTCGTGCAAGCTTCGGAGTCTGTGTCCAAGCTGCCACCAGAAGCGCGAGCTCCTGTGGGCGGACTGGGCCGACGAGGAGCTGCTCGAGGATGTTCCCCACCGCCAGGTGGTCTTCACCATCCCCAAGCGGCTGCGAGTGTTCTTCCGCTACGACCGGAAGCTTCTGGGCGAGCTCGCCGGCTGTGCCTGGCGAGCTCTCAAGCTCTACTTCAAAGCCTATTTCGATGGCGCCAGAGTCACTCCGGGAGCCGTTGGGTTCGTCCAGACCGCGGGCGAGCTGCTCAACTTCCACCCGCATGTCCACGTGCTCGTCACTGACGGTGGCTTCACGCCGGACGGCGCTTTCCGGCCGCTCGCCTGGTTCGACTCCCGGCACGTCGAGCGACTCTTCCGTGCCGAGGTGTTGCGGCGGCTGCTGGACAACGGCCTGATCAGCGAGGCGGTCGTCGATAACCTCCTCTCCTGGCGCCACAGCGGCTTCTCCGCACACGGTGCGGTGTGCGTACAGGATCGCGAGGGTGCCGTTCGCCTTGGACGCTACATGATCCGCTGTCCCATCGTCCTCGAGCGACTCGCCTGGGATGAGGGCGCCGGGCAGGTCGTCTGCCGCTCGCGACCCACGCGCCGCAGCAGCCCGTTCCCAGCCGAGGCGCGCTGGGATGTCCTCGAGTTCTTGGCCCGAGTCATCGACCACATCCCCGAGCCGTCTCAGCAGACGGTCCGCTACTGGGGCTACTACGCCAACGCGACCCGCGGCAAACGCCGCAAAGCGGAAGAGGCAGGAGTTAGGAGCCAGACGTCGAGAAGGCAGGACGACGATGAGTTCACCCGAAGCTCCCGGCTGAGCTGGGCCAAGCTCATCCGCCGCGTCTACGAGGTCGATCCGCTGCTCTGCCCCTTCTGCGGCGCCGAGATGAAGATCCTCGCCTTCATCCTCGATTTCGCCACCGCCAGGGCGATCCGTGAAAGCCTCGAGCTCCCGGCCCAAGAGCCCGAAACTCTGGCTCACGCGCCTCCCGAAACGCTGGGGCTCATTGCAGAGTCCGCCTGAGCCAACGGTTCCAGGGCCTGCTGCGAGGCCCCGGGATAGGTGCGTCTGTTGGGGGCTGCACCTTGTCGACGACTGACCTCAAGATCCCCGGCGCCTCGATCTACCCGAGCTCGGGTCCTCGGCGCTGGCTCCCAACCCCGGACGGCCATCGCCTGCCGCCACTCCACGACCTGATCGCAGCACACGACCCCACAACGCGGAAAAGCAACTTCCTACTCAATCCAAAAAGAATGCTGTACACTCGCCCAATCTGAACCATCCAACGGTCGAGTCCCCGGAGCTCGCAGGTCGAGTCCGGGGCGGGATGGTCGCAACACTCCCGAGGGGGGAGCATGAACGCCCGTGCGGCGACCACACAGTGGAGTCAAGTCCTGGCGGCTCGGGACGGCTCCGACACGCAGGCTCGGCGAGCACTGGAAGAGCTCTGCCAGACCTACTGGCAGCCACTCTACGCCTTTGTTCGTCACCAGGGTGCTGATCCGGAGGAGGCCCGCGATTTGACCCAAGGTTACTTTGCAGAGCTTCTGGAAAAGAACTTCCTGGCCGACGTCGATCCCTCCAAGGGGCGCTTCCGGTCGTTTCTCCTCGTCTCCCTGCGCAATTACCTCTCTCATCAACGAGCTCGCGATCGCGCGCTGAAGCGCGGGGGCGGTGCCTTGACCCTTTCCCTCGACACCTCTGCCGGGGAACACAGCTACGCGATTCGCGCCCGTTCCGAGATGACGCCGGAGGACGTTTTCGAGTATCGATGGGCCATGACGGTCATGGGACGCGCCCTGGACCGGCTTCGCCGGGAGGCGGAAGCCGCCGGCAAGACGGAGCGATTCGAACACCTGCAGCGCTATCTGACGAGCGAGGGGTCGCAGGTTCCTTATCGGGAGGCGGCCTCGGCGCTGGGGGTCAGTGAATCCACTATCAGGAACGGAGTGCAACGCCTCAGGAAACAGTTGGGTCAATGCCTCCGCTCTGAAATTGCTCAAACCGTGGCGAATCCGGAGGAAATCGACGACGAGGTTCGACACTTGCTGAAAGTCGTCAGGCCCTAGCGGGCTCCAAGCGCCACTTCACCGGCGCTTTTCGTCTCTTTCTACCGGCCTCACCGCTGCGGTGAAGCAAGGAGAGATCCCGAGACGATGGCAAACGTCGACATCCCAGCCCGCTGTCCAGCCTGCGGTAGCGATCTGTCCAGCGACGACTCGAGCGTCGGCATTTGTCCGGGCTGCATCCTCGAGCTGGCGCTCGAGTCGCCGGCGCTCGAGGCCGAGTCGCTCGCAGATTCTGGCGAGGCGCCAACGCTGGCGTTTCGCTCCGAGTGGAGTTTCTCAGCCGGCCAGGTCCACGGCGATCGCTACCGCATCCGCGCCGTGCTCGGGCGCGGGGGTATGGGAGAGGTTTGGCGAGCCTACGATCTGAAGCTGCGCCAGGAAGTGGCTCTCAAGGCGCTGCGCTCCGAGCTGATCCAGGATGCGAACGCATCGAGTCCCTCCGACAGGAAGTGCGGGCCGCGCGCGAGGTGATCTCCCCCAACGTCTGCCGGGTCTTCGACCTGCAGGAGCTCGACGGCCAGGAGCTGGTGTCGATGGAGTACATCGACGGCGTGACGCTGCACGAAATTCTCACTGAGCGTAGTCCTCTGCCTCTCAACGAGGCACGTGAGATTGCCGTTCAGTTCCTCGCCGGCCTCGAGGCCATCCACGAAGCCGGCTTGGTCCATCGGGACATCAAGCCCGAAAACGTCATGCGCACCCGGACGGGCCGGGTCGTGGTCATGGACTTCGGCATCGCCAAGGGACTCCGAGAGGGCCGAGGCGGAGTCATTGCCGGCACTCCGGCCTATATGGCCCCTGAACAGGCTCGTGGCGAAGGGCTCGACGCGCGCGCCGACATCTTCTCGGCCGGCGTCATGCTGGCCGAGATGGTCGCGTCCGGCGGCACCCACTCTCTCGCCGACCGCAAACGGATCTGGAGGGACGTCCGTCGAGTGCCGCCCGAGGTCTCCGCCACACCCTGGGCGAAGCTCATCTTGAAAGCCGTAGCTGCATCTCCTGAACAGAGATTTCCGAGCGCCGCGGCTCTGACCCGCGCCCTCGAAGAGGTGACGCTGCGAGCAGCGGGTGACGAAGACATCGATCCCTATCCGGGCCTGGCGCCGTTCGACACCGACCGGGCCAAGTACTTCTACGGCCGCGAGCTCGAGGTCGAAGCCCTGTGGAAGAAACTGCGTCGGCCACATCTGCTCGCTCTCATCGCACCGTCCGGCTCCGGCAAGAGCTCATTCCTGCGGGCAGGAGTCCTGGCGACCCTGCCCGAAGGCTGGAGCGCGATCCTGGTGACCCCGGGCCCGCACCCCTTCGCAGCGCTGGCGCGTGCGGTGGGTCAGCAGCTCGAACCAAGTCACCACCAGCAGGAGTCGGTGGACCTCGAGCAGCAGGAAGTCGCCATCGAGCGCATCGCAAACTGGCGACAGCGGCACCGGCACGCTCTGCTGATCGTCGATCAGTTCGAGGAGCTCTTCACCCAAAGCACCGACGAGACACAGACACGCTTTGCCGACTTCCTGGGGCGTTTGCCGATCGAAGCAGACACTTTCGTGCTGCTGTCGATGCGCGAAGACTTCCTCTATCACTGCCAGCCCTATGAGCCCCTGGCGCCGGTCTTTACCGAGCTGATGCCGCTTGGGGCTCTGAGCGGCAACTCGCTGCGGCGGGCGCTGGTGCAGCCCGCCCTCAGGTGCGGCTACCGTTTCGGAGACGAGGCTCTTGTCGACGAAATGGTCGAGACCGTCAGTCACGAGCGAGCCGCGCTACCGCTGCTCGCCTTCGCCGCTTCGCGTCTTTGGCAGCTACGCGACCGCGAGGAGGGACTCCTCACCCGCCGAGCCTATGAACAGATCGGCGGCGTCGGCGGCGCGCTCGCCCAGCACGCCGAGGCGACGCTCGAGCGCATCGGTCTCGACCAAGTCTCCATCGTGCGTGAGCTCTTCCGCAATCTGGTCACCTCCCAGGGAACCCGAGCGGCGAGAGACCGCGACGAGCTCCTGTCCGTGTTCAAGCTCGCCGATGGTCCCGCTCGCAGGCGTCGGTTTTCCGGCGAACGTGGGGCATGGTCGGGTGAGGCCACGGAGACGGAAGGGCCGACGCCTGCAACCGGTGCGTCGGCGACTGCGGCAAGGGTCCTCGACGAGCTCATCGACGCCAGGCTGCTGACCTCCTACGAGGTGCCTGCAGCCGAGGAGGGAGACACCCCTGGCCACAAGATCGAGATCATCCACGAGTCACTACTTTCGAGCTGGCCGCGGCTGGTGCGCTGGCGCACGCAAGACACTGAGGGAGCTCAGCTTCGCGATGAGCTGCGCCATCAGGCCAAGGTCTGGCGCGACCGCGGCCGACCCGAGGATCTCCTCTGGACCGGCACCTCCTACCGTGAGTTTTCTCTGTGGCGAGAGCGCTACCCGGGAGGCTTGACCGCCGCCGAGGAGGAATTCGCCCAGGCCATGGTCGCCAGGGCCGGCAGACAAAGACGCAGACGACGGGTGGCCATCGCTACCGCGTTCACGCTGCTCCTGATCGTCCTCGCCGTCGTCGGCGTCTCCCGGCAACAGGCCGTGGCCGCCGCCCGCCGCGCCGAGGCGCAGAAGCTTCTCGCCCTGGCGCAGGTCCAGCTCGAGACCTCGCCTACCGTGGCATTGGCTTACGCCACCAGCAGCCTGGAGCTCTTCGACACACCCGAGGGGAGGACCTTTCTGCTCCAGGCCCTCGCCGCCGGACCTCCGGCACGGGTTCTGCCAGCCGGAGACGGGGACCAACTCGGTGAGCTCGCTTTCAGCCCCGATGGCGCCCGGGCCTCGATACGGGGCTTCGAATCGCTGCGGGTGTTCAGCCGGGACGGAGCCACGGACCGGAGGCTCGAGCCCTTCCCAGCCGGACGGGGAAGCGTCTTCCAGGCGTTCGATTCCACGGGGCGCTACCTTTTCGGCGCCAAGAACGAAGAGCTCCGTGTGTGGTCGCTTCCCGGGCTCGAATTCGTCGAGCGGCAGGTTCTCGCCCCCGGGAGGACGTTTCTGGCTCCGGGCCCGGCGGGCATCGTTACAGTCCTCAAACCCGATGAGGGCGGAATGACCCTCTACAAAGCCTCGATCGGAAGACCGCTGCAGGAAATCGATCGGATCGAGTCGGACAAGATCCGGATCGACCGTTCCGGGCGCTGGCTGGCCTACCCTTCGGGCGACCAGGTCCTGATGCGCTCGCTCGAGAACTGGAGCGCTCCTCCCCACATCGTGGGTGCGCCTCATGACGTTCGAGGAATCGGGGACTTCGTTGACGATCGGATCGCTACCTGGGAAGGCGGGCAGATCCGGGTCTGGTCGACCCGACCCGGTGCGACCGAACCCGTCCGCACCCTGCCCCCGACCGAATTCGAGACCAACGATCTGGCGTTCGATCCCTCCAGACCCAGGCTCGCCGTCGCCAGCCAGGCCTCGGACGGGCCTCGGATCGACGTGTGGGATCTGGAGGCGCCCGCCGACGCGGTCGCCCGGTCCTTTCTCGGCACTCTCCCCGGAACCGAGGAGATGATTAACGAGATCGCCTTCGATCCGACCGGTTCGTGGCTGGCTGCCGCCGCCGGCAACGCGGTCGCTTTCTGGCCGCTGGCACGCGAGGCGCCCTGGGTCCTGATCGGTCACCCCTGGCAGATCTGGGACCTGAGCTTCACCCCCGACGGCCGCCACCTGGTGTCGCGAGATCAGCAGGGCATCGTCATGCTGTGGGATCTCGCGGCCGGAGGGGAGAGCCAGGTTTTGGCCAAGGGGATGAGTCTGTACGGCATGCTCGACATCGATCGCGAGGGGCGCTTTGTCGCCCTTTCCCAGCGGGGTGGGGTTGCCATCGTGCCGCTCGACGGCGGGCCGACCCGCAATCTGGAGGGATTCAGACCCGACACTCTGGTGGTGCCGGTGGCAGTCAATGACACCGGCCGCCTCATCGCGGCCGGTGCTCGCAATGGGCCCCGGGACGACAAGGTGATTCGGGTCTGGGATCTCGAGAGCGGTAAGTCCTGGACGCTGGGTCCGACCGACGACGCCGGCGACGGGTACCAGGGGCAGTTCGGTGATCTCGCTTTCCTGCCCGACGGCTCCCTGCTCTCGGCCGGCGAAAGTGGGGTTCGGCTGTGGTCGGTGACCGAAGGTACGAACCGGCACCTGGGTCCAAGTCTTGGTCAATCCGTTCTGGCGGTCTTCGATGGCGGCCGCTCCGTGGCCTACATCACCGGAACGCTCGACGCGCCCGAACCAAACATTCTCGATCTCGAGACGGGGGTCACGAGGCCGATACCCTCGCACGCCGGCAGCTGGGACATCTCCGTCGATCGCAGCGGCACGCTGTTGGCCAGCGGCGGTGGCTGGACCGGGGTCGCCCGGATCGGCGCGATGAGCAGTGAAGAGCCGCACCTTCTGGTGGGACATGAGCGTGGGGGCGCCGGGGCCTTGATTTCGCCCGACGGTCGCTGGGTCGCCACTGGAGGCGCCGATCGCACCATCCGCCTCTGGCCGATGCCGGACGTCTCCCAGCCACCCCTCCACACCCTGCCGTACGACGATCTGCTCGCCAAGCTGCGGTCACTGACCAACCTCGCGGTGGTGCCCGACGAAGAGTCCTCGACCGGCTGGAGGGTGGAAGTCGGCCCCTTTCCAGGCTGGGCGGAGGTACCTACATGGTGAGACCAAACGCGACTTTCTGCGCCGCGCCCGTCTCTTTGAAGCAGAACAAGCTCGAACCGCAGCCAACCGGGAGCTTCCAGAGGTACGCATGAGATACCCGCACTCGATTCTTCGTCTACTCGTCGCCGCCTTGGCCCTGCTACCGCTAGGCGTCCGAGCCGACACCACCGGGCAACTACGGGGATCGGTGGTCGACGAGCAGGGCACACCACTCTCGGGTGTCGCCGTTTCGGCGAGCTCCCCGGCCCAGATCGGCGGCGAGCAGCTCGCCTCGACCGACGCCCGCGGTGAGTTCCGCTATCCCCTGCTGGCCCCCGGTGACTACACCGTCCGGCTCACGCTCGACGGTTTCGTCACCCAGGAGCTCACCGAGGTCCGGGTCCGTCTCGAGCGCACCACCCAGCTTCAGGTGACAATGGCCGAGGCCACGTTCGAGGAGGAGATCGTCGTCGCCGAGACGACACCGGTGGTGGATCCCGAGCAGACATCGGCCGGTCAGGTGTTCACCGCCGAGTATCTGGAGAAGGCTTCGATCGGGATGGCAAGTCGCAACTACCTCTCCGTTCCCGAGCAAACGGCAGGTGTGCAACGACAGGGCTACGCTGGCTATCGCGTACACGGCTCGGATGGCTGGGAAAACTCGTACCGGCTCGACGGCGCCAGCATCGCCGATCCCTGGGGATCTGATGCCAATTTCAGTGCCATCGGCTTCGACGCGATCCAGGAGGTCGCCGTCCATACCGCCGGCTTCGGCGCCGAGTACGGCCTCGCCAGCGGCGGGGTCATCAATGTCCTGACGAAGTCCGGTGGCAACCGTTTCGAGGGCAGCGTCGATCTGCGGTACCGGGATAACGATTTCGAAGAGACCGGCGACCACTACGATCCGGATGAGGAGCCTTTCGAACGGCGCACGCTCGGCGCCGCTCTTGGGGGTCCGATCCTGCGCGACCGCCTCTGGTTCTTCGCCTCGGGTACCGACTGGTCCGAGGAGTTCACACCCGTCGCCACCCCCTATTCGACCGATACCGGGATCCGCGTTCTGCTGGGAAAGCTCAGTTGGCAGGCCAGTCCGAGCTGGTCTCTGGTGGGTCGCTATCTGGACGAAAACCAAGAGGTGGATCGGAACGGCGGCAACCAGTTTCGGGCCGAGGAAGCCACGGCGTTCACCCTCTACGAACCCGCGAGCGCCACCCTCGAGTGGACCGGCATCCTTTCCTCGACCCTCATCTGGACCGGGCAATTCGGCAACCTGAGCACGACCTACGAGGAGATCCCCTTCACCCGCGACCTGACGACCATCGGACATCTCAACTACTTCACCGGACAACGCTACGGTAATCTCGCGCAGCAGTTCTACAACGACTGGGGCAACCAGGAGGTGCGGACCGATCTGAGCTGGTTCGTCCAGGGGGCGCACGGTTCGCACGAGATCAAGGCCGGCCTGCGCTATGCGCAGCTCGACTTTGGCAGAGATACCTGTAACAACGGCAGCGGCCGCAGGTGCACACCCGGAGACGAAGGCTTCGGCTTCGGGGATGTCCTCGATCCCGCGACCGGCAGGATCGCACCGGGCGAGATGCTCGTGCAGATCGCTCCCGGCCGCGTAGGAGCGGAAGCATCCGAGCGTGGCGCTTATCTCCAGGACAGCTTGCGTCCCCGGCCGGATCTGACGCTTCACCTCGGACTACGCTGGGACGACTCCCGCCAAAAAGACACTTCGAACAGCCAGGAGATCGAGTTCAGCGAGCTCCAGCCTCGACTCGGAGTCGCGTGGGACCCGCGCGGCAACGGACGCAATCTTCTGCGGGCTTCCTGGGGTCGCTACATGCCCCCCTCGACGCTGGTGCTCGGCGACTTCTTTCTCGGCGAGGGTGGCACTGGCACCCCTACCGAGTGGTGGGAGGCGTGCTCGCTTGCGGTTCGGTTCGGTGGCCTCGGGCTGACCGACCCAGAGGCGTGTGCGGCTGCTGTCGATGGGTCGTACTACCTCGCCTACCGCACCGATCCGGAAACCTGGGACCCCGCCGGCTGGCTGCTCTACCGGATCGACAATGCGGAGCCCGGCAGAGTGGCGGAGAACCTCTCTCCGATGCAGGTCGACCATTTCGTCCTCGCCTTCGAGCGCGAGCTCTTCCGCCGCACCTCCCTCGAACTCGGCTTCGTCCACAAGGACTTCGACGACATCTTCGACGATACCTGTATCCAGAACTACCCCGAGCCGGTGCCGTCCAACGCCTGCCCGAGTGTCATCCTCGCCAATCTCCCCGAGGCTCGCCGTGACTATCAGGCCTGGACGCTGCGCTTCGAGAGTCGCGCTCTCGACCGCCTGCACGCCATCGCTTCCTGGGTGTGGGCGGATTCGCAGGGGTCCAAAGACGGATTCGTCATCAACTGGGACTTCGACGTGTATCCTCTCCAGTACGTGAACCGTTACGGCTACCTGCCGGACAACGGCCATCGCGTCAAGATCAACGGCTTTGTCGATCTGCCCTGGGGCCTGCTGCTCGCAGCGGGAGGCAACTGGTCCTCGGAGCTCCGCTGGACACCGGCCGAGAATCAGCGAGGTGTGGCAGGTCCGATCTTCGTCGAGTCCCGCGGCAACCGCAAGGAGGACGGGCTCTACAACCTCGATCTGCAGCTGAGCAAGGGTTTTCAGCTCGGTCGCACCCGGCTGCAGCTTATCGGCACGGTCTACAACGCCACCGACGCCCAGCGACCCACCAGGTTTTGCTCCAATGTCGCCGGCTGTGGTGGTGGGTTCGAGCTTGGCGAGCCGATCGACTGGCAGCGACCCCGCAGCTACGAGATTGGCATGCGTGTGGACTTCTGAGCCGTCGGGGTCGCTAGTGGCAAGAATCTCCAACACCTCGAACCAATGTCCCGCCTGCGGCAGCGAGCTGTCGCAGGATCCGGGAAGCACGGGCCTGTGCCCGGGCTGCATCCTCGAGCTGGCGCTCGAGTCGCCGTCACTGATGGCCGAGCTCGAAGCCGAGGGCGAGGCGCCGACTCTGGCCTTTTCGCCCGTAGGCTTTTCACCAGGTCAGGTGCTGGGCCGACGTTACCGCGTTCGCGCCCTGGTGGGCCGGGGCGGTATGGGCGAGGTCTGGCGCGCTACCGACCTGAAGCTGCGCGTCGATGTGGCCCTCAAGACGCTGCGTCTGGCCCTCGTCGAGGATCCTCGTGCTCTCGAGACCCTGCGCCAGGAGGTGCGCGTCGCCCGCAATGTGGTGTCGCCGAATGTCTGCCGCGTCTACGACCTCATCGAGCTCGATGGCCAGGAGCTGGTGTCGATGGAGTACATCGACGGCATCACGCTGCTCGACGTGCTAAAGATGCGGGCGCCCCTCGAGCTCTCGGAGGCCCGAGACATCGCCTCCCAGTTCCTGGCCGGCCTCGAGGCCATCCACAACGCCGGGCTCGTGCACCGCGACGTCAAGCCGGAGAACCTGATGACGACCCGCTCCGGTCGCGTCGTCCTGATGGACTTCGGTATCGCCAAAGGGCTGGCGGAGGCCGCCACCGGCACGATCTCAGGGACCCCTGCCTACATGTCTCCCGAGCAGACTCGGGGCGAGGCGCTCGACGCGAGGGCTGACGTTTTTTCCGCTGGCGTCGTGCTGGCCGAGATGGTCGCGCCCGGAGGTCTGCGCACCTTCGAAGCTCGCCAGCGCGTCTGGCGCGACCTTCAGCAGCAACCGCCGAGACTTCCCGACTCCCCCTGGGCACCGGTACTCGCCAGCGCGGTTGCCACCCAGCGTGAGCAGCGTCACGCCTCAGCGGCGGCTATGGCTCGCGCTCTCGACGAGGTCACCCTGCGGGTTGCAGGAGACGATGATGCCCGACCTTATCCGGGCCTGGCCGCCTTCACCGAAGAGGACGCCGAGTACTTCTTCGGCCGCGAGCTCGAGATCGAGGCGATGTGGAGGCGGCTGCAGCGGCCGCACTTGCTGGGACTGATCGGCCCTTCGGGTGCGGGCAAGAGCTCGTTCATCCGCGCCGGATTACTCCCCGTCATGCCGACGGGCTGGCGGGCCCTCGTCGTCAGTCCAGGTAGCGAGCCCCTCTCCGCCCTGGCGCGCACGCTGGTGCCGGAGCTCACCCGCGATACCGAAGCCCTTCAGCTACTGACTCGGCGAGACGATGACAACGGCTTGCTGGAGGCGGTGCGGCGCTGGCGCCATCAGCACGCCGAGGTGCTGCTCGTCTTCGACCAATTCGAGGAGCTCTTCACCCAGAATCCCCCCGAGCAGCAGGCCCGGGTCGCGGAGCTCCTCGGTCGTTTGGCTGTGGAAACAGACACCCACATCCTGCTCTCGATGCGAGACGATTTCCTCTTCCACTGCCAACGCTTCGAGGCGCTCGCGCCCATCTTCTCCGAGATGACCCCGCTCGGCCCCCCGACGGGCAGCGCCCTGCGCCGCGCCCTGGTGCAACCGGCGCTCAAGTGCGGCTACAAGTTCGAGGACGAAGAGCTCGTCGACACCATGCTCGCCGAGGTCGCCGACGAGCGCGGGGCCCTGCCGCTGCTAGCCTTTGCCGCCGCCCGGCTGTGGGATCATCGAGACCGCAGCCGGGGCCTGCTGACTCGCGAAGCCTACGAGCACATCGGCGGCGTCGGCGGCGCGCTTGCCCAGCACGCCGAGACGACCCTCGAGCGCATCGGTCTCAACCAGATTCCCTTCGTACGCGAGCTCTTCCGCAACCTGGTCACCTCCCAGGGAACGCGCGCCGCGCGGGATCGCGTCGAGCTCCTGTCCGTCTTCCGGGTCGCCGCTACAACCGGTGAGTCGGAGACTGCGGTAAGGGTCCTCGACGCGCTCATCGACGCGCGGCTGCTGACCTCCTACGAGGTGCCCACAGCCGAGGAGGGAGACACCCCTGGCCAGAAGATCGAGATCATCCACGAGTCGCTGCTTTCGAACTGGCCGCGGCTGGTGCGCTGGCAGACCCAAGATGCCGACAGCGCCCAGCTACGAGACCAGGTGCGGCAGGCGGCCCAGATGTGGATTGACCGCGGCAAGCCCGACGACCTGCTGTGGACCGGTACCTCCTACGGTGAGTACCAGCTTTGGCGGCAGCGCTACGAGGGAGGGCTGAGCAGTGGCGAAGAGGCTTTCGGTCGTGCCATGACCGAGCGAGCCGAGCGCCACAAACGCCGCCGGCGCCTCGCTGTCGGCGCGCTCGTGACCGCGGCTCTCCTGGTGGCTGCCGTCACGGGAGCCCTGTGGCTGCGCAGCGAAGCCGAAGCCCGGCGCGCCGAAGCCGCCAAGCTTCTGGTTGTTGCCCAGCTGCAGTTCGAGGCCGATCCCACGGAAGCACTGGCGCTCACAACGGCCAGCCTCGAGCTGGCCGACACGTCGGAGGCTCGGGTCTTTGCCCTAAAGATCCTGCAAGAGGCACCCCCGGCACTCGTACTCGACGGTCTGGGCGAATCGGGTCGCCTTCCGGCCTTCAGTAGCAGCGGCCGCCTGTTCGCCGCTGCCGGCCACGCTGCCGACGTTCTCGTCTTCGAACGCAACGGCGAAGGGCCGGTGCCACTTCCGGACCACAAGGCCAGCCCACGAGGCAATGTCGGGGCCGCCTGGCTCGGGGATCGCTACCTCGTCACCGGTCACTGGACTGCGGGCCGAGCCCGCATTTGGTCTTTTCCGGAGGGGCGGCTCGAGCGCGAGATCGATTTCGGTGCACCGAGCCGGTGGCAGGTTGGCACCGAACACCTGCTGGCCGAGACCATCGAGACTGACTCCGCCCCGGGGCATGAGGTCTATCGACTACGCCGATGGAGCCTCCCGAGGGGCCAGCCAGAAGAATTGGGAACGGTCGATTCGACCGACCTGGGCCTCTCCCAGAGCTTCTTCGATCCAGGAGGTCGCGGTTGGTACTATGCCAATGGCGACGGTGTCTTCTATCGCGCTGCTCCCCTTGATCAGGCCACCGCCGACCGCCTGATCGCCGGGGACGCTCGCATCGCCTCGCGTCCGTCTCAGCCCGGCCGCATCTGGACCCAGAGGCTGGGGTCTGGTGACCTCGAGCTCTGGGACCTCGGAGGTTCCCGACCAGGCCCGTCCCGCGTCCTCTCCCTGCCCTCGGACCACGATTTCCCGACACGGGTCGCAGCCGATCGCACCGGGCGCTGGGTCGCCACCATGAGACAGGGCGGCTCGAGCGACGGGATCAGCTTGTGGGACCTCGAGACATGGCCAGGTGCGAGAAGTCTGAATCTGCGCCGCCAAGCCAGCTGGTACGCCTCGATGCTGAGCTTCGACCCGACCGGGAAATGGCTCGCCGCATCGGTGGCGAACTGGAATCAGGACGTGTTTTGGCCCATTATGGACAAGACTCCGACAATCATCGACGGCTACACCAGCGAGCTGATTCGCCCTCTCACCTTCAGTCCCGACAGCAACTGGCTAGCGACGACCTGGCCCGACCGGTCCGTGAGGCTCTGGCCTCTCCCCGCGAACCCCGAGCGAGGCACGCGCGTAGTCCTCCAGGGCGAGATTCCCGATCTTGTCGCCGCGCTCGCGTTCGATCCCAATGGAGGCCGTCTGGCCGGGACCGGGATGGGAGCTCAGCTGTTCCTCTCCAACCTCGACAAACAGTCTTCCGAAACTCTCGAAGGATTCTCCCAAGACCACGCCCTTCTCCTTCCAGCTGCGTTCTCACCCACTGGCGTGCTCGTCGCCGCCGGAACTTCGTATGGTACCGGCATCGAAAAGGTCCTTCGAGTCTGGAATCTCGAGACCGGCGAGACCCAGGTTCTCGATCTCGAGCAGACAAAGCCACGGGCATTCAGCGACACCGACAGAGGTGCTCCTGATGCGGCCTACGCGGGAGGCGTCGCGAACCTCGCCTTCGTAGATGAAACGACGCTCTATTCTGCCGGCCTCGCAGGCGCGGGCGTCATCCGCTGGGACCTTGAGACCGCAGACTGGGAAAGACTGGTCGAAGTCGAGCCCGATCAACACAGTCAACTCTGGCTCAGCCAAGACCGGCAGTCGCTGCTAACCACCGTGGCCATGGGGAAGAACGGTGAGGCGGGTTGTAGTCGCCTCCTCCTCCATGATCTTGCCACCGATACAGCCCAAGAACTCGAGAACTTCCCCGACTGTGATTCGGACGTTGCTCTCTTCTTCGACCCGTCCCTCTCCGTAGAGGTGGCGACACGCGCCGACGGCATTCTGAGAGTGGGCACGGTCGGCGGCAATGAACCCCACTTGCTCATCGGCCACGAGGGCGCGATCGATCAGGTCGCCATCTCTCCCGACCGCCGCTGGATAGCTTCCACCGGCGAGGACAACACCCTCCGCTTGTGGCCCATGCCGGACTTTGACCAGCCACCGCTCCAGACTCTGCCGCACAAGGACCTGCTCACCGAGCTGCGATCGCTGACCAACCTGCGCGCGGTCCGCGACGAAGAGTCCTCGACCGGCTGGAGGGTGGAAGTCGGCCCCTTTCCCGGCTGGGCGGAGGTACCCACATGGTGAGACCAAGCGCGACTTTCTTGGCCCCGTCCGTCTCTTTCGAGCAGAACAATCTCGAACCGTAGTCAACCGGGAGGTTCCGGAGGTACGCATGAGAAACTCGCACTCGATTCTTCGTCTACTCGGCGCCGCCTTGGCCCTGCTGCCGCTAGGCGTCCGGGCCGACACGACCGGCCAACTGCGGGGCTCGGTGGTCGACGAACAGGGCGCGCCGCTCGCACCGACGCGCGTGGAGAGTTCCGCTATCCCGTGCTGGCCCCCGGTGACTACGTCGTCCGGCTCACGCTCGACGGCTTCGTCACCCAGGAGCTCACCGAGGTCCGGGTCCGTCTCGAGCGCACCACCCAGCTTCAGGTGACGATGGTCGAGGCCACCTTCGAGGACGAGATCGTCGTCGCCGAGACGACACCGGTGGTGGATTTCGAGCAGACATCGGCCGGTCAGGTGTTCACCGCCGAGTATCTGGAGAAGGCTTCGATCGGTGCGAAGGGTCGGAACTATCTGGCTGTCCCCGAGCAGGTGGCCGGCACTCTCCGGGCCGGGTACTCCTACCGCGTCTACGGCTCGCGCTCCTGGGAGAACTCTTATCAGCTCGACGGTGTCAGCATCGCGGCCAACTGGGATTCAGGCCCCAACTTCGACGGGATCGGCTTCGACGCGATCCAGGAGGTCGCCGTCCATACGGCAGGCTTCGGCGCCGAGTACGGCCTGGCGAGCGGTGGCGTGGTCAACGCCATCACCAAGTCGGGAGGCAATCGCTTCCACGGCAGCCTCGATCTGCGCTACCGCGACAACGGTTTCGACGAGGAGGGCGAGCACTACGACCCGGACACCGACCCCTACGAGCGCCGTACGTTCGGAGCCGGACTCCGGAAGAAACCCCCTACTCCGAAGAGACGAGCACGCGGATCGTCCTGGGCAAGCTGACCTGGCAGGCGAGTCCCGGCTGGTCTGTGGCGGGACGATACCTGGCAGAGGATGGCGCGGCCAATCGCCTCGGCGGCGATTTGGACACGACCTACGACGAGGCGCCCTTCACCGGCGATTTCAGCTCCATCGGTCACTTCAACATATCCACCGGTGAGATTTATGGGAACCGGTTCCGGCAGTTCTACAACGACTGGGCCAATCGCGAGGCGAGGACCGATCTGAGCTGGTTCGTCCCGGCGGCGCGCGGTTCGCACGAGATCAAGGCCGGCCTGCGCTACTCGCAGCTCGATTTTGGCAGGAATACCTGCCGCAACGGCAGCGGCCGGGTCTGCACGGCAGGCGATGGGGGCTCCGCAATCGTCGACATTTTCGATGACTCGACCGGCGAGAACCTTCCATTCATCATGAGAACCATCACTGCCCGCGGTCGCGAGGGAGTCGATGGGGTCGAGCAGTCGGTTTACCTACAGGACAGCTGGCGTCTGCGCTCCGATCTCACGCTCCACCTCGGTCTGCGGTGGGATCAGTCGCGACAGAGGCACAACTTTGGCGGCCAGGAAGTCGAATTCGGCGAATTCCAGCCCCGGTTGGGGGTGGCGTGGGATGTCCGAGGCGACGGGCGTAACCTCCTGCATGCTTCCTGGGGTCGGTATCTGAACCCTACCACTCTCGCGTTGGGTGACTTCTTTCTCGACGAGGGGACCTGGCAAGAGGAGTACTGGAACTCATGCTCCACCCGTCTGGATTTGACCGATCCGGACGAGTGTGCGGAGGTGGCCAACGCAAAGCGGAAGAGGCAGGAGTTAGGAGCCAGACGTCGAGAAGGCAGGACGACGATGAGTTCACCCGAAGCTCCCGGCTGAGCTGGGCCAAGCTCATCCGCCGCGTCTACGAGGTCGATCCGCTGCTCTGCCCCTTCTGCGGCGCCGAGATGAAGATCCTCGCCTTCATCCTCGATTTCGCCACCGCCAGGGCGATCCGTGAAAGCCTCGAGCTCCCGGCCCAAGAGCCCGAAACTCTGGCTCACGCGCCTCCCGAAACGCTGGGGCTCATTGCAGAGTCCGCCTGAGCCAACGGTTCCAGGGCCTGCTGCGAGGCCCCGGGATAGGTGCGTCTGTTGGGGGCTGCACCTTGTCGACGACTGACCTCAAGATCCCCGGCGCCTCGATCTACCCGAGCTCGGGTCCTCGGCGCTGGCTCCCAACCCCGGACGGCCATCGCCTGCCGCCACTCCACGACCTGATCGCAGCACACGACCCCACAACGCGGAAAAGCAACTTCCTACTCAATGTCGCTGGAGCTGGCTTTCAAGATCGCCGAGGTCTTCGGCGTCGGTACGCGCACTGCGCTGATCACCAGTGCGTTTGGAGTGTTCTGGGTGTTCCTCCTGTTCGTCAACCTGGCGAACCTCGGGCTGGTGCCCCTCGAAGCTGGGCTGGCAGAGACGGCCTTCATGGTGCTCGAGATGCCGGTGGCGATGATCGCCGGGGCCGGCGTCTACGAGGGCACGAGGCCGGAGAGTCCGGTGTAGGGGATCGAATCCCGGCGCTATAGGAAATGGTAAAGGTGGCGCACCCGTAGGGATTCGAACCCCAAACCTCCTTACCCGCGAGTCTGGGTGACTACTAGGGAACAGTCACAGACCACCCCGATGTGTCGCCCGACTCAAAATCGTCGCTCATGATCAAGCCGCCGCCAGCTGGGCTGAAATCCCAGTCGTGGCTTGTATTCACGATTATCTGGACCGGGTTACCGGGGCCATCGTTGTCCACCACTGTGTAATGCCTTGCGGTGGCGGGAATTGACGGTGGAAACGAGTAGTTGACCTTCGCTGAACAACCGCCCAGATCCTCTTGCTCTCCCAGAGGTGCCCCTGACAGCACAACATGTGCGCCCGAGCAGTTGGTTGTGAATTGCAGATTGATCGTGTAGTCCTCAGAAGTACCCGCAATCCAATCCTCACCTGTCATTCCCATCTCTACCATGTTGACATCGTTAGCTGACAGACCCAGATACCGCATCTTCCTGGGCAGGTGCGAGTACATCACCGACTGTGTGCCTGGATGGCCCAACTCGGCATTGACAATGTGATTCCCGTTGGCAGCCCACGTTCCTTCTGCTGCCGCAGGGCAAACGGACGGAAGGTTGTCGGGTATTCGCATGGAGTACTCGTTCGTGTCGATCGTCCGGGTATCGACGATGCCAGGATCGTTGTCGAACCTTCGAAACCAATGAACGTTCTCCGCAAGGTCTCCCAGTATGGTCCTGTGTATGTCCTCGCAATTTCCAGGTATCCCGTCCGTGTCGAAGATTCCAGTCTGTACCCCATCGTAGGACATTGAGTGGCTTGTGTACTGCAAGTCTTCGTTGCCGCCTGGTGGATCCCAATACAGATTGGGGTGACCGAGTCCCATGGCGCAGTGACCCAGTTCGTGCAGTATCACGGTCTCCGCGTGGAATTCCTCCTCCGGCGGGAACCCTCCCTCCTCGATAGTCCTGCAGTCCTGGCACTGCCCAGTACGGCGCTCTAAAGCCTGCCATGTGGTCACGGCTCTTCGCGTGGGCTCTACCCACTCCTCTCCGGTGAACGGAGTTCCCCTGGTTCGGTGGACGGTTCGTTAAGGCCGGATCTCGAGACAAGCGTTCGGCCAGGGGGCTCTTCAGCACCACAGTCCTACGGAAACCCTGGGGCGCCGCCGAGCTCATGCGACTTTCTCCTCGAACTCAGCCGGGCTGAGGTATCCCAGGGCCGAATGCCGACGCCAGCTGTTGTAGAAACTTTCGATGTAATCCACAATCTCTCGTCGGGCCTGCTCGCGGGTATAGAAGACTTCTCCTGCGACCAGCTCCTTTTTCAACGTGGCGAAGAAACTCTCCACCGGGGCATTGTCGTAGCAGTCCCCACGTCGGCTCATGCTGACGACGAAGCCCTCCTCGGAGAGGGCTCGGCGGTAGTCCGCAGAGGCATATTGGCTGCCCCGGTCGGAATGGTGCACGATCGGGGTTTGAGGCCGGCGTCGGCCCACGGCCATCTCCAGGGCAGCCTGCGGCAGCCAGCGTGTCAGCCTCGGACTCATCGCCCAGCCCACGATTCGACGCGAGCACAGATCCAGCAGGACCGCCAGATACAGCCAGCCTTCCCGCGTGCGGATGTAGGTGATGTCTCCGGCCCAGACTCTGTCGGGCCTTGAAACCGAGAATCGTCGCGCCAGATGATTGGCGGCCACTGGCCAACGGTGTTGCGAGTCCGTCGTGACCCGGAACTTGCGCCGAAAGGTGCCTTCCAGGCCGTCCTGACGCATCAGCCGGGCCACCCGATGACGACCGCAGACCCTGCCACGCCCGCGGAGCTCCCGGTGGACCCGAGGACTCCCATAGCGGCGACGACTCTGGCGATGGATCGCCCGGATTTCCAGCAGCAAACGGCGATCGTCACGGCTACGTCGACTCTCCGGACGATGGAGCCAGGCGTAGTAACCACTCAGGGAAACACCCAAAACCTGACACATCCAGGCGACGGGGTACTCCCCGGTGTGCCGGCGGATGAAGGCAAACCTCATCACCGGCGGTCCGAGACGATGCCGAGCGCTTTTTTTAGGATGTCCCGCTCCGCCGTCACCCGCTCGAGCTGGCGGCGCAGCTGCCAGACCTCCTCCTCCCGAGCTTTCCGCTGACCGACACCCGGAAACGCCTGCTCCGGATCTTCCTCAAACTGACGACGCCAGCGGCGCAACATGTCCGGGCGAATATCCAGATCCCGAGCCACCTGATTCGCACTGTACCCGCCCTCGGTGACCATCCGAACGGCTTCCAGCTTGAACTCTCGACTGAACTTCCTACGCGTACCTCCCATCGACACCTCCCAGCCCATTATCGGGCTTAGGCCAGTGTCCACCAAACCGGGGGAATTCCAGAACACATCTGCTATGTAGACACAGACGACAACGGTTAGGGGGTCGCCGGTGCCCTGGTAGCCCATTGGGTGGACGACACCAAACTTGTTGACTTCCCCAGTACCGTCTTGAGTCATTCCCTTGGAGCAGAAGTTGGTCCCTGGCGGCACCGGGTTCGCAGGACAGTCTGTTGTTCCCAAATACACACCGGATTCCACCGGATCACTCAATATGGCGAGCAGGAGAAGACTAACCTTGGCCGCCCGGAGCGTCAGGTTGGTCTTCATTCGTTCCCCTCCTCTGACTGGAAGTAGAGGCCCAGCACTTCTACCAGGTCATCAAACGCAGCTACTTCGCGCACATTCGGCACCTTGTGCCGCAGAAAACCAACCGACTGCGTAACGATCGTCTTGGTCATCGGTTGGCCCGGTCCTTCTGGGGAGCCGGAATAAGATTCCAGCGCAATCCGCAACTCGAACACCCTTGAACCAGTCCAAGATGGCACTCGCCCGGCAGATTGAGCGATCTGGTTCTCAATGTTTCCCCAATCCCACTCCATCAGGCTTCCTTGGACAGCCAGGTCGACTAGGTCTCTGGCCTCGGTGAAGTCGAGTTGAATCTCCTGCGTCCGCGACTCGCCAGGGGCCCATGAATGTGTGCGCGTGAGGCTCCCATCCCCGTACAACACGTAGGTTGTCGTCTCGTTTGACGACCCTCCTCTCGCTTCCATCCACAACACCTCGACGGCAGGATCCGCAGAGATCGTGAAGGACTGGGGCGGCTGAATGATCCCTATCTCTCCCATTCCCGTCGAAAGCAGCCCCGGTTCCAACTCCTGGCTCTCAAGGGCCTGATACCCCAGGAACGACAGGACCCCGACGGTAAGGAGGATTCCTGTTCTCCAAGTCGACATGGGTAGCTTCCTGCTCATCTGCACCTCCTGCTTCGTAGAGGTAGCTCAGCGTGAGTCACCGCCAACAAGGTTGTGCGCCCCGATGCCCGACAAACATCTGCGGTCAGGGCCTGGGTGGACTCGTGCATCGTTAGTTCCACTTCTACTCTGCTAGCACCAACCTACTCTCGACTGTGAGAAGTGTCACCACCTCGTGGGATAGTTTCGATCCGGCTCGTTCGGGTACTAGCGACTCCAAAGGACCCGCGAAGGGTTGTGAGGCGGAAGTCTTGGGGCACCGCTACCGGTAGTAGCCAGTCCACCGAAGCTACTTGAGGGTGATGAAAAGGAAGCCAGGGGCAGCGTGGACGGGGACTAGAAGGGGCAACAGAGCGGCTGGCCCTTGCAGATGGAGCTCCGGTCCAACGCCGCGAGAGGTGTAGACTGAGACCGTTGAACCGACGGAAGGAGGCATCAGGCGATGGGCTGCCCAGGACACACCAGCGGCTTCAAACACTTCCTCACCGCAGTCGATGGCAAGGTCGACGTTGGGGTCAAGCACGACGACCCGCAAGAGGGCAAGGGAGAGCCCTACCTGCCACTCTACGTCTCATTCACTCGCGTGGGTGACCCGACTCTACACTTTGCCGGCGTCACGTAGTGCCTAACCCGAACAGAATGGGTGAGCGCCGTGGAACCGTCGCAGGAAGACCGAGACCGACTCGTAACCGCAGCGAGGAAAAGAGTCGAGGCAGATGCAGCTCGCTGGTTCGACGATCCCTGGACCGGCCAAGAGAAGGTCTGGGTGTAGCTCTACCCGATGCGCCCGAGCATGGATCCCTCAGCGGTCAAACGAAGACATACGTATCTATCGCCGGCGCCAGCCAGATGGCGATGAGTAGTGCCTGCCTCGCGGAGTTCGCCGCCTTCCTGGGCACAAGAACCTTGGCCAGTATTGACTGACTCTTGATGGCAAGTCGGGCCAGGACGCCGTCCAGGCTGACAAGGCGTTCGCTCAATGGTCCTACTCCAAACCATGCAGCGTTCCGCTCTATCGAGACTGGAGTATCGGGATGACCTGTTTCAAGGCCGCACTGGCGGGAGACACCACGCCTGTATCGGGCCGCCAGGATGACGACGAGTTCACCCGAAGCTCCCGGCTGAGCTGGGCCAAGCTCAGCCGCCGCGTCTACGAGGTCGATCCGCTGCTCTGCCCCTTCTACGGCGTCGTGATGAAGATCCTCGCCTTCATCCTCGATTTCGCCACCGCCAGGGCGATCCGTGAAAGCCTCGAGCTTCCCGCCCAGGAGCCCGAAACTCTGGCTCACGCGCCTCCCGAAACGCTGGAGCTCATTGCAGAATCCGCCTGAGCCAGCGCCTCCAGGGCCTGCAGCCAGGCCCCGGCGCAGGTGCGTCTGTTGGGGGCTTGTTGGGGGCTTCACCTTATCAACGACTGACCTCAAGACCCCCGGCGCCTGGATCTATCCGAGTTCAGGGCGGTCGCGCTGCGTTCGCCCGCAGCAACCGGTAACTCAGCAGCCCTTCAGCACCATTCTTCAGGCTCAATACCCTCGCTGCGCGAAAACCAATTTCCTACTCTTTCAGCAACGCAGCGTGAGGTCGCGGAAGGTGCCGCCACCCTGGTGGATCTGCCTGACAAATCACTTTGACTCCTGCCAGGGTCCGCCAGGTGGCCAAGTCATATCCAATGAGTTGGCAGCTTTTAGGGCCGCCAGTGGCGGTTGCAGGAACTCAGCCAGGAACTCAACGACTTCCGGCAGCGTCAGCCCCTCCTCGCCCAGCTTCGATCGCCGCATGAAGGCCACCCACTGCTCCTGCTTCGAATCGTCGCTCGCGAATGCCGCCGTGAGGGCGATCGGTGTCTCCACAGGGGAGGTCTCACCCCTCCGCCTGAAGGTCGACTGGATCGCCGCCAGAAGCATCGGGCCATCGAAGGAGAAACGGGATGCGAGATAGCGAATGTCGTAGAAGTCCTTCATCCTGCTGTTGGCAATTCCCAGATCCACCATGGCCTGGAGTTTTTCCGCCACGACAGTCTCGCGCCGGTACGCACGAAGCTTGGGACTCGGCTGGTCGAGCAGGACAGGAAATTCGACGGTCTCCGGCGCAGGAATGACTGCGTCCCCGAAGCCCACGTCGACCTGAACTGGAACGCGGGCTTCTCCAAGCCGGCCCTCAATCCGCACTCGAACTCCGTCGTACTCGGAATCGTCTCGAATGTGCTCGACCCGGATCGAGTCGGGGGCGAAGTCGATGCCATCGCCTTCGACAGACGTAATGCAGATCTCACGGAACACGGTGCCTACTCTCGCCAGGTCAGGAGTGCCCTCTCCGAGAAGATCGACGTCGCGGGTCGGCCGATGTGGAGCATCGCTCCAGAGATGAAAGAGCATGGCACTTTTCAGCACGAACTCGTCTCGATGGGCGGAGCAAGACAGCCGGTAGAGAAGCCTCTCGACACCATAGCGAGTGAGAATCAGACTGAGGTCCAGGCCCTGCTCGCGGGACAGGTTGAGCAAGCGCTGCTTGACAGAGGCAGCCAGGTTCTTCGAAGCCGTCATGCAATGGCCTCGATGTACGGCCGGATCACACTCTTGACCTGTGCAACACCAGCTGCTTCCCACAGCTCGTCAACGGTCCCTGAGCGCAGGCGCAGATAGTCTCGCAGGGCTTCGATCGCGACGTCCAGACCGATCTTGTTTCGATACTTGAAGCAATCCGCGACGGTCCGAGCAGGCGACGTGATACGAACCATGACTCCCTCGATCTCGTGCTCGTCCACGCCCTGAGTCAGGGCATCCTTGCCAAAGCGCACGATGCGGATTGATAGTGAGTCCACCTTCGGTTTGCGCGCCTTGCGATCGATCGCCATCCATACTTCGAACGGCTGCTGGGTGGTGAGCTCGTGAAAGCGAAGCGCCGAGAGGAGGCACACCACGCCTCGGGGGACTCGCCGGCTCGCTTCGACAAGTCCGTGATGCTCGGAGACATCCGATCCCGGGACTGTATAGAGACCACGCCCCACTCGTTCGAGGCGGCCATCCCGCACCAGCCGGGTGAGAGTGACTCGAGGGATCCCCTGAGAAACGAAATCTCTGGCTCGGACGACTCCCCGCCCGCTGCAATACTTCAGGGCCCTTTCGGCGTGAGTAGACATGTTCCTTATTGTCGGCTACTAATTCCACCAGCCAACCTAAAGGAACATACCTGATTC
>CAVPOX010000031.1:0-18331 GCA_963707075.1 uncultured Acidobacteriota bacterium
ATGGCTGTGCAGCCAATGTTGACACGCCGGCCCGGTGTCTGTATAGTGCATTTCATTAAACATAAATGTGCAGTGAAAAGGAGATCACCATGGCCCGAATCAAGACGATTTCAGAAGACCAGGCTCGGGGTCTGCAGCGGGCGCTGGTCTGGTACACCAAGCGTCAGTATGGCTATCTGCCGGGGATCTTCAAGATTCTTCTGCCGGATATCGGTCTTGCCCGACATGTCGGCGCAATCTACAACCACCTCCAGCTGAGGCAGAGCTCACCGCTCAGTCGGGTCCAACGCGAGATGGTTGCTGTAGTGGTGAACGGTCATATCAGCGGGGCACCGTGACTGGCTCTCCACACGACGGCCGTGCGCCGTCTCACGGGTGACGAGCACCTTTCCAGCGAGTTCGCGACCACCTGGCGTACCTACGATCTCGACGCAGAAACCGCATCGCTGCTGGCCTATGCCGAGAAGCTCACCAAGGCCCCTGGCCAGCTCGAGGACAGGGATATCGATGCCCTGCGCGAAGCGGGTTGGAGCGAAGATGCCATCTATGAAGCGACTGCGTTGATCTCGTTCTTCAACTGCAGTGGTCGGCTGGAGGCTGCCTCCGGCCTGCCGCCTGATGAGGTTCCGGTCGGCGCTGTCACGCCGGAGGCGCGCTCGGGATAGTCCTCCAACTACAACTGTCGGTCTGCTATGTTGCACCATATGAGGAGACCTTCGCCCCAGCGATTCGGCGTGGTGGCCTCACTCGTCGCGGCACTGCTCGGTTCGGCTGAGGTCCGTGGCCAATACGAACCGACGCCCGGCAATCTCGAGGCGCGGGACTGGTTCCAGGACGCCAGGTTCGGACTGTTCATCCACTGGGGGATCTACAGTCTTCTGCAGGACGGTGAGTGGGTGATGAACAACCGAGGCATCACCGTCGAGGAGTACGAGACGCTCGCGGGGCAGTTCAACCCTGTGAAGTTCGATGCGGCGGAATGGGTGGCGCTCGCCAGGTCCGCCGGGGCGCGCTACATCACGATCACCAGCAAACACCATGATGGCTTTGCGATGTTCGACTCCGGGGTATCCGATTGGGACATCGTGGATCGCACGCCGTACGGCCGGGACGTGCTCGCCATGCTCGCCGAGGAGTGTCGGCGGCAAGGCATCAAGCTGTTCTTCTACCACTCCCAACTCGATTGGCATCACCCGGACTACTTCCCGCGTGGCGGCACCGGGAGGCAAGCCGGGCGAATCGAGCAAGGCGACTGGTATCGCTACCTCGACTTCATGGATGGCCAACTGGCCGAGCTGCTCTCCAATTACGGCGAGATCGGCGGTATCTGGTTCGATGGCATGTGGGACAAACCCGATGCCGACTGGCGCCTGGACCGAACCTATTCACTCATCCATGACCTTCAGCCAGCCGCGCTGATTGGCTCCAATCACCACCGCTTGCCCTACGCGGGCGAAGACTTCCAGATGTTCGAGAAGGACCTTCCTGGAGGCAATACCGCTGGGTTCAACACCACGGACATTGGCGCCTTGCCGCTGGAGAGTTGCGAGACGATCAACGGCTCCTGGGGATACAACCTCACCGACCGGGCCCACAAGGACGTCGCCGATCTCATCCTCTTCTTGGTGAATGCAGCCGGGCGCAACGCCAACCTCTTGCTGAACATCGGGCCGATGCCGACGGGTGAGATCCCAAAAGTGCATCAGGAGCTGTTGCGTGGAGTGGGTACCTGGCTCGAGGACCACGGTGAGGCCATTTACGGGACACGCGGCGGGCCGATCGGGCCCCGTCCATGGGGGGTGACGACGCAGAAAGGCAACCGGGTCTACGTGCACGTCCTGGATTGGTCCGACCCCCAGCTGGCGCTTCCTCTCTTGCCGGTCGAGATCCGCAGTGCGCGGGAGTTGGTGGATGGAGCGGAAGTGGCCTTCCGGCAGACCGACCGAGGGGTCGTCCTGACCCTTCCGGCGCGTAGCGACCATACGATCGATCAGATCATCGTCCTCGATCTAGCGGCCGGCAACGGAAGATAGCCCTCGAAAAGTGAGGTTTCGTTCGTTTGTAGGGGTCTTCTCGAGTACGGAGGGTTCGAGGCGTCAACCTCGGCCAGGACCCGCTACGGAAGGCATCAGCGTTGGCCAGGGGAATGGGAACGGGGGGTGCCTGTCTAGACGAGGCTGCCAAGTGCCACACGGATCGCTTCGCCGCTAACGCCGCTGGATTCCTCGGAGGCCAGGAAGGCCACCATCTCGGCCACTTCGTCGGTCGTGACGACGCGTCCTGCCGGGTACAGTTTCGCTCGTTCTTGCCAGACCTGTTCTGGTGAGACGCCGAGATCCTCCGCTTCCTGAGCAGCGGAGCGCTCTGCCATGGAGGTCCGTACCCATCCAGGCAGGACGGCGTTCGCCGTGATCCCGAACGGTCCGGCGTCCAGCGCGACCGAGCGCATCAAGCCGATGAGGCCGTGCTTGGAGCTGTTGTAGGCACAGCTTCCCGGTTCGGCAACCAGGCCGGCGGTGGAGCTGATGTAGATGAGACGGCCGTACCGGCGCTCCACCATGCTTCGTAGGGCCAGGCGCGAAAGATGGAAGGGCCCCTCCAGGTTGACGCGCATCGTCTCCTCCCACAAGCCGACGTCCTGCTCCCATACGACGCGCTCGTGGGCTGAACCGATCCCGTGATTGCAGACGAGAATCTGGATTGGCCCCAGACGTCGCTCGGTGGCAGCTATCGCCTCGGAGCAACCCTCCGGTGTGCCGAGATCCGCAACTGTGAACTCGAGTCCAAGCGAAGAGAGCTCGGTTTCGCTGCGGGCCACGCACATGACGCGGGCACCACGCGATGCGAGAAGCTGTGCCGTGGTACGGCCGATTCCGCGGCCCGCGCCAGTCACCAGGGCAATGTGTCCATCGAATCCGGCCATGCTGCACTCCCTTTCTACAGGTGTCCTCGACGAGTATATGCAGTCGTCGAGCGACCTTCATCGGGCGGCGCCGTTGTTACTGGGTGTCGATCGCCTCGGAGAGACCCGGAGACCTGCCCGGAGGCTGGTCTCAGCACAGATTCAGAAATCGCCGAACATCAGCTGGCGAACGATTGGCAGGGGGAGCTCGCCGTAGCGTAGCAAGGCCTCGTGGAAGGCCTTGATCTGGTAGTGCTCGCCCATCCGCCTTTGGTATTCGTCGCGCATCTCGAGGATCACCCGCTCACCGATGATCTCTCGCCCGGGCGGCACAGGGCTTTGTGAGTCCCGTTGAACTTCGATGAGGGCGTTGGTGGGCTCCATGCCTATCTTGTCGACATAGGCCTGGACCGCGTCGTCGAACGTCATCTCACCGGTTGCCATCCTCAGCTTGGTGAGGATGCGCTGGATGCGCCACATCCGCATCTGCAGGCGCGCCATGCGGGTCTTCAGTGCCTCCATGTGCGTCAAGACATCCTCGTAGTACCCCTCGTCCTCGAGCAGCTTCTCGAGGTAGAACGACCAGGCCTGGCTCAGATAGGTCGACCAGAACAGCCGCCGCATGGGCCGGTCGTTGAACTCTTCGGCGATGGCGCGCTGGACGTTGTGGCCCAACCACTCGTGATACGAGATCACATGCGTCCAATAAGGGTTGTAGGACTTGAGGCGGCTGCGCTTCTCTTCCTCGGTGAGGCGGTCCTCGATCGGCGTCAGAATGTAATAGCCGGAGATCCTTCCTCCAAGCGTCGGGCCGTAGTTCGCGCCACCGAACGACAGGACGCGGCGGGCCATCGGCGAAGCGAGCTGTACGCCATAGTCGAAATTCTCCGGGATATCGATCAGGTGTGATCCCGGGCCGCGCAGCCACTGATCGGCGAGCTCGACGTAACGCACGGCCATCGGGTACACCTCGGGCCAGGGTGGTGCTTCCTCCTTCATCAGATCCCAGACGGTCGCCAGATCACCCGACGGGTGGATCCTCAGAGCGAGTGCCTGCATCTGCGACAAAGTTTCCTGTTCTTCCTGCTCGGCGAGCCGCAGCATCGCGGAGATGCCATAGTCTTCGAGACTTTCGAGTTCGAACTGGTAGAACTCGATCTCCTCCGGCTTCCATGCCGGTGAGCGATCCGAGCGTGGCAGGAGCTCGTTCTCCATCCAGCTGGAGTAGTCCTGCAGCGCGGCCAATGCGGACTCGCCGGCCGCCAGGAGCTCCTGCTGCAGAGCCGGATCGTCGACGCAGACTGTTTCGAGCTCCTCGGCCAGCATCAACTCGGCGAAGTAGGCGGTGTAGATCGCATTCTCGGTCCAGGTCCGGGCCGGGCGAGTGAGGTTCTGGCGAGCATTGGCAAGCACCTGCGGCAGGCGGAGGAGCTCATCACGGGCGTCTGCTACTGCTCTGTCCGGAAGAGCGCAGGGCCTGACGAAGAGATTGTCGGTTTGGTTCAGAGCCAGATAGCGGACCGGCTGCAGTCGGTGGAGCTCGAGCTCCTCGATTTCGAAAAGCCGAGTGGCGAGGTGGGCCTCGAGCAGATCGGCATCGACGGCGTCGTCACCTTTCAGCGCTTCCCGGTCGAGCTCTCGCAGCGCGTCCAGCAGCTTGTGATAGGTGGAGGTGGTGGCCTCGTATTCGCTCGCGGCGTGAAGCTCTATCTTGATGTCTCCTGCCTTTTTGACCAGATCGGAGAGAGCTTCCGCCGGGCTAGGTTCACTGGCGCTGCCAGAGGCCGCAAGCCACAAACCCATAGTGCTGAAGTAGATCGCGGTAGGGGGGAGTCGGCGTCTCGATCTGTTGATCATTCTCATAAGGTGGATCCTATCCGCTAGTAGAGCTGGGAGCGCCTCTTCTGTCGCGAATGGCAGGCCAATCCTCCGGGATCTGGGGTACGATCGCCAAGACAGCTTTGGGAGTCTCTTCACATGCTTGGAAGGCGTTGTTTGATGGTGATGGTCCTGGCCCTTTTCGGCAGCTTGGCTTGCAGTGAGGCGACCAGCGTCGAAGAAGGCGTCGCTTCCTACTATGCGGATTCATTCCACGGTAGCAAGACGGCCAGCGGCGAGAAGTACAACAAGCGAGCCGATACTGCCGCGCACCGGACCCTCGCCTTTGGCACCAGGGTCAAAGTAACCAATCTGGAGAACGGCAAGTCGGTGTGGGTTCGCATCAACGATCGCGGCCCGCATGTCGAGGGCAGGATTATCGATTTGTCGCGCTCGGCTGCCCGCAAGTTGGGGATCAAGCAGAGCGGCACTGCCAAGGTGCGGATCGAGATCTACGAGTGAAGCGCTCGCGTCTTGCATCGTCGCGAGGATTGATCTGACTGAGCGTTGGTCTCGAGCACCGACTCAGTCCGTCTGCTGCGAACCTGCTTCCTGGTGGTAGTAGCGCTTGATCAGGTCGAGGGTCTCCTGGATGCCCTGGTACTCGGTCAGGCCGGAGTCGTCGGGTCCTTCGTATTCGATACCGATATAGCCGTCAAAGCCGGCGGCATTGATCAGCTCGAACATGCGGCGGAAATCGGTCTGGGTGTCCTCGCCCTGATCGTCGAAGAGGATGGTCTTGGCGCTGATGCCGTGGGCGAAGGGCAGCAGATCCTCAACGCCTTGGTAGCGGTCGTATTCGTAGAAGTTGCCGAAGTCTGGCAGGGCACCGACGTTGGGTCGATCCACCTCGGCGAGCACGCCCGCAAGCCACGCGCCGTTGGTAGATGGCACGTCCGCAGTCCAGCCAACGTCGGGCTTCGTCATGCCATGGTTCTCGACCAGGACGCTGACGTTTTGCTTTGCTGCGATGTCGGAGAGCTCTCGCAGAGACTCGACGAGCGCCGTGTGGATGTCGTCCGGGTCTCCGAGACCATTGCCATTGACCCGAATGGCGTAGGCACCGAGAAATGCGGCGGCATTGATCCACTTGTGATGATTGGCAACGGCTTGCACCCGTTCGTCCGGGTCGGGCGAGCCGAGATTGCCTTCACCATCGACCATGATCAGCAGGCTCTGCACGCCGTACCGGTCGCACTGATCCTTCATCTGCTGAAGATAGGCACGATCCTCCGCCTTGTCCTGAAAGAACTGGGATACCCACTCGATGTGGAAGATGCCGAATTTCTCAGCCGCCACCCGGGGAAAGTCGAGATTGTCCAGATCACCGCTCCACAGGTTGCGGTGCAAGGACCACTGGGCCAGTGAGATTCGATAGCTCTCGGTCGCGTCACCCACGACCGAGCCGACGAAGAATGCGCTGGCTGCCAGGACAAGTAGGGCGCTGCGTAGGACCTGCTTCATGGTGGTCATCCGGAATCCTACACCGAGTCTCAGTCGTTGCTCGATCCGTGAGGTTTGGTCAGCATCCTGTTGCAGATACATAGAAGTCCAATGTATAGTACCTTTGAGTATTAGACCAAACGAGAGTAGGTCAGTGGATATCGAGCACCCATGAACATCGGCAAGGACCTTGTTGCCGCATCGGCCACACCCCTGGTGCTGGCCATTCTGAGCGAGGGCGAAAGCTACGGCTACGCCATTCTCAAGAAGGTCGGGGAACTCTCGGGTGGGCAGCTGCAGTGGACAGACGGCATGCTCTATCCAGTGCTGCATCGCCTGGAGCGCAATGGGCATGTCGAGGCCACTTGGGGGAGATCCGAGGTGGGTAGGCGTCGCAAGTACTACCGGCTGACCGATCAGGGAATGAAACAGCTCGCCGACCAGCAACGGCAGTGGCGGGTCGTCGACTCGGCGCTGCGCAGTATCTGGTTTGGTGCCGTGCAACTCGCACCGGAAAGCGCATGAGGGCCAGCATGGATGAGGGGTAGCGATCTTCTGGAAGGGCGCATCGGCGAGTGGCGGACCTATCTGCGTCGGCGGCAACCGATCCAACCCGTCGATATCGAAGAGCTCGAGGACCATCTTCGCAACGAGGTCACAGCGCTGGAAGAGGCCGGGCTTGCCGTCGATGAGGCCTTCCTGGTCGCCGTGAAGCGCCTGGGTGACCTCGATTCCCTGTCGCGCGAGTTCGCTCGCGAGTATTCGGAAAGGCTCTGGAAACAGCTCGTGGTTGCACCCGGCTCGCCCGAGTCCACGGCCGGGAAGAATCGGGAAGCAAGGGTGGCGGTCGGTCTGGCAATTGCTGCAGCGGTGGCTATCAAGCTGCCCGAGCTCCTCGGTCCAATCTTCGGGTGGGGCGACACTGCAGAATCGTTCTATCTACTCAATCTCAGCCTTTTCGTGTTGCCGCTTCTGGCCGGCTACTTCGGCTGGAAGCGCGGCCTGGCACGAGCGAACTGGGTATGGTTGGCTGGGCCGTTTGTCGTTGCCGGCCTGGTGGCGAATCTCACGCCTTTCGAGTCGGGCGGTCAGACGATGGTTCTGACTGCGCTGCACCTGCCGATCGCGCTGTGGTTGGCTGTCGGCTTTGCCTACACCGGTGGTCGTTGGCGTGACCACGACCGGCGTATGAACTTCATCCGCTTCTCCGGCGAGTGGTTCATCTACTACACGCTGATTGCGCTGGGAGGCGGTGTCTTGATGGGCTTCACGCTGTTTATCTTTCGGGCCATCGGCTTCGATGCTGAGGGATTCCTGGAATCCTGGGTGTTGCCGTGCGGGGTCGTGGGAGCGGTGATCATCAGCGCCTGGCTGGTGGAGGCCAAGCAGAGCGTGGTCGAAAACATGGCGCCGGTGCTGACCCGCCTCTTCACGCCGCTGTTTACCGCGTTGCTCCTGGTCTTCCTGGTGGTCATGATCTGGACCGGCAGTGGCATCGAGGTCGAGCGAGAGGTGCTCATCGGCTTCGATCTACTCCTTGTTCTCGTTCTGGGATTGGTGCTCTACTCGATTTCGGCCCGCGACTCCCAGGCACCGCCCGGACCGTTTGATGTCCTGCAGCTCATTCTGGTGGTCTCAGCCTTGCTCGTCGACGCCGTGGCCCTCTGGGCGATCGCGAGCCGCATCTCGGCCTTCGGTTTCAGCCCCAACAAGGTCGCGGCCCTGGGCGAGAATCTCATTCTTCTCGTCAACCTTGGCTGGTCGGCAGTGCTCTACGCCCGGTTTCTGGGATCGCGGAGCCCAGTGGTAACTCTCGAGCGCTGGCAGACAGGCTACCTTCCGGTTTACGCGATCTGGGCCTGGGTGGTGGCAGGGCTCTTTCCGATCGCGTTCAACTTCCGCTAGGCGAGAAGAGCGGCGAGGCCTCGACGTGACAGTTCATCCTCGCCTACGGAGTCCTGGCGAGGTCCCTTTGACGCCCGACGGTCGGTACCTGAACCTTGCCAACGGCCTCGAAGTAGTCGAGGAAGGACTGGTATAGAGGTGCGGGGCTGGTATCGATCAATTTGTCTGCTGCCAGCATCGAGTAGCCGTCACCGCCGTTGGCCAGGAAGGCACTCGAGGCCACGGTGTAGTGTTGTGCGGGGTCGAGTAGCTCGCCGCCCACCTTGGCTTCGACGAGCCGTTCGCCGACCGGTCGCCTCGAATCATAGGTCGCTTCGACGCCTGACATCTGGCCAAAGCCGTAGTGCAGCGCGTAGCTATACTCAAGGAGCTCACGCACGGCCTCGCCGGTGATTTCGACGATGTGAAACTTGCCGATGAACGGATAGACGTTGAGAATCTCTTCGGCCGTGACTTCCCCGGGATTGAAGTCAGCGCGCAGGCTACCCGAGTTCATGACGGCGATGTCCGCGCCTGACGCCTCTCTGAGAATGTCAGCGAGGAGGTTCCCCAGGTTCGATTCTCGGTAGTAGCGGCGAAACGCCATGGTATCGATTCGGCCAACGACCTCCGCCAGGAGGGGTGCCTGGCTTCTCGCGGTGGCGATCGCCTGTACGATCTCGGTATCCGGCTCGAGCTTGGCGGACTCGACGGGGATCAGACGGCCCTCGGTGAGCTCGACGATTCCGCCCGCTGTATCCACCCGGAGTCGCATCAGCCCGAGGTACTTGCCTTGGCCGAAGGTCAGCCCGATCAGAGTGCCGGTATCCGGGTGGCGAACCGGCTGCCACAGGCCGTGGTCGGAATGGCCGCCGAAGATGACGTCGACGCCCCGCAGCTCGCCAGCCAGCGCATAGTCTTCATCGAACCCGCGTTAGACTTCCGGATCCGCTTCCTTGTCTGTCTGCATCGGGGCAGTCCGATTCTGATGCGTGAGCACGACCACCAGGTCGACTTCGTTGCGCACCTCGTCGACATATTGCTGGATGAGCGGTGTAGGCGTTCGGACTTCGAGTCCCCGGCGGTGGTCGGGATTGATGGCGTTGGTGAACGCGTCGACTCCAATGGAGCCGATGACACCGATACGAAAGCCGTCCTTCTCCAGGATGGTGTAGGCCTGGCTGAAGTCGTGGTCCGACTCGGCATAGAAGAGGTTGGCACTCAGAACGCGAAACCGTGCTCGCTGCTGGACTTGATGCAGGCTCTCCCAACCGTATTCGAACTCGTGATTGCCGATGTTGACGGCGTCGTAGCCCATCAGGCTGTAGAGGTCGAAAGCGAGGCGCCCTTCGCTCGCCTGGGAGAGGGCCCCGGTATAGATGTCGCCTGCGTCGAACAGAAAGCTCAGTGCTTCCTGGTCCCGCACCTGGTTGATCAGGGTCGCCAGGTAGGGGATGCCTCCGATGAGCTCGATCTCGGGATTCCAGAAGGCCTCGACAGGTTCGTAGACGCTCTCGATGTCGTTGGTGTAGAGGAGTGTTACCTCGCGGGTCTCGGCCGCGGCGGCCAGAACGAAGCCGAGCGTCAGCACCAAAGCAAGCGAGGATCTGATTGTCGAGGTCATCGGCACCCCTTCAGATGTTAGATCAGAGAATTGGAGTCGCGACGTTACCAGACGGGTACATCCTGCCAGCCTGCGAAGGATCCGATCTCCAGGCGGTAGCCGTCGGGGGTCTCCGGATCGGCCACCACCTGGTAGTTGGTCGCGCCTTCCAGCCGAGCCAAGAGCTCCTCGAGAGGCAGGGTGTGCAGCGGCGGCCCTTCGGGAATGGGCCACAGACGGATCAGGCCATCGGCGTCTCCCGAGGCGATCCAGCGCCCCTTGGGGTCGAAGGCGATCGATTCGATCCGAGATCCGGGCCCGAGAAGAAGATGGGGCTCTTCACCACCGATGGGGCCAACCCGTACGGCCCCGAGAGTGTCACCGGTGGCCAACAGGGTTCCTGCGGCATCGACCGCCAGGGCGTTGACCTCGGCGCCGTGAGAGGCCAGCTGGCTTGTCTGCCCACTCTCCAGGTCATGGACCCAGACCATTCCACCTGTCCTCATCTCGAGCGCTTCTCCCATCAGGATGAACAGCTTGGTGTCGTCGGGCGTCGCCGCCAGATAGCCTGCGGTGCCTTCCACGAGGAGAACCGACTCTTGCGTCCCCAGATCCCAGAGACGAACGCCACCATCACCGGATCCCACCACGCGGTTGTCGCCCAGGAAGATCACGTCCATGACAAAGGCACCATCGCCGGCGTCCAGATCGATCTCCGAACCGCCCTCGAGATCCCAGACTCTGATCCGAGCGTCCTCGGGTGTGAACTGACCCCCGCTCGCCGCCACGTATCGTCCATCGTCGCTGAAAGCCACCTCCCAGAAGTCGGCTCGTCCCAACTCTCTGGGCTCTCCACCTCCTGTAGGAGCCAGGTAGACGACCGTCATGTCCAGCACCATCGCAAACTGCTCGCCCGAAGGGTGCACGGCCACCGATCGCCCGCCATACTCTCCAAACTCTCCGAGGGTTCTGCGTCCTTCTCCGCCCTCGAGCGGCCAGATCCTGATGGTGCCGGTAAACGGCTCGCTCGACAGAAGCCACCGTCCCTGCGGGTCGAATGCCAGACCGGCGAGCCGACTCTCATGTCCACGCAGCTCCACCGGCCAGGCTCGGCCGAGTGGCCAGAACGTCGTGCCCGCCTGGTCTGCCGTCGCCAACCAGGGATCCTGCGGGTGGAAGCTCACCGACATCATGCCGTCCGAATCCGGTCGCTCCAACAGTACCGGACGGGCACCGGGCGGAGCTTCCAGATCCCAGATCCACGCCTTGCCATCCGAGGCACCTGCCGCCAGATACCGACCGCTGGGATCGAACCGCGGTCGAGTGAAGAAGGGCTCGAAGATCAGGGTTCGGACGGGTGCGTCGGGGTCCCCGTCCAGTGACCAAAAGCGGAATTCCCCGGATTCCCAGTTGCCGGAGACCACGATCGGCTCGGTGGGATGGAACAGAGCCATGACCAATCCCACGCCGGAGCCTACTTCCCGGGGTGGATCGGGATCCCGACCGTCCAGGGCAGCCACAAACACGTCGCCTCCAAAGCTGTAGGCGACGTGCTCGGCTGCAGCATCGACATCGACCAGAGTGTGAAACTGGGGGGTGTGAACCCCGGGGATCGTCCTCTCGGCGACGAGCGCGTGAGTGTCGGTCGACCATTTGCGAACCGACGTGGAGCCTCCTTCCGCGGTCACGGTGATCAGCGATCGTCCGTCGCGCGAAGGGATCATCGCGTGGGTAGTCCCGAGATCCAGGGAGTCCAGCGCCTCCCCCTCGGGAAGTGACAAGGCTCGAACGACATCTCCCCCCGCGCGTTTGAAATAGACCCGAGAGGTGCTGGAGTCGAATGCGATGAACTCGGGTGGTTGCACCCCGAGAGCCAGCAAGCGTGGAGAACCTCCTGCTGCCGACAGAAGCGCCATGGCTGATTTGTCTGATGTGAAGTCATGGGTACCCAGGGCAAGATAGTCACCCTCGACGCTGAAGGTCGATGCCATCGATGGCGCTGACCTGGCCACCTGAGCAGTAGGGCCATGCCAGAGGGCTTCAATGGCGAAACGCCGAGCCGCTGGACTGTCCGCCAGTTCCAAAGAAGCTTGCGCATAGGCAAGCGCAGAGGATGGGGGGATGTCGGACTGAATGCGTGCCAGCGACAGGAGATTGCTGGCCTCGGCCTGCAAACGCGCCATCTCGCTCTGGCGGTACAGCACGCTCATCCAGATGCCGAAGCCGATCAGGAGCAGCAACACCGTGGCGGCGAAGGCGCTGCCCAGCCTGTTTCGGGCTACGAGCTTCTTGAGTTGGTAGAGCGTGCTGGGGGGTCGAGCCAGGATCGGCTGAGAGGTCAGATAGCGCCCGATGTCCTCGGAAATCGCTGCGGCGCTGCCGTACCGGTCGTTGGCGTCTTTCTCCAGCGCTTTGCCGACGATGGTTTCCAGGTCCTCATCGACCTTGCCCTTGCCCGTCCACGCCTGCCGCAGCGGTTTGGGTGGCTCTTCGTGGATCACCCTCACCGCCTCGATCAGTGACGACCTCTGGGTGTCGTAGGGCCGCTGCCCGACCAGCATCTCGTAGAGGATCACGCCCAGGGCATAGACATCGGTGCGCAGATCGATCTCGTCGGGCATCCCCCGCGCCTGCTCGGGGCTCATATAGGGGAGAGTGCCCTTGATGAGGCCGACCTCGGACTGCATGGTGACGGCCGCCATATCGCCTTCGGTGATCCGGGCCAGACCGAAGTCGAGGATCTTGATCTCGGGGATGCCGGAGCCGCTGCCACTCTCCTCGCCGCCTTCCAGATCGGGCACGACGATATTCGAGGGCTTGAGATCCCGGTGGATGACGCCCCGCTGATGGGCGTAGTGGACGGCGTCGGCAATCATGCGAAAGAGCTCGAGGCGGTGCTGGAGCTCGTCTCGATCGAGGGTCTGCGGCCGGTCCGCCAGGTAATCGTCGAGAGTTTTCCCCCGGACCAGCTCCATGGCGAAGAAGTGTCGCCCGCCCTCGGTGTGACCCGACTCGTAGATGGCGCCGATGTTGGCGTGCTTGAGCAGCGCCAGGGTATTGGCCTCGCGTTTGAACATGCGGATCTGGTCGTCATCGACGAAGTGCCCCCCGCGGATGACCTTGAGCGCGACCCGTCGCCTGGGGTTCTGTTGCTCGGCCTCGAGGACTATCCCCATGCCGCCCTCACCGAGCTTTCCGAGAACTCGATACTTGCCGATCGTGGGTGGTAGATCAGCCGGGAGGTCTCCCGGCGCGCCGGCAGCCGGGCTGGCCATGGTGGCATCCTCGTCGAACGCCATCGTCGGCTGGTGGTCCGGGGGGAGATCACTCTCGGAAGCCAGGGTCTTGTCGGAGTCCATCGAAAGATCCCCGAAGGGCCCTTCGCGCCGGATCTGGGTCCGATCCAGGTCGTCATCGGGCACGGGGGGTCCGTGCTTGTCGTCGCTCAAGCCTGTCTCCTGCCAATGTGTAGAAGCAGTCTATCGTGCCTTCTTGGTCCAGCAAGGTTGCGGGTGCGGAGTTCAGTCCCTATAGTCGGGGCAGCCCTTCCGGCTAGATGGAGATTGGAATGCGCCAGCGAGCTGAAAGCTCCAAGCGACCAGGTCTGGTTCGTAGCTACCTGTTTGCAGGTCTACTGGCGGTCCTGACTCTGCCGGGCGCCGCTGAGGCGCAGGGTTCGCTGACCGGATCCCTCGTGGGTCGTGCCGAAGGTCCGGAAGGAGCCGCGCTTCCAGGAGTCACGGTTACCGTGACCTCCGAAGCGCTCCAAGGGGAGCGAGTGGCCTACACGGGTGCCAACGGCGACTTCGTGATGCCCAATCTGCCTGTTGGCACCTACCGAGTGATCTTCGCCCTCCAAGGTATGACCACCATCGAGCAGATCGTCACCCTCGATCTGGGCCGCTCGGCAAGAGCCACTGCCACACTCCAGGTCACCGAGGTTGAAGAGAGCATCGAAGTGGTGGCGGACACACCGACCGCCGTGGTCAGCCAGCAGGTCAGTTCCAACCTCACCTACGACGAGGTCGATCTCCTGCCCATCGATCGGGACCCGATAGAGATCGCCAATTTTGCACCAGGAGTCAGTGATCGCAGTGCGGTCGTCGGCCAGATCTCGATTAGTGGGGGTATCGGCTACGACAACTTGATCATGATGGATGGCGTCGATAGCGGCATGTTCATCTTCGGCAACAGCAGCGGACCCACTCTGTTCCCGACCGAGGTCGGTCTCTTTATCGAGGATGCCATCGACGAGACCCAGGTGCTCACCGGCACGATCTCTGCCGAGTACGGCCGCTTCACCGGCGGTGTCGTCAACGCCATCACCAAACGAGGGGGAAACCAGTTCAAGGGTACGGTGCGCTGGGACATGACCAATCCGGCCTGGCGCGAGGAATCTCCGCTCGAGGAGGACCTGGGAATCGAGAACGAGAGCCAGCGCAACGATCTGTTTTCGGCGACGCTGGGTGGTTACCTGCTGAAGGACCAGCTCTGGTTCTTCGTCGCCGGCTCGGAGACCTCGCGGTCCGATCCCTCGGTCTTCCCCTTGACCAACCAGCCGCGGCCGGACGATTTCGACAACCTGCGGTACGAGATCAAGCTAAACGGCAATATCGGGGGCAGTCACTCCTTCGAGGGACTGGCGCTCCGCAATAGCAGTGATTTCAGGGCCTCGCTGTTCGGGCTCGATCGCCGTACTGTCGACGAGACCTCGCTCGAACACGACTATGTCGCGTTCCGCTACACGGGTGTGCTGGGACGAAATCTCCTGGTGGAGGCGCGCTACTCCGACCGCAGCGTGCTCAACTCGGGCTTTGGTGGTTCGAGCACCGATATTCGCGACTCGGTCTTCTACGACTTCGCCTCGGGATTCTTCTTCAACGCACCGGTCTTCGACGAAGCCGACCCGTCCTTCGACTTCACCGACCAGATCTTTTCCGGCATCGTCTCCTGGTTTCTTTCGTCGGGTTCCGTAGGCAGTCACGAGATTCGTGGAGGCATCGAGCGGGTGGGCTTCACGCAACGGGGTGGCAACTCCCAGTCGTCGACCGGCTTTTTGATGGGGTCCTTTATTCTGACTGACGTGGGGGGAGAGCCCATCTATGACAGCGAGGGTCGACTACAGCCGATCTTCGAGCCCTTCGCCGCCGAGGCCTACGCGCTGATCGCCGATCGTGGCGCTGTCCTCGAGACCCGTACGACATCGCTCTTTGTCAACGATGTCTGGCGCCTCAACGACAGGTGGAGCTTCAACGTCGGCCTGCGTTACGAAGAGGTCAAGGGTGACGCCTCGTCCACGGGCGAGGTGGCGAACTTCGATTCCCTCGTTCCACGACTCGCCGTCACCTTCATCCCCAAAGCCGACGGCAGGTATCGCATGACAGCCAGCTACAACGAGTACGTCGGGAGGGCCAATTCCGAGCTCTTCAAGCTGACCTCGACTTCGCGGAATCCTTCCGAGATCTGGTATGTCTACAATGGCCCGTCCGGCGTCGGGATCGATTTCGAGCCGGGATTCGATCTCGACAACTATGTACCGTACTTCGGGTTTTTCCCCGCCGCCAACGCCTTCTTCGCGCCTGGACTCAGCGTGCCCAGGAGCGTCGAGGTCAGCCTGTCCGGGGCGATGCAGCTACCCGGCGGGGGGTATGTCGAGGCCGCCCTGATCGACCGTTCCTTCAAAGACGCGTTCGAGAGCATTACGGAGATTGCCAACGGCATGACGATGCTCGATACTCCGGCCGGTCCCCTCGTCCTGGACAATGTGGTCTACCAAAACACCGATTCCTCGAAGCGGGACTATCTGGCGCTTCAGGTCCAGGGAAGTCATCGACTCCGGCCGAACTGGACCCTCGAGGGGCACTGGACCTGGGAGATCGAAAACGACGGCAACTTCATCGGTGAGGAGTTCGGCAACCCGGCGGTGACATCGGCAATCGGTACCTATCCCGAGATGAGGGTCCCAGAGCGGAACTTCCCCGTTGGCCCGCTGCCGAGTCATCTCGAGCACAAGTTACGAGTCTGGACCAGCTACGGTCTGCAATTCGGTAGAGCGGGTGACCTGGATCTGACCCTGCTCTTCCGGTACGACTCACCACTGACTTACAGTCACACCGCCCGTGTGCCTCTCTCGGAGCAGCAGATCGCCCGGGATCCGGGTTATGCCACGCCGCCGATGTTCCAGACGATTTTCTTCGACGGTCGTGGTAGCCAGACCTTCGACGATCTCCAAGCCTTCGATTTTGTCTCCATCTACCGGATACCCGTGTGGCGTTCCGTGGCGCCTTGGATGAAGCTGCAGGTTCGCAATCTCTTCAACGCCACGCCCAAGCTGAACTGGGACACTGGTGTCCAGGCTGACTTTGGCGGACCCGCCGACGCCGACGGTATCCCTACTCAGTTCATCAAGTCCCCGACCTACGGTCAGGCCCTCTCTCCGAGCGACTACTACCCGGGACGTGAGTTTCTGGTTTCGCTGGGGATCCGGTTCTAGGCAAGATGGGAGGTCGGCGCTCTCTCGAAAGCGACTGTGCCTGTACCTCAATGTGAGCTGAGCTGCGTGCCTGGGGTTCGTATAATCGCGCGATGCTACCCAGGCGCCTCTACTCCCGAGCTACTCCTCTCGTTGGAGTAGCGGGAGCCGTGACCATGCTTTTCACAGTGGGATGCGGGTTCATCTCGGTGGAGGAGACCGCACCCGAATCAGCTGACGAAAGCCAGGACGCTGATGCGCTCGATGCCGATGCTCTCGCCGCTCTCGAGAAGATCAGTACCCTCGGATATGTCGACGTTTCTCCCGAGCCCGCGGTGGTGGCGCAGATGGGAGTCACTGTTTTTGACGAGGAGCGCTCATATCCCGGTTACAACCTGTACACGGTGCGGAACCTGCGGGCCGCCGAGCTGATCGATGCTCGCGGGCGTGTGGTGCGTCGGTGGCAGCAGGAGGAGGACTTCGCCTGGGTCCGCAGTGTGTTGTTGCCCAACGGTGATCTGCTGGTAGTCGGGGATCTGCCACGAGACCCCGAGACGACCACCAAAAAGACTGCGCCTCACTTTGCGATGCGGCTGAGCTGGGAAAACGAGGTGATCTGGAAACGTGAGCTCAGCGCACACCACGACATCGTGCTGACTCCGGACGATCGCATCGGCGTTCTGACGGTCGAGGGCCGCAGGCCACCGGGCAGCCCCCCGTCGACGATCGTCGTGGAGGATCACGTGACCCTGCTGAGTCACGGCGGCGAGGTCGAAGACGCCCGATCTCTCGAGCAGATGCTCAGAGCGCGTCCGGACCTCTTCACCTTTCTTCCCGGTGGCAAGGGCCGCAGGAAGTGGGACCCTCTGCACTCGAACTCCCTGCGCTGGATGACGGACGAGACCCTGGCGGCGAGGAACCCGATCTACTCACTGGGCAACATCCTCGTTTGCTTCCGGCACCAGAACTCGGTGGCCATCTTCGACTGGGAGGAGCAGGAGGTGGTCTGGACCTGGGGTCAGGGGGATCTGGACGAGCCCCACGATGCGGTGGTACTCGACAGTGGCAATCTTCTGATCTTCGACAATGGACCCAAGCGGTCCTGGTCACGGGTGATCGAGCTCGACCCGCTCACGAAGCAAATCGTGTGGCAATACAAAGCGCCGCAACCAGTAGACTTCTATTCGGGTGCGCGTGGAGGCAACCAGCGGCTGCCGAACGGCAACACGCTGATCACCGAGTCCAACAGGGGCAGGGCTTTCGAGGTCACTCAGGAAGGTGAGATTGTCTGGGAGTTCTTTGTTCCACACCTGAATCCCAAGGGGCACCGTGAGGTCATCATTCGCCTGTATCGGTACGACACCCACTTGATCGAGCGGCTGTTGGCCGGTCGAGCACAAGAACTGGCAATGCCCGGTTGAGGTAGTCTCTGAGAGGCGCATGGCCACGCAAGTCTTCGAAGTCTTCTCGGACTACATATGACCCTGGTGCTATCTCAGTACCGTGCGTATTGAGCGAATACGAGAGGCTTTCGATGTCGCCGTCGAGTTCACGCAATTTCCCCTGCATCCCGAGACACCCCCCGAAGGGCTGACCCTCGAGCAGTTGTTCAGTGGTCGCTCGTTCGATCTCGAGGCGGCGCAGGCTCGGTTGAGTACGATGATGGCGGAGGAGGGACTGCCTTACGGCGAGCGCTCTCATACCTACAACAGCCGGTTGGCCCAGGAGCTGGCCAAATGGGCCGAGCTGCAACCGGGAGGTGAGACGATTCACGATGCCCTGTTCAGGGCGTACTTTGTCGACGGCACCAATCTGGCCCAGGTCGACAAGCTGGTGGAGATCGCGGGCTCGGTAGGTCTTGCTGAAGTCGAGGCCCACGAAGTGCTCGAGAGTCGGTCTCTTGCTGCCAGCGTGGATGCTGACTGGAATCGTGCTGCCGCGTTGGGGGTGACTGCCGTACCGACCTTCGTCATCGATGGAAGGGGCGTTGTCGGTGCCCAGCCCTACGAGGTTCTGGAGGATCTCGTGTCAAGGACGGCCGCCCAGCGTTGGTAGGAGTGCAACGCGGGGCATTCCAGCTCCGGGCGCTTGTTAGACTCGATCTTTCCATGCCGACCGGGCAAATCCACTCGATTCACGGCCGGAGGAT
>CAVPOX010000032.1:0-13175 GCA_963707075.1 uncultured Acidobacteriota bacterium
CGCCAGGACCGACATTGGACACGAATCCGAGAATCGTCGACGTGTCGACCTCCTGGTTCTCAACCATCTGGACACCGGTGGCAACCGCGAGTAACGTGTTTAGTACCTCGACAAAGGCAAGCCAGTCGAAAGGCTGAGCACGCAAAGCCACGGGTCCTGGCTTCCTCCGCGAAGATCCTCGCCACGAAGGACCTCAAGACCGCCGGGCTGCCGAAGGGTTGGCGGACCAGGAATTCGCCTGGGCGCACAACGGATCAGGAGGAAGTGATGAAGCGAGGGACAGCCTTGACAGTGGTCGGAGCGCTGGTTGCCCTGATGGTGATTGCGTGGACCAGCCCCGCCCTGGCGGAGACCTGCAAGTTTCACCGATTCAGAGCCGCCTTCGAGCTCATGGATGAGCCGCTGGCAGACTACGACGCCTGCTACTTGAACATCGTGCGCGGCACGATCAACGGACAGCTCATCAGCTGTTACTACGAGACCGATTTCTTCCCGAGCGATACCCTGTGGGGAGATGGCGACTACGTCTATTGGATGGGCAAGGGTGACGACTTCGTCGAGACCCGTAAAGGAGAGATCTTCATGGTCGAGCGAGCGGTCTTCGATCTCGGGGCGGAGCTCGCTACCGGTCAGGCTGTGATCACCGGAGGAACGGGGGCGTACGAGAACGCCACGGGCGTGCTGCAGTTCTACAACAGGTACCCCCATCGACTGGACCTATTTGTTTACGAGGGATACATCTGCACGCCGTAGGACGACGCATGGGGTGTGAGGACGTGTGACCGATTTCACAGCCGCCATCACGCTCCCCCACTACAGTGCGAGGGACCCGATGTATAGCCGTCCGTCTATTTGATCTTTTGGAGCAGATCTGTACTCTATTCGAGTCCTTATAGTCCTGTTTCTGGAGTGCCACGGCGCTTCCAGAACTCAAACCTCGAGTCTGAAGGCTTGAAGGTAAAAGCGAGCGCCTTGAACCATCCACTCTCTCTTGGAGGAATGCCTCGATGCGATCCATGAAAACCCGGTACGTGTATTGTGGTTCCTTCGTCCCGAAAGCAGCTCTTCTCCTTCTCGTGCTCGGATCGGCCCTGCCGGTCCTGGCTCAATCCCCCACCGACCCGGTGATCAACGAGTTCGTGGTCAACCACACAGGTGCTGACAGCGAAGCCTTCGTCGAGGTGTTCGGCGACGCGTCGACCGACTACTCGGCGTTCACCGTCCTCGAGATCGAGGGCGATTCCACGAGTGCTGGCACCGTCGACGCCGTGCTGCCCGTCGCTACGACGAACGCCGGTGGCTACTGGATCGACCCTGAGGACATGGAGAACGGCACGATCACCATCATGCTGGTCGAGGGATTCACTGGCAGCACGGGCGACGACCTCGACACCGATAACGATGGTACTTTCGACTCGACTCCCTGGACGCGCATCGTCGACGACGTGGCGGTCTTTGACGGTGGCACCACTGATGTGACTTACTCCTCGACGGTGCTCGACGCCGGCTTCGACGGCGGTTCCTTCGCTCCCGGCGGTGCCTCGCGCATCCCCAACGCCACCGACACGAACACCACCGCCGACTGGCTGCGCAACGACTTCGACGGCTTCGGATTCCCCGGGTTTCCCGGCACGCCGGAGTTGGGCGAAGCCATCAACACGCCTGACGCGGTGAACGCTGCTGTAGCGATACCCACCGACCCGATCGGCGCCTGCAACGACCCCGCCACGATGATTCACGACATTCAGGGCAGCGGTCTCAGCAGCCCGGACGTCGGCAGCGTCCGCGAGATCGAGGGCATCGTGACCGGTGACTTCGAAGGCACCAGCGAGCTGCGCGGCTTCTTCATGCAGGAGGAGACGAACGACTTCGACGGCGACGACACCACGTCGGAGGGCATCTTCGTCTTCAACGGCGGTACCGATTCGGTCGCCTCCGGCGACACCGTGCGTGTCCGGGAACGGTGTCCGAGTTCTTCGGTCTCACCGAACTCAACAACGTCGTCAGCGTCGCGGTCTGCCCGACAACGGGCACCACCGCGCCGGCTTCGTGGTCGCTCCCGGTGACCACGTCGACGATTGGGAGTGGATCGAGGGCATGGAGGCCTCCATCAACCAGACCCTTTACGCTTCAGACAACTTCACCCTGGCGCGCTACGGCGAAGTCGAGCTGTCGATCGACTCGCCGCTCGACATCCCGACCAACGTCGTGGCCCCGGGGTCGATGCAAATGCGCTCCAGGAGGTCAACAACCGCAGCCGCATCCAGTTGGATGATGGCAGCACGGTGCAGAACCCGTTGCCGCTGCCGCCGTACGTGGGCCCTGACAACACGCTGCGCAAGGGCGGCGACACGATCGAGGGCCTTACCGGCAACCTGAGCTACAGCTTCGGCGCCTACGAGATCCATCCGACCGAAGCGGTGAGCTTCACCCGGGTCAATGAGCGACCGGACGTGCCCGACGTCGGCGGAGCCCTGCAAGTGGCCTCGTTCAACGTGTTGAACTACTTCACCACGCTCGACGGCTCCGGGGACATCTGCGGCCCGCTGGAAGATCAAGGTTGTCGTGGGGCCGACTCGGAGTTCGAGTTCGAGCGGCAGCGCGCCAAGCTGGTCGCGGCGATCAGCATGCTCGACGCCGAAGTGGTCGGTCTGGTGGAGATCGAGAACCATCCGGCGGACGATCCGCTCGCCGACCTGGTGGACGGGACTCAACGACGCCACGGCGCCGGGGACCTACGACTACATCGCTACGGGCGCCATCGGCAGCGATGCGATCCGGGTCGCCCTGATCTACAAACCGGCCGCGGTCATGCCGATCGGTGCCTTCGCGGTGCTTGATTCGTCGGTCGACCCGACGTTCGACGACACCAAGAACCGGCCAGTACTGGCCCAGAGCTTCGCCGAGAACACCAGCGGTGCGGTCTTCACGGTCGCGGTCAACCACCTGAAGTCGAAGGGTTCGAACTGTGATGACGTGGGCGACCCCGACATCGGCGACGGCCAGGGCAACTGCAACCTGACGCGCACCAGCGCCGCCCAGGCACTGGTCGACTGGCTCGCCACCGATCCGACCGATAGTGGCAACAGCGACGCGCTGATCCTGGGCGATCTGAACGCCTACGCCGAGGAAGACCCGGTCGTCGCGATCGAGTCTGCTGGCTACTTCGATCTCATCCAGGCCTTCGTCGGCCAGGGTGTCGCCGATGGGGCCTACTCGTTCACCTTCTTTGGCGAGTCGGGCTATCTGGATCATGCCCTGGCGTCTCCCACCATGATGGTGCAGGTGATGGACGCGGCCTTCTGGCACATCAACGCCGACGAGCCATCGGGTCTGGACTACAACGACTACAACCAGCCGGGGCTCTACAACCCCGATGAGTTCCGCTCCTCGGACCACGATGCTGTGGTTGTCGGCCTGTTCGGCGACGAGGACGGCGACGGAGTCCTGGACCCGGTGGATGTCTGTCCTGGTACGGAGATTCCCGAGTCGGTGCCGACCGAGCGGCTCGGCACCAATCGCTGGGCGCTGGTCGACGGCGACGGAATCTTCGACTCGACGCATCCGCAGATGGGTCGAAAGGGGAACGTCTCGGGTCTGACCATCTGGGATACCGGCGGCTGCTCCTGCGAGCAGATCATCGATGCCCTCGGATTGGGCAAGGGGCACGAGAAGTTCGGGTGCAGTACGGGCATCATGAGAACGTGGATAGACCTCGTGAACCCTTGAGCGGCACCCTTTCGCCAGACGATCCACGATGACTTGCGGCCGGGCCTCGCGCCCGGCCGCTTTTCTGCTGGCACGTCCAGTTTGTCTTGGAGAGCCTTCAGCTCAACTCGATATGAAGCTGCAAGTCCAGTGCCCGGGCTGCTCGCTCGAGAGTCAACAAGGTGACCGAAGGAAAGGAGGGGTCGAGGAGTCGATCGATCGACGAACGGCTCGTCTGCATCCTGCGGGCCATATCTGACTTCGAGACGTTGCGCTCAGACATTGCGCGGGCTATCTGAAAAGCCAAGACTCTCTTCGATGCCACTGCCCGAGTCTCCTCGAGGGTACCCGTCTCTTCGAGGTACTCATGGAAGTCGCTGCCGATGTGTGGATTCTTCACTGTTTCCCTCTCTGCGCCACCTCGCGTGAACGCCGTCGCGCTAGCTCGAGCTGCTTTTGGTACTTACTTCTCCGATCTACCGGGCCTGCCTCGCGCGCGCCGACCCAATAGAGGGACGGTTTTCAGCACTCCAATCTGCCGGCAAGCAGGCGGCCACTCCAGACACCCCAGGGCGGGCCTCTGCGCCCACCCTCTGGACACACGCGCTACACAGGAGTAGCGTGATAGATGCCTCGACAAAGGTAAGCCAGCCGAAAGGCTGAGCACACAAAGCCACGGGTCCTCGCGTCCTACGCTGCGACCCTCCCGGTGAAGGATTCAGGACAGCCGAGTTGCCGAGGGAATCGAACGGTCGTCAGAGCTCCGACGACCGTTCCACTACAGAGGAGGTAGAGGTCATGCAAGAGACACGCATTCGCCTGTGGTTTCCCGTACTCGTGGTCATCGTCCTGGTGGCTCCCCTCGCCCTGCAAGCCGGCGTGAACCGGACCCGCGTCGTCATTGCCGACGACTGGCCGGTGGACTCCATGCTCGACATGGGGACCCTCGCCTGTCCGGGAGGAGAACTTGTCTGGGCCGATCCCGTCACGCCGATCTGTCCGGGAAGCGGCCGGCTCCATCTGCGTCGGGTGACCGGTTACGGTTGCTACACCGCGATGAGCGGCGACTCCGTCGAGCCCCGCCTTTCGGGTGTCGGGATGTTTGTCGTCAACGGCAACCTGGACGACACCTACTCGGGCCCCGTCTGGGGAACCTGGATGGTGGTGCCCTCGGCCGGTTGTGATCCCAACGACCTGGTCGATCCAGAGGTCTACTGGAAGGGGACCTGGCAAGGCAGGCGCTCGCGGTTCTGCGACAACGGTCAGTGTGTCTGGATCGGCAATCTCAAGCTGGTCGGCAAGGGGCGTGGCGAGGGTATCCAGGGCATCCACTTCAAGGGCTCGGAGATCATCACGACTTACACACCGCTGCCTATTCCTTGGGAGCTGATACCGGGTTTCCCCGTCACCGGCCCAGAGGGAGTCATCACGGGTGTGATCAAGAAGTAGCGATCACTCGCTGCCGTAGGGGCGGGCCTTGTGCCCGCCCGTGTTCCGGCCGACCCATGGCATCCACAACCTCTATGCAATTCCAACGGTCAGCTGGCGTCGGCGGAACAGAAACGCGCTGAGCAGCAGGACAGCGGACAGGATCCCGTAAGCTTGCGGCACCGCAGCCACCACTGCGGCGTCTGTCGTCCCGAGGAAATCCAACGCAATCAGATGGTTGACCGGCCCGAGGTACCAGACCAACAGGTAGGTCACCTCGAACAGCTTCTTCGTGCCGCTCACCACGCCGAGGAAGAGCGCCAGCGTGGGAACAAAGAGTGCGGCGACAAGCAATGCCAAAGTGTGCCCGACATCGCCAGCCAGAAACGTCCGCAACAGCATTGGGGCACCGGTCAACACCGCGACCGTCAGGCCAGCCATCCAGATCGCCGGAAACTGACGCATCTCCGGATATGGCGACGAAAAGACGAGTTGCCCGGTATTGAAACGGGCCTCCCGCGTGCCCATGCCCGACCACATCGCCAGCGGCCATATCCAGGCTGCCGGCGTCACCAGCGTTCGTGCGTACTCGTACGGCACTGTCAGCTGCGCGATGAAGAGCCCAAGGGCGATCAAATACCACGACCAGTGGTAGCCCTTGATCATCAGCTTGAGCTCAGCGAGCCACATCTCGAGAAAACTGAAATTGATCTCCACCGGGGCCACATCGCTCCAACTAATCGCCGGCATACTCCGGCTCCGAGCATCCTCGGCAGCCGGCAGCGGTCGACCTTTTCTTCTCGGTGCGGCCGCACGGCCCGTGCGCGCCGGATCGAAGCGATCGAAGAAGCGCGTCGCCAGAGCCACCAGGCCCAGCGCTGCCCCGATCCACAGGAGCCTTACCGGCACCATTCCGAGTGACCAGGCGATCCCGTCCCAGGGAAACAGCTTGAGCGTTTCCTGCGAAGCCCCGGGTACGAATCCGACAAAGCCCATCGCCAGGCCGAACTCAGCGTCCGGATAGACCGCCAGGGCTGCCTCCTCCATGCTGGGAATGAACAGACCGAGGCCGGCGAAATCCAGCAGCGGATTGCCCACCAGAAGGCTGCTCACCAGGGCGGCCTCCGCAATGAACAGATAGAGGATGTTGCCCATGGTGCCGCGCAGGGGTCGGATGGACTCGAAGAGAACTGCGGCGGCCGCAACCAGCGTCATGACCGGCAGGCAAACAAAAACAAAAGGTGCCACGAGCGCCCACACATCCAGTCCGGCTTCGACAGGGCTCAGCAACTGCATGACAATCGCGGCCACCGCCAAGGTCGTCGCCATCACCGTCAGCACGGCAAGGTTGCTGACGAACTTGCTCGCCATGTAGAGACGATTGCTCAACGGTGTCGCCGCGAGAATTTCTCCGACCCGCGTGCGACGGTCCCGACTCAGAGAGTTCTTGACCAGGTAGAAACCGAAAATCGCCAACATGCAGGTGCTGGCGCTTCCCATCAGGCTACCCACCCAGGCGGAGTTGTACTCGCCCCGGTACTCGCCCAACCGCAACGTCCACTTACCCGTGATGACGAGGAAGCCGAAAAAGAGCGTTCCCAACAGTGTGATCAGGAACGAATAGCGCCGCGTCCGTTCGAGAAAGTCAGCCAGGGCCAACCTGTAGAGGATGCCGGCTGCGTGCATCAGGAGCCCTCGGCCTGGCGATCGGCGAGCAGGTGAAGGTATGCGTCCTCCAGTGTGGGGGTGAGAGAGACTGCTCCAGCGTCCGGCTGTTCGTCCGCGACCACTCGGATGCGGACACCTTCGCTGGTCCTGACGGTGCCGCTGAGAACGAATCGATCCTTGGCGCCGGCCAGATCGCTGCTCGGGATGACCATCTCCCAGACCTTGCCTTCCACCAGCCGCAGCAGATCCTCGGGCGGGCCCTGGTAGCGCAGGAGTCCTTTCTTGATGACCGCGATGGACGTCGCCGCCGCCTCGATATCGGAAACGATATGCGAGGAGAGGATCACGATCCGGTCCCCGGCCAGTTCCGCCAGCAGGCTCCGGAAGCGCACTCGTTCCTCGGGATCGAGACCCGCCGTCGGCTCATCGACGATCAAGAGCTGCGGATCGTTCAACAGCGCCTGGGCGATGCCGACGCGCTGCTTCATGCCACCCGACAACGAGCCCAACGCTCGCTTGCGGGCGTCGGTGAGATTGACCAGCTCCAACAGGTCGTCGATTCTCCGGCTGGCCGAGCGGCCACTCATGCCGCGGGCGGCTGCCAAATAGGAGAGGAACTCCACCGGGTTCAGGTTGGGATAGATACCGAAGTCTTGCGGCAGGTATCCCAACACCCGGCGCAAAGGGTTCGGCGAGGCGGCAATGTCGACTCCGTCCCACTCCACCGTTCCGGTCGTCGCCTGGGTCACGGTGGCCAGGATCCGCATGAGCGTCGACTTGCCCGCCCCGTTCGGGCCGAGCAAACCCAGGACGCCCGGTCCGATCTCGAGGTTGAGGTTCGAGATTCCCCAGACATCTCCCTTGTAGCGCTTGCCAACTTCGCAAATCTTGAGATTCAACTTCGCCCTCCACCGCGCTCGCGGACTCGACTTGCAGCCATTATAGGGGCGACGAGCGGTGGCCTGGTGGAGCTGGGAATTGCGCGATTCTGAGTGGCTGAGGCCCGGAGCCAGGGTCTCGAGCCCGAGGCGGCGACCGGAAAGCGGCTGCGCCGGCTACCGTTCCGGTTGGGCTGATCGCAGCTAATGCGGTGACAGGCTACTGCTTTCCGCTTGGGGTAAGGAGTAGCCTGCCACCGGATCTCGACTGAAACCGCCTACTTGAGGGTGACAATCACGACGCTACCCTCTGTGAGGGCCTTGTGGTCGTGCTCGACCGCATCGATCCAGAAGACATCGCCCGCCTTGTAGACCGTCTCTGTCTCCTCGCCGCCCACCCGGTACATCAAGGTGAGGTCGTCCAGCGCGACGGCGAGCTGATTGCCCTCGTGCTTGTGAACGCCAACCCAATTCCCCGAGTGAGCATCGGCCTTTTGCACGACCACGTGATCATTTTCCAACACGATCGTGGGATCCTCCTCATTCGGAAACGACAGCTGACCGACAGCGATGCCGGCCACGAACACGAGCGCTACAACCCCCACGAGAAGGAATTTCTTCGACATCCTGACCATCCCCCTTTCACGGGATCGCGGGGCAACACCACACCTATGGGTCGCGACCGCAGCTGATTGACTGTGAGAAATGCTCGCGTAGTCTACATCAGATGGTCGGGAACCCGTCCCCGGGCTCACTCCACGCGCCGCACCACCACCAGGCTGCGGTCATCCATTGGCGACTGATCACCCTCGAGCGCGCCGGCGTCAGCTTGCGCATCGGGATGCGCGCCTCCCTACCCTGCCCGTCACCAGCCTTCTTCGCTTGCTCGGCCATCGTCTCCCCTACGCGGCGCCGAGTCCTTTACGGTCGAGCCGGATCGGCCGTGGCGGTATAGAATCTTACTTACACAAGAAAGCTTGGATCATCAGTCAAGAGCCGCCAGGGGGGCTCGATGATCACAGAATCCATAGGGCACTACACAATCCTCCGCAAGCTCGATGAGGGCGGTATGGGGGAGGTGTACCTGGCGCGGGACGAGAAGCTGGGTCGCAAGATCGCGCTCAAGATCCTGCCCCCAGAGGCTGCCACCAACCGGGAGCGGCTCGAGCGCTTCCGCCGCGAGGCCAAGGTCGTTGCGGCGCTGAGTCACCCCAACATCGTCACGATCTACTCGGTCGAGGAGGTCGACGGCCTCCACTTCCTCACGATGGAGTATGTCGAGGGCAAGACTCTCAAAGAAGCCATTCCACGAAACGGACTCCGACTCGACCGCTTCTTCGACATAGGCATCGACCTGGCGGATGCCCTGAGTAGCGCCCATACCAAGGGCATCATTCACCGGGATCTCAAACCCGGCAACGTCATGTTGGATCGAAACGGGCGCATTCGAGTGCTCGACTTCGGTCTGGCCAAGCTACTCCCTGTGCCGCCTCTGGGTGGCGGGGAATTCGATACGGAGGGACCCACCGAGATCTTGACCGGCGAGGGTCACATCGTGGGCACGACCCCCTACATGTCACCGGAGCAGCTCAGGGGAATGCCCTTGGATGAGCGGTCGGACATCTTCTCCCTGGGCATCCTGTTCTATCTCATGGCAACGGGGCATCATCCGTTTCGCCGCGATACCGCCGCCGATGTCATCTCCGCCATCCTGTCTTCGACTCCGCCACCAGTCACGGAAGTCAAGCAGGAGATGCCTCGCCATCTCGGACGGGTCATCCGTCACTGTCTCGAAAAAGACCCTTCGCAACGCTTCCAGACCGCTCTCGATGTGCGCAACGAGCTCGAGGGGCTGCGGCAAGAGGTCTCTCAGGGAAGTGCTCCGAGCGGGTCGGAATCTCTCTTCCCGGTCGACCCCAAGCGCAAGACGACTCTGTGGCGAAGGCTCGCCCTGGCTGCCGTCACGGTAGTCACTCTCCTGGCGGGAATCCTGGTGGCGCGCAGCTGCACGAGGCCACTGCTGGACCTCGAGACCATCGCCATCCTGCCGTTCTCGAATCTGACCGGAGATCCCGCCAACGACCATTGGGGCGAGGTCTTCAGCAGCGGCCTGATGGACAGGCTGTCGAACCTCTACGGCGCCCGGTTGGTCAGCCGATCGGAGGTTGCGAGTCTGGTCGAGGAGGGTGCCAGCGCCACCGAGGTCGGCCGGCGTCTCGAGGCCGGGTCCGTGATCGAAGGAGAGATCCTGCGGGAAGGGCCGCAATTCAGGGTCGTCGTCAGCCTGACCGATGCGGCGACGAATCTTCTCCTCTGGTCCGAACCCTACACCTCGAGCCCGGCCGGGCTGCCGGCTCTGCAGGATCGCATCGCCTGGGATCTCGAATCGTTCTTCTCCATTCCGCTGACCGCCCGCGAGCGGCGGCAGCTCGAGGCAGGTAGCTCGACCCTGAGCCGCGCCTGGGCCCACTATGTGCGGGGCCGGCGCTTCCTCGCCCCCGGCCTCGAGGATCCGACAGGAGTCGAGTCGGCGGCGGATAACTTTCGGCAGGCAATTCGTCTGCAGCCGGAGATGGCGATCGCCCGTGCGGCCTTGAGTGAGGCCCTGTGGCAGCTCTACCACGTCGACCGGGATCCCGGGATCCTGGCAGAGGCCCGGGAGCAAGCTCTGACGGCGCTGCAAGAGGCCCCGGAGCTGCCGGCCGCGCATGTGGCGCTGGCCCGCGTCGAGCGCAGCACCGGCGAGGTCGAGGCCTCGATTCAGTCCCTGCAGGCGGCGGAGCGCAACCACCCCAACCCCGACCAGGTCTACCGGGAGCTCGCCGACAGCTACGAGCGGGTGGGTGAGCTGGAGGCAGCAGAGGTGAATTTCAGGAAGGCGACCGCCCTCGACGACAGCGACTGGCTCAACTGGAATCGACTCGGCGCTCTGCTGACCAAGCTCGGCCGCCTCGAAGAGTCGCGCGCCGCCTACGAAACTGCGGCAAGAGTGGCGCCTGATGGCATCTACCGACCTCTCGAGAACCTCGGAACGACCTATCTCTACCAGGCCGACTTCGACAAGGCCCTCGAGATCTACGCGCAGATCCCCGGGCCCGTCGCCTATGCACTCCATGCCAACAACGTGGCCACGGCCTACTTCTTCAAGGGCGACATGGACAAGGCGGTCGAGTACTTCGCCAAAGCCGTCGAGCTGGGCCCCGCGGACGCCGAGATGCGACGCAACTACGGCGACGTGCTGTTGCGCATCGGGGACCGCGAGGCGGCGGAGGCCCAGTACCGCGAAGCCGTGGCCCTGATGGACGAGGAGCTGGCGATGAATCCGGGGAATCGGGATCTGCTACTCCGCCGGGCCATGTACAGCGCCAAGGCCGGCGACTGTCGGACCGCCGTCTCGGAGGCTGACGAGCTGAGGTTGGAGCCACCGAAGACAGCCTACGGAGGCCACCAGTTCGCCTACATCTATGCCCTCTGCGGCCTTCACGATCAGGCGCTGGTTGCCGTCCGCGAAGCCATCGAGCTCGGCATCCATCCCCAGCTCATGGCCCAGGAAGACGAGTTCGCCTCCCTCCACGACGATCCCGACTTCCAGGCCCTGACTCGCGGCGAAGGCGGGGGCCCGAACTAGCTCCACGAAGTCCGGGCCCCGGCGGGTCGTTGACGCCTACGGAAAGATGATGCCTCCGGGGTCGGTGGAGGCGAGGATTCCGCCAGTGCTGTCATACAGCACGATGACGTACGGCCAGTAGTAGCCATACTTGTCCAGAGCGCACACGTCTTTCGCTGGCCCACTCAGCTGTACCTGCACGCCGGTCGTAGGGTGGAACACTCTTGGGAGGTTTTGAAAGCAATCGGCGTGGTTGGGGGCGCTCATGATTCTAAGTGTTTCGCCCGGGTCAAGAGCATTTCCCGCCAATGTCCACTCGAACTGATCTCCATCACACTGAGGTTTTCTGTTGTTTGCGTTGTTATAAGGCGATGCATTGGGATTACCGCTTCTGCACAGCCCGACGAATCGGCCTTGGGGTTGCTGGATTCTGATGTCGATACCGCTAGGGGTACGGGTGATCTGGATCCTCACGTCGACTTGCTGACCCCAGGCTGCTGAGCTGTTGCCCAGCGCCAACAGCATCAAGAGAGCCAGCGCGATTGCTCCACAACTCGGTACCAGACTCCTTCGCATCTCCGACCTCCTTCCCAAAGGGGAATCATTCACGGGGCTCATGCCCCGGTCTTCAGGCCAGCTCAATTGTCACGTTCTACTAAGAGCCTAGGAGCGGTTTTGGCGCCAGTCAAGGGGCGCCGGCCGCCCGCGCCGAAGCGAGTGGCCTGGCCCGACGTTTCCGCTGAAACGTGCATCACCACCCTCGCAGGGGCGGGCCTCTGTGCCCGCCCGTCTGGACACCTGGTCCGGGCAGGAGTAGCGTGGTAGATGTCTCAAGGGCAGCGCACTTCTGCGGTGAAGGTGCTCGTTACATGAACCGAACGTGTTGCCGGAGCACCCTACTCATCTGCGTGATACTCCCTGTATTCGCGGCCGGCGCCCTCTCTGGACTGCACCTGCAAAACCCCACCTTCGACACCGATGTGAGCGGCTGGACCGCGGCGCACGCGGCCGAGCTCTCGTGGGATTCTCTCGATGCCGACGCCAGTGCTGATTCTGGATCCGCGCTGGTGACGAACTCGAGCCCGATCGCAGTCGACTCGACGGGCGTCTCCCAATGCGTCGGAAGCATCCTGGGGGGGAACGATTACGAGCTCAGCGCCGTGATCCGCATCCCGAGCAATCAGACCGCGACAGGTCTGGCCCACCTGGTCGTCCTCTGGTTCGAGGAGCCCGACTGCTCGACCTTGCTCGATCTCGAGACCAGCTCCAGCCTGACGAGCGCCACTACCGACACCTGGAGCCCGATTCACGCTGTCCTCGTCTCGCCTGCCGAGACCCAATCAGCGAGCGTTCGCCTCGACGTGCTCAAGGTGGAGGATTCCAGCACCCTGCGGGCACACTTCGACACGATTGTCTTGGCAGAGGGCATCTTCCGTAGCGCTTTCGAGTCCGGCGACACCTCGGCCTGGTCGATGGCGGTGGGCCTTCAGGAACCGCACCCCATCAGCTTCATCTCCTTGCAGGTCACACCCAGCTCGGTACCACCCACCGGCGGGTCCCTCGCTCTCCTGGCACTGGTTAAAGACGATGCCGGCAGGGGTGTGCCCAACGCTCCGGTCCACTTTCTTACCCAGGCCGGCTCGCTCGACTCTGGAGGCGCCCTGCTCACGACCGATGCGAGCGGTCAGGCCACCGACACCCTGACCCTGACCGCGGGCGACATCGAAGCGCTCGGCTCTCGCACCTTCAGCGTGCGCGCCCGGACGGTCGACTTCACAGGGGCGCAGATCGAAGCCGTCTTTCAGGTGCAAGTGCAGACCGGAGTTCCGGTCGCTGACTTCTCGTGGACGACCAGCCTCTTGCAGGTGACCTTCCTCAACCAGAGC
>CAVPOX010000033.1:0-94905 GCA_963707075.1 uncultured Acidobacteriota bacterium
TGGTGTCCCCAACGGGATTCGAACCCGTGTTGCCAGCTTGAAAGGCTGGAGTCCTAGACCTGGCTAGACGATGGGGACAAGTGCCGGCTGCTAATCAGCCTCGGAAGCCGAGGAGTCTAGCACAGACCAAACCCTGAGAATTCAGAAGAGCGAAATGCCCGAGTCCCACGCTAGATGATCATCCAAAGCAGGAACAAGATGCCCCAGAGGATGACCCCAAAGGCCAACCCGACAGCCAGCCCCTGAAAGGTTCTTTCCATTCCCTCTCCGACCTCGAGCTCTGTCATGTGATCGTCCATGCCCCCCCCAGGATCAGTCGCATCGTTTGTAACGCGAGCTGCAGACATCTGTTTCGACACACACGCAGCCGGCGGCCATGTCGAGGAGTTGTCCTGGAGCGGCTTTTGGATTGGCCAGCGGTAGCGGAAAGGTACCACACCAGATAGACAAATTCAAATAGATTCCTACTTTATCTAGCGATTACTTCCGATCCTGCGACCCCGTCCTAAAATCGTTCGGCGTCGGATCGACTACACTCCTACCTTTGCCTTCCGTCATGCCAGCAATTCAACCCAACGCCCGCTCGAGACCCGCTCTGGGGTTACTCACCCTTGGCCTGGGACTCGGCTGGCTCTTCACGCTCTTGGGCAACTGGAACGAGGTCACGACGCTGGTCACGGCAGGCTTCCCCTTCGCCACGCTTTCGGTGCTGCAGCATCAGGTTGTTGTTTGGACCGTCGTCGCACTCGTGATCAGCGGGCTCTGGGTCGTCCTGAGCTCCACGCTTTCCAGGGCCATTCCGTCGCCCCTGATCTCGTCGGCGTTGACTACTGCCTTAGCCATAGCCCCCATCGTCCTCTTTCGAATCTACCGGTCCTCTCTGGCGGAAGGCATCTATTTTGGCAACTTCATGTCACCCGGGTTTCGGCAATTCGCCTTCGAGTCGGGGATTCGAGCCATTCTCCTCTGGTTGGTCGCCGTTGTCGTGTTCGAGACATGGCGGCGATTCTCGGCCACGGCGGGCTTGCGCGTCCTGGCTGCTCCAGCGCTGGCGCTCACCGGACTCTGGGTACTCATGGGAGTCGTCACCCGGGCAGCCGAGCCCCCCGCTTCTACAGACCCGCCACCCAATGTGATTCTGATCGTCGTTGACGCACTCCGACCTGACCACCTGGGAGCATACGGGTACGCGAGATCCACCACCCCCAATATCGACGAGCTTGCCGCGCAAGGGCTTCGGTTCGAGACTGCGATCAGCCAGAGCACCTTGACCAAGACCTCCATCGCTTCGTTATTCACGGGTCTCAATCCTTATCGACACGGGGTCTACAGTGGCCACAAGCTGACGGACGGGAGGATTTACTCTGACACGCTGCCGGAGTCACTGCAGACACTGGCCGGAAGCCTAAGGGCCGGAGGCTACATCACGGCCGCCTGGCTGCAGCAATCGCAGCTAAAGGCAGCCTCCGGGTACGACCGGGGATTCCTCTTCTACAACGAGAACGGTCGCGACATCGAGGCGATCAACCGGCGTTTTCGCTCCTGGATACAGCGGATCGGACGCAGCGCGCCGATCTTTGCGTACCTGCATTACATCGATCTTCACGATCCCTATCGGCCCGAGCCACCATTCGACGCCCTCTATGGCGAAACCGGCGGTATTGGCGCCAAGCTCGATTACACACGATGGAAACAGACTCTCGAGGAGATTCAGACCGGTACACTCGAGTTGAGCCCCCAGGATGTCGCGCAGCTCATCAACCTCTACGACGGCCAACTGACCTTCATCGACGCCCAGCTGGGAAGGCTCTTCGAGTCGTTGCGCCACCAGGGCCTATTCGACACATCGCTCATAATCGTCACCGCAGATCACGGCGACGGATTCATGGAGCATGGATTCATCTCGCATAGCGTCTTGCCCTATGACGAGTTGATCAAGGTACCCCTGATCGTGCGTCTGCCGGCTGGTGCCTCGGCCGGAACGCAAATCGACAGCCAGGTGCGACTGATCGACGTCATGCCCTCGATCCTCGATTTCACCGGAATACCCGTACCGGAAGATCTGGATGGTCAAAGCGTTATCACTTCGATCGATACCGGAATCCCGGAGCAACTCGCAGTCAGTGAGGTCGAGATGCAAGTTGGCGATGGGTACGAATACTTCGCGTCGGTTCGATCTCGAGAGTGGAAGGTCATTGGCAACAATCAGGGTCCGCTGGAGATCTACAATCTTCAGCTGGACCCCGAAGAGCAGGAGAATCTCGTCGCCGCGCCCATATCGGCCATTGCTCCAATGGTCGAAGTGCTGCGTTCTATCTCTCGAGCCCGCGAAAGTCTGCAGGTGGAACAGATACCCTTGGATGAGCAGACCCAGGAGAGGTTGCGAGCGCTCGGCTATATAGAATAGATCCATCAGACACTTACGCCATGCCCTTGCGACCATCTGCCTGCCTCTCGCTTTGAGTGGTGGTGCCCAGCTTCCTGCGGCCGGCGCGGAGCTCGAGCTCCCATCAGCCAACGAATGGCAGGACTACGGCATCATCTTCGAAGCAGGCGCCCCGGGTGAGTGGGACTTCTTTCTTGCCGGCGGCTTCGCTGGATCCGCCATCAAGCGCAAGGGTATCTACTACCTCTACTATCAGGGCGCCAGCGGCTACCGCGAAGTCGACGACACTGTTACCGGTCGAGCGATTGGCGTCGCACTCAGCCTCGATGGGATCAACTTTGTAAAGCACGAAAACAACCCCGTCATCACCTGGCAGCCAAACGGCAATGGCGAGGAGGGAGCGGTCTCCTCCGCTGCTTTCCGGGACCACAAGAAGAAAATCGTCTTCTACTATGGGGCCAACACAGAAGAGTCGTCGACCACGATCAACGCCGATGGCCGCCTCGCCATCTCCAAGAATGGATTGAAGTTCCGGGACAAGGGCAAAGTCCTGAATCACCGCAGCGGCAAGCTGTGGGGTTCAGGAGACGAGATCTTTCCGATTATCGCTTTGCAGGACGCTGATCGAAACTGGTACGTCTACTACATTCCGAACGGATCCTCACAATCTCGGCGCCTCGGAGTCGCCTGGGGTCCAACTCGCAAGAAACTCTCGTCATCGGGTGCCGTGCGAAGTGGAAGCGAGGCAATAGGTGTGTGGGGAATGGGTGGTAGCGCAAGAGTCGCGACAGATCGCTTCGCTCTCTTCCTGAACGATGTGCAGAAGTCGAGAATGGAAGTACGACTGGTTTCTGTGGCGGATCCGACCAGGGTCTCCGACCCTGTCGAAAGGTACACATTCGAGGACTTCCGGCAGGGTACCGTGCTCCTCGACGCCAAGAAGAATACGTGGTTCCTGTACTACCGAAACCGGGATCAGACGGCTTATGGTCTGAAGCTCGCGCCGGCGGGTCCTGTCGATACCACCGGTCCCACGGCTCCGATGAATGGCCGTGCGACCCGTTCGAACCCGGGCGAGGTGCTGATCTCGTGGAATCCCTCCGAGGACGACGAGACAGGGGTAGTGCACTACGAAATCTTTCGGGACGGAACCAGGCTGGGGACCACCCGAAGCTCGACCTTTCGAGATACCGGCGCGCCGGAAGACGGGAGAGTCTCCTATCGGGTGCGAGCGATCAACCTCCACGGCGTCAGCGGTGCGAACGAGGCCACGATTGATCTGCGACGCTAGTCCGATTCTTCATTGACTTCCGTCCGGCCCAGAAGCGACACTCCTGCTGCCCATGTCCTCCACCACTCTATCCATGAGAAACCGGAACCACACCTGGCTTCTGGTTGCCATATTGGCTTTGGCGGCCGGGCTGAGGCTCTGGGGCCTGACCCACGACCTGCCATTCTCGTACTTCGGAGACGAGTTGCATCTGATGAAACGCTCGATGGCTCTCGGGAGCGGCGATCTGAACCCGCATTGGTTCAACAAGCCGGGATTTCTCATGTACCTGCTCCTCGGGTGCTATGGGCTGTACTTTGTCGCTGGCTGGACATTCGGTCGATTCGAATCGATCGACGAGTTCGCGGCACATTTCCTTACCGATACTGGCCCGTTTCTGCTCATCGGCAGAACGGTTGTTTGTCTAGCTGGAGTTGCACTGGTCTTCATGGTCTATCTCATCGGCAAGAGGGGCCTGAAGAGCTCGGGAGCAGGCCTGATAGGTGCACTTATCGCCGCAGTCCTCCCCAGTCTCGTGGTGGCGTCCCAGACAATCAAGGCGGATGCACCGTGCGCGCTTCTCGTCGCGATCTCTGTCTTCATTTATCTGCGTGCCAAGGACGAAAGCTCGATCAAGAGACTCGCTCTGAGCGCTCTGGCAGCCGGCGCCGCCATGGGAACGAAGTATTGCGGAGTCGTCTTGCTGCCCGCCTACTTCATTTGGGAAATCGTAGCCACCCTTCGCAGCGAAAGGAAGTGGAGAACCACTGTCGCGCGCTGCTCGACCCTGCTACTGGTCTTCGTCGTCGGTTTCTTCGCCACCTCCCCCTACAATTTCCTGGACCCAACCTGGGCGAAGTCCATGTGGAATCGGGGGCAATCGGCGATTGGAGCCATCGAGCAGCCTGTGGCTTTCGACCCAGACAGCAAGATTATCTATGAGACCGGGGTGTCGGCTTGGCCCGGAGCAACGGCTCATTTCCTCGGGGAAATGAGCCAACCCTATCTTGGCGGCCTGATGATCCAGTTGATTGGTCTCCTGGGTCTCATCCTCGGTCTGCGCTCCACAGCTTCGAGATCTTACAGCCTACTGATCATGCTGATCGTGTCGAGCTTTCTCATACTGGCCGTGCTTTTTTTCCCATTTCATGTCAGCGCGAGACACCTGACTATCCTCGTACCCCTGACTGCACCTCTTGTCGGCTTCGCAGTGGTCAGGGCTGCGACTGCTGTACCGACTGCCCCTCGAGCCCGGGCCCTGCTAACTGTGGTCCTTGGAATTGCCATCTGCCTGCCATCTTTCGCAATCACGATCCGTCACAATCTCCAAGTCATGCGTTTCGACAGTCGCACGCTCGCCCACGAATGGATCGTGGACAACCTCGCCTCCGCACGAATCCTCGTAGAGGACGAGGGCCCCACTCTGAATCCGAGTCGGCCAGCGGTGGAACGCATGCGAAAGGACCTGGCGCGACTGGACCCGGGACCTTTCACCAACCCGCAGAAGAAGCGACTCGAGCTCCTTGATCGATACCCACCCAGCGATGGGCTGGATATCGACCGACTAGGTCACCCGTGGTGGCTAGCGAAAGAGATCCCGGAAGAACAGCTCAGAAAGTCTCATTACCACACTCGAGTCGGGAATCCGCTCGTTCAGCGCATACCTGAGCCTCTCGCAGAGTATCGCCGGGACGGGATCGAGTTCGTGATCACGAATGGCAAGGCGCAGAGGCTGATGCAGAATCGGCCGAACTTCCAAGAGGCTTTTCCGTCGTTCGCGAGGTTCTACGCGGAGCTGGAATCGGCACACCTGGTGCAGACCTTCGATCCTGAAGATTGGGATGGCAAGGGGCCGGAGGTTTGGATTTACGATATCCGCAGCCTCGAATAGAAGGCCGGATCACTCCAGATAACCGAGCGCCTCTAACTGGCGCTCGACTTCCGGATCCAGATCGTTCCTCGACTTTTGCTTCGCCGCCGCAACGAGGGCCGGCACGCGCTCGACCCAATCGAGCAGGGCCAGAAGGAGTGGTTCCTCCATCTCTGGGGTCCGCCCAGCCAGGTTCGTCACTTCTCCCGGGTCGGTGGACAGATCGTAGAGCTCCCGTCGAAACGCGCGAGCCAGCGTGGGGAATGTCCTGGCCCGACTGGGCCAGAACGCGAGCTTTTGTCGAGAAATCTTGTCGAATGCCCGCCAGTGCCGCGGCACCAGAACCAGCTTGGCACGTTCCGTCCGGACGGCCAGATTTATGTAATCCGCCGAACCGGAGAGAATCGGAGCCACCGCATCGCTGCCTTTGCCAGCGGCCTCGGAAAACAGGCTGACGCCCTCGAGGTGACGAGACCTCGTCAGACCCATGAGATCCACAATGGAAGGAACCATGTCCATGAGCCTTGGAACCCCAGAATATGGCCTCGAGGCCTCCAGGAGAGGGTGATGGAAGACCAGGGGAACGCGGGAGGTCGACTCGTACGAGTAAGCACCGTGACTGAAGAAGTAGTCATGCTCGCCCAGGCTCTCACCATGATCCGACGTCAGAACGATCAGCGTATCCTGCAAGAGTCCACTCTTCTCCAGGAATTCGAGCAATCTGCCGATCTCGGCGTCCGTGTATCGGATCTCGGCATCATAGAGGGCGATGTAGTCTCGTAGGCTCGCATACCCTTCTACCCTCGCCGAGGACCGCATGGCGCCGATCCGTCCGCCAACCGGGAGGTCTTCGGATGCCTGGGTTTCATAGAGAGGGTCTCCCAGAAACTTGCTTGCCCAGGGGTCGGGGGCATCGTAAGGTGTGTGGGGATCGACGAAATGCAACCAGAGGGCAAAGGGCTCGGGTAACGGCTCTTCGAGAAGGTCAATCGCACGATCGACTATCGTCGCTGCATCGATGGAGTCGCTCGACTCACGGAAGATCTCATCGAACAGCGAGTAACCCTGTCCGTAGCCGAAGTCCTGTCCCACCATTGGGTTGGCTACGATGGCGGCTGTTTCGTAACCCGCCGCCTGCAGCATCTTGCCAAGCGTCGGAATCTCTGCAGGGAGAACCGACCGGGACTCGATGACGCCGTGTGTCAAGGGTGTCGTAGCGGTCATCAAGGACGCCATGCTGGGACTGGTTCGGGTCGCCTGAGCTGTGGTGCTGCGGAATGCCACGCCCTCCTTTGCCAGACGGTCGATATTCGGACTGGTGTTCCTGGCGTAACCCTCGAATCCCAAATGATCCCCCCGGAGGGTGTCGATGACCAGTAGCAACAGGTTGGTTTGGGATGGAAGGGTCTGTCCACTTGAAGACCGGGGAGGTGTCTGCTCGGCGACTGGTGGTCTCCTCACTTGCTCGATCGAGCCCGCAAGCAACCAGCTCACCACACACACCATGCTCAGAGACACCCACCAGAACACTCCGCCGGCTCGAGACCTGACCTGCCCCTGGTCTCTACCCGACCTTCTCGTCACCAGGGTCAGCATCGAGAGGCTGAGTATCCCCCCCAGGGCCACGGTTCTGGCTGCTCCAGTCAGAAATGCATCAGCCCAGATGCCAACCCCCACACTGATAATCACCAACACCGCGATCAGCTGGACCGTAGACCGACATCGAGCTTGCAGATTCAACAAGCGTTCGCATACGTACTGTGCCAGCGCGATGGCAGTACCGGCAAGCAACGCGGCGAGACTCGACATCCCAATGACGAAGAACAGGCGATCCCAGAAACCGATAAAGGCCAGGTCATAGAAGGTGACGACCACGATATTGCTGACCGCCGAGATGCCCAATGCGGTCAAGCTGGCGGTGACAGCAGGTCTGATCATTGAGACGCAGGACCGTGGAAGAGCATCGCAGCTTCCACAAACCTCGCGACTTCCTGGCCGACGATCGCATTGCCCTTCAGGTTGTAGTGGGTGTCGTTGACCAAATACAGCTCCTCCCGTCCGGCTCTGTCCACCAGGGTCGGAAGCAGATCGAGGCAGGGAATTGCCGTGGAGTCACAGTATTCGTCAAGGTAGGACTGCGGCAGGCGCATCTGGACCTCGCTTTCCTCGATACCAGCCCAGGCAGCCAGTCGGTCGCGAAGATCCCGATCGACCTGATACTGATCGGGCTGGATGACGATCGCATAGGCCGCCCCCGCCTTCTGAGCCTCGGTTCGGATCTGATCCAGGTATGCGCGGACTCGCGGCCAAACACTTTCCAGGTGATCGCGACTACTCCATTTCCTGAGTCGTTGACGCTCGATTGCGAGGAAACCGGCATCGGAGAAGCCACCCTCTGGCGCTCCCCGTTGATTTCGCCTCGCCTCAAGGCAGTTCCCGAGCCATCGCCGATGGAGAAACCACCGCGGTCGAATCGGCCGAAGTCCCGGTGTATATCGCATCGGAACCGTGCCGAAGAAATAGAGGTCCTCGCTAGGTAAGTCGAAGTCGTTACCGACAAAAAAACTGTGGAGCACGATATCGGGCTCGAAGGCAGGACCATAGCGCTTGAACAGGTCCAGCTCATCTCTCAGCTCGAGCCCCCATTCCGAGAGATTGACGACCTCGTTCGGAGTTCCGCTATCCGCGAGAACGCGACCCGCAACATAGAGGAAGTTGTCTTCTTCCCCGGCGCGACCAAAGGAGTCGGCCAACCCGACAACTCGCAAGCCCTCAGCCGTGCTCCCGGGTTCGACAGGTGCTTGCCAATGTGCCGCGATGTGCTCTGCGAAGTCCTGGTCGTTCGTCGGAATGGCAGGGCGGAGGAGAAAGACTCTGAACAGAATCTCCACGACCACGATAGCTACCGCCACCGACACCGTCGAAACCAACAGAAACGACTGAAGACCCGTACCCTGTCCGGTGCGGCTACCAAAGAACAACAGAACGGCGAGAATTGCCAGCACTGTGCCACCCAGCAGGGGCGCAAGTCTCGTCTGAGGTAGCAGGTAGTCCAGAATGACCGACGCTGCGATGACGAACAGCAGAGACTTGAGAAACGAGCTCGTTCGGCTCGTCCCGATTCGAGATCGGTCAGTCATCCTGGCATCCGTAGTCAGTTGAGGTAGCCGAGGGCTTCCAGTTCCTTCTTGAGTGTCTCCTCATCGCCCTCTTCCCAACCGCTTTCTCTCAGTTGCAGGACGAGATCATCGTACGAAGAAACCCACTCAGGTGGATTTCGAGCCAGAAACTCGGGATCGATCATCTCTTGCAGAATCCGCCCGTCCATATCCTCGGCCACTGGCACACCCAGGAGATACAGCAAGGTGGGTGCTATATCGACCAAGTTGGAGTCGGGCAGGCTGACCCTCTTTCGCAGATCCGGCCCCTGGGCGATAAGGATACCCTTCACCGAATGGCCGCCCGCTCTCTGTTCAACCTCGACCAGATCGGCGAGAACGAGCGATCGACCGAGGACTTCCAACGGCGTGCCCTCTTCAAGATCATCCTCACCCTCTGTGATGGCAACTTCGAGTTGGCCTGATTCCATCCTCGTCAGCACAAAGACTGGAGAGTCAGTGCCCGCAATCCGTACTGCACCCAGTGTTTTCATTGCCTGTTCGAACCTACCTTCGCGATCCGCTGCATCTCCCTTGAACGTGATGTAGCCCCTGGTCGAAACCGAGGCAACCGTCGCTTCATCCGGCGACTCGAGCTCCAGAAACTCGAGGATATTGACCATCCGCGGCTTGAGAACAATCTGCTTCTCGGGCAGCCCGGTTCCGCCCTCTGAAGAACCATATCCGTGGTCAGAAACGAGTACTATCGTAGTGCGTTCGCCGACCAGGGTTCGGAGCTCGCCCAGGAATCGATCGACCTCCCGGTAATAGTTGTCCAGGAACTCACCGATCACCGCCTTCTCAGGGTCCAATCCGAACTCTTCCGGATACCGATACTTCCAGACCTTGTGAGCCAGGTTGTCCGAACCATAGAAGACAACAGCCGAGACGTCCGGGCGATGTCGACCCTGCAGAGCCAAGAACACATCCATGTTCAGTAGGTCGTGAATCGTTCGCTTGGTGGCGTAGCTGGCTTCCCATGGTTGCTTGCCCACCCATTGCTTCGATGCCAATGAAAGCGCTTTCATACAAGTATCGAACCTGACACCTGATCGCAGGTAGAGGACGCTCCAGCGCAATGCCTCGCCAACACTCAGAGAAGCCTTGACGTCGTTCTGGAACTTCCTTTCCACCTCCTTGATGAACGAGAGCTCCGGAGGGATTGTCGAAGCATCTCGGGCCATCCAACCAGGCACATTGAATGCACCGACCGGGTCGGGAGGCCAGGTCACGAGCCATCGGAACAGGGAAACCGAATAGTCGAAGCGCAGGAGAATCTCCCAAAACCTGGCGGCCTTGAGATCCCGATTCTGCGTCGAGAAGAAGTCCTGGATCCCGTGCTTCGCAGGTTCCTTCCCCGTGGCAATCGATGTCCAGACCCTCGGTGACAGGGTCGGTTCCCTGGAAAGCAGCGTGCCTGCCACGCCGTTATCGACCATCTGACGGATGTTGGGCAGGTCTCCCTGCCCGAAGAGCTCGTCCAGGACAGTCCAGGTCCCCGCATCGAGCCCAACCACCACCAGCCGCGTTCCTATCGCCTTTTCCCGGGGCATGAGCAACGGCAAGATGGCAGCGATCAAAACCAGAACCAGTCCAACCAAACCGAACTTGTTTAGGGATATCTCGGTTCGGTTCCGCAAAGCCAGCCCAACAAATGTGGCCCCGACGATGGCGGCCACGAACGGCACGACCAACGACGAGGGAAGTAGCAACTTGCCAAACAACAGAACCAAGATTGCTGCCAGGAATGCACCGCATCCTGCAATGACAGACTGAGGCCGAACAAGGCCAACCAGAAGCGAGCAGATGAGTGCCAAAAGAACCCACAGAAGGACTACTCCCAGCACCTGAAGCGGCGTCTCGAAGAACTGCGGCAGCAAAACCTCAACGGCTATCAGCGCGAAACCGCCCGAGACCAGCCCGAGGGCCAATCCTGCCCTTCCCGCTGACATGATGTTTGGTGAAGTGGTTCCGGCCATCGCCAGCTCTCCCGAGACCTGCAGAAGCTTACCCCAAAGGGCATGGAAAAGCCCCGAGCTAGAACCTTATAGCCGTATGGCAACGCGCTAAGGTGACCTCGGCCTAGCTCAGCTGAAGGACATGAATCACTGGGTCACTGCCACCTTGCGCAAGGTAGAGTAAGCCATTAGCCTTGTCGAATGCCGAGCCTTCCGGATTCGAACTCGAGTTGAGTCTAGGGGACCACCATAGCGACATGGTGGCCGGAACCAGTCTGGAGCCTCGATTCGAGCATAAGGAAGCACACTCCACGGCTTTCTCTTGCCCGCGCGCAACCTCCCCGAGCTCGCTGGGATCGTAGAAAAGAATCTGGAACTCTCTCTTGAGCGCGTGCCAACCCTGGACATGTTCACACTGATCCACGAGGTTGCAGTCAGGAGCTGGACGGTTACCGTCCGGATAGGCCTCGGGAAAGCTCGGTTCGTGCGCATCACTCTCCCCCGTGCACTCGTTGCTCCCGTACCACCAAACCGGTTCTTCCGAATATGGATAGCGCTCAGGAGTGGGAACCGCCTCGGTCCAGAAGAAGACAATCGCTTGATTTCCTCTTGAGTCCTGGAGCCACTCCCAAGAGGACCAGTTGTTGACTGGTCGATAGTTGGGAAAGTCCTTCGGACTCCAGTCCCAAGAGCCCTGCCATCGATACCAGAGCATCTGTCCGGCCCTGTCGATGTCCCCGTCAGTCGGCACTCGAGGTGGGTCCTCGGACAGGAAGAACAAGGAGGGCCCTGGACTCCCGCCCCGCGTACCAGCAGTCTTGCTCCAACCACTGACTAGACGCATCCCCTTGAGATATCGCTCTGCGAACTCCTCGGTGCCAGTCGCATTGTGCCCATGATCTTGTTCGAATGGAATACTGCATGTACGGATCGTCCGTCGTGGGTCCAACGTGCCACATCCCTCTGGGTTGCGGCCGTTCCGGATCACAGGAACTGAAACCCAGAGTCGGCCAGTTGGCCTGCGTATAGCCACCATATTGAGACATGGCGTGCCACCAGATCCTGCACGACCCATCCTTGCGAGATCGTAGAAGATCCCCTGCAGAAAGCCAGTTGGAAAGAAGATAGGGTTTGCGGCTAGGCATGTCAGCGATCAGCTCCCAATGATCAACCACGAGTACGTGCACTTTCGCCCGGTCTCGGAATATCCACCAAACCGACCTTCTTGTTCATTCTCGCTGGTCATCAGAAGGCATCCCGGATAGCCATCGTTGGGAGAGGGGTCACGTCGTTTCATACAGTCGGAGACGTAGCTCATGGAATTCAACGAGTAGCCGAAGTGACCCTTGGTCGATCGAGATGGTGTCTCGAAGCTACCCTGAAACAGAGAGTGTGTCAGGGTCGATCCTGTTCGGGCGGTCGGAGGGTGGTCGCCGGTACCGCCCCCCATTGGTGATCGTCCCCGGAGAGATGACTCGATCACCTACGCCCCCAGGCTGCGCGAGGATGTTTCTGAGCGTCGATGTCGACGCGGAAAACTGATCGATCGGATCCGCTTCAGTGGATCTGGAACGTGTCGTGCCTGCGTTCAGGGGTGCTGCCAACAGCAGAACCATGAGAATCCATCGCATATTCGGTCTCCCTCCGGGCTCTCCCCTCGAATCGGGGATTTCTCATATAGCCATTGGATTGTGGAGGGGGATGGAATTCGACACAGTTAACTACTTAACAGAGAATCAGCGATATCTCCGACGACCGAAATCCTTCCTTTCGACATGGTATTTTTCAGAGATCACTTGGGCCGCTCACCACTCAGCCGCGTAGCCTTCTTCCTCGTGCCCACTCTGGTTGGAGCAGGAGCCGCACTGGTGCAAGCTCTCCTCGAATCCTGGTCGAGGCTCTCGCCGTCTCACGGGGTCATCTTCGGGCCAAGTGAAGTTTTTGAATTTCAGGTTCCCCGCGCCATGCGGCGATTCCTGTCGCCACCGGAACCTGAGTCGATTCCCTGGATTCTGGATGCGTATGTTGGCCTGGACGTGGGTGCTCGACTGCTGATTCTGCTCAAGATAGCTAGTGTCTACGTGTTGGCGGGAGCCTTGCTTGGAGTGGTCATTGGATTGGTCCTGCTTCTTGTCAGACTTCTCCGGCCCAATGCCGAGAGGTGGACTCGCACCTGGCCTTTCTCGGCAGCCTCTCTGCTATGCCTGCTCACCTTCCTCAACGCGATCACCGCTCTCAGTCGGTCCGGAGTCATCGACCCGAGTGAACCCGCGGGCATCGTCGTCGTCCTGGGACTCATTGCAGGCCTCTCGGTACTCTGGTTCTGCGCCTATAACCTGCTCGACAACCTACAAACCACTAGCGAGCAACGTTGGCTATTCCCGGCCGGCGCTCTGTTTGTGGGCGCTGCCGTGGCAGTCGTCCTGACCTCGATAATCCTGCAGCGCCAGGTGCAACCGGCGACCTCCTCGCCAGCCGGTTTCCTCTCCTCGGAGACTCCCACGGGAGCGAACAGGCCCAATGTCGTCCTCATTTCCATCGACAGCCTGCGAGCCGACCATCTCGGATCCTACGGCTACTCCCGGGACACGAGTCCCAACATCGATCGGCTCGCCGACGAAGGAGTGCTCTTCACTCAGGCCATGAGCACGACGTCCTGGACTCTCCCGGCACATGTCTCAATGCTGACCGGTCTCTACCCCCAAGCCCACAATGTGTTGCGAGCCCGCGAGAGGCTGACCGGTAGCACTCCGACCCTCGCCGAAGCAATGTCGGAGCTGGGATACAGGACCGCAGCGTTTGTCTCAGCCCCATTTCTCAACGCCAGCTATGGAATGGTTCGTGGCTTCGACGAATACGACGATCACAGTGTCGATTATGAGAGCCATGCGGAGTCTCACACCGGGACGACTTCCCCGAGAATTCACGCCGCGCTCGAGCAATGGCTTCGCGGCCACGGGCAAGATCCCTTCTTCGTCTTTGCCCACTACTGGGATGTGCACTACGACTATGCTCCCCCGCCGCCCTACGATCGTATGTTCGACCCCGACTACGAAGGAGACCTGACGTCCCAGGGGTTCGAGGACAATCCCCGCATCTCGCCAGAGATGGAGCCCCGAGACCTGGCGCATCTCGAAGCCCTCTATGACGGAGAGATCGCCTACACCGACTCCTACATCGGTAAGCTGCTCGACCTCCTCGCAGAGCTGAACGTCGATGACAGGACAATGGTGGTGCTGACTTCGGATCACGGGGACGAGTTCTTCGAGCATGGGGGCAAGGGCCATTTCCGGACTTTGTACGACGAGGTCCTGCGCGTGCCCCTGATACTCCGCTTTCCGGATCGCCGCTTCGCCTCGAACCGCATCGACGACGTGGTCAGTCTGGTCGATATCCTCCCGACCATTCTCGATGTCGCAGGTGTCGACACTGCATCCCCTGTCCAGGGTCGTAGTCTGATCCCCTTGATCGAAGGCGCCCCTGCCCCGACCTCCACCACCTATGCCTCACTGAAGGCAGGTCGAGCGACGGTCAGATCCAACAACCACAAATTCATCTACAACTTCAACTCGGGAGTCAGCCAGCTCTTCGACCTTGACCAGGATCCCGGCGAACAGAATGACCTGATCGAAGCCGGGGTCGGTATCCGAAGCCCGGAGACCAGGAGGGCCATCGACACGCTCGTAGACTGGCTCAACATCCAGCGGCGCTACCGTCTTTCACTGCCGAGCGCCCCCTCCGAACCGAACAGGGCGATCGATGAGGACCTGGCGCGAGAGCTGCGTGCGCTCGGGTACATCGACTAGCGCACATCCAGAATCTTGAACGCTCCCGCCCTGGCAACCTCCGGGAAGTCCGATGTCGTCGTCGCTGGAGCAATCCAGTAGTCGATGCGGTACTCCCTGGCCATCGCTCTCACCTCCTCCGACGACAACTCCTCGTAGTGCCTGATGAGATTCCGACGGATCCGGCTGGCTTCTCCCTCCTTCTCCAGATCCCAGCGATCACGCAGGTCGCCCCGAAAGCCAAATGCCGCGAATCGTGCGGCCCACTCCTTGGCATATCCCGGATCCCACAAGACTGCCGAGGCATCTTTCCAGGTCGCGAATACCGGACGTTTGGCCAGATAGCGAAACTGAGACCACTGCCATCTGATCGGATCGTGAAAGAAGACCGCATCGAGAGCGGAGCTCGCTCTGGCCCACTCCGCCAGAGCTGTGATATCCGGAACGGGTCGACGATACATCGCCCTGGCCAGGCTACCCTGATGCTTTACACGGCGAGCCAGACTCGCCGATACGGTCAGCCCACAGGCAAAGAGCAGCCATAGGCAGCAAGCCAGCACCCACCCCCTGCGCATCGCACCGCCTCGCCTGCTGTTCAGCCAAAGTCCCACAGCCAGAACCGTCCCGAGGACGACACTGCTGATCGCCGCATACTCCCTGAACTCGGGGACCAGAAGATACACCAGCGAAGAAAGCACGACCAGCAGGGCGACGAAACCCTTCCATCCTGACATCTTCTCAGCCAGATCGCCCCCGACGGCTGCGACTGTGACACCACCAGCGAGGTAGAACATCTCCGACGCTCGCGCCGGTTGAAAGACCAGCAGCGCCCTCGACAAGCCCGTGGCCGCCACGAAGGCAACGACCAGAAAGATCCAGGCCAGCCCGGTCCAGGTCACGGTCAGGCGACCGAGTCGGGATCGCCTGCCAGCATCCAGCCGGCCCGCGATCAAAACGAGCGCGGAGAACAAGAGGAAATGCCAGAAGACCCGTGGCGCCCAGGTGCCGGGGAACGCATGAGGCGAGATCAACAGCCGGTTCACCCACATCCACAGATCCATGTCGACGTTGGACTGAGACAGGACGCCGACCCCTCCCAGCAGGATCGGCGCCACGAGCACCACGAACAGTGGCGAGGCCAAGAGGACTCGCTTCAACGGCGCTCTGGCAGGGTCGACCAAATAGGTAGCGGTGAAAAAGACCGCCGCCCATGAGCCATACAACGGATTCACCAGATAGCCTATGGCGAAGATTGCGAAAAACCGCAAGGGTTTACCTTCCAGCAACAACGCCAGAGCGAGGACAAAGAGCGGCATGAACATGCTGCTTTGTTCCCAATACATCTCGACCAGGGTCCCATCCCCCAGAATCGGGTAGGGTCCGAGGGCCATGAGAAGTGCTGCCAGCAGCGGTGCGGTCTTCGACTCTGGAACCAGATCCGACGCCAATCTAGCCGTAGAGTAGACCAACAAAACACGGGTCAGGACGAAGAGGACCGCCAGGATCGGCTCGATGCCGACAACCTCGTTCAGCTTGGCAACGAGCCACCAGACCCAACCCATGTACCCCTCCATAGCGCCGAGGAAGGGGTCACCCGGGAAAAGGGCTGTATCCTGAAGCTTGTAGACGAGCGGCAGCTGAGTGGCGTGGTTGTCGCAGAAGACGCAATAGCCCGTCTTGACGATCGAGACCATCGTCAGAGCGACGATCCAAACCCATTTCCTGGCACGCGTCCAGAGCTGCGGCGGCTCGTATCTAGTCACACCGGCGCTGAATCTACCAAGGAATGCCGATCCGCAGCAGACCGCATGATCTACTGACTATAGGCTGTACTTGCGGGAGGACTAGAGTATGGTGAGCCAGAGCACAACGATCACGCCCCAGCTGAGCAGACCCAGACTCAGACCCACCACAATGCCGATTGCGGAATCGAAGGCGTTGCCATCTTCGACCTCGAGGGATCCATTCATTCGTTCGACTTGCGTAAAATCGACCACGATCTCCTGGCGCATAGGTTCCATGGTTTATCCCCCTCGATCTCTCTTTCAAGCAATATCGATGCCTCCTGCCGAATTCGCTGAAATTCGGGCTCTGGACTCTAAAACCCTTTACAAAAATGGGATATTTTCCCTGTTATGAGTCACTTCCGGGGAGAATCTCCCTTGAACGGCTGGCGTTTCACCCGGCGTGCTGGGCTCTACTCCATTCTGCTGGTGACGGGCCTGGCGGTACTTGGTCTGATCGCCGCCTACGATGGCACCCTCTTGCCCAACGACACGGCTCAGTACCTGAGCGTCGCCCGGCATCTCGTCAACGGGGAGGGGCTCAAAACCGACCTGATCTTCTTTTCAGAACATCTGGCACTCGGGAAAGTCCCCGTGGATCAAACCGTCTTCCCACCCGGATACCCGTGGTTGATCGGTCTTGCGGCCTCACTCGGGGTCTCGGTTCCCGATGCGGCATTCATCGTGAACCTGCTGGCCTTTGCTGCTGTACCGGTGGTTCTCTACCTGCTGGGGCTGGGCATGGGGCAGCCGCCTGGGTGGGCTTTGACGGGTGCCCTGATCTGGACTGGACTGGTAGACAATTGGTTCATTACTCTGGAGCGGCAGTCGGAGATCCCTTTCACCTTTTCGACGCTGTTGGCATTGGCGTTGCTGCCGCGAGGAGACGCCGATCGGTCGCTTCGACCCTGGCTCGCCGGTCTGGCGGCTGCCGTCTCGGTCACGATCCGCTATGCGGGGATCTTCTTTGTCCTGGCCGCCGCCCTCGTCTTGAGTGTCCGATGGATCCGCCTGCGTAGCAAGACGTCTACTTATCAGCTCGCGGCCTTCCTGGCCGCACCGACGGTGACAATTCTCTGGCTCTTCTGGCGCAACTTCCAGTTGGTCGGTGACTTCAAAGGTGGCAACGCTTACCAGGAGATGAAGCCTGTCGGCCTCGTGGTGCTCAAGTTCTACAAGTCGCTTTGCCACATTCTGGGATTCACCGGCAACGGCTTGCGAGCTCTGCGGGCTGGAGAATTGTTGCTCGTGGCATCGATCCTTGCCACAGTGCTGGCGCTGGTTTGGTATCGAAGGTCGATTCGCCGCGCAGTTTCGCCGAGCCACGTCGGGTTTCTCGAGCTCCGCTTCCTGATCGCTATCCTGTATGTCGGCCTGTCGGTCTCCCTGCTCTTCTACATGGAGTTGACGACATCACTGGAATTTCAGCCTCGCATGGTGCTGGTCCTGGCGCCCTTCTTCCTGGCCGCTCTCGACCAGGTGCTCTCCAACTTCACGATCAGCCCGGGTCGAGCGCGACGGACGCTGTTCCTGCTGGGTATCCTGCTCTTGCTCACCTTTGTTGCGGGTCAACGCAACGTCATGCAACAGATGCGCGCCAGACCGAATCTCTTTGCACTGGTCGACGAGGCCCTCGCCGCGCAACTCGCCGACACCTCCGTGAAACAACACCTCGAGCGTGAGATCTCCACCCACCACCCGTTGCTGGGCAACGAGCCACAGATGCTGGGTGCGGTCCTCGAAAGGCCGGTCATTGGCCTGGAGCCCCCCTACTACACCGATCGGGACTGGACCCCGGATGAAGTGTATGAGTTGGTCGAGCGCTACGGCATCGAGCATGTCGTGCTCATGCCCGAAATCCTCCAGATCTCATCGGAGAGGCCAGCCTTCTTTGTCAGGTTGGCACAAGAGGACGTTCCGGAATGGCTGGAGCCCATCATCACCGGCCCGGCCCTGTGGGTCTTCCGGGTCGAGAAGGATGGCGTGTGAGCCGGGTCGAGCTCAGGAGACCGTTTTACGGTTCACACGGCCGAGAAAGTAGGAACGATACGAACCGTCTCTGCGCCAGACCAGAGCCCGCAAAGAGTTCAACCCAGGCTCCAGTTCGAGCATCGCCGTAGCCCTGCAGCCTGCCAGATCGGTCTCGACCCCGTTGATGCTTACCGAGGAAACCTCTTCGCGTGTAGACAGTTTGCAGGTCACCAGGATCGCAGAATCGTCGACGTCGACTCCATTCAATGGCGTCACCATTTCGACGACCCTGGCGGGCTTCGGCTCGCCTGACTGCGCGTTCCCCGACCCGGACGACCTCTTGCCGACAATCCCGGGGTCGGCGATCAGCTGCCTCCAGGTGCCCTGGGGCTCTGGGGTCAGAATCTTGCGAATACTCAAGCCTGCGATCTGAATAGGCAGGGCATCTCCCGTCTCGCTCCGCTGCTCCGCATCGGCACGCACCCACCGAATCTGCCCCTCCACATCCACGGCATGATTCAAATCCCACAGTGTCAGGCGGTAGACACCGCCACGAGAGAGAATCGATGACGCCGGTACGACGATCGCCAAACCCTTGCGGCTCAAATTGAGTAGCGTCGCTCCCTGAATCTCACCTGCCAACTGCCCGACTGGCATGGTGAATCGAGGGAAACCACGCCTGTCTTCTCTGTCGCGAGGGGTTGGCGAGAGCAAGATCGAAGTCACTCCTTATCGATCGCCTACCAGCGGCGACCACTGGCGATGAGATCTCCCGCGGCAATGGCGTCCAGGGGTCGGGAGATATAGAACCCCTGCCCATAGTCGCAGTCGAGGCTGCGCAGAGCCTTGAGCTGATCAGCGGTTTCGAGTCCCTCAGCCGCTGCATGCATTCCCAAGCTGCGGGCCAGGGCGACGATCGTCGCGACAATCTCCGTGTTGCTATCGTCCTGGTCGATCCGACTGACGAAGGAGCGATCGATCTTGATCGTATGGGTGGGAAGTCGATGCAGATGACTGAGTGACGAGTAGCCGGTGCCGAAGTCATCCAGATGGAGCTGCACACCCGTGCTGCGCAACTGCTGCAGCTTCAACACCGCGGAGTCGGCGTCCTCCATGATCATGCTTTCAGTGATCTCGAGGCGCAAACGCGACGCATCCAGTCTCGTCTCATCCAGAACGTCCCGAATCTGATCCACCAGATCCGGCTGCAAAAACTGCCGGCCTGAGAGATTTACATTGATGGACATCGGCTGAATCGAGGGGTACTCACGGTGCCAGGAAGCCATCTTGCGACAGGCATCGCGCAACACGCACCAGCCAATAGGGACAATCAGGCCAGTCTCCTCGGCGACTGGAATGAACTCGTCCGGATAGACCAACCCTCGCTGTGGGTGTTGCCAGCGCACCAGCGCCTCGAAACCTTCGATCTCCCCTCGTGCCAGCGAGATGATGGGCTGATAGTGCAGACAGAACTCCTCGCGCTCGACGGCTCGGCGAAGATCTGTCTCCAGTCGCAGCAACTCCACAGCGCGCTCGTGCATTCTCTGGTCGAAGATCGAGTGGCGATTCTTACCAAGACTCTTGGCCCGATACATTGCGGTATCCGCATCCCGCAAGACCTCTTCCGGACGGTGATAGCCGTTGGTGCCAAGCGCAATGCCAATACTCGCAGTGGTGAAAACCTCGTGTCCTTCCAGGTCGAAGGGGCGACGTAGCTCTTCGTGGATCCGCTCAGCGATCCGCGTGGCATCGGAGGGCGCCTCCACCGCGCTGATCAAGACCGCAAACTCGTCACCCCCCAGGCGCGCCACGGTATCCCCAGGTCGCATCATTTTCCTCAGGCGCCCGGCGATGGCAATCAGCAATCGGTCACCCAGGGTGTGCCCGAGACTGTCGTTGACGTTCTTGAACCGATCCAAATCCAGGAAAAGGACCGCGAACATGTTCTCCGCGCGACGTTTCGCCTGAGCGATGGCGATGCCGAGGCGATCCATGAACAGCGCCCAATTGGGCAAGCCAGTGAGCGCATCGTGCATTGCATCGTGCAATAGCTGCTGCTCGGTCATCTTGCGGGCGTGGATATCGGTCAAAGAACCTGCCATTCGATGCGGTGGGCCACTCGCCTCCCGCACCGCCACTCCACGGGCCAGAACCCAACGGTAGGACTCATCACGATGCCGCACGCGGTGTTCGCTCTCGAAGTGCACGCTGCGGCCCTCCAGATGAGCCTCGATGTCGTTGCGGAGACGCTCGATATCGTCCGGATGAACCCTCTCGAGCCACTCCTCGATACCGCCCTGCAGCTCATCATCGCCAAAACCGAGCAGCCCCTTCCACCTCCCCGAGAAGTAGACTTCGTCGGTCTGCAGGTCCCAGTCCCAGACGCCATCGTTGGCCCCATCGACAGCGAGGGAGTATCGCTCTTCGCTGATCCGTACCTTCTCCTCGAAGTGCTTGCGTTCAATGGCGTAGCGAATCGAACGCACCAGAAGATGCGTATCCACCTGCCGCTTGACCAGGTAGTCCTGGGCTCCGTCGCCGACCGCCTTCAATGCCAGCGCCGAGTCGTCGATTCCGGTCATGACGATAATGGGCACATCAGGAGCAGCGGCCACGGCTCTTTCGAAGGTGTCGATTCCCTGACTATCCGGTAGTGTCAGGTCGAGAAGCACCACGTCGATGCCACCCTTCTGCAGACGATCCAAACCCTTGCCCAAGCGGTCCGCCCGCTCGAGCGAGAACTGCAAATGTTCAGCCCGGCGCAGATAGGTGCGCACCAGACGGGCATCATCATCGTTGTCTTCGACCAGCAGAACCTGGATCTTGGTCTCGTTCATCAGGGTTGATCGTCTCTCCTGGAGTGAGGTTTGGGCATCGTGAAGCAAAAGCGCGAGCCACCTTCGGGCAGAGCCTCTGCCCAGAGGCGCCCACCGTGCCTTTCGACAATGCGCTTGCACATACTCAGACCGATTCCGGTCCCAGGCAGACTGGGGTGCAGCCGACGGAAGATCACAAAAACGGTCTCGAGCTCCTCAGGTTCGATGCCGATACCGTTGTCGGCGATTGTCAAGATCCATTCACTCGCCTTCTCTTCAGCCGAGATACGAATTCTGGGTGGCTCCTCCCCTCTGAACTTTATCGCATTGGAAATCAGGTTACGCCACAGCTGCACCAGCTGCGAATGGTCTCCGAACACAGTTGGCAGCAGATCACTGCGAATCTCCGCGTCGCTCTCGTCGATAATGTCCTCGATCCCCAGAATCGCCTCGTGCAGGACCTCATTCGAATCGACAGCCTCGAAGTCGCCGCCCTCGGTGTCGATCCGCGACAGCTCCAGCAGGTCACCAACCAGGTTCTGCATTCGATGGGCACCATCAGTGACGCTCCGGAGTAGCTCGGAGCCCTCTTCATCGAGCACCTCTCCGTACTCTTCCGCCAGAATGTCGCCAAACTTCTCCACCATCCGTAGAGGCTGTTGCAGCTCGTGTGAAGCCATATAGGCGAACTGGCTCAGGTCCGCGTTGGACCGCTCGAGCTCCTGGAGCTTCAGGGTGACCGCCTCTTCCTGCTCCTTGAGGCGGGTGATGTCCTGGACCACCACGTCGATGACGATTTCGCCGTCGACATCGACCATGAGGACCTCGGTCAAACTCAACCAGGCGATCGAGCCATCCGAATTCTGGATCCGCACCTCGCGAGACCGCAGCGTCTGCCGATTGCTGAGTCGCTGTAGCAGATCCTGCCGCTCCTCCGAGAGAAACTGAGGTTCCGGAAGGTCCAGCTTGAGGACGTCTTCGATCTCATCGATACCGAGAAGCCGAAAAAGGGCCGGCGTCGACTCGATCAGTCTGCCGTCGAGAGTCGAACGATAGACTCCGATATTGGACCGATCCAGCAGCGTCCCGATCCAGGGTTCGCTGCGGGCTGCCAGGATACGATTGGTGGCCTGCTCCCAAGCCGCTTGAACAACGCTCGGAAGTTGCAGATAGCCTTTCGAGCCTTTGAAGACGAAGTCGGCAAATCCAGCCTTCATGGCCTCGACCACGACCTCCTCGTCGCGCAGCTCCGTAAAGGCAATCACGGGCGCCGCCGGGCAGCTATCACGCACTGTTCGCAGCACCGCCAGACCGTCAGTCCAACTCATCAGGCACTCGGTGACGACCAGGTCGAATCGGCCCCGACGCATGGCCGAGGCGAACTGTTCCGCATCCTGCACCTCGAGAATCCTGGCTTCGGGCAGTGACCGACTCAGCACGGCGCTGGCCAATGCACGATCATCCGGACGTTCGTCTACCAGGAGCAGCCTTAGCTTGCTCGGGTCAGACATCCGATCCCCCTGAATCCACGTCACACCCCACCGGACTCCATTCTGCAGGTCATTCGAGAATGCGCTGGCCGCCCTCTACGCCTGCAACTCCCGCGGGGGCTTCACCCCGGTCGTTGGCCCGTCAAAGCTGCGAGAAATCAAGGTTCAGTATCCATCTCGCCTGCCTCGTCCAGAGCAGCTCAGCACTTGCGCCGACCCTACAAGAAGCCCTCGAGGCAGCCAACACCCGAATAGCAAAATATCGATATTCCCATGGGTTATGCTTGGCCGATGATCCACCAAATACAGATCCAGATTTTGGGCAGGGGCCTTCACGAAATCACCGCTGAGATTGCCGACCTGGTTGCCTCGAGCGGTGTAAGCGAAGGGCTGTGCACCGTTTTCGTGCGTCATACCTCTGCCAGCCTGACGATCCAGGAGAACGCAGACCCATCCGCCAGAAGGGATCTCGAACGCTGGCTCGACAGGCTGGTGCCCGAGAACGAATCCCTCTACACCCATACCGCCGAAGGGCCCGACGATATGCCTTCCCATATCAAGGCGGCCCTGACCAGCACGTCGCTCGGCATTCCAGTGATCGACGGCCGCCTGGCTTTGGGCACCTGGCAGGGCATCTTCCTGTGGGAGCATCGGACTTCGCCCAAGACCAGAAGCCTCGTCGTGCATCTTGGCGAATGACCGGGGATCGAGACTCGATGCGCAATCTACTGCTGGTCAGTAGCTCTTCCACTTTCGGCACCGCTTACCTGGACCACTGCGAGGGCCCGATCCAGGATCTCTTCGCCGGAGCCCAGGCCCGGACTGTCCTCTTTGTCCCCTTCGCTCTGAAGGACCATGAGGCCTATGCTGACCAGGCCAGAGAACGATTCCGCTCGATGGGGCTCGAGCTCCACTCCATCCATGGATGCGCCGATCCGGTCGAGGCGACCGCCGAGGCCGAAGGCCTGTTCATCGGCGGCGGCAACACCTTCCGACTGCTCGACTCTCTCCATCGCCTCGACCTGATCGACGCCATTCGCCGGCGCGTCGGAGAAGGCATGCCGTATCTCGGCACCAGCGCCGGTTCCAACGTTGCCTGTCCGACGATCATGACCACTAATGACATGCCCATCGTGCAGCCTCCCTCCTTCAGGGCCCTGGAAATAGTTGGGTTCCAGATCAACGCGCACTATCTCGACCCCGACCCTGACTCGCGACATATGGGAGAGACTCGTGACACCCGCATCCGGGAGTTTCACGAGGAGAACGACACCCCGGTCGTCGCGATCCGCGAAGGTGCCATGTTGGCGGTACAGGGAGCCGAGGTCACCCTCGGTGGCGACAGCGGTGCCAAGATCTTTCGCAAGGATCGGGAGCCCAGGGAATGCAGGCCGGGCACTCGCATCGATCTCGAGTTCGGCTAGCGGTCATACGACGAGCCGTTACCCGTCATGAAGTCCAGGCTCTCCTCGGCGAGATCCTCGAGGAATTCGATGCCTGCCAGTAGTGTTGCCCGTTCCCTACTCGCCGCAGACTGGATCGGCGCCTCAACGCGAAACCAGCGGACGGTGCCGGTCAAGGGGATGAATCGGGACCTGTGTCGCACCCTGAACCTCAGCTCCTTGCCAACCTCCATCGGCAGGCCGACCCGGATCCTCATCCCGCGAGAGCTCAAATCGACGATCATCCCCGGCACAGGGAAATAGCACCGCAGATAAGAAGGGTGATGGCGGGCCTGCTGGCGACGGTCGGTTACCGGGGGTTCTGCGGGTATCCAACTCGGGAAGGTCTCCATGTCGACAGGAAGTCTGTCCCATTCCGTCGCCGGCTGCGACAGGTTGATACACATATAGCCAAGACCTGCTGAATCCTCCAGCCCGATCTGTGAACTTCCTAACAGATTCCTTCCCCGGTTGTGCTTAGTGTCGAGCCAATGAGCTCCATCAAGCGACTCGAGGCCCGTCGACCCACCCTCACCGCATCGGTTGTCTTCGCCTGTCTGGCACTGGCTGTTCCAGCGCTGGCGCAAATGGAATGTTCTCCTCTGCCAGCCCCAACTGGAGCTGTGATAACGGTCGCACCAAACCAGGCGGCAGAACTGCGACAGATCGTTGCCAACGCCCCTGCCGGCAGCACCATCCTGCTGCGCGATGGCACCTACTCCATGGACCGCGGGGACTCCAACTCCCGTCTCGTTTTCTCGACCCCGGGCGTCACGCTGAGGTCCCTCAATGGCAACGCTGAAGCAGTGACCCTGGACGGCAACTACGCCACCAACGAGCTGGTCAGCATCAGTGCTTCCGATGTCACGATCGCCGACCTGACTCTAACGCGGGCCTACGATCACCCCATCCATGTCAGCGGCAGACCAGGTCAGCCGATTCGGGGCGTGCTGATCCATGGAGTCGTCATTGTCGACCCCGGCCAGCAAGCCATCAAGGTCAACGCGAACGGGGATGGCTACGCCGATTACGGCACCATCGAGTGCAGTCGCCTCGAACTGACTTCTCGTGGTCGAGACAGCGTGCGAGATAGCTGCTACACCGGAGGCATCGATGCCCACAAAGCTCGAGGCTGGGTAGTCAAGACGCAATCTCGTTCGCGGTTTCTGGTGCCCTTCGGGATTGTCCGAACACGCCATCCACTTCTGGAGCACCTCGCGCGACACGCTGATCGAGGAGAACTGGATCCTCAATTGCGCGCGGGGGATCGGCCTCGGGTTGAGAGAGTCCGGGGCGACAAGAACCTATGAGGACAATCCTTATCCAGATGCTGGCTACCTGGGCCACATCGATGGCGTCGTGCGCAACAACTTCATCGCGGCCAACGATGCCGCGCTGTTCAATTCGTCTTTCGGATTCGATGCAGGCATCTCGATGGAGCAGGCACGTGGCGCCCGGATCCTGCACAATACCGTCGGCTCCACTTCGTCTCCCTTCTCTTCGATCGAATGGCGCTTCGAGAACACAGCCATCGAGCTCTTCAACAACCTGGTAACTCACAATCTCAGAGCTCGGGACAACGCCCAGGGCGCGGGCACCTCCAACCTCGAGTACGCCAACCCGACCTGGTTTGTCGATCTCGCCGCCGGCGACCTCCATCTGACCCAACTGGCAACGCCCGCTCTCGATTCGGGGACGGTACAAGACCCCGCAGCGGCTGCCTTCGACTTCGATCACCAATCGCGGGATTCCCGGCCCGACATCGGCGCGGACGAGTTGGGGCTACCGATGGTCTTTCAGGACGGCTTCGAAACTGGGGGTCTCGATCGGTGGAGTTTCTAGGAAAGCGAACAGAGCTCACTTGAGGTTGCCAGGCTGAACCCTCATACTCGACCCCGTATGAGGCGAGAGGCTCGGCCAGGCCCAGGCGTCGAAGTGGGTGTCATCCTGCTGACCCTGGATCAGAAGGACAAGACGCTACGGTGCATCGAGAGCTTCGCGCACGTTCTCGAGCCCGGTTGGCGGATCGTCCTGCTCGACAACGCCTCCCAGGACGGAACCCTGGAGGCCGTTCACAACCGGTTCGGCGAGGTCCTCACGCACTACAGTCCGAGAAACCTGGGTGTGGCCACGGGCCGCAATGTGGCTGCGCGACTGGCGATCCAGGAGTTCAATCCAGACTTCCTCTTCTTCCTGGACAACGACATGGAGGTCTCTCCGACTATCCTCTCTGCGCTGCTCCGGGCATTGCGACAGTCCACAGAGATCGGCCTGGCCACCGGCAAGATTCTCATGCTAGAGGACAGGAAGCGCCTCTACGGTGCCGGCGGCTGCTATGTCGATTTTGCCCATGGCAAGACCGGTCACGTCGGATACGGCGAGACCGATCTCGGCCAGTACGACCAGCCCCGCGACTGCCTGCCCAGCGGCGGATGCATGATGGTAAAGAGGCAGGTGTTCGAGAAGCTCGAGGGTTTCGATGCGGTGTTCGACCCGTATGGTCCGGAGGATCTCGATTTTGGCCTGCGCGCCAGGCAGGCCGGATACCGGGGGGTCTACACCCCCGAGGCCGTTCTCTACCACGAGTCGACCCCGGGGCACACTTTCGAGGGTGGTATGCGCTCTGCCGCGTATGTCCGCAACAAGACCCGGCTCTGGTTCCGATTGATGCGGCGCCATGCGCGGCTCGGGGAGTGGGTGATCTTCACCCTGTGGGGCGCCCCGTTGGGAGCGCTGCGTATGGTGATTCGGGAGTCCAGAAAGGGCAACCTCCTCGCCATGAGGGGTCTCCTCGGTGGGCTGCTCAGTACCGAAAGACCCGACAAACCAGAATCACACCCATGAGATTGGCCGTCGTCTTGCTGACCCTGATTCCAGTGACAGGGCCGACAGAAGGCTCGCAGGCCCTGGTCGATCGGCTGGTCCCAGCACAGGAAGACTGGACAGATTTCGGCTGGATCCTGGACGCCGGAGTGGAGGGAGACTGGGATCACCACCTGGAGGGAATGCTGACGGCATCCGCCGCGAAGAAGGAAACGTCCTACTTTCTCTACTACGGAGGAGCCTGCTGCTACAACGAAGCTCTGGATTCCGTGACCTTTCGGGCCATAGGTTTGGCAACGAGCCCGGACGGCATTCGATTCACCAAGCATCCCCAGAACCCGGTCATCTCCTGGCTGCCCAACAATGGCAGAGAGGAAGGGGCAACCTCGAGCGCCGTGGCGTTCGATTCTGCCAACCAGACCCATCTCTATTACGGCGCCAACACCCAGGAGACGCGTACGACAGTCAATGCCGACGCCCGACTCGGTATTTCCAGCGACGGCTCGAGATTCAAGGATCAGGGCGTCGTCCTGAATCATCAGGACAAATCCATCTGGGGATCTGGGGACGAAATCTTCCCCATCACGGCTCTCCGACATGGGAACACCTGGATCGTGTACTACCTCACCAATGGTGTCCCGCAGCAGAGGCATCTCGGTGTTGCCTGGGGCAACCGTAGCGATCGACTCAGCCAATCGGCGCCGGCCAAGGCCAGGGGCGAGTTGATCCCGGTGTGGGGAGTCGGCGGCGGGGCCACTCTGGTGGCGTCCGATCTCTACGCACTCTTCTTGAATGACCTACGGATACCGCAGAGCGAGGTGCGGACCTTTACCGCCGAAGCGCCCGACATGCTGAGCACCCCGATCCAGATCTACCGTTGGGAGAACGTCAAACAGATTACTGTGCTCCTCGATCGGCAGGTTCGCACCTGGTTTCTCTACTACCGGGACCTCGAACAACGCCACTATGGAGTCAAGCTGGCACCGTTTGCGGAACGGGATCAAACGCCGCCCAGCAGCCCGAGCGCCCTCCGCGCCACCCAGGAAACTCCGACCGCCCTCCGGCTCACCTGGGCAAGCGCCACTGACCGCGATACCGGAATCGCCCAATATCGTGTCTATCGAAATGGAGTTGCGATCGCGGCGACAGTCCATGAGACATTCATCGACACGAAGCTTCGCCCCGGATCCAGACTCGCCTACGAGGTCTCCGCGGTGAACCTTCATGGCATCGAGGGCGCGCGGTCACCCAAGATCTCGATGGAGTCGAGTCAGCCATGAAGCGAGCCCCAGCCCGCCTGCCGGCTACCCACCGGACTGTGGTGGGACCGCCTCTGGTCGTCGACACGCATGTCCACATCCATGAGTGCTTCGAACTGGAGGCCTTCATGACGGCCGCCGCGGCCAACCTCGCTCGGGCCATAGGGCACCCAGCTGCTGCCGACACGGCCACTGGCGCGCTGTGTCTCACTGAGGTGGAGGGTACCTCCGTCTTCGACGACCTGAGCTCTCTCTCGGCCGCTAACGAAGAACGGCTGGGAGATTGGCGACCCTACTCGACCCCGGACCCCAGGGTCCTGTTGTTCGAGGCCCCGGCTTCGATACCCATCCTGATGGTCGCTGGACGGCAGATCCGCACCCGAGAAGGACTCGAAGTCCTGGCGCTGGGCTGTCGTGAGGCCATCGAGGACGGCCTGACGATCGACAGAGCCCTCGAAGAAACTCAGCTGGCTGGTGCCCTGCCGATCATTCCCTGGGGATTTGGCAAATGGACCCTCGATCGAGGCGACACCATCCGCAAGCTGATCGACAATCGAGGGCCAGAAGCCTTCTGCCTCGGCGACGTCGGAGGACGATGGAAGGGCCTGCCAGAGCCTTCCCTGCTGGTCACTGGCCGGGAACGCGGCTTTGCCATTCTTCCTGGAAGCGACCCCCTGCCTTTTGCGCGCGAGGTGTACCGCCCCGGTTCCTCGGGCGTTGTGCTGCCCCACTCGGCCTCCGTTGACCGTGTTCTCGAGGATTTGCTGCACAACCTGCAGCAGACAGCTGACGAGAGTCGAGCGTACATGCATCTGGAGAGCCTCGGACTCTTCATCCGGCACCAGATCGGCATGCAGATGCGCCGATTCTGAGCTCGGGGGGCGAGGGTTCATCGGGGACGAGTCAGCCGCCGGACCAGCCTTTGGTAGCGCCTGAGCTGGCGATCGAACCAGGGGTAGTCACACAACCAGAGGTCACGACTCACATCGCGGCTGACCGGCCCATCCCCTTCGTTTCGACTCTCGAGATAGGCCCTCAACCACAGGAGATAGCGGCGCCGTGCACTGAGGACCTGCCCCGACTGCTTGGCGCGGGAGAAACAGGATTCGGCATGCTGCCGATACCTGTCGTAGCACTCACAGGAGACCAGGATGGGTGTCTCCAGGCCCATCTTGGAGTAGAAGACCTGATCCTCGAACATTCCGCGAAACTCGTCCTCGAAACCGCCCACCTCGTCGACCACGTCTCGGCGCACGAGGATACTGCCCATGCACGGGACGGTAGCCTTGCTCTGCAGGAACAAGCGAACAAGTGCCGGCGGCTGGACGACGGTTCCCGGCTTCAGATCGCACGGTGAGATGCGATCGCGCTCCCGATCCTCGACCAGACCGCTCCAGCTGAACCAGTACTCAGTGGTGCCATAGACCATCCCGGCCTGGGGATGATTCTCCAGCAGCTCGACCTGCCGCTCGAGCTTCTCGCTCAAGAAGACATCATCAGCGTCGAGAAAGGCGATCATCTCCCCCCGACTTGCGGCGAGCCCGAGATTTCGCGCGGCGCTCATTCCACGATTCTCGTGTCCGGGATGTTCCAGGTACCGAATCCTCTCAGGCTCCTGATGCGCGTAGTGCTGAGCGATCTCCGAGCTACCATCGGTGGAGCCGTCATCGACCAGCAACAACTCCCAGTTGGAGTAGGTCTGGCTCCGGACGCTTTCTATCGACTCGCGCAGGAATTGCGCGGCATCGAGAAAGATCGTGATCACCGACACCAACGGTCGGGAGGGAAAACGTGGTCCGCTCACCCTGGCCCTCCGAGGGGTTTGCGCGCCCGCGCCGTCACGATCAAGGGGTAGTCTGCATCGGCGTGGTCCAGCTCGTCGAACCGCAATTCGTCGGTCGCCAGTCCATAGAGAAAGGCAGCGCTCGACAGCACATTGCCAAGACCGTTCACCTCCAGCTGATCAGCCGGAAACCGTCTCTGCAGGAGCCAATTCAGCGCAGCCGGTGTAAAGCGCCAGTAGTCTTGCCAACGTGCCGAATCCGCCGCTGTCGAGTGACTGATCCCCGGGGCCGTCAGCAGGAGATGCCCGGCAGGCGCCAGAACCCTGTAGAGCGTCGCGATCGCTGCCGGCGTATCCGGGATGAACTGCAGTGTCTGAGTGAAGACGATGCAGTCGAATCGATCGTCCGGGATCTCCGGTGCTGCGGTGAGGTCGGCGGTCCACGTGACTCCGCTGCCTGCGTCGGACGAGAGCACCTCGACGGTCCGGACCCTTCGACCACCAAAGCGCCGCGAGTATCCATCGTCCCCGATCTCCAGGACCGTACCGTGGATCAGCTCCGCATTGGCCTCGAGAAACCCCTCGATGTAGTAGCGGTCGATCGGCCGGCCTCGATCCCCACCCCATGCCCGGCTGAAGGGCTCGAGACGGCGTAGCGCACCCCAGTCCACAGATCCGACACGGGGCCGTCGCGTGGCCCTCACGAGCTGTTTTCGCCAGGCTTTGGGCAACAGACCTCGCATCACACCTTCTCCAGACTGTTCGGCTGTCGCCACAGGTGGCGGCGCAGCGCCGCCGGCAAGACAGCAGCTTCCGACTTCAAAATCCACTTCTTGACCCACCTCCAGAGATCGCGGCTGGTGGCCCCTGGGACCGCCGGATCCTCACTCCGGAAATGCCGATACATCCATTGCTGCCGGCTCCACTCACGCCACACCGCCGGATCTCGCATGCCGATCGAGCTCAGGTACCGGCCCAGCCACTCCAGATAGCGCGCCCGCGCCACTGCCATCCGGGTCTGACCGACCCGCTGACTCGCTGCCGAGATCGACCCTGGGTGCTGCCTGTATTTCACCTCGCACTCACTCGAAGCCCACACTGGATACTCGGCTGCGATTTTCGCCGTAAAGACCTGGTCCTCGTAGAGTCCGGGGAAGCTCTCCTCGAAACCACCCACCTGGCGCGCGATCTCGGTACGAAACATGAGGCTGCAAGGCAAGGCTGGCGCGGCCTTGTTGGAAACGAGGAGCGGCAGGAGCCTCGGAGCTTCGACGACACAATCTTCGGGGACACCCGCTGGTAGCACAGTGTCCCTTCGATTCGAGGTGCTTTCCCAGGTCCACCAATAAAGGCTCCGGCAGTAGGTCATCGCCACCAGTGGTTGGGCGTCCAGAATCGCCACCTGATCTGCCAGCTTCTCCGGCATCCACAGATCGTCGCTATCCAGCAGAGCCACATAAGCGGCCTGGCACGCCTCCAGCCCCAGGTTACGTGCGGCGCTGATGCCTCGGTTCTCATGGCCCGGATGCTCCAGATACCTGATCCTTGAAGGTTGGAGCTGAGCATGCGATCTGGCAAGGCCAGAGCTCCCGTCGCTGGACCCGTCATCGACCAGAATCAGCTCCCAATCGGTCAAGCTCTGGCCTCGAACACTCTCGATCGCGTCACCGAGAAATCTCTCGTCATTGAAGAAGACGAGAACGATCGAAACCCGGGGTACATCAGACGCGAGCATGCTGCCTCCGGCTGAAGTATCCCCACGACGCCAACTGCGGGAAGACCGAAAGGACCGCTCGGCTGAGCGCCGAGTCCAGACGAGAGTCGCCCAGCAGGTAGAGCAACAGCACCACCACGACGCCCAGCCCGAGGGCTAGAACGAGGCCTCCGAGACCAGGGAGGGCCGCCGCCACCAACCAACAAAGAGCACCGGCCAGGCAACAGCTCACCAGCACGGCGATCAGGGGCTTGATGACACCTGCGAAGGGACGCTCGACCAGATCCCGCAAGAATCGGATTCCGAGAATCTGCGACAGGACGATGGCGGGTAGCCAGGCGACGCCGGCCCCCAGGACGCCTATCTGTCCGACCAGCCACCAGGTCAGCCCCACCACCAGCGTCGACTGCACGACCTCCAGGATCACCACTTTCTGAGGCTGTCCCAACCCGTAGAGGACCGGCACGACGACCTCACCGAGAAGTCCGATCAGGCCTACCAGGGTCAGCACGCGAATCAGGGGACCCGTGCCTGCCCACTGCTCGCCGAGCAGCGTTTCGGTCAATGCCGGGGCGACGGCGATCAGCAGCACCGAGGCAGGCGCCAGGAGCATGTAGCTGCTGAGCAGAATCCCCTGGAGGGCGTTGCGAATCGAAGCCAGGTCCTCCTGCAGTCGGGAATAGAGTGGGAATGTCACCGAGCCGAGCAGATCGCTGACCGTGTCGGAGAGCAGGAACGCCAGCTTGGAAGCGAGGAAATAGACACCCAGAGCGGCGGTACCGAGCTGGCGCGAGATGGCGATCCGCAAGAACAGTCCCGCTGTCATCCCGAGAATATTGACAATCAGCACCCAGCGGCCGAACTCCACCAGACCCGTCGCCACCCCCGATTCGAACCGCCAGCGTGGTCGGTGAGGCGCGACGAGGTAGGAACCGACCATGTAGACAACCGCTCCCCCGATCACGCCCGCTACCATGGCCCAGACACCGAGCCGTGTCGCCAGTCCAATGGCGATCACGGTGTTGACGACCGACTCGACAAGTCGGAGCCGAGCCTGAGGTCGAAGTCGCAGATCCCGCTGTTGGCCTGCCAGACCGATGCTGGCGAGGGCCATCAACATGGGCTTGAAGGCGACGACGCGAATCAGGGAGACAGCCCGAGGCTCGCTGAACAGCTGGGCTATCCAAGGCGCGAGAAAGATAATCGAAGCCGTGACCACCGCCGCCCGAATCAGATTGAGCGTCCAGGCGACATCGTAGTGGCTGCGATCGGCATCCTTCTTTTGGACCAGAGCTTGCACCATGCCGAAGTCGGTGATGCGCGTCGAGAACTCCACCGTGACCAGGGCGATCGCCAGCAACCCGAAGTCTTCAGGGACCAGAAGCCTGGCCAGAACGAGGGTCCGGATCAGGAAGATGGCCTTGACACCCCAGATCTGGAGGCCTCTCCAGAAGAAGGCTCGTGAGGTCTGGGCGGACAATCGATGCGTCATGAGGCGGACCCCAGAATTCGATCCACGGCGCTCCTGTTCGGCAACGCGGATTCTGCGTAGAGGGCATCGAGGCCAAAGGCTGCGACCACCTGCAAGATGCTCTCGATTTGTTGCCGAGAGAGGTCACTCTGCCAGCGACGGACCGGGTCGTCGCCACTGATGATGGAGCTCTGGGGACCGGCTGTGGCCGAGGCTCCGCGCACACCTCCGGGGACCGCAGCGGTCCGACCCGGCGCGATTTCGTCCAGGATCGAGCGAACCTCCCCTTCGGTGTCCCTGACCAGATCTTCATAGAGGACCAGTCTCAGCCCTTCGCCGCCGAACTGCCTGAGCGGAACGATGTTGTGGATGCACCAGACCAGAGCGTGCCGTGCTTCGGCGGAAGCAGCCGATTCGATCGTCTCCATGTGCTCGTCGAGATAGTCGCGACACAGAGCCGGCTGAGCCAGCATGTCTCGCAGATCTTCAGTGGCCGACCAGCCGCCTCGCATCCGCGACAGCACCACCGCACAGGGATGCCGCACCAGAAAGACGATGGGCACCTCCGGGTAGATCTCGTGCAGCCAGCGCAGAAAGAGATTGGCCCTTATCTCCTTGATCAACCGCCTCTCGGCGGTGGCGAACCGCAAGTGGGAATCGATCCAGGGATGGCGGATCGATCCAGACAAGACTCGCTCTGAGTAGGCCTCGAGTCGCTCGTTCCGAGCTCCGGGTTCGAGATAGGGGAACAGAGGCAATCCATCGAGCTCAGCGATCTTGCCACTGTGAAAAGGCTCGAACATCAAGCGAGCTGGACTCGCTCGATCGAGAGCCTCGGCCAACCAGGTCGTGCCGCTGCGTGCGGTTCCGGCCACGAACAGTGCCTCGGAGGGTGTCCCTTCCTGGTCTCGTAGCAGTGTCCGCATCACGGCTCCCCGACACCGATTGCGGGCCTTCAGGACCAACCACCGTGTGTGATTACGAAGTCGGGACATCAGCTTCGTCCTCGCGGTCGGAACCATCTTCGAACACGCGTGGAGAACTGATCCATGCCCCAGTCGGAGACCCAGAATCGGGGCAGCCTGAGTGGATCCGAGTCGTGGCTCACGACGTCCAGTTCGGTTCCGCAGGCCACTTTATAGCCAGCTTCGCCGGCCAGTTTCATGGTCAACCTGGACACATCTTGACGCGCTCCGAACGGGTAGGCCATGCTCCTGATCGGCCTGCCCAGAAAGTCTTCCAAACGGACTCGGCACTCGAGCATCTCGCTGCGCTGAGCTTCCACCGACTGGCGTGCGAGTTGGGGATGCGTCACCGTGTGCCCACCCAGCTCGAACCGCTCATCGCTTACCAGATCCCCGATCTCGTCCCAGCTCATCGATCTGCAGACCCTTGGGGCCTCAGCCTGAACCTGCGCGAACAGGCCGTCGATCACTCGCGAGCGCTCATCGTCGGCCAAGTCCTTCAGCCGAGTGTAGAGCCCAGCCAGCAGCCTTCCGCGCCCCCGAGGCGAGAGATCTGAGACTTCCACAGTCTCGCTCGGGTCTCCCAGTGAAAACTGTCCTGGCGCCGGGATCTCAGACATGCCGTAGACGAGAGCAGTCAACGTGTCCCACCAGAAAGACTCTCCCACTTTGCCGGCTACGATGAAGAAGGTGGCCGGTACGTCGTAGCGTCGCAGAATCGGTGCTGCGACCTGGAGGTTGTCGAGGTAGCCATCGTCGAAGGTCACACAGATCAGTCCTTTCACAGATCTGCCTCGCTGCAATCGATCGAAAAGCTCCGAGAGCGCTATGGGAGTGCCCAGATCTGCCAGGCATGCGATCTGCTCCGCGAAGTTGTCGGGCCCGACGCAGAGCCGGAAGGGATCGTGGCCAGGATTGTCCCGGGGGGCCGAGACGCGGTGATAGACCAGGACCAGCGCCCCCCCACGCACCTGGGCGCGGGCCAGTCGTGCCACTTTTCGCGCGCGTCTGCGAACCATGAGTTTCAAGAACGATCGCTCCGCATCTGGAGTCCAACCCCTGAAACACTCACTTTCTAGGCGAGTCCATTGAGCACACCGAGTGTCTCCCCAGCGCAGCGCTCCCAGGAGAACTCTCGGCCCCGCTTCTCGCTCTGCCGGGCCAGCTCGGCGTGCAGATCGTCGTCGGTCAGGACTCGCAGGATGCTGCTGGCAATCTCGTCCACGGAGTCCGGATCGACCAGAATTCCCGCCTCTCCCGCAACCTCCGCGAGTCCGAAGACCTTCGAGGTGACAATCGGGACTCCGCACGCCATGGCTTCGGTGAGCGGTATGGGGAAAGCCTCCATTTTGGAGGGATACAAGAACAGATCCGCACCCGAATAGAACATGGGCAAGTCGGTCTGCTCGACCCAGCCCGGGAAGATCACGTCATCCCAGAAACTGGCGTCCCCCATGTCGACAGTCTCTCGGAACCTGTGACAATCGCGCCCGGCGACGACGAGCTTGTGAGGCACCTTTTCGCGAACCTGTTGAAAGGCTCTCAGAATCGTCTCGATGTTCTTGCGCGGCCCACGGTCGAAGCCCGAAAGCGTCAGCAGATAGCGATCCGGCAACGCGTACTTCTCTCTGACCGCCGCCAGGGAGGCTGGATCTTCGACCTTGTGAAACTGGCGAGCTGGAGCCAGATAAACCGTGCGGACTCTGCCATCCGGCAGATTGAACTTCTTCGAAAAGACCCGAGTCGTGATGTCGGAGACCGCCAGGACCGCATCGGCGCTACGGCAGTAGAGAGGCATCGTGAGTCGGGCGTAGATCCTCTGCGGCAAGCTCCAGAAGTGTTTCACCTCGGGAATGAACCAGCCTGCACCGTGGAGAACCATCGAGGTCTTGCAGGGTGCGAACAACGGGACGGAGAACTTGGGATGAAACAGCACATCGACCCCCGCCTCGCGACAAGCCCTCGGCACCGCGACCTGATCCCAGAGCAACTTGTGGGGCGCAGTCAGGACCTGTTCGGAAACCCTTGGACGATCCGCGTGGGTCCCGAGATGTTGCGGATCGCTGTAAAGCAGGAGGTACTCGTTGCGATCGTCCAGGTCGAGAAGCTCACGAGTGACATTCCTGGTGTAGACGCCCACCCCACCCTTCTCGCCAAAAGCGCGCAACATGAGAGCGATTTTCAATATCCCGGCCCCAATTGTTTCCTATTCTCGCTTTCCCACGACCCTGGCCGGGGCGCCAGCGACGATCGAGTAGGCTTGAACCTCGCCGGTGACGACGCTTCCGGCTCCAATCACCACGCCGTCACCGATCGCGCATCCTGGCAGAATGACGGTGCCCGCACCAATCAAAACGTCACTGCCGATCGTCACACCCTGGCGCGCATCGACTCCCTGTTCGAGGATCGATACATCCTTCTTCCTGAAGGCCTTGGTGCCGCCGACAATGGTGACATTGGGCGCGATACGGACCATATCTCCCAGAATGATGTCACCGTCTCCCGTGGAAATATGGTCGAAGCTGCTGACCGCACAGTCCTTGCCCATCGAGATCCGGCCCCGGTGGGTCTGGATGATGACGTAGGGTTTGACCACTGTGCCGGCACCAAAGGTGACGTTGCCGGAGACCTGTACCCGAGCATGGCGGCTCACCAGGCAGCGATAACGCAAATAAAAGTAGATCGAGGCGATGAACCTGGGTATCAGGTACCGCTGAAACACCCTCTTGACCGGCGAGATCATGATCGAGTCGAGTCTCTCTTCAGGCTGCGCCGCCAGAGGACGAGGGCCGAGACTGCGCCAAGCAGCACCGCCTCCGTCACCACGGTTGTCAGATGCCGCCAACTCCTCCAGCCTTCCGACCAGTGTAGCCCATAGAACAATCTGATCGGTGAGCCGAATCTCTCATGCGACCATGGCCATAAGGCCATCACGCCCCGTCCAACGGTCAGATAGTCCATCCCGAGGTGCAGCCAATAGCAGGCCAGAGTGAGCGCGAACCAGTGTCGCCAGCGGGTCGAAGTCGCCAGGCTGAAGAGCCATGCGACGGCTGCTGAGACCATCAGCCCAGCCAGCAGGCTGTGCTCCTGTTTGTTGTGGTAGGCGGCAAGGTCGCCGGTGAAGAGCCCGGCCACAGTCGGAAGATCGGGCAACAAAGACAAGACCGTAGTGACTGCAAAAAGCGCCGGCCAGGACAGTCCGAACAGGATCCTGGGATCCCTGTTGTTGCCCAGGTATCCCGACATCAGCAGGGCACCAGCTATGGAATGGGCCAGAGGAGAGGGCACGATCTCAGGTCCCGGGGGCTCTCAGGCGCCGCCGGAGGTCCTCGCTGACTCGATCTTCTGATTCGCCTTCCAGAAAAAGGCGGCTCCAGACCTCCAGGTTCAGCAGCATCCACAACCTGACATGGTGATCCGACATACCCCGACGGTGCTCGTCGATCAGTCGCGCCACCGGTTCATGCTGCACGACCCCGTGTTTCACGATCCACGACTCCTTGAAGACTTCTTCCAGGAAGCCCGACAAAGCCCCTTGAAACCAGAAAGCTATCGGAAACATGAAGCCCTGTTTGGGGCGTTGCAGGATCTCGTTGGGCAATCTCGACGCCATCGTCTTCTTGAGAGCGTATTTCAGGGTGCCACGACGGATCTTCAGTCGACTGGGGAGTCGCGCCCCGAGCTCCACGAGTTGATGATCCAGAAATGGGGAGCGCAGCTCGAGGCTGTGGGCCATGCTCATACGATCACTCATCTGCAACGAATGCTCGGGCAAGCGGGTCGTGTAGTCCGTGTACAGCATCCTGTCGATCGGGTCGAGCGCCGGCGCCTCATTGTACGCATCGATAAGAATCGTCGCCGCATCGAGGTCGCTGACCAGACGCCACAGCGTGTCTCCCAGAACGCGCGACTTCTGCTCGTGAGAGAAACGGGTGTGGATGGTGGCCTGCGCGTATCGTCGCGCGGCGTCGGGCTGCGCCGCCATTGCGGAGACCCAGCGCAGCTTCTGCGTGAGGCTCTTGTAGGCGAACGACTCGGGCACCCGTTGAACGAGGGACTCAGCGACCTGTCGCAAGGCCAGAGGTACCCAGCGCGCAGACTCGAGAGCGCGGACCCCGAGATAGCGATCGAAGCCGGCAAAGAGCTCGTCGCCTCCGTCACCGCCCAGGACGACCTTGACGTGCTGCGAGGCCAACCTGGAGGCCTGATACATGCAAGCAGCAATGGGGTCAGAGGGCTCGTCGAGGTGATGAATCATCCTCGGTAGATCGGCAATGAGATTGGCCTCGACTCGCGCTTCACGGTGCGAGGTCCCGCAGTACTCTGCGACCGTTCGGGCGTAAGGCAGCTCGTTGAAGCTCTGCTCCTCGACACCAATGGCAAAGGTCTCAAGGCCCGCCACTTCCATCTGGCTCATCATCGCCACGATCGCGCTCGAATCCATCCCGCCGCTCAGAAAGGCCCCGACCGGGACATCGCTCACCAGGTGAGACTCCACCGCATCACGCATTTCTGCATCGAGCGTCGCGAGAGCCTCCTGCTCATCGGCCTGGATCTTCTCTCTGAAGTCGAGCTGCCAGTACCTGAAGACCTCACAGCAACCCTCGCGGTAGGTCATCGCATGACCGGGGGGCAACTTACGGATGCCCTTGAACATCGTATGTGGCGGCGGCACGAATCGCAGCGACAGGTAGTGCTGCAATGCCACAGGATCCATCTCGGCCATGATCTGATCGAGCTCGAGAAGTGCCTTGATCTCCGAAGCGAAGGCGAGACCCCGATCGAGCTCGACATAGAAGAGCGGTTTCTGCCCGAGCCGATCACGGGCCAGGAACAGCTCACTGCGCCTGCTGTCCCAAAGCGCAAAGGCGAACATGCCTCGTAGCTTCTCGATGCACTCGCGTCCCCGCTCCTCATAGAGGTGGACCAACACCTCGGTATCGCTCTGCGTCGAGAAGCGGTGGCCCGCTGCCTGCAACTCGGCCCTGAGATCTCGATAGTTGTAGATCTCTCCGTTGAACACCAACTGGACGGACCCGTCCTCGTTGCCAATCGGTTGGTGTCCGGCGACGGTATCGATCACGCTCAAACGCCGATTCGCCAGGCCAACTTGCCCGTCGAAGAAGAACCCTTCGTCATCAGGCCCCCGGTGTGCGAGCGCCCGACACATCCGCTCGAGGTCCGCCGAGACGAGCTGACCACCGGCGACAAAGCCACAGATCCCGCACATCTCAGTTCACCACCCTACCGGGGTCTTTCGCCGTGGCATCCGCACCAAGGCCGGGCTCGAAGGCCAGCCAGGCTTCCAGCTGGTCGAACACGATCTCGGCTAACGCTCGATGCCCCTGGGGTGTCCAGTGGCCGTCCTTGCGATAGTAGAGATCGAGCCTGTCGGATCGTCGACTCATCGCCGTGCCGACATCGATGCACGTCGCGCCGGATGCCTCGGCTGCTGCCTCCACGACCTCCAACGATCGCAGGCTGTTGGCGGTTCCATCGAGCACATGGGCCTGTCCCGTCGTATACAGGAACAGGGTGTCGGCGCCCAGCTCGCGACCCAACTCGGCAACCTCCACCAGCAACTCGCGCCCCAGTGCCGCGTCCTCCTCGGTGAAGTCCTCACCCCAGAGGCTCTCCTGGGATCCCGACCAGCCGAGGCGAATGGCCAGGTAGCCGGCTGAATCGCTCAAGAGCCGCAGCAGATGGCTGTGGAGCTTCAGGTACCGGTGCCACCGCCAGATCACATCGAGGAGCTCCTCCGGCGAAGTGTCTACGTTTTTCGCCGTCAGCATTCCATTCTCGATCTTCGCCCAGGTGACGGCTGGGTATCGATTCTCCTTGAGATCGTTGACGGACAGAAACTGAAGCACGATCAGGTCCGGGTCGATCTCGGCACCCCTGGCTCGCAGGTAGGCCACCTGATCAGCGGTACCGTAGCCTGGAATTCCACCATTGATGACTTCAATCGATAGGCCGGGATGCCTGGCAGCGAGCAGCGTTTCCAATTGCGCAGCGAAGGTCTCGTCGTCTCCGACGCCAAAACCGAACGCCTGCGAGTCTCCCAGGACGAGGATACGGAAGGTGTCGGCGGCCTTGGCCCCTCCTTCCCACGATCGCAGGCCACCCGCACCAACTGTCACCGGCACCGTGAACTCGGATCGTTGAATGGTGCCTGAAAAGGTCGGAGTCAGGGTGTAGCCGAGGACGGGGTCTTCCACATACATGCCGGGTGGATGGATCTCAAAGATCTGCGGCCGCAGGAACCGCAGCAGCAGCTCCGCTCCGACTGAGGCCACCAGCAACCCGACCGCGAGCAGCGCCGCCGCCTCGCCGAGACGACGCCAGGCCGAATGAGTCCGCGAAACAGTCGATTTCGACACCGGCGAAACCGCTCAGGGCCGGATCGCCGTCACTGAGTACTTGTAGGCCAGGCGCTCAGCGATCGGCCTTGGCACCAGGTTGTAGAGAGGACGGAAGACCCCCTTGTAGAGCACCGCCTTGACCCCGGATCGACGGACGGGAAGGGCGCGATAGTGCTCGCGGGCGCAATCGACAATGTCGAACTTCGTGAACATCGCTTCGATCTCGGCCTCGGTGTAGAACTCGTTGACCGGCGGATCTTCCTCGGCGTATTCGATGTTGGCGCCCCCGTAGTCCCGCAGGAGCAGCATCCAGGAGGGCTTTCTATAGAAGTGGGAGATGATCGCCCGTCCCCCTGGTTTCAACACCCGGTAGACCTCGTCGATGGCGCGTTGGGTATTGCCCGTGGCATGCAGGACACCGTTCGACCAAACGGCATCGAAGGTTTCATCAGGAAAGGAGAGCTCCAGGCCATTCTCCACCCTGACATCTTCGGCCGCGACGCCAGCAATCTCGAAGTGTCGACGCGCCATCTTCACGGCTGTCGGCGTGAGATCGGTCGCCGTGACCCTGACCCCTCGCTTGAGGAATTCCAGGCTGTCGTACCCCATCCCGCAGCCGATCTCGAGCAGGTGCTTGCCGCGCAGGATCTCGGCTTCCCGGTCGATTCGATCCATGATCCAGGGGAACTTGTAGGGGTTCATCCAGGGTCGGATGTGCTCGAAGAACTCCGGGCTTCCCATCTCCAGATCCGGATCGACCCGGTACTGAAGGCCGAGCGGATGGGAATCCCAATAGGCCCTGATGTCGTTGACGATGGACTCGTTCTCTGCCATGGATATCACCCAACTCGGTCCAGGAACCTCCTGGCCCTGAAGATCAACAGTTGCAAGTCCAAGATATCATTCAGCTTGCTCCCGGGAAGGCCTATGAATAGATCCGAATCCGTCTCCGCGTCGCAGCCATGGCAGTTGCGCCTCTTCTCCAAGTCGCTCAAGAAGCAGCAGAAGCTGCGACTTCTGCTACGCCAGCTCGGACCGCTCGACGCCCAGGACTGTGTCCTGATCACCAACGGCGACAACAACGGGGCCCTGAACTACCACTTCCGAGCTCATGGCGGTCGCTGGGTGTGGATCGAGCTCGAAGACGACCAGATACCCGATATGGAGGCACTCCTGGGAGAACCGGTGCTGCACGGCGCCCCCGACCTCCTGCCAGTGGCCGATCAGACCTTCGACGCGGTGGTCAGCATCGATGTGCACGAGCACCTCGACGACTGCCTTCCCTTCTCGGGAGAGCTGGCGCGCATCGTCAGGCCGGGTGGCCGAGTCCTGGTCACGACACCCAACGGCAATCCGAGGAAGCCTGTCGTCAGACTCAAGGAGCTGCTCGGCATGTCGATCGAGACCTACGGGCACAAGGTGCTCGGCTACGAGATCGACCAGCACCGCGAGATGCTTCGCCAGGCCGGTTTGCAACCGATCGGAGACGGCAGCTACTCCAAGTTCTTCACCGAAATCCTCGAGCTTGGCCTGAACCTGGCCTACGTGAAGACTGTCGGCAGGAAGACTCACTCCACCGAGGGCGAAGTGGGAATCTCCCCCACCTCGACCAAGGACTTCAGCAAGGTCCAGAAGCAGTACCGTCTGTTGGCTCTGATCTATCCCTTTCTCTGGGCGGTTTCGAAGCTCGATGTTCTCCTCTTCTTCACTACCGGGTACGCCGTCTCCGTCCTGGCGAAAGAGCCCCGATGACCGACCAGGATCCGACCGCGATCGGGCGCGCACTGATCACGGGTGCAGGCGGGTTCATCGGTAGCCATCTCACCCGCTCGCTTGTCGACTCCGGAGTCGAAGTCACGGTGCTGGACGTCGACCTCACCGCACTGCAGCCCCTGAGCTCAGGGCCACGGTGCCGTTTTCTGCAGGGGAGTATCGAGAATTCGGACATCCGCCGGGATGCTCTGGCGGGAGTCGACACGGTCTTCCATCTCGCTGCGGCACATCTGGGCGTGCTGCAGGAAGCCGAGGAGTTTCGCCGGGTCAACGTCGAAGCCACGCGGTCGCTGGCCGAGCAATCGAGCCAGGCAGGCGTCCGCTGCTTTGTCCACTGCAGCTCGGTCGGTGTCTACGGCCGGATCGAAGCCCCTCCCGCCAACGAAGAGACTCCATGTCACCCGGAGCTGGCATACGAGCAGACCAAGCTGGAGGGAGAGAAAGCGATCCTGCAGGTCGTGGAGGATCATGGCCTTCCCGCACTGATCCTGAGGCCCGTCTGGGTGTACGGCCCGGATTGCCAGCGCACTCGAAAGCTCTTCAAGACCATTGCAGCAAAACGTTTCCTGGTGGCCGGGAAAGGAGATGGCCAGCGTCACTGCATCTTCATCGATGACATGGTGACAGCCATGATCCAGGCTGCCATGCATCCCGAGCTCAGAGGCGAGGTGTTCGTGATCGGCGACGATCGCCCCGTCACGATCCGCTTTCTGGTCGATGAGATCGCCAGACTGGTGCACGCACCGCCTCCGAGATCGATACCCTTCGGCCTGATGAGCGCTATCGCAGCAACGAGTGAGGCCGTATTTCGGGCCATGCACCGCGAACCCCCGGTGTCGCGACGTTCGTTGAGGTTCTTCACCGGAAACACCGCCTTCGACACCGAAAAGGCCAAGCGACTCCTGGGACTGGCCCCGAGCTACGACCTCAGACGAGGTCTGGCCGAGACGTATCGACGTCTACAGGAAGGGTCCTGAACCCGTGCGTATCCTGGTCATCGCACCCCAACCCTTTTTCACGCCGCGGGGCACTCCGCTGAGTGTCTACTATCGGACCCTGGTCACAGCCGAGATGGGACACCAGGTCGATCTGCTCACCTACGGACAGGGCCGAGACGTTCAACTGGACGGTGTTCGGGTGATTCGCATTCCCGGTTTCAAGTGGCTTGGCCCTGTACCGGTGGGGCCTTCTCTCCTCAAGCTATTCCTGGATGGGGTGCTGGTGTTCAAGATGTTGGGCCTGCTCATCCGCAACCGCTACGATGTCGTGCATGCGCACGAGGAGAGTGTCTTCTTCAGCCGCTGGCTGAAACCGCTCTTCGGCTTCAAACTGATCTATGACATGCACTCGAGTCTCCCCCAGCAACTGACCAACTTCCGTTTCACGGAATCCAGGGTGCTGATCAGCCTCTTCGAGTCTCTGGAGAACAGCAGCCTGCGAGAGGCCGATGCGGTGATCACGATCAGCCCCGCCCTGGCTGAATACGCGGCCTCCATCCTGGGGAATACGGGCAAGCACTTGCTGATCGAAAACACCTTGTTCGACGAGATCCGCCTCAGTAACGGACTCGATCTGGAAGCCGAGGTCGCGAAATGGACGCAACAGCTCCCCGATGCCCCTGTCCTGATCAGCTATGCGGGCACGCTGGAGCCCTACCAGGGCATCGATCTGCTGCTCATGGCTTTCTCCATTGTGAGCCGCAAGGTGCCTGCCGCACATCTGCTTGTCATGGGAGGCAACCCCGAGCAGGTGGCACGCTACCGTCAGCTCGCCGAGCAACTTGGGCTTCAGGACCGGTCACTGTTTACCGGAGCCCTGCCGATCGGTGTCGCTCGGGCTCTCTCGAGGCGCTCGGCCGCCCTGACATCCCCGAGGGTGAGCGGCACCAACACCCCGCTGAAGATCTATGAACAACTGGCCAGTGGCATTCCCCTGGTCGCCACTCGCATCCTCGCGCACACTCAGGTCCTCTCGGATGCCGTCTGCTACCTGGCCGAGCCCGATCCAGATGACTTCGCTCGCGCTCTGGTCCAGGCGGTGACCGACACCGAGTTGACCCGAGAGAAGTCGACGGCCGCGCATGAGCTTTACGATGAGAAGTACTCGCGTGCACAATACGTCGAGAAGATGCACGCCCTCCTGGCGGCAGTTCGATAATGTGCGGAATCACCGGTATCGCCGCGGCCCGGGGACCGGCTCCGGAGCTATCCAGACTCCAGGCGATGAATGGCGTCCTGGAACATCGGGGCCCTGACGATGCGGGGTACCACCTGCAAGGCGGGGTCGGTTTCGGCATGCGCCGTCTCTCCATCATCGATCTGGCGACCGGAGGGCAACCGCTACACAACGAATCGGGGTCTGTTTCGGTCGTCTTCAACGGCGAGATCTACAACTTCAGGGAGATTCGCGCCGACCTCGAGAGTCGCGGCCACCGCTTTTCAACGCACTCCGATGGCGAGGTGATCCCTCATCTCTGGGAGGAATCGGGGCCGGCTTTCGCCGATCGACTCAACGGGATGTTCGCCATCGCGCTGCACGATGCGGACAGCGACAAGGTCGTGCTTGCCCGGGACCGCGTCGGTATCAAGCCCCTGTTCTGGTCCTGGCAGCGGGGGCGGCTGGTCTTCGGCTCAGAAATCAAGGCGATCCTGGCGGCGGGCGAGGTCGATCCGCAGCTCGATTTCGACGGGCTGGGACAGCTCCTGGCGTGGGAGTACGTCCCCGCGCCGCGAACGCTCTTCAAGAACATCTTCAAGCTCGAGCCCGGACACCTCCTGATGCTCGACCTCGGCGAAGCGTCCATCACTGACTCGACGTGGTGGGACTTGGCCAAGCTTCTGGAGGCCGGGCCCTCCAGCTCCAGGCAGTCGGCAACTTCGCCACACGTCCTGGCAGACCGCCTCGACCTCGCGGTCTCCCAAGCGACTCGACGGCAGCTGATCAGCGACGTGCCACTCGGAGCCTTTCTGTCAGGCGGGGTCGACAGCTCCCTGGTCGTGGCCGGGATGGGGCAGGCCAGGGCCTTCAGCATCGGCTTCGGTGACGCCTCGTACGACGAGACTCGCTGGGCCGCACAGGTCGCGGAGCACCTGGGTGTCAGCCACCGCGTGGAACAGATCACGCCGGATGCCGCAGCCCTGTTCGACCGACTCATGGTTTATCTGGACGATCCCATCGGCGACTTCTCGATCTTCCCGACCTTTCTTGTCTCCGAGCTCGCCCGGCAGGAAGTCAAAGTCGTGCTCTCTGGCGATGGTGGCGATGAGTTGTTCGGAGGCTACGAGACCTACGTCGCGCAGAATCTGGCCAGACGGCTCGGCTGGCTGCCGCGATCGTTCAAGGAGGGGCTGCTACCTCGAGTCGCTTCCCGGATCGCACCCAGACCCGTCAAGAAGGGGCTTGTCAACAAGGCCAAGCGGTTTCTGGAAGGCTTGCAGCACCCCGAAACCTTGGCGCACGCACGCTGGCGCCTGTTTCTGGGACCCGAGCAGCTGGTCAGGCTATTGACACCAGCGGCCACGGAGCAGATGCAGATCCCTGTCACCGAGCATATCGATCGGCTGCGTGGCCAGGTTGGGCATCTGCCGTCTCTGGACCAGGAGTTGTATGTCGATTTCCGCAGCTATCTGCCGGACAACTGTCTGGTCAAGGTCGACCGCATGTCGATGGCCACATCCCTCGAGGTTCGAGTTCCATTGCTCGACAACGCCGTGATCGAGACCGGCTTCGCGCTGCCCCCGAGCCTCAAGGTAGAAGGTGGAAGGACCAAGGTCCTGTTGAAAGAGGTCGCCTCACGGCACCTTCCCCGGAGCTCGGTCTACCGGCCCAAGGAGGGCTTCAGCATGCCGATGAAGGATTGGCTTCGCCAGGAATTGCGACCACAGATGGAGGATCTGCTCTCCGGCGATCACCTCCGGCAGCAAGGGCTCTTCGAGGTCGACGAGGTCGATCGGCTCATGGCAGAGCACCTCGCCCGTAGAGCCAACCACAGCCATGTCCTGTGGAGCCTGATGGTCTTTCAGGACTGGAGTCAGCGATGGACGGTGTCGATTTGATCGACCGCAATCCGGAGGCGGCCACTGAAGTCCGATACGACCTGACGGTCTTGGGCGGCGGGGTCTACGGCATCGCGCTTTGCCTCGAGGCCTCGCGTCAGGGGCTCAGGACACTCCTCGTTGAGAGGAACGATTTTGGCAGCGAGACCAGCTGGAACAGTCTGCGTATCCTGCACGGAGGACTGCGCTACCTCCAGACGATGGATCTCGCCAGATTTCGGGAGTCCGTCGCTGCGCGTCGAAATTGGATCCTCACGTACCCGGAGCTGGTGAATCCGTTGCCCTGTGTGATGCCTCTCTACGGTCAGGGGCTGAAGAGGCCAGGGGTCCTGCGCCTGGCCTTGGCCGCCAATCATCTGCTGTCAGCCAACCGCAACCGAGGAGTGCGTGACGATCGTCGACTGGCAGCAGGCACCGTCTTGTCGCCACAGGAGCTCCGCCAACTGTTCCCGACTCTCGACCTTGGCGGTGCCAAGGCCGGTGCCCTCTGGTACGACGCCATGATGCCCAGCTCCGAGCGCATTCTCATGGAAATGCTCAGGTGGGCTGCCGCCTGCGGTGCAACGTGCCTGAACTATGTCGAAGCCGACCGACTCTCGAGCGACGGAACCCGCGTTGGCGGCGTCATCTGCCGAGACCGGACAACGGACAGGGAGCTCCGGTTCTCCACCCGGGCCGTCGTTTCGTGTGTGGGACCCTGGAGTCGGCAGCTGCTGGGCAAGAGCTCCCAACACACCTCCGACCTCTTTCGTCCCTCGCTCGCACTCAATCTTCTGCTGGACCGCGAGAGTCTCGGCGAGGCTGCTATCGCGGTTACAGCCAAAGGCAACGATGCGGGGGCCTTCTTTCTCTGCCCCTGGCAGGGACGCATCCTGGCAGGCACCTTTCACGCCGCACTGCCAAATGACCCAAAAGACGATCTCACGCAGATCCGTGAACGTTCGGTGAAGCAGTTCCTCGATCAGCTCAACAGCGCCCTCCCTGAGCTCCAGCTGACCCAGGATGCCGTCCTGCTGGTCCAGGCGGGGCAGCTCCCTGCCAGGTCGAACGGTTCGACCGAGCTGGCCAATCGCCCGGTATTCCTCCATCTCGGGGACCTCGATGCGCCGAGCGGCCTCTTCGCCCTTTCTGGAGTGAAGTTCACCACCGCACGTCAGGTTGCGGAGCAGGCCGTGAGGGGCCTTCACCACTATCTCGGCTTGCCCTCTCGTACCCAGCCGAGTATCGCCCGGCCCGAGGTTCGGACGATCCCGACCTGGGAGGAATTTTCCGCCCTGTCGCAGGCCGACGCCGAAAAATCTCGCCAGATCCTGCTCGACATCGTCCGCCGAGAGAGTGTGCAGAATCTGGAAGATTTGATGCTGCGCCGCACAGCGTGGTGGGCCACCCGCCAAAGCGAGCTCGAAGGTCGGACGCGGAAGGTCTCGCGGCTCCTCGGCCACGCGCTCGCCTAGCCCTATCCGATAGCTCTCGAGCGTCTGTCACGTCTCCGGCCCGGTCGGAAGAATCTACCGGCCCTGGCGGGTCCAGGGTCGGGAGGATTTCCCCACCATGGCCTCACTCTTTTCGCGCAAACTCTCAGATCTCTTTAGACAAGGTAGCTTACAGACATCGCCGGATCAGGCATCGAACTTGCTCTCTCGCCAGTCGTGTATGTGTCTTCACCCTCGGCTCGCTGCCACCTCGGGAAAACCACCTCTGTGTTTGCAGGTCAATCACACCCTGTGGACTATCTAACTGACTTGCATCTGGCAGACATCAGACACTGACCACTCACTGGAAGCCTTGTCTAGGACCCGGCCATGCCGTCGAGCCAATTGATGACCGTCTACCTCTCGTTCGGCCACGCTGACAGATATTCGCCTATAGCTCTATGACTGTTGACCGATCAACGAACGCCAACCAAAACTAGACGCCCTTTCCCCGCGAGACTCGTTCATGAAGATGATTTCCCTGCCGTTCTTTCGACACCTTCCCAAATATTCACTTTTTGCTCTAGGCGCGACCTGCGCGCTACTCGCAGCCCCGACGATGCTCGAGGCAGCCAGCGACCCAATAGAGATCCCGGCTCAGACCGACTGGACGGACCACGGCTGGATTCTGAACCCCGGTTCCAACGGCAGCTGGGACAAGTACCTCAACGGGATGTTGACCGCGTCGGTCGTCAAGAAGGCCGGTGTCTACTACCTCTACTATGGTGGTGCTTGCTGCTACAGCTCATCACTCGATTCGGTGGTGGACCGCGCCATAGGCGTCGCGACGAGCACAGACGGCATCAACTTCACCAAGTATTCGGGCAACCCGGTCATCACCTGGCAGCCCAAGAACGGCGACGAAGAAGGGGCTGCCTCGGGTGCCGCAGTCCTCGATCCCAATGGCCAGATCGTCATCTATTACGGCGCCAACACCGAAGAGAGCGCGACAACGGTCACCGCCGACGCCCGAATTGCCGTCTCCAGCAACGGCAAGAGCTTCACGGACAAGGGGATCGTGCTGAATCACAAGGACAATTCAATCTGGGGCTCCGGGGATGAGCTGTTCCCGATCATCGCCTTCGAAGATGCCGGGAAATGGTTCCAGTACTACCTGCCCAATGGGACGCCGCAGGGCCGCACGCTCGGCGTAGCCTGGGGTCCCGGCCGCAGCAGTCTGAGCAACTCGGCAGGCGCTCGAGACGGCAAGGCGATTCAGGCTTGGGGTGTCGGTGGCGGCGCCATCAAGATCGCCGACGGCACTTACGCCCTGTTCCTCAACGACGTGCGCGTTCCCGAAGACCGAGGTGCGCATCGTCTCGACCTCCGATCCGACGACACTGAGCAAACCCGTCGAGGTGTATCAGTGGCCAGACGTGGCGCAGTTCACGGTCTTCCTGGATACCGAAGTCAACACCTGGTTCATGTATTACCGGAACGCTGCGCAGAATCGCTACGGAGTCAAGACGGCACCAGCGGCTGAAAACAGCGCCTCGTCACCGCCATCACAGGTCACAGGCTTCGGTGTGGGCGGTGTCACGTCGTCATCCGTGGATCTGAGCTGGAATCTTTCTACGGACGAAGACAGCAGCAACTATCGCTACCGAATCTACCGGGGAGGTCAGCTGGCTGGATCGACAACCTCCGGAATCTTCACGGACACGGAGTTGGCTGCCGGCACCACCTACAGTTATCAGGTCAGCGCGATAACCCAGGACGGTGTCGAAGGACCCAAGAGCGTCAAGCGAACGGCCACGACTCTGCTGCCGGCTCCCGACACTCCCTCGCAGGTCGTCGGTCTGGCGATTGGCGCGGTGACCACTTCCTCGATCGATCTCAGCTGGAATGCCTCCCAGGACCCGGACAGTGGAAGTTATCGCTATCGTGTCTATCGCAACGGCAAGCTCGTGGCGACGAAGTCCGCGACATCCTTCAAGGACAGCGGGCTCGAGTCCGGAACGCTCTACAGCTACCAGGTCAGTGCTTTGAATCAAAGCAACGTCGAAGGGCCAAAGAGTGGCAAGAAGTCGGCGACGACTCTGACCACCGTCAGCGACCCGCCTTCCAGGGTCAGTGGCCTGACTATCGTCGACATTACGACCGAGACGCTCTACTTGACCTGGAATCCTTCCGACGATCCCAATGCAGCGGACTATCGGTATCGCATTTATCGCGATAGCCAGCTCATCGCCACCCAGTCCTCTGCATCCTTCCGCGATTCTGGACTCACACCCGGAACAACCTACGGCTATCAGGTCAGCGCAGTCGACAGAAGCGAAGTGGAAGGGCCAAAGAGCTACAAGGAATCGGCGACGACGGCCACTCAGGTGGGTACGGCCCCCTCCATCGTAAGAGGCTTGGGCTTCTCTGCAGTCGACTCGACATCCATCGATCTGACCTGGGATGCCTCCAAGGACCCCAAGAGCAACGGGTATCGCTACTACGTCTATCGCTGGGGAGAATTGATCGGCGTCACCCGCAAGACCACCTTCAGAGATATCGATCTCACGCCAGATACGCGCTACCTCTACCAGGTCAGCGCAGTCAGCGAGGATGGCGTTGAAGGTCCTTTGAGCCAAAAGCGACGCGTCAGCACCGATGAGGGAGCGGGTCCCGCGTTTTTCGCCGACGGGCTGGAATCCGGCAACTTCAAGGCCTGGAGCAGTGTCAGGCGCTGAGACCCGCGCTTCCGGGCCTTAGGCCCCATAGACGGATAGAAAACTGACTCTTCTCGGTGAGCCACTCAACGTGGTTCTGCTAGGGTTGCGGGTGACGAGTCGACCTGCTCAACTTTTCCCCCGCGCAAGATCGCCGAATCTGGAGACCACTGGGTTTGAAGCTACTACTGACAACGGTTATCCGGCATTCGAAGGTGGGAGAGGACATCACTGGCCGGGTCATCGAGCTGGAGTGGCCCTCGGGCAAGATTCTCCGTCAGTTTCCTACTCCCGACCCACTCCACCCCACCTCGAATCTCAATCCGCGAGGGGGGCTGCGTGGTGGCAGAGGGGTCAAGTTCTTCGATCGGCGATACTTCGTCGCAAACTACGACACTGTCTACATCTACAACCAGGATTGGCAACGGGTCGGCCAGGTATCCCATCCGCTCTCGGTCGACATTCATGAGATCGATGTCGATGAGGAGGGCATCTGGGTCACCTGCTCACGCTGCGACCTGGTTCTCCAGCTCGGGTTCGACGGAGAGCTGCGCAGAAAGTGGCATATTTCCGATTCGACCGACCTGGTGAGGCGTTTGAAGATCCAGCAGCTGCCACTCGATCTGACCCTGGACTACCGCCGAGCCGCTCCCGACGGTATCGACCAGACCCACCTCAATTCCATTCAGCTGGTCGATCGAGGAGTCGTCTGCCTGAATCTAGGACGGGTCATTCCACTGACGGCCAGGCGCAATCTCGTTCTCAAGTTGATGGGACATCGAAGTCCCAGTGCCATGGGAAGATTCGAACGGCAGCTGCTCAGTCGATTGCAGGGCGTCTCCTCCGTCATCCTCAAACTCGATCTCACCCAGCCAGAAAGGGTCGAGATCCTCGCACAGATTCCGACCCTTCGGCCGAGCCACAACGGCGTAATGCTCGATGCCGACAAGCTCGCACTGGCTCACGAGACCGGATTCCTCCAGATCATCCGGCCGGGACGAACCCGTCCGACTTTTTCTATCGAGGTACCTGGCAACTGGCATAGAGGGCTGACCAAACTCGACGGTGAGCGTGTGGTCGTCGGCACTGGACCTTGTGGGCTGGTGGAATTGAACCTGAGAAGCAGAGATGTCGGACCTTCCCTGCAGCTCTCGGGCGATCCCAACGAATCCGTCCATGGACTCACCACAGTCGAAGACTGACAGGCCTCTACAAGCTCGGGCATTCGCTGGATGAGATGCCAGCCTGGCCTAGAGCGAGAGCAGCCAGAAGACGCCCGCGGTCATTGCCGTCACGGCTGATACCGCGATCAAGACCTTCGCGCGCTTGAGGGCTCGGTGCTTCTGCGTTTGAAAACGCTCAGGCTGCCCGAAGTCGACCTCAGCGGGTGGTCTATCGACCTCGAAGGCTTCCACCGGCCGATCGAAGTAGGCCTGCGAAGCGCCGTTGGACAAAAGCAGTACAAGGGGCCGGCAGTAGGAGCTCGTCTTCGCCTTCTCGAGCTGGTCCACCGATTGATCGAAGAAGAATCGCGCCCGCGCTCGCAGCTGCTCATTGGCCGGCGACTCCGCAAAAAGTGACGCTACATTCAGCAGCTCACACTTGCGCATATCCTGGGCTGCCCATGTCTCGGTCGGAAACTGGAGGATATCCGGACGCTCGAGATAAGGTCGCTCGTTCTCAGCCGCCCACCCGGCATAACGCAGCAGCGACGCGCGGCCGTAATGAAACATCGCATCCAACTGGCCATACTCGAACTTCAGCAGTAGGTACTTGCCGAGCGTTTGCAGGAACATCGTATAGAACCAACGGTGCTCTGCATCCCAGAGATTCTGGTCTTCGAGATCGTCCCGTGGGTGGATGCAACGTCGAATCAACTGCTCGGCCTTCTCGAGAAACCGAGCCTCCCGGTTCAATCTGTAGGCATCGAGAAGCGCAGAAATCGCATTCGCTGGGCTACGCCCTGGACCGTGATACCCGTCGAAGCCCGATTCAGAAACGTGACCGGTGTATCCCCGGTCCAGAAATCGAAAAATCGTCTGCCGACCATCGTCCGCATCGATCACATACTGCCCCAATGACAGAACCGCCTCATGCGACAAGTGGGAGCCGGTCAGGTAGTAGTGAAGGAGAAGTCCATGGGTATAGAGATTTCCGGTGGAAGGTCCGCCGCCGTTGACTTCCGGTCCAGGGGGGTACGCTCGGTGGGTGCTGGCGCCAGCGTCGATGTAGTGGATCGTGTGCCAAAACTGCCCCCCGTTGTAGGTCGATTTGTCATCCGTCGTGTGGTAGAGGTCGATGTCGACAACATGCCTGGCCAGTTCATCCATCAAGAAGTACCACTCGAGGCCCCCCTGGCGAAAGAACTGAGTGGCGAACCCCGCAACGGCGTCGTATTGGTTGTTGTAGTGCGACAGGAAGACTTCCGGCCCCTCGTGGAAGGCTGACTCGTGATCACCGTAGAGGTCTCCGAAATGCCTCCATCCGTACTCGTCGACTGCCTCGCGCTTGGCCACAAAGCCGACGGCAGGGTCGAGTGATTTCTGCACCAGTCTCTTGTACCCCTCATTGGAGTCCTCGGACGCTGGAGTGAGAAAGGGAACAGCTCGAGCTTCCTTGTACCAGTGCGGTTCAGCTCGAGCCACCAGGGGCGATCGGCCCCAGTCGAGGGTCTCGAGAGGGTCGAAATCACCGCCGCCGTAGGCCAGAACCAACGTGTGGGTCTTGCGCTCGCCACCCTGGATCTCGTGGGGATATCCCTGTCCACCTGGCAATAGCCCCAGATCGAGACGATCCCGCTTGATTTCTATTGACTTCGGGGAGTTCTGCCAGAAATGCTGCATGGCAAGCCCCAGCCAGCCATCAGGGGTGTGGACGCTCACGGCAGGCGTCGCCCGCAGACCCGAGCTCTCCTCTGCGCCACTGGAAAGTCTGAATCCGCGATATGGGAGTCTCACCTCGCCATCCGAGCCCATGTGGTTTCGGCTATTCCAGTTCACCCCACCACTCGACGCTTGAACCAGTGAGAGCGGGACTGCCGCGTCCCGCATCTCCTGCCCGACTGCAGTCGAGACACGACATCCGGTCGCCTCTAGGCTGTCGTCCAAAGGAATTGAGACATCGAAGGCCTCGAGAAGCAAAGCGCCCGCCCCTCCCAGAGTCCAGATGCCGCCCGGATGTCCTGCAGCTCTGGGGTTGTGCAGGGCGATCTCGAGCTTCACCGCCCCACCTTCGGCGAAGACGTGTGATCGCGACAGGACGCGGGCCACCCGCAGACCGTCGCGATCTTGCAGGTCCCACTCCACTCTCACCGTCGCGCGGATCGGGCCCTGTTCCTCGACCACAACCATCCGACGAGCCGGCACGAGCCTCTCCCCGTCGAGCCCCCTGGCAACGACCGTTGGCGACGGCGCCGAGTCGACGTTGAACAGAGAATCCAGCTCAGTCCCGAACTCGATTCTCAAAGCTTCGGTTTCCACGACGACGCCGGATTCCGCATTCTCGCGAACTCGGAGTTGCCGATACGCAGATGAAGCAGCGACCTCGTCGGTCGCCAGAAGCACGAGACTGGCTGAATCGACACCGGGGGCAGACACCCAATCGAGAAGGATCCAGCGGACCGAACCATCCCCCCAACGATCGAGAATCCTGGCTTGCGCGGGTTTGCAATCCCCTTGCCCTTCGTCGATAGCCAGATGCACTGGATCGAACAACTGCCCTTTGGGAAGGGGCAAACCCATCGTGACGGGCTCCAAACCGCTCGCCCGTGGCTGGCGACCGGCCTCCCGGAGATAGTGGAGTTTTACCAGAAATCGATCAGTCATCGTGCTACCCTGCCATGCAGTTTCGGTGCGGTCGCCTCAACCCGGAGTGCGGCATTATAGCCAGAACCTCCTCGACCACCACGAGGCCTTTTCAACAGCCGGCAGGCCTGCAAAATGACTTCGGACCCTCTCACGACCCGGGCGCTCTCCTTCAAGAAGAGCTTTGCGGTCCTGGGGATCCTCTTCCTGGTTGTGTGCGCGCTCCAACTCTTCAACCGAGCCTACGAGAGCGAATTCGGTCGAGACTACGACGAGGCAGCCCATTTCGTCACCGGGATGATGCTTCACGATTTTCTGGTGAGCATGGACTGGGACTCGCCACTCGAGTTTGCGGAAAACTACTACCTGCACTATCCGAAGGTCGCGCTCGGCCACTGGCCTCCAGTGTTCTATGGATTGCAGGCAGTCTGGTACATGGTCTTTGCGCCGTCGCGTGGGGCGATCATGATGCTGCTCGCGGTCCTTACCGCGAGTCTCGGCTGGATTGTCTGGTGGGTAGGCGCAAAAAGCTTCGACTGGAGAATCAGTCTGGCCTTCAGTCTTGTCCTGGTGGCCCTGCCACTGACACAGAGCCTCTACTCGGTCTGTATGGCTGAGATCCTGCTGGCTACGCTGGCCCTACTGGCCGCGCTGGCCTGGGCCCGTTATCTCGATTCGCCCGGTTGGAAATGGGCAAGCATCTTTTCTGCCCTCGCGGTACTTTCCATTCTGACGAAGGCGAATGCCCTGGCGCTGGCGATCCTGCCTCCGATCAGCCTCCTGATCACCCGTCGTTGGACCCTCCTCAAAAGAGCTTCCTGCTGGTTCCCGGCCCTTGCAGTCGCCTTGCTCTGCGGCCCCTGGTATGCGATGACGCTGAAGATGCTGAGCAACGGCCCGCTCGCCAAGGGCCCGAAGATCTGGTACACCGTCGCGGCAGTCCCCAGATTCTCGGCAACACTGGTCGATGCTGTCGGCCTCGGGCTCCTGCTCCCGGCCCTCATCGCCATGATTGTCGTCATTGGCAAGGCTCGCGAAGACCCTCGAGGCACCACTCAACCATGGCCCACACTGGCGAGTTTGGTCATCGCCGTGATGGTCTTTCACTGGATCGTTCCAGCGTCATTCGCGGCGCGGCATTTGTTCATCGCCTTGCCGGCGGTCACCCTGCTTGCCCTGGTGGGTCTCGATCTCGTCGCCAGGCGCGCTTCCCGCCCGTTCTCCAGCCACGGCGCCAGACTGGGGGCTCTGACTCTGTTGACCGTTCTCCTGACGGCCTGGCTGGTGTTCGAGATCCCTCGCCGGTCATGGCGCGGATTCGGCGACGTGGCTGACTACCTGACCACCACGGCGGAGTTGGACGAATCGGTCGTGCTCGTGGTCTCCGACTCGCTCGGCGAGGGCGCGCTGATCAGCGAGGTTGCGCTGCGCGAGCGTCGCCCCGGTCACATCGTTCTGCGCGGCAGCAAATCCCTGTCGCGAAGCTCATGGGACGGCTCCAACTACGAGCTGCTCTTCAATGCCCCGGAGGAGCTCGGCGCGTGGCTGGCTCAAGTACCGGTGGGAGTGATTGCCGTCGATCATTCCGTTCCTCGCTCCCGTCGCCCCCCGGAGACAGATCTTCTCCTCGCCACACTGGAAGCCAATCGGAATATCTGGCAGGAAGTCGGAGCGTTCGACATGATCCGCGCGGGTCGAGTCCATGCGGCGGCATTGAGGCTGTTTGTTCAGAAGGATCATCAGAATCTACCGAGAAGCAAGATCAGCCTCGACTTGCTCGAGATGCTGGGAAAGCACATCACAGGACAGGCAATTGAGAAGGACGAATAGTTCAGACAGCGTCGAACCGACCCCGTGGGCAGCCATCCTGAGCGTGGTTGTCCTCGCCTTTGCGTTGAGAGCCCTGGTCATCTTCGCTCTGGACGCGTTCGTCATCCCCGACAACTGGGATTTCGGCTACGAAACAGGACGCATCGCTGCATCTCTGGCAGAGGGCACCGGCTTCAGCTCTCCTTTCAAACAACCTAGCGGTCCCACAGCCTGGCTGGCGCCGGCCTACCCCGCCATCCTGGCTGTCATCTTTTCCTTCCTGGGCATCTACTCCACTTTCTCGGCAGTTGCCATCCTCCTGTTCAACTCTGCGGTTTCTGCACTGACTTGCCTGGCAGTGTTTGCCCTGGCCAACCAGGTCTTCGACCGCATGACGGGCGTCCTGGCAGCCGTCACCTTCGCGCTCTACCCGCCTTCGATCTGGCATTCGGTCAATACCATCTGGGATACCAGCTTGTTAGCCCTGCTGGCGGTTCTTTTGGTCCTGGGGCTGTATCGATTCGATGCTTCGCGAGATCTCCAATGGGCGTTCCTGTATGGACTGGCGATGGGACTCGTCGCCTGGGTCAACCCGGTGGTCCTGGCATTGCTTCCGGTCGCGTGGCTTTGGATCGGGAGACGGATCGAGGGCAGTCTTGCCCGCAGGGTGGGAGTTGCCTCTCTGGTGACGCTGATGGCCCTGCTGACCTGTGCGCCGTGGATGGCTCGAAATCAATACTGGTTCGGGCGCCCCTACCTGAGGTCCAACCTCGGCCTCGAGCTACAGCTGGGCAACAGCGATCTTGCCTGGCAACACCATTTGGCAGGCGATCTCCGGGCTCCCTGGCTGCGGGGCCATCCTTCAGTGGTCTCGGGTGAGCTCGACCGGTTCATCGAGATGGGTGAAGCAGCCTACGTCGAGGAAGCCATGGGTGAAGCCATCGACTTCATTCGTCAGAACCCGTCGAAGTTCCTGCGCCTGACGCTCCACCGCATCTACGTCTTCTGGCTGAGCGACCTCGGGACCCGCAATGAGTGGGCCGGGAACCTGGACCTGACGATATCCCTGACCTGGATGAGAGTGGCGTGTCATCTCGTGCCGCTGCCCTTTCTGGTGATCGGCCTGATCGCTGCCGCTCGGCATCGGAAGCCAATCCTCCCGTTTCTCGGGTTCTTCCTGTTCTTCCCGCTGGTCTACTACTTCACCCATGTCTCAGAGCGGTACCGCTTTCCAGCAGAGCCCTTGATCGTCATTCTCTCAAGCTATGGCTTCCTGCAGATGGTTGGCTGGTTGAAGAGTCGACCGTTTGTGCGAAACTCGTCGGCGTGAAAAGGGCCACCCGCGATTCCGAATGGATCTGGTTGGTCGCGCTGCTCGGGCTCCACTTGCTTGCGACCTGCTGGTTTCTGCCACCGACAGAGTTGATCGGGCAGGAGCCACTGTTTCACATCGACTATCCGGTTCACACCCACCGGGCTGCGGTTTACGAATCGGGGCTCATGGAGGGTGGTCTGCCCTGGGGGTACGATCCTGCGGTCGGTGCAGGAATGGTCGTCTCACCCTACCGGGATATCGGGGCCAAGCCGATTCAGGTTCTGGGCGTCATCCTGCCTGGGGTGAGCGCCGCAACTGTCGTGCGCCTCTTCCTGTTCTTCACGGTCCTGCTGTTTCCTGCAGGCTGTCTCTTAGCCTCCAGGCTTCTGGGATTCGAGCCTGAGGTCACTTTCTGGATCGCAGCTACGGCGCTCGGCTTCCTCTGGCTCAGCTGGACCATCCAGCTCTACCTGGGGTGGGGCCTCGTTTCCTTTGTCGCGGCTGCGGCGTTTACCCCCCTGGTCCTCGGCCTGTTCACCCGGTTCTGTCGAGCGCCCGGAGTCAGAACCTACTCCTTCTTCACCGGCAGCTTGGCAGCTTTACTGCTACTTCACATCCAGGGACCCTGGCCGCTGGCGGTCCCCCTGGCCTTGCTGGTCGTGACCGTCATGCCGCTGCCCTGGGCCTGGAGAACGGCAGCTGTCCTCGCGCCACTCTTCGCAGTCGGATTCAACGCCTTCTGGTTGATTCCTGCATACCTGGGCAGCAAGATGCCCGCCGAACCGCTCAACCCGACGGCAGATTATCCAGAGGTCAAGCATCTGACGCTGGCTGCCCTTTCCGAGTTCACCGCTCAGATCGATGGCGTCTGGATGGTCACCCGATTCGGGATCCTGGTGCTCGCCTTCTGGGGATTCCGGGCACTGTGGAAACGCTATGGCGCACTCCCAGCCTGGAGCTTCGGCCTGGCGACGCTATGGAGCTTCTGTCTATCGGTGTTCGGCTCGTTCATGCCCTTCTTCGAGCGCTATCAACCCGTTCGATTCATCGTTCCTGCACTCGTGCTCCTGGCGATACCCTTGGGAACAGGCATCGCGACGACCCTGCAGCGCGTCAAGATCGATACTCGCTGGGTTCGGGCGGCATTCCTGATTCTGGCTGTCGGTCTCGCGCTTTTCACCTTTCGAGGTCCACAACCCATGCCGCTTCCTCCCGTCTCCCGATGCACTGCGCGAGTTCGTCGCAACCAGAACGAGTCCTGAAGATCGACTCGCCATCCAATCCATGGATGGGCTCGACGAAGGGGGTTTCGAAGCTCGCGCCATGGCCCTGGCCTATGAGCGCGAGGTGATTGGCTGCACCTATCCGAAGGTCGCTCTGCCCGCCCAGTTCCTGGGCGATCGACTGCTCGGCAAACTGCTTGCGGAGTGGACTCCGGAGGAGCTCGCACCAGCCCTGCGGCGCTGGGGTATCGCCTGGGTCTTCACCCGCACTGAAGAGGCTCGCCAACTGGTCCACCGCAGCCTGGGTATCGACGGAACGAAGGTCGGCAGGTACCACGCTTTCCAGGTCGCGGGAGAAGACGACCGATTCCTGATCGGCTCCGGCAAGGTTCGTGCTGCAGTCAACCGCCTGGAGCTCGAGAACCTGCATCCTGTGGACGGCCTTGTGGTCCTGCGATATCGCTTTCACCCCGCCTGGAAGACGATTCCCACGACCGCGATCGAAGACCTATCCGATTCCTGAAGACGCGGCCGGATTCATCGCTCTACGCGATCCGCCGGAGAGGTTGACCTTGAAATTCGATTCCCGGGCCATGCTGCAAGCCAATTGGCCCGACCTAGCCGAGTAATCAGCGGCGCGTCTTGAGAACTCGTGCCGGGACACCGCCTACGATCGCATTTGCGGGCACGGCCTCAACAACCACAGCTCCAGCCGCAACCACCGAATTGTCACCGATATCGGCCATAACGACAGCGTTGGAGCCCACCCATGCCTCGGATCCGATTCTCACCCGACGCACCTCTCCCTCCTGATCACGAATGGGAATGTCGAGGTGCTCCAAACCGTGAGTCTGGGAACCACTGGGAATATGGGCGCCAGCTGCGATCAGGGCACCTTCCCCGATCGTCACCAGCCCGAGCTGGCAATACGGACCGATATAGACATGGTCACCGATAGCGCAGTCAGCCTTGGAGAAGACGGCGCCGAATTCCACAACGGACCCTGAGCCGAAACCCTTGAGAGTCCGCCTGTAAAACGCACGCCTCAGGTATTGTCCCAGCAAGCCCGGCACCAGGGCCCACGCTTGACTGCTCCCTTGCAGGGCCCGATCACGACCCAGCAGTCGACAGCGAATCGCGAATGAGGCTACCCCCGGTGCCACGAGAACGAATGCGACTCCATTCAGGACAACTTTGAGAAGACTGCGATCCGGTTTCGAGCTCACTCCTCAACCTTTCCGAGTACCTTGAGCCTGGTGGCCGGCGATCCGGCTATAGACTTCGAGATGCCGCAGAACAGTTCGTTCCAGATCGTATCGCTGCTCGACTCGGGATCGAGCAGACTTTCCCATACTTCTGGCCAGATCAGGTGAGGTCAGGAGTCGCTCTAGGGCCTGGGCGGCCGATTCGGGGTCTTGACGGGGGACCAAGAAGCCATCCTTCCCCTGTCTCACCATCTCGGGGTTGCCTCCGACTTCGGTAACTACCACCGGCAGCTCACTTGCCATGGCTTCGAGCACCGTTAGGGAAGCAGCTTCGCTCAGCGAGGTCATCGAGAACACGTCACTGGCCGCCAGCAAGGCCGGTACATCGCCCCGCACGCCCAGAAGTGAAACGCTGCTCTCGAGGTCCAGCGATCGAATCAGATCTTCTATCTGGCCACGTTGCGGGCCCTCCCCCACCAACATCAACCGTGCGGCGGGCATCGACCTTCTGAGCATGTGGAAGGCTTGAATGAGCGTGGCATGGTCTTTGACGGGATGAAATCGTGCCACACAGGTAACGATCTGAGAGTCGACCGGCCAGCCCAGCCGACGCCGCAGCGCTGCAGAATCCGCCGGTGCTCCGTAGCGGTTCAGTTCGATCCCATTCTCGATCACTTGCACTCGTTTGGCCGGAAATCCATCGACGACCGACAGTGCTCTGCCGCTGAATTCACTGCAGGCATTGATCTCTGTCGCCAGACGCGCCAGAAGCACTTGATTCAGAAATCGACGTTGCCGCGAGACCACATCGGGGAAGTGACGGCCATGCTCGGTGAAGACAAGACCGCTTGTTTGTGTCGTGACAAGTCGACTGGTGGCGGCGTAGAAGAACGGCGTGTACTGATGGGCGTGAACCACCTGTGAGCGATGCCCTTGCAGACTCCTGCCCAGCCTGCGAGCTAGCCCCAGGTCGATCCCCGGTTCCCTGCCAAGCACTTCGACCGGGACTCCTTGCCCCTGGAGCTGCTCGCCCAGAGCTCCGATTTCATCGAGACAGAGGACAACCGGCGCTACCCGCTCGTTTCCCCGCCGAATGATCTCGGATACCAGGACCTCTGCACCCGCGACTTGCATGGCGTGCATGACGAACGCCACACGTACTCGATCACTCATCGTCTCTCGAGTTCAGGTCCAGTCCTTCCAGTCTGGGCTCGTCTCGTAGCCGAGGCGTACCAACGCCTCTCCAGCGAGCTCCGAAAAGACGCGCAGCTCATCATCCGAAAGATGGTTCTGCCAATCACCCGCCACTCCTTTGCGGTAGAAGCTGCCGGCATCTTCTGCCCCTTCTTGCCGTCCCGAAACAAACTTGAACGAAGAACGATGCAGAAGGTCGCTTACGCGTTCCTCGGACCGGTCGACGTCAAGATGCTCCAGCAGCCTGGTGGCAGTAGCGGGGCCATCGCTGAGCAAGGATTCGTAAGACAGCGTGTGGATTTCCTGGGTGTGTTCATGTTCGAGCTGGGTGTCGACGGCTCTTTTCCAGGTACGCACGCTCGCCTCGAAGTCCTGCTCCTTCCCATATCGATTCTTCAGGTGAAATCGATCCGATACCACCACATCCCTGCCATCGCGGTACACCGCAATCAGCTTGGCCGCCGGGAACACCTCTCGCGCGTCCGGTGCATAGGTAATGTTGGTCGAAGTCTTGTCTACCAGGTACTGCGAGGGCTTGAGTACCTCATAATGGAAACCATAGAACGTGCGGCAGTAGTCTTGCCACGAGCTGCTTTCCTTCAAGGACTTCCTGAGGTTCCTCTGGTCGGCTATCGAAAGGTCGAGCAACGTCATCGGACGATCACTCGGCTTCAGGGTCGCCTGGCCCGATCGACGCACCGGCCTCAGAAGATTGCCGACCTTGTGTCGGGCCAACTCCTTCTTGCCGCCGCCGGCCCAGGCAACCTCTTCGCAGAGGCGATCGGTACACTCGGAAAAGTCGTCGCAATCTTGGCTATACCTGAATACATGCGTCTCGCGAAGTCCCATAACGTCGGGATGCAAGCTGAGCAGATTGGCAAGCCAGGTGCTCCCACTCTTGTAGTGACCTAGAATAAACGCTAAGTGCTGGTCGAGATCGTTCAAGGCTTCGGTCTCCCGCAAGATCGTCAGTTCGCGACTCTACTCAAGATCTTCAATCGGCGCCAATAGAGTTATCCAGGTTGTCGAATATACCTTGATGAAAACCCCTGGCCATCCGGCATCCGATTCTCGCGGCATTCTGGTCTTCTCCGACGACTGGGGCCGGCATCCATCGAGCTGCCAGCACCTGATCCGACACCTGCTCGACCGGACCCCGGTCGTCTGGGTCAACACCATCGGCACCCGGAGACCCCGCTTCAGTCCTTACACGCTGCAACGTGGCCTGGGCAAGGTTCGGCACTGGGTTGGCTCGGGTGAAGCTACAGGCGACGAGAAAGCTCGTCCAACCCCACAGTGGCAAGCCCCCTGATGTGGCCCAGTTTTCATAGCTCGTGGGGCCGCGCCCTCAACAGGACTCTGCTCCAGCGACAAGTGAGACCATTGGTCGAGAATCAGGACGGCGTAGTCGCGGTAACGACCCTACCGATCGTAGCCGACCTGGTCGGCGAGGTGGGCGTGGACCGCTGGGTCTACTATTGTGTCGACGATCTGAGTCAATGGCCCGGGCTCGATTCCAAACCGCTGCTCGCCATGGAACGCGATCTCGTCGAAAGGGTCGATGAGGTCATCGCCGCCAGCGAGAGCCTGGCCGAGCGTCTCGAGGCCATGGGTCGGACCTCCACCCTGCTCACTCATGGGATCGATCTCGACTTCTGGTCCGGGCCCGTCGCGCAAAATCGGTTCAACCCTCCGCATGTCGAACCACCCTTCATCGTCTTCTGGGGCGTGATCGACCGGCGCCTGGATTCGGCGTTCATTCAGTGCCTCAGTCGAAAGCTGTCGGCGGGCTCCATCCTTCTAATCGGCCCACAGAATGATCCGGATCCCTCCCTCGAGAAGCTCGACAACGTGCATCTGTTGGGAGCCCGCAAATACGAGTTGCTTCCCAGCATCGCCGAACGCGCTTCGGTGATGATCATGCCCTATGCTCAGATTCCCGTGAACCATGTCCTGCAACCCTTGAAGTTCAAGGAATACCTGGCGACCGGTAACCCGACGGTCGTCAGTGGATTGCCCGCGGTCGCGCGCTGGGCAGACTGTTGTGATGTCGCCCGCGATGCCGAGGATTTTGCAGGTCTCGTCCTCGAGCGCCTCGCTGGCGGCATACCCAGCGCGCAAGTCAAGGCGAGAGAAAGGCTCGATCAGGAGGCCTGGGAGGCCAAGGCACAGGCCTTCGAAAGGGTGCTGTTCGATTCATGACGAGCGCCTCGCCGATCGTGCATGCCCGCGTCGTCAGAGGCTCCGGAGGGGGGCCCGACAAGACGATCCTGGAGTCGGCTCGATTTCTTGAAGAGCGAGGCCGTCCCAGTCAGTGTCTCTATCTGCGAGACCCCGAGGACCGCTCTTTTCCCAACCTCCAGGCCAAGGCTGCAGAACGCTCGGTGGAGCTGATCGCGATCGATGACCACGGCCCCCTGGATACCGGAATCCTTCGCAGAGTTCGCCAGGCCATGCCGCAGCAGAAGGTGATCTGGCATGGCCACGACTACAAAACCAACCTCCTGGGCCTTCTGCTGGGCCGCCGGCACCCTCGCCACCTGGTGACGACCGTGCACGGCTGGGTCCACCAGACGCTGCGGACTCCCCTCTACTACGCCATCGATCGATTCTGTCTTCCGAGGTATCAGGGAGTCCTGTGTGTTTCCCAGGATCTCCTGGATCGATCGCTGGCTGCCGGCGTTGCCCCGGAGAGATGTTGGCTGATTCCCAACGCCATCGACATCGACGAGTTCCAGCGGAGCGAAACACCCAGCGCAGCCAGGGTTCGCCTGGGGATGGCAGCTGATCGAACTGTGGTGGGTGGCGTAGGCCGGTTATCGCAGGAGAAAGGTTTCGACCGCTTGATCCAGGCTGCTGCGATTCTCGTTCGAGACGGGCACGATCTCGAAGTATGGATTGTCGGTGAGGGTGAAGAGGAAGTCTCGTTGCGTGGTCTAGCCAGCGAGGAGGGGATCGGCGACCGCGTCCGATTCCTCGGCTTCCAGACCGACGTCAAGCCCCTGTTCGAAGCCATGGACATCTTCGTGCTCAGCAGTCTCCGGGAAGGCCTGCCCAACGTCTTGCTGGAAGCCATGAGCATGCAGACTCCCGTCGTTTCCACCCGTGTCGCCGGAATCCCGTCGATTCTCTCCGATGGCGAGAACGGGCTCGTGGTGGAGCCCGGATCCGACAAAGAGATCGCAGCCGCGCTGGAACGACTTCTCCTTCACCCCGACTCGACTCGTGAGCTTGCCTGCCGAGCCCGCAGGACGATCGAGAGTCGATACAGCTTCTCCTCCCGCATGGAAAAGGTCATGTCGATTTATGCAATGGTCGAGGCGCAAGCCACCTGAGCTGCTCCGGTTGACCCTGGCGGGCCTTATCTTGCTGATCTTGTCGGCAGCCACCGACGTCGACCAAACGGGAGAGATCGTCCGCTGCCCGGCCGTTCGCGATGTATGGCTGTCCGCCATGGATGGTGAGACCGACTTCAACATGGGAGGGTCCAGGACTCTGAAGCTGAAGCTCTGGCAGGAATTCGCCCTGGTGGACTTCGATGTCTCTCGCATTCTCGGCCATGCCGTCCACAAAGCGACCCTGTACATCAAACCGGAGGGAGGCCACCGACTGGGACTCAATGGAGGCAGTGACCTGCGGTGGCTTACCGTTTCAACGGTGACGCACGACTGGGCCGAGGGCCGATCCCGAGACTATGGCACCGATCGTCGTGGGCTGGGAGCCACCTTCAACGAGTCCTCCTATCGCACCGCCACCTGGGGTTGGAAGGGCGCGCGCGCCTGGGATGTCATCCTGGGAAACGGCAATAGCATGCGATATGACGGCGCGCTGGAACCCGCTGGCAACGGCTGGCTGCAGATGGAGGTAGACCCTCGTCTGGTCGAATCGCTGGTGGCGGGCACCTCGCACGGATTGGCCTTGATGGATGGCTCCACCGCGGTCTTCGTCAACTCACTCATCGGCAGCCGAGAATCGGAGCAAGGTCCCTATCTCGAGGTCGAGATCGGACCTGCCGACGCGACGCCTCCAGCACCACCTGCCAGTATCCGGATCGAGCCACATCCGTCGATGGCTACCGAGACCACCGGTGCTTGCTGGATCTCCATGCAGGTGTCGCCCGAGACGTTCGCGATCGATCTGCAGATTGACGACATGCCGCTGGACCGCTGGCAGATTCCTCACCCGATGCACCCCGAAGGGCTCTTGTCGTTTCCCATTGTCGACCTGCAACCCGATGCGCAGCTTCGATTCGATGTTGCGGCCATCGACGCTGCCGGCAACCGCTCGGCCTGGTCTGAAATCGACTGCAGGTCCAGTCCAGCTGCGATCGTGCCCCGGCTGTCGATCTCTTCTTCAAAGCCCCGACACGAGAAGCCTCAGAGCGCAGAGCCCCCTCGCATCTGGGCCCTCCCCGCAGTCAGCAAGCTCGATCCCGTGAGCCACCGGCTGATCGACGAACCCACTCCCCGCGACCTGGCATTCCACAACACGGTCTGGAACGGCGAGGAGGGAACCGTGTCCCTGATCGCGGCCAGGGGTGAGCTCGTCAGCTTCCAGTTGGTCATCCAGGAAACGGCCAACCACTGCGAGATGGAGATGTCGGACTTGCTCGGTCCAGCGACTCTCCCTCGCCAGGAAAGCAGGCTGTGGCGCAACTGGCAAGTCGACGGGATGCCCGAGCTGGCGGTGCCCATCACCGGCCAGTTCGATCTCCCCTTCTCGGACAATGCGTTGCCGAGTCAGCAATCCCAGTCGTTCACCATTGACTTCCACATTCCTCCGGACAGCCCTCCCGGCAACTACTCAGGCACTCTCACTCTGCGTTGTCGGTCCCGCAAGCCGGGAAAAGTCGATCTCGACATCCAGGTTTTCGACGCTGTCATTCCGGACCAGGTCCATTTCAACATCGAGCTCAACACCTACCGTGGACCGGGGACCGCAGGGAGCCGGCGGTTCGTAGCCAGCCAGCGCCTTGCCCACTACCATCGAGCCACGATCAATCGCGTGCCATACTCACAAAAGGGACGCGTGCACGAGGATTGGATCCCACGGGTTGCCAAGGATGGACGGGTGATCTCCTGGGATCAATTCGACCGCAATCTGGGCGGCATGCTCGATGGATCCTGGTTTGTCGAGAACCCTCGAGGCGAGACACCCGTCACCGTGCTCTACCTACCCCTCTTCGAGGGCTGGCCCACCGACTTCCGGTCAGTCTACGACCCAGGAATCCTCGTGCCGGAGAATGCCGCGGATTCTCTGGCACGGTTGAAACACGATGTCCTGGCAAGGCCGATCGAAGACTCCCTGCCTGATCGATATGGCCGCGCTTTCATGACCCTGCTTCAGGATTTCGCCCAGCATGCCGCCGACAAGAACTGGAATCGCACGGTCTTTCAGGTCTACCTGAACAACAAGCCGAAGTACGGCTACAGCCTGTGGTCCTTCGACGAGCCCTTCCAGCTTCTCGACTGGCGAGCCCTGAACTACTTCGCCCAGCTGACTCGTGACGCCCTCGGAGGCCAGACGCCGGAAACCCCTGGTGCCCAGGCCGAGATTCTCGGCGCAGGCGGCCCATCTTCGGCTCCGAGCATCGTGTTTCGGGCCGATGTCTCACGCCCCATGTGGCAAGGAAGCGTCGCCGATGGCCTGGTCGAGGCTCTCTATCTGAGTGATCAGGCCTATGAGGTTCCCCGGCTGATTCGGCAACTCAAGGACCGCATGCCGGCAACCCTCTACAACTACGGTCATACCAACGCTATCGAGGAGAGCAACTGGCGATCCGTCGCCTGGTGTCTTGACGCCTATCTCCACGAATTCGATGGTGTCCTCCCCTGGCAATCGGTCCACGGTGCAGGCGCCATGACCCAACAGGTCCAGACTGCCCTGATCGTGGAAGGAGGGGACTACGGGCCCGCGATTGCCTCGCTGCGCGTTCATGCCTTGAGAGAAGGCGCCCAACTCGTCGAGCTCATGCGCCTACTGCAAGAATCACGCAACTGGTCCAGAGCCCAGATGGCTTCGCTCGTTCATCAGCTCATTCCATCGGACCCAGAGATCGGTCGAAAGGGGCCTCCCAAAACGCCAATGGCTTCAGCCACCGAGCTGTCATCGCAGGACTTCTTCGACCTGAAGCTCGGCCTCTTGAGGATGCTCGAGCAAGGTACTGCGCCGAGGCCGAGCCCCTAACTTTCCGCAGTCTCTGGATGGTCGACCAGGAAGGACCCGATCGCGAGGCCGTCCAGGTGGCCCTTGAGAAAGGCGCGAATCGCATCCTCGGGCGTACAGACGATGGGCTCTTCGTGCATATTGAAGCTGGTGTTGATCAGCGTCGGGATGCCAGAGAGCTTTTCGTACTCTTCGACGATGGCGTAGTACTCGGGGCTGACCTCCTTGCGGACCAGCTGTGGTCGCGCCGTGTCATCGACGTGCACTGCCGCCGGGCAGGTCTTGACCATCCAATCGGTACAGTCGAAGGTGATGGTCATGAACTCCGCAGCGTGCTCGGCCCCACCACAGTTCTCATAGCATCTGTGCCGGGCTTCCCACAGCGTCACCGGGGCGAAGGGCATGAACTCCGTTCTTCCCAGACGCTGGTTGAGCCAGTGGTTCACTTCCGGCTCACGTGCGTGATACAGGATGGAGCGATTGCCCAGGGCTCGGGGCCCGTACTCCATGCGACCCGAGAACCGGGCGATGACCTTGCCATCATGCACCCTCGAGGCGACCTCGGCGGCCAGATACTCGGGCTTCTCGAACTGCAATCCCTCCTCGTTCAGCTTCTGCGCAATCTCCTCATCGGAATAGGAGGGCCCGAGAAAAGCATGCTCGAGGGGCTCGCCTGGACCACCCTGCCAGGATTTGAACAAGGCGGATCCAGTGCCGCACCCGCCATCTCCCATATTGGGGTAGACAAACGTCTTCTCCACGCCTTCGGCTTCGTGAATTCGCTGGTTCATCTTGACATTGGCTGTCACCCCTCCGGAGAGGACCACCGAATCACAACCGGTCTCCTTGACCCAGTGGGCCACCAACCCGGCCGCAACCACCTCGAGGACATGCTGATACGCGGCTGCCACATCGACCATCGGGAATTCGGCGGCGAGATGCCGTGAGAAGTAGACGTTCAGGTTCTCGCGAATCCGGTAGGTCGATGGATCCGACAGATCGAAACGGCTGAGTAGCACATCTCCCAGCACTTGCGGATCCCCATAGGCGGCCAGCCCCACGATCTTGCCCCCATGGCGGGTCGGGTTGAAGCCCAGGGACGAGGTTACCGTCTCGTAGTAGGTGCCCAGCGAGAAGGGGAAGTGCAGATCATGCAGCCGCCGGATCTTGCCGCCCTCCCCCAGGCTGATCGAACCTGCCAGACCGCTGCCGTATCCATCGAGGGTCACGATCAAGGCTCGATCGAAGCCACTGGTCAGGTACGAGTTGGCGGCGTGCGACAGGTGATGCTCATGCCGCTCGAGTTTCTCACTCAGGCCCCATTCCAGCAGGTACCGATCCAGTTCCTCATTCCAATGCCGATGATCGGCGGCAGCCTGGTCCGCCCAGGCTTTGGAAGCTCGACGACTGAAGGCTGCCGAGCTGATCGGCGAGATGCCTGCCATCCTGTAGAAGTTCTCCTTGGCCGAGCCCTTGGGCATCCGCTGGTTCGGATCGGTCAGACCATGGATCTCGGCCTGGCGCTCGGGAACTCGCCGCTTCGCTTCTTCCAGGTGCCCGTTGAGGTCGAAGAGCCCGAAAGACTTGTGCGCCAGCCTCTCTTGTTCGAATCCACGGCGAATCAGTTCGACCTCTCGTCGCCATTCGAAGAACGGATAGACGACCGCGTCGATCTCATCGACACTCGTATGGGTGTAAGCGAGGGCCGACTGCAGGGCCTGAAGGGGAAAACCAGCATGTTGCTTCTGACGGCTGTATCTCTCTTCCGCGGCCGCGAAGAGGATCTTCCCATCCTCGACCAACGAAACAGTTGCGTCCTTGTCCAGCGGTGAGATTCCAAGTACTTTCATGGTTTAGTTCGACCTTCCAATGTCAGTAGTTCTTCGCGGTACTCGAGGGGGGTTACCGATCGGCCTCCCACGGTCCCAAGGAAATAGTCCAGATAGTCTCGCAAGATTCCGAGAAACCTGTCGAGTTGTATCGAATCCCGAACATAAGGGGTGAACCCGGGCTCGACCGACGGTGAATGGAAGCTGAGAGTGAATGTCCGTACTCCGTCGCGCAGCAGGGCTTCGGTCAGCTGGCGCATCTCCGGGAAGCTGAAACCCTCCGGTGACAGGCGAAGTCGAGCAAAAAGACCCAGCCGCGACAAGATACCCGGCACATGGAGCTTCTCGAGAAAGGGCTGTGTGGAGAGATCCTGCAGGGATGATCCCAGACCACGACCCAGGCCGACAAATCCGTTAGTGGTCGGAATACCCAGCAGATCTCTTTGCCGTCCGAACCAAAAGGGCCGGCAACTGAACCCGGTGAAGTCCGGTCCCTTCTCGGACCGAAAATCGAAGGCGGGACAAGCACTGAGATCGACCAGGAAGCCCTGACTCTCCAGAGTCTCGGCAGTGTTGGGGCCCAGGCCGTACCGGCCGGCCTTGTAGACACGCGGCCTCGAGCCAAAGCTCTCCTCCAGCTTGTCACTCAGATTCGTGAGCTTCGCCGCTTCCAAATCACGCGGCAGATTGCCGGCAAAGGAGTTGGCTCGATTGACCTGTTCGCTGCGTGGCGGGTTGACCCAAGGGTGCAGATGGGCTCCCACAACAGCCTTACCTTCATCAACATAGCTCTTCAGGAGCTCGAATCCTGTTCTTTGCGCTGCCACCGGGTAGTCGACAACGTAGGTGGGGCACACTCCCGCCTGCTCGAAGATCTCCTGGGCCCGTCCGATATGCCGCATGGCCTCGACCGTGGTGGCCGCCGGATCGAAGTCCGCATCCCAATCGAACTCTTCCTCGGTATCGACGACAGCCAGCAAAACTGGCGACGTCTCGGCGGGCACGCGGATTTCGCTTCGTTCTTCCTGCAACAGCATAGGCGTTGGAGTGTAGTCTTTCAGCCTTGGGGTTGGGAATCCCGCCCGGGTCTCAGCGCGCCCAGAATGGCGCCCAGCTGACCTGAACGAATCAAGGGAAGCGCCAGGATCGAGGCCCAGGCCAACGTGGCAACGAGCCGTGCGACGGCTGCAATGGAAGGGCTCTCAGACCAGGGAAACCACCTGGCCAGCGCCAGATACGACATCATCAGACCGAAAAGAACCAAAAAAGAGTGACCGAACGAGTAGGGGTAACGATCGATACGGCGATAGACCGCGAGACCGGCAAACGAGAGCGTCATGAAGGTCAGAACACTCGCCCAAGCCGCACCAGCTGTTCCGACTCGCGGAATAAGCAAGAAGTTCAACCCCAGGTTGACCAACACGGCCACTACCGAGGGAAGTATGAGCCGGGGCGTCTTGTTGGCCAGCAACGCTGGAGTGTTGAAATGTACGTTGAGGCTGAAGAAAAGGTAGGCCAGGCAGACAATGGGAATGAGCCTTGCAGCTGCATAGAACTGCTCTGCCACCAGCAGACGCAGAATTGGATCAGCGAATGCTGAGACTGCAAATAGGGTCAAAGCCAGAAAATCGAAGAAGTACCGAAAAACCGTCACGAATATTCCCTTGGCATTCTCCTCGTCTTCCAATTCGAAGATGACTACTCGCCATATTTGGGTAAAGGGCAGAAGCACCAGCGTATTGACCGCCTGGCCGATGCTGTAGGCGACGCTGTAGAGACCTACCTGGTCCAGGTCAAGAAGAACCCTCAACAGGTAGCGGTCGCCCCGGTGCATTACCAGAGCCAACAAACCGGTCACCACAAGGGGGCCGCCGAACTTGGCCAACGGTCCAAGGAATCTCGAATCGAATGACGGGGCAGCGCGTTTGCGCACGAACAAGATCAGTAACAAGGACACCGCCGCGATTCCTGTCAAGAGATTGCCCCAGAGTATTCCGGAAACTCCCATATCGAAATGAATGAGAAAGATCAGATTCAGGGCAATGTTTACTGCGAGCCTGACCAGATTGATGGCCACGAGCAACGTCGATCGTTTGTCAACTCGAAGATGGACTGTGAGCAACTGCTCCAACACACGAGTACAGAAGGTACCGGTGGCGAGTAACACGAACAACGAAGCCCGATCAATACCAGGCCCGAGAAGAGCCTGCGCGAGGGGCTCGCGAAAAAGTACGATCGGCGCGGCCAGAGCGAGAGCCAGCAAAGACAACGTGGCCAGGCCCGTCCACCAGAGCTTGTTTCTTTCCGGCCCCTCTTCGGTGCGAAAATGGAACCGCTGAACGGCATTAGCCAGTCCCACACCGACGAAAATCCCCAAGATGCCTGCCGCCAAGTCGAGAATGGCGATCACACCATAATCGGCAGGCATCAGGTATCGGGTGTAGATGGGAAGCAGGATGACCGACGCGAGTCGACTGAGAACCTGCCCGACGCCGTAGACAGCGGAATGACGGATGAGATCCGTGTAGGAGGCCTTCACGGGGTGGTCCTAGTTCGCGAGATGCTTTCGAACCCACGGGCCTAGATGATTGGCCAGTGGTTGTGGCAACCGGCTCCACATTTGGGCAAGTCTCTGGTTGCGTCGCGGGTCCAGCCCGAAGCTTTCCGTTACCCGTCCCTCGCTATCGAAGGAGGACCACACCAGCGGCACCGGTTCTGCATTCCACTGTTTCTTGAAACGGTAGGTGCCGGTTCCTTCGCTCGACCGCCCAAAATCGAACACGGTCCCCGACTCCTGAACCGTATCCTGAAGTATCTGCCAATACAGTGAGTGATTAGGACAGGACGATCTGGCCGATCGCAGAGACGACGCCCATGGCACTGTTGTTGTGGCTCCCGATCGGATTGCGATGCCACCCGCTACCGCCTTACCACTCTGGTCCCTGGTTATATAGACCCGCGCAAGGTCCCCGAACTCTTCGAGGATCGCCACGAACAAACGAATAGAATGGACTGGTGAGCCCAGGTCCTTCATGTTACTTGCAAAGATTCTGTAGAAAACCTCTAGGCCGCCAGAGTCTTCCTTGGCCGTTACCAGCCCGGACTTCTCCGACTTGCGAATCTGGTTTCTCACTTTGCCACCAATCCTGGACCAGAGCTGCTCGGTATCGTTCGGTAGAGCCAGAAGGAAGCGAAATCGCTGACTCGAGTCAGTGGTTTCAGCGCCCCGAACGGACAGACCACCACGCAAGTCGATTCCCTCTGCAACGAGTTCTCCAGCCAATTGCTGCGCCACCTTGAGAAGTTCAGCTGCCGTATCTTCATCCCGAGCCATCACGCCGCCCTGATCCAAGAAGGGTAGGGACACCAGCCTCTTACCCGCGAAGAGACCGGCGATAACAACCAGAGGCAGAATTCCGACAATTGCCCCATCGCGCTCCGCGAGCAGATACTCGCAACGCAGCCCGTAAGTCGACTCGAAGACAGGCTTCCATGCGTAGCAATGACAGAGGTTACCCGGCTCCGTATCTTCGACAAAAGCATCCCATCGAGTCGAAATGCTGGACTCCGCACTTCTCACTGAGGGTCGATCCTTCAAGGCAGAACCACTCGCTAGATTCCCTCGGAAGCAATTTTGCTCCAGCCCAAGGGGTGCCAGACAACGGCGGCACCCAGTCGAAAGTACTCGGCCGTGGCTTCCGCCTCGCCCTTGAGCTGGTCAGCCCAGGTGAGGTTGAGGTTCAAACCCACGTACTTCTGCACCTTCACGTTGACGGCTGCGCCCGCGGTCAAAGTCTGGGCAACGGAGACATCGGGATCGTTGGGATCACGATAGCCCATTCGCGAATAGACGGCCCATCCCCAGTTCCTGAAGTAGCTGTCCGTCAGACCTATCTGAGCAAAGCTGACGACAGCTGTTCCGATTCGTGCGCCACCGACATTGGGCGCATGCCCCGCCAGGAGAACACCATTCATCCTTCGGAACTGACGGTTGATGCTCAGGCTTCCCTGCACACCCGACCGTGTCTGCTGCACGTCATCCACAAACTGACCTGTCTGCATCCTGAAACCGCCAATTCGCAGAGCAATGGAAGACTTTTCGATGACCTCCCTCTGGTAAACGAGCGATGCCGAAACTGCATCTTGTTGCCCACTTCGGTCGAGGTCGAACAATCGTGCACCTATGCTGAAGCCGAGTGCGGAACGGTCTGAGAAACTGCGATTGGCGCCGAAACTACCAGCAAATTCAGCTCGGTCCTCCGTATCAGGCAGAAGTTCTGAGCCATCTCCGACCAGCTCATAAAACCGCCATCCGGACGCCCGGCCCACGACATTCGCCCCCCAACGTCTTCCCAACTGGCGACTGTAGCCGAGATCGACTGATGCCTGTTCTCGGGAGAGCTGTCTGAACGCGACAAGGTCGACTGTGTCGACACTGGTCGAATCCAACTGGTCTCTTCGTCGTCGGTAATTGGCACCCAGATTCAAGGACGACCGCTGGCTGGGCTTCAAGGAAAGATCAAGCGACAAGCGGTGTCCGAGATAATCGAGGTCGTCGAACTCTTCAAATTTCTCGAAACTGGTTTGATAGACAAATCGCAGTGAGCCCGTCTTCAGTTGGCGAGAAACAGGCAGTGCCAGGTTCAATCGCAAGCTCGAATCGTCCCGGGCCTCCTCACCAAAGTAGTTGACCCTGTTGCGGTAGTAGTAGGTCAAACCCAGCCGTGGATCGAACTTGGTTCGCTGCGCCTGCGCTGGCCCAGCTGCCAGGGGGATCCCAGCCAGAAGAATAACGGTCAGAGACCAGCCACAGATCCTGACGAGCGAAAACTTTCTGACGCGTAAGTTTGACATTTGAAGACCCGGTTGCTTGTGTCGAAGGGCGCGAGAGTCTAGCATACGCTGCGCACTTGGAATTTCCCATCGACCAAGAGGTTTACCAATGAGCAAATATTCGGAGCCCCCAAATCCATCCGCCGTATTTGCAGTCGCGTTCACAGTACTCACTCTCTTCTCCACAGCTCCAGCATGGCCGCAGGAGGAGACGACTTCGCCAGACGACATTTTCCAGATCGGCGTCAGCGATGTATTGACCATCTCGGTGTGGAAGAACCCCGAGTTGAGTGCCCAGGTGCCGGTTCGCCCAGACGGCAAGATCACCCTGCCGCTGGTCGGCGAGGTCCAGGCGGCGGGCATGACACCGGACCAACTGCGACAGGAACTGAACGGACAGTTTGCCTCCTATGTCACTGCTCCGACGATCTCGGTCGTCGTCAACGAAATCAATTCGATGAAGATCTTCATCGTGGGTGAGGTTCGCAGTCCAGGCTCCTACGACGTGATTCAGCCAACGCGGTTGATGCAGGCTCTGGCGATGGCCGGAGGCCTTTCCGAGTACGCTGACAAAAGCGACGTCCTGGTGCTCCGTCAGCAAGGCTCTGCCGAGCGGCGAATCATCGTCAGCGTCAAGGGCATCACCAGTGGCAAAAAGATGGCCGACAACATCCTTCTCGAGCCAGGCGACACAATCGTCGTACCCTGAGCCCCGCACCAGCACCTACTCCAGATACCCCAGAGCCCTGAGCCGTTCCCGAACATCTTCATCAGGGGACTCGAGGGATTCGCCGCGCAGCTCGTCTACCGAGAACGAATAGGCATCGACCCGCTCGGGCCGCAGCCGACTCTTCGCACGATCGGTAAAGGCTTCTTCGACGACCCTGCCGCTCATGTTGCGGGTGATGGGCAGTCCCAGGTAGGTAAGCACCGTCGGCGCAACATCTCGCAGCCCGGTGATCTCGAGCGTGCTGCCCGGCTGGATGCTCTCGCCCCAGAAGGCCAGGATTCCATCCAGGGTGTGGTCGCCGCTGACCTGTCGTCTGAAGAGAACCTTCCGGAGATCGGCCTGTCCCCCGCCGATATCAGCTGGAACACTCACATCCGGGTTTCCCCGAACGCTGACCCTGTAGAAGGGGGGGGTGCCGGCCTCTACTTTGAAAAGTGGCTCGCCGGCGACAGTGGCCTCCTCGAGGATCTTCACAAACGCTGGAGTACCAGCCGTCGTATCGGGATCGATCTCCCGCATCTGCAGGAGCCTGCCAACCGAGAACCCGGCCAGTCTTCCCTCCATGCCCAGGACCTCGATCAGATTCTCGGATCGAATGGAATACTTGGTGAAAGAGTCCTGATTTGCCTTGGTACCGTGATCCGAAAGCACGAGCAGAATCGTCTCGTCGGGAAGCTCTGCCATCAGGCGCCCCAGGAACCGGTCGGCCTGCTTGTAGGCGGCCGGCAGGATCCAACCTCTTCCTTGATCCTCCCAGGTTTGCTCCATATCGAACGCTTCCGGTTCGAAGTCGATCCAGAACCGATGGGCCAGGCTGTCGGTGGCATACAAGACGAGGCTCGAGAAGGCGGGTCTATCGCGCCGCCAACGCGCCAGGAACAGATCGGACGACATCTCCGCATGGATCAAGGTCGAATCGGGGCGATTGCGCTTCTCCTCGGGTTCCATGGTCGCCAAACGGACTGTCGAAACGAGGGCGCGGGCTAGAGTCGGTAGCCGCACTCCGTGCCAGTAACAACTTCATCGCCAGGCGCAGCTTGCCCAGGAGCCCCGCGTCTTCGGGTCCCGGTTTGCGGAATCGCTGGAAAAACTCGAGCTCTGCGGGCTGCGTCTCCACACCACGGGTCAGCCAGCCGGGCACGATAAACCCATCCAGCTGCGCGGGCGGCCACGTCAGTAGCCATTCCCAAACGCCTATGGTCTTGCCACCTTCGAGGCTGACGATCTCCCAGATCCGTGGCTCCTGAATCGAGTCCTGAGTAGAGAAGAAGTCGGTCGCTCCATGAATCACAGGGTCGACTCCGGTGGCGATTGTCGTCCACACGCGAGGGGAAAGCGTCGGCTCATCGGACCGGAAGACTCCGGAAGCCCCTTCGCGCTTCAGTCTGTCGAAATTTGGCAACTCCCCACTTTCGATCAACCGATCGATGATCGGCCAGCCGGCTCCGTCGAGCCCCAGAATGACAACACCTGGCCCGTCACCCCTGCTGGAAGAACCGAGAAACCCCGTCAACAAGCGCAGCACCAGGAGGCACCCGATCAAGCCGAGCGGAATCCACATTGCGGTTCTCTTACCCAAGAAACGTCGGGACCACCCCAGATGCAGCAGAATCCAGAAGAACATTGCTGCCGGGACGGCCAGCACTGCCAGTGCGAGAGCCGACAGTCCCCAATCGGAGGCGGAATCGAGTTGCAAGAAGCCAGGTCGCAGCACCGCCATTCCGACCAGGACAAACATGCCCCAGAGTATTCCCAGGACAACTGCCTGAATTGCATTTCTCATTTGGTGCTTTTCCTATAGAGTACGCGGTCCTATCCGTTGACGGACGGGCGATCAGATCGATCGATCCGCAACGCGAGACGAGAGAATACCGCGATACCGCATAAAGGGCTCATAGACGTTTATCTATAGTGGTTTAGCTCGATTATCTGGTGCTTCCAATGTATGCTAGAACTGATTTGGACTTAACAATGAAGGGCCGTGCTCCATGCAGAAGTCGCTGATTCCTCTCAAGTCGACGATGGATCTTCTCCAGGTTCTCTGGAGACGCAAGTTCTGGGTCCTTGGCCCCACCCTTCTGGGCGCCGCCCTCGCTTACTTCATCGCATCGCGAATCGAGCCCACCTACGAGGCGAGCACCCTGATCCTGGTCGAAGGTCAAAAGGTCCCGACCGATTACGTCAAGTCGACCGTCACCTCGCAGATCGAAGAGCGCCTGAAGACAATCGAGCAACAGATCACCAAGCGTTCGAGCCTGGAACGGCTCATCGAGGAAGCCGGCCTCTATCCTGAATCGATCGGGGTGCTATCGACGGAAGAACTGGTCTCGAAGGCGCGGAAGAACCTGCAAGTTCGAGTGCAGAGGAACCAGATATTCCGGATTTCCTTCTGGGGCTCGGATCCCGAATCGGTCGCTCGCGCAGCCAACAAACTGGCGGATATGTTCATCGAAGAGAACTTGAAGCTGCGCGAGAACCAGGCTGAAAACACTACCGCGTTTCTGGAATCGGAGCTCCAAGAAACCAAAGCCCAGCTCGAGGAACAAGAAGCCAAACTGTCGCAGTTTCGCCTTCGCAGTGAGGGCAAGCTTCCCGACCAGCGAGAAAGCAATTTCAGAGCTCTAGAGCAGCTACAGAACCGCCTGGACGTCAACCAGGCAGCGATCGAGCGGCTCGCCCTTCGCGAGACTCTGCTGATGCAGAACACTCCGCCTGTCGAGTCGGCAGAGCAACTCGCTCCTCGAACTTCTCGTTTGCAGGAGCTGACACTGGAGCTGCAACAGCTACGTTCGCAGTACACCGATCAGCATCCGGATGTAGTCAGGTTGGAGACGGAGATCAATCAGCTCCGCGAGTCGATAACCGCAGAGACCACTGAGCCTACCGATGCGCCTTTCGACAATATTCTGGCCGAGGCATCGAGAGAGCTGGAATTGCAGCAGGTACGAAGAGAGGTAGAGCGGCTGGAATCCGATCAGCAGAGAATCGTCCAGGAGATGGTCACCTACCAGGCCAGGCTCGACCAGACTCCGCAGGTCGAGCAGCAGCTGATCGGTATCACCCGGGATTATTCGACCCTGCGCAGCTCGTATCAATCCCTTCTCGAAAAGCGGACCGAAGCCCGATTGGCGGAGAATCTGGAGCGCAAGCAGCAAAGCGAGCAATTTCGCAAACTCGAGGAGGCGATACCTCCAACGCTGCCGACGGCACCAAACCTGCCCATGCTGATCGGAGGCGGTACGGCCATTGGCCTCATCCTGGGAGTGGTTCTCGCCCTGATCAGAGATCAGACCGACGAGACATTCGATGCCGAAGCCGATCTGAGAGAGGCTTTCCCCGGGGTGCCTTTCATCATTGCGATACCCCATCTGCGTGCCGAGGCTTCGTCCAGACGAGAATCCGAGCCACCTCGTGAAGCGTCTACCTCCGCTTGAGCAAGCAGCAGTCAGGAGACAACGAAACCGTGGATAAGCAAAAGACGAGAGTTCCTGGACAACTCAGGTGGGCTTCATTTCAACCAGGAATGCCTGTGATCCCGTTTCTGCCCCATGCATCGACCGGGGTGAACCAGCTCAAGCTCCTCGGTTTGCAGGTCGAGGACAAGCTGCGCACCGGTGCTCCCGAAGCCTATGTCCTGACGGTGACTGGCGCCGACGCGGGCGCGGGCAAGTCTCTCACCGCAATCAATCTGGGGATCCTTCTTGCCAAGAAGGGTGAAAGGCGCGTGCTGATCATCGAGGGTGATGTCTGGCGACCGAGCTTCAGAAAACTGCTGCAGGTCGACCCGGCCATGCCCGACCTGGTCGATCTGCTTTCGGAAGGAGCCTCGATGACGCCCGAGCAGGCCACGGTCTCGGTCTGGGCCTCGGGGATCGATGTCATAAGTATCCGTGGGGAGACCGTTCAGCCCGACATCCTCACCTCTGAGCGTTTCGACCAGTTGCTGGCTCATGTCAGAAGCAGTTACGACGTCGTCATTCTGGATTCACCTCCCGCATATCTGTCCGAAGGCAGGATGCTGGTGAAGAAGGCCGATGGTGCACTGGTCGTCACGCGTGCCGGTCGCACCAAGAGATCCCAGATCGAGCAACTGTTGTCGGAGATTCCACAGGAACGATGTCTCGGGCTCGTTTTGAACGACGCTCGTTTGGAGAGTCGCTACCAGAAGAAGTACACCGCCTATTACCGGCGATGAGCTGCTGTGTTCAAGTTCTTCAATCGGTACTGGCTCAAGCCAGCGGTTTTCACCATTCTCGGTGAGGTCTCCCTCCTTACCTTCTCGGGCTGGCTGGCGTTCCGAATCCGCTTCTGGCATCGTCCTGAGGCCTATCTCCAGGAACCACTGACCTGGGTCAAGATTCTGACCTTCGTGGTCAGCTTTTGCGTCGCCCTCTACTTCAACGACCTCTACGATTTCTCGAATCACTTTACCCTCAGGGCCATCGGGGTCAGGGTGGTGCGCGCCGCCACGTTCGCAGCACTCGGTCTCTGGGCAATCTACTATGTCCTTCCGGCACTCTTCATGGGACGAGGCGTGCTCGGCGTAGCCTTCGCGGTTGCCCTCCCCCTGCTGACTCTGTGGCGATTGATTATCCACAAGTACCTCGCAGCTCGTATCTTCCCGGAGCGCGTCATCCTGATCGGCTCTGACAGCTTCGCCAAGGAGATCGCCGAGGAGATTCTCAGCCGCAAACACCTGGGTTACCACCTGTTGGGCTTTCTCGATGACGACCCTTCGGTCCACGGAGTCAGCATCGTCAATCCCAAGGTTCTCGGGGGCACCGAGCTCGCGCCGGCGCTGGCCATGGGCAATCAGGCTACCAAGATAGTGGTCGCACCCGGGGATCACCGGGGTCGACTCAATCTCGACGCTCTACTCGAGTGCAAGACACATGGGATTCCCGTCGAGCAGGGCGCCGATTTCCTCGAGAAGCTCACAGGACGGGTCGTTCTGGATGGGCCGCGAGTGCGTTCGTGGCTCATCTATTCCCAGGGTTTTGTCATTTCTCGCTCCGTCCTCTTCTGGAAGCGGGCACTGGATTCTGTCGTGGCTCTGGTACTTCTGTTTCTCTCACTGCCTGTCATGGCTGCGGCGGCCCTGTTGATCCGGCTCGAGTCCCGTGGTTCCGTCCTGTTTCGCCAGGAACGGGTCGGACGCGGCGGCCGGGTTTTCACGCTCTGGAAGTTTCGCTCGATGCACTCTGAAGCAGAAGCTGAAAACGGAGCTCAATGGGCCGCAGAGAACGATACCCGGGTGACCACAATTGGCCGGCTCATCCGCAAAACGCGCATCGATGAGCTACCGCAACTCTGGAACGTTCTGCGAGGAGACATGAGTCTCGTCGGTCCCCGTCCGGAGCGCCCCGAGTTCGTCAGACAACTCACCGAGCTGTCACAGTTCTATGAGTTGAGGCTGGCTGTCCGACCTGGACTGACCGGATGGGCTCAAATCAGAGCCGCCTATGCGGCCAGCATGGAGGAGTCGATCGAGAAGCTGAAGTACGACCTCTACTACATCAAGAACCTCTCGATCTTTCTCGATCTATCTATTCTCGCGAGCACGGTGAGGATCGTGACGCTCGGCAAGGGTGCCCGCTGAGCCTTTCGGTAGACCGGCCCGTGAGAATCCTCTTTCTCAGCCACTGCGTACCCTACCCGCCCGACAAGGGAGACAAGGTACGTGCCTTCCACCAGATCCGTTGGCTGAGTCAGCGACATGAGATCCATCTACTGGCCATTGCCAAGACCGATGAGGATATCCGCTACGGCGAAGATCTGAAGGAGTGGTGCACCACCGTCGAGATCTTCCCTCTGGCGAAAGATCAGCGCACGCGCGCGCGCTGCTGCCAGCCTGCTGACTCCGGGAAGGCCCATCACCCACGCCTACTTCTGGAGCCCCGAGTTGGCCCGGCGGGTGCTGGCCATCCGCAACGAGACCCCACCTGATCTCGTCTTCGCATATACCGCAGCCATGGGGCCCTATGCGGAGCTCTGCGATGGCGAGCTCGGTAAGAGCATCGACCTGGTGGATATCGATTCGGCCAAGTGGGCCCACTACGCGCAAGAGCGATCCGCCCCTCTCAAATGGATTTTCCGGACTGAAGCCGAGAGACTGCGGCGGTATGAACGGTCGATTTCGGAGATCTTCGACACGATCCTCGTCACGACCGAGCGCGAACGCAACACGCTAGCGGAGTTGGCACCGACAGCAGAACCCATCGTCATCCGCAATGGCGTCGACACGAGCTTCTTTGCTGACAACGGGCAACCCAAGAGCCCGACTCCCAAGGTCGTCTTCACGGGGCAGATGGACTATTTTCCGAACGAAGACGCTGCCTTGCACTTCTCGGAGATCTTTTCAGCCTTGCGCAAGCGGAACCCCGAGCTCTCGTTCGACGTCGTCGGACGCTCGCCCAGTGATCGCCTGCAAAAGCTCGGCGAAGTAGCCGGTATCACCGTCACCGGTGAGGTCCCCGATATCAGGCCTTATCTGGAATCGGCCTGGATCTTCGTCGCACCGCTGCGTATCGCTCGCGGCGTGCAAAACAAAGTGCTAGAGGCCGCTGCGTTCGGCCTGCCCATCGTCTGTTCTTCAGAGGTATTCAAGGGCCTGATCGATGGAGGGTTTCGCGACGGCGAGCACCTCGTGGTCGCCGATTCAGAAGAGCGACTATGTCGACGCGATCAGTCGCCTGGTCGCCGACCCCGATCTGCGGGCCTCGCTCGGCGCGAGCGCACTGCAGCTTCTCTCGACGAACTACTCGTGGGATGAGAATATGAGGCAGCTCGAGCTCGGAATGGCGCGGTCCCGAGTCGCCAGCACACGTTGCTGCGAGACAACCGGAAAGATAGTCAATCCCATGTCCCTACGAGGAAATCTGGTGTTGTCGGCGGTCTACTTCAGCCTGCCCTGGATACCTTTCTTCCCTTTCTATGGTCTGCTCGTCTACACGTGGATCGCGTTCATGCGTCCCCATGATCTGGCTTGGGGAATCGAACGCCAGCCTCTGGCCTACTACGTAGCTCTGGCACTTCTGCTGGGTTTGGGAATCGCGATCATCCAGGGGCGCGAGAAGTTCATGGTCTGGAAACTACAGACTGTCCTGCTCATCGCTTTGCTAGCCTGGTTCTGGTGGGCAACCTACAACGCTATTGCCTACAACCCAGCAAAACGCGAGTTCGATCTCTTTGCGAAAGTCGTTCTGATCTCTCTGATCACCACAGGACTGGTCAATACCGAAAAGAGATTCCGACTCATATTCCTCGTGACGGCTCTATCGCTCGGCATGCTGGGATTCAAATACGGAATTTTCGGGCTCTTGCGAGGAGGCGCCGACTTCGACTCCGGACCTGGCGGGTTCATGAAGGACAACAATGGGTTCGCTGTGGGATTGAATATGGCTCTTCCTCTCCTGGTCGGGGTCGCACTTGGTGAGAAATCCAGGTGGCTCCGCATCGCCGGAGGTGTGCTCGCCGCCTTCTGCGTGATCACGATCATCTTCACCTTCTCGCGAGGCGGGTTCCTGAGTCTGGCTGTCGTTGGCAGCGTCCTCCTGTTGCGCACCAAGAAACGCCTCCTCGCGGTTCTGGTCATGGTGATGGGCATTCTGACGGTAACGATGTTCACCCCAGAGAGCTTCCAGCAGAAGTACCAGGATCGCGTCGAGACCATTGCCGAGTACGAGGAAGACGACTCGGCGATGGGAAGGATCTACGCCTGGCGTACTGCCTCAGGTCTTCCAGGACAATCCGTGGACCGGCGTCGGACCCGACAACTTCATGATCGTCTACGCAGAACTACAGCGCGGGTGGCAAGGTGAGAGTCTCCCACAATGCCTTTCTACAGTTGCTCGCAGAGGCAGGACTAGCCAGCTACCGCGTCTTTGGGTGACACTGCTCTTCGTGACCGGTTGGAAGCTGGAGAGATTGCGCAGGGTCAAGCATCCAGACTCGACTGCCTACTATGCTTCGGCCATGCAGCTCTCCCTCGTGGCCTACATCGTCGGTAGCCTTTTCCTCGACAAGGCCATCTTCGACCTCCTCTATCACCTGGTCGCACTCAGCGTGGCGTTAGAAGTCGTCGTCGCGCAAGAGGCTGACGCCCCGGTTGCCGAGATAGAGGCGCCTGATGACGAACCCTGGTGGCGCAAACCGGCCGTCACGCCCGCCCAACCCTCGGCTTAGGACAGATGGAACCTGTGTCTCGGCAAGAGCAGACTGCTGCAGATACTGTCGTCAACGCCTTTTCCGTTGATGTCGAGGACTACTTCCAGGTCTCGCTGTTCGAGTCTGCCGTCGACCGGCAAGAGTGGGACTCGCTCGAGCCCCGGGTAGCAGGGAATACCGACCGCCTGCTGGAGATCTTCGATCAGTCAGCGGTGCGATCAACCTTCTTTCTGTTGGGATGGATCGCCGAACGCCATCCCGATCTGGTGCGCAGGATTCACCAGCAGGGGCATGAGCTCGCCGTCCACGGTTACGACCACACGCGTGTGACAACTCAGACGCCCGATGCGTTCCGGGAGGACGTTCGCAAGAGCAAAAGAATAATCGAAGACATTGCCGGCGATCGCGTGATCGGCTACCGCGCCCCGAGCTACTCCATTGTCGATAAGACCACGTGGGCCTTGCAGATCCTCAGCGAGGAGGGCTTCGAGTACGACTCCAGCATCTTCCCCATCCATCACGACCGCTACGGTATTCCGGACTCCCCCAGGTACCCCTGGATTGCCCTGAATGGCGACCCGGGTTCGCGACCGCACTTGTGGGAGTTCCCCATCTCGACGGTGAGGCTGCTCGGCAACAATTTCCCCTTTGTCGGGGGCGGGTACCTGAGGCAGTTCCCCATGTTCTTTATCCGCTGGGGGATGCGGCGGGTCAACCTCGGGGAGAAGAAACCCGTCATGATCTACATCCATCCCTGGGAGATCGACCCCGACCAGCCCCGCCAGGAGGTCAAGGCCCTGACTCGCGTCCGCCACTATCGGAATCTCGACAAAACCGAGGACCGTCTGCGGCTGCTCTTTCAGGAATTCCGCTTCGACACGGTTCGCAAGGTACTCGGCTTGTAGGCGTCAGACATGGGCTTGCCGAAACCAGAAGTCTCCATCGTGGTGCCCGTCTTCGACGAAGAGGGCAATGTGGAGCCTCTCTATCGACAGATTGTCGACGCGATGGCAGAGACCGAGAGAACCTACGAGATCGTCTTTGTCGACGACGGTTCCACGGATGGAACTGTAGACCGACTTGCGACTTTGTCCAAAAGCGACTCTCGTCTCCGCGTGCTTCGACTGAGCCGCAATTTCGGCCAGTCGACGGCCATCCAGGCTGGCTTCGACCACTCGTCCGGCACCAGCGTGATAACGCTCGACGGTGACTTGCAGAACGACCCAGCGGACATCCCCAGACTCCTCGACGAGCTTGCGGCAGGTTACGATCTGGTAGCCGGCTGGCGCAAGAACCGCAAGGATGGTGCCGCGACCCGGTTACTTCCCTCGAGGGTCGCCAACGTCCTGATAGGCAGGTTGATCGGTATCAAGATCCACGACAATGGCTGCACCTTGCGGGCCTACAGACGTGAGCTGATCGACAAGACGCGCCTCTATGCCGACCTCCATCGCTTCATGGTTCCCATGCTTTCGGTTTCAGGGGCCTACTACAAGGAAGTGGAGGTCAATCACCGGCCGCGGACCAGCGGGGAGAGCAAATACGGACTGTCCAGGATCTGGAAGGTGTTGCTGGATATGTTGTCCATCAAGCTCCTGGTCCGTTTTGCCGCTCACCCGGCAGCGTGGTTTGCTGTCCTGAGCTTTCCGCTGTTCGTCTTTTCCATCATCACCGGTATCGTCAGTCTGGCCACAATCTCCGGCGACCCTGCGACCGATGGAGTCTCGATTGTCTCCTCCTCCATCAGTCTGATTACCCTATTCGCAGCCCTCAATTTGTTCTTCTATGGCTTCTTTGCTGAAATCGTCGTCCGCCACGGAGACTACAGTGAGGCCGATGCACTCCTGAAGCGGGTGGAAAAGAAAGGCTAGAAGTCATTGGAAACATTGCTTCACAGAGACAAGCCCGACCTGTCAGTGGTCATCCCCGTCGTCGAACGCCACGGGGATCTGCGACAGATCTTCTCCGAGTATTGCGAGCAGATTCATCGACTCGGCCTCTCCTTCGAGGTGCTGTTCATTGTCGACGAACGGCAAAAGGAGACCCTGCCGACCCTGCGGGAGATCGTCGAGGAATCAGATGAGACGGTCTTCCTGATTGTGCTGGGAGCTCAGTTCGGCGAGTCCGCAGCGCTGACGGCTGGTTTCGAGCAGGCACGGGGCGACCTGATCATGACCGTGCCGGCCTACTTCCAGGTCGAACCCGAGGGAGTGGCCCCGGCGCTGGAGGAGATTGCGAAGGGCTCCGACATCGTGGTGGGCCGCCGCCACCCCCGCATCGACTCGCTGTTCAATCGCATCCAGACCCGGATGTTCCATTGGATCGTCAAGATTCTGACCCGAACCGACTATTCCGATGTCAGCTGCGGCTTTCGCGTGCTGCGCCGTCCTGTGGCCGATGAGCTCAAGATCTACGGCGGCCAGCACCGATTCATGCCAATCCTGGCTGAGGTCTACGGCTTCAACGTCACCGAGCTTCCTCTGGAGCATCGCAAAGAGGACATCGAGACCCGCTACTACGGGGTTCCTCTCTATCTCAAGCGCCTGCTCGACATCCTGACGATTTTCTTTCTGTCCAGGTTCACCCACCGACCGCTGCGGTTCTTTGGGCCGATCGGTCTGGTGCTCGCAGGCGCTGGTACTGCCATCACCCTCTACCTGGGCATCTACCGCATCATGCAACTCGGCCCCATCGCTCAGAGGCCGATGTTGCTGCTGGGCGCGCTGCTGATTGTCCTGGGGATCCAGATCTTATCCCTGGGTCTGGTGGGCGAGCTCATCATCTTCACCCATGCCCGCTCGTCGCGGCTCTATCGGATCGACGAGATCATTCAGAAAGAGCCTGACGGTACCGCCAATTGAAGAGATCCAGAAATTGGATTCTCGAGGAGCATCAGAGGCTCGCGGGTGAGTCAGATCGTTCAGGCTTTAGGCTTGAGGAGCTACTCCACGCCCAAGTCTGTGCTCTATGACTTCCGCTCCTGGACCAGTTGTTCCTTTGGGACCCTCCGCTGACCCCTGCGCTGGACAAGGGAATGCGAGGAATACTCGGTCTAGATGGCCTCCTTCAGAACCTCCGCAGCCAGTAGCTGGGCGAAGTGTACTCGGGGGCCAGCCCCCCGAGAGATGTGCGGCCTGACCCTGTCGTACTCCTGCCTCCACCCTTCGATCAGTACCTGCGCCTCCTTGACGGTGAAGAAGATCCCGCCGTTCAAGGGCTCGTCTCAAAGCCCATCAAGGCGTAGCCCCGAGAGAGCTGCAGAGCATGATCCACCGGCACAACCACGATCACAACCGACCGCGCCACCTCAACAAATGGAAGAGGCGGCTCCAACTGCTGGGACTCGAGGCGTTGAAGGTGGCTAAGGATTTGTGGTGCCAGAATCGCTGGAAAACACGGTTCCCTCGAAGAGGTTGAGCTGAACTCGCACGAAGTTCGGAAGCACCTGATTAATGTACTGATCAACGAAGAGGTTGATATTCGTGATCTTCGATCTTGGGACAAAGATGATATCCGCAGCGGCAAGTGCAAAGTCCGCATTTGGATTTGCACCGGAGATAATCGGTCTCGTATCGACACTCCAAGCGGACCTCTCACCAGTCGGCTTCGTCCTTATCACGAGAACCTCATGCCTCCGCGCTGTGGTCGTAAAGCCGCCCGCTTCCTGGATTGCCTGAACCAAAGTTACGTTCCCAGCCAAAGGATACGCTCCCTGCTGCTGGACCTCTCCACCGATGTAGTAGCGGTAGCCTGGGACATCTCGTACTATGACCGTAATCTCGGGTCTAGCGAGTTCACCGGTGTATCTCCTTGTCAGCTCATCATCAAGCTGCTTTGGAGTCAATCCACCGGCGCGTACCTCGTCGACAAAGGGAAGAGATATCATCCCATCAGGTCGAATCGTGAGTTCTTGATCCAGCTCCGTGTTACCCCAAAAAACCACTGAAATCGTGTCCCTAGGCTGCAAGGTGTAGGGAGTGATCTCCGCAGGTGGGAGCTGGGTAACTTCATAAACTGGTGCCTCGATGGGCGTATTCTGTGCACAACTCATCCACAGGGCCGTCACCATCGCGACGCTACCCAAAGTCAGGAAGCGGGCGAATCTCATTGATCTTGTGAGCATAACCCTGGTCTCCAGAAACGTCGTCAAGTCCAAATGGTTTAAGCGAACTGGCACATTATATCCCACAGAGAACGATCGGAATCGAATCTCATGGCTGCCTTCGAATATCCAAACGCCAGTCTATTTCACCGGCCTGATGGCCTCACTTTGACTTGTTCCGAGCAACTCGGTCTAGGAAGGATGAGCGTCTGCGCCGGTCAGCAGTTGCCCCCTTTCCCATGCACTCGATCTGCTAGGCTTGAGCTTGTGTCAGGTCGGAGGCATGCGCCGCAAACCTCCAGATGCAAGGTCATTTGTGCTGATGCTTGCAGGCCTTGGGTAGACCACGCGCCTCCTTGAGAGCTTCAAGCCAGTATTGCGAAGGTTCTCTCGCCTGGCCGGGCTGTTGACGGCCTCGATATGGTCATTTTCCCCCGGTCGGCCGCAAACGCGAAGAATAAAGTTTCACCTGGTTCCAGAAAATCTAGTTGTGGTAGGCCTCCCTCGCGAAGTACCCGCCGTTTTCGACCAAGATTCGCGCGGGCAGCGGCCCGTTCTCGCCGAGCGACGGCACTGCTCCTACGCTGGCGCATCTTCCGCCGAAGTAACGATACCTCCTCTTTGTAGAAGCGATATGGCAGCTTGTGTTTGACTCTAGTCCCTCCCGCCGCAGACTGGAATTCCCCTGGTTTGGTGGACGCCTGATCAAGCCCGATAATGGGCTGGGCGGTGTCGATGGGAAGTACACGTATGAAGTTCTCGCGTGAGTTCAAGCTGGAAGCGGTGCGGAGGATCACCGAGGGTGAGTACAGCGCGCAGCAGGTGGCTCGGGATTTCGATCTGCGGCCCGACATGCTGCCCCGCTGGCGTCGTCAGTTCGAGGAAGATCCGGAGCAGGCCTTTCCCGGTGTGGGTCAGCGCAAGAGTCGAGAGTAGGAGATGTGGCGCCTACGCCGGGACCTTGAGCGGGTGACGATGGAGCGGGACATCTTAAAAAAAAGCGCTCGGCATCGTCTCGGACCACCCGCGATGAGGTTTGCCTTCATTCGCCGGCACACTAGGGAGTTTCCGCTGGACGTGATGTGTCGCGTTCTGGAGGTCTCTGCCAGGGGTTACTACGCCTGGCTCGCTCGCCCGGAGAGCCGGCGCAGCCGAGAGGATCGCCGCCTTCTGACCGAGATCCGGGCGATTCATCGCCAGAGCCGTCGCCGGTATGGAAGTCCCCGGGGTCCACCATGAATTGCGCGGACGTGGGATTGCCTGTGGGCGGCACCGGGTGGCTCGCCTGATGCGCCAAGACGGGCTGGAGGGCACCTATCGGCGCCGGTTCCGGGTCACGACAGACTCGAAACACCAGTGGCCGGTAGCGGCGAACCGGCTGGAGCGGCAATTTGCGGTCTCACGGCCCGATACGGTCTGGGCGGGAGATATCACCTACATTCGCACTCGGGAAGGCTGGCTATACGTGGCTGTGCTGCTGGATTTGTGTTCGCGCCGGGTGGTGGGCTGGGCGCTGAGTTCGCGGCTGGATCACCGGCTGCCACTGTCGGCCCTGGAGATGGCGACCGGACGCCGCCGGCCTCGAGGGTCGATCCTCCACCATTCCGACCGCGGGAGCCAGTACGCTTCCCATGACTATCGCCAGGCGCTCTCGCAGGAGGGCTTTGTCGTCAGCATGAGCCGGCGTGGTGACTGCTACGACAATGCCCCGGTCGAGAGCTTCTTTGCGACGTTGAAGAAGGAGCGGGTCGCTGGAGAGGTGTTCTACACCCGAGAGCAGGCCCGTCGTGAGATCGTCGACTACATCGAGGGTTTCTACAACAGCTGGCGCCGTCATTCTGCCCTTGGGTATCTCAGCCCCGCGGCGCTCGAGGAGAAGGTCGCATGAGCTCGATGGCGCCCCAGGGTTTCCGCAGGACTGCGGGGATGGAAAGATCTCTACCCAGACGCTCGTCTCGAGATCCGGGCTTAACTAACTGTTCACCGAACCGGTGACGATCGGCGAGTCCTACTGTCTTTCCTGCAAGGCTTCCTGCAAGATCGTCGTCTCCAGGTTTATATCGCTCACCAACGAAATGAGCCAGCGGTTCTTCCCGTGCAACTGCCGCAACTCTCTGAGCTACGACACACTCAGGCTTCCGTACAAATCCTTCAACCGGAGGTACATCGCCAGGCTGATCACGAGGGTGCGGCAATTGCTGGCAATTAGCGTGCCCACTTCGCCCTTGCGTAACAGTATGGCGCGATACTCGTAATTGACCTTCGTTCTTAGAATTCGATCAATTCTGCGCTCTGGTCTTGCCAGAATCCACGTCAGGCCGAAACGCTACCGCGAAACAAGGAATCGACCTGAACCAGACTACAGGACTAGAGCACCAGCTCTCTGGCACCAAAATGTCTCAAGGAGCAAAGATCGCAGTCTACATTCAAGATTCATCTGCTACTCCCGAGGTCTTTGAGACAATAGCCTTGGACATCAAATACCCTTCCCCTTTCAGTCTCTCGAACCTCTGCCTTTCCAGTACTCTGGCCGCTATTCAACCCAGATCCGGAGAGAGGGCGCGTCGGGATTGGGGTGACAATTCGAGCAAGAGGAAATCGGTACCTTCTTCCAAGTCACCTCGCTCCTCCAAGACCCGATAGTGCTGCTTCAGTAGTCTGAGGAAACTTTCACTCTCCGGCTCTCTATACATGTTCCTCGCGGAAAGATGGGTCGCTCCTCGACCGACCAGGTCTTCTATCCTTTGCAACTGCCAATCTGGACTCTGAAGACTCCACCCTTTGAGGCCGGAATAGTAGTAGAGCACTGGACTGAGATCATTGCCACCCACATGGATCGAGTACTCCCCGAGCGTCACCAAAAGAGAGTCCGGGCCGGTGTACTCCTTAACTAGGTTGGCCATCTCCCATTCATTCTCATACACCGGCAAGCTAGGATCTCCTTGATCAAGCAAGGACGGATACCGGTAGAACACAAGGCCGACAAAAAAGAAGGCAAAGAACATCACCACCCAACGCTCTCGGTTAGCCCAGTTCCCACCCATCAGCCATCTCAGTATTCCTGCACCCGCAGTTCCAACACTGATGATCCCGATCGCCACCAAGATTGAAGCTGCAGGCACCAATGTAAGAAGACGATAGCGACCATCGAGGCTTCCCTCGGCTACAATCGCAAAGAAGATCAAAACCGCAGCAAGATAGGCGGGAATAGCTTACCTTCTTGTTGTTGAGCGCCGCCAGAGCGTACAGCAAGCCGAGCAGGGCAAAACCAAATAGGATCTTTCCACCGAAGATCTCCCAGAGAATCCTCTCAGCCATAGTCTCGCGCCAGATCGGATCTCCTAGCATTCTGAACGTCTGGAGCTTGTTGTGTCCGCCGAAAATACCGAAAACGTCTATATGGCGCCTTCCCAGAAAGTATGCCCACGTAAACCAAGTAGCCGGTAATACAAGAGCAGGAATCACTATACGTCCAAATGTTGCCAGACGCACTCGACTCCCTGTTCGGTGGGCTAGCACAAGAGCAGAGACAGGAAGCATCAGGTAAATCGGAGTCAGCTTTAGCGCTATCGCTAGCGACAGACAGGCTGTACCTGCTGACCTAGCAGAAGGTATTCCCTTTCCAAGCCATCTAGCCAGATAGAACACGGCCATTACGGAAAAGGCAATCATCGTTGGCTCACTCAGGAGGTTATTGCGAAGAGGATGAAACAGGGGGAGGATGACTGCGACCATCGCGCTGCACCCCCCCACCAGTGGCCCGTATTCCAAGCGGGCCAACCGCCCCGAGTAGATGGAAACGATTACCCAGGACCCAAGTGGGACAGCACGTGCAGCAAACGTCCCAAAACCAAGAACCGAGTAGAGGAGAGCAGCTGCAAACGGTACAAGCGGGAATTCCATTGCAGTGACCCGTGGTGGATCAGCAGGCCAGCTGATCTCTGGGGATAGGAAATCGAAGCCACCTTTCCAGTAATTTTGGGAGATTTCGATATAGTCGATTTCCTTCCAGTAGGTTCTATCCAATCCTGGTGATTCAATCCCCCAATACGAATCCGATACGGCGATATGGCAATACCCATCATCGCTAGATACGCGGCCCGTGAGAACGAATCTCTAGATTCAATCTGTTGGATCTTCCGTACAAGCTTGTTTGGCGGCTTCAGTTACCATCGACATGTCCTGGAAATGCTCTTAATCGGCAGAATTCAGCAGCCCGCCAGTCACGATGTAATCAACAAGATGATCTGAAGCGACCTGGTGACCCAAGTCATTCCAGTGCATGTTCCTTCTCTGGTAAGGACATTCTCCACCTAGCCTCTGAGAACGGCTCACGAAGATCCAATAATCGGAAGCCAAGTCCATCCGAGATTTGTTTGGTCAATCTCTGGGGTACATCAACGTCGAAAAGGGTCTTGTCCTGATATCCACTTCGCGCGGATAGTAATCCAATTCTCTTGGGGACAGACCTGGATAGCCGCTGGTATGAGTACCACCAAGACCTCAGCTTCGACATCAAGTGCCACCTTTGAAATCTCCTGCATGTGCAGTGAGGTGAGTCTGACGCCGAGGTCTCTATCCCATGTGGGGTTCGACTCAAGTGAGGTGAACCCCCCCAAGAAGTATCCGTGGGGATTCGGTACCTGATGGATCCACGACTGCACAGGCTGAGTGATCCGGAGCAACACCAACTGCCTGAGGTGGGATCGCTTCAGAGTTGACACTAAAGGACTCGGGAGAGGCTTACCGAGGCCGATCGAGTCTCTGAACTCGTCATCAGTTCTGAGCACATCCTGGTACTCGTTCACGAAGAAGCCGATGACAATCAAATCTGGCAAGAATTCAGGTGCGAACTTCTTGATAACAGCGGAGTACTGCCGTGGTCCGTACCCCGTTATCGCGAAGTTCAAAACTTCAGCGTTCAGGCCTTTAAATTGCTGAGCGAGTCGTCTTTCCAACAGGCGGGGCCATGACTCTTCGGTGTCGACTCCTTCAGCGCTCGGTAAAGGCGTCACCTACTGCAAGGATGCGAAGCGAATTTGCCGCCTTCCTGGTCGGGTAATCCGGTGCTGGAAAGCCAAGACGGTTCGAAGTCACAACATAGTCATAGCTTTCCCAGCGAAGCCTGGTCTTCATCGCGGGTACTAGGCGCCAGCCGAAACCCGAGTGGGGACTCGAGCGCTTCACGCTCACCCCAACCATGAACCTCTTGGGGGTTAAACTGCCGGACCAAGAGCTCGGCAGCGATGATGAAGATAACCGTCAAAATGCCACCCTACAGAGCCAGACAGCCGCCCATGAAAGACCAACCTCCTTTATGAGAACACCTAAGCGCCGCATACCTGACGCCACGGCCCTCTCTAGTGCGAGCGCGGAGACCAGGGTCATCACTAAGGCTAGCGAGGTTCCTAGAAGCATCAGTCCGGAGCGAAGACTCACCCTGCGTAAGAAAGATCAGAATAAAGGGATGATGCATAAGATAGATAGAGTACGAGTGACGGCCGATCCACTTACCTACTCCAGCTACTCGGCGCTGCGATGCCAGGGGTGCAAGCACATTGTAGAGCAGTATGAATGCGCCGACACCGAGAAGAAAAGGAGCTACTGCCATGCCCAAGAGGAAGAATGACAGGACCGTCCCACTTACGTACACCCCAGACCCAATGGAATTACCTTCGGCCTTCGCAAGGCTCGATCAACACTTCCTGGACTCTGAAAGAACCATGTGGCAAGACACATTCCGAACAAAAACTCAGGTAAGCGAGTGACGAACACCGCACCGCGACTCCAAGCAGGTAGGTATTCCTCAAGTGTCAGCAAGCCGACTCCTCGAATCAGGACGGCCAGCAGGGACCCAGTCGTGAGTAGCTTCAGTGGCCCTTTCTGTGCAGCTGCTTCCAGAGCCAAGGGTAGATCAGATAGAGCTGCACCAACAAGCCAATGAACCACCATGCTGGCGCGAAGAAATAGAGCATCTCGGGAGTAAACCTAATTGTGGCCAGACTCAGAAGCAACTTGGGATCCTTCGCCGAGATCCCCCAACCCGTAAACGCCCACGTGAGAACAAAAACCACATGGGCTCCCCACCAGAGAGGCAACACACGTTTTGCCCGACTCATCAGGAAAGGTCTAACGGGAAGACGAGAGGAGCACCTTTGCGGAGCAGTCCCCAAGTAAGCCCAAAACCAGATGCAATGAGAAAAAGTTTGGACTCCCTGATCCCCTGACCAGCCCGAAGTACCGGAGAAATCAACCGGAAGAGCCCAAGCACCGAGCCCCCGGATCGGTTCGAGTTGACGAAACCTCTCCGCAAGAGAAGGCCAGTCTGGTCGCGGGTTGGCGAAGTATGGGGAGCCGAGACTACGTTCTATCAAGTGATTGAGTACAATCCATACAATCGCAACGGCCTTCAAGAGATCGAGCCAGAGAGACTTGCCCCGGCAGCAGACAGTCTCTTTGTGGGGACTCTTCCGCCGGCGGTAGGCCTTCCGTCGGGTTGTTAGCAGCGCCCACGAAAGCACCCCCAAAGCTGTTCACCCTGGCCCAAGAGAGTGAGACCACACTCTCTCACTCCAATCTCAAGGCTATCCCTCACAGCCGCAATCGACATCAATAGCCCAGCACTCAATGGGTGACGGCGAAGCGCAACCGCTCAAGGTTCATCTGTATCCATTGTCCGGCTTAACTGGCTTGCCCATTTCAACTCTATAGACCTTGTATCCTCCCTCCGAGTGAATCACAGGAAAGGCATACGGCTGATCGCTCAAGAGAAACTTCGCATCGTACCTTTCAGCCACCTCCAGGAGCTCCCGCTCATCAAGCGCCTGAAAGCCTCGCTCCAGTCTCTCCTGAGCTGCCTGAGTGCCACCTGGCCTGAGTGATATCTGTCTCCCAAACTCTCTAGTCGCTCCCTCCATTGGTCTCCCAACTTGCATACGGTGGGAAGTGATAGCTAACTACCTGCGGCTCGATTTGCCCGATACCCAGAAATTCGTTATCCACGGCGGTGCAATGAACCTCGCGTCATGCGGAGATTCTTCCGCAATCCAGTCGAGTATCGTCTCTCCGTTATATCTCTCAGCCCAAGCCCAATAGGTACGCCTGACAGAATTGTTGATGCCCCCTAAGGGATTGTAGATGCTTGCAACGCCAAGAAGGCCGACGAGCCACATGGCATTGGGGTAGGCGCGATACCCTCTTCTGAACGCAGCGAAAAGGTGGAAGAAGAACAGCAACGGCACCAGCAGCGGAAACAATCGAAACGGCATGAACCTCGACAGGCTGCACAACTCACTCAACCGAGCGATCAATCCCCCGACGAAGAACGCGGCGAGCAGGAATTGCACTCTCGCGAGAAACATGATCTGACGATTCCCTCGCTCGTACCAGGCGCTAAATGAGGTTGCAAGCCAACATAATAAACGCCGACAACATGGCCATTTCGCTCCATGACAGTGGGTCCAGGTGCTTTGGCATTTTGACGAGTGCCATGAACCCCCAGTCCGTTGCACCACCATGCTCCGAAAGTGCGCACTCCCCACATAACAGGAATAGCTCCGGGAAGCGCAAACAGAACAGCAATTGAAGCACTGATCAATAGCTGCTTCAGTTGGGTCGAGACATAAGGCTGGGGAACACAGCTAGCATAGCCCAAAGCCCTACCCCAGGATGTAGGCTAAATGCAGCACCAATGAGGACTGCTCCAATGCCGAGCCGGTCTTGCGCGAAGGCCGCCAAACTCAAAACTAGTGCAGGGTAGGCGAGGGACTTTGGCTTTCGAATCCTTGGATCATTGAGGACGCAGCGACCAGAGACTGCCCAGGCCGAGCCAGATCGCGACAGCCAAGGCAACGTACCAAGGCGAGAGCTGATAAACGGCGCCTAGCCTAAAGATGGCAAGAGTGATCAAGACCCATGAGACGAATCTCCCAATCCACCCAATGGCCTCAACAGAAAGGACTCGCGCCAATGGTGCCGTTAGTTGGTTAAAGACATAGTGCTCAGGTGATGGCTGAGTTAGAGTCCAATCGCGGCTCAGTGCATCAAGCGGATTCGCCGCCTCGATCCTCAACAGAAGAAGTTCTCGCTCACCCACGGCACGGGACGTGCGTTCATCGCGATAATGAGTACCAACACTGCCATCTCCGCTCGGAAACGAGTCCACTTCGGAGCTTTCGGTTGCAGCGGCACGAACCTACTAGCCTTGTCACGATAAGGCTTGTCAAACATGAGTCGCTCCTGAGACCACTGTTTCTCAGGCGAGATTC
>CAVPOX010000034.1:0-28278 GCA_963707075.1 uncultured Acidobacteriota bacterium
AAGCACGACGCCCCGACTCCAGGATGGGGGAATAGGGGCGTCATCAGCACACCGCGTCCTGGTCCCCTCACCCCGGGGAACGCCTGCGTGGAGCATCGCTCCGGCACGCAGCCGATCAAAGGCGTCTTGCGCAGCAGCAGGTCTCCTGGCTTCCGGTTCCTCCTACTCCCGGTCCTTCCCACGCGGTCGACAAACCGAGCACCTCTGTCTCAGAAGTGCCCGGCAATCGAGCTCGCGCAGTGGATTCCTCCGGTTTCGTCCCCGGTCACAGTGGCGGGGGCCGCGCCGGCATTGCACCGGCTTCCCTCTAGGTGGCTACAGCCCTCAGATTCGGACTGCCCACAACCGCTACGCTTCAGGTTGTCAAAAAGAAACGGCCAGCGTCTCTCGTGGGTCGCTGGCCGTCAAACATCCGCAATGGATGGAATACTACACCTTTTAGTTCTCGCCGCCACCTCCGCCACCATCGCTACCCGGGAGCTGTCGTGGTGTTGGCGGTGGGGGCACGAACACGGGTTGAGGTTGCTGCCCTGCCGGGCCGCCGGTGAAGTTGCTGGCACCGAACTCCCAGGTGGAGAGCCCGCCCTGCCCCGCATCCTCGGTGTTGACGAACTGCTGGACCGTATTGATGGGTCGGTCCCTGCGCAGGGAATCGAGATACGCTTGAAACTGGGCATCGCCGCTCGGATCCATTTCCGTCGGTGCATCGTTGGGTGCCCACCCCAGGACGATGGTAGTCGTGTCGATCACCGTTCCAAAGCCCTTGGCCTGGGTGTCGGTGGTAACCGAAACGATGTCGTCCTTGTGCAGGGTGATGCGATTGCCAACGTCCGTCAGCATGATGACCTTGTTTTCATCCCACTCGGCAACTCTCGGCTGGTAGCGGGTATCGAAAGAGTTCCCATTCTTCAGCTCGACGCGAAACACCGCCGACATCGCCGGTGTGACCGCGAGAAGCGCCAGGGCGGCAACGATTGCAGTTGTGTGCTTGGACATCCTCATACCCGCACCTCCAGGAGCAGTTTGGCAGATTCTACCACTTGTCGGGAAAAGTGTAGCCTTTAAGCACCTTTACGCCAGTGAACTACGTCACTCCGAGGCTCCGATCGAGCCCAGGGCGGCGAGGTTGCGGCGCATGACCGACTGCCAATCACCGGAGTCGGGTCTGTTGCCACAGGGATCGTAGACAATGCTCGCGACGCCGAGATCGGCCAGGCGACTGGCCACCTCTGGAAGCGGCTCCCCCTCCCAGATCATCCACCTGGCCGGATGGTCCTCCAGCACAGCCGTGAGCTCCTGCCATAGATCCTCCGAGACGGGCTCGCCGGGTTCCCAGTGCACCGAGCGCCCCTCGAGACCATAGCCTGCCTCGAGATACTGGTAGACCGGGTGGGAAAACAACAGAGGCTGATCGCCGATGGCTTGTGTGGCGGCTTCCAGTTCGACCTCGAGAGCCTGCAAATCGGCAAGCAGCAAGTCGAGGTTCGCCTGAAAGGTGGCCTCGGATTCCGGCGCAGCGGCGACAAGGGCAGCGGCAATGGCGCCAGCCTGCTCCTGTGCGATGCGGAGATCGAGCCAGCTGGTGAAGGCGTACCCCTTGTGAGAGTGCTCACCTTCGGGCCCGTGGCTGTGCACCGCACCCTCCGTCAAGGGAATTCGGCGGTTCTGGTAGCCCACTGAAGTGTCGACCAGTTTCTTTGCGGGAAGCGTCGCCCGCTCCAGCCATTTTGCGTAGCCGAGGCCGTTGAGCAAGATCAAGTCGGCCTGCTGATAGGCGGCAATCTCCTCGGCGCCCGGCGCCCAGTAGGCCGGATCGACACCGCTCGGGGCCGGAAAGCTCACCTCGACCAGGTCACCTCCAATACGCTCGGCGAAGTACTGCAGGGGATAGTTCACCACGTAGATCGACAGAGTCTCGGTGGCGCTCGAATCTGTCGGCTGACTGGACAGCCCGGGGGAGCTGTTCCGATCCGAATCTGTACCACAGGCAAACGCGACAACCGCACATGCTGACAGCAAACCTAGAGTTCTTCTCATGGTCTTTGAAGTATAGGAGATCTCCCGTCCTCTCCCGTCGACTTGTTTCTGGAAGAAGTCAGGGCTGGCCAATAGGCGTCCCGTCCGGTTTGACAAACCGTGCGCCCGGATGCGGCTGAGGAATGTGCTCGCGAGCGAGTCTTTCGGTGCCTTCGAGCGTCTCCCGGATCACGAGCCGGCTGCCCAACACCTGCGCCAGGTTCAGGAGCCCCCCTGGCCTCGACAGCGTGGCGTACTCGACCAGGGTGCAGCTGTCCCCGAGCGGAATCAGCAACCAGGCTCCGCGGCTCTCCTCGATGGGCGCCAGATCCAGACCGACGAACGCGGCCGGCGGACCCGACTCTGCGTGGCTCTCCATCAAATCCCACCAGCGCAGTTCCCAGAGCAATCCCTCCGAGGCTTCGAACAACTCTCGATTCATCACGACCTCGTCGATCCACCAGCGCCCGATCCCCGCGCGTCGGAAATACTGGAAGAGCAGCCGCTGCTGACCCCGACTGGTTCCTCCGACCACTGCGGAGTGCTCGACCGGCAGGTATCCCCCCTCCGCATAATGGTCTTCATCGTTGATCGCCATCCACAGGTCCTCGATTGGCAACGTCGAAATCAGTACGGCCTGACCCAGATTGCCATGGCGGTCGACGACGACCCTGCCCGGGTCCTTGGCCGCCTTCCTGTACAGAGACCACGGCGGCTCCTGGCCCAATTCTTCAGTACGGTAGGTAGCGAAAAGATTCAGCTGCCGCAGGCTGCCCTCGATAGCGTCCGGCGACGGGCAATAGCTACTTGCCGAGACCGCACTCATCACCGGAATCGACACCAGCAAGACAGCGGAAAGACTGCGGACACGGAGACCGGCCACCGCCGATCGAGCGAGGATGGCTCGTGTCCGCCCGAGCTCGACCGCAGGGGAGGGCCGCTGCGGCCTCCTGGCTACGTCAGTAACCACGTGCGTATCAAGCCTGCGCCAAACTGATGCGTCGCCAACGTCAACACACCGGCGAGTATCACTCCCAGCACCACGACCGCTACCACCTCGGACACCAGAAGCGTGCCAATGGTCAGGCGGGAGCCGCCGATCTTGTGCATGGTCTCGATCTCGCGACGACGCAGCCGCAGAGAGAGCATGATGACGAGGGCGGCGGTGGCGAGGGTCGCGGCGGCGACGAGCAGAATTGCAGCGACGATGAACCCCTGGATCGTCAGGATGGTATCGAGCAACTCGTTCATCACCGAGGTGGGCTGGACGATCTGGCTGGGATCGTCGTCAGCTTCGTAACGACCCATCAGAATGGTGCCCGACTTCTGATCCTTCGGGTCGGCGATCACCGCACTGATCGGGTAATCGGACATGTCTCCGTGGAAGTGGAAGCTGTCGACATTATCGGCCGTGATCTCGTTGTACTGCACGACCGAGGCGTTGCCAACGATGGTGTCGCCTTCCCGCTTCAAGACGCCGGCGGCGGCTTCCGGTGCCGCCAGATCCTGATGCCCATGCACCAGGCCCTGAATGACCCAGGTGGTCTTGATGTCCACGAAGATCGCCTCGTCATCGACCGTGTAGCTGGGAGCGAGAACCCCGACCACACTCATCTTCAGCGGATAGACTCCGGCGAGGTCGAAGACACTCTCGGGGGAGGACACGACCGTGTCCCCGACTCCCAGTCCGAGACCCTCGGCGACACGCCAGCCCAGAACACACTCGCCGAGCACCGCCATCGGCCTCCCTTCGGCAAACTCGAGACCCCGGAAGCCAAAGTATTCCAGGGTCGTCCCGACAATGGGGCTCTCGCGGGAACGGAATCGCACATACAGGGGAATCGGAGTCGCCAACCCCGACTCGCCGACCCGCAGCGAGTCTGCGTAGGTGGTCAACTCTGGCTGGTTGGCATCGAAGTAGAGAGAGCTCAGGACCAGCTCCAGGGGGCTCCCCTTGGCGCCCACCAGTAATGGCGTCGCCTCGGCCCGCGAGGTCAGCTCCTCGGCACTCTGCCCCACAATGACGTTCAGCCCGACCGGCAGAAAGACGATCAACATGATCGACGCCACCAGGATCGCCGTTTTGATCTTGTGGTAGGCGAGATAGCGCCAGGCGAGATAGAGCACGTCGGTCATAGGTCGTAGAACTGCTTGAAGTCGATCACCCGCCCGAACCGCGACAGGAGATCGTGATCGTGGGTCACCGTGACCAGAGTGGCATCGTTGCGATCGACGTAGTCGAACAAGATGTCCAGAACGCGCCCCTTGTTGGTGGGATCGAGATTGCCCGTCGGCTCATCGGCCAGGATCAGTGGCGGCCGCGCCAACAACGCTCGACAAACCGACACCCGTTGCCGCTCACCTTGTGAGAGGTGATCGACATAGCGAGCGAGGTGGTTGCCGATTCCAACATCGCCCGCCAGCTCGGCAGCCCGTCCGCGGACATCCTTGTTCAACATGAGCGACCGGTTGATGCGATAGGGCAACAAGATGTTGTCCAGAACGTTCAGATACTCCAGAAGCTCGAATTCCTGAAAGACCAGACCGATCTGACGAATGCGGAAGTCGCGCCGGGCGGAATCATCCAGAGCACCGACATCGGTTCCCTGGGTAACGACCTCTCCCGACTGGGGTGTCCGAATCCCGGCGATGAGGTTGAGCAAGGTGGTCTTGCCCGATCCGCTCGGACCGATGACCGCCACCTTCTCCCCCTTGCCGACAGTCAGCTCCGGGACGTGGAGAGCGAACTCCCCCTCCGCGTAGCGAAACCGTAGGTCTTTGATGGAGATCATGATCGGGCTCGTGCCCCGAAGGCCCTACTCTAGCGTGAGCAACAGCCCTCCTGAACCACTCGAGCGCTCCCGCCGCAGCGTCCGACGGCGCAGGCTCGAGACCGTCGCTGCCTACTTGGTCTTGCGGACGTCGCCCAATTTGATCGGCTGGGAGGAGACGTTGGTCATTTCGATCTTCCCCTCCTGCTCGTTCCACTTGACCTCCGTACCGAGTGACAGAATGCCATCGCCCTTGCCGTTCTCATCCAGATTCAAGATGATGAGCGACACATCGAAATCTCCCAGCTGCGTCTGGTTGTAAGCCTCCTGAAACGAAACCGGTCGATCGGTAGCCAGAATGATCTGTCGCTTGCCACCGCCCATATCGAAGGAACGGGCATACCGCAGTGGGTACCCCTGCTTCCCAGCAAAGAAAGCGTATCCAGCTTTCTCCTGCCCGCGCAGGGCCTGGGCAACCTTGCGGGCCTGGCGATTGTCAGCGGTCGCGGCTTTGATGGCATCCAGGAGCTCACTGCGCTCCTCATCTGTCGACCAGCGGTAGATGTTGATCTCCGCCATCGATGCACCGCCCCCTGTTTGCACAATGGCGTTGGCCTTGTAGCTCTCGATACTCTTGTTTTTGTCCTTGGCCAGTGCCGGCATGCTCACAATCGCCACTATCAGTACCACGATCATGATGACTGGAACTTTCTTCATGATTGCCTCCCTTTTCAGACTGTCCTGTTTCGGTGCTTTCAGGTCGGAGACGCTGACCTGATCAAGAAGATGGGTGAGGGTCCTCGACGACTTCATAGACCAAGCCGTTACCGCTATAAAGCGCGAGATAGTAAGCATCGGGGGTCTGGAGGTACTGCTTCCCATTGACGGTAACCAGTTCGGCTCCATCCGGTGGAGTCCTGATCGTGATGCCGATGGGTGCAACCACCACTTCGAAGCCTGAGTCGTTGGCTGCGTAGAACGTCCCTTTGTTGTAGTAGTAAAGCTGAGACGAGAGGTAGGCCGTCTCGTAGCCCAAGGGTAGCGAGGCTACAGTGGCTCCGGCAACCGCATTGCCTTGCTGGCGGGCAGCGGCCTCAGGGTCGTTAGCCCACCAATCGCTATTCCAGCTCGGACCGTCTGCCTCTGCCGAGCCTCGCGGCTTGTAGACGCCGGTTCCGCCCTGGAGCTGCTCAGGCGGGCCTCCACCGGTGCCACCATATCCCACCGGGGCGGAACTGCCACTGCTACGACCCGAGTCTCCATCCCCCGCAATCTCGGTAGGTCCAATCTGATATGGGTACCCATAGTACCCGCCACCGTAGTAGGGGGGGTTGACGACATGACCAGCCCCCCCAATGCTGCCCCCGTTGAAGCCGCCGCCGCCAAACACTCCACTGCCAGCATGGGCTCCTCCGCTGCGCTGGGCGAGAAGTGGCGTCTGGATCATCAGGCATGCCCCTGCGATCACACACATTACAAAAAGCGATTTCCTCATGGCTGTACCCTTTCGAGGGACATGAACTCGACTTGGGTAGCTTCGCTCGGAATCTGCGGCTCGAAGGTGGAGTCGGGCAGACTCGGATTCAAGTCCCAACCGTTCATGACGGCAATGAACTCGGGAGCCTGGGGCAGTTTCTTGTAGGTGATCACCAATTGCCTCGGCAATTTTCTGTCCCCTTCCTCGATCCAGATCTGCCAATTGACGTCCTCTTGCCCCACGATCAGGTGATGACACGGTACGCCATTCACTTCGGAGACGCCGACATACCGCTGCGCCTTCGCCCCGGCCATGAGCACCGAGGCGGGATCGCCGCGGAGGAAATCGTCCAACGGCATCGACACCCCGTACCTTGTTGCGAACTGTTCAAAAGTTTCGTCTAGCGAAGCCGCGGCGGGTGCAGACGCCCAATGCGCCTGATCCGGCACGAGCACCGTGACTTCTTTGCCGTCGACCCAGACTTCTCTGGCTGTCAACTCATCCTGGTAGCTGACCCTCAGCCGACCCGGCCTCTGCATGGAGACTTCCATGGAGCCTCGATACTTCACCTTGACGTCGGGTAACGGGACGTCGTCGAAGCCCAAGACCGCCGTAAAACGGAAACTCTCCAGGGATCCCAGCTGAGAGGACATCTGCCGAATCAGGTCTTCTGGGTCAGGGAGCTGTCCCTGCGCCGCCAGCGGGATCGCGAAGAGGAACAACAGAACTCCGAGTGCTCGACTCATCGCATGCCCTTCACCTTTCAGGTCTTGGCCCCGGTAGAATTGGACAGATTCAAGACGATCCTACCCCACCCTCGAGAGAAGAACCACCAACCAGAGGCACACCGAAGTGCGTATCGCGATAGGGTGTAGCCAAAGCGGAGGTATGAAATGAACCCGATTCGCAGATCTGCAACGCCTATCTTCACCACCCTGGTCCTCCTACTCACAGTAGCCGTCGCCCCCACTTTTGCCAAGAAGGAACCCATCGAGAAGTACAAGGCCAACGCGCTCGCCGTGGGCGGCCCCGTCGGCTCCCAATCGACCACCCTGAGCATCAACATCTACGAGTGGTCGGATGAGGACGACCGGGAGATGGTGGTCGACGCGATCAAGGAGGCGACGGAGAACAAGCGTGCCTATCGCGCCGTTCCCGACACACTCAGAAAGCTCGGCAAGGCTGGCTATATGTTCCTGGCCGGGGGGCAGGGTTGGCCCATTCGCTACGCTCAAGCTTTCGAGGTCGATGGCAAGCGGGAGATCGTGCTCGCTATGGACCGACCCGTCACCTTCAGCGAGGTCTACTCGGGTTCTGCCGTGCGGGATTTCGACATTACCCTGATCGTGCTCAAATTCGACAAGGATGCCTCGACCGGTGAGGGCATTGCCTCGGTGGGAACCGAGATCAAGTGGAACGAAGCCAAGGGCCAGTTGGAGATCACCAGTTTCTCATCACAGCCCGTGCGCCTGGGTGACGTACGAGCCGTCGAATAGTCGACGTCCCCGAGAGCTGACGAAGGAGTGGCGGGCACAGAGTCCCGCCGCGACAAGAACGTGACACGATGACCGGGCCTCTGCGCCGGCATTCTCTAGAAGCGGAAGGTCGCGACGAACTGCAACTGGCTAGCAATCGCGCGCTGTCGATCCTGATTCTCGCGACTGCCCCACAGGTACTCGATGCCGAGATCGATCTCGGCGATGGGCGACCACAGAAAATTCGCCGATGCCCGCTGGGTGCTGCGATAGAAGTCGTCAGGCAGGAAGTCCAGAGCGTCTACCAGGACGTAGCCGTAAACAAACGTCGAACGCACAGCTTTGAACAAGCCGAGAGGGTTTCGTTTCCACCAGTGCTGGAAGGCACCATAGAAGGCGAGGACCTCGAGAGTATGCAGCTTGAACTCTTCGTCGAAGATGCCGTCGAAGTCCCCTGAAGTGCCGAGATCGTTGATGTATCGCCCCAGACCGTCGCCGAAATTCACCTGAAACTTGAAATTGTCCCGCTTGTCCCACCTCTTCACCGCGAGGTTGCCACTGAACGTCAGCCCCCAACCGAAGGCCGAATCCGACAGATCACGCAGTTCGTTGCCTTCCTCGTCGACGGGCACTCCGACGATATTGCGCAGGATGGCACCGAGCTGCAGGTGGCCCCAATCGGCCTTTTTCGAGATGCGAGCAACCGTATCGGGGAACTTGCTGATTCCCGCTCCACCTGTGATATCAGGATTGGGATCCTCGAAAGCGATGACAAGAGGTCGTCGCTTTCCCAGCCCTCTGGTGAACCGCAATTCAGGCTGCCGGACGTTGATCTGCGCGTTCAGGCCCTCGAAGTCGACATCCTCGGGAATGGCCGCTGTGTCCATCAAGGTAGACCACGTCTGACCGAGTAGAAAGCGGTTGTACTGCCCGTAGGCATGGCGCAGGCGGAGCACATCGGAACTCCCCGCCGAGCCGGCGAAGTCTCCCTCGACAAACGCCCGGAATTGGCCAACGCTGGAGTCGAGCCGCATGTCCCAGTTCAGCCGCGAGCGTTTCGCCGAGATGACAAAACCCTCATTGGCAATGAGATCGAGCGAGCTCTCTCCCACAGGAATCAAGCCGGTGACGAAGCGATCTGTCGAACCGATCGGGTCCAGACTATCCACCACTCCGATACGGACGTTGCCGCCGAACTTCTGCGCCATACCCGTGCCCGGGACCCGAATCGACCCTGGAAAATCCCCGGCTGTGAGAACGTTCTCAGGGGTGTCCGGGGGATTGGCAATCTCTTGCTCCACCCTCGACAGGCGTTCTCGTAGGGCGATCTCTTCCTCGGAAAGCTCAGGAGCCGTTCCGGTCGCCGTCATCGTCAACTGATCGAGCTGCGTCTTCAGACTCCTGATGGCTTCGGTCTGATCCTCGATGGTCTTGCTTTGCTGGTCCAGCAACTCCTGTTGCTTCTCCAGCTGCTCCTGCAGCTGCAGGACCAACTTCTGCAGATCACTCTGCGAGAGCTGCTCAGCATCCTGGGCATGGATCGCACCCGTGAGGACAGCTCCTACAACGAGAAGGATGTTGAGTTTTCGAAACATCGCCCGGCGTTTCTCCAACCGATACGGCCAATTATGTCCGATCACGCAGTCTGTTCGAAAACACCACGCGATTGACAGACAGCTGGCGCCCAGGCCATCGCTTCATCAGATTGGTGGGGGAAAGGTTCACCCCCGCCCGCGGAGGACATGAGGCCCCCGCCTACGATGTTGCCGGGATCGCACCCTCGACATAAAGAGTTTGCGTCGGAAACGCGAACTCGATGCCCTCTTCCGCGAAGCGCTGCATCAGCTCCAGATTGACTGCCTGTTGGATTCCCATCTTGGTGGCGAAGTCGGGCACCAGGACGAAGTAGACGGTTTCGAAGATCAAGGCCGAATCTCCGAACTCCTTGAAGTGCGAGCGGTCGAAGCGAACATTGTCTTGTGCCTCGAGGATTCCCTGGATGATGCCCGGGATCATCGCCGCTTTCGCCTTCGAAGTGTCATAGGTGACGCCCACCGTGAAGTTGGCCCGGCGCTCGGTCAACCGACCGAAGTTCTGGATGCGGCTGCTCACCAAATCACTGTTGCCGAAGATGAGCTCTTCACCCGTGAGACTCCGCAATCGAGTCGTTTTCATCCCGATGGTCTCCACCGTTCCCATTTGATCGCCGACCTTGAGGTAGTCCCCGATGACAAAGGGCCTGTCGATATAGATGGAGAAAGCCGCAAACAGATCGCTCAGGATGTTCTGAGCCGCGAGAGCGACCGCAATACCGCCAATGCCCAGACCGGTCACCAGGCCGGTCACATCGACTCCGATGTTTTCCAGACCGACCAGCAGCGCTGCGGTCCAGATGAGAAATCTGCCGATCCACTCGACCCCACCGAGCCAGGTGAGGACCTCTCCCTTCTTGGCCGATTTCTCGCGCAGGATCTCCAGCCACTCGAGCAGCAAGGTGGTTGCCCAAATGCCGACCTGCAGCACAACAATCAAGACGGCGATGCTTCCCAACGTCGTGACCAGACGAGCCGGCAGCACCAGTACCCTCGACCCTGCCCAGAATGCGATGGCGAGAACGAAGAGGCGCTTCGTCTTGCCGAGGACCTTGACGATGAGATTGTCCAGCTCCGTATCGGTAGTTTTGGCGAACGCATTCCACCGATTCAGAATGAAACGCTTGATCGGGACCAGGGCCACCACAACGGCAAGGCCGACCGCCACAGCGATCAACCATCGCGAGACGGAGTTGCCCAGCCAGACGTACTCGAGAAAAGAGCTCACTGTCATCGCTATCTACCTTCCTTTTCAATCGTGCCCCAGTTCGGCCAGCTCGAAGCCAAGAGCCCTGGCCAGCTTGCCGTCGAGGCCGTAGATGTCATCGTAGAAATGAACATGGTCTTCGATCATGTCCACCACCGCGGTCGAGTAGAGGATGTAGACCGGGATGTGCTGCGAAACCATCACTCGGGTGGGGCTGCCCTGGTTCATTGCCCGCTCGATGGCACTCCGGTCCCACTCGGGTTGATCGGACAGGACCCACTCGGCCAGCTCCACCGGCTTGGCAACCCGAATGCACCCGTGACTGAAGTCACGCCGGGCCCTGGCAAACAGCCCCTTCGCAGGGGTGCTGTGCAGGTAGACGTTGTACTCATTGGGAAAGATGAACTTCACTTCTCCCAGTGCGTTCTTCGGCCCGGGGCGCTGACGCAACAGTAACTTCCCCGTCTTGACCTTCTCGAGATTTTCGGGCGAGGGCGGCAGGGATCCGGGATCGTTGGTGAATTGACTGACGATCTCGTAGCCCTGCTCATCGAGGTAGCCAGGCTCATCGAGGTGCTGCGCGATCTCTCCCCTCACAATGCTCCGCGGGATGTTCCAGTAGGGCCTGAAATCGAGATAGCTCAGATCACCTTTGAAGATCGGTGTACGGTAGCGAGCGTAGGATTTCCCAACAACGACCCGTGAATCCAGAAAGCCGGCGCTCGCGTTCCCAAGGTCATTCATCGCCCGCAGGGTAAAAGCGGGCACCAACACCGCGATCAACTGCGTCTCCAGCCGATCGGGAATCCAGCGCCACCGTTCGAGCCCCATGGCAAGCTGGGCAGCGCGGTCGTCCCAGCTGTGGTTGAGTTGGGCGAAGGAGTTCTTGCCAAGAATACCGTCAACGTCGAGACCATGGCGCTCCTGAAAGCGCTCGACGGCGGCTACCAGCGTCTCGTCGTAAACCGCTCCGGCGCTGACAGCGTCCAGCTTCAGATCACGCGTCAAGCGCAAACGGTCGCGCAGAAGATCTGCTTCGGGATAGGGATCGCCTGGGCGGATGACGCGTGAGTCGTCCATTGGGCGCCAATCCTCTTCGGCCGCCAGACGTCGATAGTAGGCAAGTTCTTCTCGCAGCCGAGTGTAGCCCTCGTGCTGTGGGGCGAAGGCATCCAGCATCAGGGCAGGATCCGCCGTTGTTTTCACCCTTTCCAGCTCGGCGGCCAGATCGAGTTGGCGATGAGCGATGTCCAATCCGAGCTCGAGCTGTTGCGGACTGAAGCGGCCCTGGTGAAGATCCTTGATGTAGCGCACGGTCGAACCCGACAGGCTGACATCGAGCCGCGCCAGGGTTGAAACATCTCTGGGTTCGTTGTCCACCAACTCGATACCGGGTCTCAGAACCCCTGCCAGATAGTCGCCCGGCCGCAGACCGTGGCTAGCGGCGGTCTCCAAGACTCCCAGCAGAGCGATTGCCTTGGGGCTCAGTCGACCCTCGACGATCCAGACCGGCTCGTAGTCACCGGATCGATAGAACCTCGTTACCGCATCCATCAAGAGCTCGAAGTCCCGGAACCGCTTGATCGACTCGGGGATAGGCCCTCCAGACAGAAGCGCCTGGATCTCCGGTTCGAGATCCTCAGCGAAGGCCTGCACCGGCAGCAGCAAAAGTGCCAGGACGAGTAGCAATCCGGTAGCCCGTTTGAAGCGAGAAGAACCCATCGCCGGATTCTATGCTGTGGCCGCTAGCGAGCCGTTCGGCCAAAGAAGAAGGCCGGCCCGGAGGCCGGCCGCTACATCCCACATTGTGTCTGAACCGTAACCGTGGACTTCGATGCCCGCTAGGTGTCGATCAACTCAATAGAAACTGTAGTTGAAGGCGAACACCGGACCTTGCTGCATCACGTCGAAGACAAAGAGGTCGTCGGCATTCTCATAGTCGACGTCGAACCATCGGTAGCCCAGGATGAGCCCGATGCGGCTGGTGGCCTTGAACTGGCCCAGAAGAACCACATTCCACGTCAGGTCCGAGCTGCTGGAGATGCCGAAGCCGGCGAGATCACCGCGAGCCGAGAATCCCCACCGCTCACCAAGACTTTTGCGGTAGCGACCGCCGATCATCAGATCTGTCCAGCTCTGGTCGCCTTGGAACCTCTGCGGGCCTGGTCCCGGCTCGACCGGAGGTGTAATCGACGGTGTCACATCGAGCGTGAGCTCCATGGTGGTGTAGCGCAAACCACCAAGAAAACTGAAGTTCTCACCCATCGCGTAGGTGACAGCACCCTCCAGGTAGGTCTGGTTCATGTCCCATTCAACATTGGGCTGCTCAACCGCGGCACCCAGCGAGGAATAGAAAACATCGCCGAAGAAACCCCAGCGACTGCCACGTTTTCTGGCTTCCAAATGACCCGTAGCGGCCATTTCGAGGTCCTCCAGAATGTCGCCGAAACTGAGGTCGACTTCCGCTTCGTTGCCTCGCACCACCGTGGTTCCGTCCAATCCGAGAGCGAACAAATAGAGGGCGAAGTCCCAGTCCCAGCCTGCCGCTGCGACCGGCTTGGCAGTGGTCGTCAAAGTCAAGAGAATCACCACAATTGCGAAGTACTTCACTACCTGCCTCTTCATACCGTAACCCTAATCCTTTCACTCAGGCGAGCAAAGATGCTGGCCGGCTCGTTGACAGCGAATTGTTCACTAGACGCCCTTCACGGCCTCGATGGCATCCTCGGCTTTGCCGGAATACTTGCGACCCATCCAGCCCAACATGGTCATCGCCATGCCACTGAAGATCAACTTGACCCCCACCAGAATGCCGATAGCCCACAGGCCCGAGATCGGCCACTGCCTCCAGATCATGAAACCCAGAAGAATCGAGACGATGCCACCAAAGAGCATCCATCCCCAGCCATCGATCGGCTTGAGTTGAAAAGCCTCGATGATCTCGAAGATGCCGTCGACGATAAAGAAGGCGGCCAAGAAAAGGGCCAACGATGCCAAGGCGACACCCGGATTCATCACCATGTAGACGCCTACGATCAATGTCAGCAAACCGAGAAGAAACGCCACAATCCCCTTGCCCCAAGACTGGGCCTTGAAGGCAAAAATGCCTCTCGCGACTCCCGCTATGAGCAGTAGAAATCCGATCATCACTGCCACAGTGATACCGGCCATTCCCGGCGCCATCATGGCGAAGATCCCGAGAATCACTGTCAGGACGCCCAGAATCAGAAGCATCGTCGAGTCCTTCTTGACCGCATGTGCCAACGGTGCAGCTACCGTGTCTGCCATAGGTTCCCTCCTTGGTTGTGGTTGAGCCGTTCTTTGATCTTCTATTCTCGCAGACAATTCTACAAAGAACCACAGCCCACCGCTCGAGACGACTGACGCCCTCGGTTCGTTTACAGGGGTTCAGCCAGGCAAGCTGCACTCCACTCCCAGAGAGATAGGGCTGGATCCTTCTCCTCGACAGCCAGGGCCCCTGCAAAGCCGGGACTTGGTTCGAATCGGTGGGCGAACCAGGGGGAGAGTGGCTCTCCTTCTTCATTACCCACGATGGCCGCGGACTTGGCACCCGGCTCGAGTTGCACATCGAAGCGGGAGAGTCCGAAGGTGATTCCGCCGCCGTGGGCCTTGACAAAGGCCTCCTTGCAAGTCCAGAGAGCAAAGAAGTACTGGCTTTGCTGAGCGTCTGAAAGGGACTTGAGCCTTGCCGATTCGGTGGGCGAAAAGAACCTCGAAGCGATCTCTTCAGGCTCGAGGTTGGCACGCATCCACTCCACATCGACCCCGATATCGCGGCCCAAACTGAAAGCGAACAGTCCAAGATCGTGAGAATGGCTCACGTTGAACTGCAGGCCGGTCTCCGCAGCATCTCCGACCAGGAAAGGCTTCTCATGCTCGCCGTACTGGAACTGCAACGAGCCTGGACTCCGGCCCAGGAACGAACCAAGCAGTGAACGTAGGATTCCTCTACCCACGACATAACGATCGCGTAGCTTGACGGTGGCAAACCTCGAAGCCCTCTCCAGCTCGTCCTCGCTGAGACTCACGCTCAGCTGCGAGCGAACTGCTGCAGGCAGATCGAGCGAAGATCGCCACACCTGAACCTCGCGGTTGCCGAGGCGCGGCTTTCTGGGACCTGCCTGCCAACGGCTTGACTCCGGGCTCATGATCGGGCCATTGTAGCCAGGAATCTGTCATATGCTTCATTCCCCCATGTGCAAACTCTCGAGTTGTCTGACAGGGGGCCTGGACCTGTCTTCTGGGAAACAGAAACTGGGTCGAACGAGCTCATGAGCTCCAGACGCGAGCTGCGCAAACCGGAGTCGTCCACCAACGGTCCCGCCCTTGGTACCTTCCTCGGCGTCTACACACCGACACTCCTCACCATTCTCGGTGTCGTGCTCTTTCTGCGCACGGGCTGGGTGGTCGGCAACGTCGGCCTGGTCCCTGCCCTGATCATCGTCGTGCTGGCGCACCTCATCACCGTCAGCACCTCGCTCTCGGTGTCGGCAATCTCGACCAACATGCATGTCAGGGCCGGCGGCGCCTACTACATGATCTCGCGCTCCCTGGGGCTCGAGATCGGCGGCGCCATCGGCGTCCCGTTATTCCTCGCCCAGACCTTCTCGGTGACTCTCTATGCCTTCGGTCTGGCCGAGACCCTGCGGATTTTTTGGCCCGCGCTGCCGATGCAGGCCACGGCTGCGGCCACGGTGATCGCGGTTTCGCTCCTTTCAGCCCGCGGGGCCGGCTTCGCCCTCAAGCTGCAGATCCCCATCATGGCCGCTATCGGGCTGGCTCTGGCTTCGCTCTTTGTCGGCATTGGTGGCAATCCAAAAGACACCCTTCCTTTATGGTCCGGAATCGAAACCGCCGAGTCCTTCTGGGTGGTCTTTGCCGTCTTCTTCCCGGCCGTCACAGGCATCATGGCCGGTATCAGTCTATCGGGCGATCTGGCCGAACCCAGCAAGAGTATCCCCCGCGGCACCCTGGCTGCCGTGGCGACCGGTTTCGTCGTCTACCTGGTTGTCGTCATTGCCCTGGCGCTGGCCGCCGATCCAGCGGAGCTGGCAGGTGACAGCCTCATCTGGTTCAGCGTGGCTGCGGTTTCCTGGCTCGTCTTTCCGGGGCTCTTCGGGGCCATCTTCTCTTCTGCCGTAGGCAGCATTCTCGGGGCGCCGAGAACGTTCACCGCTCTGGTCGAGGACCGGGTGATTCCCGGACCCAGCAACCTGTGGAAGAAGAGCTGGGCCGGTATCGACCTGCCTCTCGTCCTTTCGGCTGGCACAGCCCTCGGCGCAGTCGCTCTCGGCGACCTGAACGCAGTGGCCCCGGTTCTGACGATGTTCTTCCTTACCACCTACGGTGCGATCAATCTGGTCGCCGGCCTCGAGCAACTGAGCGGGGCGCCTTCCTACCGTCCCAGTATCCACGTTCCATGGGTCATCTCATTGGCAGGGGCAGTCGGCTGTGCCTGGGTCATGTTCCTCATCCAGCCGATCGCAGCGGTCGTCGCGGTGGTGGTGGAGATCCTGATCTATGTCGGCATGCGACGCAGAGCGCTGACCGCCTCCTGGGGTGACATGCGGTTCGGCGCACTGATGTCGTTGGCCAGGGCGACTCTCATCAGACTCAGAGATCTGCCCGTCGACCCGCGAAACTGGCGACCCCATATCCTCCTGTTTGCCGCCGACCCGGTAAAAGAGCTCGATCTCATCCGTTTCTCGAGTTGGCTCAATCAGGATCGCGGCATCCTGACGGTCTGCCAGCTGGTCATCGGCAGCCTCCAGGATCATGCCGAAACCGTCCCCGAGCGCACCGTGCGGATCGATCGACAACTGGCCGACGAGGGCATCATTGCTTTTGCAGAAGTCGATGTCGCCAGTGATTTTCGCCAAGGGGTGCTGGCCATCTGTCAGGCCAACGGCATCGCCGGATTGACCTCCAATACGGTCATGCTTGGCTGGGCCGATGATCCCGAGCGTATGGCCGCAAACCTGATGCTGGTCGAGAGGCTCGCGCTCCTCGGCAAGTCGACCCTGCTCTGCCGCATCGCACCGCGCAACTGGGGCACCAGGATACGCCGCATCGATGTCTGGTGGGGCGGTCTTCAGCACAACGGCGACATGCTGTTGCTGTTCGCCCATTTGCTGTCCATGAACCGTGTCTGGGCCGATGCCAGGATCGTTGTCAAGTCGGTCACCACTTCGCAGATGAGCTATGACCAGTCGGTCTCGAATCTGGCAGAGCTGATCGAGCGAGCGCGCATCCAGGCCGAGACCCGCGTCTTCAAACGACCAGAGAACGAGACCGTCCAGGAGATCATCCATCGCGAGTCGAAGGACGCCGATGTCGTGTTCATGGGTCTACGAGCGCCCAAGGCCGGTACCGAGGCAGAGGTCGTCCGTCGCACGGGCGAGCTCATTGGCGACCTCCCCACCGTCATCCTGGTTCACGCCGCCGGACCGTTCGTCGGGCAACTCATCTGAGTCCGGCTTCTGAAGCCTAAGGACTCGGACTCTCGAGCAGCGCCACAACCGCAGAGTGCCCGTTCTCCTGGGCAAAGCTCTTCGCGGTGTCGCCATCCTTGTCCTTCAGGCTCGGATCGGCTCCGTGGTCGAGGAGCAGGCGCACGACCTCGACCTGGCCCTCGGCTGCGGCGGTCATCAGGGCCGTGAAGCCCTCGAGACTGCCTTGAACATTGACCTCCGCACCCTTTTCGAGGAGCAGCGCCACCGTCTCCGCATAGGGACCGCTGGAGGCATACATCAGCGCGGTTCGACCACTCGAGTCCTTGGCGTCGACCTTTGCATCCCTCAGAATGAGGTACTCGACGACCGCTGTATGGCCGTTGAAGGCAGCCCACATCAGGGATGTGCGATTCTCAGGATCCACCGCATCGACCTTGGCGCCCTTCAGCACCAGCCGCTTGACGGTCTCCAGATCGCCCAGGTAGGAGCCCTCCATCAGCTGCTGTTCCGGAGACGCCGGGGGTGTCGACTGCGACGCGAGCGGCGCGGCAAGCAAGGTAAGAACGGAGGCGGCATAAAGAAGGGGTTTCATGGCAACACAATACCAGCCATTTCTGGTGATGGGATACGGACGGGCCAAGGCGTCGCGATCGCCTGACCTCCAGGGGGTTTACAGCGGGCAAAGACGATTGTTAGGTTCTGACTGCAGCAAGACACCAAAGGATCGAGCCATGCGCCGCAGCGGAATCCCTCTCATCGCGATGACAGTTGCTCTGGGCATCCTGATGTCAGGAGGAAGTGCCGGTGCCGCCAGGACTCTATCCTGGCGCGCACAAGTGCATGTCGAGGACTACGGTTGGATGAAGTGGGTCGATCAGGGGGGGATCCTCGGCACTACCGGGCAAGGCCGCCGCATAGAGGCCATTCGCATCGAACTCGTTGGCGCTCCAAAGGGGATGGGGATCTCCTACCGCACTCATGTTGCGGGCAAGGGATGGCTGCCCTGGGTCGGCGATGGCCAACCCTCGGGTACGACCGGGGCTGGCAATCGCATCGAGGCCGTCGAGATCAAACTCATCCAGAACAAGGCGGGCATACAGATCCGCTATCAGGCCCATGTCGAGAGTCTCGGCTGGATGGGCTGGGTCGAGGAGGGCGAGACTGCCGGCACGACCGAGCGCAACCTCCGGCTCGAGGCCCTACGCCTCGAATTGACTGAAGGCGATGCTCTGACCAGCTCGACCGTGGAAGGCCTGAGCGTGCGCTACGAGACTCACTCAGCCAGCACCGGCTGGACTGGCTGGTTCTCGGATGGTGAAGTCTCCGGCACTACCGGCCAGGCTCTTCAGATCGAAGCCCTCAGGATCGAAATCGTCGACCCCGAGAACAAGGTTGGTGTGCGCTATCAGGGTCGCGTCAGGGGCGAAGGCTGGACCGAATGGGTGGAGAACGGCGCCGAGCTCGGCACCACCGGACGAAATCGCTCCCTCGACGCCATCAAGATCGAGCTCACCAACCCCCCTGACGGTGTCGGTTTGCGCTACAGGGGCCACATCGAAGGCACCGGTTGGGATGACTGGGTCGGCGAAGGCGAGATCGCCGGCACCTTGCGCCAGGGCCGCCGGTTGGAGGCCCTTCGCATCGAGCTCGTTCAGAAGTAGGCGAAGTCACTACCGCGGACGCATCCGCTTGTCCGGATCGGGCAACCTGAAATCGGCATCGATCCGGCAGACCTCACCGAGAACAGGTATCGCCTTGCAGGTCTCCTGGATATCTCGCGCCGAGGGTTGCTCGCCGGTCGCGATCCAGTCGCGCAGCGCCTCCCAGCCTGCCAGGATCTCGCCAGGTGTGAACACGCAGTGGGTCGCCACGCTCTCTCTGGCGATAACCGTGGTGAGGTTCTGTGGCGGTACAACCTGGGCGTAGATCGATTGGTTCTCCACCAGAACCAATCCATCCTTGCTGGTGTGCATCGAGACTATCTTGGCCCCGTTGATGTCGCCCTTGGGGATGAAATTGCGGGCGAGCTTCTTCTGTTTGGGCGGCTTGGGTTTGACGCGTCTGATGTTGGCATCGACATAGTCGTCACCATAGACCACCTTGTGATTGCCGGTTCCCGGCTTGCCGCGCAGCTTCTGAGTATCGTGGACCAGGTCGGCCATCGCTTCGGTCGCGAAGAGCATGTCCTGGACCAGGAAGGCTCTTGGAATCCTGGCCAGATTGAGAATCGTCTTCAGATTCTTCTTCTGCCGTCTGGTGCGCAGGAAGCTCGGTTCGTTGACACCCGTGCAAGCGTTGACCGCGTCCTCGATGTCATCATCCGTCCATGCCGAGTTCTTCGGCAGACCCTTCGCACCGCCTGGAATCTCACCTCCGGGCATGCCTTCGCAGACCAGGTCGTAGAGCAGTCGCAGGTCGAGCGCCACGTCCCAGTTTCGGCTTCCAGCCATGGCTCCACAGTAGGTGAGTGCTCCAACAATATTGCCCGGGATGCCCTGTTCCAAAGCCGCGGCTGTGACCGCCCCACCCAGCGATGCTCCGTAGAGAATGATTCTTTCAGGCCTGCCGAATTCGGCGGTAAAGACTTGCACCAGCTGGCGCAGATCGGCGGTGGACTTGAAAACTGCCCAGCCGTTGAGGCGAAAACTGGAAGCCGCAACCGCGTACCCCTCGAGCAGCTGCACGTCCACCAGCGGTCCCAGATCGGGTCGGGGACCCGGTTCCGAGAGACTGAACCCATGATTCCAGATCACCAGGTCCCCATTCCAGTTGTCGGGAACCGAGATCTGGTAATACGCCCCTCCGGCATTCTGCCCATCGATCTCTCGAGCGGAAGCACCGGACGGGGCGCTGGCCGCTGCCAACACCCACAACAGCAACAGAGCACTGTATCGGCGACGCATCTCTGACTCGCAGTATCCCTTTTTTGCAGATTCGCTGCTCAGGGAAGGTTGATCAACCAGCCACCATCATCGAACCACTTGGCTTCAAGCTCCTCCAAAACACCCACCACCTCGAGTGCACCCAGGTAGTTCTCGATGAAGTTGAGCAGTAGCGAGTCACCGGGGCTGATGGCGATGCCAATCGGCTCGATGGTGAGAGGCTCGGCGAGGGTCACCAGGCCCTGGTCGCCATACCGCATCACCGACAGGGCGCAAACAGGATAGTCGGCTACCATCGCGGTGGCCTCGTCGTTGAGAATCATCTGCACGGCCTCGTCGTAGTCCCTGGTGGTCACCAACTGGGCCTTCGACATGAAGGTCTCGACAAAGCGCTGACTGGTGGAGTTCTCCAGAGCGACGATCTTGACGTTGGCCAGGTCGACATCAGCAGTCTCATCGGCCTGGGCCAGGGTCTTGTCCTTGGTCAGAATCGACTTACCCGAGACGATATAGGGGCCGACAAACGCCGCCTTGAGATTCCGCTCAGGGGTCATGGTCATTCCAGACATGACGACATCGACTTCGCCGGCCGACAGCGCGCCGAGCAGCTCACCGAAGGGCTTCTGTACCAGCTTCAACTCGACGCCCATGGCGTTGGCCAGCAGATTCGCCACGTCTACTTCGTAACCGATCATCTCTCCACTCTTCGACAGGACAGAAAACGGCGGCTGCCCGCCTGACATGCCGACACGCAGCTCGTTGTTCTTGACAATTCGGCTCAGAACCGGCGCATCCTGCGCGACGGCAGCCGGAACCACTGCAGCCATCACCAGGGCGACACACAACAAAAGACCCATCCAGCTTCGTTTCATGAGAATCTCTCTCCTCTATCGATGCACTTTCGCAATTGGCAGACGGTTGTAAAAAGGAAGGACCAGCGGCACTGGTCGCTGGCAGCAGCAGGATACCGCAAATGGGCGCCAGACGCCCGGAGGCTGATCTGAAACAACTGGCATGTCGCCCTGTTTATCGCTACATTACTACCTGCCACGAGCGGATTCATCGTTTCAAACAGGAGCATCCAAATGAGACTCGACACCTTCCTGTCGTCTGCAGCGTTGGCCGCCACCCTGATGGCCCAGCCGGCCGTCGCAGACGATATTTCCGGCGCCCAAAAGATTCTCTGCACTGCGACCGAGGCCACCGAGTGCTATGCAGAGATCGGTTGTGCTCCCGGCAACCCTGAAGACTGGAACATTCCTCGTTTTCTCGAGATCGACCTCGAGAACAAGCAGCTCAGCACAACGGAAGCTAGCGGTGAGGTACGGTCATCACCGATGAAATACCTCGAACGGGAGGGAGACCGGATCTTCATTCAAGGGGTCGAGGCCAGTCGCGCCTTCAGTATCGTCCTGGACCAGGACTCGGGCACGGCTTCTTTCGCCATCGCGCTGGAGCGTCATGTGGTGGCTGTTTTCGCCTATTGCACACCGCTCGTAGCTGCCGACTAGGATCGACGGGTCATTCGCTACAGGAGATCGTCCTATGAAACATCAAATTCTCGCTACCGTTGCAATGCTCGCATTCACACCCGTCGCGATCGCGGCGCAGACCGGACCCAGCGAACCCTCGGGCAACAAGACCCTGGCAGCCACGATGAATGTCTACGTCTTTCCCGCCGAAGGGCAGGCCACCGACCAGCAGAACAAGGACGAGGCCGCCTGTTACTCCTGGGCCGTGGAGAACACCGGCAGTGACCCTTTTGAACTGGCCAAGAAAGCCGAACAACAGCAGCAGCAAAGCGATCAGGCCAAGGGAGAGATCTCCCAGGCTGGCAAGGGCTCTGCAGGCAAGGGTGCCCTGATCGGTGCGGCCGGTGGCGCTCTCATCGGGGAGATCGCCAGTGACGACGCGGGCAAGGGTGCTGCCATAGGTGCGGCTGTCGGCGCTCTCGGAGGTCGGCGCGCCCGCCGCCAGAAACAGGCGCAGGCCACTCAGCAGGTCGACCAACAGTCTGCTCAGGCTCAGCAGTCCACCCAGACTCAGATCGACAACTTCAAAAAAGCCTTCAGCGTCTGTCTCGAAGCCAAGGACTACATGGTCAAGTTCTAGCTCGGCAATCGAGGGTAGCCGGCTATGATCGGTGCGGCGTGCTTTCCCAAGTACTTTTCTTTCTGGGCTTCGTAGCCCTCATCAAGGGTGCCGATCTACTGATTGTCGGCGCCTCTTCATTGGCCAGACGGTTCCACATTTCGGGATTGGTGATCGGCCTGACGGTTGTCGCTTTCGGCACCTCCACGCCCGAGCTGTTCGTCAACATTCTCGCCAGTGCGCGGGGCAATACCGACATCGCCATTGGTAATGTCCTGGGCAGCAACATTGCGAATATTCTCCTGATTCTGGGCATCTCTGCCATCATCTACCCCCTGTCCATCTCACATGGGACCGTTCGCAAGGAGATCCCGTTCACCCTGCTGGCTGCAATCGTGCTGGGGTTTACGGCCAACGATCAGCTGATCGATGGCAGTGGGACCTCGCGGTTGACTCGAATCGATGGCCTGGTGTTCCTAGCCTTCTTTTCGATCTTTCTCTACTACTCGTTCAACTTCCCCAGAGATGTCGAAGGACTTGATGAGCAAGTGCCGATTCAGCCGCGGGGCTTGGCCGATTCAATATCGCGCATGGTCGTAGGTCTATTCGGTCTGACCCTTGGCGCCAAGTGGATCATCGATGGCGCGGTGGAGCTCGCCAGGAGCTTTGGCATGAGCGAATCGTTGGTCGGTCTGACCATCGTGGCTGTAGGGACCTCGCTGCCCGAGCTCGCCACTTCTGCTGTCGCTGCATACAAGAAGAACGTCGACCTTGCTGTCGGTAACGTGGTCGGTTCCAACATCTTCAATATCTTCTTTGTCCTCGGAATCAGCTCGATCATCCGTCCGCTACCGTTCCAGTCCAGGAGCAATGTGGACATTGCAGTGGTCGCGTTGTCCAGTCTGCTCCTCTTACTCGCCATGTTGACGGGCAAGAGACACTCCCTCGACCGCTGGGAGGGAGCAGTCCTTCTGGGGGCCTACGTGGTGTATATCGCGTGGATGGTCCTGCTCGATTAACGGTCTGCCGCCCTATCGGAACTTGGGGTCGGGAGGCGGCTCGACAGATCTCGGCAGCCGGTCCTCACCGGTGATCAATCGCACACCGCGCGAGTGGAAGAGGTATTGCCACACCCACTCGGTGAAGACGATCAGCTTCCTGCGGAACCCGATCAGGGAGATGATGTGAATCAGCGCCCAGATGGCGAAGGCCGGCATCCCTCCAAAACGGAAGCGGCCGATCTCGGCGACCGCACGGTTCCTGCCGATAATGGCCATCGAACCCTTGTCGTCGTAGACGAACACCTTCCGCGCCGGTGACGGGTCACCATCCGCCAACGCTTTGATCTCTGCCGCGATCGTCTGCCCTGCATAGCGTCCCATCTGCAAGGCACCCTGCGCCACTCCAGGCACCGGCCCGCCCAACTCGGGATCGACCCGATGGGCCAGGTCTCCGACCACAAAAACCTCGCGGTTGCCGGGAATTGTCAGATCGTCACCGACCAAGACCCGTCCGGCCCGGTCGAGCTCCACACCCAGCGATGCGCCCAGCGCCGATGCTTTTACACCAGCGGCCCAAATGACATTGTCAGCCTCGATATGGAGTGTGCCCTCGGGAGTCTCCGCTGTCAGTCCCTGTTCGTCGACGCCGGTGACTCGGGTTTCGAGAATCAACTCGACACCGAGATCTTCAAGATCCTTCGCGGCGTGTGCTGACAGCTTCCGATCGAACGTGCTCAATACACGGTCGAGGGCGTCGATCAGGATGATCCGTGCGTTCCCGGTGTCGACGTGTCGGAAGTCCTTGCGCACTGAAGCGACGATGTCCGCCAGCGCCGCAGCCATCTCGACACCTGTCGGCCCAGCACCGACAATCGCAAACGTCAACGCCGCGCGCTGAGCCTCGGAGTCCGGTTCGACTTCGGCCTGCTCCAAAGCGATAAGAAACCGCGCGCGCACTTCGGTGGCCTCCTCGATCGTCTTGAGACCAGGGGCGTATCGGGCCCATTGATCATTCCCGAAGTAGTTGGTCTTGACCCCTGTAGCCACCACCAGATAGTCGTAGTGGTAGGGCTGGCCCTCCAGGAAGACGGTCTGCGCACTCACGTCGATGTCGGTCACATGCACCATGAAGACGGTGGTGTTCTCCTGTCGACGAAGGATTCGTCGAATCGGTGCAGCGATGTTTCCAGGCGAAAGCGCCGCAGTCGCGACCTGATACAGCAGCGGCTGAAAAAGGTGGTGATTCTGCTTGTCAATCAGCAGCACTTCGGCCGCGGACTGTCTGAGCTCTCGCGCCGCAGCCAATCCGGCGAATCCAGCGCCAACGATCACTACCCGTGGGAGGCTGCCGGTGTTCTCTTGGGGTCTCATCGCTGACTCTGTTCTCCTTGGGAGTATCCTGTCACCAGGGCGACACCATCGGGTCGCACCCTGTTGATGGTGAAGAGGACCCCCGCTCCCAACAGAATGAGAAGAACAATGTCCACGGTGTGATGGCGATCACTCGAAAATGGACAAGATATAGGAGACAGGCAACAGCAACTGGAACGCGCATTCGAACGCATCTCAGGACGGCATGAGTTTACTCGCCCACGCCCTGACACGGGCCTGACTCTGGAATGACTGGCAGAACTGGATGAGAATCTGACTGATGCGCAGGTGGAGACTCTTGACACTATGCTGTTTGGTTTCTGGCCCCTGGGCATCCGCAGGGAACACCCAGGAGCTGTCACCGCGCTCCTACTGGCCGGCGCCCAAGGGCACTCGAATCGCCGTCTTCGGGTACAACCGCTCCACCGGCGATGTCGTCACCGACCCCTCGTTGCCCGTGGTGGGGGTGGACTCGAGAATCAACCTCGGTCTCTTCGCCTACGCTCAGACATTGAGTCTGTTCGGTAGGAGCTCGAACCTCCTGATCGAGATTCCGTACTCGTCGGGAACCACCGAAGGGGACCTCGAGGGTGACGCGACACGACGAGATTTCTCGGGGCTCGGCGATATCGCCGTCACCCTGTCAGTGAATCTCATCGGCGCACCCACGCTTACCAGGGAGGACTTTCAGGAGCTTCGCCAGAACCCCCACCCGATACTCGGAGCCAGCGTCAAGCTCGTGGCTCCAACAGGGGATTACGATCCACAGAAGCTGATCAACATCGGCACCAACAGGTGGGCCATCAAGGGAGAGTTGGGGTACATGATTCCCATCGAGCCCAGGTGGCTACTCGAGTTTGCGCTTGGCGGGTGGCTCATCGCTGACAACGACAATCTTCTGGGAGCCACCAGGGAACAGGCGCCATTGGTGACCGGTGAGTTCCATCTGATCAGGAGATTCCGCCCGGGCTTCTGGGCCTCTCTCGATCTCAATTACTACACCGGTGGTCGCAGCACCATCGCCGGGGTAGACGTGAGCGACCTGCAACGGAATTCTCGAATTGGTGGGACCGTGGTGGTACCGATTCGTGGCCGTCATGCCGTCAAGTTCGGCTACAGCACTGGCGTCGTCACCGAATCCGGGGGTGACTTCGAGATGGTCGTGGTCAGCTTGACGACAGTCTTCTGACTGCGGTTCCAGAATGGGCGATTCTTCCCTCTTCGGAAATCGCTGCTGGAAGGTGGACAGGACAATCAGGCGGGCGTGGCGGAGGGACAGATGCCCTGGACGACAGGGGCGGATACTCCGGGTCAGAACATCACAGGATCTCTTGATAGGCTGATCTCTCGTGTCGGACAGACTGCCCCTCAGCGCCCTGTGGAACCTGGTGCCGCGGCCCGTTCTCGGCTTCGAGGCGGCCCTCCTGGTCGCCCTCTTCCTGCTCTTCAGGGCGCGCGCTTCTCTTGGATTTCCCGTCGAGGGTAACGGCATCGAGCAGGTTCTCGTGGTGGGACTCTTTCTAGTCATCACCAGTCACCTGGTCTGGTTGGTCAAGTCGCTTGCTGAGAGAGCTGCCTCGAAGGAACTGGCCAATATCACCTGGCCCTTCTTCGTCCTGCCTCTGCTTGCCTACCTGCTGATCCTCCCCTGGTCGACTTCGCGCCGCGGGCTCGACGGCGACGAGCCCTACTTCCTGCTGATCGCGCACAGCCTGGCGTACGACTTCGATGTCGAGCTGACCAACAACTACGCCCAGCGGGATTCACTCCGTTTCGTCGACCGAGCGCTGGAGCCCTCGTGGGCGGATCCCAAGCGCGCCGACGGTCGAGCCTTCTCGCGGCACAGTCCTGTGCTGCCCCTGCTTCTGGCCCCCGGATATCGACTGGGCGGCAAGCTCGGAGCCTTGACGACGATGGCGCTGATGACGGCCCTGGCAAGCGGGTTGGCCTACCGTCTGGCCGGACGCTATTGGCCTGAATACGGTGGCGAGGTCATCTGGGCCTGGGCCCTCCTCTCACTGACACCCCCACTGCTTCTTTACTCGCACCAGATCTGGGCCGAAGTGCCGGCGATGATCCTGCTGCTGATAGCGCTTGGACAAATCTGCTCTCTTCAGGAGGACGCCTCTAACCACAGGCGGCGCTGGCTGATCCTGGCGACCATAGTGGTCCTTCTTCCCGCTCTGAAGCTGAGATTTGCCCTGCTGACGGGGCCCCTGTTGGTCTTGGCCTGGTGGCGCACAGGTCGTAATCGCAAGGTGCTACTGGGAGGAGGATGTGGCCTGGTTCTGTTCATCGGCGGTCTTCTCGCTGTCAACCACGCGACAACGGGCAAGTGGTTGCGGGATCACTCGATCGATCAGTTGGCCGAGATCCAGGCGCGCCATCCTGTCGAGTACCTGACCGGAGCTGCCGGCCTGTTTTGGGACTGCGCCTTCGGCCTCTTTGCAGCCAACCCCGGGTGGTTGCTCTTGATCCCGGCACTGCTCCTGGTGTTCTGGCAGCGTCGACCTGTCGCGCTGGATCTGCTCGTTCTGGGCCTGCCGTACATGGCTGTGATTGCACCACGAGCAGAGTGGTATGGAGCCTGGTCGCCGCCCTTCCGATTCGGCATCGTCCTCTTGCCTCTGCTCGCTATGGCATTGGTACCCCTGCTCGCTCGCGGCGAACGGGTCGGAGCCCACGTCATTACAGGCGCGGCTCTGGCCCTGGGTACCGCATGCACGCTGCTCTGGCTGGCGGAACCTGGCTGGACATACAACCTCGCAACCGGCACGAACCATCTCCTCGACCATCTGGCTTCACTCTGGGCGGCAGATGTCGCCCGCTTCTTCCCGAGCATGGTGAGACCGAGGGTTGCCAGCTGGCTTGTGCCGCTCCTGACGGGTGCCTTCATTACGGCCTTCTGGTGGTGGCCACGGCAGAGGCCCGAATGGCGCAATCGCGGAGTTGTGCTGGCGTTGCTTGCCGTCGCGGCGGTCCCACTCGCGGCCCATCGGGTGCCGACTGGGGTGATCGAATTCGAAGACCGACAGGTGACCAAACAGGGAGGAGACCTATATCCCGAGCCTTGGGTTCCCTATCGCCCGCGCTTTCGAGGCGGCTGGCGTCTGACTCGCGGTGACTCGGTCAGCGCACCCGTCGTGCCCGGCGGGGAACGACTGTCGGTCGAGCTCCAACTGATGCCATTCGGCAGGAGTGACACAACTCTCGCAGTATCGCTGCTGGCAGGTGAGGATGCCCTCGCAAGCGCCACGCTCGACCCGGCGCGCAGGCGGCAGACCGTCGTTTTCGAAGGTCTCGACTGGATAGAAGGCGAACCGCTCGTTCTGAGACTGGATGGTTCTGGCTCGGACGGCGTCACTGAGAGCGCTCTGGTTCTCGACCGTGCCACCCTCCAATGGAAATGATCCCTCAACGATCCGACAAGACTTCCCATCGAGCCGCAGCACGGCTTCGGTCATAATCGCGCCATGAGCGAGCCTCTCATCGACAAAACCACCCTTCTTCGGCGGGTCGCCAGACCCTTTGTGGCCGGCGCTCTGGCCACGTTGCCTCTGGCTCTGACCCTGGTCGTCATCTTCTGGTTGGCCGGCTTCATTCAGCGACTTCTCGGACCAACGAGCATCTTCGGCAAGCTGCTCGAATCGATCGGGGTGCAGTTCGTGACCTCGAAGCGCGTGGGCTATCTCATTGGGCTCGCACTCGCCCTGGTGCTGATCTACCTCTTCGGTCTACTGGTTCAGTCTGGCATGAAGGCCCGTTGGCACAGCATGGTCGACACCGTGATGAACCGCGTGCCTCTGGTCAACACGGTGTACGACTCCTCGAAGAAGATCATCGCTCTCTTCGACCGCCAGGGGTCCTCGGAGATGCGAGAGATGAGACCGGTGATGTGCTACTTCGGTGGCAAGGGGGGTAC
>CAVPOX010000035.1:0-13295 GCA_963707075.1 uncultured Acidobacteriota bacterium
TTTTGGAAGAGGTCTATGTGTTCGGGTCCTATCTGCAGAGCAAGATGTACCATCAGGGAGTCACCTGCAGCGATTGTCACGACGCACATACGGCACAGCTACATTTTCCCGGAGATGCGGTCTGCTTCAGATGCCATTCGCAGGTGAAGTACGCCACCAGGGAGCACCACTTTCACCTGCCTGGAACCGCGGGTTCATTCTGTGTCGACTGTCATATGCCACCCAGGAACTACATGGTGGTCGATCCTCGACACGATCACAGCTTGCGGGTGCCGAGGCCCGATCTGTCCGTGCGTCTGGGTACGCCTGACGCATGCAGCGACTGCCACAGCGACAAGCCGGTGCAGTGGTCAGCGGATTGGGCAGCGAAATGGTACGGACCCGAACGCCGGCAGGAGTGGCGCTACGGTGAGGCTCTCGCTGCCGGAAGGGAGGCGGAACCGGGTGCCGATCGGGAACTGGTCCGACTGATACAGGATAAGGAGGCTCCGGCTATCGCGCGAGCTACAGCCCTGGAACAACTCGGCGACTGGGCCGGTGCGGCAATAGCGGGCGTCCTCGAAGCCGCGCTGAGAGACCCCGAGTCGATCGTCCGCATGGCTGCCCTGCGAGCCATGGAGGGATTGCCGCCGGCCGTCCGACTCCGCATGGCCCTGCCGCTGTTGTCGGATCCGGTTCGGACCGTCCGAGTCGAGGCCGTGCGAGCCCTGGCGACGGTGCCTGCCGAGGCGATGAATCAGCAACAGCGATCTCTCTTTCTGCAAGGCGCAGAGGAGTACCGGGCGGCACAGATGGCGATCGCCGAGCGGCCCGAGGCGCATCTGAACCTCGGCTGGTTCGAGGCGACTCAGGGGAATTTCTCAGCAGCGGAGCAGAGCTACCAACAGTCCCTGTCGCGGGATCCGACCTTCGTGCCCGCTTATGTCAATCTGGCGGATCTCTATCGGTCGCAAGGTCGTGAGGAGGAGGGCGAAGCACAGTTGCGTGAGGCTCTGCGTCTGAACCCGGAGGTAGCCGAGCTGCACCACTCGCTCGGTCTCCTGCTGATTCGGCGACGACAGCCCGAGGCGGCTCTCGTATCCCTGGCCAGGGCTGTCGAGTTGGCTCCCGACGATCCCCGTTTTGGGTATGTCTATGGGGTCGCCCTGCACGATCTCGGTCAGACGGCGTCCTCCCTCGAGGTTCTCGGCAAGGTCCACCGCCATGCCCCAGCCAACCGCGAAGTCCTGGTTGCCCTGGCGAGTTTCTACCGCGAGGCGGGTGAGTCGCGGAAGGCGCTTTCCTTCGCCGAAAAGCTCCTTGCTCTGGATCCGGAGAACCGCGATCTTCAGCAGTTTGTCCAGCAGCTCTCGGGCGCCACCGGTTGAATTGGCACGGATGCCGCACAGGCGATGGCCAGCGTTTCTCGCCATCCTCACCTTGCAGGTGGCGGTGCAGGAGGTGGTGACGGCTCGAGACGATGCATACGATGTCGCTCGTGTTCGCTGGTCGAGGCTCGAGTTTCGGGCATCGAAGCTCCTGCTGACGGCGAGCTCGGTGGTCGAGATCGGAACAGGATCGTCGGCAGAAGCCAGGACCGAGTGGTTACAGCCGGTCCGCGGCACGCCATTGATGCCCACCGGTTCCGAGGTCGTGCGGATCGGGTTGGACTCGCAGCTGTTGGGAAAGACTTCCGAGCTCGATCTCTGGGTCGACCCCTCTAGCGGCGCGGCATTTCAGCGGATGCAGTCGGAAGTCGGCAAGAAGGTCCGACACCATCGCCATCGCTCGTTGCGTTTCACCCATACCGGAGTCTCGAGCGCGACCTACCGTGCCAACGATGCGACGGTTGCCAAGCCGTTCGATCAGTGGACATTGACCGAGAGTTTCGCGACCTATCCGAAGAACCTCTCGCCGCAGGATGTGGTCAGTGAACCCTCGGTCCTGTTCTATCTCCTGGCCGTGGCACAGCTCGATGAGCCGGGAGATCAGGTCGCCACCCACGTGTTCTCGAAGGGCCAGGTGATGCGAGTCAACCTGGTGGTAGAAGAGCGCACCACGATCAGGGCCGACTACGTGGTTTCAGGTGCCGCATCCGGGAGCGAGGAGCGGGTCGAGGGAAGGAAAGAGGCACTGCGTATCCGGTTGGATGGCCGCCCCCTGATCGACGGTGACAGCGAGATGGATTTCGAGTTCCTCGGTCTGAAGGGCGATGTGGAAGTCCTCCTGGACCCGGAAGGGCGATTTCCGCTCCAGATCAACGGTGACATCAAGCGCGCCGGAAGAGGGCGGATTCGACTTCAGCGTGTCGTTCTCAAATAGGCTGAGCGCTGCGCCAGTCGAGCCTGTTTCTTGCCCGGCGACCCGAGGAATGGAGCTATGATCAAGCCAGAGCAAGGGCTGTCGGTGGCTCCAAAACGACGGAGGGTACCCATGAGTCGAATGAAGACTATTGTCATCACCATGGTCTTGCTAGTCCTGACTGGTGGTTGCACGTCCAACAAGATGCACCGACCGGTCAGCGTCCAGGAAGACGATGACTATGCGCTGGCATTCATCGAGTTCGACGACCAGGGAGAGATGTGGGACAGCTCGCAGCTCTCGCGTGCGCTCGAGGTCATCGAGCGAGCCAACGCCAACCCGCAGGGCATTGTTGTCGTGACCTTCATCCATGGCTGGCAGCACAATGCATCGGAGAAGGATGAGAAGAAGGAATCGGGGAACGTTTACGGCTTCAAGGGGTTCCTGAACACGATCGCTCAGGCGGGATCAAAGACGGGGAGACTGGACAAGCGCAAGATCGTTGGGGTCTATATTGGTTGGCGGGGAAAGTCCGGAACCATACCCGGACTGAACATGGCGACCTTCTACAACCGCAGTGGAGCGGCACGGCGAATCTCCGGCACCTCCTCGACGGAGGTGTTCTATCGGATCATGTCGACCACGAAGAAGAATCCGCAGTCCAAGGTCGTGCTTATGGGCCACTCCTTCGGCGGCCAGATACTGGAGAGATCGGTGACCCAGGCCATGGTCGGTGAGGTGTTGGGTAGCGACAGGGCGCTCGAGGAGGGACTGCCGGCCGATCTGGTGGTCCTCATCAATCCTGCCGCCAAATCCATCGAAGCCAAGCAGTTCGTCGAAGCGCTGGATCGCAGCCACATCGAGCTCTACCGAACTCGGGCCGATGGCACGCGAACCAAGATTCCACTGATGGTTTCGATCACCTCCTCAGCGGATCTGGCGACCCGCTGGGCTTTTCCCGCCGGAACCTGGGTGAGCTCGATCGGCAAGAACTTCCATAGGTATCGGGCCGACGCCTGCCTCGAGTTTCCTCGTCAGCGTTCGTTCTATACCCGCACACCCGGGCACAACAAGGCGCTGGTGAGTCACGAGGTGACCGCCGAGCCTCTGCCAGCGGAGCAAGGGGCTTCCAGCGTGAGTGATCTTGGCAGGGGATTGATCCAGACGGAATTCGACCCTATCGCGGAGGAGACGGTGTTCTCTTTCAACGGCGACAAGAACCGATTCACCGTGCGGCGGTTGAGCCAGGCGGTGAACGGCACGCCGTACTGGATCATGCAGGTTCCGCGACAGTTGATTCCGGGGCACTCGGGCTTCTTCACCGAGGACACCCTGCGGCTCATCGCGGCGATTATCGACATGTCAGGCGCCGTGGAAGCTGATGCCAGAACCGAATTGGTCCGCGAGGCAGGTGTGCGCCCCAACAAACTCGAGATCATGCCCGACGGCCGAGTCATTGTCGCTGATGCCTCGAGAAGACTGTACGAGGTCAGTGCCGCCGATTCGACGCCTGTTCTCTATGGATGTGTTCCGGCGCTTGCGGAGCCCACGCACACGATCGGCTTGGCGCTCGAAGGGCAGGGCGGATTCGGTGCGCGAAGCCAACCGACCGGCAAGAGCACACGCAAAGGAACCGACGAGTACAAGACCGTTTTCGCTCCCGTCACACTGACTGAAGACGGCGTCGAGACAGGCAAGCTCATCGAGCTCGACAGCGATGAGCAGTTCGTCGCCGCAGCTTTCGACCTGGAGAATCGACGGGTCTTTCTGTCCGGGGTGGACGGCAAGATCATCTATTTGGCGGATTTGAGCCAGAAGAAGCCGACTGCCGTGCTTTGGTTACGGGTGGAAGACGAGGGCATCATCAGCGATCTCCATTACAACAACAAGACCGGTGCCCTCTATGCCGCGGGAGGCAAGGATGGCGTGCTGTATCGGTTGACCGAGCAGGGAGAAGGCCCCATCCCGACCCTGATCGCCCGCTCCCTGGGATGGCCTGTTGGCATGTCGGTGGATGTCGAGCGACGTCGGATCTTTGTTGGTGATGCGCGAGGCAAGCAAATCTGGCGGATCGACTGCCCGGATGAAGACAGCTGCGAAGAGCCTCGGGTCCTGATTCAGGACGACATCTTCAGGAGCCCAAGTGAGATCGACGTGGCCGCCGATGGCACTGTCTGGGTGGCGGATCGCTCGGCCGGGCTGGTCGTCGCACTCTCACCCGAAGGTGAGGTCCTGCAGAAGATCACGGATCTGCCGCGCGAGTAGGCGACAACATGGCTCGGTGCGGCCTTGCCGCTGTGCCGGCCGGCAGGGCTATCGAGCCAGCCAGGTCCCCACGCCAGTTTCCAGAGCCCGCTGGTAGACCAGAGGGGCAACGGCCATATCATCCATGGCGAGACCCAGATTGATGGCCAGAATGCGTTCGTCGGGTGATTCGCGCCCGACCTTCTGGCCGGCTGCCAACTCCCCGAGGTCGGCGTGGATTTCGGGGGTGCTCTGGAAATAGCCTGCTCTTTGATGCGAGAGAAACTGTGCCAGGTCGTCGGTACAGACCTTGTCCGCCTGCTGGAGGGCGGCGGCATGCCAGTAGGAGTCGTAATCCACCAGTGAAGCAAAGCTGCCTGGCTCGAACCAGCCAGCCTTGATCGTAGCGTGAGGCGTTTTGAGGATGGGGCCGGCAGTCACCACCACGTCGCAGCCGACCACGGCCTGTTCTGGCCGGCCGACAACCTCGACTTCGAGGTCGAGCTGTTGTCTCAGGTCTCGAGCGTAGCGCTCGGCGACGTCATGATTGGTGTCGTAGGCCAGGACCCTCGTCAGTGGCAGAACGACTTGCAGACCCTCGATGTTGGCACGCCCTTGAACACCACAACCCAGGACGCCTGCGGTTGAAGAGTCCTGACGTGCCAGGTGCTTTGCGGCGACGGCTGTGGCTGCACCGGTGCGTATGGCTGTGATCCAGCCAGCGTCCATGATCGCCAATGGCAAACCGGTTTCAACATCGTTGAAGATCAACAGGCCGGCGATGTAGGGAAGGCCTCGTTTGGCGTTCCCGGGGAAACCGCTCACCCACTTGAGGCCGGCTGATTGCAGTGCTGGAATGTAAGCCGGCATGGCATGCATGAAGTTGTCTTCGCCACCCGGATGAATACCCGGCTTGGGTGGCATCTCCACGCGGCCCTCACCTTTTTCACGAAAGGCGATCTCCAGGGCGTCGATGATCTCGGCCATCGAGGGGCCGACCTCCGCGACTTCTTCAGCGGACAGATACAGGAGCGAGGCTTGTTGGGATTGTCTCATCCACGACACCGCCGGCCCTCATGCAACAGCCTGCCCGAACGAGGCCACCTCATGGTTTGACGGGTGTGAAAACCATGGAATCGTACTGGTCGTCGAGATTGAAACCGAGGACCAGCTTGCCGCCGAGAAAGCCGTAGGAATCAGCTCCCGCAAGCCGCTCGAGAAACCGGTCCTCGACGGCCATGAAGGCGTCCGGGCACATCATCCTGGTACCGCCTGCGGGGCCGATGGAAAAGCTGCCGGGGCCGCCGACGCTTTCATCGACATCTGCGAAGTAACGGTTGCAGCCGCTACTGCCCGTAACTCGGCCCTCATCGAAGGTCAGCGTGACTTCGGGTTCTTCCGGGGCTTTCTCGCTTCGCGCGAAGGCGGATAGCCGCCACTCGGTTCCCTGCAATGCCGCAGTCGAGAGTGTTCCGGTGATCTCGGCCTGGCCTTCGGTCAACCCGGCAGGGCCGAGTGTCCAGGATCGGGTCGCCATCTGCGAGGGGCAACAGGCGGCATCCTCGGGGCCGCCTTGCACGACGTCGAGCTCGATCCGGCCGTCGACAATTCGACCATTGCGAATTTGGACCCGGTCTCCCAGTTCAGCCGTACCGAGAACCGAGACAGCTTGGCCCTTTCGTTCGGCAGCAGCGATGTAATCGAAAGTGCCGGAGCCTCCAGAGCTGGTCCACAGGAGTGCCAGCGACTCGGGGTTCCCGTCGCCGTTCAAATCGCCTTCGAGGATGAAGTCCTCAACCAGACCTACTCTGGGTCGCGAGGCGCCGCCTTCATCAAAAGGCTCTCCTTCCCATAGCCCATTCACCAGCTGGACCGGTTGATCCATGATCCCTGTAAAGGTCGCACTGGCAAGGTCTTGATACGAAGGAGGTGTAGCAATGGCAGCAGAGGTCGTGGCAGCAGCTCGAGCTTGTTGTGAATCGACGGTATTGTCAGCCGCAGGAGCGCAGGCGACAACAAGTAGCAGAATCGATATCGAGGCTGAGCGATACGAGCCGCGGACTATGTTGTTCTCGGACATGGCAGATCCTCTCGATGAAGGTTTCATCTTCGCTTCCACGGTCGATTTTACTTCCCCGGGTGAGCTTTGGGGAGCCGTTGGATCTGGGCCGGGAGCTTGCCTATGGGTGCGTGGCCGCTGGCTTGGTACGATGCGCTCAACTGTCCTGGGACGTCCGCAGGACAGAACTGGGGGGCTCGATGATGCGAAGGACTCTGATTTTGGCCGCACTGGTCATGCTGATGCCGACAGCCATGGTCGCAGAAGACGATCCGTATCTGTGGCTCGAAGAGGTGGAGGCCGAAGAAGCGCTCGATTGGGCGAGAGATCACAACGAGAAGTCGATCGCTCGTCTCACTACAGTCCCGGAGTACGCGTCGATGCTCGAGAAGATCACCGAGATCTACGATTCTCAGGACAGGATCCCGACGATCGCCTTCCAGGGTCCGTTCGTCTACAACTTCTGGCAGGACGCTGAGCATGAGCGCGGTATCTGGCGGCGAACCACTCTCGACTCCTATAGCACCGACTCTCCGCAGTGGGACACGGTGATCGATCTCGATGCCCTCTCTGCAGCCGATGACACCAACTGGGTTTGGAAGGGTGCCAACTGCCTTTGGCCGGAGAATCGTCACTGCATGATCTCGCTATCGAGAGGTGGCGCCGATGCGACTGTCGAAAGAGAGTTCGACACCTTTTCCAGGACCTGGGTGGACGGTGGGTTCGAATTGCCAGAAGCCAAGTCTTCTGTCAGTTGGAAGGATGCCGACACCCTGTGGGTAGGTACCGATTTTGGAGAGGGATCGCTGACCACGTCGGGATATCCCCGGATTGCCAAGATGTGGAAGCGGGGTGCGCCCCTATCGGCAGCGACCACTGTGTTCGAAGGTGCGACCGAGGATGTCGGGGCGTTTGCCTACAGCGTTCACACACCCTGGGGTCGCTATGACCTCGTGGATCGGATACCGACTTTTTTCACTGGCGAGCACTCGCTCTTCCTCGGTGAGCGACTGGTGCATCTGAACCTGCCCGACGATGTCAATCTTCGGGGGAACTTCCAGGACAAGATGGTATTCAGCCTGCGTTCGCCCTGGGAGATTGGAGGTAAGACCTATCCGGCCGATGCCCTTGTGGCAATCGATGTCGACGATTTTCTCGGTGGGTCCCGAGACTTCGAGGTGCTTTTCGAGCCTGCGGATCGCGTCGCACTGGACGGCGTTGCCACGACTCGCAACGCCATCGTGATCTCGGTTCTCGACAACGTGCGCAGCCGGATCTATCGATTGATACCCAGCGAAGACGGATGGTCGAAGGATGAAATCGAATTGCCTGGGCTGGGGACTGCCTCGATCGGATCGGTGTCGGATTTCGATGGCCGATTTCTCATTACCTATCAGGATTTTCTGACCCCTTCGAGCCTGTTTCTGGTCGAGGAAGATGGGAGCCTCGAACAGCTCAAGACGTCGCCGTCATGGTTCGACGCCACAGGAATGAAGGCGGAGCAGCATGAGGCGATATCCGCTGATGGCACGAAGATCCCCTACTTCCTCGTCTCGCCCGAAGGGGTTGTCGCGGATGGCACTGCGCCGACGGTGTTGTACGGCTACGGCGGATTCGAAGTGCCGATGCAGGCGAGCTACTCCGGAATCTCGGGTACCTCCTGGCTCGAGCGTGGGGGTGTATGGGTGCTTGCCAATATCCGGGGTGGTGGCGAGTTTGGTCCTGCCTGGCACCAGGCGGCTCTCAAGGGAAACAGGCAAAGGGCGTATGACGATTTCATCGCCGTTGCGGAAGACCTGATTGCCCGCAAGATCACTTCACCCGAGCATCTCGGCATCATGGGCGGCTCGAATGGAGGTCTACTCGTCGGGGCTGTGTTCACGCAGCGGCCCGAACTGTTCGAGGCGGTGGTTTGTCAGGTACCACTGCTGGACATGAAGCGCTATCACACCCTGTTGGCGGGAGCGAGTTGGATGTCGGAGTACGGAGATCCCACTACCGATGACTGGCAGTACATGCAGGAATGGTCGCCGTACCAGAATGTCGCCAAAGACGTCGATTATCCGGAGGTGTTCTTTTATACCTCGACCCGTGATGACCGCGTCCATCCCGGACACGCTCGTAAGATGGTCGCCAAGATGGAGGGCATGGGTCACGACGTGTTGTACTTCGAGCACATCGAAGGAGGACATGGAGCGGGTTCCACCAACGCCCAGCGCGCCAAAATGTGGGCGCTGACCTACGCCTACCTCTGGGACATGCTGAGGTAGGGCCGCCGTGGCGTGACCCGGTGCCGCCTAGGTGGTCTCGGCTGGCGGCGCACTCTCGTCAAGATCCGGTTCAGTGGAATCAGTCGGAATCAGATGCACGTCCCGCTGCGGGTACGGGATGGAGATGCCCTCCTCGTCGAAGCGGATCTTGACCGCGCGGGTGATATCCCAGTGCACATCCCAGTAGTCGTCGGTCCTGGCCCACGGTCGCACGACGAAGTCCACTGACGAGTCGTTCAGGGTGTGGAGCTTGATCACGGGTTCCGGGTCGTCGAGGACCTTGCTGTTGGCGGCGACGATCTCCTGGAGGACTCTTTCGGCCTTGGCGATGTCGTCCTCGTAGGAGATGCCGAACACCAGGTCTACGCGTCGCTGTGGCTGGGCGGTCACGTTGCGAATGACGTCGCCCCAGATCTTGCTGTTGGGAACGATCAGGGTCTGGTGATCGGGTGTCAGAATCCGTGTCGAAACGAGGTTCATGTCTCTTACTTTGCCCATGATGCCGGCTGCTTCGACGAAGTCGCCGACATCGTAGGGTTGATAGAAGAGGATCATTGTTCCCGCAGCGAAGTTTGACAGGGTGTCCTGAAGAGCGAACCCGACGATGAACCCGGCGATTCCGAGACCGGCGAGTACCGGGCCGAGATTGATGCCCAGCTGGGAGAGGACCATGATCAACCCGGCGACCAGCACGAGCCTGCCGGTCCAGGTGATGATCATCTCCTTCAGAAGCTCCGAGGGCGCCAGTTTGGATCGATTGAGAACCTTGCTCACGAAGCGGCGCGCCAGGCGGGCGAGAAGCCAGAATGCCAAGAGAATCCCGGTGATGATCAGCAGGCGAATCAGGATCCGTGGCCCGTTGTCGAACAGGTAGCTCCTGGCCTTCGTGAGCTCATGCTTGGCGAGGCCGCCCGCGACCTCGACGCCGACTGCCTCCGGAGTGATCTCGCCAGTCGTTTCGAGGGTCCGGACCTCGAGCTCGTCATAGTCCATGCCGAGCGTCTTCATCATGTGAATCGTCGCTTGCAGAGCGGCCTTGTTGGAGTCGTAGCGCTCCTCTGTGGCGAACAGCTTGGCCTGGACCTCGGTGTTGTCGGGCGCGCGCTTTGACATCTGCTGGAGCTGATCGAGTTGTTTCTTGGTCAGCTCCAGAATACCGAGGAGGTTTTGACCGCGATCACTGAGTTGTTGTTGCAGGAACTCCACTTCGTCTGCCGCGGGCATGCCCGTGGACATCATCTTCTCGCTCAGCTTGATCAGGTCGAGAAACAGACCGTCGAGCCGGTTGGTCCCCACGGCCATCTGGTGCTCGAAGACCTCGAGCTCGTCACCGGAGACCGCGTCTCGCTGAGCAGCCAGCAGTTCGAGCGCGTTCTCGAAGCGCGTGATGTGCGTTCGAAGACGGCGAGACGAACGTCTCAGAAGTTGCTCGGCCTGCAGCTCGAGCTGGTCCACATCTTTGCCATTCTTCTTGCTGTCCGAGATCACCTTCAACAGTTGGTCGAGGTTTGCAAACTGCTGCTCGGCGAGCTCGTCGAACCGGTTGCGCAGGAGGGTCAGGTCTTCGCCCTCTGCGCTAGCCATGTCTTGGATGATGCCGCTGAGCTCGATGTCCGTCTTCTGGGCGCTGTCGAGAAGCTGTTCGGCGTCGACAGCAGCAGCCTGGGCAGCGTCAGTCGCTGGATCGGAATCCTCTGCCGCGGGTGCCTGGGCCAATGCCGGCAAGGCGAGAAGCGGCAGGATGAGCCATGGGAATCGAGATAGAGGCTTGATAGTCATGAAGGCGCTCCACATTGGAATCAGAAGGGTTTCCTTACAGGTCGAACGACCGGCACGAAGGCGATAGACTACCAACGAACGCTCAGCGAAGATATGCGACAGATCGAGAAGGGATGAAGGCGATGGAAAAGGTATCAAGATTTCGCCTGCTGGCCACGAGTTTGACCGTGAGATGGGCGGTGTTCGCCCTTTGCCTGGTCGGTGGACCCCTGGCGGTGATGGCGCAACAGAGGACGCCCGCCGATCCCAAGGCCGATGCGACCGTGGCCTGCCGCGATGAGGTGCGTTCGCGAGTGCATCAGAGTCACCCTCAAGAGAAGGATTTCCAGATTCATCGAGGCCGCATGGAACAGTGGCAACAAAGCAAGAACGAGATCGGTTTCAGCGGTGAGGGTCGGGTCCAGGTGCGCTCGGGAGAGTGGAGGGAATTCAGTTTTACCTGCACCTACAACACTCGCCATTCACAAGTCACAGCAGCCGATGTGCAAATGGATAGTGGTGGCATGAGCGGCTCGAGCAGTGGCTCAGGAGGCAGTTACTCGCCCGGGGAGAGCAGCGGAGGCATGGTCTCGAGCCCTGGCTCGCAGGCGATTTCTGGCACCTCGGTACCAGACCACGGAGTCACGCTCTACCGGGATCTCAACTTCCTGGGTTTGGGGCAGACTTTCGATAGCGACGTCGCGGATCTGCGCGGCTCGCGAGTGGGCGACGACCAGGCCACGAGCATACGTGTGCATGGCGGTTGTCGGGCGCGACTGCATCGCGACCCCCACTTTCGTGGCGGCTATCTCGAAGTGAGTTCGGACATCGGTGATCTGCGAAGCACCCAGACTGGTGATGATTCGGCCTCTTCGATCGAAGTGCGGTGCAACGGTCGCAGTGACTGGAGTGAGCAGGGAGGGGGCGCGACGGGGGGGAGCTGGAATGAAGGATCGGAGAACTCGTGGGGCGGTAGCGGTGGCTCGGTGCCCTACGGACTGACGCTGTATCGAGATCCTGACTATGCAGGCGTGAGTGAGACCTTCACGCGCGATTCGGAAGATCTTTGGGACTCGCGGATCGGTAATGACGAAGCCACGTCGGCGCGGGTCAGCCGAGGCTGCAGAGCACGGCTTTATCGGGATGGTAGCTACCGAGGCGACTATGTCGAGATCGACTCCGATGTTCCAGACTTGCGAAACTCACCCGTGGGTGATGACTCGATATCGTCCATTCAGGTTCGCTGCGAGCAAAGTTCATGGAGCAATGAATGGAGCGGAGGAACGGGTTCGAACGCGTACGGTGTGACATTGCATCGGGATCCTCAGTTCAAGGGCACCAGTGAGACGTTCGATGAGGACGTGCGTGATCTGCGCTACTCGCGTATCGGGAATGATCAGGCCACGTCCGTGAGTATCAGTCGCGGGTGCCGGGCGCGTCTCTATCGGGACCCCGATTTCAGAGGGTTCCTACTCAGAGATCGACCGCGATGTCGCCGACCTGCGAGGTTCGCAGGTCGGCGATGATGCGATCAGCTCACTGGAGATTCGATGTGATCGCTGAGCAGCCGATGACTACTCGGTCTGCTCCTCCTGATGCGTGGCCATGATGACGAAGTCGCTCTCCGACCTGGTCTCGGGAGTGGCAGCGCGATTGGTGATCACCAGGGTCGTGCCGGGCTCCAGCAGGTCGTAGACCTTCTCGACAAACAGGGGAGGCAGATGCACCTGGTTGGCGAGAACGAGCTGTCCTCGCTCAGTGAGCTTTCGGTCGATTCGTTGGAGACGTGCATCCACCGGTGCATCTTGCGGCCGGGCACCAACGGACTTTCCTCGTCGGAGTATCCGTCGAGTACGGCATGGATACCCCCGGGTAGCGTGTTCTCTGAACCGAGAAAGTGGACCTCCGCGAAGCCGATTTCCACACCGTTGCGGTAGACGTAGAGCTTGGCGTCCTCGGTGCTCAACAGCAGGCTGACCGGGCCGTCGGGCGACCGCTCCGGCTCCCATTCGAAGCCGACCACGTCGGCCAGGGGTCCTTCGGCTCGCTTCCGTGGAGATCGGGTGAGAGCAGCACCGCCGGGTGAGCCGCCTCGGCCGGTCCGGAATGCTCATCGGCGATCACCACGGTGGCTCCGAGCTCCTCGATCTGGAAGAGCAGGCGTGAGAACTCGAGCGGCAGATGGATGCAGCCGTGCGAGGACGGATAGCCCGGCAGGCCACCGGCGTGCAGACAGATACCGCTCCAGGTCAGACGCTCGGTATAGGGCATTTTGGCGTTGTAGAGACTCGAAACGTGGTCTTTGTCCTTCTGCAGGATGTTAAACACCCCGGTTGGGGTCTCGTGACCTTTCTTGCCGGTGCTGACGTGCGTGTAGCCGATGAGTATGCCGTTCCGATAGACGAACGCCTGTTGCTTGTTGAGACTGACCAGGACCACCACCGGGCCCGCCGGGGAAGCTTCCGGGTTCCAGACGAATTCTCCCTCCGCCAGATCGTCGACCGGATGTCCGGGGAAACCTGTTGCGCCAATAGGGGCCCTCCGATGATCGAAAAGCTGCACAGGAGTGCGATGGAAAGAGCTCTCATGTCATGAATCCTATTCGTGGGTGAGATCTGTACGGGATTCGGTCGAACCCGGGCTTGCAGGAGAATCGGCGGCGGTCCAGGTTGATGCGGCAGGGG
>CAVPOX010000036.1:0-37102 GCA_963707075.1 uncultured Acidobacteriota bacterium
TTACGGGCGTGTGGCGGGACCCAAGCATATCTTGCCGGGTGCGAATCCGCGGTGACCCTGTGACGGCGGGAGCTTGTGTGGCCGGCCGACTTCAGAGCTCTCCGAGCTGTCGCATCAGCTCACCAAACCCCACCAACGGCTCGCAGCCGTACCTGTTGGGGTAGCGTCTTCCGCCTTCACCCTCTTTGGCACAAAGCCAGGTGCTCTCGAATCCCTCACCGGCATAGACATAGCGGTTGTTCTGGTAGGACAGCTCCCCAGGCACCGGTGCTCCGCCCGTCTTGCACATCGGGTGACGGGTGTACTCCACCATCGTGGTCAGTGCCTCCAGCCAGTCCTCCGCCTCCATGGCGGGCCAAGCGAGATCGAGAAATCCCCCATTGCAGGCCGCCCAGGCCCGCTTGTCGAAATTGACCGCCGTGCCGGCGGCAATCTGCAAACGGGGATGAAGCTCGCCCCGATTGGTGTGACGAGCGAGCTTGCGACCCGCGCGCCGATACAGCTTCTGGTGCTCTCGCGCCAACTCTCCGAGGTCGTCCGCCTTCTTTCGCACGGCGAAGAACGAGGTCAGGCGGACAGCCGCGTCACCGAACGCGGCCACCAGGTGCGGGTTGAATGTCCTGCTGCTCGGTTCCAGAACGTCAAGGGTGTAGGCGGGCTTGCCGAGCCCGCGCGCCCGATAGGCCTCGTTGACTTCATCGAGGACCCGGATGATCGTCGCGAAGCCGCTGTCGTCGGACCAGACTCTGGGGATGTAGATATAGACCTCCGGCCTGGGTAATCCCAGTTCGTCCCGGACGATTCGCCCATCGGCATTCTGGAGAAACTTGACGGTGCCTTCAGCCGGTCGCTGCAGGTCGACGTAGGGCAGGAGGAACTTGTCCGCGATCATCACCAGGTTGTCGACCACTGTCGTCTGCAGAATCGGGTGACGATCGAAGTTGAACTCGGAGATCGGTTCGAATCCCGGTGGACAGGGTCCCGCGAAGACGTTGCACAGTCTTGCCGAGTAGTGCGTGGCAATGGAGAAATCATAGAAAGGCAGGAATTTGAGCCCCGCTGCCTTGGCTTCTCGAACCGCGAGCTGCATCCAGCGCATCTCCTGCGCCACCTCGCTGTTTCCATCAGGATCGGCATAGATGACTCCCGCGATACCGTCGAAACCGTGCTGCGACAGTCGCTCGAGGTGTCTGCGAAGTCGTCCCCGACTGGCCGAGCGAAAGGCCCCTTCGATGGGCCTGGCCGACATGCAGCGGAACTGTGATCGTTTCCGGTACCAGGAAAAATAGGTGGCAACGTTGAAGGCATCGCTCGAAGGTTCCAGCGTGACCTCGCAACTCGCCCGCTCGGCGCTGGCTGTTCCGAGTCCCGAATAGAGCGTGGCCGTTACCGACGGCAACTCTGCCGCGGCCCGGCGCAAGGCACTCGCGCTCAGGCCCGCCGGCTCCGAATCGGCAGCCGATACCGGCAGCGCGAGGTGAAGTGCGGTCAACAAGAGAAGGAATCGTCGGTGTCGTCGGATCCTGGGCAAGCTCATGACAGGTTACTGACTCCAACAGGGCCATCTTGGCGCACTATCCGGGGCACATTCAAGGCCGTAGGGGGATGCCGGGTGGACGAAGGACCAGCCGGCTGCAACCTTTGTTTCGAGCCCGCGTATCATTAGCATTGATTTATAGTACGAATCGTACTAATATGAAACGTATCATGACAGCTTATCGACCTACCAGTCTTGGATATGCCCTCTTGGGACTCATTCACATGCAACCGCAAACGGGATACGACCTGCGCAAGCTCTTCGCCACGACACCGATGGGCCACTACAGCTCCAGCCCCGGCGCCATCTACCCCGCCCTGAAGCGCCTCGAGGCGGAGGGGCTGATCGCGGGCGAGGTCGCTGACGGTGATTCCCTGCGGCCCAAGCGTGTCTACAGCGCGACACCACCTGGCGCGGAGATCCTGCGCGAATGGGTGTCACAGCCGATCGTCAAAGACGATCTCCTGCACAAAGACGACGAACTGATGCTCCGGTTCGCCCTGATGGGTTCGGCCGTCGACGACGACGTCACCCATCGGTTTCTACATCAGATGGCGAAAGCTCTCGATCGGTACATCCCCGAGTTGGAGCAGATTCTCGACGGATTTCCAAATGAGGGACCACCGCACGGTCGCCTCGCTCTCAGCTCCGGCATCGAGGCCTACAAGGCACGCAGGAGATGGCTCACAAAGGCCATCGAGGAGTTCGAGCCGTCCACTGCGAAAAGGAGGAAGAAATGAGCCATTCACCCAGCTTCTCCCGCCTACTCGTGACCAGTCTCAAGATCTTCCTGTTGACTGTCGTCATGTTTGTCCTCTTCTCTGCAATCTACACAATCACGGGAGTCGCCAGCGACCCGTCGCTGACCGTGCAAGCCACCGCAACGGATGACGCGGCAACAGCCGCCGAGTCAGACGCGGTGGCTCCACCAGCCTCTGCGTCTCAAGCCGAGCAGGCTCGTACAGCCATGATCCTGGTCGGGATCTGCCTTTTGCAGACCGTCGTCCTGTCGCTCGCTATTCTGCAATCGCGCTGGTTCGGATGGAAACTGGTGTTGACCATGTTCACCGTGATGTGGATGGGTACCGCGATTCTCCCCCACATCGACTCGCTCTTTTTCCTGCAAGACATGTCTCGCACTCTGATTGCCAAGCTCGTCCTGGCCAGCACCCTCCTGTCGGCCTCGTTCTCAGCCATAGCGGTCTGGGTGCTCGGCAAGGGTCGTGACGGAGTCTCAGCGATGGCCCCCTCGGAGCTCGAGCACCACTCGCGCAACCAGTGGATCCTGATTGTCGCGGGCCTGACCGTCCTACACATATTGCTCTACTTCTTCTTCGGCTACTACGTGGCCTGGAAGTCGCCCGAGCTGCGGGCCTTCTACGGGGGGGAAGACCCGGGAAGCTTCTGGCTGCAGATGGTGTCCGTAGTCCAGGGAACACCATGGCTGATTCCCATTCAGGTCCTGCGCGGAGCACTCTGGGCTCTCATGGCGATCATCCTCGCCAGCAGCCTCACGGGCTCGAGATGGAGCGCTGCCGGTATCACTGCCGCCATCATGGTGATGGTCTTCGTACTGCCCCTGGCGCTCCCCAATCCCTTGATGCCGGATGCCGTTCGCCAGGCTCACCTCATCGAGACCGCTCTCTCGCGGGGGCTCTATGGCTTTCTCGCCGTCTGGCTGCTGCGCACACCTCTGCACTCCAGACACGCACATCCGAAGCCCGCCTAGGTGGGATCCCGTCAACTCGCTCTCGATGGAGGTCGAGACATGAGACAGATCACATCACTGATCGTTCGCACCACAGCCATTGCGCTGGCGCTGGTTCTTTTGGGATGGCTCCTCGGACTGCTGCTGCCCGCCGAACAGATCACAGGTGAATCACCCGGAGGTGTCAGCGGGCTGCTTCTACCGTTTACCAGCGCCTTTCTGCTCGCCGCAGCCCTCGCCTATCCAATCAGTCGATCTCGCCTCGACGGCAGAGCTCTATTCGGCGTGGTCTTTCTGGCGGTGTTCGGCTTGATGACCGTGCTCACCCTGGTGGAAGCCGCCCTGTTCCTCAATATGACCTTGGGTGAGCTGCTGCAGGAGTTTTTCAAAACCACCCTGACCTCCGCCGTCCTCGCCTGGCTCGCGGTCCTGTTGTTCCCCAAGAGCGAGGGGGCGGTCACTCGGATCGCGCGTGGTCCGAACCCACCCACGACTGCAAGTTGGGTCCGACGATGGATCGGGGTCTCTCTCCTCTACGTGGTGCTCTACATCACGGCCGGACTCCTCATCCTGCCGCTGATCAGGACCTGGTACGAAGCCCAGGGGACCCTGGAGCCCAACCCCGCCTTCTTCTTTCCGTTTCAGATCGCTCGCGGTGCCGTGTTCGTCGCTTGTGTCTTACCGTTGCTGCGATCGATGCGCGCGGCCCGCTGGCAGGCGAGCCTGGCGATGGCCGTGATGATTCCTCTGGTTCATGGGGTGGCGGGGCTCATCACGCCGAACCCCTTCATGCCCGACCATGTCCGGTACGCGCACATGCTGGAGATCGGCTGGTCCAACTTCGTCCTTGGACTCCTGATCGGATTCCTCTTCTGGAACCCATCCCGGATTGCCGAGGAGCCAGCTCAGGCGTTGAACAGAGCAGCTTGAAAGCAGCGTTCGAATCAATCCTCGGCCTCCGCGGCGACAGACACCGACCCTGTTTCATCGATGGTGATCTGCAGGCAGTTCGGCCGACAGCAGACCCAGCAGTCCTCGACGTACTCCTGATGGCTCCCTGCTGAAGGATCCACGACGATCTCGATGAGCTCGCCACAGTGGGCACAGCTATAGGTAGCAGGCTCTTGCATGGGGCAAAACCACCTTTACGTGCCGAAGGCTGACGGCGACCTATTCGGCGCCGGCGCGGCGATAGACGCGAACGTAGTCGACGAACAGGCGTTGCGGCTGAAGGTCATCAGGCGGCATATGGGGCTCGTCGAACCAGCCACCAACTGCCAGATTGAGGAGCAGAAAGTAGGGATGCCCATGGTCGAAGGGCCAGTAGGCCGTGTCTTCTTCGGCCGGTTTGTCGACGGTCTGGTAGAGCACATCGTCGACGTACCAGCGGATCTGCTCTGGCTCCCACTCGACTGCGAAGACGTGCCATTCGCTGTGGAAATCGCCTTCCGGCAACTCGTATTCCGCCGAGGTGATCTTGTTTCCGGCCGGATCGGGTCCCCGGTGGATGGCTCCCGAGGTCCAGCTCGGCAGCCGGCCCTTGCCCTCCATGATGTCGATCTCCCCGCAGGCCGGCCAGCCGACCTCGTCGATATTGTGACCCAGCATCCAGAAGGCCGGCCACATTCCGACCTCGGCGGGCAACTTCATGCGAGCCTCGAATCTTCCGTAGAGAAACTCGCGCTTGCCTTTGGTGTTGAGCCGCGCCGAGGTGTACTTCCGATGCTCGTAGTCTTCACGTCGAGCTTCGATGATCAGGGTGCCGTCCGCCACCCGGATATTGGCACCCGGGCTGTTAGCCGGCCGATCCGGGTAGTACTGCAGCTCATTGTTGTGCGGATCGGCCATCAGCTGGATGTTCCAGCTCGTGGCATCGAGTCCAGGGCCGTCGAACTCGTCCTGCCAGACGAGGTCCCAGGAGGTCGCCACCGCCGCCTCGGCTGCCAGGCTCACCGTCAATCCTGAGACAATCAACAGGATGGTCAAAGCAACTACTGATCCCGTTGGTCGATTTTCGACGCTTGGTGTCATTTTGCGTACCTCCCAAGGGACAGACGCTCCGGTCACCCTTCACCTGGCGCGACGGAGAGCATACACTCTGTGGGCCATTGGAACCGATAAACCGGTATCGATGTTGCAAACGAGGAGCACCATGAACTCGCACTCTACCCCTCTACTCCGTCATCTATTTGCCCTGTTCCTGACTCTGGCTCTGGCCGGAGCAGTTTCCACTCCAGCCCAGCAGAATGTGGCCGATGTAGGCTTCGGCGAGGTGGTCGATGTCCAACTGGTGAACGTCGAGGCCTGGGTCACCGATTCCAAGGGTAGCCCCGTGCTGGGACTGACTGCCGATGACTTCGAGATCCTCGAGGATGGCAAGCCTGTCGAGATCTCCTATTTCTCGGAAATCGGTGCCGAGAAGCTTCGGGCCATCGTGGAGACACCTCCGCAGGAAGAGGAGATTCCGCCACCCTTCACCCTGGAACCGCCGCGGGAAAGCCCGAACCTCTCCCCTGCCTATCTGGTGCTCTATTTCGACCAGGTTCATCTGACGGTGCCGAGTCGAAAGGCGGTCATCAAGGATGTGCGGGCGTTTCTCGATTCGGGAGTGGTCGACCCGGAACGTGTCCTCATTCTGCGCCAGGAAGGTGATCTCTACACCGAGGCGAATTTCGGCTCGGATCGGATCGACCTGGAGCAGGCCCTCGAACGGATCGTCAAGACAGGTACCGGAGGCACGATCACCGAACAGGAGAAGCGCCTGACTATCGGCCGTCTCAATCTGCTTTGGGAAGAGGTTCTCAATTCGCAACAGCGAGGCGATCCCTGCGACGTTTTCATCCCGAGAGCAGCCGTCGAGATTGTCACCTACTCACGTCAGGTGGCCAACCGGGTGCTGGTCAGCCTGGAGAACCTGAACAACGTCGCATCGTTCCTGGGGGGCGTGCCAGGAGTCAAGACGCTGATCTACTTCTCCGACACTCTCGAGATGACACCGGGTCGAGATCTTCTCCGGGTAATCCAGGAGCGATGCCCTGGCCGTCCGGAGACTCAGCAGTACAACCTGCCGGATGCGATGAACACTTCCTTTCTCGCCATGACCCGCAGCGCCAATGCGAACCGGGTGACCTTCTACACCATTCAACCACAGGGACTGCGGAGCGACTTCATGTCCACAGCCGAGTCGCGTGGCAACCGCTTTCTGTCGGGCACTTCCCTGATTACCGGCGCGATCCGCGAAAGTGAGAGGAGCGGCATGTCCTTTGTCGCCTCCGAAACGGGTGGTCAGGCGATCTTCAACAAAAACAGCTTCAGGAAAGACTTCGTCCGAATTGGTCAGGAGATGACGAGCTACTACTCCCTGGCCTATGAGCCCCCTCACGGCGGCGATCGCGGGGACCACCAGATCAAGGTGAGAATCAAGGGCAAGGACAACCTGAACGTTCGGCACCGACGCGGCTATCGCGACAAGGGGTCCGACGAGCGCCTGAACGATCGGCTGTACAGCTCTCTCTACCTGGGGCTCTCGGATAATCCGCTGGAAGCCAAGCTCGGGGCCGGTGCCGTACAGGCGGCTGGCAAGAAGACCTTCGCCTTCCCTCTCCATGTCGCCGTACCCGCAGACAAGCTGACCTTCATGCCTCAGGAGTCTGGCTCCCTGGCAGGTGTCACCGTCGAGGTCGCGGCCAAGAGCCCGGAGAATGTCAAGATCTTCAAGACTCGAACGAGCTACGAGATACCGCAGCCAGATGGCGATGACAATCCGCTGATCGATCTGGTGCTGAGCCTCGAGCTCGAGGAGGGACGCTACGTACTGGCGGTCGCAGTCAGAGACGAGGCTTCGCAGCTCACCTCTTACGTCTCGACTGCGATCGAGATCTCGCCTCCGGTCAACGAATCGAGCTCAGGACCGTAACCGCAAGGTGGGTCATCAGAACCGACGCCCGTGGCCTGTCACTCTCGAAAGAGAGGAGCCAGGGCTGGATAGAGCGCCGTGAATCGACGGTAGCTCGACTCGTAGGTGGCTTGCGCCTCAGGGTCCGGTGAGGTGGTCTTCCCGAGCTCGACGCCCGCGGCACAGGCTTCGGGTACCGCCGACCAGATACCAGCGCCGACCCCGGCCAGGAGCGCGGCACCAAAGGCGGCGCCCTCAGTGGTTTCCACTGTGACCAGATCGACTCCGCAGACATCCGCGAGGATTTGCCTCCAGAGCGGGCTCCTGGCACCCCCTCCGGAGACGCGTACCTGCGCGATGGGCTCGAGCCCTACCTCCTGCATCAACGCGAAGTTGTCCCGTATACCGAAGGCTACACCCTCGAGAACTGCGCGTGTCATATGAGGTCGCCCATGCTTCAGAGTCAAGCCGGCAAAGGCGCCTCGCACAAAGGGGTCCGCGTGAGGGGTCCTCTCTCCTGAAAGGTAGGGAAGAAAGACCAAACCTTCGCAACCGGGCTCGACTTCGGCAGCCTCCTCGACCAGCAAGCGGAAGTCCATGTCCGGCGCCACCACATCGCGATACCAACGAAGGCTGCCCGCTGCTGAGAGCATCACTCCCATGACATGCCAGGTCTCAGGCACGGCGTGAGGAAAAGCATGCAGCCGGCCATCCTTCTCCGTCAGTGGACGGGTGCTGGATGCGAAGACCACACCGGAAGTCCCCAGAGTGAGGGCCACGACTCCCGGCTCGACGGCACCCACCCCTACTGCTTGAGCCGCCTGATCTCCTCCTCCTCCCACCACCGGCGTCCCAGCTGACAGGCCGGTCAGCTCGGCTGCGGCTGGCGAAATCTGGCCCGTCACCTCGCTACCTTCATGAGTCGGGGGTAACCAGCCTGGCGGAATCTCGAAGGCCTCCAGAAGCTCCGCCGACCAGTCGCGGGTGGTGAGATCCAGCATCAGGGTGCCACCAGCTCCAGCCCGATCGGTCGCGAACCTGCCGGTCAGACAGAAGCGCACATAATCTTTGGGCAACAGGACTCGATCGATGCGGGCGTAAATCTCTGGCTCGTGATTCCTGACCCACAGGAGCTTTGGAGCCGTAAACCCGGGAAAGGCATCGTTGCCGGTGATCTCGACCAGTCTGGCCAGGCCCAGGGTATCCCGCATCTGGTCACACTCGGCCGCGGAGCGTTGGTCATTCCACAGAATGGCAGGGCGAAGCACCTCACCTCTCTCGTCCAGGAGCACCAGGCCGTGCATCTGACCGGTCAAGCCCACACCTGCAATCGACGCCGGATCGATCCCGGAGCTCTTCAGGACTTGCGAGATGGCCTGCTGCGTGGCTTCCCACCACAAGCCAGGGTCTTGCTCGGCCCAAAGCGGCCTCGGTGTCGAGAGCGCATAGGATGCCGAGGCCACCGCCACCGATTTGCCATGCTGATTGACGAGCAGAGCTTTGGTCGCTGTTGTCGATGTATCGATCCCGAGCAGAAACCTCATGGTGACAGGATACTCACTTCAACCTTTTGGATCGGTTCGGGCCTCATTCTTTGACAACGCTCAGTTGGATCGTGGCCACATCGCGCGAATTCGGACCGACCATCAGCTCGAAATCCCCCGGCTCGACGACCCGTTGCATATCGCGGCCATAGAACTGGAGCTCCTCGGTGCCGATCTCGAAAGTGACGGTACGGCTCTCACCCGGTTCGAGATGAACCCGCTGAAACCCTTTAAGTTCCTTGACCGGCCGCGTCACCGAGCTGACCCGATCCCGAATATAGAGTTGCACGACTTCATCACCCGCCACGTCGCCACTGTTGACCACTTCTACCGACAGTGTCGTCGATTGCCCCGCCAAAATCTCGGTGCGCTGCAAGCGGGGCTCGGCGATGCGAAAGGCCGTATAGGAAAGACCGAAGCCAAACGGCCACAAGGGCTCCTTGTCTGCAAACAGATAGCCTCGGCGCGCTGTCGGCTTGTGATTGTAGACGTGAGGAAGCTGCCCTGCAGCACGTGGGATCGTGACTGGCAGCTTGCCGCCGGGGTTGACCTCGCCGAACAGAGTCCGGGCGATCGCAGTGCCGGCCTCTTGACCCAGGTACCAGGTGTCGAGAATTGCCGGCACAGCTTCGGCGATGTAGTTGATCGAGAGCGGACGGCCGTGGACCAGGACGACAACTGTCGGCGTCCCGGTCTCGACGATCGCCCGCACCAGCTCCTCCTGTTGACCGACCAGGTCGAGTGAATCGCGGTCACCGAGATGGCCCTCGGCCCAGGCCTCCCGGCTTGTCATCTCGTTGCCGCCGACCGCGACGATCGCCACATCTGCGGTAGCAGCCAAATCGGCAGCATCCTGAATCATTCGGTGATTCTCTTCCTCATCACCGAGCACGACTTCGTCGGCAAACCAGTTGTGATCGACGGTTACCACGACACCTGGCGCGAACCCCACTTCGGCTTCGTCGCCGACGTGGGTCGCAATGCCCTCCAGCAAGCCAATCGCCTGCCGCGGCTCATCGCTGTAGCCACCGAGATAGGCATCTTTGGCGTTGGGTCCGATGACGGCGATTCTCTCGAGCTCACCCAGATCTAGCGGTAACAGTCGAGAATCGTTCTTCAGGAGGATTATCGCCCGCTCGGCAGCCAGCAAAGCCAGCTCGCGAGCCTCCTTGTTCCCAGTCAACAGCTCTGCTTCCTTGGCGTCGGCATACGGGTCCTCAAACAGTCCCGCGAGAAATTTCAATCGCAGGTTGCGAGAAACTGCCTTGTCCACCAGCCCCTCGTCGACGACACCCTGACGTACCAGCTCGACCAGCTCGGGATAGACCTTGCGGTCGGGCAGCTCCGCGTCCACGCCAGCCGTCAAGGCTTGCACCGCCGCATCCTCCGGAGACTCAGCAACCTGATGCCGAGACACGAGCTGATTGATGGCTTCGTAGTCCGCCACCACCATCCCCTGGAAGCCCCACTCTCCCCGCAGCACGTCGTCCAACAGCCACCGATTCACATGCGAGGGAACACCGTCGATCTCGTTGTAGGAAGCCATCACGGACTGCGCACCGCCTTCACGTACCGCACGCTCGAAGGGCGGGAAGAAGACCTCGCGCAGGATACGCTCCGAGATGTTGGCCGGGCCGATGTTGGTGCCGCTTTCGGGCTGGCCATGACCCGTCATGTGCTTCAAGGTCGCAAGAACTCGCCCCTCCGCCAACGGCAAGGTGTCTCCCTGAAAACCTCGTACCGAGGCAAGTCCCATCTCCGATACCAGAAAAGGATCCTCACCGTACGTCTCCTCGATTCGCCCCCAGCGCGGGTCCCGTGCCACGTCGACCACGGGGGTGAGTACAAGACGGGGTCCACGCACACGAATCTCACGTGCAACCACTGTGTAGACCTTCTCTACCAGCTCCGGATCCCAGGTGCTCGCCAGGGCGATTGCCTGCGGAAAGTGAGTGGCGTCGCGGGCCGCAAAGCCATGCAATCCTTCCTCGTGCATGAACGCCGGGATCCCTAGTCGAGTCTCCTCCACAAGGTAGCGTTGCAGTGCATTGACCAGCTCCACGGTCTCGGTCGGTGTCCGGCTGGAAACGCCCTCGCCCAAAGATCCCTCTTCTCGACGATCCGACGGTCGCGCAAAGTGGCCGAGTCCGTCAGGGATCTCGCGGGCCGCCTTCTCGGGCGCGAACCGTCCGGCATCGTCGAGGAGACTGCCCTTCTCCTCCCAGATGGTGAGTAGCTGCGCGACCTTTTCTTCGAGCGTCATTCTGTCGAGCAGATCTGTGACTCGCTCGTCGACCGGGCGGTCGGGGTTCTGATACCGCGGCGTCTCTGCCCCAGAGGTGGAAGAGCCCATCAGGATGGCTCCTATCAGGATGACCTGGATTCGTAATTCGCGCATGGTTTCCAGACAATACCAAGGTCGATCGGGCATTCCGTTACCGAACAGGAAGCTCACCAGACCCTCGGCGGATCTTCCTGAAAAAAAGGGCTGCGATCTTTCGATCGCAGCCCTCGAAGAACTACCTGTTGATAAGGGATTCCTCCTAGAAGGAGAACTTCACCCCCAGCTGAATCTGCCTCGCGTCTCGGGCCCGTGTGGCTTGCCCGAAGTCGGAAGCCGGCGCACCAGTATCGGTCACCACAGTCGCCTGGTCCCGTGGCCCATCGAGGGTCACTGGCGCATTGAACGTGGTATTGACCGAGTTCCCGATCAGGTTGTTGGTGTTGAAGATGTTGAACATCTCGAACCTCAACTGGACATTGAAGCGATCCTGGAACGGGAAGTTCTTGTAGACCGACAGATCCGTCTGGAAGAAGTCGGGGCCGTCACACTGACCGCGCTTCATCATCTGGGCATTGTTGCCCAACTGATACCCGGTGAAGGTATAAGCAGCTGGATTGAGGACTCCCAGATCGCCACTGCCGCTGCACGACACACCCGTTTCCAGAGGTCGCGCATTGTCGTCGTAGCCGATCGAGCCCGGGTGGATATCGAGATCGCCACCGGGATTCGGGCCGTAGACGGTCATCGGCTGACCGTCGGCATAGATGAGAATGCCACCGATCGCCCAGTTGCCCATCAACCATTCCTTGACGCCACCCTCACCGGCAAAAGTCGGCAGATTGTAGATCACGCTGCCGTTGAGCACATTCTGGCGCCGCATATCTGCCACGCCATCATCACTACCCGGCCGATAGATATCCGTCACGGTCGACTGGGCGTTGAAGCCGCCCGACGAGTCGATCATGCTGGTGTCGGCCGTGAAGTCCGCCAAGGTATACGAGGCCTGGAACTGTGACCCCCGACCGAAGCGGGTAATGTACTGCACCTGCAGCGAGTTGTATTCCGAGCTCCCATCGGTGTTCCATTGGATGATGTTTCCATCACCGTACACGCCGAAGGGACGGTATGCCGCACGGCAACCGGCGTCACCCTGCGGGCAGCGCACATAGTCGAGTCGATCGTTGACACCGTTGTTATCGATATCCTGCTGCAACGGAATCTGGTTCACGTCATAAGGCCGCAAGAGGTCGTTCCCCTGGCTTCCCACATAACTGACTTCAACCGTCGAGTCTCGACCCACACGCTGTTCCCAGGTCAGGTTGTACTGATACATGAACGGCGTCTTGGCGTCGATGTTGAAGCCTCCCGTGGGATTCCCCAGGCTGGTGAAGTCCTGGAACAGGATCTCGCCATCGAGGCTTCTTGTGCCGCCGGTGCGTTGCACGGCCGGAGGATTGCCCAACAGCGCGACAAGGTTGGGACTCACTCGCTCACGCTGGAAGAACTGCCCGAAGCCGGCACGCATGACGCTCTTGCCGTTGCTGAAAACATCCCAGGCAAAACCCAGCCGCGGCGCGAAGTTGTCGCCGTTGTTGATCAGCGCATCGTTGGGACCGTAGCTTGCACCCAGAACGCCTGCATCTCCACAGGGATCGGTTCCCGGAACCTGCATCAGGCCATTACATGGCGTGGCGCCGAGCTCGGGATTGAAACGATCCGGATTGAAGTTCAGATAGAGATTCGGGTCCGCGTTGGTCGGCCAGTCGAACCTGGTGTAGCGCACGCCGAAGTCGAAGGTCATGTTGTCGCGAATCTTCCAGCTATCCGCCACATACAGCTCCAGATCCTGCCATTCGACATCTGCGATCTGGTTGGCCGAGACCTCACTGAAACCGAAGGCCATATCTTCGAGGAGGAAGTCGGCGATGATGTTGCCGGTCGCGCCACCCCAACCATCGATACCGGTCGCACCCCAGTAGCTCTGCATTTCAGCTGAAGAATTCAGCGGCGGCTCGAGCTTGTGAGCGTCGGTGTAGAGGATGCCGGCCTTGAGGACGTGCTCACCGAAAACCTGCTCGTAGTCGTCCTTGATGACCATCATGTCCTGGTCGTTGTTCCAGGGCCCCTGCTGCCAGACGCCCTGCAGACCACCACCACCCCAGAAGAGCGGATGGGCGGTATTGGGATAGGCGAGCTTGCCATCTGCCGGGAAAGTCGGGGGATTGAGCTCCCTGATTTCCTGCTGCAGATTCTGGTTGCCTGCCTGCCCGACATTGATCTCGTTGCCGGACAGAGAGAAGGTGAACGTATTCAGCGCCGTGGAACCGATCACGTTATTCAGCTGCGCCACCAACGACTCACTGGGCTGCGCCCAGGCCGAGTCGAGACTGGGGAACGGATCGTCTCCCCAAAGACCATTGGCGTCACCCGCTGTCGGGCTGGCGTTGTTCCAATCGTCCTCGGTGTAACGGAACATGAGACGCGCCCGGTCGGTAATGCTCCAGTCCAAGCGGGCGTTGATCTGGTTCCAATCGATGGGAACGTTGAGGGAATCCACCCAGTTGTTGCAACCCGTCCCGGTAGAGTTGGCCTGCGGATAGAGGCCCAGGAAAGCCTGTCCCGCCGGGTTGAGGCGGTCGGCCGGAATCTGATTGTTGGGGAATGGCTGCCCCGTTCGTGGATCAACCGGAATCTGCCGGCAGGCCGTGTCGGTCTGACTGAAATCACCCTGCCTTTCGAGATCGCTCGGCACCTGCGCGGTACGCGCGATGCCTCGTACCTCGTCGTTCCACTCGGTCGACGCGAAGAAATGGAGCTTGTCCTTGATGAACGCGCCACCGATGGTGAAACCGTAGTCATCGCGAGTGAGATCGTCAGCCTCTGCATCGGCAAGACGCAGAATGTAGTTGGTGCTGTTCCAGCTACCGCGGCGGCCGAAGTAGAACACGCTGCCGCGCAGGTTGTTGGTACCACCGCGAGTCACCAGGTTTACCTGGGCACCACCCGCACCACCGAACTCGGCACCGTAGGAGTTCCGGTGAACCTTGAACTCCTCAACCGCTTCGAGGGAGGGATAAACCAGAATCGTGCGGTTGGAGCCGACGTCGTTGTTGTTGGCACCATCGACCATCCAGAGGTTGCCAGTTGCGCGACTACCGGAGACCGAGATGTCGGAACCTCCGAGCAGGCCCTTGTTCTGGCTGTTCCAGTTGTCGAGTGCGGTCACACCCGGCATCAGCTGAGTCAACTGGATGAAGTTGCGGCCATTGAGGGGCAGCTCACGGACCTGCTCGCCCGTGACCAGACCCGCGACCTCACCGCCGATGGTCTCGACGACCACCGCAGAAGAGGTCACGGTGACAGCTTCGGTCACCGCACCGATCTCGAGCTCAGCGTTGATCTCCCGTGTATCCCCGACGTTCAGGACGACGTTTTGGGTGATGAAGCTCTTGAAGCCCTCGGCCTCGACCGTCACCACATAGGTGCCGATGGGCAGATCGGCGATCGAGTAGGCGCCCGCGGCGTTCGTCGTGGCCGTTCGGTCGAAGCCGGTCTCGACATTCACCGCAGTCACGATTGCCCCGGCGAGAGTCTCGGACTGGGAATCGACCACTGTTCCACGGATCGCCGCCGTGGTGGTCTGGGCCAGCATCGGAGTGCACACGAGAGCCAGCGCCAAAAGTACTAGGATCCTGTTACGCATTCAATATCCCTCCAGGGTTATTCACACGTGAACCTGAAATATCAGCAAGACTCGTGCCGACTGTTCTGGACGTGCAAAGTGTAACAAATACGGGCCTCCTCTGCCACAAGCAGAGGACGAATCCATTGGATTGAATCAGGGGATTCAAATATTCGGATCGCAAGGCCCGAAATGGACGAGACGGCATTTCCCGAAGATCGAGGCAGCCCCTATGAACGAGTCTGCATTGCAGCCCGCCTGGAGGTCTCCGGAGGACCCACATAGCTCGGGCAGACCCCCCCGAGATTGACAACGATCTTGTCCAGAACCAGGCCCGGATCAATCATCCAGACCCGGAGAACGTGACGACCGGGCTCGTCGAGGATGGGCTCCGTGAGAGTCTGTCGAGACATTGAAGCCGTTGACCACAATGCGCGGTTCCTCTCCTCGGGCATCAGCAACCAGGAGCTCGGTCTCGATTGTCCGTTTTTCGCCCGGCATCAACGCTACGAAATTGTCACTGTAGATGGCAGGCAGGATCCTTCCGCCCGATTTGTTGCCGACCGCTGTCAGGCGGACTGCCAATGCCGGCGTTTGTGCAGGATTTTCGATCTCGGTTCGCAGGATGTAGCGATCTCCAGTCCTTTCCATTGTCGTCCGGTTTCGCAGCTCCACCTCCGGCAGGGTGCGAAGCGCCCGATAGTCGCCGATCTCCGCCCCACGCCAGTAGAGGTTCTCGGAGACCCGCTCGCTCGCCTGGTTGAGGTACAGGCGAATGAAGTGAACAGGGGTAAGCCCCTCCGGGAATTCCATGGCGAACGGGCTGATCGTGCTGTCGTAAACACTGTCGACGGGAGCCTCTTTCTCCCATGCGACCGATCCATCGAGCGTCAACACCTGCGCCCTGGCGATCAGTCCACTGGCATCCGGAACTCCGTAATTGACCACTTCAACCTCGCCGCTGATGGGATTCCATTGGATGTGCAACGGTTCTGAGCCCTTCTTCGAGCCGAAGTAGGCTGCATGCGGATTGAAGTAGTAGTCGTACGTCTGCCAGGTCAGCGAAGGCCAGGCCGGATGGCTCATCCACAGCTGCAGCCCCATGCGGTGCTGGCTCTGGGCCTCGAACATCGCCCTGTAGCCGTCATAGTTGACCAGCTGCGCGATATCCACCCACTGGGCGAAGTCACCGGAGCCACCATAGCCAGCCTCGATTTTCGCCACGAAGTCTTCCGCTCTTTGGTTGCTCTCCAGGTTGAAGTCGTGCAGGCCCCAGTGCAGGCCTATCGGCCAGAGCTCGGACTCGGGCATCATTTCCCGAAAGCTGTCCTGCGTCACCACACTGGTCATGCCCAGCTCGCTGTGCGGCTTCGGCGTCGCCCGTTCAGTGAAGTAGTACTCGCGAGACCTCACGCCGTAAGGACCACCACCGCTGACGGTCCCGAAGATCGAGTTCGGGATGTAGTGGATCTCCGGATGGAGCTCAGCGATGGACCTCGAGATGGCAGCATCGAGGGACGGCGGCGGGTGACCTTCGTTGCGGCCGCAGTAGAGGCCAACCGAAGGGTGATTGCGAATCCGCAGAAGTGAGTCCCGCACGTTGCTCACGAAGAGCGCTTCATCGTCGGGATCCGGACCGTCGAGCGGATTTGCCAGCCAGAAGTCCTGCCAGATCAGAATCCCGTTACGATCGGCAGCTTCGTAAAACTCCTCGTCTGCAGTCTGGCCAACCCAGTTGCGGACCATGGTGAAGTTCATGTCGCGGTGGTAGCGCATGGCGGTTTCATACTCACGTCCCCTGTAGCGCAGGTTGGCCTCGGGAAAACCCCAGTTACCTCCTCGCGGCACCACGCGACGGCCATTGACGAAGATATGCAGCGCCTCGTTCTTTTCTGAGTAGGTCATCTGCCTGACACCGCTCTTGAATGCCTCTCGATCCGAGACGCCTGCCGCTGTCTCGAAACGGAGCTCGACGTCGTAGAGGTGAGGCTCGCCATGCCCATTTGGCCACCAGAGCCTGGGTTGCTCGAGCCGGAGCTGCGCGTGGGTCGAGGGGTCGAGGGAGACGGTCTCGGCCGACCCCGCCGCGACCCTCACCGACTGCTCGAAGGCGACTTCGCCGAAGGTACCGTAGAGTGTCCCCTCCACCGGTTCCGAACTGTGATTGGCCAAACGCACTTCCAGATGCAGGTCGGCGCTCGAAATGTCGGGCAGTGGCAGCTCGAAGCTAACGAAGGGGTCTTCGATCGTGACCGGTCCGGCGACGCGCAGCCACACATCGTTCCACAAACCGATATTGCGTCCCCGGATAGTGGGGATCCAGTCCCAGCCGATGGAAGCATGGTAGGACGGGTTGTCGGCCCCGATGGCGCCTCCGTTTGGCCCGGCGTCCTCGAGGGTGTGTTGCTTGGCGCTCCCGGGTGTCGCTGTCCTTTCTATGCGCACCGCCAGCACATTGGTCGCGCCCGAAAGCAGGTGGTCGGTGACGTCGAACCTGCCCCGCATGAAAGCCCCCTCGATCCTTCCCAATGAAGCACCATTGAGATAGACCTCGGCCTTCCAGTTGACGCCGTCGAAGTCGAGGAAGGCGTGCTGACCGGGCCCGAGCCTGGAACCTTCGAACTCGTTTCGATACCAGAAGTCGGACTGGAAGAACGAGTCCGAGATCGCCAGCTCATTGGCACCGAAACTGAGATCGGGCAAAGCACCGACATTGAAGTAGCTAGTGAGCACCGTTGCCGGCACTGTCGCCACGATCCAGTCGTCGTCCGAGAAACTGGCAGTGGAGATCATTTCTCCCTCAGCCTCGACGAGAGAGCCTCGCTGCAAGCGCCAGTTGCCACCCGCCAGATGCAGTCCGCCGTCGGCGGTAGCTGCGGGTTGCGACTGCGGATCCGCAACCAGACCGCCTTCGCCAAAGACCTCGACCTCACTCAGGATGTATCCCGCTTCCGACGTGGGTTGGGTCATCAGGACGCGCAGATGCCGGGCCTCGACGGGCGGGGTCAAGCTGATTGCCTCCACCCCCGCCTTGCCGGACAGCGGCGCCACGCGAGTCCAGTCCGAACCGTCGGTCGAAATCTGAATCTCACCCCTGGCGGCGGGCAGAAGCCAGTGAAGATTCACCGAGTCGACGGTCGCCTCCGTTCCGAGATCGACCGCCACCCACTCCTCGCCAAGCCCGGCAGATTTCCAGGCGCTACCGAAGTGGTACGGACCCCCTACATGGACTCTCTCCTCTCCGTTGTAGAACCTGACCTCGGCCACCTTCCACTGCTTGCACTCCAGATCCTCCAGCACGACCCGGACGCGGCGGCTACTGACGGGTTCATCGAGGGTTACTTCTGTCCACAACGGAGGATTGGCCTCGACCAACCAGTTGAAGATCCTGCCGATCCCCTCTTCCAACGAAGGCGAGGGAGGCGCCGGCGGAACTGTGCCCATCCCGCGGCCCAGCTCCTGGACTTCGCGGCCCCCTTCTGAAATGCCGAGACTCCACTCGATTGTGTCGTCTTCGTCGGGCTCACTGACCGGCGGTCCCCATGGACCCGGAATGCAGGCTGGCGATACTGTCGGGGGTCCAAACGGCAACCAATTGCGTTTGACCAATCCGATCTCGACACGATCGAACCGGTGGGGCTCAGTTCCACCACCGAACCGGAAATCGATCCACCCGGGACCATCGAAGTCGAGGCCGGTCACCACATTATCGTCGACGGCGACCTCACGCCGATGCTTCGGCAGCTCCCCATCTGTACTGGTCGATACCGACAACCAGCGCGGCAGGTTGGAATCCTTGATTCCATCGGTGATGAGCTGCGCCGCGAGGTTGTAGTCATAGGCACTCGACTGACTCGCGGCGCGATTCAGGGCGAGATTACGGCGGCCGCCCGGGGCGGTGACGAGGGTAGGCGAGAAGTCCTCCGTCGGATCACCTGGATAGACACCGAGGCCCCGGTTCATCTCCTCGGCCTCGACGACCGCGCCTGCCCACACGCCCACCAGCACGACCATGACTGTTGCGAGATATCGAATCATCACCCAGCTCCCCATAGCCAAAAGTTCTGACGAAGTTCTCGACCGCTCTCGAGACCATCCGACCGTCGGAATACGGTCAAGTGACCTGAGACGGAGTGCCCATCCTATTCCACTGACTGGAGCCCCCTGACTCACCAAAAATCACCTCACGGTGAGAATGGCTCGCGCCGGCCTGGCCGCGCCCAATTCAACCGGGCGTTCTCCGGGTGACGCCCCGCCGATAATCAGCTCGAACACCCCGGGATCCACCGCTCTCTCGCCCGCATCGTTGACGACTTCGAGCTGATCACGGGTAATCGAGAAGCTCACCTCTCGACTCTCTCCCGGGTCCAGGGCTACACGCTCGAACCCCTTCAGGGAGGCCAGAGGAACTTCGAAGGCGGCGTCGGTATCGCTGACATAGAGCTGGACGACCTCTTCGGCCGCGACGGGACCGGTGTTGGTCACGGTCACGCTGGCCTTCACCCGGCCACTCTGCTCCATCTGCTCTCTGTCCAGCGAGATCTTGCCGTATTCGAAGGAGGTATAGCTCAGACCAAAGCCGAATGGATAGAGCGGTTGCTTCTCCATGTAGCGATAGGTGCGCCCCCTCATGGAGTAGTCGTCGTAAGGTGGCAACTGGTCGAGCGATTCTGGAAAGGTGATGGGCAATCTGCCCGAGGGTGAGACCTCGCCGAAGAGCACGTCGGCCACCGCTCGCCCGCCCTCCTCGCCGGGATACCAGGCCAGAACCACGGCATCGGCCATGTCGTGAACCTCCGGAATCGCCATCGGGCTTCCACCCAGCAAGATCACGACGAGCTTGTTCGCCTTCCCACGGATCCTGGTGAGAAAGTCGATTTGATTCGGCGGCAGTCGCGTGTCGAATCGGTCCCCCTTGCCGGGAGATGCCAGCGATGCCCCTTCCTCACCCTCGAGCAGATTGCTAATACCCATGACCGCAATGGTGACGTCGGCATCGATGGCAGTGTCCGAGTACCAGTCCATGGGATTGACGTTTTCACGATCGAGCAGAGCGCCCTGGCGATAGGAGACCATCGTCGCCGGGCCTACTGCTCCCACGACCCCTTCGAGGATCGTCGACAGGTCGCTACTCACCCCGGAGTAATTGCCCAGCAGAACTGCCCCGTCCGCGGCGAGCGGGCCGGTCACGAAGATCTTCTGAAGGTCCCTGGACAGCGGCAGAACACCCTCGGCGTTTCTCAACAGCACGATCGACTTCACCGCCGCCTCGCGCGCCAGGGCTCGGTGCCCGGCAGAGTTCACCACCTCGGGCGGTATGGACGCGTAGGGATTTCCCTCTTCCCTGTCGAACAACCCGAGCTTGAAGCGCGTCCGCAGCAGCAGCGCGAGTGATGCATCGATCTCCGCCTCGGTCACCAGGCCACGCTCGACCGCCTCGAGCAGTGACGGATAGGTGTTGCCACAGTTCAGGTTGGTTCCCGCCCGCAGGGCCAGAGCCGCCGACTCGACGTTGTCCGACGTCACCCGGTGATTCTCATCGAAATCACGCAAGGCCCAGCAATCGGAGACGACATGCCCAGCGAATCCCCATCGATCTCGCAAGATGTCCTGAAGCAGCGTCTTGCTGCCACAGGCCGGCTCGCCGTTGATCCGGTTGTAAGCGCACATCACCGATTCGACGCCGGCGTCGACCAACGCCTTGAACGCGGGCAGATAGGTGTCTTCCATGTCCCTGGGAGACGCCACGGCATCGAAGACATGCCGGTCGCCTTCAGGACCACTGTGAACCGCGAAGTGCTTGGCGCAGGCAGCCACCTTGAGATAGCGCGGGTCGTCACCCTGCAGTCCCTCGACAAAAGCGATGCCGATTCGCGCGGTCAGAAATGGATCTTCACCGTAGGTCTCCTGGCCGCGGCCCCACCGAGGATCCCGGAAGATGTTGATGTTGGGTGTCCAGAAGGTCAGGCCGCGATACTGGCCTCGCCTGCCCGCCCGCGCAAACGCGTGGTGTTTCGCCCGGGCCTCATCCGAGATTGCCGTCGCCACCCGCAAGACAAGATCTGTGTCAAACGTGGAAGCGAGTCCGATAGCCTGCGGAAAGACCGTTGCACGCCCGGCACGGGCGACGCCATGCAAACACTCGTTCCACCAGTTGTACTCGGGCACGCCCAGCCGTGGGATAGCTGCGGCGTCGTAGACCATCTGCGACACCTTCTCTTCCAGTGTCATCCGGGAGACGAGATCCGCAGCACGGATCTCGAGGGGCTGCGCGGGATCCAAATAGGCGGGCACCTCGGCTCGCAGTGCGCACGCTATCGAGAGCACAAGGAAAGAGACAACGATATCTCTGGTCATCCGGCCTCCTCGGCACAAGGTGATCCATGCGGCAAGTGGAGCTCAAGGATACCTCGACGACATGATTTCGCGACTGCACCTCGGTCGGAAAAGGGCATTGCGCCGATAGAATGACAGCTTATGGGTTGTGATCACCAGACTCGCGCTTCTGGGAACCTCTTGGGGTTTCTCTTCGTCACGGTCTTGACGCGTTTACTCGTGCTCCCGAGTCTCTCGGCCCAGACCGTCCAGGAAACAGCTACGCCGGTGTTGCGAGCGATTACGGAAGCCGAAGACGCACTCCAGCGAAACGAACCTCAACTCGCCGAGAGCCGGTATCGTACAGCCCTGCAAAGGGGATGGATGCTTCTGGGAGCCCTGGAGGTCGCGGAGAACGACCTGGTAGCCGCCAGAGCTGCCTACGAAGCAGCAGTTGTCTCCGCGGTCGAGACTCGACTACCGCGACTGGCCCTCGCCGCCATCGACATCAAGACCGGCAACCCCGGTGAAGCCATCACACCACTGCGCCAGATGATCAGTATGAACTCGATGGACCATCAGGCTCGCAAGCTGCTCTCCCAGGCACTTGCAGCCAACGGACAAACCGCCGAATCGCTGCAGGAACTGGAAGAGCTGAGGGTCCTGTTCCCGGAAGACATCGAGAACCTCTACCTCCTGGGATCGGCTTATCTCAAGCGAGACCAGATCGAGGAGGCGAAGTCACTCTTCACAGAACTCGCCGAGAAGAGATCGATACCCCAGACCCTTGTCTTGATCGGTAGAACTTACCGAGACTACGAGTACTTCGACCACGCCCGTCAAGCCCTGAAGCAGGCACTGGAAGTGGATCCTGAGGTACGGCGAGCGCACTATTACCTCGGCACAATCGAGATCTTCGAGTTCGAACATCGCGGCTTGGATGACGCCCTGGCTCTCTTCGAGGCCGAGCTCCAGTTGGCCCCGGAGGATCCAATGGCCAACCTCTATCTCGGCATGGCTCTGGTCGAGAGTCGACGCGAAGCGGAAGCCGTGCCTCACCTGGAGGTTGCAAGTCGTCACACCGCGACCGAGCGCCAGGCCCTCCAGTACCTGGGACTTGCCTACCTGCGAGCGGGCCGTGCGGCTGATGCCGTTCGCCCTCTGCAACGGTCCCTGGAGCTGACCGAGCTGACTTCGGCAGGCACCCAGACCGAACTCTATGATCGTCGCCTCACTCAGATCGCGCAAATCCACTATCAGCTGGGACGAGCCTATAGAGAAGTCGGTGATGAGGAGTCATCAGCCGTTCACTTTGCGGCGGCGGAGGAGAACAGAGAGGCGCAAACCGAAGATTCCCGGGAGCGCTTGCAGCGATTCATGGGAGACGACTCCGATGACCAGGCCGAAGACGCATTGGGTCCACCCCTGGAATCGAAATCGGTGGATCACCTCAGCCCGCGGGAACGGCAGGAGCTGCAGGTGGATCTCGAGAAACGTCTCACTCAGACCTACCTGAATCTCGGTGTGCTGCTAACCCAGGCCAAGCACATCGAGCGAGCGGGCGACCTTTTTGCCCAGGCGGCCGCACTCGATCCGGACTTTCCCCAGGTCCAATACGCTCTGGGCGTGGCACGCTTCAACAGTGGCCAGTTCAGCCAGGCCACCGAGCCACTCGCACAGGCCCTCGAGCTCGACCCCGCCAACGCCGAGCTCAAGCGGATGCTGGCGCTCGCCTGGCTGAACTCTGACAAGTACGCGGAGGCGGCCGAGCTGCTCAAAGACGACAGCGAGCGAAAGTTCAACCGATCTCTGCAGTACGCATACGGGCTGTCCCTGGTGCGCTCGGGCCGCACCGTCGAAGCGCAGCGGATCTTTGCCGACCTGCTGATCAAGTATCCCGACTGGCCCGAGTTGAACGTGGTTCTCGGGCAGGCCGCTGCCCAGCAGGACGACTACCCGGCAGCCATCGAGTCTCTGCAGAAGGCGATCGAGCTTCAGCCAGACGTCGCGGAGGCCCATCTCACGCTCGGAGAGATCTACCTGCGTCAGGGAGACCTGGACGCCGCAGAGAAGGAGCTGCGTGCCGAGCTCGCGAACTACCCGCAGGACTTGCGCACACAGCAATTACTGGCTATGGTTCTCGATCTCGCCGGCAAATCCGAAGAGGCCATGGAGCTCCTCGAGGTGCTGGTCGAGAAGACACCACAATCTGCCGACGCCCGTTACCTGATGGGCAAGATCCTCCTGGCCGAGGGAGATGCGCAGCGCGCCCAGATTCAACTCGAAAGTGCGGCGCGTCTCGCTCCCGAGGATCCTGAAGCCCACTATCAGTTGGGCTTGGCACTGCAGAGACTGGGTCGCACCGAGGAAGCAAAGCGTGAGTTCGCAACCTTTCAGTCGCTGAAGAAGGCCAAAAGCTCCGGAGACTCACAGTGAAGCGAAGACTCGCCTGGATGCTGCTCATTGGCTCGACGACTCCGCTGGTCGTTTGCGAACCCTCGGCGGCGGAAACCGAGTCGGTCCGGGCCTTGCTGCAAACGGCGAGAGCCCAGGCCAAACAGGGAGATCACGCGCAGGCCGCGGAGATCCTCGACAAGGCGAAGATGATAGCCCCCAATTCCGAAGAGGTCTTGAGCGATTTCGCCAAGAACAGCCTGATGGCCGGAGACCCGGTCGGAGCCATCAATGTGCTTGAACCCTTGACACGCATGCATCCAAAAGTAGCGGAGTATCCCTACCTGCTCGGGGTGGCGCAACTGCAGATCAAGGAGTTCGCCCCCTCGGTCGACTCCCTCGAGCGATCCCTGGAGTTGGAACCCCAACGGGCACTGACGCTTATAGCCTTGGGCATCACCCTCATCTCCCAGAAGCGATTCGACGAAGCGAAGCAAGCACTCGACCGCGCCCTCGAGATAGAGCCAGAGAACGCCGAGGCTTTGGCAGTGGCGGCCGAGGCCGAAGAGGGGCTGGGCGAGCTCGAAATGGCGGAGACCCAGGCCAATCGGGTGCTGGCTCTGGCAGGGGGCCACGCAGGTGCCTACTACGTCCTCGGCAGGGTGCGGATGCAACAGGGACAATTCGCCGAGGCCGTCGAGTGGTTCCAGAAGGTTCTGCAGCTAGCCCCCAACTCTCCACGGACCTATTACCAGCTGAGCCTTGCCTATGCCCGACTGGGCGATCTCGAGAAGTCCAGTCAGTACCGAGAGCTGCATCAAGCCACGCGGAATCAGGAGGTCGAAGACATCGAGAAGATGCGCCTGCGCGCCGGACTGAAGCAAGGTGGGATGACGCAATGAAGCTCGAGAAACTCACGGCTGCCCTCAGCCTCTTGTGGCTGGCCAGCGCGGCATCCTCAAAACCGTCAGGCGAGCTAGCAGCAGCGGAGATCTTCAGAGACGTAGTTGCCACGTCCGGCATCACGTTTGAACACCAATCGGCGCCGGAAAAGAAGTACGTCCTCGAATCGATGGCCGGCGGCATGGCGGTTTTCGACTACAACAACGACAACCTGCCGGATATCTACTTTGTCAACGCGCTGACCGTCGACACGGCCTTCGACCCGGAGTCCGCACCCAGTGTGCTCTACAAGAACCTCGGGGGGCTCAGATTCGAAGACGTGTCCGAAAAGTCGGGCCTCTCCTTCCCGGGGTGGGGAATGGGGGTCTGTGTGGCAGATCTCGATGGCGATCGCTGGCAAGACGTGTATGTCACCACCGTTGGACCCGACCGGCTGTACCGCAATCGAGGCGACGGTTCATTCGAGGACATCACCGAAAAGTCGGGCATCGTCGCCGACGGCTGGTCGACGGGCTGTGGGTGGGCCGATTACGACAAGGATGGGGACCTCGATCTGATCGTGTCTCGCTATGTCCGCGTCGATCTCCAGTCGCTACCCGAGTTCGGCAAGGGAAAGTTCTGCAACTACAACGGTATCGAAGTTCAATGCGGACCCCGTGGCCTGCCCGGGTCCACCGACTTCTTCTTTCGCAACAATGGCGACGGCACCTTCGAGGAGGTTGCTGAAGAGATCGGCGTCAACGATCCGAACGAGTATTTCGGCCTGGGCGTCAGCTGGTTCGACTATAACCAGGATGGCTGGATCGATCTCTTCGTGGCCAACGATGCCGGGCCCAACTACCTCTACCACAACAAGGGGGACGGCACGTTCGAGGATGTCGCCTTTCCCATGGGTGTGGCAGTCAGCGAAGACGGTTCGGAGCAGGCCTGCATGGGGGTGGCGGTGGGCGATTACAGGAACGAAGGCCGACTCAGCCTCTTCGCCACCAATTTCTCGCAGGAGTACAACGCTCTCTACTACAACAGTGGTGACTATTTCACCGATGTCTCGTTTCGGTCGGGAACGGCCCCACCGAGTCTGCCCTTCGTGAGCTGGGGAACGAGCTTCTTCGACTACGACAATGACGGGTGGCAGGACATCTTCATCGTCAGTGGCCATGTCTATCCGCAGATGGAAACCGCACCCTCGGGCCCTTCGGAAAAATACCTCCAACGCAAGCTTTTCTTCCGCAACCTCCGCGATGGGACTTTCGAAGAAGTCGCCGAGCAGCTCAGTAGCAACTTCATGGAGCGGCGTGCCAGCCGCGGCATGGCCATCACCGATCTGGACAACGATGGTCGGCTGGACATGGTCTCCGTCGATCTCGACGGACTCCCTCAGATCTTTCACAACGAACATCCCTCTCCCGGCAACTGGTTGATGGTGAAGCTCGAGGGCACTGGCAAGATGACCGATGCCGTTGGCTCCGTGGTCACCCTGCGGGCTGGGGACACCCTGCAAACTCGGCTCATCCGCAGTGGCTCCAGCTATATCTCGCAGGAGGACAAGCGCCTGCACTTCGGGCTCGGCGAGCTCGACAGGGCCGATCTGGTCGAAGTGCTCTGGCCGGATGGAACAACTACCCAAACAGAAAACGTCGAGGCCAACCAGCAGATCGTGATCAAACAGAAGTAGGATGCCGATTCCAGACGGAGAAGATACGAGATGTCAACGATGACGACGCGCTGCTCACTGCTGTTGAGCTCCTTGGCACTTCTGCTCGCGGCCGGTGGGCTGGCAGCTCAGGAATCCGCTGCCCCGGCTGAAGAGGATAGCGGTTACTTCGAAGAGATTGCGGTTGAAATCGTCAACGTCGAAGTCTACGTGACAGACAATGACGGCAATCCCGTCGAAGGCCTGACCATCGATGATTTCACGGTCATGGAGGACGGACGGCCCGTCGAGGTGATGAATTTCTACGCCGTCTCCAAGGGGCGTCCGACCTCTCTGGGCGAACCCGTTGACGAAAAACCGGTGGATCCCCTGGCCGAACCCGAGACCGAGGTCGACGAGCTGAGCTACCCGACCGAGCAACGGCTCAACCTCATCATCTATGTCGACAATCTCTTCATTCACCCCCTCAACCGCAACCGGGTCTTCTCCAGGCTGCGAGGCTTCCTCTACGACACTCTGCGACCTGGCGATCAGGTGATGGTCGCCTCCTACGATCGCTCGCTCCACATTCGCCATCCGTTCACCACTGACATCGACAACGTCAGCCTGGCTCTGGATGAGACCGAGAAGCTCACGGGCTATGCACAGACCCGCGAGCTTGAACGCTCGGAGGCAGTCCAGAAGATCTATGAGACGCCATCCTTGCACAAGGCCCTGTTCGAAGCTTCGTCGTTCGCCGATGCCACCAGGCACCATGCCGAAGAAAGCCTCGATGGCCTGCGCGAGATGCTCGAGTCGCTGGCGGGATTGCCCGGTCGCAAGATGCTGATTCATCTCAGCGATGGCCTGCCCGCTGTTCCCGGTCAGGACCTCTATCAAGCGGTGCAACAGAACTTCGCCGATCAGTCGGCCCTCGCCGAAGCCATGTCCTACGATCTGTCGCAGCGCTACGTCCATCTGATCGCCGAGGCCAACTCCAACCGCGTGAGTTTCTACACCATCGACGCAGCCGGTCTGCGCACCCAGTCCGGCATTGGCGCAGAAACCCGAGCCATCGCCTCCCCGACCCCGGTCAGCTCGGCAGTCGACTCGATTCGCACGAGCAACCTGCAGGACACGCTGATCACGATGGCCGACAAGACGGGTGGGCAGGCGATCTTCAACACCAACGACGTGAGCGAAGGCCTCAGACGGGTGACGCAGGATTTCAACAATTACTATTCACTCGGTTACCGAGCCCCCATGTCGGACCGCGGCCGTTACCATGACATCGACGTCCGACTCCTCGACAAACAGAAGGGTTGGAAGATTCGCCATCGTGAGGGCTACCGTGACAAGCCCATCGCGGCGCAGATGGAGGATGCCGTCAATGCATTCTTCGTTCACGGCTACCAGACCAATCCCCACGCAGCCTCAGTCGATCTGGGCCCACAGACCCGAGACTCCGACGGCAACTACGATGTGGCGATTCGCGTCAGAATCCCGATCGAGAAGATCACTTTCGTACCCAGACCGGGTATTCAGGAAGCACAGCTGAGCCTCTATTTCTCCGCAATCGATGAAAACGGCAGCCAGGCACCGGTCTCGGAGATGCCCCTCGAGTTGCGCATCCCTGATGACTCCATGGAGGTTGCCATGCAGGACGAGGTCGGTCGCGTGATCAATCTGACCATGAAGCCTGGTCCTCACAAGTTCGTCGTCGGCATAAGGGATGAAATATCGGAAGTACGATCGATCCTCGGCCGTTACGTGATGGTCGGAGAAGGAGGTCCGGAGAATCCCCTACAATGAGAACCACCAGAGCGACTGCATTGGCTATTCTGGCGCTCGGCGCCGGATTCACTTCGACCATGGCTCAATCCGACAAGGCACCCGAGCTCGCCATCCGTTGTGACGATGTCGGCATGTGCCACGCCGGCAACATGGCGGTAAAGAAACTGATCGCCTCCGGGATGCCGTTCTCCACCTCCGTGATGATCGCCTGTCCCTGGTATCTGGAAGCGGTCGAGATGCTCAAGGATCAGGACCAGGTCAGCGTCGGCATCCACCTGACCCTGAACTCGGAATGGCAGCACTACAAATGGGGACCGGTCCTGGGACCTTCGGCAGTCCCGACCCTGGTGGATGAGAACGGTCATTTTCATACGACCTCGGCCGATTTCGCGGCCGCCAATGTCGACCTGGACGAGGTCGAGAAGGAGCTTCGTGCCCAGATTCAGCGTGCGCTGGACGCAGGCCTCGAGGTCGATTACCTCGATTACCATATGCTCACCGCGGTCTCGACACCCGAGCTGACAGCGATCGTGGAAGATCTGGCGAAAGAGTACGGGCTCGGGCTTTCGCGCTACTTTGGTGAACGATCGACATCGCTCTGGGATGTTGCTCCCGAGAGGAAGCTCGTGGAACTCCTCGACTTCGTCCCACGGGTCAAGCCGGGCCGACCGACACTGCTGGTCATTCACCTCGGCATAGACGGTCCCGAGATGGCTGCGTTGATCGACATCAACAACCCGGAAGATCCAGCTCGCGTGGGCATCCACCGTCAAGCCGAGCTCGACGCCCTTCTGTCATCCGAGTTTCGACAAGCGATCGCCGATCACGGCATCGAGTTGGTGAACTACGGCGACCTCATCGATCGCTATGGCCTGGATTCCATGCAACGACCGCAGGGTGAACCCGGGTACTCGATGGGCGACACCGAGGCGGACTGACTCGGACTACCGCGCGGGGCTGAGAAAGACGGCCTCGTCGCCGTAATCCTCTCGCTCTCCGTCGATCTTCGCGATGATGAGGTCACGGCGAGCCAGCAAGGCCTTGCGTTGCCCCCGAGTGGTGAGGCCGCCCAGTAGCTCATTCAATTGGTCTATATCGAGAGCTTTCAGGCGAGAGTAGCTTTCCTCTGGCAGCCAGGTTCGCCCTTCCACGAACGCCTTCTGGAGCTCCTTCTTCTCGCGAAAAGCCTGGGTATGGTCGATCATGAAGACCTTGGGAATCGACTCGTTGACCAGTGTGTTGGGTGGCCGACGGTCGGTGTTATAGATCAAGGAATCGAACAGGCGCACAATCGACAGCTGTCGCGTCATGGATGCCATCTCGGGTCCTGAAAAGTCGCGCTTCACCCTGTCTTCGTGGACGGCATCGGGAATCCATGCCACCAACACCCCATCGGTGCCTCGATACTTACGCAGCACCGACACCGGCACCATTCCCAGACCGAGCTCCCTGTCCAGCAGATAGGCAGCCCGTTCGTACTCGAAGCAATCGGAGAAGTTGAACACCTGCTTGCCATTGGCGAGGGTATAGAGCCCCTGCTTGTGAACGTCGAGTGACTTGAAGACAGCGAGTTGAATGTTCTCACCGCACTCGACTTCGACCTTGAGTGGCTTGGTCAGCCCGATAAGCTCCTCTCCACCCTTGAGGATCTTGCCTTCGGCGAGACAGGCTTCCATTGCGGCGTCGGTGTCGAGCTCGGCAAAGACCGGCGCGGAGGCTGTCCAAATTCCGAGAGAAAGCAGGAGACACAGGGCTCTCGGCGCGATGTTCCTGTTCGGCCTCTGCCGCCTGGTCCATTCCGCAACAAAACCGCTAGAGCACACGAGGTTCATAGCGATGGCACCTCCACCGTCGTGCTGATCAGTGAGGTGACGCCGCTTTGCTGATCCAGAACCCCGACCACCAGGAGCTGCGGACCTGCCTCTATCTGCAGATCGACCGGCAGTTGCATCCACTCGCCCTCACTGTTTGGATCGTGCTTGACCTGGAAGCTCTTGTCAGTCCGGGTGACTTGCCCGTTTTCCAGATTCCGAGCCAGGACCCTGATCAATATGCCAGCCGTCAGGCTGTCCCCCTGGGGCAAGAATGAAATCAGGTCAACCGGCAGGACAACCTGAAGAGGCAGGACTGCAGGCCCGTCGGCCACAGACCGGAACTCGCCCGCACCCAATCGTGCCTCGAGTGGGTTGTCGACCAGGCCGAGGTAAAGCGCCCCCTGCAGACTCTCGGAGAATCTCTTGTTGGCACTCTTGTACATGTACCCCTGACGGTACCGAGCTTGCAGCCCGGGCTGCGCCACGTTCACCCGAATACTGTGGTTCTGGTTCTTTTCGCCGGCTGGGGGTTGATAGGCCAACGAGTAGAAGTTGAGCAAGTCGCGGCTCAGATCGACAAAGGCCTTGCCGTAGTCGTTCTGGTTCAGGATGGCCTGGCCCCCCGTCTCCTCGGCCAACATGATCAGCCCAGACTGATCGCCCGCGCGCTTGCCCGCCTCGAACGAAGCGATACTGCCTGCCCGGACACCGCTGTCCTTGGCACTCCCAGAGCTGCTCACCTGGAGCCCTCCCCCCTGCATCGCATAGATGGTGACGCGGTTGGCGGCGGCATGACGAGTCAGCGCCTCGAACGAGCTACCCAGCTCCTCGCCCAGGGTATTCATCGCCAGATTCTGCGAGCCTCCGGGGCAGATGGTGTCGGCATAGTTCGACAGCGCCGCGCCCGGTATCGTCTCCAGGGCATCGCTCAAATAGAGCACGCTCTTGGCTCCCGGGAGTCCCGCCAGATAGGTCGCGGTATCCGTCAGACTCGCCAGGGTCACGGATATCTGGTTGGCGCGCATCTGCATCCAACCATTGAGGATGGCTTCGACGCGGCTGTCGAAGATGTCGCACGAGCTCGATACGAGTCCACTGCCCAGGCTTCCCGAACCCCCGGTGACGTCCCGGGGCGATCCCCCGGTACCACCCGCTGCCCCGCCCAGGTTGGCACCAGGGATCTGTGCCATCTGCTGCTCACCCGAACCGGTGGCGTCCCTGCTCTGGTTCCAGGTTCTCTGGATCTCGTCCAGAGCCTGCCGTGTCGCGTTCTCCGTGCTCAGGCCCGGGGGGGACTTCTCGAGGGCCCTGAGAGCTTCTTCGAGATCCTGCTGGGACAACCCGAACGGTGCTTCGATGTGCAGCTCCCGCCCCTGACGGAGAATCATGATGTTCTCGGCTGGAATCCGCTCCGTGGCAATGAAGGCGTCGAGGGCCTCGACGAGCACGCCTCGATGGGTCGCCTGAAGATGCAGGTCGTCGAAATAGACGACCAGATGTTGCTCGGCCCCCAGCCCAGCCTGGACCGTTCCGGTCATCGAAGCCTCACCCGCTCCGGTCGCCGCAACGCCATCACGGAACTCGGTGAAGTTGGAGATCGGCACGGCAGCACCGTCATGGAGCACCTCGAAGTCGGCCACGGTGAGTCCGGTCACCGGCAGTCCCTGCTTGTCGAGCACCCGGACCTCCACATTGACCAACTCGACCTCGACGGTCTCGCCGAAACTCTCGGTCGCTGCTTCCTGACCATTGGCTGGAGTCGCGAAACCCGACATCGCGCCAATCGCGCCGAGCACAAGAATGCTCGAAAGGACTGCGTACAGACGGCGGTGGGTTTTCACAGTTCTCACCTCCTGGGCGTGGCCGGTCTACCCTACCTCAGAGTGCCCGGGTTTTTCCCACCTCGAAAGAACGGCAGATGGGATCTCTACCACCAATTATCCGGCACTCGCCAGCAGAGTGCCTACCCGGAGCTTCTCTTGCCGGTAGATGGCATCAGGAGCCGCAGAGACAAACAGCTCGAGCAGAGGACGAGCGGCCGACGTCTGCCCCGCGTTCCAAAGCTTCGTGCCCAGAGCCAATAGCCTCGTGGCCTGTTGGGGATCGGCCACCAGAGCTCGACGCCAGTGCTCGATGCCGGCCTCGATCCTGCCTTCCTCGATGGCCATCACGCCGAGAGCTGTGTGGGCAGACACCGTTGTCGGGTTCAGCACCAGGGCTTCTTCGAAGGCCATCTGCGCCTCACCACGGGCCCCCGTCATCAAGTGCAGAGTGCCTCTGTGAACCGATACCCTCGGATCCCGGGGATCGACCTGCCGGGCTCTTTCGAGGGCTTCGAACGCCGCGGCTGCCTGCTGCGTTCTCGCCAGGGCGAGGGCTCGCACCAGCAGGACATCGACATCCGGTTCGCCGAGCTCGCTGTTGGCCTCGGTGATTGCGACGGCCTCCTCAGCCTTGCCAGCCTGGGTCAGATAAGCGCCGAGAAGAGCCAGGGTGGCAGTGTCGGCAGGATTGAGCGCATAGGCTTCACGCAAAGCGTCGACAGCCGCGGCCAGGTTGCCCACCTCTCTCTCCAGATGCGCGAGCTCCAGGAGAGCCATTCTCATGCCGGGTCGCGTCTGCACGAGCTGACGAGCCCGCTGCAAGGCCGCGGCGAGATCGCCTTCGCCATAGAGAGTCACCACATCGCGCAGGGCTGCATCCAGCCCGATCAGCGTCTTGGGATCGTCGTCTTCGGTAAAGACCTTCTCCTTTCCCGGTAAGCCACTCAGGTAGCCCAGACTTCGCAGGCGTTCGATCGTCTGATCATCCTCCGACGCCGGCACACTGCCGGGATCGATGGCCCTCAGCGGCGCTAGCTTTCCCCGCAAGTCAGCCAGTTGTTCCGGCTCACTGGCAGCAAGATTGATGCGCTCCCCGGGATCCGCTTCCAGGTCGTAGAGCTCCGGTATCGGCAGCTCGATGTATTTCATGTCGCCGTCGACGATTCCATACAGAGGCGCCCAACCGCGATTCAGTTGCGGTGACAGTGACTCGAAATACGTGCTCGGAGCCTCTTCTGCAACCTGTCCGAAGACAACAGGGAGCAGGCTCCGACCGGAAGAGCCCTCGGCCACGGGGAGCCCCAGGGCGTCGAGAATCGTCGGTAGGAGATCGATATGGCGCACCGGATCCAGCACCACGCGGGGCTCGAACAAGTCACCCTGGTAGAGGACGAGCGGTACCCTGAGCGTACTCTCGTAGGCAAAGATGCCATGCGTCGCTTCGCCATGCTCGCCAAGTGCCTCTCCATGATCGGAGGTCAGCACCACCAACGTCTGACTGCTGTTTGCACGTTTCAAAAGAGGTTCGAGAAGCGGAGCCAGAGCTTCATCTACTGCCGCCACGTCTCCAAGATAGAGATCGTCGCTGAACCGACTCTTCAACGGCTCCGGCGGATCGTAGGGGAAGTGAGGCTCATACAGATGCACCCAACAGAACCAGGGCCGATCGTCGTTGGCCTCGATCCAGCTCCGGGCCAGCGCCACGGTCTCGGGACCTGCCCGCTCCACCTCGAAGAAAGCGGGCCGCCGCTCACTGCCGACAAAGTTGTCCTCGTAAACCTCGAAGCCCTGGTCGAGCCCGAACCGCGAATCGAGCGGAAATGCGCTCACGAAGGCTCCCGTGCGGTAGCCCTCTTTCCGCAAGATGGTGGCCAGCGTCGGCAGCTCCTCCGGCAACCGAAAGCCCGAGTTGTCTCGCACTCCGTGCTCCTGCGGGTAGAGCCCGGTGAGAATGCTGGCGTGCGTCGGTAGGGTCACGACATTGTGGGCACGAGCGTTCTCGAACCGCACGCCTTCGGCTGCCAGACGATCCATCCAGGGCGTGACAGCTCGCGTATTTCCGTACGAGCCGAGGGCATCGGCGCGCAGCGTGTCGACCGTGATCATCAGAACGTTGAGACCCGGTTCCCTGCGGATCTCGGCCTCGGGAGCAGAGGCCGAGCCGCCTTCGGTCGACGCGCCGCCCCCGCAAGCGATGAGCGCGACAGTCGTCGACAGCACCATCAGAGCACGCCCGAACATCCTACGAACCGACCACCGGCTACCCTGTCGTTTCGGCTTCGAGGGGCTGGTTCTCACGAGAGGGTGGCGAGATGCGAACCGGTGGAGAGAACCTCTTCGATTCGAGCCAGCTCGACCTCGCTGAAATCCAGATGCTCGAGTGCAGCCACGCCCTCTTCGATCTGCCCGACACGGCTGGCGCCGATCAGGGCCGACGTCATGGCAGGGTGTCTCAGCACCCAGGCGACAGCCATCTGAGCCAGATTCTGCCCGCGAGCCCGGGCCAGCTCGTTCAGCGCGCGAACCTTCCGCAGCGCCTCCGGGCTCACCTGGTCACGCCCGAGATAACCATGCTCTTTGGCCGCTCGAGAGTCGTCTGGAATGCCGTCCAGATACTTGTCGGTCAACAGCCCCTGCTCCAACGGTGAGAACACGATACAACCGACGCCTTCTTCCTCCAGGACGTCCAGCAGTCCGTCCTCGATATGCCGATCGAACATGCTGTAGCGGGGCTGGTGAATCAGACACGGGGTCCCGAGCTCTCGCAAGAGCTCGACCGCCTGCCTGGTTCTGTCGGGCGAATAGGCCGAAATACCTGCGTACAGAGCCTTGCCCTGGCGGACGATGCCGTCGAGAGCCCCCATCGTCTCCTCCAGGGGTGTGTCCGGGTCGGGACGGTGATGGTAGAAGATGTCGACGTAGTCCAGACCAAGTCGCTGCAAACTCTGATCGAGACTGGCGATCAAGTACTTGCGCGATCCGAGATCACCGTAGGGCCCCGGCCACATGTCCCAACCCGCCTTGCTCGAGATGATCAACTCATCGCGATGCCTCGACAGATCCTTCTTCAGGATGCGCCCAAAGGTCTCCTCGGCGGACCCGTACGGGGGACCGTAATTGTTCGCCAGGTCGAAGTGGGTGATCCCCAGGTCGAAAGCGCGGCGGATCATCGCGCGGGCGTTCTCGAAGACGTCGACACCCCCAAAGTTGTGCCACAGTCCCAGCGAAACCGCCGGCAACTGGATCCCACTGCGGCCGCAACGGCGGTACGCCATCGACTCGTAACGGTCATCGGCTGGGACATAGGTCATCAGCATCTCCTTTGAAGGACTTCACTCTATCGATGGCTCTGCATCACGCCCCTGAAGAACTCTCCCGATGCCGTCGGGGTGTAGTCCCAATCAGAAATCAGGTGAGCCGGCCAATCCGGATCGAAACACCAGGCAGTCCAGGAGATGCCCTTCCTGGCGAGGTAGTCGGTGATGATCTTGCCGTAGCGCTCATCGCCGATCGCCGGAATGTGTGCGTTGGGATGATCCTTCAGAATGAACCCGAACTCTGTGACAAAGACCGGATAGCTGTCTGCAACGAATCCCCAATCGCGTTCCCACTTCTCCTCCCACGGCTCCTCGACTTTCATCGGGTAGGGATGCGACACATACCCGATGCCCTCGGCCGTGATCGGATCGCTGGCCACTGGCGTCAGATCGTAGGCCCAGTTGAACCCAGCGACGAGAGGGATGACGTTCTTGTCGTGGGCATAGATGATGCCGATGAGCTCCTCGTTGAAGGCTTTCCACTTCGCCCACGTCGTCGTCCCGAGTTGGCCGTTGTACATGGTGGGCTCATTGAACAGATCATAAAAGGCGACCGTGGGAACCCCACGGTAGCGCGCCGCGATCGTGCGCCAGAACTCCATCGTCTCCTGCTTGGTCGTGTCGTACATGGGATGCTGGAAGAGCCCGGTCTCCAGATTCCCGATCGAGTGCCAGTCGATCATCAGATAGAGCCCGAGCTCGGTGGCCCAGGTCACCGCCTGATCCAGAAGCTCGAGATAACCAGCCCTGCCTCGCCCCCTCCAGGCCACTGGGTGCACCGGTACCCGGATGATGTTCGCCCCCCAGGAGTCGATTGCGTCGAACAACCCCTTCGACCAGTGCCCCTGCAGTACAAGCTTGTCCGGATCGGCGATGGCGACACCCTGGAAGATCACGGATTGCCCTGCTGAATCGACGAACTGGTTTCCCTCGACGCGAATGGTGTCGAGTGTCATCTCCAGACCCGACGCATCGAAGGGTGCTGGATAGGGGATATTCCACCACTCACCCTCACCCCCTCCTCCTTCGGAGGCTCGTGCAACCAGGGGAAGACAGACCACCACCCAGAAAAAGACCGCAAACGAAGTCCTGCTCCTGATCATGATTCCCTCCAGACAGTGCCACTCGACACTGCAAGATCGGCCAGCCGGCGAACGGTTCGAAGCTACCACGAGTCCGTGCGGAAAGGAGCCCCGGGCAACCCCTCGCGGTTGAAGAGATTGGCACCTTCCGGATTGTCGGCCCAGGCGTAGCGCACGGCCACCGGTGCGGGAACCGACGGATGCCAAACCACGACTCGATCGCCCTCGATCGCGGCACTTGCCCAGACGAAGTCACCATCCTCGCCGGCAATGGCGAAGCCCCTCAGTTGATCGCTGGCGGCATCTCTGGCAACCAGACCGCTGCCAACGTGATCGAAAGCGATGACCATACGGCTTCCTTCGACGGTATGACTCTTGTAGGTGGGCCCCGAGTAGACCAGGTCCTGACCATAGGCCACTGCCCTCGCGGCCAGGGCCAGGCGATAGCCGACCGCTTGTTTGTTCGTCGGGTGCACATCGAGGGCCTCACCGACATCGAGCGTGACCACCTGAGCCGTGTTGGAGAGTCCCAAAGCCGCGGACTGCGACTCTCGCAGCGTCGCCCAGGCACTGTCGCCGGGCTCCATCGATGGAGGCATGAAGCTCGCCAGTTGCACCCAGAGAAAGGGAAGAGCCTCCGCCTCCCACCCTCGACGCCAATCCTCGATCAAGTCGACGAAGAGCTCGCGATAGGCGACGGCATCTTCCGCGAAGTCGGCATTGGACTCGCCCTGGTACCAGAGGACACCCTTGATGGGAAAGCGCAAGAGCGGATACACCATGTGGTTGTAGAGCAAGGTGGGCAGCGCGCGCTTGTGATCTTCGAGATTGACTGTGAAGTAGCCGACCGCGAACTTCCACATTCCGGCCAGCGATCGTTGGTAGCCGGCGCTTTCCACGAAGAGGGTCGCAGGATTTCCCTGGATACCTCCTCCACCGTGCGGATCTTCGACCCTCACTGCGAGGACATTGCGGCCGGGCTCGAGGATTTCTGGCGAGACCTCGTAGACCCTTGCCTGATTCCAGGCGTTCTCGGTCCGACCCACCTCGTGACCGTTCACCCAGCTGATGTCGGAATCGTCGATCGCCCCGAGACCGAGATGAATACCCTGCTCGGCCTCCTCCGCCGTGAGGTAAAAGGAGGTCCGGTACCAGGCGATGCCATCCATGCCTGGATAGCCGACCGCTTCCCAAGCCGACGGGACCACGATTTCGTCCCAGCTGGAGTCGTCCAGATCAGGATCGGCCCAGATCGGTTTGCCGTCGACAAACCCTCGGTCGCTGTCCGGAACTCCGCCTACGGATGCTTCCAGCATCGTCCTGATTTCCTGCTCGTATGCCTTTTCGTCCTCCAACACCTGGCGCACGTCCGCATCG